>JAUYVI010000001.1 GCA_030715195.1 Dongia sedimenti
ACGAGGGCCTCCGCTTCGCGATCCGCGAAGGCGGCCGCACCGTCGGCGCCGGCGTCGTCGCCAGCATCATCGAGTAAAGGCAAAGACGATGGACAGCCAGAACATCCGCATCCGGCTCAAAGCCTTCGACCACCGCGTTCTCGATCAGTCGACGAACGAGATCGTGATCACGGCGAAGCGCACGGGCGCCCAGGTCCGCGGCCCGATCCCGCTGCCGACCCGGATCGAGCGTTTCACCGTGAACCGCTCGCCGCACGTGGACAAGAAGAGCCGCGAGCAGTTCGAGATCCGGACGCACAAGCGGCTGCTGGACATCGTCGATCCGACCCCGCAGACCGTGGACGCGCTGATGAAGCTCGACCTCGCCGCGGGTGTCGATGTCGAAATCAAGTTGAAGAACTGAGGCACGAGCCATGCGTACCGGTCTCCTCGCCCAGAAAGTGGGCATGACCCGCATCTTCGCCGCGGACGGCAACCACGTCCCGGTGACCGTGCTGAAGGTCGATCACTGCCAGGTCGTCGCGGTCCGTACCGACGAGACCAACGGCTATAACGCCGTGCAGCTCGGCGTCGGCACCGCGAAGGTCAAGAACGTCTCCAAGGCCCAGCGCGGCCATTTCGCCAAGGCGAAGGTCGAGCCGAAGAAGAAGCTCGCCGAATTCCGGGTCTCCAAGGAGAACCTGCTGGAAGTCGGCGCCGAGCTCTCGGCCGAGCATTTCGTCGTCGGCCAGTTCGTCGATGTCGTGGGCACCACGATCGGCAAGGGCTTCGCCGGCTCGATGAAGCGCTGGAACTTCGGCGGCCTGCGCGCCACCCACGGCGTCTCGGTCTCGCACCGCAGCCATGGTTCTACGGGTAACCGCCAGGATCCGGGTCGTACCTTCCCGGGCAAGAAGATGGCCGGCCATCTCGGTGTCGAGCGCGTGACGCAGCAGAACCTGAAGATCGTCCAGACGGACGCCGATCAGGGCCTGATCTACGTGCACGGCGCGGTCCCGGGCCATGAAGGTGCCTACGTCCTGGTGAAGGACGCCGTGAAGCGCGCTCTGCCGAAGGAGGCGCCGAAGCCGGCCGCCCTCAAGGGCAAAGCCGAAGCGGCCGCCTAAGGAATCGCGATCATGAAGCTCAAGATCACCGACATCGACAGCAAGGCCCACGGCGAGATCGACCTCGCCGACGAGGTCTACAAGGATATCTTCGGCCGTCCGGTCCGCCGCGACCTCCTGGCCCGTTGTGTGAACTGGCAGTTGGCCAAGCGCCGCTCCGGCAATCACAAGACCAAGGAGATCGGCGACATCTCCGGCACGACCAAGAAGCCGTATTCGCAGAAGGGCACCGGCAACGCCCGCCAGGGCTCGCTGCGCTCGCCGCAGTTCCGCGGCGGCGCGACGATCTTCGGCCCGGTGGTCCGCAGCCATGCCCATGACCTCACCAAGAAGGTCCGCAAGCTGGCACTGAAGACCGCACTCTCGTCCAAGGTGAAGGACGGCAAGCTGATCGTCTGGAACGGCACCGCCGGCGCCTCGGGCAAGACCAAGGATCTGACGGCGAAGCTGGCGACCCTCGGCCTGAAGTCGGTTCTGGTGATCGACGGTCCGGCGGTCGATGAGAAGTTCGCGCTGGCCGCGCGCAACATCCCGAATGTGGATGTGCTGCCGCAGCAGGGCGCCAATGTGTACGACATCCTGCGCCGCGACACCTTGGTCCTCACCAAGGCCGCCGTGGAGCATCTCGTGGAGCGTTTGAAATGAGCCGCGCGCGTAAGATCGAAAAGCCGGTCGTCAACCTCGACGAAGCGCAGATGCTGACGATCATCCGCCGTCCGGTGGTGACCGAGAAGAGCACCCAGGGTTCCGAGCACAACCAGGTGACCTTCCGCGTTCCGCTGGAAGCGACCAAGCCGGAGATCAAGGCGGCCGTCGAGACCATCTTCAAAGTGAAGGTGAAGGCGGTCAACACGTTGCGGGTGCAGGGCAAGACCAAGCTGTGGCGCGGTCGCCCCGGCAAGCGCAGCGACTTCAAGAAAGCCGTGGTGACTCTGGTCGAGGGCAACACCATCGACGTGACCACGGGAATCTAAGGGCGGGAATCTGACGTCATGGCATTGAAAACATTCAAGCCCACCTCCGCTGGTCGACGCCAGCTGGTCATCGTCGATCGGTCCGAGCTCCACAAGGGCGGTCCGGTCAAGGCGCTGACCGAGGGCAAGAAGCGCAAGGGTGGCCGCAACAACTACGGCCGCATCGTGAACTTCCGCCAGGGCGGCGGTCACAAGCAGCGCTATCGCATCGTCGATTTCAAGCGTCGCAAGTACGATGTGCCGGCGACCGTGGAGCATTTGGAATACGATCCGAACCGCACCGCGTTCATCGCGCTCATCAAGTACACGGACGGCGAGCAGGCCTACATCCTGGCGCCGCAGCGCTTGAAGGCCGGCGACCAGGTCGTCTCCGGCGAGCGCGTTGACGTGAAGCCGGGCAATGCGATGCCGCTCCGCAACATTCCGGTCGGCACCATCGTGCACAACGTCGAGCTGAAGCAGGGCCGCGGCGGCCAGATGGCCCGCTCCGCCGGCACCTACCTGCAGCTGGTCGGCCGCGACCAGGGCAATGCGCTCCTGCGCATGCCGTCGGGCGAAGTCCGCATGGTCAAGGCCGAGTGCATGGCGACGATCGGCGCGGTTTCGAACCCGGACCAGCAGAACATCTCGATCGGCAAGGCCGGTCGGTCGCGCTGGCTCGGCAAGCGCCCGACCGTCCGCGGCATCACCATGAACCCGGTCGATCACCCGCATGGCGGTCGTACCAACGGTGGCCGCGCCTGGGTGACGCCCTGGGGCAAGCCGACCAAGGGCAAGAAAACCCGTCACAACAAGAAGACCGACGGTCTCATTCTCCGCCGCCGTCAGGCCGCGAAGAAGAAGCAGTAAGGAAAGCGAAAGATGGCGCGCTCCGTATGGAAAGGTCCGTTTGTGGATGGCTATCTGCTGAAGAAGGCAGAGACCAGCCGCGGCAGCGGACGGAACGAAGTGATCAAGACGTGGTCGCGTCGCTCGACCATCCTGCCGCAATTCGTCGGCCTGACCTTTGGTGTCTATAACGGCCACAAGTTCCTGCCGGTCCTGGTGACCGAGAACATGATCGGCCACAAGCTCGGTGAGTTCTCGCCGACGCGGACCTTCACCGGTCACACCGCGGTCGACAAGAAGGTGAAGAAGGCATCGGCATGAGCAAGCAGAAAACCGAGCGCAAGCTGAAGGACAACGAGGCGCAGGCTTTCGCCAGCGTCGTCCAGACCACGCCGCGCAAGCTGAACCTGATCGCCGGCATGATCCGGGGCATGGGCGCCCAGCCGGCGCTGGCCGCGCTGACCTTCTCCAGGAAGCGCGCCGCGGGCGACGTGAAGAAGGTGCTGCAGGCCGCGATCGCCAACGCCGAGAACAACCATCAGCTCGACGTCGATCGCCTGGTCGTCGCGGAAGCTTTCGTGGGCGGCAGCTTCAAGCTGAAGCGCTTCCACGCCCGCGCCAAGGGCCGCGGCGTCCGGGTCGAGAAGAAGTGGAGCAATCTGACGGTGATCGTGCGCGAGCGCGCGGAAGCCGCCGAGGAGACGAAGTAATGGGTCAGAAGGTCAATCCGATCGGCCTCCGGGTCGGTATCAACCGGACCTGGGACAGCCGCTGGTTCGCCGACAAGGACTATGCGCAGCTCCTCCATGAGGATCTGAAGCTGAAGGAGTACCTGCGTGATCGCCTGGCCCAGGCCGGCATCTCGAAGATCGTGATCGAGCGCCCGGCCAAGAAGGCCCGCGTCACCATCCACTCGGCGCGTCCGGGCGTGGTGATCGGCAAGAAGGGCGCCGACATCGAGAAGCTCCGGAGCGACCTCGCCAAGATGACCGGCTCGGAAGTGAGCCTGAACATCGTCGAGATCCGCAAGCCCGAGATCGACGCCAAGCTGATCGCCGAGAACATCGCGCAGCAGCTCGAGCGCCGGGTTGCCTTTCGCCGCACCATGAAGCGCGCCGTGCAGTCGGCGATGCGTCTGGGCGCGCTCGGCATCCGCATCAACTGCAGCGGCCGTCTGGGCGGCGCCGAGATCGCGCGCATGGAGTGGTATCGCGAAGGCCGCGTTCCGCTGCACACGCTCCGCGCCGAGATCGATTTCGGCGAGGCCACGGCGAAGACGACCTACGGCACCTGCGGCGTGAAGGTCTGGGTGTTCAAGGGCGAGATCATGGCGCACGACCCGCTGGCGACCGACAAGCGCGCCAGCGAAGCTCAGCCCGCGCGCTAAAGAGGAATTGGGACCATGCTTTCTCCGAAGCGAACCAAGTTCAGGAAGGCCCATAAGGGCCGGATCCACGGCACGGCGAAGGGCGGCTTCGAGCTGAACTTCGGCGCGTACGGCCTCAAAGCCGTCGAGCCGGGCCGCATCACTGCGCGCCAGATCGAGGCGGCGCGCCGTGCGATCACCCGCCACATGAAGCGTGTCGGCAAGGTCTGGATCCGCGTGTTCCCGGACGTGCCGGTCAGCCGCAAGCCGGCTGAAGTCCGCATGGGCTCCGGCAAGGGATCGCCGGAATACTGGGTGGCGCGTATCCATCCGGGGCGGATCATGTTCGAGATCGACGGCGTGCAGAAGCCGCTGGCGATCGAGGCGTTCGCGCTGGCCGCTGCCAAGCTGCCGATCAAGGCGCGTGTCGTCACCCGCCTCGGCGACGAATAAGGAGCTCGGATCATGAAGGCGGAAGACCTCCGGATCAAAAGCGAAGACCAACTGAAGGCCGACCTGGTGTCGTTGCAGAAGGAGGCGTTCAACCTGCGCTTCCAGCGCGCCAGCGGTCAGCTCGAGAACACCGCCCGCGTGCGCGCCGTGAAGCGCGACATCGCACGGGTCGAGACCTTCCTGCGCCAGAAGGCGCAGGCCAAGGCCACGGCTCAGTAAGCGGCGCGCGGGTAGAGGAGAAGAGAGATGCCAAGGCGAGTTCTGCAAGGCACCGTGGTGAGCGACAAGAACGCCAAGACCGTGATCGTTTCGGTCGAGCGTCGCGTCATGCACCCGGTCTACAAGAAGTTCATCCGCCGCTCGAAGCGCTTCCAGGCGCATGACGAGGCGAATGCGTGCAAGGTCGGCGACGTGGTCTACATCCGCGAGTGCCGTCCGATTTCGAAGAACAAGCGCTGGGAAGTTGTAACGGCTGCCGAAGCTTCGGTGACCGCCAACGCCTCGGCGCAGTAAGAGGACCGAACCATGATCCAGATGCAGACGAACCTGGACGTTGCCGACAATTCCGGCGCGCGCCGCGTGCAGTGCATCAAGGTGCTGGGCGGTTCCAAGCGCCGCACCGCCAGCGTGGGCGACGTGATCGTCGTCTCCATCAAGGAGGCGATCCCGCGCGGCAAGGTGAAGAAGGGCGACGTGCACCAGGCGGTGATCGTCCGGACCGCCAAGGAAATCCGCCGGACCGACGGCAGCTCGATCCGCTTCGACCGCAATGCGGCGGTGCTGATCAACAAGCAGGGCGAGCCGATCGGGACGCGCATCTTCGGCCCGGTGACCCGCGAGCTCCGTGCGAAGAAGTTCATGAAGATCATCTCGCTGGCACCTGAAGTGCTTTGAGCGGGAAGGATTGGGTAGCGAAATGGCGACGAAGCTGAAGATCAAGAAGGGCGACAAGGTGGTTGTGGTCACCGGTCGCGACAAGGGCAAGACCGGCGAGGTCCTGAAGGTGCTCCGCGAGGAGAACCGTCTGATCGTGCAGGGCGTCCACATGGTGAAGCGCCACCAGCGCCAGACCATGCAGGCGCAGGGCGGGATCATCGAGAAGGAGGCCACGATCCACGTGTCCAACGTCGCCCATATCGACCCGAAGACCCAGAAGCCGACCCGTATCGGCTACCGGATGGACGGCGAGCGGAAGATCCGCGTCGCGCGCGCCTCCGGCGAAGCGATTGATTGAGGAGGCCTGATATGGCTGCCCGTCTGCAAGAGCACTACAAGAAGGTCGTCCGCGAGGCGCTGACCAAGGAGTTCGGTTACACGAACCCCATGCAGGTGCCGAAGATCGACAAGATCGTGATCAACATGGGCGTCGGCGAAGCGACCGCCGATTCCAAGAAGATCAACATCGCGGTCGCGGAACTGACGGCGATCGCCGGCCAGAAGCCGGTCATCACCAAGGCCCGCAAGTCGATCGCGGTCTTCAAGCTGCGCGAAGGCATGGCGATCGGCTGCAAGGTCACGCTGCGCAAGCAGCACATGTACGAATTCCTCGATCGCCTGGTGAACATCGCTTTGCCGCGGGTCCGCGACTTCCGCGGCATCTCCGGCAAGAGCTTCGACGGCCGCGGCAACTACACGCTCGGCCTCAAGGAGCAGCTGGTGTTCCCCGAGATCGACTACGACAAGGTGGACAAGGTTCGCGGCATGGACATCGTGATCTGCACGACCGCGAAAACCGACGCTGAGGCCAAGGCTTTGCTGAAGGGCTTCGACATGCCCTTCAACAATTAAGCCGGCCCGTTAGGAGCAAGAGATGGCTAAGAAGAGCTCGATCGAGAAGAACAAGAAGCGGGAGCGGATGGCGAAGCAGTATGCCGCCCGCCGCAGCCGCCTGAAGGCGGTCGCCGACAACGAGGATCTGCCGATGGAAGAGCGGTTCGCCGCGCGCCTGAAGTTGGCCGAGCTACCGCGCAACTCGTCGAAGGTGCGGATCCGCAATCGCTGCGAGATTACCGGCCGTCCGCGCGCCACCTATCGCAAGTTCAAGCTTTCGCGCATCGCGTTGCGCGACCTCGCTTCCACCGGGCAGATCCCCGGCATGGTCAAGTCGAGCTGGTAATCCGGAGGACGATGAAGCATGGCAATCAATGATCCTTTGGGCGACCTGCTGACCCGGATCCGCAACGGTCAGAAGGCGGGCATGCAGAAGATCGCAACGCCCGCGTCCAAGCTGCGCGCGAACGTCCTCGAAGTGCTGAAGCGCGAGGGTTACATCCGCGATTTCTCGCTGGATGCCTCGAAGCCCGGCGGCGAGATCACGGTCGAGCTGAAGTATCACGAGGGCACGCCGGTCATTAAGGAGATCAACCGGGTCTCCAAGCCTGGCCGCCGCGTCTATTCCAAGATCGCCGACCTGCCGCGCTACTACAACGGTCTCGGGATTTCGATCCTGTCGACCCCGCGCGGCGTCATGTCGGACGGCGAAGCACGCACCGCCAATGTCGGCGGCGAAGTGCTCTGCCGGGTGTTCTAAGGAGCGTATGCAATGTCCCGCGTCGGTAAGAATCCCGTCGAGGTTCCGCAGGGCGTCACGATCGACGTCGCCGGCGGCGCCGCGACCGTGAAGGGCAAGCTCGGAACCATGAAACTGCCGATCTCCACCGAGGTCGAGGTGAAGCTCGAGGGCAGCAAGCTCTGGGTTAAGCCGCTGAACGAGTCGAAGCAGGCCCGCATGAGCTGGGGCGCCACCCGCGCCAATCTGCGGAATATGGTCCAGGGTGTCTCCACGGGTTACGTGAAGAACCTGGAGATCACCGGCACCGGCTATCGTGCGGCGGTGCAGGGCAAGAACCTGCAGCTGCAGATGGGCTACAGCCACGACGTGACCTTCCCGATCCCGGAAGGGATCGCGATCAAGTGCGAGAAGCCGACCGCGATCTCGATCTCGGGCTTCGACAAGCAGAAGGTCGGTCAGATCGCCGCCGAGATTCGCGCCGTTCGCCCCCCCGAGCCCTACAAGGGCAAGGGCATCAAGTACGAGGGCGAGCATATCCTCCGCAAGGAAGGCAAGAAGAAGTAACGGATTAAGGTAGGGCTTAGGCCATGTCGAACGTCACCAAGCTATTCGCCCGCCGCGCGCAGCGGATCAGGACCAGTCTCCGCAAGAACGCCGGTGGCCGTCCGCGCCTGTCCGTGTTCCGCTCGGGCCTGCACATCTACGCGCAGATCATCGACGATGCGGCGGGCACCACGATCGCCGCGGCCTCGACGGTCGATAAGGGCCTCAAGACCAGCCTGAAGACCACCGCCAACATCGAGGCGGCCAAGGCGGTCGGCAAGCTGATTGCCGAGCGCGCGGTCGCCAAGGGCGTCAAGGAAGTCGCCTTCGATCGCGGCGGCTACAAGTATCATGGCCGGGTGAAAGCCCTGGCCGACGCCGCCCGCGAGGGCGGACTCTCCTTCTAAGGACAGGAAACGGAATATGGCACGTCAGGCGAAATCCGAAGGTCGGCGCGACCGTGATCGCGGCGAGCGTTCGCAGGAAGTCGAGCTGATCGAGAAGCTGGTCGGCATCAACCGCGTCGCCAAGGTGGTGAAGGGCGGCAAGCGCTTCGGCTTTGCCGCGATCGTCGTCGTCGGCGACGGCAAGGGCCGCGTCGGGCACGGCTCGGGCAAGGCCCGCGAAGTGCCGGAAGCGATCCGCAAGGCGACCGAGCATGCCAAGAAGACGATGATCCGCGTGCCGCTGCGCGAGGGCCGGACCCTGCATCACGACGCCGACGGGCACTTCGGCGCCGGACGCGTGGTGATCCGTGCGGCGGAAGCCGGCACCGGCATCATCGCCGGCGGCCCGGTCCGCGCGATCTTCGAAGCGCTCGGCGTGCATGACGTCGTCGCGAAGTCGGTCGGCACCTCGAACCCGCACAACATGATCAAGGCGGCGTTCGATGCACTCCAGCATTGCAACTCGCCGCGCTCGGTTGCCGCGCGTCGCTCCAAGAAGGTGAGCGACATCCTCGGCAAGCGCGCCGATGCGGCCGCCGAAGCCCGCGAGTAAGGACAGCGAACATGGCGAAGCTCAAGATCACCCAGACCGGCAGCCCGATCGGCCGCAAGCCCGGCCAGCGCGACACGCTGAAGGCCCTGGGCTTGAACAAGATGAACCGCTCGAACGTGGTCGAGGACACGCCCTCGATCCGCGGCATGGTCGACAAGGTCGCCCACATGCTGAAGATCGAGCCGGCGAACTGAACAAAGCTAATAACCCCGGCGCGCAGTCGCGCGCCTGCTGAAGGTTTAAGACGATGAAACTGGACCAACTCCGAGACAACCCGGGCGCCCGCAAGACCCGCATCCGCGTCGGCCGCGGCATCGGCTCCGGCAAGGGCAAGACCGGCGGCCGTGGCGGCAAGGGCCAGACCGCGCGCACCGGCGTGGCGATCAACGGGTTCGAGGGCGGCCAGATGCCGCTCTATCGCCGCCTGCCGAAGCGCGGCTTCAACAACATCTTCGCGCTCGAGTTCGTCGAGGTGAATACCGGCCGACTGCAGCAGGCGATCGATGCCGGCCGCCTCGATGCCGGCAAGCCGGTCGATGCCGTGGCGCTGCGCGCCGCCGGCCTGATCAGCCGCCCGCGGGATGGCGTCCGTCTGCTCGGCAAGGGCGAGCTCAAGGCGAAGCTCTCGATCGAAGTCGCGGGCGCCTCCAAGTCGGCCATCGCCGCCGTGGAGAAGGCGGGCGGTTCGGTGAAGGTGACCCGTCCGGTCAAGGAAGAGGTGCCGAGAGGCCCGTCCAAGGCCGAGCTGTTCGCCAAGGCCCAGGCCGAGAAGGCCGCCAAGGGCGAGGAAAAGAAGGCCGAAGCCAAGGCTGCGAAGCCCGCCAAGCCCGATGCCGAGACCCAGAATCGGGCCGAAAAGGCCGCCAAGAAGCCCAAGGCCGACAAGCCGGCCAAGGAATAACGCCGGTTAACTAGCGCTGGGGCTTGAACATTCCGCGGGCATTGCGATCTGATCTAGGCAATTCCAGCGCTTAGCCGCGAAGGCAGAGGACCATGGCTTCAGCCGCCGAACAGTTAGCCTCCAACATCAATCTCGGCGCCTTCGCCAAGGCCGAGGAGCTGAAGAAGCGAATCTGGTTCACCCTGGGCGCCCTGATCGTGGCGCGCATCGGTGCCTATATTCCGCTGCCCGGCATCGACGCGGCGGCTTTCGCCCAGATCTTCAGCCAGCATTCGGGCGGCGTGCTCGGCATGGTGGACATGTTCGCCGGCGGCGCGATCAGCCGGATGACCGTGTTCGCGCTGGGCATCATGCCCTACATCTCCGCCTCCATCATCATGCAGCTCATGACCTCGGTGGTGCCGAGCCTGGAAGCGCTGAAGAAGGAAGGCGAGAGCGGCCGCAAGAAGATCAACCAGTACACCCGCTATGCGACGGTCGGCCTGGCGCTGGTCCAAGCCTTCGGCATGGCCAACGGCCTGATCCGCATGGCCGGTCCCTCCGGCAGCGCGGTCATCGATCCGGGTCTCACCTTCATCGTCACCGCGGTGGTGAGCCTGACCGCCGGCACCGTCTTCCTGATGTGGATCGGCGAGCAGATCACCGCCCGCGGCATCGGCAACGGCATCTCGCTCATCATCTTCGCCGGTATCGTCGCCCGCCTGCCGACCGCGATCGAGCAGATGCTGACCCAGCTCTGGACCGGTTCGATCAGCGGCGTCTTCGTGCTGGTGGTCTTCGTCATGGTGGTCGTGGTGATCGCCGGCATCGTGTTCTTCGAGCGCGCCCAGCGCCGGCTGATCGTCCAGTATCCCAAACGCCAAGTCGGCTCGAAGATGTTCGGCGGCGAGTCCTCGCACCTGCCGCTGAAGCTGAACAGTTCCGGCGTCATCCCGCCGATCTTCGCCTCCTCGCTACTGCTGCTGCCGCTGACCGTCGCCGGCTTCTACGGTTCCAGCGCGGGTGCGCCGGGCTGGCTGCAGGACGTGATGGCCTATCTCGGCCACGGCAAGCCGCTCTACATTGTGCTCTATTGCGCGATGATCGTGTTCTTCGCCTTCTTCTACACGGCGATCGTCTTCAATCCGGACGACACCGCCGAGAACCTGAAGAAGTACAACGGCTTCATCCCAGGCATCCGTCCCGGCAAGAACACCGCCGAGTATCTGGACTATGTGCTGACCAGGCTGACCGTGCTCGGCGCCGCCTATCTCTGCGTCGTCTGCGCGCTGCCGGAAGTGCTGATCGCCAATTACGCGATCCCGTTCTACTTCGGCGGCACCAGTCTGCTGATCGTGGTCTCGGTCACCATGGACACGGTGGCGCAGATCCACTCGCATCTGCTGGCGCACCAGTACGAAGGGCTGATCAAGAAGGCCAAGCTGAGAGGCCGCCGCTAAATCGGGGGAGAGGCGTTTGAATCTGATTCTGCTGGGGCCTCCCGGGGCAGGGAAGGGGACCCAGGCCAAGAAACTGACCGACGAGCGGGGACTCGTGCAGCTTTCGACCGGCGACATGCTGCGGGCGGAAGTGGCGTCCGGCTCGGCGCTCGGGATCGAGGCCAAGAAGGTCATGGATGCGGGCCAGCTGGTCTCGGACGCGGTCGTGATCGGCATGATCGACAAGCGGACCGAGCAGCCGGATTGCGCCAAGGGTTTCGTGCTGGACGGTTTCCCGCGCACCGAGCCCCAGGCCGAGGCGCTGGACGCCATGCTGGCGAAGAAGGGCAAGAAGATCGACGCGGTGATCGAGATCGCCGTCGATGAGGCGGCCCTGATCGAGCGGATTTCGGGGCGGTTCACCTGCGCCAAATGCGGGACGGGCTACCACGACAAGTTCGCCCGGCCGAAGAAGGACGGGATCTGCGACAAATGCGGCAGTACCGAGTTCGTGCGCCGGGCTGACGATAATGCAGAGACCGTGAAGGCCCGCCTGGTCGCCTATCGCAAGCAGACGGCGCCGATCCTGCCCTACTACAAGGCCAAAGGCTTGCTGCATTCGGTGGACGGCATGGCAGATATGTCGGAAGTGGCCGGGCAGATCGATCGGGTCTTGGCTGGGGTTAAGGTCTAAGCATCTGATCTGATGGAATAAATTTGCGCTAGCATGGATCTTGCGCAGTGGTTGACGGGCAGGCGAATCTTCATATAATGCGCGCCTCTCGACCACCCAGGTGACCGAGCTGTTTCGTGTTGCCGTGATCCGGGAATATTGAGGAGTTACCACAGTGGCGCGTATTGCCGGCGTCAACATCCCGACGCAAAAGCGGGTGATCATCGGCCTGACCTACATCACCGGCATCGGCCCGGCGAAGGCCAAGGAAATCGTCGAGAAGGTGGGCCTTCCGGCCGACCGGCGCGTCAGCCAGCTGACCGACGCCGAGGTCGTGAAGATCCGCGAAGTGATCGACCAGGGCTACACCGTGGAAGGCGACCTCCGCCGCCAGACCGCGATGAACATCAAGCGTCTGATGGATCTCGGCTGCTATCGCGGCCTGCGTCATCGCAAGGGCCTGCCGGTCCACGGCCAGCGCACGCATACCAATGCGCGCACCCGCAAGGGCAAGGCCGTCGCGATCGCCGGCAAGAAGCAGGTCACGAAGTAATCTAGGAACTCGCGGGGCGCCTTCGGATCGACGAGGGCCTCGCGCATAAGGAACGGACAGAAGACATGGCCAAACCAGCAGCAGACGGCAAGCCCGGCGGCGGGCGCGTCAAGCGGCGCGAGCGCAAGAACATCACCTCCGGCGTCGCGCATGTGAACGCCAGCTTCAACAACACCATGATCACCATCACCGACGACCAGGGCAATGCCGTCGCCTGGGCCTCGTCGGGCAGCAACGGCTTCAAGGGTTCGCGCAAGTCCACGCCGTATGCGGCGCAGGTTGCCGCCGATGCCGCCGCGAAGAAGGCGATGGAGCATGGCGTGAAGACCCTGGAAGTCCAGGTGCGCGGTCCCGGTTCCGGCCGCGAGAGCGCGCTCCGCGCGCTGCAGGCGGCGGGTTTCACGATCACCTCGATCCGCGACGTGACGCCGATCCCGCACAACGGCTGCCGGCCGCCGAAGCGCCGCCGCGTCTGATCTAGGATTTCGGCCGCGGGCACTCGCGGCCGTATAGCTTCGAATGCGGGCCTCGAATCCGGGGTCCGCTTTTCGAATTTAGGGCGCCGAGCGATTGAATGGCTGCGGGGCTCGAAGCGAAAGGACCAAACCTGTGATTCAGAAGAACTGGACCGAGCTGATTAAGCCGAACAAGAAGGTCGATGCCGGCGGCGACGCCAAGCGTTTCGGCACCATCATCGCCGAGCCGCTGGAGCGGGGTTTCGGCCTCACCCTCGGCAACGCGCTGCGCCGCGTGCTGTTGTCCTCGCTGCAGGGCGCCGCGGTCACCGCGGTGCACATCGAAGGCGTGCTGCACGAGTTCTCGTCGATCCCCGGCGTGCGCGAGGACGTGACCGATATCGTCCTCAACATCAAGCAGATCGCGCTCCGGATGTCCGGCGACGGCCCGAAGCGCATGCGCCTGAAGGCCCAGGGTCCGGGCGAAGTGAAGGCGGGCCAGATCGAAGCGGGTCACGACATCGAGATCCTCAACCCGGATCTCGTGCTTTGCACGCTCGACCAGGGTGCGAACCTTGCGATCGAGTTCACGGTCAACACCGGCAAGGGCTACATCGCCGCTTCGCAGAACCGTCCCGAGGATGCGCCGATCGGTCTCATTCCGGTCGATGCGATCTTCTCGCCGGTCCGTAAGGTCTCCTACAAGGTCGAGAACAGCCGCGTCGGCCAGGTCACCGACTATGACCGCCTGTCGCTGCAGATCGAGACCAACGGTGCGATGACCCCGGAGGATTCGGTGGCGATCGCCTCCCGCATCCTGCAGGATCAGCTCCAGCTGTTCATCAACTTCGAGGAGCCGACCGCCGTCATGGCGGAGGAGCGGACCTCCGAGCCGCCGTTCAACCGCAACCTGCTCCGCAAGGTCGACGAACTCGAGCTTTCGGTGCGTTCGGCGAACTGCCTGAAGAACGACAACATCGTCTATATCGGCGACCTGGTGCAGAAGACCGAGGCGGAAATGCTCCGCACCCCGAACTTCGGCCGCAAGTCGCTGAACGAGATCAAGGAAGTGCTGGCGCAGATGGGTCTCCATCTCGGTATGGAAATCCCGAACTGGCCGCCGGAGAACATCGAAGAACTGGCGAAGCGGCTCGACGAGCCGTACTGACTGAACCCGTCTTAAGGCAGGGCCATCCGGCCCGAACCCGAGCGTTCACGATATCACGTGATATCGCGGCACCCGGGTCCCGCAATCGGTCTCGCCCTCGATATGAAAGAGGGAAGGCCAGTGAGAGAGGAGAGGAACCATGCGTCACGGCATGTCCGGGCGTAAGCTCAATCGGACCAAGAGCCATCGCAAGGCACTGTTCATGAATCTGTCCCAGGCGCTGATCAAGCATGAGCAGATCAAGACCACCCTGCCGAAGGCGAAGGACCTGCGTCCGGTCGTCGAGAAGCTGGTCACCCTCGGCAAGCGCGGCGGCCTCCATGCCCGCCGTCAGCTCATCTCTCACCTGCAGGACGAGAAGCTGGTGACGAAGCTGATGACCGTTTTGGCCGACCGCTACAAGGGTCGTCCGGGCGGCTACACCCGCGTGCTGAAGGCTGGTTTCCGCTACGGTGACGCTGCGCCAATGGCGATCATCGAGTTCGTGGACCGCGACCCTGCCGCCAAGGGCACCGATTCCGGCCCGACCGCGGAGAAGAAGTCCGAGGAAGCCGAAGCCGCGTAAGGCGCGCTTCGCGCGACGAAGTTGTGAAGGGGCGGCGCCGTCGGTGCCGCCCCTTTGCTTTTTCGGCCCTTAATGGCCAAGTAGACGGAATGGTAAGCACCCCGATCGGACTGCCGTTGCTGAAGACTGGAAGAACAATGATGCTCCGACTTGCAGCCTCTCTCGCCCTGGCTCTCTTCCTTGCGACGCCCGCGTTCGCCCAGGAGGTGGTGCCGCAGACCAAGACCCAGATCGAGCTCACCTTCGCGCCGCTGGTGAAGAAGGCGGCGCCGGCGGTGGTGAACATCTTCACCCGCACCGTGGTCAAGGAGCGGCCGGTCTCGCCGTTCTTCGACGATCCGTTCTTCCAGCAGTTCTTCGGCAGTCAGACGCCACGGGAAAGGGTGCAGAATTCGCTGGGCTCCGGCGTCGTCGTCCGGCCGGACGGGCTGATCGTCACCAACAACCACGTCATCGCCAAGGCCGACGAGATCCGGGTCGTGCTGAGCGACGGGCGCGAGTTTCCGGCGACGGTGATCGCGGCGGACGAGAAGTTCGACATCGGAATTCTCAAGATCGAGACCAAGGGCGAGGTGCTGCCCACCCTGGAGCTGAAGGATTCCGACGACATCAATGTCGGCGATCTGGTCCTGGCGATCGGCAATCCGTTCGGCGTCGGCCAGACCGTCACCATGGGCATCGTCTCGGCGCTGGCACGCACCAACATCGGGGTCGGCGACTACGGCTACTACATCCAGACCGATGCCGCGATCAATCCGGGCAATTCGGGCGGTGCGCTGATCGGGACCGATGGCAAGCTGATCGGCATCAACACCGCGATCTATTCCAAGACCGGCGGCAGCATCGGCATCGGCTTCGCGATTCCGTCCAACATGGTCGCCCGCATCCTCGATGCGGAGGCCAGCGGCGGCAAGCTGGTGCAGCCCTGGATCGGCGTTTCCGGCGAGGCGCTGACCGCCGATATCGCGGTCAGCATGGGCCTGCCGCATCCCGGCGGCGTCGTGGTGCAGCAGGTCTACCCGATGGGCCCGGCCGACCGTGCCGGCCTGCAGCCGGGCGACGTTATCGTCGGGGTGAATGACCGCAACATCGGGGATCCGGGCGGATTGCGGTTCCGACTCGCGACCCAGAAGGTCGGCGGCACCGCTTCGCTGAACGTGGTCCGCCGCGGCAAGCCGCTCGACCTGCCGGTGAAGCTGATCGAGGCGCCGGAGCAACCGGCGCGCGACGAGACCGAGCTCAAGGGCGAGCAGCCGCTGAACGGCGCCGTGGTCGTCAACCTCTCGCCCGCGGTCAGCGACGAACTCGGCGTCGGCGAGTGGAAGGGTGTCGCGATCCTGAAAATCCGCCGCGGCTCCTATCCGGACAAGATCGGTCTCGAGCCCGGCGATCTCTTGACCAAGATCAACGGCAGGGATGTCTATTCGGTCGACGAGGTGGTGGCCGTCGTGAGCCAGCCCGCCGACCAATGGAGCCTCACAGTCAGCCGCAACGGCCAGAGCAAGACCATCGAGGTGCGCTGACGTGGTGAGCCTGTTCGAGCAGAACGCGCCGCGGCCTTTGGCCGACCGCTTGCGGCCGCGCCGGCTCGACGAGGTCGTCGGCCAGGACCATCTGATCGGCCCGGAAGCGCCGATCGGCCGCATGCTGAAAAACGGCCAGATCTCGTCGATGATCCTCTGGGGCCCGCCCGGCTGCGGCAAGACGACGATGGCGCGCCTGCTGGCCGAGCAGGTGAATCTCGCCTTCGAGCCTCTTTCGGCGGTGTTCTCCGGCGTCGCCGATTTGCGCAAGGTGTTCGAGGCCGCGCGCGAGCGGCGGCGGATGGGCGAGGGGACGCTGCTCTTCGTCGATGAGATCCATCGCTTCAACCGGGCGCAGCAAGATGGCTTTCTCCCTTACGTCGAGGACGGCACGGTGGTGCTGGTCGGTGCGACGACCGAGAACCCCTCTTTCGAGCTGAACGGCGCGCTGCTCTCGCGCTGCCAGGTCTTCGTGCTGAATCGCTTGGATGACGCGGCGATGGAGCAGCTGCTGGAGCGCGCCGAGGCGACCATGCACCAGCGCCTGCCGCTCGACGCCGATGCCCGCGCCGCCGTCCGCGCCATGGCCGACGGCGATGGTCGCTATTTGCTGAACATGGCGGAAGAGCTGTTTCGCCTGCCGCCGGAGAAGGCCCTCGATCCGTCCGGCCTGGCGAAGGCCGTGCAGAAGCGGGCGCCGCTCTACGACAAGGCCCAGGAAGGCCATTACAACCTGATCAGCGCGCTGCACAAGTCCCTGCGCGGTTCCGATACCGATGCGGCGCTCTACTGGCTGGCGCGCATGCTGGCCGGCGGCGAGGACCCGCTCTACATCGCGCGGCGGCTGGTGCGCTTCGCGGTCGAGGATATCGGCATGGCCGATCCCAACGCGCTGCCGCAGGCGATCGCCGCCTGGGACACCTATGAGCGCCTGGGGTCTCCCGAGGGCGAGCTCGCGATCGCCCATTGCGTCATCTATCTCGGCACCGCGCCGAAATCGAACGCGGCCTATATGGCCTACAACAATTCCGTTCGTGCCGCGAAAGAGACCGGCTCGCTCATGCCGCCCAAGCACATCCTGAACGCGCCGACCAAGCTGATGAAGGAGATCGGCTACGGCAAGGGCTATGAATATGATCATGATACGGCCGACGGCTTTTCAGGTCAGAACTACTTCCCTGAAGGCATGGCGCGGCGCCGTTTCTACCAACCGAAGGAGCGCGGCTTCGAGCGCGAGATCATCAAACGCCTCGAATACTGGGATCGGCTCCGCGCGAAGCGCGACACGGACGGCGGCGCGAAGCGCGGCGACGAGAACAACGATTGAACGGCGCGAAACTTGCCTGAAGTTATCTGACCACGTGCAAGACAAAAAGCCTTGCACGACGGTCGCTTGAGCCATGCACCGGGTGGGCTTGCCAGCCCTTCGGACCTGGGGCTAGGGTTCCGGCGAAATTTGGTTGGGCTTCGGGGGAAGTCCGTTCGAAGAGGTTCGGGGCAGTATGAAAGAGTATCTGGCGCCGGAGCGTGAACGGGTCGCTCTGATCACCATCGACGCACAACGCGATTTCGTCCTTCCCAATTCGCCCGCCACGGTCGGTGGCGCGCTTGCAACGGTCCCGGCGATGCGCCGCCTGATCGATGCCTTCCGATCCGCCGGCGCGCCGATCGTGCACACGCTCAGGCTCTATCGCTGCAACGGCTCGAATGTCGATCTCTGCCATCGCGCGGCGATCGAAGCCGGCCAGCGAATCGTCATGCCGGGCACCTCGGGTGCCGAACTGATCGACGAGCTGAAGCCCAGCCTCGGTCAGCGCCTCGAGCCGGAGCTGCTGCTCGACGGCAAGCTCCAAGAGGTCGGCCACCGCGAGTGGCTCTGCTACAAGCCGCGCCTCTCCGCTTTCTTCCAGACTCCGCTTGAAGATCACCTGAAGTCGCTCGGCATCACCACCATCGTTCTCTGCGGCACCGATTTTCCGACCTCTCCCCGCTCGACGGTCTACGCCGCCTCCAACCGGGATTTCCGCATCGTCCTCGCCACCGACGCCATTTCCGGCGCGACCGATGCCGGCCTCGACGAGCTCGCGCAGATCGGCGTCTACCTGATGAGCAGCGAGCAGCTTCTCAACTGGCTGAAGCGCGACCGTCAGGCTGCCTGATGCGACGCCGGCCATGAGCGGCGTCCAGCAAATCACTGTCGGCACGGATGACGGCGACCAGCGACTGGATCGCTGGTTCAAGAAGAATTTCCCCGAGATCAATCACGGCCGCCTCGAGAAGCTGCTGCGCACCGGCCAAATCCGCCTCGACGGCAAGCGCGCCAAGGCCAGCGACCGCATCGCCGCCGGCCAGGTGCTGCGGGTGCCGCCGATCGCGCCGGCGCAGGATGCTGACAAGCCGCGTACGCCCAAGCCGAAGCCGGTGTCCGATCAGGATGCGAAGCTGCTGCGCGACGCCGTGCTCTACAAGGACGCCGATGTCCTGGTGATCGACAAGCCGGCAGGGCTCGCGGTGCAAGGCGGGACCGGACTGGACAAGAATCTCGACGCCATGCTCGACAGCCTGAAGTTCGAGGCGAGCGAACGGCCGCGCCTGGTGCATCGGCTCGACAAGGATACCAGCGGCGTCCTGGTGCTGGCCCGCAACGCCAAGGCGGCGCGCGAGCTCGCCGAGGCCTTCCGCCACAAATCGGCCCGCAAGGTCTATTGGGCGGTGGTGGTCGGCATCCCGAGGCCCGACCGCGGCACCATCGACGCGCCCTTGTCGAAACAGGCCGGCGGCTATGGCGAGCGCGTCGGCATCGACGAGGAGGAGGGCCGCCACGCGGTGACCCGCTACGCCATGATCGAGCGCGCCGGCAACCGGGCCGCCTGGGTGGCGCTGATGCCGGAGACCGGCCGGACGCACCAGCTCCGGGCCCATTGCGTCATCCTCGGCACGCCGATCCTGGGGGACGGCAAATATGGCGGCCTGGCGGCACAGCTCACCCGCGAGAACCTGTCGCGCAAGCTGCATCTCCATGCCCGGTCGATCCGGATCCCGCATCCGCGCAAGGGCTGGATCGAGGCGACCGCGCCGCTGCCGCCGCATATGCAGGCGACCTGGAAGTTCTTCGGCTTCTCCTCGGAACCCGACGGCGATCCCTTCGTCGACCTCGAGACCAAGCGATGACGGAAATCGGCGGCTATCGCCTGGTGGTCTTCGATTGCGACGGCACCCTGGTCGACAGCCAGCACAACATCGTCGCCGGTATGCTCGCCGCCTGGCGCCGCCACGGCCTGCCCGAGCCGACGCCGGAGCAGGTCCGCCGGCAGGTCGGCCTCACGCTGGAGATCGGGATCGCCCGGGTGCTGGAAAGCGACGACCCGGTGATGATCGCGAACCTCGCCGCGGCCTATCGCGAGATCGTCCGCGATCTTCGCAGCCGGGCCGAACTGCACGAGCCCTTGTTCGACGGCATCCGCGAGCTGATCGATGCACTGAGCGCACCCGAGATCTTCCTCGGCGTCGCGACCGGCAAGAATCTGGTCGGGCTGGAACACACCCTGCGTGAACTCGGCCTGCGCGACCGGTTCCACACACTCCAGACGCCGGATCACTGCCGGTCGAAGCCGGACCCGCACATGGTGCTCCGCGCCATGGCCGAAACCGCCGTCGAACCGGCGCAAACCGTCGTGATCGGCGACACCACCTTCGACATCGAAATGGCCCGTTCCGCCGGGGCGACCGCGATCGGCGTCGGCTGGGGCTACCACGAGGTCGAGGAGCTGCATGCCGCCGGTGCGGATGCCGTCCTCCAGCACCCGTCGGAATTGATCCACTGTTTGCAATCGCTCTCCGCGAACCGGTAAAATCGGCCCCCAAAGAGCGGAGCCAACTTTCATGCGGATCAAGCGTCTCCTGACCGGAGCGGCAATCGTGGTGGTGGGCGGCGTCGCCGCCGTATTCGCCATCATCCGGTCGGTCGATTTCAACAGCTACAAGGACCTCGTCGCGAGCCAGGTCAAGGCCGCGACCGGGCGGGAGCTGGTCCTGGCCGGCGACGTCAAGGTCGGCCTGTCGCTGATCCCACATCTGGAAATCGACCAGGTCTCGTTCCGCAATGCGGATTGGGGTTCCGAGCCGCAGATGCTGAAGCTCGATCGGCTTGAGGCCGACATCGCGCTCATTCCGCTGCTTTCCAGCCAGATCCAGATCAAGCAGGTGCGCCTGATCGGCGCCGAGATCCTGCTGGAGACCAACAAGGACGGCCAGGGCAACTGGGTGATGGGCACGGCCGCCACCGGCGGAAGCAGCACCGCGCCGCTGCCCCAGATCAACCAGGCCACGATCGAGAACGCCACGATCCGCTGGAAGAACGGGGTCACCGGGGAGAGCCGGACCGTCCAGGTCGACAAGCTGACCGTGGCGCCGAGCGATACGCTCGGCAATCTTGCGGTCGCCTTCGACGGCAAGGTCGACACCGTTCCGGTCAGCCTCAAGGGGATCACCGGGTCGCTCGCGAATCTCAGCCAGGGTCCGCTGCCGATCAATGCGACCGGCCAGATCGCCGGCGGCGATCTGGCGGTCAAGGGCGAGATCGCCAATCCCGCGACGATCCAGGGTCTCGCGCTCGAAGTGACTCTCTCCGGCAAGGCCGCTTCCGACCTCGGCGCCTTGTTCGGCACCACTCTGCCGCCGCTCGGCGCCTATCAGTTCCGCACCAAGGTGGCCAATCCGGACGGCAAGCTGGTCTTCGACGGCCTGGCCGGCAAAGTCGGCAACAGCGATTTCACCGGGCATGTCGATGTCGATCCGGCGGCGACGCCGCTCGTGGTCAACGCGGCCTTGGCCTCGAGTCATTTCGATCTTGCCGATCTCGGCATCAAGCCTGCGGAGAAGAAGTCGGCGGCACCCGGCGACGGCAAGGTCTTCTCCGCCGCGCCCTGGGATTTGAGCGGCCTGCAGGCGGTGGACGGCCAGTTCCGCCTCAATGTGCAGCGCGCGATCCTGGGAGATACCGTGCTCGACAACCTGGTCGGCGAAGCGGCGCTGCAAGCCGGTACGCTGAAGATCACCGCGCTGACCGCGGGCCTCGGCCAGGGCACGCTCGGCCTCGCCGCCAATGTGAACGGTGCCGCGCAGCCTGCGGCGATCGAAGCGCGCCTCCGCGCCAACAATGTCGATGGCGCGCCGCTGCTCGATGCCATGGGCATGGGCGGCGCCGTGACCGCCGGCCGGCTCAATCTCGAAGCCGTGGTGCAGGGGCCGGGCGCGTCCTTGCGCGGGTTGATGGCCGGGTTGAACGGCGGCATCCATCTGGAGATGGGCGAGGGCGCGATCAAGAACGACTTCGCGCGCCTGATGTTCGCCGACCTCTTCCAGCTGGTGACCGTCGGCGGCACGGCCGATGCCGCGCGGGTCAATTGCATGGTGACCGATTTCGCCACGGTCGATGGCATCGCCGGCGCGAAGACGCTGGTGCTCGACACGCCCGGCGTCACCGTGGTCGGCACCGGCGACGTCAATCTCCGCGACGAGACCCTGCATCTCCACTTCGACAGCAATTCGAAGCAGGTGAACCTCGCCAATCTCGCCGTGCCTATCAATGTCGGCGGCACGCTCGCGCGCCCGTCCGTGTCGCCCGATCCGTTGGGCGCGGTCGGCAATACGGCGGACTTCGCCGCGCGCGCCGCCAACACCGCGACTTTCGGTGCGCTCTCCTCGCTGACCGGCCTCGGCGGAAGCAGCAGCGTTGCCAATCCCTGCGTCGGCGCCGCGGAAGCGGGAAGCAAGGCCAAGCAGAGCTCGGCCGGCGAGAAGATCATCGACGGTCTCGGCACGGCTGCGGATGGCGTCGGGCAGGGTGCGCAAGAGCTGGGTCAGGGCGCAGTCGACGCCACGAAGAAGGCCGGCGAGGACGCCGGCAAGGCGCTCGACGACCTCGGCAAAAGCCTGTTCGGCAACTGACTTTCATGAGCATCGACGTCAACCGCCGCTTCTACCGCGAAGCCGCCGCCGTTCAGGATGCGGAGGGCTGGCGCATCGCCCTCGACGGCAAGGTGGTGAAGACCCCGGCGCGCAATCCGCTCCTCGTGCCGACCCGCGCGCTTGCCGAGGCGATCGCCGGTGAATGGGCCGCCCAGGATACCAAGGTCAGGCCGGACACCATGCCGCTGATGCAGTTCGCCAGCACGGCGATCGACCGCGTGGCGCCGGACCGCGACCGCATCGTCGCCGAGACGGCCGGCTATGCCGCGACCGATCTCGTCTGCTACCGCGCCGAAGCGCCGGCCGAGCTGGTCGCGCGCCAGGCCGCCGCCTGGGATCCGCTGATCGACTGGTTGCGCGAGCGCTACGACGTCGCGTTGCAGGTCGCCACCGGCGTGATGGCGATCCCGCAATCGGACCATGCCCTGGCCGGCCTGACCCGCGCCGTGGCGGCCCAGGACGATCATCGTCTGACCGCCCTCGCCGTCATGACCGGCGCGTCTGGGTCGCTGGCCCTCGCGCTGGCGGTGCTGGAAGACCGGATCGGGCCGGAGGCGGCCGCCGATGCCGCCCAGCTGGACGAGCTGTTCCAGGCCGAACGCTGGGGCATCGACCCCGAAGCCGAGAAACGCCGGGCCGCCCAAAGGGCGGATCTCGTTGCCGCACGGCGGTTTCTCGATCTGTTGGCGACTGGTGCTGCCTAGACCTTTCTGCTAAGGGGATTTCGCACCTGCGGCAAGAAAAGGGGTTGGCACCCCGCCGCGAGAGGTCCTGGGGGGATGGTCGATGCAGGAAATCCTTCGCCGGTTGGAGGAGAAGAGGGCGGCGGCACGGGCCGGTGGCGGCGAGCGCCGGGTCCAGGCCCAGCACGCCAAGGGCCGCCTGACCGCGCGGGAGCGGATCGAGCTCCTGCTCGACGCCGATTCCTTCGAAGAATGGGACATGTTCGTCGAGCATCGCTCGGTCGATTTCGGCATGGCGGAGCAGCGCGTGCCGGGCGACGGCGTGGTCACCGGCTACGGCACGGTCAACGGCCGCCTGGTCTTCGTCTTCAGCCAGGACTTCACCGTCTTCGGCGGCTCGCTCTCGGAAGCCCATGCCGAGAAGATCTGCAAGGTCATGGACCAGGCGATGAAGGTCGGGGCACCCGTCATCGGCCTCAACGATTCAGGCGGCGCCCGGATCCAGGAGGGCGTCGCCTCGCTCGCCGGTTATGCCGAAGTGTTCCAGCGCAACATCATGGCCTCCGGCGTCGTGCCGCAGATCTCGCTGGTCATGGGACCCTGCGCCGGCGGCGCCGTCTATTCGCCGGCCATGACCGACTTCATCTTCATGGTGAAGGACTCGTCCTACATGTTTGTCACCGGCCCCGACGTGGTGAAGACGGTGACACATGAGAACGTCACGGCCGAGCTGCTGGGGGGCGCGCTCACCCATTCGCAGAAGTCCGGCGTCGCCGATCTCGCCTTCGAGAACGACGTGGAGGCGCTGCTACAACTGCGCCGCTTCATCGATCTGCTGCCCGCGTCGAACCGCGAGAAGGCGCCGGCGCGCGAGACGACCGATCCGATCGATCGCGACGAGCTGTCCCTGGATACGCTGGTCCCACTCAATCCGAACAAGCCCTACGACATCAAGGAACTGATCCTGAAGGTCGTCGATGAAGGCGACTTCTTCGAGATCCAGCCCGACTACGCCAAGAACATGGTGATCGGCCTCGCGCGCATGGGCGGCGACACGATCGGCATCGTCGCCAACCAGCCGATGGTCCTGGCCGGCTGCCTCGACATCGATTCCAGCCGCAAGGCGGCCCGCTTCGTGCGGTTCTGCGACTGCTTCAACATCCCGATCGTCACTTTCGTCGACGTGCCGGGTTTCCTGCCAGGCACCGCACAGGAATACGGCGCCATCATCAAGCACGGCGCCAAGCTGCTGTTTGCCTATGGGGAGGCGACGGTGCCGAAGATCACGGTCATCACCCGCAAGGCCTATGGCGGCGCCTATGACGTCATGAGCTCCAAGCACATCCGCGGCGACGTCAACTTCGCCTGGCCGACGGCGGAGATCGCGGTCATGGGGCCGAAGGGTGCGGTCGAGATCATCTTCCGTGCCGATATCGGCGACCAGCAGAAGATCGCCGAGCGCACCGACGAGTATCGCGAGAAGTTCGCCAATCCCTTCGTGGCCGGCGCCCGCGGCTTCATCGACGACGTGATCATGCCGCACTCCACCCGGAAAAGGATCTGCCGCTCGCTCGCCATGCTCAGGGACAAGAAGCTCGAGAATCCCTGGAAGAAACACGACAACATCCCGCTGTGACGATGTTCAAGAAAATCCTCATCGCCAACCGAGGCGAGATCGCCTGTCGCGTCATCCGCACGGCGCGGGCCATGGGCATCCAGACCGTCGCGGTCTATTCCGAGGCCGATGCCGACGCGCTGCACGTGCGCGAGGCCGATGAGGCCGTCGCAATCGGCCAGGCCGCGGCGGCGGAGAGCTATCTCAAGATCGAGAAGATCATCGACGCCTGCAAGCAGACCGGCGCCGACGCGGTGCATCCGGGCTACGGCTTCCTCTCCGAGAACGTAAAGTTCGCCGAAGCTTTGAAGAAGGCGAAGATCGCCTTCATCGGCCCGGATCCCCACGCAGTGCAGGCGATGGGCGACAAGATCGAATCGAAGAAGCTCGCCAAGGAAGCCGGCGTCAGCATGGTTCCGGGCTTCCTTGACGTGATCAAGGATGCCGAGCATTGCGTGAAGGTCTCCCGCGAGATCGGCTATCCGGTGATGATCAAGGCCTCGGCCGGCGGTGGCGGCAAGGGCATGCGCATCGCCCATGACGACGACGAAGCGCGCGAAGGCTTCAAATCGGCCAGCAACGAGGCGCGTTCCTCGTTCGCCGACGAGCGGGTGTTCGCCGAGAAATACATCGAGCAGCCGCGTCATATCGAGATCCAGATCCTGGCCGACGGTCACGGCCATTGCCTCTATCTCGGCGAGCGCGAATGCTCGATCCAGCGCCGGCACCAGAAGGTGATCGAGGAGGCGCCCAGCCCCTTCCTCGACGAGAAGACCCGCACCGCCATGGGCGAGCAGGCGGTCGCCCTGGCAAAGGCCGTCAAATACAAGTCCGCCGGCACGGTCGAGTTCATCGTCGACCAGAAGCGCAACTTCTACTTCCTGGAGATGAACACCAGGCTTCAGGTCGAGCATCCGGTGACCGAGCTGGTGACCGGTCTCGATCTGGTCGAGCAGATGATCCGCGTTGCGGCCGGCGAGAAGTTGAAGCTGCGGCAATCCGACGTGCGGCTGAAGGGCTGGGCGCTGGAAGCCCGCGTCTACGCCGAGGATCCGTTCCGCAACTTCCTGCCTTCGACCGGACGCCTGATCCGCTATGCCGAGCCGCCGGAAGGCCCCTCGGTGCGCGTCGATTCCGGCGTCTATGAAGGCGCTGAGATCAGCATGTTCTACGATCCGATGATCGCCAAGCTGGTCACCTATGGGGCCGATCGCCCGGCGGCGGTGGCGGCGATGCTGGAAGCGCTCGACGCCTTCTATATCCGCGGCCTCAGCCACAACATTCCGTTCCTTTCGGCGTTGGCGGCGCATCCGCGCTTCCAGGCGGGCCGGCTCTCCACGGCCTTCATCGCCGAGGAATTCCCCGACGGTTTCCACGGCGTCACGCCGGATCCCGACGCGACAGCCGATCTGGTCGCGGTGATGGCGACCGTGCACCACCTCTATGAGCGGCGCGCGCATGCGCGGCAGCCGCATTTCCAGGCCAAGGGCAGCAAGGTCGGCGGCGATTGGGTGGTGAAGCTGGGCGGCGCCGCCCATGCGGTCTCGGTGGTGGAGACCGCCGGCGGCTTCGCCGTGGTCGGCGGCAGCAGCAGCCGCGAGGTGATCAGCAATTGGCGCCTGGGCGATCCGCTCTATCAGGGCCGGATCGACGGCAGGCCGATCACGGTGCAGATCGACCGCAACGGCGTCGGCTATCGCGTAAGCCATGGCGGCGCCACGTTGAAGACGGTGGTGCTCAATACCCGCGCCGCCGAGCTCGATACCTTCATGCCGGAGAAGGTGCCGCCGGACATGTCGCGATTCCTGCTTTCGCCGATGCCGGGCCTGCTGGTCAGCCTCGCCGTTCATCCGGACGAAGAGGTCAAGGCCGGCCAGACCCTCGCCGTGGTCGAGGCGATGAAGATGGAGAACATCCTGAAGGCCGAACGCGATGGCAAGGTGGCGAAGCTTCACGCGAAGCCTGGCGACAGCCTGGCGGTCGATCAGGTCATCCTCGAGTTCGCGTGAGGTGACGGCGCTGCCCGAAGGCGAGAAGACGGTGCGCTTGATCATCCAGGGACGCGTCCAGGGTGTCTCCTACCGTTGGTGGACCGTGGGCGAGGCGACCAAGCGTGGGTTGAACGGCTGGGTGCGCAATCGGCGCGATGGCAGTGTCGAGGCGCTGGTTTCGGGACCGGTTGCGGCGGTGGACGCGATGATCGAAGCCTGCCGTCAGGGGCCGCCCGCCGCGCGCGTGACCGAACTCGAGATCACTGTCGAAGAGGTTCGGGCGGAAACCGGCTTTCGTCAGCTGCCGACGGTCTGACGCGCCTTGCCGCGGCGGTCGCCGCGGAAGCGCTCGAGCAGCCCGGCATTCGGGCAGAATTCCCGGAACGCCCGCGGGTTGCGATGCGCATCGCCGAGCCAATAACGGCAGGTGTAGAGCGCGCTGCACCCATGGCAGCGCCGCACCGCATGCTGAAGCTGCACACGGCCCCAATCGGTCGCCATCTTCTCGGGATCGACCGCGATCGTCAGCATCATGGCCGCCATTTCTTTCGGCGGCGCCTGATTGAGTGCTGTCTTGTGATCCATGGACGTACTCCCCTGACTTCTTCTCAGTTCAGGATAGGCCCGCGCCGCGAAGCGGATGCTGTGACATGGCGCGGCGCGACGGGGTGTCGCAGACGCAATTTGACGGACATCAGCCGAAGACCTCGGCGAACGTCGCCTGCAGCGCCGCATCCAACTCCGCCTGTGTGACCGGCTTATCGAGCTTAGCCAGCGAGGTGACACCGAAAGGCTGCGCGGCGCTCTCCTGGATCCCGCAGGGCACGATGCCGGCGAAGTGCCGCAGGTCGGGATCGCGGTTGATCGCAATGCCATGGAAGGTGACGCCATGCCGGACCCGGACGCCGAGCGCCGCGATCTTGTCCTCGCGGTCGCCCCCCCTCTGGTCCTTGGTGGCCACCCAGATGCCGATCCGCCCCTCGCGCCGCTCGCCTTTGACGCCGAAGCGGGCGAGGGTGCGGATGATCCAGTCTTCGAGTTCGTGGACGTAGCGTCGGAGATCGCCTCCCCGTGCACGCAGGTCCAGCATCACATAGCCGATACGTTGGCCCGGGCCGTGATAGGTCAGTTGTCCGCCGCGCCCCGCCCGATAGACCGGAAGGGCATCGGGCACGAGCAGGTCCTCCGGCCTGGCACTGGTTCCGGCGGTGTAGAGCGGCGGATGCTCCAGCAGCCAGACCTGCTCCGCGGCGGTTCCGGCATGGATCGCCGCGGCCCGGGCCTCCATCTCGGCCAGGGCCGTCGGGTAATCGACCAAACCCGCGGAAATCCGCCATTCCAGCGGCTTATGAGCAGGCTGGGGCAGGGCCATTCCGGGGGTGCTTTCCGCTTGCTTGGGCACGGCCGATTTGCTATTCCCCCGGCTCGGATTAGGCAAGGGGCGTTCGTGCTCCGAGCCCCCGCTGCGGTCGTGGCGGAACTGGTAGACGCGCAGCGTTGAGGTCGCTGTGGGGCAACCCGTGGAAGTTCGAGTCTTCTCGACCGCACCAATCCTTTCAGTGCAAAGCTGATATCGGTAGACGGAGATCCCGCCGCAGTAGCGCGCGCGGGTCCCTCCGCTATATTCTGTCCATCCAAAGTACACTTCACATTCTTCCAGGAAATGGGGTCGAGGGACGGATGGCGGATGACAGCCTGAAAGAGGCCGCGCTCGAATATCACCGCCTGCCGAAGCCGGGAAAGCTGGCCGTCGTGGCGACCAAGCCGCTGGCCAACCAGCGCGACCTGGCCTTGGCCTATTCGCCCGGTGTCGCCGCCGCCTGCGAGGCCATCGTCGCCGACCCGCGCGCGGCGGCCGAAGTGACCAGCCGGGCCAACCTGGTCGCGGTGGTCACCAACGGCACCGCCGTCCTGGGCCTGGGCGCGATCGGTCCGCTGGCCGCCAAGCCGGTGATGGAGGGCAAAGCCGTCCTGTTCAAGAAATTCGCCGATATCGACGTCTTCGACCTCGAGATCAACGAAACCGACCCGCAGAAATTCGTCGATATCGTCGCCAGCCTGGAGCCCAGCTTCGGCGGCATCAATATCGAGGACGTGAAGGCGCCGGAATGCTTCGAGATCGAAAGCAAGCTGCGCCAGCGGATGAAAATCCCGGTGATGCACGACGACCAGCACGGCACGGCGATCATCGTCGCCGCCGCGCTGATGAACGGGCTGGAAGTGGTCGGCAAGCCGATCGACCGGGTGAAGCTGGTCACGTCCGGCGCCGGCGCCGCGGCGCTGGCCTGCCTGGACCTGTTGGTCGCCCTCGGTTTCCCGATCGACAACATCATCGTCAGCGACATCGCCGGCGTGGTCTATGAAGGCCGCAAGGAGCTGATGGACCCGCGCAAGGACCGCTATGCGCGCAAGACCAATGCGCGGACTTTGGCCGACGCGATCAAGGGCGCCGACGTCTTTCTCGGCCTCTCGGCGCCGGGCGTGCTGAAGCCGGAGATGGTCGCAACCATGAACGAGCGGCCGATCGTCTTCGCGCTCGCCAACCCGACTCCGGAGATCATGCCGGAAGAGGTGAAGGCGATCCGTCCCGAGGCGGTGATCGCCACCGGCCGTTCGGACTATCCGAACCAGGTCAACAATGTCCTCTGCTTCCCCTATATCTTCCGTGGCGCGCTCGATGTCGGCGCCACCGCGATCAACGAGGCGATGAAGATCGCTTGCGTGAAGGCGATCGCGCGCCTGGCCCGCGCCGAGTTCTCCGATGTCGCGGCCTCGGCCTATGGCGGCGAGAGCCTGCAATTCGGCGCCGAGTATCTGATCCCGCGGCCGTTCGATCCCCGCCTGATCATGGAAATCGCGCCCGCCGTCGCCAAGGCGGCGATGGAAAGCGGCGTCGCCACGCGCCCGATCGAAGACTGGGCCGCCTATAAGGAACGCCTGCAGCAATTCGTGTTCCGCTCCGGCTTGGTGATGAAGCCGCTGTTCGATCGCGCCCGCCGCGACCCGAAGCGCGTGGTCTATGCCGAGGGCGAGGAAGAGCGGGTGCTGGGTGCGGCGCAGACGGCGGTGGACGAGGGCCTCGCGAAGCCGATCCTGATCGGCCGCCGCTCGGTCGTGCAGAAACGCATCGAGCGCATGGGCCTGCGGCTGCAGCCGGGCCGGGATTTCGAGCTGGTCGATCCCGAGAACGACCATCGCTACAAGGAATACTGGACGCTCTATCACAGCCTGACCGAGCGCCGCGGCGTCTCGCCGGACGTGGCGCGCGACCTGGTGCGCACCCGTCCGACGGTGATTGCGGCGCTGATGGTCCGGCGCGGCGAGGCCGATGCCATGCTCTGCGGCACGGTCGGCCGCTTCCACCGGCATCTGGAGCATGTCGGTGCCATCCTCGGGAAGGCGCCGGGCAGCCGGGCCTTCGCGGCGATGACGGCGATCATCCTGCCGACCGGCACCTTCTTCCTCGCCGACACCGAGGCCAATCCCGACCCGACCGAGGATGAGATCGCGGAGACGACGATCCATTCCGCGGCGGTGATCCGGCGCTTCGGCATCGTGCCGAAGGCGGCCCTGCTGTCGCATTCCAACTTCGGCACCGACAATTCCGCGACCGCGCGCAAGATGCGCCGGGCGCTGGGCCTGGTGCTGCAGCGCGATCCGGAGCTCGAGGTCGAGGGCGAGATGCGCGCCGACCTCGCGGTCGATGAGGCGATCCGTGCCCGACTGTTCCCGAGCTCGCGGCTGCACGGCAAGGCCAATCTTCTGGTGATGCCGAATCTCGATGCGTCCAACATCGCGCTCAACCTGCTGCGCCTCCTGGGTCAAGGCACCTCGATCGGTCCGATCCTGCTCGGTGCGGCGCAGCCGGCGCATGTGCTTTCGCCCTCCTTGACCGTGCGCGGCATCGTCAACATGACGGCAATCGCGGTCGTCGAGGCGCAGGACGGGCACGAGAAGCGCGCGGCGGCAGCCGGCCGCAGCGGATCCCCGGCTTGAGCCCGGCCGAAAACCAACCGAACGGCGTCGAACGCGCTCCGATCGTCGAGACCGTGGACGAGGAAGAGCTTTACGGACCGTCCCAGGAGCTGCTGCAGAACGTCAAGGCGGCGCTCCAGGAAGCCGACATCCCGCAAGTCGAGGCGCTGATCGAGCCGCTCCACCCGGCCGACGTCGCCGACCTGATCGAGCATCTCGGCCCCGAGGAACGGCGGCTCTTCCTCGAGATCACCAAGCATGTGATCGAGGCGGAGACGATCTCGCATCTGGAAGACACCTTGCGCGAAGAGGTGGTCGACCAGATGCGGCCGGAGGAACTGGCCGAGGTCGTCAGCGAACTCGATTCCGACGACGCGGTCGAAATCCTCGAGAATCTCGACGAAGAGCGCCAGCAGCAGGTGCTCGATGTCATCCCGCAGGAGGACCGTGCCGCCCTCGAGGAGGGCCTGACCTTTCCGGAGGACAGCGCCGGCCGCCTGATGCAGCGCGAGCTGGTCGCGGTGCCGCTGCATTGGAATGTCGGCCAGGCCATCGACTATCTCCGCAACACCCAGGATCTGCCGGACGATTTCTACAGCCTCTATGTCGTCGATCGGTTGAACAAGCCGGTGGGCTCGGTGGCCTTGAGCCGGGCCATCCGGTCGCCGCGCGACGCCAATCTCTCCGACATCATGGAGACCGAGGTCCGCCTGGTGCCGGCCGACATGGACCAGGAGGCGGTCGCCTATATGTTCCGGCAATACGCCCTGATTTCGGCGCCGGTGGTCGATACCGGCGGCAAGCTGATCGGCGTGGTCACGGTCGACGACGTCGTGCGCGTCATCGACGAGGAGGCCGAGGAGGATCTGCTCAACATCGTCGGCGTCGGCGACACCGATTTCCACGACCCCGCCCACAAGACCGCGTTCCGCCGCATCCAATGGCTGGTGGTGACGCTGATCAATACCTTGATCGCCTCGGTGGTGATCTCGCGCTTCGAAGGCACGATCGGCCAGTATCCGTCGCTGGCCGTGCTGATGCCGATCACCGCCGCGATGGGCGGCAATGCCGGCGTGCAGGTGATCACCGTGACGGTGCGCGCGCTCGCGACCAAGGAGATCACGGCCAACAGCAATGTCTGGCGCATCATCAGCAAGGAGCTGCTGGTCGGCTTCATGAACGCCTGCATTTTCGCGGCGATCCTCGGCACGCTCGGCGCGCTCTGGTTCGGGCATATCGAGCTCGGCTTCGTCCTGGGCGGCGCCATGATCTTCAACATGGTCTGGGCCGGGTTCGCAGGCACCGTGATTCCACTCGCCATGGACCGTCTCGGCTTCGATCCGGCGACCGGCGCCGGCCCGTTCCTGACCACGACGACCGATTGTCTCGGCTTTTTCTCTTTCCTCGGTCTTGCTACCTTGTTCCTGCGTTAGGAGGTGCCCATGCCGACCATTCTCATCACCGGCGCCAACCGCGGCATCGGCCTGGAACTGGCCAAGCAATATGCCGGCGACGGCTGGTCCGTGATCGCCACCGCGCGCGATCCGAAGACTGCCGATGGGTTGAAGGCGCTGAAAGGCGACATCCGCATCGAGGCCCTGGAGGTCACCGACGAGCAGCAGATCAAGGCGCTGGCCAAGAAGCTCGATGGCGTGGCCATCGATGTGCTGCTGAACAATGCCGGCATGCTCACCGGCTATGAGAGCTTCGGCGAGACCGATACGCTGTCCTGGCTGAAGACGCTGCACGTCAACAGCATCGCGCCGCTGAAGCTCATGGAAGCCTTGGTCGAGCACGTCGCGCGGTCGAAGCAGAAGAAGATCGTCTCGATCAGCAGCGGCATGGGCTCGATGGGCGGCCATGCCAGCAGCGGCGCCTATGCCTATCGCAGCTCCAAGGCCGCGCTCAACATGGTTACGGTCACGGCGGCCAACGAGCTGCGCCCGCGCGGCATCTCGGTCGCTGTGATCTCGCCGGGCTGGGTGCGGACCGACATGGGCGGGGCCGGCGCGACGCTGGACGTCAAGCAGAGCGCCGCCGGGATCCGCAAGGTGATCGACAAGCTCAACGTCGGGATCAGCGGCCAGTTCTTCAATTACAGCGGCGAGAACCTGCCGTGGTAGCGCCGATCGAGTTCCACTTCGACTTCTCCTCGCCCTACGGCTATCTCGCCTCCTATCGAATCGATGCGATTGCTGAAGCCGTCGGGCGGGAGGTCATCTGGCGTCCTTATCTGCTGGGTGCCGCCTTCAAGGCCACGGGACAAAGCCCGTTGGTCTCCCAGCCTTTGCGCGGCAGCTATTCCCTGCGCGATATGGAGCGCTCGGCCCGCAAGCTCCAGGTCCCGCTGGTCTTCCCCGATGGTTTCCCGATGCCGACCCAGGCCGCCGGGCGCGCTTTCTATTGGCTTGACGCGCGCGATCCGCGGAAGGCGCGCGATCTAGCGAAAGCGCTCTATCGCGCCGCTTTCGCGCAAGGGCGCAACATCGCGCCGCGTGATGTGGTCGCAGATGTGGCGGCGGAGATCGGTCTTGATCGGGACGAGGTGCTGACGGCGATCGAGACGCCGGCGGTGAAGGAGAAGCTGCGCACGGAGACCGAAAGCGCCATCGCCCGCGGGATCTTCGGCTCGCCCTTCGTCATCGTCGATGGCGAGCCGTTCTGGGGGAATGACCGGCTCGAGGAAGTGCGTGACTGGCTGAAGAGCGGCGGCTGGTGAGATAAGGGACAGGGGTATGGACGAGAAGCTTTCCAAGGACATCATCGCGGCGGTGGATGCCGGTTTCGACGATCAGGTGAAGCTGACCGCCGACCTGACCGCGTTTCCGTCGCTGCGCGGCGCGGAGGCGACGGCGCAGGATTTCATGGCCGAGCAATACCGCCGTCGTGATCTCAAGGTCGACCGCTGGCAGATCGATGTGGACGACATCAAGCACCTGCCGGGTTTCTCGCCGGTCGCGGTTTCCTATGACAACGCGATCAACGTGGTCGGCGTGCACCGGCCCAAGGAAATCAAGGGCCGTTCGCTGATCCTGAACGGGCATATCGACGTGGTGCCGACCGGCCCGCTCGATCTCTGGACCCATCCGCCCTTCGCGCCGCGGGTCGAGAACGGCTGGCTCTATGGCCGCGGCTCCGGCGACATGAAGGCCGGCTTGATCGCCGGCTTGGCGGCGTTCGATGCCCTGGACCGGTTGGGCTATCGGCCGGCGGCGGATGTCTACCTGCAGTCGGTGGTGGAAGAAGAGTGCACCGGCAACGGCGCGTTGGCCTGCCTGCAGCGCGGCTATCGCGCCGATGCGGCGATCATTCCCGAGCCGGCGGAGAACGGGCTCGACATCGCCCAGCTCGGTGTCATGTGGTTCCAGGTCAGGGTGCGCGGCCGGCCGACTCATGTCGGCCATGCCGGACGCGGCGTCAACGCGATCGAGAGCTGCTTCCCGATCGTGGCCGCCCTGCACAAGCTGGAGGCCGAATGGAACGCCAACCGCCACGAACTCTGGGGCGATCATCCGCATCCGGTGAACTTCGTGCTCTCCCGGATCGAGGGCGGCGACTGGACCTCCTCGGTGCCGGCCTGGTGCACCTTCGACATGCGGATCTCGTTCTATCCGGGACAGTCGCTGGACTCGGTGCGCAGCGCGGTCGAGCGGACGGTGCGCGAGGCGGCGCGCAATGACGGCTTTCTCGCCAACAATCCGCCGGAGGTCGTCTATCACGGCTTCCAGGCCGAGCCCTATATCCTTGCAGGCGCCGACGCGCCGCGCGCGGTGCTGGAGCAGGCGCACCAGCTGGCTTTCGGCGAGACGCTCGAGACCCGCGCCATCACCGCGACCACCGACGCCCGGTTCTTCGGCCTCTATGCCGGCATCCCGGCGCTGGTCTACGGGCCGGCGGCGGAGGACTATCACGGATTCGACGAGCGGGTGAATCTCGACTCGGTCCGCAAGGTGACGCGCAGCATCGCGCTGTTCATGGCCGAGTGGTGCGGCCTTGAGTAAAGTGGAGACCAAGGAGCTCTGGTCGATCCGGATCGACTTCGCTTTGAAGCCGAACGATGCGTTGCGGATGCAGATCGAGACCGTGATGGAGGCGCTGGGTATCGCGCTCTCCAGCTTCGAGGACGGCCAGGGCTGGCGGATGGAGACCATCGCCGAGGCGAAGCCCCGGGTCGCCGAGGTCCGCGCGGCGCTGAAGCCTTTCGGTATCGCGGCGACCATCGCCAGGCTGCCGCAGCGCAACTGGGTGCTGGAGAGCCGGAAGGGCTTGCCGCCGCTCAAGGCCGGGCCGTTCTTCATCCACGGCGAGCACGATCGCGACAAGCGGCCGAAGCAGGGCATCGCCCTGGAGATCGATGCCGGCATGGCCTTCGGCACCGGGCGGCACGAGACCACGATGGGCTGCTTGAAGGCGCTGCTGCGCCTGAAGAAGACGCACAAGTTCAAGCGCATCCTCGACGTCGGGACCGGCACAGGGATTCTCGCCTTCGCCGCCTGGCATCTGTTCGGCCAGCCGGTGATCGCCGGCGACAACGACAAGGACGCGGTGCGGGTCGCGAAGGAGAATGCCGGCATCAACGGGCTGAAGAAGCACGTGCGCATCGTCTCGTCCGACGGCTACAAGGCGAAGACGATCCGCGATCACGCGCCCTATGACCTCATCACCGCGAATATCCTGGCCAATCCGCTGATCGCCCTGGCGCCGGCGCTCGCCCGCAACCTGGCGCGCAACGGGCGGGCGGTGCTGTCGGGGCTGATGACCGACCAGGCGAAGGATGTGCTGGCGGCGCATCGCGCGGTCGGGCTGGAGCTTGATTTCCAGCTGCGGCTCGGCGACTGGTCGGTGCTGGTCTTGAAGAAGGCCAGGCGCTAGCCGTGCCGGTCTTCGTCATCGCGCCGCTCGGCTTGCAGCCGGCCGATGCCGAGCGGGTGGAACTGCTGCGCAAGACCTACGATCCCCATGCCGCGGTGGTGCCGCCGCACGTGACCATGGTGTTCGGCGTCGATGACGGGCTGGAGAGCGAGGCTCTGCGCTGGGCGCGGATCCAGGCCGGCGCGTTCTCCGCCTGCGCGCTGCGCTTCACCCTGGCGACCGTGGCGCGGGATTACGAGAACTCGGCCTGGTATCTCTTCCTGATGCCGAAGCAGGTCCCGGCGGTCCTGGCGGAGCTGCACCGGCGGCTCAATTCCGGGCCGCTGCAGGGAGCACCCCAGGTGCCGTTCGATGCCCACCTCACTCTGGGCCGGTTCCAGGAGCGGGTGCTGGCCGAGGCGGTGGCACGGGATTGCAATGAAGCCGGAATCGGCATCGAGGCGCGGATCGCCGCCCTGGAGGTGGTGCTGTTCGACGGCAAGGCCGCGCGCAACCGCACCGTCCTGCCGCTCAGTGCCTGAAAAGAAAAACGGCGGCCCGGGGAGGGCCGCCGCAGTTCAGGGAGGGAACTCGATGAAGAATAACGCTTACGCGGCCTTCGGGGTTTCCGGCCGGAAGTTGAAATTGGCGACCGCCTTGCGGGCCACTTCATGCGCGAGCTCGTCGATGTCGCCGCGCACCACGCCGATATCCACCAGCTGACGGTCGGTCAGCTCGTCGAGCTGGCGCGCGGTCAGGCGAGCCCGGTTCCACATGCGGATCGGGGCCGTCAGGTCCTGCTCCATCGCGGCCAGGGCTTCCGGCAGCGGCTCCTGGACCTCGCGGCCGAGGCGGCGCACGTATTCCGCGGCGTCGTAACGGGTCATGCCGATGTCGGCCAGCATGCGGTCGTCCATCGACATCAGCTGGTCATAGATCTCGCGGCGGCGGTTCCATTCGACCACCGGGCGCACGACGACGTTGAACACCAGGCGGCTGAACTCCTGGAACAGAGTGCCTTCACCCGGCACGGCAACCGCCTGCTGGGCGACGAAACCGATCTCGCTGCGGTTCAGCCCGAGGTCTCCGAGCATCCGGTTGTCCAAGCGCGAAAGCTCGCGCTCGATGGCGGCGCGCTTGAAATGGCGGCGCACAGAGTTGACCAGCACGGCGCCGAAGCGGTTCAGCGCGGCGAAGCCGGTCTCACGGGTGACACTCACGGCCACCTTCTCATTGATCATCCGATTCATGGTTCTCACCGATCCGATATCTCTCGACGAAACGTCAAAAGCTTAAATTCCTGGGGATCTTCCCCGTCCGAGGGCCATCCCTGGGACGCGGTATATATACGAATCCGACCTATGCTCAGGCAGGGGGTATGCCGCATTGCAGCAATGAGCCGGGCGCATGGTGTAACGTGATGCCCATCACTGAGGACATGGCTCGGTCACAATTGCAGCGGCCGAAAGGCTCTAACATATTGAATTAATGTGAAAAAAATAGATGTCCCGTGAAAACCGAAAAATGGCCTCACGAAGGCATTTCGGGCGTTAAGGAGGTCCTAACCATCACCCGCGACGCCCGGTCGCGGAGCCGAGCGTCGGCGGTGCGGAAAAACAGGCGCAACCGACGGGCTTGCGAGCGGGAATCCGCCCACAGCCCTTCAGAACAGACCCGGGTTGAGCCGTTAGACCGGTCGGCCCGCCGCGCCGGCGGTGCCGTGGAAGCCCAGAAGGGCCTTCAAATCGGCGGCCAGTGCGGAAATCAGGCTCTCTGCGCCCTCGATCCGGCTCGCATCGCGCGCGAACGCACGGATATCGCTGCGATAGAGGCCCAGATCGGCCAAGGCGCGGTCGCTGAGCAGGTTGAGCTCACGAATCACCTGCTGACGCGTCTGAAGGCTGCGCGCGGAGTTTGCCAAGGCGGTGCGCGTCCGAGCGAGCAACTGGCCTTCGGCGGTCGGGGCGGCAGAACGGGCCGCCTTCTGATTGGTCTGCATTTTTCGGTCTTTCCAAGCGGGCGACGACGCTATTGCCGTCGCCTATCGATAAGATTAAGTGCAAACGGCCGCCGCTGTTAAGGACTTTGTTGCATCGCAGCATTGAAATTGCTGCATGCGCGAAATAGCGGCAGGATTGGCGTCCCGGTAGCCTAAATCTTGGTCAGGTCGTAGAACCGGGGACCGCGTGCAGGAAGAGGGAAGGCTTGATGTCGGGCATACAGGACAGCCGGAAGACCGAGACCTATCAGGGCGACGCAAAGCTCGCCGGGCTCCTCAAGGAGCAGCGCGCGTTCACCGATCTCGACGGCCTCAAGGCCATGATCGCCGGCGTCGCCGCCGCGCCGGCGGGGGACCGCGCCGATGACTGGATCAACCTGGTGGCGCCCGAGCCCAGCGAAGCGGTCAAGGCGCAGCTTCTTGCCTTCCGCGCCACCTTCGAACCCACCGGCGCCCCCTCGCCGAGGACCGCGGCCGAACGGGTCGCGGCTTTGCGCGCCGAATTGAAGCGGCAGAACCTCGCCGGTTTCGTGATCGGGCGCGGCGACGAGCATCAGGGCGAATACGTGCCGAAGCGTGCCGAACGCTTGGGGTGGATCAGCGGCTTCACCGGCTCGGCCGGCCTCGCCATTGTGCTGCTCGATCGCGCGGCGATCTTCGTCGATGGCCGCTATACCCTGCAGGTGCGCGACGAGGTCGATACCGAGATCTTCGAGATCAAGCATCTGATCAACGATCCGGCCGAGCGCTGGATCGAGGCGCATCTCGGCAAAGGCGGCCGGCTCGGGATCGATCCCTGGCTGTTCACCGTCGATCAGGCGCGGCGCTTCGGCGATGGTGCGGCGAAGGCGGGCGGCGAGCTGGTCGCGGTCGACCGCAATCCGCTCGACGCCGTCTGGCCGGACCAGCCGCCGGCGCCGATCGCGCCCGTGACCGTGCAGGACATGCGCTTCGCCGGACAGTCAGCGGCAGAGAAACGCCGCGCCATGGGTGCCGCCTTGGCCGCCGACGGGCTCGACGCCGCGGTGATCACCGCGCCGGATTCGCTGGCCTGGTTGCTGAACATCCGCGGCGGCGACGTGCCGCGCACGCCCTTCGCATTGGGGTTCGGCGTGCTGCACAAGGACGGCCATGTCGATGTCTTCATGGATCCCCGGAAATTCACGCCTGCGGTGCTGAGCCATCTCGGCAACGAGGTCACGGTGCAGCCGCGCGAGGCCTTCGCCGGCGCGCTCGACGTGCTGGGCCAGGCCAAGGCGCAGATCGGCCTGGACGCAATGACGGCGGGCGTCTGGATCCGCGACCGGCTTGCCAAATCGGGCGCCACGGTGCGGGTCGGAGACGATCCCTGCGCCTTGCCGAAGGCGCGCAAGAACGCGGTCGAGATCGAAGGCACCCGCACGGCGCATCGCCGCGACGGCGCCGCCGTCTCGCGCTTTCTCTCCTGGTTCGGCCGGGAAGCGCCGAAAGGAGGACTCACCGAGATCGGGGCCGCCGAGAAACTCGCCGAGTTCCGGCGCAAGAACGAGCTGTTCCGCGATTTCAGCTTCGATTCCATTTCCGGCGCCGGGCCGAACGGCGCCGTCGTGCATTACAAGGTCTCCGAGAAGAGCAGCCGCAAGGTCGAGCTGAACTCGATCTACCTGATCGATTCCGGCGGCCAGTATCTCGACGGCACGACCGACATCACGCGCACCGTCGCGGTCGGCACGCCGACGCCTGAGATGAAGGATCGCTTCACGCGGGTGTTGAAAGGCCATATCGCGCTCGCCACGGTGAAGTTCCCCCGCGGCACCACCGGCAGCAGCCTCGACGTGCTGGCGCGGCGGCCGCTCTGGGAGGTCGGGCTGGATTACGACCACGGCACCGGGCATGGTGTCGGGAGCTATCTCTCGGTGCATGAAGGGCCGCAGCGCATCTCAAAGGCGCCGAACCGGGTGGCGCTCGAGCCCGGGATGATCATCTCCAACGAGCCCGGCTACTACAAAACCGGCGAGTACGGGATCCGGATCGAGAACCTGATCGTGGTGCAGCCGGTCGAGAACGAGCCGAACATGCTGCAATTCGAGACCATCACGCTCGCGCCGATCGACATCAATCTGGTGGACCGGAGCTTGCTCGCGGCCGATGAGGTGGCTTGGCTCAACGCCTATCACAAGCGGGTGCGCGACACGCTTTCGCCGCAACTGGATGACGCGACCAAGGCCTGGCTCGCCGAAGCCACGCGGCCGATCTGAAGCCCGTGGCAGAAGACCCGATCGAGCTCCTCATCGAACCCAGGCCGCGGGATATCGGCGGGTTCGAGGTTCGACGCCTGCTTCCGGTCGCACAGCGGCGGTCGGTCGGCCCGTTCGTGTTCTTCGATCAGATGGGGCCGGCGACGTTCGCCGCGGAGCATGGCGTCGACGTCCGGCCGCATCCGCATATCGGGCTCGCGACCGTCACCTATCTCTTCCAGGGCGAAATCCTGCATCGCGACACGCTGGGTTCGGTGCAGGTCATTCGGCCGGGCGACGTCAACTGGATGACCGCAGGCTCCGGCATCGCGCATTCGGAACGCACGCCGGCGGAAACGCGCAGCACCGGCGGACCGCTGTTCGGCATCCAATCCTGGGTCGCCTTGCCGAAGGCGCATGAGGAGGCGGATCCCGCCTTCTTCCATCATCCGGCGCGAACCTTGCCGAAGATCGACGGCGAGGGAAAGGCGGTGACGATTATCGCCGGGACGGCGTTCGGCCGGCGCGCGCCGGTCGCGACCTTCTCCGAGACCCTCTATTGCGATGTGATGCTGAAGGCCGGTGCCAAGATCGAGGTGCCGATCGAGCACGAGGAGCGCGCGATCCAGCCGGTGCTGGGGCGGATCAGCGTCTCCGGCCATGAGGTTGGCTCCGGCAGCATGCTGGTGCTGCGTTCGAAGGAGCCGGTGGTGATCGAGGCTCTGGACGACGCGCGGCTGATGCTGCTCGGTGGCGCGCGCCTGGACGGGCCGCGAAACATCTGGTGGAACTTCGTCTCTTCCTCGAAGGACCGGATCGAACAGGCGAAGGCAGATTGGAAAGCGGGGCGCTTCGGCCCGGTGCCGGGCGAGACGGAGTTCATTCCGTTGCCGGAGTAAGAGGACGTTTGTTCGCAACCGAGATCTTTCCGACTGAACGCCGACCGGCAGCACGCAATGTCCACTGACTCACTCCCGCCCGCCCTCAGCCGCTCGGTGCTGAAGTACCGCGATTACCGGCTGTTCCTGTTGGCGCGGCTGCTGGTGACGGCGGCGATCCAGATTCAATCGGTCGCCGTCGGTTATCAGGTCTATGAGATCACCAGCGATCCGCTGCAGCTCGGCTTCGTCGGTCTGGCGCAGTTCCTGCCGATGCTGGCGCTGATCCTGCCGGCGGGCGATCTCGCCGATCGCTTCAACCGTCGCACCATCCTGTTGCTCAGCTGCCTGCTCGAGGCCGTGGTCGCCGCTGCTTTCTTCGCGCTGACCGTGTTTAAGGTCGAGGCGCTCTGGGCTTTTTATCTGGTGCTGGCCTTGTTCGGCGTGGTGCGCACGCTCTCGGCGCCGGCCGGCCAGTCGCTGGTGCCGCTGCTGGTGCCGCCCGAGCATCTTTCCAAGGCCATCGCCTGGAGCTCCTCGGCGTTCCAGACCGCGACCATCGTCGGTCCGGCCTTGGGCGGCGGTCTTTACGCCGTGCTCGGGCCGGAGGCGGCCTACAGCATCTGCTTCGTGCTCGCGCTCCTGGTCGCGGTCTTGTTCGGGATGATGCGGGTCTCCATGGCACCGCGCGACATCAAGAACAGCACCGCCTTTCAGCGCGCGGTCGCCGGCATCGACTATGTGAAGGCGCACCCGATCATCCTGGGCGCGATCTCGCTCGACCTGTTCGCCGTGCTGCTGGGCGGGGCGACGGCGTTGCTGCCGGTCTATGCCAAGGACATCCTGCAGGTCGGCGCCTTCGGCAACGGCCTGCTCCGCACCGCGCCGGCGATCGGCGCCGCGGTGACCGGGCTTTGGCTGGGATATCGGCCGCTCAATCAGAAGACCGGCGCCTGGATGTTCGGCTGCGTCGCCCTGTTCGGCGTGGCCACGGTCGTGTTCGGCCTGTCGGAGAATTTCGTCGTATCGTTCGTTGCGCTGATCGTGCTCGGCGCTTCGGACATGGTCAGCGTCTTCGTGCGCTCGACCCTGATCCAGGCAGCCACGCCCGACGCGATGCGCGGGCGGGTCAGCGCGGTCAGCATGCTGTTCGTCGGCGCCTCCAACGAGCTCGGCGAGTTCGAATCGGGCGGCGCCGCGCACCTGGTGGGAACCGTGCCGGCCGTGGTGATCGGCGGGCTGGGAACCCTGGGTGTCGTGGGCCTTTGGATGTGGTTGTTTCCGGCGCTGCGCAAGGTCGACCGGTTGAGCGACGTGAAAGCCGGAGAGGAATACCGCTCGGCCTAAGGCGCATGCGGTGGCGCGCCAAGCGCGTGTTGCTCCGACGCATGGCGCTCCTCCTGCCGCAAGAGTTGGGCTCGAGAGCCCGAAAGCGAACTTCAAATTCGCTGTTCGCCGCGAAGGAACCTCATCCGATAGCCGAGGTTGGCTTGACATGACGGGCTTTCGAAGCGGTCACGCCACGATGCGGAGGCTGCGCGGCCCGTCTAATGCAAGAAATTTCAGGAGACGAACCATGAAGCGCACGACTCTCACCGCCTCGCTGCTCGGCGCGGGACTGATTGCCGCCTCGCTCGCGTCGCCGGCCTGGGCGCAGGCGACGACCTATCCGGACGGCACCGATTGCTCCGCGATCTCGAACTCCGCGAGCCGTACGGAGTGCATGAGCCAGATGAACGAATCGCGGCAGAACCAAGCCCCGGGTTCGGTGACGCCGGATCCGGACGGCAGCGGCAACGTTCAGCCGGGTGCGCCGAACGCCCCGGATAACCGCTCGAACGCCCCTGGGGACACCACCCCGGGCACGACCAGCTCGCCCGACAGCAACGCTGGCGGCTCCGGCGTCGGCAACTAAGTCGGCAACCGCCGGTCTCGAACTCGGCTAGATGGCCCCCGCGCTTCGGCGCGGGGGCTTCCACTTGGCCTACGGCCGCTGATCGGTGCTGGGCTTTTCCCAGAGGTTGATACCGCTCTCGACCGCGTGCCTGTCGATTTCGGCCAGCTCCTCCTTGCTGAACGAGAGCTTCTGCAAGGCGCCGACATTCTCGCGAATCTGCTCGGGCGAGCTGGCACCGATCAGCGCCGTGGTGATACGCGGATCGCGCAGCACCCAAGCGATCGCCATCTGGGTCAGGCTCTGGCCGCGTTTCTTGGCGATCTCGTTCAGGGCCTTGGCCCGGGCGATATTCTCCGGCGAGAGATGCGCCGGCTTCAGCGAGCCGCCACCGGGGCGGTTGATGCGCGCGTTCTCGGGAATGCCGTTCAGGTATTTCTCCGAGAGCAGGCCCTGCGCCAGCGGCGAGAACGGAATGCAGCCCATGCCGGTCTCCTGCAGGGCGTCGAGCAGACCGCCTTCGATCCAGCGATTGAGCATGTTGTAGGACGGCTGGTGAATCAGCGGATGCACCCCCATGCCTTCCAGCAGCTTGGCCGCCTCGCGAGTCTTGTTCGGCGAATAGCTGGAAATGCCGACATAGAGCGCCTTGCCTTGCTTCACGGCGGTGGCGAGCGCGCCCATGGTCTCCTCGATCGGCGTGTCGGGATCGAAGCGATGCGAATAGAAGATGTCGACATAGTCGAGGCCGAGCCGTTTCAGGCTCTGGTCCAGGCTGGCCAGCACATATTTTCGGGAGCCGCCGCCCTGGCCGTAGGGGCCGGGCCACATGTCCCAGCCGGCCTTGGAGGAGACGATCAACTCGTCGCGATAGGGCTTCAGGTCCTCGCGCAGCATGCGGCCGAAATTGATCTCGGCCGTGCCGGCCGGGGGCCCGTAATTGTTCGCGAGATCGAAATGGGTGATGCCGTTGTCGAACGCGGCGCGGATGATGGCGCGCTGCGTCTCATAGGGCGTGGTGTCGCTGAAATTGTGCCAGAGGCCCAGCGAAAGCAAAGGCAGCTTCAACCCGCTGCGGCCGCAGAAGCGGTATTGCATGCGATCGTAGCGATCGGCGGCGTAAGGCACGACGGACATGGGATTGCTCCGGTGTGAACTGCGATGCTGTGACGTTGGTTCAAAGTACCGCCGTCATCCCGGGACCTCGTCCCGGGATCCACGCCTTCCTGTCTTCGAGCCCCAAGGCGTGGATCCCGCGGCCTAGCCGCGGGATGACGGCGGAGTATTGGATTATGCCGCGAAGATCTTGCCGGGATTCATCCGGTTGTCGGGATCCAGCGCCTGCTTCAGCTGCCGCATCACGGCGACGCCTTCGCCATGCTCCGCCTGCAGGAACGGAATCTTGCCGTAGCCGATGCCGTGCTCGCCGGTGCAGGTGCCGCCCATGGCGATGGACCGCAGGGCCAGGCGCTCGACGAAGGCTTCGACGGTCTTCATCTCCTTCGGGTCGTCGGGATCGAGCACCACGGTGACGTGGAAATTGCCGTCGCCGACATGGCCGACGATCGGCGCCAGCAGCCCATGTTCGTCGATATCCTTGCGGGTCTCGAGGATGCAATCGGCCAGGCGCGAGATCGGCACGCAGGCATCGGTCGCCAGCGCCTTGCCGCCTGGGCGCAAGGCGAGGCAGGAATAGAGCACGTTGTGCCGCGCCTCCCAGAGCTTGCTGCGCTCCTCGGCCTTCTGGGTCCAGCGGAAGCCGCCGATGCCGAACTCCTCGCCCAGCGCCGCCACCATCTCGGCCTGCTCCTTGACGCCGGCCTCGGTGCCGTGGAACTCGAAGAACAGCGCCGGCTGTTTCGGGTAGTCGAGCTTGGCGTAGCGGATGAGGGCATCCATCTGCACTTCATCGACCAGCTCGATGCGGGCGACCGGAATGCCGGACTGGATGGTGCGGATCACGGTGTTGACCGCGTCGCCGATGGTCGGGAAGAGTGCCACCGCCGCCGCCATGGTCTCCGGCACGCCATAGAGACGCAGGCGGACCTCGGTGATGATGCCGAGCGTGCCTTCGGAGCCGACGAAGAGACGGGTGAGGTCGTACCCCGCCGCCGATTTGCGCGAGCGGCCGCCGGTGCGGATCACCCTTCCGTCGGCCAGCACCACGGTGAGGCCGAGTACATTCTCGCGCATGGTGCCGTAGCGCACGGCATTGGTGCCACTGGCCCGGGTCGCCGCCATGCCGCCCAAGGTCGCGTCGGCGCCGGGATCGATCGGGAAGAACAGGCCGGTGTCGCGGAGATAGGCGTTCAAGGCCTTGCGGGTCACGCCGGCCTGGACCTTGACGTCGAGATCCTCGGCGTTGACCTCGAGCACCTGGTTCATCCGCGAGAGGTCGATGGAGACGCCGCCTTCCAGCGCCGCGACATGGCCTTCGAGCGAAGTGCCGACGCCGAACGGGATGATCGGGGCATCATGCTTGGCCGCGAGCTTGACGATCGCCACCACGTCCTCGGTCGAGCGGGCGAAGGCGACCACGTCCGGCGCGACGGAAGGGTGATAGGACTCGTCGCGGCCGTGGCGCTCCAGGATGTTGGCATTGGTGCTGACCTGCTCGGCGCCGAGAGCTTCGATCAGCTCCTCGACCAGGCCGGCAGCGTCCTTGGTGCGGCGATTGGCAAGCATCGGTGGTTCCTCAATCTGAATTAGGCTGAATTAGGCGACACCATAACCGCCGCCGCCGGGGGTTTCGATCACGAAGACATCGCCGGGGCGCATCTCCGCCTTGTCGGTTCCACCCAATGTGACCACCGAACCGTCCTTGCGTTCAACCGAATTTCGCCCCAGCGCGGCCGACCCACCGCCCGCCATGCCATAGGGCGGAATGACCCTATGGCCGGAAAGGATAGCCGCGGTCATCGCCTCGAGGAATCGGACGCGGCGGACCACGCCGTCGCCGCCGCGATGCTGGCCTTTGCCGCCGCTGCCCCGGCGGATGCGGAACTCCTCCAAGAGGACCGGGAAGCGCCATTCCAGGACTTCGGGATCGGTCAGCCGGGAATTGGTCATATGGGTCTGCACCGCGTCGGTGCCGTCGAAATCCGGTCCCGCGCCGGAGCCGCCCGAGACGGTCTCATAATACTGGTAGCGGTCGTTGCCGAAGGTGAAGTTGTTCATGGTGCCTTGGGCCGCGGCCATCACCCCCATGGCGCCGTAGAGCGCGTCGGTGATGCATTGCGAGGTCTCGACATTGCCGCTGACCACGGCGGCCGGGTATTTCGGCTTCAGCATCGAGCCCTCCGGGATGACGATGTCCAAAGGCTCCAGGCAGCCGGCATTCATCGGGATCTCGTCGTCGATCAGCGTGCGGAAGACATAGAGCACGGCGGCCTTGGCGACGGCCGAGGGCGCGTTGAAGTTGTTGGCAAGCTGGGGGCTGGTGCCGGTGAAGTCGACCCGCGCACGGCGGTTCCTGTGGTCCACGGTGACCGCGACGGCGATCTTGGCGCCGTCATCCATCTCATAGGTGAAGGCGCCGTCCTTCAGCCGGTCGATGACGCGGCGCACCTGTTCGGCGGCATTGGCGCGGACATGGTCCATATAGGCGTGGACCACGGTGAGGCCGAAATCCTTCACCATGCGCCGGAGTTCCTGGACGCCCTTCTCGTTGGCGGCCACCTGGGCGGCGAGATCGGCGATGTTCTGGTCGATGTTGCGCGCGGGATACTTGCCGGAGCCGAGCAGGGCGCGCATCTCGGGTTCGCGGAAGGTGCCGCGATCGACCAGCTTCACATTGTCGATCAGGACGCCTTCCTCCTCGACCGTGCGGCTGTCGGGCGGCATCGAGCCCGGCGTGATCCCGCCGACATCGGCGTGATGGCCGCGCGAGGCGACATAGAAGAGGATGCTGCTGCCGGCTTCATCGAACACCGGCGTCACCACCGTGATATCGGGCAGATGCGTGCCGCCGTGATAGGGGGCGTTGAGCACATAGACGTCGCCGGGATTCATGTTGGGATTGGCGGCGATCACGGTTTCGACGCTCTCGCCCATCGAGCCCAGATGCACCGGCATATGCGGCGCATTGGCGATCAGGCGGCCCTGCTGGTCGAACAGGGCGCAGGAGAAGTCGAGCCGCTCCTTGATGTTCACCGAATGGCTGGTCTTCTCCAGGGTCGAGCCCATCTGCTCGGCGATCGACATGAAGAGGTTGTTGAAGATCTCCAGCATCACCGGATCGACCGCGGTGCCGATCGCGGGGCGGCGCAGCACCGCCACGGTGCGGTCGAGGATTAGATGGCCGCGGTCGTTGGTGACGGCGCGCCAGTCGGGCTCGACGATGGTGGTGGAGGTGGGGTCGAGGATGATGGCCGGGCCTTCGACACTCTGGCCGGGGCGCATCTCGGCGCGGTTGAAGACCGGCGCCTGAGTGTGCCGGCCCTCGGCATAGAACGGAACCGTCGCCAGGGCAGCCGCGTCTTTCTTGCCCACGGGCAGGACCGGATCATCGACGCGCTCGGACTGTCCGACGGCTTCGACCGACACGGAATCCACGATGATTGGTTTCTCCGGCACGACGAAGCCGTAACGCTGGCGATGCGCGGTCTCGAAGCTGGACTGGATATCGGCGGTGCTGCCGAAGGAGGCGATCAGCGGCGTGTCGGTCCCGGCGTATTTCAGATGCACCTGCGGGATCACGGTGATGGCGTCTTCCGGGATGCCTTGGGCGGCGATCTCGGCCTTGACCGCGGCTTCGAGCTTGGCGATGTCGCCGGCGAGGCGCGGCATCAACGCATCATCGAATTTGGCTTCGACCGTGTGGTGGCGGATCGCGCGGATATCGGCCAGGCCCATGCCATAGGCCGAGAGCACGCCGGCGAAGGGATGCAGGAAGATCCTTGTCATGCCGAGCGCGTCGGCCACGCGGCACGCCGCCTGGCCGCCGGCGCCGCCGAAGCAGGCCAGGGTATACTGCGTGACGTCATAGCCGCGCTGGATCGAGATCTCCTTGATCGCGTTCGCCATGTTGGCGACGGCGATCATCAGGAACCCTTCCGCCACGGATTCCGGCGAACGCTGCTCACCGGTCGCCTTGGAGATTTCGGCGGCGAGCGCTGCGAATTTCTCCACCACAACGGCGCGGTCGATCGGCTGGTCGCCGTTCGGGCCGAACACCTTCGGGAAGAAGTCGGGGTTGAGCCGGCCCAACATCACATTGCAATCGGTCACGGTGAGCGGCCCCGAGCGACGATAGGCGGCCGGACCGGGATCGGCACCGGCGGAATCCGGGCCGACCCGGAAGCGCGCGCCGTCGAAATGCAGGATCGAGCCGCCGCCGGCGGCAACCGTGTGGATCTGCATCATTGGCGCGCGCATGCGCACGCCGGCGACCTGCGCTTCGTAGGAACGCTCGAATTGCCCGTTGTAATGCGAGACATCGGTCGAGGTGCCGCCCATGTCGAAACCGATGATGCGCTCGAAGCCGCCTTGCTTTGCGGTCTCGACCGCACCGACGATGCCGCCCGCCGGACCGGAGAGGATGCTGTCCTTGCCTTGGAACGTGGCGGCGTCGGTCAACCCGCCGTTCGACTGCATGAACATGAGGCGCGTGGATTTGTTGCCGATCTCGCTGGCGACTTGGTTCACATAGCGGCGCAGGATCGGCGAGAGATAGGCATCGACCACGGTGGTGTCGCCGCGGCTGACCAGCTTCATCAGCGGCGAGACGCCGTGGCTGACCGAGATCTGCGGGAAGCCGATCTCCTTCGCAAGGACCGCGAGGCGCTGCTCATGGTCGCTGAAACGGTAGCCGTGCATCAGCAGGATCGCGACCGAGCGGAATCCGGCGGCGAAGGCGCGCGACATGTCGCTGCGCGCGCCGGCTTCGTCGAGCGGGATCAGGACCTCGCCCTGGGCGGTGACGCGTTCGGCGACCTCGATCACCTCCGCATGCAGCAGCTCGGGGAGTTCGATTCTGCGCGCGAAGATCTTCGGGCGGTTCTGGTAGGCGATGCGCAGCGCGTCCTTGAACCCCTTGGTGGTGACGAGGAGGGTGCGCTCGCCCTTACGCTCCAGCAGCGCGTTGGTGGCGACGGTCGTGCCCATCTTGATGCTGGCGACGGTCTCGGGCAGGGCTTCGTTGGCGGACAGGCCGAGGATCGCCCGGATGCCGGCCATGGCGGCGTCCTTGTAGCGACCCGGATTCTCCGAGAGCAGCTTGTGGGTGATCAAGCCGCCATCGGGCAGCTTCGCGACCACATCGGTGAAGGTGCCGCCGCGGTCGATCCAGAACTGCCAGGCGCCGTTCGTCATTATCCTACCACCAGGTCGAGGCTGTGCCGGGAGAGCACCTCACAGCCGGTCTCGGTTACGATGACCGTCTGGCCGGGATTCATAGCGAGCTTTGTCGCGCCGTCCACCAGGATCATGTGGAGGAAGAGGACGATTCCGGGCCGGAGTTCGACCGGATTGTCGCGATAGAGCATCGGCCAGTCCATCCAATTGGGCGAAAAGGTCGTCCCCAGGCTGTAACCGCAGGCATTGAGCCGGGCCGCAGCGAAGCCGGCGTCGTCCATCGCCTTGGCATGGGCGGCAAAGACGTCGCCGAACGTGACGCCCGGCCGGATCGCCTCGATGCAAGCCTGCATCGCGCCGGTTGCGGCCTTGTGCATGTCGCGCTGGCGCGGCGGCACGGAGCCGATGACGATCGTGCGCATCAGGCATGCGTGATAGTGGCGATAGACTCCGGCGAACTCCAGGGTGAGCTGGTCCTGGGCATCGAGCTTGCGCCGGCCGGCGGCGTAGCGCACCAGCAAAGCCTGCGGGCCGGAGCCGATGATGAACTCGTTGCCGGGATAGTCGCCGCCGCCCTTGAACACCGCGCCCTGCATCGCCGCCAGGATCTCGCCCTCGTCGGCGCCGGGTCTGGCCAGGCGGTGAGCTTGGTCCAGCGCGTCGTCGGCCAGCTCGGCCGCGCGGCGCACATAGGCGAGCTCGGCCGGGCTCTTCATCAGGCGGAGCTTGGTCACCAGCATCGAGGCGTCGCTCAGGCTGCAGAAGCCGTCGAGCGCCGCTTTCAGGCGCATGCCGTTCTGCGCGGTCAAGCCATAAGCATCGTATTCGACGCCGAGGCGCTTGCCCTTGAGCTTGCGGGCTTCGAGCAGTTTCTTGAGATCGCCGGCCGGGTTGGCGTCGGCAGCATCGACCCAGATGTGGATCTCCGCGATGTCGGAGGTGAGCTGTGCCTGGAGCAGATCGGGCTTGCGGGTCAGCAGGAAGAGATCGCCATCGGCGCCGAAATAGAGGCACTGGAAGAAGACATAGCCGAAGGTGTCGTAGCCGGTCAGGTAGTACATGCTCTCCTGCCGGAACATCAGCAATCCATCCAACCCGGCTTCTTGCAGCGCGCGCTGCAGGGCGGCGCGGCGGGCGGCGAACTCGGCGGGGGCGAAATGCAGCGGCATGGAATCCTCCTCGGGTCTGGATGGACCGCGAGAGTGCGGGGCGCGCCGACCGGCCGCAAAGGCAATCGGGGCCGCGTTCGACAATGTCGAACGAGCCGCTTATGCTCGCCGCCATGGGCGAGCGGGTGCGGATTCAATCCCTGGCGCGGGCCGATGCGATTCTCGAGGTGCTGGCGACCGGGCCGCGCACGGGCCGACGCCTGCGCGTTGTCGCGGCGGCCTTGCGCCTGGCGCCGAGCACGGTCGCGACCCTGCTGAACAGCCTGGTTGCGCTGGAGCAAGTGGAGAAAATCGCGTCCAGCGGTCACTATCGGCTAGGGCGGCGGCTGCTCAGGCTGGGGCGGATCGTCGAGCGGCAGGTCGATCTGCTGGAGCTCGGGCGGCCGGGAATCATCCGGTTGTGCCAATCGACCGGCGAGACGGTGAATTTGCTGGTGCCTTCGGCCACGGCGATGGTCGTGGCGGAGAGTCTGAAGGGCGATATCGTACTGAAGACCTCGGCGCTGAAGGGGGCCGGATTGCCGCTGCGGGGCACGGCTTCCGGCAAGTGCTTCCAGGCGTTCGGCAGTGCGGCCATCAACCGGGACCTCGCCGAGATCCGGCGGCTCGGCTATGCGACCGAGGAGGACGAGTTCCAGCCGGGTGTCATCGCCGTAGCGGCGCCCATTCTGGACGGCCAGAGCCGGATTCTCGGCACGCTCAGCATCCATGGGCCGTCGCACCGCTTCACGGTGCGGCGTGCCGCGCGATTGGGCAGCCTGCTGAAGCAAGAGGCGCGGCGGATCACCGCATCCTTGCCCTGATTCTCGAGTCAGGCGCGGCTGGAAAAGCGGGCAGCCTGCCGCTATGTTGGCAGCCGGATCCGGGATCGCAGCGAACAGCATGAGTATCTGGGGTAAAATCATCGGCGGGGCCGCGGGCTTCGCGCTGGGCGGCCCGCTGGGCGCACTTCTCGGTGCGCTGGCGGGGCATGCGGCCGACAAGTATGTCGGCGGCGAGCTGCCGGCGCTGGAAGGGCCGGAGGGAGACGAGCGCGCGGGCACGCGGCAGATCGCCTTCACCATCGCCGTCATTGCCCTCGGCGCCAAGATGGCGAAGGCCGATGGGCAGGTCGATCGCTCGGAGATCGCTGCCTTCAAGGAAGTTTTCCAGGTGCCGGCCAGCGAGACCGCCAATGTCGCCCGGGTGTTCGATCTCGCCAAGCGCGACGCGCGGGGCTTCGAGCCCTATGCCAAGCAGATCGCGCGGATGTTCCGCAAGGACAGTCCGGTGCTGGAGGAGCTGCTCGACGGCCTGTTCCACATCGCGCGGGCGGACGGCAAGGTGCACGATTCGGAGATCGCCTATCTGGCCGAGGTCGCGCGCATCTTCGGCTTCGGCGAGGCGGATTTCGCGCGCATCCGCGAGGCCAATGTCGGCCCCGACAAGGCCGATCCCTACACCATCCTCGGCGTCACCCGTGCGATGAGCAATGACGAGATCCGCATTGCCTGGCGCAAGCTGGCCCGCGACAACCATCCGGACCGGCTGATCGCCCAGGGCCTGCCGGAGGAATTCGTGGCCCTGGCGAACCAGAAGCTCGCGACCATCAATGCCGCCTATGACAAGGTCGCCAAGGAACGCGGCATCAACTGACTTCATTCGTTTCACTCGGAAATCATGCCCGCATCACCGCCGCAACTCGCACTTCGCGACGCCGCCGTCACGTTCGGCGGCAAGCCGCTCTTCTCGGGGATCTCGCTCGGCCTCGGAAAGGGCGAGCGGGTCTGCCTGGTCGGCGCCAATGGCAGCGGCAAGTCCACCATCCTGAAGGCGCTGGCCGGGGAGATGGAGCTCGATGCCGGCGAGCGCTTCGTGCAGCCGGGCCTGAAGATCGGCTATCTGCCGCAGAGCCCGAGCTTCGCCTCGGGCGGCAGCGTCGCGGACTATGTCGCGGGCGGGCTCGGCGCCGACGCGCACGACTATCGCGTTGCCCGAGCGCTCGATCACTTGAGCCTCGACGGTGCGCGCGACGTAAAGACCCTGTCGGGCGGCGAGGGCCGGCGCGCCGCCTTGGCGCGGGTGCTGGCGACCGAGCCCGACATCATGCTGCTCGACGAGCCCACCAACCATCTCGATCTCCCGACCATCGAATGGCTGGAGCAGGAGCTGCTCGACTATCCCGGCGGCGTGCTGATGATCAGCCACGATCGCGCCTTCCTCAATCGGCTGACCCAGCGGCTGCTCTGGCTGGACCGCGGCCGGATGTTCGAGCATGACGGCGGATTCGAGGAATTCGACGACTGGTCGCAGCGGATCATCGAGCAGGAGAGCGCCGAGGCCTACCGCCTGAAGAAGCGGATCGAGCAGGAGGAATACTGGTTGCAGCGCGGCGTCACCGCGCGACGCTCGCGCAACGAAGGCCGGCGGCGCAACCTGTTTGCCTTGCGCGAGCAGCGCCGCACCAGCCTCAAGGCCCTGGGCGTCGCCAAGCTGGAGCTGGGCGAGGCGGAGGCCGGCGGGCGCCTGGTGATCGAGGCGAAGGACATTTCCAAGTCCTACACGCGGCCGGATGGCAGCCAGCTTGCGATCGTGAAGGGCTTCTCGACCCGGATCCTGCGCGGCGACCGCGTCGGGTTGATCGGGCCGAACGGCGCCGGCAAGACCACCTTGCTGAAGATCCTGACCGGCGAGATCGCGCCGGACTCCGGCACGGTGCGGCTCGGCATCGGGTTGAAGCCGATCAGCCTCGACCAGCGGCGCGAGAGCTTCGACCTCGAGGCGACCTTGTGGAAGACGCTGGCACCCGGCGGCGGCGATTCCATCATGGTCAACGGAAGGCAGAAGCATGTCGTCGCGTACTTGCGCGACTTCCTGTTCGACGAGAAGCAGGCGGTGATGCCGGTGCGCGCCCTCTCCGGCGGCGAGCGCGCGCGGCTCCTGCTGGCGAAGCTGTTCGCGGAGCCCTCCAATCTGGTGGTGCTGGACGAACCGACCAACGATCTCGACATGGACACGCTGGATCTCTTGCAGGAGGTGCTGTCCGAGTATGACGGCACGGTGCTGATCGTCAGCCATGACCGCGACTTCCTCGACCGCCTGACCACCAGCGTGATCGCGGTCGAAGGCGAAGGCCGGGTGGCGGAATACCCCGGCGGCTACAGCGACTATCTGGTGCAGCGCCCGAAGCCGCAGAAGGCGGAAGCGAAAGCCGCGGCGCGAAGTGCGCCCGAGGCAAGGCCGCCGCGTGTCGAGCCGAAGCTGAGCGGCAAGGAAGCGAAGGAGCTGGCCGATCTGCCAGGCAAGATCGCCGCGCTGGAAAAGGACATCGCCACGATCGAGGCGGCCTTGCACGATCCGGACTTCTATGTGCGCGATGTCGACAAGTTCAAGAAGACCAGCGCGCTCCTCACCGCCAAGAAGCAGGCGCTGGAAGCGGTGGAGCATCGCTGGCTGGAGCTCGAGGAAAAACAGGCGGAGCTGGCGCGCGGCGCGAGCAACGCATGAAACCGCAGCATTTCCTGGCGCTGGCTTTCGCCCAGGTGCTCTGGGGCGCCAACTTTGCGGTTCTGAAGCTCGGCCTCGACACCTGGCCGCCGCTGTTCTTCGTGGCCCTCCGCCTCGGCGCCGTCGGCCTGTTGCTGCTGCCCTTCGTTGGATTGCCGAAGCGCTCGCAATTGCCCGGACTGCTGCTGCTGGCTTTGCTGCTGGGTGTCATCCATTTCGGCACCCTGTTCACCGGCATCGCGCGCGTCGATGCGGCGACCGCGTCGATCGTCATCCAGATCCAAGTCCCGCTTTCGGCGCTGGCCGCGGCCGCTTTCTTCGGCGACCGCATCGGCTGGCGGCGCTGGTCCGGCATGGCGCTCTCGATCGGCGGCATCGCCTTGCTGGTCGGGCGCCCGGCGTTCCAGGGCGGCTGGCTGGGCGTCGGCCTGATCCTGATCGCCTCGGTTTCCTGGATCGCCGCCAATCTGCAGATCAAGCGCCTCGCCGCCGATGTCGGGGGCTGGCAGCTCAACGCCTGGCCGGCCTTGCTGGCAGCACCCATGATGCTCGCATTGTCGGCACTAACCGAGCACGGCCAGGTCGAGACCTTGCGCAGCGCCGGGACCGCGGCCTGGTTCGCCATGGCCTATCAGGTCGTGGTCACGACGGCGCTTTGCTACGGGCTCTGGTTCGCCATGATGCGGCGCTATCCGGTTTCCCAGGTCATGCCCTTTACGCTGCTCGAGCCGGTGTTCGGCGCGCTGACCGCCGTGCTGCTGCTGGACGAGCCCTGGGATTGGCAGATGGTGCTGGGGGCGCTGGTCACCGTCTCCGGGCTTGCCATCATCGTCATCCGCCGCCCGCAATCGGTCGAGCAGCCGGTGGGGCCGGGCGCGTGACCTGGCAATACGGCGGCAACCTGCTAGGCTCGGATTCATGAAGCTGCGCGACCTTGGTTGGATGCTGCTGATCCAGGCGATCTGGGGCGTCAACTTCGTCGTCGTGAAGCTCGGCCTCGATCACATGCCGCCGCTGTTCTTCGTGGCGCTGCGGTTCAGCCTGGCGGCCTTGATCCTGCTGCCGTTCTCCGGCCTGCCGCGCGCCCATCTGAAGCGCGTGATCCCGCTGTCCTTCACCCTCGGCGTGATGCACTTCACGCTGATCTTCACCGGCATGCATTACCTCGACGCCGCCACCACGGCGATCGCGGTGCAGCTCCAGGTGCCGTTCGCCGCGATCCTGGCCGCGATCTTCTTCAAGGAAAGCCTGCACTGGCGGCGGATCACCGGCATGGTGATCGCCTTTGCCGGCATCGTGCTGATCGCCGGACAGCCGCGCTTCTTCGCCAATCCCTGGCCGCTCGCTTCGGTGATCGCCGCCGCCATGGTCTGGTCGATCGCGAACGTCCAGGTGAAGATGCTGGGCGACGAGATCGACGCGGTGCAGCTCAACGGCTGGATCGCGATCCTCGCCGCCCCACAATTGCTCATCGTCTCCTACGCCTTCGAAGGCGACCACTGGCCGGCGCTCACCGCTATCGGCTGGGGCGGCGCCTTCGCGCTGCTCTATCAGGGCGTTCTGGTCGCGGCGTTCAGCTATTGGATCTGGTACAATTTGATGCGGCGCTATCCGGTCAACGTGGTGATGCCCTTCATGCTGCTGCAGCCCCTGATCGGCGCCGCCTCAGGCGCGTTCTTCCGCAACGAGGAGATCAGCCTCGCCATGGTGATCGGCGGCATCGGCATCCTGATCGGCGTGGCGATCATCATCATCCGCCGGCCGGGGGTCATTGCCCCCTCGACGAAGACGGGTATATGATTGGAGATCCTCATGCGGGATCGGTGCGGATGGCTGACCAACAAAAGCTTCGCATTTCGTTATTGGTCGCGGTCGCGGTCTTTATGGCCGTGGGCATGTTTGGCGCTGTGGTGTCGTTCGATGGCGGGATGCGCTTTCATTTTGAGAACCTGTTGGTAGCACTGCCTTTCGCGGCTTTGTTCTTCGTTATTCTTCTCGCAATCCGCCGCTTCACGCCTTTCTTCGCACTGCCTCGTCACCACGCGTCTGACGAAGATGGTATCTACGCAAAGATCGATAGCGTGAAGAGCGACCGAGTGTCCGAAGGGAGCAATCGGGCAGCCTCTTGATCAACTTTCCTACCAGCGGGATTAGCTCATGAGCATCGTCGAGCTCCCGTCGCCCAACTACAACCACCGCAATGCCCCGATAGACATCCTGCTGCTGCATTACACCGGCATGCAGAGCGCGCAGGCGGCACTCGACCGGCTGTGCGATCCAGCCGCCAAGGTCAGCGCGCATTATGTCGTCGACGAGGACGGCACGACCTATCAACTGGTCCATGAAGAGTTCCGGGCCTGGCATGCCGGTGCCGCCTATTGGGCGGGCACCAAGGATATCAACGCCCATGCGGTCGGGATCGAGATCGTCAATCCGGGACATGAGTTCGGCTACCGGGCCTTTCCGATGCGGCAGATGGAAGCGGTGCTGACTCTGGCCAAGGAGATCGTGGACCGCCACGGCATCGCGCCCGCGCGGGTACTCGGCCATTCCGACGTAGCGCCGCTGCGCAAGGAAGATCCCGGCGAGCTGTTCGACTGGCACTATCTCGCCGAGAACGGGGTCGGGCTCTGGCCGCAACCAAAGCCCTGCGCCTGGAGCGATGCCGAGTTCCTGCTGAAGCTCGGCGCCTATGGCTACGATCTCGAGGGACCGCCGGGCACGGAGGCGGCCAAGGCACGCCACGCCGCGGTGATGGCCTTCTCACGGCATTTCCGACCGCGGCGCTTGGCGTCGTTGCCGGATCCAGAGCTCAAAGCCGTGCTGAACGGGCTCATTGACTTGGCCTCCACACAAGCCTAACTCAACCGCGCCAGATGACCGGATGGCCGCTCTTCTTCTTCGGAAGGAGGGAGGAAAGTCCGGGCTCCATGGAAGAACGGCGCCGGTTAACGGCCGGCGGGCGCGAGCCTAGGGAAAGTGCCACAGAAAACAAACCGCCGGCCACACGGGTTCGCCCCGTTCGTCGGTAAGGGTGAAACGGTGCGGTAAGAGCGCACCGCGCGGCCGGCAACGGACGCGGCACGGTAAACCCCGCCGGGAGCAAGACTGCATAGGAGGATGGGTCCGGAGCAATCCGGGCCGGGCGGCTTCCGCGCCAGATCCTCGGGTAGGTCGCGTGAGGCGGTCGGCAACGATCGTCCCAGAGGAATGGCCATCCAGGGGCCGCAAGGCCCCGGACAGAACCCGGCTTACAGGTCATCTGGCATTTTCTCTCCGGTTCGACCAGAACCTACCGGGAACATCCCAAGCCGTTGATCCCGTGCGATTCAAGGCATCGATCCAAATCCACTTTAAGGACGCTTTGTAAGCAATTGATTCGTTTGACTCTCATTTGTGTCACGCTGCACGAAAATCCGAAAAATCCAAGATTTTCCAGGGTGTTACGGCCAATTCCCATTGACGCCCATAATATCCCATGATATCCCATCAAACTCATTGCTACTCCCAGAACCGACGGGCGGGTCGGCTCTGGATCCCACGGCATTACGATGGCGGCGCCGGCCATCAAGGGGCGCGTTCCCTGAAGCCCGACTTTCCCTCTCCGGGGACCTTGGGCGGCAATCCGGAACGCGAATGCGCGGTCGATGGCTGTGTTCATCGATACCTTCATCAACAAGATCGACCGGAAGGGCCGCGTTTCCGTTCCCGCCCCCTATCGGGCTGCGCTCGTGGGCCAGCTGTTTCAGGGCATCGTCGCCTTCCCCAGCTTCAAGCATCCCGCCATTCAATGCGCCGGCATGGATTGGATGACTGCGCTCACCGAGACGGTGAACAAGGTCGACCTCTTCTCCGACGAACATGACGATCTGACCGCGTCGGTCTTCGCCGACGCCAAGCAACTCGCCTTCGACGGCGAGGGACGAATCATGCTGCCCGAGAATTTGGCGCGGCATGCCGCGATCGGCGAGGCCGCCGCCTTCGTCGGTCGCGGACACACCTTCGAGATCTGGCAGCCCGAGGCGCTGGAGGCCTACAAGGCCGAGGCGCGCAAGCGGGCGCTGGAGAAGAACCGCACCCTGCCCGGCAACGGAGGCGGCAGATGAGCCAACTCCACAAGCCGGTCCTGCTCAAGGAAGTGATCGAGGCGTTGCTGCCTGCCGGTCGTAGCCATGACGGCGCCATCTTCGTGGACGGCACGTTCGGCGCCGGCGGCTACACGCGGGCGCTGCTCGATGCGGCGAACTGCACGGTCTTCGCCATCGATCGCGATCCCGACGCGATCAAGGGTGCTGCGCCCTTGATCGAGCGCTATGCCGGACGGCTGCATGTGATCCAGGGCCGGTTCGGCGACCTGGCGCGCTTGCTGGCCGAGCGCGGCGTGGATGCGGTCAGCGGCATCACCTTCGACTTCGGCGTTTCCTCGATGCAGCTCGATCAGGCGGCGCGGGGCTTCTCCTTCCGCTTCTCCGGTCCGCTCGACATGCGGATGGAGCAGGCGGGCCCCAGCGCCGCCGACCTGGTCAACGAAATGGCCGAGCGGCCGCTGGCCGATCTCATCTTCACCTTCGGCGAGGAGCGGCAGGCGCGCCGCATCGCCCGCGCCATCGTCGCCGCCCGCGACCTGGCGCCGATCGAGACCACCGACCGCCTGGCCGAAATCGTGCGCCGCGCCATCGGCGGCAAGCCGAACCCGCAGGCGATCGATCCGGCGACCCGCACCTTCCAAGCCCTGCGCATCGCGGTGAACGACGAATTGGGCGAGATCGATCGCGGTCTCGCCGCGGCCGAGCAATTGCTGGCACCCGGCGGCCGATTGGCCGTGGTGTCGTTTCATTCGCTCGAGGATCGCCGGGTGAAGCAGTTCCTGCGCGATCGCGCCGGCGCCGCGCCGAAGGGCTCGCGCCATCTGCCGGTCGCCGCGCAGGACGAAGCCAAGCCGGTGTTCCGCCTGATCGCGGCCGGCGGCATCACCGCGTCCGACGAAGAGCTTTCCGAAAATCCGCGCTCGCGCTCGGCGCGGCTGCGCATCGCCGAGAAGGTGGCCGCATGATCCGGCTCGGCACGTTCGTGTGGCTGGCGCTCCTGACCATGATCGGGGTCGGCCTCTATCAGGTCGAGCTCGGCGTGCTCGCCAAGGAATCCGAGCTGAAGCAGATCAACCGCCAGATCGACGCCAACCGCGAAGCGACCCATGTGCTCGAGGCGGAGTGGAGCTATCTGAACGATCCGACCCGCCTCGCCGATCTCGCGCGGCGCTACACCGATCTGGCACCCGCCACGCCCACCCAGATCGCCGGCTTCGACCGCTTGGTGCCGCGTCCGCCCGCCGGCGCGCCGTTCGAGCGCGGGCTGCACGAAGGCGGTGGTGCCGGGGCCGCGGCGCTGCTCGCCAGCATGAAAGGCAGCGAACCGGATCCGACCGGCCCGGCCGCGACGCCGGCTTCGGTGGTCTCCGCCGCCGCAGCGCCCGAGGAAAAGTCGCCGTCCAAGCCGACCGACGAGCAGGCCGCGGCGGATGACGTGATCGACGCCATCCTGGCCGACATGAAAAAGGCGCAGCAATGAAGCGCTGGTTCCGCCGCAACGCGCGCCCGCAACCGGGCTTCGACATCCGCCAGCCGCAGCCGGTGATCGATCCGATGGCGATCGAGCCGGAGCTCAGCGGCGTGCAGTCGCGCGTGCTGGAGATCAGCCACAACCGGCTGATGCTGGGCGCCGGCCTGTTCGCCATGGCTTTCCTGGTGATCACCGTGCGGCTCGCCATGGTGACCCTGCTGCCCGAGGAGCAGGACCAGGCGCTCGCGCACAAGTCGGGCGTGGCGCCGGTGGCCGATCGCGCCGACATCATCGACCGCAACGGCGTGGTGCTGGCGACCTCGCTCACCACCGCCTCGCTGTTCGCCAATCCGAAGCAGATCCGCGATCCGGACGACACCGCCGAGCGCCTGAACATGGTGCTGCCCGATCTCAACATCGCCTCCACCGCGGCGAAGCTGGATTCGGACAAGACCTTCATCTGGCTGAAGCGGAACCTGACGCCGAAGCAGCAGGACGGCGTGAACCGGCTCGGCATCCCGGGCCTCTATTTCCAGATGGAGACCAAGCGCATCTATCCGCAAGGCTCGCTGACCGCCCATGTGGTCGGCTTCACCGATGTGGACAATCGCGGCCTGGCCGGGGTCGAGCGGTCGTTCGACGACCTCCTCTCCGGCGGCCAGCGGCCGCTGCAGCTCTCGATCGACGTCCGGATCCAGCACATCGTGCATGAGGAGCTGTCGCGCGCGATCGGCGACTTCACCGGCATCGGCGGTGTCGGCATCGTCACCGACATCAAGACCGGCGAGGTCCTGGCGCTGGTCTCGCTGCCGGATTTCGATCCGACCGATGCGGGCTCGGCCGATCCCGACACGCGCTTCAACCGCGCGACGCTCGGCGTGTTCGAGATGGGCTCGGTCTTCAAGATCTTCAACACGGCGATCGCGCTCGATTCCAAGATCTGCTCGATCAGCGACGGCTACGACGCGACCCACGCGATCAAGATCAGCCGCTTCACCATCGACGACTTCCACGGCAAGCACCGCTATCTCTCGGTGCCGGAGATCTTCACCTATTCCTCCAACATCGGCTCGGCCAAGATGGCCGACCAGTTCGGCGCCGAGGTGCAGCAGGCCTATCTCGCCAAGTTCGGCCTGATGGACAAGTCGCCGATCGAGCTGCCGGAAGTCGGCGAGCCGCAATATCCCTCGCCGAAGAACTGGAAGCGCATCAACACCATGACCGTGTCCTACGGCCATGGCATCTCGGTCAGTCCGATGCAGCTGGTGACCGGCATGGCCGGCATCATCAACCATGGCCTCATGATCACGCCGACCGTGCTGAAGCGTACGGCCAACGAAGTGCCGGCCGGCCATCGCGTGGTCTCCGAGAAGGTCTCGACCTCGGTCCGGCAGCTGATGCGCCTGGTGACTCTGGTCGGCACCGGCAAGTTCGCCAACACGCCCGGCTACCAGGTCGGCGGCAAGACCGGCACGGCCGACAAGGAGAAGGGCGGGCGCTATTCCGAGCATGCCAACCTCGCCTCGTTCCTGGCTGCCTTCCCGATGGACGATCCGCGCTACGCGATCCTGGTGATGGTCGACGAGCCGAAGGGCAACAAGAAGAGCCACGGCTATGCGACCGGCGGCTGGGTCTCGGCGCCGGCGGTCGGCTCGATCGTCGAGCGCATGGCGCCGCTGATGGGCATCAGCCCGATGCCGATCCTGCCCCCGGAAGAGGAGAACCCGCTGGTCGCCCTGGTGCCGGATTACGATTCGCCCGCCTCAAAAAAATCGCATTCCTTGGTGATGCAAGTGAAGGCGACGGGCGATGCCGAATCGAAATCGGCGGCGACCGAGACTGTCCCGTCTGGAGCTCCACTTGAGGCTGAATGATTTGATCTCCGCAACCGACATTCTGGCGGGGAACGCCGAACATCTGCAGGCGACCGGACCGCTCGGTGTCGAGATCGCGGGCCTGGCCGTGGATTCGCGCCAGGTGGCGCCGGGTTTCCTGTTCGCCGCCCTGCCGGGCACGCAGGTCGATGGCCGCGACTACATTCCCGCCGCGCTGAAGGCCGGCGCCGCGGCGCTGCTCTTGCCCGAAGGGAGCCGCATCTCGGTTCCGTCGGAAGTCGCGGTGCTGACCGCCTCCAATCCGCGCCGCGCCTTGGCGCTGATGGCGGCGCGCTTCGCCGGGGCGCAGCCGAAGATCGTCGTCGCCGTGACGGGGACCAGCGGCAAGACCTCGACCACGGTCTTCGCGCGGCAGCTCTGGACCCTGCTCGGCCACCGCGCGGGGAGCCTCGGCACGATCGGCGTCTTCGCGCCGGGCTACGAGCGCGGCGAATCGCTGACCACGCCGGATCCGATCGAGCTGCACCGCATCCTGGCCGAGCTCGCGCGCGCCAATGTCGATCACCTCGCGATCGAAGCCTCCAGCCACGGGCTCGACCAGTATCGCCTGGACGGCGTGCAGCTCGCCGCGGCGGCCTTCACCAATCTCTCGCGCGACCATCTCGACTATCACCCGACGATGGAAGCCTATCTCGCGGCCAAGCTGCGCCTGTTCGAGGAATTGCTGCCGGCCGGTGCGACGGCGGTGGTCAATGCCGATATCGAGCCGGCCGCGCGGGTGCGCGCGATCGCCAAGCGGCGCGGGCAGCGGCTGATCAGCTTCGGCCGCGCCGGCACCGAGATCAAATTGCTGAAGCAGGTGCCGGGTGCCAACGGCCAGACGCTCGAGCTCGAGGTGCTGAGCAGGCGCCACACCGTGACCTTCCCGGTGGTGGGAATGTTCCAGGCCGAGAATCTGCTGGCGGCGCTGGGCCTGGTGATCGGCGCCGGCGCCGATCCGGAGAAGGCCGTCGGCATGATCTGCCGTGTCTCGGGCGTGCACGGCCGGATCGAGCATGTGGCGACCACGCCGAGCGGCGCTTCGGTCTATGTCGACTACGCGCACAAGCCCGGCGGTCTCGAAGCGGTGCTGACCGCCTTGCGCCCGCATGCCGAGGGGCGGCTGTTCGTGCTGTTCGGCTGCGGCGGCGACCGCGATCCCGGCAAGCGCCCGCAGATGGGCGAGATCGCCACCAGGCTCGCCGACCGGGTCATCGTCACCGACGACAATCCGCGCACCGAGGATCCGGCGAAGATCCGCGCCGCGATCCTGGCGAATGCGCCTTCGGCCGTGGAGATCGGCGACCGCGCCGAAGCGATCAAGGTCGCGATCCGCGAGCTGCACAAGGGCGACCTGCTGGTGATCGCCGGCAAGGGCCACGAGACCTATCAGATCGTCGGCAAGACCAAGCACGCGTTCGACGACAGCGCGGTCGCGCGTGCCGTCGTGTCCGAGATGGCCCAGAATCCGGGGGGAGGTGCGAGTTGAGCGAAACGCGCGCGCTCTGGACCTCCGCCGAGATCGCCGCCGCCGCCAATGGCCGGGCCGGCAAGCGCTTCGAAGCCGACGGCGTTTCGATCGACAGCCGGAAGATCGCGCAGGGCGATCTGTTCGTCGCTCTGCATGGGCCGAATTTCGACGGCAACGACTTCGTCGCGGGTGCTTTGACCGCCGGCGCCGCCGGGGCGCTGGTCGATCGCCTGCCCGTGGGTCTGGCCGCCGACATGCCGGTCGTGGTGGTCGCGGATACGCTGAAGGGGTTGCAGGATCTGGGCGCCGCCGCACGGGCACGCACCCCGGCGAAGTTCGCCGCAGTGACCGGCAGCGTCGGCAAGACCAGCACCAAGGAGGCGCTGAAGGCCGCCTTGGCGCCGTTCGGCCGCACCTATGCCAGCGTCGGCAATCTCAACAACCATTGGGGCGCGCCGCTCTCGCTCAGCCGGATGCCGCGCGACACCGAATACGGCGTGTTCGAGCTCGGCATGAATCACCCGGGCGAGATCGCGCCGCTCTCCAGGCTGGTGAAGCCGCAGGTCGCGATCATCACCAATGTCGAAGCCGTGCATATCGAGTTCTTCAATTCCGTGGCCGAGATCGCCGATGCCAAGGCCGAGATCATGGACGGCATGGACCCCGACGGCACGGTGATCCTGCCGCGCGACAATCCGCATTACGATCGGCTGGTCGCGCATGCGAAGCGGCGCGGCATCGCGCATGTTCTCTCTTTCGGCACCGACGCGGCCGATGCGCGGCTGATCGACTGCCGCGTCTCGCCGACCGGCAGCCGGGTCACCGCCGAGGTGATGGGTCGGCGCGTGACCTATGCGCTGGGACTGCCCGGCCTGCATCAGGCGAAGAACAGCCTGGCGGTGCTGGCCGCGGTTCAGGCGCTGGGTCTCGATGTCGCGGGCGCCGCGGCGGCTTTGGGCGGCCTCGCCGCGCTGAAGGGCCGCGGGGCGCGCGAGCAGTTGATGCTGGTTTCCGGCCCGATCACCCTGCTCGACGAATCCTACAATGCGAGCCCGGCTTCGGTGCGCGCCGCGCTGTCGCTGCTCGCAGCCGCGCAGCCCGAAGGCAACGGGCGGCGGATCGCGGTCTTGGGCGACATGCGCGAGCTCGGCACGTCGGGGCCGATGCTGCATCGCGAGCTGATGCCCGACCTCGTCGCTTCCGGCGTAGATCACGTGTTCCTGGTCGGTCCGATCATGCAGGAGCTGCACGCGATCCTGCCGGAGAAGATCCGCGCCGGGCATTGGGGAGAATCGACGCAAGTCATCCAGCCGCTGCTGGGGAGCCTGCGCGGCGGCGACGTCGTGCTGGTGAAGGGTTCGCTCGGCACCCGCATGGCGCCGATCGTGGAAGCCTTGCGCGCGGTCGACCAGGCCACCGTCTCGCGGCCCAAAGCCGCCAACGGCGCCTGAAGGGGGAGAGTGGCACGTGATCTATAACCTGTTTGCACCACTGGCGGAGGACGGCGGAATCTTCAATCTGTTCCGCTATCTCACCTTCCGCACCGGCGCCGCGATCCTGTTCTCGCTGGCGCTCACCCTGCTGATCGGCCCGATGATGATCCGCTGGCTGAAGAAGGTGCAGCGCGAGGGCCAGCCGATCCGCGACGACGGACCGCAATCGCATCTGGTCACCAAGAAGGGCACGCCCACCATGGGCGGCCTGATGTTCCTGATCTCGGCGGCCATCACCACGCTGCTTTGGGCCGATCTCACCAACGGCTTCGTCTGGATCGTGCTGCTGGTCACGATCGGCTATGGCCTGATCGGCTTCGGCGACGACTTCCTGAAGCTCACCAAGCGCAACACCAAGGGCCTGCCCGGTCGGGTGAAGCTGGTGCTCCAGGCCGCGATCGGCCTCGTCGCGGCCTATTGCGCGATGAGCCTGACGCCGGCGCCGCTGGCGACCGGCGTCGCGGTGCCGTTCCTCAAAGAAGTGCTGATCCCGCTCGGCTGGTTCTTCATCCCGTTCGCCGCCTTCGTGATGATGGGTGCCTCCAACGCGGTCAACCTGACCGACGGGCTCGACGGCCTCGCCATCGTGCCGGTGATGATCGCGGCGGCCTGCTTCTCGCTGATCGCCTATCTGGTCGGCAATTCGGTGTTCGCCGAATACCTGCAGCTGCATTTCGTGCCGCGCACCGGCGAGCTCGCGGTGTTCTGCGGTGCGCTGTGCGGCGCGGGATTGGGCTTCCTCTGGTTCAACGCGCCGCCGGCCATGGTGTTCATGGGCGATACCGGCTCGCTGTCGATGGGCGGCGCGCTCGGCGCCATCAGCGTCATCACCAAGCACGAGCTGGTGCTCGCCATCATCGGCGGGTTGTTCGTGCTGGAGACGGTCTCGGTCGTGGTCCAGGTGGTGAGCTTCAAGACCACCGGCCGCCGGGTCTTCATGATGGCGCCGCTGCACCATCACTTCGAGAAGAAGGGCTGGGCGGAGCCCACCATCGTCATCCGCTTCTGGATCATCGCCGCCGTGCTCGCGCTGGTCGGCCTTGCCACCTTGAAGCTGCGGTAGGAGACCGATGGCCAGCTCGATCCGCATCCCCAACGTCGCGAACCAGGTGGTGGCCGTGCTCGGCCTCGCCCGTTCGGGGCTGGCTGCGGTCGAGGCGCTGCACAATTCCGGCGCCATCGTCTGGGCCTGGGACGATGCGGAGAAGGCGCGCGCCAACGTGCCGGAGCCGCTGCTCGCCGATCTCCATCAGGCGGATTGGTCGAAGGCGACGGCGCTGGTGATGAGCCCCGGCATCCCGACCACCTTCCCGAAGCCCAATCCGGTCGCGGCCGCGGCCAAGGCCGCCGGCCTGCCGCTGATCAGCGATATCGAGCTGCTGTATCGCGCCGAGCCGAAGGCGCGCATCGTCGGCATCACCGGCACCAACGGCAAGTCCACCGTCACGACCCTGCTCGGCCACATCCTGAAATCGGCCGGCCGCAACGTCGCGGTCGGCGGCAATCTCGGCCAGGCGGTGCTCGGCCTGCCGGCGCTGGGCGGCGGCGGCATCTATGTGCTGGAGCTCTCCTCCTATCAGCTCGACATCACGCCGAGTGCGGTTTCCGACGTGGCGATCCTCCTGAACATCACCCCCGACCATCTCGACCGCCATGGCGGCATGGAAGGCTATGTCGCGTCGAAGCAGCTGATCATGCGGCCAAAGGGCTCGACCAGCATCGGCATCATCGGCGTCGATGACGCGCCTTGCCGCAATATGTTCGCGGCGCTCAAGGCCGCGGGCAAGCGGCGCATGATCCCGATCTCGGCCGAGCGCGCGATCGAAGCCGGCGTGTCCGCCGTCGATGGCAGGCTGGTCGATGCGATCGCCGGCAAGCCGATCGAGATTCTCGACCTCAACACCGTCGCGCGCCTGCCGGGCAAGCACAACTGGCAGAACGCTGCTGCGGCCTATGCCGCGGCGCGGGCGCTCGGCCTCGGCATCGACGAGGTGGCCGAGGGCCTCAGGACCTATCCCGGCCTGGTGCATCGCCAGGAGCTGGTCGCGACCATCGACGGCATCCGCTTCGTCAACGACAGCAAGGCGACCAATGCCGATGCCGCGGCCAAGGCGCTCGCCTGCTACGACAACATCTATTGGATCGCCGGCGGCAAGCCCAAGGAAGGCGGCCTGGCCGGCCTCGAGCCCTTCTATCCGCGCATCCGTCGCGCCTATCTGATCGGCGAGGCGGCCGAGGCGTTCGGCAAGCAGCTCGGCGGCGCCGTCAAGGCGACCCAGAGCGGCACGCTGGACCAGGCCGTCACTGCCGCGGCGGCGGATGCCAAACAGGACGCCGCGCAAAGCCCGGTCGTGCTCCTTTCGCCGGCCTGCGCCTCCTTCGACCAGTACAACGACTTCGAAGAGCGCGGCGACCATTTCCGCCAGATCGTGGCGACACTCGAAGCCAAGGGGGTCGCATGATCGGCTTTGCCCGCACCGACCGTTCGGCCCTCGGGCAATGGTGGTGGACCGTAGACCGCTGGACGCTCGCCGCCGTCATCGCGCTGATGTTCGTGGGCGCCATCCTGGTGCTGGCCGCCAGCCCCGCGGTCGCGACCCGGATCGGACTCGACAGCTTCTACCTGGTGCGCCACCACTACATGATGCTGCCGGCCGCGGCGGCGGTGCTGATCGCGGTCTCGGTGCTGACGCCGCGGCAGATCCGGCGCCTCGGCGTCGTGCTGTTCTTCTTCTTCCTGGCGCTGACCGCGATGACCCTCGGCTCCGGCATGGAGATCAAGGGTGCCACCCGCTGGATTTCGGTCGGCCCGCTCTCGTTGCAGCCCTCCGAATTCCTGAAGCCCTGCTTCGCGATCTTCACCGCCTGGATGTTCGCGCTGCAGCGCACCGAAGTGCCGGGCCAGCGCATCCCCGGGAATCTCATCAGCATCGGCGCCTATCTCGCGACCGTGGCGATCCTGATCAAGCAGCCGGATCTCGGCATGACCGTGGTCATCACCGCGACCTGGGCGGCGCAGTTCTTCGTCGCCGGCCTGCCGATCTTCTGGGTGGCACTGATCGTCGGCTGCGGCGTCGCGGGTCTCATCGGCGCCTATTTCATGCTGCCGCACGTGACCGACCGCGTGAACCAGTTCCTCGATCCCTCGACCGGCGACACCTATCAGATCGACCGCGCCCTGGAAGCCTTCAGCCATGGCGGCCTGATCGGCCAGGGACCCGGCGGCGGCACGGTGAAGCTCAACCTGCCCGACGCCCATGCCGACTTCGTCTTCGCCGTCGCCGGCGAGGAGTTCGGCATGGTGGTCTGCACCCTGATCGTCGGCCTGTTCGCCTTCATCGTGCTCAGGAGCCTGCTGCGCATGCTGGGCGAGACCAATCTCTTCGTCCTGCTGGCGACCACCGGCTTGGTCACCAGCTTCGGCCTGCAGGCGGTCGTCAACATGGCCTCGACCCTGCACCTGATGCCGACCAAGGGCATGACCCTGCCGTTCATCTCCTACGGCGGCTCGTCGATCGTCGCCATCGCCTTGGGGGTCGGCATGCTGCTGGCGCTCACCCGCAAACGCTTCCCGGGAAGCCAGGACATATGAGCGCCATGAATCCTGGACGCATCCTCCTGGCAGCCGGCGGCACCGGCGGGCACCTGTTCCCGGCGGAAGCGCTGGCGGGGGCTTTGCTCGGCCGCGGTTTCTCGGTCGATCTCGTGACCGATGAGCGCGCCACCGGCTTTGCCGGCAAGCTGGCCAGCGTGCCGGTCCACCGCATTGCTTCGGGCGGCATCGCCGGCAAGGGCGTTGCGGTCCGCGCCAGGAACTACGCGCGGCTGATGCTGGGCGTGCTGCAATCGCGCAGCCTGTTGAAGCGGCTGAAGCCGTCGGTCGCCGTCGGGTTCGGCGGCTATCCCTCGGTGCCGCCGATCCTGGCGGCGCAATGGGCCAAGATCCGCACCGTGGTGCATGAGCAGAACGCGGTGGCCGGGCGTGCCAACCGCCTGCTGATGAAGCGTGCGAACCGCGTGGCACTGAGCTTCGAGAGCGTGCGCTTCACCGAGCAACTGCCGGCGGCGAAGAAGGCCCTCACCGGCAATCCGGTGCGTGCCGCCGTGTCCGCGATCGCGCCCTATGTCGCGCCGGGCGCCGACGGCCCGATCAACCTGCTGGTGTTCGGCGGCAGCCAGGGCGCGCGCGTGTTCGGGCGGGTGACGCCGCCGGCGATCGCGCAACTGCCGGAAGCTCTGCGCCTGCGCCTCAAGCTGGTGCAGCAGGTGCGCCGCGAGGATGTGGAAGACGTGACCAAGGCCTATCGCGACATGGGGCTCGACGCCGAGCTCAGCCCGTTCTTCAAGGACATGCCGGCGCGCTATGAATGGGCGCATCTGGTGATGTGCCGCTCCGGAGCATCTTCGGTCGCGGAGATCGAGGCTGCCGGCCGTCCGGCGCTGATGATTCCGCTCCCCAACTCGATCGACGATCACCAGCGCGCCAATGCGCGCTCGCTCGGCGATCGCGGCGCCGGTTGGGTCCTGGACGAGAACGACTGCTCGCCGCAAGCCCTGGCGGAGCGCCTGACCGCGATCCTCGGCGACAGCGCCGGCCTGCAGAGCGCCGCCGAGAACGCGCGGCACCTGGCGCGCACCGATGCGGCCGAGCGCTTGGCCGACGTGGTGGCCGATCTTGCCCAGTCGACCATGGGGGAGGCGCGCTGATGCGGGCACTTCCTCTCGATATCGGCGTCATCCACTTCGTCGGGATCGGCGGCATCGGCATGAGCGGCATCGCCGAGACGCTGCACAATCTCGGCTACAAGGTGCGCGGCAGCGATCTCGCCGACTCCTACAACACCAAGCGCCTGCGCGAGCGCGGCGTGCAGATCGAGATCGGCCATCGCGCCGAGAATCTGGCCGATGCCTCGGTCGTGGTGGTGTCCTCGGCGGTGAAGCCCGACAATCCGGAGGTGCTCGCCGCCCGCGCGCGCCTGCTGCCTGTCGTGCGCCGCGCCGAGATGCTCGGCGAGCTGATGCGCCTGAAATGGTCGATTGCCATCGGCGGAACCCACGGCAAGACCACGACCACCTCGCTGGTCGGCGCGCTGCTGGAGGCCGGCGGCTTCGATCCCACCATCATCAACGGCGGCATCATCAACAATTACGGCACCAATGCGCGCTTGGGGGCCGGCGACTGGATGGTGGTGGAGGCCGATGAGAGCGACGGCAGCTTCATGAAGCTGCCCGCGACCATCGCCATCGTCACCAATATGGACCCGGAGCATCTCGATTACTACGGCACGGTCGAGGCGATGAACCGCGCCTACGAGACCTTCGTCGAGAACATCCCGTTCTACGGCTTCGCGGCGCTCTGCATCGACCATCCGGTGGTGCAGGCGATGATCCCGCGGCTGATCGACCGCCGCATCATCACCTACGGCTTCAGCCCGCAGGCCGACGTGCGCGCCGTCGATCTCACCATGCATCCCGACGGCTCGCAGTTCCGTGTCGTAATCACCGACCGCTACCGCGATGCCCAGCGCGACATCGCCGGCGTCAAGCTGCCGATGGTCGGGCAGCACAACGTGCAGAACAGCCTCGCCGCGATCGCCGTCGCCAACGAGATGGGCGTCAGCGACGACACGATCCGCAACGGCTTTGCCGGCTTCGGCGGCGTGAAGCGCCGCTTCACCAAGACCGGCGAAGCGCGCGGCGTCACCGTGATCGACGATTACGGCCACCATCCGGTCGAGATCGCGGCCGTGCTCACCGCCGCGCGCCAGGCCAGCCGCGGCCGCGTCATCGCCGTGGTGCAGCCGCATCGCTACACGCGCCTGCACAGCCTGTTCGACGGCTTCGCCACCTGTTTCAACGATGCCGATGTCGTGCTGGTGGCCGATGTCTATTCCGCCGGCGAACCGCCGATCGAAGGCGTCAGCGCCGAGGCGCTGGTGCAGGGCATGCGCGAGCGCGGCCATCGCCATGTCGAGTACATGCCGGATCCGAAAGGCCTCGCCAAGCAGATCGCGCCGCTGGTGCGGCCGGGCGACATGGTCGTCTGCCTCGGCGCGGGCTCGATCACCTATTGGGCGCAATCCTTGCCCGCGGAACTCGAAGTGGAGTTCGCCGCCCGCGGCCCCTCTGATCAAGGCCGGGCCTCGGGAGCGGCGGAATGAGGGCGATCATGATCCAGCAGCGTCCCCTGATCGAACGCCTGCCGCAAGTCCGCGGCCGCCTGACCGCCGGCGCCAGCCTCGCCAACGTGACCTGGTTCCGGGTCGGCGGCGCGGCCGAGGTGCTGTTCAAGCCGGCCGATCTCATGGATCTGCAGGGCTTCCTCGCCCGCAAGCCGGATGACGTGCCGGTGACGGTGCTCGGCGTCGGTTCCAACCTGCTGGTGCGCGATGGCGGCATTCCCGGCGTGGTGATCCGCCTGGGGCGTGCCTTCACCGAAGTGCGCGCCAACGGCACCACAATCACGGCCGGCGCCTCGGCGCTCGACCTCAACGTCGCGCTGGCGGCGCGCGATGCCGGCGTCGCCGGTCTCGAATTCCTGTCGGGCGTGCCCGGCCTGATCGGCGGCGCGCTGCGGATGAACGCCGGCGCCTATGGCAGCGACATGGCGGCGGTGGTGGCTTCGGCGACCGCGCTCGATCCCCATGGCCGGCTGCACAAGCTCTCGAAGGACGAGCTCGGCTTCACCTATCGCGCGAGCGCGGTCGATCCCGACTGGATCTTCATCGGCGCGGAGCTGGCGGGGCGGGCCGACAGCCCGCAGGCGATCCAGGCGCGAATCACCGAGATCCAGAACGCCCGTGCCGAGAGCCAGCCGATCCGGTCGCGCACGGGGGGCAGCACCTTCACCAACCCGCCGCACCGCAAGGCCTGGGAGCTGATCGACGCCGCCGGCTGCCGCGGTCTCACCGTCGGCGGCGCGCAGGTTTCGGAGAAGCACTGCAACTTCCTGATCAACACCGGCACCGCCACCGCCGCCGATCTGGAAGCCCTGGGGGAAGAGGTGCGCCGGCGCGTGAAAGCGCAGTCCGGCGTCGAGCTCCACTGGGAAATCAAGCGCATCGGCGTGCCGGCGGATTCGCCGCTGCGCGTCAAGACAGAGAGTGAAGCATGAAGCGCGTATCGGTCCTGATGGGCGGCTATTCGAAGGAGCGGGAAGTCTCGCTCGCTTCCGGCGCCAATTGCGCCGCCGCGCTGAAGGAGGCCGGCTACCAGGTCGAGACGCTGGACGTCCAGGGCGACATCCGCGGCGTGATCGACCGCCTGCTGGCGCAGAAGCCGGACGTGGTCTTCAACGCCCTGCACGGCCGCTTCGGCGAGGACGGCAATTTCCAGGGCCTGCTCAATCTGCTGAAGCTGCCTTATACGCATTCGGGCGTGATGGCCTCGGCCATGGCGATGGACAAGCCGGTCGCGAAGCGCATCTTCGCGGCCAACGGCATCCGCTGCCCCGAAGGCATCCAGCTCACCAAAGAGCAGATTCTCAAGGGCGATCCGCTGCCGCGGCCCTATGTGGTGAAGCCGTCGAACGAAGGTTCCAGCGTCGGCGTCTACATCATCCGCCAGGGCGACAACGCCAATCCCTTCTCCGGAATCGACTGGCCGTTCGGCGACCACGTGCTGTGCGAGCGCTACATCCCCGGCCGCGAGCTGACCGTCGGCGTCATGGGCGACAAGCCCATGGCGGTGACCGAGCTCAAGCCGAAGTCGGGCTTCTACGACTACACGAACAAATACACCGACGGCATGACCGAGCATCTCTGTCCGGCGCCGCTGCCGAAGCATGTCTATGACGAGGCGATGCGGATGGCGCTCGGCGCCTATCGCGCGCTCGGCTGCCGCGGCGTCGCCCGCGCCGATTTCCGCTGGGACGACAGCAAGGCCAATGGCCATGCGGTCGATGGACTCTATCTCCTCGAGATCAACACGCAGCCCGGCATGACCGCGTTGAGCCTGGTTCCGGAGCAAGCGCGCCATCTCGGGATTTCCTATCCCGAGCTGGTGAGCTGGATGGTGGAGCACGCCGCATGGGACGAGTGAAGGAGCGGGCGATCAACGTCGCGCCGAAAGCCGGTCCGCGCTTCGGTCCGGTGACGTCGCGCGCGCCGAAGCGCGACGAGCTGCGGCCGCACGTGCACGGCGCGACCACCCGCCGGGTGATGCGCTGGGCGACGACGAGCGCGGCCGTGATCGCCGTGGCGGCCCCTGTCTATTGGGCGATTTCCAGCGGCTGGATCGTCGAGACCATCGAGGCGGCGCATCAGGGTCTATTGCAGACCACGGCGGCTTCCGGCTTCGCGCTGCGCGAAATCCGGGTCGAGGGCCGCGGCGAAACGGCGGTGGCCGACATCTTGAGCGCGGTGGGTGCCAATCGCGGCGACCCCATTCTCGGCATCGACATCGATGCGGTGCGGCAGCGCCTCGAGGCTCTGCCCTGGATCGAGACCGCCAGCGTCGAGCGGCGCTTCCCCGATCAGCTCATCGTCCAGGTGACCGAGGCCGAGCCGATGGCGCTCTGGCAAAGGAGCCAGAAGCTCTTCCTGGTCAGCCGCGACGGCGCGGTGATCGAGACCGCCAATCTCGGGAAGTACGCCAAGCTGCTGATCATCGTCGGCGAGGACGCGCCGATGAAGGCGCAGGACCTGTTCGACATCCTGGCGCAGGAGCCGGAGCTGCGCACCCATGTGACCGCCGCCGTGCTGGTCGGCAAGCGGCGCTGGAACATCCGCATGGACAACGACGTGGACGTGAAGCTGCCGGAGGACGGCGCGCTCGAGGCCTGGCGGCATTTCGCCGACCTCAACCGCCAGAACAACCTGCTGGATAAGGACGTGACCATCGTCGATCTGCGGCAGCCGGACCGCGTCGTCGTGCGGCAAGGCCATCCGCAGCCGCCGGTCGATCCGGCGGTGCCGGCCAAGAGCAACGAGACTTGAAGACCGTGGAACACGCATTGATAGGGGCGCGCGACTTGAAAAGGGATTTGGGGGACTTCCGATGAAGAAGCCGCGGATTGTGACCAAGAACGGCCTGATCGCCGCCGTCGATGTCGGCTCCAGCAAGATCTGCTGCTTCATCGCCCGGCTGGCGGATGACGGCAAACCCAACGTGGTCGGCATCGGCCACCAGATCTCGCGCGGGGTGCGGCAGGGCGCGATCATCGACATGGAGCAGGCGGAGATGGCGGTGCTTTCGACCGTCCATGCCGCCGAGCAGATGGCGGAAGAGACCATCACCGACGTGGTCATCAACCTGTCGGGGGGCTATCCGGCCTCGCAGACCATCGGCGTCGAGGTCCCGCTCTCCGGCCGCGAGATCGGCGATCACGATCTGCAGCGCGTGCTGATGCAGGGCGCGCAGATCAACGGCGGCGTCGAGCGGCGGCTGATCCATTCGATCCCGGTCGGCTACACGATCGACGGCTCGCGCGGCATCCGCGACCCGCGCGGCATGTTCGGCGACCGGCTCGGGGTCGATATGCATGTCGTGACCGCGGCGGCCGGCGCCGTCCGCAACCTGACCAACTGCGTCTCGCGCTGCCACCTCGAGATCAAGGCGCTGGTGGTCTCGCCCTATGCATCCGGCCTCGCCACCCTGGTCGAGGACGAGATGGATCTCGGCGTCACCGTCATCGACATGGGTGCCGCCACCACCTCGATCGCCGTCTTCTTCGACGGCCATGTGGTCTACACCGATTCGATTGCCATTGGCGGCTCCCATGTCACCAATGACATCGCGCGCGGCCTGTCGACGCCGCTCGCCCATGCCGAACGGATGAAAACGCTGTACGGCAACTGTCTCGCCACACCCGCGGATGAGCGCGAGATCATCCAGGTTCCCCAGGTCGGCGAGGAGGAGGCGGGCATCACCAACCCGATCCCGCGCTCGATCCTGATCGGCATCGTGCAGCCGCGACTCGAAGAAACCTTCGAGCTGGTGCGCTCGCGCTTGGAAGCCTCGGGCTTCGACAAGATCGCCGGACGTCGCGTGGTGCTGACCGGCGGCGCCAGTCAGCTCGGCGGCGTCAGAGAGCTCGCGGCCCTCGTGCTCGACAAGCAGGTCCGCATGGGCCGTCCGATTCGCATTCATGGTCTGGCCGATTCGACCGGCGGCCCGGCCTTCGCGACCGCTTCCGGTCTTCTGAACTACGCACTGCAGGCAGAGCCTGAAAGCCTGAAACCAAGCCGTTCCCAGCACGAATCTGCGTCCGGACTCTTCGGACGGTTTGGTTCTTGGTTGAAAGAAAACTTCTGATCACCGACCATCAAAACTCTTAGGAGGCACCAAATGGCACTCAATCTCTCGATTCCGTCGGATCCGTTCGACATCCGGCCCCGCATCACCGTGATCGGCGTCGGTGGCGCCGGCGGCAATGCGGTCAACAACATGATCCGCGCCCAGCTCGAAGGCGTGGAGTTCCTGATCGCCAACACCGACGCACAGGCGCTGCAAGGCAGCATGTGCGAGCGCCGCATCCAGCTCGGCCAGAGCGCGACCAAGGGCCTCGGTGCGGGTGCGCGTCCCGATGTCGGCCGCGTCGCCGCCGAGGAAGCGGTCCGCGAGATCGCCGACCAGCTGGCCGGTTCCAACATGGCCTTCATCACCGCCGGCATGGGCGGCGGCACCGGCACCGGTGCGGCGCCCGTCGTGGCGCAGATCGCCAGGGAGCAGGGCATTCTCACCGTCGGCGTGGTGACCAAGCCCTTCCATTTCGAGGGTGCGCACCGCATGCGGCTCGCCGAGTCCGGCATCCAGGAGCTGCAGCAATACGTCGATACGCTGATCATCATCCCGAACCAGAACCTGTTCCGGGTCGCCAACGAGAAGACCACCTTCGCCGACGCCTTCAAGATGGCCGACGAGGTGCTCTATTCCGGCGTGCGCGGCGTGACCGACCTCATGGTGATGCCGGGCCTGATCAATCTCGACTTCGCCGACATCCGCGCGGTGATGGGCGAGATGGGCAAGGCGATGATGGGCACCGGCGAGGCGACCGGCGAGAACCGGGCGATCGCCGCCGCCGAGGCCGCGATCTCCAACCCGCTGCTGGATGAAGTCTCGATGAAGGGCGCCCGCGGCGTCCTCATCAACATCACCGGCGGCATGGACATGACCCTGTTCGAGGTCGACGAGGCCGCGAACCGGATCCGCGACGAAGTCGATCCCGAAGCCAACATCATCTTCGGCTCGACCTTCGACCAGTCGCTCGACGGCAAGATCCGCATCTCGGTCGTCGCGACCGGCATCGAGGCGGTCGCCCAGCAGCAGCGTCCGACCCAGACCGGCGGCGTCAACCTGAGCGTCATCGCGAGCAACCCGGCGCCGCAGCCGGCGGCCTATACCGCGCCGAACCTCAGCACCGTCGCGGAAGACCGCGGCTTCGCCCGCATGGAAGCGGCCCGGATGGACGCACCCCAGGCGCCGATGCCGACCTACCAGTCGGCGCCGATCGTCGCCCAGGCACAGGCCGCTCAGACCGTTGCCCAGGCCGCGGCACCGCGTCCGATGCCGGCCCAGGGCAATGCCTCTATGGGCATGACCACCTCGAGCATCGGGGCGACCGCGCTGCAGGCGCAGCCGGCCCGCCCGCCGATGGTGAAGGACGAGATGGCGCATCTGCAGCGCGCAACCACGGTTGCGCGTCAGGCCGAGCGTCCGGTCGATGACCGCCCGTTCATCGCCCCGCAGGCGATGGAAGCGGGGCGGGGCCAGCTCCAGCAGGGTGAACCCGCCCGGCGCGGCGCCAGCCTGTTCGAGAAGATGACCTCGCGCCTGACCGGCCAGCCCTTGCCGGCGCAGCCGGCGGCTCAGCCGTCGCGGATGCAGGCCCCGGCGGCCCAGGCGCCGCGGGTCCAGGTCCGCGAGCCGCAGCGGGTCGAGCAGCCGGCGGCGCAGCCGATGCTGAACCTCGATCCCAACGACCGGATCGCGGCGCCGCGCGCCGAGGAGGATCTGCTGGACATTCCGGCGTTCCTCCGTCGCCAGGCGAACTGACCCTTGGCGAACTGACGGTCCTTGACCGCTCTATCCCGGGAGCCTGACCGCTCCCGGGTCTAGGTGCCTCCTTAAACTCGCCCGGCGCGCAGCGATGCACGCCGGGCGTTTCTTTTTTGCGATTCCATGCCGCGGCGCTCCAGACCGGTCGCTTCATGCTCCATTAAGACTCGCCGGCCAGTATCGGCGGGTCAGAGCCATTCATTCGGGATGCTCTCGCAGAGGGGCAGAATCATCATGACGACAAGCTTCATCGCTCGGACCACGCTCGCGGTCGCGGCATTCGGCGCGCTGGCGCTCGCGGGCACGGCGGCGCTGGCCGGCGACCAGGATTTCGCGCTGCTCAACGCCACCGGCTATGAGATCGGCGAGCTCTATGTCGCGCCGGCGCAGTCCTCCGACTGGCAGGAAGACGTGCTCGGCCAGGACGTGCTGAGCGACGGCCAGCAGGCCAACATCAAGTTCAGCCGCGACGAGGACACCTGCGCTTGGGATTTGAAGGTGGTCTATTCGGAGGACAATTCCTCGGCTGAATGGAGCAACGTCAACCTCTGCGAGCTCAGCGCCGTCACCATCAAGTACGACGCCGATTCCGGCGAGACGTCGGCTTACGGCCAATAGCACCGCCCGATATCGGCCCGGCGCGGGGTCGATGCCCGCCGGGCCGTCCTTTTGTCAGTTTTCATAAGGGCTTGGCGCTGCTCCGCCGGGCTTGAGAAGGGCCGCCGCTCCGCCTATAGTCCCGCGGTCTAAACAGGGAACGGCGGAATCGTGCGCCTCATTCGAAGCTTCGGGCGGTTTTCACGCGCATGGGCATTGCCCGTCGCGCTGCTGGCGCTTGCCGCCTGCAAGAGTCCGGAGCCGGATATCCCGGATACCCCGGTCGATGAGCTCTACAACAACGCCCTCGACACGCTGAACGCCGGCAACACCAGGCAGGCGGCCAAGCTGTTCGACGAGGTGGAGCGCCAGCATCCCTATTCGACCTGGGCGACCCAGGCGCAGCTGATGTCGGCCTATTCCTATTACCTGGTCGACTCTTATGACGACGCGATCCCCTCCTTGGAGCGCTTCATCGACCTCCACCCCGGCAATCGCGGCGCCGCCTATGCCTATTACCTGCGGGCACTCTGCTACTACGAGCAGATCGCCGACGTCAGCCGCGACCAGGGCAACACCGAGGAGGCGCAGCGCGCGCTCTCGGACGTGATCGCCCGGTTTCCGAACACGCCTTATGCCCGCGACGCGACTTTGAAGCTCGACCTGGTGCGCGATCACTTGGCCGGCAAGGAGATGGCGGTCGGGCGCTATTATATGGAGCGCGGCCAGTACCTGGCTGGGATCAACCGCTTCAAGAACGTGATCGACCAGTACCAGACGACGACGCACGTGCCGGAGGCGCTGGAACGTCTGACCGAATCCTATGTGGCGCTCGGCATCTATGACGAGGCGGAGCGCACCGCTTCGGTGCTCGGCTACAACTATCCGGGCAGCGATTGGTACCAGGACGCCTACAACCTGCTCACCAGCAAGGGCATCTCCATGGAGAGCGCCGAGCTCCCGCCGGTGGTCACCAATCCGGACCAGCCGCCCGAGGGCCCGCCGCCGCCGGAGCCGCAGCCGGACCAGGCCACCAACGATCTCGGTCTGCCGCCGCCGCAAACCCCGCCCGACAGCAGCTCGGTGATCCAGAACCAGACCGGTCCCGGCTTGCCCCCGCCGCCGCCCGCCGTGCCGACACCGCCGGTCCAAGAGGAGCCGGTGCCGGAGTCGCGCCCGTCGCCGACCGGCGGCGGCGTGTTCGGGCCGACCGGCGGACTCTAGACCGGCAATGCTGGCCGGGCTGACCGTCCAAAACATCGTCCTCATCGACCGGCTGGAGCTCAGTCTCGCCGCCGGCTTGACCGCGCTGACCGGCGAAACCGGTGCCGGCAAGTCGATCCTGCTCGATGCGCTCGGCCTGGCGCTGGGCGCGCGCGCCGAAGGCGGTCTGGTGCGCGCCGGCGCCTCGCAGGCGGTCGCGACCGCGGCCTTCACCTTGCCGGAGAAGCATGCCGCCAATGCCATCCTGGAAGAGCAGGGGATCGAGCGCGACGACCTGCTGATCCTGCGCCGCCAGCTCGGCGCCGACGGCAAGTCGCGTGCCTTCGTGAACGATCAGCCGGTGAGCGTCGCCCTCCTGCGCAAGATCGGCGAGACGCTGATCGAGATCGAGGGCCAGTTCGAGGTCCATGGCCTGCTCGACCCCGCCACCCACCGGGCGCATCTCGACGCGTTCGGCGGATTGGAAGCCGCGGCGGAGAAAACCCGCGACGCCTATCGCGCCTGGCACCAGGCCCAGGCGGCGCTGGACAATGCCAACGCCGAATTGGAACGCGCCCGCGCCGATGAGGATTATCTCCGGCACGCGGCCGGCGAGCTGGAGCTGGCCGATCCGAAGCCGGATGAGGAGACCGCCCTGACCACCGAGCGGCAGCAGCTGATGCATCGCGAGCAGCTGCAGGAGGCGATCGACGCGGCGCATGGCGAGCTGGCCGGCGAACGCGGCGCCGATCGGGCGCTGGCCGCCGCCAGCCGGCGGTTGCAGCGCATTGCCGACAAGGCGGGTGCCGGACTGGAGCCGGTGACCGGCGCGCTCGATCGGGCGGCGGCGGAGCTGGCCGAGGGCATCGCCGGCTTGCAGCGCCTGGCCGCCAGCCTCGACGCCAATCCCAACCGGCTGGAGAAGCTGGACGACCGCTTGAATCTGCTGCGCGAGCTGGCGCGCAAGCATCGCGTGCCCGTCACCGGCCTCACCGATCTGCTGGCCGATCTGAAGCGCCGCCTCGCGCTGATCGAGGGCCGGAGCGCCGATCTCGGTGCCTTGAAGAAGGCCGCGGAGACGAGCCTTGCCGCCTACCGCGCCGCCGCGACGGCCTTGAGCGCGGCACGCGCCAAGGCCGCCAAGGCGATGGACGCCGCCGTCAACAAGGAGCTGCCGCCGCTGAAACTGGAGAAGGCGCGCTTCGCGACCCGCATCGAGATTCTGGGCGAGGCGGATTGGGGCGAGGGCGGTTGGGACCGCGTGCAGTTCCAGGTCGCCACCAATCCCGGCGCCACGCCGGGGCCGATCAACCGCATCGCTTCGGGCGGCGAGCTCGCGCGCTTCATGCTGGCGCTGAAGGTGACCCTGGCCAGCAACCAGCCGGTGCCGACCCTGGTCTTCGACGAAGTCGATTCCGGCATCGGCGGCGCCACCGCGGCGGCGGTCGGCGAGCGTCTGCGGCGCCTGGCGAAGAAGGTGCAGGTGCTGGTGATCACCCATTCGCCGCAAGTGGCGGCGCTGGCGCAGAACCATCTCCGGGTCGAGAAGCGCACGGTCAAGGGCAAGATCGCCACCGCGACCACCCCGCTCGACGCAGCGGAGCGCCGCGAGGAGATCGCCCGCATGCTGTCCGGCGCGGTCGTCACCGACGAGGCCCGCGCCGCCGCCGACAAGTTGCTGGTGGGCGCGGCATGAGCGCCAAGCCGAAGGCCGTTTCCGAACTCACCGAGACGGAGGCGAAGAAGGAGCTCGCCCGCCTCGCCATGGAGATCGGGCATCACCGGGCGCTGTATTACCAGAAGGACGCGCCGGAGATCACCGATGCGGCCTTCGATGCGCTGGTCCAGCGCAATGAGGCGATCGAGCAGCGTTTCCCGGCGCTGAAGCGCGCGGATTCCCCGACCGAGAAGGTCGGCGCCGCGCCGGCGGCGGGCTTCGCCAAGGTCAAGCACCGCGAGCCGATGCTCTCGCTCGACAACGCGTTCAGCCGCGAGGACGTCGAGGACTTCCTCGGCAAGATCCGCCGCTTCCTCGGGATCAAGGCCGAGACCGATATTCCGCTGGCGCTCGAGCCGAAGATGGACGGGCTCTCGGCCAATCTGCGCTACGAGGACGGCGTGCTGACCGTGGGTGCCACGCGCGGCGACGGCGCGGTCGGCGAGGACATCACCCAGAACCTGAAGCAGATCGCCGACGTGCCGCACAAACTCAAAGGCAAGGCGCCGAAGCTGGTGGAGATCCGCGGCGAGGTCTTCATGACCAAGGCCGGGTTCCTGAAGATGAACGCCGAGCGCGAAGCCCAAGGCGAGGCCACCTTCATGAACCCGCGCAACGCCGCGGCGGGTTCGGTCCGGCAGATGGATCCGCGGATCACCAAGGCGCGGCCCTTGCGCTTCTTCGCCTATGCCTTCGGCGCGGCCGAGGGCTATGACTGGCCGAAGACCCACACCGATCTCCTGAAGCAGCTGAAAGCTTGGGGCTTCGCGACCAATCCGCTGAACGGTCACGCCCACGATCTCGACGGCGTGATGAAGTTCTACGACCAGATGCAGCTGAACCGCGCCGATCTCGACTACGACATCGACGGCGTGGTCTACAAGGTCGATGACCTGGTGCTGCAGGAGCGCCTGGGCTTCGTCGGCCGCGCGCCGCGCTGGGCGATCGCGCACAAGTTCGCCGCCGAGCAGGCGATCACCAAGCTCAACGAGATCTTCATCTCGGTCGGGCGCACCGGCGTGCTCACGCCGATCGCGATGCTGGAGCCGGTCAATGTCGGCGGCGTCATGGTGTCGAAGGCGACGCTGCACAACGAGGATGAGATCAAGAACAAGGATATCCGGGAAGGCGATCGCGTCATCGTCCAGCGCGCGGGTGACGTCATCCCTCAGGTTGTCGGTGTGGTGGACGATCCGAAGGCGCATCGCGGCAAGCGCTTCGACTTCAAGGACAAGATCAAAGGCGTCTGCCCTGTTTGCGGCAGTCATGCGATACGGGAGGAAGGCGGCGCCGCCTGGCGTTGCACCGGCGGATTGATTTGTCCCAACCAGGCGACCGAGCGCCTGCGCCATTTCGTCGGCCGCATGGCCTTCGACATCGAGGGCCTCGGCGACAAGACGATCAAGGAATTTTTCGACCTCGGCTGGCTGAAATCGCCGGCCGACATCTTCAAGCTGGCGAAGCACCGCGCCGCCTTGCTGGAGCGCGAGGGTTGGGGCGAGGCCTCGGTGCAGAAGCTGCTGGATGCGATCGAGGCGCGCCGCACCATCGCGCTCGACCGCTTCATCTATGCGCTCGGCATCCCGCAGGTCGGCGAGGTGACGGCGCGCCTGTTGGCGAAGCACTACCTGAGCTTCAAGGCGTTCCGGCAGGCGATGGTCGAGGCGGGCACGATCGGCAGCCAGGCGCGCCAGGACCTCGACGAGATCAGCGGCATCGGCCCTTCGGCCGTGGAGGATCTCACCGCCTTCTTCGCCGAGAAGCACAACACCAAGGTGATCGACGCCCTGGAAGCCGAGGTCGCGATCGAAGACTTCGTGCCGGTCGCCGTCGCGGACAGCGCGATCGCCGGCAAGACCGTGGTGTTCACCGGCACGCTGGAGAAGATGACCCGCAACGAAGCCAAGGCCCGCGCCGAGAGTCTCGGCGCCAAGGTGGGCGGCTCGGTCTCGGCCAAGACCGACTATCTCATCGTCGGCGCCGATGCCGGCTCGAAGGCGAAAAAGGCCGCCGAACTCGGGGTGAAAACCCTGACCGAGGACGAATGGCTGGCCCTGATCGGGTAGTACCTCGGCTCAGGCCTCCGAGGTATTCACTCTTCTTCCAGCTTCTTCCCTTGATGCAATTGTGCGCTGCGTTCGGCGGCACGGCGGTCGTTCTCCTTCTCCGCCTTGGTGCGACCATATTTGATGCGGTTGGCCTGGGCGCGCGACTCGTCCTCGGCGCGGGACTTGGCCTTGCGCAGCTTGTTCAGGTTGACGATCTCGGCCATGGCGCCTCGCGCAGATTTCACTGAAAAACCGGCTGGAATGCCTTGCCGGGCATTCTTTCCTTTTGTGATAATGCGGGGAAGCGCGGGGAGAGCGCAAGGCGACGACCGAACCCCAAGCCCCAAGGGGCGTTCGTCCGAGGGGCGTTCGTTTAGGGGCGTGTCCCGGAAGGGCGTTCGGTCGTCAGGGCAAAAAAGGGCGGAGCGCGTGACTATGAAGAAATTGCTCTATTTCGTCGGCGGTATCGTGGTCCTGGTGATTGCGGCCGCTTTGATCGCGCCCTTCTTCATCGACCTCAACGACTACAAGGGCACGATCGAGGCCAAGGCCAAGGAAGCCACCGGCCGGGACCTGAAGATCGACGGCAAGATCTCGCTCTCGCTCCTGCCGCTGCCTTCGGTCACCGTGGACGGCATCAAGTTCGGCAACGCGCCCGGCGGCACCGCGCCCAACATGGCGGAGATCGAATCGGCGAAGGTCAAGGTGGCGGTGATGCCGCTGCTCTCCGACAAGGTGCAGATTACGGAAATCACCCTGACGCGCCCGGTCATCGTGCTGGAGAAGCTGAAGGACGGCACCGGCAACTGGGTGCTGAAGCCGGGCGCGGCGGAGAAGGCTATTGAGCCCAACCCGGCGCAGCCTGCCTCGCCAAGCGCCACGTCTTCCGCCGGCGGTTGGGATGTGCAGATCGACGGCGCCACCGTCGAGGACGGCACGTTCATCTACCGCGATGCCGCGACCGGCGCGGAGCAGAAGGTCGACAAGATCAATGTCGATCTCTCGATCGACAGCCTCAAGGGGCCATTCGACGCCAAGGGCAGCCTGGTCGCGATGAACCTGCCGCTGGGCTTCAGCGCCAAGACCGGGCGCATGGACCCGAGCGCGCCGATGCCGATCGAGGTCACACTGACGGTCGGCGAAACCAAGGGCAGCTTCGGCTTTTCCGGCCAGGCCGACATGGCGGCGGCCGGCGATCCCACCAAGCCGATCGTCACCGGCAAGCTCTCGGCGAAGGCGGAGAACGTGGCCGAGCTGATGGCGGCTTTGTCCGGCGGGACCGCGGCGGCGCAGCCCCCGGCCTTGGCGCGGCCGTTCACGCTCGCCGGTGATGTCACCGCCGGTTCTGCGGCGGCCGATATCAAGAACCTCGCTTTGACGCTGGGCGACATCGCGGCGCAGGGCGCGGTCGGCGCGCAGTATGGCGAGGCCACGACGGTCGACGCCAATCTCGCCGTCGGCCGGGTCGATCTCGACAAGCTGATGCCGGCCGGCAAGGCTGGAGAGGCCACCGAGAAGAAGACGGAGGGCGAAGCCGCCGGCGGCGCGGCGAAACCCGCGGCGCCCTTCACCCTGCCGGCCGGTATCACCGCCAACGTCACCGCGACGGTCGAGCAGATCGCCTATCAGGGCAAGGCGATCGACGGCACCAAGCTGGTCGCGCAATTGAAGGACGGCGCACTCAATCTGACCCAGCTTTCGGCGCAGCTGCCGGGCAACACCGCGTTCACGCTGTCCGGTGTGCTGGCGCCGAAGAGCGGCCAGCCGAGCTTCACCGGCGCGCTCAAGGCGAGCTCGGACAACCTGCGCGAGGTGGCCGACATGTTCGCGCCGGGCGCCCTCGCCAGCGTGCCCTCCGACCGGCTGCGCAAGCTGGCGCTCACCAGCCGCTTGAATGCCAGTCCGGCCCAGGTCGAGATCGCCGATCTCAACGCCACGCTCGACGCCTCGAAGATCTCGGGCGGCGTGATCCTGGCGCTACCCGACGACCAGAAGCGCAAGCGCATGGCCTTCGGCGTCGGCCTCTCGGTCGACAAGCTGAATGTCGACGGCTACCTGCCGCAAAGCGGCAAGAAGGTCGGCGAGCCCAGCACCTCCAACGACACGACCAAGACCAAGGCGGCGCCGGACAATCCGCTGAAGGCGCTGGCGCCGCTCGGCGACCTCGATGCCAATATCGAGATCAAGGCCGGCAGCCTCACCATGAACGGCCAGCAGGTCAAAGGCCTGCACGCGCTGATCGGCCTCGCCGACGCCACGCTCAACATCAAGGACATCTCGGTCAACGACCTGATGGGCGGCAAGGGCGAGATCAACGGCAAGGTCACCGATCTGAAGGGCGATCCCAAGTTCGACATCAATTACGACATCTCGGCCAAGGATGCCGGCAAGCTGCTGGTGATGGGCGGCATGGAACCGCAAGCGCCCGGCAAGTTCGGCGCGCTCACCTTGAAGGGTAAGGCCAACGGCAACGCCAACGACGTCACCTACGACATCGCCATGGCGATGACCGGGGTCGGCCTCGACGGCACGGCCAAGGGCACGGCCTCCGGGTTGATGGCGGGCGGCATCCCGAAGATCAACTCCGACTTCGACATCAAGGCCAAGGACACGGCCGCGCTGGCGCAGCTGTTCGGCGGTCCGGCCGATGCGGCGAAGCAGCTGGGCTCGGTCGCCTTCAAGGGCACGGCGCAAAGCGGCGCCGACGACCTCACCTATGATGTCACCCTCGCGATCGGCGGCATCGGCGGCTCCGGCAAACTGGCCGGCAAGGTGACCGGCATCTCCGGCACGCCGCAGGTCGATACCACGCTCGACCTCAAGGCCGATAAGCCGGCGCCGCTGCTGCAGCTGGCAGGGCTGGCCGGTCCGAAGGCGCAGGCGATGGGCGCGCTGACCGCCGCCGGCGCGCTCAAGGGCAACGCCGAGGACATGAACCTCAACCTCGACCTCTCGGCGGCCGGCGCCACCGCGAAAGTCGCCGGCAATGTGAAGATGCCGAAGCAGCAGCCGATCGCCTTCGATCTTTCGATCACCGCGAACCATCCGGAATTCACCGATCTGATGAAGATCGCGGACATGCCGGCCTCGGGCGCCAAGGGCGGGCCGCTGGCGCTTGCGGTGAAGGCCGCCGGCACCACCCAGAAGGCCTCGGTCAGTCAACTCGACGCCAAGTGGGGCGATTCCAGCCTGGCCGGCACCGCGAATTACGACGCGACCGGCGCCAAGCCGATGATCACCGCCAACCTCTCCGGCGGCACGGTCAATCTCACGCCGTTCATGGCGCCTTCGACCAAGACCAATGCCTCCAAGAGCACCACCGGGTCCGGCGGTTCCGGCTCGCCCGCCAAGACCAGCGGGCCGTGGTCGACCGAGCCGCTCGACCTGAGCGCCCTCGGCAAGCAGGACGCCGATATCGACTTCAAGGCGAAGTCGCTGATCATGCCGGACCAGCGCATCGACGATCTGGTCGCCAAGATCACGATCAAGGACGGTCTGATGACCATGCAGACCCTGAACGGCAAGATCTATGGCGGCGCCTTCGATCTCTCCGGCACAAGGGTCAACGGCAACGGCACGCCGAAGATCGATGCCAAGGTCGCGGTGAAGGCGATCCAACTCGCCGAGCTGCTGGGCGGCGGCATCGCCGGCAGCCAGGTCAAGGGCCCCATCTCGCTCAACTTCGACGGCACCGGCAGCGGCCTCAGCCAGGCCGACATCGTCCGCTCGCTCACCGGCAAGGGCAATCTCGACGGCACCGTGCTGATCATCGGCAAGATCGAGCAGACCGTCGGCTCCGCCCTGCTCGGCGTGCTCGGCCAGAAGGTGAAGCAGGTCCAGGGCATCGCCGACAAGATCAACGGCGTGCTCTCGGCCTATACCGGTGTCGATAACAAGCTCGGCGGCACCTTCGACATCGTCAACGGCGTGCTCAACACCGAGGACACCGCCTTCACCAACCCGAAGGCGCGCGGCACGGCGAAAGGCAAGGTCGACCTGGCGCAGATGGCGCTCAGCATGCTGATCGACCTGTTCGGCTCCAGCGCCGAGCAGGCCTTCATGAGCGTCAATCTCGACGGCCCGGTCAGTTCGCCGAAGCCCTCGTTCTCGGGCGGCGGAGCCGCACCAAGCGCCAGCGGCATTCCGGGTCTCAACATTCCCGGCGTGAACCTCCCGGGTTTCGGCGGATCGACCGATACGTCGACCGAACCGGGTGGTGCCGCGACCGGCATCGGCGGCGCGGCGGGTTCGGCGGTCGGCGGGGCCGTGGGCGGCACCGGTGGTGCTGCGGTCGGCGGCGCGGCCGGCGGCCTCATCAACGATTTGCTCGGCGGTAAGGACAAGAAGAAGAAACAAGAGGAGCAGCAGCAGGCGCCGGCCTCGCAGGAATCCGCACCGGCCGCCGAGCCCGGCGCTGCCGGCACGGCGCCGGCGGCGGAGCCCGAAGTAGCACCGGCCGAACCGGCTCCGGCGGAGCAAGCGCCCGCCGCGACCGAGCAACCTCCCGCGGAGGCGGCACCGGCCGAGCCGGCGCCGGCCACCGAGGAAGCGCCGGCCGAACCGGCCCCGGCTGCGGAACCCGGCGCAACACCCGCCCCGGCCGAGGCAGCGCCCGCCGAACCGGCGCCGAGCGAGCTCATCCCGCTGCCCAACAACGAGACCACGACGGAGCCGGCGCAGGAACCGGGCGCCAGCGGGAACTGAGAGTCTTCAGCGCGAAGCCGCGGGCCGCCCCGGAGAGAGATCGGGCGCGGCGGCTTCGCCGGCTGGTTCAGGAGATCGGCGTCTCACGTCCGTTCGCCGATATCCCGCGCGCGCATCGACGGACAACCGGCCAGCCTCGCGGCGTATCGCGGCGAGGTGCTGCTCGCGATCAATGGCCCGTGGGCCGCTTGTGCTCAGCGGTGACCGCCACCGAGATGATCGTCGAAGCTGTCGTGACAGCAGGATCCATCGGAAAAAGCCGACGGTTGCGGAAACAAGTCGATACCTTGGTAGTGAGAATCCGCTTCTGCGCTGCAGCCGGCGAGGATCGCGGCGATTGCAATCAGCGCAAAGGGCGCGGCCTTCCGGGTCGCCGCAAACATGGTCGTTCTCCATCAGTCGTTTCGCCGGCCGTGTCCCCGATCTGCGGACACGAGATTCAATTGGCGGGCACCGCGCGGAGATCAAGGGAGACACACTGAATTGACGGGCACCGAAACCACGCGCCCCAGGCAGTCCGAGCCGAAAAGCGCCGGTCGCGTCTATGCCCGCAGATCGCCCAGGAATTCAGCCATAAAACATACTATTGTGTAGGCATAACAGCTGAGCTATACTGCCTCCTGCAGTGGCCCTCATGCGTCCGCTGCGACCCCGCCCTGCGGGCGCTTCTTGCATTCCGGCACCCTGTGCCGCATCCCCGTTCACGACCATGAGCGACCGACGCCCCGCGTCTGTCGCCGGCTGGAGAGGAGACATGACCGCAATGCAGACCGCACACAGACAGCCCGAAGACACCACCGAGACCCCGAAAGACCGGCTGAAGGCGTTCATCGAGACGCGCCTGGCCCGCCGCGAGACGACCACGGTGATCGCCAACGCCGCGCGGGCCTATTTCGAGATTGAGATCGAGGACGCGCAGGTCATCCCCTACTGGAAAGGCGAGATCACCCTGCCGACGCAGACCGAACGCAGACAGGATAAGGAATCCGCGCAATTTCCCGAGGACGAAGCGAAGGCGCCGCTCTTCACCCGCATGCCCAGCGGCGAAACACCCGGCGAGACGCCCGAAGTCCTGCCGGCGCCATTCTCCATTACGCCGGATCCGGGTGTGCTCGCCGAAGAGGACGCGCCAACGCAGACGGCACACAGACAGGATGCAGACTCCCTGCAGATCCCGGTGGACGTGCGGGAAGACCCCGACGCCGCGCGCCACGCCGCCCTCGAAGCGCTGGGCGAGCAGGTGAAGGCGCGGCTCGGCATCGCGCCGGACCCGAAGCCGACAACGCAGACCGGACGCAGACAGAATCAGAAACGGTCGGTTCTGACCGACGAGGTTAAGGTGTTCATCGTCAAGGGCTTGGCGCGCTACGAGACGCCCAGCCGCGTGGCGGCGTCTGTGTTGGCCGAGTTCGGCATCGCGATCGACCGGCGGCAGGTCTTCGCCTATGACCCCGCCGGCTCGCGGCCCCCGGCGCAGCGCTGGATCGATCTCCACGCCGCGGCGCGGGCGAAGTTCCTGCGCGCCGTCTCGGAGATCGGTGTCGCGCAGAAAGTGGTGCGGCTGCGCATGCTGGATCGCCTGGCCAACCGCGCCGACGAATCCAACCAGACCGAGCGGGTCGCCAAGCTCCTGGAGCAGGCGGCGAAGGAATGCGGCGGCTTCTACGAGCGCTACGCGCGCCCGAAGGGTGTTCAGGCGCCGGCCTCTGCCTGAGTGGTCTCAGCGCGCGTCGCGCTGGCGCAACACGAAGACGCGGATCGCGCTGGAGAGGTTCGGCGCGGCGGGATCAGCGGCACGCGCGTCGTCGATCTCGGCGATGAGTCCGGCGACCGTGGCGTTGCGCCGCTGCGCGATCACGGTCAGCGCTTCCCAGAACGCGGCCTCCAGGGTCACGCTGGTGCGATGCCCGGCGATGCTGACCGAATGCTTCTGCAGGCGTGTCGGCGAAGCCGCCATCAGCGGAAGCCCAAGCGCACGGACTTCGGATGTTACTTCGGCCCGAGCATGTCTTCCGGCCGCACCCACTGGTCGAACTGCTTCTCGGTCAAGAGGCCGAGCGCCAGCGCCGCTTCCTTGAGGCTGGTGCCTTCCTTATGGGCCTTCTTCGCCACCTTGGCGGCGTTGTCATAGCCGATATGGGTGTTGAGCGCGGTCACCAGCATCAGCGACTGTTCCAGCGACTGCTGGATCCGCGGCAGGTTCGGCGTGATGCCGACCACGCAATTGTCGGTGAAGCTCATCGACGCGTCGGCGATCAGCTGGCCGGATTGCAGCACGTTGTGGATGATCACCGGCTTGAAGACATTGAGCTCCAGGTGGCCGTTCGAGCAGGCGACTGTGACGGCGACGTTGTTGCCCATGATCTGCGCCGCCACCATGGTCATCGCCTCGGCCTGGGTCGGGTTGACCTTGCCCGGCATGATCGAGGAGCCGGGCTCGTTCTCCGGCAGGTTGATCTCGGCGAGACCCGAGCGCGGGCCCGAGCCCAGCAGGCGGATGTCATTGGCGATCTTCATCAGCGAGCAGGCGATGGTGTTGTAGGCGCCGGAAATCTCGGCGAAAGCGTCATGCGCCGCCATGCCCTCGAACTTGTTCTCCGCCGCAACGAACTTGAAGCCGGTCAGCGCCGACAGCTCGGACGCGAAGGCCTTGTCGAAGCCCTTCGCCGCGTTGAGCCCGGTGCCGACCGCCGTGCCGCCCTGGGGAATGGCGAGCAGATGCGGCAGGCAGGACTTCACCCGGGCGATGCCGTTCTTCACCTGCGCCGCATAGCCGGAGAACTCCTGGCCGAGCGTCACCGGGGTCGCATCCTGCAGATGGGTGCGGCCGATCTTGATGATCTTGCCGAACTCTTTCGCCTTCTGGTCCAGCGCCTTTTGCAGATGCGCGAGCGCCGGGATCACCTCGTCCTGGATCTGCCGCACGGCGGCGATGTGCATCGCGGTCGGGAACGAGTCGTTGGACGACTGGCCGTAATTCACCTGGTCGTTGGGATGGATCGGCTTCTTGTCGCCGCGCTTGCCGCCCAGCATCTCGTTGGCGCGGTTGGCCAACACTTCGTTCACGTTCATGTTGGTCTGGGTGCCGGAGCCGGTCTGCCAGACCACCAGCGGAAAGTGCTCGTCCAGCGCGCCGGAGGCGACTTCCGCAGAGGCGGCATCGATCGCCTTGCCGAGCTTCGGGTCGAGCTTCTTCAGCTTCATGTTCGCCCGGGCCGCCGCCTGCTTCAGCAGGCCGAAAGCGCGAATGAGCCCGACCGGCATCCGCTGCCCGCCGATCTTGAAGTTCTGCAGGCTCCGCTGGGTCTGCGCGCCCCAGAGCTTGTCGGCCGGCACGTCGATCGGGCCGAAGGAATCGGTTTCGCTGCGGGTGGCGGTCTTCGAGGCGGCGGATTTCAGGGCGGCTTTCGCCATGGGGAGGGCTCCGGGACTGGCTGTGTCCTGCGGCTTTTACCGGGAAAACCCACGGCCGGAAAGTCCCGTCAGGCCGCCGCGCGCTTCGCGTCGGACAAGCTCGCCGGAGCGACTAAAAATAGCGGAAGCGGCATGGCGGCGCTGTCGTCTATCGGCACTCTGGTAGGAAGCCGGTCCATGAGAAACCGGCATGCGAGCCGGCACGAGAACCACCCATGCGGAGGCGCGTTTGAAGATAATCCGTTAATTTCAATGGCTAGGAGCATTCATTCTTCTCCCAAGCGGTCAACAGGCTTAACGTCCGGTAAATCTTCGCACTCTAAAATCCTGTGGAATCCCCTCGAGGGAAGCGACCTTCAGGGAGCGGTCACCGGATGACTGTGGCGAGCAACCGGCGCCGAGCAAGCGAATACGCAACCGCAGGGGTCGTCCGCCTGTTGCGGACCTTCGCCTTTGTCGTCTGCGCGCTGCTGGCGACGACGCCCGCGGCCTTCGCGCAGGAGCGCGAGGATTCGGTCTGGGTGCCGCTGAGCTCGGACGAGCGCTCGTGGCTCGCCAATCATCACCCCATCCGGCTCGGCCTCTACAAAGGCGGCTGGGCGCCGTTCGATCTGTTGGACCGCACCGGCCGGCACCAGGGCATCAGCGCCGACTATCTCGCGCTCGTGACGCAGCGCCTCGGCATTCAAGTCGAGCCGGTCGTCTATCCCGATTGGCATTCGGTGCTGGAGGCGGCGAAATCGCATCAGGTCGATCTGTTGCTCTCGGTTGCACAGACGCCGGATCGCGAGGATTCCCTCGCCTTCTCCAAGGCCTACATCACCAGCAGCAACATCGTGGTCGCGCGACGCAGCAACAGCGCGATCCGCTCGCTCGAGGACCTTGCCGGCACGACCGTGGCGCTGGAGAAGGGCTACGCCATCAACGACGTGCTGCCGGCCGAGGTGCCGGGCGTGAATATCGTCAACGTCGACGATACCGAGGCGGCATTGCGTGCGGTTGCCTCCGGTCGCGCCGATGCCTATGTCGGCGATCTCATCGTCTCGACCTTTCTGATCAATCGGCTGAACCTGGCGAACCTCGAGCTCCGCGGCGAGGCGGGATTCTCGACCAGCCAGCTGCACTTCGCCGTGCGCAAGGACTGGCCGGAGCTCGCCGCGCTGTTCGATCGCGCGATCGAGACCATCAGCGACGCCGATCGGCAGGCGATCCGCGACCGTTGGCTACCGCGCGTCTCCAGCATCGACTGGGGCGAACTCGCCGGCAAGTACTGGCCGATCCCGGCGGCGGCGGCGCTGCTGCTCGCCTGGGCGGTGATCTCCAACCGGCGTCTCCGGCACGAGGTGGCGGAGCGGCTGAAAGCCGAGCACGAGGCCGATCGCCATCGCGCCGAGCTCCAGGCGATCATGGATAACGCGCCGGCCTTGATCTATCAGAAGGATCTCGACGGCCGCTACCTCTTCGTCAACCGGCACTGGAGCGCCGCTTTCGGATTCAAGGACGGCGCTGCCGTCGGCAAGACCGATTATGAGCTCTTTCCCGCGTCCTCGGCCGAGGAGATCGCCGCCAGCGACAAATACGTGATCGAAAGCGGGCAGGTCCGGATCGCCGAGGAGCAGTTGCCGCAGGTGGATGGCATGCACACCGCCATCAACACCATGTTCCCGCTGATGGACGCGCTCGGCAGAGCCTATGCCGTCTGCGGCTTTTGCACCGACATCACCGAGCGCAAGCGTGCGGAAGAGAAGTTCCGCATGATATTCGACAACACGCTCGATGCCTTCTTCCTCTTCAATGCCGCGGGCTTCATCGACTGCAACGCGGCGGCCCTGCGCCTGTTCGGCGTTCCGAGCCGCGAGCTGTTGATCGGTGTCGACCTTCTCGATCCGCGCCTGACGCCGGTGATCCAGCCCAACGGCGACGCTTCGGCCGAGCGCGTCAAGGCGATGCTCGACGAGGTCGTGCGGACCGGCAAGGCCGTCACCTTCGACTGGTGCAATCGCAAGTGGGACACCGGAGAGGTGTTCTACAGCGAGGTCGTGCTGATGATGCTGGAGATCGAGGGCGAGCACGTCGCCTTTGCCAATGTGCGCGACATCACGCCCCGCAAGCTCGCCCAGGAAGCCATCCTGCACGCCAAGCAGGCTGCGGAAGCCGCAACCCGGGCAAAGAGCGACTTCCTGGCCAATATGAGCCACGAGATCCGCACGCCGATGAACGCCATCATCGGCATGTCGCACCTGGCGCTGAAGACCGGGCTCGATCCCAGGCAGCGCGACTACGTCAAGAAGATCCAGCAGGCCGGCCAGCACCTGATGGGGATCATCAACGATATTCTCGACTTCTCGAAGATCGAGGCCGGCAAGCTGTCGACCGAGGAGATCGATTTCGATCTCGAGAAGGTCATGGAGAACGTCTCGACCCTGGTTGCCGAGAAGGCAGGGGCCAAGGGGCTGGAGCTGATCATCGAGGTCGATCGCGCGGTTCCGGGCGCATTGCGCGGCGATCCGCTGCGGCTCGGCCAGATCCTGATCAACTACGCCAACAACGCCGTCAAGTTCACCGAGACCGGCGAGATCCACATCGCGGTGAAGCCCGAGCAGGAGACCGATGAGCACATCCTGTTGCGCTTCTCGGTCCGCGACACGGGCATCGGCATGACTCCCGAACAACGGGCACGCATGTTCCAGTCGTTCCAGCAGGCCGACAGCTCGACCACGCGCAAGTATGGCGGCACCGGGCTCGGGCTCGCCATCTCGAAGCGGCTGGCCGAGCTGATGGGCGGCACGGTGGGGGTGGAAAGCGAGGCCGGCAAGGGCAGCACCTTCTGGTTCACCGCACGGCTCGGCAAGAGCGCGGTGAAGCGGAAGGCGCTGATCCCCAATCCAGACCTGCGCGGGCTGAAAGTGCTGGTGGTCGACGACAATCCGCATGCCCGCATGGTTCTTGCCGAGATGCTGACGGAGATGACCTTCGAGGCGATCCAGGCGGGCTCCGGCACGGAGGCGGTCGAGACATTGAAGGCGGAGGCCGCGGCCGGAAAGCCTGTCCGGACCGTGTATCTCGATTGGCAGATGCCGGTGCTCGACGGATTGGAGACCGCGCTGGCGATCCGGGCGCTGGACCTGCCGGTCATGCCGCATCTCGTCATGGTGACGGCGCATGGCCGGGAGGACGTGCTGAAGCGGGCACCCGCCGCCGGAATAGAAGCCGTGCTGATCAAGCCGGTGGCGCCGTCGCTGTTGTTCGATACGACGATCCGGGTCTTCGGCACCGAGCCGAACGAGGGCGTCGCGCAATTGCCCGCCCCACCGGAGGAGGCGATCGTTCTGCCCGAGAACCTGCAGGGCGCCCGCGTGCTGCTGGTCGAGGACAACGACTTCAACCAGGAGGTCGCGACCGAGCTGCTGCGGGAGGTCGGCCTCAAGGTCGAGGTGGCGGAGAACGGGCAGATCGCCCTGGAGAAGCTGCGCGGGGCGCCGGACGGCACGTTCGATCTCGTCCTGATGGACATGCAGATGCCGGTGATGGATGGCGTCGCGGCCACGATCGAGATCCGCAAGCAGGCGCGCTTCGACAGCCTGCCGATCGTGGCGATGACCGCGAATGTGATGGCGGCGGAGCGGCAGAAATGCCTGGAAGCCGGGATGAACGACCATGTCGCAAAGCCCATCGATCCGGCCGTGCTGTTCGATGCGCTGGCGCGCTGGCTGACGCCGCGTGCCGAAGCCGGGACCGAGCCGCGCCGCCGGCCGGCGACGGCGGCCGATCTCACCGACGATTTCGACCCTTCGAGCCTTACGGTCGATGGTCTGGATGTGAAGCTCGGACTCTCGCGCGTGCTCGGCAAGAAGCGACTCTATTCCGATCTTCTGCTCAAGTTCGCGCGTGACCAGACCAAGGCACCCGACCTGCTGCAGGAGGCGCTGGATGGCGGCGACCTGACAACGGCACAGCGTCTGGCGCATACCGCGAAAGCGCTCGCCGGCAATATCGGCGCCACGCGGCTGCAGGAGCAGGCGGGCCTGCTGGAAACGGCGATCCGCGACCATGCGCCACGCAGCAAGATCGATCCGCTGCTCGGCGTCTGGCGTGCCGCCGTGCGGGACCTCATCTCGGAGCTTTGGGCATCGCTGCCGTCGCCGCAGGCGCGGCGTCATAACGGTGCGGCGAAAGACACCGAGCGGCAGCGCGAGGTCGTGCGCCGTCTGATCGCTCTGCTGAAGAACGACGACAGCGATGCCGTCGATCTGGTGGATGCCGAGGCCGAGACGTTGCGCGCGGCATTGGGCGAATCCGGCTTCGACGCACTGGCCGAGGCCTCGCACGCCTTCGATTTCGATGCCGCACTCCAGGAACTGAGCCGCGGCGCGCGTACCGCCGATCTCGCGATCTGAAAGGAAGGGACCCTATGGAAACCGCGATCGAGCACGACGATGTCCCGACCATCCTTGCCGTCGATGATACACCGGTCAATCTCTCGCTGATCACCGGGCTCTTGAAGAGCCACTACCGCGTCAAGGTGGCCAATTCCGGCGAGAAGGCGCTCAGGATCGTGCATTCGGACCTGCCGCCCGATCTGGTGCTGTTGGACGTGATGATGCCGGATCTCGACGGCATCGAGGTCTGCAAGCGGCTGAAGAGCGATCCCCGCACGCGGCACATCCCGGTGATCTTCCTGACCGCCATGTCGAAGAGCGAGGACGAGCGCGTCGGCCTCGAAGCGGGTGCGGTCGATTACATCACCAAGCCGATCAGCCCGCCGATCCTGCTGGCCCGGGTGAAGACCCATTTGCAGCTGAAGGCCGGCCAGGATTTCCTGAAGGACAAGAACGCCTATCTGGAGAGCGAGGTCTATCGCCGGACCCGCGAGGTGCAGGCGATTCAGGACGTGACCATTCTGACCATGGCCTCGCTGGCCGAGACCCGCGACAACGAGACCGGCAATCACATCCGCCGCACCCAGCACTACGTGAAGGCGCTGGCCGTAAAGCTGCGCGATCATCCGCGCTTCGCCGGCTACTTCACCGATCACGTGATCGATCTCTTGTTCAAGTCGGCGCCGCTGCATGACATCGGCAAGGTCGGCATCCCGGACAAGATCCTGCTGAAGCCCGGCAAGCTCACGCCGGAAGAGTTCGAGGTCATGAAGACGCACACCACGCTCGGCCGGGACGCGATCGAGCAGGCCGAGCGGCAGTTGGGCACGCCGGTCGAGTTCCTGAAGGTGGCGAAGGAGATCGCCTATTCGCATCAGGAGAAATGGGACGGCTCAGGCTATCCCGAGGGCCTTGCCGGCGACGCCATCCCGGTCTCGGCGCGGCTGATGGCGGTGGCGGATGTCTATGACGCGCTGATCAGCCGGCGCGTGTACAAGCCGGCCTTCACCCACGAACGGGCGGTCGAGCTGATCGGCGAGGGACGCGGCAAGCATTTCGATCCGGACGTCGCCGATGCCTTCATGGAGATCCGCGAGGAGTTCCGCGCCATCGCCATAAGGTTCGGCGATTCCGACGGCGACATCGCCCGCCAGGCCGAGCGGCTGGTGGAGGCATAACCGCAAGGCCCGGCCAGGGCTCCGGCGGGAACGGTCGCATGGCCCTCCCCCGAAGCCGGGGGAGGGCTCTTGCGATCAGCTGTCGAGGCCGATGTCGCGCCGCAGGTGCGGCGAGAGATCGGTCGGGCGGATCGACTGGACCCGATACCGCCACAGCTCGTGCTGGAAGCGCCGACCGAGGGACCGGGGCGGCGCCTGGCCGGACTGCGACAGCATGATCGGTCGTGGCCGCCGGTGGCGATCGCGTCTCAGCGCGGTCGTCAAGCGGTCGATGAAACCCGGCGTGGCGCCGATCAGATTGAGGAAGCTCAGGTAGAGAGCCATCTTCTTCTCCATAAGGTTGTGCCGATCGGTCGCGCGCGGTGGCACGAGGGCAAGAGCTCCCGTTCGTCGAACGACCCTATCGGGGGCGCGCGGCGTCTCGGCGGTTCGGTGTTTGGAGATTCGATGCAGACGCGCGGCGCGGCTGGCTTCGCGGACCGCGAGACCTTGAACCGACGGAAAATCAGTGACTCCGGGAGTCTCTCGGGCGTGTACAGCCGCGAAAAAACCAAGAGTCCAACAGAGGAATCCCGAGAGAGGGATGCGCTGTCTTCAGATGTTCTGGCTTAATTCAAGGAGTCGCAGAGCGAAGACATGGCGCCTTCGCCGGCATCGAATCAGGCGTGCGAAACGCCATCCATGTTGCAAGTCATTCGACGACCTCCTCCTTGATTTGAGGCACGCGCAATCTACCGAGTCCGACGCGCTGCGTCAACCCGCCACAATGTGGGATTGCGCAGTTTGATCGTCACGGGTGCGCGAAAGCGCCGTGCGATCAGTGCTTCTTGCGGAAATTATCGAGCGCGATGATGGTCGCGGGCTTCGCGTCGCCGCCGCCATTGGTCTCGGCGGGCTTCGTTTCCGATTTCTTCGGCAACGCGGTCGGCGCTTCATCCTTCGCCGCGCCGGGTGCCGGCTTGTCGGCCGGCTGCAACTCGACCTGCTGGTTCTTCAACTCGAACTGCAGGCCGAACTTCACGGAAGGGTCGGTGAAGCTCACCAGTGCGTCGAACGGCACATGCAGGCGTTCATGCTTGCCGCTGAAACTAAGTGTCACGGCAAAGGCTTCGTCGGTCACTTCGAGACCCCAGAACTGATGCTGGAGCACGATTGTGATCTCTTTGGGAAACTGCGCCTTCAGGGTCGGGCCGATCGACACGCCCGGATAGTCGGTGCGGAAGGTGATGTAGAAATGGTGATCGCCGGGCAGGCCCTTGCTGCCGACCTGCAGCAGGACTTCGCGCGCGACCCCGCGCAGCTGCCGCTCGACGATTCGATCGTAACCCAGTTCGTCCTTCGCCATACCGATCAGCCGTTCCCTGCCGCTCCCCTGGAACCCAAAACGGCGCCTCTTCGCGGGCACGCGCCTTCAGGGAACCGGACCTAAAATCAGTGGGGGGCATTCTGTTGCCCGGCGCCCCCCGAACCGCGTTCTAAGTCAACAGCTTATAGCCCGTTAGGGCTATTAGGCCGCCAGACGAAGATCAGATGCAACGTTGTCGTTGGCATCTCTGAAATGGCCCGATAACGGTGGTACCATACCGAGCAAAAACTCTGCCTTTACCACGCACGTCGATCCTGTTTCGCCCCCATAACGGCCCACCTGGGCACCCAATCGGTGCTTCGGTGGGCAAACTGGTGGAGGCGCCGGGTACCGCCCCCGGGTCCGTAACGCTTATTCTACAGAGCGTTTATCGCCATAGTCGGTTGCCCGACAATCGTTAATATAGGCGCTGACGGGCCGGGAATCAAACCGGCCCGAGATTGCCCAGTTCGTTTGCCCGCCGGGCTCGGATCGCGTAAAAGTCCCGCCGTTTCAGCCCCGAGCCGAGATCACCCGAATCATGCCGCTTTCCCAGGACCAGCAAGCCGAGATCGACCGCCAGCGCGCCGAATCCGCGCCGACCCGCCGGCCGGTGGCACCGGCCTTGGAAGAGGTGCTCTACCAGGCGATTCCGGTGCTCGATCACGGCTTCGTCCGGGTGATCGATTACATGGGGGACGATACTGCCGTGGTGCAGGCGGCGCGGGTCTCCTACGGCAAGGGCACCAAGAAGGTGAGCGAGGACAAAGGCCTCATCCACTATCTGATGCGGCATCGCCATTCGACCCCCTTCGAGATGTGCGAGATCAAGTTTCACGTGAAGCTGCCGATCTTCGTCGCGCGGCAATGGATCCGTCATCGCACGGCAAACGTGAACGAATACTCTGCGCGTTACTCGATTCTGGACCGGGAGTTCTACATCCCGGCGCCCGAGCAATTGGCGGCGCAGTCGGTCGCGAACCGGCAGGGTCGTGGCGACGTGCTGACCGGGCCCGAAGCCGAGCGCGTGCTCGACATCCTGAAGCGGGATTCGACGACCGCTTACGATCACTACGCCGAGATGCTGAACGAGAGCGAGAGCGGCGAGATGGTCGATGCGGAGAAGCAGGGTCTGGCGCGTGAGCTCGCGCGCATGAACCTCAGCCTCAACTTCTATACCCAGTGGTATTGGAAGATCGATCTTCACAACTTCATGCATTTCCTCAGCCTGCGCGCCGACCCGCATGCGCAATACGAGATCCGGGTCTATGCCGACGCGATGCTGGACGTGCTCCGAAAATGGGTGCCGCTGACGGCGGAGGCTTTCGAGCAGCATCGCCTGCATGCGATCACGCTGTCGAAGAATGCGCTCGACGCGATCAAACGGATGCTGAAGGGCGAAGCGGTCACGCTCGAGACCAGCGGTCTCGGCAAGCGGGAATGGTCCGAGCTTCAGGCCGTGTTGAACGGCGAGCGCTGAGCGTCGATGTCCCACGTCACGTCGATCGCGAGCGAGGCCGGCCCGGCGTTTCCATTTCCGGGCCTGCGCCGGCGTCCATCGCCCCGGCTGGTTGTGCTGTGTTGCGCCATCACCTTCCCGCTGATCGGTTTTCTGGCATTCATCACGCTGGCCGGTCCGGCGATCGCCTGGTTCATCGGTCCCGTGGACAAGGTCCTCGTGGACAAGAGCGCCAAGAAGCTCTGGCTGATGCGCGACGGGGTGCGCCTCTACGAAGCCGATATCTCGCTGGGCAAACAGCCGAAGGGTCAGAAGCAGCGGGAAGGCGATCAGCGCACGCCGGAAGGCCGCTATACGCTCGACTGGCGCGACAGCGGCACCGACTATCACCGCGCGATCCTGATTTCCTATCCGAGCAAGGCCGATCAGGCCCGTGGCGCCGCCGGCGGCGAGATCATGATCCATGGGCAGAAGTATTTCTGGCGCTGGTTCACCAAGTCGCCGCTGACCAACGGCTGCATCGGCGTCAGCAATCTCGCGATGGACGTCATTTGGTGGGCGACCGCGCTCGGCACGCCCATCGAGCTCAGGCCATAGTCCGATGTTGCTGAAGGGTCTGCTCGCCAAGACGCGGCATTACCACCCGAGCTATCGGGGTGGTCTCTGCAACCATTGTCCGATGACGCTGATCGCGCTGGACCGGATGGGCGCCACGCCGCAGCGCGTGGAAAGCTATGCGCAGGCCTATCTGAAGGCGATGGAGCCCGCGCCTTCGGCCGGCGAGGCGATCGACGCCGAGAATTGGCGGGAGCGGCTCGGCGATGAAACCGCATACGCCGATTATCTCGGCTTCTTCCGCCGCGAGGTCGGCCGGTTGAATGCCCGCGCGACGTTGCGCGCCTATCTGCCCGGGTTGGCGCCGGGGCTCGCCGCGGCGGCCTTTCACCCGCTCATCCGCACCGCCTATGGCGTCATTGCCGAGGACTCGGAAGAGATCGCCGTTGGGCTGGCCTATTGGGCGTCGCGCCACCTGGCGCTGCCCGAACGCGAGGACCTGCCCACCGAGCTGCCTTTCGTGCCGAGCGACGATCCGTTGCAGATCCTGAAGAAGACGCGCACCTGGCCCGGTCTCGACTTCGAACCGGATGCCGATGCGCTCATCGATCGCGAGATGCTGAAGGCCGCGGACCCGACGCTGTTCCCGCTCCTGGTCGCGGCATTGCAGATCGACGATCTGACGCTGGACCGGCTGCGACAGGCCGCGGCGCTGCTGTTCCTGGGCGCGAACGACTTCAACAGCCTGCATGCGGTGACGGGATTGCATGCCGCGCGGGTGCTGAGCGATTTCGCGATCGACCGCAGAGGCTTTTCACGGGAAGTGTGGCGGGCGCTGCTCGCGCTCTATCTTTCGCTCGACCGGCCGGAACTGCCGACGCCAGCCGGCGCGGCGGAGTTGACCGCGGCGGACCTTCCCGACTGGAACGTGATCCTGCCGGCGGCGGTCGCCGATGAAGACGAGCATGTGATCAAGCTGGTCTTCTCCTGCTTCTCGGAAAGCCGCGCCGGTGGCGGGCGGCTCTATCGCTATCTGGCGGCCCGGAAGGCGGGGCTGCTCGGCGCGCCGGTCGCGGGCGAAGAGGCTTCATCCGAAACGATTCCCGCGCCGCCGCAGGGCCTTCCGCCCCAACCTCTCCCGGCGGCGCAACGCTGACCCGCTCTTATTGAATCACGATCCGCGGTGCCGGACGGAGCGGCTGGTCGTTGAGCTGGCGCCAGACCTGCTCGGCGACCGCGCGATAGGCGGCGCTGTGCGGTGAGTCCGGCTGGCTCGCGACGATCGGCGTGCCGGCGTCCGAGGTCTCGCGGATCTTGATGTCGAGCGGGATCTCGCCGAGGAAGGGCGTCTGCATCTTCTCCGCTTCGGCTCTTGCGCCGCCATGGGCGAAGATGTCGGTGCGGCCGCCGCAATGCGGGCAGGTGAAGTAGCTCATGTTCTCGACGATGCCGAGGACCGGCACGTCCACCTTGCGGAACATGTTGAGGCCCTTGCGCGCATCGATCAGCGCGATGTCCTGGGGCGTCGAGACGATCACCGCGCCGGAGAGCGGCACCGACTGCGCCATGGTCAGCTGGGCATCGCCGGTGCCGGGCGGGAGATCGCAGACCAGCACGTCGAGCTGGCCCCAATCGACCTCGCGCAGGAGCTGGGTGATGGCGCTCATCACCATCGGGCCGCGCCAGATCATCGGCGTGTCCTCGGCGACGACGAAGCCCATGGACATGACCTTGAGGCCGAATTTCTGCATCGGATTGAGCTTCTTCTCCGGCGTCGTATCCGGCTTGCCGGTGATGCCGAGCAGGCGCGGTATCGATGGGCCGTAGATATCGGCGTCGAGCAGCCCGACCTTCAGGCCGAGGCCGGCCAGGCCGAGGGCGAGATTGACCGCCGTCGTGGACTTGCCGACGCCGCCCTTGCCGCTGGCGACGGCGATGATGTGCTGGATGCCGGCGACCGGCGTGCGGCCGGGGGCGCTGCGTTGCTGCGGCGCGCCTTGCGGATGCGGGTGGGCGTGATTGTGTTCATGCGCGTGTGCGTGGCTGTGCGGCTGCGCGGCCGCCTGGCCACCGCCGCGATGTGCCGTCAGCACCGCGGTCACCGACAGCACGCCGGGCAACTGCTCGACGGCCTTCTCGGCGGCCTTGCGCAGCGGCTCGAGCTTCGGCCCCTCGCGTGGATCGACCTCGATCGAGAAGCCGACATTGCCGTTCTTCAGCACCAGCCCGGTGATCATGCCGCGCCCAACGATGTCGCCACCGCCATCGGGCGCCGGAATCGCGCGCAAGGCATCCCGGATTTGAGCTTCAGTGACCGCAGCCATAATTCTTCCCTACGATTTCTAAACCTTGATCTTATTGGGCAGGATTCCCATATTTCGCGCCACAGGCGGCACGAAAGTGACCTCTGGAAGGCCGTCGCGTTGCGGTGGCTTCCGGCCTGTCATATAAGGCCTTGCCCTTTGGTTGCCTACAGAATTGGCTGCCGGGTAGGGCCATAAACAAGAACAGCCGAGGCGGCTTAGGGGTATTTCATGGCTTGGAACAATCAGGGCGGTCCTTGGGGCGGCGGTGGCAAGAGCCCCTGGGGGCGCGGCTCCGGCCCGTCCGGCGGCGGCGGCGGAAATCGCCCCCCCGATTTCGAGGAGATGCTGCGACGCGGTCAGGACCGGATGAAGTCGGTCCTGCCCGGCGGATTCGGCTCTTGGCGCGGCCTCGGTCTGGCTGTCGGCGTGCTTGTGGCGCTCTGGGGCGCGACCGGATTTTACGTGGTCAACCCCGGCGAGGTCGGTGTCGAGACCGTGTTCGGCGTTTACCGCGAACCGCCGGTGCAGCCTGGATTGCACTGGAACTATCCGCTCCCGATCGGCCGTGTCGAGACACCGGACGTGCAGTCGCGTTACAGCACCGAGATCGGATTTCGCAGGGCGGGCAGCGTTGGCGGCGGCACCGAAGTGCAAGGCGAGAGCCTGATGCTGACCAAGGACGAGAACATCATCAAGATCGAAGCGGTCGTTCTGTGGCGTATCCGACCCGATCAGGTGCAGCGCTACCTGTTCGAGATTCAGGATCCGGCAGATTCCGTGAAGAAGGCGGTTGAATCGGCGATCCGCGAGATCATCGGCCAGTCCGAGTTCCAAGCGGCGACGACGGCGGATCGATCCAAGATCGAGGCGCAAGCGACGGCCTTGGCGCAGAAGATGCTCGACAGCTATCATGCCGGCATCAGCGTCGAGCAGGTCTCGCTGCAGGATGTCGGCGCCCCTCAGGAAGTCATCGAGGCTTTCCTGGATGTGCAGCGCGCCAGCAACGATGCGACCAGCGCGGTGAATGACGCGCAGGCCTATCGCAACAAGGTCGTGCAAGGCGCTCAGGGTCAGGCGGTCCAGATGCTGCGCCAGGCGGAAGCCTACAAGGCCGAGAAGATCGCCAACGCGGATGGCGAAGCGCAGCGTTTCCTCTCGGTCTACGCGCAGTACAAGCTCGATCCGAGTTTGACGGAGCGGCGGATCTATCTCGAATCGATGCAGAACATCTTCGGCGGCATGAACAAGGTGCTGATCGACCAGTCGGCCGGCGGTACCGGCGCTGTTCCCTACTTGCCGCTCGATCAACTGCTGAAGCGGGGCGGGACGGGTTCCACCGGCAACGCCCCGGCGACGACGACGATGCCTCAGCCCGACATGAACCAGCAGTCGGCCTCGCCGGCGGGAGCGAGCCAGTGAGAAACAAAGCTTCAGTTCTCGCCATCGGCGCCATCATCGTCTTGGCGATCGGCCTCTATGCCGCGGCGTTCACCGTGAACCTCCGCGAAACGGCTCTGGTCCTGCAATTCGGCGAACCGAAGCGCGTCCTCACCGAGCCGGGCCTCTACTTCCGGGTTCCGGTGATCGAGAGCGTGACCTATCTCGACAAGCGGGTGCGGAACTTCGACGTCGAGCCGCAGTTGCTGCTGACCCGCGAGCAGAAGCGCGTCCTGATTTCCGCCTTTGTGCGCTATCAGATCGTGGATCCGCTGAAATTCTATCAGGTCGCCAAGACGACGATGAACGCCGAAGGCCAGATCGGGTCCGTGCTGATCTCGACGCTGCGTTCCGCGGTCGGTAACACGCCGATGACCGACATCCTGACGCCGAAGCGCGCCGAATTGATGTCGCTGATCACCCAGGAGCTGACCCGCCAGGCGGCGGCGCCTTACGGCATCCGTATTGTCGACGTGCGCTTCCAGCGCGTCGATCTGCCGCCGCAGAACAGCGAGGCGGTGTTCACCCAGATGCGCTCGCAGCGCGCCCAGGAAGCCGCCGGGATCCGGGCGGACGGCGCCCGCCGCGCACTCGAGCTCAAGGCCGAAGCCGACAAGGAGCGGGTGGTGACCCTGGCCGAGGCGCAGCGCAAGTCCTCCATCACGCGCGGTGAAGGCGATGCGGAGGCGACCCGGATCTACAACGAGGCCTACAGCCAAGATCCGAAGTTCTTCGACTTCTACCGGTCGATGCAGGCGATGCAGCTGGGGCTCGGCGGCGACAACACGACCTTTGTCGGTGCGCCGACCGGCGATTTCTTCCGATTCTTCGACCGCGAGGGAACGGCGGAGGCACCGGCGAAAGGTCCGGCGCCCGCCCCCCAAAGCCCGGCGCCGACGACCGGACCGGAATAAACCGGTCTCGGACGCAGAAAACCGCCATCAAAACCGCCACAATCCGGCCGCAATGCCCCCGATAAAGTGATCGGGGGAAATTGCCGCCGGGGTGGCGGCGTTGCTATGATCGGAAATAGCCGCGGGGCTGCCCGCCGGCACGTTCTGCCTGGGTGAAGGAGCGTTGCGTTGAAGGTGTTTCGATCGGCGGCCTTGGCCGCGCTGCTTGCGGTGGGTTTGAGCTTCAGTCTCAGCCATATGGCATCGGCGCGCGGTGTGCCGGAAGGCTTCGGCGACCTGGCGGAGAAAGCTCTGCCCGCGGTAGTCAACATCTCCACCACCCAGACCTTGAGCACCGACAGCCAGGGGCAGGACCTCGACGAGCTGTTTCGCCAGTTCCTCGACCGGCAGCAGGGCGGCGAGGCGCCGAAGCCGCGCCGAGCGACCTCGCTCGGCTCCGGCTTCATCATCGATGCGACCGGCTTCGTGGTCACCAACAACCATGTGATCGAGAATGCCGACGAGATCACGGTCATCACCCATGACAACGAGGAGTTCAAGGCGAAGCTGATCGGCACCGACGAGAAGACCGATCTGGCGCTTCTCAAGATCGAGGCCGGCAAGCCGCTGCCCTTCGTGAACTGGGGCAATTCCGACAGCACGCGGATCGGCGACTGGGTCCTGGCGATCGGCAATCCGTTCGGCCTCGGCGGGTCGGTGACCGCGGGGATCGTCTCGGCCCGGCAGCGCGACATCAATGCCGGCCCCTATGACGACTTCCTGCAGACCGACGCCTCGATCAACCGCGGCAATTCCGGCGGCCCGATGTTCAACATGGACGGCGAGGTCGTGGGGATCAACTCGGCGATCTATTCGCCGTCGGGCGGCTCGGTCGGCATCGGCTTCGCGATTCCGTCCAATCTCGCCAAGCCGATCATCGATCAGATCCGCCAGTTCGGCCACCCGCGCCGCGGCTGGATCGGCGTGCGCATCCAGTCGGTCAGCGCCGATCTCGCCGAGGGGCTGAAGCTGCCCAATGCGAAGGGCGCGCTCATCGCCAGCGTGACCCCGGGCGGACCGGCGGAGCAGGCCGGCATCAAGCAGGGCGACGTGGTGCTGAAGTTCGACGGGCGCGATGTGACCGAGATGCGCGGTCTGCCCCGCATCGTCGCGGAGACGCCAGTCGCGAAGTCGGTGGATGTCGTCGTCTGGCGCAAGGGCAAGGAAGTCGCTCTCAGCGCCAAGGTCGGCGAGTATCCGGAGAACGAGGATCAGGCCAGCGTCGAGCCGGCCAGCCAGCAGCCGAGCCAGCCCGAGGACGAAGGCAGCAAGATCGAAAGCCTCGGCATCGAGCTCGCGACCCTCGACCAGAAGGGCCGCGACAAGTACGCACTCTCCGGCGACACCGAGGGCGTGCTGGTGGTCGATGTCGACCAGAACGGGCCTGCGGCGGAGAAGGACCTGCGCGCCGGCGACGTGATCGTCGAGGTCGACCAGAAGGCGGTCAAAGCTCCCGGCGACGTGCGCGACCGGGTGAAGGCGGCGCAGGACAACGGCTACCGCGTCGTCACCCTGCTGGTGAACCGCAAGGGCGACTTCCAGTGGGTCGCGGTGAAGATCGGCAAGAGCTAAAGGCCGATCAGGGCAGAGTGAAACTGCGCGCCGCGGGCGCGCAGGTTTCGCAGGTCCTGATCTTCACCGTGAACGCGTTGTCACCGGCCCAGGCGAACGACGTGCGGTCGATCAGCCAATTGGCATTCTCGGCTTCGGCGGGATAGGTGGTCGTTGCGCCGCTGGCCGTGTCGACGACATGCAGCCATTCGGCGCCCTCGTTCCGGCTGATCAGTGCGACGCGGTGCTCCGTCGGACTCCAGCGCACCCAGTGCGATGGGCCGTACTTGCCGGCGCCGATCTCGTGCAGCGCGGCGTTGCGCGGATTCAACAGGCGCACCGCCCAGCACAGACTGTTCGCTTCGGCGGCCTCACAGGCCTGAACGATGCGGAAGCCCTTCTCCGGTGAGGGCGGGAACAGGATGACCTGCTGCGCCGGCAACGCCGTTCGTCCGTTGGCGCCCTCCTGATAGCTGACGATGATCGGCGGCGTGCGGCGGCCGTCGAAGCTGAGGCTGCCATCGGATTCCAGGGCGATGCCGCAAGCCGGCTTGTCCACCGCGATCTCCACGAAGCCGGCGGCGCAGGGGCCGCCTTCCGCTGCCCTGGCGATGGGCGCAGGCACCGTAGCGGTTTGCGAAGGGGTCGATTGCGAGCAGGCGGAGATCAGCGTGGCAAGAGCGATCGCGATGCTTCTTCTCATGATTCCTCGGCCGGGATGACAAACTCCTCGGCGAGATAACCCTGGAAGAAGAGAAGGGTTCGAAGATCGGTGTGATTGACCTGGGCGCGGACCTGTTCGCGCAGCAACGGCTTGCCGCGATAGGCGACGCCTAGGCCGGCCGCGAGCAGCATCGGCAGGTCGTTGGCGCCGTCACCGACCGTCACCGCATCGGCCGGGGTGAGGCCGCGCTCGGCGCTGAGCGTCTGCAGGGCATTCAGCTTGCCGTCCTTGTCCAGGATCGGCCCTTGCAACTCGCCGGTCAGCCGTCCGTCCGCCATCGCGAGGTCGTTGGCAAGATCGAGCACAAAACCGGCGCGGGTCGCGACCTTGCCGGTGAAATACTTGAAGCCGCCGGAGACCAGCGCGGTGAAGGCACCGTTCGCCTTCATCGTATGCACCAGGGTGGCGGCGCCGGGAGAGAGCGTCAGCGCCGCAGCAGTCTTCGCAAGAGCCGATTCGGGCAGGTCGGCCAGCATCGCGACGCGCTCGACCAGAGCCTGGGCGAAGTCCAATTCGCCGCGCATGGTGCGGGCGGTGATCTCGGCGATGACATCCTTCAATCCGGCTTCGCCGGCGAGCTCATCCAAGGTCTCCGAGGTGACGATGGTCGAGTCCATGTCGGCGATCAGCAGGCGCTTGCGGCGATTGAGCGTGGGCTGTGCGTGGAAATCGATCGGGAGATCAGCTAGCGTCGCCCGGGCGACGTCGTGCGCGCGCGCGGTTGCGAGATGCGCGAAGGGCAGGTCGCAGGCGCGATCTTCGGGCGCCAGCCAGGTGATCTCGCCGGTCGCGGCGCCGGCATCGCGCAGGGCCGCGCCGACGGTTTCGAGGAGCTTGGGGGCGAGCGCCTGCTGCTCCACGGCGACAAGGGTGAGAATGTGCGTCATAGCGGGCGGACTATGGGGAAGACGGCCACAATCGACAAGTTGAAAGCGATTGTCATCGCCGGCGCGACCGCCAGCGGCAAGTCGGCGCTGGCACTCGATCTGGCCGCCGAAGTCGGCGGCACCGTTATCAACGCGGATTCGATGCAGATCTATCGCGATCTGCCGATTCTGACCGCACAACCCGATGCCGCCGCCATGGCGGCGGTGCCGCATAAGCTCTATGGGGTCTTGCCGCTCGACGATCCGGCAACCGCGGCGCGCTGGGCGGAGCTGGCCGCGCAGGAGATCAGGGCGGCCTGGGAATTGGGCAGGCCGCCCTTTCTGGTCGGGGGCACCGGACTCTATCTGCGCGCGCTGCTGGAAGGCTTCGCGCCCATTCCGGAAATCGATCCCGCGCGTCGCGCGGAGGCGCAGGCGCTGTTGTCGGAACTCGGCGCCGGGGGATTGCATGCGCGGCTGCAGGCGCGCGATCCCGAGACGGCGGCGAAGCTCCGGCCGAGCGACAGCCAGCGGCTGATGCGGGCCTGGGAGGTGCTGAATGCGACGGGCAAGCCGCTTGCCTGGTGGCAGAAGCAGCCGAGCATTCCCCCGATCGACATCGCGGCATTCTCCTTCGTGACGGCGCCGGCTCGCGCCCAGCTCTATGCGGCTTGCGACGATCGGCTGATCACCATGGTGGCGAGAGGCGCGGTCGAGGAAGTGCGGGCGGCGCGGCTGGCCTATCCTGAAGCCGATCAGGAGCAGGCGGGGTTCAAGGCGCTGGGGTTCCGGGAACTGGCCCGTCATATCGACGGCGAACTCAGCCTGGAACAGGCGGTCGCGGCGGCGCAGCAGGCGACGCGAAACTACGCCAAACGGCAGGGCACCTGGTTCCGGCGGCAGCTCCTCGGCGCAACTTTCTTAGCTCCTGACCGGGGAGCTATGAAATTTTCACAAAGTTACCTTGCGCCAATACGTCATAAAATTCGCGATTTCCTGTTGACCCACCCGGAGTGAGACTCTACGGTGCCGCGCCTTGGCCGCCGAAAACGGCCTTTCGGGTGTTGCGCGCGGGTTGAAACGCGCTTCTATTTCGAGCGATATCAAAGATTTAAAGGCGTAGGAGCCGACCATGGCGGTGGAACCGATCACCGGAGCGGAGATCATTGTCAAAGCCCTGATCGATCAGGGCGTTGACGTTATTTTCGGCTATCCCGGCGGCGCCGTCCTCCCGCTCTATGACGCGCTGTTTAAGCAGAACCGGATCAAGCACATCCTGGTGCGCCACGAGCAAGCGGCGGTCCACGCGGCCGAAGGCTATGCGCGCTCGACCGGCAAGGTCGGCGTCGTGCTGGTGACCTCCGGTCCCGGCGCCACCAATGCGGTGACCGGGCTCACCGACGCCTTGATGGATTCCATCCCGATCGTCTGTCTCACCGGACAGGTGCCGACGCATCTGATCGGCAACGACGCCTTCCAGGAAGCGGATACCACCGGCATCACCCGGCCCTGCACCAAGCACAATTACCTCGTGAAGGCGATCGAGGACCTGTCGCGCAAGGTGCACGAGGCCTTTTACGTGGCGAAGAGCGGCCGCCCCGGCCCGGTCGTCATCGACCTGCCGAAGGACATCCAGCAGGCGAAGTACGAATACGTGAACCACGCCGGGCAGAAGCACCGCAGCTACAACCCGCCGGTCCGTCCCGACCGCGCGCAGGTCGAGAAGGCGATCGAGGCGATGGCGCATGCCAAGCGCCCGCTGTTCTATATCGGCGGCGGCTGCATCAATTCCGGGCCGCAGGCCTGTGCGCTGCTGACCGAGTTCGTGCGCATGACCGGTTTCCCCTGCACCCAGACGCTGATGGGGCTCGGCGCCTTCCCTGGCTCCGACCCTCTGTCGCTGGGCATGGTCGGCATGCACGGCATGTACGAGAGCAATCTCGCCATGCATGACTGCGACGTGATGATCAATATCGGTGCGCGGTTCGACGACCGCGTGACCGGCAAGCTGACGGCCTTCTCGCCGGGCTCGAAGAAGATCCATGTCGATATCGATCCGTCCTCGATCAACAAGAATATCCGGGTCGATATCCCGGTGGTCGGCGACGTGGGCCACGTCGTCGAGGAAATGATGCGCATCTGGAAGGCGCGGCAGATCAAGCCGGACGCCAAGGCGCTGTCGACCTGGTGGGATCAGATCAACAAGTGGCGGGCGCGCGATTGCCTGAAGTACCGGCCGTCCGAGCAGGTGATCAAGCCGCAATACGCGTTGCAGCGCCTCTATGCCGCGATCAAGGACAAGGACTTCTACATCACGACCGAGGTCGGCCAGCACCAGATGTGGGCCGCCCAGTTCCTGAAGTTCGAGCAGCCCAACCACTGGATGACCTCCGGCGGCCTCGGCACCATGGGCTATGGCCTGCCGGCCGCCTATGGCGTGCAGGTGGCGCATCCGGAATCGCTGGTGATCGATGTCGCCGGCGAGGCCTCGATCATGATGAACATCCAGGAGATGTCCACGCTCGTGCAGTACCGCCTGCCGGTGAAGATCTTCATCCTGAACAACAAGTGGATGGGCATGGTGCGGCAGTGGCAGGAACTGCTGCATGGCGGCCGCTATTCCGAGAGCTACAGCGACGCGCTGCCGGATTTCGTGAAGCTGGCCGAAGCGTTCGGCGCCAAGGGTCTGCGTGCGGAGAAAGTCGGCGAGCTCGACGACGTGATCGCGAAGATGCTGGCGACGCCGGGCCCGGTGATCGTCGATTGCGCGGTCGATGAGCGCGAGAACTGCTTCCCGATGATCCCGTCCGGCGCGGCGCATAACGAGATGCTGTTGGGGCCCGACGATCAGAGCGCGAAGCCGATCTCGGAAGAAGGCATGGTGCTGGTGTAGCCATGTCGGAGCGCAGCAACACCCGAGGGGGAACGGAGTTTCTGGCCGTGAGCAAGGACGATTTGAGCGAGCGCCACACGATCTCGGTTCTGGTGGACAACGAGGCCGGCGTTCTGGCGCGGGTCATCGGCCTGTTCTCGGGCCGGGGCTACAACATCGAAAGCCTGACGGTCGCCGAGACCGATGTCTCGAAGCATCTCTCGCGGATCACGGTGGTGACTTCGGGAACGCCGATGATCATCGAGCAGATCAAGAACCAGCTGCGCCGCCTGGTGCCGGTGCACAAGGTCACCGATCTTACCGTCGAAGGTCCGTCGCTCGAGCGCGAGATGGCGCTGGTGAAGGTGCAGGGCACGGGCGAGAAGCGCGTCGAATCCATGCGCATCGCCGACATCTTCCGTGCCCATGTGGTCGATGCGACGATCGAATCCTTCGTCTTCGAGATGACCGGCTCGACCGAGAAGGTCAACGCCTTTATCAATTTGATGCAACCGCTCGGGCTGATCGACGTTTCGCGCACCGGCGTGGTCGCCATCGCCCGCGGCCCGGAAGCGTAACCAACTCTCTCCATCCAGTTTCGTTTTCAAAGAGGAAGTTCGAGATGCGTGTCTATTACGATCGTGATGCCGATGTGAACCTGATCAAGGGGAAGAAGGTCGTCGTCGTCGGCTATGGCAGCCAGGGCCATGCCCACGCGCTGAATCTGAAGGACAGCGGCGTCAAGGAAGTGCGCGTTGCCCTGCGTCCGGGCTCGGCCTCGGCGAAGAAGGCCGAGGCGGCCGGTTTGACGGTGATGACCCCGGCGGAAGCGGCGAAGTGGGCGGATTTGGTCATGATCCTCACCCCGGATGAGTTGCAGGCCGATCTCTACAAGAACGATCTCGGGCCGAACATGAAGCAGGGGGCGGCGCTCGCCTTTGCCCATGGCCTCAACATCCACTTCAAGCTGATCGAGCCGCGGCCCGATCTCGACATCGTCATGATCGCGCCGAAGGGCCCGGGCCATACCGTGCGCTCCGAGTTCGCGCGCGGCGGCGGCGTGCCCTGCCTCGTGGCGGTGCATCAGAATCCGAGCGGCAACGCGCTCGAGCTGGCACTCTCGTATGCAAGCGCGATCGGCGGCGGCCGCTCCGGCATCATCGAGACCAACTTCCGTGAGGAATGCGAGACCGATCTGTTCGGCGAGCAGGTCGTGCTCTGCGGCGGTCTGACCGCCCTCATCCAGGCCGGCTACGAGACGCTGGTCGAGGCCGGTTACGCGCCGGAGATGGCCTATTTCGAATGTCTGCACGAGGTGAAGCTGATCGTCGATCTCATCTATGAGGGCGGCATCGCCAACATGCGCTACTCGATCTCCAACACCGCGGAATACGGCGACTACACCCGTGGTCCTCGGATCGTCACCGAGGAGACCAAGAAGGAGATGAAGCGCGTGCTGGACGACATCCAGTCCGGCCGCTTCGCCCGCGACTGGGTGCTGGAGTGCCAGGCCGGGCAGCCGAGCTTCAAGGCGATGCGCCGCCGTTCGGCCGAGCATTCGATCGAGCAGGTCGGCGAGAAGCTCCGCGGCATGATGCCCTGGATCGCCAAGAACAAGCTGGTCGATAAGACCAAGAACTGAGCTTCCGGTCCATCCGATGCGGCAAAGGCCAATGTGGAAAGTCTCCACATTGGCCTTTGCATTTCTGGCCCTGATTCCAGGCGCGCTCGCCGACCCGGCGCGGCATCCGTTTGGTCAAGATCACGTTGCTTTCCCGGCCGGGACATTGCGACCGTCGAAGAGCGTGGGCGATCTCGATCGCGCAGTCGGCGATTTCTACAACCAGTGGCGGACCCGCTATCTGATCCCGGGCTGTAAGCCGGACGAGCTGCGGGTCAAGGCGAATGCCGGCGCGGTCGGCGACCGGATGACGGTGTCGGAAGGGCAGGGGTATGGGATGGTGATCGTGGTCCGGATGGCCGGCCACGAGCGCTACGCCCAAGCGGTGTTCGATGCGCTCTATCGCTTTGCCCGCCGGCATCCCAGCCGTGCGGATCCCATGCTCATGGGTTGGAGCGAGAACCGCTACTGCCAGGATGAAAGGGAGCCGGGCTCGGCAACCGACGGTGATCTCGATATTGCCTACGCGTTGCTGCTGGCGGATGCGCAGTGGGGTTCGGATGGTGCGATCGACTATCGCCAGGAATCCGTGCGTACCCTCGCGGCGATCCTCCGCCACACCGTGGATCCGGCGACTGGGGTGATCCTGCTCGGCGACTGGGTCGAGTCCGACGACCCGGCGGCGAAAGGCAGCCGGACTTCCGATTGGATGATCGACCACTTTCGCGCTTTTGCGGCGCTCGATCCAGCCTCCTGGACTCACGTCCTGGATGTGCATCTGGGCCTTGTCGCGCGACTGCAGCGGACTTATGCACCGAAGACCGGCTTGTTGCCGGACTTCATCACCGATTTCGACACGGAGCCGGTGCCCGCGCCGCCGAACTTCCTGGAAGCGCAGACCGACGGAGACTATGCCTGGAACGCCTGCCGGACGCCGTGGCGCATCGGCAGCGATGCGCTGGTCAGCGGGGATCCGCGGTCGCGCGCGGCCGTCCGCAAGATGAGCGATTGGATCCGGGCGGCAACCGGGGGTGATCCGAGCAAGATCGTCGAGGGTTACAAGCTGGATGGCAGCCCACTCGGATCCGAGTCCAGCATGGCCTTCGCCGCGCCTTTTGCACTCGCGGCCATGAGCACGCCCGGCGCCCAAGCCTGGCTCGACGCGCTTTGGGATGAGATCGTGGCGGCCCCACCCGAGGGTTACTACCCGGACAGCATCAAGCTGCAGGTTATGATGGCTGTCGCCGGCGCCTGGTGGGCGCCCGAAGGAGCAGCGACACACTGAGGGGCAAGCTTCAACCGGTGCGCAACATCCGGAGCCGGTGCGGCAATCTTCTAGATGGATGCAGGTTGGGGTATTCTCTGCAAATGCGACTGGGTGCTCTGAAGCTGGCCTGGCTGTTGCCGGCTCTCGTCTTGTCCTGCCATGGCGCGCTGGCGGAATCGGCGAGCCATCCTTTCGGATCTTCGCATGTGCCTTTCCCGCGCGGGACCTTGCGCCCGTCCTGGAGCGTCGATCAACTCGACCGCGCGGTCACGGAGTTCTACGACGAGTGGAAGGCGCGCTATCTGATCTCCGGCTGCGGAGACGGTGAGCTTCGTATCAGGGCCGACGCCGGCGAGAACGGCGCGGCGACCACAGTCTCCGAGGGCCAGGGCTACGGCATGGTCATCGTCGCGCTGCTGGCGGGCCACGATCCCAATGCACGGTCGGTCTTCGATGGGCTCTTTCGGTATGCGAGAAAGCATCCGAGCGCCTTCGACCGGCGGCTGATGGCCTGGGCGCAGAACCGGCACTGCCAGGATATCCAGGGCCGCGATTCGGCGACCGACGGCGATCTCGACATCGCCTATGGGCTGTTGCTGGCGGACGTGCAATGGGGCTCCGATGGGGCGATCGACTACCGCCACGAAGCGGAACGGACGCTGCAAGCGATCCACCAGCACACGATCGATCCCGCGACCAAGGTGACGTTGCTCGGCGACTGGGTTGCGCCCGACGGCGACTTTGCCAAGGCGACCCGTCCTTCGGACTGGATGGTCGATCACTTCCGGGTGTTCGCGACCGTCTCGCCGGACGACTGGGTGCCGGTCGTCGATGCGCATCTCGATCTCGTCACCAGGATGCAGCGGTCCTTTGCGCCGGAGACGGGCTTGCTGCCGGACTTCATCACCGATATCTCCGGCCAGCCACGGCCAGCGCCGCCGCGCTTCCTGGAGGCGGAGACCGACGGCGACTTTTCCTGGAATGCTTGCCGCACGCCCTGGCGGCTCGGCGTGGATGCGCTGGTCAGCGGGGACGGGCGGTCGATCGCCGCCATGCGCCACGTGACCGAGTGGATCCGCAAGGCGACCGGCGACGAGCCGGGCGCCATCGGGCAGAGTTACAAGCTCGATGGCACGGTGATCGACCCCGAGCCCAGCATGGCCTTCCTGGCACCGTTTGCCGTCGCGGCCATGAGCGTGCCGGAACGTGTTCCGGGAGCACAGGGCTGGCTCGACTCACTTTGGGAAAAAATGGTCGCGACGCCGCCCCAAGGGTATTACCCGGACAGCATCAAGCTTCAGGTCATGATTGCGATGGCCGGCCATTGGTGGTCACCCGTGCGTGGAGACGGCACGCGCACCGCGACACGCTGAAACGATCTATTAATTCCCTTGTGGGCCTATTGGGGGGGCGGTAAAAGTCTCGCGGCCAACGCGGCTTACGAGGTTTCAGACTCGGGCGCGTGGGGCCGCAAGGCGTGACAAATCCAAGTTAATTACCGCGTATTCCCGGATCGGCGGGGCCGCCGAATCAGGGTCGAGAGTTGCGGTTTTCCGGCAAGGTCGAGTCAGCCTGAAAATTGCCAATTGGCCCGCTATCGCGCCGTCCCGGACAACCGTCGGGGGCCGCGGGCGGGTATAACGGGTGCGGGATCTCAATGTTGACCAGATTGCTTGGTATGATGTCTTCCGATATGGCCATCGACCTCGGGACCGCGAACACCCTGGTCTATGTGAAGGGGCGAGGCATCGTGCTCAATGAGCCATCGGTGGTCGCGATCGCCGATACCCGCGGTAAGAAGCATGTCCTGGCGGTCGGCGACGAGGCGAAGATGATGCTGGGTCGCACGCCCGGCAACATCCAGGCGATCCGGCCCTTGCGAGACGGGGTGATTGCCGATTTCGAAGTCGCCGAGGAGATGATCAAGCACTTCATCACCAAGGTCTATAACCGCCGCCCGATCTTCGCCAAGCCGCAAATCATCGTCTGCGTGCCCTCCGGCTCCACTGCCGTCGAGCGCCGCGCCATCCAGGAATCCGCTGAATCCGCAGGCGCCAGCAAGGTCTACCTGATCGAGGAGCCGATGGCGGCGGCGATCGGTGCCGGCCTGCCGGTAACCGAGCCGACCGGCTCCATGGTCGTGGATATCGGCGGCGGCACCACCGAGGTGGCGGTGCTCTCGCTGGGCGGTATCGTCTATTCCCGCTCTGTTCGCGTCGGCGGCGACAAGATGGACGAGGCGATCATCGCGTATATCCGCCGCAACCATAACCTTCTGGTCGGCGAAGGCTCGTCGGAGCGCATCAAGAAGGAAATCGGCTCTGCCTGCCCGCCGGAAGACGGCGACGGCCGCGTGATGGAGATCAAGGGCCGCGACCTGATGAACGGCGTGCCCAAGGAACTGGTGATCACCGAGCGCCAGGTCGCCGAGGCGCTGGCGGAACCGGTCGGCGCCATCATAGAGGCGGTGAAGGTCGCCCTGGAGCACACCGCGCCGGAACTGGCCGCCGATATCGTCGATAAGGGCATCGTGCTGACCGGCGGCGGCTCACTCTTGGCCAATCTCGACTACGTGTTGCGGCATGCGACCGGTCTGCCGGTCTCGATCGCGGACGACGCGCTGTCCTGCGTCGCGCTGGGCACCGGACGGTGCCTGGAGGACATCAAGGCGCACCGCCACGTCCTCATCAACATGTACTAAGCGATCCGTTAACCAATTTCTGCGATAGTGCCTTAGCTTTTCGTTGCGGGCCGCACACCGCTGTGACAAAAATGGCCTAAGCGACGGAAATATTTGGGTTCAGCGGTTGCCCGCGTAGGGAGGGCATACGTGAAACAGCGCGTCGGATCGGTGAGCATTGCGGTCGCGGCACGTAGCTGGACTCAAAGGTTCGCTTTTGTTCTCCTGATCCTCCTCTCCTTCGGCATCATGCTGGTCGGCAAAGCCGACACGGTTGTCGTTTCCCGCGCCCGGACGCTTCTGATCGACCTGATCGCGCCCGTGATGGATGCGGCCTCACGGCCGATCGCCAGCGCCAAGGAAGCTGCAAGCACGGTGCAGGAACTGGTCGCACTGAAGCAGGAAAACGCGCGGCTCGCCGAGGAAAACAAGACCCTGCTCGAATGGCAATCGATCGGCCGCGAGCTGCAGAGCCAGAATGCCGCCTTGCGCGATATCCTGAAATTCACGCCCGATCCCCGCGCAAGCTACGTCACCGCGCCGGTCATCGCCGATACATCGTCGAGCTACGTGCGCTCGCTGATCGTGCTCGCCGGACAGAATGACGGGGTGGTGAAAGGCCAAGCCGCCATCACCGGCGCCGGGCTGGTCGGTCGCGTGCTCGAGGTCGGGCGCCGTGCGTCGCGTGTGCTGTTGCTGACCGATATCAGTGCCCGTGTGCCGGTGGTCATCGAGCGCACTCGCGACCAGGCCGTGCTCGCCGGCAACAACTCCGACAATCCGGAGCTGCAGTACCTCCCGCGTGACGTCGACATCAAGGTCGGCGACCGCATCGTCACCTCGGGCGTCGGCGGCAACTTCCCGGTCGGTCTGCCGGTCGGCGAAGTGGCGCGACTCGCCGATGGCCATATCCTGGTGCAGCTTTATGCGCAACTCGATCGGATGGAGTACCTCCGGCTGGTGGATTACAGCCTGCCCGGCATCCTGATGCAGGACCTCGGCATCGATACGTCGAAGGCCGCGGGCGTGACTTCGCCTGGGTTGGGCAAGTTGCCCCGCGCGCAATAGCCGCTTTGCGGCGGACTTGAGATGGCGCTCAGGCCTACGGTAGGACAGCAGATCGATCTCGCTTTGCGGCGCTCGATTCCCGTGGCGCTGGCGGTCTTGCTGTTGTTTCTCGGCATCCTGCCCTGGAACACGCATGGCCTGGGTCCGATGAATGCCAACCTCGTGCTGATCCCGATCTACTACTGGACACTCTATCGGCCGCGGCTGATGACCGTCTGGGCGGTGGCGGCGCTTGGCCTCATCAGCGACTTCCTGATGGGGACGCTGCTTGGGGTCAACATGCTGACCTTCCTGGTCGGATACCGGGTCGCCGTGTCGCAGCGCAAGATATTCGCTGGTGCGCCCTTCATCATCGTCTGGGCGGGCTTCCTGCTGATGTCGGGGGTTGCCGGACTGGTGCAATGGCTGCTGGCCACGATCGTGAAGGAGCAGATCGACTTCAATCTGCGCCCGGCTTTGTTCCTCTACATGATTGGCGCGGTCGCCTATCCGCCTTGCGCCTATGCCTTCGCCTGGATCCAGCGCCGCTCGCTGTTCAGGGTGGCGTAGTGCGCAAACTCCCCAATCGCACCCAATCTCGCGTTTTCAACCGGCGCGCTGCGCTGATGGGACTCGGCCAAGCCGGGCTGACATTGGCTCTGGCGGGACGGCTCTATTACCTGCAGGTGCTGCAGGCGGACAAATACAAGCTTCTGGCCGACGAGAACCGGATCAATCTCCGGCTGCTGCCGCCCTCGCGCGGCCTGATCTACGACCGCTTCGGCCTGCCCCTCGCCGACAATTACCCGAACTACCGGGCGATGCTGGTTGCGGAGCAGACCTCGGATCTCGCGCGCACCCTGGCGGATTTCGCCGAGTTGGTGCCGATCACCGAACGCGAGCGGGCGAAGATCATGAAGGAGCTCTCGCGCAACCGGCCCTTCACGCCGATCCCGGTCAAGGAGGATCTCGACTGGGAGCAGGTGAGCCGGGTCGAGATCAATCTGCCCGATCTTCCCGGGATCAGCATCGAGGTCGATCAGAAGCGCGTCTATCCCTTCGGCGGCATCGCCGCGCATCTGTTGGGCTACGTCTCGGCGCCGAACGAGAAAGATATCGAGGACGACAAGGATCCCCTGCTCTCGCTGCCCGGCATCCGCATCGGCAAGAACGGGCTGGAGCGGCAATACGAGTCGCCGTTGCGCGGTCAGGCGGGACAGAGCGAGCTCGAGGTCAATTCGGTCGGCCGCGTGATCCGCGAACTCGCGCGCGAGGAGGGAACGCCGGGCAAGGACCTGGTGACCAGTCTCGATATCGGATTGCAGCAGTTCGTGCAGCAGCGCCTTTCGGCGGAGTATTCCGGCGCGGCCGTGATCATGGATATCTATAACGGCGACATCCTGGCCATGGCCTCGACGCCGACTTACGACCCTTCCGCCTTCTACCGCGGCCTTTCGCCGGCGGAGTGGCAGCAGCTCACTTCCGACGAATATCATCCGCTCACCAACAAGGCGATCGCCGGTCAGTTCGCGCCGGGCTCGACGTTCAAGATCGCGACCGCAGTCGCTGCTCAGCAGGTCGGCGTCAGCCCGGCCTTCAACGTGTTCTGTCCCGGCTATTACACGCTCGGCAACATGCGCTTCCATTGCTGGAAGAAGGAGGGCCACGGTCATGTCGACATGCCGGGCGCGCTCCAGCATTCCTGCGACGTTTTCTTCTACGAGCTGGCGCGCACGATCGGCATCGATGCCATCGCCGTGGCGGCTCGAGAACTGGGCTTGGGCGATGTCGCTGGCCTCGATCTTCCCGGCGAGCGGCCAGGTGTGATGCCGACTCGTGCCTGGAAGAAGGCGACCCTCGGTCAGTCTTGGCATCCGGGCGAGACGCTGATCAACGGCATCGGCCAGGGCTTCGTGCTGGCGACGCCTCTGCAGCTCTGCGTGATGACGGCGCGGGTCGCCAATGGCGGCTATGCGGTGAAACCGCATCTCTTCAAGGCGAACGAGCCGCCGAAGGCCGACGGGCCGAGCCCGTACCCCAAGATGAATCTGCAGCAAAGCTGGCTCGATGTCGTGAAGGACGGTATGGACCGGGTCTGCAACAACCAGCGCGGCACAGCCTATAGCTCGCGCATCACCATCCCCGGCATGGAGATGGCGGGGAAGACCGGCAGCGCCCAGGTTCGCCGCATCAGCATGGCCGAGCGCGCGACCGGTGTCCGCAAGAACGAGGACATTCCCTGGCGCCAGCGCGACCACGCCCTGTTCGTCGCCTTCGCGCCGGTGCACGAGCCGCGCTATGCCTGTGCCGTCGTCATCGAGCATGGCGGCGGCGGTGCCCGGTATGCGGGCCCGATCGCCCGCGACATGCTGATCGAGACCCAGCGCCGCGATCCCGCGCGCCGCAATCCGAACAACGAAGGCGGAAGGCGGGAGATGCCTTGATGGGACTGGGACCGCAGCTCGGCGTCTCCGCACGCAACCGGATGACCTGGCGCGACAAGATCGCGCATATCAGCTGGCCGATGATCTTCCTGATCGGCTGCATCGCGTCGATCGGCTTCGCCATGCTCTATTCGGCCGCCCACGGCAGTGCCGACCCGTGGATGGATCGCCAGGCCGCGCGCTTCGGCGTCGGCCTGGCGATGATGTTCGCGGTCGCCATGATCGACCTGAAGACGCTGATGCGCTTCGTCTATCCGGCCTACGTGGTTTCGATCCTGCTGCTGGTCTGGGTCGACTTCGCCGGCGAGGTCGGCATGGGCGCCCAACGCTGGATCGATCTCGGCGTGGTGCAGTTGCAGCCGTCCGAGATCATGAAGATCACGCTGGTCATGACGCTGGCGCGCTATTTCCACGGCCTGAGCTACGAGGATGTCGGGCGTCCGCTCTCGCTGATCGTGCCGACGCTGCTGGTCCTGGTCCCGGCCGCGCTGGTGTTGAAGCAGCCCGATCTCGGGACCGCCGGCATGCTGATGATGGTGGCGGCGGCGATGTTCGTCGTGGTCGGGGTGCGCTGGTGGAAGTTCGCGCTGGTCCTGGCGATGGGCGTCGGCGTCGCCTACTACGCGTGGAACTCGCCGGACATCCTGCACGACTACCAGAAGGCCAGGATCATGACCTTCATGGATCCGGAGAGCGATCTCCAAGGCACCGGCTATCACATCACGCAGTCCAAGATCGCGCTCGGCTCCGGCGGCGTCTGGGGCAAGGGCTTCCTGCAGGGGACGCAAAGCCATCTCGATTTTCTCCCGGAGCGGCAGACCGACTTCATCTTCACCATGTATGCCGAGGAGTTCGGCATGGTCGGCGGCCTGGTGCTGCTGGGCCTTTACGTGCTGCTGGTCGCCTATGGCGTGGTGATCGCGGTGCGCTGCAAGAGCCAGTTCGGACGGCTGCTGGCCTTCGGCCTGTCCTTCAATCTGTTCTGCTACTTCTTCATCAACACCGCGATGGTGATGGGCCTGATCCCGGTGGTCGGCGTGCCGCTGCCGCTGATTTCCTATGGCGGCACCGTGCTGATGACCGTTCTGATCGGCTTCGGGCTGGTCATGTCGGTCAATATCCACCGCGACCAGCGGATCGGCCGGCGCCTGGGCAACGAGGACGCCTGATCCGTCCGGCCAAGCTATTGGGATTTCAGGTGAATTGGGCTATCGACAAAGCCCGGACCCTTTGCTATATCCCGCCGCGGCCGCGCCAGTCAGCGCGGCCTTGATCTTTCCGGACACCCACCGATTCCGGGGCCGGGCGCATAGCTCAGTTGGTAGAGCAGCTGACTCTTAATCAGCGGGTCGTAGGTTCGAGTCCTACTGCGCCCACCATCCCAAACCCAGGATTTCTGCGGCTCTCAGGCGCTTCCGACGCGGTGTTGGTGCGTCGGTTTTACGGTCCCACGAGCCCGGTTTTACGATTTCAGTTGCGTTCTGTTCCGCGGTCGCAGCGTTGAGAACGCCGATCGCGATCTTGGCTTTGCGCTCTTGCTCTGTGTAGTGCTCGACCATTTCCTTCGTGTCGTGGCCGGTGATGGAGGCGATTACGTCCCAGCTCAGGCCGAGCTCCTTGAGCCGCGTGGCGGCGGACAGGCGTAGGCCATGAGGAGTGACACCGGCGGAGCGGTGGGTGCGGCCGCGCTCGGCCATGCTTTCTCGCTGAAAACCGTTTAGGCTCGATTGTGCGTAGTGACCCGATGGCTCCGCAGGAGTGAGCTGCCTGATCGCATCGATCCAGCTCGATGCTGCGCTCGGCCCATGCCCGACTATTTCAGGACATCGGCCAGGAAGCGCTGGAGCAGCGGATTGAATTGCTCCGGTGCCTCCCAGAACGGCGCATGGCCGATCTTCGGAAAGATATGGACCTTGCCGTCCCAGAGATTGCCGTAGGTGAGGCTGGCGCAGTAGTCGTTGTTGATGAAGGGCTCGCCGCCGCCATTGGCGACTGCGACCGGAACGGAGGTCTTCTCGACCACCTCGCGCTGGTTGGAGCCCGAGCCGGCAAGGAAGGCCTCGAACATATAACGGCGGGCGCGGCCGTCGGTGCGTTGCACGGCTTCCAGCAGGAAAGGCTCGAAGGGCGCATCGACGCCGCAGGTATGGTGCGCGAAATTCTCGGCGTCAGGGCCGGTGAAGTTTTCCTTGCTGGCAAGGCCGATATGCTCGCAGGGTAGGAAGCCGAGCCCGACTTCCTCCTGCGTTTTGCCGACCGGCGGCGTGCCGGTGATGAGTAGGCCCGCGATCTGCGACGAGCGGGGCAGCATCTCGATGCCGATATGGCCGCCGAGCGACCAGCCGACGACGGCGACGCGGCCGACCTTGAGTGCCGCGAGCACTTCGAGCGCCGCTTCGGCATAGGCCGGCATGCTGTAGGAGCGGCGGGGATCCGGAGCATCCGATGATTTTCCGTGGCCCGGCAGGTCCATGGCGATGCAGCGGTATTTCGCGCCGATCTCGCCCGTCATCTGGTGGCGGAACACCTCCTTGCAGGAGGAATTGCCGTGGATGAAGAGAACGTCGGGGCCTTTGCCTTCGCTGTCGGCCGCGGCGATCTGTGCATGGCTGGTCTCGACCCTGAACTCTTTCATCGCGCCCTCTCCCTGGCCTTTGCCCCGATCTCGGTTGGTTCTTAATCGGCCGGTCTTCCGGAGGGCAATTGTTAGGGGTGATAGGCGACACCCAATGGGATCGCGTGCCAACCTCATGGCTTCGACGCGGTATCAGGGGAGGAAAGCGATGTCGGCACGGCTCTTCGACAGCGTTGCGGCGCGGCTCGATCGGGAGACGAGCTTCCTGCTCGACTTGACCCGCAGCATGGTCCGGATCCCGACCGTGAATCCCAAATTCGAGGCGGATCCCGAGATCAACCGCGAGCCGGACCACCAGGACCTGCTCGACACGGTCTTGAGCGACATCGGCTTCAAGACCACCCGCAGCTTTCCCTTGGAAGGCCGGCCGAACCTGACCGGCGACTGGGCGGGCGACGAAGAACGCAGCCTCATTCTCTGCGGCCACGTGGACGTCGTGCCGATCGGCGAGCGCGCGCTCTGGACCGTCGATCCATTCGGCGGCGAGATCAAGAACGACAAGCTCTACGGTCGTGGCGCGCTCGACATGAAAGGCGGGCTCGCGGCCTGCATCGCCGCCTGTCGTGCGCTGCGCTTGGAGGGTGTCGAGCTCGCCGGCCGGGTCTCGGTCCATGCCGTCGTCGATGAGGAGGCCGGCGGCTTCGGCGCCATGGATCTGGTGAAGCGCGGGCAGATGGCCAAGGCCGCGATCATCGCCGAGCCGACCTGGGGCGTGGTGAATCCCTCGGAGGGCGGTCTGGAATGGGTGCGCGTCACAATCCGCGGCAAGAACGCCCATGCCGGCTGGCGCTACAACTCCATCTATCCCCAGGTGCCGCGCAATACCCGGCCGGAGCCCGGCGTCAATGCGATCGAGCTCGGCGCGCGCTTCATCGAAGCGGTGCGCGAGCTGGAACGGGAATGGGGCATGCGCAAGTATCATCCCGACTTGCCGCCCGGAATCACCACGATCAATCCGGGCGTGATGCTGGCGGGCGCCGGGATGGGCGAGGATGGACGCCCGAAGGTCACGACCAATCCGGCGATCATCCCGGATGTTTGCGTGATGGACTTCGATCTCAAATTCCTGCCGAGCGAAAGCGCGGCCGACGTGCGGCGCGAGTTCGAGGATTTCGTGCACCATTGGGCCCAGACCAATAGCTGGCTGCGCGACAATCCGCCTAAGGTGCAATGGGAATTGGGCGGCCTGCATTTCCCGCCGGTCGATACGCCGACCGATCATCCGATCGTCCGTTCGCTGGTCTCGAACCGCAAGAAGCTCGGCCGCGAGACCGACATTGCCGGCTTCGTTGCGGTCAGCGACGCTGCGCATTACGCGGGTGCCGGTGCCACCTGCGTCATCTACGGGCCGGGCGGCGACGGTTTCCACGGCATCGACGAATACATCGAGATTCCCTCACTCCTGGAGAGCGCAAAGATCATCGCCGCCACCATCGTTGATTGGTGCGGCACACGCTGATCCTGCCCGGTTTTTGGGCAAGAACTGCGCGCGCGGCAAGCAGATCGACCGTGGCCGGCAAGGTGAATGCATATTGACAGCGGCGTGACATCGACGCTTCCATGACAGATGTCACACGAACCGATGTCGGGTGGTTCCCATGCCTGAAACGGCGCGATTTGCACCGAGGCAGAGAAAGCCGGGTCGAGCGCCGCTCGGCGACGCTTCGCTGCATGTCGATGCCGCGCTGAAGGTTCTGGACGACATCGAAAGCTGCTCCGAGCTCGACGTGAAGCTTGGCGGCCTCTGCTCCCGGCTCGGCTTCGACTATTTCTCCTTCGTGCTGGCGGATCGCCATCAATTGGGCGATGCGACGCTCGGGACTGCGCGCGCCGGCGAGCCGATGATCGCCAACAGTTATCCAAAGCCTTGGCGCGAGCGCTACGGCCGCGCCCGCTACGACCGGGTCGATCCGGTCGTCACGGTGGGCAGTCGCACCCGACGGCCGTTCTTCTGGGGCGATGCCGAATATCTGCGGCACCTCTCGGAGCCGCGCCGCCGCGTCTTCGACGAGGCGCGCGATTTCGACATCCGCTCCGGCTACACCGTGCCGCTGCACGGGCCGACCGGCGAATGCGGGCTGTTCTCCGTATCGACCGCGGGCGAGATGAGCCGCTGCGAGGCGGCGGTCGGCGAGAGCCGCCATCTCCTCCAGCTGATCGGTTCCCAGGTCTATAGCCTTGTGGTCGATCGGCTTTGTCCCGCGACCGAGGTGCCGGAACTGACCGAGCATGAGCGCGTCTGCCTCAGCTGGACGATCCGCGGCAAGACCGCCTGGGAGATCGCGCAGATCCTCAATCGCAGCCGTCCGACCATCGACTTCCATCTGCAGCGGGCGATCCGCAAGCTCGGTGCTGCCAACAAGGTCCACGCCGCCTTCAAGGCGCTGCACGCCGGGCTGATCTAACCCGCTTTCGGCATAACTATCATCTCTACTAGGCGTCCACCGCGCCGTCCTTCGCTACATTTCCGCACCGTGTTTGAGAGCGGAGGGGACGACGATGACGTGGAATGTAGGATCGCGGGCCTGGGTCAAGCGGGCCGTGGCGCCGCTGGCCCTGACCATTGGATTGGCGACCATTGCGGCGGCACACGCCGAGGACACGGTGAAGATCGGAATCCTGGCCCAGGTGACCGGATCCTCCAGCGCCGATGCGCAGGAATCGATCCGCGGCGCCCAGATGGCGATCGACGAAGCGAATGCGGCGGGCGGCATCGCCGGCCACAAGTTCGAGCTCGTGGTCGGCGACGTGAAGAACGGCGATGCCGGCGATGTGACGAGCGCGGCCGAACGGCTGCTGGGCGATGACGACGTCCATTTCATGCTGACCGGCTATGCCAGCCTCACCAATTTCGAGATCGACATGATGGCCGAGGCCGGCATGCCCTATATGCTGGCTGCGACCTCGACCCAGACCCGCGAGATCATCGCGCCCAATCCCGACAAGTACTGGTGCTGCTGGTCGCTGACCCCGTCCTTCGATGCCTACGGCACCGATGTCACGGTCCTGGCGGAGAATCTCGCCAAGGCCGGCAAGATCAAGCTCAAGAACCACAAGGTCGCCATTATCTCCTCCGACAACGCCTATTCGAAGACCATCTCGGAGGCGATGAAGGTCAAGTTCAAGGCAGCCGGCTGGACCATCACCGTCGATGAAATGGTGCCGTTCGGCGAGGTGAACGACTGGCGCACCATCCTCACCAAGGTGCGGCAGGATCCGCCGGACGTGGTGATCAATGCCGACTACCTGCCGAACAATTCGGCGACCTTCCTGAAGCAGTTCCAGGAACAGCCGACCGACAGCCTGGTCTTCCTGCAATACGCGCCGAGTGTCCCGGAGTTCATCAAGCTCACCGGCGAGGGCTCGACCGGTGTCGTCTACGATCTGCTCGGCGGCGTCATCAACTCGCCGAAGAATCCCCGCGCCATCGATCTCTCGGAGAAGTTCAAGAAGCTCTACGGCGTCGATAGCGGCACCTACGGCATCGGCCTCTACGAGATGGTCAGCATCTACTTCGATGCCTTGAAGAAGTCCGGCGGCGATCCGACGAACCATGAAGCCGTCGCCAAGGCAATCGGCGCGACCGACAAGGTTGCCGCCGAGGGCCGGATCCAGTTCGATCCGAAGACTCATCTGTCGGTGCAGGGCGACGACAACGTGCCGCTGCTGTTCTTCCAGATCTGGAAGGGCGACCGCGTCCTGATCCAGCCCGACAAGTTCAGCACCGGCGAATTTCAGCTGCCGCCCTGGATGAGCAAGTGAGATCGGGCGGGTTGAAGACACGGCATGGCGCATGCCCCTGCTGACCGTCGAATCCGCTTCGAAATCCTTCGGCGCGCTCCGTGCCGTGGACGGGGTGTCGTTCTCGGTCGAGCCCGGCGAGCTCTTCGGCATCGCCGGGCCGAACGGGAGCGGCAAGAGCACGCTCTTCAACCTCATCTCCGGTATTCCCTTCGGCCCCGATAGCGGAAGGATCCTGTTCGCCGGGGAAGATCTCGCCGGCCGCAAGGGCCATCAGATCGCGCGGCTGGGCCTGGTGCGGACCTTTCAGCGCGAAACTGCCTTCGACACGCTGAGCGTCTTCGACAATGCGCTGATGGGGGCCACCTATGGCGGCAAGGGCCCAGTGCCCGAAGAGCGCAGCGCCGAAGCGCTCGCCTTCGTCGGCTTCGCGCCGGCGGATTTCGACCGCAAGGCCGCTGAACTCTCGGTCTACGACCGCAAGCGCCTGATGCTGGCGAGCGCGCTTGCCCTCTCGCCGCGCCTGCTCCTGCTGGATGAACCCGCCTCCGGCCTCACCAAGCCGGAGATCGAGGCGCTGATCGCGCTCATCCGCCGGATCGCGGCCACCGGTGCCACGATCCTGTTGATCGAGCATGTCCTGACGGTGCTGCTGGCGCTCTCGCAGCGGCTGATGGTGCTGAACGAGGGCAGCCTCCTGGTGCTCGACCGCCCGGATGTCGTGGTCCGCGATCCCCGCGTGATCCGCGCCTACCTCGGCGATCGGAGGCACGTGGCGTGAGCGATCTCCTCGAAGTCGAGGCGCTGGAGAGCGGCTATGGCCGCATCGGCATCCTGCATGGCATCTCGCTCGCGACCGGCGGTCACAATGTCGGCCTGTTCGGCCCGAATGGCCACGGCAAGACGACTCTGCTGCGCACGATTTCCGGCGTGATCCGTGCGACCCGCGGCAAGATCCGCTTCGCCGGCGAGGACGTCACCGCCTGGCCGGCGCGCCGCATCGTCGAGCTCGGGCTCCTGCACGTGCCGCAAGGCAGCCGCCTGTTCCCCGATCTCACCATCCGCGAGACCTTGCGCCTCGGTGCCTGGCCGCGGCGGGCGCGACCGCGCGAGGCGCGCAACCTGGAACGCGCCGTCGCAATCTTCCCCCGGCTGAAGGAGCGCTGGAACCAGCCGGTGAAGACCCTCTCCGGCGGCGAGCGCCAGATGGTCGCGATCTCGGTCGCGCTGATGGGCGATCCGAAGCTCTTGATTCTCGACGAGCCCACCCTCGGTCTCGCGCCCCGCTTGAAGGACGAGCTCTGCGCGGCGATCCGCCAGGTCTCCGACGAAGGCGTTCGCCTGGTCGTGGTCGAGCAGGACGTCGAGTTCCTGCTCGATCTCGCCGATCATCTCTATCTCGTCAATCACGGCGAGATCGCCGCGGAGATCCGTCCCGGCGAGAGCATGAACCACCAGGCGATCATGGAAATGTATTTCGGCCGCGAACTGGGTCCCCTCACATGACCGTGCTCGGCCAGATCCTGTTGAGCGCCCTGTTCCAGGGCTCGCTCTACGCCATGATGGCGGTGGGGCTGGCGCTGGTCTGGACCACGATCGGCGTGTTCAATTTCTGCCACGGCGTGCTGATGACCTTGGGCGCCTATCTCGCCTGGCAATTCGTGGATCCCGAGGCGCTGGGCCTGCCGATGTTTGTCGCTTTGCCGCTGGCGCTGCTGGTCGTCGCGGCGATCGGGTTCGCGCTGCAGGCACTGCTGATCCGCCCCTTCATCGGTCGCGGCGACGTCGTCCTGGTGGCGGTGATCACCACGCTTGCGGCCTCCTCCATCCTGAAGAACGGCACGCTGCTGGTCTGGGGCCCGCGGCCGAAGAGCATCCCGCCGCTCGCCCCGGACACGATCGCGCTCGGTGCCAGCAACGTCTCGGCGCATCAGCTGGCGATCATCGCGATCACGCCGGTCGTTCTCGGCCTGGTCTGGCTGTTCCTCAACCGGACGCGCGTGGGCCTCGCCTTGCGTGCCGTGGCGCAGAACGAGGATGCCTGCCAGCTCGTCGGCATGAACGTGACCGCGCTCTATGCGCTGGCTTTCGGCCTGGCGGCGGCGCTCGCCGCCCTGGCCGGGATCTTCTTCGGCGGCTTCAAGTTCATGTCCCCCGACATGGGCACTGAGCCGCTGACCAAGGCGCTGGTCGTGGTGATCTTCGGCGGGATCGCCAATATCACAGGCCCGATCCTCGCCGCCTATATCATCGGCTTGTTCGAGGCGGTCAGCATCTATTACGTCGGCTTCTACTGGACGCCGGCGCTCCTCTTCGCCGTGCTGATTGTGGTCCTGATGGTGCGCCCGGAAGGCCTGTTCGCCCGTTCCAGCCGGGGGCTCGCATGAAGCTCTCCGGATTCAAGCGCGAACTGTGCGGAATGATCCTCGGCCTCGCGGTGCTCGCGATCCTGCCAGTCTTCATCCAGGACACCTATCTCCGCCATCTGCTCATCATGATCTTCGTCTACGGCATGGTGGCGGCGAGCTGGGATCTCAGCCTCGGCTATGGCGGCGTGTTCAACTTCGGCCATCTCGCGCTGTTCGGCGTCGGTCTCTACACCTATGCGCTGCTGACCAAGCAGCTCGGCGTCGATCCCTGGCTGGCTCTGGCCGCATCCGGCGGTGCGGCGGTGATCGCGGCCGGCCTCATGGTGATCCCGATCCTGCGGCTCAAAGGCATCTATGTCGTCCTGCTGAGCTTCGCCTTCAGCCAGTTGATCCTTCAGGTCATCGTCAGCCAGTCCGATTATACCGGCGGCAATCAAGGCATGGTGATGGTGCCGGCGCTGAAGCTCGGCGACCACAACATGATGCGAGACAAGAAGCTCGCCTATTATTACATCGCCCTCACACTGCTTTCGGCCTGCCTGCTGTTCTTGCGGGTTTTCGTCCGCTCGGCGCTGGGTAAGAGCATCGTGGCGCTGCGCGACAACGAGGAATACGCGGTCAGCCGCGGCGTCTCGCTCGGCCGCCAGCGCCTGCTGACGCTGACCGGCAGCGCGCTCTTCACCGGCATCGCCGGCGGGTTCTACGGCGGCTATTTCCGCAACACCTCGACCGACGTCTTCGGCATCGATCTCACCACCCTGATCCTCAGCATGGTGCTGCTCGGCGGAAGGGCGACGATCTACGGCCCACTCCTGGCGTCCCTGGCGCTGACCCTGCTCTCCGAGGCCACCGCCGATATCGGCGTCTGGCGGCCGATCATCATCGGCGCGGTCATCATCCTGGTCCTGCTGGTCTATCCCGGCGGGCTGGCCGGTGCGTTGACGGCCGGCTGGCGGCGCCTCTCAGCAATGCGCACGCCGCGCGGGCAAGGCGCGGCGATCAACAAGGTGGCATCATGACGGCATTGCTCCGACCGGCGACGGAGATCCTGGAAAAGCTCGTCGGTTTCGACACGGTCAGCCGCAATTCCAATCTCGCCTTGATCGAATGGATTGCGCGGCATCTCGCCGGGCAAGGCGTCGCGGCGACCGTCCTCAAGAGCCCGGACGGCACCAAGGCCAATCTCTTCGCCAGCATCGGCCCCAGGACCGACGGCGGCATCGTGCTCAGCGGCCATACCGATGTGGTCCCGGTCGACGGCCAGATCTGGCTGCGCGATCCGTTCCGCATGACGTCGGAGAACGGACGCTATTACGGCCGCGGCACCACCGACATGAAAGGCTATATCGCCTGCGTGCTGGCCTTGGTGCCGCAGCTGCTGCAGGCGCGGCTGAAGCGGCCGGTGCATTTCGCCTTCAGCTATGACGAGGAGGTCGGCTGCTTCGGCGCACATGGCCTCGTCGACCACATCAAGGCCGCGGGGATCCGACCCCACATGGCCTTCATCGGTGAGCCCACGCGCATGCAGGTGGTCAACGGCCACAAGGGGAGCTGCGGGATGCTGACCAGCATCACCGGCCGGTCCTGCCATTCCTCGCGCACCGATCTCGGCGCCAACGCGATCTATGCTGCGATGGATGTGGTCGCCGTTCTGCGGCGCCGGGCGGAGGCGCTGGAAGCCGACCCCAGCGACACGATGTTCGATCCGCCCTACACGACGGTCAGCGTCGGTGTGCTGAATTCCGGCACGGCGCGCAATGCCGTGCCCGGCGATGCGACGATCCAATGGGACATCCGCGCGACCCGTCCCGGCATGCTCGACCCGATCCGCCAGGAGCTGGATGCGGAGGTGCGCGGCCGGATCCTGCCGGCTTTGCGCGCGCGCCACGCGGGCGCGGAGATTGCGACCGAGACGATCTACGACGTGCCGCCGCTGACGCCGGAACCGGATGCGGAAGCGGAAGTGCTGGCGAAACGGCTCGCCGGCACCAACGATGCGACGACCGCGCCTTATGGTTCGGAGGCCGGCATCTTCCAGCAGGCGGGCATCCCGACCATCATCTGCGGCCCCGGCGACATCGCCCAGGCGCATATCGCCGACGAGTGGATCGAAGTCTCCGAGCTCGAGAGCTGTCTCGGTTTCCTCGCGCGGCTGGTGAAGCACGAGAGCGCAAGCTGACGCCGAGAAGAATAACAGGGGAGAGTTTCGCATGTATGCCGGGCCGATCATCGATGCCCATACCCATCTCTGGAACCTCTCGATGGACCGGCATCCCTGGCTGCGTCCTTCCGATGGCGAGGTCCAGGCCTTGGGCGGGCTCGAGCGGATCCGGAGGAATTACGGCGTCGAGGATTACCGCGCGGCGAGCGCCAGGCAGGGCATCATCGCCAGCGTCCATATCGAGGCGCTGTGGGACGCGCAGGATCCCGTCGGCGAGACCCGCTGGCTGGAGACCCTCGACAAGAGCGACGGCATCGCCTGCCGCTATGTCGGCGCCGCCCCGTTCGGCACGCCGCAGGCGGCCGCCGTCCTGGAAGAGCAGGCCGGCTACAAGCGCATGGTGGGCATCCGCGCCGTGCTCAGCCATCACCCGACGCTGCCGGCCAAGAGCTTCGCGCCGCGGGGTGATCTCGCCTTCGATGCGGCCTGGCGCGAGGATTTCGCGCGCTTGGCGCGGCTCGGCCTCACGCTCGAGCTGATGATGTATCCCTATCAACTCGACGGCGTGATCGAGATCGCGCGCAGCAACCCGGACCTCACGCTGGTCATCAACCACTGCGGCAGCCCGATCGACCGGGACGAGCAAGGCCTGGCGCGCTGGCGCTCGGCGATCATCACGCTGGCCCGCGAGCCGAACATCATGATCAAGGTCTCGAACATCCAGGCTTATGATCCGAGCCCGACCTATGACAGCGTGCGCGCGGTCGCGCGCCATTGCATCGAGAGCTTCGGCGTCAATCGCAGCATCCTCGCCACCGATTGGCCGGTGATCACCCTCACCAACACCTTCGACGAGGTCTATGATCTTTTCCGGCGCATCACCGCCGATCTCGGCGCGGCGGAACAGCAGGCGCTGTTCCACGACAACGCGAAGCGGCTCTACCGGCTCTGAGCCGGCGCGGAACCGATTTCAGCTCTTTTGATGAGCCCGATAATCAAGGAATGATCTTGCGGCGCCTTAGCTCCGCGAAATGGCGCGCGAACATGGCCTCGCTGTCCTCCATGTCGCTGAAGCCGGCCTGGCGCAGCTTGGTGGTGCTCGAGATCACGTCGAAGTCGCAGCGGAACACGAAATCGCCAAAGCCCCAGGCGGCGGCCGCCTCGTAGGGCGTGTCGATCAGCCCGTGCTTCTTCACCACGCGCTGCCAGACCGGCGCCTTGTCGGCCATGAACTCGGTGAGGCGGATGGTCTGCTGGGCGCCGACGTCCATGTCGAACATTTGAGCGAGGCGCGGCCAGATCTGGTTCCAGCGGAACAGGTCGCCATTGGTGACGTTGTAGGCCTGGTTCGACGGGGCGGAGGTCGCCGCCCAGGCCGAGGCGCGCGCGAGCAGCGCCGCATCCGTCACCTGGGCGAGCCGACCGTAGCAATCGGGCGTGCCGGGAAAGCGCAGGGGCAGGCCCAGCTCCTTGCTGATCGCCGCATAGACGGCGAGCACCATGATGAGGCTCATCGGGCTGCCGACCGCGAAGCCGCAGACCACGTCCGGCCGCAGCACGCCGTAGTCCCAGGATTTCCCGATCGAATTCGCTTTCAGCCAGTCTTCCTGGTCGTAGTAGAAATTGGGCGGCATGTGGCGCGGATCGTCCTCCCGCGCCGGCGTGGTGAACGGCCCGAGATGCACGCCGTAATACTTCGCGCCCTCATAGAGGATGACCCGCCGCAACGCGGGGGAGGCCGCCTCCGCCGCGCCCACCAGATTGGCGAGCAGGGCGAGATTCACCGAGACCTGGTCGGCCGGGCGCGCCTGTTCCTGATAGGCCGCATGGAAGATGTACTCGATGTCCGTCAATCCGCCGAGCGCGCGGCGCGCATCGGCGGGATCGAGGAGATCGATCGGGATGTAGGTGGCGCGACTTTCGAAATTCGCTGCGCGGCGGGAGAGGGCGATGATCTCCCAATCGTCATCCGCGGAAAGGTGATCGACCAGATTGCGGCCGATCACGCCGAGGCCGCCGGAGACGATGGCGCGCTTGCGGCGGCCCGACGCTGATTCTGTCACGGAAATGGGTCCTCAGGCGGCGATGGCGTATTGTTTGGTGACCGCCTCGATCGCTTCCTTGAAGGTCTCGACCGTCCGGTCGAAATCCGCCTTGGTCGCGATCAGGGCGGGGGCGACCTCGATCGCCGTGCCGGCGGCGCCCACCAGCACACCCATGGCTTTCATCCGGTCGGCGATCGCCTTGGGCATCCTGGGATCGGGCAGCGCCTTGGTCCTGCGGTCGCTGGTGAAATCGATGGCGTGCCAATGCCCCAGTCCGCGGATGTCGCCGACGCAAGGGTGATCGCCGAGCGCGTCCTTGAGCGCCGCCTGGAAATAGACGCCGTTGTCGGCGGCTTTCTGGATCAGGTTCTCGCGCTTCTTGATCGCAATCACCGCAAGGGCGGCGGCGGCGCAGCCCGCATGGCCGCTGAATGTGTGCACATGCCGGAAATGCGGGATCGCGTCGGCGATCGCCTCCGTCGTCAGCACGGCGCCCATTGGCGCGTAGCCCGCGGTCAGCGCCTTCGCCATGGTGATGATGTCCGGCACCACGTCGAAATGTTCCGTGGCGAACCACTTGCCGGTGCGTCCGAAGCAGCAGATGACCTCGTCGATGATCAGCAGAACGCCGTACTTGTCGCAGATCTCGCGCACCCGCTGCCAATAGGCCTTGGAGGGTATCTGCGTGCCGTTGGCCTGCATCACCGGCTCGCCGATGAAGGCCGCGACCAGTTCCGGACCCTCGTGCAGGATCTGCTGCTCGAGATAGTCGGCGCAAAACGCGAAGTACTCGTCCTCGCCCATGCCGAAGGGATTGCGATAGTTGCTGGGGTTCGGGATCTTGCTCACCCCGGGCATCATCGGATCCGGCGTGTTCGCGACCGAGAGATGATTGGTCAGCGCCATCGCCCCGGCCGTAGCACCATGATAGGCGTTCCAGCGGGAGATGATCTTGTAGGCATGGGGTTTCTTGCCGCTGCCGATCTGGTACTGCTTGGCGATCTTCACCGCCGATTCCACCGCCTCCGACCCGCCGCTGACGAAGAAGGCGCGCGAAAGATCGCCCGGCGCCAGCGAAGCGAGCTGCTGCGCCAGCTGCACCATGGGCTCGGTCACGATCGAGACCGTGCCGGCGTAATGCATCCGGACCTGCTGGTCGTACATCGCCTTGGCAACCTCATGGTTGCCGTAGCCCAGGGAGTTGGCTCGGGTATAGGCGCTGATCATGTCGAGATGCGGCACGCCCGCGCCGTCGGTGATGGTGAGGCCGGAACCGGACTCGATCACGGCCGGGCCGTCGCGGCGAATATCGGCCGCGTCCACGATCGGAAAGATGCAGTGGTCGATCGCCAGGCTGGCCAGGTCGTTCTTCAACGCATTCGACATGTCGATTCCTTGAATGGGCGGCCGGCACGACCTCCGGCCGGTGAATCTGTTCTTCAGGCGCGCCGAGGGCCATGCCCGCGCCGCCTGTTCCGCGCCGCAGCATTCCGGCCCGAAGAAGGCCGTTCCCGTCATGGCAATTCCGATCGCCAAGTCTAGGCGGACGGCGCGGCCTCCGGTCAAGTCCTTATGCGGGGCATCTTTCTTCGTGGGGTCCATCGAAAGGTGGATAGCCACCGCGAAGACTTGCCTTTCATCATCCGCATTGTGCGGTTGCGATATGGCCCTGCTGCAGGTGCGATGTTTCGCAGCCCGAGCGCTTCACGCGGAGGCCAGGATGAACCTGCTTCGGAAAGCCGAGGTTGCGATGCCGCCGCCGCCCGCCATGTCGGTTCCGGGCGATGTGCCGCCGGAACAGCGCCTGCTTCCCGGCGTCGAGAAGAAGCTGCGCCCCGGCGTGAAGGCGGGCCTGGTGGTCCAGGGCCTCAGCAAGAAGTTCGGCGGCATCTACGCGGTGAAGGATGTCTATCTCGACTGCCGCATCGGGCAGATCGTCGGGCTGATCGGCCCCAACGGCGCCGGCAAGACCACGATGATGAACCTGATCTCCGGCGCGCTGCGGCCGGACAGCGGCGTCGTCTTCATCGACGGAGAAACCGTCAGCGCCGCCTCGCCGGCCGACTGCGCCGAGGCCGGCATCGCGCGCACCTTCCAGAACATCCGCCTGTTCAAGCGGATGACCGTGCGGCAGAACGTCGAGGTCGCGCGCATCACCCACCGCCGCGTCGCCAAGGGCAAGGAAAGCGGCCCGGGCGTCGATGAGATCCTGAAGCTGCTCAACCTGGACGGACTGGCCGAGCTCAAGGCCGGCAATCTCCCCTATGGGCATCAGCGGCGGGTGGAGATCGCCCGCGCCATGGCGTTGTCGCCCCGCGTGATCCTGCTGGACGAGCCTGCCGCCGGCATGAACGAGCAGGAATCCCGCGCCCTGATCGGCTCGGTGCAGATGATCCGCGACCGGTTCGGCTGCGGCGTCATCGTCATCGACCACGACCTCAAGTTCATCATGGAGGTGAGCGAGCACCTTTATGTCATGCATCTCGGCGAGGTGATCGTGCATGGGCCGCCGGAGCAGGTGCGCCATGACGAGCGGGTGATCGAAATCTATCTCGGGCGGAAGGCCCGCAAGTGAACGCCGCTCCGGCGGACGTTCCGAAAAACCAGAATCGACCCAACAGGAGGCTTCATTGAAAAGAGTTTGCGCATTCACCCTTTCCGTCGCCCTGGCGCTGCCGTTCGCCCCGGCGCAGGCGGCCGACGACATCATCATCGGCTACGCCGCCGCCATCACCGGCATGTATGCGCCCTATGACAGCGTGGACGGTGCGAAGTGCGAGATCGACCGGCTCAACGAGGCGGGCGGCGTGCTCGGCCGCAAGTTCCGCCTGGAAGCGCGCGACATGAAGAGCGACGCGGTGGTCTCCGCCACCGCCGGGCAGGAGCTGATCGATCTCGGCGCGACGGCGATCCTCTCGCCGCCGTCCGACGACACTTCGATCCCGATCGCGGCCTTGGCGGCGCCGCTCGGCATTCCCGTGCTCTCGGTCGCCTCGACCCAGGTGCAGTTCCCGGCAGCGGCGCCGGAAAACGCTTATCTGGTGCCCTATGGCGACAACCTCTCGGCCGGGGCCGCCGCGCAATACGCGATCAAGCAAGGCTACAAGACCGCCGTGCTGATGATCACCCAGGATATCGGCTCCTACGGCTTCGCCACGCCGGAATATTTCGGCGTCGCCTTCGAGCATCTCGGCGGCAAGGTGCTGAAGAAGATCAACTACAACACCGGCCTCTCAGACTATCGCGCTCAGCTCGCCGAGGTGCAGGCGATGGACCCGAAGCCGGACGTGATCTTCGGCGGATTCATCACGCCGGACGGCGGCGTGTTCCCGCGCCAATTTAAGTCCGCCGGCCTCGGCAACATCGTCTTCATGGGTACCGACGGCTACGACGATCCGGGAATCCTGCAGATCGCCGCGGATGCGGCGGGCATGATCAAGTTCGTGACCCACGGCTTTCCGGAGGAGGGCTCGGCGCTGAAGGAGTTCTACGACGACTGCACCAAGCGCGGGTACAAGATCCAGAACATCTTTTTCGGTCTTGCCGGAGAGTCGATCCTGATCATCAAGACCGCGATCGAGGCCGCCGGCTCGGCCGAACCCGCCAAGGTGAACGCCGCGATCAGGGAGATCGTCAACATGAAGGGCATCACCACCGACGAGATCACCTACAAGGATCGCGGCGGCGTGCCGATCAAGCGCATGGCGGTGGTCGAGGTGAAGGACGGCAAGTTCTCGCTGGTCGAGCGGATCCTGCCGGACTACGTCCCCGCGCCCTGAGCCCGGAGAGCGCCCGTGCTCGAGCTCTCGAACATCGTCGTCCAGTACGGCATGGTCAAAGCCGTGCGCAATGTCAGCCTGACGGTCGGCAAGGGCGAGATCGTCGCCCTGCTCGGCCCGAACGGGGCGGGCAAGACCACCCTGGTCTCCGCGGCGGTCGGCATCCTGCCGGTCGCCGCGGGCAACATCCGCTTCGACGGCGCCGACATTACCAAGCGCCCCGCGGAGTCGGTGGTGGCGATGGGACTGACCTTGACGCCCGAGGGCAGGCGGGTGTTCGCGGAGCTCAGCGTCGCCGACAACCTCACGCTCGGCGCGGCGACGCGCAAGGACCGGGCAGGGGTCGCCGAGGATATCGACCGCTATCTGAAGATGTTTCCGATCCTCGGCGAGCGCTATCACCAGGTGGCGAAGACCCTTTCGGGCGGCGAGCAGCAGATGCTCGCGGTCGCCCGCTCGCTGATGTCGCGGCCGAAGCTGCTGATGCTGGACGAACCCTCGCTCGGGCTCGCGCCGCGCATCGTCGAGCGCATCTTCGAGCTGATGATCGATCTGCGGAAGAGCGGCCTCACCATGCTCGTGGTCGAGCAGAACGCGACCGAGGCCCTCGGGATCGCCGACCGCGGCTACATCATGGCCAGCGGGCAGGTGGTTTACGAGGGCAATGCCGCCGAGATGGTGGATTCCGAAGACCTTATGGAGGCCTATCTCGGTGCCGGCGTTCACTGAGCCCGGGCCCGAACGGAGCAGCACATGGAATACCTGATCCAGCAGGTCGTGAACGCCCTCAGCGTCGGCAGCGAATACGCGCTGCTGGCGCTCGGGCTCGCGATCGTCTTCAGCATCATCGGCCTGGTGAATTTCGCCCATGGCGAGCTGATCACGGTCGCCGGCTATTCGATCTTCTTCGCCGCGGCGATCTATCTGCCCTCGCCCTGGCTCGCCTTGCCGATCGCCGTGCTCGGCGCGATGTTGGCCGCGATCCTGTTCGAGCGGGTCGCCTTCAGGGCGATCCGCAACGCCTCGACCAACACGGGCATATTGACAGCGTTCGGCGTCAGCATCGTGGTGCAGAACGCCTTCGTCATCTTCGTCGCGACCCGGCCGAAGCCGGTGGCGACGCCGGAGTGGCTGTCGTCGATGCTGGAAGTCGGCACGCTGCAGCTGCCGGTGCTGCAGATCGTCGAAACCCTGGTCACCGTGGTCGCCATCTTGGCTTTGGCCGTGCTGCTGAGGCGCACGACGATCGGACTTGCAATGCGGGCGGCGGCGAAGGACTTCATCGCGGTCCGGCTCATGGGCATCAAGGCCAACCGGGTGATTCTGGCGGCCTTCGCCATCTCCGGCTTCCTGGCCGGCCTGGCCGCGGTCTTCATCATCAGCCGCCGCGGCGCGATCGATCCGTTCATGGGCTCGGTGCCGGTGCTGAAGGCCTTCGTCGCCTGCGTGCTGGGCGGTCTCGGCTCGCTGCAAGGCGCCGTGGTCGGCGGGATTGCGCTCGGCGTCCTCGAGGTTCTGCTTCAGGCCTTCCTGCCCCGCGAGGTGACCATGTTCCGCGACGCCATCGTGTTCGCCGCAGTCGCCATCGTCCTGGTCAAATTCCCGGAAGGCCTGCTCGGCCGGAAGCACGAATTGGGAGACAAAGAGGCATGAACCTGCTGCTGCGTACCGGCATCAATGCCGTTCTTCCGATCGGCATCCTGGTCTTGCTCGGTTCGGCCATACTGGCCTTCGCCGAGCCTTACCAGGTCCGCGTCGCCTATGCCTTCTTCATGAACCTGGTCATCGCGATCGGGCTGCAGGTGTTCATGGGCAACACCGGGGTCGTCAGTTTCGGCCATGTCAGCTTCATGGGGATCTCGGCCTACGCGGTGAGCCTGCTGACCATCCCGCTGGCCTTGAAGAAGACCCTGATCCCCAAAGCGCCCTTCGAGCTCGCCACGGTCCATGTCGGCATCGTGCCGGCGATCGTCCTGGCGTTGCTGTTCACCGCGCTGGTGGCTTGGCTGTCCGGCATGGTGCTGAAGCGGGTCGGCGGCGCCGCCGCCGAGATTCTGACCCTGGCCTTGCTGGTCATATCCTTCGTCGTGTTCAACGCCTGGATTGATCTCACGCGCGGCCCGCGTTCGCTCTACGGCATCCCGGTGGTCTCGAGCCTGCCCTGGGCGATGGCGGCGGCCGCGGTCGCGATCTTCGTCGCCAAGCTGTTTCGGGATTCCGATGGCGGCCTGCAGCTGCGCGCCTCCAGCGAGAACCTGCTGGCGGCCCGCGCCATGGGCGTGCCGGTGGAAAGCCTGCGGCTGCGCGCCTGGGTGATCAGCGCGGTGCTGGTCGGCGTGGGCGGCATCCTGCACGCGACCTATCTCGGGACCATCGGCCCGAACAGCTACTACTTCACCCAGACGTTCCTGATCATGGCCATGGTCATTCTGGGCGGCATGCGCAGCGTTTCCGGCACCATCGTCGGCACCGCGCTGATCTCGGTGGGTTCCGAAGCGGCCCGCTCGCTGGAGAACGGACCGGTGATCTTCGGCTCGAAGCTGCCGGAGATGTTCGGCCTCACCGGGTTCTTCCTCGGCACCGTCATCGTGCTCTGCATGACCCTGCGGCGCGACGGCATTCTCGGCGACGACGAGTTCGAGGACATCGTCCGCCAGCGCCGGATGCGCAAGACGGAGGCGGCTGCCGCGGCCGGCGTCGCGGCGTCGTGAGCGCGCGCCGCAGACCCGCTGCTTAAAAGATCCAGTGCAATCGGCCCACGCTGGCCTGCTCTGGAAAGATTCCGAATTCAGAAATTTCGCAAATGTGGCAGACCGCGGTATGGCCTCGGCGCAGGAAATCCGCTATAATCCTCGCGTATAGGCTGCACGTAATACGCAGCCTCTCCGCCGTGCCGGGGCCTTGATGTCCCGATAACGCGGCGCCCCTTCAGTCTCTCGCCGTGCCGGGTATTTGTTCCCGATAACGCGGCCATTCCGTCAACGACTTGCAGCGACCGATGCCGCGCGCATCGTGCGTTGCCGAATCTTGCATGCGTCGAACCCAGACCGGACACAGACCGGACACAGACAAGGATGCAGCAGCGATGGCGACCCTGGACGACATACAGGCGCGATTGAGCGCGGAGATAACCCGCATGGTGGCGGCGCGCATGGCGTCGCCCCGGGCCGGACCCCGACCGAATGCGGAATCGGCGGCGGCTCTCGCAGCCGAGATCGAAGCGCGGCTGATGCAACCCGCGTCGCGCGCCGACCCAGATGAAGCGCCGTCAACCTCGACCGCGTGCCCGACCTTTACCGGACCTTTACAGGATGAAGAAGCGATGCCCCACCTCACCGATGAGATCAAGACGTTCATCGTCAAAGGCTTAGCCTGCTACGACACCCCCTCCCAAGTGGCCGAGGCCGTCAAGGCAATGTTCGGCATCGAGGTCAGCCGGCAGCAGGTCTACGTCTACGACCCGGGCTGTTCGCAACCGTCGGCGCAACGCTGGCGGGATCTCCATGCGGCGACACGCGCGGCTTTGCTGCGCGAGCTTGGCGAGATCGGCATCGCCCACCGGGCGGTCCGCCTCCGCAGGTTGGATCGCCTGGCCAGCCGCTCCGAACGCAACAACGTAACGACGGCGCTGAAATGCCTGGAGATGGCGGCGAAGGAGTGCGGCGGCATGTATGAAAACCGCAAGCCCATCGTCCTGCAGCCCAGCCTGTCGCGGAACGCGCTGCCGGAACCCGCGGTGCAACCCGTTGCGGCACCGCCGCAGCCCGCGGCGGCACAGGCGGCAGAGCCGCAGCCTCTGGCACCGCTTCCCGCGGCAGCGCCGTCCGTGGCGCAGCAACCGTCAATGCCGGAGCGCGCCGCGCCCCAGGTCGCCGTGCAACAGGTCGCTACGCCCCAGGTCGCCGTGCCACAGCCGCGGGCCACCGCGCTGTCTGCGCCGCTTCCTCCGGCCGTGCCGGCGCAACCGCCACAGCCTCCGGCGTTGCCGGAAGCTCGGCCGCTCAGCCGGGTGGAGCGCCACCTTGCCTATGTGCGCGACCGTCATGCGCGCGATCGGGCGGTCGCGGCCGAGGCGCGCTTGAACAAGGGCTGATTGCCGCCGCGCCGCCGGCGACTTAAACCGTCAGGCCCGGCAATGACGTTCGCTTGGAAGATCCCGCTCCGGCAAGGCAGCAGCACGCGAATCCCGCGGATCTGGCACATCCCGAGGTCGTTCGGGCGGACGATCGGCAGGTCCTGCGATCCACCGGAAGGCGGATGGCGCGTGCGGCGCGGCCGCTTATTCTTGGCGCAACGGGTCCGAGACCCGAACGAGACGGGAGCGCACGTCATGTCACTCAATCATCTTCCGAACACCGCCACGCCGGAGGAGGTCGCCGCCGCCATCAACCGCGACGGCTACGTCATCGTGGACGAGCTGGCGCCGGCCGGACTGATGGACCGCATCCAGTCCGAGATGTCGCCCTACGTCCAGGATTCGATGTACGGCATCGACAACATGCTCGGCTTCAAGACCAAGCGCACCGGTGCTCTGATCGCCCGCTCGCCGGCGGCGCGGGAGCTGATCATGAACCCGACCGCGCTGGGCGCCGCCGGGACCGTGCTGGAGAAGGCCTCGACCTTCCAGCTGCACCTCACCCAGATCATCAGCGTCTTCCCGGGCGAGCCGGCGCAGAAGCTGCACCAGGACGAGGTTGCCTGGGATTTCTTCCCATTCCCGCTGGACTACAACATCCAGTGCAACCTGCTCTGGGCGCTGACCGACTACACCGAGGAGATGGGCGCCACCCGCGTCGTGCCCGGCAGTCACCTCTCCGATCGCAAGAAGTACACCCAGGAGGATACGCTGCCGGCGGTGATGAAGCGCGGATCGGCGCTGTTCTACACCGGCAAGATCTTCCACGGGGCCGGCGCCAACCGCTCGGACCGGGTGCGGCAGGCGATCAACATCACCTATGCCGTCGGGTGGGTGCGCCAGGAGGAGAATCAGTTTCTTTCGACGCCGATCGAGATCGCCCGCACCCTGCCGGACGACCTGCTGAAGGTCATGGGCTACCAGCTCGGCTGCTTCTCCCTCGGCTATGTGCGCGATGGAGAGGACCCCATGGTCGCGATCCGCGAGCCGGAGAAGCGCGTCCCCTACAACTGCGGCATCCTGCAGGAGAACGCCAAGAACCGGCGCGCCCTCCAGGGCTTCCTGAGCGACGTCAAGATCGCCGAGCCGGCGGAGTAGGGAGGAAACGCGCATGACGGGAGCCAAGCAGCAGCCGGTCGCCAAGCATCTGCCCTCGACCGCGACCGCCGACGAAGTGGTCGCGCAGTTGCGAGCCGAGGGCTATGCGATCGTGGACGATCTGGTGCCGACCGCCCTGATGGACCGCATCACCGCGGAGATGGATCCCTATATCCAGCGCAGCCTCCACGGCGACGACAATTTCGTCGGCAAGCTCACCAAGCGCACGGGCATGATGATCGCCCGTTCGCCGGCGGCGCGTGAGCTGATCATGAATCCGCTGGCGATCGGCACGGCGGGCGAGTTCCTGGCGCATGCCAGCACCTTTCAGCTGCACCTCACGCAGGTGATCAGCGTCTTCCCCGGGTCGAAGGCGCAGCCGCTCCACCGCGACCAGGTCGCCTGGGATTTCTTCCCCTTCCCGAAGGACTACGAGGTCCAGTGCAACCTGCTCTGGGCGATGAGCGACTATACGGCGGAGATGGGTGCGACACGCGTGGTCCCGGGCAGCCAGTTCGAGCCGGACCGCGAATACACGCTCGAAGAGTCGATCCCGGCCGAGATGCGGCGCGGCTCGGCGCTGTTCTACACCGGCAAGGTCTATCACGGGGCCGGCGAGAACAAGTCCGACAAGATCCGCCAGGCGATCAACATCACCTATGCGGTGGGATGGGTGCGTCAGGAGGAGAACCAGTTCCTGGCAACGCCGCTGGAGATCGCCCGCACCCTGCCGGAGGATCTGCTTAAGGTCATGGGCTACCAGATGGGTTGCTTCGCCATGGGCTATGTCGGCGACTTCGAGGACCCGATGAACGTGATCAAGGAACCCGAGGTGCGCCGGGTGTTCAACGTCGAGCTGATGCAGAAGCGCTCGACCGATGCAAGGGACGCCTCGATGCTGATGCGCGCCGCGGCCGGCGAATGAAGGCGGGGAGGGCAGCAGGATGATCACCCGATCGAACCCGGAGGTCGGATACTTCGCAGCGGAGGTGTTCGAGACCTTCGCCTTCAGCCAGTCGGTGCGTGCCGGCGACACGGTCTACTACTCGGGCGTGGCGCCGCTGCGGGGCACCTTGGCGAATATGGAACTGGTCGGCCCTGGCGACATGAAGGCGCAATTCGAGTTTGTCCTGCGGGTGATCGACGATCTCCTGAAGGCCGACGGCCTGGACCGCAGCAAGCTGGTGAGTTGGACCTTCTACACGACCAAGGTCGCGGCGTTCATGGAGGTCCTGCCGACGGTCCTCAAACCGTGGATCGCCGGCCATGCCCCCTGCAGCACCACGATCGGGGTCGGCGGTTTCGTCCACCCGGAGCAGATGCTGGAAATCACCGCCATCGCCGTCGACGCCTAGTCCGGCGCCTACCGCTCGCCTCGCTGCCCTCACACATATTGAGGAGTCCGGCGGCCGTCGCGCCCGCTCGGTGGAGACACCGCAATACTGGCACGGGACTTGCGGGTTTCCTGGCAACAAGAAGCATTTTCATCTGGAGGAGACCCGAGAGGCGATGTGATCGCGTGACAACCGCAGGTTTTGTCCGAGGAGATTCGACATGCAGTTGGCAGACGACACCACCTCGACAGCGATGATCCGCGAGGCGCTGCAGTTCAGCCGCAACTCGCTGGAGGCTTCCTCATCCGTCTTCTTCTGGATCGAGGACCGCAAGCGCATCTCCGGCATCGAGCTGAGCGGGATGCCGCAGGAATTGATGACCCGCTATCTCGAGGGGATGAACGTCTACGATCCCCTGAACATCTTCGAATTGGTCAATACCGACAAGCGGATCGCCGTCCTGGCGCAGGAACGCTGCCGCCGTTCCAGCGCCGAAAACCAGATCTACGGCGAGTTTCTCGGGTCGTACGGGTTGGTCGACGAAGTCGACTTCCTGTTCTGGCACGACGGTGCGCCGTTCGCCTTTCTGGGGATCCTCAAGCGCCGCAACGATCCGCCGTTCTCGGCCGGCATGATCGATTGGGAGGCCATGCGGAGCTATCTCGAGTTCAATTTGAAGATGCATTCCCGCATGCGCCGGGTCCGCTGGATCTCCACCCTGCAGCATCGCTACGGCCTCACCCAGCGGGAGATCGAGGTTGTCGAGCTGCTTAACAATGGTGCATCGAATCTCACCATTGCGCAGATTCTAGGCATCGGCGTTGCCACGGTGAAGACCTACATCATCAAGATCCTGAACAAGCTCGGCGTCGAAAGCCGGGCGGCCATCGTCTCCTTCACGATGCGCCTGCAGATGCTGTAGCCGGCTCGACCCCACCCGCGCCGTATCACCGCCCAGCCCAATCAACGTCACGAAGGTGAACGTGCGCGGTACCCGCGCTTCCCATAACCGACGAGCAGTGGCTGGCGACGAGAGCGGCCACCGGTCATTGACAGCCGGCAAGAAAATAAGCGAGCATTTGATCCGGAGCGAGCCGTGCTCTTCAGGACCAGTGGTGTCGCGCGACCCATGTTGGACGGCCTAATTCGGGAGATCGAGGAGTCGGCCGATGTCGATCGGTGCCTAGATCTGTTGTTGCGGTGCGCGCAGCACCTGGGCTTCTCCGCTGTTGTCTATGATTATGCCGCTGTCCCGCTGTCCCATGACGGGGACATGATCCCGCCGAGCATCATGCGGACGCGCGACCTGCCGGAGGACTTCAGCGATCTATGGCTGCACCAGGGGTTCTATCGTATCGACCCCGCGCAGCAGCTCTGCGTCCGTAGAAGCGTTCCCTTCGTGTGGTCTCACCAAGTGGATGCGGAAGAGGTGGGCGGTCTGATGCTGACCGCGGAACATGCACCGGTCCTCACCTACCTGCGCGACTGCCGCCTGACCTGCGGCGTGACGGTGCCGATCTACGGCACCGGCGGCGGTCTGGCGACCGTGACCGCGGTTCGGGAAGGACCCGGCCACAATTTCCTGCATCACGCGCGCAAGGAGTTGGCGTCTTTCGCGCTCTCCGCGCAGCATGCGCATGCAGCGGTCTATCAATCCCTTGCCGACGAATACAAGACCTGCCAGGCCGTAAGACTGACGCCCCGGGAACTGGAATGCATCCGGTGGGTGGCGCGCGGCAAGACCGCGGATGACATCGCCCTCATTCTCGGCCTCTCGCTCGCGACGGCGATTTTTCATATCCGTAACGCAACCAGGAAGCTCGGCGCGGGCAGCCGCGGACAGGCGATTGCCCATGCCGCCCACTACCGACTGATCGACCTGCACTGAGCCTTGCCACCCTAACAGTTCTGTGAGCTAGGCGCCGGCTCCCCCGGATCATATTTTCGACCGTTACCTCCGCATTCGGCACGCAAGCGTCGGCCGCATCCGAACGCGCCGTTGCAGAGGCTTGGGCCAGGGGGAGCCCCGGGGAGCAAGAGGGGAGGCGAGGTGGTGCCGCAGTTCAGTCAGATCACGGCCGAGGGCAAGTATCGGATCCACCGCGTGCCGGTCGATGGCCACCAGGTCGTAGCCTACGACTACGGCGACAGCGAGGAAGTGCTGTATTGCCTGAACGGCGGCCCGGGCTTGCCCTGCGACTATGTCCGGGACAGCCATCGGATCATGGCCGAGCGCGGCTACCGGGTTGTCATCCATGATCAGTTGGGGACCGGCGCCTCGGACCGACCGAGCGATCCGAGCCTCTGGACCATCGAGCGCTATGTCGCCGAGGTGGAGACGGTCCGGCAGGCACTGAATCTCGGGCGGGTCCACTTGCTGGGACAGTCCTGGGGCACCTGGCTGGGGCTCGACTATTGCCTCGCCCATCCCGAGGCGATCAAGACCTTCACGTTCGCGAACGGCACGGCTGAAATAGCGCTTCACCTGCAAGATCTGGCGAGGCTGCGCGGCGCGCTCGGCACGGAAACCGTGGCCATGATGGCCAAGCACGAGGCCGAGGGCACGACCGACCACCCGGAATATCAGGGTGCCATCACGATCCTGAACTATCGCCATGTCTGCCGGCTGGATATCTGGCCTGCCGCCCTCAACCGCTCGCTGGCCGGGATCAACATGGAAATCTACGGCACTATGTGGGGACCGAACGAATTCACCTGCATCGGCACCTTGCGTGACTGGGACCGGCTCGCCGATCTGCCGAAGCTGCAGGCGCCCTGCCTGGTGCTGTGCGGGATGCACGACGAACTCACCCCGGACAGCGCAGCCCGCATCCACCGCGGGCTGCCAAATTCGCGCCTCAAGGTCTTCAAGAACAGCGCGCATATGCCGTTCTTTGAAGAGCCCGAGGCCTACTTTTCCGTGCTGAGCGACTTCTTGCGCGACCACCACGGAAGGAAATGAGCCGATGCCGAATGCAACGGCGCGGCGCTTCAACAGGGAGACAACAATGAAATTCGCTTGGAAACATGCGCTGTTGGCGGCGGGGCTCATGCTGGGCCTGGCGGGGTGGGGCGCCGACCGGGCCGCTGCAGCCGGCACCCTCACGATCGCGCGCGAGCAGGACAGCACGACCTTCGACCCGGCCAAGACCATCTTGGCGCCTGACATCTGGGTGCTGACGCAGTTCTACTCGACGCTGGTCCGTTCGGACATCACCGCGACCAAGATCCTACCGGATCTGGCCGAGAGTTGGACCATTTCCCCGGACGGCAAGACCTATACCTTCAAGCTGCGGGCGGCGAAGTTCTCGGATGGCAGCCCGGTGCAGGCCTCGGACGTGGTGTTCAGCCTGAAGCGGGTGCGCGACATGAAGGACGCACCGTTGCGGGCCCTCTTCTCGCCGCTGGACCAAGCGGAGGCACCGGACCCCGCGACGGTGGTCCTCACCCTGAAGACCCCGTCGCCGCCGTTCCTCGCCACCTTGGCGATGTTCGCGGCGTCGATCCTGCCGGAAAAGGCCGTGACCGCCGCCGGCGATAAGTTCGGCGAGCAGCCGGTGGGCTCCGGCGCGTTCGTGCTGAGGGAGTGGCGCCGCGGCGACACCGTCGTGCTTGAGCGCAATCCCAACTTCTGGGAGCCGGGACTGCCGAAGCTCGACCGGATCGAGTGGAAATATGTCGACAACGACAACACCCGCGTCCTGAAGCTGCAAGCCGGCGAAGTCGATGCGGCGACCTTCATTCCCTGGAATCAGATCAAGCAGCTGCAGGCCGATCCGAAGCTCAATGTGCAGCTGGATAACTCCACCCGCCTGGACCACATCCTGATCAACCACAGCCACAAGCCCCTGGACAATAAGTTGGTACGCCAGGCTCTGAACACCGCGATCGACCAGAAGGCGATCGTCGATGTCGTCACGTCCGGCTTCGGCACGGTGGCAAATTCCTTCTTCCCGTTGAACGGCGTGGACTACAACCCCGACAACAAGAACTATGCCCACGACCCGGCCAAGGCGAAGGCGATGCTCGAACAGGCCGGCGTGAAGAACCTGAAGCTGGACTTCGTCATCGTCGCCGGGGATTCCTCGCACGAGCAAATTGCCGTGCTGGTCAAGGACCAGCTTGCCAAGATCGGGGTGGAGCTCAACATCGTTAAGCTCGAAGCCGGCCAGCAATGGGATGCCCTGGTCGCCGGGGACTACGATCTCGGCATCATGTGGTGGCTGAACGACGTGTCGGACCCGGACGAGAAGGCCCAGTTCTGCGTCTCGGGCGATCCGGAGAACCGGTCCTATTATACCAACTACAATAACCCCGAGGTCAGCGTCCTGGTGCAGAAGGCGGCAGTCGAACTCGATCCGGCGAAGCGCAAGGAGATGTATTATAAGATCCAGGCGATCGCCAAGGATGACGTGCATTGGATCGACCTCTACTACAGCCCGTTCCGCAACGCCTCGCGCAGCAACGTGAAGGGCTTCGTCCAGGACCCGCTGGGCCGCTATGCGCTTGAAACCGCAAGCGTCGAATAGGTGCCGGCGCGGCATTCCCGCGCCGTGCGCGATCTGAAGCGGAAGCGGTAGGGCATGTACCGCTTCCGCTTCGTCCTGTTCCGTCCCCTGCAACTCGTCCCGGTCTTGCTGGGCATCAGCGCCATTACCTTCGTGCTGGTGCGCTCGATCCCCGGCGATCCCGCGCGCATCCTGCTTGGCAGCAGGGCGACCCCCGAAACCATCGCTCAGATCCGCGCTCAGTTCGGACTGGACGAGCCGCTCTGGCTGCAGTTCGTTTACTTCCTGAAGAACCTGGTCCATGGCGACATGGGCCGGTCGATCCTCTACAAGTCCGAAGTTCTCGGGATCGTGACCGATCGGATCGAGCCCACCGCCGTCCTGGTCGCGGGCAGCGTGCTGCTGGCCGTCGTCTTCGCGGTGTCGCTCTCGGCCCTCGCCGCCACCCACAAAGGGCGAGCGACGGATCACCTGGTCCGGATGTTCTCGACTGCCGGCCTGGGCTTCCCGGCATTCTGGCTGGGAATCATGTTGATGATGGTGTTCAGCGTCCGGCTCGAGCTCTTCCCGGTCTCCGGATACGGCGACACGCCACTCGACCGGCTGCACCACATGCTCCTGCCCTGCCTCACGGTCGCCCTGGCGCTATCGGCCGTGCTGACGCGAAATCTGCGCGCCAGCATGATCGCCCAGATGGCCTCGGACTACGCCACCGCCGCCAGGGCCCGCGGTCTGCCGGATCGCGCCATCTTCTGGCGGCACGTGTTGCCGAACTCGATCGTTCCCACGGTCAACCTGCTGGCGATCAACATCGGCTGGCTGATCGGCGGTACGGTGGTGATCGAATCGGTGTTCTCGATCCCGGGCATGGGGCAGCTTCTGGTGCGGGCGATCTTCTCCCGCGACTATATGGTCGTGCAGGCGGTCGCGATGGTGTTCGCCTGCGCCAGCGTCCTGGTCAACTTCGCCGCCGACATCGCCACCGTGGCGATCGATCCGAGGGTCAAGCTGTGATCGCCGCGGGTGTGCCGGCGTTGCGCTTCGGGCGGATGCCACGCTGGGCCGGACCCTTGCCGCTCACGGTCGGCATCGCCGTCATCGCGGTCTGGATCGTCCTGGCGCTCGGTGCGCCCTGGCTGGCGCCTTATGACCCCTTCCTGCAGGACTTGGCGGTGAGGCTGCAGCCCCCGGGGGCCCTCCATCCCTTCGGCACCGACAATTTCGGCCGCGACATCCTCTCGCGCGTGATCTGGTCGGCCAGGGTCGATCTCACGATGGGCGTCATCGGGGTGGCGTTTCCCTTCCTGATCGGCACCGGCATCGGCGCCGTGGCCGGGTATTTCGGTGGCGCAGTCGACCTCATCTTCATGCGGATCCTGGATATGGTGCTGGCCTTTCCGTTCCTGGTGCTGGTGCTCGCCATCCTGGCAATTCTGGGACCCGGATTGACCAGCTTCTACATCGCCCTGGCGCTGGTCGGCTGGGTCTCCTATGCCCGCCTGATTCGCGCGCAGGTGCTGGTGGTGAAGGGCAGCGACTTCGTTATCGCGGCGCGCAGCCTCGGCTACAGCCATCTCCGGATCATGTTCCGGCACGTCCTGCCGAACTCGATCGTGGCCTCGATCGTCTTCGCGATGTCGGACATCGTGCTCGTGGTGCTGTCCGGCTCGGCGATCAGCTATCTCGGCCTCGGTGTCCAGCCGCCGACGGCGGAATGGGGCGTGATGATCGCCGAGGGCCAGAGCTACATCTCGACCGCCTGGTGGATCACGACCTTCCCCGGGGTCGCGATCGTTCTGATGGCCTTTGGCTTCAGCATGCTGGCGGACGGGCTCGGCGAGAAACTGGGTCTGGACGGATGACCGACCCGGTGCTTGAGGTCCGCGCGCTTTCGGTGACGACCGCGGGATCCGTTCCGCCGCGGACCATCGTCGACGGCGTCTCCTTCGATCTCGGCGCCGCCGAGATTCTCGGCCTGGTCGGCGAAAGCGGCTCGGGGAAGAGCGTCACCTGCCGCGCCCTGATGCGCCTGCTTCCCCCCGACAGTCTGCGAATCTCGGGCGGTGCGGTCTGGATAGGCGGACGCGACATCGTCGCCGCCTCGGAAGCGCAATTGCACGCCGTGCGCGGCGGCGAAATCGGCATGATCTTCCAGAATCCCTCCAGCCATCTCAACCCTTTGATGCGGATCGGTGAGCAGATCGGGGAGAGTCTTCGCTTCCACCGCGGCATCGGCCGTCGCGAGGCGCGCGGCGAATCTATTGAACTTCTGCGGCAGGTCGGGATCGCCGATCCCGAGAGCCGATTCTCCGAATTCCCTCACCAGTTCTCCGGCGGGATGCGGCAGCGGGCGATGATCGCCATGGCCCTCGCCTGTCATCCGGCAATCCTGATCGCCGACGAGCCGACGACGGCGCTAGACGTCACGGTACAGGCGCAGATCCTGCGGTTGCTGTTGGAGTTGCGCGACAAGCGCGGTCTCTCGATCATCCTGGTCACGCATGATCTCGGCATCGTGGCGCAGACCTGCGACGCCATCGCCATCATGTATGCCGGGCGCATCGCCGAACGCGGGCCGAAGCGCGAGGTGCTGCGGCGGCCGCTGCATTCCTACACTGCGCGGCTGATCGATTGTCAGCCGTCGCGACCGACATCCGATATCCATCTCGCGACCATCCCTGGGCAGCCGCCCTCGCTGGACGACATGCCCGGCGGCTGCCGCTTCCACCCGCGCTGCGACGACGCGTTACCGGTCTGCCGCATTGCTTGTCCGGAACTGATTGATTTCTCGGATGCCGCGGCCGGCCGACATCTCGCCGCGTGCCATGTTGCGACGCGCCGCCGGGCGGAGGTTGCATGACTGCCGCCGCACCGCTGCTCGAAATCTCCAATCTCGCGGTGCGCTATCGCACGGGCGGCTTCGCCAGGCCGGGCCATGATCGCCCGATGGTGCGTGCGGTGGACGACGTCAGCTTCGCGCTGCACGCCGGCGAGACGCTGGGCGTGGTTGGCGAGTCAGGCTGCGGCAAGAGCACCCTGGCCCGGGCGATTCTCCGCCTGGAGCCAATCGCGGGAGGCAGCATCCGCCTGGACGGCCGCGAGATGGCTTCGGCGCAGGGAGCGGAGATCGCCTGGCTCCGCGCCCGCACGGCGATGATCTTCCAGGATCCCTACAACGCGCTCAACCCGCGCATGAGCGTCGGCGAGACGCTGGGTGAGGTGGTGCGGGTCCATCGGAAAGCTGCCTCGCTTGAGAACCGCACCCGCGTGCTGGATCTGATGGCCCTGGTCGGGCTGGGGCCGGAACTGGTCGATCGCAAGCCGCGGTCGCTGAGCGGCGGGCAATGCCAGCGAGTGGGCATCGCCCGCGCCTTGGCCCTGGAACCGGAGCTGGTGATCGCCGACGAATGCGTGGCGGCGCTCGACGTCTCGATCCAGGGCCAGATCATCAATCTCCTGATCGATCTCAAGGCGAAGATGCGGCTCGCCCTGATCTTTATCGCCCATGACCTCACGGTGGTCCGGCGCCTCTGCGACCGTGTGGCCGTTATGTATTTGGGGCGCATCGTCGAGATCGGCTCGACGGAAGAAATCTTCACCCGCCCGAAGCACCCCTACACGCGGGCGCTCATTCGGGCGATTCCGGAAATGGACCCCAACCGGCCCTTGTTCCAGGAACTACTGCCCGGCGAGCCGCCGAGCCCGATCCGGACACCCGCCGGCTGCGCCTTCCATCCCCGTTGCCCGGAGGTCATGCAGATCTGCCGCGATGGCCCACCGCCAATCTTGAGCACGGCGGAAGATCGGAATGTCGCATGCCATCGTTTCCCGGGCGCGGGGGTTCCGTAGCTAGAGGCCGAGGCGGAGGACACGTGCGCTCAGTAAAGGCACGGATACTGTGTGCGCCGCATTGCTCGACTGCCATTGGCGCGAAGCGGACCTGGCTTGACGCGGATGATCTCGTCTGGCAGATGAGCCCGCTCGCGGTCAGCGGTCTGGCGATTCTCTCGTGCATGCCGATCGCCATCACGCACTGAGATTCCCACCATCATTGCCAAAGACTTCACTATGCGTCGCATTGCCGTTCGTCACTCCCCAGTTCACGGTCGGGGTCTCTTCGCGCTTACCCAGATCAGTGAGGGCGATCGAATCATCGAGTACAAGGGCAGGCGCGTCTCGTGGGAGAGTTCGGAAGCGGTCGATCATAGTCATACGTTTCTCTTCGGCCTGGATAACGGGCAGGTCGTGGACGGCGCGCAAGGCGGGAACTCGGCACGGTGGATCAACCACAGCTGCGAGCCAAACGCCGAAGTGCAGGAGGAAGAGGATCGGCTCTTCGTTACCGCATTGCGGACCATTGAGGCCGGAACGGAGCTCTCTATCGACTATGGTCTGCAAGTCGATGTCAGGAAAACCAAGGCGCTGAAAAAGCTCTACGAATGCCGCTGCAGAGCGCGTGCCTGCAGAGGCACCATGCTGCAACTGCGATCCGGCAAATCCTAGGCGCTGCATCCCGCCGAGTCCGGAGTTGGCGCAAAGCGGACGGAAAGCAAGCACCGCTTGCGTGGATCATCCAAAAGCGCGGCAATGCCGCCGGCATGACTTCGGCGATATGGAATTCGGCGAAGAAGCCGGAATGCCGGAATCCAGAGCTCTCGGCAGCCTCTTCCAATAGGCTCTCGCGAGCCTCCTTACCCCGTCTCATGGTTCCCGATAATGCCTAAATGAACAAATTATCGGCCATGTCGAGAATGCTGAGTCAGGAATGTCGCTCAGCTCCTGACGGACATTCCGCTCTCTGCATCGAAGATATGCACGGCCCCGAGGCACGGCCTTAAGAATATCGGCTCTCCCGGTTTCGCGTTGTGGCGCTGGTTGACGTGAACACCGATCGATACGCCTTGCACGTTCCCAACCAGGAGTGTCGAAGCACCCGTCGTTTCTACAGCGTCCACCTGAGCTTCTATCGTACCCTCCAGGGCTCCCGGTCCGATATCCAAGTGCTCCGGCCGGATGCCATAAATGACCGGCTGGCCATCCATCCCAGGAGTCTCGGCAGCCAGCGGAAGATGCAGTGCAGGGCCGGCATCCACATAGGCAAGGCCGCCCTTGCGCCGTACGGTCCCCGGTATGAAGTTCATTGCCGGCGAGCCGATGAACCCCGCAACGAAGGTGTTCGATGGTCGATCGTAGAGCTCGAGCGGCGCGCCAATCTGCTCGACGTGGCCTGCGCGCAGAATGGCCATTCGATCGGCCATCGTCATGGCCTCGATCTGATCGTGGGTGACGTAAATCGACGTCGTTCGTAGCCGCTGATGCAGGGCCCGGATCTCTGCCCGCATTTGGACGCGAAGTTGTGCATCGAGATTGGAGAGCGGCTCGTCAAACAGGAACACCTGCGGATCGCGGCTGATCGCCCGCCCCATGGCCACGCGTTGACGTTGGCCGCCGGAGAGTTGCCGTGGAAGACGGCCGAGGTAGGATTCGAGATCGAGGATCGTTGCCGCGTTCTTGACACGCTTATCGATCTCCGCTTTGTCCATGCCTCGCAACTTCAGAGCGAACGCGATGTTCTTTCGGACCGTCATATGTGGATAGAGCGCATAATTCTGGAATACCATCGCGATGTCTCGCTCCTTAGGCGAGACATCGTTGACGATACGTCCTCCGATCGAGATCGCTCCGTCCGTCGTTTCCTCTAACCCGGCGATCATTCGCAGCAGTGTGGATTTGCCGCAACCCGATGGCCCGACCAGCACCATGAACTCGCCATCGTCAACTGTGATGTCGACGCCATGCAGGACCTCGACGGATCCATAGCTCTTGCGCAGCGCGCAAATCTCGACGTTGGCCATCTCCTTTGCCTCCCGCTCGTTCAATCGGCTATTGGTTGTTGGCTCATAGCGGTCACGCCGTGGCAGGCTTCAAACCACCACTCTAACTGCTTGCCCTGGCCCTCTTGTCGGACTAGAAGCGACCAGAGTCAACTAGAAGGTTGAAGGTACGACTAACGTGAGGAAGCACCCGGCCGATATCCGTCAACAAGACCGTGGGCCGGAAAGCACCCGGTACAGCCTGCTGATGGCAGCGCGCGCGGCCTTCGCCGAAGGCGGGCTCGAGGGCGCCCGCGTGGACGACATCGCGCGCCGCGCCGGAGCCAACAAGCAGCTGGTCTATCACTATTTCGGCAGCAAGGACGATCTCTACGTCGCTGTGCTGGAGGACATCTATCGCGAAATCCGTGACCGCGAAGCGGCCTTGGCGTTGGACGCGTTTCCGCCGGAGGAGGCGATGCGGAAGCTGGTCGAATTCTCCTTCGACTATCTGGAGCAAAACCCTGATTTCGTGCGCATTCTTGCCGACGAGAACACGCATGGGGGACGGCATCTCAGGGACTCCAAGGTGGTGCCCGAGGTTAATCGGCCGATCATCAATCTAATCCGCAAGACGCTGGCTCGCGGGGTGAAGGACGGTGTTTTCCGGCGCGGCCTCGATCCGCTGCAGGTCTACCTCTCGATCGCGGGTATGTCGTTCTTCTTCTTCGCCAATCTTCACACGCTCAGCCGGGCGTTCGACCCTCAGCTCGGCAGTGCAGAGGGCGTCGCCAAGCGGCGCGCCCATATCGTCGATTTCGCGTTGAACGCCATGCGCCGCTGATTCCTGGCTTGACAAGCGTGCTGGCTTTTGACCGAATATCAACCAACTGGTTGGATGGAAAAACAAGGATAAGCATGAAGGCGTCGGCTGCAATCGAGGAATCGTCCGGGTTCGCCGACGCGGAGGCGCTCGAGGAGCGGCTCTCGCGGCCTGACGCCGACGTCGTGGCCGATCTCGCGCGCCTGGAAGGCGACATCTTGATCCTCGGTGCGACGGGAAAGATGGGCCCCACGCTCGCGCGCATGGCCAAGCGTGCGGCGCCGGACCGCCGGGTCTGGGCGATGGCGCGCTTCAGCGATCGCTCGCTGCTGCAGCGTTTCGAGCAACAGAACATCGAGCCGGTGCAGGGGGACCTGCTGGATCCGCCCACGCTCGATCGCCTGCCGGATGCGCCCAATGTGATCATGATGACCGGCTTCAAGTTCGGCGCGTCCGACAGCCCGGCGCGGACCTGGGCGGTCAACGCGCTGCTGCCGGCGCAGGTGACCGCTCGGCTGGGTGGGCGCCGCGTAGTCGCGTTCTCGACCGGCTGCGTATATCCGTTCGTGCCGATCTCGTCGGGTGGCGCCGCGGAAGACGTCGAACTGACGCCTCTCGGCGAATATGCCAACAGCTGCGTCGGCCGCGAGCGGCTGGTGCAATGGGAAGCCGCGAGATGCGGCGCGCGAGTGCTGATGTTCCGCCTCAACTATGCGATCGATTGCCGCTACGGCGTGCTCTACGACATCGCCACCAAGGTGCTGAACGGCGCTCCGCTCGACCTGAGCACCGGGTATTTCAACGTCATCTGGCAGGGCGATGCCAATGCCATGGCGCTGCGCAGCCTCGCGCACTGCGCCGATCCCGCTGTGGTGCTCAATATCACCGGTCCCGAGACGGTGTCGCTGCGGCGCGTCGCCGGCTGGTTCGGCGATCGCCTGGGCAGGACGCCGCGCTTCACCGGCGAGGAGGCGCCCACCGCCTGGCTCAACAACGCCGGTAAGGCGCACGCCCTGATGGGCTATCCCAAGGTCTCGCTGGAGCAGATGATGGAGTGGGTGGCCGACTGGGTGGAGCGCGCGATGCCCGGCCTCAACAAGCCGACAGGGTTCGAGGTCCGGACCGGTGCCTACTGACTCGGCCGCTCTGGAATCCGGCGTCAGCGCGATGGCGTCTCCGGACGTCGCGCGCGGCCTGGAGCTCTCGCGCGCGGCGGGATGGAATCAGACCGAGGCGGATTGGGGCATGATGCTGCGCCTCGGCGCCGGATACGGCGCGCGCGATGCGGAGGGTCGGCTGGTCGCGAGCAGCATAGTCCTGCCCTATCCGCCGGCCATCGGCTGGATCAGCATGGTGCTGGTCGATGAGAGCGCACGGCGGCGCGGCCTGGCGACGCGCCTGCTCGAGAACGCCATCGCCGTCCTGCGGAAGCAGGGACTGGTTCCCATGGTCGATGCGACGCCGGCGGGCCGCGAGGTCTACCGGCGGATGGGCTTCGTCGATGTCGCGCCGATCAGCCGGTGGCGCGGCCGGGGCGCCGGCGTATCCGCGCAGTCACGCGAGACATCGAGCGCCGTCGAACTCGCCGCGGGAATCGCCCAGGACGAAGCTGCGTTCGGGATCTCCCGCCGGCCGCTGCTGCTGGAACTCGCCGGTCGGCGCGGGGCGATCACGCTCAGCCTGTCGGATCGCCGCGGCCAGTTGTGGTCGCGCGCCGGCCGAACGGCGACGCAGATCGGGCCGGTGGTCGCGGCGGGCGAGGGCGACGGCCTGGCGCTCTGCGCGATGGCGCTCGATGCCATGGCCGGGCCGGTGCTGCTCGACGTGCCGGATCGCAATGCGCCGCTGGCTGACCTGCTGGCCAGCCGCGGCTTCTCGATCGAGCGGCCGTTCATTCGCATGGCGCTCGGTGTTCCCTCGGCTTCCACGCTCGGTGCCGCGATGCGCGTCATTGCCGGGCCCGAACTTGGATGAGCGCCATGCACTGGACTGAAATTCCCGCCGACGTCCTCGCGAGCTTCCGCGCGGGGGCGGTGATTCCCGCCCAGCCGCTTGCGCTCGACCGGCACCGCCAGCTCGACCGCCGCCGCCAGCGGGCGCTGTCGCGCTACTATATCGACGCCGGGGCCGGCGGCCTGGCCGTGGGCGTCCATACCACCCAGTTCGGGATCCGCGAGGTCGGCTTGTTCGAACCGGTGCTGGAGACGGCGGCCGAAACGGCGGCCGGCTGGTCCGACCGTCCGCTGATGTTGATCTCCGGCGTGGTCGGCCGCACGGCCCAAGCGGTTGGAGAAGCGCAGATCGCGCGCGGGCTCGGCTACCATGCGGTCCTGGTTAGCCTCGCCGCCCTGCGGGGCGCGAGCGACGACGAGCTGATCGAACACTGCGCGACGATTGCCCGCGAGATGCCGCTAATCGGCTTCTATCTGCAGTCCGCGGTCGGTGGCATCCGGCTGACGACATCCTTCTGGCAGCGCTTCGCGGCCCTCGACAACGTCATCGGCATCAAGGTCGCGCCGTTCAACCGCTACGCAACCCTCGACGTGGTCCATGGCGTGGCCAGTTCTGGGGCGCGCGAGCGTGTGACGCTCTACACCGGCAACGATGACCACATCGTGCTCGACCTGACGGTGCCGTTCCGCACCGAAGCCGGCCCGATCCAGTTTGCCGGCGGACTGCTCGGGCACTGGTCGGTCTGGACCAGGACTGCGGTTACCATCCTGGAGCGCTGCAAGGCGGCTCGCGCGACCGCCGCGGTACCGGCCGATCTACTGGCGCTCGACAGTGCGGTGACCGATTGCAATGCCGCGTTCTTCGACGTGGCCAACGATTTCAGCGGCGTCATCGCCGGCTGCCATGAGGTGCTGCGCCGGCAGGGGCTACTCGAGGGCCGCTGGTGCCTGGATCCCGACGAGGAACTGAGCCCCGGCCAGTCGACGGCGATCGACCGGGTCTACCTACTCTATCCCGAGCTCAACGACGACGGCTTCGTTGCGGCCAACCTCGACCGCTGGCTCGGCGCCAACTAGCGTGCGCAGCCCCGTGCACTCATGCCGTCTGGAACCGCGCCGGGACCCAGCTCCGGTATCTCGGATGCTCGGGCCCGATCGGCAGGCGTACGTCGATGCCGGCTTCCGCCGAATGGTAGAAGGCGGTCGCGAGCTCCAGAGAGCGGCGCGCGTCGGCCGAGGTGACTGGCAAGGCGGCGCCTTGCGCCACGGCCGCGTGGAACCGGGCGAACTGGGTCTGGTAGCCGGGCGCCACGTCGGGCCAGCCGGACAGCAGCGAATCGATCTGCCGCGCGATCTCGGAACTGGCCGGCACGATGCGCCAGGGCTTGACGCCCGGCGCGTAGGGAGTCTGGTCGCTCTCGAAAGTGACGTGCTCGAAGGCGAGCCGCAGCCGGCTGAACTCCTCCTGGCTACCCAGCGTCCCGGAAAGGGCGGCAAGTGCGCCGCACTCGAGCTGTACCGAGGCGCTGAAGCAATCCTCGACTTCGATCGGGTTGACGCGGGTCGCCGTGCGGCCGAACAGCGCCGCCGCCGGCCCCATCAGGTGAAGCAGGAGGTCGTGGATGTGGATGGCGTGTCCCATCAGCATGCCGCCCAGCTCGGTTGCCCAGCGGCCGCGCCACGGCACGGCGTAGTAGTCGGCGCGCCGGGTCCAGAAGGTTTCCGCCGTCGCGACATAGGGGCGGCCGGCGACCCCGCTGTCGATGATCCGCTTGGCCTGCTCGGCGCCGTTGCCGAACCGGTACTGGAAGACCGGCATCAGCTTGCCGGTCGCTCGGCTCTCCGCCGCGATGACTTCGTCTATCTGTTGCAGAGAGCCGACCAGCGGTTTCTCGCACACCACGTGCTTGCCGACGGCGAGCGCCGCCAGGATCTGCTCGCGGTGCAGCTGCGGCGGCGTGCAGATGTCGATGACGTCGATATCCTCCATCGCCAGCAGGTCCGCGAAGTGCGCAACCCGGCGCGGGATGCCGAGAGCATCGGCTACGGCGTCGCGCTTGCCGGCATCGATGTCGCAGATCGCCAGCACCCGGAATTTATCGGCGTTGGGCAGGTAGCCCTCCTCGATGTGCTGCCGGCCGATGCCACAGCCGACCACGGCGACGGACATGGTGGGAGAGGTCATTGCATGCGCTCCGCTGCTGCTGGCTCCGGCTGCGAGTCATCGAGCCGGTATGCGTGATCGTTAATGCAATCGCTTGCAGTATTCAAGTTCAATATATCGAAATACCGCGCTAATAATGCGGATGATTGACTTGCAAGCGTTTGCATAATAGCGTCGTGACCGGGCTGCCACGACGAAGGGCACCTAGGGAAGGCAACAGAAGGAGGCGACCATGAATGTCAGGATCGACCGGCGGCAGTTCCTGCTGACCGGCGTTGCGATCTCCGCTGCGGGTTTCTCCGCACGACGTGCCGTGGCTGCGGATGCGCGGTTGCGGATGGCGTGGTGGGGCGGCAAGGCGCGCGCCGAGCTGACCCAGAAGGCGATCGACCTCTACGTCTCAAAGCACCCGGGCGTTCAGGTTGAAACCGAGTATCTGGGATGGGGCGACTACTGGGCGCGGCTTTCGACCCAGACCTCGGGCGGCAACTCGCCCGATATCGTGCAGATCGACATCGAGTATCTCGCCGACTACGCGACGCGCGGCGTCCTGCTGCCGCTCGAACCGTTGATCCCAAAGCCGCTCGACGTCAGCGACTTCCAGCCCGACTTGCTCGGCAACGGCAAGGTGGACGGCAAGCAGTATGCCGTACCTTGCGGCGTGAATGCCGGCGCCCTGGTGCTCGACAAGACGGCATTCGACGAAGCCGGCGTGGCGCTGCCCGATCACAACACCACCTGGGCGCAGTTCGAGTCGATCATGGCAGAGTTCACCAAGCGGACGCCGCGCAAGGGCATGTTCGGCTCGACCGATGCGAGCGGCAGCGAGGCAGTGCTGGAGACCTGGCTGCGCCAGCGCGGGAAACAGCTCTATCATCCCGACGGGACGCTGGCTTACGATCAGACCGACATGACCGGGTGGTTCGAGATGTGGGAGCAGATGCGGAGTTCCGGTGCCGCGGCTCCTGCCGAGGTCGAAGCGCTCGATCATGGCGAGGTCGACAGCTCGCTGTTGAGCCAGGGCAAGGCGGCTCTTGCCTTCGAGAACTCGAACCAGTTCGTCGCCTTCCAGAGTCTCACCAAGGACCAACTCGCCCTGGCGCCCTATCCGAAGGTCGACAGCAACAGCAAAGGCGGTCTCTACATCAAGCCGACCATGTTCTATTCGATATCGTCGCAGTCCAAGAACCCGCAGGCCGCCGCCGAGCTGCTCGACTTCATCCTGCGCGATCCCGAAGCCACGGTGATCCTCGGCGGCGAGCGGGGTGTTCCGGCGTCTGCATCGGTCCGGGAACGGCTGCGGCCGAAGATGGATGCCGCGGGCGACGCCATGGTCGACTACATCGACGGCCTCGGCGACTTGGCCGGCACGCTGCCGCCGCCGAATCCGCCGGGCGGCAGCGAGGTTACCGACGCCTTGATCGCCGCCAGTCAGGAAGTCGCCTTCAAGACGAAGACGGCGGCCCAAGGCGCTGCGGACTTCGTCGAAAAGGCGAAGCAGATACTGGATCGCGCGAAGTGACCGGCGCCGGGGTCGCCCGTCGCTCGCTCAGGCGCGGCGCGGCTCCGGCTCGCCTGGAGGCGGGCAGGAATTGACTGCCGGCGCGAATCAGCCTCCCTTCGCCACGCGAGGGGCGGCCAGTCGAAAGGAAGCAGGCGTGGCTGCAAGCGCACGTCCAATGGCAGTGCAGTGGAAGCGAAGGCTCGCACGCAGCAAGGCGGGGTACCTATTCCTGCTGCCCTGGCTGGTCGGGTTCTTCGGCCTGACTCTCGGACCGGCGCTGGCTTCGCTCTATCTCTCCTTCACCCGTTTCGACCTGTTCCGGGCTCCGAAATGGGTGGGGGCGGCCAACTACGTGCGCATCGCGACGGACGATCCCAACTTCATGGCGTCCATGCGGGTTACGTTCCTCTACGTGGCGTGCTCCATTCCCTTGAAGCTCGCGGTGGCGCTGGCACTCGCAATGGTGCTCAACCGCGGCATCCGCGGGCTTCCGATCTATCGCGCTTTGTTCTATCTGCCGTCCCTGCTCGGGGCGAGCGTGGCGGTCGCAATCTTGTGGCGCCAGCTGTTCGCCGGAGACGGCTTGGTCAACGCCTTGCTCGCCAACTTCGGAATTCAGGGGCCGAGCTGGATCTCCAATCCGCACTATGCGCTCTGGACCCTGGTGCTGCTCAGCATCTGGCAGTTCGGCTCGCCGATGGTGATTTTCCTGGCCGGCCTGAGGCAGATCCCGGCCGACCTCTATGAGGCGGCCAATCTCGACGGTGCCTCCCGGCCGCGCCGGTTCTTTTCGATCACCTTGCCGCTGCTGACGCCGGTCATCTTCTTCAACTTCATCGTCCAGATGATCGACGCGTTCCAGTCCTTCACCCCGGCGTTCATCGTGTCGCGGGGGACCGGCGGTCCGGTCAATTCCACGCTGTTCTACGCGCTCTACATTTATCAGGAGGCTTTCAGCCATTTTCAGATGGGCTACGCGGCGGCCCTCGCCTGGATCCTGCTGCTGCTGATCGCGGCCTTTACCGCCTTCTCGTTCCTGTCGTCTCGATTCTGGGTGTACTACGATGCTTGAGACCGCGCCGCTCGCGCAAGGCATGTCGGCACGGCGCGGTGCGGCGCGGCGGAAGCCGCTGCGCACCGCGATCGTCCACAGCATGCTGTTCGCCGCTTCCGTGCTAATGCTCTACCCGCTGCTGTGGATGCTCTCCGCCTCGTTCAAGCCGCAGGATGAGATCTTCAGTGGCTCGCTCTTTCCGTCCAGCGTCTCACTCGACGCCTATGTCCGCGGTTGGAACGGGCTGAGCGTCAGCTTCGGCACGTTCTTCATGAACTCCCTCGTGATCGCTGCCCTTTCCATCATCGGCAATCTGGCCGCCTGCTCGCTAACCGCTTTCGCCTTTTCCCGTCTGCAGTTCGTCGGGCGGCGGCTCTGGTTCGGCGTCATGCTGGTCACCATGATGCTGCCGTATCACGTCACCCTGATCCCCCAATACGTGCTGTTCTTCAACCTCGGCTGGGTCAACACGATCCTGCCCCTGGTGGTGCCGAAGTTCCTGGCCGCCGACGGGTTCTTCATCTTCCTGATGGTGCAGTTCTTCCGCTCGATTCCCTTCGAGCTGCAGGAGGCCGCCATGATCGACGGCTGCGGCCCTTGGCAGATCTACTTCAACATCATGCTGCCGCTCTCCAAGCCGGTGCTGGCAACCGCGGCGATCTTCACCTTCATCTTCACCTGGGATGACTTCTTCGGGCCGCTGGTCTATCTCAGCGACGTGCGCAACTACACCGTCGCGCTCGGCTTGAGGACCTTCGTCGACTCCCAGGGCCTCTCGGACTGGAGCGCGGTCTTTGCCATGTCGTGCCTGGTGATCGTCCCCGTGTTTCTCGTGTTCGTGTTCTTCCAGCGCTTTCTGATCGAGGGAATTGCAACCAGCGGGCTCAAGCGATGACGTCAATGGCTCCCAAGATCCGGTTCGCCGCGATCGGGCTCAACCACGACCATATCTACATGCAGGCCGACTGCGTCCGCGCCGCAGGCGGCGAGCTGATCGGTTTCCATGCCGACGAAGACGATCTCGCGGCCGAGTTCGCCCGCACCTATCCATCGGCCCGGCGGATGGCCAGCCAGGCCGAGATCCTGGAGGATCCGTCGATCAGCCTGATCGTGACCGCGGCGATACCGAGCGATCGCGCCGGGATCGGTGTCGCCGCGATGCGCCACGGCAAGGATGTCATGACCGACAAGCCCGGCGCGACGTCGCTGGAGCAGCTCGCCGAGCTGCGGCAGGTGCAGGCGGAGACCGGCCGCTTCTATTCGATCTACTACGAGGAACGCTTGGAGAGCCGCGCCACGGTGCGGGCCTGCGAGCTGGTGCGAGCCGGCGCGATCGGCCGGTTCGTGCATTCGATCGGCCTCGGCCCGCACACCATTCGTCGGGAGAGCCGCCCGGCGTGGTTCTTCGACCGGACGCGATACGGCGGCATCATCTGCGATCTCGGCTCGCACCAGTGCGACCAGTTCCTCTATCTCGCGGATACGCTGGAGGCCGAGGTTGCCTTCGCCAGCGTCGAGAACCGGGCGAATGGCAGCACGCCGGGTCTGCAGGATATCGGCGAAGCGCGGTTGACCGCCGCACAGGCGAGCGGCTATTTCCGGCTCGACTGGTTCACGCCCAGCGGGCTGCCGGTGTTCGGCGACTGCCGGCTGCTGATCGTCGGGACCGAGGGAACGATTGAGGTGCGCAAATACATCGACATCGGCCATGCCGGGTCCGAGCATGAGCTGTTCCTGATCAATGGCGAGTCGGTCCGGACCATCGACTGCAGCAAGGTCGAGCTTCCCTATGGGCGGCAACTGGTCGATGACGTGCTAAACCGGACCGAGACGGCGATGAGTCAGGCACATTGCTTCAAGGCGACCGAGCTGGCGCTGCGGGCTCAGGCAATGGCCGAGCAGCACCGCGAACCGTACGGGTCCAGCCGCTGATGAACGACAAGGGTCGCGCACCGACCATCAGCCAGGTGGCGAAGGCCGCCGGGGTCAATCCGTCAAGCGTCTCCCGTGCGTTCAGCCATCCGGAGCTTCTCAGCCATGAGACGGTGGCGCTCATCAAAGCGACCGCCGAGAAACTCGGCTATTCCCCCAACCGCAGCGCGCAGGCCCTGAGCACCGGCCGGTCGGGCAATATCGCGCTGGTCGTTCCTGACGTCGCCAACCCGTTCTTTCCTCCGCTGATTCGGGGCGCCCAGGCCGAGGCGGATCGTTCTGCATTCTGCGTCTTCATCGGCAACACCGACGAGGACTTGCGCAAGGAGGAGCTGTTGCTGCGCCGTTTCTCCGGCCAAGTTGACGGCGTAGTTCTGGCCGCGCCGCAGATGCCGGACGAGCGGATTCGGGCCTATGCCGAGCGGATGCCCCTGGTGCTCGTTAACCGCGATGTTCCCGGGGTCCCGCGCGTGCTGATCGACAGCGCTCCCGGCATCGGGGAGGCGGTGGCGCATCTCGCGGGCTGCGGCCACCGGCGCATTGCCTATATCGGAGGGCCGGGAACGTCCTGGTCCAACAAGCAGCGCCACAGCGCGATCCAGAAGGCGGCGGCGCGGCACGGCCTCGCTCTCGTAAAGGTGCCGAACCAGTTGCCGAGCTACGAAGCCGGCCGGCAGGCCGTTCAGTCGATCGAGGGCGCAGGCGTGACGGCTATTGTTGCTTTCGACGACATCATTGCTCAAGGCGTGATAGCCGGGCTGGCGGCGCGCAACATCGAGGTGCCGCGCGACGTTGCACTCGTGGCCTGCGACGATACGCTGGGCGTTGCAACCTACCCACGGCTCACGACCATATCAAACCAGTCTGAGGCTGCCGGCAGGGCCGCCGTCTCCCTCATGAATGACATCCTCGGCTCAAGAGTAGCAAGAGACGTGCGCTATGTGCTCGGCACACATTTGGTCATCCGTATGACCAGCGGCGTCCCAAGCCCGCCTCCCGACTGAGCAGATGGGAATCGAGCCCGTGGTCGCGCCGTCCTTGACCTAGAAGAGCAACACTTGTCATTGACAATGTCCTTCTCGGTACTCGCAGAGGTACGGCCGCCGAACGCCAACGGACTCTGATCGCTTCCTTTGCTCGCTATCTGGCAAATCACTATGAGGCTGTCGATCTAGTGATCGTGATCGCACAGGCTCAAAGAGATTCGCAGAACCTCCGACTGACTACTGCTATTGGCGCATAGCGGACTATCGGATTTTCGGCTGCCTCTTCCAGATTCCCAGATTCAGTAGGAATCCCCGGCCACCGGGCGCTTCTTCGCCTTGCCGTTTGCTCTGAATACGGCGTCGACTTTCTTGCGGAACGCTCGGGGATCTCTAAATGCGCGGTCAAATCGGCGGTCGAACTCTGCCTCAAGCTTCTTGAGGGCTCGCGTTGCTCTTTTCGTCAGCTTCGCCACTTTCTGAGCTCCCACTCCGCGCGCGTCTGAATGTGGACTAGCACATCAGGAAAGGACCGGTTTTGGCGCAAAGCTGACTCGCCCGATATAGGCCGTCTCTCGGCGAGCTTCCAAGTGCTTCTCGATCAACTCCTATTGATGACTCTGGCCCTCAAGGATGCCGGCTGACGATCTGGGCGTCCTCGCTCCAGCGGCTATTGCCCGAACGCGGCGTCAAGAACAACAACGAGACTTCATCGGTGCGGATCTCAAAGCAATGCGGGATGCCGCGTGGGATCAGGATCACATCGCCAGCACCCGCCTGCAGCACGCGATCCGCATGCGCTTCGTGAAAGGTCGCAGTGAGCTGACCCGCGACCAGCACCAGGATCGCGTCTCCGCCGTCGTGCCGTTCCCAGAGACCGCGGATGGTGTCATGCTTCCACCGCGCGACGCCGACTATTACCGCGCCGTCGGTATCAAAATCCGCCAGAATCCGCGGCTGGTCGCAGTCCAGGATCGTCGCCGCCACGGCACTCACCGCGCATACCCGCGGCACCGTGAAACGGCGCACCTCACCAAAGCCATCCATCTCAATCCTCCTTGTCCAATCCTCTTGAATATGTGATGAATCGTTCACATTTACTATTCGCATTCCGGATGGACCCATGGCGAAGGACGCAAACCCGCGGAAACAGCCGCGCCAGGAGCGCGCCAAGGCGACTGTCGACGCGATCATGAAGGCTGCCGCTCAGGTTTTGATCGCGGAGGGCTACGAGAACGCGACGACCGCTCGGATCGCCGAGCGGGCCGGCGTCAGCATCGGCTCGCTCTATCAATATTTCCCCAACAAGGAGGCGCTGGTCGCCGCCCTGATCGAGCGCCATTCCGACGAGATCGTCGCCACGGTGGACGAGGCGCTCACGGCCACAAGCCATGAAACCCTCGAAGACGGCATGCGGGCCTTGATACATGCAGCGGTCACCGCCCATCGCCTCGATCCGAAACTCCACAAGATCCTGCACGAGCAGGTGCCGCGAGTCGGCCGGCTCGCCAAGGCCCTGGACACCACCCGCCGCGTGACCAATGCGATCGAAGTCTTTCTGCGGCAGCACGAGGCCGAGCTGAAGAACAAACGCGATCCCGCGATGGCGGCCCTGGTGGTCGAGACCGCGCTTGAAGCGCTTTCGCATAAGGCCGTGATCGAGCGCCACGACCTGCTCCGGAGCGGCGCCTTCGAGGGCGAGATGCTGAGCCTCGTCACCAGCTACCTGACCGGCAAGTAACCAGTCCGTCGCCTCTCCGACTCCTTATCCCTTCGCACGGTAACGCCTGAGAGCGCAGCGGAAACGCGTTCGTTGATCGCGGCAAAGCGTCAAGCCTTGGAGACAGTGTCCCGAGGATATCTGCGGCGTGTTCAACCGCGGCCCTGCGCGGGATGAAGCTCTGATCATCAGCCTTCCACAGCATTTCTAAGAGATGCCCGCGGGCCGCGGCTGGTCGGTGCGGCCGCAGTTTGGCCGGATTGACCTATCGATTGGCGAAACCGCGAGAGCCTGTTCCTCCGAATCCAGTTTATTCAGATGCTAATACGGATCATTCGCAATTGGTGTCGCAGATTGTTCAATCGGGGGCGGTCAATGAAGTTTTCCATCACCTACACACTATCGGCGAGGCCGATATTTCTGCTTGCGACGTTCCTGGCTTCGGGATGGGCCTGCGTCGCAGAGGCGCAGACGGCATCAGCACAGACAGAGCCAGCACAAACGAATGCCCAGCCGGACACGCCGGTCCTCGAACCCATCGTCGTTACGGCCAGAAAGACCAAGGAGGACCTCAAACAGGTCCCTCAAAGCATCACAGTGGTTACCCCGGAAAGCTTGAAGTTGGCACCGTTCGATCCCGGCGCGGCGATCGCCCGCAATTCGCCAAACGTGCAGTGGGTCAACAGAGCCATAGGTTCGCAGTTTTTCTCGATTCGCGGCGTGAGTTCCCTCGGAACGCCCGTCAATTATTCCGACGGCACGGTTGCCTTCAGCACCGACGGCGTGCCGAACAGCATGATGAGCGCTTCCAATGTTCTCCTCGATGTCAATCGGGTCGAGGTGATGCGCGGCCCGCAAGGCACGCTCTGGGGCAGCAATGCCCTGGGCGGCGCCATCAATGTCGTGACCAATCAGCCGGACGGGACGCGGGATATCCATGCGACCGGCGAGATTGGCGCAAACGACTATCGCATGGGCGAGGTGGTCCTGGGTGGCAATATCATCACCGATACGCTCGATGGACGCATGGCCCTACGTTACGGGCACCAGGGCGGCGACGTCCGCAGCCTGTACACCGACGACCTCGACAAGCGCGATCTCGGGGCCTTTCGTGGCGGCATCCGCTTTACCGGCACAGACGATACGACTGTCACCCTCACGGGCAGCTACCTGCGGGATGAAGGCAACGCACCGTTCTACCTCCTGCGCGATGCGTCACGCTTTCCGACCAGCGGAACCTTGACCGAACCGAAGTCGGTGACGACGCAAGGCGGCACAACGCTGACCGTGGAACACGAGTTCGGCGCTTTCAGGGTCACCTCCGTCAGCGCCTATCAGTACAACGAGCTGGACAGCAAGAGCGACAACGCCGACAAGCTGGTCTACGACCAGCTTGGATTTCCGGCTGTCAGTTCTCGCGGTCACCTCGACGATAAAGAGAACATCTTCAGCCAGGAGCTTCGGCTGAATTCGCTGGAAGGCGATCCGATCCGGTGGGTCATGGGCGCCAGCGTCGCTCACGGCGAGGGAAGCCGTACATGCGTCAGCGCCCAATGCGCGCCCGCGCCTTACTTCGACACCATCAGAATGGACACCGATCTCGACAGCACCAATCTCGGCCTGTTCGGTGACATTTCGATCCCGTTCGCGGAACGATGGGAGTTTTCGATCGGCGGTAGATTGAACCATGACGACATCGAGCTCAAGCGTCGGAACTCGCGGGATATTGCCGATCTGACGGGCTCCAATTCGACCTCGGAAACCTATCCGACGGGCCGAATGGCGCTGGCTTACAAGTGGTCGGATGAGGTCCAGACTTATGTTTCGGTGGCGCGCGGACACGCGGCGCGTGTCTATCCGTTGTTCGGTTTCCCGGTGAATGGCGTCGTGGACGATCCATATCCGGCAGCGACCGGCTGGACCTATGAGGCCGGCATCAAGACAAGCCTGTTCGACGACCGCCTCGAGCTAGATGCCAGCGTCTATCACAACGACATCAAGAACGGTGTCATGACCTTCATTGATCCGGCGCTCGGCACGTTCCGCACGACCTATCAGGATTACGAGACCACCGGCTTCGAGCTTCAGGGGCGGTTGCTGATCTCGGAGGGACTGACCCTGACGGGCGGCCTCGGCTACACATACAGCGAACTGGGCGCCAATGGCGCCAGCACCAACACCGTCTCGGGGAACAAGGTGCCCAATGCGCCGGAATGGACGGCCGCCACGGGGCTGCAATACGGCACCTCAGCCCAAGCTGTGAGTCTCCCGGGTTCGCTTTCCTTTGGCGTGCAGTATCAGTTCACCGGGAGCCGTTCCGCCGATGTCGACAATTCGTTTGATCTGAAGCCTTACCACATTGTGGACACGAGGGTCGGGTGGAAGAACGATGCGAACGACCTGGAGGTCTATGCCTTCGGGCGCAATCTTCTCGACCAACGCGCAGAAACCTTCGGTGCGCTCTATCTCGGCATCGAAACCGTCGCGGTCGGACCGGGACGCATCTTCGGGCTGGGGATCACCAAGAGCTTTTGATCGTGAACACGACGCGTATCGGGACGGCCAGCCTTGCCGGAACGACCCTTCTCATCCCCCGCCGTGATCGCGCGGCGCAGGCCTCAGTCGCTCCAGGAGGTACCGGGTCGGCGGTTTGCCGACCATCTTGCGGAACATGGTCACGAAGCCGCTGGCGCTTTCATAGCCGAGATCCATCGCGACGGCTTGGACGGTTTGGCCGGTGCTGAGATGCCGCAGGGCGAGGACAATATGCAACTGCCGGCGCCAGCGGCCAAAACTCATGCCGACCTCTTCCGCCAGCATGCGGCTGAGGCTGCGCTCGCTGAGCGCGACGCGGGAGGCCCATTCCGCGACGGTCGCACGATCCGCCGGCGCCGCGATCAACAGGTCGGTGAGCTTCTTCAGCCGCGGATCACTGGGGATGGGGAGGCGGAGATCTTCGACCGGCGCCACAGCCAGCTCATCCAAGATGACCGACACGATGCGGCCGTCCGGACCGTCAACGTCATAGCGTTCCGGAAGCTCGTTGGCCCGCATCAGCAGATGGCGGAGCAGGTCCGATACCGTGATCGTGCAGCACTTGTCCGGCAGGTTCGGCGCCTCAGGAGGCTCGATGAAGAGGGAAATACACTCCACCTCGCCGGAACCGAAAACCGTGTGGGGCAGTCCGCCGGGTATCCACACGGCGCATTGCGGCGGCACGATCCAGACGGCGTCATCGATCTCGCAGTTGATGATCCCACGCACCGTGAAAAGCAGTTGCGCCTTCTGATGCGAGTGCCGCGGCGATTGCTCCAGGGTCGTGAGACTGGCGACAGAATTGGTCGCGACGAGAGTGCGTGGGATCTCATCGATGTAAGAGAGCCAGTCGCTGCGCACGTCCAAATACATCGGGGCCTCGGCATTGGTCAATTTGGCCGGATTAAAACATATAATGGTTGGATTGCGCAATGACGCCATACGCCGCGTGAACTATTGCTTTCAGGGTGAGGGACACGCGGCGCGCTTTTCTTCGAGAGGAGCGGCACGCAACTTCCTGGCAAGAAAATTCGAAGAGGAGTGTCTACGTGATCGAAACGAAAGCAGTCAGGCTCGCTCTCGCCTGGCTTGTGCCTGCGGCGGGCACCGCGATCTTCGCCATGATCCAGATCTTCTCGTATCTGAACGACTACCTCAGAAGCGGTGGAACGATGCCGACCATAACGTTCGATTCCGCCGCGCTCTGGGGCTTCTCGATATTTTACGGCGCCTGGGTCGTCCCGTGCTTGCTGGCTCTTGCCGGAAGGCGCGCTGCCGACTGGGCCATGCTTCTTCTCGGCGGATTCCTTTTAACGATGAGCACGCTCGGCGGCGTATTCGACGGCTTGCGCGACGGCGGCCATCTCGTTGCCTTGGAGCTGCTGGCCGTCACGCTTCCGGGCGCGGTCGCGCTGATCATGTCGTGGCGGCACATCCGCTCCACGTGAGAGCATCCATTCCCATCAGGAGACAATACATGCCACTCGACAGCACGAACTTTCCGTTGGTCTGGGTGACTTTTGAACAAGCTCCAGATCATGACGGCGACAAGGATTTCCAAGCATTCGAGGCGAACCTGAAACGCGGGGAGCCATTCGTGCTGCTGACGGATTCCGCGCCGGACGAGGAGCATGAGCACAGCGCGGAAGAAAAGAAACGCAATGCGCTGTGGATGAAGAAACACAAGGCCGAACTGCGCAACCTGGTACTGGCGATGATTGTGATCGAGCCCAGCGCCGCCAAGCGTCTTGCGTTCAAGGCATTCGGCGTGGCTTTCGCCAAATTCTGGGGCTATCCGATGCGGCTCGCCTCGTCTCGCGAGGAGGCCATGGAAATCGCCGGCAAGCTGCTGTCGGAGCGCGCCGGGTCTCCGGTTGTCTGACAAAACGACGCTCCGTGCTCCACGTCCCATGCCATCATCGAGAGATTGGGTATTGATGGTGTGACTTTCAGCTACGAGCAAGGGAGGCGAATGTTGGTCGGCGTGGCCGGCCTGGGAGGTGAGACAAGGCAAGCCAAGAATGCCGGCGTCGAGAAGATCAGACGACGAGCATAGGCGCCTCTTCGGCAGTCTCATATTTCACGCGTATCGTTCGCTTGGCCTTGTAGACCTCGAAAAGCACAACCAAATCGAAGCTACTATTGGACGGCGTTCCGTTCGTAACGCTGGATATCATAGGCGCGATCTCGGGGCAGTTGGCTGGGCGCCCCGAGGGCCGGGGGGCAGCTAATGGCGCATAGCGGACCGAATCGGCGCGCCGGTGGGTCTGGGGTGACTCCCTGTAGCGTAAAAGCACAGGGGTTCGCGTCACCAGTTCTAAGGAGCCCGAAGGCGCCTCCGGTTGCACTCGTTGTCGCGTGATCGACCCGGCGGTAGCAGACTTGGCCCCAGCCGGAGTGCCTATGCGCGGCAGCGATAGGCGAGGCTCGGCGGTGGGTCCGGCTGGCTGGCGGCGATCCAGTCCAGTTTGTGCCCATACCCGGGACGTGCCGGCGCCGCCGATTGCAAGAATATGTCGCCGCCGCCGCACTCGACCTCGGCGCCGACGTCATGGCGGCGCTCGATCCGCTCGCGGCAGAGGTCGAGGGATTTGCGGTCTAGGAAAGAGGCCACGGCCAAGGTCTATACCGGCAGACACCAACTGTATGAATTCAAACGGCGAGACTGCGTAGCCAACCAGGCGAATGACCGCTCCTGGCGCCCTAAACGGACCTTTGCTCTCCGAAGGCAAAGGTCGTACGTTCGAATCGTATCGGGTGCGCCAGATTTTTCATCGGGCTAGATGATAGTTGTCTGCTTGCTGCTTTTTCCACGGAAGCACCACGGAAGCAGACTGCGTCGCAATTTGGCGTGTTTCATGCTGTCTTCTGGCCGGGCACCCTGGCTACGAATCAGAAGATCAGGCGTTCGAATCTGAATTACGACCCCTGCCGGAAGGACGTTGTATTGGAGGTCCGCAATGCATCTAGTTCGGAGATTCGATGCCGATCGGCGAAGTCTATTATTAAGAGCGCATTGTCCCTGATATTCCGGAGTCATTTCGAGGCCTGCTGAGTATCCGGCTGAGCTCTCGCGGCAGGATTGCGATTAGAGGCGATCGCCGCGGATGCGACGGTCAATCGCAGGCAGCGACGTCGCAGAGCAATTCTCCTGGTCCAGGATCATCCAGCCCATTCCTTTCTGAGGATAGCAAACTGCATCGTGTTCTCGAATACCGGGGCGCCTTCGTCGTCCTGCTTGAAGGACGTGAACTCCTTGAACAATCCCTCTCGCCGCATTCCCAGCCGTGCGCACAGCCGCTGTGAAGCGTAATTGTCTTCTTCAACATAGGCGTAAAGGCGCCGGGCGTGCTTCACCGAGAATAGGTATTCGAAGAGCGCCCGCGCAGCCTCCGTCGCGAGCCCGGCGCCGCCGAACTGCGCATTGAAGTTCCACCCGATCGCATAAGTGTCGGGATGTTCGAGGATGCAGAATAGGTCGCCGATCAGTCTGCCTGAGCTTCGCAAGCACACAGCAATATGCTCATCGCTTTTGCTGCGCGTCTCCACTTCTGTCTCGGCAGCGCCAAGATCCTCCAGTTGGAGTGAGAAGAAGCAACTCGCCCTTGGTTGGTGCAGATACGCAAGCAGATCGATTGCATCTCCCTGTCTGAAATTTCTCAAGGTCAATTGGTCAGTCTCTATCGCGTCCATACAGATTCTCCATGGGCCTTGTCGCCGTCGAAGTGGTTAGCTCCTTCGAAACGCCGAATGACAGGGGTTGCGCCGCTCCGTGGCGATCTCGCGCCCAAAGCCCCGCTCTGGCGCGCATGATGATCGCCGGCATCGCGCATCTCCACGGTCCATTCTCGCCGGTCTGCCGAAACCAGCGCGGCTGCGTCTTCTGAACGAATGGCAGGCGCTGCCGGCGTTGCGTTGGGTCGGCCTTCCCGAGGAAGCCGAGACAGGAGAAGGAGCGACGACCCGGCGCCGCCGAGCGCCCACCAGACATTCGCTAAGCTTCGAGTCGCGCACATCAAGGCCGACCGTACATGAGGGCCGTTGAGGGACGGCGCGAGATGCGCCATATTCTTCAACACAGAGTCGAAAATCGCTCACCACTGATCTGTTGTTTCACGCAAGGCCTGCAAAGCAGGCCAGTCGTTTTGAAATCTGAGCGGGCGAAGGGATTCTTTCGCAATCCGCCCGCTGTAACCGGATGAATCGGTCCAGCACTCGCCGCGCCGACACATGCCGCGCGGCCAGATCGTCGCAGTCGTCTGGATCGTCAGTCATGCGCATCCTCTGCAAGAGCGGGCCTTCGCGCCAGGCGGATCTCCACCGTCAGGCCGGGAGCCGCCTGCTGCAGGATCCTGGCCTCACCGCCATGGGCGCGGGCAATGGCGCGCACGATGGGCAGGCCAAGGCCGAAACCGCCAAGGCTGCGGCCGCGCGACTCATCCGCACGCCAGAAGCGGTCGAAGGCCCGCAACCGGCCTTCCTCAGAAAGCCCTGGCCCTGTGTCCGCACAGCGGAAAAACACTTTCTCGCCATCCACTCCTGTTTCGACATGCACGCAGCTTTGTGGAGCGTAACGACGACAGTTTTCCAGAACCGCGACGAAGGCCTGCCGCAGCCGTGTCCTGTCGGCAAGGGTGACGGCAGTACCCAGCGATCGGGTCAGTGTGATGCCCGCGCCCGTCAGTTCGGCCTCCAGCGAGCCCAGCGCGGCAGCGGCTTCGATCGCCAAATCAATGCGGGTGCAGGTCAGGTCCAGTTGACCTGCATTGCTCAACGCCAGGGTGCGCAATTCCTCGACGATCGCTGACAGGTCATCGACATGCGCGATCAGACGCTCGTAAAGCTGTGGGCTGGGGTCGAAGACGCCATCCACAAGGCCCTGCAGGCGCCCGCGCAGGATGGTCAGCGGTGTGCGCAACTCATGAGCGATGGCGGAGTTGGAATAGGCCAGTTCGGCCTCGGCACGTTGCAAGCGCTCGGCCATCTGGTTGAAATCGGCAACCAAATCGCCTGCTTCGCGGAAGCTGGCCGGGGCAAGCGAGGCGCGAGCGGAAAAGTCACCGGTCGCAACCCGGCGCGCCGCGCTCGCCACCGACCTCAGAGGCTCGACGATGCGTCGGGCCAGTCGCCAGCCGATACCCAAAGCCGTCAGAAGGCCGAAGCACAACAGCAGCCCAACCATGACGGTATCGCCCAGCCGCCAGTTGTCGTCATAGTTCGCGTCGGGATAAAGCCAGTCATAGATAAAGAAGAAATAGGCCATCAGGCCGAAATAGACGACCGCGAAGGCGACTAGCGTCAGCGCGATCATTGTCCGGGTAATTCGGGAATTGAGGCTAGCGGACATGAGCAGCGTCCAGCCGGTAACCGACGCCGCGGACGCCTACCAGCATGCCACCGGCGCCAGCAGCGGCCAGTTTACGGCGAAGGTTGCTGACATGGCTGTCGACGGTGCGGTCCAGTGCCTCGCCTTCGGGCAGGCAGGCGTCGACCAGTTCACCGCGCTCAAACGCTCGTCCCGATGAACCGGCCATATGCGCTAGAATGCGGAATTCGGTCGGGGTCAGGTCCAGCACCACCGGCCCGGCAACGCTTTCGACCACGGCGCGATAGGCTTGAGGATCAACAGTCAGCGGTCCAAGGCGCAGCAGGTGGTCCGGGCCGCGCCCCATAGTGCGCCGCAGCACCGCACGGGCGCGGGCAACCACCTCCAGCGGGTTGAAAGGCTTGACGACGTAGTCATCGGCGCCGATCCGCAGGGCCTGCAGCTTGTCCAGGTCCTCGGCGAGCGCGGTGACCATGATCACCGGCGTATCGCCTCGTCGACGGATCGCGGCCAGAACTTCATAGCCGTCCTGACCGGGCAGCTTGATGTCCAGCACCACCAGATCGGGCCGTAGCCGCTGGTGATGGGCTAGGCAGGTCGGCCCGTCCCCGGCGCTGATCACGCGAAACCCTTCACGCGCGAAATAGGTCTCCAGGATCTCGGCAATCTCGGGTTCGTCTTCGACAATCAAGACAAGGGCGTCTGTCATGACGGTGCCTTCTGGTTCTGCTCTTTGGAAATGCGGCGGGTCAGGCGACTGACAGAGACATAGAGCACCGGGACAAAGAAAATCGCCAGCACCGTGGCCGAGACCATGCCTCCGAACACGCCCGTGCCGATGGCGTTCTGGATTTCTGAACCCGCCCCGCGGGCCAGCATCAACGGCACCACGCCGAGGATGAAAGCCAGCGAAGTCATGATGATGGGTCGCAGCCGAAGCCGTGCGGCCTGCAAGATGGCGCGGTATAGGCCCATACCGTGATCGCGCAGGTGGCGGGCGTATTCGACCATCAGGATCGCGTTCTTGGCCGAAAGCCCGATGATCGTGATCAGCCCGACCTTGAAGAACACGTCATTCTCAGCGCCGCGTACCATCACTGCCGTCACCGCGCCCAACACCCCAAGCGGCACCACCAGCATCACCGCCAGCGGAATCGACCAGCTTTCATAGAGCGCCGCTAGCACCAGGAACACCACAAGCATAGAGGCCGCCAGCAGAATTGGTGCCTGGTTGGCCGATTGCTGTTCCTGCAGGGACTGACCGGTCCATTCCATACCAAACCCCCGAGGCAGTTCCTTGGCCAGCCGCTCCATCTCGGCCATGGCCGCGCCGCTGGACACGCCGTCAGTGGCCGAGCCAGAGATGCGGGCGGCCGGATAGCCGTTGTAACGCGCCAGTTGCAACGGCGTATTTTGCCATATCGGCGTGACCACCTCCGACAGCGTTACCATGCCACCATCGAGATTGCGTGCCTCAAGGCGCAGTACGTCATCGATATGCATCCTTCCGGGCGCATCAGCCTGTACGATCACCTGCTGCAAACGGCCCTGGTTTGGAAAGTCGTTCACATAGGTTGAGCCGACGGCAGTCGAGATCGTCTCCCTGATCGCGTCGAACGGCACGCCAAGAGCCTGCGCCTTTTGCCGGTCGATCTGCAAGGCGATGCTTGAGCCATCGGGCAAGCCTTCGGTCATCACGCCGGTTAGCAGCGGACTGGCCGAGGCCAGCGCGATGAGCTGATCCTCTGCGGCCTTCAGCGCGGCCGGACCGGCATTAGCGCGATCCTCCAGCCGTAGCGAAAAGCCCGAAGTGGTGCCGAGCGATTCAATCGCAGGAGGCTTCATGATTATCGCCGTGCCTTCCGCAAGATCGGCCATCGCAGCCTCGGCCGCGGCAATTTCCTGATCCACGGTCACGTTACGATCATCCCAATCCTTCAGGCTGGTGAAGGCCTGCGCGGCATTCGGACCCGAACCCGAAAAGCCGAAACCGAGGATCACCGTGTTTTCCGTGATGTTGGGCCGGGTTGCAGTGTAAGCCTCGTACGCAGTGACGATGGCACGGGTTCGCTCGGCCGTGGCGCCTGCGGGCAGCTCAAACATGGCCATGAAGCTGCCCTGATCCTCGTCGGGAACGAAAGAGGTGGGAATCTGCATATATCCGATGCCCACCACGCCCAGGAGCGCCACATAGATAACCAGCATCCGACCGCCGCGCCGCAGCATCCAGCCGACCCAGCCGGTGTAGCGTTGTGTCAGTACGTCGAAGCCGCCGTTGAACCAGCCGAAGAATCCGCGCGACGTTCCATGGGGCGAGGCTGGCTTCAGGATTGTCGCACAAAGAGCAGGTGTCAGCGTCAGCGCCAGAAAGGCCGAGAACAGGATCGAGACCGCCATCGACAGGGTGAACTGACGATAGATTGCTCCGACCGAGCCGCCAGCCAGCCCCATCGGGATGAAGACAGCGGCAAGAACCAGCGTGATCCCGACGATGGCGCCTGAGATCTCCCGCATCGCCTGGCGGGTCGCGGCCTTTGGCGACAGGCCTTGGCGCGCCATGATGCGTTCGACGTTCTCGACAACGACGATGGCGTCATCGACAATGATGCCGATGGCCAGCACCATGCCAAACATGGTCAGCACGTTGATCGAGTAACCCGCAAGCCACATCACCGCGAAAGTGCCTAACAGCGCGATCGGCGCGACGATGGTCGGGATCAACGTGTAGCGCAGCTTCTGCAAGAACAGCAGCATGACGAGGAAGACCAGCGCCATCGCCTCGATCAACGTGTGGATCACCTTGGTAATCGACACCTTCACGAAGGGCGCGGTGTTGTAGGAGATCGACACCTGCATGTCCTTGGGCATTGCGATCTGTAGTTCGGCGAGCCGCGCCTCGATAGCGGCGGCGGTGCGCACGGCATTGGCCCCGGGCGACATCTGGATCGCAGCGGCGGCAGCGGGCTTGCCGTTGCTGCTGACACTGAAGGCCATGGTCTGCGCGCCCACCTCCAGCCGTGCCACATCGCCCAACACCAGGCGCGAGCCATCGGTCCTTACGCGCAGTGGGATAGCGGCGAAAGCCTCGGGCGAGGTCAGTTGGCCGCGCAAGGTCAGCGCAGTGGAAACGCGCGTGCCGGGCACTGTCGGCTCGTCCCCCACACGACCGGGAGTGGCGTACGCGTTTTCGCGAGCGACGGCATCGGTCACATCCGCCATAGTCAGGCCATAGGCGCCCAGCTTCACCGGGTCGACCCAGACCCGCATCGCGCGCTCCGATCCGAATTGCTGCACGCGCCCGACACCGGAGACACGCTTCAGCTCTTCAGCCAGGCTGCGGGTCAGATAGTCACCAAGGCTTAGCTCATCAGTCTTACCCTCACGCGATTTCAACGTGATGACCATGAGGAAGTCAGAGTCCGCCGCCTCGACGCCGATGCCGGCGCGACGAACCGCCTCGGGCAGGAGGGCTTCGACATTCTTCAGCCGGTTTTGCACATCCACCTGCGCCAGTTCTGCATTGGTGCCAGGTCTGAAGGTGACGAAGACATTGGCCCCACCGGTCGCATCCACGGTAGATTCGTAATAGAGCATGTTCTTAACGCTCGAGAGCTCCTTCTCGATCGGACGGATGACACTATCGCTGACGGTCTGCACATCGGCGCCGGAGTAGTTGGCGAAAATGCTGATGCTGGGCGGCGCAATGTCAGGGAAGCGCGCGACAGGCAGTTGCGGGATTGCGACAATCCCGGCTAGCGCAATGAAAATGGCGATGACCCAGGCAAAGACCGGGCGGTTGATGAAGAACTGCGACATGATGTCGGTCCCTCAGGATTGGCCGGCAGGCGGCAGGGCAGCAGCGCCGCGCACCGTGACTTTGGTCGGCGCGCCGGCCGGAATACGGTCTTGTCCGCGGATGGCGACGCTCTCGCCCTGATTCAGACCGGATGTGACGACGATCCGGTCACCAATGACGTCGCCCAGCGTCACATCGCGCCGCATCGCCTCACCGTCGCCCGAGACAACGACGACTTGCGCCCCGCCTGCACCAGCGCGAAGCACGGCCTCCTCGGGCACCAGCAGCGCGTCAGGGAGAACCCCTCGCGGCACGCGGGCACGGACGAACATGCCGGGTAACAGCGCGAGGCCGGGATTGGAAACCTCGATCCGGACCGAGACATTCCCGGTTCCCGGATCGACGATCACGTCCGAGAATTTCAGCTGACCCTTCTGTGGGTGGACCCTGCCACGATCCGTCAGGATCTCGACCAGACCCAAACCTTGTCCGGCCGCGCGCTGGATTGCATCCAGCCGTGCGGCAGGCAGGCGCAGATCGACATAGACTTTGTCCAAATCTTGAACCACGGCCAGCGCCCGCTCGGCCCCCAGCGCCGCCAGACCACCGATATCGGCAATCCCCGCCGCGACGTAGCCATCGATCGGTGAGCGCAGAGTGGCGAATTCCAGGTCCAGTCGCCGTCGCGCGACGGCGGCGCGCGCCTCGGCAAGGCTGGCTGCTGCAAGCGCCACCTCGTTGCGGGCGGCATCGTTCTTTTCACCGCTTGTTATATTTCTTGCCAGCAGCGTATCTGAGCGTTCCAAGCCGCGCCTGGCATAGGCTTCAGCTGCGATGGCGCGCGCAAGCGCCGCCTCGGCTATCGCCAGATCTGCCTTCAGTGGTGCCGGATCGATACGGAACAGCACATCTCCGGCCGTGACGCGCGATCCCTCGTTCGCCTGGCTTTCCAGAATCAGACCGCCGATCTGTGGTCGAATCTCGACCCGCCGGAACGGCGCGACCCGTCCGGGCAATTCGTCCTGTAGCACCACCCGCTCCGGCGCCAAGGTGGATACGGTGACGGGCAAGGGCAGATCCGCCTCAAGTTCCTGAGCCCGCAATACCGAGCCTAACGGCTCGATCAGGGCAAGCGATGCAGACAGCAGGCCGAAGGTCAGGAGGGTTGAAAGAATGCGGCGCATCATCTCGGGAAACCATCAGTTGCTTTCGATACCCGATGACAGCCAGCCGTTGATGAACCGCGAAGGTTGTGTGGATATTTCGTGGAGAAGGCGATGCAGTTCCGTCGTTGACGGTGCCGGGATCTCCTCCGACCAGTTGGCCAGGCTGGCGAACAGATGGCTGCTGCGAAACGTATCCCGACCACCACATTCACCAGTAAAGGCGCTTCATGTCAGAACAATTGTGCATCCATCCTGTGCGTCATTGCCGCCCAGCCCTTTCGGCAAGAAGTGGAATCGTCAGGGGTGATGGTGGGCTCTTCCTCTGTTCATCGTCCTCCATGCTCCCTCGACACAACCTGCAAAAAACCGCGACGCTCTAAGGGTAGTCTCTAGTGCGAAAACCGATTTCGGCAACGAGACTGCCAAAACAATGAGGGCTGCATGACGGAAGCTTTTCGAGGACGCCGCGGTGTCAAATATCCTGTGTCGATCCGCATCCTGCACTGGCTGCGGGCAGTTCTGATCTTGGGGCTAATCATGTGCGGCTTGTACATGACCGGGCGCGACGAACAAGATGCCATCGCCGGCATCTTGTACCCAAACCACAAGCAATTCGGGATCCTGGTCTGGTTGCTGGCGCTGGTGCATCTGGCCATGCGCTGGCACTACGATGCTGTGCTGCCGCGAGCGCCAAAGGCGCTAAAACCTTGGGAGAGAGGACTTTCCTACGGCGCTCACCGGCTGATCGTCGCTTTGACGCTACTGACTCCACTGCTGGGCTACGCCATGTCGAGCAGCCTCACTCAGAGCGACGGCGTGCCATTCTTCTTCCTTTCGCATGTGCCGGAGATCCTTCCGAAGAACGATGCGGCATTTGCAGTGTTTCAGGCGTTGCACAAGTATTGCGCTTATCTGTTGCTGGCCTGCATCGCTTTGCACATCGCAGGCACTGTGAAGCATCGGCTGCAGGATAAGGGCGGCGAGACCGACGTTTTGCCGCGCATGATTTGAAATGTGCGGCGCTCCCGAAGCGAGAACTCGGACATCCTTATCTCATGTCGATTTCCTGTTCGCCCCCTCCGCGCCAAGTGCGGGCGACGGCCAAGCCGTGGCGGCGGCCAATTGTGCCGGACCAAGCTCGACCACTCCGCTTGAGCTGGAAACGCGTGGCTCAATCGCCAGGCATGTCGGACAGCGCGTTTGTCCGCAAGCGCACCACGACCTGGGACAGCACCACCGAGGTGAGTGCGATGGCGCCGAGGATGGTGAAGACCGCATTGACGGACGGCGTGAACCCGAAGCGCATCTGATTGAACACCCAGATCGGCAGCGTCTGCGAGGGGCCGGATAGAAACAACGTGACCATCACGTCATCGGCAGAAAGCGTCAACCCGAGCAGCGCCCCGCTGATGACCGCGCCTCGTATCAACGGAAAGATCACGTGGACGAAACTGCGGAACCGTCCCGCCCCGAGGTCGCGCGATGCCTCCATGAGCGATGGATCGAGGCGCCGCAGGCGGGTGAGCACGAGCAGCATCGTCACCGGCATGATGAAGCTCGCCTGGCCGACGACGGTCCGCGGCAATCCGGAGGGGACGCCGACAAGCTCTGTGCCCAGCACCATGACGATGCCAAGCACCACCGCCGGCATGGCCAACGGCAAGGCCAGCAGAAGCTCGATGAGCTGCGATCCGGGCCCGCGGCGATAGTGCAGGGTCAGGGCGAAGCCGGTGCCGATCAGCGTCGAGGCCAGGACCACGCAGACCGCGACGATGACCGAGCGCTGCGCCGCGGCAATCAGGCCGCCATTGCCGGCCAGGGCCTCGTACCATCGCCAGGTAAAGCCCTGTAGCGGAAAGGACTGCAGCGTCGAATCGTTGAGCGAGAACAACACCATCAGCAGCAGCGGCGCGTAGAGGAAGGCGATCGCCAGGGCATAGAACAGCGCGCCGGACAATGTCGTCAGGGCGGACGGCGTCGCGTGCGTCCGCGCCTTGGCCGCGCCCCCCTCGTCCCCGGAGAAGACGCCGCGGGCGGGGCAAAGCCACAGCACCACCGCAAGCACGACGCCGACACAGAGAATGAGGGCGATCGAGAGCGCGGCGCCATAGGGCCAGTTGTTGGCCATGCCGAATTGCGACGAGATCAGCACGCCGAGCGTGGTTCCGTTCATTCCGCCCACCATCGACGGCGTCACGTAGTCTCCCACCGTGACCAGAAAAGCGAGGCTGAAACCGATCGCCAGGCTGCGTCGGGTCAGCGGCCAGATCACGAAACAGAATGTCTGGAACTTCGAGGCGCCCGAATCTTCCGAGGCCTCGATCAGGGCCGCCGGAATCTTCTCAAAGGCGTTCAAGCAGGAGATGAACACGAACGGGATGGAGACGTAGGCGAAGGTCAGAACGACGGAAGCCGCGGTGTAGAGAAACGCGGCCGAGGGTTGTTCGAGCAGGCCGCTGGTCACCAGGAACGAATTGAGGACGCCGTTCTGGCCCAGGATCAAGCGCCAGGAAAAGACCCGCATCAGCAGACTGATCCACAGCGGTACGAGCACGAGAATGGTCAGAAGCGCCTTGTTGCGATGGGCGATGCGCCCGACAAAATAAGCCATCGGATAGGCGGCCAGCGCACCGCAAAGGCTTGCGATGAGGCTGAACTCCAGCGTTGCCTCCAGCAGGCGCCAGAAGCCGGCGGAACCCAGCAGCCGAGCATAGTTTCCGAAGGAAAGAACGAAATTGAGGCGACCGTTGGATGCGGTGAGAAAGCTGATCGCGATCAGCAGCAGGTTGGGCAGCACGACGATCAGCAGCAGCCAGGCATAGACCGGAATCCGGACCGGATCGATGTGAAGGGCCAGGCGTTTCCGGGGCTTCACCTCGGCCGCCGATGCCGCTTCCGCCAGACTAGCCATGGAACAACCTCGCCTCGGTGAGGTCGAAGGCGACTTTCACGGTCTGGCCGTTCACGAAGCCAGGCGCGTGGCTGGCGGGAACGCTGCTCATGATGCGCAACGCGCCGCAGCGGACATCGACCTCGAAGCTGGTGCCGAGGAACAGCACGTTCTCCACGACGCCGGCGAGCTCGCCCGCGCGCCGCTCGCACCCATCGTCGGCCTCGAGCTTCACGTGGCCGTACCGGATCGCGACGCGACCCTGCCCGGCGACGTTGGAGCGCATTTCCGGAAGCTTGGTGCCCTGTATCGTTGCGACATAGCTTTCCCGGTCCGGCTCGAAGTCCACCGGCAGCATGTTCGAGTTTCCGACGAATTCGGCCACGAACTCCGATTGCGGCTTGTAATAGAGGTCCAGCGGCGTGCCGAGCTGCGCAATCCGCCCGTCGCGCATGACCAGGACCCGGTCGGACATCGACAAGGCCTCGCTCTGGTCGTGCGTGACATAGACGAAGGCGATCCGCAGTTCCTTCTGCAAGGAGACGAGCGTGTGCTGCATCTGCTGGCGCAGCCGGAGATCGAGCGCGCCCAGCGGCTCGTCGAGCAGCAGCAACGGCGGACGGGAGACGATCGCCCGGGCGAGCGCAACCCGTTGCCGCTGTCCGCCGGAAAGTTGATGGGGGAGTCGTGTCGCGTAGCCTTCCATCGCCACATGCTCGAGCGCCTCGACCGACCTGCGCGCCCGCTCCGGCCGGGACACGCCCTGCATCCGCAGCGGATACTGGACGTTCTCCGCCACGGTCAGATGCGGGAACAGGGCATAGCTCTGGAAGACGGTGCGGACGTCTCGCTTGTTCGGCACCAGCTGCGTGACGTCGACACCCGCCATCAGCACGCGACCGCGGTCCGGCCGCTCAAAGCCCGCGATCGTTCGCAGGATCGTGGTCTTGCCGGAGCCGCTCGGGCCGAGGATCGAGAAGAATTCCCCGGCCGCCACCTCGAACGAAACCGAATCGAGGGCGGGCTTGCGGCTGCCCGGATAGGTCTTGCTGACATGGTCGAGCCTGAGGACGGGACCATCGGATACCTGCCGCATCGTGCTGCCACCTTCGCCGATCAGAGGGTGCCGGACTTGAAGTCGTTCCACATTTGCAGGCGACGATCCAGGTTCTCCGGCTTCTGGAAGATGACCAGCTTGTTCCAGAATGCGGCGTCGGCCGAATCGATGATGTTGGTCACCTTGAGAATGTCATCGCCGAGCCCAGCCTTGCGCGCGGCTTCCGCGCTGAGCACGCCGTTGTTGGTCGACTTCTTGATGAAGCGCGACTGCCAGTCGAGGCCAAGATTGTCATTCAGGAACTTGTAGACGATCGGCCGATCGCCTTGCTTCGAGATCGCGGCGCAGTCGATCCAGGTGGGCGTTCCTTCCTTCGGCAGCGAATATCTGAAGTTCTTGCCTTTTGCCTGAAGTGCGGTCACCACGGCGACGTTCTGGCAATAGCCGACTACGGCGTCGCCGGCGGCGTAGATCGAAGTCGCGTCGTCGAAGCCGCGGGCGATGACGCGGATCTGCTGGCGCAGGGCGCGCAGGGCATCGGCACATTTGTTGAACTCGTCCTCGGTGAGATTGAACGGGTCCTTGGCGCCGATATAGAGGGCGATCATCGGGAAGGTGATCGTGCAGTCGTCGAACATGTTGACCTTGCCCTCGTAGGCCGTGTCCCACAAGATCGTCCAGCTGTCCGTCTTGGTGACGACATCGGCGTCGAACATGAGCGGCTGGGTCCCCCAGTTGTAGGGGACACCGACAACCTCACCGCCGACTTCGGTGTACTTCTTCCAGTCGAGGTTCGGGCTGATATTGGCGGCGTTCGGCAGCTGGCCGACGTCGATGGCCTTGATCAGGCCGGCGTCCTTGAAACGCGACAGCGAGCCGGTTTCGATGTAGAGGACATCCGGTTGCACGGCGCCGGAATTGGGCTGCGAAAACAGCTCGTCTACCGAGCCGATGCGGACGGCGCGGACTTCGGTGTTGTTGGCACGACCCCATGCTTCGATCCATTCGTCGTCGTGATAGGTTTCCCAGGTCAACAGCAGGATCGACTCCGCGGCCTGTGCGGGGCGGATGAGGTTCGGAGTGAACAGCGCGGTGGTGATGATGGCGCCGCCCGTCTTCAGCATCGTCCGACGGTTCAGCGACCTCTTCGGATTGGCATTGGTCATCGAATGCTTCCCTGTTTTATTGTTGTAACTTCGACGATCACGCAATCGCTATGCCAGATATATTGCGCCGCAGCATCCCATTCATCAACGGCGGATAGCGTGTGGATCGCTGCTCCGGAATCTCAGATTTAACAATATATTAGGGCTCGCGTGCCGCCGCGTGGATCGCGGCACGTCGGGCGATATCGTCGGCGGGGCGTCGCATTTCTGGTCCGGGCCGTCTCTCGTTTGAGACAATCCTGTGCTGGACCATCGCCGCGGCGGCGGCGACCCGACCGCCATCAGAATCGCTTAGGCGAGAAGGGCTCCAAGGCGATGCGTGGGCGGCGGCCGGAGACCAGATCCGCGACCAGCAGGCCGGTTTGCGCGCCCCCCGCCATGCCGACATGGCCGTGGCCGAACGCATAGACGACATCGGCAGTCCGGGAAGCCGGGCCGATGACCGGCAGGGAATCCGGCATGCTGGGACGGAATCCCATCCAGACCGATATGCGATCGCCGGCGGCGTCGGTCGCCAATTGCGGAAACAGGCGCGCGCCCAGCGCGAGGAGCCGCTTGGCCCGGTTCCAGTCGGGCTTGGCTTCCAGGCCGGCGAACTCAACCGTCCCCGCTAGCCGCAGTCCCATCTCCATCGGCGTTGCGACGAATTTCCCGACGGTATCGAGGACCGGCGCGCGCGGCATCAGGCCGGGCTCCTTGACGACGACGTGATAGCCGCGCTCGGTGTCAAGCGGGATCGCATCGCCCAGGCCATGGGCGAGCGGCCGCGAGAACGCTCCGGCCGCCACGACCGCGCGATCGGCGGGGATGGGGCCTTGGTCGGTGCGCACCGCCTTCAGCCGTCCGTCCACCACGTCGAAATCGAGCGCTCTTGCCCGCTGGATCCGGCCGCCGTCGCGCAGGAATGCTTCCGCGAGCGCGGCGACAAAACGGTTGGGGTTGATGGTATGGCCGTTATTGGGCAGGAACACGCCCAGGCGATAGTCGTGCGACAGCGCCGGCTCTTGCTGCCGGAGCGCGTCATCCTCCAGAACCGTGTAGCCGATCCCGTTGTCGCTGCGCAGCTTCCAGGCCAGCGCGTCCGCTTCGAACGCGCGGCGGTCCGGATACACCATCAGGTGGCCGTCCTTCCGGACCAGCGCCCGGGCGCCGGCATTCTCCACGAGGGGGCGATAGACACCGGTGGAGTCACGGAGCAGATCGCCGAGCGCCTTGGCTTGCGCCGCCACGCGATCCGGCGCCGCGGCTTTCAGGAAACGCCCGAGCCAGGGCGCGAGCTGCGGAAGATATCCCCAGCGGATGGAAAGCGGCCCGAGGGGATCCAGCAGCCAGCCGGGCACTTTGCGCAGATTGCCCGGCATCGACATCGGCACGACCGATGACGGGTTGAAGCAGCCGGCATTTCCGAAGGACGCGCCGCCGGCGATCTCGCCCGGCTCGACGATGGTGACCGCAAACCCTTCCCGCAGCAGCCAGCTCGCCGCGCAAACACCGATGACGCCGCCGCCGATGACCACTACGTGCAGCGGTGCAGTTCCGTTGGCCCTTGCGCTCATGCGGTGCCGCTGTGCTTGGCGCCGGCCGGCAGGACGGAGCGCAACCCGTCGAACTTTCCGTCGACATAGAGCAGGGGATGGACGACCGGCCCGCGGATCATGACGCGGACGACCTCGCCGAAGAGCACGGTGTGGCTCTGCACCTCCACCGCACGATGGATCCGGCAGTCGAAATTGGTCAGCGCATTGATGAGCGCCGGTGCGCCGGTCGCGAGCGCTTCCCAAGGGCAGAACTCGAAACGCCGATGCCGGTGCTCGGACGAGCTGAATACCCGGGCGGTCTCGATCTCGGCCTCGCTCAGGACGTTGACGCAGAAACTGCCGGAGCGCAGCAGGATATCGTGGCAAGTGACCGACTTGTTGACGCAGACCAGCAGCAACGGCGCCGGGTCGGCGGAGACTGAGGTCACCGAGGTCGCCGAAAAGCCGTGCGGCTGCCGGCCGTCCATGGTGGTCACCACCGACACACCGGCCGCGAGCCGGCGCATGCCTTGTTTGAACTCGGATAGATCCATCGTCTCGTGCCTTCCCCGCCGCGGTCCGTCGGCCATCGATCGACGGTCGTCGCGGGTGATGCTCCGCAAGCGCTATGCCATCCGCGGGCAGCGCGTAGACCTGAATGATCGCGGCGGGATCGTCTCAGAATTGAGACCGCCTTGCCCGGCTTGAGACGGGACAAGGCGTCAGCGGATGACTTTGTACGAGCCGAGCGCGTGCTGGCGCATTTTCCGGTACAGCGTCGCCCGGCCCATGTTGAGCGCTCGTGCAGCCTTGGTCACGTCGCTGGAATGCAGCGCCAGCATCTCCTGGATCATCTGCTTCTCCGCGGCCCGCAGCGGTTCGCGCGGGTCGCGCAAGCCCGGCGGCGCAAGCTCCTGGGCGTCCTGCCCGGCGGTCGACGGCAGGCACAGGTCCTGAGCTTTGATCAGGTTGCCTTCGCAAATATGGACGGCGCGCAGCAGCACGAACCGAAGTTCGCGGATGTTGCCCGGCCAGCAATACCGGCGCAATGCGGCCGTAGCGTCGTCGCCGAGCTCGGCAGGTGACCCGCTGGCGCGCAACAGGCTCTGGGCGATTTCCAGGATATCCGATCGCTCGCGCAGCGGCTGCATCTCGACGACCAGCCCGGCGAGACGGAAATACAGGTCCTGCCGGAAGCGGCGCTCGGCAACGCTCTTCAGCAGGTCGTGATTGGTCGCCGCGATGATATTGACGTCGATGTGCTGCGCCTTCCCCGAGCCGAGCGGGCTGACCTCGCCGCTCTCGAGCACCCGAAGCAGCCGGGTCTGCAGCGCAAGCGGCATGTCGCCGATCTCATCGAGGAACAGTGTCCCGCCATCGGCTTCCCGCAGGCGGCCGGTATTGCCGTCCCGCTTCGCACCGGTAAAGGCACCGGCGGAATAGCCGAACAGCTCGCTGTCGATCAGGCTCTCCGGCACCGCCGCACAGTTGAAGGCGACGAACGGCTTGTCTCTCCGCGCACCGTCGTTATGCAGCGCCCGCGCCAGCGTGTCCTTGCCCGTCCCGGTCTCACCGAGCAGCAGCAGCGGCAGGGAACCCGACACGTTGCGCAGCAGGCGCGAGAGCTGTGCCATGCGGGGATCGGAACCGAGGCATTGCTCGATCGTGGGGTGCGTCGCCAAGCGGGGCGTCCTCCCCGCGGTCCGATTGTCCCGCGCGGGGCCGGCTTTGCGCGTCGGCCGCCGCCAGGCGCGGTCCTCTTCAGGCGGCACCAGGACGGCGTTGGCGGCTTCGGTGCCGTCGATCTGCCGAAGCCGCGGCAGTGTGCCGCCCTTGGTCATGCCGTCCAGCGTATCCGGGCTCCGCTCGAAGATGCTCCACAGCTCGTGCTGACCCAAACCGTCGGCGCCCAGCCGATAGAAAGCGCGCGCTTCCCGGTTCGCGCCGATGATGCGCTGGTCCTCATCCAGGGCCAGCAGCATGACGTGGCTTTCCCGTTGCACGCGAAGGATGGAATTTCTGCTGAACCGATTCATGAAGAGCCGGTTGCTGAGACGCTCCGCCGTGGTGAGCGCCAGGCCCGCGACGATGCCGAGGGACTCCATCCCGACCTTCGGATTGGAGGTCGCGATATTCAGCACGCCGGCCATTTCCGCATCCGCGGAGAGGACCGGCACCGCGACGCAGGACAGCGAGGAATAGGCCTGGAAGTAGTGATCCTCACCCGCCACGATCGTCGGGCGGTGCTCCATGATGCAGGTGCCCACGCCGTTCGTGCCGGCCACGCCCTCGGCCCAGATCGCACCCGGCCGCTCCATTTCCAGGCCCGCGTCGTTGCCCGGCCCGGTCTGATATCGAAGAATGATTCCGGCCATATTGGAAAAGCTGACGCAGAAACGCGCCGAGCGGAGCGTGCTCTGGATGAACTTCAGCTCATCGTCGATCGTGACCAGATTTTCGTCGAAACCCTCGCTGTGCTCGCCGATCTCATGCGCCGTCAGCGATGAAAAATACGGCTTGGCCGCGCGGTCGAAACGGTATCTCTCCGCGCACCGACGCCAGGATTCCTGCAGATCGACCAGTCCCCGATCCGGAGCGGAGGTCGCGATTTCACTACGCAGTAAAACCATGCAAGTTCCGATCGGTCAGAGGAACTGTCCGATAGTAATGCAGCATAGCGTGATGCCGTCAAGTAAGCGCGGTCCCGGCGCGCGCAATGAGGCGCCGCTCCGCCAGAAATGAGACGCCGTTCTCTCGGATGAGACAGGCCGGCGGTCCGCGCCGGCGAAAAGTGCCTTCGACGCGTGGCTTAGCGCACCCGCCGATCGTCTGTCGCCCGTGGCACGGGCTTTGCGAAATCCGGGTTCAACGGGTCAAGAAAGGAAGCCGCGGTGAAACTCTCATTCTTCATGATGCCCCTCCACAGCATGAACCGGGACTACCACACGACGCTCATGGAGGACGTTGAGTCGGTGGTCCTAGCCGACAAGCTCGGCTTCGAAGAGGTCTGGATCGGAGAGCACTACACTTGCACGATCGAGCAGGTATCCTCGCCGCTCTTGTTCCTGGCGCACATCGCCAGCAAGACCAAGAACATCAAGCTGGGGACCGGGGTTATCCCGCTGCCGCTCTATCACCCGGTCATGCTCTCCTCCCACATCGCGCTGCTCGACCATCTGACTGAGGGCCGGCTGATCCTTGGGGTCGGGACCGGGGCGCTCGGTTCGGATTTCGAGGCGTTCGGGATTCCGAACGCCAACCGGCCGGAGATGATGATGGACTCGCTGGACATCATGCTGAAGATCTGGGCCTCCAGCGCGCCCTATGAGATCAAGGGGAAATACTGGAACGTCACGTTAAAGGACAAGGTGTGGCCGGATCTCGGCGTCGGCGAGCTGCCCAAGCCCTATCAGCTGCCCCATCCGCCGCTGGCCCTCTCCGTCAGCAGCCCGAACTCCAACTCGATCCGCGTGGCGGCGCAGCGCAATATGATGCCCATCTCCGCCAACTTTGTTGCATCATGGGTGGTGAAGACCCATTGGGCAACTTACGCCGATGAAATGCAGAAGCTCGGCAAGGTTCCCGACGGCGGGAATTGGCGGGTGGCGCGCAGCATCTTCGTTGCCGATACCGATGCCGCGGCGGAAGCCTATGTCCAGACGCCTCAGGGGGCCTATGACTGGTATTACGACTATATGTTCCAGGTCTATAAGCGCCTGGGCGCGGCGGCATTGCTGGCGCCGACCCCTGACACGCCGGAAAGCACCATCACCCACCAGATGGTCCGCGACAGCTTCGTCATCTATGGAAGCCCCGAGACCGTTGCGCGTAAGATCCTCGCCTTGCGGGAGGAGGTCGGGCCCTTCGAGCGGCTGCTGATGACGGCGCATGACGGCAAGGACAAGGCGATCATGCATAAGTCGATGGAGCTCCTCGCCAAGAAGGTCATGCCGATGGTCAATGCGAAACTCGGAGCCCGGACCCCGGAAATGGCGCGCTGACAGGCGTGAAGATCGGAGACCTTTGTGACCGCGCAGTCCGCTGACCTCCTGCAACCCGGCAAACTCTGGTGGAACTGGTTTGGCGAGCAGAACTTCGTGCCGCGCTACACCACCGCGCCGCGGGACGAGGAGGATGTCCGGCGCATCGTCCTGAAGGCCCAGGAACTGGGACTGCCGGTGCGTTCCTCCGGCCGGGGGCATTCCAATCCGGCAATCGTGCCGACGCCCGGCATCCATATCGACTTCCGGTCGTTCGGCGCGGTCATCGGCGTCGACAAGCAGAAGCTGCAGGTCACCGTCCAGCCCGGCATCACGGTCGGCGAGCTCAGCCGCTACCTCCGCACCCAAGGCATGTCGCTCAACAATCAGGGCGACATCGACACGCAGTCGGTGTGCGGGGCGATCATGACGGCCACCCATGGCGCCGGCATCACGCTTCCCTGTTTCTCCGCCCAGATGATCGGCGCCCGCATCGTCACCGCCGACGGGAGCTTCGTCGATCTTTCCGCGGAAACCGACGGCGAGCTGTTCAAGGCTTTTCGTGCCTCGCTCGGCATGTTCGGCGTCGTGGTCTCGCTGACGCTCCAGGCCGTCCCGTCCTACAACATCCGCAAGACCTCCTGGAACGCCGATGTCGAGGACTGCATCGGTGGATTGCGCGAGAGATTGGCGAGCAACCGCACCTTCTGGTTCTTCTGGCTGCCGCATCGGAAATCCGCAGATCTCTTCGTCCTGCCCAGCGACATTCCGAACAGGGCCAGCCGCGACCACGATATCTGCCACATGCGCAGCTACAACGCCGTCCCGGTCGCGGATCCGGCGCCGGCACTCGGGCCCGGTGAGCAATTCGACCACAGCTCGGTGATCTTCCCCAACCTCTACGAGCCGAATTTCCGCGAGATGGAATATGCCGTGCCGATGGATGCGTTCGAGGAGACTTTTGCGGAGGTGCGGCAACTGCTCCTGAGGGAGTATGCGGACCTCGCGTTTCCGGTCGAATGCCGGCCGGTCAAGGCCGACGATTCGTACCTCGGCGCCTATGCCGAGCGCGACGGCTATGCGATCGGCGTTTCCGGACCGCCGGAAGTCTCGACCTGGACGATGCTGAAGGCGGTGGACGAAGTGTTCGAGCGCCGCGCGGGCCGCCCGCACTGGGGCAAGCACCATTTCATGACGCCCGAAAGACTGGAGCGGCTCTACCCGCGCTACCAGGCGTTCAAGGTGTTGCGGCGGCAGATGGATCCGACGGGCCTGTTCCTGAACGACTACCTGCGTGCTCTTTTCGCCTAGTCATACAGTGGGTTTGCAAATGAATGATCTCGATCTTGGCCTGGCGCAGGGCGTCAAGAAGCTTCTGATCGATGGCCGGCTGGTCGAATCCGTGACCGGCCGGACGTTCGAGTCCCGGAACCCGGCTAACGGCGCGGTGCTCGCGCATATCGCCGAGGGCGACGCCGCCGATATCGACCTTGCGGTCGCCGCGGCCCGCCGTGCCTTCGAAGGCCCCTGGAGCCGTTTCACTCCCTTTCAGCGGCAGGAAGCCATCCTGAAGCTTGCCGATCTGGTGGACGATCATTTCGAAATGTTCAGCCGGCTCGACACCCTGGACATGGGGATGCCGATCACGCTCACGCGCGGGCGGCGGCAGCGCGCCATCGGGATGCTGCGGTTCTACGCCTCGCTCTGCACTGCGATCCGCGGCGCGACCGTGCCGAACTCGCTGCCCGGCTCGGTGTTCAGCTACACGCTCAAAGAGCCGGTCGGTGTGGTCGGTGCCATCATGCCCTGGAACGCGCCGTTGACTTCCGCGATCTGGAAGATCGGACCGGTTCTCGCGACCGGCTGCACCATGGTGCTGAAACCCGCCGAGGATGCGCCGCTGACGGCCTTGCGGCTCGGCGAGCTCGCGCTCGAGGCGGGGATCCCCGAGGGCGTCATCAATGTCGTCCCCGGGCGCGGTGATCGCGCCGGCGCCGCATTGGCCGCGCATATGGATGTGGACAAGGTCGCCTTCACCGGATCGGAAATCACCGGCCGGAAGATCATCGAGGCGACCAAGGGCAATATCAAGCGCGCCATGCTGGAGCTCGGCGGGAAATCCCCCGATATCGTGTTTGCCGACGCCGATCTCGAGAAGGCGTCCGTCGGCGCGGCCATGGGAATCTTCGGCAATAGCGGGCAGATCTGCAGCGCCGGATCGCGGCTGCTGGTGGAGCGAACAGTCTACGACGAGTTTGTGGAGCGCGTGGCGGCCTTTGCCGCAAAGTTGAAGGTCGGCAACGGATTGGAGCCGGAGACGCAGATCGGCCCGGTGGTTTCCCAAAAGCAGATGGACCGGGTCCGCTCCTATATCGACATCGGGCAAAGCGAAGGCGCGGAACTTGCGACCGGCGGACAGCGCTTGACCGGAGAGCTGTTCGGCGACGGCTACTTTTTCCAACCCACGGTCATGAAGACGGCGGACTATCGCGCGCGCGTGGCGCAGGAGGAGATCTTCGGTCCCGTCGTGGTGGCCATCCCGTTCGACACCGCCGAGGAGGCAGTCAAGATCGCCAATGCCACGATCTACGGCCTGGGCAGCGGGGTCTGGACGCGCGACGTCGCCAAGGCGCACACCATGGCGAAGGCGATCCGGTCCGGGACGGTCTGGGTGAATTGCTATGGCTTGTTGGACCCGGTGATCCCGTTTGGCGGCTACAAGACGAGCGGCTACGGCCGCGAATCCGGCTTCGAACATGCCGACGAGTATTTGCAGACGAAGTCGGTCGTCCTTCAGAACGGCTGAACGCCAATTTGGTTCGAGTCCTACTACGCCCACCATTTTCCCTCCGATGAGCCATACAGCCAATATCGACGCTCGCTGAAGCGAGGCGGTCGGTCGGTGTGCTTGTCAGTCGGCTGAGCGTTTGCGCATGCTGCGGTCTCGCAAAGGAGACTCGCCTTGAGCAATACCGCAGAAACCGCCGCCACCCTCGACCAGCGCCGCAGCTTGCGACGCCACCGGACCATTGCCACGACGCTCCTGGTGGCGATGGGCGTCGTTTACTTCGCCGCCGTAAAGTCGGGGCTCCCGGGGCTCTGGATGGATCTGCTCCGCGCTGGCACCGAGGCGGCCCTGGTCGGCGGTCTGGCCGACTGGTTCGCGGTCACCGCCTTGTTTCGCCGGCCGTTGGGTCTGCCGATCCCGCACACCGCCGTCATTCCGAACAGCAAGGACCGCATCGGCGCGGGTCTGGGCAGCTTCATCGAACGGCACTTCCTGGAGCCGGAGCTGGTGGCGGCGCGCCTCCGGGCGCTCGGCGTCAGCCGGCGCCTCGGCGCCTGGCTGGCCGATCGCCGCAATGCGGACGTCGTCGCCGATAGGCTGGTCGTCATCGCGTCCTTCTTGTTCCGCTCCTTCAACGACCAGAAACTGCAGCGCCTGGTGCAGATGACCTTGCGCCGCCAGTTGCGCGAGATCGAGCTTGCGCCGGCGCTGGCGACCCTGCTCGCAGTTCTGCGCCGGAACGGGGCCCATGGCCAGCTCCTCGATCATGTGCTGCGGGCGGTGCGCACCTACATCTCAATTCACGAAGACCAGATCCTCGCAATCGTCGAGCAGCGGAGCCGCTGGTGGGTGCCGCGACGCATCGACCGCAGGATGGCCAAGGAAATCGCCGACGGCCTGGTCGCCTATCTCGACGATCTCGGCACACGCGACCACGATGCGCGGGCGGTTTTCGATGCCGCCATCGAGCAGCTGGTCGCAGATCTGCGGCACGACCCGGCCTATCGCGAACGAGTGAATGCGATGCGGGATCGGTTTCTCGCCGCGCCGGAGGTCAACGCCTATTTCGAGACCCTCTGGCAGGGTCTGCGGGCGGCGTTCGAGCAACAGCTGGCGCTGCCGAACTCACGGCTTCGCCAGGCGCTGTCGGGCATCCTGCGGTCGATCGGATCGGCCATCGCGGAAGATCCTGCTCTGCAGGCGCGCATGGACAACCGGGTCGAAGAGGGGATCCAGACCTTGATTGTGCCATGGCGCAAGGAGATCGGCCGCTTTGTCGCCGATGTGGTGCGGAGCTGGGAGACGAGCACGATCGTCGATCGCGTGGAACTCGCCGTCGGCAAGGATCTCCAATACATCCGCCTCAACGGAACCCTGGTGGGCGCGGCGGTCGGCTGCGCGATCTTCGCCGTGACGCAAGCGCTGCGCTGAACCAAGCGCCGACCGATCAGCGCCGCTTCGGCTTCGCTTTTGAGGCTTTCGGCTTCTGCACTTCGGTCGCGCGCGTGGCGTAGACCGGGATCTTGTCGAGCGGGATGGCGCCGAACGCGGCGCCGGATTGCATCGCCTGGCGCACCGCCTTGGCAAAGCGGTTGCGGATCCGGGGCGAGGTGACGCCCCAGGATGTCTCGTGGCCGCCGGGCGGCAGCTTCTCCTCCAGCATGGCCGACCAGAGCGCGGCCATGAATGGATCGGTCGCCTTTTTCGCCACGCGCTGCCTCCCGCCGATCGCTGGGTGAATACCCACCTATGGCAGCTTGGCGCGAACCGCGCGAAACGGCAAGCATCAGCGGGGATCGCGCCGCTTCTCGGCCGCCATCGAGGCGCGGCGGCCGCCGGTGGCATGGGGCAGGCGGTTGACCTGCATCTCCACCCGGCCCTTGCGGATGCGGATCCGGAAGACATGGACCAACCCGCAATCGCAACATGCGATCTTGCAGCGGCGGTTGGAACGGCCCTCCTGGAACAGCCACCACTCCCCGTCATGCACCTGCTCGTAGGTCGAGCGGCTCATCGGGAAACCTTGCGCTCGCGCCAGCGCAGCATGCGCCAGGCCTCGACATGCGCTTCCGCCTCGACCCGGGCGCGGTCGCGCAACGCGAACCAGGCGCCGTCCGGCCGGCGCACCGTGCGCCGGCGGGTCATGGCGCAGAGCACGCGGAACGATCGCTTGGCCAGCCGGAACTCCTTGGCGGCGCGGAAGCGCAGGCGTTCGGACTCGCTCATCTGGGCCATGAGCTGCGCATCGCGCTCGCGCTGTTCCTCCGCGGCGATCGCCGCCAGGACCTCCGCCGGGATCGGTCCGTCATATTTGAGCTCGGCGTCGCGGCGCAGGCTGAGTGCGGTCGGCATGCGGACTCCCCATGGCTGTCGATTGCCCAAGCAATCTAACATGGATATGCGAAAATCGCAATATAGAATTAGGGGAAGTGCGAATCCGGCTTAGAATCCCGGATTCAGTACATGTCCGTGTTCTTCAGCACCAGGTGCAGGTTGCGGATCTTGGCGCGGGGCAGCCGGAAGGTCCGCTCCTTCGGGCGGAATTCAAACAGCTCCACGTAATCCGGCGTCAGCTTGACGATGCGCTTGATGAAGGCGCGGGCCGGCGCGCCGTCGCTTTCGGGATTGAGCTCGATGACCGCATCGCGGCCGGGGAACGGTTTTCGCGCCGCATCGACGAACAACAGGTCGCCGTGCGTATGCGCCGGCTCCATGGAGTCGCCGTCGACATAGATGCAGTAGATGCGCCCCTTGCCGGCAAGCCCCAGCGGGCGGTCCACGTAATCGATCGGCTCGCCGTTGTTGAGCTCGAAGACGCCGTCCGCCCCGGCTTGGCCGCTGCCGAGCAACGGCACCTTGTTCTGCCGGTCTGGGCGTGGCGGCAGCGGCGCGACGCGCAGATTCGACAGTGGCAGGCGCTCCTCCGCGAGGCCGCTGGCATGGGGCGCCGCACCGGCGCCTCCATCCAGCTCGCGGAAGAAGGCTTCGATCTTGGCGTGCTCGTCGACCTGCAAGCGCCGCCGCCCGGCCAGCACCTTGTTCATCTTGTCGACCTCGATTCCCGCCACATCGGCGAGGCGGGTCTGGGTCACGCGATGGCGCTCGAGCGCCTCCTTGATCTGATCGGGTGTCATGAGAGCAGCTTGCGAATTGCGCAAACCTCCGTCTATTGCGATTTAGGCGAATTTCACTTGACTGTATGTGCGATAATCGCTAAAAGCAAGTCCATGTTCAGGTCCGAACGCACATCCCCTCCCGCCGCTGCACTCCCTCCCTCGGCGGCGGAGCCTGCGGCCGGCATCGCCTCGATCCCCCTGGGTTCAATCCCTTGCGAGGCTCTCCTGATGCCGGCCGCCTCCTTCTTCGAAGTCCTGACCGATGAGCCGACTGAGTTGGCGGTGCGGTATTGGGCGGTCGGCCCCGAACAATGTCGCTGGATCATCGCCGATGCGGAGGCCGGCGCCGAAGCCCTGATGTGCGGCGCGCCCGTCGAGCGGCGCCGGCCGTTCTGCGCCGACCATTGCGCCCGCGCCTACATCAAGGTCGTGGAGGACGAGGTCGCGGAAGTTGCCGGCGAAGAGAAGAGAGAGTTCGATCCGAGACAAGAGGAGGCGCCCAATGAACCGTGGCAGGACTCAATGCAAGGCAGAACGCACGCGACTGGCGATTCTCGACCTGCTGGACCGGGAGCGTGCGCTGACCGCGGATACGCTGGCGGAACGGCTCGATCTCCCGATCCTCTATGTCCGGCCGCGTGTCTCGGAACTGGCGACGCAGCAGCGCATCGTTGCGAGCGGTGAGCGCGCGCCGAATGCCAGCGGCCGGCTCGCTCACAAATGGAGGGCCGCGTGATCAGTCGCAAGTCATCCAGGGTTTCGCCGCGCGTTGAACCGTTGCCGCCGCAATTGCGCGCCCGGGCTTTCACCGATGCCGGCGGCAAGAAGCGGTTCGGGGTCAGTCTTTCGATGAACGGCAGCCGTTTCTCCGGCTCGGTGCTCATGCGCCATGACCGCGTCGATCCCAGCGGCGTCGCGCAGCTGCTGGAATCGCTGGCGGCCTTCATGCGACGGGGGTGTGCTTAATCATGGCGAGACGTCCAGGCACGAAGGCGCTGGAAAGCGACGCCGCCACGGCGAAGATTCGCGCGTTGGCACGCGAGGCCGGCAGCGAGGCGATCGCGGCATTGCTCGGCCTTGTCCGCGAATCGCAATCGGAATCGGTGAAGCTGGCCGCGATCAAGGAGTTGCTCGACCGCGGCTTCGGCCGTCCCGCCGCCGCACCGGGCGAGAGTGCCGGCGGCATCACGGCGCATCTCCTGGTGGATGACGGCTATGCGCACTAGGGTCGCGACCGGCCACGTTCCGCGAAGGCAGCAGAGTGCGCTGCACGCGGCGCCCGGGCGGTTCAAGGTGCTGGTGACGCATCGCCGCTTCGGCAAGACTGTGTTCGCGGTCAACGAGCTGATCTCCGGCGCCAAAAGCTGCAAGCTGCGGCAACCGCGTTTCGCTTATCTGGCGCCGTACCATATTCAGGCCAAGGACGTCGCCTGGTCCTACCTCAAGCTCTACACCGCGAAGATTCCCGACATCGCGGTCAACGAGAGCGAGCTTTGGGTCGAGCTGCCGCCACGGGTCGAGCACGGCACCGATATCGGCGGCGCGCGCATCCGGCTCTACGGCGCCGACAATGCCGACCGTTTGCGCGGACTCTATTTCGACGGCGTGGTGCTCGACGAATACGCGCAGATGCATCCGCGCGTCTGGTCGGAAGTGGTGCGGCCGGCGCTCGCCGATCGGATGGGCTGGGCATTGTTCATCGGCACGCCGATGGGGCGCAACGGCTTCTGCGATCTATTCGAGGGTGCCCGTGACGGTTTTCCGCTTGCCGACGGCACGCGGCGCCACGATCCTGATTGGGCGTCCTTCATGTTCAAGGCGAGCGAGACCGGGATCATTCCGCCGCCGGAGCTCGAGGCGGCGCAACGGACGATGAGTCCCGACCAATATGCGCAGGAGTTCGAATGCTCCTTCGACGCCGCGATCCCCGGCGCCTACTACGCGCAGCTGCTGGCCGATGCCGAGCGGCTCGGCCGCATCCGCCCGATCGCCTATGAGCCGGCGCTGCCGGTGCATACCGGCTGGGACCTCGGCATCGGCGATCCGACCGCGATCTGGTTCGCGCAGGTGGTGCATGGCGAGCCCCGCTTGATCGACTACTACGAGGCCTCCGGCGTCGGGCTCGAGCACTACGTGGCGCAGCTGCGCGCCGGCCATCGCGCGCATTGGATCTACGGACAGCATTTCTTCCCGCACGACCTGCGAGTCAAGGAGTTGGGCTCGGGCCTCAGCCGCGTCGATGTGCTGCGCGGCTTCGGGCTCTCGCCGACCGTGCTACCAGCGGCCAGTATCGATGACGGAATCAGCCAGGCGCGGTTCCTCCTGCGGAAGTGCTGGTTCAATGCGGAACGCTGCGGCACCGGGCTGAAGCTGCTGCGCCAATACCGCTCCGAATGGGACGACAAGCGCCAGGTGCTGAAGCCGGTGCCGCTGCACGACTTCACCTCGCATTGTGCCGATGCGTTTCGCTACCTGTGCATCGGGCTGGGGCGGACGCTGATCGACCGGCAGCCGCTGGTTGACCCTTCAATGTCGTCAGGGGCACGCTCGGCGTCCAACCGGCCGCGTTTCGCTGCCGGAGCATCTAAGGGAGGCAAGCCGCATGGCTGGTAGCAGGAAGGCAAGGATAATATCACTATTGTGTGTGTTTGCGAGTTCGAGTATACTTCTTTGCGTTTCGGGTTGTGCGCGAGCGGCCGACGATCCCGCGATGGACGCGCGGCAGTCTTGGGATGAGTGCGCCGCCTTGGAGGCGGCGAAGCAGGCCAAGACCGACAAGGCGGTTGATTTAGCTGCCGACGCGGCGATGGCTGCATGCCAGGACGAGGCGGAGAAGTTCATGGAAAAGGCGCAGCTACCACCTCACAGCCTTTCGCGTGACGAAGCGGCGAATGCGACGCGCGAACTGCGCGACAAGATCCGAGAAGGCAAAGTCAGTCTGATCAACGAGCTAAGAGGGCAGTAGCGATGGGCTGGAGCACGAAAAGCGGAGCTAGTCCGGTTGGCCCGAGCGGCGTCGCCGGTAAAGAGAAGGAGAAGGGCAAGGTCACTGCTGGGGGCGCGGGGACGTCTGCGCTGACCGGCGGAAAAGTCATCTCCGATGCCGGCGCACTCTCTAACATCGGCGCCGGGCCAGCCGGCACCAATGCACTCGGCACGCCGACCGGCGATCCGAGCAAGGCTATTCGCGGTGAACGCGGCCCCGGTGGCGGCACCACCACTCAAAGCGCTTACACCCCCGGTGCGCTCGGCAATTTCCCCAACGCCGACATTCCCACTGTAGTGGAGAAGATTGTCGGCCCCCTGGTTCCTGGTGTCGGGGGCATGCTCGGGATTGCCGGTGCGAAGCAGGCGATCGAGGACCCGTCGAAGACTACCACGGTTCTGGGTGGCGATCCCGGCCCGCAGCGTGGCTGGCAGCCGGATCGCTATCGGGGTAGCGCGAGTTTGGGTGGCATCGGTGGCTCCGGTGGTGCCGTCAACAGCGGTGAGCGCGAGATCGCCGGCCGACCGATCGGTGCCGCGGCTCGTATACGGCAAGACAATTCGGTGAACGATGGAGATGACCTAGGCGTTGGCGGTGCCACCGACCAATACTCCGAAGTCATGATGAAGGACCGCCGCAAGCCGGGCCTGAAGCAGATGCTGGAGACTATGCTGTGAGCGGGCGGCGGCTGGGGATGACGGATGCAGAGTTCGATCGCAGCATGGCGCCGTTTGCGCCGCTGATCGAGCGGGGCTACCAGGCGACGCTGACGCTGAACCGGCTCGCCGGCGATGAAGGATTTCGGCAGCGCTATCTGAAGGGCGACGCCGAAGCGGTGGAGCTGTTCAATCGCCTGACCGAACTCAAGGCGGCGGGGACGCAGCCTTATCATGACGCGGTCGGCGTCATGAACGAAGCGGCAACGCCGGCGACCAGTGCCGCGGCGCTGACCTTGATCAACGATGCCGATTTCGTGGCGCGCTACATGGCGGGTGATTCCGCGGCGCGAGCCCAGTGGGACGCAGCCTCGGTAGACAACGCGACGGTCGCGGAAGCGGCGGAAGGAAGCAGCAACGCATGACGGATGCGAAGGCAACACCGGCCTCCCTCGCCGCGATGGCCGAGGAGGCGGAGCGGAAGCGCACGGCCGCGCAGGAAGAGTATCGTCGCCTTTCGCTGGCCGCCGCAGAAGGCGATGCGGATGCGCGCGAGATGCTGCCGATCTTCGAGCAGGATCTCGCCGCGCTGAACGCCGAGCTGCAACGCCTCGACGCAGCGCAGGTCGAAGCCAAGACGCGCAACGCTGTCGAGGCGCTGGCGGCCGAGACGCAACGCGCGGCCGAACAGGCGGACGCGGTGCGCGCCTTGGTCACGGCACAGGTGGCCAACGTCGAGCGGCTCGATCTTGCGGTTGCGGAGATGCGCGCGGCGCTCATGGCGATGCGCGACGGCAACGTGGCGCTCGGCGATGCGCTCGGCAGCGAGGCGCATCAGAGCATTCACGACTTCAATCTGAAACTGCCGATCATGATCGACACCGCCCTGGCGATCGGCGGTTTCCAGTTCAAGAGCATGCCTTTCGTGGCGCGCGACGCCGAGGGCCTGCCCGATCTCGCGGCCTGCCGCCTGGCGCCGCTCTATCCCGCAGGCTGGCTGCTCCGGGTTGCCGGCGCCGGCTGACGCATCTTCGAGGCCCTACCACCCGTTTCGACACTTCAAGGAGGAGCTCAATCATGAGCTTTTTCAAGCCATCGCCGCCGCCCAAAGTCCAGCCGCCGCCGACCCGAGACACCGCGGCCGATACCCTGCAGCAGCAGGAAGAGGAGGCGAAGAAGCGCCGCGCCGCCCTGCAAGGCATGGCTTCGACCATGCTCACCGGATCGAGCGGCGTGACGACCGAACTCACCGGTACAAGGACGATGACCAATGGATGATCCTGAAACCGCGCCAGAGATTCCGACGGCACCGGAACCGGCGATCGCCGGCACGCCGATCGGCCAACGCAAGCCGGACGCGATCGCCGATCCCATCACCGATCCGGATATTCCCGAACTGCAGGACCGACGGAGGCCGATGCCATGAGCAAGCTCTACATCTCCGAATACGCGCGTGTGACCCAAGCGAGCGGCCCCGGCAATGCGGTGGTTCAGGCTCCGGAGGAGCCGCCGGTCGCGACGCAAGTCGTGGACTTCACTTCGGGTGCCACGCAATCGGCGGCGTTCAATGCCAAGACCCGGTTCGTGCGCCTGCACACCGATGCGATCTGCTCCGTGCGCTTTGCCGCAAGTCCGACCGCGACCGTCAATGACGCACGGTTGGCGGCCGGGCAGACCGAGTTGCGCGGCATTCCGGCCGACGGTTCGGCGGCCAAGGTCTCGGCCATCGCCAATACCTGACCCGTCGTCGCTCCATCCCTGCTCGCAACTTTCGAGGATCGGCACGCATGATCGGCACCGAAGTCGTCGTCTCGCATAAGCCCGTCGCACCCGCAGTGACCGGGCGCGCCAAGATGGACTCCCGCGACATTGCCGGCGAGATCATCCGCCGCCAGCAGCAGCTCGAGACCGAGCGGGCGATCTATGAATCGCTCTGGCAGGAGATCGCGGACTTCATGCTGCCGCGGGCCGGGGTGTTCACTTACAAGGGCACGCCACAGCTGCGACCGCAGGTCTTCGACTCCACGGCCGTGCTGGCGCTCGACCGCTTCTCCGCCGCCTTCGAGAGCATGCTGACGCCGCGCTCGCAGACCTGGCACATGCTGAAGCCGCTCGACGACGATCTCGCCGAGCATGCCGAGGTCAAGCGCTGGTGCGATGAGGTGACGCGGCGGCTGTTCGCCTTCCGCTACAGCCCGCGCTCCAACTTCGCCTCGCAGATCCACGAGGTCTACGGGAGCCTCGGCGCCTTCGGCACCGGCGGCATCTTCTCCGAGGAAGCGCCGGGTGCGGGCATCACCTATCGTGCCTGCAATCTCGCCGGCCTCTATGTGGTCGAGGATTTCCAGGGCCGTATTCGCACCGCGCATTACAAGCTGGAGATGACGGCGGAGCAGGCGGCGCAGCGCTTCGGCGCCGACAAGCTGCCGGACCAGATTCGCGGCAAGCTGGAGACGCGGCCCGACGACAAGGCAACCTATCTCCATTGCGTGCGCCCGAACGCGTCGCGGGTTCATGGATCGAAGGGCCGCGGCGGCATGGCCTATGAATCCTGGTGGGTCTGCCAGGATGCGCGCCAGGTCGTGGGGCAGGGCGGGTTCCGCACCTTCCCCTATGCGGTCTCGCGCTATGTGACGCGGCCCGGCCAGGTCTATGGCGACAGCCCCGGCATGCTGGCCCTGGCCGATACCAAGATGCTGAACGTCATGGCGCAGACCATGGTGCAGGAGGCGCAGCTCTCGATCGCGCCCCCGCTGCTGGCGCCGAATGACGGCGTGCTTTCGGCGCTCGGCGATGGTGTCTCGCTGCTGCCGGCGGCGATCAACTATGGTGGCGTCGATGACCAGGGCCGGCCGCTGATCCATGCGCTCAACCGCGGCTCGCAGTTCGCGCCGGTCAAGGAGGAGATCGCCGAGCGGCGGCAGTCGGTGAACGCGGCCTTCCTGGTGACCCTGTTCCAGATCCTGGTCGAGACGCCGCAGATGACGGCGACCGAGGCGCTGTTGCGCGCCCAGGAGAAGGGCGCGCTGCTGGCGCCGACCACCGGGCGGCAGCAGAGCGAATTGCTGGGGCCGATCGTCGAGCGCGAGATCGATCTGCTGGCGCGGGCCGGTGCCTTGCCGCCGCCCCCGCAGGTGATGCTGGAGCGCAATGGCGGCTACAAACTCGAGTATGACTCGCCGCTGACTCGCGCCATGAAAGCGGACCAGGGCGTCGGCCTGTTGCGCACGATCGAGGCGCTGGCGCCGCTCGCCAATGCGGATCCCGCGGTGATGGATGTGTTCAATCCCGATGAGATCGCGCCGGGCCTGGCCGAGATCAACGGCGTCCCGGCGAAGTGGATCCGCTCGAAGGACGAACTCGATGCGCTGCGCCAGGGTCGCGCCCAGGCGCAACAGGCGGCGCAGGAAGCGGCGGCCATTCCCGCGGTCGCCGGCGGCATCAAGGACTTGGCGCAGGCCCAGGCCGCCGCTGCACAAGCACAATCGCAGTAAGGCGCAACGATGAGTCTGCTCGATCGGGTCCTGCCGCGCGCCGATCTGGTGCGCGCCTATCAACAGGTGTTCGGCGGCGGCGGGCTCGCGCGCGACGCGGTGCTCGGCGACCTCGCCGTGTTCTGCGGCGAGCAACAGTCGTCCGTCCGGATCAACGGCCAGAAGGTGGTTGATCCTTACGCGATGGCGGTGGCCGAAGGACGCCGCGAGGTCTGGCTGCGCATCCGCGCAATGCTGGAGATGGAGTCATCACAGGCTTGGACGCTCGCACAGCGCGAGCGCGCTCAGGCGGCTGCTTCACGGCAAGGAGGTCGATGATGGACGGTGAAGTCGAAAGCGGCGCAATCGGCGCAGTCGATACGGCGAATGCGGGAGAAAGCACCAGCGTGGCGGACTCCTGGTTCGCTTCGTTCGATGGCGAGACCCAGGGCTGGCTCGAGAACAAGGGCTGGACCGCCGAGGACGGGCTCACGCAGATGGTGCGGGCGCATCGCAGCCTCGAAAGCATGATGGGCCGCGACAAGGTGGTCTGGCCGAAGGATGCGCAGGACAAGCAGGCCTGGGCCGAGATCCATCGCCGCATGGGTGTGCCGTCAAGTTGGGAAGATTACGGCCTGGCGCCGCTCGGTCCCGACGGCAAGCCGGATACGATGGCCGACCGCAGCTATGCCGACGGGATGGCGCAGGTGTTCCACAAGCTCGGCATCGGCAAGGAGACCGCGGCGGCGCTGGCAACCGAGCATGCGACCTTGCAGGCGGCACTGACCGCCGCCGACAATGAGGCCTTCCAGCGCAGCTCGGCCCAGGATTTCGATGCGCTCCGCCGCGAATGGGGCGGTGAGGCCGATACGCGCCTCGCGGCCGCCCAGCGCGCCTCGCGCGCCTTCGGTCTCGAGCCCGCGACCATGGGCAAGATCGAACGCGCGATCGGCACCCGCGCCATGGTGTCTTTGCTGTCCGAGATCGGCACCGCGATCTCCGAAGACCGCGGCACCGGCACCGGCGGATTCGGCGCCGGCGGCTGGCTGACGCCCGAAGCCGCCAATGCGCGCCTTGTTGAACTGCGCGGCGACAAGGACTGGACCCGCCGCTACTTCGCCGGCGACAAGAGCGCCATCGCCGAATACGACCGGCTGATCTCGGCGGTGGCGAACAGGGGTTAGTCGCCGCTGGAGTCCGCTTCGCTGGTCGGCGGGTGCCTGCTATCTTTGCGCTGCACTTCTTCAGGCATGGAGATCAGGAATGACCACCGGAACCTGCCACTGCGGCGCGGTCAAAGTGACGCTCGCCGAGCAACCCGCCTGGGTCAGTGATTGCAACTGCTCGATCTGTCGGCGCTATGGCGTGCTCTGGTCCTATTTCACCGCGAAGACGGTGAAGACCGAAGCCTCGCCCGAAGCGCTGGCGCGGTATTCCTGGGGCCGCAAGCAGCTCAACTTCGTCCACTGCAAGAGCTGCGGCTGCGTCATGTGGTGGGAGCGCGCGATGCCGGATCCGGAGAAGAAGATGGGCGTCAACATGCGCATGTTTGATCCGGCGGTGCTCGCCGCGGCACAGGTCGAGAAGCTCGACGGCGCGTCTGACTGGTAATCGCGGTGCCTTCTCTACTCTCTTCGACATAAGTCGGATGCCATCTCCTTTTTTCTTTGACTTCAGCCAATAAACACACTATAGTGTATCTCATTGGATCGCGGCGGCGGACAAGCTTCTCCTTGCAGAAAGCCCCGCTCATCGCCCGACCCTATCGTCTAGCGGACGTCACCCGCGAGAGCGGCCCCGTGCCGTGCCCGACAAGCCGCGTGATCTGGCGCCGGCCCGGGCATCCAAGCGGACAAGCCATCGACCGTCAGTGTGCCCCACGTCGTGGGCACGTTCACCGTTGAGGCTTGAACCATGTCCGCCAATCTCATCAATCTCCGCACGATTCAGTTCTCCGACAAGTTCGCGCTGCTGTCGCAGCAATACGGCTCGCGCCTGCAGGGCCTGGTCGGCCAGGGCCAGTACCAGGGCAAGCAGGCATCGCCCGTCAACCAGGTGGCGCCGACCGCCGCGGTGCCGGTGACCGAGCGCTTCACGCCGATCGACCGGCAGGATGCGAATTTCGACCGGCGCTGGGTGTTCCCGCTGCCCTATGAGCATGCGCAGCTGGTCGACAAGTTCGACGAGCTGCAGATGCTCGGCGATCCGAAGCCTTCGCTGGTCATGAACGCGGCCAATGCGATGGGCCGCGCCAAGGACAACGTCATTCTCGGCGCCTTCTTCGCGACCGCGAAGACCGGCGAGCTTGCCTCCGGTTCGGTAGCCTTCGGCACCCAGCTCACCAGCGCCGGCGGACAGAACGTCTCGGTCCAGCACGGCGCGTCCGCGGCGACCAACCTGACCGTCGCCAAGCTGCGCGAGGTGGTGAAGGCCTTCCTGCAGAACAATGTCGATCTCGAGCGCGAGCAGATCACCGGCGCCTTGAACGCCAAGGCCCATGACTCGCTGCTGGGCGAGATCCAGGTCACCTCGATGGACTACCAGACCAAGCCGGTGCTGGAGGAGGGGCGAATCCGCCGCTTCATGGGCATCAACTTCGTGCTGACCGAGGAAGTGACCGGCAGCTGCCAGGGCACCGACGATCTCGGTGGCAGCAGCATCGGGATTCCGTTTTGGGTCAATTCCGGCATGCATCTCGGCGTCTGGGTGGACCAGACCACCAACATCACCCAGCGCACCGATCTCAAGCTCCAGCCCTGGCAGATCTACATGGACATGATGGTCGGCGCGACCCGCATCGAAGAGAAGAAGGTCGTCCGCGTCTGGTGCCGTTGATCGGCGCTCCCCGCGACTGACCCGAAGATCCTCACTGCAATCTCCCCTCTCGTAAGCCCGGTGGCATTCCGGCGAAAGGAACTCTCCCATGGCGATCAACGCCTATAAGACTCTCTCCATCACCAATCTCGACGCGACGCCGATCTTGCGCGCCAATCCCTGGGTGCATGGCGGCAACTCCAAGCAATTCGCCGGCACCGTCGAGGCGGTGACCGGCGATTCCATCGGCTCGACCTATCGCTTCTTCCGTGTCGGATCCTGGATGCGTCCGGTGTCGCTCACGCTGTTCTGCGATGCGCTGACCGGCGGCGCCGCCGATCTCGGCCTCTATCGCGCGGCGTCCGATGGCGGCGCGGTGGTCAGCGCCGCGCTGTTCGCCTCGGCGCAGTCGATCGCAAGCGCCAATGCGACGGGCATCAATGCGCGCTTCGAGGCGGACGACGTCGCCAATGTCGAGAAGCGGATCTGGGAGCTGCTCGGCCTCACTGCCGATCCCAACCTGGAATACGACGTGGCGCTCACCCTGACCGCGGGCCTCACCGCCTCCGGCACGCTCGCCCTCCAGGGCACGTTCTCGTGGTGATGCCATGGCGATCCAGTACATCGGCATCAACCGCGGCCAGCAAAGCGGCGACGTGACCACCGGCGCCGCGACGACCGGCAAGCAGATCGAGCTCAGCGTCGATCTCGCCGCCAACGCGACCCGCAAGGAGGTCCTGGACAGTCTCGACAAGCTCCGGGACTTCATCGTCAACACCCGCGCGACGCCGTTCGCGCAATAGCGAGAATCGCCCATGGCCTCCCAGACCGCGATCTGCAACCGGGCGCTCGAATGCCTGGGCGATGCGCCGATCGTCTCGATCGAGGACGACACCAAGCAGGCGAAGGCGCTGCGGCGCGTCTACGACAACACCCGCCGCGCCTTCCTCTGCGACCATCCCTGGCACTTCGCCAAGAAGCGGGCATCGCTGCCCGCTTCCGCGGCGGCGCCGGCCTGGGGATTCAGCCGCGGCTATCCGGTTCCGGCCGACTTCCTGCGCCTGCTCGCCGTCAAGAACGGGCCGGATTTCAGCCTGGAAGCGGATGCGGCGGGTTCGCAGTGGATCCTGAGCGACGCCGCGGCGCCGCTCGAGATTCTCTATCTCACCGATGTGACCGATGCGGGCCGCCTTCCGCCGCATGCGGTCGAGGCCCTGGCGCGCTGGCTGGCCTATGACCTGGTCGAAGACCTGACGCAGTCCAACACCAAGAAACAGGACGCCGCCCAGGCGCTGGCGATCGCGCTGACCCGGGCGAAGCGGATCAACGGTATGCAGAAGCAGCCGGAACCCTATCCGGCCTTCTCCTTCCTGCAGGCCCGCGATCAATCGATCCAGTTCCCGATCCTGACGAAGGATGGCTAACGCGCATGGTCAGAGCTTCACCCAACTTCAACGCCTTCGATGCCGGCGAGTTCGCGCCGATCACCGAAGGCCGCACGGATCTCTCGCGCTACGGATTCGCCTGCCGGATCCTGGAGAACTTCATGCCGCGCGTGATCGGTCCGGCCTCCAGGCGACCGGGCACGTCGTTCATTGCCTCGACGCGCTATCCGGACAAGGACGCGCTGCTGGTCCGCTTCGAATACTCGACCGAGCAGGCCTATGTGCTGGAGTTCGGCGATCTCTACGTGCGGTTCTACCGCAATGACGGCCCATTGCTGGAGGGCAACAAGACCATCAGCGGCGCCACGGCGGCTAACCCGGTTGTCCTCACGATCACCGCCCATGGCTACAGCAACGGCGATGATATCGAGGTCAGCGGCATCGCCGGCATGGTGCAGCTGAACGGCCGCAGGTTCCGGGTCGCGAACAAGACCGCCAACACGGTGGAGCTCACCGACCAGCACGGCGGCGCGATCGACGGCGTCGGCTATTCCGCCTATGTGTCGGGCGGCACGGCGGCGCGGGTTTATACCCTGACGACCACCTACCAGGAGGCCGATCTCGCGCAGCTGAAGTTCGCGCAGTCGGCGGACATTCTCTACATCGCCCATACCGAATACGTGCCGCGCAAGCTGCAGCGCTACGGCGCCACCAACTGGGTGCTGTCGCAGATCGACTTCCAGGACGGTCCGTATCTCCCGGTCAACAGCGCGCAGACCACGCTGACGCCCTCGGCGGCCTCGGGCGCGGGCATCACGATCTCATCCGCGACCTCGATCGCCGTCACCGGCGCCGCCAACAACGGTGCCGGTGCGATCCGCATCACCTCCGCCAATCACGGCTGGAAGACCGGCGACAAGATCGACATCACCGGCGTCACGGGCACGACGGAAGCCAACGCCACCTGGACCATCACCCGTGTCAACGCCAATACCTACGACCTGAACGGCTCCACCTTCGTCAATGCCTATGGCAGCGGCGGCACGGCGAGGCCGCACATCTTCGAAGCGACCGATCTCGGGCGGCTGATCCGGATCCAGCATTCGAGCACCTGGGGCTACGCCAAGATCACGGCCTATTCCTCTGCCGTGCAGGTGACCGCCGACGTGCTCAGCAATTTCGGCGGCACCACGGCGTCGAGTGCCTGGCGGCTCGGCCTCTACAGCCAGGGCGGCGGCTATCCCAGCTGTGTCACCTTCTATGAAGGGCGCTTGTTCTGGGGCGGCTGTCCGCTGACGCCGACGCGGGTCGATGGCTCGATGTCGTCGAACTACGAGACCTTCTCGCCCTCGTCGACCGCCAGCGTTGTCGCCGACGACAATGCGGTCGCCTATCCGCTGGATTCCGGCGACGTCAACAACGTGCTCTGGATGAAGGATGACGAGAAGGGGCTGCTGGTCGGCACCAAGGGCGGCGAATGGGTGGTGCGGGCCAACACGCTGAACGGCGCGCTGACTCCGACCAACGTCAAGGCGACCCGCGCCACCACCTACGGCTCCTACGAAGGTTCGCAGCCGGTGCGCACCGGCAAGGACATCATTTTCGTGCAGCGGAAGCGGCGCAAGATCCGCAACCTCAACTACACCTACGAGATCGACGGCTTCAACGCCGGCGATCTCACCATCCTCTCCGGCCATATCGGGCGATTGGAGTTCGGCCAGCTCGCCTTCCAGTCGGAGCCGGAGGGTTGGGTCTGGATGACCCGCGGCGACGGCCAGCTCCCGGTCCTCACCTATGACCGCGACGAGCAGAAGATCGGCTGGTCGCGCCAGATCATGGGCGGCTACCAGGACGCGGCGCGCCGCCGGCCGCCGATCGTGCGCTCGGTCTGCTCGATCCCCGATCCCAACGACGCGCGCGACGAGGTCTGGCTGATCGTGCAGCGGATGATCAACGGCAGGACCGAACGCTATGTCGAGCTGTTCGCCCCGGAATGGGAGAACTCCGACGACCAGGAACAGGCCTTCTACGTCGATTCCGGCCTGATCTTCGACGGCCGCCAGGCGCAGAGTTTGCAGCCCGGGGCCGGCGCCACGGTGAAGGGCACGAACGGGGTGCCCTTCACCGCCGGCGGCGCGGTGTTCCAGCCGACCGATGTCGGCCGCGAGATCTCGATGCGCTGGTTCGACTTCACCGCCTTGGATCCGGAAGACCCGGCGATCCAGGGCGCCTGGGTCTCGGCCAAGGCGCGCATCACCGGCTATGTCTCCGCGACGCAAGTGACGGCGACCATCCTCGCCGCTTGGCCGAATCTCGATTTGGTCGCCGCCAACGGCTGGCGGCTCTCCGCCGGCGCGCTTTCCAACCTCTGGCATCTCGAGGGCGAGACCATCACCGTCAACGCCGAGGGCGCCACGCATCCCGACGTCACCGTCGTCAACGGCCGCGCGCCGCTGACCCGGGCGGTCGGCTATGCGGTGGCCGGGCTCAAATACAATTCGCGGCTCCAGACCATGCGGATCGAGGCCGGCGCCGCCGACGGCACCGCGCAGGCGAAGGTGAAGCGCATCAACGAGGTCACCTTCCGTGTGCTGCAGAGCCTGGGCGGCGAGGCGGGGCCGGACTTCACCAACATGGTGCCGCTCAAGTACCGCACCACGACGATCCCGATGGGCGAGCCGCCGCCGATCGGCGACGACGACTGCCGCGTGCTCTGGGAGAAGGGCTACGAGACCAAAGGCCGCATCGCGCTCCGCCAATCGGCGCCGTTCCCGATGACCGTGATCGCGGTGCTCCCGCAGGTCACCACCTACGACAAAGGGTGATGGGAATGCAGATCGAGCCCTACCAGCCCCGACACCTGCACGAACTCGCCCTGCAGCCGCACCAGCAGCATCTCGGCGTGGCTTTGCGCGAGCACGGCTGGGCCGAACAGGTGGCCGATGCCGGCCCCTGCTGGACCGCGCTCGCCGATGGCGAGCCGATCGCCTGCGCCGGCTTCCAGGAATGCTGGGCAGGCCGCGCCATCGCCTGGGCGATCCTCGCCGAGACGGCCGGCCGGCACATGCCGGCGCTGACCCGCGCGGTGCGCCGCGCGCTCGCGCTGCATCCGGCGGAGCGTATCGAGGCGCAGGCGCTGGTCGGTTTCGCGCCTGCCGCTCGCTGGGCGCGGCTGCTCGGCTTCGTGCCGGAGACGGTGCTGCGGCGATTCCACCAGGGGCGCGACTACCAGGCGTTTGTGCTGCTCAAGGACGGCGCGGACGAGGGCGCCGCGCGCGCCCCATCAATCATGCATGAACCGGTTGATCGACAGCGCGGTGGAATAGGCAAGGACGATGTTGAGCAGCACGAAGAGCCAAAAGAACGAACCACCGAGATACAGGGCGGCGAACAGGTTGACGGCGATCGTCGCCACCGGAACCAGAACCAGCACCCAATTGCGGCTCGGTATGAAAAAGCCGACCACGAAGCCGGCGGCGAGGGACAGGACGTAACTCATCCGTATGATCTCGATACAAACTCAACCCCGACGGGTAGGCCGCCATTATTGGAGCCGAACGCGGGCGCCGACAAGATCTCAATGCCGATGCTGAAGGGCGGTTTCGCATGACCTGGGTCCCTATCGCAGCCGCGGCGGTTCAGGCGGTCGGTTCCGTCGTCTCCGGCGTCTCGCAATACAGCCAGGCGAAGAGCCAGGCGGCCTATGCGCAGACCAATGCCGGGCTTGCCGAGCAGCAGGCGGAGTCTCAAGCCCAGGCAATCCGTGAAAAGGCGCGTCGCCTGTCCGGCCAGAACCGCGCCGCAATCGGCGCTTCCGGCGTCGATCTCGCAGGCTCTTTCCTCGATGCGCTCGCCGACAGCGACATCGACGCCGAGCTCGATGCGCAGACCGCGCTCTGGAACGGCAAAGTCGAGGCAGCGAATTATCGCGCCCAGGCTGAGGCCTCAAAGGCTGCCGGCAGCAGCGCGCTGGTGGGTGGTCTCTTCGGTGCAGGCACATCCGCGATCTCAGGCTATGCCAACTGGTACGACGCGAAGGCGCGGGACGACATCAGAAGGAAGCTGACCACCGGTCCGGAAGGGCCCAGCTACGGACCACGCTACCCAAGCCCGAATGCCCACAGCGGAGGCTTCTGAGAATGGCAGATTTCCAGGCGTGGGACCGGCAACTGCTGCCGCAAGGTGGGCCCGTTGCGCCACAAACCGGCCCGAACCTCGCCGATGCCTTCGGCAAAGGCACATCCGATCTCGTCACCAGCGCCGCTGGCGCCGTTGAATCCATCCGGAAGACCGACGACTGGCGGGCCGAGAAGGAATGGGACATCGACAAGCCGAAGGCGGCCATGATGTTCACCGATATGCAACTGGCGTTGCTGAAGGGGGCGCCAGACATAAAGGCCCAATCGGGCGAGAACCTTGCCAACTACCCTGAGAAGATCGACGCGTTCATCGGAAAGCTCACCGAGGAGAAGCTGAAGGACATTACAAGCCCGCAATGGCGGAACTACATCCTCGAAAGCGCCGCGACGCTTCGCAAGGAGATGGTGGGAAAGGCGATCGCTTCATCCAGAGCATCGTCCGCCAGTACCGCACGGCCGCCCAGACCCAGATCATGAACGATCCGCGGTTCAAGGATTTCGCCGGCTATGTGCGGCGCATGCAGGCGATGGGGCCGAGGGCGCAGCCGGAGCCGGTCCGCGGAGAATAGCTCCACGATCTACGCATAAACTGCGGAGATTAAACGCTTCCGTTGCGGAGAATATCCCGTATAATCTCCGCAGTATCTGCGGAGATTATCATGTATATCTGGGAGCGGAAGGATTGGCCGGACTTCACCTGGAGGGCGGACCGGATCGTCGGCAAGCTGACCGCCGTCCGCCATGCCCAGGGACGCCTGCTCGGCCGCATGGAGGGTCTCGGCTTCCGTCTCAAGCAGGAGGCGCAACTCCAGACCCTCACGCAGGACGTGATCAAGTCCAGCGAGATTGAAGGCGAGCGGCTGGATGCCGATCAGGTGCGGTCGTCGATCGCACGACGCCTCGGCATGAACGTCGCCGGCCTTGTCGCCGCGGATCGCAATGTCGAGGGCGTGGTGGAAATGATGCTTGATGCCACGCAGAATTTCGACCGACCGCTCACGTTCAAGCGGCTGTTCGACTGGCATGGCGCCTTGTTCCCGACGGGACGCAGCGGCATGAGCCGGATCAGGGTCGGCGCCTGGCGCGACGACGCGGACGGACCCATGCGCGTCGTCTCGGGGCCCATCGGGCGCGAGCGCGTGCACTACCAGGCGCCGCCGGCGGAGCGCGTTGCGGCGGAGATGAAGAGATTCCTGAGATGGTTCAATGCCGATAGCGAGATCGATCCGGTGCTCAAGTCAGGCTTGGCCCACTTCCGGTTCGTCACCATCCATCCGTTCGAGGACGGCAACGGGCGTATCGCGCGCGCGATCGCCGATCTCGCCCTCACGCGTTCGGAAGCCAGCCCGCAACGCTTCTACAGCATGTCGAGCCGGATCCAGCAGGAGCGGAAAGCCTATTACGACGTCCTCGAGCAGTCGCAGCGCGGAACGCTCGACATTACGCGATGGCTCGACTGGTTTCTCGATTGCCTCGGCCGCGCGCTCTCGGATTCGAACGCCACGCTATCGGGCACGATGCGGAAGGCGAAGTTCTGGGAGCGCTTCGCCAAGGCGGGTCTCAATGCGCGACAGATCAAGGTGCTCGGCCGGATGCTCGATGGTTTTGAGGGCAAGATGACGAGCTCGAAATGGGCCAAGCTCGCGAAGTCATCGCAGGACACGGCAAATCGCGACATTCAGGATCTGATCGAGAAGGGGGCATTGAAGCGGGGTGCCGCCGGCGGACGCAGCACGAGCTACGAACTCGATCTCTGACCTCGGCAATGGAACCGGTTCAGGTAACGGATCTCCCTATCAAGCAGAGCTTGATTTCAGCGGAAAATAACATTATAGTGTGAGTTATGGTGGCGATGGGCCGCGCTTCCGCCCGGCGGGATGCTTGCGCGCCCATCACCATCGCCCATGACATCCCTGGGGTCCCCGCATGACCGTTTCCAGTACGTTCAACCGCGAACAATACGCCACCAACGGCGTCACCACCGCCTTCACCATCCACTTCCCGTTCTTCAACGACACCGACGTGAACGCGATCTTCGTCGATGCGCTCGGCAATGTGACCACCTTGGCGCTCAACGCTGATTTCACCGTGAGCGGCGGGGGCGGCGCGGGCGGGTCGTTGCTGGCCAACACCGCGCCGGCCGACGGCGGCAAGCTCACCCTCTATCGCGAGATCCCGTTCACGCAGGAAGACGACTATGTCGAGGACGACCCGCTGCCGGCGGATACGCTGGAAGGCGGGTTCGACCGTGCGGTCATCCGCGACCAGCAGCTGAAGGACGCGCAGGACCGCGCGCTGACCTTTCCGGTGACGATCGCGCCCGGCGTCTCGGCCGTGCTGCCGAACCCGCAGGCCGATGCGGTCCTCGGCTGGAACAGCGCCGCGGACGGGTTGGAGAACAAGGCGCTCGAGCCGGGCACCACGGTCTATGCCTCGACCGCCAACACCAATGCCGGCACCGCGACCAATGAAGCGGTGACGCCGGCCGGCCTCGCCGGATCGAAATTCAACCCGGCCGGCAAGCACCATCTGCCGCTCGCCGGCGCGTCCTTCGTGCCCGACACCACGACGGCCGGCGGCGGTCCGGCGATCTCGAGCACGGTCACCGCCACCAACAAGCTGCCCTTCCGCACCATCGACTTCGACGGCACCACGCAAGAGAACGCCGGCATCATGATCGCCTGGCCGAAATCCGCGGACGAAGGCACGATCACCTTCCGCTATCGCTGGCTCAGCACCGGCGGCACCGCGGCGCAGGGCGTCGTCATGGGCCTGGCGGCGATCGGCTTCGGCGACGGCGACGCGGTCGATACCGCGACCGGGACCGTGGTGACGGTGACCGATGCGCTGCTTGCGGTCGGCCAGCAGCAGGTCTCGGCCGAGAGCGCCGCCATCACGATCAAGAACCTGGCCGAGGGCGACACCGTCCATCTGCTGCTGACCCGGTTCACCGGCGATGCCGGCGACACCATGAGCGGCGCCGACTGCAAGATTATTGGCGTCGATGTCTTCATCACCACCAGCACCGGCAACGACGCATGAGCGTGATCTCTCCCGTCGATCGGCGCTGGGCGCGGCTGCTGCGCGGCGACGCGCTTGCGCGGATCATCCCGCCGCATGCGTTCACCCGCGCGGAGTGGGAACGGCTGGCGCGCGAGCAGATGCTGCCGGGGCTTGTCGACTTCGCGGCCTCCCAGGAGATCGCGCGTTCCGAGGCGGAGTGCCTGGAGCGGGCGTTCTTCGCCAAGGCGATGCTGCCGATCTACGAGGCGGGTCTCCTGCAGGGCGGCATCATCCCCCAGGACTTCACCAACAAGGACACCTACGCGACGGCTTCGGCCGGGACAGCCTATCTCGTCAACGGAATCGCGACCCTGCTGAAGGTCAAGGCCTGGGGCGGCGGGGGTGGCGGCGGTGACGCCGGCACGCAGGGCGGCAACGGCGCCGGTGGCGGTTACGCCTATGCCGAAGTCAATGTCACTCCGGGAGCATCGCTGACGGTACGCGTTGCCGGCCCTGGACTTGGCAGCAATAGCGGTGCCGGCGGTGGCGGCGGCTACTCCGGTCTGTTCGATGGCACGACGCCGCTGATCGTTGCCGGCGGCGGCGGCGGCGGCGGCGCGGGCAACTCGACCGTAACGGCTGGTGCCGGCGGTGGCGGCGGCGGATCAACCGGGCAGTCGGCCGAGAACAAGTCAACCGTCTATGGCGTCGTCGATGGCGGCAAGGCCGGAACACAGCTGGCCGGCGGCGCGCACAGCGCCCAAGGCGGCACGGACGGCGCGTCTCTGCAAGGCGGCAACGGCGTCGCCGGGGTCACGGGTGGCACCGGCGGCACGAATGGCGGCGGCACCGGTTTCTTGGGCGGCGGCGGTGGCGGCGGCTATTTCGGCGGCGGCGGCGGCGGTCAGATCAATGTCGGCAGCGGCGGCGGCGGCGGCAGCGGATATGTCACCGGAACCAACACCGTGCTCACCGCCGCGGTCGCCGACGTGACCGGCGGAAACAACGGACCCGCCGCCAACACGAGCGATGCCGACTATGCCGGCCTGGCCGGCAGAGGCGGTCGCGGCAGGTACGGTGGCCTCGCGGACGGTGAAGCCGGCAATCCCGGCCGCCTGGTCGTCATCTGGTGAAGAGGCTGAAGTCATGACCCCTGAGTTCTGGATCCAACTCGCAACCCTGCTGCTCGGCGGCGCCGGCGCGCTCGCCGCAGTCTACGGCGTGCTCAACAACCGCATCGCTGGTTCGGCGGCGAAGCTGCATGAACGCATCGACCGCGCCGAGGCTGCCGACGCCGAGATCCGGCGCGACTACGTGCGGCGCGACGACCTGCGCGAGGACATCCATCGCCTCGAGCGCAGCCAGGAGAACATGACCGCCAAGGTCGATCAGATGATCAACAACCTGGTCCCGGTCCTGGCGCGGCTGGCCGAGGCGGCGATCAACATGAGCGGCAACAAATCGTGAAAGGGCTTCAAGCATGCTTCCGATCCTTCTCGCGCAGCTGGCTTCGCTCGCGGCCAATCTCGCTTTCGCCTTCGCCGCGATCCTCGGCTGGTGGGGCGCCTTGCGCTTCCTCGACGTGCTGGCCGGGGGCTGGCGGCACTTCAAGGGGCAGGGCGGGCCGCTGGCGCTTATTCTCACTGATCCGCGCGCTGCCGCCGATTATTACGGCAAGCGCAATATCGGCGCCGCCCTGCTGGTCGGACTCGTTCTCGCCACAGTTCGATTCTGAGTTCCGCAACGCGGCGGCGCATTGGCTTGCCCCGATGGATTCGAATGGCGGACCCGACTGGCGCTGGACCAAGGCGCAAGGCGTGCAGGAGAGCGGACTCGATCCCGCGGCCGTCTCGCCGGTCGGTGCGCGCGGCATCATGCAGGTGATGCCGGCGACCTGGGCGGAGATCCAGAAGGCGATGGGCTGGCGCGGCATCTCCCCGCATTCGGCGCCGCACAACATCTTCGGCGGCGTCTGGTATCAGGCCCGCATGGCGCGGATCTGGTCGGGTCGCGGGCGTTCGACGGCGGAGGCCTATGATCTCGGCCTCGCCAGTTACAATGCCGGCGCCGGCACCATCCTGCGGGCGCAGGCGCTCTGCCGCGATGCGCGTCTCTGGAGCGCGATCGCGCCCTGCGTCGTTTCCGTCAGCGGTCCCGCCAATGCGCGGCAGACCATCGACTATGTTCGGCGGATCGCACAGTGGCGGGCCCTGATGGAGGCGCAGTGATGTTCGGCCTCTCCGGCCTGCGACTCTATGTCGGTCTCGGTCTGATGTCGGCGATCGTTGTGCTCGCCGCGGCCTGTGCGGTGCTGTGGTCGCGGCTCGATGCGAAGCAAGCGGCGATCGTCAGTCTCACGCAGCAACGCGCGCTCGCCGCCGCCGATGCGGCACGCTGGCAAGCCGCGACGGCGGAGCGCCAGGCCATCATCGATCGCCAGGCGCTGGCGCTGCGCCGCCTGGAGAGCGACGGGCAAGCCGCTCGGGCGATCGCCGAAGCCAATTCGGCGCAGGCCGCGCAGCGCATCGCGACCCTCGAAAGCACGCTCGCGCAATGGAAGGAGGCAGCTCATGCAAAGCCGGAAGACGTTCGGGCGCTTGGTCCTATCGTGCGCGACGCTCTGTCAAGCCTGCGCCACTGACACCTATCATACCGCGCCGGTCCCGCCTGCCGTGGAGACCGTCACCGTCTACCGTGACCTGCCGGACAGTTTGCTGGCGCCCTGCGTCAAGCCGTCCTGGACTCCCGCGGAGATCGAGACCGATATCGACCTGCTCGGCCTCACCGCGCGCTTCTCCGACGCGCTGGACCGCTGTGCCGGCCAGGTGGACGGCATCCGCGCGGTCTATCGCCAGGCGGCTCACTGACACAAAACCATACGCAAAGGCGGGTTAGTCTCGCGCCCAAGAAAACCTTGCACGTGGCTTCGGCCCCTTGAATATCCGAGCGGGGTGATCAAGATAGCGATCACGTCCCCCGCAGATCACAGGATCCCCGCACATGCCGACCTTGTTTGACCCGATCCAGCTTGGGGCCATTCACGCGCCCAACCGCATCCTGATGGCGCCGCTGACCCGTGGCCGCGGCACCCGCGACCATGTGCCGACGCCGCTGATGGGCGAATACTATGCGCAGCGCGCGAGCGCCGGCCTCATCATCTCCGAGGCGACCGGGATCAGCCGCCAGGGTCTTGGCTGGGCCTATGCGCCCGGTCTCTGGACCGAGGCCCAGGTCGAGGGTTGGAAGCCGGTGGTCGGCGCCTTGCACAAGGCCGGCGGGCGGATCTTCGCGCAGCTGTGGCATATGGGCCGCATCGTGCATTCGAGCTTCCTCGGCGGCGAGCAGCCGGTCTCGGCCTCGGCCACCACGGCGCCCGGCGAGGCCCGCACCTATGACGGCAAGCTGCCTTTTGACGAAGCCCGTCCGCTGACACTGGAGGAGATCCCCGGCGTCATCGAGGATTACCGCAAGGCCGCGCGCAACGCACTCGCCGCCGGTTTCGACGGCGTGCAGCTCCATGCGGCGAACGGCTATCTGATCGACCAGTTCCTGCGCGACGGTACGAACAAGCGCACCGACGCCTATGGCGGTCCGATCGAGAACCGCATCCGCTTGCTGAAGGAAGCGACCCGGGCGCTGGTCGAGGTCGCCGGCGCGGATCGCACCGCGGTGCGGCTCTCGCCCAACGACGATCCGCAGGGCTGCGGCGATTCCAATTCGGAGAAGCTGTTCCTGGCGGCGGTAGAAGCGCTGAACGGCTTCAATCTCGCCTTCCTGGAGATGCGCGCCTCGCGGCCGGAAAGCACCTTCCGCCCCGGCACCCGCGATCTCGTGCCGCAGATCCGCAAGGCCTATCGGGGCACCCTGATCATCAATTCCGACTATCACCTCGAGGATGCCAGCGCCGCGCTCGCGTCCGGCCGCGCCGATGCCATCGCCTTCGGGCGCACCTTCCTCGCCAATCCGGATCTCCCGGCGCGGCTGAAGGCGAACGCGAAGCTGAACGAAGCCAACCCCAATACGTTTTACACGCAAGGGCCGGAAGGCTATACCGACTATCCGACCCTCGACCGCGCCGCCGCCGCCCAGTAACGCCCGTATCCGCACACCCCGATCACCTCGGCTTCACGATGAATCATTTTCTGCGCTTGGCCGTGGTGCTGGGTCTCATCACCGCGGTCGGACCGTTCGCGGTCGATATGTACCTGCCGGCGCTGCCGACGATCGGCGACAGTCTGAACGCGAGCACGGCCCGCGTGCAGGCCAGCCTGATGGCGTTCTTCATCGTCTTCGGCGTCTGCCAGCTGTTCTACGGGCCGCTCGCCGACATCTTCGGGCGCAAGCTGCCGATCTATGGCGGTCTCGTGCTGTTTGCGATCGGCAGCGTCGGCTGCGCGCTCGCCCCCGACATCGAGACCTTGATCGCCTTCCGCGTCCTGCAGGCCTTCGGCAGCTGCGCCGGCATGGTGATTCCGCGGGCGATCGTGCGCGACCTTCATACCGGCCACGAGGCGACGCGGATCATGTCGATGCTGCTGCTGGTGATGAGCGTCTCGCCGATTCTGGCGCCGCTGTTCGGCAGCGCCGTCATTGCCGCCGTCGGCTGGCGCGGCGTGTTCTGGGCGCTGACCGTGGCCGCGGTGATCGCGCTTCTGCTTGCCGTCTTCGCGCTCGAGGAAACGCGGCCGCGCGAAGCCCGCGCGGGCAGCAGCTGGGGCAGCGCGTTCCGCGCCTATGGCCACCTGCTGAAGGACCGCAGTTTCGTCGGGCTCTCGATGGTCGGTGCGTTCGGGCTCTCGGCGTTCTTCGTCTATCTCGGCAACTCGCCCTTCGTGTTGCGCGAGCAATACGGGCTTTCGGAGTGGCAATTCAGCCTCTGCTTCTCGCTGAACGCGGCCTCGTTCTTCGGTTTCAGCCAGTTGACCGGCAGGCTCACCAAGCGCTTCGGCCTGGCGCCGGTGGTTCGTGTGGCCGTCGCGGGCATGGCTGCGACCATGACGATCCTGGCGACGGTGATGCTCTCCGGTTTCGACAGCCTGCCGGTGATGATCGTCGGCCTGTTCATGGGCTACGGCTTCCTGGGGCTGGTCCTGCCGACTTGCGGCGTGCTCTCCCTGGAGCATCATGGCGCCATTGCCGGCACCGCTTCCGCCTTGGGCGGCGCCCTTGGCATGATGACCGGTGCCGTCGTCATGGCGCTGAGCGGCCTGTTCGCCCAAGCGGGCGCGCAGCCGATGGTGGCGATGATCGCTCTCTGCGCGGTCCTGGCCTGCGCGATCACCTTCGTGACCCTCCGGACCGCGCAGCGTGGCGAGGTCGCCGAAACCGCCTAGTCCCGTGGTCGCTCGCGATCGCGTCGACCCTTTCTTTGCTTGATCTTTATCAAGCGCAGCCGGGTCACCTCTGTGACACTCCGCTGGGCCGGCTGCCGTGGATATATTTCGTCCACTTTGATCAGAGTCAAAGCTCGCGCCCCGATATATCTCCTAACCTTGCATCCATGAGAGCGCCCCGGAGGCGCGGAAGCGGGCGGGGTGCCGGTGCAGGTGAAGGGTCGAATGTCGCGAGAAGCGAGCGCGCCATGCTCTTGGCTCGGGGGCTTGACTGCGATCTGCGTCGGACTCGTGCTCTGTCTGGCCGCTCTACTTGTGAGTGCACCGTCTGAGGCGAAGGGCTTCGGTGCCTATCTGCAAGAGGTAAAGCCGGAGGAGGTCTTCCCGGGCGCCGACCATTTCGGCGCGAAGGACGGCAAGCCGGCGGCGATGCCCGCGTTCAAGGGCGAAGAGCTGCTCGGCTACGTCTTCGAAGCGAGCGATATCGGCTATTCCGGCAAGCCGATCCGGCTGCTGGTCGGGCTCGACAAGAACGGCGTCATCGTCGGTCTTAAGGTCACCGAGCATCACGAGCCGATCCTGCTCGCCGGCATTCCGCCGGCCAAGCTCGATGCCTTCGTCAATGCCTTCATCGGCCGCAACATCGTCGAAGCGGCGCAGAACAAGAGCGATGCCCAGGTCGATGCCATCTCCGGCGCGACGGTGACGGCGATCGTCATCACTGACAGCGTCTCCCGCACGTCGCTCAAGGTCGCAAAGGCGCGTGGCCTCGCCGGCTTTACCGCGACCGGCAAGGCCGATGCCGCAATTCCGGCGGGACAACGCACGCTGGCCCAGGTCCCGTTCCAGGCGGGCGACTGGCAGACGCTGGTGGGCGACGGCTCGATTCGCCGCCTGCATTTGCTGAACAGCGATGTCGATGCCGCCTTCCAAAAGATCGGCATCGGCAGTCCGGAACCCTTCGCCCGCGCCGGCGTGCCGACCGACGATTTCATCGACCTCTATGTCGCACCGGTCAGCATCGAATCCATCGGCCGCAGCATTCTCGGCGAGCAGGACTACAAGACCCTGGCCGGCTCGCTCGCTCCCGGTCAGCAGGCGATCCTGATCGCCGCGAACGGCGACTATTCCTTTCGCGGCTCGGGCTATGTGCGCGGCGGCATCTTCGACCGCTTCCAGCTGGTACAGGACCAGACCACGATCCTGTTCAAGGATCACGACTATCGCCGGCTCGGTTCCCTCGCGGCGGGCATGCCCGAGTTCAAGGAGATCGGGCTGTTCCGCATTCCGGCCAAGTTCGAGTTCAATCCGACCGAAGAATGGCGGATCGAGCTGCTGGCCCAGCGACCGACCGGCCCGACCGCCAAGTCATTCACCAGCTTCGCGCTCAACTACAGCCTCCCGGCGCGCTTCGTCACCGTGACCGCGCCGCCGCCGGCCGCCGCCGCCCCGGCGCTCGCCAGCGATGACGCTGCGGCGACCGAAGACGAAGAAGCCGCCGCGGCCAAGACCGAGCTCTGGAAGTCGGTCTGGCGCGCGCATGCGGTCGAGATCGCAATCCTGGCGCTTTCGCTCGCCATCCTGACGCTGATCTTCTTCTTCCAGGACGTCCTGGTGAAGAAGCCGAAATTCTTCACCGCGATCCGCGTGGCCTATCTCATCTTCAGCGTGGTCTGGCTCGGCGGCTTCACCGGGGCGCAGCTCTCGGTGGTCAACGTGTTCACCTTCACCGGCTCGTTGCTGAGTGGCAGCTTCCGCTGGGAGCAGTTCCTGCTGGAACCGTTGATCTTCATCCTGTGGTGCGCCACGGCGGTCTCGCTGTTGTTCTGGGGCCGCGGCCCGTTCTGCGGCTGGCTCTGTCCCTTCGGCTCGGCGCAGGAACTGATCAACGAACTCGCGAAACGGCTGCACATCCGCCAGATCAACATACCGTTTCACTGGCACGAGCGCCTCTGGCCGCTCAAATACGTCCTCTTCCTCGGCCTGTTCGGCCTGAGCCTCAAGGAGATCGCGCTGGCCGAGCGCTTCGCCGAGGTCGAGCCGTTCAAGACCGCGGTCATGCTGCAATTCCAGCGCGAATGGCCCTTCGTCGTCTACGCCGGCGGATTGCTGGTGGCGAGCCTCTTCATCAACCGGTTCTTCTGCCGCTATCTCTGCCCGTTGGGTGCGGCGCTCGCGATCCCCGGGCGGCTGCGCCTGTTCGACTGGCTGAAGCGGCGCAAGCAATGCGGCTTCGAGTGCCAGATTTGCGCCAAGAACTGCCCGGTCCAGGCGATCCATCCGCTCGGCCAGATCAATCCCAATGAATGCGTCTACTGCATGAAGTGCCAGGTGATCTACTGGGACGACAACACCTGTCCGCCGCTTCTGCTGAAGAAGACCGGTCGCGGCAAGAAGCGCCCGCCCACCATGCCGCCGCCTGCCGCTCCCACACCGCCATCATTACCGCAGGTCGCTCCACCGAGAGAACCTGTGCCCACGGCTTAGCAAAGGAGAAGCCTATGTCTACGAAATCGTTGAAACCTGAAACCGCCGACGGCCTCAGCCGTCGCGGCCTCCTCGGTGGAGGTGTCGCGCTCTCGACCCTCGCCGCGACCGGTGCGGCCGGCGTCGCGGTCGGCACGATCGTTGTGCCGAAGTCCGCCTTCGCCGCCACGGCCGATGAGGTCAGCGTGCCGCCTGGCCATCTCGACGACTATGTCGGCTTCTGGAGCAGCGGCCAGACCGGCGAGGTGCGGGTCCTCGGCATCCCGTCGATGCGCGAGCTGCTGCGTATTCCGGTGTTCAACCGCTGCAGCGCGACCGGCTGGGGCCAGACCAATGAGAGCCTGAAGATCCTGACCGAAGGCCTGCTGCCGAAGACCAAGGAACGTCTCGCCAAACTCGGCCTGAAGACCTTCATGAACGGCGACTGCCACCACCCGCGTCCGTCGGTCACCGACGGTTCCTATGACGGCCGCTACGTTTTCATCAACGACAAGGCGAACACGCGGCTCGCGCGGATCCGCATCGATGTGATGAAGACCGACAAGATCATCGAGATCCCGAATGCGCATTCGATCCACGGCATGCGCGTCCAGCGCTACCCGAAGACCGGCTACGTGTTCTGCAACGGCGAGAACCGCGCGCCGCTGATCAACGACGGCCGCGATCTTGACGACTACAAGAAATGGCGCTCGGTCTTCACCGCGGTCGACGGCGACACGATGACGGTGTCCTGGCAGGTGATCGTCAGCGGCAACCTCGACAACTGCGATGCCGACTATACCGGCAAGTATGCCGCCTCGACCTGCTACGACGCCGAGGAGGAAATCACGCTGGAAGGCATGACTTCGTCCGAGACCGATCACGCGGTCTTCTTCAACATCCCGGCGATCGAGGCGGCCGTGAAGGCCGGCAAGGCCGAGATGATCAACGGCGTGCCGGTGGTGGACGGGACCAAAGCGGCGAAGTCCCCCTTTACTCTCTACATCCCGATTGCCAACTCACCGCACGGCTGCAACGCGTCTCCAGACGGCAAGTATGTGGTGATCAACGGCAAGCTGTCGCCGACCACGACCGTGGTCGAGTGGGCGAAGCTCGATGACGTCTTCGCCGGCAAGGCGGCACCGGAATCGGCAATCGTCGCCAACGTCGAGCTTGGCCTCGGGCCATTGCATACGTCGTTCGACGGCCGCGGCAATGCTTACACCTCGCTGTTCCTCGACTCCCAGATCGTGAAGTGGAACATCGACGAGGCAGTCCGGGCCTACAAGGGCGAGAAGATCGACCCGATCAAGCAGAAGCTCGACGTCAACTATCAGGTCGGGCATCTCAATGCCTCGATGAGCGAGACCAAGGACGCCGACGGCAAGTGGGCCGTGGCACTCTGCAAGTTCTCCAAGGATCGCTTCATCAACGTCGGTCCGCTGAAGCCGGAGAACGACCAGCTGATCGACATCTCGGGCGACGAGATGAAGTTGGTGCATGACGGTGCTGCTTTCGCCGAGCCGCATGATGCCGCAATCATGAAGGCCAACATGATCAACCCGGTCGAGATCTGGAACCGCAACGACCCGATGTGGGAAGACGCGCGGCAGCAGGCCAAGAAGGACGGTGTCGATCTGGATGCCGACAGCAAGGTCATCCGCGACGGTAAAAAGGTGCGGGTCTACATGACTTCGACCGCACCGGCCTATGGCATCACCCAGTTCAAGGTGCAACAAGGCGACGAGGTCACGGTCATTCAGACCAACATCGACGATGTGGTGGACCTGACCCACGGATTTACCATGGTCGATTATGGCGTTGCCATGGAGGTCGGACCGCAAGCCACGGCTTCCGTGACCTTCGTCGCCGACCAGCCCGGCGTCTATTACTACTACTGCCAGTGGTTCTGCCACGCGCTCCACATGGAGATGTCGGGACAGATGCTGGTCGAGCCGGCCAAGGCCTAAGACCCATGCGCGCACGGCAGGCAGCGATCGTCGTCGCTCTGGGCCTCCTTCTCGGGGCCCTGCCTGCCGCGACGCATGCGCAAGCCAAGACCATCGAAGTCGCGGTCGGCGACGGCCTCGTCGAGGCCGTCGCCGCTGCGATGCCGGGCGATGTCCTGCATCTCGCGCCCGGGACGCATAAAGGCTCCGTGGTGATCGAGAAGCCGCTCACCATCGAGGGTGATTCCTTCGAAACGACCGCGATCGAGGGCACCGGACAAGGCAGCGTGATCCGCATCCTTTCGTCCAGCGTCACGGTGCGCGGCCTGCACATCTCCGGCTCCGGTATCGACAAGACCGGCATTGACGCCGGCATCTATGTGGAGAAGGGGGCCGACAATCCGGTGATCGAGCACAACTGGCTCGATCGCAATCTGTTCGGGATCACGCTGCACGGTCCAAAGGCGGCGCGTGTCATCGGCAACACGGTCACCAACCGCAACGACCTCTGGCTGAACAACCGCGGCAACGGCATCCATGCCTGGAACAATATTGGATCGACCATCGCCGACAATGTCGTGACCGGCGGCCGCGACGGCATCTTCATGCAGTTGGGCAAGGACAACGTGATCGCGGGCAACCGGTTCGAGCGCCTGCGCTTCGCCGTGCACTACATGTATTCGAAGGGCGGCGCGGTCACCGACAACGTCTCGATTGGCGATCATATCGGCTATGCCCTGATGTATTCGGACAACCTCAAGGTCTCGGGTAACGTCTCGATCAAGGATCGAGACCAGGGGTTGATGCTGAACTCGGCGCGCAAGGGGCGGATTACCGACAATTACGTCTATGGCAGCGGCGGCAAGTGCCTGTTCATGTACTTGGCGCTGCGCAACCGCGTGACCGGCAATCGCTTCGAGGACTGCGACATCGGCGTGCACGTGACCGGCTCCGACGAAAACGCGATCTCCGACAATGCCTTCATCGGCAATCGCGTGCAGATGCGCTACGCCGGCACCAAGACCTATGAATGGTCCGTGAAGGGCCATGGCAACTATTGGAGCGATAACACCGCCTTCGATCTCGACGGCGACGGCATCGCCGACACCGCCTATCGGCCCAACAACGTGGTCGATTGGCTGGTCTGGCGCTATCCGCTGTCGAAACTGCTGCTCTCCAGCCCGGCGATGGAGCTGTTGCGCGTGGCGCAAGGCCAGTTCCCGGCGCTGACGCCCGGCGGGGTGGTCGACTCTTATCCCTTAATGGCACCGGAGGTGCCGCCGCGCGTGCTGCCGCCGCTGCCGGAAAAACTCGAATGGGAGGTCGGCTCAGCCGATCCTGATTCATGAACGCCATAGGAAAAATCGTGATCCCGGAACTCGAAACCGCCGGACTGGAAACCGTGGCGATCGCCGCGCGCGGCCTCAGTCGCCATTACGGCGCCCATCGCGCGGTCGATGGCCTCGATTTCACCTTGGATGCCGGCACCACCTTGGCGCTGATCGGCCATAACGGCGCCGGCAAGACCACGCTGATGAAGTTGATCCTCGGCCTGATCCGCCCGACCGCGGGCAGCCTCAAGGTGCTCGGCGTCGAGCCCGCCCGTGCAGCCCTGGAGCACCGCCGGCAGATCGGCTTTCTGCCCGAGAACGTCGCCTTCCATGACGAGCTCACCGGCACCCAGACCCTGCGCTTCTACGCCAGGCTGAAGCGCGCGCCGCTGAAGCAATGCGACGCCCTGCTGGAGCGTGTCGGCCTGTCCTTTGCCGCGTCGCGGCGGGTGAAGACCTATTCCAAGGGCATGCGGCAGCGCCTCGGCCTCGCCCAGGCGCTGCTCGGCGATCCCCAGCTGCTGCTGCTGGACGAGCCGACGACGGGCCTGGACCCGGCTTCGCGCGCCGAGTTCTTCCAGATCATGCGCGAACTGGCCGACCGGGGTGCGACGGTCATCATCTCCTCGCACATCCTGACCGAGCTTGAGGCCAAGACCGACCTGGTCGCCATCATGAACACCGGTCATCTGGCCGCGTTTGGTCCTCTGGACATGCTGCGCCGCGAAGCCGACCTCCCGGTCCGCATCACCGTCGTGACGCCGAACGGAACCGGCCCAGCGGTGTCTGCGCTCGGCAGCATCGCGCAGCGCGCGGTCGTCAGCGAAAACGGGCATTCGCTGCAGCTCTTCGTCCATGTCGAGGACAAGCTCGAGGCGCTCGCCCGCCTGACCGCGCTCGGTGACGCGGTCGCCGATCTCGACATCGCCCGGCCGGGGCTGGACGAGATCTACCGCCATTTCAGCCCGGAAGCCGCGAAAGCCGCTGCCGCGGGAGGTGAAGCATGAACGCCACTCTGGTGATCGCCGGCAAGGAGATCAGCGACGGGATGCGCAACCGCTGGGTGCTCGGTGCGACCCTGCTGCTCGCCGGCCTCGCCTTCGCGCTGACCTTCCTCGGCAGCGCGCCGACCGGCGAGCTCGGTGTGAAGCCGCTGGCGGTCGTGGTGGTCAGCCTCGCCAGCCTCACCATCTTCCTGATGCCGCTGATCGCGTTGCTGATCTCCTATGACGCCATCGTCGGCGAGGTGGAGCGCGGCTGCATGCTGCTGTTGCTGACCTATCCGGTGACGCGGCGGCAGATCATGCTCGGCAAGTTCCTGGGCCACGTCGCCATCCTGGCGATCGCCACCCTGATCGGCTATGGCGGCGCGGGCGCGGCGATGGCGTTCGGCGACCAGGGCGATGCGCAGTCCTGGCAGGCTTTCGCCACCCTGATCGCGAGCTCGATCCTGCTGGGTGCCGCCTTCGTGGCGCTGGCCTATTGGATCAGCGCCTCGGTGCGCGAACGGAGCACGGCGGCCGGGATCTCGATCGGTCTCTGGCTCGCCTTCGTGGTGATCTACGACGTGCTGCTGATGGGCCTGCTGGTCGCCAGCAAGGGCTGGATCAGCGACAAGGTCTTTCCCTGGCTGCTGCTGGCCAATCCGGCCGACATCTATCGTCTGCTCAACCTGACCGCCTTCGAGAACGTCCGGCAGTTCTCCGGCATGTCGGGCCTCAGCGAGCAGGCGCAGTTCGCCCCGGCGACGCTGGTCGCCGCCTTGGCCGTCTGGATCGCGGTGCCGCTGGTCCTGGCCAATTGGAAATTCTCGCGGAGTGAGTCATGAGAACGTTGATGGCATCCGCCACTTTCGCCGTCGCGCTGCTGCTCGGCGCCTGCGACTCCCAGGACAGCGCGTCGCTGCCGAAGCCGCTCGAGCCGGACGAGCAGTCGGTCGCCTATTTCTGCCATATGAATTTGACCGAGCATGACGGGCCGATGGGCCAGGCCTTCGTGAGCGGCCAGGACAAGCCGTTCTGGTTCGCCTCGGCCGGCGAGGCCTTCACCTTCATTGAGACCGAGGTGCATGGCGGGGCCTTGCAGGTGGTCTATGTGAACGACATGGGACAGGGGAACTGGGAGCATCCGGCACCGGGCGCCTGGGTCGATATCCGCAAGGCGAGCTTCGTGATCGGCGGCAATATTCCGACCGCCATGGAGGAAGACGGACCCGGTGCCGTGCCGTTCGCCGACAAGGCTGCCGCGGAGACATATGCGAAGCAGCATGGCGGCACCGTGGTCGATTTCGATGCCGCCGCGAAAGCGCTCGCCGTCGATCATCCGCACGAGGACGACCATGGGGACGACCATGCCAGCTGACCTCAGCCGCCGCCGCGTGATCTCGATCCTCGCCGCCGGCATCGCTCTGCCGGCCTTGGCACGGGACGCTGCCGCCACGGAGGCGACACCGTTCCGCTGGCAGGGCATCGCGCTCGGCGCGTCGGCCGATTTGACTCTCTATGCCGCGGATCGCGCCACGGCGGCCGACGCGCTGGCGGCGGCCTTGGCGGAGATCGCGCGGCTGGAGGCCATTTTCAGCCTGCATCAGCCGGATTCCGCGCTGAGCCGGCTCAACCGCGAAGGCCGCCTCGATGCCGCACCCTTCGAGTTGCGGGAGCTGCTGTCCCAGGCTTTAAACCTCGCCGCCGCCAGCGACGGCCGTTTCGATCCGACGATCCAGCCGCTCTGGAAGCTCCTGGCCGATCACTTCGCGCAGCCGGATGCCGATCCTGCCGGCCCTTCCGCGACGATGATCGCCGGTGTGCGCCGTGCCGTTGACTACCGCGGCGTGGCTTTCGATGAAGACGCGATCGTCTTCGACCGCCCCGGCATGCGGGTGACCCTCAATGGCGTCGCCCAGGGCTATATCAGCGATCGCATCGGCGCGCTGCTCAAGCGCCACGGCTTCAGCCACGCGCTGGTCAATCTCGGCGAGACCCTGGCGATCGATCGCCGGCCCGACGGCGGCGCCTGGACCATCGGCGTGCCGGCGCCGGACGATCATGCGCGTCTGGTGACCAGGCTCGAAGTCTCCGGCGGCGCCGTCGCCACATCGGCGGCGCGCGGCATGCTGTTCGAAGCATCCGGCCGCTTCAACCACATCATCGATCCGCGCCGTATCGCCTGCGCGGATCCCGATCGATCGATCACGGTGCTGGCCCCCACGGCCGCGATCGCCGATGGCCTCTCGACGCTCGGTGCGTTGCTGCCCGATCCCCGGCGCGACCTGCCACGGCACTTGGCGGACTTCGGCGCGACCGCCTTCGTGTTCTCCAGCCGCGCCAACGATCTCGCCTGGATCTGACGCCGACGGCTGCGCACCGACATCCCGCCGTCACACTTGCCGGGCGCATTTTTCGCTGCACTGCGGCACAATGCTATTTCTCGTACAAATACCCGGAATGGGCTCTTGACGCGCCCCGCTTGGGCGAAATACTCAAGGTCTTAAAACCGGTTAGTACACCCCTGCCAGAAAGCACCCCATGTCCAGCAAGAAGGCCAACGGTCACGACACGGCGCCGCAGAAGCTCCGCTCGCGCGCCTGGTTCGACAATCCCGACAACGTCGATATGACCGCGCTCTATCTCGAGCGCTATCTGAACTACGGCTTCACCCTGGAAGAGCTGCAAGGCGGCAAGCCGATCATCGGCATCGCGCAGACCGGCTCCGACCTCTCGCCCTGCAACCGGCACCATATCGAGCTGGCGAAGCGGGTGCGCGAGGGTATCCGCGAGGCGGGCGGCATCTGCATCGAGTTTCCGGTCCATCCGATCCAGGAAACCGGCAAGCGGCCGACCGCCATGCTCGACCGCAATCTCTCCTATCTCGGTTTGGTCGAGGTGCTGTACGGTTATCCGCTGGACGGCGTCGTGCTGACCATCGGCTGCGACAAGACGACGCCGGCCATGTTGATGGGCGCCGCCACGGTGAACATTCCGGCAATCGCCCTGTCGGTCGGACCGATGCTGAACGGCTGGTTCAAGGGCGAGCGCACCGGCTCCGGCACGGTCGTCTGGAAGGCGCGCGAGCTGCTGGCGACCGGCGAGCTCGACTACAAGGGCTTCATCGAGCTGGTCGCCTCTTCGGCACCGTCGACCGGTTATTGCAACACCATGGGCACGGCGACCACCATGAACTCGCTGGCCGAGGCGCTCGGCATGCAGCTGCCGGGCTCGGCGGCGATCCCGGCGCCCTATCGCGAGCGCCAGCAGATGGCCTATGAGACCGGCCGACGCATCGTCGAAATGGTGAAGGAGGATCTGAAGCCCTCCGACATCATGACCAAGAAGGCCTTCATCAACGCGATCCGGGTCAATTCGGCGATCGGCGGCTCGACCAATGCGCCGATCCACCTCAATGCCATCGCGCGCCATCTCGGCGTCCGGCTCGACGTCGAGGATTGGCAGACCTATGGCCGCGACATCCCGCTGATCGTCAACCTGCAGCCCGCCGGCGAGTATCTCGGCGAGGACTATCACCATGCCGGCGGCGTGCCCGCGGTCGTGGCCGAACTGATGAAGCAGGGGCTGATCGAAGAAGAGGCGATGACGGTCAACGGCAAGACCATCGGCGCGAACTGCCGTGACGCCAAGATCATGGATCCGAACGTCATCAAGACCTATGACAAGCCGCTGAAGGCGCATGCCGGCTTTGTCGCGATGAAGGGCAATATCTTCGACAGCGGAATCATGAAGGTCAGCGTGATCGATGAGGAGTTCCGCAAGCGCTACCTCTCCAAGGCGAATGACCCCGATGCGTTCGAGGTTACCTGCTTCGTGTTCGACGGGCCGGAGGACTATCACCATCGGATCGACGATCCGACGCTCGGCATCACAGCGGATTCGATCCTGGTGATCCGCGGCGCCGGCCCGATCGGCTATCCGGGCGCCGCCGAGGTCGTGAACATGCGGGCGCCGGCCTATCTGATCAAGCAGGGCGTCCACTCGCTGCCCACCATGGGTGACGGTCGCCAGTCCGGCACTTCGGGCGCGCCCTCGATCCTGAACTGCGCGCCGGAAGCGGCGGCCGGCGGCAACCTCGCCATCCTGAAGAACGGCGACAAGATCCGCGTCGATCTCAAGAAGAGCAGGGTCGATGTGCTGATCGACGAAGCCGAGATCAAGTCCCGGCGCAAGGCGCTGATGGATGCGGGCGGCTACAAGTATCCCGCCCACCAGACCCCTTGGCAGGAAATCCAGCGCGGCATCGTCGCCCAGCTCGACCAGGGCATGGTCCTGCAGCCGGCGATCAAGTATCAGCACATCGCCCAGGAAAAGGGTCTGCCGCGCGACAATCACTGAGGGGTGGTGGTTCCAGGCGGGGCTCCGGCGCCGGGCAGGGGAATCTGGCCCGGGCGGCGGCGCGCCCTGCCCCTGGGCCGCGCTTCCAGCCTAAAAGTCGACTTGAGGCGAATCGGCCACCGATCGGTCAACAATTTGTCGGCTGAGTTCGCTAAAATGGCTTGGGAGTGCGGCATCCTGACGGCTCGCTTGCGCGCATTTTCCCTTTTATCGTGCAGGCTTAGGCGCTAAGAAGCTCATGGCAAATCGGCGGCGGGCTAGGTAGAATCGGGGTGAACTCGATCCCGGCTGTGCCGCTCGGGGGAGGTATCGCGGTGCACATGTTCAACGGTTTCGGGTTTGCGCTCTCCGTATAATGAACAGACTCCTCTATCTGCCGATGGAAATAGCCTCACGAGAGCTCGACTCTCGGCTGCTGCTTTCCGTCATTGCCCTGACCTACGGATTTGAGGTGATGCTCGGCCAGAAATGGCTGATCGAGAGCAACATCCGGCGCATGCCTCCTGGCATCTATCTGTCCAAGACCATGACCCGCCGCGATGCGGGGAGCCTCGCCAAGGCGCGAGCCTGCGGCTACTTCACCGCCGCGATCGATGAGGAATTGCCGGGGCTGGTCACCAAGCCTGAGGAACTGCGCTGGATCGCGCCCGAGGCGGTTGCGCAAGCCGAAGCCATTTTCATCGGCGGCGAAGGCAACACGCAGTCCTTTGTCACGCGCTTTCCCGAGGCCAGCGCCAAGGTCGCGATGGCGCTCAATCCGCGCTGGGACTTGCTGCGCTCCACCTTCCGATCGCTGTTCGACGAGGATGTGGCGCGAATCCGGGCGGCGCGCGGTGACTTCATCCTGGTCAATACCAACCAGGGATTCACCAACTCCGAGAAGGGCACCCAGGACGAGATCCTCAAGGAGCAGGTGCGCCTCGGCAAGATCGATCCCGACAACACCGAGCACATGGATTATGTGCGCTCGATCTGCGAGATGGAGAATGCCAACAAGGCGGCCATCCTCGAGATCGTGGCCGGGCTTCGCAACGCCTATCCGGAACGCACCGTGGTCATCCGCCCGCATCCCAGCGAACGGATCGCAACCTGGTCCGACGCTTTCAGGGGTGATGCCAAGGTCCAGGTGGTGCGCGAAGGCTCCGCCGTGCCGTGGATCCTGGCCTCCAGCCTGCTGATCCATACCAATTGCACGACCGGCACCGAGGCAATCGCTCTCGGCAAGCCGGCGATCTGCATGCTGCCGATCGATTCCGCGGTGACCCGGCGCTACCTCTCCAACCGAGTCAACCCGGTGGCGCGCTCGGTCGCGGAAGCGCTGAACCTGGCCGACCGCATCATCTCCGGCGCCGCGACCAGTCTCTACACGCCGGCGATGATCGACACTTTTCACCACGCTATGTCCTTCGAGGACGACCGGCTCGGTGCGCAGATCATCATCGACCAGCTGGTCGAGGCGGTGCAGCGTCGCGAAGGCTTCAGCGCGGCGCCCGGCACGGCGAGCGCCTGGCGCCCGGACCAGAAGTACCGCTGGCACATCCCGGACAAGAATGTGCGCGCCGAGCTGTTCCCGAGCCTCGACCGCGAGGCGGTGACGCGGCGCCTGCAGAAGATCGCCAAGGCCCTCGGCGTCGACTTCATGCCGCAGGTCGAATATTGCGGCAGCAAGGCCCTGTTGATCAGCAATCACCGCATGGCGCCCTTCGTCCGTTTCCGTCGCTCGCTTGCAGGCGCCTTCTACGATTTCCGCACGGGGACGTGACGCTGAAACGGCGTCGCTGTGCCTGAACCCATTCCGGCGGACATGCATTCTCAATGACCAAGACCGTTGCCATCATCCAGGCGCGTTTCGGTTCGACGCGGCTGCCGGGGAAAGTGCTGAAGCCCCTTGGGAGCATCTCGGGGGGACAGGGGATCGTGCTCGATCACGCGATCCGGCGCTGCCGGGCAATTCCTTCGGTGGATGCCGTGGTGATCGCGACCACCGATCGCGAGGAGGATGGTGCCATCGTCGCCGCGGCGGAACGCGCCGGCGCGCAGGTGCACCGCGGCTCGGCCGAGGATGTGCTCTCGCGCTACGCCGGTGCCGCGCGGCGGGCCGATGCCGATGTCGTGCTGCGCGTCACCAGCGACTGCCCGCTGATCGATCCCGGCATCTGCGACCGGGTGATCCGGCTGCGCGCCGAAGCGGGCGTGGATTACGCCGCCAACAACATGCCGCGGCTCTATCCGCACGGGCTCGATTGCGAGGTCTTCACCCGCGAAGGACTCGAGCGTGCCGACAAGGTGGCGACTGCGCCCTATGATCGTGAGCATGTGACGCCGTGGCTGCGCCGCGCCGCCGATGTGACGCGCGCCAGCCTGATCGGCCCCGGCTGGCCTGCGGTGCAGCAGCGCTGGACCCTGGACTTCCCGGAGGACTACGATTTCTTCGCGGCGCTTTTTCCGCTCCTGCCGCAGGGCAGGATCGCCGGCATGGACGAAGTGCTCGGCGTCCTGGCCGAGCATCCGGAGATCGTTGCGATCAACGCCCATCGCCGCATCGGCGGGCCGACGGCGAAGCCCTCCTCCGCGCCCGCGGCCGTGTTCCGCTTCGAGGCGGATCAGAAGACCGGCTTCGGTCATGCGATGCGGTCGAATGCATTCGCGACCCTGCTCGACCAACTCGGTTGGCGCGTCTTCTGGGCGATCTCGGAATCGTCCATCGCCTTCTTGCGGGAGAGCGCCCCGCCGGGCGCCGTCATCGACGTGACCGAGCCTGCGGCGGAAGCGCAGGCCGCCAAGATCCTGCGGGCCTGCGGCGGAAGCTGCGATCTTCTGGTGGTCGACCATTACTGCGCGACGTTGGATCTCGAAACGGCCATGTCTGCCAGGGGTGCGACGGTCGCCGTGTTCGACGACCTGATCGAGGCACAATCCGATGCCGACGTGATCCTCAATCCTGCGCCGAACATCGCGTCGGAGGCTTACGGCGCAATTGCGCGGCCGGAGACGCGCTTCCTGCTCGGACCGGACAACGCCGTCCTGCGCGCCCAGTTTCCCGCAATGCGCACATCGGTCGCGGCGCGCATCGCCGAGAGGCGCAGGATCGGGCGCGTCCTCATTGCCTTCGGCGGCACCGATCCGGTCAACGGCACGGGCATCGCCCTCGGCGCGCTCGAAGCGACCGATATTCAAGAGATCGATGTGATTCTGGGTGCCAAAGCCGTCTATCTCGATGCCGTCAGAGAGCAGGCGGCACGGATGGGCGGTCGCGTGAACCTGATGCTCGACGTCGCCGAGGTCGCGGCGGCGATGGCCAGGGCGGATCTCGTCATCGGCGCGCCGGGCACCGGCACCTGGGAGCGTGCCTGCCTTGGCCTCCCGAGCCTGCTGGTCGTGATTGCGGCGAACCAGAAGATCAATGCCGAGACCGTCGTCGCGCGCGGCGCTGCCCTGGTCTGCGGCTCTCTCGGCACCGATCCCGAAGACAAGGTCGCTGCCAGCTTGCGCGCCAGTCTCGAGCGCCTGCGCAATGACCCGGCGCTCTATCACCACATGCACGAAGCCGCTCTTGCCCTGTCGGACGGCCGTGGCTCACTCCGCCTCGCCGCTGCGGTCGTGCCGGCCATGCGCCTGAAGGATGGAACGCCGCTGGTCCTGCGTCTCGCGGAAATGGACGATGCGCGCCTGCTTTATGACTGGCAGCAGGCGCCGGAGACCCGGCGTTACGCGCTGAACCAGAATCCGTTCTCCTTCGACGATCATTGCCGCTGGCTGACCGCCAAGCTGGCGAATGGCCGCGATCTGCTGCTGATCGGCGAGGCGGGGGGCAAGCCCGCCGGCTTCATTCGCCTCGACTGGTTCGGCGCCGACAAGGACCGGACCCAGTACCTGGTCTCGATCGCGGCGGCACCTGGGCAGCATGGGCGTGGCGTCGGCACCGCGCTGCTGAACGCGGCGCGTGCGCTGGCGCCGGGTGCCCACTTCTACGCCCAGGTCTTGGCCCAGAACGCGGCCTCCCTTGCGCTCTTCCGCGGTTGCGGCTACGCCCTGGGACCGGACGGCTACTATCATTCGGGCGGGGAGGTCTGAGACCCATGGGCACGATTTCGATCGCGGGACGCCGGATAGGTCCCGGCGAGCCGCCATATATCATCGCGGAGATGTCGGCCAATCACAACGGCAGCCTGGAGCGCGCGATCGCCATCGTCGAAATGGCGAAGGCGTCCGGTGCCGATGCGATCAAGCTGCAGACCTACACGGCCGATACCATCACCATCGACCATGACGGGCCGGAGTTCCTGTTGAACGAAGGCCTCTGGGCCGGTCGCCGGCTCTATGAGCTCTATCAATCCGCCGCCATGCCCTGGGAATGGCATGCGCCCTTGTTCAAGCGCGCCAAGGAGATCGGCATCGCCATCTTCAGCTCCGCCTTCGACGCGACGGCGGTCGATCTGCTGCAATCGCTCGAGGCACCCGCCTACAAGGTCGCTTCTCTGGAGACCGGCGACATCGCGCTGATCCAGCGCATCGCCGCCACCGGCAAGCCGATGATCGTCTCGACCGGCGCCTCGGAGATCGGCGAGATCGCTGAGGCGGTGAGCGCCGCACGCGCCGGCGGCTGCCGCGATCTCATCCTGCTCCAATGCACCAGCGGCTATCCGACGCCGGCGTCGGAGAGCAATCTCCGCACCATCCCGCATATGGCGGAGATGTTCGACTGCATGGTCGGCCTCTCGGACCACACTTACGGGACGGCAGTGCCGGTCGCGGCGGTGGCGCTCGGCGCCTGTGTCATCGAGAAGCATGTCACCTTGCGGCGAGCCGACGGTGGCGTCGATTCCGATTTCAGCCTCGAGCCCGAGGAGCTGGCGCGCCTGGTCACCGATTGCCGCACCGCCTGGGAGGCAGTCGGCCGCGTGCATTACCAGGTCTCGGCCAGCGAGCGCGCGATCCGTCCGTTGCGCCGCTCGCTCTATGTCGTCAAGGATGTCGCGGCAGGCGAGGTCATCACCGAGGCGCATATCCGTTCGATCCGCCCCGGCCGCGGCCTCGCACCGAAGCATTTCAAGGCTGTGCTCGGCAAGAAGGCGGCGAAGGCGTTGAAGCGCGGCCAACCGCTCGACTGGTCCATGGTCGCAGAGTGATTGCCCAGGCTCTGGGCATATGATCTATTTTCGCTTCAGTGATGGAGCCGGGCAGGGACTGCCCTCGGGGTCATGAGCGGATTCGATCTGATCATTTTCGATTGCGACGGCGTGGTGGTGGACAGCGAGATTCTGAGCTGCGGCTGCCTGCTCACCCTGTTGCGCCAGCATGACATCGAGATCGATCTCGCCGAGGTCTATCAGCGTTTCCTCGGCCGCAACTTCCAGACCGTCGCCGACCAGTATGTGCTCTGGCGCAAGGAACCGGTGCCGGGCGACTTCCGTGCCAAATGGGAGGCCGCGATCCGCCTGGCCTTCTCGGCCTCGCTCGCGGCCATGCCCGGGATCGTCGATCTGCTCGGCAGCCTGAAGACGCCGATCTGCATCGCGTCCTCCAGCGATCTCGACCGCGTCACCTTCTCCCTCTCCCTGGCGAAATTGAGCGGGTTCTTCGACGGACATGTCTTCACCTCGCAAATGGTGAAGCGCGGCAAGCCCGCCCCGGACCTCTTCCTGCACGCCGCCGCGGTCATGGGCGCCACGCCGGACCGCGCGCTGGTCATCGAGGACAGCATCTCCGGCGTCGCCGCGGGCAAGGCCGCCGGGATGACGGTCTGGGGCTTCGTCGGTGGCGCCCATTATGCCGGCCGCGACGGTCGCGCCGCGCTGGAGGCTACCGGAGCCGCGCAGATATTCGATAAGATGAGCGATCTCAAACGCCATCTCGTGGCGTGATCCCGCAGGACGAGCCATGGCCGCCGCCGACAATGAACGTTCCAAGCTGGAAGATGCGGCCCGCGCCGGCTGGCTCTACTATATTGCCGGCAATACCCAGGACGAGATCGCGAAGAAGCTGAAGGTCAGCCGTGCGACGGCGCAGCGCCTGGTTTCGCTCTGCCTCTCGGAGCGGCTGATCACCTTCAAGCTGGAGCACCCGATCGCGGCCTGCATGGAGCTGGCGGCGCGGCTCACCGACAAGTTTTCCTTGCGCATTTGCGAGGTGGTGCCGACCGATGCGGTTTCGCCGAACTCGGTGACCGGCGTCGCCAACCGCGCCGCCGCTTTGCTCGAATCGATCTTGCGCGCGGAGAAACCCTCGATCATCGCGATCGGGACCGGCCGCACCATGCGCGCCGCGGTCGAGCAGGTCTCGCCGATGGACTGCCCGAACCATCAATTGGTCTCGCTGGTCGGCAACATCTCACCCGACGGCTCGGCCAGCTTCTTCGACACCCTGGCGCGGCTCGCCGATCTCACCAAGGCGCGGCATTATCCAGTGCCGCTTCCGGTGTTTCTGGCCTCTGACGCCGAGCGCCAGCAGGTCCTGAAGATCGGGCCGGTCTCCAGTGTGCGTGCGCTGGCAGAGAAGGCGGATCTCAGGCTGGTCGGCGTGGGCCAGCTCGACCAGGATGCCCAAGTCTATCGTGACGGCTTCGTGACCCGCAACGAATTGCTGGAAATGCTGCGCCTCGGTGCGGTGGGTGAGGTCACCGCCTGGGCGATCGACGCCGAGGGCCGTGTCATCAACGGCGGCACCAACAAGCGCCTGACCAGCATGCCGCTACCGATCCCGGCCAAAAACCTGACGGTCGGCGCCGCACTCGGTGCCTCTAAGGTCGTGCCGATCCATGCCGCCCTGAAGGGCCGCATCATCAACGGCTTGATCACCGACGAAGCCACGGCACAAGCGCTTCTGAAAAACTAAGCAACTGCTGGCACTTCCACGCATTGCTGTCATGCCGACACCGATACCCTCGGATGATTGTGGCTGACGCAGGCCTGGGCTAGGACGCTTGTACCGCGCCCCTCCCTAACGTCCCCGAGGGTGCGGCGACTGTGCTTCCTGCCATCACAGCTCCCGGAAAGGATCATCATGGCCCTCGAACTCCCCCCGCTTCCGTTCTCGATCGACGCGCTGGCCCCCCATATGTCGCGCGAGACCCTGGAATTTCACCACGGCAAGCATCACAAGGCCTATGTCGACAAGGCCAACCAGCTGCTCGAAGGCAAGGACCTGGCCAAGAAGCCGCTGCCGGAGATCATCCGCGCGGCCGCAAAGTCGGGTGACAAGCCGCTGTTCAACAACACGGCGCAGATCTGGAACCACACCTTCTTCTGGAACTGCCTCGCCGCTCCCGGCAAGAAACCGGAAGGCGAGTTGAAGACCCAGATCGACAAGACGTTCGGGTCGCTGGAGGCCCTGTTGAAGAAACTTCAGGAAGAGGCCGTCGGCCATTTCGCCAGCGGCTGGGCCTGGCTGGTGGTGAAGGACGGCGCGCTTGCGGTCACCTCCTATCACGACGCCGACACGCCGATCGCCCATGATGGCGTGACGCCGCTCTTGACCCTCGATGTCTGGGAGCACGCCTATTACATCGACTATCGCAACGCGCGGCCGAAATTCGCCGAAGCCGTACTCAACAACATCGTCAACTGGGACTTCGTCGCCCAGCAGCTCAAGGCCGCGGCGTCGTTGAAAGCCGCGCAGTAACCCTTCGATACGAACTTGCTGACAGGGCCGGCGGAGCAATTCGCCGGCCCTTTCTTTTGCTGCACCGCGTCATCGAATTGCCATTGACACGGGTGCGTCCCGGTGTGAGCGTATGATCATTGTCGGAGCAAATACTCACGACGATCACTGGGAGGACATAATGAAAAATCTGATCGGCGCCGCGCTCAGCGCGGCGGCACTGCTTGCCGCGATTCCGGCACTTGCAGAAACAACGCTGACCGTCGCCACGGTCAACAACGGCGACATGATCCGCATGCAGGGCCTGACCTCGGATTTCGAGGGCAAGAACCCGGACATCAAGGTGAAGTGGGTGACCCTGGAGGAGAACGTGCTCCGCCAGAAGGTGACCACCGACATCGCCACCAAGGGCGGCCAGTTCGACGTGCTGACCATCGGCACCTATGAAGTGCCGATCTGGGCCAAGAAGAACTGGCTGGTGGCGCTCGACAAGCTCCCGGCCGATTACGACGTCGACGACCTGCTGCCGAAGATCCGCGACGCGCTCTCGGTGGACGGCAAGCTCTACGCCGCGCCGTTCTACGGCGAGAGCTCGATGATCATGTACCGCACCGACCTGATGCAGAAAGCCGGCTTGACCATGCCGGACAGCCCGACCTGGGACTTCGTCATCGATGCGGCCAAGAAGATGACCGACAAGGCGAATGACGTCTACGGCATCTGCCTGCGCGGCAAGGCGGGTTGGGGCGAGAACATGGCCTTCCTGACCGCCATGTCGAACTCCTTCGGCGCGCGCTGGTTCGACGAGAAGTGGGAGCCGCAGTTCGACACGCCGGAATGGAAGGACACGCTGACCACCTATGTGAACCTGATGAAGGAAGCGGGCCCTCCGGGCGCCAGCTCCAACGGCTTCAATGAGAACCTCGCCCTGTTCAATGCCGGCAAATGCGGCATGTGGATCGACGCGACGGTGGCCGCGTCCTTCGTGACCAATCCCAAGGAGTCCAAGGTCGCGGACAAGGTCGGCTTTGCGCTCGCCCCGAACAAGGGCCTCGGCAAGAACGCCAACTGGCTCTGGGCCTGGAGCCTCGCCATCCCGGCGGGTTCGCAGAAGGTCGATGCGGCGGAGAAGTTCATCGCCTGGGCGACCAGCAAGGGCTACACCGAGCTCGTCGCCTCGAAGGAAGGCTGGGCCAACGTGCCTCCGGGAACCCGCACCTCGCTCTACAACAATGCGGAATACACCAAGGCCGCGGCCTTCGCGAAGATGACGATCGACTCGATCAACTCGGCCGATCCCAGCCATCCGACCGTGAAGCCGGTGCCCTATGTCGGCGTGCAATACGCCGCCATCCCGGAGTTCCAGGGCCTCGGCACCACCGTCGGCCAGCAGTTCTCCGCGGCGCTGTCGGGCGCCACCACCGTCGATGCGGCGCTCGCCGCGGCGCAGAAGTCGGTGGAGCGCGAGATGAAGCGGGCCGGCTATATCAAGTAAGGCAAGTCTCCCACGTTATCGTGGACCGGGTACACTCCACCCGGTGACCTTGGGCCATCCGACCGACCACGCACCCGGTCGGATGGCCGCCTTGTTTCGGGGGAAGCCCCCCGGGGGAAGTTCCGGCCATGGCGACACAGCAGACCCGCACCCTCGGCAGAGTCCTGATCGCACCCGCGGTCGCATTGCTCTTCGTCTGGATGATCGTCCCGCTGGCGATGACGATCTATTTCTCGCTCCAGTACAAGAACCTGCTCAATCCCGGCGAGGAGAGCTTCGCCGGCCTCGACAACTTCACCTACTTCCTGACCGATCCGGCCTTCATCACGGCCCTGATCAACACGCTGGTCCTGGTCGGGTCGGTGCTGCTGATCACCATCGTGCTCGGTACCTTCGTCGCCTTGCTGATGAACATGCCGATCTACGGGCGCAACATCGTGCGCCTGATGGTGATCGCGCCGTTCTTCGTCATGCCGACGGTGAGCGCGCTGGTCTGGAAGAACCTGTTGATGCATCCGGTCTCGGGCCTGTTCGCCTGGCTGATGAGCTCGGTAGGCTTGGAGCCGATTGACTGGTTCACGAATTATCCGATGTTGGCGGTCATCCTGATCGTCGCCTGGCAGTGGCTGCCTTTCGCGTCGCTGATCCTGCTGACCGCGTTACAGTCGCTGGACGAGGAGCAGAAGGAGGCGGCGGAAATGGACGGCGCCGGCGCGGTCTCGAAATTCATCTATCTTACGCTGCCGCATCTCGCGCGACCGATCACCGTGGTGATCCTGATCGAGACCATCTTCCTGCTGACGGTCTTCGCCGAGATCTTCGTCACGACCGGCGGCGGCCCCGGCCTGCAGACCACCAATCTCGCCTTCCTGATCTATCAAGCGGCCTTGCTGCAGTTCGATGTCGGCAGCGCCTCGGCCGGCGGCCTGGTCGCCGTCGTGATCGCCAATATCCTCGCCTTCTTCCTGGTCCGCATCGTCGGACGGAACCTGGAGGCCTGAGCCATGGCACGCAAAGTTACTGGCGCAAAAACGGCGATCTGGACAGCCGCGGCCTGGCTGGTCGGGTTCATCATCTTCTTTCCCATCCTCTGGATGATGCTGACCAGCTTCAAGACCGAGCTCGACGCATTCTCGACACCGCCATCGTTCCTGTTCTTCCACTGGACCACGGAGAACTACGCGACGGTCCAGGAGCGAAGCGATTACACGCTGCATGCGATGAACTCGATCATCACCGCCGGCGGCTCGACCTTGATCGCCATGGCGATCGCGATCCCCGCCGCCTGGGCCATGGCCTTCGCGCCCACCAAGCGCACCAAGGACATCCTGCTCTGGATGCTGTCGACCAAGATGATGCCGGCGGTCGGCGTGCTGGTGCCGATCTATCTCATCTACCGCGACTTCGGGCTGCTCGACACGCGGATCGGCCTCATCGTCGTGCTCTGCCTCGGCAACCTGCCGATCGTGATCTGGATGCTGTTCACCTATTTCAAGGAGATCCCGAAGGACATCCTGGAGGCGGCGCGCATGGACGGCGCCACCATCACCAAGGAGCTCCTCTTCGTGCTGACGCCGATGGCCCTGCCCGGCATTGCCTCGACCCTGCTCCTCAATGTGATCCTCGCCTGGAACGAGGCCTTCTGGACCTTGAATCTCTCGACCTCGGCGGCGGCGCCGCTGACGACGTTCATCGCCTCGTATTCAAGCCCGGAGGGTTTGTTCTGGGCCAAGCTCTCGGCCGCCTCCACGCTGGCCATCGCGCCGATCCTGATCCTCGGCTGGTTCAGTCAGAAGCAGCTGGTGCGCGGCCTCACCTTCGGCGCCGTGAAATAAGAAAACAGGGGAACGGCAAATGGGCAGCATCACTCTCGAGAATGTGCGGAAGTCCTTCGGATCCGCGGACATCATCCAAGGCGCCTCGCTGGAGATCGAGGACGGTTCGTTCGTAGTCTTCGTCGGCCCCTCGGGCTGCGGCAAGACCACGCTGCTGCGCCTGATCGCCGGCCTGGAGGACGTGACCTCCGGCCAGATCCGGATCGACGGCGCCGACGTGACCGATGTGCCGCCTGCCAAGCGTGGCCTCTCCATGGTGTTCCAGTCCTATGCGCTCTATCCGCATATGAGTGTGCGCGGCAACATCGCCTTCGGCCTGAAGATGGCCGGCATGCCCAAGGGCGAGATCGACCGCAAGGTGGAAGGCGCAGCTTCGATCCTCAACCTGACACCCTACCTCGAGCGCAAGCCGCGCGATCTCTCCGGCGGCCAGCGCCAGCGCGTCGCGATCGGCCGTGCCATCGTGCGTGAGCCCAAGGCCTTCCTGTTCGACGAGCCGCTCTCCAATCTGGACGCGGCGTTGCGTGTGCAGATGCGCCAGGAGGTGACGCGGCTGCAGAAACAATTGGCGACGACGGCGGTCTATGTGACCCACGACCAGGTCGAGGCCATGACCATGGCCGACCGCATCGTCGTCCTGAATGCCGGCCGGATCGAGCAATACGGCTCGCCGCTGGAACTCTACGAGCACCCGGCCAATCTCTTCGTCGCCGGCTTCATCGGCTCGCCGAAGATGAACCTGATCGGCCGCGAGGTGGCCGGTCAGTTCGGCGCCGCGACGATCGGTGTCCGTCCCGAGCACATCACCGTCGCGCGCGACGGCGAGGGCTGGGAAGGCACGGTCGGCGTGGCCGAGCATCTTGGCAGCGACACCTTCATCTATGTCGATGTGCCGCAGGTCGGTACCCTGACGGCGCGCACCGTCGGCGAGCTCGGGATCCGGGTCGGCGAGCGTGTGCGCCTGCGCCCCGACCAGCGCCGGATCCACCGTTTCGACACCGAAGGAAGGGCGCTGGCGGCATGAAGCTGGACGGCAAGATCGCCATCGTCACCGGCGGCGCCCGCGGCATCGGCAAGGCGATCGCCGCTTCCTATGCCGCCGAAGGCGCCCGGGTCGTCGTGGCCGACATGCTGGCCGACGAAGCCGCAATGACGGCAAAGGAAATCGGCGGCCGGTCCTTCGCGGTGCCCCTTGATGTCACGCGCCAAGCCTCGATCGACGGCATGGTCGCGGCGGTGACGGCGGAAGCCGGCGGGATCGACATCCTGGTCAACAATGCAGCGATCTTCGACATGGCGCCGATCGTCGAGGTGACGGAAAAGAGCTGGGACAGCCAGTTCGCCGTCAACACCAAGGGCCTGTTCTTTACCTTGCAGGCGGTGGCGAAGCGGATGATTGCCCAGAACGACGCTGCGCCCGAGCGCCGGGGCAAGATCATCAACATGGCATCGCAGGCCGGGCGCCGTGGCGAGCCCTTGGTCTCGGTCTATTGTGCCACCAAGGCGGCGGTGATCAGCCTCACCCAATCCGCGGGCCTCGGCCTCATCAAGCACCGCATCAACGTCAACGGCATCGCGCCCGGCGTGGTCGACACGCCGATGTGGGAGCATGTCGACGCGCAATTCGCCAAGTATGAGAACCGTCCGCTCGGCGAAAAGAAACGCCTGGTCGGCGAGGCCGTGCCGTTCGGCCGCATGGGCCTGCCCGAGGATCACACCGGCGCCGCCGTCTTCCTCGCCTCATCCGATTCCGACTATGTCGTCGCCCAGACGTTGAACGTCGATGGCGGCAACTGGATGAGTTGAACCCTATCCCCGAACCCAGAAGAGAAGCATCATGTACCTCGACAAATTCAAGCTCAACGGACGCAATGCTCTGGTGACCGGCGGCGGCCGCGCCATCGGCCTCGCCTGCGTCGAGGCGCTCGCCGAAGCCGGCGCCAAGGTGATCATCGCCGATTTCGATGCGGCGGTGGCGGCCGAGGGCCAGAAGGCGATGAAGGGCAAGGGCTATGACGTCGAGACCGTCATGATGGACGTGACCAAGACCGACCAGGTCGGCAAGGTGGCGAACGATGTCGTCAAGCGCCACGGCAAGATCGACATCCTGGTCAACAATGCCGGCATCGCCCGCAGCGAGACCCCGGCCGAAACCGTGACCGACGAGCACTGGCTGAACGTGCTCGACGTCAATCTCAACGGCACCTTCTGGTGCTGCCGCGAGTTCGGCAAGCACATGCTGGCGGCGAAATCGGGGGCGATCGTCAATATCGGCTCGATGTCCGGCTTCATCGTCAACAAGCCGCAGGCGCAGTCCTATTACAACGCCTCCAAGGCGGCGGTACACCACCTGACCAGGTCGCTGGCGGCGGAGTGGGGCGCCCGCGGCGTCCGGGTCAACGCGGTGGCGCCGACCTATATCGCGACCCCCCTGAACGAGTTCGTCAAGTCCAAGCCGGACATGTACAACGCCTGGATCGGCGGCACGCCGATGGCCCGCCTCGGCGAGGTCGAGGAGATCGCCTCGGTGGTGCTGTTCCTGGCCTCCGATGCCGCGAGCCTGCTGACCGGCAGTATCGTCCTGGCCGACGGCGGCTATACCTGCTGGTAGCCTGGCGCCGCCGCTCTTCCCCTCACGCCGCAACACCCTCTAATATCGGTCCAACAAACCGAAGACAGGGGAAGCAGGCGTGCGGGGGGAAAGCGGGCGAGCCTTCATCGGCGTCGATGTCGGCACGGCAAGTGCCAGGGCAGGCATCTTCGATCCCGCGGGGAGGCTGCTGGCCACGGCCCGCCATCCGATCAAGGTCTGGCACGAACCCGGCGATATCGTCGAGCAATCCTCCGAAGATATCTGGCAGGCCTGCGCGACCGCGATCCGCGCCGCCATGGCCGAGGCGAAGCTGGCACCGGACGCGATCGCCGGCATCGGTTTCGATGCCACCTGCTCGCTGGTCGTCCTCGGCGACAATGACCGGCCGTTGACGGTCAGCCGCTCCGGCGACCCGCAGCGCAACATCATCGTCTGGATGGATCATCGGGCGGTCGAGCAGGCCGATCGCATCAGCAAGACCGGCCATCCGGTGCTGCGGCATGTCGGCGGCATCATCTCGCCGGAAATGGAGACGCCGAAGATCCTTTGGCTGAAGGAGCATCTGCCGGCGACCTACGCCGCCGCGCGACAGTATTTCGACCTCGCCGACTATCTCACTTGGCGCGCCAGCGGCGATGCCGCCCGTTCAATCTGCACAGTCACCTGCAAATGGACTTATCTGGCGCATGGCGGCGGCTGGCATGACGGCTATTTCCGCGAGGTCGGCCTCGGCGAGCTCATCGCGGACGACCATGCCCGCATCGGCAACCGCATCGTCGAACCGGCGACCGCGCTCGGGGCCGGCCTGACCGCCGAAGCCGCGGCCGATCTCGGTCTCAAGCCGGGGACGCCGGTTGCCGCTTCGCTGATCGACGCCCATGCCGGTGCCGTGGGCACGATCGGCGGCCTTGTCGGGAATGAGCCGGTCGATGCGCTCGACCGTCTCGCCTATATCATGGGGACTTCGGCCTGCATCATGGCCTCGACCGCGGAGCCGCGCTTCGTCCCCGGTGTCTGGGGTCCGTACTTCTCGGCGATGCTGCCCGGCCGCTGGCTGAACGAGGGCGGGCAATCGGCGGCGGGCGCCGGCATCGATCACCTGGTGCGTGCCCATCCGGGCTATGCCGAAGCGGCAGTCGCCGCGGAGCAGGCGGGATACGGCATTCTGGAATTTCTCGAGCGTCGCGTGCTCGCGCGCAGTCCCTCGCTTTCGGACGCCGCGCGCCTCGCCAAGGACTATCACGTGCTCCCCGAGTTCCTGGGCAACCGCTCGCCCTTCGCGGATCCCGACGCCCGCGCGATCATGGCCGGCCTCGATCTTGAACGCACGATCGAGAGTCTGGAGGCGCTCTACGTCGCCGGCCTCTGCGGCCTCGCCTATGGCCTCGCCGACGTGGTCGATGCGATGCGGGCGCAGGGTATCCAATGCGGCCTCATGGTGATCAGCGGCGGCGCGGCGAAGAGCCCGCTGGTGCGCCAGATCATGGCCGATACGACCGGCCTTGCGGTGGCACTTCCGGCGACGCCGGAACCGGTGTTGCTGGGATCCGCCATGCTGGGCGCCGTGGCGGGTGGTGCATATGAATCGATCGACGCCGCAATGCATGCCATGTCGAAGCTTGGCGAAATCGCCGCACCCGATGCCGGCTTGAGCGGTTTCCACGCCGCCAAGCGCAAGGTGCATCATCTGCTGCAGGTCATGGACCGGGAAAGCCGGGCGGTCATGAAGGCGGTCTGAGGAAGCGGCTGCTCAGGCGCTCGACTTGGTTTCTTCCGTGTCCCCGGCCGGCTGGCCGCCGACTGGCGTCTCCAGCGAGGACCGGCGCCAGCGCCAGGTGAGATCGAACTCTCGGATCTCCGAGGGCGGCATCGGTCGCGCGATGTGATAGCCCTGCGCTTCGGTGCAGCCGAGCTGGGTGGCGAATTTCAGCGCATAGGCATCCTCGATGCCCTCGATCACGCAATGCATCTCGAGATTCTGCGCGAGCTGCACCAGCGATCGCACGATCACCGCGTTTTCCGACGATTTATCGAGATTGCTGACGAAGGAACGGTCGATCTTGAGTTCCGAGAACGGCATCTGCCGCAGACGCACCAGCGAGGAATGACCGGTGCCGAAATCGTCGATGGAGAGGCGGAAACCCATCAGCCGCAGGCGGGCCATGGTTTCCATGGCGACCAGGTTGTCGCGCTCCAGAGCCCGCTCGGTCATTTCCAGGACGATCGCGGTGCTGGGCACGCCCTGCTCGGCACACATCGCGGACAGCCGGTCGGGAAGGTCGTGTTCGAAGGAGACGCTGGCGCAGAGATTGATGGCGACCTCGAGCTCTCGGCCACACTCGGTCCATTGCCGGCGCTGCTCGATCGCGGCTCGGAAGATGCGGTCGTTGAGCGCGGTCATCAATCCGGCTTCCTCGGCGATCGAAATCGCGAGCTCGGGAGAGACCGGCCGGTCCGCGGCGTCCCGGCAGCGCAGCAACGCCTCGACGCCGCAGAAGCTGGCATCGCTCAACCGGATCTTCGGCTGGTAATGCAGGATGGGCATATCGCTGTCGATGATCTGCTTCAGGGTGGCCGCCGAGAACGGCATGGTCGTGCTGTAGAGATCGGAGAGCGTGCGGCGCAGCTCCTCGAACCGCACCGGCTTGTGCAGCACCGCGCCGATGTCGAGCCCACGCTGCCGCGCGATCTCGGCGCTGACTTCCAGCAGGCGCGAATCGGCGCCGGAGATGATCACGATCTTCGCTTTGATGCCGAGTCCGGCCAGCCCCTGGATCAGCTGCACGCCGTCGCCGTTGGGCATCTGCATGTCCATGACGATGATCGTCGGCGACAGGGTCTTCAGCTTGTTGAGGGCATCGCTGCCGGAGACCGCACCCACCGCCTGCATGCCGACCGATTCCGCGACGTGCTGCACGAAATTCCGGATGCCGGGTTCGTCATCGACGATCAGCGTGATGGGTCGATTGTGGCCGGTCGCTTCCATCGGAACCCGCCTCGGTTGTCGTCAGCGCATGCGTTAAGGCTATGGGCCGGCTTCTTAACAAGTCGTTATCATCGATAGCAGGTCCCAGGATCATGTTCCTGGTCCGGCACCGCGGACTTGACGAAAAGTCGGCGCAAAATCACCAATGAATCTGCTGGGGCGGCCTAAGAGATTGAGACTCTGCCGCTTTAGCGGAACGCACCGCAGGTGCAATGCGAAGCGGCCATTGCGCACGTCCGCCCTGCCGCTGACGCCATATGATGTATAGCAAAGAAATATTTCTTCACGAGGATTCGGAACCAAAAGCGGCTACGTGGAATAGTAGTAAAACGCGTCGCCTTAGCCGGCTATCCGTCGAGCTTGGCGAGATCCGCCTGGATCTCCTGTTTGCGGCCGGCATCGGCATCCTCGCGTCCGGGGCGCGCGGGCGCCTGCAATGCCTTCTCAAGGAAAGTGCGGGCCTTCTTCTTGTCGCCCTGTTCGATCATGAACTCGCCGTAGAAGTAGTTCACGTCGACGGAGCCCGGCGCGATCGCCATGGCGCGGTCGAGATATTCCTTCGCCTTCTTGTCGCTGCCGAAGCCGAGCGGCCAGCCCGGGACCTTGTAGTAGAGCACGCCCAGCGAGGTGTAGGCGCCGGCGTCGAGCGCCTTCTCGTCGATCTTGGCGGCGGCCATCGCGGTGTCCCGCGCTTTCTCCGCCACGTCGAGCGCGCCGAGCCCGCCTTTCACCTTGGCATAGGAGCTGAGGATGATGGCCTGCCAGATCATCGGCTCCGCCTTGGCGGGATATTGCTTGGCGACGGCATCGGCCTGGGCGATCAGCGCCGGATACTGCGCCTCCTGCTGTTTCTCCGGCGTCTGGTAATACACCTTGGCCCAGGCATGGCCGAGATCGGAGATGGCCGTTCCCATATCGTCGGCGAAGGCCCCTTGCACGTGCAGGGCGAAAGCCAGGCCGGCTCCGGCCAGCAGCAGAACGCGTCGCTTCATGTCAGGCTCTCCTCTCGACAATTTCGCCCGCGGCATCGGCATGATCGAGCATGCGCCGATTGAGCGTGGCAAGGGCGGTGTCCACGGCACCGGGCAGCAGCCCGTTGACGCGCACCAACAGGCGCTCCATGGCGCCGATCGTGTGTTCCGGCTTGACGCCGTTGACGGCCGTGACGATGGCGCCCGCCGCCGTCTCCGGCCCGTCCGTATTCATGCGCACGGCCCGCGCCATGCGGTCCATGGCGGCGGTGTTCAAGGCGGTCCGGGTATAGCGCGGCGCCACGGTGGCGACCGACACGCCGCTGCCCTTGAGCTCGCGGCGCAGCGCCTCGGAGAACCCGCGCAGCCCGAACTTGGTGGCGCAGTAGACACCGAAGCCGGCGAAGCCGACCCCGCCCATCACCGATCCCACGTTGACGATCCTTCCGCGGCCGCGCGCCAGCATGCCCGGCAGCGCCGCGCGGCAGAGCTGGATCGGCGCGAGCAGGTTGGTGAGGATCAGCGCTTCGATCCGCTCCGGCGCAGCTTGGGCGAAGCGCCCGAAATCGTTGACCCCGGCGCAGTTCACCAGCACGTCGATGCCGCCTTGCGCCGCCGTGGCCTCCTCGATCACCCGCGCCGCGGTGCCGGAAGCGCCGAGATCGGCGGCGATGGTGACGACGCCGGCGCAACGCGGCGCCAGGCGATCGGCGAGCTGGCGCAGCCGCTCCGGATTGCGCGCGACCAGCGTCAGCCGCGTATTCTTGTCGGCGAGCGCCGCCGCGGTCGCGGCCCCGATGCCGCCGCTGGCGCCGGTCAGCAGGATATGGCGGTGTGTCGCTGTCATCGGTTCCGTCACGCGATCGACCGGAAGATGTCGCCATAGAGGCGGAAGAAAGTCTTGGCCGAGCGGATCACGTCTGCGCGATCGTTCTCGTCCTCCAGCCGGTTCATCAGCTGCGCGAAGGTCGCGGTGTGGTCGATGTCGAGTTCACCGTGAGAGGTGAGATAGGTGAAGGCCGCGTCGGACAGGCCGAGCGCCGTTTGCAGCGCGACGGCCGCCTTGGTCGCCAGCGCGACGCTGGTGCCTTCCAGGACATGCGCCATGCCGAAGAAGCCGAGCGGGTTGCGCCGCTGCACCGTGTCGAAGGCGTAGCCCACCATCACGTCGGTCGCCATGCCGGGCGCCGAGCGGCGCACCGCCTCGGCATCGACCCCGCAGGCGGCGAGATCGCGGAGGATCCACTCGTCATGGCCGATCTCCTCCTCGATGTAGTCGACCGCGGCCCGGCGCAGCCATTCGAGGCGCTCGGGCAGCCGCGCGGCGCAGATCATCAGCAGCGGCACCGTGTGGCGGACGTGGTGATAGGCCTGCTCCAGGAACGCGATGTACTGGTCGCGCGTCACCCTTCCGCTCAAGGCCGACTGGATGATCGGCGTCGCCAGCAAGGCGTTGCGGTCCGGCGTGGTGGACGCCACCAGTTGGTCATGAAACATACGCTGCCTCGCCCTCGTAAAGCCGTTCCAAACGTGCGCCGTAGTGCGCGAAGATCGCGTCACGCCGCAGCCGCCCGTTCGCCGTCGCCATGCCGTTCGACGGCGAGAAGGCTTCATCGGCGACGATCCAGCGGCGCACCCGTGCATAGTCGGGCAGACTGTCATTGACCTTGCGGAGGTCAGCTTCCAACGCGGACGTGAACGCCGCACTGCGCGGGACCAGCACGGCGGCGTTCCACGGCCGTGCCTCGCCGAACACCGCGGCCTGGGCGATGGCGGGGCGCGCGGTGAGCTCGGACTCGATCCACTCGGGCGCCACGTTGCGGCCGAAGGCGGTGATGAACATGCTCTTCTTGCGCCCGTCGAGCTGCAGATAGCCGTCCGCGTCGAGATGGCCGATGTCTCCGGTCGGCCAGTATCCCTCCGCCGTTCGCGCATCCGCGCCGCCGCCGATATAACCCTCGAACACGGCGCCGTTGACCAGGATCTCGCCGTCGGCCGCGAAGCGCAGATCGACATGGGGCAGCGGCCAGCCGACGCTGCCGAGCCGATTGGCGCCGGGCCCGTTGAAGGCGACGACCGAGCTCAGCTCCGAGAGGCCGTAGCCCTGATAGACCGGCACGCCCAGCAGCTCGGCCTGTTTCAGCACCGCGGCCGCGATCGGCGCGCCGCCGACGGCGACCAGCCGGAGCTGCGTGGGGCGACGGCCGGCTTGCGCGATGGCGAACAGCAGGGCCGCCAGGGTCTGCGGCACGGTGACGATGGTGGTCGGCGCGTATTTCTCGATCGCCGCCAGCATCACCTTGGGGTCGAGCTGCGAGGAGCCGCCCAGCCCGACCTCGCGCAGGCTCGGGATCGCGGTCGAGGCGCCGGCCAGGATCGGCACGTCGATGCCGGCGATATTCTCCAGCAGCGTCGCCAAGGGCAGCAGGCAGAGATGGCGATCGGCGGCGCTGCCCTGGCTCACCTCGAGCAGCGATTGCGCGACCCGGCCCATCGCCGCATCCGAGAGGCAGACGCCCTTCGCGGTGCCGGTGGTGCCGGAGGTGAAGGTCACCTTGCTGGTGCGGCCCGGCAGCGCGCCTGTGCGCATCGGCCGCAGCCGCAGGCAAGTCGCGCGCTGACCGATCAGGGCGCTGATATCCTCGCGCGAGACCGCGTCGAGATCGAGGGGCGCGCCTTCGGTGATCAGGGTGTCGATGCCTGAGGTCGCGATCACATGCGCCACCTGCTGCGGGCTGAAGAAGGTCGGGATCGGCACCAGGGCCGTGCGGGCCCAGCGCGCCGCGAGATCGCAGACCGCCCAGCCGATGCCGTTGTCGAGCAGCAGCCCGCAGCGGCGGGAGCGGCCGGCGAACAGGGTGGATGCGACCTCCAGCGCGCGATCCGCGAGCGCCGCATAGTCGAGCACGCGGTCGCCGCCGACCAGCGCGCTCGCCGTGGGTTGTTCCGCGGCGTGACGGCGCAGCGCGTTCAGGACGGCGCTCATGGCGCCACCGCCGCGACCGCGGCCGACGGCGCGGCGAGCGCGCTCGGCCGGCGGGAAAGGACGCGATAGCCGCTCGCCACATGCCCCGCCATCACGATCGGGCGGCCTTCGAAATAGCGGCCCCAGGCCAGGCGTTCCCGCTCGCTCAGGCGATCCGGCGTCGCCTGCGCGATCTCCAGCGGATGCAGGCTGAGCCGGTGGAAGGCCGAGCGCAGCAGGGCGACTCCGGTGAACGTCACCCATTCGAAATCGAGCTCGTAGAGATGCCGGGTCAGAAGTGCGATCATCGCCCTGGCGCCGCCCGGCCGGGCCGCGAGATTGCCGACCTCGACGATGCGCGCGCGCTCGACCTTGCGGCCGGCGAGCCGCGCCAGCCGCGCCTCGATCGGCTCGTCGAGATAGCATTCCATGAACAGCGGCGACTGCGCCGCTTCCCTGAGCCCGAAGCCCGCGACCATCTGCCCCGCCGCGTTGGTCAGCGAGAACAGGCGCGGCATCAGGTGGGTGAGGCGGGCGTCATAGTCCTTCAGGAAGCGGTTGCGAATGAATTGCGAGACGGCGACGCGGTCCAGTGCGTCGTGTTCGGCGAGGATCAGCCCGGATTCGGCGCTCGTGCGGTGCGGCATCGCTACCATCATGCTGTCATTGATTGCTGCGGATGCTAATGCACGCGACTTACTGCACGCTGTCCCCGGGACCGGCGCGATTTCCTCACGCCCCTTGATCCGCATCATCCGGCCGCTATGGTGGCGCCTCTCGAACCAGCCGGAACGCGATGACCGCACGACGCCGCACTCTGATCCGCCGCCTACGCACACCGCTATCGCTGCTGCTCTCGCTGATGGTGGTGGGGCTCGCCGGCTATGGGCTGCACGGCGCCTTGCGGCATGTCGATCTGAAGGCGGTGCTGGCGGCTTTGCGCGGCGTCGGCGCGCATGAGATCGGCATCACGCTGCTGTTCACCGGCGGGAGCTTCCTCGCGATCGTCGGGCAGGAGTATTTCGCCCTGAAGACCGCCGGGCGGCCGCTACCTTTTCCGGTTGCCGCGCTCGGCGGCTTCATCGCCCAGTCGATCGGGCATTCCAGCGGCTTCTCGGTCGCGGTCGGTGGCGGCCTGCGCTATCGGCTCTACTCCTTGTTCGGCGCGCGGTTTTCAGAAGTGGCGAAGGTCCAGGCCTCGTTCTCCGGAACGCTCGGCTTGGCGCTGGCGCTGCAGATCGCGGCGGCGATGCTGCTGCATCCGGGCCTGCTCGACCACGAGGTGACGCTGCCGCATAGTCTCACCCGCGACATCGGCATCGGGCTCGCGCTGGTCGGCTTCGCGATCCTGGCGATCACCATCCGGCACAAGCCGCTCGACCTGTTCGGCCGCCGGATCGAGACACCGCCGTTCCGCTTCGTCGCGCCGCAAGTGCTCTGCTCGGTGATCGACATCGCCTGCCTCGCGGCCGCGGCCTATACGCTGCTGCCGGCGGGATTGCATGCCGACTATCCGACCGTGCTCGGCATCGCGGTGGTCTCGCTCACCCTCGGCATCGCCAGCAGCGTGCCGGGCGGGCTCGGCGTGTTCGAATCCAGCGTGCTGCTGCTGATGGCGCCGTCGGCGGCGCTCGCCGCACCCACGGTCGGCGCGCTGGTCGCCTTCCGGGCGCTCTATTATCTGGTGCCGCTGGCGCTGGGCCTTGTCGCGCTGGGTGTCGTCGAGTTGTGGCGGCGACGGCGCATGCCAACCTAGAGCCGCCCGGCCTGGTAATCGGCGATCGCCTGGTGGATCTCCTCCGGCGTGTTCATGACGAAGGGGCCGTATTTGACCACCGGCTCGCGCAGCGGCTTGCCGGCGACCAGGATCAGCCGGGCCGGCTGGTCGTCGGCGGTCACTGTGAATATATCGCCTTGCGATAGGACGGCGAGCTGGCTCTTCTCCAGCTCTTTGACACCGATCATCGCAGCGCCCTCGAACACATAGGCGAAGGCGTTGTAGTCCTGCGGCAGGCGATGGCTGAAGGTGGCGCCCGGCTTGAGCGCGATGTCGAGATAGGTGGGATCGGTCGCGACGCCGCCGATCGGACCCTTGATGCCGGCCACTTCGCCGGCGATCACCTTCACCGAGACGCCCGCAACAGGCGCCGCGACCGGGATCTTCTCCGGCGCGTATTCCTGGTAGCGCGGCTCGCACATCTTGTCCTTGGCCGGCAGGTTGATCCAGAGCTGGAAGCCGCGCATCAGCCCGTCCTCCTGCTCCGGCATCTCGGAATGCACCAGGCCGCGCCCGGCGGTCATCCACTGCACCGAGCCGGAGACCAGCAGGCCGGAATGGCCCTTGTTGTCGCCGTGCCGCATGCGGCCGTCGAGCATGTAGGTCACGGTCTCGAAGCCGCGATGCGGATGGTCGGGGAAGCCGCCGATATAGTCGGCGCCCTTTTCGGAGCCGAACTCGTCCAGCATCAGGAAGGGATCGAGATCGGGGAGGGCGCGCTGGCCGATCACCCGGGTCAGCTTCACCCCGGCGCCGTCGCTGGTCGGCACGCCGCGAATGACCGCGACCACGCGGCGCTCGGCCGACCCGCCGGTTTCGATCTCAGCCAGATTGCCCATCACATATCCTCTCGGTCCCGAACCTTGGTCTCGCCAGCGCGGAATATCGGCGCGGCCCGGGCCTTGCGCCAGTACCGGGACGCAAGATGACCCGTTCGCGTCCGGTGAACAATATCGCCCGCGCCGCGACGGTTTCGTCTGTGTCCCGTCTGCGTCGACACGCGTTTCCGTCCGTGTCCCGTCTGCGAAGAAAACGTGTTTTCGTCTGCGTCCCGTCTGCGTTGCCGGAGTCTTCGTCCGTGTCCTGTCTGCGTAGAAAAGCGTGGTTCGTCAAAGGCCTGTCGCCATCTCCTCGACAACGCGCCGGACCGCGGGCAACACAGACGAACCCCGATCCTCACGCGCCATCCGCTGACACAGACACTCTCTGTCCCGTCAACCTTGGCTGCATTTGTCTGTGTCCGGTCTGCGTGGACGGGCTTTTCGTCAACGCCCGGTCAACGTCGCACCGCAATGCGGCTCGACCCCAAAGCGGTGCAGGATCGGCGAGAAAACTATACCACTTTTGTTCCAAAAGGTCCACGCCGCGGAGGGGTCTTCATGTCCAAAAGAGAGATGAGATGCAGCGCTTCGTGGTGATCACCGGCTGCTCGGGCGACGGCAAGTCGACGCTGCTGGACGAATTCGCGCGGCGCGGCCATGCCGTCGAGGAGCCCGGCCGCCGCCGCGCTGGAATTCGTGAGCGGCGCATTGAGCCTCGAGGCCTATGGCTGCGCGCACCGCTATCACGCCCGCGTCTTCCTGACGCCGCCCTGGCCGGAGCTCGTCACGTGGTGACGTCGGTTCCGGCGAAGCGGGTGAGGCGGTCGCGGATGGCATTCTGCGCGCTTCCGTCTGTCGCGGCGATCGTGGTGGAGTCTTCGCTGACGGCCTGGTCGCTCTCGCGCTTCGATCGTTCGCTCGCGGACCGTCCGCCAAGAGCGTCGACGAAACTCTGCAGCAGGCCGATCAGCTGGCCGGAGGCGGACTGTTTTTGTTGCAGTTTGGCGAAAAGCTCGCTGGTGGGTTCGGCGGCTCCCTTGTCCTTGCCGTCGCCGGCAAGAGCCGGCCCTGCGTCCGGGACGCCCGGCTGGGGCAGCGGCCCCAGTCCGGCCGCGGCAAGTTCTTCCGGCGTCCCGTAAATGTGCGCGCCGAAATGGATCTGGTCGGTCGAGTCCTGGAAACGGGCGGTGAAGGAATCGATGTCCTGGTCGCCCCGGATGATCTCCGACGAACCGCTGCTGAGCGAGGTGACCGTTTCGCCGCCATCGAGCTGCGCGGTGGTGAGTGTAAAGGCGAGGATCGTGTCATCCTTGCCGGCCTTGGCGTCATAGGCCGCGGCGCCGAGGGCGCTGATCGTGATGGTCACCGAACCGTCGCTGTTGCTGTCATCGGAGAACTTGGCCTCGAAACCGGCCAGGCTGCCAGTGTCATCCAGCCGCTTCTTGGCCTGCTCGCCGAATTCGCGGATCGCCCGCGTCAATGCCGGTGTCGCGACGGCGTGGCCTCCGACCGTGATCATGATCTTCTCCCTTGCATGCGGCACGCGATGCCGAGTGCTCGTGCCATGGTCCGTTGCACGCAACACTTGTGCCAAGATCGGGCGCAGCGGGCAGTGGAGGGTGAATTTCCTCCGCCTTCGGGGCGGAACCGCTACTTCCGCAGCGCGCGCTCGATCTTGACCCGCAGCGGCCCGGCCTTCTTGATCGCGTCGAGCACCTGCTTCTGGGTCTTGTGGTGCTTGGCCATCAGCGCCTCGATCTCGTAGGTCTGGTCGGCGGTGACATGGTCGCGATCGGGCGCGCCGATCGGGGCGGCCGTGTTCTGCATCTTGTTGTCGGACATGGGCGCTCTCCCAGGGATGCCCCCGTCTCGCGCGGGGTGAAGGTGGAATGAGGGCAGCATCCGGGGCGGGAGTCCAGCGGAACCCGCGCGCACCGGCCACCGCCATGCACGCGGCCGCGCAGGCGGTGCGCGCGGACCGGCTGTTATTGCGGCAGATGCGACATGCAGATCGCGTGACAGCGCGCATGACCCGGCGACAAGGCCTCCGGGGTCCACGGGTTGCCGTCATTGTAGCCGGGGCGCAGCAGGCAGCCGGACGGGGTGGGCGCTCAGGAGGCAATGACCTCGATGCCGCTATAGGTGCAGAAGTCTGGATCGCGATCTTGACGAGCGGGAGCGTCACGAATCCTGCGCAAGCAGTGTGTCGATACGGCGCGCCATGAACCGGTAGTTGCCCCTGATCCAGCCCAGGGGTGTCGACCCTTGCACGCCGCCGCGGCCGTCGGCCGCCGGCGACAACGCGAGATTGAGGCCATTCGGCCCGGTGATCGTCACCTTGTGCAGCTGAAGTAGTCGGCGTTCGCGAAGCGTCATAACCCAGTTTGGGTATTTGAGTTGCTAAAATCGACAACCCAGCAATCTATACTTGTTAACTCTTTAGTTATTGTCCTGCCGCATCAAGACTCTCAATAATAGTGCCGCTCGGTTTCAAACCAACGGGGGGTAAAATGTTTGACCTGAAGCGCATAATCGCGGTCGTGATGCTGTTCTCCTTGGGCGCATGCGCGCAAGCAACCACGTCGGGCAACAATTCGAATGCCACAGCGACTCAAACTAACACTGTCTCACCACAAACGACGGTCAGTCCCGGCGGAGGCTCACCCGCGACGACGACCAACGGGACGACTGCGCCATGAGGTATGTCAGCAGGAGGCTCGCTGTACTCGCTCTCGCGTTCGCCATCTCTGCGTGTTCAAATGCAGAAACGGTAGGTGACGGTTCTCCCGCCTCAGCTGAGACGAATGTGGATGTAAGCGGGGTTCTAGACAGCTTGACAGGGAGGGGATGCGCTACCGCGGCGGGCGTGTGCCCATATGGGGTGGGTCCGGCTGATCGTCCATGCGTCTGCTATACTGCGTGGGGGCCAATGCAAGGTATGACGGTCAAGTGAAGCAACGGCTTCGCGGCAACATGAGCTGCGGAAGCACGTGAACATACTATCTCGCAGCGGGCCAGTTTACACCGCCTTCCACTTGATCGAGCAGCCGATCGACGGCGTCTGGTCGGCCGGATCGCGGCCGGTGGCGATGGCGCGCATCGCCTCGACCAGCTCGCGCCTGGCACCCGGCGCCGGCGTCGCGCGGCCGCCTTCGTCCAGCCGGCCGCGATACTTGAGTTTCCGCGCGGCGTCGAAGCCGAAGAAGTCGGGCGTGCAGACCGCGCCGTAAGCCTTCGCAACCGCCTGGCTCTCGTCGTGGAGATAGGGGAAGGGGAAGCCGTGCTGCCGCGCGAACTCCTTCATCTTCGGGAAGGAGTCATCGGGATGGGTCCGCGCGTCGTTGCAGCAGATCGCCGCAAACCCGATCCCCTCCGCCATCAGCACCTTGGCGTCGGCGATCAGCCGATCGATCACGCCCTTCACATAGGGGCAATGGTTGCAGATGAAGACGATCACCGTGCCGTTCGGGCCGGCGATGTCGTCGAGCGTGTAGGTGCGGCCGTCGGTGGCGGGGAGGGAGAAGGCGGGGGCGGGGGTGTTGAAGGTGGTGGCGGAGGTGGAGGGGGTGGTGGCCATGCGGTGTCTCCTTTTCGGCAGCATCGAGCTCTGACGAAAGGATGCGGCGCGCAGGTGGGCGATGCAAGGGAGCGCGTCAGTCCGAACAGCGCTGCTAGGGCCGCGCCTAGTAGATCGTCTTCCCGGCGTCGTGGGCAAGGCGTCGATTTGGCGACCAGCCGGTCGATCACAGCGTTGGGCAGAGAAAAAGGTGAGATTGGGCTTTGGCGACGCATTCTAAGGCGTACGAGATCTCCCAAGCCAAACGACTACCCTGTGGGTCAGTTAGGCGGTATGACATAAGGGGGAAAATAATGTGCCCTTTACATCTTAGGGTAAGAAGAATGGCCAAAGCGTCAAGGCGAACTGGGAAGCAAAAGACCAAGTCTTGTTTCGTGGTCAGTCCAATTGGCGAAGCGGGGTCCTCCGTCCGTGTCCGCGCAGACTGGCTCTATGAAGGCATAATTGTGCCGATAGTCGGGGCTGTCTTCAGTGTCTCTCGGGCAGACGGCATCACGATTCCTGGTGCGATAGACCTACAGATCATTGACCGCCTACAGACTGCGGACTTGGTAATCGCAGATATGACGGGGCTCAACCCGAACGTATTCTATGAAATTGGCATTCGTCATTGTACGGATAAGCCCATTATTCACATGGTGTCGAAGGATGAAGTAATCCCATTCGACGTCAAAATGTACCGCGCAATCACGTACTCAACGGCGACGCCAGCAGATGTGAGAGAGGCGCAGCGGCAACTGAAAGCTCATGTGGCCGAAGTTCAGCGTCCAGGCTACCAGTCGTCGACTCCCGTTCGCACTGCAATCAGTTTGCAAACTTTAAGAAATTCGCCCGAAGCGGCGAATAAGGAGCTGATTGAGGAATTCCTTCGATTGAAGGACCGGGTGAACGCAATCGAACGTGATCGGGCGAATAGCTCTAAAGGCGAGCAAAGGACTTTGAAGCCGATCTCCAATTGGACTGACTATATAGCTAAAACGATTCCCGAGTGGCGCGAACCCGCAGACCAGGAGAAGGCGACACTGATTCGAAGAATGATACTGAAGAGAGCACTCGAAGCGGTCAATACACCTGCAAGCGAGGAAGTTCAGCCTGACGACAAGAAAACCAAAGAAGAAAACTGAACGAAGATTGGTGAGAGCTAAGCACGTATTTGGACTTCGAAACGATAGAGGACAAGAATGGCAAACGCAGGTCTGGGAATTGCCATCGGGGAATCTGGGATCGGCACGGTCCTGACGAAGTATCCACTTCGAGTTCCGTTGAATCAGCGATCCTACGCCTGGGAGGATGGACACGTCTCGACGCTTCTTACAGATTTCTCCAACGCCATAACGGGAGAAAACAAGACCTACTTTCTTGGCACAATAGTTCTGACCCACAGCGAAGATGGAAGGTGGGAAGTAGCAGATGGACAGCAGAGGCTGGCGACGACAGCAATCTTAATCTCCGCAATTCGAGACCATCTGTTTTCTGGCACGCCGAATGAGAAAGAAGCAGCAGCCAAGTACACGTCAAATTTCCTGCTAGAGTTCGACGAGAACAGTGGTGAGCATGTTCCCAAGCTTAGTCTGAATGCCGAAGACAATGACTTCTTCGTCAAAAATGCGCTGCTAACCCCTGATCAGCCTGACCGTGGCAAGGCAAAGATTTCAGCTGAGTCTCATCGACGTCTCGCTCAAGCAATGGCGATCTGCAAGGAGCATGTTGGAAAAATCATTGCGCAATTCGCGAAGGCAGATCAACCGAAGCGGTTGTACGATTGGATCGCTTTCTTGCGTGAGTCAGCGGTAATCATCGAGATTAAAGTCCCGGATCATTTTAACGCTTACACACTGTTCGAGACGCTAAATGATCGCGGCCTCCGAGCGTCGCAAGCAGATATCCTCAAGAATTACCTATTTGGCAAAGCGCAAGACAGGCTGAGTGAAGTTGCTCCCAAGTGGGCAACGATGGCCAGCATTCTCGAATCCGTCGATGTTGATGACTTGCTGCTGACTTACCTGCGGCACTATTGGATTTCCTACAACGGACCCACAATAGAGAAGGAGCTAGCTCAACGCATCAGAGAGAAAGTAACCGGCCGACAACAAGCGGTCGAAACAGCGATCGCTCTCGCCGCGAACGCCACTGACTATGCTGCACTATTTGCTCCTCTTGAGCACACCGGTTGGAAAGAATATGACAAAAAGACGCGAGCCTACATATACATACTGACTCGCGTGCTCCAACTAGAGCAGATCAGGCCATTGTTGCTGGCCGTAATCAGGCACTTTAGCCCGAATGAAGCCCTTCTCGCCTTCAAACTCTTCTTGTCTTGGTCAGTCCGCTTCCTGATCGCTGGTGGCGGTGGAGCTGGTGTTCTTGATAGGCACTACGGTTTGCGCGCGAAGGAGATCACCGAGGGCGAAGTTAAGACCGCGGCAGCCTTGTCAGAAAGAATGAAGGGAATCGTTCGCACTGATGCCGAATTCCTTGAAGGAATGCGAAAAGCTCGCGTCTCCAAAAAGCACTTAGCTCGATACTATCTCCGCGCCATGGAACTCTATTTCAACGGAGCGTCAGACCCTGAACTTGGAGGAATACTGGAAGATACGACAGTCTATAACCTTGAACACGTCTTGCCGCTCTCTCCGAGTGAGAAGTGGAATCTTCCTGATGATGTGGTGCAAGGCTACTCGAAGCGACTTGGTAACATGACGTTGTTAGATCCCAGTGAGAACGTAGACGCTGGCAATAAGTCTTTTGAAGAGAAGCTCGCAATTTACAAATCGGCCTCTCTAGCCATAACAAAAGAAGTCGCGAAGGCTTCGACGTGGGGGCCTGAACAGATTGACGGACGGCAGGCTGTGATGGCGGAGTTAGCCCCCAAGATCTGGATACTGTAGATGTCGGTATGATTTTCATGCGCAGCGGAATTTAGTAAGCGGCAGAAGAGAGCTACGCCCCAACCCCTTGCCCCGCCGTAAAAAACCCTAAATACTAATGGGCTGCGCTCCGTCCCCGGGCAGGGCGACTTGTGCCGCGCCCGGACAACGGCGCTAACCCACTGACAAACCATCGAGATCGGACTGCCGCGCTATGCATACCGCCAACGAAATTCGCCGCGTGTTCTTGGACTACTTCCGGAAGGAGGGGCATGAGATCGTGCCGTCTTCGCCGCTGGTGCCGCGGAACGATCCGACGCTCATGTTCGTGAACTCGGGCATGGTGCAGTTCAAGAACGTGTTCACCGGCCAGGAGCCGCGGCCCTATGTGCGCGCCTCGACCGCGCAGAAATGCGTGCGGGCGGGCGGCAAGCACAACGATCTGGAGAACGTGGGCCACACGGCGCGGCATCACACCTTCTTCGAGATGCTCGGCAATTTCTCGTTCGGCGATTACTTCAAGGAGCGGGCGATCCCGCTGGCCTGGAACCTGATCACCAAGGAGTTCGGGCTGTCGCCGGACAAGCTCACCGTCACGGTGTTCTCCGAAGACGACGAGGCGTTTGGTATCTGGAAGAAGCTGACCGGCTTCCCGGACAGCCGGATCATCCGCATCTCGACCTCGGACAATTTCTGGTCCATGGGCGATACCGGTCCCTGCGGCCCCTGCTCGGAAATCTTCTACGACCATGGCGACAAGATCTTCGGCGGGCCTCCGGGTTCGGCGGATGCGGACGGCGACCGCTTCGTCGAGATCTGGAACCTGGTGTTCATGCAGTTCGAGCAGGTGACCAAGACCGAGCGGGTCAACCTGCCGAAGCCCTCGATCGACACCGGCATGGGGCTGGAGCGCCTGGCGGCGGTGCTGCAGGGCAAGCATGACAATTTCGACATCGATCTCTTTAGGAAGCTGATCGAGGCCTCGGCCGAGATCTCGCGCACCGATCCCGACGGCGTGCACAAGGTCTCGCACCGGGTGATCGCCGACCATCTGCGCGCGAGCTCGTTCCTGATCGCGGACGGCGTGCTGCCCTCGAACGAGGGCCGCGGCTATGTGCTGCGCCGGATCATGCGCCGCGCGATGCGCCACGCGCATCTCTTGGGCTGCAAGGACCCGCTGATGTGGCAGCTGGTACCGGCGCTGGTGCTGGAGATGGGCCAGGCCTATCCGGAGCTGCAGCGCGCGCAGGCGGTGATCACCGAGACGCTGAAGCTGGAAGAGGAGCGCTTCAAGGTCACCCTCGAGCGCGGCTTGAAGCTGCTCGACGAAGAGACCGCGAAGATGCAGCCGGGTGCGAAGCTCAATGGCGAGGTCGCGTTCAAGCTCTACGACACCTTCGGCTTTCCGCTGGATCTCACCGCCGACGTGCTGCGCGGTCAGAAGCGCGAAGTGAACATGCCGGAGTTCGATGCGGCGATGGAGCGCCAGCGGGCGACCGCGCGCGCCGCCTGGGCCGGCTCCGGCGAGGCGGCGACCGAGACCATCTGGTTCGACATCAAGCAGAAGGTCGGCGCCTCGGAGTTCCTCGGCTATGAGACCGAGAGCGCGCAGGGCATCGTCACCGCGCTGGTCAAGGGCGGCAAGGAAGTCGATGCGGCCAAGACCGGCGACGAGGTCGCGATCGTCACCAACCAGACCCCGTTCTATGGCGAGAGCGGCGGCCAGATGGGCGATGCCGGCCGGATCACCACGGCCGATGGCGGCGTCGTCGAAGTGCATGACGTGCAGAAGAAGCTCGGCGAGCTGTTCGTGCATCACGGCAAGGTGACGCAAGGCTCGATCAGCAAGGGCGAGGCGGTGGAGCTGCGGGTCGACGGCAAGCGTCGGTCGGGCCTGCGCGCGCATCACTCGGCGACCCATCTGCTGCACGAAGCCCTCCGTCGACGGCTGGGCGAGCATGTGACCCAGAAGGGCTCGCTGGTGGCGCCGGATCGCTTGCGCTTCGATTTCAGCCACAACAAGGCGCTGGCGCCTGAGGACATCGCCTGGATCGAGCATGAGGTGAACCGCCGGATCCGCGCGAATGCCGACGTGGCGACCCGGCTGATGACGCCGGGCGCGGCGATCGAGGCCGGCGCCATGGCGCTGTTCGGCGAGAAATACGGCGAGGAGGTGCGTGTGGTCTCCATGGGCGGCCGCGCGCTGCTCGACGACGGCGGCGAGGAGCACAAGGAGTTCTCGACCGAGCTCTGCGGCGGCACCCATGTGCGGCGCACCGGCGATATCGGCTTCTTGAAGATCGTCTCCGAGAGCGCGGTCGGCGCGGGACTGCGCCGCATCGAGGCGGTGACCGGGGCCGCGGCGGAGAAATATGTCGAGGAGCAGCAGCGGATCGTCGCCGAAGCGGCGGCGGCCTTGCGCGCGGTGCCGCAGGATCTTGGGCAGCGCATCGTCTCGCTGTTGGACGAGCGCAAGAAGCTGGAGCGCGAATTGGCCGAAGCGCGCAAGCAGATGGCGACGGGTGCTGGTTCCGGCGGCGGCGGCGACACCAAGAGCGTCAACGGCGTGAAGCTGGCGGCGCGCCTGCTGCCCGACGTGCCGGCCAAGGAGCTGAAGAGCATGGCCGACGCGCTGAAGAAGCAGCTCGGCTCCGGCGTGGTGGCGCTGATCGCGACGGCGGACGGCAAGGCCAGCGTGGTGGTCGGCGTGACCGACGACCTGACCGGGCGGCTCTCGGCGGTCGACCTGGTGAAGGCAGGCAGTGCTGCGCTCGGCGGCCAGGGCGGCGGCGGGCGGCCCGACATGGCGCAGGCCGGCGGCCCCGACGCGGCCAACGCCGCGAATGCCATCGCCGCGATCGAAGCCGCGATCGGCGACCGCATCAAGGCGGCGTGAGGTTGGCCGGGGGCACTACCTCGCTCTGGATCTTGAGCGCTCAGGCTGCATCAACCCCCTTCCTAGCCTTCCCCCATCTTGGGGGAAGGGATTCTTTTGAAGATGCTGCTGCACGTGACGATTCAAATTGTTCCCCCGCCCCCAAGATGGGGGCGGGTCGGGGTGGGGGTTGATGCAGCCGTGATGCTCAAAATCCAGCGCCATCAATCTCCAGAGAAGACATAAATCTTGCTCCATCCCGCCGGTTTTCCTCCGATCCTGGTCATCGTCGCGGTGCTGTTCTGCGCCGGGCTGCTGACGGCGTTCTATCAGGCGCTGTTTCCGCGGCCGGCGCGCTGGCCGCTGATCGGCGCGGCCTTCGTGCTGGGGGCGGCGATCACCGCGGTCTATGCGTATTTCCTGCCGCCGGCTTCCGAGCGGCTGGTCGGCATCGTCGATGCCTGGACCGCCCTGAAGGCGATGGCGCTGGCGGCGGGGCTGCCGGAAGAGGCGGTGAAGCTCGCCGCCACCCTGATCGCGCTGTTCCTGTTCCGGCGCGGCCTGACACCCGCGGAAGCCTTCCAGGCCTCGCTGGTCACGGCCCTGGGCTTTGCGGCGCTGGAGAACATCCAGTACGCGCGGGCGCTGCCCGAAGCCGCGTTGCCGATCGCCTTCGGCCGCGGCATCGTCGCCAGCTTCGTGCACAGCATGATGGGCATGTTCCTCGGCACCTTCCTGGCGGCGCTGGTGCGCAGCGGCTGGCGGCGCTGGGACTACGTGGTCATCGGCTATGCGGTGGCGGCGCTGGCCCATTCGCTGTTCGATTGGGGCCTGGTGCGGCCGCTGCTCGAATATCTCCGCAACCAGAAGATCCGGCCGGAATCGGTGATGGAGGCGCTGCCGATCATCATTCCCTGCGTGCTCGGCGTCATCATCGCGTCGCTCACCCTGTTCGTGCGCCAGCTCAAGCTGTGCGGCGCGGAATACGACGACGCGCAGCGCGCCGCGGTGTTCGACGATGCCGGCGGCCTGGCCTTCGAGCGGCATCTCGGCTTGCGCCGCCGCTGGCGGAAGGTCGGCAACGTCATCGGCATCGTCGGGCTGGTCGGGTCGATCGTCATGGTGGTGGCGGCATCGCTGGCCATGCGGGGCCAGCCGCAGCCGACCGATCTCAGCCAGGTCACCCCGGAAGAGCTGCATGCCAGCATCGTCATGACGGTGATCCTAGTGTTCTCGCCGATGCTGATCATGACCGGCATCCTGGTGCGGCAGAAGCAGTGAACGACCGGCGTTAACCACGGTGCACCGTCAAAATCGCACCATTCTTTGTTGCAGGGCGTCCGCCCGGATGCTTAGCTGGCGCGATACGGCATGTAACGGGGAAAGCCATGCGCGGGACATTCTCAAGATTGGTGCTGGCGATCGGGTGCGTGGCACTGCTGGGCTGGGCGACCAAGCCGGCGGCGGCCTCTCCGATCACCTTCAACGTCGTGTTCGGTTCGTCCGGGTTCGATGTGCCCGGGGGGCCGGTCGGCCTCGTTCTGGGCGATTTCGACATCACGCTCGATCCGGCCGTTGACGCGCTCAGCACCTCCGGCTTCACGTTCAACAACCTCAATATCTTCATCGCCGACCCGATCTTTTCCTGGAGTGCCGCGGCCGACGTGCTGCTGTTCGGCGGCATGGCCAATGGCACGGGTACGGCCCCGGGGACGAATGACTTTCAGCTGTCCATCGCCGGTTTCACCTCCGGTTCTCCCAGCATCCTGAATTTCACCTATTCGCAGGTCGGCGCACCGGCGATGTATACGGCATCCACGGGGGCCGTCTTCGTGACACCCTTGGCGCCGGTGGCGACGACGCCCATCCCCGCGGCGCTTCCTCTCTTTCTCGCCGCGCTCGGCGGGTTGGGTTTCGCCGGCTGGCGCCGCCGCAAAGCGGTGGCCGCCTAGCATTGCGGCGCGGGCGCGTGCAGCGCCGCGCTCACTTGATCCCGGCGGCAATCCTGGCGCGGCGGAAGCCGTAAGCCCGTGCTGGTCCTCGCCACTTTCCTGACGGCGATCTTCCCGCCGCTGGTGCTGACCGCGTTCTTCCTGACGCATTACCGGCATCGCCTCGGCTTCCGGCTCGGCATCAAGGCGTTCGGCCTCGGCCTGGTCGCGGCGGCGCTGGCGATCCTGATGGGACAGGCGATCGACCATGCGGCGATCCTGCCGCGCTTCTCCGTCGCGGACGGATTGGCGGGCGGGCTCTGGCAGGCCCTGGTCGATTCCGCCGGCTACGCGGCGATCCCCGAGGAGCTGGCCAAGTTCCTGATGGTCTGGCTGGTGATCCGCCTCAGCAAGGATTGCGATTCCGGCGGCGATCTGTTCTGCGGCGCGATCCTGGTCGGGCTCGGCTTCGCGGCGCTGGAGAACGTGATGTATGTCGCGCGCGCCAGCCACAACTGGGCGGTGATCGGCACGATCCGCGGCCTGATGGCGATCCCCGGCCACACCATCGACGGCATGTTCATGGGCTATTTCCTGGCGCTGTGGTGGCGCAAGGCGCTGCCGGCGGTGGTGGCGGTGCTGCTGGCGCTGGCGCTGCCGATCGCCGCGCACACGCTCTACGATTTCCCGCTGATGGCGATCGACAACACCGCCTTGCTGGTCGCGCGCAGCGGCCTCTCGCCGGAGCCGCTGGAATGGCTGCGCTTCATGCAGTTCGGGGTGATGCTGATCTCGGCGCTCGGCGCGATCTGGGTCGGGCGGCAGGAGCTGATCGAGGTCTGGCAGGCACCCACGCCGGACGGCGACCTGCACCCGGCGGATCCGGTCGCGGTCGGCTGGTGGCGCCGCGCCGGCTGGGCGCTGGCCGGGTTCGGGGCGCTGGTTGCGGCGCTCGGGGTGACGCTCTGGATCACCGACACCCAGCTGTTGCTGGCGGCGCGCGGCGTGATCGACGGCACGTCGCTGCAGAGCTTCGGCCGCTGGCTGGTCTGGCTGTTCAACCGCCAGACCGGCGAGTTCCTGTTCGGCCTGGCGCTGTTCCCGCTGGCCTTCGCCGCGATCCTGCAGATGCGCCCGCCGCAGCGGATCGGCAATCCGTTCGCGCTCTGGCCGAGCGCGCGGCCCTGGGCGTAAGGGCGCCCGGGCGTTACTGCATGTCGCCGAGCGAGGCCTTGATCAGCTTGTCCGGGTTCTGGACCATGCCGTTCTCCTCGCGGGTGCCGGCCTTGATCTTGTCCACCACATCCATGCCGTCGACCACCTTGCCGAAGGCGGTGTATTTGCCGTTCAGGTAGTCGTTGGCGGCGAACATGATGAAGAACTGGCTGTCGCCGCTGTTCGGGTCCTCGGTGCGGGCGAGGCCGACCGTGCCGCGCTCGAACGGCACGCTGCCGAACTCGGCGGGCACGGTGGTGCCGGAGCCCGGGCCGCCGCCGGTGCCGGTCGGATCGCCCATCTGGGCCATGAAGCCCGGAATGACCCGGTGGATCGGCGTCCCGTCGTAGAAGCCCTTGCGCACCAGTTCCTGGATATGCGCGACGGTCTTCGGCGCCGCGGCGGGATCGAGCGCGATGGTGACCCGGCCGTCCTTCAGGTCGAGATAGAGCGTGTTGGCCGGATCGCTCTGCGCGAGGGCCGGCGCCGCGAGGCCGGAGAGCAGCGTGGCGGCGAGGAACAGGCGGCGGGTGAGGTTCATGAGGCTCACCCCATCGCCTTCTTCAGGTTCTCGTCCAGCTTGTCGAGGAACTGCTCGGTGGTCAGCCATTTCTGATCGGGGCTGATCAGCAAGGCGAGGTCCTTGGTCATGTAGCCCGCCTCGACGGTCTCGACGCAGACCCGCTCCAGGGTCTCGGCGAACTTCTGCAGCTCGGCATTGCCGTCGAACTTGCCGCGATACCAGAGGCCGCGGGTCCAGGCATAGATCGAGGCGATCGGGTTGGTCGATGTCGGCTTGCCCTTCTGGTGCTCGCGATAGTGCCGGGTGACGGTGCCGTGCGCGGCTTCCGCTTCGACGGTCTTGCCGTCCGGCGAGAGCAGCACCGAGGTCATCAGGCCCAGCGAGCCGAAGCCCTGGGCGACGGTGTCGGACTGCACGTCGCCGTCGTAGTTCTTGCAGGCCCAGACGAAGGCGCCGGACCATTTCAGCGCCGAGGCGACCATGTCGTCGATCAGGCGATGCTCGTAGACGATCTTCTTCGCCTTGAAGCGCTCGGCGAATTCCTTGTCGAACACCTCCTGGAAGATGTCCTTGAAGCGGCCGTCATAGGCCTTGAGGATCGTGTTCTTGGTCGAGAGATAGACCGGCCAGCCGAGCTCCAGGCCGTAATTGAAGCAGGACTGCGCGAAGCCCCGGATCGACTCGTCGAGGTTGTACATGGCCATGGCAACGCCGCCGCCGGGGAAGTTGAACACTTCCTTCTCGATCGGCGCGCCGCCGTTCTCGGGCACGAACTTGATGGTGAGCTTGCCCTTGCCGGGCACCACGAAGTCGGTCGCGCGATACTGGTCGCCGAAGGCGTGACGGCCGATCACGATCGGCTGGGTCCAGTTCGGCACCAGGCGCGGCACGTTCTTGCAGATGATCGGCTGGCGGAACACGGTGCCGTCCAGGATGTTGCGGATGGTGCCGTTCGGCGACTTCCACATCTGCTTCAGGTTGAACTCCTTCACGCGGGCTTCGTCCGGCGTGATGGTCGCGCATTTGACGCCGACGCCGTATTGCTTGATCGCGTTGGCGGAATCGACGGTGATCTGGTCGTTGGTCTCGTCGCGCTTCTCGACCCCGAGGTCGTAGTACTTCAGGTCGATGTCGAGATAGGGCAGGATCAGCTTCTGCTTGATGAAGCTCCAGATGATCCGGGTCATCTCGTCGCCGTCCAGCTCCACCAGCGGCGTCTTGACCTTGATCTTCGCCATGCTCGATTCCTCCGTTTGAATTAGATGCGTTCCGGATGTTCGGTGACCTGGATGTCGCCGGGCTGCTCCAGGAGGTCGAACATGCGCCCGACCGAGTTCACCACCGAGAAGAACTGCCGCGAATCCGGGCGGGCGAAGCCCTCGGCGATCAGCTGGTCGATCAACGCCTCGAAGGCATTCCAATAGCCGTCGATGTTCAGGACCACGACCGGCTTGTCGTGCAGCTTCAGCATCCGCCAGGTGATGATCTCGAACAGCTCGTCGAGCGTGCCGTAGCCGCCGGGCAGCACCGCGAAGCCGTCCGAGAGATCGAACATCAGCTTCTTGCGGACATGCATGCTCTCGACCACCTTCAATTCGGTGATGCCCGAATGGCCGACTTCGCTGGTCTGCAGATGCTCGGGGATGACGCCGATCACCTGGCCGCCGTTCTTCATCACGGCGTCGGCGACCTCGCCCATCATGCCGATGCGGGCGCCGCCATAGACCAGGCGGATCCGCCGCTCGGCCATGGCTTCGCCGAGTTCGCGGGCGGCGGCGACATAACGCGGCGAACGGCCGCGGGCCGAACCGCAATAGACACAGAGAGATCTAATCAGGGTCATGAGATTGGACGGGCCCGTTTGGCCCCGGTCCGTGCGGAGCCGGGAGGAGGGTATTTAAGCCTTTTCAATGCGGCTGTTTTGGGGCCTATTCCCGGTGCCGTCAACCCGATATTGCGGCGCGGCAGGGCCATAAAACCTTGGGGAAAACCGCGCCCTCCCGTGACCCTTCATTGCGCGGATTCGGGTTCGGGACTACCGTGTGGCCGAACTGTCATGTGACGAATCGAGCAATTTTCATGAACCGGCTGACTCTGGTCGCGACCATCGGTGCCGTCCTGGTTGCGGCAATCCTGGGCCTGATCTACGCGGTGTCCAAGCAGGACGTGGACGACACGCCGGAGCCGACCGCCCAGACCCAGCCCGCCCCATCCGGGGAGCAGCCGGCCGCGCCAGGCGCGAATCCCGCGCCGGCGCAGAACCCGCCGTCAGGCGCGGGCGAGCCGCCGCCGGCCGCGGGCGACCAGGGACCGGTGCCGCAATCGACCATCACCGGCGCGACGGAGCCGCAGCCGATCAATCCGCCGCAGGGCGAGGCCGCGACCACGCCGCCGAGCACCGAAAACAACCAGGTCGCCGCGGCGACGCCGGCGATCAAGCCGAGCTTCGACGTGGTGCGCGTCAATCCCAACGGCGACGCAGTGATCGCCGGGCGCGCCGCGCCGGGCACCAAGATCACCCTGCTCGACAACGGCCAGCCGGTCGGCGCGGCCGAAGCCGACGACCGCGGCGAATGGGTGATGTTGCCGGATTCCGCGGTCGATCCCGGCCAGCACAAGTTCTCGCTGCGCGCCACCGACGAGAAGGGCAAGAGCCTCGATTCCGAGAAGGAGGTCATTGTCGTCGTGCCGAAGCCGGCCGAGGATATCGCGGGCCAGCCGGTCACGCGTCCCTCCGGTGCGCTCGCCATCGAAGTGCCCAAGGAAGGCGAGGCGCCGACCCAGCTCCTGAACTCGCCGGGCGCCGCCGCCACGCCCGCGCAGCCGGTGACGGCCGCCGCGCAGGAGACGACCGCGCCGGCGACGCCGCAGGCGCCGCCCTTGAGCCTCGACACGATCGACTATACGCAGGACGGACGCGCCATGCTGAGCGGCCATACCCTGCCCGACAGCGATCTCCTGCTCTATCTCGACAACGGATCCTTGGGCACGGCGAAGGCCGACGGCTCCGGCCGCTGGACTTTCGTGCCGGAGCAGAAGGCGCCGGCCGGCGAGCACAAGCTCCGCGTCGATCTGGTCGACGGCAGCGGCAAGGTACAGGCCCGCGTCGAGGTGCCGTTCTCGCAGCCCGATTTCTCGACCGTCGCCTTGACGAATGACAGCGTCATCGTGCAGCCGGGCAACAGCCTCTGGCGCATCGCCCGCCGGACCTACGGTAACGGCGTGCAGTACACGGTGATCTACGAGGCCAACAAAGACAACATCCGCGATCCGGACCTGATCTATCCCGGCCAGATCTTCAACCTGCCGAAGAAGCAGAACTAGGGGATCGGCGCGCCGTCGCTAGTGCGTCGTGTCGGGGCGCTGCGGCAGCGCTTCCTGCAGCATCACCAGATAGGGCTTCACCTCGAGCACCAGGCGGGTCGCCGCGGCGATGACGTCATGCGGTTCCCAATTGTCGGGCAGCATGGCCTTGCCGATGCAGTAGATCCAGCGATGCTTGCTGATCACCAGGCGCACTTCGGCCATGGCCTGCGAGGCTTCGATGATGGCGACGACGGCGCGCCGCGCGGCGACACCCTCGGCGGAATAGGGCAGCGGCGCGATCTCGGCCGCGACCTGGACCACCGTGCCGGCGCCGGTCGGCCGCGTGTTTGCCTCGAAGGTCAGGCCCAGGAAGTGGAAGGCAAATTCGATCTGCCCGTCCTTGCGGCCAATCTGCAGGGAGCCGTCGGCATTGATCCGCAAGCGCGGTTCTTCCGGTGGCAGCTGTTGCAGCTTCAGCAACGGGATGGCTTTCAGGTTCACTTGATGCCGGGGTCCTAATTCCTGGGCTGGGAAAGTACCCCGGACCCGATTAACGATCTGTAAAGCGCATTACCGGCCGGCGGGGGCAAGGTGACGCGCCCAGGGTGACCGCCGGGGCGAAGTGTGGCATTTGAATGGCTTGGGTATGTTCCCCATATTTCCGAGACCCGCGACTTTGACCTTGAAGAGGCCCCCTTGTTCGAGACCGTGTTAACGCCGATCCACCGCAAGGGCTGGCCCTTGATCGCGGCCTTCGCCGCAGCGACCGTCCTGCTCTGGTGGCTCTGGACGCCTTTGGGCCTGCTTGGGGTCGTGCTGACCGCCTGGTGTGTCTATTTCTTCCGCGACCCCGACCGTGTGACCCCGACCCGCCCCGGTCTGGTCATCAGCCCCGCCGACGGCGTGGTGCAGATGATCCAGCCCGCTTCGCCACCGCCCGAGATCAACATGGGCGGCCGGCCGTTGATGCGGATCAGTATCTTCATGAATGTGTTCAATGTTCATGTGAACCGGATCCCGGTCGATGCCGAAGTCGTGACCCTGGCGCATCGCCCGGGCAAATTCGTCAACGCCTCGCTGGACAAGGCGAGCGAGGAGAACGAGCGGCAATCGGTGCACCTGCGGCTGGCCGACGGCCGCGACGTCGGCCTGGTGCAGATCGCCGGCCTGGTGGCGCGCCGGATCCACTGCGACCTGACCGCCGGAAAGCGGGTGCGGGCCGGGGAACGGTTCGGTATCATCCGGTTCGGCAGCCGGGTCGATGTCTATCTGCCGGACGGGGTCCAGCCTTTGGTCGCGGTCGGGCAGACCACTTTGGCCGGCGAGACCGTGATCGCCGATCTCACTTCCGAGGAGCCGAGCAGGCTCGGTGAACGCCGCTGACGCGGCTCGGCAAACGCCGCTGAAGCGGCTGGAGAAATGACGATGCGCAAGGACGGCTTGATGCGGATGCGGCGCAACCGGTTGCGGGATCACTCGATCAACCGGCTGATCCCGAACATGCTGACCTTGTTCGCGCTCTGCGCGGGCCTGACCAGCATCCGCTTCGCCATGGACCAGCGCTGGGAGCATGCGGTGCTGGCGATCCTGTTCGCGGCGGTGTTCGACGCGCTCGACGGCCGGATCGCGCGCCTGCTCGATTCCTCCTCCAAGTTCGGCGCCGAGCTCGATTCCTTGAGCGACTTCGTCAGCTTCGGCGTGGCGCCTTCGGTCGTGCTCTTCATGTGGACCATGCAGGACGTGAAGGGCATCGGCTGGGCGCTGACCCTGCTGTTCAGCGCCGGCATGGCGCTCCGCCTTGCGCGCTTCAACACCAAGCTCGACAATGCCGATCTCCCGGCCTGGCACAGCCGCTTCTTCACCGGCGTGCCGGCCCCAGCCGCGGCCGGCCTGGTCATGCTGCCGCTGATCGCCTGGCTGCAGTTTCCGGAAGTTGCCTTTTTGCGCAGCCCGGCGGTGGCCGGCCCGGTGATGCTCGCCGTGGCGGGCCTCGCGGTCAGTCGCATTCCGACCTTCTCGTTCAAGCGGCTGAAGATCAGCCAGGCGCTGGTGCTGCCGACCATGGTCGTGGTCGCGGTGTTCACCGCCCTGGCGATGGCCGAGCCCTGGGCCACGCTGCTCCTGGTCCTCGGGGTCTATCTCGCCAGCATCCCGCTCGCCGTCTCCTCGCATCGCAGGCTGATGCAGCAGCGTCCGCTGCCGGGTGCGGCCAGCACCCCGGCGACCGACGTGGACGCCGACCACCTCTGATCGCGCATGCTAGACCGCGCGGCACGCCGGCGGCTCGATCCGCTGCTGGAGCGCTGGGCGGCGCGCTGCATCGCCTTCGGTCTCTCGGCCGATGCGGTGACGATGATCGGCTTCGGCATCGGCTTGGTGGCGATGCTGTTCATCGCCGCCGGTCATGACCTGATCGGCCTCGCGCTGCTGCTGCTCAACCGCACGGCCGACGGCATCGACGGCGCAGTCGCACGCCGCACCCGGCCCACCGAGCGCGGCGGCTATCTCGACATCGTGCTGGATTTCATCCTCTATGCGGGCGTGCCGTTCGCCTTCGCAGTCGGGCACCCCGAGCATGCGCTGGCGGCGGCGTTCCTGATCTTCGCCTTCGTCGGCACCGGCACCAGCTTCCTGGCCTTCGCGATCTTCAAGCCCGATGCCCCGCGGCTCGGCAAGGCGTTCCACTATCTCGGCGGCCTGACCGAAGGCACGGAGACGATCGCGTTCTTCGCGCTGGTACTGCTGTTCCCGAGCACCTTCGCTGTTGCCGCGTGGATCTTCGGCGCTTTGTGCTGGGTGACGACGCTGGGGCGGATCGGCGCGGCGATGAGCGCTTTGCGTTAGCGCGCTGGATCGTCCGCCGCGCTTCCCGCTACCAATATCACGGCTGCAGTGCCCCCCTCTTACTCCCCCCTGAAGGGGGAATTATATGCTCCTGACCAGCCCGATCTACAACGACGAAACCGCCGCCAGGAAGCACCTGGAAGCGATCCGCTGGCCCGATGGCATCGTGTGCCCGTACTGCGGTTGCCTGCGCGCGGCTGAGATCGGCGGGGAGAAGTCCTTGGGCGATGGCTGGTTTCATTGCCCGGATTGCCGCAAGAAATTCACCGTGCGCGTCGGCTCGGTTTATGAGCGTTCGCATATCCCGCTGCACAAGTGGGTTCTGGCCACGCATTTGATGAGCGCGAGCAAGAAGGGCATTTCGGCCCACCAGCTCCACCGCATGCTCGGCATCACCTATAAGTCGGCTTGGTTCATGGCCATGCGTATCCGTGAAGCCATGGCCCCCTACACGACCGAACCGATGGGCGGCGAAGGCAAGACCATCGAGATTGACGAGACCTACGTGGGCGGCAAGGAAAAGAACAAGCACAAGCGCGCCCGCAAGAAAGAGAATATCGGAGGCACCGGGAAGCAGATTGCGTTCTCGCTGGTCGAGCGCGGCGGCAAGGTCCGCAGCTTCCACGTTGGCAACGTGAAGGCGTCCACCCTTCGCCCGATCTTGTCCGAACAAATCCACGAAGATACGACCGTGATGAGCGACGAAGGCGGAGCGCGTCTCTCGAAAGAGTTCAAGAAGCATGCGACCGTCAATCACAGCATCGGCGAATACGTGAGCGGAGAGGTCACCACGAACACCGTGGAAGGCTACTTCTCGATCCTGAAGCGCGGCATCACCGGGACCTATCACCACGTCTCCAGCGCCCACCTGAAGCGTTATCTGGCGGAGTTTGATTTCCGCTACAACGAGCGCGCTTCAATGAACGTCAACGACGACGAGCGCGCCGTGAAGGCGATCAAGGGTGCGGAAGGCAAGCGCCTCACCTATCGGCGGACTGACGCAAATCCGAACGGCTGAACAGGCCGTTCGCTGCCTTCTCCGCAAGCCCCAAAAACGTAAGCAACCCTGACGATTCGCGCCCTAGCGCTTTTCCGCGCTAGGCTTGCGCGGGGCTTTCTTCTTTGCGGCCTTCTTTTTGACGGTGTGTGCGGTGTACTCAGCATGCGCCGCAGGATTTCGTCGCGGGCTTTGTCTTCTGTGGATTTCGACATGACATCACCTGATAAGAAAGAAACGAGACAGTTGGTCGCCCAAGTTACTGTTGAGGGCGGCCAAACCGCCTCGTATTACGCACTGCCGCAGCCTAAGCCTCAGCCCGTGCGCCCGGCCCGTGATCTTGACCCGAACAAGTACGAAGGGCCGAAGTTAAAAGTTGAACGGGCCAAATGCCACATTCGTAACCTTCAGGCGCTGATTGAAGCCTTCCGCGCAAGCCAACCGTATGAGTTTATCACCGATCACGATCCGAAGACCGGAGAGAATATCTACCGCGTTGGCATCAAGGAAAGCATCCCAGCTAAGGCTAGCGTCATCATTGGCGACGCTTTGCACAACCTGAGGGCTGCGCTCGACCACTTGGTTTCGGATCTCATCCGGGCGAATGGAAAAGAGCCTAACGGTGGAACCGGGTTTCCAATTGTGAATAGGCGAAAAGACCTTAAACCCGGACGCATATCCAAAATAGAGGGCGTCAGCGCCAAAGCCGAGCGGTTCATTGTGCGGCTTAAACCATACAACGGAGGGAACCGCGCCCTTTGGGCGCTTCACATGCTCGATGTCATCGATAAACACGCTGGTATCATTCCAGTAGCAGCGGCCACGGTTCAGGTCGTTGTCGCAACACCCTTCCCAGTGGCCATGATCGGCGGTCAATTTCACATCGGGCGCGTCTCCCATGTCATGGGTACCCCGGCCAAGTTTGAGCCGGTCTTCCCGCTTGAAAACCAGAAGGAAGTTCACCGCTCCGATGCTCGCCTCAATGAGAATGTTCAGCTTGAAATCGCAGTAGCGTTTGGCAAGGGCCAAGTTCTGGAGGGTGAGCCGATTGTCGAAACCCTCCAGCAACTCGCAGACCTCGTAGAGCGCATACTCAGCGTTTGTGAGCGGAGGCTCTAATTCATGTTCGTGCACTCATAAAACTCCCCTTCAAGGGGAGAAAAGCAATGGCAGCGCATTCAAATCGGTTGCACAGACCACTCGGTGAAGGCCCTCCCCTTTTTAGGTGCGTGGGGAGTGTGCGGTGTGTTCAGCATGCGCCGCAAGATTTCGTCACGCGCCTTGTCTTCTGGGGAGGATTTCGGCATGGCTAGCACCGACATTCAAATGGCGTTGGGCGGATTAGTTATCGCATGGAACCGCGCCGAACTCAAAATTAGGCAGATGATAGCGCTCCTCTGGGGAGAACACGCAGAACACCCAAAGATCGACATTCTAACCAATGAACTCAGCGCGGTTGAGCTAAACCAAGCCTTCGCCGCTTTTGTGCATCATTTCGTTTCCGAACCAGAAATCCGCACGAGACTCGAATGGATCGCTGAGAGCTTCGACCGCCTGCGGGCGCACCGAAACTTCTATGTGCACGGCATAAAGGTCGCCCTCGATTTCTCGGACGCTGGCGCCATTGGCATGGTCTCAAGCTCCACGGCAAAGGGAGAGTTGATTGTGTACAAAAACCAAGTTTCCCCCAAGGAACTGCATTGGGTAATCGAGCAGCTGGATGCGCTTGCGATCCAACAGATGATGCTTGTCACTCACATCGATCTTTGGCGGACGGAGGATCGTTCAAAAATAGGACCACTGCCTCCGCTGCCTGCTCTGCCAGATAGTTTAAAGAAGACGGCCACGCACTATCCATGCGCCTACGCACCGCCAGCACCATCTCAGGCGTCACCTGAATCGGCCGAGAAGCCGAAGCATGTGAAGATGTCTTCCCAGCAGAAGCGAGCCGAGGCTCTGAAGCGGATCGGGATTGCGAAGAAACGCGGCGCTTAGCTTTAGTATGTTGTTCAGTCATGTATATAACTCCCCCTGAAGGGGGGAGAAGAAGGTTGGAGCGAGCGAATGAATCTAAACCCTCCACCTCCAGGGGAGGGCAGGGTGGGGGCAGATGCAGCCGTGATGTTTCAGGAATCGCACAGAGGGAAGATCCAGCGCTCAGCCGCGGTCCGCAAACTACCTATGCAGGTGATGGGCCTGTAGGGACTGGACGATCTCTTCCAGCTTGGTGCGGTCCATGATGTAGAGGTTGCGGCCTTTGCGCTTCAGCACGCCGCCGTCATAGAGCTGGCTGATCGCGCGGTTGACCGTCTCGCGCGTGGTCGAGGTCATGCTGGCGATCTCGTGCATCGGCGGCAGCGGCCGCACCACCCAGAGTCCGGGCACCGCGGCATCCGGCTGAGCCATGCGCAGGAGCTCGGCATAGACGCGCTGCGCCGCCTGCAGAGTCGAGAGCTCCAGGATCCGGAGGCCGCTCGCCCGCACCATGCGCGCCAGGCGCTGCATCAGCTGGAAGGCGACCGGCGGGTGGCCGCGGATGATCTCCAGGAACATGTCCGGCGGCATGATCGCGAGTTCGGTCTTCTCGATCGCAGTCACGCTGGCGGAACGCGGCTGGCCGTCGATCGCGGCCAATTCGCCGAAGAAGTCGCCGGCCTTGACGGCGGCCAGGGTCACTTCGCGCCCGGCGGGCGAGAAGGTGATCACCGAGACCGAGCCCTTGAGGACGAAGAACACCTCGCGGCTCTGCGAGCCCTTGTCGAGGATGGTCTCGTTCTTTGAATAGGTGCGCTTGTGGCAGCGCTGCTCAATCGAGCGCTTTTCCTGCTCGTTCAATTCCTCGAGCAGGCTGAAATCCCCCAGCCGACGGCTGGCATCCGGCGTTGCGACGATCGTCCCCATGGCTCCACCCTAGCAGAAATTCACCATACTGGAACCTTCGCAAACTGCCAATCACACGGGATTTATGAGCGCAGACTTGCAATAAACCTTAATGCTTGGCCTGCGATTGCACATGGGGGGCTGGGGATTCTGCCGGCCCTTGTCGCCAAGAGCGCTTTTTGGCAAAGGGGTTAGGAATAATAGGAGTAAAGATCGGTCGCATGGCCACGCAGAGTGAAAGAGACATCGCCGCTGAAGAGGAAGAGGAGGCCGAGTCGGTCCCCGGCGGCAAGAACTACATCACCCCGGACGGATTCGAGCGGCTGAAGGCCGAGCGCCGCCAGCTTTGGACGGTGGATCGGCCGGAGATTGTGCGCGTGGTCGAATGGGCCGCCGGCAACGGCGACCGTTCGGAGAACGGCGACTACATCTACGGCAAGAAGCGCCTCCGGGAGATCGACCGCCGCCTGCGCTTCCTGGACAAGCGCCTCGCCGCCGCCGTGCCGGTCGATCCGGCGCGGCAGACCCGGCGCGACCAGGTGTTCTTCGGCGCGACCGTCACCTATGTCCGCGAGGACGATACCGAGACAACCGTCACCATCTCCGGCATCGACGAGACCACCTTCGCCGCGGGGCGCATCAGCTGGACCTCGCCGGTCGCCCGCGCGCTGATGCAGCGCCGGGTCGGCGACACCGTCACCGTGCGCACGCCGTCCGGCCCCGAAGCGCTCGAGATCCTGGCGATCGCCTATCCGGAATAGTCAGAGGCACCGAGTGTGCGGCCCCCCTCACCCCAACCCCTCTCCCACCCCGCGGACGAATGTCCGCATTCGCGGACGGGCGGGAGAGGGGCTTTAGACCGAGCGCCGGAAACAGCGTTCCCTCTCCCCTTGTGGAGGGTGAGGGGTGGCCTCACAAAGGTTCTATCCGGCTTCTACTCCACCACGCCACAGGCGATGCGGGCGCCGCCGCCGCCGAGCGGCTTCGGCTGGTCGGAGTAATTGTCGCCTCCGGCATGGATCATCAGCGCATGGCCGGCGAGGTCGGCGAGCTTGAGGTGCGGCGCCACCAGCGATCCGGTGGCGCTGCCGTCGGCCGCGACGGTCAGCACCGGCAGGTCGCCCTTATGGCCGCCCATCGCGTCCGGACCGAGATGCTTCTTGGTGCCATCGGGATCGAAATGCCCGCCGGCCGCGATGCCGGCCGCCATCTTCCCGTCCTGCTCGCCTGGCGCGCAGCTCGCCTTGGCATGGAGATGGAAGCCGTGCTCGCCCGGCGGAAGTCCCTTGAGGTTGGGCTGCAACACCAGCCCGCCGTCGGAATCCTCCAAGGTGATGGTCCCGACCGAGGCGCCGACGCCGTCCGGCGAAATCGCGTTCATCGTGACGGTCTTGCCGCCGGCGGCCTGGGCCGCCGCGCCGAGACCGAATGAGGCGAGAAGGGCGAGCGGTAGAACGGGAAGAAGGTGACGGGGCATGGGCATCTCCGCATGTTGCGCTGGGGGCGACTCATAGACCGAACAGCTGACCGTGGACTGAGGCTCGGATGAGCGGAACCTGTCCGCCGCCTTGCCGGTGCATCACAAGGCGATGCGGGTCCGCCCGAGCAGCGTGTTCAAATCGTCCCAGGTGATGATCTGGTTCCGTGACCGCCAGATCGGACCGGGATCGATATAGGAACCCGCCGCCCGGCCGCCAAGTTGCTTGTAGAAGGCGATCGCGGCGTCGTTGCCCTCGACCACGCCCAGGGCGACGCTCCGATAGCCTTGCGCCTGAAGCGCCAAGGCGAGCCTGTGCATCAGCGCCCGGCCGATCCCACGGCGCGCGTCGCCGGCATCGACATAGAGATGCAGGATCTCGCCATGCGCGCCCAGCTCCGGCACCGTCGGCGCACCGGCCGTGCCGATGCCGACGATCGCGGCCCCGATCTCCGTCACCAGCGCCGTGCGTTCGGCTTTCTCCAGCGTCTCCAGCCAGCGGGCCTGCCGATACGCGAAATCGAGCCGGCGGATCGCCTCGGGCGGCGCCAGATCGCGATAGGTGGCCTGCCAGACCGCGACATGCAGCCGGGCCATCGCCTCGGCATCCGCGAGACCAGCGGCGCGGATGATCACGTCAGCGGCGCTCACGGGTCGTCCGCGCGAACCAGAGCACCGACAGGACCTGGATCGCCAGCATCGCGCCGAGCACGGTCGCGTAGCGCATCTCCGCGCCGGCGCCGAAGCCGATCGCGTTGAGGAGATCGAGCGCCCAGCCGATGCCGGATTGAAGCAGCGCCGCCGCCAGGAACAGCAGCAGATTGAGGCTGGTCTGCGCTCGGCCCGCCAAGGCCGGCCCGAATTGATCGCCGAGGGTCACATAGGCGAGGTTCGAGCCCGATCCCGCCAGGCCGAGCACGCCCACCAGCAGCCAGGCCGGCAGCGGCGCGTCGAGAATGATGCCGAGCTCGGCGCAGGCCAGGATGACGAAGCAGCCGATCATCACCGCCTTCAAGCCGATGTCGCGGCGATGGGCCCAATCGGCGACGAAGCCGGTGATCAGCGAGCCGGCGGAGAAGGTGATCGCCATCGCCATCAGGTCGCCGGCCACCGCACCGCGGTCGAGCAGGCGCACATCGGTCAGCCAGCGCGCAGTCCACAGACTCTGGATCGCGATGAAGCCGCCGGTGACGAAAGCCACCATCGGCGCGATGCCCCAGAAGGTCCGGGTCGCCAGGATCGGTCCGATATCCCGGAGCTGCGCGCGCCAGCTCTTCGGCGCGTTCGCCGCATGCTCGGGTTGTCCGTTGCCGTGCGGCGCCAGCCAGTAGACCAGGATGGCGACCAGCAGGGTCACCGCCGCCAGCAGATAGAACAGGCTGCGCCAGCCGAAGTGGTTCGCCATCCAGTCTGAAGGACCCGTTGCCGCGAACACGCCGAGGCCGCCGAACGCCACGACGACCGAGTTGGCGAGCGGTACCCGCGCCGGCGGCAGCCAGAGCGCATTCGCCTTGAAGGCCGCCATCAAACCACCGGACAGCCCCATTCCGATCACCGCGCGCGACACGGTCAGCGTCAGCGGATCGGGCGCGATCGCGAACATGAGGCTGCCGAGGGCGGCGATGGCCAGCAGGATCGCATGGGTGCGCCGCGGGCCATAGCGATCCAGCAGCAGGCCCAGCGGCAGTTGGAACAGGGTGAAGGCATAGAGATAGGCCGAGGTGATCAACCCCAGCCCGGACTCATCGAGATGGAGCTCGGCGATCAGATCCGGCGCGATCACCGAGTTCACGGTGCGGAAGAGATAGGAGATCAGATAGCCGCAGGAGAACGGCAGGATCACGCCGGCGATGAGGCCGGCGGTGATCTTGGTTTCGCCGTGCTGGTGACGTGATTGCATTTGCTCGTTCGTCATCCCGGCGCTAGGCGCCGGGATCCACGCCTTGGGCGCCGCAGCACCGAAAACGGGAATGTGCAATCGAAGAAAGGCGTGGATGCCGGTACCAAGTCCCGGCATGACGGCGGAGTTTGATGCCTCGCTGTGCAGTCACGCCGATCAAACCGAGCCGCCGACCGGGCTCTTCGCCAGCGTGCGCGCCGCGCGGCTGGCGCGGGCCATGTCATAGAGGGTGTTGCCGGCGACCGCGGCCAGGGTCAGCGCGCCGCCGATCAGCGCCTGCGGTCCCGGATCCTCGTTCAGGAACAGCCAGACCCAGAGCGGCCCGAGCACGCATTCCAGCAATCCCAGCAGCGCCGCCTCGCCCGCGGGGATGAGCCGGGCGCCGGTCGAGAACCAGATCAGCCCGATCGCGAGCTGGACCGCGCCGAACAGGAAGAGCAGGCCGACGTCATTGACGGCGACCGGCAGCGGCTCGCGCATGATGAAGCCGACCGCCATGATGATGGTCGCGGCGAGGCACATCGCCGGCGTCATGCGGATCGCGTGATAGCGCCGCACCATCACGGTGGCGAGCCCGATCGCGACCGCGATCACGCAGGAAAGCGCAATCCCGAGCGTGTCGCCGCCGCTCTCGCCCCCGGAGACCATCTGCCAAACGCCGAACAAGGCGATCACCATGGCGAGGCTGCGGATCCAGCCCGGCGGCTCGCGCATCCAGATCCAGGCGATGATCGCGGCGATGAACGGTGCGGTGCTCTGGATCACCAGGATCAGCGCCACGGTCGCGTGCTTCAGCGCGATCACGAAGGAGAGCGACGCCGAGGCGAAGCAGCAGGCGACGACGATGCCGGGGAGGCCGAGCGCCTTGAACAGCGCCCAGGAGTTGCGCCCGTCGCGCACCAGCAGGAACAGGAAGAGGGTGATCGCGGCGAAGAACCCGCGCCCGGCCGCCTGGGTCCAGACATCGGCCTCGATGTGCCGCGCGATCAGCCCGCCGCTGCTCCAGCAGACGGCTGCACCCAGAACCAGAATGGCACCCTTGCGATGCGCCTCGATCGCGCTCGACATGTTCTTATTCCCCTGCAACGCCGCCGCGGAGATTAGCAGGGCAGGGGCATGGTGCCGCAAGCGGCGGCGGTTCATGGCAGATATGCGGCGCGCTGCGGCCGCTCAATCCCCGACCACTGCCGCCAGCCAATCCAGAAAGACCGCGAACGGCGCGTCCGTCTCCGCCCCCGGGCGGTGGATCACATACCAGGCGCGCCGTTCCTCCCCGACCACCAGCTCGAACGGCTTCACCAGCCGCCCGGCCGCGAGATCGTCCGCGACATAGGGCGCCCGCGCCAGGGCAACGCCCAGCCCGTCCAAGGCGGCCTGCAGGGCGAAGGCCGAATAGTCGAAGGACAGTCGCCGCCGCAGCTTCGCCGGATCGACCCCGGCCGCCGCCAGCCAGCGCGGCCAGTCCTGGGGCGAATGCTCGACCTCGAGCAAGGTTTGCCTTGCGAGATCCGACGGCTTTTTCAATTGCGCCGCCAGGGCCGGCGCGGCGACCGGAAACAAGGCTGCGGTGAACAATTGCCGCCCGGCATGTCCGGCGCCCGGTCCCTCGGCCAGGCGGATCGTGGCGGTCCAATCGGGTCGAAGCTCGGTCGGCTCGCCGATCGCCGTCACCACGCGCACCTCGATCCCGGGATGCGCGCGCTGGAAGCCGGGCAGGCGTGGGATCAGCCAGCGCATGGCGAAGGTCGGCCCGACCGTGACCGTCACCGACGGCCCACCCGGCCGGCGCTGCAGGCTGGCGACCGCCGATTCCAGCTCCCGGAACGCATCGGAGAGGCGCGGCCCGAACACCCGCCCGGATTCGCTCAGCTCCAGCGTGTTGGCGCGGCGCTCGAACAGGGTGTGCCCGAGCCAGAGCTCGACCTCGCGCACCAGCCGGCTGATCGCGGTCTGGGTGACGTTGAGCTCGTCCGCCGCCCGGGTGAAGCTGCCCAATCTGATGGCAGCCTCGACCGCTCTAAGTCCCTTCAAGCTTGGTAGATTCATCGGGTGGCCCAACTTTTTATCGGGCCATTCTGTCATAAATCGCGGGCCACACCAAGGCGCGGCCGGCATGGCCGGCCTCGCCTTTCGGCCCGGTTCCGGCCTATTCTCGACCCGCGTGCGAATCGAAGTGAATCCAGTTGGAAGGGGTCTTATGCGAAAGTTTGCGATCGTCGGAGCGCTGCTGGTGCTCTCGGCCTGCGCCGCGGCGCCGAACCCGGCGCCCTTGCCGCCGAGCGGGCCGATTCCGGTCGCCGATCGCTACGCCTTCACCAAGCTCGACCAGAAGACCTGCCCGACCGAGGCCAAGAGCTTCGCCGACTGGGTCGAGCGCTACGAGGCCTTCGCCTACAAAGGCGGCCAGCCCAAGGAGCTGATCGCCGATGCCTTCGAGAACGTGAAGGAGAATCCGTCGATCACGGTGAAGCAGTCGAAGCAGCCGGAGTTCGTGACGCCGGTCTGGACCTATCTTTCCAAGGCGGTCTCCGACGATCGCGTGGCGCGCGGCCAGCAGCAATACGCGCTCAACCGCGCGGTGGTCGATGCGACCGCCCGGCAATACGGCGTCGATTCCGGCACCTTGATGGGGATCTGGGGCATCGAGACCGATTTCGGCCGCAACTTCGGCGACGTCAATGTCTTCGAGGCGCTGTCCAATCTGGGTTACGGGGCGAAGCGCACCGACTTCGCCTGCAGCGAAATGACCGCCGCCTTGACCATCGCCAACCGCGACAGGATTCCGGTTTCGAAGATGATCGGCTCCTGGGCCGGGGCGATGGGCCACAGCCAGTTCCTGCCGAGCAACTATCTTCAGCTCGCCGTCGATGCCGATCGCTCGGGCGCGCCGGATCTCTGGACCTCGATGCCCGATGTCTTCGCCTCGACCGCGAACCACCTGACCAAGGCCGGCGGCGGCTGGCTGACCGGCGTCCCTGCGTTCGTCGAGGTGAAGCTGCCGCTCGGCTTCCCCTATCAGCAGGCGGAGCTCGATCTCGAGCAGCCGGTCGCCCATTGGCGCCAGCTCGGCGTGAAGACGGTCGGCGGTATGCCGCTGCCGGAACTGCCGGGCGGCACCGCGATCATCGTGCTCGCCGGCTGGAAGGGACCGGCCTTCCTGATCACCAAGAACTTCAAGGCGATCCTGCGCTACAACAACTCGACCAGCTACGCGCTTTCGGTCGCTTATCTCGGCCAGCGCATCCTCGGCGGCCCGGGCGTGCAAGCGGCCTGGCCGACCTCCGAACCGGCGCTCAATCTCGCCGAGCGCGAGGAGATCCAGACCCGTCTCGCCGCGCAGGGCTATGACGTCGGCAAGGTCGACGGCGTGCTCGGGTTGAAGACGCGCAAGGCCGTGCGCCTGTTCCAGGCGAAGATCGCCGTGCCGCAGGACGGCTACGCCAACAAGGCGCTGCTGCTGGCGCTGCGCAGCCAGCCTTCGGTGTAGATGGAATGAGCACCGCGGCGACCGTCGAACGCATTCTCGAGCGCATCGGCCATCGCCAGCCGAAACTCGCCATCGTGCTGTCGACCGGGCTGCAGGCGGTCGATGGCGATATCGAGGACCCGACCACCTTCGCCTATGCGGAGCTGCCCGGCTTTCCGAAGAGCGCCGTCCCCAGCCATCGCGGGCGGCTGTTGCTCGGCAAGCTCGCAGGCCACAGCGTCGCCTTGCTGGAGAGTCACGAGGATTACTATCGTGCCGGCCGCGTCGATGCGATGCGCGAGCCGTTCGAGGTCGCGGCGGCGCTCGGCTGCGGCAAGGTGCTGCTGACGGCGGCGGCGCATTCGCTGCGCGCGGATCTCGGTCCCGGCCGCCTTGCCCTGGTCACCAGCCATGTCATGCTCGGCGATCCCGCTTCGCTGAGCCACGGTTTCGCCACGCGCTATCCGATCGACTGGCACGCCGCCTACGACCCGGTGCTCACCGAAAGACTGACGGCGGCATCCGCGCGGGTCGAAGTGCCGCTCGCGTCGGGCTGTTTCGGCTGGGGCGGCGACGCGGCGAATGCCCGCGACCAGGGCGCCGACATGCTCGGCGTCTCGCTGATCCCGGAATCCGTCATCGCCCGCGCGCTCGGCATGCGCAGCGTCGCCATCGCCAACATTATCGACTGGGCGCCGGGTGCCGCACCCGCCGGCATCTCGCCGGATCTCGCCCGCCAGCGCGCCGACTTCGGCGCCATCCATCTGCGCCGCATCCTGGCGGACTATCTTCAGCACGGCGGGGCCGACTGAATCCGGCCTTGGACGCAATCCGGCCGCGCACCACTTGTTAACAATTACTGTCATCTGCGTTGCTTTTCCGGGACTGATCGGTATAGTCCCGCCGCGGCTTCGGCCCCCAGGTTCCGCCAACGATATGGGATGAAAAGATGTTTGTTTCCGAGGCTTTAGCGCAGACCGCCGGCACCGCCGCCCCGGCCAGCCCGTTGGGCGATATCGGCTTCTTCGTGCCGCTGATCCTCGTCTTCATCGTGATGTGGTTCTTCATGATCCGCCCGCAGCAGAAGAAGCAGAAGGCGCATCAGGCCATGATCCGGGCCGCCAAGCGCGGCGACCGCATCGTGACCTCCGGCGGCATCGTCGGCACCATCACCAAGGCCAATGACGCGGATAACGACGTCGAGGTCGAGATCGCCAAGGACGTGAAGATTCGCGTCATGCGCCACGCCATCGCCGACATCGTCAACCGCAACCCGGAAGCGGCCAAGACCGTCGCCAAGGACGCCGCCAAGGATACGAAGGAGGGCGCGAACGACGCCTGATCCGGCGCGCTCGCGTTTCCCAGTAACCCGCGATGCTCCAATTCTCGAAATTCAAGGTCACCATCATCCTCGGCATCATCCTGCTGGGGATCATCTTTTCCGCGCCCAACCTGGTGCCGCGCGACAAGCTGGACAGCCTGCCCGGCTGGGTCCCGAAGACGGTGATCAGCCTCGGCCTCGACCTGCAGGGCGGCTCGCACCTGCTCTATGAGGTCGATACCTCGAAGTTCCTGAACGAGCGCCTGGATAGCGTCGTCAACGACATCCGCGACAAGCTGACCAAGGGCACGACCAAGTTCGGCTATCTCAATCTCGGCGCCGCCAATGGCGTGGTCTCGCTGACGCTGCGCGATCCGGGCCAGGCCGAGGCCGCGCGCCCGCTGCTGCAGCAGGCGACCACCGACATGGATCTCCAGATCGGCAGCGACGGCAAGGTCACCGCCCAATACACCGAGGAGACCCTGCGCCGCCTGAAGGCCCAGCTGATCGAGCAGTCGATCGAGGTCATCCGCAAGCGCATCGACCAGACCGGCACCAAGGAGCCGACCATCATCCGCCAGGGCGAGGACCGCATCGTGGTCCAGCTGCCCGGCGTCAAGGATCCGGAGCATATCAAGTCGATCATCGGCACCACCGCCAAGATGACCTTCCACATGGTCGACGAGGCGGCGGAGGTGAGCGGGCAGCCGTCGCCGACCGACATGGTCGTCAAGGTGCGCAACCCGAAGAGCGACGGCGCCGCCCAGCTGATCGTGCAGAAGGTGCCGCTGCTGCAGGGCCAGAACCTGACCGACGCGCAGCAGAGCTTCGAGGGCGGCGGCCAGCCGGTGGTCGCCTTCAAGTTCGACAGCATCGGCGCCAAGAAGTTCGGCCAGGCCACCGCGCAGAACGTCGGCAAGCGCTTCGCCATCGTGCTCGACAACGAGATCATCACCGCGCCGGTGATCAAGGACGCGATCCTCGGCGGCAGCGGCATCATCAGCGGCAGCTTCACCGTGCAGAGCGCGTCCGACCTGGCGCTGCTGCTGCGCGCCGGCGCGCTGCCGGCCGACCTCACCGTGATCGAAGAGCGCACGGTCGGCGCCGATCTCGGCGCGGATTCGATCGAGGCCGGCAAGAAGGCGTGCCTGATCGCGATCGTGCTGATCGTGGTGGCGATGTTCGCGCTCTACGGCCTATTCGGCCTGTTCGCCAACATCGCGCTGGTGCTGAACGCCATCCTGATCCTGGCCGGATTGAGCGCGCTCGGCGCCACGCTGACCTTTCCCGGCATCGCCGGCCTGGTGCTGACCCTCGGCATGGCGGTGGATGCCAACGTGCTGATCCTGGAGCGCGTGCGCGAGGAGATGCGCCACGGCCGCTCGCCGGTGACCGCCATGGAGGCGGGCTACCGCGAGGCCCAGGCCACCATCATCGATGCCAACGTGACGCACATCATCGCGACCCTGTTCCTGTTCGAGTTCGGCTCCGGCCCGATCAAGGGTTTTGCGATCACGCTGCTGATCGGCGTCGTCACCTCCTTCTTCACCTCGGTCTACGTGACGCGGCTGATGACCTCGGTCTGGCTGCGCCGGTCGCGACCGAAGCTGCTGCCGCTCTGAAGGCCCGGATCATGTACAAGCCCTTCCACCTCGTTCCGGCCGACACCAAGATCGACTTCATCCGCTTCCACAAGCCGGCCTTCATCCTCTCGGTGCTCATGGTGGTCGGCAGCATCGTGCTGATCTTTACCAAGGGCCTGAACTACGGCATCGACTTCGCCGGTGGCGTGCTGATGGAAGTGCAGTCGAAGCAGGAGCAGGTGGTCGATCTGGGCGCCTTGCGCGGCAAGCTCGACGGGCTGGAGATCGGCGAGATCACGCTGCAGACCTTCGGCGCGCCCAACACGGTGCTGATCCGCATCCCGCAGCAGCAGGGCGGCGATGCAGCGACCCAGGCCGCCGTCGCCAAGCTGAAATCCACGCTCGGCGACCAGTGGGACTACCGCCGCACCGAGACCGTCGGCCCCAAGGTCGGCGCGGAGCTGAAGTCGAGCGCGATCTGGGCCTCGATCCTGGCCGGGCTCGGCATCATGGGCTACGTCTGGTTCCGCTATGAGTGGCAGTTCGGCGTGAACGCACTGCTGGCGCTGTTCCACGACTGCATCACCACGGTCGGCCTATTCTCGCTGACCGGCATGGAATTCAACCTGACGACTGTGGCGGCGGTGCTCACCATCGCCGGCTACTCCGTGAACGATACGGTCGTGATCTACGACCGCATCCGCTACGACATGCGGCGCTACAAGACCATGGCGCTGCCGGACCTGATCAATCTCGCCCTGAACTCGACCTTGAGCCGCACCACGGTCACCAGCGGCTTGACGCTGCTCTCGGTCCTGGCGCTGGCGCTGTTCGGCGGCGAGGTCATCCGCGGCTTCTCGATCGCCATGGTCTGGGGCATCGTGATCGGCACCTATTCGACGATCTGCGTCGCCTCGCCGCTGCTCCTCTACATGCATCTCCACCGCATCCGCGGCAAGGAAACGCCGGATAGAAAAACTGACAAGCCCGCCCAGCAGGGCGCCTGATCCGGAATGGATCTGACCCCGCTCGTCCCGCAGGGCCGGCAGATCATCGAGAGTTACGGCGACGGAAAGTTCCGCGTCACCGGCGCCGTGCATCAGGGCTCGATCCTGGTCTTTCCCGACAAGACCGTCGCCTGGCCGGTCACCGAAAGCGCCGCCCTCACCGAGGATAGCCTCGCCAGCATCGCCGCCGCGGGCGATGCCGGCACGATCGATCTGCTGCTGATCGGCTGCGGTCCCCGCATGACCCTGATCCCCGCCAAGCTCCGTGCCGCATTGCGCAGCCACGGCGTGGTCATCGAGCCGATGGACACGGGTGCGGCCGCCCGCACCTACAACGTGCTGGCCGCCGAAGGCCGCAAGGTCGGCGCCGCGCTGATCGCGGTCTGAGCCCAAAAGAAAAGCGGCGCCTTTCGGCGCCGCTTCCGCAATCCGGTGGACCGAACTCAGCCCATCTTCTGCATCACCATGCAATAGAGCATGGGGAGGGAGAGCATGGTGTTGGTGCGCGAGGCGAGCATCGCCACGCGCGCGGCGGCCTTCTTCGCATCCGCATCGACCGTCACGATGCCGAGCGCCTTCTTCTGGTTGGGCCAGATGATGCCCCAGACGTTGGCCGCCATGATCAGTGCCAGCCACATGCCGATGCCGATCGTGACGAAGCCGCTCTGGAAGGTCAGCGCTTCCACGATGTAGCGATTGGCGCCGGCGGTGAGCAGGCCGAACAGCACGGTGGCGGCGGCGGCCCAGCGGAAAAAGAACAGGGCGGCCGGCGCGATGTGCTTGCCGACGGCGGGCTTCAGCTCGTCGGGGATCTTCGGCATGGTCGGGATCTGCACGAAGTTGAAGTAGTAGAGCAGGCCGATCCACAGGATCCCGAAGAAGACGTGGACCCAGCGCATGATGCCGGCCCAATAGGCCTCGCTGGCCAGATAGTCGGAATGCCGCAGGACCGCGACGATGATCGCCAACACCAGGCCGACGGCCAGGGTGCGATGCAGATTCTCAAGAACTTTTCCCATGTGACTCCCCCTTGAACAGCGCGTTCGGGCCGCCCGAAAGTGTCGCTGAGTCGGGCATGGCAGGCGCTCGCGGCATTCTACAGAATGGGGTAGTGGTGACAACGGGATTACAAGAATCCCCAAACGGATTAGGGCTTTAAGCTTGGACGAATCCGGCCTCGATTACTGCCTGCAGCAGCTGCGTCGCTTCGACCGCGACCGCTATCTGACCGTGGTTGCGGCGCCGCGGCAGGCGGCGGTTGATCTCGCCGTTGTCGGTGCCTTTAACCTGGAGATCGCGCTGGTCCGCGACTCGGTCAGCGAGCCGATGCTGGGCCGGATCCGCCTGCAATGGTGGCGCGAGGCCATCGCGGAGGTTTACGAAAGCCGTCCGCGCCGCCACGCCGTGCTCGAGAGCCTCGCCGCCTTGCAGGCGCGAAGCCCGCTCGGCCGGACGCATTTCGAGCGCATGATCGACGCCCGCGAGAGCGAACTCGACGCGGAGATTCCCGGCGACCTCCCAGCATTGGAGTCCTATGCCGACGCCACGTCCGGCGACCTGCTGCGCCTCGCCGCCGAGGCCGCCGGGCTCAATTCCGCATCCGGCGATCTCGCCGCGCTCATCCGCCATGTCGGCATCGGCTTCGGCCTGGCCGGCATTGCGCGCGCCACGCTCCATCTCGCCCAACGCCGCCGCACCATGCTGCCGCTCAGTCTGCAGCAGAAGCACGCCGTCTCGCTCGACCTGCTCTATGAGCTGAAACCGCAGCCCGGATTGAACGCCGCCATCGCCGAGCTCGCCGCCGCCGCAGGCGATCACCTCGATGCCGCGAAACGCCTCGCGGCACCGCCGGCGCTGCTGCCGGCGCTGCGCATCGGCACGCTCGCCCGCGCCCATCTCGCGCGCCTCCGGCGGCACCGCCACGATCTCTTCGATCCGCGCAGCATCGCGCCTTCGCCGCGCGATATCTGGCGTCTCGCCGGCCGGCGCCTGATCGGTTCCTGGTAGACCTTAGTTGGCGGCGCCCACGGTCGGCGACGCGGAGAAGGCCGCCGCGGCATCGATGCGGCCCCAGCCGAACTTCGGGTCCTTCTTCGGCGCCCCGAGATCGGTGGCGCTCGTTTCCATGATACGCCGGATATCGACGGACGTGAGCTTAGGATCGGCCGAGAGCAGGATGGCGGCGAGGCCGGTCACGTAACCGGTCGCCATCGAGGTGCCGGTGAAGTAGTCATAGGCGCTGGCGCCGGGTTCGCGCCCCGGCTTCGCCGCCAGCACGGCCACGCCGGGCGCGGCGACCGCAATGTAATCGCCCTGGTTCGCGCCGCTGAACAGCCTGTCCTTGTCGTCGGTCGCGGTCACCGCGATCACGCCGCGCTGGGCCGCGGGATAGACCGGCGGCGCATCGGGACCGGCATTGCCGGCCGCCGCGATCACGATCACGCCGGTCAGCACCGCCTGCTCGGTCGCCATCCGCACCAGCGGATCGTTCGGTCCGCCGATGCTCATGTTGATGATCCGCGCCTTGCGGTCGAGCGCGCTCGAGATTCCTTGCGAGACATGAAAGGAATCCGAGGTCGATGCCCCGGTCTTCGGATCCGCCTCGGTGAAGGCGCGGATTGCGATCAGGTTGGCCGCCGGCGCCAGACCCTTCACCTTGCCCGAACCGGCGATGATGCTGGCGATCGCCGTGCCGTGGGTTTCCGGCGGCGGCGTCTCCTTCGCATCCACCAGGTCGATCAGGGTCACCTTGTCGTGGTTCAGCGATTCATGGGTTCGTGCGACGCCGCTGTCGATCAGCGCCACGGTGATGCCCTGGCCGCGCGCCGCCAAGGGCAGGGATTCGGCGCGGATCCGGGTCAGCGCATATTGCTTGCTCACCGCACCGCTGGAATCGTCGAGGCTCTGATAGCTAAAATCCGGCTGCACCCAGAGCGCCCGCCCGTCGGCGGCGGCCCGTGGCAGCATCGTATCGACATTGCCGCCGGCCGGGATCCGCATCAGGAACACGCGCAGCCGCAGGCCGGAAAGCTCGTACTGCCGCTCGATGGTGAGGTTCAGCGATTCCGCGAAGGCGCTGCTGGTCGCGTCCGGCGTACCCGGCCGGAACACCGCGACCAGCAAATCCGGCGCATGCGGCGCATTGTCGTTCGACGGACCGCCCGGCGGTCCGCCGAGACCGGGCAGTTCATCGCCGATGACGGGGGTGCTGGGCAGCCGCGGCGCCATGCCCGGTGTCGGATCGCTGGTGCGCGGCTGCGCCAGCGATCCGCCTGCGCTCAGCCCGAGCACGATGGCCGCCATCAGCAGCAGGCCCAACCGCATCCCAATGGACCTCGGGAGGATCGGCGCGCCGCACATCGCTCAGGAACCTTGCTCGACGCCGGCCACCAGGTCGGCATGGCCGCGCAACACCGTCATGGCCGCGTGGGCGTCGGCGTCCTTCTGCAGGGCGATCACGAAAGCGCCGTCCGGCATCGGTCCCTTGATCACGGTGGCGTCGAGATCGGAGAGCAGCATGGTGATGGCGCTCAGTTTCGCGTCCGGCTGGAACTGCACGATCAACTGCGGCCCGGCTGCCGCCTCGGGTGCGGACGCCGTCTGATAGACCTGGTCTTCGGGCGCTCCGGCCAGCTTCAGCAGCGCAGCGCTCTCCGCCACGATCACCAGGCAGGCCGCGACCATGGCGAAGCGCAGCGCCGGCGTCGGCGTGAAGCCGAACAGCCGCGCGAAGAAACCCGGCGCCCGGTCGGCCGGGTCGCGGGCCAGCGGCGGCAGCTGCCGCACGCCGTCGAGCTGGCCGATCATCTTGTTCAGAAGATCGGGGCTGGGCTCGCCCAGGGTCTTCACGCTCTCCACCGAGACCTGCTTCTCCCGGCGGACCAGCTGGAGCTCCGCTTGCAGCCGCGGATTGGCGCCGAGCTTGCGCTCGATCGCAGCGCTCTCGGCCGCCGTGGTCTTGCCGCCGGCATACCAGGGCAGCAGCTCCAGCACGTCCTCGTCGCTCAAGGCGATCTCGGCCGGTGGAGACTTTGCGGTCGGTTTCGTCATGCCACCATCCCCTCGACGCCGGATTTCTCGAGCAGCACCTTCAGCCGTTGCCGCGCATAGAACATCCGCGTCTTCACCGTGTTGGCGGGCAGGTCCAGCGCATCGGCGATCTCCTGGACCGAGAATTCCTGGTAATAGGCGAGATGCAGAATTTCGCGATGCTCGAACGAAAGCTGCTCCATCAGTCCGGCGAGCAGCCGGCTCATGTCGCCGGTCATCGCGTTCTCGTCCGGGGTCGGCGCTCCGTCCTCGATGGTGTTGGCCTGCTCCTCGTCGAGCGCGCTCTCGCGCCGCTTCCGCAGCCGGCTGACCGCCCGGTGATGCGCGATCGAGAATACCCAGGTATTCACCGACGAGCGGCCCTCGAACCGCGCGGCCTGGCGCCAGACTTCCATCATGGTCTCGTTGAGGACGTCTTCCACCATGTCGCGCTCCCGCACCAGCTTCATCAGATAGCCGAAGAGCGGCCGTTGCAGGCGGCGGTAGAGCTCGGCGAAGGCGTTGCGGTCCCCGGCGGCGACACGCTGCAGCAGCGCGACCTCGGCGGAGCCGTCACCGCTTTTCCCCCGCGATCCGGCCATCTTCATCCTGTCTGTCGCCCGAACCGGCGCTCCGGTTCCGGAAAATGGCCGCTTTGCCGGATTTTCGTCATAAATCCCTGAAACCCCTGGTCAGCCGGGTGCATTGTTGGTTATGGACGCCGGGTTGCGCTTGCCCCCGCCCGGACACCAGCGGAAGCTAACCGAGGCGAGGGGGCCTTGTCCATTTAAGCCCCAGTGATTGCGGTCACGGAACCGGCTTGCCGCGATGGCGGGCATCGGTTAATGACCCCCAACCGAGTGCCGCCCTCCGGAGCCGTCCCATGGCCACTGTCGTCAACTGCGCCGCCTATGAGAATGGCCGCCGGGTCACCGATCTCGACATCAACGATCCGGAGCAGATGAAGCCCAAGGCCGGGCGGGTGATCTGGATCGGCCTGCACGAGCCGACCCAGGACGTTCTGATCAAGCTGCAGGGCTATTTCGGCCTGCACGACCTGGCGGTCGAGGACGCCTATCGCGCCCACCAGCGCCCCAAGCTCGAGGTCTACGGCGAAACCCTGTTCATCGTGATGAAGACCGGCCAGTTCGTCGGCGAGCATGTCGCCATGGGCGAGACCTGCTTCTTCGTCGGCAAGGGTTACGTGATCTCGGTCCGCCACGGCCCCTCGATGGGCTATGCCGATGTCCGCGCCCGCTGCGAGAACGCGCCGGAGAAGCTGAAGAAGGGCGAGGACTTCATCGTCTACGCCCTGATGGATTTCATCGTCGACCGTTACTTCCCGATCATCGACCATCTGGAAGAGCTGCTCGAAGACTTGGAGGAGCGCGTCTTCGCCGGCAAGGAAGAGCGGGACGCCCTCGAGGAGATCGCCGAATTGCGCCGCGACCTGCTGGAGATGCGCCACGCCGTGGCGCCCTTGCCGGAAATCTGCCAGCGCCTGATGCGCTACGACGTGCCGATCATCGACGCCAATACCCATCCCTATTTCCGCGACGTCTATGACCACAGCCACATCATGCTGGAGCGGATCGACAGCCTGCGCGAAATGGTGAAGACGGTCGTGGAATCGAAGATGCTGCTGAACGCGATGCGGCAGAACGAGGTGATGAAGAAGCTGGCGGCCTGGGCCGCCATGCTGGCGGTCCCCACCGCCATCGCCGGCATCTACGGCATGAACTTCGACAACATGCCGGAGCTGCACTGGCAATACGGCTACTTCACCACGCTCGTCGTCATCGTCAGCGTGTGCGGTTGGCTGTTCTGGCGCTTCAAGAAGGCCGGGTGGCTGTAGCGCGGTGGAGCGCTGGGTCTTGGAGGCGGGGGCAACGCCCAGATCAATCTGATTGCCGAGGCGAAACTCTCGGCCTCGAGAAGCATTTCTCTCCAAACCCCAGGAGATTCCCCATGTCCTCGCCGCAAGCCCCGATCGATTCCGATTTCCGCGCCGCCTCGACCGCCGAGGACGTGATCAAAGGCCATGACCTCACCGGCAAGACCATCCTGGTCACCGGCGGCTATGCCGGCCTCGGCCTCGAAAGCGTGCGGGTCTTCACCGGTGCCGGCGCCAAGGTGATCGTGCCGGCCCGCGACCTCGCCAAGGCGCGCAAGGCGCTTGCCGACTTCAAGAACGTGACCATCGACAGTCTCGACCTTGCCGACCCGAAGTCGATCGACGCCTTCGCCGATCGCTTCCTCGCCGCCAATCCGAAGCTCCACATCCTGATGAACAATGCCGGCGTCATGGCGCTGCCGACGCTCAGCCGCGATGCCCGCGGCAACGAGTTGCAGCTCTCGACCAACCATCTCGGCCACTTCCAGCTGACCCGGCGCCTCTGGCCGGCCCTCAAGGCCGCTCACGGGGCGCGGGTCGTGGCGCTTTCCTCGCGCGGCCATACCTTCGGCGGGGTCGATTTCGACGACCCGAATTTCGAGCGCCGCGCCTACGATCCCTGGAAGGCCTACGGCCAGTCGAAGAGCGCCAATGCGCTGTTCGCGCTGCATCTCGACGGATTGGGCGAGAAGCACGCCATCCGCGCCTTCTCGCTGCATCCGGGCGGCATCATCGCGACCGATCTCAGCCGCCACAGTTACTCCGAAGAGCGGCTGAAGGGCATGGGCTATATCGACGATAAGGGAAAGCCGGTCATCGATCCCGACAACAACAAGAAGACCATCGCCCAGGGCGCCTCGACCCAGGTCTGGTGCGCGGTCAGCGACAATCTCGCGGGGATGGGCGGCGTCTACTGCGAGAACTGCAACGTCGCGCGCGCCGAGCCCGCGGACTCCCAGGAACTCCTCGGCGTCCGCCCCTGGGCCCGCGATCCGCTGCTGGCGGAGCGCTTGTGGAAGCTGACCGAGACGCTGACCGGCGTGGCGTTCGAGTAGCGGAGACTCACGCATATTTCCGCAGCAGCCTGCGGAACTGGTGATAGCCCAGCCCCAGCGCTTGCGCGGCCTCGCTCTGATTCCCCTGCGCAACATCCATCGCGCGCCGCACCAGATCGCGTTCGAACCCCGCGACCGCCGCCGCAAAATCCTTCGGCAGCACGGTCGCCTCGCGCACAACCTCGACCGCGCCGCCCGGCCGCCAGGGACTCTCGAACGGATCGAGCGCGATCGTGTCGATCGGCCCATCGCCCTCGGCGCGATAGACCGCGCGTTCAACCACGTTGCGCAGCTCGCGCACGTTGCCGGGCCAGGCATGGCCCAGCAGCTGCGCCTCGAACGCCCGCGTGAAGCCGGGAAACACCGGCAGCCCCAGGGTCTTCGCCATCGCCAGCCCGAACGCATTGGCGAGATCGAGAATATCGGAGGGCCGCGCCCGCAACGGCGGCAAGGTGACGACATCGAAGGCCAGCCGATCGAGCAGGTCGGCGCGAAACCCGCCCGCCGCCGCCAGTGCCGGCAGATCGATATTGGTGGCGGCCACGACGCGCACATCGGTGGTCAGCACGCGCTCGCCGCCGACCCGCTCGTATTCGCCGTATTCGATCACCCGCAGCACCTGCTCCTGCACCCGCGCAGAAGCCGTCGCGATTTCGTCCAGGAACAGGGTGCCGCCATCGGCGCGCTCGAACCGGCCGCGATGCCGTCCGCGCGCACCGGTGAAGGCGCCGGCCTCGTGGCCGAACAGCTCGGTCTCCAGCAGCGTCTCGGACAGGGCGGCGCAATTCACCTTCACGAACGGACCCTCCCAGCGCTTGGAGAGGTAGTGCATGCGCTCGGCGATCAGCTCCTTGCCGGTGCCGCGCTCGCCGATCACCAAGGCCGGCCGGTCGAGCGGGGCGAGGCGGGAGACCTGTTCCAGCACCTCGAGAAAGGCCGGGTCGGAGCCGATCAGGCTCGGCGGCTGTTGTGATGCGTCAACCATGATGGCGATATTCGCCAGAATGGCGGAATTAGCAATCATAAATCGCTAACAAAATCCACTGAGCATTGCTAACCTGTTGAAATGACGTGGAATCGAGTTTGGCACGACTCCTGCCTATAGAGGCGTATCTTTGACCTGGAGACTGCCATGACCGACGAGACGCGCCAGTACCGCTACTACCGCTTCGCCAATGAGGCCGACACGCTGGTGGACCGCATCCGCGGCTACCTGGGCCGCCGCAGCGCCGCCGACTGGGGCTTCTTCCTGGCCGGCGTGGTGATCGGCGGCTTCCTGTTCTAGCGCCGCCTCAACCCTTTCCCGACACCCCCTGAAGGAATCCGCCATGGGTATTTTCTCGCGCCTCTCCGACATCGTGAACGCCAACATCAACTCGCTCCTCGATCATGCCGAGGATCCGGAGAAGATGGTCCGGCTGATGATCCAGGAGATGGAGGACACGCTGGTCGAGGTGCGCTCGGCCGCGGTCCGCACCATCACCGAGAAGAAGGAGATCCAGCGCCGCCTGGATCAGATCGCCGCCGCCGAGGCGGATTGGGCGGAGAAGGCGGAGTTCGCCATCTCCAAGGGCCGCGACGATCTCGCCAAGGGCGCGCTGCTCGCCAAGCGCAAGCTGTCCGAGACCGCCAAGCAGATGGAAGGCGAGCAGAAGGCGGTCGAGGAAGCGCTCGCCCGTCACGACGAAGACCTCGCGCGCCTGCAGGCGAAGCTCGCCGAGGCCAAGGCCAAGGAGAAGGCGCTGACCATCCGCATGGCGACCGCGAAGAAGCGGGTGCAGATGCGGCAGTCCTATGCCGACGGCCGGGTCGATGACGCGCTGGCTCGCTTCGAGGCGCTGCATCGCCGGATCGACGAACTCGAGGGCAAGGCCGAAGTCTTCGACATGGGCAAGACCAAGTCGCTCGAAGATGAGTTCGCCACCCTGGAGGCGGAAACCGGCCTGGACGCCGAGCTGGATGCCTTGAAGCAGCGCCTCAACAAGTAGGATCGGGCTGCTTGAAGCCGGATCGCGCCTGCGCCATCTATGATGGCGCAGCCGGTCCGGGTTGGGGCCAACCAGTACCGTCTTAAGGATCTCTGATGACAAACGTGCTCGGAATACTGTTCGTCCCGGCCGTGCTCTTCATGGTCATCGTGGCGCCGCTCTGGCTAATCTTCCATTACGTCACCGTGTGGAAGACCCAGCGCAATGCGGGCCGCGCCGACCCGAGTGCCGTGAACACGATGTGGGACACCGCGCGCCGCCTCGAAGACCGGGTGGCCGCCCTGGAGAAACTGCTCGACGCCGAAGCGCCGGGCTGGCGGAGCAAGGCGCTATGAGCCGCAAACATTGGAAACGCCACGGCATGGGCTGCGGTTGGAACGGCGGAGGCTGGGGTGCGTCCTCGGCTTCGTCAGCCTGGAGTGAAGGCGGCTTCGGCGGCCGCAACTTCCGGATCCTCAGCGGCCTGCACCGCGATCCCGCGCGCGGGCGCGTGAGCGGCGTCTGCGCCGGCATCGCCGGCTATTACGGGCTCAACCTGAAGCTCATCCGCGTGCTGATGATCGTCGCCGCCTTCATCAACCCGTTCCTCACGATCGGCGGCTACGCGCTGGCGACTTTCCTGCTGCAACCGCTGCCGGAACCCAAGCCGGATGGCGGCCAGTCGGAAATGAATGCCGGCGGCACGGCGACGCGCGCCAAAGCCGCCGAAGAGGAATTGCCGCCGGAGCTCCGCTTCGCCGCGCTCAAGGACAAGTTCCGCGAGCTCGAGGAGCGCACCGGCGGCATGGAGACCCTGGTGACCTCGTCCGAGTTCCGCCTCCGCCGCGACTTCAAGAACATGGGCGAAGGCAAGGATGAACGCGGTTCCGCCCCGGGGCCTCAATACGGCTCCGGCCCCCGCGGCCGCCCGCCGATGATGGGCTTGGTCGGATAACGAAACCAACTCAGCCGTCATCCCGGACTCTAGCCGCTGGATGACGGCTGTTGAGGCTGCAGGCAATCACCCCAGCGTCACCACCACCTTCCCCTCAGCTTTCCGCTCCGCCAACAACCGATGCGCTGCCTCGACCTGATCGAGCGAGAAGGTGTGCGCATCCAGACGCGGCAACAGCGCGCCGGCTTCCGCGAGGCGCGTCGCCTCGCGCAGGATCGCGCCGTGATGTTCGCGGCCTTCGCCGGTCAGCAGCGGCAGCAGGGTGAACACGCCGGAATAGGTCGCGGCCTTGAACGAGAGCGGCGCCAAGGCATGCGTGCCCCAGCCCAGGCTGCTGACCACATGGCCGAACCGCGCCACCGCCTTGAACGCGTCGTCCAGCCTGCCGATCGTGTCATAGACGACGTCGAATCCCTTGCCATCCGAATGCTCCGCGACGATCGCGTCGATGCCCAACGCGCGATCGACCGGCATCGCGCCGAGACCGCGCAGATACGCGGCCTTGGCGGCTGAATCCGTCGCGAACACTTTGGCGCCGCGCGCAACGGCGATCTGAACCGCCATATGGCCGACGCCGCCCGCGCCGCCGATCACCAGCACCGTCTTGCCGGACTGAAGCTTCACCCGATCGACCAGGCCTTCCCAGGCGGTGATGAAAGCCAGCGGCAGCGCCGCGGCCTCTCGCATGGAGAGGTTGGCGGGCTTCGGCGCCAGCAGCCGCGCATCGACCGCGGCGAATTCCGCCAGCGCGCCCGGCACGCCGCCGACGCCGCCGGTCATGCCGTAGACTTCGTCGCCCGGCTTGAAGGCCGTCGCGCCGGGACCGACCGCCTCGACCACCCCGGCGAGATCGATGCCGAGGATCGCCGGCAGCGGATGGCGCGCATGCGCCGCCTCGCCGGCCTTGATCTTGAGGTCGAGCGGATTGACGCCGCTCGCCTTGACCCGCACCAGAACCTCGCCGGCTTGCGGCACCGGTCGGCCGATCTCGGTCAGCCGCAGCGATCCGTGGGTCTCGAGAACGACGGCCTTCATCCTGGACATGGCAGATCTCCTGATTGGTCTGCCGGAAACATGGGGTCTGTCCGAATGAACGAAAATGAACGATACTGAACGACGTCCATACAATTCTGCATGGGGTCGGCACTTGGAGTGGAACGACGTCGAGATCTTCCTGGCGATCGCCCGCCATGGCACGCTCGGCGCCGCGGCGCGGTCGCTCGGCGTCACCCAGCCGACCATGGGCCGGCGCCTGAAGGTCCTGGAACAGGCGCTCGGCCAAGCCTTGTTTCAGCGCACCGCCGACGGCTTCGTGCTGACCGATGAAGGCAATGCCGCGCTCGCGCATGCCGAGCGGATGGAGGAGGAGGCGCTCAGCCTCCAGCGTGCGTTGAGCGGGCAGGAGAGCCGGATCAGCGGCACGCTCCGCCTCTCGTCATCCGACTGGTTCGGAACGCATATGCTCACGCCCATCATCGCGGCTTTCACCCAAGAGCATCCGCTGGTTACGATCGAGCTCATTACCGATTCCCGCCTGCTCAACCTGTCGCGCCGGGAGGCCGACCTCGCCTTCCGCATCACGCCGTTCAAGGAGCCGGACGTCATCTCGCGCAAGCTGCTGCACATCGACTACGGCGCCTATATCGCCAAGGGCGCGAAGCGGCCGACCGTCGGCGACGGCGCCGGCTTCCGCCTGGTGACCATGGACGAAGCCTTCGGCAGCCTGCCCGACGTCGCCTGGCTGCGCCGCACCTTCCCGAAAGCGGAGGTCGCGGCCCGCAGCAACAACCGCGACGCCCAGGCGAGGCTCTGCGCGCAAGGCGCCGGCATCGCCGTGCTGCCGAAGCCGCTGGCCAAGGCGTATCCCGACCTGCAGGAACTCCGCCTCCCCGAACCGCCGCCCGGCCGCGATACCCATGTCGGTTACCACCGCGATCTCAAACGGCTGACGCGGCTGCGCAAGCTGCTGGACCTGGTGATCGAAAGACTGGGTAAGGTGGAACCACATATTGCATCGTCATCCCGGCGCTAGGCGCCGGGATCCACGCCTTGGGGCTCAATGAAAGAAAGGCGTGGATCCCGTGACCAAGTCACGGGATGACGGAGTTTGAACGAGGACCGAACTTGCCCTGGAAATTGATCGATTCAGCCCGACACGCTGACACCCGTCTCGAGCTCTACGCCAAGGACGGCATCTTCATGATTCGCGCCAACGGCCTGGAGTTGATGAACGGCTTCTCCCATGACTCCGAAACCGCCTTCGGCCGGCTGGCCGCCGAGCTCGCGCCGAACCAAGCACCCAACGTCCTGATCGCCGGCCTCGGCCTCGGCTACACGCTCGCCGCGGCGTGTGAAGCACTCGGCCCGCGCGGCACGATCACCGTCGCGGAATTCTCTCCGGCCGTCATCGACTGGTTCGAGAGTCACGTGCGCGCTTCCGTGCTGCCGGTCCTGCCGAAGAATGTTGTGATCCGCGAGACCGATGCGATTGTGCATCTCAAGTCCGGCGCCCAAGGGTCCAACGGGTACGATCTCATCCTGCTCGACATCGACAACGGCCCCGAGCCGCTGGTCCGATCGTCAAACGCGACGCTCTACGATCGCGCCGGCCTGGACCTGTTGCGCGGCGCGCTCAACGCGGATGGCAGCGTGCTGCTCTGGTCGGGATTTGAATCGCGTAGTTTCGAAGCGACCGCACGGAATGCCGGGTTCTCGGTAACGCGCCGCGCCGTCGCCAACGGTCCGAGGCCGGAGCTGGACCACCACATCTATGTCTTGAGGCGCTGATCAGAGCAGCTTGCCAGGGAAGGGGATGCGGCCGGTGCGGTCCTCGATCTCGATCACCCAGAGATCGGGGTCGCGCGTGATCTGCCGCGCGATGTATTCGTCGGCCTCCGCCTCCGGAATGACGGCGCCTTCCTTGGCCTGCAGCCAGGCGATATTGCCGTCGATGTCGCGGCTCTGCGTCAGCACGCGGAAGCCGGGGCCGAGCAGGTTCAGCTTGATCACCACCGCGCCGCCCCAATCGTCGCCGCGCTTGACCACGGTGGCGATGATGCCCTGGGTGATGCATTGGCGGATATGCGCCATCACCCAGAGCTCGGTGGCGATGCGGCCTTCGCTCATTTGTTCTTGAGGGCGTTGGCGCGGATCTGCGAGAGCCCAAGCCGGGGCGTCAGCGCCTCGGGATCGAGCACGATCTCGATCAGCGCCGGCTTGCTCGCCTTCAGCGCCCGCTCGAAGGCCGGCGCGAACTCCGCGGTTTCCCGGACGGTCTCGCCCTGCGCGCCGTAGGCCCGCGCCAGCGCCGCGAAATCCGGATTCTTGAGATCGGTGCCGGAGACGCGGCCGGGATATTCGCGCTCCTGATGCATGCGGATGGTACCGTACATGCCGTTGTTCACGACCAGGAAGATCACATTGGCATTGTGCTGCACGGCGGTAGCCAGCTCCTGGCCGTTCATCAGGAAGCAACCGTCGCCGTTGACCGAGAGGACGATGCGGTCCGGATGTACCAGCTTCGCCGCCACCCCCGCCGGCACGCCATAGCCCATCGAGCCGTTGGTCGGCGCGAGCTGGGTGCGGTAGCTGCGCCAGCGGTAGAAGCGGTGCCACCAAGTCGCATAGTTGCCGGCGCCGTTGGTGACGATCGCATCCTTGGGCAGCTTGTCGCGCAGATAGGCGAGGATCTCGCCCATCTGCACCGCGCCGGCATTGGCCTCGTGCTTCTGCCAGGCCTCGTACTCCGCACGGGCCGCGGCGGTCTGCGCGTCCCAGGCCGCATGATCGACCGGCTTCAGGCCGCGCGCCATCTTGGCAAAGCCCTGCATGCCGGAATTGATCGGCAGAGCGGCCTGATAGACCCGCCCGAGCTCCTCCGGCGAGGCATGCACATGGATCAGGGTTTGTTGCGGCACCGGCGGCTCGAGCAGCGTGTAGCCCGAGGTGGTCATCTCGCCCAGCCGCGCGCCCACCACCAGCAGCAGGTCGGCGTTCTTCACCCGCTCACCCAGCTTCGGGCTGATGCCGATGCCGACATCGCCGGCATAGTTCTTGTGGTCGTTGTCGAAGTAATCCTGGCAGCGGAAGGAGGCACCGACCGGCAGGTTCATGTTCTCGGCGAAGACCTGGATGTCGGCGACCGCTTGCGCATCCCAGCCGCCGCCGCCCAGGATGACGAACGGCCGCTTCGCCTTGGCCAGCCGATCGCGCAGCTCGGCCATCTGCTCGGCGCTCGGGTTGCCGCGCGCGGTGACGTAATGGCCGGCGTCCTTGACCTCGACACGATCGGTCAGCATGTCCTCGGGCAGCGCGAGCGCCACCGGACCCGGCCGGCCGTTCATGGCGCGGTGGAACGCCTGGCTCATGTATTCCGGTATGCGGCGCGCGTCCTCGATCTGCGCCGTCCATTTGGTGACCTGGCCGAACAGCCGGCGGAAGTCCACCTCTTGGAAGGCCTCGCGCTCGGCCTGGTCGCGGGCGACCTGGCCGATCAGCAGGATCATCGGCGTCGAATCCTGGAAGGCGGTGTGCAGACCGACCGTCGCGTTGCTGGCGCCGGGGCCGCGGGTCACCAGGCAGATGCCGGGCTTGCCGGTCAGCTTGCCATAGGCCTCGGCCATGTAGGCCGCGCCGCCTTCCTGGCGGCAGGTGACCAGGCGGATCTGGTTGCTGGCGTCATGCAGCGCATCGAGCACCGCCAGATAGCTCTCGCCGGGCACCGCGAAGGCCATATCGACGCCGTGATTCTTCAAGGCATCGACCAGGACCTGGCCGCCAGTCCTTAATCCAGAGGGCCGCAATCCCACCATGATCCGCTCCCAAAGCTTATGGCGCTCAATTACCGCGCCGGGGGAGCAGGGTCAAATGGGCGGTCTTTGCTGGGCCCAGGGCGCCTGCTGTTCCAGGACCGCGGCGATGTTGATCGGCGTCAGGTCGTCGAACCGCCGGCCGATCACCTGCAACCCGATCGGCAGCCCGTCCTTTGTCAATCCGGCCGGGATCGAGAGGGCCGGGCACTGGCTGACGAAGTTCCAGCAGGAGGTGACGTCGAGCGCCAGATAATTGCCCTGCGCGTCGAGCCGCCAGAAATCCTGGTCGCTGCGCCCATGGGTCGGCGCCGGCTGCGCCATGGTCGGACAGATGATCGCGTCGCAGCGCTGCAGGATCGGCGAAAGCTCCTTCCACATCTCGGTGCGGCCGAACTCCAATTGCTTGAACTCCACCGCCGACATCTGCAGGCCGCGCTCGATCACGGTGACGACGATCGGATCCATCTTCTTTCTGTATTTCGGCAGCACATGACCGAAGAAGCTCGCGAGATAGACCGACCAGTGCTTCGACCACAGCTCGTCCTGGTCGAGGCTCCAGGAGAGCTTCACCTCCTCGATCTCCGCGCCGGCCCTGCGCAGCACCTCGGCGCCGGCGCGGATCGCGGCCTCGACGTCGGGATGCCATTGGCGCCTGCCGAAGTCGAGCAGCAGGCCGAGCCGCTTGCCCTTGAGATCGGTGGGCTTTGGCTGCAGGAAATCCAGCGCGGGCTTGAGGCTCTGGATGTCGCGCTCGTCCGGCCCCTGGGTTACCTGCATGAACAGGCAAAGATCCTGCACGCTGCGCGCCAGCGGGCCGAAATGCGAGATCTGGTCGAACTGGCTCGGCAGGATGGTGAAGGGGATGCGGCCGAAGCTCGGCTTCAACCCGAGCACGCCGCAGAAGCTCGCCGGGATGCGCACCGACCCGCCCATGTCCGAGCCCTCGGCGAACGGCACGCAGCCGGTCGCGACCGCGACGCCCGATCCGCCCGACGAGCCGCCGGCGCAGCGCTCCGGATTCCACGGGTTGCGCGTGATGCCCCAGAGCGGGCTCTCGGTGAAGCTCGAATAGGCGAACTCCGGCGTCGTGGTCTTGCCGATCATGATGCCGCCGGCATTCTTCAGCGCCTCGACGATCGGCGCATCGATATCCGGCACCCAGTGCTCATAGGCATAGGAGCCGAGCGTGGTGCGCTTGCCCTTGGTCGGGGTCAGATCCTTGATCGCGAACGGAATGCCGTGCAGCGGCCCGCGGAACTGGCCGATCTTCGCCTCGGCCTCCATTTCGCGCGCCAGCTCCAGCGACTCTTCCGGATAGACGAAGCAGAAGCAGTTCAGTTTCTCGTTGACCGTCTTGATGCGGTCGAGCGCGTTCTCGACGATGGTGATGGGGCTCAAGGACCCGTCGCGAATTCGCGCCGCCAAGACGTGGGCGGGCGTGTAGCTGAGATCGAGGTCGGCCATGGGAAACCACGCGGGACTGGGATGACGAGTAAGCCCATCTTGACTATCATGCCGCCGCGGGAGGCATCAATGATCGACACATTGACCGAAGAACAGGTCGCGCGGTTCAACGCCGACGGATTCCTGATCCTGCCGAAGCTGATCGAGCGTCACGAGGCGGAAGCGGTCGCCGCGCGCTTCGAGCCGCTCTTCAAGGGCAAGTTCGAGACCGGTCTCTATCCCGACGAATGGAACTGGCAGGAAGGCCGCGATCGGCCCGACCGCACCCGCCAGATCTGCAACGGCTGGAAATCCGATCGCACCGTGGCGTCGCTGGTGCTGCGCCGGGAGATCGGCAAGCTCTGCGCCCAGCTCGGCAACTGGCCGGGCGCGCGGCTGGTGCAGGACAATGTGATCTGGAAGCCGCCCGGAGCGAAGTCGCTCGGCTATCACCAGGACAATTCATACGCCGACTGGATCGACCCGCCGGCCATGCTGACCTGCTGGATCGCGCTGGACGACACCAGTGCCGCGGGCGGCACGATCGAATACGTGAGGGGCTCGCACAAATGGGGCCGCTTCCCGCCGGCCAAGCAGTTCCACGCGCCGGAGGACTATCGCAAGGAAATGGTCGCGGCGGCGCGTGAGATTGGTCAGGAACCGGAGATCGCCTTCGTCGAAGTGCCGGCCGGCGGCTGCGCCTTCCACCACGGCTGGTGCTGGCACGGCTCCGGTGCCAATGCGGCGGAGCGCCCGCGCCGCTCCGCGGTCACGCATTGCATGTCATCGGAGGCGAAGTTCCACCCGACGCATGTCAGCTATATTTACAACCGCTACAAACGCGTCGGCGACCTGACGATGGACGAGAGCTATTTCCCGATCCTGTGGCGCGAGGACGGTTATCGGACGCCGTGGCTGGAGGATTATGCGCGGGCGCGCGTTCCTGCTTGATCAGTCTCACGCAGCTTCAAGGCCCTCACCCCAACCCTCTCCCTACGGGCGAGGGAGTTCATCGAGTATGATGGCTGATGCCGCAGCGTCCCCTCGCCCGTAGGGAGAGGGACAGGGTGAGGGCCTTGCCGCAGCGTGAGGCGTATCAGAACGAAGACAAATCCATGCCCGGATCATACTCCCGATCCGCTACGTCCTTGGTGATCGCCTGGCCGCAGACCACGCGCTTCTGCTCCGCGTCGTAGGTCAGGGTCGGCGCGCCGTAGAGGAACCAGCCCTTGTTGAGCATCGCCGTGATGCGATGACAGAACGCGGCGTCGTCCGGTCCGGTGATGTAGCGGTACAGGATCATCAGTGATGTCCGCCCTCGTGCAGGATCTCGTCGCGCATGCCGGTCTCATATGTCAGGCCCTCGGGCGTGATCTGGCAGGCTTGCGGCCAGAAGGATTTCACCAGGCCCTTGCGCTCGAGCGCGATCCAAGCGGCTTCGTTGCTGAGGCCGGAGGCGTCCTTCGAGGACAGCACGTAATTGCCGAGATGGAAGTGGTTGCCGTGCGGGCGCGGCATGCCGGTGATCATGATGTGGCCGGGCTCGTCGGCGGCCTTGGCATAGCCTTCGATCTTGGCGAGCTCCTGGAACAGCGTGAGGGTCTTCAGCTGGAGCGGGTTCAGGTTCAGGGGATTCTTCTTCGGCATGTCTCTAGTCCCGGAAGTTCTCATATTGAAGCGGCTGCTCGATCTTCAAGCCTCGGATCAACGCGATCGCCTCTTGGAGGTCGTCGCGCTTCTTGCCGGTGACGCGGAGCTCGTCGCCCTGGATGGCGGTCTGGACCTTCAATTTTGCCTGCTTGATCGCCGTCACGATCTGCTTGGCGAGCTCGCGGTCGATGCCCTGCTTGACGATCACTTCCTGGCGCACGGCATTGCCCGAAGCCCTCTCCGGATCCTTGAACTCCAAGGCGCCGGCATCGAGCTTGCGGCGGGTGATATAGCCCCGGAGCAACTCCTGCATCTGGCGCAACTTCATGTCGTCGTCGGCCAGCAAGGTGATCGACTCCTCCTTGCGCTCGATGGTGCATTTCGAACCCTTGAAGTCGAAGCGGGTGTCGATCTCGCGGCGGGCGCCGTTGATCGCGTTGTCGACCTCGGTGAGATCGGTCTTTGAAACGATGTCGAAGGATGGCATAGCGGACCTTTAGGGGGAACCTCGTTCAGCGGTCCGGGACTCTGCCACAAAGGCGCCTAGCTTGCCAACGCGGCCGGAATGCGCCGGTACCAGAGGGCGAGGGGCAGGGCGCGGATGCCGAAGAACAGGGTCAGCGCAGCCCACAGGCCCGCATTGCCGTCGAACCAGAAGGCACATTGCAGGGCGGCGAGCCCGGCCAGCGCCGAGATCAGCATGCCGTCGCGCAGCTCGCGGCCGCGGGTGGCGCCGATGAAGACGCCGTCCAGCAGGAAGCACCAGACCGAGACGATCGGCGCCACGATCACCCAGGGGAAGACGCGCTGCGCCTCCGCCACCACCTCGGCATTGGCGCTGAAATGCGGCAGTAGAAATGCGCCGGCGACCCAGAGCAGCAGCGACAGCAGGGCGGCGAGGCCCAGGCTCCAGCCGAGATTGGCCCAGAGGGTCGCGGAGAGGCGGCGGCGGTCCTTGGCCCCGACCGCCTCGCCGACCAGGGTCTCGGCCGACTGCGCAAAGCCGTCGAGCCCGTTGGCGATCAGGCCGAGGAAGCCGATCAGGATCTGATTGGCGGCGAGCGTCACTTCTTCCAGCCGGGCGCTCAGATGGATGAAGTAGTTGAAGACCAGCATCAACGCGAGGGTGCGGATGAAGATGTCGCGGTTGATCCGGGCGAGGCGGCCCAGCATCTCGAAGGCGAAGGTTGTGCCGCGCGTCGATGCGGGACCGAGCTTCCGGGCGATGCCGCGGGTCCAGACGAAGCCGGCGATGGCCGTCACCGCCTGCGCCACGGCCGTCGCGGCGGCAACGCCCATTACGTCGTAGTTGAAATGCACGACGAACAGCCAGCACAGCGCGATGTTGAGCGCGTTGAGGATGAACTGCAGCGCGAACATCACGCGGGCGCGCTGGACACCGATCAGCCAGCCCATCATCGCGTAGAGTGTCAGATCGAAGGGCGCCGCGAGCAGACGCAGATGGAAGTACTGCGCGGCATAGTCCTGCACCTGTGGCGGGCCGCCATAGAGCGGCAGCACGAAAGCGGCGAGCGGAATCGCGGCCAGGATCAGCGCCAGGCCAATGCCGAGGGCGAGGACCAGCGACCAGACCAGCGCCTCGCGCATTTCCCTTATGTCGCGCGCGCCATTGGCCTGAGCGGTGATCCCGGTCGTGCCCATCCGGAGGAAACCGAAGGCCCAGAGCGCCAGAGCGGTGAAGGCAGTGCCGAGCGCCACGCCGGCCTGCTCGAAAGCGTCGCCGCTGCGGCCGACGAAGGCGGTATCGCAAAGGCCGGGTAGGACGGTGGTCAGATTGGCCATGATCGCCGGAAAGGCGATCGACCAGATCCGCCGGTTCAGCGACGGCCGGGCATGCCCCGGAAGGACCGCCCCCGAAATGCTGGACAAGGCGGCCGTAAGCTGCGGCAGATCGGACGATGACATGGCAGGAATTGCGCCCCGAAACCGCCCACACTATAGAGGTAGACGACAAGACAAGACCAGCGATCTTCGCTAAATTCCCGCCAACCACCCCTATTCGACAGAAGGGCTGACCGTGACCGGCATTGAGATTCAACGTCCCTATCTTCTGTTCCTCGGCAACGCCAAGGACCAGCTCGCGGCGAAGACGGCCCAGGGCATCCTGGACTGGCGTCCGGACTGGTGCATCGGCCAGATGCGGCTCGAGGGCTGCAACGCCGATCTCAAGATCAAGGACATGAATTTCCAGGAGGCGGCGAAAGCCGGGGCCAAGACCGTGATCGTCGGCGTCGCCAATCGCGGCGGCGTGCTGTCGCCGGACTGGGTCGAGATGCTGACGGGCGCGCTGGAACTCGGCATGGACCTGGCGAGCGGCCTGCACCAGCGCCTCGCCGACCATCCGCAACTGGTCGAAGCGGCGAAGCGGCTTGGCCGCAAGCTGCATGACGTCCGGCATCCGACCCGCGAGTTCGAGGTCGGCACTGGCGCCAAGCGCCCGGGCAAGCGCCTGCTCGCGGTCGGCACCGATTGCTCGGTCGGCAAGATGTACACCACGCTGGCACTCGAGAAGGAGCTGCGGAAGCGCGGGGTCAAGGCGGATTTCCGCGCGACCGGCCAGACCGGCATCTTCATCGCCGGCTCCGGCGTCTCGATCGACGCCGTGGTGTCCGATTTCGTTTCCGGCGCGGTCGAATGGCTGTCACCCGCCAATGACGCGGACCATTGGGACCTGGTCGAAGGCCAGGGCTCGCTGTTCCATGCCTCCTTCGCCGGGGTGAGCATGGGCCTGCTGCACGGCGCGCAGCCGGATGCCCTGGTGCTCTGCCATGAGCCGACCCGCACGCATATGCGCGGCTTGCCGCATTATCCGCTGCCGGGTCTCAAGGAATGCATGGAGGCCAATCTCGCGGCGGCGAAGCTCACGAATCCCAAGGTGAAGTTCGTCGGCGCCAGCATCAACACCAAGGGGCTCGACGAAGCGGCGGCGAAGGACTACCTCGCCAAGGTCGAACGTGAGATCGGCCTGCCCACGGTCGATCCGATCCGAACGGGAGTCGGCCGCATCGCCGATGCGCTGTCATGACCCGCAAGCTCCGGATCAAGAGCGAGAGCTTCAAGCTCGCGCAGACTTTCACGATCTCCCGCGGCTCGAAGACCGAGGCCGAGGTCGTCACGGTCGAGATCGAGGAGGACGGCAAGATCGGCCGTGGCGAGTGCGTTCCTTACGCGCGCTATAAGGAAAGCGTGGGCAGCGTCTCCGAGATCATCGATGGCCTGCGCGACGCGATCGAGGGCGGCGTCGGCCGGCAGCGGCTGCGCGACCTGCTGAAGCCCGGCGCCGCGCGCAATGCGATCGATTGCGCGCTCTGGGACCTCGAGGCCAAGCTGGCGGGGAAGCCGGTCTGGGAACTCGCAGAGCTCGCCAAGCCGCATGACGTGGTCACGACCTACACGCTCAGCCTCGACACGCCGGCCAAGATGGCCGAGGCGGCCAAGGCGAATGCCGCGCGGCCCTTCCTGAAGCTCAAGCTCGCCGGGCCGGAAGACCTGGAGCGCGTCAAGGCCGTGCACCAGGCCGCGCCGAACGTGAAGCTGATGGTCGATGCCAATGAAGGCTGGTCGATCGACGATTACAAGGCGCTGTCGCCGCTGCTGAAGAATCTCGGCGTGGTGCTGATCGAGCAGCCGCTGGCCGCCGAGGACGACCTCGCTTTGCTGGCGGTGAAGGGCTCGGTGCCGGTCTGCGCCGACGAGAGCTGCCACGATCTCGGCACGTTGCGGACGCTGCACGGCCGTTATCAGTGCGTGAACATCAAGCTCGACAAGGCGGGCGGTCTCACGGAGGCGCTGGCCATGGTCGCCGAAGCGAAGCGCCTGGAGTTCCAGGTGATGGTCGGCTGCATGGTCGCAACCTCGCTCTCCATGGCGCCCGCTTTCCTGGTGGCGCAGACGGCGGAGTTCGTCGATCTGGACGGCCCGCTGCTGCTGGCCGAAGACCGGCCGCACGGGTTCAAGTTCAGCGGCAGCACGATGCACCCGAACGGCCCGGAGCTTTGGGGTTAGGTTACTCCTGACGCGGCGCGAAGAACGCTTGCAGGTTCTGCGCGGCGGTTTCGATGTGCTGGCTTAGAATCGCGCAGGCTTCATCGGCATCGTGCGCCGAGCAGGCGTCGATCATGCCACGATGCTCCTCCTGCGAAAGATGATTGCGGCCCATCGCGGCGAGATGGAATCTCAGATAGCGGTCGGCGGCGGCGAGGTGCTGGTCGACCAGTGTCAGCAGGCGCGGCCTTCCGGCCCGGCTGTAGAGGGTCATGTGGAAGCGGCGGTTGAGTTCGCCCAAGCGTGACTGGCCGTCTTCCGCATCCATCTCATCGACGATCTCGCGGGCGCGTTTCAGATCTTCCGGCGTGAGCTGCGGCACCGAAAGGCGCAAAGCTGCGGGCTCGAGCGCGGCGCGGATTGCGTAGTTGTCGGCGCCTTCGGCCGCCGAGATCTCCGTTACCACGGCGCCGCGATGCGGATAGAAGTCGACCAAGGCCTGCGCTTCCAGCTGGCGCAGCGCCTCGCGGATCGGCATGCGGCTGAGGCCGAACTCCGCCGCCAGGTCTTCCTGGCGCAACGGTGTGCCGCCGGGGAGCGCGCCGGTCAGGATCGCTTCCTTCAGCGTGCTCTCAACGTATTCGGTCGCCGTGCGGAAGCGCGGCTGCTTGGCGCCGATGAGCTTGGCGAGCGTAGCCAACGGCTTGAAATTCCTTCGTAATAACTATTTGTCGATTGGATCCAATTTGAGTATAGCTAGGGCTTGAGGCCGGGGCAATGCCGTTTGGAGAGACACTATGAGCGCTGAGGGGCAGGCGGTCGGGCGGGACGTGGGAGCGAAGGCCGTTGGGCCTTGGCCACCGGTTCTCGCCGGTTTGCTGGCCGCGGTGGTCGGCTACGGCAGTTCGTTTGCCATTGTGCTGCAGGGCTTGATCGGCGTCGGGGCGACACCCGCACAGGCGGAATCCGGCTTGCTCGCGCTCGGCACGATGATGGGGCTCGCGGCGGTCGTGTTCGGTCTCCGCTATCGCATGCCGGTGGCGATCGCCTGGTCGACGCCGGGCGCGGCGCTGCTGGCGGCGACCGGCGTGATCGAGGGCGGCTTCGCAGCGGCGGTCGGTGCCTTCATCGTGGCGGGCGCGCTGGTCGTGCTGGCGGGGTTGTGGAAGCCGCTCGGGCGCGCGGTGCTGGCGATCCCGGCGCCGCTCGCGAATGCCATGCTGGCCGGTGTTCTGCTCAGCTTCTGCATCGCGCCGGTCAAGGCGGTTGCCGAAGTGCCGATGATGGCGCTGCCGGTGGTGATCGGCTGGGTCGTCGTCACGCGCTTCGCGCGGCTTTATGCGGCACCCGCCGCCGTGGTGATCGCCGCGCTGATGTACGCGCTGGCGGCGTACGGAATGTTGCCGGGCAGTGCGACAGCGACATTTCAAGGCGGCTGGCAGTGGCCGATCCTCGAATGGGTGACGCCGGCTTTCTCCTGGTCGGCGATGGTCTCGATCGCGCTGCCGCTGTTTCTCGTCACCATGGCTTCGCAGAACATCCCGGGCTTCGCCGTGTTGCGTGCGAACGGCTACGAGCCGCCATCCGCGCCGCTGCTGGTCGGGACCGGAATCTCGACGCTGATCGCAGCTCCGTTCGGCGGACATGCGGTCAATCTCGCGGCGATCACGGCGGCGATCTGCGCGGGGCCAGATGCGCATCCCGATCCCAAACGCCGCTACATCGCGGCGGTCACGTCGGGTGCCGCCTACGTGGCGATGGGAATCCTGGCGCCGTTCGCCGCCGGCTTCATCACCGCGTCGCCGCCGATCCTGATCGAAGCGGTGGCGGGCCTCGCGCTGCTGGGCGCATTCGGATCGTCGAGCCTCGCCTTTCTCAATGCGCCGAGGGAACGCAATGCGGCGCTTGTGACATTCGTCACCACGGCGTCCGGTTTCTCGGTCTTTGGAATCGGCGCGGCCTTCTGGGGCCTGGTTGCCGGCGGAATCGTGCTCGCCCTGCATCGCCTCGGACGCCAAGCCTAGCAAGGCTTTCAGATGCATCAGGACAACGATTAGGCGCAGAGTCCTTGCGCTCGAGCGGGGCGTTTCCCCAGTTGTTTTTGAATAAATTAATAATTTGGTACGAATCGCGTATATGATGCGAGGCAACGGATATTTCGGATTTTCGGGGTCATGGCCGGACGCTCGGCACTGGGGATTGAAGGGTGAGCATCGCGCATATCCTTTGCGTGGATGACGATATCGCCGGACTGACGCAGCTCGGACAGCAGCTGCGCCAAGCGGGTTATACCGTCACGGCCGCGGCCAGCGGCCAGGCGGCGCTCGACCTCCTGGATGCGCAGCGCTTCGACCTGGTGATGCTCGACCTCGGCATGCCGGAGATGAGCGGGCTCGAAGTGCTCTACCGCGTGCGCAAGAGCATTCGCCCGGAAGATCTGCCGATCATCATGATGGCGGAGCCCGGCGAGGACGATCTCGTTGCCGGCGCCCTCAATGACGGCGCCGACGACTACGTCTCGAAGCCGCTGCACCTGCCGGTGGCGATGGCGCGGATCCGCTCGCATCTCGCGCGCTGCGCGGCGATTGCCGCCAACAAGAGTGAGCAGGAGCGGTTCGCGTTGGCGGTCGCGGGCTCGAGCGACGGCATCTGGGACTGGATCATCAAGACCGACCAGCTCTATTTCTCGCCGCGCTGCCTGGAGTTGCTCGGCCTCGACCATGATTCCGTGCTCGATACGATGGACAATTGGGTGGAGCTGCTGCATCGCGACGATGCCGATGCGTTCCAGCTCGCCTTGCGTAACCACCTCGAAGGCATCTCGCTCGCTTTCCAGATGGAATGCCGGATCCAGCACGCCAACATGACCTATCGCTGGTTCCTGGTGCGCGGCACCTCGCTGCGGAACGAATACGGCAAGGCCTGGCGGGTCGCCGGCTCGATCAGCGACATCAGCGAGCGCAAGCTGACCGATGCGATGACCGGCCTCCCGAACCGCATCGTCCTCTATGACCGCATCAACCAATCGATCATCAAGACCAAACGGCGCGAGCGCGGGGCCGGCGGCGCGCCGGCCAGCAGCTTCGGCATCATTCTGCTGCAGATCGACCGCTACGAGACCATGCGCGAGGCCTATGGCCAGGCGTTCTGCGACCTGGTGCAGAAGGCGGTGGCGCAACGGCTGATCGGCACCTTGCGCACCACTGACACCCTGACCATCATGTCGGAAAACACCATGTGCGTGCTGGTCGACGTGATGCGCGACGACACCGACCTGGTGCGCGTCGCCAACCGCGTGCGCAAGGCGGCCGAAGAGCCGATCACCATGGGCGAGGAATCGGTCATGCTGACGCTCTCGATCGGCATGGCCCAGGCGCAGCCGCATCACGAGATCGCCGACGAGCTGATCAAGGACGCGACCGCGGCCTTGAACAAGGCGCGGGACGAGGGCGGCGGCCAGGAGGTGGTGTTCGACCCCGAAATGCAGCGCCGCGCGCGCGATCGGCTGCGGATCGAGGCCGACCTGCACCAGGCGCTGCGCCGCGACGAGCTGCTGGTGCTCTATCAGCCGATCGTCGATCTCAATTCCGGCGATCTGGCGGGCTTCGAGGCGCTGGTGCGCTGGCACCATCCGACCCGCGGCATGGTCTCGCCGATGGACTTCATTCCGATTGCCGAGGAGACCGGCTTGATCGTGCCGATCGGCACCTGGGTGCTGCAGCAATCCTGCCGCCAGGCCAGGGCTTGGCTCGATGCCGGCGCCAATCCGGAGATCTTCGTCAGCGTCAACGTTTCCAGCCGACAGCTCGACGGGCCGTCCTTGCCCGACATCGTGCGTGCGGCGCTGGAAACCAACCGGCTGGAGCCGCAACGCCTCAAGCTGGAGATCACCGAAAGCGCGGTCATGCGCGACTTCGAGGTGACGCTGGGACTGCTCAACCGGCTGCGGGCGAGCGGCGCCGGCCTGTCGCTGGACGACTTCGGCACCGGCTATTCTTCGCTCTCGCTGCTGAAGCGGCTGCCGATCGACACGCTCAAAGTCGACCGTTCGTTCGTCTCGTCGATGGGCGTCGATTCCGCCGGCGTGCGCATGGTGGAGGCGATCCTGCAGCTCGCGCGGCTGTTCCGTCTGAAGGTCGTGGCGGAAGGCATCGAGCGCAACGAAGAGGCGGAGCTGCTGCGCGCGCTGTCCTGCGAGTACGGCCAGGGCTGGCTGTTCGGTAAGCCGCTCACCCCCGATGCCTGCATGGAACGTCTGCTGGCCAAGACCGACAAGGCGGTCGCGAACTAGGCTAGCCCGCCAGACACCGGCTTTGTTCCGCCACCCGCCGGATCGCCTTGGGCAGTTCCGGCAGTGCGAGGCTTTCCTTGAAATTCGACTTCGAGTCCGGCGCGGCGCCGGGCGACGCGAGCGTGCCGGAGATGCGGATCGGAATGTCGAGGGCGAAGAAGCCGGTTGATTTCGGGTCCGAGCGGATGGTGAGGTCGACCGTGTTCTTCAGCAGATCGATCGAGCCGCCGCCGGTGAGGGTGGCTTCCGGCGTGCGCAGAATGAGCGGCGAAACCTGCGCGACGCCATTCTTCAACGTAGCGACACCGAGCAGGCATTTGACCTTAGACATGCCCTCGCCTTTGCGGAAGACGGTGCGGAGGTCGGTCGAGGCCTTCTCGACCACGTCGCGCGACACCCGGCCGTCGATCATGGCGAAGACCGCGCTGCCATTGGAATGGGCCAGGGCTTCGCCGAGCTTGCTGCCGGTGGCATCGAGCGCGATCCGGGCGCTGACCTCGCCGGCGATCTGATCGGTCGCGGCGCCGAGCGTTTTCAGGAGCTCGCTGAGATTGCCGCCGGGAAGCCCGGCATTGATCTGCAGCCGCGTGGCCTTGCCCTCGCTCTTGGCCGTGCCGTTGGCCTCGAACGTGGTGCCCGCCATGGCGAAGCGGATGCTGTCGATGTCCAGCGCGCCGGGACCGCCGGTTCCAACCAGGGCGAAGGCGGAGAGCGCGGTCTTGCCGTACTTGAGGCGCTTGGCGGCGAGATCGGCTTTGATCACCGGCGCGGTCTTGTCCGGCAACTCGAGCGCGATCGATTTCCAGTCGGTGTCCTTCGACTCCTTGTCCTTCGCAATCATCGTGTCGAGGTTCAACGTGTCGTAGCGCGCCTTGATCGCCATCTTGTCGGTGCCGCCACGCGGCCCTTCGTCGAGGACGAAGGCGCCGGTAACGGCGTTCCCGGCCATGGTGCCTTTGATGCCGTCGATCTGCCAATGGTCGCCCTGGTGCGTCAGCGTGCCGTCGAGCTTGGCCGGGAACGCCGCGGGCAGGCCGGCGTCGAAGGCCTCGAGCAGGGTGCCGAAGTTCTTCGTGTCGATGACCAGCGCGGCTTCGACCTCGTCGAAGTCCAGCGGATCCATCAGGTGGCCCTTGAAGGCAATCGTGCTGTCTTTGTTGGTAACCTTGACGTCCTCGCCGAACGGCACCGAGCCGTTGCGCATGACGTCGAAAGAGTCGGTCGTCGCTTCGATCTTCGCCGGCAGATCGTTGTAGGCGCCGTCCGCGGTGACGGTGACCGGCTGGTCGTCGCCGCTCGACGCAATCGCCGCCTGCTTCAGGGCGACCACCAACGGCTTGCCGCTGGTGGTCCGGTAGGTGATGGTCGCGTCGTGCAGGGTGAAGTCGAGCAGCGTCGGAAACTGGGTGCGGTCCTTCGGCATGATCGCGAATCCGCCGGTCGAGCCGCCGCCTCCCGCGAACTTCCAATTGCCGGTGCCCTTCTCATCGCGCTCCAGCAGGATGACCGGCCGGGTCACGTCGAGCCGGCGATAGCGGATGACGCCTTCCAGCAATGGTCGAACATCGACCTGCGCGAAGAGATGCTCCAGCGTCACCATCTCCGGCCGCGTGCCCCAAGGCGCGTTGGCGACACGGAGATCGCGGATCTCGATGGTCAGTGGGTCACCCCAGCCGATTTTGAGCGCGCCGATGGTGACGCTGCGGCCGAGCGCCTCGCTGCCCTTGGTTTCGGCGAGACTGCGGTAATCCTGGTTCATCACCCAGAGCACGCCGCCGCCGGCCAGCAGCACCAGGACCAGCAGAAAAGAAACGACGGCGATCGCGACCGACCTCAAACGCACACGCGGCTCCGGAAGGGGGAGGCGTCGTCGTAAGGCCGACGCTTACTCCCACCTAACACCCCGGATGGCCACGGGTTGCTAGAGGTCGGGCATCCGGAAGGGCTGGACCTGTTCGAAGGCCCGCGCGGCGCGGAGTACGCGCTGGTCGCCGAGCACCGGACCGACGATCTGCAGCCCAGCCGGCAGGCCCCCCTTGGTGAAGCCGCAGGGCACGGAAGCCGCCGGCTGGCGCGTCAGGTTGAAGGGGTAGGTGAAGGGCGTCCAATCGTTCCACTGGCCGCGATCGGCCTGGGGTGGATAGTCGATACCGGCCGCGAAGGCGGCGAGCGGCATGGTCGGGGTGAGGAGCAGGTCCCAGTTCTGGAAGAAGGCCAGCATCTTCGAGCCCAGGGCTTCGCGCGCCTTGACCGCGGCGGCATAATCGACCGCCGTGAGCCGGCTGCCCTGTTCCGCGATATGGGCGAAGCCGGGGTCGAGCAGGCGCCGCTGGGCGGGGGTCAAGCCGCGCAACTGCAAGGCGGCGCCCACGAACCAGTGGTACTGAAAGGTCGCCAGGCAATCTTCGATCACCGGCGGGAGCTCGACGACCGTCGCGCCGAGCTCGGTGAAGCGCCTCGCCGCAGCGGCGACCAGGCGCGCGATCTCGGCATCGACCCTGGCACCGGAGAGGGTCGGCGAGAAGGCGATGCGCCACCCCGCGACACCATCATCGAGTCCGGCGCGGAACGACCGCCGCTCATGGGGCAGGGCGTAGAAATCCAGCGGGAAGGGCTCGCTCAGCACGTCCATCAGCAGCGCCGCATCGGTGACGGTGCGAGTGATCGCGCCGGCAGTCGAAAGCGTGCCGTAGGGCGAAGGCGGATGGCGCGGCACGATGCCGTAGGTCGGCTTGAAGCCGACGACGCCGGTGAAGCTCGCGGGGATGCGGATCGAGCCGCCGCCGTCTGTGCCGACATGCAGCGCACCCATGCCGCAGGCGGCAGCCACCGCGGCGCCGCCGCTGCTGCCGCCGGGCGTCAGCTCCACCTTCCAGGGATTGCGGGTGATGCCATGAACCAGGCTGTCCGTCACGCCTTTCCAGCCGAACTCCGGGGTCGCAGTCTTGCCGAGCAGGACTGCGCCGGAGCGCCGGAGACTGCCGACCGCGACGGCGTCATCGTTCCAATCCTGGTCCGGATCGATGGTGCGCGAGCCGCGCAAGGTCGGCCAGCCCAGGGCCAGGATCAGATCCTTGACCGATGTCGGAACGCCGTCGAGGGGGCCGAGCGGGGCACCTCTCCTCCAGCGTGCCTCCGATTGCCGGGCGTAGTTGAGGGCGCAGTCGTGATCGACCAGGCAGAAGGCATTGAAGCGCGGATTGTACCGATCGATCGCCGTCAGCGCCGCTTTGGTCGCCTCGACGGGAGAAAGTTCTCTGGCTGCGTAGAGCTCAAGCAGGCGGGTGGCGGGCAGGAGATGAATGGGCGTGGCCATGGGTCTCAGGCTTGAGCGCGAGCAGGACGAGTTAGGTCAATTTACCTGTATTGGTAAAGGAAGGTGTTCCCGAAGGCCAGCCCGGGATTCGCCCGACGGAGAGAATTGCGCTCACCGGAGAGACCGGCGTCTCAGCCCTGATTCAGCAGGTCCTGGAACCGCTTCATGGCGAGGTCGTAATTGTCGGCCCACCAGGTGCTGTCGACGGTCACCAGCTGGGCGCGGTTTTCCGGCTGGGTGGGATCCATGGGCCGGAGGCTGGCCGGCATCGCCTTGGTCGCATTGGGATTGCAAGGGCCGACGCCCTGCAGGCCGCTGAAATTCATCTGCCGCTGGGCGTCCTGCATGGAGGCGATGAACTGGAAGGCCTGCGATCCCGCCGGGTTGTTCTTCGGCACGACCCAGACGCCGGGATAGAGAATGCCGTCGGCCCAGGTCCAGGCGATCCGGCCCTTGGATTCGGCGGCGAGCTGGACGGCGCGGCTGTGCCAGATGCAGGACATGCCGACCACGCGGTCGACCATCATCTGCTTCGATTGCGCGCCGCTCTCCCAGGTCTGGAGATGCGGCTTCAGCTGCTTCATCCGCTCCATCACCAATGTGAGGTCGATCGGATAGACCTTGTTGCGGGCGGCACCGGCCGAAAGCATGGCCGCCTCGAAGCCGCCGTTCATCCAGCGCCAGAGGCCGCGCTTGCCGGGGAAGCGTTTCACGTCCCAGAAATCGACCCAGCCCTGCGGCGGATGCTCCTTGTAGAGCTCCGTGTCGTAGGCCAGCACATAGGCATAGGTGTAGCCGCCGACCCCGTGATCGAAGGCGAAAGGCGACGTCACCAGGCTCCGGTCGATGATCGAATAGTCGATGGCGCTGAGTGCACCGGTGCGGCCGAGACGGATCGCCGAGTATCCATCGGCATCGCAGACGTCCCAGCCCACATCGCCGGAATCGACCATGTTGCGGATGGCGCCCTCGGTGGGTCCGGTGCCGTCGAAGACGATGTTCGCCCCGCCGGCATTCTGGAACGGGGTGGCGAAGGCGCGGGTGAGATTCTTGATCTCGGTCCCGCCCCAGGTCGCAAAGACGATCTCGCCGCCGCTGCCGGGCGCCGCGGACGCGGGAAGCGTCAGCGTGGCGCCAAGCGATGCCAGCAGGCTGCGGCGCGAAAGTCGCATCATCACTTCATGGTCGGCATGACGAACTCTGCGCCGGCGCGGATGCCGGTCGGCCAGCGCGAGGTGATCGTCTTGAGGCGCGTGTAGAAGCGGATGCCTTCCGGGCCGTGCATGTGGTGATCGCCGAACAGCGAGCGTTTCCAGCCGCCGAAGCTGTTGAACGCCATCGGCACCGGAATCGGCACGTTCACGCCGACCATGCCGACCTTGATCTTCGAGGCGAAGTCGCGCGCGGCGTCGCCGTCGCGGGTGAAGATCGCGGTGCCGTTGCCGTATTCGTGCTCGTTCACCAGCTTCACGGCGCTCGCGTAGTCGGGCACGCGCACGACCGAGAGGACCGGGCCGAAGATCTCTTCCTTGTAGATCCGCATCTCCGGCTTAACCTGATCGAACAGGCAGCCGCCGAGGAAGTAGCCATTCTCATAGCCCTGCAGCTTCAGGGTACGGCCATCGACCACCAGCTTGGCGCCTTCCTTGACACCGAGATCGACATAGGATTTCACCTTCTCGAAATGCTGCTTGGTCACCAGCGGACCCATCTCGGCCTCGGGATCGGTGCCCGGCGCCACTTTCAGCGCGCGTACTTTCGGCGAAAGCTTGTCGATCAGCGTGTCGCCGACCTTGTCGCCGACGGCCACAGCGACGGAGATCGCCATGCAGCGCTCGCCGGCCGAGCCGTAGCCGGCTCCCATCAGCGCATCGGTTGCCTGGTCCATGTCGGCGTCGGGCATGACGATCATGTGGTTCTTCGCACCGCCCAGCGCCTGCACGCGCTTATTGTGGGCGGTGCCGGTGTGATAGATGTATTCCGCGATCGGGGTCGAGCCGACGAAGCTCACCGCCTGGATTTCCGGATTCTCCAGGATCGCATCGACCGCTTCCTTGTCGCCGTGGACGACGTTGAAGACGCCGTCCGGGAGGCCCGCTTCCTTGAGCAGCTTGGCGATCAGCATGGTCGGGCCGGGATCGCGCTCCGACGGCTTCAGGATGAAGGTGTTGCCGGCGACCAGCGCGATCGGGAACATCCACATCGGCACCATGGCCGGGAAGTTGAACGGGGTGATGCCGGCGACGACGCCGAGCGGCTGGCGGATCGCCCAGGAATCCACATTGGTGCCGACATTCTCGGAGAACTCGCCTTTCAGCAGTTGTGGCGCGCCGGCGGCGAACTCGACCACTTCAAGACCGCGGATCAACTCGCCCTTAGCATCGGAGAGGACCTTGCCGTGCTCGGCGGTGATCGCTGCGGCGATCTCATCGGCCCGCTCGTCGGCGAGCTGCTTGAACTTGAACATGATGCGCGCGCGGGTCAGCGGCGGTGTATTGGCCCAACCGGGGAACGCGGCGGCGGCAACCTTGACCGCGGCGTCGAGCTCGGCCTTCGAGGCCAGCGCCACCTTGGCCTGGACTTCACCGGTCGCCGGGTTGAAGACCTCGGCCGTGCGGCCGCTCTTCCCCTGGACTTCCTGGCCGCCGACGAAATGATTGATGGTCCGCATGACGCTCTCCCGATGAACGATTCTGGTGCGCACTATAATTAAATGACGCGCCGCGGCGAGGCGGATCGCGCGGCGCGATATAACCGGAGCCGGACGGGGGTGGTCAACATATTTATCGGTATGCTCAATATATTGAGCGGCCGGTTCAGTCGAAGAAGCCTCGGTCCTCGGGGGCGAGATACCGCCGCGCGCCGTCGGCGTCGAGATCGAGCCCGAGACCGGGGGCTTCGAGCAGATCGATCATGGAATCCTTCACGATCGGCCGGGGCAGGCCGGTCACGATATCCTCCCACCATGGGTCCGACGCGCTGGGGTATTCGAAGGCGATGTAGTTGGCGGGCAGGGTGGCGCACACGTTGATCAGCGCGCCCAGGCCGAGCAGGCCGTTGGCGGTGCCGTGCGGGGCCATCAGGATCGAGTGCATATAGGCGTGCTCGGCCACCCATTTGAGCTCAGCCATGCCGCCGACATCCGCGGGATCCGGCCCGATCACCCGCACCGCCTGGGTCTCGATCAGCTCCTTGAAGTTGTGGCGCAGATAGATCTGCTCGCCGGTGTGGATCGGCGTCGAGGTCGAGAGCGTGAGCTCGCGATAGGCCTGGGGGTTCACCCAGGGCACGTAGTCGCCGGTCAGCATGTCCTCGAGCCACATGATGTTGTACTTCTCGACCGCGCGCGCGAACTTGATGGCGTCTGGCAGCATCCAGCCCGGCCCGCAATCCAGCGCCAGGCTCACTTCGTCGCCGAGCACTTCCTTCATGGCGATGACGCAATCGAGCATGTGGTTGAAGCCGCGCTCGGAAATCATTCCTTGGTCCATCATGCCGTGATAGCCGGACTTGCCCTGCCTGACGCCGTAATGGAAATCGTCGATCGTGTCCTTCATGTTGGAGTGGAACGAGATTCCCTGCTTTACCATGAAGAAGTTCTCGGGCCGCTCTTTCATCCACTTCACGTCGGCGGCGTAGTCTTCCGGCTTGTCGCCGGTCCGCTTACGCCGGATCGAGCCGTTGTAGCAGCGCACCTGGTCGCGCACCTTGCCGCCGAGCAACTTGTAGGCGGGAACGCCCGCGGCCTTGCCGGCGATATCCCACAACGCGTGCTCGATCACACTGACGGCGGCGCCGTACGGCTTGAAGCTGCCGCGCTGGCGGATCTTCAGCATGACGCGCTCGACGTCGGTCGGGTCCTCGCCGATCAAGGCGTCCTTGAAGTGCAGCACCCAGGGCTTCAGATAGGTCTTGGTATATTCGACCTCGCCGAGGCCGTAGAAACCCTCATCGGTGACGATGCGGACGATCGGATGCTTGCCGATGACGGCGCAGCGCAGGTCGGTGATCTTCATGGCGTGTCCTGATTCTCGGTCAGCTCCAGGTGCGATCCCAGGAATACTCGTCGTCCCACCGGCCGGTCGGCTGCCAGATGCCGGTGGCGTGCGGCTGCAGGTGCTGGGAGATCACCTCATCGACCACATCGTCGATGCCGAGGCCCGGCTTGTCGGGAACATGGATGAAGCCGTCCTGGACCAGCGGTTTCGGCAAGCCCGTGACGATGTCATCCCACCACTTCACTTCGACCGAGTGATACTCCAGCGCCATGAAGTTCTCGGTGGCGACCGCGACATGCGCCGCGGCCATGGCCGCGATCGGGCTTTCCGCCATGTGGATGGCCATGGCGACGCCGTGATCCTGCGCCATGTCCCCGATCTTCTTGGTCTCGAGGATGCCGCCCGAGGTGAGCAGATCGGGATGGATCACCGAGACGCCGCCGCTCTTCAGCAGGGGCGCGAAATCCTCCTTGAGGTAGATGTCCTCGCCGGTGCAGATCGGCACGGTGGTTGCGTCCTGCAGCTGGCGATATTGGTCGGTATACTGCCAGGGGATCACGTCTTCGAGCCAGGCGGGCACGTATTTCTCGATCCGCCTGGCGAGGCGGATGCCGTTCTGGAGCGAGATGTGGCCGACGTGATCGATCGCGAGCGGAATCTCCATCCCGATCACCCCGCGCACCTCGGCAATGTACTGCTCCAGCAGGTCGAGCCCTTTGTCGGTGAAGTGCAGACCGGTAAAAGGATGGCGCACGTTGTGAACATCGTAGACCGCGTTGCGGGCGCGCCGGTCCTCCATGGTCTTGACCGGGCCGCGCTCGGGGCGGACCCGATAGCCCTCCAGCGAACCGGCGGGGGCCACGACGGAGCCGGGGATGTCGGCGATCTGCATCAGGCCGAGGTCCATCTTGAGGAAGGTGAAGCCGAGCTCCATGCGCTCCTTGAGGCGCTTGCCGGTTTCGGTCCCGCTCGGCACGCTCGCGTCGGTGTCGGCATAGACCCGCACCTTGTCGCGGAAGCGGCCGCCGAGCATCTGGTAGATCGGCACGCCGTAGGCCTTGCCGGCGAGGTCCCAGAGCGCGATCTCGACCGCGGACACGCCGCCGCCCTGCCTTCCATGCCCGCCGAACTGCTTGATGCGGCGGAACAGGCGGTCGATGTCGCAGGGATTCTCGCCGAGCAGCCGGCTTTTCAGCATCAGCGCGTAGGTGGCGCTGGCGCCGTCCCGCACCTCACCGAGCCCGACGATGCCCTGGTTGGTGTAGATCTTCAGAAGGGCCGAGGTGAACGGCGCGCCGGTGATTTCCGCCACCCGCATGTCCGTGATGCGAAGCTCGGACGGCTTCGAGTTGGTGTTGACCCGGTTCAGGGCGGAGTCGTCGGGGCCATTCCGTTTCGCCATGATTGTCCTCGTCCCGGTGGGAGGGCTGCCGCTATCCTCGGCGTTGCACGCTAGGCGAGCGCGATCTCGTGGGCTTGCAGGTAGTCGCGATTCATCTCGATGCCGAGGCCCGGCAGCGCCGTGAGCTTGAGACTGCCGTTCGAATTGTCGAGCGGCCGGTCTATAAGGTGATCGTACTTGCTCAGGTTCCATTCCGAGGTTTCGAGCTTGTAGAAATTCGGAACGGTCATCATCACCTGCGCGCCGGCCACCACGTTGATCGGTCCCGCGGCATCGTGCGGCGAGACCGGAATGTAATAGGCTTCGCAGAGGGCGGAGATCTTCTTGAGCTCGGTGATGCCGCCGGTCCAGGTGACGTCCGGCATAATGTAGTCGGCGAGCTTGTTCTCGAGCACCGGCACGAAATCCCACTTGGTGTGCCCGCGCTCGCCCCATGATATCGGGGCGTTGATCTTCTCGCGCACCTGTTTGAGGGCGTTGAGGCTTTCGGGCGGGCAGGGCTCCTCGAACCAGTCGATCTGCCCCGCCTCCTCGAGGCTGCGGCAGAGCCGGATCGCGGTGGGCACGTCGAAGCGGCCATGCGCGTCGATGAGAATGTCGACGTCAGGCCCCGCCGTTTCCCGGATCAGCGCGGTGAGCTCGGCGGCCTTGCGCTCGTCCTTGCGGGTCATGCTGCCATCCAGATAGCCGTCCCGCCATTCCCGGGCCACGCCGCCGGTCTTGCGGCCCTGGTGCGGATAGGGATCGAACTTGAGCGCGGTGTGCCCGGATTCGACGATGTCCTTGATCTCCCGGATCACGCCCTCCTTGCTGGTGAACTTGGACTGGTCGGGGTGGGTGTAGAGGGGAATGTCATCGCGCACCGCGCCGCCGAGCAGCTCGTAGATCGGCCTGCCGAGGACCTTGCCCCGAATGTCCCAAAGAGCGATGTCGATGGCGCTCAGGCATTCGACGGCGGCACCGCGGCTGCCCATGTAGGTGAAGCTGCGGAAGATCTTGTGCCAGAGATATTCGATGCGCGCGGGATCCTCGCCCGTCACCGCAATTCCGATCTGCCGCAGGATCGTACAGAGCGCGCGGTTGGCGAGCTTGGTGGTTGTCGTGATCTCGCCCCAACCGCTAACGCCTTCGTCGGTCGTCACTTCGACGAACAGGAATTCCCCCCAATAGGAAGCCTTGGACTCGATCAGCCATGGCCTGACACCTGTGATCTTCATCTCTTCCTGCCTGTACGAGTGGTCACGCTGGCGGACTGGATCGGCCTCCGTTCTATCCGGCCTGGGCGGCGTTGCGCGCCCGCATGTGTTCGAGAATATGCCGGCCTGATCCCTCGACATGGCGGGCGACCAGCTGGGCCGCCTTCTCGGCTTCACCGGCCTTCACGAGCAGGATGAGCTCGCGGTGCTCGCTCATGACCGCGGCACGGCGGGCGAGGGTGAAATTGAAGCGCCGAGCCACCGCGCGCAGCACCTCGCGGTGCTTCCACCAGAGCTCACTGGCATGCCGGTTGTAGTGCCGCTCGTACATCACCGTGTGGAAGGCGGTGTCGAGCTCGCTGTGCCTGAACTGGTCGGCGAAATTGTTCTCCTCGATCAAGCCCTGGATGCGTTCGAGCTCAGCGATGTCCTCGGCGGTTGCCATGTTCACGAACCAGCGCGTCAAGGCCGGCTCGAGCAGGACGCCGATCTCGTAGATGTCGCGGACAAAATCCTGATCGATGGGCCGGACGCGCGCCCCGCGGTTGGGAGAGAAGATGACGAAGCCCTCGCCCCGCAGCAGCTGGAGCGCTTCGCGCACCGGATTGGTCGAGGTGCCGTGACGCCGGGCGAGGTCGGCGACCACGAGCCGTTCGTTGGCCGCGAGGCGGCCCTCGATGATGTCTTCCCGGATCAATTCGTACAGCGAGGCGCCCTCGCTGGAAGCACCGATGAGATCCGTCCCCGCAGGCGGCTTGGCTTTGAACGTACTCACTTTCCCCCACGGAACAAATTTCAGGTCCACGACGCTATAACGCAGCGTCGCGTACAAACAATGTACGATCCAAACGCGTTGACACACAAGCTGCGATCTGAAAACGTATCCATCGTCGAAACAATACATAAGAATAAAATCGCCGTATCTCGCGATCGATCGACCAAAGACCCGCCTGCCTCGACGCAGAGCGAATGAGAAGAACCTGGGAGGATACTGATGACGAGGACACTCGGCTGCGGTGCCATCCTGCGTGGCACTGTCGTTTTCGCTTCAATCACGTCGCTGATCGCCGGGCCTGCGCTGGCGGCCCCGCCGGTCGACCTGAGCAAATGGTCGCCGGACTACGTGCGCTCCATTGCGGGCACGGAGGAATTCGATACGGCGGCAGCTTGCGGAAAGGTCACGCCGCTCGACTACAAGGGGCGTCTGACCTTCTGGTATCAGGGGGTGTTCGAAGGAGACCCCGACCTGCTGCGCCAGTACTACAAGGATTTCTTCGAGACCTTCCGCAAGACCTATCCGAACATCCAGCTCGAGGAACAGGCGCTCACCTATAACGACCTGCTCGACAAGTTCCGCACCGCCCTGCTGGGCAATGCCGCCCCTATGGCGGTACGGCTGCAAATTCTGGGCGGCACCGAGTTCGCCTCCAAGGGTTATCTGCAGCCGCTCAAGCCCGAGGATGTCGGCTGGGCGACCGAGGACTTCTGGCCCGGCGCGATGAAGGCGGTCACCTGGGACGGCGTGACCTACGGCATTCCGACCAACAACGAGACCATGGCCTTCATCTGGAACGCCGACATCTTCAAGCGCGCCGGACTGGATCCGGACAAGGCGCCGGCGACCTGGGACGATGTCGTCAAGTATTCGAAACAGATCCACGACAAGCTCGGCATTGCCGGCTACGGCCTGGTTGCCCGCAAGAACGCCGGCAACACGCCCTACCGCTTCATGCCCCAGCTCTGGGGCTACGGCGGCGGGGTATTCGACGAAGCCGATCCGAGCCCGACCTATGGCGAGGTCAGGCTGAATAGCGAGGCCAGCAAGCGTGCCCTGCAGGCGTCGTATGACATGTATGTCCGCGATAAGTCGGTGCCGGTCTCGGCGCTCACCAACCAGCAGGCCGACAACCAGCCGCTGTTCCTCGGCGGCCAGTTGGGCATGATGATCTCACATCCGTCCGACTACAACGTGATGCTCGATTTGCAGAAGAAGGCAACCGGTTCCGACAAGGACAAGGCGCAGACCGTGATCGACAATATGCGCTACGGCCTGATCCCGACCGGTCCGGACGGCAAGCGCGCGGTCGTGTTCGGCGGCTCCAACATCCACATCCTGAAACCGGAATATGTGGACGGGGGCAAGGTGGACGAGCCGGCTGCCAAGGCGCTTATCTGTTTCTGGACGAGCCCTGAATGGTCGCTGAAGATGGCCTATGCCGGCTCGAACCCGGGCAATCTCAACGGCTTCAAGACCAAGTGGATGAAGGAGCGTCTGGACAACATCAAGTTCCTCGACGTGACGACCTCCATGCTCCCCTACGGCATCCCGTTTCCGGCGCTGCCGGAATCGCCGGAGATCATGAACATCATCATCCCGGACATGCTCCAGAACGCCCTGACCGGCGCGATGAGCGTCGATCAGGCGGCCGAGGATGCGGCCAAGAACGTCGAAGACTTGAAGGGCGGCGGCGGACTCTAGGTCCAGCTTGCCAAATGTCCGGCCGGCTGCGCCGATGGCGCAGCCGGCGGCTTCCCCACAAGAACAGGTGCGCGCCGCAGTGACGTCTGTGACCGGCCAAGCCAATGCTCCCCGTCGACCCGGACCGGCACGCGCCGGCACGCTGCGAAACGTCTGGCAGCATCGTGCCGACTACGCCTACGTGCTTCCCGCGATCGTGGTGATGCTGATCGTCATCGCCTATCCGATCTATTACACGGTCGATCTCTCATTTTATACGACGCCGCCGAGCCTCCAGCTGCGGGACAAGATCTTCGTCGGCTTCGACAACTACCAGGCCATCCTTACCAGCGAGGTGTTCTGGAGGGTAACCTGGAACACGCTGATCTGGACGTTTCTGTCCACCGTCCTCTCGTTCGCGCTGGGATTTGCCACCGCTCTCGCGCTCCACCGCGATTTCATCGGGCGCGGAATCCTGCGCGCCATCCTGATCATTCCATGGGTGATCAGCGCCGTCGCCGCCTCCTACATCTGGAAGTGGATCTACCACTCCGATTTCGGCGTCATCGGCGCGATCCTGGTGGGCCTCGGCATCGCCGATCGGCCGCCCAATTTCATCGACAGCGTCGGCACGGTCCTGCCATCGCTGATCGTGGTCAACATCTGGCGCGAATTCCCCTTCGCCATGATCATGATCATGGCCGGCCTCCAGACGGTTCCCGACCAGCTGCTGAGCGCCGCCAAGGTCGACGGGGCCAGTGCCTGGCAACGCTTCTGGCACGTCACCTTTCCGCATCTTCGAAACGTCTCGACCGTGACGGTCCTCCTGCTCGCGGTGGCCAACTTCAATTCCTTCATCATCCCCTGGATCATGACCGGTGGAGGTCCCTCCAACGCCTCGCACATATGGATCACCCACATCTATGAGCTCGCGTTTGGCCGTCAACGCTGGGGTGTCGCTTCCGCCTATTCGGTGCTCCTGTTCCTCATTCTGATGACCATAGGCTACTTCTACGTACGGGCCTTGAGCGGCGACAAGAAGAAGGACCGGGAGGCGTGAGCACGATGGCCGAAACCAGCACGGCCCGGGCCCGTCCCCGCAAGCGCGTGGACCGCTGGCGTTGGGCCGGACGAATCTTTCTCGGGTTGATGCTGCTCTACACCGCCGTGCCGATGGTCTGGATGCTGCTCACCTCGATCAAGTCCGGCTTCGCGGCGATGCAGCTGCCGCCGCAATGGTGGCCCGCCGAGCCGACCCTCGCCAGCTACCAGAAGCTGCTCGATCCGCAAAACAGCGTCGGTGCGGACTTCCTGCACTTCTTCTGGAACAGCCTCATTGTCTCGACCTTGACCACGATCCTCGGGGTGATCGTGGCGGTGCCGGCGGCCTATGCCTTCTCACGCTTCCGGTTTCCCGGACGGAACTTCCTGTTCTTCGCGGTGCTGCTCCGCAACATGTTTCCGGCGGTCATTTTCCTGGTTCCGCTGTTCATCCTCATGCGGTGGCTGGGGCTGGTGAACTCGCACGGCTCGCTGGTCGTCACCTATTTGACCTTTGGCCTGCCGCTCTCGATCTGGCTGCTCAAGGGCTTCTACGACAATATCCCGATCCAGCTCGAGCAGGCGGCGCGCATCGACGGGGCGACGCGCTTCCAGGCGTTCTTGAAGATCGTCATGCCACTCTCGGTTCCGGGGATCATCGCCACCGCGATCTATTCCTTCATCGGCGCCTGGAACGAGTACATCTACGCCTACACGTTCCTCAACCGGAACGACCAGTTGACCTTGCCGGTTGGCATTCAGCGATTCTTCTCGGAGAACACGACCGACTTTCCGGGTCTGATGGCGGCGAGTTTCATGATGAGCGTGCCGGTCGTGGTCCTGTTCCTTGTCCTGCAAAAATACTTCGTACGCGCGCTCACGGAAGGCGCTGTCAAGCACTAGGGAGCTGCGGATGGCCCGCGTGGTCCTCGATGATCTGATGAAATCCTACGGCAACTTCCATGCCGTGAACCATGTGTCGCTGACGGTCGAGGACGGCGAGTTCGTCGCGCTGGTCGGCCCGTCGGGATGCGGCAAGACGACGACACTCAACCTCGTTGCCGGGCTGCTTCCAATCACCTCCGGCGACATCACTATCGGCGACCAGGTGGTCAACGATCTCGATCCCAAGGATCGGGACATCGCAATGGTATTCCAGAACTACGCGCTCTATCCCCAGAAGTCGGTCTATAAGAACCTGGCCTTCCCGTTGCAGATGCGGAAATTGCCGCGCGACGAAATCGACCGCAAGGTCAAGGAGGCGGCGCGGGTTCTCGACATGACTCACCTGCTCGAACGCAAGCCGCGCGAGCTTTCCGGCGGCCAGCAGCAGCGCGTGGCTCTGGGCCGTGCCCTGGTCCGCGACCCCGCGGTGTTCCTGATGGACGAGCCGCTCTCCAATCTCGACGCGAAGCTGCGCGTGCAGATGCGGTCCGAGCTCAAGCGCTTCCATCACGATTTGCAGGCAACGATCATCTATGTGACCCATGACCAGCTCGAAGCCGTGACCATGGCCGACAAGATGGCGGTGATGAACGGCGGCAATCTGCAGCAGTACGATTCGCCGGCCCAGGTCTTCGCCCATCCGGCGAATATGTTCGTCGCAAGCTTCATCGGCAGCCCGGCCATGAGCCTGATCCCGCTCGAAGCGTCGACGGTCGACGGGAACATCGTGCTCACCGGCGCCGAAGGCTGGAGCCTGCCTTTGTCATCCTTCAACTCCCGCAAGATCCAGAACGCGAAGACGCGGAAGGTCGTGCTCGGCGCGCGCCATTCGACCATCAAGCTGCACAAGACTGCCGTTAGCGACGCCGTCCCGGCCAAGGCCTACACGGTCGAGCCCACCGGAGACGTGACCTTCGTGCAGGCCTTCCTGTCCGGCGCTATCGTCAACATCAGCGTCCCGCCGAACGTCGACGTCGCTCCCGACGAGCAAATCTGGCTCGAGTTCGATCAGGAGCGCATGCACTTGTTCGACGGCGAAACGGAAATGGCCATCAAGGCAGATTGATGAAGCTCAGAATCACCGCGATCAAGCCCTATCCGGCTTGGATCGGCACGCGCAACCAGATGCTGGTTAAGGTTGAAACCGACCAGGGAATTTTCGGTTGGGGCGAGAGCGGCTTGAGCGGCCGGGAGAAGGCCGTGGCCGGCACGATCGAACACTATCGCGAGTTTCTCATGGGCCGCGACCCGATGCAGATCGGCCGGATCTGGCAGGAAGCCTATCGCAGTCAGTATTTCGAAGGCGGACGCGTCCTGCAGGCGGCGATTTCCGCGATCGACATCGCCCTCCACGACATCAAAGGCAAGGCGCTCGGCGTGCCGGTCTACGAGTTGCTTGGCGGCAAGCAGCGTAACCGCATCCCGACTTTCGCCTCGACCGGAGACGAGGCCGAGGGCGACGCCGCCATCGAACGGGCCCGCGAACTGCGCGCGCTGGGTTGGCAGGCGATCCGGTTCTTCCCGGTCGGACAGGACAGCAAGGACGTCTTCGAGCCGCGCGAGTCGATCGGCGTGACGGCAAGGATGCTCAACAAGGCGCGCGAGGCGCTGGGCGATGATGTCGTCCTTGGCATCGACTACCATCACCGGCTGTCGGTGGCGGAGGCTGCGAGCTTCTGCAGCAAGCTCGGCCGCGGCGTGCTTGACTTCCTCGAGGAACCGATCCGCGACGAGACGCCGGAGGCCTATGAATCCCTGCGCAGGATGACGGATATTCCGTTTGCCATCGGGGAGGAGTTTGCCAGCAAGTGGCAGTTCCTGCCTTATATCGAGCGCGGCATCCATCAATTCAATCGGCTCGATGTATGCAATGTCGGCGGGCTCACCGAGGCGATGAAGGTCGCCGGCTGGAGCGAGGCGCACTACGTCGATCTGATGCCGCACAATCCGCTGGGTCCGGTGTGCACGGCCGCGACGGTGCATCTCGGTGCCGCCGTCCCCAACTTTGCCTGGCTCGAAACGCGGGCGCCCGAGGTCAAGCTCGGCTTCGACAATTCCGACGTCTTCCCCGTGCAGCCGCGGCTCGACGGCGTCGACTACCCGGTCGGTGATTTGCCGGGGCTCGGTGTCGAGGTCAACGAAGTCGCGCTGCAGAAGGAAAGCTTCCGCTTCTGGGAAGCGCCGCATCTCAGGCGCCGCGACGGCTCTGTCACGAACTGGTGACGCATTTGAAGACCGGAGTTCTGGAATGACGCATACACCCGACATCACACGGCCGCCCAGGGAGCTGATCGACGCGCTCAAGGGGATCGGTGCCGCTACCGTCGCCGGCACCCTCGGCCATATGGGTTTCCGCAGCCCGCACATGGTCGGTCCGGTGGCGCAGAACCACGGAAAGTCCATCGTCGGTCCGGCGCTGACGTTGCAATTCCTCCCGCAACGGCCGGACCTGTTCAACGAGGGCGAATATGCCGACCCGGAGACGCAGCTCCATCGGCACGTGCTCTACCACGCGCAGGAGGGCGACGTGGTCGTGGTCGACGCGCGCGGGGACATGAGCTCCGGCGTGTTCGGCGACATGATGTCGACCTATTTCAAGGGCCGGGGCGGGGCGGGCATCGTCATCGACGGCTGCATGCGCGACCGGCCCAATGTGGAGAAGCTCGATCTGCCGCTGTGGCTGCGCGGCTGGACGCCGAACTACCATGTGCAGACCGGCATCTATCCAAACGCCGTCAACGTCCCGATCGCCTGCGGCGGTGTGACGGTGATCCCCGGCGACATTATCGTCGCGGATGACGACGGGGTGGTCGTGCTCCCGGTCGCGATGGCGCCGCAGGTGATCGAAGAAGCGCAGAAGCACGCCGAATGGGAGGTGTTTTCGCGCATCAAGCTGATCGAGGGCGCGCCATTGCAGCGTTACTACCCGCTCCACCCAAGCGCATTCGATGAGTACGAAGCCTGGCGGAAGTCGAATCCGAAGTCGTGATGCACGTCTATAGATACCCCCTGACGGTGCAAGGGGATGAATCGGCTTTCGAACAGAAGGCAGATCCGGCTCGGCAGAGTTCTGGCTTTCCCCCGGCGCCGGCAGTTATCCCCTCGGACCCGCCGGTGCTCCGGTGCATATCCCCTGAGGGGGGACCACAGGATTTGGCGACGTCTGATCGCCGTGAGTGAGAAACCCTTTTCTCAAGGCAAAAACTGCGCTATAGGAGGTTGAGAAACCGGTTTCTCAAGTCACGCGGGTGCGGATTGTCAGGGCAGGGCGCGTTCGAACGGGTCACCATCTATGACGTTGCCGCCGCGGCGGGGGTAAGCACCGCAACGGCATCCAAAGCGCTCAACGACACCGGACGCATGTCGTCGGAAACCCGCGACCGCATCCGGCGGATCGCTCGAGAGCTGGGATTTCGGCCCAATTCGCTGGCCCGCAGCCTGACCAGCAAGCGCAGCTTCACGGTCGGGCTGCTGACGGACGACACCTATGGTCGCTTCACCTTGCCGGTCATGGCGGGCATCTCCGAAGGACTGATCGACCATGGCGTCTCGGTCTTCCTGTGTACGGTCGAGGACAATCCCGAGCTGGCCAAGGTGCATGTCGACGCCATGCTCGACAAGCAGGTCGACGGCGTCATCGCGACCGGCAAGCGCATCGACAAGCCGCTGCCGGTCGAGCTCTCGCATTTGCCCGTCCCGGTCGTCTATGCGTTGACCGCCGGCCCGGCCGAAGCCGTGACCTTGGTGCCGGACGACCGGCAAGGGGCCAGGGCTGCGGTCCAGCATCTCATCGCGCAGGGCCGCAGGCGGATCGTCCACATCACCGGGCCGGGCAACTTTCGGGTCGTCCACGAACGCGCGCGGGCATATGCCGAAACGCTCGAAGCCGCGCATCTTCCTGTCTCCGAAGCCGGGACCTTGCGCGGCAGCTGGTCCGAGCGTTGGGGTCACGAAGCCGTGGCGGCGCTCTGGGCCGGCGACGATCGGCCCGATGGCATCTTCTGCGGCAACGACCAGATTGCCCGCGGTGTGGTCGACGCACTCCGCGAGCGGCAGGTCGGCGTCCCGCGCGACGTCTCGGTGGTTGGGTTCGACAACTGGGAAATCGTCGCAGAACAGACGCGGCCGCCGCTCACGACGGTCGACATGAACTTGAAGGAACTCGGGCGGCAAGCCGGGCTCGCATTGATGCGACTCGTGAACGGCGAGGCCGTCGAGAAGGGACTTTGGAAGTTGCCGTGCACGCTGGTGGTGCGCGGCTCATGAGGACTTCCCAAAGCCGCAACAGGCCAAACCCAGTCAAACAACGGCCATAACAGGAGGAGGAGACATCATGAGATTGCTGAGAATCGCGGCGCTTGCCGCCACCGCGCTGGCTGCACTGTCAACGTCCGCGCTCGCGCAACAGAAACTCACCATGTGGTCGCGGTCGAGCAGCGAGGCGTTCATGCCGGGGCTGATCAAGGCGTTCAACGACACCCACAAGACACAGATAGAACTGCAGATCGTGCCTTCGAGCGAGATGGTGCAGAAGTATGCCACGGCCGCTGCCGGAGGCTCCGCGCCCGACTTCGTGTCGCTCGATCTGGTCTACGCTCCGGCGTTCGCCAAGTCCGGCACTCTGGAAGACCTGACCGATCTGGCCAAGAGTCTGCCGTATTTCGAGCATCTGTCGAAGGCGCACATCGGCACCGGCACCTATGAGGGTCGGATCTACGCCCTCCCGATGTCGGCAGATGCCTCGGTTCTGCTGTGGAACAAGAAGTTGTTCCGGCAAGCCGGCCTCGATCCCGACAAGGGGCCGACCAGCTGGGCCGAGATCGAGGCGGCCGCGGGCAAGATCAACGCGCTCGGCGGCGACATCCGCGGCTTCTACTTCGCCGGCGCTTGCGGCGGCTGCAACGCCTTCACCTTCATGCCGCTGATCTGGGCGTCCGGGGGCGACATCCTAGTCGATGGCGGCAAGCGCGCCGCCATCGACTCGCCGCAGATGCACGACGCCATCAACTTCTATCGCGAGCTCGTCGCGAAGGGCTATGTCCCTGAAAGCGCCAAGACGGATTCGGGCAAGAACTTCTTCGGCGGGTTCGCCACCGACAAGGTCGGGCTGTCGCCGATCGGCGCCTTTGCCATTGGCAATCTGGTCAAGAACTATCCGGACGTCGAGTTCGGCGTCACCTTCATTCCCGGCAAGGAGGGCGGCCGTGCATCTTTTGCCGGCGGCGACAACTTCGTGGTCACCGCGGGCCGCGACAACGTGAAGGCCGCGAAGGAGTTCCTGGAGTTCGTCTACTCGATCGAGGGGCAGACCCTGCTCGCCAAGGGCGGCAGTCTGCCGACCCGCGGCGACATCGCGGCCGAGGCGGTCAAGGGGCTGGATCAGCGCTATCAGATCGCGACCGAGGCCATGAAGATGGGCCGCACCCCGTCCTCGCCGGTCTACAACGACATCTTCAACAGCAGCACCGGTCCGTGGAAGCAGATGCTGAACGAGGCCTTCTTCGGCGACGATGTCGATGGGGCGCTTGCCAAGGCCCAGGCCTCCATGCAGTCGATCCTCGACTCGTCCGACTAAGCGCCTGATCCGGAGCCAATCCCGCAATCGGATGGCCCGGACGGATCCTACCGTCCGGGCCGAGCCGCCCTTACGCTATGGACACGGCGCGATGACCGACCAGCAGCAACTTCCTGACGGAACTTCAAGGCCGCGGCGAACCGCGCGCCAGCGGCGCAAGCAGCTCGTCGGCCTGCTCTTTGTGGCACCGGCCTTGGCGCTCGTGCTGCTCTTCTTCATCGTTCCGCTGGGCATGGCGTTCTGGATGTCGCTGCACAACTGGCCGCTGCTCGGTAAGCCGCGTTTCATCGGGTTCGACAACTACAGCCGACTGCTGGACGACGCGCGATTCTGGGCGTCGATGCGCTTCACCATCACCTACACGCTGGTCGTGACGGTCGCGATCTTCTCACTGGCCTTCCCGCTGGCGCTGTTCGTCGAGAAGACGCGCCCGCTCACGAAGTTCTATCGCACGGCCTTCTTCCTGCCGGTCGTGGTCGGCTTCGGGTCGGCGAGCCTGCTCTGGGCGTGGCTGCTCGACGTCGATTCCGGCTTGTTCTCGCCGGCCGCCTATTCCCTGGGCCTCACCGACAAGCGGATCAATCTTCTCGCCGATTTCGATACGACCTTCTGGTCGATCATCATCATGGTCGTGTGGAAGACGGCCGGTTTCAACATGATCATCCTGCTGACCGGGCTGCAGGGCATCTCGACCGAGGTCCAGGAAGCCGCCCGCATGGACGGCGCTTCGCCGTGGCAGCGCTTCCGGCGCGTCACGCTTCCCCTCATGCGCCGCACGATCGCGCTTGCGCTGATCCTTTCGGTGGCGGGTTCGATGCTTGCTTTCGACCAGTTCTACATCATCGCGGACGGCGGCCCGCAGAACAGCACGGTGACGGCGGTCTATTGGATCTTCAGCCAATCCTTCGGCTCGTTCCATCTCGGCTACGGCTCGGCGCTCTCCATGGTGCTGCTGGCCATCCTCGTCTGCATTAGCGTTGTGCAGCTCCGGCTTCTCCGCAACCCGGAGGGAATGTGATGTCCCGAAACCACGGCTCTTCGACGCGCCGGCTGCTCGAGGCCGCGCGCTATCATGGCTTCGGGATCGCCGCGGCACTCCTGTTCCTGGCCCCGCTGGTCTGGAGCGTCCTGGTCAGCTTCAAGCCGTCGATCGAAGCCAGGCAACCGCCGCTGCCGCCCTGGCCGGTCGGCGGCTTCAGCGTGCAAAGCTACGAGAATCTTGCGCAATATGGATCGGGCATCTGGACCTACGCCGGAAACAGCCTGGCTGTATCTGCCGCCACGGTCGCCGCCTCGGTGCTCGTCAGCCTGCTCGCGGGATACGGTTTTTCGCGTTTCCAGTTCCCGCTCAAGAACGTCCTCTTCGTGCTGATCATCTCGACGGTGATGATCCCGTTCCAATCCATCTTGACGCCGCTCTTCCTGATCCTGACGAAGCTCGGGCTGCAGAACACCTTGACCGGGATCGTGCTCGTCTACGTGACGCTGCAGCTGCCTTTCTCGACCTTCATGATGCGCAACGCCTTCGATGCGGTGCCGAGGGAGATCGAGGACGCGGCGCGCGTCGACGGGGCGTCGGTTTTCGCCGTGCTCTATCGCATCATGCTCCCGCTCGTGCTGCCGGGTGTCGCGACCGTGGCGATCTTCGCCTTCCTGGCATCCTGGAACGAGTTCCTGGCCGCACTGATCCTGCTCACGGACCAGAAGAAATACACGCTGCCGGTCCTGATGGCGGCGGTCCGGTCCGGCCAGTTCGGCACGATCGACTGGGGGGCGGTGCAATCCGGCGTGACCCTGATGATGGCGCCGTGCCTCGCGCTCTTTCTCCTGCTGCAGCGTTACTACATCCGTGGGCTCACCGCGGGCGCCGTCAAGTGACACCAACCGCGAACATGGACAGATTGGCTCATGACATCCTTTGAAATCCCGATCGCAAGCAGCTTCCGCCCGCCGGCCGTCTCCGACGTCGATGTGCGCGGGTTTTGGGGCGAACGCATCGACGCCGTCGCCGACCGGACGGCGATGATCCTTTACGATCGCTGCGTCGCCGCAGGCATGCTCGACCAGATCGATCCAGCCCGACCCGTCCCGGCAGTGCGGATGCCGTTCCATACGCGCGCGGACGGCTCGCCGGACACGGTCAACGTCCAGATGTTCTGGGATTCCGACATCGCGAAGGTGATAGAGACCGCGGCCTATGCGCTGTACCGCAAGGCCAATCCCGATCTCGAGGCCAAGACCGACGCGATCATCGACATGTTCCACAGGCTGCAGCAGCCGGACGGCTACGTGAACTCCTGGTTCATCCGCATGCAGCCGGGCAAGCGCTGGACCAACCTGCGCGATTGCCACGAGCTCTACTGCGCCGGCCATCTGATGGAGGCTGCGGTCGCCTATTTCCACGCCACCGGCAAGCGCAAGCTGCTGGACGTCATGTGCCGCTATGCCGACCATATCGACGGGGTGTTCGGTCCCCGCCCGGGCCAGCTCCCGGGCTATTGCGGACATGAGGAGGTGGAGCTTGCGCTGGTTCGGCTCGGCCGGGCGACCGGCGGGCGGAGATACTTCGACCTCGCACGCTTCTTTGTCGAGCAGCGGGGGCAGCAGCCCCATTACTTCGACGTCGAAGCGGCGGCGCGCGGCGCCGACCCGAAGCAGTTCCGGCATCGGACCTACGAGTACAACCAGTCCCATCTGCCGGTTCGTCAGCAGACCAAGGTCATCGGCCATGCCGTGCGGGCCATGTACCTCTATTCCGGCATGGCTGACGTCGCGACCGAGTTCGGAGACGACAGCCTGACCGACGCGCTGAAGATCCTATGGGACGACCTCACGACCAAGCAGATGTACATCACCGGGGGAATCGGTCCCGCGGCGAGCAACGAGGGCTTCACGGACTATTACGACCTGCCGAACGAGAGCGCCTATGCGGAGACCTGCGCCGCTGTCGGCTTGACCATGTGGGCGAGCCGCATGCTGGGACGCGGTCCGGACCGGCTCTATGCGGACATCATGGAGCAGGCCCTCTACAACGGCGCGTTGTCCGGTCTTTCCACCGACGGGTCCAGGTTCTTCTACGACAACCCGCTGGAAAGCCGCGGGACGCATCACCGCTGGACCTGGCATCGCTGCCCTTGCTGTCCACCCAACATCGCCCGCACGGTGGCCGCGATCGGCAGCTACATGTACGCCGTTTCGGCCGGCCAGGTCGCGGTACACCTTTACGGCGACAGCACGGCCAGGCTGGATGTCAGCGGCACGAAACTCACGCTCACACAGAGCACGGATTATCCCTGGAACGGCCGCATCGCGATCAGTGTCGGGCTCGAGAAGCCCGCCGCGTTCCGGCTTGCCCTGCGCGTGCCGGGTTGGTGCCGGCGGGCGACGCTCTTCATAGACGGCGAGACCGTCGATGTCGACGCGATCGAGGAGCGAGGCTATCTGCGGCTGGACCGTCTGTGGCGCGGTGGCGAAACGATCCTGCTGGACCTGCCGATGGAGCTTCGCACCCTGCGCGCCAATCCCGCGGTGAAGGCCGATCTGGGCCGGGTCGCCCTTGGGCGCGGGCCGCTGATCTACTGTGTGGAGGAAGTCGACAACGGCAGCGGCCTCAACAGCCTGATCCTGGCCGGGGATGTCGGGAACGCGACGGTCACGACCGTGGAGCAGCTTGGCCGTGCGGTCGCCGTCGAGGTCGACGCGAAGCGCGAGCGCTGGAACGGCTGGGAGGGCAAGCTCTACGACGCCGCGAAGCCGATGCTGGAAAAGACGAGGTCGCGCTTCGTGCCCTATCACCTGTGGGACAACCGGGCGCCGGGCGAGATGCTGGTCTGGGTGAGGGCAGGAGAATGATGGGGGCGGCGCAGGAGAAGGCCAAGATCGAGCTTCGGGACGTCTGCAAGACCTTCGGCTCGGTGGATGTGATTCACAGTCTGGATCTGACCATCGAGGGCGGCGAGTTCGTCGTCTTCGTCGGTCCGTCCGGCTGCGGCAAGTCCACCCTGCTGCGCATGATCGCGGGCCTGGAGGACGTCTCCTCCGGAGACATCTTCATTGCCGGCCGGGACGTGACCGACCTCGATCCGTCCAAGCGCGGCATCGCGATGGTGTTCCAGTCCTATGCGCTCTATCCGCATATGAGCGTGCGCCAGAACCTCGCCTTCGGGCTGGAGATGGCAAAGACTCCGGCCGACGAGATCGCGCGGCAAGTCAACGCCGCGGCGGAGATTCTCAAGATCGGCCCGCTGCTCGACCGCCGGCCGGGACAGCTGTCCGGCGGACAGCGCCAGCGCGTGGCCATCGGCCGCGCCATCGTGCGCAAGCCGCTCGCATTCCTGTTCGACGAGCCGCTCAGCAATCTCGATGCGGAGCTGCGCGTGAGCATGCGTATCGAGATTTCGCGGCTGCATCGTGAGCTCGGCAACACGATGATCTACGTCACGCACGACCAGACGGAGGCCATGACGCTCGCGGACCGGATCGTGGTGCTGCGCGACGGCCGTATCGAGCAGGTGGGCACGCCGCGCCAAGTCTACGAGGATCCGAACAACCTGTTTGTCGCGGGTTTCATCGGCTCGCCGCGGATGAACATCGTGGACGCGGTCTGCCTGGCGGGAGACCGCATCGGCGTTGCCGATGCGGTCATTCCGCTGCCACGGCCAGGACCGGCCGCCGCACCGGGCGAGGCCGTCAAGCTCGGCATCCGTCCGGAACACCTGCGGCTGGGCGCGCCGAAGGAAAGCGCGCTCCGCGCCCATGTCGATTTCAGCGAGTATCTCGGCAGCACCCGCTATCTCTACTGCAATCTCCAGAGCGGCGAGAGCATTACGGTCGAACAGCGCGACGGGACCGACTTCTTGTCGGGGGAAGAGGTCTGGCTGAACTGCGACGCCGAGTGTCTTCGGGTGTTCTCGCCCTCAGGGGAAAGGCTGCGCACCGGCCGGCCGGAAAGGACAGCAACCGCATGAGCCCTGGCACCGGAAATTCACCCGACGACCGTCCCCTTGTCGCGCTCGCCATGGGCGACCCCGCCGGCATCAGCCCCGAACTTGCAGCCAAGCTGATTGACTCCGCGACCGTGGCGGCGGCTGCACGCCTGGTGGTGATCGGCGACAGGCGCATCCTGGAGGCAGGTGCCCGGGCTGCTGGCACCATGCTGGACATCGAAACCGTCGAAGGCGGCTCGATCGGCCCGGCCGCGAAGCCGGTGCTCATCGACCTGCGCAATCTTGACCCGGCGAGAGTATCCGTCGGTGAAGCGACACCGGAAGGCGGGCGGTTCGCCGTAGAGAACTTCACGCTGGCCCTGAGGCTCGCCGAGGCCGGCGCGGTGGCGGCGGTCTGCTACACGCCCTTTAACAAGAAGGCGATGCGCTTTGCACATCCCGGCTACGACGACGAAGGCCGCTTCATCACGGAGCTTCTGGGACTGAACGCCAGGGCAAGGGAGTTCAACGTCCTCGATACGGTCTGGAACGCCCGCGTCACCTCGCACATCCCGCTCAAGGACGTCGCCGCCAACCTGTCGAAGGAGGCGATCCTGGCCGAGATCGCGCTGACCGTGGATTGCCTGAGGCGGTCGGGCATCGATGCGCCACGGGTTCTCGTCGCTGGCTTGAATCCCCATGCCGGCGACGGCGGAAGCTTCGGAATGGAGGAGATCGAGATCATCGGCCCCGCCGTCGAAGCCGCGGCCGCGAACGGATTCGACGTCTCCGGTCCGCATCCGGCGGACACCGTCTTCGTCGCGGCTCTCAAGGGCGGATACCACGGCGTGCTAACGATGTATCATGACCAGGGCCAGATCGCGATGAAACTGATGGGCTTCGAGCGCGGCGTGACCATGCTCGGCGGCCTCCCGTTTCCCGTCTGCACGCCGGCGCATGGCACGGCCTACGACATCGCGGGCAAGGGCATCGCCAATCGCCGCGCCAGCGAGGAAGCGGTCCTGCTCGCCGTGCGCATGGCCGGCTCTATCGGGTTCCCAGGTGTCGGCTTAACGAGCATGACTGCGGGCCGGGTCGGTCTGTGACAGCGCTTCGATCGAATCCATCGTCTCCTGCGAAACCTCGATCCCGCGGCTGTAGGAGTCGCGGCGGCAAGCCAAGCGGCGGTCTCCCGGAAAGCGCTCCTGCCCGGCTTCCCGCGCCGCACTGAGCAGGGATTCCACTCGGCCGACAAAATCCGGCAAGGCACCGCCGCCGGCGGTCGGGTCGATCACGATCAGCGTCTGCCCGGTGTTCGCGGTCTGCCCGCTTTCGAAGCCGGTGCGGTCGATCTCGTGCGAGAAGCGGCCGCCGCCGATCGCGGCGCAGAGGATCTCGATCATGATGAGGAGCGCATTGCCCTTGTGTCCGGCGAAGGGCAGCAAAGCGCCACCGTCCAGGATCGCCTTCGGATCGCCGGTGGGATTGCCGGCGCGGTCGATGCCGGTTCCGGGTGCCAGATCCTCGCCGCGCCGCGCGGCCAGCCGCACCTCGCCGTTGGCGACCACCGAGGTCGCCTGGTCGAAGACCAGAGGAGGGTGGCCGGAGCGCGGCGCGGCGAAAGCCATCGGGTCGGTGCCGAACACCGCCTTCCGGCCACCGAACGGCGCCACCTCGCAGTTGGAGTTCACCATGGCGATGGCCAAGAGCCCATCCTCGGCGAAGGGCTCGACATCGGGGGCGAGCGCACTGAAATGGTGGGCGTTGCGGATCGCGACCAGGACGATGCCCTGGCTTCGCGCGGTCGCCGCCGCCCGCGCGCGGACCTCGGCCAGGGCCGGTTGCGCGAACCCGTTCGCACCATCGACCCGGATCAAGCCCGGTGCGCTCACCTCAATGCGCGGCCTTGCTGCGCCGTCGACCCAGCCGCAGCGCAGCGAGGCGACATATCCGGGGATGCGGAACAACCCGTGGCTCTTGCAGCCGTCCCGCTCAGCGCCGGCACAATTGTCGGCCAGGACCGCGGCCACCGGGTCGGTGCAGCCGTTGGCCCGGAACAGCGCGGCGATTTTCGCCACCAGCGCATCGAACGGGATCAGCATCGCCGGGTCCTTCGCGCGCCAGCAGCGGATTTTGGCTTGTCATCGCGCAGTGGGATATTGTAGATTGGATACATTATTGGTTCTCACTGAAGGCAGATCATGGTCGATTGGAAGGGCGTATTCCCCGCCGTCACAACGAAACTGAACAAGGAGGGCGCGGTCAACCTGGAAGCGACCCAGGCCAGCCTCGAACGGCTGATCACCGCCGGGGTCTCCGGCGTCATCGTGCTGCCGATGCTGGGGGAAAATGCCGCGCTCACGCCGGCGGAGAAGGAGCGCGTCATCCGCGGCGCCAAGGAGGTCGTGCAGGGCCGCGTGCCGCTGCTCTCCGGCCTTTCCGAGGTTGCGACCGAGACCGCCACCGATCACGCGCGCAAGTTCAAGTCCTGGGGCGCGGAAGGCCTCATGGTATTCCCCTGCCTGGGCTACAAATCGGATCCGCGCGAGACGGCGGCGTGGTACCGCGCCATCGCCCAGGCCGGCGACCTGCCGATCATGATCTACAACAACCCGATCGCATATGGCGTCGACGTGACGCCTGATGTGCTCAAGGAGCTGATCGACTGCCCGACTATCGTCGCAATCAAGGACGAGGCGGGCGACGTGCGCCGCGTGACCGACATGTATATCGAGCTCGGCGACCGCTTCCTCGTCTTCTGCGGCGTCGATGACCAGGTGGTCGAGAGCGTCACCCTGGGCTCGATCGGATGGGTCTCCGGCATGACCAATGCCTGGCCGGAGGAATGCGTCGCGCTGTTCAACCACGCCCGCGAAGGTCGGCTGGCCGAGGCGCTGGAACTCTATCGCATCATGACGCCGGCCTTCCACCTCGACACCAAGGTCAAGCTGGTGCAGTACATCAAGCTCGCCGAGCACCTTGCCTATGGCGCGCCGGAATGGACGCGTCCGCCGCGCCTGCCGCTGACCGGCGCCGAGCGTGCCGAGGCGACCAGCATCATCGAGCGCACCATCGAGCAGCTCCGTCTCCGCGGCCGGCGCGCCGCCTAGCATGCTGGAAGTCCCGCACTTCTCCGCCGCCGATGTCGATGCGGCGCGCCGCCGCGCCGGCCGGCTCGATGCGCCGTGGATCGGCGACGCCTACCGGCGGAGCAACCGCGCGGCGCGGCGGGACACGCTGTCGCCCTATGACGGGACCCTGCTCAACGCCGTCGAGCTCGGCGACGCAGCGGCGGTGGATGCCGCCGTCGATGCGGCCGCGGCGGCGCTGCGCGGACCCTGGGGCCGGCTCGACCCGGCAGGGCGCGCAGCGCTGATCCGCAACCTGGCGCAGGCGCTGGAGACGCTCCGCCTGGAGCTGGCGCTGCTCGAGACGCTCGACGTCGGCAAGCCGATCCTGCACGCCTGGAACGACGACGTGCCGACCGCGGTCGGCGTGCTGCGCTGGTATGCCAGCCTGGTCGAGACCGCATATGACGTGGCGCCGAGCCGGCGGGGCGGGACTCTGATCCAGATCGCCCGCGAGCCACGCGGCGTCATCGGCATCGTGCTGCCCTGGAACTATCCGCTGACCACGCTGGCGTTGAAGCTCGGACCGGCGTTGGCGGCCGGCAACACGGTGGTCTGCAAGCCGGCGGAGGACACGCCGCTGACCACGCTGCGCCTCGCCGAGTTGGCGATCGAGGCCGGGCTTCCGGCCGGCGTCGTCAATGTGGTGCCGGGCCTCGGCGGCGTGGCGGGGAAAGCAATCGGCCTGCATCCCGGCATCGCCGCGATCAACTTCACCGGCTCGACCGCGACCGGGCGCCAGTTCCTGCGCTACTCCGCCGATTCCAACCTGAAGGAAGTCTCGCTCGAATGCGGCGGGAAGAATCCGGCGATCATCCTGGACGATGCCGACCTGGCGCGCAGCGGGGACGAGATCGCGACCGGCTTCCTGATGAACTCCGGCCAGCTCTGCTCGTCGATCTCGCGCATCCTGGCGCCGCGCAGCCTGGAGTCTCCGCTTCGCGCGCTGCTGGCGGAGAAGATGGCCGCCTGGCCGGTCGGCGATCCGCTGGATCCGCGCACCCGGATCGGCCCGCTGGTCAGCGATGCGCACGCCGCCAAGGTGACGCGCGCGATCGCCGCCGCCGCTGGTGACGGCCTGACCTCGGCTGCCGCGAGCACTGGAAGCTCGCCGCGCCTGGTGCGGCCGGTTGCCTTCTTCGACGCGGCGACGGAGTCCGGCCTGTGGCGGGACGAGATCTTCGGGCCGGTTCTGGCTGTGCGCTTCTACGACGATCTCGAGGAGGCACTGGCCAGCGCCAACGACACCGAATACGGCCTCAGTGCCTATGTCTTCGGCGAGGATGCGCGCCGCGTCACCAGCCTGGCGGAGCGCCTCGATGCCGGCTTCGTCGCGGTCAACGCCTTCTGCGAGGGCGACCTGACTACGCCGTTCGGCGGTTTCAAGACCTCCGGCTTCGGCGGAAAGGACAAGGGCATCCATTCCCTCGACCAGTATGCCCGCACCAAGAGTATCTGGTGGAACGCGGTGCATCCGTGATGACCGGCAAGCACCGAACCTTCGGCTGGTCGATCATCGGCGCCAGCCAGATCGCGCGCTCCTGGGTGGGTGCGGCGATCCGCGCCAATCCGCAGGCCCGCCTGGTCAGCGTGATGAGCCGGGATCGCAGCCGCGGCGAGGCCTTCGCCCGCGCTCTCGGCATCGCCAAGGTCGAGACCGCGCTTGAAGCGGTGCTGAACGACCCAACGGTCGATGCGCTCTACGTTTCGACCGGCAACGATCGCCATGCCGAAGTGACCCTGGCGGCGGCGGCGGCCGGCAAGCACGTGCTCTGCGAGAAGCCGCTCGGCCTCACCCTCGAAGAGGCGGTCGGAATGGCGCAGGCCTGCGATCGGGCCGGAATCGTGCTGGCCACCAATCACCACATGCGGGCCGCGGCAACGCATCGCGAGATCCGCCGGCTGGTGCAGAGCGGGGCCGTGGGCCGGCCGCTGGCGGCCCGCGCGCTCTATTGCGAATACCTGCCGCCGGAGTTGCAGACCTGGCGCACGCGCGATCCGCGGCAGGGGGGCGTCCTCTATGATCTGACGGTGCACAACGTCGATGCCTTGCGCTTTGCGTTGGGCGCCGATCCCGTGGAGGCCATGGGCATGAAAGCGAGCAGCCTGATCGGGGCCGGCGGAGTCGAGGACCAGGCGCAGTCGGTCCTGCGCTTCGACAGCGGCCTCATCGCCTATCTGCATGAGGGATACGCCTTCGCCCATCATGAGACGGCGCTGGAAGTGCATGGCGAGACCGGCTCGATCTATGGTCGCGGGATCATGGACGAGGCGCCGAACGGCACTGTGTTCCTGCGGCGAAACAAAGAGATGACCGAGATTCCGACCGAGCCGGTCAATCTCTACGAAGGCACGGTGGCGGCCTTCCAGGCCGCTATCCGCGAGGGGAGCCGTCCAGCGGCGACCGGCTGGGACGGGGTCTGGTCCCTGGCCGCGGCGCTGGCGATCCGGGAATCGGCGGAGACGGGCCGCATGGTCGCGGTGCCGGATGTTTCGCGCATCGCGGCGCAGGCGGCATGAAGCGCTACGACTACATCATCGTCGGTGCCGGCGCCGCGGGATCCGTCGTCGCGGCCCGGCTCGGCGAGAATCCCGCGTTGCGTATCTTGGTGCTGGAGGCGGGCCCGACCGACAACACGATCTTCGTGCGCATGCCCGCGGCTCTCTCCTATCCCTTGACCGACGAGCGCAGGATCTGGAGCTTCGAGACCGGACCGGAAGCGGCACTCGACGGCCGCTCGATGACGCATGTGCGTGGCCGCATGCTGGGCGGTTCGGGCTCGCTCAACGGCATGGTTTATGTGCGCGGCAACCCCAGGGATTTCGACGCCTGGGCGGCGGCCGGGCTGCCGGATTGGTCCTATGCCCATTGCCTGCCCTACTTCAAGAAGCTCGAGCGCTATGACGGCGGCGAGAACGAATATCGCGGCGGCAGCGGGCCGATGGCGATCACCACGCTGAAGGCCGATCTGCCGGTGTTCCAAGCCTTCCTGGAGGCGGGACAGCAGGCGGGGCATAGGCTCAACCCGGACTACAACGCCTTCGCGCAGGAGGGTGTCCATCCCTACCAGGCCAACATCGAGAACGGGGTGCGCGCCAGCGGCGGTCGCGCCTATCTGCGTCCGGCCCTTTCTCGCGGCAATGTCGAGCTGAAGCTGGACGCGTTGGTGCGCAGAGTGACGCTCGCCGGCAGGCGGGCGACCGGGGTCGAATACGAGGTGGGCGGCACCGTCATGCATGCAGAGGCGGAGCGCGAGGTCATCCTCTGCGGCGGCGCCTTCAACTCGCCGCACCTGCTGCTGCTCTCCGGCATTGGCCCTCGCGCCGAGCTGGCGGAGCGGGGGATCGCGGCGGCCATCGACCTGCCGGGTGTCGGCAAGGGCCTGCAGGACCATGTCGCCGTCTCGGTGCGCTACCGGGCGCGGCGCAAGGGCGTCTCGCCCGCGGTCGATCTCAACCTGCTGCAGATGGCGATGATCGGCGCTCGTTGGATGCTGTTCCGCTCCGGGCTCGGCGCCACCAATCTCTGGGAGGTCGGCAGCTTCTTCCGCAGCAGCGACGCGATCGAATACGCCAACATCCAGCATGAGTTCCTGCCCATGCTGGGCGAGCTGATGCACGGCAAGGTCAACATCGAGGAAGGCTTCCAGTATCAGACCTGCCTGATGCGGCCGCGCAGCAAGGGCGCGCTGACGCTGCGCTCGGCCGACCCCCGGGTGCTGCCGCAGATCGTGCTCAACTATCTGTCCGACCCCGACGACCGGCGCGAGCTGATCGACGGTGTGCGCCATACCGACGAGATCATCCAGCAGCGCGGCTGGGACGACATCCGCGGCGAGGCTTTGACGCCGGGCCTGCGCAGCCAGACGGACGACGAGGTCCTGGCTTGGTTGAAGCAGAATGTCGGCACGCAGTATCATCCGTGCTCGAGCTGCCGGATGGGAATCGACGACATGGCGGTGGTGGACAACGAGGGGCGGGTGCGTGAGACCGAAGGGCTGCGCGTGGTCGACGCATCGGTGATGCCCCAGATCACCTCCGGCAACCTGCATTGCCCCACGACGATGATTGCGGAAAAGCTCGCCGACCGGATTGCCGGCAACCCGCCGCCTGCAGCGCTCGACCTGCCCTACGAAGACCAGGTGCGCTGACCCGATGCTCTCGGCCGGCAAGCGCATGGGAGTGGTGTTGGCGACGCCCGCCGTGTTCTATCTGCTGGTCTTCTTCGTGGCGCCCGGCCTGCTGCTGTTCGTCTACAGCTTCTGGACGTCGGTCGCCTTCCGGATCGTTCCCGACTTCGTGCTGTCGAATTACATCGGGTCGCTGACCTCGCCGCTGTTTCTGCGGGTGACGCTCAACGCCATCACGATAGGCCTCTCGACGGCGGCGATCGTGCTGGTCCTTGCCATTCCGGTCGCCTATTACCTGGTCTATGTCGCGAAGTCGAAGCTCATCCTCTACGCGATCCTCATCACCTGGTTCTCCAGCTATCTGGTTCGAATCTACGCCTGGCGGACGCTGCTCGGCACCAATGGCCTGATCAACACCGTGCTGATCAACCTCGGCGTCATCGACGAACCGGTCAAGGCGTTCCTGTTCAGCGCCTTCGCCGTCGCGATTACACTGGTTCACATCTATCTGCCTTTCGCGATTCTGTTGATCGTCTCGACGTTCAGCGAGATCAAGCAGGACCTGATCGATGCCGCGCGCGATCTCGGAACCTCGTTCCTGGGCGGGTTCTTCCGGGTGATCGCGCCGAACGCGGTCAACGGCCTGCTCGGCGCCTTCATGCTGACCTTCATCCTGGTGGCCGGCGACTATGTGACGCCGCAGATGCTGGGCGGCGCTTCCGGGCAGACGACGGGCCTGCTGATCGCGGACCAGTTCCGCAAGACCGGAAACTGGCCTCTCGGTGCGGCCGAGGCCTTCCTGATGTTCCTGGTTTCGCTGGCCGTCTACTTCGGCATGCTCTGGCTTTGCCGGATGACGGGCATTTCGGTCAAGCGCCGCCCGCTGGAGAAGCGGAGGGCGGTCCGATGATCCTGCTCCGGATTGTCGTCTTCGCGATCATGGCCTTTCTCCTGGCGCCGATCGTCATCATCATCCTGTTCAGTTTTCATGCGACTCCGGCGCTGACGTTTCCGTTCACCGGATTCAGCTGGCGTTGGTACGCGCAGGTCTTCACCGACAGCCAATTGGGCGCGGCGCTGGTCGAGAGTATGAAGATCGCGTTCTGGACGGCGCTGCTGACGCTGGTCCTCGGCACCGGCGCATCGCTGGCCTGGCTGCGGCTCAAGCGACGAGGGCGGGCGGTGATCGAGATCCTGGGGATCACCCCGATCGCGCTTCCGGGCCTGTTCCTGGGCGTGGCGCTGCTCGTGCTGTTCGCCCAGCTCGGCATCTCCCTCTCCACCGTCACGATCGTGATCGCGCATGTGCTGCTGACGCTGCCGATCCTGCTGGTCGCGATGAAAGCCCGGCTGACGCTGTTCGATCCGAGCTTGGAAGAGGCGGCTCGCGACCTCGGCGCGTCGCAGCGCCAGACCTTCGCGCGGGTGACGCTGCCACTGATCGCCCCGACCCTGATCTCCTGCGCGATTCTGGCGCTGGCGATCTCCTTCGACGAGTTCGTACTCACCTCTTTCGTGGCCGGGACGGAAACGACGTTGCCGATGTACATCTGGTCTATGATGCGCCGGACGGTGACGCCGCTCATCAACGCGATCTCCACGCTGGCCCTGCTCTTCTCCATCCTGGTCCTGGTGGTGGCCGCCGTGGTCGGTCGCATGCGGCGTGCCGCGGCGGTGGCTGATCGGACCAAATCGTGAGGACCGACGGAATGCTGGCTGTGACGCCCATCATCGAGATCACCGCGGGCCAGAAGAGCTTCGGCTCGATGCAGGTGCTGCACGACATCGACCTGGCGATCACGCCGGGAGAGATCGTCACGCTGCTCGGCCCGAGCGGCTGCGGCAAGACCACGCTGATGCGGCTGATCGCCGGCTTCGAGGACATGAGTGGCGGCGGGTTGCGGATCGACGGCCGCGACATGAAGGGAATCGCCCCCGAGCACCGGCCGGTCAACATGGTGTTTCAGCGATACGCGTTGTTCCCGCATCTCGATGTGTTCGAGAATGTGGCTTTCGGGCTGAAGGTGAAGGGCCTGCGCGGCGGCGAGCTGCGCGAGCGCGTGCAGCGGATGTTGAAGATCGTCCAGCTCGACAACCTGGCGAACCGCTATATCGACGAGCTGAGCGGTGGCCAGTGCCAACGCGTCGCGCTTGCGCGTGCCCTGGTGAACGAACCGAAGGTGCTGCTCCTCGACGAGCCTCTGGCGGCTCTCGACCTCAAGATCCGACAGCTCATGCTCGAGGAGATGAAGCGCATCCATGCCGAGACGAAAGCGACTTTCGTCTACGTGACCCACGACCAGGACGAGGCGATGATCCTCTCCGATCGGATCGTGCTGATGGACCGCGGCCGGATCGTGCAGGTCGACCGGCCCGAGGTCATGTACGCGCATCCCCGGACCCTGTTCGCGGCCAAGTTCCTGGGCGAGACCAATCTGTTCGAGGGCCGCATCGTCGGTGAGGGTCCGGAGGGCCTGGTGGTCCACACCGAGGGCGGCGTGACCTTCACGGTGCGCGCCGAGGCGCCGAGTCGCGGCCCCGAGGTCGTGGTTTCGATCCGCCCGGAATCCTTCTCCTTTGACCCCGCCACCGGTGACGGCCGGCATTCCGTCTCGGGCCGGGTGGAGGACATCGTCTTCACCGGCAGCCGCTCGTTCTATACCGTTGCCCTGCAGAACCAGCGCCGGATCCGGGTCCAGGTGCAGCGCTCCGCCAAGCACCGCATGCCAGCCCGTGGCGCCGAGGTCGCACTGTTCTGGGACCACGACGATGTCGCGGTCCTTCCGATCAATTGATCCCGTGCCGCCACAATCGCGATCTCGCATCCCCCCGCCGCCGATGGTAAACCGTATCCAATATCTCGGATTCTCTGAAGGGCGATGAGAGCTATGGCGAACAAGCCGCTCGAGCTGGGTATCAAGCGCAGCACCGTGACGACCGCGGTTGCAGATATGATCCGCCAGCGGATCATTTCCGGCGACTATCCCGGCGGCCACCAGATCCGCCAGGAGGCGGTGGCCTCCGAGATCGGCGTCAGCCGCATCCCGGTGCGTGAGGCGTTGATGCTGCTCGAGGCCGAGGGGCTGCTGGTGATCCACACCCACCGCGGCGCGGTGGTCTCGCCCCTGACCATCGCCGACGCCAAGGATATCTTCGATTCGCGCCTGCTGCTCGAGCCGTTCATGCTGAAGCAGGCGATCGAGGAGGCGACCCCCGATGACATCGCCAAGGTGAAGGCGGCGCTCGGCGACTATGAGAAGGGATTGAAGAGCGGGGCGTCGCCGGCCGAGCTCAGCGCCCTCAACTGGACGCTGCATACCACGATGTCGATGCCGGCGAAGCGGCCGCGCACGCTCACCCTGCTGCAATCCTTGTACAGCTCCGCCGACCGCTACCTGCGCCTGCAGATCGACGAGAAGTCGGCGCAGACCCGGGCGATGGAGGACCACGTGGCTCTGACCGACGCCTATGCCCGGCGGGATGCCGTGGCCGCTGCGCGTCTGCTGAAGAAGCATATTGCCGAGGCCAGGGAGGACGTGATCTCCGGCCTGAAACAGAAACCGTGGATTGCCGGCGGCTGATCGCCGGACTGCCCCAGGAGTTATGGTCTCATGAATCTCGATCGAGTGATCACCGTCGTCGGCGCGCATGCCGAAGGCGAGGTCGGACGCGTCATCACCGGCGGCGTGCTGCCGCCCCGCGGCGCCTCGATGTTCGAGCAGATGCAGAATCTGGAGCGCGACAGCGCCTGGCTGCGCAACATGCTGCTGTTCGATCCCAGGGGCAGCGTCAATGCCGCGGTCAACCTGATCACCCCGCCGGTCCGCGACGATGCCGATCTCGGCATGATCGTGATGGAGTCGGACTATTTCGTGCCGATGTCCGGCTCGAATCTCATCTGCACGGTCACCGCCGCGCTGGAGACCGGCGTCATCCCGATGCGTGAGCCGGAGACCATCGTGCGGGTCGACACGCCGGCCGGTGTCGTGGAGGTCAAGGCCGAATGCCGGGCCGGGAAGTGCCGGCGCGTGACCTTCCGCAACATCCCGTCCTTCGTCATGCACCGCGACCGGATGATTGAGGTCGCCGGGCTCGGGACCTTCCGCGTCGATGTCGCGTATGGTGGGATGATCTACTGCATCATTGACGCCACGGATGTGGGCGTGACCCTGGCACGCCACGAGGCGCGTGACCTGGTCGGGCTCGGGGAGCGGATCAAGGCCGCCGCCGCCGAGCAGCTGCCCTCGGTTCATCCGGAGAATCCCGGCATCCACACCATCAACCAGACCGAGTTCGCCGGTCCGCTCGAGGTGATCGACGGCGTGAAGACCTCCAAGAACGCCGTCGTGGTTTCTCCGGGCCGGCTGGACCGCTGTCCCTGCGGCACCGGGACCTCGGCGCGCCTCGCGCTGCTGCACGCCCGCGGCACGCTCGCGGTGGGCGAGGCATTCCGCCATACCTCGATCCTCGACACCGTGTTCGATTGCCGGATCGTCGAGACCGCACAGGCCGGAATCGTGCCCGCGATCATCCCGGAGGTGTCCGGGCGCGCCTGGCTCACCGGCGTGAGCTATTACGGCGTCGACCCTGAGGATCCTTTCCCGGAAGGCTACCGCCTGTCGGACACCTGGTTCCAATAGACCGAAGCTCCTTCGTGACGCCGCCTGCGGGAGGCCGTTGACTCCAGGTTAAATTGTATCCAATATCCTGGATAAGGGAGGCGATGTTGGATCGCCGACAAGAACGAGAGCGGAGGCTCCGATGACTGAGATTTCCCCGAAAATCGACATAGCCCAGGCGGCGGCATGGTCCAGGCGCGCGGCATTGCTGGGATTGACCGGGATCGCCTCCGGGGCCTTCCTCGGCCGCGTCTTCTCGACCCCCGCCCAGGCGGCGGTCGGCGGTGAGCTGCAGATCATGGCCTGGGAGGGCTATGACCTGTCCAACGAACTCGCCGACTGGCGCAAGTCGGCCGGCGTCCAGGTCACCAGCAGCACGATCGCGGCGCAGGATGACGTGCAGGCGAAATTCATCGCCGGCAATCCGCCGCCGATCGACCTCGCCGAATACAACCAGGCCTATGCCGATCTCTATATCCGCCAGATGAAGATCGTGAAGCCGATCGATGCGTCGAAGGTGCCGAACTACAACAAGGACAACCTGTTCGACGTGTTCTACGAGCAGCCGACTTGGTTTGCGGACGGGCAGCACTGGGGCATGCCGTGGATCTGGGGCTTCAACACCCTGATCTACAACCCGGCGAAGATGGCGAAGCCGACATCCTACACCGATCTCCTCGACCCGAAGCTGAAGGGGAAGATCGCGATCACCGACGACGTCACCGGTTCCTGGCCGGTCGCCGCGCGGGTCGCCGGCTTCGGCAGCAAGTATCCGTTCCTGACCAAGGACGAGCTAGCCAAGACCTTCGCCGAGTTCGCCAAGTATCGCGACCAGGCGCGGCTGATTGCGCTGAACATGGGCGATCTTATCAACTTCATGGTCTCCGGCGAGGTCGAAGCCGCGCTGTGTGCCGATCCCGCCATCATCTACCAGGCGGCGCAGCAGGGCGTCGCCCTCGAGATGTCGATCCCGAAGGAAGGGCCGGTGCTCTGGGTGGATGCGTGGTTCATTCCGATCTCCGCCGACAACATCGAAACGGCCCATGCGTTCATGAACCAGGCGCTGGATCCCAAGGTGCAGGCGGCGGTCGCGACCGCGGTGGTGCAAGCGCCGGTCTCCAAGCAGGCGGTCGCGTTGCTCGACGACAAGAACCGCACCCGCATCGATTACTCCCAGGTGGACGCGATGTTCGCTGCGGGCCTGCCCGGTATCCCGCCGCAGGAGAGCAGCGACGGCCACGCCGTCTACAGCGACTGGGTCGAAGCCTGGCAGCAGTTCAAGGCCGGGATGTAGCCATCCTCGCTTGTCTGCTTCCGGGTAACATCGCGCTTTGGCAAGATGGGGATCGTAGCGGAGTGCTGCCGATGGCCCAGGCCGGCACTCCCCCTCCGCCTGCCAACGCACAGAACTGACCTATCGGATCCGGCTCTAGCGGAGTGCCTTCGAGCAGCGCGCGAGGATGTCGAGATAGCCTTCCGCCTCCCAGGCCGAGCGACCGATGAACAGGCCGTCGATATGCGGGCAGGCGATCAGCTCGGCGCAATTGCCGGGATTGACCGAGCCGCCATAGAGGCAGGGAACACGGCGCCCGAGGATTGATTCCGCAACTTTGAGAATCTCGGCTTGGCGGGCATCGGCATAGTCCGCTGTCGCGGGAATGCCCTTCTCGCCGATCGCCCAGACCGGTTCGTAGGCGAGCAGGATCGTGGCACTGCGCTGCTCGGCCGAGAGCTTGCCGAGCGCGCCCTTGACTTCGCGCGCCAGCACCGCGTCCGCGCGGCCGCTTTCGCGATCGGCCAAGGTCTCGCCGATGCAGATCAGCGGGATCAAGCCGTGCCGAACCGCCGCCTCGACCTTGAGGCCGACGGTCTCGTCGGTTTCGCCGAAGTGTTCGCGGCGCTCGGAATGCCCGAGCTCGACCAGATCGAGATTGCAGTCCTTCAGCATCAGCGGCGAGATCTCGCCGGTCCAGGCGCCTTGATCCGCCCAGTGCATGTTCTGGGCGCCGACCTTGATCGAGGTCGCGGCCAGGATTTCCTTCACCTGTCGCACGGCGGTGAAAGGCGGGATGACGAAGCGTTGAATGCGCGGGTCGCGCGGCGTCTCGGCGCGTGCCACGGCGGTCGCGAAAGTCTTCGCCTCGGCGAGCGTCTTGTGCATCTTCCAGCTGGTGCCGATCCAGACCGCCGGACCGTTCGAGGCGCTCATTCCGCGGCCCCGCGGGCTTCGATCAAGAGGTCCCTGGCGCCGCTGTCGATATGCGGAGCCCAGAACGCGACCGACTCAGCGATCTGCTCGACCACTTGCCGGTCGGTCGGCTCGCGCTCCTTGAAGGAGAGTTCCAGGCAGATCTCGTTATCGATGCCACCGCCCTGGCGGAAGGCAGCGAGCAGCGGCTCGGGCTGGATCCGGCCCTTGGCGTTGTATTCGGCGATGAAGGGGCGGTGCCCGCTCTTGTCCATCATCGACTGCTTGATGTGGATGATCGGTGAGAAGCGCGGCACGGCGCGGGCCCAGGCATAGGGGTCGTAATCGTCGGGGTTCGGGCTGGTGACGTCGCCGTGGTCGATATCAGCCATGACCCACATCGGGATCGCCATGCGCGCGGCGGTGAGGCGGGCCTGCAGCTTGTGGAAGGATTCGAGGGTCTCGCCAAACTCGCGGCCGATCGACATCGATTCCCAGAACAAATATTTGATGCCGGCGGCCTTCGCATGCTCGGCCACTTCCGACCAACAATCGATCGCGATCTGGATCATCTCCTCGCGCCGCTTCGGGTCGTTGTAATCGCGATGGGTCAGGATCGCGAATTGCGTGCCGATCGCCGTGCCGCCGAGATCGGCCGTGATGTCGGCCTGGGTCTTGAACCAGTCGATGTAATAGCGGCGGACCCCGGCATCGGGATGGCCGAAATGATTGAGCCGGCCATAGGGACCGGTCATGCCCGAGGTGACGCGCACCCCGGTGCGGCGCAGGGCGGCGTTCATCCGCTGGGTGAGGGATCGGATCAGCGGCGCCGGCCAGGACGGGTTGATGAATTCATGGGTGAGCTGCAGGTCGCGGATGCGGATCTTCGTCGCGACGGTCTCGATCAGGTCCTCAGGTTCCGCGAAGCGGTTGACCAGCGGATTTGTGTTGAGCGAGAGGGTAAAAGCCATGGCTGACCTCGGACGGAAACATGCCGCCCACGTTTCGCACGGGCCGGCCAAGCGCGCAATACCGCTCTCTGCGCCTTGCACCGCCGGCCAGATCAGATCTCCTTCATGACCTGGGCATAGGCCAGCAGGCCGAAGAGGGCCGTGCCGCCGACGATGTTGCCGAGCACCACAGGCAGGAAGAACTCCCCCAGCAGGAAGGGGAGGCCGATCTCGCCGCCCAGCAGAAGCATGAAGGCTTCCATACTGCCGGCGACGATATGCACGAAACCGCCGGCGGCAATCAGGAATGTAATGACGACAATGACGTGGAATTGCGCATAGGTCGCGCCCGGCATCAGCCAGACCATCGCCGCCATCAGGAAGCCGGCCGAGATGGCGTGAAAGAAGGTTGCCGCCCAACCGTGTCGGGTGATCTCGCGGCTGATATCCATCATGCCTTCGCGAAGCTCGGGTGTGAGAACCGGCGTAAAGGTGCAGAAGGCGGCGGCGATCAAGGTACCGAAGAGATTGGCGAGCAGCACGATTCCCCACAGCCGCGCGAGCTGCGCCAGCTTGCCGCGCGTGAATTCCGCCATCACGGGCAGAACCGCCGTCAACGTATTTTCGGTGAAGAGCTGCTGGCGCGACAGCACGACCATCAGGAAGCCGACCGTATAGCCGAGGCTGACGGCCAAGTGCCGCCAGGCGGCTTCTGGAAGATGCGTCAGCAGGATACTCTGGGCGAGCAGCGAGAAGCTGATCGACATGCCGGCGGCGATCCCGGACCACCAGAGCGAGATCGCTGGCCGCGCCATCTCTTCGTCGCCCATGCGCCGCACGATCTCGTAGATGATCGGCGTGGCCGGGCTCGATTGGTGCTCGATCGCGTCAATCTCCCGGTCTTCGGCCTCACGACGCTTGGCCGGCGTGCGCGCGGGGCGGCTACGAGGCATGCAGAGAAGCCAACTCGGCGGGGCCATGGCGCCCGGCGGTCAGCGCTTCCAGGGCAAGGTCGGCGATCACCGGGAGGTGATCCGAAGCACGGGCCGCTTCGGAATCGGTCCAGCATTGGTTGAGCGCTCCGGCCGGACGGCAGAAAATGCGGTCCAGCTTGAAGATCGGACGCCGCGCTGGAAAGGTGCGCAGGAAGCTCCAGGCCGGCAGCACGTCGTCGAGCGCGCGCCGCACCTCGCCATGCCAGTCGTTGAAGTCGCCGAGCATCACCAGGCCTTCGGCCGGGTCGGCGGCGCGCGCCAAGGCGACCAGCCTTCCGATCTGCCGCTTTCTTTCTCCCATGCCAAGGCCGAGATGGGTGGCGATCACCCGGAACGAGCCGCGCGGCGTGCCGATCGTCGCCTCGATCGCGCAGCGCGGCTCGCGCCGGCCGATGCTGACATCGTGCAGTGCGATCTGCTCCAGGGGCCAGCGGCTGATCAGCACATGACCGTAATGGCCGTCTTCCGCGACGATGGTGCGCGCCTCGGCGGCATGGCTGCCCAAGGCCAGCTTCAAGGCCGCCAACGGCAGGTTGGTCGGGTCGCGTCCCCGGGAATCGACCTCCTGGAGTGCGACGATGTCGGGTTCGTGACGGCGTGCGAGATCGATAATGCGGCCGAGATCGTAACGCCGATCGGTGCCGATCCCCTTGTGGATGTTCCAGGTGAGGACCCGGGCCGATGTGGGCAGCGCCTCGACCGGCACGTTCATCCGAACAGCCGCCGTAGCCGGCTGGTGATCATCTGCAGTCCGAGCGAGAGCAGGATCGTCGCAATCAGCAAGCCGACCAGCATAGCGATGCCGCCGAGGGTCGGGTGCGCTATGATGTCGACGATGGTGCCGCCGAGCAGCGACATCACCAGGATGCCCGGTGCGAGGCCGAGCAGCGTGCCGACGAAATAGTCAATGGGCGGAATGTGCAGCGCGCCGGCCGCGAGGTTGACCAGCGAATAAGGTGCCGCCGGAATGAGGCGGATCGTCGTCACCGTGATGATGCCGCGGCCTTTGAGGCTCTGCTTGATGCGATTGACGCCGGGTCCGAAGTAGTGACGCAGCCGGCGCTGGCCGAGCCACCAGCCGAGCGAATAGGTCGCGAGCGCACTCGCCATCGCGCCGAGCCCGGCATAGAGCATGCCGGGCCAGACGCCGAAGACGGCGGTGGTGCCGGCGATCAGCACGACCAGCGGGAAGGCGAAAAAGCCGGTGATCACGAAAACCGCAATCACCGCCAGCACTTCCCAGGGTCCGCGGATCCCCGTCAACAGGCTTTCCCATTGCTTCACATCGGCGATGCCGTTCAGCGGCGTCAGGGTCCAGACAGCCGCGAGCCCCGTCAGCACCAAGGCGATCACAACCAGCCAGAACAGCGGACCCTTGCGAAACTGCTTCTTCTTCGGATCGGACGTGAAGGCGGACAGGCTGGCGAGCGACAACGGGTCGATCGGCCTTTCCGGATCGGCCAGCGCGCCCAGCGTTTCGGACAACGCCTCGCCGGACCCGTCATCGTTGATCGGCTCGAGCCGCCGCGAGGTTCCGACGTTCACCTTGTCGATGGCGGCGCGCAGTGAATCGGTCGCCGCGATGGCCGCTGCGATCTCTGCGGCCTCGGTACCGCAATGCTCCGCGAGCAGCCGGTCGCGGATTCCGAAGATCGCGGCCCGCGTGGCGTCGTCCTCGCCGACAATCGTCACGTCGAACTCGGTGTCGGTGCCCATGGAGCGGCGGCAGAGATTGGCCGAACCGATGCGGAGATACCGGTCGTCGATGATCATCAGCTTGGCATGGACCTTGATCTGTTCCGCCTCATCCACGGCCTCGTTGCGGGGGGAAAGCAAGCGGACACGATCGCCGACCCCGTTCTCGTGCTGGCGCTGCATGAAGCTCCGACGCCCGGCGATCATTGCGGCGTCCTCGACCCAGCTTGGATAAGTGAGGCTGCAGATGATCACCGCCTCCAGCGCCGGTTTGGCCTTCAGCGTCTCGATCAAGGTCGCGGCGATCAGCTCCGAGGTGAGGTACTGGTTCTCGATGTAGATCGTGTGTTCGGCCTCGCGGATCATGCGGACGAAGAGGCGCTCGATTTCCGTGATCGCCGGGGCGTCGGCGAAGGCCGGCTCGGTGCGGGCGAGCGCCACGTCCACCGTGCCGAAATCCGCCGCCACCGCATCGGGCCAGAGCTGCGCCGGCCGGTTTTCGACGGCGGCGATGTTCTCGTAAGCGGTGCGCGCCCAGCGCGATCGCACATATTCCGAGATCGATTGCGCCACCGGCCCCTCCATCATGACCTGGATGTCATGCACCGGCGCGTAGGGGGAGCCATCGAGCATGCAGCGTCGCTCGTCGCCCGCGGTATGGGCGCAATCGTCCCAGCGCGCCAGTGTCAGGTCCATGCCGCCGCAGAAGGCGAGCGCATCGTCGATCACGATCAGCTTCTGGTGATGCGCGGCGCCGATCGGGATGGAGTCGTCGAGGCATAGATCAAGCCGTCGCGGTGTTTTCCAGCGCAAGGCCACCGCCATGGCTGCAATCGAATCACGGCTGGCGGCATAAAGGAGAGAGAAATCCCAGAGCAGGATGCGGATCCAGAGATTGGGCTTCCGCCTCACCAGTTCGCCTAGGAAATCACCCAGGCGCAGGGGATATCCATCCTCGGCTGCTTCGTCGCCGGCGGCGCCAAGTTGCGGAAGACGGGCGACGTCTTCCGCGCAACCTGGAAAGGGCATGCGCCGATCGAGGTCCCAACCGACAATATGGATGCAGCGCTCGGCCTTCAACATCGCGGCGCGCAACGCGAAGAAGTAGGACTCGGCGTCGATCAGGACAGCGGCGCGATCCGCCTTGGCCAGGCGCCAGCAATCACGGCCGGCCTGAAGGTCCTCCGCGATCCAGAAGTTCGGCGGGGATTCCGCGCGCTCAGCTGGACTTGGGTTCGAATTTGATGGCTTCTCGCTGCGCGCTCGCACTTTCGGCCCCGATACGATTTTGCCTGCCCGGTAATAACCGGCAGAGGGGGGAAAAGTGCCCTGTAGCGGAACCGACGGTTCGCCGGTTCGATTCGGAGATTCCGATTTCAGTTCGCTGCTTCGTTTTCCCTCCGCGCGGCCCAAAGCGCGCCGCGGTGGAACAGGGTGCGCATCTCCGGCACCTCGAACTCCTTGGCGACGTGGCCGAGCGAGGAATAGAAGACCCGGCCCTTGCCGTGGCGGCGCTTCCATGCGACCGGCATGACCACGCCCTCGACCCAGGGCAGGATCTCGCCGGAGAAGGTCGTGGTGGCGAGCACCTCGTTCGAGGGATCGACATGCATGTAGTATTGTTCGGAGCGATAGGGGAAGCTTTTCAGCCCCGCGCAGATCGGATCCTCGGGCTTCACAATGTCGACGCGGTAGTCGATGACGTTGCCGGGATGGGCGACCCATTGGCCGCCGCACATGAACTGGTATTCGACGGATTCGCGGAAGGCGTCGCCCATGCCGCCATGCCAGCCGGCCAGGCCGACGCCGCTCTCGACCGCCTTGGAGAGATTCTGCACCTCTTCCTTCTCGATCTTCGACATGGTGATGATCGGCACGATCAGGCTCAGGTCCCGGATCGAGGGGTCGGCGAAGGCTTCGGTCGTGTTCTCGACATAGACCTTGAACCCGTCGCCCTCGAGCATCTCCGACACGATCCTGGCACATTGTTCCGGCTCGTGGCCGCTCCAGCCGCCCCAGACGATCAGTGCTTCCCGCATTCCTCCCTCCGTCTTTGTTAGTTCAGGCCGCCAGCTTGCGCCGGACCAGGCTTTCTCCCAGCGGCGCCGGCCGCGCGGGTCGTGTCGAGATCGCGATCGCCTTGCCGCTGCTGGCGGAGCGATCGAAGGCCTCCATCACCTCCAGCACATGCAGCGCCAATGCGCCGCTGGCGCGATGCGGCCGCTTGCTGCGGATCGCATGAGCCATATCCGCCAGGCCGATCGAACGGTAATTGCCGTCGGCATAGGGCATGTCGGTCTTGAGCGGCACCCATTTGTCCTTCTCGGCGGCGAACGCGATCTCGCCGCCGAAGCGGTTCGGGTCCGGCACGATCAGCGTGCCCTTGGAGCCATAGATCTCGATCGGCAGGTGGCGATGCGCCGGAACGTCGAAGCTCATCGACATCTGCACCAGCGCCCCGGAGACGAACTCCAACGTGCCGGCCGCATGGGTCGGAACCTCGACCGGGATGGATTGGCCGGCCCGCGGCTGCGAGGTGATGGTGCGCGTCTGCTTCGGCATCGACGTCATGGCCGCGACCCGCGCGACCGGTCCCAACAGGTTCACGAGATCGGTGACGTAGTAGGGCGCCATGTCCAGCACCGGGCCGCCGCCGGCCTGGTAGTAGAAGTCCGGCGCCGGATGCCAGCGCTCATGGCCGGGGCACATGAAATAGGCCGTGCCGCCGACTGGCGTGCCGATCTTTCCTGAATCGATCAGCTTGCGGCAGGTCTGATGCGCGCCGCCGAGGAACGTGTCGGGCGCGGAGCCGACCCGCAGCTTCTTCTGCGCCGCGCGGTCGACCAGTTTCTTGCCGTCCTTGAAGACGACGCCCAGCGGCTTCTCGGAATAGACATGCTTGCCGGCATCGAGCGCCTGCAGGCCCACCGCGACATGGGCCTTCGGAATGGTGAGGTTGAGGATGATCTCGACCGTGGGATCGGCGAGCAGCGCCGCGATGCTCATCGCCTTGAGGCCGAACTCCTTGGCGCGCGCTTCGGCCGCCGCGGGATTCATGTCGGCGAGGCCGCGGATGTCCAGGATCGGAAAGCCCTTCGCCGCCGTCAGATAGGCGCCGGAAATCACGCCGCAGCCGATCACGCCGATGCCGACCTTGTTCATAAGTCCTCCGCATTCATGTCCAGGCGCGGCCTGGCCGGCCCGGTCGAGCTCCAGGGCGCGCCATAGAGCTGCTTCAGCGCGGCGGCCGCGGCGCCGCGCGCCCAGTCGGTGTCATCCGCCTGGACGTCCACCGCGATCTCGGACACGTCGCCCAGCCAGGCGGGCAGGGTGCGGTCGAGCGCAGTGCGGAGCGCCGTCATCAGCGGCTCGCCCAAAGCCAAGGTCGATCCGACCAGCACGACGCGCGGCGGCGCGAACAAGGTGATGAGATTGGCGATGGCGAGGCCGAGCACCTCGCCCGCGCGCCGCGCCGAGGCGGTCAGCGCATTGTCGCCGGTGGCGATCAGCGCCGCGGCGAGCGGAATCGCCCGGCCGAGCCGGATCGCCTCGCGGAACCGCGCATCGCCGGCGACCGGCGCGAGGATCGCCGGTTCGTTCGCCTGGTCGGCGAGGCGCGCGACGGTCTTGCCGTTGGCCGACATGGCGAGATCGCCGAGATTGAAGCTGATGCCCTTGGCGCCGCGAAAGAACTCGCCGCCATGCATCACCCCCAGGCCCAGCGAATGCTCCGCCGTCACCACCACGAAATCGTCGAGATCACGGCAGAGCCGGAACCAGTGCTCGCCGATGGTGATCGCGTTGGCATCGCTCTCGATCAGGGTTGCGAGGCCGAGGCGCTCGAACAGCGCCTTGCTCAGCGGCACATTGGCTTCCGTGAGGATCGGGCTGTACCGGACGATGCCCGTGGCGTGCTCCACGACGCCGGGCAAGGCGACGCAGAGACTTTCGACGTGATCGAGGGTGAGGCCGGCATCGGCGACGCAGCGCCGCACGCCGTCCTCGACCAGGTCGGCGATGACTTCCGCGGGTTGACGATCCACGCGGACCGGCTGGGTCAGGCCGGCCAGCACGTCGCCCTGGAAATTGGTGACCACATGCACGATGCGGGTCGGCGCGATCTTCACCCCCACCACCCGCGCCGCATCGGGGTTGAGCTCCAGCAGGACTCGGGGACGTCCGCGCCCGGCATCCCGCACCGTGCCCATCTGCCTTGTGACCACCAGCCCGTCATCCAGCAGGGCGGCGGTGATCGCCGAGACCGTGGTCGGACTTAATTCGGTCCGTTCGCAGATCTCGACCCGGGCCAGCGGCCCATGCCGGCGGATCGCGTCCATCACGTGGAAGCGATTGATCGCGCGCATAAATTCCGGGTCGGCGGTCTTCATCGGGTGGGCGGTGTTTATTTCGGGTCAATGATTTATTCCCGCATGCAGGCCTCACCTGTCAATGGCGCATTTGCCCGAAAAGACGCATTGGACCAAGTGCTGGCTTGACAGGAGGCGGGTCGGGGCGAAGATTTAATCCGCGTCACAAAATATATCGGGACGGAACAAAGCGCCGGGCCAAACGCTCGGAAGTGTCAAAAAAAGTGGGAGGAAACCGCAATGCTTGTGAAAGCCCTTTCCGGCCTCGCTGTTGCTTTTGCCATGAGCCTGGCCTCGGCCCAGGCCGCGGACGTCACCGTCCGCATGCTCCACGTCAACGAGACCGGCGATCCCTACTGGAAGAAGATCGCCGAGGATTACAACGCCACGCATAAGGGCGTGAAGGTCATCGTCGATTACATGGAGAACGAGGCCTACAAGGCGAAGCTCCCGACCCTGCTGCAATCCGAGGACCGGCCCGACATCATCTACTCCTGGGCGGGCGGCGTGATGCGCGCGCAGATCGAGGCGGGCTACATCCAGGACATCACCGCCCACAAGGCCGAGTTCGACCAAGTGATCTACCCGGCGCCGCTCGGCGCCTATGAGGTCGACGGCAAGCTCTACGGTGTCTCGGTCCAGTTGAGTGAAGTCCTGCTGATCTACAACAAGGCGCTGCTGGCGAAGGCGGGCGTCGACCCCGCGCAGATGAAGACCTGGGACGGCTTCCTCGATGTCCTGAAGAAGACCAAGGGCGCCGGCGTCACGCCGCTGATCATGGGCGGCGCCGACAAATGGCCGATGCATTTCTTCTATTCGTATCTGCTGATGCGCCTCGGCGGGCCCGACGTGCTGACCACGGCGGAGACGACCGAAGGCGGCTTCAAGGCCCAGCCCTTCGTCGATGCCGGCGCGAAGCTCAAAGAGCTGGCGGCGCTGGAGCCGTTCCAGGACGGCTGGCTCGGCACCAAGTATCTGCCGAGCCAGGGCCAGTTCGGCGACGGCAAGGGCATGATGGCGCTGCAGCTGAACGGCTTCATCCCGGGCCAGCAGAAGAACGCGACCGATGGCAAGGGCATCCCGAACGATCAGATCGGCCTGGCGCCGTTCCCGGAACTGCCGGGCGGCAAGGGCAAGATCACCGACACGCTCGGCGGCGTGCAGGGCTTTCTGCTCACCAAGGACGCGCCGCCCGAAGCGCTCGACTTCCTGAAATACTTCGTCTCGGCCGAAGCACAGAAGGCGTCGGCCGAGGCCGGCGTCTACGTGCCGGCGACCAAGGGCACCGATGCCTTCATCAAGAACCCGCTGGTGGCCGAGATAGCCCGTGCCATCTCGAACTCGACCTGGCACCAGAATTTCCTGGACCAGGATCTGGGTCCCTCGGTCGGCCGCGTGGTCAACGACGTTTCGGTCGCGATCGCGGCCGGCGACATGACGCCCGAAGACGGCGCCCAGCAGATCCAGGACGCCTGGGATCAGCGTTAGCCTCGGCCTGGGAGGATTGCGGCTCTCCCCGCAATCCTCCCCTCTTTTTCTCCGGCAGGAAACGCGAGCGGCATGGCTGACACGACCGCGCCTCCACAGAGCCAAGCCAGTTACGTCCGCAGCGGCGGGCTGACGGCGCTGATCTTTCTGCCGCCGGCCCTGACGTTGTTCACCGTCTTCGTCATCCTGCCGATCGGCGAGGCGGGGTGGTACGGATTCTACAATTGGAACGGCTTGGCGGCGCTCGATAATTTCGTCGGCCTCGAGAACTACCGGCAGCTCCTCGCCAACAAGACCTTCCACCAGGCCTTCATCAACAACCTGCTGATCATCGCGGTCTCGCTCGCCGTGCAGCTGCCGCTGGCACTTGGGATGGCGGTGCTGCTCGCCGATCGCCTGATCGGTTCGACCGCCTTCCGGATGCTGTTCTTCCTGCCCTATATCCTCGCCGACGTGGCCGCCGGCCTGATCTGGCGCTTCATGTTCGACGGCGATTACGGGCTGATCTCGCAGACCTGGCAGGCGCTGGGCGGCGATCCGCTCTACATCCTGGCCGACCGGCACTGGGCCTATGCCGCGGTGCTGACGGTGATCGTATGGAAGTATTTCGGCTTCCACATGATGCTCTACATCGCCGGGCTGCAGAACATCGACCGCAATCTCTACGAGGCGGCGTCGATCGACGGCGCCAGCCCGTGGCAGCGCTTCCGCTTCATCACCCTGCCGGGCCTCAAGCCGATGATCAAGCTCTCGGTCTTCTTCTCGCTGCTGGGCTCGCTGCAGTTCTTCGACATGATCGTGTCGCTGACCGGCGGTGGGCCGCTGAACTCCAGCCACACCATGGTCTCCTTCCTCTACTACTTCGGCATCGGGCGGATGCGGATCGGCTTCGGCTCGGCGGTCGGCGTCCTCCTGTTCATCCTCTGCGCGACCGTGGCCTTCGGCTACAAGCGCTGGCTGATGCGTGACGACAATGACTGAGACCGCCTTGCAAGCGCATCGCCCCCGGAAAGGTCCCTTGGCCTTGCCCAACAGCGATGTCGTGCCGGCCTCGCTCACCGCGCCGCTGACCGGGCTGCCGCGTTTTCTCATCCTCTGCTTCGTCGCCGCGCTGGTGATGGTGCCGCTGCTGGCGACCGCGCTGGGCGGCTTCAAGGAGCTGGGCGAGCTGCGCACCAACCCGTTCGGCCTGCCCAAGGTCTGGCAATGGGAGAATTACCGGGGGATTCTGGCCAGCGCGCGCTATTGGCGGATCCTCGGCAACTCGCTGTTCATCTCGGCGGTCACCGTGGCGCTGACCCTGGCGGTCGCGGCACCGGCGGCGTTCGCCTTCGCGCATCTCCGCTTCTTCGGCCAGCGCTTCCTGTTCAACTACTTCATCCTCGGGCTGACCTTTCCCTTCGCGACCGCGATCCTGCCGCTGTTCATCAAGGTGCGCGATCTCGGCCTGCTCGACACCCACTGGGGCATCATCCTGCCGCAGGTCGCGTTCAGCCAGGCGCTCAGCATCCTGCTGATGCGCAACGCCTTCCGGCAGCTGCCCGCGGAACTGCTGGATGCGGCTCTGGTCGACGGCTGCGGCTATATGCGCTTCTTTCTCTGGATCACCCTGCCGCTGTCGCGGCCGATCCTGGCGACGGTCGCGGTCATCACCTTCGTGGTCAGCTGGAACAACTTTCTGCTGCCGCTGGTGGTCATCAACACCAATGCGAAATATCCCTGGACCCTCGGCCTGATGGATTATCAGGGCGAGTTCATCGTCGCCTGGCAGCTGATCCTCGCCTTCATCACCCTCACTATTCTTCCCGCTGTCATGATGTTCGTGCTGGCCCAGCGCTACATTGTCTCCGGCCTGACCGCGGGTGCCGTGAAAGGCTGAGACATCGTATCGCAGAACGAGACACTTGCCTGTTGGGCGATCCGTCCTATAATTTCCACATTGGACAAAGGGTAAAGGCGACGTACGCGGGGGTGAGATGTCGCATTCCGATGAGACCGGGTTGATGGCCAGCGGCCGCTCGCGGCGGCGCAGCGAGGTGCTGACCTTCCTGTTCCTGACGGTGTTTCTGGCACCGATCCTGGCCGTCGCGTTCGTCGGCGGATACGGGCTCACGATCTGGATCTACCAGATCTTCACCGGCCCACCGGGCTCCTGATCGCCGCGGGGTATCGAGGATGAGTGGGGCATCCATCGACAAGACGCGGCGCGCCTTTCTCTTCGGCGCGACGGCGGAGCCGCAAAGCGACACGGCATTGCGGCTGCCTTGGAGCCTGCCCGGCGCCTTTCTTGATGCCTGCACGGGCTGCGGTTCCTGCGTGACTGCCTGCCCCGAGGGTATCGTGTCGCTGGACGGCAGTTCCCGCCCGATGGTCGACTTCCGACGCGGCTCGGGCCTCTGCACTTTCTGCGGCGCCTGCGCCGATATCTGTCCCGAGCCGGTGTTCCTGGCTTCCACCGCGCGTGCCGCGACGCCGCCCTGGACTCTGCGGGCGGCGATCGGCGCGAACTGCCTCACCCATGACGGCGTCATGTGCCAGAGCTGCAAGGATGCCTGCGGCGACGCCGCGATCCGCTTCGTCTATGCGGCTGGGCGCATCGCGCAGCCGATGATCGACCTCGACCGATGTACCGGCTGCGGCGCCTGCGTCGATCCGTGTCCGGCCGAAGCGATCGAGATCCATCGTGCGGTCGCCGATGCCTGACACCGTTCATATCTCCAGCCTGGTGGTGCATGTGCGGCCGGAGCGTTGCGCGGCGATCCGCGCCGCGATCGGCAGGCTGGAGGGCGCCGAGGTTCATGCCGGCACCGAGGACGGCAAGCTGGTCGTGGTGCTGGAGACGCCGTCCGAGGCCGAGACGCTGGCGCGCATCGCCGCCATCAACGACATGCAGGGCACCATCGCCGCCTCGCTGATCTATCACGAGATCGACGGCGATTCCGAGGAGACGTCACATGCTTGAACTCACCCGACGCCAGATGATCAAGGCCAAGGCGGCGGCGATCGCCGCAACCGTCGCCGGCATCCCCGGCGCGCAGGCCGCGAACGGGATCATTCCCGGCGACGAGGCGCGGCTCGACTGGGCGAAGGCGCCCTGCCGCTTCTGCGGCACCGGCTGCGGCGTCATGGTCGCGGTCAAGGACAACCGCGTGGTGGCCACCCATGGCGACATCCATGCCGAGGTCAATCGCGGGCTCAACTGTGTCAAAGGCTATTTCCTCTCGAAGATCATGTACGGCGCCGACCGGCTGACCCAGCCGCTGCTGCGGATGAAGGACGGCGCCTATGCCAAGGACGGCGAGTTCCACCCGGTTTCCTGGGAGCGCGCCTTCGACGAGATGGCCGTGCATTGGAAGCGGGCGCTGAAGGAGAAGGGACCGACCGCGGTCGGCATGTTCGGCTCCGGCCAGTGGACGATCTGGGAAGGCTACGCGGCCTTGAAGCTGATGAAGGCCGGCTTCCGCTCCAACAATCTCGATCCCAACGCGCGGCACTGCATGGCCTCGGCCGCGGTCGGCTTCATGCGCACCTTCGGCATGGACGAGCCGATGGGCTGCTACGACGACATCGAGGCGGCCGACGCCTTCGTGCTCTGGGGCTCCAACATGGCGGAGATGCACCCGATCCTCTGGACCCGGGTCGCCGACCGCCGGCTGTCCAATCCGCATGTCAAGGTCTGCGTGATGTCCACATTCGAGCATCGCAGCTTCGATCTCGCCGACATCCCGATCGTGTTCACACCGCAGAGCGATCTCGCGATCCTGAATTTTATCGCCCACCACATCATCTTGACCGACCGGGTCAACAAGGCCTTCGTCGACGCGCATGCCACGTTCAAGCGCGGCACGGTCGATATCGGTTATGGCCTGCGGCCGGAGCATCCGACCGAAGCCAAGGCGAAGAACGCCGCAACGGCGAACGATTCCACGCCGATGACGTTCGATGAGTTCGCCACCTTCGTCGCCGATTACCCGGTCGAGAAGGCGGCCGAGCTGAGCGGCGTGCCGAAGGAGCGGCTGCTGGAACTGGCAGAGCTCTACGCCGATCCGAAGACCAAGGTGATGTCGTTCTGGACCATGGGGTTCAACCAGCACACGCGCGGCGTCTGGGCCAACAACATGATCTACAACATCCATCTCCTGACCGGGAAGATCGCCGAGCCCGGCAACTCGCCGTTCTCGCTGACCGGCCAGCCCTCGGCCTGCGGCACGGCACGCGAGGTCGGCACCTTCTCGCATCGCCTGCCGGCGGACATGGTCGTGACCAATCCCGAACACCGCAAGCATGCCGAGGAGATCTGGAAGATCCCCGAGGGCACGATCCCCGAGAAGCCGGGCTTCCATGCGGTGCTGCAGAATCGCATGCTGAAGGACGGCAAGCTCAATGCCTATTGGGTGCAGGTCAACAACAACATGCAGGCCGGCGCCAACATGAACGAGGAGACCTATCCGGGTTATCGCAATCCGGAGAACTTCATCGTGGTCTCCGATGCCTATCCGACGGTGACGGCGCTCGCCGCCGACCTCATCCTGCCGACCGCCATGTGGGTGGAGAAGGAGGGCGCCTATGGCAATGCCGAACGGCGCACCCATTTCTGGCACCAGCTGGTGACCGCGCCGGGTGAATCCAAGTCCGATCTCTGGCAGCTCATGGAGTTCTCCAAGCGCTTCACCACCGACGACGCCTGGACCGCGGAGACACTGGCCGCGCATCCGGAGTTCAAGGGCAAGACGCTGTTCGACGTGCTGTTCGCCAACGGGACGGTGAACAAGTTCCCGACCGAGGAGATCGAGAAGGGCTACGCCAACCACGAATCCGAGGCCTTCGGTTTCTATGTGCAGAAGGGCCTGTTCGAGGAATATGCCGGATTCGGCCGCGGCCATGGTCATGACCTGGCGCCGTTCGACACCTATCATCAGGTGCGCGGGCTGCGCTGGCCGGTGGTGGACGGCAAGGAGACCCGCTGGCGCTACCGCGAAGGCCTCGACCCCTATGTCGAGGCCGGCAGCGGCGTGCAATTCTACGGCAACAAGGACAAGCGCGCGATCGTCTTCGCGCTGCCTTACGAGCCGCCGGCCGAAGCACCGGACGCGGAGTACGACATGTGGCTCTCGACCGGCCGCGTGCTCGAGCATTGGCATTCCGGCTCGATGACGCGCCGGGTGCCGGAGCTCAATCGCGCCATGCCGAACGCGCTCTGCTACATGCATCCGGAGGACGCGCGGAGCCGGCAGCTGCGTCGCGGCGACGAGGTGCGCGTGATCTCGCGGCGCGGCGAGATCCGGGTGCGGGTGGAGACCCGCGGCCGCAACAAGCCGCCCAAGGGCCTGGTCTTCGTGCCCTGGTTCGACGAAGGCCGGCTGATCAACAAGGTGACGCTCGACGCCACCGATCCGATCTCGAAGCAGACCGACTACAAGAAGTGCGCGGTCCGGGTCGAAAAGGTGACGTCATGAGCCCGCGCCGGTTCTACCTGGCCGTTACGGTCGCGCTCGCCCTCGGCGCCCCCCTGGCAGTCGCCCAGGATACGACCGGGAATGCCGTGGTCGAGGACCTGCGCGGCGAGGTGCCGCTGACGGAGGAAATGGCGGCGCCGCCGGTCTACAAGGAGATCAACGACGATCTCCGGCGGGCGCGGAACTATCCGGAGCAGCCGCCGGTCATCCCGCACAACATCCGCGACTATCCGATCACGCTGAACGCCAACAAGTGCCTGACCTGCCACACCCGCGAGTTCACCGCGCAGTCGCAGGCGCCGATGATCAGCATCACGCATTTCATGGATCGCGACGGCCAGGTCCTCGCCACGGTGACGCCGCGCCGCTACTTCTGCACCCAGTGCCATGTGACGCAGGCCGAGGCGCCCGATCTGGTCCAGAACGACTTCGCCCCGATCGAGGAGATCATGCGAACGCTGCGTCAGAAGCAAGGCGACGGGGAGACGGAGAACGCGCCATGATCCGGCGACTCTGGCGCTGGGGCTGGGGCCTGGTCCTCGACATCTGGTTCGTGCTCAGGAAACCGAGCGTCAATTTCAGCCTCGGCTTCCTCACGATCGGCGGCTTCATCGCCGGCGTGGTGTTCTGGGGCGGCTTCAACACCGCGCTCGAGGCCACCAACACCGAGAAATTCTGCATCTCCTGCCATGAGATGCGGGACAACGTCTATCAGGAGCTGCAGGCGACCATCCACTTCACCAACCGCTCGGGCGTGCGCGCCACCTGCCCGGACTGCCACGTGCCGCACAAATGGACCGACAAGATCGCGCGTAAGATGCAGGCCTCGAAGGAGGTTTGGGGCAAGATCTTCGGCACCATCAACACCCGCGAGAAATTCGTGGGCATGCGCCGCGAGCTCGCCGAGCATGAATGGAAGCGGCTGAAGGCGAACGATTCACTGGAATGCCGCAACTGCCATAACTTCGAGTACATGGACTTCACCCGACAGAACGCCCGGGCCGCGAAGGCGCACGGCACCTATCTCGCCGCCGGCGAGAGGACCTGCATCGATTGCCATAAAGGCATCGCCCACCAGCTGCCCGACATGAAGGGTGTCCCGGGCTGGGATCCGAGCGCCGCCGAGCTCTCGGATCCCGCCAATGCACCGGTGATAGAGATCGCCCGGGCGCTGCGCGCGCTGCAGCCGAAACCCTGAGCCGGCTACTGCCCCGCGCGGGTCACGCGCCAGACCGTGTTGCCGACGTCGTCGGCGATCAGCAGCGCGCCCGACTTGTCCATCGCGACGCCGACCGGTCGGCCGCGCGCCTCGCCGTCCGGGTTCAGGAACCCGGTGACGAAATCCTCCGCCTTTCCGCTCGGCTTGCCGTCGGTGAAGGGGATGAAGACGACCTTGTAGCCGTTGAACTGGCCGCGATCCCAGCTGCCATGCTCGCCGACGAAGGCGCCGCCGCGATACTTGTCGGGCAGGTTGTTGCCGGTGTTGAATGCGAGCCCCAGCGGCGCGACGTGGGACGAGAGCGCATAATCCGGCGCGATCGCTTTCGCAACCAGGTCCGGACGCTGCGGCTGCACCCGCGGATCGACATGCTGACCGTAATAGCTGTAGGGCCAGCCGTAGAAGGCACCGTCCTTCACCGAGGTCATGTAATCGGGCACCAGATTGGGCCCGAGCTCGTCACGCTCGTTGACCACGGTCCACAGCGCCTTGGTGACCGGCTCGATGCTGAGGCCGTTCGGGTTGCGCAGGCCGCTGGCGAAGATGCGCCAGCGTCCGGTCTGTCGATTGGCTTCCAGGATATCGGCGCGGTTCTTCTCGGCCTCGATGCCGTTCTCGGTGATGTTGCTGTTCGACCCCACGCCGACATAGAGCAGCGAACCGTCGGGGCTGGCGGTCAGGCTCTTGGTCCAGTGGTGGTCGATCGGCCCACCCGGAAGCGGCGTCAAGACCGTGCCGGGCGTGGTGATCTTGGTGTCGCCGTCGTGATAGGTGTAATGCAGGATCGCGTCGGTGTCGGCGACGTAGAGATCGTTGCCGACCAGGGCCACGCCGAATGGCGAGTTGAGATGGTCGAGGAAGGTCTCCCGCACGTCCGGCTTGCCGTCGCCATTGGTGTCGCGCAGCAGGGTGATGCGGTTGCTCGGACCGCTGGGGTTGCCGCCGGAGGTCACCCAGGTTTCGACCCAATTCATGACCAGGTCCTTGGGACGCGTGACAGAATCGAACTTGGGCTCCACGGATTCGACGACCAGCACGTCGCCATTGGGCAGCGTATAGACCGAGCGCGGATGCTGGAGGCCGGTCGCCAGGGCCTCGATCTTGAAGCCCGCCGGCACGGTCGGCGTCTCGCCGTCTTTCCAACCGACGACCTTGGCGAGGTGCATCGGCGGGAAGAGATACTGGTTCTGCGCCGGCAATTGCGGATCCGGCCCGACCTGGCTCTGCCTGTCGAAGGAGCTGCCATCGTCGCAGGCCGTGAGCGCCAGGAGGGAAACGCTCAACAGTGAAGCGGCTTTCAGGGTTGCGAGTCTCATGCGACGACTCCCGAGTTGCGGCGATAGAGCGCAGTCCATCCGATCCAGGTCGTGAACAGGAGGACGATGACGGTGACGACCGAAAGTCCCAGCCCCCAGGGAACCACGGAAGTCCAGGCATCGCGCGTGTGCACGAGCATGTTGATCGTGGCGAGGACGAGAGCGAGGAGATTGCCGGCGGCATAGACCCAGGCCGGCAGCGGCGCCGTCGCGTAGCGATGGCCGAGGAGATCGACGATGCCGACGATCGCCGCCAGCCAGCCGAGGATCACGCCGGCGGCGATGAGCCAGGCGGAGAAATCCGCCCACATCATCTCGGCGGTGCGCCAGTAGGTGATATCGGTGAGGAGCGTGCCGCCGATGCACGCAATGGGGAAGGAAACGAGGGTGGGATGGAGCGGAGGCCGCACGAGGAGAGGAGCGCGGCCCGCGTCATGGCTGTGCATGGACGGGCGCCTTCATTGGTTGGGCAGGACTGAGGGTTGACACATTGGGCCGCCGGTTCGTTCCTGCAAGCCAGCTATACCAATGGATAAGGGCAATCCGAAACCTGTCGGCGTCGACAGCTCACGCGCCGGAATCGGACGGGTGAACAGTCTCCGCGTTTCGCTTGAACCTCCGAGAGCCGCGCCGCGACCAAATCCGCGACACGCCGGTCGAAGATTTTTGGCGCGCTTGCCGATACGCCATGATTCTGACACCTTTAGCGTGTAGAGCATCATTTCGGGCGGTTCGCGTGGTTCCGTCCGAGCGCGGGAAGGCGTCAGTTGATGGCGTGGCGTGGTGGGTTGTGTGCGTTGGCAGCGCTTTTCGCGCTGTCGGCGCCGTGGTGTGGCACGGCTTCGGCCGCCACGCCGAGTTTCGATTGCGCGGCTGCGGCGGCGCCCATTGAAATCCTGATATGCGGCCACGACGAACTCGCCACGGCGGATGCCGCCCTGGCGGACACGTTTCGCGACCTGCTGGCTGGGCTGGAGGGCGAGGCGAAAGCAAGCCTGTTGGCCGAGCAGCGACAATGGCTGAAGGCGCGCTTTGCAACCTGCGGTATTCCAACCGCCGGCAAGACGCTCCCGACGGATGCCGACAAGGCGGCCGCCTGCCTGATCGGCGTATATAAGGAGCGCCTCGCCGGGCTGAAGAAGCGTGGCGAGGCCGGTGCGCCGACCAAAACCGTGGCGCCGATCGAGGGCCAATTGCCGACGGCACTCGGCCTGGAGCAGGGCACCGTCCCGGCGACCGGCGACCAGCAGACTCTCCTATCCGTCGCCGCGTTCGGCCGTTATGCGGTCACGGTGAAGAGCGCCCAGGGCGTCGCCCTGCAGCTGGTCGATCGCATGGCCGGGCCCGGCCCGGTCGAGGGCGTGGCCGGCGAGAAGGACGGGCGGGTCGATGCCTTCCTGGACCGCGGCGTCTACAAGATCCTGCTGCAGGCGGACGAGCAAGGTTCCGGCGAAGCGGCGCTGAGTGTTCATCCTTTCGCCGAACTGAACGGGCCGGAAATGCCGCGCCTGCCGGAAATCCGGCGGATCGACACCGATCTCGGCGATTTCCAGCAGCGCTCCTATTGGCTGGAGATCTCCAGCCGCCGCGTGGTGGCGATCGAGGCCGCCGGGCGCAATCTCTCGGAGATGCGGCTCTGGCGTGACGGCAACTGGCTGGTCGATGCCGTTCCCGTCGCCGACCAGGTCGAACCGGAGCCGGGTAAGCCGCTCGCCGTGCGGCGCATCGTGACGATGCTGGAGCCCGGTCTCTATCTGCTCTCGGCCTATGGCGGACCGGACCTGCCCTGGGCGAAGACCTCGGATGAACATCCGCTCCACATGCGGATGGGCATTCCGACCATCGCCGAGGCGGGGCGCGAGACCTTCACCACCAGTCCGTTCGGCATCGATCGCTTCCTGGTCCCGGCGAAGGCGAACTATTTCCGCATCGAACTGCCGGAGGCCGAAGCGGCGGATCTCTTCGTCAACGACTATTCCGAAGCGGCACCGTTCGAACCCGGCCAGCACGCCGAGATCACCAAAAAGAGCGTTCCGCCGATCGCCGAGATCAGGGCAACGAGCCGGGATATCGGGTTCAAAGTCGTCACCATCCGTCGCGAAGCCGGCAAGCCCTACGTGCTGCAGCGCTTCAAGGCGGTCGAAACCTATTATTTCGATGGCTCCGGCGACTATTGGATCGCGACCCTGCATTCCGGTTATGGCGAGGACAGTGTCGATGCGACGGGCCTGCTCACCAAGCACGGCCCCGGCACGCCGGAGGAAATCATCAACAGCAATGCGCCGGAACTCGACGGCCAATCGGTCTGGAAGCGGCGCTTCAACTTGCTGGAGCCGGTCACCGTCTATTTTCACGTGACCCGGACCGGGAAGTATGTGGTCACCAGCTCAGGCGCCGAGGCCGAGTACCGCTTCGAGCCGATGATTCATCTCGGCATCAACTACAAGCCGCCAAAGTTCCAGCCCTCGGGCGCGGTCTGGGACCTGGACCCTGGCTATTACATTCTGAGCGGCCAGCCGGTGGAGGACGGCAAGGGCATCCTCGACATCCGCGTCGCGGCGCAAGGCAATATGAGCGAAGGCGGGGACCAGGCGAAAGAGACCACCACTCTGTTTCAGCGGCAGGAGCTCTTCAGCTCGCTCGGCTACACGCTCTATCTCAACCAGCAGCCGGGCGTGGAAGCGGGCGTCGTGCTGCGCCGCCTACCGATCGATCTCCAGCCTGGCCTGCCGCTGGTCCTGAAGGCGGGGCAGTCGCTCGACATCCCGGTGCGGGCGCCCGAGGGCGGGTTGGTCACGGCGGTCGCTGAGGATGCGTCGGCGCTGAAATTCACCATTGATCGCGGAGCGCCGATGACCGAATGGCGCGGCGACGGCAAGGAGCACACGCTCAGCATCGCCAACGCGACCGACCAGGCGTTCAACGCGGCACTCCGCTACATGCCCGACGACCTCGCCCCGCATGCGCCGCTGGCCAAGGTGCCGGCGGAGACGTTGGCGTCGATCCCGACCTTTCCGCCCTTGGTCCCGGAGCAACCGGCCTATTTCGACATCGCCAAGACCGAGCAGCGGACCTTCGCGTTGGATGTCGCGGAGGCGGGACTCTATCGCGTGGAATCGACCGGCCTGTTGCAGGGCGAAGGCAACATGCGCTCGCGCACGGTGATCTCGCTCGATCGCCAGGCCAACAACGGCACCGGCCGGAACTTCCTGTTGCAGCAATATCTCGGCCAGGGCCATTACCAAGTCTCCGTTGCGGCGCAGGGCGAGACCCACGGGCGCATGGGCGTCGTGGCGGCGCGCACCGAGCTGATGGATGGCGGCGCGCTGTCGCTCGGCGTGCCGGCGCGCGACACCATCGCTTCGGGCAACGGCCTGGTCTACACTTTCGACATTGCGGCGGCGGGACGGTATCGGTTGCAGGCGCTGGGTCTCGGCCGAACCTATCTGATGCGGCTCGAGGATCAGGACGGCTGGCCGATCATCGCGCCCAACGCTCCGGCCGACCTCGCCATGGACTTCGAGCCCGGGCATTACCGTCTGGTGATCCTGCCGCAACCGGTCGAGGCGAAGATCGTGACCCTGCTGGAGCGGATTTCGGAACCGGCGGCGATCGAGGGCCACGGCCCGCACGACCTGGTGCTCAATCAGCCGCAGGACTTCCAATGGCAGGAGCCGGAGGCGGGTGCCGCGCGCGTGCCCGACCAATGGCGCTTTACGCTGCCGGCGGCGGCGCATGTCACCATCGACCTCAGCCGCGGCATGCGCGCCGATCTGCTGGGTGAGGACGGCAAGGCCCGCAATGAAGTGATCGGCGGCGAGAGCTGGAGCGGCGAGTTGCCGACCGGCACCCATACACTGCGCGCGACCACGCTCGAACCCAACAACCGCTTCGACTACACGGTCTCGGTGGCGGCGCAGGAGCTGGTTGCGGGCCGCAGTCTGGTCACCAATCTGCCCGCCGACATTCCGGTCTCGATCGGCAGTGATGCCGTGGTGGAGATCGGCTCGTTCGGCGTGACGGATGTGCGCGCCTGGCTCTATGACGCCAAGGACAAGCTGGTCGCGACCAACGACGACCGGCCGAACGACTGGAATTTCGCCATCGCCGGCCGTCTGCAGCCCGGATACTACAAGCTGCATCTGGAAGCCGTCGGCAAGGCCCCGCCGGCGCCCCAGCCCGCCGTCACCGACACGGTCGAGGACGGCGAGAACGACCAGATGATCTCGGGAGATTCCGAGGAAGGCGAAGAGGAACCCACCGCTGCACCTGTTGAAGCCGAACCCGGCCAGACCACGGTCTCGATCTATCAGGCCGAGGAGCAATCCGAGCCGGCGCTCGCCGTCGGCAAGGACATCGCGCTTTCCGGTCCAAAGGTTCACCTCGTCCCGCTCACCGGTGCCGCCGGCGACGTTCTGGTCGCCGCCGCGGACGCGGCCGGGCCGGCGGTCGGGCTGGGCCTGGAGCGCCAGGAGAACGACCAATGGCGCACAATCTCGGAAAACGTGGGGCGCTCGCCCTGGGTCGCGGTGTCGGTGAAGGGGATCAAGGGCACCTATCGTCTGCGCGTCTGGTCGGTCGATCGCAACACCGATCCGATCCGGCTGCAGACCCGCGCGGCAAGCCCCGCCTCCGCGCCGTCAAAACAGTTCGGTGCCGGCGGTGTCCCGCTCACCCCGATCGCGGGGATCGAGCCGGCGCTGGGCCTCGCGGCGGTGACCATCGATGCGGCCGGCGCCTATCGCCTGGCTCAACCGGAGGCCGATCTCGCCTGGTCTACCGAGAACGGCCGGCCACTGGCCGGCGATCCGCTCGGCGTCGTCTTCGGCAACAAGGGCACGTTCTGGTTCGGCGCGCGCCTCACCGATGCCGCGGCCAAGGTTTCCGGCAAACTTGTGGTGCCTGGCGCCGGCGTCGTCGCGCTGACGGTGCCGGGATCGGATCACGGCGCTTCCGTTGTCGCCGATCCGGTGGCGGGGAAAGGCCTGCCGCATCTCTGGCTGGTGGAATCGCGGCTTGGCCAGCCCGGGATCGGCGCCAAGGGATTGGTCCGCGTCGCGGCGGAACAATCTGCCGTTGCGGTGTCGATGTCGGGGCAGGACACCGGCTTTGCTCTGCGGCTCTGGAATGCCGGTGATCCGGTGACGCCGCTGCCACTGACCTTGCGGCGGATCGATTTCGCCGCGCCGGCGAAAGCGGCAGTCGACTGGGGCGTGGCGGATCGCGGCATCAAATCGCATCAGGCACTGGCCTTCGCCCTGCCGAAGGGGCTGAAGCGTCTGAACCTCGCGCTGCCGCCCTTGACCGCGGTCATCCTGCGCGACGGTTCGAGCAGCGAAGGCATCTGGTCGGGCAACACGCCACTGGCCCTCGCGCGCGATAGCACGGCTGATCAGGTGCTGGTGCTCTCCGCGGCGGAGACGGACGGACAGATCGGGCTGTCGCTGACGCCGATCGTGAGCGCCGATGCGGCCACGACCTTGGGCGGCGGGCGCATCTTCAAGCAATACTTCCCGGCCGAGGGCGTGGTGCGGCTCGATATCCGCCTGTCCGATGCCGAGAAGAATGCCGCCGGCACGCTGCGGGTGATGACCGAAGGCGTGGCCAAGCAGATGATGCTCCATCGCAATGACGGCACGGTCTCCGACGCCGCGAGGCCGCTGCTCAATGGCAATGCCACGCTCGATCTGGCGCATGGCGCCGGTCTGGTCGTGGCCTGGATCGATGGCGGCGACCCGCTGACCTCGCTCGGCGTCGCCGCCCAGGGGATCCAGGTCAAGGAAACGTCGAGCGTGCAGCTCGCCGGCGCCGCGCAGCAGATTGTCTTCGCTGTGGCGGAACCGAAGTTCCTGCGCTTGAAGACCACGACGCCGGTGATCGCCGAGCTCGAGGCGCCACAGCGTCTGAAGGTCTTCGCCGACGGCGCCGATCTCAGTCTCCTGCTGCCGAAGGGCACCACGCCCGTGGTGCTGCGCGCCGCCGGCGAGGGCCTGCTCTCCGGCATCGCCGAGGCGTCGCTGATCGACATCGCGCCGATCGATGAAGGGCTCGGGCCGAAGGTGCGTCTCGCACCTGGCGAATCCCGGCTCTATTCCTTCACCGTGAAGGACGAGCGCGATATCGGCGTCGGCGTGCGCGGCGCCACCGATTCAGCGCATTGCCGCGTGCTCGACGCGGAGGGCAGCGAGATCGGTTCCGGCGTGGTGCAGATGCTGCATCTCAAGGCTGGCACCTATCTGCTGGCGGTCGATGCACCGGCCCAGGGCACGGCGATCGAAGTGCAGCCGGCCCTGGTCGGCGTCGCCGGCCCGGACGGCAGCCCGCCCGACGACGTGAAGCGCGGCTATCTGGAACTGGCCGGCCTCAAACCTCAAACTCAGACACAGGAGTAGCTCTCGTGCGCGCGTGGTTGAACCCGCTCGCCGGCATCCGCGGAATGGCCTGCGCCATTCTGCTCATCGCCTTGCCGGTCGTTCCCCTTCCGGTCGTTCCGGTGGCCTTTGCCGATGAGAAGGTGCCCGCGAGTCCGCAGGATGTCGTGCGTCCGGCCGGTGCGGTCGTGGTGCCGGAGAAGTTCCTGCGGCGCTGGGATCCGATCACCGTGTTCTTCGATGCCGATATCGGCCCCGCGGCCGGCGGCGCCGAAGATCATCCGGAGAAATACTTCGCGCTGGCGCCGCTGCATCCCGGTGCGGCGACCTGGATCAATGCCCGGACCCTGCAGTTCAAGCCGGCCGAGCCCTGGCCGCCGCTCACCCGCTTCGCACTCAAAGTCGGCGCGCGCGGCGTCAATCTCGCGACCCTGATGTCGGCGCCGACCGCCACCACGCCCTCGGACAGCGCCACCGGCCTCGATCCGGTGAAGGCGATCGCGCTCACCCTGCCGGAGCCGCTCGACGCGGAAGCCCTGGCCAAGCTGATCACCCTCGAGCTGCGGCCGCTGCCCGGGGTCGATGCCGGCACGTCCCGCACGCTGACCGATGCCGATTTCGATGTGAAGGTCATGGAGCGCGCAGACCGTTCGGCGCCGGCGCAGTACGTCGTCAACCTGCACGATCCGATCCCGGGCGGCACGCGGGCGCTGCTGCATTTGAAACTGTCGCTGGAAAGCGGCCTCGACGGCGGCTTCCAGGACATCTCCTTCTCGACCGCGGAGCCGTTCCGCGTGACCCAGCTCGGCTGCCCGAAGGAAAGCTTCCCGATTCCGCCCTCGGGCGCCAGCTATGGCCGCGAGGATGCCATCAAGTGCCCGGCCGGCGACCGCACCATCAACGTGACCTTCTCGGCCGATCTCGCGCCGATCGGCCCGATCGCGGCGCGCAACCTGATCCGCATCTCGCCCCAGGTCGAGAACGTCTCCTACGCCACCGTCAACAACGTGCTCTCGGTCTCCGGGCGGTTCGCCGCCGGGACGCTCTACCAAATCCGGCTCGAGCCCGCGGCTTTGACCGACCGGCAGGGCCGGCCGCTGCAGATGCCGGCGCCGAGCGAGGCGTTCCTCTCGTTCGCGGAGCGCAAGAGCTTCCTCGATTCCCTCAGCAGCAACGGCATCGTCGAACGCTATGGGCCGCAGATGCTGCCGCTGAAAGGGCGCGGCTTCGAGCAGGTCGATGTGCGGATCCACAAGATCGATCCGCTCAACCGCAGCTTCTGGCCGTTCCCGAACGAGCCGGTGACCGTCGATGACGCGGCGACCCCGCCGGCACCGGGCGAAGAACCGGAACCGTTTGACGATCCAAACCGCTTCATCTCGGCGAGCGAGCTCTCGGCGCAGATCAAGGCCCTGGGCTCGCCCAGCATTTCCGACCTCATCGACCTGCCGCTGAAGAAGGGCGGGGCCGCGGCGAAGTTCGGCCTCGACCTCAAGCCCTATTTCGCGCGGATCGGCGGCGCCGACCAGCCCGGTACCTATCTGGTCGGGTTGCGCCGGATCGACAAGTCGAGCGAGCGCGCCTGGGTCCGCGTCCAGCTGACCGACCTCAGCCTGTCCGCCATCGACGAGCAGGACCGCGTGCGCTTCGTGGTGACCTCCATCGCCACCGGCAAGCCGGTGCAGGGCGCCGAGATCAAGGTCGAAGGATCGAACGACGATCATTGGGTCGAAGCCTATTCCGACACCACCGACAGCCAGGGCCAGGCCGAATGGGCGGCGCCCGGCCCGAGCCGGGATTCCGTCGCCATCCACCGCATCGTAGTGACCAAGGACGGCGACACGCTGGTGCTCGACCCCACCCGCGGTCCCGACGTGTATGCCGACCAGAACTGGATGGCGGCCAGCGACACCTGGCTGCAATGGACCCAGGACAGTCTGCGGGGCCGGGCCGAGCCCGATGCGGACCTGGTGCATATCTTCACCGAGCGACCGATCTACCGTCCGGAAGAGCCGGTGCATATCAAGGGCTACCTCCGGGCGTACTCGGCCGGCGCGCTCTCCTTCGAGCATCCGGAGGCGACGCTCATCATCACCGGGCCGGATGAGACCGAATGGCGTCATGACGTCACGATCAACGAATCCGGCAGCTTCTACGACTTCTTCCAGGAGAAGACCGAGGCGACCGGCATCTATACCGTGAAGCTGGAGATCCAGACCGAGGACGGGCCGAGGCAGGCCGGCGCGATGAGCTTCAAGAAGGAAGCCTATCGCCTGCCGACCTTCGAGGTGCATCTGAACGGCGCGACCAAGACGCCTTCCGATGCACCCTTCACGGTCAAACTCGCTTCGACCTATTACGCGGGCGGCGTGGTCGCCAGCCGGCCGGTGCATTGGCGCGTGACCCAGTTCCCGTATGACTGGACCTTGGCCAAGCGTGAGGGTTTCTACTATTCGACCGATGCGCGCTTCTCCGGGATCGGCGAGTTCGCTTCCACGCCGGTCCTGGAGAAGGACGGCACCACCGACGACCAGGGCGCGGCGGAATTGGAGCTCAACCCGGCGATCGAGCCGACCGCCCAGCCGCGCAGCTATGTGATAGAAGCGACCGTCACCGGCGATGACGACCAGACCGTCACCAGCACCCAGGAGATCGCCGCGCTGCCGCCCTTCGCGATCGGCGTGAAGGTGCCGCGCTATCTGAAGGACACGGACTCGGTCCAGGCCGAGGTCCTGTTGCAGGGCTTGGACGACAAGCTGGTCTCCGACAAGACCGTCAGCGTGAAACTGCTGAAGCGCCGCTGGATCTCGCAGCTCCAGGCCGGCGACTTCACCGAAGGTGCCGCCAAGTACGTCACCGAGACCGTGGACGAGACGGTGTCGGAGCAGAAGCTGACCAGCGCCCTGGAGCCCAGCAAGCTCGATCTCAAGCTCACGGGCGCGGGGGTCTACATCCTGAAGGTCGAGGGCCGTGACGCGCTGGGTCGCACCCAGAGCGTCGCCGTCGACTTCTTCGCCGATGGCGGCACGCCGGTCACCTGGTCGCGCCCGCCGGCCCAGGTCTTCAAGGTCACCACCGAGAAGCCGGACTACAAGGGCGGCGACACCGCGGTGCTGATCCTCGAAAGCCCGTTCCAGAACGCCGAGGCCCTGGCGATCGTCGAGGAGCCGGATGCCCGCATGCGCTATGAATGGGTGCATGTCCGCAACGGCGTCGGCCGCTTCGAATTGCCGATCGACCCGACCTACATGCCGCGGATCCCGGTGCACTTCCTGCTGATGCGCGGCCGATTGCCGGGCGCCTTGCCGACTGCGGACCAACTCGACCTCGGCCGGCCGCAGACTATGGCGGCGACCAATTGGATCACCGTGAAGCCGGTCAAGAACATCGTCGATGTGAAGCTCGACTATCCGGAAAAGGCGCTGCCGGGCGAGGAGATCACCATGAAGATCTCGCTCACCGACGATACCGGCGCACCGCTCGCCGGCGAGGTCACGCTCTGGCTGGTCGATCAGGCGGTGCTGGCGCTGGCCGACGAGCAGCGGCTCGATCCCCTGCCGGAATTCATCGTCGACCGCGCCACTCGCATGAAACTGCGCGACAGCCGCAACATGGTGATCGGCGCGGTGCCGCTGGAAGAGGATCCCGGCGGCGACGAAGGGCTCGCTGAGAGGAAGTCGCTGTTCGACAACGTGACGGTGCGCAAGAACTTCACCCCGGTGCCGTATTTCAATCCCGCGATCATGGTCGGCGCCGACGGCAAGGCCGAGGTCAAGATCAAGCTCGCGGATTCGCTCTCGATCTTCAAGGTGCGGGCCAAGGCGGTCAGCGGCACCAGCCGGTTCGGCTACGCCACGGGCAGCATCCGCGTCCGCCTTCCGGTTATGGTGCAGCCGAACTTCCCGCGCTTCGTGCGACCCGGCGATCAATTCACGCTGGCCGGCCTCGGCCGGATCATCGAAGGTGATGGTGGTCCCGGACGGGTCGAGCTGCGCGCCGACGGTCTCACCCTATCCGGCGAAGCCAAGCGCGACTTCGACTGGACGACCGAGACCCCGGTCCATCTCGATTTCCCGGTGACCGTGCCGACGCCCGGCTACACCGAGGAAGGCGAGCTCACGCGTCAATCGGTCAATGTCATGTTCGGGGTGGAGCGCAGCAGCGACCAGGCGCGCGACGCGGTCTCGATCGACCTGCCGATCCAGCCCGACCGCCGTCCGGTGGATCTCCGCGTGCTGGCCGACCTCGTCGCCGGCGCGCCCTTCACGGTTCCCGCCATCAGCGATCCGATCCGCGCGGGCACCCTGCGACGGCATGTGCTGCTCTCGACCCAGCCCGGCCTGCTGCGGATGGCCGCGGGGCTCGATTACCTGCAGGCCTATCCTTACGGCTGCACCGAGCAGCGGATCAGTCTCGCCCGGGCGGAGCTGGCGCTGCACAAGTTCCGCGACACGCTGATGCTGGGCGGCAAGCTCGATCGCCTCGACCGCGACGTCAAGGACACCGTCACTTATGTCGCGAAGGCGACGACCGACGGCGGCCTGGTCTCGTTCTGGCCGGGTTCCGAACCCTATGTCTTCCTGACCGCCTGGTCGGTGCAGTTCCTGGTCGAGGCGCGGGATGCCGGCTTTGCAATCGACGAGGCGTTGCTAACGAAGCAGACCGATGCGTTGCGCGCGTCTTTGCGCTCGGACAACACCAACCTCATCTCCGGCATCGAATATGCGGAACGGGTCTGGGCGCTGACCGCCTTGGCGGAAGCGGGCAAAGCGGACGATGCCTATGCGGCGGAGCTCGCCCGCAAGACCCAGTGGCTCAATCTCGAGGCCCTGGCGCAGGTGACCGAGGCGCTCGGCCGCTCGCCTTCGACCGATCCCAAGACTCTCTCTGATCTCATGGCCAAGACCTGGGCCGGTATCGTCACCCGGCTCTATCAGGGCAAGGAGATCTATGGCGGGTTGCAGACCAATGCCGAGGCCGAGGACCGCCTGATCATCCCCTCGGAGACCCGCACCGTCGCCCAGGTGCTGCACGCGGTCGCGACCGGGGAGGACGAGCCGAAGAAGCAGCTGCTGGTGAACGCCCTGGTGACGCTCGGCCGCGGCGATGGCTGGGGTACCACCAATGCCAATGCCGAGGCGCTGCTGGCGCTGGCCAAGTTCATTGACAGCCAGCCGGCGAACGCGCCGCTCGAAACGATCGATGTCGCCGTGGGCGATGTCGCGAGGAAGATCGAAGTGGGCGGCAAGACGCCGATCGTGCCGCTGCCGGAACCCGGACCCGCGAAGCTCACCTTCACGTCCTCCAGTGCGAAGCCGGTCGGCGTGCTGGTCCAGGCTCGTTATGTTCCGCTGCCGGACGGCAGCCAGGAGGCGCCGCATGCCGAAGGCTTCGTGGTCAGCCGCGAGGTGCACCAGGTGCAGCCGGGTGACCAGCCGGCGATCAAGACCGCGCTCGACAGCGCCGGCAAGACCATCACCTTCAAGGTCGGCGAGATCGACGAGGATCGCGTCGAGCTGGTCAATGCTATCGACCGCAATCACGTTGCGATCGTGATCCCGCTCGCCGCCGGCATGGAGCCGCTGAACCCGGCCTTGGCCACCGCGCCGCCGGAGGCGAAGCCGACCGGAGAAATCACGCTGGCGCCGTCCTTCGTCGCTTTCCTGGACGATCGCGTGGCCTATTTCTACGACCGTCTCCCGAAGGGCACCTATCGCTTTGCCTTCCGCACCCGGGCGCATATTCCCGGCAGCTTCATCCAGCCCGCGGCCTATGCCGAGATGATGTATGACGGCAGCGTCAACGGCAATTCAAGCGGTGCCAGAATCGTGGTCGAACCGGCCGATGCGCAATAGACGCCGCCGCATCGCCCTTGCGGCGGGCGTCGTTGCGGCGACGCTCTGCGCCTGGGGTTGGTTCGGCGCCGCGCTGGTCGCACCGCGGCCGACGCCGATCCTGCTCGACCGCAACGGCGGCTTCATGGCGCAGATCGCGGCGCACGACGATGCCGGCTACGGCTATTGGGAGATCGCCGACCTGCCCCCACGCGTCGCCGCCGCGACGGTGGCGCTGGAGGATCGGCGATTCTGGTGGCATCCGGGTGTCGATCCGGTCGCGATCGCCCGCGCGGTCTGGCAGAATCTCGCCAGCGGTAGCCGGGTCTCCGGCGCCTCCACGCTCGCCATGCAGGTGGCGCGGATGCAGGACCCGGCGCCGCGCAACTATCTCAACAAGGCGCGCGAGGCATCAACAGCGCTGTTCGTGACCCTGCGCTACGGGCGCGCCGCGGTGCTGCGCCAATATCTGAAGCTGGCGCCCTATGGCAATGGCAGCCATGGGATCGCCCATGCGGCGCGCTTCTATTTCGACAAGCCGGTCGCGGACCTGAGCTGGGCGGAGATCGCCTTCCTGGCGGCGATCCCGCAGGCGCCGAGTCGAATGAACCCGCTGCTGCTCGACGGCCGTGCCGATGCGATCACCCGCGGCCAGCGCATCCTCGACGCCCTGCGGGCAGGCGCTGTCATCACGGAAACCGAGTACGCCTTGGCGTCCTCGCAGCTCGACCACCTGCCGCTGCTCGACCGCCGGACCCGGCCGGAGAACGCGTTGCACGCGATCCTCAATCTGCAGCGCATGATCGATCCCGACGAAGTGCGTGCGACCGACCCGCGCATCACCACGACTATCGCGCGGGCGATTCAGCGCGAGGTCGAGGCTAGCACCAAGGCCTATCTCGATCGCTGGCGCAAGGATGGCGCGGAGCAGGCCGCCGCGGTGGTGGTCGATGTTGCAACCGGCGAGGTGCTCGCCTGGGTTGGTTCGGCGGGCTACTACCAGGCCGGCACCGGCGCGATCGACTTTGCGCTGACCGAGCGCTCGCCGGGCAGTGCGCTCAAACCCTTCATCTATGCGCTGGCACTGGATCGCGGCGCCATCGGGCCGGAGACCAAGCTGCTCGACACCGCCTTCAGCGCCGGCACCATCGCCAATTCCGATCGCAGCTTCCTCGGCGTGATGACGCCGCGGCGGGCGCTGGCCAATTCGCGCAACGTGCCGGCGGCCAATCTCACCAAGGCGATCGGTCTCGACGAGACCTTCCTCTATCTGCGCCTGCTCGGCATCAACGCGGCGGAGCGGCCGGCCTCGTATTATGGACTCTCGCTGTCGGTCGGCGCACTGCCGACCACGCTGGAAAAACTGACCCGGGCCTACCTCGCCCTGGCCGACGACGGGGTCATGCGCGAGCTGGTCTGGCTGCGCAACACGCAGCCGCGAGTGGGAACGCGCGTCATGTCAGTGGACGCGGCGCGGCTGGTGACTCAGTTCCTGGCCGATCCCTCGGCGCGGCTGCCGAGCTTTCCGCGCATGGGCTCGACGGAATATCCGTTCCCGGTGGCGATCAAGACCGGCACCTCCCAGGGCTATCGCGACGCCTGGACCATGGCCTTCTCGCGCAAGTACCTGGTCGGCGTCTGGGTGGGACGCTCGGATGCCGGTCCGATGCGCGATGTGACCGGGGCGGGAAGCGCCGCCGAGCTCGCCCGCGCCATCCTGCTCGATCTCCACGGCGACGTGCCGGATGTCGCCGCCATGGCCTTCCCGGCGCCGCCCAACTACCGCCTGGGCGCGGAGAAGCTTCCGGAATGGACCAATGGGAAGGTGGTCGCGAAGGCGGCAGCGGTCGATGCGGAGGCGCTCACGGAGTTGACTCCGGCGAGTGAGGAGTCGGGCGGGGTCACCATCGTCTCGCCGCGCAACAACATGCGGGTGATCCGCAATCCCGAGCTTCCAGCCGACCTCGCCAGCCTGCCGCTGAAGGCGGCCCTGCCTCCGGGGGCCAGCCAGGTCGTCTGGTACGTGGACGGCAAGCCCTTCCTGGTCGGGCAGGCCGATGCGACCGCCCGCTGGCCACTGCAGCCGGGCGTTCACACCTTCGAGGCCAAGGTTCCCTATCGCGGCCTCGCCTCGTCCCCGGTCACGATCGAAGTCGAGTAGGCCCACCCTTCGCCCGATCTGGTTTTTAAGGGAGCTTGACCTTAAATAAGGGGAAGCATCGGAGGGTGAGAACTTGCAGACTTCCATCGTGATCCTGATCGTGGCCCTCGCCATCCTGGCCCAGCTCGGCTTCGAGCTCTGGCTGGACGGGCGACAGATCCGCTGGATCCGCGGGCACCGGGACAGCGTACCGGCCGCCTTCGCCGGGCGTATCGCGCTGGAGGAGCACCGGAAATCGGTCGATTACGCGATCGAGCGGCTTCAGCTTTCGCGGATCGACAGCGTCGTCGGCTCCATCCTCACCGTCCTCCTGCTGCTCGGCGGCCTATTCGCCTTCTATGACCGCAGCGTCACGGCGCTGGCCGGGTCGGGCTACCTCGCCGGCCTGTTGCTGGTCGGCGTGCTGATGCTGACCTATGCCGTGGTCGAGCTGCCGTTCTCCGTCTGGCGGACCTTCAAGATCGAGCAGAAATTCGGGTTCAACCACACCACGCCGGGCCTGTTCATCGCCGACATGCTGAAAGGTGCCGCGGTCGGCATTGTGCTCGGCGCGCCCTTCGTGCTGGCGATCGACTTCATCCTGCGCAATGTGGGCGAATACTGGTGGCTGGCGGGATGGGGACTCTATGTCGGGTTCAATCTCGTCATGCTGCTGATCATTCCGACCTTCGTCATGCCGCTCTTCAACAAACTGGAGCCGATCGATGACAGCGGCCTGCGCGGGCGGATCGAGACCCTGCTGAAGCGCTGCGGCTTCCAGTCCAAGGGCCTGTTCAAAATGGATGCGAGCAAGCGCTCCGGCCATGGCAACGCCTTCTTCACCGGTTTCGGGCCCTCGAAGCGCATCGTGCTGTTCGACACGATCATCGCCAGCCTCTCGGCGGAAGAGATCGAAGCGGTGCTGGCGCATGAGCTCGGGCATTTCAAGCTGCGCCATATCGTGAAGCGCATGCTGACCCAGCTGGTGGTCAGCCTGATCGGCTTCGCGGTGATCGGCTGGCTGATCGCGCAGCCCTGGTTCGCGGCGTCCTTCGGCCTAGACACCGCGATGCCGTTGTCTCCGCTGATCCTGGCGCTGCTTGTCCTCCCGGCCTTCACCGGCTGGTTCCGCGGCTTCTCCAACTGGCGCTCGCGGGTGCACGAGTTCGAGGCCGATGCCTATGCCGCCGGCCAGACCAACGGCGCCGATCTCGCCTCGGCCCTGCTCAAGCTGCACAAGGACAATGCCGCGCCGAGCACCACCGATCCGGTCTATTCGACCTTCAAGCATTCCCATCCGCCGACCGCGGAGCGGATCGCGCGGCTGCAGACGGCCTGATCAGAGCTCGGCGTGGCCCGGCAGAGCCGTGGCCAAGGCATCGATCGCGAGGCGCACGCGGAGCGGCAGATGCGGCGCTTCGGGCCAGAGTGCGTGTGTCTCGAAGATCATGCGCGGGCAGTCGAGCAGCAGCGGCACCAGCTGGCCGGCATGCACGCGGTCGCGGATCAGCCAGCAGGGCAGCCACGCCAATCCCAAGCCATCGGCCGCCGCATCGGTGATCGCGGCAAGATCGTCGAAGCGAAGACGGTTCGGCGGCGCGACCTCGGTCGGCGCATTGCCGCCGGTCGGGAAGATCCAGGACTTCACCTTGCCGCCGCGGCCATAGACCACGGCGTGATGCCGGTCGAGGTCTTCGAGAGTGCGTGGCGCGCCGTGTTGTTCGATGTAACCCGGTGAAGCGCAGACCGTCATGCGCTGGAGCGCGAGGATGCGCGTCTTCAAGCCCGCGCCTTCGCTCGGCCGTCCGTTGCGGATCGCGAGATCGAAGCGGTCCTCGACGAGATCGACCACCTGATCGGTGAAATTGAGCTCGAGCTCCAGCTTCGGATGCCGGCGGGCGAGCGCGTTCAGCACCGGTGCCACGCAGCGGCGACCGAACAGGACCGGGACGGAGACCCGCAACCGTCCGCTCGCTTCCTTGCGCCCGGATTCCAGCATCTGGTCGCCGGCGCGCAGAGCTTCGAGCGCCCGCAGGCAGTGTTCGAAATAGGCCTGTCCGTCCTCGGTCAGGCTCTGCGAGCGGGTGGTGCGGTGAAAGAGGCGGACGCCGAGCCGCGCTTCCATGCGCGAGATCGTCTTGCCCACGGCCGAGCGGGAGAGATGCAGCTTGGCCGCCGCCGCCGAGAAGCCACCGGTCTCGACCGCCGTGACGAAGACGGAGACTCCGTTCAACGCATCGCTCATATCCGCCTCATTGTAGATCGGGAGGCGCCAATCTGGCGATAAACCATCGCCACTGAGGCATTCAAAGCGACATTAGGGTCTGCCTTGGCGCGATTCAACAAGGAGTTCGCAGATGGGCGAGACGATGCGGCAATGGCAGATGAGCGGGATCGGGCGGGACAAGCTGCGCCTCAACGCGGTTCCGGTGCCGGAACCCAGGGCGGGCGAGGTGCTGGTCAAGGTCGGGGCGGCCTCGCTGAACTATCGCGACAAGCTGGTGGTCGAGACCGGCATGGGCCTGCCGATCGCGTTCCCCTTCACCCCGGCCTCGGACCTCGCCGGCACCGTCGCGGCGACGGGCGCGGGTGCAAAGCGCTTCGCAAACGGCGACCGGGTGATCTCCAATTTCATTCCGGATTGGATCGACGGTCGCCGGCCGGGCAGCGGTCGGGTGCCGCACTACCAGACGCTCGGCGGCTTCTATCCGGGCGTGCTGGCGGAATACGTCGCTTTCCCCGAGGACTGGCTGGTGCGGGCCCCTGCCAGTCTCGACGATGCCGAAGCGGCGACCCTGCCGATCGCGGCGCTCACCGCCTGGTCGGCGCTGATCGATCTCGGCGCGCTGCGGGCGGGCGAGACCGTGGTCGTGCAGGGAACCGGTGGCGTCGCCCTGTTCGGGCTGCAGCTCGCCAAGCTGCACGGTGCCGAGGTGATCGTGACCTCGTCGAGCGATGAGAAACTGGCGCGGGCGAAGCAGCTGGGTGCGGAGCACGGTATCAACTACCGCCGCGAGGATTGGGTCGAGCGGGTGCATCAACTGACCCAGGATCGCGGCGCCGATCACGTGCTGGAGATTGTCGGCGGCTCGCATCTCGCACGCGCGCTCGCCGCGGTCGCGGTCCAGGGGCGAATATCGCTCATCGGCGTGCTGGAAGGGTTCGAACTCTCTGGCCCGGTCGCGCCCTTGCTGCTGAAGTCTCCCGTCATTCAGGGGATCAGCGTCGGCCATCGCCGCGGACTCGAGGACCTGAACCGCGCGGTGGATCGGACCGGCCTCAAGCCGGTGATCGGCGCGCGGTTCTCGTTGGATACAGTGCCTGAGGCGTTCGACGCGCTCGATCGCGGCCCGTTCGGCAAGATCGTGGTGGAGATCGGCTAATCCGCCAGCAGCGCCGTGCGGATCGCGGTGGCGAGCTGCTCCAGCGAAAAGGGCTTGGTCAGCAGCTGCACGCCCGGATCGAGCACGCCGTTATGGACCACGGCATTCCTTGTATAGCCGGTGGTGAACAGCACCTTCAATTCCGGATGGATCAACCTGGCGCGATCGGCCAGATTCCGTCCGTTGATCTCCGGCATCACGATATCGGTGAATAAGAGGTCGATATCATCGCGCAGCGTGAGGATATCCAGCGCCTTGGCGGCACTCTCGGCTTCGATCACCGTGTAGCCCAGCTCGCGCAGTGAATCGACGCTAAGCTTGCGCACCATGCTCTCATCCTCGACCACGAGGATGGTTTCTTCGGCGGAGCCGGCCGGAATTGCCGTGTTGTCCTTCGTTTGGTCCTTCATCTCCTGCTCCGAGCCGTAGAAACGCGGCAGGTAGAGCTTGATCGTGGTGCCCTGGCCGGGCTCGGAATAGATCTTCACATGGCCCTTCGACTGGCGAACGAAACCGTAGACCTGCGAAAGGCCGAGTCCGGTCCCACGGCCGACCGCCTTGGTGGTGAAGAAGGGGTCGAAGGCGCGGCTGATCGTTTCGGGCGACATGCCGGTGCCGCTATCGGTGACGCTGATCAGCACGTACTGGCCGGCTGGCACGCCGGGATGCCGCGCCGCGTAGTCCGGATCGAGGCTGGTATTGGCGGTCTCGATGGTGAGCCTGCCGCCCTCCGGCATGGCGTCGCGGGCATTGACCGTGAGGTTGAGCAAGGCGCTCTCAAGCTGATTGACGTCGATGGAGGTCTTCCAGACGCCGCCGCCGAGCACGATCTCCATCTGCACCGCCTCGGTCAGGGAACGGCGCAGCAGGTCGGACAGATCGGAGACGAAGCGGTTGACGTCGACCACCTGCGGCGCCAGCGGTTGCTGGCGCGCGAAGGCCAGCAGGCGCTGGGTCAGCGTGGCGGCGCGTTGCGCGCCCTCGAGCGCGGCGCCGATATAGCGGGTGACGTCGGTCGAGCCCTTGGCGATCCGGCGCTCGATCACGTTCAGGCTGCCGATGATGATCGACAGCATATTGTTGAGATCATGGGCGAGGCCGCCGCTCAGCTGCCCGATCGCCTCCATCTTCTGCATCTGGCGGACCTGGCTCTCGGCCGCCTCGCGGTTGGCGATCTCGCCGCGCAGCTCCTCGTTGGTACGGATCACGGCCCGCCGCGCGGCTTCGAGCTCGGCTTTGTCCCGGGCCTCGAGGCGCGCCTGCCGGACACCGAGGAGCATCAGCGCGATGAAGCCGGCCGCCGCCAGGGTCGCCAGTGGCACGCGCGAGACGAACCAGTCTTTCCATTGCTCGAACACCGCGTCGTCGGAGACATCGACGCTGATATAAAGCGGCAGCTTGCCGACCCGCTCGTAATTTCCGAAGCGGTCGCCGATGAAATCGCCGCCGGGCGCGTCGCGCTGGATCGCCTCGGCGACCGCCCGCTGAAGGCTGGTGCCGACCGTCACGACGCCGTCCTGGCTTGCGGGAAAGCGGGCAAGGATGCCGAAATTGTCCGCCCGGAACAGGGTCAGGCGCGCATCGAGCGGCAGCTTCAGGCCCTTCCAATAGTCGATGAAGTAATTGATGTCGGCGGTGACCGAGGCCATGCCGCGAAACGTGCTGTCCGCCGATTCCATGCGCCGGCTGACCAGGAAGGTCGGGCGCTTGGTCACCTTGCCGATGATCAGGTCGCCGATGAAAAGCCCGCTTCCCGGCTGTTTCGCGGCGATGAAATTGGCGCGATCGGCGGCATCGGAAGCGGGGGTCGGAAATCCGAAGCTGGTGATTCGGAGCAGCCCTTTCTCGTCGTTGAACCAGAAATCCTCGATATAGGGTGTCGCGTCGGCCAGCCTGCGGAGCTGTTGTTGCAGGTCTTGCGATTGGGCGATCTGATTCCAGTTCGACGTGCCGAGCAGGTTGGTCGCGGCGGTGATGCCGATCTCCGAAACCTCGAACAGCCGTCCGGCATGATCGGAGAGAAAGCGCGCTTCGGTCGTGGCTTCGGCGGCGGCGACCGCATAGACGCGCTGATACTCGCTGTAGGGGCAAAGGCGAAGGTGATGAGAACGAGGACGATTCCAAGCCCGCCGGTCAGCCCGGCAACCCTGATCAGCGACAGTGGCTTCGGCGGGGACGGCGGAAGGGCCTCCATAGATGCAGTCGACTCCGTAGGGGACCGAGCGACTTTACGGCCTCAAGGCACGTTTTCATAGAGTCCTCGTCCCGGCGTGATGTGCATCAAGCAGAGGAGCCCGCTATTCCTTCACCGCCCCGGTCATCGACGAGACGTAATAGTCTACAAAGAAAGAGTAGAGGATCACCACCGGGAGCGACCCGAACAGGGCTCCAGCCATCAGCGCGCCCCACTCGTAGACGTCGCTGCGGACGAGCTCGGTCAGCACGCCCACCGGCACGGTCTTGTTCTCCGAGGACTGAATGAAGGTGAGCGCGTAGATGAACTCGTTCCACGACAGGGTAAAGGCGAAGATGCTGGCCGAGATCAGGCCCGGCACCGAGAGCGGCAGGATGATCTTCACCAGGATCTGCAGGCGCGTCGCGCCGTCGATCAGGGCGCATTCCTCGAGCTCGTAGGGGATCGAGCGAAAGTAGCCCATCAGCAGCCAGGTGCAGAACGGAATGAGAAAGGTCGGGTAGGTGAGGATCAGTGCCCACTTGCTGTCATAGAGGCCGAGCTTGAACACCATGAAGGCCAGGGGAATGAACAGGATCGAGGGCGGCACCAGATAGGCGAGGAAGATGCCCAAGCCCACCTGCCGCGAGCCGGTGAAGCGCAGCCGCTCGATCGCATAGGCCGCCAGCACCGCGGCGAAGATCGAGAGGAAGGTGGCCGCGACCGAGATGACGATCGTGTTCCAGAGCCAGGGCAGGTACGAGGTCTCGAACAGCAGATAGCGGATATGGTCCAGGGTCGGCTTGACCACCCAGAACGGGCTGTAGTGATCGTAGTCGGTGAGCTGGTTGTCGGGCTTCAGCGCCGTAATGGTCATCCAGTAGAACGGAAACAGCAGCACGATCACGAAGATCGCCAGCGGCAGGTAGAGTGTCACCAGCCGCCGCGGCGTGCGTTCCAGATAGGTGGCGCCGCCCTCGTCGTGCTTCTTCTTGTCGAAAGTCTCGGTGACGGCCATCAGTCGCGCCCTCCCTGCTGCCATTTGCGGCGCTGCAGGCCGAAATAGCTGAACAGGATGGCGGCCAGCAGGAACGGGATCATGGCGATGGCGATCGCCGCACCTTCGCCGAGATGCCCGCCTGGGATCGCGCGCTGGAACGAGAGCGTCGCCATCAGATGCGTGGCATTGACCGGCCCGCCGCGGGTCAGCACGTAGATCAGCTGGAAATCGGTGAAGGTGAACAGCACCGAGAAGGTCATCACCACGGCGATGATCGGCGTCAGCATCGGCAGGGTGACATGGCGCAGGCGCTGCCAGGAATTGGCGCCGTCCAGCATGGCCGCCTCGTAGAGCGAGGGGGGAATGGTCTGCAGCCCGGCGAGCAGGGTGATCGCCACGAAGGGGATGCCGCGCCAGACATTGGCGGCGATCACCGAAGCCCGCGCCAGGTTGGGATCGCCGAGGAAGTTGATCGGCGTGTCGATGATCCCGAGCTTGATCAGCGACCAGGACAGGATCGAGAACTGCGCGTCGTAGATCCACCAGAAGGCGATCGCCGAGAGCACTGTCGGCACCACCCAGGGCAGCAGCACGATCGCGCGGAAGAAGGCCTTGAAGGGCAGCCGTTCGTTCAGGATCAGCGCCAGCCAGAGGCCGAGCGCGAATTTCAGCGCCGAGGCGGCAACGGTGTAGAGCACCGTGTTGAAGACCGACAGCCAGAACACGGAATCCGACCAGAGATACTCGTAGTTCTCTAGGCCGATGAAGATCCCGGACCGACCGATCTGGGTGTCAGTGAAGCCGAGCCAGACGCCGAGCCCGAGCGGATAGGTGAGGAAGAGCAGGAGGATCACCGCCGCCGGCAACAGGAAGAGCCCGCCGAGAACGTTGCGGTTCTCCAGCAGGCGGGAAAGGCCGCCGGTCCGCATGGGACCGGCGGCGTCCGTGGTCAATGTCGAGGCCATCTCAGCTCTGATAGTAGCGCTTGGCACGTTGCTCGGCACGCGCCGCCGCGTCTTCCGGAGAACGCTGGCCGGTGACCGCTTCGGCGAACATGTCGACCAGCACGTAATCCGCCATCGTGCCGGCGGAGGCCGGCCCGAGCGGGCCGGCATAGCCGTTGGTCCGCAAGGTTTCGGAGGCCTTGGCATAGGGTGCGAAGACCGGATCCGAGGTCCAGATCTTGTTGGCCGCATAGGCCTTCAGGGTCTGGCAGCAATAGGCGCTGGAGGCTTCGATCCAGGGATCCATCTGCGGCTGCTCGAACATGTATTGCAGATAGCGCATCGCCGCCTTCGGATACTTCGTGTACTTGAAGATCACCGCCGAGGTGACCTGGTAGAGCTCGGCGTTCTGCCCGCTCGGGCCGATCGGGAAGTTGGTCGAGCCGATATCGGCCGCGATCTCGGCCAGGGCCGGATCCTTCTTCGCCGCGTAATAGACCGAGACGCCGTTCGCGATGCAGGACACCTGCTTCGCCAGGAAGGCGCGGTTGTTGTTGACGTCGAGCCAGCTCTCGGTGCCCGGCACGAAGTTCTTGTAGAGCTCGCTCGCATACTTGATCGCCTCGATGGTCTCGGGGCTGTTGATGGTGACGTTGCCCTTCTCATCGACCATCTTGCCGCCATGGCTCCAGAGCAGCCAATGGGCGTAGTTGTTGCCGTCGCCGACACCATGGCCATGGGTGAAGCCCGCGCCGAGCCCGTTCTTCTTCAGCCCCTGCACCAGCTTCAGGAAGCCGGCGGTGTCCTTCGGGAATTCGTCGAAGCCGGCGGCTTTCACCAGGCTCTTGCGATAGACGACGGCGTTGCCGATGGTCGCCAGCGGCAGACCAATGAACTTGCCGTCACGCGTCGCATAGGACTTCGGCCCGTCATACCAGCCGCCGTATTTGCCGCCGAGATAATCGGCGAGCTCGGTGACGTCGAGCAGCTTGTCGGGATACTGGTGCGGGTCGTCGAACCAGACCCACATGATGTCGGGCCCTGATCCGACATTGGCGGCGACCGCGGCTTTCGGCCTGATGTCCTCCCAGCTCTCCTTGTCGATCCGCACCTGGATGCCGGTCTCCTTGGTGAACTTCTCGGTATTGGCTAGCCACTGCTTCTCGTCGCCTTCGACGAAGGGCGACCAGCGGGTCACGCGCAGCGTCGCGCCTTCCTCCGGCGTGATTTTCAGATCCTGCGCGAAAGCTCGGCGGCGGCCGAGCAGCCCGGCACCGACCGCGCCGGCGGCGGCAATGCCCGCCGAGCTCTGGACAAGCTGCCGGCGGGTCAGTTTGAATTTCGTCATGACGCTTCCTCCATTTGCTTCGTTAGGCGGCAAGTTGATTCCCGGGGTGAACGCGCGGCGCACGCATGGATGATGACCGGATGCAGCTTGATTGCGCGAAGCGGCGTCGATGGCATCACCGGCGCCATGCCGGACTCCTCCCAAGTTCGTTTTCGCGGCGACGGTCTCTTCGGGGACCTTGTGCAAGCAAGTCAGCAGGGCGGAATTCTGTTCCGCGCCGATCCGCCCGTTCCTGACAGCGCTGTCATTCTAGGCGGCTTCCCTTGACGGGAATCAACTCTTAAACGGTGCGCTGCGTTGGGAGGTACTCCGACTTTGGTCGGTATTGAAAAATCGGAGCAAAAGGTTACGGGCGCTGCGCGCTGAGGTGGCGGACCAGTTCGTCCAGTATCGGCACCTGACCGGGCTGGATTCGATGCCGCGCCTCCTCCAGCGCGAACCAGGCCGCCCGATCGACTTCCGGGAAGGCCTGGGTCTTCCCCGATCTCGGTGGCCATTCCATCTCGAAGGTGTTGCTGGTGATCCGGTCCACGTTGAGGTCGTACTCGACGGCGAAGGCGTGGATGAGCTTCCGGCTCTTCTGCTTCACCGGCGTCAGCGGCAGTGCTTCGCCCTCGACCCGCGTGCCGATCTCCTCGGCGAACTCGCGGCGCGCGGCGGCGAGCGGCTCCTCGTCCTCCAGGAACTCGCCCTTGGGGATCGACCAGGCGCCGAGATCCTTCTTCGCCCAGAACGGACCGCCGGGATGGGCGAGCAGGAGCTCGAGCCCTTCGGCGCCCCAGCGATAGAGCAGCAATCCGGCGCTTTGCTTCGCGGCCATCACTCTCCGGCGACGATGACGTCCTGGCCGGGCGCGGCGTGGCGCCGGCGGCCCAGCCAATGTCCAAGATGCTCATTGACCCGGTCAAGATAGAGATAGACCACCGGGGTCGTGAAGAGGGTCAGCGCCTGGCTGACCAGCAATCCGCCGACCATGGTGTAGCCCAAGGGCTGCCGCAATTCGGAGCCGGTGCCGTGGCCGAAGGCCAGCGGAACGGCGCCGAGCAGGGCCGCCATGGTGGTCATCATGATCGGGCGGAACCGCAGGATGCAGGCCTGGCGGATCGCCTGTTCCGGCGTCATGCCCTGGTGCCGTTCCGCCTGGATCGCGAAATCCACCATCATGATGCCGTTCTTCTTCACGATGCCGATCAGCAGGAGGATGCCGACCAGCGCGATGATCGATAGATCGAAGTGGAACAGCATCAGCATGAGCAAGGCGCCCATGCCCGCCGAGGGCAGGGTCGAGAGAATGGTCAGCGGGTAGATGTAGCTCTCATAGAGCACGCCGAGGATGATGTAGACGGTGAGGATCGCGGCCAGGATCAGGTAGGGCTCGGTCCGAAGCGAATCCTGGAAGGCCTGGGCGTTGCCCTGGAAGGTGCCGACCAAGGCCGGCGGCGCGCCGATCGCCGCCACCGCTTGCTGGATCTCGGTCACCGCATTTCCCAACGCCACGCCGGGTGCGAGGTTGAAGGATAGCGTCACCGCCGGGAACTGGCCCTGGTGGTTGATCGAGAGATAGCTGGTCTTCCTGGTGTCGAACTTGGCGAAGGTCGAGATCGGCACCTGCTGATTGGTGAGCGGCGAGGTGATGTAGATGTGGTTCAGGGTCTGCGGATCGCCCTGTAGCGCCGGATCGATCTCCAGCACCACGTGATAGCTGCTGCGCTGGGTGAAATACTGCGCCACCTGGCGCTGGCCGAACGCGTCGTCCAGCACTTCGTCGATCTGTTGCGGCTGGATGCCGAAACGCGAGGCCTGGTCGCGGTCAATGGTGAGCGTCAAAGTCCCGCCGCCGTCCTGCTGGTCGGTGGCGACGTCGCGCAGGTCCGGCAGTGTCTTCAGCTTAGCCAGGATCTTCGGCGCCCAGGTGTTGAGCTCGTCGAGATCGGCATCTTCCAACGTATATTGATACTGGGTGCGGGAAAGACGGCCGCCGACGTTCAGGTCCTGCGCTGCCTGCATGAAGAGGGCGATGCCCTTGATTTGCGCGATCTTCGGCCGCAAGCGGGCGATTACCTGGTCGGCGCTGACATCGCGCTCCTCCTTCGGCTTCAGGGTGATCACCATGAGGCCGGTGTTCTGGGTCCGCGCCCCGCCGATCGCCGAGCCCCAGCTTTGCACCGCGGGATCCTGCGAGACCACGTCCAGCACCTGGCGCTGCAGCCGCATCATCTCGGCGAAGGACACGTCTTGCGCCGCTTCCGACTGCGCCGTGATCGAGCCGGTATCCTGCTGCGGAAAGAAACCCTTCGGCACCAGGATGAACAGCCAGACCGTGGCCGCCATGGTGGCGAAGAACACCGCCAGCGTCGTGCGCCGGTGGCGCAGCACCAGATCGAGGCCCTTCTCATAGAGCGCCAGCATGCCGTCGAAGAAGCCCTCGATCGCGCGATAGAGCCGGTTGTGCTTCCGGTGCTTCTCGTCCCTGAGGAAGATCGCGCACATGGTCGGCGTCAGGGTCAGCGAGACGATGGCCGAGACCGCGATGGTCATGGTGACCGTGACGGCGAACTCGCGGAACAGGCGCCCGACGATGCCGCCCATCAGCAGCAGCGGAATGAACACGGCGACCAGCGAGACGCTGATCGAGATGATGGTGAAGCCGATCTCGCCGGCGCCCTTGATGGCCGCCTGCTTCACGTCCATGCCGTCTTCGACATGGCGGTAGATGTTCTCCAGCATGACGATCGCGTCATCGACCACGAAGCCGACCGCGATGGTGAAGGCCATCAGCGAGAGGTTGTCCAGGCTGTAGCCGACTACGAACATGAGCCCGGCGGTCCCGATCAAGGCGAGCGGCACGGTGATCCCGGGAATGACCGTCGCCCAGAAATTCCTGAGGAAGATGAAGATCACCATCACCACCAGGGCGATGGTCAGCAGCAGCGTGTTCGCGACATCCTGGACCGAGGCGCGGATCGTGGTGGTGCGGTCCACCACCTTCTCGACCTTCACCGAAGGCGGGATCGAGAGCAGAATCTGCGGCAGCTTGGCCTCGATCCGCGAGACGGCGTCGATCACATTGGCGCCGGGCTGCTTGTAGATGATCAGCAGCACGCCGCGCTTGCCGTTGCCGAAGCCGGCGACCTTGGTGTTCTCCGGCCCATCCACCGCGACACCGATATCCCTGACCCGGATCGGTGCGCCCTTGCGATAGGCGACGATGACGTCGTTCCAGGGTGCCGCCGTGGTCAGTTGGTCATTGTCATAGATGGTGAAGTTGCGTTTCGCGCCGTCGATCGTGCCCTTGGCGGCGTCGACGGTGACGGTCGAGATCACATTGGCGATCTGATCCAGCGAGAGGCCGAGTGCCGCGAGCTTGGTCGGGTTGATCTGCACCCGCACCGCCGGTTTCTGCTGGCCGCCGACCACCACCTGCGCGATGCCGGGCAGCTGCGAGACCTGCTGCGCCAGCACGTTCTCGGCGTAATCATCGATCGCGGTCAGCGGCAGCACGTCGGAATGGACGATATAGGCCAGCATCGGCGGATCGGCCGGGTTGACCTTGCGATAGCTGGGCGGGCTCGGCAGGTCTTTCGGCAGTTGCCCGGCCGCGGCGTCGATCGCCGACTGGATGTCCTGGGCCGCGGCATCGATGTTGCGGTCGAGATCGAACTGCACCGTCACATTGGTGCTGCCGAGCGAACTGGTCGAGGTCATCTGCGAGACGCCGGGAATCTCGGAGAATTGCTGCTCCAGCGGCGTCGCCACCGTGGAAGCCATGGTCTCCGGACTGGCACCGGGCAGATTGGCCGAGACCGAGATGGTGGGGAAATCGACCTGCGGCAACGGCGCCACCGGCAACAGCGGCAGCGCCACCGCGCCCGCCAGCAGGACGCCGACCATGATCAGCGAGGTCGCGATCGGCCGCTCGATGAAGCGCGTGGAGAAGCTCATTGCGCGGCCTTCTCTTGCGTCGGTGAGACCGCGCTGGTCTGGGTCCGGGTTGGCTTCACCGCGCTGCCGGGCTCGAGTCGGTATTGACCGCCGGTCACGACCTCATCGCCCGGCGACAGGCCGGTATCCACCACCGCAAACGCGCCGGTGTTGAAGCCGACCTGGATCGGCCGCACCTCGACCTTGGCATCCGGCTTGACCACATAGGCGAACAGCCCGTCCGGCCCGCGCTCGACCGCGACCGAGGGAATGGTCAGCGCATTGTGCCGGGTCTGCAGCAGGACCTGGACGTTGACGAAGGCGCCCGGCCAGAGCGTGTTCCCGGCATTGGGAAACTCGGCCTTGAACCGCGCGGTGCCCGTCGTCTGGTCGATCATGTTGTCGGCCAGCACCAGCTTGCCCTGGTCGAGCACGGTCTTGCCGTCATCGGCGATCGCCGTCGCCTGCACCGTGCCCGCCGCGAGGGCATGCTGAACCGCCTGCAGCTCGTCCTCCGGCAATGTGAACACGACGGAGATCGGATGGATCTGGGTGATCATCACGATGCCGGCCGTGTCGGTTGCGTGCACGATGTTGCCTTGGTCCACCAGCCGGAAGCCGGTGCGACCGTCGAGCGGCGCCTTGATCGTGGTGTAGTCGAGCTGGGTGCGGGCATTGTCGATCGCCGCCTGGTCGCCCTGGATCAACGCCTCGGTCTGCGCGACCAGGGCGTTCTGGGTGTCGAGCTGCTGGTGGGTGGCGAAATCCTTCTGTGCCAAGTCCTGGAAGCGCTTCAGGTCGAGCTTGGCGTTCTCCAGCGTTGCCACATCCTGCGCCTTCTTGGCGATCGCCCCGTCGAGCGCGGCCTGGAACGGCCGGGGATCGATCTGCGCCAGCAAATCGCCTTCCTTCACGTCCTGGCCCTCGGTGAAGGCGATCTTCTGGATCTGGCCATCGACCCGCGCCGTGACGGTGACGGTGTTCAGTGCCTGCACGGTGCCGAGGCCGGTCAGCGTGACCGGAACATCCTGTCGCGTGGCTGTCGCGGTATCGACCGGCACGGCTTCCGGCGCAGGCGGCGCCACGTTGGCCCCGGCCGGCGCGTCGTTCCACCACGTCCAACCCGCGGCGCCGATGGCGCCGATCGCAAGGAGAGGGAGGATCGTTCGCAACTTCATGTTGGTCCCCGCTTCGGCGGCAATGCGGCAGTGCAACATGAAGTGGGCGTGCAGCGGAGCGCTTCAATTCACGCTCGCCAGCCTTGCGCACAAGGCTCGTCGGCGCGGCTTGCATGGGACATCATAAATGCGCGAGCGCATGGCCGATTGGGTATGGTGATGTCATACTTCGGCATGATGTCAGTGAATGGAAAGACGTTGCCGCCGAGGAGCTTCGCGATGTTCCGTCGACTTCATCTCGCCGCTGTCTTGGCGCTGGGCGTCGCCGGATTCGGCGCGGCTCCGGCGCTCGCGCAGCAATCGACCCTGGAAGGCGCGCAGCAGCAGGCGGTCGAAGGCATCGCCAAGCTGCTTCAGGCGCTGCAGCTCTTCGTGAAGTCGGTGCCGCAATTCTCGGCACCCGAAGTGCTGCCGAACGGCGACATCATCATCCGCCGCATCCACCCCGAGAACGCACCGGCGCCGACCCCGCCCAAAGACGATCGCGACAGCACCAGCACCTGAGCCGAAGCCGCCTCTAGCTGTCGTAGGACAGGATGGTGCTGAACGGCACGTCGAGCCGGGCGCGGCCGGCGAGGAAGGTGAGCTCGATGATCGAGGCCGCGGCCACCACCTCGGCGCCGACGCCGCGCAGCAGCTGGATCGCCGCACCCATGGTGCCGCCGGTCGCCAGCAGGTCGTCCAGCACCACCACGCGCTCGCCCGGCTGGATCGCGTCGGCCTGCACCTCGACCACGTCCTGGCCGTATTCCAGGTCGTAGCTGTGGCGGATGATCTCGCCCGGCAGCTTGCCGCGCTTGCGGACCATCACGAAGCCGATGCCCAGGAGATAGGCGAGGGGGGCCGAAACGAGAAAGCCGCGGCTTTCGATCCCGACCAGCTTGTGCGGCTTGTAGGGCTCGATCGCGACCTTCAGCCGGTCCACGGTCTCGCGCCAGGCCTCGGGGTTAATGAGCAGCGTCGAGATGTCGTAGAACAGGATGCCCGGCTTGGGGAAATCCGGGACATGGCGGACATGCGCCTTCAGGTCGAACTCTGGCTTCATCGCGAAATCCCGGTCTGGCGTATTGAGGTCTGGAGAACAGGCCCGGTGGCAAACCGCCGGGCGCAGGCTGTATAAGCCATTTGGCGGTGAAATCAAAGCATGCGGGGAGCGCGGGGAACGGCATGGCGAAGGCCCAGAAGATCGACAAGATGGACCTGAAGATCCTTTCGGTGCTCCAGGCCGACGGGCGGATGAGCAACACCGAGCTCGCCGCCAAGGTCGGGCTCTCGGCCAGCCCCTGCCACGCAAGGCAGCGCGACCTCGAGAAGCAGAAGGTGATCCGCGGTTACCGTGCCGACATCGACATGGGCAAGCTCACCGACTATGTCGAGGTGCTGAGCTTCGTCACGCTGCACAAGCACGGCCGCGCCCAGCAGGGCGCCTTCGAGACCTTGATCCAGGAGACGCCCCAGGCCATCGCCTGCTACCAGATCTCCGGCAATTTCGACTACATCGTCCACTTCATCTGCCGGAGCGTCGGCGACTACGTCTCGCTCCACAATGAGCTGATCGAGAGCGAACCGAACATCGCCTCGGTGACCACCAACGTCATCATGTCGGAGACCAAGAAGTTCGCCGGCTATCCAGTGAAGGAGCTGGTCGAACCGGGGGCTGCGAAAGACGCCTGAAAGCCGGAGCAGAAGAATCCACCGATTTTTGCCCTTAACCTTGGTAAATCTCCTGGTCGGGGCGGCAAAATCGGCAGCAACTCTTTGGCCCTCCACACTATTTTAACTCCCAGATCAGATGATGATCGCCGCGTTGGACCGGTGGAAACACCGCTCCGGGGCGGCGTTTCTCTTTTGAGCCTGAAACCGAACCGCAAGCGCACGAAGTGGAAAAATAACGAGAGATGAAGAACAACCTCGCCAAGGTCAGCCGCAGCCGTTCCGTCAATGCCGCTGTGGCCAATTCGAACCTGAAGCTGGCGGTCGCGAAGACCCCCGAAGCCCTGGCGCCGGACCATTCCCGGATCATCTCTTATCTCGAGGCCCACAAGCCCGCGACGCCCTGCCTGGTGGTCGATCTCTCGATCGTCGCCGGCAAGTATGGCGACCTGCGCGCGGCGCTGCCCGCCGCCGAGATTTTCTATGCCGTGAAGGCCAACCCGGCGCCGGAGATCCTCGACCGCCTGGTTGCGCTCGGCTCCAGCTTCGACACCGCCTCGGCCGGCGAGATCCGCCAGGTGCTGGCCGCCGGCGCGAAGCCGGCGCGGATCTCCTTCGGCAACACGATCAAGAAGCCGGCCGACATCGCCTTTGCCCATGCGGTCGGCGTCGATCTCTTCGCCTTCGATTCCGAAGCCGAGCTCCGCAAGATCGCGCAGCACGCGCCGGGCGCGCGGGTGTTCTGCCGTATCCTGGTCGAAGGCAAGGGCGCGCTCTGGCCCTTGAACAAGAAGTTCGGTTGCGCGCCGGAAATGGCCGCCGACCTGCTGGTCGGTGCGGCCAAGCTCGGCCTCGTCCCGCATGGCGTCTCTTTCCATGTCGGCTCCCAGCAGCTCGACCCCGCGCAATGGGGCAACGCCATCGCCGAAGCCAAGTGGGTGTTCGACCGCGCAGCCGAGCAGGGCGTCACCTTGCGCATGGTCGATCTCGGCGGCGGTTTCCCGGCGACCTATGGTCCGGGCGTCCCGACGGTCGCCGCCTATGGCGCCGCGATCGGCCGCGCGCTGAAGGCCAGCTTCGGCGCCGGCCAGCCGGAGATCATCATCGAGCCCGGCCGCTACATGGTGGGCGATGCCGGCGTGCTGGAGACCGAGGTCGTGCTGGTGTCGCAGAAGTCCTATGACGACGACCGGCGCTGGGTCTATCTGGACGTCGGCCGCTTCGGCGGTCTGGCGGAAGTGGAGGGCGAGGCCATCCGCTACCGCATCCGCCCCGTCGGCGAGAGCGCGGCGCCGGAAGCCCCGGTGGTGCTGGCCGGCCCCACCTGCGATTCCGCGGATATCCTCTATGACAAGGCCGGCTATACGCTGCCGTCCGACCTGGAGAGCGGGGACCGGCTCCGCCTCTACTCGACCGGCGCCTACACGACCACCTATTCCGCGGTCAATTTCAACGGCTTCGACCCGCTTCGGGCCATCTACATCTAGCGGATTCGGAACGGCCGCGACCGGCCGGGTTCCTACAGCCGTAGGACCTCGGGGCTGGTCGCGGCCGTCTTCGCCGTGCCATACTGCTGCCCCTGTTGCAGCAGTATGGGCATCACCCGATGCGGCGCCGAAATTTCCGGATCCTGGCGGCTTTGAGCCTCGCCTTCGCGCTCGAGGCGCATGCCGCGCAGGCCGGATCGCAGCGCCCGATCATCGGCCAGTGGTGCGGCGTCGATGACTACGTCATCAATGTCGCCGACGACGATATCTTCTTCCACCCCAGGCGCGGCTTCTACTCGCCGCCGGCGATCGATGTCTCGGTCGGCAGCGACCGCGCCGCCTACAGCCAGCGCTATGAATCGCTTCAGGTCACGGTGAGCTGCACCCTGGTGGTCACAGGCACGCAGGCGGCGACCGAGACCTGCGACAATCCGGAAGACAGTTTCTACCCCAAGCAGGGCGAGACGGCGGAGCTGCATCGCTGCATGCCGAAGCTGGAACCGAGCGTCTGAGCCGATTGTTCTGATCTGATGCAGCCCGCACCGGCAAAGACTCACGCCACCAAGCACGCGCACCCCGGATGACCGACGCGGGGTGGGTGAAAGCAGAACCTGGTCGTGACGGCCAGGCGTGGCAGTTCGGCGGCGCCTGGACGCTCAGCCATGCGAACGCGCTGGATCAGGCCGCCGCGGCCTTGAAGCCGGGCTCGGGTGCCGTCACGCTGGATCTCTCGCCGCTGGAAATGCTGGACACCGCCGGTGCGTGGCTGATCATGCGCACCGCCGAGCGGGCCGGGGCGGGCGGCGCCAAGGTCATGTGGATCGAGCCGCCGGCGGCGCTGCTGCCGCTGTTCAAGCGCGTGCTCGAGGCCGGTCCGGAACCGGTGGAAGAGCCGGCCCGCCGCGTCCTCTTTCTCGACTGGCTGGCCGACGTCGGCGCCGCGACCGAGGTGGTCCTCAAGGAGGCGCTCGATCTCATCGCGTTCTTCGGTTCGCTGGTGGAGACCTTCGGCCGCATCATCGCGAAGCCGAAGCGCCTGCGTTGGGTCTCGGTGGTCTCGCATATCGAGCGCACCGGTCTGAACGCCCTGCCGATCGTCGGCATGATCTCCTTCCTGGTCGGCGTCGTCCTCGCTTTCCAGGGCGCCGATCAGCTGCGCCGCTTCGGCGCCCAGGTCTTCACCATCAACATGGTCGGCATCTCGGTCCTGCGCGAGATGGGCATCCTGCTGACCGCAATCGTGGTGGCCGGCCGCTCGGGCTCCGCCTTCACCGCCGAGATCGGCGCCATGCAGGTGAACGAGGAGGTGGATGCGCTGCGCGTCACCGGCCTCGACCCGATGGAGGTCCTGGTGGCGCCGCGGGTGCTGGCGCTGATGATCGCGCTGCCGCTGCTGACCTTCTTCGCCGACATCATGGGCCTGCTCGGCGGCGGCCTGATGAGTCTGGTGCTGCTCGATATCAGCTTCGGCCAGTATTGGCGGATCCTGAACACGGCGGTCAGTCTCAACACCTTCCTGGTCGGCATCGTGAAGGCGCCGGTCTTCGCCATGCTGATCGCCCTGGTCGGCTGCTTCGAGGGGCTGCGCGTCTCCGGAAGCGCCGAAAGCGTCGGCCGCCTCACCACGCGCTCCGTGGTCGAAGGCATCTTCCTGGTGATCATCTTCGACGCTTTCTTCTCCGTCCTCTTCTCGTACCTGGGGTTCTGATGGCCGAGTGGAACGAGCCCCTCATCGCACCGCCGATCATCAGCCTGCGGGGCATCGTCAACCGCTTCGGCACCCAGGTCGTGCATGACGGCGTCGATCTCGACGTGAAGCGCGGCGAAGTCCTCGGAATCGTCGGCGGCTCGGGCAGCGGCAAGTCGGTGCTGCTGCGAACCATCATCGGCCTCAACCGCCCGGCCGAGGGCTCGATCGAAGTTTTCGGCAAATCGATGCTGGACATGAACGACCGCGAGCGGCGCCAGATCGAGGAGCGCTGGGGCGTCCTGTTCCAGAACGGTGCGCTGTTCAGCTCGCTGACCGTGGTCGAGAACATCGAGACGCCGCTGAAGGAGCACACCCAGCTGCCGCCGGAGCTCCGCCGCGAGATCGCCGAGCTCAAGATCCGCCTGGTCGGCCTGGCGCCCGAAGCCGGCGCCAAGTTCCCATCCGAGCTCTCCGGCGGCATGAAGAAGCGGGCCGGCCTCGCCCGGGCGCTCGCCCTGGATCCCGAGATCCTGTTCCTCGACGAGCCGACCGCCGGGCTCGATCCGATCGGCGCCGCCGAGTTCGACGAGCTCATCCAGAGCCTGCAGCGCAGTCTCGGCCTGACGGTGGTGATGATCACCCACGACCTGGACAGCCTCGCGGCGATCTGCGACCGTATCGCGGTGCTGGTGGATAAGCGCATCAAGGTCGGCACCTTGGCGGAATTGCAGCGAGACGATCACCCGTGGATCAAGGCCTATTTCCACGGGCCGCGGGCACGTGCCGCAGGAATCGGCGGTTCGGCCGGCGAGCCCGTGCCGCAACCCGCTAACTGAGCGAAAAGAGACTTCATGGAGACCCGAGCCAGACACCTCGCCGTGGGCGCCTTCGTGCTGGTGCTCGTCGTTTGCGGCGGCCTGTTCGCGATCTGGATCGCTAAGTTCAGCGGCCAGGTGACCTTCGTTCCCTATTACACGCGCTTCAGCGGCTCGGTCTCGCAGCTGCGCACCGATACCACGGTGCTGTTCGGCGGCATTCCGGTCGGCCGGGTGACGGACGTGCGGATTGACTCCGAAAACTCGGAGCTGGCGCGGGTCGATTTCGTGGTGCGCGAGGGCACGCCGGTCCGCGACGATTCCCAGGCGACCATCGAAATCCAGAGCATCGCTGGCGGCGTCGTCTTGCAGATCAGCCGCGGCAGCAAGGAAGCCAAGCTGCTGTCTCCCGGCCGTGAGGTGAAAGGCGGCGTCTCCCCGCTGGAACGCCTGGTCGCCCAGGCCCCGAACCTGCTCAACAAGCTCACCCAGATCGCCGAGAACCTCAACAAGATGCTGAGCGACGAGAACCGCGTGGCGCTCACCACCACCCTGAGCAACCTGCGCGATCTGTCGGTCAACTTGAACAGCCACCAGCAGCAGATCGACACGTTGCTCGACAACGGCAACGTCGCGGTTAGCAACTTCTCCGAGGCCGGCGCTTCGCTGAAGAGTCTGGCCGACCAGCTCAACAAGAGCGCCGGCGCCATGACCGGCGATGCGCGGAAGGCGGTGCAGAGCTTCCAGGAGATGTCCGCCGCCTTCAAGAGCACCGCCGACCAGCTGAACGGCGTCATCACCGACAACCGCGAGCCCTTGAAGCAGTTCACCGGCAGCGCGCTCTACGAGGCGACCGACCTCATCGCGCAGCTCCGCGAGCTCGCCGGCTCCATGGCCCGCATCTCCCAGGAGATTGAACGCGATCCGGCGCGCTTCTTCCTCAGCGACCGCAACAAGGGAGTGAATCCGCAGTGAAGACCCCCTTGGAAACCACGCGGCGCCACTTCCTTGTTCTATCGGCCGCCGGCCTCGCGGGCTGCGGGCTGGTGCCCGACGTCAACAAGCCGCTGACACTCTACACCGTGACGCCCAAGCTCAGCCTGTCGCAGCAACCCGCCAAGGTCGGCTGGCAGCTGGTGGTGGCGGAGCCCTCCGCCGAGCGCGACATCGATACCACCCGCATCGCGCTCACCCGCACCGCGAACGTCATCGAATATTTCGCCGACGGCAACTGGTCCGACACCGCGCCCAGGATGGTGCAGGCCAAGATGATCGAGGCTTTCGAATCCACCAATGCGATCGTCGCGGTCGGGCGCGACGCGGCGGGCCTGCGTGCCGACTACATCCTGCAATCCGACCTCCGGGACTTCGAGGCCGATTACACCGCGAAGGGCGCCGCCGCCACCGCGCATGTCCGTCTCATCGCCAAGCTGGTGCAGATGCCTGACCGCCGCATCACCCGCACCGTCAGCGCCGAGGCCTCGGCCCCGGCGAGCGGCAAGGATCTCGCCGCCATCGTGGTCGCCTTCGAACAGGCGCTCGGCCAGGTGCTGAGCCAGGTCGTCGCCGGAATCCTCGCCACCAGTTGAGTGTCACCATGTCTCATGTTCTGCACCGCGACCTGAAGCGGAGCCTGCCCGTCGCCGTGAAAGGCGAGGGCGCCTATGTCATCGACAGTACGGGAAAGCGCTATCTCGACGCCTCGGGCGGCCCGGCGGTTTCCTGCCTCGGCCATTCGCATCCGAAGGTAATCGCGGCGATCGCGCGGCAGGCTTCCGAGCTCGCCTACGGCTACACCCTGTTCTTCACATCGCCGGCCATGGAGAAGCTCGCCGACCGCCTGGTCGAGCAGGCGCCGGACGGCCTGGACAGCGCCTTCTTCGTCGCCGGCGGCGCCGAGGCGGTCGAGAGTGCGATCAAGCTCGCGCGGCAATACCACATGGAACGCGGTGAAGCGACGCGCCGGCTCTTCATCGCCCGCCGGCGCAGCTATCACGGCAACACGCTCGCGACCCTGGCACTCGGCGAGGACGTCAACCGCCGCGCCCCCTATGAGGCGCTGCTGGCGCCGGTCGAGCATATCGCGCCCTGCTACGAATACCGCGACCGCCGCGCGGACGAGACCGCCGAGCAATATGGCATGAGGATCGCCGACGAGCTCGACGCCGCGATCCGGAAGCTCGGGGCCGAAAATGTCGCCGCCTTCATCGCCGAGCCGGTCACCGGCGCCAGTCTCGGCGCCGCGCCGCCCGTGCCGGGCTACCTCAAGCGGCTGCGCGAGATCTGCGACCGCCACGGCGTGCTGTTGATCTTCGACGAGGTCATGTGCGGCATGGGCCGGACTGGCCACATGTATGCCTGCGCCGAAGACGGCGTCACGCCGGATATCCTCACCATGGCCAAGGGCCTCGGCGGCGGCTATGCGCCGATCGGCGGGCTGCTGGCCCACCGCCGGATCCGCGACGCGATCGCCGCCGGCTCGGGCGTGCTGAAGCACGGCACCACCTATTCCGGCCATACCCTCTCCTGCGCCGCCGCCCTGGCGGTCCAGGACGCGATCGCGGAGGAGGGGCTGCTTGAGAACGTCCGCAAGATGGGCGGGCTGCTGCGGGAGCGCCTGAACGAGTGCTTCGGCCAGCACCCCCAGGTCGGCGATATCCGCGGCCGGGGTATGTTCCTGGGCCTGGAGCTGGTCGCCGACCGGGAAACCAAGGCCCCGCTCGATCCGGCCCGCAAGACCTGGCTCCGCGTCCGCGAGGCGGCGATGGAGCGCGGCCTGATCTGCTACCCCGGGGGCGGCTGCATCGACGGCAAGCAGGGCGACCACATCATCCTGGCCCCGCCCTACAACCTGACCGAGGCCCAGGTCGGCGAGATCGTCGAAAAGCTCGGCGCCGCCCTGGCCGCCACAGCCGCCTGAGCTATATCGTCGTCGCCGGGCTCGACCCGGCGATCTGGTGCCCTTTTTGGAACCAGATGCCCGGATAGGTCCGGGCATGGCGGGTGAGGGCGCGCGTCTCACCCAGCGGCCGTATTTGGCGCGTATTCGCGGCACGGAACTCTCGTCAATTTTTCCTTAATTACCAGGTTGTTAAATAGGACCATGGGTCGATTACACGTCGACCCCGAAGGCATTAACCGGTACATTTCCCTAGGCGTCCGCGCGGGGACGAGCCGGCGCGACAACCAGAGATGAGGCCCCACCATGGCTGGCATGCTGACGGAAGCGGATGTGCAACGGCTGATGGCGAGTCCATCCGGCGATGTCCGCGCCGAGACCGCCGAAAAGCTCGCCGTGGCCTTCGATGTCGGCAAGCTCACCGACAAGGAACGCGAGCTCGCCGAGGCGATCTTCCGCGTCATGATGAAGGACGTCGAGGTCATGGTGCGCGAGGCGCTCGCGCGCAACCTCAAGGAAAACGCCGGCCTGCCGAAGGATGTCGCCCTCAGCCTGGCGAAGGACGTGGAATCCGTCGCCCTGCCGATGCTGCAGTTTTCGACCGTGCTCAGCGACGCCGATCTGATCGAGATCGTGCGGGTCTCGGGCGCCGACAAGCAGGTGGCGATCGCCCGCCGCGCCGAAGTCTCCACCGCCGTCGCCGAGGCCCTGGTCGATCATGGCCGTGCCGCGCATGTGGTTGCGGCCCTGGTCTCCAATCCGGGCGCCAAGCTCAACGAGACCATCATCAACAAGGCGATCGAGAAGCACGGTACCGATGTGACTGTGCGCAATACGCTGGCGCATCGGCCCGATCTGCCGGTCACCATTGCCGAGCGGCTGGTCGCCGCGGTTTCGGAATCGCTCCGCGACTACCTATTGACCAAGCGCGAACTGTCGCCCGACCAGGCGGCGGACTTGGTGATGCAGGCCCGCGAGCGCGCCACGGTGGCGCTGCTGCCGCCGGGCTCCAAGGGCGCCGACGTGGTCGATCTCGTCCGCCAGCTGCGCGACCACCAGCGCCTGACGCCGAGCCTGATCCTGCGGGCGCTCTGCATGGGCGATCTCGGCTTCTTCGAGGCCAGCCTCGCCGTGCTCTCCAACACGACGATCGTCAATGCCCGCATGCTGATCCATGACGAGGGCAAGCTCGGCCTGCAATCGCTCTACGCGCGGACCAACCTGCCGACCGCGCTTTATCCGGCTTTCCGCACTGCACTCGATATGGTCCGCTCGACCGAATATGACGGTGGCGAAAAGGACCGCGAGCGCTTTGCTTCCAAGGTCATCGAGCGGGTCCTCACACAATATGAGGACATGGACTCCGAGAACCTCGATTACCTGCTGAAGAAGCTCCGCCAGCTCGCCGCCTAAGGCGTTCTGCGCCCGCGCTTACTGCCCAAAAATTCATCAGGCGGAAGAGCAACACTGTGTCGATCGGGCCCTCCGATCGCGCGTTACAGCTGTGCGATCGAAAATGCGAAATTTTTAGAAAAAATAACCCTTTCTTAAATGAGATCGGCGACAATATGGTTAAGTCGCCGAGTCGATAAAAACGCGATGGCCGGTGTCAAGGGGCGTCCATCGCGGGACTTGAGCGACAAGATTGAGTCTAAAAAAGACCGCTGGGATGGAAGAGCCAATGTTCGGTTCATTTGGAATCACGGAGTGGGTAGCGGCTTCGATCACGTTGTGGCTGGCCGCCCAATTGCCACTGGGGATGCTGGTCGGGTTCTACCTGCGCCGCGCCACGGCGCTGAGCACGATCGGAGCGGTCGAGGCCGTTCCGGTTTATGCCCGGCGGAAACGTGGCTGGCAGGAGTTCCTGCAGATCCCGGCAGCGCCCCGCGCGCTGTAGCAGTGGCTCGGTGACGGCCCGGATCGCTCCGGGCGCCGTCACCGACAACAGGCAAGGCGCCCGGCGCTCCGGGCGTACAGATCCACTCGGCCTTGTGGCCTCCGAGCTCTAATCCTTTGGAATGACGGCATTCCGCGGCCGGCGCTTTAAGCACCGCGTCCCAGTCGCTACATTGCACTTATGGCCAAGCCCGATTCCCGCCTCAGCGACCGGCAGTTTTCCCGCATCGCCCGCGCCCTCGCTGAACCGCGCCGCTATCAGATTCTGAAGCAGATCGGCGATGCCGACGGGCGTCTGGCCTGCAGCGCGATCGGCGAGTGCCACGACGTCAGCGCCGCCACGCTGTCGCACCATATGAAGGAGCTGGAGACCGCTGGCCTCATCGAGATCCAGCGCGACGGCAAGTTCGCCAACCTGGTGCTGCAGCGCGATGTGCTGAAGGCATACCTGGACCGCCTCTCCAAGATCTGACCGGCCCGCTGCGCAAGGGTCTCGGCGCGTTCTTCAACGCGATCGTCATCCCGGGACTTGGTTCCGGGATTCACGTCGTCTGTCTTTGAGCCCCCAAGGCGTGGGCCCGGCGCCTCGAAAGCCTGCAAACAGACAAGAATCGGATCGCCCACCGTTTGAAAGTCTGGCCCCTTGAACCCGTCAATTCGACGCTTATCTAAGTATCGAACAAACAGCCTCAAGGAGAGCGACATGAGTGACTTGGTGGGGAAGGTGGCGGTGGTGACCGGCGCCTCCAAGGGTATCGGCGCCAGCATCGCGCAGGAGCTGGCCGCGGCGGGTGCCTCGGTCGTGGTGAACTATGCTTCGGCCAAGGATGATGCTGAGCGCGTCGTCGCCTCGATCAAGCAGAAGGGCGGCAAGGCGATCGCGGTCCAGGGCGACGTCTCGAAGGAAGCGGACGTGAAGCGTCTCTTTGCGGCGACAAAGGAAGCGTTTGGCCCCGTCGACGTCCTGGTCAACAACGCCGGTGTCTATGGCTTCCAGGCGATCGAAGACGTGACCGAGGCGGAATACCGCCGCCAGTTCGACATCAACGTGCTCGGCCCATTGCTCACGACCAAGGAAGCCGTCGCGCATTTCAACGGCAACGGCGGCAGCGTTATCAACGTGAGCTCGGTCGTCAGCACCAAGGCTTTCCCGCAAACTTCGGTCTACTCCGCAACCAAGGGCGCGCTTGATTCCGTGACGCGTGTCCTCGCGGTGGAACTCGGCTCGCGCAAAATCCGGGTCAACACCATCGCCCCCGGCGGCGTCGACACCGAAGGCGCGCGCACGCTCGGCATGATCGGCAGCGATATGGAGAAACAACTGGTCGCGGCGACGCCGCTCGGCCGCATCGGGCAGCCCGACGACATCGGCAAGCTCGCCGTCTTCCTCGCGTCGGAGCAATCCGGCTGGGTCACCGGCGAACGCATTGCCGCTTCCGGCGGCTACGCTTAACCAGGCCTTCCTCCCGGCGGAGCGGGGCGTCGTCTGCGAGAGCGGCGGCGCCCCGCTTCACATCCGCCGTCATGCGCGAGCCCCGTCCGCCCATGCGGACATTCGCGTCCGCGACCCGCGCATCTGCATCTGCATCTGCATCCGCACAGGCACCAGATCGCCGGGTCAAGCCTGGCGATGACGAGGAGGCTTGACAGCGCTCCGCCTCCGGTGCTTCATTGCAAAAAATTGGAACGTTCCAATCAAGAGAACGGAAAACTGGAAAATTTCGTCGGTTCCGGAAATCCGGTCCGGTGAAGAGACGGGGAAGCATGAAGCGGTTGCGGGCGGGACTGGTCGGCGCGGGGCTGGTGGGACAGGCGGAGCACGCCTTCTACCTCTGGGAAGACCGCGAGCGTTTCGACTTCGTCGGCCTGGCCGACGCCTCGGTTGCCGTGCGCAATGCGCTGGGCGCGCGCTACGGCATCCAGCAACTGCATGCCGATCTTCCCAGCCTGCTCAAAGCCACCAAGCTCGACGCTTTGGTGATCGCGGCGCCCGATCCTTTCCATCCCGACCTCGCCGTGACCGCGCTCGAAGCCGGCCTGCACGTGCTCTGCGAGAAGCCGCTTTCGCTCACCTTGAGCGGCTGCGACCGCATCAAGGCGGCGCGCGACAAGGCCGGAAAGGTGCTGCAAGTCGCCTACATGAAGCGCCACGATCCTGCCTTCAAGAACGCGCTGGATCTGCTGCCGAGCAAGATCGAGGACGTGAAGCTGATCTCGGTCGAAGTCAACGATCCCGACCAGAATCCCTTCGTCGCCCATCTGCCCATGACCGTGGCCGACGATCTGCCCGCCGCTTTGCGCGACCAGTTCCGCACCGCCAATACCGCGCAGCTGAGGGAATCCGCCGGTCGCGATCCCTCTGCCGCCGGCGCCCGTGCGCTCAGCGGCGGCTTCCTCTCCTCGCTGGTGCACGATGTCGGCGTGGTGCACGGCATGCTGGCGCATCTTGACCACCAGCTGCCGGCCGAAGCGGATCACGGCTCCTTCTTCGACAACGGCGCGGGCGTCGAGCTCGGCTTCGGCCTGCCCGGCGGCGGCCGGGTGCGGATGACCCATCTCAATCTCCCCGGCGTTCCCGACTACACCGAGCGCGTCACGGTCTACTGCATCGACCGCATCATCGAGCTCGTCTTTCCCTCTCCTTATCTGCGCAACTTCCCGACCAAGCTCACCTTGCGCAAGGGCGGCGACAACATGGCGCTGGAGACCCAGGAGTTCCGGGTGTCTTACGAAGAGGCGTTCCGCGAGCAACTGCGCGCCTTCCATGCCGCGGCCTGCGGCGAAGCTCCGGTGAAGACGCCGCTCGAACAGGCGCGGCGCGATGTCGAATTCCTGATTTCCGCTTACAAGAGGGCCGAGCCATGAGAATTGGCGTCTACTCGGATTCACTGCCGCATCTCGACCGCCGCGCGATGTTCCAATGGTGCGCCGAGCGCGGTCTCAACGACATCGAGATCGGGGTCGGCGCCTGGGGCCCCTGGCCGCGTCCACATCTCGACATCGCGACCGTCGGCTCGCAGAAGGAACGCGACACGATCGCCGGCGAGATGAAGGAGTTCGGCATCCGCTTTTCGGCGATCAACGCCGCCGGCAACCTGCTGCACCCCGATCCCGCCAAGCGCGCCGATGCCCAGGCGCGCTTCAAGGCCGCGGTCGATCTCGCCGTTTACTTCAAGGTCGATCGCGTCATCACCATGAGCGGCTGCCCGGCGGGGAAGGGCGGCGGCGCCTTGAGCATCTTCCCGTGCTGGGCCACCTCGGCCGATGACGACAATATCTTCAAATGGCAGATGGAGAACGAGGTCGGGCCCTGGTGGCGCGAGACCTCGACCTGGCTCGCCAAGGCGGCGCCGAAGGTCATGGTCTGCCTGGAGATGCATCCCGGCGTGACCATCTTCAATTCCGCCGGCTTCGGCGAGCTCACCAAATACGTCGATCGCAATGTCGGCTTGAACCTCGATCCCAGTCATTTCTGGTGGCAGGGCATCGACCCGGTCGCTGTCGTTGAGGAGTGGGGCGACCGCATCGGCCACGCCCACGGCAAGGACACCAAGCTCTATCCGGACCGTATCAAGAAACAGGGTGTGCTGCATTTCGCGCTGCCCGATCCGGCGACGGCGCCGTGGCACTTCGTCTCCTGCGGCGAGGGCCAGGACGACGCGACCTGGGTCCGCTTCCTGAAGGCGCTCCGCAAGGCCGGCTATGACGGCGTGATCTCGATCGAGCACGAGGACCCGCGCTATGATGGCGAAGAGGGGACTTCGCGCTCCGCCGCGGGCTTGAGTCGCGCGCTGGCGCAGATGGCCGAAGCGGCATGACCACCCTCATGGACGTTGCCGAGCGGGCCGGCGTTTCGAAATCCACGGTTTCGAACGTCATCCGCGGCACGACCATGGTGGCGGAGGAGACGCGCCTCCGGGTACAGCGCGCCATCGCCGAGACTGGATATCACCCCAATGCGATTGCGCGGTCGCTGAAGGCGCGCACCTCCTCGGCGATCGGGATCGTCGTCCCGGACCTCACCAACCCGTTCTACGCCCAGCTCGCGGTCGGCGTGGAGCGGGCCGCCAACGCGCTGGGCTACGCGGTGCTGACCGCCAACACCGAATGCCTGCCCGAGACCGAGGAGCAGGCGGCCCGCGCCTGGATCGAGCGCCGGGTGGACGGTGTGATCATCGGCGGCATGGCCTTGGCCTCCACGCTGCCGAAGATTCTGCTCGACCGCGACATTCCGGTCATCCTCGCCTCCTTGGGCGAGTTCGACGATCCGCGCCTCGGCGTCCTCGACCACGACGACGCCGCCGCCATGGAAGCCATTGTCGCGCATCTCTATGGGCTGGGGCACCGTCGCCTGGCCTTCGTCTCCGATCACCTGCGCGAGCATGCCGGTGAGCGTCGTTATCTCGGCTTCAAGGCCGCGCTGAAGAAGCGCCGCCTGGTGCCGATCGCGATCGACGACGGCGCCACCGCCGTGGTCGCGCATAACGACATGCAAGCCATCGCCACCATCGACCGGCTGGAACGCCGCGGCCTGAAGGTCCCGGACGACGTCTCGGTGGTCGGCTTCGACGATATCCCGCTGGCCTCGCACAGCCGCGTCCAGCTGACCACGGTTCGCTCCGACGCGGTCGAGATGAGCCGCCGCGCCGTCGATCTGGTGATCAAGGCGGCGCGCGCCAATCGGACGGTCTCCCATCGTGAGTTCCTGGACGTGCAATTGATCGTCCGCGCCACCACCGCGAGGCCGCGCAAATGAGCGGCGTGCGCTACGAGGGGATCGAAAAGCGCTTCGAGGCCTTCACGGCGCTCCACGCTCTCAATCTCGACATCCCCGACCGCACCTTCCTGGCCTTGCTCGGCCCCTCGGGCTGCGGCAAGACCACTGCGCTCCGCATCCTCGCCGGCCTCGAGACGCCGACCGCCGGCAAGGTCATCATCGGCGACCGCGACGTTACGCGCCTGCAACCGCGCGACCGGGACGTCGCCATGGTGTTCCAGTCCTATGCGCTCTATCCGCATATGACCATCGCCGACAACATCGGCTATCCGCTGCGGATCCGCAACGTGGATGCCGCGACCCGCGCGAAGAAGATCGCCGAGGTCGCGCAAGCCCTGGAGATCGACCCGCTGCTGGATCGGCATCCGCGGCAGCTCTCCGGCGGCCAGCGCCAGCGCGTGGCGCTCGCGCGCGCCATCGTGCGCGATCCCGCCGCCTTCTTGATGGACGAGCCGCTCTCCAACCTCGACGCGCGGCTCCGCCTCTCCATGCGCGGCGAGATCAAGCGGCTCTGCCACCGCCTCGGCGCGACCACGATCTACGTGACCCACGACCAGGCGGAGGCGCTCACCATGGCCGACCTGGTCGCGGTCATGCGCCAGGGCGAGCTGCAGCAACTGGCGCCGCCCGCCGATGTCTATGAGCGCCCGGCCAACCGCTTCGTGGCGCTCTTCGTCGGCAACCCGCCGATGAACGTGCTGCGGGCCGAAGTGAGCGAGCAGGGCATTCATGTCGCCGGCGCCACCGTGCCGATCGACGGGGCTCGGCACCAGCGCTGCCTGGCCTCCGCCATCACCGAGCTCGGCATCCGGCCCGAGGACATCCGCCTTGCCGCGCCGGGCAGCCCCGGCGCGCTGAGCGGCGAAGTGTATGTGGTCGAGCCGATGGGCAACGAGACCCTGGTCGATGTGCGCTTCGGCGACGAGCGGGTGACTCTGCGGGCGGCGAAGGGCTTCACCGCCGCGATCGGCTCCACGCTCGGGGTCGCGTTCGACGCGGCCGACGCCTGTTTCTTCGATTCATCCGGTTCGACCAAAGTGCATCGCGCGCGCAACGGGGAGGCGGGCTGATGGACGACACCCTGCATGGAACGCGCGACCCGCGCGGCAACTGGAAGCCGCTGGCGCGCATCGGCTACCCGGCGGTCTTTGTCTGGCCGCTCCAGCCGGTCGGCTTGCTGCGCTGGCTGTTCGGATGGTCCGGCTATCTGCTGCCTTGGAACCTGTTCTATGCCGCGATCGCCGTCGCCTGCTGGACCTTTCTGACGCCGCCGCTGGAGACGATGCGCAGTTTCGCGCCCGCCTGGATTGCCTGGCTGTTCCTGCGCAACGCCGCCCTCGCGATCCTGTTCTTCGGCGCGTTTCATTTTTATCTCTACACCCGCCGCGCCCAGGGCAGCGCCTACAAGTACAACGCCAAGTGGCTCGACGAGGACAGCCCCCGATTCCTGTTCCGCAGCCAGATCCTCGACAACCTGACCTGGAGCCTGGCCAGCGGCGTCACGATCTGGACCGGTTATGAAGCCGTGACGCTCTGGGCCTTCGCCAACGGGATCATTCCGTTCGTGAGCTGGGAGGCGCATCCGGTCTACAATTTCCTGCTGCTGTTGCTGATCCCGCTCTACCGCGAGGTCCATTTCTACTGCGTCCACCGCCTCATTCATTGGCCGCCGCTCTATCGGGTCGTGCACCGGCTGCACCACAACAACGTCAATCCCGGCCCGTGGTCGGGTCTCGCGATGCATCCACTGGAGCATCTGCTCTATTTCTCCTGCGTGCTGGTGCATTGGATCGTTCCATCGCATCCGCTGCATGCCCTGTTCAACCTGTTGCATGCCGGCATCTCGCCGGCGCCCGCGCATAGCGGATTCGACCGGGTGATGCTGGGCAAGCGCGGCCTCGCGATGGAGGGCTACGCCCACTATCTCCATCACAAGTTCTTCGAGTGCAATTACGCCGACGGGGCGATCCCGCTCGACCGGTGGTTCGGCACGTTCCACGACGGATCACCCGAAGCGCATGCGGCGATGACCCGCCGCATCACGGCGCGCAACGCCGATCGCAGGAGCCGCGCCGCGTGACGCGACAACTGATCAAGCAATTCCGCCGCCGATCCACAATGACTGGATGGCCCGTTGCAAGAACCGGCGGAACGACGGGCACCAAGCAGATGCACGACGCACCATACAGGGAGGGTGAACGATGACTGCTACCAAGAAGACCCGGCAAGGCTTCAGCCGCCGGAAAGTCCTGAAAGGCGGTGCCAGCCTCGCAATCGGCTCGACGCTGATGACGTCGCTGATCCGCACCACCCCGGCGCGCGCCGCCGGCGGCAAGGTGATCATCGGCGCCTTCGCCGATGGCGGTCTTGCGCCGTTCAAGAACAAGATCATCCCGCTGGCCAAGGCGGAAGGCGGCTTCGACGTCGAGTTCCTCGAGGACGAATACGGCGTCACGCTGGAGAAGTGGTTTGCCGATGCGCAGAACTCCGCCGGGCAGTACGACATCTACCTGCTGGACGATCCGTGGGTCCCGCAGTTCGGCGCGGCTGAGGTGCTGGAAGACCTCGGCGCCGCAGGCCTCGACGGTTCCGACAAGGACTGGATCGCCCCGATGTTCGACATGGGGTATTGGCCGCCGCAGTCTGGTCCACGCGTAAAGGGCTTCGAGTCCGCCGACCCCAAGCTGATCTGCGTGCCGTTCGTCGGCGACTTGCAGACGCTGACCTATCGCAATGACGTCTATGGCAATGCGCCGCCGGCGACTTGGGACGAACTGATCGCCAAGGGCAAGGAAGGCGTCGCGGCCGGAAAGATCAAGTATCCTGTGGTGTTCCGCGGCGTCTCGGGCGGTCCGATCATCGCGAGCTGGTCGCCGATCCTGCTGTCCTTCGGCGGCGACTACTTCGACGACAAGTGGAATCCGATCTTCAACAACGAGGCCGGCAAGGCCGCGGCCGACTTCTTCGTCGGCACCATGAAGGCGAACTCGGCGGCCGGTGTGGTCGAGTTCGATTCCGACCAGGAGGGTGCGGCGATTCTCGGCGGCGATGCGGGCGCCATCATCCAGTATTCCGGCAATGCCATCAAATCCGACGATCCCGCGGCATCGAAGATCGTCGGCAAGCTCGACTTCGGCGTCGTGCCGAAGCAGGTGAAGGCGATCTCGCAGATGGGCATCTTCATTGCCGGCGTACCGAAAGCCGCGCCGAACAAGGCCAACGCGATCGAGTTCCTGAAGTGGTATACCAGCGGCGCGACGCAAGCGAAACTCGCTGAAGCCGGTTCCATTCCCGTGAAGCGCTCCGGCTTCGCCGTGGAGAAGCCGGGCAACCGCCTGATCCCCGTCGCCTTGCAGCAACTCGATGCCGGATGCCTGCCACGGCCGCGCACCCCGGACTGGTCGAAGGTCGAGGAACTGATCGGCATCCAGCTCAACAAGGCGCTGCAGGCCGGCTCCGGCGGCGGTGCCGCGATGGACGTCGCGGCCGGTCAGGTGAAGGACTACCTGACCCAAGCCGGATACTACAAGTAAACGGGTCTGAATGACCGACGTGGTCAAACGCGGAACCACGATGCGCCGCCGGGAACGGCTGCAGGGCGCGGGGATGGATTTGGCGCTCCCCTACCTGCTGCTCGCCCCGGCGGTGCTGATCGTGCTCGCCGTCCTGGTCTATCCGCTCTGGGACGGGCTGCGCGCGAGCCTGATGTTCTACCGCTACGGCAAGCCGCTCGACTTCGTCGGCCTCGACAACTACATCCAGCTTTGGACCGACCCGCAGTTCCTGAACTCGCTCTGGGTCACCGTCCGCTTCGTCTTCTTCTCCGTCGCCCTCGAAACCATTCTCGGCCTGGCACTGGCGCTGTTCTGCCTGCGCGAGTTCTACGGCATTCGCATCCTGCGCACGATCCTGATCATCCCGATGGTGATCACCCCGGTCGTGGTCGCGATCGTGTTCCGCCTGATCTATGCCAGCGATGCCGGCATGCTGACCGCCTTCTCCGAGGCGATGGGCGGCGGCCAGGTCCAGATCCTGGGCGATCCCTTGAAGGCCTTCACCGGCCTGGTCGTGCTCGACGTCTGGGAATGGACGCCGCTGATGTTCCTGATCCTGCTGGCCGGCCTGCAATCCCTGCCGCAAGAGCCGTTCGAGGCCGCGCGGGTCGATGGCGCGGGGCCCTGGCGCACCTTCGTCGATCACACCCTGCCGATGCTCCGGCCGGTCCTCGCCATCGCGATCGTGCTCCGGACCATCGACGCTTTCGGCACCTTCGACCAGGTCTTCGTGCTGACCCGGGGCGGCCCGGGCGAGGCGACCCGTTTGCTGCCGATCCTCGGTTACGAGATGGCCTTCAAGTTCCAGCAGACCGGCTATGCCGCGGCCTTGTTCGTCACCATCGGCCTGATCATCCTCGCCTTCGCACTGTTCGCCGTGCGCATGCTGAAGCGGGCGGGGCCGGATACATGACGCCCAATTGGAAGCTCTCCCTCACCCGCGCCGCGATCTTCGTCCTGATCCTGGGCGTCGTGCTGCTGCCGATCTACTGGATGGTCGCCGCCTCCTTCAAGTCGAATGCCGAGATCACCCAGGATGCGACGCTCTATCCCCATGTCTGGACCTTCGACAACTACATCCGCCTGTTCTCGGAGAAGGAGTTCGCCAACTACCTCGTCAACTCGCTGGTCGCGACGGTCGTCTCGGTCGTGCTGGCGCTGATCGCCGGTTCGCTCGGCGCCTATGCGATTGCGCGGTTCCACTTGAAATATCGGCTGGAGCGCAAGATCGGCCTCTCGCTGCTCACCCTTCGCATCGTGCCGCCGGTGGTGATCCTGATCCCGGTCTATCTCTTGATGCTGAGCCTCAAATTGCTCGACACCTGGCTGGGCCTGATCATCACCTACACCGCCTTCAACATCACCTTCTGCGTCTGGATGATGGAGAGCTTCTTCCGCGAGATCCCGGTCGATCTCGAGGAGGCCGCCATGGTGGACGGCGACAGCCGCTTCACCGCCTTCCGCCGCATCGCCCTTCCGCTCGCGGCACCCGGTCTCGCGGCCACTGCGATCTTCGCCGTCATCGTCACCTTCAACGAGTTCCTGTTCGCCTTGGCGCTGACCGCGACTCCCAGGGCCATGACCATGCCGCGCGGCACCGCCACCCTGATCGGCCGCATCGACACCGACTGGGCCTCGATGTCCGCCGCCGGAGTCCTCGGCGCCCTGCCGATCGTCGTCTTCGCGCTGCTGGTGCAACGGCACCTGGTCCGCGGCCTGACGATGGGCGCGGTGAAGTAGGCAACCATCCCGCCTCGACCGGCGTTTATCCCCGTCTCCCAGCGACGAGGATCGAATCATGGCAGATCGGATGGCGACCACCCGTGAGGTTCTGCCGGGCGATTCGCGCGCCCTCGGCGCGACCTGGGACGGCGCCGGCACCAATTTCGCGATCTTCTCGAGCAAGGCCGAGCGGGTCGAGCTGTGCCTGTTCGACGCCAAGGGCAAGCGCGAAGTCGAGCGGATCACGCTTCCCGAATACACCGACGAGATATGGCACGGCTATCTGCCGGGCGTCGGTCCCGGAACGCTTTATGGCTACCGCGTGCACGGGCCTTACGCCCCGGAGCAGGGCCATCGCTTCAATCCGAACAAGCTGCTGCTCGACCCTTACGCCCGGGAACTGATCGGCGACATCAAGTGGTCGCCGGCGCATTTCGGCTACAGATTGAGCGCGAAGGAAAAGGATCTTTCGTTCAGCGAACGCGACAACGCCGCCGGCATGCCGAAATGCCGGGTGATCGACGCCGCGGCGCAGGATTGGGGCGAAGACCAGCGGCCGCAGATCCCCTGGGGCCAGACCATGTTCTACGAGACCCATGTGCGCGGCATGACCCAGCTCCATCCGGCGATCCCGCCGGAGCTCCGCGGCAAGTTCGAGGGCCTCGGTCAGAAAGCGATCGTCGATTACGTGAAGAGCCTCGGCGTCACCGCGATCGAGCTGCTGCCGGTGCATGCCTTCCCCGATGACGAGCACCTGCTGAAGAAGGGCCTCAAGAACTATTGGGGCTACAACACCATGGGCTTCTTCGCCCCGGCTTCGCGCTACATCGGGCCGCAGGGCCTGGCCGGTTTCCGCAACATGGTCCGCGCCTTTCACGACGCCGGCATCGAGGTCATTCTCGATGTGGTCTACAACCACACCGCCGAGGGCAACGAACTCGGGCCCACGCTCTCCTTCAAGGGCATCGACAACTACGCTTATTACCGCACCATGCCGGGCCAGCCGCGCTATTACATCAACGACACCGGCACCGGGAACACCTTCAACACCTCGCATCCGCGCGTGCTGCAGCTGGTCATGGATTCGCTACGCTACTGGACCAACGAGATGCATGTGGACGGCTTCCGCTTCGACCTCGGCACCATCCTCGGCCGCGAGCCCAATGGCTTCGACCAGCGGGGCGGCTATTTCGACGCCATGGGCCAGGATCCCGTGCTCTCAAAGGTGAAGCTGATCGGCGAGCCCTGGGACATCGGTCCCGGCGGCTACCAGGTCGGCGGCTTCCCGCCCGGCTGGGCCGAGTGGAACGACAAGTACCGCGACACCGTGCGCGACTATTGGAAGGGCACCGAGGGTGTTATGCGCGATTTCGCCGCGCGCTTGACCGGCTCCGGCGACATCTACGACATCCGCGGCCGCCGGCCCTGGGCGACGGTCAACTTCATCACCGCCCATGACGGCTTCACCTTGAACGACCTCGTCTCCTACAACGACAAGCACAACGAGGCCAACGGGGAGGACAACCGCGACGGTCATTCCGACAACCGCAGCAACAATTACGGCGCCGAAGGCCCGACCGACGATGCCGGCATCCGCGAAGTGCGCGAGCGCCAGAAGCGGAACCTGCTGGCGACCCTGTTGCTCTCCCACGGCACGCCGATGGTGCTCGGCGGCGACGAGTTCGGCCGCAGCCAAGGCGGCAACAACAACGCCTATTGCCAGGACAACGAGATCAACTGGTTCGACTGGCAGAAGATCGGCGACGCGGACAAGGCGCTCACCGATTTCCTGCGCAAGCTCACCTGGTACCGCCGCGAGCAGCCGATCCTGCACCGCGAGAGCTTCCGCGACGGCCTGATCATCTCCTGGCTCAACCCCGGCGGCGGCGAGCAGACCGAGGAACACTGGGCCGATGCCGGCGCCAACACCATCGGCCTGCGCCTGAGCTACCCCGAGCCGCCGCAGAATCCGGCGCTCTGGGGCGAAGTGCTGATCCTGTTCAACGCCCATGACGGGCCGGTGCCCTTCGTCCTCCCGGAGCGCGAGGGCAATGCCTGGAAACCGATCATCGACACCGCCAACCCGGACGCGAAGTCGGAGGGGCTGCCGGAAGGCCCGCTGGAACTGCCGGCAAGGTCGCTGATGTTGCTGGTCTGATCTCGCCCGGCGCCCCTGGATCTTAGTCAATACTTAGGAATCATTGCTTAGGATGCTCCGACGCCAGTTCGCGGAGGATCGCGGTGACTGATTCAATCGACATCGTAACCTGCCTATCCGAGGTCGAGCAGATCCGGTCCACCGTCCTGCGCGCTCATGAATCCATGGTTGGCAAGTTGTGCTTCGCCTTCTGCGAAGCCGCGGGTTTCCGCTCGGATTACAGCGCGAAGCTGCTGCGTGCAGCGGCCCTGCACGATATCGGCAAGGTGACCATCCCGGACGCGATCCTGAACAAGCCCGGAATGCTGGATCCCGACGAATGGAATGTGATGCGGGATCACACCCGGCTCGGGCACGCGATCCTCAACAAGGCCGCGGATGAAACGATCGCGCTCGCCGCGTCGATCGCCCTCCACCATCATGAATGCTGGGACGGATCGGGCTATCCGGACGGGTTGGCCGGCGATGCCATACCGCACCAGGCGCGGGTCGTCGGCCTCTGCGACGTCTACCACGCGCTGCGTGAGATTCGGCCTTACAAGGCCGCGCTCCGCCACGAGGAGGTTGTCGGCAAGATCGTGGTCGGCGACGGCCGGGTCGGTCCGTCGAAATTCGACCCGGAACTGCTCTCGATATTCGCCGCCAACGAGCAAATGTTCGGCCGGATCTACGACGACGCGGCGTAGCCCTTAACCGGGCGGTTGTCGTGGCGAGCCGATCGGCCCTCAGGCTTTCTTGAACCGCGGCTTCGCGATCCCCGCCATGGTGCAGAGCGCATCGACCATCGCGGAGAAATCCTGCCCGCCGAACCCGGTCGCCCGCGCCGTGCTGAACGCCTCGCGCGCCGCCGCGGCCATCGGCATCGGTACCTTTGCCGCATTGGCCGCATCGACGATCAGGCTCAAGTCCTTATGCGCGAGGTCGATGGTGAAGCCGGGCGTGGTGTCGCCCTTCAGCACCTTGTTCGGCCAGTTGATCTTCAATTGCCCGTTGGTCGCCGTGGTGCCGTAGAGCACGTCCAGGGTCTTCTCCAGCTCCAGCCCGAAACGCTGCGAGAGCGCCAGGGCCTCGGCGTTCATCTGGCACAAGCCGACCGCCAGGAAGTTGTTCACCAGCTTCATCCGCGTGCCCGACCCGACCGGCCCGCAATGATGGATCGTCGTGCCCATGGCATCCAGAAGCGGCTTTACCCGCGCGAAATCCGCGTCCGTCCCGCCGACCATGAATAGCGATTCCCCGCGATCGGCATGTTCCGCCAGGCGGCCGACCGGCGCATCGACGAAGGCGACGCCCTTGGCTGCCGCCGCTTTGGCCAGCGCGTCAGTCGTCTCCGGGCTGACCGTGCTCATGTCCATGATCAGCCCGCCGGGCTTCACATGCTTCAGCAATCCGTCCGCCCCGCCGACGATCTCATTCACCACCGCGGAGTTCGGCAGCATGGTGATGACGACCGGCGCCTGTTTCGCGACTTCGGCGGCATTCTCGGCACCGCGGCATTGCATCGCCTCGAGCTCCGCGACCGCCGCCTTGTTGATGTCGTTCACCACCAGCCGGAAGCCCTTGCGGCTCAGGTTCATCGCCATGCCCTTGCCCATCCGGCCGAGCCCCACGAAGCCGATCGTCTCCATGTTCATTCCTTTGATTGCTTGTTTTGTTCTAACCGGCTGCAAAGCCGAGATGGGCGCGGAACCGGTTCTTGATGAAGACCGCATCGCGCGCGGGCATCGAGCGCGGCGGACTGTCCGCCGCCACCTTGATGACATGGAGGCGCGGCCCTTCGGCGGTGCTGCGCAAGGCCTGCGCCAGGGCCTCGACCTCCGGCAGGGTGCGCAGCACCCCGCTCGCCGCAAAGCCGCAGGCGGATGCGATTGCGGCGAGGTCGATGCCGCTGCCGGTATGGCTCGCCTGCATCCCGGTCTCGCCGTAATGCTGGTTGTCGATCACCGCGAGGGCGAGATTGCGCGGCCGTTTCACGGCAATGGTGGCGAGAGCACCCAGCGCCATCAGCTGCTCGCCGTCGCCGGTGATCACCAGCACCTGCCGTTGTGGCTGGGCCAAAGCGAGGCCCAGCCCGACCAAAGCGGCGCCGCCCATGGCGCCCCAGAGATAGTAGTTGTCGTCGCGGTCGCCAGCCGCATGCACGTCATAGGTCGGCGAGCCGAGGCCGGTCACCACCAGCAGGTCGCCGCGGTCCTTCAGCAGGGCCGCGACCGCCGCACGGCGCTCGAGCAGCGGGGTCACCATTTCTTGCGCCCCAGCAGGCGTTGTCCGATCAGCACCGCGACCTGGCCGTCGGCGTCATAGGCGAGGGCGGCCGCCGCGCTCACCGTCTCGACCAGATCCTCCGCCGTCTCGGCGCGCAGCACCTTCACCCCGATCGCCTCCAGGGCCGGCTGCGTCGCCCGGCTCATCGGCATCTGCCAGGGATTGAACTCGGCCCATTCGCCGCGCATGGTCACCAGCATCAGCAGCGGGAAGCGCCCGATGACGGGGAGCGACAGCATGTTGATGCAATTGCCGACCCCGCTCGACTGCATCAGCAATACCGAACGCTGCCCGCCAAGCCAGGCCCCGGCTGCGATCGCGACGCCTTCCTCCTCGGTGGTCAGCACGGTCGAAACGACATCCTTGTCGGCGAGGAACAGGTTGATCAGCGCCGTGTGCCCGGCATCCGGCACATAGGCCATCTGCCGCACCTCGGCCGCCTTCAGCACGCGGTAGAGCGCAGTGGGCCAGGTTTGCGCGCCGTCAGCGCCGTCCATAGTCGATCTCCCAAGGGTTTTCGGTTTCAACCGAACCGATATAATGGCGCCATGGAACCACGGCCCATGCATGACCGGCAAGCACCCCAAAATGGTGAGGTTGCGCTTTGCCGCTTCGTCGCCGATCTCCAATTCGCCGACATCCCGCCGCGCGTGATCCAATTCACCAAGGGCCTGCTGATCGACTGGCTCGGCTCCACGCTGGCGGGGAAGGGCGCGCCGCAGGTCGAGGCGATCGAGCGCTTCGCCCACGCCATGGGACCGCAAGACGGCCCCAGCACCATCGTCACCAGCCGCCGCAAGACCAGTCCCTATTTCGCCGCCATGGTCAACGCCGCCGCCAGCCACGTGGTCGAGCAGGACGACGTGCACAACGGCTCGGTGTTCCATCCGGCGACCGTGATCTTCCCGGCGGTCCTCGCCGTCGCGGAGGCGGAAGGCAAATCCGGCCGCGACATCCTCACCGCCGCCATCGCCGGCTACGAGGTGGGCATCCGCATCGGCGAATTCCTCGGCCGCTCGCATTACCAGGTCTTCCACACCACGGGCACGGCGGGCACGCTCGCCGCCGCGATGGCGGTCGGCAAGCTGCTCGGCCTCGACGCCATCACGCTCAACCACGCCCTCGGCTCGGCCGGCACGCAAGCCGCGGGATTGTGGGAGTTCCTCCGCGATGCCGCGGATTCCAAACAGCTCCACACCGCGAAAGCCGCGAGCGACGGATTGATGGCGGCCTACCTGGCACGCGACGGCTTCAGGGGCGCGACAAGAATCCTCGAGGGCAAGCAAGGCCTGGCCGCCGGCATGTCGCGTGACGCCGATCCATCGCGTCTCACCGACGGCCTCGGCACGCGCTGGGCGACGGAAGAGACCTCCTTTAAATGGCACGCCGCCTGCCGCCACACCCACCCGGCGGCCGACGCCCTGCAACTCCTGATGCAGCGCGAGAACCTCCGCGCCGACGACATCGCCGAAGTCACCTGTCACGTCCACCAGGCCGCCATCGACGTGCTCGGCCCGGTGACCGACCCGAAGACCGTGCACCAGGCCAAATTCTCCATGGGCACGGTGTTGGGGTTGATCGCGGTGCACGGCGTCGCGGATTTGGACGCGTTCGAACGCTATGCGCTCACGGATCCGAGGGTCGCCGCGTTCCGCAGCAAGGTGCGCATGGTACGCGACGACGAGGTGGACGCGCTCTATCCGAAACGCTGGGTGGGAAAGCTCACCGCAACCAGCACGTTGGGTCGGACGCTGGAGGCGCGGGTTGATGAGCCGAAGGGCGATCCGGGGAATACCCTGACGCCGGACGAGATCGAAGCCAAGGCGATTCGCCTCGCGCAGTTTCGCGACGGTGCAAGCGCAGACGAGATGCGTTCATGGATAACGCGCGTCTGCGCGCTTGATGACCCGAACGCGCCGACGGCACTGCTGCCGCTCTGAACAGCAGAGCAGGCGCTGATACAGTGCAAGGCGCGGAGGAACCCGCATGCCGAGGTCGAGCGTTTCCTTCTCGATCTCTGGTAGCAAATCCTGTTACAAATAGTTGTATTCATGAAAATGAAGCAAGCTGGACGGGTGGCCGGTTTCTTGTATGATCCCTTGCGTTCAACAAGAGAGGGCCGCCCGCCATGGGGATGGTATGCGAAATCCAGGCATTGAGCGCCCGGCAGATTGCGGCGCTATGCGAAGATCCGAGTCTTGCGGAAGATGTGATCTTCGGATCGGACGAGAAAGAGGGGGAGCAAACGGCAATGCTCGCCGGAGAGCCCCTGCGCGAGCAGCTTTATCTCGACAAGTGCTGGGATCTCCTCCGCTTTATGATGAACGAGGCGGGAGGTCAGGACGTTCCGGATCGACAAGACTGGTCGAGCGAGCTGCTCTTGTCGGATGAGGATGCGGATCTGGGGGAGGTGGATGCCGGCTACGGTTCGCCGTATCTGCGCAGCATCACCCAGACCACGCAGCTCGCCGATTTTCTGCGGGCGTTGACGGTCGATCAGCTGCTCTCTCACTGGAATACGCAGAAGATGCTGAAGACGCGCGTCTATCTGGTCTATGAGGAGAAGACGCCGGAGGAGCAGGAGCAGAGTGCGGACGATTTGCGCCGTTATGCCGCGTCCTATTATCCGAGCCTGCGCGACTACGTTCTGAAAGCGGCGTCTGACCAATGCGGCCTGTTGCTCTGGATCGGGTGATCCAGCCGAAGATGGAGAGAGCTGTGAACCGGCAGCGCCGCGGCTACGCGCTGACAATGGCTGCAATCCTCTTCGCCTGGGGCGGTGACGCGTATGGTAAGAAGCTAGAGCACAGCGATGTCTACGGATGGTCTGTGGATGCCTACGGCTCCGATGTCGGGGCGTTCCTGGGGTGCAACGCTTCGACGCGCCAGAACGGATATCTCCTCGGGTTCCTCATTGATCCCGGCTACAATCTGGAGCTGTCACTGCACAGCGCCGCATGGCCGCTGCGCGAGGGCGAGGTCTACCGGATCCAATATGTAGTGGACGACCTTCCGCCAGTGGCGATCTCGGGCTCAGGCTCTGGACAAAGGAATCTGTTCGCCCCGCTCACCAAAGTCCAACTCGACGCGTTCTTGCGCGGCCGGCAGGTGACGCTGAAGGTGGTCTCGGAAACGATCACCTTCTCGCTGAGCGGCGTCACAAAGGCCATGGTCGCGACGCTGGACTGCGCAAACCGTTGGGCGCCTTAGGGCTGGCGATCGATGCAGCCGAGTTAAAATTTCGCCGCGACATCCTCACCGCCGCGATCGCCGGCCGCGAGCGGGCATCTTCGTAAGGGAGTTCATCGACCGCCGGATTGGGGCCGATCAATTCCGCGCTGACACCCTTCCGTCGCGTCACGCTCTCACTGCAACACCAACGCCTTCCGGCGCTCCGCCAGCTGAGCGTATTGCTGCTCCAGATCCGCGCCGCGCGTCTTCATCTCGGTGATTTGCTGATCGAGCGCCGCGACCCGCGCCTCATCGATCGCCAGGTCGGTGCCCTTGGCCAAGCTCTCGGTCGATGCGGAATATTGCTGGTACTTGTCGGCACCGTCCTTCATCGCGGCCAGCCGGTTCTTGAGCGACGCCGACGCATCGTCGATGTCGTTCAGCTCTTTCTGCGCCTGCGCCCGGGTCAGGCGCTTGTTCGCATAGTCGTCCTCGAGCTGATCCAGCTGCCGCGTCAGCGTATCGACCGAAGCGCGGAGTCGATCGCCTGAACCCTTCAGGCTCTCATTGTCCATTTCAGCGGCCTGGATCTGGCAGTCATAGCGGGCAAGCTGCAGCGCATAGTTCGCCTTCTGCTCGGCGGTGCGCACACCGCTATCCGCGCCGAGCCCGGCACCCAACGCGCCGCCGACAATCGCGCCCGCTGCCGCTCCATCGCCATGGCCGCCGGTGAGCACCACGCCGGCGGCGGCGCCGACCGCCGCCAGCAGGATGGTCCAGGCCGCGGTGCCGAGCAGCACGGTCTCCACGTAATTGGTGGGCACGTCCTTCTCGGAGATGGCCATGCAGCCTTCGACGCCCTGCCGGGTGATCAAGGGCTTGAAGTTGCCGGATGCGACGGCGCTCGCAGCATCGGTGGACTGAGCGCTCCCGCTGCTGCTGCTGTGGGAAGCCGTGCTGCTTCCCTCCGGCGCCATGCCGATCATCCCGCCGCTGCTGGTGCACCCGGATTCAAAGGCACTGACGCAGGCAACGGCCAGCAGCAGGCTGCGTGAAGAAGACTGGCTCCGCATCGACATCCCCCTTTGCGCCGTTGCCCGAACGCGACGCACGACTACTCTTAGGCGAGTTAAATTGAAGTCCGACTCCTGTTGGGAGTCAACCGAGGGGCCCGCACGTTCATGGTGAACGCCGCGGCTGCTTCCGGGGGGATATGGAATCAAAAAGCCTTCGGTCGCTGTGAACCGAAGGCGCGCCGTGCGGAATTCCAGCAGCGATAAAAAGAATGGTCGGAGTGAGAGGATTCGAACCTCCGGCCCCTGCGTCCCGAACACAGTGCTCTACCAGGCTGAGCTACACTCCGACGCTGGCTCGTACGGGGTCGCCCCCGCGCAGGGACCCGCTATATACCGGGCGACCCTGAAGGGTGCAAGCGGCGTCTTAACCCCTTCGGGCGACGCGTAAGTCGCGCGGGCGAGCCTTTGCGAACTGTGCGCCTGACCAAGCGCGCGAAGCGTTGATTGCATAGAACAAATAGAGTACAATCCTCTGTTGGGCAGGCGGCCGGCGCTACCGCTGGGCGCGCCGGCCGCCAACGTTGACAGGACGTAGACGAAATGAAGAAACCGGCGCGACGCAGACCGCCAACGTTGACGGGACGTAGACGGAATGAAAAATCCGTCCGACGCAGACAAGCCGGACATCAGCCCAAGAGTTCAATGGCTTACGGAATCGGACGCCGCAAAAAAACGCCCCTGGCCGTCTGCGTCGTTAAGATGTTCAGTGGCCGCGCTGGATGCAGAAATCGACGACCTCGGTCAGGGCGCGCTTCTCCGGGCTGTCCTTGAAGATGCCGAGCGCGTCCTTGGCCATGGCGCCGTAATGCGCCGCCCGCGCCACGGTGTCCTTGAGTGCGCCGTGGCGGGTCATCAGGCCGATCGCCTCCTGGAGGTCTTCCGGCCGCTGCTCCTGGGCTTCCATGACGCGCTGCCAGAAGGTGCGCTCCTCGGCGCCGCCCCTAAGGAAGGCGAGGATGACGGGGAGGGTGATCTTGCCCTCGCGGAAATCGTCGCCGACCGTCTTGCCCAAGGCCTCCTGCTTCGCCGAGTAGTCGAGCGCGTCGTCGATCAGCTGGAAGGCGATGCCGAGATTGAGGCCGTAGGAGGAGAGCGCCTCCTGCTCGGTCTTCGGCCGCTCGGCGATGACCGCGCCGACCTCGCAGGCCGCGGAGAACAAGGCCGCGGTCTTGCCCTTGATCACCTCGAGATAGGCGAGCTCGGTGGTGGCGGTGTCGTTGCTGGTGATGAGCTGCAGCACCTCGCCCTCGGCGATCACGGCGGAGGCGCCGGACAGGATTTCCAGCACCCGCAGCGAGCCCGGCATCACCATCAATTGGAAGGCGCGGCTGAACAGGAAATCGCCGACCAGCACCGAGGGCTTGTTGCCCCAGAGCACGTTGGCGGAATCCTGGCCGCGCCGCAGCGCGCTGTCGTCCACGACGTCGTCATGCAGCAGGGTCGCGGTGTGGATGAACTCGACGCAGGCGGCGAGGGTCTGGTGGTGCTCGCCGCGATAGCCGCACATCCGCGCCGCGGCCAGCGTGAGGATCGGCCGCAGGCGCTTGCCGCCGGCCGCGATGATATGGCCGGCCAGCTCGGGAATGAGCGCCACCGGCGACTGCATCTGCTTCAGGATGATCTGGTTGACCCGCGCCATGTCGGCATCGACCAGGGCGGCCAGACGCTCCAGGGCATCCGGCTCTCTACCGGCGCGTTCCGCGTCGAGGTTCACGACTACTGCCAAAGCGACACCAAATCATGCGCGAAGTTGTGGTTTCAGGCGGCAGCATAGAAGCATAATGATGAGGGTCAAGCCGCCGACAGGCCAACGTTCCAGGCTTGCTGCGGCGGAAAGACGCGGTTTGCATGGATAATATTGCGGGGTCCGACCGCCTGCTGGGCGGACGGGTCAAGGTGGCCCAGCCGGCCGACGGCTATCGCGTCGCGGTCGATGCGGTCCTGCTGGCGGCCGCGGTGGATGCAGCGCCCGGCGCCGCGGTCCTGGATCTCGGCTGCGGCGTCGGCTCGGTCGGCCTCTGCCTCGCCTGGCGCCGCCCCGATCTCAGTATCACCGGCCTCGACCGCGAGCCGGTCTTCGCCGCCTGCGCCCGCGCCAATGCCGCGACCAATGGTTTCAGCGATCGCCTGCAGATCATCGAAAGCGATCTGCGCGCTCCGCTGCCGCGAAAATTCGATGCGGTGGTGATGAATCCGCCCTACCTGAAAGCCGGCGCCGCGACGGTCTCCGCGCACCCGCTGAAAGCCGCGGCCACGGCGGAAAGCGCAGCGAAGCTCGCCGACTGGATCGCCGCCGCGCGCGCTGCGCTGAAGCCCGGCGGCATCTTGACGCTCATCCACCGCGCCGACCGGCTCGACGATGTGCTGGGTTGCGTCGGACGCGGCTTCGGTGGCATCGCGATTCTGCCGATCCACCCGAAGCGCGACCGCGCCGCGCGGCGCATCATCCTGCGCGCGCAGCTCGGCTCCGGCGAACCCATGGCGATCCTGCCGGGCCTCGTGCTGCATGAGGAGGGCGGCGCCTTCACCGCTGCCGCCGACAGCGTCCTGCGAGACGGTTCCGCGCTGCCGATGCGGGCCGGCCTCGCTTGACCCCACATGACCCGCCCCGCTAAATGACGACATGACTTTGACTCTCCCCAAAATTCTGATCCTGCTGGCGATCTGCTGGCTGGTCTGGCGCTTCCTCCGCAAGAACAACATCATCGGCGGATCGAAGTCGGAAGGTGCGCCGCGGGCGCCGCAAAACCGGAAGGCCGAGGGCACCATCGAGGACATGGTTAAGTGCCCGAAATGCGGTGCCTACGTGCCGGTCAAGGGCGGCCACGATTGCCCGGGTGCTTGATCCCGGAGGTCCATTGGGTCAGCTTGATTAATCCCCATCCCCCCGATATTTTGCGCCGCACCATAAAGAAGGCGCCCCGGTGGGTGTCCTTGAGGGGAAAATGCCCGCCAAACCGAACCCTGAGACCTCGTTCCAGGCGCTGATCCTGAAGCTCCAGGCCTATTGGGCCCGGCAGGGCTGCGTGATCCTGCAGCCCTACGACATGGAGGTCGGCGCCGGCACCTTCCACTGGGCCACCACGCTCCGTGCGCTCGGCCCGAAGCCCTGGCGCGCCGCTTATGTGCAGCCCTCGCGCCGGCCGAAGGACGGCCGCTACGGCGAGAACCCGAATCGGCTCCAGCACTACTACCAGTTCCAGGTGATCCTGAAGCCGTCGCCGGCCGACAGCCAGGAGCTCTACCTCGGCAGCCTGAAGGAGATCGGCATCGATCCCGCGCGCCACGACATCCGCTTCGTCGAGGATGATTGGGAGAGCCCGACGCTCGGCGCCTGGGGTCTCGGCTGGGAAGTGTGGTGCGACGGGATGGAAGTCTCGCAGTTCACCTACTTCCAGCAGGTCGGCGGCATCGAATGCGATCCGGTCTCGACCGAGCTCACCTACGGGCTCGAGCGGCTGATCATGTACGTGCAGGGCGTCGAGAACGTCTACGACCTCGACTTCAACGGCCACGGCATGTCCTACGGCGACGTCTATCTGCAGGCCGAGCAGCAATACTCCGCCTACAACTTCGAGGTCGCCAACACCGATCTCCTGTTCCAGCATTTCAAGGATGCCGAGGTCGAATGCGCGAGCCTGCTCGACCGCAACAAGGCGCTGCCGCTGCCGGCCTATGACCAGGCGCTGAAGGCGAGCCACCTCTTCAACCTGCTCGACGCCCGCGGCGTGATCTCGGTGACCGAGCGGCAGGCCTATATCGGCCGCGTGCGCGCACTGGCCAAGCGCTGCTGCGAAGCCTTCGTCGCGACGCAGGAAGCCTGACCATGGCCGAACTCCTGCTCGAACTGTTCTCGGAAGAGATCCCCGCGCGCATGCAGGCGCGCGCCTCCGACGACCTGAAGCGCCTGGTCACCGAGAAGCTGAAAGCCGCCGGCCTGAGCTTCACCCGCGCCGATGCCTACGCGACGCCACGTCGCCTCGCGCTGGTGGTGGACGGGTTGCCGACCGCCCAGCCTGATGTGAAGGAAGAGAAGAAGGGTCCACGGGTCGGCTCGCCGCAACCGGCGATCGACGGGTTCATGAAGTCCGCCGGGCTCACGTCGCTGGACCAGTGCGAGAAGCGCGACACCGGCAAGGGCGAGTTCTACTTCGCCGTGATCGAGAAAAAGGGCGGGGCGACGAGAGAGATATTGCCCGAACTTCTAAAGGATTCTGTGCTCGCCTTTACTTGGCCAAAGAGCATGGTATGGGCAACCGACTACAAGGATGCAGAAGGCAAGCATTACATTTTCCAAACGGACCTTCGTTGGGTTCGTCCAATTCGACATGTTATGGCTCTGTTCGATGGAAACCTTCTTGAGGGGAAGATACCTCTTGTTCGGGGATACAAACCCGAGCTGGATACTGAGTCGCCAGCGCAAGTTCGTCAGCTCAGGAGCATGCTTGAACCAGACCCCTTGCTCCTATTGTTCATTGATAAGACTCTCGGCCATCGCTTCCTCTCGCCTACAGCACTGACTGTATCCAGCTTCGCCGACTACGAGTCCAAGCTACTCGCAGCGAAGGTCATCCTCGATCCCGCCGAGCGTCGTGCCGAGATCGCGCAGCAGGCCCAGGCCCTCGCCGCGAAGGAAGGCCTCACCGTCCGTCCGGACGACGTGCTGCTCGATGAAGTGACCGGCCTGGTCGAATGGCCCGTGGCCTTGATGGGTCGTATCGATGATGCGTTCATGACCTTGCCGCCCGAGGTCATGACCACGACCATGCGGGTCAATCAGAAATACTTCGCGGTTCTGAGCAAAGACGGAAAGCTGGCGCCGCGCTTCATCGTCGTCGCCAACACCGAGGCCGATGACGGCGGCCAGGCGATCATCGCGGGCAACGAGCGGGTTTTGCGCGCGCGCCTCTCGGACGCCCAGTTCTTCTGGGAAAGGGATAAGAAAGTACGTCTAGAATTGATGACGAGTGGCCTTATCGAAATCAAGTTCTACGATCGTCTCGGGACTTTGCACGACAAGATGATCCGCATGATGGATCTCGCGATGTTCCTTTCCGACAAGATTCCTGGATGCGATCGCAAGCCTGCTGAGCAGGCAGCTATGCTCGCCAAAGCCGATCTGGTCTCCGAGATGGTGGGCGAGTTCCCGGAACTTCAGGGGGTCATGGGACGTTACTACGCGCGTAACGAGGGACTCTCTGAGGCCGTGGCTGACGCGATCGCCGACCATTATAAACCGCTGGGTCCGAGTGATCTTTGCCCGAATGCGCCGGTTAGCATCGCTGTAGCGCTCGCGGACAAGATCGATACGCTAGTCGGATTCTTTGCCATAAATGAGCGACCGACCGGGTCGAAGGACCCTTTCGCGCTTCGTCGCGCGGCCCTCGGCATTATCCGCCTCATCCTCGAAAACAAGCTACGCCTGAGATTAGTTCAGGTCTTCAGCTTTGCGAGATTGGGGATCAATAGCACAATTCAGCAATCTGGGACCGTTCTTACTCTTGAGAGAAGTTTCCCTGGATATAGCGAACCGGTAGACGATGTAGTTGTTTCCGTACTTGAGTTCATCGGCGATCGTTTAAGAGTAGCCCTCAAAGAACAGGGGGCTCGCCATGACCTTGTCGCTGCGGTGTTCGGGATTGGTGAAGACGATCTTACCCGCCTCGTCGCTCGCGTTGATGCGCTCAAAGGTTTCGTGGAGAGTCCTGACGGCGCCAATCTTCTCATTGCCTACAAACGCGCCGCCAATATGGTGCGCATCGAAGAGAAGAAGGACAACCGCAGCTATCTGGAAACAATCTACGAGGATGATCTTGTTTTGCCTGAAGAGCGAGATCTTTACCGAGCGCTGACTGCATGCGGTGCTAGCGCAGTGAAAGAGATCCAAGAAGAGAACTTCACTGCTGCAATGTTATATTTGTCAAAGCTGCGGGCCCCGGTCGATGCTTTCTTCGACCAGGTGACCGTGAACGACAAGGACCCGAAGCTGCGCGCCAACCGGCTGCGCATGCTGTCGGCGATCAATGCGACCCTGTCCGCGGTGGCGGACTTTTCGAAGATCGAAGGCTGACCAGCCTCAACAGGAGACGGACCATGGCCTCCAGTGCAGCACGCGTGAAACCGGAAGAGAGCACGGCGAAGTGGGTCTACCGCTTCGGCGCGGATCAGACCGAAGGCCGCGCGGAGATGAAGAACCTGCTCGGCGGCAAGGGCGCCAATCTCGCGGAGATGGCGTCGCTCGGCCTGCCGGTGCCGCCGGGTTTCACCATCACCACCGAGGTCTGCACCTATTTCTATGCCAACGCGCGAAAATACCCGGCCGAGCTGGAAGCCGAGGTCAAGGCCGGCGTTGCGCATATCGAGAAGGCGGTCGGCATGCGCTTCGGCGATTCCGAGAATCCGCTGCTGGTTTCCGTGCGCTCGGGCGCGCGGGTCTCGATGCCGGGCATGATGGACACGGTGCTCAATCTCGGCCTCAACGACGACACCACCGAGGGTCTGGCGAAAAAGTCGGGCGACCGCCGCTTCGCCTATGACTCCTACCGCCGCTTCATCCAGATGTACGGCAACGTCGTGCTGGGCGTGGAGCATCACAATTTCGAAGAGGTGCTGGAGCTCCACAAGCAGGATCGCGGCGTCGATCTCGACACTGACTTGAGTGCCGAGGACTGGCTGAAGATCATCGGCGAGTACAAGCAGCGGATCGAGGAAGAGATCGGCAAGCCGTTCCCGCAGGATCCGCACCAGCAGCTTTGGGGCGCGATCGGCGCGGTTTTCGGCTCGTGGGACATCCCGCGCGCGAAAACCTATCGCAAGCTCAACAACATTCCGGAAGAATGGGGCACCGCCGTCAACGTCCAAGCCATGGTGTTCGGCAACATGGGCGACGATTGCGCCACCGGCGTCGCCTTCACCCGCAACCCCTCGACCGGCACCAAGGAGTTCTACGGCGAATACCTGGTCAATGCCCAGGGCGAGGACGTGGTCGCCGGCATCCGCACGCCGCAGCACCTGACACTCGAAGGCAAGAAGGCGAACAAGTCGACCCTGCCCGCGATGGAAGAGGTGATGCCGGAAGTCTTCAAGCAGCTCGACCAGGTCCGCTCGCAGCTCGAGAAGCACTACCGCGACATGCAGGACATCGAGTTCACGGTGCAGCAGGGCAAGCTCTACATGCTGCAGACCCGCAACGGCAAGCGCACCGCCCAGGCCGCGCTGAAGATCGCGGTCGATCTCTGCAACGAGGGCCTGATCGATCGGAAGACCGCGGTGGCGCGGGTCGATCCGGCGTCGCTCGACCAGCTGCTCCATCCGCGCCTGGATCCCAAGGCGAAGAAAGAGGTGATCGCGCGCGGCCTTCCGGCGAGCCCGGGCGCCGCATTCGGCAAGATCGCCTTCACCGCCGACGCGGCCGAAGACCGCGCCGCCAAGGGCGAGCAGGTGATCCTGGTGCGCGTCGAGACCAGCCCCGAAGACATCCATGGCATGCATGCCGCCGCCGGCATCCTGACCACGCGCGGCGGCATGACCAGCCACGCCGCCGTCGTCGCGCGCGGCATGGGACGGCCTTGCGTTTCCGGTGCGGGCGATCTGCGGGTCGATGAAGTGCAGAAGACCATGACCGTGCGCGGCCACACCATCGGCGACGGCGACACCATCACCATCGACGGCGGCACCGGCGAGGTCATGCTCGGTGAAGTCCCGACCATCGAGCCCGAGCTCTCCGGCGACTTCTCGATGCTGATGAGCTGGGCCGACAGCTTCCGCAAGCTGAAGGTGCGCACCAACGCCGAGACGCCGCTCGATGCCCGCACCGCGCGGCAGTTCGGCGCCGAGGGCATCGGTCTCTGCCGGACCGAGCATATGTTCTTCGACACCAGCCGCATCGTCGCCATGCGCGAGACCATCATGGCCGAGGACGTCGAGGGCCGGAAGAAGGCGCTGGCCAAGCTGCTGCCGATGCAGCGCCAGGATTTCGTCGAGCTGTTCCAGATCATGCGCGGCCTCCCGGTGACGATCCGCCTGCTGGATCCGCCGCTGCACGAGTTCCTGCCGCACAGCAAGGAGGAGCTCGCCGAGGTCGCGAAGGCTTCGAACCACTCGGTCGAGTGGGTGACCCATCGCGCGACGCTGCTGAAGGAGTCGAACCCGATGCTCGGGCATCGCGGCTGCCGCCTCGGCATCACCTATCCGGAAATCTACGAGATGCAGGCCCGCGCCATCTTCGAAGCCGCCGCCGAGGTGAAGAAGAAGCAGGGCGAGACCGCGGAAGCCGAGATCATGATCCCGCTGGTCGGCATTCCGAAGGAACTCTCCCTGATGCGCGCGGTGATCGACAAGGTGGCGCGCGAGGTGATCAAGGAAACCGGCGTCGAGCTGCCGTATTCGGTCGGCACCATGATCGAGCTGCCGCGCGCCTGCCTGCTGGCCGATCAGATCGCCAAGGATGCCGCCTTCTTCAGCTTCGGCACCAACGACCTGACCCAGACCACCTACGGTTTGAGCCGCGACGATGCGGGACGCTTCCTGCAGGCCTACGAACGCCAGGGCATCATCAAGCAGGACCCGTTCATCAGCCTCGACCAGGAAGGTGTCGGCGAGTTGGTGAAGATCGCCGCCGAGCGCGGCCGCAAGACCCGCGCCAACCTGAAGCTCGGCATCTGCGGCGAACACGGCGGCGACCCGGCCTCGATCCACTTCTGCTCGGAGGTGGGTCTCGACTACGTCTCCTGCTCGCCCTACCGCGTGCCGATCGCCAAGCTTGCGGCGGCGCAGGCGGCGCTGACCGGCGACCAGAGCGGACGCAAGGGCGAGGGCTGAGCCCAGGCATCGTGCTGACACTCGGGGAACTCCGGGCCGGTGGCAAGCCGGCTCTCGCTTCTGTGCTCGCGAAGCTCGAATCGTCCCCCGACGATTCCGATCTGACGGCGCTCCTCACTGAAGCCTATCTGGCGCCCATCGGCCAAGTGATCGGCCTCACCGGCCCGCCGGGTGTCGGCAAATCCACGCTCGCCGGCGCGTTGATCAACGCCTATCGCGCCAAGGGAAAGAGCGTCGGCGTCATCGCCATCGATCCTTCGTCGCGGCGTACCGGCGGCGCGCTGCTGGGGGATCGCGTGCGCCTGCGCACCGATCCGGACGATCAGAAGACCTTCATCCGCTCCATGGCGGCGCGGGATCAACTCGGCGGCCTCGCGGAGATCACCTTCGGCGCCATGGTGCTGATGCGTGCGGTCTATGACGTCGTGCTGGTCGAGACCGTCGGGGTCGGGCAGTCGGAGACGGATATCTCGATGGCGGCGGACACGGTGGTGTTCTGCGTCCAGCCGGGCTCGGGCGACAGCCTGCAATTCATGAAGGCCGGGATCGTCGAAATCCCCGACATCGTCGTCGTCACCAAGGGCGACATGGGTGCCGCGGCGACGCGCGCCAAGGCCGATGTCAAAGGCGCGCTCGGCATGGCGGCCGAAGCCAGCCTCGACTGGGGCGTCCCGGTGAAGATCGTCACCGCGACCTCGGGCGAAGGTCTGCCGGGGCTCATGGACGAGCTGGCCGAGCATTGGCACTGGCTGGGGCGTGAGAGCCGCTTGGTGGAGCGCCGACGCGTTCAGGCCGAGAGCTGGCTGAAGCAGGCGATCAAGGAACGCTACGGCCGCGAGGGGCTGAAGAAGCTCGGCGCGATCTCGTTGGCTCCGGACACGGCGCCGTTCGGCTTGCTGGCAAAGGCCGACTAAAGATCCGTGAACGCCGCGATCGCGGCGCGGTCGAAGCCCTTGCTGGCGGTCAGCAGCTGCCGCGAATAGGGATGCGTGAGCTCGCCCTTGGCCAGCTTTTCCGAATCCGCGGTCTCGACGATCTCGCCGGTCCGCATGATGGCGAGGCGGTGGCAGAGCTGGGCCACCACCGCGAGATCATGGCTGACCAGGATGTAGGTGAGGTCGAGCTCGTGGCGGAGCTTGGCCAGCAGGTTCAGCACCTCGGCCTGGATCGAGACGTCGAGCGCCGAAGTGGGCTCGTCGAGCAGCAGCAGCTTGGGCCTGAGGATCAGCGCGCGGGCGATGGCGACGCGCTGGCGCTGGCCGCCGGACAGCTGGTGCGGATAGCGGAAGCGGAAGGCGGCGCCGAGCTGGACTTGCTCCAGCGTGTCCTTCATCCGGTTCTCGATGTCGCCGATCCCATGGATCTGCAGTGGCTCGGCCAGGATGCGATCGACCGTGTGCTTCGGGTGCAGCGAGCCATAGGGATCCTGGAACACCATCTGGATCGCGCGCTTCGCGTCCTTGTCGCGATCCGGCGTCAGGGGCTTTCCGGCGACGGTGATCCCGCCGTTCCATTGCCGAATGAGGCCGGCGAGCACGCGCAGCACCGTCGTCTTGCCGGAACCGGATTCGCCGACCAGGCCGAAGCTCTCGCCGGGCGCGATCGCGAAGCTGACGCCGGCCAGGGCACGCACCCGATGCCTGCCGGTGTCGAAGGTCACATCGAGATTCTTCACCTCGACCATCGGCATATTGTCGTTCATCGGTCCACCGGCGCCATCCAGCTCGGATCGCGCTGCAGCGTCGGCAGCACCGCGACCGGATTTTCGAGATTGGGGGTGCAGGCGAGCAGGCCGCGGGTATAGGGATGCTTCGCGTCTTGGAGGTGCTTGGCGTCGAGCTCCTCCAGGATCTGGCCGGCATACATGACCAGCACGCGGTCGCAGAAGGTGCTGACCAGGTTGAGGTCATGGCTGATGAAGATCAGGCCCATGTCGCGGGTCTTGACCAGGTCGTCGAGGATGGCGAGCACCTGCAGCCGCACGGTAACGTCGAGGGCAGAGGTCGGCTCGTCGGCGATCAGCAACTCGGGCTCGGTCACCAGCATCATCGCGATCATCACCCGCTGGCCCATGCCACCGGACAGCTCGTGCGGAAAGGCACGGAACACGCGCTCCGGGTCGCGGATCTTGACCGCCTGGAGCATCTCCAGCGCCCGGGTCTTGAGTGCGGCGCGGGAGCCCTTGCGGGCGGCGGCTTCCAGCAGCTGATCGCCGATCCGCATCACCGGGTTCAGCGAGTATTTCGGATCCTGCATCACCATGGTGATGCGCCGGCCACGGATCTTGCGCCATTCGGCGTTCGAGAGGCCGAGCAGGCTCTGTCCGTCGAAGGCGAGCTTTTGCGCACTCACCTGGCCCGGCGTGAGACCGAGGATCGCCCGCGCGGTCTGCGACTTGCCCGAGCCGGATTCGCCGACGATGGCCAGCTTCTCGCGTCCGAGCGTGAAGGAGACGTCGCGCACCACATGGTTGGTGCCGCTCGCCGAATGGAAGCGGATGTTGAGCTTCTCGACCTCGAGGATCGGTTGCGTCATCGGATCATCACTGTTCCCGCGGGTCGAGCACGTCGCGGAGCCCGTCGCCCATCAGATTGAAGCCGAGGCTGACGATGAAGATCGCGATGCCGGGATAGGTGCAGACCCACCATTGGTTCAGGATGTCACTGCGCCCGTCGGCCACCATCGAACCCCATTCCGGTTGCGGCAGCGGCACGCCGAGGCCGAGGAAGCCCAAGCCCGCCGCGGTCAGGATGATGCCCGCCATATCGAGCGTCACCCGCACGATCAGCGAGGGCAGGCACATCGGCATGATATGGCCGATCAGGATGCGCAGGGAGGAGGCGCCGCTCATCTGGGCCGCTGCGATATAATCGGTGTTGCGCACGGTCAGCGTCTCGGCCCGGGCGATCCGCGCATAGGGCGGCCAGGAGGTGATGGCGATCGCGAGAATCAGATTCTCCATGCCGGCACCCAGGGCCGCCGCGAAGGCGAGGGCGAGCACCAGCTTCGGCAAAGCGAGGAAGGTGTCGGTGAGTCGCATGAGTGCGGTATCGATCCAGCCGCCGAGATAGCCGGCGGTCGTGCCGATGATGATGCCGACCGGTGCCGCGGTGATCGCGACCATGAAGATGATCAGCAGGCTGGTGCGCGAGCCGTAGACGATCCGGCTCCAGATATCCCAGGAATGGCCGTCGGTGCCGAGCCAGTGGTCGCCGCCCGGCGGCAGGAAGCGATCGGCGACGGTATCGCCGCTGACCACCGGGCTATAGGACGTGATCAGCGGCGCGAAGATCGCCATACCGATCAGCACCAGCACGATCAGCAGGCCGAGCATGGCGAGCGGATTGCGCGCAAACGCCGCCCAGCCGAGATAGGCCCGGCCGGCCCGCGCCTGCCAGCGCGATTGCGGCGTGTCGGTCAGCAGCCAGCGACGCCATTCCGGCGGCGTCAGCGCGATCACCCAGCCTGTCGATGCGGTGCTGCTCATTACTTCGCCCTGGGATCCAAGAACCGATAGAGCGCGTCGGTCAGCGTGTTGATCAGGATGTAGACGAAGCCGACCACGATCGTGCCGCCCATCACCGCCGGCAGATCCTGGCCGAAGATCGAATCCGTGATGTAGAGGCCGAGGCCGCGCCAGGTGAAGACGGTCTCGGTCAGCACCGAGCCTTCCAGCAGGGTGCCGTATGAGAGGGCGATCACGGTCAGCAGCGGCACCAGGACGTTGCCCATGGCGTGCTTCCAGACGATGCGCCGCTCCGGCACGCCCTTGACGCGAGCCGTCAGCACGTATTCCTGCCGGAGCTGGCTCAGCATCAGCGAGCGGGTCATGCGGCTGATATAGGCGAGCGAGAAATAGCCGAGCAGGGAAGCCGGCAGGATGAGATGCGAGACCGCGTTCCGGAACATCTCGGTATCGCCCTGCAGCAGGGTATCGATGGTCATGATGCCGGTGATCGGCGTCACCATGTCCTCGTAGCCGAAATCGAGCCGGCCGGGGCCGGGCAGCCAGTCGAGCTTCGCGTAGAAGATCAGCAGCCCCATGATGCCGAGCCAGAAGATCGGCATGGAATAGCCGACCAGGCCCACGAAGCGGATCACGTTGTCGATCCAGCTGTCCTTGCGCACCGCGCCGAGCACGCCCGCCGGCACGCCGATCACGATGCCGATGACGATGCCCCAGGTGGCGAGCTCGAACGTGGCCGGGAAGACCCGGGCGAGATCCTCGAGAACCGGCTGGTTGGTGCGCAAGGAGGTGCCGAGGTCGCCCCGCAACACGTCCCAGATATAGAGCGCAAACTGAATCGGGATCGGATGGTTGAGGCCGAGCTTCTCCCGCGCCGCGGCGATGGCCTCGGCCGAGGCATGATCGCTGACGATGGCCAAGACCGGGTCGGCCGGGAGCAGACGGCTGATGATGAAGGTCATCAGCAGCAGGCCAAACATGGTGATGAAGATCGAGATCACCACCTTGCCGATGGAGCGCAGCCAGCCTGGAAGGATGTCGGTCACGAAAGATCCGGGATCGTTGTCAGCGTGAAAACAGTTCGGGCGATCCACCGTTCCGGCCGGTCATGAACCGGGGCCGGAACGGGAGGATCGCCCGCCTGTCGCTTCGCTATCAGTTCTTCACGGTGTAGCGATAGAGGTTGAGATCGAAGGTCGGGCCGATGATGAAGCCGTCGACATTGCTGCGGACGGCCGCGGTCTCGACCTGCTGGAACATGATGATGTAGGGGCTGTCTTCCAGCGCCTGCTTCTGCAGGTCCATGTACATCTGGGCCCGCTTGGTCGCGTCCTTCTCGTCGCGCGCGGCGATCACCGCGGCCGCACGCTCCGGCGAGGTCCACTGGTTGCGCTTGGCGAGCGGCGCGTTCAGATAGCCGTCCGCGTTCGAATGGGGATCCTGATAGTCCGAGCCCCACTGGCCGAGATAGATGTCGTGCTCGCTGGCGCGATACTTGGTCAGCGTGGTCTTGTTGTCGGCGAGCTGGATGATGAGGTTCACGCCGGCCTTGGACATCGAGTTCTGCACGGAAGCGGCGAGGGCACGGAACTCGGACTTGTTGGCGACATTCATCGTCACGTCGAAGCCCTTGGGATAGCCGGCCTTGGCGAGCAGGTCCTTCGCCTTCTTCAGGTCGAACTTGAAGGGCGTGTCGTTGTCGGCGCCGAGCTGGCCGTCGGGCAGGAAGGTCTGGTGCTTGATGCCGGTGCCGTCGAACTGGGTCTTGGCCAGGCCGTCGTAATCCACCAGGTACTTCATCGCCTGGCGCACGTCGCTGTTGCCGAGTTCCTTGTTCTTGACGTTGAGGCCCATGTACCAGAGGGTCGCCTTCGGCGAGGACACGAACTTGATCGCCTTGTCGCCATGGATCGCCTTTAGCTGGTCGCCGAGCAGGTTGCGGGCGACGTCGATATCGCCCTTCTGCAGCAGCAACTGCTGGGTCGCGCTCTCGGTCACGTTCTTGATCAGCACGTGCTTGAGCTTCGGCGCGCCATCCCAATAGCCGTCGTCGCTGTCGAGGATCAGGGCCTCGTTCGCCTTGAAGGACTTCAGCTTGAAGGGGCCGGAGCCCGCTTCGTTGGTCTTCATCCAGCCATTGCCCATGTCGCCGTCCTTCTCGTGCTCCATGACGAGCTTCTTGTCGACGACGACGCTGGTGTAGCTGAGGCAGTTCAGGAAGAAGGACGGCGCATACGCCGCATCGAGCTCGATCTCGAGCGTCATCGGGTCCTTCGCCCGGATCATCTTGTCGGCATTGTCCTTGGTCAGGCCGAACTGGTTCATGATGAAGGCGGGGTTGCCGTTGATCTTCACGAAGCGGATCAACGAGAAGGCCGCGTCCTCGGCCGTCAATTCGTTGCCGGAGTGGAATTTGATGCCCGGGCGGATCTTGAATTGGAAGGTCTTGCCGTCATCGCTGACGGTGTAGCTCTCGGCCGCGGCGAATTTCAGCTCGCTCGGCTTTTGCACGTTGATGACAACCAGCCGGTCGTAGGTGTTGGCCATGTATTCCGAGGAGGAGAACTCGTAGATGTCGGCCGGGTCGAGCGAGATGATCTCGTCGATCGCAAAGGCCATCACGAGCGTGTCTTTCGGCGTGGCCGCCTGCGCCATGCCGGCACCGAACGCGAAGGCGCTGACGCTCATCCCCACGGCAAGCAGGGCCGATCTTACAAACGGTTTCATTGTTTAGCTCCCTGATTCCAAGCGGTCCTGAATGCTTGTTCTTACCCCGCACCCTGGACCGAACGGTCAAGGTTATCATGGCTTTGTCACGGAGGTAAACGATTGCGACCCCGGCGGGAGACGCGAAAATCTCAGGTGAGGCGGAGAATCCACTCCCGATGCCCGGGATATTCGGCCAGCAGCGCGGCACGCTCCGCCAGCTCGAAATCCGCGAAGTCGAATCCCGGCGCCACGGTACAACCGACGAGGGCAAACCGGCCATTCTCGGCCGGAGCGGCGCCGAACCAGACGCCGGCCGGGACGACATGCTGATAGACGCCGCCGGCCGCGAGATCGCCGCCCAATCGCGTGGTCTTGAGCCGGCCCGCCGGATCGATCTCGACCACGATGAGGGGATCGCCGGCGTAGAAGTGCCAGACTTCATCCGCCCGGATGCGGTGCAGGCGGGAACATTGGCCGGCCTCCAGGAGGAAATGGATCGCCGTCGATATGCTGCGTTCGCCGCCGAATCGCCGGGGCAGGGCGGCGGCGGCGATGGTCTCCGCGGCGCGATAGGTCTCGCGGAAATGGCCGCCTTCGGGATGGGGTGTGAGCCTCAGGCGATCGATGATCTGCGCAACGTCCATGGGTGTCTCGGCCTCTTCAGTCTCAAACTTGACGGTTGTCGACCCCCATGGAACCCTGTCCCGGGGATTGGGCGGAATCGGACGCCCCTGGGGGATCACGCATTATCTGATGCCAAGCATTTATCAGATCAAGCCGCGCTTCCAGGCGCTGCTGCGGCCGCTGGTGCGCAGCCTTGCCGCGGGCGGCGTCACCGCCAACCAGGTGACGCTGGCGGCGGCGCTGCTGTCGATCGCGGCGGGCGTCGTCCTGGCCGTCTGGTCGGCGCAGTCGTTGGTCTGGCTCCTGTTACCGGTGGTGCTGTTCGTTCGGATGGCGCTCAACGCCATCGACGGGATGCTGGCGCGCGAGCACGGCCAGAAGAGCGCGCTCGGCGCTTACCTCAACGAGCTCTGCGACGTGGTCTCCGATGCGGCGCTCTACCTGCCTTTCGCTCTGGTGCCCGGCGTGCTGCCCACCGTCGTGATCATTGCAGTCCTGCTGGCGGCGTTGAGCGAGATGGCGGGCGTGGTCGCGGTCCAGGTCGGCGCCGAGCGGCGCTATGACGGTCCGATGGGCAAGAGCGACCGCGCCTTTGCCTTCGGCCTGCTGGCGGCGCTGATCGCCGCCGACGTTGTTCCGGGCCCATGGCTGAGCTGGGCGATCGGCCTGGTGGCGCTGCTGACCGCCTGGACCATCGTCAACCGCGTGCGTGCGGGGCTGCGTCCGGTGGCGAAGTGACCGCGTTCGACATCAGTATCAATGCGGCCATTGCGCTGCTTGGCGTGTTCGCGCTGCTGATTCTGGCGAGCGGCGTTGCCTTCGGCCTCGGCAAGCGCCATCCTGATCGCGACTACACCGAGCTCAGGCAGCGGATCCGCACCTGGTGGGTCATCGTCATCCTGTTCGCGCTGGCGATCGCGCTGCCGCCGATCTTCGCGATCTGCCTGCTGGGCTTCGTGAGCTTCCTCGCCTTCAAGGAATACATCACGCTCATTCCGACGCGGCGGGCCGATCACCGCGTGCTGTTCTGGGCCTATCTGACGATCCCGGCGCAATACTATTGGGCCGCCGACGGCTGGTACGGGATGTTCATCATCTTTATCCCGGTCTATGCCTTCTTGCTGCTCCCCGCCCGCATGGTGTTGATCGGCGAGACCGAGGGCTTCATCCGCGCCGCCGGCACGCTGCATTGGGGGCTGATGACCACCGTCTTCAGCCTCAGCCACATGGCCTATCTGCTGGCGCTGCCGGCGAGCGGCAATCCCGCCGCGGGCGGCGACGGGCTGCTGCTCTATCTGCTTCTGCTGACCCAGCTCAACGACGTCGCGCAGTATGTCTGGGGCAAGACCTTCGGGCGGCACAAGGTGGTGCCCAAGGTCAGCCCGAAGAAGACGGTGGAGGGGCTGGCGGGCGGCATTCTCACCACGGCCCTGGTCGGATTTCTGGCCGGCCCGTATCTGACGCCGCTGACACCGATCGAGGCGGTGATCGCCGGTCTGCTGATCGGCTGCGCCGGCTTCATCGGCGACATCTCGGTCTCGGCGGTGAAGCGGGACCTCGGCATCAAGGACAGCGGCAACATCCTGCCCGGCCATGGCGGCATCCTCGACCGGGTGGACAGCCTGACCTTCACGGCGCCCTTGTTCTTCCACTTTGTCTACTACCTGCACTACTGAGCGCAAATGAACCGCTTGCTGCGCCTGTTGTTCTGGATCCTGATCGGCCGGCCGCTGGTTCTGGTGGTGCTCGGCCTCAACGTGCGCAATCTCAAGGGCCTGCCGCGACAGGGACCGGCGATCGTCGTCGCCAATCACAACAGCCATCTCGACACCTTCGTGCTGATGTCTCTGTTTCCCTTGCGCCTGCTGCATCGCCTGCGGCCGGTGGCGGCGGCGGACTATTTCCTGCGCAACCGGGCGATCGCCTGGTTCACACTCAACATCGTCAACATGATTCCGATCGAGCGGGTGCGTGCGGGCAAGCGCGCCGCGGATCCGCTGCAGGATTGCGCCAAGGCGCTCGCCGCCGGCGAGATCCTGCTGGTCTATCCTGAAGGCACGCGCGGCGAAACCGAGGCCCTGGCGAAATTCAAGGGTGGCGTGGCGCGGCTGAAGGAACAGTATCCGGATGTGCCCGTGGTGCCGGTCTATATGCAGGGGTTGAGCCGCGCGCTGCCGAAGGGCGAGTACACCCTGGTGCCGGTGGTGGTGGATGTGTTCGTCGGCGAGCCTGTCGTCTGGTCGGGCAATCGCCAGGCTTTCACTCAGGCGCTGCAGGATTCCGTCACCACCCTGGCCGCCGCGGCGCCAAGCCGGACTTGGCGGTGAGGCCGATCCCGGCGGTGCTGGTCTTCGCTTGGGGTGCGGCGGAAGCGGTGCTCTTCTTCGTGGTCGCGGATGTGCCGATCACCCTGATGACGGCGCGCAGCGGTTTTCGCACCGGGCTCATCGCCGCGCTCTGGGCGACGGGCGGCGCATTGCTGGGCGGGGCTCTCCTCTATCTCTGGGCCGGTGCCGATGCCGGCGGTGTCGATCGGCTGCTCGATCTCGTGCCGGCGGTGAGTGCCGGTCAGATCGCGGCGGTCCGGCAGCAGATGGCCGAGGAATGGATCACCGCGACGCTGGCCGGCGGTTTCCGCGGCGATCCCTACAAGCTCCATGCCGCCGCGGCCGGCGCGCAGGGCCTCTCGCTGCTGCCGTTCCTGGCGATCAGCGCCATCGCACGCCTGTCGCGCTTCCTCTGCAGCGCCGCACTGTCGCAGGCTCTGACATGGGTCCTGCGGCGGTTCGGCCGGGCACGATGGGCGCCGCCGCTGATCGGCATCTTTTGGATCGGCTTCTACGCCTGGTACTGGACCTGGATGCCTTGGTAGCTCCCTAACGCAGGAAGATGTCGATGTAATCGGCGACGGCGTCGCAGGGATTTTCCACCGGATACATGCGCCAGTACTTCCGGGCGCCCTTGCGTTCGAAGGTGACTTCGCCCTCGCGGGTGCATTCCTTCCCTTCGAAGATGTGATAGACCTTGGTGACGATCTTGCCTTTGAAGGTGAAGGTCGTCTGGTCGATCTTGGTCACCACGCCGTCGAGCGAAACGAACCCTTCCTTGGCGTCGTTGCGGCCGGTCAGCCGCCATTCCCCGTTCTCCTGTTTCACCTCGGCGCGGCCGGCATCCTTCAAGCCGCCGGTGCCGATCCATTGCAGCGTCAAGGCGTGCTTGCCGAGCAGCTGCTTCGCGGCCTTTGGATCGTTGATGACGGGATCGGCTTGAGCGCTGGCAGCCCCGAATGCGAGTGCCGCCAGGACGAACAGCATCTTCATTTCGGCCCCCGATACTTCGCGGCGATTTCCTGCAGGCGATCGTGCGGCACCGCATGCGCTGTGCGGCCCTTGTAGCCGGTCATGGTGTCGGCCGCGACCAGGGCGTTCCAGATCGCCTCCTCGGTCGCTTCGGCGGCCGCCTGGAACAGCGGCGTGCATTCGTCCATGCCGAGCATGCGCACATCGGCCATCTTCGACCCAAGCGGTACACGGTTGCCGGTCGAGAAGGCGAGGAAGATGTCGCCGCTGCCGTTGGAGCCGTATCCGCCGACCCAGGCCAAGCCCGTGGTCGCGCGGCGGGCGAGGCGCTGGCATTGGATCGGCAGCAGCGGCGCATCGGTCGCGAGAATGACGATGATCGAGCCCTGGCCCTCTTTCGGTTCCCAATGGGCGCTCGGAACCTGGTCGATGCCGAGCTCGAGCCCGACCGGCGCATTGCCGCAGCGGAGCAAAGCGCGGTTGCCGTAATTCGCCTGGACCAAGGCGCCGACGGTCCAGCCGCCGCGCGCCGACGGCACCTTGCGCGAGGCGGTGCCGGTGCCGCCCTTGAACTCATGGGTGATCATGCCGGTGCCGCCGCCGACATTGCCTTCCTGCGGCAAGCCGCCTTTGGCGGATTCCAGCGCCTGCAAGGCGAGCTCCTGGGTCACCGGGAAGCTCTCGGCATCGGAGAGCCAGCCGTCCCAGGTCTCCGCGGTGACCGGGAGATGCCAGGCCTGCTCGATGCCGCGCTTGGCGGCGAGCACGCAGATCGAATCCCGAACGACCCCGACCGCATGGGTGTTGGTGATGCAGATCGGCGAGGCGAGCAGCCCCTGTTCGGCCAGCCAGATCGTGCCGGTCATCTCGCCGTTGCCGTTGAAGCTGTGGAAGCCGGCGAAGCGGAAATCGGTGTAGATGTCGGCCGACGGCCAGATCGCGGTGACGCCGGTGCGCACCACCTTCGGCTCGTCGCGGATCAGCGTCGCGGTGCCGACCGTGACCCCGGCGACGTCGGTGATGGCATTCAGCGGTCCCGGCGGCATCTGCCCGAGGCTGATGCCGAGGTCACGCAAACGCGGCTTGCTCATAATTCCCCCATTGAAAAGCGGGGGGCAGTCTAGCCGACTTGCTCCGGTAAACGCATCCAGTCCGGAACGGAGGGGCGAACGGTCGCGCCGCCCGCGGAGAGTCCCTCGGCGCGGGCCCGGTCGAGGTGCTCAAGCCGCAGCATGGCGAGGCCGTGCTTGCCGTCAGGGCCGAGGCTGCGGAGTTCGCCGGCTTCGACTCCGCCCAGCATCAGCGCGGTGCCGGGGGCGGGCGCTTCGCCGCTGATCTCCACGGGGAGCAGGCGCTTGCGGACCAGGCCGCGATAGCGGGTGCGGGCGGTCAGCTCCTGGCCCATATAGCAGCCTTTGTCCCAGTCGATCGCGTGCAGTTCCTCGAAGCCGTTCTCCAGCAGGATGCCCTTGTCGGGCACTAGGTCCCGGCTGCCCGAGGGGACGCCGAGCGTCACGCGCAGCCGTTCGAACTCTTCGATCGGCGCGGCGCTGAAGCCGGCCGCGCGGGCGATCGCCTCCGCCTCGGCGCGCGGCAGGAAGGCGCGGGCGCCGAGCGCGGGCAGGCGCGGATCGACAAAGACCACGCCGCCGCCCAGGGGCTTGGCCAGGCCCGGCGCGTCGCCAAGGCCGAGCTTCGCCAGCGCCTGCGGTCCGGCGAAGACCACCACGGCCCAGTCGGCGCCGGCATCGAGGACTTTGACCTTGGAGCGCAAGCGGTACATCGAGAGGCGCTTGACCAGATCCGCCCGGCGCTCGGTTTCGGGATCGAGCAGATAGCGGCCGCCGCTCTCGGCCACGCTGAAATCGTGCAGGAACTTGCCCTGCGGGGTCAGGAAGGCGCTGTAGATCGCCTGGGTTTCGCTGACCCGGCGGGTGTCGTTGCTGATCAAGCCCTGGAGGAAAGCCTGACGGTCCTCGCCCTCGACCGCGACCGGGGTCCGAAACGTGTCGATGGCAAAAAAATCCGTACCGGTCATGTGGCTATGGCTTGGCTGCTGTGCGATCTATGGTAATAGTCGGGTGCTTCCGGAAAATTGCAAGGCCAGGGATCCAGAGAGACGATGAAGCGGATCGGATTGTTGACCAGCGGCGGCGATTGCGCCGGGCTGAACGCGGCCCTTCGTGCCGTATACGCGCGCGCGCATCATGGTTATGGCTGGACCGTTGTGGGTATCCGCAACGGCACCGCCGGGTTGATGGAACGGCCGGTCCAGGCCGAGGAGCTCGATGACCGGGCGCTCTCCAGCGACCTGCTGCGGCTCGGCGGCACCATCCTCGGGACCACCAACAAGGGCAATCCCTTCAAGTTCCCGATGGAGGATGGCAGCTTCGTCGATCGCTCGAACGAGGTGATCGAGGGCTATCGCAAGCTGAACCTCGACGCGCTGATCATGATCGGCGGCGATGGGTCGATGGCGATCATCCGCAAGCTGGCGAAGCAGGGCAACATTCCGCTGGTCGCGATCCCGAAGACCATCGACAACGACATCGGCGCGACCGAGACCTCGATCGGCTTCGAGACCGCGGTCCAGGCCGCGACTTCGGCGCTCGACCACCTGCAGCCGACGGCGGCCTCGCACAGCCGCGTCATGGTGCTGGAACTGATGGGCCGCGATGCCGGCCATATCGCGCTCTGGGCCGGCATCGCCGGCGGCGCCGACGTGATCCTCATTCCGGAAATCCCCTACAAGCTCTCCGCGGTCTGCGAGAAGCTGGAGCAGCTGAAGAAGCGCGGTCGCAATTTCGCGCTGGTAGTGGTGGCGGAATCGGTGAAGACCGAAACCGGCGAGGCGGTGACCGCGGTGCATGGCGGCGGCGCCGGCGCCACCCGGACCTATGGCGGCATCGGCCAGTATATCGGCGAGGAGATCGCGCGCCTGACCGGCGCGGAGACCCGCGTCACCGTGCTCGGCCACGTGCAGCGCGGCGGCACGCCCGAGCCCGGCGATCGCGTGATCGCCTCTGCGTTCGGCGTGCATGCGGTCGATCTCATTGCCGAGAAGCGCTATGACCGCATGGTCGGCTGGAACAACCGTCGGGTCGTCGATGTGCCGATCGAGGACGCGATCCGTGCCGCGCAGACGGTCGACCCGCAGGGCGAACTGGTCACCGCGGCGCGCGGCCTCGGAATCAGCTTCGGCGATTCGATCGCGTGACGCGGCTCGATCCCGGCGCGTTCTGGGAGTTCAGCCTCGCTTACTACAGCCGTGAGCGCGTCTCCGCCGCCTGCCTCTCGCTGCAGAACCGGCGCGGGGCCGACGTGAATATCCTGTTGTTCTGCTGCTGGCTGGCGACCCTGGGCCTCAAGGTCGAGCCGGCCGGCCTGCACGCCGCCAACGCCGCTGTCGAAGCCTGGCGCCGCGACGTGCTGGAGCCGTTGCGCGGGGCGCGCCGCGCGGTCGCCGAGCAGTTTCCCGAGCTCGCCAAATCCGACCGGCAGGCGATCAAGCACGGCGTGCTCTCGGTCGAGCTCGAATGCGAGCGGGTCGCGCAGGAGAAGATCGCCCAGGCCGCGACCGGCGTGGGTCCGGCCGACGAGGGCGCCACGCCGCTGCAGATCGCCAGCGCCGCGCTCGAGGCCTACCTCGACATGATCGTCGGGACGCCCGACGAGCAGGATGCCGCCGACTTGGCGGCACTTCTTGAACCGCTTTAAAATTTCGGGCTAGACTCGAAACTCGCACTGCGCACCCGTGGAACTGGATTACCACAGGCGTGTTGTTATTTCGTTCGGAGCGTTTCGTTCCGGCCTTCACGCACACTACTAACATGGATTAGGGCCGATGAGCAGCCTGGACCTTGCCGTCATCGGGAACAGCAGCGTATCAGCGATGATCGATCGGCAGGCCCGCATCGTCTTCGCGAGCCTGCCGCGCCTCGACTCCGATCCGGTCTTCTGTTCCCTGCTTCGGGGCGGCGCGGGCGCCGATGCCACGCAGCAGGACGGGACGTTTTCGGTCGAACTGCGCGACTTCGCGAGCTCGGAACAATCCTACATCGACAACACCGCGGTCCTTCATTCGGTGCTCACCGACGATGACGGCGGTGCCGTGGAAATCGTCGACTTCGCCCCGCGCTACGACGAGCATAACCGAATACACAGGCCGCCGATGCTGGTACGCCGGATAACCCCGGTAGCCGGCCGCCCGATGATCCGCGTCGTCGTTCGGCCGATGGGCGACTACGGCAAGTCATCGTTGCGTGCGGTACGCGGCAGTCACCACATCGTCTTCATGGGCGATCGCAATCGGCACCGCCTGACGACCAACATTCCGATCAGCTACGTCATGGAAGAGCGCTATTTCAGGATCGACCAGCAATGCTGGATCCTGTGGGCGCCGGACGAGCCGATCGAAGCCGACCTGGAAGATCTCTGCCGCCGCTACTTCGAGACAACGACGGCGCATTGGCGGCTCTGGGTACGCGGCCTCTCCATTCCGTTCGAGTGGCAGGAGGCGGTGATTCGCGCCGCCATCACGCTGAAGCTCTGCATGTTCGAGGAGACGGGTGCCATCGTCGCGGCCCTCACGACCTCGATCCCGGAGGCGCCGAACACGGTTCGCAACTGGGATTACCGCTACTGCTGGCTGCGGGACGCGGTGTTCGTGATCCGCGCACTCAATCGGCTCGGCGTCACGCGCACGATGGAGCAGTACATCGGCTTCATCACCGACGTGATCGATCTCGCCGAAGAGGGCGTGATCCAACCGGTCTACGGCATATCCCGCGAGGACGATCTGACCGAGAGCATCGCCGAAGGGTTGGCGGGCTACCGCGGCATGGGTCCGGTGCGCGTGGGCAATGCGGCCTACGAGCAGGTGCAGAACGACGTCTATGGCAGCCTGGTCCTGGCGGCCGTGCACTTGTTCTTCGATTATCGGCTGCTGCGGAAGCCCGCGAACGAGGAGCTCTACGATCAGCTCGAGTTCCTCGGGCAGCGTGCGATCCAGTATTTCGACAAGCCTGACGCGGGTCCATGGGAACTCCGAGGCTCCGCTTCGGTCCATACGTTCTCGGCCATGATGTGCTGGGCCGCCTGCGATCGGCTGAAGCGCATTGCACGCGTCATGGGCCGTACGGACAGAACCGAGTTCTGGAGCGACAAGGCGGAGCATCTGAAGCTCGAGATCGAACGCCGTACTTGGTCCGAATCCCGCAACAGTTTCGTATCGACCTTCGACGGAAACGAACTCGACGCGAGCCTGCTGCTGATGGCCCAGATCGGCTTCGTCCAGGCCAATGACGCGCGCTACATCGCAACGGTCGAGCGGATCGGGCAGGAACTCAAACGCGGCGACTTCATTTATCGATATGTGGTGAAGGATGACTTCGGCGAGCCGGAAACGGCCTTCCTGATCTGCACGTTTTGGTACATTGATGCGCTGGCCTCGATCGGGCGTACGCTCGAAGCCCGTGCCCTGTTCGACAGGATGATGACCTATCGGAATCGGTTTGGGCTTTTCTCGGAGGATGTGGACCCGAAGACGGGAGAGTTGTGGGGCAATTTTCCGCAGGCCTATTCGATGGTGGGTCTGATCAACTCCGCCATGAATCTGAGCTTGAGTTGGGAGGAAGCATCATGACCCGTTTGATCGTCGTCTCAAATCGCGTGGCGATGCCGCGGGACCGGGCGGCCCGGGCCGGCGGCCTGGCGGTGGGCGTGCTCTCCGCTCTGAAGCGCTCGGGCGGGATGTGGTTCGGTTGGAGCGGTGAGACCAGCGAGTCGCCGGCGCCGCAGCCGAAGGTCGTGAAGTCCGGTGGGATAACCTACGCCACCATCGATTTCACCGCCGACGAGTTCGACGCCTATTACAACGGCTATTGCAACAGCACGCTCTGGCCGTTGCTGCATTATCGCCTCGGCCTGGTCGAGCACTCGCGGCAGAACCAGGACGCCTATATGCGCATCAACGCCCGATTTGCCGATCATCTGGCGACGCTGGTGCGGCCGGGCGACGTCATCTGGATCCACGACTATCAGCTGATGGCGCTGCCGGGTGAGCTCAGGCTGCGTGGCTTGCGCAACCGCATCGGCTTCTTCCTGCATATCCCACTGCCGGGGCCGGAGATCTTCTGCGCACTGCCGGCGCATAAGCAATTGATGGGTTCGCTGGCCGAAGCGGATCTGGTCGGTTTCCAGACCGAGAGCGATCTCCGTGCTTTTCGCGACTATGCGCTCTATGAAGCCGGCGGTTCGCAGCGGCCTGACGGCGCGATCGAGATGTTCGGACGGCGATTGCGTGCCGGCGTCTTTCCGATCGGCATCGACGTCGAGGAGATGAAGGCCCTCGCCGTTGAAGCCGAGAATGACGAAGAGGTGCGGCGCCTGGCCGACAGCATCTCCAGCCGTCAACTCATCATCGGTGTCGATCGGTTGGATTACAGCAAAGGCATCCTCAACCGCATCGACGCGGTGGGCGAACTGCTGACGACTCGCCCCGACTATCGCAATCGCATCACCTTCGTGCAGATCGCGGCGCCCTCGCGTATCGACGTTGCGCGTTACAAGAAGCTGCGGCGGGAGATCGAAGGCTGTGCCGGCCGCGTCAATGGCAAGCACGCCGAGATCGACTGGGTGCCGATCCGCTATCTCAACCGCGTCTTCCCGCGGCGCCAGCTGGCTGGGTTCTACCGCGTGGCGCGGGTCGGGCTGGTGACGCCGCTGCGCGACGGCATGAACCTGGTGGCGAAGGAATACGTGGCGGCCCAGAATCCGAGCGATCCCGGTGTGCTGGTGCTCTCGCGTTTCGCCGGCGCCGCGCGGGACATGAAAGGCGCCATCATCGTCAATCCGTTCGACCAGGTGGAGATGGCCGAGGCCCTCGACCAGGCCTTGCGCATGCCGCTGCCCGAGCGGCAGGAGCGCTGGCGCAAGCTCATGGGCGCGTTGCAGCGCAACGACCTCGCAACCTGGTCGGACAGCTTCCTGGATACCCTGAACACCAGCGAGCGCGCGGCGGCCTAGTCGAGCAGGCTGCGCAGCCAGGCGCGCACCGCCTGCGGGTCGCGCAGCGCCCAGCGCGCGTCTTCGGCCTGCAGGCCGTTGACGGCAATGCCCGCGCCGCCCAGCGCTGCCGCCGCGCGGATACCATCAATATCGGTGCGATCGTCGCCGACGAAGAGCGGATCCCGGCCGGCGAAGACCGGTAGCGTCATCAGGCGCCGCACCGCCGCGCCCTTGCTCTGTCCGCGCGAGCGGATCTCAAAGATCGCGTGTCCGGACAGGATCTCCCAATCGGAACCCAGGTCGAGCGTCGCGATGGCCTGCCGCAAGGCCGGCTCGGCCTCGGGCGCCAGGCGATAGTGGAACGAGAAGGCAGGGCCCTTGTCCTCGCCGCGCACGCCGGGCCACCGCCGACTCAATTCATCGATGATCGCCCAGGCACGATCTTGCAGCGATGCCGGCAGATGCGGCGTCACCTCCGTGACCGCGCCGTCGGGGTCGATCCGGAACTCGCCGCCATGGACGCCCGCCGCCGGCAATCCGGTCGCGCCGAGCATCCGGTCCAGCGTCGCGATGGTGCGCCCCGAGACGATCGCCAGCGCGCCGTCGAGGGCCGTGTGCAGCTTCTGCAGCAGCGGCACCAGGTCCGGCGGCACCACGACCGATTCCGGCGTGGGCGCGAGCTCGACCAGCGTGCCGTCCACATCGAGGAACAAGGCGGTGCGCTGGAGCGGGGGCCGCGGCGGAGCGGGCAGCAAGTTCACCTGCGTCACCGCTTCGGCTTGGCCGTGTCGCGTCGCCGCGATTCCTTCCCCCAGCGCCGCACGCGGCCGCTGTCGATGCCGAAGAGATCGAGCACGCGGCCGAGGCTGTGATCGACCATCTCCTCGAGGCTCTGCGGCCGCGCGTACATGGCGGGGACGGGCGGGGCGATGATCGCGCCGATTTCGGTTGCGGACAGCATGTTCTTTAAATGCCCGGCATGCAGCGGGGTTTCACGCACCATGAGCACAAGGCGCCGCCGCTCCTTCAGGGCCACATCGGCGGCGCGCGAGATCAGCGTCGTCGTGACCCCGGTCGCGATTTCCGCCAGCGTCTTCACCGAGCAGGGTGCGACGATCATGCCCATGGTCTGGAACGAGCCGCTGGAGATCGGCGCCGCGAGATCGTCCGCCGCATGCACATGATCGGCGAGGGCGCGCACGTCCTTCAGCTTCTTGTCCGTTTCGTAAGCCAGCGTCTGTTCCGCTGTCCGAGACACGATCAGATGAGTCTCGATAATCGTCGGCTTCAGCAGCTCGAGCAGCCGTATCCCGTAAACAACACCCGACGCCCCGGAAATGCCGATAACGAGGCGTGCTGGCGGGTGCGGGGCAGGGGCGCTGTCCTGCTTTGTGGAAGATCGGCGGGAAATCATGGAGATAGCGGGCTTCCTGGAATGGCGCTGGCTTTGCGGGTGTGGGCTGTGCGACCGCGACGAATCGACCGTCGCACGCGCTCTCTCATTTACTCCGGTCGCGGATTGGAGTTAGCATTGTGCCTCTAAACGTCCCACCGACGCAAACCGCGTCCGACCGCAACTTCTAACCGGGAGAGTTGGGAATGAACGCAGAGCCACATCTTGAGTCCCTCAAGATCAAGCATGCAGACCTCGATGCCAAGATCGCTGCCGAAGAGTGCAGACCCCACCCCGACGACGAGATCATTCACGATCTCAAGAAGCAAAAGCTCCGCATAAAAGACACGCTGTTCGGCCTCCAACGACACGCGGGCCGCTAGCCACAGACATCCTAGAGATCGTCGCTTGACCGCCTCCCGATGGGGAGGCGAAGCGAACGGTTGCCTCCAAGGGCGGCTCCACACCGGAGCCGCCCGCCGGGCGGGCCCTAACCCCGGCCAGATTGGTGGCTTGACCCGGCCGCCGAACTGCGGCTAATTTTATTACATGACCGCGACCCGTTTCGCCCTGGAGCTCCTTCGACTTATCGCCCCGACGCGCTGATCGCGTCGGCCGCAGGGCTTCGTCCGAAGCCCGTCCAACAAAAGTCGATTTTCTCCAGTTCTTTAAACGGGTTATCCTATGTCCCAGAATCTTTCGATGGCGATCTGCCTGCAGGATCAGAGCAGCGCGCGGCTGCGACTTCGCGGCGGCCGCCGGGATCAGGGTGACGGCCGGCGGCCGGGCTTTGCGTCACGCAGCCACCGACGACCGTGTTGAAATTCGAACCAGATTCGAGGATGTCCGCCATGCGCGTTGACCCCACCGCCAAGTACCGTCCGTTCCAGCCCATCAATCTGCCCGACCGCCAATGGCCGGGCCGCACCATCACCAAGGCGCCGATCTGGTGCAGCGTCGATCTTCGCGACGGCAACCAGGCGCTGATCGAGCCGATGGGACCCGAGCGCAAGATGCGCATGTTCAAAACGCTCGTGCGCATGGGCTACAAGGAGATCGAGATCGGCTTCCCCTCGGCCTCGCAGACCGATTTCGATTTCTGCCGCGAGTTGATCGAAGGCAAGCACATCCCCGACGACGTCAGCGTTCAGGTGCTGACCCAGGCGCGCGACCATCTGATCAAGCGTACCTATGAAGCCTTGCTCGGCGCGCGCCGCGCCATCGTCCATGTCTACAACTCGACCTCGACCCTGCAGCGCCGTGTCGTCTTCAACCAGGACATGGCCGGCATCAAGCAGATCGCGGTCAACGGCGCGAAGCTGGTCCGCGAGCTGGCCGAGAAGCAGCCGGGCGACACCGAGTTCGTCTATCAGTACAGCCCGGAGAGCTTCACCGGCACCGAGATCGACTATGCGATCGAGGTCTGCGAGGCGGTGATGGATGTCTGGGAGCCGACGCCGCAGAAGCGCTGCATCCTCAACCTGCCGGCGACGGTCGAGATGTCGACGCCGAACATCTATGCCGACCAGATCGAATATTTCTGCCGCAAGATGAAGAATCGCGAGAGCGCGATCATGTCGCTCCATCCGCACAACGATCGCGGCACCGGCGTCGCCGCGGCCGAGTTGGGCGTGATGGCCGGAGCCGACCGCATCGAGGGCACCTTGTTCGGGAACGGCGAGCGCACCGGCAATGTCGATCTCGTCACCTTGGGCCTCAACCTGTTCACCCAGGGCGTCGACCCGCAAGTCGATTTCTCCGACATCAACGACCTCGTGCGCACCGCCGAATATTGCAACCAGCTGCCGGTGCACCCCCGGCACCCTTACGCCGGCGACCTCGTCTTTACCGCTTTCTCCGGATCGCATCAGGACGCGATCAAGAAGGGCTTCGCGGCGATGAAGCAGTCGAACAGCGGCGAATGGGCCGTGCCCTACCTGCCGATCGACCCCCAGGATGTCGGGCGCGACTACGAGGCGGTGATCCGCATCAACAGCCAGTCCGGCAAAGGCGGCGTCGCCTATATCCTGGAGAAGGACCACGGCATCACCCTGCCCCGGAAGCTGCAGATTGAGTTCAGCCAGATCGTCCAGGAGATCGCCGATAAGACCGGCAAGGAGATCTCCAGCGAGGTGATCTGGCGCGCCTTCAACGACGAGTATCTCTCGCTGGAGGAGCCCTACGGTTTTCTCGACCAGCAGAGCTCGACCGACACCCATGCCAGCGAAGTCCGCAATCTCACCGCGACGCTGAAGGAGAATGGCGGCGAGGTGAAGATCTCCGGCCGCGGCAATGGCCCGATCGACGCCTTCATGGACGCCTTGAAGAAGCATTCCGGCATTGAGCTGAAGGTGGTGGACTACCGCGAGCATTCTGTCGGCCTCGGCAACGACGCCGCGGCGATCGCTTATCTGGAAACCCGCCTCAATGACGGGCGCACGGTGTTCGGCGTCGGCATGAACCCGAACATCGTGACCGCCAGCCTCAAGGCTGTGGTCTCCGCCGCCAACCGGGCGAAGCTCGGCAAGGTCAGAGACGGGGCGGCCGCCGCCGAATAGGGCTTCGGCCTCAGGTCTTGGAGAACCGCATGGAGGTCGTGCATACCGGTCGGTGTGTCTGCGGCGCTGTGCGGTTCACCGCGACCGGAGATCCTCTGCGCGTGACAATCTGCCATTGCACCTGGTGCCAGCGCCGCACTGGCACGGCCTTCGGCACCGAGGTGGTGTTCGAGATTGGGCAGGTGGCGTTGACCGGCGACAGCGTCGGTACTTATCGGCATCATTCCGACGAATCCGGCCGTTGGCTCGATGTCGCGTTCTGCCGCGTTTGCGGCGGCAATCTCGGCTTCACCCTGGAGGCGGCGCCGGGCTTGCGCACGCTGCCGGCGGGCGCCTTCGACGACCCCGCCTGGGTCGACGCCGAGAGCATCCAAATCCGCCACGTCTTTGTGCGCTCGCGCCGCTCATGGTCGGACCTGAGCCCGCTGGTCGAGCAATACGAACGCCACTTCCGCACGTCCTGACACCTTTTGGCGGCCGGCCGCGCTATATCTGGCGGTGTCAAGAATCGGGGGAAAGCACATGCAATGGGTCGGCAGCCGGTCCTACGGCGTCACGCTGGTCGCTTTTGCCGGCGTGCTGTGGAGCACCGGCGGCCTGTTCGTGCGCTGGCTCGAGGCGCTCGACCTCTGGACCATGCTGGCTTGGCGCTCGCTGTTCGCGGCCTTGGCGTTGGCGGCGGTGATTTTCGCCTTCCATCGGGCGCGGACCTTCACGGCCCTCCGCCGCATGGGCCGGCCGGGGCTGGTCGCGATCCCGATCGCGCTGGTTTCCATGACCTCGTTCGTCGTTTCGGTGACCCTGACGACGGTTGCCAACGTGATGATCGTCTATGCGACCGTGCCATTCATCGCCGCCGGCATCGGCTTCCTCTGGAACGGCGAGCGGCCGAGCCGGCGGATGCTGGCCGCCAGTGCCGCGGCCTTTCTCGGGGTCGCCATCATGGCCGGGGCGTCGGCCAGCCTGGACGATCTCCTGGGCAACGCGGTCGCCCTGCTGATGACCACCACCTTCGCGACCCAGCTGGTGATGGCGCGCCGCTATCCGACCCTGGAGATGGCGCCGGTCAATGGCGGGGGCGCCGCCCTGTGCGCGCTGCTGTTCTTTCCGTTCGCGTCGGCGGTGGTTCCGGATGCGGATCAACTCGTCATTCTGGCCCTGTTCGGCATCGCGACCACCGCGGGCGCCTATGTGCTGTTCCTGGTGGGCGGACGCTATATCCCCTCGGGCGAGGCCGGCCTGGTCGGGATGCTCGATGTGGTGCTGGCGCCGCTCTGGGTCTGGCTGCTGTTCGATGAGCAGCCGGGTGTCGCCGCGCTGGTCGGCGGTTCGATCGTGATGGCGTCGGTGCTCTGGTATCTGGTCGCCGAGCTGCGGCGCGCTAGCGCTGGTCGAGCTTGAACTCGATGCGGCGGTTCTTGGTGAGGGCTTCCTCGCTGTCGCCGGGATCGAGCGGGCTGTATTCGGCGAAGCCCGCGGCCGCCATGCGGTTTTCCGGGATGCCCTTGCTCGCCAGATACTTCAGGACGGAGATCGCCCGCGCGGTCGACAGTTCCCAGTTCGAGGGATAGAGCCCGCTGGTGATCGGTCGCTTGTCGGTATGGCCGTCGATCCGGAGCACCCAGTCGATGTCGTTCGGGATTTCCTTCGTGATCAGGATGAGCGTTGTCGCCAGCGTGTCGAGCTGGTCGCGGCCCGCATCGCCGATATCGGCCGAGCCCGAGGCGAACAGCACTTCCGACTGGAACACGAAGCGATCGCCGACGATGCGGATGTCGTCGCGTTGACCCAATGCCTCGCGCAACCGCCCGAAGAACTCGGAGCGATAGCGCGCCAGCTCCTCGACCTTGGAGGCGAGGGCGGCGTTGAGCTTGGAGCCGAGATCGGCGATCTGGACCTGCTGTTCCTTGCTCTTCTGCTCGGAGGCGTCGAGGGTCGCGGCAAGCTGCGCCAGCTGCTCGCGCATCGCCAGGATCTGCTGGTTCAGCAGCGCCACCTGGGCTTCCGACTGGCTGGTGATCTGCTTGGCGTTCTCGTCGGCGGTCAGCAGCTTGTTCTGCAGGTCGTCGCGCAGGCTTTCCAGGGCGGCGATGTCGTTCAGCAGCGCGGTGATCTTGTTCTTGTCGGCGTCGATGGTCTTGTAGGCGTCCTCGAGCTCCTTCTGCTTCTCCTTGCTGGCGGCAATCTGGCTGTTGGCGTCGCCGAGCTGGGCCTTCAGGCTGTCGCGCTCGCCGATCACCACGGTCAGCCGGTTCTGCAACGCGTCGCGCTCGGCGGTCGATTTTGTCAGCGCCGAAGAGAGCTGCGAGAGCTGGACCTTCAATTGCTGCGAATTGCCGCGCTCCATCGACAGCATCTCGGAGAGTTCGTTGAGCTGCTGCGAGAGCTTGGCGAGGGTCTGGTCCTTGCCGGTCAGCGCCTGGCTCAAATAGAGCTGCGCCACCACGAAGATCATCAGCACGAAGACGATGACCATGAGCAAGGTCGACAACACGTCGACATAGCCGGGCCAGGCTTCGATGTTGCGTCCGCGGCGGCGGCTGGCGAGCGCCATGATGCGCTAGGTCTGTCCGCCGCCGCGCTCGAGGCCGGCCGCGACGGCGATGGTGCGGGTCAGCACCTTGATCTCGGACCGGAGGTCCTGGACGGCGATGGTGCGGCCCTGCTGCAGGTCGTCGGCCAGCCGGTTCAACAGGCCGTCGATGTTGCGGAGATGGTTGCGGCTGTTGGCGTCGAGGCCGAAGCCGCCGCTGGCCGCAAGCTCGCCCAGGCGCTGCATGAACATGCGCATCTCGCTCTGCGAATCCGCGAGCCGCTGCATGACCTGCTGCTCGCTGCGCAGCTGGTCGTTGAGCTGACCGATCTGATCCGCCAGCAGCTTGAAATTGGTGCCCTGCTGATGGCGATTGTCTTCCGCCCGGCCGATCGTGCGCTGCAATTCGCCCAGGCTCTCCGCGGTCTGCTCCAGCAAGGCCTGAATATAGGCCGGCACCGGCTGATCGCCTTCGATCATCGGGCCACCCGAGCTGATCCGGGTCTGACCCGAGAGCCAGTCTTCGAGCTCGTTGAAGAAGCGCGCCTGCGCCTGGCCGGCGCGCAGATCGAGATAGCCCATGAGCAGCGAGCCCGAGAGGCCGAACAGCGAGGCGGAGAAGGCGATGCCCATGCCCGAGAGCGGGCCCTCGAGGCTCTGCTTCAGGCTCTCGAACATGCTGGCCGGATCGCCGTTGGTCCCGACCTTCATGCCGCGGATGGCGGCGGCGACGGAATCGATCGTGCCGAGCAGACCCCAGAAGGTGCCGAGCAGGCCGAGGAAGATCAGCAGGCTGGTGAGATAGCGCGAGATTTCGCGGCTTTCATCCAGTCGCGCCTGGATGCCGTCGAGCAGCGAGCGCATCGACGAGGCGGAGAGGCTGAGCTTGCCGCCGGTCTTGTCCCGCAGCATCGCCGCCATCGGCGCCAGCAGCTTCGGCTGGGCGCTGCTGACGCGGTGGCCGCCGGTGCGGAAGTTCTCGACCCAGGAAATATCCGAATTGAGCCGCACCACCTGCCAGAACAGGTACATCGCGCCGACCGCCAGCACGCCGAGAATGAAGGAGTTCAGGAAGGGGTTGTGCAGGAAGGCGACGACGATCGGATCCCAGAGCCAGCCGGCGACGAATCCCGCGGCGAGCAGGCCGACGATCATCCACAGAAGCTGGCTTGTCGGTCGGCTCATGCGATCGGTCTATGTCCCGCGGGAATAAGGGTGGGTCGCACGCCGGATCAGGAGGCCGGGATGATATCGACGCGGTCGGCCGGTCCGCCCTCGGCCTTGTTGCCGAGCGCGCGGACGTCGATCCGGGTCGAGGGCACGCCGGACTTCATCAGGTAGCTGCGGATCGCGAGACCGCGGGCCAGCGACTTCCGCCGCGCCTTGCTCTCGGTGTCCTCGGTGCCGGCCGCATAGGACATGACCTGGATCCGCTTGTCCTGATTGGCCAGCATGTCCTGGGCGATCGTGTCGAGCTCGGCCGTGGCGGTGGCCGGAACGTCGTCGGACTGCCCGGTATAGAGGATCCGCGTGGCGCCGGCGGGCAAGGCGCCGCCGCTTTCAGCCGGTGGTGTCGTGCCTTCGGCGGCCGGAGCGGGCGGCGTGACCGCGGCCTGCTGCTCGCCCTCGGGCTGCTGAGTGCTGGTTGCCGCGCTGGCTGCCGGCGGTGTCTCCGGCGTCGCTTCGGCGGTCTGGGTCTCGCTGGGGGCGGGAGCGGGCTCGGCGGCTGGGGTCGGTTCGGGTGCCTGGGCGACGGGCGGCTGCTCGACGGGCGAGGGAACCGTGGCCGGTATTTCCTCCGGCTGCGCCGGCGGCGTCGTCCCGCCGCTGGGCGCCGTGGCCTCGCCGGAGGGCGCGCTCGCCGCGCTCTGGGTCGGCGTGGTTGCCGGCAGGGTCGCTTCGACGCTCGGCGCGGGCTCGGCGGCACCGGTGTCGTTGGCGGTCGGCGTGGTCGCGGGCAAAGCCGGGGCCTGTTCGACCGGTGCGGCCTCGTTGGCCGCCATCTGGGTGGAGCCGCTGGGCTGCCTCAGGACCACGGCGCCGCCGCTGCTCGAGGAGCCGGTGACTTGCGAATAGGCCATGAAGCCGGGCGGCACGGCCGGCGCCTGGGTGACCTGGGCGCCGAAGGGGTTGGTGAAGGTCGGGCGCGGCGCCGCGGCGATCACGCCGAGGGGCGCATTGGCGCAGCTGCAGCTGCCGGCCGGCATGGCGCCCGGCAGACCATTGGGCAGCGCACCGCGGGTGACCGGGCCGGGGCCGCCCTGGCCGAGCACACTGTAGTCGACGGTGACGTTGTTGCCGTTATCGGCGAGGTAGCTCTGCGCGGCGGCCGGCAGAGCACTGCCGCCGATGCCGCAGAGCGCGGCGAAACCGAGGTAGAAAGCGCGGCGACCAGCCCGAAGCGTCATCATTGCCTGCCAGCGTGACATCCCTAACGAAGGCGCCCAAAACTACAACGCATGCCCTTGAAAAACCACAACGATGTTGCGGCGGGCTCAAGCCATAGGCCGGTTTGGGTTTTCCCGCCCATCGCGCCCCCCGAGTCGGGAGCGAGACCGGCGGTTCAAACGTGGCCGAGCAGGGCCTGAAGCGGGGCGTGCAGGGTGCTGTTGGTCGCGAGCACCGAACCAGATTGCAGCATGGTCTGGCCGCCCTTGAGGTCGCTGACATAGCCGCCCGCTTCCTTGACCAGCAGAATGCCGGCGGCGATGTCCCAGATCGAGATCTCTTCTTCCCAGTAACCCTCGCAGCGCCCGGCGGCCACATAGGCGAGGTCGAGCGCGGCCGAGCCCAGGCGGCGGACCCCGGCGGTTTCCCGCATGGCGGCGTCGAGCTGGCGCCCGAACCGCGCCCGGTCGCCATGGCCGATGAACGGAATGCCGGTGAAGAGCAGCGATTCCTGCAGCTGTTTCCGCCCCGAGACCCGCATGCGCCGGTCATTGCAGAACGCGCCGACGCCTTTCTCCGCCCAGAAGGTCTCGTCCCGGATCGGGTCGAAGACCAGGCCGGCAATGATCTCGCCCTTGGCCTGGAGCGCGATCGAGATCGAGAAGTGCGGCAGGCCGTGCAGGAAATTGGTCGTCCCGTCCAGCGGATCGACGATCCAGGTGTGGTCGGGATCGCTGCCGGGGATGGCGCCGCTTTCCTCCATGAGGAGGCCGAAGTTGGGCCGGGCCTTGGTCAGTTCCTCGCGGATCGTGCGCTCGGACTTGTGGTCGGCGGTGGAGACGAAGTCGCCCGGACCCTTCATCGAGACCTGGAGCTGCGAGACTTCGCCAAAGTCGCGCTTCAAGGCGCGTGCCGCCTTGTCGGCGGCCTTGGCCATCACGTTGATGGTCGCGGAACGGGGCGCCATGGGGCTCTATCTCAATCTTTGGCGCGTTCGACGTAGGTCGCGTCGGCGGTGTTGACGACGATGCGGGTGCCGGTTCCGACATGCGGCGGCACCATCACGCGCACGCCGTTTTCGAGCTTCGCCGGCTTGTAGGAGGAGGAGGCGGTCTGGCCCTTCACCACCGCATCGGCCTCGACGATCTCCATGATCACGGTTTCCGGCAGGGAGACCGAGATCGGCGAGCCTTCATAGCTCGAGACCGTCACCACCATGCCCTCCTGGAGGAACACCGCCGGCTCGCCGATCAGCTCGGCGTTCAGCGTGATCTGCTCGTAAGTCTCCTGCTCCATGAAGGTGTAGTCGTCGCCGTCGGAGAACAGGAACTGGTATTCGTGCTCGTCCAGGCGCACGCGCTCCACCGTCTCGGAGGAGCGGAAGCGCTCGTTCAGCTTGGTGCCGGTGCGAATGTCCTTCAATTCGACCTGGAGATAGGCGCCGCCCTTGCCCGGCTGGGTGTGCATGGTCTTGACCGCGCGCCAGAGCTTGCCCTGGTGCTCAATGATATTGCCGGGCTTTATGGAGTTGCCGTTGATCTTCATCGGAGAAATCCGCTCATTCGATTGATCTGTTTGGGAAATTCGGCGCGGAAACTACCAGGAACGTCCCGCGCAGTAAACCGGCCCGTATGCATGCTCTGGGCGCGCCGCTTCCATACCGGATTCCGGTTGGTTGGCAAGGGTTTACTGTGATACCTCCAACGCCTGCCTGGCGCTGTCCCAGAAGGCGGCGCCCCCGAAACGGAGACTGCCCGACATGACCAAGTACCGTTCCCGCACCTCGACCCATGGCCGCAACATGGCTGGCGCCCGCGGCCTCTGGCGCGCGACCGGCATGAAGGATGGCGACTTCGGCAAGCCGATCGTTGCCATCGCCAATTCCTTCACCCAGTTCGTGCCGGGCCACGTCCACCTCAAAGACCTAGGCCAACTGGTTGCCCGCGAGATCGAGGCCAGTGGCGGCGTCGCCAAGGAGTTCAACACGATCGCGGTCGATGACGGCATCGCCATGGGCCATGATGGCATGCTCTACAGCCTGCCCTCGCGCGAGATCATCGCGGATGCCGTCGAGTACATGGTCAACGCGCATTGCGCCGACGCCCTGGTCTGCATCTCCAATTGCGACAAGATCACGCCGGGCATGCTGATGGCGGCGCTCCGCCTCAACGTCCCGACCGTGTTCGTCTCCGGCGGCCCGATGGAAGCCGGCAAGCTGGTCATGAAGGACGGCAAGCTGAAGGCGCTCGACCTGATCGATGCGATGGTCGCCGCGGCCGACGACAAGAACACGGACGAGGAGGTCGCCGTCATCGAGCGCAGCGCCTGCCCGACCTGCGGCTCCTGCTCCGGCATGTTCACCGCGAACTCGATGAACTGCCTGACCGAGGCACTGGGTCTCGCATTGCCGGGCAACGGCACCACGCTCGCGACCCATGCGGATCGCAAGGAGCTGTTCCTCGAGGCCGCGCGCACCGTGGTGCGGCTTACCAAGCGGTTCTACGAAGGCGACGACGAGACGGCGCTGCCGCGCTCGATCGCCTCGTTCAAGGCGTTCGAGAATGCGATGACTCTCGACATCGCCATGGGCGGCTCAACCAACACCGTGCTGCATCTGCTCGCGGCCGCCTATGAGGGCGAGGTCGACTTCACCATGAAGGACATCGACCGCCTGTCGCGCCGGGTGCCGAACATCTGCAAGGTGGCGCCCGCGGTCAGCAACGTGCATATCGAGGACGTGCACCGCGCCGGCGGCATCATGTCGATCCTGGGAGAGCTCGACCGCGGCGGGCTCATCCACCGCGATCTGCCGACGGTGCATGCGGCGACCATGGGCGATGCGATCGACCAGTGGGACGTGACCCGCGCCAACGATCCCAAGATCCATCACTTCTTCAAAGCCGCGCCGGGCGGCGTGCCGACGCAAACCGCCTTCAGCCAGGACCAGCGCTTCGACAGCCTGGATCTCGACCGATCGAAGGGCGTCATCCGCGACGTCGACCATGCCTTCAGCAAGGACGGCGGTCTGGCCGTGCTCTACGGCAACATCGCGCTCGAGGGCTGCATCGTGAAGACGGCCGGGGTCGATCAATCCATCCTGAAGTTCACCGGCCCGGTGAAGATCTTCGAAAGCCAGGACAGCGCGGTCGAAGGGATCCTGCTGAACCAGGTGAAAGCGGGCGACGTCGTCGTCATCCGCTACGAAGGACCGAAGGGCGGGCCGGGCATGCAGGAAATGCTGTATCCAACCAGCTATCTGAAGTCGAAGGGCCTGGGCAAGCAGTGCGCGCTCATCACCGATGGGCGTTTCTCCGGCGGAACCTCGGGGCTTTCCATCGGCCATGCCTCGCCGGAAGCGGCGGAGGGCGGTGCGATCGGCCTGGTTCAGGAAGGCGATCGGATCGAAATCGACATCCCCAATCGAACCATCCACCTGATGATCAGCGACGAAGAGCTGGCCCATCGCCGGGCGACGATGGAGGCCAAGGGCCCGACCGCCTGGAAGCCGGCCGAGAAGCGGCATCGCCGCGTCACCACGGCGCTCCGAGCCTATGCGGCGCTGACGACGAGCGCTGCCAAGGGCGCCGTGCGCGTGGTACCATAGGCCGGAAGGCCTAGCAAAGCGCTTCCGGGGGGATGCGCTGGGGGGAAGAGCGTGCGGATTGCTGCCTATGTCGCATTCGTGCTGGGACTGGCCGGCGCGATCGGACTGATCGCTTGGCACGGTTTCGCAACCGTCTCGCGCGCCATGGAGGCGCTCGGCGCCGGCGTGCTTCTATTGCCGCTGATCTATGCGCCGCATTACTTCGGGGCCGCCTTTTCGTGGAGCCTCAACTTCCCCGCGGGCCGGTGTCCGCCGTTTGCAAAGGTCCTGCGCGCGATCTGGGTCGGCATCGCGGTTGAAACGCTGATGCCCCTGGGTGGCCTCGCCGCCGAGGTGACGAAGGCGCGGCTGCTGATCCGCGCCGGAACGCCCCCCACCGATGCCGCCGCGCTCGCCGTCGTCGATATGACGGTGCAGATCGTCGTGCTGATCTTCTGGGCGATCCTTGGGTTCAGCGCGCTCATCATCACCGGACCGAACGAATCGCTGTTCTGGCCGATCGTCATCGGCGCCGGCTTTCTGGCGCTGGCCATCGGCACCCTGCTCTATGCGCAGTATGCGGGTCTGTTCGGCAAGCTGGCGCAATTCGGCGCACGCATGCTGCGCTCGGAGCGCTGGCAGGGCCTGGCCGACAACGCCCATCATCTCGACCGCACCATCCGCTCGATCTATGCGCGACCGCTGCGCGTGGCGGCAGCCTGCGCGATCCGCTGCGCGACGCGCGGGTTGATGGCGGTCGAGATCTGGGTTGCGGCCTGGTTGATGGACCATCCGATATCGCCCTCCGATGCCGTCATGTTCATCGGCATCATCAGCACATTGCGCGCCGCCGCCTTCGTCGTTCCGGGAGGCCTGGGGGTGCAGGAGGCCGCCTATGTCATCTTGGGCCAACTGGTCGGGCTCGCGCCGGATATCGCGATCGCGCTCTCGCTGGCCAGCCGAGCCCGCGAACTGATGACCGGCGTTCCGGCACTGCTCTTCTGGCAGGTTCTCGAGGGGCGCAGCCTGCGCCGCCTGATGAGCCGGCGCCCGCGGCCGCTGGCCTCAGAGCTGGACCCAGCTTAGCCACTGGCCGGGGTGGCGCAGCACGTAAGGCTCGCTGCGCGCGGCAAAGGCCTGGACCGCGCTGGCAATCGCCGCATCGCGCGCGCCTTCCAGCGCGATCTCCGGCTCGACGGTGACCTCGACGACACCGCCCGCTCCGCGGAAGGCGAAGACCGGCAACAGCTTTGCGCCCGTCAGCTGGGCCAGCGCCGGGGCGCCCGGCGCCAATGCCAACGTGCCGTCGAGGAATCGCGCCTCGACAGCGCGGCCGGTGCCGCGCTGTCCGGTGATGCTGACCACCCGGTTCGCCTTCAAGCGCTTCACCAGGGTCTGCAATGCGGCGTTCTGGCCCTGTAGCGGCAAGAGCACGCGTTCCGCGATGAAACGGTCCTCGATCCGGGTCTGCATGCGGTTGAGATAGCGGACGCCGAACCGCGTCGCCGAGAAGCCATGCGCCGGGGTGCTCAGATGCACGACTTTAAGACCGGCGCGGTGAAAGCCGACCTTCGCGCCGAGATGGCCATGGAAAGCATGCGATACCCAGAGCACCGCGCCACGCCCCGCTGCCAGAGCCGCGTGAACATGCTCGAAGCCGGCAATCCGCACCGCAGGTTCCCAGTCACCGGGACGATGGCATTTCAACACCTGGAAGAAGGTGAAGATGCCCTCGGCGCCCATGTCGCGCAGGATCGTCCTGGCCGCCTCCGGAAGCCGTCCGCCCAGGGTTTTGCGGATCGTCGCTTCGGTCGCCGCGGCATCCTTGGTGAGATCACCGATCGCCATCGGACTCAACAGCCGCGCCAGCGCCGGCCAGTGACGCTCCGGCAGGAACCAGGCGGGGAGAGCGAATGCCGGCGCGCCGATCAGCACGCCGAGATCGGTCGTCGAAAAGGACGGCTGCGAAAAAGCGGGTTGCCGATTCAAGCCGGTCAGGCGGCGCTGCTGCGCGCCTTCAGGCTGTGGGCGGCGAGCGTGCGGCCGAGATCCCAGATGGCGCCCGGCACGCGATGGCTGTCGGCCACCACCTGCTCAAAGCCGCGGCGGATCCAGGCGCGGTCGTCCTGCGTCAGCGTGAGCGGCGGGATCAGCTTGATGACATTCATGCCGTAACCCGCGACCTGCGACATGATCCGGTGCTGCTTCAGCAACGGGATCGTGATGAGCTGGCAGAACAATCCCTTGTTCGCCTGCTCGAGCAGCGCCCAGGCGGCTTTCAGCGAAAGCGACTTCGGTGCGCCGAATTCGATTGCGATCATCAGCCCCTTGCCGCGAACCGCCTTCACGAACTCGTGCCGCCCGATCAGGGCGGCGAGGTCGGACTTGATGCCCTCGCCGACCACGGCGGCGTTCTCCACCAGATTCTCGTCCTCCAGGACCTGCAGCGTGGCGAGGCCGGCGGCCATGGCGATGTCGGTCTTGGCGAAGGTGGAGCCATGCACCACCGCGCGGTCCATGCGGTCGAAGATTTTGTTGAAGATCTGCTTCTTCATGCCGACCGCGCCGACCGGCACGAAGCCGCCGGACAGCGCCTTGGCCAGCAGCACCATGTCCGGTTCGACCTCCCAATGGTCGATCGCGAGGAACCGCCCGGTGCGGCCGATGCCGGTCTGGATTTCGTCGACCACGAAGAGCGCGCCATGCCGCTTGCAGAGTCTGGCGGCCTCCTTCAGGTAGTCGTCATCCGGAATGTTGACGCCCTTGCCTTGGATCGGCTCGACGATGAAACCCGCGACGTCGCCTGCGGCGAGTGCGCGGTCGAGTGCCATCAGATCGTTGAACGGGATGGAGGAGCACTGCGGCAGCAGCGAGCCGAACCCGTCGCGGAAGTGGTCGTCGCCGTTGAGCGACAGCGCGCCGTAGGTCAGGCCGTGAAATGCGTGATCGCAGAACAACAGCCGGTCGCGCCCGGTCGCCGCGCGACAGAACTTCATCGCCGCTTCGACTGCTTCGGCGCCGGAATTGCAGAAGAACATCTTGTCGAGGCCGTGCAGCTTCGGAAGCAGGCGATCCGCCAGCAGGCCGCTGAGCAGCGATACATCCATCTGCACCAGGTTGGGCAGCTCGGCGGTGAGGACCTGCTGCAAGGCGCCGATCACGGTCGGATGGTTGCGGCCGACCGCGAACGCGCCGAAACCGCTCAGGAGATCGAGGTACCGGTTCTGCTCGCGGTCATAGAGATAGGCGCCGGCGCCGCGCACATAGTGCCGGTCGAAGCCGATGGTGCGCAGCACCTTCACCATCTGGGAGTTCAGGTGCCGGTCGTAGAGATCGTATTTCTCAGCCGATCGTTCCGCGACTAGGGCGTTGATATCAATCGGCATAATGGTACTCCCCCGGCAGCGACGGCAGCGCCGTGGCTGCCGTCATCTTGATGTCAGGAACGGGAAAGCGTCAAGGCGTTGTCGCTCACCGTGCGGCCCGCCGCATGACCTGCGTCACAATCCTTACAACAAGATAGGCGACAAAGATCGCGAGCAGGGCGTGCGGAAACCCGTCCGGGCCGAAGTGATTCATCGCCAGGCCGCAGGCCACCGATCCGGCCAGGGCGCCGAGCCCCCAGGCCGTCGAGAAGGCGGAGGTGCCGGCGATCAGGTCGGCGCCCTTGAAGCGGTCGCCGAGTTGCGCGAGGCCGATCGTGTAGATGCCGAAGCCGGCGGCGCCGAGGAACAGCATCAGCGGCCAGATCCAGGCCGAGTTCAGCGAGAACGGCAGGACCGCGAGCCCGACGATGCTGAGGACGAAGCAAACCATCATCATCGGTGTCTTGCCGATCTGGTCGGCGATCCAGCCGATCGGGATCTGGAAGAATACATTGCCGAAGGAGAGGGCGGTGAGCAGGAGCGCGGCGGCCTCGACCGTCATGCCGCCGCGCACGCCATAGACCGACAGAAAGCCGAGCATGCCGCCGTCGAAAATGGCATGCACGAAGATGGCGCCAAGCAGCATCGGTGCCTTGGGCAGGAAATGCAGCATCGGCACATGGTCGTAGTCGGCTTCGCTGGCCTTTGCGCTCAGCATCGAGATCGGCAGGGCGGTCAAGCAGAGCACGACGGCGCCGACCACGAAGGGCATGTATCCCGCGATGCCCACCCAGCCGATCACGCCGGCGCCGACGCCGAAGGTCGCCGAGATGCAGGTCGCATAGGCGCCGACGATCAGGCCGCGCCATCTGCCCGTGGCGTTGGACAGCACCCAGGCCTCGCTGAGGGCGAACAAGGTTGCGACGGTCATGCCCTGGATGAAGCGCAGCACGAACCAGGCGGGCAGCCAATGAAACGTCGGATAGAGCAGGAAAATGCCGCCGGTCGCGAAAGCCATGAACAGGGCCACCCGCTTCGCGCCAAAGCGATGCGACAGCCGCGGGATGAACAGGCCGGCGACCAGGATACCGATCGGCGCCATGGCGGTGTTGAAGCCGATCATCCGCGGCGTCACGCCGTCGGCTTCCATGTTGAGGGAGAGCAGCGGAAAGATCTCGCCGAGCGAGAACGCGAACACGCAGACCGCGGCGCAGGCCGCGATCAGGTTGCGCCAGTTGATCGTCTCTTCCCGCTCGGCCAAGTTCCGTCCCCCAAGAGCATGCCCCGCGCGAGCCGCCACCTTCGCGCGGGCGGCGCAGACTGGCCCAGAATCATTTCATTGCCAAGGGTGGCGGGTTTGTCTTCCATGCGGGTCACGCATGCGAAGGGAGCGCGTTGATCATGACATTGCAGATCGCGGAACGATGGTTCGAGGAGAGGCATATCGGCGACGGCATCACGCTTCTGTGGGAGCCGCATGTCATTCCCCTGATGCGCTGCAACATCTGGCATGTGCGCGGCCGCGACCGCGACCTGTTGATCGACACCGGCATGGGCGTCGCGAGCCTGCACGACGCGACACGGCACTTGATCGACAAGCCGGTCCTCGCGGTGGCGACGCACACGCATCTCGACCACACCGGCGGGCATCACGAGTTCGAGGAGTGCCTGGTGCATCCGGCCGAGGTCTCGACTCTGACGGCGCCGGAGGAAGAGCTGAGCCTGCGCAACGAGGCCTATTTCAGTGCCGAAGGCCGCCGCAAGCTGGCCGAGGCCGGCTACGAAATTCCCGACGGCTGCATGATCACGGCCATCCCGCATGCGGGCTACGATCCCGACCGCTATCGCCTGAAGCCGGCGAAACGCGTGCGGACGGCGGAAGATGGCGACATCGTCGATACCGGCGATCGCAGTTTCGAGGTCCTGCACCTTCCCGGCCATTCGCCAGGCAGCATCGGTCTCTGGGAGCAGGCCACGGGAACGCTGTTTTCCGGCGACGCGCTCTACGACGGGCCGCTGCTCGACCAGCTCGAAGGATGCAGCGTCCCCGATTACCTCCGCACCATGGAACGGCTGCGGACGCTCCCGGTCCGCGTGGTGCATGGCGGGCATGATACGAGTTTTGGGCGAGACAGAATGGCCGAACTCATTGATTCCTATGTTCGTTCCAGAACAACATGATGTAGGTGTTATAAAACTCCTTTCTTCTCAACGTTCGGAGTAATTTATTCTTAATTCTTATCGAGTTAGGCTGCTCGACATAGTCGCAATTCATCCCAACGGGGACGCTCAATGTCGGACAGCCTTCATCGGGAAGAGCGCCTGCGCTTCCTGAACATCGATGCCGCCACCAAGGCGGCGCTGGTCGAGTTTCGCCCGCTGCTGGAGCAGCATGTCCAGGCGATTCTGGGCAAATTCTACAACCATATCGGCCAGTACCCGGAGCTTGCGTCCAAGTTCAAGGACGCTTCGTCGATGCCGCGCGCCAAGGCGGCGCAGGCCTCGCACTGGATGGGCATCTTCGAAGGCAAGTTTGACGACGTCTACGTCGAGCGCGTGCGGCGGATCGGCAAGACCCATGAGGTGATCGGGCTGGAGCCGCGCTGGTACATCGGCGGCTATGCGCTGGCGATGAGCGAACTGATGGCGGTCGCGGTCGCGCAATACCGCAAGAAGCCGGAGAAGCTGACGGCGGTCCTGCAGGCGATGGTGAAAGCGTTGTTCCTCGACATGGACTATGCCATCTCGATCTACATCGACGAAGGCAAGCTAACCCACCAGAATCAGATGAACGCGCTGGCCGAGTCCTTCGAAGGCAGCGTCTTGGGTCTGGTCGAGCAGGTTTCCTCCGCGGCGGCTTCGATGAAAGAGACGGCGGAGACGATGTCCAGTGTTGCCGAAGAGGCGACCCGGCAGGCAACGGCTGTCGCGGCGGCCTCCGAGGAGACGACGCAAAACGTCCAGACCGTAGCTTCCGCCACCGAGGAGCTCAGTGCCTCGATCGGCGAGATCGGCAACCGGATCAGCGAATCCAGCCGCATCGTCGGCGAGGCGGTGAGCCAGGCGGATGATACCAATCATAGGGTCGCCGGGCTTTCAGAGGCGGCGCAGAAGATCGGCGAGGTCGTGCGCTTGATCAGCGACATTGCCGGTCAGACCAATCTGCTCGCCCTGAACGCGACGATCGAGGCCGCCCGCGCCGGCGATGCCGGCAAGGGCTTTGCCGTGGTCGCATCCGAGGTCAAGCAATTGGCGACCCAGACCGCGCGCGCCACCGATCAGATTGCGGGCCAGGTGCAGGCGATCCAGTCCGCGGTCAGCAACGCAGCCCAGGCGATCCTGCAGATCACCAACACCATAAACCGGGTGAACGAAATCTCGACCGCGATCGCTTCGGCGGTCGAGGAGCAGGCCGCCGCGACGCAAGAGATCTCGCGCAACATCCAGCAAGCTTCCGCCGGAACGACGGAGGTCGCCAGCAATATCGCCGGCGTCTCCGAAGCGGCGCATCAGACCGGCCAATCGGCGTCGCAGGTGCTGGGTTCGGCGTCCAATCTCAACCAGAGCAGCACGCAGCTTCGCGGCGAGGTCGGCGCGTTCCTCAAGAAGATCCGTGGCTGAGCCATATACCGCACCAATGGTTCTGCGACATGTTGTCCGGAAAGCGGCGCAGCGCCCCGCGGGGTACGGTGAATTTATTCTGCCCGGGTCCCTCCGCGCTAACGCTAGAAAAACTGCGATGCACAGTGGGTTAACGGATCGCCGGCGGTCCGGCGATTGACGGTGATCAGGCAAAACCAGCTTTCGCGCATACTGCTGTATGATCCAGGTCAAGCGACCATTTTTCATTCCTGCGTGCTAGCAACATTTTCTTAAAACCTGACAGCACACTCTCGGCAGCGGGATGAAAATCCCTCGATCGTAGGACGGAAGAGGGTGGAGTCATGCTGAAGCGCGTCAAAATTCAACACCGCATCGCGGCGGTTATCTTGCTGATGACCCTTGGCCTCATCGCCATCATGTCGGTCAGCTTGATGGAGCTGCGTGACACCCTGCTGAAGGACCGCCAGACGATGGTGAAGCAGGAAGTCGAGACGGTGCTCGGCCTCATCGATTCCTATGCCGAGCGCGCCAAGAAGGGCGAGCTCACCGTCGAGCAAGCACAGGATCAGGTGCGTGAAATCGTGCACAAGATCCGCTACGGCAACGGCGACTACTTCTTCGCCTATGACCTGACCGGCGTCGCCAAGATTCAGGCCGGCAAGCCGGAGAGCGTGGGGAAGAACCTGATCGACCTCACCGATCCCGACGGCGTGAAGCTGATCGCGCGCCTGATCGACGCGGCGAAGGCCGGCGGCGGCTATGTCAACTATCGCTTCGGTCGCGCCGGCTCCGACCAACCGGTGCCGAAGGTTTCCTATGGCGGCCTCGCCAAGGATTGGGGCTGGATGGTCGGTACCGGCGTCTACATCGACGATGTCGACGCGGAATTCCGCCATGTCGCGATCCAGCTGGTCGCCATCATGGCGGCGGTCCTGGTGGTCGGCCTGGGCAGCGCATTCTTCATCGCGCGTGGCATCACGCGGCCGATCAAGGCGATCACCGAGCGCATGGGGCGTCTGTCGCAGGGCGATCTGACCATCGACACGCCGTATACTGGCCGCGGCGACGAGGTCGGCGACCTCGCCCGCTCGCTCGGCGTCTTCAAGGACAATGCGCTGAAGATGGAAGCGATGCGCAAGGCGCAGGAAGAGGCCGAGCGCAAGGCCGAGGAGGAGCGCCGCGCCGCGCTGCTCGGCATGGCCGACGATCTCGAGCAGTCGGTCGCCAAGCTGGTCGGCGTGCTGGCGGATTCCGCCGGCAACATGAAATCGGCGGCGACGACGATGAACGGCCTCACCGAGCAGGCCAGCCACCAGGCGACCACCATCGCCTCCGGCTCGCATGAGGCGAGTCAGAGCGTCCAGACCGTCGCGGCGGCGACCGAGGAGCTGACCGCGGCGATCGGCGAGATCAACCAGCAGGTCACGCGCTGCACCGTGGTCTCGAAGGAAGCGGTCGACGCGGCGACCGCGGCCAACGCCGATGTCGAATCGCTGACGGAATCCGCCCAGCGCATCGGCACCGTGGTCGGCCTGATCAACGACATCGCCAGCCAGACCAACCTGCTCGCGTTGAACGCGACCATCGAAGCCGCGCGAGCGGGCGAGGCCGGCAAGGGCTTCGCGGTCGTCGCCTCGGAGGTGAAGCAGCTCGCGACCCAGACCGCCAAGGCGACCGAGGAGATCGCGATGCTGATCAACGGCGTCCGCACCATGACGGACCGGTCGGCGGTCTCGATCAAGAAGATCGCGGAGACGATCCGTGGCGTCGACGATATCGCGACGGCGATCGCCGCCGCGATGCAGGAACAGGGTGCTGCCACGGCGGAGATCGCGCGCAACGTCGAGCAGGCGGCCAACGCCACGACCGACGTCTCGAAGACGATCGCCGAGCTCAGCGGCGCGACCCAGGAGGTCGGCCAGTCCGCCGGTCTGGTCCTGCTGGCCTCGGACGGCGTCGTGCAGAATGCCGGCAGCCTGAAGCAGCAGATCGTGGATTTCCTGACTCAGGTCCGCGCCGCCTGATCGGGACACGTTGAATGGCAGACGGGCCGGCAGCGATGCCGGCCCGTTTGTCTTGGACCTCAGCCGTGGCCGTGCATACCGCCACCGTGATATCCCGACCCATAGTGATGGTCGTAGAAGCTGTGGTGGTAATAGCCATAGTGGTCATAGTCGAAGTGGTCATACGGATCGACGAACACTTCTGACGGTTCTGTCGCATAGACCGTGCCGGTATAGGGCGCGGGCTCGACGGTGCAGCCGGCAAGGATTGCCGCGGCTGCTGCAATCGCCGCAACGGATGCGGCTTTCCTGAACGCCGCCAACATGGTTGCTTCTCCATCTCGACTGTGCCGGCGCGCCTCATCCCTCGACCGGCCGGCTCTCATCTTATTTACGGAGCACGCGAGCGAAGCGACGATCACGATCCGCTGATCGATCCGAAGAAGCCGGACTCGCACAGGTTCCGGACAGCTTCGGCAAGTTCACGCGGTCAGTGCCAGTGATGGCCCCCGCCATGCCAGCCGGTGTCGGGCCCGCTGTTCCAGTCACCATCATTGTTCCAGTGGTGACGGCGGTGCCCGTCGCCGCGATGGTCCCCATCCACCGGGACCACGCAGGCGGAGAGGCTGAGCACGGTCAGCATCAGCGCCGCGGCCAGACCCGGTTTGCGCAACGCCTTCCCGGGTCGCGCCGGGGTCTTGTTCTTGTCCATAGAGTCCTCCATCCGGCGGTAATTCCGCTGCCCCAACGGCCCGGTGCCGCCGTCATCGCCCAGCAATGTCACGTAAGCTCGGTGTCAGCACGGCGATCACGAACCGCTGAAGGGCCTCACGAAATCGGGATTGCTCGGCGCGCCGACATCTGTTTTTGCTGATGTCGAAAGACGCATGGGAGGTTCGCGCCATGATTTCGTTTCATCTCTGGCTTGCCTTTGCCGCAGCCGCTGCGGTGGTTATCGCCATCCCCGGTCCGACGACGCTGATGGTGACCGGCCATGCGATGAGCTCCGGCACCCGGGTCGCCTTGGCGAGCCTGCTGGGCGTGGCCCTGGGCGATTTCACGGCGATCGCCTGCTCGGTGCTGGGCCTCGGCGCGGTCCTGGCGGCCTCGGCCGAAGCCTTCACCGTTCTGAAGTGGGTCGGCGCCGCCTATCTGATCTATCTCGGCATCAGGCTCTGGCGTGCCCCGGCGGTGCCGCTCGGCACGGCGGCTGCGGGGCGGGATGGGCGCCGCAGCATGCGACGCGCGATCGCCCAGTCCTTCTCGGTGACCGTCCTCAATCCCAAGGGCCTGCTGTTCTTCGCGGCCTTCCTGCCGCAGTTCATCGACCCGCATCGCGCGGTGCTGCCGCAGGTCGTCGTCCTCGCATTGACCTTCGAGGTGCTCGCCGCCGGCAGCCTCGCCCTCTATGTCTTCATGATGGCGCGGGCGCGGCGGCTGATGGAGTCGCCGCGTGCGATCAAGATCATGAACCGCGCCGGCGGCACGATGCTGATCGGGGCCGGGCTGCTGACGGCCTCCTTGCGACGCAGCTAGAGCTTATTCCCCACGCAGAAAATGGGCGAAAGCCGGGCATGCCTCGGCTATCAATGCGCCGGGTTGCTTCACTCGGGTGGGACACGATCATGGCATTGACGTTCTATTACGGCTCCGGTTCGCCTTATGCGTGGAAGGTCTGGCTGGCGCTCGAACACAAGGGGATTCCCTACGAGGCGAAGCGCCTCACCTTTGATCCCGATCAGACCAAGACGCCCGAATACCTGAAGGTCAACCCGCGCGGCCGCGTGCCGGCGATCGTCGATGACGGCTTTGCGCTTTCGGAATCGAATGCCATCGTCGAGTATCTGGAGGAGCGCTATCCGGAGAAGCCGCTGCTTCCGAAGGATGCGAAGGCACGGGCCGTCGCGCGGCGATTGATCGCCGAGGCCGGCGGCGATCTGGAGAAGGCACTCAACCCCTTCATCGACGCGACGCTCTACACCAAGCCGGAGGCGCGCGATCCGAAGCGTGTCGCCGAAACCCGCGCCGAGGTCGATCGGGAATTGGCGCGCTGGGAAGATGCGCTGACCGGCGACTTCTTCGCCGGCGCGGTCGGCCTGGTCGATTACACGGTGTTCCCCTGGATCCGCATGCTGCCGCGGATCGAGGCGCGCGCGCCGGGCCTCGGTTACAAGCCGGCGGACCTTCCGCCGAAGCTCGCCGCCTGGCTCGCGCGCATCGAAAAGCTGCCCTATTACGACCGGACCTATCCGCCGCACTGGCGCGGATAAGCCCTTTCAAGCCTTCCCGGCGGTCACTTCGAGCAAAGCCTGGCGCAGATCGCGGAGCTTCGGCGGCTTGCTCAGCACCCGATCGACATGCGCCGGCGCTTCGTCGTCGTCGATCAGCCGTTGACCCCACCCGGTCAGCAGGATGATCGGGGTGTCCGGCGAATCCGCCTTGATCGCCGCGGCCACCTTGCGGCCGTCGATGTTCGGCATGCCGAGATCGGTGATGACCGCGGCAACCGGGCGTCCGGCGCGCTGCGCGTCGCGGAAAGCGGTGATGCCGTCATCTCCGCCATTGGCGGTGGTGACGGCGTGGCCGTCGTTTTCCAGGATGACGCGCAGGGTCTGCAGCAGGATCGGATCGTCGTCGATGACCAACAGGGGCAGGCGTTGCGGCCGCTCCGGCTCCGCGCTGTCGCCGGTCGCTTTGGTCCGCGCCGGATCGATGGCGGGGAAGACCATGCGCATCGTGGTGCCGCGGCCGACCGTGCTGTCGATCTCGAGATCGGCGCCGTGGCGCTGCAGGACGCCGTAGACCATCGCGAGGCCGAGGCCGGTCCCTCGCTCGCCCTTGGTGGTAAAGAAAGGTTCGAGGCAGCGGCGGCGCGTCTCGTCGTCCATGCCGGCGCCGGTATCGCGCACTTCGCAGTGGATCTTCGGCGCCCGCCCTTCGGTGGCTGGCTCCGCGGTGGTCGCCAGCACCATTCTGCCGCCGTTCGGCATGGCATCGACCGCATTGAGCAGCAGATTGATCAGTGCCTCGCGGATTTCGCTTTCCACGCCCTGCATGGGCGGCAGGTCGGCGGCGAGATCGAGCTTCATCTCGACCACGATGCCGCGTTGCATCGGCATGTCGTGCCAGCGGGCACGGGTCAGATCGACCACCTGCCGGACGAGATCGTTCAGCGCGATCGGCGCCAGGTTCACCTGCGCGTCGTGCTGGCGGTAGAATTCCCGCATCCGGGCCACGGTCTGCGTGACGTCGCCGATCGCGCGGTGCACCACGCCGAGCAGCTCGCGGCTGGTCGCCGACAGCGTCTTGTCGTCCTCCAGCAGGGCTTCGGTGTAGAGCGAGGCCGGGGTCAGCGCGTTGTTGATGTCATGGGCGATGCCGCTCGCCATTTGGCCGAGCACCCGAAGCCGTTCCTGCTGGATCACCGATTGCTGCGACAGGCGGAGATCGTCATACGCCCGCTGCAGCGCGCCGTGGAGCTGAGCCTGATGCGCGGCCAGCGCCACATGCTCGCTGAGCTGGCGCAGGAACTCGCACTCGGCGCTGGAGAAGGAATTGGCTTCCCGTCGTGCCGCGATCAGCACGCCGAACACCGTGCTTTCGACCTGCAGCGGCGCCAGGACCATGGCGTGAAGTCCGCCCTGCAGCAGGCGTTGCGGGAACGGGAACTGCAGCGCCGTCAGATCCGGCTCGTAAACCAGGCGGCCGGTCAGGCAGCGTGAAAGCCCGTTGGCGTCGATCGCGATCCTGGCGCGCTCCGGCATCGCCAGGGCCATGGCCGTGCCCAGGCTCCGCGTGCCGACGCCCGACACCGTCAGCACATGGTCCGCCGGATCATAGAGGCAAAGCGTGCAGAAATCGGCGGGCAACTCGTCCTCGACGCTCCGGATCACCACCTGAAAGATGCTGGCAAGGTCCTGGCGTTCGCCGATCGCGCGTGTGACTTGATGGAGCAGGTTCAGGCGCTCGAGATGGGTGCGGAGCCTGCGGTCGGTTTCCCGAAGAGATTCTTCCACCCGCCGGCGCTCTTCGTTCTCCGCGGTCAGGGAGCGGTTGAGCGTCTCGAGCTGGACGGTCCGTTCCGCAACACGGCGCTCGAGCTCCGCGTTCAGCCGGCTCAAGGCGCGCTCGGCCTGGATACGCTCCTGCATGTCGCGCGACGCCATTCGCATCACGGCCAGCATGAGCACGAGATAGCCGGTGACGCGGCTGAGATGCGCCACCATCGCCAGGTCGTCGTTGCCGGCCGCGGAATAAAGAAACGCCGTATTGCCGACCGCGAGGATGAGAGCCATGGCCGCGATCGGCGGAAGTTTCCGCTCCAAATCGCGCATGCGCCACGCCACCCAGGCAATACCGGCCCAGAGCATCGGCACGCCGATCTGCGCCGGCCGGGTGATTCCGAGCGGGATGCCGGGCAGGTTGACCGGTATGTACTGAAAGACGGCGTACAGGACAGCGCCGAGCAAAGCGAGGCCCGGCAGGAACCACGGCATCGGTCGTTCTCCGCGCAACAGACGCCAGATCGCCAGCCCGATCCCGATTGGCAGGAGATAGGCGGAAGGCGACCAGGTCGTCGGGCGCAGCCAGTTGGGCAATGCCAGCAACGGCAGGATGTCGTCCCACCATTCGATGGTGGCGGTCACATGGAGGAATTCGAAGGTGGCCGCGACCGCGAAGCTGGCGGCGAGCCAGAGCGGAAAGCCGCGTTCGATTCGGCGGCCGATATCCAGAAGCAGCGCGGCCAGCACCACCGACAGGAAGAACATGCCGGTGTCGAGCATCGTGTGAAGCTCAGGATACTCATGCCGTCCGAGCACCAGCAGGATCGTGGCGACGACGACAAAGACCAGGAAGGGCAGGACGAAGCTGCGCGAGAATACCGCCGTGCCGGACTTGGTCTCCTGGCCGTTCAGTCTATCGATCTCGCCGACCATCAACGTCCCACGCTGTTCCTGTCCCGGGTCGATTAACCCCGCCGGCGGCCTAAAGGTCCTAGGACATCTTACCGTATGCTGGAATCCGAGCCGTTCAGAAAAACACCGACCGACGCGAAATTTATACAATTATTTTAATAATATACATGACCTTGGCAGACTGTAATCGGGAATAGTAGGCCTTGAGCAGTCGCTTGATTTACAGCAGGCTGTGTCGAACGGTGCCCGCCGGGTACCTAAGGATATTGGGACGCATATGAACGACGGCGCGAGCATCCTCCTCGTCGATGACAATGACGATGCGCGGGTCACGGTCGCACGGATCCTGGAGATGGCGGGCTACAGCGTCGCTCAGGCGCCGAATGCCAAGGCGGCCAGCGCGCTGCTGAAGGAGCGGGTGCCTGACCTCGTGATCACCGACATCTTCATGCCGGAAGGGGACGGGTTCGAGATGCTGAACGAACTCCGCGACCGCGAACCCAAGATCCCGGTGATTGCCATCTCCGGCGGCGGGATCCAGCAGGGGCTGGACGTCCTGGCCATCGCCGGGCGGCTGGGAGCAAAGCGCGTGCTCTACAAACCCTTCGCCCGCCGCCAATTGCTCGACACCATCGCCGAGGCGCTGGCCCCAGTATAGACCGCTATCGGCCCAGCCAATCGGTTGGCCGCGGATCGGCCGGATCGCGCGACGCCCGGTCGAGCCCGATATCGCGCAGCAGGTAATCCGGCCATGCGTCCAGATGCAGCCGCGTTGCGCGGCCGGGAAAGAGGCGGGACAGGCCCAGCCTGAGCCCCGCAAAGAGTCCCCCGACCGTGCCGTTGCGGTGCGAATGACCCCGGGAAAGATCTGTCATCTCGGCCATTGTGTTCTCCCTCCAGCCGCGGCGAGCCATAGCTGCCTTTATGCTGATGGAAGGAAATTGGCCTCGACAGCCAGCTTCTACAAAGCGATTGTCAGGGGAAGAGCATAAGGTGACCTTATGAATGGTTGCCCGCTGCATTGGACCCGTGTGGATTGGCCATGCCGAAGGATACCGAGCCCGGCTTTCGCCCGGTGCTGCCGCCGCTGACCGCCGTCCGCGCCTTCGAAGCCGCGGCCCGGCATCAGAGCTTCACCAAGGCCGCCGCCGAATTGGGCATGACCCAGGCCGCGGTGAGCTATCAGGTGAAGGTGCTGGAGGATCGCTTGGGCAAGCCGCTGTTCCGCCGCTTGCCGAAGAAGGTCGAGCTCTCGGAGACCGGGCGCCGGCTGGCGCCGGCCGTGGCCTCGGCCTTCCAGGGGCTGCACGCCGCGTTCGCCGAGCTGCGCGAGACCGACGACGCGGTGCTGGCGGTGACCGCGGTGCATACCTTCGCGACCAACTGGCTGGTGCCGCGCCTCGGCGCCTTCCAGCAACAGCATCCGGAGATCGCCGTCCGGATCGATCTCTCCAGCCGCAATGTCGATTTCACCCGCGAGGATTTCGATCTCGGCATCCGCGGCGGGCGCGGGAAATGGCCGGGGCTGCAAGCCCACGCCCTGATCCCGATCGCCTTCACGCCGCTTTGCAGTCCCGATTTTCTCGCGCGGCACGGGCCATGGGCCGCGCCCATCGATATGCTGAAGGCGCCGCGGCTGGACGCGCATGACGAATGGTGGCGGCTTTGGTGCCAGGCGGCCGGTGTCCCGCACACGCCCCCCGCCGGGCCCTCCAACGTCTCGCTCGACGTGCAATCGCTGCTCGGTACCGCGGCGATTGCCGGGCAGGGGGTGGCGATGCTGATGCCGGCCTTCTTCGCCGGCGACCTTGCCGCCGGCCGGCTGGTGCAGCCGTTCCCCCTGATGGCGACCGATGACACCGCCTACTGGCTGGTCTATCCGGAAGGGCGCAAGAATGTGCGCAAGATCCGCGCCTTTCGCGACTGGATCCTGGCGGAGCTGAAGCAATGACCGACGCACAGAAGCCTGAAGATTCCGGAGCCCAGGCGGCGCGCTATCGCGCCAACCTTCAGGGCGAGATCGACGGCGCCCAGCTTTACCGCACGCTGGCCGAGGTGGAAGCCAATCCGCAGGTCGCCGAAGTCTACCGCAAGCTGGCGGCGATCGAGGAGGCGCATGCCGATCTCTGGCGTCGTCAGCTGGCCCGAATCGGCAAGCGCGCCGGCCCGCTGCGGCCTGCATTCCGGACCCGGGCGCTGGCCTTTCTCGCGCGACGCTTCGGGCCTGCTTTCGTGCTGCCGGTCATCAACACGCTGGAGCACGCTGACAGCGGCCACTACGACTCGCAGCCCGAAGCCGTCGCCGGCGGCTTGCCTCGGGCCGAGCGCAGCCATGCCCGTGTGCTCGAGGCGATTGCCGGCGGGTCGAAGGGTGGGCTGCCGGGGGCGACCCTGGCGCGCATCGAAGGCCGGCATCGCAGCGGCGGCAATGCCTTGCGCGCCGCGGTGCTCGGCGCCAATGACGGCCTCGTCTCCAATCTCAGCCTCATCACCGGCGTTGCCGGCGCCCAGGCCGACAGCCAGGTGCTGCTGGTGACGGGGCTCGCCGGCCTGGTTGCCGGGGCCTGCTCCATGGCGATGGGCGAGTGGCTCTCCGTCACCAGTTCGCGCGAACTCTATGCGTCGCAGATCGCCACCGAGGCCGAAGAGCTGGAACTGGCGCCCGACGAGGAGAAAGAGGAACTGCTGCTGATCTACCAGGCGAAAGGCCTGCCCGAGGCGCAGGCGCGCGCCTTGGCGGATCGCCTCATCTCCAACAAGGAGACTGCGCTCGACACGCTGGCGCGCGAGGAGCTCGGCATCGATCCGGACGAGCTCGGCGGCTCCGCATGGACCGCCGCCGGCTCATCCTTCTGCCTGTTCGCGGTCGGCGCGATCTTTCCGGTGATCGGCTTCTTCTTCCTGAGCGGCGATCCCGCGATCTGGACCGGCATCGGCTTGAGCGCGCTCGCCCTGTTCGCGATCGGCGCGGGGACCAGCCTGTTCACCGGCCGCGGCCTGCTGTTCTCCGGATCGCGGCAGCTGGCGATCGGACTCGCCGCGGCCGGCGTAACCTATGCTATTGGACGTGCGATCGGGGTGAGCTTGGGCGGGTGACACGATGAAGGACGTCGTTATCAAGATTGCCGAGATCTATGTGCCCGCCTCGAAGCGCGCGCCGATCGATCCGGACAAGGTCAATGCACTGGCCGAGAGCATCGCGGAGGTCGGTCAGCAATCGCCGATCCTGGTGCGGCCCGACAAGCAGCGCTACGTGCTGGTCAGCGGGCTGCATCGCCTCGAAGCCTGCAAGGCCTTGGGCGAGACCACGGTGAAGGCCAATCTGGTCCAGGCGGCAAAGTACTGAGCAAGGGCGTGCGCGGATGACCATCGATCTGTTGTTTCACCGCGACCGCTCCTGCCTGGTCGTCATCGACGTCCAGCAATACTTTCTGGCGAAGCTGCCGCTCGATCAGCGTGCGCCGTTGGTGGCGCGCATCGCCTGGCTGATGCGGGTCGCCGGCGCGCTGCAGATTCCGATCATCGCCACCGCCGAGGACATGGCGCAGGATGGTCCGCTGGTTCCGGAACTGGCGGCGTTGCTGCCCGAGGGCCAGTCGGTCTTCGACAAGATGGTGTTCGGCCTTGCCGACCAGGCCGACATTCGGGCCGCGGTCGCCGCGTGCGGACGAAGCGAGTTCGTTCTGGTCGGCCTGGAGACCGATGTCTGTATCGCGCATTCGGCGCTCGGTCTCGCCGCCGCGCGCCACCGGGTCGCCGTCCTGGAGGATGGCTGCGGTTCGCCGCCGCCGCACCACGCGGCGGGGCTGGATCGCCTGCGCAATGCCGGCGTCACGGTGACGACGATCAAGGGCATGCATTACGAGTGGGTGCGCGACCTCGCCACGCTCGCAAAACTCAAAGCTGCGATCGGAACGGAACTGCCTGCGGGACTGACGCTCTGACGCGGGAGGTCAGTGGAGCACGGCCACGGCGCCCTTGTGGCGCTTCAGCACTTCGGACGGGCGCTCGCCGAAGGCCTGGGCGAAATCCTTGCTGAAGCGGCCGAGATCGCTGAACCCGCAGGCGAAGCAGATGCTGGTCACCGAGCCGCCGGACTCCGCGTCTTCCAGCATACGGCGCGCATGGTTGAGCCGAATGCGCTTGGCGAACTCGAAAGGCGTATAGCCGCGGCTCTGCTTGAACGCGCGGAAGATGCTGCGAACACTGGCGCCCGTCACCTCGGCCAGCGTTTCGATTTCCAGCGGTTTGTCCCAGTTGGCGGCGATATAGCTCTCGGCCCGCCGCACCTGCCATGGCGCTGCGGTCGGCATCCGGCCTTCGAGCCGGTCGCGGTAGCGATGCTCGCTGGCCGCGAGGAAGGTCGAGATCAGCGCCTGCTCGAGCTCTCCGATCACGACCTTGCCGGAGTCTCCGACCATGGATTCGGCGGCCTGCACGGTGCATGACAGAATATGCGTGAGCACCCGAGCCGGCGCCGTGGTGAGGTCGAGCTTGTTGTTGAAGTCGAGTTCGCCGCTCAACGGCGCGTCGGTCAGGTCCGCCAGTTTCTTGCGCAGGATGTCCTTGGAGATGCGCCAGACGATCTGCTCGTATCCGGCGCCGAGATCGAACTCCGCGGCAGTCGACGTGACGCAGGCCTGATCGGGCGTGACCGCCACGAAGTCGTTGCCGATCCAGGTCGCGCCGACGCCGGCGTGATGGAATTGGAGGCGGACATGATCCGGCTCCGGGAACTCGATCGCGATCGGGATGCCGTAAGAGCAGAACCAAAGGCTGCTCTGCGGCAGGTCGAATCGATTGGCACGGGCGTCGAGCGCGGCCGGATGCGAAGGCAGATCGACGAACTTGGCCGACAGCTGTGCGGCGACGGCTTGCTTCAGGGCGTCATAGTGCGACGCGCGGAATGCTGGATGACTGTCCAGTGGTGTTCTTTGCGGATGCAATGCCCGACCTCTCATACACCAACCTTGATGCCGAGAATGCGGTTTAAATTGCTGACAATTTGTTAAACGCGCGGTTTTTCCGCAGTTTCCTGTTGACTTGTAAGGATGTAATTCCTATATTTCTCACGTTGCGTGCATAACCTGTAATGCATGTACAACCGGGCATCGGCATCCGGCGCGGCAGTCAGGCAAACGCGATGTGTATTCCCGTATGCGGGATCCACGGCACGGCGGTGCATTTTGGCACTGGGCGCCAAATTGCGGCAGCCCACGCCGAAGCAATTGCATCTGCACAGTCCCATATTCAGCCTGTCGAGGCCTGCTATCCGCCGGCCCACGCCAAGACCGAAAAAAGGGGATCAGGTCATGTCGCTTTCACTCTTTGGCGGCGATGCCGCCGCCAAGCTCGCCGCGCTGGACAAGTCCCAGGCGGTAATCGAGTTCCAGATGGACGGCACCATCATCACCGCGAACGCGAACTTTCTCGCGGCGCTTGGATATGAGCTTGCCGAGATCAAAGGCAAGCATCACAGCATGTTCTGCGATCCCGCCTATACGGCGACTGCGGATTACCGGGAATTCTGGGCAAAGCTCAATCGCGGCGAGTTCCAGGCGGCGCAGTACAAGCGCATCGGCAAGGGCGGCAAGGAAGTCTGGATCGAAGCCTCCTACAACCCGCTGATCGGCCGCGGCGGCAAGCCGTTCAAGGTCGTGAAGTACGCGACCGATGTCTCGAAGCAGAAGGCCGAATACGCCGACCTGCGCGGCAAGGTGGATGCGATCGGCCGCTCGCAGGCCGTGATCGAGTTCAATCTCGACGGCACCGTCATCACCGCCAACGAAAACTTCCTGAACACGCTCGGCTACACCCTGGCCGAAATCCAGGGCAAGCATCACAGCATGTTCGTCGAACCCGGCTATGTCGCGAGCCCCGAATACAAGGCATTCTGGGCCAAGCTCGGCCGCGGCGAATACGATGCCGGGCAGTACAAGCGGATCGGCAAGGGCGGCAAGGAGGTCTGGATCGAGGCTTCGTACAATCCGATCATGGACCAGAACGGCCGGCCCTGTAAGGTCGTCAAGTTCGCGACCGACCTGACCAAGCGCAAGGAGCAGAACCTCGCCCTCGCCAACGATTTCGAGAACGGCGTGAAGTCGCTGGTGCAGGAGGTCTCGTCTTCCGCCAAGGGCATGGAAGGTACGGCGCAGAGCCTGGCGGCCGCGGCGGAGCAGACCAACCAGCAATCGAGCACCGTCTCATCGGCGACCGAGGAACTGGCGGCATCCGTCAACGAGATCTCGCGCCAGATCTCGGAATCGACCCGGGTGGTCGGGATCGCGGTCAGCGAAGCGAAGAAGTCGGAGCAGATGGTGAGCGATCTGGTCACGGCGGCGCAGAAGATCGGCGAGGTGACCCAGATCATCAACGACATCGCCAGCCAGACCAACCTTCTCGCGCTCAATGCCACGATTGAGGCGGCACGCGCCGGCGAGGCGGGCAAGGGCTTCGCGGTCGTGGCTTCCGAGGTGAAGAGCCTGGCCAACCAGACCGCCAAGGCCACCGAGGAGATCGCCCAGCAGATCAAGGGCATCCAGGATTCCAGCCAGACCACGGCGACGGCGATCCGCGAGATCGGCCAGATCATCTCGCAGGTGAGCGAGATCTCGACCTCGATCTCCGGCGCGGTGGAGGAGCAGTCGGCCGCGACCAAGGAGGTCTCGTCCAACATCAACGGCGTCAGCCAGGCGGCGCAGGAGACCGGCCACTCGTCCTCGACCGTGCTCAACGTCGCCCAGTCGCTGTCGCAGCAGGCCGGCCAGCTCGAGGTTCGGGTCGATGACTTCCTGAAAAGCGTCCGCGCGATGTAAGCGGCAAGAAATCCGGAGAGAGCCGGCTAGTCCGGCATCTCCGGATCGCGCTGCATCGGGGCCGGTGCCTCTGCGAAGCCGTCCCTGTCCGGCAGCGGTGCCGGCTTCAGCCCCATGCGGCGGCAGATGCCGAGGATGAGATCGGCGCGGTTCAGGGTATAGAAGTGAAAATCGGTGATGCCTTCGGCCTGGAGCGCACGGCATTGTTCGGTCGCGACCATTGCCGCAATCAGCTTGCGCGTGTCCTGCTCGTCGTCGAGGCCTTCGAACAGTTCCGTCAGCCAGTCCGGGATCGCCGTGCCGCACATGGCGCTGAAGCGCACGACCTGCGCGAAATTGGTGACCGGGAGAATGCCCGGCACGATCGGAACGGAGATACCGGCGCGCCGCGCCCGCTCGTGGAAGCGGAGAAATGAAGTCGGATCGAAGAAATACTGGGTGATGGCGCGGGTGGCGCCGGCATCGAGCTTGCGCTTCAGGTTGTCGAGATCGGCTTCGGCGGATTGCGCCTGGGGATGGGTCTCCGGATAGGCGGCGACGCTGACTTCGAAATCCGCCACGGTCTTGATGAAGGCGACCAGGTCCGCGGCATAGGCGAGGCCGTCCGGCGGGGTCGAGCCGCCACCCGCCGGGTGGTCGCCGCGCAAGGCGACGATGTGCCGGACGCCGGCTTCCCAATAGCGCTCCAGCAATTGCGCGATGTCCTTGCGGCCATGGCCGACGCAGGTCAGATGGGCGGCGGGGCGAAGATGGGTCTTGGCCGCGATGCGCCGCACGGTCTCGAAGGTCGCATCCCGGGTCGAGCCGCCGGCCCCGTAGGTCACCGAGACGTATTGCGGCAGCAGCGGCTCCAGCGCCTTGACGGTGTCCCAGAGCTGGTTTTCCATCTGCGGGTTCTTCGGCGGGAAGAACTCGAAGCTGACCCGCGGCGGGGCCTCGACGGCGCGGGTCGAACCATGAGCATCCAGGCGGCGCAATTGTCGCTCGTGCAGGAAATTCACCCTGACCTCGTCTGCTGCTTGGCGCGGAATCGACGAAAGCCGTCGGTTTCAGGCTAACCGGGCGAGGTTAACACGCAAGACCAGCGCTAGCCAGCGCGGATTGCTGCCTGCAGTTTGGCCAATTCGCCCGCCGGATCAACGCGCGACCAGACCTCCGGTTCGGGCGCGATGAAGTCCGCTCCGCTGCGGGCCAGCGCCGCCGCCGCCGCCGGATCGATGCGACCGAAGGCGATCGAGGGCACCGTCATCATCTCGCCCCACCAGGCGATCAGGTCTGCGGCCTCCGGCGCGGAAAGATCGAAGCCGATGTAATCGGCGCCCAGTTCGGCCAGTTCCATGGCGAGGTGGCGCTCCGGCGGACAAAGCGCGCCGACGATCGCATCCTCGGCCAGCGTCTTGCGCGCCTCGCGATAGGTCCGCGTCGCATCCGCGGCCGAAGCCAGCCGCAGATCGAGATGAACGCCGTCGGCGCCGAGCGTCTTCGCAAGCGCCGCGCGGCTGGAGAGCAGGGCGGCGACCTCGCGTGCCTGCGCGGCTTGGATCAGCGGCTGCGCGACGGCCTCGACATCCACGTCGCGCGTATCCAGCGGTGCCGCGATCAGCAGGCAGGCGACGTCGGCGGCCTTGAGCGCGCTCTCGAACAGCGGCAGAAAATCGCGCAAGAGAACGCCGCCCGAAACCAGTTCGGGCGGCGTGACCAGATAAAGCCGGCAGGGTTCGCGGTCGGCGATGACCGTTACTCCTTGCCCTGATAGATCTTGACCAGCGTATCCAGCATCTTCAGCGCGTCCTCGCGCGGGCGCTGGAAGGTGTTGCGGCCGATGATCGAACCGTTGCCGCCGCCATCGCGGATGCCGCGGACCTCTTCATAGAGGCCGTCCAGATCCTTCGCGGCACCGCCGGAGAAGACGACGATGCGACGGCCGTTGAAGCAGGCCTGCACCACGTGCCGGATGCGCTCGGCCATGGTGCCGATCGCGATCTTTTCCTTCTCATAGACCTTCTTCGCTTCGGCCTGCTCGAGATGCGCCGTCGGCGGCTTCACCTTGATGATATGCGCGCCGAGGAGTGCCGCCATATGCGCCGCATAGGCGCAGATATCCATGGCCGTCTCGCCTTCCTTGGAGAGCGCGTCGCCGCGGGGGTAGGACCAGACCACGACCGCGAGGCCGGCGGCCTTCGCCTCTTCGGCGAGTTCGCGGATCTCTTCCATCATCTCGAAGGCATGGTCGGAGCCGGGGTAGATGGTGAAGCCGATCGCCGCGCAGCCGAGACGGAGCGCATCGTTGACCGTGCCGGTCACGGCCTGGTCCTTGGCGGAAGCCAGGCTGTTTGAGCTGTTGACCTTGAGGATGGTCGGGATGGCGCCGGCGAAGGTGTCGGCGCCGGCTTCGATCATGCCGAGCGGGGCGGCATAGGCCGAGAGGCCGGCATCGATCGCGAGCTGGAAATGATAGTGCGGGTCATAGGCATCGGGGTTCGGCGCGAAGCTGCGCGCGGGGCCGTGCTCGAAGCCCTGGTCGACGGGAAGGATCACCAGCTTCCCGGTGCCGCCGAGGCGGCCCTCCATGAGGATGCGGGCGAGGTTCGCCTTCGTCCCCGGATTGTCGCTTTCGTAGTGCGACAGAATTTCCTTCACCTTGCGCGAGATCTTCATGCGGCTGTCCTGCTGGTTAACGAAGAAATGGCTCTAGTCGGCGCCCGCCGCCTTCTAGCCCAGAACGGGGGATTTGTTCAATCGGACGGATTTACGCGGGGTGTGACCGAAATTTGACGCCCAGTGTCCCCGCAATATCCGCGAGCTTCTCCGCCGTCCTGGGATCGCCGCGAAACACGATGCTTTTCAAGCCGAAGCGCATCGCATCATGGGCGAGATCGGCGCGGTCGCCGCAATCAACTGCGATGACCGGCTGGAGTTCCGGGTATTCCGCGGCCAGCTGTTCGGAGAGCTTCACATAAAAAAGGACGCCGTACTGGATGGCGGCGTCCGGCGGGGCGGCGAGGCCAATGGTCTCACCTGCGGTTCCGCCCGCGGCCCGCGCCGCGTCGAGCGCGGCACGGGCCTGGGGAAGGTTCGCGACGATGACGGTCTTCAGCCGAGCTTGCCCATCGCGACCGCGACGTCGCCCATGCGGTTGGAGAAGCCCCATTCGTTGTCGTACCAGGAGAGCACCCGCACGAAGACGCCCTCGATCACCTGGGTCTGGCTGAGGTCGAAGGTCGAGCTCGCCGGGTTGTGGTTGAAGTCCATCGAGACCAGCGGCTCGCTGTTGGTGCCGAGGATGCCCTTCAAGGGACCGCTGGCGGCGGCCTTGATCGCCTCGTTGACGGCTTCCTTGGTGGTCGGCTTCGGGGTCGTGAAGGTGAAATCCACCACCGACACGTTCGGCGTCGGCACGCGGATCGAGGTGCCGTCCAGCTTGCCGGCGAGCGACGGGATCACCAGGCCCACGGCCTTGGCGGCGCCGGTCGAGGTCGGGATCATGTTCAGCGCCGCGGCGCGGGCGCGGTGCAGGTCCTTGTGCAGCGTGTCCAGGGTCGGCTGGTCGCCGGTATAGGAGTGGATCGTCGTCATGTAGCCGCGCTCGATGCCGATCGCGTTGTTCAGCACGTGGACGACCGGCACCAGGCAGTTGGTGGTGCAGGAGGCGGCCGAGACGACGGTGTGCGACTTCTGCAGTTTGTCGTGGTTCACGCCGTAGACCACGGTGAGGTCGGCATTGGTCGCCGGCGCGGAGATCAGCACGCGCTTGGCGCCGGCCTCGAGATGCTTCGCGGCCTTCTCCTTGTCGGTGAACAGGCCGGTGCATTCGAGCGCGATATCGACCCCGAGCTCCTTCCAGGGCAGCTTCGCCGGATCGCGCTCGGCGGTCACCTTCATGAAGCCGCGGCCGACGTCGAAGCCGTCCTCCTTGGTCTTCACCTCGCCCCGATACGCGCCGTGGACCGTGTCGTGCCGGAACAGATGCGCATTGGTCGCGACCGGGCCGAGATCGTTGATGCCGACGACCTCGATGTCCTTGCGGTCGGATTCCATGATGGCGCGGAGCACCAGGCGACCGATGCGGCCGAAGCCGTTGATGGCGACACGAACAGCCATGTTCTTATCCTTCTTCTGGGAGTTATTCAGTCAGTAGGCGGGGTCGACGAGACCCACCCACGGAAACTCATACCATTAACCTGCAATGCCGCCCCGCGCGGATCAAGCCCGCGCATGGCTGCCATCCGTTACAGTCTCGCTTTGACGGCCTCGGCGACGGCGGCGGCGGTGATGTTGAAGTGCTTGTAGACATCCGGACCGGGAGCCGAGGCGCCGAAACCGGTCATGCCCACGAACCCGCCGCCTTTCGGCCCGATCGGCCCCAGATAGCGTTCCCAGCCGAACGAGACCATGGCCTCCACGGCGACGCGGACGCCGGTGCCCAGCACCTCCTGGCGGTAAGCCTCCGATTGCTGGTCGAACAGCGCCCAGCAGGGCAGGGAAACCACGGCCGCGCCGATCCCTTCCTTGGCGAGCAAGGCCTGGGCGTCGATCGCGATCGAAACCTCGGAGCCGGTGGCCAGGATCGTGGCCTGCCGCGCGCCTTCCGCCGGGCGGATGATGTAGCCGCCGCGGGCGCAATGGTTGGCGACCGCCGCGTCGGCGCGGAGATGCGGCACCGCCTGGCGGGTCAGCGCCAGGATCGAGGGCTGGTTCTTCGCCGCCAGCGCCAGGGCCCAGCATTCCGCCGTCTCCATGCTGTCGCAGGGGCGGAACACCAGCATGTTCGGGATGGCGCGCAGGGCGGCCAGATGCTCGACCGGCTGATGGGTCGGCCCGTCCTCGCCCTGGCCGATCGAGTCATGGGTCATGACATAGATCACGCGCTGGTTCATCAGCGCCGAGAGCCGGATCGACGGCCGCGCATAATCGGTGAAGCAGAGGAAGGTGCCGCCGAACGGCACGAACCCGCCATGCAGCGCGATGCCGTTCATCGCCGCCGCCATGCCGTGCTCGCGCACGCCGTAGTAGATATAACCGCCGGCATAGTCGCCGGCCTTCACCGGAACCGCGGCCTTGCCCTTGGTGAGGTTGGAGCCGGTCAGGTCGGCGGAGCCGCCGACCAGTTCCGGCATGACCGCGGACAGGCCTTCGATCACCTTCTGCGAGGACTGGCGCGTGGCGAGCTTCGGCGCCTCCTTGGCAAAGGCGTTCTTGATGTCATTCACGGCGGCGGCGAAACCTTCCGGCAGCTCGCCCTTCTGGGTGCGGTCGAACTCGGCCATCTGCGCCGCGCCGGCATGGCGCTTGGTCCACTCGGCGAAGGCGCCCTGGCCGCGCTTCCCGACGTCGCGCCAGGCATTGAGGATGTCGAGCGGGATCTCGAACGGCGGGTACTTCCAGCCGAGCTTCTCGCGGGCGCCGGCGATCTCCTCCTTGCCGAGCGGCGAGCCGTGGGCCGAGGCGGTGTTGGCCTTCTTCGGCGCGCCGTAGCCGATCGTGGTGCGGCAGGCGATCATGCTCGGCTTGTCGGATTTCTTCGCGGCGGCGATCGCCGCGGCCACCGCTTTCGGGTCATGGCCGTCGACCCGGGTCGCGTTCCAGCCATGGGCGATGAAGCGCGCCACCTGGTCGTCGGAGACGGTGAGCTCGGTCGGGCCGTCGATCGAGATGTGGTTGTCGTCGAACAGGACGATCAGCTTGTTGAGCTTCAAGTGCCCGGCCAGCGAGATCGCCTCGTGGCTGATGCCTTCCATCAGGCAGCCGTCGCCGGCGATGCAATAGGTATAGTGATCGACCAGCGCGTCGCCGTAGCGCGCGTTCAGCATGCGCTCGGCCAGGGCCATGCCGACCGCATTGCCGAGACCTTGGCCCAGCGGACCGGTCGTGGTCTCGACGCCCTGGGTATGCCCGTATTCGGGATGGCCCGGCGTCTTGCTGTCGATCTGACGAAAGCGCTGGATCTCGTCGATGGTCATCTGTGGATAACCGGTGAGATAGAGCAGCGCGTAGAGCAGCATCGAGCCATGGCCGGCGGAGAGCACGAAGCGGTCGCGATCCGGCCATTCGGGATGACGTGAATCAAATTTCAGAAATTGCGAGAATAATACCGTGGCGACGTCGGCCATGCCCATCGGCATGCCGGGATGACCGCTATTGGCCTTTTCCACGGCATCCATCGCCAGGGCGCGGATTGCGTTGGCCATGTCCTTGTGGTTAATCCCGAAAGCCGCACCGTCGTTTTCCGTGCGGGCCGTGGCGGTTTCCATTGCATTATCCTGGATTTGCTTGCAGGCGGCGAACATGCCCGCTCGACCCGGCAAAATCAACCCGGTGGTTCTCCCTGCGCATAACGTGAGACAGCGCACACGCCGCAACCGGATGCCGTGTTGACGCGTTCATGGATCACCGGTTTAATCTCTGAAATCAATGTAGAAGAACGCGGTCCTCAAGACGGACCTCAGACAGAGGCAACGATCCCTTCGATGTCCCGCTTGGAAACGGCGATGAACCGCCTGGATGCCGCCATGGCCCGGCTCGATGCCGCCGTGAACCGCAGCGCCGAGCGCGGCGATCGCGGACGCGACTCCATGGAGCGGGAATTGGCCGCGCTGCGCCGCACGCATGCCCTGCTGCAGGAGGAAGCGCGTCACGTTTCCGATCGGCTCGACCATGCCGTCGGTCGCCTGCAGAGCGTGGTGGCGGGAAGCCACTGAGATCATGCCTTCGAATTTCGGGGGATACTGAAATGCCGACGGTGACCATCGGCCTCAATGGCCGAAACTACGACATCGCGGTGGGCGAGGGCGAAGAGCCGCGTGCGCTGGAACTCGCCGGCGAGATCCGCCGCCGCATGGAAAGCCTGACCCGCACCGCCGGGACGATGAGCGAGGGCATGGTCTTTGTGATGACCGCTTTGCTGCTCGCCGACGAACTCGACCAGAAGAAGCGCGAAGCCGCCAAGCTCCGCGACGAGGGCCGCGAGGCTTCGCTGAAGCGGGAAGTGGCGCTCGCCGATACGATCGAGGCGCTGGCCGCCCGGGTGGAAACCCTTGCCGCGCGCGTGGAAGCAGCCTAAGTAGTCTGTGGGCGGTCGCTCTTAGGTGCGACAGGCCGAATAATCCCTGAGGCCAATTCTAACCTCTCGGGAGCTGTCCCTACCGAGACCGTGGTTTCGGCACATGGCGCCCACCTGCGTAAGCAGGCCACAGAGGATTCACCGAGCCATCGGCCCATGGGGCGCCGCCCACTCGTTCCGTCCGGAGTGTTCCAGGTTAAGGATGGAAGCCCCCGAAACCGCTGAATGGAAGCAGCGCGAACGCCGGACCGCGGCGGAACGTCGCGCGCAGGCCTTTGCCGCGCTGCCGAACGCCGGGCAAGACCTCGCCGCGCGGTTCCATGAGTCCGTACGCCTGCCGCGCGGCGCCGTGGTTTCCGGCTATTGGCCGCTCGACGGCGAGCTGGACATCCGGCCGCTGCTGCACCAGATCCACGAACAGGGCCATCCGATCGGCTTGCCGGTCGTGAAGGGCAAGGGCCAGCCGCTGCTGTTCCGGCGCTGGTCGCCCGGGATGGTGCTGGTCCAGGGCAGCTTCAGGGTGCTGACGCCGCCGGAAGGCGCGCCGGAAATCGTGCCCGACGTGCTGCTCGTCCCGCTGCTGGCCTTCGACCGGGAGGGATTCCGCCTGGGTTATGGCGGCGGGTTCTATGACCGGACCCTGGAAAAGCGCCGGCACGAGGCGCATTCTGGCCATCCGGTTCTGGCGATTGGAACGGCTTTCGCGGCGCAGGAAACCGAAAGCCTGCCGCGCGGACCGTTCGACCAGCGGCTGGATTGGATCGTGACCGAGGCCTGGGCCCGGAAGTGCACCCAAGGGACCTAAGTTTGAGAGAGTAAGAAGAGAGATGCGAATTCTGTTTTGCGGCGATCTGGTGGGACGGTCCGGGCGCGACGTGGTGGTCGAGCGCCTGCCGGCCTTGCGCCGCGATCTCGACCTCGATCTCGTGGTTGCGAACGGCGAGAACGCCGCCGGCGGCTTCGGCATCACCCAGAAGATCTGCGACGAGCTCTACAAGGCCGGGGTCGATTGCATCACCACCGGCAACCATGTCTGGGACCAGAAGGAGACCATCGCCTTCATCGGCTCCGATCCCCGGCTGCTGCGCCCGATCAATTTCCCGGCGGGCACGCCGGGCAAGGGCAGCGGCGTCTACCAGACCCGCGGCGGCAAGAAGGTGCTGGTGGCCAATGTGATGGGCCGCCTGTTCATGGATCCGCTGGACGATCCCTTCCAGGCGGTCGACCAGCTGCTGAAGGCGCACCGGATGGGTGGCAATGTCGATGCGATCCTGATCGACTTCCACGGCGAGGCGACCAGCGAAAAGATGGCCATGGGCCATTTCCTCGACGGCAAGGTCAGCCTCGTGGTCGGCACCCACACCCATGTGCCGACCGCCGATCACATGATCCTCGGCAAGGGCACCGCCTACCAGACCGATGCCGGCATGTGCGGCGACTACGACTCCGTGATCGGCATGGAGAAGGCGATCCCGGTCGCCCGCTTCACCAAGAAGATGCCGACCGAACGGCTGTCCGCGGCCTCCGGGCCGGGGACGTTGTGCGGGATCTTCGTCGAGACCGATGACGCGACCGGCTTGGCGAAACGCGTCGAACCGGTGCGCGCCGGCGGCAAGCTCTCGCAGGTGCTGCCGAAGATCGAGGCGGTCAACGCTTAAGCTCCGCCCGTCATTCATACTCGTTCGTCATCCCAAGCTTCAGGCTTGGGATCCACGAGTTTTTGTCCGCATATGCATATATTGAGTGGGTCGCGCCAAATTCGTGGATCCCAAGGCCAAGCCTTGGGATGACGATCGAGTTTGGGAAGGCGTGGGAGCGTGTACGCGGCCTACGCCGCGTGGCGGCCGCCGGCGATGGCGAGGAAGCGGTCGATCTCGCTCTGCATGACGGTGGCGCGCTCCAGGATCTGATGCGCGACCTTGTGCGCATCCTTCGGCGCGCTGTCGGAACCCGAGGCGGCGACGGCCATGGCGGCGTTGATGCCGTCGATCCCGGTCTGGCGAACCACGCCCGAGACCATGTCGGCCATGCGCTGGATCTCGGCGCGGAGCTGCGCCGTTTCGGCGGCTTCGGGCAGAATGATCGGGTTCGGTTGGGCCATGATCGTCATCCCAGATTTGGGAGCGTTGAGCCGCTCCATGGGGAGGATACTCCTCCACCAACCGTAAAGGATCGGTAAATCCGAGCCGGCCGGCGGGTGCAAAACCCGCGAAATGCAACGATTTCGAGGCTGGTCGACGCGGGGACATATGTTAGAAGGCGTCAAAATGCTGCCATATTTGCGGCCCAGCCTCCGCCACCGCGCGGAGCGGCAAAATCCCCAAGATGTGGTAGGATTTTTATGAGACAGGTCAACTTCTAGGGCACCGAGGCCGACCGATGGCGGGTCATTCACAGTTCAAGAACATCATGTACCGGAAGGGCGCGCAGGATGCGAAGCGCGCCAAGGTCTTTACCAAGATCATCCGGGAGTTAACGGTTTCGGCCAAATCCGGCCAGGCCGACCCGGCCGCCAACCCGCGGCTGCGGGCCGCCATGATCGCGGCGCGCCAGGCGAACATGCCGCGCGACACCATGGAGCGCGCGATCAAGCGCGGCGCCGGCGGCGAGGACAGCAACTCCTATGACGAGGTCCGCTACGAGGGCTATGGCCCCGGCGGCATCGCCGTCATCGTCGAGGCGCTGACCGACAACCGTAACCGCACCGCCTCCGAAATCCGCACGCTGTTCGCGAAAGCGGGCGGCAATCTCGGCGAGACCAATTCCGTCAGCTTCATGTTCGAGCGCAAGGGCGTGATCGTCTATCCGGCGAAGGCCGCCAAGGGGACGCCCATCGGCGCGGACGCGATGTTCGAGGCCGGGCTCGAAGCCGGCGCCGACAATGTCGAGAGCGATGCGATGAGCCATGAGATCACCTGCGCGGTCGATGACTTCTCCACCGTGCGCGATGCGCTCGAGGCGAAGTTCGGCGAGGCCCAGGAAGCGAAGCTGCAATGGCGGCCGCTGAACACGAACATGGTGGACGACGCCACGGCGGAATCGCTCATGAAGCTGATCGACGCGCTGGAAGACAATGACGACGTCCAGAACGTCTACGCCAATTACGAAGTCTCCGAAGAGACGCTGCAGCGGCTCTCGGCGTAACCGGATCCAGTGTACCCCGAAAGGACAGCCTGAGCGGGATGCGCATCATCGGCCTCGATCCCGGCCTGCAGCATACCGGCTGGGGCATCATCGACCAGGACGGGTCGCGGCTCTCTTTCGTCGCGGCGGGCCGGATCTCGTCGGTCGCCAGCCGGCCGCTGGCCGAGCGGCTGGTGGAGATCCATGCCGGCCTCAATGTCGTCCTCGACGAGCATCAGCCGGACACGGCGGCGGTGGAGGAGACCTTCGTCAACAAGAACCCGACCTCGACCTTGAAGCTCGGCCTGGCGCGCGGCGTCGTGCTGCTGACGCCGGCTCTGCACAAGCTCGAGGTCTTCGAGTATCCGGCGAACCTGATCAAGAAATCGGTGGTCGGCGCCGGCCATGCCGGCAAGGAGCAGGTGCAGATGATGGTGCGCGTGATCCTGCCGGCCTCCAACGCGGGATCGCCGGACGCGGCCGACGCGCTGGCCGTCGCGATCTGCCATGCCCATCACATGGGCACGCTCAACCGCTGGGGCGCCAAGGATTTCCGCGAGGCCGCGCGGTGATCGGCAAGCTGACCGGCGTCATCGACTCCTTGAACGAGGACGGGCTGCTGCTCGACGTCAACGGCGTCGGCTATGTCGTGCACGCCAGTTCGAAGACGATCGCGCGCCTCGGCGCCGCGGGCGCGTCCGCCAGCATCCTGATCGAAACCCAGGTGCGCGAAGATGCGATCACCCTGTTCGGGTTTGCCGACCATGCCGAGCGCGACTGGTTTCGCCTGCTGCGGAGCGTGCAAGGTGTCGGCGGCAAGGTGGCGCTCGCCATCCTGTCCACGCTGACGCCCAACGATCTCATCCATGCGGTCGCATCCCAGGACAAAGCCTCGGTCGCGCGGGCCAATGGCGTCGGCCCCAAGCTGGCGCAGCGCATCGTCACCGAATTGAAGGACAAGGCGGCGGGCCTCGAGCTGGGCGCTGGCGCCAATGTCGTGGCGCTTCCGGCCGGCAAGGCGGGCGAGGGCGGCGACGTCGTCAACGATGCGGTTTCGGCCCTGGTCAATCTCGGCTATCGGCGTTCGGAAGCCTATGGCGCGGTCTCCAAGGCGCTGGCTTCCAACGCGGCCCGGCCCGAGCTCAATGACCTGATCGTCCACGGCCTGCGGGAGCTCTCGCAGTGACCGACAATCGTACGATTGCCGCCGAGCAGAAGCCCGAGGATGCGCCGGAGCTCTCGCTGCGCCCGCTGGCGCTGACGGAGTTCATCGGCCAGCAGAAGCTGCGCGAGAACCTGGCGGTCTTCATCCAGGCGGCGCGGAGCCGCGGCGAGGCCTTGGATCATGCGCTGTTCTATGGCCCGCCGGGTCTCGGCAAGACGACGCTGGCGCAGATCGTCGCGCGCGAGCTCGGCGTCGGTTTCCGCGCGACGTCGGGTCCGGTGATCGTGCGCGCCGGCGATCTCGCGGCCTTGCTGACCAACCTGCAGCCGCGCGACGTGCTGTTCATCGACGAGATCCACCGTCTGTCGCCGGCGGTCGAGGAGATCCTCTATCCGGCGATGGAGGACTTCCAGCTCGACCTGATCATCGGCGAAGGCCCCGCCGCGCGTTCGGTGCGGATCGACCTGCCGAAATTCACTTTGGTCGGTGCAACCACGCGGCTGGGCCTGATCACCACGCCGCTGCGTGAACGGTTCGGCATCCCGCTGCGTCTCAACTTCTACAACGCGGCGGAGCTGGAAGAGATCGTGCGGCGCGGAGCGGGGCTCCTCAACTTCGACCTGACCTCGGAAGGTGCGGGCGAGATCGCGCGCCGCTCGCGCGGCACGCCGCGCGTCGCCGGACGCCTGTTGCGCCGCGTCCGCGATTTTGCCGCGGTCGCCAAGACCGGCCGCGTCGATGCGAAGCTCGCCGACGAGGCGCTCAACCGCCTCGAGGTCGACAAGCTCGGCCTCGACGCGATGGACCGGCGCTATCTGCGCGCGATCGCCGACGACTATGGCGGCGGCCCGGTGGGGGTCGAGACCCTGGCGGCGGCACTCTCCGAGCAGCGCGACACCATCGAGGACGCGATCGAGCCCTTCCTGATCCAGCAGGGTCTCTTGCAGCGCTCGCCGCGCGGCCGCCTCCTCACCCTCAACGGCTACCGCCATCTCGGCATGACCCCGTCGAAGGCGACCGAAGCGCAGCTAGAACTGCTCGCGGCGTCGGTCGGCGACGAAAGCGAGGCCGGATGAGATCGGCCTCGGTGTCGTCGCAGCCGCGGAGTCAGGAAACCCACATCCATCCGATCCGCGTCTATTTCGAGGATACGGATGCGGGTGGGATGGTGTACTACGCCAACTATCTCAAATTCGCCGAGCGCGCCCGGACCGAGATGCTGCGTTCCGCCGGCTTCAGCCATGCCGAGATGGTGGCGCGGGACGGCCTGATGCTGGTGGTCAGGCGCTGCACCGCCGAGTTTCACCGCTCGGCGCGGTTGGACGATGAACTCGCGGTCGAGACCCGGGTTGCTGGTCTGGCCGGGGCTTCAATTCTGCTTGATCAGGCGATTCGCCGCGGGAGCGATGTCCTGGTCGAGATCACCGTCACGATTGCCTGCGTGACCAAGGAAGGGCGAGCGACCCGCCTGCCGGAACGGCTGCGCCAAGCGGTCGGGCCATCGGTGGGTCGGGGGTCGATCGCCATAAACTGACCACAATGTTGCGCAAGTTGAAGAAAGAGCGAGACCAGAGATGAACGAAGACACACCACCTCCCGCCGTACCGGTGGCGCCGGTCGATGCCGGGGCCATCGATCCGTCCGCCGCCGCGGCTGCCATGCAGCAGGGCGCCGTCGGCCTGCCGAGCGCAGCACCCATGCACGACCTTTCGGTCTGGGCCCTGTTCCTGCAGGCCGACTGGATCGTCAAGGCCGTGATGATCATGCTCCTCATGGCCTCGATCTGGAGCTGGGCGATCATTTTCGACAAGGCGATCCGCCTGCGCGGCCTGCGTGCCAAGGCGCGGAAGTTCGAAGAAGCCTTCTGGTCCGGCGGCTCGCTGGAGGAGCTGTTCGACCGCATCGCCAACCGGCCGACCGATCCCATGGCCTCGATCTTCGTCGCGGCGATGCGCGAATGGCGCCGCTCGGCGGCCAAGGGCCTGCTCACCACCGACTCGCTCAAGGAAAGCCTGCAGGACCGCATCGAGCGGGTCATGAACATCACGCTCGGCCGCGAGATGGATCAGCTCGAACGCTACATGGGCTTTCTCGCCTCGGTCGGTTCGGCGGCGCCGTTCGTCGGGTTGTTCGGCACGGTCTGGGGCATCATGAACAGCTTCGCCGCGATCGCCGGCTCGCAGAACACCAGCCTCGCGGTGGTGGCGCCCGGCATCGCCGAAGCCTTGTTCGCCACGGCCTTGGGTCTCGTCGCCGCCATTCCGGCGGTGCTCGCCTATAACAAGCTGTCCGGCGATATCGGCCGCTACGGCAACCGGCTCGAAGCCTTCTCCGGCGAGTTCGGCGCCATCCTCTCGCGGCAGCTCGAGGAGAAGCACTGATGGCCGTCAAGCTCGGCCACCACGGGCGGGCGCGGGGCTACGGGGCGCGGCGCAAGGCCCAGCCGATGTCGGAGATCAACGTGACGCCGATGGTCGACGTCATGCTGGTGCTGCTGGTCATCTTCATGGTGACGGCGCCGCTGCTGACGGTGGGCGTGCCGGTCCAGTTGCCGAAGACCAAGGCGGCGGCGATGACCAATCCCGACGAGCCGATCGTCGTCAGCGTCGAGAAGGACGGCGGCGTCTTCCTGCAGGAGACCAGGATCGAGCTCGACCAACTCGGGCCCCGGCTGGCGGCGATCACCGCCAACAAGCCGGACACCACGATCTACGTTCGCGCCGACCAGGACACCAATTACGGCACGTTCGCCCAGGTGCTGGCCGAGCTGCAGGCCAGCGGCTTCAGCAAGGTCGGGCTGGTGACCGATTCCAAGACGCCGGGCGACACGTCGCCCTCCAAGCCATCCGGCGGCGACAGCAAGGACAAATCCAAGCCCACCAAATGACCGCCGGAAACGCTCCATATCTCTTCGGGTTGTTCTAGACCATGCAACTGGTTTGGGCCGAACGCAGCTATCCGATCACCGGCGGGATTCTCGCGTCGGTGGTCTTTCATGTCTTGCTGGCGCTGCTGATCGTGCTGGGCGTGCCGTCCTTCTTCAAGCCGGAAGTGCTCGAGACCCCACCGACCATCGAGCTCGCGACCCTGTCCGACATCACCGCCGCGCCCAAGGTCGACAAGCAGGGCAAGCCGGACGACAAGCCGAAGACGCCGCCGGCGCCCGATACCAAGAAGCAGACCAAGCCGGAGCCGCCGAAGCCCGCGCCGCCGACACCGGCTTCCGCTCCGCCGCCCGCGCAGCAGGAACAGGCCGCCGTCATTCCGGACAAGCCTCTGGAGAAGGAGCCGGATCAGAAGAAGCCTGAGCCGAAGCCGGAAGAGAAGAAGGTCGAGGAAAAGAAGAAGCCGGATAAGCCGAAGCCCGACAAGAAGCTGCAGCAGGATATGAATGAGCTGCTGAACAGCCTAGCGACCGATACGCCGGCGCCGGAGACCGAAGAGAAACCGAAGAAGACGGCGGCACCTGCCCCGGCCGAACCGACGGTCGGGCAGCAGACGGCGAACATCAGCGACGTCCCGCTGACCATGGCGGAATCGGACGGCATCGCCCGCCAGATCCAGCCCAATTGGAACATCGACACCGGATCTTTGCCCGGCGACCCTCATCAGTACATGGCGTGGCTGCGGGTAACCTTTGGTCCCGATGGAACTGTTCAGGGGATCGAGTACTTGGAGCCACAGCGCGTGGCGTCCGATCAGCGCTATCGGACCGTGGCCGAGAGCTGCAAGTGGGCGTTCCAGAAGACCCAGCGGATCACCTTCCCGCCCGGCAAGGAACAGCCGACGATCAAGTTCGGGTGCGATCCGGCCCTGATGGTGGGGTATTGAAGCGGGGCTGTGATGGCGGAAAACTGCGATTAATGTTAGGGAAATTCATTCAAAGCGACTCGCCGCAGATGAGAAATCTGTCGAATCGAGCCTGGAGAGGTTGAGACCATGAAGCGCTGGACTGCGATGATTGCCGTGCTCGTCACCCTGGTGGTGCCGCGTCTGGTTCTGGCCGAGCCGACCATCATTCTCGGTGTCGACCATCCGCCACAGCCGTTGCCGATCGCGATCCCCAACTTCGTCGGCAACGGGCCGGACGCCCAGGCGGGCGCCGACATCGCGCGGGTGATCTCTGCCGACCTTGAGCGGTCCGGCCTATTCGCGCCGATCGATCCCAAGGCCTTCATCCAGGACAACGCCTCGACCTGGCAGTCGCCGCGCTTCCAGGACTGGAAGCTGATCAACGCCCAGGCGCTGATTGCGGGATCAACCCAGATTCTGCCCAACGGTCAGCGCGAAGTCGCATTCCGCCTTTGGGACGTGTTCGGGGGCCAGCAGATGCATGGCCTCACATTCAAGTCCAGTCCGGAGAACTGGCGGCGCATGGCCCACAAGGTGGCCGACGAGGTCTACAAGCGCATCACCGGTGAGGACGGCTACTTCGATACCCGCATCGTCTACATCTCGGAGAGCGGTCCGAAGGACAAGCGCCGCAAGCAACTCGCCATCATGGACCAGGACGGCGAGAACCATAAGAATCTGACCGACGGCTCGGTGCTGGTGCTGACGCCGCGTTTCTCGCCCGCGAACCAGGACATCACCTACATGTCCTATTTCAACAACAAGCCGCGGGTCTATCTCTTCAACATCAGCAGCGGGCAGCAGGAAGTCCTGGGCGATTTCCCGGGCATGACCTTTGCGCCGCGCTTCTCGCCCGATGGCTCCCGGGTGATCATGAGCATGGCCCAGGGCGGCAACACCGATATCTACGTCATGGACATCCGCACCCGCCGCTCGCAGCGGTTGACCGACAGCCCGGCGATCGATACCTCTCCGTGCTATTCCCCGGACGGCTCGAAGGTCGTCTTCAACTCCGACCGCGGCGGCGAGCAGCAGCTCTACGTCATGGGCGCCGATGGCGCCAACGTGCAGCGGATCAGCAAGGGCAACGGCCGCTACGCCACGCCGGTCTGGTCGCCGCGCGGCGACCTCATCGCCTTCACCAAGATGGCCGGGGGCCAGTTCCAGATCGGCGTGATGCGACCGGATGGCTCAGGGGAGCGAATTCTCAACACCGCCTGGCTGGTGGAAGGCCCGACCTGGGCGCCCAACGGCCGCGTTCTGGCTTTCTTTTCCCAGGACCAGCGCGGGGTTACCAAGCTCCACAGCATCGACCTCACCGGCTATAACGAGCGCATCCTCAAGACCCCGATGGACGGCTCGGACCCGGCTTGGTCTCCCTTGCTTGACAATCAATAATCCACTATGTTCCGCGCCGATTCTGAGGGTTTTACGGCCCAATTTCGAGTACAATCACCTGTAGAATCGGCGAATCAGGCGGCGGTGGGCCCGGAACCCGGCGGGGGTCGGGGTATTATCCAGCAGGCGGCCTGTGACTTAAAAAGAGGATGAGAGGATAAGAAAATGCGTCTCCAGATCTTGTCGGTCCTGGCTGCGGGGCTGCTCTTGGCGGCCTGCTCTTCGGACGAGCCGGTCGAAACGGCTTCGACCCAGGGTGCGGGCAGCACCACCCAGACCGGCGCGGCTTCCACCGGCACGGTGACCCCGGGCAGCGCGGAAGACTTCAACCAGAATGTCGGGAACACCGTTTATTTCGGCTTCGACCGCTACGACCTGACCGCCGAGGCTCAGTCGCAGCTGCAGAAGGAAGCGGCCTGGCTGCAACAGTACCCGCAGCACACGCTCACGATCGAGGGCCACTGCGACGAGCGCGGCACGCGCGAGTACAACCTGGCGCTCGGCGAGCGTCGCGCCAACTCGGTTGCGAACTACCTGACGGCGCTTGGCATCGACAAGTCGCGGATCAGCACCATCTCCTACGGCAAGGAGCGTCCGATCTGCACCGACTCCAACGAGGCCTGCTACTCGCAGAACCGTCGTGGCGTTTCGGCGATCAATCAGTAATCGCCGTTAATCGGTTGGACTGAGATGACGCGCTGCCGTCGCCCCGGAAGGGCGGCGGCGGCGCTTGTCGCATCTGAGGGGCGGAACCGGCCGATATCCCGCCGGGTTCTCCCCCGAACGGAGCGGGGCGGCGCCATATTTCCGCCCAGAACCCAGCAAACTATGTTGGCCGGGTTTCCTGACAGGTGGACGCGCCGAACCGGCGGTGTCCCCTCAGTGTGAGGCAGCGGATCCATGATCAGATTTGAAGCTTTTCGCAGCGGCCGGATGCTTGCCGGAATCGCAGTCGCCGGTCTCCTCGCGATGGCCGGCTCCCTGCCGCTGCACGCCGACGAGGTCGACGACCTGCGCGCCGAGGTGCAGCAGCTGAAGCAGCAGATGAACTATCTGCAGAACCAGATCCCGGGCGCCGGGGCGGGCGGTTCTTCCGGCGGCGGCACGATCGCCGCCCAGCAGGAAGTGCGGATGCAGCAGCTGAGCGGGCAGATGAGCCAGCTCCAGGGCCAGATCGAGCAGCTCGGCATCAAGGTCGATGATCTCTCGGGTCGCCTCGACCGCATGCAGAAGGACACCGAGTTCCGCCTGGGCCAGCTCGAGCAGGGCGGCGCCGGCGCCGCGGGCGCGGTTGCCGGTGCGGCCCCGACCGGCGCTCCCGCCGCGATGCCGGCCGCGCCTGCCGGCGGCGCGACCGTGGCCGAGCCCACGCCCTTGCCGCAATCGGCCGACCAGATGAACACGGGCGGCGGCCTGCCGGGACCGGAAGGCACCACCCAGCAGCTCCCGCAGCCGACTGCGCCGGGCACGCTCGGCACGATCTCGCAGAACACGCCGCTCCCGCAGGCACCGGCCGGCGCGGCCGAAGCCGCGGCGGCCGCGGCCGCGCAGAGTCAGGCCGCTGCCGTCGTCAACGCGGATCCGAGCAGCATCCAGCTCCCCGGCAATTCGCCCCAGGAGCAATACGAATACGCGACCGGTCTCCTGCAGCGCGGCGCCTATCCGGAGGCCGGGCTCGCCTTCAAGGCGTTCGTCGCGCAGCACCCGAAGGATGCGCTGGCGGGCAACGCCCAGTATTGGCTTGGCGAGACCTATTACGCCCAGAGCGACTACAAGAACGCGGCCATCGCCTTTGCCGAGGGTTATCAGAAGTATCCGAAGAGCTCGAAGGCGCCGGACAATCTGCTGAAGCTCGGCATGTCGCTCGGCCAGACCGGCCGCAAGGCGGATGCCTGCACCGCCTTCAAGCAGCTGGGCGCGCAATTCCCGAATGCCTCCGGCGCGATCAAGGACCGCACCGCCCGCGCCCAGCAGCGCTACGGCTGCTAAGCCTGGGCTCGGCGGCCTTCTTGTGCCGGCCGCTCCGCTTGCGCCCACGCTTTCGCCGGAGCGTTTCGCCGGCTTGATGGCGCGGCTCGGCCCGTTCGAGCGCGCGCCGCATCTCGCCGTCGCCGTGTCCGGTGGACCCGACAGCCTGGCCCTCGCGCTGCTGCTGGCCGAATGGGCCGGCAGCCGGAACGGTCGTCTCGACGCGCTGACCGTCGATCACCGCTTGCGGGCGGAATCCGGCGCCGAGGCGGAGCAGGTGGCGCGCTGGCTCGCGCATCTGCCGGGCGTCACCCATCGCATTCTCGCCTGGTCGGACGAGAAGCCGGCGGCCGGCATCCAGGCCGCCGCGCGCGCAGCGCGCTATCGGCTGCTGGCCGAATATTGCCGCGCGCGAGCGATCCTCCATCTCTGCGTCGCGCATCACCGCGACGACCAGACCGAAACCCACCGGCTGCGCGCCGGCCATGGCAGCGGCAGCATCGGTCTCGCCGGCATGAGCGCGATCCGGCCGCTCGACGGCGTGCGGCTGCTGCGGCCGCTGCTCGGCGTCGCGAAGGCGGAACTGCTGGCGCTGCTGACCGCGCGCGCGCAGCCCTGGATCGAAGACCCGAGCAACCGCAATCCCGCCTTCGAGCGGGTGCGTCTCCGCGCCACGGCGGAAAGCGCGACCGATGCCCAGGATGCCGCCGCGCTGCATCGGCTCGGCCTCGAGCGGCAGCGCGTGGAAGCCGAGGCCGCGTCCCTCCTGGCGGAGAGCCTGCTTCTCTATCCGTCCGGCTGGGCGGAACTGGACCTCGATGCGATCGCCGCGGGCGAGCGTGCGGGGCGGCTGGCCTTCGGCTGGGTGTTGCAATGTCTCGGCGGCAATGACTATCCGGTCTCGGACCAGCGGCGGGGCGAAGCGCTCGGGCGGCTGGGGGCCGATTCCGGCGCCGATTTTACGCTCGGCGGCTGTCATCTGCGCCGCCGCGGGCAGCACGTGGAGGTCCACCGCGACTGGGGCGCGATCCGCCAGAGGATTCCGGCGGAACCCGGACTGCGCGCCCTGTGGGACGGCCGCTTCGAGGTCACGCTTCTCCCCGAATCGCCGCCCCTTTCGGGCCTCACGATCGCGCGACTGGGAGAGGCCGGGCTGCGCCAGCTGGGCCGGCTCGGGCATGGCCTTGCCGGCTGCGGCATCCCGGAGCCGGCCCGCAAGGCGCTCCCGGCCCTCTGGCAGGGCGACAGGTTGATTGCGGCGCCGCTGCTCGGCTTCGGCGGGGGGCTGCAGGCCCGGTTCCGGCCGGCCCGGGGCGCGGCATCTGGCGGCTTTACAGTTGCTTAATTGCGGACGCACACTATGTAAGGTCTTGGGATATTGGACCGCAGAAAAAGGCTTCCGGGCGCGCGGGCTGGTTCGCTTCGCCGGGGGCCTTTGATGTTTGACCGAAGCAAACTGCGCCGCACCGACCGGACGAGGATTGAAAAGTGAATTTGGGCAAGAATCTCATCATCTGGGCGGCGATCATGGTGCTCCTGATCGTCCTCTTTCAGGTCTTCCAGAGCGGCGGAAGCCGGAGCGGCCGCGAGGCCACGCCCTATTCCACCTTCCTCACCCAGGTGAACCAGGGCCAGGTCCGCGACGTGACCATCCTGACCTCGCAGAACCAGGGCCATTCGATCTCCGGCCATATGCAGGACGGCACCGTCTTCACCACCTATGCGCCGGAAGATCCGAAGCTGGTCGAGCAGCTCACCGCCAAGGGCGTGCAGATCACCGCCAAGGCGGAGGATGACTCCCCGAACATGCTGATCAGCCTCCTGATGAACTGGGCGCCGCTGCTGATCATCGCCGGCGCCTGGATCTTCGTGATGCGCCAGATGCAGGCCAATGGCGGCAAGGCCATGGGCTTCGGCAAGTCGAAGGCGCGCCTGCTGAACGAGCGCGCCGGCCGCGTCACCTTCGACGACGTCGCCGGCATCGAAGAGGCCAAGGGCGAGCTGGAAGAGATCGTCGAATTCCTGAAGGACCCGCAGAAGTTCCAGCGCCTCGGCGGCAAGATTCCGAAGGGCTGTCTGCTGGTCGGGCCCCCGGGCACCGGCAAGACCTTGCTCGCCCGCGCGATCGCCGGCGAAGCGAACGTGCCGTTCTTCACCATCTCCGGCTCGGACTTCGTCGAGATGTTCGTCGGCGTCGGCGCATCCCGTGTCCGTGACATGTTCGAGCAGGGCAAGAAGAACGCGCCTTGCATCATCTTCATCGACGAAATCGACGCGGTCGGCCGCCATCGCGGCGCCGGCCTCGGCGGCGGCAACGATGAGCGCGAGCAGACCCTGAACCAGTTGCTGGTCGAGATGGACGGGTTCGAGGCGAACGAGGGTGTCATCCTGATCGCCGCCACCAACCGCCCCGACGTGCTCGATCCGGCGCTGCTGCGCCCGGGCCGCTTCGACCGCCAGATCGTGGTGCCGAACCCCGACATCAACGGCCGCGAGCACATCCTCAAGGTCCATATGCGCAAGGTCCCGCTGGGTCCGGACGTGGATGCGCGGGTGATCGCCCGCGGCACGCCCGGTTTCTCCGGCGCCGATCTCGCCAACCTGGTCAACGAAGCCGCCTTGCTCGCCGCCCGCTTCGGCAAGCGCGTGGTCACCATGTCCGACTTCGAGCAGGCCAAGGACAAGGTGATGATGGGCGCGGAGCGCCGCTCCATGGTGATGACCGACGAGGAGAAGCTGGCGACGGCCTATCACGAGACCGGCCACGCGATCGTCAACCTGGAACTGCCGGAATGCGATCCGCTGCACAAGGTGACGATCATTCCGCGCGGCCGTGCGCTCGGTGTCACCATGGCGCTGCCGGAAAAGGACCGCTACAGCTACACCAAGGGCTGGATGGAATCGCGGATCGCCATGTGCTTCGGCGGCCGCATCGCCGAGCAGCTGATCTACGGCGTCTCGCATCTCAACTCCGGCGCCGCCGACGACATCCGCCAGGCGACCAGCATGGCCCGCCGCATGGTGACCGAGTTCGGCATGAGCCCGAAGCTCGGGCCGCTGCGCTACAGCGAGAACGAGGAGGAAGTGTTCCTCGGCCATTCGGTGACCCAGCGCAAGAACGTCTCCGACGACACCGCCAAGCTGATCGACGAGGAAGTGCGGCGCATCGTCGAGGAGGGCGAAGACAAGGCCCGCGAGATTCTGTCGAAGAATCTCGACGGACTGCATGTCGTCGCCAAGGCGCTGCTCGAATACGAGACGCTCTCCGGCGAGGAGGTGCAGGCGCTGCTGCGCGGCGAGAAGATCCGCCAGGCCAGCGGCGATTCCGACAAGCCGAAGCCGCGCTCCTCGGTGCCGACCGCCGGCGCCACGGTGCAACGGCCGAGCGGCCTGGAGCCGCGGCCCCAGCCTGGTACTTGACTGGCTGGAACTTGATGACCACGGAAACCACGGACGCGCGCGTCCCGAGCCCCGCCGATTGGCGGGGCTTTTCCGTTGCGGCGGACGGCGTCACCCGGCGCTATCTCCTGCCGCGCGGCTTGCTGCGCGGTGCCGCGGCGGAGCGGGTGATCGAAGCGGGCGCGGCCTTGCCCTTGGCCGGCGGCGCGATCGCCTTCTGCTTTGCGGAAGCCGCCGATCGCAAACCCGGCGCGGCCGGCATCCGCACGCCGCTTTGGCTGGGTGAGCTCGCCGGTCCGGATCGCGGATTGCTCGATGGCCTGACCGCCGCCCGCCCGCGCTGGGCCGGCTTCGACCTCGCCAAGCCCCTCATCATGGGCGTGGTCAACGTGACGCCGGACAGCTTCTCCGACGGCGGCGACTTCGCCTCCGCCGCGGACGCGATCGCGCAAGGCATCCGGCTGGCGGAGCAGGGCGCCGACATCATCGACATCGGCGGCGAATCCACCCGGCCCGGCGCCGCGGCGGTTTCCGCCGAGGAAGAGATTCGCCGCACCGTGCCCGTGGTCCGGGCCTTGGCCGAGCGCGGCCTCTGCGTCTCGATCGACACCCGCCATGCCGCGGTGATGGAAGCGGCGGTCGGCGCCGGCGCCCGCATCATCAACGACATCACCGCGCTCACCGGCGATCCCGCGAGCGCCGAAACCGCGGTCCGGTCCGGCGCCGCGATCGTGCTGATGCATATGCAGGGCGAGCCCCGCACCATGCAGGCCGACCCGCATTACGTGGACACCACGCTCGACCTGCTCGACTACTTCACCGACCGCCTGGCCGCGCTCGGGAAACTGGGCGTCGATCCCGCCCGGATCGCCCTCGATCCCGGCATCGGCTTCGGCAAGAAGGATCCGCACAACCTGCTGCTGCTCCAGGAACTGGCGGCCTTCCAGGTGTTCGGCTGCCCGGTCCTGCTCGGTGTCTCCCGGAAGAGCTTCATCGGCCGCTTGAGCCGCAAGGAGCCGCCCAAGGACCGGCTGGCCGGTTCGCTCGCGGCGGGCTTGGCGGGCTTCGACCAGGGCGTCCAGATCCTGCGGGTCCACGACGTGGCCGAGACCTATCAGGCCCGGGCGATCTGGCTGGCGGTGGGGCGGTAGGGCGCACGGCAGTTGGGGGCGGCCATGGAAAATAGCATCTTAAGAGCTCTGACGATCTCCGCACTGATCCTTGCCGCGCTGTTACGACCAGCCACGGCGCAGAATCAGTCAGGGCCATTCTCAGACGCCTTCCTCAGTGACCCTGCGATGCAGATGCAGTTTACAGCTCTGTGGAACTCGGCCTTTGATCTCTGCAAAGCAGAAGGAGAAGGGCGGGTAGAAGATTGTTTGATCAAACGAAGCACAGAGGCCGCCCAACACGGTCGTCTCATGGGTGCCTATTGTGCGCCCGTTTCCTCCGATATTGCCCGGCATGACTGCGTTGTGATGGGTTCCGTCGCTGCGGATCTCGTCGTTAAGTTCGGGCTCGACAGTGTCGACAATTTCATTGAATCACATGGGTCTGACGGCTTCGACGCCATAGATGCCGCCGGAACAATGCTATGGTCGTATCTCGATCACAAGTGTTCAACGTCCGCTAAACCGGACGACTGCCAGCGCGACGAAGTTACGACGCGCTTGCAACCGCCATTTTCCAAAGGCTGCAAAACCCTCGATGGCGTGCACAGGCAGGTGGATTGCCTTCTGGCACGCTGGATTGCCGCCCAAGTGGCTGAAATAGCGGCACGGCTTTGATCGTCGAACCATCTGAATGGCAATGTGGCGGTGACCGGATAGGCCGAAACCCCGCCCAAAAACCGCCATTCCCGGTGCTATAATTCCTGCCTGGGAACGAATCGGACCGAAAATGACGCGCAAACTCTTTGGAACCGACGGGGTCAGGGGACTCGCCAACAGCGAGCCGATCACCGCGGCCACCGCCCTCAAGCTGGCCTTGGCGGCCGGCGCCCATTTCACCCGCGGCGACCATCGGCACCGGGTGATCATCGGCAAGGACACCCGGCTCTCCGGCTACATGCTGGAGACGGCGCTGACCTCGGGCTTCCTGTCCATGGGCATGGATGTGATGCTGCTGGGGCCGCTGCCGACGCCGGCGGTCGGCATGCTGACCCGCTCGATGCGGGCCGATCTCGGGGTCATGATCTCGGCCTCGCACAATCCCTATCAGGACAACGGCATCAAGCTGTTCGGCCCCGACGGGTTCAAGCTCTCCGATGAGATCGAGGCGGAGATCGAGACCCGCCTCGCCGGCAACGACCTCGCGGCGAGCCTGGCGCATTCCGCCGATCTCGGCCGCGCCCGCCGCATCGACGACGCGCCGGGCCGCTACATCGAGTTCGTCAAGTCGAGCTTCCCGAAGGGCCTCAGCCTCGCCAACCTCAAGATCGTGGTCGATTGCGCCAACGGCGCCGCCTACAAGGTGGCGCCCACCGTGCTCTGGGAGCTGGGCGCGGAGGTGGTCGCGATCGGCGTCGAGCCGAGCGGCACCAACATCAACCTGCATTGCGGCGCCATGCATCCGGAGCGCCTGAAGACCGCGGTCAAGGACCAGAAGGCCGATCTCGGCATTGCCCTGGACGGCGACGCCGATCGCCTCATCGTCGTCGACGAGCATGGCCGGATGATCGACGGCGACCAGCTGATGGCGGTGATCGCGCAGTCCTGGTCCGCCTCCGGCCGGCTGAGGAACGGCTTCGTCACCGCCACCGTCATGTCCAACCTCGGCCTCGAGCGGTTCCTGCAGTCCCAGCGGATTGCGCTGAAGCGGACCCTGGTCGGCGACCGCTACGTGGTCGAGGAGATGCGCCGCAACGGCGGCAATCTCGGCGGCGAGCAGTCGGGACACATCATCATGACCGACTTCGCCACCACCGGCGACGGCCTGATGGCGGCCCTGCAGGTCCTGGCCGTCCTGGTCCAGGCGGATAAACCCGCCAGCGAGACCCTGCGGCTGTTCGCCCCGCTGCCCCAGCTTCTCCAGAACGTGCGCTACCGGGCCGGCGCCGCCCTGCCGCTCGACCAGGCGGCGGTGAAGGCGGCGATCCAGGCCGGCGAGGCCGAGCTCACCGGCAAGGGCCGGCTGCTGATTCGCAAATCCGGCACCGAGCCGCTGATCCGCGTCATGGCGGAAGGCGAAGACGAGGAGCTGGTGGCCCGCGTCGTGGCCGACATCGTGAAGGCGGTCGAAGCCGCCGCCGCATGAGGTGGTGCCTTCTGCTGCTGGTCTTGCTCGTGGCAAGCCCGGTGGCCGCCGCCGACCTGCTGCCCAGATTGGTCGGGGCGGGGTTCGCGCTCGAGCGGCCGGAGCCGCAGGCCGCCCGTCGCGGCGCCTATGCCCAGACCGAACTCACCCTCTACAGCCCGGGGCTCTCCTTCTGGGTGGATGTCGCGGCGCTCCAGGCCGGTGACCATCTCGTGCTGACTCTCAAGGATCCGGACGGCGGCCTGATGGCGGCGCGGGACCTCGACTTCGACCTGCCCAAGGACGACTACTTCGCCTTCGCCGGCATGAAGCGGCCATCCCGTGGCTGGAAGCGCGGGCCATATACCGGCACGGTCCAGGTGGTCCGCGGCGACTGGATTCTGATCGAGGAGTCGATCCATACGGCCTTGCCTTAGATCAATCGCCGATTAGAGTCCTCGACCGGGAGTTTCTGCCATGCCTTCGGTCCAGTTCACGTCGCATCTCCGCAAGGTGGCCCCGGCCGGCACGATCACGGTCGGCGGCGGCACCCTGCGCGCGGCGCTCGACGAGATCTTCGCCCGGCATCCGCAGGTGAAGTCCTATGTGCTCGACGACCAGGAGCGCCTGCGCAAGCACGTGGTCATCTTCGTCGATGGCGCGCGCGTTTCCGGCGGCAGCGACTTGATGCTGCCCGTGAATCCGTCGGCGCAAATCTATGTTCTTCAAGCATTGTCGGGAGGGTGACGATGGCGTCGCGCATGTTGGTCGGCAGCCGCAAGGGACTCTTCATCCTGGAGCCCAAGGGCGGTGCCCAGGGACCGGAATGGGAGATCGCGCGGCAGGCTTTCCTCGGCCAGCCGGTCTCTCAGGTGCTGCACGATCCGCGCGACGGCGCGCTCTATGCCGCCCTCAACCTCGGGCATTTCGGCGCCAAGCTGCACCGCTCCGATGACGGCGGCGCGACCTGGATCGAGGTCGCGGCACCGGCCTTCCCCAAGGTCGAGGGAAAGGAAGATGCGCCTAGCCTCGGCATGATCTGGGCGCTCGAAGCCGCCGGTCCGGACATGCCCGGCGTCATCTGGGCCGGCACCATGCCGGCGGGCGTCTTCCGCTCCGAGGACCAGGGCGCCACCTGGATTCAGAACCCGGCCTTCGAGACCATCCCCGGCAAGTCCGAATGGTTCGGCGGCGGCAATGACGCGCCGGGCCTGCATTCGATCGCGATCCATCCCAAGGACAGCCGGAAGATGGTGGTCGGCATCTCCTGCGGCGGCGCCTGGGTCACCGGCGATGCCGGCGCCACCTGGGGCAATGCCGCGAAGGGGATGTGGGCCGCCTATATGCCGCCCGACCAGCGCGAGAACCCAGCGGTCCAGGACCCGCACCGGATCGTCCGCTGCCGCGACCATCCCGACACGCTCTGGACCCAGCACCACAACGCCCAGTTCCGGAGCACCGACGGCGCCGCCGCCTGGAGCACGATCTCGGAGACCTTCGGCTTCGCGGTGGCGGCCCATCCGAGGAATGCCGAGACCGCCTGGTTCGTCCCGGCCCAGAAGGACGAGTTCCGCATCCCGGCCGACGGCGACTTCTGCGTCCTCAAGACCGAGGATGGCGGCAAGAGCTTCCGCCGGATCACCGCCGGCCTGCCGCCGAAACCCTGCTACGACCTCATCTACCGCCATGCCCTCGATGTCGATGGCGAAGGCCGCGCTCTCGCCTTCGGCTCGACCACGGGAAATCTTTGGGCGAGCGGGGATAGCGGCGAAAGCTGGCATGTCGTCTCAAATCATCTGCCGCCGATCTACTGTCTTAAGTTCGCACTTTAAGATCCGGCTCACCTTCTGCATGAAGAGGAGGATGCTGCGCTAGAAATCTGATTATTCAGCTTATTTTTGTCTCACCGGTATTTCTCCCGGCGATGCTCGGGAACGGTTCCCGGCGCTGGTCGGGCAGCCCTCTCTGGCCCGCCGGCCCGCTCCCTGAGCTACTGCTGCGCGCCGGAACGCGCTCCGCAACGGCGCGACAGAAAGCCAGGGAGGAAGAGATGTGCGGATTGCCTCACCATGCCGGCTGCGCGCACGGCGCGGACGGACACGACCGGCGCACCCTGCTGAAGCGGCTCATGGCCCTCGGCCTGACCGCGCCGCTCGCCAACCTCGTCCTCGACCGCAGGGCCATGGCGGCGACCAGCTTTCTCGACCGCGGCGAATTCATGGACGGCGTGACCGCGCTGGTCGCCCGGGCCAAATCCCCCGAGCTCCGCGAGGCCAAGCCCTTCGATCTCACCGGGCGCGAGCTGCCCTGGAAGGATCTCGGGATCACCCTCGCCAAGGGCCAGGAAGCGACCTTCCTGATCGGCGGCCGGGTCTGGCTCGCCCGCGAAGCGGACCTCTGGGTCGAACCGGGCGTCGCGTTCCACGTCCGCACCCGGGGCACCCGCCCCATGTTCAACCCGATGAGCAACACCGGGACCTTGACCGCCGGCGCCGACGGTCCCCTCGAAATGGCCCGCTCGCTGGTCGAGTTCCAGGACCCGAAGGGTGAGCTGGCGGTGCCGAAGGAGGACTACGCCAAGGCCGACGCGCATATCTACGGCATCGTGCTGGTCTGGAACGGCAGCGCCCAGGCCGGTATCCAAAGCCTGCTCAGCCATGGCGATGTCGACGGCATCCTCGGCACGGAACTGGCCCGGCTCCAGTCGCCCCGCAAGCTGCCTGAGGGCTGGCACAACTTCTTCATGCTGGGGGGCGGCCCGGTCATCTTCAATGACATCGGCAACGGCGCGATCGCCGTCGAGCCGCTGAAGAACGCCGGCATTCTGCAGCGCCCGGTCGGCCTCGAGTTGAAGCCGGGGACCAAGCTCAGCTGGCGCTGGATCGTCGAGGAGCTGCCGTCGCACCTGCCGGAGAACCAGCTCACCTCGCACGACTACCTCTCCATCGCCGCGGAATTCGACGACGGCCTGGACCTCACCTACTTCTGGAGCGCGAGCCTGCCGGTCGGCACCGCCTTCCGCTGCCCGATCCCGCGCTGGACGCCGCTCGAGTTCCACATGGCGGTCCGCAGCGGCTTCGCCGATCTCGGCAAATGGGTCAGCGACGAGCGCGACATCTACGCCGACTACCAGCAGCACATCGGCGGCCCCGCCAAGACCGTGGTCAACGTCTGGCTGCTCGGCGTCTCCCTGTTCCAACGCCGCGCCGGCTCCGCCCGCTTCGCCGACATGCAGGTTTCGCAGCCGGGCGCGGAAACCTTGAAGCTTTGACGAGGCAGCATTGACCGCCACGCCTCCCCGTCTTCGAGCAAATTGTGTCAGCCGGGCGCCCGCCCGTCCATAAACGCTCACCTCTTGCGCTGGAACAAAAAAAGAACTATGATGCTCTCGCGGTGGCCGTGTGTCCTCCGCGATCAATGCGTATTTGTTCTTGGCAAACCGGTGCCACTGCCTTCAGCCAACATGAAGGACAGTGACCGATGTTGCGCGTGTCGCTTCTCTGAGGCGGTCGGCGTGCGCGCAACGTTGACCGGACGTTGACGAGATCAGATTCGCCCCTAGCGCAGACCGACGCAGACGAGATTAAGCTGTCTGCGTCCAACGCAGACCGGACGCAGACAGAATCAGGATGGCGCGGCGCCAACGCAGGGACACAGACGGAATCAGGAGTGCCGAGTTCCAACGCAGACCGACCCCAGACGGAATTGCGCAACCCCGACCGGACCCCGACGGAATCAAGAATCGATTCCAGGCCTGTTGATGAAATCAGGCATTGACCGTCAAAGACTTAGCCCAGCACGACGGCGGCAAAGCAGGATATGTCCGTCAGGGTTCAGACCGGCGGCACCCAGCCAGCATCCAAGCTCGCGCTTCGCGGAGCTAAGGCACGGACTCCGAATACAAAAAGAAGAAGGACTGTCATTCCGCGGACGCGCCAAGCGGACGTAGCTGTACGACACCGTCTCTGCCCCTAAGGAGCGTTCAACGGTCTCGCTCGCTCTACGTAGTTATACTTATCGGAGCAGCGCCGAATTTAACTAGGAATAAAGAGGATGTGGATAGGATCACTCGGGCAAGCCCGACCGTAGGCCGGCGAAGTTTCCGACAGCCCCCGAGCGCGGGAGCGGCTGTTGCTCACCCTGGAGGAATCGATGCTTAAACTCGCCAACTGGAAGATGCTTTACAAGCTGATGCTGCTGGTAGCGACGATGTCCGCTATCATCGTGGTCATCTCGGTTATCGGGGTATTCAGCCTGACCTCGACCGTTGCCACGACGAAGACGGTCGCGGGCGACGGAAAAATTGCTTTGCTTGGCGCCCGGATCAACCAGAACGTCCTTTACCTCAATCGTGCCGAGTTTCGTCTTGTCTCCGACCCGACGCCCGAAACATTCGCGGCAGTCACAAAGGTTATTGACGACAACAAGAAGCTTCTCAGCGATCGAATCGCCCAATCGCGAGATGGTGCGGATCCCGAGGAGATCGCAAAGCTGGATGCCATCGACGCAAAGCTGAAGGCGTACCAGGATCACTTGTCGGGCACGCTGGAGATGGTGCGCCAGATCGGCGGCCAAGTCGTCCTTGGTGACGCCCAGAAGAAGCTTGCCGCGACAGCTATGGAGAGCCGCAAGGCCGCCGAGGCCGCAATCGCGGAAATCAAAGCCTACGCGGATTTTGAGTCCAATAAGTCTGACGCCCAGGCGGAAGCAGCCGCCAAGTCCGGCAGCGAAACCGTGATAGCGATGATCGTCGTGGCACTCGTCGGAATCGTCGGCGGGATCACGTTCGGCTACCTCCTCGCCTCCTTTGCCATCGCCAAGCCGATCGCGCATTCGGTCGGCAGCCTGAAGGAACTGTCGGAGGGCAATACCGAAAACAACATCTATGGCGTGGGCCGAAAGGACGAAGTCGGCCAGATTGCCGCGACCATGCAGGTCTTCAAGGAAAACTTGATCCGCAACCGGGAAATGCAAGCCCGCGAGGCTTCCGAGCAAGAGGCCCGCGGTAAGCGCGCCAAGTTTATCGAAAACCTGACTTCTTCATTTGATCAAGAGGCGACCGCAGTCGTTAAGACGGTATCATCCGCCGCTACGGAGATGCAGGCCACGGCCAGCTCGATGTCGGCAACCGCGGAGGAGACAGCCCGGCAGGCGACAGCCGTAGCGGCGGCTTCGGAACAGGCTTCAGCTAACGTTCAAACTGTCGCGTCCGCCACCGAGGAACTCTCCTCCTCCGTTCAGGAGATCACCCGTCAGGTTGCGGAATCGACGAGGATCGCCGGCGATGCGGTCGTCCAAGCCGAAAGGTCCGGCCAATTGGTAAAAGCCCTTTCCGAGGCGGCGCAACGGATCGGCGCAGTAGTGAGCCTGATCAACGAAATCGCGAGCCAGACGAACTTGCTGGCGCTCAATGCGACAATCGAAGCTGCCCGAGCCGGAGATGCAGGCAAAGGCTTCGCGGTCGTCGCGTCCGAAGTGAAGAGCCTGGCCAATCAGACCGCCAAGGCAACCGAGGAAATCGGCGCTCAGATCGCCAGTATACAGCAGGCGACTGGCGAGACCGTCGGATCGATCGAGGAAATCACCGGGGTGATCCGTCGCATCAGCGAGATCACGACCACAATCGCCGCTGCTGTCGAGGAGCAGGGTGCGGCCACCCAGGAGATCGCCCGAAACGTTCAAGAGGCCGCGCGCGGCACCCAGGAGGTTTCTTCCAACATTGTCTCGGTTACCGAGGCTTCGCAGCACACCGGCACCGCCGCCACTCAGCTCCTTGGCGCCTCTGGTGACTTGGCAAAGCAGGCTGAGACCATGCGCACCCAGGTTGAGAAGTTCATCGCCGGCATTAAGGCGGCTTAAAAACCAGACACGAGGGGTGCCCCGGCGTTGCTCCAGGGGCACCTCCTCTTCCTAGATAGAGGAAGGGCGCCATGCATCCTCGAATAGAAGTCCGGCGACTAGCCGTGGAGTCGCGTCAGCGAGAGATTTTGCGCCTTTCGATGATTGGTCTGTGCGATGCCTTACGCCGAGTATGTAGTCGTCTGGGTCAGGATCACTTCGCAACTGTCTTCGGCCTTTGCGATACGATATGTGCGATCGTCTCCGATCCTAAGGCGAGTACCGATCGTCTGATCGCCATCGCGAATGCCTTTGAACGTTGGTCTCGCCAGTTCGCAACATCTCTGATCTCACTATCGGCCGCGTGCTAAATTCTCAAATTCCGCCAAGCTTGTTCCGAATGGGGCACCGGGCAGGCGGCTGTCCAAGTTTGACGTCTCTGGACCGATAGCCGGATCGATACCGGCCGTACCTTGTTGCGCCGGAACAAAAAAGAACTATGATGCTTCTCGCGATGGCCGTCATGCGCCTTCCGCGATCCAATGCGTGTTTGTTTTTGGCAAACCGGTTGCCACTGCCTTCAGCCAACGTGAAGGACAGTGACCGATGTTGCGCGTGCCGCTTTGCTGAAGAGGTCGGCATGCGCGCAACGTTGACCGGACGTTGACGAGATCAGACCCGGCCCCAACGCAAACCGAACGCAGACGAGATCAAGCTGTCTGCGTTCAACGCCGACAGGACGCAGGCAGAATCAAGGGCTTGCCGGGCGCCAACGCAGACGGGACACAGACGGAATGAGGAGTGCCGACCTCCAACGCAGACCGGACGCAGACAGAATCCGAACGACCTGCCGCCAGGGTTTACCGGAGGTTTACGGAATGGAAAATCGATCCGGGACTTTGGGCGCGACAAAGCAGTTTCACGCCAATGCTTTAAGGCGTGCTTCCAGCCCAAGAAACGGCAGCGGCCGTAAACCTGATTTCCGACCCAGACCGGACACCGACAGGAGCAAGCACGCGTCCCCGACGCAGACCGGACACAGACAGAATGAGACCCGCGTCCCCGACGCAGACCGGACACAGACAAGGAAAGGACCCTGAAGCGTCAGATCGGCAGCAGCCAGCGCAGCAGCAGGAAGGCGACGACCCCGGCGCCGATCGTGGCGAAGAGGTTCTTGCCGAAATAGCTGACCGCCGCCGCGACCAGGGCGGCGAGCAGCGCCGGGTTGTGCCAGGTCGCGTCGAGCTTCGTGCCGTCGCCCGGATAGAGCACGGTCGGCACGATGATCGCCGTCAGCACCGCGACCGGCACGAAGGCCAGCGCCCGCTCGATGATCGGCGGGAAGCGGAAATGGTTGGCGAACAGATAGACCGGCCAGCGGATCGCCAGGTTGATCAGCGCCATGCCCAGGATCATCAGGGGGATCATGACCGCGACGCTCATGGCCCCGGATCCTGCGCTGCCGGTCCGCTCGCCGGCGCGTCCAGCCCGCGCTTGCGGATATCGAGCGCGACGCCGACCACGATCCCGGCCAGGGCCGCCAGCATCAGGCCGAGCTTATAGGGCAGGGGATTGGCGAGCACCGCGACCAGGCCGGCGGTGATCGCCGCGGCCCAATAGGGCACCGAGGTCAGGAGCGGCACCACGATGCCGATGAAGGTCACGACCATGGCGAACTCCAGGCCCCAATTCTGCACTTCCGGATAGTTCTGTCCGACGGTGATGCCGATGAAGGTCCAGAACTGCCAGTTCGCATACATGCCGCAGCAGGAGGCGAGATAGTACCAATGCGCGTTCGCTCCGCCGCCTTTTGTCCGATAGCGCCGTTCCATCACCGCGAAGGTCTCGTCGGTGAGGAAGGCGGCCAACGGAAACCGCCAGGCCTGCGTCAGATGCCGCACGTGGTCGACCAGGGTCGCGGCATAGAGCAGGTGTCGCAGGTTCAGCACGAAGGTCGCGAACCACACGACCCAGATCCCCGATCCGCCGCCCAGCAGCACGACCGCGATGAACTGCGCCGAGCCGGAGAAGACGAACAGCGACATCGCCATCGTCTCCCAGGCGCTCAGCCCCGCGCCGGTCGCCAGCGTTCCGAACAGCAGGCCGAACGGAATCGACCCGAACATGAAGGGCAGGGTGTCGCGCAGGCCCCGCAGCGCTTCGCTGCCGGGCGTTTCCGTCCGCCCCTCCAGCACTTCAGAAGCGGCCATGGGTCAGACCACGCCCATATCGGCGCCGACGCTGACACCGGGTGCCGATCGCACCGTGGAAGCGATGATGTTCAAGCCGCGCTCCAGCACCGCCCGCTCCGGCGGCTCGCACAGGCAGAGCCGAATGGCGGAGGGCGCGTTGCGGGTGGTGGCAAAGGCGCCGGCCGGCGTCACCGCGACGCCGCGCATCCGGAGCTCGAGCGCGAAGGCCTCGGCCGACCAGGGTTCCGGCAGCCGCATCCAGAGATGATAGGCGCGCATCTCGTTCGAAAGATCGTGGCCGGCCAGGATCTGCCGCGCCAGCTTCTGCCGGGCGACCGCCTCGTCGCGATGGCCGTCGGCCAGCTCGCGGCCGATGCCGTTGCGGATCCAGTCGGCGCCGATCTCGGCGGTCAACGGCGTCGCCATCCAGGTGGTCGAGCGCACGACCTGGGTGAAGTCGTCGCGGCTGCCCATCGGCAGCGCCAGGTAGCCGACGCGGAGACCCGGCGCCATCGACTTCGAGAGGCTGGTGAAGTAATGCCCGAGCTCGGGCGCGAAGCTCGAAAGCGCCGGCGGGATATCCTGGCCCAGCAGGAAGCCGTAGACGTCGTCCTCGACGATCTTCACGCCATAGCGCTGGCAGATCGCGGCGATCGCGCGCCGGCGCTCCACCGGAACGACCAGTGCCGTCGGATTCTGCAGGTTGGTCACGCAGTAGAAGACCTTGGGGTTGAGGTTCCGGCAGGCGGTCTCGAAGGCTTCGGGATCGATGCCGCTTTCATCCATGGCGACGCCGTGCAGGCGCACCCTGAGGAAGTCGGCGAGGCGGCGCAGTCCCGGATAGGTCAGGCATTCGGTGATGACGACGTCGCCGGGCTCGGTGATGGCGCCCAAGGCCGCGGTCATCGCGTGCTGGCCGCCGGCGGTGACGATCACCCGGTCGGGCTCGATCGGGAATCCGCATTCAGTCAGCCATTGCGCGCCGGCCGCGCGATGCGCCGTCATCCCGGCATGCGGGTGATAGTCCATCAGCCGCGCGATGCCGGGTCGGCCGACGATTTCGGTCAGCGTCTCGGCCAGGATCGCGGCGCTGGTCATCGGCGTCGGGATGTTGACGGAAAGGTCGATGATCTGCGGCACGCCCAACGGCGCCTCGATGTCGATCACCGCCTGCGTCTTGCGGCGCCGCGCATCGGGACGCACGAAGGTGCCGCGCCCGACCTCGCCGCCGATCAGGCCGCGGCGCTCGGCCTCGGCATAGGCGCGGCTCACTGTGCCGACCGTCACACCCAGGCGATATGCCAGGTCGCGGTGGGTCGGCAAACGGTCGCCCGGATTGAGCGCGCCGCCGCGCACATCGACCGCCAACGCTTCCGCAATCGCCAGATAGCGCGGTCCTTGGAACTGCTCTATTTCAGGTCGCCACATTGTCATGATGACAATGTACTGATTGACATCATTGGGCGTCAAGACATGATGCGTGCAATCGCGACATTGAATCGGAAGTCGCGAGAAACAGGCCTAAAAGCCTCACAAATGGAGAGTCAAATGTATCGATACAATTCAGAACGCAGCGGCTTTCGACCGAGCACCGGCGAGCGGCTGTCCGTCTTCGGAATGCTCGTTCGCCTCGCGGATCGACTTGCCGTCGGGCACGAGCGCCGACGGGAGCGTCTTGCGCTCGCCCGCCTGGATGACCGAATGCTCCGCGATATCGGTCTGACCGCGGCGGATGTCGAGGGCGAGGTCACCAAGCCGTTTTGGAAGTGAGCATGCAACTCGACGTGTACCAAATCGACGCCTTCAGCGACCGGCCCTTCGCGGGCAATCCCGCCGGGGTCGTGCCGCTGAAGTCGTGGTTGCCGGACGCCGTGCTGCAATCGATCGCGGCCGAGATCAACCAGGCGGAGACCGCCTTCTTCGCGCCCGAAGGCGACCACTACCGCATCCGCTGGTTCACGCCGACCACCGAGGTGAAGCTCTGCGGCCATGCGACGCTCGCCAGCGCCCATGTGCTGCACGCCCTCGGCCAAGCGCCCGCGAAGATCGTCTTCGACAGCCTTTCAGGCCCGCTCTCGGTCGCCAAGGCCGGGCCGCGCCTCGAACTCGATTTCCCGCGCCATGACGTCCATCCGCAGCCCGAAGCGCTGGCCAAGGTCGCCGCCTGCTTCGATGTGAAGCCGGTCGAGATGCATGTCAGCGAAAGCTATGACGCCTATCTGGCGCTGTATGAGAAGGCCGCCGATATCGCGCGTCTCACCCCGGATTTTGCGAAGCTGAACGCGCTCGACCGCACCGTCATCGTGACCGCGCGCGGCGACGACGGCATCGACTTCGTCTCCCGCTATTTCGCGCCGACCGCCGGCATCCCCGAGGATCCCGTGACCGGCTCGACCCATTGCGTGCTCGCGACCTTCTGGTCGCGCGTGCTCGGCAAGACCGACTTCCACGCGCGCCAGGTCTCCAAACGCGGTGGCGACCTCTGGCTGAAGCTCGAAGGCGACCGCGTGAAGATCGCCGGCCACAGCACCGCGGTGATGCAGGGCACGATTTCGGTTTAGGCTTGAGGGTGGATGCACGACGTTTCCGCAAACTCGGTCGTCATCCCGGGACTTGGTCCCGGGATCCACGCCTTTTCTTCTTCGAGCCCCAAGGCGTGGATCCCGGCGCCTAGCGCCGGGATGACGGAGCTTAAAAGCGGAGCGCCCTGATGATCGCCCCCGAATCCTTCCTGCTCTTCCTCGGCGCGGTGCTGATCCTGCTCGTGACGCCCGGCCCGAACATGGCCTTCGTGCTGACCAGCGGCGCCGCCTATGGCTGGCGCGGCGGTGTCGCCGCGGCGGTCGGGATCGGCGTGGTCGATCTCGTCTTCACCCTGATCTGCGCCTTCGGTCTCGCCGGATTGCTTTCCGCATACCCCGATATGTTCGAGGCGATCCGCTGGTTGGGCGCTGGCTATCTCGTCTACTTGGCCATCGCCTGCATCCGCAGCGCAGGGCGGAAAGGTGCGGGTGTCATCGAAACCGAACCGTCGCGCTGGGCGATCTTCGTCCGCGGGCTCGCCTCGAACATCGCCAATCCGAAAGCGATCCTGTTCTTCCTGGTCTTCATCCCGCAGTTCATCGATGCCGGTCAGGGCTCGGTCTTCGCGCAGTTCGTGCTGCTCGGCTGTGCGCTCGCGGCGATCGGCACGCTGTTCCACGGCGCGCTGGGTGCGCTCGGCGCGGCGGGCGCGGCGCTCGCCGGGCAGAGCGCCAAAACAAAACGCGGCCTGCAGGTGCTGCAGGCCGCGGTGTTTCTCCTGATCGCCGGTCGCTTGGTGCTCGGTTAGCCGAAGCGGCCGGTGATGTATTCCTGGGTCTTCGGGTGCGACGGCGAGGTGAACAGTTTCTCCGTCGTGTCGAACTCGATCAGCTCGCCGAGATACATGAAAGCGGCGAAGCTGGTGCAGCGCGCCGCCTGCTGCATGTTGTGGGTCACGATCGCGATCGTGTAGTCGGTCTTCAGCTCGTCGATCAGCTCCTCGATCTTCGCGGTCGAGATCGGGTCGAGCGCGGAGCAGGGCTCGTCGAGCAGGATGACCTCGGGCTTCACCGCGACCGAACGGGCGATGCAGAGACGCTGCTGCTGGCCGCCGGAGAGGCCTTGGCCGCTGGTGTGCAGCTTGTCCTTCACCTCTTCCCAGAGCGCGGCGCGGCGCAGCGCCGATTCGACCCGCTCATCCATCTCGGACTTCGAGAGCTTCTCGTAGAGCCGGACGCCGAAGGCGATGTTCTCGTAGATCGACATCGGGAACGGCGTCGGTTTCTGGAACACCATGCCGATCTTGGACCGCAGGCTGTCCGCCGGTTCCTTGCTGGTCAGGATGTTCTGGCCGTCCATCAGCACCTCGCCTTCGGCGCGCTGCTTCGGATAGAGCTCGTAGATCCGGTTGAGGATCCGGAGCAGGGTGGACTTGCCGCAGCCCGAGGGACCGATGAATGCCGTCACCGTCTTCTCGTAGAGCGGCAGGCTGATATCCTTCAGCGCCTTGGACTGGTCGTAATAGAACGACAGGTTGCGGATCGAAATTTTTTCCTTCAGGCCCGCGGCGCGGACGTTGGTCATGGCTTCGGCGTTCATTGGTGCGCCTTCTTTGCAGTCAGGATGCGGGCGAAAATGCTGAGGGTCAGCACCGACATGGTGATCAGCAGCGCGCCGGTCCAGGCCAGCTGCTGCCAGTCCACATAGGGGCTGAGCGCGAACTGGAAGATCACCACCGGCAGGCTGGCCATCGGCGCGTTGAGGTCGGCGCTCCAGAACTGGTTGTTGAGCGCGGTGAAGAGCAGGGGCGCGGTCTCGCCGGAGATGCGCGCGACCGCCAGCAGCACGCCGGTGACGATGCCGGTGCGCGCCGCCCGGTAGGCGATCGAGATGATCATCTTCCAGCGCGGCGTGCCGACCGAGGCGGCGGCCTCGCGCAGCGTATCGGGCACCAGGCGGAGCATATCCTCGGTGGTGCGGACCACGACCGGAATCACCAGGATCGCCAAGGCAACGCCGCCGGCGAGGCCGGAGAAGTGTCCCATGGTCGCCACCATGATCTCATAGACGAACAGGCCGATCACGATCGAGGGCGCCGAGAGCAGGATGTCGTTGATGAAACGGACGACATGGGCGATGCGGCGGTAGCGGCCGTATTCGGCGAGATAGGTGCCGGCCAGGATGGCGATCGGCGTGCCGACGACGATGCCCATCGCGGTCATGATCAGGCTGCCGACGATGGCGTTGAGCAGGCCGCCCTGGCCACCCGGCGGCGGGGTCATGTCGGTGAAGACGGCGAGATTGAGCCCGCTCGCGCCCTCATAGATCAGCGTGCCGAGAATGATGGCGAGGATCGAGAGCCCGAGGCCGGCCGCGGTGATCGAGAGACCCATGAAGATCTTGCTGCGGAGCCGGCGGCGATCGGCGATCTGCATGTTACTTGCCCCGCTGTTCCATGCGGTGGAGCATCAGGCGCGCCGCCGCGAGGACGATGAAGGTGACCACGAAGAGGATGAGACCGAGCGCGATCAATGAGGACGTATAGAGGTCGCCGGTCGCCTCGGTAAACTCATTGGCGATGGTCGCCGAGATCGTGGTGCCGGGCGCCAGCAGCGAGGTCGCGATCTTGTGCGCGTTGCCGATCACGAAGGTGACCGCCATGGTCTCGCCGAGGGCGCGGCCGAGCGCCAGCATGATCGCGCCGATCACGCCGGCGCGGGTGTGCGGGATGACGACGTTCTTCACCACCTCCCACTTGGTCGAGCCGAGACCATAGGCCGCTTCCTTCAGCATCGGCGGCACGGTCTCGAACACGTCGCGCGTCACGGAGGAAATGAAGGGCAGGATCATGATCGACAGGATGATCGCCGCGGTGAAGACGCCGATGCCATAGGGCGGGCCGGCGAACAGCTGCGCGAGGCCAGGAACATACGATGCCTTGTCGATGATCCAGGGCTGGAAGGTCTGCTGCAGGAACGGCGCCAGCACGAACAGGCCCCAGATGCCGTAGATGATGCTGGGGATGCCGGCCAGGAGCTCGATCGCAATGGCGATCGGCCGCGCCAGCCAGGCGGGGCTGAGTTCGGTCAGGAAGACCGAGATGCCGAGGCCGACCGGCACCGCGATGAAGAGCGCGATGGCCGAGGTCAGCAAGGTGCCGTAGATCGGCGCCGCGGCGCCGAAAATCTCGGTCACCGGGTTCCAGCTCTGCGAGGTGATGAAGCCGAGGCCGAATGCCCGAATCGCCGGCAGCGAGCCGTGGATGAGCGAGACGAACACGCCGCCGAGGACCAGCAGCACCAGAATTGCCGAACCGAAGGTGAGGGCATGCATCACCCGATCGCCGATCGGGCGCGCGCTGACTCTTGGTCTGGTCTCGCCCGTCGCAGTCAAAGTCTGGCTCAGTGACATTTCGGCCATCTCGGCGCTTGATCCATACCAATTTCGTGGGGCGAAGGGTAGGGACCCTTCTTGGAACGCGACGGGGAGCCGGCTCGCGCCGACTCCCCTGCGCGCTTACGCGTCGGACAAGCGGTCTTGGGGATTACATCCCAGCATAGACCGGCTTGCCGTCCGCGGTGATCTCGGCCCAGCTCTTCTTGACCAGGGTGACGAGGTCATCCGGCAGCGGCACATAGGCGAGCTCGTTCGCCATGTCGTCGCCGTTCTTGTAGGCCCAGTCGAAGAACTTGAGGGCCTCGGCAACTGCGGCCGGATCCTTCGGCTGCTTGTGGATCAGGATGAAGGTGGCACCCGAGATCGGCCAGCTTTCGGCGCCGGGCTCGTTGGTCAGCATCAGGCCGAAGCCGGGAACGCTGGACCAGTCGGCGTTCTTGGCCGCGGCCTGGAAGGCCTCGGCCGTCGGGGAGACCGCCTTGTTTTCCTTGTTCACCAGCTTGGTGAAGGTCATGTTGTTCTGCTTGGCATAGGCGTACTCGACGTAGCCAATGCCGCCCGAGGTCTGGGTCACGTTGCCGGCGACGCCTTCGTTACCCTTGGCGCCGATGCCGACCGGCCATTCGACCGCGGTCGCCGCGCCGACCTTCGACTTCCAGTCGTCGCTCATCTGGGAGAGATAGGTGGTGAAGATGAAGGAGGTGCCCGATCCGTCGGAGCGGTGGACGACGACGATCGCCTGGTCGGGCAGCTTGACCGACGGGTTGTGCGACTGGATCGCCGGGTCGTTCCACTTCGCGATCTTGCCCTGGAAGATGTCGGCCAGGGTCTTGCCGTCGAGCACGATGTCGCCCGGCTTGACGCCTTCGAGGTTGACGACCGGAACCACGCCGCCCATGACGGTCGGGAACTGCGCGAGGCCGGCTGCGTCGAGGTCGGCGGGCTTCAGCGGCGCGTCGCTGGCGCCGAAGGTCACGGTGTCGGCCTTGATCTGCTTGATGCCGCCGCCGGAACCGATCGACTGGTAGTTGAGACCGACGCCGGTCTCCTTGTGGTAGGCGTCAGCCCACTTGGCGTAGATCGGGTAGGGGAAGGTGGCGCCGGCGCCCGAGATGTCGGCCGCGGTGGCAACCGCCGGGATGGCAAGAGCCGCGGAGCTGAACAAAGCAGCCGCCGCGATAAAGCGGGTCAAATCCAGTTTCATAGGAGCCTCTCCTCCGTTGCGGAACGCAGAAATCTGCGCGCCGGTCCCCATCAACGACCCGCCGCTTGGTGCGACGTTGCTAAAAAAGGCGACCCACGCGATGGCGGGAAGCTAGGCAGGATCGGTTGCACTTTGATGACACTGATTAGACGGGAATGTGTCAGATCGGGGAAAATTGGGATTCCCCTGGGGATGACCAAGGTTAACAAGGGGTTGGCGGCAGCTTGCCGGGGGCCGGGAAATGGGCTACCACCCCTCCGAAGTCCATCGGCCCACAAGATCGGGCCAGCGCAACCCCCTGCACGAGATCGGGCGTCCGATGTCCTCACCCGGCGAAAGATTCCTTTTGCCCGCGGGCCTTTCCGACGGCCTGCCGCCGGAAGCCGGCTTCGAGGCGGCGATCGTCGAGCGGCTGATGGCGGCCTTCGGCGCCTGGGGCTACGAGCGCGTCAAGCCGCCGCTGATCGAGTTCGAGGACAGCCTGCTCTCCGGCCCCGGCGAGGCCATGGCGGCGGACACTTTCCGCCTGATGGACCCGATTTCGCAGCGGATGATGGGCCTCAGGGCCGATATCACGCCCCAGGTCGGCCGGATCGCCGCCAGCCGGCTCACCAACGCGCCGCGGCCGATTCGCCTGTCCTATGCCGGCCAGGTGCTCCGGGTTAAAGGCGAGCAGATGCGCCCCGAGCGGCAGATCGGCCAGGCCGGCGTCGAGCTCATCGGCACGACTTCCGCCGCGGCCGATGCCGAGGTGATCCTGCTCGGCGCCGAAGCCCTGAACGCCGTCGGCGTGCAGCAGCTCGTGGTCGATCTCAACGTGCCGACCTTGGCGCCGGCCATCCTGCGCGATGCCGGCATCGCCGACCCGAAAGCGCTGATCGCGGCGCTCGACCGCAAAGATATGACAGCCGTGCGACAGTCCGCGGGCAGTCTGACCCCATTGCTGGAAGCGCTGATCCATGCCGTCGGTCCGGCCGACACCGCGATCGAAGCGCTGAACGCCCTGAAGCTCGACGGCGATGCGGCGATCCAGCGCGAGCGTCTGCGCGCCGTCGTGGCGCTGATCCGCGCCGCGCGCCCCGATCTCACGCTCACGGTCGATCCGACCGATCACCGCGGCTTCGAATATCACACCGGCGTCACCTTCTCGCTGCTGGCGCCGAGCGTGCGCGGCGATTTCGGGCGCGGCGGCCGCTATGTGAACCAGGCCGGCGAGCCGGCGACCGGCTTCACGCTTTATCTCGACACCTTGCAGCGCGCCCTGCCGGCGTCGGCGGCGCCGAACCGCATCTTCGTCCCGCACGGCACGCCGCCCGCCGAGGCCCAGCGCCTGCGCGGCGAGGGCTGGGTGACGATCCAGGGCCTGGAAGCGGCGAAGGATGATGCGGCGGAAGCGCGGCGGCTCGGCTGCACGCGGCTCTGGCGCAACGGCCAACCTGTCGAATTGAAGTGATGGCCGAACTCAAGTAACGGAGTGGAAGAGTGGCAAACGTTGCAGTGATCGGCTCGCAATGGGGCGACGAGGGCAAGGGCAAGATCGTGGACTGGCTCTCGGAGCGCGCCGACGTCGTCGTGCGCTTCCAGGGCGGCCACAACGCCGGCCATACGCTGGTCATCGGCAACCAGACCTATAAGCTCTCATTGCTCCCTTCCGGCATCGTGCGCGCCGGCAAGCTCTCGGTGATCGGCAACGGCGTCGTGGTCGATCCCTGGCACTTGCTGAAGGAGATCGAGACCCTGCGCGGCCAAGGCGTCGCCGTGTCGCCTGACAATCTCGCCCTCGCCGAGAACGCCGCGCTCATTCTACCGCTGCACTCGAAGCTCGACCTCCTGCGCGAGGAAGCGCGTGGCGCCGCCAAGATCGGAACGACCGGCCGCGGAATCGGCCCGGCCTATGAAGACAAAGTCGGTCGCCGCGCGATCCGCGCCTGCGATCTCCAGGATCTCGACAGTCTCTCGCAGAAGGTCGATGCGCTGTTGCTGCATCACAACGCTTTGCTGAAAGGCATGGGCGCGCCGCAGGTGGACGGCGCCGAGCTGCTGAATCTGTTGCGCGAGATCGCGCCGAAGATCACGCCCTTCATTCGCGTGGTCTGGCAGGAGCTGAACGAGAAGCGCCGCAGCGGCGCCCGCATCCTGTTCGAAGGCGCCCAGGCGGTCATGCTCGACATCGACCACGGCACCTATCCCTATGTCACCTCGTCGAACACCGTGGCCGGCCAGATCGCCGCGGGCGCCGGCATCGGCCCCGGTGCCGTCGGCTATGTGCTCGGCATCACCAAGGCCTATACGACCCGCGTCGGGTCCGGGCCGTTCCCAAGCGAGCTCAACGACGAGATCGGCCAGATGCTGGGCGAGCGCGGCCGCGAGTTCGGCACCGTCACCGGCCGCCGCCGCCGCTGCGGCTGGTTCGACGCGGCCCTGGTGCGCCAGTCATGCAAGGTCTCCGGCATCGACGGCATCGCGCTCACCAAGCTCGACATCCTCGACGGCTTCGAGACGCTGAAGATCTGCACCGGCTACACGATCGACGGCGAAGAGGTCGATCACCTGCCGGCGGCCACTCAGCTGCAGGCGAAGGCCAAGCCAGTCTACGAAACCATCGAAGGCTGGAGTGAATCGACCAAGGGGGCCCGCTCCTGGGCCCAGCTTCCCGCGCAGGCGATCAAATACATCCGCCGCGTCGAGGAGCTGATCGAAGCGCCGGTCGCCTTGCTCTCGACCAGCCCCGAACGCGAAGACACGATCCTGGTGACCGATCCGTTCGCGGATTGAGCCGTCGCATCGCCGCTTTGCCGCCAGGGATCATGCGCCGAGCTGATACTGGATCTTCGATCCGTCGATCTCGAACTCGCCGCGCACCCAGAGGCTCGCCCGGTCGTACCAGATGCTGCCGGCGAGATAAGGCGTGATGAAGGCGTAGCGCGTGGCGGGGATGGTCCGGCCGGCGACCGCGATCGGCTCTTCGGCGAACTTGCGCGCGCTGATGCCGATCACACCGCCATGCTGCGCGTCCACCACCGTCTCCTGCTCCAGCACCGCCGGAGTCCACAGGCTGTTCGACGTCAAGGTCGCGGCGGAAGCGATGAACGGGCCGCCCTTGCTTTCGACGCGGAAGCCCTGGGGCGTCGCCCGGCCCTCGACCAGCAAAGTGTCGCCATGCTCGACCGTCACGCTTCGCAGCGACACCAGCCGCCCGTCGCGCCAGGTTTCGGAGGAGCGGTGGGTGAACTTGAACAGCGTGAAGAACGCGACTTTGACCAGGAGCGACACGTCGGTGGTGACCCGCGTCTCACCGGTTTCCAAGGAATAGAGAACCGTGTGGGTGCCGATCTTGTCGCCTTCATACAGCACCGAGAACCGTCGATCGGCGGCGGCGAGCGGCATGACGATCGCGGTTGCGGCCGGCGCGATGTCTGGAAAGGCGAGACCGACGGCGCCGCCCAGGCCCGCGGCCAGAAACCTGCGCCGCGGCAGCATCGCTCCATTTTCAGCCGGGCGGAAAGGCAGCACGGGTAACCTCGCTGAATACAATGTCTGGCCTATGGCATCAGGCCGGCCTCGCGAAAATACTTGAGTGCTCCCGGGTGGATCGGGATGACGGCGCTGCTCGGCACCATGTCCTTGAGTTTCAGTTTCGCCAGCGCCGGGTGCAGGCGCCGGAAGTCGTCGAAGTTCTCGAACACCGCCTTGACCAGGGCATAGGCCAGATCGTCCGGGGTGCGGCTCGAGGTGACCAGGACGGCCCGCGTTCCGATGGTCGGCACATCGTCGGGATTGCCTGCATAGATGCCACCGGGGATGACGGAAGCCTCGTAATAGGGATAGGCCGCAAGCAGCTGGTCGATCTGCGGCCCGGCCACGCGGACCAGCTTCGCCGCGCAACCGGTGGTCGCTTCCTGGGTCAAGCCGCTGGGATGGCCGGCGACGAAGATGATCGCGTCCACTTTGCCGCTGCACAGCGCCTGGTTCTGTTCGGCGGAGCCCAACTCCCGCAGGCGCTCGGCATCCGATATCGTCCAGTTGTAGTATTTGAGGACCACGTCGCGCGTGAAGGTGTATCCGGCGCCGCTGGTCCCGATGCCGATGCGCTTGTCGCGCAGGTCCTCGAAGTCGCGGATGCCGGAATCGGCCCGCGCCACGACGGTAAACTCGTCGGGATAGAGCGCGATCAGCATGCGCAAATTGGGATCTGCGCCACCGAAGGTGAACGGGCCGATCTTGTCGGGCGCAAACGGTCCGGCGCCGTGAAATGCGGCGTAGGCGACGTCGGTCTGGGACAGGCCGAACGACGACTTGCCGCTTTGTACGCGCTTGATGTTCTCGACCGCACCTTCGGAGCTCAGCGCTATGCATGGAATCGGCTGATGCCCGCTCGGCAGGTTGAACATGCGGCAGATCGCGTTTCCGACCGGATGAAAGATGCCGCCGGGCGATCCGGTCGCGACCGTTACCGGGGCGGGGGCGAGGGCAATGGAAACGGCCATGCAACCCCCGACGGCGATCGCCAGGGGCACTGCCGCGAGTTTGAGCGTTCGTCTCAGCATGACCGATTGCTCCTTTTTCCGCTGGGCTGGCCCCTCAAGTGTCGAGCTCATACTGGATCTTCGCCCCGTCTCGCTCGAACTCGCCGCGCACCCAAAGATCTTCCTGGCTGTACCAGATGGCGCCGGCCAGATAGGGCGTGATGAACGAATAGCGCATCGCGTGAATTTGTCTTCCGGCGACGATGACGTCCTCGACGCCGACCTTGCGCGCGCTGACGCCGATGACGCCGCCGTGCTGCGCGTCGACCACAAAGTCCTGCTCCAGCACCGCCGGCGTCCACAGGCTGTTGGAGGTCAAGGTCGCGGCGGGCGCGATGAACGGGCCGCCTCTGCTGTCCACGCGGAATCCCTCGGGGGTTGCCGTTCCTTCAACGATCAGCGTCGTGTCGTGCTCGTAGGTCGAGCTGCGCAGCGACACCAGCCGCCCTGCGCGCCAGGTTTCCGCGGAGCGGTGACGGAATGAGAACACCGTGAAGATGCCGGCCTTGACCAGGAGCGAGATCTTGGTTTCCACCAGCGTCTCGCCGGTTTCGGCCGAATACTTGATCGTGTGGCTGCCGATCTTGTTTCCCTGATAGAGCACCGAGAATCGCCGGTTCGCGGCGGCGTCCGGCATCAGAATCTTGGTCGCGGCGCGCGCGCCGCGCGGAATGAAGCAACCCGCCGCGCCTGCCAATCCGGCCTTCAGAAACGCGCGCCGCGTTCCGAACGCCCCTTTGCATCCAGAGCCCAATCGTGCCACCCGGCAATCCCTCGATTGTCGCCAAACAGATTGATATCTATCATCGCGCGCGCGAGCGGCCTTGATGCAAATCAATCGAAGATTCGGCCGCAATCGGCCGGCGGCAATGGTTCCGCTCGCGAAGTTTTAAATATATCGCTGAAATATATTGTAATCTCTTACATAGGTACAATATTCGAGTATATCGCGGGTGACGACAATACGGCCCTCCCGGCCACTCCGTCCTTCAGCACTGCAATCGTTCGACAATCGGTCCTGATGTGTCTGACCTCGGACATGTCCCGCCCGCGGAGCGCGTCTCGTCGCGACCAAGGAGTATCCCATGCGCAAATTCAGCCTGATGACCGCCATCACTCTCACCGCCATGCTGCTGCTCTCCGCCTGCAACACCACGTCGGGTGTCGGCAAAGACATATCGAAGGCGGGCGGCGCGATCACCAACAGCGCGGACAAGCACTCGTACTAGATCAGGCATAACCGGCGGCGTCCTCGAGGATCATCTCGGCGGCTTTCTCGGCGATCATGATGGTCGGCGCGTTGGTGTTGCCCGAGGTGATCGTCGGCATGATCGAGGCGTCCGCCACGCGCAGCCCCGGCATCCCGCGCAGGCGCAGCCGCGCATCGACCACCGCCATCGGATCGTCGCCCATCCGGCAGGTGCTGACCGGGTGGAAGATGGTGGTGCCGATCTGCCCCGCGGCATGCACCAGTTCCTCGTCGCTCGCGTAGCTCGGGCCGGGCATCAACTCCTTCGGACGATAGGGCGCGAAGGCCCGGCTCTCCAGCACGATGCGGCGGGTCAGCCGGATCGCGTCGACCGCCACGCGCCGATCGGCCTCCGCGGTGAGATAGCGCGGCTGGATCGCCGGCGCCTGGGTCGGATCCGCACTCTTCAAACGCACATGTCCGCGGCTCTGCGGACGCAGATTGCAGACCGACGCGGTGAAAGCCGGGTAGGAATGCAGCGGCTCGCCGAAGCGGTCGAGGCTGAGCGGCTGCACGTGATACTCGACATTGGCGGTCGCATGCTCGGGTGACGACTTGGCGAAGGCGCCCAGCTGCGACGGCGCCATGGTCATCGGCCCGCGCCGGAATGCGGCGTATTGCAGCCCCATGCCGATCCGGCCGAGCAGCTTGTTGGCGGTGATGTTGAGCGTCGGCAGGCCCTCGACACCGAAGATCAGCCGCAGCTGCAGATGATCCTGCAGGTTCTCGCCGACGCCCGGCAGCGCATGCACGACCTCGACACCGTGACCGCGCAGCAGCTCCGGATCGCCGATGCCGGAAAGCTGCAGCAGATGCGGCGAATTGACGGCACCGGCCGAGAGAATGACCTCGCGCCCCACCCGCACCGTACGGACTTGTCCCTGGTGCCGAATCTCCGCACCGGTCACGCGTCCGCCTTCGACGATCAGGCGCAGCACCTGGGCATGGGTCCACAGCGTCAGGTTGGGCCGCTTCAGCGCCGGCTTCAGGAAGGCGCGGGCGGCCGACCAGCGCACGCCCTTGCGCTGGTTCACCTCGAAATAGCCGACGCCCTCGTTGTCGCCGGCGTTGAAGTCGTCGACCGGCGGGATGCCCTGCTCGCCGGCAGCCTGGCGGAACACGTCCAGGATCTTCCAGCTCAAGCGCTGGCGCTCGACCCGCCATTCGCCGCCCTTGCCGTGCTTCGGGTCCGGTGCGCCTTCGCGGTGCTCGCTCTTGATGAAGGTGGGGAGCACGTCGTCCCAGCCCCAGCCGGGATTGCCGAGCTGGCGCCAGTGGTCGTAATCCGCCGCCTGGCCGCGCATGTAGATCATGCCGTTGATGGCGGAGCAGCCGCCGATCACCTTGCCGCGCGGATAGTTGAGCGCGCGGCCGTTCAGCCCTTCTTCCGGCTCGGTCTTGAAGCACCAGTCGGCGCGCGGGTTGCCCATGGCATAGAGGTAGCCGACCGGAATGTGGAACCAGATCCAGTCGTCCCGGCCGCCGGCCTCCAGCACCAGCACCTTGTACCGGCCGGAGGCGGTCAGCCGGTTGGCCAGGGTGCAGCCCGCCGAACCGGCGCCGACGACGATGAAATCGAAAGGGGAATCAGGCGATTGGGACGGCTGCACGCGCGGGACTATAGCATTGTCGTTTCGGATAAAATCGGACCACTGGTTACAGCCTGTTAACCATCGCAGGTCAATATGGCGGCTTGAATCCTTGGGCGTGGCGCGATGGCGGATGACAGCGACTTGGTGATGCTGCGGGACCGGTTTGAGCTCAAACCGGCTTCCCGCCTGCCCCAATTCGACCAAGGCGACGCCCTGGCCTATGCGGTCGAGGATCGCAGTCACACCGGGCGCAAGCTGTTCGCCCTGATCTGCTCCGGCACGGTGCCGTGCCGCGGGCTCAACCTGCCGGAGCGCCGGACGCAGATTCCCATGCTCTGGCCGGAGGCCGCGGGCATCGTCGATTGGCCGGTCTCGTCGTCGGGCGGCAGCACGGTCTGGGGCCGCCGTCCGGCCCTGGTCTATCCGCAGCCGGCCGGCGAGCGCCTGCAGAAGGATCCGAGTCAGCCGCTGCCGGTGCTGAACGAGCAGCTGATCGCCCGGAACATCATCAAGCCGGCGATGCTGGTGCTCAAGGAGCTGGGCCAGCTCGGCGTCGCCCATCGCGCGATCCGGCCGGGCAACATCTTCTACGCGCTCGGCAACAGCGGCGAGGTGGTGTTCGGCGAATGCTTCGCCGCGCCGCCGGGCAGCGACCAGCCGGTGGTCTATGAAACGATCGAGAACGGTCTGGCCAGCCGCATGGGCCGCGCGCCGGGCAGCCAGGCCGACGATCTCTACGCACTGGGCGTGCTGGTGCTGCGCCTGCATTTGGGCAATGCGATGCAGGCACTGAACGACGAGGCGGTGATCGCGGCCAAGATCAATTTCGGCACCTTCTCGGCCCTGGCGGGCGGCGAGAAGGTCTCGCCGAGCATGGCGGAGATGCTGCGCGGCCTGTTGAGCGACAAGGTCTCCGACCGCTGGACCCTGCGGAATCTCGAGATGTGGATGCTGGGCCAGTACTTCAATCCGATCCTGCCCAACCTGCCGCAGCGCGCCACGCGCCCGATTCGTCTCGGCGGCGGCGAGCATTTGAATCGGCCGGCCGCGGCCTATGCCATGGCGGTGAACTGGGACGAGGCCCTCACCAATGTCGAGAACGGCACCCTGGACAGCTGGCTGAAGCGCGGCTTCAACGATGAGAAGGTGAACGAGCCGCTGCAGCTGGCGCGCGGCCTGGCGATGAGCTACGGGCCCTCCACCGGCACCAAGCACCGGATGGTCTCGCGGCTCATCCAGTTCATGGGGCCGTCTCTGCCGATCTGCTACAAGAGCATCCGCGTCAGCGGCACGGCGCTCGGCACCATGCTGGCCTCGGTGATCGATCAGCCGCCGCTGCGCACCGAGTTCGTCGAGATGCTGCGCGCACGCCTGCCGCAGGGCTGGCTGGATCACCAGCCGAAGCTGACCTCGGAGCTGGCCTCGGTTCGCCGCACCCTCGACGGCGTCGAGAAGATCGTCGAACGGCCGGGACCCGGCTACAGCGTGGAGCGCGTGCTCTACGAGCTCGATCCCGGCATGCCTTGCCGCAGCGAGCTGATCGGCGACTACTACGTCACCAGCCTCAAGGACCTGCTGCCGGCGATCGATGCGGCCTTGCCCGGCGCCGAGGCGGGCACCATGCCGATCGATCGCCATATCGCCGCCTTCACCGCGGCGAAGCTGGCCCGGCCGATCGAGCGCGAGCTGACGCAGATCGGCAACCCGGCGGACCAGTCCGGCTATCGCCTGGGCATCCTGCGCCTGCTCGCGGCGGTGCAGCGGCAGCATCCCAACCACGACCTGCCGCGGCTGGCCGAGACCTTGCTGGAATTGATGAAGCCCGTGGTGGAGAGCTTCCATCGGTTGCAGGCGCGCAGCGAGATCCGCAAGAAGCTGGAGCAATGCGCGGCGCATTCCGACTTCGTGCAGATGGCGGAGCTGCTCGACGAGGAGGGGCCGTTCCGGCAGAGCGATACCCACGGCTTCGAGCACGCGCAGAACACCTATGCCGAGCTGGAAAAGGAAGCGCAGTGGCTGGAAGACGGCGGCCTGACCGATCCGGCGCGGGTGCAAGCCTCGGCGCGCGTGAGTGCCGCGATCAGCGCCGCCTTCCTGGCCAGCGGCGTGCTCGCGGCGTTCACCGTCGCCATGGTCCTGTGAGGCGCCGATGGCCGCATCCAACGCAGCCGCCAAGCCGGCGGCGCCGCAAGCGCCGAAGAAGCAGCGGCCGTGGCTGCTGATCAGCCTCGTCATGCCGGTGGCGCTGCTGCTGCTGCCCTCGACCCTCGTGCTGATTCCGGCGATGGTGCCGACCCTGGTGGCGCGGGTGGTCGATCCGGCGCCCGGCCGCCACCTGACCATCACCGTGGGCAGCCTGAATTTCGCCGGCGCGCTCTGGTTCATGCACGACCTCTGGTCGGAGGGTCAGAGCTTCTCCGCGATCCTGCCGACCCTCGGCGACATGCTGGGCTGGCTGGCGGCCCTGGTGGGCGCCGGCAGCGGCTGGGCGATCTATTCGCTGATGCCGATCGTCTCGCGCAGCATCGCCACCGCCAAGAGCAACCTGCGCCTCAACCGCGTCCGCAAAGCCCAGGAAGCGCTGGTCGAGGAATGGGGCGACCCGGTCCGCGGCGGCCACACCCTGCCGGCGGTGCCGGGACAGGAGTGAGCGCCGCCCGGAGCGGCTGACCGGCTGGAACGGAAAGCCAGAAACCCTGTCGCTGCGGGAGGGCTTCCTCTTTCGGTTCCCGCCGGAGCGGAGGTTGTACGCACCGTTCCGGCCTTGCGGTGATCGTGATCTCGTCCTATCTCCCGGAAATCATGAACCTCTCCGACCGCATCCTGGTCTGCCGCCAGGGCCGCATCGTCGAGGAATTCGCCCCCGACGAGGCGACCGAGGAGAAGATCATGTACGCCGCGGTGCATTGAGACAGGCAGGATCACGAGGAACCGTTCATGACGGCCGATTCAGACGATGAATATCCCAGCGGCTTCCAATCCGGCCGCGCCTGGGCCGAGGCTACGGATGACGAGGCGGCCGTCGAGAACGTCGAGACCTTCACCTACGACGCCGCCACCTCGTTCGATGAATTGCTGGCGCTCTACAAGCGCTGCATCGATCCGGAGGGCATCCTCGCGGAAGACGACATCCTCGACGGCTTCGAGGCGGACGGCCGCATGCTGACCAGCGAATACCTGTTCGGCTTCATCGACGGCGTGCAGGCCGCGATCAAGGCCGCGAAGGGCGTCCGGAACTGACCGCGGGCGCCGGCTAAGCCGCGGCGCCTTGGGCTCGCCGTCTCCGCCAGCCGACCAAACCCAGGCCGCTCAGCGCCGAGATGAACAGCGGCAAGGCGGCGGGAATCGGCGTGGTGCTGACCGCGACGGTGCCGATGGAGATGCTGTCGAGCGCCAGTCCTTCGATCAGGCTCGTATTGAAGGGCCCATCGGAACCCAGGCTCTGCAGCCGCACTTCGTCGAATGTGGCATCCGAGAAGCCATAGAAGCCGAACGCGCGCAACGGCTTGTCGGACGTGTAGAAATTGACACTGCCCTGATCGACGACCGATCCGTTGTCCAGCAGCTGGAACTGAAAGGCCGGCGCGACACCCGGGTACCAGCCGCTCCCCGCCAGGAACTGAATGGCGTGAAAATCGGCCCCCGACGAGAGCCTGATCGCGGTGTAGCCGAAGCCGCCCCAGGCCTGATACCAGCTGCGCTGTCCCTCTTTTCCGGCGATCGACGAGGTGGTCCAGGTTCCGTTCCCGGTGCCGACATACTCGACGTCTATTCCACCCTCGGAATACACGGTGTTCTGCGGGAGATTGGTGCTGCTTGGAAGGCTTTCGAACCCATCGAAGTTGGTGACGGTGCCGAGAAAGCTCGACGTGTGAACGGTCGTCGCCGAAGCTTCGGTGATGGTCAGCCCCAGGATGATCGAAGCTGCCGCGCCGACGATCCGTGCGCGAGTCTTTAAGTCCTGCTTGCGTGCCATCATTGCCCCACGTTTGTAATGCCCCAACTCGCAGCCGCGAGTCCTTCGGACTTCGCGTCTGACCCTTCGTGCGCGCCACCGGCGCAATGGTTCGACGCTTTGCGGAAAAAGATTCGCGCGCGGCAGAAGATAGCCGTCTGTGGCGCTGGACCAGCCTGCGGGGTCAATCGCTATGCCGCCCAGACCAAGCCGATTGCCGCGTGGTCCAAGACAAATCGAACATATTGACCTATGGTTCAATCTCCAGGGCGGAGGAACGCGAGGGGTGGTGATGAGTTCTGGCGTGCTGGAATTTTCAACCGACGCTCTTCCCGAACGCGATCGGGTTTCCATCTGGCGGGAAGAGTTCGCCCGTGGCGTCGTCCAGATGGATGTTCGCCAGTTGGACGAAGAGGCCTTTCGCAGCGAATCCCGGATTCGCATTCTTCCCGATCTCAAGATCTGGTCGTCCTCGGTGACCGGTTGCACGTTGGAGCGAACGCCCTCGCTGGTGGCCGACGGCGACGACAGCATCGTGCTCGGCATCATCAAGCGGGGCCGGACCGCGGTGGTACAGCGCGGCCAGGAGACGATTTTCAGCGAGGGCGAGGCGTTTCTCTGGGCGAGCGATACGGTCGGGACCTATCGCAGTCCCGGCGAGCAGGATTTCGTCACCTTCGCCTTTCCCCGGGAAAACCTCGCGCGCACGGTCGCCGATGTCGACAAGGCGCTGCTGAAGGCGATCCCCGCCTCGACGGAGGCGCTGCGTTTGCTGGTCGGCTACGCCGATCTGCTGCAGCACGCCAAGGCGCCGACCGAGCCGGAAATCCTTGCGCTGAGCTCCGCTCATATCCACGACCTGGCGGCGCTGGCGCTCGGCGCCACCCGCGACGCGGCGGTGGTCGCGAAGGGCCGCGGCCTGCGCGCCGCGCGCCTGCGGGCGATCAAATCCGACATTCTCGCCAATCTTTCGCGGCCGGGCCTCGCCGTCGCCGAACTCGCCGCACGGCACGGCATCTCGCCGCGCTATATCCGCGCCTTGTTCGAAAGCGAGCAGACGAGCTTCACTGAATTCGTGCGCGAACAGCGTCTGCGGCGCGCCCATCGCATCCTGTGCAGCACCGCCTCCGCCGGCCGCAGCATCGCCGCGATCGCATTCGATTGCGGCTTCGGCGATCTTTCCTATTTCAACCACAGCTTCCGGCGGCGATTCGGCACGACTCCCACGGACATTCGCAATCACGCGCACGGGAATTCCGCGGCGAATTCCCCCGGTCGCTGACGCCGCGCGCGCGACGGGAGTCGGTGCCGCCCAAGCCGGGCGCAACGGCCGTCCAGCCCAAGCCGGAAACCAAGGGGACGGACTATCGTCCCCGGCGATTCATGGCTCTTCTTTTGAGGATTCCGAAAATTGCGGCTTCTCGCTCGCAAGAACACGACCGCCCCGGCCGGGTGCGACGACTTGCGGGCGCGCGCGTCGCGGCAGGCGGCGGACGATATCGCCCTGCTGCAATGCACCGCCGGCGGCGATCGGACCGCGTTCGCGCAACTCTGCCGGCGTCTGCAGCACCCCTTGTTCGGCTATCTGATGATAGTCGCCGGGGATCGAGCGGCGGCGGAGGAATTGCTCGGCGAAACCTGGATCGAGATCTGGCGCCAGGCCGCGCGCTTCGACGGCCGCGTTGCGGTGAACGTCTGGGCGTTCTCGCTGGCACAGCACCGCGTGATCCGTCGCCACAGCAGGGCGTTTGGCGACCCTGCTCTGCCCCACATGAGCCCGGCGGCGACGGATGCGCCGGCGATTCAGAATGCCGAACATCGCGCGATCTTGAATCTCACCTATCACCAGGAGTTCTCCGTTCGGGAGATCGCGGAGATCCTCGGGGTATCGCCACCCATCGTGAGGGTTCGCATGTCCCAGGCTCGTCAATGCATTAAGACAGGCGCGTCGCCGACATGAAGTGAGATGTCGCGGCTCGGTCCAGTCCATGGCACGCACTTTCTGAGAGATTGCGAGCCCGGGGCGTTTGTTTCAGGGCTAGGGAGTGCGAAGCGCTCCGTGCGTCGGCCGCGATCTGCCCCCGCTCAGAATTTGGCCCTGCGCCGCCGCCAGCCCAGGAATCCAACGGTGCCGAGCGCCGAGACCATCAGTGGCAACGTCGCGGGGATCGGTGTCGTAGAGATCGGTACGGCGGCAACGGTCAGCGCGCCGAAATCAAGGACCCCATGGAAATTGCCGAAAGACGCTGTCGCGATGTCGAACGACAGGGATGCCGTGCACGCGACGCAGCTTGATATCGTGATCGCGGTAAAGATCGAACCGGGGAACGAGGACCCCGGCGCTGTCGAACTCAAACTGGCCTGCGCTTGCTCAAACTGCGGCGACGTCGGGGCGACCTGGTGATTGATGATCGCATAGGTCGGGACATTGGAGACAATCTCCCGGTTGCCGGTCGGCGAGCTGGGACCGCTGAAGGCGTGGCTCTGGCCGTTGATGGTGAGGTTCGCCGTCACGCCGCCGAAAATCTGATCGCCATTAAAACCCGGCACCGAGAATGTGGAATAGCTCCCCGCGGTCGAATCCATCGTGAAGACCAGGGTGTAGTCGGAACCCGCCAAATCGGCGCCCACCGTGCCGAAGACTCCGCTGCTGTCGATGGCGCTGCGGACCGTTCCGGTCCAGGTCGCGGTCATCGTGGTCGCGGCTGCCGGCGCTGCGGCCCCCAATACAGCGATCAGCGCGAGACCAACGAGTTTGGCGGAGAGGCGCGCGCAAATGGTTGCATGCATGATCGTACCCGGGGTTGTTGGTGGCGGGAGATTAAACTACCGAACCGCGAAACAGCAACAGGTTGAATATGTCGGTCAGGCTGGAGTCTGCCAGCGCATGAGATTCCAAACCACCGGCAATTCGGTTGGTGAATTCGGCCGTTCACGCTGCGCGAAATGTCGATGGCGTGGCATCGCTGCTTGTCTCGGCGCCAAAAAATTTAGTATGTTACTCGCGTATAGGCGGCACTCACTCCGCCGCCTCTCCGCCGTGCCGGGGCTTGAAGTCCCGATAACGCGGCGCCCCGTTCATACCTCCGCCGTGCCGGGCATTTGTTCCCGATAACGCGGCCATTCCGTCCACGCATTGAAACGACCGGTGCCGCGCGCATCGTGCGTTGCCGAATCTTGCATGCGTCACGTCCGGACTGGACACGGACAAAAATGCACCCGCGCGGCCGATGCCGACCGTGTCGTCCGCCGCAGAAGCTCAACCCCCGCGCAACTTGTACCGGGCTTTTACAGGAAGAGAAATCGATGCCGACCCTCACCGACGAGATCAAGACCTTCATCGTCAAAGGCTTAGCCTGCTACGACACCCCCTCCCAGGTGGCCGAGGCCGTCAAAGCCGAGTTCAACATCGAGATCACCCGACAGCACGTCTACGCCTACGACCCCAACGCTTCGCAACACATGGCCCCGCGCTGGCGAGAACTCCATGCGGCGACCCGCGCGGCGTTGCTGCGCGAGCTGGCCGAGATCGGCATCGCCCATCGGGCGGTCCGCCTCCGCAGATTGGACCGCCTGGCCAGCCGCTCCGAACGCCACAACGTCACGACCGCGCTCAAATGCATCGAGATGGCGGCCAAGGAGTGCGGCGGCATGTATGAAAACCGCAAGCCGATCGTCGCGCAGCCCACCGCGCCCCAGCCCGCCCTGCCGCAGTATGCGACGCCGGAGCCGCCCGCGCCGCAGCCTGCAGCGGCACAGGCCGCCATGCCGGAGCGCGCCGCCCCACAGGCGGTCGCGCCACGGCCGCAGGCGACAGAGCTCCAGCCCACGACGCCGCGGCACGCCGTGCCGTTGCCCGTCCTGCCTCAGCCCGATCGGCCGGCGCCTTCCTGTCCGCGGCCGCTGGCCGTGCTGGCGCTACCGCCACAGCCTCCGTCGTCTTCCGAAGCCCGGCCGCTCAGCCGGGAGGAACGCTTCCGTGCCTGGGCCCGTGACCGGGATGCGCGGGACCGGGTGGTCGCCGCCGAGACGCTCTCGGACAGCGGGCGTATTTCGACCGCGCCGCCGGCTTCGTGAGGTGGGTGCATCGACCTTCCGCTTTATGCGCGGTCGAGAATCCGCGAGACGCAGTTCAGCGATCCGAGCTGATCGGCCAGCGGCAGGAAATCGCCGCCGCGCACCACCTCGAAGCCGAGCCCTTCCCAGACCGCGGCGTTGGCATCGTCGGCGGCTTTCAGCTCGGGCCAGGGATCGAAGCCGTATTCCGGCAGGAAGACGCGGCAGCCGCCCGCTTGGCCCATGCACTCGACCCAGCAATTGTTGGCCGAGGCGTAGAACCATTCGCGCAGCTTCGCCTCCGGGTCGTCGAAATAGACGAAGGGCAGCGGGTTGCGGTGGACGTCATAGCCGCGGAGCCGCAGGCCGAACTCGATCTGCTCGAAGGCCTTGATCGGGAAGCCCTCCGGCAGCGGCAGGCCGATCAGCTTGCTGGCCCAGACCGGATCGCCGAGCAGGATGCGCTGGGTCCCGTCCGGCGCGGGTCCGGCCAGGGTCATGAACATGTCGAGATGGAAGATCGGCTGGCGCGATCCGTCGGCGGCGATGCTGCGGTCGATGTCCTGGCGCCAGCTCCAGTCGCCCGGCGTCCGCTCGAACCGGACCGGCCCGCGCCGTTCCAGCGGCGCGCAGGCGATGACCTCGATGGCGCGTCCGCTGTCGATCCCGGCTTCGCAAAGGTCGGCGCCGACGAAGCAGGTCTTGCCGTCCACCAGGATATTGCCGCCCGGCTGCGCCACGCCGAGCGCGATGCTGCCGTTCAGCCCGCAGGCCAGTCCGGCGGCGTCCGCGGTGTAGTCGTCCGGGTCGTGGGATCCGAGCACCGCGGTCGAGCCGTCGGCATTGCGCATGACCGTCACCCGATCCTGGGCCCAGGGCCAGAGCGCGGCGCCTTGCGGCGCGGCGATCACCGCGATCTCCGCGGCGAGGCCGAGACCGTCCACCAGCGCGCGGAGTTCCGCCGCGTCAGCTTCGTGAACGGCGAGCGAGATGCGCCGGAACCCGCCGGCCAGCCGCAGCAGGCGTTCCAGCATGCCCTGCTCGAAGCCCGGCAGGCGCCGCGTCGCCACCATGAAGACATGGTTGATCCGGCCCCGGGCGCTCGGCAGCAGTGCGCGTTCGCCCTGGGCCGGCAGGGCGGCGTCGGGCCTGCGCGGGAGCACGCCGCGCGGCCGGGGTTCGGCTGTCTCCGGACACCGCGTGAAGTTTCTCTGCTTCATCATGCGGCGCTACTCATCCTTCACCGCATGCAGCAATTTCATCCACTGCGTGGTCTCCTGGAAGTCCCAGGCATGGACCGGCTGCGGAACGCGGTCCGGCTGGGCGCGCAGCCAGTCCAGCACTTCCAGTGCGTCGAGACGCTTCTGGTCGACCGCGTTGGCCTGGAACCAGGCGCCGGCCGCCTGTGCCTCGTCGGGATCAAGATCGGCGCTGCGGCGGATGATCTCCGCATAGGTCCGTTCCGAGTAGTGGATCTGCCGCGCCGCTTCGGTGAGGCTGCGGACCGTGCCGGTCCTCACCACGCCCTGGCGGTCGAGCAGCGACAGGGTCGGCTCGACATTCACCATGGGCTCGGTCAGCGGCAGGAAGTTCAGCTCTTCCGGCGCGTGAAGCTGCGCGACCTCGGCATCATCGACGATCTCGCCGGTGGCGTAGCGGCGATAGATCGTCCCGATCCCGGTCATGCCGTAGGCGGCGCACTCGGCGGCGCGGAGCGCGCCCATGCTGGCGCCCCCGGCGACGGGGAGGCCGAGCGAAAGGGCATAGAGCACTTCCTTGTGCCAGGGCGAGGCACTCTGGTCGAACAACCCGTCCACCAGGGCGATCGCGGTCACGCCGCTGCGCGCGGCACGGGCGATGTCGCCGCAGCGGGCGGGTCCGGCCCAGACGATGTCGTCCTGACGCCTGCGAAGGAATGCGAGATCCCGATGCAGGCTGGGACCCACGAAGATCACTTTCAATGCAGTCGTCCGATCAGGGTCGCCAGTGCGCGCGCCCCCATCTTCGAACGCGGCCCGGTCAAGTCCGTCTGCAGGCCGGGAACGATCATCCGCACCACACTGATGCCGAAATCGTTCTTGATCGGCACGGCGATCACCTGCTCGATCCCGCGCCGCTTCAGCTGCGCGACGATCGACCGGATTCCGCCGCCGAGGTCGGGCAGGGGACGCGCCGGAGCCGGCGGCACATTCGGATCGATGAAGGCCAGCAGTTCGACGATCGCCTTGCGCTCGGCGCCTTCGGCCTCCTCGTACATCTCCGGAAAGAGATCGTCGCGCGAGCCGGTGATGCGCGTGATCCGCGACTGCGCCGCCTCGGCGATCGCCTTCACGATCGCCACCGGGCGCGAGACATGGCAGGCGGAGCCCGCGGAATGCGCGTAGCGCGGCACCAGCGGCGCGTTCGCCATGGCGCTGTCGCTGATGATCGCGGTGAAGGCCGGCAGGCCGATATCGCTGGTCATGTCGAGCAGTGTCAGGTCGAATCCCGCGGCGCGAATCCGCTGCTCGAACTGCAGCGTCTCCATTCCGTCGCTCGCCGCGACGCAGGCGACGCGCTGGCTGAGCTCGGCGGTCGACATCAGCTCGAGCAGCGCCGAAGCATCGCGCTCGATCAGCTCGCAGAGGCCGTGCAGGATCGCGGTTCTGAAATCGAAGCCGGAGGCCAACCCGTCGGTCGAGACCTGGAAGGCACCGCTGAAACCCGGCGGGTCGGGGCGATAGTCCGCGCCGACCAGCGACCATGGCACGTGCACCAGCCGCTTGGCGGTGAGATCGTAGCCCTGCACCCAGGCCAGCGGTTGGCTTCGATTGAGCCGGTCGAGGCGGCAGCGCGTGGACAGGTCCAGCGCCATGACGGGCGTGCCGGAACCGGAGAGTTCCGCCAGGCTCGCCCATTTCAGGCTGCCCGGCAGCCGCTCCGCCGCCGCCAGCTCGAGCGATTCCATGATGGCGGAGATGAAGGCCTCGTCCTTGAGCGCGCCCTTGCCCTGGCTGACCGAGAGCGAGCGCGAGTTCGGCCGGAAGGCAAGCGCCACCGGAATCCCGATGCGGTCGAGACCCGTCACTTCCGCGACCCGGGTGATGCCCGCGGCCGCGAAATGCGGACGGACCCGCTGGACGAGGTTCCGCAGGTCCGCCGCACGGTCGTCAGCGGCGGGACGATGGGCGTCCCACCGCTGACCGTCACAGGCGCTCTCGATCAGCAAACCGAGCGGCGCTCTGGTCTCCCCCTCCTGGACTGTACTGTCTGCCGTCAAACTTTTCCTCGGTCGACAAAATCTTGAATCAGCGGTGCCAGCGGACTCTTGCTCTGGAACAGCTGCTCGATCGGATGCGAACGCTTGATCATCACCAGCTTGCCGAGTTGGCTGGTGGAGAACGACAGGAAGACGTTGCGGGAGACCGCGTTGTCCTTCTTGACGTTGTCCACCACGCTCTGCGCCAGGGCATCGCGACTCTTTTCGTTCGACGCGTCGGTACCCGCGGCGTCGCCCTGGAACATGCTGACGATGCTCAGCCACGCACTCTTCGGCACCGGAACCGCGGTTCCCTGTGCCTTGCTGATGAACCAGAGGTCGTTGTCGTCGTCGAGGTTCCCCACCAGGAAGTAGTCGGACATCCTTTCATCCCCCTTCGTTTGAGCGGTCTGATTCGCAAGACCAAGAAGACGGTAGAGAAAGGGGCGTGACTGGGGCGTGACCGGTTGCAGACGCCGGACTCGGTTGGATAAGAGTTTGATCGGATTGGGCTTGCCGCCGTGCGGCGACGGCGGCCTTGCGGCCCTAGTCGAGCCCGGCGCGCTTCAGCCCGTCGATGAAGTGCTCGGTGTCTTCGGGATTCCGGTTCGGGACGATGGCCCGGATCCGCTCGGCCTGGAAATCGGGATAGACGCTGCGGACCACCCGGCTGTAATGGCGGGCAAGCTCCAGATCGCCCAGTTGTGCGGTGCAGGCGGCGAGCAGCCGGGCCGTGGCGGGGCTGTCCTCGACCGGACGCAGCGCCTGGAGTGCGGCCTTATAGTCGCCGAGTTGATAATAGATGCTGCCCAGGGCCCAGGAATACTCGTCCGGCGGAATCGGATTGAGCTCGATCGCCTTGTTGAACATGTTCAGGCCCTGCCGCGGATCGCCGGAATGGGCGAGAGAATCGGCGTAGCCTTCCAGGATATCGGCATCGTGCGGGTTCAGCGCCATGGCCTGGGCGAAGTCCTGCAGCGACTCGTCGTGGCGGCGCAGGTAGAGATTGGCGTAGCCCCGCTCCCGCAGCGCGCGCCCGTCATGCGGATCGAGCGACGCCGCCTTGGAGGCGAGATCCACCGATTCCTTCAGCAGGTCGTTCTCGATCATCCCGCGCACGACCCATTCGTAGGTCATGGTGCGCGCCAGGCCGACCACGGCGGCCGGATAGTTCGGCACCAGCGTGAGCGCTTCCTTGAACATGCGCCGGGCGCGGCGGATCGACTGCAGGTCGCTGCCATGCAGCAGGCGACGGCCTTCGAGCAGATTGCGATAGGCGGTGAACTCGGTCGCGGGAATCGGCGTCCGGACCTCGGCCTCGTCGATGGCGTTCACCATCGAGCGCAGGATGAGGCCGGTGACCCGCTCGAAGGTCCCGCCCAGGGTCGCGAAAGTGAAGTCGGTCTCGGTCGCCCACAGCACTTCGGAATTGCTGACATTGGTCAGGCGCACGCCGAAGCGATGGCCGTGCGTCGCCGGCATCAGCGAGGTGGCGACGGCGTAATCCACATCCAGCACCGCCATCGCCTCTTGCAGGTTGCCGCTGCCGAACGCGACCGAGGCGCCGGAATGGGCCGCGACCACGGCAAAGCGCCGGAACCGGCTGAGGCCGATGGTCAGGTCCTCGACGAAGCCCAGGGCCATCATCCGGGTCGCGTCGTCGGAAACGACGCTGATCGGCGGCAGGATCAGCACGACGGGAATCTGACGCTCGGACTTCTGCGCCGGGCGGGTCTCGCGGTCGCGCGCGATCGGCTGGATGACCGATTGCTCCAGCGCCTCGGCGTCGCGATGCCGGAGCGCCGCCGCCAGATCCATGGTCTGGGCGCTCGGCGGGACCCCGAGCTCCGCGGCGAGGGTGCGCTTGCAACGGCTGAAGATCCGCAGCGCAAAGCCGCGATCGCCGCGCGCCGTGCAGATCCGCATCATGGCGCGATAGGCCGCCTCTTCGGTCCGATCGACGTCGAGCACCTTCAGCGCCAGGCGCCAGGCCGCGTCGAAGCTGCCGGGATCGAGCGCCGCCTCCAGCGCGTCGCGCGCCGCATCGACGAAGCGGTCACGGATTTCCTCGCGATTGGCCTCCATCCATTCATCGACCGCCGCCTCGTCGAAACCGAAGCCGTCGAGCAGGCGTCCGGTCCACAGCGCGAGCAAGGCCTCGCAGCGATTGGCGGCCGACTGCCGGTCGGTCCCGCCCCGCTGCAGCGACATGAAGGCGCCGTAGTCGATCGTGCAGGCGGCTTCATTGATGCTGACCACGTCGCCGCGGATGTCGAGCAGCACCAGATCGAATTTCTGGCCGATCTTGAGGATGCGCGCGATCAGCTGGCGCAGGTTGGCGTTGGCCTTCTCGCGGTCGAAATCGCCCCAGAGGATCGACCGGATCTGGCTGCGGCTTGCACTTTTATTCTCAGACGCGGCCAGAATCGCCAGCAGGACAAATGCCTTGTCCGGCAGCGACTGGGTCTCCCCGTCCACCACGAAACGCGGCGGCCCGAAGAGCCGGACTTCCACCTTTGCGGCGGCGTCTGATTCGGCGGATTTCGACGAGATTTCAGTCCCCATCACTCTCGATGGATCGCGGGGTGGCGCTTTGTCAATACCGCCGGCCGAACCCGGACTTTCACCGCGTGCGCCGGCGTGCTGCAACGCGGCCTCGCTGCAACACTGTGGCCGCCCGGTCGGAAGCGCCGCCGCCTTCATCGCAGATCTCATAGACTTGTTTCCTAGCTCCAAGTATTCGGTTGATTACAGTCAACAACGGGTTAACACGCGCCGCTTTTCACGCCCCAGTCACGCGCGCCTTGGTCTCCTCAGCACGCGGGTGAAGCGACCCGGCCCGAAGCCGGGCCGGATCAGTCAATCAAGGGGTGGACGTCATGCAGATGCTCAGAACGGAAGCGCACGAGACGGCGGAGAAGCGGGTCGAATCCAAGGTCAGCCCGATCGGGATTTCCGTGCGTTACACGCCGGAAGCACTGGGCTTCCGGCGCGCCTTGCAGGCGCTGAGCGCCGCCTATGCCAGGGTCGGCAATGCGCTGAGCGATCGGCTGCAGCACGCCACTTCAGATCTCTCCGAGCTCACCATGCTGGGCGCGAGCTATGGCTGGGTGGTCGACCGGCGCCGCCTGGTGCAGACCTATCTGGAAGCCGAGCCGGCGGTGATGGCCTATGCCTGCGCCGATTTCGGCGTGCCCGAGCAGATCCAGTCGCTCGCGGAAGCGGCCGGGGAACTGGCCGGCGAATCCCACTCCCTGTTCTCCGCGCTCGGACTGCTCAATTACATCGATCAAGAGCTCGGCTGGGCCGCGGTCGGCGGCGCCCCGGCCGGAAACGCCTGACAGAAGCGCACGACGGTTCGATCAAGAACCGCATCATCTCGAGCCATCCTCGCCCGGCGCCGCCCCCACCCGCGGTGACCGGGCGATCTTTTTCGCTCAGTGTCACTTCGACCGCGCCCGCCGGGACGGTTTCGCCGTCTCCAGCCAGGCCCGGGTCTCGCTCAGGATCTCATCCGAAAGTTCGAGATCGTCGCTCATGCGTGCGAGCACCAGCGCGCCCACCATCGCCGACCAGTTGCCGATCGCGATCCGCCGCCGCACCGCCTCGGTCTCGCCTTCGGCGCCACGGCTCAGACGCTCGATCGTCGCGCGAAGACCGGCGGTCATCGCGGCCCGGGCGGCGGGCGCCTGCCGGATCGTCTCGGCGCCGAGCCCCGCAGTCGAGCAACCGCCGGCGAAATCGTCGCGGTGCCGGGGGGAGAGATAGCGCCGGGTGAAGTCGGCAAGGTCGATATCGCTGTCGGCCGGCTTGAGCGCCTGGGCCAGGGTCTCGGCGATCAGGTCGTCCTTGGATTTGAAATGGCCGTAGAAGCCGCCATGGGTCAGCCCGGCCGCCCGCATGACGTCGGCCACGGTCACGGCCTCGAACCCCTTGGCCCGAAACAGTTTACCGGCCGCGTCCAGGATCTTCTGGCGGTGCTCCGCCATCTGTTCACGTGTGACCCGCATCGCATTCTCCGCTCGAGGCTTCGATCTTCCGCTTGACAGTATACATGATCACCATCATCTTTGCTGAAATATGATGACTATCATGAATACACAACCCCAGCCCCAGGAGAGATCGATGTCTCAGAAGCCTACCGTCCTCATCACCGGTGCCTCGACGGGCATCGGCGCGGTCTATGCCGACCGCTTCGCCAAGCGCGGCCACGATCTGGTCCTGGTGGCGCGCGACCGCGCGAAGCTGGAGGCACTGGCGCAACGCCTGCGCCGCGAGACGGGAGTCGGCGTCGACATCCTGCCGGCCGACCTCACCGATGCCGCGCAAATCGGCGCGGTCGAGGCCCGGCTCCGCGATGACGCGCGGATCGGCATTCTGGTCAACAACGCGGGCGCCAGCCTGGCCGGCACCTTCATCGAGCAGACCACCGAGGCCACGGCGCAGCTGATCGGTCTCAACACCATCGCCGTCACCCGTCTCGCCGGCGCGGTCGCGCCGCGCTTCGTGAAAGCCGGTACCGGCGCGATCATCAACATCGCCTCGGTCGTCGGCTTGGCGCCCGAGCTCGGCTTGACGGTCTACGGCGCGACCAAGGCGTTCGTGACCTATCTCAGCCAGGGTCTCCAGCTCGAGCTCGGCCCGAAGGGCGTCTATGTGCAGGCGGTGCTTCCGGCGGCGACCCGCACCGACATCTGGGCCAAGTCCGGCAAGGACGTGAACGCCATTCCCGGCATGATGGAGGTCGATGAAATGGTGGATGCCGCGCTGGTCGGCTTCGACCGCCGCGAAAGCGTCACCATCCCGCCGCTGCCCGAGGCCGAGCAGTGGACTGCGTTCGACGATGCGCGCAAGGCGATGCTGCCGGGCTTCGGCCGGGATCGCGCGGCAAAGCGCTACCAGAAAGCGGCGTAGGCTCGCATCTGGGCGTCACCGACCGCTGAGGATCAGCGGTCGGTGCAGCGACCCTCATAGTAGACATCATAGATTCCGCCCAGGGTCCCGGTCGACAGCAGGACCGGCTCGCGCGACGTGATCTCGTAGCCGTTCGGGCAGGTCGCGGTGTCCTTCAGGCGCTGCTCGAGCCAGGACATGCGCCAGGCCTCGCCGCCGGGCGAGGCTTCCGGATAGGCGGCATCGGCGATGGCGCGAAACTCGAAGCCGCCGGGGGTCTGCTCGAAGCGCGTCGATTCCGGTTTGCTCAAGGCCGCGCAGCCGCCCAGCAAACCGATCAGGCACAATGCAATCGTCCGTTCTCGCACGCGACTTTCCTCCCGACCCGTGTTGAGGACTAAGCGCGGCGCGGCGATGGCGATCCCTGATCGCGGTCGGGCCGGTGGAAGATCGATAAGCCCGGGAAGGGGGCGGCGCTGACGCGGCAATCCGCGTGGAAGTTGGCGACCCCAAGGGGATTTGAACCCCTGTTCACGCCGTGAGAGGGCGTTGTCCTAGGCCACTAGACGATGGGGTCGTCTCGGGCGCTCTGCGGCCCCTCTGATAGAGGAAGCCGCGACCGCGATCAAGTCCTGTCTCGATCCCGCTAAGCCCTGGAAATCGGCGGCAAAACGCCCCCGCTCTCAAGCCGCGGCGGCGGCCAGCTTGGTGGCCGTGGCGATGAAGGCGTCCACATCGGCCGGGTCGGTGTTGAAGGCGAGGACCAGGCGGATGGTGCCCGGCGCCGCGTCGGTCCAGTCATAGAAGTTGAAGCCGGCGGCGCGGAGGCCCGCGAGGACGCCCTGCGGCAGGCGGATGAAGATCTCGTTGGCCTCGACCGGATGCAGAAGCGACACCTGCGGCAGGCGCTGCAGGCCTTGGGCGAGGCGCGTCGCCATCGCGTTGGCGTGGCGCGCGAGCTCGAGCCAGCGATCGCCCTTCAAATAGGCTTCGAGCTGCGCCGAGACGAAGCGCATCTTGGAGAGCAGCTGCCCGCCCCGCTTGCGCCGGACCGCGAACATCTCGGCCAGCGCCGGATCGAAGAACACCACCACCTCGGCGCCGAGCGCGCCGTTCTTGGTGGCGCCGAACGAGAGCACATCGACGCCGGCGCGCCAGGTGGTCTCGGCCGGTTTGACGCCGAGATGCGCCACGGCATTGGCGAAGCGCGCGCCGTCCATATGCACCTTCATCTTCCGGCTGCGGGCGATCTCGGCCAAAGCCGCGATCTCCGCCGGGCGGTAGCAGGTGCCGGCCTCGGTCGCTTGCGTCAGGCTGAGCGCCGCCGGCTGCACGCGATGCGGATCGCCGGTCAGCGTCTGCTCGAGCATGTTGCGCAGGCCGTCGGGTGTCACCTTGCCGCTCGCACCCGGCAGCGGCACCAGCTTGGCGCCGCCGGTGAACAGCTCCGGCGCGCCGCATTCGTCGAGCTGGATATGCGCTTCCTCATGGCAGAGCACGGCGCCATAGGGCGGCGTCAAGGCGGAGAGGGCCAGCGCGTTGCAGGCCGTGCCGGTGGCGACGGCGAAGGCCTTGACCGGCGTCTCGAAAATCTCGCTGAGGCGTGCTTCGACGCGCTCGGAATAGGGATCGGCGCCATAGGACGTAACCGTGCCCGCATTGGCGTCGATCACCGCCTGGAGGATATCCGGCGCCGCGCCGGCCACGTTGTCGCTGCGAAAATCCATCGCCTCTCACCTCGAAGAAATCTGTAGTCTCGCGCCGATGAACGACGCACCCGAAAGCACCCGGCTCGAGATCGCCATCGCCGACACGGCGGGCGGCGAACGGCTGGACCGAGCCCTCGCCATAGCCCGGCCCGAACTCTCGCGCAGCCGGATCAAGGCCTTGATCGAGCAGGGACATCTCAAGCTTGGCGGCGGGACGATAATGGACCCGGCGCTGAGGGTCAAACCGGGCCAGGTCTTCACGTTGGAGATTCCGCCGGCCGTAGCCGCGCAGCCGCAGGGCCAGGCGATCGACCTCGACATCGTCTACGAGGACGACGATCTCATCGTCATCGACAAGCCGGCCGGCATGGTGGTGCATCCGGCACCCGGCAATCCCGACAACACCCTGGTCAACGCGCTGATCGCCCATTGCGGCGATAGCTTGAGCGGGATCGGCGGCGAGCGCCGGCCGGGCATCGTGCACCGCATCGATAAGGACACCAGCGGCTTGATCGTCGCCGCGAAGAACGATGCCACGCACCAGGCGCTCTCCGCGGCCTTCGAGAAGCATGACATCGAGCGCGCCTATCTCGCCCTGGTCTGGGGCGTGCCCTCGCCGACCTCCGGCGAGATCACCGGCAATATCGGCCGGCATCCGGTCGATCGGAAGCGCATGGCGGTGGTGAGCCGGGGCGGCAAGCCGGCAACCACCCGCTATCGCGTGCTGAAGAGCTTCGGGCTCGGCGCCGCCCTGGTGGAATGCCGGCTGCTGACCGGCCGCACCCATCAGATCCGGGTGCATATGACCAAGCTCGGGCATCCGCTGATCGGCGACCCGGTCTATGGCAAGCCCACGGCGGCGCGGCGCGGCCGATTGCCGCGGGACGCCCGGGCGGCGGCGGAAGCCTTTCCCCGGCAGGCGCTGCATGCCACGCTGCTCGGCTTCGACCACCCGAGAACCGGCCAGCACCTGGTCTGGCGGTCCGAATCGCCGGAGGATTTCCGCCGGCTGGAACGGGTTCTCGGCGCGGCCGTTTCATAAATATCGGCGGAAAAAGAAGGCGTTAGCGAAGCGGCGCGGCACCTCTTGAATTGCCGGCCTGTTAACCTAAATTAACCTAGTGGTTGACCACGCAGCTCAGGTATAGGCCGACTATACCTATAGGTGATGGGAGACCGCAGTGAAGCGGGCCTATCCTCGTATCAGTTGATAGGCGTGCCGAGGCTAGTTCGGACGGGGATTTGAAAAACATGGCGACGACCACATTGCGTACCTTACCTGCACTGAGCAGCGACAGCGGCCTCTCGCGCTATCTCTCCGAGATCCGCAAGTTCCCCATGCTGGAGCCCGAAGAGGAGTTCATGCTGGCGAAGCGCTACGCCGAGCATGCGGATCCCGAGGCGGCCCATCGCATGGTGACGAGCCACCTCCGCCTCGTGGCGAAGATCGCCATGGGCTATCGCGGCTACGGCCTGCCGATTTCCGAGATCATCTCGGAAGGCAATGTCGGCCTGATGCAGGCGGTCAAACGCTTCGATCCCGACCGCGGTTTCCGCCTGGCCACCTACGCCATGTGGTGGATTCGCGCGGCGATTCAAGAATACATCCTGCATTCCTGGTCGCTGGTGAAGATCGGCACGACCGCGGCGCAGAAGAAGCTGTTCTTCAACCTGCGCAAGGTGAAGGGCCAGCTCAAGGCGATCGAGGAAGGCGACCTGCCGCCGGAAACGGTGAAGGAGATCGCGACCCGCCTGGACGTGCCGGAGAACGACGTCATCGACATGAACCGGCGCCTGGCCAGCCACGACCACTCGCTGAACGCGCCCCTGCGCATCGACGGCGACGGCGAATGGCAGGATTGGCTGGTCGATGAGACCGAGAGCCAGGAGACCCGCCTCGCCGACGACCAGGAGTTCGGCCGCCGCTCGAAGCTGCTGGAGCGCGCGATGGGCATCCTCAACCCGCGCGAACGCCGCATCCTGGTCGAGCGCCGGCTGAAGGAAGAGCCGGCGACGCTGGACGACCTCTCCAAGGAGTTCAACATCTCCCGCGAACGCGTGCGGCAGATCGAGGTGCGCGCCTTCGAGAAGATCCAGCGCTCGATCCGCAACTCGGCGATCGAAGAGCGGCTGACCACGGAATAAGACACCGAGAAGCGCCAGGGTTTCCACGGGGCGATGCCGGGCGGGAGCGCGGCATCGCCCCTGGCGTTTCGTGCCGCGGACCCTGACGGACAAAGACCCGGGAAACCGCCGCAAACGTCTGATGCCGTTTGCGAAATCAAGCCTCAGCCGGCATGGAGTTTCTTCATTCCGTCGGGGTCCTGTCGGGGTGACTTGCGCTTTGCGCAGGGCTCGCACATTCGCTCCGCCGAATCCGCATGGATTGTTTTTCTGTCTGGGTCAGGTCTGGGTTGACGCGGCGCGGTCAGCACGCCGGGAGCCCTTGCTTCATCCGGTGACGGCTGGGTCAAGATTTCCGAGGGTGCCCGGTTCGATCGAGCGGGGCCGGCTTGCCGGCGGCGCACGTCTCACGCGCCTTTCGAAGCCGCACTGACGATGTCAAACAACGTGCGGATTGTACCACGATCGACGGCGCTTGTCCGGCGCGGCACCGCATCTCCGCCGTACGCAGTCGTCGTCGGACAAGAAAACGGCTGGCATCGGTTGCCGCGCTGCGTCACATGATGCGGCAACCCCGCCGCCACAACTCTCGCCAAGCGCGCCTTGCCCGACCGGCGTCGGCGTCAATTCGTCCGGTCTGCGTTGGAGCGCGCAGTCTTGATCCTGTCTGCGTCCCGTCTGCGTTGGCTACATGCGAGCCTTATGCAGCGGGTGTCGGCACTGCGTTGGACGCAAACAACTCTTATCTCGTCAACGTCCGGTCAACGTTGCAGTGCCGAAAGACCACGCCCGCGCAGCATCGGCCCCGTTCGATTGTGCTGAACGGGCGCGCGGCACCGGAAAGTCGATTCCGCAGCGGGATCGCAGCAAGCGCGACACGGCACATACGAGAAAGGTTATAATTCTTTTGCCGCTCGTCTGCAATTCTGCGTTGTGAATTCGGGCGTCTCGCATGAGGCGGTCCACCACTCCGACCCCGATCTTCCAATGTCCGTCTGCAGCGGGAAAGGACGGGGGCTCAGCGTGCCCGCCAGCCCATGATCCAGCGCACCTTGTCATTGCGGATTTGCTCATGGGCCTGATGCGTCAGCGCCGCCGCATCGGCGGGCGACAGGCGCATCGGCGCTGCTTGCAGTGACTTCGCGAACCGCGCCTCTTCGTCCCGACACAGCGCCATCGCGGCATCGGCCGCTTCCTCGGCCGGCTTGTCGGTGTTCGCCTCGTTGGCCGAGCTGAACAGCGCGCACTTCTCCCAGCCGTTCCTCAACGCCAGGCTTCGGTCATCCAATGCGGACGACGGCGCAGCGCATGCGGCAACGCCCAGCGCCAGGGCCAGCCCGAAGTGGTCTGCTCTCTTTCTCATCCGCACGAACCCTGCCGTTTTCGGACTCGGAAAGTAGCGCAAACACAACCTTTGGAATAGTCTAGATTGTGGCGCGATTGTCTGGTTCTGACCCCAAAGCGGACGCTATTCATGAGGATCAGACCATGGTGATATTGACAAGCGGTGCGAGCTGAGGGGCTGGGGAATCCTGTGAGGCCGAGCAAGAAGTTCAGCATTATCGCCTTGGGTGTTCTGCTGCTGTCCACGAGCTGCAATCAGCCCGTGCCGACCAAGACCGAGGGCTTGCTGGAAGGGGTTTCGACGGTTCCCGCCCTGTCGACAGAGCGCTGGCAGATCGTTCAACTGCCAGCACGCCATCAGTACATTGCCGGTATCGCCGGGGCGACAGGCCGTGGATCAATGCTGGTTTCATGCGAAACGCAGAGCGACACACTTACGGCATCGATCATCCTGCAGGAAGAGTTGTCGGGCAATCCAAGCAGCCGGAGTGTCGACCTCTTGCTCGACGAGGGAGGATTTGTGTCGCCGCGTTGGAAGCCGCGGAATCAGGTCGCCGGCACTCCCTCGGCATTCGATATCGTCTACGACATGGACGACTACCCGGACTTCGACAAGGCCTACTACGTCTATGCGCATGACTTCTGGATCCTTATCAGCAATCTGGAGAAGCATGAAAGGGTCGTTGCCGTGGTGCGGAAGGGGAGGACGGAGGTCTCACGCTATACGTTCTCGCTGGTCGGGGCCGAGACGACGATCGATGCCGCCGTCCATCGCTGCGGGCAACAGAAACCTTAGTGACTATCTGTCGCCGGCAGGCGACAACGGTGCTGGCGCAAGCGGTCTGGAAGAAAGATGTCCGTTCCTGACCCGAAGCGGACATCGTGCAAGAACTGGGGTCCGGTGGGAATTGTGTCGATCACGGAGGGGTTGAGATGCTGAAGGCCGCCCGGGGGAAAACCTGTTGAGGCAGCAAGGCCAGGGCGTGTTCCGGCTTGGTGGCCCTCAAGCAGCGTCAAGCCCTCACCCCGACCCTCTCCCTACGGGCGAGGGAGTTGACGGAGTGCTCGCCGGTGCCTCGCTCGAAGATCGCTGCCGCGTTTTCCCGCGAGGTGGAGATTCTAATGCACCGCCGCGTACATGATCTTCTCCTCGGTCGCTTCGTCGGGGGCGAATTCTTCGACGATGCGGCCTTGGCGGCAGACCAGGATGCGGTCGGAGAGGTTCATGATCTCCGGGAGATAGGATGAGATCACGATCACCGCGAGGCCGGAATCGGCGAGGCGGTTGATCAGCTGGTGGATCTCGGCGATGGCGCCGACATCGACGCCGCGGGTGGGCTCGTCGAAGATCACGATCCGCGGCTGCTGAATGAGGCCCTTGCCGATCACCACCTTCTGCTGGTTGCCGCCGGAGAGCTCGACCACCCTTGCATTGTCGTTGATCGCCTTGACGTTCAGCCGCCCGGTCCAGTCCTTGGCGAGCGCGCGCATTTCCCGAAGGCTGATATAGGCCTTCTTCTCCAGGTTGGCGGCGAGCAGGCCGGAATAGAGGTTCTCGGCGATCGACATGGTCTCGAAGAAGCCCTCGGTCTTGCGGTCCTCGGTCACGTAGATGATGCCGTCCTTGACCGCCTCGCGCGGCACGGTATAGCGCACCGGCCGGCCCTCGAGCTCGATCGCGCCACCGGCGAAGAAGTCTCGCTTGTAGATGCCGGAGACCACCTTGAAGGTCTCGGTGCGGCCGGAGCCGATCAGGCCGAACACGCCGGTGATCTGGCCCTCGTAGATCGAGAAGGAATTGTTGCGCACGACATTGCTCATCGAGATGTCCTGCACCGAGAGCACGCGGCTGCCCGGCTTGCGGATCTCGTCGGCTCCGCGCTTCTTGTTGTAGATCTCGCCGGAGAGCGTGCGGCCGACCATGGCGCGGACGATCTTCTCGCGGTCGAACGCGCCGGCATGGTCGGTGACCACCAGCTCGCCGTCGCGCAGGATGGTGATGCGGTCGGCATGGGCGAGGGCTTCTTCCAGCGCATGGCTGATGAAGACGATCGAGACGCCGCGGCTTTTGAGCCGGTGCATCAGCGCGAAGAAATGCCGTTTCTCCTCGGGGGTCAGCGAGGCGGTCGGCTCGTCGAAGATGATGACCTCGGCATTGTGGTGGACCGCGCGCGCGATCTCGACCATCTGCCGCTTGGCGGCGCCCAGGGTCGAGACGATCGCGGTCGGGTCCACGGCGAAGTTCAGCGATTGCAGGAATTGCTGTGCCGAGATGTAGATGCCGCGGAGACGGTTCAGGAACTTCTCGCTGCCGAGATAGAGGTTCTGGGCGACCGTCATCGAGGGCACCAGGCTGGTCTCCTGGAACACCATGGCAATGCCGGCCTCGAGCGCCTCGAACGGCGACTGGAAGGAGACTTCCTTTCCGTGCCAGGTCATGGTGCCGCCGCTCGCCGTGACGACGCCGGCCATCACCTTGGTCAAAGTCGACTTGCCGGCGCCGTTCTCGCCGAGCAGCGCATGGATCTCGCCCTTGCGGAGATCGAAGTCGACCTCCTTTACCGCGGGCACGCCGCGATAGAGCTTGCTGATCTTGCGCATCTCGACGATGGGCGCGGCGGTGGCGGTCTGTTCGCTGGCGCTCATCACATGATCTCCAGGATCGCGTGGCCGCCCTTGGACGCGGCGAACACGCGGCCACCGACTTCCGCGACGGAGGTCACGCCATGCCGATGGCCGTTGGCGCGGCTGTGGAAACTCGCGACCGGGCGCAGCTGCCCGTCCAGCTTCACCACCAGCCCATAGGAGCGCGAGGGCGACCAGGGCTTGTGGATGCCCATGGTGCGGACGCCGCCGCATTGCAGCGGCTCCAGGAAATTGGTGCCGGAGGCGAGCGCCGGGGCGATCCAGTATTCCCGCGGCACGTCGCGCATCATCTGCCGGCGATAAACGTCTTCCAGCAGGGTGAACTCGATCAGCCGGTTGCGTGGCGCGAACAAAGCCAGCCAGACGCCGCCGTCGCCCGCGGGCGAGAGCCGCGCCGGATAGCCCGGCAGCTTCTCCAGGATCGGTTTCTGGGCGCCGTCGGCGGCGAGCCGGACGACCCGGTGCTGCCACGCCTCGGCGACGATCACGGTGTCGCGGTCGACCAGGAGTCCGTTGGGGAAGGCGAGGCCCTGCACCACCAGCTTGGCGCCGCCCTTGCCGGCAAGATCGAGGCGCCAGACCGAGCCGAAGGCGTTCTTGCTCATGAGATCGACCGCCCAGTCGGAGGGGCGATGGCGCGCCGAGCCTTGCGCGACATAGAGGGCGTCGGTGCCGTCGAAGGCGAGCGCGGTGGGGCAGGCGAGGTTGGCTGTCGCCGGCAGCTGGCGCGGGCTGCCGTCGCGCGGCATCAGGCCGAGGTCGCCGTTGTCGAGGCCGATCGCGAGGTCGCCCGCCGAGGAGACCGCCAGCGCGGTCACCGGCGCGTCGAAGCTCTGGATCTCCTCGATCCGGCCGCCGTGCCAGGCGAAGACTTTGTGATGCGACGAGAAGATCAGCCGCTCTCCGTCGCTGCAGAGATTGTCCGGCGCTTCGACCTCGAGCGCCACCGGCGCGTCGTCCAAGGCGGTGTTCGGCTTCAAGGCGCCGTCCATCGGCGGGATGGTGACCGCCTTGCCGCGGAAGATGTCGAGGATGGGGTCGAAGATCATGGCTTCTCCCCCCAATAGGCCACCGGCGCGGTCCAGTTCGGATCGGCGTCGGGGATCTTGTAGCGGCCGATCCGGTTGTTGAGGATGCCGCCGATATAGAGCCAGCCCTTGTGCTCGCGCATCGACGTCACCATCGGATGCGAGATGCCGGTGAGGTCGCCGAGCGTGCCGAGGATCTTGCCGGTCTCGTCGAACTTGACGACGCCGCCGGTGTTGATATTGGGGAACAGCCAGTCGTCCATCGGCAGGTTGCGGGTCATCCGCTTGCGCATACCGGGATGGCGCAGCGCCAGATCGAAGCTCGGCGTGCGCATGCCGAGCCAGGCCATCCAATAGGTGCCGTCGGAGGCGCGGTTGATGTTGTCGGGATAGCCCGGCATGTCCTTGATCACGACTTCGAGGGTGCCGGCCTTGGGCCCGTCGAACCAGTAGCGGTGCACCGAGCAGGCCCAGCTCTCGGCCAGGAACAGCGACTGGCCGTCATGGGCCATGCAGACGCCGTTGGCGTAGCGCAGCTTTTCCAGAACGGTGGTCGTCTTGCCGGTCTTCGGGTCGTAGCAGAGCAGGCGGCCGGTCGGCCGCGCCTCGATCGAATCCAGGGCCCATTCATGGGCGTCGTAACGGGTGGTGGAATCGGTGAAGAAGATCCGCCCGTCCGGCGCCACGTCGCAATCGTTGGGATCGCGCAGCCGCGCGTCATCGACCACCGAGGTCCAGGTGCGCCTTGTCTCGGCCGAGAGGCGCGTCACCTGCCGGTCGGGCGAGATCGAATAGAGCCCCATCGCACCGACGCAGGAGAGGAGATTGCCGGCCTGGTCGAATGCGAGGCCGAGCGGGAAGCCGCCGGTATGGGCGAAGACCTCGGACTTCTTATAGTCCGGCGCGAAGAAGCGAATGATCTCGCCATGGCGCGTGCCGCAATAGAGGTGGTCGTCGCGGTCGAGGATCACGTCCTCCGGCCCCTCCAGCTCTTCGAGGCCGATGTATTCGGTGCGCGAGATCGCGTTGTTCAGCGCATACGGTGTGCCCGAGCCGGGCAGAGCGGAGGGGGCGTCGTCCATCCGGTGATGCACGGGCGTGACGTAGACTTCGTCCAGCACCTTGTGGCGGTTCTTCAGCCAGCGGATGTCGAGGGTGACCGCGACCGCCAGCATCAATCCCAGCGCCATCTGGTTGGCGCCGGTGCCGGTGCCGATGCGCACCAGGCCGTTCATCGTCACCAGCACGATGATCGCACCCATGACGCCCTTGACGATCGAGCCGCGGCCGCCGCCGAGGCTGTTGCCGCCGACCACGGCTGCCGTGAGGGCCCAGATTTCGAGATAGGCGCCGGTTCCGGGACCCGCGCCGGAGAGGCGGCAGGCCACCAGGAAGCCGGTCAATCCGCAGCAGAGGCCGGAGATCACATAGGTGAGGAACACCGTCCGGCGCACCCGGATGCCGGCATTGTGAGCGGAGCGGCGCGAGCCGCCGACCGAGAGGATGTGCCAGCCCGGCCGCGAGCGCGTCATCGCGACATGGGCGACGGCGGCGATGACGACGGCGATGATCACCGCGACGGAGACGCCGTAGACCGTCTCGTCGGCGATGAAATCGAGCACGTCGGAGGCCATCTGCGATTGCTGGACCTGGGTGCTGTACTTGATCACCAGGATATCGAAGACGGCCCGGCCGATGATCAAGGTGACCAGTGTGGTCAGGAAGGCCCGCAATCGCATATAGCCGATCAGATAACCGTTGATGCAGCCGAAGGTGAGGCCGACTCCGAGCGCCGCGATGAAGGCGACCCAGAGCGGCTGCTCCCAGACGAAGAAGGTGATGACCGCGGCGAAGGCGGACATGGCGTAGTTCGATCCGACCGAGAGATCGATGCCGCCGCCGAGGATGACGATGGTGAGGCCGGTCACGATGATCGAGAACTCGCCGAGCTGGCGCGTGGAATCGCTCAGGGCCGCGGGCTTGAAGAAGCCGGGGATCAGCGTGCCGAAGATCGCGATGGTGATCACCAGCGCCACGAACGGGATCGCGTTGTCCGTCCACCTTTTGGTGAGGATCTCGCCGATCAGGTGATCGGGGATATGATTGTAGCGAAGGCGCAGCAGCCGCTCGCGCAGGGTCATTGAATGATCCGGTGGTCTTGGAAACTCGGAGTATGCGGCATCCCCACCCAACCCTCCCCCAAAGATGGGGGAGGGCTTTTCTCTTCTCCCTCCCCCGACTTCGGGGGAGGGCAGTGGTGGGGGTGCCTCACAAAGACTCTATCGTCGACGCGCGCTTAGAACTTGCCCGCCTGCAGGTCCTCGACGCTCCAGCAGAGGCCGGGCCGCAGGTCCTCCTTGGTGGTCGCCTTTTCCAGCGTGTAGATGTAGGTCTTCGACGTGCCCGCCGGCTGCCCGCTCTGCAGCAGGTACTTGATGATGGCGTTGAGGTCGCGGGATTCGCCGACCACGTCGGTCATCACGATGGCGTAGTAGGTGCCGTCCTCCAGCGCTTTGCAGGCCGAGGCGGCGCCGCCACCGGTGGTGACCAGCTTGACCTGGTCCTTCTTGCCGGCTTCCTTGATCGCCGCCGCGGCACCGACCGCGTCGCCGTCCCAGAAGTCGATGATGGCGCAGATATCCGGATGCTGCTGCAGCATGGTCGCGGTCACCGTGCGCGACTGGGTCTGATCCCAGTTCGAGAACGGCTCGGCCACGATCTTGAAGTCGGGATACTTCGCCAGGACTTTCTTGATGCCGTTGTATTGCAGGATCGAGGTCGCGTTGGCGGCATCGCCCTGCACCAGGCCGATCTCCTTCTTCGGCGAATTCGCGCAGCCCTTGACCGCGGCTTCGGCCTCGAGCTGGCCGAGCCGGTCCCAATCGCTGCCGACATAGGCGTCGGCCGGGAAGTTCATCGGGTTGTCGATCAGGACGACGTAGATGCCTTCCTTGTGCGCCTTCTTCAGAACCTTCGAATAGGACTGGAGGTCGGGCGAATGCACCACCAGCACATTCGGCTTCGGCTCGGAATTGACCAGATCGGTCAGCGCCTGGGTCCCGGCATCGGTCACCCAGTTCGGATCGCGGCTGTCATAGACGCCGCCCCAGGCCTCGACTTCGCGCTTCAGAAACGCGTTCCAGCCCTGGGCGAGGTCGAAGCCCATGGCCATCGGCACCAGCACGACGCGCTTGCCCTTGAGCGCCGCGGCATAGGCGGCCGGTCCCGGATCGTCCTGGGCTTCCTGCGCCTGTGCGGCGTGCAGCGTGACGGTGCCCAACGCCGCCAGTCCGATGGCGGCCAGTGTCTGTTTCAATCGCATCTTCGGCTCCCTTGCCTGTTGGATGATTTTGTCTTGTCGTTGAACGCTAGATATCGCCTTGCTGTGCCGTCTGCTCGTCGCGGGGGTTGAGCAGGCCGTCGATGATGATCGCCGTCAGCAGGATGATCGACTTGATCAGGTTCTGCTCGACGTTGGTGAAGTCCATGATGGTCATGGCGTTGCCCATGATGCCGATCAGCAGGGCGCCGACCACGACGTTGCGCATATAGCCCTTGCCGCCGGAAAGACCGATGCCGCCGATGACGCAGACCAGGATCACGTCATAGAGCATGTTGGAGTTCACCACGCGCACGTTCATGCTCTGGATGCTGGAGGTGGTGAGGATGCCGGCGACGAAGGCCATCAGCGCCGAGATCACGTAATAAAGCACGGTCATCGGCCGCACCGGCACGCCCATGTTGCGCGCCGCCATGAAGTTGTCGCCCATCAGGTAGATATAGCGACCCCATTTGGTGAAGCGCAGGAACAGGAAACCGACGAAGACGGCGGCGCCGAAGGCATAGACGTCGATCGGGATATGGGTGCTCGTGACCAGGCCCAGGTTGGGGAGCTCCAGGATCCAGCTTCCCGCCGGTGCCGGCGTCGCATCGCTGACGATCAGCTGCGAGCGCACGAAGCCATAGACGAAATAGCTGCTGGCGAGGGTCACGAAGATCGCCGGCACATCGGCATAGGCGACCATGAAGCCGTTGATCAGCCCGACCGCGACCACCCCGGCCAGGGCCCAGCCGAGAGCCTGCCAGCCCGGCACGCCGCTGTTCAGCATCTGCAGGTACCAGGCCACCGACATCGCCATCACCGCGACGGCCGAGAGGTCGATGCCGCGGCCGATGATCACGATCCCCATGCCCACCGCCAGGATACCGAGCACGCTGACCGCGCGCACCATGGCGATCAGATTGCCGGCCTGGAAGGCGCCGTCCTTGAACATGAAGCCCGGCAGGAAGATGGCCGCCGCCAGAAACAGCGTCGCCGCCAGGAGAAAGACGATGACCTCCTGGGTCAGATGGCTGAGAAGCCTGGTCATTTCTTGTTTCCGCCGCCCCGTATTGGGTCGTAGTGAACAACGAAACCGCCCACTGAACAAGAGTTTGCACTGCAATAGCGCCCCGCCCAGTGAACCTCGGGCCGAACCAATCATGAGACCACTTCCAACCGGTGGCAAACGGGGTAAGATTTCCTCAAACCGCCGCGCGCCGAACTTTTGCGCGCGGTGCAAATGAAAAGGGAGTGCCTGCCATGTCCGTGTTGATCAAGGGTGGTACGGTCGTCACCGCCGAACAGATGGTCCGGGCGGACGTCCTCTGCGAGAACGGCAAGATCAAGGCCGTGGGCGAGAACCTCTCGGCGCCGGCTGGTGCCCAGGTGGTGGATGCCGGCGGCCAATACGTGATGCCGGGCGGAATCGATCCCCATACGCATATGCAGCTGCCCTTCATGGGCACGGTGGCCAGCGAGGATTTCTTCACCGGCACCGCGGCGGGTCTCGCCGGCGGCACGACAATGATCATCGATTTCGTGATTCCGTCGCCCAACACCTCGCTGATGTCCGCTTATAAGGAGTGGATGGGCTGGGCGGAGAAGTCCTGCGCCGACTATTCCTTCCATGTCGCGGTCACCTGGTGGAGCGACCAAGTCTACGAGGACATGGGCACGCTGGCCCGCGAGCATGGCGTCAACTCGTTCAAGCACTTCATGGCCTATAAGAACGCCATCATGGTGCCGGACGAGAACCTGGTGAAGAGCTTCTCGCGCTGCCTGGAACTGGGCGCCATCCCGACCGTGCATGCCGAGAACGGCGAACTGGTGTTCCATCTGCAGAACGAGCTGGTGAAGAAAGGCCTGACCGGCCCCGAGGCGCATCCGATGTCGCGCCCGCCGGAAGTGGAGGGCGAGGCCGCCAACCGCGCGATCCGCGTCGCCCAGGTGATCGGCAATCCGCTCTACATCGTGCACAATTCATGTCGTGAGGCGGTCGAAGCGATCACCCGCGCCCGCAACGAGGGCCAGCGGGTCTATGGCGAGGTGCTGGCGGGGCATCTGCTGATCGACGATTCGGTCTATCGCAATCCGGACTGGAACTTCGCCGCGGCCCATGTGATGAGCCCGCCGTTCCGGCCGAAGGAGAACCAGGAGATTCTCTGGCGCGCCCTGCAATCCGGCATGCTGCAGACCACCGCCACCGACCATTGCTGCTTCTGCGCCGATCAGAAGGCGATGGGCCGCGACAACTTCACCAAGATCCCGAACGGCACCGGCGGCGTCGAGGACCGGATGTCGGTGATCTGGCATCACGGCGTCGGCACCGGGCGCCTGACGCCGATGGAGTTCGTGAAGGTCACCTCCGCCAACGCGGCACAGATCTTCAACATCTATCCGCGCAAGGGCTCGGTCAGCGTCGGCGCCGATGCCGATCTCGTGGTCTGGGACCCGAAGGCCAGCCGCACCATCTCGGCCAAGACCCATCACCAGAAGGTCGATTTCAACATCTTCGAAGGCATGACGGTGACCGGCGTCAACACCGTCACCATCGCCGCCGGCAAGGTGGTCTATGAGAAGGGCGCGCTGAAGGTCGAGAAGGGCGCCGGCAAGTATGTCGACCGCCCCTGCTTCCCGCCGGTGTTCGAGGCGGTGAAGAAGCGCAACGACATCCGCCAGCCCCGCGCGGTGCCGCGGAAGGCGGCGCAGTAGAGCGCCGTCATGTTCGACGGCGGCCGCCGGCGGGGAAGCTTTGCCGGCGGCGCCGTTGCGGAGCGCATCCCCGAGAATGCGCTGATCGAATGCCTGGACGGCGCCTTCGTGAAGCTGCCGGAGATCGTGCAGCGCGCGCATCGCGGGACGATCCGCCTGTCGGGCACCGCCAATGTGCAGCGGGGCAAGGGGCTCGGCGGGTTGATCGCGATGCTCCTGCGCTTGCCGAAATCCAATCCGAAAGCGGAGCTGGTCGTCGTCGCCTGGCATTTCTCGGACCAGATGGTCTGGTCCCGCACCTTCGATGGCCGGGCGATGGAAAGCACTTTCCGCAAGGACGACGACTTCCTGGTGGAACAGATCGGACCGTTGTCGCTCTACCTGCAGCCGATGTGCGAGGGCGGCCGCTTGGTCTATCGGCTGATCGCGACGCAGATCGGGCCGATCACGGTGCCGCGCCTGCTCGCGCCGTCGATGACGGCCTGGGAAGGTGAGAAGGACGGGAGGTATGCGTTCGAGGTCTCGGTGGGGTTGCCGCTGTGCGGACAGGTGATCCGGTATTCAGGGTCGCTCGATTTGGAAGTGCTGGCGACGTAAGAGCACGGGATCGATCATCAGCGCGCTTTTGGAAGCACCACGGCTGCAGTGCCCCCCTCCAACCTCCCCCCTGAAGGTGGGAGGCTCTTACCGAGTGGTCGGTCGAGCCGGAGCTAATCCGGCTGCCAGTGCTCTTACTCCCACCTTCAGGGGGGAGTAAGAGGGGGGCACTTGCAGCCTGAGCGTTCAAGATCCAGCGCCAGCTCTCACCGCACCTTCAACCCCAGCCCCCGCAGCACGATCTCCGTCGTCTGCTTGGCCGCTGCGTCGTAATCCGCCGCCTGCAGCTTCTTCCGTCCCAGCACCGCGGCGATCTGCACGGCGAAGTCGGCGTAGGTCTGGGTTGCGGCCCAGAGCATGAAGAAGAGGTGTTTCGGATCGACCGGCTGCAGCTTGCCGGCTTTGACCCAGCCGTCGATCACCTTGGCCTTGCGGGCGACCCAGTCGTTGAGCTCGTTCGCCAGGAAGTCGCCGATCTGCGGCGCGCCGTGGATCACCTCGTTGGCGAAGACACGCGACGCCAAGGGCCGCCTTCGCGCGAGGTCGATCTTGGCCGCGATGTAGTGGGAGAGGGCCGCCGCCGGATCGGCGTCGGGCGTGATCTCGTCGGCGGTGCCGAGCCAGAGGTCGAGGATCTGCTGCAGCACGCGCCGGTACAGCTCCTCCTTGGTCTTGCAGTAGTAGTGCAGGTTGGGCTTCGGGATGCCGGCGCGGCGCGCGATCTCCGACATGGCGGCGCCGCTGAAGCCGTGCTCGGCGAACACCGCCTCGGCGGCGGCGAGGATCTTCGCCTCGATCTTGGCGCGGGCCTGTTCGCGCGGGCCTGCCACCGCGGTCTCGCCGCCGTCGCCGGCGGGTTTCGGGGCCGAGTCCATTCGTCCTCCCATCATGGCCGGCGCTTGGCAGGCCGCGCGGCCTTTGCTGTTGGCCGCATTCTAGCGCATTTTCCGCGGCCCCGCGAATAAAACTTGATCGATCGGTCAAACTTTGGCAGCCTACCTGCAATAGGGAGTTGCGCGCGACCGCAACGGTGCATCCGTAAAAATCCGGCACCGACCGATCGCGCGAAAGAGCTGAAGGGAGACTGCCAGTGGGACCTGCTCCATTGGGCGGCTCGGCCGGGCTTCTGTCCCGGGCCGAGATCGAGGACAATTTCGCCGACATCAAGCCGATGCTCGACAAGACGCGCGCGGTCGTCGACAGCGCGCGCTGCTTCTTCTGCCATGACGCGCCCTGCGTCGAGGCCTGCCCCACCGACATCGACATTCCGAACTTCATCCGCATGATCTCGACCGGCAACGTGAAGGGTGCCGCGGAGAAGATCCTGGCCGAGAACATCTTCGGCGGGATGTGCGCAAGGGTTTGCCCGACCGAGATCCTGTGCGAGCGCGCCTGTGTGCGGAACACCTCGGAGGACCGGCCGGTCGATATCGGCGCGCTGCAACGCTACGCCGTCGACCAGCTGATCGAGACCGGACACCAGCCGTTCACCCGCGCCGAATCCACCGGCAAGCGCGTGGCCGTGGTCGGCGGCGGCCCGGCCGGGATGTCTTGCGCGCATCGCCTCGCCGTGCTCGGCCACGCCGTCACGGTCTACGAAGCGCGCCCGCAGCTCGGCGGCCTCAACGAATACGGCATTGCCGCCTACAAGACGGTCGATAACTTCGCCCAGCGCGAGGTCGATTTCATCCTCTCGATCGGCGGCATCGACGTGAAGCCCGGCCAGCGTCTCGGCCAGAATGTCCAGCTCGCGGATTTGGCGCGCGACTACGATGCGGTCTTCCTCGGCATCGGACTGGGCGGCGTCAATGCGCTCGATCTTCCGGGCGAGAACGAATTGTCCGGCGTGCTCGACGCCGTCGGCTATATCGCTGCGCTGCGCCAGGCCAAGGACAAGGCCGCCTTGCCGGTGGGCCGCAGCGTCGTCGTCATCGGCGGCGGCAACACCGCGATCGATATCGCGATCCAGGTCAAGAAGCTGGGCGCCGAGGACGTGACCATCGTCTATCGCCGCGGCGCGGAGAACATGAGTGCCACCGGCCACGAGCAGGAGTTCGCCCAGGTCTCCGGCGTCAAGATCAAGCATTGGGCGCGGCCGATCCTGCTGATCGGCAAGGACGGCGCCATCGCCGGAGTCGAGTTCGAGTACACGCGGATGGGCTCCGACGGCAAGCTGTCGGGGACCGGCGAGAAGTTCCGCCTGGACTGCGACCAGCTGTTCAAGGCGATCGGCCAGACGCTGACGCCGCCCGAAGGCCTCGCCACCGCCAAGGGCAAGATCGTGGTCGATGGCGATTTCAAGACCAGCATGGCGAAGGTCTGGGCCGGCGGCGACTGCGTCGCCAGCGGCACCGATCTCACCGTGCAGAGCGTGCAGGACGGCAAATTGGCGGCGCATGCGATTGATCGTGCACTGCGCGCGAATGGTGCCGTGCGTGGTTAGCAGACGTACCCCCACCCTAACCCTCCCCCGATTCGGGGGAGGGGACTGCATCGAGTCTGCCTTCTTCTCCCTCCCCCGAACCCGCGGACGGATGTCCGCATTCGCGGACGGCGGAGGGCCGGGGTGGGGGTGCGAGACACCCGCGCCGGATCACTGGGAGAATCACAATGGCTGATCTCAGCACCAACTTCGTCGGCATCAAGTCGCCGAACCCGTTCTGGCTGGCATCCGCCCCACCAACGGACAAGGAATATAACGTCGTTCGCGCCTTCAGGGCGGGCTGGGGCGGCGTGGTGTGGAAGACGCTCGGCGAAGATCCGCCGGTGGTGAACGTGTCGTCGCGCTACGGCGCGCTGCACATCAACGACGACCGGATCGTCGGCTTCAACAACATCGAGCTGATCACCGACCGGCCGCTCGAGGTGAACCTGCGCGAGATCAAGCAGGTGAAGAAGGACTGGAAGGACCGCGCGCTCATCGTCTCGCTGATGGTGCCCTGCGAGGAGCTCTCCTGGAAGAACATCCTCGCCCGGGTCGAGGAGACCGAGGCGGACGGGATCGAGCTCAATTTCGGCTGCCCGCACGGCATGTCGGAGCGCGGCATGGGCTCGGCGGTCGGCCAGGTGCCGGAATATGTCGAGATGGTCGCCCGCTGGTGCAAGCAGCACACGCGGATGCCGGTGATCGTGAAGCTGACGCCCAACGTCACCGACGTGCGCAAGCCCGCGCGTGCGGCCAAGCAGGGTGGGGCGGATGCGGTCTCGCTGATCAACACCATCAACTCGATCTGCGGCATCGACCTCGACCATTTCGCGCCGATGCCGATGGTGGACGGGAAGGGGACCCATGGCGGCTATTGCGGCCCGGCGGTGAAGCCCATCGCCATGCACATGACCGCCGACATCGCCCGCGACCCGGAGACCCACGGAATTCCGATCTCGGCGATCGGCGGCATCGGCAACTGGCGCGACGCGGCGGAGTTCATGGCGCTGTCCGCCGGGACGGTGCAGGTCTGCACCGCGGCGATGCATCACGGCTTCCGCATCGTCGATGACATGATCACCGGCCTCTCGAACTGGATGGATTCCAAGGGCTACCGGACGATCGACGACTTCCGGGGCAAGGCCGTGCCGAACGTGACCGACTGGCAGTATCTCAACATCAACTACAAGTCGGTCGCGGTCATCGACCAGGACAAATGCATCAAATGCGGGCTCTGCCACATCGCCTGCGAGGATACCTCGCATCAGTCGATCGCGGCGCTGCGCGTGGACGGCCAGCGGCGCTATGAGGTGATCACCGAGGAATGCGTCGGCTGCAATCTCTGCCAGCACGTCTGCCCGGTGCCGGATTGCATCAGCATGGTCGAGGTCGATACCGGAAAACCCTATCTCAACTGGACTCAGGACCCGCGGAATCCGTACGCTAAGAAGGCGGCGGAATAAGAAAAAACAGGAGCGACAGGTGGCAACCAATCTCAAGGTGAACGGCGACCGGCTGTGGGACAGCCTGATGGAGATGGCGAAGATCGGCGCGACCGCCAAGGGCGGCGTCTGCCGCCTGGCGCTGACCGATCTCGACCGCGAGGCCCGCGACCTCTTCATCGACTGGTGCCGCCAGGCCGGCTGCACCATCAAGATCGACAAGATGGGCAACATCTTCGCGAGACGAGCCGGCAAGGATGACAGCCTGGCGCCGGTCATCACCGGCAGCCATATCGACAGCCAGCCCACGGGCGGCAAGTTCGACGGCATCTACGGCGTGCTCTCCGGCCTCGAGGTCATCCGCTCGCTGAACGACCTCAAATACGAGACCAACCGGCCGATCGAGGTCGCGGTCTGGACCAATGAGGAAGGCTCGCGCTTCGCACCGGCCATGGTGGCGTCCGGCGTCTTTGCCGGCGTGTTCGACCTGGAATACGGTCTCAGCCGCGCCGATCCCAGCGGCAAGACCATGGGCGAGGAGCTGGCGCGCATCGGCTATGCCGGCCCGGAAGAGGTCGGCAAGCGCGAGGTGCATGCCTTCTTCGAGGCGCATATCGAGCAGGGCCCGATCCTGGAGAACGAGAAGAAGACCATCGGCATCGTGCAGGGCGCGCAGGGCCAGCGCTGGTTCGAGGTGGTGCTGACCGGCCAGGAGGCCCATGCCGGCCCGACGCCGATGAAGGTGCGCAAGGACGCGCTGGTCGGTGCGGCGCATGTGGTGACCGCGGTCAACAAGATCGGGCACAGCAACCAGCCGTTCGCCTGCGCCACCGTCGGCATGATCACCAACAGCCCCAATTCAAGGAACACCATCCCGGGCAGCGTCTTCTTCACGGTTGATCTGCGTCATCCGGAAGATGCGGTGCTCTCCAAGATGGCGGCCGAGGTGAAGGCGGCGGCCGAAGAGGCCTGCCAGCAGCACGGCCTCAGCATGGACTTCAAGGAGATCTGGTACTCGCCGCCGGTGAAGTTCGACGCCAACTGCGTCGCCGCGGTGAAGAAGGGCGCGGAAGAGCTCGGCTTCGATGCCATGCCGATCATCAGCGGCGCCGGGCACGATGCCTGTTATTTGAGCAGGGTGGCGCCGACCGCCATGGTGTTCATCCCCTGCGAGGACGGGATCAGCCATAACGAGATCGAGAACGCCACCAAGGGCGATTGCGCGGCTGGTTGCGACGTGCTGCTTCGTGCCATAGTGGAACGCGCGAATGCCGTCTGACGGCGACGCGCGGCTGGCGGGCGTTTCCGCCGCCGGGACCGATTTGGGGGCTTCCGTGGCGGGCGACGTGGTCATCGATATCCGCAATCTCAGTCTGACGTTCCAGACCGCGGACACCCCGGTCCATGCGCTGAGCGACATCGATTTGCAGGTCAATGCCGGCGAGTTCGTCTCGCTGATCGGTCCCTCGGGCTGCGGCAAGACCACGCTGATGCGGATCGTCGCCGATCTCGAGCAGCCGACCGGCGGCACCGCCCTGGTCAACGGCATGACGCCGCAGGAGGCGCGGCGGAAGCGGGCCTATGGCTACGTGTTCCAGGCGCCGGCGCTCTATCCCTGGCGCAACGTGCTCGGCAACGTGACCCTGCCGCACGAGATCTTCGGGCTCTCCAAGGACGAGCGCGAGCAGAAGGCGAAACGCTATCTGGAACTGGTGGGGCTCGCCGGCTTCGAGAAGAAATTTCCCTGGCAGCTCTCCGGCGGCATGCAGCAGCGGGTCTCGATCGCGCGGGCGCTCAGCTTCGACCCCGCCATCCTGCTGATGGACGAGCCGTTCGGCGCGCTGGACGAGATCACCCGCGACCGGATGAACGAGGAGCTGCTCTCGATCTGGCGCAAGACCCGGAAGACCGTGATCTTCGTGACCCATTCGATCGACGAAGCGGTGCTGCTCTCGACCCGCATCGTGGTGATGAGCGCGCGGCCCGGCCGCATCATCGACGTGATCGACAGCACCCTGCCGCCCGACCGGAGCATCGAGACCCGCGAATCCCCGGCCGCCCTCGCGCTGGCGCACCGGGTGCGCGAGGGTCTGAAGGCCGGACATTCGTATGACTAGCCGGGCTGCGCAGACAGTTGCGGTTTCTTCTCCTCCCCCTTCAGGGGGAGGCGGGTGGGGGCATTGCAGCCGTGATGTTCAAGATCCAGCGTTGGATCTTGGCTGCAGCGTGAATGCCATACCCGGCGCTGGATCGAAGCGCGCTCAGGCTGCAATGCCCCCTCCTAACCTCCCCCTGAAGGGGGAGGGAAAAGAATGGACGGCTTCGCGTGTCTGATATCGCCATCAGCTTCATGTCCCCCCGTGGCCGGGTCCTGCCGGTCGCGACCATCGTGGCCGCGATCGTCGTGCTCTGGTACGCGCTGGCGGTGCTGCTGAACTGGCCGCAGGTCACGGCCATGATGGCGAATAACGGCCAGACCGGAACGACCCCTGAGATCATCGGTGCCACCTGGTCGATGGAGCGGCCGGTCCTGCCCTCGCCGCATCAGGTGATCGCCGAGTTCTGGAAGACCACCTTCGAGGTGGCGCCGTCCAGCAAGCGCTCGCTGCTCTATCACGCCTGGATCACCGCTTCGGCGACCATGCTCGGCTTCGCCTTCGGCGCGATCCTCGGCATGCTGCTCGCCGCCGGCATCGTGCACGTGCGGACCCTCGACCGCAGCCTGATGCCCTGGATCATCGCCTCGCAGACCGTGCCGATCCTGGCGATCGCGCCGATGATCATCGTGATCCTGGGCGCCGTCGGCATGGTCGGGCTGGTGCCGAAGGCGATCATCTCCATGTATCTCTGCTTCTTCCCGGTCACCATCGGCATGGTGAAGGGGTTGCGCTCGCCGGACGTGCTGCAGCTCGATCTCATGCGCACCTACAGCGCCGGCGATTGGCAGGTGTTCTGGAAGCTGCGCCTGCCGGCCTCGATCCCGTTCCTGTTCGCCAGCATGAAGGTGGCGATCGCCATCTCTCTCGTCGGCACCATCGTCGGCGAGCTGCCGACGGGTGCCAGTGGCGGAATCGGCGCGCGGCTGCTCTCCGGCTCCTATTACGGCCAGACCGTGCAGATCTGGTCGGCGCTGCTGATGGCGGCACTGCTCGGCAGCGTGCTGGTCTACGCGATGGGCGGCATCGAGCGGCTGACCCTGCGCAAGATGGGCGCCCGGGTATGAGGGGTCGCTTCGCCACCTATCTGCCGCTGCGCTTCATTGCGTCGCTCTGCATCATCTTCAGCTTCTGGATGCCGCTCGGCACCTATGATGCCGACCTCATCTTTTGGAACGCATTTCCATCGGCCGTCGCCACGATGCTTATCTGCCTCGGCTGTCTCGCCGTGGCACCCTGGGTGGCCCTACGGCTGATCGGGCTGAGCGTCAGCGCGGCGACATTGATCTTGCTGCCGACCGCGGAGAGCTTCGGAGGCCTTGAGAACTTGCTCAATCAACTGTTGGGTCTCGGGAGCGAGCCCGCCTTGTTCCAGATGGGCCTCTCGGCAAGTGGCTTCTGGTTGGCGTTGATCGGCATCGCATTGTTCACCTGGATCGTGATGGCAGATCTCGCCGCCATGCCGCGCAACCGCTGGCGCGACATCGCGATTCCGCTGATCTTCGGCCTGCTGCTGGTCTATCTCTGGCAAGCGATCGTCATTGGCTTCGCCGTGCCGAAAGTGTTGCTGCCCGCACCGGCCGCGATCGCCCAAGCCATCCGCAACGGCGCCGCCACGCTGGCCGACGATTTCGCGCAGACCTTCCTGAAATCCGTTCTGGCCGGCTTCGTCATCGGCAATGCCATCGGTTTCGCAACGGCGCTGCTCGCCGATCGTTATCCGTTCCTGCAGCGCGGGCTGCTGCCGTTGGGCAATTTCGCCAGCGCCGTGCCGATCATCGGCATCGCGCCGATCATGGTCATGTGGTTCGGCTTCGGCTGGGAGTCGAAGTCGGCGGTGGTCGTGCTGATGATCTTCTTCCCAATGCTGGTGAACACGCTGGCCGGCCTCAATGCCGCGGACCGCATGTCGCTCGACCTGATGCGCTCCTATGGCGCCGGATATGTGCAGACCCTGCTGAAGCTGCGGCTGCCGATGGCGCTGCCCTTCATCTTCAATGCCCTGAAGATCAACTCGACCCTGGCGCTGATCGGCGCCATCGTCGCCGAGTTCTTCGGCTCGCCGACCGCGGGCATGGGCTTCCGCATCAACATCGAGAACGCCCGCATGGGCCTCGATGTGGTCTGGGCCACCATTGCCGTCGCCGCGGTTGCCGGATCGGCGTTCTACGGCATCCTCGCGCTTCTGGAGCGCGCTTTCACCTTCTGGCATCCTTCCTATCGGGCACAAAATTGAACTTGAAACAGGAGAGGCAAATGAAACTGACCCAATTGAATTTAACTGGGAAATTCGGCGCAGCTGCGACCGCGATCGCGCTCTGCATGGCCGCCACCGCCGCGAACGCCGCCGACGCGCTGACCCTGCAGTTGAAGTGGGTCACCCAGGCGCAGTTCGCCGGCTATTACGTCGCCAAGGCCAAGGGCTTCTACGACGCCGAAGGGCTCGACGTCACGATCAAGGCCGGCGGCCCCGACGTGAACCCGAGCCAGGTGATCGCCGGCGGCGGCGCCGATGTCGTCGTCGATTGGATGCCCTCGGCGCTCGCCACCCGCGAGAAGGGCGTGCCGCTGGTCAACATCGCCCAGGTGTTCCAGAAGTCCGGGCTGATGCTGACCTGCCGCAAGGACAGCGGCATCAAGTCGCCCGCGGATTTCAAGGATAAGACCCTCGGCGTCTGGTTCGGCGGCAACGAGTATCCGTTCCTGAACTGGATGAACAAGCTGGGTCTCAAGACCGACGGCAGCGCCGGCGGCGTCAAGGTGCTGAAGCAGGGCTTCAACGTCGATCCGATCCTGCAGAAGCAGGCCGACTGCATCTCGACCATGACCTACAATGAGTATTGGCAGATCATCGAGAGCGGCCAGCTCAAAGCCGACGACCTCGTCACCTTCAAGTACGAGGACGAGGGCGTGGCGACGCTCGAGGACGGGCTCTACACGCTGGATGCCTCGCTGAAGGATCCCGCCAAGGTCGCGAAGCTGGCCAAGTTCCTGAAGGCCTCGATGAAAGGCTGGGAGTACGCCGCCGCGCATCAGGACGAGGCGGTGAAGATCGTGCTCGACAATGACGAGAGCGGCGCCCAGACCGAGGGCCACCAGAAGACCATGATGCAGGAGATCGCCAAGCTGGTCGGCGAGAATCCGAAGGGCACCGGCTATCTCGACGAGGCGGCCTACGAGCGCACCGTGAAGACCCTGATGACCGGCGGCTCCGATCCGGTGATCAGCAAGGCCCCGGAAGGCGCCTGGACTCACGCCGTGATCGACGCCGCGAAATAAGCCGCGTCGCCTGGCTTACAGCAGCCCCGGCCGCGCCTTCGGCCGGGGCTTTTTTCATCGAAAACTTCAGGGAAAATTAGCCGTAAATCCGCGGCTTCGAGCGGCATTCGGTCGCACGTCCTCGTCCCGATTTTAAAGCTTCCGCAACTTATATGATTGATGATTGCCGCCATGGACCGATGCGTTGTGCCCAGGTGGGCGCCGCCGGTCGCTTCGAATGGAGACCGTATCATGGAGCCGATTTTTCTTGGGGCGGTGTTCGCAATCATGTGGCTTTCGGGGAGCCTGCTCGCCGACGACCTCGAGACCCTGCGCGCGACCGAGCGCCGCCTGGAGCGCTGCCCGCCGCACGTCCGCTGATCGTCCCGATCGCGTCAGCGTGACGTCGCGAGCCCGTATCTGATCCGGCGTTAAGCGGTTGCCGCATCGCCAGATCCACTCCGATCGCGCCAAGACCCTGCGCCTGTGCTTCCGCACGGTCCTCGATCCGTAGCGGATCCAGTGTTTCGCGCGGCGCCACGCGGCGTCGTCCGGCGGCAGCACGGGATTTCGATCTCGCGCCAGCTGCGGGAACTCCTGCGCCTCTCCCTCATCCACCGCATCGATCCCGCCACCTATAAGCGCACCATCTCTATGACGCGCCGATCGGCTTCGGCGTCGCGGCTCCTCCGTCATCTCCGGGCGGCTGAAAGCTTGCTGAACGAACCGCGGCACTGACCGCTCTCCGGACCGGCCTGAAACCCGCCCCCGCCAGGCGCGTTTGGCGAAATGGAATAATTATTCCGATTGATGCCTAGATGTGAAATCGGTATTCTGTGGCCTCAAGCGAACCGCGCCAAGGCCTTGAGGGATCGATCTCCCGGGATTGGCCGCGGCGGGCGGAGAGCGGCCAGGACGGCCAAACGGCGGCCCTGAGATCCCGGTTCAAGGGACCAGAGGCCGGCGGCAACTTGGGAGGACAGAATGAAAACCGGAATTGTACGCAGACTGTTTCTGGGCGCCGCCTTGGCGCTCCCGATGCTGGGCGGCGCCGCGGTGGCGCAGGCGGACGGCGAGCACTTCGTCTTCGTCAGCCATTCCCCGGATTCCGATTCCTGGTGGAACGTCATCAAGAACTCGCTGAAGGATGCCGAGAAGGACTTCGGCGTGAAGGTCGACTTCCGTAACCCGCCGAACGGCGACCTCGCCGACATGGCGCGCATCATCGAGCAGGCGACCGCGCAGAAGCCGGCCGGCATCATCTCCACGATCGCCGATTACAGCGTGCTCGAAGGCCCGCTGAAGGCGGCGATGGCCAAGGGTATCCCGGTGATCACCGTCAATTCGGGGACCGCCGCGGAATCGAAGAAGCTCGGCGCGCTGATGCATATCGGCCAGCCGGAATACGATGCCGGCAAGGGTGCGGGCGAGCGCGCCAAGGCCGCGGGCGTCACCAAGTTCCTCTGCGTCAACCACTACATCACCAACAACGCCTCGGTGGAGCGCTGCCAGGGCTATGCCGACGGCCTCGGCGTGAAACTCGGCGACCAGATGGTCGATTCCGGCATGGATCCGACCGACGTCTACAACCGGGTGAAGGCCTATCTCACGTCGCATCCCGACACCGACGGCATCCTGACCCTCGGGCCCAACTCGGCCGATCCGGTGATCAAGCTCCTGAAGGACACCAAGAGCGCGTCCAAGTACAAGAGCTTCATCAGCTTCGATCTCGATGCCGATATCAGCAACGCGATCAAGGACGGCACGATGGAATCCGCGATCGACCAGCAGCCCTACCTGCAGGGCTATCTCAGCGTCGCCTTCCTGGTGAAGTACGTGCGGCTCGGCGTGATCCCGGCCAACAACGTCAACACCGGCCCGGGCTTCGTGACCAAGGCGAACATCGGCCTGGTCGAGAAGTACGCCGGCGAGTACCGCTGAGCCCGACGCAACCAGACTGCTGAACCGACGAGCGGGCGTCCGGAAGGGCGCCCGCTCCAGTTCAGGGAGACCCCAGCCCATGGCCGACGTTCCGGCAGCCGAAAAGACGGCGCAATCCGAGCAAATCCTGCAGAAGACCCGCGACGAGCGGATGAAGCGCCAGACCCGCGGACGCAAGTTCCTGCAGCATCCCGAGTTCGGCGCGCTGGCCGGCGTCATCCTGGTCTTCATCTTCTTCGGCGTCACCGCCGGGGACAGCGGCATGTTCGCCCCCGACGGCGTGCTCAACTGGAGCACGGTCAGCGCCCAGCTGATCCTGATCGCCTGCGCGGCCGCCTTGCTGATGATCGGCGGCGAGTTCGACCTGTCGGTCGGCTCGATGATCGGCTTCGCCGGCATGATGATTGCGATCCCGATGGTCTATTTCGGCTGGTCGGCGCTCGCCAGCACGCTGTTCGCCTTCGCCGGCGCGTTGGCGGTCGGATTCCTGAACGGCTGGATCGTGGTCCGCACCCGCCTGCCGTCGTTCATCGTGACCCTGGCTTCGCTCTACATTCTGCGCGGCCTCACCATCGCGCTCTCGATCGTGTTCTCCAACCGGACCATCGTCTCCGGCGTGAAGGAGGCGGCGGGCGACAGCATCATCCCGGCGCTGTTCTCCGGCATCGCCTTCCGCCCGCTGTTCGTCTGGTTCGCCGAGATCGGCGTGTTCGACAAGCTCGCGGATGGCACCCCCGCGGTGCAGGGCGTGCCGGCGGTCATCCTCTGGGCGCTCGGCCTCGCCTTCATCGCCCACGTGATCCTGACCCGGACCCGGGTCGGCAACTGGATCTTCGCCGCCGGCGGCGACGCCAATGCGGCCCGCAATGTCGGCGTGCCGGTCACCCGGGTGAAGATCGCGCTGTTCATGTTCACCGCCTTCTGCGCCACCGTCTATGCGACGAACCAGATCTTCGAGTTCGGCTCCGCCGCCTCCGACCGCGGCCTGCTCAAGGAGTTCGAGGCGATCATCGCCGCGGTGATCGGCGGCTGCCTCCTGACCGGCGGCTACGGCTCGATCGTCGGCGCCTGCTTCGGCGCGCTGATCTTCGGCGTGGTGCAGATGGGCATCCTGTTCACCGGCGTGCCGAACGACTGGTTCCGGGTGTTCCTCGGCGCCATGCTGCTGACCGCGGTGCTGTTCAACAACATGATCCGTCGCCGCGTCACGGGGGAGCGCTGAGATGGCCGCCGCCGAACAGACGCACCAGGACCGTCCGCTGATCGAGGTGAAGGACGTCACCAAGTTCTTCGGCCCGGTCGTCGCATTGACCGGCGTCTCGATGACGGTCAATGCCCGCGAGGTGCATTGCCTGCTGGGCGATAACGGCGCCGGCAAGTCGACCCTGATCAAGACGCTCTCCGGCGTCTACCAGCCGTCGGAGGGCGAGATCCGGGTCGAGGGCGCGCCGGCCCGGTTCACCAACCCGCGCGATGCGCTCGATGCCGGCGTGGCGACGGTGTTCCAGGATCTCGCCATGATCCCGCTGCTCTCGATCACCCGGAACTTCTTCATGGGCCGCGAGCCGGCCAAGCGGAAAGGCCCGTTCGCCTTCATCGACATGAAGCACGCCGATGCCGTCACCCGCGAGGAGATGAAGAAGATCGGCATCGACATCCGCGATCCGCAACAGGCGGTCGGCACGCTGTCCGGCGGCGAGCGGCAATGCGTCGCGATCGCCCGCGCGGTCTATTTCGGCGCCAAGGTGCTGATCCTCGACGAGCCGACCTCGGCTTTGGGCGTAGCACAGACCTCGATGGTGCTGAAATACGTCCGCCAGGTGCGCGCCCGCGGCCTCGGGGTCATCTTCATCACCCACAATGTCCGCCACGCCTATGCGGTCGGCGATCGCTTCACCATCCTGAACCGCGGCAAGACCATGGGCACGTTCGCGAAGTCCGAAATCTCCTTGGATGCGCTGCAGACCATGATGGCCGGCGACAAGGAGTTGCAGGACCTGGCGGAGCTCGAGGGCACGATCTAGCGCGGCGTCACACCTTCACCGGCACGCCGCTCTTCAGCGACTGCACCGCCGCTTCCGCCAGGGCCAGAGCATTGCGGCCGTCCTCGATGCTGGTCGCGGGCTTGGCCTTGCCGAGCACGCAGTCGATGAAGTGCTGCAGCTCCGTGCGATAGGCGGCGTCGTAGCGCTCGAGGAAGAAGTGCAGCGGCTTCTCGCCGACCACGCCGGGCTCGCCGGAGAAGGTCACCGTGTTTGCCACCTGGTTGCCGGCCTGCAGCATGCCCTTGGAGCCGAAGGCCTCGATCCGCTGGTCGTAGCCATATACGGCGCGGCGGCTGTTGCTGATCTGGGCGATGGCGCCGCTCTTGGTCTTCAACACGACCATGGCGGTGTCGATGTCGCCGGCCTTGCCGATCTCCGGATCGACCAGGTTGGAGGCCGTGGCATAGACCTCGGTCGGCATCTCGCCGAGGATCCAGCTCACGATGTCGAAGTCGTGGATCATCATGTCGCGGAACAATCCGCCCGAGACCTTGATGTAGCCGATCGGCGGCGGGCCGGGATCGCGGCTGGTGACGATCAATGTCTCGAGCTTGCCGATCTTGCCGCTGCGCACGCCCTCGTGCAGAGCGGCGAAGCTCGCATCGAAGCGGCGGTTGAAACCGATCATCATGGTGACGCCGGCCTTGCGCACGGTGGCGAGGCACTGATCGACCCGCTCCAGCGAGAGATCGATCGGCTTCTCGCAGAAGATCGCCTTGCCGGCCTTGGCCGCCAGTTCGATCATCTCGGCATGGGTGTCCGTCGAGCTGCAGATCGCGACCGCCTTCACCGCCGGGTCCTCGATCGCCTTCCTGGCATCGGTGCCGCTCTGGGCACCCAAGGCGGAGGCGAGCTTGCCGGCGGCCTCGGCGTTGACGTCGGTCACCCAGCGCAGCTTGGCGCCGGGATGGGCGGCGATGTTGCGACCGTGGATTTGGCCGATCCGGCCGGCGCCGATCAGAGCGATTTCGAGCATGGGGATGCGGTTCCGATTGCGGGTGAAATTCGCCTTGGAATCTGCAACATTTTTTCCAACTGTTCAAGAAAGCCGAAAGAGCGTTTCATCGGCGGCTGAACCGGTTGACCGCAAAGCCGAATCAGTTCTGCTTGTGCGGATCGAGGGGGAGCGATGGCGGTGGCGAAACCGAAGGCAAAGACCAGCGAACCGGATGCGGCGGAGAACCTGGCCGCGCTCCGGACGCGCATTGCCGAACGCTATGACGGCCTGAGCAATCGTCTGCAGCAGATCGCGAAGTTCGTGCTCGACCATCCGAACGACATCGCGCTGGAAACCGTGGTGGTGATCGCGGAGCGAGCCGGGGTGCCGCCCTCGGCGTTGATCCGCTTCGCCCAAGCCCTCGACTATTCCGGCTTCCGCGAGATGCAGCGGGTGTTCCAGGCGCCGCTCGCCAGCCGCAGCCCGAGCTATGCCGAGCGCGTCCGCGGCCTCGCCCTCGACCGCGCCGAGCAGGAGGAAGAGGACGGTCCGTATCATTTCCTCGCGCGCTTCTGTGCCGCGAGCGCCGTCGCGCTCGAGCACATCCAGGAAGTGCTGACGCCGGAGCAGCTCGGCCAGGCGGTCGATCTCCTGGTGAAGGCGCGCCAGGTCTATGTCGTCGCCCAGCGCCGCTCCTTCCCGGTCGCGGCCTATCTCGCCTATGCCCTGCCGCATTCCGAGAAGCCGACCCATCTGCTGGACGGCTTGGGCGGCATGCTGGACGAGCAGGTCCGCTCGATCCAACCCGATGACGCGCTGATCGCGATCAGCTTCTCGCCCTATGCCCGCGAGACCGCCGCCATCGTCGAACGCGCCGCCGCGCGCGGCGCCTCGGTGATCGTGATCTCCGACAGCATGGTCAGCCCGATCTCCCGGTTCGCCAGTGTGTTCTTCGAGATCAAGGACGCGGAAGTGCAGGGCTTCCGCTCGCTGACCGCATCGCTCTGCTTGGCGCAGACGCTGGCCGTGGGGCTCGCGATGCGCAGCCCGGGCGGGAAGTAGCCGGCGGTCGCAGTCAGCCCACCGACACCCAAGCGCGCTTATCCGCCGAATCCAGCACCGCATCCATGATCCGCCCGACTCTGGCGCCGTCATCCATATCGGTGAGCACGCGCTTGCCCGAGGCGATCGCTTCCATCAGCTCGTAGATCTCGATCACCTTGAAGTCGTTGAAGCCGATGCCGTGGCCCGGAGCCGGACAGAAGTTGCCATAGGGGGCGTGGCTGGCATTGGCGAAGATGGTGCGGAAGCCCTGGCGGTCCTTGGGCTCGCGGGAATCGTAGTAGTCGAGCTCGTTGTAGCGCTCGGCATTCCAGCGCACCGTGCCCTGAGAGCCGACCAGCTCGAAGGAGAGGTGCATCTTCGAGCCGCAGGCGATGCGGCTGGTGCTGAAGATGCCGGTCACGCCGTTGCTGCATTCGAACAGGCAGTCGGTCACGTCCTCGTTGTCGACCTGGCGTAGCTCGCCGGTCGCCGGATCCTTGCGCTTCGGCGTGGCGAGGACGGTGCGCGCGCAGACCGCACTGATCTCGCCCGCCAGCACGCCGGTGATGGCGAGGCCATGCGCGCCGAGATCGCCGAGCGCTCCGGCCCGGCTCCCGAGCTTCGCATCGTTGCGCCAGGTGAAGGGCGCCGCCGGATCCGACATATAGTCCTCGTTATAGGTCCAGCGCATGTGGATGAGCTTCCCCAGCGCGCCTTCGTCGATCAGCTTCTTGGCGAGGCCGATCACCGGATGCCGGGCGTAGGAGAAGCCGACCTGGGTCTTGATACCCTTCTTTTTGGCGGCTGCCGCGATCTCGGTCGCTTCGGCGCCGCCGAGGCCAACCGGCTTCTCGCAATAGACATGCTTGCCGGCCGCGATCGCGGCCAATGCGATCTCGCGGTGCAGGTTCGAGGGTGCGCAGATATCGACGATGTCCACCTCGGGATCGTTGACCAGCTTGCGCCAGTCATCGGTGCTGCACGGGAAGCCGAGCTCGTCGGCGACTTGCTTGGCCCGCGCCGCCGGCGTGTCGCACATCACCTTGAGGACGGGCAGGGCGCCGGCATTGGCGAAGACCGCCGGCATGGTGTGATAGCCGAAGGCATGGGCGCGGCCGATGAAGCCCGCGCCGATCAGGCCGATGCCGAGAGTTTTCTTGGTCATGTTCTCTATTCCGCTGCGCCGGATCGCGCGGCCATCTGCTTTTCGTAACTCGCGCGGGCAGCTTCGACCTCCTTGCGGGTCGAAACTTCCGGGACCGCAACCTCCCACCAGGCGCCGCCTTCCTGGGTGGTGATCATCGGGTCGGTGTCGATGACGATCACATGGCTGCGGTCGCTGGTCTTGGCGCGGTCGAGCGCCGCTTCGAGCTCGGCGATGTTGGCGACCTTCTCCGCGATGGCGCCCATCGACGCCGCATGCGCCGCGAAGTCGATCGGGACATCGACCTTGCGATGCGCATCGACCAGCAGGTTGTTGAACGGCCTTCCGCCGCAGGCCTGCTGCAGCCGGTTGATGCAGCCGAAGCCGCCATTGTCGAGCACGACGACGTCGATCTTCGCCCCCATCATCACCGAGGTCGCGAGCTCCGAGTTCATCATCATGTAGCCGCCGTCGCCGATCAGCGCCAGGACGCGCCGCTCCGGGAAGGCCAGCTTCACGCCGAGCGCGCCGGCGATCTCATAGCCCATGCAGGAGAAGCCGTATTCCATGTGGTAGCCCTTGGGATCGCGGGTCTTCCACAGCTTGTGCATCTCGCCGGGCAGGCCGCCCGAGGCGTTCACCACCACATCGGTCGGCGCCGACTTGCGGTTGACCGCGCCCAGCACCTGCGCGTCGGAGGGGAGCGCGTTGCCCTGCTTCGGCGCCGCGGTTGCCGCATCGACGGCGCCGCGCCAGCGCGCGATCTCCGCGGTGCCATGGGCGGCGCGGTCGGCGGAAACCTTCCAGTCGCCCAAGGCCGCGCTCAGCAGTGGCAGGGTCACCCGCGCATCGCCGATGAGCGGCAGCGCGTTGTGCTTCCAGGCGTCATAGGCGGCGACGTTGAGCTGGATCAGCTTCGGCTTCGCCTTGAACAGCGCCCAGGAGCCGGTGGTGAAATCCTGCAGGCGGGTGCCGACCGCGAGAACCACATCGGCATCGGCGGCCAGCGTGTTGGCAGCACTCGATCCGGTGACGCCGACCGAGCCGAGGTTGTGCGGATCGTCCCAGTTGAGGGCGCCCTTGCCGGCCTGGCTCTCGCCGGCCATCAGCCCATGCTTGTTGAGGAAGCCGCGGACTTCCGCGACGGCCTCGCTGTAATGCACGCCGCCGCCGAGGATCACCATCGGCCGCTTGGCGTTGCGTAACGCCTCGGCGGCCTCCGCCACCTCGCGCGCATCCGGCGCCGGACGGCGCAGGCGATGCTTGCGCGGCGCGAAGAATTCCGCCGGATAGTCATAGGCCTCGGCCTGGATGTCCTGCGGCAGGCAGATCGTGACTGGGCCGCAATCGGCGGGGTCGGTCAGCACGCGGATTGCCTGGGGCAGGCTCTGCAGGATCTGCTCGGGGCGCATGATGCGGTCCCAGAAGCGCGAGACCGGCTTGAACGTGTCGTTGACCGAGAGCGTCGGATCGCCGAAATGCTCGATCTGCTGCAGCACCGGGTCGGGCAGGCGGCTGGCGAAGATGTCGCCCGGCAGCAGCAGCACCGGCAGGCGATCGACATGGGCGAGCGCCGCGGCGGTCACCATGTTGGTGGCGCCGGGGCCGATCGAGGTGGTGCAGGCCATGAACTGCTTGCGGTTCCTCGCCTTGGCATAGGCGATCGCGGCCAGGGCCATCGACTGCTCATTGTGCGCGCGATAGGTCGGCAGCACGTCGGTGGCGGCGGCCAGCGCCTCGCCCATGCCGGCGACATTGCCGTGCCCGAAGATCGCGAAAGTGCCGGCCACCAGCGGCTCATCCTTACCGTCGATCTCGCTGCGCTGCGCGGCGAGGTAGCGCACCAGCGCCTGCGCCATGGTCAGCCTGATGGTTTTTCCGGTCATGTTCATTTCCACTTCCCAGTCGCGGTGTCGCGCACCGCCTTGTTCTACCACTCGGCCGTCATCCCCGCGCTAGGCGCGGGGATCCACGCCTTGGATGCCGCACGATGCAAAGGCGTGGATCCCCGAACCAAGTTCGGGGATGACGGCGGAGCAGATTGCACTACCGAAGCTCCGACGTCCCCTCATCTCACGCCGCCGCCGATTGCGGCGCGAGCCAGATTTCGATCAGCCGACGATAGTTGTCGGCCACGTTGGCGGCAAATGCCTCCGCGTCGCACTTGCCGAGCAGCCAGTCGCGGGCCGGCGCCATGAAGATCGAGCGGCCGATGGCGAAGCCTTTGCAGATCGGGTGGCGCCGCGCGATCTTGAACGCCGCCGCCAGCTCGTCCTCCGGCGCCTCGAGGCCCAGCAGCACCACGCCGCGGCAATAGGGATCGTTGGCCTTGATTTCGGCGGCGACGCCGTTCCAGCCCGCGTCGCTCATCGACGGGAGCTTCCACCAGTCCGGCTTGATCCCATGCGCGTAGATCTCGGCGATGGCGCGGGGCAGGGTGGTGTCGTCGCTCGGCATGGCTTTCGGCGGGATGACCTCGACCAGGAGATCGTGGCCGGTGCCGATGCAGGCCTCCTGGATCTGGCCGAGATAAGAGAGTTGCTCGCGCTTCAGCTCGGCGCTGTCATCCGGATGATAGAAGACCAGGCATTTCGCGGTGTGCTCGGCCGGCCAGGCCCGCATTTCCTGCGCGACGTTCGGACCGGCCTCGAACCGCAAGGGCCGTGAGCCCGGCAGTTCCACGGGTCGCCCGATCCAGAGACCCTGGCCGGTGATGTGCTCCAGCACCGACTGGCCGAAGCGGCCATCGACCAGCACGCCGGCGCGGCCGGGGAAATCCTTGGCGACCGAGAGCACCGCCTTCGCGATGATTTCCTTCAGCTCGGCGATCTTGCTCAAGGGCTGGCCGACCTCCTTCACCAGGGCCTCGCATTGCGAGCGGTGGTCGAAGGCGAGCGCCATGACCTGTGGCCATTGCGCGGCGCGGTTGGTGACGCGGTGCAGATGGTTGAGCCGCGGATCGAGATCCGGCCGCTTCACGTCCTTGGCGCGTGAAAGATAGTCGTCGAGCTCGATCTTGCTCGGCATGGCCGGCGCGCAGCCATGGCGCGAGACGACCAGGGCGCCGCAGGCATTGGCATAGGTGCAGGCCTGTTCGATGCTCTCGCCGTTGATCCAGCCGCGCAGGTATCCGGAGGCGAAGGCGTCGCCGGCGCCGAGCACGTTCAGCACCTCGACGGTGACACCCTTCACGGTGATGCCCTCATCGAGGGTCTTGCCGATCTCGCCGGGGAAGACGCTGCATCCGAGCGGCCCGCGCTTCACCACGATCTGCGCGCTGCTCATCGACCGGGTGGCGCGGAGCGCGGCCATGATGTCGTCGGAGCCGCCGGCGATGCAGTGCTCCTCCTCGGTGCCGATGATGAGGTCGCAATGCGGCACGATCTTCTGCAGATGCGCGGAGACGCCCGAGGAGGCGATGTAACGGACCTCGCCCATGCCGCGGCTGGTCAGGCCCCAGAGCACCGGGCGGTAGTCGATGTCGAGGATCACCTTGGTGCCGGCCCGCTTGGCGAGCTGGATGGCGTGGTGGCTGACCCGGTTGATGCTCTCGGTCGAGAAATGCGTGCCGGTGACCAGCAGTGCCTTGGCCGAGCCGATATAGCCGGCGTCGAAATCGCCTTCCTCCAGCGCCATGTCGGCGCAGTTCTCGCGATAGAAGATCAGCGGGAAGGTGTCGCGGTCCTTGATGCCGAGCAGCACCAGTGCCGTGAGGCGCGAGGGATCGGTCGAGACATGGCCGGTCTCGACGCCTTCCCGCGCGAGCGTCTCGCGCACGAAGCGGCCCATGTGATCGTCGCCGACCCGGACCAGCATCGAGGACTTCAGGCCCTGCCGCGCGGTGCCGACGGCGATGTTGGCCGCGCAGCCGCCGATATACTTGGCGAAGCTGGAGACGTCCTCCAGCCGCGCGCCGAGCTGTTCCGCGTAGAGATCGACCGCGGCGCGTCCGAGGCAGATCAGATCGAGCGACCGCCCCTCTTTATCCAAGGCTGGCATCAGCTCAGTTCCCGTCCTTCAGCTCTTTCGGGAACCAGAAGGCGGCGTTCTTGTCCATCACCCACTTGTGCTCTTCGGTGAAGTCGGGGATGCCGTAGGGATTGTTCGGCAGGTGCCGGATCACCCAGGCGTAATACATGCCGTAGCCGGGGGCGGCGGTCTGCGCATGGTCGTTGCCGTCGAAGATCTTCACGGTGTCGTACTGCTTCACCCGAAAGACCTGCGGCCCGTTCTCGGCCAGGCCGTAGCCTTGCGGCTCGGTGAAGCGGTAGTGGTAGATTTCCGGCTGCGCGTGGTGGTGCGGCGGATAGGAGGACCAGCGGCCGGGCATGGTGATCACCTCGCCCAGCACCAGCTCGGCATTGGGATCGGAATTGGTGCGGTCGAAGATCGTGCGCACGAAGCGGAGGCAGGTGTCGCCGACCTGGCCCTTGCCGCGATGCTCGTTGGCGACGGTCTCGTAGAATTTCGGCTCGAACTTCCTGGTGTTGGCTGTGCGATAGACGGTGAACTCGGTATCCGTCTCGGCGCGGAGCCGCACCGTGGTGCCGCCCGGCACATGGATGCATTTCGGGCTCTCGTCGAAGATCGAGCCGCGCGTCCATTCCTTGGTGACATTGCCGACCGAAAGAGCGGCGCTGCCGGTCATCAGCAGCCATGCGGTCTCGCCGTCAGCAACCTGTTCCGCGGTCTCGCCGGCCTTCATGCGATAGACCCCGAAGGCGATGCCGGTGTTGTCCTCCGGGTCGTCGACCTTGGTCACCCAGGTCATGCCGGCGGGGAAGCCGTTGCGATTGTTGGCCAGATGCAGGGTCATGGCGTTTCTTCCGGTTGTGGCGATTCTGGTTCACCTTAGCCCGAAACCCGGGCCGGGTGGTGCCGCCGAAGAGTGTGTTTTCCAAGATCCACGATAATGGAAAAATAATTCTATTTCAACCCGGCGCGCTTGTGATAAAGAACAGGCAGAACGCCCATTGGAGCGTTCCAATTTTTGCGCCGCAGGGAGCCCGGAGGAGAGGTCATGAGCGTCAGAATCGGCATCAACCCCATCACTTGGACCAATGACGACCTCCCGTCCCTGGGTGGCGACACGCCGCTGGAGACCTGCCTCTCCGAAGCCCGTCAGGCGGGCTATGCCGGGATCGAGATGGGCGGCAAGTTTCCGCGCGAGGCGAACGCGCTCAAGGCGGTGCTGGCCAAGCATCACCTGGCGCTGATCTCCGGCTGGTATTCCGGCCGCGCGTACAGGAACGCCGACCCGAAGAAGGAGTTCGCGGAGGCCTTGCCGCATCTCGAGCTCTTGAAGGCGAATGGCTGCAAGTATGTCGTCTATGCCGATACCAGCGGCGGCGACCATGGCGGCATCGACACGCCGATCTCCAACCGCCCGAAGATGCCGGAGGGCGACTGGAAGGATTACGGCAAGAAGCTGACCGAGCTCGCCGAGAAGATGGCGGATTTCGGCGTGCAGATGGCGTTCCACCATCACATGGGCACCGTGGTCGAGACCGATGCCGAAGTGGACAAGCTGATGGCCAATACCGGCAAGGCGGTCGGCCTGCTGTTCGACAGCGGGCACTCCGCCTTCTCCGGCGGCGATCCGATCGCGCTGGCCAAGCGCCATGCGAAGCGCGTGGTGCATGTGCATTGCAAGGATTCGCGCAAACCCATCCTCGACAAGGCGCGCGCGACGGATGAGAGCTTCCTGCGCGCCGTGCTGGAAGGCATCTTCACCGTGCCGGGCGACGGGCAGGTGGACTTCCTCTCGATCCTGAAGATCTTCCACGATGCCGGCTATGCCGGCTGGCTGGTGGTCGAGGCCGAGCAGGACCCGGGCAAGGCCCATCCGCTGACCTACGCGACGATGGGCTACAAGAACCTGAAGAAGATCGCCGAGCAGGCGGGGTTTGAGGTCGCGGCGTAGAAGAAACGACGTCGTGCCCGGGCTTGACCCGGGCACCTCGTGCCGCCGGACAAAGATCGCCGGATCCACGGAAGCGAATGTCCGCATTCGCGGACGGGGCCCGGCGATGACGGCTCCTTATTGACGTCAGTCGTCGCGGGCTTTCGCCGCTTCCTCCGCGGCGGCGTCCGCGCCGTCGGGCAGGGATTCCACGCCGGCTTCGCGGGCCTTGCGTTTGTCGTCGCGGCTTGATGACGGCGGGCTATTCACCTGGCCGCTCTCGACCGCCGGGTTGTCGGTGCGGCGGTCCTCGTCTTCGGGGCCGATGGTGCGGGGCTGCTTGGGGGCGTTCTGCGTCATGCAGCAAAAACCCGCCTCCCGGCGGCGCGTTCCCTAGATCGAGCGCAGCATCCCGCCATCCACCGCGATCGCCTGGCCGTTGATATAGCCGGCCTGTTCCGAGGCGAGGAAGGTGGCGACCGCCCCGAAATCCTCCGGCTTGCCCAGGCGCCCGGCCGGGATGGTGCGGTCGATCTCCGCCTGGTCGTAGGGGAAGTCCTTCAGCCGGTCGGTGGCGGTCGATCCGGGCATCAGCGCGTTGACGGTGATGCCGTATTTCCCGACCTCGCGGCTCAGCGAATTGTAGAGGCCGTGCAGCGCGGGCCGGATCGCGTTGGAGATGGTGAGGCCGTCGAGCGGCTCCTCGGCCGCGACCGAGGTCACCACCATGATGCGGCCCCATTTGCGCTGCTTCATGCCGGGCAGCGCCAGGCGGATCATCTGCACCGTGCTCATGAACAGGCTCTCGAAGGCGGCGCGCCACTGCGCGTCGCTGGTGCCGTCGAACACAGTCGGCGGCGGGCCGCCGGTATTGGCGACCAGGATGTCGATGCCGCCGAGCTTGGCGTTGACCTCGGCGATCAGTTTCTCCGCCGCACCCGCCTGGGCCAGATCGCAGACGAAGCCCTCGGCCTTGATCTCGGCCGCGGTCTTGGCGACCGCGTCCGGGTTGCGCGAGCAGATCGCGACCTGCACGCCTTCCGCGGCGAGGCCCGCCGCGATGGCGCGGCCGAGCCCTTTCGATGAGCCGGTGACCAGGGCGCGCTTGCCTTTGATATGGAGGTCCATTCTGCTTCCTTAGAACTGCACGTCGACTTCGACCGTGCCCAATCCGGCGAGCTCGTAGCGGTATTTGCAGGCCTCGGTCGGGAAATTGGTGCGGATCAGGCTGCCGGTCATGACGATGTCGCCTTGCTTCAGCGGCCGGTCGGTGCGGGCGCGGAAGTTGGCGAGCCAGATGAGCGGGATGTAGGGATGACCGAGCGCGTCGCGGCCGAAGCCGCGGCCGACCTCCTGCCCGTCCCGCTGCACCACGCCTTCGACGGCGCCGAGATCCGCCGGCGGCTCCTGCCACTGGCCGACCACGATGCCGGCGTTCCAGGAATTGTCGGCGATCAGCGACAAGGCTTCGAGCGTCGCATAGTCGCAGTTGCGGTCATCGACCAGCTCGACGCCGGGCGCTACCAGGATGCCCTGGGTCACCTCTCCCTGGGTGTAGGGCGTGGCCCGGAACGGAAAGTCTCGGCCGAGCTTCACCGCGACCTCGAACTCCAAACCGAGATGGGTGTACTCCATGGCATCGACGCTGGCCGGCGCAGTGTAGATCCGGTTGGCGGCGACATAGCCGGAGACCGGCGAATCGATGCCGCACATCTCCTGCATCTTCTTGGTGGTGAGACCGATCTTGAAGCCGCCGGGCTGGGTGTTGCCGGCCGCCATCAACCGGCGCGCATAGGCATCCTGAACGCGATAGGCCGCGTCGACATCGTTGATGCCGCGCTCCTTGGCAAAGGGCAGGAACTGCTCGCCGATGTCATGGGCTTCCATCAGCATCAGGGCGGTCACCTCGGTGCGCGCCTTGTCCAATCCCGGTTGGGCCGCCATGCCGTTTCGCTCCCCGCGGTTTCTTGGCGCCGATCATAGAGATTCGGGGCGGACGCGCAAACCGTGCCGCCGGTCCTATTCCCCGTAGGGGACCCAGATGTTCTTGATCTGGGTGGCGTGGCGCAGGAAGGACTCGCCCTGGGCCTCGGTCGAGAGCCAGTCGCGGGCGCCGTGCTCGCACCAGGTGGCCTTGAGGTTGCCGGCGGAGCCGCGTTCGACCAGGGCGACTCCTTCGGCGCCGCCGAAGTACCAGGCGCAGGCGATCTCGTCGTGTTCGGCCAGGGTCTTGGCCAGGAGGTCGCGCTCGCCGGTCACGATGTTGACCACGCCGTCGGGCACGTCGCTGGTTTCCAGCACCTGGTAGAAGTCGGTGGCGGAGAGCGGATGCAGCGGGGCGGGTGTCGCGACGACGCGATTGCCCATGGCGATCACCGGGATCACCAGGGAGATGAAGCCGAGCAACGGCGCTTCGTCGGGGCAGGAGACCGCCATGGTGCCCCAGGCCTCCGGCATCGCCAGCGTCACATGCCGCGCCTTGGTGTAATGGACGCGGCCGTCATACTTATCGGCCCAGGCGGCGTAGTGGATGATGCGTGAGACCGAGGCGTCCACCTCGGCGCGCGCGGCCTTCTTCGCGGCGCCGGTCATCGCGATCAGGCGCGCCGCGAACTCGTCGGCGCGAGCGGAGAGATTTTCGGCCAGGAAGTAGAGCACCTGGGCTCGGGCATGGCCGGAAAGCGCGGTCCAGCCGGTCGCCTTCGACGCGGCTTCGACCGCGTTGCGGATGTCCTTGCGGTTGCCGAGGCCGGCCTGGCCGATCGCATGGTCCTTGGCGTCGAGCACCGAGTAGCTGTAGCCGGAATCCGGCCGGGCCTGCTTGCCGCCGATGAACAGTTTGGCGGTGCGGTCGAGCGTGGGCTTGCCTTCGAAAGCCGAGGCGGTCGGTTCGGCGCTGAGCTTCGCCTTGGCGGGATCCTTGGCGCTGTTCTTCTTCAGCGGCGTGAGATATTCGATCATGCCTTCGCGTCCGCCCTCGCGGCCGAAGCCGGATTCACGGTAGCCGCCGAAGCCGGCCGCGGCGTCGAACATGTTGGTGCCGTTGATCCAGATGACACCGGCCTTGATCCGCGCGGCGAGATCGAGGCAGCGGTCGATGTTCTCCGACCAGACCGAGGCCGAGAGCCCGTAGGCCGAGTTGTTGGCGAGGGCCGCGGCTTCATCCGGCGTGCGGAAGGTCATCGCGGCGAGGACCGGGCCGAAGATCTCGACCTGGGCGATGGTGGAGGCCGGTGCCACGTCGGTGAAGAGGGTGGGCGGGAAGAACCAGCCCTTGCCCGGCATCGGCGCTGACGGCTGGAAGCAAGCGGCGCCTTCCCGGCGGCCTTGCTCGACCAGCTTGGTGATCCGCTCGAGCTGGACCTTGGCGACGATGGCGCCGATGTCGATCGACTTGTCGAGCGGGTCGCCAACCCGGAGCGTCTCCATGCGGCGCTTCAGCTTGTCATAGAAGCGCTCGGCGACGCCCTCTTGAACGAGCAGGCGCGAGCCGGCGCAGCAGACCTGGCCCTGGTTGAACCAGATCGCATCGACCACGCCTTCGACCGCGCTGTCGAGATCGGCATCGTCGAACACGATGAAGGGCGACTTGCCGCCCAATTCCAGCGAGAGCTTCTTGCCGGTGCCGGCGGTTGCCTTGCGGATCTCGCGGCCGACCTCGGTCGAGCCGGTGAAGGCGATCTTGTCCACGTCCGCGTGGTTGACGATGGCAGCACCGGTTTCGCCGTCGCCGGTCACGATGTTGAAGACGCCCTTCGGTAGGCCGACCTCGTCGCAGATCTCGGCGAGGGCGAGCGCGGTGAGCGGCGTGTATTCGGCCGGCTTCAGCACCACCGTGTTGCCGGCGGCGAGGGCGGGCGCCACTTTCCAGGCCAGCATCAGCAGCGGGAAATTCCAGGGGATGATCTGGCCGCAGACGCCGACCGGACCCAGGCCGGAAAACTCGGTGTCGAGCAAGGCGGCCCATCCGGCATGGTGATAGAAGTGGCGGGCGACCAGGGGCACGTCGATGTCGCGGGATTCGCGGATCGGCTTGCCGTTGTCGATGCTCTCCAGGACCGAAAGGAAGCGCTCGCGCTTCTGCACATGGCGCGCGATGGCATAGAGATACCGCGCGCGGGTTTCGCCGGAGGTCTTGGACCAGGCGGGGAAGGCGGCGCGGGCGGCGGCCACCGCGGCGTCGACATCGGCGGCCGAGCCTTGCGCGACCTTGGCGATCACCGATCCGTCAGCCGGGTTGTGGACGTCGAAGAGCTTGCCGTCGCGCGGTGCCTGGAACGCGCCGCCGATGTAATGGCGGAAGCCGGGCTGGTGCTTGGCGAGCCAGGCGGTGACGGCATCCTTGGCTTCCGGCGCGGGGCCGTAATCCATGGTCTGCAGGATTTCTTTGACGGTGCTCATAATCTTCAGGCCATGGCGTGACGGTTGAGGGCGGCGTAGCGCCCGGTGACGAAATGCTCGATCTGGCGCTCGATGTCGCCGAGCAGCGAGCTGGCGCCGATGCGGAAGAGGTCGGGCTCCAGCCATTCCCGGCCGAGCTCCTCCTTCATCAGAATCTGCCAGTTCATCGCGTCCTTGGCAGTGCGCAAACCGCCGGCGGGCTTGAAGCCGATCTTGAACCCGGTCTCTTGCAGATAGTCGCGGATCGCGCGGACCATGACGAGGCTGACGGGCAGAGTGGCGTTCACGTCTTCCTTGCCGGTCGAGGTCTTGATGAAATCGGCGCCGGCCATCATCGCGGTCATGCTGGCGCGATAGACATTGCGGAGCGTCTTCAGATCGCCGGTGGCGAGGATGGCTTTGAGATGCGCCGGACCGCAGGCGGCGCGCATCGCTGCGATCTCGTCATAGAGCGCCGTCCAATCCTGGCCGAGCACATGGGCGCGGGTGATGACGATGTCGATCTCGCCCGCGCCGTCGGCGACCGCGCGGCGGATTTCTTCCAGGCGCAGGTCGAGCGGCATCAAGCCGGCCGGGAAACCGGTCGCGACCGACGCGACGGGAATGCCGGAACCGGTCAGTGCTTCGACCGCCGGCTTCACCATGGTCGGATAGACGCAGACCGCGCCGACCTTCGGTGCGTCGTCGGCGAGGCCGAGCGCCTCCACGAGATCGGCGCGCAGCGGCGATTTGGCTTTCGCGCAAAGCCGGTGGACGCGGGCCGGCGTGTCGTCTCCGGCGAGGGTGGTGAGGTCGATGCATTGGATCGCCTTCACCAGCCAGGCGGCCTGGTATTCCTTCTTCACGCTGCGGCGGGCCGGCAGCGAGGCGGTGCGGCGCTCGACGGCGGAGAGGTTGACGGTAGGACCAAGGACCGCTTCCTCGTTGAAGGCGATGCCGCTGTTGCGCGGATGGTTGTGGCCGGGTTCCGCCGCGGCAACTTTGCGTTTCGGATCGGTGGCAAGGTTCATGAGACTGCTCCTCAAGGCGGCGACCTTGCGTCCGGCCCTGACCCAAGTCAAGCCGAACCGATCGGCCGATTTACCGCGCCTTTCCAGATGGTTCGGGCTGGATTTCGTTCCGGGCTCTGTGCATTCTTTCGATCCATGAGCCAGCCTGCCACGACCCGTCCTGCGGCCGCCGCATCGGCGTCCAAGGATCCGCTCCTGCAGCCCTTCAAGCTGCGGCATCTCAACTTGAAGAACCGGGTGATCTCGACCTGTCACGAGCCGGCCTATTCCGAGGACGGGCTGCCCAAGGAGCGCTACCGGCTCTATCACGTCGAGAAGGCCAAGGGCGGCTGCGCCATGACCATGATCGGCGGCTCGGCCACGGTCGATGTGGATTCGCCGCAGGCCTTCGGCAACCTGCGCGCCGGCACCGACGCGATCATCCCCTGGTTCAAGCAGCTTTCCGACGCGGTGCACGCCTACGACTGCCATGTCATGTGCCAGATCACCCATCTCGGCCGGCGCACCAACTGGAACAAGGAGAACTGGCTGCCCGTGGTGGCGCCCTCGGCGCTGCGCGAGCCGGCGCATCGCAGCTTTCCCAAAGTCCTGGAAGACTTCGAGATCGAGCGCATCATCAAGGCCTATGGCGCGGGCGCCCGCCGCTGCCGCGAAGGCGGGCTCGACGGCATCGAGATCGAATCCTACGGCCATCTGTTCGACGGCTTCATCTCGCCGGCGACCAACAAGCGCGACGACAATTACGGCGGCAGCCTCGAGAACCGCATGCGCTTCCCGATGGCGGTGCTGCAGGAAATCCGCCGCCAGGCCGGATCCGACTTCATCCTCGGCGTCCGCCTGGCGATCGACGAGGACGATCTCGAGGACGGCATCAAGTTCGCGGAAGGGCTGGAGGTCGCGCGGCGATTCCAGGATGCCGGCCTCATCGACTTCGTCAACGTGATCAAGGGACATATCGAGAGCGACGAGGCGATCACCCATGTGATCCCGGTCATGGGCACTCCGGCGGCGCCGCATCTCGACATGGTGCGCAAGGTGAAGGAAACGCTGACCGTGCCGATCCTGCATGCGGCGCGGATCGCCGACGTGGCGACGGCGCGGCATGCCGTCTCCAGCGGCGCGGTCGATCTCATCGGCATGACCCGGGCGCATATGGCCGACCCGCACATCGTGGCCAAGGTGATGCGCGGCGAGGAGACCCGCATCCGCCCCTGTGTCGGCGCCGGGTACTGCCTCGACCGGCTCTACCAGGGCGGCGAGGCATTGTGCCTGCACAACCCGTCGACCGGGCGCGAGGCGACCATGTCGCATGTGATCGCGCCGGCGGCGCGGAAGAAACGCGTGGTCGTGGTCGGTGCCGGGCCGGCCGGGCTGGAAGCGGCGCGGGTCTCGGCCGCGCGCGGCCATCAGGTGACGTTGTTCGAGGCGGCGCAGCATCCGGGCGGGCAGGTGACGATCGCCGCCAAGGCGCCGCGCCGGAAGGAGATGATCGGCATCATCGACTGGCTGGTGGGCGAGATCGGGCACCTGGGCGTCGATCTCAGGACCGGTGTCTTCGCCGAGCCCGGCGACGTGGCGGCGCTCAACCCCGACATCGTGGTGATCGCGACCGGCGGCGTGCCCAATCCCGGCTTCTTTCCCGGCGCCGAGGAGCTCGCGACCACGACCTGGGACGTGCTGAGCGGGCAGGTCGCGGTCGGCGACAACGTGCTCTTCTATGACGATGAGGGCGGGATCGAAGCCCTGTCCACCGCCGACTTCCTCGGCACCCGGGCGAAGAGCCTGGAGGTCGTGACGCCCGAACGCCTGCACGGCGTCGATGTCGGCGGCATCAACTATCCGGCCTTCTACACCTCGCTCTACCGCTCGAAGGTCAGCACCACCCTGAACCTGCGCTTGAAAGGTCTGCGCCGCGACGGCAACCAGATCGTGGCCAGCTTCCACAACGACTATGACAAATCGACGGTGGAGCGGCGGGTCGATCAGGTGGTCGCTTGCCACGGATCGCTGCCGGCGGAAGAGCTCTACTTCGGCCTGAAGGACGGTTCGCGCAACCGCGGCGAGATCGACCAGGCGGCGCTGATCGAATGCCGGCCGCAAGCGGTGGCGACCAACCCGGCGGGATCGTACCAGCTGTTCCGCGTCGGCGACGCGGTCGCCGCCCGCAACATCCACGCGGCGATCTATGACTCGCTGCGGCTCTGCTCGGTGTTTTGACGCATTGCTGAGCCATGCTCGGTCGTCATCCCGGGACCAAGTCCCGGGGTGACGGAGTTTGGGAAACCTGCAATCTTGCTGCGACCGACAGCGGAATAAAGGACCGAAACATGGACTTCATCAACCCGAGCGAGATCACCGCGCCGGCCTCCAAATACAGCCAGGGCGTGGTCGTGCCGGGCGGTGGGCGCCGCCTGGTGGTCTCCGGCCAGATCGGCATGACCAAGGAAGGCAAAGTCGTTGACGGCATGGAAGCCCAGCTGCGCCAGACCTGGAGCAACCTCTTCGCCGTGCTCAAGGCCGGCGGCATGGCGCATACCGACCTGGTCAAGGTGACGACCTTCGTCACCGACCGGACGACGGTCGGACTCGTCCGGCAGATCCGCGACGAGTTCATGAAGGGGCATACGCCGGCCTCGACCTTCCTGGTGGTCGCCGGCCTTGCCATGCCAGAGCTGCTCTGCGAGATCGAGGCGGAGGCGGTGAAGGGTTGATCGACCTCGACGCCTATCTGGCGCGCATCGGCTATGCCGGTCCGCGCGCGCCGTCCGTGGAGACGCTGCGCGCGCTGCATCGAGCGCATTTCACCAGCGTGCCGTTCGAGAACCTGGACGTTGTGCTGAAGCGGCCAATCCGGCTCGATCCCGCCTCGCTGCAGCAGAAGATCGTGGCCGAGCGGCGCGGCGGCTATTGCTTCGAGAGCAATGCGCTCTTCATGCATGGGCTGCTGGCCATGGGCTTCGCCGCGACGCCCTTGGCCGCGCGGGTGCTCTACGAACGCAGTGATCCCGCGCTGCCGCCGCGCAGCCATATGCTGCTGATGGTCGATCTCGAGGAAGGCCTGTATCTGGCCGATGCCGCGTTCGGCGGACAGACACCGCCGCAGCCATTGAGCCTCGCGGTCGGGGTCGAGCAGGCGACCACGCATGAGCCCTATCGTCTGCGGCGAACCGAAGACGGCGAGCTCGACTTGCAGGCGCTGATGGCGGGGCAATGGGGGACGCTCTATCGCTTCACCCTGCACCCGCAATTGCCGGTCGATTTCGAGCACGCCAACTGGTTCACCTCGACCCATCCGGACTCGTTCTTCGTGAACAACCTGATCGCCGCGATGCCCGGTGAGGGCTGCCGCTACACCTTGTTCAACAGGGAGTTCCGGACGCGCTGGCCGGATGGGCTGGTGGAGACGGAGGCGATCGAGACTGCAGCGGATCTGGCTTCGGTGCTCCAGCGGCGGTTCGCGCTGATATTCTCCGAACCGGAGCTCTCCCGCCTGTTCCGCTAGATCACTCCACCCGCCGCAGCGCCTTGGCGCAGGCTGCGGTGTCGCCGAGCTTCTGCGCGTCCTTGATCGCCGGGGGCGAGACCGCGGCGACGGAATCGCTGCCGCCGACATGCCGCTTGAAGGCGTCGAGGCCGAAGGTCCAGGGTGCATCGACTTCCGCTGATCCCGGTTCCGCCTGGTCGCGATAGGGGCCGATCTTGAAATAGCTGGTCGGCTGCGCCTGGGCATAGCCGATGGCGATCGCCTGCGGGACGCCGGGCTGGCGCGGCACCTTCTGGTCGTCGAACCAGAGGTCGAGGCGGCTTTTCACCGGATCCTGCGGCACGATCTTGGCGTGGAGCACGATGTCGTGCCAGCGGCCGACCGCATCCGCGCGCTTCAACTGCACGATGGCGATGTGCTGTTTGTGGGTCTCGCCGTCATTCCCGGGCGTTACGCTGAAGCAGAGCAAGTCTTCGCCCGTCGCGGACTTGATCTGGCGAAGACGCAGCGCGACGACCGGATTGCCGCTCCTGTAGCCAGGGGTCGCGGCCGCATGGTCCGGCGGGATGATGCCGGCGCTCGGCTGCTTGATCTGGGCCAGGATCAGGCGGCGATCGATCGGCGGCAGATTATCCGGAAGATAGAGCGAGAAGCCGTACCAGAGATCGGGGCCGATGCCGAGGGTCGCATAAGCCGGCTCCATTAGCTCGGCGCGTTCGGAGCAGCGATCGCCTTCCGCGCCCTCGGACTGCTGGTCGCCGTGATGCACGGTGATCAGCAGCGCCTGCCTGCCCTGGCTGACGATCTTGTCGGTATAGGCATAGCTGCGCGGCAGGATGTGCTTGAGCGACCAGTGGCGCTCCAGCAGTCCGTCTTCGAAATCATCCTGCAGCGCGCTGTTGGATTGCGACGCATAGGTGACGGAAACGGCCTCGGGTGGCGGCGCGCAGGGCCCGGCCATGGCAAGCGGCACGCCGAGCAGGAGTGCGACCGCGCCGGCCAGCGCCTGATGGCCGGCGCGCTGCAAGGACCTGCTCGAGGCGGCAATGTTCCGCATGGTCTCCCCGGAACGCTCTGACGTCTATCTACGCCGATTTCCTCTCCGATCAAGTGGATCGCGCGGCCGGGGAGGGCGGCTCACGCCTTCACGTATTTCCGCCAGGAATGCTGCGGCTGGAAGCCCAGGAGGTTGCGGGCCTTGCGGTTGGAGAACAGGCATTCGTACTTGCCGAGCTTATGCTTCACCTTGACCTTGGGGTAGAAGCGCTTCAGCAGCTCCGCGGTCGGCAGGTCGGAGGAGCAGTCGTCGTTGCCGACGTTGAACGCCTGATAGCCGAGCCCGTCCTTCTCGAGACAGAGCCGGGTCATCTCGCCGAGGTCTCGGGCGTCGATATAGCTCCACATGATGCGCTTGCGTCCGCCCGGGTCGGCGAAGAATTTCGGGAAGTTGGCGTATTCGTGCGGCTCGATCACGTTGCCGATCCGCAGCGCGTAGATGTCGTAGCCGCTGCGGGTGGCGAAGGCACGCGCGGTCTGCTCGTTGACGATCTTGGAGAGCGCATACGAGTCCATCGGGTTGACGTCGTATTCCTCGTCGAGCGGCAGATACTCCGGGTCCTTGGGCTCGTTGGCGAAGACCAGGCCGTAGGTGGTCTCGGAGGAGGCGACGATGATCTTGCGGATGCCGAGCTTGGTCGCGGCCTCGACCACGTTGTAGGTGCCGAGCGCGTTGACGCGGAACACCTCGTTGTCCGGCGTGATCATGATCCGCGGGATCGCCGCGAAATGCACCACCGCATCGACCTGCTGCGGCCGCAGCGAGGGATCGAACTCGTGCAGGCCCATGTAGCTGGAAAGCGCGTTGAACACCTGGCCGGAATCGGTGATGTCGGTGATCAGCGTCCGGACGTTGGGGTTGTCCAGAGGCTTGGTGTCGATGTTCAGCACCTGGTAGCCGCTGTCCACCAGGTACTGCACGACATGCTTGCCGGCCTTGCCGCTGCCGCCGGTGAACATCACGCGCCCGGCCGGCCGCGTGTTCGCTCGCTTCGCCATGGGAAACCCCTGTCTTCGAATGATTGCCGCTCGGATTGCAGGGATACTAGCGGGCGGAGCCCGCTTCGTCACCCATCAAGCGACGGTCTTCTTGACGTCGATGCTGTCCACCCGGTCGGGATAGAAGGCAAGATGACCGGCGATCTCGGCCACCGCCGCATAGGGATCCTCGTAGCACCAGACGGCATTCTCGGCCGTCCGGTCGCCCACCTTGATGCTGAAATAGGACGCATCGCCCTTGTAGGGGCAATGGGTCTTGTGGTTCGTCGCGGTGAGCGCTTCCATCCGCACATCGGCCTTCGGGATATACTGCACCGGCGGATAGCTGGCTTCGCGCAGCGTCAGGGCGTTGGCGGAGCTGGCGATGGTCTGGCCGGCGAATTTGACCTCGACGCGATCGAGGCTCGGCTGGATGGCGATCGGATGGTCGGGGCCGGGAGTCTTCCGGGCGGCGGCGCTCATGGGGCTTCTCCACATCGGGTTCAGCAGGATATAGGGGCTCCGCCCGGCATCGCCAACGCGCCCGCGCTTGACAGTTCTCCGGCGGGTGGCGATGAATCCTGGCATTCCCGCACGGATAAGAGCGCATGACCGACCAAAGTTCCGCACCACCGATTCTGGCCGCCGGCCGAGGCCAGCCGGAGCTGAAGATCGGCTCGGAGGAGCACAAGCGCGTGTTCTGCCGCATGCTCCTCGATACCCATGACCCCTATCGCCCCGCGGTCATTCCCTGGCCCAAGCTGGAGGATGAGGCCTTCAAGCGCCTGACCGGGCTGCCGATCTGGAACATCGCGGTGCAGATCGAGGGTCGCGCCTCGATCGCGGTACGGACCTATGGCGAGGCGGTTTCCGACCCGCTGCTCAAGGAAGCGATCCTGATGGATGGCGGCGAGGAGGCGCGGCACAAGGAAGTCTTGTCCAAGATGGTCGGCTTCTACGGCATCGTGCTCGATCCCGAGCCGCCCTATCCGGCGCCGCGCGACGCCGAGTGGGCGTTCATGACCACCGGCTATGCGGAATGCATCGACAGCTTCTTCGCCTTCGGCCTGTTCGACGTGGCGCGGCGCTCTGGTTTCTTCCCGGAGGAACTGGTCGAGACCTTCGAGCCGGTGATCCAGGAAGAGGCGCGGCACATCCTGTTCTTCGTGAACTGGCTGGCTTGGCATCGGCGGCAGCTTTCATGGCCGCGGCGCATGTGGTTCAACCTGCGCTGCCTGGCCTGCTTCCTGGGGCGCATCAAGGGCCGGCTCGAAACCGCGCGCGCGGTCAAGGGTGCCAAAGGCGAGAAGCCGAACGACAAGAACTTCACCGCGACCACCAGCAAGGCGCTGGCGGTGAACATGAAGGTCCCCGACCTGATGCGGCTCTGTCTCTCGGAAAACGACCGGCGCATGGCGAAATACGATGCACGGCTGCTCCGACCGGTGCTGGTGCCGAACCTGGTGAAGCTGGCGCTGCGATTTCTGTAGCGGCACATATCGTCGGCGATTCAGTGCAGTGCAGCAATTAAATCGATTTCCAAAGGCGGAAATCCCGGCTAGCGTCTGCTCCAACGGCTCCGCCTGAGGGCCGAGCAAGATTGTGTGGGAGGACGCCGGCCGCATGCCCGATCGTCCGTTGATTCTGATCGATCCATTGCCGCGGACACTCGACGTGATCTGCGAGCCCGACGTGCGCAAGCGCCTGGAGGCGCTGGGGCGGCTGGTGATTTCCGAAGGCAAGCCGATGGCCGATGCCGAGGTCGATCGGTTGCTGCCGGAGGCGGAGATCCTGATCGGCCAGACCGCGATGCCGAAGGCGCGGCTCGATCGCGCGCCGAAGCTCCGCGCCATCTTCAACGTCGAGACCAACTTCCTGCCCAACATCGACTATCGGGAGGCCCAGGCGCGCGGCATCTGGGTGTTGAGCCCGACCTCGTCCTTCGCCGCCGCCGTCGCGGAATCGTCCCTGGCCATGGCGATCGACCTCGCGCGCGGCATCACCGCGGCGGATCGCGCCATGCGCTCCGGGACCGAGCTCTATGGGCTGGCGGCCAATGAGGGCAGCTTCATGTTCGCCGGCGCATCGGTCGGCATCGTCGGCTTTGGCGATCTCGGGCGCCAATTGCGGGCCCTGCTGGTGCCGTTCCGCAACCCGGTCAAGGTCTATGACCCCTGGCTGCCTGCCGACGTGATCCGCGCCGCCGACGCCGAACCGGCCAGCCTCGACGAGGTGCTCGCCACATCGCGGGTGATCTTCGTCTTCGCCAGCGTCACCACCGAGAACCAAGGCTTCATCGGCCAGCGCGAATTCGGTCTGATGCAACCGGGTGCCTGCTTCCTCCTGATGAGCCGCGCCGCGGTGGTGGATTTCCCGGCCTTCCTCGACGCCGTGCGTTCGGGGCGAATCCGCGCCGCGACCGATGTCTTCCCGATCGAGCCGGTCGCCAAGGACGACCCGGTGCGCAAGGTCGAGAACCTGCTGCTCTCGGCGCACCGCACCGGCGGGATGAAGGCGGCGCTCCATCAGATCGGGCGGATGACGGTGGCGGACGCGGAGCTGATCCTGAAAGGCCTGCCGCCGGTCATGTGCCGCCGCGCCGATCCGGCGATCGCGGCGCGACTGCGCAGCATGCCGGTCGCAAGCACCTGATCATGGCGAAACCGAAACGCGGCGTGCCGAAGAAGGTGCGGGTCCCCACCATCCAGGACGTGGCGCGGCTGGCCAAGGTCGCGCCGGCGACGGTCAGCAATGTGCTGAACGACAGCCGGCCGGTGGCGGCGATCCGCAAGGAGCGGGTGCTGGCGGCGGTGCAGGCGCTCGGCTACCGGCCGAACGCACTGGCCGCCAGCCTGCGGCGCAAGGAAACCCGCACCATCGGCATCGTGGTGCCGGATCTCACCAATCCGTTCTTCGGCGCGCTCGTGCATCGGATCGAGGAGCTGGCCGCGGAGAGCGACTACCAGATCCTGCTGGTGAGCTCGAACGAGGACCCGAAGCAGGAGGCGGCGCGGATCCGCACCCTGCTCGATCGCCGGATCGACGGGCTGATCGTGGCGCCCGCGCGCGACGAAGTGGAGGCGGTCAGCCATCCGATCGGCGCCTTGCCGCCGACGGTGCTGGTCGATCGCGGCTTCGGGCTCGCCGGCTTCGACACGATCGCCGCCGACAACGTCGAGGCGGGCCATCGCGGCTGCCAGCATCTGCTGGAGCTCGGCCATCGCGACATCGCCCTGATTGCGATGGACCCGAAGCTCGCCAATTTCGCGGACCGCATCGCCGGCTATCGCAAGGCCCTGGCGGAAGCGGGTGCCGGGCGGCGGGCCCGGGTGGTGACCGGCGGGCTCGACGTCGAATCCTGCCGCACGGCGATCGAGCGGGAACTGCGCCGGCCGGACCGGCCGACCGCGATCTTCGCCGCGAGCTATGTCGCGACGCTGGGTGCCATCAAGGCGATCCGTGCCGTCGGCCTCGATCTGCCGGGTGACGTCTCGCTGCTGGGGATCGACGATGCCGACTGGATGGAGGCGCTGCACCCCTATATCAGCGCCGTCGCGCAGCCGGTCGAGCAGATGGCGACGGAGGCCTGGCGGCTGCTGAACCAGCGCCTGGCCGGCGGCACCGCGAAATCGGCACGCATCCGCTTGCCGTGCACGCTGCATGTGCGGGAATCGACGCGGGCGGTTCGATAGTGTAAGGCTGCGGGATGGCACCTTGGCTTCGCCGTGTACTAAGGATTTGCCTCGCCGCGTTTGGCTTGTTCCTGCTGTGGGTCGGCTTGGCGGTCGCTGCCATGTTCACGGAGCCGGAAAGCAACCGAGCCTACGCCGAAACTTGGCGACAAGCGCCTGCTTCTGAACTTCTAGAAGCGCAGGACGAGAAGCCGCGGATTCTGCCCCGGTCGGACGGCATCGCAGGCAGGATCTATCGCTACCAGATTGGTCCTTGGCGCGGATTCAAAGGCAGAACTTATCCAGGACCAGTCTTCAACCGGCTCTTCGGCGATCGGCCAATGTATTCCGGAATGCGTTTCGTCACGGCAAGAGCCGGAGCCTATTGCGACATCGACTTCATGGCGAACGCAGCCGGCGTGATCGAAGCCATCACCTATTCCGGCAACGACTGCGATTAAGGCGCGATCGGCGCTTCTTCGGTGATGGCGCGGGTGCGGCTGATGCCGAGCTGGCAGATGCGTTCCAGCAAGGCCCAGTACTTGATGCCGTCATAGGCGGCGGCGCGGGCGAACTCCTCGACCTTGGCGATCTCGGGATTCGGGTTGGCCTCGATGAAATAGGGCGTGCCGTCCTCGGCCAGGCGGAAATCGATGCGGGAATAGCCGTCCAGTTCCAGCGTGCGGCAGATGCGCTTGGCGAGGCGCTGGATGCGGGCGACGGTTTCCGGCGCCAGGCCCTTGGCGGGACCCTCGGTCACGTTGTGGCGCTGCTGGTACTCGATGTCGTGCTTCACCGCCGCGGTGGCGATGCGCCTTCCGTCCTCGGTCACGTCGCCGAAATTCAGTTCCCAGACCGGCAGCACGCGCAGGCGCTCGTTGCCGATGACGCCGACATAGACCTCGCGCCCCTCGATATATTGCTCGATCAGGGCGTCGGTGCCGATCTTGTCATGGATGAAGGTGACGCGTTCCTTCAGCTTCTCCTCGTTCTCCACCAGCGAGGCCTGGGCGATGCCGTAGGAGGCATCCTCGGTGGCGCTCTTCACGATCAGCGGGAAGGTGAGGCGGGCCGGGCGCGTGATCTTGCGGCCGATCGGGATGACGGTGAAGGCCGGCGTCGGCACGCGGTGATAGGAGGTGAGCTTCTTGGAGAGCGCCTTGCCGCGCGCCAGCATCAGCCCGCGCGGATTGCAGCCGGTATAGGGTAGGCGCAGCAGCTCCAGGAAGCTCGCCACGTTCTGGTCGTAGGTCGCCTGGCCGTGGAATTCCTCCAGCAGGTTGAACACCACATGCGGCGTCCAGCCCTCGATCGCGTCGCGGATCGGCTTGAGCTCGTCCTTGAGGCCGAGCGGCCGGACGTCGTGCCCGCGCGCCTTCAAGGTCGAGACCACGTCGTACTCGGTCTTGAAGACGAAGATCTCCTTGTCGGAATAGCCCTTCAAGGAGTCCGGCGGCACCAGCTCGGGGTGCACCAGGACCAGGATGCGGAGCGGCCTTAAAGAGCGAACCATCGGCGTGACGGCGAGTAGAGGGATTGCACGGTCTTTGCGGTCAGCAGGACGGTGAAGTCCACCATCATGCGGCGTTCCGAGCCGGCGGCGCGCAGCTTCAGCGCGCGGCAGCGGGCGATCATCTCATCCAGGAGCGCGTCCAAGGTCAGCTGGTATTGTCCGGTCCATTTGGCGACCATGCGCCGAATCTCCGGTCCATTCTCGCGCAGGAAGGTTGACGCTTTCTTAGCGTGGCGATGCCGCGGGCTGTCGGAGAAGATGCGCTTCAGATCGCGATCGTGCACGGTCGGCGGCCGGGTCATGTAGCGCGCCTGCTTCTGCTCGTAGTATTCGCCGAGCGTGAACTTGAGCGTGCTGATCGGATCGACGAAAGCGCGACTCACGAGACGAGGCTTCGCGTCGCCGACTTCTTCCATGAGCTCGTCCACGTATTCGAGCTTCTTCAGGGCACCCCAGCCGGCATAGCGCTTGCGCCACTTGGCCCGCGGCCCCATCCAGACCGCGAAGGTCTCGGCGAAATCCTCGTCCGGATGGCTTTGGGCGTACCAGAGCCGCAGATGCTGCACGTAGCTGCGGCTGCCGGGATTGGGGCGGTAGTAGTCCGGATAGGTCTCCGACGACTTGCCGAACAGCTTTTGCCACTGGCGGCGGCGCTGCAACTGGTAGGCGTGCTGCATCACATGGCCGGTCTCGTGCCGGAGGATCGCCATGCATTCGGCGCGGCTGCCGCCCTCGACGTCGATGATCTTCTTGCGCTCCAGCCGCATCAGCCGGGGGTGCGCCAGATAGAACGGGATGGCGATGCCCGGCGAGGCCTCGGAGCTGAACCATTCGTCGGAGAGCCAGGCATGGGGCCGGATGCGGATTCCGCGCCGCGCCAGTTCCTTGTGGAGGTCGTCCAGGCACTCCTCAAGCCATGTCCCCTCGAGCGTGAGCTTCAGGTCCTTGACGCGGAGTTTCAGGAGCTTTTCGTCGGGCAGCGCGGCCCAGGCGAAACGACGCGGCATTGCGGTTCCCGGCGGTTTCCGGAGGAGGCGATTTTGCTTGGACCGGATGGTGTCATGGGGCGGGGCGGGAGGCAAGAAGCTGACGTTTGGTCAGGCGGTCCCCATGGCCCTATACTGCCCGCAAGCAGGGTATCCAGGGAGCTTCGTCATGGGCATTCAAACCCGCGACCCGGCGCGGGATCCACAGGATCTGGAGCGCTTGCTGGTCGCCCGGCAGCACCAGGGCGACGTCGAGGGCATGGTGGCCCTATTCGAGCCCGATGCCGTCATCGATACGACCGAGGGGGACAATGCCGGGGGCCGGCTGATCCGCGGCCACGCCGCGATCCGCGCCTTCTTCGCCGAGCTCTGCGCCTCCGGCCGGAAGTTCAATGTGGGCCAGCAGGTGCCTGCGGTGGTCAACGGCGACCTGGCGCTGACCGGGACCCGCCGCGCGGACGGAGCCATGACCGGCGAGGTTGCCCGCCGCCAGAGCGACGGCACCTGGCTCTGGATCATCGACAAGTATCAGCACGGGTAGGGGCGCCGCATATCACCGTCATCCCGCGGCCAGGCCGCGGGATCCACGCCTTGGGGCTCGAAGAAAGAAAGGCGTGGATCCCGGGACCAAGTCCCGGGATGACGACTGAGTGGCGGGAGCATCGAGAAAACTCAGCCCTCCACCGGCATATAGAAATCCAGGACCGATCCGGCCTTATCGGGGTCGAAGCGTTCGCCGTAGACTTCGAGGTCGATGCCGCCGCTCGGCTTGCGGCCGGAGTTCGGCAGCGCTTCGGAGAAGATGCATTGCATCGCCGCCTGCATCTGCGGGTGGATTTCGCCGGCGCCGAGCGTGATCCTGAACACCGCGTAGGTCTGGGCCGGGACCTGCATCAAGGTGAGCGCGGCGGGCGGGCGTTTGCCCGGCTCGATCTCGGCGGCGGCCATGTAGCTGAAGCTGCCTTCCTCCATGTTCGAGCCGTAGCAGAGGCCGTAGCAGACCGGACCCTTCTGGCCGTCGAACGGAACATGTTGCATCAGCTTCGGCCAGAGCGCCGGGACCGCCTGCATGTTGTCCTTGCTGATGCGCTCGGAAATCCCCGCGACCAGAAAGGCGTCCTTGCGGGTGACGCCGTCGAGCAAGGTCACGTTCGGCTTTTCGGCGGGCGTCTGGTTCATGGCTCTCTCCATGGCTGCGGCTTGGTAGCGGGCGGGGTCGCGCTTGTAGCGGCCGGGCGTCACGCCGAAGACCTGGGCGAAGGCGCGGGTGAAGGCCTCCTGGGATTCGAACCCGCAATCGAGTGCCAGCGCGATCAAGGCGGGCGCTTCGATCTCGTCCTCGACCCCCGGATTGCGACCGAGCCTGGCCGCAGCGCACAGCATGCGGCGCCGGCGCACATAGGCCATCACGCTCTCGCCGACGCGCGCGGCGAAGAGGCGTGAGAAGTGGAACTGTGACAGTCCCGCGACATCCGCGAGCGTGGTCAGGCTCAAGGGCTCGAACAGATGCCGCTCGACATGGGTGAGCACGCGCTCCAGCGGATCGCGCGGGCTTTGCTGCGGCGCACAGGCGGGCTCGGTCACGGCCGGCTTTGGCTTCATGGCGGCGAGCATGGCGGATTTCGTGACGGCCGTCTTGATCGCGATTGCTGTCGTGAATGAAGGCCAATGCGCGCCTGAGCAAAGTTCAATTGAGCGCGAAACGATGTCGCACCACCTTGCCCTCACCACCGGCAACACCAGTGCGAGGGTTCTCATGAAGTCACGATCATCGACGTCGGCGCGCCGCTCGGTGTCGTCGTCCGCTTTAGTGCTTGCGGCTCTGCTGGCCGGCGCGTCGCCGGCTTGGGCTGCGTCGCCGACCAGTGATGCCAGCTTTCTGCAGGAGGCGGTGCATACCGAATCGACCGAAGCGCAGATCGGCCAACTCGCGGTGCAGAAATCGAGCAGTGCCGGCGTGAAGAAGCTCGGCCAGATGCTGATCGAGGACCATGCCTCCACCGGCCAGGAGGCGACGCGCTTGGCCAACACGCTGCAGGTCTCGCTGACGACGGGCCAAGCCGACGACCAGGAGGCGACCTATCGCTCGCTCTCGGGCCTGTCGGGTGCGTCCTTCGACAATGCCTTCGTCAATGCCGTCATCAAGAGCAGCCAAGCCGCGATCGCCAGGTATGAGGCGCAGGCCCAGAGCGGCGATGGCGAGGTCGCGGCCTATGCCGACAAGACGCTGCCGTTGCTGCAGCGGCATCTCCAGATGGCGCGGATGCTGAAGATGCGCGCCACGGAGCACAACACGCCCTGATCACATCCTACGCCGCCTCGGGCGGAGCGATTCCGAATTTCTCCGCCAGCGCGGCGAGCTTCTCGGCGATGCCGGGATGGAGCGCGACGCCCTCGCGCTCCGCCTGGCGCTTCTTGGCGACGGCGAGTTGGCCGGGCAGGCGCACCGGCGCATCCGGATCGCGGGGCTTTGCCGCGAGGCAGAGTTCGGCAGTGAAATCCATCTGCCGCAGGAATTCTTGCTCGCCGGCGAAGTGCTGCGGCGCGATCGCGAGCACGGTGACGGCCGCCCCCCAGTCGGTCGGCTTGTCGGCGCGGCCATAGCCACCGAGACCCTGGGTCAGCGCCTCGACCAGCAGGCCGAGGCCGAAGCCCTTGTGTCCGTGATCCTGTCCGCCCACGGGCAGGAGCGCGCCGCCATTGCCGATCACATTGGGGTCGTCGGTGGCCCGGCCGTCGGCGTCCTGCAGCCAGAGACCACCGAGCTTGCGGCCTTCGTTCCGCGAGCGGCCGACCATGCCCATGGTGGTGATCGAGGTCGAGACGTCGATCAGGATCGGGTCCGGGCGGCGCGGGATGCCGGCGGCGATCGGGTCCGGCATCAGCACCGGCGTGATCCCGCCGAACGGCGCCACGCGGGATTCCGCCGGATCGGAGGACAGCACCAGGATCAGGTAGCCCTGGCGCGCCGGCTCTTCCAGGAAGGCGGCGAGGCAGGCGATGTGATGGCTGCGGCGCAGCGCGATCGCGGCGATGCCGAATTTCTCGGCACGGGCGACCGCTTCGGTGACGGCGAGCGCGGTGGTCCAAAGTCCGGGCAGGCGCTTGGCGTCCCAGCAGGCGACGGCGCCGTGATCGGCGACGACCTCGGGCCGGCCTTGCGCGGTCATGGCGCCGTTCTCGATCTCTTCGATATAGCCGGCGAGCTGCGCCAAGCCATGGGTGGTGTGGCCGTAGAGATCGGCCTCGACCAGGCCGCGCGCGGTCGATACCGCCGCTTCCTCCGGCACCCCGGCCTTGGTCAGGAGCGCGGTGGTGAAGGCGCGGAGGGCGGCGGGGGTGTAGCGCGGGGGCATGTGAACTCTCTGCTTGGGTTCTCTCTGACGTCATGCCCGAACTTGGTTCGGGCATCCACGCCTTTCTTCCTTGCGTCGCTCAAGGCATGGATCCCCGCGCCGAGCGCGGGGATGACGGTTGGAAAAGAGTGCCGTCCTCACGCATTCCGACGCACGGAAATGTGCCAGGGGATCAGCAGCCGCTCGGCGGCCGTCACCAGGCCGAACATCAGCAGGCCGAGCAGGGTCAGCAGGAAGATGCCGGCGAAGGCGAGGTCGGGGCGCATATTGCCGGTCGAGATCTGGATATAGAAGCCCAAACCCTGGTCGGAGCCGATGAACTCGGCGATGGTGGCGCCGACGGTGGCGTTGAGGGCCGCGTATTTGAAGCCGACGAAGCATTGCGGCATCGCCGCCGGCAATCGCACCTTCCAGAACACCCGCGCCCAATGGGCGCCGGTCGAGCGGCAGAAGCGATCCAGCTCGTCGGGCAGCGAGCTGAAGGCGAGAATCGCATTCAGCACGATCGGGAAGAAGCATACCAGGAAGACGATGATCACCTTGGGCAGCAGGCCGAAGCCGAGCCAGGAGATGAACAGCGGCGCGAAGGCGATCTTCGGCGTCATCTCGATCGAGACGAAGAAGGGATAGATGGTCCGGCGCAGGATGCTGGAGAAGGCGATGGCGAGGCCGAGCGGCACCGCGATCGCAATGGCGATGACATAGCCGATGATCGCTTCCAGGCCGGTCACATAGGTGTATTCCAGCAGCCGGGGGAGATCGGCGCGGCTGGCCAGGAGGATCTCGCTCGGCTTGTTCAGGATGTAGCGCGGGACCTGGAAGAGGTCGATCGACACCTCCCAGAACAGGAAGAAGCCGATGAAGAACAGCACGAACATCCAGGACTTCGCCGCCCAGCGCGAGAGCGGGTCGAACCACCGCGGTCCCAATCTTGCGGTTTCAGAGGATGCCGAAGCCATGGAAGATCCCCTGAATGTCGGCGACATAATTGGCGAATCTCGCTGAGCGCTTGACCGCAAGGTCGCGCGGCCAGGGCAGGTCGATGTCGATCACCCGGTCAATCCGGCCGGGGCGTGGGGTCACCACGCAGACCCGGCTGGAGAGCTGGACCGCCTCCTCGATCGAATGGGTGACGAAGACCACGGTCGGCCGCTTCTGCATCCAGAGCGCCTGAAGGTCGTTGCGGATGCTCTCGCGGGTCATGGCGTCGAGCTTGCCCAGGGGCTCGTCGAGCAGCACGGTCTTCGGGTCGTGCACCAGCGCCTGGCAGAAGGCGGCCCGCTGCTGCATGCCGCCGGAGAGTTCATGCGGCATGCGATGGGCGAAGCCTTCGAGCCGCACGGATTTCAGCAGTTCGTCGATTTTCGGCTGATTCGCTTTCGGGTCGAGGCCGCGCAACTCCAACTGCAGCGCGATATTGCCTTCGACATGGCGCCAGGGAACCAGCGTGTTGTCCTGGAACATGATGCCGATATCGGTGCGCGGCTTGCTGACCCGCTCGCCATTGACCCGGATCTCGCCGTCCGAGACGGCGAGCAGGCCGGCGATCATCAGCATGAGCGTGGACTTGCCGCAGCCGGAAGGGCCGAGCAGGGAGATGAACGCGCCGCCTTCGATCGCGAGATCGACCGGGCCGAAGGCATGCACCGCATCGGCGCCGGCGCCGAAGGTCTTCGAGACGTTGCTGAGCTGGACGGCGGCGGTCATGGGCGGAAGGAGAGCATACTCGGCTGAGTGAGGGAATGGCCGGGCGTTTCCACCCACTCGGTCGTCATCCTCCGCGAAGGCGGAGGATCCACGAGTTTCTATCCGTCGCTCGATAGAAACTCGTGGATGGTCGGCCTTCGCCGATCATGACGATCTGTTGGGGCGTTACCCCACAGATCGTCACTTCGGCAGGAAGTCGTTGGTGTAGAAGGCGGTGGCCGGCTGATCGGTCTTGAGGTCGTTGTACTTCTTCATCAGCTCCAGCATGTCGCTCCAGTCGGAGGCGACGTTCAGGCCCAGCACCTTGTCCTTGTTGACCTTGGAATAGAGCACGCCCAGGGTGACGTCGAGCACCTCGCGGGCCTGCGCCTTGCCGGCATCCTCCGCCATGGTGCCGCCGACGATGTCGGCCATCGCGGCGATCGCGGCGTCGGGATTGGCGGCGGTTTCCTTATAGGCCTTCACCGTCGCCGCCATGAAGCGTTTCACCAGGTCGGGATGCTTCTCGACCGTCTCCTTGGTGGTGACGATGCAATAGCCGACCTGGTTCACGCCATAGTCGGAGTAGGGGAAGGTGACGGGGGCCGCGCCGCCATTGGCTTTGATCTCCGCCGGCTTGTCGTCGAGGCCGCCCAGGATGCCGACCGCGCCACCCGCCTTCTGCAGGTAGGACGAGACCAGCGCGCCATCCGGCACGTTGGTGATCTTGACGTCGCCTTCGGCGAGGCCGGCGTTCTTCAGCACCAGCGGGAAGAAGGTGTTCACGCCGGCATTGGCGGTGGTGAGCAGGCTCTTGCCTTTGAGGTCCTTGATGTCCTTCACGCCGGCATCGGGCTGCACGATGATCGCCTCGGTGCCCATAGCGTCGATCACCCCGACCGAGATCAGCGGCGCGCCTTGCGCCGCGAGATTGGTCATCGAGGCGCAGGAGCCGTAGGAGAAGGTGCTGTCGCCGTTGGCGACCAGGCGGTGCGCCGAGCCCGAGCCGTTGCCGGAGCGGATGTCGAGGTCGATGCCCTGTTCCTTGTAGTAGCCCCGGTCCATGCCATAGGCGAAGCCGGCATGGGAGCCGTAATACATCCAGTTCAGGCGCAGCCGCACCGCGTCGTCGGCCGATGCCACGCTGGCCGCGAAGCCGATTCCCGCCGCGATCGCGCCGGCGCCGAGGATCATTTCCCGCATTCTTTTCATGTCGCGCACTCCCTCTCTGTTGTCGTCGCCGCGGCGCGGACGCAGTTCCCCGTTCGCAGAACAAGCTGTTCTGCGGCGCTTCCGGCTCGCGGTGATCATTCGATGTTGTCAGCGCGCCCGCTCTTCTTCCGGCTTCAGGCGCGCGCCATCACGCGGCCATACTGTTCCGCCCCCTGTCATGCATGTTGATTTTAAGAGACCAATACTTGACGATGGCGGACAGGGCAAAAGCGCCTTCGGGGACGCGCACAATGGCATCGAAATCCACGGACGAATTGCCGTCCTTCAACTTCATCCTGCTGCCGGAATTCCCGGTGAATGCCTTGATTCTTGCGACCGAGGCCTTGCGCATCGCCAATCAGAACAGCGGGCGCGAGCTGTTCCGCTGGCGCATCGTTTCCGAGGACGGCGCCGCGGTGCGCGCCTCGAACGGCATGTGGATTCAGGTCGATTGCGATCTGCCCGCCATGCCGCGCGCGCTGTTCACCTTGGTCTTCGAAGGCAATCTGCCGACCCAGCGCAATTCGTCGAAGCTCCTGAACCAGCTGCGCGCCGCGGCGCGGTTCGGCGGCAGCGTGGGCGGCATCGATACCGGCACCTTTGCGCTGGCGCAGGCCGGCCTGATCGGCGAGCGCGAGACCGTGCTGCATTGGGAGGCGATGCCGACCTTCCATGAGCGCTTCCCCGAAGCGAAGACCCGGAACCAGATCTATCTGATCGACGGCAAGCGCATCGCCTGCGCCGGCGGCGTCGCGACCCTGGACATGATGCTGGACCTGATCGGCCGGCTCTACGATCCGGCACTGGCGAACGAGGTGGCCGACGCGCTGGTGCATACGCCGCGCGCCGCGCAGACCGTGCAAAGGCTCGGCGATGCGGCGGGGCCGCGCAAGGCGCTGTCGGATCGCATCGTCGCCGTGATGGAGAGCAATCTCGATTTTCCCCTGGATCTCGACGGCATCGCGGCCAGGCTCGGTGTCTCCAGTCGCACGGTGGTGCGTGAATGCCGCAGGAGCTTCGGCGAGACGCCGATGCGGCTCTATCTGCGCATCCGGCTCCAGGCCGCGCGCAACATCCTCTTCTACGAGGAATTCAGCATCAAGGATGTGGCGGTCGCCTGCGGCTTCTCCTATCCCGCCGTCTTCAGCCGTGCGTTCCGCGCCCAGTTCAAGCAGACGCCACGCGCCTTCCGGGCGAGCTTCCGCGCCAAGCAGAAGGCAGCGGTCCGGCCGGACATCCGGCGTCTCTCGGTCGAAGCCGCCACGCGGGCGTGATCGATCGCGCCTGATCAGCGCGTCCATTCCTCATGGTCGCGCACGACATCGGCGGCCGCGTCGAGCGCCGCCGCCGGCAGCCAACCCCGCGGTTGTGCCGCGAGATGCGCGTCGATCGCACCGAGGCGCGATTTCTTCGCCGCCGCGTGGATCGCGCCGAGGTCGAAGCCCATCGCTTCGAGGAGACGGCGGGTCAATCGGGCCTGGCCCTCTCGATCCAGCTCGACCTTGCGGGAATCCGCGGCGATCCGCCGGAAGACGAAGCCATGGCGTTCGCTGAGCCAGGGATCCGGCGCCCGGTGCGCACCGTCGGAGAGCTTGGCGAATTGCGGCTTGGCCTTCGCATCGCCATGGGCCCAGATCCAGGCCGAGGGCACCAGCGCCTTGGCCTCGCGCACCACGCGGCCGCCGCACCAGACCGCGTCGGCGATGAAGCGCGGGCGGCCGAGCCCGCCGCCGCCCTTGGCGCGCCGGGCGAACCGCACGATGCGCGCGCCGGCGGGGAGGCTGCGCTGCAAGCCACGCTGGACCAGCCGGGGCGGATCGGCGATCGGGAGCGCATCGATCTCCGCCCAGAATGCCCGTCGTTCCGCATCGGAACAGGCGACAGCAGGGCGCATCCAGGTCTCATGCGCGTCGAGCAGGGTCGGGCGCGGCTGTTCGAGCCCGCGGCGATACCCCGTGAGGACCGCGGCCGCGATGTCATCCACATTCATCGTCAGGCCCGGCGCGAGATGGGCGCTGGCGACCAGCCGCACCAGATCGAAGGGATAGGGCATGGCCGCGGCTTCGTCGAAGTCGTTGACGCCCCAGACCCATCTGCCCTCGGCGTCGCGCCAGGTGCCGAAATTCTCCAGATGCACGTCGCCGACGGAGAGCACGGACGGCGCCTTGGCCAGGTTCGGGCAGATCGCCTCGATCCGGCGCGCCCAACGGAAATAGCTCGCCCGCAGGAAGCTGAACGGATCCTTCCGCATCTTCTCGTGCTTCTTCTTCAGGTCCTTCTTGACCACGTCGCATTGGCGGCCGAGCCATTTCTCGAACGCCGCGTTCTCGGCCTTGAACGATCGCCCCGGCACCATCCGCGAAGCCATGCGCCATTCCCCCGAATGTTGTCGCGCCCCGAATGTTGTTGCAGGGGCCATTCTACCCCATATTCCCCAAGCGCAGGATGCGCGTCTCGTGAAACTTGCGGAGGAGCGCGATGCTGCTTTCCAGGCCGATCCATGCCGCTCTGCGGGCGCTTTCCGTCACGTTCGGCCTGCTGTGCGGCGCCGGCACGGCCGCCGCCGATCCGGCGATGTGGGTGGTGAAGGATGCCGACAGCACGGTCTATCTGCTCGGCACCATCCATGTGCTGAAGCCCGGGGTGAACTGGCGCTCCGCGAAGCTCGACGCCGCCCTGAAAAGCAGCGACGAGTACTGGATGGAGGCCGATATCGAGGCCGATCCGGCGATCGCGCAGACTTATGCGATAAACTTCGGCATGGATTCACGCCGCACCCTGGCCGAGGCCGTGGGCGAAGCGAATTTCGCCAAGTTCGTCGCGCTGGCGAAACGCTACCAGATCCCGACCGAGCAGCTGCATCGGATGCGGCCCTGGCTGGCCGCCATGGTGCTGACCCGGGCCCAGGTGATGGGCACCGGCTACGATCCGGAGCTCGGTGTCGATCGCACCCTCGAAAGGGAAGCCCTGGCGGCCGGCAAGCCGATCAAGCCCTTTGAGACGGCATCCGAGCAGCTCGGCTATCTCGCCGATATGCCCGACAAGGTCGCGGCCGAGATGCTGGTCCAGAGCCTGGACGAGGTCGAGGAGGGCATGAAGCTGGTCGATGCGCTGGAAACCGCCTGGCTGGCCGGCGACGTCAAGCAGCTGCAGCGGATCGGCCCCGACAAGATGCGCAAGGAGGCACCGGAGCTGTTCGATGCCATCCTCGCGCGGCGCAACGCCAACTGGGTCAAGCAGATCGATGCGATGCTGAAAGGCTCCGGCACCCAGTTCATCGCGGTCGGCGCGGCCCACCTGGTGGGCAAGGACAGCGTCCCGGACCGGCTGGGAAAGCTCGGATACAAAGTGGAGCGCTATTGAGCGGCTGCGCTTGCCGCGAATCACGTGGCGCCGTATCATCGGTGCATGAAAAGCATGCGCTTCCTTGTCTGCGGTCTGGTTGCCCTCGCGTTCGGCGCGGTGACCTTCGCCGGCATCGGCCAATCCGGGCTGAGCGCGGTCGCGGAGCCGACCGGCCCGCTCTATTCCAACCTGGTGATCTATCCGGCGGTGATCCTGATGGGCTGCTTCGGATTCTGGATCGTCTTCTCCGCCACTGATACCAGCGAAAAGTAGCCGACCCCTCCCAGCTTCCGGACAGGCGATGGTCACGCTCACCCGGCGCAGCGACATCACGCTGAACAGCTTTGAAGCGGTTGCCTGGCGCGGTGAGGGCGTGCAGCTCGCGCCGGACGCCTTGGCGCGGATCGCGGATGCCCGCAGCGCTTTCATGCGCCTGATCGAAGACCCGGCGATCACGATCTACGGCGTCACCTCCGGCTATGGCAGCCGTGCCGGCCAGCGCCTGAAGCCCGAAGACCGCAAGCGCCACGCGGCACAGCCGAACCACGGCACCGCGGCGACCTTCGGCGAACCCTTTCCGAAGCGCGTCACCCGCGGCTTCGTCCTGGCGCGCCTGGCCAACCTGCTCGAAGGCCATGCGGCGGTGCGGCCGAAGCTGGCGGAAGCGGTCGCCGCGATGCTGGACCAGGGGTCGCTTCCCGACGTGCCCTCGATCGGCAACAGCGGCGCCGGCGAGATCCTGGCGCTGGGTCATCTCTTCGCCGCACTCGGCGAGAGGGTCGGTTTGGAGGAGAAGGAGCACCTGGCGCTGATCAACGGCAGCCCTTGTGCCGCCGCACTGATCGCTGATGCGGCGCTGGCAAGCCGGAAGCGCATCGAGATTGCGAAGGAGATCTTCGCGCTCTCGGCCGAAGCCTTCAAGGCACCGCTCGAGGCCTATGACGCCGCGCTCGAAACCTTGTGGCAGGATCCGGCCGAGAGCGAGGCGCTGACCGCGATCCGCACCCTGATCGCCGGCGGCAGCACGGAGCGGCGACCCTATCAAGCGCCGGTCAGTTTTCGCATCGTGCCGCGGATTCTCGGTCGCGCGATCCGCGCCCGCGACGCCGCGATCCATGCCGCGGAAGTCTCGCTGAGTTCGGTCACCGACAATCCGGTCTATATCCCGCCCGGTGACGACGCGCTGTTTCCGAACGGCCGAGTGCTCAGCAACGGCGGCTATCACAACAGTATGGCGGCGCCGGCGCTCGACGATCTCGCGGCGGGCTGGGCCGATCTTTGCACCCTCGCCGAACGCCAGTCGGCCAAGCTGCTCGACGCCAAGGTCTCGCTGCTGCCGGAATCCCTGCGCGCCGATCCCGACGATCCGCGCGAGCTCATTCCGGTGCCGATGGTCGCCGTGGGCCTCGGCGAGCGCGCGCGGCATGCGGCGCAGCGTAGCTTCCTGCCGGGTGCCGAGAGCGGTGGGTTCGGCCAGAACGACGTCGGCGTTGCAAGCTTCCTGGCGTGGCAGAAGGAAGCGACCGCCGGCCGCGCCTTTGACGGCTGCCTCGCCATCCTTGGACTGATCGCGGCCGAGGCCCTGGACGTGACCCGACGCGCGGTCCCGCCTGCCTTGCAGGCACGGCTCGCCTTCATCCGCCGTCATGCACCGCCGATCACGACGTTGCGCGCCCTTGGCCCCGATCTCGGCCGGCTTTCGGAGGCAATCACGCTGGAAATCTTCGGCCGCGCCGCCTAGATCATCGGCATCACAGCATCAGGAGACACCGATGGGCCAGACGATCGGCTTGAAAGCGAGCGATGGATTCCTGCTGGGCGGCTATCGCGCCGACCCGCAAGGAAAGCCGAAAGGCGGCCTGGTCGTCATCCAGGAGATCTTCGGCGTCAATCATCACATCCGCAATGTCTGCGACCGGTTCGCCGCCCTGGGCTATGCCGCGGTCGCGCCGGCGATGTTCGACCGCGCCAAGGCCGATGTGGATCTCGGCTATGACAAGGCGGGGATCGATGAGGGCGTGAAGCTGCGCGCCGCCATCAAGCTCGAGGATTCGCTCAAAGACGTGCAGGCGTCGATCGATGCCGCGAAATCCGCGGGCAAGGTCGGCGTGGTCGGCTATTGCTGGGGCGGGTCGCTGGCTTTCCTGGCCGCCGCGCGTCTCAGCGGCCTGGCCTGCGCGGTCGGCTACTACGGCGGGATGATCGCGGCACACAAGGACGAGAAGCCCAAGGTGCCGACCATCCTGCATTTCGGCGAGCAGGATAACGGCATCCCAATGTCCGACGTGGAGACGATCAAGGCGGCCCGGCCGGAGCTGAAGATCTACACCTATGCGGCCGGGCACGGCTTCTCCTGCGACGAGCGCGGCTCCTTCGATGCGGCGAGCCACGAGCAGGCGCTCAAGGTCACGCTGGCCTTCTTCAAGGAAAATCTGGAGAATTGACCGGCGGAGGTTGGAACCGGTGGGATCGGGTGTGAACGAGGCGCGACACCAGCTGCTGCCGGGCGATCCGGCGCCGATGTTTCGGGCGCCCAGCAACGTCAACCCGGATTTTGACTTCGGCACCGCCGCCGGCCGCTATATCGTGCTGAGCTTTCTCGGTCCGCTGGATAAGGCCACCGCCAAGACCCGGTTCGCGGCCTTCCTGGGCGAGGCGGGGATCTTCGTCAATCCCGACTGCTACTTCTTCGGCGTGGCCTTGGGCAGGCCCGCCGAGGCGGATCCGGCCTTGACCCAACAGCGTCCCGGCATGGACGTGTTCTGGGACGACGGGTCGCTCGCGCGACTCTACGGCGTCCTGCCGGCCGGGCAGGGACCGGACGGCCTCGAGCCCGCGAGCTTCCTGATCGGGCTCGATATGCGCGTCCTCGCGGTGGTGAAGGACCCCGATCCGGGTCGGCACGCGGCGGCGGTGCTCGAGATCCTGAAGCGCCTGCCGCAGATCGGTCCGCATCGGCAGGGCGCGCCGCAGGCGCCGGTGCTGCTGCTGCCGGGCATCTTCGAACCGGCGCTCTGCCGCCGGCTGATCGAAGGCTATGAGGCCGCGGGCGGAGAAGAGTCGGGCTTCATGCGCGAGAAGGACGGCAAGACCGTTCTGGTGCTCGACCACACGCACAAGCGCCGTTCCGACTGGACCATCGGCGATGAGACATTGAAGGGCGTGCTGCGGCAGCGAGTCCAGCGGCGGATCGTGCCGGAGATCGAGAAGGCGTTCCAGTTCAAGGTCACGCGGATGGAGCGCTACATCGTCGCCTGCTATGATTCCGGCGTCGGCGGCCATTTCCAGGCGCATCGCGACAACACCACCAAGGGCACCGCGCATCGCCGCTTCGCCGTCACCGTCAACCTGAACAGCGACGAATACGAAGGCGGCGCGCTGACCTTTCCCGAATACGGGCGGGCCACCTTCAAGCCGCCGGTGGGCGGGGCGGTGGTCTTCTCCTGCAGCCTGCTGCACCAGGCGCTGCCGGTCACCCGGGGCAAGCGCTATGCCTTCCTGCCGTTCCTTTACGACGACGCGGCCGCCAAGATCCGGGAAGCCAACAACGCCTATCTCGGCGACAACGTCGCGCCGTACCGGTCGGGCGGCTGAGGTCTAGGCCCGGCCCCTGAGCAGGCGATACACGAAGAGCAGCAGCACCGCGCCGATCACGGCGAAGATGATGCTGCCGAGGTTGAAGCCGGTCACGCCCGCATAGCCGAGGCGCTCGCCGATCCACCCGCCGACCACGCCGCCGAGGATGCCGATGACGATGGTGATGATGAAGCCGCCCGGGTCGCGCCCCGGCATCAGGAATTTAGCGATGATGCCGGCCACCAGGCCGAGAACGATCCAAGTCAACCAGCCCATGGTCTTCTTCCCAATAATGGTCGCGATCAAGAACCGTAGCCGAAAAGGGACAGGGCGGAAAGGGCAAGCCATCCTTGACTTAGACCCGGCCGGCCAAGACACTCGCCGCCGATTCCAGCCTAATACTGAATGGATTTCCAATGGACCGGATCATGACTTTCGCCCTGGCCGAGCTCGATGCCGGCCTGATCGACGACACGTTCAAGGGCCTTCCGATCGCCGCCGCGCCGGTGCAGCTCGGCGAGATCGGCCGGCTTGGCTGGAATCTGCTCAAGGGCGATCTGCCGTTTCCGGTCGCGGTTCTGAAGACTTCGGCGATCGACCATAACAGCCGCTGGATGGACCGTTTCCGCAAGGAGCAGGGCGTCGAGCTCTGCCCCCACGGCAAGACCACGATGAGCCCGCATCTCTTCCAGCGGCAATTGGCGGACGGCGCCTGGGGCATCACGGTCGCGACCACGCAGCAGCTCCGCATCGCGCGGCGCTACGGCGTCAATCGGGTCATCATGGCGAACCAGCTGGTGGACCCGCAGGGCATCCGCTATGTGCTCGCCGAGATGAAGCGCGATCCCGGCTTCGAGTTCTATTGCCTGGTCGACTCCCCGGCTTCGGTCCAGCGCCTGGCCGAAATCGCCAAGACGGCGGGTGTCGGACGGCCGCTGCGCCTGCTGCTCGAGGGCGGCATCGCCGGCGGCCGCACCGGCTGCCGCACCATCGAGCAGGCGGCGGCCGTGGCGAAGGCGGTCGTGGCGGCGCAACCGCATGTGATCCTGCGCGGCGTCGAGGGCTTCGAAGGCATCATCGACGGCACGACGCCGGAGGAGCGCGCGGCGAAGGTCCGCGCCTTCGTCGATTTCCTGGGAGCGATCGCCAAGCGTGGCATCGCCGAGAACTGGTTCGGCGCGGGCGAGATCATCGCCACCGCCGGCGGCTCGGCCGAGTTCGACATCGTCGCCGATGCCTGGCGCAACGGCGATTTCGGCGCGCCGGTCAAGGTCGTGCTCCGGAGCGGCTGCTACCTCACGCATGATTCCGGCCTCTATGAGAACCGCTTCCACGACATCCGGAAGCGCGCGATCGCATCCTCCGCTCTGACCAAGGACGGGCCGAAGGCTGCGCTCGAAGTCTGGACCCTGGTGCAGTCGATCCCGGAGCCGGGCCTCGCCTTCGTCACCATGGGCAAGCGCGACGTCTCTTTCGACGTCAGCCTGCCGGTGCCGATCGCCTGGTCGCCGGCCGGCGCATCGACTGCGGAGCCGATGCAGAAGGGCTATAGCATCACCAAACTCAACGACCAGCACGGCTATCTGAGGGGCCCGGCGGATTCCCCGCTGAAGGTCGGCGACCGCGTCGGCTTCGGCGTCTCGCATCCCTGCACCACCTTCGACCGCTGGCAGCTGATCTACCTGGTCGATGACGCTTACAACGTGACCGGCGCGATCCGGACTTTCTTCTAAGTCCTTGATCCGTCTATAGCTATTCCAGGCGCTAGATACAGCCGGATGTGTCGATTTCCGGGCTCGCGCGTGGTCGCCGGGTTTGGTTCAAGGGAACGCTGTGACCCGGCGCACAAAGAACCGTGAACCGGGTCGTAACTTACTTGAACCCGTACCGCTACGCGTCCATCTCCAAGCGCAACAAGGAGACGGGCCATGCCCAACTATGAAACCTATTTCGATGTCCTGAGCGAGCATGCCGCGCCGCGCAATGTGGTCGGCACCTCGGTCGCGGTCGTGCTGATTCTGGCGGCCGCCTTGCTCGCGATCTCGATCCTCTAAGGCGCGCCCTCTGAAACGCCTGGGCGGGCGCCTTCCAATCTGGCATTCGCCCAGGTGACGACGACCCCGCTGGCGACGATGACGAGGATGCCGAGCCAGACGATCGGCGTCGGCCAGTTGCCGAATACGATCAGCCCGAAGAAGATCGCCGAGACGATCTCGGCGTAGCCGTAGGGGGCAAGCTGGGCCGCCGTCGCCATCTGATGCGCGACGATCAGCAGGTAATGCCCGAGCGCGGCGATCACCCCGACCCCGATCAGCCACAGCCACTCGTTCGATGATGGCGCCACCCACACGAAGGGCATGGCGAAGCTGTAGAGCACGACGCCGGTCAGCGCCGAGGTCAATCCGGTGACCAGGCCGGGATCGTGCGGCGCCAGCCGCCGCGTCACCATCATGCCGAAGGCATAGCCGGCGCCGGAGAGCAGGGCGAAGACATTGCCCGTTGAGATTCCTTCCAGCGACGGCTGCATCACCAGCAGCGCTCCGGCAAAGCCCAGCACCACCATCGCCCAGCGCAAGGCGCCGATCCGCTCGCCGAGCAGTAAAGCGGAGGCCAGCAGCACGATCATCGGGTAGATGAAGAACACCGCCATCGTGTCGGCCAGCGGCAGCTCGGCGATCGAGAGAAAGAAGGCATAGGCCGAGCCGGCGAACAGCAGCCCGCGCAGGATCTGCAGCCCGGGCCGGGCCGGCCGCAGGGCGCGCCGGCCGAACTTGGCGAAGGCGATCGGGCCGATCACCAGTGCGTAGAACAGGAAGCGGCCCCAAGTCACCTCGACCGTGGGCAGCGTTTCCGACAGCTTCTTCGCGATCGCATCCATGCCCGGCAGCATCGCGAGCGCGCAGAGCATCAGGCCCGCCCCGAGAATCGGGCGGTGCTGCGAGGCGCTCATGACAGCTTCAGTGCCTCCAGGATGCGCCCGAGATCCCGATCATCCTTCTCGAGGGCCACCACCGGAAATCCATGGGCCGCCGCTTGCGCGCGGATCCAGGCGTCGAACCGCGTGATCCAGGCGAATTCCTTTTCCTTGACGGCATCGGGATAACGTTCCGCATCGGTCCAGAGGCCGCGCGTGAAGATGACCTCGCGCATGCGGCTCGGATCGCTCTCGGTCACGAACACGATCTGTACTTTGGCACCGGGCGCCAGGTCCTGCGCCAGCAGCCCGGGCAGCAGGTTCACGCCCTCGATGACGAAGCCCTGCGGCCAGGTGTAATCGTGCTCGATCAGCGCCTTGATGCCGGTCCAGGCGGCTTCGCCCTGGCCGATCTCGATGGCGACGATCTCCTCCGCGGAAAAGGCCGCGTAGAAGCCCGCGGCGTCGTATCCTTCCGGATTGAACAGCTTGGGATGTGCGCGCCGATCCGCGACCGTGCGCATGATGTCGCGAATCTGGTCGGTCGAAATCCAAGGCAGGCCAAGATGCGCGGCGAGCGCCGCTGCGATGGTGGACTTGCCGACCGTCGGTGCGCCGCCGATCAAGTATTTCGTTCCGTGCCCCATGCCCACCCCGCGAATCGCCGGAAAGAGTGGCATCGATGCCACGCTGGCGGCAATCCCGGAACTGGGGCATCAGGCACCGGTTTGCTTCCAGGACAAACAGCGGGGCGCACGGAATGGAACGGCCTTTCACACTCGACTTCGACCATCTCGGCGCCCTCGCCGTGGTATACGGCGTCAATTGCCTTGGTGCCGTCCTGATCGCGCTGGTCGGCTGGTGGATTGCCAGCATCGCCGAGCGCATGGCGCTGCGGGGTCTGTTGAGCACCTCGCATATGGACCGCACAGTGGCCGCCTTCCTGTCGAGCCTGGTGCGTTACGCATTGTTGGCGGTGACTCTGGTGCTGATCCTGCAGATCGTCGGCATCCAGGCGACCAGCCTCGTCGCGGTCATCGGTGCAAGCTCGCTCGCGATCGGCCTTGCGCTGCAAGGCACGCTCTCCAACATGGCGGCCGGCGTGATGCTGCTACTGTTCCGTCCGTTCAAGCTCGGCGACAGCATCGAAGTCGGCGGTAAGAGCGGCACAGTGCAGAACCTCAACTTGTTCTTCACCGAGCTCGCGGGCGGGGACAACGTTCAGGTGCTGATTCCGAACGGCCAGGTCTGGGGTCAGGCGATGATCAACCACTCGGCGTATGGCATCCGGCGGGTCGGCTTGAAACTGCCGGTACCTTCGCCAAGAACCCGGACGCGATCGCCAAGCGGATCAAGAGCTTTCTCGAAGCGGATGCACGGGTGCAGAAGAGCGCCGTGGCGGTCTCGAACATCACCGACGTCGGTCGAGCTCTCGGCCGAGGCCTGGACCACGTCCGGTGAGACGGGAAATCTGCGCATCGACCTGATGCAGCAGGCGCTCGGCATCGTCACCGAGCCGGACCGAAAACCGGTTCCCCAGCCCGCTTCCGCTTAGTGGTCAGTGGAGACGCGCGACCGCCTGGTCGATGGCCGACCTGGCCTTGGCATCGACAAGCGCGCGCAACCGATCGAGGCGCCGCCTCAGCTCCAGTAAGTATTCTGTCCGGCTGGCCGGCGCCCCGTGCAGTCGCACATGGCGGCCGGCTAAGGCAAGATCGGTCATCAGGTCGTCGATGACCATTTCTACCGCACTGCTCCGCTCCGATGCGCTGCCGGCGCCGGTCGCGATCTTTTCGATATCCAGGGCATAGCGGTCGATATCGTCCATCGGTAACAGCATGTTCTTCCCCTCGTTCAGCCGCGGGATGCAACTCCACAAGGCAGGCGCGGTCAGCGGGTTCCCGCGGAACTCCAGGGCCCCCGCCGGGGTTGATAAGGTGTGGACTTCTGTCCGTTAATAAGGGAGGCCGGATGCACTCCGCGACCGAAAAGATCGACGCCACGCGGGACACGATTGCGCAGACCGAGCAGCGGATCCTGCGGCAGCGCCGGCGCGTCGAGAAGATGCTGATCGAGCGTCATCCGGCCGATGAGGCCCAGGCGCAACTGCTGATCATGGAGCAGAGTCTGATTTCGATGACGCGCTTTCTCAAGAATCTGGAGCGCGATCTGGAGTTGGACGCCCTTCGCGGCGACCTGGCCAGCAAGCGCAGCCGGCCGGCCAGGTCCAAACCGGACGGGCGCGCGGTCTCTCAAGCCGGGTCGCGTCCGCCGGAATGACCGCCGGCGCAGAAGCACCATCGATGGCCTGAACCGATCGACCCGCCGGACGGACCGGCGGGTCGTTTCCGTTCTACTGCTTCTTGCCTTTGGTGCCGCGCTCCGCGCGACGGATACGCTCTTTCTTCTTCGCCGGCTGGCTGGTCCGCGCGGCGGAAGGCGTCGCGGCCGGTGCTGCCTTCGCACCGGTCTGCTGCTGCGTCGCTTGATTGGCCGACGGAGCGGCCGTCGAATTATCCGCGGAGGCAATGCCGGCGGCGCCCGCGATCATGATCGCGGAGACGGCGGCGGCGCGCCACACGGTGGGGATGCTCTGAATGGTCTTCACAGGTTCAACTCCATTTTCAAAGATGTTCATGTTGCAAATGAATGCGCCTCAACACGCCCTTGAGTTCGGTCACATTCCGCGCGACACGATGTTGTGATGCCTCCCGGTTATCACCACCCACGCTGCGAACGGGCGGGGCTGCCGCACACGCATGCGCTTATGTGCGCGGCGTCATGGCATAGGCGGATGTCACTGAAGAGTCGCGGCACATGCGCGAATTTGAAACGTGATGACGTGCGCGTGGAAGATCGCCGCGTTCAGTAGCTCAGCAGAATCCGGAAATAGCCTTCCACGGTGCCGCGCAGCTCCTTGTATGCGGCGCGATCACCTTCCCGCATGTCGTCGTAGAGACGCACATAGAACCGGCAGCCATGCTCGTTGCTCCATTTGAGCAGCGGCGCGAAGGCGGTCGAGAATTCGCCGCGCCCGAGCGGCTCGCCGTAGCGGGCGCGGGAGAGCGGCAGCTTCTCCTGGTCGGACTCGCGCCCGGTGACCGACTTGTCCTCGACATAGATGCCGGCATCGCTGAGGCTGGCGTCGAAGATGTATTGAATCTTACCCTTGGCATCGACCCAGCAGGGCGGCAGGTCGAAGCCGCCGGTCTTGGCGTTGAGCCGCGCGTTGAGAAAGGTCGTCTGGTTCTTGCAGCTCTGCAGGTCCGCCTTGCAGGCGCCGGCCGCGGCCAGCAATTCGTCCGGCGTGCCGCCTCGTTTCAGCGACTGCTCGATGGTCGCGGCGTTGATCAGGGCCGCGACCGCCTGTTCCGCCGGCAGGTCCGGTGCGAACCGCCTTGCGGCATCGAGCGCCTGGCGGCCGATCGCGGCCTCGTTCAGCAGCGCCCGCGTCGCCTCCTCCGGCGTCGCATCGGGCGGCGCCAGCGACGCCGCCTGCCGGACCAGATCGACCGAGAGCGCAGCATCCTTCAGCCGCGCATTGGCATCGGCGAGCTGCTGCTGCACCCGCACGTAGTCCTGGTTGATGTCGAACTTCTGGCTCTTGGAAAGCTTGTCCATGAACGGCTGCATGGCGACCAGCGTGCTTTGCGCTTCGTCGCGCTCCTTCTCGAGCGCGGCGATATGGGTCGCCTGGGTCTTCAGCCGCACGCCGAGGATGAGCATCAGCAGGAAGATCAACAGCAGCAATGCCTCGGCCATGGTGAGGCCGAGTACCACGCCGCGCCGGAACTGCTTGTCGTCGCGGGCCGAGCCGATCATCGCCGCCGGTCCCGCTCGATGGTGCCGCGCAGGCTGTCATCGAGCTCACGGATCGCCGTCGTCGCGGAATCGATCGCCGCTAGCATGTGACCCATGGCCACCGCGGTCTGTGCCGTCGTCGCGTTGATCCGGCTCGCATGCTCGTGGAACTCGGCGAAGGCGGCGTCGATCTGCTGCATCGCCGCCTGCGACGTGTCGCCGACCCGGACGACGCTCTGCTCCAGCACCGCCGTCGTCTCCTTGGCGGCGACGCCGATCTGCTCTGCCGTCACCTGCTGCACCGACCGGCAGAACGAGCCCAGCGCCAGCACCGCGTCGTCGATATTGGTCCGCAGCCGCACCACCGCCTCGGCCATGGCCATGCGTGCGTCCTGCTCGGTCTCCAGCACGTCGCGCCGCGCCTGGTTGATCAGCACCCGCAACAGGATGCCGGTGATGGTCGAGCCCAGCGCCAGGCCGAAATTGGCGACGATCTGGTCCACGTCTCCGGTCCCACCGAACTGGTAGAGCGCATAGGCGAGGCTTGCCAGGGTGAACAGGAAGCCGAGGTAGTAGCAATTGTCGCCGAGCTGGTCCTCGCGGATCCGCAACATCGGCGCCGCAGCGACGATCGCCCAATAAGCGACGATGATCGCGCAAGCTGTGCCGGTAATATAGACTTGGTCGAAGCCGAGCAGCTTCAGCGCGACCAGCGAAGCGCCGCCGCACAGGGCCGCGATCAGGAAGGGTGCCCGCGACAGCCAGACGAAACGGTTCTTCTCGCGCCGCGCCCGCTCGTCGGCGGCATGGTAGGGGTATCTCATCCCGGCACGCTCTTGAACGCATCGACCTGCGCGCCCTGGCGCTCCAGCCAGTCGATCCAGAACTTGCCCAGCGCATCGGTCTGCTTCGCCGCCGCCTTGATGCGGCGGAGCAGGTAGATTTCGGCATGGATGCCGGCGAGGTTGCTGCGCACCGAGGCCCCGTAGGGCGTCGCCCAGAAGGCGTCGAGCGGGGGCACGGCCTGATAGAGGCTGAAGCCGGTCTGGTTCTGCAGGAGGTCGCTGACGATGACCAGCGTCTTTGGGCCTTGCGGCGCGTCGGGGCCGAAATCCTTGACCGCGATGGCCTGCACGCCTTCGAAGATCGGACTGGTCTTGGCCTCCTCGTCGAGCCGCATGCGTTCCAGCATCGCGGAGATCGGCGCCTGGAATTTCTCCTCGTAGCGCGCCCGCCACATCTTCGGATTGGAATCGATCGCCGATTGGTCGGCCCCGTCGCCGGGATTGCAGACCGCGACCACCGGCTGGAGCAGGGCGCCGCTCCCCTCGATTGCCGAGTGCCCCACCTCGTAGACCTTGAAGCTGCCGTGTTTCGGGATCGCCGCGGCCCAGGCGGTGATCTGCCGCCGCAAGGCCTCGCCCTGGATCTCGGTCAGCGCATCGGTACGGTCGATCAGCACGGCGAATTGCGAGGTGGGACCGCTCCTCGGGCAGAGCGTTTCCGGGTCGAGCGCGGCCAGTTGCGCGGCGCGTCCTTGCACAAACCAGAAGACGCCGCCCAGGGCCGCCAGGACGACGAACACGATGGCAATCGCGATTGCCTTCAGCGCCAGCGTCTCCTGGCCGCCGCCCCTTCGGTTCGGCCGGCTAAACCTGCGGCGGGGCGCCATGAGGTGCCTTTCCTTCGAGCAAAGGCGCATCGGGATCGCTATCGCTCAGGTGCCGGATCCAGCGGATCGCTTCCTCATACGCGGTCTGCAGCTTGTTGATGCTGTCTTCCAGCGCCTTGTTGGCCTTGGCGTATTCGGTCTCCGGGATCGGCGGTAACTCGGCGACCTCGATCGGCGCCAAGCCGTTCAGGTGCCAGACCTCGTCGAAACGCTTCGGCGCTGGAAGCGTGCGCGCCTTGCGGTTCGTGTCGCGATAGACCACCAGCGCCTGCCGCCCGACATCCTGCAGATGCGTGAGGTGGTCCTTGAAGCGCGCGACCAGCCTCTGCCGCTCCTGCATCACATAGGGGATTTCCAGCCTTCGGTCGCGCAGCCGCGAGCGCTCGACCTGGATCTTCTGCACGAACTCTTCCTGCACGCTCTTCAGGTGATCGAGCTTCTCCTCGACCAGGTCGTGATAGCGCGCCTGGGCCTGGCGGAGATGCGCCGACACCTCGCCGTAGCCGGGATAGGGCTCGTCCCAGAACCAGCCCTCCAGCATGACGATCAGCGCCGAGATGACGCCCATCGCCACCATGATCGCCGACTTGATGTCGCCGAGCGCGAGCGGATCCGCTTTCATCAGCGGAATGACCGCGGCCGCCGCGGCGCCGGACGCCATGCCACCTTCGACCGCGGCGCGGTAATGGGCGAGGGCGAGGTTGATCAGCAGCACGCTGCCGAGGCAGGCGGTCGCCAGCGCGAGGCCGAACAGCTTGCGCAGGAGCTTGCGGTGGATCGCCTGGGTCCAGCCCCAGCGGCCGGCGGCGAAGCCGAGCGAGAGGTTGATCAGCGAGAACAGGATCGCGACGGTGTAGCCGCCGGCGATGCCGAGCTCCTCGCCCTCGCCGAGGATGATGGCGTTCGGCAGCGTCTCCGCCGCGAACAGCAGGACGATCACCGCCGCGAACAGGAAATGGCCGCGCGGCGGGTGCGCCGGCCGCTGCAGCCGGTTCTCTCGCCGGAAGGTCTCCAGCGTGCGCTCGCGTTCGAGCACTTCCTTGCGGGCGACGCGGAGATCGCCTTTGACCGCGAGCAGCATCGATTCCATGTCGCTCTCGGCCTGGCGGGCGATGACCCGCATATCGACCGCCGAACCCGCGACGTCGGCGCCGCGGAGACGCTGCTCGTAGGTCGAGACCTGGTCGTAGGTGCGCGCCTGGTCCTCGGCGGCGATGCTGCGGATCGTGCTTTCGATCTCCTGCTCGACCTCGTCGAGCGAGGCGGAATCCGCGGCGGGCTGGCCGGCGCGGGCGCGATCGGCGGCGCGTTGCCGCAAATCCATGCGCTCGACGATGATCTTCGGATCGATCTGTAGAAACTGGCCGGGACCCGGCTTGTACTGGGTCCGCAAGAAGGAGAGCACGTCTCCGAGCACTGAATTCGGTCTCCCACGCCCCCCGGCGTTGCACTGCCTCTGTTCTACGACCCTCCGTGGCGCTGCGTCCAGTTCGCAACGGAATGGCGCCCTCCGCGGTGCCGGCCGGCTCCAAATGTCGTCGCCACAATCGGATCAGCCGCTGCCGGCCCCACCCTTGCGCTGCGGCTGCCATGGCACGAGTTGGGCGGAGGTGAACTGAACGTCGAAATAATCCTCCACGGCGACGAACTGGTCGACCCGGGACCCGCCGAGGGTCAGGGGAAACAGGCCGAACTCATAGGTGAAGGTGCCCCCCGACATCGCCGAGACGACGACCGCGCCCAGCAGCGGGGCGCGGCTGTCATAGACGAGCCGGTAGTAATCCAGCCAGGGAACCTCGGGCTGCGCGCTCAGGAGTTCGTCGAGATAGCGGCCGGTGATGTCGAAACCGGTGATCTGGACGGCTTTCGTACCCACCAGGCGATAGCGGATGCGAAACGGCGCGTGCTCCGCCTCGGCAATGAACAGGTTGGGCAGCAGGGACCGCAGCGCGGCCGGGTCCAGGTCTTTCCGCTCCGGCAGGCCGTGCGGCCCCCGGTGCTCCAGCCACCAGGCATGCAGCGCCCGGACCATCGCGGAACGATTGTGGTCGATTGCGGTCCACACCGGCATTCGGACCCCTTCACCGACGCCTCGGATACCTTCGCTGCTCCGATCTTATGACAACGTTACCTTCCCTGTCTTCTCAGCGTTTGATCTGAATCAAGGCCGGCTTGACGGCGCCTCGATCGCGGGAAGCGGCGAAATCCAGCCGTTTGTGTCCGGACGGCAAGGATTAACGAGGGCTTGCGATGCCGGTTGCGGGCCACTATTGTCCGCGCCCGTCGAACGGCCGAACCCTCGTAGAGGGACCCTGCGGAGGGGTGCCAGAGTGGCCGATTGGGACGGTCTCGAAAACCGTTGTACGTGCAAGCGTACCGTGAGTTCGAATCTCACCCCCTCCGCCACCCTTCGCCCTAACGGGCTTCAACTGGCGTCGGCGCACTCCGCCGCATCAAACGTCCTTCGGCTGATCCGGCCCCAATAGCGAAAGCCCATTCCCGACTTCGTGCGACCCGCGCGTGATCGCGGCGTTCACCGCGAGTTCGAGCCGTTCCCGCAGGAACTGCCCGAGCTTGGTCTGCTTATGCGGCAGCGTCGAATCGAGATGCGAGATCGGCATGTCGGCGCTGCGCAGGATAACCAGGCTGCCGACATCGCGGTTGCCTTGCACCTTGACCCGGAACACGCCGAGACGTTCGTCCCAGAGGGCCTTTTCCCCGATCGAGATCGGGTTCCGATCGAAATCCTTGGTGGCCATTCCTGCCTCTTCTTTACGTCGCCGTCCCCGAACCCGGCGATGCTGGGATCCCCGTGATCAGAGGTCAACGCGCGGCCCATCATCAGGGTGTGAAGGCCCGGGAATTCGGGTCAGGACCTTGGGTCTCATGTGATCAGCAACACGCTTAAACGCCGAAAGACCCTGATTGCGCCCAGCGATTCGGGAATAAAGGTCATGGACCCGACTCGGAGATGCGTGGGACGTTCTCGGATCGTTCGGCCGTAACCGATGGTGCATCCCATGCGCAGCAAGCCTTTGCTCAGCAAAGCCGCCCAGTTGAAGACCCGGAAAGCGGTCCACACCCTGCCCATGCGCATTGCCGATCTCGACGGCTGCGAGTTGGTTTCGCATTGCGACCGCTGCGGCCGGCATCTGCGGCTTTACCCTGGTCATGCCGACTTCGACTCCCGGACCCGGCTGGTCAGCCTGCTGGATCGGCTGGCCTGCAGCGCCCAACGCAATGGGCGCGCCTGCGGCGGCCTGCCGCGACGCCTGATGCTGGTGCGCGACGAGCGCCGATGGCTGCTGGACGCCGCCGGCGAATGGGTCGAGGACCAGTCCCTGTTCTGGGAGCCTGGCGACTTCGAGGCGCGCGCCGAGCGCAGCCGGCAGGCTGCGTTCTGATCTGAGCCGGGATTTCGGTCAGGCGCGCGGCCGCCACTTGCTCCAGGCGCGCCATTGTTCGGGGTAGCGACGGACCCAGGCTTCGCTGCGGCGTAGATATTCGCTTGCGGCGGCGACGGTGCGCTCGTCCGCCGGCTGCTTCGGGTCGAGCGGGATCGGCGGCTCGATCACGACGCGGAATCCCAGCGCCGGATCGCGCGCGACGAAGGTCGGCAGCAGCGGCGCGCCGGTCAGGGCGGCGAGCCGCGGCGCGCCGACCGCGACCGGCAGGCGACCGCCGAAGATCGGTCCTTCCACCATCTCGAAGCCTTCGGTGTTGGCGGCGACGATCGACACGACTTCCCCGGATTTCAGAGCGCGCATCATCTTGCGCATGGCCGTGGTCGGCGCTTCGCTGTTGAACACGATGCGCTCGGCAAGATAGCGATCCTCCGGAATGCAGCGCACGCGATTGAGCACATCGACGCCGAATTTGGTTTCGGAATAGCCGTGGGTCGGGCTGCTGAGATGCGAGACCTTATAGCCCTTGGCGTGGAGCGCGATCTTGGTCGGCAGGCTGTTGAAGACGGTCGGCGAGACCCAGAGCACGGCGCCCTTACCGCCCTTCAACGCCTCCATCAGGTGCCCTTCGCCTTCGAGCGAGAGTTTCGGCAACCAGCCGCCGGGTCGCCAGGCGCGCAGGTCCTGGAAGCGAAGTTCATAGATCGCCGCCCGAAGGTTGCGGGCGATGTCGCGCGTTTCCGCCGCGCCGACATCGCCAAGAGCTGCGGCGATCCCCGTCGCGGTGCGGCGGATCGCTTGTTGCCGGGTCAGCAGCGGCAGGCGTGCCGCACCGCGCCACAGCGGCGCCCACCAGCGTTCCGGCAGGATCCAGGCGGGAAGCACTTGCAGAGCGAGGCCGAGCGCTGTCGCCAGATCGGACAGCGCCCAGGCGGCGCGGCCTGCGCGCTTTCGCCGCTTCTTGACCAGCCCCTCGGCCCCCTCGGGTCCTTGATCCTTGGTTTCCGCCTGATTAGTCAGTGTCCTGTCTCCTGCATGACGGCGCAACTATAGCGCGGCGGCCGGAGCGCACCAGTGCCCCGCCGCGAGACGGCTCTAGCGTCAGGAACCGATGTCTGTGCTATGAAACCTGACGGCGGCGTCAGGTTGCCGCAACCAAAACCGGGTCAGCGCCCCTGTCGGTCGAGGGCTCCTGCTGGGGCATAGATGAATCGATTGTTGAAAAAGAGCTACGCGCCGCATTTCCTGATCGGCGGCACCGTCCTGGCGATCGGCTTCAGCTTCGCGGCGGCGCCGGCCAGTTACTGGCTGCTGAATGCGCTATGCGGCATCGCAGCCCTGGTCGGCGTGTGGCTGGTCGGCATCCGGCTCGCCTATCAGTCGGTCAGCCGCACCGCGCGGCGTGCTTGGCAGGTGACGCTGGTCCTCCTGCTGCTGGTGGCGATCCGCGAGTTCGGCGGCCCGGCGCTCGCCGGAATCGAAGAGAGCTCGGGGCTCGACCGGCTGATGGACGGGCTGGTGCTGGTGACGGCGTTCGTCGCTCTGTGGCTGACTTCGACCCTGGACGAGATGCCGCATTATTCGCGTGCGCTGCTGTGGTCGGGCTTCCTGCTGCATCTGGTGACGACCGGGCTCGACCTGGGGGGCGGTGAGGTCAGCGCCTTCCTGGCGATTTCGCCCGAGCAGCTCGGTGCCATCGTCAAGCTGTCGCAGTTCCTCTGCCTCCAGCTCTATCTGTTCGGCGCGCTGGCCTTCATCGGCTACCTGCGCTGGCAGGTGTTCAAGCTCGACCGGCCTTCCGATGTCGGCGATCTGGCGCGGCGCGTGTTTGCCGGCCAGACCCTGGTGCACCGCTATACCTATCCGCGGGTCTGGTATCTCGGCTTCCCCGGTGGCCGGCCGATGCTCACGGTCGCGCGCTTCGTCTACTGGTTCACGCTGATGGCGCGCCCGGTCCACGCCCGCGGCTGGAAGTCGCCGTGGCGCCAGTTGCTCGACCTGTTCCTGCTGTTCTATCGCCACGGCCTCGATGCCCAGGCCTATTACATGTTCGAGCTCTATCGTCCGAACTATTGGCCGAAGGCGGGCGGCTATCTGACGCGCTACGAGACCAAGAACGGGATCATCAAGCTGCTGACCTGGCAGTTGAAGGATTACGACAATGTCACGGTCCTCGCCGACAAGCTCAAGTTCGCCGCCTTCTGCACCAGGATCGGGGTGCCGACCCCGCCGCTTCTGGGGATCGCCCGCGACGGCGTGCTGACCCTGGAGCCGGGCGCCGCGGACAAGCTCGACCAGGACCTCTTCATCAAGCCGGTGAAGTCCAAGGGCTCGCGCGGCATCGACGTCTTCCGCAACATTGCGCCCGGCCGCTATCGCGACGAGGCCGGCGGGGAGATCGATCGCGCGACGCTGGTCGAGCGCGTCGCCGAACGGTCGAAGACCGCCGCGCTGATGGTGCAGCAGCGACTCGCCAACCATCCCGCCATCGCCGACCTCGCCGACCAGTCGCTGATGGCGGTTCGGGTCATCACCTGCAAGAGCGACTTGAACGAGCAGGCGATCGTCACCTACGCCTTCGTCCGGGTCATCACCCGGCTCGAGCCTGCTTGGCCGGTCACCTACGAGCTCGGCATCGCCATCGACCTCGCGACCGGTGAGCTCGGTCCGGCGACCGGCGACAAGGAGCGGTGGCTGCTCGAATGGTGGGATGTGCATCCGGTCACCGGCGCGCAGGTCACCGGCCGCCAGATGCCCTGTTGGGAAGAAATCAAGGCGGTCGCCGTGAAGGCGCACAACGCCGCGCGCGGCCGGCTGCTGGTCGGCTGGGATATCGCCGTGACCAAGGACGGCCCGCTGGTGCTCGAAGGCAATTCCTATCCCGATGTCGATTTCCCGCAGCGCGTCTGCCGGGTCGGCATCGGTCACAGTCCGCTCGGCGCGCCGCTCCACGCCGCCCTCGTGGACCTCGAGCGTCGCATCGCCACGGGCACCGTGAAACGGCCGCCCGGCGCGTCCCTATGAGGCGCATCGTTGTGAGGCGCATCGTTGTGAGGGCAGCGCATTGACGCTGCCGGTCATCCCGCTGGTCGATCTCGGCACGGCGGGTCTCGACCGGCTGGCGCTCGACATGCCGGGGAAGGTGCGGCTGCTCTCGACCGCCGGGCGCAGCCTGCTTTCAGGCCCGGTGCTCGCCTTCATGGATCGCCGCTCCAAGACTTGGCTCGCCCGCAACGAGACGCCGTATCGAGCGGAGATCGACGCCGTCGCCGCGATCCCCGGTGTCGCCGGCGCCCATGGTCTCAACCTCTCCACCGAATGGGCTTGCACCAGCGCGACGGCGGACGGAAGGCTGGTGCGGATGCTCGACTGGCCGATCCGCGGGCTCGGCGGTGCCATCGTCGTCGCCCGGCACCAGAGCGCCGTCGGCCCCTGGTATAACGTGACCTGGCCGGGCTTCGTCGGCGTGCTGACCGGCATGGCCCCGGGCCGCTTCGCCATCGCCTACAACCAGGCGCCGATCCGCTGGACCACCGGGCTCTGGCCGATCGATTGGGTGCTCGATCGGATTCGGCTGGGCCCGCGCCAAGCGATTCCGGCGACCCACCTGATCCGCCGGGTGTTCGAGACCTGCCGCACCTATGGCGAGGCCTTCCGTCTGCTGAAAGAGACGCCGATCGCCTATACCGGCCTCATCACCATTGCCGGAGCGGGCGGGGAGGCCGCGGTCATCGAGCGGGCCGAGGACCGCGCCTTTGTCCACGAGGGTCCCGGCGTCGCGCCCAATCACTGGCTCAATCCGGATTGGCGTGGCCATCCTCGCCGGATCGACAGCGCCGGCCGGCTCGCCCAATGCCGCCTGCTGCTACCGGGCCTGCGGCACCTCGAGCACGACTTCGCCTGGCTCCAATACCCGATGCTCAACAAGTACGGCCGCCTTGCCGTCATCGCCGACTTGAAGACCGGCGACCTCGCGGTCATGGGGCTGGAGCAGGACGGCGATCACGCCGTCCCCGGCACCGAGTGCTTCCGGATCAATGTGCTGGCAGGCTGAGTCGAGATCTCACTTCGCCGCGCAGGAAGCCTTGTAGGTCTCACCCTTGGCCTTGGCGTCGACCACCAGCACGGCGGCGCCGTCCTTTGGCGTCAGCGTCCAGGCCCAGCCGTCGCCATGGGCACCGATCCCGCCGTCATCGGTATTGCTGATGAAGAGGTTGTGCGCGTCCTCGCCGCTCCGCTGATAGCTGACCCCTTGTCTGCCGGCGCGCGCCTTGATCGTGGCGGTCTGGCCGTTGGGAAACGTGCAGACCCACGTCCCGTTCAAGCTGTAGGGGACGGCCACGGCCTGTGCCACCTCGCCGCCCAGCACCAGAACGCCCAGCACCGCAGCCCCAAACGCCAAGCCTCTGCCCATGGTATTTCCCCGATCCTGGAAAGATCCCTGTCCGGGAAAGAATGCCCAGGCCGGCTTGCAGCGGTCAATTGGGACCAGCCGGTTTGCATCTTGCGAGGCGCGTCATATTTTATATTGTAGTATCAGCCGATTATCTGCAGTCTCTGAAGCTGGCTTTCAGAATATCTGTGCCGCAACCGTGGTTAACTCGGGTCGGAGCGGCGCTCGAAAAGGGCCGGGAATCGCATTGACACCAGAGCTTTGGCCCGTATATTCCCGGCTTCGGTTTGGGTCGCCCCGGAGAGCGGGTTGGCGGCCCATGTTTTTTGCGCAATCGGCCGCGCCCCCAGGCAATGGGATTGGCAGCGGCGCCTAAAGGACGACAAGTCATGTATGCGGTGATCAAGACCGGCGGCAAGCAGTACAAGGTCGCCAGCGGCGACGTGATCCTGGTCGAGAAGCTTGCGGCCGAGTCCGGCAGCATCTCCCTGACCGAGGTTCTGATGATCGGCGACGGCGCCAACATCACCGTCGGCGCGCCGACCGTGAAGGGTGCCAGCGTGGCGGCCGAGGTCGTGGACCAGGTGAAGGCCGACAAGGTCATCATCTTCAAGAAGAACCGCCGGCACAACTACCGCCGGAAGCGCGGCCATCGGCAGAAGCTGACGGCGCTGAAGATCACCGGCATCAACGCCGCCTAAGATCGATTTCAGGAGTACGACGCAATGGCACATAAGAAAGCAGGCGGCAGTTCTCGGAACGGCCGCGATTCCGCCGGCCAACGCCTGGGCGTGAAGAAGTTCGGCGAGCAGGCCGTGATCGCGGGCAACATCCTGGTCCGCCAGCGCGGCACCAAGTTCCACCCCGGCGCCAATGTCGGCATCGGCAAGGACCACACCCTGTTCGCCAAGGCGGACGGCCGGGTGTCCTTCCACACCGGCACCGGCGGCCGCACCACCGTCTCGGTGAAGCCCGAAGCCGCAGCACGACCGGCGGCGGAGTGAAATCGCAGCGCCTGAAATAAGGCGCGGCCATTCACGACCGCGAGTTTGAGGGAAGGGGAATGGCGATGCCGCCGTTCCCCTTTTTTCGTTTTTGGATTCTGGATTTTCGACGTGTCGCAACCCGCTTCCATACGCTCGGTCGTCATCCCCGAACTTGGTTCGGGGATCCACGCCTGTCTTTTTTCGAGCCCCAAGGCGTGGATCCCCGCGCCTAGCGCGGGGATGACGGCGGAAACGGGATCGGAGCGCCTGCTATGAAATTCCTCGACGAGGCCAAGATCTTCGTGAAATCCGGCGACGGCGGGGCCGGCTGCGTCAGCTTCCGGCGCGAGAAGTTCATCGAGTTCGGCGGTCCCGACGGCGGCGATGGCGGCCGCGGCGGCGACATCGTGGTCGAGGTGGTGGCCAACCTGAACACCCTGATCGACTACCGCTACCAGCAGCATTTCAAGGCCCGCCGCGGCTATCACGGCAGCGGCGCCAACCGCACGGGTCCCTCCGGGCCGACCATCACCATGAAGGTCCCGGTCGGCACCCAGATCCTCGACGAGGACAAGGAAACCGTACTGTTCGACCTCACCAAGCCCGGCGAGAAGATCGTGCTCTGCAAGGGCGGCGACGGCGGCTTCGGCAACGCCCATTTCAAGACCTCGACCAACCAGGCGCCGCGCCAGCACGGCGAGGGCTGGCCGGGCGAGGAGCGCTGGATCTGGCTGCGCCTGAAACTGATCGCCGATGCCGGGTTGATCGGCCTGCCCAATGCCGGCAAGTCGACCTTCCTGGCCGCGACCAGCCGGGCCAAGCCGAAGATCGCCGACTATCCCTTCACCACCCTCCACCCGCAGCTCGGCGTGGTGCATGTGAACGAGCGCGAGTTCGTGCTGGCCGACATTCCCGGCCTGATCGAGGGCGCCCATGAAGGGGCCGGCCTCGGCGACCGTTTCCTCGGCCATGTCGAGCGCTGCGGCGTGCTCATCCACCTGATCGACGGCACCCAGGACGATGTCGCCGGCGCCTACAAGACCGTGCGCCAAGAGCTCGCCGCCTATGGCGAGGCGCTGGCCACCAAGCGCGAGCTCGTGGCCTTGAACAAATGCGATGCATTGACCGCGGAAGACATCGCCGAGAAGACTAAGAAGCTGGCGCGCGCCGCCAAGATCACCAAGAAGAGCGGCAACCAGGTCTTCGCCATCTCGGGCGCGGCCGGGCAGGGCATCACCGAGCTCCTGCGCAAAGCCTTGGAGATCATCGACCAGGAGCGCGAGGCCGCCAAGGCCCGCATCGAGACCGAGACTATGGAAGAAGTGCACATCTCGTAGGGGAACGAGTCATGAGTCTGCGCTACATCGACCAGGAAGATTACACCGTCGCCATCGTCGGCGGCGCCAGCGGCATCGGACTTGAGGCCGCGCGCTTCCTGAACGGGCAGGGTGTCCGCGTCGCGGTGCTCGACCGCAACAAGGACGGCGTGGCTTCGGCCGCCAAGGAACTGGGCCCGAAAGCGTTCGGCGTCGCGGTCGATATCACCGACTGGGACCAGACCAAGGCCGCGATCGACTCCGTGGCACAGCAATTCGGCAAGATCGACGCGCTGGTGAACTGCGCCGCCATCGTCGGCAAGACCAACCTGCCGACCCACGAGGTCGAGATCGAAAATTTCGACGAGTGCTACCGGATCAACCTGCGCGGCGCCTTCCTGCTCTCGAAGGCGGTGGTGCCGCATATGCTGAAGCGCAAATACGGCCGCATCCTCCACATTGCGTCCATCGCGGGCAAGGAAGGCAATGCCGGCATGCTGGCCTATTCGGCGACCAAGGCCGGCCTGATCGGCCTGGTGAAGGTCATGGGCAAGGACTACGCCGAGACCGGCATCACCGTGAACGGCCTGGCGCCCGCCGTCATCCGCACCCCGATGGTGGCGGCCATGCCGCAGCAGCAGGTCGATTACATGACCGCCAAGATCCCGATGAAGCGCGTCGGCGAGCTGAGAGAGGCGGCCGAGATGATCGCCTGGATCGTCTCCCCGGCCTGCAGCTTCACGACCGGATTCACCTTCGACCTGACCGGCGGCCGCGCGGTTTATTGAGGTTGCCGTGCGCGTTCGCCGTGACACACAAACCCGGTCCGTCATCCCCGCGCTAGGCGCGGGGATCCACGCCTTGGGTGCCGCACCGAAGGCGTGGATCCCCGAACCAAGTTCGGGGATGACGACCGAGACGGTGGGAGGCATTCCATCTTCACGGCACAAGCCATGACCACCCGCCGTACCACCACCAAAGAACGCAACCTCGCCACGTCGAAACGCGTCGTTGTGAAGATCGGCTCCGCGCTCCTGGTCGATGAGGAAAGCGGCGACATCCGGCGCAAATGGTTGGAAGCCCTCTGCGACGACGTTGCCGATCTGCGCAAGGGCGGCAGCGAGGTCGTGTTGGTCTCGTCGGGCGCCATCGCGGTCGGGCGCCGCCGGCTCGGCCTCGAGACCGGCGCATTGCGCCTGGAAGAGAAACAGGCCGCCGCCGCGACCGGCCAGATCCGCTTGGCGCACGCTTATCAAGAGGCACTGGCGCGCCACGGCATCACCTGCGCCCAGGTCCTGCTCACCCTCGACGACACCGAGGAACGCCGCCGCCATCTCAATGCGCGCTCGACCTTGAGCACGCTTCTCAAGCTCGACGCCGTGCCGGTCATCAACGAGAACGACACCGTCGCCACCTCCGAGATCCGCTTCGGCGACAACGATCGGCTGGCGGCCCGCGTCGCCGCCATGATCAGCGCCGACACCCTGGTCCTGCTCTCCGACATCGACGGCCTCTACACCGCCGATCCGCGCAAGGACGAGAACGCGACCTTCATCGCCGAGGTCTCCGAGATGAGCGCCGAGATCGAGGCCATGGCGGGCGAGGCGCCCCCGGGCTACAGCTCCGGCGGCATGGTCACCAAGCTCGCGGCGGCGCGCATCGCCATGGCCGCGGGCTGCCGCATGCTGATCGCCAACGGCCGGCAGATGAACCCGCTGCAGGCCGTGATCGACGGCGCCAAGTGCTCCTGGTTCCTGCCCCAGGCCGAGCCGAAGACCGCGCGCAAGCGCTGGATCGGTGGCGCCCTGAAGCCGGCCGGCACGATGACCGTCGATGCCGGCGCCCTGAACGCGCTGAAGACCGGCCGCAGCCTGCTGCCCGCCGGCGTGGTCAAGGTCGAGGGTCGGTTCGAGCGCGGCGATGCCGTGATCGTCGCCGACCTCGCCGGCAACGAGGTGGCACGCGGGCTTTCGGCCTACAACGCCAAGGATGCCAAGGCCATCATGGGCCACAAGAGCCGGGAAATCGCCGACTTGCTCGGCTATCGCGGCCGTGATGAGATGATTCACCGCGACGACCTGGTGTTGAGCTGATGACACTCGCGCAACAGAAGCCATCCAACCTCGAATCCACCATGCGCATGCTGGGCGAGGCAGCGAAGCTTGCCGCCGCCGAGCTGGCGCTCGCCGCGCCGGAACGCAAGACCGCCGCATTGCACGCTATGGCCAAGGCGATCCGCGATCGGGCCGGCGTGATCCTGGCCGCCAATGCCGAGGACATGAAGGCCGCCGAGGCGCGCAATCTCTCCGCCGCCTTGCTCGACCGGCTGAAGCTCAATGAAGTGCGCGTCGAAGCGATGGCAAAAGGCCTGGAGGAGATCGCGGCCCAGCCCGATCCGGTCGGCCGCACCCTCGCGGAATGGACGCGGCCCAACGGCTTGAAGATCGCCCGCGTCTCGGTGCCCCTGGGCGTCATCGGCATCATCTACGAGAGCCGGCCCAACGTCGCCGCCGATGCCGGCGGGCTTTGCCTGAAATCCGGCAATGCGGCGATCCTGCGCGGCGGCTCGGAGAGCGCGAAGTCCTCCGCCGTGATCGTCGCCGCCCTGCAATCCGGCCTGAAGGCCGCCGGCCTGCCCGAAGCTGCGATCCAGGCGGTGCCGACCACCGATCGCGAGGCGGTCGGGATCATGCTGCGGATGGACGACTGCATCGATCTCATCATCCCGCGCGGCGGCCGCGGCCTGATCGAGCGCGTCGCCGCCGAGAGCCGCATTCCGGTGCTGAAGCATCTCGACGGTCTCTGCCACACCTATGTCCATGCCAAGGCCGATCCGGCCAAGGCGCGCGCGATCGTGCTCAACGCCAAGATGCGGCGCACCGGCGTCTGCGGCGCCACCGAGACGCTGCTGATCGACAAGGGCGCGCTCGCCTTCGCCGAGCCGATCATCGCCGACCTGGTGCAGGCCGGTTGCGAGGTCCGCGGCGATGACGAAGCCTTGAAGCTGCACGACAAGGTGAAGATGGCGACCGCCAAGGATTGGGACACCGAATATCTCGACGCCATCATCGCGGTGCGCGTGGTCGATGACATCGCGGGCGCGATCGAGCACATCAACCAGCACGGCTCGCACCACACCGAGGCGATCCTGACCGAGGACGAAGCCGCGGCGGAGAAGTTCCTGCGCGAGGTCGATGCCGGAATCGTGCTGGTCAACGCCTCGACCCAGTTCGCCGATGGGGCTGAGTTCGGCATGGGCGCCGAGATCGGCATCTCGACCGGCAAGCTCCACGCCCGCGGTCCGGTCGGTGCAGAGCAGCTCACCAGCTACAAGTACATCGTGCGCGGCAACGGCCAAGTGCGGCCGTGAGGGAACTGACCGTCTCGAGCACCCGCTTCTTCATAGAGTCCCTTCCCCCAAGATGGGGGAAGGTCAGGAAGGGGGTTGATGGTGCCGTCGGAGTTCTCGTCGGCGCCGTCAACCCCCACCCCAACCCGCCCCCATCTTGGGGGCGGGGGTAATCACCAGCACAGCTCTTCCGAACGTGTCCCAATCACTGCATCGCCCCACCCGCCGCATCGGCCTGCTCGGCGGCTCCTTCAATCCGGCGCATCACGGCCACCGCGAGATCAGCCTCGCGGCGCTGCAGCTCCTCGACCTCGACGAGGTCTGGTGGCTGGTCTCGCCGCAGAACCCGCTCAAACCCGTGGATGGCATGGCGCCGCTGGCCGCCCGAGTCGACGCGGCGCGGAAAGTGGCCCGGCACCCCCGGATCAAGGTCACCGATATCGAGGCGCGGTTGGGCACGCGCTATACCGCCGACACCCTCCGAAAACTCTGCGAGACGCGCCAGGATTGTCGTTTCGTGTGGCTGATGGGGGCCGACAACCTGGTCCAGTTCGCCGAATGGAAGGACTGGACACAGATATTTCACCTCCTGCCAATTGCGGTTTTCGACCGTCCTTCCTATACTTATAGGGCGATGGCCGCACAGGCGGCGCGGCGTTTCCAGGCCTTCAGACGCCCGGAACAGGCGGCAGGAAGGCTGGCGATCACGCCGCCACCTGCCTGGACGTTCATCCACCATCGGCTGAATCCGATCTCGGCCACCGAGATCCGCAAGAAGCGGAAAGCGGCGGCGAAATCGGGGGTGTAACAGAGCCGCGGGGCCGGTGCCGTGGCATGAGGAGATGAAAGCCATTACCCAAAAGAAGCCGGCGGTCCGCAAGCGCGCGGCCGCTAAGAGTTCGGCAGATCGCAAAGCGGGCGATCTCCTGAAAATCGTCGAGAAGTCCTTGGACGCCGACAAGGCCGAGGACATCATCTCAATCGACCTCGCGGGCAAATCCTCGATCGCGGATTACATGGTGATCGCCACCGGCCGCAGTAACCGGCAACTGGCATCCATGGCCCAGCACCTGGACGAGAAACTCACCAAAACCGGCATCAAGAAGGTCAGCATCGAAGGGCTGACCCAGGGCGAGTGGGTCCTGCTCGATGGCGGCGACGTGATCGTCCATCTGTTCAAGCCGGACACGCGGCGCTTCTACAATCTCGAGAAGATGTGGGGCGTCGAGCTGCCGGAACCGGAGCGCATGACCGCCGTGGGCTGACGACGGCGTAGTTTAAGCGCTTCGACAGGCGTGCTGCGCCCTGCAGCGCGCTGATGGGAGGGTTGTTCATTTGGCGGGAGCCTTGATAGGCCCCGAAGGGCCATACTCGCTGTCCTAAGCACCGTTCAGGACACCCACCGTGCCGTTCAGCGCCGGGGCCGTGCTGGCCTTCACCGCCGCCGCTTTCTTTTCCATGAAAGCCATCTTCGTGAAGCTCGCCTATCTCGGGCAGATCGATGCCGGGCTGCCGACCGATGCCGTGACCGTGCTGGCGCTGCGCATGCTGTTCTCGCTGCCGATCCTGGTGGTCGCGGGCTTCTGGTCCTCGCGCCGTCATCAGCATCGCCTGACCCGGAAGGACTGGATCGCGGTGCTCTTCCTCGGCATCGTCGGCTACTACCTCTCGAGCCTCCTGGACTTCATGGGGTTGCAGTACATCACCGCCGGCCTCGAGCGGCTGATCCTGTTCCTTTATCCGACCGTCGTCGCGATCATCTCGTTCTTCGTGTTCAAGAAGCCGATCGGCCGCACCGGCATCGCGGCGCTGGTGCTTTCCTATATCGGCATCGCGCTCGCCAGCGTCCATGACGTGCGGACCAGCGGCGACGCCCATGCGGTTTTGATCGGCGGCGGCCTGATCTTCGCCTGCACCATCACCTACGCGATCTATCTGGTCGGGCAGGGCGAGGTGGTCGGCCGCATCGGGGCGACCCGCTTCGCTGCCCTGGCGACCACCGTCGCCGCGGCCTGCGTGCTGATCCAGTTCGCGATCCAGAATCCGCCCGCCTCGCTGTTGACCCAGCCGTTCCCGGTCTACCTGCACTCCGGTCTCATGGCGCTGGTCTCCACCATCCTGCCGATCTTCATGACCGCGAAGGCGATCCAGATGATCGGCGCGGCCAAGGTGTCGCTGATCGGCGCGGTCGGCCCGGTCGCCACCATCTTCTTCGGCTGGCTGCTCCTGAACGAGACCGTCTCGGTGCAGCAGATGATCGGCGCGGCGCTGGTTCTCTCCGGCGTCATCCTGGTCGCCCGGAAGGCGTCGCCGAAGCCCGTTGTGCCGGCGGTGGTTCAGGCGGCTCCGGCGGGGGAGTAGGGGCTCCTGGCTCCCTTTCAGCCACCAACTCGATCGTCATCCCGGCGCTAGGCGCCGGGATCCACGCCTTGGGGCTTTTAAGAAAGAAAGGCGTGGATCCCGGGACCAAGTCCCGGGATGACGGTGTCTATTGCGGAGAGAGCAGCGCCCCTGAATCCCCTGGAAAACCGGGGCAAAATCGCTACATTCCGCCCGGCTTTAAAGAAACGGACCGATGAACAACCTCGCACCCCTGCTCGCCCGGGAAGTGGCTCGCCGCCGCACCTTCGCGATCATCGCCCATCCCGACGCGGGCAAGACCACGCTGACCGAAAAGCTGCTGCTGTTCGGCGGTGCGATCCAGCTGGCCGGCGCCGTGAAGGCGCGCGGCGAGCAGCGGCGCGCGCGTTCGGACTGGATGAAGGTCGAGCGCGAGCGCGGGATTTCGGTCACCGCCTCGGTCATGACCTTCGAGCACGAGGGCGAGATCTTCAATCTCCTCGACACGCCGGGCCACGAGGATTTCAGCGAGGACACCTACCGCACCCTGACCGCCGTGGATTCCGCCGTCATGGTGATCGACGCCGCCAAGGGCATCGAGACCCAGACCCGCAAGCTGTTCGAGGCCTGCCGGCTCCGCGACGTGCCGATCATCACCTTCATCAACAAGATGGATCGCGAATCCCGCGATCCCTTCGACCTGCTCTCCGAGATCGAGCAGACCCTGGCGCTGGACGTGACGCCGGCCTCCTGGCCGATCGGCATGGGCAAGACCTTCCGCGGCTGCTTCGACATCTTCAAGGACCGCCTGGTGCTGTTCGACCGCGGCACCACCCAGGAGCAGACCGGCATCGAGATCAAGGGCCTCGACGATCCTCTGCTCGACCAGCGGCTGAAGCCGGACGAGGCGCAGCGCCTGCGCGACGAGGTCGAGATGGCGCGCGGCCTGATGCCGAAATTCGATCTCGAATCCTATCGCGAGGGCCATCTCTCGCCGGTCTATTTCGGCTCGGCGGTCAACAATTTCGGCGTCGGCGAATTGCTGCACGGGCTCGCGGAATTCGCGCCGTCGCCGCGGCCGCAGCCGACCACCGGCCGCAAGGTCGAGCCGATGGAGGACAAGGTCTCCGGCTTCGTCTTCAAGATCCAGGCCAACATGGATCCGAAGCACCGCGACCGCATCGCCTTCGTGCGGCTCTGCTCCGGCCATTTCGAGCGCGGCATGAAGCTCACCCACGTGCGCTCGTCGAAGCAGATCAACGTGCACAATGCCGTGCTCTTCCTGGCGCGCGACCGCGAGCTCGCGGAAGAGGCCTATGCCGGCGACATCATCGGCCTGCCGAACCACGGCAACCTCCGGATCGGCGACTCCTTGAGCGAAGGCGAGCCGCTGCAATTCACCGGCATCCCGAGCTTCGCCCCGGAGCATCTGCAGAGCGTTCGCGCCGACGATCCGCTGCGCGCGAAGCATCTCGGCAAGGCGCTGGAGCAGCTGGCGGAGGAGGGGGCGGCCCGCGTGCTGCGCCCGCAGATCGGCACCGAATGGATCGTCGGCGTGGTGGGCGCGCTGCAGTTCGAGATCCTTGCCGATCGCATCCGCACCGAATACGGATTGCAGGTCAAGTTCGAGCCGGTCGGCCTCTATGCCGCGCGCTGGGTCGAGAGCGACGATCCGGCGAAGCTGAAAGCGTTCCTCGACGAGACCCGCGCCGCCATCGCGCACGACCATAACGGCGATCCCGTCTTCCTCGCCCGCAACGCCTGGCATCTCGACCGCGCCCAGCAGGATCACCCCGAGATCCGCTTCCTGAAGACCAAGGAACAGGCGCACTAAAGTCCGGCGCCCGTCAAACCGTCGGCTTCATCCGCGGCAGGGTGATGGTGGCGGTGGTGCCGACGCCCTTGGTGCTGACGATGTCGAACGTACCGCCATGCAGTTCGACCAGCGATTTCACCAGGGTGAGGCCGATGCCGGTGCCCTTGCGCTGGCGGGCGAGCTCGCTATCGATTTGGCCGAAGGGCAGCATCGCCTTCTCGAGCTCGGCCGGCGTCATGCCGATGCCGTTATCGGCGACCGCGATCGCGACCCCGCCGGCGCCGGTCTTGCGGAAGCTCAGGGTGACGACGCCGCCGGCCGGGGTGAACTTCACCGCGTTGGACATCAGGTTGATGATCATCTGCTTGGCGGCGCGCGCGTCGGCATGGAGCTCGGTGCAGCCCGGCTCGATCTCGAGCTTGATCACGACCGAGGAATCCCGCGCCATGCCGATCACCATGGCGCGGCAGGATTCCGCGAGGGCGGCGATCTCCAGGGGCTCGATGGTGAGCTCCATCCTGCCGGCCTCGATCTTCGACATATCGAGGATGTCGTTGATCAGCGAAAGCAGCAGTTCGCCGCTGTTGTGGATCAGCTCGACGTATTCGCGATAGCGCTCCGGCTCGACCGGCCCGAACAGCCCCGCCCGCATGATGTCGGCGAAGCCGATGATGCCGTTGAGCGGCGTGCGCAGCTCATGGCTCATATGGGCGAGGAAGCGCGACTTGGCGCGGTTGCTGTTCTCGGCGGCGATCTGGGCCTCGCGCAATTCCTCGGCCACCGCCAGCAGGGCCGTGTTCTTGCGCTGCAGCTCGTCGCGCGCAAGGATCATGGCCGTGATGTTGAAGCCGATCGACAGGAACTCGGGGATCTCGCCCGAATGAGCCGCCAGCGCGACGTCGATCCAGCGATACCAGCGCTGCGAGCCGTCGGCCTGGGTCTTGGCGATCTGGTTGGTGTTGATGATGGTGCGGGAGCCCGCCCCGGCGACGGCGCGCCGGATGATCTCGAGCTCGGCGGCCGGCAGCCATTCGGCGAAGCTGTGGCCGATCACCTGGGCCGGGCGGCGGTCGTGGAATTGCGCATAGCTCTCCGAGCAATCGAGCACGGTGAGGTCGGCGCGATAGCGCACCAGCATGTCGTCCCCGACCGCGTCGATGCCGGTCGTTCCCTGCAGCGACTGGGGACGCAGGTCCACCAGCAGCAGCTGCACCGCGTCGTTCTGCGGCATCAGGACCAGGCGGCTGGGGATGGCGCCCTGAGGCAGGGTCACGGCGACGTCGATTTCCAGGACTTCGCCCTTCGTCAGGCAGGCGCGGACGGCGCCGGCAAGCGTTGCCGCATCGGTGCCGAGCACCTCGGCCGCGGGCCGGCCGGCGATCTCCTCCGGCCGTTTCCGGAACAGGGCCGCCAGCGCCGCGGAGGCGGAAATCAGGCATGGCCTGCCGTCACGCTCCAGCCGCAACAGGCAGCGCGGGGTATCGCGATAATGCGGCTCGACGGAATCCCCTTCGGCCGCGCGAGCCTCGGCTCCAACGGTCATGCCGCTATTATGCCCTGGCACATGTTAAGAAGCGGTTCTTATTCTTATTGTCTAATTTTTTCAATGGCTTGCCAATCGGAGTCCGGAGCCGAGTCGCCACGAAAATGCTTGCTGCTCGGGCGCGACGCCTTTGCTAGGTTCGCGCGCTCCATCGACAGCGGGAAACTCAGATGACGATTCTGGTCACCGGCGCGGCCGGCTTCATCGGGTTTCACGTCGCGAACGCGCTCCTCGATCGCGGCGAGACGGTGCTCGGGCTCGACAATCTCAACCGCTACTACGACCCGAAGCTGAAGGCCGGGCGGCTGGAGCAGCTGGAGCGGCGCCAGGGCTTCCGCTTCGTCTATGCCGATATCGGCCGGTTCCAGGCGCTGGAGGCCGCCGCATACAATGATATGCCGAAGATCGACCGCATCGTGCATCTGGCGGCGCAAGCCGGTGTCCGCCATTCGATCGATCACCCGCAGGACTACCTGCAGTCCAATTATGCCGGCCATCTCAACATCCTCGAGCTGGCGCGGCGCCTCTCCAATCTGAAACACCTGGTCTATGCCAGCTCGAGCTCGGTCTATGGCGGCTCGACCGCCATTCCCTTCGCGCTCGACAATCCGGTCGACCGGCCGACCTCGCTCTATGCCGCGAGCAAGCGCGCGAACGAGCTGGCCAGCATTTCCTATGCGAGCCTCTACCGCATCCCGCAGACCGGGCTGCGCTTCTTCACCGTCTACGGTCCCTGGGGCCGACCTGACATGGCCTATTATCGCTTCACGGCCGATATCCTGGCGGGCAGGCCGATCCCGGTCTACGGCGACGGCACGCAGAGCCGCGACTTCACCTATGTCGAGGATATCGTCGCGGGCGTGGTCGGCGCGCTGGATCGCCCGCCGATCTCCAACACCGCGCCGCATCGTCTGTTCAACCTCGGCAACGACAAGCCGAACACCTTGAACCGGCTGATCGAGCTCATCGAGGACGCCTGCGGCAAGAAGGCAGTACGCGATGTGAAGCCGGTCCAGCCGGCCGACGTGCCCGCGACCTGGGCCGATATCTCCGAAAGCCGCCGCGAGCTCGATTTCACGCCGCGCACGGCATTGGAAGACGGGATACCGCGCTTCGTCGACTGGTATCGCGGGTTCGCCAAGGACTAGCCCCTGGGGCGCCCCGGCACCCAGCAATAGCCGTCGGGGTCGAGGATGTACGCCTCGCGCAACCCATGCGGCTTGTCGCTGGCTTCCTGCAGCACATGGGCGCCGTGTGCCGCGGCGCGCGCAACTGCCGCATCGGGGTCGCAGTCATAGAGCCGGATCTCCGCGCCGAGGCCGCGCGGCGCGGAATCGTCCAGCAGCGGCAGCAGCGGGTTGGCGTGATAGGTGCCGTCGGCATGCAGCATCCACTCCGCCGCCGCGCGTGCGGTCGCATAGCGCAGGACCGCGAAATCCCGATCCGCATAGGCGACCGTGGCGCCGAGAACGTCGCGCGCGAAGGCGACCGACCGGGCCACGTCGCGGACCAGCAGGTTTACCCCTAACCCATTGAGCGAGCGGCCATATTCTTCGGCGCTCGGGAACGGTTCGTCGGCATTCCCCATGTGCACCCTCCCCGGTGGCAGGCTAGACTAGCGCCCATGTCGATTCGCCTGCTACCGCCCAACCTGGTCAACCAGATCGCCGCCGGCGAGGTCGTCGAGCGGCCGGCTTCGGTCGTGAAGGAGCTGGTCGAGAACGCGCTCGATGCCGGCGCGCGCCGCGTCGACGTCACCTTGCGCGACGGCGGCCGCGCCCTCATCTCCGTCGCCGATGACGGCCATGGCATGGACCGCGACGAGCTCGCCCTCGCGGTCGAGCGCCACGCCACCTCGAAGCTGCCGGGCGACGATCTGGTCCATATCAGCCAGTTCGGCTTCCGCGGCGAGGCGCTGCCGGCGATCGGCGCGGTCGGCCGCCTCGCGATCACCACGCGGCGGCGCGATGCCGAGCACGGCTGGCGCCTCTTGGTCGAAGGCGGAGAGACGTCGCCGATCGAGCCGGCGCCGGCCAATCCGGGCACGCGGGTCGAGCTGCGCGATCTCTTCTACGCCGTGCCGGCGCGGTTGAAGTTCCTGAAATCCGCACGCTCCGAATTGAACGCGGTCACCGAGATCGTCGAGCGCCTCGCCATGGCGCATCCCGAGGTCGCCTTCAGCTTGACCGACGACGACCGCACCGTGCTCCGCTTCCATGCCGAGGCGCATGACCTGATCTCCGAGGCGGAAACCGCGCGGCTGAAGCGTCTCTCCGCCGTCATGGGCCGCGACTTCGCCGAGAACGCGGCGCCGGTCGAGGCGATGCGCGACGGCCATCGCATCACCGGCTTCGCTGGATTGCCGACGCTCAACCGCGCGACGGCCTCGATGCAGTACCTCTTCGTCAACGGCAGGCCGGTCAAGGACCGCTTGCTGGTGGGGGCGATCCGCGGCGCCTATCAGGACTTCCTGGCGCGCGACCGCCATCCGCTGGCGGTGCTGTTCGTCGATTGCCCGCCCGAGGATGTCGACGTCAACGTCCACCCGGCGAAAGCCGAGGTGCGGTTCCGCGACGCGGCTTTGGTGCGCGGCCTGATCGTCGGCGGCATCCGCCATGCGTTGTCCGGCGCCGGGCATCGCGCCTCGACCACGGTTGCCAGCGCGACCCTGCAGGGCTTCTCGGCGCCGCCGATGCCGGCCTATCAGGGGATGCCGCGCAACGGTCCTTCGGTCATGCATCTCGCCGCGCAGGCGGTCGCGGCTTTCGCGCCGCTCGACCCGGAACTGGCGCGGCCCTCCATGCGGACCGAGGCGACGCCGGAAACCACGGCCTTGCGCGACTATCCGCTGGGTGTCGCGCGGGCGCAGCTGCACGGCACCTATGTCGTGGCGCAGACCGCCGACGGCATCGTCATCGTCGACCAGCATGCCGCCCATGAGCGGCTGGTCTATGAGCGCATGAAAGAGGCGCTCGCCGCGACCGGCATCGCGCGCCAGGCACTGCTGATCCCGGAAGTGGTCGAGCTCGACCAGCCCGCCGCCGAACGCCTGCTGGCGCGGGCCGCGGAGCTGGAAGAGCTGGGTCTGGTGATCGAGAGCTTCGGCCCGGCGACGGTGGTGGTGCGCGAAGTGCCGGCCTTGCTCGGCGCGACCGACGTGCACGGCTTGCTGCGCGACCTGGCCGACGAGCTCGCCGAGTTCGACACGGCATTGAGCCTCAAGGAACGGCTGGAGCATGTTTGCGGCACCATGGCCTGCCACGGCTCGGTGCGCGCCGGAAGGCAGTTGAACCAGGCCGAGATGGACGCGCTGTTGCGCCAGATGGAAGCGACGCCACATTCCGGCCAGTGCAACCACGGCCGCCCGACCTATGTCGAATTGAAGCTCGCGGATATCGAGCGGTTGTTCGGGCGGCGGTAGAGCACTGGAACTTCTGTTGTGCCCGCGATCTGCGGCATCACGGCTGCAGTGCCCCCCACCAACCTCCCCCCTAAAGAGGGGGAGGCTTTTGCCGAGTGGTCGGTGAGAGCCAATGGGGCTGGGTGCGAGTGCTCTTCTCCCCCTCTTTAGGGGGGAGTAAGAGGGGGGCGCCGCAGCCTGAGAGCTACAGGTTTTGAGCGCAGGGGGAGATTCAATGCTCTAGTGGTGCCGCAGCAGCACCATCCGCGCCTTGCCATATTCCCGGTCGTCCAGCACCTCGAACCCTTCGGGCGCCGTAAACGCATCCTTGCGATGCATCTCGGCGACCAGCAGTGCCTCCGGCGCGATCCATCCGGCCTCGCGCAGCGCATCCAGCGCCGGCACGACCAGATCCTTCTGATAGGGCGGATCGAGAAAAATCAGCGAAGCCGGTCCCCAGTTGAGCGAGACCCGTGGCGGCTTCAACGCATCGTTGATGAACAGCTGGGCGCGCGCCTGTTCGCGGCAGGCGGCGATGTTCTTCTTGATCGCCTCGGCGGCGCTGCGGTCGCTTTCGATGAAGCTGGCGCGCTCGGCCCCGCGCGACAGCGCCTCGAGGCCCATGGCGCCGGATCCGGCGAAGACATCGAGCACCTTGGCCTCGCGGATCGCGTCATAGGTATGGGTGATGATGTTGAACACCGCCTGCCGCGCGCGGTCGGCGGTCGGCCTGGTGTCGTGCCCTTCGGGCGTCGCGAGCTTTACGCCTCTATGACTTCCGGCGTCGATCCGCATTGGGCTTTCGGACCGGTGGTTTCGGCTTGCCGCTGGGAGCAGCCTTGGGCGCAACCCTAGGCGCCAGCTTGAGCGTCCCCTTCGGCATTTCTCTGGGTTTGTCCTTGGGCTTTTCCTTGTGGCGATCGGTCGGCGTCTCGATGCCGAGCTGGTCCTTCAGCACCTTGCCTTTGACCTCCTCGACCGCGCCCTTGTCGAGATTGCCGAGTTGGAAAGGCCCATAGGAGATGCGGATCAGGCGGCTCACCCCCCAGCCGAAATGGCTGCAGAGCTTGCGGATCTCGCGGTTCTTGCCTTCGGTCAGCGCCATGGTCAGCCAGGCATTGTCGCCCTGCTGGCGGTCGAGCGTGGCCTGCACCGCGCCGTATTTGATGCCATCGACCGTGATGCCTTTGCGCAATTCGTTGAGATGCGCCACTTCGACCGTGCCGTTGACCCGCACGCGATAGCGCCGCACCCAGCCGGTCGAGGGCAGTTCCAGCCGCCGCGCCAGCTCGCCGTCATTGGTGAGCAGCAGCAGGCCTTCGGAATTGAGATCGAGCCGGCCGATCGAGACCACGCGCGGCAGTTCCGGCGGCAGGTTCTCGAACACGGTCGGACGGCCCTGCGGATCCTTGGCGGTGGTCAAAAGCCCGCGCGGCTTGTGATAGCGCCAGAGCCGGATCTTCTCCTTGTCGGGCAGCGGCTTGCCGTCGATGCGGATATCGTCGCGGGCGGTGACGTTGAGCGCCGGCGAGGTCAGCTTCTGGCCGTTGACCTTGACCCGGCCCTCGGCGATCCAGGCTTCCGCTTCGCGGCGCGAGCACAATCCCGCGCGCGCCATCACCTTGGCGATGCGTTCGCCTTCCCTGGATTCCTCGGGCGGCGTCGTGCTCATTTGGGGGAAGCGGCGGCGATCAGGGCCTGGAACAGCTTCTTGTCCGCGTCGACGATCCGGAACTCCGGATGCCATTGCACGCCGATGCAGAACGGCAGGCGCGGATCCTCGATGCCTTCGATGACGCCGTCGCCGGCGACCGCATTGACGACCACGCCCGGCCCGACCGATTTCACCGCCTGGTGATGCGCGCTGTTGACCTTGATCTCGTCCAAGCCGCTGATCCGGTGCAGCAGCGAGCCCGGCGTCACCTTGACCGCGTGCCCCGGCGTGTTGCGCGGGTTGGGCTGCTCGTGCAACAGCGAGTCCGAGACCTCGTCCTCGATATGCTGGATCAGCGTACCGCCGAGGATGACGTTCAAGAGCTGCTCGCCGCCGCAGATGCCGAGGACGGGCTTCTTGCGCGCCAGCATCGCCTTGGTGACGCCAAGCTCGAAATTGGTGCGGTTGGGCTTCAGGGTCACCGTTGCATGTTTGGTATTGTCGCCGAACATGGCGGGATCGACGTCGAAGGCGCCGCCGGTCACCACCAGCGCATCCAGCCGGTCGGCATAGGATTCAACGGCATCCGGCGCATGGGGCAGGCCGACCGGCATGCCGCCCGCTTCGGCGATCGCGTCGGCATAATTGGCGCGCATGCCATAGCGCGCGGTCCGGGCAATGCCTTCGCCCTCGTCGGAATCCAGGGTTAGGCCGATCAATGGCTGTTTCATGGGGGCAAGCTAAACCATATCGGCCCGGCCGCGACAAGCATCCCTTGACCGGAAATGGCCTGCGGTTTCAAGTGCCGGGGATGAGCCTCCTGAACCCCGGCCCTCACCCGATCGACTACATGGACCTCGCCTTCCGCCAGGCGGAGGCGGCGCGCGACCGGGGTGAGGTCCCGATCGGCGCGGTGCTGGTCGATCCCGGCTCCGGCGAAGTCCTGGCCGCCGACCACAACCGGGTCGAGGAGCTGCACGACCCGACCGCCCATGCCGAGATGCTGGTGATCCGCGCGGTCGCCACGGGGCGCAAGGAGAAGCGGCTGCCCTTCGCCGATCTCTACGTCACCCTGGAGCCCTGCCCGATGTGCGCGACGGCGATCTCCTTTGCGCGGCTGCGCCGGCTGCATTTCGCCGCGCGCGATCCCAAGGGCGGCGGGGTCGAGCACGGGCCGAAGATCTACACCCAGCCCACCTGCCATCACCGGCCGGAAGTGATCGGCGGCGCGGGCGAGTCCCGCAGCGCGGAATTGCTGCGGGCGTTCTTCAGGGAGCGCCGCTAGACATCCCTCAGAACCCGCCGCGCAGCGCCTCGAGCCGGCCGAGCTGATGGGCAAGCGGCGGACCGAGGGGGGAGTCGCCGATCGCCTGCCGATGCACGCGCTGCAGGAACTCGGTGTCGGGATAGGAATTGCCCTCGAGCAGCACCGGCCCTTCGGGCGTCAGAGCGATGTCCCAGCCGACGATCATCCGATCGGCGAACACCCGATGGGCGCGAATAGCGAGCTCGCGGATCGCCGGCCATTGCGGCACGATGCGACCGGTGACCGCGGCGCCGGTGACCGGATGGCGTTGATACCAGTGTTGCGGCCCGATCGCGGTGTCGCCGCACATCAAGCCGAGCCGGCCGCTCATGATATCGATGGGCGCGGCAAATTCTTCGCCGCCCGGCCAATCCGGTTCCAGCTTTGAAATCGTCCGGAGCATCGCGTGGGTGACAAGCGGCTGCTCTTCGGTGGACATGACGGTGATGATGCGGATCGTCACCAGAGCCGTTCCGGCGAGATCGGCAAGCTGGGGATGATTCCGCAACAGGGTCTGCACCAGCTTCGGCCGGCGCCTCGCGCCGGTGGCGAGCGACTGCAGCAAGTCGGAGAGCGCAAAGGTATCGTCGCCGATCGCGAACTTGCCGTCCGCGCGGCGGCGGAACGCCTCGGCGCCGACGGCACCCCGACCCTGCTCGGGCTTGACGAAGAGATCGCCGGTCAGCGCGGCGCGGTCGCGGATTGTAACCCGCCCGCCCTGGACGATCGCGCCGATCTTCGGCGTGGGCAGCCCGAAGCGGTCGGCGGTCTCGGCGAAGGCCAGCTTATGACCGAGATTGACCCGCTTGCCATGCACTCTGGGCCGCAGCTTGTGCAGGGATCTGAGAAGGCCTTCCTTGAATTCGTGGCGCATCACATAGGCGCTGCAGTCGACCGTCCCGCGACGCCGGTAGTGTTCGTGAAAGTAGTAGCATCGCGGGTTGACCCATTCGATGAAGCCGAGGCGGCAGAGCGCCGCGATCTGCTCCGACACGGGGACGCCGAAACGGCGCCGCACGGCCAGCGCGTAACGCGGCGCAAACCAGAGGATCAAGGCGGCAGCCGCGATCGGCTTCAAGGCGTGCCAATAGAATCGTTCGCTGCGCGGATGATTGGCGCGGCGCCAGAGCCGGAGCTCGGTGAAGAGCCGGCGGCCACGGTCACCGACGGCCGAGGTGGGCTGGCCGCGGATGACGACCGTCTCGGCGAAGGTCAGACGCTGGACAGATTCAGTCGTGACGGCGCGGTGATTGGACAGGAAGGACATGGCGAAGCGGCTCCGGGCGCGGGCCGCGATCGAGCCCGCGCCGTATTTGGCGCCGTTTGGCTTTCCGCGCACTGACGTCTTCCAGGTGCTTGCCGCACTGCGACGCAGACGCAGCGCAGACAGAATAAGAAAATCTCCTAGATCGGCAGCTTGTCCCGGAGCTGGTAATAGAAGATCGACGGCGCCAGGAACCAGGGATTGCCGGAATAGAGCGGCCGGGTCGGGAAGGGCACGTTGTCGAGCGGCGTCTTGCCTTCCGCCTTGCCGAGCACCTGCTGGCCGATCCGCGCGCCGAAATAGGTGGCGAGCGAAATCCCGGAACCGCAATAGCCCATGGCGTAGTAGAGCCCGTCCTGCTTGCCGATATGCGGCAGGGTGTCGAAGGTGTAGGCCACGAAGCCCATCCAGCTGTGCGTCACCTTCGCCGCGCCGAGCTCCGGGAAGATCGCGGTCATCCATTTGTGGAGCCGCGGCGCGCTGACCCGCGGATTGTTCTCCATATAGGCGACCCGGCCGCCGAACAGCATGCTGCGCTGGTCGGGCGAGAGCCGGTAATAGAAGACCAGCTTCCGGCTGTCGCTCAGCACCCGGTCCTTCGGGATCAGCTTCAGCATATCTTCCTTCGGCCGGTTCTCGGTCGCGATGATGTAGCTGCCGATCGGAATGACGCGCCGCCGCTGCCAGGGCGTGATCGCGCCGGTATAGCCGTTGGTGGCGACGACGACGTCGCGCGCCGCGACCTTGCCCTTCGCCGTCGTCACCATGAAGCCGGCGCCGTCGCGCTCGAGGCCAATCGCCGGGCAATGGTCGATGATCTGCACGCCGGCGGCCTTGGCGAGGCGCATCAGCTCGAGGTGATACTTCGCGGGATGCAGCGACTGGTGCTTCGGATAGACCCTGCCGCCGTAATAATAGTCGCTGCCGATCTCGCGCCGTTGCTCGGATGCCGGCACCATCTCCATCGGCACTTCGAGGCCCTTGGGCTGGGATTGCGCGTCCTTGGCCAGGGCCTCGTACTGCGCCGGATTGTGTGCGGCGTGGAAGCGCCCGACCTCGCGCCAGTCGCAGTCGAGCTTCTCGCTCTTGATCAGGTCCGCGATGTAGTCGAGGGCGGTGATGCCCTCCTTGCGGATGCCGAAGCCGATCTCCTGGTTGTAGCGTCCGGAGAGTGTGCCGAGATCCGGCTTGATGCTGGTCGAGATCTGGCCGCCATTGCGGCTGGAGCAGCCGAAGCCGGCATCCTTGGCATCGATCACCAGGGTGCTGCGCCCGGCACGCGCGGTCTCGCGCGCCGCCATCAGCCCGGTATAGCCGGAGCCGATGACCAGGACATCGACCTTGGCCGGCAATTTCTCGGTGGAGGGGGCGGGGCGGGGGGCGTCGTCCCACCAATACGGCTGGTCGCGATAACTGGCGGCGAAGATTTCGGTGCTCACGATGGACTTGTCCCCCTACGATGCGGCGGGCCATCATGCCGGGCACTCCGCGGCGCGTCCAGGGACCGGAAATTGAACAGCCATGTCGGCCAGCTTTCGCATTCGGCTCTACGCGCCGACCGACCTTCCAGCCGCGTGCAGCCTGTTGAACGCGCTGCAGGAGGCCGAATGCGCGATGGAATCCAACCGCGCGCATTGGCCGGACGGCGCCGCCGCCTACACCGAATGGATGCTGAGCGAGGCCGCGGCCAATAAGGGCGCGATCTTCATCGCCGAGTCGAACGAGGGTGCCCCGATCGGTCTGGCTTCCTGTTGGCGGGTCGAGGATGCAAGCGACACCACGGTCATCGCCGCGGCGCGGGTGCATCTCTACGTGTCGGATCTCGTGGTGGTGGAGCAATGGCGCGGTCGTGGTGTCGCGGGCCGGCTGCTGGCGGAAGCGGAAAGGCACGGCCGCGCCCTCGGCCTTGCGCAGATGACCATCGGCGTCCTCTCGGCCAACGATGCCGCGCGCCGCGCCTATGCCAAGGCCGGCTTCGAGGACTACGAGATGCTGCTCAGGAAGCGGCTCTAGCGGACTTCGCCCGCCGCGACAGCAAGCCGCATCCTGGCGACCGATTTTTCCCTGAGAATCAAGCGCACTTGGCCGCCCCCATCCAGCGCGGTTACCAAAAATCAGGAATTTGGGACTATGACGTGCCTCGGGAGCGGCCGTCTCGGCGGCCACCTTGAGTCGAAGGAGTTGAGGCATGGAAAGACGCAAGATCATTTGCGACAAAATTCACGGGGTTTTGGACTATGGCGTCGTGATCATCTTCGCGGCCGCGCCGAGCGAGATCGGCATCGTGGGAATGAGCGCCGTACTCTGCTACGCGCTGGCGGCGACCCAGCTCGCCATGACTCTTTTCTCCGACATGCCGCTCGCCGCCAGGAAGCTCATCCCGATGCGGGTGCATGGGTTCATCGAGATCGCGGTCAGTCTTGCCCTGATCGCCGTCGGCTGGATTTTCCCCGGCCTGTTCGCGAGCGGCCAGCTCTTCTTCACCCTGATGGGCGCGATCGTGTTCTGTGTCTGGATCTCGTCGGATTTCAGCGACCAGCAGTTCGCCGCGCGCGCCTGATCACGCGCTCGCCGATTACCGTCCTGGCCGCAGTGGCGTTCCCTGGTGGAAAACCATCTGCCATCGCCCGTCGCGGAAACTCCAGATCGAACTCCGCCGGCTGGTGGAGCTTACACCCTCCGTCCGATCATGCCGGACGACGCGATAAGTCACCAGCTGCACATCACCGGCCAATCTGCGGACCGACCAGTCGCTCGTCCTTCGCTCATAGTCATGGCCGTCGCGCGCCTCCTCCGCCAGCAGCTCCATCGCTTCGGGCTTTCCGAATACGTCGCCGCTGCTGCCGATCTCCTGGAAGTCATCCGCCAAGAGGTCGTTGATCAGGCGCGGCGAGGCGCGTCCTTCCGGCGAGAGCAGCTGCTCTTCGAGTGCGCACAGGCGCGAAGCGAGATCGCGCTCGCCGCTCATTGACGTTCGAGGGCGCGCAGAATGGCGGTGGCGTCTTTGCCGTCGGTCAGGCCGCCAGCCTCTGGCGCAACCGCCCAAGCCAGGCGAAGGCGCCGAGCGCCGTCAGCAGGAACAGCAAGGCACCCGGCAGCGGCGTGATGGCCGCGAGGGTGATGCTGCCGGAATAGAAACTGGTGATACCCGAATAGGCCGAAGTCGGGGTGCCCAGGATGCTGAGCACGTAGCTGCCCGGTCCCAGGGTCATGACCGGGAAGGTGACCCGGCGATCGGGGAAGGGGGGCAGCAATACGGTTTCAGAGATACCGTTGAGGATGACCCCGCCGGAATCACTGAGCGTACCGCCCATGTCCAGGATCCAGAAGCGATTGCTGAAGCCGGTTGAGAAGAAGGCGCTGAACTGCAGCGTGACGCCGGGGCCGATGGTGAACTGGTAGTCGTCAACGAACGGAGAATCCCGGTACTGGCTTACGCCGATCACGCTCGGACCAGAGTAGCTGCCGAGCGCGATGGTGGCGGCTTGCGCGCCTCCGGAAAATCCGGAAACCAATGCCATCAGCAGTGCGAAGCCGAGTTTGCTGAATCGCGTCACGACGGCACCTTCGATTTAAGGCTGAGCATCAATTTCGGTGTTCGTGCAATGGTGGGTTGCAGTGCCGGCCGTGTCAAGCGGCAGGTTCGTTACAGCTCGCTTCGCTATTTGCGCCCGGCCGCGCGCCAGCCGATGTCGCGGCGGCAAAAGCCGCCGGGCCAGTCGATGAGATCGACCGCGCGATAGGCGCGCGCCCTCGCTTCTTCGAACGACTTTGCGGTGGCGGAGATACCCAGCACCCGGCCGCCGGAAGCTTCGATCTCGCCCTGTGCGTTCCGCTTGGTGCCGGCGTGAAAGATGGTCGCGCCGTCGACCTTCGCGGCGGCATCGAGATTGCGGATCAGCGTGCCGGTCTGCGGTTTTTCGGGATAGCCCTTCGCGGCCATCACCACGACCAGTGCCGTATCGTCGGACCAGCGGAGATCGAAGCTCTGCAGCGTGCCGTCGCGCGCCGCCATCAGCGCGGGCAGCAGATCGGACTTCATCCGCAGCATGATGACCTGGGTTTCGGGATCGCCGAAGCGGACATTGTATTCGATCAGCTTCGGCCCTTCCCGCGTCACCATGATGCCGGCGAACAGCACGCCCTTGAACGGCCGGCCTTCGGCCGCCATGCCGGCGACGGTCGGGCGGATGATCCGCTCCATGATCGCGGTCTCGACGTCCTTGGTCGCAACCGGAGCCGGCGAATAGGCGCCCATGCCCCCGGTGTTCGGACCGGTGTCGCCATCGCCGACCCGCTTGTGGTCCTGGGCCGAGACCAGCGGCAAGGCGTGGGTGCCGTCGGTCAGGGCGAAGAAGCTCAACTCCTCGCCCTCCAGGAACTCCTCGACCACGATTTCGGCGGAGGCATTGCCGAACTTCTTCTCCGTCAGCATGGCGTCGATCTCGGCCTCGGCTTCGGCGTGGGATCCGCAGATGACGACGCCTTTGCCGGAGGCGAGGCCATCGGCCTTGATCACGATCGGCGGCGTGAAGGTCCGGGCGAAGGCCTTGGCCGGCGCGGGTTCGGTGAAGCGGGCATAGCGCGCGCTGGGAATGGCGTATTTGGCGGCGATGTCCTTCATGAAGCCCTTGGAGCCTTCGAGCGCCGCCGCCTGGGCGCTCGGCCCGAAGGTGGCGATCCCTTCGGCTTCCAGCCGGTCGGCGAGGCCCTTGACCAGCGGGCCTTCCGGCCCCACCACGACGAAGTCGATCGCCGCCTGCTTGGCGAAGGCGGTGATGCCCGCGACGTCCTCGGCGCCGATCGCCACGCACTCCGCGTCGGCCGCGATTCCGGCATTGCCCGGCGCGCAATAGAGCTTGTCGCAGAGCGGGGAGGCGGCAATCTTCCAGCAGAGCGCATGCTCCCGTCCGCCCGAGCCCACCACCAGAATCCGCATCTCGCCCCGCTCCAGAATCGCGTCTGCCGAAAGGTGGCGGAGGGATACCATAAGTGCGCGGGAAGTGACAAAATATGCCGATGAGCGACATCGATTCTCTGACCAACCCCCGGCAGCAGCCCGGGCATAACCTCGGCGAAGTGAGCGTCGGCGAGCTCGCCCAGGCGATCAAGCGGACCCTGGAGGGCAGCTTCGACCGGGTGCGGGTTCGGGGCGAGATCTCCGGCTTCAAGCGCGCGACCTCCGGCCATCTCTACATGATGCTGAAGGACGAGAATGCCGCCATCAAGGCGGTCTGCTGGCGGATGACCGCCGGCCGCCTGGGGATGGTGCCCGAGGACGGCATGGAGGTGATCGTCACCGGGCGCATCACCTCTTATGCCGAACGCTCGGAATACCAGCTGGTGATCGAGCGGATCGAGCTGGCCGGCATCGGCGCCTTGCTGAAGATGATCGAGGAGCGGCGCAAGAAGCTCGCCGCCGAGGGCTTGTTCGACGCCGCGCGCAAGCGGCCGTTGCCGGTTCTTCCCGCTGTGATCGGCGTGGTCACCTCGCCGACCGGCGCCGTGATTCGCGACATCCTGCACCGGATCTCTGACCGCTTCCCGCGCCGGGTGCTGGTCTGGCCGGTCCTGGTCCAGGGCGAGGACGCGGCGCGGCAGGTGGCGGCGGCGATCCGCGGCTTCAATGCGCTGGAGTCCGGCGGCGCGGTGCCGCGGCCCGATCTGCTGATCGTCGCGCGCGGCGGCGGCAGCATCGAGGACCTGATGCCGTTCAACGAGGAGATCGTGGTGCGCGCCGCGGCGGAGAGCGCCATTCCGCTGATCTCGGCGGTCGGCCACGAGACCGACACGACGCTGATCGACTTCGCGTCCGACCGCCGCGCGCCGACCCCGACCGCGGCGGCGGAGATGGCGGTGCCGGTGCGGAGCGATCTCCTGAACGAGATCGGCCATGTTGGACAGCGTCTGTTCTCAGGCCTGACCCGGGCGATGAACGAATGGCGGCTGACCATCCAGGGGCTGGGACGCGGCCTGCCGGATCCCGTGCGCCTGTTGCAGGAGCGGGCCCAGCAGCTCGACCAATGCGCCGAACGCTGGCTGCATCTGCCGCAGACGATGTTCGCGCGGCGCTTCGATCTCATCGCCGGCCTGGGCGCGCGGCTGAAGACGCCGGGCGAGCAGATCGCCGCCGCCGGTGCCGCGCTTCATCTGGAGGCCGTGCATCTCAAGGCCGCGATCCGGCAGATGGTCGAGCGGCAGGATCGCGCGCTGGAACGGGCCAGTGCCGGGTTCACGCCGAAGATGGTGACCGGGCTGATCGAGCGCCAGGCCCAAGCGCTGGATGCGCTGGGCCGGCTGCTGGAGAGCTACTCCTACGACCAGGTGCTGAAGCGCGGCTTCGCCCTGGTCCGCAACGCGGCCGGCGAGCCGGTCCTGGCCGCGGCCGGGGTTCCGGCCGGGGAGCGCCTGCGACTGCAATTCCACGATGGCGAAGTGGGCGCGACCGCAGCCGGACCGCCGGCTTCTCCTCCTAAGCGTTCGGCCTCTCCGACCAAAACCAAGCCGGATCAAGGCTCTCTGCTGTAGTCGCCGCGATTCCCGGAACCTTTTTTCGGGGGCCGGGTTGGCTGGTCGGGGAGAGTCCGCATGCCGATCACGTCTGCTTCCACGCCGCCGCGCATCCTTGTCGTCGAGGACGATTATTTCGTGGCCCTCGACCTCGAGGGCGGCTTGCGCGAGGCCGGGATGGAGGTGCTGGGGCCGGTGCCCACGGCCGAAGAAGCGTTGGCTTTGGCCAAGGCCGAGCACCCGATCCTGGCGGTGATGGACATCCGACTGGCGGGGGAGAAGGACGGGATCGACGTCGCGCTCGAACTCTATCGCGCGCTGGGCATTCGCTGCATCTTCGCCAGCGCCCATATGGATTCGCCGCATCGCCAGCGCGCCGCGGCGGCCGAGCCGCTCGGCTGGGTGCAGAAGCCTTACACGATCGGCGCCGTCGTGGCGGCGGTGCGGAAAGCCCTGCCGGAAGTGCAGCCGCGCCTCGCTTGACGGCATTTCGCGCTGGCCCATACTGCGCGGCACGCAGGGGGAGCGCGGGATGGACGAAATCAACGATCTCAAGGATTGGATCAACAATCCGCCGATCAGCCGGGGTGCCGCGGCCTACGTGCTCGCCTTCTCGCTGGAAGAGTTCTCGCGCAACCGCGAGGGACTCGATTTCCTGAAAGCCTTCGCCGATCGCACCGAGGCCTATGCCAAGGGCCGGGGCTGCGACTTCATCCGGATCTCGATCAGCAACAGCGTGCTCACCATCTGCGACCAGGAGATGATCGTCTCGGGCGTCGTCTCGGAGATCAAGCTGATCCTGCTCCGGATGATCGGCCGCATGCTGCCCGACTATTTCGGCGTCATCGACGTCAACCGGCTGGCCCAGCTGTTCGACCTGCGCCGGGACCGGGAGCGCGCGCACCAGGCGGTCGAGCGCATGGAGCAGAGCGCGGCCGACGTCAACAACCTGTCCAACATGATGGACCTGTTGATGATGGAGCACATCACCAAGGTCGAGACCAGCCATCGCCAATTGGGCGACGCGCGCTTCGCCGATCTGTTCGTGCGCAGCCAGCAGATCGCCATCAACGATCCCAACCGCGGCCTTTCGCCGGTGATGACCGAGTTCTTCATCAGCATGTCGGCGATCCGCCAGCACCTCCTGGTCGGCGTCGATATGCGGCACAACAAGAACGTCTTCAACCAGCTGACCGTGACGCTCGACCGCATCCTGTTGAAATGCATCGACCGGGTGCGGCGGCCGGACCAGCGCTGTTCTCTCAACATCAACATCGAGAGCGTGTTCTCGACCGAGTTCGAGGGCTTCGAGAAGCGCTCGCTGAACTCGCTCCGGCCGTTCAATTTCGAGTTCCGCGCCAGCGACGTGATGGCGAACTTCACCGAGTTCAGCGCGGCCCGCGATCTCATCCAGTCGCGCGGCGGCACGATCGCGATCGACGGGCTGTCGCCGCAGATGATCGCGATCCTGGATCTGACCCAACTCCAGGCCAACATGGCCAAGGTGTTCTGGCAGGCGGGGCTGGCACCCGAACTGGTGAAGCGGCAGGCCCAGTTCGAGCGGCTGCGGAGCCATGGCGTCGTGCTGGCGCTGGCCCGGGTCGACGACCCGGAAGGCCTCGCGACGGGGCGCGATCTCCGCTTCGGCCTGCTGCAGGGCTTCGAAATCGACCGGCAGCTCGCGGCCCCGACCCCGGTGCCGCTCAACGAGCCGTTCAACCCGAACGCCTAGTCGAGTTTCCGCTGGTTATCTGGATCGAGCGCCTGCTCAAAGGCGCCGGCGCGCGGTAGGCGCCGGACAGATGAAGACGAGTACGTTCGCGACGGCGCGCACACGAATGCTATTGAAGGCTTCTCAGCATCTTCAAGCGAGACATGACTGGCGTGTACCAGCATTGCAGCGAGAAGCACTTGCAGCGCTACTTGAACGAATTCGATTTCCGCTACAACCACCGACCGACCATCTTAGTCTAATAACGCGCGGTTTGTCCGCACTTAGCATCGCCTCCTCTCTGGTAGCACAGAACGGGAGCGACCCGCATAAAACCGGTAGCAAATCAACGGCTTGGGAGCGTCCCGCACTTCAAGCCGTGCCGCCGGTATGCGGACTCATAAGCCTGCCCCCGGGATTTGTCTAGGTGTGTATGTTTTTTTGTATGTGCTTTATGGACTCTCGTCCAAGGCGCACCTATATTCATGACTTGGGCGCCCCATTGTGGGGTGATAGTCGCCCTTTCGTGAGACAGGATATCCGATGACAGCCATGGGCCCCGTGGGTTCCGCACCCGTAGCAGCCGTCCCTTCCGATAAGAAGGAAAGGCTTCAATCCTCAATCCAATTCCCATACGGCGATTTGGATACAGCTGTTGAGGTTGTGACGGCCATGCACAATAGCGGCTATCGCGATTGCGCGACCGATCAACTGGCCGCTGCGCTGAATCAGCAGGTGTCGAGTGGGAACTTTCGTCAAAAAGTGGCAGCGGCGCGAATATTCGCGCTGATCGATACGGCGCCCGGGCGCATTTCTATCACCGACCTGGGCTACCGCGTCCTGGACCCGAACCAGCGTAAGAAAGCGCTGGCTGACGCTTTTTTGTCGGTTGAGTTGTACAAGCGCCTCTATGATGACTTCCGGGGGCAGATCCTCCCGCCTCGCCCGGCGGCGCTGGAAAGGCGCTTTGAAACTTATGGGGTGTCTGCGAAGCAGACGGACAAGGCACGCCATGCCTTCGAGCGGTCAGCGAAACAGGCAGGGTTCTTCCCCAACGGAAATATGGACCGACTGGTGATGCCAGGAGGCCTAGACATGCCGCCGACGCCACAGGACGCCCCAGCAGGATTGGCCGTCTCCGCACGGTTTGCCGGTGGCGGCCCTTCTTTCGCTGGCGGTGCCCAGCCCTATGGGGGCGGGGGTGGCGGAAGCGGCGGGGGTGACTTCCCGGACCTCGACCCCCTAATCGTCGCCCTCCTTCGGAAGCTCCCCAAAACTGCGACCTGGCCGCTGCCGGAGCGAGCGAAATGGCTGCGGGCCCTCGCGATCAACCTGTCCTTTGTTTATGAAGCCGACAGCGATGACGATGGGGAAATTCTGGTCGCGCTCCATCCCGGCACGCCCGCCGCGTGAACAAGCCGGAGGATCTCGTCAAGGGGGCGGACGGCGAGCGCTTCGGCGCGATCCCCGAAGACGTGGCGGCTGCAATTAATTGCATCTGCGGGCCGATTTGCCTGCCCTACGGCGTTCCAGGCCCCAGAGGCTTTGGGGAGTTGCACGTCGAAAGCAACCCCTCCCGGATGCATCTGATCCAGTCGTTTGGATTCAAGCGATTTGCCGGTTTCGCGCATTTCATCGCTTCCGGCTACGATTGGGTCGGTGAAGGCGACCGCGGGTGCCTGATGCTGGTCCGACAGAAGGACGCGTATGATATGACGCTGATCATCCGGCCCGCGCCGGATCTGGTGCGGTGGAATATCACCACCGGTTACCCGAAGCGGGTCCAGGACCGAAAGAAGCTGCTATGGGAGAGATTGCAAGAGGGGAGGAGCGAACCCTCGCCGGACGTGGTCAACCGCCCCCGCCTTGAGACCTTGACGCTGCATAAGAAAACCAAGTCTTGACCAGCAGCCGGTCCTAACGCTTCGGCACTTGCAGTGGAAATATGGCTGCAGAAGCTTAATTCTCAATGAAAATCGCCGCATTAGCGGACTCACTACGCCCAGCAACAAGTTGTTGGGATCACGTGATACCGGGTTACACGTGTGACCACGATCCATACTTCTCATTAATCCGGAATTTTCACTCAGTAAAACCCGGATTTTATGCTGCGGTCTACACGTGTGGAAAACTGGCCGGCTGCGGCGCAGCAATCCAGATGCTTGCCTCCAGGGGATCGCCCCGATTCTCTTGCGCTGGAACAAAAATAGAACTATAATTCTCTCGCAGTGGCTGTAACGCGCCACCTGCGACCGTGCCGCGCCGGGCTCTGATTTTCCGATAACGCGGTGCCTTCCCCATTACGCCTGCGACCTCGCCGTGCCGGGCTTTGAATCCGATAACGCGGCGCCGTCCCTGTTCAGAAATTTCGACAGCGCGCCATGCCGCGCGCGTCACGCGTTCGAGACGCTTCAGACTGCGCCCAACCTTTACCCAACCTTTACAGGATGGAACTTCGATGACGACCCTCACCGACGAGATCAAGATATTCATCGTCAAAGGCTTAGCCTGCTACGACACCCCCACCCAAGTGGCCGAGGCCGTCAAGGCGACGTTCGGCGTCGAGGTCAGCCGCCAGCAGGTCTATGTCTACGACCCGGGCTGTTCGCAACCCCCGGCGCAGCGCTGGCGGGACCTGTACGCGGCGACGCGCCAGGCACTGCTGCGCGAGCTGGCCGAGGTCGGCATTGCGCACCGGGCGGTCCGCCTCCGCAGGTTGGATCGCTTGGAAAGCCGCTCCGAACGCAACAACGTCACGACCGCGCTCAAATGCATCGAGATGGCGGCCAAGGAATGCGGCGGCATGTACGAGAGCCGCAAGCCCATCGTCCTGCAGCAACCCATCATGCCGCAGCCGCCGGCGCCACAGCCGGCACCTCTGCAGCCCGTCGTGCCGGTTCCCGCAATGCCGGAAGTCGAGGTGCCGCAGCCGCGCGCGGCCCGGGCCCCGAAGCAACAGCCGCCAGCGCCCCAGCCCGTCGCGCGCCAGCCCGTTACGGCGCTGCCTTCCGGGCCGGAACGCGCCGCGCCTCAGCCGCTCTCGGTGCAAGCCCCAACGCCGCCGAGCGCGCAGCCGCTCAACCGGGCGGAACGCTATCTCGCCTATGTTCGCGACCGGCATGAACGCGACCGATGGGTGGCCGCTCAGGCGCGCCTGGGCCGTGACTCGGATGGCCGGGTTATGCCCGCCTATGAGAACCTCAATGGCGCGCCACCGCCGGGCTCCGTCGGCTAATAGCTCTCGGCGTGCTCGGTCAGGAGCGCGTCGAGGCGGCGGCCTTCGCTGAAGAGCTTGAGATGCTCCGGCCAATCCACCCCGGCCTTCAGCAGCGGATCCGGCACGGCCGCGCCGATCACCTGGGCGATCGGAATGACTCCGGCCCAGCAGTCGAGCGCGTAGTCGGGCTCGTCGTCCTTGGGCGGGCCGGTGCGGATCTTGGCCGAGGCTTCCTCGATCTCCATGGCGAGCAGTGTGGTGGCTTTCAGCTCCTGGGGCTCGATGCCGCGCATGGTCGCGTTGCGGCCGGGATAGATCCGGTCGATGAAGCGGTTGAGTTCACGCTCCTTCTCGGCGACGTCCTCGACCTTGCGTGCCTGGCCGAAGGCCATGACCGAGCGGTAGTTGATCGAGTGGTGAAAGCCGGACCGCGCCAGCACCAGCCCGTCCAGATGGGTGACCGTGACGCAGACCGGAATGCCGGCCGATTGCGTGCGCAGCATGCGGCTGGCCGACGAGCCGTGCCAGTAGAGGGTGTCACCGTCGCGCCAATAGGCGGTCGGCGTCACATAGGGTTGGCCCCCGTTGGATTCATCGGGGATCACGTAGGCGATATGGGCGATCATCCCGGCGTCGAGGATCGCGTGCACGGTCTCGCGGTCGTACTTGCCGCGCTCATGCAGGCGCTTGACCCGCGATCGGTCGGTGGGGCTATAGGCGTTGACGCCGGTATCCATGGCTTGCTCCTTGGTTTCGACGCCAGTATCGGGCTTGAGTGGTTCTATAGAAAGCGCCACTATCGCCGAAGTCATGGAACCACTTTGGAGTGCGCCGATGGCGCGCCGCCGCGGCAAGGGGAGCCTGGTTTCGCTCGCCATCCGTCCGACCGGAGAAGGACCGCTGTCGCGCCAGCTCTATGCGGCGATGCGCGCGGCGATTCTGGAGGGGCGGCTCGGCGCCGGCGACCGCATGCCGGCCAGCCGCGTGCTGGCGGCCGATCTCGGCGTCTCCCGCAACACCGCGCTGGCCGCGGTCGATCAACTGGTGAGCGAGGGCTATCTCGAAACCCGCCGCGGTTCCGGCTGCTATGTGGCCCGCGACCTGCCCGATGCCCGGCCGACCCCGGTTGCGGCGCGCGGCCTGCCCGCTGCCGCCGCCGTGGTGCGGCTGTCGCGGCGGGGACGGGGTCTTGCGGCGACGCCGCGCTCGGCCGCCGCGGCGCGCGGGCGCTGGTATCCGTGCTTCGCGCCGGGCGTCCCGGACAGCAGCGATTTTCCCTTCGCGCTCTGGGCCCGGTTGCTGGCGCGGAGCTGGCGGCACCCGGCGGGGGACCTGGTGCAGGGCGGCGATCCGGCCGGGCATCCGGACTTGCGCAAGGCGGTGGCCGACTATCTGCGGCAGGCGCGCGGCGTGCGCTGCGCGGCCGAGCACATCCTGATCCTCTCCGGCATCCGCCAGGCGGTGGATCTCACCTGCCGCCTGCTGCTCGATCCGGGCGATGCGGTCTGGCTGGAGAATCCCTGCCATGCCGGCGTGCGTGCGGCGATCGCGGCGGCGGCGGTGAAGATCGCGGACGTGCCGGTCGATGCCGACGGCATCGTGGTCGCGCGCGGCATCGCCAAGGCGCCGAAGGCCCGGCTCGCCTGCGTGGCGCCTTCGCATCAATATCCGTTGGGCGTGGTGCTCTCCTTGCAGCGAAGGCTGCAACTGCTGGCCTGGGCGCGGGAGGCGAAGGCCTGGATCCTGGAGGACGACTACGACAGCGAGTTCCGCTACGAGGGACGGCCGCTGGCGACGCTGCAGAGCCTGGACAGCGAGGGGCGGGTGATCTATGTGGGCTCGCTCTCGAAGGTGCTGTTTCCTTCGCTCCGGATCGCCTACCTGGTGGCGCCGCCGGCTTTGGTCGATGCCTTCCGGCGCGCCCGGGCGGCGATCGACGAATATCCGCCGATGACGCCGCAGCCGGCCCTCGCGGCCTTCTTCGCCGAAGGCCATCTCGCCGCCCATGTGCGGCGCCAGCGCAAGCGCTATGCGGATCGCCAGGCGCGGCTGCTGGCGCTGGCCGCGCGGCATTTGGCGGGCAAGCTGGAACTCGCGGCGGATCCCGCCGGTTTGCATCTGGTGGCGCGGCCGGTCGGCGCGTTGGTGCGGCTGCCCGACACGGAGATCGAGCGGCGCCTGAATGCCGCGGGGATCGTGGCGCCGGCCCTGAGCAGCTACTATGCCGGGGGACGAACGCAATCCGGCCTGCTGCTCGGCTATGCGGCGGTGCCGGACGATCTGGTGGAACCGGCGTTGCGGCGAATGGCGGAGGTTCTCGGGACATGACGCGGCGATGGATGTCTCTCTTGCTCGGCTTGGCGCTTTCGGCCTGTGCGCACAGTGCCACCAGCGACACGGCGGCGCGGATTCCGCCCGCCCAGCCCACCGGGCCGCTGCAGAAAGTGCAATGGCGGGCGCTGGTCGCCGCCGGCGACGATTCCATCTCGGTCTTCGACAATGCGGTCGATGCGATGACCAGGATGCTCGCGGCGGACGGGATTTCGCGCATCGACCGCTTCACCTCCGATCCGAGCTTGGTCGGGAAGAACCGGATGATCGCGACCGAAGACAGCATGGCCGCGGCCCTCGCGGCGGTGCCGCCCGGTCCGCCGAAGGCGTGCCTGGTATTCCTCACTTCGCATGGTGCGCGCGACGGATTGCTGCTGCGCGACGACCTCGATCACGATCGCAGGCTCGATCCTTCCGCCCTGGGGCGAATGCTGGACCAGGGTTGCGGCAGCGTGCCGACCGTCGCCATCGTCTCCGGCTGCTACAGCGGGATCTTCATCGGGCGGGCGACCGAGGCGCCGAACCGCATCATTCTGACGGCGGCGCGGGACGACCGCACCTCGTTCGGCTGCAGCGCCGAGGAGCGGTTCACCTATTTCGACGACTGCCTGTTCCAGTCATGGCCCAAATCCGGGACCTTTGCCGCGCTCTATCGCGCGATTGATGCCTGCGTGCGGACGAAGGAGAACGAACTCGGCATGTCGCCGCATTCCGAACCGCAAGCGTCGTTTGGAAATCAGGTCGCCAACCTGGCGCTGCCTTGAAGTTTAGTGGCCGCGCTTCTTGCGGGTCTTGGCGGCCTTCTTGGCGGAAGCCTTGCGCGCCGCTTTCGGACGGGCGGCGGCGGCCTTGCCGCCGAGCTTGCCACCCTTCTTGGCCGGCGCCTTGTTGACCTTCTTGCCGCGGCCGGATCCGGATTTCTTGCCGCCGCCTTCCATCGCGTTGACGGTGGCCCAGGCGCGGCTCTCGGCTTCCTTCTTGCCGGTGCCGCGTTTCTCGTAGCCCTCTTCGATGTGCCGGGCCTGGCGCTTCTGCTTGTCCGTGTAACTCGATTTGTCGCCACGGGGCATTGTGACCCTCCTTCTGCCGTTTCGTCTCAGGAGGAAGGCCGGCGCCGGGCTGCCGTTCCCCGATTCCGCGCTGGGTCAGTGCCTTCCGCCGGCGCGCAGAAGGCTGACCAGGCCGCCCGCCAGCGCGAAACCGGCTCCGATCGCCAGGCCAAGGCGCGGCGCGCTCTCGGCCGCCAGCAGGCCGAACAGCACCAGCATGAGGACGCTGCCCGCCGTCTGGCCGGTCAGCCGCGCCATCCCTTGCATGGCGCCGGCGGCACCGCTGCGCGCCTTCGGCGCCGCGAGCAGCATGTTGCGGTTGTTCGGAGTCTGGAAGAAACCGAAGCCCAGACCGCCCAGCATCATGAAGGGAACCAGCGGCAGCAGGTTGTCCTGCAGCGGCCAGAACGCCGTCAGCAGGAGGGACGCCGCGAGGCAGGCGCCGCCGACGGCGCAGAGCGTGCCGGTCGAAAAGCGGTCGGAGAGGCGCCCGGAGAGCGGGCCTGCCACGGCCACCGTCAACGGCCAGGCGGTGAGATAGAGCCCGGTCATGCCGGCGCTCTGGCCGAGCCCGTGCTGCAGATAGAAGGGCAGTGCCACCAGGCTCGCCATCTGGCCGGTGAAGCAGCAGATCGAAGCGACGACGGAGAGCCGAAACGAACGCAGGCGCAGCAGGTCGAACGGCACGATCGGATGCGCGCGGGGCAGTTCGCGGCGCACCAGGACGACCAGGCCGGCGGCCGATGCGACGAGGAGCACCGCGCCGGTCCAAGGCGCGGTCACCGCGCGATCGATGCCGAGGATGAGCGCGCCGAACACGCCGGCATTGAGGACGATGCTCAAGAGATCGACACCGCGGCCGGAACCGGGCGCCTGCGGCAGGGCACGCGCCGTCAGCAGGACCGCGACGCCGAGCGGAATGTTGATGGCGAACAGCCACGGCCAGCTCGCGACCGAGAGGATGGCGGCGCCGATCGACGGGCCGGCGGCGGCGGTCAGGGCGATCGTGATCGCGTTCCAGCCGAGCGCCGCGCCCAGCAGGCGCATCGGATAGATGAAACGCAGCAGCCCGACACCGATCGCCATGACGGCGGCGCTGCCGACGCCCTGGATGAACCGTGCCGCCACCAGCCAGGGCAGGCTCGGCGCGAAGGTGCAGAGGGCCGAAGCCGCGACGAATATGGCGATGCCAATCACGAAGACACGGCGATAGCCGAAGCTCTCTCCGGCGGCACCGGCCGGCAGCAGGAACATGACAATCGCCATCTGGTAGCTCGTCACCACCCAGACGGCTTCGCTCGGCGTGACCGCCATGGTCTCGGCGATGGTGGGCAGCGCCAGGTTGGCGATCGCGATGTCGAGCACCACGAGCACAAAGGCGGTCAGGATCGCGACCATGGCGAGGTAGCGGCGCGGGGCGGGGAGGCCGTCCTCTTCGATCGGGGCGCTTCGGAACTGAGGCGGCTGGGCGGCGATCGCGGCGGTGTCGTGAGGCGTCATGGCGTCCCGGGTTTCGATGTTGCGGTCGTTCTCAACATACGCAGCCGCGGGCACCCGGGAAGGCGCGGGCGGCGCAGCTCATATCTGCACCAAACGCCAGTCCACGCCCATGGCGACCGGCGTTGCGCGCATGGTACTCTGGGCCATGGCCGAGATCGACTTCAACCTGTTGACCGCCCTGGAAGCGCTGCTGGCCGAGGGCACGGTGGCCGGGGCCGCGCGCCGGCTGCATCTCAGCGAATCCGCGATGAGCCGCACCCTGGCCCGGCTGCGCGCCGCGACCGGCGATCCGATCCTGGTGCGCGCCGGCCGCGACATGGTCCCGACGCCGCGCGCCGAGGCCTTGCGCCGGGAGGTGGGGGCGCTGACCCAGGCGGTGCGCAATGTGCTCCAGCCGGATGGCGCCGCCCTCGATCCCGCCGGGCTCGACCGAGTCTTCGCCATCCGCGCCAATGAGAGTTTCGCCGAGACCTTCGCCGCGCCGCTGGTGACCGCGCTGGCGCTGTCGGCGCCGAAGGTCCGGCTGCATTTCGTGCCGAAGCCCGACAAGGACGCAACGCCGCTGCGCGAGGGGCGGATCGATCTCGACATCGGGGTGATGGGCGCCGAGGCCGGGCCGGAGCTCCGCGTGCAGTCGCTCTATCGCGACCGCTTCCTCGGCGTGGCGCGCGAAGGGCATCCGCTGTTCGACGCCGCGATCACGCCCGAGCGCTATGCCGGCTTCGGCCATGTGATGAGCGCGCGGCGCGCCAACAAGGAGAGCCCGGTCGATACCGGCCTCGCCGCGCTCGGTCTGGAGCAACGCATCGACGCCGTGGTGCAGAGCTTCCCGGCGGCACTCGCCGTGGTCAGCCGCTCCGATCTGCTGTCGCTCGCACCGGAGACTTACCTCGTCTCGGTGATGGAGTTCCGGCGCGGGTTGCGCAGCTTCCCACTGCCGGTGGAGACGAAGCCGATCACGGTCTCGCTGATGTGGCATCCGCGCGTCGACGCCGATCCAGCGCATCGCTGGCTGCGCGGGGTGATATTGGAGACGTGTGGGAAGCATAGTTGACGTGTTTCACGCCGTGATCGCAGCGTTCTGTGAACAACTCAGGGACTTCGGAAGCGCTTGGGCGAGTTGAAGTACGTCGGTCAGGGATAGCTGGAGCAGGCGTAGACTAGATCGTGCCGCTGCTTCTCAAAATCTCGGAGATCGGTTTCTCGCAGATCAGAAGCGAGCAGGTCTCTCCCTGCCTGGTACATCGAATCCAGATTCTCGAGAGTATATAGACTGTCGTGAAACTCCATCGTCGTCTTCGCCCGTGCGAGCTTCTCGGTCACGGTCTGATGATAGATGACTAAACAGCTTTCCTTGCTGTCACGACAAGCCAGCGCCCGATCCAATTCCTTGCAAAAATCGCGTTGGGCGCTGAGCGCATCTTTGAATGAATAGACGACGAGTATGCCTATTCTCAAGGCGATCAACAGAAGTGCAGTCAGTGGCGTAATAATCAGTAACTTCCACCACGACTTCACCCGCACTTCGAATAGCCGCAGCTGGTGCAGAGGTCGCAGCCTTCCTGGCGGATCAGGCTCGGCGAGCCGCATTTCGGACAATGGGGCAGCTTCCGCCCGCCGGCATCGCCGTTGCCTTGGCCGTCGGCGAGGTTCGCGACCTTCCTGGCGACCATGCGGTCGATCTCGCCGCGGTCCTTGGCGGGATCCGGCAGGAAGCCGATGTTGATCATGTGGCGCTCGATCACGTTGCCGATCGCGGCCAGCAGCGAGGGCACGTAGCGGCCTTCCATCCAGGAGCCGCCGCGCGGGTCGAACACCGCCTTCAATTCCTCGGCGACGAAGGAGACGTCGCCGCCGCGGCGGAACACGGCGCTGATCATGCGCGTGAGGCCGACGGTCCAGGCGTAGTGCTCCATGTTCTTCGAGTTGATGAAGACCTCGAAGGGCCGGCGGCGGCCGTCCTGGATGATGTCGTTGATGGTCACATAGATGGCGTGGTCGCTTTCCGGCCAGCGGATCTTGTAGGTGCTGCCCGGCAAGGCCTCCGGCCGATCGAGCGGCTGGGTCATGTAGACCACGCCGCCGGCCTCGTAGACGTCCTCGGGCTTGTGCTCGACGCGCTGCTTCGGCAGCGGCAGCTCGGCCTGGGCCGGCACCAACGCGGTCTTCGGCTTGGTCTCCAGCACCGCGCCGGTGATCTCGTTCGGGCGATAGGTGGTGCAGCCCTTGCAGCCGCTCTCATAGGCGAGGGTGTAGATGTCCTTGAAATCCTCGAACGGCAGCTCGACCGGCACGTTGATGGTCTTGGAGATCGCGCTGTCGACGAACTTCTGCACTGCCGCCTGCATGATCACGTGGTCGGCCGGGGTGAGCGATTGCGCGTCGACGAACGCCTCCGGCAAGGGCGTGGCCTCGCCCTTGAGCCGCCGGAACAAGCGATAGGCGTGGTCGCTGACCTCCTCGGCCTGGCGCGTGCCGTCTGGCATCAGGATGTTGCGGGTGTAGCTGAAGCTGAACACCGGCTCCAGACCCGAAGAGACATTGTCGGCGAACAGCGAGATCGTGCCGGTGGGCGCGATCGAGGTCAGCAGGCCGTTGCGCATGCCGTTTTTTGCGATGGCTTCGCGCACGTCCGCGTCGAGGCCCTGCACGTTCTCGCCGGCCAGGAACTTCTCCTTGTCGAACAGCGGGAAGGCGCCCTTCTCGGCGGCGAGTTCGGTCGAGGCGAGATAGGCGGCGCGTTCGATCGCCTTCATCCACTGGCCGGTCAGCTGCACCGCCTGCTTGCTGCCGTAGCGGGCGTTGCACATGATCAGCGCATCGGCGAGGCCGGTGACGCCGAGCCCGATTCGGCGCTTCTTCTTCGCCTCGTCGAGCTGCTGCGGCAGCGGGAAGTTGGAGACGTCGATCGCATCGTCCAGCATGCGGATCGCCGTCCGCACCAGCTCGTCGAGCGCGGTTAGGTCGAGCGCGACATCATCCTCGAACGGGCGCTGCACCAGCGCCGCCAGATTAACCGAGCCCAGCAGGCAGGCGCCATACGGGGGGAGCGGCTGCTCGCCGCAATTGTGCACGAGCAGTCCGTTGGCATCGAATGCATTGGCGCCAGGGATCTGCACGTCGAAGACTTCGGTTTCGCCATCGGGCTCTATCGACGCGACTTCTGCAATGAAGCGCTCACGGTTGAGGCTGCGCTTATAGCTGGTGAGAGCCGCCGTCAGCCGCGCTTGTTTATCGAAATCGCTGAAACCGATGATCTCGGCGTAACGCGGCAGGTTCACTCCGCTGATCGTCAGCTCGTGATCGGCGCGACAGTCGTAAATTTTCGGCTGGCGAGACGAGTCCGGCAACGAGCGAGGGCCGGCCGGCCGTCGCTCGGCGTAGATCTTGGAGGCGATGCCGAGGCGCAACAGCATGCGCTGCACTGCTTCGAGCGAAGAAAGATCACTCTGTGCCAAGCGTACGCTGATACCCTTCGCCTGCGTGCCCTGAACGGATCCGTCCGCGTCGAACAGGCCGCGGAGGAAGCCGCGATAGAACTCGCTCGACGTCTGCTCGACGGCCGGCGTGATGCGCTTGGCGCCTGGAACCATGTCCAGAGATCGTGCAAGTTCGCCCAGAGCAGCGATGCTGAGGCGATATTCGCCACGGCCCGGGACAGCAAACCAACCTTCGAAATCCGAACGGCGCGCAAAACGGCGGGCTGCCGTTTCTGCGGTCTGCATTACGCCGGCTGTCCCAGGACGTGCCGGACCGCCGTTCACAGCCATCTCGCCGGGCCAGACCGAGAGTACGGCCTTGTCAGTCTTCAGAGTGCCGTCGCCTAATAGCAGACCGATAAGGTAACCCTCGTCGATCCCGTAGTGCCCGGCCCAGACGGCTTGAGCGCGATGATCGTTGATGACAATCCGATCACCGGCTTTGAGATCGCCAGCTTTGGCCCAATCGGAATTGACGTGGTAGCGCGACAGAGTTGTCACGGCGCGCACTGGGTGATCGGCGGTAAGGCGAAGGGTATGGCCTTCGCTGGTCTTGAGCCGCAGCACCGGCTTCAGGCCGGTCGAGAAGAAACCTTCTGGCCCGCTGACGAAACTTTTGCCATTCACCAGTGCCGTGAATTGCCGGCCGACCAGGTCGCCCGCCTGCCGCGGTCCCTCAGTCGTCTGCACCCAGGTATCCGCGGTCACGCACGGGTTCGTCGCCTGGATGGACTCACAGTAATAGAGGTTGTTCCGCGTGTTGATGCGGTCGATGAAGATGACGCCGGGCTCGGCCGAGGCGTAGGTCGAGCGCATGATCTTGTCCCAGAGTTCGCGGGCCTGGACCACCTTGTAGGTGGTACCGCCAAATTTAAGCTCCCAAGGACGGTCTTCCTTGATCGCCTGCATGAAGTCGTCGGTCGCCAGGACCGAGAGGTTGAACATGCGCAGGCGACCGGGCGTGTGCTTGGCTTCGATGAAGGCCTCGATGTCGGGATGGTCGCAGCGCAAGGTCGCCATCATGGCGCCGCGCCGGTGGCCGGCCGACATGATGGTCCGGCACATCGCGTCCCAGACGTCCATGAAGGAGAGCGGGCCGGAGGCGTCGGCGCCGACGCCCTTCACCGGGGCGCCCTTGGGGCGAAGGGTGGAGAAGTCGTAACCGATGCCGCCGCCCTGCTGCATGGTGAGGGCGGCCTCGCGCAGGTGCTCGAAGATCCCGCTCATGTCGTCGGGGACCGTGCCCATGACGAAGCAGTTGAACAGGGTGACGCTGCGCCCGGCGCCGGCGCCGGCGATGATCCGGCCGGCCGGCAGAAATTTGAAATCCTCCATGGCGGACGAGAAGCGCGCCACCATCTCGGCGCGCCGCGACTCGGGCTCGGCTTCCGCCAGGGCTTCCGCCACACGCCGCCACGTGTCCTCGATCGTCTTATCGACCGGGGCGCCGTCTTGCCCTTTCAGGCGGTATTTCATGTCCCAGATCTGCTGGGAGATGGCGGCCACTTGCGGCATGGGGTGCTCTTATTCCGGTGTTCAAAAGGGCCAGAAGTCTAGCGCAGAGCAGGCTCCAGCGCACAGGGTAAAGTTCCCGGAGTGTTCCCGCAGGAACGCGCTAATCCATCCACAGAGTTCAGCGCTTTACCCTATTGAATCTAGGTTATCTTTCGATGAAAGCAACAGCTGTCCACAAGCTGTGGGCAGAGTTGTCCCCGGGGCTACCGCCCGGGCGCCTGGGCAAGCGCTTTGGCGGCGGTTTCGATCCGGTTCTCGAGCTCCTTCATCACCGCCTTGCGGTCGAGGCCGGGCGGGATCGGCGGCAGGATCTCGACCACGATCGTGCCGGGGTTCTTGATGAAGGCGCGGCGGCCCCAGAACAGGCCGGAATTGAGCGCCACCGGCACGAGCGGCACCTTCTGCTGGGTGTAGAGCGCGGCGACCCCGGGCTGGTAGGGGCGGCTCTGGCCCGGGGCGACCCGGGTGCCCTCCGGGAAGATCAGAATCGAGCGGCCGGAATCCAGTGTCTCGGTGGCCTGGCGGGCCATCGCCCGGAGCGCGCTGGCGCCACCCTTGCGATCGACGGCGATCATGCCGGACTTCTTGAGGAACCAGCCGAACAGCGGGATCGAAAGCAGCTCCTTCTTCAGGACGAAGGCCGGGAAATCGAGGTAGCGGGAGAGGAACAGGGTCTCCCAGGCCGATTGATGCTTGGCGGCATAGATCGCCGGCGTCTTCGGCAGGTTCTCTGCGCCGGCGATGCGATAGTCGATGCCGACGACGTGCTTCAGCAGCCAGAGCGTGCCGCCGATCCAGATCCCGCCCGCCGCCTGGACCGCGCGCCGCGACGCGAAGAGCAGCGGCAGGCAGATGACGTGCATGCCCGCGGTCCAGAGCGCGTAGAGTAGGTTGAACAGGATGGAGCGCAGGATCATGCCATGCCCGGGCTGCCGGCCGCACGCCGAGTCACCAAGTCGGCCACGGAACCGACCATCCCGAGGACCAGCGCTGAACCGTCTCGGGCAGGGCGCGCCCGAGTGCGACCAGGTACTTGTGATATTCGTTGACGATGAGGAGCAGGGTGCGCGGTTTCACGAACCAGTATGGATCGCGCACTTCGGCGGGGAAGACCGGGTTCGGCACCACGTTCAGGCCCGGCACCTTGCGGCGAAATTCCAGCAGGCTGCGCAGCATGTGATAGTTCGCGGTCACCAGCCGCACCGACTTGGCGCCGTTGCGGCGGATCCATTCGGCGCTCTCATCGGCGTTGCCCACGGTGTTGCCGGCCTCGTAGCCCAAGGTCACGCAGCAGGCGACCTCCTCGGCACTGGGCACCGAAGCGCGCTGGTCGCCCAGCCGGTCGATCAGCTGTTCCAGCGTGACGCCGGTCGCGACGCCGGAGATCAGCAGGCGCTTGGAGAGGCCGCGGTCGAGCAGGCGGAAGCCTTCGGCCAGCCGGTCGCCGCCGCCGGTCAGCACGATGATCGCGTCGGTCCTGCCCTCGCTGTCGATCTTCGAGGCCGGGCCCGGGATCACCGCGATGAAGCCCAGCAGGCCGATCAGCCAGAGGGTCAATATGCCCAGCACGCCATGGAGCAGGCGCGAACCCCAGCCGCGGCGGCGCTGGCTGGGCGTATCGCGGAAGTTGATGCGGGGGCCGCTGCGCGTCATCGCCATGGCTAGAGCATCTTCGCCAGCGACCGCAGCACGGTGCGGCGCGCGGTGAACATCGCCAGCAAGGCCACGACCAGCGGCAAGGCGCCCAGCACCACCCATTGCCAGGGCAGCAGCCGGAAGTCGAAGGCGAGGCCGGGATTGGCGGCATCGAGGCTGAAGGCGATGAGCCGGCCGATGCCGAGCACGGTCGCCGCGCCGAAGCCGAGGCCGACCACCCCGCCCAGGATGCCGAGCTTCAGCGCCTGGGCCTGGAACTGCCGCGCGATGTAACGGTCTGGCGCGCCGATCAGATGCACGACCTCGATGACGCCGCGATGCGTGGCGAGGCCGGTGCGGGTCACGAAGATCACGGTGAGGGCGGCCGCCCCAAGAGCGAGGGCGCTCAGCGCGCCGGCCAAGGCCTGCAGCGAGCGCAGGAAGCCGAGCGCGTCGGCGACCCAGTCGCCGTGATCATCGACCTCGGCATCGGGCACGATCTGCCGCAGCTTGGTCTTGAGGCCGGCGAGATCGATCACGGCATCGGTGCGCCGCGTCACCGCGATCATGGTCGGCAGGGGCACGTCGAGCTGACCCGCGTCGGGCCCGAGCCAGGGCTCGAGCAAAGCCGCGATCTGATGATCCTCCAGCACGGTGGCGCCGGTGACGCCGGGCGTGTCGGCGACGAGTTCCATCGCCTGGTCGAGCTGCTCCGCGCGCTTCTCGGTCTCGAGCTCGGCGGGGAAGGGCAGCTCGACGGTCAGGTTGCCGGCGAGACCCTGGCGCCAGCGCTCGGCGACGCGATCGACGGTGAGCCCCGCGGCCACGGCGATCACGCAGAGATAGGTCATGAAGCCGATGATCCAGGGCAGGAACCGTGCCGAGGCGTCGCGGTTGAGCGGCAGGTCGCTATGGCCGAACATCAGGCTGCATCCCTCATTGCGCCGCTCCCGGGCGACGCACCGGGCCGGTCGGCGGCCCGCCCGTTGCGGCGGGCGCGCCCATGGTCCCCTGGGGCGACGGGTAGGCCGTCATCGGCCGCGGATCGAAGACGCGGATCGAGCCGTCCTCGATCCGGAGCTGGCGATGGCTGAAGCGGCTGACCAGGGTGTCATTGTGGGTGGCGATCACGACCGTCGTGCCGAGTCGATTCAACTCCTCAAACAGATACATGAGCCGGAGGCCGATCACATCATCGACATTGCCGGTGGGCTCGTCGGCCAGCAGGAGACTCGGTCGGGCGATGACCGCGCGGGCAATGGAGACGCGCTGCTGCTGACCGCCGGACAAGGTCGGCGGCAGGGCGTCGAGATGGTCCTTCAGGCCGACCCAGGAGAGGAGTTCGGTCACATGCTTCTTGATCTCGGCCTCGCGCACCCCGGCGATGCGCAAGGGGAGCGCCACATTGTCGAAGGTCGAGAGATGCTCGATCAGACGGAAGTCCTGGAACACGACTCCGATCCGCCGGCGCAGCGCCGGCATTTCGGCACGGTTCAGGCTCGCGACGTCGCGGCCGAACAGGCTGACGGTGCCGCGCGTCGGGCGCAGGCCGAGATACAGCACCTTAAGCATGGAGGATTTCCCGGCGCCGCTGCGGCCCACCAGAAAGTGGAAAGAGCCCGGCGCCAAGGTAAAGGTCACGTCGTGTAGAATCGGCGGGCCGGCGCTGTACTGCACCGCGACCCCATCGAACAGAATCACGGTCGTCCGTCCCGTGCGGGCCTGTGGAAAACTAGGGGTTCAAAATGGCACAGGGGGTTTCCGGTCGTCCAGTCTTGCCTGCTTCTTTGCATCTGACGCGCGCCGCGACGCCGGGCGTTGCCTTGCATGGTAAAGATCGAGGTCCTATAACGGCCTGTCATCGTAAAATCATGCGAGCCGAGTCGTGATCGTCAGTTGTCCCGCCTGCGCGACCCGCTTCTCGTTGGATGCCTCGATGCTGGGACCGAACGGGCGCAACGTGCGCTGCGCAAAGTGTGCGCATCGCTGGCGCCAGGAGCCCCCGGCACCGATCGAGCCCTTGCCGCCGGTCGAGCTGGATGCACCGGGCGATCCGGCGCAGATGGCGCCGGGCCTGGCGGCCTTGCTCAGCGGGCGTGAGCAGCAGAAGCCCGCGGCGCAGGTGGTCGTGCCGCCGAAGCTCCGGCCCGCGGAGCCGAAGCGCAAGGTCGGCGTCTGGCCCTGGATCCTGCTGCTCGGAATCCTCTGCGGCCTGGCGGTCGCGGCCTATATCTACCAGGGGCCGATCGCGCGCATGTTCCCGGCGGCGCAGGACATCTATTCGCTGCTCGGTGTCGGCGGGAGCGATCCCGCGCGGGTGCTGCAAATCGGCAATCTGAAATCCGAGCAGCGCTCAGGCTTCCTCTCGGTGCGCGGCGACGTGTTCAATCCTTCGGACTATCCGCTGAAGGTGCCGCCGCTGATGCTGATCGCGCAGGATGAGAGCGGTGCGCCGCTCGGTGCTGCCTTCATGTTCCGCACGCAGGAATCCACGGTTGCACCTGGTGAGACGATCACCTTTCGCATTCCTTTCGAGAACCCGCCCAAGGGCATGAAGGGCTTCAGCGTGACATTTGGCCGCGTGAACGCGGCGAAGTGACGGGGCGACCGTGTGGACGCGGCGATGTGAACGCAGGGTGCCTCCAATACCGTCGTGGAACCACACGAACCTGCGCGCGTTTATGGGCGCACTCACCAAATTTTAACGGCTGAAAACTATTCTGGCGGGGCATTCCGGTGACGACGCGAGTCGCGCCAAACGAGGCCAAATTCAACCAGTTACGAGTTCCTTTACCATAGCGACTCGGTTGGGAAGGCGGCGATGCCTCGGAACGACAAAGAGAGTGATGATCCAGTGATGAAATTCGGTGGCCAGACTTCGACCGGCGGACGCACCGCGATGGCTTCCATCTTGGTGGCGGAGGACGACCAGGCGGTTCGCGATTTCGTGTCGCGGGCGCTGGCCTATTATGGCCACAGCGTCACCTCGGTGCCGGACGGCAGTGCCGCGCTCGCGGCCTTGTCCGAGCGCCGGTTCGATCTCATGCTGACCGATATCGTGATGCCCGGCCTCGACGGCGTCGCCTTGGCCGCCCAGGCCACCAAGCAGGACCCGGCCATGCCGGTCCTGATGATGACCGGCTTTGCCAGCGAAGGTCAGCGCGCGCAGAGTGCCGCCGGACCGGTCGAGAAGGTCATCTCGAAGCCCTTCTCCCTGAAGGAGATTTGCGCCGCGGTCGAAGAGGCGCTCGCCGCCCGCCGCTCGCGGGTGCATTGAGCCGATAGACCACGCGATCGAGAAATGAACGCCGCGGACTGGGTCAGTCCGCGGCGTTTTCGTTTGCGTGCAGCACGGCTGCAATGCCCCCCTCTCACTCCCCCCTAAAGGGGGGAGAAGATGGTGACGACGAGATTCAAATGGATTCACCGAACTGGATGAAGCCTCCCCCTCTTCAGGGGGGAGGTTGGAGGGGGGCATGCAGCCGTGTCGCTTCAGGTTGCGCGCCGAACGAAGATCCAGCTAACCCGCCGACTCAGAACTGCTTCAGCAGCCGGTCCAGATAGTCACGCTCGTCGCGCGGCCTCGCGGGGTCGTTGCGGCGTTCGCGTAGCTCTTCGAAGATCTGGCGGGCGCGCTCCATCTCGGACTGGTCGGGGACCTTGACGCCGGTCGTGTTGACCGAGTTGCCGCCGGCGCTGTCTTCGCGGGGCGTGGTGCGGCCGAACGGATCCATCGGATCGCGCTGGCCGGGGCCGCGATTCATCCCGGCCTGCTTCTGCATCTGCTGCTGCATCTGCTGCATGCTTTGCTGCATTTGGCTGAGCGCCTGGTTCTGCGCTTCGCTGGCGCCGTCGAAGTCGCCCTTGTTCAGCGCGTCGACCGCGCGGCGCATCGACTGCTCGGCCTGGCCCATGGATTGCGGCATGTCGCCCGTCATGTTGCCGAAGTCGCGCATCAGTTGGCCGAAATCCTTGCGCAGGCCTTCCTGCTGTCCGGCCTGGGGCTGGCCGTTCATCTGCTGCTGGCCTTCGCCCTGCTGGCCTTGCTGGCCGCGCTGCATGTTGAAGCTGTCCTGCAGCAGCTTGTCCTGCCGCTGCATCATGCGGCCCATGTCGTTCATCATCTGCTGGGCCTGGTTGCCCTGCTGGCCCATCGGCATCGGGATGCCGGCCTGCAGGTTCTCCAGCATCTGCTGCAGGCGGTCGAGCATCTGCTTCGCCGATTCGCGCGAGCCGCTCTGGGCCATCTTGCGCGCGTCGTTCAGCATCTGGTTGAGGTCCTGCTGCGAGAGCTTCAACCCGTTGGGCGAGAGGCGCTGCATCTGCATGCCGTTCTTCATCGCCTCCTGGAGCTGCTGGCGCATGTTCTCAAGGTATTTGTTCATCGCCTCCTGCACCTGGTTCATCAGGCGCTCGATCTCTTCCTGGCTGGCGCCGTTGTTCAGCGCCTCCTCCAATTGCCGCTGCAGGTCGCGCAACTCGCGCATTGCCAGCGAGACGCCGCCATCCTCGAGCGCCAGAGCGGTGTCCCAGAGCTGCTGCTCGATCTTGGCGAGATCCTCCTTGGAGAGCGCATCGGCGCTCAAACGCCGCCAGGCGAGGTTCAGCGAGAGGAAGACGGCGACGTTGCCGTCGTAGGCCTCGGGCTGGGCGTTGAGGCCGCGCAGGGCCTCGGCCACGGCGTCCTTGGAATCCGGATCGCGGGCCAGCTTCTTGCGCTGCTCGATGATGGCGCGGGCGACCGGATGATAGAATTTGCGCTCCGGCAGGGTGATGGTGACCGGTGCCGACGCGCCGATCTGGCCGAGCGCATCGCGCGCGACCAGCCGGATCTCGACCTCCAGGCCGGACCAGGGATGCGCGGTCAGGTCCTGATAGGAATAAGCCTTCATCTCGCGCGCATCGATCTGCGGGATCGGCAGGTTGAGCTCCAGGCTCTCCTTGGTGTTGGCGAGCTGGATCACCGCCTTCACGTTGTTGACGCCGTAATCGTCCTTGGCGACGTAGTCGAGCCGCAGCACGCCGCGGTCGGTCGGGCTGGGATCGGTGGCGAAGGCCACGGTCGGCGCCTGGTCGGGCACGACCTTGATCGGCCAGCGGGCGAGCGTGTCGCCGTCGGCCTCGATCGCGATCTCGTCGCCGGACTGGATCTTGCCTTCGATCCGCTGGGTGATGGCGTCCAGCATCTCGAAGTCCTTGCTGGTGCCGTTGGCAAGCAGGCTCGCCTTGGCGCCGATGCCCTCGGCCTGGGCCAGGAGCTTGCTGCCGGCGGGGACGGTGAGCGGGCTTGCCTCGCCGCTCTCGAGCTGCACCGCGCTGGACAGGCTGATCGGCGCCATGCGGGTGTAGTCGGGCGGGGTCAGCCAGGCTTCGACCTTGCTGGTCTCGCTCTGGGCGAAGGCGGAGAAATTGGGATGCACCGCCTGAATGATGCGCTTCTGCCAGCTGTCGCCGGCAACGAAGACGGCGATCACCAGCACCAGCAACACCAGGGCGCGCAGGCCCCAGGGGTCCTTCGCGGCGACGGTGCCGCGGGGGAAGCCGAGGAACGGAATGCCGATCGAGGCGATCAGGCGCTGGCGGTAGCTCTTCCACAGGCTGATCGAGTCGGGATCGATCAGGTTCGAGGCTTGGGCGTCGGTCAGATGGGTGATCGGGCGGTGGGTGAAGCCGCTGTCGCTTTCGACCCGGCGCACGGCCTCGCCGGAGCTCGGCCAGCGGAAGCCGCGGAAGCCGTACCAGAGCGAAGCCAGGAAGCCCAAACCACACAGGATAAGGAGGATAAGCTGCGGCCAGGCCGGCAGCAGCCGCGGCAGGCCGAACAGCGCAGCGGCGAGGCAGGTTCCGGCCACCAGGGCGGCCGGGAGCAGGGCCGGAAGCAACCGCTCCAGGAAGAGCAGGAGCCAGGCGGCCGAGACATAGGCCCGAATCCGCAGCGGAAGACCGCCGCCGGGCGCATTCGCCGCCGCGCGATTGGCTTCGAGAACGGGACGCCGCTGCCCTTGTTGCAAGAGCACTCCTCCTGCCCGGAGTTTCGACAGCTAGATATGGGTCGAGTGTAGCCTAAAGCCAGCTCGGAACAACATCCTGACCGATCATCGTGTCATAACTGAGGCGCGGCCGGACCACCTGGTATTCTCCGCCTTTAACCATCACTTCCGGGGCGATCGGCCGGGTGTTGTAGGTGGAAGCCATCACGGCGCCATAGGCTCCCGCGGTGCAGAAGGCGACCAGGTCGCCGGGCGAAACCGGCGGCATCGGCCGCTGTTCGGCGAACAGATCGCCGCTTTCGCAGATCGGGCCGACCACATCCACCCGCTCGACCCGGGCGTCGTCGCCCGGCGCGCGGATCGGCAGGATCTCGTGATAGGCCTCGTAGAGCGCCGGGCGAATGAGGTCGTTCATCGCGGCATCGACGATCACGAATTTGCGACTGACGCCTTCCTTCACATTGATCACCTTGGCCAGCAGCAGACCGGCATCGGCGACGATGCTGCGCCCGGGCTCCATTTCGAGCTGGACCCCGAGATTGCCGACGGTCTCCATCACGGCGGTGGTGTAGTCGTCGATCGAGATGGTCTGCTCGCCGCGATAGGAGACGCCGATGCCGCCGCCGAGATCGATCCGGCCGACCGTCAGGCCGGAACCGCGGAGCTGGCGCGTGAGGTCGGCGAGCTTGGCGAAAGCGGAGCGATAGGGCGCGATGTCCAGGAGCTGCGAGCCGATATGGCAGGCCAGGCCGATGATCTCGATCCCCGGCAGGCTGGCCGCCTCGGCATAGATCTCGGCGGCATGCGCGATGTCGATGCCGAACTTGTTCTCCGCCTTGCCGGTGGAGATCTTGGCATGGGTCTTGGCATCGACATCGGGGTTGATGCGCAGCACCGTCGGCGCGCGCTTGCCGAGGCTGACGGCGGTCTCGTTCAGGGTCAGCAATTCGCCGCGGGATTCGACGTTGAATTGGTGGATGCCGGCCTGCAAGGCGGCGACCATCTCGTCGCGGGTCTTGCCGACGCCGGCGAAGACGATGTCCTTGGCGGCGATCCCGGCCTTCAAGGCGCGGTACATCTCGCCGACGGAGACCACGTCGGCTCCGGCGCCGAGCCTGCCCAAGGTCGCGATCACCGCCTGGTTGGAATTGGCCTTCACCGAATAATAGATCCGCGCGTTGAGGCCCGACAGGCTTGTGGCGTAGCGCTGATAGCGTTCGGTGATCGCGGCGGAGGAATAGACGTAGCAGGGGGTCCCGACGTCCTCGGCGATGCGGCGCAGCGGAACGTCCTCGGCGTAAAGCTCGCCGTCCTTGTGATGAAACGGATTCATGATCTCAACCGCTGAAGACGCCGGTCTGGGGGTCGGAGGATTGCGGATAGGTGTGCGGATAGCCGTCCTTCTGCCCGTTGGGCAGGGTCGGATCGCCCTTCTTGCCGCAGCCGACCAAGGCGGTCGCGACGCCGAGCGCGAGCAGGAGCGCGACGAGGCCGTGCAGTTTCATAGGAAGCGCTCCCGCGCGGCCGCCACGGCCTTGCGCACGTTGTCCGGCGCGGTGCCGCCGAAGCTGGTGCGGCTCGCCGCAGAATGTTCGGGGGTGAGGACCGAATAGACGTCCTCGGTAATCCTGGGATCGACCGAGCGCATCTCCTCGATGCTCAGCTTCTCCAAGGCGGTCTCCTTGGTTTCCGCAAGCCGCACCAGCTCGCCCGTGATGTGGTGGGCACTGCGGAAGGGGACGTTCAGTCTCCGCACCAGCCAATCGGCCAGATCGGTCGCGGTGATGAAGCCGCCGGCGGTCGCCGCCTTCATGCGCTCCGGGTTCGCCACCATGTCGCGCACCATGCCGGCGGTTGCCGCGAGTCCCAGGCGGACCGTGTCGGTCGCGGCGAAGGTCGGCGCCTTGTCGTCCTGCATGTCCTTGCCATAGGTCAGCGGCAGGCCCTTCATCACGATGAGGAGCTGGGTCAGCATGCCGATCACATGGCCGGCCTTGGCCCGCACCAGCTCGGCGGCGTCCGGATTGCGCTTCTGCGGCATGATCGAGGAGCCGGTGGTGAAGGCATCCGACAATGAGACGAAGCGGAAGCCGTCGCTGGTCCAGAGCACCATCTCCTCGGCGAAGCGCGAGAGATGGATGGCGATGATCGACAGCGCGGCCAGATATTCCAGCGCGAAATCGCGATCGGACACGGAATCCAGCGAGTTCGCGGTCGGCCGGTCGAAGCCCAAGGCCTTCGCGGTCTGATGACGGTCGATCGGAAACGAGGTGCCGCAGAGCGCCGCGGCGCCGAGCGGCGATTCATTCAGCCGCCTCCGCGCGTCGGCGAGGCGCGAGACGTCGCGGCCGAACATCTCGACATAGGCGAGGAGATGATGGCCGAAGGTCGTCGGCTGCGCCGGCTGCAGATGGGTGAAGCCCGGCATCAGCGTGGCGGCGTGCTCCTCCGCGCGCTCGATCAGCGCCGCGATCAGGTCTTTGAGGTCGAGGGTCAACTCGTCGCAGGCGCGGCGGACCCAGAGACGGAAGTCGGTCGCCACCTGGTCGTTGCGCGAGCGGGCGGTGTGCAGCCGCCCGGCCGCCTCGCCGATCAATTCCTTCAGCCGCACCTCGATATTGGTGTGGATGTCCTCGAGCGCCGCGTCGAACTTGAAATTGCCGCCGTCGATCTCGGCGCGGATCGCCGCGAGGCCCTGGGCGATGGCGGCGCCGTCTTCCCGGGAAATGATGCCGCGCTCGGCCAGCATGGCGGCATGGGCCAGGGAGCCGGCAATATCCTCACGATAAAGCCTTTTATCCACATCGATGGACGCGTTAATCTCCTGCATCACGGCCGAGGGGCCGGCGGCGAAACGCCCGCCCCACATGCGGGTTGCCGCCTGGTCTGCTGCGGCCTGCTTGGAAGGATTCTGTCGCGTCATGGCCCCGATCTTAACTCGTTTTGCTCGCCTTTCCGCCCTCGTCGCCATCGCCTTCATGGGGGCGACGGCCGGCGCGGCGGAACCGCCTAAATTTGCCGGAATGGCCGGCGACTTTAGCCCGATCGATCCGCCGGAGCAAATCGCCACGCCCAATTTCCAGGACAAAATGGGTCAGCCGGTGAACCTCGATTCCTTCAAGGGCAAGGTCGTGGTGCTGAACTTCTGGGCCACCTGGTGCCCGCCCTGCATCGCCGAGATGCCCGCCCTCGACCGGCTGCAATCCGAGCTGGGCGGGCAGGACTTCGCCGTGGTGGCGGTCTCGACCGATCGCGAGGGCATCAAGAAATCGGCCCCGTTCTATCGCCGCGCCGGGATCAAGCATCTGACGCTCTACAACGACACCCGGGGCAACCTGCTCGGTGCCTTCCAGGGCAAGAGCCTGCCGATCACCGTGCTGCTCGACCGCGACGGACGCGTCGTCGGGCGCATCGAAGGCGCCGCGCAATGGGATTCCGCCGAGGCCAAGGCGCTGATCGCGCATTATCTCAAGGAGCATGCGTCGTGAAGATGGGGGGCTCGTGACGGCGATCGCCCTGGTGCGCCAGCGTATTCTGGTTCCGGCCGCTATTGCGCTCGTGCTGGCGGTTGCGGCCGCCGGATTCTGGTATTGGCAGGTCCGGTCCGCACCGCCCGGGCCAAGCGGAATCTCGACGGCGGCGCTGCCGGAGGGCTTCAAGCCGATGGACCCGCCGATGCAGATGGGCGGATTTGCGTTCCAGGATGCCGAAGGCAACACCGTCCGCCTCGCCGATTTCAAGGGGCGGCCGATCATCCTCAACATCTGGGCCAAGTGGTGCGCGCCCTGCCTGGTCGAGATGCCCGAGCTGAACAGGCTCCAGAGCGAGGCCGCGCCGGGAACCCTGGCGGTGGTCACCGTCGCGGTGGACGAACCCGATCCGGCGAAAGTGCGGGATTTCCTGGCGAACCGGCGCTGGGATGCGTTGAAGCCCTATCTCGATCCGAAGAACGTGTTTGCGAAGGCGCTCAACATCAAGTCGATTCCGGTCTCGCTGCTGATCGACAAGGACGGCTTTGCGCTGGTGCGGGTGGATGCGCCGGTCGCCTGGTACAGCGACGAGTCGATCCGCCTGCTGAAGCGGACGATCGGCCTCTAGGCGCGCTGGATCGGTCGCCCGATGATTGTATGATCCTCGCGGGTGCCGGCTGGGGATCGCCGGTTGGGGAGGGGATGGATGCGTAAGGGCGTGATCGCCGCCGCGGTCCTGCTGGCTGCGGCAGGCGCCGTCGCGGCCGGTTACTGCGGCGCAAGAGACGTCGGGGAGACCCGGCTCCGCGACACGATGAACACGCTGGCGGCCGGGGCTGCGACCTTCGCCGACGTGCGATACGGCGAGGCCGTGTTCGATCCGCTGGCTCGGCGCGCCACCGTGAATGATATCGTCGTCTCCTGGCAGAGCGGCGATGTGAAGATCGGCCGGACGATCCTTGAGGACGTGGCCTTTGGTCAAGTCGATCCGCGGCATGGGCGGATCGAGTTCCGCGATGTGACCGATGACGGATTTCTCAACGCTCTGCTGGCCTCGATCGCCCAGCGCGGCTCCGAGGAGGCGTTCGTGCCGCTCGGCGGCGCTTGGTCCAGGGTCCGCTATGACCTCGCGGTGGAATACGACTACGACGCCGGTTCCAGGTCCCTGACCATCGGCAAATTCGAATGGTCGGCGCCGGATTGGGGCGACCTTGTCGTGCGGCTCGACCTCACGAATTTGCCGGGGTCGCTGCACTTGCCCGAGTTGCCCAAGACCGGGCCGTTGAACGGGCCGATCGGGTTCCTCGGCGCCCTGGTCGATGGGCTCCCCGATCTCAATGCGCTGCTGATCCGCGGCGCGGCGCTCACCTACCGCGACCACGGGGCGATCAACCGGATGCTCGACGGCCTGTCTGCAGAGACCGACGCGCGGGATCCGCAGGTGTTCTTTCTCGATCTGCGCGATGCGCTGCAGGAGAAGATCGCGCACGGCAAGGCGGCTGTCTGGGATCAGGCGCTGCTGGAGCTCATCCTCGGCAAGGCGGATATCGACGTCGCGGTCGCGCCGAAATCGCCGATCCCACTGGCGCGGATCATGCGGCTTCCGGACGATGGCAGCGCGACCGCAGCGGCGCTCGGGTTGAAGATCGTCACCGCCGGCAAGCGCGACCTCGGCCATTTCGCGATCACCGAGGCCGAGGAGCGCGTGTTGCGGGCGCGGCCCTTCATCGAGGCGGGAGAGGTCGGGCTCACCATGCCGGATGTCCCCAGCAAGCTCTCTGCCCTATCCCAGTTTCAGCAAGCGCTCGTCACCGCGCCCGGAGAGCCGCGTGCCGCCACAGGTCTTGACCGCGCGATCGCAGCACTGCTGGCCGAGGGCGCGAAGCGGGAGCAGGTTCTGGAGTTTGTCGGCGATGAAGGCGCCGAAGCGATCTATCGCGCGATTCTCCGCCAGGTGCCGGCCAGCCAGGAGGCCGGGGCGGCTTTGACCGCGTTGCCGCAACATATCGCCGCCGCCGCGGTGAAAGCCGCCGGCGACGAGGCGCCCGCCGCCGCCGATACGGCACTGGACCTGCTGCACATGGCGACCCGGCTGGACGCGCAGAATCCCGCGGTCAAGGAAGCCGCCGGCCCGGTCGCCGAACGGTTGGTGAAGGAGGGTGATCGGCTCGCGAGCTTTGGCGCTTATGTGAGCGAAGGGGGGAATGACGGGGCGCTCACCTACTATGCCGGAGCGCTCGCGGTGAAGCCGGACAGCGACGCCGCGCTGCAGGCACTGAACGCACTCGCCGAAAGGCTGAAGCAGGTGATCGCGCAGCAGGTTTTCAACGGCGACAAGGCCGGCGCCGCCGCCCGTATCGAATTGATCAAGGTGCAGTGGCCAAGCCTCGCCGGCCGAGCGGAACTCGCGGAGCAACTCGCCGCCCTGCTGACGCCGCCGGCGCCGAAGGGGCCGGTCGCTGTCTACAACTGGTCGGATTACATCGGCGAGTTCACCAATGCGCGCTTCCAGCAGAAGACCGGGATCGCGGTCCAGTACGACGTGTTCGATTCCAGCGAGACGCTGGAGGCCAAGCTGCTGGCCGGCAACAGCGGGTATGATGTGGTTGTGCCCAACGGCGGGTTCCTGGCGCGGCAGATACCGGCCGGCCGGTTCAAGAAACTCGACAAGTCGCGGCTGCCGAACCTGGAAAATCTCGATCCCGCCCTGATGAAGGCCAGCGAGGCCTTCGATCCCGGGCATGAGTATTCGGTGCCGTATATGTGGGGCACGATCGGCATCGGGTACAACGTGGCAGCGATCAAGAAGCGGATGCCCGACGCGCCGGTCGACAGCTGGCGCCTGGTGCTCGATCCCAAAGTCGTGTCCAAGTTCAAGGGTTGCGGCGTCGCGATCGTCGATGCGCCCAGTGACGTGCTGCTCGCCGTGCTGGTCTATCTCGGCCGGGACGTCAACACCGCAAGCCCCGAGGATTACGCGGCCGCGCAAGGCACCCTGGCGGCGATCCGGCCCTTTGTCCGCTATTTCCACGCCAGCAGCTACATCAACGACATCGCCAATGGGGAGATCTGCCTGGCGATCGGCTGGAACGGCGATTTCGCCATCGCGCAGTCGCGGGCGGACCAGGCGCGCAATCGAATCAAGCTGCGCTATGTCGTGCCGAAAGAGGGCACGCTGATCTGGATGGACAGTCTGGCGATCCCGGCGGATGCACCGCACCCGAACGCGGCGCTCGCCTATATCGACTATCTGCTCGATCCGCAGGTCGCCGCCAACAATGCCAACTACGTGCGCTATGCCTCGCCGAACAAGGCGGCGGTCGTCCGGGGCCTGATCAATGCGGCGGATCTGAACAACCCGGCCATCTATCCGCCGCGACCGGTCATGGAGCGGCTCGCCAGCGACAAGCTCGCATCGCCCGAGGTGGACCGGCTGCGGATGCAGGCCTGGACCGCCATCAAGTCGGGCGAGTGAGTTCGCCAAGGGCGGGTGCAATCCCTTATGATGCCGGGGTGTCGAACTGTCTCCCGGTGCCCTTGTGACGATTGTTCTCGAATGCGGGATCGTGCTGCTCCTGGTCCTGCTCAACGCCTTCTTCGCCATGTCGGAGCTTGCCATCGTGTCGTCGCGGCGGCCGCGGCTGCAGAAGTTGAGCGAGCGGGGGCATCGCGGCGCGACGGTGGCGCTGCGGCTCTCGGAAGATCCGGGACAGTTCCTCTCGGCGGTGCAGGTCGGCATCACGCTGATCGGCATCGTCGCCGGCGCCTATAGCGGCGCCACTCTGGCCGAGCCGTTCGCGGCCTATCTCCACGCCGAGTTTCCGATCCTGGGCTCCGCCTCGGACGATGCGGCGCTGGTGATCGTGGTCTCGATCATCACCTACCTTTCGCTGGTGGTGGGCGAGCTGGTGCCGAAACGCCTCGCCATGAACCATGCCGAGGGGATCGCCGTCGTGGTCAGCCGGCCGATCGCGCTGCTGGCGCGGATCGGCACGCCGGTGGTCTGGCTGCTGCAGAACTCGACCGAGCTCCTGGTGCGGCTCCTCGGCGGCGACAAGGAACGCGAGGGTGTCACGCACGAGGAGGTGAAGACCCTGATCGCCGAAGGCGCCGAGCAGGGCGGGATCGAGCCCGCCGAGCGCCACATGCTGGAGGGCGTGTTCGCGCTCGGCGATCTCGCGGTCAAGTCGATCATGACGCCGCGGCCGGACGTGGAATGGCTGTCGAAGCATGCCAGCCGCGAGGACGTGCTGGAGCGCCTCGCCGTCGCCCGTCACTCACGGCTGCTGCTCTGTGACGACGATCTGGACAACATCGTCGGCATGGTGCGGATGCGCGATCTCATCAACCAGCTGGCTTCGGGGCAGGCGATCTCGCTGGAAGCCGCCAGCGTCCAGGTGCTGAGCATCCATGAATCGACGACGGCGCTCCGGCTGCTGGAGTTGTTTCGCAACGCGCCCTCGCATCTCGCCGTGGTGCTCGACGAATACGGCTCGATCGAAGGCGTGGTCACGCCGAGCGACGTGCTCTCGGCGGTGACCGGTAAGCTGACCGAGGCAAGCGATACGATGAGCCATGTGATCCGGCGCGACGACGGGTCCTGGCTGGTGGACGGACGCGTGCGGGTGGTCGATGCCGAGCGCGCGGTCGGCGCCCATGACTGGTCGAGCAAGAGCTATACGACCGTGGCCGGCCTGGTGCTGAACCGGCTGGGCCACGTGCCGAAGACCGGCGAGAAAGTGACGGTCGGACCGTTCACCCTGGAAGTGATCGACATGGACGGCAGGCGGATCGACAAGCTGCTGGTCTCGCGGCTGCCCCGTGATGACGATGCCACGCGCGACTAATGCGAATGCCGGTGGTGCAGATCGGGATAATGCGGGTGGCGATGGATCAGCCGCGCGTGCCGGTGGGCGTGGACATGGGGCTCGGGCGGCGTGCCGGGGGCGTGCGCATGCCGATGATGCGCGTCATGCACGTGGACATGCTCATGCTCCAGCGGGTCGTGCACATGCTCATGCAGATGCTGTTCGCTGAGATGCAGCCAGAGCCCGACCGCCATCAGAAACCCGCCGGCGACGAAGGCGACTCCGATCGGTTCCCCGAGTAAAAGGATCGCGACACCGGCGCCGATGAACGGCGCCAGCGCATAATAGGCGCCGGTGCGCGCGGTGCCGAGATGCCGCAGCGCCAGCACGAACAGGGTCAGCGAGACGCCGTAGCTGAAGAAGCCCAAGACGCCGGCGCCGGCGGCCGCCGCGGCTCCCGGCAACGGCGCGCCCAAGGCAAGGGCGATCGCGACATTGGCGATGCCGGCCACCAGTCCTTTCACCATGGCGATCTGCATCGGATCGGCGGCCGCGACCTTGCGCGTCAGGTTGTTGTCGATCGCCCAGGCGAGGCAGGCGCCGGCGATCAGCACCGGGCCCCAGCTCAAGCCGACAGCCGCATCCCGCGGCCAGGCGAGCACGGCGGCGCCGGCGACGATGGCGGCGGCGCCGATCAGCAATCGCCGGTCCACATTCTCCTTGAAGACGATCCAGGCGATCGCCAGGGTCATCACGCTTTCGAGATTGAGCAGGAGCGCAGCCTCCGACGCCGAACTCTGGGCCAGGCCGAAGACCAGCAGCACCGGGCCGACCACGCCGCCCGATAGCACGGCCGCGCCGAACCAGGGCACGTCCCGCCGGCTCAGGCCCGCTTCGTTGCTGCGCCGCACCAGCCGCACCAGCGCCAGGCCAAGGCCGGAGCCGAGATAGAGCAGCCCGGCCAGCAGCCAAGGCGAGACGTCGCCGAGCAAGAGCTTCGCCAGCGGCGTGCTGAGGCCGAACAATCCCGCCGAGAGCAGGGCGTAGAGGATGCCGATCATGAAGACGAGCCTAACCGATCCCTTGGGAGGGCCGCAAAGCCTGTCACCCCGGCGGGCGTTTTCCTTCAAGCCGCTCCAGGGCCTCCTGGCTGGCTTCGAACTCTGCTTCAAGCTCCGCCATCAGGGCCTTCGCTTGTGCAGCTGCAGCATTGCCGTCGAGCACCAGCATGGCGTAGCGCCGCTGCTGCCGGTCGAACTTGATCTTTGCCTCCTGCACATGGCGGCGCGCGGCCTCCAACTCGGTCTCGCTGTCTTCCGTCATCGTGGGGGTCCCTTTGATCCGCGCCGAACAACACGCGCAAGCGCGAAGCGATCCACCATCGGAGAGAGTCGCTCGGATCCTCGACCCGCTGTCATTCGTGCAGGAAATCCGCATTTCGTGCAGTTGGGGCGGCGGTGGTCACTTCGGGCTCACGCCGCTTCTCCCATGGGATCAAGGTCTTGCCAAGAACAAGACACCTGGGAGGGTGATCATGATACCTGCCGCCTTCGACTATCACCGGCCGGCCAGCCTGGATGACGCCGTCAAGCTGCTCGCCCAATATGGCGACGAGGCCCGGGTCGTTGCCGGCGGGCACAGCCTGATCCCGATGATGAAGCTTCGCCTGGCGCAACCCGGCCATCTGGTCGATCTCCAGGACATCGCCGCCCTGAAGGGCATCAAGGACACCGGCGCGGGCTTCGAGATCGGCGCCATGACCACCCAGCGCGAGATCATCCAGTCCGCCGCGCTGACGGCCGCCTGTCCGATCCTGAAGGAAGCCGCCGAGCAGATCGCCGATCCGCAGATCCGCTATTGCGGCACTCTGGGCGGCAATGTCGCCAACGGCGATCCCGGGAACGACATGCCGGCCATCATGCTGGCGCTCGACGCGGTCTATCTGGCGAAGGGGCCCGCCGGCACGCGGGAGCTGAAGGCCCGCGATTTCTATGAAAGCGCCTATGCCACCAAGCTGAAGGAGGGCGAGATCCTGACCACGATCCGGATCCCGAAACCACCCGCCGGGCACGGCAGCGCCTACGTCAAGCAGAAGCGCAAGATCGGCGACTACGCGACCGCCGCCGCCGCGGTGGTGCTGACGATGTCCGGCGGCAAATGCGCCAGTGCCGCGGTCTCGCTCACCAATGTCGGGGATACCGCGCTCTTCGCCGCGGCCGCGGGAGCGGCGTTGGTGGGCTCGTCCCTCGACCAGGCCGCGATCGACAAGGCGGTGCAGGCGGCGGTCGGCATCGCGCAACCGTCCAAGGACACGCGCGGCCCGGTCGATTTCCGCAAGTCGGTGGCCGGCGTGATGGTGCGGCGCGCCATCGAAGCCGCCGCCAAGCGGGCGCGGTAAGGGGAGGGGATCATGGCCAAGATGCATGTGAAGATGACGGTCAATGGCGGCGAGGTCGAAGCCCTCGCCGAGCCCAGGACCCTGCTGATCCACTTCCTGCGCGAGCAGCTTTCGCTGACCGGCCCGCATGTCGGCTGCGACACCAGTCATTGCGGCGCCTGCACCGTCGATCTCGACGGCAAGTCGGTGAAGTCCTGCACCGTCTTCGTGGCGCAGGCCAACGGCGCCAGCGTGACGACGATCGAAGGCATCGCCAATGCCGACGGTACGCTCCATGTGCTGCAGGAGATGTTCCGCGAGCATCATGGGTTGCAATGCGGCTTCTGCACGCCGGGCATGATCACCCGCGCCTACCGCCTGCTGCAGGAGAACCCCAACCCGACCGAGACCGAGATCCGCTACGGCATCTCCGGCAATCTCTGTCGCTGCACCGGCTATCAGAACATCGTGAAGGCGATCCGCGCCGCCGCGGATCAGCTTTCGGGCAAGAAGGAGGCCGCAGAATGAGCGCCGCCGATGGAACATCCGTCCAGGAACGCACCGACAAGCTCGAAGGTCTGGGCTGCAAGAGGAAGCGCGTCGAGGACGCCCGCTTCACCCAGGGCAAGGGTAAGTATGTCGACGACATGAAGCTGCCCGGCATGGTGTTCGGCGATTTCGTCCGCTCGCCCTACGGCCATGCCCGGATCAAGAAGATCGACAAGTCGAAGGCGCTGGCTCTGCCCGGCGTCAAGGCGGTGCTGACCGCCGACGACCTGAAGCCGCTCAATCTCCACTACATGCCGACCCTCGCCGGCGACGTGCAGGCGGTGCTCGCGGTGGACAAGGTGCTGTTCCAGGGCCAGGAAGTCGCCTTCGTCGTCGCCACCGACCGCTATATCGCGGCCGACGCCGTCGAGCTGATCGAGGTCGAGTACGAGGATCTGCCCTGCGTCATCGATCCGCTGAAGGCCATGGACAAGGACGCACCGGTCCTGCGCCACGACCTCGAGGGCAAGACCGAGGGCGCCCATGGCGCGCGCCGGCATCACAACCACATCTTCACCTGGGAGGTCGGCGACGCCGCGGCGACCGACAAGGCGCTCGGCAGCGCCGAAGTGGTCGCGAAGGAGTTCCTCTCCTATCAGCGCGTTCATCCCTGTCCGCTGGAGACCTGCGGCTGCGTCGCCTCGATGGACAAGATCAACAGCCATCTGACGGTCTGGGGCACTTTCCAGGCGCCGCATGCGGTGCGCACCGTGGCGTCGCTGATCTCCGGCATCCCGGAGCACAAGATCCGCATCGTCTCGCCGGATATCGGCGGCGGCTTCGGCAACAAGGTCGGGGTCTATCCCGGCTATATCTGCTCGATCGTCGCCTCGATCGTGCTCGGCGTGCCGGTGAAGTGGATCGAGGACCGGATCGAGAATCTGACCGCAACCGCCTTCGCCCGCGACTACCACATGACCGGCGAGATCGCCGCGACCAAGGACGGCCGCATCACGGCGCTGAAGTGCCACGTCGTCGCCGACCACGGCGCCTTCGACGCCTGCGCCGATCCGACCAAGTTCCCGGCCGGCTTCTTCAACATCTGCACCGGCTCCTACGACATCCCGACCGCGTTCCTGTCGGTCGACGGCGTCTACACCAACAAGGCGCCGGGCGGCGTCGCCTATCGCTGCTCCTTCCGGGTCACTGAAGCCTCGTACTTTATCGAGCGCATGATCGACGTGCTGGCCCGCAAGCTGAACATGGACCCGGCCGAGGTTCGCCGGAAGAACTTCATCCGCAAGGAACAGTTCCCCTACAAGTCGGCGCTGGGCTGGGAGTATGACAGCGGCGATTACGACACCGCCTTCGACAAGGCGCTGGCCGCGGTCGATTACAAGGGCCTGCGGGCCGAGCAGAAGAAGAACCGCGAGGATTTTGCCGCTGGCAAGACCCGCAGCCTGATGGGCATCGGCATCGCCTTCTTCACCGAGATCGTCGGCGCCGGGCCGGTGAAGAACTGCGACATCCTGGGCCTCGGCATGTTCGACAGCTGCGAGATCCGCATCCATCCGACCGGAAGCGCCATCGCGCGCCTCGGCACGATCAGCCAAGGCCAGGGCCACGCCACCACCTTCGCGCAGATCCTGGCGACCGAGATCGGCCTGCCGGCTTCCATGATCACGGTGGAGGAGGGCGATACCGACACGGCACCCTACGGCCTCGGCACCTATGGCTCGCGCTCGACGCCGGTGGCGGGCGCGGCGACCGCCATGGCGGGGCGGAAGATCCGCGCCAAGGCGCAGATGATCGCCGCCTATCTGCTCGAGGTGCATGACAGCGACCTCGAATGGGACGTCGATCGCTTCCAGGTCAAGGGCGCGCCCGACCGCTTCAAGACCATGCAGGAGATCGCCTTCGCCGCCTACAACAAGGCGATTCCCGGCATCGAGCCGGGACTGGAGGCGGTGAGCTATTACGACCCGCCGAACATGACCTATCCGTTCGGCGCCTATATCTGCGTCGCCGATATCGACGTCGATACCGGCGTCACCGCGATCCGGCGCTTCTACGCGCTGGACGATTGCGGCACCCGGATCAACCCGATGATCATCGAGGGCCAGGTGCATGGCGGGTTGACCGAGGCCTTGGCCATAGCGATGGGCCAGGAGATCGCCTACGACGAGAACGGCAATGTCAGCGGCGGCAGCCTGCTGGACTTCTTCCTGCCGACCGCGGTCGAGACCCCGGCCTGGGAGACGGACTTCACGGTGACCCCCTCGCCGCATCACCCGATCGGCGCCAAGGGGGTCGGGGAATCGCCCAATGTCGGCGGCGTCTCGGCCTTCTCCAATGCGGTGTGCGATGCCTTCGCGCATCTCGGCCTGACCCACACCCAGATGCCGCACGACCACTGGCGGGTCTGGAAGACGGCGCAGAAGCTGGGGCTCGTCGAATGAGGCTCCTCTCTTCCGTCATCCCCGCGCTAGGCGCGGGGATCCACGCCTTGGATGTTGCACGATGCAAAGGCGTGGATGCCCGGACCAAGTCCGGGCATGACGAACGAGTTAGTGGCAATAAAACGATAACGCGATGAGCTTCGATCATCGCGCATTGCAGCAGCGGCTGGACGCGGCGGGCTATATCGCCGAGGACAGCCTGGCGATGGCGCTGACGCTGGCCATCGCGCTGCAGCGGCCGCTGCTGCTGGAAGGCGAGGCGGGAGTCGGCAAGACCGAGGTCGGCAAGGCTTTGGCCCGCGTGCTCGGCGCGCGGCTCATCCGCCTGCAATGCTATGAGGGCCTCGACGCGGGTGCGGCGATCTATGAATGGAACTACCAGCGCCAGCTGCTGGCGATCCGCGCCCATGAAGCCGAGGGCATGAAGGCCGATGCGGTGGAGCGGCATGTCTTCACCGAGGAGTACCTGCTGCGCCGGCCATTGCTCGAGGCGATTTCGCAGCAGAAACCGCCGGTCCTGCTGATCGACGAGATCGACCGCGCCGACGAGGAGTTCGAGGCCTATCTGCTCGAGGTGCTCTCGGACTTCCAGGTCACCATCCCGGAGCTCGGCACGATCAAGGCCACCGCCGTGCCACATGTGGTGCTGACCTCGAACGGCACCCGCGCGCTCTCGGACGCGCTCCGCCGCCGCTGTCTCTACGCCTATGTCGAGTTTCCCGACGAGGCGAAGGAGGTGCGCATTCTCAGCGTGCACCTGCCCGACGCCGACCAACGGATCCTGGAGCAGATCACCGGCTTCGTGCAGCGCCTGCGCCGCGAGGACCTCGAGAAGAAGCCCGGTGTCGCCGAGACCATCGACTGGGCGCGCGCCCTGATCGGCATCGGCCTCGATCGCCTGGACCGCGATCCCGCGACCCTGCAGGCGACGCTGATGTGCCTGCTGAAGACTGATGCGGATCTGAAGGCGATCACGCCCGAGGTGAGCGCGCGCCTGATCGGCAAGGTGGCGTGAGATGTGCGGGTGCTGCGGGGTTGGGTATCTTCTGACTGTGTTGGCAGAGGAGCGGGCGCTGCCGAGTTCGCACCAAGCCACACTCCAAACGCAGTCATGCCAAGGCTTGGCCTTGGCATCCACGAGTTTGCCTGACACCAGTGCGTTGGCCGCAGATAAACTCGTGGATCCCAAGGCCAAGCCTTGGGATGACGACCGAGTTTGGGGCGTGCTTCTGAGATTCATCGGACGTGCTTCATGACCCCCATGCTCCCCTCCGAACGTGTGGCAGGCTTCGTCGCCCATCTGCGGCGCAGCGGCTATCGCATCGGGCCGGCGGAGGCCGAGGCGACACTGGGTTTCCTGGCTGGCGGCGCCGATGCGATCGCGGCGCGGCTCGGCATGAAGGCGTTGCTCACGGGCTCGCGCGAGCAGTGGGAGGGCTTCGACGAGCTGTTCGACGCCTATTGGCATGGCCGCGGCCTGCACCGCGTCGTGCCGGCCAAGGACGCATCGACCGATCTGCGCGAACTGAAGCCGCCACCGGTCTGGGACCGCGTGCTGCCGTCGCAGCAGGATCGATCGACCGACGTGCCCCAGGCGCAGCTGGCGGATGGCGATGCACCGACCAGCCAGCGGGACGGCGCGGGCCGGTTGATCGCCAGCCGGCGCGAGCAGCTGGCGCGGCGGGACATTGCGCGGATCGCCGATGCCGCGGAGCTGGCGGAGGCGGCGCGTATCGCCGGGGACCTGGCGCGGGCGATGCGCTATCGCCTGAGTCGTCGCCGCCGGGCCGCGCGCAAGGGCAGGGGGCTCGATCTCCGCCGGACGCTGCGGCGCAATCTCGTCCATGGGATGGAGCCGCTGGAACTTTTGCGCAAGCGGCGTCCGGAGCGGCCGGTCAATATCGTTCTGCTGCTCGATGTCTCCGGCTCGATGAAGCCTTATGCGCGGGCCTTCCTCGCCTTCGCGCGCGGCCTCGCCGGATCGGAGATCAGGGTCGAGGTCTTCCTGTTCCACACAAGGCTCGCCCGGATCACCGAGGCCTTGCGCGATTCCGATCCGGCCCGCGCGGTCGATCGCCTGATGCTGCTGAGCCAGGGCTTCGGCGGCGGCACCCGCATCGCGGAATCGCTCGCCGCCTTCAACGCCCGCTATGCCAAGGCGGTGATCGATTCCCGCAGCGTGGTCGTGGTCATGAGCGACGGCTACGACACCGACCCGCCGGAGCGGCTGGCAGAGGAACTCGCACGCCTGAAGCAGCGTGCGCCGCGCCTGGTATGGCTCAACCCGCTGCTGGCCTGGCGCGACTATGCGCCGGTCGCGCGCGGCATGCAGGCCAGCCTGCCTTTTGTCGATCTCTTCGGCTCCGCCGCGACCCTGGCTGATTTGGCGGCGCTGGAAGATGAGTTCGCGCGCCTTTGATGGGAGCCTGACATGCACCGCCCCGATCTCGACGTCATTCCGCTGATCGCGCGCCTCAAGGAGGCGGGCGAGAGCTTCTGCGTGGCGACCGTGGTGCGCACCGAGCACGCGACCTCGGCCAAAGCGGGCGCCAAGGCCGTGGTGCTGCAGGACGGCACGATCAAAGGCTTCATGGGCGGCTCCTGTGTCCAGCGCTCGATCCGCGAGACCGCGGCAACCGTCCTCGGCGAGGGCAAGCCCCGGCTCATCCGCGTGAAACCGAAGGACGAGGTGGTGAGCGCGGTCGATGTCGACGGCACCGAGCTCCACAAGAGCTCCTGTCCCAGCGGCGGGACGGTCGATATCTTCGTCGAGCCGATGCGCCCGGCGCCGCGTCTCGTGGTCTGCGGCGCCTCGCCGGTGGCGATCGCGGTCGCCGATCTCGGGCGGCGTCTCGGCTATCGCATCGTCGCGGCGGCGCTGGCCGACGATCTCGCCGCCTTCGCGGACGAGGATCAGAAGGTGACGGGCTTCGACCTGACAGCAATCGGCGTGGAGGCGGATGACTTCGTCGTCGTGGCGACCCAGGGCCGGCGCGACCGCGAAGCGCTCGCCGCCGCTCTCGACACCCCGGCGTGCTACGTGGCCTTCGTCGGCAGCCGGCGCAAGGCAGAGGTGCTGAAAGCGCAACTCGCCGAATTGGGCCTGGCCGCGGCGCGGATCGCGCGCCTGAAGGCGCCGGCCGGACTCGACATCCACGGCATCGAGCCGGAGGAAATCGCGCTCTCGATTCTCGCCGAGATCGTCGCGCGCCGTCGTGCCGCGGTGACACAGGATGTTACAGATGTCGTCGAAGACACGCCGCGTTCCTGCTGCGGCTGACGACCTCTTCCGGATTGCGCCGCACGCAACGCGGCTCTGCGTCGCTCGATCTGTGATCACCGTCTCACTCCGGCCTTCGATGCATGGTGCGCCGCAACGGCGTGCCTAAATCACTCGTACCGCCGCACGCTATCCCCGCGGGGCGAAACTCCGCAGCGGCGAGATTGAAAACTCAAGGTACGATCATGAAAAACAGCATTGCTTCGCGCGGGCTTCGCGCCGCGCTTTTCGCTTTCTCCGGCACTCTTCTGCTCGCCCTCGCGGCTTGCAACAACGGCTATGGCCCGCCGTCGCCGGACCAGGCGTCGCTGACCTGGGGCCAGCAGCACTATCTCGACAATCAGGCCGCCCAGGCCAACCACGATTCCCGTCGCTCGGATCGCAGCGATCATCTGGGTGCCGGCCTCCACGGCAATCCCTAAATCCGCATCGGCCGCCGCTGCCATCGCGCAGCGGCGGGCCGCTTTGCGCAGGGACTGGTGCTGCGGCGCTCCGCACCCTATCTCTAGACCAGAGATCACTTGAGAGCGCATCCACCATGTTCGAACGAACCCTCGGCCGCGTGCCGGCGATTGTCGCCGTATCCGCGTTGCTGCTCCTGACCGCCTGCGGCACCAACCAGTATGGTCCGCCGGTGGAAGGCAAGCCGCTGACCTGGGGCCAGCAGCACTATCTGGACAACCAGGCCTATCAGCAGATGAATCAGGACCGCATGCCCTGATCACAAAGTCGCGCACTATCACCATGGTGCGCGGTTTCCGATCATTGTCTTGTCGCACCATCCCTCGGTCTCGATATCCTCGAATGCGTTCGGGGGGACGGGATTCGGCCTTATCGGCCAGCGAGGAAACAATCGCCATGCGCATCACAGACCCGCGCCTGCTCGGCCACCGTGGCCTGACCGTGGCACTGATCGGAATCTCGAGCGGCTTGCTGCTCGCGGCTTGCACCCAGGTCCAGCAACCGGAGCCCGTCCCGGGCCAGCCCTTGACCTGGCAGCAGAAGCACGCGCAGGACATGAAGAAGTACCAGGAGCTGGGCGACGCGCGGCGCCAGAACAACCGGCCCTGCCCGCCGAGCAGCTGCAAATAGCGCTCCGCTCGATTTTCGTCAGAGCGATTCCAATCTCGCCCGGAACCTTCCGGGATTGCCGCGCTTTCTGCTCTAGCCGCCGGGGCTAGAGACGCGTCGCGTCCCACGTTGCAGGCGGCCTGCCATTGTTCAGGGAGGGCTGCATGGCCAAATCGGCGCGGGGCGCAAAATCCACCGGCAAGACCAAATCCGGCATCGCGACGGCACCGCGCAAGAGTGGCGAGACGCATCAGATCGCATCCGGCGCGGACGACGTCCTGACCACCAACCAGGGCACGCCGATCTCCGACAATCAGAACTCCCTGAAGGCCGGAACGCGCGGCCCGACCCTGTTGGAGGACTTCATCCTCCGCGAGAAGATCACCCATTTCGACCATGAGCGGATCCCGGAGCGCATCGTGCATGCGCGCGGCTCGGGCGCGCATGGCTACTTCCAGCCGACCAAATCGATGCGGCACCTGACCAAGGCGAAGTTCCTGCAGGACCCGAAGCAGAAGACCGAGGTCTTCGCCCGCTTCTCGACGGTGGCCGGCGGCGCCGGCTCGGTCGACCTGCCGCGCGACGTGCGCGGCTTCGCGGTCAAGTTCTATACCGAGGAAGGCAATTTCGACCTCGTGGGCAACAACATCCCGGTGTTCTTCATCCAGGATGCGATGAAGTTTCCCGACCTCGTGCATTCGGTGAAGATGGAGCCCGACCGCGGCTTCCCGCAGGCGGCCTCGGCCCATGACACGTTCTGGGATTTCGTCTCGCTGATGCCGGAGAGCCTGCACATGGTCACCTGGGCCATGTCGGACCGCGCCATCCCGCGGGCGTTGCGCTTCATGGAGGGATTCGGCGTCCACACCTTCCGCTTCGTGAACGATGCCGGCAAATCGACCTTCGTGAAGTTTCACTGGCGCCCGAAGCAGGGATCGAGCTCGGTGATCTGGGACGAGGCGGTGAAGATCAGCGGCGCCGATCCCGATTTCCACCGCCGCGACCTGTTCGAGGCGATCGAGAAGGGCGACTTCCCGGAATGGGAGTTCGCGATCCAGGCCTTCGACCAGAAGACCGCGGACAAGCTGCCCTTCGACATCCTCGATCCGACCAAGATCATCCCGGAAGAGGTCGTGCCGCTGGAGGTGATCGGCAAGCTGGTGCTGAACCGCAACCCGGACAATTTCTTCGCCGAGACCGAGCAGGTGGCATTCCACCCGGGCCATGTGGTGCCGGGCATCGACTTCACCGACGATCCGCTGCTGCAAGGGCGCCTGTTCTCCTACACCGACACCCAGCTCAGCCGGCTCGGCGGGCCGAACTTCCACGAGCTGCCGATCAACAAGCCGCGCTGTCCGATGCGCAACTTCCAGCGCGACGGCATTCATCGCATGGAGGTGAATACCGGCCGGGTCAACTACGAGCCCAACACGCTGGGCGCCGGCGAGACGCCGCGCGAAAGCCCAGCCGGTTTCGCGACCTTCCCGACCGCGGATGTGGGCGACAAGGTGCGGCAGCGCTCCGAGACCTTCGCCGACCATTACAGCCAGGCGCGGATGTTCTTCCGCTCGCAGACGGTGCACGAGCAGCGGCACATCATCGGCGCCTTCACCTTTGAGCTCGGCAAGGTCGAGACCGTGGCGATCCGCAAGAAGATGCTCGGGCACCTGATGCTGATCGACAAGGACCTCGGCCTGCTGGTCGCCGAGAAGCTCGGCATGGAAGGCGAGGCGGAAACGATCACGCCGGCGCGCAAGCCGATCGAGCTCGACACGTCGGATGCGCTCAGCATCATCAAGAAATGGGCGCCGACCTTGAGCGGCCGCAAAGTCGGCGTTCTGGTGACCGACGGCGCCGATCCCACCGTGGTCAATGCGCTGGTCAAGGCGATCGAGAAGGAAGGCGCCGTCGCCGCGATCGTGGCGCCCAAGGCCGCGGGTGCCACGCTGAAGGGCGGAATGCTGCTGCCGGCCGACCAGGCTTTGCGCGGCGCGCCGTCGGTGATGTTCGACCATGTCGCGCTGGTTGTCTCGGCGGAAGGCGCCGCGCTGCTGCTGAAGCAGGCGGAGGCCATCAACTGGATCCGCGATGCCTTCGGCCACCTGAAGGTGATCGGCTTCACCGCCGAGGCGAAGCCGCTGCTGGACAAGGCCGCGGTCGAGCCCGATGCCGGCGTGATCGACCTCAAGGCCGGCCCGGCGAAGTTCATCGCCACGGCCAAGCAGGGCCGGATCTGGGACCGCGAGCCGAAGCTCAGGGACTGAGGGCAGGCGGGTCAGACCCCCGAAGGGCGCTCCACGCAGACGGCCTTGCGCCGGCTGCGTGGCCCATTTGTGGACTTCGTCTGCGTCCTGTCTGCGTTGGCGCCCGTCGGGGCTGCTGCGGACCACCCAGACGACCCGAGGCTGTCCGCGTAGCGTAAGTGTCTGATTCGCCGCCTCTGTTGGCGTCTTCCGCCGGCGCAGATTTCTTGATTTGTCTGCGTCCTGTCTGCGTTGACCGGCACCGGGATGCTGACCGTTCTCACGCAGACGACCCGGGCTTGTCTGTGTGGGGTGATCTTGATGGGGTCCGCGTCCGGTCTGCGTGGCGCGGCGTTTTGTTCTTCAAGTTATCTCATTCGTGCTTGGTCTGAATTCAGGCCGGCAAGCACGGTGCGTGAATGTCGAACTTTCGACACAGAATTCACGATCTCAAACAGCGGGCCGATCATACCACGAATGGCGCAACAAGTCCCGCGCGCGTGTGAGTGAATTCAGTTTTTCCGCGGGCGATGGAAGCAGCCAGCCCGAGAGCAATGTGCCTTCGCTTATGGATTGTCGTCCGCAACCGTTCCCTCGTGGCCCTGCAGAGCCCGGTTGAGTCCGTCGTGATCCAGCGGCAGCTCGGCATCGAAGAAATCATAGGAGATTTCACCGTCCGCGTAGAAATGGGTGCTCAACCGAATGCGGGTGCCAAAGAGCGGCGGATGCGTGCAGTTTGAGGATCGGACATTGTAGCGGATCATGACACGGCGGTTGATGTCTCCTTTCCAGACTCGATCAACGACCATGGGTGAAGAGGCAGATGTAGCCTCGTCGGCAACGCGCTCTGGTGGCGAGACGACGCCTTCAACAATGATGCTGGCGCGGTCGACGATCTGCTCGGGCGTCATCCGTTGAAGAATCCGGTCGGGATCGAATGGGCGAGGAACGGTGCAGGCGCCGGCTCCGTCGGCATTGGCCAAGGCCGCCACGCCGAGGCCAATGGCGATGGCCCAACGTCGAAGTCCACGCGATCGGCTGCCGCACTCGCGGTCCTTACCGCGCATTGCACGCGCCCTCGACATTGACCATGCCTTCTTCTCGGCGACTCCATCGACGACACGACGCGTTTGTGACCGATTCATGGCGCGTTTTCTCCGCGATGTCTTTCATCAGCACGGGCTCCAAGACTGGCCGGCACCAAACGCTCCCGATACCGCATTGAAAATTCCGCTGACGACCCGGGCTTGGTTGAGGGCGATGTCGGCCAGCAGCAAGAAGACTACGCCGAGGAAGACCAGGTACGACCAACCGAGATAGTCGGAATAGATGATGGTGAGGACCCAGTTCTGGTCGAACAGGTACCAGTTTGAGGTCAGCAGCGTCGTCACGGTCAGCAGGGCCGAGATCGGCGCGAGATGCCGGGCGGCGCGGCCGCGGAACAATGCCAGGATGAGCGCGATCCCGAGTACGATCAGGTTGGCGCCGAGGAAGATCGTGATATCGCGCCGCAGCTCGTCGAACACCGCATGGTATTTTGCCTCCACCATGCCGCGCAGCACCTCGAAGCGGGGTTTCAGCTTGAGCTCGATCGCGTCATAGGCTGTCAGCAGCGCGTCTTCGATAGCGGCGCGATCACCGCAGGTGCACAGCGCCTCGACCGCGAGGTGAATGAAGTTGCGGGTCGATGCTGCGAGGTTCACCCGCAATGCATCGATGCGATCCGAGGGCAAGCCGTCCAGCTTCGCAAGCTTGCTCATCGGGCCATCGGCCGCGAGTTCGGCGTCGATCCGGTCGGTGATGAAGGCCTGTGCCCGCGCCTCGAAATCATTCGGCAGGGAATGGAGGTAAATCAGCATGCCGCCGAAGACAAACACGCCGAGAAGGCAGAGAGCGATGTTAATCCAGCGCCAAGCCTTCATTGAGGAGCCGAGCAACTACCATCGACATTGACCATCCCCGCCGCGACCGGGTCGAAATCGGCGGCAAACTCGGTGGCACAGTCATAGAGCGCGCCCTTCAAGTCGACGTCCTCGAACCTCGCCCAGCTGAGATCGGAACCTTTGAAGTTGGCGTTGCGGAAGGTCGATCCTGCGAAATCGCAGCGCAATTGAGCACCAGAGAAATCGGCACCGTCGAGCGCTGCCTCCGACCGGCAGGAGACGACATTCGCAACGTCGGAATAGTTCTTCCAATCCGCCGCCAGGACACCGGTCGCCTCGAACGTGGCGCGGGCAATTTTGCCGCGCCATGCCTCGGTGCGGGGCGCGATCTGGCTGAGCCGGTTGAGGGTTGCCTGTGCGTCTTTCTCTTTCCAGATAGCGGCCTGCAGCACGGCAAGAACGGCGACGGAGTCGAGGTCGCTCGGGTCCTGTTGCAGCAACGCCTCATACAGCCACAGGGCGCGATGCGTTTCGCCATTGCGGCGAAGGTAATCCGCGAAGGCGAGCTTCTCCGCGCGCCCGCCGGCTTCTGCCTTGCGCTGCATGGCGACGGTGCGGTCGCGGTAGAGCTGAAGACCGGCGTCCTCGCTCGGGTCTCCGGTCGCCCATCCCGAAAGAACGTCGTAGGAGAAAACGTTCGGCGAGACCGGGTCCGGCGAAATGCGGATCGGCGTGCCGACGGGTGGTACCTGCTGGCACATGGCCGTGTCCTCGCCGAACTCGAGCGTGACAAAGGCCGCGGCCTCGCCCTTCCAGACCCGGTCCACGCGCATGCGCGCGTGTCTATTGTAGGAGTCTGTTGTTGCGCCCGGCTCACCGCTGATCGGGTCGCGTTCGATGACGACGCCGTCGATCACGACTTCAGGCAAGGTTTCGGCGATCTGCTCAGGTGTCCGCTGCGGCGTCGGGACTTCTTGAACAATACCGGTCAAGGGCTCCACAGTGACCTGCACTGGGACCGGGCTGCATGCGAATGTTGGCGAATGCGAAATCGCCAGCAGGACGCTCACAGCAGCAATCAGTCGAAACATACTCCACCCCAGCCAACTTCCGATCGACCAGGGCGGCAGTTTATCGCCTACTTGGCGAGCAAGCCATCGCGGATCTCGCTCACCGCGTTCGCATGCCCGACGAAGCCTTCATACGTGGCGAGGATGCGCGCCTTCTGGGCCAGCGGCGGGTAGCCGGCGGCGGTGACGTAGCCGATCGAGGAGCGCTTCATGTAGTCGAAGACCGAAAGGGGCGAGGCGGTCTTGGCGGTGCCGTTGGTCGGCAGCACGGCGTTGGGGCCGAGCACGAAATTGCCGAGGGTGCAGGGCGTGTGGTTGCCGAGCAGGATCTCGCCGGCATTGACGATCTTCCCCAAGTGCTCGAACGGTGCGTTGGAGAGGATCTGCAGATGCTCCGGGGCGAAGTCGTTCACGAAGGCGACCGCTTCGTCGAAGCTCTGGGTCAGCACGACGCCGCCATTGGTGCCGCCGAGCACGGTCGAGGCGAAGCCGGCGCGCTGCTCGCCCATCTTGTCCATGTAGACGGGGAGGGCCGCGATCGCGTCCTGCGCGACCTTCGGGCTGTTGGTGACGATGAAGGCCGAGGAATCCGGACCATGCTCGGATTCAATCAGGAGATCGAGCGCGGCAAGGCGGCCGTCGGCGGTTTCGTCGGCGAGGATGATGGCTTCGCTGGGACCGGCGGGGATGCCGGGATCGATGATGTCGGCCAGGAGATGCTTCGCCGCGACCACCCAGGGGCTGCCGGGGCCGACGATCTTCACGCATTTCTGCACGGTCTGGGTGCCGTAGGCGACCGCGGCCACGGCCTGGGCGCCGCCGCATTTGTAGACCCGGTCGACGCCGATCAGGCGCGCGGCCACCAGCGTGGCGTCGTCGATCTTCCCATCCGGGCCGGGCGGGGTGACGATGCAGATCTCCTTCACGCCGGCGACCACGGCCGGGATGGTGGTCATCATCACCACGCTGGGGAAGGCGCCCTTGCCGCGCGGGACGTAGCAGGCGACCGACGGGATCGGCAGGAAGCGGTCGCCGGCGAAGGCGCCCGGGCGGATCTCGTGCAGCCACATCTCTTCCGGCTTCTGGTCGGTATGGAACTTGCGGATGGACTCCACCGCGAATTCCAGCGCCTTCAGCACCTCTTGATCCAGCCGCACCAGCGCGTCGTCGAAATCCTTCGGCGTGGCGGCGATGGAATCCGGATTGACCGGCGACTTGTCGAACTCGCGGGCAAAGCGGGCGAGGGCGACGTCGCCTTCGTTCTTCACCGCCTCGATGATCGGCCGCACCTTGTCGAGGATCGGCGCGATGCTGGCCTCGCTGCGTTTCAGGAGCTGCGCACGCCCCGCGGCGTCGAGCTTGGAGAGGTCGTGCAGGCTGATCTTGCGCGTCGTGGTCATTCCGAAACGTCCAATCTTCAGAGGGAGGCCAGGGTGCCGCCGTCGATGCCGAGGCACTGGCCGGTTATATAGGCGGCGGCGTCCGAGGCAAGAAAGATCGCGGCACCGGTGAGGTCGTCCAATTGCCCGAACCGGCCGAGCGGGACTTTCCTTAACATGGCCTCCTGCCAGGATACGTCATGATAGAAGGCCTCGGTCAATTCGGTGCGGAAATAGCCCGGTGCCACGGCATTGACCCGAATTTGCAACGGCGCCCATTCGGCCGCCAAAGCCCGGGTCATGCCGAGCAGCCCGGTCTTGGAGGATCCGTAGGGGACGGCGGTGGGGATGCCGCGATAGGAGGTGAGGGAGCAGATGTTGAGGATGCTGCCGCCGGTTCCGGCGTCTTTCATCGCCGCGGCGGCGGCCTGGGCGCAGAAGAAGGCGCCCTTGAGATTGGTGTCCAGGATGCGGTCCCAGAGCGCCTCATCGACCTCGAGCGAGGGTCGCACCTCTTCCATGCCCGCATTGTTGACGAGGATATCGAGGCCGCCCAGCGCGCCGACCACCTGCGCGACCCCGGCGCGGCAGTCCGCGGGCTTGGTCACGTCCTGCACAACCGGCACCGCGACGCCGCCCGCATCGGCGATGGCGGTAACGACTTTGTCGAGCTCCGCCCTGTTGCGGCCGGAGACCGCGACGGCGGCCCCGGCCGCGGCCAGGCCGAGCGCGAGCGCGCGCCCGATGCCGCGGCTGGCGCCGGTGACCAGGGCGCGGCGGCCGGCGAGACTGAAGGCGGCGAGTGCCTTTGGCGTCATTCCCGAACTGCTCCCCGCATTGTATAGACGGAACTGATTATCACTCTCCCGTCATCCCGGGGCTAGGCCCCGGGATCCACGCCTTGGCTGCAGAAAGAAAGGCGTGGATCCCGCGACCAAGTCGCGGGATGACGGCATTGGCGGAGTTTTACCCTGAGCTCAATCGAATCCACGAAAGAATCCCCAACCGCGATCGCCCGGGCGTTGGCGAAGGCCGGCAAGACCGCCGAGGCCGAGGCGGTCGTCGCGGCTTTGATCGCCGAGGAGTTTCGGCGGCCGGTGCGGAGCCTGTCGATCAACCGCGATGCCTATAGCCTCAACTCGCTGAACGGCTTCGTCACGACCGATGCCGGGGCGTTCTTCTTCAAGTTCCACCAGGAGGAGGGCGAGGATCGGATGTCCGGCGAATATTACCGCGCCCGCCTCCTGGCCGAGGCGGGATTGCCGGTGGACCTACCGGTCGAAACCAGCACCAAGCCGGGGCGGCAGATCCTGCTTTATCGGCTGCGCAAGGACCGGCGGCTGGCGGAGGTCGCGCGGGATCTCGATGCAGAACGCGATCCCGCCAAGTTGGCGCCGGTGATCGAAGCACAGGCGGCGCTCGATCGCGCGGTGGCGGAGGTCTATCTGCGGACGCTGCATCCGATCACGGCCGAGCAATCACGGGGGGAGCCGATCCATCGGCTGTTCCATGAACGGCTGCGCGACTTCGATCGGCCGGGCGTCATCGGCGGACGCTTCGCGGCGTTCTATCGCGACCAGGATTTCGTGCTGCCGGGCGTGACGCTGAATTGGCGGGCGCTGCGCGGTCTCCGGATTTCATTCAACGGTGTCACCTATCGCGACAGTCTCGGCGCCTTGTTCGATGCGGCGTTCACCGGGCTCGAGCCAGGGCGTTTTGAAGGGCTCGGTGTCACGGCCCATGGCGACGCGCACAATGCCAACGTCTGGTACGAGGAGAATGAACAGCCGCCGCGCCTGTCGCTGTTCGATCCGGCTTTCGCGGGCACGCATGTGCCGGCTTTGCTGGCCGAGGTGAAGCCGACCTTCCACAACATTTTCGCGCATCCCTTCTGGCTCTATGAGCCGCAGGTTGCAGCGACACGTTTCCGGGCGAACGTGGAGCGTCGCGGCGACGTGCTGGCGATCGAGACCGATTGGGCGCTGTCGCCGCTTCGGACGGCATTCCTGGAGCGGAAGGCGGCGCTGCTCTGGCGGCCGTTGCTGGCAGCGATGCAGGCGCGGGACCAATTGCCGCAGGATTGGCGTCGGCTGGTGAAGCTGGCGCTGTTCTGCTGCCCGACTTTGGTGATGAATCTGCGCGCCAATGGGACAACGCCGGGCGCAGGGGCGCACAACCCGGTCTCCTCGGCGATCGGCCTCGGGATTGCCGCGATGATGGGCAGCGTGCCGCTGGAAGGGGCAGGGGACGTGCTCTCGGCCTTTCTCGACAGCATCGAACCAAATGGTTCTGGCCGGAAACCATGACGGATCGTTGACGGCAGCGGGTCCAATAAGGACACTCGCACCTTCATTTCAGACAGAGGGGGCTTTCCATGACGATCAAGACCATTGGCCACACGACGAGACGGCAGATGATGGCCGGCGCCGCGGCGCTGGGCGTTGCTTCAACTTTCCGCAGCGCGTTCGCGCAGGATATTCCCGCGAAGCCGGAAGCCGGCGCGATCAAGATGGGCATCGAGCCGTGGCTCGGTTACGGCCAGTGGCATGTCGCCGCGAAGAAGGGCCTGTTCAAGGAGCAGGGCTTGGATTCCGTCGAGATCGTGAACTTCACCACCGATGCCGATCTCAACGCGGCATTGGCCAGCGGCCAGCTCGATTGCGGCAACATCGCGACCCACACCGCGATGGCCTTCGCGGCCGCCGGCCTGCCGATCAAGATCGTGATGCTGCTCGACGTGTCGATGACCGCCGATGCGATGCTCTCCGACGGCTCGATCGGCTCGATCGCGGAATTGAAGGGCAAGCAGGTCGCCTATGAAGAGGGCACGACCAGCGACATCCTGCTGAACTACGCGCTGGCCGCCAACGGCATGAGCATCGCCGACATCCAGAAGGTGCCGATGCCGGCCGCCGATGCCGGCACCGCGCTGATCGCCGGCAAGGTGCCGGTCGCGGTCACCTATGAGCCGTACCTCACGCTCGCCATGAACCAGAACAAGAAGGCGAAGATGATCTACTCGGCCGGCGCCGAGCCCGGCCTGATCAGCGATGTGCTGGTGGTGAACGAGAAGTTCTTGGCAGAGAAGCCGGGCCAGATCCTGGCGCTGCTGAAGACCTGGGACGCCGCACTCGCCGCCTACAAGGCGGACACCGCGGGTTCGCGCGCGATCATCTCCGAGGCGGTCGGCGCGAAGCCCGAGGAACTGGCGACGGCGTTCGACGGCGTCACCTATTACTCGGTGGCCGAGAACAAGACCCAGCTCAGCGGCGAATACGCGAAGAAGGTCATGCCCGCGGTGAAGGACGCTGCCACCAAGGCCGGCATCCTGACCAAGGACGTGGACGCGGCGGGGTTGATCGATCCGCGGTTCGTGGCTGCGGTTTGAGTTGGTTGCGACGCGCAGAGTAGCGGAACCGTCAACCCCCACCCCAACCCGCCCCCATCTTGGGGGCGGGGGCAGGATAGAGCCGTCACTTGCCGCAGCCTCTTCATGAGAGTTCCCTCCCCCAAGATGGGGGAGGGCCGGGGAGGGGGTTGACGCCGCCAAACGCTCGCTGCGTCATGCACTGTTTTTCCAGCGCGACGCCATCAACTACAGAAGACCATGCCCGCCAAGAAACCCCGCTCCCTGTTCCGCCTGACCGCGACCATCACCCGCGCGCAATTCGTCGGGATCTCGATTTGCGTCTTTGCGCTGCTGCTGGCCGCCTGGTGGATCGCGACGGCGAATGAATGGGTGCGGCCGCTGTTCCTGCCGAGCCCGCCTAAGGTGCTGGCGCGGCTGGGCGAGCTCGCGGCCTCCGGACAGCTCTGGCAGGATGCCTCGATCAGCATCTGGCGCATCACCGTCGGGTTTCTGATCTCGACCGCGTTCGCGCTGCCGATCGGCGTGCTGATCGGCTGCTACAAATCCTGGGAGGCGATCGTCGAGCCGGTGGTGGATTTCATCCGCTACATGCCGGTCGTCGCCTTCGTGCCGCTGACCATCCTCTGGACCGGCACCGGCGACACGCAGAAGTATCTCATCATCTGGATCGGCACCTTCTTCCAGCAGGTGCTGCTGATCATGGACAATGTGAAGGGCGTGCCCTGGGACTTCATCAATCTTGGCCGCACCCTGCAGATGCCGGAGCGCCGGATCCTCAGCCGCATCGTGGTGCCGAGCGCCATGCCCGGCATCTGGGATTCGCTCCGCATCAGCCTGGGCTGGGCCTGGACCTGGCTGGTGGTGGCCGAGCTGGTGGCCGCCACTTCGGGCATGGGCTATCGCATCACCACGGCGCAGCGTTTCTTCCAGACCGATCTCATCATCGGCTACATCCTGCTGCTCGGCTGCTTCGGCCTCGCCACCGACCAGGCGATGAAGGCGCTCGGCCGGCGCATGTTCCGCTACATGGCGGGACGGTGAGCGGGATGGCACCGAACCGTTCCCATTTTGACTCCGTCATCCCGCGACTAGGTCGCGGGATCCACGCCTTGGGGCTCGAAGATAGAAAGGCGTGGATCCCGGGACCAAGTCCCGGGATGACGACCGAGTGGGACGGTGGTGCTGATGCCTAAGCTGGCGATAACGAATCTCAGCAAGACCTTCGGCGCCGGGCCGCGCGCCGTGACCGCCTTGCAGGGCGTCGATCTCGCGATCGGCGACAACGAGTTCCTGTCGCTGGTCGGCACGTCGGGCTGCGGCAAGAGCACCTTGCTGTCGATCGTCGCCGGGCTGGAATCCCATGACGAAGGCGAGGTGCTGGTCGATGGCGTGCCGGTCGATGGCCCGGGCCTTGACCGCGGCGTGGTGTTCCAGAGCTACACGCTGTTCCCCTGGCTGACCGCGCGGCAGAATGTCGAGTTCGCGCTGAAGGAAGCGGGCATGCGCGGCAAGGAGGCCGTGGATGCCGCGCGCGACCACCTGAAGCTGGTCGGCCTCGACGGTTTCGCCGACAGCTATCCGCGCGAGCTCTCCGGCGGCATGAAGCAGCGCGTCGCCATCGCCCGGGCGCTCTCCTACCGGCCGAAGATGCTGCTGATGGACGAGCCGTTCGGCGCCCTCGACGCGCTGACCCGGCATCACATGCAGGAGCTGCTGACCCGGATCTGGGAGCAGCACCGGCTGACCGTCCTCTTCATCACCCATGACGTGGAGGAGGCGGTCTATATGTCGGACCGGGTCGCGGTGATGAGCAACCGCCCCGGCCGGATCAAGGAGATCATCGACATCGATCTCGAACGCCCGCGCCATTACGACCTGGTGGCCAGCCCCAGGTTCCAGCAACTGCACCGCGCCGTGCTGGACTCGATCCGCGCGGAATCCATCGAAGTCGCGCAGCTCGGGTCGGCGCTCGCCTGAGGTCAGAATAGAATGCCGGTTGGCAGGTGACGTCCCGCCGGTCGGCTGTCGATCATGTCGCGAATGTAGATCTGGGCGCTGCCGCCGCCGTCCATGATGACGCCTTGTTGCGCGCCCAGTGCGCGCAGCAGGGCCGCCATTTCGCCGGTGGTGGCGCCGGTCGTGCCGGTTTTCTTTCTGTCGTCGCGTTCCTCTACCAGCAGGATGAGCGTCTTGCCGCCATCGGCGACACCGGCCACCGCGCGGGCATTGCGTCGATCGCCGGCGATATCGTCGGCAATGCGCTGCCGGCCAAGCGCGGCTTGGCGGTGGACGTCGTTCCCGTTGTCCAGGATCAGGCCCAGCCCGCCGATCCCCTCGGACGCGCCGAGGCTCTCGACCTGCCCTTTCAATTGCTGGGCGAAGCGCGGGACTGGCGCGACCTCGGCGACGAAGAAGGTGCCGTCGTTCCGCTGACCGAGAAAGCTCCGTGGCACGTCGTTGCGGATGCCGTCGAGGGTTCCCGGCTTCGGCCAGATCATCTTGCCGCCCTGGACCACCGGTCCCGCAGTCCGCAGCGTCTCCTCGTCCTCGATCTTCTTGCCTGCCAACCGCTTTGGATAGGCACGCTCGATCGTGGAATTCCAGTTGGAGAAGGTTCCTGTCACACCGCCGATCACACTGCTGCCCGCCTGCTCGACCAACTCCTTGGTCAGCGCTCCGCTCTGCTGGAAACCGATCTTGATCCTTCCGGCAACTTTGACGGCATGGAGCGTGCCGCCTTTGAAGGCGATGGAGGCATAGAGCACGCCCTTCTTGAGCGCCTGCCATTGGAGCTGCGCTGCCACCGCTTTCGCCTCGGTGCCGATCGGCTTCGGTTTGGTCTGCGACGACTGTCCAGGGGGGACCTGCGCGGGGGCCGCGGCGGCGGGAGGGTTCTGGTTGCCGGGGCGCTGCTCATGGGGTGCTTCGGCAATCAGGTCTTGATAGCCGTCGCGTGGCCAGCAGATCACCTGCTCGACGCAGGCACCGCAGCGGATCCATATCTGCCCATGAGTTGCGCCATAGAGCTGTTGCGCGACGCCAGGGTCCAGGACGATAGCTTGACTGTCATAGAGCTGATCGTAATAGGACCGATCGGTGCCGCCGCACTGCGGATCTCGGCCGTATTGCCCGTTGCCGTACATCGGCCCGCCACCGGGCCCTTCCGGCTGACTGCCGGGGCTGTTGCTGTAGAACTCGTCGCCGCCGCTGCCGCCTGGTTCCTGCGCGTGGCCCGGCCACGTGGCCAGTAGCAAAAGTCCAGCGACCACCAGCTCCGTCGTCCGTCCCATTCCCAGCCCTCCAAGAGCAAAGCCGAAGATTGGAATACAGCGTGGGAGCGTAGCACGGAGCGGCGCCTGCTTCCAAAGGTTGCATGGCGGGTTGCTGACTTGCGTCCGTGCGGGAGATTTGCTAATTTCGGAATTAGCACATTAGCTAATTATGAGATCAGGATGTCGTTGGACAAGGTGTTCGAGGCTTTGGCGTCGCGGCCGCGGCGGGAGATTCTGGCCTATCTCTCGGCCGCCGAGCTGACCACGTCCGAGCTGGCCGAGCGGTTCCAGATGAGCGCGCCGACCATCTCGCGGCATCTCTCGGTGCTGGAGAACGCCGATCTCGTGGCGAGCGAACGGCGCGGCCAATACGTCTATTACCGGCTCAATCCCGACAATCTGGTGAACAGCCTGACCGGCTTCGCCTTCGAGCTTTGCCCGGTGGGACGGCCGTTGAAGCGGGAATCGGCCAAGATCGCAGCGGAGAAATCGAAGGGCAAAGCGGGGCAGCGAAAGCCCGCCTGATCCTTTCGCAGACGAAGGGGGATCGACCATGATGCCATTACCGGAAAGCCTGAAGCAACATCGCGTTTCGGCCGTCGATGTCGCGAGTGTCTGCGACGGGGCGGTCGTCTTTGCGCCGGCGAAATCGCTCTGGTTCTTCGGCATGGCTTCGGCGGCGCTGATCGGCTGCAGTCTGTTCTTCACCTGGTCCGGCTTGCTGGTCTTCTTCCTGGTGACCGGCGCCGTGCTGCTGTTCGGCCATTCGCTGGGTTCCCATCGCAAGCTCATCCACAACAGTTTCGCATGCCCGGCCTGGCTGGAGTACTTCCTGGTTTACATGGGCGTGCAGGTCGGTCTCTCCGGGCCGCTGGGGCTGATGCGGGCGCATGAGCTGCGCGACTATGCCCAGCGCCTGCCGGTCTGCCACGACTACCTGCGCCACGGCCGCGGCTTCTGGTTGGATGGCTGGTGGCAGCTGAATTGCGAGCTCAGGCTTGCCAATCCGCCGTCGGTCACCATCGAGGAGCGCGTCTCCGGCAACCGGTTCTATCGCTTCCTGGAAGCGACCTGGATGCTGCAACAGATTCCACCGGCATTGGCCCTCTACGCGCTGGGCGGCTGGAGCTTCGTGTTCTTCGGCACCTGCGCCAGGGTCACCGCGGGCGTGCTCGGCCATTGGCTGATCGGGCATTTCGCGCACAACCAGGGCGGCATGCATTTCAAGGTCGAGGCGGCCGCGGTGCAGGGGCGCAACATCCACTTGACCTCGATCCTGACCATGGGCGAGTGCTGGCACAACAACCACCACGCTTTCCCGGGCTCGGCGCGGCTCGGCCTCTTCCCCGGCGAGTGGGATCCCGGCTGGTGGATGCTGCTGGTGTTCCGCCGCTTCGGCCTGGCCTGGAACTTCCGCCTGCCGGAACATATCCCGGCGCGCGCCGAGCTCGCGCGGGTCGATGCGCTGAGCGGCTCGCTGCTGGCGCCGCCGCGCTATCGGATCGACGCGCCGCGCTTCGAGCCGTTGCGCCTGCGCCTGCTGTGGGATCGCCTGCGTTCGAACCACGGCGACGCGCCCGCGCGCCTGGAATGGCCGGCCTCGATCCTGAGCGAACGCGCGATGCGCAGCCTGTTCGGGCGCAAGGTGGCGCTCGAGGTCGATCCGGCGCTGACCTTGCTGGTGCTGCATGAAGGGAACCGGAGCTACTATGGCTTCCCGGCGGTCTGCATGGCACTCGGGCGGCGCAATCGCTTCACCCGGATGATCGCGCTCGCCCTGATGCCGCTGGCGGTCGCTCTGGAAGCGGTGCGGCAGGCGTTCGCCTTCCGGCCCGAGGCGGTCTGACCACGCGCAGAGCTTCCTCTTCGGCATCCTGTGGCGCGCCCCGGAAGGCGGCGACGCTGGGACCGGCAGCGGTTCGGCGGTCGCGCAAGAAGAAGTTCTTGATTTCGTAGGGCCAGACGCGGCGGCCCATCTGCGAATACCAGCGCATGCTCTGGCGCAAGACGGCGTCAGGGTGGAGATAGGTGCGCCAGAGCGCCTTGGGGCGTGCCTGCAGGACCACCTCGGTGAGCTTGACCCAGAGCAGCACGCGCCAGGGCGGCACATGGCGGGTCGCCAGAACCTGGTGCTTGTAGTCCCAGCGGCTGCGGTCGAGCTGGATCACCCGCCTTGCCGCGGCCAGACGGAAATACGGCGTCCAGCGGTGCGGCGTCACGTAGAGCAGCTGGATCTGGTCGGGGTCGTAGGTGAGCAGGTGGCGCATGCCCCGCCAATAGTCGCGGTCGCGCTCTTCCTCGAAGCCGACCACCCAGGTCGCCATGGAGAGGATGCCGTTCTTGCGGAGCTCCCGGATCGCCTGGCGGTCGGTCGCGGTGCCGCCGCCTTTCTGGATCAGCTTCAGGGTCGCCGGGTCGGTATTCTCCATGCCGAGCAGGAAACGGATGACGCCTGCTTTCTTGTAGAGGTGCAGCAGATCGGCATCACGCACGATGTCGTCGGCCCGGGTCGAGCCGACCAGCAGCACGGGCACATTTTCGGCGATCAGGGCTTCGAGAAAGGCCTTCCAGGCGATGCGCGAGACGGTCGGGTTCTCGTCGGCGAAGTTGAACAGCTCGACCCCGTGCTCGCGGTGCAGCCGGGCGAGCTCGGCGGCGAAGCGCTTGGGGTCGCGGTGGCGCCAGCGGGTCCAGAAGCCGCGCTGGCCGCAGTAATTGCAGAGATGCGGGCAGCCGCGGGAGAATTGCACCACGACCGCACGCTTGCCGCCCCAATAGCTGTAGCGCTTGAAGTCGATCAGCTCCCAGCCGACCCGATAGGCGTCGAGATCCTGGATCACCGGTGCGGCCAGGTTCGCTATGGCCTTGAAGCCCCGTCGATAGGCGATGCCTGGAATATGCCCGAGTTCGATGTCCGCGACGGCGATATCCCGCAGCGCGCCGCCGCCGTCGAGCGCCGCCATCAATTGCCGTGCGGTCTCCTCGCCTTCGCCGCGGACGATGACGTCGATCTCCGGCACCTCGGCCAGGATCTCGCGCCAATGATAGGTCGGGAAGACACCGCCGTAGATCATGCGCGCGGCCGGCAGAACGGGTCGCAGCGCGCGGAAGATCGCCGTCGCACTCGGATGACCGGAGGTCGATCCTGAATGACCGATCAGCACGGCATCCGGCGCGAAGGCGAGGGCGTCGCGGACGATGTCGGCGAGCGGCATGGGCCCGAACTCGGCGTCCAGCAGGCGAACCGTGTGCCCGTCATCGATCAGCGGCCCAGCGATCGACAGCAGGCCGAGCGGCGGCAGATGGTCGTCCGGAATGCGGCTGCCGATCGCCGGATGCGGTGGATTGATGATCAGGATGCGCATGAGCTTCCCCCGAGGCTGAGTCGGCGGCAATGCCGACGCGCTCTTGCTACCGGGGAAGTCCGGCGCCTTTCCGGCGCGCCAAAGGTTTAATCGAGGAAGGTGCGGCTAAATCGTGGAAGCTCGGCTAGAGCGCGATCCGGAACAGCAGCTCTTCCGTGCCGCCATAGGCCGCGATCTTGCGGCGCGGGCCGATGAGGGTGCCGCCGTTGGCCTGGATCACTTTCTGCGAGGAGAGGTTGCCGGGCTGGGTGGTGAGCTCGACATGATCGAGGCCGCGCGCCCGCGCCTGGTCGAGCAGCAGGCGCAGGCCGGCGGTCGCGTAGCCGCGGCGCTGCTTCCAGAGCACGATCGAATAGCCGATATGGCCGAGGCAGTAATCGGGCAAGGCCGAGGTGCCGTTCTGCCAGCGGAAGCCGAAGGAGCCGCAGAAATCGCCGTCCCAGCCCCAGAGGAAGTAGCCGGGCAGGCGCGGCCGCGTGGTGCCGTCGGGCAGGGTGATCGGGGCGCCCTTGGCCTCGGCGTCGGTGAGCGCGGCGACGAAGCCGGCGGGATCCTCGACGATCCTTGCGAGATGGAGCAAAGCGGTGCGCTCGGGGCTGACATTGTCCGGCGACCAGCCGCGTTGCAGCGCATCCCGGTATCCGGGCAGCCGCTCCAAGGTGGGTGGGACGAGTTCGAACGCCATGCGCGGCCTAGCGCGACTCCCGCTCGCCGCCGGCGATGGCGATCACGGCGATGATGATGAGGCCGGTCGCGACCAGGCGGATGCCGGCGCTGGCGCCGAAGGTGTTCAGCATGGTGACCAGCAGGAACATGAACAACGCCGCGCCCCAGATGCCGGGCACGCTCGCCCGGCCGCCGGCCACCGAGGTGCCGCCAATGACGACGACCGCGATCGAGCCCAGCAGGTATTCCGAGCCCATGTCGAGCGCTGGGCCGCCGGAGAAGCCGGCCAGCAGGATGCCGCAGATCGCCGATAGCATGGCGCTCGCCACGTAGGTGAGAAAGCGGAAGCGCTCGACCGGGATGTTGGCGAGCCAGGCGGCGCGGCTGTTCTGGCCGATCGCCGAAATGGCGCGGCCGTAATAGCTGCGGCCCACGATGATCCCGACCACGACCGAGAAGAGGACGGTGAGAATGGCGATCCAGGGCACGCCGAAGGTGTCGCCGGTGGTAAAGGCGTCGAGCGCCGGCGGCGGCTTGATGCGGAGGCCGCGGTTGTAGGCGATGGCGCTTGATTGCACCAGGAAGCTCATCGAGAGCGTGGCGATGATCGGCGGGATGCGCAGGAAGCGGATCAGGCCGTAATTGAGCGCGCCGACCACCGCGCCGGCGGCCAGCGCCGCGACGATGCCGAGGATGAGCAGAGAATCCTGCTCGTTCATCACCTTCATGGCGACGGTGCCGCAGAGCGTGATGGTGGCCGGGATCGAGAGATCGACATTGCCGGGGCCGGTGGTGATGACCAGCATCTGCCCGGTGCCGACGATCACGGTGAAGCAGGCGAAGGAGAGTGCCGCGGTGACGATGGCGCCGGCGCCCTGGCCCTCGGTGAAGGCGATGGTGGCGAGCCAGACGGCGACCGCGCCGACAAAGGACCAGATCCAGGGCGTCTGGTGCAGCTTGCGCAGCATGGTAGCGTTCATCGCGCGCTCCCGCGGGTGATGGCGGCGCGCAGCGCCAGCACGATGATCAGAATGGCGCCCTGGGCGCCGATCTGCCAGTCGGGCGAGATGCGCAGGAAGATCAGGAACGAGGCCGCGAGCGCCAGGGTGATGGCACCCAGCACCGCGCCGACCGGCGAGACCCGCCCGCCGATGAACTCGCCGCCGCCGAGGATGACGCCGGCGATGGAATAGAGCGTGTAGCGGTCGGCGATATGGGCGTCGGCGGCGCTGGTGAGGCCGATCAGCGACAGGCCGGAGAGCACGCCGAAGCTGCCGGCCAGGCCGAACATCACCATCTTGGTCTTCAGCAGCGACCAGCCGGCGCGGGCGACCGCCTTGGGATTTCCGCCGGTGCCGCGCAGCACCACGCCGTAGGAGGAATGCATCAGGCCGATCTGGACGACGGCCGCGATCACGATCGCGGCGATGATCGGGAAGGGAACACCCGGCACCTTCAGGTTCATCAGCCCGTGCAGCCATTCGGGCGCCTTGCCGCCGGGGGTCGGCAGCAGCAGCACGGCGATCCCCAGCCAGACGAAGGACATGCCGAGGGTGACGACGATCGAGGGCAGGTTGCGCAGATGGATGAGCGCGCCCATCGCCACGTAGGCCGCGATGCAGAGCAGCAGCAGCAGGGCGCCGAGCAGCGGCTCGGTCGGCAGGTACAATCCGGCGATGCAGGTGGTGAGGCCGACGAAGCTGCCGATCGAGAGATCGAGGTCGTTGACCGCGATGACGAACATCTGCGCCAGGGTGGCGAGCGCGATCGGCACGGCGTATTGCAGCATCAGGGTGAGGCCGAACTGACTCATAGCGAGCGGCTGCTTGATGAAGATCGCCACCAGCAGGACGGCCAGGGTTATGGCCGGGAGGGCGCGGCGCAGCAGGTCGCGGTTGAGGAGCAGCGCGGTCATGGTTGTATTCCGGTGGGAGCCACACACCCAACCGTCATCCCCGCGCTAGGCGCGGGGATCCACGCCTTGGGTGTTGCAGCATAAAAAGGCGTGGATCCCCGGACCAAGTCCGGGGATGACGGCGGAGTTGGGATGAGCATCCAGTTACGAGCGGGACGCATCATCTCACGCGCTTTCCTTGAACGAGGATTGCAGGATCTTCTGCTCGGTCATCTCCTCGCGCGATACGTCGGCGACGATGCGGCCGTTCCTGAAGACGTAGATGTGGTCGCAGTAATTGAGCTCGTCCATTTCCGTGGTGTACCAGAGGAAGGTGCGGCCGGCGGCGGCCTCGGCGCGCAGGATGTCGTAGACTTCGAGCTTGGTGCCGACATCGACGCCGCGCATCGGGTCGTCCATCAGCACGATCTCCGCATCGGAGCCGAGCGCCCGGGCGAACACCGCCTTCTGCTGGTTGCCGCCGGACAGCGAGAGGATGTTGTTGTCCATGTCGGGGGTGCGGATCTTGATCCGCTGCTTCCAGGACTCCGCCATCTCGGCCTCGCGCCGCGAATCCACCAGCTGATGCCGCAGCATCCGGGGCAGCGAGCGAACGGTGACGTTGCGCGCGATCGACCAGAGCGGGAAGATGCCCTCGGTCTGGCGGTCGCCGGCAATGAAGGCGACCGGACCCTGCACGTCGACGCCGTGCATCCGGCCGACCGCGCCGGCGAAGACCTGCAGCAGCATCCGGGTCTGCCCGTGGCCGGCGAGGCCGGCCAGGCCGATGATCTCGCCGCGATGGGCGACCAGCGCCTGATCGTCGGTCTGCAGCGCCGATTTCGCGCGCACGACGACCGGCGTGCCGCTGCGTTCGCGAACGGCGGTCGCCTGGACCGCGGCATGATGCTCAACCACGGTGCCCATGGCGCCGACCAGGGAATCGCGGTCGAACCGGTCGGCCGGGCGCTCGGCCACGACCTTGCCGTCCTTCATCACCACGACGCGGTCGGAATAGCGCAGGATCTCGCCGAGAAGATGCGAGATCAGGATCACGCTGCGGCCCCGGGCGACCTCGCGGCGCACGAATTCCAGCAGCTGTTGTGCGGTCGATGCATCGAGCGAGGAGGTGGGCTCGTCGAGGATGACCAGGTGCAGGGGATCGTCGGTCACGGTGAAGGCGCGCGCGATCTCGACCATCTGGCGCTGGCCGAGCGAAAGGTCGCCGACCGTGTCGCCGGGCGAAATCCCGTGGCCGGGCAGGATCTCGTCGAGCTTCTCCTTGATCAGCCGGCCGGCGCGCTGTTTCCAGCCGAAGCCCTTGAGTGCCGGATGCAGGATCCGGGTGTTCTCCGCCACGGTCAGGTTCGGGCAGAGCGACAACTCCTGGAACACGCAGCGGATGCCGTTGCGGTGGGCGACGGTGACGGAATAGCCGGCGGCGAGGTCCTTGCCGTGGATCTCGATCGCGCCGCTGTCGGGTGCCAGCGTGCCGGCCAGCACGTTCATCAGGGTGGATTTGCCGGCGCCGTTATGGCCGACCAGCCCGAGGCATTCGCCGGCGCCGACCGCGAGGTCGACGCCGGCCAGGGCGCGAACGGCGCCGAAGCTTTTCGCCACGCCCTTCAGGCTGACGATCTGCTCCGGCTGCGTTCCCATGTGGTCCTCGTTACTCTAAGTCGCGATCGTGTTGGAGGAAGTCTTTGTGCGGCCACCCCTCACCCTGTCCCTCTCCCACAAGGGGAGAGGGGACGCTGTTGCCAGCGCTCGGTCCAAAGCCCCTCTCCCGCCAGTCTTGTCGGCCTTCGCCGACGGGGGTGGGAGAGGGGTTGGGGTGAGGGGTGCCGCAAACTCGATGCGGCACTACTTCGCGCCGGCGACGACCTTCTTGGCGTCTTCCAGCGAGTACTCGGTGTTGGCGACGCCGCCCTTCTCGGTGGTCTCCAGGCTCTTCTCGAGATTGTCCTGGTCGATCCGGAGGAACGGCACGGTCAGATCCTTCGGCACCTGCTGGCCGTCGAGGATCATCTGCGCAACCCAGAAGGCGAGGGTGGAGACGCCGGGCGCGATCGAGACCGACATGGTCCTGTAGCCGTTCGCGTCCTTCTGCTCCTTCCACCACTTCAGCTCGTCCTCGCGGTTGCCCATGATGATGAGCGGGGTCGGCCGGCCGGCCGCCTTGAAGGCCTGGGCCGCGCCATAGCCGTCGCCGCCCTGGGTCACCACCGCCTTCACTTCGGGGAGCGAGGGCAGGATGCCGGCGACGGCCTTCTGCGCCACGTCCTGGGCCCAGTCGCCATGGACCGAGCCGACGATCTTGAACTGGCTGTTCTCCTTGACGCCTTCCTCGATGCCGGAATGGATCGCGTCATCGACGGAGACGCCGGCCAGGCCGCGGATCTCCAGCAGGTTGCCGCCGTCCTTCATGTTCTCTTTCAAGTATTCGATCTCGGACTTGCCCATCGCCTTGAAATCGACGGCGACGCGCCAGGCGCAGGGCTCGGTCACGATGCCGTCGAACGAGACGACGACGATGCCGGCATCGCAGGCCTGTTTGATCACGCCGTTGAGGGCGTCCGGCGAGGCCGCGTTGACGACGATCGCGTTGTAGCCCTGCAGGATCAGGTTCTGGATCTGCGCCGCCTGCTCGGTGACCTGATTCTCCGAGGTGGTGAAGGGATCGGCCGCGGCGACGACGCCGTCGGCCACCGCCTGCTTGGTCACCTTGTCCCAGCTCTTCAGCATGGCCTGGCGCCAGGAATTGCCGGCGTAGTTGTTCGAGAGCGCGATCTTCTTGTCCTTGGTGTCGGCCATCGCATTCGCGCTGGCGAGCGCCAGACAGATCGCGGTCGCGCCGATCAGTGTTTTCTTGAACATGGGGGTTATCTCCTCCGTTCTCCCGTGATGACGATAGCGTGGTTTCTTCTCTCGCGTTTATGGGGTCCCGCTCCGAAGGAGGAGACCGATCGACACTTCCGCACCTGAATTGCTGGCCTGTCCTCGCGTCTTGGCGCGCGATCCTGTTGCGGCGACGCTAACATGACCGAATTTCGCATGCAATGTTCATACAAATGCGGAAGCTGTCGGGAGGGGCGTTCAGCCAATATACGGCAGGTCGGAGCCGCCGAAGCTGCGGCGGAACACCGCGAGGCGGTCGATCACTTTCGCGCGCGCGGTCCGCAGATGGGTGAGCATGCCGGCTTCGACCCGCGCCGGGTCGTTGCGCAGCATGGCGCGGACGACATCCAGATGCTCGGTCATGAAAGGCTCGTCGGTGGGATAGGAAACCTGGGCCCCTAACATATGCTTCTGCGTGAAATGCAGGCAGCGGGTGCGCTTTAGCGCCTCCATGATTTCCCGGTTGTCGCAATAGCCGAGCGAGGTCACGTGCAGCCCGTGCTCCAGCGCGTCCATCTCGGCGGCGCTGACCTTGGGATAGGCGGCGATCGCCGCTTCCAGCCGCTCGACCATGCCGGCGAGGAATTCCGGCGGCACGCGTCCGACGCTGGTCGCGATCGCCTTCGGCTCGAGCAGCTCGCGCAGATCGTAGAGATCGCAGACCCGCTTCTCGTCCAACGGCACCACGTACCAGCGCAGCCGCTCGTCCTTCGCCAGCAGGCCGGTCGATTGCGCCTGCACCAGCACGTCATGGGCGACGGTTCGTCCGACCTTGTAGTGGCGCGCGAGCTCGACCTCGTTGACGCGGAACTTGCCCAAGGCGGAATGGAAGATCAGCGCCCGCTCGACGCCGTCGTAGATCCGCTGCCAGGCCCAGGTGCGCGGGAGTTCCGGATTGGCCTCGTCGAGGCCGAGCAGGCCGGCGGTGACAGGAACGCGTTGCGGCGCCTTGGCCGAACCGACGACGAAGCCGCGCCCGTCGAAGCGCTGGATCACGCCGCGCTCGGACAGATCGCTCAGCGCCTGTTTGACCGGGGTCCGGCTCGACCCGAAGATCGCCGCCAGCGAGCCTTCCATCAGGATCGTGCCCGGCGTCAGCCGGCCGGCCTTGATACTGTCCTGCAGGATCGCGGCGATCTTGCGATAGACCGGCAGGTCTTCTTGTTCTTGCGGCTTCATTCGCCAAGGCTCCCGCTTCGGCACCGGCAGGACCCGAAGTTAGCGCAATTCTCGGAGCAGGGCGAGGCTTGGCGGGCCAACAATCCTATTTCGGCTTGGCCGAGAACCTCTGGGCGTCCAGGTGGTGGAGCAGCTTTGTGCTCCGCCCCCGCACCGTGACGCAAAGCATGAGATTGTCCCCCGAAACCAGGAGGGACTTTTCGGCGGTTCGCGGCAGCGGCACGCCGACCTGTCGGCAATAGGCGATCATGGCGGCTCCCAGCCGCTCGGCAGTGAACTCGCAGTTATTGAGCTCCCCGGTGGTCTCGTCGCGAATGCCCAGAACCACCGCAATATCCGGGTCCGACCGCACGTCGCAGCGCTCCAGCTTGCCGTGCGGCAGCGGCTGGTTGGCGGAAGCCGCCAGGAACTTGATGGCCGCGATCAGGGCGTCCTTCGGGAAGGTGATGTAGCGCGTCTCCGAAAGGGCCGGCAGGCCGAGCTCGGGGTTCGAATACCAGGTCTGTTCCTTGCTGCCGCTCATGCAAAACCCGCGTCGCGGTTGCCGTGAGTTTTAGAAAAACTCGCCATTATTTTGCCGTTTACTGAATTGATGATAGGAATACAAGTATTCATGGAGAAAACTATAGAATAGATCCGTTACCCAATCGTAAAACCCGGTTCCCGACAAATCGTTGCCGGAAAAGAATATTTTCCCTATTGCCGCGATTGGCTTCCGCCGGTCCGCCAGCTAATAATGCGTCTGGAATCAGGGTGGGCCAGCGGGGCGCAGAATCAGCCTGATCAAGGGTTTGGGGAGAATCAGTCGATGCCGGCGCAGATTGGCCAGGTGAGTGAAGTCACCGGCTCCAACATCAAGGCCTTGATGGACGCGGTCCAGCTGACCGCGGCCCAATCCGGGACCGGCGGCGACCAGGGGGTGACCGTGGGCAGCATGGTCGAGGTCCAGAGCGGGACCGCGCGCGTCCTCGGCATCGTTTCCGCCATCCGCAGCGCCGGCTCGGACAAGGGCGCGGTGATGGATATCAGCCTGGTCGGGCAGTTCGTCCCCGGCGCCAATGGCGGTTCCGACTTCAAGCGCGGCGTGGCGCGCTGGCCGGCGATCGGTTCCCCGGTGCTGACCGTCGCCGAGGCGGACGCGGGGTCCGTCGTGAAAACCACCTCCAGCAGCACCGTCCATATCGGCAAGGCCGAGTTCAACGGCACCCAGGACATCTATCTCGATGTCGACAACCTGCTCAGGACGCATTTCGCGATCTTCGGCAGTTCCGGCTCCGGTAAGACCTCGACCACCTCGGTGATCCTGCGCGCGATTCTGGAGCGCCTGCCGAACGCGCATATGATCCTGCTCGATCCGCACAACGAATACGAAGGCGCCTTCGCCGGGATGACCGAGCGGTTGACGCTGTCGACGCTTCGGCTGCCTTACTGGATGCTGCAGTTCAAGGAATTCTGCGCCGTCTTCAAGGTGCTGCCGGAATCCGAATACGCTTCCGAGGTGAAGATCCTGCGCGAGGCCGTGGTGCAGGCGAAGACGCTCTATGCCGGCATTGCCGCCGGTGCCGCCGCCAAGCCCGGCCAGCCCGCCGCGCCGACCTCCAGCCTCAATCTCGACAGCCCGGTGCCGTTCCGCCTCTCGGACTTCCGCCGCATCGTCAACGATATGATGGGTAAGCTCGACAATCCGGAAGCGATCCAGAGCTATCTGCGGATCCTCAACCGGCTGGAAGAGCTGACCTCCGACGACCGCTACGGCTTCATGTTCGGTCCGCAATTCGTGCGCGACGTGATGGGCGAGGTGATCTGCCAGCTCATTCGCATTCCGGTCGAAGGCAAGCCGATCACCACCATCGACCTCTCCGACATTCCGGAAGAAATCGTCGATGTGGTGGTCTCCGTGGTCTTCCGCACCGTGTTCTCCTTCGCGGTCTGGAGCGGGGAGGAGGGCGCCGTGCCGACCGTGCTGGTCTGCGAGGAGGCGCACCGCTATCTCTGGGACGACCGCAGCGGCAAGACGATCTCGCTCGCCGTCCATGCCGCCGGCCAGGTGGCGAAGGAAGGCCGCAAGTACGGCGTCGGTCTCGGCGTCATCTCGCAGCGTCCGTCCGAGGTCTCGCCCTCGATCGTCTCGCAATGCGGCACCATCATCACGCTCCGCCTCGGCAACGAGCGCGATCTCGCCTTCGTGAAAAATGCGCTGCCCGATTCCGCGGCCGGCCTGATGCAGGCGCTCCCCGCGCTCAACACCCGCGAGGCGATCGTGTTCGGCCAGGGCGTCGCCTTCCCGACGCGCCTCACGGTCAACGAGCTTCCGTTGTCGGCGCGGCCGCGGCAGAAGGTGAAGTCCTTCATGGAAGCCTGGTCGAACGACACGACCGATGGCGGCCTGGTCTCCCGCACCATCGAACGCTGGCGGTCGCGGCTCCATCACATCCGGCGCAGCTAAGCCCGGCATGGATCTGCGGCGACGGATCTGGTCGGCGGTGATCGGCGCCCTGGTGGCGGTCGCGACGCTGGCGCTGTTCGTCCACTTCACGCAGGCCCCGTGACCGCCGCGGTCCGGCAGGCGCGCCGCGCGGATCTGCCGGCGATCGTCGCCATGCTGGCCGACGACGTGCTCGGGCAGAGCCGCGAGGCCGCCGGCCCGCCGCTCGACCCGGCCTATGCGGAAGCCTTCGCCGCGATCGCGCGTGATCCGAACCAGTTCATGGCGGTGCTGGAGGACGACGGCGAGCTCATCGGCTATCTGCAGCTCACCTTCATCCCCGGCCTGTCGCTCAAAGGCATGCTGCGCGGCCAGATCGAGAGCGTGCGCATCGCATCATCCCGGCGCGGCCGGGGCTTCGGGCATTTGATGCTGCAATGGGCGATCGAAGAATGCCGGCGGCGCGGCTGCGGCCTGGTGCAACTCGCGATGAACAAATCGCGCGAAGACACCCTGCGCTTCTACCAATCGCTCGGCTTCGTGGCCAGCCATGAAGGATTCAAGCTGACGCTAGTCTAGGAGCTGCGCCAGATACCGATCCATCTCGGCCACCGCCTGCTCGCGCGTCAGCCCGCCGAGCGAGAGGCCGAAGCGCAGCCACAATCCGTCGATCATCGCCGTGATGCCGATCACCGCGGCCTCGGCCGCGTCCGCCGGCAGCAGCGTCCGCAACGGCGGCGCGAGATTGCTGCGCATGCGCGCATGGATCACCCGCTGGATGCGGCCGAACTCGCGGTTGCGCGGCACCTCGGCGCAGAGCGAGAGCCAGGCGTTGCAGATCTCAGGCTTGAAGAAGGACGGGGAGAAGTTCGCGGCGACGATGGCTTCGACCCGGCCGCGATCGCCCTTGGTGCGGCGCATCCGCCGCACCACCTCGTCGCGCAGCAGCGCGTTGGCGAGGCGCATGACCGCCTCCAGCAGATCGTCCTTGTCGCGGAAGTAATGCAGCACGATGCCCTTCGACATCCCGGCGCGCTCCGCGACCTTGGCCAGCGTCGTTCCGGCAATTCCGGATTCCTGCAGGATCTCATAGGCCGCTTCGGTCAGCTCCTGCCGCCGGATCTCCTCGATTTTGGCCCGCGCCACGCTCGGCTCCCGTTGTTCCGCGCCCCGCTTTTATTCGCCGATTGACCCATCTGTCCACCGGGTCTATAAATTGACCAATGGGACAATAAACTAACCGACCGGTCAAAACGACCGGATGCCTGGGGAGGCGAAGATGAAGACATGGACGGGGTTGCTGGCGGCCGGCGTTTTGGCAGCGGCGGCAGGGCCGGCTTGGGCGGCGGATCCCGCCGCTTGCAGGACGGTGCGGCTGGCCGAGCCGGGCTGGAACGATCTGGCTTTTACGACCGGCATCGCCTCGGTGCTGCTGAAGGGGCTGGGCTACGCGCCGGATTCCAAGCTGCTCGGCGTCGAAGTCATCTATCAGAGCCTGAAGAACAAGGATCTCGACGTCTTCATGGGCTACTGGGATCCGGCCATGGTGGGCTACTACGAAGCCTATAAGAAGGACGGCTCGGTCGAGACGGTGCATCAGAATCTCGAAGGCGCCAAATACACCTTCGCCGTGCCGCAATACGTCTATGACGCCGGCGTCCACGACATCGCCGATCTCGCGAAGTTCCCGGACAAGTTCGGCAAGAAGATGTACGGCATCGAACCCGGCAGCAACCAGCTGATGTTCGACATCATCAAGGATCCGAAGTTCAGCCTGACCGGCTGGAACGTCGTCGAGTCCAGCGAGGTGGGCATGCTGGCCGAGGTGAAGCGCAAGGTCGCGACGCAGGACTGGATCGTGTTCCAGGGCTGGGCACCGCATCCGATGAACAACGACATCAAGCTCGCCTACCTGACCGGCGGCGACGCTTATTACGGCGCCGATCTCGGCGCGGCCACGGTGCACACCCAGGTCCGCAAGGGCTACACCCAGGAATGCCCGAACGTCGCCAAGCTGCTCGACAATCTCACCTTCAACGTGCCGATGGAGAATGCCGGCATGGGCTACCTGATCCAGGACGGAATGGCGCCGGCCGATGCGGCGACCAAGTCGCTGAAGGCCGATCCCAAGGTGCTCGATGCCTGGCTTGCCGGCGTGACCACCTTCGACGGAAAGGATGGCCTCGCCGCGGTGAAGCAGTCGCTCGGGCTTTGAGCGCAGGCCCGAGCTGGCGGCGGATTGATGGATTCTGCCGTCCGCCTGCACGTTGAGAGTCGTGGTCCGGTCGCGGGCGAACCGATCCTGTTGATTCAGGGGCTCGGCCAGCAGCTGATCGACTGGCCGGAGGCGCTGGTTGCGGCGCTGGCAGCGCGCTGCCGCGTGATCCTCTGCGACAACCGCGATGCCGGATTGTCGCCGCTCGCGGGGCCGGCCTTGGATCCCGCGCTGAAGCCATCCGACTTCCCGACCGCCGACGCGCCCCCGGGGACCGCGCCGTACACGCTCCACGATATGGCGGCGGATATCCGCGCGGTGCTCGACCGGCTGGCGATCGAGCAGGCGCATATCCTCGGCTATTCCATGGGCGGCATGATCGCGCAGATCTTCGCGGCCCGATATCCGGCCCGCACCCGTTCGCTGGTTTCACTGATGAGCTCGGACGGCGCGCCGTGGATCGCCGCGACGCCGCTTGCCCTGGCGGCCATGGCGCGCTCGATCACCGGCGGCGGCGATCTGGCGGCGCGCATCGACATGCTGGCGGAGGATGCAGCCTTGTACCGCGGCCCGCATCTCGCGTTCGATCGCGCCGAAGCACGAAGCCATATCGCGGCTGCGCTCGATCGCGCCGACCGTCCCGCCGGCATCTATCGCCAGGCGCAGGCGATGCGCGGTTCCGGCGATCGGCGCGCGCTGCTGGAACGGATCGGCTGCCCGACCCTGGTCGTGCATGGCAGCGACGATCCCGTCATCGCGCCGGAGCAGGGGCGGGCGGCGGCGGCGCGCATTCCGCGCGCAAGACTGGAGATGCTGGACCGCGCCGGCCACGACTTCGCGCCGGAGGTGACCGCGACGCTCTGCCGGGTGATTCCGGACTTCCTCGCCCGGGGCTAATCCTTGCGCGGCTTGCCGCGGCGCTCGACCAGCGGGATCTTGCCGAGTTCCTGGCGGGCGACCTTCAGCACTTTGGGATCGATCGGCGGCTCGCCGATCTCGATGCCGCGCGAAAGCGCCTCGACGATGAGCTTGATGGTCTCCAGCCGGGCGGCCGGCTTGTTGTCGCCCTGGACCGCATGCCAGGGCGCATACTTGGTCGAGGTCTTGTCGAACATATCCTCGATCGCTTCCACGTACTGGTCCCACTTGTCGCGGTTGCGGAAATCCTCATAGGACAGCTTCCACCGCTTCAGGGGATTGCGCAGCCGCTCCTCGAAGCGCCGGAGCTGCTCGTCCTTGCTGATATGCAGGAAGATCTTGATGACGCGGGTGCCGCTGTCAGTCAGCTGGCGCTCGAACTCGTTGATCTCCTTGTAGGCGCGCTTCCATTCATCCGGCTTGGCGAAGCCTTCGACCCGCTCGACCAGGACCCTGCCGTACCAGGAGCGGTCGAAGATCGCGAGCTGGCCCCTGGCCGGCATGCGGCTCCAGAAGCGCTGCAGGTAATGCTGCTTCTTCTCGATCTCGTCCGGCGCGCCGATCGGCCAGACCTTGAGGCTGCGGGGATCCAGCGCCCAGGAGATGCGGCGGATGGCGCCGCCCTTGCCCGCGGCATCCATGCCCTCGAAGGCGATGACACCGCGGTCGCCGGTGAAGAGGTGCGCATGCTGAACGCGCTCCAGCCTGTGCTGCAGCTCGGTCAGCCGCGCGTCGTAGATGTCGAAGTCGATCTTCGGCAGGCGCTTCAGCTTCGAGAGGCGGATCTTCTGGGCCATGGCGGACTCTCCCCTTATTCCGAGAAGCCTAGCAGAACTCGGCTTGCCTAGAAGTTAAGGGCTTTTGCCTGCTTGACGCCGGGCAGGGCCTGCACCTCGTCGATCAGGTGGTTGGGCAGGGCGCCGTCGATCTCAACCAGTGCAATGGCATCCTGGCCCGGCGCGGAGCGGCCGAGCGCGAAGGTCGCGATGTTGACCTTGTGGTCGCCGAGCAGCGTGCCCAGGCGGCCGATGAAGCCGGGCTTATCCTCATTGGTGACGTAGAGCATGTTGGGCCCGAGCTCGGCATCGATCTTGATGCCCTTGATCTCGACCACCCGCGGCCGCTGGTCGGCGAACAGGGTGCCTGCGACATCGCGTCGCCATTTCTCGCTCTCGACGCCGAGCCGGATCAGGGTGTGAAAGTCGCCTTCGCGGTCGGTCTTCACCTCGGAGACCTCGATGTCGCGCTCCTTGGCGACCAGCGGGGCGTTCACCATGTTGACGGAATCGAGCTGCGGCTTCAGCAGGCCCTGCAGCAGGATCGCGGTCAGCGGCCGGGTGTTGAGCCCGGCGACATGGCCTTCATACTCGATGATGACGCGGCGGATGCCGGTCTCGGTGGCCTGCCCGGCGAAGGCGCCGAGCTGCTCGGCAAGCTTCATATAGGGCTTGAGACGCGGCGCTTCCTCGACCGTGACCGAAGCCATGTTGATCGCATTGGTCACGGCGCCGTGCAGCAGGAAGTCGGCCATCTGCTCGGCCACCTGCACCGCGACGTTGAATTGCGCCTCGGTCGAGGAGGCGCCGAGATGCGGCGTGCAGACCACGTTCGGATGGTTGAACAGGATGTTCGCCTTCGCCGGCTCCTCGGAGAAGACGTCGAGCGCGGCACCCGCGACCTGGCCGGAATCCAAGGCGGCCTTGAGGTCGGCCTCGACCACCAGACCGCCGCGGGCGCAGTTGACCAGGCGGACGCCCGGCCTGCACTTCGCCAAGGCTTCCGCGTTTATGATGCCGCGGGTCTGCTCGGTCAGCGGGGTGTGCAGGCTGATGAAATCGGCGCGCTTCAGCAGCGTCTCGAGCTCGACCTTCTCGACCCCGAGATCGACCGCGCGCTCGGCGGAAAGGAAGGGATCGAAGGCGATCACCTTCATCTTGAGGCCTTGCGCCCGGTCGGCGACGATCGAGCCGATATTGCCGCAGCCGACGATGCCGAGGGTCTTGGCGTAGAGCTCGACCCCGACGAAGCGCGATTTCTCCCACTTGCCGTCATGGGTGGTGCGATCGGCCAGCGGGATATGCCGGGCCAGCGCCATCATCATGGCGATGGTGTGCTCGGCGGTGGTGATGTTGTTGCCGAACGGCGTGTTCATCACGCAGATGCCGCGCGCTGTGGCCGCCTTGATGTCGATGTTATCGACGCCGATCCCGGCCCGGCCGATCACTTTCAGGTTCTTGGCGGCGGCGATCACCTCCGCCGTGGCCTTGGTGGCCGAGCGCACCGCGAGACCGTCGAAGCCGGCGATGATCTCGACCAGCTCCTTGGGCTTCAGCCCGACCTTCACTTCGACCTCGACGCCGCGATCCTTGAAGATCTGCACCGCTTCGGGTGCCAGCTCGTCGGCGATCAGGACTTTCGGTTTGCTCATGACTACGCCGCCTTCTCGGTTTTGCTCTTCACCTGCGCATAGGCCCAGTCGAGCCAGGGCAGCAGCGCCGCGATATCCGTCGCCTCCACGGTGGCGCCGCACCAGATCCGCAGGCCCGGCGGCGCGTCGCGATATGCGCCGAGATCGAAGCCGACGCCTTCCGCTTCCAATGCCGCCGCCAGCTGCTTCGCCACCTCCTGCTGCGCCGCTTCCGGCAGGGCGCGAAACCATGGATCGACGATCTTGAGACAGACGCTGGTGGTGGAGCGGGTCGCCGCATCCTCGGCGAGGAAGGCGGCCCAGGAACTGCGCGCCACCCAGTCGGAGATCTGCGCGACATTGGCCTCGGTGCGGCCGATCAGCGCCCGCAGGCCGCCGATTTTCTCCGCCCAGCCCAAGGCATCGAGCTGATCCTCGACGCAGAGCATCGAGGGCGTGTTGATGGTCTCGCCCTTGAAGATGCCCTCGGAGAGCTTGCCGCTCGCGGTCATGCGGAAGACCTTGGGGAGCGGCCAGGCCGGCTTGTGGGTGGTGAGGCGTTCGACCGCGCGCGGCGAGAGCGCGATCATGCCATGGGCCGCTTCGCCGCCCAGCACCTTCTGCCAGGACCAGGTGACGACATCGAGCCGGTCCCAGGGCAGGTCCATGGCGAAGGCGGCCGAGGTGGCGTCGCAGATGGTGAGGCCGGCGCGGTCGGCCGGGATCCAGTCGGTCGCCGGCAGACGCACGCCGGAGGTGGTGCCGTTCCAGCAGAACACCAGGTCATGCGACCAGTCGATGGCCTTGAGGTCGGGCAGGGCGCCATAGGGCGCTTCCAGCACGGTCGCGTTCAGCTTCAGCTGGCCGGTGATGTCCTTGGCCCAGTCCTTGGAGAAGCTCTCGAAGGCGAGCACGGTCACCGGCTTCGGCCCGAGCAGCGACCACAGCGCCATCTCCACCGCGCCGGTATCGGAACCGGGCACGATGCCGATGCGATAGTCGGCGGGCACGCCGAGAAGCTTGCGGGATTGCTCGATCACCGCGGCGAGCTTGGCCTTGCCGGGCTTGGAGCGGTGCGAGCGGCCGAGTGCCGCGTTTTCGAGGAGAGAAACATTCCAGCCCGGGCGCTTGGCGCAGGGCCCAGACGAAAAAAGCGGCCGTTGAGGCCGCCCATCAGGACGTGTCATCGGCGTTCCTTCCAGAACGATGCGCTCCGTTGGGGGAGCGTGACCCGCCGCCGATATTGGGGAAATTCGCGGGCCTGTCAATCGGAGATTCGCTAGAGGCGGCGGGCTTCGTTTCTCTCAATCAGTCGCACGTTGACCGGAGAGGGGCGCAACCGTAGATTTTAGATCCAGAAAATGGCGGGACGCGTCAGTCCGACGCGGGAGTTGAATGAGGCGATTTCTGTGTGCGGTGTCGGCGGCGGTTTGCACGGCGCTGCTGGTTCAGGCTTGCGCGACTACCGGCGCCAAGACGACGGACGCCACGGCCAGCGTCGAAGCCTGCTTCGCGGCAACCGAGCGTCGCGAAGGCGACAAGGCGATCGCGCTTTGCGACTCGGCGCTCGCGACGCCTGGCCTGTCTGCGGACCTTCAGGCGAAGGCATTGGCCGCCCGCGGCGCTTCCTACAACGACAAGAAAGCCTATGCACGCGGCGTCGCGGACTTCAATCAGGCACTCGTGCTCAAGCCGGACGATTTGTTCGCCCTTTCCAACCGAGGCTGGGCCTACAACCAGATGGCGGACTTCGATCGCGCCGTCGCCGACTTCGACAGGGTGATATCCCTGCGGCCGTCCGAGATTGCCTATGCGAATCGCAGCTATGCCTACGCCTTGAAGGGCGATTTCACCGCGTCAATTCGCGATCTCGATCGTGCAATCCAACTGAAGCCCGATGGCGCAGAGCTGTATTCCAATCGCGGTTGGGCGCACATGATGCTGGGCGAGATGGTCCCGGCCCTGACCGATCTGTCGCGGGCGGTCGAATTGAATCCGAAGCTTGCACGGACCTACGAGAATCGCTCGACCCTCTATTTCATCCAGGGGGACTATGGTCTCGCAGCTGCGGATATCGAGCGGGCAATCGAGATCAGCCCCGACAATCCCTTTGGATACATATGGCTCTACATCGCCACGCGGCGGGATCACCGCGATGCTTCGGCGGTTTTGCAGAAGGCGGCGAAAGCGAATGCCGACTGGCCCGCGGTAATCCTGCGATTCATCCAAGGGAAAGCCACGGAGTTGAATGTGCATGAAGAGGTGCGGTCGGAGCCCTATGGGGCGATATCCAAGGTGCGGGATTGTCACACCCAGCTCATCTTGGGCGAACTGGCTCTCCTGGATCAATGGACCGAGACGGCCGCATCACATTTCCGGTATGCCAGCAGCGCCTGTCCGCTGGCTCAGACCGAACGCGTCGTTGCCGAGGCTGAGTTGAAGCGGCTGTAGATGAGTGCCTTCGGACCCTACGCGGCCCCGGCCAGCGCCGCGACGATCTCCGCACTGGACCGCACCAGCGATACCCGAGGCAGCGTCTTCTCGATCGCGAACTTGTGGAGGTCCGGGCCGACGCTGCTGCATGCATCCTCGGCGACGACCACGGTGTAGTTGTTCTGCCAGGCGTCGCGCGCCGAGGACTCGACGCCGAAATTGGTGGCGATGCCGCCGAAGATCGTGTGGGTGATGCCGCGCCGGCGCAGCTGCAGATCGAGCTCGGTGCCGTGGAAGGCGCTCCACTGCCGCTTGGCGATCCAGAGATCGGGCGCGATGGCGGCGACCTCCGGCGCGTAGTCCGACCAGTCGGCCGGCATGCCGCCCGGCGGCAGGATCATCGGCGTGTCGGTCAAGCCCTGCGGCCGGTCGGCATAGTCCGTGGCGAAGACGACGCGCACATAGACCAGCAGGGCGCCGGCCTTGCGGCTGGCCTGTGCCAGCTTCGCCGAGGTCGCGACGATACCCGCAGGTGTATAAGGCGAGAGATTGAAGCCGAGCGTGCCCTTCTGCACGTCGATCAGGACCAGGGCGGTGCGCTTGGCGTCGAGTGTCAGCATCGGCGAGCTCCATCTTCAAGGGATGGAAGTTCTATGCGCCGCCGCGCGCGAGGCGCAACCCGCAATGCAAAACGGCCGGAGTTTCCTCCGGCCGTTCCACACGTCCCCGGTAAAGCCGGGCTCAGTCAGCTCTCTTACTTCAGCTTCGCGGCGATCTTGGCGACATGCTCGCCCTGGAAGCGTGCCATGCCGAGTTCCTGCTCGCTCGGCTGGCGGCTGCCGTCGGCGCCGGCGATGGTCGTCGCGCCGTAGGGCGAGCCGCCCTTGATCTCCTCGACGCCCATCTGCGCCTGGCAGGAATAGGGCAGGCCGACGACCACCATGCCGTGGTGGAACAGCACGGTGTGGAAGCTGGTGATGGTGGTCTCCTGGCCGCCATGCTGGGTGGCGCTGGAGGAGATGACGCTGCCGACCTTGCCGACCAGCGCGCCCTTCATCCAAAGGCCGCCGGTCATGTCGATGAAGGTCTTCATCTGCGCCGCCATGTTGCCGTAGCGGGTCGGCGTGCCGAAGATGATCGCGTCGTAATCGGCGAGCTCATCGACGGTGGCGATCGGGGCCGCCTGGTCGAGCTTGAAGTGCATCTGCTTGGCGATCTCGAGCGGCACCGTCTCCGGCACCCGCTTGACCACCGCGGTGGCGCCGCTGACCTTGGCGACGCCTTCCGCGGCCGCCTTCGCCATCTGCTCGATATGGCCGTAGCTCGAATAGTACAGCACCAGAACCTTGGTCATCGTCGTCTCCGGAATTGACTGCAATGGGAAGCGTGAACCTGCGCCTGCAGGGTGGCGGTGACAATCGCGCTCGGGGTGATAAGATTGTCAACATAGTTGGAACAATGGAGCTGCCATGGATCAGGTCGCGGCGATGCGAAGCTTCCGCAAGGTGCTGGAACTCGGCAGCTTTTCCGCGGCCGCCCGGCAGCTCGGCCTGTCCAAGGCCGCGGTCTCCAAGCAGGTCAGCGAGCTTGAGGCCTATCTCGGCGCCACGCTGATCCACCGCACCACCCGCCGCCTGCATCCGACCGATGCCGGGCAGGCCTATTTCGAGAGCGCCGTCGGCCTGCTGGACGAGCTGGAGGCGGCTGACGCGGCGGTCCGGCATCTGCAATCGGAGCCCGCCGGAACGCTCCGCATCAGCGTGCCCAGCGCCTTCGGCCAGGTCTGCTTGAGCGCCATGCTGTCCGAGCTCGGCCGGCGGCATCCGAAGCTCACCGTTGCGGTCGAGGCGACCGACCGCCTGGTCGACCTGGTGGAGGAGGGCTTCGATGCGGCGATCCGCATCCGCGCCACCCTGCCGGATTCCACCCTGATCGCCAAACGCATCCGCCAGATTCCGATCCATGTCGTCGCCGCGCCCAGCTATCTCAAGGCGCATGGCACGCCGCAGAAGCCGGAGGATCTCTCCCGGCACAACTGCTTCATCTACACGCTCAGCAGCCGCCCTTTCGAATGGAGCTTCAAGGGAGCGCGCCAGGTCAAGGTGCGGGGCACGCTCCACGCCAATCACGGACATTTGTTGCTGGAGCCGCTGCGCGACGGCGAAGGAATTGCCATGTTGCCGGAATTCCTCCTGTCGCAAGACCTGGAAAAGGGGACGATCGTGCCCATCCTCAGCAAGTTCCCGGCGGATCCGCTGACCCTGTTCGTGGTTTACCCGCCGAGCCGCCATTCCAGCCCGAAGATCCGCGCGCTGGTCGACATCGTCGGCGAATGGTTCGCGCCCGACCAGACCTGGGAGACCGCCATGGAAAGGCCCGCGCGCCGCCGCCGCGCCGCGACCCGCGAGAAGGAGCGCAACCTCCATGGCGCCTGATTCATCCACCATGGCCGATCTGGCGCCGGTCCGCGTCTGGGATCCCTATGTCCGCGCCTTCCACTGGCTGCTGGTGATCGGCATCGTCGCGTCCTGGATCACCGGTGAGAACGAGTGGTACGAGACGCATTACCAGGTCGGCCTCGGCGTCGGCTGGCTGGTGCTGTTCCGCATCCTCTGGGGCTTCGTCGGCAGCCGCACCGCGCGCTTCACCCAGTTCATCAAAGGCCCCGCCGCGGTGCTGGGCTATGCGAAGACCTTGTTCGCGCGCAAGCCGTCGCACAGCTTCGGCCACAATGCCGCCGGCGGCTTGATGGTGCTGGTCCTGCTGCTCGCGGTCGGGATCCAGTCCTTCAGCGGGCTGTTCAACACCGACGACGTTCTGTTCGACGGTCCGCTTTACGACAACGCGCCGGAATCGGTGACGGATCTCGCCGGCTTCGTGCATGCTTGGCTGTTCAACATCCTGCTGGCGCTCATCGCGCTGCATGTCCTGGTCATCGCGCTCTATCTCTTCTGGAAGCGCGAGAATCTGGTGCGCGCCATGGTCACCGGCCGCGCCTTCCTGCCAAGACCGAACGGCCCAAAAGGAAACGGCGAGGCCGACTTCGCCTCGCCGCTCCGGGCGCTGATCGTGGCTGCGATCGCCGCGGTACCGCCGATCGCAGTCTATGTTCTGAATTAGTCTTCTTTCTTCTTGAATTCCTTGTGGCAAGCACCGCATTCCTTGGCGGTCTTGTCGAACTGCGCGCGCACGGTCGCCAGATCGCCGGATTGAGCGGCCGAGGCCAGCATCGTCGCTTCGGTCTTCAGGCTGTCGGCATGCTTGGTGAAGGCGTCCCAGTTTTCCCAGATGGCCGGCAGAGCCGCGGTCTTGCCCTGGTCGGAGCCCTTGGGGAACAGCGAGGGAATGAGCCCGGCGACCTCGACGATCTTGTTGGCCGGCGCCACCACGTCCGCGGCATTGCCGCCGGCGTCGATGATGCCTTTGATCGCCTTCAGGCTCTTGCCCATCTCCTTCATATCGGCCTGGCGGGTCTTGACCGCGTCATCCGCGGCCCAGGCGGTGACTCCGCCGGCCGTTAAGACGACAACCGCGCCCACGGCCCTGATCCAGGCCGTTTTGTTCAACCTTGTCATTACGACTCCCTCGCTGACGAAATGATCGGAATACGGATTATGCGGCCTCTGCTAACTTGCCGCATTGCTCTTGGACCCGGTTCACGGTCTTGTGAGAAACCGCTAGTCTGAAACAATTGCGTCACGGAACGGTCACTTTTTCAGGCTGGGGTGTGCCCATAAGGTCGCGCCGGGGAAATCGGACTCGTTGATTTCATGGCGGTGGAAACAGAACTTAAGTTGCTCCTGCCGCCGGACACGGCTGCCGGAATTCTCCGCCGGCCGGCACTGCGGAACCTGTTCGCGGCCGCCCCCGAGGCGGTGACGACGGCTGTTTCGGCACCGGAACCGGACGCCGAGACGCATCTGCCCGGCCTGCACCGCAGCAAGCTCGAATCCACCTATTACGACACCCCCGACCAGTGGCTTTCCGGCCATCGCATGGCGTTGCGCGTGCGCCGCATCGGGCGGAAGCGCGTCCAGACGCTGAAGGCTCCCGTGCCCGGCCCGGGCGGGCTGCAGAACTTCCAGGAGATCGAGGCCGAGATCGCCGCTGACCGTCCGCAGCTCGCGGCCGTCACCGATGCCAAGCTCAGCCGGCGCCTGGAGCGCGAGAACGTCTGGCGCCGCCTGCGGCCGGTCTTCGAGACCCGGTTCCACCGTTCCGCCTTCCTGACCGAGCGCGGCGATTCCAAGATCGAGGTGGCGCTGGATCTCGGCTCGATCATCGCCGGCGGCCGGCGCCTGCCGATCGCCGAGATCGAGCTCGAGCTGAAATCCGGCGATGCGGGCGCGCTCTATGAGCTCGCCGAGCAACTGGCGCTGCAGCTTTCCGAGGACTTCCCGGTCCGGCTCGGCGCCGAGACCAAGGCCGGCCGCGGCTATGCCCTGGCGAGCGGCCAGGAGCCGGTGCCGAACAAGGCCACGCCGATCAGCCTGGCGCCGGAGCTGTCCACCGAGGATGCCTTCGTCGCCATCGTCAACAACTGCCTCGACCAGCTGCGCGCCAATGAAGAGGCGGTGCTGTCGACCGAGGATGACGAGGCGATCCACCAGTTCCGCGTGGCCCTGCGCCGGCTGCGCGCCATCGTCAGCGCCTATCGCGACCTGGTCGATGACGATGTACAGGCGATGATCTCGATCGACTTGCGCTGGATGCAGCGCCAGTTCGGCCCGGCCCGCGATCTCGACGTGCTGATCGCCGAAACCTTGCAGCCGATCCACAACCGCCTCAAGGGCCAGGCGGCCTTCGACCAGCTGATCGAGACCGCGCAGACGGCGCGGACCGAGGCGCGCCGCACCGCTCACCTCGCGATCGAGAATCCGCGCTATGTCTCGATGCTGATCCAGTTCTATCGCCATCTTCATTCCGGCGACTGGCGGCGCGCTTCGGCGCGGGCGCGGTTGGGCGCGCCGGTCGGCGATTTCGCGCGGCCGCTGCTGCAATCGCGGCACAAGCGGCTGATGAAGCTGGGCGCGCGTTACCAGGCGCTGCCGGAGCCCGAGCTGCACCGGCTGCGGATTCTGGCGAAGAAGATGCGCTACGGCGCCGAGGCGTTCCACTCGCTCTACAAGCCGAAGGCGGCGAAGAAGTACATCGCCTCGCTGGCGGCGATCCAGGACAGCCTGGGCTCGCTGAACGATGCCTTCGTCAGCCGCCAGCTGTTGAGCGGCCTCGCCCAGCGCCTGGTGCTCGAGCGCGGCATGGCCGCGGCCGACGCCAATCTGCTGCAGGGGCTGGTGCTCGGCTGGCAGACCGCGCGCATCGATCGCGATCTCGGCGGCTTCGAGGATGTCTGGCGGAATTTCGCCGACGAGAAGCGCTTCTGGAACGGCGCGAAGGGCTAAACTCGGCCCTTCGCCACCTTTCCTTTAGAGTGCACGCACGGAATAGAGGAAGCCTTCGACCTCTTTCTTCAGGCGCGCGCCGTTTCGCGCCAACTCGCCGGCCGCCGAAAGCACCTGGGTAGAACCGGCGCTGGTCTGCTGCGATGCCTCGTGCACCCCGGTGATGTTCGAGGCGACCTCGGACGTACCGGTCGCAGCTTCTTGGACGTTCCGGGAGATCTCCTGGGTCGCCGCGCCTTGCTCCTCGACCGCCGAGGCGATCGCGGTGGAAATCTCGTTCACACGGGTGATGGTCTGCGTGATTGAGCGGATGGCCTCTGCCGAGGCATCGGTCGAGTCCTGGATCGATTTGATCTGTCCGGCGATCTCTTCGGTCGCCTTGGCCGTCTGGGTGGCGAGATTCTTCACTTCCGAGGCGACGACGGCAAAGCCCTTGCCGGCCTCGCCGGCCCGTGCCGCCTCGATCGTGGCATTCAGCGCCAGCAGATTGGTCTGGCTGGCGATCGCGTTGATCAAAGTCACCACCGCGCCGATCTTCTGGGCCGCTTCAGACAGGCCCCGGACCTTGTCGTTGGTATCCTCGGCCTCTCTCACCGCGTTGCCCACGATCCGGTTCGATTCCGTGACCTGGTTGCTGATCTCGTGGATGGAGGCGGACAGCTCCTCGGTCGCCGACGCCACGGTCTGGACGTTCTGGGTCATCTCCTCCGAGGCCGCCGAGACCGCGTTCGACTGCCGCGAAGTCTCCTCGGCCGTCGCCGACAGGGATTCGGCGGTCGATTGCAGCTCGGTCGCCGCGGCGCTGACCGTGCCGACCACTTCGCCGATCATGCGGTCGAAGTCCGCGACCAGGACTTCCATCCGCTTGCCGCGCTCGATCTGCCGCTGCTGTTCCGCTTCCTGCGCGGCGCGGAGCTGCTCGGCCTCGATCAGGCCTTCCTTGAAGACTTGGACGGATTTGGCCATGTCGCCGATTTCATCGCGATTGCCCTTGGCGGGGACCTCGATCGTTCGATCGCCTTCGCCCAGCGCCTTCATCACGCCGGCCATCAGGATGACCGGCTTGGCGATTCCGGACGCGACCAGCAGCGAGACCACGATGCCGATCGCAAAGCCGAGGACTGCAACGACAACGATCGTGACTTCCGTGTTGCCGATCGTTTCGGTCAGCGCGGCGCGCAAGCCCTCTTCCTCTTTGCCGACATCCTCCGACAGGGCGTTCAGCTTGGCCTTTGCCTCGTCGCTCTGCTTCAGCATCTCGGTCTCGATCAATTCCGCGAGGACCTCGTGATCCTCGACGGCCTTCTCGGCGGCCTGGTGATATGCCTTGGTCAAGGTGGCCAGCTCTTCGAAGATTGGGCGCATGTCGGTGCCCTGGGTCGCCTTGTCCAACCCGGTGATCGCTTGCTCCAACTCGTGGAAGGAATCTTCGAAGAGCTTGAGGGCTTCCTTCTTGTCGAGGCCGAGCACGGTGGCGAGCGCCCCATGGCCGCGCGCCAGCGCCACCTCCGCAGTGCGGGAAATGACCAGGGCGTTTGCGTTGCCCTCGGCGGCGGATTTCCTGCTCATGGTCTCCATGTCGGCCATCAGCTTGGCGGCGTTGACGAGGATGACCTGATCGACCAGCGTCGACTGCTCGCTGGTAAGCTCTCCGACCTTCCGGAACTCCTCGCTGAACGTGGCGATGATGGCTCCGACCTCGTCGATCTCCTTGGCCTCTTTGGCGCTCCGGGCCTTGGCTTTGGCCTTGCCGACGGTTTCGGTCATCTCCTTGGCGAGTTCTTCGGCCTTGGCGAGGATCGCCGCGTCACCGGTCAACAGGAACTCGCTCGCATCGCTGGTCAGCCCCGAGAAGTTCCCCGCCAATTCCTGGCTGAGGCCTTCGAGAGAGGCCACCTCGCTGAACTCGTCAAAGTCGTTGGCGACCTTGCTGAAGGACAGGAAGGCCAGGCCGCCCACGACGGCCAGTGCCAGCAGAATCAGGCCCGAGCCGCCAAGGATCTTCGTGCGGACCTTGATGTTGCCCAGGAACGTCTTGTCGTTGGCTGAACGAAGCGCGATCATGATGGAATCCTCCGCGGATATTTCACATCGATTCCAGGAGGAACCGACTGTTGAGCGGCTTGACGGGCCTGGCGTTCCCCGGAAAGAGTTCGGCGAACCGGCGGATCTGGTCCGCAGACGCCTCGATCGGATCTCGGAAGACGGTCCACAGCACCCCTTCGGAGCAGGGCGGGGTCGTCAGCGATCCCTTGTAGCGAAAGTACTGCCGGTTGGCCGGAAGGAGCGCGGCCGCATCGACGTTCGCGTCGACCTTGATCGGCTCTCCCGCTTCGCGCGGCATCGCCGCCCAGACCGGCGCCAGTGCCGCGTTCTCCTGACCCTGCCGGATGAAGATACCGAGAACCGCCAGTTGCCCTTCCGACGACTTGTGCACGAAGTGCAACTCCATCTCGGTGGCGCGGCCGGAGAGCAGGTGCTCGCTTGGATGATGGAAATGGAACTGCAGCAGCTCGAAGGGCCGGCCCGAGATGATCGTCTTGCTGCCCGGTGCGCAATTGACCTGGATGGTGTGGCCGTTGTTGAGAATTGTCAGCGGCATCGGCTTGAAGGACGGTTCCACCAGGCCGGTCTCCGCACGGATCGACTCCTTCAAGTCGATCGGAGTCTGTTCCAGGCCGAGCGAGCAGACCTTGAAGTCGGCCGACAGTTCGCCCCAGGCGTCCGGCCCGGCGGCACCATCGTAGCTCCAATGCGGACCCGCATGCGCCGGTGGCGCCTCTTCGGCCAGCGCCCGGCAAACGGGGCAGGCGACCGCCGTTGCGGCGCCGACGAGTGCGCGCAGCGCTTGGCGTCGACCCAGACGAAGTTGAATAATACCCATGATAAGCTACTCCTGGCTGCCGGATTCTGGTGTTCCAGGGTTTGAGAAATAGGTGAAAAACGCTAAGTTGCGCCTAAAGTCCGCCGCATAAGTCGCATAATTGCATAATCATTGACGCGGACGGCTATGGGGCGAGGGGGGGGAAGCATGCGGACCAGAAACCGCGACCTGGTCGCATTCCGCGAGCAGCTGGGCGTGTCGCAGGCGGAGCTTGGCCGGCGGCTCGGGGTCGATCAGGCAACCGTGTCGCGGTGGGAGCGCGGCTTGCAGGCACCTGAGCCAAGAGTCCAGGTTCGGCTGAGCGAGCTCATGTACCGGCAGGATCTCGCACGGGGGATGCGGCCGGAGATCGCGCTCGTCGAGCATTCGCCCTTTCCCATGGCGATCATATCGCGCGATTGGACGGTCATCGCGCTTTCGGACGCAATACTCCTCCGGACCCGAGAAGAGTTTCGCGAAGATCCCGGCAAACAGAGGAAGGATGCGACCGCGGATATGGAGCAGGCCGTCTCGCTCCTGAGCGAACGCGGTTTCTTCGACGGCAAGGTCAGCGCCGCCAGGATTGTCGCACGCGGCTTCATGCTTTGGCGCGATCAGCAGCCGTTCGAGGCGGTCTGTACGCCGGTCACGATCGACGGCCAGATCTGCCGGCTGATGCAGTATGTGTTCCTCTCGGAACAGGTCTTTGTGAAGCGACGCAAAAGGTTTGGGTTGATGACGATTCTGAGCAACGCGCCGCGCGAGGCGTTGCTCAAGCCTGATCGAGATCCCGGGGTCGCATGAACGCGCGCAGGATGCCGTCACCCGGCGCCAGCTCGTTCCACTTGCCGACATTGAAACCGAGCACCGCGATCGCGGCGGTTGGAAACTTGCCGTGCATCGCGCCGAGCGCCTTCTCGTCGCCGCGTCCGGCGAGCAGACCGGCGAGGCTGCCCATCCCGGGATTGTGTCCGATGAGCATCACGGTCTCGGCCGTCGCGGGCACCTTGCCGATTTCGGTCAGCATGTCGCGCGGCGCGGCCATGTAGAGCCCGTCGGCAAATTCCACGGCGGCATTCTCCGGCAGGTGCGGGCGCAGGCGCTCGAGCGTTTCGCGCGCGCGCCGCGCCGCCGAGCACAGCACCACGTCCGGCCGATAGCCTTCCGCGGCGAGCCATTTGCCCATGCGCGGCGCAACCTTGCGGCCCCGGGTGCTGAGCGGGCGATCGACGTCCTTCTGCTGGGGATCGTCCCAGGCCGACTTGGCGTGCCGCATGAGGATCAGGTTCTTCATGAGCGTCAGAATAGCATAGGCGCGGACGAGGACTACTCCGCACTCACGATGTTGCGCTGGTGTGCCGCTTCGGCGGGGCGCCGCACCGCGAGCCGCGCGCGCCGCTTCCGCAGCCAGATCACGACGCCGGTGACCGAGAGCATGGCGACGACCAATCCCATGGCGGAGATGATGATCCGGCCCGGTATTCCGAAGATGCGGCCGGAATGAACCGGAAACTGCATCTGCAGGAACAGGTCGCCCGCCGTGCCGCGCCAAGGGATCCAGTCGCCGATATAGCGGCCGTCCTCGCTGTCGAAGTAGAGCACTGCGTTGCCGAGCCCGATACCGTCGCCGTGCTCGTCGCCCGGATTGAAGAAGCGGACCCCGAACACGCCGAAATCCGGGGAATAGAAGATGTCGCCGGCGGGCAGGGTGAAACCGCGGCGCTGAGCCTCGGCGCGCCCGTTCGCCAGCACCTGCGCATAGGTGACCCTGGGTTCCAGGAGATCGCTGTGGGGCCGCATCGGCCGGGTGTCATAGGGCGTCGGCGTGAAGCTCGACAGCGCCGTGACGATCGGCCGCGCCACCTCGGCATAGAGGTTGAGCGAGACGGCACTCACCGCCAGCACGAAGAGCAGCAGCCAGGTCCAGAGGCTGAAAGCACGATGGAGATCGAAGTTGAGGCGATAGGCCGAGCCGCGCGCCTTGATCTTCCAGGCCGGCTTCCAGCGGTTCCACCAGGTCCCGATCCGCGCGGTCGTCCGCTTGCGGATCGGCAGCGTGAGGTAGAAGCCGACGAAGCAGTCGATGGTCCAGAGCAGGGCGACTCCGCCCATCAGCCATTCGCCCCAGCGGTCGATCCCCCACATCTCCGGAATGTGCAGGCTGTAATGCAGCACGTAGAGAAAGGAGACGAAGGTTTCGGTCGAAATCGGCCAGGCGGCGCCCCATTCCCGCTTGCCGCGGGTCTCGCCGGTGACCGGATCGACGAAGATCTGGTTATAGCCGGTTTCGTAGAGCGCGCCGGTCCGCGCATCGAACCGGGGCTCGGCGCCGAAGGCGAGGTTGTGCCCTTCCTCGGGATGCAGCGGCACATAGGTGATGAAGGAATGGGGGTCGTCCACCGCGATCCGGTCGGCCAGCACCAGGGGGTCGAGAAACGCGCCGCGCCCCGGCGCTTCGACCAGATGCGGGTTGATGAGTTCGTCGAGCTCGTGGTCCCAGGAAATGACCGCGCCGGTCACGCCCGAAATGAACAGGAAGGCCGCGATCGCGAGGCCGACGAAGCGGTGGATGAGGACAAGGATCGGCCTCAGCATCGGCGGCGCCCCGCGGGAAGTCGGCAACCCCTTGATTGCATGCTCATTTATTGCTTCCGGCAGCCTGTAAAAACCGGCTCAACCGTAAAGCAACTAAGAATCATTCGCAAATAGATTTGATCGGTGACAGTTTTATGGACTCTGCGCGGAAATTAACGATGCGGGGTGAATTGGTAGCCTAAATATCTTAGCTTCGAATCATGGCGTCAGCCGGCTGGACAGCCGGGCGGAGGAGAGAACGTGGCCGATACGGCGATCAAGGCACTGGACGAACAGGCGCAGCCGGCGAACGACGCGAGGGCGGGCTATCAGGGTGAGCTCAGCCGCTTCGTGAATCGCGAGCTGTCCTGGCTGGCCTTCAACGAGCGGGTGCTGGAAGAGGCGGGCAACAAGAGCCACCCGCTGCTGGAGCGCCTGCGCTTCCTGTCGATCTCGGCGAACAATCTCGACGAGTTCTTCATGGTGCGCGTGGCGGGTCTCCGCGGCCAGGTCCGCGCCAATGTCTCCGCGGTCAGCGCCGACGGGCTGACGCCGCGCCAGCAGCTGGCGGCGATCAACCAGCGCAGCGGCGAGCTGATGCGCGACCAGCAGGCGCATTGGCGCACCTTGCGCCAGGAGCTGCGCGACGTCGGCCTTTACGTAATGGACGTGACGGAGATCTCCCCGGCCGAGAAGGAATGGCTCGACGGCTATTTCCTCGACCAGATCTTCCCGGTGCTGACGCCGATGGCGATTGACCCGGCGCATCCCTTCCCGTTCATCCCGAACCAGGGCTTCGCCATGGTGCTGCAGCTGAAGCAGACCAGCGACGGGAAGATGATGAAGGCGCTGATCCCGGTGCCGAACCAGCTGCCGCGCTTCGTCCGTTTCCCCGGCAACGATCCGAAGAACGTCCGCTTCCTCACCCTGGAGGCGCTGGTCGGGCTCTACCTGCACCGGTTGTTTCCGGGCTTCGAGCTCCTGGATCGCGGCTACTTCCGTCTGATCCGCGATAGCGAGATCGAGGTCATGGAAGAGGCGGAAGACCTGGTCCGGCTGTTCGAGACCGCGCTGAAGCAGCGGCGCCTCGGCACCGTCATCCGGCTCGAGGTCAATGCCGAGATGCCGGAGGACCTGCTGACCGAGATCGTCGACGAGCTCGATGCCAGCCGCGAGGACGTGTTCCTCCTGGACGGCATCATCGGCCTCAGCGCCACCTCGAAGCTGATCATCGACGAGCGGCCGGACCTGAAGTTCCAGCCGTTCAACCCGCGCTTTCCGGAACGCATCCGCGACATGAACGGCGATTGCTTCGCGGCGATCCGCCAGAAGGACATCGTCGTCCACCACCCGTTCGAGAGCTTCGACGTCGTCGTGCAGTTCATCAAGCAGGCGGCCCGCGATCCCAACGTGGTGGCGATCAAGCAGACGCTCTACCGGACCTCGGAGGACTCGCCGATCGTCAAGGCGCTGATCGAGGCGGCCGAGGCGGGCAAGTCGGTGACCGCGCTGGTGGAGTTGAAGGCGCGGTTCGACGAGGCGGCCAATATCCGCTGGGCGCGCGACCTGGAGCGGGTCGGCGTGCAGGTGGTCTACGGTTTCGTGCAGCTGAAGACCCATGCCAAGGTCTCGATGGTGATGCGCCGCGAAAGCGGCAACCTGCGGACCTATGTGCATTACGGCACCGGCAACTACCACCCGATCACCGCCAAAGTCTACACCGACCTGAGCTTCTTCACGTCGGATCCCGGCCTCTGCCACGATGCCGCGCGCATCTTCAACTACATGACCGGCTACGCGCGCCCGGAAGGCACCGAGAAGGTGGCCTTCGCGCCGCTGACCCTGCGCTCGACCCTGTTGAAGCTGATCGACGACGAGATCGAGCACGCGAAGGCGGGCCGCCCGGCCACGATCTGGGGCAAGGTCAATTCGCTGGTGGATCCCGGCATCATCGATGCGCTCTACAAGGCGAGCGGCGCGGGCGTGAAGGTGCACCTCGTGGTGCGCGGCATCTGCTGCCTCAGACCCGGCGTGCCCGGCATGTCGGAGAACATCCGGGTCAAGAGCATCGTCGGCCGCTTCCTCGAGCATTCGCGCATCGTATGCTTCGGCGCCGGCCATGCGCTGCCCTCGCGCAACGCCAAGCTCTTCATCTCCTCGGCGGACTGGATGCCCCGCAATCTCGACCGCCGACTCGAGCTCTTGGTACCGATCGAGAACCCGACGGTGCATCAGCAGATCCTCGAGCAGATCATGGTCGCGAATCTGAAGGACAACCTGCAGAGCTGGGAAATGGACCAGAGCGGCGAGTACAAGCGCCTGAGCCCGCCCGAAGGCAAGGAAGGCTTCAGCGCCCACACCTACTTCATGACCAATCCAAGCTTGTCAGGGCGCGGTTCGGCGCTTAAGAAGCAGAAGAAAGCACCAAAGCTCGATCTGCTGCAGAAGGCGTAAAGCCAAAGGGACTGAAGCTTGACCGCATCGCTTCGGAAAGCCGCGGCCGCCGCACGGGCCGCGCGGCCCGGCCGCGTCGCCGTGATCGACATCGGCTCGAACTCGCTCCGACTCGTCGTGTTCGACAAGCGCTCGCGCTGCCCGGTTCCCGTCTTCAACGAGAAGGCGCAGCCCGGCCTCGGCAAGGGGCTGGAGCGAGACGGCGTGCTCAATCCGGATGGCGTCAAGGCGGCGCTGATCAACATCGCGCGCTTCGTCACTATGGCGGAAGCGATGGGCGTCGAGGAAATCGACATGCTCGCCACCGCCGCGGTGCGCGATGCCGGCGACGGCAAGGCCTTCACCGCCGAGATCGAGAAGAAGACCGGCCGCAAGGTGCGGATCGTCAGCGGCGAGGAAGAGGCGCGCCTTTCGGCGATGGGGGTCATCGCCGGCGTGCCGGAGGCCGACGGCTTGATGGGCGATCTCGGCGGCGGCAGCCTGGAACTGGTCGCCATCAACAAGGGCAAGATCGGCCATCACGTGACCTTGCCGCTGGGACCCTTGCGCCTGGTCGAAGCGACCGGCGGCGATCTCGACGCGGCGCAGAAGCTGATCGACAAGCAGTTCGAGAAGCTGGATTGGCTGAGCGAGGTCAAGGGCAAGACGCTCTATCCGGTCGGCGGCACCTGGCGCGGCTTCGCCCGCATCCACATGGAGCAGACCGATTATCCGCTGCGCGTGATCCACGAGTACCGGATGCAGCGCCGCGAGGCCGAGGATCTTGCGAAGTTGCTGAGCCGGCTCGGCAAGCGTTCGCTCGCCGACATCGCGGGTGTGTCGCGCCGGCGCATGGAGACGCTGCCGCTCGGCGTCCTGGTACTCGAACGCCTGCTCAAGATCATCAAGCCGCAGCTCATCCTGTTCTCGGCCTATGGCTTGCGCGAAGGTTTCCTGTTCAGCCGGCTCGACGAGGAGGCGCAGAGCGCCGATCCGCTGCTGGTCGGCTGCGCCGACCTCGCCGGCGCCGAAGGCCGCTTCGGCCAGGTGATGGACCAGCTCGACGACTGGCTGCTGCCGCTGTTCCGCGGCGAGGGCCATGCCCGCGCGCGGTTGCGCGAAGCCGCCTGCATCCTCTCCGACATCGCCTGGCGCGAGCATCCGGATTACCGCGCCGAGCACGCCTTCATGCGCGCGCTACGCCTGCCGGTGGCCGGCATCACCCATCCGGAGCGCGTCACCTTGGCGCTCATTCTCGCGATCCGCTATGGGGGCTCCGCCGATGCGACGGAGTTCGATCCGGTCCGCCATCTGGTGACCGAAGACGACATGGCCTTCGCCGCGCAGGTCGGCACGACGATCCGCCTGGCCTACGCGTTGAGCGGCGGCACCGAGCACATGCTCGGCCTGACCTCGATCGAGAAGAGCGGCACGCGCCTGACCCTGCACCTGCCGAAAGGCGGCGAGGCGCTGTTCGGCGAAGCGGTGCAACGCCGCCTCGACGCGGCGGGCCGCGCCTTCGGCCTCGCGACCGCGATCGCCTGATCCATCACTCCGCGCGATAGAGCGTCCAGGACGAGCCGGAAAGGCCCCAGAACGGGGTGGCGGATTCGCGTCGGAAGGCTGCCGTACAACCGGGCTGGGTGAAGGTCAGGCGCTCGGGCGCGCCTTCGTCGCTGGTCAGCATGAAGGCGGGGCGCTTCCGGCAGAGTTCGGCCGGTTCGACCGTCGTGACCCCGATGCCATGGCGCCGGCCGAGATAGGCCACCACCACCTGATCGCGGACATTGAGCAGGACGGCCTGGTCGGCCGCCGCGATCTGCCGCATGGCCGGCAGGGGATCGCCGCGTCCGTAGCGGAACAGCTTGACGATCTCCGACGCATTGCCGAATGCGATTGCGATGGCGAGCACGCCGGCGACGACGCGCCAAGCGAGGCCGCGCTGCCAAGCCGCGGCGAAGAGCTCCGCGAGCAGCAGCAGAAACACGACACCAGAGGCGAGATAGTAGCGCGGAAACTGGACGTTGGGTGGCTGCACCACCAGCACCATCAACGGGAACAGGATCAGGGCAATGATCCCGAGGCTCGTCCGGGTCGACCGCAACACCATGCCGACGGCAATCAGCGTGACCAGTGGAACGGCCAGGACAAGCAGATCCGGAACGGCATCGGGAATGCCGAGCAAGGCGCGAAAAAGACCGGCATAGCCTTGGAGAAGATTGGCCGGCGAGAACGGCGTCTTCGCGGCGATCAAATACGTGCCGGAGCGGAAGACCGCGCCGCCGATCAACACCACGATCGGCAGCAGCCCGGCCAGCGCCGGCATGAAGAGGCGCCAAGTCGCCTGGACGCTGCGCTTGACGTCGCCGCTCGCGCGCCAGGAGGCCCAGAGCGCCCAGAGGCCGAGGAGGCCGAGGCTCAAGACCATGATCGGCTGAAACAGAAAGCCGGCCACGGCGACGATGCCGAGCGCCGTGGCCGTCGCGCGCTCCGGCTTTTCCAACCCCCGTTCGACCAGCACGAGGGCGAGCAGGGTCATCAGGATGAGACCGGCATAGCCCCGCGCCTCGGAACCATAGTTCACGAAGAGATAGGCCGCGGCGAAGACCGTCATGCCCGCGATCATGCCGGAAAGGCCGATGCGCCGCATCGCAGTGCCCGCAACGGGAACGGCCGCCAGGCCGAGCAGGATGGAGAAGCTGCGCAGGACCGGCGCCGGCGCATCCGGTCCCACCAGCAGGAGGAAGAGCGTGTTGAGATAATGGTTGTTGTCGACCGCGAGGCTCTCGACCAGGAAGCGGCCCTCGCGCAGCAGCGCGACCAGCCGCAGCGACCAGATCTCGTCGAGCCAGAGATCGCCTTCGGCGCCCCGTATGCGCAGCGCCAGCCCCAACGACAGTGCGATTCCACCGGCCAGCCAGGCCATGGCCGGCACGCGATGGGCGAGCCTTCGCCCGCTCATGGCTGCACGCGATAGACGACCCAGGGCAGGCCGGACAGCCCCCATTGCGGAAAGGCGGCCTGCTTGGCGAAGAGCTTTTTGCAGCCGATCCCGGACGTGTCGATGGAATCCGGCATCTCGGATTCACGGGAGCTCGAGAGCAGCCAGGTGACCGGCTGCTTGCAGATCTCGGCCGACGGCACATAGGTGATGGGGAGCTTCATCCGAGCGGCAAAGAACGCGACCAGCGGCCGGTTGCGTACGTCCTGATCGCTGCTGACCAGCACCGGCCCGGCTGCGCCGATCATCCGGATCACCGCCGCCGACCGATCGCGCCCGTCGCGCAGCAGCCGCGCGTCCGCCGCGGCGTTGCCGGTCAGGATTGCGATCAAGAGCAGGAGGCCGAGCGCGCGCGCCGCGCCGCCGCGCTGCCAGGCGCCCGCGAAAAGATCGGCGAGCAGCAGCAGGAAGACGATGCCCGAAGCGAGATAGTAGCGGGGAAAATTGATGTTCGGCAGCCGCGCGGCGAGCATCGCCAGCGGAATGCCGAGCAGGAAGATGCAATAGAGGCTGAGGCGACGATCGTCGCGGGGTTGCGTCATCAGGAAGGCAAGACCGAGCGCACCGGCGCCGATCACCAGGGCGACCCAATCGGGCATTGCCTCCGGCAGCCCGAGCATGAGATGCAGCAATCCGCCATAGCCGGCGATGAAGCCCGCCGCCGTGAACGGCACCGCGCCCTGGATCCGGTAGCCTCCGGCCTGGATCGCGCCGAAGGCGATGATCGCCGCGAAGGGGATGAGGAAGCGGGCGGTCCAACTGAAGCGCCGCAGGGTGATGGCCATGCTCGTGCGCGCATCGCGCCAGGTGATCGCGCCGGCCGGCCGGTTGATCCAGGCGGTCCAGGCCATCAGCCCGAGAATGGCGCTCAGCATGATCGGCTGGAACAAGGCTCCGGCTGTGCAGACGACGCCCAGCCAGACCGTCAGCTTGCGCCTGGGATCCGACGGCGCCGCCATCGCGACACGCTGGGTCAGCAGGAGCGCCCCCAGGATGGCGAGGATGAGGCCGGCATAGCCGCGGGCCTCCGATCCATAGTTGACCAGCGGATAGCTGACGGCGAAGAGCGCCATGGCACCGAGCGTGCCGGCGGATCCGGCGCGCAGCATCGCCAGCGCCGCGATGAGAACCGTCGCTGAACCCAGCGCGATCGCGAGCGCGCGTTGCAGCAGGACCGGCGCGTCGGCGCCGACAAGATAGAGGTAGAGCGTGTTGAGGGGGTGGTTGTTGTCGGCCGAGAGGATCCAGAAGAGGTCGTGTCGCGCCTTGGCTTCGTCGATCAGCATCAGGCTCCACAACTCGTCGAGCCAGAGAGTGCCGTGCGCCGCGAGGATGCGGAGCGCGACCGCGACGACCAGGATCGCCGTCGCGGCGATTCCGAGGGACGAGAGGCTGAAATGTCGGGACGCGTGCTGCGCGGCGATCCTGGGCGGGGGACCGTCGTGCAAGACCTTCAGACCTCGATGACCTTGACGCGCTTGCCGGCCGCCGTGAGGGCGAGCTTGCCGTGCTTCAGGTTCAAGGCCTCGGCACCGAACAGATCGCGACGCCAGCCCTTCAGCGCGGGCACCTCGGCGTTGTCGTCGGCGGCGATCAGCTCGAGGTCGCTGCTGTTGGCGACCAGCTTCTGCGCCACCTCATGCTGGTCGCAGCGGGTCTTCAGCAGCACGCGGAGGAGGTCGATCAGCGGCCCCAATCCCGGCGGCACTTCCGGCCGCATCTCGGGCTTCGGGCATTCGCTCTCGGGCGTATCGAGGCCGCGCTTCACGGCGTCGAGGATCGCCTCGCCCATGCGGCCGTCGGCGAAGCTCTTGGAGAGACCGCGGCAGCGCGACAAGGCATCGGCGTCGCGCGGCGGATGCGCGGCGATCTCGACCAGGGTCTCGTCCTTCAACAGCCGGCTCCTGGGCACGTCGCGGCCCTGGGCCTCGCGCTCGCGCCAGGCGGCGATCTCGCGCAGCACCGCGAGGAAGCGCGGCTTGTCGGAGCGGGTCTTCAGGCGCATCCAGGATTTCATCGGATCGACCGTGTAGGTCGCGGGCGATTCCAGGATCGCCATCTCGTCGGCCAGCCATTCCATGCGGCCGGTCGATTCCAGCTTCTTCTTCAGCTTCTCGTAGATCACCTGGAGGTGCGTGACGTCGTCCAGCGCATAGGCCAGCTGGCGGTCGGTCAGCGGCCGCTGCGCCCAGTCGGTGAAACGGGAGAGCTTGTCGACCCGCGCATTGGCCAGCTTGCCGCAGAGCGTCTCGTAGCTCGCGGAATCGCCGAACCCGGCCGCCATGGCCATGACCTGGCTGTCGGCCACCGGGGCGGGGACCTCGCCCATCAAGTGATAGAAGATTTCGAGATCCTGCCGCGCGGCATGGAAGACCTTCACCACCGCCCGGTTCTTCATGAGCTCCAGCAGCGGCCCGAGGTCGAGGCCCTCGACCAGGGTGTCCACGGCGGCCGCCTCATGCGGCGAGGCGAGCTGGACCAGGCAGAGCTGCGGCCAGAAGGTCTTGTCGCGCAGGAACTCGGTATCGATGGTGATATAGGGCTCTTGCGCCAGCCGGCTGCAAAGCGCTGCCAGGCTTGCGGAATCGGCGATCAGGACCCCGCCGTGGGGCTTTTGCTGTACGTTCATGGGGCAAGCTATAACGCCTTTTGCCGGGGGCTGAAAGCGGCGCGGCGGGATACCCGGCCCCGGTCTGCCGCATGGCCCGAAACCCTTGACAAAGCGCGGTTTCCCGTCTCTTTTGCGCCCCGATTCCAGCGCTTTTCCCACGAGAAGGACTATGCCCATGCATCCCTACCGCACCCATACCTGCGGCGCCCTTCGTGCCGCCGATTCGGGTTCCCAGGTGCGGGTCTCGGGCTGGGTCCACAGGAAGCGCGACCACGGCAACCTGGTGTTCATCGACCTGCGCGACCATTACGGCCTGATCCAGTGCGTGCTCGACATTTCGAGCCCGCTGTTCAAGGCGGTCGAGCCGACGCGCCTGGAGAGTGTCGTCACCGTCACCGGCAAGGTGGTGAAGCGGACGGCCGAGACCATCAACCCGAAGCTCCCCACCGGCGAAATTGAAATCCAGATCCAGGAATTCACACTGCAGTCGGCCGCCGACCAGTTGCCGATCCAGGTCAACAGCGACGAAGATGCGGGCGAAGAGTTCCGCCTGCGCTACCGCTTCCTCGATCTCCGGCGCGAGCGGGTCCACAAGAACATCGTGCTGCGTGCGAACGTGATCGCCTCGATCCGCCGCCGCATGGTCGCCGCGGGCTTCACCGAGTTCCAGACGCCGATTCTGACCTCGTCCTCGCCGGAAGGGGCGCGCGACTACCTGGTGCCGTCGCGCAACCATCCGGGCAAGTTCTATGCGCTGCCGCAGGCACCGCAGCAGTTCAAGCAGCTGCTGATGGTCGCCGGCTTCGACCGCTATTTCCAGATCGCGCCCTGCTTCCGCGACGAGGACGGCCGTGCCGACCGCAGCCCGGGCGAGTTCTATCAGCTCGATTTCGAGATGAGCTACGTCACGCAGGAAGACGTCTTCAACACGATCGAGCCGGTGATCCACGGCGTGTTCGAGGAGTTCGCCGACGGCCGCACGGTGTCGGCGCTGCCATTCCGCCGCATTCCCTATGTGGAGTCGATGCTGCGCTACGGTTCGGACAAGCCCGACCTCCGCAACCCGATCCTGATCTCCGACGTGACCGAAGTCTTCCGCGGCTCCGGCTTCGGCATCTTCGCCAAGGCGGTCGAGGCGGGTTCGGCGGTGCGCGCGATCCCCGCGCCGGGTGCCGGCACCAAGCCGCGCTCGTTCTTCGACAAGTTCAACGATTGGGCCAAGGAGCAGGGCGCGGCCGGCCTCGGCTACGTGATCTTCGAGACGGGCGGCGGCAAGGGCCCGATCGCCAAGAACCTGGACGAGGCGCGCCTGGCAAGCCTGCGCGAAGCGACCGGCTGCAAGGATGGCGATGCGGTGTTCTTCGCCTGCGACAAGAAGCTGGTCGCCGAGAAGTTCGCCGGTGCGGTGCGCACCAAGCTCGGCGACGATCTGGCGCTGATCGACGCCAAGCGCTTCGAGTTCTGCTGGATCGTCGACTTCCCGATGTTCGAATACAACGAGGAGCTCAAGAAGGTCGATTTCAGCCACAACCCGTTCTCTATGCCGCAGGGCGGGCTGAAGGCGCTGAACGAGCAGGATCCGCTCACCATCAACGCCTATCAGTACGACATCGTCTGCAACGGCGTGGAGCTCTCCTCGGGCGCCATCCGGAACCATTTGCCGGAGATCATGTACAAGGCGTTCGAGATCGCCGGCTATCCGGCCTCCGAGGTCGAGAACAAGTTCGGCGGCATGCTGAACGCGTTCAAGTTCGGCGCACCACCGCATGGCGGCTCGGCGCCGGGCATCGACCGCATCGTCATGCTGCTGGCGGAAGAGAAGAACATCCGCGAGGTGATCGCCTTCCCGCTCAACCAGCGCGCTGAAGATCTTCTCATGCAAGCGCCGGCCGAAGTGCCGTCCGCTCGGCTGAAGGAGCTTCACCTGAAGCTCGATTTGCCTTTGGTTAAAAAGTAAGACAGACTCCGGCTCCCTCGCGCGGCCGACAAGAGCCGCCGGGATCTGGGATCGGCTTTCTGGCGGATCAACGGCGACAGACAGGATCGATGTCGAATCCTTTCGACGACGGCTTCACGATGCCCGCCGAGTGGGCGAACCACGCGCGCTGCTGGATGGCATGGCCGGTCCGTGAGGAGGCCTGGGGCGATCACATCGATGCCGCCCGGGAAGCCACCGCGGAGCTCGCCAACACGATCGCGCAGTTCGAGCCGGTCAGCATGGTGGTAAAGCCGAAGAACGTGGCCGAGGTCTCGCTGCTGACCAAGCAGGGCGTGAACCAGGTCTCGATGCAGCAGGACGATTGCTGGATCCGCGACATGGGCCCGGTGTTCGTGACCAGCGCCGACAACCAGGTCGCCGGCATCGACTGGAACTTCAACGGCTGGGGCCATCGCTATCCGGAATACGACCGCGACGCCGCGGTGGCCGAGGCGATCCTCGAAAGCCTGAAGATGCGGCGCTATGACGGCGATCTCGTGCTCGAGGGCGGCGCGCTCCATGTCGATGGCGAAGGCACCTTGCTGGTCACCGAAGCGGTGCTGCTCAACCCCAACCGCAACCCCGACAAGACCCGCGAGCAGGTCGAGGAATCCCTGATCCGCCATCTCGGCGTGAAGCAGGTGATCTGGCTGGGCGAGGGCCTGCAGGACGATTTCGGCGGCGGCCATGCGCAGAACCTGGCGCGCTTCGTGAAGCCGGGTGTCGTGCTGGCGCTGACCTGCAGCGACAGCGCCGATCCCAACCACCGGGTCCTTTCCGACAATCTCGCGCGGCTGAAGGCGGCGAAGGATGCGGCGGGCCGCGATCTCGAGGTGATCGAGGTCGAGCAGCCAAGGCCGCAGTTCGATGCCGAGGGAAGGCGACTGGCGCTCTCCTATGTGAACTTCTACCTGCCGAACGACGCCGTCATCCTGCCGGCTTATGAGGATGGGGCGGCGGACAAAAAGGCCTATGACACCATCGCCAAGCTTTTCCCCAAACGCGAGGTGATCCAGCTTCCCGCCATCGAGCTCGCTTATGGCGGCGGCGGCATCCACTCGATCTGCCTGCCGCAGCCGGCCGGGAACGCCGCTTCCGTCCCTGCCTGAACGGGCGCATAATTCCCCGGTCTTGCAACAGCCGGGGGGCTCGACCATGCAGGATTCCGACGAGATGCAGGCGGTTCTGATGAACCTGCTGGCCCAGGTTCAGCGCAGCTTCACGCCGAGCGAAATGGGCGAGGTCGAGAGCCTCGTCACCACAGGCAGCCATCGCCAGGCGGTGGAGACCGTGTGCCGCTTCGCCAACCAAGGCCATCACCCGCTGCCGATGCAGGCGCGGGCGATGGTGTTCAAGCTGGCCGACCGGCTGGGGATGGACCCTGAGCAGCTCGGCTTGATGGGCTGATCAGGCGGCGCGCCGGGCGACGCCGCATGGCGCCTCTCCGGCGGTGGTGGTGCGGTAGAGCAGGCGGCGGTGGCCGTCGTAATCATTGACCGCGAGATGCATCAGGCAGCGGTTGTCCCACATGGTGAGCGTGCCCGGCGACCAGCGGAAGCGGCAGCAGAACTCCGCGCGCGTACCGTGCTGGTGGAGATAGTCGAGCAGCGGCTTCGACTCAGGCACCGTCATGCCTTCGAAGCGCTGGGTGTAGACCGGGTTGACGAACAGCGCCTTCCGGCCGGTCACCGGATGCACGCGTACCACCGGGTGAAGGACCTCCCGGTCGGCGGAGGGATCGTTGCGCACCATCTTGATCGACTTCGAGACCGGCACGTCCGGGTTCGGCCCCATCGTGCCGTGCGGCCAGCCGGTATGCACGGCCCGCAGGGGATCGAGCAGCGCCTTCATGCCGTCGGACAGCGCCTCATAGGCGAGATACTGGCTGGCCCAAATGGTGTCGCCGCCGACCGGGGGCAGCTCGACCGAATAGAGCAGCGTGGCGGCCGGCGGCTCGGCGAGGAAGGAGAAATCGCTGTGCCAGGTGCCGCCGAAGGTGGAGATCTTCTTCTCCGACGCCTCTTTCAAGACGGCGATGACGTCGGGATGCGAAGCGACACCCTGAACATAGGGCACGCGCAGGACGGATCCGAACTTGCGGGTGATGGCGAGTTGATCATCCAGCGTCAGATCTTGGCCGCGGATGAACAGCACCGCGTGTTGGGCGAAGGCCTGCTGGATCGCCGCGATCTCCGCGGCATCGGCGGTGCGGAGATCGATACCGGAAATCTCGGCGCCGAGGTCGGGAGTGACCGGGATGATGTTCATGGGCGTAGTTTAGCGGGATCGGCTGGTCGGGCAATGCTTGGAACATTGCGGCTGCATACCCTCTCCCTGACCCTCCCCCATGTCGGGGGAGGGGACTCTTTGGGTGGGAAAGCAGAGGGTATTAAGCGGCGCGCACCGTGCCGCTCCAGCGGCCGATTTCGCGGTCGATGCGTTCGGCCAAGGCGGGCGTGACCTGGGTGAGCGGCAGCCGGACTTCGGGGCTGTCGATCAGGCCCTGGCGGTAGAGCCAGTATTTCACCGGTGCCGGGCTCGGTTCCGCGAACAGCAGGCGCGGCAGGTCCGAGAGGTCGTGCCAATGCTTGAGTGCGGTCCTGGTGTCGCCGTCGTCACGGTGCGCCGCGTGGATGGTGGCGAAGCGTTCGGTCTCGACATGCGCCGAGGCCAGGATGCCGCCATCGGCACCCTGGGCCAGGGCGACGTGGAATTGCGCATCCTCGCCGCACATCACCGCGAAACCAGGCGGCTTCCGGCGGATCAGGTCGAGGCTCTGGGCGGGATCGGCGCAGCAATCCTTGATGCCGATGATGGTCGGGATCTCCGCCAGGCGCAGCAGCGTGTCGTTGGCGAGATTGACGCCGGTCCGATAGGGGATGTTGTAGATCAGCACAGGACGCTCCGCCGCCTCGGCCAGCACGGAGAAGTGCCGATAGAGGCCTTCCTGCGACGGCCGGACGTAATGAGGACAGGCGATCAGATAACCCGCGACCGGCCAGTGCGCGATGCGGTGGAGTTGCTGCGCCACCTTGCGGGTGTCGCTGCCCGAAACGCCCAGATAGATCGGCAGCAGGTCGCCGATCTCGTCGGCGGCGATGGCGGCGATGCGCTCCATCTCGCGCTCGTCCAGCATCGGGCCTTCGCCGGTGGTGGCCGCGATCACCAGGCCGTCCACCGGGCGGCCGGAGACGTGGCGCAGCAGGCGTTTCAGCGAGACTTCGTCGAGCGCGCCGTCCTTGAACGGCGTCACCAGCGGCAACCAGATGCCGCGGACTTCCGAGCGGGTGGAATCCGAAACCACCCGCTCGGTACTGGGAGGGATGGCAATCGTGCTGGTCTGGGTCATGGCGCGCTCCTCCGTTCAAGGTCTGTCGTCAGACCGCCGGGGAGTGGGGCAAACAAAAACCCCGCTCGATCCGGCGGGGTTCTCACTGGTCCTGCTATGTCTGCGCGTTTAGCGCAGGCAGCATCCAGCGGCCCCCGGGGAGGGTCGCTTTTGCCACATAACGCAGGTGTGCCGCAGATCGGTCATGCCGGAGATTATTGGGCAGCTGCGACATTCTGTCAATGGGTTCGACGGCAAGCTGGGCAACGGCGCCGCGCGCCGGCGGGAACAAGATGGGGGTCTTGCAATGCCCGCGTTCAAATTCGCACAGGCTCGGCTTCCAGTCCTCACATTGAACGCGGATCAAGCGCATTGCCGCCTTCAGTCCTGCATACGCGAGTAACTGTCATCTACCGCCACAGAAACCGTCATATGCGGCCACTAGTGTCCCCGCGTTTCCAGCCTGCTGGAATCGAATCGCACTCTTTCTTTCTCTTTTGGAGGACACGTTCATGGGAATGATCAAGACCGGCGCAGTCGCGGGTCTGCTCGCGCTGATCTCGGCGCTGAGCTTCGGCCCGGCGCAGGCCGGCAATCTGGATGAGCTCGCCGTCGAAGCCAAGGCCGGTGGCACGGTGGTGAGCGTCGGCATGCCCGACGACTGGGCCAACTGGGGCGAGATCTGGAAGGGCGTCACCGCCAAGTACGGCGTCACCCACACCGACACCGATATGTCGAGCGCCGAGGAGCTCGCCAAGTTCGAGGCCGAGAAGTCGAACGCGTCCACCGATATCGGTGAGATCGGCATCGAGTTCTCGCCGGTTGCGATCAAGCGCGGCCTCTCAGTGCCGTTCAAGACCAGCAACTGGGACAAGATCCCCGCCTGGGCACATGACCAGGACGGCCATTGGGCGGTCGGCTACACCGGCACCATCGCGTTCGTGATCAGCAAGGACGTGAAGAACCCGCCGAAGAGCTTCGCCGACCTGCTGAACGGCGACTACAAGGTGTCGGTCGGCGAAGTCGGCAAGGCGGCGCAGGCCAATGCCGCGGTGCTGGCGGCGGCGGTGGCGCTGGGCGGCGGCGAGAAGAACCTCGAGCCCGCCATGCAGTTCTTCGCCAAGCTCGCCGAGCAGAAGCGCCTGCTGCCGATCAACGTCAACGCGGCGTTGATGGAGAAGGGCGAGGTCCAGGTCGGCCTGGTCTGGGACTTCAACGCGCTCGCCTACCGGGACAAGGTCGGCGGCAAGGACAAGTGGGACGTGGTCATCCCGTCCGACGGCTCGATCACCAGCGGCTATTCGACGGTGATCAACCCCTATTCCAAGCATCAGGCGATCGCCAAGCTGGTGCGTGAATACGCTTTCAGCGAAGCGGGGCAGATCGCCTTCGCCCGCGGCTATGCCCGGCCGATCCTGATCGACCAGATCAAGCTGCCGGAAGACGCGGCGGCGAAGATGCTGCCCTCGGAACAGTATGCCAAGGCCAAGCCGATCGATGCCGCCATCTGGCCAGAGGCGGCGAAGACGTTGACCAAGATGTGGCAGAACGAAGTCGCGTCGCAGCTCTGAGCCTGCCGCGGTTCTGACCGAGATGGACGGCACCAGCCGTACCCCCACCCTGACCCTCCCCCAAGCTGGGGGAGGGAACGGCAAGGTGCGGCTGGGCGTCCAGAGCAATAAGAAGACCATCGCCTTCCTGTTCGCGATGCCTTTGCTGGGGATCATGGCGCTGTTCGAGATCGCGCCGCTGCTGCAGATCGCCTGGAACAGCCTGCACGATGCCGACGGGCAGATGACCTGGACGAACTACGCCGAAATCCTCGGCAGCCGGTTCCAGCGCAAGAGCTTCGAGACCAGCATCATCATCTCCGTGGGCTCGGCGTTGTTCGGCATCGCGGTCGGGCTGCCGATCGCCAACACGCTCCGCACCATGCCGGTGCGCCTGCAGCAGACCGTGCTGACCTACGCCAATATCGGCTCCAACTTCACCGGCTTTCCGCTGGCCTTCGCCTTCATCATCATGTTCGGGATGAGCGGCTCCTTCACGCTGCTGCTGGTGAAGGCCGGGATCGTCGACACGCTCAACATCTATTCCACCGGCGGCCTGGTGCTGGTCTACGCCTATCTACAGGTGCAGCTCGGCGTGCTGCTGTTGTTTCCGGCCCTCGGCGCCATCACCGCGGATATCGAGGAGATGGCGACCATGGTCGGCGCATCCAGGCTGAAGTTCTGGTGGCGCATTGGCCTGCCGATTCTGGCGCCGAGCCTGATCGGCAGTTTCATCCTGCTGTTCGCCAACGCCATGGGCACCTATGCCACGGCCTATGCGCTGGTCGGCCTCAACGCCAACCTGGTGACCCTGCGGATCGGCGAACTCGCCGCCGGCGACGTCTATTCCGACCCGCAGCTCGCCGACACGCTGGCGACCCTGCTGATCCTGGTGCTGGTGGTGCCGGTGATCGTCGAGCAGACCCTGCTCAGGCGTCGCCGGAAATGAGCAGGCGCGGCCACAGGGCCCAGATCGTCGTGGTGGGCCTGTTCGTGGTGCTGCAGGTGCTGCCGGTGCTCGCGGTGGCGCTGAACGCCTTCGCCGGGGAATGGGCCGGCACCGTGCTGCCCGAGGAGCTCACCTGGCGCTGGGCGGCGCAGATCTTCGCCGATCCCCGCTTCATCGAGGCGCTGCGCAATTCGCTGTTGATCTCCTTCGGCGCGATGACGGTCTCGGCGCTGGTCACCATCCCGGCGGTGCTGGCGGGACATTGCTACCTGCCGAGTCTCGACCGGTGGCTGGGCGCGCTGGTGATCCTGCCCTATGCGGTCCCGGGGATCGCCCTCGCCCTCGGGTTGATGCGGATCTATTCGGGACAGTACGGCGTGCAACTGAACGGCACACCCTGGGTGCTGATCTTCGGCTACGTGCCGCTCGGTGCGTCGTTCTACTATCTGCCGATCAAGAACAACCTGCGCGCGGTGCCAGTGCAGGAGATCATCGAGGCCGGGCACCTAGTCGGCGCGGGCGACCTTGCGATCATGCGCCGGGTGATCCTGCCGGCGGTGATGCGCGGCGTGGTGGTCGGCTTGGTGATGAATTTCGCGCTGGCGATCAGCGAGTTCGTCTATGCCAATCTGCTGGTCGGCGGCTTCTATCCGACCCTGCAGATCTTCATGAACGTGCTGCGCCAGGGCAGCGGGCATCTGACCAGCGTGGTGGTTACCGTCTATTTCGTGGTGGTCTGGATCCTCTCCACCGCGGTGGTGGCGGTGATGGCGAAACGGGAGGCTTGAGGCATGAGCTATGTCGAGATCCGCGGTCTTTCCAAGCGCTTCGACGATGCGTCGGTGTTCGAGAAAATCGACTTCGAAGTCGAACGCGGCGAGATGTGCGTGCTGGTCGGGCCCTCGGGCTGCGGCAAGACCACGCTGCTCCGGGCGATCGCCGGACTGGTCGATCCCGACGAGGGCCGCATCGCGATCGACGGCCGCGAGATCACCGCATTGCCGCCCAAGGCAAGGGGCATCGGCATGGTGATGCAGCAATATGCCCTGTTTCCCAATATGAACGTGGAGCAGAACCTCTCCTTCGGCCTGGAGCAGCAGAAAGTGCCTGCGGCAGAGATCCGGCGCCGGGTCGCGGCGATGGTCGCGCTGGTCGGCCTGGAGGCACGGGCCAAGGCGCGGCCGCATGCGCTCTCCGGCGGGCAGAAGCAGCGCGTGGCGCTGGCCCGCGCGCTGGTGCTGGAGCCGAAACTGCTGCTGCTGGACGAGCCGATGTCGGCGCTCGACGCACAGATCCGGAAACGCCTGCGCGACGAGTTGAAGCGGCTGCAGCGCGAGATCGGCTTCACGGCGATCATGGTGACCCACGACCAGGAAGAGGCGCTGGTGCTCGGCGACCGGATCGCCGTGATGCAGGCCGGGCGACTCTCCCAGGTGGGCTCGCCGCACAAGGTCTACGGCGCGCCGGCCAGCGCGGAAGTGGCGTCCTTCATCGGCGACTTCAATATCCTGGTCCCGGCGGCAATCGAACGGGTGTTCCATCACCGGCCGGAGCGGAGCTGGGCGATCCATCCCGGCGCCTTCGAGGTGGTCGGCTTTCGGCATCTGAACGGCAGCGTGAGCCTCGCGCCGGAACGCGGCTTCGAGGCCGACGCGACGGTCGCCGGCATGCAGATGCTGGGCCCGGTGATCCGCTACCACCTCCAGGCGGACACGATCGCGCTCAAAATGGACGTGCTCAACAAGCCCAGCCACGGGCCCCTGGCGCCGGGGAGCCCGCTGCGGATTCGCCTCGCCGCGGCGGACGTGCGGGAGATCTAGGCCAGAGTTCTCACGCGCGTCGAGGCGCCGCGCCGCGACGGGTCATTGCTATCCGGCCAGGGCCTGTTCGACGGTGAAGCGCGGGGTGAATCGCATGGCGCGGTGTTGCTCCACCAGCCGGGTGTTGTCGCTCGCGACCATGCCGGCCGGCTTGACGAGGGCGAACTCGACCCGGTCGTCCTCGAACCGGTAATGCACCAGGCCCGGTTCGTGAATGCCGTGATAGGGCGCCTCTTCGGCCACGAGCTGGCCGGTCGAGGGGCCCCAGACGATGGCGGTCCTGCCGTGCTGAACGGTGCGGTAGCAGTGATTGTGACCACAGGCGACGAGCCGGAGGTCCGCGCCGGCGAGGATATCCAGGACCGGGGCGCGACCGGCGCCGCTGACGGCGAAGACGGGAGCATCCGCCTCGGCCGCATGCTCGAGGAACAGGGGCTTGTGCAGGAAGAGGGCGACCGGGCGGCCGCGCGCTCCGGCGATCACGCCCTCCAGCCAGGTGTTCTGCTCGTCCTCGGCCTCGAGGCCGCTGCCGAGAAGCTGGGCGTTGATGCCGATCAGAGACCAGCGGCCGAGATCGCGCGTCCAGCGATCGGTGCCGAAATGCCCGAGCCAGCGGGCGCGCCGCGCCGCGGTGATGAACTGGCCCATATAGGGCGCGGGGCCGCTGTCGCCGAGATCGTGGTTGCCGGGGAGGGCCGCCCAGGGCGCCTCAATCCGCTCCAGCTGGGACCGGACGAAGGCGTGGTCCGGCACGTGATCGGGATCGCAGAGCACGAGGTCGCCGGTGACCGCGACGAAATCCGGGCGGGCCTGGTTGATATGCTCGAGGCAGGCCTGCCAACCGACGTAGTTGTAGGCGCGCTCGGCGCTGAGATGAAGATCGGTGATCTGGATGACGTGGGCGACGGCCATGCTGTCCTCGGCGTTGAAGGCAGCCCCTTGGTAGCGGGCAAGCATTGCAGGCGTATGAAGGAGATCGGTGGGACGTCTCGAGAGTCACTCCTGACAGATGCTGTCAGAGGTTCCGGTTAAGCTTCGTGGTTTCGGGAAGGGAGGCGTCATGACCGAGCGAATCCTCTATGTCGGGCCGTTGAGCCTGTTTTCACGCAAGGTGGAGATCGCCTTGCGCGAGAAGGGGCTGCTCTATGCACGGGAGCTGGTTCCCTTCACCCAGGCCAAGGGCTACAGCCCGAAGCATCCGGGGGTGGTCGCCGGTAATCCCCTGCAGAAGGTGCCGGTCCTGGTGGAGGGCGATTTCACGCTCTACGATTCCACGGTGATCCTGGAATATCTCGAGGATGCCTATCCGGAGCCGCCGCTCTATCCCAGAGGCGCAAAGGCGCGGGCGAAATGCCGGCTGGTGGAGCAGGAGGCGGATGAGATCCTGTTCCTGCCGGTGCGCAGCCTGCTCTATCGCACCGAGCCGCCGCTTACCGACGCTGCGAAGCAGGCGGCGCGGGAGGCGGAGGGCGCCAAGGCCGAGGTCGAGATCGACCGGCAGTTCGGCGGGTTGGATGCGCGGCTCGAGGCGCGCGACTTCTTCTGCGGCGAATTCTCGGCGGCCGATATCGGGATGTTCATGACGGTGCTGTTCACCCAGCGCCTGAAAGGCCCGCGCGTGTCGGGCCATCCGCGGCTGGCGGCCTGGTATGCGCGGATGCTGAACCGGCCATCCTGTGCCAAAGCCGCCGAGGAGATCGCGGCGGCGGATCGGGCGTTGTCGCCGAGCCTGGGGTGAGCGCCGGGGCGGCGTCTCCCCCCGGGAGGGGCCGGTGGCGCACCGATCCGCCTTCGTCTTATAGTGTTTCCTGTCCAGTGATCGTTGCTGACGCGTCTGCCGATGCGGGCGGCGCTCATTCACTTCGACAGACATGGGTTTGCAGATGGCACGATTGAGCGAAAGCAGGGTTCCGCCGGCGGCGCAGCCGCAGCCAGGGGATTACAGTTTCGATCTCGGCGCGACACTGTCGGCCGTCGTGGGTCTGCATTCGCTGGTGCCGGCAGGCGCGTTCACCGCGGAGGCGCTGGGAACCGAGCGTGCCGGCAACGGCGTCGTGATCGACCAAGGCCTTGTGCTCACCATGGGCTACCTCATCATGGAAGCCGAGACGGTGTGGATTCATCCCAACGAAGGCAATGCGGTGGAAGGCCATGTGCTCGGTTTCGACACCGAAACCGGCTTCGGCCTGGTGCAGCCGCTAGGCCGTCTCGATCTCTCGCCGCTGGCGCTCGGCGCCTCGGACGACGCGCAGGTCGGCAGCCGCGTCGTCACGGGCGGCGCCGGAGGCCGCGCCAATTCGGTGGCCGGAAGCGTGATCGCGCGCGAACCGTTCGCCGGCTATTGGGAATACGCGCTCGACGCGGCGATTTTCGTCACACCCGCGCATCCGAACTGGGGTGGAACCGCGCTGATCTCGGAGCGCGGCAATCTGATCGGCGTGGGCTCGCTGCAGCTCGAAAGTGCAGCCAAGGGCAATACCACGCGCCACGTCAACATGATGGTGCCGACCGACCTCTTGAAGCCGTTGCTTCCGGATCTCACCGCCTATGGCCGGGTCAACAAGCCGGCGCGGCCGTGGCTCGGGGTCTACGCCACGGAGATCGAGAACAAGGTGGTGGTGGCGGACATCGCCGGCAAAGGCCCCGCCGCGCAGGCGGAGCTGAAGAGCGGCGACGTGATCCTCGCGGTGAAGGGCGAGCCGGTGACGACGCTCTTTGAATTTTACCACAAGCTATGGGCGCTCGGCACCGCCGGGGTCGATGTGCCGCTGACGCTTTACAGCCATGGCGTCACCTTCGACGTGACGTTGAAGTCGGTCGACCGCGCCAAGATGATGCGCGCACCGAAGCTGCATTAAGGCGCGCGCAACGGTCTACGCCGCCGGCAATACGACGTGAACGGTGGAGCCCTGGCCGCTCCGGCTCTCGATCTCCAGCCTGCCATTGTGCTGTTCGATCAGGCGGCGGCAGATGGCGAGGCCGAGGCCGGCGCCGCCTTTCGGGCGGGCCTTGTAGGGATCGACCTGACTCGGATTGGCGGCCAGCGTCGCGGCCAGCGCACTGGCCCGCTGCAACTCGGTCATGCCGAGGCCGGCATCCTCGACCTGGATCCGGATGCCCTCCGGCTGCCGCACGGCGCGCAACGCGATGCGACTGCCGCCCGGGCTGAATTTGATGGCGTTGCCCAGGAGGTTCACCAGGATCTGCGTCAAGGCGCGCTCGTCGGCGCGGACCATGATGTCGGTCGGCTGGAAATCCAAGTGGATCATCGCTTGCTCGGCCTGCGGCTGCACCATGCTCAAGGCAGCCACCGCGACATTGTCGAAGTTGCACGCACCGATATCCAGCACCTGCCGGCCGATCTCGATATTGGAAAGATCGAGCAGATCGTTGACCATCTTCAGGAGATGCTCGCCGGACCTTCGGATGTCGGCGACGTATTCCTGCTGCTTGTCGTCGAGCGAGCCCAGATAGCCGTTCGCCAGCATGTCGGCGAAACCGATGATCGCGTTCAGCGGCGTGCGCAATTCGTGGCTCATGCTGCCGAGGAAGGCGATCTTTGCCCGGTTGCCGGCCTCGGCCTTCTCGCGCTGCGCCACCAGCTCGGCCTCGATCTGCTTCAGCCGGGTGATGTCGACACCGCAGGTGATGATGCCGGTGACCTTGCCGTCGGCGTCGCGGAACGGCGTCTTCAACGACCAGATGATCGCCGGCTTGCCGTCCGGTCCGGTTCGCGTCTGCTCGAATTGCTGGGCCTCGCCGCTGGCAAGCAATTCGCGGTCGGCGGCTTCCACCAGTGCGCTGGACTCGCCCGGGGCGACCTCCGACAGGCGATACCCCACGAGCCTGGCCCCACCGTCCTCTTGGCCGTTCCCCGGCCGCTCCCCGATGGCCGAGACGATCGCATGACGTCGCGAGCGGTTGGCGTAGCGATAGCGGAGATCGGTGTCCTTGAAGGTGATGCTGACCGGCATGGCGTCGATCAGGGTCTCCAGGAATTGCCGCATCTCGTGTTCCTGCAGCCGTCGCCCGTGCTCTTCCACCTGGCGGCGGAACACGATCAGCGCGCGCGCCATCTCGCCGATTTCGTCGTTGCGCCCGGCGTCCTGGATGACAAAGTCGTCTTCACTTCCGGTGCCGCCAACAGTCTCAAGGCGGCTGTCCGATTCCTTGAGCCTGGACATTTGCCGCGTGATCCGGCGGATCGGTCGGCTCACGCGCTGGTGCACGACGGCGATGCCGAGGCCGGTCATGCACAGGATGACGAACAGCAAAGTGACGGTGACGGCGAGGCTGACCATGGCGTCGTGTTGATAGCGTTTCGCCTGGGTCACCATCTCGGTCATGGATTCCCGCAGCACGGTGTCCAGCGGATCCAGCAGCGCGGTGTTGAGCTGCTGCAGGTCCGAGACGGACAAGCCGCCGGGAAGCCCCGCCTGCAGCGCGAGGATGACCGCCGCCTGTCGGTCGGCATCCGGGCTGGTCCTGGAGACCTTGGCGGCGTCGATCGCCTTGAGCAGCGCTTGCGGAAGGCCGGGATCGGCGGCAACGCCGAGCACCAATTTCCAGGCCAGATCGGCCCGGCCTTGATCCTCGGCGGCCTCGACGATGTCTTTCGGGCGCCAGGGGAGGTCGAACGCCACGGCGCTCTCCATCCGCAGCGTGATCAGGCTGGTATAGTAACGCGCGGCCGTGGCCGAACGGTTGAGCGAGATCAGGCGGTCGATTTCGGGATCGAACAGGGTGGTGGCCTGCTCCACGGCGTCGGCGGCGGCGCTGATTGCCTTGACGTAGTCCAAGGAAATTTCGCTGTAGCCCGCGAGCAGATCGGGATCGCGCTGATTCAAGGGAAGACGGATTGCCGCATCGATCTTCGAACGGAAGGCCACGGCGTGGTCGTGGGCGGCAGCCAGCCGATCGGCCAAGTCCCCGGCGTCCGGAAGCCAAGAGGTGCGCAAGGCCGCGATGCTCTGTGCGCACATCGAGTCGGTGATCGGCCGATGCACCGACAGGCGCTGCCACGAGGCGGCGTCGGCCGGAGCTGCCGCCATCAACGCCACCTGCGCGGTGCGGCGTTCGATCCGGCTCGAAATGAGCGTCGGGAGCAACGACTGGCCGATTTCCGCCAGCGTGACGACATCGTTGGCACGGGCGTTGCGCTCGGCGTCCGAGAACATCCGTATCCCCGCAACGGCCAGGAGCGCCGCGCCCATGACGGCGATCACCAGGGTCAGGAAGGTGCGGATGGACATAGCCGAATATGCATCCCCAAGTCCGGTGGCGGCGCAAGCGGTCGGCGCCGCAGCCTTCATCCCAGGCCAAATAACAGCGCCAGGATGATAATAATGTCCTAATTTTCGTTGAATATCTACCTAGGCGCGATAGCGCGCGCCGGGATTGGGCCGGAATCCGGCCGAGCGTTCGGCCCTGCAGATCACCCAGGGGTGGTTGAACGAAAAGAAACCCTTGCCGGCCCTTAGAGCAGCCCCTTCAGTCTCAGCAAGCCCAGGGACGCAATGGTGGACGCATCCTTGATCACGCCCTGCTGCACCATGTCCAGGACCTCCCCCGTTGCGAAGGCGCGGGTGATCAGGTCCTGTTCGGTCGCTTCGAGCCTGGCTTCGGCGCGGCGAAGATTCCGCGCGAGGTAGATGTTGTAGCTCTGGGTGGCGTAGCCGCAGGCCTGAAACAGGTGGCCGGCATGGATGATCTCGCCGGCGTCGAGGCCGGTTTCCTCGCGGAGCTCGCCGCGGGCGAGTTCCAGCGGATCGGCGTCAGGCTGGCCCTCCCAGGCGCCTTGCGGGAATTCCCAGGAGCGGATGCCGATCGGATAGCGGTATTGCTCGACCAAATGCAGCTTGCCGTCGGAATCCAGTGGGGCGATGACGACGAAGTTCGGCTTCACGACCACACCGTAGATGCCGGTCGAGCCGTCGCGGTAGCGAATCTCGTCCTCGCGGACGCGCATCCAGCGATTCTCGTAGACGACGCGCGTCGCGAGGGTTTCGATGTCGGGGCGCTGGGTCATCGCTCGTCCATTGGCGTTGCTGTGGAAAGAGAGTGCGATCTCGGCGCGCGATCGTCCAGGCCTACTCCGCCGCCGACATCTCATCCACTTCTTCGGCCAGCTTGGCGATGGTGCCGTGGCCGATGCCGTCTTCGATGAAACCGCCGGATTGCCTGTGCCAGAGGCGGGCATAGGCACCGTTCTTGGCCAGCAACTCACTGTGCGTGCCGGCTTCGATGATGCGGCCCTGGTCGAGCACGATGAGGCGATCCATCCGCGCGATGGTGGAGAGGCGGTGGGCGATCGCGATCACGGTACGGCCCTCCATCAACCCGGCGAGCTGTTCCTGGATCGCGGCTTCGACTTCGCTGTCGAGCGCGGAGGTCGCCTCGTCGAGCACCAGGATCGGGGCGTTCTTCAGAATGACACGGGCGATCGCGATGCGCTGGCGCTGGCCGCCGGAGAGCTTCACGCCGCGCTCGCCGACATGGGCGTCGAACCCCTTGCGGCCCTGCCAGTCCTCCAGCTTCTCGATGAAGTCGAGCGCATGGGCCCGGCGCGCCGCCTCGATCACCTCATCCTCGCCGGCTGAGGGGCGGCCGTAGCGGATGTTGTCGAGGATCGAGCGGTGCAGCAGCGAGGTGTCCTGGGTCACCACCGCGATCTTGGCGCGGAGGCTCTCCTGCGTCACCGTGGCGATGTCCTGGCCATCGACCCGGATGTGGCCTTCCTCGACGTTGTAGAAGCGCAGCAGCAGGTTGACGAGCGTGGACTTGCCGGCGCCCGAGGGGCCGACCAGGCCGACCCGTTCGCCGGGGCGGATGATGAGGTCGATGCCCTTCAACAGGCCGCGCTTGGTACCGTAGCCGAAGCGGACATGCTCGAAGCGGACTTCGCCGCGATCGACCTGCAGCGTGCCGGCGGTGTCGGCATCGGCCATCTGGCGCGGCACGGCGATCGACTTCATGCCGTCCTGCACCACGCCCACGTTCTCGAAGATCGCGGTTACGTTCTGCGCGACCCAGCCGGCGATGTTGGAGATCTGCCAGGTGAGCGGCAAAGCCATGGCGACGGCGCCGACATCGATCGCGCCCTGCACCCAGAGCCGGATCGCGATGGTGCCGGTCCCGACCACCATCAGCGCGTTCAACGTCACCAGGGTCAGCGAGAAGCGGGTGATCATGCGCTGCTGGCGGTGGAAGGTCATGGTGTGCTCGTCCACCGCCTCCTGGACGAAGGCGTCCTCGTCCTTGGGTCGGGCGAACAGCTTCACGGTCAGGATGTTGGTGTAGCTGTCGACGATGCGGCCGGTCAAAGCCGAGCGCACCTCCGACATCTCGCGCGAGCGGTCGCGCAGGCGCGGCACGAAATAGCGCAGCATGCCGGCATAGGCGACGAACCAGCAGGCCATCGGGATGGCGAGGCGGAGGTCGTTCGAGGCGGTGAGGAAGATGGCGCTGCCGCCATAGACGAAGATGTACCAGACCGCGTTGGTGCCGGCGACGACTGACTCCCGCAGGGCCGGGCCGGTCTGCATCACGCGGTTGGCGATGCGGCCCGCGAAGTCGTTCTGGAAGAAGGTCCAGCTCTGGCGCACGACATGCCAGTGGCTCTGCCAGCGGATCACATTGGTCAGGCCCGGCGCGATCGCCTGGTTGGTGAGCAGGTTCTGCAGCAGCAGCACGGCGGGCCGTGCCACCAGCAGGACCAAGGCCATGCCGAGCAGCTGGTGCCAGTGATCGCGCAGCATCTCCTCCGGCGACACGGTGGAGATCAGTTTCACCAGCCTTCCGATGAAAACCGGAATCGTGGTGTCCAATGCGGCGACCATGAAGCCGACCACGAACAGCGCGATCACAAGGCTCTTCGCCTGTCGGGCGAAGTGCCAATAGAAGGCGCCGAGCCCATTGGGCGGCGGCAGGTCCGGCGGCAGCTTGGTCGGCTGCAACAGGCTTTCAAAAAAACTGAATACGGCCATGGTCCCGGCAGGCGGAGTTTCATTGCACCGCAGCCGGTCGGCGGCGATGTTGGGAATAGTGATACGGCGCGAGGGGGTAAGACTACGCGCTTTGCCGAGTCGCCAGGGTTGCGGAAGACGCGGGGTGGGGGTGCAACCAGCGGGAGGGTTAAAATCTCAGTCCGCGACCCGGTTTCAGCATCGAGGTCGGTGCGGTGGGCGCAGCGTCCTTATGCTCCACGCGCATGTGCTTCTGCTTCAGGTGAATTCGGGAATATGCGGTGGGCGTTCTGCGCCGTCGAGCGCTGGCCGGACCTTATCCACAGGGCACGAGACGTGCTCCGCGCAGCAGCGCTCAGCCCGCAGCAAACACCCGCGCGCCGCTGAATGTCAGCGAGACCTCGGTTCCCGGGGTCAGCAGCAGTTGGCGGCTGGCGTCGTGCGGCAGGTCGGCTTCGATCGCGGTCTTGGTGTCGCGGCGCTGCAACTCGACGCGGATGCCGGGGCCGGCGGTGAAGACGTGACGAATCACGGCGGGGAGGCCGGGCTCGTCGGCGGCGCGCAGCGTGATGTCGTGGGGGCGGACGTAAGCCAGGCCCGGCAGGTCGCGGGCTGACGGGAATTCCGGCGCGGCGACCACCAAAGGTCCGACCCGCGCATGACCGTCCTGGATGCGGCAGTCGAAGCGGTTCACGTTGCCCATGAACTCGTAGACGAAAGCGGTCTCGGGACGGTGATAGACATCGTCGGGCGTGCCGACCTGCTCGATCTTGCCCTGGCTCATCACCGCGACGCGGTCGGCGAGCTCCAGCGCTTCCTCCTGGTCGTGGGTGACGAAGACGCTGGTCAGCTGCATCTCGTCATGCAGACGGCGGAGCCAGCGGCGCAATTCCTTGCGCACCTTGGCGTCGAGCGCGCCGAACGGCTCGTCGAGCAGCAGCACCGAGGGTTCGATGGCAAGCGCCCGCGCCAAGGCGACCCGCTGGCGCTGGCCGCCGGAGAGCTGGCTCGGGAAGCGCTGACCCATATGCTCGAGCTGGACCAGGTGCAGCAGTTCGTCGACGCGGCGCTTGATCTCCGGCGGGCTGGGCCGGGTCTCATGGGGGCGCACCTTCAGGCCGAAGGCGACGTTCTCCGAGACGTTCATATGGCGGAACAGCGCATAGTGCTGGAACACGAAGCCGACCTTGCGGTCGCGCAGCGATCGGCCGCTGACATCCTCCTCGTCGAAGCGGATCTCGCCGCTGTCCTGGGTGTCGAGGCCGGCCATGATCCGGAGCAGCGTGGTCTTGCCGGAGCCCGAGGGGCCGAGCAGGGCCATGAACTCGCCGCGCTGGACGGTGAGGCTGACATCCTTCAGCGCCTGGAAGCTGTTGAAGGTCTTCGAGATGTTCTTCGCTTCGAGACTCATGGTCTGCCTCTCATATCAATGTCCACCGCGTGCGAGGCGGCGGCCGATGCGCCATTCGAGGATGCTCTTGCCGACCAGGGTCACCAGCGCGAGCAGCGCCAGCAGCGAGGCCACGGCGAAGGCGCCGACGAAGTCGTACTCGTTGTAGAGGATCTCGACATGCAGCGGCATGGTGTTGGTCTGGCCGCGGATGTGGCCGGAGACCACCGATACGGCGCCGAACTCGCCCATGGCGCGGGCGTTGCAGAGCAGCACACCGTAGAGCAGGCCCCAGGCGACATTGGGCAAGGTCACCCGGAAGAAGGTCTGCAAGCCGCCGGCGCCGAGCGAGATCGCGGCCTCTTCCTCCTCGGTGCCTTGCTCCTGCATCAGCGGGATCAGTTCGCGCGCGATGAAGGGGAAGGTGACGAAGATGGTCGCCAGCACCAGGCCGGTCACGGTGAAGATGATCTTGATGCCGTGTTCGGCGAGGAACGGGCCGAACCAGCCATGGGCGCCGTAGAGCAGCACGTAGATCAGGCCCGAAATCACCGGCGAGACCGAGAACGGGAGATCGATGAAGGTGATCAGCAGGCTCTTGCCGCGAAACTCGAACTTGGCGATCGACCAGGCGGCGCAGAGGCCGAACACGAGATTGAGCGGCACCGCGATGGCGGCCACGATCAGGGTCAGGCGGATCGCCGACCAGGCATCGGGATTGGCGATCGAGGAGAGATACTTGCCGACGCCGTCATGCAGGGCTTCGACGAAGACCGCGACCAGCGGCAGGACCAGCATCAGGCCGATGAAGGCGAGCGCCAAACCGATCAGCAGGCGGCGCGCCCAGGCTGGATCGCGGGTGCCGATGCCGGCCGGTAGCGGCGTGCCGGTCCTGGCGCGGGTCACCGGCGCCGGCAGGTCGATCGCGCTTTCCGCATTCATGCGCCGCGTTCCTCGTGGCGGCGCGACCAGCGCTGCAGCAGGTTGATCACCAGCAGCATCAGGAACGAGGCGATCAGCATGACGACCGCGATCGCGGCGGCGCCGGCATAGTCGTATTGCTCGAGCTTGGTGACGATCAGCAGCGGGGCAATCTCGGACTTCATCGGCATGTTGCCGGCGATGAAGATCACCGATCCGTATTCGCCGACCGCGCGGGCGAAGGCGAGGGCGAGGCCGGTGAGCAAAGCCGGGAAGATCGAGGGCAGGATCACCAGCCGGAAGTTCTGCCAGCGCGTAGCGCCGAGACTGGCCGCGGCGTCCTCGACCTCGCGGTCGAGGTCGAGCAGCACTGGCTGCACCGTGCGCACGACGAAGGGCAGGCCGATGAAGATGAGGGCGATGACGATGCCCAAGGGCGTGAACGCCACTTTGATCCCGAGCGGCGCCAGAAGGCTGCCGATCCAACCGTTCGGCGCATAGAGCGAGGTCAAGGCGATACCGGCAACGGCGGTGGGGAGCGCGAAGGGCAGATCGACCAGTGCATCGACCACCCGCTTCAGCGGAAACTGATAGCGGGCGAGCACCCAGGCGACGATCAGGCCGAAGGCGCAGTTGATGAGCGCGGCGATGGCCGAGGCGCCGAAGGAGAGCTTCAGCGAGGCGATGACCCGGGGCGCGGTGACCGCCTTCCAGAATCCGTCGAGCCCGAGCTCGGCGGGGCGAAGCAGCAGAGCGGCCAAGGGCAGCAGCACGATGATGCTCAGGTAGACCAGGCTATAGCCGAGGGTCAGGCCGAAACCCGGCAGCACGCTCGGCCGCTTCCAGGTGTAGGCGGCGGCGGTCATCGCATCCCGCGGACAAGGGTAAGGCAGTCCATCCGGCCTCCAGCCGTCGAAATCACATTAACTCTAGTAAATAAGTAGGATATCAGCGACGGCTAGAGATAATCATATGCCGGCGCCCTCGACAAGTTCCGCCGTGCCCTTGACCATGACGTCGGCGAGGCTGGTGTTGTCGAGGATTCGTGCCGTGGAATCACGGACTTGCAGCATGACTTGGCGAATCTCGCAGGTCTGCTCATTCTCGCAGTCGTCGCAGCGGCGGTAGGCGGTGCGGCTGGCGCAGGGGAGCTGGGCCAAGGGCCCGTCGATGATGCGAATGACCTGGCCGAAGTAGATCTGGTCGGGAGTCTTGGCGAGGGCATAGCCGCCCTTCTTGCCGCGATAGGAATGGACCAGGCCGTGGCGCTTCAGGTCGAGGAGGATGAGCTCCAGGAACTTCTTCGGGACCGATTGCTGGTCGGCGATCTCAGAAATGAACACCGGGTTTTCCGGCTGCGCCTGTGCCAAATAGAGCAGGGCGCGCATCGCGTACTTGGCTTTCTGCGAGAGCATGTCGATAATTCTCTAGTAATTCGATAGAGTATAAATGTTTCAGCGCCGAATCGTCAAGATCGGCAGGCGCCTTGCCCCCGCCAAATTCGACGGTTACGAAGCCACATTCACGTGAAGAGACAACTGATTCCCGCATGTTCTCACCCCCATGTTTAGCCTGAAATCCGTCGCCACGGTCGGCGGCCTCACCCTGGCCAGCCGAGCGCTCGGCTTCCTGCGCGAGGTCCTGATCGCGCGGTTGATCGGGACCAGCCCGGTGGCCGAGGCCTTCTTCGTCGCGATGCGGCTGCCCAACCTGTTCCGGCAGCTGTTCGCCGAGGGCGCCTTCAACTCGGCCTTCGTGCCGATGTTCGCCCGGCAGCTCGAGGAGGGCGGCCCCAAGGCGGCGAAGCTGTTCGCGGAGCATGTGCTGGGCGTGCTGCTGATGGTGCTCCTGCTGCTGACCATGGTGGCGGAACTCGCCATGCCGTTCCTGATCCGCGTGTTCGCGCCGGGCTTCCACGAATATCCGGAGAAGTTCCAGCTCGCGGTGCTCTACACCCAGATCACCTTTCCCTATCTCGTGTTCATGTCTTTGGGCGCGCTGCAGGGCGGGATCCTGAACGCGTTCGGCCGGTTCGCCGATGCGGCGGCGGCGCCGATCCTGTTGAACGTGGTGCTGATCGTCGTGCTGTTCGGTGTCGTGCCTTACACCGGGCATACGGGCGAGGTCCTGAGCATCGCCGTCACCGTCGCCGGAGTGTTCCAGTTCCTGTGGTTGGCGATCTCCTGCCGGCGCTTGGGCATGCATCTGCGCCTGCCGATTCCGCGCTTCGGGCCGGATGTGAAGCGCATGCTGGTGCTGATGGTCCCCGGGCTGATCGGCGGCGGGGTCAACCAGATCAACCTGACGGTCGCCACCATCCTCGCCACCCTGCAGCCCCAGGCGGTCGGCTATCTCTATTACTCCGACCGGCTCTATCAGCTGCCGCTGGCGCTGATCGGCTCGGCGATCGGCGTGGTCCTGCTGCCTTCGCTGACCCGCGCACTCAGGGGCCCGAACCCGGAAGAGGGGATGCGGATTCACAACCGGGCGATCGAGATGGGTTTCTTCCTGTCGCTGGCGGCGACCGTCGCGCTGGCGGTGGCGGCGAAGCCGATGATCACCGTGCTCTATCAGCGCGGCGCCTTCACGCCGGACGACACGATGAAGGTCGCGGCGGCGTTGACCGCGATCTCGCTGGGTCTGCCGGCCTATATCCTCAACAAGGCGCTCACCCCCGGCTTTCTCGCCCGGGAAGACACCATGACGCCGTTCCGCTTTGCGATGATCGGAGTCGGCGCGGATATCGCGATCAGCCTGGTCCTGTTCCATTTCATCGGCTATGTCGGCATCGCGCTCGGCACCGCCTGTGCCGCCTGGGTCAATTGCGCGCTGCTCTACTTCACGCTGCGGCGGCGCGGCCTTCTGGTCATCGATGGCAAGCTGAAGCGCACCTTGCCGCGGCTGTTCCTGGCGGCGGCCGGGCTCGGCCTTGCACTCTGGTTCGGGATCAAGCCGTTAGAGCCCTATCTTGCGGATGGAGAAGTGGTGCGCGCGCTGGCGCTCGGCGTGTTGGTCGCAAGCGGACTCGGCGTCTACCTCATCCTGGTGATCGCCACCGGCGCGATCCAGCTCGCCGATCTCAAGCGATTCCTCCGCCGCGGGTAGCTCCAACCTTCGTCGTGCTGTCAAAGCACCGGGAACTGTGACATCGTTCCGGCGTCTTGTCGTTCGCGTCACAGGGAGACTCCCAATGGCCAAGAAGTCGAAGACCAAGACCAAAGCGAAAGCCAAATCGAAGACCAAGAAGAAGGCGGTCAAGGCGAGAGCCAAGAAGACCGCAAGGCGGAAGGCCGCGCCGAAGCGCAAGGTCGCGAAGCGGAAAGTCGCCAAGCGCAAAGTCGCCAAGCGGGCCGCACCGAAGCGCAAGGTTGCGAAGAAGGCTGCGAAGAAGAGCGCACCGAAGCGCGCGGCGCGGAAGGCCGTCCCAAAACCGCGGCAACCCGAAGCTCCCGCAGGTTTCAGCGAGCCGCCGATGATCGAAAAGCCGGCGGAAGCGGCGGTGAGCGCGGAGGTCACCACGGCGAAGGAACCGAGTTAGGCTCCGTCGGCGGGTTCGCCCGCGGGCCTAGACCACGCGATCCAGGAGCGGCTTGCCGGCGAAGAAGGCGTCGAGATTGTCGAGCGCCTTGAAACCCATGGCGTTGCGGGTGTCGACCGTGGCGCTGCCCAGGTGCGGCAGCAGGAACACGTTCGGGAGCTCGCGATAGGCGGGATTCAAATTCGGCTCGTTCTCGAAGACGTCAAGACCGGCCGAAAACAGCTTGCCGGACTGCAGGGCCGCGATCAGCGCCGCGTCATCGACCAGGGTGCCGCGGGCGGTGTTGATGACGATCGCGCCGTCCGGGAGCTTGGCGATCCGGGCGGCATTCAGCCAATGAAAGGTCTCGGCGCTCGCGGGCGCGTTGATCGAGAAGAAATCGCTGACCCCCAGCAGCGCCTCGGGGTCGGCATGGAAGGTGGCGCCTTGCTCCAGATCGGCGGAGAGGCGGCGACGGTTGGAGTAGTGGATCTCCATGTCGAAGGCGCGTGCCCGCTTGGCGACGGCCTGGCCGATCCGGCCCATGCCGAAGATGCCGAGGCGCTTGCCGGTCATATGGACGCCCAGCATGTAGGTCGTCGACCAGGACTTCCAGCTGGCCTCGCGGACCGCGCGCTCGCCTTCATAGGCGCGGCGGGCGGCACCCAGCATCAACAGCAGGGTGATATCGGCGGTGGCATCGGTCAGCACGTCCGGCGTGTTGGAGACCGGGAAGCCGCGTTTCTTGGCCGCTTCGAGGTCGATATGCTCGTAGCCGACCGAGAAAGTGGCGATCATCTTCACCGATGCGGGCAGGCGTTCGATCAGGGCGGCGTTGACCTTGTCGGCCGGCGTGACGAGCAAGGCGTCCTTGCCTTGGGCCTTCTCGATCACTTCGTCCGGCGACATGATATGGTCGTCGGCGTTGGTGACGGCGTCATAGGTGGCGTTCAAGCGTTCGGTCACCGCGGGCGGCAGGCGGCGCGTCACGAGCAGTTTCGGTTTGCTGGCCATTCTGGCTCCCCTCATCGGACATTGACGCCGATCCGGGGGGCCGGCCGGCAGACGGTGATAACGCGGATGGCAATCTTGCGGTTTCGGTCCTTGCGGGGCTGCCTGGAAACGGCTTGAATTGCCCCGCAAACGACAATGGTTTCCCATGAAGCGTGCAGGACTTTCAAGACGCGTTGCAGCCGTGGCGGCGACGCTGATCCTCCTTTCGGCGGAGAGTGCCTTGGCCGAGGGGCTGCGGGCGCACCATGCGACCTATATTCTCAGCATCGGATCCGGGAACGGCAGCAGCAGCGTCACCGGCGCGGACGGGCTGATGATCTATGATCTGAAGAACACCTGCGACGGCTGGGCGACCGATCTCAAGCTCAAGCTGGTGATGGGAACGGAGAGCGGCGAGGGCCACGGCCTCGAGATCAGTCAGGTCACCTGGGAGTCGAAGGACAGCACCGCCTATCGCTACGTGATCAAGAACGGCGATGGGAACGGTCGCGCCGAACAGATGCGCGGAGAGGCGCGCAAAGCCGGCGGCAAGGTCACGGTGACCGCCGACCAGCCGGCCCAGGCCCAGGCGGAGCTTCCGGACGACACCTTGTTCCCCCTGGCGCATACGCGGGAATTGTTGAAGCAGGCGGCGGCCGGCGAGACGGTGTTCACCGCCAACTATTTCGACGGCACCGCCTCGACCGAAGCGATGCAGGCGAGTGCCGTCATCGGCACCGGCGAGACGGATTGGAGCGGCCTGCCGAAGCCGTTTCCGGCATTGAAGGGCGTCACCTCATACCCGGTCGGCCTCGCCTTCTATCAGGGCGACCAGGCCGACGGCACGCCGGACAGCGAGCAGACGATGCGGCTCTACGACAACGGCGTGATCGGTGCGCTGACCTTCTCGCTCGGCAACATCAAGATCCGCGCGGTGCTGGATTCGCTGCAACTGCTACCGGATAGCGGGTGCTGATTCGCCAAGTCCGTCACCGGAGGCAGCGGGTCACCGCAAGCTCCGCCCCTTGACGATCGCCTTGCCGCCGAGTTTGCGGCGAACTTCGTCGATGGCTTGCTCGACCTTGCGGCGGCGTTCGGCGTTGGGGTCGGCGAGATCGACCGGGTCGGCATCTTCCGCCGGGTAGAGGTCGTCGGCGCCGACGCCGATCAGTCGGAAATGGGTGCCGTCCGCCTCGCGCTTCAGCAGCATCTCCGCGGTGCGGTAGAGGCTCTCGGCCAGCTGGGTCGGGGTGGAAAGTCTGGCCTGGCGCGAGACCAGCTTGAAGCCCGCGGTCTTCAGTTTCAGGTGCACGACATGGCCCGAGAGCTCGGCGTGTTTCAGGCGGGCGGAGACCTTCTCGCAAAGCGGCCAGAGCTCCTTGGAGAGATCGTCGAGATCGGCGATGTCGGTGTCGAAGGTGGTCTCGGCGGAGATGCTCTTGGTCTCGCCTTCGGGATCGACCTTGCGGTTGTCCTCGCCACGCGCCAGGTGAAAGAGGTGCGAGCCCATCTTGCCGTAGCGACGGGCGAGGTCCACTTCGGTCATGGTCTGGAGCCGGCCGATACTCGCAATGCCGTCATGCTCCAGCCTTTCGCGCATGACCTTGCCGACGCCCCAGATCAGCGAGACCGGTTTCTCGGCCAGGAAGGCGAGGGTCTCGGCGCGGCCGATCACCGAAAGGCCGCGCGGCTTGTCGAGATCCGACGCGATCTTGGCGAGGAACTTGTTATGGCTAAGGCCGATCGAGACGGTGATGCCGATCTCGCGCTCGATCTTGAGCGCGAGGCGGTTGAGCGCCCGAGCCGGGCTCATATGGTGCAGCCGTTCCGTGCCGGTCAGATCGAGGAAGGCCTCGTCGATCGAAACCGGCTCGACCAACGGCGTCAGCCCCAGCATGAGGGTGCGGACCTGCTCACCGACCTCGCGGTACTTTGCCATATTGGGCGGCACGACCACCGCCTCCGGGCAGAGCTTCCTGGCCTTGAACATCGGCATGGCCGAGCGTACCCCGGACATCCGGGCGATGTAGCAGCAGGTCGAGACCACGCCGCGATGGCCGCCGCCGACGATCAGCGGCTTGTCGCGCAAGGATGGGTCGTCGCGCTTCTCGATCGCGGCATAGAAGGCGTCGCAGTCGATATGGGCGATCGACAGGCGGTCGAGCTCGGGATGGCGGGCGAGCCGGGTTGAGCGGCAGGACGGGCATCGCCGGGTCGGCGCGGCGTCAGCGGCCGGGATATCGGCCCCGCAATCGCGGCAGAACCCGCCGGTTTCGCGTGGCGAAACGGGAGTTTCGGGGGTATTCGTGCTGTTTGGGCCGTTCATCTTGGTAAATTCGGCCTTTGAAAAGCAAGAAATCATTCATTATCATGGTTTATATTTTGTTCGGCAGCACAAAATCGTCTTTTGTGTTGTGATCGTTAGCGCATCCGCACTGGTAAGGGTCCGTTCGGGACCATCCGGCGAGGAAGCGGGGGACAGCGTCCGCGGAAGGCGCTCGTTGGAGGGGCCATGAGTGACAAGCAGCCACTTTCTCTCGAAGAGAAGCGCAAACGCGCTGCGGAAAAGACGATCCTGATCGTCGAGGACAACGAGCTCAATATGAAGCTCTTCCACGATCTCATTCAGGCGCACGGTTATAACATCCTGCAGACCAAGGACGGGATGGAGGCGCTGAAGCTGGCGCGCCAGCACAAACCCGACCTGATCCTGATGGACATCCAGCTGCCCGAGGTCTCCGGGCTGGAAGTCACCAAGTGGATCAAGGAAGACGACAACCTGAAATCGATCCCGATCATCGCGGTGACCGCCTTCGCGATGAAGGGCGACGAGGAAAAGATCCGCGAAGGCGGCTGCGAGGCCTACATCGCCAAACCGATCTCCGTCGTCCAGTTCCTGGAAACCGTCGATCGCTTCCTGCAGTAGCCGCCCATGTCGGCACGCATACTGGTGGTCGACGACATAGCCGCCAATGTGCGGCTGTTGGAAGCCAAGCTCGCAGCCGAATATTTCGAAGTGGTGACCGCCTCCAGCGGCCCCGAGGCGCTGGAGATCATCAACCGCAACGCACCCGACATCGTCCTCTTGGACGTCATGATGCCGGAGATGGACGGGTTCGAGGTCTGCACAAGGATCCGCGCCGATCCGAAGACGCGTTTCCTGCCCGTGGTCATGGTGACGGCGCTCTCCGATCCCAGCGATCGGGTGCGCGGTCTCGAGGCCGGGGCCGATGATTTCCTGACCAAGCCGGTCAACGATCTCGCCTTGTTTGCGCGGGTCCGCTCGCTCGTGCGTCTCAAGATGATGATGGACGAATGGCGGATGCGGGAGCAGACCTCCGGCCAGTTCGACATCCTGACCGCCGAGGCCGAGCCCGGACCGGAAGACGACCGCAATGCCGAGATCCTGCTGGTCGAAAGCTTCCAGCCGGCGGCGCAACGGATCGTCGGCGTGCTGTCCGGCGACGGCAACAAGGTCGAAGTCGCGGAATCGCTCGCCAAGGGTATCGAGATCGCTTCCAAGCAGCCGCACGACCTCATCATCACCAACATCCAGGTGGCGGGGGAGGATGGGCTCCGGCTCTGCTCGCACCTGCGCTCCCAGGAAGACACGCGGCAGGTGCCGATCCTGCTGATCGTCGAAGACTACGACATGCCGCGGCTGATCAAGGGCCTCGACATCGGCGCCAGCGACTACCTGATGAAGCCGATCGATCCCAACGAGTTGCTGGCGCGCGTGCGAATCCAGATCCGCCGCCGGCGCTACCAGGACCGCCTGCGCGCCAACTACGAGCGCAGCCTGTCACTGGCGCTGACCGACAGCCTGACCGGGCTCTACAACCGGCGCTATGCGATGCGGCATCTCGACGGCTTGATGCGGCGCGTGGCGACGACCGGCAAGACCATGGGCGTGCTGGTCTGCGATCTCGACCGCTTCAAATCGGTCAACGATTCCTACGGCCACGCGGCCGGCGACGAGGTGCTGAAGCAATTCGCCCAGCGCGCCACCGCCTGCATGCGCAACATCGACATGCTGGCCCGCATGGGCGGCGAGGAATTCATCGCCTTCCTGCCCGATACCGACGGCCCCACGGCGCTGCGCATCGCCGAGCGCTTGGTGAAAAAGGTGGGCGAGACGCCGATGCAGGTCGATGCCGCGCCGAACAGCGCCTTGACCGTGACGGTTTCGGTCGGCGTCGCCTCGACCAGCGTCGATATGCCCGGCGAAGAGCTGATCAAGATGGCCGACGCCGCGCTCTACCGCGCCAAGGAAGGCGGCCGCAACCAGGCGATCGCCGATCCGGGCAGTCTGCTGTAAAGCCGATAGCGGCATCCTCCTTTCGGAGGATTTGCGGCTTCCTGCTCGAGTTGTTGCCAAGACCCGGATCTCGTGACCTAGTCGCGAGATGATGGAGTTTGTAGACTTGTCCGGTTTTGACGAGACAGGCGGGTGATGGCGAAGGGCTTCGCAGTCTGGATCCTGGTTTTGGCGTTCGGCGCGGGCGGCGCTGCGGCCGAGCCGATGACCGTGAAGCAGATCTCGCAGATCCTGTTCAAGGCGGCACCCGGCTCGGCGCCGGATCTCAGCCATGCCGATCTCGGCGGGCTCGATCTCAGCGATCTCGATTTCAAGCATGCAAAGCTCGTCGGTGCCGATCTCTATGGCGCCAATCTGGCGCGGGCCAATCTGGCCGGGGCGGATCTGCGCGGCGCCAGCCTCGATCACACGATCATCACCACCACGAATTTCACCGGCGCCAATCTGGAGAAGGCGACGTTGTACGGCACAGCGGCGTATTCGACCTTGGACGCGATGACCCGGGCGGAGGCGCCGAGTTTTGCCGGCGCCAATCTCTCCGGCGCCCTCGTCATGTCGCCGCTGGCCCGGGTGGATTTCCGCGGCGCCAACATGAGCCATCTCAAGACCCAGCAGGGGCGGGCACGGCTGGAATGGATTCTGTGGAGCGATTTCTCGGGCTCCGATTTTACCGGGTGCGACCTGTCCTATGCGGAGTTACCGCAGGCGAAGCTGCGCTTCGCCAAACTGGTCAATGCGAACCTGACCGGCGCGCTGCTGGCGGGCGCCGATCTCTCGCACGCCGACTTGACCGGGGCTGACCTGACGGGCGCGGAACTGACCGGCGCGGATCTCGACGGCGCAATCCTCAAAGGGGTCGTAGGGCTCGACCAGGCAAAGGGGCTGGATGCGGCGAAGAACCGGGACAAGGCGATCTACTGACGCCTGCGCGGCTGTTGCGCTGATGCTCGCCGCCTTGCTGCCGGCGGCGGCTCAGGCGCTGACCCTGAAGCAGGTGAGCCAGGCACTGGTGAAGGCGACGCCGGGCAATCCGGCGGACTTCTCCCATGCCGATCTCGTCGGCCTGGATCTCAGCGATCTCGACTTCAAAGGCGCAAGGCTGGTCGGTGCCGATCTCCTCGGCGCCAACCTGTCACGCGCCAACCTCGCCGGCGCCGATCTCAGCGGCGCCAAGCTCGACCGCGCGACCATCACCAGCACGAATTTCGCCGGCGCCGATCTCTCGGATGCCAGCCTGTTCGATATCGCGGCCTATTCGACCACCGAGTTTCCGAAGCCCTCCGAGGCGCCGAATTTCGCCGGCGCCGATCTCTCGGGCACGAATATCCAGGCGCGGCTCACCGGCGCCAACATGCGGGGCGCCGATCTTTCCAACGCGCGCTTGGGGCTCAGGCGCGGCCAGCTGAAGTCGCCGATCTGGCACGATCTCTCGGGCTGCGATCTCTCCGGTGCAAAGCTCCGCAACACCGATCTGCATGGCGTCCATCTGCAATTCACCAAGCTGGTCGGCGCGGATCTGACTGGTGCCAATCTCACCGTGGCCGATCTCTCGCATGCAGATTTGACGGGAGCGGATCTGACGAGCGCGGACCTGACCGGTGCCGATCTCGAAGGCGCGATCCTGCGCGATGCCAAGGGCCTGGCCGAGGCGAAGGGAATGGGTGATGCGAAGAACCGGGACAAAGCGGTTTACTGAGACGCTGGCGGCGCTCCTCGCCGCGCTGCTACTCCCGGCAACGGCGGCAAGGGCCGAGACCGAGATGGTCGACACCGCCCTGGTGCTGGCGGTCGATGTCTCGCAGTCGGTCGATGACGCGCGCTTCGCCCTGCAGATGGAGGGCATCGCCAAGGCCTTCGAGGATGCGGAGGTGCAGCGCTCGATTCTCTCCGGGCCGCATCGCGCGATCTTCGTGACGCTGGTGGAATGGTCGGACAAGGCCGCGGTGGCGGTGCCCTGGACCTTGATCACCAGCCCCGGGGACGCGAATGCCTTCGCGGCAGCCTTGCGCAAGACGCCGCGGCACGGCGCGGAATTCACCTGCATGTCGCGCGCCCTGCAGCTGATCGGCGACAAGATCCTGCCCTTCCTGCCGATGCCGGCGAACCGCACGGTCGTCGACGTCTCGTCGGACGGGCACGACAACTGCAACCTCTCGCCCCCGGTCGATGTGCTGCGTGACGAACTGGTGGCCAGCGGCGTCACCATCAACGGGCTGCCGATTCTGGAAGGCGACGAGGCCGCGACGCTCGATGGCTGGTACAAGGCGCATGTGATCGGCGGCACCTCGGCCTTCACCGTGCCGGCGCATGGCTACGGCGACTTCGAGCGCGCCATGCGAAGGAAGTTCGTGACCGAGATCAGCGAAGTGCCGGCAGTTTTCTTTCCCAACCAGTAGTCTCCGTCATCCCGGCGCTAGGCGCCGGGATCCACGCCTTGGGGCTCGAAGAAAGTAAGGCGTGGATCCCGGGACCAAGTCCCGGGATGACGGCGGATTTGGGAAAGCTCCGTGCGAGGCTTGGGGTGCCGCTATCCGACCCTGGCAAGCACCGCACAAGCCTTCAAGAACGCTTCCTGCGGCATGTCCGTGGTCGCCCAGAGCGGCTGCATGCCGTGGGCGGGCAGGTCGGCGATGCGGGCGCGCAGGTAGTCGCGGGCGACCACGTAGCGGCGGGCGATGCCGCTGGCATTCGCTTCGCGGAAGGGCTCGATCATGAAGGCGTGGCCGGCGCTGACCCGGGCGATCTCGTTCAGGGCCTGGTCGCGGATGCGCTCCATCTGTTCCAGGGCGAGCACGGTGATGACCAGGTCGAAGCTCTTGTCGGCGAAGGGCAGGGCAGAAGCGTCGCCGTTCCGGAATGTGACGCGCTTGAAGGCCGCGGGGTCGTGCAGCGAGAGCGGGGCGAAGGCCTGGAGATGGGTTGGCAGCAGGTCGTTCTGCTGCTGCACGCGCTGGGCGGCGGCGGGGCCCTCCTGGGTGAGATCGATGCCGGTGAACTCCGTCTCGGGAAAGCGGCCCGCCAGCAGCAGCAGGTTGATCCCGTTGCCGCAGCCGACCTCGAGCACGCGCTTCGGCTTCAAGAGCTCGATCACGCGGACCAGCAACAGCTGCCGCACGCGGGTGCCGCCCCGGTTGCTGGCGAGGGCGAGCTGGTTGCCCCATTGCCAGAGGCTGCGCTTGTCCGGCACCGCATCGAGGCTGTAGCTGCGAGGGTCGATGCTGAGCCATTCGTTGTTGTATTCGCGGGCGACGGCGCTTTTCCGGCGCTGGCTCTGCTTCCGCCAGCCGAACAGGCGGCGATCGAGATATTGCCGCCAGATCTTGCGGTTGCGCTTGGCGAATCGATGCGCCCAAGCCTCGTCGTCGGTTTTGACGAAAGGGGCGAACAGGCGCTCGACCTCGAGTCGGGTGACGCCCAGCGGGAGGTCTTCAAGCGGCGACAGCGGAATCACAAAGGGACTCTGCTCCAGGAACTAAAAAAGGGGCGCAGCGGCCCCTTTCAACAGGTGGGCGCTCGCCCCTTTGACCGGCTGCCGGCGATGGCCGGCGCGGTGCTACTTGATCTTCGCTTCCTTGAAGGCGACGTGCTTCTTCACGACCGGGTCGTACTTGCGGAACTCCATCTTCTCGGTCACCGAGCGCGGGTTCTTCTTGGTCACGTAATAGAAGCCGGTGTCAGCGGTGCTCACCAACTTCACCAGAATGGTCGCGGATTTCGCCATGGCGCGTTCTCGATCAAAGGCTTGGGTTCAAAAGTTGGGCGCAAAATAGCGAGAAAGCCCGCCCTGTCAAGGCCGGGTTGGCCCGCGCAGCTCCCCTGGGCGCGCCCGGTGGCGCGAGAGGGTCATGATATCATTGCGATAGTTCAATAACTTGGGCAGTTCCGTGCCGGCCGGGCGCCCCTCCTGGACCCTGGCCTGCCAGCGCCGCAGGGCTTCTTTCAGCACATATTCGGTGACATCGACGATCTCGAGCCCGGCCAACGCCGAAACCGGCCGCCAGGCCAGATCTTCCAATTCGCCGTTGCTGTCGAGCGATCCGACCGCCTGGGCGCCGTCCGCCAGGAAGAAGCGGGTGTTGTAGCGCCGGGCCGAGGTCACCGGGGTGATCGCCCGGCAGATGAAATCGAGGGCGCCGAGATCGGGGGCCAGGCCGGCCTTCCGATAGGCTTGCCAGACGGGGAGATCGCCGACGGCTTCCGATCCGCCGGGCCGGCCGACCACCAGCCCGGTCTCTTCAAGGGTCTCGCGCAGCGCGGCGCGCGGGAAGGCGAGCACCGGCCGTCGGCTGCCCCCGCTCGCCAGCGCAGCCGCAACGGCGGGGTGCAGGGTTTCGGCGAAGCCGCTCGGTCTATGGTCCTCGGGATCGACCCGGCCGCCGGGCACGACATAGATGTCGGGCAGGAATCCGGCGCGGCGATGGCGCCGGCCGAGGAGGATCTCGGGCTCGCCCTTGGATCCGGCGCGAATCAGCACCAGTCCCGCGGCGTCCACCGGTTTGACCACCTTCGCCATGGCCGGCAGCCTAGGGCAGGATCGTGTAGTCGTCTTTAACGGAGGAATCGCTGGCCGACTGGATCGGCGGGGCCGCCAGGTGAATCGCGTCGGCGAACAGGGTCGGCCGGTTCAGCAGGCGGACGGCGGTTTCAAGGTCGATCGGGTCGGCCTCATGTCGGGCCGGGCAGGTCTTCCGGAGGGCATCCATGCCGGCGATGTCGTCCGGGCGCACGGTGTTGCGCTTCATGGTCGGAACCTGCTTCAGCTCGCCGGCGGCGAGCTCGTTGATCAGCACGCCGGGATCGTTCTCGCCCGAAGTGCAGACCGTCGGCAGCACGCCGAGGTGATGCAGGCTGTAGCCGGAGGGCGCGTGATAGCGGGCCCAGGTGAGCGCGATCTCGCCCTTGTTCGGCAGGCTCATCACGTTCTGGACCGTGCCCTTGCCGTAGGAGTTGCTGCCGATCAGCACGGCGCGCTCGTTGTCCTGCAAGGCGGCCGCCACGATCTCGGCGGCGGAGGCGGAGTTGCCGTCGATCAGCACGGCGATCGGCTTGCCGCGCGCGATGTCGCCCTCGGTCGCCTCGAAGAACTGGTGGCTGTCTGGATTGCGGCCGATGGTCGAGACGATCTTGCCGCGGTCGAGGAACAGATTTGAGGTCGAGATCGCCTGGCTGAGCAGCCCGCCCGGATTGCCGCGGAGATCGAGGATGTAGCCCTTGATGTTGTCTTCGCCGATCTCGGCCTTGGCGTCGCGAATCTCGCGCCGCAGGGTCTCGGTGGTGCCGGAATTGAAGCTGTAGATGCGGAAATAGGCGATATCGCCTTCGCGCTGATAGGCGACCGTCTCCGGCACGACCAGGGCGCGGATCAGCGAAACCTGGAACGGATTCTCCTGGGTCTTGCGCTTCAGGGTCAGGGTCACGCGGCTGTCCACCGGGCCGCGCAGCTTGTTCACAACCTCGCGCTGCGGCAGGCCGCCGATCGGCGTGCCGTCGATCTCGGTGATGATGTCGTCGCGATGGATGCCGAGGCGGTCGGCCGGCGTGTAGTGCATCACCGAAACGACGCGGACCTGGCCGTCCTCGACCGAGATGGTGACGCCGATGCCGCCGAAGCCGTCGCGCTGGGCGCGGAGATCCGCAGCATTGGCCGCGGAGGCATAATGCGAGAACTGGTCGAGCTTGCCGACGATGCCGTCGAACATCGCCTCGTAGAGCTTCTCGGCCGGCGCGCCGGCGATCTTGTCCGAGGATTCGCGGGCCTGATCGAGGATGTCGGCGGTGACGTCGCCCCAATGGCGTGCGTCGAGGCCGTCATTGACGGCGATGCTCTCGACCGAGCGGTTGTTGACCAGCAGCTCGAGCGTGTCGCCGCTGCGCCGCGCGACCACGGCGGGATCGATCGAGGAGAGCTGCTGCATGCCGGCGAGCGCCATGGCGCCGATATCGGGTTCGGTGACGTAGATGTCCTCGATGTCTTCGAAGCCGGTCACGAACATGTCGTGGTCGAGCTGGCGGGAGGATTCCGCGGAGGTGAGCGTGCCGTCGCTGGAACAGGCGCTGAGAGTCAGCAACGCGCCCGCAAAAGTCAGCAGGCGGAGTCGGGCTCCGGGCAGCCACCCCGCACCGGATACGCGTAACAGCAGCACTTTGGGCATCCGCAATCCTGTCGGCCAGCCTCCGAGCAGGGAATTCATCCCATCCGCATCGGATCCGGCCCGTCGCGTTAACTTTAGCAGAATTATTTCCCCCCGCCAGTGCATTCTGGCAACAGTCGCCCGCAAATTCTGCAGAACTCCGCAGAAATCAAGCGCAGGGAGCCGTTTACGGAACGTTAAGGCTGGTGGCCCGCGGGCCACAACGAAGCGGGCTGTGGCGCGGATGCCACAGGCGGCTAACGCCGTTTCCGCGATTTGCGAGACCGGGTGGGCGCAGCGGCGGGGCGGCGGGTCACGGCCCGACCAACTGACGGGCGCGGTCGTAAAGCTGTCGATCCGCGAGCAATGCAGTGGCTATCCCTATGTCACGGTCGTCGCCCGCGGTGGCCGTCGGTTGTCCACAGGCGGTGCGGAGGGCTCGAAGGGCAGAGGCGTCAGTCTTGACGATGTGTCGCTTGGCAATGATCGGAAACTCCTGTTCCGAAAGGTCGGCACGCTGCAGATCCTTGGACCATGCGTCGCCGATCCGTGCGGTGCAGAGCGAAGGGATCACGGCTGTGTCGGTCAGCTGCGCCCCGTCCGGTGTCAATGTTTGAGCCCAGGTCAACGCAAGTTCGCTGCCGTCGGGCAGAGCCACGACGTTCTGTATGGAGCCGCGCCCAAGCGATGCTCCTCCGATGATCACGGCACGACCCTCGGCCTGAAGGGCCATAGCAACGATCTCGGCGCCAGCCGCCGCGCTCCCGTCGATCAGCACGGCGATCGGTTTGCCCTGCGTGATGTCGCCCTCGGTCGCCTCGAAGAACTGGTGGCTGTCGGGGTTGCGACCGGTCGTCGAGACGATCTTGCCGTGTTCGAGGAAAAGGTTCGAGGTCGAAATCGCCTGGCTCAAGAGGCCGCCCGGATTGCCGCGGAGGTCAACCAGATACGCTTTGGGCGCGTTTCCGCTACTTTCGAAGTCGCGGAAGGTCTTCCGCAATACCGTTGTCGTCTCACTGGCAAACGTGCAGATCTGCACGAAGCCTACGGAACCGATTTGATCGCTGTGGACCTGTGCGCGATCCGAACCGCGACGGCGGACGAGCGATTGATGCAGCGGCTGAGCAACGCCCGGCCGCGATACCTCGATATCCACCTTGGAGTCGGGCGGACCGTAAAGCAGTCGATTCGCCTGCAGGGGAGTCATCGCCGACACGTCCTGACCGTCGATGGTCAGCACAACATCGCCATAACGCGGGCTGCGCAAAAGCGGTGAAATACAGTCCGTGTTGGACATGATCGCCAGATTGCCGTCGATCTGTCCCAGTCCGATGCTCGCCCTTGCGCGGCCTCCCGTCTGTTGCTCCCGCAGGAATTTCGCATCGTCCGCCGACGCATACCCGGAGTCCCGGTCCAAGCGCGAAAGGATCCCCGCGAATACCTGCTCTTGAAGCTGGTCCGCCGGCATCTTCTGCAGCTTTGGAGAATGAGCCGTGACGGATTCCAGAAGTCGTTCCATCGCCGCGCCCCAAGTTGCAGGCGGCGCTGATTCGTCGATCGGAACATGCTCGATGACACCGCCGTTCTGCAGCAGCTCCAATCTCCCGGACACGAACCGAGCATCCAAGGAACTATCCAGATCGGAAAGCTTGTGGATGCCGGCTACGGCGATCTCCGGAAAGTTTGGATTGGCGATGTAGAGTTCGTCGATCGACCTGAGAGCGGCCTCATACAAGCCTTCCGAAGTCCGGGCTCCTGCGCCCGATGGCGCTGGTTGGGCGCAACCACCGAGCACCAGGAGTGTGAACAAGGCCGCTTTGCAGCAACGGAGAGCCTTCCCCTGCGCCGGTGCATCTGCGTTCATTTCTGCTCCAAAGCTGGATCACACGCATGCGAGATTTTCATCAACGACGCCTGCGCTTCGCGGCTTTGCGCGAATGGATCGGTGGCCCGGCCGGGCGGCCGGGCTTGTTGCGTGATCCTTTGGCGCCGGGTCGGGCAGGCCGGTGGGACGGGGCGGCGGCCGGCTGGTCCTGGCCGCCACCCTCGATCAGCTCGAAGGTGATGCCGCCGGTCAGGGGCTGGGCGGCGACCAGGCGGACCTGGACGCGGTCGCCGAGCCGGTAGACCTGGCCCCAGCGCCGGCCGACCAGGGCGTGCCGCGCCTCGTCATGTTCGTAGAAGTCGTTGGGCAGCGAGGAGACCGGGATGATGCCGTCGGCGCCGGTTTCGTCGAGGGCGACGAACAGGCCGGCGCGGATCACCCCGGAGACACGCCCGGAGAAGATTTCGCCGATGCGCTTGGAGAGGAAGGCGGCGGTGTAGCGATCGACCGATTCGCGCTCCGCCGCGGCGGCCCGTCGCTCGGTGGCGCTGATATGCTCGCCCAATTCCTTGAAGCCCTTCACCTCGCGGTCGAGGCCGTCTTCACCGAAGCCGTAGGCCGCGATCAGCGCGCGATGCACCAGCAGGTCGGAATAGCGCCGGATCGGCGAGGTGAAATGCGCATAGCGGCTGAGCGCCAGGCCGAAATGGCCAAGGTTCTCCGGCGAGTACACGGCCTGCGACTGCGAACGCAAGACCAAGCTGTTGATCATGTCGGAATAGGGCGTGCTCTTCGCTTTTTCCAGCAGCTTGGTGAAATGCGCCGGCCGGATCACCTGGCCGCGCGGCAGCCGCAGGTCGAGGCCTTCGAGGAACTCGCGCAGCGCTTCGACGCGGGTCGGATCGGGCTGGTCGTGCACCCGGTACATGCAGGGCCAGCGGCGCTTCTCCAACGCTTCCGCCGCCGCGACATTGGCGGCGATCATGAACTCCTCGATCAGGCGATGGGAATCCAGGCGGTCGCGCGCCTCGATCTTCAAGACCTCGCCCTGATTGTCGATGAGCACTCTGCGCTCAGGCAGGTCGAGTTCCAGCGTGCCGCGTTCCTGGCGTGCTTTCAGCAGGGCGCGGAAGGCGCCGTAGAGCGGCTGGATCACGGGTTCGAGCAGAAGGCCGGTAACGGCATCGGTGCGCCCGTCCATCGCGGCCTGGGCGCGCTCATAGGTCAGCCGCGCGGCCGAGCGCATGAGGCCGCGCAGGAATTGATGGCGCTTCTTGCGGCCCTCCGCGTCGATCACGATCTCGACCGCCATGACCGGACGGTCCTCGTCGGGACGCAGGGAGCACCAGCCGTTGCTGAGCTCCTCGGGGAGCATCGGCACGACGCGGTCGGGGAAGTAGACCGAATTGCCGCGCTCGCGCGCCGACTTGTCGAGCGGGTCGCCTTCGCGCACGTAGTGCGCCACGTCGGCAATCGCGACCAGCAGCTTCCAGCCGCCGGGGTTCTTCGGATCGGTGTCGGGCTGGGCATGCACCGCGTCGTCGAAGTCGCGCGCGTCCTCGCCGTCGATGGTGACCAGCGGGACATTGCGGAGATCGGTGCGATGGCCGAGGGGCGCGGGCCCGGCTTCCGCGGCCTGGGTCAGCGCGGCGGGCGGGAAGTCGGTCGGAATCCCATGGGCGGCGATCGCGATCAGGCTGACCGAGCGCGCCTCGCCGGTGCGCCCGAGCCGCTCGACCACGCGGGCGCGCGGCGTGCCCATCGGTCTTCCGGGCTCGACCTCGGCCACGACGATCTCGCCGCTTTTCACGCCGTGGATGCCGCGCGCGTCGATCGCGAACTCGGTGCGGATGCGCTTGTCCGCGGGCGTGATGCGGAGCGTGCCGTCGGAGGCGCGGGTGATCAGCCCGACCACGCGCGCGGCACGGCTCTCCAGCTTGCGGATCGGTCGCGCTTCGTATTCGTCGGCATCGGTGCGGTTGAGGCGCACCAGCACGCGGTCGCCGGGGCCCAATGGCTGGTGCGGGCGCCCGTGATGCTCGCGCTTGTCTTCGATGACCAGGATCTTGGGTTCGGCGTCGTCGGGCCGGAGATCGACCGGTCGCGCCCAGAGATCGCCGTCCTCGTCCGGCCCGATGATCTGCACCACGGTGACTTCGGGGAGCTGGCCGGCGGCGCCCAGCCGGCGGTGCTTGCCGCGATCGACGGCGCCGTCGCGCTCCAGCTCCTTCAGCAGCGCCTTCAGCGGAATCCGATCGGAGCCTTTGAGATGGAAGGCGCGGGCGATCTCTCGCTTGCCGATCGGCGTCGGGCTCTCGCGGATGAAGGCGAGCACCTGCTCCTTGGTCGGGAAGGGCGCCGCCTTCTTGCCGTGCCGCTTCTCGGGCTCGGCCGGCGCTTTCTTGCCGCCGCGCGCCTTGCGATCAGGCTTGCTTGAGCTCGATTTCGACAAAAGCGTACTCGAAGTCGTTGGCGTTGATGACGTTGTGCTCGACTCCGACCGGACGGTTGTAGGAGCCGCCGGCCTTCATCTCGGCCGTATGGATCTGTTTGCCGTCATCGATCGCCAGCTTGCCGTCCAGCAGCGGCACCACGATGTAGTCGTGTCCGTGGCGATGCCAGCCGGTCTCGGCGCCGGGCGCGAACCGCCATTCGGTGACGATCACCCGGTCATTCTCGATCTGCTTGGTGCCGATGGCCTTTGGCCGCTCGCTCATGCTCCGCCTCGATTCTCAGCCGGTTCCGGGCGCACCATAGCATGGTCGCCGGAACCGGGGGGAAGTCGAGAGGCGGGGGCTAGAGGCCCAGCGAGAGATTGACGCCGCCGAAGATGACGCGGTTGCCGTCCTGGCCGTCGAATTCCTTGGTGCGATAGGTGGCCGAGGCATCCATCCGGAAGGCATCCGACCAGAACAAGGCCACGCCGGCCGAGAGATCGCCGACCAGCGGCTTCTTGTCGACGCTGCGGCTGTCCTCGAACGTGTTGCCGTCGAGGAAGATGTTGCGGCCGACCGCGCGGCCCTGGGCCGCGACGTAGAAGTAGTAGCCGAACGGGCTGGTCATCGCATCGGCATTGAAATAGCTGGTGCCGGAGGTCGAGGGCCGCATCCGTTGCTGACCGTAATCCGCGAGCAGGCCCTGGCCGAAGCGCAGGGTGACGCCGGTCTCGCCATAGGTCATGACATTGCCGACCGTGGCGCCGAGCTCGGGGATCGCCTCGATCTCCTGGCCCCAGAACAGCGGCTGGTTGAAGCGCCACTTGCGCTCGTAGGAAATCATGACGCCGGGCTCGGTATGGATCTGGTGGTCCCAGCCCTGGGCCTCGCCGATTCCAATGAACTGGTGCCAGTCGTTCTGTGCATTGCTGCCCATCGAATGCGGTCCGATGATACCCGCGGTGATCTCGAGATGGCTGAACTCGCGGTGATCGGTGTCCTGCATCATGCCGAGGCCGGCATACAGCCACCCGGCATAGGGCCGATCGTCCTTGGGCGGGTTCGAAAGGCTGATGTCGGACGGCGTGAACACCTGCTGCCCCAGCAGGATCTCGTAGCGCTGCTGGTGCCACTGGCCACCGCCGCGGAAGGGCATGAAGGGGCCACCCGACAAGGCCGCGAACGGCCCGGAAAAGGCACTGTCGGCCCCGACGCTGGGCGAGAGCCAGGTGAACTGCGCACCCTGGGTGTAGTAGCGATCGTCGCCGAGGTAGATCGAGTCGTTCTCTTCGATGATCGTCAGCCGGCCGTAGCTGTCTTCCTTGGGATCGTCGGCGGAGGCCGGCCCCCAGGCGAGCAGGGTCAAGCCGGCCAGGCTGATTGAGAGTGCAGTGCGCCGTGCCGGCCAGCGCCGGAGCCTGGAAAACGCCGATTTCATTGAAGATCCCACCGTAAGGAGACTGTCTCCCGGGAGTAAGTCCTGGATTCCACACTGGTTCCCTGCCTTGGGCCGATGATCGGGCGGCCGGGATTGCTCCAGATCAATTCTCCCCGCCGCCTCGTATGCGAATATTCGGCAGCCAGCGAGAGGAAGGCTGCCATGCTGACTTACGAGGACTGCATCGCCCTGTGCGGCTTGAACCGGCGCGAAGTGGAAGCCATCGCGGAGCATGAGCATATTCCGCCGATCGTCGCGGCCGAGCTCGGCAACTATCTGTGCCGGAATGCCGAAGGCGAGCTCTGCATCCAGCGCTACATCCTGGACGACATCGCCACCGCGGAGCACCGGGGCGATCAGCACCATGTCAACGTCCTGAAGGCCGTGCTGAAGCACTTTGTGACCACGCATCCGAAGCGCGGCGGCGCGAAGGCCACCGCTTAGCAGGAGACTGGAGATGGCAGCGACCGATCCGGCACGCAAGCCCGCCGGAGCCCGAAGCGCGGCGAATGACGACACGGCGGGGCCGGCGGTCTCGGCGCCGCCGCGGAATGATGCCGTGCCGGCGGAGCCGGTCGATATCAGCGAGACGCGCGCGGATTCCATCGATCGATTGATCCATGCCTGGCAGGCGCGGTTCACGGCCTCGATCTCGCCCGCCGCCTTGCGCCTCGCTTTCTCCGACTGGGCGATGCAGTTCCTGAACTCGCCGGGCAAGCAGCAGCAGCTCACCGAGAAGGCGGCGCGCAAGTGGCTCCGCCTGATGCTCTATCAGGCACAGAGGTTGCGGGACGCCGATTGCGCGCCTTGCATCGAGCCGCTGAAGCAGGACCGTCGGTTCAACGATCCGGCCTGGCGGCAGCCGCCTTTCGATTCGATCTATCAGAGCTTCCTGCTCGGCCAGCAATGGCTGCACAACGCGATGACCGGCGTTCGCGGCGTCTCCAAGAGCAACGAGCGCATCGTCGATTTCACCATGCGCCAGCTGCTCGACATGGTCTCGCCGGCGAATTTCCCGTGGACCAATCCCGAGATCCTGAAGAAGACGGTCGCGGAGAACGGGCAGAACTTCCTCCGCGGCGCGATGAACTTCGCCGCCGATTGGGAGCGTGCCATCGCCGGCCGTCCGCCGGTCGGCAGCGAGAACTTCGCGGTCGGCCGCGATCTCGCCGTCACGCCCGGCAAGGTGATCTACCGCAACGAGCTGATGGAGCTCATCCAATATGCGCCGAGCACGGCGGAGGTGCGGCCGGAGCCGGTGCTGATCGTGCCGGCCTGGATCATGAAGTACTACATCCTCGATCTCTCGCCGCAGAACTCGCTGGTGCGGCACCTGGTGGCGCAGGGCCATACCGTCTTCATGGTCTCCTGGCGCAATCCCGGCGTCGCCCAGCGCGATCTCGGCCTCGACGACTACCGACGGCTCGGGATCGAGGCGGCGCTCGACGCGATCGGCAAGGTCTGCGGGCCGGAGAAGGTGCATGCCTGCGGCTATTGCCTCGGCGGCACCTTGCTGGCGATCGCCGCCGCGCATCTCGGGCAGAAGCATGACGAGCGCCTGGCCACGGTCACGATGTTCGCGGCGCAGACCGACTTCACCGAAGCCGGCGAGCTGATGCTGTTCATCAACGAGAGCCAGGTCTCCTATCTCGAAGACATCATGTGGGAGCAGAGCTTCCTCGACACGCGGCAGATGGCGGGCGCCTTCCAGCTCCTGCGCTCCAACGATCTCATCTGGTCGCAGATGGTGAAGGAATACATGATGGGCGAGCGCGCGCCCATGACCGACCTGATGGCCTGGAATGCCGACGCGACCCGCATGCCCTATCGCATGCATTCCGAATACCTGCGCAGCCTGTTCCTGGACAACGACCTGGCGGAGGGTCGCTTCGAGGTCGAGGGGCGCCCGATCGCGCTTTCGGACATCCAGGTGCCGGTCTTCATCGTGGCGACCGAGAGCGATCACATCGCGCCTTGGCATTCGGTCTTCAAGTTCCACCTGCTGGCGGATACCGGGGTCACTTTCGTGCTGACGACCGGCGGCCACAATGCGGGCATCGTCAGCGAGCCCGGTCATCCCCGCCGCGCGTTCCGGATCGCCGCGCGCCACGACCACGAGACCTATCTCGACCCGGAGACCTGGGCGGCCGCGGCCGAGCGCCGCGACGGTTCCTGGTGGCCGGCCTGGTGGCAATGGCTCGGCGCGCATTCGGGCACGGCCAAAGCGCCGCCGGCCATGGGTGCGCCGGAGCAGGGCTTGCCGCCACTCGGCGACGCGCCCGGAACCTATGTGAAGCAGCTATGAACGTCGCAATCTAGTCAGGACCACAGACCATGCGTGCCGATGAAATCATGACCTCTCCGGTGGTGACCGTGACGCCGGACACCCCCGCGAGCCGTATCGCCAAGCTGTTGCTGGAGAACCATGTCAGCGCCGTGCCGGTCGTCGACGCGTCCGGTGCGCCGCTCGGCATCGTCAGCGAAGGCGATCTGCTGCGCCGCGACGAGTCCGGCCGGGCGGCGCGCCGGGCCTGGTGGCTGGAAATGCTCGCCGAGGGCGAGCCGCTCAGCCAGGAATATCTGTCCCAGCTCCGCACCAAGGACCAGCCGGCCAAGGAGATCATGTCGGCGCCGGTGGTCACGGTGACCGAGGCCAGCGATGTCGCGGAACTGGCGCACCTGTTCTCGTCCTATCGCATCAAGCGGGTCCCGGTTCTGCGCGACGGCCGGGTCGTCGGGATCGTCAGCCGCGTCGATCTGCTGCGGTCGTTCGACAAGGAGGAGGGCGGCGAAGGCGAATCGCGGCCGAGCCTGCTGCATCCGCTGGATGCGCTGATCTCGCTCGAAGAGCGGCTGAAGCGCGTACGCCGGTCCGATGCAGCGGTGGGCGCACCGGCGGCTCCGGCCCAGGCTTCGGCGGATACATTCGACGTCGCGCACTTCCAGGCGCTGGCGCTCGATTCCAAGCATGAGGAGGATCTGCGTCGGGCGGAGCTGCGCCGGGCCGAGGCGGCGGCACGGCGGCGGACGGTCGAGCAGCTCATCGATCACCACGTCGGCGATGAGACTTGGCGCAACATGCTGCACAAGGCCCGTGAGGCGGCCCAGCATGGGCAGAAGGAGTTCATGCTGCTGCGCTTCCCGCACGATCTCTGCAGCGACGGTGGCCGCGCGATCAACGTCCCGGAGCCCGAATGGCCGAAGACGCTCCGAGGCGAGGCGGCCGAGGTCTATCTGCGCTGGGAGCGCGAGCTGAAGGAGCGCGGGTTCCGATTGGCCGCGCGCGTGCTGGACTTCCCCGGCGGATTTCCCGGCGATATCGGGCTGTTCCTGGTCTGGGGCCAGTAGCACGCCGCCGGCGGGCGAAGAGGTGCCATGTGAATCGCATCAAGATCGCGTTCTGGGCGGCGCTGGCGCTGCTGAGCCTGCTGTGGCTCGCGGCCGATCCCGGAGCCTTGCAACCGGCCGGCTTCTTCGCGTTGCGCAGCGGGATGGTACAATGGAGCGGCATCCTCGCCATGGGGTGCATGAGCCTCGCCATGGTTCTGGCCTTGCGCCTGCGCTGGCCGGAGCAGGCGCTGGGCGGCCTCGACAAGACCTATCGCCTGCATAAATGGCTCGGCATCGGCGGCTTGTGCCTGTCGGTCGCGCATTGGCTCTGGACCCAGGCACCCAAATGGGCGGTCGGGCTCGGCTGGCTGCAGCGTCCCGCCCGCGGTCCGCGCGGGCCCGTCGGCAATGCGATCGAGCAATTTCTGGGCTCGTTGCGCGATCCGGCGGAAGGGCTGGGCGAATGGGCTTTCTACGCCAGCGTTCTGCTGATCGCGGTGGCGCTGATCCGGCTCGTTCCCTATCACGTCTTCTACAAGACGCACCGGCTCTTGGCGGTCGCCTATCTGGTGCTGGTCTTCCACAGCGCGGTGCTGACCCAGTTCGGCTACTGGGCGACACCGCTCGGCGGGCTGCTGGCGGTGCTGCTGGCGGCCGGGTCCGTTGCCGCCGTCGTCTCCCTCTTCGGAAGGATCGGCGCCGGACGCAAGGTTCGTGGATCGATCGCCAGCCTCACCTATTATCCGCCGCTGCGCGTGCTGGAAGGCGAGATCGATATCCCGGAGGGATGGCCGGGGCACAAGGCGGGTCAGTTCGCCTTCGTGCGCTCGCAGCCTTCTGAGGGCGCGCATCCCTACACGATCGCCTCGGCCTGGCATCCGGCGGTCCACCGGCTGACCTTCGTGGTGAAGGCGCTCGGGGACCACACGGCCCGGCTCCGCGATTCTCTCCGCGTCGGCCAGAGCATCGAGATCGAAGGTCCCTATGGTGGCTTCACCTTCGACGACGACTGCCGGCATCAGATCTGGGTCGGCGGCGGCATCGGAATCACGCCCTTCATCGCGCGCATGAAGCAGCGCGCCCTGCAGCGGCGCACCGAGCCGGGCGCGCCGGCGGTGCAGACCGTCGACCTCTTCCACACCACGGCCGACTTCAGCGCGGAAGCCATCACCAAGCTGGAGGCGGATGCACGCGCCGCCGATGTCCGATTGCACGTCCTGGTCGATTCCCGGCACGGTCGCCTGAACGGCGAGCGGATCCGCGCCGAGGTTCCCGGCTGGCGCGATGCCAGCTTATGGTTCTGCGGTCCGTCGGGCTTCGGCGTCGCACTGAGCCGGGACTTTGCCGCGCACGGATTCCCCGTCGGCACGCACTTTCATCAGGAACTGTTCGCGCTCCGCTAGCGGGCGCCAGGGCGCCGGCAGCTCCGGGACCACGCTCTCCCGTTTCACAGACGGTCGGCGTCGAGACACACCCTGGTATCATCGCTTCAACCACATGGACGACCCGCATTGCGGCCGCGCAACGAGGCGGGGGAACAAGAAAACGTGATAGAAATCGCTTTGTTGCCGTTGCAATGAAAACGCCGCTTGCGGAAATCCGCCGGTAAGCCCCGCGCCTCACTCTGGCGTCTGTTGAAACAGACAGAGTGAGGGCATCATGCGACAGCTCCATAGCGCAGTTGAACGTGCCACCGCGCCGGCCGGCGAGAGTCTGCCGCCGCAGGAGGTTCGTCCGCTCGGCGCGTTCGAGAACCTCTTTGCCGCCTATTGCGAGGAGGCGTCCGCCACATTCACGCTGATGGCGGAACTGGAGGGAGATATCACCAAGGTCGGCATTCGGCGCGCGCTCGACCAGGTCCAAGCACGGCACCCGCTGTTGGCGGTCGGCATCCGGCGCAATGCGAGCGGCCGGCGCGTCTTCGTGCGCAGTGCGCGCGCGATTCCGCTGAAGGATCTGCCGACCGGCGCCGTGCCCTGGGAGCTTGCCGCCGGACTCGAGATCCGCCGCCGTTTCGACGTGGAAGCCGGGCCGCTGATGCTGGCCTCGGTCCGGTTCGAGGCGAAGAGTGTCCGGATGTTCTTCACCTTCCATCACGGCATCGCCGACGGCCTCTCGGCCGCCTTCATCATTCAGGATTTCGCCCGGGCGTTGAGCGGCGAACGGCTCGGCTCGTTCTTCGATGCGGCCACGCTCGATCGCCGCCTGGCGCTGCTGCCGCGCGAAGCCCCGGCCGTTCCCGAGGAAGCCGGTCCGACCGATGCGCGCGGGGTGCTGGATCCGCAGGCGCTCCAGCGTTGGGGGCGCGGCATGAGCGCGATGCCGATCGTCGCCTCGCACGGCTTCGCCCGGGACTTCACGCGCCGCCTGCGCGAGGTCGCGCGATTCCACGATGCGACGGTGCATGCCGCACTCTCCGTGGCGCTGGCGCGCGCCATGGGCGCGCTGCGGCCATGGGGACGGCCGATCTGCGTCATGTCGCCGATCAGCCTGCGCGGCATGCTGGGGGTGGAGGGCGAATGCGGTATCTTCATCGGCGGCGGGAGCGCGGCGCTGGATCCCGCCGGCGACTCGTTCTGGGACGAAGCGCGGAAGGCGCGGGCCGCACTCGAGCCCTTCATGAACAACGAGGCTGCCCACGCCATGATCGCCGGCATGACGGCGTTCCGCGACAACGACGACAGTCCGGCCGGCGCGCGCGCCGGCTTTGCCGCCGGCTTCGATTTCGACGCCATGCTGACCAATCTCGGGGCGCTGCCGATCGAGGCAAGGCATGGCCGCGTCCGGATCAAGGCCGTCGCCGGCCCGATCGTGCTGGCTTCGGTCCAGGATGAGCATATCGTCGGGGTCGCGACCCTGGAGGATGAGATGCGGCTCACCTATACCAGCGTCGCGCCGCTGTCCGGCTTGCTGAAGCGCGTGGAGAAAAAGCTGTTCGAGGCTTGTGCGGGGTGGTGAGGGGACGCGGCGGACTTACGCCGCGCTCTTCTTCTCGGTGGCCTTCTTTGCGACCGCCTTCTTGGCGGCCGGCGCTTTCTTCGCCGCGGCCTTTTTCTTCGCGGGCTTCGGCGCCTTGGCGGCATCCTCGCTCAAGCCGGGGGCCGCGGCGGCCTTCTTCGGCGCGGCTTTCTTGGCGCCGCGCTTCGGCTTGCCGCCGCCGTCCATGGCCATCTTTTCCGCACGGGCGGAGATCAGCGACAGCGCCTGATCCAAGGTCAGCGACGAAGGCTCGATCGAGCCCGGGATCGTGGCGTTGACCTTGCCGAGCTTCACATAGGGTCCGTAGCGGCCCTCGTGCTGGGTGACCATCTCGCCCGAGGCCGGATCCTTGCCGAGCTCCTTGCCGGGGGCGGCCTGGCCGCGGCCGCGGCCCTTGCTCTCCTGCGAGAGGATCTCCATCGCGCGGTTCATGCCGACGGTCAGCACGTCGTCATCCTTGGGGATCGACTTGTACTTGCCGTCATGCTGCAGATAGGGGCCGAAGCGGCCGATGCCGGCGAGAATGGGTTTCTTGGTCTCCGGGTGATCGCCGACGGTGCGCGGCAGCGAGAGCAGCTTGCGCGCCTGCTCGATGGTCACGTCGTTGGGCACGATCTCCTTGGGGATCGACTGGCGCTTTGGCTTCTCGCCTTCCGCACCTTCGCCGAGCTGCACGTAGTGGCCATAGGGGCCCTTGCGCAGCGTGATCGGCGTGACGCCGTCATCGGCCTTGCCGAGCTCGACCGGGCCGGCCGCGGCCGCATCCATGGTCTCGGCGGTCTGCACCGCGAGCGGCACGGTGTAGCGGCATTCCGGATAGCGGCTGCAGCCGATGAAGGCGCCGTTCTTCGCCAGCTTGATGCCGAGCTCGCCCTGGCTGCAGGCCGGGCAGAGGCGCGGGTCCTTGCCGTCGCCGCGATTGGGAAAGAAATGCGGCGCCAGCATGTCGTTCAGCACGTCGATCACGATCGAGCGCTTGCCGATGCCCTTGTCCAGGAACTGCACCGCGTCGGACATCGAGGGGAGAGTGTCCTTGTCGGTCTCTTCGTCCTGCTGGTGCAGGCGGGAGAAGTCCTCCCAGAACTCGCGCAGCACCTGCTTCCATTGCGCGCGGCCGCCGGAAATGTCGTCGAGTTTCTCCTCGAGCGCGGCGGTGAAGCCGTATTGGACATAGCGATCGAAGAAGCTGGTGAGGAAGGCGGTGACCAGGCGGCCGCGATCCTCGGGGATCAGGCGGCGCTTCTCGAGCCGGACATACTGCCGGTCCTCGAGCGTCTGCAGGATCGAGGTGTAGGTCGAAGGCCGGCCGATGCCGAGCTCTTCCAGGCGCTTGATGATCGAGGCTTCGCTGAAGCGCGGCGGCGGCTGGGTGAAGTGCTGCTCCGGCTTCACCTCCTGCGACTGCGGCTGGTCGCCGACCTTCATCGCGGGCAGGCGGCGGCTGTTCTCGTCCTCGCCGTCGATCGGGTCGTCGCGGTCTTCCTGGTAGAGCTTCAGGAAACCGTCGAACTTCACCACCGAGCCGGTGGCGCGCAGCGTCTGCTGCTTGTCGGCGGTCACGATATCGACCGCGACCTGGTCCAGTTCGGCGCTTTCCATCTGCGAGGCCAGGGTGCGCTTCCAGATCAGGTCGTAGAGCTTGAACTCGTCGTCGCGCAGGAAGCGCTTCACCTGCTCGGGCCGGCGGAACAGGTCGGATGGGCGGATCGCCTCATGCGCCTCCTGGGCGTTCTTGGCGACCGTCTTATAGATGCGCGGGGCATCCGGCAGGTATTCCTTGCCGTATTGCTCGGCGATCAGCTTGCGGCCGGCGCCGATCGCGTCCTGTGAGAGCGTGACTCCGTCGGTCCGCATATAGGTGATCAGGCCGACCGTCTCGCCGTCGAGATCGATACCTTCATAGAGGCGCTGGGCGATCTTCATGGTCTGCGCCGCGCCGAAGCCGAGCTTGCGCGAGGCCTCTTGCTGGAGAGTCGAGGTCATGAACGGCGGGTAAGGGTTCCGCTTGACCGTCTTGCGCTCGACATTGGCGACGGTGAAGGGAGCGCCGGCCCGGAGCTTGGCCGCCGCCGCCTGGGCAGAGGCTTCGTCGGGCAGGTCGAACTTGTCGAGCTTCTTGCCGTCGAGATGGGTCAGGCGGGCGGTGAAGACCGTCCCGTCCGGCGCCTTGAACACGACCTCGATGGACCAGAACTCGCGGGCCTTGAAGGCCTCGATCTCGGATTCCCGCTCGCAGATGATGCGCAGCGCCACCGACTGCACCCGGCCGGCCGAGCGGCTGCCCGGGAGCTTGCGCCAGAGGATCGGCGAGAGGGTGAAGCCCACCAGATAGTCGAGCGCGCGGCGCGCCAGATAGGCGTCGACCAGCTCCTGGTCGATCTGCCGGGGATTGGCGATCGCCTCGGCGACCGCCCGCTTGGTGATTTCATTGAAGGCGACCCGCTCCATCGGGAGCGACTTCAGGTTCTTGCGCGACCGCAATTCCTCCTGGATGTGCCAGGAGATGGCCTCGCCCTCGCGATCCGGATCGGTCGCCAGGATCAGCTTGTCGGCACCCTTGGCCGCCTCGGCGATCTCCTTGATCCGGGCGGCGCCGCGGCCTTCGACCTCCCAGGTGATGGCGAAGTCTTCCTCCGGCCGCACCGACCCGTCTTTCGGGGGCAGGTCGCGGACATGGCCGAAGGAGGCCAGCACCTTATAATCAGAGCCAAGATACTTGTTGATGGTCTTGGCTTTGGCCGGGGATTCGACGACGACAACTTTCATGGAGTGCTTCGTTCAGCCTCTGACGATCGCGGTTAACCTTTGACGAACCGGCTTCGGTCCCGGTTCAGGAGGCCCTCAAGCTGCCTGCATCAGCAGGGAGACCCGGTTGCCCGGATGCCGTTCCAAACGGCCCGCCAGGTCCAATTCCAGCAGCACCATGCCCAGAACGGGCGGCGAGCAATGACATTGCCGGACCAGTTCGTCAACCATGACCGGGCTGGGACCTAGGAGTGAAAGCACTTCGTCCCGGACCCGGTCGGCCTCGCTTAATGTATTAATTTCAGTATCTTGAGTATCGAATTTCAAGTTCTCGCGAAACTTTAAGTCTGGCCGGTTAAAGCCGTCCAGAGACTCCAGAACCTGCTCGAAATCCTCCACCAGGCGGGCGCCGTCCCGGATGAGGCGATTGGCCCCACGACAGCGCGGGTCCAGGGGAGAGCCGGGGACTGCCATGACCTCGCGCCCCTGATCTAGGGCGAAACGCGCCGTGATCAAGGAGCCGGATCGCAGCGCCGCCTCCACCACCACGACCGCCCGCGAGAGGCCGGAGATGATCCGGTTGCGCCGGGGGAAGTGCCGGGCGGCCGGTTCGGTGCCGGGCGCCGCCTCGGCCACGATCAGGCCTTTGGTCCCCAGGCGGTCGAACAATTGGGCGTTCTCGGGCGGGTAGAGGACATCGATGCCGCCGGCCACGACCGCGATGGTGCCGCCGCTCTCGGACTTGGCGTCGAGGGCACCGAGATGGGCGGCGGTATCGATGCCGCGGGCCATGCCGCTGACCACCACGGCCCCGGCGCGGGCCAGCCCGGCCGCCATGTCGGCGGCGATCCGGCGCCCATTGGCCGAGGCATTGCGGGCCCCGACCAGCGCGATCATCGGCGCCTGCAGCAGCTCGGCGCGGCCTTTGACCGTGATGACCGGCGGTGCGTCTTCCAGCGCGGCCAGGGCTTCCGGGTAGTCCGGGTCCGGGCGGGCGACCAGCCGGGCACCCAGCCTTTCCAGTGTCTCGATCTCGCGCTCGGCCTCGCTCCGCGCGCAGATCCGCACCGGCCGCGACCGGCCGCCGCGCCGGGCGAGATCGGGAAGGGCGTCGAGCGCCTTCGCCGCCGTGCCGAAATAGGCGATCAGGTCACGGATCGTGACCGGCCCGATGCCGCCGCTGCGGGCCAAACGCAGCCAGTCCAGCCGTTCTTGCGGGTTCCCCATGGGATGAGAACATAGCCGCAACTTCAGCGGCAATCAATTGCAGCACCGGCAATGCCTAGTTGCATTAGTTCAAGCCGGTGGTTGTGAGGATTTCTTCTTGCGGATTTCGGTGCTTCGCCCGCGGCTTGGGAATCAGCTATGTACGCGAGAGCATGACCAGCGTTTACGACTTCACCGTCCGCGATCTCCACGAGCGAGAAGTGCCGCTCAGCCGATTTCGCGGCGAGGTGCTGCTGATCGTCAACACCGCGAGCCATTGCGGCTTCACCCCGCAATATGCCGGGCTGAACCAGCTGCATAAGGACCTGGCGCCGCGCGGCTTCTCGGTGCTGGCCTTTCCCTGCAACCAGTTCGGCGAGCAGGAGCCTGACGCGGCCGAGGTGATCGAGCGGTTCTGCCACCAGATCTATGACATCCGCTTTCCGATCTTCGCCAAAGTCGAGGTCAACGGCGCGCAGGCGCATCCGCTCTTTCGCTGGCTGCGGCGCGAGGCGCGCGGCTTTCTCGGCACGCAATCGGTCAAGTGGAACTTCACCAAGTTCCTGATCGATCGCGCGGGGAAGCCGGTCCGGCGACTTGGCTCGATCGTGAAGCCCGATGCTATCCGGCCGCGGATCGAGCGGCTGCTCGGCGAGATCGGGGTGAAATTCGATTGATCACTCCGGCAGCGAGAATTCGGGCCGCGGAGCATGCCGGCGTGTCTGCCGAATATTCCTGAATTCACACGCTTGCTGCAGGGACTTTCTGCGCCGATCGTGGTATGATCAGCACGCTGTTTGACATCGTGAACGCCGTATCGAAATTCGCGCCGGCGCGACCGTGATTGATGCTCTGCAACGCAGACCCGACGCAGACAGAATCCGAAGTAGACGCGGTGCGCGCTGCCGTCTCGTGCCGAGCTTGGACCCGGCTTTTACAGAACGCAGAATCGCTCCGCCGGCTGAAGCACATCAAAAGCATTCATCGTCAGCGACTTGTTGTGCTTGAACGTCTCAAAAAAGGACCGATCCGGTAAAAGCCTGCAACGCAGACCCGACGCAGACGGAAGCGGCGTCGTTCGACCGGTTCGCCGAGGACAAGGTTTACCCAGGGTTTACGGAACGAAGAATCGCTCGGTCGACGCGATCGAGAGAAAGGCCATCATCGTCAACGGCTTGGTTCGGATTTACGCCTCTGCACCGGGCCGCGGCCGTAAAGATAAGCGCGCTCAGTTCTTTCCGTCGCTGAGCGGAGGACCGCCGTTGTGCCCCATCGCGGAATCGGCGGCCGGCGCCGGCTTCTTCTTGCCGATCTTCGGCTCCTCGCCCTTGAGCAGGCGGCGGATGTTCTCGTGGTGGCGGATCCAGACGAGGATGGCCACGCCGATGCCGAACCAGACCAGCGGCGGCGTGCCCAGCCAGATCGCGTAGACCGGGGCGAGCGCCACAGCGAGCAAAGCGGAGAGGGAGGAGTAGCGGAAAATCAGCGCGATGATCAGCCACGACAGGCAGGCGAGGATGCCGATCGGCCAGGCCAGCGCCAGCCAGGTGCCGAGCGCCGTGGCGACGCCTTTGCCGCCTTTGAACTTCAGCCAGACCGGGAAGACGTGGCCGAGGAAGGCGAAGGCGCCGGCGACCACGGCGAGGTCGTCCTGGACCACGCGGGCGAGCAGCACTGCCGCGGCACCCTTGCCGCCGTCGAGCAGCAGGGTCGCGAGCGCCAGCCCCTTGTTGCCGGTGCGCAGCACGTTGGTGGCGCCGATATTGCCGGAGCCGATGTTGCGGATGTCGCCCAGTCCGGCCAGCCGGGTCAGCAGCAGGCCGAACGGGATCGAGCCCAGCAGATAGCCGAGCACCGCCGCGGCGATCAGGAAGGGGCCGTTCATGTCGAGACCGATATCCGACATCAGGCCGTGCCCTCGGCCGCGAAGACCTGGCGGCCATCGACAAAGGTCCGGCGCACGGCGCCTTGCACCGGCCGTCCGTCATAGGGCGAGTTCTTCGACTTGCTGTGGAAGCTCGCGACATCGATCTTATGCTGTCGCTCCAGATCGATCAGCGTCATGTCGGCGGGAGCACCCTTGGCCAGCCGTCCCTGCGGCAGGCCGAGAATCTCGGCCGGGCGACTGGTCATGCATTTCAGCAGGTTCGAGAGCGAGACCGAGCGGTTGTGATAGAGGCCGAGGCTGACCGGGAGCAGCGTCTCCAGCCCGATCACGCCGCAAGCCGCCTGGGCGAAGGGCACGCGCTTGCTCTCCACGTCGTGGGGCGAATGGTCGCTGGCGATGCAGTCGATGATCCCTTCGGCGACGGCGGCGGCGATGGCGCGCCGGTCGTTCTCGCCGCGCAGCGGCGGCGACAGCTTGGCGAAGGTGCGGTAGTCGCCGATCTCGGCCTCGTTCAGCGAGAAATAGGGCGGGGCGGTGTCGCAGGTGACATGCAGGCCCTCTTGCTTCGCGTTGCGGATTGCCTCGACCGCGGCAGCGGTGGAAACATGGGCCACGTGATAGCGGGCGCCCGACATGCGCACGAGGTGCAGATCGCGCTCGATCAGCATCACTTCGGCACAAGCCGGGATGCCGGGGAGGCCGAGCCGGGTCGCCAGCTCCCCGTTGTTCATGGCGCCGCCGGCGGCGAGACGCGGCTCTTCCGGATGCTGGATGATCAGCAGGCCGAAGGCCTTGGAGTAGTTGAGGGCGCGGCGCATGACCTGCGTATCGGCGACGGCGTTCAGCGCGTCGGTGAAGCCGAGCGCGCCGCTCTCCGCCAGCATGCCCATCTCGACCAGATCCTTGCCCTCGAGGTTCCGGGTGAGGGCGCCGTAGCAATAGATCTTGGCCCGCTTGGTCTCGCGGGCGCGGCGGGCGATGAACTCGACCCCGGCGACGTCGTCGAGGATCGGATCGGTGTTGGGCAAGGTCACCATCGAGGTGACGCCGCCGGCAGCCGCCGCCAGGCTGCCGGTCTCGATCGTCTCCTGGTGCTCCTCGCCGGGCTCGCGCAGCTGGACCCGCATGTCGATCAGGCCGGGGCACAGCACGTCGCCGTTGCAGTCGATCACCTCGGCGCCCTCCGGCAGGCCGGTGCGGGTGATCTGCGGCCCGAGGTCGCGAATGACGCCGTCCTCGACCAGCACGCCGCCGGTCTCGTCGCGGTTGCTGGCCGGATCGATCAGCCGCGCATTGACCAGAGCCAGGGGACGGGTCTGGCGCTTGGGCGGGCGATTGCTGCCGATCGCTTGGCGGGTGCTCATGTGTTGGCACCGGTGAGATCGCGGGTCAGCGCATCGAGGCAGGCCATGCGGACCGCGACGCCCATCTCGACCTGCTCGCGGATGACCGAGCGGTTGATGTCGTCGGCCAATTCGGAATCGATCTCGACGCCCCGGTTCATCGGGCCGGGATGCATGATGATGGCGTCCGGCTTGGCGATTTCCAGCTTGTCGTAGTCGAGGCCGTAGAAGTGGAAGTATTCGCGGATCGACGGCACGTAGGCGCCCTGCATGCGCTCGAGCTGAAGGCGCAGCATCATGACGACGTCGGCATCCTTCAGGCCCTTGCGCATGTCGGTGAAGACCTCGACCCCCATCTTGTCGATCTGCGAGGGCAGGAGGGTGGTGGGCGCGATCACCCGCACCTTGGCGCCGAGCTTGGTGAGCAGGTGGATATTGGAGCGCGCGACCCGGCTGTGCAGCACGTCGCCGCAGATCGCGACGATCAGGCCCTGGATCCGGCCGCGCCGGCGCCGGATGGTCAGCGCATCGAGCAGGGCCTGGGTCGGGTGTTCGTGGCGGCCGTCGCCGGCATTGACCACGGCGCCGTCCACCTTTTGTGACAGCAGGCTGACCGCGCCGGATTCCGGGTGGCGGACGATCAGCACGTCCGGCCCCATCGCATTCAAGGTCATCGCCGTGTCGAGCAGGGTCTCGCCCTTCTTGATCGAGCTGGTGCTGACCGCCATGTTGATCACGTCGGCGCCGAGCCGCTTGGCCGCCAGCTCAAACGAGGTCAGGGTCCGGGTCGAGTTCTCGAAGAACAGGTTCATGACCGTACGGCCGCTCAGCAGGCTGCGGGCGCGGTGGTCGTCCTTGGGTCGCTCGGCGTAAGACTGGGAAAGATCGAGCAACCGGGTGATCTCATCCGCCGAAAGTCCTTCGATTCCCAGCAGATGCCGGTGGGGATAGAAGGCGGCGGGCTTGCGGGCGGGGTCGCTCATCGACCGCGCATCATAGGGGCGGCCGGCCCGAGGTCAACGATTCGTGGCGGTCTTTTTGCACCCGCAATATGATAGCTTGAAGACCGCCGGAGAGGCGCTATTTCAGAACCCAGATGAAGCATCGCTCGCAAGTCGCTGCCAAACCCGAGACCCGGATCGAGCCGGTCCGCTACCCCGACCAGCGGCTGATGTTCCGCTGCGATGTCGCGGCCTGGGTGATCATGGGGATCACCCTGGTGGCGGTGCTGTGGCTGCACCTGATCGCCGGGCTGCTGGCCGGGCTGATGGTCTTCGAGCTGGTCCAGGTCATTTCGGCGCGGCACCATTATATCGGCGTCAGCCGCCGGGCCGGCGGCTGGATCGCGGTCGGCCTGGTCGCGCTGGTGGTCGTGCTGGCCTTGGTGCTCGGCGGCCTGAGCGTTGCCAATATCGTCACCGACAAGTCGGACAACCTGCCGGCCCTGGTCCGGAAGATGGCCGACATCATCGGTTCGGCCCGGGCCTATCTGCCGCCTTGGGCGCGCGAATACCTGCCGGCCAACGTGAACGAGATCGAGAACACCGCCGCGGCATGGCTGCGGGCGAACGCCCGGGAGCTGCAGGCGTTCGGCGAGCGGGCCGGGGGCATGCTGCTGCATCTGCTGGTCGGCATGATCATCGGTGCCATGGTCGCGCTGACCGATCTCCGACCGACCCGCGAGCTGCCGGTCCTGTCGCGGGCGCTGGAGCAGCGGGTGTCGCGCCTCGGCCAGTCGTTCCGCCGCATCGTCTTCGCGCAGATCCGCATCTCGGCCCTGAACACCTTCCTGACCGCGATCTACCTGGTGGTGATCCTGCCGCTCCTCGGGGTCAATCTGCCGCTGACCAAGACCATGATCCTGGTCACCTTCGTGGCCGGCTTGATGCCGGTCATCGGCAATCTCATTTCCAACACCGTCATCGTGGTGGTCAGCCTCAGCGTCTCGATCTACGCCGCGCTGGGCTCGCTGGTCTTCCTGGTCGCGATCCACAAGCTCGAGTATTTCGTCAACGCGCGGATCATCGGCGGGCAGATCCACGCCCGGGCCTGGGAATTGCTGCTGGCCATGCTGGTGATGGACGCCGTCTTCGGCATCCCCGGTGTGATCGCCGCGCCGATCTACTACGCCTACATCAAGGACGAGCTCCGGGCGCGCGGGCTGGTCTAGACGATACCCCTCGCGCGCAGCGCCGCGATCTCCTTGTCTTCCATATGCAGCAGCTCCTTCAGCACCTCGTCGGTGTGCTGGCCGCAGGTCGGCGGCGGGAGTTTGTAATCGACGGGCGAGTCCGAAAGCTTGATCGGGTTGCCGATCAGATCGACATGGCCGGACCCGGCCATCGGATGCGGCATGCGCACCTTCATGCCCCGCGCCAGGACTTGCGGGTCGGAGAAGACCTGGCCGATATCGTTGACCGGGCCGACCGGCACGCCGAGCTTCTCCAACCCTTCCATCCAATACGCGGTCGGTTTGGTTTCGGTGACGGCATTGACCAGGCGATAGCATTCCACCCGGTTCTTGACCCGCGCCGGATTGGTCTTGAAACGCTCGTCCGCGGCCCATTCCTGTTTGCCGGCGAAGGCGCAGAATTTCTGGAACTGGGAATCGTTGCCGACCGCGAGAATGAAGAAACCATCGGCCGACTTCACCACCGAATAGGGCACGATCGAGGGATGCTCGTTGCCGAGCCGCTGCGGCACCTGGCCCGAGGTGAGGTACTGCAGCCCGGCGTTCGCCAGCCAGCCGACCTGGGAGTCGAGCAGGCTCATGTCGATGTACTGTCCATGGCCGGTGACATGGCGATTCTGCAGAGCGGCGAGGATCGCGGTCGAGGTGAAGATGCCGGTCACGATGTCGGTCGCCGCGACGCCGACCTTGGTCGGCGCGCCGTCGCCCTGGCCGGTGATGCTCATGATGCCGCCCATGCCCTGGGCCAGGAAATCGTAGCCGGCGCGATGGGCATAGGGCCCGGTCTGGCCGAAGCCGGTGATCGAGCAATAGATCAATCGCGGGAACTCGAGCTTCAGCTCTTCATAGTTCAGGCGATACTTGGCCATATCGCCGACCTTGAAATTCTCGATGAAGATGTCGCAGCGCGCGATCAGCAGCCGCGCCAGCGCCTGACCTTCCGGCTTGGAGATATCGAGGGTCACCGAGCGCTTGTTGCGGTTGATGGCGAGATAATAGGCGCTTTCGGTGGTGTCGTTGCCGGCGGAGTCCTTGACGAAGGGCGGGCCCCATTTGCGCGTGTCGTCGCCCGCACCGGGCCGCTCGATCTTGATGATATCCGCGCCGAGATCACCGAGAATCTGCGTGCACATCGGCCCCGCCAGGATGCGCGTCAAATCGAAAACCCGAAGGCCGGTCAGCGGTCCGGACATGAAGACTCCCATGCATTCCTGCCGCCAATCTCTGCGGGCGGATGGGCAAAAGCAAGCGGGGAGTGAAGCGTCAGTCGCGCCTGAACGCGATCGTGGTGCCGAGGCCGACCAGGACCGAGCCGGAGATCCAGTTCTGCAGCTTCTGGAAGATTGGACGCCGGCGGAGCAAGGCGGCGGCCTTGCCGGAGAGGATGGCGACGACGGCGTCGCAGGGAATGGCGGTCAGCGTGACGATGCAGCCAAGCAGCAAAAGCTGCGGCGCCAGCGGGCCCGCATGCGGATCGGCGAATTGCGGCAGGAAGGCCAGGAAGAACAGCGCCGTCTTCGGGTTCAGGATCTCGACGACGCAGCTCTCGCGGAACACACGCCCCAGCGGCTTCCTTGGCAGGAGCGCGTCGGGATTGAGCGCCGCCGATTTCGCGAGCAGCATCTTCAATCCGAGAAAGACCAGATATCCGGCGCCGGCGAGTTTCATCACCGTGAAGGCCAGCGGCGAATATTGCAGCACCGCGGCGAGACCGAGCGCGCTCACGGTGACATGAAACAGACTGCCGGTCGCCAGTCCCGCTGCGGAGACCAGGCCCGCGGCGGTGCCTTGCGCGAGGCTCCGCGACATGACGTAGAGATTGGACGGGCCGGGTGAGATGTTCATCGCCAGGGCGGCCAGGGTGAAGATCAGCAGCGTTTCCGGACTGGGCATGAGGCGAGGATGCGCCTGGAGTGGCCCCTTGCAAAGAGCCGCTTCACCCCGCGCGACGGGTCCACTTAACGGTGCAAAGAATCCAGCGCCCCTTGCAGGATGAACGCCGCCGCCGACTGGTCGACCACCTTGGCGCGTTTGGCCCGGCTCATGTCCATGCCGATCATGTCGCGGGTCACCGCCATGGTGGAGAGCCGCTCGTCCCAAAAGGCGATCGGCAGATCGCGCATCGGCTTGAGGTTGGCCGCGAACTGCCGGACCGACTGGCAGCGCGGCCCTTCAGTGCCGTCCATGTTCAGCGGCAAGCCGATGATCAGCCCGCCGATCTGGCGCTCGTCGAGGATGCGCAAGAGCTCGGTCGCGTCCTTGGTGAACTTGGTGCGGCGGATCGTGGTGAGCGGCGAGGCGACGCGATGGCCGGGATCGCCGATCGCGATGCCGATCGTCTTCTCGCCGAGATCGAGCGCCGCCAGGCGTGCGTTGCGAGGGAGAGCGGCGGCGAGTTCGGTGGGGGTCGGAAAGATCATCGGCGTTTGATACGCGCGTGCGCTGCCTCCGTAAACCCTGTCGTCAATCCGCCAGCAGCTCCGCAATCTCCCGCCGGAACGGCAGGGCGTCGCCGATATCTGCTGCATCCATCTCCTCCGCGTAGCGCCGCCCGCCATAGACCGCGCCGGCGATAGTCGAGGGCGCCCAGGCGTCGCCGGCGCATTTCACCGACACGATCCCGGCCGCGGCCCAATCCGCCGAGCGCGCCTTGAGGTCGAGATAGAGGCCGTCGTTGGGCAGGCGCGCGGTCACCAGCACCACGCTGTCGCTCGGCCGCGTGTCGATGCGGCCGGTGAAGACGCAAGCGGTCTCGACCGCGCCGCGGCGCACGGCGCTGAGCATGCGGGCGGTGACGATCTCGACCCCGAGCTCGAGCAGGCGGGCCTGGATCTTGAATTGCTCCATCGTATTCCGCGACCAGTTGGAGACTTCCGTCGCCGGCGTCACCAGCGTCACCACAAAGCCCTCGCGCTGCAGCAGTTCGGCCAGCACGCCGCCCATGTAGTAGTGGTCGTCATCATAGAGCATCACCGTCTTGCCGGCAGGCCGCTTGCCCTGCATCAGATCGTCGGGCGTCAGCAGGTCCGCATCCGCCGCGATCGGCATCGGCAAGGTGTGGTGATGGGCGACGCCGTCGCGGCGCCAGGTGGAGCCGGTCGCGACCAGGACCTGGTCGAAGCCGAACTCCAGCACCTGGGCGGCGTCGAGCCGGCTGTCGTAGAAGATCTCGACATTCGGCAGCTTGGAGAGCTGATAGGCGCGGTAATCCTTCACCCGGCCCCAAGCGGAGAGGCCGGGGAGTTTCTGCTCCTTGGCCACGCGGCCGCCGAGCTCGGTCGTCGCCTCGGCGAGGGCCACGTCATAGCCGCGCTGACCGAGCGCACGCGCCGCTTCCAGTCCGGCGGGACCGGCGCCGACGATCAGCACGCGTGCATCGGACTCCTTCGCCCGGATCAGCTCGGGATGCCAGCCTCTGCGCCACTCCTCGCCCATGGCGGGGTTCTGGGTGCAGCGGCTGGGCGACATGGTCATGTCGCCGGAGACGCAGATGTTGCAGCCGATGCATTCGCGGATGTCGTCGATCCGACCTTCCTCGATCTTCTTCGGCAGGAACGGATCGGCGATCGAGGGCCGCGCGGCGCCGATGAAATCGAGCAGGCCCTGGCGGATCTGCCGCACCATCTGGTCCGGCGAGGTGAAGCGGCCGACGCCGACCACCGGCTTCGAAGTGAGCGCCTTCACGCCGCGCACATACTCTTCCTCGCCGGCTTCCTCGACGAAGCGCGAGGTGCGGGAATCGTTGTCCCAGCTTCCCATGGTGAGGTCCCAGAGATCCGGCACCTCGCCCATCCGGCCGATCACTTCTTCGGCCTCCGACTTGGTGATGCCGTCGGGGCCCATCAGCTCGTCCATGGCGAAGCGCACCGCGATGGCGCAACGGTCGCCGACGGCATCGCGCGTGTCCTCCGTCACCTCGCGCAGCAGCCGCATCCGGTTCTCGAGACTGCCGCCATATTCATCGGAGCGGTGGTTGTAGCGCTTCGAGAGGAAGTGCTGGAAGGTGCTGAAGCCATGCGCGGCATAGACATAGACGATGTCGAAGCCCGCCTTCTTGGCGCGCAAAGCGGCGTTGCGATGCCAGCGGCGGAGATCGCGAATGTCGCTCAGGTCCATGGCCCGCGCCTGCATCGGGTCATAGGTGAAGGTGGCGATCGGCAGATGGCTCGGCCCGAGCGGCGTCTCGCGGGTATAGAAGTTGGCGCCGTTCATGCCGTTATAGGCGAGCTCGATCCCGGCCAGCGCGCCCTGGTCGTGCACCACCCGGGTCACGCGCTCGAACACCGGCAGATCGCGGTCATCCCACATGCGGAGCTCGATGAAGGGCGTGATCTCCGAGGTGTGGTGGATCTCCACCTGTTCGGTGCAGATGACGGCCCAACCGCCGGACGCCTTGTTCTCCCGCATCTTGATCATGGCGGAGGGATCGCGGTAGCCCTGGCCGTTGCAATGCGGCACCTGATAGAAGCGGTTCTTCGCCGTGACCGGGCCGATCTTCACCGGCTCGAACAGAATGTCATAGCGCGGATCGCGCGGCATGATGGCAGGAACTCCCCACGGGGTTGGAATCGGTCGAGATTGCCGTAAGGGAGAGTATACGGAAAATCGAATTAAATGAGCGACGGCATAGTCTATGCCAATTCAGGCCCGACGATGCACGGCATAGGCGCGGATCAGGCGCCAGGCAAACAGGATGCCGATGGCGGCCAGCAGCGCACCACCGCCATAGAGGATCAGTGAGGCCTGGGCGACGATCTCCACGGTCAGTGGGCCGTCGAGGCCGATGCTGTTGCCGATCAGGCCCGAGACCGCCGCGCTGACGGCGCCGCCCATGCCGAACAGCGTGGACATCGAGGAGATGGTGGCATCCTCCTCGCCCGGATCGGCCGAGGCCATGATGCGCTGGGTGAGGAATGAATAGGAGAGGCCGAAGCCGAGGCCGATCAGCACCATCGCGACGGCAATCACCGAGAGCGGACTCTCGGCGAGCGTGAAAGCGAGACCCGCCAGTCCGAGGGTGAGGGAGGTCGGGCCGGCGAGGATCAGCCAATTGTGCCAGCGCGTGCCGCTGTTGGCGACGAGCATCGCCGACAGTGACCAGGCGATGGCATGGATCGCGCCGAAATAGCCGGCCATGGTCGGCGTGAGGCCGCGATAGACCTGCAGGATGTACGGTCCGTAGACATAGACTGCGGCCTCCGACAGGGCCATCAGGCTCAGTACCCAGATGCCGAGCGAGGCCGGATGCTTGATCCCGGGAAAGGCGCTGGGAAAGAGCTTGTGGCGGGCCTTGCGGTCGACCCGGATGGTGAAAGCGATCAGGGCGATGCCGAACAGCACCGCGGCGAAGCCGAGCAGGTGTCCCGGGACCGGGCCCGTCTTGATCGCCACGAAGGGGTCGGCGACGGCGATCGCCATCACGCCGATCGCCAGCAGCAGCAGGCGCAGCAGCGGTGCCGCCTGCGACATTGGCACATGCGGATGACGCCGCAAGATGATCCAGCCGAGCGCCATCATCGGCAACGGCAGCAGGCCTGAGCCGAAGAACGCATAGCGCCAAGTGCCGAGATCGGTCAACCAGCCGCCCAGCAGCGGACCGATCGTCACGGCGACGGCCCAGGTCACCGCCTCGATGCCGCCGACACGCGGCACCAGCGCATTGTCGAACAGCTCGCGCACCAGGCAATAGCTCAGCGCCAGCAGGAAACCCTCGCCCAGGCCCTGGATCGCGCGGCCGGCCAGGATCCAGCTCACATCCGGCGCCGCGCCGGCGAGAATGCCCCCCAGCACCACAACCAGCCCTGCCGTCATCATCGAATTGCGCGGGCCGAAGCGCGATTTGATCGGTGGCAGCATTGCGCCGCCGAGGATCGCGGTCATGAGGTAAAGACTGGTGGCCCAGCTCAGATAGGCCGCGGCATCGAGCTCCTCGACCGCGCTCGGCATCGCCGTCGTCGCCATGTACCAGATCGTGGCATGCAGTCCGACGCCGAGATTGACCAGGATCAGCGGCGCGATGTTCTGTCGGCGCAGCAGGCGCACCGGCTGGATTTGGTCGGCGGTGGGATTCATCGAAAGGTACGCCAGTCCTCGCGGGTTTCACAGCGGAAGGTCTCGAACCCGATGTCGCGCCGCAGGTAAGGCGGCAGCAGGCAGAGATCGATCTTCCCGCCTTTCCGGGGCTCCGGCGGCCGGCCCTCGGGCAGACGCAGGGCGTATAGCAGAGCCAGCAAGCGCAGCGGAATAGCCAGAGGCATGGAACACCTCATCGGGTTCAGGGCGATCTCTCTTAGCTTGGCATAATTTGAAAAGCAATCACTTTTCAAATTATCGGAGTGGTGCTAGCTTGTTGTCATGAAGCATCGAGGCTCTCTCCGCGTGCTGCACGCCCTCAAGGCCGCTGGTCCTCAGACCGCGGAAGCGCTCGGCCGCAAGCTCGGCATGACTGCAGTCGGTGCGCGCCAGCATCTCCTGCGCTTGCAGGAGGAGGGGCTGGTCGATGCCGCCGATCAAAGCCAAGGCGTCGGCCGCCCGAAGCGCTTCTGGTCGTTGACCGATGCCGGAAACGCGCGGTTCCCCGACAATCACGCAGGCCTCACGCTGGAACTGATCACGGCGATCCGCAAGACCGGCGGCGAGACCATGCTCGACGCGGTGATCGAGGCGCGCGAGAAAGCCGCGCTGCAAGCCTATCGCCGGGCGCTCGACTGTGCCTCGTCATTGAAGGACAAGGTGAAGCGCCTCGCCAAGATCCGCAGCACGGAAGGCTACATGGCGAGTGTTGCGGCCGGCGGCGACGGCGCGCTGCTGCTGGTCGAGAATCATTGTCCGATCTGCGTGGCCGCGAAGGCGTGCCAAGGATTCTGCCGCTCGGAACTGGCGCTGTTCCGCGAGACGCTGGGCAAGGATGTCAGCGTCGCGCGGGACGAACACATCGTCTCCGGCGCGCGGCGCTGCGTCTACCGCATCACCGCGAAGTAGCTACTTCGCCAGATCCAGCCGGTAGTAGTTGCCCTTCTTGCGATAGGTGCGGTTCGGCATCGCGCCGTCGTCGAGGCCCAGCATGGCGCCGCAGATGTCGTTCCGCACTTCCGGGACCAGGCGATAGTACTGGTGCCATTGCGGATCCAGCCGGATCTCCTTTTTCTTGTTGACGAACGGATTGGCGGCCGAGCAGTTCACGAAGGTGACATTGTGGCCGAGGAAGCTCTCTTTATCCGGCGGGCCGTCGATGCCGAGCCGGCCGATGCCGTTGACCTGACGGCTGATCAGGCTCAACGGGATATCCTGGTTGTTGTAGTAGACATAGACCCGGTTGCAGATGCCGAGGCTGATGCCGAGCCCGTCGGGTCGCGACAGGGAGTCGACGTCCTCGTCCGAGGCGGCCAGCACCACGCGATCGACCACGCCGAGCAGGTCGGAGGGCGCGATCTGCCCCGGCGCCGTGCCGACCGCCGCCTGCAGGCCGGCGCGCAGGAAGTGGTTTCCCATGCTGTGCGCCAGCAGGGTCACGCGCCGGTTGGCGCCGCCTTGCTTGAAGGCGCGGAGAATCGGCAGCACCGACTGCATGAAGCTGCGAAAGGCGCCGCCGGACAGGGTGGCACTGCGATAGTCGGTGCGATAGGCGTCGATGCTGAGGCTGCCGAGCGATGGCCAGCTGAAGGCGAGCATGGTCGAAGGGACCTTGGGCGCGCCTTTGCCGAACCAATCGCCAAGCAGGGCGGCCCGCATCAGCACTTCGCGGAACCGGTAATCGAAGCCGTGAAAATAGACCAGGAGATGCCGGGATGATGCATTGGCGATCTCGGTCTGCAGTGCCGGAGAGAAGCCACCGGTTGCGACGGAATCGATCGCGAGATTCGAATTGCCGATCTCGCTCTCATCCGCGAGCGATGTGATGACCGCCCGCCCGAAAGCAAGGCTGCCGTCGGCGCTGAAATCGGTGCCGAAATTGTTGGCGACCGGTCCGAGGATCGCGTTGCGGTTGGTGCCGAAATAGACGGATACAGCCATGATCGTCACCCCTGCCGAAGCCGGCCGATCGCCGGAAAAATAATCCTACGGAAGGGCGAGCGGAGTGTCGCCCGGAAAGGGTGCCAAGTGGGGCGTTCGTCACAGCGAAAGATTGGGCTGAAAGACTCAGCAGGTCAGATTGGGCGAGGGCCGCGGGACCCCCGAGCACCCGCGGCCCTCGTGTTCCGGCGGCGAGAAGCAAAGCCCCATCTGCGCCGGAAAGCTATCGTTGGAAGGGGGAAGTTGCTCAGACTGTCAACGATGAGCGCATTGGACCAATCTTGCGTTGAAAGAGCGTTAACGCCGCGCCCTGGGTGAAATGGACGCAAGGTGCTGTTGAGGTGCGATCTTGGTAGGATAATATGCCCGGATTGGGTGGGGGTAAACGCGCGGCGAATGCTGAGAAACGACTATCCGAGAATCGCGGGTCCCGGCTTTCTCGAGCGCTGTCATCCGCGGACCGCCGGCTTCTTCCACTACTGGCAATCGAAGCGCCGGGGGGACGCGCTTCCGGCCCGCGCCGATCTCGATCCGATCGAGATGAAGCCGTGGCTGCCCGGCCTGGTGCTGGTCGATGTCACGCCGGCACCGGGCCAGCAACCGCCCTACTGCCTGACCTACCGCCTGATCGGCACCCAGGCGCGGGATCTTCGCGGCCATGAGGCCACCGGCAAGAGCGTCCGGGACGCCTATTTCGGCAACAGCCTGGAAGAGATCATGGAGAATTATCGCCTCGTGATTGAAGAGCGGCAGGTGGTCTATGACGGAGACCGGACGCTCTCCAAGGACGGCGCACGGCTGGAATCGGAGACCCTGCTCCTGCCGCTGGCGCACGACGGCGTCACCGTCGACATGGTGGTCTGCTACCAGGAGATCGAGAGCGTCCGGCCCGGCTGAGGCCTTGCGGCGAGGTCATCTCGCCGCAAGGCACGCCGTATCTTCTGCAGCGCGGACGGTCAGGCCACGCCGAGATCCTTTGCGGTGAGGTCGAGCGCCTGTTTCGCGAGGCCGGCCCATTCGTCGATATCGGCTTTGGTCCAGGTCAGTGGCGGCGAGATCAGCATCGTGTCGCGGGTCGCCCGCATCACCAGGCCGAGCTTGAAGCAATGGTCGCGGCAGATCGTGCCGGCATCGCCGACCGGATCGAAGGTCTGGCGGGTCTTCTTGTCCTTCACCAGCTCGATCGCCCCCATCAGGCCGAGATTGCGGACTTCGCCCACCAGCGGATGGTTGAGGAACTCCTGCATCTTCTTGGTGAGGTAAGGTCCGGTCTCGCTATGCACGCGCTCGACCAGTTTCTCGTCCTTGAGGATGCGGATGTTCTCGATCGCGACGGCACAGGCGACCGGATGGCCGGAATAGGTGAAGCCATGGGCGAAGTCACCCATGCCGGTCAGCACCTCCGCGACCCGGCCCGAGACCATGATCGCCGAGAGCGGGATGTAGCCCGAGGTGATGCCCTTGGCGAGGGTCATGAAGTCGGCCTCGATGCCGTAGTACTCCGAGGCGAACCAGTAGCCGGTGCGGCCGAAGCCGCAGATCACCTCGTCAGCGATCAGCAGGATCTCGTACTTCTTGCAGATCTTCTGGATCTCGGGCCAGTAGTTCTGCGGCGGAATGATCACGCCGCCGGCACCCTGGATCGGCTCGCCGATGAAGGCGGCGACATTCTCCGCGCCGAGCTCCAGGATCTTGTCCTCCAGCGCCTTGGCGCAGAGCCGACCGAAATCCTGCGGGTTGAGGTCGCCGGCTTCGCCGTACCAATAAGGCTGGCGGATGTGCACGAAGCCCGGCAGCGGCAGGTCTGCGAGCTCGTGCATGTAGCTCATGCCGCCGAGCGACGCCGCGACCATGGTCGAGCCGTGATAGGCGTTGATCCGGCTGATGATGGTCTTCTTCTTCGGCTGCTTCTTCAGGTTCCAGTAGCTCTTGACCATACGCACGATCGTGTCGTTCGCATCCGAGCCCGACTGGCCGTAGAAGACGTGGGTGAAATGCTCCGGAGTCATATCGACCAGGGTGCGCGATAGCTCGGCCGCCGGCGGATGCGTGGTCTTGAAGAAGGTGTTGTAGTAGGGGAGCTCGAGGATCTGCTTGTAGGCCGCCTCGGCGATCGACTTCCGGCCGTAGCCGACATTCACGCACCAGAGCCCGGCAAAGGCGTCGAGCAGCTTCTCGCCCTCGGAATCATAAAGATATGTGCCCTCGGCCCTGGCGATCACGCGCGGGCCGACCTTGTGGAGCGCGGCGTGGTCGGTGAACGGATGGACATGGGCGCGGTCGAGCGCCTGCCATTCGCGGGTCGAGTTGCGCGCGGGTATCGTGGTCATCGTCTAATCCTTCCTGAAAACGCTGAAGACCGGCCGCCCCAGGCGGCCGATGACACAAGGCGGAAGGAGGACGTCACGGATTGAAGTTGATCCGCGCCGTCAGGATCAGCAACTCGTCCTTCAGGGTCAGCATAGCGACATCCTTTAGACGTTCAGCAGCAGATGCTCGCGCTCCCAGGAGCTGATCACGTTCTGGTAGGCGGCGAGCTCGGCGGTCTTCACGATGTAGAGCGCCTTGATGAACTTCTCGCCCAGCAGCGCACGGATCGGCTTGCAGGCCATGAACCGGCTCAGCGCTTCCTGCTCGGTCTTCGGCAGGGTATGCGCCATGCGATAGGCGCTGCCTTCGATCTGGTTGGAGGGCTTGAGGCGCTCGGTCATGCCGATATAGCCGCAGACCAGGGATGCCGCCATCGCCAGATACGGATTGGCATCGGCGCCGGCCAGCCGGTTCTCGATCCGCCGCGACGCGGCGTTGGAGACGGGAACCCGCAAGCCGCACGAACGATTGTCGATGCCCCATTGCACGTTGATCGGCGCGTCGAATTGCGGCCGCAGCCGGCGATAGGAGTTGATGTTCGGCGCCAGCATCGGGATCACCTGCGGCAGGTAGCGCTGCAGCCCGGCGACATAGGAGCGGAAGAGGGTGGTGTCGCGGCCCTTGCTGTCGGCGAAGAGATTGCGGTTGGTGCGCTTGTCGACCACCGACTGGTGGATGTGCATCGAGCTGCCGGGCTGGTTGGCCAGCGGCTTCGCCATGAAGGTGGCATAGACGTTGTGCTTCAATGCGGCGTGCCGGACCGTGCGCTTGAACAGGAAGGCCTGGTCGGCCAGCTCCAGCGCGTTGCCGTGGTTGAAGTTGATCTCCATCTGCGCCGATCCGGATTCATGGACCAGCGTGTCGACGTCGATCTCGGAGGCCTCGCAGTAGTCGTAGACGTCCTCGAAGATCGGATCGAACTCGTTGACCGCGTCGATGCCATAGGCCTGGCTGCCGGTCTCCGGCCGGCCGGACTTGCCGACCGGCGGCAGCAGCGGCAGATCGGGGTCGGTGTTCGGCTGCACCAGGTAGAACTCGACCTCGGGCGCCACCACGGGCTTCCAGCCCTTGTCGTCATAGAGCTGGAGGACCTTCTTCAGCACGTAGCGCGAGGCATGCTCGACCGGCTTGTCGTCGCTGTCGACGGCGTCGTGAATCACCTGCGCGGTCGGATCGCTGTACCAGGGGACGATGCGCACCGTGTCGGAATCGGGCGTCAGATAGACATCCGGATCCTCGTAGGAGCCGATGCTGTCCTCGTCCACATCCGGGTATTCACCCGTCACCGTCTGCAGAAAGACGCTGGAGGGCAGCCGCAGGCTCTCGCCCTTGGAGCTCTTGATGAACTTCGCCGCCGGCAGAATCTTGCCGCGCGGGATGCCGTTGATGTCCGGCACCAGGCACTCGACCTCATCGACCTTGCGCTCGGACAGCCAGTCTTCCAAATACTTCATAAAATGACCGTTGGTTTGCCAAACTGAGCCGGCGAAGCAATGCCCCAAAGGAACACCATCGGGGCGCATGCGTCCCGGTCGATCCCCGGCGGCCGGAGACTAGCCCAGATTCGGAGGTCCTGGCAAAGGGCGCCAAGCCCCTGAAATCCGCGGAAACTGGGCGGTTCCGTTACCGTTTGTCACCATCTGGTCGGTTGAAACCGCCGCCCAATACCACTAGCTTTCGCACTGCAGCAAAAAATTAAAATGGAGAACCCCATGCGTCTCGACGGCAAGGTGGCGTTGATCACCGGTGCGGCCAGCGGTATCGGCAAGGCGATCGCGGAGACCTATGCAAAGGCGGGCGCCAAGATCGCCATCGCCGATCTCAACCAGGCCGGCGCCGACGCGGCCGCGGCCGAGATCAAGGCCAAGGGCGGCGAGGCGGTCGGCATCGCCATGGATGTTTCCGACGAGAAGGCGGTCGAGACCGGCACCGACCTCGCGGCCAAGACCTTCGGGGCGATCGACATCGTCATCTCCAATGCCGGCATCCAGATCGTGAAGCCGGTGCACGAGTTTCCCTTCGCCGACTGGAAGAAGATGATGGCGATCCATCTCGACGGCGGGTTCCTCATCACCAAGGCCGCGATGAAGTACATGTACAAGGACAAGCGCGGCGGCACGATCATCTACATGGGCTCGGTGCATTCCCACGAGGCCTCGAAGCTGAAGGCCCCCTATGTCGCGGCGAAGCACGGCCTCCTAGGCCTGGCGCGGGTCGTGGCGAAGGAGGGCGCGGAATACAATGTCCGCTCCCATGTGATCTGCCCCGGCTTCGTGCGCACGCCGCTGGTCGATAAGCAGATCCCCGAGCAGGCCAAGGAGTTCAACATCACCGAAGAGCAGGTGATCAAGAACATCATGCTGAAGGACACGGTGGACGGCGTCTTCACCACCGTCGAGGACGTGGCGCAGATGGCGCTGTTCCTGGCCTCCTATCCGTCGGCGGCGCTGACCGGCCAGTCCTTCGTGGTCAGCCACGGCTGGTACATGCAGTGACCAAGATCCAGCTTCCGGCCTACGAGACCGTCGCTCTGGTGCTTCAGGGCGGCGGCGCGCTCGGCTCCTACCAGGCGGGGGTCTATCAAGGCCTCGAGGAAGCCGGGATCATGCCCAACTGGTTCTGCGGCATCTCGATCGGCGCGCTCAATGCGGCGATCCTCGCCGGCAACGCGCCGGAGAAGCGGCTCGAGCGCCTGACCGAGTTCTGGGACACGATCTGCAGCTCGGCCCTGTTCCCGGACTGGGCGGTCGATGACCGCTTCGCGCCGTCGCTCGGCAGCGGCGACATCCGCTCCGCCGCCAGCGCTTTTTCGGCGGTGCGGGCGTTGTTCGAGGGCCAGCGCGGTTTCTACAAGATGCGCTTTCCGCCGCCTTTCGTCGTGGCAGGCGGCGGCCCCGCGGGCACCAGCTACTACGACACCACGCCGCTCAAGGAGACGCTCGAGCGGCTGGTCGACTTCGACCGGATCAATTCCCGCGAGGTGCGGGTCTCGGTCGGCGCGGTCGATGTCGAGACCGGCAACTTCGTCTATTTCGACAATGCCAACCGCGTGCTGAAGCCCGAGCATTTCATGGCCTCCGGCGCGCTGCCGCCCGGCTTCCCCGCGGTCGAGATCGAGGGGCGGCATTACTGGGACGGCGGCCTCTTGTCCAACACGCCGTTGATCGAGGTGCTGCAGCATCTGCCGCGCCGCGACACGCTCGCATTCCAGGTCGATCTCTGGTCGGCGCGCGGGCCCTTGCCGAAGAACATCTTCGACGTGGCCGAGCGGCAGAAGGACATCCAGTATTCCAGCCGGACCCGCCAGGCGACCGATGTCAGCCTTGAGATCCAGAAGCTGCGGCGCACGGTGCGGGCCCTGCTGCAGAAGCTGCCGGAGGGGTTGGACAACGATCCCGACGTGGTCGCGGCCAAGGAGCAGTCCTGCAGCAAGGTGAACAACGTCATTCACCTGATCTACCGCGACAAGGCGTTCGAGGCCTATCACAAGGACTATGAGTTCAGCCGGCTCACCATGCGCGAGCATTGGGAGTCGGGCCTGGACGATATCCGCCGCACGCTGGCCTATCCCGAATGGCTGGAACGGCCGGACAATGACAGCGGCGTCGTGACCCACGACGTCCACCGTCTGCATGTGAAGACGTGAGCGCGCACGCACCCTCTCCCTAACCCTCTCCCTTGCAGGGGGAGGGGACGTATGGATGCCGGTGACGCCGGGAACTTTCTTATTCTGTCTGCGTCCGGTCTGCGATGCAGTGCAGCAAACAGGGCGCGCGGCGAACCGGCGTGACTGCGTTTGGCTTTTACGGCCGCCGCGCCCTGGGAACGCGGAGATGCGAGCCAAGCCTCTGACGATGAACGCCTTTGTCGCGTTCGACCGCACGCGGTGATTCCGCGCTCGGTAAAAGCCGGGTAAACCTCGGCGCATGAACGGTCGCGTGTCTGCGTACCTGGCGCACGCAGACAGAGCCACGCGCGTGCAGACGATCGAAATGAATCTTTGATCTGTCTGCGTCCGGTCTGCGTTGCGGCGCGACAAGCATCCGTGTGTCGCGACCGGCGCGACTTGCGATGCAGAATTCACGATCTCAAACAGCGTGGCATTGTACCACAATCGTCGGTGCGCGTCGCCGCCTTATCGCGTGAATTCGGGGATATGCAGCCGGATCATGTGAGCTGGGACGGCATTACTCATCACCGCAACAAATTCAACCGTCATCCCAAGGCTTGGCCTTGGGATCCACGAGTTTGCACGCGCCAGACTCGCCTTCAGATGAGGTGTTCGTAAAGGTCGTCCCAGTTGGGGTTGATCGCCGTTATCAGCCGGACTTTCCAGGCGCGGGGCCAACTCTTGATTAGCGCCTCGCGCTGGATGGCTTGCTCGATGCGATCATGCTGCTCGACATAGACGAGGCGTTTAAGTTTATACCGACGCGTGAATGCGCCGCCTTGTCCGCTGCGGTGATCCCAAATCCGCTGCGTAAGCTTCGCTGTCACGCCGGCATACAAGATACCATTCGGTTTGTTGGTGAGGATGTAGACCCAACCTGGCATCGTGCAACTTCCCGAAACTCGTGGATCCCAAGGCCAAGCCTTGGGATGACGACCGAGTTGATGGAAGCGTACTAACGAAACACGATCACCGGGGCCGCATCGCCGGCGCGGATGACCTCCGCCTCGGCCCCATAGGCGGAAGTCAGCACCTCCGCCTGCATCGCATCCGCTGGTCCGCCTTCGCTCAAGATCCGACCCTGGTGCAGCAGCACCACCTGATCGGCGAAGCGTGCCGCGTCGTTCAGATCATGCAGGGCGAGGACGACCCCGATGCCCGCGATCGCCAGGTCGCGCAACAGCCGCATCACCGCCAGCCGGTGGCCGGGATCGAGGCTGGCGGTCGGCTCGTCCAGCAGCAGCATGCGCGGCTCGCCGTCCTGCGACCCAGGACGCCAGATCTGGGCGATGACCCGGGCAAGCTGCACGCGCTGGCGCTCGCCGCCGGAGATGCGCTGATAGGCGCGGTCGCGCAGGTGCCAGGCATCGGTCAGCCGCAACGCGGTCTCGGCTGCCGCGCGATCCTCCTGCGCGGAGACCCTGCCGTGATAGGGCGAGCGGCCGAGCATCACCAGGTCCATCACCCGGATCGGGAAGGCGACTTCCAGCGATTGCGGCAGGAAGGCGCGGCGGCGCGCGAGGTCGAGCGGCGCCCAGTCCGCGATCGGTTGCCCGCCGAATTCCACGGCGCCGCTATCGGCACGGCTGCGCCCGGCGAGCAGGTCGAGCAGGGTGGATTTCCCGGCGCCGTTCGGTCCGATGATCGCGGTGCAGGCACCGGCCGGAACTTCCAGCGAAATATCTTCGAGGCCGCCGATGCGGCGCCGGATGTTGCGTGCGGTGATCATACGGACTGTGTTCGGCTCCGGCCGATCAGCAGCGCCAGGAAGAACGGCGCGCCGAGCAGGCTGGTGACGATGCCGATCGGCAGCTCGGCCGGCGCCACGATCAGGCGGCACAGCGTGTCGGCCAGCAGCATCAGGATACCGCCCAACAGCGCCGCGCCGATCAGCAGCGGGCGATGCGCCGGACCGATCGCGATCCGCACCATATGCGGCGCCACGATCCCGACGAAGACGATCACGCCGCAGAACGCCACGGCGGTGCCGACGCCGGCCGCCACGGCGACGATCAGCAGCCGTTTCGCCGTCTCGACATTGAAGCCGAGCGTCTGCGCCTCGCGCTCGCCCAGCATCATCCCGTCCAGCACGCGGGCGAGCGCGAGACAGGCGAGCACGACGAGCAGCGACACCGGACCGACCGCGGAGAGGGGACCCCAGCCGCTGCCGCCCAGCGATCCCAGCATCCAGAAATTGATGGTGCGGAGCTGCGTATCGTCGCCGATGAAGGTGAGGAGCCCGATCCCCGCCATGACCACGGCATTGACCGCGATTCCGGCCAGCAGCATGGTGGCGATGTCGGTGTGGCCGTCACGCTGCGCCAGCCGCTGGATCACCAGCACCACGATGATCCCGCCGAGGAAAGCCGCGACCGGCATGGCGTAGAGCCGCAGGCCGTCCGGGATGAAGGCCAGGGAAGCGCCGAACACGATGAAACTGGCGGCCGCGAGCGCCGCGCCGCCGGAGACGCCGATCAGGGTCGGATCGGCCAGCGGATTGCGGAACAGCCCCTGCATCGCCGTGCCGCCGACCGCGAGCACCGCGCCGACCGCGAGACCCATCAGGCTGCGTGGAATGCGCAAATCGAGAATGATATCCCGCAGCATCGCATCGACCGGGCCGCCGGTGAGGGCGGCGCCGATCTCGGAGAGCGTGATCGGAATGGGCCCGAGTGCCACCGAGAGCAGGAAGGCGGCGATGACGGCGACCACGAGCAGCGGCAGGACGACCGCCGCCGGCTGTGCCGCGCCTTCGCCGGAGGCGGCGATCGTGGACTCCGTCACGCCCCCATCCTCAAGCCGTGGTCCAGGGCCGTTGCGGCAAGGTCGGCAGCGTCGCGTCCGGATGCAGCGCAGCGGCGAGATCGCGGATCGCATGCGCGGTGCGCGGGCCGAAGTTCAGCATGTAATTGCCGTCGAGCGCCACGATCCGCTTGGCCTTCGCCGCCGAGAGCTTGGCCAGCGCCGGCATCATCGCGACCGCGTTTACGCCGCCCAGCTCGTCCACCGTCTGCTGCATCATCAGCAGACAGTCGGGATCCGCCGCCAGCGCGGCCTCGGCCGAGACCGGCTTGTAGCCGTTCACCCCGGCGAAGCTGTTGATGCCGCCGGCGCGCACGATCATCTCCGCCGCCGCGGTGCCCTCGCCGGCGCCCCGCAATCCGGCGGTGCCGGCCGCGATCAGGAACAGCACCTTCGGATGCCGCGTGAGGCCGGCGACCGTGGTCTCGACGGATTTGAGGTCGGCGGAATAGCCTTCGAGCACAGCCTCGGCCTCCGGCTTGTGACCGATCGCCTCGCCGACGAAGCGGATCTTCGGCACGACCGAGCCGACACTGTGCTCGGCATGGAAATGCGCAATCGGGGCGCCCATGCTCTGGAGCTGGTCGAGCACGTTCTTCGGGCCGGCATCGACATCGGCCAGGATGAGATCCGGCCGGGTGGAGAGAATGCCTTCGACCGAGAGCTGGCGGAGATAGCCGACCTTCGGCAGCGGCGCCACCGCGCGCCAGGGGTAGAGGCTGGTGGTATCGACCGCGATCACATGCGCGCCCTCGCCGAGCGCGAAGACGATCTCGGTGATCGCGCCGCCGACGCAGACGATCCGTTGCGGCGCCGCAGCGGCCGATGCCGGGCGCACCGTCAGCAAAGCGGCGCCGGCGGCGAGGAAGGTGCGGCGGTGCATCACGCGGCCGCTCCCAGGCTCCGCACCAGGCCGCGCCAGGCTTCGAGCTCGGGCTCGCCCGGCTTGCGCTTGCCGAAGAAGGTGGCCATGCGCTCACCCGTCGCGTCGAAGACCTCGACCGAGGTGACGATGCCGTCCACGGTCGGCTTCTCGACCCGCCAGACCTCGGCGACCTTGTCTTCGCGGAGATGCAGGTTGAACTCCGGATCGAGCACGTTCAGCCATTCGCCGACGGTCTGGATCCGCATCACCGGCCCGCTGTGGATCTGGATGATGCCGGGATTGCCGACGAAGACCATGATCGGCACGGCGCGTTCCGAGGCCGTGTTGAGCAGGTTCCGCACCGCGTCGGTGCCGAGCCGCGCGGTGAAGCGGCCTTCGGCCAGGCGGAAGGCCTGGTTCGGCTGGGCCTTATGCTTCATCAGCAAGGGCACGAAATCGTGCGTGTCCTTGAGATTCTGCCAGTCCTCCAGCAGGGCAGCCGCGTCGATCTCGCCATCGGCGCGCGGCGCGGCTTTTGCCGGGGCGATGCTCAAGTCGAGTTGCGCCGACTGGATCGGCGCGCGCAGATCGCCGATCAGCGCGGCCCAGGCCGCGGCATCGGTGCCGTCCTCGGCATAGATCTTGTGCACGGCCGTTCCGCTCTTGTCGAAGACCTGCAGGCTGCGCAACGTGCCGCGCCGGCTCTCTTCCTCGACCGCGAAGATGAAGCGCCAGCTCTTCAGGAAGATGCGGAGATCGATATCGGGACCGAGCACCAGGCCGACATGGTCGTTGAAGCTGGCCTCCGAATAGGTGCCGCGCCGCTCGTGCACCACGGTCTCGTTGCGGGTGAGAGCCATCACCTTGCCGAGCTTCGGCAGCCGCGCGAACAGGCCGGGCCAGTCCGGCTGCAGGCGGATGGTCTTTTCGCTCAAGCCGGAGGCGATCAGCGCCGCTTCGCTCACCGCCAAGGCTTCGGCGGCATCGCGGTTGCGGATGCCGGGTTTCGCTTGGCGCAGGTCGAGCCAGCGCTGCCGGAGATCGTCGGACTTGGGGATTTGCGGTTCGTCGAGCGGCATGGGTGTCACCTCTGAGTCAGATCAGTTTGAACGGAATGGGGATTTCGACGATCGCCTTGACCGCGCGGCCGCCGACCTTCTGCGGGACGAAGGCGCAGCCGGCGATCGCCTCTCGCGCAGCCTCGTCGAGCAGCCGGTGGCCGGAACTCTGGGCGACGGTGACTTCGATCGGCTTGCCGTCGGGTCCGATCAGTGCATGGACCACGACCGTGCCCTCCTGGTTGCGCTTGCGCGCGCGCTCCGGATAGGAGATCGGGCAGGCGCCGGCATAACTCGGATTGGTGACGCGCACCGGCGCGTCGCTGGCCGTGGCGTCCCGGCTCGGCTGGGATGCGGAAGGCTTGGCCGGCGCGGTCCGGGCCGCCGTCTGCTGAGACGGCGCCGCTGCCGGAAGCGCCGGCGTCGGGGCGGGCTCGCTCTGCGGCGAGGCCGCTGCGGCAGTCTGCGATGCTTCTTTCTTCGGCTTTGGCTTCGGCTTGGCCTTGGCTTCCTTCTTCTCCGGCTTGGATTTCGGTTTTTCCGGTTCCTTCGGTTTCGGCTTTTCCTCGGCCTTCTCGATCGGTGCCGCATCGTCGGGCTCGGGCTCGGCGGGGCGGGTGACGTTGGGATCGAACGGGAAGCTCTCGAACTTCGGCGCTTCCGGCGGCGTGAAGTCCAGAACCGGCTCGGCCGTTTCCGCCGGCGGCTCCGGCTGCGGCATGACCATGCCGGTCGCCGGCAGCGGCAGGGGTTCGAACTCGGGCTCGAGCTCGGGTGCCGGGACCATGGGTGCCGGTGGCGCGGGCTCGGATGAGGGCGCCGCGGCGGGCGCCAGGGAGATGAAGGTGACCGGCGGCTGGATCTGTTCTTCCTGGAACAGACCCAACCAGATGATCAGCACCACCGCGCCATGGAGCGCGACCGACGGCAGCAAGCTGAGCAGCGAGCCGGTCTGCACCGGATCGTTGCCCACCTTGTCCCCAAGGGTGTTCAGGGTGCCGTCGATCGCCGCCATCGCTAGAACGATGCTCCGTAGCTGAGGGCGACGCGATAGTCGCGGCCGGGCGCATCCTCCAGGGCGAGGTAGCGCTGGTATTGCTTGCTGAAGACGTTGTCGATGCCGGCATCGACCCGGAAGCCCTTGAGGAGTCCCTCGTCGGGCGCCCAGCCGGCGAACAGGCCGACCACATTGTAGTCGTCGGTCCGGAGCGTCGGATCGAGGTTGCGGTTCTGCGCCCAGGCATATTCGTCGGTGAAGCCGAAGAAGACGTCGAGCTGCGGCACCTTGGCCCCGACGGTCACGAACAGCTTGTCCGCCGGGATCGAGGTCAGCGGCGCGTCGTCGCCGGTGCTGTCGCCGCGGATCCGCGACCAGCCGCCGCTGAAGAAGGCGTATTCGGAATCATAGGCGAGCTCGATCTCGGCGCCGCGGATATGCGCGCGCGGGACGTTGACCGGCGTGGTGGTGAACTGGGTCGGCGGGATGAAGTCCATCACCACGCTGCCGTCGATGAAGTTCTTGGCACGGGTGTCGAAATAGCTGCCGTTGATCCGGAGTCCGTCGCCCTCCATCACCACGTCGTCGAAGGCGAAGCGCAACCCGCCTTCCCAGGTCTGGGTGCTTTCCGGCTTCAGGTCGGGATTGGGCACGAACACGTTGTTGAGCGGGCCGCCGATCGCGAAATGGGTGCCGGAGATGTAGAGCTCGCGGATCGACGGCGCCCGGTAGCCCTGGGAGTAGCTGCCGAACGCGGTGATCCATTCCAGCGGCTGCCAATCGACGCCGACCTTGGGCGAGAACCGGTCGTTGTGCCGGTTCTCGAAGTCGCCGCCCTCCGGATTGGTGGCGTAGTAATCCCAGCGCACGCCCGGCGTGATGCTGAGCTGGTCGAAGAAGGTCATGCGGTATTGCGCATAGATCCCGACCACGTCCTGGGATGCATCCGGGTTCTGGCCCTCTTTCTCGCCGTTGACGCGGCCCTTGCCGGCATCGTGGTAGTATTCGGTGCCGATGGTGAAGGCGTGCTGGGCCCAGCCGGTCTCGAAGTCGAAGGTGTTGAAGATGTCGGCGCCGGTGGTGGTGAGTTCGGCGGTGCTGACCCGGTCGTAGTCCTTGCCGTCGTCGGTCACCTCGGTGTGGTCGCGATAGACGGTGGCCGAGAGATTGACGAGATCGCTGGTCGGGCTGTCGAACGTGTAATGCGCGCTCTCGGTGTTCTTGCGGATGCGGTGGTCGGCGGCGTATTCCCGGTTGGCGTTGTTCACGTCGGTGGCGGTGATGTCCTCGTCGTCGGAGAACAGGATGCCGGACAGCTCGAGACGGTGGCCCTCGGCCGGATTGATGCCGAGCTTCATCAGCCCGTTATGCACGTCGACCGAGGTGTTCTTGATCGGATCGCCGTCCCCGTTGTTGTAGTCGCCGCTGGTCCGCCAGGTGTAGTTGCCGAGGAAGTCCACGAAGCCGTTCGGCCGCCAGGCGAAGGTCTGGCTGACCATCGGCTCGGTGTTGTTGGAGTGATAGCCGGCCTTGGTGCGGAAGCCGTACTTGTCGTCACCCTCGAGATAGTCGGCCGCGTCCTTGGTGGTGAGCGCGATGACGCCGCCGATGGCGCCGCTGCCGTAGAGCGTCGAGCCGGTGCCCTTCAGCACCTCCACCTGCTTGATCAGCTCGGGGTCGTAGAACATGCTGCCGCCATGCGCCGCGCCGACGTCCTGGCGCGCCCCGTCCAGCGTCGTCACCACGCGGTTGGTGCCCCAGCCGGTGCCGCCGAAGCCGCGGATGTTGGGCTGGGCCTGCGAGCCCTTCGGCCCGCCTTCGACCTCGACGCCGGGCAGGTTGTCCAGCGCGTCGCCGACGGTCATCGGCTGCAGGCGGTCGAGATCCTCCTGGGTGATGACATCGATGGTGGCCGGCACCTCGCTCTTCGGCGTCGGGACCTTGGTGCCGGTGACGGTCAGCGGATCGAGCACCACCGGCTTCGGCGCCGGTTCGGCCGGCGGCGCCGTCTCGTCGGATTGCGCGGCGGGCGCGGGGGCGGGCGAAGCCTCCTGCGCCGGGGCCGGCCAGGCCAGCATGAGGATGGTGGTCGAAACGGAGAGCGATAGCAGCAGATGATGGCGCGACATGGACGCGGGACTCCTGGAAACCGTTCAGGGAAAGGTCCTGGCTGGCTCCGGCGTCCGCATGGCCCAGGGGGCATGCCTGCGCGGGGACTCGCTGGGAATATCGATCGCGACGCCGGGGCGCCGCGCTCGTTTATTTCGTGAGAATGAGCTTCTGGTTGCGGGTGATGCGCAGGCGATAATCGGCGCCGTTGAACTCGATCACGACCTCGCGGTCGGCCCCGAGGATGCGCGACAAGGGCACGCGCCGCAGGGAATCGCCTTGCGGGCGTTCGCCCGCGCGACGTTCATCCTCGTCCTGCGTCGACGGCCGGTGCCGCTCCGTCATCGCCACGTCACCCCACCCCTATTGAGAACCATTCTCAATTGCTGAGCAGGTGTAACGCGGCGGCCGGTAAGATGCAAGTAAGAATTATTATCAAATCACACCCAGGTGACCGAAACTGGGTGCCGAAAAGGGGGGGGTGAGCGAAAAAGAAAGTGCGGGGCGTTTCCACCCCGCACTGCACTGACGAACCGATCGAAAGCGGCAGGACCGGCTAAAGCCCCAATGCCTGCTGCGCCGGGGTGAACTTCAGCTTCAGCGCATCCGCCACCGCCTTGTAGGTGAGCTTGCCGTCATGGATGTTGAGCCCGTTCATCAGATGCGGGTCCTGGGCGCAGGCCCGCTGCGCGCCCTTGTTGGCGAGCGCGATGGTAAACGGCAGGGTCGCGTTGTTGAGCGCGAAGGTCGAGGTGCGCGCGACCGCGCCCGGCATGTTGGCGACGCAATAGTGGGTCACATTGTCCACCACATAGACCGGATCGGCATGGGTGGTCGCATGGCTGGTCTCGAAGCAGCCGCCCTGGTCGATGGCGATATCGACCACCACCGAGCCCGGCCGCATCGACTTGATCATCTTGCGGGTGACCAGCTTCGGCGCCGCGGCGCCCGGCACCAGCACGGCGCCGATGACGAGGTCCGACATCTGGACATATTCCTCGATCGCCTGGACCGTCGAATAGATCGTGTTCAGCTTCGAGCCGAAGATCTCGTCCAGCTCGCGCAACCGGTCGAGCGAGCGGTCGATCACGGTGACCTGCGCCTCCATGCCCATCGCCATGCGGATCGCATGGGTGCCGGAGACGCCGCCGCCGATCACGGTGACATGCGCCGCCTTCACGCCGGGCACGCCGCCGAGCAGGATGCCGGCGCCGCCGGGCTCCTTCTCGAGATAATGCGCGCCGACCTGCACCGACATCCGGCCGGCGACCTCCGACATCGGCGCCAGCAAGGGCAGGCCGCCGCGCGGGGAGGTCACGGTCTCATAGGCGATGGCGGTCGCGCCCGACTTCAGCAGGCCCTTGGTCTGCTCGGGATCCGGCGCCAGGTGCAGATAGGTGAACAGCAGCTGGCCCGGGCGCAGCATCTTGCACTCCTTGGCCTGCGGCTCCTTCACCTTCACGATCATCTCGGCCTTGGCGAAGACGGCTTCCGCGTTCGGCGCGATGGTCGCGCCGGCCGCCTTGTAATCCGCATCGCTGAAGCCGATGCCGCCGCCGGCCTTGGTCTCGACCACGACCTTGTGGCCGTGATGGATCAGCTCGCGCACGCTGGAGGGCACGAGACCGACGCGGTACTCGTGGTTCTTGATCTCCTTCGGAACGCCGATGAGCATTTTGAGTCTCCTAGAGAAAAAATAGATCAGAAAACGCGAAACGGCCGGTCTCCTGAAAGAGACCGGCCGCACTCTCTCGATCGACCGGGTCAGTCGATCTTGTTCAGGACATCGCGCAGCGTGGTGACCATCTGGTCGATCTGGCTCTTCTCCACGATGAACGGCGGCGACATCGCAATCGTATCGCCGGTCACGCGCGTCAGAACGCCGGCCTCGTAAGCGGCGATGAAGGCTTCCTGGCCGCGGGCACCCGGCTTTCCGGCACGCGGCTCGAGCTCGACCGCGCCGATCAGCCCGATGTTGCGCAGATCGACGATGTGCTTGGTGCCCTTCAGGCTGTGGATCGCCTGTTCCCAATACGGCGACAGCTCCTTCACCCGGTCGAACAGGCCCTCGTTCTTGTAGATGTCGAGGGCGGCCAGGCCGGCGGCGCAGGCCACCGGATGGGCCGAATAGGTGTAGCCGTGGAACAGCTCGATGGCACCTTCCGCGGCCGAGCCCATGAAGGTGTCGTAGATGTCCTTCGAGACGATCACGGCACCCATCGGGATCGAGCCGTTGGTCAGGCCCTTGGCGCAGGTGATGAGGTCGGGCTTCACGCCGAAATACTCGGTGGCGAAGGAGGCGCCGAGGCGGCCGAAGCCGGTGATCACCTCGTCGAAGATCAGCAGGATGCCGTGCTTGGTGCAGATCTCGCGCAGCTTCTGCAGGTAGCCCTGCGGCGGCACCAGGACGCCGGTCGAGCAGGCGACCGGCTCGACGATGACCGCGGCGATGTTGCTGGCATCGTGCAGGGCGACCAGCTTCTCGAGCTCGTCGGCGAGATGCGTGCCCCAGGTCGGCATGCCCTTCGAATAGGCCATTTCCTGGCGGTTATAGGTGTGCGGCAGGTGATCGACGCCGTTGAGGGCGTTGCCGAACCACTTGCGGTTATTGACCATGCCGCCGACCGAGATGCCGCCGAAGCCGACGCCGTGATAGCCGCGGTCGCGGCCGATCAGCTTCTGCCGCGTGCCCTGGCCGCGGGCGCGGTGGTAGGCGAGGGCGATCTTCAGCGCGCTATCGACCGATTCCGAGCCGGAATTGGTGAAGAACACATGGTCGAGCCCGGCCGGCAGCAAGGCCGCGACCCGCGAGGCGAGCTCGAACGAGGAGGGATGGCCCATGTTGAACGGCGGCGCGTAATCCATCTCGGCGATCTGGCGCGCGACCGCTTCCGAGATCTCCTTGCGGCCGTGGCCGCAATTCATGCACCAGAGGCCGGCCGAGGCGTCGAGCACCTTGCGGCCTTCGATGGTGGTGTAATGCATGCCTTCCGCCTTCACGAACAGGCGCGGCTTCGCCTTGAACGCGCGGTTCGAGGTGAACGGCATGAAGAAGGCTTCGAGATTGTTCGGGGTCGGCTTGAACTGCGTCGCCTCGAAGGTCTTCGAAGCAGCGGATTGCGTGGCCATGTCTGGGATTTCCCGGTCCGGTTTCGGATGGGTCGGCACCTTATCACGTTCAAGAAAATCAACAAGTTGAATCCGGGAATGCCTGAACTGGCCCCTCAAACCCTTGATTCCTGGCCCAATCGTTCAATATATTGAGCGCACTGAACACAGGCGGGCGGGTGCCGCATGGACCAGGCAAGCGGTTTCGATCTCGGCGCGCGTTTGAAGGCGCTGCGCGAATCCCACGATCTTTCTCAGCGCGAGCTGGCAAAGCGCGCCGGCGTTTCCAACGCGATCATCTCGATGATCGAGCAGAACCGCTCCTCGCCCTCGGTCGGCCTGCTGAAGAAGCTGCTCGACGGCTTTCCGATCTCGCTGGCGGAATTCTTCGCCGCCGACCTGAAGCCGCGCCCGCAGATCTTCTTCGGCGCGACCGAGCTGGTGGAGCTCGCCGGCGGCCCGGTCTCCTACCGCCAGGTCGGCCGCGACCTCACCGGCAAGGCGATGCAGATCCTGCACGAACACTACCGCGCCGGCTCCGACACCGGCGAGCAGATGCTGACCCATGACGCGGAAGAGGGCGGCGTCATCATCCGCGGCAAGCTCGAGGTCACCGTCGGCGACCAGATCCGCGTGCTGGGGCCGGGCGACGCCTACTACTTCGACAGCCGCACCCCGCACCGGTTCCGGAATGCCGGGTCGGAGGAATGCGAAGTGGTGTCGGTGAACACGCCGCCGAGTTTCTAGAGACATAGAGCGCGCTGGATCTGCAACCCTGATAGATCCAGCGCGCCGATCTCACTCCGCCGCCTGCGGGAATGCCGGCAGCTTCGCGATGTCGTTCGCGTCGTGCTGCACCACCAGCGTCGCCTTCAGCCGCTTCGCGATCTTCTGCATGCGGTCCATCGAGGCGAGTGACTCCGAACGGTTGGTGTTGAAGCCGGGGACGCCGTTTGCCTTGAACTGTTCCTCGAAATGCACGATGTCGCCGCTGAGCAGCACCGCGCCCTTGTTCTTCAACCGCACCAGCAGGGCCGTGCTGCCCGGCGTGTGTCCCGGCATCGCCAGCATGGTCACCGACCCGTCGCCGTAGATGTCCTTGTCGCCGACCACCTCTTCAACCGCGCCACCGTTCTTCAGCCAGGGTGCCAGCAGCGACGGATCAGCGCCGAACGGGACCGGCTCGGTCTTCAACGCCTCGAGATCGGCGCGGCCGATCAGCAGCTTCGCCTTGGGGAATTCGGCGGCCTGGCCGACATGGTCGAAGTGGTAGTGGCTGATGCCGACCTGCGCGATCTGCTCCGGCTTCACGCCCAGCGTCGCGAGCTGCTCGGCCAAAGTCTTGGTCAGCGTCGGCGAGAGGGGGGCCTGGTCGTCGGTCGGCGCGCCCTTGAGGCCGGCCGGCAGTCCGGTGTCCCACAGCAGGTAGTCGGCGCCATGGGCGATCAGATAGCAGCTGTCGGTCAGGGTCCGCTTCTGGCCGACATAGGCGAAGGTGTCGGAGAAGAGGTCGAGATTGTTGACCTTGATCGTGCCGCAGTCCAGGCGCCAGAGCTTGACGTCGGCGGGCTTGGCGTCGGCGGCTTCCGCGGCGGGTGCGGCGGAAAGTATGGCGGTCAGGGCGAAGGCGGCGGCAGTCCAGGATGCGAGCTTCATGATGTCCTCTTTCAATCGATGAGGCTGGACCATGGCGAACTCTGCCAGGGCCCGCGCGCCGGAAAAGCTTCCGGATGTGCCCGAAACGCTCAATTTGCGTTTGCGGCCTCGGCGCGGCGCGGTTACCACTGAGGCATGGAAGACCGCCCCCAAACCGACCCTCTCCGTCGCCAATTGCTCGATCGCCTGCACCCGCTCGCGACTTCGCCCGGGCGGCCGCGCAAGGACCCGGGCATGCATGTGCTGGGGCGGCAGGTCTTCACCTATTGCTGCTTCAAGGCCGAGCGCATCGCCCAGGTGACGGTGGCGCGGCCGCTGATCGGCATCGTGCTGTCCGGCGCCAAGGAGTTCTGGCTCGGCGATGCGGGGCAGCGTTTCACCGCAGGCGATGTCTTCGTGCTCCCGGGCGGGGCGACGCTGGACGCGGTCAACATCCCCGACGAGCGCCACGGCCTCTATGAGTCCCTGCTGGTCGAGGTGGCAAGCCTGCCACCCAGCATCGCGCGCTTGCCCGAGCTGCCGCCGGTCAAGCGAACGGGATTCGACATCCACGTGACCCTGACCGCGGACCTGGTCGATGCTTTGGCCCATGCCGCGACGACGCTGGCGACCTCGGACAACGCCGCGATCCTCGGCGAGCATCGCCTGGCGGAAGTGCTGATGCTGCTCCGCCCCGATCCCGCGGCGCGACCCTTGTTCGACGTGCCGCTCGCCGACCGCATCCGCTGGATGGTCGCCGCCGATCCGTCGCACCGCTGGACCGCCGACGAGCTCGCCCGCCGCCTGGCGATCGGCGCTTCGACCTTGCGCCGCCGCCTCACCGAGAACGGCACGCCGCTGCGGACCGTGCTCGCCGGTGCGCGCATGCAGGTCGCGCAGAGCCTGCTGTCGACCGGCGGCGGCAACGTCACCGCCGCCGCCGAGGCGGCCGGCTATACCTCGCGCTCCCACTTCACCCGCCGCTTCCGCAGCGTCTACGGCAACACGCCCGGCGAGCACCGCGCGCGGCGGGCGGGGTAGCGTCGGCCGGAGCAGGCAAGGCAGTGGGTTGACCGAGTGGCGGCTACGCCGCCGTGCGCCGGCGTTTAACGCCGGCGAAGCCGAGGCCGCCGAGGGCGGTCAGGAACAGCAGGGCGCTGGCCGGGATCGGAGTCACCGCCGCCGGGGCGACCGTCACGGAGACATTGAAGGTGTTATACGCCGCGTTGGGATCGGACTGCGTATAGGAGAGGTTGGGCGAGAGCGAATAGAAGGAATTTTCGGTGAGGCCGGTGAGGGCGAAGAAGAAGTCGTTGCTGCCCCACGGGAAGCCGTTCGCTCCTTGGCTGATCCCGCCGATGGTGAGGCCCTGCACGGCCGCATTGTAGCTGAAGGCGATCGCGGACCCGAGATTGATGTTGAGGTAGTTCTGATGGATCGCCGCTCCGGTGACGTTGGTCACCGACACGGCGGGGTCGTAGGTGATGGTGAACGAGCCGACGACCGGATCGATCGGCGCGCCGGCGTTGAACCCCGTCGCTGAGAAACTGATCACGCTGGAGATGGTTGTGGCCTTTGCGGTGGCACCCTGTGCCACCATGGCGGCGGCGAGAACGAGGAGCCCGACCGCTCCACGTCGGCACACCGGAAACCCGATGGCAGCGAGCCGCGACAACATTTGATTGACTGCTTGCATGTTCGGCCCCCGAAGTTTGCGCCGGAGCGGTGCTTCCGGGAACAACGCTACGAACCGCGACTTCCGCCGTCAATCGCAATTGCGTGACGTGACCGGAGAAGCTATCGTTTTGCGGGAGGATCTTCGCCGAATTCCGGCCCGCGACGAGGAACTTTTCTCAGGCGATGCGCTCTGGGTGTGCTGGTCGCGCGCTGGCTTTGGGAGCGAATTCTCGCGCGTGCGCGCTCACTCGATCCGCTCCAACGGCTCAGCGCCGATCTCCACCCAGGGATACCGTCGGCTCTGATGATAGAAGGAGAGAAACGGCGGGGGAAAAGCGAGATCGGCGAAGGCGCCGACCGGAATGGCGATCAGCCCCGGCTGCGCGTCGATCTTGTAATGTACCGTGGTGCCGCATTCCGGGCAGAAGCTGTAGGTGACGCGGCTGCCGGCGTCGCTGATCCGCGTGTATTCCTTCGCTCGTCCCTCGAACGACACCCGCTCTTCCGGAAAGCGTGCGTTGTTGCTGAAGGCGCTCCCGGTCCGGCGCTTGCAGGCGAGGCAATGGCAGACGGAAACCCGCACCGGCTCGCCCGCGCAGATCGCGGCGAGCTGGCCGCAGGAACATTCGGCGCGGCGTGTTGTCATGGCAGCGTTCTCCATTCCGAGCGCGTCAACGCGTACCAGACGTCGCCGTGTTCAGTCCCTGGAAAGGGAGCGCCCTCGCAGGCGGAAGTGCGCGCATAGCGCATGCCGATCTTCTCCATCACGCGGCGGGAACCGTGGTTTACAGCCATCGTGCCCGACACGATCTTGTCATAGCCATTGGCGCCGAACCCCCAGTTGACGAGTGCCGACGCCCCTTCCGAAGCCAGGCCCTGACCCCAGTCCATGCGGCGCAGGCGGAACCCGAGTTCGGCCTGTGTTTCGCTATCCGGCCAGAGACAGAACCACCCGACAAACGCGCCGTTGCCGGTACGGCGCGCCGTCCAGACATGCGGTTCCGTGCCTCTCGGCATCAGGAACGCGGCGTTCGGATCGATATGCTCATGGTCAACGGCATGTCCGCCGTTGAGATAGCGCATGACCTCCGGATCGCGTTCAAGGTCGATGAAATCGGCGGCGTCACTGGGACAGCAAAGGGTGAGCGTCAGCCGCGCGGTCTGCAAGACAGACATTTCTCAAACACTCGGCCCAAAAGCACTGGGCTGTTCCTACAGCCCCAGCTCGGTCAGCCCCGGGAAATCCATCGGCCGCGGACCTTTCGCCCAGGTGAACTTGCGGTCGCTCTCCTTGATCGGCACGTCGTTGATGCTGGCCTGGCGGCGGCGCATCAAGCCGTTCTCGTCGAATTCCCAGTTCTCGTTGCCATAGGCGCGGAACCAGTTGCCCGAGTCATCGCGATACTCGTACTGAAAGCGCACCGCGATGCGGTTGTCATGGAAGGCCCAGAGTTCCTTGATCAGGCGATAGTCGAGCTCGCGCTGCCATTTGCGGGTCAGGAACTCGACGATCTTGGCGCGGCCCTGGAAGAACTCGGCCCGGTTCCGCCACTGGCTGTCCTCGGTATAGGCCAGCGAGACCTTGACCGGATCCTGGCTATTCCAGGCGTCCTCGGCCTTGCGGGCTTTCTCGGCGGCGGTCTCGGCGGTGAACGGCGGGAGCGGGGGACGTTGCTCGGGCATGGCGACACCTGGATCGACGTGAACGATGCTCTCGCTTACCCCCGGCCGAAACGCGCGTCAAATCAGCTTCGTCGATTGAATGATCAGGAAAGCCGAATGACCGCTTCGAATCCGTCGCTCCGGCCGATCGCGGGTGAGTGCAGCTCCAAGCGCCCGCCCGCCTGGTCCAGGATCTTCTCGGCGATCGCCAGGCCGAGCCCGGAGCCCTCCGCCGAGGTCCGGCCGCGGACGAAGCGCTGAGTCAACCGCCGCAGCATGTCGGGCGTGACCACCGGTCCGTCATTGGCGACATGGATGCTGCGATCCGGCGCGAGCGCGACCCGCACCGGTCGCCCGCGCGCGCCGTGCAGCAGCGCGTTCTCCAGCAGGTTGCGGAAGACGATGGCGAAGGCGTCGATGTCGATCCGGGCCGGCAGACGATCCAGTGACCCGGTGTCGAGGAGGATGCGGCCGGTATTCTCCGGTGTTCGGGCGTATTCGTCGATCACCAGCTGCAGGATCGGCAGCAGGTCGGCATTCTCGCTGGTGATCGCGATCCCGCTGTCGGCGCGCGACAGCTGCAGCAGCTTGCCGACCCGGCTGGCCAGCCGGCGCAAGGCATCCTCGATCTGCACGATGCGGGCGTGCTGCGGGGTGCCGGCCAGCTCCGTGCCCAGCCGCTGCACCTGGGCGAGGGCGGCGGCGACCGGCGTGCGCATTTCATGCGCGCTGTTGGCGGCGAAGGCGCGTTCGGCTTCCAGCGCCGCGCCGAGGCGCTCGATCAGGCGGTTGATGTCGCGCACGATCGGGGCGAGCTCGCTCGGCAGGCCGACTTCGGGCAGCGGCTGGAGGTTGGAGCCGCCGCGCGCGGCGATTTCCTCGCGCACCGCGCGCAAGGGGCGGATACTCCCGGCCACCGTCCGCCAGATGATCAGCCCGGCGATCGGCGGCAACACAAGCAGCGGCACGATCAGGGAGATGAGCCCGCGGATCAGCGCCCGGTACCGATGGGCCTCCTTCTCGGTCACTTGGATGGCGAAGGCGCCGTCCGCGGTTGGCTCGGTATAGAAGCGCTGCCCGTCGACATCGGCGAAGCCGTGGGCGAGCGACGCCGGGAACGCGTCGGCCGGTGCGTCGTGGGACCGCAGCACGACCCGCCCGGCGCGGTCGCGAAACTGATAGATCAGGTATTCCTGGTGGCCTTTGAACGTGGTTGCGTCGTCGATCGCGCGACCGTCATGCTCGTCGACCTCATCGAGATCGTCGAGCGCCAGGGGCAGGAGGCGCTGCGCCGTCTCCTGCAAGGCGCTGTCGAAGATCTCATTGGTCTCGTGCACCGCCGCCCAGCCCGCCAGCGCGGCCGCGATGATCCAAAGCGTGCCGAGGCTGATGGTCAGCGAAACGATGAGTCGGCGCGACAGGCTCCATGGGCGCTTCTTCGCGGGGTCGCTCATGAATCGCTCAAGCGATAGCCGACGCCGCGGACCGTCTCGATCAGGGTGCGGCCGAGCTTCTTGCGCAAGCGGCTGATATGGACCTCGATCGCGTTGCTTTCGATTTCCGCGCCGAACGGATAGAGCGCCTCCTCGAACTGCTCCTTGGTGACGATGCGGTTGCGCCGGCTGAGCAGCTGATCGAGCACTGCCCATTCGCGCCCGGTGATGTCGATCCGGCGGCCGTTGCGCTTGAGCTCGCGCCCGGTCAGGTCGATCTCGAGTTCACCCAGTCGGATGACCGGCGCCGGATCCCCGCTGGCGCGCCGCGCCACCGCGGCGACCCGGGCGGTCAACTCGTCGAGATCGAACGGCTTCACCAGGTAGTCGTCGGCACCGGCGTTCAGGCCTTCGATCCGATCGCGGATCTGGTCGCGCGCGGTGAGGATGATGACCGGTCGCTTGTCGCCGGCGTTGCGCAGGCTCTTCAGAAGATCGAGGCCGCGCCCGTCCGGCAAATGCAGGTCCAGCAGGATCAATCCGTAATCGACCCCGCGCAAGGCCGCCCGCGCGTCATCCAGCCGCAGCACGTGATCGACCGCGTGGCCCGTGGCCGCGACATGTTCGCGCACCGCCTGGCCCAGCGCCGGTTCGTCTTCGATGAGGAGAATGCGCAAGAGAGTGGTCCTGTCCTGATTGTCCGCACCCTGCCTGAATCGCCTTAAGCCAAGCTGAAGAAGAATCTTTTCGGCCTTCAGGTCGGCTTCAGCCGCCGCTGCCACCGTCCGCCCCGTCAACACCAACCACACGAGGTTATATCATGAAGCGTCTTGCTCTTACCGTTCTTCTCGCCAGCGTCGCCGGCATCGGCTCCGCCGCGGCCGCCGAGATCTGCAGCGTGCCCCAGGCCGAATGGCAGCCGAAGGAAGCCCTGCAGCAGAAGCTCGAGGCCGAGGGCTGGAAGATCAAGACCATCAAGATCGACGAGGGCTGCTACGAGGTCTACGGCACCGATGCCGCGGGCAAGCGGATGGAGACCTATTTCGATCCGAAGTCGTTCGAAGTGAAGAAGCAGGGCTAAGGAGCCCGATCATGGCGGCGACGGTCAAGATCTGGGATCCGTTCGTTCGGGTCTTTCATTGGAGCCTGGTGGCCAGCTTCGCGGTCGCCTGGCTCACGGCGGAGGATTGGAAGGCGCTGCATATGTGGGCCGGCTACGCCGCCGGTTCCCTGATCGCGCTGCGGCTGCTCTGGGGCGCGGTCGGCACGCGCTATGCCCGGTTCAGCCAGTTCGTCCGCTCTCCGCGCGCCGTCGCCGCCTATGTTCGGGATATCGTCACCGGGCGAGAGGCCCGCTATCTCGGCCACAACCCGGCCGGCGGCCTGATGATCGTGGCTTTGATCGCGACCATGGCCACGGTCTCGGTGACCGGCTGGATGCAGACCACCGACGCCTATTGGGGCGTCGAGTGGGTGGAAGAGCTGCATGAGGCGGTGGCGAGTCTGATGCTGGGGCTGGTCGGCCTGCACGTGCTGGGGGTCGCGGTGGCCAGCCTGCGCCATCGCGAGAACCTGGTCCGCGCCATGTTGACCGGCCGCAAGCGTTCGCCCGGCGCCGCCGACATCACCTGATCCGCTGTGCTAGCATGGCATTCTTCCACGCGGAGAATGCCATGCTGGATCCGGCGCTGGTCGCCGCCTATCGGGCGACCGATTACGTGCTCTTCGTCGAAGACGGGCTGGAGATCACGCTCAACATCGGACGGCCCAGCCCCGAGTTCGATCGCGTGCTCGAGCGGCGGAACGCGACGACCGCCGTGGTGGTGACCGCTTACAATCCCCGCAGCGTCGTGCTGGCCGAAGCGGAAAACCGCGCGCGGCACGAGCAACTCACCGAATTGCTGGACACCGGCGGTTACGATCACGCACTCGGCGAGGGGCGGGATCCGACCGGACAATGGAAGGCGGAGTTGGAATGCGTCGTCTTCGGCATCTCGCTCGAGACGGGCCTGGAAATCGCCCGCCGCTTCGAGCAGAACGCGATCGTCTTCGTTGCGCGGGGCGAGAGGCCGGAGCTACTCTATCCGTGACTTATTCGGCCGCTTGGCGCGCCGGCCGACGGGCCGGCTCCGGGCTTTCGGCGCCTTCGATCATCGCCGCCGCGACCCGGCCATAGGCATTGCTCCAGGCATCGGCCAGCTCCTTGTTCCAGCCGGTGCCGAGGCCGATCTCCAGGGTCCAGAGCAGGGCCGCGCCGACCACGTCATAATGCCGGTTGCGGACGCCGTAGCTCTTGTGGCGCCGGCCGAGCTCGCGGATCGCGGGCAGCAGGCTGTCCATCTTCTCGAGGTTGGTGACCACCAGGGCGAGCGCCACCATCAGCTTCTGCTTCTGCTCGGTCATGTCCGACTTGAACATCAGGCGTAGCGAGGGATCGAGCTCGAACAGCCGGCAATAGAACAGCTCGGCGGCCTGGTCCTTGAAGGGCATGATCTTGCCGAAGCTCAGCTTCACGATTTCAATCTGGCGAGGCGTCATGGTCGATCTTCCGACGAGCGAGGGTTGCGCGAGCCTTCGGCGCAGCGGCCGGAAGCAAGGTTCAGCCTAGCGGACCGGCCCGGACGGGGCTGTGACCCCTATCACAGGGCTGGGCCGGCCACGCCGCGATGACGCCCGGCTGTGTGGCCCGTCACCGGCCGCGATGCCTGGAAGGCATGGAATCGGTCACGCCAGGGTGATTGGCTGGCTCTCGCGAGGCGCCTATCTTAGGGTCGGGTTTACCTTTCGGGATCGCACATCATGCGGGCGCCCTGGCGCGAGCGCAACGGCAGCTTCTCCTGGTACCGGGCCGCTTTCCTGCTGGCGGTCTGTGCGCCGGGCATCGCGACGGCCGTGCAGTATTATGCCGGCTTCTTCCCGGTCCGCCCGATCACCGAGATCATCCATGCCACCGGCCTCTGGACCATCCGCCTGCTGATGATCAGCCTGGCGGTGACGCCGTTCCGGCAGTCCTTCCGTTGGGCGCGGCTGGTGACGGTCCGGCGCATGATCGGCGTCGCCGCTTTCTCCTACGCGGTGCTGCATATCACCTTCTATGCCGCGGACAACATGTTCGACCTCCCCAAGGTGGTCAGCGAGATCGCGCTGCGCATCTACCTGACCATCGGCTTCGCGGCCTTGCTCATTCTCGGCGCCTTGGCGCTGACCTCGACCGACGGCATGGTGAAGCGCCTCGGCGGCAAGGCGTGGCAGCGGCTGCACCGCTGGATCTACTTGGCCGGCGTGCTGGCCTGCATCCACTATTTCATGCAGTCGAAGCTCAATGTCAGCGAGCCGCTGGTGGTCGCCGGCCTGTTCCTCTGGATGATGATGTACCGTCTGGTCTTCTGGCTCGGCAGCAGCGCGCGCGCGGCGGCACTCCCGACCCTGGCCGGCCTCGGCGTCGCCGCATCGCTGGCGACTGGATTCGGCGAGGCGGCCTACTATCACTTCCGCACCAATGCGCCGTTCCTGCGCGTGCTCGAGGCCAACCTGAACTTCCACGCCGGTAGCCGCCCGGCCTGGGTGGTCCTCGGGATCACGATGGCGATCGTGCTGGTCGCGGCCTTGCGGCAGTGGCAGCACGGCCGCCAGGCGACGCTCGCCTCGGCCTGAGGCTATTCAGCCGGCATTTCGGCCCGCGCGATCCGCGCCTTGCGCCACTCCTCGAGCACGATGAAAAAGCCGCTCACCATGATCAGCACCGCGCCGCCGAAGACGTGGAGGCCGGGCACGTCGGCCCAGATCAGGTAGCCCAGCAGGAACGACCAGACCAGGGCCGAGAACTCCAGCGGCGACACGACGGAGGCGGGCGCGCGGCGGATCGCTTCGATCAGCAGATACTGCGCGAAGCCGCCGAGCAGGCCGATTCCGATCATCAGGGATGCGTCCAGGAGACCGGGCGTCACCCATTTGAACGCCATGGTCGCGCCGGTCATCACCACGAAGCCGGCGCTGGAGGTCAGCATCTGCACCAGCGTGGGTTCGCGGGTCGCGATCTGGCGGATCAGGATCATCGAGCCCGCCCAGAGCACCGCCGCCAGCAAGGCGAGGCCGATCGCGCCGGCATGACTGAGGTCGCCGGGCCGGCAGGCGATCAGCACGCCGGCGAAGCCGATCAGGATGCTGATCCAGCGCAGGCGCGTCACCGTCTCGCGCAGGATCGGCACGGCGAGAACGGCGACCAGCAGCGGCGAGGCGAAGTAGATGGTCATCAGCTCGGCCAGCTGCAGGCTGCGCGCCGCGGTGTAGAAGCAGAGCCAGGCCAGCAGCAATCCGATCGCCCGCGCGAACAGCGCATTGCGGATCGGCGAGCGCGCCGTCTGGATCAGCGTCCGTCGCCGCCCGATGATCAGGCAGAGCGCCAGGATGACCACGCTCCGGACGAACAGCACCTGCCAGGGCGAATAATCCGCAACCAGCCATTTGATCCCCGCGTCATGCAACGCGAAGACGGCGAAGGAGGTGGTCGCCAGGACGATTCCGGTCAGCACCCCGCCGACGGGAGTCGCCTTGTGGCTGCGGCTCTCGGGTGTGGTGCCGTGGGGCATCGGAACGGGGACTGCATATATAAGGTGAGGTCGGCGGACATTAGGCCGCACGCCCGGATGGGGCAATCGCCGGTCCCGCAACCGGGCTCCGCCCGCCGTGCATAGGCGAAATTCACGCTGTTCCAAGTGGTTAGCCGGAATTCTGGATGCGTGCAAGCGGAACGGGCGGGCGCCATCGAAGCAAAATTACCTAAAATTCTATTAAATTGGCAGGCGAAAGAGCTTGCGGGCCCGCATCGAAGCGCCCAGATTCTGGGTAGGACCGAATAGGGTCAGGAGATTGGTGATGAACATCTCGGGTGTTACCGGCGTCGCGGCGGCCTTCGAAGGCGCGCGGGTGGCTGGCCAGCAGCAAGCTTCGGCGACGACGTCGGCCGCGCAGACGCAGCGTGAGAACGACCGTCAGGCCGAGGAGGTCGATCTGAAGAAGACCGAGACGGTGAACCAGGACCAAGGTGCCTCGGGTTCCGGCGATACCGGCGAGCGGCGGCTGAACATCCTCGTCTGATCCCGCATCCTCTCGAAGCTTCAAGCGCGCCCTTTCGGGCGCGCTTTCGTTTTCAGGCCTGGCGAAATCCGGTGAGGAAGGCGGCGAGGTTGCCGCCGAGTTGCGGCGTCAGATAGCCGCCCTCCTGCGTGATCACCGTCGGCAGCTTCAGACCCGCGATCATGCCGGCCATCTGCGCGAAGCCGTCGGTGGTCACCGCGCCCCCGGCCAGCGGGTCGGCCTCATGGGCATCGAGGCCGAGCGCCAGCACCAGGGCGCCGGGCGCGAAATCCGCGATCCGCTGCAGCGCCGCGCCGAGCGCCTGCTGCCAGACATCATCCTTGCTCTTCACCGGCACCGGCAGGTTGAGATTGAAGCCTTCGCCGTCGCCGGCGCCGCGCTGATCGCCATAACCGTAGAAGAAGGGATAGTAGTTGGCGGGATCGCCGTGGATCGAGACGGTGAGCACATCCGCCCGGTCGTAGAAGATCTGCTGCGTGCCGTTGCCGTGATGCACGTCGATATCGAGGATCGCGACCCGCGCATGCTTCGCGCGCAGATGCTGTGCCGCGATCGCCGCATTGTTGAGATAGCAGAAGCCGCCGGCGCGCTCGGCATAAGCATGGTGTCCGGGCGGCCGGCAGAGCGCATAAGCGGCGCGCGCGCCGCCCAGCACCAGATCGGCGGCGGTCAGCGCGGAGAAGGCCGAGCTGCGGACCGAGTTCCAGGTTTCCGCGGTGATCGCCGAGGAGAAATCCATGATGTGCCAGCCGGCCCGGCCGAGGATGCTGTCGGGATAGCCGGACGGGCTCTCCACCGGCCGCAGGCTCGGCATCATCTCCGGAGAGGCGTCCGGCATTGTCATCCATTGCGCATGGCCATGCTCGAGGAAATCGAGATAGCGCGCCGAATGCACGGTTGCCAGGTGCTGCAGGGGAAACTCCCGGGGCGCGACGACCTCGAGCCCGGCGCGGCTGACGCCGTCCAGCAGGCGGGTGACCCGCTCCGGACTCTCCGGAAACTCGCCGATCCGGCCGTAGCGCATATAGCGGGCCGGCGCATGGGCGTTCTGGGCCGCGCCAAAGATGCACTTCATGATCGATCTCACAGTTAACGAGCCGGAAAGCCATTGAACCAGATCGCGGGATGGGAGGACAACACCAGCCTGGAGATCGGGGGAGACTCATCGTGTTCAGGACGGAACTGGAAGCCGCGGTCCATGCCGGCATCATCACGGCGGACCAGGCCGAGCGCCTGCATGCCTTCTTCGAGTCACGTGCGGCCAAGGCTGGCGTGATGCAGGTCACAGCGCCGGCCGTGGCGCCGGCCAAGTTCGATTTCTCCCATGTGCTCTGGTACGCGGGCGCGCTGATCGTGATCGGCGCGCTCGGCCTGTTCACCACCGTGGCGTTCGGCGCGATGGGACCGCGCGCGCTCACCATCACCGCGCTCGGCTATGCGGCAGGCTTTGTGGCGCTGGGCCGCTTTCTCTGGAGCCGGCCCGGCCTCAAAGTGCCGGCCGGTCTCTTGATCACCTGCGCCGTCAACATGGTGCCGATGGCGGTCTACGGCATCCAGGCGGAGTTCGATCTCTGGCCGGAGCCGTTCGGCGATCCCGGCGGCTATGACAACTTCTTCGAGTGGCTGAACGCGAGCTGGGTCTATATGGACGTGGCGACGATCGTCGCCGGCGCCATCGCTCTGCGTTTCTTTCCGTTCCCGTTCATCGCGGCAATCATGGCGGGCGCGCTCTGGTTCCTTTCCATGGACCTCACGCCCTGGGTCGCCTATGCGCTGACCGGCAGCCCGGATTTCACCTGGAGCCTGCGCGACGACGTCTCGATGTATTTCGGCCTGGCGCTGATCGTGGTGGCCTGGATGCTCGACCTCAGGCGCTGGCAGGCCGGTGACTTCGCCTTCTGGCTCCATCTCGCGGGCGTGATCGCCTTCTGGTGCACGCTCTCGGTTCAGGACAGCGACAACGGCTATTTGAAGATGGTCTATTGCCTGATCAATGTGGGCATGATCCTGCTGGCGGTGTTTCTCGGCCGGCGCGTCTATGCCGTGTTCGGCGCGATCGGCGTCTCGCTCTATCTCGGCTATCTCGCCTATGACGTGTTCGAGGAGGTGCTGATGTTCTCGATCGTGCTCTCGGCCATCGGCCTCGGCGTGATCGGCCTCGGGATCTGGTACTTCCGCAAGCAGCAGGCGATCGCCCATTGGCTGACCACCAGCCTGCCGCCGGAGCTGCAGCGCCTGCGACCGGTGCATGCGCGGATGGCTTGATGGGATAGACCCGTCGGAAGACTTTCTCCGGAATTGTCTTTATCTTCGGATCGACTCTCAACGTTCGAAGAATCCGCCGCATGTACCATCTCCCAAAACTCGCGACCGCACCCTTCTGCCCCTCGGAGGTGCAGGGCACGGTCGCCGTTCCGGCCGGGCTCTCCAACTGGCGGAAGCTGCTGCGCTATCTGGGGCCGGGGCTGCTGATCTCGGTCGGCTATATGGACCCCGGCAACTGGGCGACCGATATCGAGGCCGGGTCGCGCTACGGCACCGACCTCCTGTTCGTGGTGGCCTTGTCCAGCCTGGCCGGGATCCTGTTGCAGACGCTCTGCGCGCGGCTCGGCCTGGTCGCCGGCATGGATCTGGCGCAGCTCTGCCGCCGGCGCTATCCACGCCCGGTCGCCTTCGTGCTCTGGATCTTCGCCGAGATCGCGATCGTCGCCTGCGACGTGGCCGAGGTGCTGGGCTCGGCCCTGGCCCTCAACCTGCTGTTCGGCCTGCCGCTCTGGCTCGGGATCGTGCTGACCGCCTTCGACACGGTGATCGTGCTCAGCCTGAAGGGCCGGGGCTTTCGCCAGCTGGAGGCCATCGTGCTCGGGCTGGTCGGCACGATCTTCACCTGCTTTGCGATCGAGATCCTGATGCTGCAGCCGGCCGTCGCCGATGTGCTGGGCGGCCTGGTCCCGAAGATCCAGCTCGCCCGCGATCCGCAGGCCTTCTACCTTGCGGTCGGCATCGTCGGCGCGACCGTGATGCCGCACAACCTCTACCTTCACTCCTCGATCGTGCAGACGCGGGTGACCGGGCCGAGTGAGGCGGCCAAGCGCGGCGCGATCCGCTGGGCGACCCTGGATATCGTGGTGGCGCTGCTGTTGGCGATGCTGGTCAATGCCGCGATTCTGATCGTCGCTGCGACCGCATTCCATGCGACCGGAGAGACCCAAGTCACCGACATCGACCAGGCCTATCGCCTGTTGGAGCCGATCACCGGCACGGCCTTCGCGGCGATCCTGTTCGGGATTGCGCTGCTGGTCTCGGGCCAGAGTTCCACTTTCACCGGCACGATCGCGGGGCAGGTGATCCTGGAAGGCTTCCTCAATCTGAAGATCCCGTGCTACCAGCGCCGGCTGATCACCCGCGGCCTCGCACTCGGTCCCGCCCTGGCGGGCGTGCTCTGGCTGGGCGAAGGGTCGGTCGGCCGATTGCTGGTGCTGAGCCAGGTCGTGCTGACCGTGCAGCTTCCCTTCGCGCTCTGGCCGCTGATCCGCTTCACCAGCGACCGCAAGCTGATGGGCGTGTTCGCCAGCGGACCGCTCGTAAAGGCGATCGCCTGGTTCATCTTCTGCCTGATCGCGGCGGCTAATGCCTGGCTGATCTGGGGCATCCTGACCGAATAGTCCGGCTCACTTCACCTCGAACGGAACGCTGGCCAGGCGCGAATAGCCGTCGTCCAATTCGAGGCGCAGCTCATAGGCACCGGGCTCGAGATCGGCGCCGAGCATCTCCTTGGTGAGCGCCAGCGAGCCGGCGACCGCGCCGTTGACGTAGAAGAAATAGAGGTAGTTGTCGTCGGCCGCCTCGCTCTGCTTGTAGATGCCGAGCCAGTCGTAGCGGTTGCCAGGCGCGTTCGACCAGGTGGCGGTGAGCGTTTCGCCGGGTGCGTAAGCCGGCTTGTCCAGGCTAACCGTGGCGGCGCCGTCGCGGGCCACGATCCAGAACGGCGCGCGGGCCAGTTCCTTGCCGTCGGCGTCCCGCAGGGCGACCGCATAGGCGCCGGCCGGCAGACCGCCGGTGCCGAAGTCGACGCTGCTGGACCGGTCGGTGCCGTTGTTGCTGGCGAGGCTGACCCGCGGGGCCGCATCGGCTGCGGCACCGGCATCGAGGATCACCAGCCTTCCGCCTTCCAGACGTCCATCCTCCGTCGCAGCGTGGAAACGCGCGGTGAAGACCGCGCCGGCCGGGATCGAGCGGCGGTCGATCGAGACCATGGCCGGTACGGGGCCGGGCACGATCTCCAGGGTCGAGACCACGGCACGATGATCGGAGGGCCAGGGCGAGACGCCGATATCGGTGTCGGGCATGCGCGGATCGCCGAGGATCTCGCTCTTGATGGTCTTCGCGGCACCCAGCGCCATGATGAAGTCGATGCGGTCGAGCTGCTCATTCGCGTCGAGATGCGGATAGGGATAGCCGTAGGTCCAGGTGATGCCGGGACGCGCGGCCGGATCGGGATGTGCCGCGCGATAGGTGTCGATGAAGCCGGCATCGAGCAGCGCCTTGGCGGCCGGCCAGACGATGGGTTCTTTCACCTGCGGCCAGCGTTTTGCCATGGCCGGCGTCCAATCCAGAGGCGAGGGCGAGTTGAAATCGCCGGCGAGGACGACCGGCGTCCCACCTTTCGCCAAGGCCGACATCGGCTCGATATAGGGCTCGATCGCGGTCAGGCGCTGGCTGCGCTCGGTCTCAAGCACTTCGGCGGCCGGCTTGTTGTCGCGCAGCGCATAGGGGCCGTAGGGATCCGAGGGCAGGTGGACATTCGCGATGGCGACGAAGCGGCCGGGCTCGACCTCGGCATAGACGGTGTTGAGGTCGTTGCCGTCCGCACCCTGGGTCGCCGCAGGCGGCGCGAAGAGCGGGACCCGCGCGATCACATGCCGGCCGGGGATCGCATAGTTCCAGCCGAGCGCCGCCGCGATTCGCGCGGTCTGGCCGCCGGCCTCCTGCAGGCAGACGATGTCGGCATCCGCGGCCTTGATCGCCTCGATCACCTTCTGGAAGTTGACCTGGTCGCCGCCCAGCCAGATGTTGAAGGTCATGACCTTGATCGTGACCGGGGACGGCCCCGCGGCGCGCGCGCCCAGCGGCGCAGCCAGGAGGAGAGCTGCCAGCAGCCAGCTGGCGAGACGCAAAGTCGATCGTTTCATGGAACCCTCGGACCGGAGAAATGAGCTGTATCCTAGCTCCCGGGGTCTCGGGTTGTCCAAGAAGTTTCGGTGAAACTCACCGCACCAGCCCGCGCCATATCTGGGCTTCGGTCCAGCCGAACGCCTTGAACTCCTCGGCACGCAAGGACGCTTCGTCGGTCATGAAGAACTCGTCCAGCTGCGGCGGCTTCACGCTGGTGCCGGCCAGCATTGCATGAGCCTGGCCGCGATGGTGGATCTGGTGCTCGAACAGGTGCAGCAGCACCCGGTCGGTGCGATCGACCTGGACCCGGTCGCTGCGATGGATGCGGGTCTCCGCGGCGAGCGATGCGTCGGCGAGCTGGTCGCAGAAGGCGATCAGCCGGCGGTCGATCGCCGCCTGTTCGGGCATGAGCGCGGCCATGGTCGGACAGGGGTTGTCATCGGCGAAAGCCTTCGGTCCGAGTGAGCCGCCCTCCAGTGCATCGACATAGAACCAGTCGACGGTGAGGTTGTGGTTGAGCGTCTGCATGATGCTCGGGAAGAAGCTGACGCGCTCGGCCTGGAAGGCGGCATCGCTGAGCCTGGCACAGGCGGCCAGCAGGCGATGGTTGGCCCAGGCGTTGTTGTGGGCCATGGCGCGGAAATAGGTGACTGCGTTGCTCATCGATCCTCCCTGTCGATCGCCATGCCGGAAGGCAGCATGGTGAAAGCGATCTCATCCGGCGTACCGGTCCGGCGCCGGAGCACGGCGTTGACGCGTTCGATGCCTTCTCTATCCGGATCGGCGGCAACCGGCCAGGTGCGGCCGGCCGAAGCCAAGGCGATGATCTGCGCAACCAGCGCGTCGATGGAATGGCCCTGGTCCGCGAGCGCGATCGGCGCAGCAGCACCCCCTTCCAGCAGCGCCAGGAGCGCCTGGGCCGACGGGTGGTTGAAGGGCACGGTCGCGTCCTGCGGATGGGACAGCATGAAGGTGCTGCCGCAAATGCGCGCGCGCACCGTCGCCTCGTCGAGCGCCGGGACATCCCGGCCGAACACGTCGCGGCGGAAGCGCTTCTGCAGCAGATAGTCGCGCAGCAGCTCGCGGAGATCCGGATCGGATGCCGCGGCGACCAGCTCGCGCGCCGGCCGGTCGAGGGTGAAAGCATCCACGTTCTCGCGGATCGTCGCCGAGCCGATCGGGGTCAGGCCGATGCCGGAAACCGCTTGGCGCAGCTCGGTGACGTAGAGCGGCTTCCAAGCCGGCGGCAGGAACTGGTGGACGAAATAGCTCGGCGGCAGCTTGCCGCGGAGTTCCTCCCATTCACGGCCCATGGCGCCGAGCCGCAATACGTCGGCGCCCAGTCCCTGCAGCGCCGTGACGATCTTATCGGCACTGTCGAGCCGCGCGATGCTATCGCCCTGGGCACGCTCGGTCAGAACCCGCAGCAGATGCTGCAGCGGCATATCCCCCGCCCAGCCCGGCAGGCAATCATAGCTGAGATAAAGCAGGCCGCCGGGTTTCAGATGCCGGCCCGCGAAGCGGAGCAGCTCGGCCTGGGCCGACGCATCGACCCAGGTGTAGACACCATGCGCCACGACATAGTCGAAGCGCGGCAGATCGAGGGCCTGCGTGGCCGCGAAGTCGACCGCTTGGAAGCTTGCATTGGTGATTTCGGCTTCGCGGCAGAGTCGTTCCGCAAACTCGACATGCTGCGGCATCAGATCGATACCGATAAACCGGCCTTCCGGATGCGCCGCTGCCAGCAAAGCCGGCGTCACGCCATGTCCACAACCGAGCTCGCACCAAGCGAAACCGCTCCCGCGCGGCGGCGGCTGGAAGCCGCAAATCAGCGCCGTAAAATCCAGCCAGGCCGGGCTGAGCTCGCGCACGTAGCGTCGCGCGTAGGGGACGTCGGTGACATAGCGCGCGGAGTCCATGGCCGGAATTATAGATGGGTCCGGGACTTCGACAAGCGAGCGAGCGCGATCAAGGTCCGGTGCAGGCCCAGGCCTGAACCTCGCATTGCGCGCCGCCGTCCTTGGCGCATTCGGCAATGGCGCCATCTTCCGCCTGGCTGCGGTTGTCGCCGAGGCCGTAGGCGACGGTAGCTCCGTCCGCCGCGACGGCGGCGCAGGTGTTCCAGAAGTCCACCACGACCTGGCAATCGTCGCCACTGGCCCGGCAGTTCTTCAGCGCCTCATTCTCCGCTGAAGGCGCATCGTCGAAGCCGTGTGACCAGCCGAATGCGCCGCTCTTCCTGCCATAGGCGATGGAGCCGTAGGTCTTCTTGTTGCATTCGCTGATGTAGCAGTCGTTCAGTCGCCGTCCGCATTCGCCGGAGGCGTTCATTTCCGAATCGCAATAGGTGGAGGCCTGGCAGGCTGAGACGCAATCCGCCTGCGCCGCACTCGCGAAAAGGCCCATGCCGAACAACGCGAAAAGAACGGCCAGTGAGACCGGGACGTGCGGCATCGATACCCCCATCGGCTCGGCACCGATCATAGCAGTGGCGGAGCCTTTGCACTATCCTGGCGGTGGAGAGGAGGCTTTCGATGCTGGGACGCGCACTGACGCGGGCCGTCGATCACGAGTTCTTCCGCTGGTTCCACCTGGTCCGCTACGAGGCGCCGCGCGGGCTGGCCGACGGGGCGACCTGGCATGGTTTCCGACCGGAGGGCGCGCGGTTTCGCGACCTGGTGACGGTCAATCTGGAAACGGACCGCGCCGGCGTCATCGCCGACGCCAAGCTCTGCCTCGACCGGGCCTTCATCGAACATGCGAAAGACGGCCGTTTCGCCGGTGACATCACCGCGAGCTTCCTGCGCTGGGTGCTGCCCGAGGCCGCACAGAAAGAGCTTGGCGGCTTCCTGCAAGAACTGGGCGACCTCGGGCCGAACGTGATCCGCTTCAAGGGCCTGGCGGGGCCGCTGCCGCAACCCAGTGCGCTCCACCGCGTCTACCTGGGTCAGGACAAGGACGCGGGACTCGACCTGACGGGCCTCACCTTGCGGCTGACCAACCTCCAGGCTCGCGATGGGCCGCGCGACCCGGGGCATGATTGGATCTGGATTCGTGTCGCCCGTTCGTGACCGGAGCGGAAGGTTACTGCACAGCGGCGTGTGGGTCGTTTCGGCCTGATCCGATTGCTTTCCCCGGCCGGACCTGCCACGATTCCCGCTGCAAAAGAGGCGGCTGATCTCGAGACCGGTTGGGGAGGGTCATGAGGTACACGTGGGTCGCGGTTCTTTTCGGGGCGCTTCTCTCGATCCTGCCGGACTTGGCCGCGGCCGAGCCGCGCATCGCACTGATCATCGCCAACGGCAATTACAAGGGCGATATCGGGTCGCTGAAGAACCCGGTCGGCGACGGCAAGCTGATGGGCGACGCCTTGAGGAAGGTCGGTTTCACGGTGAACCTGCTGACCGACGGCGACCAGCGTGCGATGAAGAAGGCGCTGAACGATTTCGGCCAGGCTTTGGCCGAGGCCGGCCCGACCGCGACCGGCCTGTTCTACTATGCCGGCCACGGCTTGCAGGTTTCCGGTGAGAACTACCTCGTTCCGGTCGGCGCCAACATCAAGCGCGAGGGTGATGTCGAGCTGGAAGCGCTGTCCGCAGAGGCCGTGCTGAAGGTGCTGAACTTCTCGGGCAGCAAGATCCAGATCGTGATCCTGGATGCTTGCCGCAACAATCCGCTGATGCGCAGCTTTCGCTCCGGCAGTTTCGGCCTCGCCAAGATCGATGCGCCGATCGGCAGCTTCGTCGCATATTCGACGGCGCCGGGCTCGGTCGCGGCGGACGGGAAGGGAAGCAACAGCCCGTTCGCCGCGGCGCTCGCAACCGAAGTGCAGAAGCCGGGCGCCTCGATCGAGGAGATGTTCCGCAACGTCCGCGCCAAGGTGATCGCCGAGACCGACAGCCAGCAGGTACCCTGGGATTCCTCCTCGCTGACGGCACCGTTCTATTTCTCCAAGGATTTCAGCGCGGCAGGCTCAACGGCCGCGATGGACCAGATGTTCTGGGACTCGATCAAGGACAGCAGCGATCCTGCCGACTTCAAGGCCTACATCGCCAAGTTTCCCAAGGGCACCTTCGTGGAGCTCGCCGACAATCGTCTGCAAGTCCTCAGGAAGGCTCCGCCCGAAGCGCAACCCACGCAGACGGCGGCGGTGACCGAGCCATCTCAGCCGAAGAGTCTCTCGGAGGATGCGCCGGCCGCGCAATTGACGCCGCCGTCGTCCAACTTGAAGCCAGGCACGGTGTTCCGTGATTGCAAGGATTGCCCCGAGATGGTGGTCATCCCGGCCGGCAGCTTCATGATGGGGTCGCCGGACGGCGAAGCAGGGCGTGCTTCGGACGAGGGCCCACAGCACAAGGAGACCATTCCGCGCGCGATCGCGTTCAGCAAATTCGAAGTGACGTTGGAGCAATATAAGCGCTTCATGGACGCGACGGGTCGCGATCCCGGGGCGATGTGCTGGTACTACCGGGACGAGGAGGAAGAGTGGCTGCCGAAGCAAGGCCGCACCTTTTCCGATCCCGGCTTCTCGCAGTCGAAGACCGGGCCGGCTCTTTGCCTCAACTACGGCGACGCACGGGCCTATGCGGCCTGGCTCTCGAAGTTGACCGGGCAGAATTATCGTTTGCCCAGTGAAGCCGAGTGGGAATATGCGGCGCGGGCCGGAACCAAGACCGCCCGCTATTGGGGCGATGGCGATGAGGAACAATGCACCTACGGCAACGGCGCCGACCTGAACTGGAAGAAAAAGTACCCCAAGGATCCCGGCTTCAACCCTTGTGACGACGGCTACGCCTTCTCGGCGCCGGTCGGCAGCTTCAAGCCGAATGCCTTCGGCCTTTACGACATGCTCGGCAATTCCTGGGAGTTGACCCAGGACTGCTTGAGCGGTTCCTATTCCGGTACCGATAACAAGGGCGCCCCTCAACTCGGCACCTGCGAGAAGCACGCGATCCGCGGTGGCTCCTATGGCCGCGGCTCGAAGTTTCTGCGGGCGGCAACGCGCGGCGGGATGAAAGAGGACGTACGCGGCGTCACCAACAGCATTCGCCTGGTCCGGGAACTGTGACACCGAAGCCGAGTACCGTCCGCGCGGTCGAGCTCGACATAGATTGCAAGCGGTATCCGCAGATCGACCGCATTCTCGCCTATTGGCGCGCCAAGAAGGGCGACCGCGCCTTTCCGTCGCGCGCCGATATCGACCCGCTGGAGTTCACCCGCGAGCTGCCCCGCGTGATGATGGCGGAGGTCACCTATGATCCGCTGGAGTTCCGCTATCGCGTCGCCGGGACCGGTCTCTTCGCCATGCACGGGCAGGAGCTGACCGGCAAGCTGGCGCGGCAGCTCGATCCGCCGGAGTTCGGTGCTTTGATCCACCGGCATTACGCCGAGGTCATCGAGCGCCGCGTCCCGATCCTGCATCTGATCGAGCTGACCGTGGACTACCTCGCGACGTCCTACGCCCGGATCATCCTGCCGCTCTCAAGCGACGGCAGGATGATCGACCGGCTGATGACCTGCGAGGCGCATGAAGATAACGCCCACGCGCTGCAGAAGTTCTTCGCGGAGACGAAGGAGTAGCCGGCTCAGCGCCACTCCGCCCGGTCCATGAGCTTTACCGCCTCGGCGTTGTTCTTGCCGAGCGCCGTGACGCCGACCGGGTCGGCCTTGAAGTCGCCCCAGGCCGCGACCACCGGGGCCGGCGGCACGCCGGCGCGGACCGGAAACTCGTTGTTGGCATCGGCGAAGATCCTCTGCGCTTCCGGGCTGATCAGGAACTCCAGGAACTTGACCGCATTCGCCTTGTTCGGCGCGTGGGCGGCGACGCCGGCACCGGAGATGTTGATATGCGTGCCGCGCTCCTGCTGGTTGGGGAAGAAGATCGCGAGCTTCTCGGCCTTCGCCTTCAGCTCCGCATCGTCCCCGCTCAGAATGCGGGCGAAGTAGTAGGTGTTGCTGATGGCGATGTCGCCGAGACCGGCCACCAGTGCCTTGATCTGGTCGGTATCGCCGCCTTCCGGCTTGCGGGCGAGATTGGCGACCAGGCCCTTCGCCCAGGCTTCGGTCTTCTCGGCGCCATCGGTCTCGATCATCGCCGAGACCAGCGACTGGTTGTAGATGTTCGAGGACGAGCGCACGAGGATGCGGCCTTTCCATTTGGGATCGGCTAGGTCCTGATAGGTCGAGAGCTCCTCCGGCTTCACTTTCGCCGGGTCGTAGATGATGACCCGCGCCCGCTTGGAGAAGGCGTACCAGCGTCCCTCCGGATCGCGCAGGTTGGCCGGAATCTCTTTCTCGAGGATGTCGGATTTCACCGCCTGGAACAGGCCCATTTCCTGGGCGCGCCATAGATTCCCGGCATCGACCGTGATCAGCACGTCGGCGGGCGAGCTCTCGCCTTCCTGCTGCTGGCGCTGCATCAGTTCTTCGGCATTGCCGTTGATCACTTTGACCGCGATGCCGGTCTGCTTGGTGAAGAGATCGAACAGGATCTGGTCGGATGGATAATGCCGTGCGGAATAGACGTTTACGGTCTCTTCGGCCTGTACATCGGCGGCAAGACCGCCCAGCAGAAGCCCGAACGCCACGGTCGAGGCGCGCAACAAGCGATGCATCATGATGTCCCCTTACAGATTCCTGACTCCATCAGGAACTAAGCAAATAAGAATTAATCGCAACTCACGTTTCCGCGAGATCGGGTGAGAACCGCCCTCAGCGCCAGCCGGCGCGGTCCATGATGCGCACCGCCTCGGCATTGTTCTTGCCGAGCGCCGAGACGTTCACCGGATCGGTCTTGAACGTGCCCCAGGCTTGCACGATGTCGATCGGCGCCACGCCGGCGCGGACCGGGAACTCGTAGTTGGCGTCGGCGAAGACTTTCTGCGCCTCGGGACTGATCAGGAATTCCAGGAACCGGACTGCATTCTCCTTGTTCGGCGCATAGGCTGCGACGCCGCCGCCGGACACGTTGATATGCGTGCCGCGGCCCAAAGAACCTTCACCGGCCTGGTTCGGAAACACGATGCCGATATGGTCGAGCTTCTTGCGGGTCGCTTCGTCGCGGCCGAGCAGGCGGCCGAAGTAATAGGAGTTGCTGACCGCGATCGTGCCCACACCGGCTGCCAGGGCCAGCGCCTGCTCGGTATCGGCGCCTTCGGGCTTGCGCGCGAGGTTTGCGACCAGGCCCTTGGCCCAGGCCTCGGCTTTCTCCGCCCCGTCGGCTTCGATGATCGAGGCGAGGAGCGACTGGTTGTAGATGCTGTTCGATGTGGTGATCAGCACCTTGCCCTGCCATTTCGGATCGGCCAGCGCCTCATAGCTGGCGATGTCACCGTCGGCGACCTTGTTCTTGTCGCGCAGGATTACCCGTGCCCGGGTGGAGAACGAGAACCAGAGATTGTCCGGATGCCGCAGGTTGGCGGGCACTTCCTTGTCGAGGATGTCCGACTTGATCGGCTGCAGCAGGTTCCACTGCTCGGCGCGCCACAGGTTGCCGGCATCGACGGTGATCAACACGTCGGCCGGAGAGGAGTCGCCCTCCATCTGCTGGCGTTGCATCAATTCCTCGGCGACGCCCTGGATCGCGTTCACCGCGATTCCGGTCTCCTTGGTGAACATATCGAACAGCGTCTGATCGGACGGGTAGTGTCGCGCGGAGTAGACGTTGACCGCGCCGGCATCGGCACGGGCACGGCGGACGATCATCGGAAAGCCGGTGACGAGGCCGGCTGCGACGACGGGGGCGGCGGCGAGCAAACGCCGCCGCGTCAGGCTTCTTTGCATGAGCGCTCAGTTGCGAATTATTCTCAACGTGAATGAGACCCTAAGGAGCGCAGGCCGGTTCGACAAGAGGACAATTGGTAACACCCAGCCATGACGGGCCGGGGAATGCCCAAAACAAAAGAGGCCCCGTTTCCGGGGCCTCTTTTAGGGGTCTTGAGTTCCGGTCTTAGGCTGCGGCTGCCAGCTTCTTCCGGCGATAGCCGAGGAAGCCCATGCCGCCCAGCGCGGATCCGAACAGCAGGATCGCACCCGGGATCGGCGTCGCCGCGACGCTGACATTGTCCAGCGCCGGACCAAACGAGCCAGGCGTCAAGCTCACGAAGGCCAGGGTTTGTGTGCTGGCGGTGGCAATGAACACGTAGGCCTGGGTCAGCCAGCCCATTGCGCCGTGGCTCGTGCCCGTCGTGTCGAAGGTGTAGAGCTGGCCGGTGGCAATGTTGTTGTCCAACTGCACCAGCACCTCTTTCAGAACCGAGTCATCTCCATCCGGATTGCCGGCGAGGTCGAATTTCACGGTATACTGCTGGCCGACGGTCAGTCCGGAGATTGCCTGCGAGATGCTGCCGGCATCGAGCGCCGACAAATCGAGGCTCTGGTTGCCATCGGACGCTTGCCAATAATTGCCGATATGGTCGATCCCGGCTCCGCCGATAGTCCAGCCGTCGAGGCTGCTGCTGCCGTTGCCGTAGGTGGCGAAGCTGCCGCCGACGATCGGGTTCTCGAAGCTGCCGTTCGTAAGGGTGACCGCAGAAGCGCTGTGCGCACCCAGGACAAGGGCGGCTGCTGCGAAAAGTCCGAGGATCTTCATGTTTCTATGCCCCTGAGCGGCGTCTGTTTTGTTGGCGCCAATTTGCGTGGCATTTTAGGCGAAGTCAATGTTCGGTCGGCTTATTTGGATACCCGGGACTGCGCTTTATCACACCGGGAGATCATGGTGGTGAGATGTTAACTACGAATCTGTCCCTAGCCGGCGCGACTGAGTTCATAGAGGCCAATGGCCGCGGCGTTGGACACGTTCAGATGGCCGATCGGCCCACCGGTGGGCAGCTTGACCAGTAGATCGCAGTGGTTGCGGGTCAGGCGCCGCAGGCCGGCGCCTTCCGCGCCGAGGCACAGGGCGACCCGGCCCGAGAGCCGCGCCTCGGCTAGGGTTCGTTCCGCTTCGGCGGCGAGCCCGGCACACCAGAACCCAGCGGCTTTCAGTTGCTCCATGGCCCTTGCGAGATTGATGACCCGGACCAGGGGCACCACCTCGAGCGCGCCGGAGGCGGCCTTCGCAAGCACGCCGCTTTCCGGTGCCGCATTGCGCTCGGTGAGCACGACGGCGAGGGCGCCGAAGGCGGCCGCCGAGCGGAGGATGGCGCCGACGTTATGTGGGTCCGTCACCTGGTCCAGGATGACCAGCTTCGCCTCCGGCCGGTCACCGGCCAGGACGGCGATATCCTCAATCTCGGTCTCCGGCAGAGGATCGACCTGGGCCGCGATCCCCTGATGCACCGATTCCCGGCCGGCCACGCGATCCAGGATCGCGCGATCGACCGTCTCCCAGCGGGGCAGGGGGCGATCGGCGCCGCCCCGCGCCGACTTCTCGGCATCGGGGCTGGTTTGCAGCAGACGGCGGATCCGGCGCTTCGGGTTGTCGATCGCCGCCAGGACGGCATGATTCCCGTAAATCCAATAGCTTCCGCCACTAGCCTTATATCCGGTCGCAATGACATCGGGGCTGCCAGATCGGTCGCGCTGACCCTTGGAATCCTCTGATCTTGCACTATATTTCTGCGGCGCCGCCGGTTCGCCCGGATGTGCTCGATCCCTTCCCCAGGATTTCTTCTGCTCCTGCGACCGGTTGTCCCGGCCGCCCGATTCAGCATCCGGAGACCTGTGCTGGGTGCGACCCCGGTCACGGTTTTTGTCGGGGTGGAAGGGCTTGCGCGGGGGCATGGGAGGGTCCTAGGATGATGGCGGATAAAAGCATTACAACAACTCCCTCCGGGCCGGAAATTTAATCGGCGCGGGTGGGAGTTTTTCGTGTGTTTTCAAGTTGACAGCACTCGGCAAATGCTCATAGTCCGCGTCTCCGCCGCGGGGCGGAGTCGGCGCTTCGGAAGGGTGCCCGAGTGGCTAAAGGGGACGGGCTGTAAACCCGTTGGCTTCGGCCTACGTAGGTTCGAATCCTACCCCTTCCACCAAGCCCGACTCTCCGGTTGTGGAGACAGGGCGAGGGTGCCCGGTGAAGTCGGGCGGAGTCGAGCCGGGCGGGTGTAGCTCAATGGTAGAGCTCCAGCCTTCCAAGCTGGCTACGCGGGTTCGATTCCCGTCACCCGCTCCAACGCTCCCCCAGGGTCAACCGGGGCCGGAGCGGCGGATGCAAACAGAAACCGATCGGGTCCAGCTGGTCTCGGTCAAACGGTCGAAACAAGAGCCGGTTCCGGCACATAGGGTCGAGAGAAGATGGCGAAAGCTAAGTTTGAGCGGAACAAGCCGCATTGCAATGTTGGCACGATCGGTCACGTTGATCACGGCAAG
>JAUYVI010000010.1 GCA_030715195.1 Dongia sedimenti
AGACCCATAGCCGAAGCCATGACCCAAGACCCGCCGCCCGCGTATCCCTTCTCGTCTTTATTACAATGTCAAACAGCATGAAGGCGCCTGCTTAGACCCGGTCTAGAACCTGACCGTGCCGCCCACCGGCGCCTCAGAGGAGCGGGCTTATACGCGCGGCCCGGAAGCCTGTCAACACGTGTTACGAAGCCGGGACAGTTTCGCCAATCTGCCGCAAACAAGCGTCAAATTGCGGCGCTGGTTCAACGAGTTCGCTTTGCGTGAGCGGCATAGATGGGCGCCTGTCCGGCTAAAAACAACAGGCTTAATGCCGCATGTGCCCATTTTGTTCGCATTGTGGCACAACGATTTGATCTGATTATAGAATCTTGGTTGACAACGCTCGAATCCGCCTGCCATTGTGACGCACATCACTAGGTTAATGCAGGGTTCGCCCCGGTCGGCAGGGGATACACGCCACCGGAAGCCAGCAACCCGATCGCAAGCAGGGGATACATAGTTGCCGCAGACCCGCGCTCAGATCTGGGGGACGCTTAAGCGTTATCTTGCCTATACCGCCGCCGGCTTCGTCGTACTGGGCGGCGTTGGCGCCATGCAAGCGGCCCAGCCGCCGGTTGTCAGTGAAGCGAGCGCCGCTCAGGTGCTGCGGAATACGGTTTCGGCCGAAGCGCTGCTTGCCAGCAACAACATCGCACCGAGTTGGACCCAGCGGCTTCGTTTCGACCTGGCGCCCATGATCACCGCGCTCGATTCGTCGCATCAGATCACCGCCCGCCCGCCGGCACCCTACTATCCAGCGCCGGATACGAGCTGGGCCAAGGAAGCGGCGAGCGCCGATGCGGAGCCGGCCGAGGTCGTCGAGCCCACACCGCAGGCGCAGGTTGCCCTGGCTGACGCGGCGCCGGTTCTGACCCAGACCGAGTCGAGCGAAACCCTGCTCACCCCGCCAGTTGTCGTGACGCCGCCAGTCGTCGTTCCGCCGGTGGTCGTCGCACCGGTGGTCGAGACTCCGGCTGCTGAAGCGCCGCAGGAAGAGCCAGTCATCGTTGCCGACGCGACTCCGCCGGGGGCCGAGACGGCGCCCGTGGCCGACGTGCAGTCGGCGGCGCCCGAAGAAACAACGTCGGCTTCGGAGCAAACCGCGCCGGCCACCGAGACGAATCCGGCATCCCGCGCGCTGGTCGCCACGCTGAACTGGGTCTACGGCGACAAGACCGCATCGCTGCCTGACGACTACTTCAGCGCCGCGTCGAGCCAATCCGCCGCGACGGACGCATCGCCCGAACTGCCGCTGCAGACCGCCGCCGCGCTGCCCGCGACTCCGAGCGCCGTCGTTCCGGCCACGGCCTTCGACACCAATGTCGAGCTTCAGGGCGTGAAGCGCGTCATTGAAGTCCGCCGCGGCGACACCTTGTTCGGCCTGCTGACCAAGGCGGGGCTCTCAGACGCCGAGGCCCAAGCCGCCGGTCACACCCTCGCCGACGTCTTCTCTCCGAGCGACCTCAAGGTCGGCCAGGAGATCACACTGAACTTCGCAACCGGCGCCGGTCCCGAGACCGATGTCGAGAGCAAGCTGGTTGCCTTGACGCTGCAGCCGAGCATGGAGCGCGACGTCAAGTTGACCCGCGATGCCGACGGCCAGTTCGTCGCGGCAGCGATCAATCGCCCGCTGACCGAGCGGGTCGACCGCGCGGCCGGGCAGATCGACATCAGCCTGTTCGAATCCGCGCGCGAAGCGGGCGTGCCGGTCGGCCTGATCGGCGACATCATCAAGGCCTATTCCTACGACGTCGACTTCCAGCGCGACATCCACGAAGGCGATTCCTTCGAGGTGATGTACGAGCGCTTCGACAACGACAAGGGCGACCTGGCGAAGGCCGGCCGTCTGCTCTATGCCTCGCTGATGATCGGCGGCAAGCCGATGCCGATCTACTACTTCGAGCGCGACGGCGACGGCGAATACTTCACCGCGGACGGCATCGCGGTCCGCAAGTCGCTGCTGAAGACGCCGATCGACGGCGCCCGGATCACCTCCGGCTTCGGCATGCGGGTCAATCCGGTGCTCGGCTACTCTGCCATGCACCAGGGCATCGACTTCGGCGCCCCGACCGGCACGCCGATCTTCGCCGCCGGCAACGGCGTGGTCGAGGAGATCGGCTGGAAGAACGGCTACGGCAAGTACATCAAGCTGCGCCACAACGGCACTTACGAGACCGCCTACGCGCATACCAGCCGGTTTGCCAGCGGCCTCAAGAAGGGCTCCAAGGTCAAGCAGGGCCAGGTGATCGCCTATGTAGGCACCACCGGCCGCTCGACCGGCCCGCACCTGCATTTCGAGATCATGGTCAACGGCGCGCATGTCAACCCGAGCACGGTGAAGACCGTCGCCTCCGACAAGCTGAACGGTCCGGCGCTGAAGGCGTTCAAGAACCAGGTCGCGGCGATCCAGAATCAGCGCCGCGAGCTGATCAACCGCGCCGAGATCGCCGACCAATCCGGCGCCGCGCCGGCGCTCGACTGCAACCGGGCGCGCGGCTGCCTGAACTGAGCTCAAACGACTCCGTCCTTTAAGCGGATTGCCCCGGACACTTGCCGGGCGATAGAGTGCGCTCGCCGCGCGAGTCTGGCCCGGCAATGACGACGGGCCGCCCATGCTCGTGAAGCATCTCACCTACCTGACGGCTTTGGCGCGCGAGCGGCATTTCGGCCGCGCCGCCGAGGCCTGCGGCATTTCACAGCCGGCCCTATCCGCGGCGATCCGCCAGATCGAGGGCGAACTCGGGGTCCGCGTGGTCGAGCGCTCGCGGCGCTTCATCGGCTTCACGCCCGAGGGCCAGCTCGTGCTCGATCGCGCGCAGCGCCTGGTGCATGACTTCGAAACGCTGCGACAGGACATCTCCGTCCTCAAGCGCGCGCTGGCCGGCAGGCTGCGCATCGGCGCCATCCCGGCGGCCCTGCCGGTGGTGGCGTTGCTGACGACGCCGTTTTGCGCACAGCATCCCTCGGTCTCGGTGCACATCCAATCGCTCTCCTCGAAGGAGATCCAGCGCGGCATCGACACGTTCGACCTCGATATCGGCTTGACCTATCTCGACAACGAGCCGTTGAGCCGGGTCCGGACGCTTCCGATCTATCGCGACCGTTTCGTTTTCATCACCCATGACCATCCGCGGTTCGCCGGCCGAAGCGAGATGTCCTGGACCGATGCCGCCAAGGAGAGACTCTGCCTGCTCTCCAACGACATGCAGAACCGGCGGATCATCGACCGCGCCTTCGCCTCGGTCGGCGAGACGCCGCGGCCGGTGATCGAGGCCAATGCGTTGATCCCGGTGATCTCGCACGTCCGGCTGGGCGAGTGGTCGGGCATCGTGCCGCAGAGCCTGTTGCTGTTGACCGGAATCTCCAGCGGGCTGCGCGCCCTGCCGATGGGCGAGCCGAAGCCGAGCCATTCCATCGGCCTGGTTTACGCCGATCGCGAGCCGGTCTCCGGCCTGGTCGGCGCCTTTCTCGCGACAGCCAAGCGTCAGAAACTGCAGCAAAGGATCGACGCCGTTGCCGCGTTGAACACGGGGGGAAGAAGCGCCACGGAGCCGCAGGAGGCCAAATGAACGCGCCCATCCCGTTCGAGAAACATCGTTTCCGCAGCGCCGCTGAGCACTATCGCAAGGGCCGTCCGCCCTATGCCCCTGCGCTGTTCGAGCGCGTCGCGGAGCGGGTCGGATTGGCTCGCGGACACGCCGTGCTGGATCTCGGCTGCGGCCCGGGGCAGCTGGCGCTTGGTTTTGCGCGCTTGGCGGGTGCCGTCACGGCGGTGGATCCGGAGCCGGAAATGCTGCGGATCGCCGCGGCCGAGGCTGCGGAGGCCGGTTACCAGATCCGCTTCATCGAGGGCAGCTCCTATGACCTCGCCCCCACGCTCGGGCGCTTCCGCCTGACCGCGATCGGCCGCGCCTTCCATTGGATGGATCGCGCCGACGTGCTGCAACGCCTGGACGGCATGACCGAGGCTGGGGGCGCGCTGGCCTTGTTCGCCGACCGCCATCCGGAAGTGCCCGAGAATGCGTGGCGCGCGGCCTACAACGCCGTGCTGGACCACTACTCCGCAGAGGACAGCGCGCGCCGCCAGCGCAAGGCCGCGGAATGGCCCGCGCATGAGGCGGTGCTGCTCGCCTCGCCGTTCTCGCAGCTCGAACGCATCGGCGTCATCGAGCGCCGGCGGACGCCGGTCGGGAATATCGAAGACCGGCTGCTGTCGCTATCGAGCGTCTCGCGCGACAAGATTGGCGCGCGCGCCGACGACATGATCGCCGCGCTTCGCGAGCAGCTGGCGCCGTTCGCGATCGACGGTGAGGTGCCGGAAGTCGTGGAATCGGAAGCCTTGATTGCGATGCGGCCGCCACGCTGAGGTGGCGGCCGCGCTTCGCGTCTAGGCGGCAGCCTTGGACAGACTCTCGCCGCCGATGGTGAGGCCGTTCTTGTCGGCCGAGACCTTGATGACCTCGCCCGGCTTGAAGCGGCCTTCCAGGATCATGGTCGCCAGCGGGTTCTGCAGCTCGCGCTGGATCACCCGCTTCAACGGCCGTGCGCCGTAGACCGGATCGTAGCCGGTCTCGGCCATCCACTCCTTGGCCTTGGTGTCGAGCTCGATCTCCAGCTTGCGGTCGGCCAGCAAGTCCTGCAGCCGCTTCAACTGGATCTCGACGATGCCAGTCATGTTCTTCCGGCTGAGGCGGTGGAACAGGATGATCTCGTCCAGCCGGTTCAGGAATTCCGGACGGAATGCCTGCCGCACCACGCCCATCACCTGGTCGCGCACGACGCCGGAATCCTCGCCTTCCTTCAGGCCCGACAGATAGTCGCTGCCGAGATTCGAGGTCAGGATGATCAGCGTGTTCTTGAAGTCGACCGTGCGGCCCTGGCCGTCGGTCAGGCGACCGTCGTCCAGCACCTGCAGCAGGATGTTGAAGACGTCGGGATGCGCCTTTTCCACCTCGTCGAACAGCACGACCTGATAGGGCCGGCGCCGCACCGCCTCGGTCAAGACGCCGCCTTCGTCATAGCCGACATAGCCCGGGGGCGCGCCGATCAGGCGCGAGACCGCGTGCTTCTCCATGAACTCCGACATGTCGATCCGGACCATGGCCTGGTCGTCGTCGAACAGGAAGCTCGCCAGCGCCTTGCAGAGCTCGGTCTTGCCGACGCCGGTCGGGCCCAGCATCAGGAACGAGCCGATCGGCCGGTTGGGGTCCTGCAGGCCGGCCCGGGCCCGCCGCACGGCATTGGACACGGCGACCAGCGCCTCGTCCTGGCCGATCACCCGGCGGCCGAGCGCCTCCTCCATCTTCAGCAGCTTGTCGCGCTCGCCGGCCAGCATCTTGTCGACTGGAATGCCGGTCCAGCGCGAGACCACCGAGGCGATATCCTCCTCGGACACGACCTCGTTCAGCATGCGGTGCTGGGCGGCGGTCTCGGCCTCCTGCAGCTTCTTGGTGAGATCCGGGATGACCGAGTAGGTGAGCTCGCCCGCCCGCGCGAAATCGCCCTTGCGCTGAGCCTGCTCCGCCTCGGTGCGCGCCTGTTCCAGGCGCTCCTTCAGCTTCTGCGCGTCGTCGAGGTTACGCTTCTCGGACTTCCATTCCGCCGTCAAGGCGGTGGACTTGCCCTCGAGCTCCTCGACCTCCTTCTTCAGCAGGACCAGGCGCTCCTTGGAAGCCGGATCGCTCTCCTTCTTCAGCGCCTCGAGCTCGATCTTGAGCTGGACCAGCCTGCGGTCCACCTCGTCGATCTCTTCCGGCTTGGAATCGACTTCCATGCGCAGCCGCGACCCCGCCTCGTCGATCAAGTCGATCGCCTTGTCGGGCAGGAAGCGGTCGGTGATGTAGCGGTTGGAGAGCGTCGCGGCCGCCACGATCGCCGCGTCGGTGATGCGGACACCGTGATGCAGCTCGTACTTCTCCTTCAGGCCGCGCAGGATCGAGATGGTCTCGTTGACCGAGGGCTCGCCCACCACGACCGGCTGGAAGCGCCGGGCCAAGGCCGCGTCCTTCTCGATGTACTTGCGGTATTCGTCGAGCGTGGTGGCGCCGACGCAATGCAGCTCGCCGCGCGCCAGCGCGGGCTTCAGCATGTTGGAGGCGTCCATCGCGCCTTCCGCCTTGCCGGCACCGACCAGGGTGTGCAGCTCGTCGATGAACAGGATGATCTCGCCGGCGGCCGCCGAGATCTCGGTCAGCACCGCCTTCAGGCGCTCCTCGAACTCACCGCGGAACTTGGCACCGGCAACCAGGGCGCCGAGGTCGAGCGACATCAGCGTCTTTTTCTTCAGCCCTTCGGGCACGTCGCCATTGGCGATGCGCAGCGCCAAGCCCTCGACGATCGCCGTCTTGCCGACGCCGGGCTCGCCGATCAGCACCGGGTTGTTCTTGGTGCGGCGCGACAGGACTTGAATCGTCCGTCGGATCTCCTCGTCGCGGCCGATCACCGGATCGAGCTTGCCGGCGCGGGCGAGCTCGGTGAAATCGCGCGCATACTTCTTCAGCGCGTCGTAGCTGTCTTCCGCCGTCGCGCTGTCGGCCTTGCGGCCCTTGCGCAACTCGTTGATGGCGTTGTTGACGCCCTGCGCGGTGAGGCCGGCATCCTTCAGCGCCTTGCCGGCGCCGGTGCTGGTGTCCATGGCGAGGGCGAGCAGCAGGCGCTCGGCGGTGACGAAGCCGTCACCGGCCTTCTCGGCCGCCTCTTCCGCCTTGCCGAGCACGCGGGCCAAAGGCGGCGCCATGTAGATCTGTCCGGCGCCGGTGCCTTCGACCTTGGGAAGCTTGTCGAGCTCGCGCTCGACGGCGGCAAGCGCCTTCGCGGGATCGGCGCCGGACGCCTTCATCAGATTGGCGGCCAGGCCTTCCTTGTCGTCGAGCAGAACCTTCAGCAGGTGCTCGGGCGTGAGTTGCTGGTTCCCGTTGCGCAAGGCCAGCCCCTGCGCCGCCTGGAAGAACCCACGCGACCGTTCGGTGAATTTCTCTAAGTCCATGTTTCAGCCCTCTTAGGACCGCGCCCAAAGCGAGGCACGCGGTCTCGATGCCATGCGGGATAACCCTCCATCAAATATGGAAGTGGTTAATCCCTTGGCAAGGGGCTGAAACCGGTTTTGGAACGACCGGCCTGCGCCGGTTCGTCGCTACTGGGTCTCGCCGGGAACGGGCAGCGGGGCCGGTGTGGCGGCGGGCTCTTCGCCCTCCCCCCGAACCCGGCGGCCGGGACCACGCCGGCGACCGCGGCCGCGGCCTGGCTGGCGGCCGTCTTGCTGCTGGCCGTCGCGCGGACCCGCATTGGCACCTTCGGCCGGCAGCAGCTCATCCGGATAGGACGGCTGCTCATCGGGCGCGACGTTGCCCGACTCGCCGTTGGATTCCGAATCCTCGCCATGGGCGTCTTGCGATTCGGCGCCGCGCTGGCCCTGCTGATTCTGGTTCGGGTGCTGATGCTGATTGTGCGAGTCGCCGGAATTTTGGTTCGACCGCATCTGGCCGTTGCCGTGACCACCCTGCTGGTTGTCCGAGGCGTGCTGCTGCTCGTCGCCGCCGCCGGAATGCCCGTGGCCGGACATAGCGGCAGAGAGGCCTTGACCGTTATTCACGTTGATGTCGGCGACCGAGACTTCGCGTCCGCCGATGCGCGGGCGCTGGCCTTCGTTCTGCGCGGCCACAACCCGATAGTAGTGGTCGGCATGCTGCAGAAAATTCTCCGCGGCGACGCGGTCGCCGGCAGTGCCGGCATCGCGCGCGAGCTGGAGATACTTCTCGAGCACCTGATAGGCGTTGCCGCGGACCCGAATGTCCGGACCCGAGCTGTCGAACGAGTGCGCCTTACTCGGTTGGCCACCGCCGCCGCCGTGGTGCGGCCCGCCATGGGGCTTGCGAGGGCCGCGACCGCGACCCCGTCGGTTCTGGTTATTCGGTCTCATGCGTCAAAATCACTTCGCATTGCTGCGGTCCTGGCTTCACGTCTCGGCGATCTCACCGCATAGAATTCAGCAGCGGCGAAATCAGGAAACGCGCCCAATCATCTTCAGGTGTTAGCTCACCCGGGGACCGCCATTCCGATGTCGGGGGCCGTATCAGGGGTGCGGGCCAGCCAGCGGCTGTCGTCCGATTGCTCACCCCAGAGCCGAAGCGACCGTAATCGGTTCGGGGGCGATTTCCAACAGTTTTTTTGCATCGCCAAAGAGCCCGAATCTAGCGGGAGAACAGCAGGCAGCGCTCGATTCCGGCGAGATCCTGCGCGGTGGCGAGATCGGTCAAACCAGCATTCTCCGCCAGGCCACGCACCGCCGCCCCCTGCCCCGCGCCGATCTCGAGGGCCAGCAGGCCACCCGGCTTCAGGCGTTGCGCGGCCTGGGGCATCAAGGCGCGATAGGCGGACAAGCCATCCATGCCGCCGTCCAGCGCGCCGGGCGGGTCGTATTGCGCGACCTCCGGCGCCAGCGTGTCGATGGCGGTCGACTCGATATAGGGCGGGTTGGAGACGATGACATCGAATGCGGCGGCAATGCCGCGCGCCCAGTCGCCGACCTGGAATGCGGCGCGGGCTTGGAGGCCGAGCGTCTCGGCATTGCGCGCGGCGATATCGCGCGCGGCCGGATCGACGTCGACGCCAAGGCCGGTCGCCTGTGGCAGTTCCGAGAGCAGCGCCAGCAGCAGGCAGCCGGTCCCGGTGCCGAGGTCGAGGATCGCTAGCTTCGCGCTGCGCTCGGGTATCCGCGCGAGCACCGCCGCGACCAGGGTCTCGCTGTCCGGCCGCGGATCGAGCGTGGCCGGGCCGACCGCGAAGCGCAGCGACCAGAATTCGCGGCTGCCGAGGATTCGCGAGACCGGCTCGCGCGCGCAGCGGCGCGACACCATCCGCTCGAACAACTCCGCTTGCGCGGCGGTAAGGGCCTGCTCCGGAAAGGCGATGATCTGGCCCCGACCGCGCCCGCTGGCCGCTTCCAGCAGGATGCGCGCCTCGGCCTGCGGCCTTTCGATTCCGGCCTCGCCCAAGCGCATCGCGGCTCGGGCCAAGGCTTCGCCGATGGTCATTGGATTTCCGAGAGCCGCTCGGCCTGGTCATGGGCGATCAGCGCGTCGATGATCTCATCCATCTCGCCCTCCATGACGCGATCGAGCTTGTAGAGCGTCAGGTTGATGCGGTGATCGGTGCAGCGCCCTTGCGGGAAGTTATAGGTGCGGATCCGCTCCGAGCGGTCGCCGCTGCCGACCTGGCTCTTGCGGGCGCTGGCCCGCTCGGCGTCCTTGCGGCTGCGTTCCAGGTCATAAAGACGGGCGCGGAGCACCTTCAGCGCCTTGGCCTTGTTCTTGTGTTGCGATTTCTCGTCTTGCTGCTGAACCACCAGCCCGCTCGGGATGTGGGTGATGCGGACCGCGCTGTCGGTCGTGTTGACCGACTGGCCGCCGGGACCGCTGGAACGGAACACGTCGATCCGCAGATCCTTCTCGTCGATCTGCACATCGACTTCCTCGGCTTCCGGCAGCACCGCAACCGTCGCGGCCGAGGTGTGAATGCGGCCCGAAGCCTCGGTCTCCGGCACACGCTGCACGCGGTGCACGCCGGATTCGAACTTGAGATGCGCAAAGACGTTGCGGCCGGTGATGGTGGCGATCGCCTCCTTATAGCCGCCGAGGCCGGTCTCGCTCACCTCCATCGGCTCGAAGCGCCAGCCTTTCAGCGTGGCATAGCGCGCATACATGCGGAACAGGGCGGCGGCGAACAAAGCCGCTTCCTCGCCGCCGGTGCCGGCGCGGACTTCGAGGATGGCGTTGCGCTCGTCGGCTTCGTCCTTCGGCAACAGCAGCAGCTGGACCTTCTTTTCCAGCGTCGGAAGCTTCTCCTGCAAGACCGCACGCTCTTCCTCCGCCAGTGCCTTCATCTCGGCATCGGCGGAAGGATCGGCCAGCAATTGCTGGAGATCCGTCGACTCGCGCTCGGCCGAGCGGAGTTCGCGGATCGCTTCGACTACCGGCGAGAGGTCGGAATATTCCTTGGAGAGCTTGGCAAAGGACTGCGCGTCCTTCGGGCCCTCGCTCGCCAACAGGGCGGCGATCTCGTCATACCGCTTGGCGACGCGATCCAGTTTCTCGTTCAATGCAGACAATTCAGTCCTCGTTCTCTTTCGCGCCCGTGCCGATGCCGAACAGCGCCAAGGCGGCGGCTTCCAGCTTCGGATCCGGCGCGGAATCCTTCAATACCGTGATCGGCCGGTGCAGCAGCCGGTTGATCAGGCGCCGCGTCGCCTCGGCCGCGTCGAGCCCGGGCTGCTCGGCCAGCAGGCGCTCGCGCTCGGCGTCGAAATGGGCTTTCAAGGCCGACAGTGCCGTCGCGGCCGTGCGCGCCTCGCTGTCGCGCTCGAAAGCGACGACCGCGGCATCGATGATGTTCCAGGCCGCCGTCGCCGCTTCCTCGCGGCCGTGCCTGCCGCGCATCGCCAGCCGCTCGAGATCGTCGAGTCCGTAGAGGAAGGCGTCATCGACGTCGTTCACCCGGGGATCGATATCCCCCGGAACCGCCAGATCGACGAACAGCATGGGCGCGCGCCGGCGCGCCTTCACCGCCGCCTTCACCTGATCGGGGCCGATCACGGTCTGCGCGCCGTCCAGCGCGCTGATCGTGACATCCGCGGCGGGCAGCAGCCGGTCGAGATCGGCCAGGGTCGCGGCATGGGAGGCGCGGTGCCGGGAGGCCCAGGCCTGGGCGCGCTCCGGGCTGCGATGGACGAAGGTCCAGCGGCTCAAGCCGGCTTCCGCCAGTTGCTGCATGACGAACTCACCCAGCTCGCCGTCGCCCAGGATCAGGGCATTGATATTGGGCAGGTTGCCGAAGACCTGGCGGCAGAGCGCAATGACACAGGCCGCCATCGAGACCGATTCCTGGGCGATCTCGGTCTCCGAGCGGACCTTCTTGCCGGTCTGCAAGGCCGAGCGGAACACGGCGTCGAGCTCGGTCCCCAACATGCCGGCGCGGGCCGCCAGGCGATGTGCATCCTTCACCTGGGCCAGGACCTGTGGCTCGCCGACGATCTGGCTTTCCAGCGAGGCGGCGACGGCGAAGGCATAGCGCAGGGCTTCCGCCCCGGTCAGGTGATGCAGCTGCGGCGCCACTTGCGCCGCCGGCAGGGCGGCGGCTTCGGCGATCAGCGCCGCGAGCTTCGGCGCATTCGCCCCGGCATCTTCGACGGTGGCCCAGATCTCGCAGCGGTCGCAGGTGGCGAGCACGGCGGCCTGCTCCAGGCCGATCTCGCGGCAGCGCACCATCAGGCGCAACTGGTCGGCCTCGGTACCCTGGAGCCGGTCGCGCAGCAGGTCGGGGGCGCCCTTGTGACTGGCGCCCACCACGAGGAATGTCATCGCCCCTATCCCAAGGCCATGACCTGTAGGCCCATCACCGGAAAGCTTCGAGCGCATCCGCTATGCGGTCCAGCCCGATGGCGCTCTGTTCGCCGCTCGAGAGATTTTTCAGCGTCGCCACGTTCTGATCAAGCTCGTTGTCGCCGAGGATCACGGCCACCTTGGCGGCGATCTTGTTGGCGCGCTTCATCCGCGACTTCATATTGCCGGAGAAGCCGAGATCCACGACGAAGTCGAGGCTGCGCAGTTCGCCCGCCAGCCGCAGGGCCGTCGCCTCGGCGCGCTCGCCCAGCGGCACCAATGCGATGGGCACTCGCGCCTCCGGCGTTTCCCGCAGCAGCATGGCGCAGCGCTCGATACCGCTGGCCCAGCCGACGCCCGGAGTTTCCGGCCCGCCCATCATACCGACCAGGCCGTCATAGCGGCCGCCGGCCAGGATGGTTTTCTGCGCGCCCAGTTCCTCGCAGGTCACCTCGAAGCAGGTGTGGCAGTAATAATCGAGGCCTCGCACCAGGCGCGGATTGACGACATAAGCGATGCCGAGCGCCTCGAGCCCGGCCTTCACCCGGGCGAAGAAGTCGCGGCTCGCCGCGTTCAGATAGTCGGTATAGACCGGCGCATCGGCAACCACCGCCTGATCGCCCTTATCCTTGGAATCGAGGATGCGGAGCGGGTTGCGCTCCAACCGGTTGATGCTGTCCTCGGACAGGCGCGCCTTGTGGCCGGAGAGATAGTCCACCAGCACGCCGCGGTAATTCTGCCGGCTCTCGGTGTCGCCCAGCGTGTTGATCTCGAGCTGCGCGCGGTCCCAGGCGCCGATCCGGCGCAGGAACTCGGCGCCGGTCGCAATCACCTCGACATCGCCCAGGGGCTCCCTGATGCCCAGGAGCTCGATGCCGGTCTGGTGGAACTGCCGCATGCGGCCCTTCTGCGGCCGCTCGTAGCGGAACATCGGACCGGAATAGAAGTATTTCAGCGGCAGGTGCTGCGCGAGACCGCCGGAGATCAGGGCGCGGGCCACGCCCGCCGTGCCTTCCGGCCGCAGCGTGATGGTTTCGCCGCCGCGATCGGTGAAGGTGTACATCTCCTTGGTGACGATGTCGGAGGTGTCGCCGAGCGTGCGCTTGAAAACCTCGGAGAACTCGAAGATCGGCGTGGCCATCTCCTGAAAGCCGAAGCACTCGGCGGCGCGCCGCGCGGTCTCGGCGACGCGGCGATAGCGCCGCATCTCATCAGGCAAAAGATCATGTGTGCCGCGGACCGGCTGAAGCTCGGACATGGAGGAGACCCGGAAAGGAGGCTATTCGGCGGCGGCGGCGGACGTCTTGGCCTTTTCCGCTGCCTTGGCGGCTTCGATCTCCGCCGCTTTTTTCTCGATGAGCTCGGCCATGTGCTCAACGATATCCTGGTTCTTCAGCCGATGGTGCTGCTGGCCGGCGAGATATACCATATGCGTGTCGTTGCCGCCGCCGGTGAACCCGATATCGGTCTCACGCGCCTCGCCCGGCCCGTTGACCACGCAGCCGATGATCGAGACCGACATCGGCGTGGTGATATGAGCGATGCGCTTCTCCAACGCCTCGACGGTCTTGATCACGTCGAAATTCTGCCGCGCGCAGGACGGGCAGGAGATGAGATTGACGCCGCGATGCCGCAGGTTCAGCGACTTCAGAATGTCGAAGCCGACCTTCACCTCTTCCACGGGATCAGCCGAGAGCGAGACGCGGATGGTGTCGCCGATGCCGGCCCAGAGCAGCGAGCCCAGGCCGATCGAGGACTTCACGGTCCCGGTGCGCAAGCCGCCGGCCTCGGTGATGCCGAGATGCAGCGGGTAGTCGCAGGCGTCGGCCAGACCCTGATAGGCGGCGACCGCCAGGAAGGGATCGGACGCCTTCACGCTGATCTTGAACTCGCGGAAATCATGATCCTCGAGGATCTTGGCGTGGGTGAGCGCGGATTCGACCATCGCCTCGGGGCAGGGCTCGCCGTAGCGCTCCAGCAATTCGCGTTCGAGCGAGCCGGCATTGACGCCGATCCGCATCGAGCAGCCATGGTCCTTGGCGGCCTTCACCACCTCGCGCACGCGCTCGGCGCTGCCGATATTGCCGGGGTTGATGCGGAGACAGGCGGCGCCCGCCTCGGCGGCCTCGATGCCGCGCTTATAGTGGAAGTGGATGTCGGCGACGATCGGCACCGTCACCTGCTTCACGATTTCCTTCAGGGCCGCGGTCGAATCCTCGTCCGGGCAGGAGACGCGGACGATGTCGGCACCGGCGGCTTCGGCGGCTTTCACCTGGGCGACCGTGGCCGCGATGTCCGAGGTGAGGGTGTTGGTCATGGTCTGGACCGAGATCGGCGCATCGCCGCCGACCAGCACGGAGCCCACCCGAATCTGCCGGGATTTCCGCCGCTGGATGTCGCGATAGGGACGAACGCTCATGATCCGGAAACTCGCTGCTGGTGAAAAAGGCAGGGCTGTCGCCGCCGCGACGCCGCAAGTGCGCTCAGAACATGCGCTGGTGAGGTTAAAAGATCAAGTGCCGCGGCGCGTTCCATCGTTCAGACTGCGAAAATTAACGCAGTCTTATCAGGAGCTTACGGCTATTCCTCGGTATTGAACGCCGAACCGTCGGAGAGGGCGGTCGGATCCAGCTTGATGCCCCGCTTCACGACTCCAAGCGAGCCGAGGCTTTGCATCGGCTTGCCCTCGAGCTCGATGACGATCCCGCCCGCGTTGCCGGTGGTCATGACCATGCCCTTCTGGTCCGGCACATTGAAGGTCTCGCCCTGGCGCAGCACCCGCTGCAGCACGACGGCGTCCTTGCTGTCGCGGATCTCGATCCAGCTGTCGCGGTTGGCGCGGATCACCACCTTGGCGGCGGGCGGGACCGGCGCCGGCTGGGCGGCGGTCGAGGCCTCCTCGGTCGCGTTGGGCGCAGGGGGCACGGCGGCATCGCCGGTCGGCTGCGCTGTCGACGCGATGGTGGACGGCGCGGCTGGGGCCGGAGTCGATGGCGCGGCCGGGGCCGGCTGACCCTGTCCCAGGGCCACCGCGGCCGGCGCGTTGGTGGTGGGCGACGGTGTCGCGACCACGGCCGGTGGCGGCGGGGTCGGTGCCGCTGCCGGCGCAGCGCTCGGCGCCGGTTCCGGGGCGGCTTCGGTCGCGGCGGCCGCGGCCGGCGGCGTTGCCGGATTCGGTGTTTCGGGCTGCGTGGCCGCAGTCGCGGCCTGCGCCTCGGTGCGGGCCGGCTCCGCCGGCGCTTCGTTCTCCACCGTCTGGCCGACGCCGGTGGCCTTCTTGATGTAGTCAGGAACCTGGTCGATCAGCTTGATGCCGGTGCCGCCGGATTGCGTCGCGTAATACCAGCCGCCATAGATGGCGACGGCCAGCAGCAAGCAGACGCCGAGGATCGCGCCGCCCGGAAAGCGGGATTCCGAGCCTTCGGTCGGCCAGACCAACTCGTTCTGCCGGCTGCGCCGCGCCAGCTCGTCCCGGTAGTCGCTGACCACGTTGCCGCCATCGAGGCCGAGATAGTCGGCATAGGCGCGCACGAAGCCGATCGCATAGGCGTTGCCAGGCAGCTCCTGGAACCGCCCTTCCTCGATGGCACGGATGTAGGCCGAGCGGATCCGCAGCTGGCGGGAAACGTCTTCGACATCCTGCTGGATCTCTTCGCGCCGGCGGCGCAACAGGGCGCCGACGCCACCGAAACGGCCATCATCCGGCATGTCGGTCTCGCCAGTCTTGAACAGATTGGATCTGCGTTGCGCCATCCATGGTCCCTGAAGGCATCATCATAGGGATTTAGCTCGTTATAACTTTGGGCTCCGACCGGCGCAATTGCAGAAAAGCCTGCAAATTACAGCAATTACAGGGCAACCCCGTGATCCCGGGCGAAGACCAGCAGCCGGCTCCGCAGATCGGAGACAGGACGGGCCTGCAACTCGGCCCAATAGGACAGAAGGCGGCCCAAGTCCAGGCTGCGGATCATGGCGCGGACCGGGCCGATCGAAGTCGGCGCCATCGAGAGCTGGCGGAAGCCGAGGCAGAGCAACGCCATGGCCGCGATCGGATCGCCGGCCATCTCGCCGCAAAGGCTCAGGGACTTGCCCTGGGCGTTGCAGGCCGCGGCGATCATGCCGAGCAGCTTCACCATGGCCGGGGCCAGATTGTCATAGCGATCCGCGAGCCGCGGATTGCCCCGATCGGCCGCATAGAGGAACTGCTTCAGATCGTTGCTGCCTACGGAGACGAAGTCGAGGCGGTCGAGCAAGGTGTCGAGCTGGAAGTAGAGCGAGGGCACCTCGATCATCGCGCCGACCTTGATCTCGCTCGGCAGCTGCTGGCCGGCCTGGCTCGCGCGATCGAGCTCCAGCTTCAACAGCGAGCGCGCCTCGTCGAACTCCCAGGCTTCGGCCACCATCGGGAACATGATGGAGAGGGGCCGGCCCTCCGCGCCGAGGATCAGCGCGCGCAATTGCTGCCGCAGCAGCGCCGGCCGGTCGAGCGAGATGCGGATCGCACGCCAGCCCATCGCCGGGTTCTCCTCGGGCTCGCGCTGCCAATAGGAGAGCACCTTGTCGCTGCCGATATCGAGCGTGCGGAAGGTGACCGGCTTGCCGTTGCTCGCATCCATCGCGCGCTTGTAGACATCGCGCTGCCGCGCCACGTCCGGGAAGCTTTCCGCCACCATGAAGGTGATCTCGGTCCGATAGAGCCCGATGCCGGCCGCGCCCTGGGCCTCGATCTGCGGCACGTCGATCAGCAGGCCGGCATTGACCATCAGCGTGACTTCCACACCGTCCAGGGTGACCGCGGGGAGATGGCGGATCGCGGCGAAGGCCTGCTGGCGCTCGCTGCGCTGGCGCATCGCCTCGGCATAGGTCTGCTGGATGTCCTCGGGCGGCCGCACGTAGAGCTGGCTGTTGTCGCCGTCGACGATCAGCGGATCGCCGGGCAGGACCTTCGCCATCAGGTCGTTGCAGCGGCCGAGCACGGGAATGTCGAGTGCGCGCGCGATGATCGCCACATGCGCGGTGGCCGTGCCCTCCTCGAGCACCACGCCTTTCAGCTTCTTGCGGTCATAGTCGAGCAGCTCCGCCGGACCCATGTTGCGGGCGACCAGGATGGTCTCGTCCGGCAGGTCGCGCGGCTGCTGGATATCGGCCTGGCCGAGGAGATGCCGCTGCAGGCGGTTGGCGAGGTCGTCGAGATCCGCCAGGCGCTCGCGCAAGTAGGGATCGGTGATCTCGCGCATGCGGGCGCGGGTGTCGTTCTGCACCTTCTGCACCGCCGCCTCGGCGGTGAGGCCGGTCTCGATCGCCTCAACGATGCGGCTGGCCCAGCCGCGATCCTCGGCGAACATCCGATAGGTCTCCAGCACCTCGCGGTGCTCGCCGCCGGCCGCAACCTCGCTGGTCGCCAGCATCTCGTCGAGGGCGAGCTTCATTCCACCCATCGCCTCGTCGAGGCGCTCGATTTCCTTTAGCGGATCTTCGGCGACCAGCTGGGTGATGGTGATGTCCGGCTGGTGCAGGACCGCGATGCCCTTGGAAATACCGGGCGCCAGCATCGTGCCGTCGAGGCGCATCGCGACGACGGCGATGCCCTCTTCCGGCGCCAGCTCCGCCTGGTTGACCACCTTGCCGCTGGCGATGACCTCCGCCACCACCATGGCGACGGTTTCCAGCGTCTCGACCTCTTCCTCGGTGTAATGGCGGCGCGTCTTGTTCTGCACGACCAGCACACCGAGCACGCGACCTGAGCGCAGGATCGGCACGCCCATCCACGACTGGTAGATCTCTTCGCCGGTTTCCGGGCGATAGGCGAATTGCGGATGATGTTGCGCGTCGGCCAGGACCAAGGGGCGCGCATGGCTGGCGATATCGCCGACCAGGCCTTCGCCGACCCTGAGGCGCGTGTTGTGGACGGCTTCCTGCTTCAGGCCTTCGGTGGCGAACAGCTCCAGCACCTGGCCGGCCCGCATCACATAGGTCGAGCAGACCTCGGCCACCATGTCACCGGCGATGATGCGGACGATCTGGTCGAGGCGCGCTTGCGGCGTCCCCGGCTGCGCCATGATGTTGCGCAGTCGTTTGAGCAGCAGTCGCGCGCCGGTCGGGCTGCCGCTCTGGCTCATCCTACCGCTCCGCCCCCGCGGCTCGACCAGTACGACGGTCCGCCAGGGCCGAGATCGCTTCCTCGATCATGTCGCGGATGATCTCCGCGGTCTGCTGCTCCTTCACCACCATGCCGACGCTCTGGCCGGCCATGACCGAGCCGCTATCGACGTCGCCGTCGATGACCGCGCGGCGCAGCGCGCCGGCCCAGAAATGCTCAATCTCGAGCTGCGCCGCCTTCATGTCGAGCTCGCCCTTGTCGAAGCGGTCGATCACCTGGCGCTGCATTTCGTTGAACTTCTTCACGCCGTCATTGACCAGCGCCCGCACCGGAATGACCGGGAAGCGCGGGTCGAGCTGGACCGAAGGCATCGCGTCGCGGGCCGAGGCGCGGAGGAAGGCCTTCTTGAAATTCGGATGAGCGATCGATTCCGTCGCGCAGACGAAACGCGTCCCGAGCTGGACGCCGGAGGCGCCCATCTCCAGATAGCCGAGCATCGCCTGGCCGCGGCCGATTCCGCCGGCGACGAAGACCGGCACGTCGCGGATCGCCGGCAGGATCTCCTGGGCGAGCACGCTGGTCGAGACCGGGCCGATATGGCCGCCGGCTTCCATGCCTTCGATGATGATCGCGTCGGCGCCGGAGCGGACCAGCTTCTTCGCCAGGGCCACGGCCGGCGCGAAGCACATCACCTTGGCGCCGCCATCCTTCAGCTTCTGGATGGCGCCGCCGGGCGGCAGGCCGCCGGCGAGCACGACATGGCCGACCTTGGTCTCCAGGCAGACGCCGATCAGGTCCGTCAGCGCCGGATGCATGGTGATGAGATTGACGCCGAACGGCTTGTCGGTGAGCTCCTGCGTCGCCTTGATCTCGGTGCGCAGCAGATCCGGGGTCATCGAGCCGCAGGCGATCACGCCGAAGCCGCCGCCGTTCGAGATGGCGGAGACCAGATGGCGCTCGGAGACCCAGGTCATGGCGCCGCCCATGATGGCATAGCGGCTGCCCAGGAACGCGCGTCCCCGCTGCCACAGCTCATCCAGATGGGCTTCCGCCGCCTTGCGATCCATTGCCGGTGGTCCGCCGTCCAAAGTTATTCCGCGTCCAAACCATAAGCCGTGTGCAGGGCCCGCACCGCAAGCTCGGTGTATTCCTCCGCCACCAGCACGCTGATCTTGATCTCCGAGGTCGAGATCACCTGGATGTTGATCCCCTTCTCGGCCAGCGCCTTGAACATGCGCTGGGCGATGCCGGCATGGCTGCGCATGCCGACGCCGATCACCGAGACTTTCACCACATTCGAGTCGGAAATAAGGCTGTGGAAGTTGAGGCTGTTCTTCTTGCCTTCGAGCACCTGCTTGGCGCGCTCGAAGTCGCCCTTCGACACGGTGAAGGTCATGTCGGTGTTCTTGCCGTCTTCCGAGACGTTCTGGACGATCATGTCCACGTTGATGTTCGCATCCGACAAAGGCCCGAAGATCGACGCGGCGACGCCCGGCCGGTCCGGGACGCGCATCAGCGTGATCTTCGCTTCGTCACGGCTATAGGCGATGCCGCTGACCAGTTCCTGTTCCATGATCTCATCCTCATTCACGACCAGCGTGCCCGGCTTGTCCTCGAAGCTCGAGAGGACCTGCACCCGCACGCCGTGCTTCATGGCCATTTCGACCGAGCGAATTTGCAGCACCTTGGCGCCGAGCGACGCCATCTCCAGCATTTCTTCGTAGGTGACCTTGTCGAGCTTGCGCGCCTTGGCGACGATCCGGGGATCGGTCGTGTAGACGCCGTCCACATCGGTGAAGATATCGCAACGATCGGCCTTGAGCGCCGCCGCCAACGCCACAGCCGACGTATCCGAACCGCCGCGGCCGAGCGTGGTGATCCGGTGGTCGGGGCCGATGCCCTGGAATCCGGCGACGACCGCGACCTGGCCCTGGGCGAAGCGCTGCTCGAAAGCGCCGGTGTCGATCCCCATGATCCGCGCCTTGCCGTGGGCGTCGTTGGTCTCGAGCGGGATCTGCCAGCCGAGCCAGGACCGCGCGTTGACGCCGATCGCCTGCAAGGCGATCGCGGTCAGGCCCGCGGTGATCTGCTCGCCCGCGGCGACCACGGTGTCGTATTCCCGCGCGTCATGCATCGGCGACAATTCGCTGCACCAGGCCACCAGCTGGTTGGTGTGGCCGGCCATGGCCGAGACCACGACTGCGACTTCATGTCCCGCGTCGACCTCGCGTTTCACCCGCGCGGCGACGGCGTTGATGCGTTCGATATTGGCGACCGAGGTGCCGCCGAATTTCATGACGATCCGGGTCTTCCGGCCTGAGCCTGCCCTGGATTGCGCCCCCGATTGAGCCATTCGAGAAATATCCTTAACCAAGCCGAGCCGCTGGCACCCAGCCCCGGATTTGCCCCTCGAATTTGCCCATGCGGCTTCCCGACAGCGGCCATCTTACGGCCGCCTCGACCGGAATCCTGCCCTGGAAATCAATGGGAAATGGATTGTTTTGCCAGCGGTGCGTATCCATACTCATTCGATGCCGGAGAGGCAAGCATTCACACGGCTTGCGGGCTGATTCTTCAATCATTTGGCGGACATTCATGGAGCCTTCGCACACCCCTCCCGGCGGTCCCGGAACCGGCCGGCCTTGGGCCTCCCCGGGCGAGGCCACGGCACGGTCCGGCAGCGGCTCGGTGGATCATGCGGAGATCGCCAAATTCACCGCCATGGCCGATGCCTGGTGGGATCCGGCCGGCAAGTTCAAGCCGCTGCACCGGTTGAACCCGGTCCGCGTCCGTTTCATCCGCGACCGGCTGGCGGCGCAGCACGGCCGCAATCCGGAAGAGCCCGAGCCGTTGCGCGGCCTCTCCATCCTCGACATCGGCTGCGGCGGCGGATTGCTGGCCGAACCGCTGGCCCGGCTCGGCGCCGAGGTGACCGGAATCGACGCCGCGGAGCGCAACATCGCGATCGCCCGCCGGCATGCCGAGACCGTCGGCGTCAAGGTGACCTACCTGCCCTGCAGCGCCGAGGACCTCGCCGTGCAGGGTGCCAAGTTCGATGCCGTGCTCGCCATGGAGATCGTCGAGCACGTGGCCGATCTCGACGCCTTCTTCAAGGCGGCAGCCGGCATGCTGAAGCCCGGCGGCACGATGGTGGTCGCGACCCTCAATCGCACCGTGAAGTCCTTCGCCTTTGCCATCGTCGGCGCGGAATATGTCCTGCGCTGGCTGCCGCGCGGCACCCATGACTGGCGGCGCTTCATGCGACCGTCCGAGCTGGCACGCCAGCTCCGCGCCCATGGCTTGGAGATCAAGGAGCTGGCGGGCGTTTCCTACGACCCGATCGGGGATTCCTTCGCGATCAGCCGGGATTGCGGCGTCAACTACATGTCCGTCGCCCGACACGCCGGTCATCGGTAAGGCAATCCCGCCACAATTGGCCGAGTCGACTCGGTGAATTCCGCGTGAGTGTCCTGGGAGTTGATTGCACCCCGGAACCCGCGCGGTTATGTGTGGGTTTAGGGTTCGCTTTCCCCGAGTCGTAGGAGATCGTCGCGATGAGTTTCCGCATGAACCGCCGAGCCTTGATCGCTTCCTTGGCGCTGGCGCCCGTCATGGCGACAGCCGGGCCGGCCTTCGCCCTCACCGACCAGCAGGAGCTGATCGACGAGGCGCGCATCACCTTCGACAAGCTGATCACCTCGCTCGAGTTCGGCGAGCTGCCCGGCTATGTGAAGAAGGCCAAGGCGATCATGATCTTCCCGGACATCTTCAAAGCCGGCTTCGTGATCGGCGGCCAGGGCGGCAGCGGCATCCTGCTGGTGCGCGATGCCGCCAAGGGCTGGAGCCAGCCGGCTTTCTACACGCTGGCCGAGGGCAGCCTCGGCCTGCAGATCGGCGGCCAGTCCTCCTCGACGATCTTCACCATCATGAGCCAGAAGGCGCTCGACGCCATCCTGGACAACCAGATGAAGTTCGGCGGCGACATGTCGGTGGCGGCGGGTCCGCACGGCAAAGGAATCGGTTCGGATACGACGACCAATTTCTCGTCCGACGTCTACACCTTCGCCAAGACCGCGGGCGCCTTCGCCGGCATCTCGTTCAACGGCGCCGGCATCCTCAAGAACGACGACGACAACCACGCCTATTACGGTCCGAACGCGACGCCCTACGGCATCGTCATCGAGCGCAAGTTCCAGAATCCGAACACCCAGAGCCTGCTGAACAGCCTCGCGCCGTACTGAGCACCGTCGCTCCGGCGGATTCCGCGTGACAGCCGGCCGGTCGGGACTGGAATATCCCCTTGCTCACGGAGCAAGGGGCCGGGCCGGTGCGTAAACCCAATATTCTTTTCGTGATGTTCGACCAGATGGCGGCCTTGTCGCTGCCGGTCTACGGGCATCCCATCGTCCGCATGCCGAACCTCGAGGCGCTGGCGCGCCGTGGCGCGGTGTTCGACAACGCGTATTGCAACGCCCCGCTCTGCTCGCCCGCGCGCTTCGCGCTGATGACCGGCCGGTATCCGTCGAGCATCGGCGCCTATGACAATGCCGCCGAGTTGCCTTCCGACCAGCGGACCTGGGCGCACCGGCTGCGCATGCTCGGCTATCGCACCTGCCTCTCCGGCAAGATGGATTTCACCGGCGCCGACCAGCTGCATGGCTATGAGGAGCGGCTGACCACCGATCTCTCGCCCTCGGATTTCGGCTGGACGCCGAACTGGGACCGGCCGGACCTGGTGCAGAACTGGTACCACACCCTGGGCAGCGTTGCCGAGGCCGGACCATGCGACTATTCGCTCAACATGGAATATGACGAGGACGCCTGCTTCAAGGCGGTCCAATGGCTGCACCGCCGGGCCGGCGAAACGGACGAACGCCCTTTCGCGCTCACCGTCTCCTTCATGCATCCGCACGATCCCTATCAGGCGCCGCGCGCCTTCTGGGACATGTATGACGGCGCGGAAATCGACGCGCCTGCGGATGACGGCCAGCCGATCGCGGCGCGCGACATGTTCGGGCAGCGGATGTACCGGCTCTATGACCGCGGCGAGATTCCGATCGATGCCAGCCGAGTGCTGCTGGCCCGCCGCGCCTATTACGGCATGCTCAGCTATTGCGATTCACTGCTGGGCCGCCTGCTGGAGCGCCTGGAGATGCTCGGCCTCTCCGAGAACACGGTGGTCGTGGTCACCAGCGATCATGGCGACATGCTGGGCGAGCGCGGCCTCTGGTACAAGATGGTTTTCTTCGAGCGCGCGATCCGCGTGCCGCTGGTCTTCGCCGGCCCTGGCATTCCGGCCGGCGCCCGCGTGACGGAGCCGGTCTCGCATCTCGACCTGATGCCAACCTTCACCGCCATGGCCGGCGGCGAGATCACGGGCGACGGGCAGAGCCTCATGCCGCTGCTCCAGGGCATGCGCGACGCGGCGCGCGAGGTGGTCGGCCAGTACATGGGCGAGGGCTACGATCATCCGCTGATCATGCTGCGGCGCGAGCAATGGAAGTTCATCCATTCACAGGCCGAAGGCAGTTTCCTCTACGATCTTGCCGCCGACCCAATGGAGCGGCGGAACATCGCCAATAGCGATCTCGGCCGGAGCCTGCGTGATGAGGTCGAACGGCGCTGGGATCTCGCCGCCTTGCGTGAGGCCGTGCTGGCCAGCCAGAGGCGGCGGCGTCTGATCCACGGCGCGTTGACCCAAGGCCGTATTGCGCCTTGGGACTTCGAGCCGCGCGAGAATGCCAGCGGGGCCTATTGGCGGAACTACGGCGACAACCGGCCGGATCCCGATCGCGCGCTGCGCCTCCCACGCGTGCCGCAATGAACGACATCCTCCGGCAGATCCCGCAGGGCACGCCGGAACGCGTGCGGCAGTTGGCCGAATATTGGCTGAGCCTGGGCGGCGGCAAGGCGCCGGAACGCAGCCGGCTCGACCCCAGCGCCATCGTCGGGCTGCTCCCCTATGTCCTGCTGATCGAGTTCGAGGACGAGCCGTTCCGCGTGCGCTATCGCCTGACCGGCACCAAGGTCGATGAGATGACCGGCATGAACATCACCGGCCGCCACCTCGACGAGTTCGCCACCGGCGAATACCGCGCGGTGGTCGAAGGCATCCAGCGCTGTTACGCCAAATGCCGGGAGACCGGACAGGCCGTCATCGAGGCCTATCACTGGCCGAACGACCGCGATCTGTCGCGGCTGGTCTGGATGGGCCTGTTCCCGCTCAAGCTCAACGGCGAGATTCGCCAATGCGTCTCGATCGAGGATTACGGGCCGCTCGGGCTTCACCCCGATCCGATCGACTGGGGCGTCGCGCTGAAGCTCTAGGGCTGCGGCGCTCGCTTGCGTTCCCGAACCCTGACGACCTCCGGCCGTCCGAAGGCGGGCCAAGCGCTTGACTCTGAACGTCTTTGTCACTCTCGGAAGGGGCAATCGACTCTTCGTTCTGTCGGGGTCCGGTCGGGGTTGCGGGTGTCCGGAATGCGGCCTGACGTGGTTTCGTTTCGTCAACGCTGGGTCAACGTTGCAGAGCAGCAATCACGATATCAAACAGCGCAACCATCATACCAAAGTCGACGCCGCGCGTCTCTCGCTGCGCCGCGTGAATTCGGGAAATTTCAACTGCACCTCAGCTGTCGTCGCGCAGTCGATAGCCGACGCCGGCGGCATTCTCGATCAGCGATGCGGTACCGTCATCGGCATCGATCTTGCGCCGCACCTGCCCGATGAAGACGCGCAAGTAAGCGGTGTCCTCGAGATGCGCCGGTCCCCAGACCGCCTGCAGCAGCTGGCGGTGGGTCACCACCTTGCCGGCATTCTGCGCGAGCAGCCGCAGCAGATCGAACTCCTTGGGCGTCAGATGGATGTCGGCGTCGCCCCGCGTGACCTTGCGCCGCGCGATGTCGATCTTGAGGTCGCCGGCCTTGACCACCGGCGTCGCGCCCTGCTGCCGCAGGCGGTGCCGCAGCGCGGCGCGCAGCCGCGCCAGCAGCTCGCCGATCCCGAACGGCTTGTTGACGTAATCGTCGGCGCCGAGATCCAAGGCTTCGATCTTCTCCGCCTCGCGAGCGCGGGCCGAGAGCACGATGATCGGAATCTCCGACCACTCGCGCAAAGACTTGATCACGTCCTTGCCGTCCATGTCCGGCAGCCCGAGATCGAGCACGACGATCTCCGGCGCATCCGCGGCGGCGCGCTTCAGCGCCGCAGCGCCGGTCTCCGCCTCGATCACCTCGAAGCCGCTGGCACCGAGACTGGCCCTGAGGAAGCGCAGGATCTGCGGCTCGTCGTCGACCACGAGAACCCGGGCGGTGTCGCTCATCTCCCCACCTCGGCCTCGATTGCGGTCGCGGATTTGGGTTGCGGCGGCGTCGCAAAGCTCACGGTGAAGCGGGCGCCGCGACCGATCTCGGTCGGGCTGGTGACCGTGATCTCGCCGCCCATCGCCTCGACCAGCCCCTTGCAGATCGAGAGGCCGAGCCCGGCTCCGGCGCTGCCGGCATCCGTTCGGCCAGCCCGGTAAAACTTGTCGAACAGGTGCGGCAGGTCGTCCGGATCGATGCCGCGACCGTCGTCGGTCACCGACAATTCGAGGCGATTTCCCATCCGCCGCGCGGTCAGCACGATTTGCGTCGCACCGAGCGCATGCTTCAGTGCATTGTCGATCAGATTCATCAGCACGTTTTCCAGCAGGACGAAATCGGCGCGGATCAGCGGCAAATCGCCCGGAATCTTCCGCCCGACCAGCTCGGCCTTCGGCCGGCGCGCCACCCGGCGGATCGCGGAATCGACCAGGTCTGCGACATCGATCCAATCCGCCTTCGTTTCCAGAGCGCCGGATTCGAGCCGCGTCATGTTCAAGAGATCGGCGACGAAGCGGTCCAGCCGGTCCGCCTCTTCCTCGATCGTCGCCAGCAGCTCTTCGCGGCCCTCTGCCGTGAGCTGGCCGCCTTGCTGGCGCAAGGTGGTGACCGAGCCCAGGATCGACGTCAACGGCGTCCGCAGGTCATGCGATACCGAGGACAGCAGCGCGCCGCGCAGCCGGTCAGTGGCGTCGAGCGCCTCTACCTTGGCCGCCTCCTCCGCATAGTCGATGCGCTCGATGGCGACCGCCGCCTGGTCGAGCACCGCGTCGAGCGTGCGCAGCATCTCACCCGATGCCACCCGCTCGCCGTCCCTGCGCCGGATGCCGACCACGCCGACGATCGAATCCTTGGTGCGGATCGGGCGGAAATGCCAGTCGGCGGTCGGCAGAGTGTCGGTGCCGAAGCCGGCCGGCTCGGCATGCTCGCGGGCCCAGCGCGCCGCCGCCCAGCCGGAGGGCTCCAGCGCGTCTTCCGGCGGCCAGGCGTGGCTGATCACCAGCTCGTCGCCATCCGCCAGCATCACCATGGCCTGATGGTCGGCAACGCGATTGGCGTGGATCGCCACGGCATGGACCAGGTCGTCGCGGCGGAACGTGGCACCGAGACGGCTGGCGAAATCATAGAGCGCCCGCATCGCCTTGATGCGCGCCTGTGCCGCCTCCGCCTGCTCGCGCACCGTACCCGCCAGCGAGCCGATGGTGATCGCGACGACCAGGAAGATCAGCAGCGTGATCAGGTCGACCGCATGCGCGACGCGGAAGTCGATGAGTGGGTCGAGGAAGAAGAAATTGTAGCAGAGGAACGCCGCAACCGAGGTGATCGCGGCCACCGTTCGCCCGAAGGTGATCGCGGAGAACACCACAACCGCCATGAACAAGGTCGACATGTTGCCCGGCCGGTTGAGATCCGGGATCAACTCGCCGGCCACAACCGCTGCGGTAATGCCCGCCATGCTGCCAGCCCACGGCAACCAGCCTTTCGGCAGTCGGAGATCTCGACCCCAGCGCCACTGCCGCTGCGTGTTCTGCGTGAGGACATGCACTGAAATGCCGTTGGCACGGCGCACCAGCTCGTGCGGCAACGAGCGTCGCAGGATTTCCTTGATCCAGCTGCCGCGTGAGCGGCTGATCACGATCTGAGTGACGTTGTTGCGCTTGGCGAAACGCAGGATCTCGCCGGGCAGGTCGCGCCCGACCACCCGCTCGACCCGGGCACCCAGATCCATCGCGGCTTTCATGGCGGCCTCGGCGGGATCGCTCTCCGCGGCCTGCGGCAGCGGCGCGTTCGGGCGCTCGATATGCAGCGCGATCCAGGACGCCTGCAGCTGGTCCGCCAGCCGGCGCGCGGCGCGCACGGCAAGCCCGCTCGCGGGATCGCGGCCGATGCAGACCAGGATCCGCTCGTTGACCGGCCACGGTCCCTCGATGCCATGGGCCCGCATGTAGCCCAGCACCTGGTCATCGACCCGGTCGGCGGTGCGCCGCAGGGCGAGCTCGCGCAGGGCCGCGAGATTGCCGGGATTGAAGAACTTCTCCAGCGCGCGGCCGGCCAGCTCCGGGGCATAGACCTTGCCCTGGTTCAGGCGCTCGATCAGCTCAGTCGGGGTGAGATCGACCAGCTCGACCTCATCGGCCTGTTCCAGGATCTTGTCGGGCACGGTCTCGCGCACCCGCACGCCGGTGATCCGGGCGACCACGTCGTTCAGACTCTCGATATGCTGGATGTTGAGGGTCGAATAGACGTTGATGCCGGCAAACAGCAGCTCGGTCACGTCCTGCCAGCGCTTCGGGTGCAGGCAGTCCGGCGCATTGGTATGGGCGAGCTCATCGACCAGCACCAGCTGCGGCCTTCGCGCCAGCACCGCCGCGAGATCGAATTCCTGCAACGTATGGCCGCGATGGGCGATCGACCGCCGAGGGACGACTTCCAGCCCCTGCACCAGCGCCGCCGTTTCGGAGCGGCCATGGGTCTCGACCACGCCCACCACCACGTCACGCCCGGCGGCCTTCGCCTGCCGGGCACCCTCCAGCATCGCATAGGTCTTGCCCACGCCCGGCGCCATGCCGAGATAGATCTTAAGCCGGCCGCGATCGGCGCGGCCGGCTTCGGCAAGCAAGGCTTCGGGTTCAGGGCGGAACGGTTCCTCGTCCTCGGTCATCCGCTGATCATAGCCGAACTATTCGGCCGATGCCGCATCCAGCGCCATGTTCAGCTTCAGCACATTGACGTGCGGTTCACCGATGATCCCGAGGAAGCGACCCTCGGTGTTGTCGGCCACCAGCTGGCGCACCTTCTCCTCCGGCAGGTTGCGGGCCTTGGCCACCCGCGGCACCTGGAACAGCGCGCCGGCCGGCGTGATATCCGGATCGAGCCCGCTGGCCGAGGCGGTCGCGAGGTCGGCCGGCACCGGCACTCCCGGATTCTCCGCCTTCAGCTTCTCGACGTCGCCGGCGACCCGGTCCACCAGGGGCTTGGCGATGGGGCCGTAATTGGAGCCGACCGAGAAGCCGCCATTGTAGGGGGTCGGCACGGTCTTCGACGGATCCTGAGGATCCGGACCCGGGGTCATCGAGGGACGGCCATGGAAGTACTTCTCGGACGCGAAGCTCTGCCCGATCAGCTCCGAGCCGATGACGGTGCCGTTCTTCTCGATCAGGCTGCCATTGGCCTGGTCGGGGAAGGCCACTTGGGCGATGCCGGTCATCGCCAGGGGGTAGGCCAGGCCGAGGATCACCGTCATGACGACGATCATCAGGATAGCGGGGCGGATCTGGTTCAACATGGTTCTGCTCCTCAGGCGAGGCCGATGGCGGTGACGATGAGGTCGATCGCCTTGATGCCGATGAAGGGTACGATGATGCCGCCAAGGCCGTAGATCAGCAGGTTGCGGCGCAGGGCTTGCGCGGCGCCGACCGGGCGATAGGCCACGCCGCGCAAGGACAGCGGGATCAGCGCGACGATGATCAGCGCGTTGAAGATGATCGCCGACAGGATGGCGCTCTGCGGCGTCGCCAGGTGCATGACGTTCAGCGCCTGCAGCTGCGGATAGAAAGCGATGAACATCGCGGGGATGATGGCGAAGTACTTGGCGACGTCGTTGGCGATCGAGAAGGTGGTCAAGGCACCGCGGGTCATCAGCAATTGCTTGCCGATTTCCACGATCTCGATCAGCTTGGTCGGATCGCTGTCGAGGTCGATCATGTTGCCGGCCTCGCGCGCGGCCATGGTGCCGGTGTTCATCGCCACGCCGACATCGGCCTGGGCGAGCGCCGGCGCGTCGTTGGTGCCGTCGCCGCACATGGCGATCAGCTTGCCCTGAGCCTGCTCGTCGCGGATCAGCTTCAGCTTCGCCTCCGGCGTCGCCTGGGCCAGGAAGTCGTCGACCCCGGATTCCGCGGCGATCGCCGCCGCGGTCAACGGATTATCGCCGGTGATCATCACCGTGCGGATGCCCATCGCCCGCAAGGCGGCGAAGCGTTCGTGGATGCCGCCCTTCACGATATCCTTCAGGTGGATGACCCCCAGCAGCTTGCCGTCCTTGGCCACTGCCAAGGGGGTACCGCCGGCCTTGCCGATCCGCTCGGCGGCGGCGCTGATCTCCCGGGCGACCGGGTCGGCGCCGGTGGCATGCACATGGGCCAGCACCGCGTCGACCGCGCCCTTGCGGATCGAGATGCCGCCGCTGTCGATGCCGCTGAGGCGGGTCTGGGCCGTGAAGGGCACGAAAGTGGCGTTTGCCATGTTCTGGTTGCGGATGCCGTATTTCTCGCCGGCCAGAGCGACGATTGAACGGCCCTCCGGCGTCTCGTCCGACAGCGAGGCCAGCAAGGCCGCTTCCGCCACGTCGCGATCACTCACACCCTGCACCGGGACGAACTCGGTCGCCTGACGGTTGCCGAGCGTGATGGTGCCGGTCTTGTCGAGCAGCAGCGTGTCCACGTCGCCGGCCGCCTCGACCGCGCGGCCGGACATCGCGAGCACGTTGAAGCGGACCAGACGGTCCATGCCGGCGATGCCGATCGCGGACAGCAGCGCGCCGATGGTGGTCGGGATCAGGGTGACGAACAGCGCGACCAGGACCAGGACCGGGATGCTGCCGCCGGCATAGGCGGCGAAGCTCGGAATGGTGACCACGGCGAAGACGAAGATGATGGTCATGCCGGCTAACAGGATGTTGAGCGCGATCTCGTTCGGCGTCTTCTGCCGCGCAGCACCCTCGACCAGCGCGATCATGCGGTCGAGGAAGGTCGAGCCCGGCGCCGCGGTAATGCGGACCTTGATCTGGTCGGAGATCACCTGGGTGCCGCCGGTCACGGCCGAGCGGTCGCCGCCGCTCTCGCGGATGACCGGCGCGGACTCGCCGGTGATCGCCGCCTCGTTGACCGAGGCCACGCCTTCGATGACCTCGCCGTCGCTGGGGATGAGGTCGCCGGCTTCCACCAGGACCACGTCGCCGACCTTGAGCGCGGTCGCCGGCACCTGCTTCCAATTGGTGTTCGCGCCGTTGCTCAGGAGCTTGGCCGAAGTCTCGGTCTTGGTCTTGCGCAGGGTCGCCGCCTGGGCCTTGCCGCGGCCCTCGGCGACGGCTTCGGCGAAGTTGGCGAACAGCACGGTGAACCAGAGCCAGAGGTTGATCTGGAACGAGAAGCCGTAATTGCCGGCGCCGGTCACCAGGTCGCGGATGAACAGCACGGTGGTCAGCGCGGCCACCACCTCCACCACGAACATCACCGGATTCCGCATCATGACCCTCGGATCGAGCTTGCGGAAGGACGCGCCGATCGCCGGGATCAGGATCTTCGGATCGGTCAGCGTAGCGACGGCCATCCGCTTGCGGGTCTTTGAGCTTTCCATAATTCAGTCCTCGATCTCAGAACAGGTTGCCGGCGTTCATCGCGAAATGCTCGACGATCGGGCCCAAGGCCACGGCCGGGAAGTAGGTCAGGCCGCCCATGATCAGGATGACGCCAACCAGCAGACCGACCCAGAGCGCGCCGGTGGTCGGAAAGGTGCCGGCCGAAGGCGGCACGATCTTCTTCCCGGCGAGCGAGCCAGCGACCGCCAGCATCGGGACGATCATCGCGAAACGGCCGATCAGCATCGCGAGGCCGATCGTGGTGTTGTAGAACAGGCTGTTGGCGGTCAGGCCGGCGAAGGCGCTGCCGTTATTGCCGGTGCCGGAAACGTAGGCGTACATGGCTTCGCTGAAGCCGTGCGGACCGGCGTTCTGCAGGCCGGCGAGGCCCGGCTGGATCACCACCGCGATGGCGGTGAAGCCGAGGATCGAGAGCGGCAGGATCAGGATCGCGAGCATCGACATCTTGACCTCGCGGGCCTCGATCTTCTTGCCCTGGTATTCCGGCGTGCGGCCGACCATCAGCCCGGCCACGAACACCGCCACGACGCAGAACAGCAGCATGCCGTAGAGGCCGGAGCCGACGCCGCCGAAGATGATTTCGCCCAGCATGATGTTGACCAGCGGGATCATGCCGGCCAGTGGCATCAAGCTGTCATGCATGTTGTTGACGGCGCCGCAGGAGGCATCGGTGGTGACGACGGTGAACAGCGCCGAATTGGCGATGCCGAAGCGAACCTCCTTGCCCTCCATGTTGCCGCCTGATTGCAGTGCGCTCGCCGTCTGATCGACCCCCATCGTCGCATAGGCCGGGTTGCCCGGCGCTTCCGCGGCGTAGGTGATCGCAACGCCGGCCAGGAACAGCACGCCCATGGCGGCGAAGATCGCCCAGCCCTGCTTCTGGTTGCCGACCATGCGGCCGAACACGTTGGTCAGGGCCGCACCGATCGCGAAGATCAGCACCATCTGCACGAAGTTGGTGATCGCGTTCGGGTTCTCGTAGGGATGCGCGGAATTGGCGTTGAAGAAGCCGCCGCCGTTGGTGCCGAACATCTTGATGACTTCCTGGGAAGCCACCGGACCCTGCGCGATCACCTGCTTGGCGCCTTCCAGGGTCGTCGCCTCGGTGTAGGCGTTCAGGTTCTGCGGCACGCCCTGCCAGACGAAGAACAGCCCGATCACGATCGAGACCGGCAGCAGGACGTAGAGCGTGCAGCGGGTGAGATCGACCCAGAAGTTGCCAAGCGTCCGCGCCGAGCGTCGCGAGAAACCACGGATGAAGGCGATCGCCAGCGCGATGCCGGTCGCCGCGGAAAGGAAATTGTGCACCGTGAGCCCGGCCATCTGGGTCAGATAGCTCATGGTCACTTCCGGCACGTAGGACTGCCAGTTGGTGTTGCTGACGAAGCTGGCCGCGGTGTTGAAGGCGAGGTCGGGTCCGACCGCCGCCTGGCCGGCCGGGTTGAACAGCGGGATCGCGGCCTGGAGCCGCATCAGGGCGTAGAGCGAGAGGAAACCCGCCAGGCTGAACAGGAGCATCGCGACCGAGTAAACGGTCCAATGCTGCTCCTTGGATTCATCGACGCCGCAGATCGCGTAGATGAGCCGCTCGATCGGCCGCAGCACGGGCGTCAGCAGAGTGCGCTCGCCGGCGAAGACGCGCGTCATGTAGCCGCCGAAGGGCTTGGTCAAAGCGATCACGACCACGCTGAAGAGCGCGATCTGAAGCCAGCCGTTGAAAGTCATGATGGAAGCTCCTGGAGATCGCTGGGTTAGAACCGTTCGGGACGGATCAGGGCGTAGACGAGATAGGCAAGGAGGCCGAGCGAGACCACCGCGCCGAGAACGAGGTCGAGTGTCATGGTGTCCTCACATCCGATCGCAAGCGGCGGTGTAGAGAATGAGAATCGCAAAGGACGCACAGCCGATCGCGATCATGGCTAGATCAAGCATGTCTGGTTCTCCTGTCCCGATCCGGTGCTGGGAAGCATTGGTTCCACTGCCGCAGCCCTTCGCGTGCCGGCCGTTTGCAGGCCGCCGCACAATTCCACTTTTGGTTAACTTAGTCCGATGTTGGGGCTCTGAATTGATCTGGCGCAATTTGACCCGCCTGGTCATCCGCGCGCTGACTCAGTCAGCGTTGATCCTGGCTGGATACCGCGAATCGCCGGACGGGCGGTCGGCAGTGACCGGAATGACCGAGCGGGAAACCGGCATGGAGCCGGCCGGAAGGTCGGCGAACAGTCCGAAATAGACCGCCTGACCGAACAGCAAAGCACCACCGAGCACATCAAAGATAAGGTCCAACATTGTTCTTGCCTCCCAGTGCGTGGCCGTCGGGGACCATCCCCGCGGACCGGGTCCAGGAGTCGTTGAACAATGTGTTGCGGATACGCGTTGATCTTCCATGCTGAACTGCAGGAAGCGATATAAGGATTCTGTAAAGAACATCCGGACCTCGGGCGATGCAGTCGCTGCGGGATGCGCCCGGTGCCCTCGCGACCGGACCGGCCCTTGCCTATGCTCCGCTTACGGCCTGGCGGTCGAAGGGCTGTACCGGAGACCAGGCGTCGCGTCGCCATCCCCCTCACACTCGGATGTTCAAGAGCGCGGCGATTCCCGGCAAATTTAACCAATCCTTCAGGGGTTTGGCCGAAAGTCCATATTTCGAGGCAGAGAGATGATGCAAGCGGGAGCTTGCCGTTCGCCGATGGAACGGCGCGGGAATGATGTTGGTATTAGGCGCATTGATGGGCGGGATCCTGGCCGGCGGGCTGGGGGTCTTGGCGATGCAACGCCTGAAGCGCGACCGCGCTTCGCCGGTGGCGCAGAACGCCATCATCAGCCTGGTGTTGGATTCGGTCGATGCCGCGATCACCGTCTATGATCGCGAGGGCCGGCTGATCCGGGCCAATCGCTGCGCCCAGCGCCTCTCCGGCTTCACCGAGGCCGAGCTCTGCAATCCCGAAACCTGGAAGCAGATCATCCCTCCGGAAGACTATTCCGGGGTTGCGAGCTTCCTCAACAAGCCGAAGCTCGCGGATTTCCCCAAGCCCCACATCAACCACTGGATCGGCAAGTCCGGCGCGCGGCGCCTGATGAAGTGGTCGAACGTCGCGTTGGATGACGGCAATGGCGGCGTCATGCTGGTGGTCTGCATCGGCTTCGACATCACCGATCAGCGCCGCTTCGAACAGGAGCTGATCGAGGCGCGCAACCGGGCCCAGGAAGCGAATGTCGCGAAGTCGATGTTCCTCGCGAACATGAGCCATGAATTGCGGACGCCCCTGAATGCGATCATCGGCTTTTCACAGATCATCCGCGACCGGATGTTCGAGTCCGCGCCGGACAAGACCGCGGAATATGCCGGCGACATCTATGACAGCGCGGTCCTGCTGCTGGACCTGATCAGCGACATCCTTGACATGTCGAAGCTGGAAGCCAACAAGGCCGTCCTGCAGCCGGAAGACGTCGACGTCGTGCAGCTGATCTCCGGCTGCATCAAGCTGGTCCGCCAGCGTGCCCAAGAAGTCGGCATCAAGATCATCCAGAGCATCGACGCCGAGCTGCCGCTGCTCCATGCCGACGAGCGCATGATCAAGCAGGTGCTGCTCAACCTGCTCTCCAACGCCATCAAGTTCACGCCGAGCGCCGGAACCGTCCTGGTCGCGGCGGGGATCACGCATGACGGCGGCATGCAGATCAGCGTCTCCGATACCGGCATCGGCATTCCGGAATCAGAGCTCCTGAACCTGTTCCGCCCGTTCCACCAGGCGCAGTCGCCCCGCGTGCAGAAGCCGCAAGGCACCGGCCTCGGGCTCGCCATCTCCAAGCGGCTGATCGAGCTGCATGACGGCCAGGTCGCAATCGCCAGTGTCGAAGGGCGGGGCACGACGGTCACCGTCACATTGCCGAAGTCACGCTGCCTTGCGCAGCCCGCCAAGAATCCCACGCGGACACCGGCCATCGCCGCGGTCGAACCGCTGCGCGCCACCGGCACCGGTCACTGACGGAAAGTTCTCACTGCTTCGCCGCGGAATCCGGTGGCATCAAAATCAGCGTGACGCCGGCCTTGGCCAATGCCGCGGCCTGCGCGGGCGACGCGTCCTTGACGATCAACCGACAATGGCGCGCACTCAGCGCCTTTACCAGGCGACTTGCCGCTTCAGCCCCCACCGCCGCGGCGCCGCTAACTGCCAGGTGCCTTACCGCGATGGATGCGAGCCGTGACGAACTGGGCAATCTGCCGGCGAAGCTCGGATCTGAGATCGGCAATTCGAAGGCGACGGCTCGAAACAGAGTAGAGAGCCGCGTAGCGACATCCGTAAGCCTGGCCTGCGCAACGTCAGGCGGGAGATCGATGACTTCCACAACCACCTGACGTCGGCCCGCTTCGCCCAAGTTCCTGGCAACCTTGAGCCAGGTTTCGCAATCGCGCGCATGCGACAGCGTGATGAATCTGACCGAGGTTACGATGAGATCCGAATTGTTCTGCCCCATCGTGGCGAGAATCCGCTCGCTGGCACCCGCCAACAGGAAGATCTCGGCCTCAAGGCCATAGGGATTCTGCCCAAACGAAAGCAATGTATCCACGGCGACGCGAAGCGTCTTCGGCATTCGAACGACGAGGATCGGTGCAGGCTGATGCTGCTCGGTCTGGATGTGTTGAAATATCGCCTTTCCGCTTCGCAAGCCGGATTGGGCGGTCTCGCGGGCCTTGGCTTCAACCCGCCGCCGTTGCGTTTCCAGGCGCTCCTCCAGCGCATCGATAATCGCTTCCTCGCCGCCGGCTGCCTCGGCGGCATCGACCACGACCGACGCTGTATAGGAGGCGACTTGCACCTGCATCACCTCGGGCATTTCGCCCATCAGCTTTTCGCGGATCTCCTCGCCGATGGCGCGGGCCTTGAATTGGGCTTCCGATTCGGTCAGGCGGTCGAAGAACACGAGGAAGCCGTCATTGCCGGAACGTCGGCAGAGGTCGCCCGCCTGGCAGTGTTTCTTGATGATCCGCTCCGCCAAGGCCAGGCTGCGCTCGGCGACTTCGGGCCAACGGTCGCCCAGGTTCTCGCGGATCGCCTCCAATCCGACCAATTGCAGCTTGCCAGCAACGACCGGTGCCGCCCCACTCTGCTTTCCCAGCGCTTGTCGCACCGCGTGTTCGAAATTGGCGGGCGCCGCGCTTGGGCTGTCGGTCGCGATCTCGAGTTTGACGACAAAGTACTGCTGCTGGTCCGGTTGCTTGATCACCGTCAGATGCAGCACGCCCGCAACCGGCGTTCCCTTGCGGTGCAGTAGCTTCAGATTGAGTTGCTTGGTCTGGTCGACATTGTCATGGGCCGCGATCAGCTTCTCCAAAGCGGGACGGCCGGACTCATCGACCAGCATCGAGAGCGGCTTGCCGATCGTGTCGAAGACACCCCAACCGAGTTGACGACTGAGGGCCGCATTGCTCATGATGATCGCCGCGGTGCTGTCGGCCACCAGCAATGGGTTATCGATCACCCCGAACACCGACGCCAGCAGTCGCTGAGTGGTCTCGCGTTGCTGCTCGGCCTGTTTGCGGTTGGTGATGTCCCGGCCGATCCGCACCAGATAATCCAGTGCCTTGTTCGGGCTCCAGATCGGAACCGTCGAGAGTTCGATCCAGTATTCCTTGCCCTTGGCGTCCTTGGCTTTCAGTTCGGCCGCAGTCGTCTCGCCCGTGTCGCGAATCTTCCGCAACTGGGCAAGCACCGTCGGCATGGCATCGGCCAACACGATGCGGCTGAGCGGCTGCCCGATCAACTGTTCCTTGGTGAATCCGGTCCGGCGCTCCGCGGCGGCGTTCATGAACTGGATCGCCGGACCTTGAGACGCATCGACATTGCCGTCGGTGATCACGATGGTCTCTTGTGCCCGAGCCACCAGTGCCTCGGTCAATGCTGCGATCAGACTACGGTCCTTGGACATCTGGTCCATTGTGTCTGCCATCGTTCCACGGCTTCCCTTGCCACCGCACCGGTCACCATAAGGAGCGAACTCAGATCACGCGACCGGGAACTAGGAATATTTCACCGCCGCGCTTAAGGGACCGTTAACCACATCGGCGCAGCCTCAAATTTGCAACTTCTCGGCACGGGCCGGCATTTGCGGGCACCGGATCTGATGGGGATCTTGAGATGTCGCGGATCTTGGTTATCGATGACGACGCGGATTTTCGAGCCATGGCACGTCGTCTCCTCGAAGAGGAGGGCCACGAGGTGATCGAAGCGGGAACAGGCTCGGAAGGCATCGAGATGTTCCGCGCCCTGCAACCGGATGTCATCGTGACGGATATCTTCATGCCGGGGAAGTCGGGCGTCGAAACCATCATGCAGATTCGTGAGGAAAGCACGTCGGTCCGGATCATTGCCGTATCCGGGAACGGCGGAATTGCCGCCGGCGATATCCTGGGCTCGGCCTTGCGAGCGGGTGCAAACCAGACGCTTGCGAAGCCCTTTCCCATGCGACAGTTCGTCGATGCCGTACAGGACGACAAGTCCACCGGCGGCGGCCAGTCACGATAGAACGAAACGGAAGTCTCAGCCCAACGCGGCTTTGAGATCGGCCGTCGGATCGGCGGCGATCGCCGGCGCAATCGTCTTGCCCCCTTCCAGCGCCTTCTTCCCGAAGGCATAGGCCAGCGCATCGTTCATCGCATCGACCGCGATCAACACGCCCTGTCGGTAGTACCAGACCGATTGGCTGCCCGGCCGCTTGCCCGGCCGCACCACGACCTGGTCATAGCCGCGGTTGAGACCGGCGATCTGCAGCTTCACGTCGTACTGGTCCGACCAGAACCAGGGCACGGGATTATAGGGCGCTGCGGCACCCAGCATCGCGGCCGCCGCATGCTCGGCCTGTTCGATCGCGTTCTGCACGGATTCGAGCCGCGTCCGCACGCCCTGCCACGGAAAGCTGGCGCAATCGCCCGCGGCGAAAATGTCGGGATCGGAGGTGCGGCCGCTCTCGTCCACCGAAATGCCGTTCTCCACGGCAAGCCCGGCCGCACGGGCGAGGTCGTCGTTGGGCAGCACGCCGATGCCGACGATGACGAGATCGGCGGGCAGTACGGTGCCGTCTTTCAGAAGAACCGAGGCGACGCGGCCATCGACGCCCTCAGTCCGCTCGAGGCCCGCGGCCTCGCGGATCGTCACGCCGTGGCACCGATGCAGCTCACGAAAATAGGCCGACGTCTCCGCAGCCGCGACGCGCTGCAGGATTCGCTCCGCCGCCTCGATCACCGTCACCTGCATGCCCTTGGCCGCCGTCACCGCGGCGGCCTCGAGACCGATATACCCGCCGCCGACCACGACCAGCCGCATGCCCGGCTTCAGCTGTGGGATGATCGCGTCGGCATCGGCGAGGCCGCGGATCGTGACCACCCCGGGCAGCGCGCCGCCGATCTCCGCCGGCAAGGTGCGCGGCCGCGCCCCGCTGGTCAATGCCAGCCGCCGATAGCGCAAGCGCGCTCCATCCGACAGCGTGAGCTCATGCTCCCGTGGCCACAGCGCGACGACGCGCTCCTCCAGCCGCAGCTCCACGTTCTGCTCGGCATACCAGTCGCGCGGCCGGATCAGCAGCCGCTCGACGTCGAGCTCGCCGGATACGTACTTTTTGGAGAGCGGCGGCCGCTGATAAGGCGGCACCTTCTCATCGCCGATCAGGATCAGCCGGCCGGCATGGCCGAGCGCCCGCAGCTTCGCCGCCAGCGCGACACCGGCCTGCCCGGCGCCGACGATGACGATCGGGTCGGACATTAAATGTAGGGTACGCGCAGGATGAGGCCATCGAGCTCCGGCACCGCCTTGATCTGGCAGGAGAGGCGGCTAGTCGGCTTCCGTTCGGCGACGGTGATTTCCAGCATGTCGCTTTCCATGTCGTCGGGAGCGCCGGTCTTCGCATACCACGCGGGATCTACATAGACATGGCAGGTGGCGCAGGACAGGCAACCGCCGCATTCGCCGATCACGTTCGGCACGTTCTTGGCGACTGCCGCTTCCATCAGGTTATGGCCGACCGGCACGTCGGCGGTGATTTCTTTCCCGTCCTTGAGGATCCAGGTGACCTTCGGCATCAGGCAGGCTCTTTCATCAGACGTAATAAATGTAGTAGTCGCGCAGGGCATCGCCTTCCAACGCCGCCGTCCGCTCCAATTCCAGCTCCTTGATACCGATATGGTTGGCAACCAGCAACTCCCCGACCGCGGAAACCAGCGGCTGATCCGCCGCCAATGCCTTCAGCGCCTCGGCCAAGCTGTCCGGCGTGCCGTCGGTTGCGTCGTGGTTCATGATGCAATCGGCGGTCTCGGCCGGCGGCAGCGCGTACTGGTTGACGACACCGAGGCGCGCCGCCTGCAGGACCGCGGCGACCAGGGTGTAGGGATTGGCGGCGGCATCGCCCATGCGATGCTCGAGCCGCGCCTTGACCCCGGTCTCGGCGGAAAGCCGCGTGGTGACGCCGCGGTGATCGATTCCCCAGTTGCGCCAATAGCCCGAGAGGCTAGCCGGCTTCAGCCGCTCGTAGGAATTGACGGTCGGCGCCACCAGGCCCGCCATGCCGCGATGATGGTGCATCAGCCCGGCGATACAGCCTTTGGTGAGATCGGTCATCTCGCCGGGCTTCGAATTGCCGAACACGTTCTTGCCGTTCCGATCGGAGAAGCTGAAGTTCACATGCAGCCCGCTGCCGCCCTTGTTCAGGAACGGCTTCGGCATGAAGGTGAGGATGATGCCGTGGTCGAGCGCCACCTCGCGTGCCAGCACCCGGAACAGGAAGATGTCATCGACCGCCTTCACCGCCTCGTCATAGGTCAGCGTGAACTCGAATTGCGGTGAGTCGTATTCCGAGGTGATGCAGTCGATCCGGAAGCCGAGTTCACTCGCCTTCGCCCAGATCGCATCGGTGAAACGCAGCGGATCGGCGAACCGGCCCGTGCTGTAGACATAGGCGCCGGGCGTGTCATAGGGGACCAGCTTGCCCTCGGCATTGCGCTGGAAGGCGAAGGCTTCGAGCTCCAGCCCGACCTTGGGATTCAATCCCATGGCCTGCCAGTCCTTGACCGCCTGCTTCAGCCGGCCGCGGCCGCAGATGCCGAGCGGCGCGCCCTTGCTGTCGTAAAGATCCGCGATCACCACCCTGGTGCTCGGCTCCCAGCCGTCGCGGATATCGGCGCCGACATAGACCGCGTCCATGTCGGGTAGTCCTTCGAGCATGGTGCCGCCCGGGGCCGGCGCCATCTCCTTGTCATAGGTCAGCGCGAAGGTGCCCTGGCAGAACCGCGTCGAGCCGTCGCCGATCTTGCTTGCCGGCATGTACTTGCCGCGCGCGATGCTCAGGTGATCGCAGAACAGCAGACGGAGTCGGTCCGTCGTCCCCATCTCTAGTCTCCCCGTGGTCTCGTCGTTCTTCTTATTGCAGTGTCACCTTCACCGGCAGGCGCTTGATGCCGCCGATGAAGTTGGAACGCAGGAACTCGTGCGGGCCGGCCTGCTCCAGGAGCTTCACCCGCTTGACGAACTCCTGCAACAGAATCCGCACCTCCAGCCGGGCCAGCCACATGCCGAGGCAGATGTGCGGCCCACCCTGACCGAACGCGATGTGCCGGTTCGGCGTCCGCGCGAGGTCGATCTCGAACGGGCTCTCGAAGGCCTCCTCGTCGCGATTGCCCGAGACGAACCAGAGCAAGACTTTGTCGCCTTCCTTGACCGTCTTGCCATGCAGTTCGAAGTCTCGTGTCGCGGTGCGCCGGAAATGCATGGTCGGCGAGGCCCAGCGGATGAACTCGTCCGGCGCCGTCTCCCAGATCGAAGTGCCGCCATTGCGCAACTGCTCCATCAGCACCGGCCGGTTGGCCAATGCAAACAGCGAGGCAGCGATCGAATAGCGCGTCGTATCGTTGCCGGCCGCGACCAGCAGGCAGAAGAAGTTCCGGAACTCCAGCTCGGAGATCACATTGCCATGGGAATCCGGCTGCAGGATCAGATGCAGCACGCCTTTGGTATCGCCGCGCGCCTGCTTATCCGCCATCAGCTTCTTGGCATATTCGTAGAGCTCGGCACCGGCCGGCGACCGGAACGGCATCAGCCGATAGGCCTCGGTATCCACCTGGTCCAGCACATGCTTGGTGAACTCGGGGTCGGTGTTGGCGATCAGCTGATCGCCCTTCTCCACCAGCCAGTCGAGATCGCTGTCGGGCGTGCCGAGGATCTGCCCCAGCATACGCATCGGCAATTGCCGCGCGATCTCCTTCGTTGCATCGAACGACCCTTGCGCCAGCGCCGTGTCGAGAATGTCGTCGCACAGCTTGCGGATCTGCTCGGCGAATTGCGCGATCACCGGCTGGGAGAAGGCCTTCGCCACCAGCACGCGGGTGCGCGTGTGTTCCGGCGGATCGGTCTCCTGGAAGGTGCGGCGCGCCAGGTACTCCTCATAGGTCTGGTCTTCCATCCGGATGCCGCGCGCCGAACTCAGAAGCTTGCTGTCGCGGTTCAATTCCAGGATGTCGTGATGCCGGGTCACCGACCAGAACCCCTGGCCGCCCTTGTAGTCGCACCAGGCCAGCGGATCCTCATGTCGCAGTCGCGCGAACGTGTTGTGGGGCGCGCCGCGCACGAAGGAATCGTGGCTGGAGAGATCGGCATGGCCGTCGTCGATGGGCGTGAAGATCGTCATTTCAGGCAGGCTCCTCCAACCTAAGGCGACGGCACCAAACTGCGGCCGCCGTTCCAGGTGACGCCGATCTGGCGGTAGTACCCGCCGATGATTTCCTTGACCTCCAGCCCGGCCAGTTCCTCGGTCGGCACGTCATAGAGGCGGAAGCTCTCGACATCGGCGATCCAGGGCTTGCCGCCCTCGAACTTGGCGCCGGTCGATTCGATCAACTCGACATGGGCGTCGCCCTTGCCATCTATAGCCGGCAGCCAGCGGTGATGGGCCATCGGATGACCGTTCACGAAGCCGTTCTTCTCGACCTCGCCGCGGAGCGTGATCACCGCATCGGCAATCCGCCGATCCGCCGCCGCCAGAGTGGCGCCGAACACCGCGCCCGCCGCCAGGCGCGGCGCCGGACCGAACGGGTGCGGCCGGGTCATGTGGATCGAGCCGAGCTTCTTCGGATAGCCCTGGTGGATGCCGCGCAGCAGCGCGAAGTCCTTATCGACCCAGATGTAGACGCAGCGCGAATAGGTCCGACCGTCGAACTTGCAGCGCACGACGACGAAGGCCTCCTTGTATTGCGCGCGGATCGGGTCCAGCAGCTCCTCTTTCGAATCCCCGCAAGACTGCCAATCGGCCCAGATCAGCGCCACCGCACCCGGATCCTCATCGGCCGGAGTCAGCGGCGCCGGCAGTAAGGCCGCGACATTCTTCGGATCGGTGCGGTACTCGATGGTCAGCAGGTCGCCGGAATAGTGCCAAGGCGGCGGGGGAATGAGCGACGAACGGCCGGTGGCGCTGCGCGGGTAGAAGAAGCCCTTCATGTTCAGGCTCCCGGCTTCTTCGGCGGGCGGATGCCGCGGAATTCCCAATCGCCGCCTTGGGCGGTCGAGAGCACCTCCTCGGATTCGCTCGGCTGCGCGCCGACATCGTCGCGGATCGGCTCCGGTCCCTCGACGATGGTGTTGGACAGGCGGCCCAATCCTTCCACCTCGACCTCGACCAGGTCGCCCGGCTGAACGGGGCGCGAATTGGCTGGCGTGCCGGAGAGCAGCACGTCACCGGGTTCCAGCGTGATGGTGCGCGCGATGTCGGCGACCAGGTAATGCATATCCCAAGTCATCTCCGCCGTGTTGCCGTCCTGCTTCAGCTGGCCGTTCACGTACGTCCGCAGATACTTGTTCCGGAAGTCCCAGCCTTCCACGAGTCCTGGCCCGAGCGGGCAGAGCGTGTCGCTGCCCTTGACCCGCAGCATCGAGCCCGCGTCGGTGTCGCGGAAGTCGTGCAAGCCGAAATCGTTCGCCACCGTGTAGCCGCGGATATAGTCGCCTGCCTCTTGCGGCGAGACGTTGCGGCAGCGACCGCCGATCACGATCGCGACCTCGCCCTCATAGTTCAGCCATTTGCAGCGCTTTGGCCGCACGACCTCGCCGCGATGGGAATTGAGCGAGGAGATCGGCTTGTGGAAATAGGTCGGCGTCGCCGAGAGCTTGATCTGGAATTCCTTGACCCGGCTGACATGGTTCAAGTGCACGCAGATGATCTTGGTCGGCATCACCGGGGGCAGGTGCTGCGCATCGGCGATCTTCACCCGGCGCCCGTCATCGGCCACGAGTTCCTCACCCTGGCGCTCGACCTCGACCACCGCACCGGCCAACAGGATTCGCCGCGTCTCCCGCACGTTCAGTCCTCCTACTGCGCCGCCTTGCGGCGTGCCTGCCAGCCGTCACCCGGCCGGTCGAACCAGATATGCACCTGGCCGGTGCCGATCGAGTTCTCGTACTCGCTGTAGAGCCGGCCCGGCGCGCAGAAATCGGCCTCGCCCATGGCCGCCGCCATCATCACGTAGTGACCGAAATTGGCCTCGGGCTTGTACTGCAGGAACTCCGGCATCGCCTTCAGCACGCGCGCATGATCGCCGGCCTTCATCCAGTCGAGGCGATCGAGGTCCGCCCTGGCATGGGCCGGGCTGAAGATGTGCTCGACTCCCGCCGCCTCATGCGCGCGCAGCTTGCTCAAGGGCCAGAATTTGTGGCTCATCGCACCGGAGGCGAGCAGCAGGACCTTGCGGTCGATGCCGGCGATCGCCTCGCCCAGCGCCCGGCCGACCCGCAGAAAGTCATCGGTCTCGCCGGTCTGCGCGCAGGAAACCGAGACCCAGGCCTCGTTCGCCTTCTGCAGATAGGTCATCAGGTTCACGGTCGCGTACTGAATCGGCAGGCAGGGATCGTCGATCGGCGTGATCCAGGTACCGTGCTTGCCGGCGAGTGCCGTAACGGCCTTGGCAAATTCCGGGTCGCCCGGCGCGTCATAGGGCACCTGGGACATGCCGCGCGGCAGTTCGTCCGAAGTATATTTGCCGTGACGCCGCGCGTGCGACGTGATCACGAACTCGACCGTGGTGAACCAGTGCGAATCCAGCACCACGACCAGATCGTAGTCGAGCTTCGACAGGACCTCGGCCTTGAGCCGGTTGAGGCCCGTCACTACCGAGAACTCCTGCCCGTTGTTCAACTCGTAGCGGATCGCCTTCGGCAACATGACCGTGGGGACATGCGCCAGGAGTCCGCAGCCTGCGACCTCACCCATTCTTGCTCCATCCATTCGGCGAGAAGATGCTCGCCTTCACATCGCAGTAGAAATCGAACGACCAGGTGCCGCCCTCGCGGCCGATGCCGGACTTGCCGTTGCCGCCGAACGGCTGGCGCAGGTCGCGCACGAAGAAGCAGTTGTTCCAGACCAAGCCGGCATTGATCTGCGCCGAGACGCGCTTCGCCCGTTCCTCATCGCCCGTCATGACCACGCCGGCCAAGCCGTATTCGGTGTCGTTGGCCATGGCGATCGCCTGCTCTTCCGTGCGGAACGACTGCAGACAGAGCACGGGGCCGAAGACTTCCTCGCGCAGGATCTCCGCATTCTCCGGCGGATCGAGGAACAGCGTCGGCTGATAGTAGAGGCCGCCGAGCTTGGCGTTCGGCCCACCGCCCAGGACCGGCTGTAGCCCTGCTTCCTTGGCCCGGCGCACGAAGCCGTCGATGCGCTGGAAATGCGGCCGGCTGATCTGCGGGCCGATATCGATCGTTTCGTCGCGCGGATCGCCTTGGCGGATCGCCTGGGCCTTTTCGGTGAAGGCCGCGAGGAATTTTGCGCGGATCGACTCCTCGACCAGGATGCGCGTGCCGGCGAGGCACACCTGGCCAGCATTGTCATACTGCCCGACCGCAGTCGAGACCGCGAGATCGAGATCGGTATCGGCGAAGACGATGAACGGCGACTTGCCGCCGAGCTCGAAGGAGAGCGGCACCAGGTTCTCCGCCGCCGCAGCCGCGATGGTCTTCGCCGTCGGGACCGAGCCGGTAAAACTGATGCGCCGGACCTTCGGATGCCGGGTCAGCGCGGCACCCGCCGTCTTGCCCAGGCCTTGCACCACGTTGAAGACCCCGTCCGGCAATCCCGCCTCCGCGGTGATATCGGCCAGCAGCGAGGCGGTCAGCGGCGCCCATTCCGGCGGCTTGTAGACGACGGTGCAGCCCGAAGCCAGCGCCGGCGCGATGCGCCAGGTGCCGAGCATCAGCGGCGCGTTCCAGGGCGTGATGATCGCCGCGACACCGGCGGGATCCCAGCTCACATGGTTGCGATGGCCGCGGGTGTCGAAATCCGGATGGTCGAGCTGCAGCAGCCAGTCGGCGAAGAAGCGGAAATTGTGCGCGACCCGCGGCATCACCCCGCGGCGATGCGAGCGCAGCAGCGAGCCGTTGTCCCGCGTCTCGACCACCGCAAGACGCTCGATGTTCGCTTCCACACCGTCGGCGATCTTGTGCAGCAGCCGCGCGCGTTCCTCACGGCCGGTTCGGCCCCAGGTCTTGAAGGCCGTCTGCGCCGCTGCGGCGGCCTGCTCGATCTCGGCAGAGCCCGCGCTCGCGACATCGGCGATCGGGGTCTCATCGATCGGCGAAATGCTCTGGAAGCGGTCCGCGCTGTCCACGCGCCGGCCACCGATCCAATGCCGCGTATCGATTTCGACGCCTTCGACTGTCGCCGCCATGCCGCCTCCCTGCTGCCTCCCCTGGGGGCCGATCGGATTGTTCTGCCGCTTTGCCGATCGTTCGACGTCGAATAATTAGCCAGCGCCTGACCCAAGTCAAGCGCCCATGCATTCCTCAGGCTTGCTCAGTCGATCTCGTGGAGGGGACCGTCGATTTTCTCGATGGTCGCGAGGATGACGCGCAGCACGTCGGTCGCGGATTTCGTCTGCTTGCCGCTCAGCCCGCCGACGATCCGGGTCTCCTCGGCATTGAAGCGCGGGAATAGGCTGGAGATCAGCGTATCGCCGGCCGAGGTCAGGTTGACGATCACCAGGCGGCGCTCCGCCTCGTTGGTACGGCGGCGCACCAGTTTGCGCGCCTCCAGCGTGTTCAGGATTCCGGAGAGCGTGCTCTTGGCGACGCCGGCTTCGATCGCGAGCTTCCGGGTCTCGAGCTCGCCATAGATCCAGAGGCACCAGAGCGTCACGAAAGCCGACCAGTGCAGGTCGGCCTCGGTGAGGACGCAGCGCTCGAAGTGATCCCGTATGGCAGCCGAGGCGCGGTGGATGTTGGAGACCAAAGCCATCGAGTCGAGATTGACCTGCAGCCCGGCGACCCGGCGCTCGCCCAGTACCTCGGCCAGCGGCTTCTTGGAATGCGGGTGCAGCTTGGGCGTCGCCGCCGGGCGTTTGGTGCGTGCGGCGGGCCGCGCGGGTTTGGCCACCATGATCTCCTCGGTCCTGAAGGGGCCGTCTTATAGCACCCTGAAGCCGCTCCCTGAAGCCGCTCCCTGAAGCCGCCTTGCGCCGGCCGATCGTTCTTCCTCGAACGACCGGCTTGCCCCACCGCTTGATCTGCGTTATCGTTCGATATCGAATGAAAAATGCGAGGCATCCGCGGCGAGAGCGGATGCAACAACGCAGCGATGGCGGCGGCACTCAGTGCCACCGCGGACACAGGGGGAGGCTTGAAGCCATGGCACAGACTGGATCTTCGTCCGGCGGGCAGACCGACCGGCTCCGGCGTAACGCATTGGGCGTCGCCGCGATCACCTTCTTCGTCGTCTCTGCGGCGGCGCCCTTGACCGCCGTCGCCGGCGGCTATCCGATTGCGATGCTGTTCGGCAACGGCTCCGGCGTGCCGGCCGCCGTCGTACTGACGACGCTCCTCCTGCTGATCTTCTCAGTCGGCTACACGACCATGGCGCGGCATATCAGCAACGCCGGCTCCTTCTTTGCGTTCACCGCGCGGGGCTTGGGCGGCGTCGCCGGCGGCGGCGCTGCCTATATCGCCGTGCTGGCTTACAATGCGATGCAGATCGGTCTTTACGGATTGTTCGGCGCGGTGACGGCCCAGGTCCTGTCTGGTCTGCCCGGAATCGGCCCGGTCGTGGCCGGGATTCCGTGGTGGGGCTGGGCGCTGCTGGGGATGGCGCTGGTGGGCGCCTTTGGCTATCTGAAGATCGATCTCTCCGCACGGGTGCTCGCGGTGCTGGTCTGCGTCGAGTACATCATCGTGCTGATCCTCGATTTCGCGATCATCGGCGCCGGCGGCGACAGCGGCAACAGCATGGTGAGCTTCACCCCAGAGGCCTTCTTCCAGGGCTCGCCGACCATCGGACTGTTGCTGTGCTTTGCGGCTTTCATGGGCTTCGAGGCCACCACAATCTACAGCGAAGAAGCCCGGGATTCCGGCCGCACCGTGCCGCGCGCAACCTATCTTTCCGTGCTGATCATCGGCATCTTCTACGCCGTGACCACCTGGTGCATGGTGAACGGCGAGGGTGCCGACAAGGTGCTCCCTACACTCCAGGGTCTGCCGGATCCGGCCGCCTTTATGTTCATTTTGTCGGAGCGATACATCGGCGCCTGGCATAGCCAGATCATGGGCCTGCTGCTGATCAGCAGCGTGTTCGCGGCCCTGCTCGCCTTTCACAATGCGGCGGCTCGCTATTTCTACGTGCTCGGTCGCGAGGGCCTGCTGCCGGCGCATCTCGGCCAGACCCATGACGCGCATCAGAGCCCGCACCTGGGCTCGCTGCTGCAGACCGTGCTCGCCTTCATCGTGCTCGGCATCTTCATCGTGACCGGCCAGGATCCATTCCTCGCCGTGTTCGCCTGGCTCACAAATCTCGCGACCTTGAGCGTGATCACCCTGATGGCGCTGGTCTCCTTCGCGGTGATTGCATTCTTCCGCAAAAGGCCCGAGCTTTCTCCCTCCGGCTTCAAGACCTTCCTGGCGCCGCTGGTCGCCGGCGTCCTGCTCGCGATCATCGCTATCCTGGTGGTGAAGAACTTCCCCATCCTCACGGGCGCAAATGACGCCATCGCCTATGGACTGGTCGCGCTGGTGCCGATCGCCGGCCTGCTCGGCGCCGTCGTCGCCAACCAGTTGAAGCAGAAATCCGGCGCCGTCTTCGCCGAACTCGGGGCACATCGGGCGGATTGATCGCCGAGCGGTGAGAGGGCCGGGGGATCGTCCCCGGTCCTTCTTTTCGCCTTCCTGACCGGCGCGAGTTGATCAAGATCAAAGCGCGCGGCCCCGCGCCCCGCTCCAATACGGCATGAGCATCAACCGCCCGCCATGCTGAAGCTGCGTCGCGTCGCCATCGACACACCGCGCGAGAACGTCGTCTATCTCGCACGGGATTGTCCGATCTATCGCGCGGAGAAGTTCCAGGGCCTGGCCAAGATCGAGATCGCGGCCGGCGGCCGCTCGGTCCTGGCGGTGCTCAACATCAGCGACAATGCCCATCTGCTGCGGCCGGACGAACTCGGCCTCTCGGAGCAGGCATTCAGGCAACTTGGTCTCCCGGAAGGGAGCGACGTCAGCGTCGCCCAGGCCGCTCCGCCGGCCAGCCGCGAGGCGATCCGCGCCAAGGTCACCGGCGCGCGGCTCGGCTATGCCGAGTTCGAATCGGTGATCCGCGACATTGTCGCCAACCGCTATTCCAAGATGGAGATCGCGGCCTTCCTGATCGCCTCGGCCAGCTTCCTCACCACCGAGGAGGTGCTGGCGCTGACCCGCGCCATGGCCGCGGTCGGCAGGCGCCTGACCTGGCCGGAGCAGACCGTGGTCGACAAGCACTGCATCGGCGGCATTCCCGGCAACCGCACCTCGATGATCGTGGTGCCGATCGTGGCGGCGCACGGCCTTTCGATCCCGAAGACCTCGTCGCGGGCGATCACCTCGCCGGCTGGCACCGCCGATACAATGGAGGTGCTGGCGCGGGTCGAGATCAGCGCCGAGGAAATGCAGGACATTGTCCGCGCGGTCAAAGGCTGCATCGTCTGGGGCGGGCATGTGAATCTCTCGCCGGCCGACGACATCCTGATCTCGGTCGAGCGCCAGCTCGGAATCGACACCCGCGAGCAGCTGGTCGCCTCGATCCTCTCCAAGAAACTCGCCGCCGGATCGAGCTATCTCATCATCGACATCCCGGTCGGCCCCTCCGCCAAGGTGCGTTCGCTGGCCGACGCGATCCGCCTGCGCAAGCTGTTCGAGTTCGTCGGGGACCAGGTCGGCCTCTCGCTCAATGTCGAGATCACCGACGGCAGCCAGCCGATCGGCAACGGCGTCGGCCCGGTCCTGGAGGCCCGCGACGTGCTCCGCGTGTTGCATGGCGATCCGGCCGCGCCAGGCGATCTCCGCGACCGCGCCCTGCTGCTGGCCGGGCGCATCCTGGAGTTCGACCCCGCCTTGCGCGGCGGCAAGGGCAGCTTGCGAGCACTCGAGCTCCTGGAATCGGGCGCGGCGGCCCGGCAATTCGACCGCATCATCGCCGCCCAAGGCCCATCGCCCAATATCGCCGCCGGAACGATGGTCGAGGACGTTCTGGCGCCGCGTTCCGGTGTCGTCACCGGGATCGACTGCTACCGCATCGCGCGGGTCGCACGGATGGCAGGCGCGCCCACCGACAAGGGTGCCGGCGTCGATCTCTTCAAGAAGGTCGGCAGCCCGGTCGAAGCCGGCGAGCCGCTCTATCGGATCCATGCCGAGCATGCGACCGACTTCCGTTTCGCGACCGAGATGGCCGGGGCCGATTCCGGCTACGCATTGAGCAAGGCATCATGACGATTTCCCTGAAATTCTGCGGCGCCGCGGGCACGGTGACCGGGTCCTGCTATCTGCTGAGCCACCCGCGCGGCCGCGTCCTCATCGATTGTGGGTTGTTCCAGGGCCCCAAGACCCTGCGCGAGCTGAACTACGGCGCCCTGCCCTTCGATCCCGCGAAGATCGACGCCGTTCTGGTGACCCATGCGCATATCGATCATTCAGGCTTGCTGCCGAAGCTCTGCAACGCCGGCTATGCGGGCAAGATCATCGCGACGGTGGAGACCAATGCGTTGCTCGAATGGATGCTGCCGGATTCCGGCGCGATCCAGGAGGGCGAGGTGCAGCGCCTGAACCAGCGCAATGCGCGGCGCGGCCGGCCGGAGGTCGAGCCGATCTACACCCGCGCCGAAGCCGAGGCGATGCTGTCGCGCCTCACCGCGATCGCGCGGGATGCCTGGTCGGAGATCATGCCGGGCGTGCGGGCCCGGTTCCACGATGCCGGCCACATCCTCGGCGCCGCCTCGATCGAGCTTGAGGTCATGACCGACGACCCGAAGCAGCGGCTGCTGCGCATCCTGTTCTCCGGAGATATCGGGCCGGATATCAAGCCGTTCCATTCCGGGCCGGAGGCCGCCGAGAATTTCGACTATGTCGTCATTGAGGCGACCTACGGTGATCGGGAGCGAACGAGGCTGACGGACGAGGCGCGGCGCACGACCCTCAAGTCCGTGGTCACCGAAGCCCGCTCGACCGGTGGCAACCTGATCATTCCGGCCTTCGCCGTCGAGCGCACCCAGGAGCTGCTCGCCGACCTCGTCACTTTGACCGCGAAGGGTGAGATTCCGCCGATGCCGACCTTCCTCGACTCGCCGCTGGCGATCCGGGCGACCGAGGTGTTCGAGCGGTTCCACGACCAGCTCCGGCTCCCACCCGATATCGCCGATCCGTTCCACGCGCCGCACATCCACTTCATCGCCACCGCCGAGCAGAGCATGGCCTTGGACCGTGTCGCCGGCGGCGCCATCATTATCGCGGCCAGCGGCATGTGCGACGCCGGTCGGATCCGCTATCACCTAAAGAGCAATCTCTGGCGCTCCGACGCGACGGTCCTGCTGGTCGGCTATCAGGCGCCCGGCACGATGGGCGCCCTGCTGCAGTCCGGCGTGGCCTCGGTCCGGATCCATGGGCAGGAGGTGAAGGTGGCGGCACGCATCCGGACGATCGACGCCTATTCCGGCCACGCGGATCGCGGGGAGCTGCTGGCCTGGCTCGAGGCGCGGCTGCCGATCTTCCGGGGCGTGTTCATCACCCATGGCGAAGACGCGGCGCTCGCCAGCCTGAAGGACGGAATCCTCGCCAAGGGCCTAGCGAAGGCCGACGTGGTGATCCCCCGGCTCGACCAGACCTTCATTCTGCATCCGGCCGAGACGCCGCGTGCCGTTGCGGCCGCCGAGCCGCCGCGGCTCGACCCGGTGAAGACCGAGATGCTCCGCGCCGGACGCGATTGGCACAACGACTATGCGAGCTTCCTGCTCGATCTCCAGGACTCCATCGCCAAGACCGCCGGCGAGCGCAATCGCCAGATCCTGCTGCGCCGCCTCCGCGAGGTCCTGACCGAGAAGCGCTAAGCCTGTTCGCCCGATTGATTGGGGCCACTCCCATCCGCGCGGCGAGAGCGCCTAGCCGACTCACGCGGCTTGCGCCAAGATGCCCGCCGAGTCTTCGGGGGAATCATGCCACGCGATCCACGCTATGACATTCTATTCGAGCCGGTCCCGATCGGACCGGTGACCGCCAAGAACCGCTTCTTCCAGGTGCCGCATTGCAACGGGATGGGGATGAGCTTCCCCAATGCGATGATCGCGATGCGGCGGATGAAGGCCGAGGGCGGCTGGGCGGTGATCTGCACCGAGGAGACCGACATCCATCCCTCCGGCGATCTGTCGCCGCTGGTCGAGGGACGACTCTGGGACGATCGCGACATCCCCATCTTCGCCCGCATGAACGAGGCAGTGCACGACCATGGTGCTCTCGCCGGCATCGAGCTGGTCCATACCGGCCATCGCGACGGCTGCCTCTACAGCCGCGAGGTGCCGATCGCCGTGGGCCATGTGCCGGTCTCGACCGGATACCCGGTGCAGGCCCGCGCCATGGATCGCGCCGACATCCGGAACTATCGCCGCTGGCACCGCGATGCAGCGCTCCGCGCCAGGCGCGCCGGTTTCGATCTCATCTATCTCTACAGCCATGCCGGCAGCTCGCTGCTCGGCGATTTCCTCTCGCGCAAGCGCAACCGGCGCAGCGACGAATATGGCGGCAGCCTGGAAAACCGGATGCGCCTGCTGCGCGAAGTGCTCGAGGACACCCATGAAGCGGTCGGCGACACCTGCGCCGTCGCGCTCCGCTACGTGGTCGATGAGGGATTGTCGGAGGACGGCGCCGCGAACATGGATGAATCCCGCGCCGTGATCGAGGCGCTGGCGGAAGTGCCCGACCTCTGGGACGTGAACATCCGGGAATGGCGCCGCGATTCCATGCCGTCGCGCTTCGGCCCCGAAGGCTCGCAGGAAGAGTTCATCGGCTTCGTGAAGAGGCTGACCACCAAGCCGGTGGTCGGGGTCGGGCGCTTCACCTCGCCCGACACCATGGTCTCGCAGATCCGCCGCGGCATCCTGGATTTCATCGGCGCCGCCCGGCCGTCGATCGCCGATCCTTTCCTGCCGAAGAAGATCGAGGAAGGCCGGAGCGACGACATCCGCGAATGCATCGGCTGCAACATGTGCGTGACCTCCGACTTCACCATGGTGCCGATGCGCTGCACCCAGAACCCGACCATCGGCGAGGAATGGCGCAAGGACTGGCATCCCGAGATCATCCCGGCCAAGGCATCCGACGATCGCGTGCTCATCGTCGGCGCCGGCCCGGCCGGTCTCGAATGCGCGCGTTCGCTCGGCAACCGGGGCTATGCCGTGACCCTCGCCGAGGCGCGCGAAGTACTGGGCGGCCGGGTGCATGACGAAAGCCGGCTCGCCGGCCTCGCTACCTGGGGCCGGGTCCGCGACTACCGGGTGCAGCAGATCCAGCGCATGCCCAATGTCGAGACTTATCTCGGCAGCCGGCTCTCCGCGGCGGACATCCTCGACTACGGCTTCCCGCGCGTTGTGCTGGCGACCGGCGCCAGCTGGCGCCGCGACGGGATCGGTCGCTTTCACGCCACCGCCATTCCGGGCCTCGCCGACATCGCCGTCTTCACGCCCGAAGACATCTTCGCCGGCGCGAAGATCGCCGGGCCGGTCGTGGTCTACGATGACGACCACTATTACATGGGCGGCGTCCTGGCCGAACAGCTGCGGTTGCAGGGGGCCGAGGTCACGCTGGTGACTCCCGCGTCGGATGTGTCGAGCTGGACTGCGATGACCTTGGAGCAGACCTGGATCGAAGAGCGCCTCTATCAGCTCGGCGTCACGGTGAAGGAGAAGCACGGCCTTTCCGCCGCCGGCAAGGGCGAAGTTCGCATCGCACACACCGGCAGCGGCCGCGAGCAGACCCTGCCCTGCTCGTCCCTGGTGCTGGTCACCATGCGCCTGCCGAACGACGCCCTGTTTCACGCGCTTGAACAGGCACTGCTGGCCGATGCCGGCATCATGTCGCTGACCCGGATCGGCGATTGCCTGGCGCCCTCGACTATCGCCGCGGCGGTCTATTCCGGCCACCGCTTCGCGCGCGAGATGGATGCGCCGCCGCGCAACGACGAAGTGCCGTTCAAACGCGAGCTGATCACTCTCGAATAAGGGATCTATGGATGCTTGAGGATTGGCAGAAGCTCGCGGCCAGCGAGATCGAGATTCCGCTCCAGGACGTGCCCGCGGCGCAGCGCGTCTCAGGCGCGCCCCGAACCGGCTCGGTGCAGATCGAGAAGTTCGGCGGGGCCGTGGTCGGCGTCTGGGAAATGACGCCCGGCGTGATGCGCGACGTCGAGGTGGACGAAATCCTGACCGTGCTCGCCGGCACCGCCACGGTGGAATTTCAGGACGGCGGCAGGATCACGCTCGAACCCGGCGCGATCGCGCGCCTGCATGCCGGCCAGAACACGGTCTGGACCGTGACCGAGACCCTGCGGAAGGTCTACATCCTGCTGCCGCCGCGCTGAATCTCAGAGCGCCGGGACCTGCAGGATGTCGAGGATGACATTGGTCGCGGCGCGGATCAGCATCACCCGATCGTCGGCGATGACATAGCGATAGTCCGGCGCCAGCGGCGGCAGCTGCACGATGAGATCCGGCGGCAGATCGCGGTATTCCAGACCGGGCGGGAGATGGCCGTTGCGGACCAGCTGCTTGGCCAGGCCCGGCGGCAGGCTGCCCTTCTTGGCGATGCCCGGCGGCAGGTTCTTGTGCTTGTTCTTCCGCTTGTTGTTGCCGCTGGCTTGGTCCGGATTGGCGGCCACCCAGGCATCGGCGTTGCGCGCGAAGTAGTCGCGGAGAATGCGCCGGGCGGCCGCGTCGATGATGATATCGCCGACACTGGGTCCCCCGGTTTGCGCCGCACCCGGCTCGGATTGCGCCGCACATTGCGCAATGCCGCTCAACCCGATCAAGAGACCGACGGAGATCTGCAACAGCAATCGCATGTCGTTCCCACCACTGCACCGGAAATCGATGCTTCCCGAATGAGAACGACCCGGGCGCGGAATAAGTCCGCCGCTCCGGCCGGTTTGTTATTGAATTTTATGAGAAATCTGGCGCACCCGATACGATTCGAACGTACGACCTTTGCCTTCGGAGGGGGCCACAACCCCTTGATAAGATTGGCAAATTCAGGAAATTCAATTCCTTAGCGTCGCCGTCTGTCGCTCGATGTCGCCGCTAGTCGCCCTCAAGTGTGCCAAAATTGTGCCAGCCAAACGACCTGAGTCCGCCCGGCTGACAGCGCTTTCGTAGCACCGCGTAGCAGCCTTCGCCAGTGCCCATTCCGACCGCTTCGAGGCGATGGCCGAGCCAAATTTTATGCCGGCTGCACGCTCGAAGTTGACAGGCCCAGAAATCCAGGTGACCGTTTTTATGGGCGTTGTCCCAGCGAGCGGGCTTTAATTCATCCGGACGACGGTATGGAACCGTCCGGGCGCGATGGCGCCCGCTGCACCGTAGCCTCGCTACCGCAACCGCAGCCCTGAAGTCCTTGCAGCACGGGACATGTGCTGGCGGGCTCGTATCGAATGTCAGCATCCATGGTGGTGCCACAGCTCCTGCTCAACTACGAGCAAGCCGCCGCCGCGCTCGCGCTGTCGCGCGCCGCGCTTAGGGATCTTGTCTATAAGGGCCGAGGCCCGGTCGTGACCAGGATTGGGCGCCGGACGTTGTTCGCGGTCTCTGACCTGGAAGAATTCATTGGGCAGCATCGAGAGGTGCCGAGGTTCGCACCTGCCAACGAGGATAACCGTCCGCGACGGTCAAAGCGTGGCCGCCCTTCTATCGCCGAGTTGATGGCGAGGCGCGCCGCTTAGCCGCCGAAGAGAGCCCTAGCCGGCTCCAGCTGCTTTCACTCCCAGTTGGTCTAGGCGTTCCTCAGCCGCGTTCTCTTCAACACGGAAAGCGGCCGCCACATCCTTGATTGTGCCACCTTCATACAGGAGTTCCAAAACAGCTATTTCAGGCATGGAAACAGCCTCGTGCGCTCGCTTTAAGTCAACAATCGTCCAGCCTGCACCTACACCAACATTTACGGGCTTTGAATAGATCGTGTGGCCGCTCGACATTCTGCCACCGGGGCCAGCGGCTATCGTTGGATCAGGAATAGTCGATGGCTTACCCCAGCTTTCAAAAATGTTTAAGTCGCGAGGACAGCCCCACTCACTCATATCGATGGGCACAATGTTCTTGTGCTGAACCGTATAAACGACTGGATAGAGATCGAAGTCAAAATGACCCTTAACCCGAGTGAGGAAATTAGTGCTAAGCGCCTTCACCATTTCCGCATGAGATAGCGTCTTCGTCACAACCGGTAGGGCGACATTATTCACGATAGTATTCATGTTCTTCCTAATACCGACTTCGCTTGCCTCTCTATGCCCCTCGATTGCAGCGCGACCTTGATTTGTGAGGGAGTTGACGCGCCTCCGCCATTCGGCACGCGTCGCAACCAGTCCAGCGTCACGCAGAACGGGCATCGCTCGGGCAACCGTCTCTTCAGTGCGGTCGATTTTTTTGGCAAGCGCTTTATTGTCCAGTGGCTCCGACGCGCCCGCTAGAGCCTCGAGAATCCGGCGATGCTTCACGACCAGTTCAGCCGCCTCTATGCCGCGGCGCTGCTGTGAGCCAACTGTAAAAAGTGTTGTCAGAGCTCGAAGCTGGCCCGCAACCATATCATCTCGTTCCTTACGATCGGGCCGCACGCGGATGCGACTATACAATCGCTCCATCCGAGGAACGCTCTCTCTGATCTCCTCGTCAGCTCCCTCCGCGATCGCATCTGCAACAATTGAAGCGACGTTCTGCACCTCGGCATCAATGCGCTCGAGATCCTCGGTGTCGACGGCGTCTCCAAGAAAGTCGATCGCCCTCGTGAAATCTTCCTGGGTAATGGACATAGCTCCGCCTCGATTAGCCTTCTTCTACGATTAAGTAGGCAAATCTGCACTTAAGTCAACTGACGTCAACTGATCTCGTTCAAAAGCAAACAACTGCAAGAAAGCTATGGTTAATGACCTAATGCTTTGAAATTGAGCTTAAATTCCAAGTTTCAGGATGCCAGCTTACGACTTCTGCAACCGGACTCGTGAGGGGGAGAGGGACATGAACGAAGCGCTCCCTAAGATCAGCGCTCTCCACATCGGCTAGGAAAGCAATTCCGCACTGACCTGAAACGCGGTGAGTGGCTCCGCTCGCGTTGTTGACCTTATTCTGTCGCAGAGTAAGCGGAACACTGTTCGCGACGATCACGCGGCACCTGCCAGAGAAGCTTGCCTTTGTGCCGAACCTATGCGGCCAGCGCTGTTCTTCGATCGTCGCGTCGAGGATCGGCGTGAACTGCAGATCAAGCAGCATATTCTCTCGCAGCCACACGCCCGGCTGAAAGCGGCTGAGATCTTCACAGATCAAAGTGGCGATTCGACCGAAGAAGCCGTGCTCCAGCACCGTCACGGTATCGCCGGCCGTAGTGTATTCGTTGAGCGTCGCCCCCTTACACGGGAGCGCATAGCGATCGCATTGATCCTTCTTCAAGTTCCAATGAGTCAATTTTCGATGCTTAAGTATCTCTCTCCCGAGATGATCTAGAACGATGCTTTCGTTGTAAGGCGGCTTGCCGGAGGCGTCGGGCATGCGCGCCGATCCGGCGAAGACCAGTGAGAGTTGGGAGGTCGGGCCGTGCGCGGCGACCGCGTCTTTAAGCACCGTGATGGCGTCCTCGTGGATTGCCATTTCGGGAAATGCGATGACGCGGCAATTCTGCTCGCATAGATATTTGACCACATCCTTGATGCGGTCGTGGAGCGGCTGGACCTGGACGTCGTAGTGTTCCTGTCCCGCGACATCCAAGGTCTTGAAATCAAAGTCCGTGTCTGCTTCGGCGATCGGCGCGATGCCCAGGCTCCAGGGGCGGGTAAGATCGAAGGGTCGTACGTCCGCGGCCGCTGACATTCTAAAGTCGATCTTGATTTTGATTGGCTTGGTCTCGTCGTCAGGATGCGTCGAGGTGATCTCCCCCGGCAGTACAAAAAGGGTCTCAAAGAAAGCTGCGGCACCGACGTAATTCTTAGGCATCGACAGCGGATCCTGCCAGCGTCCACCGAGCGGCCTACGCAAGATCAGCCGATCGCTGGATGCCGCTGAGTCGAAGCGGTGGCGCAGGAGGTACTGGCGTCTTGCTTCCCGCAGTTCGGAATTCAGGCCGGTAGTGGGGCCGGTCATAGGCAAGAACCAAGCGTCGATCGCTTGGGCTGCGATCACAGCCCGCTGTTGATCCGTCCCCGACCATTTCTCCAGTTCGGCCGCCGCGGTGGGTCTGCTGATCAGTCCCACCGCTTCCGCTTCCAGCCTTCCATGTACGAGCGCCGAAGGCGGCGGGATTGCGCCGCCGGCCTCGGTTGCCTGCTCAATGGAATTCCAGAGCCGTATGAAGAGATCGGCCAGTTCTGTCGAAAGCATATAGCGCAATCCCCGATCGCAGATACGGCGCTGCAATACCCTGGATTGAACTACCAATGCCCGGCTCTGGGTGCAAGTTATTCGCGTTGCCAGCGATGTTGCTATGCGGCATGCGTAGGCGGTGACCTCGGCTTCTAATTAGAACGCCATTGACTGAAGCGATGCAGTGCCGAATCCTGCCGCCGGCGGCGTGGTGAGCTAAGCCCCCAAGAGCAGCCGCCCGGAGGAAGCGACACAAAATCAAAGCCGCGGGTCGATCGGCTGGCTTTCCAGCGCCAGCACGCCGAACGCACACTCATGCACCCGGCGCAGCGGCTCGCGGCGGACGAAGCGTTCCAAACCTTCGATGCCGAGGGCGAACTCCTTCAGGGCCAAGGCGCGCTTGCCGCCGAGGCTGCGTTCGCGCAGGCGCTCAAGGTGCTCGGGCATCGTGTAGTCGGGGCCGTAGATGATGCGCAGGTATTCGCGGCCGCGGCACTTCAGCGCCGGCTGCACCAAGCCCTTGCCGCCGCGCGTCACGAAGTCGAGGGGCTTCAGCACCAAGCCTTCGCCGCCGCGAGCGGTGAGCTCCGTCCACCAGTCGCAGAGCGCCGTGCGCGCTTCCGCGTCGGCCAGCGCGACGATGCGGTGCGGCGTCGCGACAAGCAGCGCCGGATCGGCGGCGGCGAACGCAGCCGCCGTTGCCATGTGCCAGTCGTGGCCACGGTCGATATGCACCTTGCCCTCGCTCGCCAGCACATGGAACGGCGCCAGCTTCAGGTCGTCGATGCCGGCAACCGGCCAGATGTAATGCTCGACTGCCGCAGCGTAGGCCCCAGCGTTTGCAGCGCGGGTTTCCATGCGGGCGAGCAGCGGCGCCACGTCGACGCCGCGCGCCGCAGTCTGCCGCAGGACGGCCACGGTGGCGACCGTGGCCGCGCCGGAAGCCACGGCGACCGGGCGGTATTGCTCCGCGATCAGGCCCTGTGCCTTGGCTGACCAAGGCATCAGTTCCGCGTCGAGGCAGAGCCAATCGCTTCCGAGGTGCTCCCACAATCCGGCAGCGGAGGCCGCCGCGGCGACGCGCGCCAGCACCGCCTGCTCCAGCGCGTCGTCCTTGAAGAACGGACGGCCGGTGCGGGTATAGATGCGGCCCATGCGATCGTCCGGCACGCCGAAGCGGCGCAGCGCTGCGTCATGGTCGCGCGCGACGACCAGAACGGCGCGGCTGCCCATGTGCTTCTCTTCGGCGATCACGCGTTCGACGCCGGCGCGCTCGAAATGCGCCAGCGCCTCATCCGGATGCTCCAGCAGCCGTTCCCGCGCCGAGGTCTCCGAGGGCGACATGGTCGGCGGCAGGTAGATCAGCCAGCGCGGGTCGACGGCGAAGCGGCTCATCACCTCAAGCGCCGCGGTGGCGTTCTCCGGCTCGATCCGGACATGGCCATAGAGCGCCGTCGTGATCGTGCGCTTGCCGCTGACCTCGGCGAGATCCAGCAGCGCGTCCGCCTCCTGCTGCGCGCTGCGCCCGGCCGCTTGCGCGGCCAGCGGGCGGACCGGCTCGCTGTAGACCCGCGCCGCCGGCACGTCGACCAGCTCCAGCTCCGGATAGCGGAGCGCCGTCAGCTTGCCGCCGAAGACACAGCTGGTATCGACGCAGATGGTGCGGTTGACCCATTCCGCCGCCGGCGTCGGCACGTGGCCATAGACCACGGTCGCCTTGCCGCGATACTCCGAGGCCCAGTTGAAGCGCACCGGCAGGCCGAACTCATCCGTTTCACCCGTCGTCTCGCCATAGAGCGCGAAGGAGCGCACCGCGCCGGAGCCGCGGCCGTGCATCTCTTCCTTAAGGCCGGCATGCGCGACCACCAGCTTGCCGCCGTCCAGCCAATAGTGGCTGCGGAGATCGTCCATGAAGCGGCGTGACTCCTCGATGAACGCGGCGCGGCCGCCTTCATTCAAAGCCTCGAGCTGCGCCATGGTCTCGGCCAGGCCATGGGTGACCTGCACATTCTTGCCGTTGAGCTTGCGCACCAGGCGCGCCTCGTGGTTGCCCTGGACGCAAAGGGCCTGGCCGGCGGTCACCATGTCCATCGCGAGGCGCAGCACCTCTGGCGACTTCGGCCCGCGATCGACCAGATCGCCGAGGAAGATGACGCGGCGGCCGGACTCGTGGACCGGAACCACGCGCCCGTCGACCTCGCGCGGGCGATAGCCGAGCTTCTCCAAGAGCGCCGTGAGTTCGTCATGGCAGCCATGGATGTCGCCGATGATGTCGAACGGCCCCGGGTCCTGGCGACGGTCCGTATAGAGCGGGTCGCGCGTCAGCGTCGCCGCCTCGGCCTCCTCAGGCGTGTTCAGCGTGAAAACATGGCGGAAGCCCTCGCGCTGCAACCCGCGGATCGAGCGGCGCAGCAGGCGGACTTGGTTGCGCACCACATGGGCGCCGAAATCGCGGTCCGAGCGGCCCTTGTTGCGCGCGATGCACAGCGCCTCGGGCATGTCGAGCACGATCGCCACCGGCAGCGCATGGTAGCGGCGCGCGAGATCGACCAGCAGGCGGCGGTCCTCCGGCCGCACGTTGGTGGCATCGACCACCGTCAGCCGGCGAGCGGCAAGGCGCTTGCCGGCGATGAAGTGCAGCACGGCGAAGGCGTCGGGCGTCGCGTTCTGGTCGGTCTCGTCGTCGGCGACCCAGCCACGCAGCCGGTCCGACGACAGGATCTCCGTCGGCAGGAAGTGGCGCGCGGCGAAGCTCGACTTGCCGGAGCCAGAGACGCCGATCAGCGCGACCAGGGCGAAATCGGGGATCCTCAGTTGCATGTGAAGACTCCCATCTGGGTCGGCGTCCCGAGTTCCGGATCTGCCTCGCCGATTCCCTCAAAGCGCACGGCATAGCCATGGCGCGCCGCGACCGCCGCCGCCCAGGCTTCGAACTCGGCCCGGCTCCATTCGAAGCGATGATCGTGATGGCGCAGAGCATGCTCCGCCAGCGTCTCGTAGCGCGCGTTGTATTCCTTGTTGGGCGTGGTCACGACGACGTTCTGCGGCCGGGCATCGCCGAACACGGCGGACGCGAGCTGTTCCAGCATCGGCAAATCGATATGCTCGATCACCTCCACCAGCGCCGCGGCGTCGAAGCCCTTCAGGCGCGCATCGCGATAGGTCAGCGCGCCAAGCAACAGCTTCACCCGGTCTCTCACCCGCTCCGACAGGCGCTCTAGCTTCAACCGGGCTCCGGCGGCCTCGAGGTCGCGCAGCGACGCATCGACGCCGACGATGCGGTCGAACTGGCGGTCCTTCAGCAGCGCCTGGATCAGCCGGCCGGATCCGCAGCCGAGGTCGAGCACGCTGCGCGCCCCGGACTCGCGCAGCACCTCGGCCACGCGCTGGATGCGCAGGTCATTCAGCCTCGGCGCCGGTGCTTCCGCAGGCGCATCGGTCCCCGCCTCGCCGGTAGCGTCCGCCAGCGCATCTACTTCCGACGGCGCCGCCTCGTCGAGCTCGCTCAGGCGTTCGAGCGCGATCCGGGCGAGACGGCGGCCGTGCTTCAGGTAGCGGCGGGTGATGAGGTCGCGCTCCGGATGCTGCGCCAGCCAGCCTTCGCCGCGGCGCAGCAGCTTCTCCACTTCATCTTCCGACACCCAATAATGCTTGTCGTCGTCCAGCACCGGGATGAGCACATAAAGATGCCCGAGCAGGTCGGCGAGCGGCAGCGTTCCGGACAGCGTCAGGTCCCAATACGGCACGCGGATCTCCGCGTCGCCGGCAACCGGGACCGCGGTGACCGTGTAGCCGAGCGGCGCGAACAGGCGCTCGATCAGCGCCGCCCCGCCGTTGCAGGCGATCGGCACCAGCTTTGCCTCCAGCGGCAGGGCGGCGTCCGCCAGTTCCGGCTTCGCCTCGGATTTGCCGGTCATCGCTGAGCCGAAGACCCGGCCGAGCGCCACGCTCAGGAACGACGACGCGGCATAGGGCCGATCATTGACGTATTGGGCGAGCAGTCCGCCCTCCCCGCCCTTCGACCCGCCGTCGCGACGCCGGCCGCGCACCAGCGCCACCGGATCGATGTCCAGGATGAGGGCCGCCGTGCAGCGCTCCGCGCTTGCCTCCGGATAGACGACATGCGCCGTCCCGAAGCCGACATCGAAGCTCTGCGGCCGATCCGGATGCTTGCGCAGCAGGAAGCCGAGATCCGTGGCCGGCTGGTGGGTCGTGGTCAGGGTGAGCAGCATGTTTCTTCGGTCGATGTTGTTGGAACGCGGAGCGGCGACCGCCTCACTCGGGACGTTGGTCCGTCCCGAAGGAAGCGATCACCTCGATCTTACCGACGATGTTAGCATTGAATGCTTCAAGTTCGTCGGCAGGGATCCAATACTCGCGATGCTGGGAGCCGCCGGCCTCCTGGACCGGGTAGCGGTCCAGAAAGTCACGCGACACCGCGAAGCGGGTGACGAAGCCGGAACCGGATGCCTTGACGTTCCAGTCGCGTGCGATCTTCACCGCATAGTCCTCGGTGAGCACCGGATAGAAGATCGGCTGCTCCGGCAGGCGCGGCGGAAAGGCGCTGAACCCGCTCTCGCGGATCAGCTCCAGTTCCTTGGGACCGACCGGTCGGAAGAGAGTCACGGTCTGCATTGTACTCATCCTTATCGCCTTCAGAGACGGGCCGCCGCTCCGCCCGGAAGAACCGGGACGGAGCGGCACGACGTTAGCGCCGGATGAAGTCGGCGATCACCGCCGGTGCAGCGGCGTCGAAACCGACCACATCCAGCATGCCGGCATCGTTCGGATCCGCGATCGAGAATCCGTTCGACACCATCCCGACCACCACCAGCTTGGCGGCGATCCCGCTGCGCTCGCGGTACTGGCGCAGGGCCTGGACCGGGTGCACCTTGCCCGCCCAGGTCTCGCTGTCGGTCAACGCCACGAAGGCATCGACCTTCAGCCCCCGCTCCAGCGCGTAGAGCATCGGCAGCGCGCAGTCGGTCCGGCCAAACGGCAGGTTGCCGACCGCCTTCACCGCCTGGTCCAGCCGCATGGCCGGCGAGAGAGTGAGCGGCGCCATTTCGGTTCCGCCCTCCCAACTCGCGCCATTCGCCGCGGTGAAGCCCACCAGGTGGGTCTTCGCCTCGACGCGTGCCGTCACCAGCGCCAGGGCTGCCGACGCGTCGCGCGGCGTCAGGGAGGAACCGGCCACCCGGCCCACCCCCATCGACCCCGAAACGTCGAGCGCCAGCAGCAGGCGATTGCCGGTCGGCTCGACGTTCCGGAACGCCGCGTAGAACGCGTCGTTCAAGGCGTCGACGACCTGCGGCACCGGCTCCCAGCGCAGCCCGCCCTTGTCCCCGCGTCCCTCCACATAGGTGCGGAGCGCGAGCAGAATCGCAAGCGGGTGCAATCGCGCCTTGCGGATTCGCTCCGCATCGCGCAGCGTCTCCGTGACGGCCTCGACCGCCGGCTCGAACGGCTTCAGCACGCCGACCGACGTCAGCTTGGCGAGGTTGCGGACCAGGGCCGTCATCGGCATGCGCTCCAGGAGCGCCTGCCAGACTTGCGGCTCGTTCAGCAACCCGGTCGGCACGGTCTCACGCGGCAGATCGTAGGTACGGATCAACCGCGCCGCCTCGACCGAATCTTCAGCCTTGGCGAGCGCCATCGCGCCGCCGACGATAGCCGGCAGGTTCTCACCCGCCGTTCCGCGGCAGATCCAGTTGAACAGATCGCGCCGGGCCGGTTCGTCGGTCAGCGGGTGGGCGAGCCGCAACAGGTCGCGGTGCGTCCACCCTTCGCGCTGCCGATACTTCACCGCCTGGTAGGCGAGCTGCTCGACCGGCCGCGCCAGGTACCAGCGGGCCACGGCACGCCGCAGCCCGCGGCCCCAGCCGCGCATCGCCTGGACGGTCTCGGCGAACTGGAACAGCTGCGTTCCGGTCCGTGCGATCCGCGGCAGGGCGGCGAAGGCCGCCTGCTTGGTCGCCTCGTCGCCGAGCGCCGTCGCCAGAGCGAGCGCGAAGATCGCCGGCGCCGGCTTCGGCGCGCGACCCGCTTCGATCATCTCTGCGATCCGCGCGACCGCGCGCGAACCGTCGGCCGCGATACAACGCATCACCGCCTCGGCGTTCTCGACCGTCAGCTTGCGCGCGCCGGCATAATAGCTCCCGCCCTCGGTCCCGAGGACGAGGAAGCGGTCCAGCCGCGTCCAGTCATCGACCGGGAAGGCATAGCCCCCGGCCGAGTTGGCCACGGTCCCGGCGATCGGCTCCGACTGTGGCGTGCGCCGCAGCGAGAACAACTTTGCGTACTTCATCATCGTCTCCTCCTCCTTCCCAACAAGCGCGGCGGACATGTGTCTGGTCGAGGCATCGCCGCTTTCACGGCGCCGCTCCGGGAGGTGCATCGCACCCACCACGGTCCAAGGTAATCCTCGCCCTCCGGCCCGCCGCCGGACTCCATCTCTCCCGTTATCCAGTGGCGGACGTGAACCGATGAGGGCAATGCGGCACTTGGCAAGCGCCGCACCTTGGCAAGGTAACCCTCATTCATCGGCCCGCCTGGCCGGACACTTCGAACGCGCGGCGGCGCGGGCGTGTGGGACCGAGGGCGCGACACCTTGCGGTGCTGGGGGATGCCTCCCCCGTCGCCATGTGCAAATAACCCTCGCCGATCGGCCCGCGCCAATCGCATCTTCAGTCCAGTGACGGCACGGGCGTGTCATGCGTGAAGGCGTCTTGGTGCTCTACCTCTGAGCTACGGGCCCGTAAGATGTTGGACCCGACGGGATTCGAACCCGCGACCTCCCCGTTATGAGCGGTAACCTTCACACGCCGGCCCGTGCCGACGACGGACAGAATCAATCCTCCGTTTCTCCTTCAACTTGTTGGCGTGCCCGGAAGGAGTCGAACCTCCAGCCTCCGGATTCGTAGTCCGGCGCTCTCTCCAATTGAGCTACGGGCGCATCGCCACGAAACATCGCTCGTTCAAACACACACCTCTCCCGTCCGCAGAATCGCCATCTGCAGTTGCGTCTGAAGTCAAACAAAAACCCCACCGAGCGGATCGCCTGAGGGCGGGCTCGGTGGGGTTCCTGATGGAACCGATGCGCGGTCGCTAAACTACCGCCGCACCTCCGAACCCATTGCCGAACCTCGCACCGAGCGCCAGTCATGACCGCATCGTGGCGCGCCAATAAAGGCGATCTCGCCGATCGTCATCGCCGCAACCAGGCCGGATTCCGCCCAAGCGTCGCCGAGGGCGACCACGGCTTTCGCCGGCGCCTTTCCTAGCTGTGCTTGTAAGTTCCTGGTCGCCATCTCGCTCGAACTCTCGTCCTTCTCGGCCCGCGCCATTGCGGGTGGGCGAGGCTCTTACGCCTGCCGGTTGTCGAAGTCAAGACAGAGCTTTTAGAGGCCCGTCGTTTTCGCCATCCGATCAGCCGCTGATTCTCGATATTTTCGATTCTCAAGTACGGAGTAATGGGGGGCCAGAGCAGTTTCCTGAAATCAGACGCTGATCGCGGTTTCGTTCCCGGAAGGGCAAGCATCATCACCCTCCTCGTCACCCTCTGCGCCGGGCGAGCCCGGCTTCGGACGGAGCGCCCCCATCATTCGTTTGCGGCTATGCTTGAGATCGAAGCCTCGCCTGGCGAGTTCGGCAAGCGCCCCTGACATGAGCCGCCTCCAGAGATCCGCGTCCGCGCTCTCAATGTTGACACTTTGAATCAGTGCGACGTCACGGCATGCCGCGTCGAGCAGCGCACGCGCCAAGTCGGCCCGGCGCGGAATCTTCTGAGCACGTAGTGAGGCCGCATGTTTGCGCTGCGCCTCCGCATGACGACCGCGACGTTCTTTGGCTCTCATAATGCAGACTCCCAAGAGGTTTCCCCTGGGGAGAAGGATCTAGGAGCCCCCTGCAAGGGACAATCAGCGACTAATGGATGTCTTCACGCAAGATGTTGACGCGACCGCTCCCCTAGCCGCCACGCTCAATGCCCGCCCACCTCGGCGGGCTTCTGCGCAACGAATACTTCGACCATTGAATCGAAAGTTTCGAGGTTCGAGACGAATGTTGAGAGCTTCGAAGCGAATGTCCGGGGTTCCGAATCGAAAACGGGCAAGTTGTTTGTATTAGAGACACATTGAAACACCTTGCCGGTGCGGTGTTTCGAATTGAATCCACGGGAAGATAAATAGAAGCACTAGGGACTCTATTTGGGATTCCTCGGGATCGCGCTGCCGTCGCGGCCAAGCGAAGTGCCGGGCGCCGGGCGGCCCGGCCTTGGCCGATTGCCCGGACGCTGGACCTGCACAACGCGGGACTCTTGCGATCCCACAAACAACTACCTTTTGTGGTATCTGAATGAGGCATTCGTCGAACAAGTGCCCGCGCCGGTTTCGTAGACGCACGAATCGGATCTGCGCCAGAAGCCGCTCTGGCAGCTGCTTCTAGGAGCTCGGTCCGTTGCAGAACGATCGCACCGACCAAGAAAGTGGACAGCCGCCCAAGGAGAGCTGTTGACGAGGTCACCCGAGATGAGCACCGTGTGTGCTCGCAAAACGTGCTCACAAAAAGCATCTCAGCCGACCTGCCGAACGAAGGAGTCCCCACATGCCCGCCCACCTCATCGCCGCCGCTCGAAGCAGTGGCGGCGCGGGACGCTCCGCGTCCCATGCCATCGCCCACGCCGCTTCCGCCCGAGATCTAGCGACCCTCCTGTTCGAAGTCCGGACGGACGGCTCGGATAAGCCGGGCCTCGCGCGTCACGTAGTAACCGTCGCGGACGAGGCGGCCAACCTCATCGCCGGGCAGCAACTGGATGTAGCGATCGCCTATCTTGAGCAGCCCAGCGAGGAAGTTCTCCAAAGGCTCTTGCCCCTGGCCGACACGGTCACGGTAGTTGGAGACCGCACCGGGAATCTCGACCATGCGGCCGAACTCTACGGAACACTGGCGCGGCTGGAGATCAAAGGCGCTTCGGGACGAACTCTTCAGCCATGGCTCTTGCCGAGTGGCTGGCCCTGCAGGCTGAACCCGGGAATCCGACTTCGGGGCTGGCAGGCGCAATTGGAGCGCCGGGCCTTCCCTGGTCGGCTGCGCTGCCTCCCGCTGATCTTCCCTTGGTCCGACCTCGGCAGTCTAGTGCGCGCGACCAAGGAGCGGGTTGACGCCACGGGCGCCTGCCTGGCTGAGCATCTGGCGAGCATTGCCGATGGCCTGTTACCGGTGCGCCCAGCCGGGGGATTGGCGGGCGGCGACCCATGGCCCGATCTCCCTCCTCCCGCGCCGGTCGTCCGCCTCGCGAGAATCCGGCAGCGGCCCCATCTCCTGCAGGGGGCATGACGATGAGGATCTGCTTGTTGGGAGGCAAGGGCGGCAGCGGCCGCTCGACCATTTCCCTCGTGCTTGCACAGGGATTCGCTTTGCTGAACCGGGACGTGACGCTTCTGGAATGCGTCTCGCCGGGGCGGCAGCCCGGGCTCTTGCCGGATCAATCACCGCCGTTTCGGTATGTGCCGGTCGCTCTGGACGGCCAGCCCTCTGGCGCCGCCCTCGTCGATGCGATCAGGCGCACCGAGGCGACCGGCGATCTGGTATTCGATCCGCCGCCGCTGCCCGCGGGAGAAACCGCCACGCTGCTTGGCGAGTTCGATCTCATCCTCGTGCCGGTGCACCCGGATCCTGTCGATCTCAGTGCCGCCAGGCACTTCCTGGAGGAGCTCGACCGCATCGAGCCCGCATGGAAGGCCGTACCACCCCGATGGGTCGTGCACCTGGATCCTATACAGTCCGTGCGCGGGTCTCTCTCGCTGGTCGATGCGCTGGTCAGAGGCTGGAAGTCGGACACAATGCCGCCGCTAATCTTGCCTTGGACGGTGCCCTTTCTCAGCCGCCCCGATCTGCGGGCGCTCGGTTCCGCAGCTCCGGTGACCGGCAGCCTTGCTGCCACCTGCCGCATCCTGGCAATCGCGGCAACGGAGCTCGTCGCGGCACCCCAGGAGATTCTCCTTCCCCGGGCTCTGGAGGAGAGGTTGCCGGATGAATTGAAGGCGCGATTCTGGGGGGAAGACCGAAGCCTCGCGGAGAAACTCCAAGGTCTCGCCTTCGACGTAGCAGCCATTCGCGGCGGCGAAGGCCCGCTGCCGACGGATCTGATGGGGGTGCCAGTGCTCGACGACTGGAGTCTGCAGCCATTTCAAGCTCAACTGCTCGACGGGACCGCGCGCGGTCATCCGCGCCTTGGCTCCGGGCCGGTCCGGACCTCAATGGCGGTCTTGGTCGACGAGCACGAAGGGTGGGGTCGCACCCTATCGAGATATTATCGTCTCGGCCGGAAAGCCAAGCGCACGCGGGCGCCGGAACCTGGCGCGAAAGATCACGGCTGATCCATGTCCGAAGAAGAAGAGGCGCGCCGCCGGCGGCGGCGCGCTTTCCGACGCCGTGCCGATGCGGCGGCGGCCGGGCTCCACTTGCCCACCCTGGCTGAATTGTTCCAGGGAATGGCCTTCATGGGCGATCAGGACCGGGATGCGCAGGTGTTCGCGGAACGCCTGTTGCCCCGGCTCGATCTCCGGAATCCGAATGCTCTGAAGCTGCACCACCTGCTCGCGGCCTTTACCCTACAGCCCCAGCGGGAGGATTTTCTCGCGGCGGCCGCAGGCTTCGAGACGGCCGGGGAGAACCTCGGGAAGCGTATCAAGAATCCGGGCGAGTGCGCGCTGCGGTGTCTCTTCTATGCTGCCGCCTCCGGCTGCCCGGAGTCGGCCCGTTCGATCGGCGTGGAGTCTCTCCTTCTGGCCAAGGATCGGCGAACGCCGCATGACGAGGCTTATGCCTACGGGATCGCTGGCGTTGGCTGGCTCCTGGTATCGACATGGAAATCTGAGCCGTGGCGCGTGCAGCTTGAGGATCCCAAAGCCGCGGCGCGCGAGAAGGGCGTGGCGCTCTTCAAGCGTCTGTTCGAGGAGTATAAGCGCCGGACGGGGGAACGGATCGATGGCGCCAAGCCGAGTGGAGGCGCGTCAGACAAGTCCCACGCCGACGCGCTCCTTTCCGACTTGGAGCCGACGGAAGCTGCAGCGCCCGGCGTAGTGGTCGTCACGCGGCTCGGAGACACCGACCTATCCGGGACACGGCACATCGAAGCGGAATTCCAGCGGATCCTGAACCGGCGGCTTCCACTCGCCCCCCTGCCGGACCTTCCGCAGATTCGCCGGTCGCTCATCAGCGAATTTCCGCACGCGGTGGGCGTGATCGACACACTGCTTGATTCCCTGGTCGGGCGTCCGTATGTGCGGCTCCGGCCCGTCATCCTCATTGGCAGCCCAGGTTCGGGTAAGACCACCTTCGCCGCCCGATTTCTGGACCATCTGGGCGTGCCCCACGACACCTTTCCTTGCGGCGGCGTATCCGACAGCTCCTTGGGCGGCACCGCCCGGCGCTGGTCGAGCGGAGAACCCAGCCTGCCGTTAGCGTTGATCCGTCGCTATAGTTTTGCTTCGCCCGGCATCATTCTCGACGAAGTCGAGAAAGCCGGGACAAGCCGCCACAACGGTGCCCTGGCCGACGTCCTGCTCGGCCTGCTCGAACCGGAATCCGCCCGCCGATACCTCGACCCCTACCTCCAGTCCTCGGTCGATCTCTCGCACGTGCTGTGGCTTGCCACGGCGAACGCATTGGACGGCATCCCCGCTCCCTTGCGTGACCGCTGCCGGGTTGTGCGCTTCCCCGACCCCACGCTTGATCATTTGCCGGTCCTTGCAGCCCATCTCCTCAGAGCCCTGGTCCTCGAACGTCACCTCGACCCGCGGTGGGCTCTCCCGCTGAGCACACTCGAACTCGAATACCTGAGGGGAGTGTGGCGAGGCGGTTCGATCCGCGCCCTCGGCCGCCTCGTCGAGGGTGTCATCACGGCACGCGAACAATCGATCACCCGACAGTGACCGGAATCATGGCCGCCCAAGATCCGATCCGGATTCTCGCCCTCTCCGATCTTCATTTGGAGTTCGCCCATCTGGAGCCCACCCCGGACATTATGCCGGACCTCGTCCTACTCGCCGGCGACGTCGGACGTGGGACGGATGCGATCACATGGGCGGAGTACTACTTCCCCAAAATTCCAGTCGTGTTCATCATCGGCAACCACGAGCCGTACCGGGATTCGCTTGAACTCGTGCTGGATGATTGTCGAGCCAGGGCCGCCAAGACCCGCAACGTCCGCTTCCTAGAAAACGACCAGATAGTCATTCCCTTGCGAGGCCGAGATGTCCGCGTCCTCGGGACATGCCTTTGGACTGATTTCCAGCTCAACGGGGCCGATCGACAGGTTGAGTCGATGTTGATCGCACAGCGAAACTTGGCCGACTATCGGCTCATCCAATACAAGGACACACGCTTGCTGCCGTCAGACACGCTGGCGTTCCATGAGATGGCCGTTGCTTGGCTCGATCGGACGCTGGCCGAGCATCACAACGGGCCGACAGTGGTCATGACACATCATGCGCCATCGCAGCGCTCAGTCCCGCCCTTCTACCGCGACAACCTGCTCAGTCCCGCCTTCAACAGCGACCTGGAGCCGTTGATCCTGCGCCATCAACCAGATCTCTGGGTCCACGGACACACGCACTGGTCGGTCGATTACACTGTCGGCGGCACAAGGGTCTATTCAAATCAAAGAGGTTATCCTGGCGATACAACGGGGTTCTCTATGCAGTGCATTTCATTGTGAGACGGCCGCACAAACGTTTGTCGCCCCGCCAATGCGGGCAGCTCCTCAATCAAGCGCGCAAACGACACCCGGATCGATCATGGTCCCCAGGTGATCCTGCGCTGAGGCGAGTTCGAAGATTGTGGCATGTCGCGCTGAAGGTATTCGGGACTGCGGCCAAGGCCGAGCACTTCATCCTCGCACCCCATTCCGTTCTTCACATGAGTTCGCCGTTCGAGCTTGCTTCGAATTCAGATGCGGGGCTGCAGGAAGCTGTCGAACTGCTGGACCGGATGATCTTCGGGACGGCGCCGTGAGCCCCACCACCCGTGATCGCTAATGGAAAGAGCAGTTCGACTCTTCCTCCGACCGTAAAACTGCGGAACCTGGACGGGCAGCCGTCTCCGAAAGCCCAATAATATCAATAGGGTCAAAGCGCTGACGGAGGGAATGCATCACTTGTCCGTTTGTCACAGGCAAAGACTAAGAGAATAGAAGTCAAACAAAGGCAGAATCTGAGAACTGCGGGGATAGGGTTGAGTAGGCCGCGCACGCCATAGAGGACTTGCCCACACTAAACGCAGACACGGCGGTCCAAAGGCTCGAAGAACTTCCAAAGCCTTGTTCAACCGGGGGTTATCACATATCATGTGGTCGCTTGACCGGTAGCATTGCCCGAGCCTTCAAGAGGTTCGAGCGACGCGACCCCGGCACTGGAAACCCGACAGAGGCACAAACCCAAGACTCGACAGGCGGCATCCTCTGCACGACGCTGGCTGACCTCAACGCTCTCATAGGCCAACTGATCTATGACCGCCGACATCATTCTGCAGCTGGACTGCAAGGGGCAGCGGCGCTGCGAGCTGGTTTCAGGGCTGCCGTTAGACGAGACCGTTCGTCTGCTGGTTGCGGCCGAGCCCGCGGCGGCGGCGGCGACGCACGCCGACGCCGTGCAACTGCACGCAGGTTTGCGCCGTGAATTGCTCCGGATGGGCGGCATCGTCGCGCCCGCAAGGTGCGGCGGCAAGTACCTCGGAACGGGCAGCTGCATGGCGGACCACTCGCCGCGGGACCACAATGTGCTAGTCGTTGCCGAAGACGGGGCGGAGGATTTCGACCTGGCCACCGCCGATCATTTTCGCCGTTTCGCCTCGCATGAGCTGATCCCGGTCGCAGCCGCCAACGGCCGGACCGTTCCCTCACCGAGCCTGGCGCGACACATCATGCTGCGCCATCCGCCGGGCCACGTCGCGGCGGCGGTCCCGGCGATCCTTGAGCGCGCACGCCTCGGCGCCGACGCCTTCCGCATCTTCATCAGCTATCGGCACGACGACTGTGCAACGGCCGCGAACGAAATCTTCCACAAGCTTGCCGAGCAGCGCTTTGCGGTGTTCCTCGACCGCTTCACCGTAGCGCCTGGCGAGGACTTCACCGCCCGGATCATGAGCGAGTTGTTCGACAAGTCGTGCCTACTGGTGCTGGAGACGCCGAATCTCGGGCAATCGCCCTGGGTCCACGCCGAAGTTGCGACAGCGCGCAGCTACCGGCTCGGACTACTGGCGATCGATCTTCCGCATTCACGTGGGATTCATCGCATAGGGTGGCGCCTGGACTGCCGCAGCGAGGGGCATGGAAACCCCCTCGGGCGGATGGGGAATCTCTCTGCGGCCTGCCTGGACCGGATCGCGGATTTCGTGCGCGGGCATGTCGCGGCACTGGGGGCGCGGCGACGGCGATGGCTCCGGCACACGCTGCGGCAGGCGATCCACGCCAGCGGTGTGAACGATCTCGGGGAGAGCGTGGCCGGCCATCGCATCGAGGCCGGTGGACACCGCTACTGTGTCGGACTGAGCCCCCGTCCTCCCCGGGCGGCGACCTTCAAGCGCATGGCCGATGTCGGCGCGCAGTCCCGGGAGTGGCCGGTACTGTTCGGTCCCCTGGTGCATCAGCTGCCCGGGGACGCCGCGGTGACCGACTGGCTTGCGGGCGTGAGCCGCGTCCGCGCCTTTGACGAGGGGGATATGCTGCGGACGATGATGCGCGCCAGATCGCGACCAATCTGACCCCGTATCCCGGAGGAGCCTGTCTTGCGTAGCCTGCTGCTGATCCACGGCCCCAAGTCCTCCGCGTCGCTGGAGGACCCGAAGCGGACGGAGCTCGGCGCCATCGCGCTCGCTGAGGTGCTGCGCGCGGCGGCACTGCTGATGGACGTCGTGCTCATCCCGGCGCGGCCGGAGGTGCTCGCCATGGCAGCGGTGACGGCGCGGGCGCTGCTGCGGCCGGGCGGGCCCGAAGGTGCGCATGACGGCCGGCGCCGCGTCGCGCGGTTCATTCCCTATGATGTCCCCAGTCGGGGCGATCCGCTGGAGCAACAGACTCCGTGGTCGATCGAGAGCGCCGACCCTGACCAGGCTGCCGGCATCGAGGCGAGCGACGTGCGCGCCCTCGACGACCTTATCCGCCGATACAAGCCCGAGTCCGGCATCGTGCTGGAGCCGGACTGGGATGCTGTCGAAGCTTTGGGAACGACCGCGCCGCTTAAACTTCGCTGTTTCGGGTCGCTGCTGAGAGGCGGCTTCGCCGACCGGCTGGCGAGAGATTTCTCGGTACAGGACCTTGAGACCGACTGGCGATTCGCCGACGTGCCGGATCCGGAGACCGGCAGGGTCGAAGATGACCGCGCGCTGGAACCCTTCGTGCCGTTCTCGATACTCCTGCAATCGGCGTTGATAGGGGTAATAGGAGGATAGGCGTTAGCCTGCGAGAAACTGCCATGGACAAGATCCGCATCGTTCCGATCCCGGTGGTCTATGTGCTGTGGCACCCGCGTTGCGCGCTTGGTGAAGTCCTGGCCAAACGCATTCTTCGCTGGCTGCGGCCCGGCAATGGACTGGGGCCGCAGGTGTTCTATCGCAGTCTACCCGCGCCGGACGCACCCGACGACGGTCTGCCTCCGCCGCTGCCGGGCGAGTCGCGTCCTGGGAAGTACGCCGAGTCCGCGATGGCCAAGGCGGCGAATCTCCAGGTCGTTGTGCCGCTGATCGACGACAACATGGTGGCCGACCCCGTCTGGCGGCATTGGCTGGTGGCCCTGGCGACCAACCGCGAGAGAGTGTCGCGGCACATCCTGCCCACGGCGCTCGACCCGACCGCCTACAACATGCCGTCGCCGGTCAGTGACCAGAATTATCTGCGACCCGCCGGCCTTCCGCTCCCGAACCCGTCGGCCATCGCGGAAGCAGATCCCGGTTTCGCGCTCGTGGAGCGCTCGCTGCTCAAGCAGCTCACCGAAGCGATGTGCCGTCTTCTGCTGGGGTATTCCAGGCGCGCCGCGTCCGAAGTCGCCGCCGGGGCATCGGCGCTGGACGGCGAGGCGGCCCCGCTCAAGGTCAAGGTGTTTCTCAGTCATGCCAAGGCGGACGGCGCGGCGCCGGCGAGCCGCCTGCGCGACTATATCAATGGCAAGACTCAGTTGGATGCCTTTTACGACGAGAACGACATTGCCTTTGGCTCGTCCTTCGGCGGCGTGATCCAGCGTGCAGTCCAGTCGTCGGAGACCGCGGCGATGATCGCCGTGCGGACCACAAAGTACTCCAGCCGGCCCTGGTGCCGGCGCGAACTATCCATGTTCCGCAGGCCCATCTGCGTAAACGCAGGGGAAAGCGGCACGGCGCAGCGCTGGCGACTCTATCCTCTGCTCGTCGTCGAGGCCATGGAAGGGATGGAGCTTTCCGCGGGCATTCCGGAGTTCGGTAACAGCCAGGTGGTGCGCTGGACTGATCAGGTCCCGGACATCGATGAATTCATCGTCACCACGGTGATACGCAACGCCATGCTGGCTTCCTTCCATGCGGCGCTCGGTGCGTCTTTGCAGGCGGGACCTGACCAGATCGTGATAAACTGGTTGCCGGATGCCGCGACGCTGCTCCAGATTCCCGCGGTTCGTCAGCAGCGGAAGGTCGAGGTGCTGCATCCGGGTCGTCGCCTTTCATATCTTGAGGCCACCACCATGGACGAGATGTTTCCAACCCTGACGTTCACGCCCTTCGAGCGGGCGCCGGCACCATGAGCAGTGAGAGCAAGCTGCGTTCCAAGGAACTCAAGGGCAAGGCAATCGCCCTGTCGATCTCCCATGAGAAGGACCAGCTGCTGAAGCGGGGCATGGGTTTCGACCACCTGAAGGAGATGGTGATCAAGCTGGCGCAGCCTCTGCTGCGGCATGGGGCGAACATCGCCTATGGCGGAAACTGGGACGAACGGGAGGACAACTTCACCTACGTACTCCTGAACCTGATCAGCGCCGAGAGGGAAGACTACAGCGGCGCGGAGATTCTGGCCGAACAGGCCGACTCCGAGCCTCCGCCGGCGATCGGCAGGTTGTTGAACTACGCGGCCTGGCCGCACTACCGGACGATAACGCCGCGGATCGAGGCGAAATGGGTCAACACCTGTTCCATCATCCGCGTGACCCAGGAGGATGCCGGGTTGATCGGCGACGAGATCGTCAGAGACTGGGATGCGCCGAGGGCATCGCGCCGCCGCAACTTCAACCAGGCGGTGGTGCTGTCGGTGATGCGGCGCCTGATCCTGGAAGGACGCACGCTCAAACTCGGCGACACCGGGAGATCCGAGCGCATTCCGCCGGCTGTGGCGCGTGTCCTGCTGAGCGGGAAGGTCGAATCGTATTCGGGCTTCATCCCGGGCATCTTCGAGGAGGCGCTGAGTGCGCTGAGGAAATCGCTTCCGGTCTACATTCTCGGGGGATTTGGAGGTGCGGCCGGGTGCCTCGCCCGTGCCGTCCTGGCGCAGGGGGATGCCCGCCCGGACGAACTGAAGCTCGAATGGCACGAAGCGCGCAACGCCAAGCTCCGGGAAATGCTGGCGCACGCGAAGAACTTCCGATGGCCATCAGACATACAGCACCCGAAGGACGCGCTGGATGATCTCTTCGAGTTCATCCGCAAGGGTCGCCAGGATCCTTCGGCGGCGCTGCAGACGGGCCTCGATGGTCCGGACACGCGGCAGCTCCTGGAGACCAGCGACATCGACAGTGCGACGCAGCTCGTCTATCGCGGCCTCTCCGGGAGGCTGGGACTGCAGACGAACCGCTTCTAGAAGAGACCGGGTCTTCGAGGGGCCGGTCGATGGGGGAGGGGACATGTCCACGCACAACCCGGCGGATGCCGCGGCTGCACACCATCTGCTTTGCGAACTGCGCGACCGGATCGCGACGCAACGGCTGCCCTACCAGCACGGCGATGAAGGTCGGGCGCTGGAGAGCCTGAAGGAGGTCTTCGGTCTGGCCCGCGATGTGATGGCCCGGCACTCCGGCTGCCGGCAGTTCACGCAACTGGTCAGCGATCGGCTCAACCTCGAGCTTCGTCCGGTGACGGCGAAATGGCATCGGAGAAGCAAGGCCGGATTCCTCAACGGCCGGGACGGTGCCGATGAATTCAGAGCCGACCTGGAACAGGTGCAGGACAGGCTGCGGGAGCTGTCGGAGGAGCTTCACGTCATGGCCTACGGCGAGGCCATGCCGGATTGGCCGGAGCCGGACCCCGTCATGACCGCGGAGCAGATAGATCGCTGCTTCGAGCCGGTCGGCTATGGGATTCCCGCCATCCCTCAGGCGGACGATCCCGCAGAGAAGATCAACGAGGCGGAGCGGCGGGAGGTCGAGGCTCGTCGTACTGCCCTGGCCGTTCCCGGCAGCCGGCCCGGGTTCGACGCCGTGGGCCTCGCGCTCTCCGGCGGCGGCATCCGTTCCGCGGCTTTCAGCCTCGGCGTAGTGCAGGTGCTGGCGGAGCGCGGGCTGCTGAAGGGCGTGGACTTCCTGTCCACCGTTTCCGGCGGCGGCTATACGGGAAGCTTCATCAGCGCCCGGCTGGGGGCATCCCGGGACGCGGACATCGCCGGGCCACGGGGGCCGGACACGCCCGAGATACAGTACCTGCGTCAGCGGGCGAAGTACCTCGCCGCGGCCGATCTCAAGCAGCGATGGGCCATGGTGACGGCGGCCTGGGCCGGGTTGGTGCTCAACTGGACCGCTCCGCTGTCAGCGATCGCGTTTCTCGCGCTTGCTTCCACGTGGCTGCCCGTCTCTGCGTGTCTCTGGACATCCGCTCTCGGCATCGCCGTCTCTCTCATCCTGGTGACGCTCGGTACCTATGCCTGGGCCATGCGCAGCGGGGCACGGGCGGCGGCACTCGCCGGTTCGGCGCTCGGCCTGACCCTCGCGATCGGTGCAACCGTTCTGGCCGCCTGGCTGATCGTGACCGGCCGCAGCGCACTCATCGGGTTCTCTGCCGGGGAACGGCTGACGGCGGGTGGCTTCGCCGGGCTGCTGGCCGCCGCCCCGATGGTCATCCGCTTCATACCGGTGCTTAAGTCGCCGGCGGTCCGCAAGACGGTGCTGCAGGTCCTGATCCCGTTGGCCGGACTCGCCGTTCCCATCCTCGCTCTCATCCTGTTCTTTGCGTTCCGGGACGCGGCGCTGAGTTCCTACGGCGGAACCTCCGGCAGGTATTGGCTGCTCGGCATCGCGGTCGTGCTGGCACTCATGGCCTATCCCGTGGACGTCAACCAGACGGCGCCTCTTCGGCTCTACCGCGACAGCCTCGCGGAAACGTTCGTGCGCGATGAGAATCTGCGCGAAGCGATACCCCTACAGAATCTCAACGCGAGTCAGGCGGCCCCCTACCACCTGATCAACGCCGCTCTCAACCTGCCCTCCAGCAGCAATCCGCGCCTGCGCGACCGTCTGGCGGACTTCTTCCTGTTCTCCAAACACTGGTGCGGATCGCCGCTGACCGGCTATGTCGCGACCGGCCAATGGCGCAATGGCAAGGTGCCTCTCGACCTCGCGACCGCGATGGCGGTTTCGGGGGCGGCCGTGTCGTCGCGCATGGGCATGGCGGCGAGCCGCAGCCTGTCCGGCCTGCTGACCCTGCTGAACGTGCGTCTCGGGTTCTGGGTGCGACGTCCTGCCGGCACCGCGAATGCTCCGGCGACGGACGCGCTGGGCGGGCGCCCGGGATTCGCCTGCCTGCTGCGGGAGATGACCGGCATCGCCATGGACGAGCGCTGCGCCTGGCTCAATCTCTCCGACGGCGGCCACATCGAGAACATGGGAATCTATGAACTGCTGCGCCGGCGCTGCAAATTCATCGTATCCGTCGATGGCGAAGCCGATCCCGCCTGCACATTCTACGGCCTTATGACTCTGATCCGGCATGCCCAGATAGACTTCGGCATCCACATGGCGCCGGACCTCGGCGAGATCCGGCCCGATGCCGCGACCGGCCTCAGCCGCAGCCACGGCGCGCTCTTCAGGATCCATTATCCGGCCGCCGGGGCGGTTCCCGCCGCGACTGGACTCCTCCTCTATCTGAAGCTCACGGTCACGGGGAACGAGGGCGAGCTCATCCGGCGCTACCGCACGGCCCATCCGGATTTCCCACACCAGACCACGCTCGACCAGTTCTTCGACGAGGAGCAGTTCGAGGCCTACCGCGCCCTGGGCGTCCATGTCGCCGACGCCATGTTCATCCGCAGCCTGGTCGGGCCCCTGCCGCCGGCGTCGATTGCCGAATGGTTCCGGTCGCTGGCCGCGAGACTGCTGGAGCCGATCTAGCTTGCGGCAGCAACCTTACCGTGTAACATATACTCAGCCTTCCTCGCGCCATGTTGCGCAGGGTTTGGATGGCGCCCGACAAGTGAAAAGTTGCGTTCGGCGTATGCGGGCCAGGCTTCGCTGCATTCTGTCGCCTTGCCCGAACAGTGCGGAGGCGGACATGACCGATGATCAAGAGTCTCGAGAAGCCAGGACCGTTACGACACCCGATGAACCTGGCTTCCTGACCACGCGCGTCTTTCTATCCTATGCTCATGCTGACAAGACACTGGCGGATGCAGTGGCAATCGCTCTGAAGGCTCTGTCCGCGGAACATCACGCAGATCTGGATGTTGTCCAGGATTCCGAGACATTCAAGCTGGGAGTTAACATATCCGATCAGATTATAAACACTCTTCAGGAAACGGATATTCTGCTCGTCTTCTTCACCGACAGTTACAAGGAGAGCCTTTTTACAGGCATGGAGGTTGGAATCTTTAAAGCCTTCCAGCACTCTGACAAGCTTGGAAGGCGTGCCGCGACTTCCGAGGCAATCACGGTTTTCGTCAATCAAATGCTCCCTCTGGAAGAAGGCGTGCTCGGCATCAAGCTCTATGCGTCCGTACTCGCGGAAGCAAGGATCGATCCTAAGAAGCTCGACCCCGGGAGACAGTTTCTAGGTCTCTTCGTCCGCATCTCCGACCTCCTGTTGCAGAGGTCATTCACTCACAAGTACGGCCCCAAGGCGTCCTGGAGCGCGGAGACCAACAATATCCATTCAGAAGTCCGCAACAGGATGGCAGATAAAATCGCCGGTTCTATAGAACCTAAACTTCTTCAGGATATTGTTGCTGCGCTCTCCGGGTTGATCCAGAACACATCGCTCGAGCAGAAACTCATCGAGATTGTCTGGGAGGGTGGCAAGAAAACCGAAGGGCCCGCGGTCCCTGCGACTACAGGCAACGTGATGACCGGGGCTGAGACGCGGGCACCGCTTGCGAATGGCGTAATCGCTCAGCAGGGGCATGATCGTGTCGACAGATCTGGCTCGAAGCCGGTCGATGGCACCACGGGAAGAGCCATCGATTTCGAGCGAGTGCTCGATGAGGCAACCCTTCACGACCAGCAGTCCAACGCATTCACTGTGCTGGGAATCGCGCTCAACCAGAAAAGTAAGCTCACCTGGGGAGACTTCTGCGCCCATTTGGTCGCTGGCCAGCCGGTCGAAGCGGTGTTCGTCATTGAGGCGATAAGGACCGCAGTCGCCGCGGCGCTGAAGCCCGGTCCTTCCGACAACGAGCAGTTCTTCCGCTCCCCGACCGACAGCAAGCTCTACCGGATCATTGTCACGCGCCACTATGGATACTACGACGGCAAGCGCGTGATGAACGTCTATCTGATCCCCATGCTCACGCCCTGGGAACCGAACGAGGAACTCTCCATGCTGTCGATGGCGACTCGGTACAGGTCATTGTTCCTCGATAGAACAGGCGAAGTCTCGCTGCCCGCATTCCGCCTGATTCGATATCCTTCGAGGCGGGATGTGTTCAAGGAGCGGGTTGCAAAGTTCGTTCGCTACATGAGGTTGATCGAGCACGAGGCTCACAGTATGAACTTGGATACGCCGGAGGCCATTCAAGAGTTCATGATGTCGGGGAGCAAGAATACGGACTCCGCTCGGGCCAGCAAGCTCGGCCGCGGTGTGGACGACGCCGGTAGGATGTTCGAAGGCTTCAACAACAGGAAGGCGGGGCTCATCAAGGCGGCCTCTGCCGTGCAGGCAGCCCTGCCCGGGACGAAGACGGACGTGTCTCCAGAGTTCAAGGCCGCGCAACGTGCCTGGCTGCGGGACCTCGAAGACTTTATCAATTTCGTATCGCCGCTGAACAAGCAATTCGGCTTGCTGTCAGCCAGAAGGTTGTTCGAAAGCTATGGTGGGAAAGTGCTATCTCCGAGCGCAGGTGCCATCAAGTCGCGTCGCAAGAACAGCCGTCTGTCAGCATCCGCGATGGAGGCGACGGAGTCGAGGAGAGGCAACAGAACCGGCTGAGAGCCAGTCCGCGAATTCCGTTCCGCTGGTGGAATCTCTCAGTCGCCAAGCGCGAGCAAATGCGGCCGCCGGGTGGCGCCATGCGCCCAAAAGTCACGCCTCGCCTCATTCAGTCTCGGCTAGCTAGGTGTGAGCTTCCAATAGGTTGTCCATCCGGCCCTTGCCGGGAGAAGCTGAAGGTGTCGAAGACTCAGTAACCCCGGGAGGACCGGATCAGGTATCGATCGACGCTATTGCCGATGCGGGAGCACACTCCCCAGGCGCCGTAGGACGCGCCGGACTGGTGCAGGGCTTCGAGACTTTGCAATTCACGGCCTCGGTCGGGCTGGCTTCGCTGAAGGATGATGGCGGCAAGCCGGCCTGGGGGCGCTCCTGCGGAAATGCGACCGCCACGGCGACAGCAAGTCCGCACGCGTGGCCGACTTTTCCATGCTCGACGCCGGTTAGTCAGGCGCGCGCCTCCACCACCGCCCGATCGGATAGCGCGGCCATCTGCTTGCGCAGATCCTTCAGCGCCGACTGCAGCGCGGCTTGCTTGTCGTCGAGCAGTTGCTCGAAGCCGTACTTGAACTTCCCCAATAGGTCCTGCTCCAGATCCCTGCGCAGCGAGGCGACCGTCCTGCGGTGAGTCCGGATGATCTCGAGCAGGGAATTGACGTTGATCGCAAGGAGATCGTTCTCCGCCAGCGCGCGCAGCAGCGAGATCCTAAGCAGACGGCTTGCCGGCAGTGGGATTTCGAGGACGGCCGTCAAGCCCTGCATCGCCGCGAGCTTCAGGCGCTCCGCGAGGAACGCCCTGGCGATTAGCTCAATCGAGGCCGGATCGAGCTCTTCCCACACGATCACGACCGGCTGCGGGGTGTCGTTATCGGCGCCGGCGACCGGTGGCGCGGCAGCTCCGCGCATGATGGCGGACTCCGTCGCTCGCATGGCGCGCAGGACCTCGGCAGCGACCTGCCCAGCGCTTTCATAGGCTATGTACCGGCGATCGGCGATAAGCACCGGCACTTCCGCGTCCGGCACCAGCCGAACGACGATCAACTTGCGATCGTTCGCCGAAAGGGCGGCATGAAACGCGGCGTAGAACTCGGGACCCGCCCAACGGCCACGCGCAAAATAGTTCTTGGACAGGAAAGCCACGAAGCAGGATGAGTCGCGCAGCCCGGCCTCGATCCTCTGAAACAGGCTCGCCCCGGCCTCGATCTCCCCGGCATCGAACCAGACGCGCACACCCTTTCCGGTTAGTGCGTCCGCGACTGCCGAAACCGTTGAGCGGTCAGGTGTCGAATAGCTGAGGAAGGCCTGCTCGGTCACTCGTTTGCAACTTTGTGGAGGGCAATGTCGGGAGTTGGGGTGCTGCTCCGGTCTCGGTAAGCCACTGTCGCCAGGCGCGAAAAGTCGACAATCACCGGGGGTTTACTGGATTTCGCCGATTCGTAGATCGCCCAGCGCAGGAAAGCCGCGATCTCGGCATACTCACGCACCCGCTTCAGCGGTGGATAGCTGTCCGACAGCTTGAAGAAGCCGTCCGTTGCGACTGCGCCGAGCGTGGCATCCCGCTCGGCGGCAACGAAGGCGTCGTCGGTCTGGCGGATGCGTATCCCGTTTGCTTCCGGAATGACGGCGCTCCGGGCATAGGCGTAAATCATTTTGTTCGCCAGCTGGATCCGCCCCTCGGCCAGGTGGAACGTCGCCTCGGAATCCATCAGCGTCGCGAGGGTGAGGCTTGCGTCAAGCCAATAGGTGATTCTGTCCGCCACGCCTGCCGGCGACGGCTTCTTCCATCCTGCCTCGCCGGTGGGCAGCAGCAACGTCCTCGCGATCGCACGCACCACGTTGATGTCATAAAAGGGATCGCCTGATTTCGGACGCAGGACCGAGGCCGCTAAGATGGCTGAATCCACGGCCACCGCCGTGGCCCGCGCCGCCGGCGCGAGTTCCGGGTATTGCGCGACGATCGCCTCGGCATCGTGTGCGGCATCGTTGCCATATTTCGACCTGATCGCGCGCTGGAGGGCTTTTGTCGCCTCCAGCTCCTTTCCATCCGACAGAAGCGCCAGATCGTGTATCTCTTCCTTCCCGCCTGCGTCGCGGCGAAAGGCGTCGGCCAGCTGCTTCCCGCCGCCGATAGACAAGATGGAGAGGGATGTGCCGCCCTGCAGTATCCGGTCCGCCTCGCGAATATCGGCTGCCGAGTAACCCTTCGTCGAGAGCAATGCCCGCAACTTGCGCAGCCTGTCCAATTCGAGAGGAGTGCGTGCCTCGACAATGGTTGAGAGCCGCGCTTCCGTGGCCTTCTCGATCAGGTCGGGATCGCTGGCGGCCGAGCCGACGAGCGCGATGATGCCGTAGCTGGGCGCGGCGCCGTCCAGCGCTTTGCGCCAGTCGCTGCCGGTGAGGACGTCTTCGCTGCCCGCGAAGAGTTTCACGATTCCGTCCGAGATATCGCTGTCCTTCGCGTGGAAGACGGCCAGCGCCTTGCCGAACTCCAACGCGATCGGATTGTCTGCTCCGTTTGGCAGCTTCGCCTGATCGAGGTCCCAGGGGATGGCGTCCGCGAGATAGAGGTCCTGTCCAACCGGATTGTCCACGAAGTGGGGGTCCAGAAGCACGACAAACCCATTGGCGACCGACGCGCCCTGCCCACCACCGGCCGCCCCGACCGAGATCCCGAGGTTGGATTTCGGGTCGGATCGAACGAAGGCATAGAGGGCCTTCAAGACGCGCGGATCAACGGGCCCATAGACGTAGCGCTCGCCCGTGCCCGTGGTCAGGGCCAGGGTGTCGTCGCTCTCCAGCCTGAGGATCGAGCCGGCGGCTTTCTCGCCATCCGCCTGGGTGGCCGGCTCAGCGACGCCTCCCAGGTGGATTCCGCCGCCGACGGCCCGGAAGTCGGTGAAGTTCAGGACGTAGCGCTTGTATTCAAAAGGCTTTCCCTCCTCATTGAGGAAGCCACGCCAGTCCTGCAGGCGTGAGGGATAGCGTGCTGTCTGGTCTTCATGCTGCAGCGCGGACTTGAAGTCGAAACTGCCGTTCTTCCACCGCTGGCCATCGGCCGCCGGCTCCATGCTGCTTGCCGGCAAGGCCGATCTTCCGGTCTCGGTTCCGACCAGCGGCAGTTCGGCGACCGTCGCCTGCCGGATCTCTGCCGTGGCATCGAAGGCGGCGCGCGCCTCGATGAGGGCGACGTCGGTCTCGACAATCGAGCGCTCGAGCCCGGCATCCGCAAACAGCCAGCCCGCGCCGCCCCCGCCGACAGGGCCGTCGGGCGCGGGTGCGACGGGTGGGGCCGTTGGAGGAGGGTCGGCGCCGAGATTCCGGATCCATAGCTTGACGCCGTCGAGGTCATCTGGCCGCTGCGCCGAAGCCAAGCCCTTTGCGACCGCGAACTCGATCCGGCCCGCCAACACGATCGCGGCCTTGCCCGTGGAGTCCTTGGCCTTCTGCAAGGCGGCGTACTGCGCTTCGGTGAGAGGCCTGGTGCTGCGCGCCGCGATGTCGAGAAGCCCGCCATGGCCGTCCGAGCCGAACATATCGACCGTCAGCGTCTTGACGCGCTTCAGATCACGGTCGAGGGAAGAGTCGATGATCTCCCGGACACGGCTTTCGACCGCCGCGGGCATGGCTGCCTTGTCGCCATACCAGCGCTGCGCCATGCCCAGGTACTCGGCCTGCTCGGCTGCTGTCCAGCTGCTTCGCTCGACGAGGTATCGCGTGGCGAGCTCCTGGAACGCCTTCGCGCCGGGTGGATATTTGGGCGGATAGCCGCCGCCCGGATGGGACAGCCGTTCGGTGACCTCTCCTTCCAGCGCCTCGCGCATCACCTTGATGGCATCATCCAGCCCACTCCAGCCGGGCGCTAGTTCGGCAGACGGCACTGAGGACAGCCTCCTGATCCGGACGTGAGCGATCGCGAGGTCTCGGTCACTGAGGTTGGCGGCCAGCCATTTCTCGAACCGGTTCAGCCCGCTCCATTGCTTGGCGGTCGCGGCATCGCCGCCGAGCAGCGCATGAAACTCGTTGTACTCGGCCCGCAGCGTCGAAACCGTACGCAGCGCCTGGTCGGCATCCTCGCCCAGGCCCATGAGCGCGCGCAGCGCCCGAGGCGATCTCGGCTTAGTGGGATCGTCCGGCGGCCCGCGCGGTCCTCGATAGTCGTCGGTGAAGCTCTGCGGCAGCGCTCCGAACCGCCCCACCCAGAGCTCCTTCTTGCGGGCCATGATCTTCTTGAGCTGCGGCTCCTGCTCTGCCAGGAGTATCTTGGTCTTCTCCGGGTCGACGCTCTGCACCAACTTCAGCAGATCTTCGGCCGACGGGTGGTTGCTCAGCGCCTGCTCAAACCGAGCGACCCGCGCATCGACGGCCTGCTTCGTGGTCTCGAGATCGGGATGATCGGCAAGCGCCATGACGCTGTTGAGCATCCTCTGGTGACGCTGCGCCTCGCGGAGTCCGGCGCTCAGCGTTTCCTTTGTCAGCCAGCGAATCGGGTCCTTTGCCACCGAGGGATCGGAGGATCCGGCGCGCAGCGCGACCGACATGAGTTCCAGCCGCACTTCCACTTTGAGCTGGGCCTCCAGGTAGCCGGCGGCCGCAGCTTTCGCAAACTCGACATTGAGTTCGCCGACGTGTCGCGCAACGGCCTGGAGGTGAGCAGCATCCTCCGGCGTGAGCGTGCCCGCGATCGCCCGAACCTTCGCCTGGTGCGACCCGGCTACGCCGGTGGACTCCACTGGACCGTTCGGGCCGCTGCCATCCGCCGCCGGGGAGGGTCCGAGACCCTCGACGCCGGACAGCCCCAGTTTCGCCGCCTGCGAAACCGCCCAGGCCAGGGCCGGGTTGTCGTCGCAAAGCTCGGTCGCGGCCGATGGACTGAAGACGCGGACCGCCCGGCAGTCGTCGATCAGCTGCTGGGCCGCCTCCTTGGTCAGGGGGTCGGGAAATGCATCGGTTGCCTGCGGCAGGTCGACCAGACGCCGGGCGGCACCGAATGCCTGCGCTCCGGCGAAGAATGTCGGTGTATCTGCGATCGGGGCGGCGACTCCTAGGCCGGCAAGGCTAGGCGCGGCGACAACGGCCGCGGGAGTTGCGGCCAGCGCCGCGTCGAAATCCGCGTTGTCGGCGGTTTCCACGATCTGGCTCCGCAAGTCACCGATGGTCGGGGTAAGTTCCAGCGCCCGTTCGAGCTCGCTCTTGATCCGCTTGGCGCTCTCGATGGTTTCGGCAACTGGCGCGGAATCCGGCCGGAGGGCAAGGATCTGCAACTCGCCGCCGACATACCGCAGGGCGGAGCGTATCTTCGCTTCGTCCATGAGGGCAAAGGCCGAGATCCGGACGGGTGCGGTGGCGAGCGACTCACCCTGCGCGCCGATCAAGGCGCTCTTCAGGATCTGCGCGACGTTTTCGGCCTTCTCAGCCCAGACCCAATGCGCCCGCACCGCGGCCCGCACCAGCTCTTGCTCCGCGCCTTGCAGGCGCGCCGCTACCTGCGCGGCAATCTGTGTGCTGCCGCCGACTTCCTGCCAGAGAGCCAGTTCCGCGGGATCGGGTGCGCTCAGCGCGTCGACTCCGAGCGCGCCGGCAATCGCTGGCTCACTACATCCGCCACCCGGCGAGACGATCAATTGGTGTCGGCACGCCGTCGCGTACTCGGCGATCGCGGAACCTGATATTCCCGAGATCGCCGCCTGCAGCGGCTCCTTCGGCATCGCCATAGCGATCGCGTCGCCGGCCTCGTCCAGGCGCTGGCGCGTCGCCTGCTTCTCACCCTCGAATTTGCACGCCGCGAGGCCGAGAACGGCCATGGCGGAGATGATCGGAAATTTCGCCCAATGCGTACGCATGCGCCCCCCTGCGTCGCATCGTGGTGCGACGTTGTTCTTTCGGCATGCCTTAATCAACCGAGCATAACATCCTACGGTTGTTGATGCAACGAGGCCTTCGGAAGCCAGCCTATTCTATAGGGCCGATCGATTTCGCACGTGGCCAGGCTGGCCTCTGCCTAGCGGCGGGCCGGCTCACCCGCCGGTCTTCAGCCGGATGGTCCGCGCGATTTTCCGCAGCGCTTCATCTTTATTGCGCCCGAAAAGATCGGCCCAGAGCAGGCCGCTCAGCGCATCGCTGCGAGGACAGTTCTGCAGCCGGACTGGAAAAATGTAGTGCCGGCGCTTCTCGGCGATCTTCAGGATCATCGCGAGTTCGCGCTTGGCATAGCGTGCATTCCCGTTCCAGGCGTGGGACGTGCAGACCACGACGGCGCGGCTGGCGGCGAGCTGCCCGGATATGGTCGAATCAAGGTCGTCCCCGTATTGCAGTTCGACCCGGTCGAGCCAGACTTCCAGCCCCTCTTTGGCCAGGGCGCCGTAGAGGGCGCGGACGCGCGGCAGGTCCTCCGTCGAGAAAGACAGAAAGACCGGCCTCGCCGCGGCCAGCCTGGACCAGGTTGGGCCGTAGTGCAGCGCGGTACCTGGCGAGTACCGCTCGATCAGCTTGCGCAGCGGGCGCCAGACGCCCAGGGCATTGAGGTCCCGCTTGTGGCGCATCTGGCCTTGCGGATTCCGGGTGAAGCCCCAGTGGCGCAGCGAGGGCTCGGCCGTCAGCGCTTCGCGCGGAATGACGCGCTGCAGCCGCTGCCCGTTAGCAAGGTCGATGCCGATGCCGCCCCGGGTCGGCAACCGCTTCTCGGTCCGGTACGGATCGCTCGCCGCGACGAACACGTTGGCGATGTCGGAGTAGGGCGCCCGCCGGTACATCAGGACGAGATCGCCCTTGCGTGCATTCGGGTTGGCAAGCCAGGTGTCAAAGCCATGCGTGTCGAGCCCGTCCATGTCTAGCGGATCGTCGACCATGTATAGCCACACGCGGGGCGGTGTCTCGGCGGTCCAAAATCCCTGCGACCGCCTCCAGGGCTCCCTCCTTGGCAGCCCCCAATCACACTTTTCATGTCATGGTTCCGCCAGCCGGGCCGGACCCAAGCCGGCCACTACCCCATCCGCAAGAAATTGTATCGCATCCGCCCCGCTGTGGCGAGTTCACCAAGATGCTCGCGTACCCCGTAATGCCGGGCCGCAGGTGGGGCGGAACTGCAATACTGCGCCGCGTGGATACCTGTGCAGCTTGCGTGATCCGTCGCCATCAGCAGTCCGCTCCCCGGCGCACCCATTACGCCCAACCGCGACGGCACCAGGAGATAGCACCAGTACGCGCGTTGCGATACGCCGTATGATAGACCATTGGCGCCACTACACCAGAAGAACGCCGCATCAGGCACTTGATCGATTGTTTACCTTCGTTAGGTGTGAGTGCGGGCATGATATTGATCTCGGGGTTGTCGGCGCTGATTTGCCGAATCACTATCGAGGGCCTTCGAGGCTCGGTCCAACATTAGATCCGGCGCTTTCGCAACGAGAACACGAAACCAAGGGAAATGATGGCAAAGACAGAAGGCTCAGTGACACGCATTCCGCTTCGTCATCTCTCGGTGCGAGTTCCTTGGCACGACGCAGGTTGGGACGGTACGGTCTGCCGTGCTCCCCGTTTCAATTCGAGCTGCCTAGCTCTCAATCGCATCGCATCCGCAAAGGACGAAGCCGCCGAGGCCGGCTACGCGGGTCAGCTCCTCAGCGAGATACCAGCGGAGAACGCTCCCCCCTGCTTTGCCGAGCGCGTCAATTTCCTCTCGCCGAAATCACAGCGGCGGTTGGCTCGTCACGCATATTCTAAGACGAGCGACCACCACAAACACATTTCAGACACGATTTTCACACACCCTGCGTATTCCGCCGCAGCCACCCCGTTTGGCTGGCTTCTGAAAGACCGAGCTTGGGGCGAAGAATGGCGAGATGGAAAGATCGACAACAAGGCGATCGCCGAACGATATGCCATCGATTCCCGGCCGGAATATGAGCCAGTAGAGCCGGGATGGCTTGACGAGAGGCCGTGGATTCAAGGTCATGCAAATCAAAAGGCATTGCTCGACGGTTTTTTCGGCGCGTTGAAGCCACAGAAGAGTCTCGTCTTCATGTACGCGAAGCGCTCCCCACTGATCGACGACGATCAGTGGATGATCGTGGGTGTCGGACGAATCACTTCCATCGGAAATCTTCAAGAATGGGACTATACCCTCGCGAAAGGCGTGCCGATTCGTTCCTATCTCTGGGAGCGGTCGGTCTGCCATAGCATTCGCCCAAATGGCGACGATGGCGTGTTGCTGCCCTATCACGATCTTTTAGGCCGGTGCGAGAGAGATCCAAGTCTGGATCCGCGCGATTGCATCGCTTTCGTCCCGAAGGAATATCGGGACGAGTTCTCTTATGCCAGCGAGCATGTCGCCACGGGCAGTGCTATCGCGGCGCTATTGTCGGTCAAGGAAGCCTTGACCGCATATGACGCGCGCTTCGGGGGCGAATGGACTGCCCAACTGAGGTGGATCGATCGACGCCTCGGCGAATTGTGGCATCTACGCGGTCCGTTTCCAGGTTTGGGCCCCGTCCTATGCGCATGCGGTGTCGAATATGGCTATCAGCTCGCCTATCACTTCTTGGAGCAAGCAGGGGAAAACGGTGATCCGTGGCCGGTGCTCGCGGCCCTGGTGCAGAATCCGAATTCCCTGCCCGCAGACCTCAAGGCACAAGTCATCGGCTTCGCCGACACATGGAGATTCCTTGAAAGCGATCGAGGAGCGAAGCGGCTTTCGCTGATCAAGCTGCTGGCACGCTTCGACCTCACCGCCGGACAAGTGGCCCGCTGGTGGGACCGCGCCGCACGAAATAACGAGGGCCTTCATCTTGCGAGCGAGGAGATCAGCGACACCGCGATCCTACGGAACCCGTATGCCCTTTATGAGTGTGACCGTCTCCAGTCAGAACCGATCGCCTTCCGAACGATTGACCAGGGCGCTTTTCCGGAAAGACCCATAGCAGGCGCACACCCGGTCCCTGAACCGTCGTCAATGACCGGCCCGGCCGATGGCCGGCGCCTGCGCGCTGCAACTACTGCCATTCTGGAAGATGCCGCTCTCGAAGGCCACACTCTGCTGGCACGCGAGGAGATCATCTCCCGGCTCAAGAGCCTTAATCTGAGTCCAACACTACCGGCAACGGAAGATCAGTTCGAGATACATGGAGATAAACTCGCACCCGTAATTTCTCATTGCACCCTCGCCAACGGCAAGGTGGCATACCAGATCGATCGCCTGGTCGTTGCGCGCGAGTTGATCGAATCTTCAATCCAGAAGCGGGTGAAACTGGGCAAGCGTCTTGCTGTCGATATTGCCTGGCGCACCGATTTGGACGCGGAATTCAGGGATGTGCCGGCACCGAAAGGTTCGCTGGAGGACCGCGGGCGCGACGAGAAAGCGGCGGCACTGGCAGAGCTGGCGGCCTCGAGGTTCTCAGTCCTGATCGGCGCAGCGGGCACCGGCAAGACGACTTTGCTAAAATTCCTATGCCGCGTCCCGGCGATCAGGCAGCGCGGCATCCTGCTGTTGGCACCGACCGGCAAAGCTCGCGTCCGGCTGCAGCAGGCGACTGGAGTCGAAGCCCAGACGCTGGCGCAATTTCTACGCCCCCTCCGTTACGACGACGCCACTCAGAGATACCGTGTCATCGGTGATCTAGAACGGTCCTCAAGCTGCAAGACCGTGATCGTCGATGAAGCCTCTATGCTCACAGAGGATATGCTGGCGGCATTGCTTGACTCATTGAGCGGAGTCGATCGCATCATTCTCGTCGGCGACCCGGGTCAGTTGCCGCCGATCGGCGCCGGGCGGCCTTTCGTCGATATCGTTAAACTCCTGGCGCCGGAGACCTTCCCCCGGAACCAGCCACACGTCGGCCGGGGCTACGCCGAGCTCACGACCGGCAGCCGTCAGAAAGGCGAGCAGCGACAAGATCTCGAATTGGCAGAACTCTTCAGCGGCCGCTCGACCGGACCCGCCGGCGACGAGATCATTTCCAAACTGACGGATGAAGATTGCGGCCAGCATCTCCGCATCTGCGCATGGAGCACTCCGTCTCAACTCGCCGAGCTTCTGCCGAAGGTCATCAGCCAAGAGCTACAAGTTGATCACGGCGATCTCGAGAGGTCGTTTGCTCTTAAAGCCTTGGGGGGCACGGAAAGCGGCGGGTATGTCTACTTCAATTTCTGGTCTTCTGGTCCGGCCGCTGATGGCTGGCAAGTGCTCTCCCCAGTCAAGGGCGACGCAGCCGGCACCGCAATTCTGAATCGGCTGATCCAACGTGGTTTCCGCGACGAAACTCGCAAGCGTGCACAAAACCAGGACTGGCGTTTCGCGAAGGTCGCCGCACCTATGGGAAGTGACGGAATTATCTACGGCGATAAGGTGATCAATCTCGGCAATCGCCGCCGCTTCAGCGTGTGGCCCAAACAGAATAGAGATGGCAAAGAACCGCTCAAATACGTCGCCAATGGTGAGATTGGTATCGTCACCGGGCCGTTCCGGAAGAAGGGCAGCAAGGTAAGTCTCGATAACCTGAGGGTGACGCTGTCCTCGCAGCCCGGGTTCGAGTACACATATTGGAATAGCGATCTCGACGAAGATGGTAAGCTGCTTGAGCTTGCGTACGCTCTCACCGTTCACAAGGCGCAGGGCAGCGAATTCAACAAGGTGTTCGTAGTTCTTCCGAACCCCTGCCGGATCCTTTCCCGAGAGCTGCTCTACACCGCGCTTACCCGGCAGAACTCACGATTGATTCTGTTCTGCCAGGGGGAGCCGCACAAGTTGCTCGACTATCGCCAACTATCCGACGCAGCACGGCGCCTAACCAATCTATTCGAAGCACCGGAGCCCGTGCAGATCGGGCAGCGCGTCTACGACAACAAACACATCCATCGGTCAAGGCGCGGCGAACTGATGATCTCGAAATCCGAAGTCATAATAGCGAATGAGTTAGCATCGGAGAGTATAGAATACGAGTATGAGCGACCCTTCATCGGCGGGGACGGATCGCGGCGGTATCCTGACTTCACGATCGAGGACGCCGATACTGGAATCGTTTGGTTCTGGGAACATCTAGGCATGCTCGGGGACGAAGAATACGGACGAAAATGGAAACTCAAGCTTGCATGGTATCGCAACAATGGCGTCAGGCTCCATGAAGAGGGCGGCGGTCCGAACGGCACTCTCGTCACGTCTACCGAAGCTCAAGGCATAGACTATGTTCAAATTCGCAAACTGATTAAGATGATCAAAAGCGGCACTTAGGTAGATGGGTTGAATTTCTCTCACCTCGACCTTTATGCTTGGCAGTCGAAAACTTGCACCCTTCAGTCGCCGACCCCGTGAATTCTCACGCCGCTTCGCGGCTTGTAGCAGAGTGCGTGAGTCGTCTCCGACGGATTCGCTTCGCCTCTCGCATCCCCCGTCGCGCTCGGGTCGAATTCAGACACGAATGCGGCGTAGTTTAAGCTTCGCACCGGAGGCGGAGGCCGAGACCAGGGCTGCTTTCTTAAGATCGAAATTCTTGAATATCTTAAATGGTACCTTCGATCCGCTCGGCGACATCGGCGGCTGTCATGCTTGTTGGAGATCCGTGCCTCCATGAAGGTATAAGGCACGCGCGGCGAGACTGATCCTAAAACAATGTAGCTGGTCGCTGCCGAGCGAACTCGATGGCTTTGACCGGTCGGCGCGCGACGTCGAAGGTATCGACAAAATAGACCTCATGCGCCGGGACCGCTTCCATCGTAGCCTTGAGTGGCCCAGCCACAACTGATCCGGGGTCGACTTTCCAGAAAGGGTGAACGAGAACGAACGCCTCCGTCCGGCCTTGGATGGGCTTCAACAAGACCGGAAGGTCCAGTGGACCGTAGTGCTCGATGCGGCGGTTCTTCGGATCGAGTCTGCGTATTTCCTCAGCTGCCTCCGTCGCAAGATACTTCCAATCGGAGAGCTCGCGGAAATTTTCCCAGTGGCCATCTAGGCCGGCCGAGTAATCCGGCTCCACCAGGGTTCGCAAGAAACCGAGACCCAGCCGCCAATCGAGAAGGCCGTGCAATGCACGGTTATTGTATCTCTGGAGGCATCTGTAGCAGGCGCGTGCGCATTCCTCTCGATGGCTGTCAGAGAAGAAGGTCTCCACCAGAACATCATGGTCCCCGTAGACGAGGGATTTGATCAACCCGGTTACTATCGGCTCGCCACCTTCAGCCGTCGCTAGGCGGCGGCAGAATCCTGCTCCATTGACGAGCGTGTCCGCGATCTGAAGCATCGGCTTTCCGTCGCGCAGTCTAGGTTCCAGGGCTTCGAACTCTTCCGGGCCAATATCGAGCTCTAGGGCGGCGCGCTGGACCAGCAGCTGGGTCGCCGACACGGCGGCTGCCCGGACGCTCGTGGCGTATGGCTCGCGGCTACCCAGACGTCCAAGCGACAGGCGTGGCGGAAGCTGTTGCAATGAAACGTATAGGGAGTCGGTGGGCTTCCGCGACATGAGCCGGACGACATCGGGCGGCGCTGGAAGGCCGCTCGCATCCGTGCTTCGGTCCCAGCGTTTGGGGTCCTGTAGCAGATCCGCGCTCACGTACTGTCCCGAGATCTTGTTAATATATATGGAGGGATTGGTTTGAATCCTAAGGGATTTCTGGGTTGCCTCGGCAACTACGAACCCCTCCGGTTCTCCCGTATCGCCGATAGGGCCACGGTTCCGGCGTATGATGGCGGCATCGGAGCCCGTCGCGAGTGACATATTCGACGACGTTACGTCGGTGGTCCGAACCGATTCGATCTCGCTCGAGGTCTCGCGGCGGAACCCTCGAATATCCTCGTCCTCCTGATCCGCCGAGAGCGGATCGAAGGAAGTGCGAAAGGCGGCCGGCATGTGAAAAGGCTCGTACTGATTAACCTCGAGAGTTTCGCCGCAATCGCCGCAAGGTTTCGACTCGGCCGGAGACGCCCCTGAAGTATTCGTTGCGCCGCACCGCCGGCAGATCGCGAGGTAGGATACTTCCAGCCACCAAGGATCACCCGGCGGGGGCTGGAGATATGCGCTAAATTTCTGCGCATTGACTATGATTCGCCCCAATGGCGCCGTAAACCCCACGGAGACGAGCGCGCGCTTATCTCTGATCAACCCTCTTCCCGGAGCGAACTCGTAGATGGCAAGGTCGGCTTCGCGATCGATGGTATCCCAGATCGGTTCGTCCAATTCGTTCCGGTCGATGCCGACATACAGATCACGAACGCGGGTGGGCATTCCATACATGGGCAATAGGCCTTGCTCCGCTAGGAAGCTGGCCAGCGTGCTCGTGTGCCGCTGACCGAGGTCCCGCCGCGATTCCAGCTCTCTATTGAGAGACTCCAGAGTGACCACTTCCAGCAAGGCTTCTTCACGGCCTGCCTGTCCGAGACCGAGCACATGGGCGAAGTGACATCTCACGCCGTCCGTTTCCGACAACGCCGCGTTCAGCCGTTCCGGCCAGCCGCTGGAGGAATCATAGAACTTCGAACAGGGAAGGAACTCTCCATGAATATCCGGAGAGATATCATCACCTGGCCAATTCGGACCACAAGCGTCGCGGAGTTTTGCCGATGCTGCAGTCAACCACACTTTACGAAGGAGTCGCGCCGGAATGGCGAGGTGGTCGGTCGTCAGGAACGGCGGTGGCGGCGCATCCCCCGTAATGGCCTCAGGATGCTTGAAGTAATGAAGGTCGTGACTACGGCTCCGGCATAGCGTGGCGACCAACGAGAACGCCTGCCCTCTGCGCCCTGCCCGCCCGACTCGCTGCTGATAGTTGAAGCGCTGTGGCGGCATGTTTGCCTGATAGACGGCCTGAAGCGCTCCGATATCGACGCCAACCTCCATCGTAGTAGTCACCGAGAGAAGATCTATTTCCTTCGCTCTTCTTTCCAGTCCCTCATCGTGATCACCCCGCGCTTGGACGAATATTCCACGGAACTTCCGAAGGCGCTCTGCCGGCGACTGCGTTTGACCGGTCAGTTCCTCGCAGCGCAATCTGAAGGCACCCAATCCTTCTCTCGCGTTGCGCTCTATGGTCCTGGCCAGGACGTTCCTCGCCCGAAGAGCGGAAACCCTGCCCGACGGCTCAGCCGGCAGAGGATGCTGGCACCGCGTGCATGTACCGGAACCTCTGTGAAGATGCGCTCTGGTACAGTTGGCGCATTCGAAATACGCGTGGTCCGCGGCTACGACGCGAATGAACAGGCGGCCCGGATCGATCCAGCCCCGGGGATGGCCGAGCTCCTCGAAGTTGCGAAGTACTGCTTCGAGCTCCGCGTTCGGGCTGCCGGGGGAATTGGCCTCTGCAAATTCGCGGACCCTGGCACTCCGGACGGACTCGCCTGAAATCCAATCCCTCGGCTGATCGTTAGCTTCCACCCACCTGTTGCCTCGCACTCGGTAAGCATCCGCGAAGACGCGCAGATAGGCATCGAGTCGATCCGCCGCGGGTGCGGCTTTGCCGAGCAGACTGGGATATCCAAGGCCGGTCTCCTCCAGAGCGAAATAGGTCTTGGAGAAGAGAACCTCGTCCACCAGAGGCCGCTGGTCGGCAATGACTGCGGACCGCGCCTTCTGAATAGCGAGACTGTCCCCCTTGCTGATCCAATCGATCCAGCCATCCTTTTCGACGAAGAGACGATTCCATTCGAAGCGCTCGGAAGGCGGCCCGCCCGCCGGTATGGTAGCGATGCCGATGTCGTCGGTTGGATGCATGCCCAGCTTGACCATTCGGCCCAGCAAAGGGCTCGTTTGGGCTTTGGCGGCTGTTCCGGGGACCGGAGCGGCTTCGACGATCCTGTCGAGAGGGATACGATCGGGGTCACCTCGCGACATTGCCTCCTTGATCAATCGTGTCAGCCGATCGATTTCGTCTTCGTCGCCGGCCTGGAAGGCTTTGAGCCTCTGTGCCTTGAGCTCCTCCTCGGAGAGTTGGGGTTTGGATTGTTCGGCCCGAAGAGCTTCGAGGAGCAACTGGCGCCGGCTGTCTTGATGATGCCGGCGTTCGATGTCCACGGCCGCACGGGCTGCGTCCTGGCGGCTGTCGGAGAACACGACGGCCTTTGCCATATTTCCGCTCGCGTGCAGAAGATCGAATACCTCCGTGGCGACGAGCTGGGAACTTCTCGCGAAGCCTGTGCGGAAATTTCGTATCGGAGACCGTCTGAATTTCCGGCTGCGGCCCGCATAGTCCGCACCGCATGCCGGGCAGCAATTTGGCCCGGCTGATCCGGGACTGCGTAAATCCAAACGGCCTTGACCTCTCGACAGTTGAAAGATCCGGCCCTTCACGACCCCGGGAGCGGATCCTTCCGTACCTGTGACCACGCCATTTCTCGTGTCGAGCGTGGCGGCGATCCAGGATTCCCCGGCATTGTCTCCGTGCTTGGGTTCGCGGCGGCTCGGCCAGAATATAGCGAATTCCTCGTAGCTCAGATCCTCGAAGTTGCCGTCGCTCGCCGCCTCCGGCAGAGACTCGAGATCCGGAGATGCTGGAAGCAGCTCAACCTGCACGCCGCGATTACCCGAGTTCTCGCCTCGGCGCCCCCCGACGAATTCCTCTCCGCAGGACTCGCAGTACACGAGCTCGAAGACCCGGCGCAGCTCGCCATCGATGCGGACGTATGTCGTCCCCCGCTCTACGCCGACACCTTCGAAGGTTACGACGTCGTTAGCGGTTGCGACTGGTACCGCAAAAAGGCCTTCGACGCTTCTGATGAACGTGTGGATCCGGAAGCTCGTAGTACCATCCGCAACAGCGGCGCCGTAGAGCGCTGCGAGGCGATCCCCCAAGCCACGGAGCAGGCAGATGCCTCGAAGCGCCTTCATATGCTCCGGTCGCTCCGCCCCGAATAGCTGCCGGGCCAGTACATCGCTCGGCGTGGCGCGCAACCGCCCGCTTCCGGCTTCCCGGCACCCGAGGGTCAAATGAGCCGCCGCTTGTTCCACGGCGGCGACTGCAGCCTCCGATGCCGAATCGGGCCTATTGTCCGGACACAGGGAATCGCAACAGCGGATCAAAACCTCATCCAACTGCTTCGATTTCTCCACCTTACCGACGTAGTCGCCTGACGGTGAGAGCAGGTCGAGCAGCTCGACGAATGGATTGGCGTCCAGTGGCGGGCGGATCTTCGGTTCGTCAATGACCGGCACGCCCTCGACGACCGCCTCCTTCCATTCTTCCTTCTTCCGACTTCCGGCGTCGCTCTGCGAGCGGAACGTGCCGAGGGGCCCGAAGAAGTCGAATAGATACTTAAGGCTCTTCTCCCCGCCATTTCCACCGATCGGCAGAGAGGCGCTGGAAGCGAGGATTCTCAACTTGTGACGCGTGGCCGGCCGATCCAACCCCAGCCGCTGAATCAGCGAGCGGACCAGCCCAGCGATTTCCGTTCCCGCGGACCCGCGCACGAGATGCAACTCGTCAAGTACGAGAAAAAAGTATGCATCCGGGTCTCGCGCAAGCCAGTCGCGCGTTCGATCGAACATCGCCTGTTCGATCTCACGCGACAGCATCGCGCCGAGCATCGAGACGTTCGTCACCAGCAGATCCGGCGGCGTCTGCTGGATATCCCAGCGGGCAACCAGTTCCGCGCCGTCGACGGAGGGAAATAGATACCGGGTCGGCTCATCTGCGGGATGAGCGGCATCATGACGACGAGCGAGACTTTGATCTTCAGAGAAGCCATACATCGCATCGGCGACCCGTTTGACGCGCTTGGCCGCCAGCTCGCGCTCCTTGCGTTGATCCGCGCGGCGCGGATGCTTCAAGAAGCCGGCCACCGGCGTAGCGCTCGTATACCGCGCGAAGAATATTCTGTTTCCTGCGATCCGCTCATCCATCACGCCGTGCGCTTCGGGCGAGTCGAATGCCTTGCGAAGTCTGGTCAGCTGATCTTCGACGAGGGCATTCATCGGATAGAGAACCATCGCCCGCAACGCCTTGGGACGATCGGGGTGCTCCAATGCCCGGTGAAGCTGGAAATTCGTGGGGGTGTCGCGCCACCATTGGTCCGCCAGATAGCCAGGTCTCGGTGCCGGCCAGCGAACGGCCTCCGCAGCGAGGCATGCGAGTATGGGGAGAAGGAAAGACTCGGTTTTTCCCGAGCCTGTTCCCGAAGTCACGATGCCCGGCTGGCCGGGACGCGAACCCCGCGCCAGCATCTCGACCTGGTGACTGTACGGCTTGAATATATGCGTGCGCAGAAGCTCTCCCTGTGCCGCCTTTCCGGGGAACAGCCCGGAAACGGCCATCTCGGCAAAGGCTCTCCTGCCCTCGCGAGTCAGATGGCCGATTGGATTGCCGTCCTTCATATCGACGAAATCGGACAACGCGTTGTCCGAGACCTTGTACCGCGGGACGGGCTCGAGATAGGGCGCCGCGGCAAGCGTCCCGGTCGACCTGAGTAGCTCATGTCGCTGCTCGGTCAGCCGCCGGCGCCGCACTCTGAAGGCGGTATCCAGATATGAGATGTATAGATCTCGAATCCGTTCGAAGCCGCCCAATGGGTCGAGCACGCGCTTAGCTCCTCAGCTCTTTGCCTTCGAGCAAGCCGCGCAGCCACAGCCGGCCCTTTCGGCAAGATTCTATTGCCTCCGCAGCGCCCCGCGCATCCAACCCGGCAACCGCTGCTGCGAACTCGAACCGGTCGATCGTGGCTCCATAGGGCATTGCTGCGACGTATGCCTCTATCAGCCTAGCTTTGCCGGATACGGATGCTTCCGCCTGGTTTGAACAGTCTACTGCTTCGAGCAGCTCCTCGGGCGCCGGCCGCGGAATTCGCGATGCGTCGAACCACGTGGTCTGTGGCGAGCGAGTCAGATTGGAGACTGATGCAGCCGGCAGCTCGTTTGGCAATTCGGGGAAGATAGGGGTCGAGCGATCGGGGAGCCTCTGCCAAATGCGGCGTTCGTCGATGAACTCCGCGTTGATCGACGCGAACAGAAGAAGGTTAGGGGGCCTGGATGGTTCGCACGACACATCGACGAGCGACGGTAGCCACAAGTCGAAGGGCGAACGCTGTATACCGTCGAGAAGAACGATGAAGAACCGGTCTGCACGCAGCTTTGCTGCAGACCATGCTCGCGCAAATGCGGTTGGCGTCCGGTCGCCGGGTCGTGCCCACAGATCTTCCAGACCCAGAACGGTCGGATCAATTGCGTGTCGGATGACATTACCGCCTGCAATCGCCGCGGCGTAGCCTTGGAGGAGCCAACTCCGATCGTCAGGCATGACTACCAAAGAGCCGGATCGGGCGGCGATATCGACCACGATCAGATCGGTTGGCGATAGCCCGCTTCGTGTGGATGCTCTCTCCAGCGTCTCCCGCAGCACCCTCCAATCCTTCGGATCTCCGTCGAGCGACAGGACCGACCAGGGCGCTGCCGGTTTAGCCAGTAGCGAAGCTTCGGCGAGGTCGCGAAGCTTGGACCCGAGGGCCGCGACGAGGGCGTCCACTGTCGGCTCGACTTCGCCGGGCAAGGCCGAGAGCTCGGTCAGGAGCTTCGAGATTTCCCCCTTGAGTGCTGCTCGGCCAGTCGAAAGCATCGTCTCCGACGTCTGTACGTCGTCGCGAAGCCGCATCACCTCTCCTTCTAGGCTATCGACCTCCGCGCGAAGGGCTTCGCGCTGCACTTCAAGTGCGGCCAGTCCCTTCAGCAGTTCCTCTCGTATCCGCGGCTCAATCTCGGCCCTCAGTTCCCGTTCGGCAGCCGTGCGAAGCTCGCGCTGCTTGGCCGCAACGGGTTCGAAGCTCTCCAAGATGTGAATGATTTCATCGAGCGAGCCGAGTGTGGCGACGAGTGGTGGCGCGAAAGTCCTGAGTCTCTTGAGAAGTGGCTGCAGATTGGCCGGAGCGGATGGCAGAAGTTCCGACTTTGCGAGGTATGATGCCAGCTGTTGAATTTGGGCTCGTGTGAAGGTGTGATCTTGCGGCACGATCCGCCGTAGGCGCCGCAGCACAGACTCGAGAAAGTCCGAATCGCGGGACCAGTTGACTCGTTCAATCTCGCGCCCGACCGTGACCTGCGGGACTGCGATCCAATGGCCGGAGATCTTGTCGCCCGACAGGACCCGAGCGTCGAAGGCATACACCGGCAGCTCTTCAAGCCCCAGGGGATCCGCGACGATACGCGGTGCCGATGGGTGACGGATCATCTTCAGCATCACGCATCTGTCGTCGGCAATGGCGACAACGAGACTGTCGGTGCCTCGCGACGAATCCAGCACGCCGGTCTCCACCAGCGTGCGGCGCGCGGCTTCCTCGCCGACTGGTCTGAGATCGAGCACATGGACCGCACGCTGAGGCGATGCGACAAGAAATTGGTCCTTGCCTACATCGCCGCGCCGGTTGGGCTCCACTGCAAAGGAGAGAATCTCGCCTTTGGAGAATCCATGAAGGTGAGGAGCGAACACCTTGCCTTCGGACGGCAGTATCGAGGGCCAATTGCCCAGCGTCACCCACCTTCCTTGCTCGTGGCGGGCCATCGGTTCGACCCGCGTGAACGGTTTCGGCTCGAAGGCTGGACTACCCAAATAGAGATCGGTCATCCCAACACCTCCGTCCGGCCAGGCACGTACCAGTCGCTGCGCCTTCCGGCACGCCTTGCCGCAACGATTCGCGCGAGGAAGTCGTTTTCTCTTCCTTGAGAGAGTGGGGCCTCAATGATGCCTCCGAGCATCCGCCAGAGCACGTCGGCCGTGGCGATGTCACAGCGGTAGCTGTAACCCCAACTTCCGTCCTCTCCGAGGGTGAGGCCGCAAGGACGAAGGAAGCGTAAGCGCAGTGCGCGCGCGATAGGGATCGGTAGATAGCCGGCCCGCGCCAGACGGGTGAGTATTCCGCCATTCCACCGGAAGAGTGGTTGGCCAGACCGGCGATAAGCCTCCAGGATGGCGGTCGTCCGCATGCTGGTGAGAAAGATCTGTCCGTCTCCGCTGATGCGGTAGAGATCGCGATCATCACGCTTCTCTCGCACCAGTCTCTCGAGCGACACGCCGTGCACCGCTTCCAGTGATCCGGAGCCCGCGGCCAGGAAATGCCCGTGGGCGAAAGACCATTTGTCGGCAACGATGCGGCCAGCTTCCGAGCGAGGTTCGCGCGCCCAGCATGCCGGAGCGGCGGCAGCTCTCGGGAAACGACGCATTACGAGTGGCATCCGTATCGCCTGCGACAGCGTCGATGGAGTCACTCCGCGTACCAGGATGATCGGCGGAGTGAGCTTCGCCGTGTCGGAAGCGCGAATGCTCAGAGTTGCGCCGATTGACTTCGACGTATCGGCGAGCCTCTTCAAAGTGCTCGACCCGACTGCACCCTCAACGACGGAGAACAGCTCTCCGGCGTGGACGACTCTCGGCGGACACAGATGCCACGTTCGCGCCTTCCAGCTGCGCGACAGCCTAGGCTCCAGCACGCCAGCTTCGGCGTATGCACGAAGCAGATCCCAAACGATGTACCTGCTATCCAAGGACGCCAGGAGCAATGGTATGAGATCCCGCTCACTCCAGAAACCCGAAGGCGCGGAATAGATCGCTTCCATCAGGTCGGAAACGCTCGGATGCGTTTCGTCACCTTCCGGATGGGATGAATGGAGATCCTCCTCGTCGTCTTCGGAGGTAACGGTGAGTTCCTCCTCGTGGTCGAGCGAGTCGTCAAGCGTAAAATCCCACCTCTCAGGGGCATCGGCCTCCAGAGTGAGTATCTTCTCGGCTTCGCCATGTTCTTCTCGGGCCACGACCCTCCAGCGGCCGGAGACTGGAACGGCTGAGTCGAGCCTCCAGCTGCCTCCCTGATCTGCAACCGTCAGGGAACCTGTCTGGTCAAGTGGTTGCAGAAGCACGCGGCTTTGTTCCGAGGTCGTGATCCGGGGAAGAAAGCCTGGACGCCCGAGCCAGACCCGAGATCCCGTCCTTATTCCGCCTTCTATGGCGATGTCCCTCAGCACATCCCGCGCAGTTCCATCGCCGCCGATCTCGATGACGTCCCTGAGCAGAACGAGATCGGTCCTGCGCAGCCTGTCGGACACAGACCAGTCGCCCTCCAGCGGGTACCAAGCCGTCGCCAGGCTCGCGAGTTTGGATCTCGACGCACTCCTCGAGAGAATTACGAAAGCGCTGCTGTCCGGCAGGCTCGTACTTCCTGTTTTCCAAAGTGCACCGGGCGCCTCCGCGAGAACGAGGATGCCTCGTCCCAGAGCGACGGCGAGCGTGCGAGGAACTTTCGAGTTGGAGCTCTGAGCCTCGAGTTCGGTCAGCGAGCCATCCCATATCGTTTCCTCCCTCGGCCCTCCCGTCGACAAGCGGAGGTGCAATTCGTCTTGTTCGTATCCGCCGAAGTACCCGAACAGATCCCATTTTTTGCGCGATGTCGGGCCGTCGTCGGGCGAAAAACCGTGTTCGATGCTCTGAACGAGACGCCAAAACCGGTGCCCCGATAGGAGCCGGCCGCCCGATCTAATGGCCGTCGCAAAGTCGATGAATGCCGCGGCGATTCCAATCGGCAGCCGACCAGCGTGGATGGGTCGAGAAAGCTCCTGGACGAGCCTGACGGGCGAACGCCTGATCTCCGCGTCGAGGCGCCGGAGCAGTTTCGTCAACTGCCGCCGGTCCTCCCACGAGGGAAAGGCCAATCTGACCGCATGTCCGATGAGTTTCATGTTACCGTAAGGCGGTAGCTCAATCTTCCTTATCGGATGGCCGCCCGTCCGTCGCTGGTCGCACCAGTCGCTTAGGTTGTGCCAAAGCTGGTTCACGCCCGAGACTTGCTGCATCTGGGTTGGAAGGCCGAGCAATCGCCCAAGGCGGACTCTGAAATTGTGCGTGACGCCTGCTCCGCTTTCCGTCGCACTCACGAAGCAGGTCAGAACGAGGTAACGGAAATATCCCGGAACTTCGGAATTGGACGCATGACTCGATCGGCGCCCCGACAGCCATGCTTCGACATCCTGCGCTCCAAACTGAGTGAGAAAGGCGCGCTGCGCGTCGTCCTCGGCTAAGTCATCGATCTTGGAGGCGAGCGCTATCTCGGCGGGCGTAGCGTCGAGGAACCGAAGCGGCCCGCTGCCCAATGGCCCATCTGCGCGCAGATAGTGATCCACCAAACGCTGTTCCCATTCCTGGGGTGTCAGCGTTCCCGCTCCGATCGGGGCAAACCCCCCAGAAGTCACCGGCCTGCTCCCCCGCCTGAGCGCATCCTAGCGCTCGAGCTCCACATCCCCCAAGCGCAAGCACCGTCTGCCAATTCATGGTTGCGGTACTCCGGCGGGGCCCCTCTTCGTCTTCGTGCGTCTCGGACGGCCTCCGCAAATGAAGTTTCTCAGATTTATCATCGCGTTCAAGCCTTTATGGAAATACCGTTGAACTTCAACGCCGTAGCACTTGCGCGGATCGTCGAAATGATCGGCTTCCCATGGTTCGCTTGCCACCGCCGGCGGTTCGCCTCACGCGAGTGTCCGCCGCCGGAAGAAGTCCCTTCAATTTGAGGGCCAAACGCTCCTCGTCTTGCGTTTGGCATTCCCAGATGATTGCAGTCCGCCACCCGGCCTTTTTGAGCGCGGTCAGCGCCTTCCTGTCCCGTCGGATATTGGCTTCGAATTTTTCCGACCAGAAGCTGACCCGCGTCTTCGGCATGGACGCTTTCTTGCAACCTTCGTGACGATGCCAGAAACATCCGTGCACAAAGACTGCCAGACGGTGTTTGGGAAAAACCAGATCGGGACTGCCAGGAAGGTCTTTGCGATGGAGACGAAACCGGACGCCGAGTCCGTGGAACAGCGTTCTCACGATCTTTTCAGGTCGAGTATCCTTCCCCTTTACTCTCGCCATCAAGGCAGAACGAAAGGCCGATATTTCGCCATCGCGGGTGGCCTTCGCACGGCGGGGTGCATCGCGGCCCGATTTCATGGCGCTCTGCGGCCGGCGCGCTTCCTTTTCTTTCGCTGGCGCGACGCGTGATCAACGAGAGTCGCCCCGATGAGCTTTCCTAGCTTGACGGGTACCGCATTGCCGATGAGGCGGCCGAGCGACTTCATGCTTATCGGGTCACCCTTCTTCACGAAGGCGTAGCGACGGGGAAACGACTGGATGATCGCCGCCTCCCGCAGCGAAATCCCCCTGTTCTGCCTGGGATGACCGAAGCGGCCGTTGCCGAAGCCGTAGCATTGGGTCGTCATGGTCGGAGCTGGCTTGTCCCACTCCATGCGTCCGTACACGCCGCTATAGGTCTTCCCAGTTTTCTTCCGGTGACATGGCGCACGCAGCGAGGCCGGCCAGTCACGCCATGTTCCGCCCGGCTTTGACGCCTTGATCCGCTTGATATTGATGTCCGCCAAGGTAGAGGACGTATGAAGCGGGTCGCTTGTACAAGAGCCACCCGCCACTATCCGCGGGAGGTCCTCAATTGCTTGCCGGACGGTCGCCTTCTTTCTGACCTTCGGCAATTTGAGTTTGATCTCACCCTTTCGGGCGGCCACCAGCACGAGACGCGATCGCGTCTGGGGTATTCCGACCTCGTCACATTCGACGATCTTCCAGTCGATCCGATAGCCATCGAGCATGCGTAGGAACTTTTTGAAGACGCGATGATCGGCGAGCTCCGGGACATTCTCCATCGTTACATAGTCCGGTTTCACTCGTTTGATTATTTCCCCGAAGGCCGAGACCAGGCTCCAATCGGCATGCGCCTTGGCCTTGCGAGCGCTTCGGCTATACGTGGAGAACGGCTGACACGGAGCGCAGCCCGCCAGCAGCGTCAGGCTCTTGCGACCCAACAGCTTCCGCACCTCCGACGCGGTAATGTCCGATATATCTTTATTGATGAACCGAGCCTCGTTGTTCTCTTCATAGGGAAATTGGCATGCATCGTCGATATCAATCCCTGCGACTACGCGAACGCCCCCCTTCGATAGCCCGTGCGTCAGGCCTCCCACGCCGCAGAAGAAATCGACAGCTCGAATTGTCGGCTTCCTCGTGGCCCCCGCCGGCCGGCGGCTCGCCGATCGGCGGCGAGTGACCTTTCTGGCAATCATACAAACGCCCTTCCCCGCGCACTTGCGCGAGTTGCAAATCTATCAAATCAACACCTGCTTCGAAAAGATAGGCCGACGCCTGCCGAACCGCGAGCGCAATATTAAGTAAATTCAGTCAATTGATTGTTTTGCGAGAAAGAGCAACATGCTGGGCATATCACGCGACGCTCCGACTCGGTGGCCACACGCAAAGCGGCGCAGCGTCAGGGAGCGAAGCCGGAGGGCTGAGATGCATTCTCGCGAGTCACGGTTCTCCAATTCCATCTTCGCCGGTTAAGCGATTCTAGGACGCGCGTTTGCCAGGCACTGGGTTGTCTCCTAAGTCGTCAAAGACTCTTCACCATGGCGGCCAATGAGTCGGCAACCCGGGGTTCGCGACGCAATGACGTCGCTGTCGCGCAACCGAGCTGGGGAGATCGAGAACGCCACCGCCTACGCCAAGACTTGCCTCTCCGCCTAAAAGAGCGAATGCATCAAGCAACTCATCTCTCTATCTACTCACTGCCGGTGGTAGCTTAGCTAGAGCATCAGCCAAGTGCTCCCGCCTCAGATTGACGTACCGTCGCAGCGACTTCGGATCCCTGTGGCCCGTCATCGCCATGACCTGGGAGTCCGACCACCCTGCCTCCACCAAGCTTGAGGCGCGCTCGTGGCGGGCGTCGTGTAGCCGGAAGTGCCGCACGTTTGCTTTCGCGCGGGCGCGCCCGAATGCCGCCTGTACTGCATCGGCCGTCGTCGGAAGCACACGGGACTGCCTCTTGTCTCTCGACGCTTCGAGACCTCTCAGGATCTCCAAAGCCCTCGGGGACAAGGCGACGGGATGGTCGATGACGATCTCCGGACGCCGGGAGTTTTTGACGCCGCGCAGAAGCGCTGTCCGGCGCCCAAAATTGACGTCGCGCCATTCGAGCCGAAGCAGAGAACTGCGCCGCGCGCCCGTCTCGAAAGCGAGTTCGACGACCGGCGCAAGCCAAGGGTTGTCGGATTGGCGGCAAACCTCCAACAGCCTCGCGATCTCTTCCGGCGTCAGTCGTACGTCCCTCTCATCGTAGACCGACGGCCGGCGGACGTCCTCGGAGTTCACGGGATTGGAGATCAGCTTCAGCCGCTTCTTGCAGTGGTCGATCGCACGCTTCAGGGTCGTGAGCTCGCGGCGGACCGTCCCCGGGGCGACCGTCTTCGCGGGCTTCGGCGCCGCTTTCGGCTTCGCCGCATTGGCTCTGAGCGAGCCATCCTTCTTCAGCTTGGGCATCCACGCGACCGGCTTGTAGCGGCCCCGGCCGCCTTCCCGGCCCCGCCGCACGATCTGCTGCAGTCGACGATCGCGCCAATCCTCGAAGTGCTCGGGCGTGAGGTTTGCGACCGCATGGGCGCAGAGTTCGGGCTCCTCGCGGATGAAGCGTTCGATCCGCGCCCGCTCGCCCTTGCGCGATGCTTCGCCGGGCCGCTTGTCGGTCACCTCGACGAGGTAGCGCTCCAGCACTTCCCGGAATGTCGTGCGCTCGGCCGGCGTGCGGTCGACGAAGACCGCCTTGTCCATCTGGGTCTCGACTTCGCGCGCCCAGGCTTCAGCTTCTTTCCGTGTGCGGCGGGTTTTGGACTGGGTGGGCCAACCACGGCGCCGCACCTGGACGTGCCACTGGTAGGCGCCCTTCTCTCTGATCGTAGCCATTGGTACTCGCTCCAACTGTGCCAGAAATGATTTGGCGGGCACTTGCAAGGAACGAACGATTTCTTAAGTGGCTGATTTGCCAGGAGAAATCTGGCGCACCCGATACGATTCGAACGTACGACCTTTGCCTTCGGAGGGCAACGCTCTATCCAGCTGAGCTACGGGTGCATTGGGCCAGATCGGATGGCCGGGACCATACAGGAGGCCGGAAAGGCCTTCAACCCCCGGAAAAACCGCGAAAAGCCTCAGGCCGGGACCTTTTCCGGCGCCGGCGGCTGGGACAGGCGGTCGATGAAGGCGATGCCGACGGCCGAGAGGATGAAGACCGTGTGGATCACCGTCTGCAGGATGATGCCGGTGACGGTGTAGCGGGTCGCCTCGGGATTGCCGACGCTGCCCGCCTCGATGAAGGTGCGCAGCAGGTGGATCGAGGAGATGCCGATGATCGCCATGGCGAGCTTGATCTTCAGCACGCTGGCATTGACATGGCTCAGCCATTCCGGCTGGTCGGGATGACCCTCCAGCCGCAGCCGGGAAACGAAGGTCTCGTAGCCGCCGACGATCACCATGACCAGCAGGTTGGAGATCATCACCACGTCGATGAGACCGAGCACGACCAGCATGATCTGCTGCTCGGTGAAGGTGGTGGCGTGGCTGACCAGGTGCCACAGCTCTTTGAGGAACTGGATGACATAGACGCCCTGCGCCACGATCAGGCCGAGATAGAGCGGCAGCTGCAACCAGCGCGAGCCGAAGATGATGGCCGGCAAGGGCTGGAGGTTGAGGCTGCGGGCGGCGGCGGGCTCTTTCTTCGTCATGGGCACCGGTTCTCGAGGGCGAAAAGCGCGTCCTGTAGATAGTGAAGGCGCCGCGATGTGCAAGGCGTTCCCGTCGATTCGGCCTGCGGATTTGGCCTGGGATACCGGCCCCTGGGCGGATAGATTGGCGCAAACGCCGAACCGTCATAAACCGATGCCGCCCAAGCCCCCCCTGCCCGATCCCGAGACCCTGGCGCTCCAGGCCTTGGCCTTCATCGCCGGCGATGACGACCGGCTGGAGCGCTTCATCGGCCTGACCGGGATCGATCCCGGATCGCTCCGCAACATCGCCCGCGATCCCGCCGGGCTCGGCGCCGTGCTCGATTACCTGCTCGGCTGGGAGCCGCTGCTGCTGGAATTTGCCGAGGCGCACGAACTGAAACCCGAGAGCATCGCGGTCGCGCGGCGCAAGCTGCCTGGAAGTCACGAGGAGCAATGAAAGTCTATATCAGCGCCGATATCGAAGGCACCGCCGGCATCACCAACTGGGAAGAGGCCGAAAAGCCGCACGACACTTACCAGGAGTTCCGCGAGCGGATGACCGACGAGGTGGTGGCCGCCTGCGAAGGCGCGATCGAAGCCGGCGCCAAGGAGATCCTGGTCAAGGACGCCCATGACAGCGGCCGCAACATCATCGCCGCGCGCCTGCCGGATTGCGCCAGGCTGATCCGCGGCTGGAGCGGACACCCGTTCAGCATGGTGCAGGAGCTCGACGCAAGCTTCGACGCCCTGCTCTTCGTCGGCTATCACGCCAAGGCCGGCAGCGACGACAACCCGCTGGCCCATACCCTGCGCCTCCGGATCGCGCATCTCGCGATCAACGGCGAGATCGCTTCGGAATTTCACATCTACTCCTACGCCGCGGCGCTGGTGAAGGTGCCGGGCGTGTTCCTGTCCGGCGATGCCGGCATCTGCGCCGATGCGCAGCGGATCAATCCCGGCATCGTGACTGTGCCGGTCAGCCGTGGCATCGGCCCCTCGACCCTGAGCATCACGCCGGGCCTCGCCGTGAAGGAGATCCGCGCCGGCGTCACCCGCGCGCTGCGGGGCGATCGCGCCGCCTGCCACATCACCCTGCCCAAGCACTTCACCCTGGAGATCAAGTACACGACGCCGGTCGATGCCTATCGCGCGTCCTGGTATCCCGGCGCGAAACACGCCGCGCCGCGGACCGTGCAGTTCGAAACGGGCGATTACTTCGAAGTGCTGCGCGCCATCAAGTTCATGGCCTAGCGGGATCAGCGTGGGGCATCCGCGCCGCTGGGCAGCGGCGCATTCGGATGCTCGATCCAAGCGGCGATGTCGTCGTAGATCCTCGGCGCGTCCCAGTCGCGCAGCATCAGGTGATAGGCCTTGGGATAGCGTGCGAGGCGGCCTTGCTCCGGCGGCAGATCGGGCAGCAGCGCGAGCCCGGTCTTGAACGCACCTTTGTTCAGGATCGCTTCCTTGCCGCCGGCAAGGACCAGATAGCGCGGATGCCCCAGCTTCGGGATCGCGTCATAGGCGCGGGTCATGAGTTCGACTAGGCCATAGGCAGCGTCCACCCGCGTCTGCTTGATCACCAGCGGATCGCGGGCGAGCGCAATGAGCGCACGGCGATTGTCCGAAGCTTTGAGGCGCAAGCCGGTCGGCACCACCGTCATCCAGGGCACGGCATGGGCGGCGAGATCGAGGGCGGTGGTGTTGAAGCTGCTCTGCGTCTGCCAGCCCCAGATCGCCGGAGATTCCAGGATGATGCCGTCCGCCTGCGGCGGGTTCGGCGTCAGCTCCGCCGCCATGATCACCGCGGCGCCCATGCTCTCGCCCAGGAGATAGAGCGGGCGATCCGGATACTTCGCCTTCAAGAGCTTCGTCGCGGTCTTCAAGTCGGCGATCATTTGATCGCTGCCGGCCCAGATTCCCGCGTCCGGATCCTTGCCGAAGCCGCGCTGGTCATAGGCATAGACCGCGAAGCCGCGCCGCGCGAGGCCGTGCCCGGGCAGCGCCAGTCCGCCCGAATGATCGTTGAACCCGTGCAGCGCCAGGATCACCGCCTTCGGCCGGTCCCGCTCCGATCCTTGCCAAGGCAGCCAGGTGCGCAGGAAGAGATCCTTGCCGTCGGCGGTGTGGATCGCCTTCTCGGTGAGCGCGGGCTGATCGACCGGCGGGCCGATCTCCTGCAGGCGCGGCGCACAGGCGGCGAGCAGGAACAGCAAAAACAGCGATGCGCGCGCGAGGATCAGGCAGCGCTCCCAGGCGAGCGGCGGGTCAGCTGCAGGAAGATGTCCTCGAGATCGGTCTCGACCGTCGAGAGATCGGCGATCTCCAGGCCGGCCTCCTCCACCGCGTTCAGAATCTGTGCAAACGGCGTCTGGCGCGGCTTGTAGTGCAGCTTCAGCAGGCGCGCGCCGGTCAGCTCGGGCTGGAACCGCGCCAGGCTTTCCGGGATCGCCGCGAGATCGGCGGTCAGGGTCAGCAGCAGCTCCTTGGCATCGATCCGCCCCAGCAGCTTCGCCTTGGACTCGCTGGCGATGACCTTGCCGTGGTTGATGATCGCGATGCGGTCGCAGAGCTCTTCCGCCTCTTCGAGATAATGCGTGGTCAAGAGCACGGTCACGCCGTCGTCGTTCAGCTTGCGCACATAGGACCAGAGCTGCTGGCGCAATTCCACATCGACGCCGGCGGTCGGCTCGTCGAGCACCAGAATGGGCGGATTGTGCACCATCGCCTTCGCCACCATCAGGCGCCGGCGCATGCCGCCGGAAAGCGAGCGGGCATAGGCGTCGGCCTTGTCGGCGAGGCTGAGCGCTTCCAGGATTTCCATGGTGCGCCGCTCGCGCTTCGGCACGCCGTACATGCCGGCCTGAAGATCGAGCAGCTTCTTCGGCGTGAAGAAGGGATCGATGTTCAATTCCTGCGGCACGATGCCGATCGCCGCTGCAACGTGCCTGGGGTCCTGGTCGAGATCGATGCCCCAGATCGTGACCTTGCCCTCGGTCTTGATGACCAACTGGGCCATGATGTTGATCAGCGTGGACTTGCCGGCGCCGTTCGGGCCGAGCAGGCCGAAAATCTCGCCGCGCGGGATGTCGAGATCGACGTGATCCAGGGCCAGCTTCGGCTCGGCACCCTTCTGGCCGTAGCGCTTGACCAGGCCGCGAATCGAGACGGCCATCTCGGGCATATGCGGGGCGGAATCGTCGGGCATGGGAACGGCGGAAGCCTTCGTTTTGAAGCGGATAGCCGCGGTTGATTTGCCGCCGCGCATGGGTATCATCGCGGCCCATCAGGGTCAATCGGCGCGCCCTTGCGCATCCGAGTCCCCACATCCATCTGAGGGTCATGCCTGCCATGTCCACCGAACCTGTGGAAACCGTCGAAGTCACCACCGCCAGCGTCGCCTGCGACGGCGGCCCGGGTGCGGCCGGCCATCCCAAGGTCTATCTCAACCTCGCCAAGGGCGGGCAGATCGACTGCCCCTATTGCGGCAAGCGCTTCGTGATGAAGGCCGGCGCCAAAGCCGCCGCCGCACACTGATTTGGCGCAACAGACGTTGAACAATCCCGCCGCGCCCGCGCCTGAAGCCGCGGTCAAGCCGCGCCATGTCTACTTGGTCGATGGCTCGGGCTACATCTTCCGCGCCTATCACGCCCTGCCGCCGCTGACCCGCAGCGACGGAACGCCGACCAATGCCGTGCTCGGCTTCACCAACATGCTCTGGAAGCTCTTGGAGGAGACCGACGCCGACCATGTCGCGGTCATCTTCGACGCCTCGCGCAAGACCTTCCGCGACGAGATCTACAAGGAATACAAGGCCAACCGCACGGAGACTCCCGAAGACCTGATCCCGCAATTTCCGCTGATCCGCGAGGCGGTGAAGGCCTTCAACCTCCCTTGCATCGAGATGGAAGGCTACGAGGCCGACGATCTCATCGCCACCTATGCCGACCACGCGGTGGCGGAAGGTGCGGACGTCACCATCGTCTCTTCCGACAAGGATCTGATGCAGCTGATCCGCGACGGCATCAAGATGTGGGACCCGATGAAGAACCGCCCGATCGGCGCGGCGGAAGTGCAGGAGAAATTCGGCGTCAGCCCGGACAAGGTGATCGACGTCCAGGCGCTGTGCGGCGATTCCACCGACAACGTGCCGGGTGTCCGCGGCATCGGCGTCAAGACCGCGGCCGAGCTGATCAACGCCTATGGCAGCCTCGAAGCGCTGCTCGAGCGCGCCGGCGAGATCAAGCAGCCGAAGCGTCGCGAGACCCTGCAGGAAAATGCCGCGCTGGCGCGGATCAGCAAGCAGCTGGTCACCCTGAAGCATGATGTCCCGGTGGAGCAGCCGCTATCGGGCTTCGCCAAGCGCGGCTTCGACCCGGAGACCTTGTTCGGCTTCCTGCGCCACAACGAGTTCCGCACCACCTTGACCCGCGTGCAGCAGAAGCTGGCCGAGCGCGGCGGCGTGCAGGTGGTACCGGGCGCCGCGCCCCGCCCCGCTCCGGTCGTGAAGATCATCAAGAACCAGGTGACCGAGAAGGCCGCACCGCAGGCGCATAACCGCGAGAACTATCAGCTCATCACCGACGAGGCGGCGCTCGCGAAGTGCATCGCCGACGCGACTTACGCGCGGCAGGTGGCCTTCGACACCGAGACCAATTCCCAGCAGGTCGCCGATGCGGCGCTGGTCGGCATCTCGCTGTCGATCGCGCCCAATCAAGGCTGCTACATCCCGGTCGGGCATAGCGGCATCGAGGGCGATCTCTTGGGCGGCGGCAGCGCCGCGCCGAACCAACTGCCGTTGGCCAAGGTGCTGGCGATGCTGAAGCCGCTGCTGGAGGACCCCGCGGTCCTGAAGATCGGCCACAGCATCAAGTTCGACGTCGCGATCATGGCCAAGCACGGCATCAAGCTGGCGCCGATCGACGACACGATGCTGATCTCCTATGTGCTGGAAGGCGCGCTGCACGCCCATAACCTGGATGAGCTCGCGAGCCTCCATCTCGGCATCGATACCATCAAGTATGCCGACGTGACCGGCACCGGCAAGGCGCAGGTCACCTTCGACAAGGTGCCGCTGGACAAGGCGCGCGACTACGCCGCCGAAGACGCCGACGTCACGCTGCGCCTGCACCACACGCTGAAGCCGCGCCTGGTCACCGAGCGACTGTCGACGGTCTACGAGACCATCGAGCGGCCGCTGATCCCGGTGGTCGCGGCGATGGAGCTCGCCGGCATCAAGGTCGACATCAACGAGCTGAAGCGGCTCTCCAACGATTTCGGCGGGCGCTGCGCCGAGCTGGAGCGCGAAGTCCACAAGCTGGCCGGCACCGAGTTCAACATCGGCTCGCCGAAGCAGCTGGGCGAGATCCTGTTCGAGAAGCTGAAGCTCGGCGACGGCGGCAAGAAGGGCAAGACCGGCGCCTATTCGACCGGCGCCGACATCCTGGAAGAGCTGGCCGTGACCTCCGGTCATCCGCTGCCGCAGAAGGTGCTGGACTGGCGCCAGCTCTCCAAGCTGAAGAGCACCTATACCGACGCGCTGCAGACCCAGATCAGCCCGAACACCGGCCGCGTCCACACCTCATATGCGCTGGCCGCGACCTCCACGGGCCGGCTCTCGTCCAACGATCCCAACCTGCAGAACATCCCGATCCGCACCGAGGAAGGCCGCAAGATCCGCCATGCCTTCGTCGCCGAGAAAGGTCATAAGCTGATCTCGGTCGACTATTCCCAGATCGAGCTGCGCCTCGCCGCCGAGATGGCCGACATCCCGGCGCTGAAGCAGGCGTTCCAGGACAATATCGACATTCACGCCCTGACCGCGAGCCAGGTGTTCGGCGTGCCGGTCGAGGGCATGGACCCGATGGTCCGGCGGCGCGCCAAGGCGATCAACTTCGGCATCATCTACGGCATCTCGCCGTTCGGCCTGGCGGCCCAGCTCGGCATCCCGCAGGCCGAGGCGAAGGCCTATATCGCCGCCTATTTCGCGCGCTTCCCCGGCATCCGCGACTATATGGAGCGCACCAAGCAGATCGCGCGCGAGCAAGGCTACGTCACCACCCTGTTCGGCCGCCGCTGCCACGTGCCCGGCATCAACGACAAGAACCCGGCCCGGAAGAGCTTCATGGAGCGCGCGGCGATCAACGCGCCGCTGCAGGGCACCGCCGCCGACATCATCAAGCGCGCCATGGTCCGCATGCCGGAGGCCTTCGCCAAGGCGAAGCTCGACGCCCGCATGCTGCTGCAGGTGCATGACGAGCTGGTCTTCGAAGCACCGGAAGCGCAGGCGGAAGAGACCGCCGACCTCGCCCGCAAGGTGATGGAGGGCGCCGCCCTGCCGGCGCGCCAGATCTCGGTCCCGCTGATCGCCGAGGCCGGCATCGCCGACAACTGGGCGGAAGCGCATTAGCCCAGGTCATCGGCGATCTCGTCTGCGTCCGGTCTGTGACGCAGTGCATAATCGCGAAGCAGACGCTCCCCGGGGTGCAGAGGCGCGCAAGCCTTTGTTGTTGACCAATTTCCCCGTCTGCGCAGGGTGGCGGATTCCGTGTTCCGTCTGCGTCCGGTCTGCGATGCAGTGCAGCACAGACGGTGGCGTATAGCGCGCAGAACGTTCCCCCGGTCTGCGTCCGGTCTGTGTTGCTCCTGCAGCACTGCGGTGCAAGTGTCGCGGGACGCGGCAGGCAGCGCCTCCGTCCCGGGGGCGCTTCGTCTGACGCGACTTTCGACACAGAATTCACGATCTCAAACAGCACGCCGATGATACCACAAGAGGCGCTGCAAGTCAGGCGTGGAGGCTAATGGGGTGACGTAAGGAATTCTGTGTCAGGCGACTCTTTGAGATCGTGAAGGCGATGCAGGCGGACGGCCTGGATTGGGACGAGCTATCGGCCGGGGCGCTGCATCAGAACTGCCGCGCCGGCCGCTGCGTGCCGCCGTTGCGCCAGAGCAATGCCGCCAGCCCGACCAGCAGGCAGAGCGTATCCGCCAGCACCACCGGCGAAGCGATGATGAGATCGTGCAGGATCCAGAACGGTGTGCCGGCCAGCACCAGCAGGCGCATGCGATCGGCCTTCACCTGCAGCCTTCCAATCGCGATCACCACATTGCCGGTGGTCGAAAGCAGCGAGATCAGACCCTGCCAGGTCACGATGCTCAATGCGATCATCAGCCCGGCCAGCCCGTAGCCGAGCATGCGCAGCCGGGGATGCGTGCCGAAGGCGAGGCAGGCCATGAGCTGCAAGGCGCCGAGCCCGTTCACGATCGCCGCCGTCGTCACGCCGAGCAGCGCGTAATGGAGGCTGAGCAGTGCCAGTGCGGCGAGCTGCGTCGCGAGCATCACGCCCCGGGTCCGGAACAAGGGCCACACGGCGAGGCCCGCAGTCGCGGCGATACCGCAGAATCCGGCCGGCGTGCCGGGATCGAAAGCGTTCATGGCGTCCTCCAGAGGCGGTTTTCCAGAACCGCCAAGCTGGGGGCTGCGCGCTACGCCGGGATTTCGGAGAGATCGAAAGCGGTTACGGCGGTAGGATGATGACCGAACCGTGACTGGCGCCGCCTAGCGCGGCGAGCCTTCCAATCCGGCCAGTTCCGCCGCGCTCGCATTGGGCATGCGCATCTCGAAGATCTCGTTCACCACGGTGTAGTCGTAATAGCCGAGCCGCGCGATCGGGCGGAGCTTCTTGACATCGATCTTGCCGTCGGCGCCGATCGCATCGTCCTTGATATGGATGCGTTCGACCCGGGCGAAGACGATGTCGACCGTGCCTTCCGGCGAGTTGCCCTGTAGGCGGTGGGTGCTGAGGTAGCGGCATTCGAAATGGATCGGCGATTCCGCCACCCGCGGACAGGGCGCGTCGATGCAGGCGGCCTTGGTGACGCCGGCCAGCGCGAATTCATCAATATCGGACGGGACCGCGCTGGCGCTGATATTGACGGCCTCGCGCAGATCGTAGGTCGCCATGTTCCAGGCGAACCAGCCGCTGCGCTCGGCATTCAGCACCGTGTCCTTGCGGCGGCCGTCCGGATACTGGTTGGCGGCGAACATCACCATCGGCGGATCGAAGGTCAGGTTCTGCCACTGGCTGTAGGGCGCGAGGTTGGCGACGCCCTCGGGGCTGATGCTGCTGAGCCAGCCGATCGGCCGCGGCACGGTGCAGCTCTTGAACGGGTTGAACTTGAGGCCGTGGCGGTCGGTGGTCGGGTTGTAATGCATTGCTTCTCCGTCGGTTGGAGAGAGCCTAGCGGGTGGCGCGGCTCACCGGCTAATCCGAAAAAGCTTGAGGCGCGATGGGTTTTCCTGAGGCGTCTCACGCATCTGCAAGACCCTCATCCTGTCCTTCTCCCTACGGGAGAAGGAACTCTGTTGCGCAAGCCTTCAATCTCGCTGCGCTCCCTCGCCCGGAGGGAGAGGGTTGGGGTGAGGGTCTTGACGCAGCTTGAGGCCTATTACATTGAAGCGAGGCCTTAAGCCTTCCCCAGATTCTGCAGCCGCTGGATCCGCTCCGCGATCGATGGATGGGTGGCGAACAGCGCCGCAGTCTTCTCGCCGAAGTTCTTCAGCGGGTTGACGATGAACAAATGCTGCGTCGCGCGGTTGCCGATCTCGGGGCCTTTGGTGTTGCCGGCGCCGAGCACTTCGAGCGCGCCGATCAGGCCGACCGGGTTCCTCGTCAACTGCACCGAGGTGGCGTCGGCGAGATACTCGCGCTGGCGCGAGACGGCGAAGCGCACCAGCTGGGCCGCGATCGGGGCCAGGATCAGGAACACCAGCATGATGACGAGGACGATGATCGCAGCACCCCCGCCGCCCTTGCTGTCGCGGCGCGAGCTGCCGGACGAGCGGAAGCTGCCGAAGCGCATGGAGCGCAGCACCACGTCGGAGACCAGTGCGATCAGGCCGACCATGATGCCGACCGCCACCATGTAGCGGGTGTCGAGATTGAGCACATGGCCCATCTCATGGGCGACCACGCCCTGGAGCTGCTCGCGGTTCAGCGTGTCGAGCAGACCACGGGTGACCGCGATCGCCGATTTCTGCGGCGAGAGGCCGGTGGCGAAGGCGTTCAGCGCCGCGCTCTCCATGATGTAGACCTTGGGCTTCGGCAGGCCGGCGGCGATCGCCATCTCCTCGACCACGTTGTGCAGCCTGGGCTCGGCTTCCGGAGTCACCTCGCGGGCGCCGTTCATCGACAGCACCAGCTTGTCGCCGAAGGCGAGCGTGACCCCGGCCGAGACCACGCCGATGCCGGCCAGCAGCGCGCCGCCGAGCAGGCCGAGGCCGCTGACGGCGGCGAGCTGGAAGCGGTTGGAGTCGCTGCCCCAGGCTTCGAGCGCCCAGCCGATCACATAGCCGAGGAAGAAACCGAGATTGATCAGCACCAGGATCAGCACCCAGGTCTTCACCCGGTTGTCGCGCTGGGCGGCCAGGAAGTCGGTGCCGTTGACCCGCGCCGCGGTGATCGCCTCATGCGGCGCGTCGGCGAGTGCCGGTGCAGATGCCGGTGCCGGCGTGTCGGGACTGCCCCAAGGACCGCTCACCGCTTGCACCACGACCGAGTGTAGCTGGCAAGAATCATCACGCGCCCCCTCACCCAACCCTCTCCCACGAGGGGAGAGGGCTTAGACCGAGCGTCTGCAACAGCGTCCCCTCTCCCCTTGTGGGAGAGGGACAGGGTGAGGGGTAGCCGCGCAATGATTCTATCCCAACACGAGCCGGCTCAGCGCTGCAGGCTGACTTTCGGCGCCGTTTCGACCGCGGCGCGCTCGGCCTCGGAGACGCGCCAGAGCTCGGCGTTCTGGAAGCCGAATTTCCCCGCGATCAGGTTGCCAGGGAAGCTCTGCACCGCGGTGTTCAGGTTGGTCGCCGAGTCATTGTAGAACTGGCGCGCGAAGCCGATCTTGTTCTCGGTAGTGGAGAGCTCTTCCATCAGCTGCTGCACCGACTGGTTGGCCTTGAGGTCGGGATAGGCCTCGGCCAGCGCGAACATCTTGCCCAATGAAGCCGAGAGCGCGCCTTCGGCCGCGATCATCGCGGCTGTGGCGCCCGTCGCCGGGGCGCCGGCATTGGCCGAGGCGGCCTTGTTCCTGGCCTCGATCACCTGGCGGAGCGTGTCCTGCTCATGGCCCATATAGCCTTTGACGCTCTCGACCAGGTTGGGGATGAGGTCGTAGCGGCGTTTCAGCTGGACGTCGATCTGGGCCCAGCCGTTCGCCACCTGCGTGCGCAAGGCGACCAGCCGGTTGTAGGTCATGATGACCCAGCCGATGACGAGGACGGCGAGTACGACGATGACGATGAGCGCGGTCATGGCGGTTCCCCTGTGGCATCCCCGGACGCCAGGGTGCCGGAAAGCGGTCGCGGCGGCAAGGCGGGCGGTTCAACTTACGAAACCGTCACCCGCAGGTCTGGTGCGGGAGTTTCGCTTGGAGAAAGATGCCCGGGTCGAGCCCGGGCATGACGGACTCCCTTGCCCGGGGATGACGGCTGTTCAACTAGTCGTTGGCGCGGATGAAGTCGCGGACCAGCGGGAAGACCTGGCCTTCCCAGCGCTTGCCGCTGAACACGCCGTAATGGCCGGCGCCGGGTTGCAGGTGGTGGCGCTTCATATAGGGCTTGAGGCCGGGCAGCAGGTCGTGCGCCGCCACCGTCTGGCCGACCGGGCAGATGTCGTCGCGCTCGCCTTCGACGGTGAGCAAAGCGGTGCGGCGGATCGTGGCCGGGTTCACCGGCTTGCCCTTGTAGGTCAGGGTGCCGCGCGCGAGCGCATGCTCCTGGAACACCGTGCGCACGGTCTCGAGATAGAACTCCGCGGGGAGGTCCGAGACCGAGAGATATTCGTCGTAGAACGCCTTGATCGTGTCCGCCTTCTTCCAGTCGCCCTTGGCGAGGCTGTTGAAGAGATCGGTGTGGGCGCTGATGTGGCGTTCCATGTTCATCGACATGAAGGACATCAGCTGTACAAAGCCCGGATAGACCTTCCGCCGCGCGCCCGGATAGCGATAGGGCACGTCGGCGATCAGGTGGCGCTCGAACCAGTCGATCGACTTGCTGCAGGCCATCTCGTTGACCTTGCCGGGATTGATCCGGGTGTCGATCGGCCCGGCCATCAGGGTCATGCTGCGCGGCTGCGCCCGGTTCTTCTGCTCCGCCATCACCGCGACCGCGGCCAGGGTCTGCACACAGGGCTGACAGACTGCGATTACATGCGCCGGGCCGATCTCTTCGAGAAAGGAGATCAGGTGCTCGACATATTCATCGAGGCCGAAGCGGCCGTGATCCAGCGGGACATCGCGCGCATTGTGCCAGTCGGTGAGATAGACGTCGTGCTCCGGCAGCAGCGTCTTCACCGTCCCGCGCAGCAAGGTCGCGAAATGTCCCGACATCGGCGCCACCAGCAGCACCTTGGGCTGCACGGTTTCGATCGGTTTCCTGAAGTGCAGCAGGGTGGCGAAGGGCGTGCGCAGCAGCGCCTCTTCCGTCACCGGCACCTCGCGGTTGCCGACCGGGACCGTGTGGATGTCGAAGCCGGGGCGCTTGTGGCTCATGCCGCTGCGCGCCACGATCTGGCAACCGGCCCAGAAGCTGCGGAGCCAGGTCGCCTGGCCGCCGCCATCCTCGATATGGCCCGGGGCCAGCTGCGGCAATGCGTCCGCCATGCTCCGCGCCAGGGCCCGGAACGGGTCCAGCAGGTCGTTGGACGCTTGATAACTCATATAAATCATAGGCTTCCGTCCCGGTTCGGGAGCCAGCCGCAACCCCAACGGCCGCGAATCCCAATCCGTTAACACGAAGCCTAGTGCATTTGTTGCTGCACTGCGAGAAGCTATTCCGGGCATCGTGATTAAGGATGAATCGGGGAACGTATGACCGCGACGCTGACCATCAGCAGCAAGAACTACTCTTCCTGGTCCCTGCGGGGCTGGCTGCTCTGCCGGCTGGCGGGGCTGGAGTTCGAGGAGGACCGGACGCCGGCCAGCGATCCGGCCACCCGGGCGGAGCTGCTGCTGCTCTCGCCCTCCTTCCTGGTGCCGGCGCTGGAACATGACGGGATCAAGGTCTGGGACACCCTGGCGATCGCCGAATACCTCAACGAAACCTTCCCGCAAGCCGGCCTGCTGCCCGGCGACCGCAAGGCGCGCGCCCATTGCCGCTCGATCTGCGGCGAGATGCATTCCGGCTTCGTCAACCTCCGATCCTCGCTGCCGATGAACCTCAAGGCGCGGCATCCGGACTTCAAGGTCTGGGCCGGCGCGCAAGGCGACATCGACCGGGTGAAGACGATCTGGCGCGATTGCCTGCAAACCTATGGCGGGCCGTATCTGTTCGGCACGCGGCTGACCGTGGCCGATGCGATGTACGCGCCGGTCTGCGCACGCTTCCACACCTATGATGTGAAGCTCGACGCGGCCTGCGCCGACTACGCCGCGCGCATCCTGGCGCTGCCGCAGATGGTGGAGTGGACCGAAGCCGCCGGGAACGAGCCGGAAGAGGTGCAGGAGCTGGAAGTTGAGTTTTAGGACTCCGCCATCACCTCACTCTCGCATCGCACCCCTATGAAATTCCGCATCATCGCCGTCGGGCGCATCAAGGCCGGGCCGGAGCAGGCGCTCTACGAGCATTACGCCGCTCGGGTGAAGCCGGCGATCGTGTTGAAGGAGGTCGAGGAGAAGCGGCCGCTCTCCTCCGCCGAGTTGAAGGCGCGCGAGGCGGAGCTGCTGCTGGCGGCCCTCGACGAAAGCAAGGGCAAGCGCGCGGTGGTCGTGCTCGACGAGCGCGGCAAGACCCTCGGCAGCCGCGACTTCGCGGCGCGGCTGCAGCGCTTCGAGGATGAGGGCGCCGGCGAGATCGCCTTCCTGATCGGCGGCGCGGATGGGCATGGCGAGGCGGTGCTCGCCCGCGCCGACCTCAAGCTTTCGCTGGGCGCGATGACCTGGCCGCACATGATGGTCCGCGCCATGCTGGCCGAACAGCTCTACCGCGCCCAGGCGATCCTCGCCGGACACCCCTACCACCGGGACTGAGCGGCCGCATTTCAGCCGCATTTCCGCAATATTTCCGGGCCGATTCAACGGCTTGACGGACCGACAAAGCGCTGGCGAGCGGTCTCGAACCCGGTTATCACTGACACCATATATGTCCTTCCGGATACTACGAGGCTCCTGCATGCCCGCTCCCCATCGCCCGAAACCCGTCGTGCTCTGCATCCTGGACGGATGGGGCTATCGCGAGGCGACCGACAACAACGCGATCGCGCTGGCCAAGGGGGTGAACTGGGCGAAGCTGATCAATGAATGCCCCTGGAGCCTGGTCGATGCCTCGGAGCTCCATGTCGGCCTGCCGCACGGGCAGATGGGCAATTCCGAGGTCGGCCATATGAATCTCGGCGCCGGCCGGGTCGTCATGCAGGACCTGCCGCGGATCGACCTGGCGATCGACGACGGCAGCCTCGCGCAGAAACCCGAGCTGGCGGCATTCATCGCCAAACTGAAGGCGACCAAGGGTGCCTGCCACATGATGGGCCTGCTCTCGCCGGGCGGCGTGCATTCGCACCAGGACCAGATGGCGGCGGTGGCGCGCATCATCGCCGATGCCGGCGTTCCCGTGGTCGTGCACGGCTTCACCGACGGGCGCGACACCCCGCCCTCGAGTGCGCGCGGCTTCGTGGCGGATTTCGAGCAGAAGATCGCCGGACATAAGAACATCAGCTTCGGCACGATCGGCGGGCGCTATTACGGCATGGACCGCGACAAGCGCTGGGAGCGGGTCGAGCTGGCCTACGACGCCTTCCTCGGCGAATCCGAGTTCAAGGCGCCGACGGCCGATGCCGCCATCGCCGACGGCTATGCGCGCAAGGAGACCGACGAGTTCATCAAGCCGACGCTGATCGGCGGCTTCACCGGATTCAAGGACGGCGACGGGCTGTTCATGGCGAATTTCCGCGCCGACCGCGCGCGGCAGATCCTGACCGCGTTGCTCGATCCCGCCTTCAAGGATTTCGCGCGGAAGCGCGTGGTGCAGTTCGGCGCGGTCCTCGGCATGGTCGAATATTCCAGCGCGCTGGCGAAGCTGATGCCCTGCCTGTTCGCGCCGCAGGAGATGAGCCATACCTTGGGCCAGATCGTCTCGGAAGCCGGGCTGAAGCAGCTGCGCATCGCCGAGACCGAGAAGTACGCGCATGTGACCTTCTTCTTCAACGGCGGCGAGGAGAGACTCTTCCCCGGCGAGGAGCGGATCCTGGTGCCCTCGCCCAAGGTCGCGACCTATGACCTGCAGCCGGAAATGTCGGCCTTCGAAGTGACCGACCGGCTGGTGGCGGCGATCGAAGCCGACACGTTCGATCTCATCGTGGTCAATTTCGCCAACAGCGACATGGTGGGCCACAGCGGCATTCTCGAAGCCGCCGAGAAGGCGGTGCTGGCGATCGACAAATGCCTGGGCCGCTTGCGGGAAGCGGTGGAGAAGAAGAACGGCGTTCTGCTGATCACCGCCGATCACGGCAATGCCGAGCAGATGGTCGATCCCGTGACCGGCGCGCCGCACACGGCGCATACGCTGAACCGCGTGCCCTTCGTCCTGGTCAACGGCCCGGCTTCGAACAAGAAGCTCGCCGACGGCCAGCTCGCCGACGTGGCGCCCACGATCCTGGAGCTGATGGGCCTGGAGCAGCCGCGGGAAATGACCGGCCATTCACTGCTCCACGAAACCAAGGACGAGGCGCTCCGCGCCAGTGCTCAATAGACAACGCGCTCTCCTTCTCGTGACGGCGCTGAGCGGCGTGCTCGGCGCGGCGGCGCATGCGCAGACGACACCGACGCCGAAGGAGCTCGACGCGATCCAGAAGCAGATCGAGCAGAGCAAGGCGCAGCAGGAAGAGCTGAAGGCCAAGGCCGAGGCGCTCGACAAGGAGATCGCCGGCCTGCAGGCCGCGGCGGTCAAGGCCGCGCATGAGGTGCAGGACACCGAGAGCCAAGTGACCGAGCTCGAGGACACGCTGGCGGCGCTGTCGGACGAGGAGCAGGAGAAGTCCACGGCGCTCGAGGCCGAGCGCGCGCGGCTGACCCAGGCGGTGCTGGCTTTGCAGCGGCTCTCGACCCAGCCGCGCGAGGCGCTGCTGTTCTCCTCCGAGACGCCGATCGACGCCGCGCGCAGCGCGCGGCTGCTCGGGATCATCACGCCGGAGCTCGACGCCCGGGCGCGGTCGCTGCAGAGCGACTTGAACGAGCTCCACGAGATGCGCGAGCAGATGGCGCAGGAGCGCGACCAGCTCGCCAAGGCTGTCACCAAGCTTGCAAAGGAAAACGATCGGCTCTCGGATCTGATCCGCAAGAAGGGCCAGGCGCAGAAATCGACCCTGGCCGAGAGCGCCTCGGCCCAGAGCAAGCTGGAGAAACTCGCCGGGCAGGCCAAAAATCTCCAAGATTTGATCGACCGGCTGAACAAGGCCAAGGCCGAGACCGGCCCGGCCGCGGCGCCCGCTCCGGCCAACCAGCAGGTCGCCTCCGCCGCGGCACCCGGCAATGCCGCCACGGCCGCGCAGCGCATGCAGCAGCCGGCCAATTTCCGCAATTTCCCGGATGCCGGGCGGATCGAGGCCAAGAATCCGATTTTCGCGCCCGCGCGCGGGCGAATTATGACCCATTTCGGCGATCCCACGGATACCGGGGGCCAGTCCAAGGGTTTGGTGCTGGAGACCCGGCCGGGGGCCCAGATCGTGGCGCCGTTCGACGGGCGCATCGCCTTCGAAGGACCGTTCCGCTCCTATGGCCAAATATTGATCATTGAACACGGCGGCGGGTATCATACTGTGCTCGCCGGATTGGACCGGGTCGATGCCGTGGTCGGCCAGTGGCTGCTCGCCGGCGAACCGGTGGGCTCCATGGCCCCGGTCGGTGCGCCGCTGTATGCACTGAAAAGTGCAGAAGGGGGCAGCGGAGACATATCGCCGGCAGGTCGCCCGAAACTCTATCTGGAGCTGCGCCGGAACGGACAGCCGGTTGATCCCGTTCCCTGGTTCGGCGCCGCCGTTACACAAGCCGTCAACAAATAAAGGTCAATGATCCGATGTTCCGCACTTCGCTCTTAGCCACCGCTGCATTGATCGGCGGCGTGGCGATCGGTGCCTTCGCCCTTCGCCCGGACCTGGTCTCGGCCCAATCCGTCACCGCCGAGAAGTCGGACGGCGACACCAATACCTACGAGCAGCTGAATCTGTTCGGCGAAGTGTTCGAGCGCATCCGCTCGAGCTATGTCGAGCCGGTGAAGGACGACGCGCTGGTCGAGAGCGCCATCAACGGCATGCTCTCGGGCCTCGATCCGCACTCCTCCTACATGAACGCCAAGGATTACGGCGACATGCAGATCCAGACCAAGGGTGAGTTCGGCGGCCTCGGCATCGAGGTCACCATGCAGGACGGCCTGATCAAGGTGGTGTCGCCGATGGACGACACGCCGGCCGCCAAGGCCGGCATGCAGCCGAACGACCTCATCTCGCATATCGACGGCGACCCGGTGCTGGGCCTCAGCCTCAACCAGGCGGTGGACAAGATGCGCGGCGAGATCGGCTCGTCGATCACGCTGACCGTGATCCGCGGCAACCAGGATCCGTTCGACGTCACCATGAAGCGCGCGGTCATCACCTTGAAGTCGGTGCGCTGGGAGATGGAGCCGAACAACATCGGCTATGTCCGCATCACCAGCTTCAGCGAGCAGACCGACAGCGGGCTGAAGAGCGCCATCGCCGCGATCAAGACCGCTTCCAAGGGCAACCTGACCGGCCTGGTGCTGGACCTGCGCAACAACCCCGGCGGCCTGCTCGACCAGGCGATCGCGGTGTCCGACGATTTCCTCGACAAGGGCGAGATCGTCTCGACCCGCGGCCGCAATCCCGATGACGGCCAGCGCTGGAACGCCGAAGGCGGCGACCTGCTGGAAGGCAAGCCGGTGATCGTGCTGATCAACGGCGGCTCCGCCTCGGCCTCGGAGATCGTCTCCGGCGCGCTGCAGGACCATCACCGCGCGATCCTGATGGGCACCCGGTCGTTCGGCAAAGGCTCGGTGCAGTCGATCATCCCGATCCCGAACCACGGCGCCATCCGCCTCACCACGGCGCGCTACTACACGCCCAGCGGCCGCTCGATCCAGGCCAAGGGCATCGATCCCGATATCGTCGTCGAGCCGGCGAAGATCGAGACCCAGGACGACAACGGCAAGCATGAGGCGGATCTCCGCGGCGCGCTCGCCAATCCGGACGACGCGCAGAAGAAGGCGCCGGAGATCAACAACCAGCCGGCCAATCCGCAGCCGGGCGGCGAGAACCAGGACGGCGCCCAGCCCGAGAGCAAGAAGGACGCGCCGCCGGCCAACACCCAGCCGGGCACCAATATCGACCAGTCGCAGCAGAAGCCCCATGTCGGATCGGAGAAGATCGCGATCACCGATCCGGAGAAGGACTATCAGCTCGCGCGCGCGCTCGACCTGCTCCAGGGCCTGGCCCTGGTGAAGACCGGCGAGGCCTCGGCGAACTAAGACGCAAGCCGGGCGGATCGGCTCCGCCCGGCCGCCTCCCGCATGCGACACGAGAGAGAACGAGAATCCGGAATCGGCCGCTGGCTTCTGTTGGCGGCCGTTCTTCTGATTGCTGGCGCCGGCGCCGGCCTCTATTTCGCCGGCGACCGGGTTTCCGAGCAACTCCATCTCTGGCTCGCCAGCAGCGGCGGCGGCGATCTCGCCGCGGTCCCGCAGCCGCGCACCGCCACGCCGTCGGCGGATCCTTCCGCTCTGACCGAGATGCCGGCGCTGGCGACCACCGCCGGCGCCACGCCGGAGAGCTGGCCGGATCTCTCCCCCGCCGACCTGCTGGCCCAGACCGCCGCGCTCGGTGAGCGGTCGCTGAAGGACACCGCTTTCGATCAGCCGCCCTGGCGCCGCTTCGCCCGGCCGTTCACGGCACCGGAGGGAAGGCCGCGGCTCGGGCTGCTGGTCACCGGGCTCGGCATCGATCGCGCGGTGACTGCGGCGGCGATCGCCGGCCTGCCGCCCGACGTCTCGCTGAGCTTCGACCCCTATGCGGCGGATCTCGCCGACTGGATCGCCGCCGCCCGCGCGTTCGGCCATGAGGCGCTGGTCGACCTGCCGCTGCAATCCAAGGACAAGCACGCGCTCGGGGCCAGCGGCCTGCTGATCGGGTTGAATGCGGACGAAACGGCGCGCCGGATCGGTGCGATCACGGACTCCGCGCCGTCGGTGCTCGGCTTCGCCGGAGCAGGCGGCGACGCGCTGCTGCTGGACGACACGGCGGCCGGCATGGTGACGGATGAGATCGCGCGGCTGGGCCTCGCCTTCATCGACGCCAGCGGCGAGCCGATGAGCCTGGCCCTGCCGGCGGCGAAGCAAAGCGATCTCGCCGCGGCGCGCGGCGATGTCATCCTCGATGCGCGCCCGTCCCGCACCGCGATCACGGAACGACTTGCGGCGGCGGCCGAGGTCGCGCAAGAACAAGGGCGCGCGCTGGCGGTGGCGCGGGCCACCCCCGTGACGATCACGGTGCTGGCGGATTGGCTGCGCCGGCTCGACGACCGGGGACCGGTCCCGGCGCCGGCCAGCGCTTTGTTGCAGAGATGAGATGATGGGCAAGGACAAAGCGAAGAAGAAGACCAAAGATGGCGCTGCGCTGCCCTATCGGCGTGGCGTCGGCATCGCGCTGTTCAACCGCACGGGCCAGGTCTTTGTCGCGCAACGGCTCGACAGCCCCGGCCCCGCCTGGCAGATGCCCCAAGGCGGCATCGACAAGGGCGAGGCGCCGCTCGACGCCGCCTGGCGCGAGCTGCAGGAGGAGACCGGCGTCACCAGCGCCGCGCTGCTGGCGGAAAGCAAAGGGTGGCTGAGCTACGATCTGCCACCGGAGCTCGCCGCGACACTGTGGAAGGGCAAGTATCGCGGCCAGGAGCAGAAATGGTACGCCTTCCGCTTCACCGGCGACGAAAGCGAGATCGACATCGAAGGCGAGCATCCGGAATTCTCGGCCTGGAAATGGGTCGACTTCCGCCAGGTGCCGAACCTGATCGTCCCGTTCAAGCGCGTGCTTTATGACAAGGTCGTGCTGGAGTTCGGGCACCTGGCTTCATAGTCAGGCCGCCGCCGGCGTCTTCAGCACGGTGGCTGCGATGTGTTCGGCGACGCGCACCGCCTGGGCGACCACGGTCAGCGACGGATTGAATCCAGTCGAGCTCGGCAGGAACGAAGCATCGACGACGTAGAGGTTGTCGACATCCCAGACCCGGCAATAGGGGTCGAGCACCGAACTCGCGGGATCGGTGCCGAAGCGCGCGGTGCCGCATTGATGCATGGCGACCGTGATGTCCATCTTCTGGGTGATGATGATCGGGAAGCCGATCGAACGCATCAGCTTCGACCAATGCCGCACCAGCTCGGTGTGGGATTTGAGATTGTTGGGCGTATAGCTGACGCGGATCGTGCCGTCGCCATCCACGGTGACCCGGTTCTCGGGATCGGGCAGGTCCTCCGACATGATCCACCAATCGACCGAGCGCTCGGCGAAGCGGTTCATCAGCCATTCCGGCACGAAGCGGGTGTTGGCGGTGAGCATGCCGCCCTGCAGTTTGCCGAGCCCCTGCACATTGCCCAGTGGATAGGGCCGCACCGTATTGGCCAGGTAGAAATCGTTGATGCAGAGCGACTTCTGGAACACCACCGGATTCCGGCGCAGCGGATTGATCGCCATCATCGCGGTGTTGTTGTGCGCCATGTAGTTGCGGCCAAGCTGGTCCGACCCGTTATTGCCGAGGCCGCGCGGATGGCGGTCGGTCGCCGAGCGCAGCAGCAGGGCCGTCGAGTTGATGGCGCCGGCCGCGGAGATGAAGAGGTCGCCTTTGATCGTCAGCGGCGCGCCATTGTGGCGAGCATCGATGCCGATCACCTTGCGCCCCGAAGCGTCGGTCAGCAGGCGCTCGACCTTGGTGTCGAGGATGAGATCGACCTTGCCGCTCCGCAAGGCGGGGCCGATCAGCCGCAGCTCCGCGTCGTTCTTGGCGCCGAGCTTGCAGGCGAAGCCGTCGCAGGTGGCGCAGCGGATGCAGGTGCCGCCGTCGTGCCGGTCGATGGCGATCGGCAGCGGGAACGGCCGCAGGCCTTTGGCGCGCAGCTTCGCCGCGATCGCCTCGATGACCGGTTCATGGCCGATCGGCGGATGCGGCATCGGACCGGAACGCGGCGGCTCGATCGGATCGGCCCCGGCCAGGCCATGCGTGCCCATCAGCCGCTCGGCGATATCGTAATACGGCGCCAGCTCCCCATAGCGGATCGGCCATGCGGGTGCCACGCCGCCCTCATGCTCCAGCACCTCGAAATCCTGCGCCCGGAATCGCACCGTCGCGGCGCCGAAGAATTTCGAGTTGCCGCCGACATAGTAATAGGTGGAAGGGTTGAACGTCTTGCCGTCCCGGTCGCGCCAGGTTTCCTTGGCGGTGTATTTCTTGTCGTGGAACACCGCCTTGACCGACCAGTTGTCGGCCTCGCGCGGCAGGTAGTTGCCGCGCTCGATCACCAGCACCGAGGCGCCCGCTTCCGCGAGACGATTCGCCATCGCACCGCCGCCGACTCCGGCGCCGACGATCACGACGTCGTAGAATTCCTTGATGATGTTCGTCACGTTTCCCCCCGGTTTCCCCACAGATTGCCCCGGCAGCCCACGCCCATCAAGTCGCCGTCTCTGTCAATCTTCCTTTGGCCTTGAGCCCCTACCGGTGCCAAGCTAGAAGACCGGCCCGCCTTTTCACTCCGGACTTTTCCAAGGGTGTTTGTTTGACGATTCTCTCCATCTCCGCCCGCATCGCCGAAGAACTCAACGTGCGCGAGGCCCAGGTCACCGCCACCATCGAATTGCTCGACGGCGGCGCGACCGTGCCGTTCGTGGCGCGCTACCGCAAGGAAGCCACCGGCGGGCTCGACGACACCCAGCTCCGCACTCTGGACGAGCGGCTGAAGTATCTCCGCGAGATGGACGAGCGCCGCACCGCGATCCTGAAGAGCATCGAGGAACAGGGCAAGCTGACGCCCCAGCTGCAGGAACAGATCGATGCGGCCGATTCCAAGGCGCGGCTGGAAGATCTCTATCTCCCCTACAAGCCGAAGCGCCGCACCAAGGCCCATATCGCGCGCGAGGCCGGCCTCGAGCCGCTCGCCGATCTGCTGCTGAACGATCCGACCCGGGGGCCGGAGACCGAGGCCGCCGCCTTCGTCGATGCCGAGAAGGGCGTCGCCGATGTGAAGGCGGCGCTCGATGGCGCGATGCAGATCCTGATGGAGCGCTTCGCCGAGAATGCCGACCTGGTCGGCGCCTTGCGCGATTATGTCTGGAGCCACGGCAAGCTCACCTCGAAGCTGGTCGAAGGCAAGGCCGAAGCCGGCGCTAAGTTCTCCGATTACTTCGACGCATCAGAGGCGATCGCGAAAATCCCGTCGCACCGCGCCCTCGCCTTGCTGCGCGGCCGCAACGAAGAGTTCCTGACGCTCGCTCTGGTGCTGGACGAGGAGCCCAAGGGGAAAGAGCTCGGCCCCTGCGAACGGACGATCGCCGCGCGCTTCGGGATCATCGACCAGAAGCGCCCGGCCGATGCCTGGCTGCAGGAGGTCGTGCGCTGGACCTGGCGGGTGAAGCTGAAGCTGCAGATCGACGTCGAGCTGATGACCCGGCTGCGCCAGGCGGCGGAGACCGAGGCGGTGCGGGTCTTCGCCTCGAACCTGAAGGACATTCTCATGGCCGCGCCGGCCGGTGGTCGCGCCACCATCGGCCTCGATCCCGGCCTCAGGACCGGCGTCAAGGTCGCGGTGCTGGCCGCGACCGGTAAGGTGGTGGAAACCGCGGTGATCTATCCGCACGAGCCGAAGCGGCAATGGGACGAGTCGATTGCGGTGCTGGCCGCCCTGGCGGCGCGGCATCAAGTCGAGCTGATCGCGATCGGCAACGGCACCGCCTCGCGCGAGACCGACCGGCTGGCGATCGAGCTGGCCCAGCGGCATCCGCAATTGAAGCTGACCAAGCTGGTGGTCTCCGAGGCCGGTGCCTCGGTCTATTCGGCCTCGGAATATGCCTCCAAGGAGCTGCCTTCGCTGGACGTGACTTTGCGCGGCGCGGTCTCCATTGCGCGGCGCCTGCAGGACCCGCTGGCCGAGCTCGTCAAGATCGACCCGAAGTCGATCGGCGTCGGCCAGTACCAGCATGATATCAACCAGACGCAGCTTTCGCGGTCACTGGACGCTGTGGTGGAAGACTGCGTCAACGCGGTCGGCGTCGACGTCAACCTGGCCTCGGCCAAGCTGCTGGAGCGCGTCTCCGGTCTCAACGAGACGCTGGCGCAGAACATCGTCGCCCACCGCGACCAGAACGGCCGCTTCGCCTCGCGTCAGGATCTGCTGAAGGTGACGCGGCTCGGGCCCAAGGCGTTCGAGCAATGCGCCGGCTTCCTGCGGGTTCGCGATGGCGAGAACCCGCTCGACTATTCCGGCGTGCACCCGGAAAGCTATCCGGTTGTGCGGCGCATCCTTCAGCATCTGAAGTCCGAGATCCACGCCGTGATCGGTGATGCGAGCGCCTTGCGCAGCCTCAGCCCAGAGCAGTTCGCGGATGCGCAATTCGGCGTGCCGACCGTCACCGATATCCTGAAAGAGCTGGAGAAGCCCGGCCGCGATCCGCGTCCCGAGTTCAAGACCGCCAGCTTCAAGGACGGCGTCGAGGAGATGAAGGACCTCCAGCCCGGCATGCTGCTGGAAGGCGTGGTCACCAATGTCGCCAATTTCGGCGCCTTCGTCGATATCGGCGTCCACCAGGACGGGCTGGTGCATGTCTCCGCTTTGGCCGACCGCTTCGTCAAGGACCCGCGCGAGGTGGTCAAGCCCGGCGACATCGTGAAAGTGAAGGTGCTGGAGGTCGATCTCAAGCGCAAGCGTATCTCCCTCACCATGCGCCTGAGCGACGAGGCCGTGAAGCGCCCGGCCCGCGCCGACGATCGCCCGCTGACCCAGCGCGACCGACAGCACATGGCGGAGAAGCCGAAGGCCGGCCCCAAGGGCGGTTCAGACAAGGCTCCGGACAATGCGCTGGCGGCGGCGTTCAGCAAGGCCGGCTTCAACGTGCGGAAGTAGCGGGATCGGGCCCATGGCGCTCGAAATCCGCCGCATCGAGGAACGGGATCGGAGCGACCTTCTACGGCTTTGGCATCTGGGCTGGCATGACGCGCATGCCGGCATCGTGCCGACGGACATTCTCAAGTTCAGAACGCCGGAGCATTTCGCGATCTGGCTGAGCCGGAGCACCGAGCGATTCTACGTGGCCTGCGACACATCATTGCTTGGCTTCGTGTCCATGAAGGACACGGAACTCGTCAAACTCTACGTGGCAGGCAAAGCGCGCGGGACGGATGTTGCACGCAGCCTACTTCGCCATGCCGAGAAAATTCTCGGCGATCAGGGCGTGACGGTCGCGCATCTGTTCTGTACCGCTGGAAATCTCCGCGCGCAGCGGTTCTACGCCCGCGAAGGCTGGCGCCTGGTCGAAACGTTCGAGGACAATCTCTGGGTTCCTCCCGATGTCGCCTTGCAGTATCCGGTGCCGACGCATCGCTACGAGAAGTCTCTTCCGGAGAAGGCTCGGGATGGCGGGAAGGATTGAGCGGCCCGGACGGAATTCAGCCGCGACCAATGCCCGATGATCGAGGCATTAATAGAGGATCGCGGCGCCGGTTGGCGCAATCTGGTTCAGGAAGTCGAAATCACGCCGGTTGCGTGTCAACACCGCGGCGCCGATCCGCTTGGCTTGCAAGTAGACGAGGCTATCATTGAGCAGCTTGCGCTCCAGGCCCTGACCCTTCGGAAATCGGGCCAGACGCAGCACCTTGCCCGCCAGCATGCCCGCATCACCCCAGGTCCTGACATCGGGTTCAAAGAGTCGATGGCGCGGGATGTCGTTCTCGATGGTACCTGCGATGGAAACGAGCGCCTTTCTCGTCCGCGGATCCTTGGGATCCAGGCGACCGAAGGCATGCGTCAGTTCTGCGAGACAGACGGAAGAGTGAAAGACGCTCCGATAGCGAAGCAGTTCGTCTACTGCCGCCGGCGTCTTGCCCTGCAAGGTGTCGATATAGACGGTGGAATCGAGAAGGATTGGACCACCGGTCTTCGCTTCGGTTGCGGCCCAGCGGAGCGCCGATTGTGGGCGTTCTCGAAGCTCCGCCGTGCCTTTCTGGAGCTTGAGCTCGCGCTCCGCAATCTTGAGATCAAAACTCAAGCGGCAGATCCGGGTCGATTGAACCCTTGCGCTTCAGGAACCTATCGCCGAAATCGTCCTCCAGGGCGAAGCTGGACAGCGCCATCTCGAGCAGCTCGGTGTCCGAGGTGACACCGGCGCGTTTCCTGGCAGCCTTGACCAGGCTCTTGGAGACACGGCCGCGGATCACCGTATCCTTCGGTCCGCCCACCAGACCGGCATTCCTGGCTTCGTTCATGACCAGATCGACGCGATGGCGCCGCGATGCGGAGAGCGATTCTCCTCCTTCACCGTGACTGGCGGTCTTGCGGGTCTTCCTGACTGACATCTCTCGCACTCCTGTGCTACGAAACACAGGATACGTGCTACACGTGGTGAGATCAAGGATGCCTAAAGCCGAGGCGAACGGGGCGGCCGAACGCCGGCCGCCCCGAAGGCGCATCAGGAATAAGCCGCCTGCTTGACCCGCTTGGGCAGCAGGAAGTCGATCACCGCGAAGGCGAGGATCGCGAGCCCGGTCAGCGGGAAGGTGATGGCCACGACCAGGCCGATCACCAGGATGCCGCGCGGTATCCGGTAGTCGCTGGGATAGCGCGGCGCGCCGAGCGCGCCGGCCGGCCGCCGCTTCCACCACATCACGACGCCGGAGACGCACATGAAGATCACGAACAGGCAGTAGACCGTGTTCAGGATCGTGTTCCAGAGCCCGAGGTTCGCCTGGTGCAAGGCGATGCCGACCGCCATCGCCTTGCCGCCGAGGCTGTAATCGGCGAAGCGGATATCGGCCAGGACCTTGCCGGTGTAGCGGTCGATATGGATGGTGCGGTCGCCCATCGGGTCGTTGGTATCGCCGTCCATCGAGTCCGCCGAGATCGTGTAGACCCCGCTCTCGCCGCCCGGCAGGTTGATGCGGAACTGCCGGTCGAAGCCGACCGATCGCGCATAGGCCGCGACCGAATCGAGGTCGACCTGCCCCATCGGAATGCCCTGCTTGCCCGCCTGCGAGCCGGATTCCGGCATCGGCGTCTGCTCCAGAGCCCAGGGCACTTCCTTCATCGCGCCATGATTCATCTTCGCATGGGTCTCGTCGGAGAGCGGGACGTTGTCGAACTTCTCCGCCGGGAAGGTGCTCCAGGCCTGCACGATCTTGGTGCCCCAGATTCCGGTCCAGGCCATGCCGGACAGCAGGAAGAACAGCAGCACGATCGCGAAGTAGAAGCCGAACGTCATGTGCAGCTGCTTCCACAGCGGCCGGCCCCGGAGCGCCAAGTTGGGTACCAGCGCCTGCAGCCAATCGCGGCCGTTGCGCGGCCACCACAGATAGAGCCCGGTCAGCACCAGCACGATGCCGAGTCCGGCGGCGATCTCCTGGAGCCGATCGCCGACATCGCCGATCAGCAGCGTGCCGTGGATGTGGTCGGCCCAGTAGAACCAGGTGTCGTCCTTGACGATGCTGCCGAGGACTTTCCCGTCATGCGGATCGACCGAGACCACGTTGTCCTGGTCGTTGGCGCTGACCAGGAAGACGCTGGCACGGGTGTCGTTGGGCGGGCTGACATAGAGCCGCGTGGTGCCGCCGGGGATCGCCGCCTGGGCGGCTTCGGATTGTGCGACGATGCTCAGGCGCTCGCCGCCGGGTGCTACGGGATACTTCTTGCCGAGGAAGGTTTCGATCGAATTGCCGTAGACCATGATCAGGCCGGTCACAGCGAGGACCAGCAGGAAGGGCACGACGATCAGGCCGGCATAGAAATGCCAGCGCCAGATCGCGCGATAGAGAGCGGGCAAGGACGATGCACGCTGGCGCGTCGTCCCGGAAATTTCGGGATTCATCTCTGTTCTCCAAAGGGTGTGGGTCGGAAACGGCGCTCAAGCCGCTTGCGGTGGACCCTGGGAGAGGATGTCGGAGGGATAGCGGGAAGACGTTGACGGCGCATCGCCGACGGCGCGCAGCGGCGTTTCCGCCACGGCGATGTGAGGCGGGATCGTGCTCGGTCCGTCGGGCAGAGCGGCCAGCGGTGCGTGGCCGCCCATCGGGCAGCTCGGGCCGCAGAGCTGGCAGTCGTGCTGATGCTCGGCCGGACCGGCGGGGGCGCCGCCCTTCGCCGGATCGCCCGGCCCGCACAGGTGATCGGCCAGGTAGACCTGCAGCGGATCGGCCGCCGCGACAAAGGCCGGCAACAGAGTGCTGAGCAGGAAGGCATAGGCCGCGATCAGCCCGATCGCCAGCCGATGCCGCCGCCCAATCCGGATCCAGCCCCCGCTTGCCATGCGCGACTTTGAGCATGCCGCCGCGCCTCGCCGCAAGTCCGGGCATTCACCTATCCTGATCCCGACATCGAATGCCGCTTCTCCGCGTTGACCGCGCGGGGGCGGCGTTTCTATACTGCGCCCCGATGGTGCCCCGACGGATGAAGTCCAGGGGCTTAAAAGGGAACACGGTGCGGACGACCCAAAAGGGGCCAAAACCGTGACTGCCCCCGCAACTGTTAGCGGAGAGCCGAGCGTCATCTCTGACCACTGGGCAAGGTCCTTCGGGGCTGGACTGGGAAGGTCGGCGCAAGGCGGAGACCCGCGAGTCAGGAAACCTGCCGTCGAGAGTGATGCCTTCAACCGCGCGACGGGGATGTCGCGCCCGACAGGAGAGTTTCGATGACCACCACCGCCCAGACTCGCACCGCCACGATCAGCGCGACCCGGTCGAGGACCCTGATCGCCGCCAGCATGGCCGCCTTCCTCGGCGTGTTCATGATCTGGGGCGTCGGCTTCTCGCACATCGCGGCGGCCCACAACGCGGCCCACGACGTCCGCCACTCCAACGGCTTCCCCTGCCACTAAGGGGCTAATCACATGCAGATGTTTCGGCGGCTGTTCATCGCAGCCGCGAGCGCCGGGCTATTGTCCGGGCTCTTCGTCACGCTGATACATCAGGTGACGACCGTTCCGGTCATTCTCGAAGCCGAGGTGTTCGAGAAAGCGGCCGAGGCGCCGGTACCCGCCGCCGATGCGGCGACTCCGGCCGCATCGACCGAGGCAGCCCACGATCACGACCACGCCGCCGAAGACCATACCCATGGCGGCGACGAATGGGAGCCGCAGGACGGCTTCGAGCGCACCGCCTATACCGTGCTGGCCGATCTGCTGACCGGCGTCGGCTTTGCCCTGCTGCTGATCGCCGTCTTCGCGGTTTCCGGCCGGGCGGTCGATTGGCGCCAGGGCGTCTATTGGGGACTCGCCGGCTTCGCGATCTTCATCCTTGCGCCGGGCCTGGGCCTGCCGCCGGAAGTGCCCGGCACCGCAGCCGCGGATCTCACCGCGCGGCAGGTCTGGTGGGTCGCGACCGCACTGCTGACCGCCGGCGGCCTGGCTTTGCTGTTCTATGTGAAGGAGCCGAAGCCGCTCTGGATCGTCGTCGCGCTGGCGTTGATCGTGGCACCCCAGGCGATCGGCGCGCCGCAGCCGGCGGAATATTCCTCCGCGGCGCCGGAAGCCCTGGCCCATCGCTTCATCGTGGCGACCATGATCGCTCAGTTGCTGTTCTGGGCCGTGCTCGGCGCACTCAGCGGCTACTTCTACAAGCGGTTCGTCCACGAGCCGGCGGCATGAGCGGGGCTTCCGGAGACTCGCTACGGCCGCGCATCATCGGCATCCTGGTGCCGCTGGTCGCGGCCAACCTGCTGGTCTGGCTCTGGGCGCTGCTGGCCTTCCATGACCATCCGGTGCTGCTCGGCACGGCGCTGCTCGCCTTCACCTTCGGCTTGCGCCACGCGGTCGATGCCGACCATATCGCGGCCATCGACAATGTGACGCGGAAGTTCATGCAGGACGGGCAGCGGCCGCTGGCGGTCGGGCTGTTCTTCTCGCTCGGCCACGCGACCGTGGTGATCGCGATGTCGGTCGGCATCGCGTTCGCCGCGGCCCGGGTGCAGCAGGAGGTGGAATCCTTCCGCACCATCGGCGGCATCGTCAGCACCAGCGTATCTGCCTTCTTCCTGTTTGCGATCGCCGCGCTCAACATCGTGATCCTGCGCGCCGTCTACCGCAGCTTCCAGGCGGTGAAGCGCGGCGAGCGCCTGGTCGAGGAGGACCTCGACCTGCTGCTCAACCACCGCGGACTGATCGCCCGCCTGCTGCGGCCGCTGTTCCGCATGGTGCGGCACAGCTGGCAGATGTTCCCGGTCGGCCTGCTGTTCGGCCTGGGCTTCGACACCGCGACCGAAGTGGCGCTGTTCGGCATCTCCGCCGCCGAGGCGGCGAAGGGCCACTCGCTCTGGATCATCCTGGTCTTCCCCGCGCTGTTCACCGCCGGCATGGCGCTGGTCGATACGCTGGACGGCATCCTGATGGTCGGAGCCTACGGCTGGGCGTTCAAGCGGCCGATCCGCAAGCTGTATTACAACCTCACCATCACTTCGGTTTCGGTGCTGGTCGCGGTGCTCATCGGCAGCATCGAGACGCTCGGCCTGATCGCCGAAAAGCTGGAGCTGACCGGAGCCTTCTGGTCGAGTGTCGCCGCCCTGACCGAGAATTTCGGCCTGCTCGGCTACCTGATCATCGCGATCTTCGGCTTGAGCTGGCTGGTCTCGCTGTTGGTTTACCGCCTGCGCGGCTACGACCGGATCGAGGCGGAATTCGAGCCCGCGGGCGAGACGTCCGGCTGAGACTCAGCGTCCGGCGAAGCCGCAATGCCGCATGACGAAATCGGCGATCGCGCCGATATCGTTGAGGTCGATGAGCGGCAGCCGCCGAGCGATTTGGCTGTCCGGCGCCGGTCCATCGACCAGGATCGCGACGATATGCGAGTCCTCGGCGGCCAGCAGCGGCTTGCCGTTCGCCTCACGGTAGATCTCCAGCTTGTCGTGATCCTCGCGCTTGAAGCCCTCGACCAGCAGCAGGTCGACCTCGCTCATGTGTCGCATCAGCGCCTTGGAATCCGGCTCCGGGCTGCCGCGATGCTCGTGCATCAGCGCCCAGCGCTGGCCCGAGGCGACCAGCACCTCGGTGGCGCCGGCTTCGCGGTGCACGTAGGAGTCCTTGCCCGGCGTGTCGACGTCGAAGGCGTGATGGGCGTGCTTCATGGTGGAGACGGAGATCCCGCGGCGGATCAGTTCGGGAATGAGCTTGGCAAGCAGCGTCGTCTTGCCGGCTCCGCTCCAGCCGGCGAGCCCCAGGACTTTCACTTTGGGGGGACCTTCACTTCTTCGCGTCCGCGCGGTCGTCTTCCTTCATGTGCTTGAGACCGACGCGAAAGTAGTCATAGCCGGTGACCAGGGTGAGCGCCGCGGCCAGCCACATCAAGCCTTCGCCGACGATCTGGACCGGCCAGCCCGGCATCACATCGCCGACGATCAGGAAACCCACGGCGACCATCTGCATGGTGGTCTTCCATTTCGCCAGCATCGAGACCGGCAGGCGGACCTTCAGCTCGGCCAGGTATTCGCGCAGGCCGGAGACCAGGATCTCGCGGCAGAGGATGATCAGCGCCGGCAGAACGACCCAGCCGGCGATCTGGCCATGCGCGGTCATCGCCATCAGGATCGCCGCCACGACCAGCTTGTCGGCGATCGGGTCGAGGAACCGGCCGAGCGCCGAGACCTGGTCCATCCGCCGGGCGATGTAGCCGTCGAAGAAATCGGTGATGCAGGCGACCGCATAGAGGATGAAGGCGATCCAGCGCAGCAACGGCTGATCGAAGAACAGCAGCGCGGCAATCAGCGGGATCGCGGCGATCCGCGACAGGGTGAGGATATTGGCGATATTGGTCATGACGCTTGGCGCACGTCTTCTTTTCCGTTCGGGAGGAAAATAGCAGGTCGCATCCGGCCTGTCACACGGGTGAAATGCGGCGAATCAGCCAGATCCATCAGCCACCATGGAAGTGATCGTAGATCTTGCGGGCCACCGCTTCGGAAACCCCCGGCACGGCGGATAGATCCGACAGTCCCGCCTGGCTGACCGCCCGGGCCGAGCCGAAATGCAGCAGCAGCGCCTTCTTGCGCTTGGCGCCGATGCCCGGCACGTCGTCCAGGATCGAATGCCGGATCTCCTTGGAGCGCTTGGCCCGGTGCGCGCCGATCACGAATCGGTGCGCCTCGTCCCTGAGGCGCTGCAGGAAATAAAGCACCGGGCTCTTGGGATCGAGGCTGAACGGCTCCCGTCCCGGCATGAAGAAGCGCTCCCGCCCGGCATTGCGGTCGGGCCCCTTGGCGATCGAGGCCAGGCAGACGTCGGTGATCCCCAGGTCAGCCAGCACCTGCATCGACACGCTGAGCTGCCCGGCGCCGCCGTCGATCAGCACCAGGTCCGGCCACAGGCCCTTGTCGCGGTCCGGGTCCTCCTTCAGCGCCCGGTTGAAGCGCCGGGTCAGCACCTGCCGCATCATGGCGTAGTCGTCGCCGGCGGTAACCTGCGGCCGCAGCGCATTCGCGCCCGCGATCACCTCACCGAGCGACGCATTGGGCTCGACCTCGAAGGCCGGCACCGGCGCTTCACCCAGCCCGGCCGGCGCCTCCGGCTCCGCTTCCTCGTCCTCTTTCCGCGTCACGTCGCGGATCGAGTATTTGCGGTACTGGTTCTTCATGAAGCCTTCCGGCCCGGCGACGATCATCGCGCCGTAAGGATTGGTGCCGGAGATGTGGCTGTTGTCGTAGACCTCGATCCGCTTCGGCGGCTGCTCCATTCTGAACAGCTCGGCCAGAGCCGCGAGCAGCCGGGTCTGCGAAGCGGATTCCGCCATGCGCCTGGTCAGCGCGTCCTTGGCATTGAGCAGCGCGTGCTCGAGCGCCTTGCGCTTGTCGCCGCGCTGCGGCGCCAGGATCTCGACCTTGCGCCCGGCCCGCAGGGTCATCGCCTCGGCCAGCAGCGGGGCTTCCGCCGGGGTCTCGTTGACCAGGATCAGCTTGGGCGGGGTCTTGTTTTCATAGAACTGGCCGATGAAGGCCGCGAGGATGTCCTTTATCTCGGCCTGGCGGTCATGGGCGGGGAAATAGGCCCGGCTGCCATAGTTGCTGTGGTTGCGGAAGAAGAACACCTGCACGCAGCTGTGACCGGACTCTTCCTGGTGGGCGGCGATGATATCCGCCTCCTCCACATTCTCCAGGTTGATGTCCTGCCGGCTCTGGATCGCCGCCAGCGCCTGGATGCGGTCGCGCAGCCGCGCCGCCTTCTCGAACTCCAGCGCGTCCGAGGCTTGCTGCATCTCGGCCGACATGCGCAGCTTCACCGCGTCGCTCTTGCCGGTCAGGAAGTCGTGCGCCTCCTGCACCAGGCCCTGATAGTCCGCCTCGGTGATCCGGCCGACGCAGGGCGCCGAGCAGCGCTTGATCTGGAACTGCAGGCAGGGCCGGGTCCGGCTGGCGAAGATCGAATCCGAGCAGGGCCGCAGCAGGAAGGCGCGCTGCAGCGCGACGATGGTGCGGTTGACCGCGCCGGCGGACGCGAACGGGCCGAAATACTCGCCCGGCCGGTTCCGGGCGCCGCGATGCTTGGCGAGCTGCGGCGCCGGGTGATCGCCGGTGATCAGGATATAGGGGAAGCTCTTGTCGTCACGCAGCAGCACGTTGTAGCGCGGCATGTAGCGCTTGATCAGATTGGCTTCCAGCAGCAGTGCTTCCACCTCGGTATGGGTGGTGACGAACTCCATCGACGTGGTCTCGGAGATCATCCGCTGGATGCGGTTGCCCTGGCGGTAGGGCTGGGTATAGGCGGTGACCCGCTTCTTCAGATCGCGCGCCTTGCCGACATAGAGGACGTCGCCCTTCGCATTCATCATGCGATAGACGCCGGGCGAGTTCGGCAGGGTCTTGACCTTCTCGCGGATCACGCCGGCGCCATGGGCCAGCCGCCCACGACCGCCGCGCGACGGCGAAGCTTCGCCCAGGTCCTCAGGCGTTTCGGTGTCGGTCCAATCGTCACTCATGCTGTTCGGGATATAAGCTGTTCCAGAGCATTTTTCTGGCGGCAGCAAACCTGCACGTCGTTTTCCGGGGTTTTACGCCGAGGCTTCGCCCTTAACCAGGACGGATATCCCCCGTTTCTGTGGATAAGTCTGTCGGTAATCTCGGGCCCGCGTCGCTGGCGCCAAGGATTCCGCCAATCTCCGAGAAATGCACAAGAAATAGGCATAGCCGGCAAGACATTGATCTATATGATCTTATTCAGCCCGGTATGAAATATCGTGGTCACAAAGCGGACTCCGCTCTTGACTCCCGGGGGCATTTGAGACTCCCGCCGCATTGTGAACAACTTGGCTCAGGAATCTCCGATTAGGCTTCTGATACAATTAATTTTTCGCTGTCACGCGACTGTCGCGGATCGGTCCGTACCGCATTGCATCATCGGGGGTTTCGGGCCCGTTCGATCTCCACGCCGACGCTTTCGGCCTCCTTGAAGACCTCCAGCTTCTCGATCCGCACTTTTGCAGTTTGCACACGGCGGTCCTCGAGGCACATCTGCGCGATCCGGTCGGCCAAGGTTTCAACCAGGTTGATGTGGCCTTTGGCGACGATGGCGCGAATCTGCTCGACCAGATCGGCGTAGTTAACGACATTGCTGACATCGTCGTTGATCGCGGGATGCTCGGTGCAAGCCAGTTCCAGATTGATGCGCACGCACTGGCTCGCCAGCTTCTCATGCTGATAGACCCCGATCCGCGCCGCCAGCACCAGATCGCGCACGAAGACCTTCATCATGCGGGCAGCTGCGGTCGTCGGGTGCGCGGCAATTTTTTCGGCCTGAGTCATGCGGTTAAAACCCTCCTCGCTGAGGATGTTGCGTCTGGAGACGTTGCCGCACTCTGGGGCAGGCCCGACCATCGAGCGAAATCGGAAGCTGCGCCCTGGAGCTTCCGGCAGGGCACCGCCCCCGCATGCCATCATTATAGTGTTTTGCCCCGCCCGAGTCCCACGCACTGTCGCCAGGGCGACCGGCTCCTTGCTCATACCGGCGAGAGGTCCTATTCGCGCGGCAGAAAGCCTTTCGTGGCTTGTTGCCAGCCCAGATGTTCGCCACCGTCGAGCGCAATCATCTGCCCGGTCATCGCCTTGGCGGAGAGAATAAAGAGGACGCCTTTCGCGATCTCCTCCGGCGTCGCCCCATGTCCGAGCGGCACGGCTGCGCTTTGCGCATTGAACTGCTCCGCCGTCTGCCGCTCACTGGGCATAGTCGGGCCCGGCCCGATCCCGTTCACGCGGATGCGCGGCGCCAGCGCCAGCGCCAAGGTCCGCGTCAATGTCCAGAGTCCCATCTTGGCGACCGTATAGGACAGGAAATAAGGGGTCAGTTTCCAGACCCGCTGGTCCAGCATGTTGAAGATGTTGCCCTCCGAGCCCTCCGGCAGTTGCCGCGCGAACGCCTGCGACAGGACCAGAGGCGCCCGCAACCCGGTCTCGATATGCCGATCCCAGCTGTCCCGGGTCACGGTCTCGATCTTGTCCATCTCGAAGACAGAAGCGTTGTTGACCAAGCAGGTCAGCGGGCCGAGCGTCTCGGTCGCCCGCGGAATCAAGGTCTCGACCTCGGCCTCCTGGCCGAGATCGGCCTGCAGCACGACGCTGCGGCGGCCGAGCGCGCGGATATCCCCGGCCGTCGCCTCCGCTTCGGCGCGCGAACCGTGATAGTGAACGGCAATATCCCAGCCTTCGGCGGCGAGGCCGAGCGCGATGGCACGGCCGAGACGCTTCGCCGCCCCGGTCACCAGGGCTGCCTTGATGGGGGCTGATTCAGGCATGGCCGGAGCATGGCGGGCGAAGCCGAGCGAGGCAAGCGGCAAAGCGTGTTGAAATCGCTGGTCTTTCGAAGGAGGCATCGGCTCGGCGCTTGACGCAGGTCAAAGCCCGCCCCGGCATATTCCGATCATATGCCCGGACATTGCAGTGGGTCCTCGCATGCGCCTGATTCCCATCGTCATATTGGCGGCCGTCATCGCCGTTGCGGCCGGCTTCTTCATCCGCTGGCAGGCCGATCAGTCCGACGCCGTTCCCGCCGGCCTCGCCCGCGCCAACGGCCGGATCGAGGCCGAGCGGGTCGCCATCGCTACCAAATATGCCGGCCGGGTCGCCGAGATCCTGGTGAAGGAAGGCGATTTCGTCGAGCGCGGCGCAGTGATCGCCCGCATGGACACGGCCGAGCTGCTGGCCGAGATCGCCGCCGCCAAGGCCAAGGCGCGGCAGGCGGTGCAAGGCGTCGGCCAGGTCAAGGCGCAGCTCCTGATGCGCCAAGCCGAACTCAAGCTGGCCAATGTCGAATTGCAGCGTGCGCAGACGCTGAGCAAACGCGACTACATCTCGGCCTCGACGGTCGACCAGCGCCAGGCGCAGCGCGATGTCGCGGCGGCGACGGTCACGTCGGCGCAAGCCGCGATCGGCGACGCCGAAGCGGCGCAGGACGCGGCCGAAGCCTCCGTCGCGCAACTCGATGCGGTGCTGAACGACATGACCCTGACCGCGCCGGTCTCCGGCCGCGTCGAATACAAGCTGGTCCAGGCGGGCGAAGTGCTCTCGGCCGGCGCCCCGGTGGTCTCGCTGCTCGATCTCACCGACGTCTATATGACGATCTTTCTGCCCACCCCCGATGCCGGCCGCGTCGGGCTCGGTTCCGAGGCGAGGATCGTGCTCGATGCCGCGCCGGACTACGTGGTGCCGGCGACAGTCTCTTTCGTCGCCGCCGAGGCGCAGTTCACGCCGAAATTCGTCGAGACCGAGAACGAGCGCGAGAAGCTGATGTACCGGATCAAGGTCCGGATCGATCCCGCGCTGCTCGAAACCTATCGCGACTACGTGAAAGCCGGCCTCACCGGCAACGCCTATGTGAAGGTGGAGGCCGCCGCTTCCTGGCCGGACGCGCTCGCCGCGAAGCTGCCGCCCCTTCCGGCTGCCGCGCAGTAAGGCAATCGTGGCCAGCGGCGCCGCACTCAGGATCGACGGGCTCTCGCACCGCTACGGCAAGACCGTCGCGCTCGAGGCGATCTCCTTCGCGATTCCACAGGGTGCTTCCGCTGCCCTGGTCGGACCCGACGGCGTCGGTAAATCGACCCTGCTCGGCGTGATTGCCGGCGCCAAGCGGATCCAGGCCGGACAGGTGGAAGTGCTCGGCGGCGACATGCGCGATCGCCGCCATCGCCGTGCCGTCGGGCCACGCATCGCCTATATGCCCCAGGGCCTCGGCCGCAATCTCTATCCGACGCTTTCGGTCGTAGAGAACATCGACTTCTTCGGCCATCTGTTCGGCCTGGCGCCGCACGCCCTCGCGGAGCGCCGCGCCCAGCTGCTGGCGGCAACCGGCCTGGCGCCCTTCCCCGACCGTCCGGCGGGCAAGCTCTCCGGCGGCATGAAGCAGAAGCTCGGCCTCTGCTGTGCGCTGGTGCACGACCCCGATCTGCTGATCCTCGACGAACCAACGACCGGCGTCGATCCGCTGTCCCGCCGGCAGTTCTGGGAGCTGATCGCCTCGATCCGCGCCGACCGCCCCGCCATGACCATGCTGGTCGCAACAGCCTATATGGAAGAAGCCGAGGGCTTCGACCACCTGGTCGCGATCGACCAGGGCCGGCTGCTCGCGGCCGGACCCACGCGCGACGTCATTGCCGCAACCGGCGCGGCCCATCTCGACGCCGCCTATGTCGCCTTGCGCCACCGCGACGACGGTGTCACGCCGCCGCCGCTGGTGATTCCGCCGCGCACGCAGCATGACGGGGCGCCGGCGATCATCGCCGAAGGGCTGACCCGCCGCTTCGGCGATTTCGTCGCGGTCGACCATGCCAGCTTCCGCATCGAGCGCGGCGAGATCTTCGGCTTCCTCGGCTCGAACGGTTCCGGCAAGACCACGACCATGAAGATGCTGACCGGCCTGCTCGCCGCCAGCGAAGGCACGGCAGAGCTGCTCGGCCGCCCGGTCCAGGCCCAGGACATCGCGACCCGGCTGAAGATCGGCTACATGTCGCAGGGCTTCTCGCTCTACGAGGAGCTGACGGTCCGCGCCAATCTCACGCTGCATGCGCGGCTCTACCGCATCGCCGCCGCCGAGGTGAAGCCGCGCGTCGACGCGGCCCTCGCGCGCTTTGACCTGGCCGGCGTGGCCGATGCCCTGCCCGGCAAGCTGCCGCTGGGACTTCGGCAGCGGCTGCAGCTGGCGGCGGCCTGCCTGCACCGGCCAGAGATCCTGATCCTCGACGAGCCGACCTCCGGCGTCGACCCGGAGGCGCGCGACGGTTTCTGGCGCCTGATCCTGGAGCTTTCGCGACAAGAGGCCGTCACCATCTTCATCTCGACCCATTTCATGAACGAGGCCGAACGCTGCGACCGGATCTCGCTGATGCATCGCGGCCGCACGCTCGCGGTGGGAACTCCGGCGGAGATCGTGGCGGCGGAGGGCGTCGACAGCCTCGAAGAAGCGTTCATCCGCCAGATCGCGCGCGCCGAGCCGGAATCCACAACGGCCGCGGCACCGGCGCCGGTTTCGGCGCGGACCCGGCAAATCCCGCTGCCGGGCTTCGTGCAGCGGCCGCTCGCCTTCGCCCGCCGCGAGATGATCGAGCTGATCCGCGATCCGGTGCGCCTGGCCTTCGCCTTCCTCGGGCCGGTGTTCCTGATGATCACCTTCGGCTTCGGGATCTCTTTCGATGTCGATCACCTGACCTATGCCGTGCTCGACCGCGACCAGTCGCTGGAGAGCCGGACCCTGCTGGAGAATTTCCAGGGCTCGCGCTACTTCCTGGAACAGCCGCCGCTCTATACGGAGGCCGACATCGACCTCAGGCTGCGCTCCGGCGAGTTGAAGATGGCGCTGGAGGTCCCGCCGGATTTCGGCCGCGACCTGTTGGCCGGACGCAAGCCGGAGATCGGCGTCTATCTCGACGGCAGCATGCCGTTTCGCGCCGAAACCATCCGCGGCTATGTCGACGGCATCTCCCTGGACTATGTCGAGACCCGGCTTTCGAGCACCGCGACGGGTGTGCTGCCGGTCTCGGTCCAGCCGCGCTTCCGCTACAACCAGGATTTCAAGAGTGTGGTCGCGATCGTGCCCGGCGTCTTCATGCTGCTGCTGATGCTGATTCCCGCCATGCTGACCGCCGTCGGCGTGGTGCGCGAGAAGGAGCTGGGCTCGATTGCCAATCTCTACGTGTCACCCGCCGGGATCGGGGAGTTCCTGATCGGCAAGCAGCTGCCCTATGTGCTGCTCGGCTTCATCGCCTTCCTGCTGCTGGCCGGATTGGCGGCGCCGATTTTCGATCTGCTGCCGAAGGGCAGCATCACGGCCCTGGCCCTGGGGGCGCTGCTCTATGTCGCCGCGGCGACCTCGTTCGGCCTGCTGGTCTCGGCCTTCGTCCGCACCCAGGTCGCGGCGATCTTCGCCGCCTCGATCCTCTGCATGATCCCGACCGTGAATTTCTCCGGCCTGTTCTATCCGACCTCGACCCTGGAGGGCACCGGCCGCATCTTCGGCATGCTGTTCCCCGCCTCCTGGTTCCAGACCATCAGCCTCGGCGTATTCGACAAGGGCCTCGGCTTCGCACATTTCCTGCCGCAGCTCGCGGCGCTGGCCGGCTTTGCCTTGGTCTTTCTCGGCATCGCGCGGCTGCTGGTCCGCAAGCAGGAGCGATAGAGCCATGCTCCGGCACGCAATCAATATCTTCCGCCTCGGCATGAAGGAGCTGGCCAGCCTGTCGCGCGACGTGGTGATGATGGTGTTGATCCTCTACACCTTCACCATGGCGGTTTATGACGTGGCCAAGGGCGTGCGCACCGAGGTGCAGAACGCCGCGGTCGCCATCGTCGATGACGACGGCTCGGACTTCTCGCGCCGGCTGTTCGATGCGATCCAGCCGCCCTATTTCCAGCACCCGATCCGCGTCGCGCGCGACGGGGTCGAAGACCTGCTGAACCATGGCGACGTCACCTTCGTGCTCCACCTGCCGCCGAAGCTGCAGGCCGATCTCTTGTCCGGCCGGCAGCCCGAGATCGCGATCGAGGTCGATGCCACGGCGATGACCCAGGCGGGGGTCGGCACCAGCTATCTGCAGAACATCGTCGTCCGGACCGCGCGCGAGTTCCTCGACGACCAAGACGCCGATTCCGCCCTGCCGGCGACGGTGGTCACCCGCGCGCTGTTCAATCCCAACCTGGAATCGCTCCGCTTCAACGCGGTGATGCAGGTGTTGGAGAACGTCACCATTCTGGCGATCATCCTGGTCGGCGCCGCGGTCATGCGCGAGCGCGAGCGCGGCACCATCGAGCACCTGATGGTCATGCCGGTCACGGCGGCGGAGATCGCCCTGGCCAAGATTTGGGCCAACGGCTTGGTCATCCTGGTCGCCGTCGCCCTGTCTCTCATCTTCGTGGTGGGCTGGGCGCTCGGCGTTCCGGTCTCCGGGTCGCTGCCGCTGTTCCTCGGCGGCGCCGCGCTCTATCTCTTCGCCGCCACGTCGCTGGGGATCCTGCTGGCGACGGTCGCCAATTCCATGCCGCAGCTCGGCCTGCTGGCGATTCCGATCTTCGTGGTGATGAACCTGCTCTCCGGCACGACCACGCCGATGGAGGCGATGCCGGAATGGCTGGGCGTCGCGATGCAGATATCGCCTTCGACCCATTTCGTGGCGTTGTCCCAGGCGATTCTCTACCGTGGCGCCGGGATCGAGACCGTCTGGCCCCAGATGAGCTGGATCCTTTGCCTTGGATTGGGTTTTCTACTGCTGGCCTTGCTGCGTTTCCACGCGATGCTGGCACGTCAGGCCTGATCCCAAGCCCAAGAAGGGAGAGAGTATGGAAGGCTCGATCGACTGGGAAACCTTCTCCCACCCGCTCGAACTGCTGGTGGCGCTCGCCGTCGGCTTGCTGATCGGCATGGAGCGCGAATGGCGGGTCCATCAGGACGAGGACTCCAGCGACGAACACGCCGGGTTGCGCACCTTCGGCCTGATGGGATTGCTCGGCGGCGTTACCGGATTGCTGCAGGCAAGCGCCGGCTGGCTGACCGCAGCCGCCCTGCTCGCCGTCGCCGCGGTGCTGATCGCCCAGCGTCGCAAGGGCAATCAGAGCCTGCCGCTGGAAGATGTGACCACCCTGGTCGCCGCCCTGGTCACCACGCTGCTCGGTGCGCTCGCCACCAGCGGGATGCCGCAGCTCGCGGCGACCAGCGCCGTGGTCATCGTTGTCCTGCTGCACCTGAAACCCACCCTGCACCACTGGGTCGGGGCCCTGAGCCAAGAGGAGCTCCGCGCCGTCCTACGGTTGCTGGTGATCTCGCTGGTGGTCCTGCCGGTCCTGCCGGACAAGGGCTACGGACCCTACGCGGCGCTCAACCCCCGCACCATCTGGCTGTTCGTCGTGCTGATCTCGACGCTCTCCTTCGTCGGTTACCTGGCGATCCGGGTGCTCGGCCCGAAGCGCGGTTACCTGGTCACCGGCCTGTTCGGCGGACTGGTCTCATCGACCGCGACCACCGCCGCCCTGGCGCGCTTGGCCCGGCAGGATCAGAGGTCGGTCGCGCCGCTCGCCGCCGGGATCGCGCTGGCCAACGGCGTGAGCGTGGTGCGCATGACGGCCGTCGTCGCGGCGATCCACCCGGCCCTGGCCTTCGCCGCCGCCTGGCCGCTCGGCTGCGGCGCGCTGGTTGCGCTGATCTGCGCGCTGCTGCTGTGGCGGGCCCATGACGGCAAGGGCACCGGCAAGGCGATCGAGATCAGCAATCCGTTCGGCCTCGGCCCCGCGCTCAAGCTCGCGTCATTGCTCGCCGTCATCCAGGTGCTCGCCGCCTTTCTCGAGGACCGCTACGGCCAGGCGGGCATCCAGGTGCTGGCCGCCTTCGCCGGTCTGGTCGATGTCGATGCGATCACCTTGACGGTCGCACGTGGCACCGCCGGCGGCGCCGCCATCGCGCCGGCCGTCGCCGCCCTGCTGATCGCCGTCCTGGCCAATGCCGTCTTCAAGTCGGTGGTGCTGTTCTCGGCCGGCGGCAAGATCGCCATCTGGGGCATCGGCGCTCTCGCGCTGATGTGCACGGCCGGCGCCATCGCCTGGGCGATCCCCTCGCCGCTCGAAGCCCTGGGTGGAGACGCTCTGGTGAATCAGCCTTCCGGCTGATGACAGACCGCCTCGATGTTGTGTCCGTCGGGATCGAACACGAAGGCGCCGTAATAGTTCGGATGATAATGCCCGCGAATGCCCGGCCCGCCGTTGTCGCGTCCGCCGGCGGCGAGCGCCGCAGCATGGAAGGCGCGAACCTGCGCGCGCGTCTTGGCGATGAAGGCGAAATGGATCGCGCCCGGCGCACTGCCGCCGCCGAGCCAGAATTCCGGGCGCCCGTCGGTGCCGAGCAGCGCCCAGCCCTCACCCTCCTCGACGATCCCCATGCCGAGCGGCGCCAGGGCGGCGAGATAGAAGGCTTTGCTCCTCGGAAAGTCGGCGACGGTGAAGCCGAGATGGTCGATGGGCACGCTAGAACTTTCCCTTGCGCTGCCGGAATTTCGGCTTCATCCCGGCCCTTCCGCCCGTCGACCGGCCGCCCGGCGGCAGCGGTTTGCCGTCGAGCCCCATGCCGGCGCGGCCGGCGGCGGCGGCCGGAATCTCCAGGTCGATCGCTTCCAGCCGCTTGATCTCGTCGCGATAGCGCGCCGCGGTCTCGAACTCCAGGTTCGCCGCCGCGTCGCGCATCTTCTTTTCGAGATCCGCGACCGTCTGCTTGAGATTGTGCCCGACCCGGTGCATGTCGCCGATGACACCGGTATCGACCGTCACATGGTCGCTCTCATAGACCGAGCTCATGATATCGGAGATCTTGTTCTTGATCGATTCCGGCGTGATGCCGTGGGCGGCGTTGTAGGCCTGCTGCTTCTCGCGCCGCCGGCTGGTCTCGCCCAAGGCGTATTCCAGGCTGTCGGTCATGCGGTCGGCGTAAAGGATCACCCTGCCCTCGACGTTGCGCGCGGCACGGCCGATCGTTTGCACCAGCGAGGTGCGCGAGCGCAGGAAGCCTTCCTTGTCCGCATCCAGGATGCAGACCAGAGCGCATTCCGGAATATCCAGGCCCTCGCGCAGCAGGTTGATGCCGACCAGCACGTCGAACGCGCCCAGGCGGAGATCGCGAATGATCTCGATCCGCTCCAGGGTCTCGACGTCGGAATGGATGTAGCGCACGCGCACGCCGGCATCGTGCAGGTATTCGGTCAGGTCCTCGGCCATGCGCTTGGTGAGCGTGGTGATCAGGATGCGCTGGCCCTTCTTCGCCACCTCCTGGCACTCGGCCACCACGTCATCCACCTGGGTCTCGGTCGGGCGGATGATGCAGACCGGGTCGATGAGACCAGTCGGGCGAATGACCTGCTCGGCGAACACGCCGGCGGTCTGCTTCATCTCCCACTGGCCCGGCGTCGCCGAGACGCAGACGGTCTGCGGCCGCATCCGCTCCCATTCCTCGAACTTGAGCGGGCGGTTATCGACGCAGGACGGCAGGCGGAAGCCGTACTCGGCCAGCGTGGACTTGCGCGCGAAGTCGCCTTTGTACATGCCCCCGATCTGCGGGATCGTCACATGGCTCTCATCGACGAAGATCAGCGCGTCTTCCGGCAGGTATTCGAACAGGGTCGGCGGCGGCTCGCCCGCCTTGCGGCCGGTGAGATAGCGGGAATAGTTCTCGATGCCGGCGCAGCTCCCGGTCGCCTCCATCATCTCCATGTCGAAGGTGACGCGCTGCTCCAGGCGCTGGGCTTCCAGCAGCTTGTTCTCGACGTTGAGTTCGGCCAGCCGCAGCTTCAGGTCTTCCTTGATATGCTTCACCGCCTGATGCAGCGTCGGCTTCGGCGTCACATAGTGGCTGTTGGCGTAGACCTTGACCTCGGCCAGATCGGCGGTCCGCTCGCCGGTCAGCGGATCGAACTCGTAGATCGCCTCGATCTCGTCGCCGAACAGCGACAGCCGCCAGGCGCGGTCCTCCAAGTGGGCCGGGAAGATTTCGACGCTGTCGCCCCGCACCCGGAAGGTGCCGCGGAAGAACGCCGCCTCGTTGCGCTTGTACTGGATCTCGACCAGCGCCCGCAGCAGCTCCTTCTGGTCGATCTGGTCGCCGCGCTTCAGGGTGATGGTCATCGCCGAATAGGTCTCCGGCGAGCCGATGCCGTAGATGCAGGAGACCGAGGCGACGATCACCACGTCGCGCCGCTCGAACAGCGCCCGGGTCGCGGAGTGTCGCATCCGGTCGATCTGCTCGTTCAGCGAGCTTTCCTTCTCGATATAGGTGTCGGTCCTGGGGACGTAGGCTTCCGGCTGGTAGTAGTCGTAATAGGACACGAAATACTCGACCGCGTTCTCCGGGAAGAAGCTCTTCATCTCGCCGTAGAGCTGCGCCGCCAGGGTCTTGTTCGGGGCCAGGATCAGCGCCGGCCGCTGCACATGCTGGATGCAATGCGCCATCGTGAAGGTCTTGCCCGAGCCGGTGACGCCCAGCAGCACCTGGTCGCGCTCACCGGCCCGAATCCCGGCCACGAGATCGGCGATCGCCTGCGGCTGGTCGCCCGCCGGCTTGAACTCGGAGGTGAGCTGGAAGGCCCGGCCGGAGAGGGGACCCACCGGCACGCGCTGCTCGACGATGACGGGTTCGGACTGAAGCGGCTTCATCCGCCCTATATAGTACGGGGGCGTTTCAGCGCAAAGGCAGCCGGGCGGTGGAATGCCACGCTGCTGACAGAACGCTGGCAATACCCCTTTGGAGTCTCAGCCTTTCCGGTCTTCCGGGGCACGGATCGCCCGCAGGCATTCGGCGTAAGTGTCGAGGATCCACTGCCGGTCGGCATTGGTCCGATCCTTGGACGGATTGCCGTGCAGGGTCTTGTTCTCGAGATCGGCGATCAGCACCAGCAGGCGATAGGCAACGTTCTCCGGGGATTCGTCGGCGGCATGATCGGTGACTTGCTCGGACATCGGGGTTCCTTTCGGCGAGGTGCCGGAAACTACCCCGCCGAAGCGGTGCGCACCCTGATCCAGGTCAATGAATCTCAGCGCTCGCTGCGGCCCAGTACCTCCATCAACTCGGCGATTTTCGCCCGCTGCTCCTTGGGATCGCCGCTGGCGATCGCGTGTTCGACGCAATGCCCGACATGATCTTTCAGCACGATCTCCTCGATCCGACGCAAGGCGGCGCGCACCGCGGCGATCTGGGTCACCACGTCGATGCAATAGCGGTCCTCCTCCACCATCCGGGAGAGGCCGCGCACCTGGCCTTCGACGCGGTTGAGGCGCTTCAGGCAATCGTTTTTCGTCTCGGTCTGCATGGCTTGACATATACCCCCTACGGGTATATTTGACAAGAGGACATATACCCCCCGGGGGTTAAGGAGCGGAGCGTTTCATGACTGACCACAGCGCCCATGCACATCACGGCCATGACCACGGCGGTTGCGGCTGCGGATCCAAGAAAGCGGCGGCGGCCGAAGGCCAGGCCAAGGATCCCGTCTGCGGCATGAGCGTCACGATCGAAGGCGCGCAGCACAAGACCGAGCATCAGGGGCAGACCTACTACTTCTGCTGCAACGGCTGCCGGACCAAGTTCGAAACCGATCCGCAAAAATATCTTGCGCCGAAAGCCGAAGCGCCGAAGCCCGTCAAAACGGACGCGGTCTTCACCTGCCCGATGCATCCGGAGATCCGCCAGGTCGGGCCGGGATCCTGCCCGATCTGCGGCATGGCGCTGGAGCCGCTCGATGCCACCGCCGAGGTCGGTCCGAACCACGAGTTGATCGACATGACGCGCCGGTTCTGGATCGGCCTCGCGCTGAGCCTGCCGGTGGTCGCGCTGGAGATGGGCGGTCATGTCTTCGATCTCGCGCACACCATCCCGCCGCAGGTCTCCAACTGGGTGCAGCTCGTCCTGGCGACGCCGGTCGTGCTCTGGGCCGGCGCGCCGTTTTTCCAGCGCGGCTGGGCCTCGATGGTCACGCGCAATCTCAACATGTTCACCTTGATTGCGATCGGCACCGGCATCGCCTGGATCTACAGCCTGGTCGCGACGCTGGCGCCGCAAGTCTTCCCCGCCGCCTATCGCGGCCATGACGGATCGGTCGCGGTCTATTTCGAAGCCGCCGCGGTGATTACCGTGCTGGTCCTGCTCGGCCAGGTGCTGGAACTGCGCGCCCGCGAGCGGACCGGCGGGGCGATCCGCGCCCTGCTCGATCTCGCCCCGAAGACCGCGCGGCGCATCGACGGCGACAGCGAGCACGAAATCGCGCTCGACCAGATCCAGGCGGGCGACCGGCTGCGCGTGCGGCCGGGCGAGAAAGTGCCGGTCGATGGCACGGTGCTCGAAGGAAGCAGCGCGCTCGACGAATCTATGGTGACCGGCGAATCCATGCCGGTCGCGAAGGGCCCCGGCGAGACGCTGATCGGCGGCACCTTGAACACCACCGGCAGCCTGATCCTGCGCGCCGACAAGGTCGGCAGCGACACCATGCTCGCCCGCATCGTGCAGATGGTGGCGGAGGCGCAGCGCAGCCGCGCCCCGATCCAGCGCCTGGCCGACCGGGTCGCCGGCTGGTTCGTGCCCACGGTGCTCGCCGTCGCTATCCTCGCCTTCGCATCCTGGAGTCTCTGGGGACCGGAGCCCGCGTTCACCTATGGCATCGTCGCCGCGGTCGCGGTGCTGATCATCGCCTGTCCCTGTGCCCTCGGCCTCGCCACGCCGATGTCGATCATGGTCGGCGTCGGGCGCGGCGCCCAGGCCGGCGTGCTGATCAAGAACGCCGAATCCCTTGAGCGCATGGAGCGGGTCGACACGCTGGTCGTGGACAAGACCGGCACGCTCACCGAGGGCAAGCCGCGGGTCATCGAGATCGTCGCCGCCGAAGGCGTGGACGAGATCCAGCTTCTGCGCCTCGCCGCCGGCGTCGAGCGCGCCAGCGAGCATCCGCTCGCCCGCGCCATCGTGACGGAAGCGGAAGCGCGCAAGCTCGAGATCCCCAAGGTGCGCGGCTTCGAAGCCCCGGCGGGCCGCGGCGCCACCGGCCTGGTCGAGGGCCGGGTCGTCGCCCTGGGCAGTGCTGCCTTCATGGCCGAGCGCAAGATCGACACCGCGCCGCTTGCCGCCGAGGCCGACCGGCTGCGCCGGGACGGCGCCAGCGTCCTGTTCGTCGCGCTCGGCGGCAAGCTCGGCGGCGCCATCGCCGTCGCCGATGCGGTGAAGGCGTCGACGCCGGAAGCCTTGCGCGCGCTCAAGGCCGAGGGCATCCGCATCGTCATGCTGACCGGCGACAACCGCGTGACGGCCGAAGCCGTGGCGCGCCGGCTCGGGATCGACGCGGTCGAGGCCGAGGTCCTGCCCGAGCATAAGCGCGACGCGGTCGAGAAGCTGCGCAAGGAAGGCCGCATCGTCGCCATGGCCGGCGACGGCGTCAACGACGCGCCCGCTCTGGCCGCCGCGGAGATCGGCATCGCCATGGGCACCGGCACCGATGTCGCAATCGAAAGCGCCGGCATGACCCTGCTCGGCGGCGATCTCGGCGGCATCGTCCGCGCGCGCAAGCTGTCGCGCGCGGTGATGGCGAACATCCGCCAGAACCTGTTCTTCGCCTTCGTCTACAACGCGGTCGGCGTGCCGGTAGCGGCGGGCGTGCTCTATCCCGCCTTCGGCCTGGTGCTCTCGCCGATCATCGCCGCCGCCGCCATGGCGCTCTCCTCGGTGAGCGTGATCGGCAACGCGCTGCGGCTGCGGGTGGTGAAGCTGTGATCAAATCGGCGGCGTGGCGCCGTCGAGCCCGACCAGGACGCGCGTCGCCGTTACCGCGCCGCTCGCATCCTTGGTCCCGGTCACGCTGACCTTGGCTTTGGGTTTCAGCATCGACGCATTGCCCTGGCCCAGCATCACGACCGGCGTGCCCTTCGGCACCACCACGGTCTTCTGGCCGTCCTTGTAGGTCAGCGTCAAAGTCAGCCCGTTGTCGGTGACCGCGCCCTGCGTGCCGAGGATGTTGGTGATGGTGGCGTTGGTCATCGTCCCCTGCGCCACTTGCGGGAAGGGTCGGTAGCCCTCGCCGGTGCCGCGCATCGCCTCCGGGAAGATATGCACCTCCACCGCCTTCAGCGTGCCGTCCGCCTGGGGGATCGCCGCGGTGCCGACGAACATGCCCGGCGTGATGTCCGCAAGCTCCGCGGTTTCCAGCGAAGCGATGCGCGTTGCATCGGTCACCTTGACCGCGACCGGCGCCGAGCCGCCGGACATGCTGAAACTCCGCCCGGTCACCGATTGGATCGCGCCCTTGAGATGCACCGGCGGCGAATCGGCCGAAGCTGCTGTTGCAAACGCACCGAGAAAGAAGAGGGAAACGAGAAGTCGTCTCATGGCCGTCACCACCACTGCTGTCGCGCCGCCACGCCGGTCCTGATAGTGGGGAGCGGCAGGTGCCCGTGCAAGTCGCACGTCCGTGATCGGCATAGCCCTGATGCATATGGGGTCTCCGGCCTTGCGGCGCGCCGGCTTTTGCTTAGACTGCGCCCCGCTTCCCACCCATCAGGACTCCCCGCAAATGGCCAAGACTTATGCGATCGCCATCGTTGGCATCGGCAAGATCACCGAGGACCAGCACCTCCCCTGCATCGCCAAGAATCCGCGCTTCAAGCTGACCGGACTGGTCAGCCAGCGCGGTGTCGCCCGCGACGGCGTGCCGAGCTTCAAGACGCTGGGCGAATTGCTGAACTCCTCGACGACGGTCGATGCGGTCGCGATCTGCACCCCGCCCAACGCCCGCCATGCGATCGCGGTCGAGGCGATGGATGCCGGGAAAGACGTCCTCCTGGAGAAGCCGACCACCGCGACCACGCTGGAGACCGCCGACCTGGTCGCCCACGCCGCCAAGACCAAGCGTGTCGCCTACGCGACCTGGCATTCGCAGCACAACGCCGCGGTCGATGAGGCGAAGCGGCTGCTGCAGGGCCAGCGGCTGAAGCGCCTGCACGTCGAATGGAAAGAGGATGTGAAGCGCTGGCATCCAGGGCAGGAATGGATCTGGGCGCCGGGCGGCTTCGGCGTTTTCGATCCCACCATCAACGCGCTCTCGATCCTGACCAAGATCCTCCCCGGCCCGCTCTTCGTCACGTCGGCCGAGCTGATCACGCCCTCGAACCGCGAGACCCCGATTGCCGGCAAGGTCAGTTTCCGCAGCCCGGCCGCGGCTTCCGGCGCGGCTTTGACGGCCGAGGTCGATTGGCGCCAGACCGGTCCGCAGAGCTGGAACATCGACATCGAGACCGAATCCGGCCAGAAGCTGGCGCTGCGCGAAGGCGGCTCGAAGCTCAGCGTGGACGGCAAGGAAACCGTCGCCGCGCCGATGGAAGAATACGAGCGCATCTACGAGCACTTCGCCGAGCTTTTGGACAAAGGCGAGAGCGACATGCACTACGCGCCTTTGCAGCTCGTCGCCGACGCCTTCTTCGTCGGCAAGCGCGTGGCGACCGATGCCTTCCATTGGTGATTGCCGTATCCTCCGGCCGCGATAAAGACGGAGGATGACGATCACCGGATAAGCGACAGCGCCTCTTTCGCCGAGATGAATCCTTCCTCCCAGTGGTCCCTGTCCAGTTCGCATATTGAGATCTGAAAGCCGGCTGGATGATCTCGAAATCCGGGTAGAGACAGCAGGCGCGCAATAGCCGCTTGCGCGCCTGCTTCTTCCCGATAGGCGCCGATCAGTTTGGCATCCCCGCCATTCTCACCGGCCACCCGGACGTGCCAGAGGATGAAGACGTGTGTCACCATCACGCCTCCACCAGCCCCAGCACCTGCCGGTCGAACAGCTTCCTGTAGATGCCGTCCGGCCGCTTGGTGAGCGCGCGGTGGTCGCCTTCCTCGATGATGCGGCCGCGGTCGAAGACCAGGATCCGCTTCAGCGCCCGCACGGTCGAGAGTCGATGCGCGATCACGATCGCGGTGCGGCCTTCGATCAGCCGCTCGGTCGCCTCGTGGATCAGCGCCTCGGATTCCGAATCCAGGCTCGAGGTCGCCTCGTCCAGGATCAGGATCGGTGCATCCGCCAGGAACGCCCGCGCCAGGGCGACGCGCTGGCGCTCGCCGCCCGAGAGCTTCACGCCGCGCTCGCCGACCAGCGTGCCATAGCCCTTGGGCAGCCGCTCGATGAAGACATGCGCATTGGCCAGCCGCGCCGCCTCCTCGATCTCCGCCATGGTCGCGTTCGGCCGGCCATAGGCGATGTTCTCCGCCAGCGACCGGTGGAACAGGATCGGCTCCTGCTGCACGATGGCGATCTGCGACCGCAACGCCGATTGGGGCACCTGCGCGATGTCCTGGCCGTCGATCAGGATGCGTCCGCCGTTCACGTCGTGCAGCCGCTGGATCAGCTTCACGAAGGTGGTCTTGCCGGAACCCGAGAGTCCAACCAGGCCGACCTGCTCGCCCGCTTCGATCGTCACGTTCAAGCCGTCATAGAGCGGCTTGTCGTGGCCGGCGTAGTGGAACAGCACGTCCTGGAACTCGATCCGCCCATCGGTGATGACGATCGGCCGCGCCTGGCCGTGATCGGCGATGCCATAGGGCTCGACGCCGATCGCGACCAGCTCCTCCATCTCGTTCACCGCATGCTGCAGGTCGCGGATGTACCAGCCCACGTCCCGCAGATAGCCGTGGATCACCAGGTACGCGGTCAGCACATAGGCGAGATCGCCCGGCGTGGCCTGGCCGTCCCACCAGAGATAAAGCGCAAAGCCGATGATCGCCGCGCGCAGCGCCAGCAGCGCCACCAACTGGGCGGTGCCGTTGTTGTTGCTGCGCATCCAGGTGCGCGCCGTGCGCCGCCGCCACTTGGCCACCACCATGGCGAAGCGCGCGTCCTCGCGCCCCTCGGCGCCGAATGCCTTCACCACCGAATTGCAGGAGACGGCGTCGGCCAGCGCGCCGCCCACCCGCGTATCCCAGAGGTTGGAGAGTCGGGCGGACGGTCCGACATAGCCGACCGACCCTAGCGCCGCCAGGAGCAGGAAGCCGACAGCGCCCAGCAGCACGATGGCACCCATCAGCGGCCAGCGCTGGCCGAGCAGCACGGTGGTGCCGAGCAACACCACCGCGGAGGGCATCAGCGCCACCAGCACGGTGTCGTTCAGGAGATCGAGCGCCCACATGCCGCGGGTCACCTTGCGCACGGTCGAGCCGGCGAAGGTATTGGCATGCCAGTCGGTGGCGAAGCGCTGCACCCGGGCAAAGGCCTCGCGTGCCGCATCCGACATCATCCGCAGCGTCATGCGCACGACGCCGTGAAAGCCAAGTTGCCGGAACAGCACGCTGAGCGCGCCGAGCCCGACCATCGCGGCCAAGGCCTTCAGCGCGGACTCGAGCGCGATCTCGCGATCGAACGACGCCATTCCGGCCGGCGCCACCGCATCGACCAGCTTGCCGGCATAGATCGGCGCCAGCAATTCGGCCAGGGTCGAGAGCATGACGCAGCCGGCGACCGCCGAGACCACCCAGGGCTGGCGTCGCCAATGGCCGAAGGTGAAGCCCAGCACGTTCTGGAACGGCGCCGCGCGGCGCCGCAGCTCAGCCACAACAGAGGAAAAATCGATCTTCATGATCTTGATCCGGCGCCGCCCTCCCTCGGTTAACCGGGGGGCGGAGCGCCGCTCCACTCAAATGGGTTCGACGGATGCGGAAGCGCGATCAATCGCGCATCGGCACGGGGTCGGCCTGAATCTCAGGAGTTTCCGGCGGGGCGGAGAGGTTTGCCCCGCGGCACCCGACCTATCCGGTCGGCGCCTTCTCTGTCGGTTCTAACGAGAAGGCGGTCGAGATTCCGCGGCATCGAGCGACCCCGGCTTGACCTTGAGCCGACCCATCCATTCGTAATGTTGGGTCGACGCAATATACGGGGCCCGGCCGAAAGCGACGGACATGATGGCGATACTCATGCTGATCCTCCGGCCACGCGTTGAGTGAAGAAACCAATATTTACCGAAGTTGCGCGGGAAATGCAACCCGGGGTCAGGAGCTGGATCCCTCTACTTCCGCCGCAGCAGCTTGCCGAGCACCTCGATCAGCCGCGGCGCCGTGCTCTGCGCGATGTTGAAACGCAGGAAGCGTTTCCATTGCCGCGACGGGCTGAACACCGTGCCCGGCGCCAGCACGACTCCCTGCTCAATCGCCTGCGCCGCCAGCACCGTCGCATCCGGCGCACCCGCGGGCAGCTCCATCCAGAGGAAGATGCCTTGCTCGGTCTCGGTCCAGACCTTCAACCCGAGCGCCTCCAACCGGCGGCGCAGCGGCGGCGTGGTGCGGCGCAGCTTCTCGCGCAAGCCGGCGACGTGCTTCCTGTAGCTGCCATCCTCCAGCAGCCGGTGCACCACCTGGGCCGCCACCTGATTGTTGCCGAAGGTGGTCGCGAGCTTCAAATCGGCGAGATGCCGGATCGTCTCCTCCGGCCCCGCGATGAAGCCGACCCGGAGCGCCGCCGAGATGGTCTTCGAGAACCCGCCGAGATGCAGCACACGCTGAAAACCATCCAAGGCCGCGAGCCGCGGCGTCGGCACCGATTGAAAATCGCGGAACACGTCGTCCTCGACGATCCGGAAGCCGTAGCGCTGCGCGAGATTCAGCAGCCGGTGCGCCTGGCCCGGCGCAAGGCTCAAGCCGGTCGGATTCTGCAGAGCCGGGTTGGTGAGATAGAGCTTCGGCTGCGCCGACACGGCCAGCCGTTCCAACGCGGCGAGATCGACGCCGTCGCGGGTGACCGGCACCGCCAGCGCCTTGGCGCGATGGGCGCGCAGCACCGCATGGTAGTTGAAATAGCCGGGATCATCGACCAGCACCGCGTCGCCCGGCTGCAGCAAATGCCGGCAGACGAGATCGATCGCCTGCGAGGCGCCGTCGGTCAGCAGGATCGTCTCGGGCGTCACGGCTATGTCGAGCTCCGCCAGGCGCAAGCGGATCTGCTGCCGCAACGGCAGATAGCCGAGCGGATGGCCGTATTGCAGCAGCTGTGACCCCTTCATGGCGGCGATCCCGCGTAACGCCCGGCGGATGCCGTCCTCGGGCAGCCAGGAATCCGGCAGCCAGCCGCAGGCGGAGTGGATGACCCGATCGTCGAGCGACAGCGACTGCCGCATCATCCAGACCGGATCGACCGCCTCCGGCGCCGCGCGGCCCGGCACCGCGTCGGGCACGGCCAGGGTGAGCGGCGCCTCGCGCCCGGCGACGAAGAAACCCGATTTCGGCCTGGCGACGACCAGCCCCTGGGCCGCCAGACGGTCATAGGCCTCGACCGCGGTGAACGGGCTGATCCGGTTCGCCGCCGCCAGCCGCCGGATCGACGGCAGCTTCTCGCCCGGCAGCAGCCGCTTCGCCGCGATCGCCGCCCGCAATGCCGCAACCACCTGCTCCTGCAGCGGTGTCACGGCGTTGGATTTCAGATCGAGATCCATCTGTATTGGTCTCTGTAGCGGTACAGCTTGAGGAACTATACCGCATCTGTGGCTGGAGAGGCGAGCGCTTGCGGACGATCTTCTGCGGTGCGTCGCACCCCCACCCCGGCCCTCCCCCGATTCGGGGGAGGGAGAAGCTCGGTGCAAATCCCTCCCCCGAATCGGGGGAGGGTTAGGGTGGGGGTACGAAACACCATTCGAGTTCATCGGATCCCATGACCCTCTCCTTCGCCGTGCCCCGCGCCGCCGACCATCGCATCGCCGGCATGATCCATGGTGCCATCGGCATGGCGATCTTCGCCGGCTCGCTCCCCGCCACACGCGTGGCGGTGCTCGGCCTCGACGCCATCTTCATCACGGCGGGCCGCGCCGCCGGCGCCGGCATCCTCGCCGTGATTCTGCTCACGGCCACGCGGCAGAAGCTGCCCGCGCGCGCCGACATCATCCCGCTGCTGGTCGTCGCCGGCGGCGTGGTGCTCGGCTTTCCGCTGCTGACCGCCTTGGCACTCAGATCCGTGCCGGCAGCGCATACCATCGTCTTCATCGGCCTGCTGCCCCTGGCGACGGCGCTGTTCGCGGTCCTGCGCGCGACCGAGAAGCCGCGCCCGGCCTTCTGGCTCTGGGCCGGCGCCGGCAGCGCCGCGGTCTGCCTCTACGCCCTCTGGCACAGCACGGGCGGCTTCGCCGCCCCCGATCTCCTCATGCTCACGGCCGTGGTGGTCTGCGGCCTCGGCTATGCCGAGGGCAGCCGGCTCGCGAAACGCCTTGGCAGCTGGCAGGTCATTTGCTGGGCGCTCGTCCTCTCGCTCCCTGTCAGCCTGCCGGCCACGCTGGCCACTCTCCCCGTCGACACGGCGAGCGTCGCGCTCCCGGCCTGGCTCGGCTTCGCTTATGTCACGCTGTTCAGCATGTTCATCGGCTTCTTCTTCTGGTACCGCGGCCTCGCGCTCGGCGGCATCGCCAGGGTCAGCCAGATCCAGCTGTTCCAGCCCTTCCTCGGCCTCGCCCTCGCCGCCCTGGTGCTGGGCGAAACCGTATCCCCGGACATCGCCGTCGTGGCCGTGGTGATCGGCCTCTGCGTCTGGCAGGCCCGCAAGCACGCTTAGAACAATCCTCGTCGTGCCCGGGCACGAGGTGGACGCACCGAAACTCATTCCCTGCCCGCCCAAAAACGCATTTCCATAAAGCCCTTACGGCATTGGATTTTCTAGCCCTCGGCAGCGGGGCTTAGCATCCTTCCATGGACACTTTCGACACCATCATCGTCGGCGCCGGTTCGGCCGGCTGCGTGCTGGCGGACAAGCTTTCCGCCGCCGGCCTTTCCGTGCTGCTGCTGGAGGCCGGCGGCAGCGACCGCCGGTTCTGGATCAAGCTGCCGATCGGCTATGGACGGCTGTTCTATGACGAGACCCTGAACTGGGCCTACCAGACCGAGCCCTGCGCCGCCTTGAACGGCCGTTCGCTCTATTGGCCGCGGGGCAAGGTGGTCGGCGGCTCGAGCTCGATCAACGCTTTGGTCTATTACCGCGGCCTGCCGCACGATTATGACGACTGGGAGAAGATGGGCGCCGCCGGCTGGAGCTGGAACGACGTCCGCCCGGTCTTCGAGGCGGTCGAGAATCGCGACGGCCGGGGGACCGGCCCGCTCGGCATCCACCGCATCGACGCCGATGCCCATCCGCTCAAAGAACGCTATTTCCAGGCCGCGCGCGAACTGCAGCTGCCGATCACCGACGACATGGTGACCCAGCCGGAAGGCGCCGGCCTCTACCAGATCACCACCAAGCACGGCTTCCGCAGCTCCGCCGCCGACGCCTTCCTGCGCCCGGCGCTGAAGCGCGGCAATGTGAAGCTCGAAACCGATGCGCTGGCGACCCGGATTCTCTTCGAAGGCAAGCGCGCGACCGGGGTCGAATACCGGCGCTACGGCCATCTGGTCCAGGCCCGCGCCAGTTTCTCGGTGATCCTGTCCGGCGGGGCGGTCAACTCGCCGCAGCTGCTGCAGCTTTCCGGCATCGGTCCCGGTCCCTTGTTGCAGCAGCACGGCATCGCGCCGGTGCTCGACAACGCCGCGGTCGGCGCCAACCTGCAGGACCATCTGGCCGTCACCTATTACTACAAGTCCAAGGTGCCGACGCTCAATGACGAGCTGAACTCGCTTTGGGGCCAATTCAAGGCGGCGGCGCATTATGTCCTCACCCGCCGCGGCACCTTGAGCCTCAGCGTCAACCAGTGCGGCGGCTTCGTGCGTTCCTCGCCGGCCGCAGGCCGCGTGGACATGCAGCTTTACTTCAACCCGATCACCTATCCCTCGCCGAAGCCCGGGGAAGTTCGGCGCATCGATCCCGATCCCTTCTCCGGATTCATCCTGTCGTTCCAGCCCTGCCGCCCGACCAGCCGCGGCACCATTACAATCCGCGACACCGGGATCGACACACCGCCGAAGATCGCGCCCAACTATCTCGCGACCGAGCAGGACCAGGCGGAGGCGATCGCCGGCGGCCGGCTGCTGCAGCGCTTGGAAGCGACGCCGGCGATCCAGGCGATCATCCGGGAAACCATCCCGCCCGTCCTTGGCCCGATGACCGATGCCGACCTGCTGGCCGATTTCCGCGCCCGCTGCAGCACGGTGTTCCACCCGACCTCGACCTGCCGCATGGGCGCCAGCGCCGCGGATTCCGTGGTCGACAACCGCGGCCGGGTGTTCGGCATCGAGTCCTTGCGCGTCGTGGACGCCTCGATCTTTCCGACCGTCACCTCCGGCAACACCAACGCGGCAACCATCATGGTCGCGCGGAAGATGGGCGATGCCATCGTCGCCGACACCAAGTCCTGATATAACCGCCGCACCAAGCGGGAGAGCCCACCATGAAAATCAAAGACCTGAAAACCTTCATCGTCGGCAACCCGCCGCCGGGCTTCGGCGGGCGCTATTTCATCTTTGTGAAACTGATCACCGATGACGGCATCGAGGGCATCGGCGAGGTCTATGCCGCGACCTTCGGCCCCAAGGTGGTCGAGGCCATGATCAAGGACGTGTTCGAGCGCCATGTTCTCGGCCGCGAGCCGTTCCGGATCGAGGCGATCTGGCGCGAGGTCTATTCGCGCGGCTATTCGCAGCGCCCCGATATCTCGCTGATGGGCGTGCTCTCGGCGATCGAGATGGCGCTCTGGGATATCATCGGCAAGGCCAGCGACAAGCCGGTGCATGCGCTGATGGGGGGCAAGGTGCGTGAGCGCCTGCGCTCCTACACCTATCTCTATCCGGACGACAAGCAGGCGCCGGCCGACTTCTACAACAACGCCGATGCCTCGGCGCAGCGCGCGGCGGAATATGTCGCCATGGGCTTCACCGGCATCAAGTTCGATCCGGCCGGCCCCTACACGATCTACGACCCGCACCAGCCCTCGCTCTACGACCTGGACCAGTCGGAGCTGTTCTGCAAACGCCTGCGCGAAGCGGTCGGCAACCGGGCCGACCTGCTGTTCGGCACCCACGGCCAGTTCACCACTTCGGGCGCGATCCGTTTGGGCCGCCGCATCGAGGCTTATGACCCGCTCTGGTACGAGGAGCCGACCCCGCCGGAAATGCCGGAGGAGATGGCCAAGGTCGCGCGCGCCTGCAAGGTGCCGATCGCGACCGGCGAGCGCCTCACCACCAAATACGAGTTCGCTCGCGTGTTGGAGCTCGGCGCCGCCGCAATCCTGCAGCCGGCCTTGGGCCGCGTCGGCGGCATCTTTGAGGCGAAGAAGATCGCCGCTATGGCGGAGACCCACTATGCACAGGTGGCGCCGCATCTCTATGCCGGCCCGATCGAGGGGGCGGCCAACATCCAGCTCGCCGCGACCTTGCCGAACTTCCTGATCCTGGAGAGCATCCAGACCTGGGGCGGCTTCCACGCCGAGCTGCTGAAGAAGCCGATCCAATGGCAGGACGGCTATGTCATCGTCCCCGATGCACCGGGCCTCGGCGTCGAGCTCAACGAGGCGGTCGCGCTGGCGCATCCCTATACCGGTGACCGGCTGCATCTCGAGGTACAGACCACGCCGATCACCTATTCCGCGGAGAACAAGTTCGGCGGCGGTTCCTAGACCTCATACTCCACCGTCATGGCCGGACTTGGTCCGGCCATCCACGCCTTTGCACCGCGCAAAGAGAAAGGCGTGGATGCCCGAGCCAAGCTCGGGCATGACGACTCAGAAGGACAACTCCACATGCGCTATGGATTCATCGGTCTCGGCCATCTCGGCCGCTTCCTCGCCGCCAGCCTGGTCCGCGGCGGTTTCCAGGTCACCGTCCATGACCGCGACCGCGCCGCCGCCGAGCCGCTGCTCAAGGCCGGCGCGACCTGGGCCGCGACTCCGGCCGAGGCCGCGAAGGATGCCGACGGGTTGATGACTTGCCTGCCCTCGCCGAAGATCAGCGAGAGTGTGATCACCGCGGCGCTTGACGGCTTCAAGCCCGGCGCCACCTGGATCGAGATGAGCACGGTGGACGAGGACACCCTCGCCCGCCTCTCCTCGAAGCTCACCGAACGCAGGATCGACGTGCTCGCCTGCCCGGTCACCGGCGGCGTGCACCGCGCCGAGGCCGGCGAGATCACCGTGCTGGTCGGCGGCGACCAGGGCGTGTTCGAACGCCACCGCAAGGCGCTGGAAGCGATGGGCGGCGAGGTCATTCATCTCGGCGGCCATGCCCAGGCCTCGGTGACCAAGGTGGTCACCAACATGCTGGCCTTCATCCACCTGATCGCCGCCGGCGAGGCGCTGATGCTCTGCAAGAAGGGCGGCGTCGATCTCGGTGCTGCGTTCCGCGCCATCAAGGCCAGCTCCGGCAACAGCTTCGTGCACGAGACCGAGAGCCAGGTGATCCTGAACGGCTCCTACGACATCGGCTTCACCATGGACCTCGCCTGCAAGGATGCCGGCTTCGCAATGGACATGGGCCGCCGCTTCGGCGTGCCGCTGAAACTGGCCGGCGCGATGGAGCAGACCTTCGTCGAAGGCCGCGCCAAATACGGCGGCGGCGCCTGGAGCTCGATGATCGTGAAATTACTGGAGGATTCGGTCGGCGAGGATTTGCGGGCGCCGGGCTTTCCTGCCCAACTCGCTCCGGAGTAAGCTGGGCGCATGCAGCGCCCGATCGGCATTCCGACTGTCATCAAGACCGACCCCTCGCGCTTCGAGCCCTACACGCTCGACGGGCCGGACTATCCCGGGCTGCGCTGGCTGCCGATCACCTTCGATCCCAAGACGTCGCGCGGCAGCTATTATTTCCAGATGCTGCCCGGCGCGGTGACCAAGCCGCACGCCCATCCCAATTACGAAGAGTTCTACGTGATCGAGGGCGAGGCGATCGAGAGCGACGGCACGGTGCTGAAGGCCGGCGACTTCGTCAGCTTCCAGCCCGGCTCGTTCCACAACACGCGGACGGAAACCGGCTGCCTGCTGATCGTGTTCGAGTGGATTTGATCCGTCATCCCCGGGCTTGACCCGGGGATCTGCTTCAGGTGCGAACTCCCCACGAGATCCGCGGCCCCGTCCGCGAATGCGGACATTCGTCCGATAGGCCCGCGGATGACGGTTCAAGAACGTCAGCCCACGCTGAACGCCGAGCCGTGCACGGCCTGTTGCTCGATCGCCTTGAAGTCCCAGGCGATGCCGAGGCCCGGCGCGTCGGACGGGACGGCGTGGCCGTCTTCGATCCGCATCGGCTCGGTGGTCAGCGTATCCAGCTGCGGGATGTATTCGACCCAGCGCGCGTTCGGCACCGCCGCGCAGAGCGAGACATGCAGCTCCATGAGGAAATGCGGGCAGACCGGCACGTTGAAGCATTCGGCGAGGTGCGCCACCTTCAGCCAGGGCGTGATCCCGCCGATCCGCGCCACATCGACCTGCACGATCGAGCAGGCGCCCTGCTGCAGGTATTCGCGGAAGTGCAAGGCGCTGTAGAGGCTCTCGCCGACCGCGACCGGGATGGTCGTGCTCTGGCTGAGGCGCACATGGCCCATCATGTCGTCGGCGGTGAGCGGCTCCTCGATCCAGGCGATGTCGATCGGGGTGAGGCAGCGCGCGCGGCGGATCGCCTCGTCCACGGTGAAGCGCTGGTTGCAATCGGTCATGATCTCGAAACCGGGTCCCACCGCGGCGCGCACCGCTTCCAGGCGCGCGACATCCTCGGAGACATGGGGCCGGCCGATCTTGATCTTCGACCCACCGAAGCCCTTCGCCTTGGCTGCGAGCGCGTCATCCACCAGCGCGCCGGTCTCGATATGCAGCCAGCCGCCCTCGGTGGTGTAGAGCGGCAGCCGCGCCTGCGCGCCGCCCGCCATGCGGTGCAGCGGCTCGTTCTGGCGCCGGCATTTCAGGTCCCAGAGCGCGGTGTCGATCGCCGCCAGCGCCAGTGACGTGATCGCCCCCACCGTGGTCGCATGGGTGAGGAACAGCAGGTCGCGCCAGATGCGCTCGATCTCCAGCGCCTCGCGGCCGATCAGGGCCGGCGCAAAGGTCAGCTCGATCAGCTTCATGATCGAGGGCCCGCCGGTGCCGATCGTGTAGGTGTAGCCGGTGCCGATCGCGCCGTCGGCGTCGTAGATGCGGACGATCGGCGTCTCCTGGCTGACGAAGGACTGGATCGCGTCGGTGCGCTTCACCTTCGGCTTCAGGTCCACCATCAGGGCTTCGACGCGGACAATCTTCGCCATGGTGTCGTCCTTATGCTGCCGCGCCGGTGGACGCATTGTCATGGATGAAGCCCATGATCGCCTGGCTGACGCGCTCGTAATTGCGGTCGTTCTCCACCTCGCCCTTGATGGCGAAGCCGGACATGACCAAGATGTGGTCGGCGACATCGACCATCTCCGGCATGTCCGAGGTGATCAGCAGGATCGCGGTACCCTGCTCGGCCAGGTCATGGATGAGATCGTGCAGATAGGCCTTGGTCTTGATGTCGATCCCGACGGTCGGCTCGTCGATGATCAGCAGCTTGACCCCGGCCGCGATCCATTTCGCCACCGAGACCTTCTGCTGGTTGCCGCCGGAGAGATTGCCGATGGTCTGGTAGACGGACGGCGTCTTGACCTCGAGCTGCCGCAGCACCGGCGCGGTATGGTCGATGATCGTGCGGTCGCGCAGGAAACCGAGCGCATTGCTCAAGCGCCGCCACACCGTGATCCCGGCATTGCCGAGCACCGAATGCAGCAGGATCAGCCCCTCCTGCTTGCGGTCTTCGCTGACATAGCCGATCCCGTATTTGTGCAACGCGTCGGCCGGCGAGGCGATCGCCGCCGGCTTGCCCGCGACCCGGATCTCGCCGCCGGTGCGCCGGATCTGGCCGAGGATCGCCTTCGCGAGCTCGCTGCGCCCGGCGCCGACCAGGCCGTAGAGGCCGATGATCTCGCCCGGCCGCACGCTGAACGAGATGTCGCGATGGCCGGCGCTGGTGGCGACGTTCTTCAATTCCAGATAGGGCGCGGTCTCTGCGCGCGGGCGCGGCGCGCGCTTGGCGATGCGCTCGTCGCGCCCGATCATCATCTTCACCACGGCCTGGCGATCGAGATCCTTGAGCGGCACGCCCGAGCAGGCATTTCGGCCGTCGCGCAGCACCGTGACGGTGTCGCAGAGATCGAACACCTCCTCCAGTTTGTGGCTGACGAAGACGATGGCGACGCCGTCATCGCGCAAGCGGCGCAGGATGCCGAACAGCACCTGGGATTCGTTCGGGGTCAGCGAGGCGGTCGGCTCGTCGAGCAGCAGCACCCTTGTCTGCAGCGCCAGCGCCTTGCCGATCTCGACCAGCTGCATCTGCGCGACCGAGAGGCTGGAGACCGGACGGCGCGGATCGATGTAGAGATCGAGCAGCGCCAGCCATTTCGCCGCCTCGGCGTGGATCTGCCCGTAGTCGATCGGCGAGAGCGCATGGGCGCCCAGCCGCTCCAGCATGATGTTCTCGCCGATCGAGAATCGGGTCACCAGGTTGCGCTCCTGATGCACCGCGCCGATTCCGGCGGCGACCGCCTGGCGCGGATTGGCGAAGCCGACCGCCTGGCCGTTCAACCGCACCTCACCGGCATCCGGGCGGTGCAGACCGGTCACGATCTTGATCAGGGTCGACTTGCCGGCGCCGTTCTCGCCGAGCAGCGCATGGATCGAGCCCGGCTGCAGGGTCAGCGAAACATCGTCCAGCGCCTTCACGCCGGGAAAGCTCTTCGATGCGTGCAGGACTTCGAGCGCGGCCGTCATGCCTTGGCCCTCGCCACCCGCATCTCCCTCAGGCGATTGATGCCAACCGCCCAGAGGATGAGCGCCCCGAGGACGATCTGCACCACGAAGGGATCGATCGCGAACAGCACCAGCGCCTGGGTGATGATGGCAATGATCACCACGCCGAAGAAGGTGCCGACCACGCTGACATGGCCGCCCGAGAGAATGGCGCCGCCGATCACCGGCGCGGCGAAGGAGGAGATCAGCCAGTCCTCGCCGATCGCGGGGTGGCCGATCTGGAGCCGCGCCACCAACATCATTCCCGCCCCCGCCGCCAGCAGGCCGGAGAGCGCATGAGCCCAGATCACCGTGGTGTCGAGGTTGATGCCGGAGAGTTCGGCGGCGTTGCGGTTGCCACCGATCGCCAGGATGTAGCGGCCGATGCGCAGGCGGTTGAACAGGACCCACATGAAGACCGCGGCCGCGACCATCGGCAGGACCAGCCAGGGGATCGGCCCGGCCAGGGCGACATTGCCGAAGTCCTTCACCGATTGCGGCACGCCGTAGAACGGCTGCGCCTCGGTGATGCCGAGATTGATGCCCTTGAAGATCTGCAGCCCGGCCAGGGTGATGATGAAAGCCGAGATGCCGGTGCGCGCGATCACGAAACCGCTGGCCATGCCGGCGATGACGCCGATGGCGAGCCCGCCGCCCATGGCGACCAGCGGCGGCAGGTGCCAGATCTCCATCATCGCGGCGAAGCTGATCGCGACCAGGCCGCCGATCGAGCCTAAGGCCAGGTTCATCTGCCCGACCGCGATGATCACCAGCTGGCCCAGCGCGATCAGCATGTTGACCGCGATCGCCGAGAGCAGGACCAGGATGTTGAAGGAAGAGAGGAAGCTCGGCTGCAGGGCCGAGATCGCGGCGATCGCGACCAGGCTGACCAGTGCCGGGCCGATCCAATCGTTGTCGAAGGCGCGGGTGAGCTTGCTGTCGTTCATGTCATACCAGCCCGCGCCGCCGCAGGATCGTGTGCCGTCCGCGGTCGGCCAGCACGGCGGCCAGCAGGATCAGCCCGAGGCAGGCCTGGATCCAGAACTCACCGACCCGCAGCTGCAACAGGCCGCTGGTGATCACGTTGACGAAGGCCGCGCCCAATAGAGTGCCGAACACCGCGACCCGGCCGCCGGAAAGCAGGGTGCCGCCGAGTACCGGCGCCAGGAAGGCCGGCAGCAGCCAGTCCTGGCCGAGCTGTCCCGCCATGCTCGGCACCGCGGCGCCGGTGCGTGCGGTCACCATGAGGCCGGCGAGGGCAGCCAAGGCACCGGTCAGCGCGTGGCAGGCGATGATCATGCGCCCGGTGCGCACGCCGGAAATCTCCGCGGCGCGTGGATTGGCGCCCGCGGCCAGCATGCGCCGGCCGAGTGTGGTGAATCGGTAGAAGACCGAGAGGGCGACGCAGGCGGCGAGAGACACGGCGAGCAGCGCCGAGACCTTGCCGCCGAGCTTCAGGCGGCCGAGGCCGGCGACCTCCGGCGGCAGGCCGCGGAAGGCTTCCGCCTTGGTCAGGAAGATCATCACCCCGAAGAAGATGCTCATGCTGGCCAGGGTGATGATGAAGCTGTGCACGCCCGAGCGCACCACGGTGTATCCGTTGATCGCGCCGAGCAGCGCGCCGAACAGGAGCGCGCCCGGAATCGAGACGGCCAGCGGCAGACCCAGCCGCTCGCAGAGCCAGCCGAACACCATGGCGGCCGAGACACCGATCGCGCCGACCGAGAGATCGAGGCCGCCGGTGACGATGACCGCCATCATGGCGAGGCCGATCATGGTGTCGATGCCGATCTGGCGACCGATGGCGAACAGGCTGAAGGGCGTGGTGAAGCCGGGCAGCGCACTCGCGAAGACCGCGAAGGCGAGCGCGATCAGCACCACGAGTCCGAACTCGTTGCTGAACAGAACCCGTTGGATGGAAGAGGTTCCGCCGGCAGCCTCGGCTGCCGGCGGATGCGGTTCAATGGTCACGCGGTTACTTGCAGGCCAGGAAATCCTTGTCGAAGCTCTCCTTCAAGGTCTTGGTGATGCCGCGCATCGCATCGACATAGGTGTCGACCTGCCCGGCATCGACGAAGACCGTGCCGGAATCCACGAACTTCGCGGTCAGCGCGTTCTTGGCCCAAGGGGCGCTGTCCTTGATGGTGCAGCCGGAACGCAGCTTGTCGAGCACGTAGGAGCCGACATAGCCCTGGCCGTAGGGGTTCTGCAGCATGGTGCCGTTGACGAAGCCATCCTTGATCGCCTTCAGCACCACTTCGTCATGGTCGATGCCGACCATCTTGATCCGCTTGTCGCCGATCTTGCGTAACGAATTGGCGGCGGTCACCGCCGGCACCCAGGCCGTGGTCACGATCCCGTCCACATCCGCGGCATGGGCCGCGAGATAGGCGTTGATCTTCTCCTCGGCCGGCTGCGGCGCGTCGATATCGGCGATCACCTGCACCACCTTGACGGCGCCGTTGGTCTCGTCGGCCGCCTTCTGCACCGCGTCGATGCGGAGCTGGGTGTTCGGATCGACCAGGAAGCCGGTGAAATGCGCGATCCGGCCCTTGCCGCCCATCGCCTTGATCAGCTCCTTGGTGCCGAGATAGGCGGAGTTGGCGACGTCGGTGCCCATGCAGAACAAAGCCGGCGTCGGATCCTTGAGGCAGCCGGCCAGCGCCAGCGCCTGGCCGCCATTCTCGACGATCTCCTGCACCACCGGCGTGGTGCCGACGGCATCGCCCGGGAAGATCAGGAAGGAATTGTAGCCCTGGCTCAACAGGCTCTCGAGCAGCTGGCTTTGCTGGCTGAGTTCCCACTTCTGCGGCACACGATAGTCGGCGGCGCCGAGGCCGAAATCCTTCACCGCATCCTTGCCGGCCTGCTCCCAGGCCGAGAAGTACGGATGCGGGCCGCCCGGCACGAGCGCGACCTTGGTCTCCGGATCCGCCGCGGCGGCACCGGCCAGCAGCAGCGTGGAGACGGCGGACAGAGTGAGGGTGCGTAAAGCGTGTCTCATGGTTCCTCCCGGGGTGACGCTTATGCGGCGCTTGTCATCCGCGCCGCTCAATGGAATGCTAGTATACAAGATGGAGCCCGGTCAACGCGGTTCCGGGGAGCGAGATGGGACAAGCCGGGCTGCAACAGCGACCAGACACCTTCACGCTCGACCGCAAGCTTCCGGCGGCCGAGCAGGTCTACCGCGCCCTGCGGGAAGCGATTCTCACTTGCCGGCTGGAGCCCAACGAGGCGATCAGCGAGAACCGGCTCTGCAGCATGTTCGGCGTCTCGCGCTCGCCGGTCCGCACCGCGATCACCCGGCTCGCCGAAGACGGGCTGATCGACATCTTCCCGCAGCGCGGCACGTTCGTGGCGCCGATCAAGCTGCGCCAGGTGCGCGAGGCACAGTTCGCGCGCTCGGCGCTGGAAGTGGCGCTCGCCGCGGAGGCCGCCAGGCATTGGCGGGACGCCGACACCAAGGCGCTGAAGGCCAATCTGGCGCGGCAGGAGCGGCATGCCAGGGCGGGCGACGGCTGGGCCTTCTATCTCGACAACGAGAGCTTTCACCAGGTGATCGCCCAGGCGGCCCGCATGGAAGGGGTCTGGGGCACGGTGCAAAGCGTGAAGACGCTCTGGGACCGGATCGGCCACATGGCCAACCGCGTCCCGGCGCACATGGCCGATATCATCGCGGAGCACCGCGCCCTCGTGGAGGCGCTGGATTCGCGCGATCCGAAGCGCGCGGCCGCATGCATGAAGCGGCACCTCAAGTCGGTCGACCACGCGATCGCACGCCTGCGGCCGCTGCATGGGGACTATTTCGTCGAGGAGTGAGAGCCGGGGGTGGCCCCCGGCGGCTTCGTGCAGTGGCGCCGTCAGCCTTCACGCATCGGGTTCAGCGTCCGGACGCCGCTAAAGTCCCTTTGATTGTCCGTGACAACGACGCAGTCGTTGACCAAAGCCACGGCGGCGATGACGGTATCCAAAGCGCTACGTGGCCGTCCCTTCAACTTGCCGGCCGCCATCAACCCACCCCAGGCCATTGCAGCCTTCTCGTCGAAAGCAAGGATTCGGCCGGCGAAAAGTGACGGCGGGCCTTCGGGTCCGGCGAACCAGGCCTCTAAAACCTTGCGGCGCCTGCCGGCTGGCGCTTCCTGCACGCCGCGCCAGATCTCCGCAACGGTCAGCGACGCAATAAAGAGATCCTCGTCCTTCTGCTCAGACATCCATTCGAGGAGCGGTTCCGATGGCGCCGGCTTGACAACGTTGCTGATGATATTCGTGTCGAGCAGAAAGGGCACTTAGATTTCTACCTTCCGGCCGCCTTCCTTCGAGCGAGAGAAGTCGACGTCCGCCCCAACCAGCGGCGACCGCCGAAGCGCCGCGAGTATCCCGCCTTTCTTTGCGGGCTGGCCGGAGATGTTCTGCTGCACGGCTGCGCGCAACCGCGCGGCTTCCGCATCACCATCGGCAAGAAGGCGGGCAAGGGTCCGAATCAGATCCTGATCGGCCTTCCGGCCGAGAACTTCAAAACGCGCCAAGCCACGCTTGCTAAGGCGGGAGCGGTATTTCTCAATGGCGCGCTTTTGCGAACTGCTCACGGCGAATCCTGGCTATATATCCAGTAATATAGCCGACCGCCGCAAGAATGACAAGTTGGACTACTCCAAAAGTCGCGCGCCGCCATATGCCAGCGCCGCCGCAACCACTGCGCTCACGCCGAGGATCGCATAGGCGCCGCGGCTGATGTTGCGCTTGATCTTCTGAAACTCGGCGCGATCGTTGACGTTGGGGAACGGCCCGTTCGGCACGGCGACGCCGAGGAACCGGCAAAGCGGCGCCCAGCCCTGATTGGCGGTGAGGATCAGCAGGCGTTCCGGCGGCACCGCCGCCTTCACCTCTTCGATGTGTCGGTTGTAGAAATCCGTAGCCTTCTTGCGATCCGGCATGGTGTCGCGGTGCAGGTGCTGCCAGATCAGTTTCTTCGACATCGCGCCGAACTTGCGGCCGAACGGCGTCACCGCCTTCAGCACCTTGAACTGCCAGGTGTTCTCGGTGAAGTAGATCGTCTCCATGACGCTCTCGTACCAGGCGTCGGCGCCTTTCGGGTGCAGGGTCAGCAGCACCTTGGCATCGGGATAAAAGCGGATGAGCTCGCGCCAGACGCAGCACGCCGGGTTGTCGACGCTGGCGGTGTATGGACCGAACACCCGCTCCCAGTCCTGGCGTTGCGCCTCGGGGGCGTCGGCAACCTTCCGCCAGAAATCGAGATGGCTTTTGTTGGCCGGATTCCCCAGCACTTCGAACATGTGATAGCACGGGAAGCTGAGCTGCTTCAGCGCGGTGTAGGTGGACATGGTCCCGGTGCGGCCGAAGCCGGCGCCGACGATCTGCAGCGGCATTGCTTTCCCCCGATCGGCCGGTTGCTCCGGCCTGTTCATCGAGGATCATGCGGCGCCGTGCGCCGCCGTTCAATGGTCTAGGCGCTTATCTTCTTGGGCAGATCCCGGAAGCGGACCATGCGGCCGCGCACCTCGTCCCAGAGCGCCAAGCGCGCGCAGCCGATGCTTTCGCGCAGGGTGAGGCGATTGGCCTTGGCCAGCTCCGGCAGCTGGTCCACGCAGTCCTGCAGCCGATAGTTCGGGATCCGGCTGCAGAGATGATGCACATGATGCAGCCCGATGCTGGCGGTCAGCCAGCGCAGGAACCGCGGCAGGACGTAGTGCGAGCTGCCCTGCAGGGCCGCAAGATGCACGTTCCAGTCGCCGTCGCCACGCCAATGGGCGTCCTCGAACTGATGCTGGATGAAGAACAGCCAGACGCCGAGCGAGGATGCCAGCAGGATCACCGGACCCTGGATCTTCATCACGCCGACCGGGCCGATGGCGAGGATCAATGCCGTGATCGCGCCCGCGATTGCGAGGTTGGTGGCGAGCACGCTGAGCCACATCTCCCGGCGCGACCAGGGCAAGTCGATCGGGAGACGGTGCTTCAGCACGAAGAGATAGGTGGGGCCGAGGCCGAACAGCACCAGCGGATGGCGGTAGAAGCGATAGGCGAAGCGACTCCAGCCGCCGAGTGCCTGATACTCGCTCACGGTCAGGGTGTGGATGTCGCCGATGCCGCGGCGGCCGAGATTGCCCGAGGTCGCGTGATGCGCGGCATGGGCGCGGCGCCAGTAGTCGTAAGGTGTCAGCGTGATGACACCGAGAATGCGGCCGGCGATGTTGTTTGCCAGGGTCGAACGGAAGAAGGCGCCGTGGCCGCAATCGTGCTGGATGACGAACAGCCGCACCATGAAGGCGGCCGCCGGGACCGCAAGCAGCAAGGTCAGCCAGTAGGCGTGCTCGGCGGCAAACCACATCGCGACCCAGAGGGCGAGAAACGCAATGCCGGTCGTCAGGAGCTGGGCAATGCTCTGCTTCCGGTCCGGATGGGCGAAAGCCTTGAGCCGCGCGGCAAGGCCCCGCGCTTCGGCCGCTGTGGGCTCGCCGGACGTCAGATCCGGGCCGCCGGATTCGCCGAGCGCCGGCTCAGCCCCCGGCGCGCGTGTCGGGGCCGAAGCCGTTGGTGAAATTGGAGATTTTGACTGTTCCAAGTGCCATCGCCTGTCATCCGTTCGAGAAATCCGCCTTCGGAACACGGGGTTCCGGCATTCAGCAGGCGCATTATTTGAGGAGAAATTCTCTCGAGGGGCGTTTCGGCTTTTCGAGCACAGCCATCATCAAACATGCAACGCAGTAGACATGGCGGCAAAACCGGCCCGATGCAAGCCGCGCGTCCAATTGTCTCGGTACAATATTGCACAGTTCTCGGCACGGGCGGCCCCGATAGTTGCCTGTCAGATCATTGCGCTAGCCGGGTTCCGGCGCTATTTTCCGCCGCGTTTTCGCCCGTTTCCCTGAAGTGAGAATCATGGCCGCTTTCCTCGCCGAACGCCTCGACCGCATCAAGCCCTCGCCCACCATCGCCGTCACCCAGAAGGCGCGGCAGCTGAAAGAGGCCGGCCGCGACGTGATCGGCCTCGGCGCCGGCGAGCCGGACTTCGACACTCCGGACAACATCAAGGAAGCGGCGATCAAGGCGATCCGTTCCGGCGACACCAAGTACACCAATGTGGACGGCACCGACGCGCTGAAGAAGGCGATCATCGCCAAGTTCAAGCGCGAGAACGGCCTCGACTACAAGATGGACCAGATCACCGTCGGCACCGGCGGCAAGCAGGTGCTGTTCAACGCCCTGGTCGCGACCCTCAATGCCGGCGACGAGGTCATCATCCCGGCGCCTTACTGGGTCTCCTATCCGGACATCGTGCTCCTGGCCGACGGCAAGCCGGTGATCGTTGAATGCGGCGAGAACGCGAAGTTCAAGCTGACCGCGGAAGCGCTCGAGGCCGCGATCACGCCGAAGACCAAGTGGCTGATCCTGAACTCGCCCTCGAACCCGACCGGCGCCGCCTACTCGGCGGCCGACCTGCGCGCCCTCGCCGACGTGCTGCTGAAGCACCCGCAGGTGCATGTGCTGACCGACGATATGTACGAGCACCTGCTCTATGACGGTTTCCAGTTCGCGACCATCGCCCAGGTCGAGCCGAAGCTCTACGACCGCACGCTGACCATGAACGGCGTCTCCAAGGCCTATTGCATGACCGGCTGGCGCATCGGCTACGCGGGAGGCCCGGCGCCGCTGATCAAGGCCATCGCCAAGATGCAGTCGCAATCGACCTCCAATCCGTCCTCGATCTCCCAGGCGGCGGCGGTTGAGGCGCTGAACGGCCCACAGGATTTCATCGAGAAGAACAACGCGGTTTTCAAGGAACGCCGCGACATGGTGGTGAAGCTGCTGAACCAGGCGCCGGGCCTGCATTGCCACACGCCGGAGGGCGCGTTCTATGTGTATCCCTCCTGCGCCGGTGCAATCGGCAAGACCACGCCGCAGGGCAAGAAGATCGCGACCGACGACGATTTTGTGACCTATCTCTTGGAAGCGGAAGGCGTCGCCGCGGTGCAGGGCTCGGCCTTCGGCCTCTCGCCCTACTTCCGCATCTCCTACGCCACCTCGACCGAGGCGCTGAAGGAAGCCTGTACCCGCATCATCCGGGCCTGCCAGGCGTTGAAGTAAGCGGCTCGTCGGCGCGAGTCGTCGACCCCTCACCCTGCCCCTCTCCCCTTGAGGGAGAGGGCTGGGGTGAGGGGTCGACGGGTCTATCCGTCATGACTTTTCCGCCCTGGACACCGCTCCTGCGCGTGGCAAGCTGAGCCCCTCATCGGGGAGAGCCGCATGCCGCCTGATTCATCGCGTCCGTACAAGCCCGCGAACCCCTATCCCTTCGCCCGCACGCGGCGCACCCCGCCGACCGACCTCACCGACGCCGAGGGGCAGGTCGATATGCGGCGGCTGCGCAAGTATCGCCTCGACCGGGTGCGCGCCGAGCTGAAGCGCAACGACTTCGCCGGCATCCTGCTGTTCGATCCGATCAACATCCGCTATGCGACCGGCAGCCGGAACATGGCGGTCTGGACCCTGCACAATGCCGGGCGCTACGCCTTCGTGCCGACCGAAGGGCCGGTGGTGCTGTTCGAGTTCCATGGCTGCGCGCATCTCTCCGAAGGACTGGAGAGCATCGCCGAGATCCGGCCGGCCAAGGCCTGGTACTTCTATGCCGCGGGGCCGCTGGTCGAGAAGCGCGCGGCGCAATGGGCGGCGGAGATCGCCGACCTGGTGCAGGCGCATGGCGGCGGCAACAAGCGGCTGGCGCTCGACCATTGCGACCTCGCGGGTGCGCGGGCTCTGCAGAAGCTGGGCATCGATGCGCACGAGGGCGAAGGCGTCATGGAGTTCGCGCGGCGGATCAAGTCGCCCGATGAGATCGCGCTGATGGGCGTCTCGATTGCCGTGTGTGAAACGGGCATGGCGCGGATGCGCGATGCGCTGGAGCCGGGCATCACCGAGAACCAGCTCTGGGCCAAGCTGCACGAGACCAACATCGCCATGGGCGGCGAGTGGATCGAAACCCGTCTGCTGGCGTCCGGCGGCCGCACCAACCCGTGGTTCGCGGAATCCAGCGACCGCATCATCCGCCCCGGCGAGCTGGTCAGCTTCGACACCGACCTGATCGGCCCCTACGGTTATTGCGCCGATCTCTCGCGCACCTATTTCTGCGGCCCCGGCAAGCCGACCCCGAAGCAGCGCGAGCTCTACGCCCTTGCCTGGGAGCAGATCCATTTCAATATCGATGTGCTGAAGCCGGGCTTGACCTCGAAGGAGCTGGTGGAGTGCTCGTTCCAGCTCCCGGCGAGCTGTCTCGAGAACCGCTATTGCGTGGTCTATCACGGCGTCGGTCTTGCCGATGAATACCCGCAGATCGTCTATCTCGAGGACCTGGAGAGCGGCGGCTATGACGGGCTGGTCGAGCCCGGCATGACGCTCTGCGTCGAAAGCTATATCGGCGAGGTCGGCGGCGACGAGGGCGTGAAGCTGGAGCAGCAGGTGCTGGTGACCGAAACCGGCTGCGAGCTGTTGACCAGCTTCCCGTTCGAGGAAACGCTGATGGCGCGGGAAATCTGATCGACTCCCTCGATCACTCCAACCGAGAGATTCCGTTGGCCTGCGGCACCCTTTCCCTTGATGATCCGAGGGAATTTGCCAGATTAGGTCTGTACATCAGAAAAAGAGGAAATCCCATGTCGATCGACATCGGCATCAAGCCGAAGGACCGCAAGGCCATTGCCGACGGGTTGAGCCATCTCCTGGCCGACACCTACACGCTCTATCTGAAGACCCATAACTTCCACTGGAACGTCGAAGGGCCGATGTTCAACACGCTGCATCTGATGTTCGAGACGCAGTACACCGAGCTCGCCCTGGCGGTCGATCTGGTCGCCGAGCGGATTCGTGCGCTGGGCTATCCGGCACCGGGCAGCTATTCGGCTTACGCCAAGCTTTCCTCGATCAAGGAAGCGAACGGACAGCCCAAGGCCGAAGAGATGATCCGCCAGCTGGTCGAAGGCCAGGAGGCCGTCGTGCGCACCGCACGCAAGGTCTTCCCCGCCGCCGAGAAGGCCTCGGACGAGCCGACCGCCGACCTGCTGACCCAGCGCATGCAGGTCCATGAGAAGAACGCCTGGATGCTGCGGAGCCTGCTGGCCTGATTCCACTGCCCCGCCCGGTCACCCGGTCGTGACTGGGCGGGGAGTAACCGGACGACCACTTCCGGCGTACTATCCCTGAATCCTTCAGGAGCACGCCCATGTTCATCAAGATCAAACGCGGCTGGGAACTGCCGGAGAGCGCCGCGACCCCGGAAAGCGTCTATCTCGGGCGCCGCGGCTTCCTGGCCGCCGCCGGCATCACGGCCGCCGCGCCGCTGGCGCTGGCAGGGCAGGCGCGTGCCGATGACGCGGCCGATCCCTCCGCCGGCCTCTATCCGGTGAAGCGCAACGAGACCTTCAAACTCGATCGCGAGATCACGCCCGAAGCGCTTTCGACTCACTACAACAACTTCTATGAGTTCGACACGTCGAAGGACGTGGCCGAACTCGCGCAGGCTTTGCCGATCCGGCCCTGGACCGTCGCCATCGACGGCATGGTGGAGAAGCCGCAGACCATCGACATCGATACGCTGTTGAAACAGATGCCGCTGGAAGAGCGGCTGTATCGCCATCGCTGCGTCGAGGCCTGGTCGATGGCGGTGCCTTGGAGCGGCTTTCCGCTGAAGAGCCTGGTCGATCTCGCAGCACCCTTGTCGAGTGCGAAATACATCCGCTTCGAGACCTTCAACAATCCGGACGTGGCGCCCGGCATCAGCGGCGCGCCCTGGTCGCCCTGGCCCTACATCGAAGGCCTGACCATGGCCGAGGCGACCAATGAACTGGCCTTCATGGTGACCGGCATGTACGGCAAGCCGGTGCCGAAGCAGAACGGCGCCCCGCTGCGCCTGGCGACGCCGTGGAAGTACGGATTCAAATCGGTGAAGAGCATCGTGAAGATCACCTTCACCGACCAGCAGCCGCTCAGCTTCTGGGAACAGCTGCAGTCCAGCGAGTACGGCTTCTGGGCCAACGTGAACCCGGCGGTGGCGCATCCGCGCTGGAGCCAGGCGGACGAGCGGGTGCTGGGCCAGAACGGCACGGTGCCGACCCAGCTCTACAACGGCTATGGCGAGTACGTGGCCGGGCTCTACAGCGGAATGCAGGATCTCGGCGACAAGCTCTACCGCTAGAGCCTCGCCACCGGCGGATCGCCGGGCTCTCCGAACATTCGCCTAGCGCAGTGCGGCATCCGCCGAAAGGCGGAGGCTGGGCCGCGACTGTGGCCAATCTGCAACGATGAAAAGAAAAATGCCGGGCCCGAGGGCCCGGCAAGTTAAACAGGGAGGCTTTACGTCTGGGAGACGTAGGATCCGAAGACCCCATCTGGGCCTTGCGCCCAGATCCGATGTAAGACTTCCAACCTAATTTCGGCCGTCCGTCTCGAAACTCGCTGTCCGATCTTCCGGTGCACTCGCCTTTTGCGCGGTGGTGCAAACTTCGTCAGAACTGGGTGAATTTGACTGTTGCGTTACCGCAACAACACTGTGGTCCAATCCACACGCGTAAACATAGGTGTTTCCTTCATCCTAACCAGAGTCAAAAACACAACCGGCCCATGCAAGTTCCGCATGACTATTTCACAATGTTGTATCAATAGGTTAGCTGCCACTCTTGCCATCGTTCCAAATGGCAAATTTGCGAAACTCGACAATGTTGCTGGGGTAGACCGGCGCGATGCTGCCGGATTCGACGGCACTGCAGCAAAAAATCGGCCTATTTGTTTTGCAGATGCGAATGGCGCGAAGGCCGCCGATCAGCCCTGCATCTTGCCTTCGGCGACCTTGCGCAACAGGAAGTCACGGAAGACCTGAATGCGCTTCGAGTTCCTGAGTTCTTCCGGATAGACGAAGTAGGCATCGATGCGCGGGCCCTGCAGCTCCGGCAGGATGCGCACCAGATTCTGCGAATCGGTCGCCATGAACTCGGGCAGGCTCGCGAGTCCCATGCCACTTTGCACCGCGCGGCGGATCGCATAGACGCTGTTCACCTTCAAGACCGGCCGGCGCGGCCGATCCTTGCGGACGCCGGACCGCATCAGCCAGTCGATCTCCGGCACTGGAGGACGCTGGTCCTCGCCGAAGACAATGATCCGATGGCCGTCGAGATCTTCCGGCGTCTTCGGAATACCATGCCGCTTAAGATAATTCGGCGCTGCATATACATATGTGTGCATGGTCAACAGGTGCCGCTGGATCAGTTCCGGCTGACGCGGCGGCTGCATGCGGATCGCAACGTCCGCCTCGCGCATCGAGAGATCGAGCTCGCGATCCTCGAGCAGGAGATCCACCTCGACATCGGGATAGAGCTCGACGAACTCCACCAAGCCCGGCGTCAGCCAAGCCGAGCCGAAGGCCTGAGTCGCGGTGACCTTGAGCTGGCCCTTCGGACGGTCCTTGGATTCGCCGAGCTGCGCCTCGGCCATGGCCAGCTTGGAGAAGACCTCGTGCGCCGTGCGATAGAGCAGCTCGCCCTGCTCGGTCAAAATGAGGCCGCGGGCATGGCGGTGGAACAAGGCGACGTTGAGACTTTCTTCCAGCGAGCTGATCTGGCGCGAGACCGCCGACTGGCTGAGGTTCAGCGTCTCACCCGCATGGGTGAACGAGCCGGCCTCCGCGACGGCGTGAAAGATCCTGAGCTTGTCCCAGTCCATCATGGACTGACCCCCTGTGTTGCGATCGAAGACCGCAGATGCAGGCGAAGCGCACGAGCTGCGTCTCGCTGTTACTCGGCCGCGCGGGCTTCCTCGTGCTCATGCGCGGCCAGGAAGCGCTCGGCTTCCAACGCGGCCATGCACCCCATGCCGGCGGCAGTCACGGCTTGGCGGAACACCTTGTCCTTGACGTCGCCGGCGGCAAACACGCCGGGAATCTCGGTCGCGGTGCTGTCCGGCTTGGTCAGCAGATAGCCTTCCGCATCGAGCGGAAGCTTCCCCTTGAAGAGCTCGGTCGACGGCGTGTGGCCGATCGCCACGAAGAAGCCGTCGCATGGAATATCCGTGGTAGCGCCGGTCTTGACGTTGCGGATGCGCACGCCGGTGACACCGGCGGGCTCGCCGCTGCCCAGCACTTCCTCGACCGCCGAATCCCAGACCACCTTGATCTTCGGATTGCGGAACAGGCGCTCCTGCATGATCTTCTCGGCGCGCAGATGGTCGCGGCGATGGACCAGGGTCACCTTGGTCGCGTGGTTGGTGAGGTAGATCGCCTCCTCGACCGCGGTATTGCCGCCGCCGACGATCACCACCTCCTTCTCGCGGAAGAAGAAACCGTCGCAGGTGGCGCACGCGCTCACGCCAAACCCGCGGAATTGCTGCTCCGAGGGCAGGCCCAGCCACTTCGCCTGGGCGCCGGTCGCGATGATCAGCGTGTCGCCGTAATAGACGTCGCCCGAATCACCCACCGCGCGGAACGGCCGGCGCGAGAGATCGACCTCGGTGATGGTGTCGAACATCACCTTGGTGCCGACATGCTCGGCCTGCTTCTGCATCTGCTCCATGAGCCAGGGGCCTTGGATCACGTCGGCGAAGCCCGGATAGTTTTCCACATCGGTGGTGATGGTCATCTGGCCGCCCGGCTGGATGCCCTGGACCAGGACCGGTTTCAGGTTGGCGCGGGCGGTGTAGATGGCGGCGGTGTAGCCCGCCGGCCCCGAGCCGATGATGAGTGCCTTGGTCCTGATTTCCGCCATGTCCGGAGCCTTCGCGAGTCGGGGCCTAATCCCGTTGCGTTAAGATAAGTGGTGCCGGAAGCTTACTCAAGGCAAGCCCGTCACGCCGCCCGAAAAGCAACGAAAATCAGCGAAAATCCTGTCTGTTCTGCGGCTTGCGCCGATCAGGCGCGGCGCAGGCGGATGTGCACCGTGGTGCCGTGGCCGACATGGCTCATGATCCGCAGCCGGGCATCCTGGCGCTCCAGCAGCGAGCGGGTGATCGCGAGGCCGAGTCCGGAGCCGCTCTTGGTCTTGGCGAGGCTGTTATCGACCTGGAAGAACGGTTCGGTCACGCGGTCGAGATATTCTTCCGGGATGCCGACGCCGCGGTCGGCGATCATGATCTGGACGTCGTCCTCCACCCGATCCGCCGAGACCAGGACCTGCGGCGCGCCGTCGGAGAACTTGATCGCGTTGTCGATGATGGCCAACAGGCATTTCGACAGCGCCGCACGATCGGCGACGACATCCGGGAGATCGGCCGCGACCTCGACGATCGGCACGATCTCGGCATCGGCGAATTGCTGCTGCCGCATCGCGAGGCAGGAATCCAGGATCGGCTCCACCGCCACGCGGTCCTTCTCGACCACATAGGCGCCGGATTGCAGCCGCGTCATCTCCAGCGCCTGGTTGACGATGTGGAGCAGGTCGTTGGCGTTCGCGTGGGCGATCTGGAGGTAGTCGAAGTCCTCCGGGGCCAGCCGGCCGTTGAGCCGCGACAGCAGCAGCGAGGAAAAGCCGATGATGGCGTTGAGCGGGGTCCGGAGCTCGTGGCTCATGTTGCGCAGCAGGTCGTGCTTGCCGCGGCTGAGCTCCTCGCTCTCCATCCTGGCCAGGCTGAAGGCTTCCTCGCTCTGAGCCAGCAGGCGCTCGGCCTCGAGCCGCGCCTCGCGCTCCCGGGCCAGGGCGGCACGGAGTTCCTCGAGCGGAGGCGGGATCGGCGCGGCGGTGTCGGCGGACTGGATCATCGGGAAGATCGTCGCCCTTCTGAGCTACCCGGAGTGACGCGGCTGAAGACGGGATTTTAGGCGGCTTCGGCTGCAGCCGATAGAGACGGGTCTCACAGCATTGGTGAAAGGCGGAGGGATTTGCGAAAGGAAATTTCTCGTAATATAATTACGAAACGCCCCGTTTCGCTTTAGGAAGATTTCATGCGCCGCGCCAAGCTGGACAAGATCGATCTCCGCATCCTGGCCGACCTACAGGCCGATGGGCGGATGACCAACGTGGATCTGGCGATGCGGGCCGGAATCTCGGCGCCGCCCTGTCTGCGGCGGGTGCGGGCGCTGGAGGAAGGCGGATACCTGAAGGGATACCACGCCGAAGTCAATGCCGAGGCCCTGGGCTTCGGCGTGACCGTGTTCGCCCATGTAGGCCTGAGCAGCCAGGCCGAGACCGACCTCAAGGCCTTCGAGGCCTTGGTGGGCTCCTGGCCCATGGTCCGGGAATGCCACATGCTGGCGGGCGAAACCGACTTCCTGCTGAAGATCGTCGCCCATGACTGGGACGCCTATCAGAAGTTCCTGACCACGCATCTGACGCCGGCCCCCAATGTCAGCCACGTCAAGTCGGCACTGGCGATCCGCACCTCGAAGCTGCTGCCCGGCGTGCCGATCGACGCAGACGAGCCGAAGGTGGCGGCGGCGCGCGAGACGGCCGCCGGCTGAGCTCGATCCTCTTCCGGTATTTTTGATTCTGTCTGCGTCCCGTCTGCGATGCAGCGCAGCAAATTCAGCGCCCGCCAAAGCGGCGTGAAGTCGTTCGCTTTTACGGCCATCGCCGGTTTGACGACCGCGAGAGTGGGGCAAACCTCTGACGATCAACGACTTTGCGGCGTCGAGCGGGCTACGCGGATTCCCCGTTTCGTAAAAGCCGGGTACAAGCTCGGCACCTGGCGCGATTGCGGCGCCTCACGCAGACAGCGCTCAGGACCAGCCATGCAAGGACCGCCAGATGGACGCGTCATAAGCAGTCGGTTTTGATTCGGTCTGCGTCGGTCTGCGATGCAGTGCAGCAAGGCATCGCGTGACGTCGCTTCGTTCCACGTGCTCTTTCACGATGTCAAACAGCAATCCGATCATAGCACAATCGGCGCAACGCGTCGCCCCGTTCCACCGCATGGGTGACGTAAAGGATTCTGTGTCAGGGCAAGGAAGGGGTACTCCAGATGTGAACTGCCAAGCACACAAGAGGAGCACCCCCATGCCACAGCAAGCTGCGACGATCACGAGTTTACCAATGGCTTTTGAAGTCGTGAAGGCAATGCAGGCGGAC
>JAUYVI010000011.1 GCA_030715195.1 Dongia sedimenti
GGACCTACGCGGGCGGCCACCCGCGTAGGTCCGACGCGAACTCTGCACCGATTCGCGCCAATCCAAACATGCAAGGGTTGCGCAGGCTTAGTGAGCGATAGCGAACTTAGCCGCAGCTGGGTGAGGGGTCGCGCGCCTTAGGCGCGCAGCGCGTAAGCGCTCTGGCGAGCGCGCGCACCTTGCGGCGCGCCCCCCTCATCCAACTTCGGCTAGGCTCGGCTACGCCTCGCCAAGCCTCCGTATCCTTCTCCCACGAGGGGAGAAGGGCGCACGCGATCACTCTCGACGCAGCTGCAACAATCGGGCTCGGTTCGCAAAGACCGGGCTCGAAGTGTTTCGGCGCGCTTGACAAACCCCGTCGTCCAGCCTTGAATAAACAGAAGTACGCGACCTGAACATAAGTTCAGGCACAAGAAACGACGGGAAACGCTGACGTGGCAGGCAACGATCGGGGCCTTGCGGCCAGAGCCGCGTGGCTATCCTTCATCGGCGGCTACACACAGGAAGAGATCGCGCAGCGGCTCGGCCTTTCGCGCGTCAAGATCAATCGGCTGATTGCCGAGGCCACGGAGGCGGGCCTGGTCCGGGTGTTCGTCGAAGGCACCGCCGCCGAATGCGTGGCGCTCGAAGACCAGATCGCCGCCCATTGGAAGCTGGATTTCTGCTCGGTTTCGCCGACCGTCGATGGCGGGCTGTTGCCGTTGCGCACCCTGGCCGCGGCCGGCGCGCATTACCTGCACGGCGTGCTGGAGCGCGGCGAGGCCAAGGTGATCGGCGTCGGCCATGGCCGGACGCTGGACGAGATCGTGAAATACCTGCCGCGGGTCGAGCGGCCCGATGTGAAGTTCGTGTCGCTGCTGGGCAGTTTGACGCGGCACGCCGCGGCCAACCCGTTCGACGTCATCCACCGGCTGTCGGAAGTGACCGGCGCCGAATGCTATTTTATGCCGGCGCCGTTCTTTGCCGATTCGTTCGCCGACAAGAAGGTCCTGCTCGGCCAGAAGGGCCTGAAGGACGTGTTTGCGCTGGCCAAGGCGGCCGAGCTCTACATCGTCGGCATCGGCGAGATCGGCGTGCACGCGCATATGCTCTCGACCCGCACCACGACCGAGAAGGAGCTTCGCGAGGTGAAGCAGGCGGGGGCGGTGGGCGAGGTGCTCGGCCGCTTCCTCGACAAGGAAGGTCGCGTGGTCGCCGCCGAGCTCAACGATCGCGCGGTCGCGATCAAGCTGGAAGACATCAAGGGAAAGCCGGTCATCGCCATCGCCGGCGGCGCGGACAAGCCGCTGGCAATCATGGCGGTGCTGGAGAGTCGGCTGATCAAAGGCCTTATCACCGACGAAGACACTGCCAAGGCCATCGTCGACCGGATCAACGCCGGCAGCAAAGCCGGCGAGACCAAGAAGTCCAAGCAAAACAGATGGAGAGGAGAATCCCATGTTTGAGAGAGGACGCGACCTAACCCAAAGGTTCGTGAAGGGCGAGATCAGCCGCCGTGAGATGCTGAAAGGCGCCAGCCGCCTGGGTCTCGGCATCGCCACGACCGGCTTCCTGCTGAACGAGGCGATGTCCCAGGCGATCGCCGCCGATTTCGACTGGCAGAAGTTCAAGGGCACCAAGCTGAAGCTGCTCCTGAACAAGCATCCCTACGCGGATGCCATGATCGCCGACCTCGACAACTTCAAGAGCATGACCGGCATGGATGTCAGCTACGACATCTTCCCGGAGGACGTCTATTTCGACAAGGTGACCGCGGCGCTGTCGTCGGGCTCCAGCGAATACGACGCCTTCATGACCGGCGCCTACATGACCTGGACCTACGGCCCGGCGGGCTGGATCGAGGATTTGAACGCGTACATCAAGGATCCGGCCAAGACCAACCCGAACTACAATTGGGAGGACGTGCTGCCGGGCCTGCGCGCCTCGACCGCGTGGAACGGCGTTCCCGGCGGCGCGCTCGGGTCCGACGATGCCAAGCAGTGGTGCATCCCCTGGGGCTTCGAGCTCAACAACGTCTCCTACAACCGCAAGATCTTCGAGAAGGTCGGGGTCGAGCCGCCGAAGAACCTCGAGGACATGCTCGCCGTGGCCGGGAAGATCACCAAGGATGCCGGCGGCCCATACGGCATCGGCGTGCGCGGGTCGCGCTCCTGGGCGACCATCCATCCGGGCTTCCTGTCGGGCTATTCCAACTACGGGCAGCGGGACTTCGACGTCGCCGACGGCAAGCTCAAGGCGGCGATGAACACGGCGGAATCCAAGGCCTACCACAAGCTCTGGGTCCAGATGATCCAGGAGTCCGGGCCGAAGAACTGGTCGACCTACACCTGGTATCAGGTGGGTACCGATCTCGGCGCCGGCGCCTCGGGCATGATCTTCGACGCCGACATCCTCGGCTACTTCATGAACGGCGGCGACAACAAGGAAGCGGGCAACATCGCCTATGCGCCCTTCGCCGCCAATCCGGCCGCCAAGGCCCCGACCCCGAACGTCTGGATCTGGTCGCTGGCGCTTTCCAGCTTCTCGAAGCAGAAGGACGCGGCCTGGACCTTCATGCAGTGGGCGAGCTCGACCGAGCATGACCTGTTCGGCGCCCGCAAGATGGACTTCGTCAACCCGGTCCGCGCCTCGGTCTGGAAGGACGAGGAGTTCCGCGCCCGCATCGACAAGTCCTATCCGGGCTATCTGAACCAGTACGAGAAGTCGTCCGAGGGCTCGAAGATCTACTTCACGGCCCAGCCGCTGTTCTTCGACCTGACCACCCAATGGGCGGAAACGCTGCAGAAGATGGTCGCGAAGCAGTTGCCGGTGGACGAGGGCCTCGACCAGCTCGCGGCCAATATCGACAAGCAGCTCAAGGATGCCGGAATCGGCGGCTAGTCCCTCCCTGCCGCAGCGCAGCCCGGCGGAATGCCGGGCTGCGCCTCTTTTTCTCCTGCCTCCCCTACGTTACGATCGATGAAGCAAGAATGAGCCTCGCCTCCGTGTCAGAAACCGGCTCCGTACCCATCCGCAAGCGGCGCTTCGCCCGGCATGCTCTGCCTTACCTGCTGAGCCTGCCGGCGCTGCTGGTTTGCATCGGCATCCTGGTTCCCTTCGTGACGGCGGTCTATTACTCGCTGATGCGCTTCCGCCTGAATCTGCCGGCGATGAAGGGCTTCATCTGGTTCGACAACTACATCAATTTCCTGAGCGACAGCGCGTTCTGGAACACGGTCTCGGTCTCGCTGACCTATGCGCTGGTGACCGTGGTGGTCGAGCTGGTCCTGGGGCTCGGCATCGCCCTACTGCTGGTCAAGCCGACGCGGCTCAACAATCTCGCCTCGATTCTGCTGCTGCTCCCGCTGATGACCGCGCCGGCTCTGGCCGCGCTGATGTGGAAGCTGATGACCAATCCCAATTTCGGGATCCTCAGCTATCTGGTGAGCCTGATCGGCTTCACCGATTTCCGCTGGGCCTCGGATCCGAGGACCGCGCTCCTCACGGTGACCCTGGTCGATGTCTGGGTCTACACGCCCTTCATCATGATCCTGCTCCTGGCCGGTTTGCGCTCGCTCCCCAAGCAGCCGTTCGAGGCCGCGGCACTGGATGGCGTGCCGCGCAGCTTCGTCTTCTTCCGGATCACCCTGCCGATGCTGATGCCCTACATCATCACCGCCTCGCTGTTCCGGCTGCTGGATTCGATCCAGCAATTCGACATCGTCTATTCCCTGACCCAAGGCGGGCCGGGCGACACCTTGATGGTGTTCCAGGTCCAGGCCTATCTCGAATTCTTCCAGTACACCAATGTCGGCCGCTCGGCGGCGCTGATGATGGTGCTCTGGGCGATCACCTATTTCCTCTCCAACATCTTCATCAAGCAGTGGCTGAAGCTGCGCGAGCGCGCCCGGGGAGTCTCCTGATGGAACGGGTCTCCACATTGGAACGCGCGATCCGGACCGTGCTGATCGTGCTGGTCCTGGTCTTCTTCCTGTTCCCGATCTTCTGGATCGTGCTGATGTCGTTCCAGAACAACGACCAGATCCTGCGGATTCCCCCGAGCATCCTGTTCGAGCCGACGCTCGCCAACTACACCACGTTGCTGACCGGCAAGCTGCAGACCACCGCGGGCAATCTCGACATCGCCTTCCTGAAGAATCTCGGCAACAGCCTGCTGCTCTCGACCGGATCGGTGATCCTGTCGCTGATCCTCGGCGTGCCGGCGGCCTATGCCTTCGCCCGGTTCAAGTTCCGCTTGGGCGAGAACATCGCCTTCACGCTTCTGTCGTTCCGCTTCGCGCCGCCGCTGCTGGTGCTGCTGCCCTTGAGTCTCTATTTTAAGCAGCTCGGCCTCACCGACTCCTATTTCGGCCTGATCTGGATCTACCAGCTGATCTGCCTGCCGCTGATCCTCTGGATCGTGCGCGGCTATTTCGAGGATGTGAGCCCGGACATCGAGCATGCCTATCGCGTCGCCGGCCATTCCTGGTGGACCACCTTCCGCAAGATCGCGATCCCGCTGGCCCGGCCCGGCATCGCCGCGGCGGGGCTGCTCGCCTTCATCTTCGCCTGGAACAACTTCGTCTTCGCGCTGATCCTGGCCTCGGCCGACAAGCAGCCGGTGACGGTGGGCGCGCTCGCCTTCGTGACCGCCTCCGGCATCCAGTACGGCCAGATCGCCGCCGCCATTGTGCTCTCGGTGATGCCGACCCTGCTGCTGGCGCTCTATGCCCAGCGCTATCTGGTCGAGGGCCTCTCCCTCGGCGCGGTGAAGGGGTAGGGCGATGAGCGGGTTGGTTCTCAGCCATATCTCCAAGGGCTTCAAGTCCGGCAAGGTGCTGGAGGATGTCAGCCTTGACGTCAATGCCGGCGAGATCGTCGCCATCGTCGGCCCGTCAGGCACCGGCAAGACCGTGCTGCTCCGGATCATCGCCGGTTTGCAGGAGCCGGACGGTGGCACGGTCGCGATCGACGGCGTCGATATGACCGAGGCCGCGCCGGAATCGCGCGGCGTCGGCATGGCGTTCCAGAACTTCGCCCTGTTCCCGCATTTCAACGCCTTCGACAATATCGCCAGCCCGCTCACCGCCCGCCACACTCCGTCCGACACGCTCAAGGAAAAGGTCGGCGCGGTCGCGCGCATGCTGAAGATCGACCATGTGCTCGGCCATGCGCCGCGCGAGCTTTCCAACGGGCAGAAGCAGCGCACCGCTTTGGCGCGGGCGCTGGTGGCGCAGCCCAAGGTGCTGCTGCTGGACGATCCGCTGCGCAACGTCGATGCCAAGCTGCGCTACGAGATGCGGATGGAGCTGCCGCGCCTGCTCCGGAGCTACAACGCCGCCGTCATCTACGTGACCCAGGACTACAAGGAGGCGATGGCGCTGGGCGACCGTATCGCCGTCCTGCGCGGCGGCCGGATCGAGCAATGGGCCAGCCCGCGCGACGTCTATGCCGCGCCGGCTTCGGTCGAGGTCGCGAAGCTGTTCGGCGATCCGACCATCAACCTGCTCCCCGCCACCGTGGCGCAAGGCGGGATCCAGCTGCTCGGCCGCGCCGTGCCGACGCCGCAGGCCAGCGGCGCGGTGATCGCCGGCCTGCGCCCCGAGCATCTCACCGTCAGCCGCAGCGAGATCGCGAACGGCATCCCCTGCGAGCTCGACGCGGTCATGCCGGTCAATGTGCGGAGCGTCCTTTATATGCGCGGGCCGGCCGGCGAGGAGATCCTGGCCACCGTCGGCGAGAGCGAAGCCGCGAAATTCGGCCGCGAGCACCGCCAGGTCTGGGTCGATTTCGCGCCGGAAAACGTCCTGCTGTTCGATGCGGCGAGCGGCGCCCGCATCGGCCACCCGGCGCATTGAGTATCGGATCATGGCAAGCCTGCTGCTCGACAACGTCACCAAGATCTATCGCCCGCGCGGCAAGGCGCCGGTCGAGGCGGTGAAGCGCGTCACGCTCGACGTCAAGGACGGCGAGATCGTGGCACTGCTCGGCTCCTCCGGCTGCGGCAAGACCAGCATGCTCCGCATGATCGCCGGGTTCGAGGACGTGACCGAAGGCGCCATCAAGATCGACGGCAAGGAGATCCATCGCCTGGCGCCGGCCGAGCGCGACGTGGCGATGGCCTTCGAGGGCTATTCCCTCTACCCGCCGCTGAAAGTGCGAGAGAATATCGGCTTCGCGCTTCTCCGCCAGCGCGGCGCCGGCGCCGATATCGAGGCGCGGGTCAAGGAAGTCGCGAGCCTGCTGGAGATCGGCGACATCCTCGACCGCTATCCGTCGCTGATCTCCGCCGGCCAGCAGCAGCGCACCTCGCTGGCCCGCGCCCTCATTCGCCGCGCGCCGGTCTCGCTGCTGGACGAGCCGATGTCGCAATTGGAGCCGCAATTGCGCGCGATCCTGCGGGCGCGGCTCAAGGACTATCTGATCGCCCATAAGATGACGACGGTCTTCGTGACCCATGACCAGACCGAGGCGGTCGCGCTCGCTGACCGGATCGCCGTCATGGAGAAGGGCGAGCTGCAGCAGTTCGGCACGCCGGACGAGATCAAGACCAGTCCCACCAATCTGTTCGTCGCGAGCTTCATCGGCGAGCCGCCGATGAACATCTTCGCCGGCGAGGTTAGCCCGGTCAGCGGCGGCGTCGCGGTCCGGGGCTTCGGTCCGGACGGCACCTCGGCCTTCGCGCTCAAGGCGCCGGGGCTCGAGCTCGATGCCAGCCGCAGGGTGCAGATCGGGATCAGGCCGCATCTCATCCGGACCGGGACCGGCGCATCGGATGCAACGGGAAGGGTGATCACCAACCACTGGCTCGGCGACCAGAGCCATATCAGCTTCGATATCGGCGGCTGCACCGTGGTCGGCGTCACCGACCAGCCGATCGCCGCGCGGGCCGGCGATGCGCTGCCGGTCGGCTTCCCGTTGCGCGCCATCCATCTGTTCGATCCCGAGACCGGGAACGCGCTCGCGCACGGACTCGACCGGGCGCCCTGACCCATGGCGCGCGACCTCATCATCGCGATGGATGCCGGCACCTCGGTCATCAAGGCGCTGGTCTTCGATCTCAAGGGCAAGCAGATCGCCGATGCTGCGCGCCCGAACAGCTATACGACAGGATCCGGCGGCGCCGTCGAGCAGGACATGGCGCGCACCTGGACCGACAGCGTCGCCGTGCTCGCCGAACTTACGGCCAAGGTCGCCGGGCTGAAGGCGCGCGCCGCGGTGCTGGCGATCACCGGCCAGGGCGATGGCACCTGGCTGATGGACAAGGACGGCGAACCCGCCGCACCCGCCTGGCTCTGGCTGGATTCCCGCGCCGCCGGCATCGTCCATGAGATGGATGCCAAGGGCGTGCGCCAGAAGATGTACGAACGCACCGGCTGCGGCCTCAATGCCTGCAACAGCAGCTCGCAGCTCGCCTGGATGCAGCGGCACATGCCGGAGGTGCTGGCCCGGACCACGACCGCCAACCATTGCAAGGACTGGCTCTATTACGGGCTGACCGGCGAGCGGGTCACCGACGTGACCGAAGGCGTGTTCACCTTCGGCGACTTCCGCACCCGCCAATACGTGCCGGAGATTCTCGACTGGATGGGCATCGCCGATCAGCAGCGCCTGCTGCCGGAGATGGTCGACGGCACGCGCACCACGCATCCCTTGCAAGCCGCCGCCGCCAAGGCGACCGGACTGCCGGACGGCCTGCCGGTCTCATTGGGCAGCGTCGATGTCGCCTGCACAGCCCTGGGTGCGGGACTTTACGAACCGGGACGGGAGGTCGGCGCCACGATCATCGGCTCGACCTCGATGCATATGCGGCTGGAGCCCAAGGCCGGGAATCTGCAGCTGGCGCCGGAGCCCAGCGGCTACACCATGGCCTTTCCGGTGCCGGATGCGGTCTCGCGCATGCAGTCGAACATGGCGGCGACCCTCAACATCGACTGGATCGTCGATCTCGCCCGCGATGCCGCACGCACTCTGGGGCACGAGGTCTCGCGCAAGGACGCGTTGCTGGCATTGGATTCACGCGTGCTGGACGCCAAGCCGGGCGTTGAGATCTATCATCCCTATATCCACGAAGCCGGCGAGCGCGGCCCGTTCTTCAACGCCGATGCGCGGGCGCAGTTCATCGGCCTCTCGCAGAAGACCAGCTTCATCGACCTGGTGCGCACCGTCTATGACGGGCTGGTGCTGGCCGCGCGGGATTGCTATGCGGCGATCGGCGGTGCGCCCTCCGAAATCCGCGTCGCCGGCGGCGCCGCGCGGTCGAAGGCGCTGAAGACCCTGCTGGCCAGCGGCCTCGGCGTGCCGGTGCGCGAAAGCACGCGGGAAGAGGCGGGCGCCGCCGGTACCGCGATGATGGCGGCGGTCGCGATCGGCGTCGAGCCGGACATGGCGAGCGCGGTCAGGACCTGGGTGACACCCTGCCTCGGCGGCACGGTGCAGCCGGATCCGGCCCTCAAGAGCCGCTACGACGAATTGTTCCCCATCTATGTCAAGACGCGGAAGGCCATGCCCGAGATCTGGGCCGACCTCACCCGCGCGCGCAACAAGGCGAGTCAATGAGCAAGAAGCAGATTGCCGTCATCGGCGACCATTTCATGAAAGCCGAGGCCTTCACCGACGCGCTGAAGGGCGTGCCCGGTCTCGATGCCGAGGTGCGGACCTTGACCTTGCCCTGGCCCGACCAGCCGATGAAGCATGGCTATGTCGATGGCGGCTTGAAGGGGTTGAAGGAATATCTCGGCGATCCCGACGAGGTGGTGCGTTTCGTCGATGGCGCCGAGATCCTGATCAACCACCTGGCGCCGATCAACGGCGAGATCCTCGACCGGCTGCCGAACCTCAAGCTGATCGCGGTCTCGCGCGGCGGACCGGTCAATATCGACGTCGCCGCCTGCAAGGCACACAATGTGAAACTGGTGAACACGCCCGGCCGCAACTCCTCCGCCGTGGCCGAGTTCACCATTTGCGCGATCCTGAACGAGACCCGCTTGATCCGCGCCGGCCACGAGGCCCTGCGTAAGGGGGTCTGGCGCGGCGACCTCTACCGCTTCGACATCATCGATTCCGAGCTCTCCGAGATGACCGTCGGCCTGATCGGCTACGGCCATATCGGCACCAAGGTCACCAAGCTGCTGAAGCCCTTCGGCTGCCGGATCCTGGTCGACGACCCCTATGTACCGCTGTCGCCCGAGGACGTGGCGGACGGTGTCAAGGCGGTCGATCTCGACACCTTGCTCGGCGCGAGCGACGTGGTCAGCCTGCATGCAAGGGTCACCGAGGAGACCAAGGGATTCCTGGCGGCGAAGCAATTCGCGCGCATGAAGAAGGGTGCTTATTTCATCAACACGGCGCGCGGCCCGATGGTGAACTATGACGACCTCTATCAGGCGCTGAAGTCCAGGCATCTGCGCGGCGCCATGCTGGAGACCTTCTGGCTGGAGCCGGTGCCGGCGGATGCGCCGCTGCTGCAGCTTGACAATGTGACGCTGACCCCGCATATCGCCGGCGCCTCCAGGACCACCGTGCGGATCGCCGCAAGGATGATCGCGGAGGAAATCCGCCGTTACGCGGCCGGCGAGCCGCCGCTCAATCCCTTTTAAACCGAGGTTATGGACAGTTACGATATCCTGGTGGTCGGCGGTGGCGTGAACGGGGCCGGCATCGCCCGCGATGCCGCCGGCCGCGGGCTCTCGGTCCTGCTCTGCGAACGCGACGATCTCGCGCAAGGGACCTCGTCGCGCAGCGGCAAGCTGGTCCATGGCGGCTTGCGCTATCTCGAATATTACGAGTTCCGGCTGGTGCGCGAGGCGCTGATCGAGCGCGAGGTGCTGCTGAAGGCGGCGCCGCACATCATCTGGCCGATGCGCTTCGTCCTGCCGCATGTGCCGGAGCAGCGCCCGGCTTGGCTGGTGCGGCTCGGGCTCTTTCTCTACGACCATCTCGGCGGCCGCAAGATCCTCCCCGGCACAAGGACAATCGACCTGCCCAGGGATCCGGTGGGCCGGCCGCTGAAGCCCGAGTTCCGCAAGGCCTTCGAATATTCCGATTGTTGGGTCGATGACGCGCGCCTGGTCGTGCTGAACGCGCTCGACGCCGCGCAGCGCGGCGCGAAGATCCTGACCCGCACCGAGGTGGTCGGCGGCCGGCGCCAGGGCGAGAGCTGGGCGGTCGATCTGCGCGACCGCCGCTCCGGCGAGCAGCGCCGGGTGCAAGCGCGCTGCATCGTGAATGCGGCCGGTCCCTGGGTCGAGCAGGCCTTGCAGGGCTTCGCGGGCACGACCAGCAGCCGCCGCGTCCGCCTGGTCAAGGGCAGCCATCTGGTGACCCGGAAGTTCTGGCAGGGCGACCAGGCCTACCTGCTGCAGAACGACGACAAGCGGGTCATCTTCGTCAACCCCTATGAGGGCAATCTCGCGCTGATCGGCACCACCGACATCGCCGTCGAGGGCAAGCCGGAGGACGCGCAGATCGACAACCGCGAGATCGACTATCTGCTGGCCGTGCTGCAGCGCTACTTCCGCGCGCCGCCGAGCCGTGCTGAGATCGTGCACGCCTTCTCCGGCGTGCGGCCGCTTTACGATGACAATGCCGAGAGTCCCTCGGCGGTGACCCGCGACTATATCTTCGACATCGATCCCAAGGCACCGACCGCGGCCAACGCGCCGATCCTCTCGGTATTCGGCGGCAAGATCACCACCTATCGCAAGCTCGCCGAACACGCCCTCGACCGGCTGCAGCCGGCCTTCCCGAAGATGACCAGGGCCTGGACCGCGAGCGCGTCGCTGCCCGGCGGAGACATCCCGGATGCTGATTTCGATCGCTGGCTGGCCGCGTTTCAGGCGCGTCATGCCTTTCTCTCCGCCGACCTGGCGCGGCATTACGGCCGGCTCTACGGCACGCGCGCCGAGGCGCTGCTTGATGGTGCGACCAGCCTGGCCGATCTCGGGCGGCATTTCGGCGCGCTGCTCTATGAGCGCGAAGCGGTCTTCCTCCAGCAGACCGAATGGGCGATCGACGCCGAGGACATCCTCGATCGCCGCACCAAGCACGGATTGCACCTGACGCCGGACGAACGCGCGGCGTTCAGCGCCTGGATCAGCGGCAGCGCGCCGCGCGCGCTTCTGAGCAACTGATGGCGCGCGAGCTCTTCCTCGGCATCGACCTCGGCACCGGCGGCGTGCGGGCCTGCGCCATCGACGCGGCGGCGCAAATCGTCGGCACCGCCACGACCGCGCTCCCGGCGCCGCGCCAGGCGGGCGACGCGATCGACCAGGCGCCGGCGCTTTGGTGGACGGCGGTCGTAGAGACCATCGGCAAGCTCGAGCTCGACCGTGCGGCGATCGCGCGCATCTCGGTCGATGGCACGTCGGGGACGCTGCTGCTGACCGATGGCGACGGCGTGCCGCTGACGCCGGGCCTGATGTACAACGATGCGCGGGCCGGCGCGGAGGCCACGCGGATCGGCGGGATCGCGCCGGCCGAAAGCGGTGCCCATGGCCGCAGCAGCGCGCTGGCGAAGCTGCTGCACCTGCTGGCACAGGGCGGCGCGGCGCCGAAGCATGCTTTGCACCAGGCCGACTGGATCGCCGGGAAATTGGCCGGGCGGTTCGACGGCAGCGATGAGAACAATGCGCTGAAGCTTGGTTACGATCCGGTGACCCGGCGCTGGCCGGATTGGCTGGACAAGTTGGACGTGCCCCGCGCACTGCTGCCGCAGGTGCGCGTTCCGGGTACGGAGATCGGTGTCATCGACGCGCAGATGGCGCGGCTTCTCGGTCTCTCGCCCTCGACCCGCATCCATGCCGGCACCACCGACGGCGTCGCGGCCTTCATCGCCACCCGCGCCAGCCAACCCGGCGATGCCGTCTCCTCACTGGGCACCACGCTGGTGGTGAAGCTGCTGGCCGATAAGCCGGTCTTCGCCGCGGATCAGGGCATCTACTCGCATCGCCTGGGCGATCGCTGGCTGGCCGGCGGCGCCTCGAACACCGGCGGCGCCGCGCTGCTCGCGCATTTCTCCGCCGCGCAGCTCGAGGCGATGACCCCGAAACTGAAGCCCGCACAGCCGACCGGCCTCGACTACTACCCGCTGCCCAAGCCCGGCGAGCGCTTCCCGATCGCCGATCCCAATCTCGCACCGCGGGTGACGCCCCGGCCGGATGACGATGTCACCTTCTTTCAGGGTCTGCTCGAAGGTGTCGCGGCGATCGAGGCCATGGCCTATCGCCGCCTCGGTGAGCTCGGTGCGCCGGCGCTGCGCCGCGTCATCTCGATCGGCGGCGGCGCCAAGAACGCGGCTTGGAGCGAGATCCGGCATCGTCTGCTCGGCGTGCCGGTGGCCGTGGCCGAGCAGACCGAGGCCAGCTACGGCGCCGCTTTGTTGGCCCTGCATGCGGGTCCGCCATGACGGAAATGATTGCCCGCCTGCAGCAAATCGCCGACCGGTTCGACCACGTCCTGCTCGATCAATACGGCGTGCTGCATCACGGCAAGGGCGTGTTCGTGGAGGCGCGCGACTGCGTCGCCAGCCTGCACGACCGCGGCAAGACCATCCTCGTCCTCTCCAATTCCGGAAAGCGCTCCGCGGACAATCTGCACCGCATCGCCAAGGCCGGACTGGAGCCTGCGCTCTATGACGGCGTGCTTTCCTCCGGCGAGGTCGCCTGGCAGGGGTTGCGTGATCGGAAATCCGTTCCGTTCACCCAGGTCGGGCGCCGCTGCTTCCTGGTGACGCGCGGTCCGGATCGCGGCGTGGTCGATGGGCTCGACCTGGAGCTGGTCGATCTCGAAGCGGCGGATTTCATCCTGCTGGCCGGTCTCGACGACGGCGACACCGATATCGGCGCCTGGCGCGAGCGATTGGCCGCGGCTGCGGCGCGCAACGTGCCGATGCTCTGCGCCAATCCCGACCTCACCATGTTCACCGATTCCGGATTGCTGCCGGCGCCCGGTGCGCTGGCGCAGTTCTATGAAGGGCTCGGCGGCGCGGTGTCCTATATCGGCAAGCCGCACCGGGTGATCTTCGAGGCCGCGCTGCAGGCGCTGGGCCATCCCAAGCCGGAGCGCGTGTTGATGATCGGGGATTCGCTCGATCATGATATTCTCGGCGGACGCAATGCCGGGATCCTGACCTTGCTGGTCACCTCGGGCGTGCACCGCGAGGCTCTGGTGGGCTCGACCGATATCACGGGCAGCCTGTTGCGGCTTGCGGGATCCGCGGCGCGGATGCCGCATTGGGCGATCGACCGGCTGGTCTGGTAGCGGATTTGGTGAGAAGAGGACGAGATGCAGCAACCCGGATTTCTCGATGACCTGCGCCGCATGTCGGCGCGGGTCGGCGGCAACATCCTGCTGGTGCAGGGCGCGGGCGGGAACAGCTCGGTCAAGCACGACGACGTGCTCTGGGTGAAGGCGTCCGGCGCCTGGCTCTCCGAGGCCAGGGACAAGGCCATGTTCGTCCCGGTCGAGCTCGCCGGCGCGCGCGCGGCGCTCGCCGCGGGCAACGAGAAGATGCCGGTGGCGGGCGGCTTCGGCGAGATCACGCTGCGTGCCTCGATCGAGACCTCGCTCCATGCGCTGATGCCGCATCCCGTGGTGCTGCATGTCCATGCCGTCAACACCATCGCCTGGGCGGCCTTGGACGGCGTCGAGGGCGAGCTAGCGCAGCGCCTGCAAGGCCTCGCCTGGCGGCAACTGCCCTACCGCCGGCCGGGTCTGCCGTTGAGCCAGGTCGTCGCCGAGCACACCGCGAAGACCCGCGCCGATGTACTCATCCTCGGCAATCACGGGCTGCTGGTCGGCGCCGAGAGCTGCGACGCCGCCGAGGCGCTGATCGCCGAGGTCGAGCGTCGGTTGGAGCTGAAGCCGCGCGCGGCACCGGCCGGCGATCTCCGCGCGCTGCATCGGCTCTGCAGCGGCACCGCCTATCGGCCGGCAAGCGACGAAGCCTGCCACGCCCTTGCGACCAACCCGCAGAACTTCGCCCTCGCCACCAAGGGCTCGCTCTATCCCGACCATGTCGTCTTCCTTGGGCCGGCTCTGCCGAGCCTGGCCGCCGACGGCGATCTCGGGAAGCTGGTCGCCGATGCCGAGAGTCAGAATGTGCCGCCGCCGGTCGCCCTGCTGGTGCCCGGCGCCGGCGCCATCATCCGCCAGGATGCGAGTGCCGGCGCGGAAGCGATGCTGGTCTGCCTCGGCCTGGTGGTCGCGCGCATTCCGGAGACGGCCAAGGTGCGCTATCTCCCCGGCCCCGAGGAGCAGGCCTTGCTCAACTGGGATGCCGAGCGCTATCGCCAGCAGATGATGAAGGCGCGCTCAGCGTAAGCCGGGCGCTGCTATCCGCTGAGTGTCTCCGCCATGCGGGCGGCAGCCTGGCGGAAGGTCGCAAGGCATTCGACCGCACGGGCCAAGCTGAAGCGGACGCTGGGCGCATGGCAGGCGATGGCCGCGACCACCACGCCGTTGGAATCGCGCACCGGCACCGCGATGGCGGTCAGCCCCAGCAGGAATTCCTCCCGATCTAGGCTGTAACCCTGTGCCGCGATTGCCGTGAGTTCGGCCTCGAAGGCGCCCGGCTCGACGATCGTGTTCGGCGTGAACGGCGAGAGAGCGATGGTCTTGAGGATGCGCGCCCGATGGGCTTCGGGCAGAAAGGCGAGCAGCAGCTTGCCGCTCGCCGTGCAGTGCATCGGCACGCGTGAGCCGGGTTCGAGATGGAGCCGGAGCGGCCAACGCGCCTCGACACGGTCGAGATAGATGACCTCATCGCCGCTGAGGGCGGTGAAGTTGCAGGTCTCGCCCACGGCGTCGACGACGCTTTGCAGGATCGCCCGCCGCTCGGGCCCGGCACCTCCCCTTTGGACGTTGAGCGCAAGGCGCAACAGGCGCGGCCCCACGATGTAATGATGGCCCCCGGGTTCGCGCGCCAGATAGCCGCTGGTCGAGAGACGCTGGCAAAGCCGGTGCACGGTCGGCTTCGGCAGGTCGAGCATGCCGCACAATTCGGCGATCGTGAGCGCCCGCCCCGCCGCCGCCACCGCATCGATGAGGTCGAGCCCACGCCCGACCGCGCCCGCCGTCTCGCGTTCACGCTGCTGCTTGGAAACCACCTTGCGCTCCTTTCAGACGGAATCTACCGTGTCTCGTATAATGAGACAATTCGTCTCATTATCTGTTGACTCCCTGGTTGATTTTGATCAACCCTGGCCCCAGGGGAGAAAGACACCAACATGAGTGTCAGCTCAAACGAAGAGGCGGACTTCGTCATCATCGGCGCCGGCTCGGCCGGCTGCGTGTTGGCCAATCGCCTGTCGGAGAACGGGCGGCACCGCGTCGTGCTGCTCGAGGCCGGTCCCCGCGATCGCAATTTCTGGATTCACTTGCCGATCGGCTACGGCAAGACGATGTGGGACCCCCGCATCAACTGGCGTTTCAAGACCGAGCCAGAGCCTTCGATGATGGGGCGGCAGATCTATTGGCCGCGCGGGCGGGTGCTTGGCGGATCTTCTTCCATCAACGGGCTGATCGCGATCCGCGGGCAGGCCGAGGATTACGACGGCTGGCGCCAGTTGGGAAACCAGGGCTGGGGCTGGGACGACGTCTTGCCCTATTTCCGCAAACTGGAAAACGCCGCTGATTTCGTCGGCGATCCGCTGCATGGTGACCATGGCCCATTGCGTGTCAGTGGAATTGCCGCCAAGCACCCGATCATCGAAGCGGTCATTGCCGCTGCGGGCAAGCTCGGCGTACCGTTCACCGCGGATTTCAACGGTGCAAGACAGGAAGGGGTCGGCTACTTCCAACTCACCACGCACCGTGGCTGGCGCCAGAGCAGTGCCGTCGCCTATCTCCGGCCCGCGGAGAAGCGATCGAACCTCCGGGTCGTTTGCAACGCCCTGGCGACGCAGGTCCATTTCGACAGCGGGCGTGCCAGCGCCGTCGAGTACCTTGTACACGGCCGGCCGCATCGCCTCGCCGCACGACGCGGCATCGTGCTCGCGGCTGGCGCCGTGCAATCGCCGCAGCTGCTGATGCTGTCCGGCATCGGTCCCGCGGAGCATCTCGCCGAAAACGGCATCGCACCCTTGGTGGATCTCCCGGGCGTGGGCGGGAATCTCCAAGACCACCTGCAAATCCGCCTCATCTATCGCCTCAACCGCCCCATCAGCACCAACGACACCTTGCGGTCGTTCCTTGGGCGGGCTCGGATCGGCCTGGAATGGCTGATCTCGCGCAGCGGCCCGCTCGGCATCGGCATCAATCAGGGCGGGCTGTTCACCCGCGTTCTTCCGGAATCCGCCACGCCGGATATTCAGTTCCATATCGCCACGCTGTCGGCCGACATGGCCGGCGGACAAGTGCATGATTTCTCCGGCATGACGCTCTCCGTCTGCCAGTTGCGTCCGGAGAGCACGGGCACCATCCGCCTCGGCGGTCCCGACCCGCTCCGGGCGCCACGCATTCAGGCCAATTATCTCAGCACCGAAACGGATCGTCGCTGCGCGGTGGCCGGCATCAAGTTCGCGAGAAGCGTTGCCGCGACGCCGCCGCTCGCCGATCTGATCGAAAGCGAATTCACGCCAGGCCCGGCGAATGCCGGCGGCGACGATGATCTGCTGGCTTTCGCCCGGCAATATGGTGCCACCATCTTCCATCCGGCGGGAACCTGTCGCATGGGCCCGTCGAGCGAGACAAACGGCGTCGTCGATCCACGCCTGCGCGTCCGCGGTGTCGCCAATCTCTGGGTGGCCGATTGCTCGGTCATGCCGCGCCTCGTCTCCGGCAACACCAACCTACCCACGATCATGATCGCCGAAAAGGCAGCCGATCTCATCAAAGAGGAAGTCGAACGAGCGTAAGAAAACAACAAGACAACAAGGGGAGGAAAGAATGCAAGCCAACGAACCGACACCCAAAGAGCTGCGGCGGGTGGTCTTTGCCAGCGTCATCGGCGCGACGATCGAGTGGTACGATTTCTTTCTGTATGGCATCGTCGCAGGCATCGTCTTCAACAAGCTCTACTTTCCCGTGGATGATCCCGTCGTCTCCACGCTGCTCGCCTACACCACGTTCGCCATCGGATTCGTGGCGCGCCCGCTGGGCGGGGTGATTTTCGGCCATTTCGGCGACAAGATCGGCCGCAAGAACATGCTGGTCATGACGCTCATGATCATGGGTGTCGCAACCGTGCTGATCGGCCTGCTCCCGACCTATGAGCAGGTCGGCATCCTGGCACCGATCCTGCTGCTGTTGCTGCGCATCGCGCAAGGCATCGGCATCGGCGGCGAGTGGGGTGGCGCGGTCCTGATGGCCTACGAATATGCCCCGGCCCACAAGCGCGGCTTCTATGCGAGCTTGCCGCAGATCGGGCTTGCTATCGGGCTATGCCTCGCATCCGGAGTGACCGCGGTCGCCTCTCTGCTGCCTGAGGAAGATTTCATGTCCTGGGGCTGGCGTATCGCCTTCATCGCCAGCCTGCTCCTCGTCGCGGTCGGGCTCTATATCCGCCTCAAGATCATGGAGACGCCGGAGTTCATGAAAGTTAAGGCAACGCAGACGGAGTCGAAACTTCCCTTCGCGGACCTGATCAAGGGATATCCACGGAATATTCTGCTGGGCATGGGGGCGCGCTATATCGACGGCGTCTTCTTCAACGTCTTCGCCGTGTTCTCGATTGTCTATCTGTCGAAGTACGTGAACATGCCCCGCACCACGGCGCTTTGGCTGGTCACCGCCGCCGCCTTCGTGATGATCGGGTCCATTCCCGTGTTCGGCAGGCTCTCCGACCGCTGGGGCCGTCCCAAGACCTACGGTATCGGCGCTCTGCTTCTTGCACTCATCACCTTTCCCGCCTTTTGGATGATGGGGACGGGTGATCCGCTTATAGCGGGCCTCGCGCTCGTGGTGCCGCTCGGGATCGTCTATGCGATCTGCTACGGACCGGAAGCGGCGCTGTTCTCCGATCTCTTCGACTCCAGGGTGCGCTATACCGGCATTTCCTTCGTCTATCAGTTCTCGGGTATCTTTGCCTCCGGCATTACGCCGATCATTGCGACTTATCTGATATCCAAGAATGACGGCGATCCGGCGCTTCTCGCCGGCTACGTCGTCTTTGCCGCCCTTGTCAGCATGGTGTCCGCATTCGCTATCAAGCGGCCCGTCGGCGAGCGGTGAACGAGGCCGGTGTGGGTGCGCCGATGGCGGGCCCACACCGATCACCGGATCGCGTCGTCGCGTTGAATTCGCCGCTGCCTGAATGACGTACTGGCTCAGCCGGAATTCGCTGCGCTGAAGCCGGACGATTCTTGCTGACATGCCTGACGTGATGCGCCGATTGTGGTATAGTCTGCGCGCTGTTTGAAATCGTGAATGCTGCATTGAAGCCGCATGCGAGATGGCGTCGTCACAAGACCGGCGCTTCGTTCTGACCACGCGTTGCTGCACTGCATCGCAGACCCGGCACAGACAGAATGATGAATCACGCGCCTGAACCCGGACAGGACCCGGACAGGAAGAACATTCTCTGTAAATTCCGGATGGCTCCGGTGCGACGCATGCGTCACGCGCATAAATGCAGACGGGACGCAGACAGAATCGAAGACGCTTCGGTCTCCGAGCACTTGTTCCGTCAACCCCGACGGGACCCAGACAGAATCGAAACTGCTTTGGCGCTCACGAAGGACAGGTACGCTCGCATCGTCAACGACTTAGTGCGCTTTGCACCCTCTGAAAATCGTCCGCGGCGTCTGTGTCGATCAGTCCGCCGCCCGGGACTGGAGAGATCCCGCGCTAGACCAGCGCGACCACGCCGCGCGAGGTCAGGTGCATGTGGGTCAGCGTGCGCTCGGCATGGCGCAGGCGCCAGGACAGCATCTTCTGCGCATAATCCAGCATGACGCCGGCATGGGCCGGATCGCCGGCGAGATTGTGCATTTCATGCGGATCGTTCCGGATGTCGAACAGCAGCGGCGGCAGGGCGGCGAAATGCACATACTTGTACTGCCCGTCGCGGATCACGGCATAGGCGCATTCATCCGAATGCAGGCCGAGCGCGGTCTCCGGATCCTGGTCCGGCACATCGCGGAAATCGTGCTCCCAGCGCGCTTCGGTCCGCCAGTTCGGCGGTGTCGATCCGGCGACGAAGGGCAGCAGCGAGCGTCCGTCGCAGGTGTGCGGAATCTTCAGCCCCAGCCAGTCTAGGATGGTCGGCATGATATCGACCGCCTCGGTGAACTGCGCGACCTGCGATCCCCGCGTCGCTTGCATGCCGGGATCGCGGACGATCAGCGGAATGTGGAACGAGGGGTCGAAATAGACCTGCTTGCCCCAGCAATAATGCTCGCCCAGCATCTCGCCGTGATCGCAGGTGAAGATGATCAGGGTCTCGTCGTACTCGCCGGTCGCCTTCAGGTGATCGACGATGCGGCCGACCTGCACATCGACCTGGGTCATCATCGCGTAGTAGGTGGCCTGGAGCTGCCGCAGATCGAGATCGCTGAGCCGGGCGAAGTCGAGCGGGTTGTGCTCGTCATAACCGTCGCCCGGGCGGATGCGGCTGAGCTTATAGGCGAGATAGGGATGCTGCGCGCCTTCGGCTTCGAGGCTTGCCGCGCGCGGCGTCTCCGGCATGTGCGCGGGATCGTAAAGCATGTTCCAGGGCTCGGGCGCGATGATCGGCGGGTGCGGACGCAGGAACACCACATGCGCGAACCAGTTCTCGTTGCGGCGCACCGACACCCAGTCGAGGAAAGTGTCCGCCATGAAAGTGGTCTCACTCTCCGCGTCGGAGAAGATGGTCGGAATGGCGCGGAAGCCGCGGCCCGGCGGCAGCGTGAATCCCGGCCGCGGCTTGTAGGCGTCGGCGCGGCCGTTGGGCAGGTGGTAGCCGCGGCCCTTGAGATAGGCGATCCACGGCTTGGCATGATCGGGAAACAGCATGCCGACGGTGAAGCCCGGCATCGGCCCTTCATAGGTGGTGAGCGCCGGATCGTTGGGATCGCGGCCGCGCGGATCGGCGCTGGTATCGGTGTAGCCGAACAGCGTCGGGTCGTAGCCGCCGCGCCGCGCCTCGAGCGCCAGGTTGGTGTGCCGCGCGTCGAGCGGCGTGCCGTTGCGGCCCGAACGGTGATTCATCAGGTAGAGGCCGGTCAGCATGCTGGTCCGCGCCGGGCCGCAGGGTGTCGCCTGCGCGTAGTGCTCGCGGAACAGCACGCCGTCGCGCGCCAGGGCGTCGATGTTCGGCGTCTGCACCACCGGGTGGCCGAGGATGGAGAGGCATTCCGCCCGCCATTGATCCGCGGAAATGAACAGGACTTTCCGCTTCGCGGGCTTGGTCATGGCGCCGGACTCTAGAAGAGGATTTCCACGCGCGCCTTGCCGAGGGCCGCGCCGAGCTCCGGCGGCGGCGCCTGGTCGGTCACCAGGCGGTGGATGTCCGACAACGGACAGACGACGTCGAGATTGGGCAGGTCGAACTTCGAATGGTCGAGCAGCACGATATGCTCCTGCGAGCGCTGCAGCATGGCGCGCTTCACCGCCGCGGCGCTGGAATGCACGTCGTTTGGTCCTTCGACGGTGATGCCGCTGGCGCCGATCACCGCGCGGTTGGCGTTGAAGCGGCTGAGATAGTTGATCGTGTCCGGGCCCATCACGCTGCCGTCATGCGGATCGTACTCGCCGGGGCAGGCGAGCACCGTGATCGTCGGATTGGTCGAGAACGCCATCGCGACGGCGAAGCAGTTGGTGACGATGGTGAGGTTCTTCGCCTCGGCCGCCAGGCGGCGCGCGAAGTGCAGGGTGGTGGAGCCCGCGTCGATCATCAGGACTTCGCGCTGCTCGATCAGACTGGCCGCGGTCGCGGCGATCCGCTCGCGCTCCTCGGTCATCGCGTTGAAGCGTTCGTTCCAGGCCGGCTCGAAGCCGAACGGCCGCACCACCGCGCCGCCGTAAGTGCGGTTGATGAGCCCGCTCTGGCCCATCTCCTCGAGGTCGCGTCGGATCGTCTCATAGGAGACGCCGAGCTCGGCCGCGAGATCGGAGATGCGAATCGTCGTCGAAACCCTGAGCTCCGTCAGGATCCGGTCTTGCCGGTCCTTCTTGGAGAGCTTAACCATTTCGTTCATCACCAAGTGAAATGTCTCCCGGCTCGCGTTTGCGCCACATTGGCGAGCGCGCCCGGGTTTGGCAAGAATCCTGGTGCCGCGGCATCATTGCGCAGGCACCGGCGTGGCGCCGACGAGGCGCGTCAGGGTGCCGGTATCGGCGGCAAGATCGAGGAAAGTGTAGCGGTCGCGCACTTCCCGCGCGTGCAGCACAGCCTCGGCATAGCGCTCGTCCGAGAGACCGATGTCGGAGGGCCGCGTCGGCGCGCCGCAGCGGCGCAGCGTGGATTCCAGCGCGGTGGCGCTGCGATGCACGGCGCGAATCGCCTGGCGAATCTCCGGCCAATCCTGCGTCAGCCGGTGATTGACCGCCGCGAGGCGTTCGCCGCTCAGCAGCTTGCCGGCAAAGCTCGCCCAGCAGGTGGCACCGACATCGGCGCCGTAGAAGGATAAGAACGTTCCAATGGTTGCCGGTGCAGGCGCGAGCCGAGGCTGTTCCAGGCGCAAGGTCTCGCCTTGAATCCGGGCCATGGTCAGCGTGGTGACGGCGATCTGCTCGCCGTGGAAGTTGGCGCCGGCCGGATCGCCGCGCATCTCCAGGAAATGCGCGATCAGATGCTCGCCTTGGCTGGCGGGATAGCTGCCGCCGCAGATGGTCATGCCGAAGCCGGACATCACCAGGGTGCGCGCCAGGCGCGTGATCGCCTCCGGGTCGCCGGAGAGCAGGCCCTCGGGAGAGGCGAGCAGGGCCGTTTCATCTTCGGCCAGGAGCTGAAAGGGCAAAGCGCGATAGGGCCGGTCCAGCAGCAGGTGCGCCAGCAGCCAGTCGGCCTGCGCCGTCGGCCGGCAGATGCTGTCGCCGAAACCGGCGGCGATCATGCGGCGCGGCGCCTTGGCGAGAATATCGACATCGAGAAAGACGCCGCGCGCCGCCGCGGCGGGAAGCGACTTCTTGACCCCGCCATCCATGATCGCGGCGTTGACCGAGGTGTAGCCGTTCATGGACGGCGCCGTGCCGAAGCAGGCATAGGGCTTGCGGTCGAGAAAGGCTGCGTATTTGGCGAGGTCGTTGATGGTGCCCGATCCCACCGCGACCAGCCCCTCGGCAAGAGAGGTCGCGGCGCGGATGCGCTGCACGGTTTCCATGTCGGCATGCGGGCGCTCCGGCAGGATGACGGGCGTCACCGTGAACCGCGCCGCGAGCGCGCCGGAGACGCGGGCGCCCAGCACCTGCCAGGTCGTCGGGTCGGCGATGAGCGCGAGGCGGCTGCCGAGACCGAGATCGGCGATGAGCGCCGCTTCGCCGCCGCGCAGGCTGGGCGCGATCGTCACTTTGCGGGTCGGCACGGCGATGCCTTCACCGCTGTCCGGATCCCGGAGGTTGCCCGCCAGCAGGCGCCGCAGCAGGACTTCGCTCATGCCGCCACCGCCGCGCAATCGGCTTGGACCGCGGCGAGCTGTGACGCCAGCGCCCCCATATCGGGGGCGTAGCTGCCGTCGAACACCGCGGAGCCGATGGTGAAGGCATCGGCGCCGGCCTCGGCGATCGCCTTGATCTGCGCCTTCGCGGCAATGCTGCCGGCGACGATCAGCCGCTTCGAACCCAGGCCCTTCTTGGCGGCGCGAATCAGCGCCAGCGGATCCGCCTCGGTCGCGCGATAGGCGAGGAGGTCGGCGCCGGCGCAGCCCTTGTCGACAAACGCGCGGCAATGCGCCTCGACGTCGTTGGGCGTGCCGGCGAGCTTGGTCGGGTGGCCGCGCGGGAAGCCGGGGAAGGGAAAGGTGCGGAGCTTCGATCCCGCCAGAATCTCCTGCACCGCCGCGACATCGGTGCCGCCCAGCAGGCAATCGACCCCGAGCTCGGCCGCGACGCGCGCGGAGTTGAGGCAGGTCTCCGGCGTGGTGCTGACCACCTCCATGTAGCTCGTGGCGCCGCTCGCCTGGATCGCCTGATTGAGCGCCGCGAGGGTCGCCGGCGGCACGCCGACATCCTTGAAGCCGACATGCTTCAGCCCGAGCGGACGCACCAGCCGGAACAGCTCCAGGCAGTCGGAAATGGTCCGGTCCTGCCGGGTCAGCATGAAAATGAAGTCCATGGGTGTTTCGGCCAGTCGGTGTTTGGTGCTGCACAACGGATCTGTGATGATTGTGTGAACTTACAGATAGTAATGTTGAGATTCAACATTTCTCGTGCTAGCGTCCTTTCCGTGTGAGGCGCGGAAGACGCCGGAGGCGGGTTGTCCGTCATCACGGCGTCACGGGGAAGACATCCACAGGAGAGGCGAGATGAAGCGGAACTGGCTGGAACAATCGGCGCTCGGATCGGCGGCGGCTCTCGCCCTGCTGGGCCTGACCTGGAGTGCAGCCCAGGCCGAACCCTCGGCGGAGCTGATCGAGGCGGCGAAGAAGGAAGGCGAGCTGACGATCATCGCCGTGCCGCATGACTGGTGCCTCTATGGCGAGGTCATCGAGGACTTCAAGGCGAAGTACGGGTTCCTCAAGCTGAACGAGCTCAACCCCGATGCCGGCTCCGGCGATGAGATCGAGGCGATCAAGGCCAACAAGGGCAATACCGGCCCGCAGGCGCCGGACGTGATCGATGTCGGCCTCTCCTTCGGCCCCTCCGCCAAGAAGGACGGGTTGATCCAGCCTTACAAGGTCTCAACCTGGGACTCGATCCCGGACAGTCAGAAGGATGCCGAAGGCTACTGGTACGGCGACTATTACGGCGTGCTGGCCTTCGAAGTGAACAAGGACATGATCAAGAACATCCCGACCGACTGGTCGGATCTGCAGAAGCCGGAATACAAGGGCCAGGTGGCGCTCGACGGCGATCCGCGGGTCTCCAATGAGTCGATCCAGGCGGTGTTCGCGTCCGGCCTGTCATCGACCGGCGGCGATATCGACAAGGCGGCCGATGCCGGGCTGCAATTCTTCAAGAAGCTGAACGAGAGCGGCAACTTCGTGCCGATCGGCGGCGGCGCCTCGACCCTGGCCCAGGGCACCACGCCGATCGTGATCCGCTGGGACTATCTGGCGCTCGGCGATCGCGACACGCTCGGCGGCAATCCCGACGTCGCCGTGGTAGTGCCGAAGACCGGCATCGTCGCCGGCGTCTATGTCCAGGCGATCAGCGCCTATGCGCCGCATCCCAACGCCGCCAAGCTCTGGATGGAGCATCTCTATTCCGATGCGGCCCAGCTCACCTGGCTCAAGGGCTACTGCCATCCGGCGCGGTTCGACGACCTGGTGAAACGCGGCGTGGTGCCGGCCGAGCTGATGGCCAAGCTGCCGCCGGCCGAGAACTATGCCAAGGCCCTGTTCCCGACCCTCGAGCAGCAGGGCAAGGGAAAGGAAATCATCACCAAGCAGTGGGACAGCGTCGTCGGGGTCAACGTGCAAACCAATTGAATCCTTGGTCAACTGACCGCTGCGCATTTCCAGCTTGGTTCCAATCCTTCGGTCCTGTTTGATGGATCCGGTCCTCTGCTTCGCTGAGGGCCGGACCATCGGCCGGAGAGAATGACGCCGTTGCCCGCCGAAACCGTGCCACCATCCCGCTCCCTTGCCGCGCCCGCCGCGCCGATCTCCTTTGCCTGGCTGGGCGTCGCGCCGTTCTTCGTCTTCGCCGTCCTGTTCCTCGTCCTGCCGACGCTGCATCTCGTGGTCGGCGCCTTCCAGGATGCCGACGGCAACTTCACCCTGCGCAACCTCGCCAATCTGTTCCAGCCGCAGATCGTCGCCTCGTTCTGGGTCACCATCAAGATCAGCATGATCTCGGCGGTCGGCGGTGCTGTAATCGGCTTCCTGCTGGCCTATGCCGGCGTCATGGGCGGGCTGCCGCGCTGGGTGCGCCCGGTGCTGATGACCTTCAGCGGCGTGGCGCCGAACTTCGCCGGCATCCCGCTCGCCTTCGCCTTCCTGGCGACGCTCGGCCGCACCGGCCTGGTGACGGCGTTGCTGTTCAGCGTGTTCGGCTTCAAGCTCTACGACACCGGCTTCAGCATCACCACCTTCTGGGGCCTGATCCTGGCCTATCTCTATTTCCAGATCCCGCTGATGGTGCTGATCCTGGTCCCGGCGCTCGACGGGCTGAAGAAGGAATGGCGCGAGGCCTCCGACATCCTCGGCGGGAACGGCTGGCACTTCTGGCGCCATGTCGCGATCCCGATCCTCTGGCCGAGCCTGGTCGGCACGACGCTGCTGCTGTTCGCCAATGCCTTTGGCGCGGTCGCCACCGCCTACGGCCTCACCGGGAGCGGCATCAACCTCGTCACCATCATGCTGTTCGCCCAGATCCGCGGCGACGTGCTGCATGACCAGAATCTCGGCTATGCGATCTCGCTCGGCATGGTCGTCATCACCGTGCTGTCGAACCTCGCCTATATCGTGCTGCGTGCCCGGACCCGGCGGTTCCAATGAGGCGCGCGCGCTGGGTGTCCTGGCTGATCATGGCGATCTGCACGGTCTATTTCGCGACGCCGCTGCTCTGCACCTTCGAGTTCTCGCTGCGGCTGAAGCGCGGCGAATACAGCTTCGCCGCCTATGAGAACGTGTTCAAGGATTCGCGCTTCCAGGAAACCTTTCTCTATTCGACCGTCCTCTCCGCCGCGACCATCGTGTTCGGCACCTTGCTGGTGGTGCCGACCGCCTATTGGGTGCAGCTGCGGCTGCCGCGCCTGCGGCCGGTGGTGGAGTTCCTCACCCTGATGCCCCTGGTGATCCCGGCGATCATCCTGGTCTTCGGCTATGTGCGGATCTACAACAGCTCCTCGATCCTGCCGATGACCTCGGCCTCCTGGTCGACCGACATGCTGCTCGGATGCAGCTACATCACCCTGGCGCTGCCGTATATGTACCGCGCGATCGACACCGGATTGCAGTCGATCGACGTCAAGACCTTGACCGAGGCGGCCGAGAGTCTCGGGGCTAAATGGCCCTCGATCCTGTTCGGCGTGATCCTGCCCAACCTGCGCGTCGCGATCGTCAGCAGCGCCTTCCTGACCTTCGCGACGGTGATCGGCGAGTTCACCATGGCGAGCCTCCTCGATCGGCCGGCCTTCGGCCCCTATCTGCAGCTGATCGGCGCCAGCCGCGCCTATGAGCCGTCGGCGCTGGCGGTGATCACCTTCCTGATCACCTGGGGCTGCATGGGCGTCATCCAGCTGCTGGGCCGCGGGCGCCGCGGCAGTGTTTCGGCCAGCGCATATTAGAGGGGGATCGGTTGGCGTTTCTCGAGATCGAAAACCTGCGCAAGACCTTCGGCGCCAATACGGTGGTCCAGGGCTTCGACCTCGCGGTGGAGAAGGGCGAGTTCATCTCCTTCCTGGGACCGAGCGGCTGCGGCAAGACCACCACGCTGCGCATGGTAGCCGGGTTCGAGCAGCCGGATTCCGGCCGGATCGCCATCGGCAACAAGGACGTGACCGGCTTGCGCGCCAACCAGCGCCAGATCGGCATGGTGTTCCAGTCCTACGCGCTGTTCCCGAACATGACCGTCGCGGAGAACGTGGCCTATGGCCTGAAGATCGCGCGACGGCCGGCGGCGGAGATCCGCGCCCGGGTCGAGGAGATGCTGGCCTTGATCAAGCTGCCTTCCATGGCGCAGCGTTACCCGCATCAGCTGTCCGGCGGCCAGCAGCAGCGCGTCGCCCTGGCCCGTGCGCTCTCGATCAACCCGCAGGTGCTGCTGCTGGACGAGCCGCTGTCGGCGCTCGACGCCAAGATCCGCATTTCGCTGCGCGAGGAGATCCGCGCGGTGCAGCGCAAGCTCGGTATCACCACGATCTACGTCACCCACGACCAGGAAGAGGCGCTCTCGATCTCCGACCGGATCGTGGTGATGAACGAAGGCCGGATCGACCAGGTCGGCACGCCGTTCGAGATCTACAACCGACCGAAAACCCGCTTCGTCGCCTCCTTCGTTGGCACGCTCAACATCGTGCAGGGGGAGGTGCTGGACGCGGCCCTGGGGCGCATCCAAATCGACGGGCAGGAGGTCAAGGTTTCACGCGGTCTTAACGGCCTTGCTTCCGGCGCCACCCAGGCCTTCGCGCTGCGCCCGGAAGCGGTGACGCTGGGCGAGGGCGGCGACGGGCGCAACCGGCTGCGCGGGACGATCGATCAGGTGAGCTTCCTGGGCTCGGTCGTGCGCATCCGTGTCAGGCTGAAGGACAACGCGATCCTGCTCGACACGTTCAACAATCCCAACCTGACGCCGCCGGAATTCGGCAGCGCGGTCGCGGTGAACTTCGGCACCGAGGATCTGCTGGTGCTCGAAGGCGGAGAGCGGGGCTAGACAACGCGTGGTCTCTGGCCGCGTTACAGGCGCTCGTCGTCGACGTCTTCGCAGGAGTAGCCGAGGTCGTTGAAACCGCTCTCGAGATAATCCCCCAGCAAGGGGGTGCCCAGCAGGTACTCCGCGGTGCCCTTGCTGCCCCGCTGTCGGGCCTGTTCCTTGGCATCTTCCCAATCATCGCGATCGAAGTCGCCGCGGCCGATCCAGGTCATGGCCACCAGGTCGGACAGTTCGTCCTCGTTCAGGGCCTCGAGCGTGCCCATGAGCTCGGCATAGGTCGGATCATCGCGGCGATCCTCCAGCACGTCGATATCCTCGTCCTCATCGGTGCCGCTGACGGGATCGTCATCCTGCGGATCGACCTTCACGTCGAACTCCCGCGCCTTCACGATCAGGAAGCAGACCGTCTCCGGGTCCACCGCCAGCTCGATGGGATCTTCGCTTTCGTCCGATCGGTTCTTCGCAGACATGTCGCCCTCCCGCCTGGTGTTGCACGCTCAATGATCCCGAGCCGTCCGGGTTCCAAGACGCGGGCTCGCCCAATTGTCACATTTCGGCGCTAGTTTTTCCAGCTGACCGAAGAGGAGCCGTGAAAATGCAGATGCACGTCGCGATGCCTAATCTGAAGCCTGAAGGCAACAGCATGCCGGATGCGCCGATTCTCGATCTGCCGCTGATCGAGGGAACCGCCGAAAACCTGGCCGGTTACGGCGAGATCGTCGCCGATCCCGAGCGGCAGAAGATCGAGATCGTGCGCTGGCCGGCCCAGGGCTGGCGCCCCGTCGATCCCAACAGCGGCGACGAGGGTGGCACGACCGAGGGCATCTTCGCCTGCCAATGGGTCGGCGACGTGCTCAAGGCCCAAAATCATGCGGTGGGCGGCGACTATGTGCTCGGCTGGAGCTGCCTGCCGAGCGAAGCCTCGGAAGCGCGTTCAACCCTCGGCCGGCATCGCGCCCTGATGTGGCGCGCGAACTATCATCCCGACGGCGGGCAGATGTTCTATCCGCTGGAGAAAGCGCCGTTCGTCGTGCCGCTGGCTCTGCCGGGCGACGACGTGACGCCGCAGGACTTCAAGGCCTTCTGGTTCGACGGATCGAAGGGGCTCTACATGCACCCGAACGTCTGGCATGACGGCGTTTTTCCGGCGACCGACACCGGCCGTTATTTCGGCCGACAGGGCCGGGTGCATGCCCGGGTCAGTGCGAACTTTCCGAGCGAGTTCGGCTGCTATCTCGGTGCGCCGCTGGTCCGGGGAAGCGCGATCTAAGCCGCCGCCCCGCGCTTGCGCCGCGCGACGAAACCGAGGCCGCCCAAAGCTGTCATCATCAGCAACAGGGCGCCGGGGATTGGCGTCGTCGCCAGGTTGGCGCCGGTAAATCCGATGTAAGGCGGATACCTGCCGTCCGTCAAATTGATGAACGAAACGGGATTGCTCGACGGATCGAACATCGAAGTGATCACCGCATTGACGATCACCTGATCGAAGCTGAAGGTCCCGGTTGCAGGACTGAAGCCGCCCCCAAAGCCAAATCCACCAGCAACGCCGACCACGGTGCCCCAGTCGCCGCTGCTTGGCGCGACGAGGGGGATACCCCCGCTGAAATAAGAATACGTCGGATCAAAAAAGATCTTCGAATAATCGGCCATCCCCTGCAGGCCAATGTCGAACTCCGTGAACGTGACCGGGTTGTTGAGCATTACCGAGACCTGGACGGTATCGCCGACGCTCAGCGTGTAGCCCGGATGCGGGCCCGATCCGGTGACACTATCCGTGAGGTCGATATAGGTCCAACCGGGCCAAGCGGGGTCAGTGTACGCGGTGTTAGTGTCACCGGTCAGATCATAGGTGAATGTGGTGGCCGAAGCCGGAGCAGACAGCGCAACAAGAGCGGCGAAGCCGCAGGCTGCCGCGAAACGCTTACCCAAATTCATGATATTCCCCACGCGATCGTGTTCAGAGTTCGAAACTATCGGGGGTTGAGTGCCGGGGTCAAGACTGCGCGGGCCACCGCGGCGTCGGTTTCATGATTAATGGAATGCGATGCCGTGTTACCGATCGAAGTCGACGGCGACCGTATTCCCACCACTGATCACGATTCCGACTCGCTCTCCGGATTTCGGTTCATAGCGGCCGGAGAGAAGCGCCGCGGTTGCGGCGCTGCCGCCGGGTTCGCCGACGATGCGGAGCACCTCCCAGAGTGTCTTTTGCGCCGCGCGGATCGCCTCGTCCTCGACCAGCACGACCGAGGTCACGTGATCGCGGCAGATCGGGAAGACCTGGGCGCCGATCTGCTTCGGCGCCAGCGAGTCCGCGGCGATGCCGCCGGCTTCCGCGTCGACCGGCTTTCCGGCTGCGAGCGCCCTGGTCAGGGTCGGGGCCAATTCGGGCTCGACGCCGACCACCTTCACCTTGCCGCGATACCAGGCGGCGATGCCGGCGATGAGTCCGCCGCCGCCCACACCGACCAGCAAGGTGTCGATGTCAGGTACCTGCTCCTCCATCTCCTTCGCCAAGGTGCCTTGGCCGAGCATGGTCTCGCGCTGGTCGAATGCATGGACGGTGAGCGCGCCGTTTTCCGCGGCCCAAGTCTCGGAGGCGGCATAGGCATCGGAATAGCGGGCGCCGCCGACCACCAGGTCCGCGCCATAGCTGCGGATGCGGGCGATCTTCGCCGGCGAGGAAATCTCCGGCACATAGATCCGCGCGGGCAGGCCGAGTCGTCTCGCGGCGAACGCGACGGCAGCGCCGTGATTGCCGCCGGACGCGGCCACGACTCCCGCCGCCGGGATCTTGCGGGTCAGCAGGTTGGCGAAGGCACCGCGGCTCTTGAAGGAGCCGGCATGCTGCTGGAGCTCGAGCTTGAAGGTCAGCGGTTGGGCGGGCAGGCCGAAATCAGCGGCATCCACCGCGATCACCGGCGTGCGGCGGATATGGGGACGGATGACCTCCGCAACGGTGGCAATCGCGTCACGGGTGACGGCTTGATCCTGGCTCAAGCGGGTTCTCTCCCTGGGGCTTACCGAAGCGCGTCATGCCCGGGCGTGACCCGGGTATCTGGCTCATGCGGCGCAAGATTGCCGAATCAAGCCCGGCATTGACGTTTTATATATGCACTAGCGCTGGTTGCGCCAGCGGCTGACCACGCTCTGCAGGAAGGAGTCGGAGCTGACCTCCGAGGTCCAGGCGGTGGAGAAGGGCGCCGTCTTGCTGCGCGGCCGTCCGTCGGCGGGCAGCTCGTCGAAGCAGATCCGGGTCGGGATCGGCACGCCCTCGCCGACGGCGATGGCCTCCGCATTCCGGAGCGACGGCAGCTCGTCCAGCAGGCCGATGCCGGATTCCGGCATGGCGGCGCGCAGGAACTCCTGGTCCTTCTGGTTGCTCATGCGCAAGGCAAAGATCGTGTTGCACTGGGAGAGCACCGTGGAGGCGAGCTCCGACGGACGTTGGCTGACCAGGCAGAGCGAGACGCCGTATTTGCGGCCTTCCTTGGCGATGCGCGAGAGCGCCCGCTTGGTCGGCTCGAAGATGGTCTTGTCCTCGGCGGGTGCGTAGCGATGGGCCTCTTCGCAGACCAGCAGGATCGGCACCGTCTGGTCGCTCCACAGTGCGAAGTCGAAGGTCATGCGGCAGATCAGCGAAACCACGACGTTCAGCACTTCGGAGGGAATGCCGGAGGTGTCGATGACGGTGACCGGCTTGTCCTTGACCGGAATTCGGAACAGGCGCGACAGGATCGCCGCCATGTTGTCGCGCACGGTGACGCCCGGGAACATGAAGGAGAACCGGCGGTCTGATTGCAGGCTCAGGAACTGCTCGCGGATCCGGAGGTAGGGCGCGGAATCGACCGGGCGGTCGAGCTTGCCCATGGCCTCGTCGAGCAGCTGGGTCACTTCCGACAGGCGATAGGGCACCGGCGTATCGACCGTCACGGTCGAGGTCGTGTCGCGCACCGCGAGCAGGTTGCGCTTCGCCTGCACGATGACCTGGTGGAGAATGACGGAATCGATCTCCGGCGTCTGGCTGGCATCGCCGATGATCAGCTGCTTCATTTCCTCGAAGTTCAGCAGCCAGTAGGGCAGCTGCAGGTCGGCCGGGGTGATCTGCTCGGCGGTGTCGCCGAACGCCGTGGCGAACTCGTTGTGCTGGTCGAGGATGACGATATGCGCCTTGCTGTGCGCCGCCAGGATGTTCCTCAGAATGACGGCGACCGCGCAGGACTTGCCGGTGCCGGTGGTGCCGAGCACCGCGAAGTGCTTGCCCAGCAGCTCATCGACCATGACGCAGGCCGGGATCGACTTGTCCTGGTTGACCACGCCGATCCGCACGCCATTGTCGCCGGCGCGCATGAAGACCCGCCGCAGGTCTTCACGCGAGGTGTGATAGACCTCGTCGCCGAGGCCGGGAAACACCGAGACGCCGCGGCGGAAGATTCCGTCCGCCTCGATCTCGCCGATCAGCTCCAGTTCCATGATGCGGAGCTCGGTCTTGCCTTCGACCTGCTCGGGGATGGGAATGCTCAGGCCGGTCACCAGGCCGAACGCGATCGTGGTCGACGTACGTACGTTAACCACTTCGCCGATATCGGGCCTACGGGCGGTCGGGCTTTCCTCGCCGCCGACATGCGGGTCCATCAACGTGATCAGCTGGCTGCCGGAAACCGACACCACGCGCCCGATGCGCGACGTCTGCAACTCGGTGGCGGGAGGGGCGGCTTCGTTCATCGTGTAAAGCTTTCCGGAGATGATGCCCGAGCGGCGGCGCCGGACGGCAGGTGCGCGTGCTCGGGTGAAATGGAACGGGTGCGGTCGGGCGGGAAACGCACGGTGACCGTGGTCCCGCGGCCGGGCTCGCTTTCGATCTTCAAGGTACCGCCATGCATCTCGACGAAGCCCTTGCTCAAGGGCAGGCCGAGGCCGGTGCCTTCATATTTGCGGCTGAGGTCGCTCGAAACCTGGGCAAACGGCACCAGCGCCTTCCAGATGTCTTCCTCGGCGATGCCGATGCCGGTATCCGAGACCGAGACGTTGAGCCAGCCATCCGATGCGACGGCGGCGGAGAGCGTCACCTTGCCGCCGCGCGGCGTGAACTTCACGGCGTTGGACAGCAGGTTGATCAGGATCTGCTTGAAGTACTGCTGATCGGCATAGAGCTGCGGCAGTGTCTTCGGCATTTCGACGCTGAGCGTCTGCCCGGCGCCGTCCGCTTGCGGTCGGACGAAGGAAACCGGAATCTCCACGGCTTCGGCCGGGCTGAACCATTCTTCATGAAGCTCGGCGCGGCCCGCTTCGATCTTGGCCAGGTCCAGGATCCGGTTGACCTCGTGCAGGAGATGATTGCCCGCGGTGTGGATGTCCTTGGCATAGGCGGTGACGCGGTCTGGATCGGTCGCCTGCGCGCGATTGGTCATCAGTTGGGAGAAGCCGATGATCGCATTCAACGGCGTGCGGAGCTCGTGGCTCATGTTGGCCAGGAACTCGGTCTTCGCCCGGTTGGCCGCCTCGGCCCCCAGCATGGCGGCATGCATGATCTCGGCGTTGCGCTCGGCTTCCTGGCGGGCGGCGACCAGGCCCATCTCGGCATGATGCCGGCGGACCAGGATGCCGAGCTGGCTGGAATACTCGGCAAGCAGGGAGCGGCGGCCGGAAGACGGGCGAAAATACGGTCGCATCTGCTCTCCCTCCGCTCTCTCGATCGGATGCGACGGCACCCGACTCCCCAGTCCCAAAACGACCCGAAAAAGCTCCTAGGTGATATCGTCCGGGATTGGTTAATACCCGGTTACCGAGCGCTCGGATACCTTACCGCAATCTAGGCCGGAATACCCGTTCCGACGACCCTGCGAAACCAGTCGTAACTGGCCTTCGGAATACGTTTCCGGTCATTGTCAAAGTCGACAAAGACCAATCCGAACCGCATCTTATAACCCATCTGCCATTCGAAATTGTCGAGCAGAGACCAAGCCATGTAGCCCTTCACATTGCAACCCTCTTCGAGCGCTTCCTGAAGCGCCAGAAGGTGGTCGCGCAGGAACGTGATCCGTTCATCGTCCTGCACCGGTCCACCGCGCGGATCGTCGGCATAGGCGGCCCCGTTCTCAGTGATTAGGACCGGAGGATTGCCGTAGAGCGTCTTCAGCTGCAGCAGCATCTCCTTCAGACCCTGCGGCTCGACCGGCCAGCCATAGGCGGTGAACCGGTCGGCATGCGGCCGGCCCCAGCCGACATCGAGCAGCCGGCCGGGCTCATGGCGCACGGTGCAGCGGCTGTAATAGTTCATGCCGATGAGGTCGACCGGCGTCTTCACCAGATCAAGGTCGTCCGGCTGCACCACCTTGCCCAGAGTCGGCACCAGGACCTCGGGCACCGTGCCCCGCATCAGCCCGTCGAGCGCCAGGCGATTCCAGACCGCGTCCCAGCGGATCGCCGCGTCGTGATCGACCCGGCTTTCGGTTTCCGGCACAACCGGTTGCAGGCTCAGCACGGTGCCGAGGGTGAGGCCGCTGCGTTCCTGGCGCAGCGCGCGCAAGGCGGCACCTTGCGCCAGGTTCTGGTGATGCAAAGCCTGCAGCACGCCGTCATTGCCGCCGGCGATACCGGGTGCGTGCTCGCCGGTGCCATGGCCGAAGATGGCATGGACCGAGGCTTCGTTCAGGATGAACCAGGTATCGACCCGGTCGCCCAGCCGCTTGCAAGCCGCCCGTGCATATTCCGATAACCAGGCGATGCTGTCGCGGCTGAGCCAGCCGCCGCGCTCCTGCAAAGCCTGCGGCAAATCCCAGTGGTAGAGGCATGGCATCGGCTTGATGCCGGCCGCAAGCAGCCGGTCCACCAGCCGGTCGTAGAAGGCCCAGCCTTGCTCGTTCTGCCGACCGATCCCGTCCGGCACTACCCGTGGCCAGGCGATCGAGAAGCGATAGGCGCCGATCCCGAGGCCCTGCATCAGCGCGATGTCCTCCTCGAGCAGGTGATAATGGTCGCAAGCGATCTCCGGCGTGCCGCCATCGGCGATGCGGCCGGGCTGCTGGGCGAAGACATCCCAGATGCTGGGCGCCTTGCCGTCGATCTCCGCGGCGCCCTCGATCTGCGCCGCGGAAGTGGAGACGCCCCAGGTGAAATCCTCGGGAAACCGCGCGGCGGCGAAACCGCGGCGCGGCAAGAGCGGCAGCAAAGCCGCGCCGCCCAGGATGGCGCGCCGCGACAGCGCGAGCGATGATCGTCCACTGGCCATGGTCACTTCCTTCTGCGGCAGAAGGAAAGCACATCGGACAGGTGTTTGTTCCGTCCGGGGTGGTTCAGCCGCGGGCGGCGCGGACCTTATTGAGGTCCACCGGTGGCTGTGCGGTCTTCAGGAAGGCCTTGATGCTGCGGATCGCCTGGCGGGTGCGCGCCTCGTTCTCGACCAGGGCGAACCGGACATGGCCGTCGCCCTGCTCGCCGAAACCAGTACCCGGCGCCACGGCGACATTGGCCTCGGTCAGCAGCAGCTTCGAGAAATCGAGCGACCCCAGGTGCTGGAAGCGCTCCGGGATCGGCGCCCAGGCGAACATCGAGCCCGCCGGCGGATCGACCGGCCAGCCCGCGGCGCGCAGGCCCTCGATCAGCACGTCGCGGCGGCTCTTGTAGCGGGCGCGCATCTCCTCGACGCAATCCTGCGGGCCGTTGAGCGCCGCGGTCGCCGCCACCTGGATCGGCGTGAAGGCGCCGTAATCGAGATAGGACTTCACGCGGGCGAGGGCGCCGATCAGCCGCGCGTTGCCGGCGCAGAAGCCGATGCGCCAGCCCGGCATAGAATAAGTCTTCGAGAGCGATGAGAACTCGACCGCGATCTCCTTGGCACCCGGCACCTGCAGCACGGAGGGCGGCGCCACGCCGTCGAAATAGACCTCGGCATAGGCGATGTCGGAGATGATGAAGATGCCGTGCTTGCGGCAGAACGCGACCACCTCCTCATAGAAATCGAGAGTCGCCATCTCCGCGGTCGGATTGCTGGGATAGTTGATGACGACCGCGACCGGCTTCGGCACCGAATGCCGCACCGCGCGGTCCATCGCGTTCATGAACTCCGGGCCCGGCCGGAACGGGATCGAGCGGATCGCGGCCCCGGCGATGATGAAGCCGAAGGCGTGGATCGGATAGGAGGGGTTCGGCGCCAGGATGATGTCGCCGGGGCTGGTGATCGCCTGGGCGAGATTGGCGAGGCCTTCCTTCGAGCCCAGGGTGACGATCGCCTCGCGCTCCGGATCGATCTCGACATTGAAGCGGCGGCCGTAATAGGCAGCGAGTGCCTTGCGCAGTCCCGGGATGCCGCGCGAGTTCGAATAGCGGTGGACCCGCGGATCGGCCAGGGTCTCGGTCAGCTTGTCGATGACATGCTTCGGCGGTGGCATGTCGGGATTGCCCATGCCGAAATCGACGATGTCCTGGCCGGCGGCCCGCGCGGCGGCCTTGAGCTTGTTCACCTCGGCGAACACGTAAGGCGGCAGGCGCTTGGTGCGGTAGAACTCGTTGTCGGTCATCGGTCTCTGCTCTTGAAAGATGATACGGCATCTTTCCAGAGAAGGTCGGCATCGCCAAACGCTTTCTGCACCGCGAGCTGTGTACGGCTCTTGTTCTAAGAGTGGAGACCGGCCTCCAGCTTGTGCAGGGCCTGGATGGTCAGCGCCGCGGCCGAGGCGCGGTTCTCGACGCCCAGCTTCTCGAAGATCTGCTCCAGGTGCTTGTTGACGGTGCGCGGGCTGATGCCGAGCACGGTCGAGATGTCCTTGTTGGACTTGCCGCGGGCGATCCAGAGCAGCACCTCCGCCTCGCGGCCGGTCAGCGCGAAATGGCGGCGCAGGCGATCGACATCCTGGCGCGGCTCCACCTGGGTCACGCGGAGCAGCCGCTCGCCGGCTTGCACCTGGCCGAGATAGGCGAGCTCGACCTTGCGCTCGCCGATGCTCCAGATATGGGTGACGCTGTCGGCGCCGCCTTCCGCGGCGCGCGCCATCCAGTCGATGATCTCGTCCGGCAGCCGGAAGTCGCTGTCCTGCGCCTCGGGGGAGATCTGCCGCAGCAGCCGCACCGCCTGGGGCGTCGACCAACGCAACGCGCCCTCCGGCGTCACTGACAGCAGGAACCGCCCGGTGGCATCGAGCGCCGAATGCGCCGCGGCCGAGCGGCGCGCGTTGCGGAGATGCACCCGGACCCGCGCCAGCAGCTCATCGACCACGATCGGCTTGGTCAGATAATCGACCCCGCCGACCTCCAGCCCGCGCACGATATGCTCGGTCTCGCTCAAACCCGTCATGAAGATGACCGGCACATGCGCCAGGTGATCGATCGTCTTCAGTTGCCGGCAGGTCTCGAATCCGCCGATCCCCGGCATCACCGCGTCGAGCAGGATGAGATCGGGCGTCAGCTGCTCGGTCAGAGTGAGGGCGCTTTCGCCGTCGAGGGCAACCAGGACGGTGGCGCCGGTGCTCTCGATCGCCTGGGTCAGGAAGCCGAGCGTGTCCGGCGAATCATCGACCACCAGGATGATGTCGCGGCGCGGCTCCATGGACTCCTCAGGAAGCGGCGCGTTCAAGCAGGGCCTCCAAGCGCGCCATGTATTGCTTCAGCTCGAAATTGCGCACCAGCCCGCGCAGCTCGCCGATGATCGATGCGTGCTCGGGGCTGGCGCCGGCCACCTCGTCCAGCTTGGCTTCGATGCCGCGGACATAGCCGATCTTTCCGAGGCGGTGCAGGTCGGCGAGGTGCTGCATCGGCAGCGGCGCGGCGGGAATCTCCGGCCTGGTCACGCTCGCCTCGTCATAGATCCAGTCGAGGCCCAGCGCGTCGCGGATCGCGCCGAGCAGGTGGTTCACGTCGATCGGCTTGGTGACGAAGGCGGTGTCGTCGAAGCTGTGCGCCTGCATCTGTTCGTCGGCATTGGCCGAGACGATGATGATAGGGATCGCCCGAGCGCTCTCCCGCAAGCGCCGCGCCACTTCCCAGCCGTCCATCTCCGGCATGGTGAGATCGAGCAAAGCGAGGTCGGGCGGGTTCGCCGCCGCGCGCTCGAGGCAGATCGCGCCGTTCTGCGCGGTTTCGAGTTCGAAGCCGAGCGGCGTCAGCAGTTCATTGAGCAGGTCGAGATGGCCCAGATCATCGTCGGCCGCGAGAATTCGCCGCCGCGACCCGCGATAACCCAGGATCCGCCGCTGCCGCGCCGCCACGACCGGCGGGCTCGCTTCGGAGAGCATCAGTCGCACGCGGAACAGGCTGCCCTCGCCGACCGTGCTTTCGACCGAGACCTCGCCGCCCATGATCTCGGCCAGGAGCTTGGTGATGGTGAGGCCCAAGCCCGTCCCGGGCACGCCGAGCGCGCTTGCCGTCTTGCCGCGCTCGAACGGCTGGAAGATGCGCGCGAGGTCGCCGGCATCGATGCCGATGCCGGTGTCGGCGACCTCGAACTCGGATATCTGGCCGCGGTGCCGGGCCCGGAACACCACGCCGCCCTGGCGGGTGTACTTGACGGCGTTGGAGAGCAGGTTGATCAGCACCTGCCGCAGTCTTTTCTCGTCGGCGAAGACATAGCGCGGCAGAAGCGGCGAGGGCTCGTAGCGGAACTGAATGCCCTTGGTGCCGGCCTGGATTCGGAACATATCGACCAGCTGCTCCAGGAGCTCGGTCAGCGCGATCCGGTCGCGGTTGAGCTGGAGGCGCCCGGCCTCGATCTTCGCAATATCGAGCAACCCGTCCACCAGCGTCGAGAGATGCTCGGAGCTGCGCCGGATCACCCGCACCGCATCCTGCTGATGCGCGGACAAGGCGGCGTCGCGTTCCATCAGCTGCGCATAGCCGAACACCGCATTCAAGGGCGCCCGGATCTCGTGGCTGACGCCGACGATGTAGCGGCTCTTGGCGAGATTGGCCGCCTCGGCCACGCTCTTGGCCTTCTGCAACTGGTCGTAAGTGCGTTCATGCGCCTCGATCTCGTGGGTCAGCATCTGGGTCTGCCGCTCCGTCTCCTCTTCCGCGACCTGACGGCTCTCATGCGCCAGCACCATCAGCCAGGCGACGATGCCGGAGATCCCGAACAGCGCGAAATACACCGAGAGCAAGGTGGTGCGCACCGTGGCGGTATCGCCGGCGGCCCCCGCAGTGCCCTGGAACACGCCGATCAGGAGCAGCGTGCCCGCGATCACCAGGTTGAAGGTGATGAACAGGCCGGCGAACTTTCCCAGCCGCGAGTTCAAGCCGATCGCCAGGCGTCCCGGAAGAATTTTCCGCAGGGCGAGCTGCAGCTGGTCGGTGAAGCGACTGTTGGTCTTGCAGAGATCGTGGCAGCGCGCGTCCAGGGTGCAGCAGAGCGAGCAGATCGGTCCGACATAGGCCGGGCAATAGGACATGTCCTCGCGCTCGAACTGGTGCTCGCAGATACAGCAGCGCACCAGCTTGGCACCATCCCAGTCGGTCTCCGGCTCGCGGGCGATGTAGTAGCGCCCCTTGGTCCAGAGCGCGATCAGCGGCGCCGCGGCGATCGCGACGAACAGGCCGACGAAGGCGGCCAGCGCCTGCAAGGTCTCGCCGAACAGGCCGAAATAGGCCGAGGTCGAGAGCAGGATCGAGATCAGCATCGCGCCGACGCCGACCGGATTGACATCGTAGAGATGGGCGCGGCGGAACTCTATGCCTTTGGGGCTGAGGCCCAGCGGCTTGTTGATGACCAGGTCGGCGACCAGCGCACCGATCCAGGCGACCGCGAAGTTGGAATAGAGGCCGAGGATCTTCTCGATCGCCGAGAAGATGCCGATTTCCATCAGCAGCAAAGCGAGCAGTGCGTTGAACACCACCCAGACCACCCGGCCGGGATGGCTGTGGGTCAGGCGGGAGAAGAAGTTCGACCAGGCGATCGAGCCCGCATAGACGTTGGTGACGTTGATCTTGATCTGGCAGGTGATGACCAGGATGCCGGTCAGCACGGTGGCGGTCTGCGGCGACAGCGACATCGCCTCGAAGGCGACGCGGAAGAGCTGGGTCGGCTCGGCCGCGCGCTCGACCGGGACGCCATGCCGCAGTGCCAGGACCGCCAGGAAGGAGCCGGCCAGCAGCTTGATGGCGCCGATGAAGATCCAGCCCGGGCCGGAGGGCAGCAGCGCCGCCCACCACAGCAGCCGCGCGCGCAAGCCGCCTTCCGGCTTCGGCGACGGCAGAAAGCGGAGGTAGTCGGCCTGCTCGCCAATCTGCGGCGCGAAGGAGAGCAGGGTGGAAGCCGCGAGGCCGAACAGGATCAGGTTGAACCCGCCGGCGTTCTCTTCCGAACCGACGAAAGCCGTCCAATCACGCAACGCCGGCGCGTCGCTGAAGCCGATCGTGATGAGCGGCGCGAATTGCAGGATCAGCCAGATCGGCTGGGTCCAGACCTGCAGCCCGCTGATCAACCGGATGCCGTAGGTCACGATCGGGATGACCACCAGGGCGCAGACGATATAGGCGACCCAGAGCGGCATCGCGAACCACATCTCCAGCGCCAAAGCCATGATCACCGCCTCGACCGAGAACAGGAGGAAGGTGAACGAGGCATAGATCAGCGAGGTGATGGTGGAGCCGATATAGCCGAAGCCGGCGCCGCGGGTCAGCAGATCGACATCGACGCCATATTTGCTGGCCGTGTAGCTGATCGGCAGTCCGGTCAGGAAGATCAGCACGCCCACGACGGCGATCGCCATGACGGTGTTGTCGAAGCCGTAGGCAAGGGTGAGGGCACCGCCGATCGCCTCGCAGGCCAGGAACGAGATGGCGCCCAGCGCCGTGTTGGAGACCCGGAACAGCGACCAGCGCCGCGCCCCATGCGCGGTGAAGCGCAGCGCATAGTCCTCCAGGGTCTGGTTGCCGACCCATTGATTGTATTGCCGCCGGACCCGGGCAATGCGCTGTCGGCCGGTCATCCCCTGAGCGCTCAGCCTCCGTCCCTAAGTGTGCGCTGGCCCGAGTATGCGCCGCACTGTCGCTGCGCTGCAATATACGTCAAATGCCCCATACCCAGTTTTGTCATCGGGGCGTTAGATGCCTCTAACAATCAGAAAAGCCGAGATTTTCTGTGGATGGCAGATCCGGTGGGAAACCGCCGCGTGCCGGCCATGGGCGCTCGGATAATGCGACGCAACATGGGACGGCTTCTCAACAATGGAGACTAGGATGAAGATCGGAAAGACAAAATTGGCACTCGCCGCGGGTCTCGCGATGGGCCTCGGGACGGCCAGCGCCTCGGCCGAAGACACGATCAAGGTCGGAATCCTGCACTCGCTCTCGGGGACGATGGCGATCAGCGAGACGACCCTGAAAGACGTCATGCTGATGCTGATCGACGAGCAGAACAAGAAGGGCGGGCTGCTCGGCAAGAAACTGGAAGCGGTGGTGGTCGATCCGGCGTCCAACTGGCCGCTCTTCGCCGAGAAGGCGAAGCAGCTCCTCGAAGTGGACAAGGTCGCCGCCACCTTCGGCTGCTGGACCTCGGTCAGCCGCAAATCGGTACTGCCGGTGTTCGAGCATGACAACGGCATCCTGTTCTATCCGGTGCAATACGAAGGCGAGGAGAGCTCGCGCAACGTCTTCTACACCGGTGCCGCACCCAACCAGCAGGCGATCCCGGCGGTCGATTACCTGATGAACGAGGAAGGCGTGAAGCGCTGGGTGCTGGAAGGCACCGACTACGTCTATCCGCGCACCACCAACAAGATCCTCGAAGCCTACCTCAAGCTCAAGGGCGTGCCGGCCGAGGACATCATGGTCAACTATACGCCGTTCGGCTTCTCCGACTGGCAGACCGAGGTCGGCAACATCAAGAAGTTCGGCTCGGCCGGCAAGAAGACCGCCGTGGTCTCGACCGTCAACGGCGACGCCAACGTGCCGTTCTACAAGGAGCTCGGCAACCAGGGCGTCAAGGCGACCGACATCCCGGTCGTGGCCTTCTCGGTCGGCGAGGAAGAGCTGGCCGGCCTCGACACCAAGCCTCTGGTCGGCCATCTGGCCGCCTGGAACTACTTCATGAGCGTGGACGCGCCGGAGAACAAGGCGTTCATCGACGAGTGGCACAAGTTCACCAAGAACGACAAGCGCACCACCAACGATCCCATGGAGGCCCATTACATCGGCTTCAACATGTGGGTGAAGGCGGTGGAGAAGGCCGGCACCATCGATCCCGACGCGGTGATCGACGCGATGATCGGCGTTTCGGTGCCGAACCTGACCGGTGGATATTCGGCGATGATGCCGAACCACCACATCACCAAGCCGGTGCTGATCGGCGAGATCCAGGCGGACGGCCAGCTCGACACCGTGTGGCAGACCTCCGGTCTCGTCCCCGGCGACGAGTGGTCCGACTATCTCGACGGATCGAAGGACCTGATCTCCGATTGGCGCGCGCCGCTCTCCTGCGGGAACTTCAACACCAAGACCGGCAAGTGCGGTGGTGAAACCGTCGCGACCCAATAACGGGACGCTGCTATTGGGCGGCCGTGTCGGGGGACGCGGCCGCCCGATCGGCGGATGAACATGCGTAAGTTCCTGGTCACATGTGCGCTCGTGCTGTTTGCCGCGCTCGCGGCGAACCCTGCCGCAGCCGATCCGGTGGAGGACATCCTCACCGGCTTCGCCAGCAGCAAGTACGACGACATCGAAAAGTCCATCGACGCGCTGGCCGCCAGCGGCGACGCGGCGGCCCCCGCGATTCTCGATGCGCTCAGCGCGGGCGACCTGCAGGTCAGTTCCGACAAGAAGCTCTACATCAAGGGCGATGACGGCAGCCTCAAGGAGGCGCGGAGCGGCGCCGATGCCACCGGCGAGATTCCGCCGGGGCTGAAAGCCGTCAAGGTCAACAATCGGGTCCGACGCGCGATCGATGCGGCGATGGGGCAGCTGACCCTCCTGTCTCCAGATCCTGCGAAGCGGCTGAGTGCAGCGGCATCGCAGTTTCACGCGCCGGATCCGGCCCAGTTGCCCGCGGTCGAATCCGCGATCGCCAAGGAGAGCGATCCGGCGGTGAAGCGCGCCTTCGAGCAGGCCCGCGCGGCGATCATCCTGGTCAAGAGCGATGCCCCCGATGCGGACAAGATCGCCGCCATCGGCCTGCTCGCGGCGCGCGGCGACGAGGATGCGAAGTCGCTGCTGGATGCCGCCACCGCCAGCGGCTCGCCGGCGGTCGCCGATGCGGCGCGCGGCGCGCTCAAAGGCATCGAGCGGTCGCTGGCCTGGTGGTCGGCCGCGCAGAACGTATATTACGGACTGAGCCTGGGTTCGGTGCTGCTGCTGGCCGCGATCGGCCTTGCCATCACCTTCGGCGTCATGGGCGTCATCAACATGGCCCATGGCGAGATGGTGATGCTCGGCGCCTACACGACGTATGTGGTGCAGCAGGCGGTGATGGTGGCCGCTCCGGGCCTGACCGACTATGCGCTGGTGCTCGCCGTGCCCGCGGCTTTCCTGGTCAGTGGCGCCGCCGGCATCGCCATCGAGCGTTCGATCATCCGCTTCCTCTATGGCCGGCCGCTCGAGACCTTGCTCGCGACCTTCGGTCTCTCGCTGGTGCTGCAGCAGGCCATGCGCTCGATCTTCGGCCCGACCAACCTGCAGGTCGATAATCCCTCCTGGATGAGCGGGTCGATGGACCTGGGCGGGCTCGCCATCACCTACAACCGGTTCTGGATCATCCTGTTCGCGGTGGCGATCTTCGCGCTGCTGACCCTGGTTCTGCGCAAGACCGCGCTCGGCCTGCAGATGCGGGCGGTCACGCAGAACCGGCGCATGGCGGCCTCGATGGGCATCCGCACCGGCTGGGTGGATTCGCTGACCTTCGGCCTCGGCTCCGGCGTCGCCGGAATTGCCGGCGTCGCCTTGAGCCAGATCGACAATGTCAGCCCCAATCTCGGCCAGTCCTACATCATCGACAGTTTCATGGTCGTGGTGTTCGGCGGGGTCGGCAATCTTTGGGGCACGCTGGTCGGCGCCATGTCGCTCGGCGTCGCCAACAAGCTGCTGGAACCGGTCGCGGGTGCCGTGCTCGGCAAGATCGTGGTGCTGGTGCTGCTCGTCCTCTTCATCCAGCGCCGGCCGCGCGGCCTCTTCCCGGTCAAGGGCCGGGCAGTGGAATCATGAGCGCGATGCGCACCTACTCCGTCGCCGTCGTCATCCTAGGCGGCGCGTTGGCCGTCGCCTTGCTGAGCCTGCTGCCGGCGGAGCATGCCCTGCACGTCCCGGGCTATGTGGTGGCGCTGCTCGGCAAGTATCTCTGCTACGCGCTGCTGGCCTTGAGCGTCGATCTGGTCTGGGGCTATGTCGGAATCCTGAGCCTCGGGCATGGCGCCTTCTTCGCGATCGGCGGCTATGCCATGGGCATGTATCTGATGCGGCAGATCGGGGCGCGCGGCGTCTATGGCAACGCCACGCTGCCGGACTTCATGGTGTTCCTGAACTGGCAGGAGCTGCCCTGGTATTGGGGCGGCTTCAACCATTTCGGCTTCGCGCTGCTGGTGATGGCGCTGGCGCCGGGCCTGCTGGCTTTCGTGTTCGGCTATCTCGCCTTCAGGAGCCGGGTCACCGGCGTCTATCTCTCGATCATCACCCAGGCGCTGACCTATGCGCTGATGCTCGCCTTCTTCCGCAACGACATGGGATTCGGCGGCAATAACGGGCTGACCGACTTCAAGGACTTCCTCGGCTTCAGCCTGCAATCTGACGCCACCCGGGCCGGATTGCTGGTCGCCAGCGCGGCGCTGCTCAGTCTCTTCTATGTCGTCTGCCGCATGCTGGTGGGTGCCCGGTTCGGCAAGGTGCTGGTGGCGATCCGCGATGCCGAGAGCCGGGCGCGCTTCCTGGGCTATCGGGTCGAACGCTACAAGGTCGCGGTCTTCGTGTTCTCCGCGGTGATGGCAGGCCTGGCCGGCGCGCTCTACGTGCCGCAGGTCGGCATCATCAATCCGGGCGAGTTCGCGCCGGCCAATTCGATCGAGGCGGTGATCTGGGTCGCGGTCGGCGGACGCGGCACCCTGGTCGGCGCCATCATCGGCGCGATCCTGGTCAACCTGGGCAAGACCATCTTTACCGGTGCCCTGCCCGAACTTTGGCTGTTCGCGCTCGGTGGGTTGTTCATCCTGGTGACGCTGTTCCTGCCGAAGGGTGTCGTGGGCCTCTGGGACCGCATCATGGCAAGGCGCGTCCCCGCGCCGCCGCTGGTTGCGGCGCCGGTGCGACAGCCGGAGGCGGGCGAATGACCGAGGTGACCGATGCGCTGCTCTATCTCGACGGTGTCACCGTCAGCTTCGACGGGTTCAAGGCGCTGAACACGTTGTCCTTCGTCGTGGCGCCGGGCGAGATGCGTGCCGTGATCGGGCCGAACGGCGCCGGCAAGACCACGATGATGGACGTGATCACCGGCAAGACCCGGCCGGACCAGGGTACCGCGCTGTTTCGCGGCAGCGCCGATCTCACCAAGCTGGACGAGGCGGAGATCGCCACGCTCGGCATCGGGCGCAAGTTCCAGAAGCCGACCGTGTTCGAGATGCACAGCGTCACCGACAATCTGCTGCTCGCCTTGAAGGGCGATCGCGCGCCGCGCCGCGTGCTGTTCGCGCGCGAGACGCTGTCCGAGCGGGCGCGGATCGACGAGATCCTGGAGACAGTGCGGCTCTCCGCAGTGCGGAGGCGCTTGGCAGGCGAGCTCTCGCATGGGCAGAAGCAATGGCTGGAGATCGGCATGCTGCTGGCCCAGGAGCCGGAGCTGCTGCTGGTGGACGAGCCGGTCGCCGGCATGACCGATGCGGAGACTGCGGACACGGCGGATCTCCTGCGCCGGATCAACCAGACGCGGACCGTCGTGGTGGTGGAGCACGACATGACCTTTGTGCGCGCGCTCGACGTGAAGGTGACGGTGCTGCACGAAGGCTCGGTCCTGGCGGAGGGATCGCTGGATCACGTCAGCGCCGATCCGCGCGTCGTTGAAGTCTATCTGGGGCGCTGAGGATGTTGGAGGTCGATAACGTCTCGCTTCGCTACGGTGCCGCAGTGGCGCTGAAGAGCGTGTCGCTGGCGGCCTGGCCGGGGCGGATCACCTGCCTGCTCGGCCGCAACGGCGTGGGGAAGACCAGCCTCCTGCGCGCGGTAGTGGGGCATCATCCGATCTTCAACGGGACTGTCCGCTGGCAGGGCGAGGACGTGACCGGGTTGCCGCCATTCGAGCGGGCGCGGCGCGGCATTGCCTACGTACCGCAGGGGCGCGAGATCTTCCCCCTGCTGACGGTGAAGGAGAATCTGGAGACCGGCTTCGCGGCATTGCCCGGCGGCAAGCGCAGACTGCCGGCGGAGATTTTCGATCTCTTCCCGGTGCTGGGCAGCATGCTGCGGCGGCGCGGCGGCGATCTCTCCGGCGGGCAGCAGCAGCAACTGGCGATCGCGCGGGCCCTGGTCACCAGGCCGAAGTTGCTGGTGCTGGACGAGCCGACGGAAGGGATCCAGCCCTCGATCATCAAGGATATCGGGCGGGTGATCGCGCATCTGGCCGCGGGCGGCGAGATGGCGATCCTGCTGGTCGAGCAGTATTTCGATTTCGCGCGGGAACTCGCTCACCGGATCGCGGTCATGGACCGGGGTGAGATCGTCATCGACGATGCCGCCGACCGCCTCAATCCCGAGGTGGTCAAGCGGCACATCGCCGTTTAGCGCAGTGCCCGGCGCCCACCGAAGCGAGCGCCGGTCACCCGATCAGGCCATTGCGGGCTTCTTGGTCAGCGCACCGGCGAGCTTGCCGGAGAGCAGGCCGAAGACCGCACCCAGCACGAACGACACGATCAGCAGAACCAGCGGATTGGCGAAGCTGGGCGAGGTAAGGCTCGCGAGCGGCCCAGTCCCAGCCGTGGCATCCGTGGGCTGGTGCAGCGAGTAGGCGACGGTCGCCGCATAGCCGTAGACCTGCGCCGGCACCGCCGAGAGCGGTTCGATCGAGGCGACGATCACCAGGAAGAACACCGTGACGCCGACCACGATCGCCGGCCAAACGGTGCCCAAGGCCGGCACCGGAACGTTGACGATGATCAGCAATGCGATCCAAGCGACGATCGCACCATAGGCGTTGCCGACGATGGTCTTCACCAGCGCCTTCTGATCGCCGCCACAATGGAAGAAGCAACCCCAGGCGATGAAGCCGGCCCAGACCAGCACGAAGCCGGAAAGCGGTCCAAGCGCGAGAAACGCCCAGATGGCGCCAAGCACGGCGATACTCAGTGACAAAGCGGTAAGCTGCGGCACGATACCCTCCCAAGATGTCTAAGCGGGGGTGTTGCTCGGCTTTGCCGATGTGTTGTGCGAAGAAGAGCGGAATCGCTTCGGCACCTCTGCCACGGTCCCCCGTTCTTCCGCCGCAGGGGCATTCGCACGACTCGCGCCCGCAATTCTGCGCGGCGGACGGGAGGCGATTCTTGACGCGAATCATACCGGGATTTGCGCGGCGCCGATCTTGTACTTAGTGACGACGCGAAATGCGCGTCTTTCGAGTGGTTCTAGAAGACTCGGGTGCGTTGGCCGCGGCCTTCACCGCGCGACCAGCTCCAAAAAGAAAACGGCGCGTCACCCTCGGGCGACGCGCCGTTTATAGGCGGAGAGCGATCGGGTGCTAGGCCGCGAGCGCGCCGGAGGCCTTGGCGATATGCGTGGCGATCGCATCCATCAGCGCGGGCGAGAGGCAGTCATAGGGCTCGAGCCCCAGCTCCTTGATTCGCGCACGGACCGCGCCCATGTTGTCCGGCTTCGCGCCGGACTCGATGATGGAGGAAACGAAGGCGGCGAATTGCGGCTCCTGCCAGCCGTCCTGCTTCGACAGCTCGGTGTGGATGAAATCGAGGCCGTAGAACGGATGCTTGGTGTTCTCGATCCGCCCGTACATGTGGACGCCGCAACCGGTGCAGGCATGGCGCTGGATGGTGGCGCTGGGATCGACGACCTTCAGCTTCTGGGCGTTCTTGGTGACCGAGACCGAATCCTTCGGCACCACCGCGACCATCGAGAACAGGGCGCCCGACGGCTTCCAGCATTTGGTGCAGCCGCATATATGGTTATGCGCGCTCTGCGACTTCACGGTGACTTCGACCGGATCGCTGGCGCATTTGCAGGTCAGCGTCCCGCCGGTGAAGCTCGACGAGCCTTTCTTGATGCCGCCATCGACCGACGGATGAATTGAAACTGCCATATTTTTCCTCCCAATCGCGAAATGCGTTTCGCCGCCCGCAGCGAGGGTGCTGCCGATAGGGCCGGCCTCGCTGGCCAGACGCTCTGCGGCTACTGATTTATACGCTTGCTCTTTTCCCCCCGTCGAGGGGAGCGGAAGCGACCCTGGCCTAAAGGATGAGACGTGCGCGGCAATTCAAGGTTTTCCGTGACGGACGTCACGGATTTGACGCTCAAGGATTGGGGTTCGCGCTCAGGTCTTCCTGGATCGCGCGCGACAGGGCGAAGAGGCGCTGCTCGATGACACTCGGCTGCTGGCAGATCACCGGCAGCAGGCGTTCGCGGTCGTCGAAAACCCTGGAATCCCAATCGATCGTCTGCTGCAGGGCAATGCGCTGCTCGATCACCTTCTGATCGGTCGAAGTGGGGTCGAGCGCGTCCATTTGCTTCCAGCCTTCCTGGATGCGCTGCGAGAGGCTGTCCTGCCGGTTGTTGAAGTGCTTGATTCCGCGAATGATCTCGCTGCGCTCCTCGCTCATGGTCTCGAACAGGCCGGCGAAGACGGCGGTCAGCACCGTAGCGCGGTCCTGTTTGTAGCCGGCGGAGAAGCGGTGCACGGCGTCAACCGCCTGGTCCTGCGGCATGCGTCGCGGCGCGATCTGCTGGACCAGCGTCGCCACCGCCTGGTCCTTGCGCCAGGTTTCCGCGGCGCTTTCGGGATCCGGGCCATGCCAGACCGAGCCGATCGAGATTTCCGGACGCTGGACCTGCTCGCAGGGCCAGTCGGACTTGGCCGGAGTGCTGCTCGCGGTCGCATCCGCGCCGGCTTCCGGCGTTGCCGCCCCCGGCGCCGAAGCGTCCTGCGCCTGCGCCAGCGCCGAGCCGAGCGCCATCGCCGTTGCGGCACCGAGGCCAAGCCACAGACCAGGTGATTTCATAGCGACCTCCTTGGATTCAAGTGCCGGGAACTCAAGCGCCGGCCCCGCCGGTGCGCACACGGGCGATCAGGCCCTTGGCCGGATCGTAGGCGGCGATGGCGCCGCCCAGGAACACGAGCAGGAAGGCGGCGACCATCCCCGCCGAGAACGGATCGAACTTCACATAGAGCATGAAGCGGATCGATTCCACGGCGTAGGTGAACGGATTGTAGGCGCAGATGTCGTGCAGCAGCGGGCTGGCCTCCTCGACCTTCCACAGCGGATAGAGCGCCGATGAGGCGAAGAACATCGGAAAGATGACGAAGTTCATCACGCCGGCGAAATTCTCCAGCTGCCGGATCATCGAGGACAGCAGCAGGCCGAGCGCACCCAGCATCAGTCCCGACAGAATGAGCGCCGGAATGACCGTGATATAGCCGATCGGCGGCAGCTCGATGCCGTAGAGCCAGGCGATCAGCAAGAAGACGTAGATTTGCGGCAGCGACAGCAGGGTGCCGGCGATCAGCTTGGAGACCAGCAGGAACCAGCGCGGCACCGGGCTGGTCAGCAGCACGCGCATGCTGCCCACTTCGCGGTCATAGACCATGGAGAGCGAGCTCTGCATGCCGTTGAACAGCTGGATCATCGCGATCAGCCCGGGGATGATGTACTCGTCGTAGAGGATATAGGTCTCGTAAGGCGGGACGATCGAGACACCGAGCACCGAGCGGAAGCCGGCGGCGAAGACGAAGAGCCAGATCAGCGGCCGCACCAAAGCCGAGATGAAGCGGCTCCTTTGCTGGATGAAGCGCAATCCCTCGCGCCAGCAGATGCCGATGAAGCAGCGGAACCACCCGGCGCCCGTCATCCAACGTCCCTCATGCTGCTTTCCCTTCGGTGATGCTGCGGAAAGCCTCGTTGAGGCTGGAGGCGCCGACCGAGGCGATGATGTCCCGCGCCGGTCCCTGGTTCAGCACCTTGCCCTGATGCAGGATGATGGTGAGATCGTCGGGCTGCACCTCGTCGATGAGATGGGTGGCCCAGAGCACGGTCAACGCTCGCTCGCGCACCAGGCCGCGCACGTCGGCGATGATGTCGGCGCGGCTGCGGATGTCGAGGCCGACGGTCGCCTCGTCGCAGAGCAGGAGGCGCGGATTGTGCAGCAGCGCGCGGGCGATCTCGACCCGCCGCGCCTCGCCGCCGGAAAAGCCGCGGACCTTGCGCTTGGCCTGGGCGGCGAGGCCGACCCGGGCCAGCTCCTCGGCGATGCGCCGCCGCGCCTCGCCCCAGGGCATGCCGTGCAAGGCGGCGTGATACCAGAGGTTCTGCTGCGCGCTGAGGTCGGGATCGAGGGCGCGCTGCTGGAACACGACGCCGAGCTGCGAGAGCGCGCGGGAACTCTCCTGCCGCAGATCGTGGCCGAAGATCCGGATCGCGCCCGACTGCGCGGTGTAGAGCCGGGTCACCAGGGAGAACAGCGTGGTCTTACCGGCGCCGTTCTGGCCGAGCAGCACAACGAACCGGCTGGCCGGCACGGTGATGTCCACGGAATCGAGGATGGTGCGGCCGCCGATCTTGTGCGACAGCGCCCGAATGGCCAGCGCGGGGGCGTTTTCTTGGCTTGAGCCCTGTTGATCCGGGACCGTCATCTCATTTGATCGCAACACCCCAGGGCAATTCGCCCACCGGGATCGATTTCAAGGCCTTGAGCCGGTCCACGTCAATCACCGAGACGTCGTTGGATTCGCCGTTGGCGCTCAGCAGCAACTTGGCATCGGGCGTCAAGGCGAGCTGCCAGACCCTTTGGCCGACCAGGAGGTAATCCTTCACCTCGAAGCTCGCGGTGTCGATGACGGCGACGCGGTTGGCGGGCCCAAGCGCCACGAAGGCGGTCTTCCCGTCGGGCGTGATCACGATGCCGACCGGCTGGATCGTCTCCTTGCGCAAGCCCTGCACCGCGAACTCGACTTTGTGCAGGATTTTCCGGGTCGCGGTGTCGATCACCGCGACCGTGCCGCCGACCTCCGACGAAACCCAGACCTTGGATCCGTCCGGCGTGAAGCGGGCGAAGCGCGGCCGTGTGTCGACCAGCACGCTGTCCACCACTTCCAGTGAGCTGGTGTCGATGAAATGCGCCATGCTGGTGGTCTCGGAGGTGTTCACCAGCCATTTGCCGTCGGGGCTGACGCCCATGCCCTCCGGCTCGGTGCCGACCGGGATCTCGGCCGAGACGTCATTGGCCTCGAGGTCGAGCACCGTCACCATGTTGTTGTCTTCGTTGGCGACATAGAGCGTCTTGCCGTCAGGGGCGAGGGTGAAGAGCTCGGGGTCCGGGCCGCTCGGCAGGGTGCGCGTGACCTTCAGCGTCTCGGTGTCCAGCACCTCGATATGATCGGCATCGCTGGTGCAGATATAGACCTGCTTCAAGTCGCCGCTCATGATGATGCCGCGCGGGCGCTCGCCCACGGGAATCGTCGCCGTCACTTCCATCTTGTCGAGGTCGATGACGCTGACCGTGTTGCCCTTCTCGTTCGAGACATAGGCGGTGTAGGCGTGCGCCTGAGATGCCACGGTGAGCACCAAGGCCAAGGCGGAAGTGCCGACCAGCAACCTCATTTCGTCCTCCCTGTGTGAGCGGCTTCGGCGGCGCCGGCCGCTCGTGTTTTTATGGATTCAGCCTACATTTTGAATCCGGCTCGTCGAAGCCGAGCGTGTCGAGCGGTGTCCGCTGATGCAGGAAGCCCTCCTGCGGCGAAACGGAGACCAGCATCAAGGGCGAGGCCAGCAGGATCGGCTCGCGGAGCTGCTGGTCCCAGTGCCGGAAGGTCAGCCCCACGCCCTTGAACGCGGCGAGCTCGAACTTGTCGGACAGCATGTAGTCGCGGATCGCCTTCGGATCCGCGGTATTGATGCGCGTGACGCTTTCGCCGAACGCTCGCGCCGACATCCAGCCGGTATAGTCGCGCTCCAGCATCGGGCGATTGGTCGCCTTGATGAAGCGCCGCTGGATTTGAGTGCCGGCCCATTGTTCCAGGCTGCGATGCCATGCGGTCGGCACCAGGCCGCTGGTCCCGACGACGGGGCGCGGATCCCAGGTGCGGTAGGGAAGGTAGTCACCGAACACCTCGCTCTCGTCGGCCACAATCATGACGTCGTAATCGGGCAGGCGCTGGGTCAGCTCGGTCATCTGCTTGCGGATCTGGGCCTGGCCGGTATCGGTGCGGCGCGAGCCGGCGGCGAAGGTATAGGTGCGCTGCTCGACGATATCGCCTTTGAAACGCTTGGCCGATCGGCGGATCGCATCGGCGAAGGCCTTGTCGTCGGGATTCGAGCCTTCGATCAGCACCCAGCGCATCCATTGCTTGCTGACCAGGAACTGCGCCAGCGCATCCGCCTTCATCGCCCGGTTGGGCATCATGTGGAAGACATTGGCGCGGCAATCGTCGGAGCGCAGGCGATCGTCCTGGGTGCGCATGTCCAGGATGACCGCGTCCTGCATTTCCGGATAGGCGGCCAGCTCGAGCAGGCGATCGGCGGTGAGGTTGGCGATGATCAGCTTGATCCCGGCTGAGGTCAGCTCGGTCGCCGCCTGGTGCAGGTCGCCACCGGCCGGGATGACCTTCTCCGCCACCTCATAGGTCTGCTTCAGGAACTTGCCGGTGGTGTTGTTGTCTTCCAGGCCGAGACGGACGCCGGCGATGCCCTTGTCCTTGGGCACGATCTCCACCAGCGAAAGCGGATCCGGCTCGGGGATCGCTTCGCTGATGTAGCCGATCGAAATCTTCAGCGGGGTCGTGTCAGCGCGGGCTTCGTGGCCGGTCGAGACGATCGAGAAGACGAGAGCAAAGAAGAGGACGAGGCCGGCGCCGATTCCCAGGATCGGAGCGCCCTTTGTCATTGCGAGGCTTCTTTGAGGTAGGCGATGACGTTAGCCCGGTCTTCCGGCTTCGGCAGGCCCGGGAAGGCCATCTTGTTGCCGGCCACTTCCTTCTTCGGGTTGGTCAAATAGGTGTCCAGCGTCGCCTCGTCCCAGGTCAGGCCGGAATTCTTCATCGCGTCCGAATAGGTGAAGCCCTCGACGGTACCCGCCTTGCGGCCGATGATCGCGTGCAGCGAGGGGCCGACCTTGTTCTTGCCGGCCTCGAGCGTGTGGCAGGCCATGCACTTGGCGAAGACCTTCTTGCCCTTGGCGGCGTCGCCATCCGCTTGGGCGGCGGCGGCGAAGCCGGTGGCGACGAAGGCCGCGGCGGCCAGAACCTTAAGACCGACGCGCGCGGCCCCGATGAAATCACGCATAGAATTCTCCCAATTGTCGTGTGGTGTGGCAGTGGTCGTCTGGTTGACGGTCGGGCGGCATGCTGCCGCGCCGTCGCTGAATCGCCAAGCCCTCTTTGGTGCAATTCCAGAACAGTAGAAATGGCGCCGCGGCCGGGCAAGGGTCCTCAATGAGTGCTCCAACTAAAGTACTAGCATGATCGCGCCGGCTTGACGCGGGCGCAAGGGCTGGCAGGTTGACCACCATGCGCAGCCCGGCCGTCTCCGTCATCCTGCTTGCAATCCTGACCGCAGGTCCGACCCTGGGGGCGCGCGCCGAAGGGCCGGCGCCGTTGCCGGTCGAGGCGATCGCGCCCGGGGTCTATGTCCATCACGGGGTGCATGCCGAGGCGAGCGTCGAGAATGAAGGCGGCATCGCCAATATCGGATTCGTGATCGGCGACGCGGCGGTCGCGGTGATCGACAGCGGCGGCAGCCCCATGGAGGGCGCCGCGCTCTTGCGGGCGATCCGCCAAGTGACTCCGTTGCCGGTCCGGTACGTCATCAACACCCATTTCCATCCCGATCACGTTCTCGGCAACGCGACCTTCGCCGCGCTCGGCGCCGAGATCATCGGACACAAGAACCTGCCGATGGGCCTGCTGGCGCGACGCGACACCTATGTCGCCAATTATACCGCGGTGTTCGGTGCAGATTCGGTTAAGGACCTCATCGTCGTGCCGTCTCACCTGGTGGCCGATCGGGAGACCATCGATCTCGGCCACCGCATTCTGGAAATTCGGGCCTTTCCGACCGCGCATACCGACAGCGATCTCATCGTGATCGACCGGGAGTCGAAGACCTTGTTCGCCGGGGACCTGGTGTTTCTGGAACGGGTGCCGGCGAGCGACGGTTCGATCCTCGGCTGGCTGAAGGCGATTGCGCAACTGCGGGAGATTCCGGCGGCGCGCGTCGTTCCAGGCCATGGACCGGTCACCGCGCCCTGGCCGGCGGCGTTGGACCCCGAGCAGGCCTATTTCGAGCGGCTGGTGCGCGACATCCGCAAACTGCTGGCCGAAGGCGGCAGCCTGCAACAGGCAACCGACACGATCGGCCTGTCGGAGCGTGGGCATTGGCAGCTCTTCGATTCCTATAATGCGCGCAACGTGACCACGGCGTATACTGAACTGGAGTGGGAATAGGGCAGGTCGATTGACGGAACCTGCCGCCCTTGATGGGAGATCGCCCATGCATGCATTCATCCGCGGCATTCTGGCCGCTGCCGCGCTGGTCTTCGCCGGCACCGCGGCACAAGCCTATGACGATCCCTGGCCCGACCTGCAGGCGGCCCTGTTCCCGGGCAAGGCCGTGGAGAGCGGGGATGCGTTCATCCATATCACCGCGCCGGAACGCGCCTATGACGCGGCGGTGGTGCCGATCTCGGTGGACTTCGACCTCGCCAAGATGCAGGGCATCGTGGTCAAGGCCATGACCGTGGTCGTCGATAAGAATCCGGCGCCGGTTGCGGCGGTGTTCCACTATCCGGACGGCACCACCAACCCGTCGATCGGCACACGGATCCGCGTCAACGAATACACCAACATCCATGCGGTGGTGGAAGCGACGGACGGACGCCTGTTCCTGGCGGCGGTGTTCGTGAAGGCGGCAGGCGGCTGCTCGGCGCCGGCCAGCAAGAGCGTCGCCGACGCCGCGGAGCACCTCGGCGACTTGAAGCTGAAAGTGCCGCAGGAAGCCTCGGCGGACAAGCCGACCAGGCTCGAACTGCTGATCCACCATCCGAACTTCACCGGAATGCAGATGGACCAGGTGACGCGCAACTACGTGCCGGCGGATTTCGTGCAGAACGTCACCATCACCCATGACGGCAAGCCGGTGCTCTCGATCGAGGGCAACATCTCCTTGAGCGAGAACCCGGCCTTCGATTTCTGGCTGGAGCCGAAATCGCAGGGCGTGCTGCGGGTCAATGCCGAGGATTCGAACGGGCGGAAGTTCGAGCGGGTCTGGATGGTGCCCGCGGCGTCCTGAGCGCGGCGCGCTGATGGCGCCCGGTCTGGAGGCCTCAGAAGCAGCGGAAATCGGCCTCGATCTGCGCCAGGCGCAGCAGCTTCACGATGTCGTCCAGCATCTTCATCTCGCGGAACACCGAGGTCGCGTCGCCGGTCGCCTGCCGCATCTGCAGGATGGTCGAGGCCTTCTCATAGGTGTCGTAGGGCACGATCGAGGAGACGGCATCGATGCTGCAGGAACACCGCCGCAGCATGTCCTGGGTCTCGCCGTTGCTGGCGAGGCAGCCGATCACATAGTCGGCCACCACCTCGGTCGGATAGTCGTTGGCCGCCAGAGCTGGGCCGGGACCGGAAGCGGCCGTCGCGAGGAGCGCCGCCATCGCCACCAGGATTCGCCGCATGCTTGGGATTCCCTTCTGCCGTTCGCCGGGGAGCACATCACAGGAAGCGGAAGACGGTCAATCATCCTTCTCGGTGAGAGCCAGCGGATGGCGGGCCGATGATCATTTCTCCGAAACTGATTTCCGCCCTGCTGGTCGCGATCTCGCAGATGACCGGCTATTCGATTCCCGGCGAGCCGCCGCGGATCCGCCCGATGTCCCATGCGCAGCTGGCCGACGAGGTCTGCGGCAAACCCTGCGGCATCATCGCCTTCACCACCCCGAAGGCCGAGATTCTGATCGATGAATCGCTGATGATCGGCCGCGATCCCGCGGCCACCAGCATCCTGGTTCACGAGCTGACGCATTTCTTGCAGATCAGCAGCCAGCCCGGACCGGTCGCGCTGACCTGCGATCTCTGGAGCGCGCGCGAGCGCGAGGCCTATGACGTGCAGTATCGCTGGCTGCGCAATCAGGCCCCGAACATCCGCGTGTTCACGCTGGAGGCGCAGCGCTTGGAGATCGATCCGCTCCTGCCGCGTTGCGCGGGAACCCGGCCGCCCATGGGCAACGCGACCGGTCAGCCGACCGGCGGTTGACGCGCGCGAATGCTGCGGCGCAATAGCGCCGCAGCCGGCCTCGATACCTGTCAGATCAGGGTTTTCGGACTAAAGGATGATGCTTCAACGCGCGATTCGGCCTTGCAATCGATTGTAACGATTCCAAATTAGGCATAGCATCTTGCTCAGTCGGCCCAGCCGGCTGTCACACGACTTCTACAACCTCGAACGGGAGGACGATTATGAAGAAGTGGAAATCGCCGCGCGTCAGCGAAATCTGCGTCGGCATGGAAATCAACAGCTACGCCAGCGCTCAGTAACGCAGTCTTTCGCCGTGCGGTGAGCCAGAGCTGATCGCAACCGGGGCTAATGGCCATGGAAGTGATAGTTCTCGGCTCTGCCGCCGGCGGAGGATTTCCGCAGTGGAATTGCAACGCGCCGCTGAGCAAGGCGGCGCGCGACGGTTCGATCAAGACAAAATGGCGAACGCAAGCGTCGATCGCGGTTTCCGCGGACGGCGAGCATTGGCTTTTGGTCAACGCCTCGCCCGACCTGCGCCAGCAGCTGCTGCAGACCAAGAGTCTGTGGCCGCGTGAATCGCCGCGCCATTCGCCGATCGATGCCGTCCTGCTGACCAGCGGGGAGATCGATCATGTGGCCGGCTTGCTTTCCCTGCGCGAAAGCCAGGCCTTCACGCTCTGGGCGACGCCGCGGATCCTCGAGATCCTCGGCGAGAATGCGATCTTCGGAGCGCTCAATCCGGATTACGTCACGCGCAAGAGCTTCCCGCTCGACCGGAGCTTCGAGCCCGAGGGCAAGCATGGTCCCTTGGGCTTCACCGTCACCGCCTTCCCCGTGCCGGGCAAAGTGCCGTTGTTCCTGGAATCGCGGAACCAGGGCAATCTGGGCGGCATGCCGGAGGAGACGGTCGGCCTCGAAGTCACGGCGCAGAATGGCGGCGGCCGCTTCCATTTCATCCCCGGCTGTGCCCGCATGACGCCGGAGCTGAAGCAACGCCTGAAGGGCTCGGCCTTGGTCTTCTTCGATGGGACGCTGTGGCAGAACGACGAGTTGGTCGATCTCGGCATCAGCCCGAAGACCGGTGCGCGGATGGGTCACATGAACATCAGCGGCGCCGATGGTACGATTGCCGCCTTCGCCGATCTCGACGTGAAGCGCAAGCTGTTCATCCACGTCAACACGACCAATCCGGTGCTTGACGAAGGCTCGCCCCAACGTGCTGAAATCCGGGCGAAGGGCTGGGACGTGGCCGAGGACGGGATGAGGATCGTGCTATGAGCGAAATGCTGAGCCCCGAAGAGCTGGAAGCCGCACTCCGCGCCATCGGCAAGGCGCGCTACCACAACAACCATCCGTTCCACGGCCTGTTGCACAGCGGCAGGCTGAACAAGGGCCAGGTCCAGGCCTGGGCGCTCAACCGCTACTACTACCAGTCGATCATTCCGATGAAGGACGCGGCGATCCTGGCGCGCTCGAGCGATTCCGAGTTCCGCCGCGCCTGGCGCCAGCGCATCATCGACCATGACGGCACCGAGGAAGCCCCGGATGGGGGGATCGAGCGCTGGCTCGGCCTGACCGATGCACTGGGGCTGGATCGCGGCTATGTGACCTCGGGCGCCGGCCTGCTGCCCGGCACCCGCTTTGCCGTCGAGGCCTATCTGCATTTCGTCAGCGAAAAGAGCCTGCTGGAAGCGGTGGCCTCGTCGCTTACGGAAATGTTCGCGCCGACGATCATCACCGAGCGGGTCTCCGGCATGCTGAAGAGCTACGACTTCGTCGATGCGAAGGCGCTCAGCTATTTCGACAAGCGGCTCTACCAGGCGCCACGCGACGCGAATTTCGCCCTGGACTATGTGAAGCGCGAGGCGCGGCTCCCTTATCAGCAGCAGCAGGTCCTGAAGGCCCTGGAGTTCAAGTGCGACGTGCTCTGGTCGCAGCTGGACGCGCTGCATTACGCCTATGTGGAACCGGGCAATATCCCGCCGGGCGCGTTCCGGCCGGACGGGAGCGCCAAGTGACCGCGGACGCCACCACGGGGGCGCTCGATCTCGAATCCCGTCCGAGATTGGCGCCGGGCGTCCGGTTGAAATACGACGAGGCGCGATCCTGCTGGGTCGTGCTCGCCCCGGAACGGGTGCTGATGCCGGACGAGACTGCGCTCGAAGTGCTGCAGCGTCTCGATGGAAAGAAAACGGTCGATGCCTTGGTGGCCGAGCTGGTGACCGCCTATGACGCCGATCGCGGCGAGATCCTGGCGGACGTGACGGAGCTGTTGAACGGCTTGCTGGAAAAACGGGTGCTGGCTTTATGAACGCCCCTCGGACCACTGGGTCGCAATTGCCGCCGCCGATGGCGGTGCTGCTGGAGCTGACGCATCGCTGTCCGCTGCAATGCCCCTATTGTTCCAATCCGCTGCAGATGGACCAGGTGAAGAGCGAGCTCGGCACGGCGGAATGGAAATCGGTGCTCGACCAGGCCGCCAAGCTCGGCGTGCTGCAGGTGCACTTCTCCGGGGGCGAGCCGACGGTGCGGCCGGATCTGGCCGAGCTCATTCGCCATGCGCGCGCGGTTGGGCTCTACACCAATCTCATCACCTCGGGTGTCGCCGCCAACAAGGCGCGTTTCGACGAGATGGTCGCGGCCGGGCTCGACCATGTGCAGCTCAGCATCCAGGATTCCGACGCGGCCACCGCGGAGAAGATCGGCAACTATGCCGGCGCCCAGCAGAAGAAGCTCACCTTCGCGAAATGGGTGCGCGAGGCCGGGCTGCCGCTCACTCTCAATGCCGTGGTCAACCGGCACAACATCGACCGGGTGGGCGAGATGATCGATCTCGCGGTCTCGCTCGATGCGGCCCGAGTCGAGATCGCCAATGTGCAGTATTACGGCTGGGCTCTGAAGAACCTCGCGGCGCTGATGCCGCGCTTCGACCAGTTCGAGGCCTCGATCGCGACGGTCGCGGCGGCGCGGGAACGCCTCAAGGGCAAGATCGTGATCGACTATGTGGTGCCGGACTACTACGCCAAGGTGCCGAAGGCCTGCATGAACGGCTGGGGCCAGCGCTTCATGAACATCACGCCGGCCGGCAAGGTGCTGCCCTGCCATGCGGCGGAGACGATTCCGAACCTGCAATTCGACAGCGTGCGCGATCGGCCGCTGGCGGAAATCTGGGCGAAGTCCTCCGCCTTCGAAGCATTCCGCGGCACCGATTGGATGCCGGAGCTCTGCAAAGGCTGCGACCAGCGCGAGATCGATTGGGGCGGTTGCCGATGCCAGGCCATGGCGCTGACGGGATCGGCGTCGGAAGCCGATCCCGCCTGCGGCAAGTCGCCGTTCCATGCGCAGCTGCGCGGCATGGCGGAGGCGGCCTCGCATGCCGCGGCGCCGGAGTTTCAGTATCGCCGCATCACGCCGCGCGTCGATCAGAAGTCGGACGCGCCCGAGCCGGTCGCCGGTTAACGCGGCAATCCATCTTTATCGCTGAATTTGCACCGCGCGCGCGGTGAGAGCGGCGGCATTTGCACGTTGCTGCGACGCGCAAGAGGCCGGCTCGTACCAAAGAACAATGGGTTTTGGCCGTTCTTCGATTGACGGCAAATGGTCGCAGGTCCCACTCTGCTTGTGGCTGTCGTTGTCTGCTGAGTGTCAGACCAATGCCTGAGTGGGCGAATGCTCCAGCGGGCGAATGTCTGAGCGGGTTCCGATCGAGCGGCCGTTCGCGACGTCGGGGCCGCGATCCAAAAGAGCTCAGAACAGCGATCGACGATGGTGACTGCGTTGGCTCCGGCAAGTCAGGGAACGCGCCGGTGCATCTGTGCCGTACAATTGTGGGAGGACAAGATGGCAAAGAGAATGCCCGCTTCACGACTCTTATTGGGGCTGGCTGGGGTCATGACGCTTTGGTCGGGCGCGGTCCTGGCCAATGACGATCTGCTCAAGCAACAGCAGGATGCGAAACAATGGGTGATGCCGCTCGGCAACTATTCCAGCCAGCGCTACAGCGCCCTCGACCAGATCAACGCGAAGAACGTCAAGAATCTGCAGGTTGCCTGGACCTTCTCGACCGGCGTGCTGCGCGGTCACGAGGGCGGCCCGCTGGTGCTGGGCAACATGATGTATGTCCACGCGCCGTTCCCCAACACGGTCTTCGCGCTTGATCTTTCCAAGGGCGGCCAGATCGTCTGGAAGTACGAGCCGAAGCAGGATCCGAACGTCATCCCCGTCATGTGCTGCGACACGGTCAACCGTGGCGTCGCCTATGGCGACGGCATGATCTTCCTCCACCAAGCCGACACCAACCTGGTCGCGCTCGACGCGAAGACCGGCAAGGAAGTCTGGAAGGTGGCGGACGGCGATCCGGCCAAGGGCGAGACCGGCACCTCCGCGCCGATGGTGATCAAGAACCTGGTTCTGATCGGCAATTCGGGCGGCGAGTTCGGTGTGCGCGGCCATGTCACCGCCTACGACACCAAGACCGGCAAGATGGTCTGGCGCGGCTCCTCGATGGGCCCGGATGCGGATACGCTGATGGATCCGGAGAAGACGACCGAGCTCGGCAAGCCGGTCGGCAAGGACTCCGGCACGGCCACCTGGGAAGGTGACCAGTGGAAGATCGGCGGCGGCACGACCTGGGGCTGGATGTCCTACGATCCGGAACTGAACCTGGTCTATTACGGGTCGGGCAACCCCTCGACCTGGAACCCGGTGCAGCGTCCGGGCGACAACAAGTGGTCGATGACCATCTGGGCTCGCGACGCGGACACGGGTATGACCAAGTGGGTCTACCAGATGACCCCGCACGACGAGTGGGACTATGACGGCGTGAACGAGATGATCCTGGCCGACGTCAAGGTCGGCGGCAAGGATCACAAGGCGCTGGTCCACTTCGATCGCAACGGCTTCGGCTATACGCTCGACCGGGTGACGGGCGAGCTCCTGGTGGCCGAGAAGTACGATCCGGCCGTGAACTGGGCGACCAAGATCGACCTGAAGACCGGCAAGCCGGAGCGGGTGAAGGAGTTCTCCACCGAGGCCGGTGGCGAAGACACCAACACCCAGAACATCTGCCCGGCGGCCCTTGGCTCCAAGGACCAGCAGCCGGCGGCCTACTCGCCGAAGACCGGCCTGTTCTACGTGCCGACCAACCATGTCTGCATGGATTACGAGCCGTACAAGATCGCCTACACCGCGGGTCAGCCGTATGTGGGCGCGACGCTCAGCATGTATCCGCCGAAGGGCGACGAGAATCTCGGCAACTTCATCGCTTGGGATGCCGGCACCGGCAAGATCAAGTGGTCGCTGCCCGAGCAGTTCTCGGTCTGGAGCGGTGCTCTGGCGACGGCCGGCGACGTGGTGTTCTACGGCACGCTGGAAGGCTACCTGAAGGCGGTCGATGCGAAGTCGGGTAAGGAACTCTATCGGTTCAAGACCCCGTCCGGCATCATCGGCAACGTCAACACCTACGAGCATGACGGCAAGCAGTACGTCGCCGTGCTCTCCGGTGTGGGTGGCTGGGCTGGCATCGGTATGGCCGCGGGCCTGACCGGCGACCAGGAAGGTCTGGGTGCGGTGGGTGCCTACAAGGCCCTGTCGTCCTACACCGCCCTGGGCGGAACGATGACCGTGTTCAAACTCCCTGACTAACCCGCTTGCGCAGCGGCGGGAAGGCGGCAGCGATGCCGTCTTCCCGCCGGCCTTTTTTTAAGTACATGCCTGTCTCCGACGCGTACAATCCATCCGTTCCAACAGGGAGTTCTTCAAGAATGCTCTCGCGTGGCCTTCGGCTGTTCGTCCTTGCGTCAGCCTTTTTCCTGACCGTTTTTCTGATCACCACTGACCGCAGCCAGGCGCAGGACAGCACGACCGCCGCCGCCGACGAAGAGAAGCCGTACAAGATCGAGAAGGACGGTACGGTCGATTGGGCGACCTTCAGCGGCTTTCGCCGCTTCAACAGCGAATGCTTCGTCTGTCACGGTCCCGACGGCGTGGGCAGCACCTTCGCCCCGGCGCTGATCGATTCTCTGAAGACCATGACCTACGAGCAGTTCCTCGATGTCGTGACCAACGGCAAGACCGAGGTGAACACCGCGGTCCAGAAGAAGATGCCGACCTTCGGCACCAACCCGAACGTCATGTGCTACATCGACGACATCTACGCCTATCTGAAGGCGCGCTCCGACGGCGTGCTCGGCCGCGGCCGCCCGGCCAAACATGCCGAGAAGTCGCAGGAAGCAAAGGACGCGGAAGCCGCCTGCATGGGCAGCTAGGACAGATCATGACGGTGCGGGCACACGGTATCGCAGCAGCGCTCCTGCTCGGAGCCGTGGCGGCACTGTCTTCGGCCCCGGTCGGCGCCCGTGCCGACGATCATCCGGAAGCGGTCGATCGTTCGTCCTTCCGGGTCTGCTCGGATCCTTCGAACCTGCCGTTCTCCAACGACAAGGGTGAGGGTTTCGAGAACAAGATCGCGGAGCTCTTCGCCGCGAAGCTCAACGTTCCCCTGAAATACACCTGGTACCCGAACTCGATCGGGTTCTTGCGGAACACGCTCCGGGTGCGGCGCTGCGATATCGTGATGGGGACGGTCAGCGGCGCCGAGCTGACGCAGACCACCAATCCCTACTACCGCTCGGTCTATGTGATGGTGACCCGCAAGGCGGACAACATCACCGCCGACAAGATCGAGGACCCGCAGCTGAAGACGCTGAAGATCGGGCTCACCGCCGGCGCACCGCCGGCCGACATCGCCGCCAAGAACGGTCTCGCGCCCAACATCCGGCCCTACGACCTCTATGTCGACACGCGTTACCAGCATCCCGGCCAGGACATGATCGACGATCTCGCCAACAAGCAGATCGACGTCGCCCTGCTTTGGGGCCCGATCGCCGGCTACTATGCCGCGCAGCACGGGGATGAACTGAAAGTCACCCCGCTGGTGAACGAGCCGAAGAGTACGCGCATGGAATTCTACATCACCATGGCGGTCCGCCCCGGCGAGAACCAGTGGAAGAACGATATCAACAAGCTCATCCGCGAGAACAAGGCTGAGATCGACAAGATCCTGCATGACTATCACGTGCCCACGCTCAACGCGCGCGGCGAGCTGATCCAGTGAGAGCCGCGGCCGCCAGGATCGGCCTTGTGATCCTAGGCTTGAGTTTCGCCTTGCCGGCTTTCGCCGAAGTGCCGGAACCCGCCGGCTATCGCGAGGACAATTACCGGGCCGATGTACCGGCGACCTTGAAGGGCGCCACGGTGCTGGACGCGAAGCAGCTCCACGCTCTGATGGCGCAGGAGGCGGTGGCGGTGATCGACGTCCTGCCGCAACCCCCGCGCCCGGCGGAACTCCCGGCGACCACGCTCTGGCATCCGCCGGCGCGGCACGACATCCCGGGATCGATCTGGCTCGCCAATGTCGGCTTCGGCGGGCTCTCGGCCGAGATGGATGCCTATTTCAAGCAGGCGCTCGATGGCATCAGCTTCGGACGGAAGGACCGCAAGCTGGTCTTCTATTGCGAAGCCAAATGCTGGATGTCCTGGAACGCCGCCAAGCGCGCGCTCGAATACGGCTATACCTCGGTCTACTGGTTCCCCGGCGGCATGCAGGACTGGACCGCCGCGGGCTATCCCACGCTGCTCAATGCGCCGATCCCGGTGAAGTAGCGCCTTCTGCAAAAAAATCTGAATTCACGCGGCAGCGCGCTTAACCGGATGCGCCGATCGTGGTATAAGTAGTGCCTTGCTTGACGGCGCGGATCCTCCGCCACACGCGCGCGGCGAAAGACGACCGCCCCGAGCTTTTACCCGGCTTTTACAGAACGAGAAATCCGGTCACCTTTCCGGAAGCGATAAACGCCTTCGCGGTCAGTGACTTGATCTGCCTTTGCACCCTTTGAAGGCGACGAGGCCGTAAAAGTGACTGACCTAAATCGTCAGCAATCGCATCGCGGCATTGCTTGCGCGCGGCGCGGCCTCGCCCTCTTCGGTCGTGTGCGACGGGGCCGGCCAGTCGCGGGCGAGGTCGCGCAGCTCATCCAGCAGCGCCGCTTCGGCGGGATCGGTCACCCGCCGCGGATGGGGCAGGGGAATCGTCCGGTCGAGGGCGATGCGCCCGCTTTCCGGGGCGAGCGCGATCACCCGGCTGGAGAGTTCGACCGCCTCGACGAAATCGTGGGTGACCATCACGATCGTCGGCTTCCGAGCCTGCCAATAGCCCACCAGGTGCGAGCGCAGGCGTTCGGCCCGCGTGCTGTCCAGCGAGATCAGCGGCTCGTCCAGCAGCAGCAGGTCGGGTTTGGCGAGCAAGGCGCGGGCGAGCGCGGCACGGCGCTGCATGCCGCCGGAAAGCTGGCGCGGCAGCGCATTCTCGCTGCCGGCGAGCTCGACCAGGTCGAGCAGGTCGAGCGCTTCCGCGCGGGCGCCCGGCGCGGCGATCAGCAGCAGGTTGTCGATGACGCTGAGCCACGGCGCCAGGCGCGGCTCCTGGAACACCATGCCGATCTTCGGCTGGCGGTTCTCCGACCAGGCGACGCGGCCCTGGAAGCCGTGATCCAAGCCGGCGATGATGCGGAGCAGCGTGGTCTTGCCGACGCCCGACGGCCCGACCACGGTCACGAAGGCGCCGGGCTCGATCGCGAGGGAGATGTCCTGGAGAACGGTCTTCTCAGTGGTTTCCCCTGGGCCTTCGGCCGGGAACCGGCGGGTGATGCCTTCCAGCGTGAGACCGATCATGCGGTCCGCCAGCGCCCGGTGCGGCGCTCGACCGGCTGCACGATGAAATTCTCGATCGCCAGCACGATCGCGATGAAGGCCAGCGAATAGGCGAGGATGCCGGCGATGTCGAAGTAGTTGAAGAAGGTGCGGATCTGGAAGCCGATGCCGTTCGGCCGCCCGAGCAGCTCGACCACCAGCACGATCTTCCAGGTGAGCGCGAGACCGGCGCGGGCCGAGGCGATGAAGCTCGGCGCCAGCTGCGGCAGGACCACGTGGCGCAGCACCTTCCAGCGCGAGACGCCGAACACCTGGGTGGCCTCCAGGAGCTGCCGGTCGAGCGCCCTTGCGCCCTCGCGCATGATGGCGGCAACGGTCGGTGCCTTGTTGATGGTGACGGCGACGATCGCCGCGGTCTCGCTCAAGCCGAACCAGACGTAGCAGAGCACGATCGTGACCAGAGCCGGCATGTTGAGTGCGATAGAAAGCCAGCCCCCGAAGATCGCGTCCATCGGCTGCGAGCGGCCGAGCGCGATGCCGATCGCGCTACCCAGCGCCATGGCGAAGAAGAAGGCGACGGCGACGCGTGCCAGGGTGACGGCCAGGCTGAACAAGAGCTCGCCGGTCATCAAATGCAGGTAGCCGGTCTCCAGCGTTGCGAGGGGTGTCGGAAACAGCGCCGGGTCGGCGATCAGCATGGCCGAGACTTGCCAGAGCACCAGCAGGGCGATGAAGGAAGGCAGCTTGAACCGGAGCCAGTCCGGCCGTCGGCGCGGGACCTCGAGCGCGGCGGCCGCTTTCATGGCCGATAGGACGGCCAGAAAGTTCCCGCCGGCAAGGCGTCCAGCCCGCCGACCGCGGCCTTGTCGATGTCGCGCATCAGGGCGAAGGCCTCCGATGCGGCGGTGACATCGGCCTCGCTATAGCCCTCGGGGATGCCCTCGCGATAGCCGGCCTTCAGGATCTCGAACAGGCTGTCGCTCTCGGCATCCATCTTCGGCCGCAGCCTCTGCCAGAGCGCGTCGTCGGTCTTCATCGCGTGCTTGGCCTCATAGGAGGCATCGATCAGGCCGTTGGCGAGATCGGGATGGTCCTTGGCCCATTTCTCGCTGAACACCCAGCCGAGCAAAGGCGGCGCGGTCTTGATTCCGAGCGCGGGCAGGATCTCGCCGATGGTGATCAGCGGCACCAGGCCCTTCTCCTTGAGCCGGGCGTTGAAGTTCCAGAAATTGAGCACGCCGTCGAGCTTGTCCCGCAGCACCAGCTCGTTGAGCATGGGCGGTGCGCCGAACTGCGCGTCGACCGCCTCAACGATGTCCATGGATTCGGTTTTCATCGCATAGGCGCGCAGCAGCACCCAGCTCTTGTCGCTGGCGCCCCCGGCGACGCCGAGCCGCTTGCCCTTCAGGTCGGCGAGCGACTTGTAGCCCTTGGCGGGATCGACCATCAGCGCGCCGACCGATCGCGAGAATGGCACGAAAGTGAAGTCGCGGCCGAGCGAGCGCTGCTTGGCCACCCAGATCCAGTCGGTCACGATCGCATCGACGTCGCCGGAGAGCAGGGCGACGCTGGTCGCGTCCTTGTCGGCCAGCACCACCGGTTTCAGGGTGAAGCCATGCTTCCGGTCGATGCCGTCGCCGATCACGCCGAGTTCCCAATTGACGGTGCCGAATTGCAGCGTACCGACGCGCACCTCGGGACCGGCCTGAGCCTGGCCGACGGATAGGGAGATCAACGACAGAACGGCGATAACGAAGGTACAGAGCTTGGCCATTGCGCCTCGACTCCCCGCGAGCGCCGTCCGCGCTAGCGATGCAGCGCGGCGGCGTGTCGCTTCAGATGATCGGCCATGAAGGTCTGGATGAAATAGTAGTTGTGGCTGTAGCCGGGATGCAGGCGCAACTCGACCGGCTGGCCGACCTTCACCGCCGCCTTCTCGAACAGGTTGGGATGCAGCTGCTCGGTCAGGAACTCGTCGTCCAGCCCCTGGTCGATCAGGATCTCGGAATGGAACGGCTGGTTCTGCACCAGCTCGGTCGCGTCATAGGCCCGCCAGGACGCCTTGTCCGAACCCAGATAGCCGCTGAACGCCTTGTTGCCCCAGGGGCATTGGGTCGGCGCGCAGATCGGCGCGAAGGCGGAGACCGAGCGATAGCGCTTCGGATTGCGGAGCGCCGAGACCAGCGCGCCATGGCCGCCCATGGAATGGCCGAAGATCGACTGCCGCTCCGGATCGACCGAGAAGCCGTTGGCGATCACCTCGGGCAGCTCGTGGTTGATGTAGGAGTACATCCGCCAGTGCTTGGCCCAGGGCTGCTCCGTGGCATCGACATAGAAGCCGGCGCCGATACCGAAATCCCAGTTGTCCGCCTGGCCCGGGAAATCGGTGCCGCGCGGGCTGGTATCCGGCGTCACCAGCGCAATGCCGAGCTCCGATGCGAGGCGCTGCGCGCCGGCCTTGATGGCAAAGGTCTCTTCGTTGCAGGTCAGGCCAGCGAGATAGGTGAGGACCGGCACACGCTCGGTCTCCGCCTGCGGCGGCAGATAGACGCCGAACCGCATGGGGAGGCCGATTTCGCGCGATTGATGCCGGTAGTAACCCTGCCAGCCGCCGAAGCAACGGTGCCGGGAGAGGGTCTCCAATGCAGGTGCCGCAGCGGTCTGTACGTAACTCTGTGCCATTATACTCGAGCGATCCTGCTGACTAGTAGATCACGACGCCGCGGATCGACGTCCCGGCCTTCATCAGCTCGAAGCCCTTGTTGATGTCCTGCAGTGGCATGGTGTGCGTGATCAGGTCGTCGATGTTGATCTTCTTGTCCATGTACCAATCGACGATCTTCGGCACATCCGTGCGGCCGCGGGCGCCGCCGAACGCGGTGCCCTTCCAGACCCGGCCGGTGACCAGCTGGAACGGACGGGTGGAGATCTCCTGGCCGGCACCGGCCACGCCGATGATGACCGAGACGCCCCAGCCCTTATGGGCGCATTCCAGCGCCTGGCGCATGGTCTTCACGTTGCCGATGCATTCGAAGCTGTAATCCGCGCCGCCCTTGGTGAGGTCCACGAGATAGGGGACGAGGTCGCCCTGGACGTCCTTCGGGTTGACGAAATGCGTCATGCCGAACTTCTCGCCGAGCGCCTTGCGGGCCGGGTTCAGATCGACGCCGACAATCATGTTGGCGCCTGCCAGGCGGCAACCCTGAATCACGTTGAGGCCGATGCCGCCGAGGCCGAAGACGACGCAATTGGCGCCGATCTCGACCTTGGCCGTGTTGATCACGGCGCCGACGCCGGTGGTGACGCCGCAGCCGATGTAGCAGACCTTGTCGAAGGGCGCGTCCTCGCGGATCTTCGCCAGCGCGATCTCCGGCAGCACCGTGTAGTTGGAGAAGGTCGAGCAGCCCATATAATGCAGGACCTTCTGGCCCTTGTAGGAAAACCGGCTGGTCCCGTCGGGCATCACGCCCTGGCCCTGGGTCGTCCGGATCTTCTGGCAGAGATTGGTCTTGCGGCTGAGGCAGTATTCGCACTCGCGGCATTCCGGCGTGTAGAGCGGAATGACATGGTCACCCTTCTTCAGCGACTTCACACCAGGGCCGACCTCGACCACGATGCCGGCACCCTCATGACCGAGGATCGCAGGAAAGGCGCCTTCCGGGTCATCACCCGAGAGGGTGAACCAATCCGTGTGGCAGAGGCCGGTCGCCTTGATTTCCACCATGACCTCGCCCTCCTTGGGGCCTTCGAGGTCCACTTCGTCAATGACGAGAGGCTTGCCGGCCCCCAGCGCCAACGCTGCCTTGGTCTTCATGTCGTTTCCTTGTAGATCGGTCCCAGAATGCTGCACCGGCCCCGGCAAAATCGGGGGAGGATGGAGCGCAGATGATTGAACAGGAATGCTAACGAGAAGTCGACAGGCTCCGAAATTGGACTTTGGAACGAGGCCATAAGAGTCAATAATATAGTCATGAAAACACCGCCGGCCGGGCGACGCAAAAAGAAGACCCGGCCGATCAGGGAGTGGCCTGGGGAGGGCTGGAGATGATCGTCACGGAGAAGGTCGTCACCGAGACAGCGACGCTGCGCCACGGGACGGCGCGCGGCAGCGGAATCCGCTGGGCGGTGCAGGAATGCAACGAGCGCGACACTCTGAAACAGGCGGTCGGCGAGCTGTTGGACGCGATCGCCCATGACGACAGCGAGCTGGTCCTGCTGTTCTGCTCGCCGCAATTTCATATCCCCGAGATCGCGGCTGCGGTCGGCGCCTATGGCGGCAACTGCCGGATCGCGGGTTGCACCACCGCCGGCGAGCTGACGCCGCTCGGCCACCGCGACGGCACGATCGCGGGGATCAGCTTTCCGGCCCAGCATTTCGTGACCAGCCTCAAGGTGTTCGAGCAGCTCTCGAAGTTCGAGATCGCCGACGGGTTCACCGATGCCCGCGCCATGCTGGCCGAGCACGAGGCGGTGCAGGCCCGGCACGGCAAGATGCACACCTTCGGCGTGCTGATCAATGACGGCCTGTCGATGCGCGAGGAGGCGATTGCCAGTGCCTTCGGCAACGCGCTCGGCCATGTGCCGCTGGTCGGTGGCTCGGCTGGCACCAGCGCCATGACGACTGAGCCCAACATGTTCCTGGGCGACCGCGTGCTGACCAATGCCGCGTTGCTGATGCTGATCTCCACCGATCTCGACTTCCGGGTGTTCCAGACCCAGCATTTCGAGCCGCTGGACCAGCAGCTGGTCATCACCCGGGCGGATCCCGGCCGTCGCGTCGTGATGCAGATCAACGCCGAGCCCGCCGCGCTGGAATATGCGCGTCTGCTGGGCCTCGATCGCGCGGAGCTGACGCCCGGCGTCTTCGCGCTTCATCCCTTGGTCGTACGCGCGGGTGGGCGCCACTACGCCCGTGCTATCCAGAAGGTGAATGACGACGACAGCCTGCAATTCTTCTGCGCAATCGACGAAGGGATCGTCCTCTCGATCGCCAAGAGCGGCGACCTGGTCGAGGACCTGGATTCGGTGTTCAACAAGCTGCATGAAGATTTGGGGGAGGTGGAAGCGGTGCTCGGCTTCGACTGCATCCTGCGCTACATTGAGATGGAGCAGGGGCAGATGCTGCCGCCGGTCTCCGAGCTCCTGCGCGCCAACAAGGTGGTCGGCTTCAACACCTACGGAGAGCAGTTCGGCACCATGCATATGAGCCAGACCTTCACCGGCATAGCCTTCGGGAACACCGTCAAGCGATGAACCTGCCCGCGATCACGCAATCCAAGGCACCGGCGGCCGATCTGACGCCGGACGAAGAACGCGCGGCGCTGAAGCGCGAGGTCGCCAAGCTCAAGGAAATCAACCGCGCCCTGATGAAGCATGTCGAGCACAGCCTCGATCTGCAGGGCAATGCCTATCACCTGTTCCAGGCCGCCGTGCTGCTTGACCGCATGGTGAAGGAACGGACCCGCGAGCTGGAGCAGGCCCTGGAGGCGGTCGCCAGCTCGAACCGCGAGCTGAACGAGGCCGTGGTCGTCGGGCTGACCGCGCAGAACCGGTTGCGCGACGCGATCGACAGCATCTCCGAAGGTTTCGCGATCTTCGATCCGAAGGACCGACTGATTCTCTGCAACCAGCGCTTCATGGATTTCTGGCCGAATCCCTCGATCGACATCCGCTCGGGCATCACCTTCGAGGAGCTGATCACACGGGCGCAGAAGGACGGCTCGATCGCGACGCCGGACGATGTCGCGCCCGAGCAATGGATCGCCGACCGGCTGCAGCAGCGCGACGTCGCCCGGAGCAGCGGCTCGGGTCGCTGGGTCTATGCGCTCTCCAACGGCCGCTGGATCCAGGTCAACGACCGGCTGTCGCTGGAAGGCGGCATCGCCTCGATCTACACCGACATTACCGACATCAAGGATGCCGAGCGCCAGGAGCGCGAGCGCGCTCTGGCCGAACGCTCCCTGCATCTGCAGGCGACCCTCGAAAGCATGTCCATCGGTGTGGCGGTGTTCGACAAGGATCAGCGCCTGGTGACCGCGAACCGCCGCTATGGCGAGCTCTTGGAACTGCCGGCCTCGCTGACCACGCCGGGCGCCACGCTGCACAGCTTCCAGCGCTTCAACGACCAGCGGGAGGTGTCGGAGCTCGGCACGGCGTCGCTGCTCGTGACCGCGAACGCCTCGACCCCGGCTGAGGTCTCGGTCAACGGACGCTGGTTCGCGATCAAGCGCGACCCGATGCCGGATGGCGGCTTCGTCATCTCCTATGCCGAGATCACCGAGCGCCGCATGGTCGAGGAGGCGCTGCACGACACCGAGGAGCGCATCCGCCTCTTCGCCAACGCGATGCCGACCATGATGTCCTATGTGGACATCGAGGAGCACTACCAGTTCGTCAACCGCGCCTACCGCACCACCTACGGCCGGAACGGGAAGCGCATCCTCGGCCGCGAATTGAAAGCCGTGCTCGGCGAGGTCGAATACGGGATGCGCAAGCCCTATATCGACCGGGCCTTGCGCGGCTCGACCGTGGTGTTCGACACCCAGCTGCCTTCGCCGGACGGTGAGCCGCGGTTCGGCCTCGCGACCTATGTGCCGCATCGCGGCGCCCGGGGCCAGGTGGTCGGCTTCTTCGTGCTGATCCAGGACATCACCGAGCGCCGCCGCTCGGAACGCATCCTGGAAGCCGCCAAGGAAGAGCTGGAGCGCCGGGTCTACGAACGGACCGCGTCATTGCAGCAACTCAACGAGACCCTGCTTTCCGAAGTGGTCGAACGCCGCCGCATCGCCGCCGAACTGCAGAAGTCGAAGGTCGAGGCCGAGCGCGCCAACCTCTCGAAGACCCAGTTCCTGGCGGATGCCAGCCATGACTTGCTGCAGCCGCTGAACGCGGCGCGGTTGTTCGTCTCGGCGATGCAGGACCAGTCGCTGCCCGAAGGCCTGCCGCCGATGATCGGCAAGGTCGACCAGGCGCTGTCCAATGTCGAAGACATCCTCAACATCCTGCTCGACATCTCTAAGCTCGATGCCGGCAAGGTCGCGGTCAGCATGCGGCGTGTGCCGCTGACCGCGGTCATGTCCTCACTGCGTGACGAGGTCGCGCCTCTTGCCGAGCGCGGCGGAATCGAGCTCCGCTTCATGCCGTCTTCGCTCAGCGTCAACACCGATGTCCGGCTGTTGCGCCGCCTGCTGCAGAATTTCCTCACCAATGCCTGCCGCTACACGCCGAGCGGCCGCATTCTGTTCGGCGCCCGGCGCCGCGGCGGCCATGTCGAGCTGCAGGTGGCGGATACCGGGATCGGCATCCCGAAGGACAGCCTCGACGAGATCTTCCAGGAGTTCCAGCGGCTGACCGATCTGGGCGGCGGCAAGAAGGGCTATGGCCTGGGTCTTTCGATCGTGCGGCGGATCAGCCGGCTGCTCAATCATCCGGTCCAGGTCCGCTCGGAAGTGGGCAAGGGCTCGGTCTTCTCCGTGCTGGTGCCGATCGCGACCGAAGCGAGCGAGCTCATGGAAGTGCCCGCGCCGGAGCCGGTCTCGAATGCGGCGGTGGACAAGATCAACGCGCTGATCGTCGAGAACGAGCCGGATGTTCTCGAAGGCATGGCGAATCTGCTCGGCACCTGGGGCTGCAACTACCTGGCGGCGCCGAACCAGGCGCAGGCTCTGGCCGCCGTGGAGCAGAGCGGCACCCTGCCGGACATCCTGCTGGTGGATTATCACCTCGACAACAATGTGCTCGGCACTGATGTGATCGCGGCGATCCGGCGCCAGCTCGGAGCCGAGATCCCGGCTGTGGTCATCACCGCCGACCGCAGCGCCGAGGTGCAGCACGTCATTCAGGAGATGCCGGCGGCAACCCTGCTGCCGAAACCGATCAAGCCGGCACGGCTACGCGCTCTGGTCGCCTCGGTTCGTCGCTGAGAGATAGCGGCAGTAGTTTTCGTAGAGAATGACCGCCTGGGTGCGGCTGGTGACGCCGAGCTTCTGCAGCAGCGTCGAGACGTGCGACTTCACCGTGGTGATCTGCACGTTGGTGTTATAGGCGATCAGCTTGTTCGCCATGCCCTGAGCCATCAACTCGAGCACCCGCCGCTGCTGGTTGGTCAGGAGCTCGAAGCGGCAGAGCACCGCCTCGTCGATCACCGGCGCCTCTTCGCTGACCGGCTCCGGTTTCGCGGCCTGCTCCTCCGGGGGCGTATAGCTGCCGCCGTCGAGGATGGTCTTGATGGCGAGGGCGATCTCGGCCCGCGGCAGGGATTTCGGGATATAGCCGATAGCGCCGGCATCCAGGCATTCCCGCACCACGAAACTGTCGGTCAGCGCCGAGATGACGGCGATCGGGACGTCCGGGCGGCGGACCCGCAGGGCGCGGATGCCCTTGACCCCGCTCATCCCCGGCATGCGGAGGTCGAGCAGGATGAGGTCCAGATCATCATGGCCGGCAACCTGGTCGAAGGCTTCGGCGATCGAGCCGGATTCAATCACGCCGACATCGTCGTCCATGCCCTGCAGGGCTCCGACGATGGCTTCGCGGAATAGGGGGTGATCGTCGGCGACCAGCACCTTCATCATGGCGAATCCCTCCCTGGGCAGCGTGTAGTAGTTTCCGAGATTGAAGGCTACAACCCGCTGTCTGTCAACGCGGCATGCCGGAGCCGCGCTGTTGTGGCACAGATGTGGGTTTGGTGCCGCAGGCTGTGGCGCGGGTGCATCGACGGACCCGAATGTGTTGCGTTCCGGAAACACGGTGGACCGACAAGTCACCGTTACAAAGGGCGTTTCTCCGATTCGTTCATTCCCGTACCGCAGTGCGGAACTCCGCTTCGCTGATCGTTTTGGTCACGCAAAAGGGAGACCAGTATGCGTACACGGGTGGGTCGGGCGCCGGATGCCGTGCAGGAGTGCGCGACCGGCTGCAAGCTGCTCTTTGTCACCTCTGAAATCGCGGATTTTCTCAAAGTGGGCGGCCTCGGCGAGGTCTCCGCCAGCCTCCCACGCGCGCTTCGCCGGATGAGCGACGCGCGGGTGCTGCTGCCGGGCTATCGCGCGGTGCTTGCGGCCAATCCCGACATGAAGATCGTCGCCGAGCTGCCGGGCCTCGCGGAAATCCCGTCTTGCGAGATCGGCGAGATCAGCACGCCGGACGGGCTCACCATGTACATCGTGGTCGCGGGAAATCTGTTCGACCGCGCCGGCAACGCCTATCTCGACGAGCACGCCAATCCCTGGGACGACAACGACGTTCGCTTCGCGCGGCTCGCCATGGCGGCGGTCGAGCTGGCGCGCGGCGTGCCCGCCCTCAAATGGCGGCCCGAGGTCCTGCACCTGAACGACTGGCCGGGCGCGCTCGCCGCCGGCTATCTGGACTGGCAGCAGGTGGCCGTCCCTAGCATCCTCACCATCCACAATCTCGCCTATCAGGGATTGTTCGGCCGCGACCGCTTGAACCGGCTCGCCATTCCCGGCGAGGCCTTCGCCATGGACGGGGTCGAGTTCCACGGCAAGATCTCCTTCCTGAAGGCCGGGATCTATTACGCCTCGCAGATCACGACGGTGAGCGCGACCTACGCCAAAGAGATCACCACGCCGGAGTTCGGTTGCGGCCTCGACGGTCTGCTGCGCGCCCGCAGCGACCAAGGCCGGCTGACCGGCATCCTCAACGGCATCGACGAGAGCTGGGACCCCAGCACCGACCCGCATTTGCCGCATCCTTTCGACAGCGCCAACTGGCGCGGCAAGCAAGCCAACGCGTATCACCTGCGCGAAGAGTTCGGCCTCGCCGTCAGCCGCGGACCGCTGTTCGCGGTGGTCTCGCGCCTGGTGCACCAGAAGGGACTGGACCTCACCATGGCGGCGATCGAATCCATCGTGCGCGACGGCGGTCAGCTTGTGGTCACCGGCGAGGGCGAGCCCGAAGTCGAGAATGCATTGCGCGCGACGGCGGCGCGGCATCCGGAATCGATCGCGGTCAAGATCGGTTACGAGGAGCCGACCGCCCGGCGGATCTTCGCCGGCAGCGACTTCTTACTGATGCCGTCGCGCTTTGAACCTTGCGGCCTCAGCCAGATGTATGCGCAGCGCTTCGGCTCGCTGCCGATCGCGCACAACACCGGCGGGCTCGGCGATACGATCGAGGACGGTGCGACCGGCTTCCTGTTCAACCGGCCGACCGCCGAGACCTTCGCCCAGGCGATCGACCGCGCAAAAACGGTGTTCGACCGCAAGGACCATCTCGAGGCCATGCGGCGCCGCGCCATGCAACGTCCGTTCGGCTGGAGGGAATCCGTGCGCTCCTACATGGACGTCTATCGCCGCGCGCTCGGCCTCGACATTCGCGCCGCCGCGTAAGCCTGCTTCGGCGGAACGACCCCGCCGACCGATGGTTAACTCTGCGTGTGCCGCCTTTTCGGCGCGGCACCGACTGCGAAACCGTAACAACTGCAGGGCTGGACATGCAGGACCGTCACACGGCGACGCGGCCGTCGATCTATTACTTTCACCCGACGCTTGGAGGCGAGATGGGAGGCTGGAGCCGCCATCTCGACCGCTGCGCGGCAATGGGATTCTCGCACCTGCTGCTGGCGCCGCCCTTCCAGCCGGGCCGTAGCGGTAACATCTTCCTGACCGCCGATCACGATGCTTTCCATCGGGCTCTCCAGGCCGGTGCTTCCGCAGGGCAGCAACTGCGGAAGCTCGCCGAGAATTGTCATCGCCGCGGCATGAAAGTCTGGCTGGACCTGGTACTTGACCGCGTGGCGGTTGAGGCCGGCGTCGTGGCAGAGCATCCGCACTGGTTCGCCGGCGGCCGGGACGATGCCCTGCCGGATCCGCGCACCATCATCCGCACCAGCCAGGCGGCAAGCTTCGATTTCGGTCCACCGCACCATGGCGCGATCCTGGCCTGGTGGCTCCAACGCATCGGCGCCTGGCTGGAGTCCGGTATCGACGGATTCCGTCTCGACCAGCCCCACGTCATCCCTCCGCATTTCCTCAAAGACCTTATCTCGGCGGCGAAGGCCGAACATCCCGGCTGCCGCTTCGTCGCCTGGACGCCGGGGTTGAACACCGAGCAGATCGTCGGCCTCAAGGATTGCGGCGTCGATCTGACGGTCGCTTCGACCTGTCGGTGGGATTTCAAGTCCGAATGGTTTCTGGAAGAACAGGATAAGCTCGCCACCGTGGCGCCGCCCCTGGCCCTGGCCGAGGCTCCGTTCGCGCGCCGCCTCGCCGAAAGCTTCCCCAGCAGCGACGCGCTGGAGCGCGGCTATCGCCGCACCATCGACTTCTGCGCCACGGACGGCAACGGCTGGCTGATGCCGATGGGTTTCGAGTTCGGCAGTGCGATTCCGATGGAGACGGCGCGCGCCGATCCCGCCGCCTTCGAACGCCAGGAGAAGACCGGCAACACCCGCCTGATCGACGAGATCGCCGCCGCCAATGTGCGCGGCCGCAGACTCTTCGACGGCAAGCCGGTCCACTGGCGGGTGCTGTCGTCCCCCAACGCGCTGGTGTTCGCCGAGGTCGCAGAAACCGGAGATGCCGGCACGCTGCGCTTGGTCAACGCTGCGACAGGCGTCACCCAGGGCGCGGATATCGCCAAGCTGCTCGCACGCTCGGGCCGCGCTTGGGCGCCGAAGGAACAGACGGCACGGCTGGAGGGCGGGCACCTTCAACTGCAGCCGGCGGAGGTATTGTTGGTCGAACTGACGCTGGCCGCCGCGGTGAAGCTCCCGACGCCGCAATCGAAGCGCCAGGCGGCGGCGGCGGCGAAACTGCCGCGCGTCGTCATTCAACACGTTGCCCCCGTGGTCGAGGGCGGCGCCTATCCGGCGAAACGTGTCGTCGGCGAGCGTGTCGCCGTCGAAGCCGACATCTTCAGCGACGGTCATGGCGAGCTCGCTGCTGATCTCCTGTGGCGGGCGGCCGACGATCCGGAATGGCGCCGCGTGCCGATGCAGTTCCTCGGCAATGATCATTGGACGGCCCACTTCCGGCCGGAGCGTGTCGGCGACCATCAATTCACCATTGAAGCCTGGCGCGACGATTTCGCCTCGCTGCAGCACGGCACCTTGAAGAAACGCGATGCCGGCATTGCGATCGAGCTGGAGCTCGCTGAGATGTCGGCCTTCCTCGACCGCCATGCGCCCGTACCCGCCGAGCGCAGTGACGTTGTGAAGGCATTCATGGCCAAGCTGCATCGCGCCAAGCGCGCCGAGCGCACGGATCTGCTGCTCTCCAAGGACGCGGTCGTCGCCCTGCGGGGCGTGACGCCGCTCGAAGCGCGCACCCGCCACCAGCCGGCGGTTCCGATGACGGTCGATCGCGGCGCGGCCTTGTTCTCAAGCTGGTATGAGATCTTCCCGCGCTCGCAGAGCGGCAGCGTCGAGCGGCACGGCACGTTCGACGATGTCATCGACCGCCTGCCGGCGATCCAGGCGATGGGCTTTGACACACTCTATTTCCCGCCGATCCATCCGATCGGGGCGGTCAACCGGAAGGGCAAGAACAACAGCACCCGCGCCGAGCCCGGCGAACCCGGCAGTCCCTATGCGATCGGCTCGGCGGAAGGCGGGCATGAGGCAATCCACCCGCAGCTCGGCACGATCGAGGATTTCCGCCGGCTGCGCGATGCCGCCGCGGCGCAGGGCATCGAGCTGGCGCTCGATTTCGCGATCCAATGCGCGCCGGATCACCCCTGGCTGAAGGAGCATCCGGAGTGGTTCGCCTGGCGGGCGGACGGCACGATCGCCTATGCCGAGAATCCGCCGAAGAAATACGAGGACATCGTCAACGTCGATTTCTATGCACCGGGGGCCGTCCCGAGCCTTTGGCTGGCGCTGCGGGATATCGCGCTCTACTGGCGGATGGAGGGCGTCCGCACCTTCCGGGTCGACAACCCACACACCAAGCCACTCCCGTTCTGGCGCTGGATGATCGCCGATATCCGCGCCCGCTTCCCGGATACGCTGTTCCTCTCGGAAGCCTTTACCCGGCCGCAGGTGATGTACGAACTGGCGAAGATCGGCTTCAGCCAGTCCTACACCTATTTCACCTGGCGCAACACCAAGGCCGAGCTCGAATCCTATTTGACCGAACTGACGGCCGGGCCGCCGAAGGATTTCTTCCGCCCGCATTTCTTCGTCAACACGCCGGACATCAATCCCGTCTTCCTGCAGCGCTCGGGCCGCGCGGGCTTCCTCATTCGCGCTGCCTTGGCCTCGACCCTGTCCGGTCTTTGGGGCGTCTACAACGGGTTCGAACTCTGCGAAGGCACGCCGCTGCCGGGCAAGGAGGAGTATCTCGACTCCGAGAAATACGAGATCCGCGCCTGGGATTGGAATCGTCCGGGCAACATCGTCGCGGAGATTTCGCAGTTGAACCGAATCCGCCGGCGCAATCCGGCTTTACAGACGCATCTCGGCATTAAGTTCATCGCGGCGGCGAACGAGAACGTCACCGCCTTCATCAAGGCCACGCCGGAGCGCGACAACGTCATTCTGGTGGCGATCAATCTCGATCCGTTCAACGCCCAAGAATCCTGGATCGAGATCCCGCTCTGGCAGTGGAGCCTTCCCGATCATGCCAGCATTGATGTCGAGGACCTGATCGGCGGTTCGAAGTTCCAGTGGCACGGCAAGAGCGGGACGATCCGTCTCGATCCTTACGAGTTGCCGTACGTCATCTGGCGGATCGCCGTGCCTGCTGGAGATCGTCTATGAGTCGCCGCGAGAAGCCGAAACTGCCGGTCGATCCGCTCTGGTACAAGGATGCGGTGATCTACCAGCTGCATGTGAAGTCGTTCATGGATTCGAACGGCGACGGCATCGGCGACTTCAAAGGCCTGCTCGCGCGGCTCGACCACGTGGTCGAGCTCGGCGCCAACACGATCTGGATCCTGCCCTTCTATCCCTCGCCGCGGCGCGACGACGGCTATGACATCGCGGAGTACCGGAAGGTCTCCCCGGACTACGGAACCATGGCGGATTTCCGCAGGTTCGTGAAAGCCGCCCACGAGAAGGGCATCCGCGTCATCACCGAGCTGGTGATCAACCATACCTCCGACCAGCATCCCTGGTTCCAGCGGGCGCGGCGCGCCAAGAAAGGCTCGGCCGCACGCGATTTCTATGTCTGGTCCGACACCGACAAGGCATATTCGGGCACAAGGATCATCTTCATCGACACCGAGAAGTCGAACTGGACCTGGGACGAGGTCGCCGGCCAATACTTCTGGCATCGTTTCTATTCGCATCAGCCGGATTTGAACTTCGACAATCCAAAGGTGCTGAAAGAAATCTTATCGATCATGAAGTTCTGGCTCGACACCGGAGTCGACGGACTTCGCCTGGACGCCATTCCATACCTGATCGAGCGGGAAGGGACCAACAACGAGAATCTGCCGGAGACCCACGCCGTCCTGAAGAAGATCCGCGCCGAGATGGACCGACTCTATCCGGGCAAGATGCTGCTGGCCGAGGCCAACCAATGGCCGGAGGACACTCAGGCCTATTTCGGCGACGGCGACGAATGCAACATGTCCTTCCACTTTCCGCTGATGCCGCGGATGTATATGGCGATCGCCCAGGAAGATCGCTTCCCGATTTCCGACATCCTCAGGCAGACGCCGAAGATCCCGGAGAATTGCCAATGGGCGATCTTTCTGCGGAATCATGATGAGCTGACGCTCGAGATGGTGACCGACAAGGAACGGGACTATCTCTGGGAAACCTATGCCGCCGACCGCCGCGCGCGGCTCAATCTCGGGATTCGCCGCCGCCTGGCGCCGCTGGTGCAGCGCGATCGTCGCCGGATCGAGCTGATGAACGGTTTGCTGCTCTCGATGCCGGGGACGCCGGTCCTCTATTACGGCGACGAGATCGGCATGGGTGACAATATCTACCTCGGCGACCGCGACGGCGTGCGCACGCCGATGCAATGGTCGATCGACCGCAACGGCGGTTTCTCCAAGGGCGATCCGGCGAAGCTGGTCCTGCCGCCGATCATGGACCCGGCCTATGGCTACCAGGCGGTCAACGTCGAGGCGCAATCGGCCGACCCGCATTCGCTGCTGAACTGGACGCGACGCATGCTCGCCGTGCGCAAGCAGACTTCCGTCTTCGGCCGCGGAGAGTTCAGGTTGCTGGCGCCCGGAAATCGCAAGGTGCTCGCTTACTTGCGCACGCTCGGCGACGACGTCGTGCTCTGCGTCAACAATCTCTCGCGCACTGCGCAAGCGGTCGAGCTCGACCTCGCGCAATTCGCCGGCCGGGTGCCGGTCGACATGATCGGAGGCAGTACCTTCCCGCCGATCGGTCAGCTGACGTATTTGCTGACACTCCCCGCTTACGGCTTCTATTGGTTCACCCTCGGTGTCAGCGCCAACCTGCCGAGTTGGCATAAGCCCGTGCCCGAGCAGATGCCGGAGTATATCACCTTGGTCCTGCGCAAATCGGTAGCCGAGCTGCAGCAGCCGGGCTTGAGGAAGCAGTTGGAGGAGGAGATCCTCCCCACTTATTTGCCGAAACGCCGCTGGTTCGCCGCCAAGGACGCCGCGCCGCCGAAGCTGGAAGTCACCTGCGAGCCAGCCTTTCCGGAATCTCCGCATCCGGTCGTGCTCTGCGAAATCCGCCTGGCCGGAACGGGCGAGCGCTACCAGCTCCCGCTCACCATCCTCTGGGAAGACGAGATCGTGACGGCCTTGCCGCAGCAGCTCGCCTTGGCGCGCGTGCGAATCGGCCGGCGTGTCGGCTTGCTGACCGACGCCTTCGCCGTCGAGAGCTTCCCGATGATGCTGCTGGAGCACCTGCAGAAGGGATCGGTGCTGGAGCGCGGCGAGGAGCAAACGCGTTTCATTCCGACTGTCCTCCTCAAGGAATACGAAGTCGCCCACGAGAACCCGCAGGTCCGCCCGCTCGCGGTGGAGCAGTCGAACAGCACCGTGGTGATCGAAGACAAGGTCATCATCAAGCTACTGCGCCGGATCGAGAACGGCATCCATCCCGAGGCCGAGGTCGGCGCCTATCTGGCCGAGCACGGTTATCGCAACACCTCGCCGGCTCTGGGCGAGATCCGCCGCGTCGCACCCGACGGCGAGCCTCGGACTCTCGCCGTGGTGCAGGGCTTCCTGCGCAACCAGGGCGATGGCTGGACCTGGGCTCTCGGCTATCTATCGCGTGCTCTCGAAGATGCCGCTCTCTTGACCCAGGCGGGTCACGACGGCGCGACCGCCGCCGAGCTGATGGCGCCCTATGAGGCTTTCGGGGCGATGATCGGGAAACGGCTCGGGGAACTGCATGCGTGCCTTGCACAGCCGAGCGACGATTCAGCCTTTGCGCCGGAGGCCGCAGGCAAGTCGGATGTCGCGGCCTGGGAGGGCCAGGCGCAGGATCAGCTCGATCGCGCTCTGGAGGCGTTGGCGGCGGCGAAAGCCAATCTCGACCCGGAGTCAGCCGCCGCCGCTGCGAAGCTGCTCGATAGGCGGCGCGAAACCCACGAGCTTCTGCGCAAGATGGCGAACGCCAGGAGTGCCGGGTTGAAGACCCGCATCCACGGCGATTTCCACCTCGGCCAGATCCTGGTGGTGCAGAACGATATCCATATCATCGATTTCGAAGGCGAGCCGGCCAAGCCATTGAAAGCCCGCCGGGGCAAGGCGAGCCCGTTGCGCGACGTGGCCGGCATCTTGCGCTCCTTCGACTATGCCGCCGCGGCAACGGTCAGCAACCGGCCGCCCACCTCGCCGAAGCTCGACGAGCAGCAGCTTGACCTCCTGCAGAGCTTCACCGCTGCGGTCAGTGAGGCCTTCCGCAAGGCCTATCAAGCCGTACTGGCCGAGGCACCACATCCTTGGATCGACCTCGCATCCGACGACAAGCTCTTGCGGATGTTCCTGATCGAGAAGGCGGCCTACGAAATCTGCTACGAGGCGGCGAACCGCCCGGCCTGGATCGCGTTTCCGCTGCGCGGCCTCACCAGGCTGTTGGACCGCAAAACGGAGAAGACGCTTGAGCCGCACACCACATGACATCGCGCCGGATGACGGCGCGCTCGAAGCTCTCCTGCACGGCAGGTTGGGCGATCCCTTCAGCGTGCTCGGGCCCCATCGCGGCAAGAAAGGCACTGTGATCCGCACCTTTCAGCCTGGCGCGACCGCCGTCGAAGTCCATCCGCTGGAGAAGGACGAGTCCAACGCAACGCTGCAGCCGATCCATGCTTCGGGCGTGTTCGGCGGCGAGGTGGTCGATCCCGGCCGCTATGTGCTGCGCGTGCAATGGCCGGAGACGGTGCAGGAAACCGAGGATCCCTATTCCTTCGGCACCCTGCTCGGCGACGTCGATCTGCATCTCATCAACGAGGGCACGCATCGGCACCTCGGCGATACGCTGGGCGCACAGGTGATGGAACTGGGCGGTGTGCCCGGCGTCCGCTTCGCGGTCTGGGCACCCAACGCCCGTCGCGTGTCGGTGGTCGGTGACTTCAACAACTGGGATGGACGGAGGCACGCCATGCGCCTGCGCCATCCGGCCGGTGTCTGGGAGCTGTTCATCCCCCGCCTGCGCGCCGGTACGATCTACAAGTATGAGATTGTCGCTCCTTCGGGCGAAGTCCTCCCGTTGAAGGCCGATCCTGTCGCTTTGCGGGCGGAACTGCCGCCCGCGACCGCTTCCGTGGTGGCGGATCTCTCGCAGATCTCCTGGACCGATGCCGAATGGGAAGCAGGCCGTGCTCAGCGCCAGACGGCGGCCGCCCCGATTTCGATCTATGAGGTCCATGCCGGCTCCTGGTTCCGGCCCGACGGCGGCTTGGTGACCTGGAACGACCTCAGCGAGCGCCTGGTGCCCTATGTCAAGGACATGGGCTTCACCCACATCGAGCTGCTGCCGGTCATGGAGCATCCGTTCTCCGGCTCTTGGGGCTATCAGCCGATCGGCCTGTTCGCGCCGACCTCCCGTTTCGGCTCCTGCGAGGATTTCGCCCGTTTCGTCGATGCTTGCCACCAGGCCGAAATCGGCGTGATCCTGGACTGGGTGCCGGCGCATTTTCCGAGCGATGCCCATGGCCTGGCGGATTTCGACGGCACGCACCTCTATGAGCACCAGGACCCGCGCGAGGGCTTCCATCATGACTGGAACACGCTGATCTTCAATTTCGGCCGGCGCGAGGTGCGCGGCTACTTGATCGCCAGCGCTCTGCACTGGCTGCGCGCCTATCACATCGATGCGCTGCGCGTGGATGCAGTCGCCTCGATGCTCTACCGTGATTACAGCCGCAAGCCGGGCGAATGGGTGCCGAACGTGTATGGTGGCCGCGAGAACCTGGAAGCTGTGCAGTTCGTGCGGGAGCTGAGCGCGATCATGCGCCAGGATTTCCCCGACCGGCTGCTGATCGCGGAGGAATCCACCGCCTGGCCCGGCGTCACCCGGCCGGCCGAGGAAGGCGGGCTCGGCTTCCATTTCAAATGGAACATGGGCTGGATGAACGACAGCCTGCGCTACATGTCGCGCGACCCCGCTTTCCGCTCTTGGCATCACGACGACATGACGTTCGGACTGATTTACGCTTTCTCGGAGCGCTTCATCCTGCCGCTGTCCCACGACGAGGTGGTGCACGGCAAGCACTCGATCCTTGGCCGAATGCCCGGCGACGATTGGCAGCGCTTCGCCAACATGCGCGCCTATCTCGCCTTCATGTGGTCGCATCCCGGCAAGAAGCTGATCTTCATGGGCACCGAGATCGCGGAGCCGTTCGAGTGGAATCACGATGCCCAGGTCAATTGGTGGCTGCTCGACCATACGCCGCATCGCGGCATGCAACGGCTGACCCGCGACTTGAACCGGCTGTACGTCTCCGAGCCAGCGTTGCATCGGCTCGATGCCGATCCGGCGGGCTTCCGCTGGATCGTCGGCGACGATCGCGGGCAGAGCGTCTTCGCCTACCTGCGTTCTGCCGGCGAGGACGATGCGAAGCCGATGCTGGTGGTGTGCAACATGACGCCGGTGCCACGCACGGGCTACCGCATCGGCGTGCCGCCTGGCGGACGCTGGCGCGAGCGGCTGAACAGCGACGCGGAGGTCTATGGCGGCTCGAATCTCGGCAATGGCGGTGGGATCACCGCCGAGCCGCACCCGATCCACGGATTCGAGCAATCGCTTGCGCTGACTCTCCCGCCGCTGGCCACGGTCTGGCTGCAACCCGAATAGGGCGATGGCGCGCTTTCCGGACCGGCTTGAGCCGGGCAAGCCGTACCCGGTCGGTGCGACCTGGGATGGGCTTGGGGTCAATTTCGCCGTCTTCTCGGCCCATGCGGATCGAATCGATCTCTGCCTGTTCGATCCCTCCGGCCGGCGGCAGGTCGCGCGCTTCGCACTGCCGGAATGCACCGACGAGGTCTGGCATGGCTATCTGCCGGATGCCAAGCCGGGCCTGGCCTACGGCTATCGCGCCGAGGGCCCTTACGATCCGAAGAGTGGCCATCGCTTCAACCACCACAAGCTGCTGGTCGACCCTTATGCGCGGCGGCTGATCGGCGATCTCAAATGGTCGGATGTCGTCTACGGCTATCGGGCCGGCAGTCCGCGTGCCGATCTTTCCCAGGATCGGCGCGACAGCGCCGCCGCCGTCCCGAAGGCGGTGGTTTGCGACACTGCGTTCAATTGGGGCGAGGACCGGCGGCCGGATACGCCCTGGGACCGGACCGTCATCTATGAACTCCATGTCCGCGGCTACTCCATGCGGCGCGAGGACCTGCCGCCGCATGAGCGCGGCACTTTCGCGGCCCTCTGCGATGCCCGTTCGATCGAGCGCCTGGCGAAGCGCGGCGTGACCGCGGTCGAGCTGATGCCGATCCATGCTTCGATCGACGACCATTTCCTGGTCAAGAAGGGGTTGCGCAACCACTGGGGCTACAACACGCTCGCCTTCTTCGCGCCGCAGTCCACCTACCTGTCGGACGGATCCCTGGCCGAGCTGCAGACCGCGGTTCGCCGTTTGCACGCGGCCGGGATCGAGGTGCTGCTCGATGTGGTTTACAACCACACCTGCGAATCCGACGAGCTGGGCCCGACGCTGTCATTCCGTGGCCTGGACAATGCCAGCTACTACCGCCTCGTGCCCGGCGATCAGCGGCGTTACATCAATGACACCGGCACCGGCAACAGCGTGAACCTATCGCACCCACGCGTGTTGCAGATGATTATGGATTCCATGCGCAGTTGGGTCGACACGTTTCACATCGACGGTTTTCGCTTCGATCTCGGGGCGAATCTCGGCCGTGAGAGCGCGGGCTTCGACCCGGGCTCCGGCTTCTTCGATGCGATCCGCCAGGACCCGGTGCTTTCGCGCCTCAAGCTGATCTCCGAGCCCTGGGATCTCGGTCCGGGCGGCTATCAGCTCGGCAACCATCCGGCGGGCTTCGCCGAGTGGAACGACAAGTATAGGGACAGCGTCCGGCGGTTCTGGCGTGGTGACGCGCAACAGTGTCCGGAGCTTGCGGCTCGGCTCGCGGGTTCGGCCGACCTGTTCGATCATCACAAGCGCCGGCCCTGGGCCTCGGTCAACTACGTCGCCTCGCATGACGGGTTTACGCTGGAAGACGCCACCCGCTACGCCGAGAAGCACAATGAAGCGAACGGTGAAGGCAATCGCGACGGCCACAACGAGAATTTCGCCAGCAATTGGGGCGTCGAGGGTCCGAGCGACGATCTTGCGATCCGCGTCCTGCGCGGCCGCACCAAGCGCGCGATGCTGGCGACCCTGTTCTGCTCACTCGGCACCCCGATGCTGCTCGCCGGCGACGAGCTCGGCCGGACCCAAGGCGGCAACAACAACGCCTATGCTCAGGACAACGAGATCTCCTGGATCGACTGGGGCAAGGCCGCCGAGCCGGACAACCGCGACCTCGAGCGCTTCGTCGCACGCCTTGCGGCTCTGCGCCGCAATCACCCAACCCTTCGTGCGAGCCAGTTCCTGCACGGCCGCAACGAGATCGCGCCCAATCTGCAGGATATCGAATGGTTCAACGAGGAAGGAACGGCTATGCAACCGTCGCATTGGCAGGATCCCGAGCGCCGGCTGCTGGCGCTCCGCCGTGCTGCCATAGTCAACGGCGGCACGGTCGAGGCTTCGCTCCTGATGTTGAACGGCTCGACCGCGGACCATGACTTCCGCGTGCCGTCGACCAACAACCTGCATTGGACTCTGGCCCTGGACAGCAGCGACCCCAACCGCGTGCCGGGCGCGTTGGAATCCGAGATCGTCCGGGTACCCAGCCATGCCGTGATGCTGCTGATCGGACAGTTGAACGCATCATGACCACGCATCGTTTCGAGCTTTCGCATGGCGCGACCCTGGTCGAGCCCGGTCGCACGCGCTTTCGGCTCTGGGCGCCGGATTCGGCGACCGTGGGGCTGGAGATCGATGGCCGCGCACCGCAACTGATGCAGGCGGAAGCGGGCGGCTGGCATCGCCTGGAAATCGACTGCGGCGCGGGCACCCGATACCGCTATCGCGTCTCGCCCGATCTCGCCGTGCCGGATCCGGCCTCGCGCGCGCAAGCCGAGGATGTCCACGGTCCCAGCGTCGTCGTCGATCCCGCTGCCTACACTTGGCGCAGCGATACCTGGCGTGGGCGGCCGTGGCGCGAAGCCATCTTCTATGAGCTGCATCCGGGCGCGTTCGGCGGCTTCCGCGGGGTGGTGGAGCATCTTCCGCGGCTGAAGGACCTCGGCGTGACCGCGGTCGAGCTGATGCCGATCGCGGATTTCTTCGGTGCGCACAATTGGGGCTATGACGGCGTTCTGCCCTTTGCGCCGGACAGCGCTTACGGTACGCCGGACGACCTCAAGGCGCTGGTGGACCGGGCGCACGAGCTCGATCTGATGATGTTCCAGGACGTGGTCTACAACCATTTCGGCCCGGAAGGGAATTATCTGCACGCCTACGCCTCTTCGTTCTTCCGCGAGGACCTGCACACCCCCTGGGGCGCGGCGATCGACTTCTGCAATCCCGTGGTGCGCCGCTTCTTCATCGAGAACGCGCTCTACTGGCTGGAGGAATATCGGTTCGACGGATTGCGCCTCGACGCGGTCCATGCGATCCCCGAGCGCGATTGGCTGGTGGAACTGGCCGACACGGTGCACCAGACGATCACCGACCGTCGCGTGCATCTCGTGCTCGAGAACGACGACAATGACGCAGGCCTGTTGGAAGGCGCCTTCACCGCGCAGTGGAACGACGATGCGCATCACGCGGCCCATGTGCTGGTGACCGGCGAGACCGGCGGCTACTACAGCGACTACGCCGAAAATCCTGCCCAAGCGCTGGCGCGCTGTCTGGAGCAGGGCTTCGTCTTCCAGGGCGAGGCCTCGGCTTATCGCGACGGCGCCAAGCGCGGCAGCCCGAGCGCGCATCTCTCGCCACTCAATTTCGTCTTCTTCCTGCAGAACCACGACCAGATCGGAAACCGCGCCTTCGGCGACCGGCTCGCCGCCATAGCCGATCCCGACGCGCTGAAGGTCGGTCTCGCGCTGCTGCTGCTGGCACCGCAGATCCCGCTGCTGTTCATGGGCGAGGAAGTGGGCGCACGCGACCCCTTCCTCTATTTCGCCAACTACGAAGGCGAGCTTGCCGAGGCAGTGAAGACCGGGCGGCGCAAGGAGTTCGGCAAGTTTCCCGAGTTCTCGACCGAGGAGGCCCAGCGCCGCATTCCCGATCCAAACAAGCTGGATACGTTCCGGAAGAGCCGCGTCGATTTCGCGGCGACGGACGAATGGTCCAGCGGCTGGCTGGACTTCGTGCGGGGTCTGATCCATCTGCGCCGCGAGGTGATCGTGCCGCGGCTGGAGGGCGTGCGGCCGGCCAGTGCGCAGGCGCTGAACCCCCACGCCCTGCAGGCCCGCTGGATTCTCGGTGACCGTTCCGCACTGGTCCTCGCCGCGAATTTCGGCGCGGAGCCGGTTCGCTTGCCGCCGGTGCCTGGCACGCACCTGTTCTCCCATGGTGCCAAGGCGGACGCAGTCGGGCTCGGCGGGAAGTCGTTCCTCGCCATCCTGGACGAGACGTCATGAAGACCGACGCTCAATTGCAGAGAGCGGCGAAGGCAGCCGGCATCCTGACGGAATGGCAGGACGTCCATGGCAGGACCCGCATCATCGCGCCAGACACTTTACGCACCTTGCTGGACATCCTCGGCACCGCGCCGCAGGCGGCGGGCGTTCCGCCGCTGATCACCGCGGAAGCGGGGCAGGCTTATGCGATTCCCGGGACAGCGTCGAAGTCCCAAGCGCCGCAGGAGCCCGGCTATTACGAGCGCAAGCACGGCAAGCAGAGCTACACGCTGGCCGTTGCCCCGGCGCGCGGTACCGGCGGAAAGGCGGGCAGACGCGGTTGGGGTTTGTCGGTGCAACTCTACTCGCTCTACCGGAAGGCCGACGGCGGCATCGGCAGCTATGGCGCGCTGCGCGACTTCATGCGCGGCAGCGCCGAGTCCGGCGCCGGAGCGGTCGCGGTCAGCCCGCTGCATGCGCAATTCACGGCCGATCCCTGGCGCTTCAGTCCCTATGCGCCGTCGAGCCGGCTCTGGATGAACGCCCTGCACATCGATACGGGCGAGGCCGCGGCTATCCTCGATCTGAAACCGCCAAAACTGGCGCCACGCCAGGGTGCTGGCGGCGACGCGCTGATCGCCTGGCCGGAATCCTCGCGGGCGAAGCTGAAGGCCCTGCGGGGCCTGTTCGATGCGGCGCGGAAGGCCCGCGCGTTCGAAGACGGCCATCCCGCGGCACGCAGCCTTGCCGCGTTTTGTCGGGCCGGCGGTGCTTCGCTGCTGGCGCACGCGACATTCGAAGCCTTGCATGCGCATTTCTTCGGCGCCGACCGCGCGCTCGGGAACTGGGCGACATGGCCCGCAGAGTATCGGGACCCGGGCGGTCCTGCGGTTCGGCGCTTCGCCAGGCAGAACGCGGAAACCGTCGACTTCCACATCTTCCTGCAATGGCTGGCGGCGCGGCAGTTCAAGAGCGCGGCCGATTCCGGGCGTGACGCCAAGATGGCGCTCGGCATCATCAAGGACATCGCGGTCGGCGCCGACGGCGGCGGCAGCGAGGCCTGGGGCAACCAGGGCCGGATGTTGGCCGGCGCCTCGATCGGTGCCCCGCCCGATGCGTTCAATACGCTAGGCCAGAGCTGGGGCGTCACCACCTTTTCGCCCACCGCCTTGAGCGCAACCGGCTTCGCGACCTATGTCGAGTTGCTGCGCAGCGCCTTGCAGGATGCCGGCGGCATCCGCGTCGATCATGTGCTCGGCCTGCGCCGGCTCTGGGTGGTACCGAACGGCGCGGAGGCCAAGTACGGCGCCTATCTGCGCTATCCGTTGACCGACCTGCTCCGGCTTACCGCCCTGGAGGCACACCGCGCCGGCGCGGTAGTGCTGGGCGAGGATCTCGGAACCGTGCCTGAAGGTTTCCGCGAGGAACTCGACGGCTTCGGCATCAAAGGCATGCAGGTGCTGTGGTTCGAGCGCGAAGGCCAGCGCTTCCTGCCGCCGCGGAAGTGGCGCAAGAACGCCGTCGGCATGACCACGACCCATGATCTGCCGACGATTGCCGGCTGGTGGCTCGGCAAGGACATCGCCTGGCGCAAGCGGCTGAAGCTGTTCGCGGCGCGCGACGGCGCGGCCCAGGCTGCCGCCGACCGCAAGCGCGACCGGGCGCAGCTCTGGGATTCCTTCGTCCGTGCGGGCGTCGCCGAAGGCCGCGCGCCGGGCACTCATGACGTCGCGCGGGTGCTGACCGGCGCGATCGACTATCTCGGGCAGACGGCATGTGATCTGGTCCTGCTCCCGCTCGAGGACGCGCTCGGCCGCAAGGAACAGCCCAATCTTCCGGGCACGACCACGGAGCATCCCAATTGGCGGCGCCGCATCCTGATCGAGGCCGGCGAGATTTGCCGGCAGAAGCGGGTGGCGTCTCGCCTGCGCCGGCTCGCCGCCGGCCGGGTCAAGCCATGAGCATTCCCCGCGCTACGGCTCGGCTGCAGCTGCACCGCGATTTCCCGTTCGACGCCGCGGTGGAGATCGTGCCTTATCTGGCGAAGCTCGGCATCAGTCACGTCTATGCCTCGCCGATCCTGGCGGCGCGACCGGGCTCGACCCATGGCTATGACACGATCGATCCGACCGCAATCAATCCGGAACTCGGCGGACATGCCGGGCTCGATCGCCTGTCCGACGCCTTGCGGCGTCATGAGATGGGCCTCATCATCGACATCGTGCCCAACCACATGGCTGCGGTCGCCGAGAATCCCTGGTGGCGGGACGTGCTGCGATCGGGCCGCGCCAGCCGCTACGCCGAACATTTCGACATCGAATGGGACGAACCGGACCCGGATCTGCGCGGGAAGGTCCTGCTGCCCTGCCTCGGCGACACGCTCGCGGCCTGCCTCGACCGGAATGAGATCACCGTCGCCGAAGAGAACGGCGAGCGGGTGATCCGATACTTCGACCAGCGGTTCCCGCTCGATCCGCGCAGCGAAGGCGCGGATATCCGATCGCTACTGCCGCGCCAGAACTACCTGCTGGCTTTCTGGCGCGAGGCCGCGACCCGCATCAACTGGCGGCGCTTCTTCGACATCAACCAGCTGGTGGCGCTGCGGATCGATCGCGACGCCGTGTTCCAGGACTACCACCGCCTCATTCTCGACCTGCGGCGGCGGGGCATTATCGATGGGGTCCGGGTCGATCATGTCGATGGTCTTGCCGAACCGATCGCCTATTGCCGCAAGCTGCGCGATGCCCTGGACGCGATGGCGCCGCACAGCTATCTCGTCATCGAGAAGATCCTCCATTCCGGCGAGCGGCTGAGCGCAGATTGGTCGATCCATGGCACCTCCGGCTACGACTTCATGGATGAGGTCTCGGCCGTGCTGCACGATCCACAGGGCGAAGAGGCGCTGACCGTCCTGTGGCAGGCGCTAAGTGGAGACCAACGCAGCTTCCCGGCGGTGGCCGGCGATGCGCGCCGGGAGATCCTGGGGCGCCTGTTTCCGCGGCAACGCGACCGGCTGATCGCCGCCCTGCGCGCGATGAAGCTGCCCGCCGAGGACGCGGTGTTGCGTAAGGCATTGACCGAGCTTCTCGCCTGCTTTCGGCACTATAGGCTCTACGGTGACGAGTCCGGCTTCGACGAGGCCGATACGCAGGAGCTCGCCTTTGCGGTGAACGCGGCGCGCCCGGTGCTGGATGCCGAAGCTTCCGCCGCGCTGGCCGACATCTGCACCGTCTTGCCGAAGGCGCCGGTGCGGCCGCGCTTCGAGCAGCTCTCCGCCACGCTGACGGCGAAAGCGGTGGAGGATACGGCCTTCTATCGGTACAGTCGCCTGCTGTCGCGCAATGAGGTAGGATCCGATCCGGGAGAGTTTGCGCTTTCACCCAAGCGATTCCACGCTTCCGCGGCTGGACGCCGCGCCGCCTTTCCCGCGGCGATGCTGGCTACGGCGACGCACGACACCAAGCGTGGCGAGGATCATCGCGCGCGACTGGCGGTACTGAGCGAGCTGGCGGAGGAATGGCGCGCGCTCGCCATACGATGGTCGGCCCAATATCCGGCCCCGGAACCGGCCATCGGCCTGATGATCTGGCAAACGATTGTCGGCGCCTGGCCGCCGGACTTCGACGCCGCCGCATTCCACCGGCGGCTGGAGGATTGGCTGGTGAAGGCTCTGCGGGAAGCGAAGCAACACACCGCCTGGGACAATCCGAACCAACGCTTCGAGTGCGACGGCAAGGGTTACCTGGCCCGGCTTTTCGATCCGGACTGTGGCTTCCTCGCGCAGGCGGAGAGCCTTGTCGCGCGCATCGCACCGGCCGGGATTCGCAACAGTCTGGCGCAGACCGTGCTGCGGCTGACAACACCCGGAGTGCCCGATCTGTATCAGGGCGCGGAACTCTGGGATTTCAGCCTGGTTGACCCCGACAACCGGCGACCGGTCGACTATGGCGCCCGGAAAGCGTGCGTCGATGAACCGGCCGACTTTCCTGCTTTGCTGGCGGAATGGCGTGACGGGCGCATCAAGCAGGCCGTGATCGCGCGCCTGCTGCAATTCCGGCGGGAGCATCCGCGCCTCTTTGCCGAGGGCAGCTACGAACCGCTTGTGGTCACGGGTGCGAAGGCAGCGCACCTGATCGCGTTCACGCGCCAGGTCGACAATGAGGCTCTGCTTGTCGTCGTGCCACGCCTCACTGCCGGCTTCTCCGACGCCACGGGCGCGGTGTGGGCCGATACCAGGATCGCATGGACGCCCGCACCCGCGCTGGACCTGTTCACCGGAAGAACGCTCTCCGGCGATACCAGCACGGATGCGGCCGTTCTGCTGGACCGGCTTCCGTTCACGACTCTCCACGTTAAAGCCGGTGAACAGTAACGATATGAGAGGCTGATTCGGGTCCTCTCCGATTGGCGGCGGCCGGGAGCTTCTGCGCCATCCCGGGTGTTAATTCGGGGCCGGCCAATCGGGTCATAGAGGGGGAAACCTTGGCACCCAAAGCAATCCTGGTTCACAACGCGTCTGCGGGTATCCGCGAACCCACCAAAGATCAACTGATTGCGCTGATCGAAGCGGCCGGCTTCCGCGTGAAATACCGCAACTCGAAGCGCCCCGATCTCGACGCCAAGCTCGACAATCGGGGCGATCTGGTGATCGTGGCCGGCGGCGACGGCACCATCGCGAAAGTCGCCAAGATCCTGCTGGCAAAGCCGGAACAGAACACGCCGCTCGCCATTCTCCCCATCGGCACCGCCAACAACATCGCGCTCTCCTTCGGCATCACCGATGCGCCCGAGGCGCTGATCCCGCGCTGGAACCAGACGCCGCTTCGCAAGCTGTCACATGGTGTCGCCCATGCCCATTGGGGCGAGCAACGCTTCATCGAAGGCGTCGGGCTCGGCTCCCTCGCCGAAGCAACCACGCCGAAGCCCAAGGACAAGAGCGATCCCAAGGGCCGCAAGCACCGTATCAACGCCGGCCGGGTCGCATTCCGGCACGCCATCAAGCATGCCAAGCCCGAGCGGCTTTACATCACGGTGGACGGGACACGCATCGAGGACGAGGTGGTCCTGATCGAGATCCTGAACATCAGCCAGGTCGGTCCGCGTTTGCGGCTGGCGCCGAACGCTGATCCCGGCGACAACCTGCTGGATGTCGCCTATGTGACTACCGAGCATCGCGATGCTCTGCTCGAATGGCTGGATGCGCTGATCCATGACGACCTCGATGAAGGGATCGTCGGCCCGCCGCCGGTCGCGACAATTCCCGGCAGCAAGATCACGATCGCCTGGAACGGCATGGATCTTCGCATCGACGACAAGTTTCCATTGATGCCGGGCCAGGCCACGGCGCCGAGCGAGGCGAAGAAGGACGCCAGGAAAAAGGAGTCCAAGGTCGCCGACGAGGCGGAAGAGAAGGCCAAAGAGAAGGCTAGGCGCGACAACGCCGACCTGGTCACCATCGAGATCGCCGAGCGCCAGCTGAAGATTCTGGCGCCGCAAGGCAAGGCCGAAGGTGCCGCGGCGAAGCGGGCAGTCAAGAAGGAGAAGCGATCATGATGGGAGAAGCCGCACGCACCCTCAGCGACTTGCCCGACGACAAGACGCTGGTCCAGATCGAACGCATGGCGGTCGAGGTCGCGCGTCTGGCCGGCGCCGAGATCGTCAACGCGCTCGGCGGGATGTTGGCGATCAAGTACAAGAGCGACGTCGCGGCGAAGGAGGACACGGAGGCCACCTATCGCGATCCGGTCTCGGAGGTCGATCACCGGGTTGAGGTGCTGCTGCGCGCGCGGATCGCCGAGCGTTTCCCGGCCCACGACATCATCGGCGAGGAGATCAACGACCGTCCCGGCGACCGGCCCTATGCGGAGTTCGTCTGGGCGGTGGACCCAATCGACGGCACGGCCAACTTCATCAACGGCTTTCCGCTGTTCGCGGCCTCGATCGGAGTTCTGCATCGCGGCCGGCCGGTCGTCGGCGCGGTTTGGTGCGCGACTTCGCACGCGCTCCGGGCAGGCGTCTACCACGGTCGGGTCGGCGCGCCCCTCCATTTCGACGAGGTGCCGATCGATCTCAAGGTCAATCCCTCGGTGCAGCGCCGCCTCGCGGGCGATCCGGGCGGCGGCAAGAACTTCGGCTTCCTGTGGGATACCCGCAAAACCGGTTCCGCCGCGATCGAATGTGCCTTCGTGGCCGCGGGTCTGCTGCGCGTCGCGCGCTTCGAGCGGCCCAACATCTGGGATGTCGCCGGCGGCTTGGCGCTGGTGCAAGCGGCCGAGCTGGATGTCCGGACCATCGAGAAGGGCCAGTGGGCAACGCTCGATCGCTTCCTGGGTCCGGACGGCGATATCCGGCGCTGGCGCCAGCCGCTGATTATCGGAGATGCGCCGGCCGTCGCCGAGCTTTCCGGGGCGCTGCCCCCGAAGCCGGAAGCGTAGCCGTCGTCTCTCGCGGCGTCGGCTCCAGCGTCTTCAGATCCTCATCGCTGATCAAAAGCATCGAGACGTTCGGATTGGTCGAGCGCCGGTACTTGATCATAGCCGCGATCTCGAACAGCAACCGGTTCTGCTCGAAGCGATCCACCAATTTGCGTGGCGGGTCATCGCGTGAACAACCGATCGCGCTCAAGGCCGAGCGGGTGGCGAGACAGCCGATATGCGCACCGACTGTGAGGGCAGTGATTCGGATGGCGTCCTTCTGCGGCAGATAGACGCCGGTCTCACCGAGGAACTGTAGGGACATGCGATACCTCCGTCACGGGCATCCGATGCCGGTTCGCTACGCTCCCACCGAGGGGTGCTGTGAACAATCCGAATCTGATGAATTCTTCACTGCTGTTCCGATGACAGGGAACGCGCGTGGAACTGCCGTCCACAAGGCGGGTTGGGAACTCACACCGAAGTGAGGAAAGCGGCTGAATACCGCGTCACGGGTGAACCCAGCACTAAGCGAGGCAAAGATGAAGTCACCGAAGAAATCCGCGAGACGGAAAACCTCGCGGCCGGCCGGGCGTCGTGCCGGACAGGATGCGGTCGCCCTGCTGAAGGCCGACCACCGCAAGGTCGAAGGTCTGTTCAAGAAGGCCGAGAAGGCCAAGGGCGGCGCCAAAGAAAAGCTGGTCGAGCAGATCTGCAATGAACTGATCATCCACACCATGCTCGAAGAGGAGATCTTCTACCCGGCTTGCCGCGGCGAGGACGTCGAAGAGGACATGATGGACGAGGCGCAGGTCGAGCATGACGGCGCCAAGGTCCTGATTAACGATCTGCTGGAGGCCGGCGCAGACTCGCCGATGTACGACGCCAAGGTCATGGTGCTTTCCGAATATATCAAGCACCATGTCAAGGAAGAGGAGAAGGCGCGCACCGGCGTCTTCGCCGAAGCCAAGCGCAAGGGCGTGGACGTGGTGGCGCTCGGCGCCGAAATCAAAGCGCGCAAGCAGGCGCTGACGGAACAGGCGGAGGGCGAAGGCCTGCCGCGCCCCGAGCCGAAGTCGCTCGGTGGCGCGAAGCGATCGAACGGCCCAGCGTCCGAAGGGATGGGCGGCAAGCTGCGCACCATCGCCCTCGCCGCGAAACGCGCGACCGTCGGTTAAGCGGTGAACCAAGGTCCGTTGCGAGGGTTGGCCCCGCAACGGACCTTTTTCATCGCGGAGACCGCCATGCGACAGCAGAGCACGTCCTCCCACGAGGCCGCCGAGACGGCCTCTCAACAGCGCGCCATCCAGGCCAAGATCGACGCGCTTGACGCGCGCAAGAAGGGCGAGAGTCAGCAGTAAAAGGCTCCGCAGACCGGCGCGCGGCCGTATCCGGTGCCCCCGTTTCGGGAGCAACACCAGGCAAAGCCCGGCTCAACCCGGCGGACAAGAGCGCCGACAAGGTGGCGAAATTCGGACAGCAGACCAAGATGAAGCGGCCGGCACAGCCGGAAGAGATCGCGCCGGCCTATGTGTTCCTGGCCTCGCCGGCATGCTCCAGCTACATCACAGGCGAAGTGCTCCCGATCATCGGCGGCTATTGAGGACGCTGGCATCGCCTCATTTCGTCAGCTTGGCGACCAGATACCCTCGCTAGAGCGCCGCCTGGATGGCTTCGACCAGGCGTGGGCCGCTATAGGGCTTCGGCAGGAAGCGGCCGCGTTCCGGAAGGTCGCGCTGTTGCACCCAGGCCTGGCCGGAGGTGACGATGAGCGCAATGGGCGGCCACCGGTCGTGAATCGTCGCCGCCAGCTTCAGTCCATCCATCGATCCGGGCATTTGAATGTCGGTCACCACCACCCGGATGTCGCGGCGCTGTTCCAGAATCGCGATCGCCTCATCGGCATTGGCGGCATCGACGACTCGAAAGCCGGCGCCGGTCAGCATGTCGATCGCATCCAACCGAACGAGCGGTTCGTCCTCGACGACAAGGACCAGAGCGGAGAACGGGCTTTTCATTCGGTGAAACATCCAAAATGCACATCAGGCGCTTCATGAATGTAACAGGCGCATTGCATGCGCGTTCCTTGCGAAGACAGGCGCATTTTCGCCGATGCGAACACCAGGTGTGCAGAATTGAACAGTGTTGTGAGTGAGCCTAGCCTTGCGCCCGGCTCACGGCGACATCGAGGCGGACAGTAACGCCCACAGGATCCCAATCGTGGTTGATCTGGCCGTTCAGCGTCTTGACCGTGGCCTTCGCGAGATAACTGCCGAATCCTTCACTCGAGGCCGGGGGTGCCACCGCAGGACCTTCGCGCTCGATCCAGCTGATGATCAGCCGGTCTCCACGCTGCTTGCTCTCGATGGTGATCGTCCCTCGCTCGTTCGAGAGCGCGCCGTATTTCGCGGCGTTGGTCGCGAACTCGTGGACGAGCAGAGCAAAACTCGTGGTGGCCGATGGGGAGAGCTGAAGATCGTCACCGCTGAGCGCAATGCGTTGGGCGGCGTCGGAGCCCTCGTCGTAGGGCGACAGGATCGCCTTGATCAATGCGTGGAGCGTCGTCGGCATCGCGGCGGCGGCATCTATCTGGCCATGCGGCGCCAGGGTCAGGCTGTGGACCCGTGCCAAGGCCGCCAGCCGCTCGGTGGCCCTGGCCTTCAGCGCCTGCGGGGTTTCGGCGTCGCGGGCGCTGAGACTGATGATGCTGCTGGCCAGCGCGAACAGGTTCTTGATCCGATGATTCATTTCGCGGATCAGCAGGTGCTCTTGCTCCTGGGCCCGCTTCTGTTCGGTGATGTCGCGCGCGATCTTGGAAGCGCCGATGATCGTGCCGTCGGCGTTTTTCAGCGGAGAGACGCTGAGCGAGATATCGATCAGCGTGCCGTCCTTATGCTGCCGGACGGTTTCGTAATGCTCGATGCGTTCCCCGGCGCGGATTCTTGCCAGAATCGCCGGTTCTTCATCCCGACGCTCGGCTGGCATCAGCATGGTGACGGGTTTTCCGATCGCCTCTTCCGCCGCGTAACCGAACAACTCGGTGGCGCCCCGGTTCCAGCTGGTGATGATGCTGTCGAGGTCCTTGGTCAGAATCGCGTCTTCCGAGGAGTCGATGAGGGCGGCCAGCCGGATGCCGGCGCGCTCCGCGCTCTTCTGCGCGGTGATGTCCCGCAGGCTCACCAGTGTGCGCTCGAAGCGCGCACCGCGGAAGTCGAGGGTGAAGGCGACCTCGACCTCCCGACCGGAAACGGTGCGGAGGCGGGTCTCGCCCCCGAAGCGGCGCAGCCCGTTCCAAAGGGTCACCAGCATGTCGATGAAGATCGAGGCGGTGTCGGGCAGGAGGATGCCGGCCAGCGAGTGCAGGAGATCCTGATTCCGGTCGACTTCGAAAAGATCAAGCGTGAAGCTGTTCACGTCGAGGACGCTGATCCGTCGGATCGCCCCTTCGACTTCTTCCGGATGGTCCATGAGGTGGGCGCGGAGATCGTCCGTCCCCTCGGCACGCCAACGGTCGAGCAAGGCGGCAACGCCGGAAAAGTCCACATCCCAAAGCGAGACGGGAGCGGCGTCGAAGATTTCGCGGTACCGGTCCTGGCCGATCATGGCTCCCGCGCCGGGTGATTCTGCGGTCATCAGTTTCCGTTGATCCGCTGCCGCCCGCCGGCAGGGCTCGTTGAAGGCAAAAACTCTATCGGTATTTCAACGATTGATACAGCAACGATTCCGCCAGGAAGAAGCCGAAAACCCGGCGGAAAATTCGTCGTCTCCCTACCTGCGACTTGGCACTCGAGGGTGGAGGGCGCTGCTCAGGTCTTGGGCTTGAGATGCAGGTGCCGGTGCGGCGTTTCTGAGCCATGACCATGCGAATGACCCTGGGCCGCATGCGCCGGCGCACCATGCCGGTGCCGGGTTTCCGCGACTTCGACGGCGGTCAAATGCAGGTGCCCGTGTCGCACGCCGGTTTCCGCGATCAGGCTTTCGGCAAAGGCCCGGAGCGCACCGGTCGGGCCACGCAGCAGAGTGACCTCGAGGCAGTTCTCGTGGTCGAGATGAACATGCAGCGCCGAAAGGACGAAATCGTGATGCCCATGCTGGGCATTGGTCAGGCGCTGGGCGAGATCGCGCTGGTGGTGGTTGTAGACATAGGAGACGCAGCCGACCGAATAGCCGGCCGGATCCTCGCCGGTGTCGGCCTCCAGCCGATCGCGCACCAGGTCACGGATCGCCTCCGACCGGTTCTGGTATCCCTTGCGCGCGATGTAGGAGTCGAAATCGGCAAGCAGCCCTTCCTCCAGAGAAATCGTCACCCGTTCCAATTCTGCCTCCCTGCGTGCCAGGCTCCTGTTTAGCCGCCATGGACCGGGGTCGGCAATCCGGGTCGTGCCGCACGCGCGTTCCACGGGGATCCGGATCGCGCTGGCCCTGCGACGGCATCGCCGCACAAAACGCGCATGGACAGCCCGCCACGCCTGCGATTTAGTGAGACCCGCAAGCAGCATCAAGGAGAGGCGAGTGAGCGTTCGGGTTGGAATTCTCGGTGTCGGCGTAATGGGCTCGGATCATGCGCGCATCCTCGCGACGCAGGTGCCCGGTGCAACCGTGCAGGCGATCTACGATGCCGACCCGAAGCGGGCCAAGGCCGTCGCGGCAGAGATCGGCGCCGGAACCGTGGTCACCGATGCCCTGGCGCTGATCAACGATGCCTCCGTCGACGCCGTCTTGGTCGCATCGCCCGACCAGACCCATAAGGAGTTGACCCTCGCCGGCATCGCCGCGAACAAGCCGGTGCTGTGCGAGAAGCCGCTGGCGCCGACGCCGGCGGAATGCCTGGAGGTCATCGCCGCGGAGGTTAAGCTCGGACGTCGGCTGGTGCAGATCGGCTACATGCGCCGCTTCGATCCATCCTATGTCGAGATGAAAGCCGGTCTCGCTTCGGGTCGGCTTGGCTCAGCGCTGATGTTCCATTGCATCCACCGCAATGTCGCGGCGCCGGACTGGTTCGATTCCAAGATGGCGGTGAACAACTCGGCAGTCCACGAGTTCGACATCGCGCGCTGGATGCTGGATGCGGAGCTCGTCGGCATCACGGTGTTCCGTCCGAAGCCGGCCAAGGGCAGCTCGCCCGGTGCGCCGGTCTTCCTCATGCTGGAATCGGCCACGGGTCAGCTGGTGACGGTCGAAGTCTTCAACGACGCGGCCTATGGCTACGACGTGCGCGGCGAACTGGTCTGCGAGAAGGGGACAATCGCCCTGCGCGCGCCGACCCGCACCGAGACCAACGCCGAATTAATTCAGGGCATCGCCTATCCGGCCGATTGGCGGCCGCGCTTCGCCGACGCCTATCGTCTTCAGGCTCAGGCCTGGGTCAAGGCCATCGCGCGCGGAACGGCTACGGGCGCAAGCGCGTGGGACGGCTATGCCGCGGCGGCGATTGCCGAGGCAGGGCTGCTCTCGCTCGCCGATGGGCGCCGCGTCGAAATTCGTTTGGCCGATCGGCCGCCCCTCTACCGCTGACGGCCCGGGCCAAGGCCCGGTCGGTATGGCTTTCTTTGCTGAAGATAAAATCATACTATTTGGCCAGGGCCGGCTGCGAAGTCCTTGCAGACAGGACCCGAGTGCAATAAAAAATTGCGTAACGTGAAGCGGCCGTCAGAGCTGCGAGCGGACAGGGAGGACATGAGTGGCGTTGCTCGATATTCGCAACATCTCCATGCATTTCGGCGCCATCCACGCGCTGACGGATCTCAGCTTTTCCGTCAATGCGGGAGAGGTGGTCGGCCTCATGGGCGATAACGGCGCCGGCAAGTCGACGATGGTCAAGATCATCGCCGGCAATTTCCGGCCGACCGAGGGCGAGATCGTCGTCGAAGGCGAAGTGTGTCACTTCCACAAACCGGTTGACGCGCGGGCCAAGGGTATCGAGGTCGTCTACCAGGACCTGGCGCTCGCCGACAATCTGACGGCCGCGCAGAACGTGTTTCTCGGCCGCGAGGTGAAGAAGGGCTTCTGGCCCTTTCGCGTGCTCCACAAGAAGGCGATGATCGACCGCTCGGGCGAGCTCTTTCAGGAGCTGAAGTCGGAGACCCGGCCGCGCGACCTGGTGAAGAAGATGTCCGGCGGCCAGCGGCAGGCGGTCGCCATCGCGCGCACCCGCCTTTCCCAATGCAAGCTGATCCTGATGGACGAGCCGACCGCCGCCATTTCGGTCCGGCAGGTCGCCGAGGTCCTGGGGCTCATCAAGCGCCTGAAGGCGCAGGGGGTCTCGGTCATCCTGATCAGCCACCGCATGCCCGACGTGTTCGCCGTCTGCGACCGCATCGTGGTGCTGCGGCGCGGCACCAAGGTCGCGGACAAGCACACCGAGCAGACCAACCCGGAAGAGATCACCGGCCTGATTACAGGAGCGATCCGTGCCGCCTGAACTCCGTACCGCCCCCTTGAGTCCTGAAGGTGAAATAGCCCTCGAATCTGGCCACGCCTCCGTCTCTGACGTCGTCGGGCACAAGGAGCATTCGATCGCGAAAGCGCTCCTCGCCAGCCAACCCTTCTGGGTGACGGTGGCGCTGTTCGTGCTGATCATGTTCATGGTTGCCTCCGAACCCACCTTCGGCACGTCGAACAACGTCGGCAATATCGCGCGCAACTTCGCGCCGTTCGGCATCATGGCGCTCGGCATGACCATGGTGATCATCACCGGCGGCATCGACCTCTCGGTCGGCTCGGTCATGGGCCTGGTGGCGATCGTGGCCGGCTTGTTCCTGACCTGGGAATATCCCTGGTACGTCGCCTTCTTCATGGGCCTTTTGACCGGCCTTGCCTGCGGGGTGGTGAACGGGTTCTTCGTTGCCTATGTCGGCATGCCGTCCTTCGTGGTGACGCTCGGCATGCTGTCGCTGGCGCGCTCGCTGGCGGTGGTCTTCTCCAGCAACCAGATGCTCTACAAGTTCGGGCCGGATGCGCCGACCGTGAAGGCGATCGGTCAGGCGAAGTGGCCGCTGCATCCGCCGCACGGCTGGGCGCCGGCCTGGATGCCGGAGATCTCCTCGCATTTCTGGACCATGGTGATCATCGCGCTGTTCGTCGGCTTCGTCTTCAACTTCACCGCCTGGGGCCGGCATCTCTTCGCCATCGGCGGCAATGAGCCGGCGGCGCGCATGACCGGCGTGCCGGTCGACCGGATCAAGTTCCAGGCCTATGTCTTCTCGGCCTTCACCGCGACCGTCGCCTCGCTGCTGCTGCTCGGCTACAACGGCTCGGCGATCAACGCCATGGGCCAGGGCTACGAGCTGCGCGTCATCGCCGCGACGGTGATCGGCGGCGCCAACCTGATGGGCGGCGCCGGCACCGCTTATGGCGCAGTGGTCGGCTCGGCCCTGCTCGAGGTCATCCGCAACGCGTTGCTGATGGCGGGCATCGATTCCAATTGGCAGGGTGCCTTCGTCGGCGCCTTCATCGTTCTCGCGGTGCTCCTCGGCATGATGACCACCGATCGCTCGGTGGTATCGGGCGTCATCGGCCGGCTGTTCTCGAAGAAGCATCGTTAGGACCGGTTCACTGCGGCAATCAGTGAAAACACAAGAACTGGGAGGAGACCTCATGAGAAAGCTGATCTTGACCACGGCCGTGGCCTTCGGCGCGATGATGGCCGTTGCCTCCGGCGCTCAGGCGAAGTTCGTCTTCGCGCTGGTGCCGAAGAACATGAACAATCCGTTCTTCGATCAGGCCCGCGACGGCTGCAAGAAGGCCGAGGCGGAGTCGAACGGCGCGTTCGAATGCATGTATATCGGCCCCGGCGAGCATGGCGGCGGCGACGAGCAGGTGACCATCGTCCAGGATCTGGTCGCCAAGGGCGTCGACGGCATCGCGGTGTCGCCGTCCAACGCGGCGGCCATGGCGGGCCCGCTGCAGGCGGCGAAGGATGCCGGCATCCCGGTTCTCACCTGGGATTCCGACCTGCTGCCGGAGAACAAGGAGTTGCGCGTCGCCTATATCGGCACGCACAACTACGACATCGGCGTGAACCTGGCGAAGGTCGCCATGGCGGCGAAGCCGAAGGGCGGCACGATCTGCATCCAGTCGGGCGGTGCCGCCGCGGCGAACCACAACGAGCGCATGCAGGGCATCCGCGACACGCTGGCAGGCAAGCAGTCGGCGGCTTCGCCGGGTGACCGCCTGACCGGCCAGAACGGGTGGACCGAGATCGACGGCTGCCCGCTCTACACTAACGACGACTTCCCGGTCTCGGTGCAGCAGTTCACCGACACGATGGCGAAGAATCCGAAACTGGACGCGTTCATCCCGACCGGCGGCTTCCCGCAGTTCATTCCCGATGCGAACCGCGCGGCGGTCGAGCCGTTCAAGGACGCGATCGCGAAGAAGCAGCTGGCTCTGATCGTCGCCGACACCCTGCCGGTGCAGATCGACCAGATGAAGGAAGGCCTGTCCCTGGGGCAGGTCGGCCAGCGTCCCTTCGAGATGGGCTACAAGACCATGTTCGCCCTGAAGGACATCAAGGAAGGCAAGGCCCCGCCGGCCGACCCGACCTATACCGGCCTCGACGTCTGCACGCCGGAGACCGTGGACACCTGCATCGGCAAGTAAGCCGGCGCTTCTATCTCTCATCCAACTCGACGGGCGGCCGGCAGCGGCCGCCCGTTTTTCTTCGCGTCACTTGCAGGAACCGTCCGGCAACCGGGGGCACTGGCCCCGCATGGCCCAGGCAATCGGATTGAAGTTGGATTCCCGTCGCCGTCGCAAGCTCACGGCGGCGGAAGGGTCGAGGAAGACGGTCTACGTCACCCTAGCTGAGCGAGGGCGCGCAAGCCCGGCTAGAGCGAAATGATGCGGAGCGAGATTGGTGCTTACCTTTACGCCGCTGCCGGGCGCAGGGGCGTAAATCCATGCCAAGCTGTTGATGATGATGGGCTTTCTGCCCATCGACAGGCCCAAGCGATTCTTCGTTCTGTAAACCCCGGGTAAACCTTGGCCCGCGGGCGAGCATCCTGGCCGAACGTACGCTCGCGCTTTTACCGCATCCGTCCTCTTTTGAGGCGTTCAGGCACGCCAACTCGCTGACGATGAATGCATTTGCACGGCTTTGGCCCGCGGAGCGATTCTGCGTTCTGTAAAAGCTGGGTACAAGCTCGGCCGCAGACTTTCATTCTGTCTGCGTCCGGTCTGCGTTGCAGAGCAGCAACCGCGGTCACGCCGGCGCGCGTTCCGATACAGCATTCACGATGTCAAAGAGCGCGCCGATCATACCACGATCGGCGCCGCGCGTCTCGCAGCGCGCGCGTGAAGGTGACGTAAAGGATTCTGTGTCAGGGCAAGGAAGGGGTACTCCAGATGTGAACTGCCAAGCACACAAGAGGAGCACCCCCATGCCACAGCAAGCTGCGACGATCACGAGTTTACCAATGGCTTTTGAAGTCGTGAAGGCAATGCAGGCGGAC
>JAUYVI010000012.1 GCA_030715195.1 Dongia sedimenti
TGCCGTCTTCACCCACGAAAACAAGTCTCAGGGCGTCAGTACCCTCTTCCTCCTGACACACAACAATTGACGTTACCGACGTTGAATTCAAGTATCTTCTGAATTCAGGAGTATGCAGCGAGAGCTCTGTCGCTGGAGCGGCGAATTCTTGAATCGTCATTGCACGATTCTCGACCCCAAAAGTCTCGTCATGCCAAGGCTTGGCCTTGGCATCCACGAGTTTCGTACGGCTGGGCTCGGTGCTCCGGAAGCGAACTCGTGGATCCCAAGGCCAAGCCTTGGGATGACGAACGAGTATGATGGCCGGCGATGACGCCTAGTTTGCTCAGTGCCGCAGGAACGCCGTCGTGAGCTGGATGGTCGCTTCCGGATTCTCATCCATGATCCAGTGGCCGGAATTCGGGATGACACCGCCGGTCACGTCGGTCGCGGCGAAGCGCAGCACCTCGGCCATGCCGGTGCCGAAGGAATGGTCGCCGCCCAAGGCCAGCACCGGCATCTTCAGCTTGCCGCCGGCCTTCAGCATCGCCTGGTTGTCGAGCGCGTCCTGGGTGAAGGCGGCGAACTGCTCGAAGGCGTCGTGCATGGCGCGCGGCCGCGCATAGAGTGCCGCGTAATGGTCGCGGGTCTCCTCGGTGATCTTCGTGCGATCGAAGGAGAGCTCGTTGTAGAAGCGGTCGAGATAGATCCGCTCGCGGCCCTGCACTAGCCGCTCCATGTCGGGGCCGCGGAAGTTGAAGTGCCAGAGCATCGGGCTCTTCAGGATCTCGTCCCAGGGCCCGATGCCGGGCAGCGGCGCGTCGATCACCACCCACTTGGTGACGCGGGCGGGAAACTGCCCGGCCAGCGCATAGCCCACCATGTTGCCGATGTCATGGGTGACCAGCGCGGTGTGTTCGATCTTGAGCGCGTCCAGCACGCCGGCGATGTCCTTCCCCTGGTTCAGCTTGGTGTAGCCGGTGTCGGGATGCGCCGAGAGGCCCATGCCGCGGAGGTCGGGCACGATCACCGTGTGATCGGCCATCAGATCCGCCGCCAGCGGCGCCCACATGTCGCCGGTATCGCCGAACCCGTGCAGCAGCACGACCGCAGGCCCGTGCCCGCCGACCCGGACATGCAGGGTGGTGCCGTTGGTCGCGATCTGCTTGGCGACGAAGCCCTGCGGGAATTCGCCGTAAGCCGCGGCCGGCGCCAGGGATGCGAGCAGCAGGGCCAGAACTTGGACCAGCACCAGGCCCAGCATGCGAATCATGTTCGTCTCCGGTTGGGGAATGCGTCGCGGCGACGGTAGCACGCTTTCCGGCATAGCGCCTGCGGAGGCCGGGCAGGATCATCCGCGGAAGGGATGCGGGCGGCCGGAACGCATAACGCCCGCCCCCAATGGCGGGACGGGCGATTGGGATGGACAGATCCAGGGTGTTCGATCGACGGCGCGGCCGACCCGATCAGGAGGCGGGGTCCGTGTCCATGCGGTTCTGGTTGTTGATGCAGTTCTGCTTGTTGGCCGCGGTACCCCCGCAATTGGCCCCGTTGTCGTCCGAGCCGGAGGACACATTGGAGGACAGGCCCTGCGGCGTGGTTTCCGTGCAGGCCGCCGCCAGGAGCGACAAGGCCAGCAGGCTGCAACGGGCGACGTTGGAGAGGATCATCTTTGGAGTTTCCTTGATATGAGTTGAGGGACCAACCGGCTGGGCCATCCGCTGTTCCGCGACCGCGGCGATTCGGTCAGGGGGACTAACTCGAAGACCTTATCGGAGGCACGATCACCGCATGGTTAGCTAGGACATCCGCCGCCAGCGACGCCCTACTCGTCGGATCGCCAGACCCGTGCAGCAGCACAACCGCCGGCCGATGCCCGCCGACCCGGCCATGCAAGGCGGTGCCGTTGGCCGCGATCTCCTTGGCGATGGGGCCCTGCGGGAACTCGTCGTAAGCCGCGGCCGTCGCCAGCGATCCGAGTAGCAGAGCCTGAACTTGCCCAGCGCCGAGCAGAGCGTGCGAACCATGATCGTATCCGTTGGGGCGTAATGAGGAGGCTAGCATGCTTCCGCGCGCTCCGCCGTACCGCAGCGGCCATCGGGTTAGCCTTCCACCGCTCGTGTTGCCGTGCGCTCTTAACCCCGAGCAATTGCCACTGAAGTTCGGTCAATCAACCATTTGTAAGTCCCAGGAAAAGCCGTCATAGTTAGTAAAAAGCAGGTAGCCCAAGGCTGCCGATGGTGGGGCTCAGAGGAAATGAACTCGGCTACTGGACTTTACGGGGCGACCACGCACGGCCCGAGCTTTCTCCGCTGGGCTGGAAGTAAGCGAAAATCGCTCGCGGATTTGGCTTCCTGCGTGCCGACAAACTCAAACTATGTCGAGCCATTCGCAGGATCCGCAGCTCTGTTTTTCTCTCTGCGCCCCCAAAAGGCGGTGTTGGCGGACCTGAATGGTCATCTTATCAATGCTATGCGCCAAGTGCGGGACAATCCGCTTCGAATTCATCGCTCTCTGGCTCGGATGCCCCGCGATGAAGGTTCATATTACCGAGCAAGAGAAGAATTTAATGGCGAACTCCCGCAAGGGATTCGCTCAGCAGTCCTCTTCATTTATTTAAACCGGAACTGCTTCAACGGGCTATGGCGGACCAATCTCCGTGGCTTGTTCAATGTCCCTTATGGCGGAAGCGAGATGGGTCGAAATCCACCTCGAAAACTGTTCGACACATGCTCGACAGCGCTAAAGCGCGCTCGACTTCGCCATCAAGATTTCCGGAAGACTATTGCTGACGCTGGAGAGGGGTCATTCATCTATGCAGATCCACCTTACTTCACGGCTACTGAGCGCACATTCATCGAATACGGTCGAAAGTCTTTCGGTGAAAGAGATCTCGAAGACTTAATTGACGGTCTCAAGGGAGCTGCCCGGCGAGGTGCCAAGATTGCTCTCACCTACAACGCAGCCATGCCATTGGTTAGCATACCACGCAACTGGTCGCGAATTCAGTTTGATGTAACACGAAACGTTGGAGGCTTCGCCGGCGCCAGGAAGAAGCAGGCAGAGATCCTCTATACGAACTGCAGAGCGATCGGAGTTTCTAGCTGATGAAGCGCTTTCTTCTGCTCAGCGACATACACGCATGCAGTGACGATCCATCGTCGTCGAAAGCGGCGTCGTATGTAAGTAGCATTAGTGCGGCAGCATCTGGTCGAAATGACCCGTTTACCGCACTTGAGCAATTGGCGAGGGACGAGCAGATCCGAGCAGACTATGTGCTTTGTGCCGGAGATATGACTAACAAATCAACCCCAGCGGCCTTCAGTTACGTGTGGGATAGACTTTCGAAGCTTGCCGCCTCGCTGTCTGCGCCACTTATCGCGACCGTAGGCAATCACGATATTGATTCAAGATACAAGGAGAACAACCACGATCCTCGGGGCTATGCGATGGCTCTTAGCCCCACGATACCTGTGGGCGAACGTCAGCACTTTCTGGAGTACTGGGCGGAGAACTTCACCCTCATTTCGAGGGCGGACTGCAACATTCTAGTTCTGAATACGGCAGCATATCACGGAGGGGGAAAGGAGGTTAAGCGCGAGTTGGAGCACGGCCGTGTAAGCGAAGCAACGCTGTCAAAATTGAAAACGGCCATTGCAGGATCGCCCCTTGCGCCGGTGAATATTCTGCTTTGCCATCATCACCCGATAAAGGGCGAGCCATCAGATGAAGAACTGATAGGAATGACGCGTGGGGGCGACAAGCTGATCGACCTCCTGAACGAAGACAGCCGCCATTGGATAGTGGTTCATGGGCATAAACATAGACCGGAGCTCTTTTACGGCTTCGGAGCTGGCAATGCGCCGACCATACTGGCGTGCGCAAGTTTCAGTGCTCAAGTGAATGCCGACGCTCACAATAAGAACCCAAACCAAGTTCATCTGCTTGAATGTGATGCGGAGGCCGCGAAGAAAAATGGACTTGATTTGGCCGGCCACGTTCAGAGTTGGACGTGGCAGCCCGGAATCGGATGGATTAGAGCACTTGCCAACCAAGGACTAGATCATCGGGTTGGCTTTGGCTACCGCGGCAGTTCAATTGCGCTTGTTAATCAGCTTGTCGCTTACATCGGTTCGCGGGGAGTAAAAACGATTGCCTGGGACGAAGTGCTCCAGGCGATCCCAGTCATCGGTTGGCAAGTCCCAGCTGGTTTCAAAGCCTTCAAAAGAGACCTCGCTGCCGCTGGATTAAAGCTTCTCGAAACAGACGGCACTATTGCGGAAGTAGGTTACCGCAGATGAGCTACGAGCTCGAATACAATGCACGATCGGTTCCGCCGGCCGAAGTGGCCGCATCGTTTGTGCCTCCGGAGCCGCATTTTAGTCGGCTCTTGGCGCGTGGTCACACGCTCCTGGTTGGCCCAAGAGGAAGCGGCAAGACGACCCTTCTGAAGATGCTCACAGTGAAGGCGCTTCGTAACTGGCGGCACGCCGAAGCGAAGGTATTCAGTCGAGCGATAAAGTATAACGCAGCATTCGTCCAAGCGGACATCGCGTGGAGTAAGCAAATCGAATCATTGGATGCCCTTAGCTTTGATCCGCGCCGAAAGGAGGCGGCCTTTGTGCTTCACTCCCTACGGGCGCTCATACATGCGATGCGTGAAGCAATTGATCTTGGTAGAAGTGAATCTCCTGGCCACATTGCACACCTCGGCGCGCGCCTTGACGCCCATCAAGAGGAAAACTTAGTTGAAATAATATCTAATGGGCTTGGGGTTACCCCGGTTATCACATCTATGCTTGGTGTAGAGGTATCCCTCGAAGCGAAGCTCAACGACATCAACTCCGGCCAGCCCGACTCTTCCTATTCTGTAGAATCATTTCCTTCAAAAGTTAGCCTAGCGATTGCTGCCTTTAATGGGATCACGGGTGATGACGACCGCCGATGGGCGCTATTGTTCGATGAACTTGAGATTGCTCCGAAAAGAATTAAGTCATTCCTACTTTCCGGCCTGCGCAGTTTTGATCAGCGAGTAATTGTTAAACTTGCGATGGCGCCATACATGGAAGATGCCGGATTTGAGAAGACCGCAACCTCTCCGCATCCACTCCATGACTACAATACGATTTCTTTAACCTACGCAAATAAGGACGAGGCTTCCAAATTTAGTGCTGCCCTGTTCGCCTCAGCTTTTGAGAGATTCGGGTTTCAAGTCAACGATTGGTCTAAGATTTTTCAAACTCCGAGTTCATCAAACTTCGGTAGAAATCGACGCATTCGAAAGAGAGATGGCTTGCCTCTGGAGTTCCTTTCCTTGGCTCGCAAAGACAGTTCATTCGCGCGCTTCGTTCAAGATAGGAACCTGCTTTCATCAAACTACAAGTTCTCAGATGAGAACAATGCGCAGGACATCCGCAAGGTTTTGCCTATCGTGATAGCACGCGATTACTACTTACGAAAATTCGAGGGGACGAGGGTTGTCGCGGAGAGGTCTCGAAAATCTCAAGAACTGTATGCAGGATTTCCTTCCATCATGGAGATTACAGAGGGAAACCCGAGGGCAATTCTAACTCTCATCGGCCCGCTCGCTCGAAACTATCGAATGGCAATCGAGACCGACGATCGAATGTCTCCCATCTCGGTAGCTGAACAAAGTTCAGCAATCTCACGCGTTGAACTTCTGCTTACATCTTTGTTGCAGGTAATCCCATTCGACATACCGGGCTTCAATCAACAGAAGGGGCTTTTGGATTTTGTCGACAAGATCGGAAGAGCTTTTGAGGATCGATTGTTGCGAAGGCCATTCTCAACGGACTACCTAAGTACATTTGTGCTTGATAGCAATCTTACGCCGACAGTTATGACTGCATTCGGTAGGGCTCTCAACGCTGGTGCCTTCATCCATGTTCCAAATAAGGATGGCGGTAGCGATAGCTTGCTCCGAGGATTCCTCGGGCAACGATTCCGACTGTCATATGCCTTAGCTCCGCGATACCGCCTTCTGCTGACTCTCGGGGATCGGATCAATCTTTCTAGGTTGCTGATCGAAAGTCAGGGCATAGATATATCGATACAACAGCCTATGTTGTTTAGAGAAGAGGGTGGCGATGATCATAAGTGAGGTCGATCGCCAGCCCGACGCTCTCGAGTTTGACGTCACGATTGTTGCGGTAGGTTACGAGCGTCGTTGTCGTTGGATTTACGAGCAATGCGATATTAAAGCTAAGTCGCTCGTTATTGGGTTGGAGTTCGGGTTCTTGATGGAGGGCTCGTACGCCACCAACCGTCGCTACTTCGAAGGAAAGAAGGCGGTTCAATTTATTAACGGATTATCACCAAGCTCCGCGACTGATATCGGCAATTTGATTGACAAGACAGGTGCTCCAAAAACGCCGATCAAGATACTTGTAGACATCTCGTCGATGTCGCGGCTGATGATTGCAAATGTCGTTCGTGGGCTCCAGCACGCTGCTTATGAAAGGACTATTGATTTAGCAGTTGCGTACGCGCCTTCAAAGTTTACAGGCCCTTACGACGTGGCTCCAATACGCCACGCTGGTCCAGTTGCACCTTGGCTTGCAGGTTGGGCGACGCGGCCTGACAAACCTTTGGGTACCATATTTGGATTGGGATGCGAGCCGAACCAGGCTCTGGGTGCGCTCCAAACCTTGGAGCCCGATAACGCGTGGGCCTTCTATCCGAAAGGTATCGATCGCGCCTTTGATAAGGCTATGGGTGACGCGAATCAGCACCTGGAGGACATATTTGATGTCACTAGGTTTGATTACGAGATCACTAGGCCATCTGTAGCGCGGGGTCGTTTGGAAGCGCTTCTCAACTCTTTAGAGGCTAGCTTCCGTTTAATAGTAGTACCGTTCGGGCCAAAGATCTTTGCGTGGGCAGCAATCGCAACCATCGTTTTTTCCGGTCGAAATAATGTCGGGGTATGGTCCTTCAGCTCTGGTGATCGAGCTCAACCGACGGATAGAGATGCCGAAGGGGCTGTGATTTGGCACAATCTAGTAATCGATCCACCGGAGATTGCTTTGCCAGAACTGGACGAGATGAGTGCTTAGGCGCGAGGCGGTGAGCTGCTCCGTCCGCGGTCGTTTCAGCGAGTTCTCACCTCACCCCTTCGCCCACCCCGCGTACCACGCCCTGAACAGCTTCCACTGCGCTTCCAGATGCGCCTTCTGGCTCGGGCTGAGCGCGTCGTCGGGGTTGAGGTTGAGCGCGTATTCCGGGTTTCCTTCCAGCACCATGAGCTGCTTGTAGTAGAGGACGAGGTCCGGGCCTTCGTCGAAGGTGGAGAGGACGGCGAGGGCGGCGTCGAGCTCCTGGGCCTTGCGGCGGGCGGTGGCGTCGCCGGTGGCGGCTTGCTCGCACAAGCTGATCAGGTGCAGCACTTCCTTGGGGAGCGCGTTGCCGACGCCGGTGATGGCGCCCTTGGCGCCGCAATTGACGAAGCCGTGCACGACCTGCGTATCGACGCCGACCATCAGGGTGAGGTTGGGGTTGCCGCTGGTGATGCTCTCGGCGGCATAGGTGAGGGACTTGGCGCCGCCGAATTCCTTGAAGCCGATCAGGTGCGGGAACTGCTTGTGCAGCTCGAAGAAGAGATCGGCCTTGGTCTCGAAGCCGTAATAGGGGCTGTTGTAGATGACCGCCGGGAGATCGACCGCGGCCTTCAGGATGCCGGCGAAATGCGCGCGCTGGGCCGCGACCGAGGGGCCGCGCGACAGCACGCGCGGGATCACCATCAGGCCGGCGGCGCCCACCTGCTTGGCATGGGCGGCGAGGGCGGCGGCACGGGCCGGGTTCTGCGCGCCGGTGCCGACCACGACCGGCACGCCGGCCTTGACCAAAGCCTCGACGCCCTTCTTCCGGTCCTCGTCGGTCAGCAGCGGCCAGTCGCCCATCGAGCCGCAATAGACCACCGCCGACATGCCGAGGCCGATCAGCTCCTTGCCCTTGCGGGCGAGGGCGTCGAAATCCGGCGTGCGGTCGGGCTTGCACGGCGTCATCAGGGCGGGAATGCACCCGCGGAAGGGATTGGCGGCCAAGATCGTCTCCTGAGGCTGAAAGGTGCGCGGACTATAAGCGGAGCGCGCGGGAACGGGCAACGGCGGCGGGGAGGGTCAACCACGCGGCGCCGTGCGCCTATTTCTTCTGCGGGAGCTGCTTCTTGACGTCGTCGGACCAGAGCGCGGCCTTGGTGGCCTGATCGGCGAAGGCGTCGAACGCCGCCGTCTCCGCGACCGGATCGGCCGCGGCTGCGGGCTCGGCTACGGCTGTCGGTTCGGCCCCGGCTGTCGGTTCGGTCACGGGCGACGGCGCGGCCGGTGCCGCTGGAGCGGCGTCCGCGGGTGGCATCTCGCTGGTGTTCGAATCCGGCATGGTGCGGACCATAGACCATTCGAGACCGGACTGTTCAAAATTGCACAGTTTCGCCGTGGATTCGGGTGGCGCGGCAGCGCGGTATCCGCGCCTTGGGGCTCGAAGGAAGAAAGGCGTGGATCCCCGAACCAAGTTCGGGGATGACGGCGGAGTGTTGTATGCATCGCAGCGACGCGGCGGGCGCTGGATCTTGCTCTGCTGCACGCCCTGCACAATCTCCGCTGCATCAACCCCCTCCCTGGCCCTCCCCCATCTTGGGGGAGGGGAGTCTCAAGGCGTTGATGTCTCGGCGTGCGCGCTTACCGCTCCAGCAGCGTGACGCCGTCCTCGTGGCCGAGGATCGCCAGGCTGGCGAGGCCGATGAAGAGGCCGGTCTCAACCACGCCGGTGATGCGGCGCAGCCGCTCCTGCAGGCGGGCGGCGTCGGGGATGGCGTCGAAGCTGCAGTCGGCGATGACATGCCCGCCATCGGTGACGAAGGGCTCGGCGCCGGCGCGCCGCAGCGCCGCTTCGCAGCCGAGCGCCCGCAGCTTCTCGAGGGCCAACTCCCAGCCGAACGGGACCAGCTCCACCGGGAGCGGTGTCGCGGCGCCGAGCTGCTTCACCAGCTTGGTGTGGTCGGCGATGACGATCATGCGCGCGCTGGCCTCGGCCACGATCTTCTCGCGCAGCAGCGCGCCGCCCAGGCCCTTGATCAGGGTGAGGCTGCCATCCTCGATCTGGTCGGCGCCGTCGATGGTGAGGTCGAGCTTGCGATGGTGCGTGAAATCGGTGAGCGGGATGCCGACCTGGCGGGCCAGAGTGGCGGTGCGTTCGGAAGTGGGAATGCCGGTGACGCGGAGGCCCTGCGCGACGCGTGCGCCCAGCAGTTCGATCGCCATGCTCGCGGTCGAGCCGCTGCCGAGGCCGAGCACCATGTTGTCCTCGATTGCGGCGACGGCGCGGGTGGCGGCGTTGCGCTTGGCGGCGTCGAGCTTCGGATCGATGCGCTTCACGCCGCGCCCGCCGCCGCGCCGCGCTTGGTCAGCTCGCGCAGGATGGCGGCGACGATGGCGTCGGGCGCCGGCGCGATATCGGCCTTGATCGCGCGCTCGTCCGGGCTCGGCTCCTCGAGCTGCTTGAACTGGCTTTCGAGCAGGCTGGCCGGCATGAAATGATCGGTTCGCTGCGCCAGCCGCCCGCGAATGAGGTCGTAGCTGCCGCGGAGATAAACCAGCGCCACGCGCTCGCGCGGGATGCCGTCGAACAGGATGTCACGATAGGCGCGCTTCAGCGCCGAGCAGCCGATCACGCCGGATTCGTCATCCGCCACCAGGAGCTCGATCTTCTGTGCGATGCGGGCGAGCCAGGGCATGCGGTCGCGGTCGTCGAGCGGCGTGCCGCTCTGCATCTTCGCGATGGCTTCGGGCGAATGAAAGCTGTCGGCATCGAAATAGGACGCGCCGAGTTGTGCGGCCAGCAGCGTGCCGATCGTGCTCTTGCCCGAGCCGGACACGCCCATCAGCAGGACGACGATGGGATCGCTCAGGCCCGCCACGGCAGATTCCTTTCATCGGCCGGATCCGCGCGCATCCGGTTGGTCTCGTTCGCGGGCTCGGCATCGGCGCCGCGGAAGTAGCTGGGCGGCACGCCCATGATACGCTTGAAGGCGCGGCTGAACGAGGCTTCGGAATCATAGCCGAGCCGCTGCGCCACCACGCCGATCCGGGCCTTGTCGCGGCTCAGCCATTGCCGCGCGTGGTGCATCCGCACCTGGGCGACATAGCGCGCCGGGGTCTCGCCGACCACGCGGGTGAAGCGTTCGGCGAAGGCGGAGCGCGAGCCGCGCATGGTTTTCGCCAGCGCCTCGATCGACCAGTCGGCGCTGGGGTTGAGATGGATCGCGGCCAGCACCCGGCCGATCTCCGGATCGCGCGCCGCGGCGATCCAGCCGCTGGCATCGCCGCAGCCGCGCTCGACCCAGCTGCGAATGAGGCTCGCCGCCACCACGTCGGCGAGGCGCGCCAGGATGCCGCCGGCGCCGACCCGGTCCATCGCCACCTCGCAGGCCATGGTCTTCAGGAGGTCCGGGATGCCCGGCTCGTTCAAGGTCGCCTCCTGCACCTGCATCAGCTCCGGCATCATGCGGAGCAGGGGATGCAGCCGATCGACATTGAAGGTCATGCTGCCGCTGAACAGCAGGGTCTCGGCGCCGGCGCCCCCCGGTTCACCACCCCCGCTGGTCTCGAACACGTTCTCGCAGACTTTCTGGAAGGCGCATTGGCAGAACGGCATCGTCGCGGCATCGGGTTCGCTGGCCAGCGCGTGCTCGGCGCCGCGCGGCAGCAGCATGGCATCGCCGGGCTCGAAGCGGATCCATTCCTTCGTGGGAGTCAGCAGCCAGCAGCCGCGCCCCGAAGCGAAGTGGAAGCGCGCGGCTTCCTGGGCCGGGAAGGAGAGGCCCCAGGGCGCCTTCATCCGGAACCGGCCGTATTCGACCCCGTCCAGCCGCAGGCCGCGCAGCATTTCGCTGAGCGGATCTGCTTGGGCTTCGCCGGCCGGCGCCGGGCTCAGTCTGGACGATTTGTCATGCATTGCGGGTTTTCTAGCATGGAAAATCCTGAGAGTCAGGCGCAATTGTTAACGCCAGAGTTCAGTCCCCGGAGAGAGTGCATGTCCGATTCCCTGGCCGCCGCCGAAGTCCCAATCGATTCCGGGGCCGAGCCCATCGAACTTGCGATCGCCCCGGCCTGGACCGCGGTCCTGTCGCTGGCGATGGGCGTGTTCGGCCTGGTCACCGCCGAGTTCCTGCCGGCCAGCCTGCTGACCCCGATCGCCGCCGATCTCGGCATCAGCAACGGCGCGGCGGGGCAGACGGTGACCGCCACAGCCGTCATCGGCACCTTCGCCGGCATCTTCATGCCGATCCTGACCCGGCATTTCGACCGCCGGCTGGTGATGTGGGCGCTGACCGCGGCTTTGGTCGTGTCGAGCCTGCTCGCCGCCTTCGCCACCAACCTCACCATGCTGCTGGGCGCGCGGCTGCTGCTCGGCGTCGGCATCGGCGGATTCTGGTCGATGATGGCGGCGATGGCGATGCGGCTGGTGCCGGAGCGGCTGTTCGCCCGCGCGCTCTCGATCGTGTTCACCGGCGTCTCGGTGGCGACGGTGAGTGCGGCACCGGTCGGCGCCTATCTCGGCGATCTCTACGGCTGGCGCACGGTGTTCGTGCTCTCGGCCGGGATCGGCGTGCTGACCTTGCTGATCCAGCTGCTGACGCTGCCGAGCCTGCCGCCGCAGAGCAAGCCCAACCTGCGCACGCTGCTGCATCTGCTGCGCCGGCCGAGCATCCGGCTGGTGCTGGCGACGATTCTCATCACCATCTCCGGGCATTTCGCCGGCTTCACCTATGTGCGGCCGTTCCTGGAGCAGGTGCCGGCGCTGAAGATCGAGCTCATTTCGCTGACGCTGCTGGCCTATGGCGTCGCCGGATTCTTCGGCAATCTCGCGGGCGGCTGGGTCACGGCGAAGAGCGCGCAGGCCTCGGTGATCGTCGGCGCCTTGATCATCGCGGTCACCGCCTTCGCCCTGACCGGATTCGGCGCGGCGCCCTGGCTCGCCGGAATCGGCGTCGCCTTCTGGGGCTTCGCCTTCGGCTTCATCCCGGTCGGGGTGCAGACCTGGATCGTGCGCGCGGCACCCGACCAGCCGGAAGGCGCCAGCGGCCTCATCGTTGCCGCGTTCCAGATCGCCATCGCCAGCGGTGCGATCCTCGGCGGGCTGATCGTGGACAGTCTCGGACCGACCGGCGTCATCGCCTATTGCGGCCTCACGACCCTATTGGGCGCCGGGCTAGTCTTCGCCTTCGGCCGGAAGACGGCCTGAGGGTGCGACACTCTCGGCCATGGCCAGCGCCGTCCGCACTTTCGCGCGGAGCAGCAGCGCCAGCGAGAGACCGACGGCGACGATCGAGACGCAGACCACATCCCGCTCCATCGGCGTCAACAGCTTGAGCGCATGCAGGCCGAGATAGAGCAGCACCGCTGCATGGCCCAGCGCGAACCAGGTGATGTAGAGCGGCGTCTCCGCGTGCAAGTCCATGTCGTCGGCGGGGGCATCCATGATCTGGCGCGCGGAGGCGACCAGGCGCGGGTCGGGAAGATCCTGTTCCATTTTCCTCTCCATCACTCGGCGGTCGGCGTGAGATAGCGGTCGAGCCAGGCCTGCAGCGGATCGGCGCTGGCGAGCTCGTGGTCGAGCAGGCCCTCGTCGGCTTCGGCGAGGTCACGGCGCGCCGCATCGGCCAGCACGAAGCCTGGCCTGCGGTTGGCACCGCGCTCGAGGCTGAGCAACTCGGCCTTGGCGCCGGCGTCGAGGGCCAGCGGCGCCTCGGCGAGCTCGCGGAAGCTCGCGTGCAGGACCAAGGCGCTGACGCAAAGGGTGACGGCGGCGAGCAGGGGGAAGGCGTTCATCGGCGGGGTCTCCTTCGCTGTTTGGTACAGGAAGGCTATCGCCCGCCGGCCTCTCCGAGCCATCACGCCCCCGTCCATCCCGATCATCAATGAGGGGGGGAATCCCTATACTTGTGTATAGGCACCGCTTCCCTAATGGCGCGGCAGGGCAACATTGCTGCGCAACTCAGCCCTGGTGTAAATTGGAACCCATGTCAGCCGATCTCAGCGGATCCCGCATTCTTTCCGGAACACCGCGCGCCCAGCCGCATCGCCCCCATGCGCATCGCGTCTGGGTCTGGAGCGCGGCACTGCTCGCCGCCGCGATCTTCGCGGTGGATACATTCACACCGCTCGACATCGCGGTCGCCGTCTTCTACGTGATCGTGATCCACATCGCGGCCGGCGCCTCGCGGCGCAAGTATCTGGTGAACACCGCGCTCGGCTGCGGCATCCTCACCGTCCTCAGCTACATCATCGTCCATGGCGATGCCGAGCCCGGCCAGCCGCTGATCCGCTGCGTCGTCAGCCTCTCGGCGATCGGCATCACCAGCGCGCTCGCTTTGCGCAACCATGCGGTCGAGAGCACCTTGCGCGAGCAGGCCAACCTGCTCGAGCTGACCCATGACGCGATCTTCGTCCGCGACGCCAACAACACCATCACCTATTGGAACCGCGCCGCGGAGCAGCTCTACGGCTGGCCGCGCGAAGAGGCGATCGGCCGCAGCGTCGACGACCTGTTGCAGACCCGGTTCCCGGCGCCGCGCGACGAGATCCGTGCCGCGCTGCTGCGGCAGGGCACCTGGGAGGGCGAGCTCATCCACACCACACGCTCTGGCGCCCGCGTCGTGGCCGCCAGCCGCTGGGCGCTGCAGCGCGACAAGGACGGCAAGCCGATCGGCGTGCTCGAGAACAACACCGACATCACCGCCGCGACCGAAGCGCGCGAGGAGCTGCACCAGGCGCAATCGGCGCTGGCCCATGCGGCGCGGGTCGCCACCCTGGGCGAGCTCAGCGCCTCGATCGCCCATGAGGTCAACCAGCCCCTGGCCGCGATCATCACCAACAGCGAGGCGGCCTTGCGCTGGATGGGGCGCAAGGAGCCCGATCTCGGCGAGGCCGCGGACGCCTTGAAGCGCGTGATCAAGGACGGCGAGCGGGCCAGCGAGGTGATCCAGCGGATCCGCGCCCTCACCCGCAAGAACGAGCAGAAGCGCACGCGGCTCGACCTCAATGCCGTGATCGAGGAATCGCTGGCTCTGGTCCAGCGCGAGATCGCCGGCCACCAGATCGTGCTGACCCTCGATCTCGCCGCCGACCTCCCCGCGGTCGAGGCCGACCGGATCCAGCTTCAGCAGGTGCTGATCAACCTGCTGCTGAACGCGGTGCAGGCGATGGACGCCGTGGCGCCGGAGACCCGCCGCCTCAGCCTCCGCACCTTCGCCGACGAGAACAAGCCCCACGAAACCAAGATGGCGTGCCTCGCGATCGCGGATAGCGGCCCCGGCTTCGATGCCGACAACGCGGCCAAGCTGTTCAGCGCCTTCTTCACCACCAAGCCCGCCGGCATGGGCATGGGCCTTTCGATCTGCCGCTCGATCGTCGAGGCCGCCGGCGGCCGGATCTGGGCGACCCGCAACGACGGCGCCGGCGCCACCTTCCACGTCACCCTTCCCCCATCAACTTCCCCAGGGCGAGAGGCCGCATGATCACCCGCAACGCACCGCCTTCGACACAAGCTGCCGCCACGACCGAACCCTGCATCTACATCGTCGATGACGACCAATCGGTGCGCGACGCCTTGTCGAGCCTGTTCCGCTCGGTCGGTTACAAGGTGCAGCTTTACGGCGCCACCGCCGATTTCATGCAGGCCAAGCGGAGCGATGGGAACTCCTGCCTGGTGCTCGACATCCGCCTGCCCGGCGCCAGCGGGCTCGACCTGCAGACCCATCTCAACCGCGAGCAGATACCGATCCCGGTCATCTTCATGACCGGCCATGGCGACATTCCGATGTCGGTGCGGGCGATGAAGGCCGGCGCGATCGACTTCCTGGCCAAGCCGTTCCGCGACCAGGACATGCTCGACGCCGTGGCCAACGCGCTGGACGCCGACCGCAAGCGCCGCGACACCGACGGCTCGATGGCCGGGATCCGCGCCGCCTTCGAGACCCTGACCAGCCGCGAGCGCGAGATCATGACCGCGGTCACCGCCGGGCTGATGAACAAGCAGGTGGCCGGCAATCTCGGCCTCTCCGAGATCACGGTGAAGATCCACCGCGCCAGCGCCATGAAGAAGATGGGCTGCCAGACCCTGGCCGACCTGGTGCGCATGGCCTCGCTGCTCGGCCTCGACACGTCAAAAAGCTGACGGCGCATTTCGCCGCAGGCCGGTAAACCTCTGTATAGTAGGTATTTGCGGCGCCTTCGCCCATCTTGTCTCCTAGAGCAACGTGCTTGCCGCGCGTTGGGAATAGAGACGAGTTTTGGGACGAATTTTGGCCAGCGATCCGCATATCGCCATCATCGACGACGACGCCTCGGTCCGGGCCGCGATCGGCAGTCTGGTGCGCTCGCTGGGCTATATCGCGCAGAGCTATGCCTCGGCCGAGCTGTTCCTGCTGTCGGGCGACCTGCCGCAGACCGACTGCATCGTGACCGACGTGCAGATGCCGTCCGGCATGAGCGGCCTCGATTTGCAGGATCGGCTGACCGCGGCCGGCGTCAAGGTTCCGACCGTCATCATCACGGCCTTCCCCGAGGAGCACGTGCGCAACCGCGCCAGGGCCGGCGGCGCCATCGGTTTCCTCGCCAAGCCGTTCGACGGCCGCACCCTGGTGAAGCTGCTGGTCGACGCGGTCGAGCACTGAAGTGATGCGTGCCAAATCCGCCGCGGCGAAGCGGAGCGGAAACGACTAGTCACCCGAATCGGCGATTCGGAGGAACGCCTGTTCGCGGACGTGCTTCAACTCCTCGCGTCTCGGCAGCGCAGCCTGCGCTCGGCCGCGACACCGTCAGGAGTTTTCATTTCCATGCAGCGCGTTTCGCTCGGCAGCTTTCTCGGCCTCATGCTCACCCTGGCGGTCGGCTTCGCGAGCGTCCCGGCGCAGGCCGCCACCATCGGCGTGCTGCCGGTCGGCGGCTCCTATTCCGACACGATCTCGTCCAGCGGTCCCACCTTCAGCCGCGACTACAACTTCCAGCTCGCCGGCGGCGCGAACAACGTGTCGATCCTGGCCACGGCGTTCGGCCAGTCCTCGAACGATTTCGGCGTCGATCTGCTGCAGATCGGGCTCTACGACTCCGCCAGCAATCTGATCGCGTCCGGCTCCGGCACGCCGATCGCCTGGTTCGACTCCTTCTCGCAATCCGGCATCGCACTGGGCGCCGGCGCGTATCTCTTCACCGTGTTCGGCCAGGTGACCGCCGGCAAGGACGCCTTCGTCTCGATCTCGCTGGCGGCGAACCAGATCAACACCGTGCCGATCCCGGCTGCCGGCCTAATGCTGCTGACCGGGCTGGGCGCGCTCGGCGGGCTGGCGCTGCGCCGCCGCGCGGCGGCCGAGCCGCGCGCCGCCTAGACACGGCGCCCCTGCGCACGAAAAAAGGCCCGGAGACACGCTCCCGGGCCTTTTCTCTTGGTCTATGATCCCGGCGCGGAATCGATCCGGGAGGAAGACGATGCGAGACTGGAAGCTGCCTTGGGAAGGCGCCTGCCGCTGCGGCCAGGTGCGGATCCGCGTCAGCGCGCCGCCGATGATCACCATGGCCTGCCATTGCACCGGCTGCCAGCGGATGAGCGCCTCGGCCTTCTCGCTGTCGGTCGCGATCCCGGCCGAAGGTTTCGCGGTGATCCAGGGTGCGCCGGTCATCGGCGGAATGCACGGCCCCACCCGGCATTTCTTCTGCCCGCACTGCATGAGCTGGATGTTCACCCGGCCGGAGGGCATGGACTGGTTCGTCAATCTCCGCACCACCATGCTCGACAACGCCGCCGACCTGCCGCCCTTCGTCGAGACCTACACGGAAGAGAAGCTTCCCTTCGCGCAAACCGGCGCCCGGCACAGCTTCGCAACCCTGCCGCCGCTGGAGGCCTGGCAGGGTCTGATGCAGGAATACGCGCAATCCACGGAAGCCTCGACCTGACCTGCATCATTCCGGCCGAAGGTTCCCGCCGTTAACTCCGATTCCGCCGCATCTTTCGCGGAACGCCTGACCCCGCCTCGGTATTAGTAGCGCAACACCGCCGACTGTCGGAACGGCAGTCGCGCTGTTTCTGCGTTTCCCGAGGAGGAACAATCCAATGCGTATGAAGATTTCAGGCGCCCCGCTGATGACGTCACTCGCCGCTTTGCTCGCCCTGGGCGTGCTGGCGGGCATCACGCCGGCCGCGGCCAATGACGCGGCGGACAAGATCATCTCGAACTACTGCGACAACAACCCCGGGGTCCAGGATTGCAACGACTGGCGCTACAACCGCGCCGGCTGGAGCACGGACCAGTATCTGAAGTTCTACAACCAGTATCGCAGCGATCCGGCCTTCCAATCGGCGGAAGCCGAGGCCGCCTTCGGCCTGCCGGTGAACTCGGCGGCCTCGACCCAGGACGTCAACCCCGGCACCGCGCCGGTCAAGGATCCGCTCGGCACCGCCGATATCGCCGTGCCGGTCAGCCCGAGCTCCGGGACTCCGGGCGCCAGCGCCGGCGGAGAAGCGGGCGCGGTGCTCAGCACGCCGACCGGCAATGTGGTGAAGACGGTGCCGGAGGTGATCGGCGACAGCCCGACCCATGTCTCCGACTGCATGGCGACCTACAAGTCCTACGACCCCGCCACCGACACCTATATGGGTTTCAGCGGCGAACGCCAGAAGTGCAAGCTCTAAGCCGAATGGTGCAGGGCTGACCGCCGAAGCCCAGCTTCCGCGCCATGACGACGACGGGGCCGAGAGCGATCTCGGCCCCGTTTCGATTCGGCCCGTGCGGTCGCGTGAGCGCGGTGTGCATCATCAGTCCCTGGCCGCCCGGCCGCAGGAAGTAGAAGGCGACGGCCAGCATCAGCACATGAATGGCGCCGGCGGCGAGCAGGCAGGCTGCCGCGAGCAGCCACGCGACGCACCAAGTGTAGCGCTTGACCGTGGTGAGATCGATCAGCCGCCCGGCCCAGGTCAGGGTCAAGGCGCTGCACACCGTCCCCCCGCGTAGGCCGCGCCGAGCGTCCCGTCCGAGAGCCCGAAGGCGCGAAAATCGGCGCCGAACAGCGACACGTAATAGCTCTGCCCGAAGCTGGAGAGCGCCATGAGCATGGCGCCGAAGGTCAGCCCGCGACGATGGCGGAGGGCGAAGGTGAGGGTGGAGGTGAGCATGGGGGGTAGTGGTGGGCGCTTGTGTGGCTTTGCCAGCCGAGTGGGTGCGCTAGCCGGGCATATACGCGCATCACTCAGATTGGCGAGTCGCCCAAGGCTCTATCGAGTCGCCTTCACAAATTCAACAGTCCTTACGGTCGTCTTTGAGCAACCGAGCCCCGACAATTAGGGAAAAGTTATAATACTATAAGTTTCGAGTCTCATCCGTTAACCGATGTCCCTGCAATGGGGCGGAGATACTGAAGTGACCAACGTGCTTAGCCGTTCCTTCCCAGCGCCAATCAACTGGCAGGATTTCGAGAAGCTATGCTTCGATCTCTATTCGAAGCTGTGGCAGACGAACGATGCCGAAATGCACGGACGAATTGGCCAACCGCAAAGCGGCGTCGACGTTTATGGGCACGATCGAAAGGAAGCAAAGTTCGTTGGTGTTCAGTGTAAGGGGAAAGACTCCGACTACGGAGGAGCTCTCACTAGAGCTGAGTTGTTAAGCGAGGTTAACAAAGCGAAGTCATTCAAACCGAAGCTTGATGTCTTCATCCTTGCTACGTCGGCGCATAACGACAACGACATCCAAGAAGTCGCCAGATTGCTAACTGAAGAGCACGCAACCCTCGGGTTGTTTGAAGTTCGGGTGCAGGGTTGGAACACGTTGAAGCAGCATATCACTAGCTTCAATGACCTTGTCATGAAGCACTTCGGCGACTTGGCTCCAATAGATGTGGCAACCGAGATTAGTAACGCGACTGTGGTCAACAAACATGGCCACGATCTCACTCACGGGAAGCTAGATCAGATCAGTCGTTTGCTGACCGACCTGACGGAAAAGGGACAGCCAACCGACGCACTTCAGGAAAAAATTGGACAACTAGCAAAGTTAAATGAGATCGGACATGCCAAGGCGGCGCTTGCGGGGCTTGAAAAGCTATGGGAAACGGAGGCTGCAATCGCGTCTCCGCGCAATCGGTACAGAATGCGCGCGAATATCGGTGTTTCGAAGTTGTTGCTCGATGACACCGTTGGAGCAGTAGCAGATTTCCGTGCCGCCCATAGCAATGATCCGGATAATCCGGGAGCAAAAGCGTTTCTCGCGAGTGCGGAGATCATCGATGGCAAGCGTGAGGTAGCTGCGAAGCTGTCAGCTGATGCCATGGAACACGATCCGGCATCTATCAGAGCTGCTTGCGTTTGGATTGACGCCGCTGACGACAGCATGCCTATCGTTGCAGTGGAAAGTAAGGTGCCAGAGGGGCTTCGCGATCGAATCGACGTCTTGCTTACTTTAGCAGTTCGGTGCCAGCGCCTCGGGTTTAGAGAGCCCGCGATAGAGTATGCCAGGAAAGCGCATGAGGCTGACCCGACGAATTGGAGAGTCTTGGAAATCTTGGCTAGACTCCTTCTTCAGCCATTGGAGAACTTGGATGCTGTTTTTGTAACGCATGGCGTACCCGAAGAATTGCGATCAGATGTAGAGCAAGCCGTCGATCTTTTGCGTGTCGCTTGGGAACACATCTCTCGACGTGACGATGTAATCCAAGGTGAGCGCGTCGCAGCTGATCTAATCGTCGTGCAAGAGATTCTTGGTAGGAGCAAAGATGCGGACGCAGTACTCGCTGAGGCGAGGGTGATTCTGCCGAACTCGGTGGCGATCAAACAGCAGTACGTGCGATCGATGATGCGCGCTGGAAATTGGGCGATCGCCAGAGACACGCTGTCTTCGATTTCGGAAGACAAGATGTCGCCACAAGACCACCTCAGTAAAGTTCAGTGCCTGCTGAACATCGGACAGGACGATGACGCACTCAACATCGCAAAGCGACTTGAAATTGAATTGTCGCATGAACGGCATCGTGAAGTGGCTGCGGCATTGGGCGTTGACGCTGCAGTTAAGCTAGGTCGGCTAGACGAGGTGCTTGCGGAAGCACTCAAGCGGTGGCCGCAATCCATCCTCATTCGGGGCAGTGCTTTGACTGCAATACCTGAAGACGACGCGAGACGCGCCGAGATTGTGAGTGAGATACGGAACCTTACATCCGAGGCTAGTGATCCTTCCGATCGCTATCACGCCGCGGAGGCCTTTTACGTCGTTGGAAACTTCGACGAGGCGGCGGCACTATTCGCTGGGCTACACGGATCGGACACCGACTGCCCTCCGTTGAGGAGGCACCTACAGTCCTTGCACTTTTCTGGTCGTAGGCGCGACGCGCGGCAACTCCTCGAAAGCCTACCCGAAGATGTCCGGCAACTACCGTTCTATCTGAGCATTGGTGCGGCGATTTACGATCGCTCGGGCAGACTTTCTGACGCGCGCAATCTGCTGGTGCGATTGCTTGCAATTAGAGAAGATCTCCATCGACGTTTGCAGTGGGTGACGCTTTGCCACCGTATCGGTGATAGAGCTTCATCTGATGCGTGGCTGCTGTCCGTGCCTGAAACTCAACAAGGCGAGCCTGCAGACCTGATGCGCCTTGCGATGCTGATCGATCGAGACTTGCGCGATCGGAAATGTCTTCCAATCGCCTATCGTGCACTGAGAGGCGGTTATAATGACCCGCAGCTGCACCTCGCATATGCGGTAGGTCTGTTCCTTATGGGTACAATTGGGCGTCGAGATTTTGAGACTCCGACTGAGGTTGTTGCAGGTGTCGCAGTCACACTGATTGACGTAGATAGCGGCAATAGGCTGAGCCGCATCATAGAAACCGAACCGGATCCAAAGATCGAGCGCGAGGAAATTGCGCCGAGGTCGACCCTAGCAAAGCTCTTGTTAGGTAAGCGCGTTGGCGATGAAGTTGAGCTACGTCAAATCGACTATGCGCAGTCTCGCCATAGAGTTGAAACAATCCAGGATAAGTACCTCTACGCCCACTATCGAACGCTCAAGCAATTCGAGCAGCTATTTCCGGATAATAGAGCATTTGGCTCATTCAAGATCGGTCCAGAGGGAGACAAGGATCGCTTTAAGTCGGTCTTTGATAGCGTGAGGAGAAGGGGTGAGGCGGTCCTGGAGTTGGAGCAGAGCTACCGGTCAAACGCTCTGCCGTTGCCCTTGCTGGCGAAAATGGGTGGCGGCTCAGAATTTGACGTATGGGAAGCTTTCACGAGGCGGCCCGGTCTAGGCTTTAAGGTCGCGCTCGGAACACCAGAGGAGTTTGAGGCCGGTCGTCTGTCGGTCTCAGAAGTCCGGTCTGCGATTGTCGACCCTCTCACTTTGTACGGGCTGTGTCGTACAGGCGTCGCGGTGACCGTACGAAGATGCTTTGACGATCTGGCGGTGGTGCAAACAACGATCGATCGACTGCGTGAACATCTCAATGATCAAAAGGAGAAGCGTGGAACCCGACAAAGCATCATGGCGTGGGATGGAGCACAATATCATGCTATTGAGCTTTCGAATGAGGCGATCGAACAAGCAGTAGAATTTGCTCAAGTGGCGTTGGATTTTGCGCTGACGCTGACTGTCTTGCCCTCTGAGGCTGACAACGAGATAGATGGTGAGCTACGCGAAATTCTTAATAGTTTGGATGGGGCGTATCATGACACTATCATCGCTGCCAGAGGTCAGAAGCGACTCCTGTTATGCGATGACTTGATTCTCCGAGCAATTTCGGTAGAGCGGGCGGATGTTAAAGCCGCTTGGTCGCAGGCGGCTCTGTTATTCGGTGGCCAATCCCATCAGGTTTCCGACGCCGACTACATAGAGGCGTCTAGCCAGCTCGCTGAGTATCAGTATGATTTTACTATGCTGGGGCCGCACCACCTTATCCACGATCTGCTCGGTGCTGAGTGGCAGATCACAGAGAGATTCTCAAAGCTAAGCAGTGTTGCTGCCTCGCCTAAATGCGATGTTCAGAGTGTGATCCGATTCTTCTGCGATTTGGCTTTCTTTGCTTGGCGCATCAAGCCAAGCGGAGATGCTTACATTTCAGCGATGGCTGCATTCATAAGGGCGCTGCGTTCATCTCGTGGTCCGGCCGGGGCAATCGAGATACTGTCGTCGTCGGAAACTCTGTTGCAAGAAAGACTGCGTGGCCGCGGGCATGGGCACGCACTACGTTACAGGCTTTCCTACTCAACCATGCTTACTCCGGCGGAACAGGTCCTTAGCGAGGTTGATGCGACCGCTGATCGTGTCGGGGCGCAAATAATGCATGCATTGAATTTGGCTAATCACCAAGCGAGCCATCCACAGATTCAATAACGCGTCCGGCCGATCCGGTTTGCGATGAACGGCGCCGCCCTCACCGCCAGCCCAGCGCTGGCGCCACATGCGTCAGGATGGATTCCAGCACATGCGCGTTGTAATCGACGCCGAGCTGGTTGGGCACGGTGAGCAGCAGCGTGTCCGCCTCGGCGATCGCCTGGTCGGTTTTCAGCTGCTCGATCAGCCGGTCGGGTTCGTCGGCATAGGAGCGGCCGAAGATCGCGCGCATGTTGTCGATGGTGCCGACCTGCTCGCTGCCGTCGCCACGTCCGAAATAGGCGCGGTCGCGGTCGTCCATGATGGCGAAGATCGAGCGCGAGACCGAGACGCGCGGGCTCCGCGGGTGCCCGGCCGCGGCCCAGGCTTCGCGATAGGCCCGGATCTGCTTGGCCTGCTGCACGTGGAACGGCTCGCCGGTCTCGTCCGCCTTCAAGGTCGAGCTCTGCAGGTTCATGCCCATCTCCGCCGTCCACACCGCCGTCGCGTTGGAGGCGGAGCCCCACCAGATGCGATCGCGTAAGGTCGGGGCATGGGGCTCCAGCCGCAACAGGCCGGGCGGGTTGGGAAACATCGGGCGCGGGTTGGGCGCGGCGAAGCCCTCGCCCTTCAGCAGCGCGAGGAATTTCTCGGCGTGGCGGCGGCCCATGTCGGCCTCGCTCTGTCCGGGCTCCGGCGCGTAGCCGAAATGCCGCCAGCCTTCGATCACCTGTTCCGGCGAGCCGCGGCTGATCCCGAGCTGCAGCCGGCCGCCGCTGATCAGATCGGCGGCGCCCGCATCCTCCACCATGTAGAACGGGTTCTCGTAGCGCATGTCGATGACGCCGGTGCCGATCTCGATGCGTTTGGTTCTCGCCCCCACCGCGGCCAGCAGCGGAAACGGCGAGGCGAGCTGCCGCGCGAAGTGATGGACGCGGAAATAGGCGCCGTCCGCGCCGAGCTCTTCCGCAGCCACGGCGAGGTCGATCGATTGCAGCAGGACATCGCTGGCGGAGCGCGTCGCCGAATGTGGCGTGTCCGACCAATGCCCGAAGGAGAGAAAGCCGATCTTCTTTGTCATTGGAATATGTCCGGCAAGAGAAAAGCAAACGGGGCCGGGATCGCTCCCGGCCCCGCACATCGCGTCTGGTTTGTAAGGGCGTTAGGCGACCGCCGCTTCCAGCGTCGGATAGTCCGTGTAGCCCTTGGCATCGCCGCCGTAGAAGGTCGCGCGGTCGGCCGGATTGAGCGGCGCGTTCTGCTGCAGCCGCGCCGGCAGGTCGGGGTTGGAGATGAACAGGCTGGCGAAGGCGATCAGGTCGGCGTTGCCGGTCTTGAGCGCCGCTTCGGCCTGCGCCTTGTCGGTGAAGCCGCCGGCGCTGATGATCGCGTTCTTGAACAGCGGGCGGAAGAAGTCGGCGTCGATCGGGCCGCCGGGCACGTCGTCGCTCGGCATCGCGCGCACGAAATGCAGATAGGCGAGGTTGAGGCGCTGCAGCTCCTTCGCCACATGGCCGAAGATCGCCCGCGGGTTGCTGTCATGCATGCTGTTGAAGGCGCCGTTCGGCGAGAGCCGGACGCCGACCCGATCGGCGCCCCAGACGCCGATCACCGCCTCGGCGACCTCGACCAGGAAACGCCCGCGGTTCTCGACCGAGCCGCCATAGCGGTCGGTGCGCTGGTTGCTGCCGTCGCGCAGGAACTGGTCGACCAGGTAGCCGTTGGCGCCGTGGATCTCGACGCCGTCGAAGCCGGCTTCCTTCGCGTTATCCGCGGCCTGGCGATAATCCTCGACGATGCCGGCGATCTCATGGGTCTCGAGCGCGCGCGGCGCCTCGTAATTCACCATCGAATAGTCGAGCGCCATGCTCTGGCCCTCGGGCGCGATCGCGGACGGCGCGACCGGCAGTTCATTGTTCGGCTGCAGGGTCCGGTTCGAGATCCGGCCCACATGCCAGAGCTGCAGGAAGATCCGGCCCCCTGGTTTTCCATTGGCAGCCTTGTGCACCGCGTCGGTGACCTTCTTCCAGCCCGCGACCTGCTCCTTGGTGTGGATGCCCGGGGTGTGGACATAACCCATGCCCTGGGGCGAGATCTGGGTGGCTTCCGTGACGATCAGCCCGGCCGAGGCGCGCTGGACGTAGTATTTCGCCATCAGGTCGGTGGGGACGAAGCCCGCGCCGGCCCGGCTGCGGGTCATGGGCGCCATCACAATCCGGTTCGGAAGGGTGGCGGCGCCGACTTTCACGGGATCGAAAAGCATGCGAGTATTCCTTTGATTTCAGGTGGTTGGACTTCAGCGGTAGAAAGCTGGATTTTCATAAGTAAGTGATTACATACTTTGTGAGCCGGTAATTTCAAGTCCTGATCGCCGGCCGCCCGTGATAATTCGAGGCCCAGATAGTTCGAGACCATGAGACCCGCAGTGACAGCCGAAGCCGAAACCCTGGACGAAGCGACCGCCGCCGGCTGTCCGAAGGACGCCGCGGGGGATCCCTGCGCGGTCGCGCGCCGCCGGGACAAGGAGGCGACCAAGCAGGCGCTGCTCGCCGCCGCGGTCGAGGTCTTCGCCCAGCGCGGCTTCGACGGCGCCACGACCAAGGAGGTCGCGACCCGCGCCGGCGTCAATGAGGGGCTGATCCAGCGCTATTTCGGGGGCAAGGCGGGCTTGCTGCAGGCGATCGTCGGCAATATGTGCGGCGAGCGCCTGACCGCCTGCCGCATGGCGCCGCCCAGCGACAACCTGAAGACCGAGATCGCCACCGTGCTGCGCCACGAGATCATGCAGGCGGATGCCAACCGCGATTTCCTGCGCGTGTTCATCGCGCGCGCCTTGGTCGATCCGGATCTCGCCGCCACCTTGAAGGCGCATTACAAGGACAACCGCATGCCGCAGCTGGTCAAGCGGCTGAAGCATTTCCAGGCCGAGGGCACGCTCGACCCCGCGGTCGATCTCGAGACTCTGGCCGCCACCATCACCACCTTCGCCTTCGGCCTCGGCTTCATGCAGCAGGTGGTGCTGTCCGAGGATCCGAAATATCTCGAAGGCATCATCGACAGCATCGCCGAGACGGTCGTCAAAGCCACCGCCCGTAACGATGCACGCTCTTGCATTGCGGGCGGGCAAGCATCACCCTGATCGAAGGGGATCGCAGATGACGACTGGGGACATGATCCGCACCGGATGGCGCAGAGGCGTGTTCGCGCCGCTGCTGCTCGGCCTGCTCGCCGCTGTCGCGGCACCGGCCGGTGCCGATACGGCCTGGCCGGTGCAGAACCGGCTCCAGGGCAAGGTCAAGGACGGCAAGGTCGACAAGGCGGAAGACGTGAGCGGGATTGCCTGCGCGCCCGGCGCCGTGCCGCGCCTCTGCCTCGCGGTCGACGACGAGACCCAGGGCGCCCAGGTCGTGATCCTGACCGACGGCGGGTTGATCGCGGGCGATTTCATCCGCTTGATCGACGACGGCCGCGCGGGCAAGCCGCTGGAGCTCGACGCCGAGGGCGTCGCCTATGCGGACGACTTCTTCTATGTCGTCGGCTCGCAGGGTCGCGCGCGGCATGAAACCGACGCCGACAAGGAGGCCACCAACCAGGCCAAGGCGGCGGCGACGCGCAAGGTGTTCCGCATCGCGCTCAGCGCCGACCTGGCGACCGGGGCGCTCACCGGCGCGCCGACCATCGCGGAATCCGGCGCGCTGGCCACGCTGCTGCAGAGCGATCCGGCGCTCGCACCCTTCGTCGATCTGCCGCTTTCGAAGAACGGCCTGACCGTCGAAGGGATCGCGGTCCGGGGCGACGATCTCTATGCCGGCTTGCGCGGGCCGGTGCTGGCGGATGGCAGCGCGGTGATCGCCAAGGTGCCGCTGGCGGCTTTGTTCGAGGGCAAGGCCGGCGCGGTGACGCTCTATCGCCTGAACCTCGGCAAGGATTCGCTGGGCGATGCGCGCGGGATCCGTGACCTCACGGTCGATCAGGGCGGCTTCCTGCTGATCGCAGGCCCGGAGAACGATCCGCCGAAGAAGCACAGGATCGAAGGCGGCGACTACGCCGTCTATTCGTGGAACGAGGTCCAGGCGATCAAGCTGGCCGACCTCGCGGCCTACGGCAAGAAGGTGAAGCCGGAAGCGCTGCTGCCGATGGACGGAAACGGCGCGATGCTGCGCGCGCTCCTGCTGTTCGACGGCGCCAAGGAGGGGATGCCGACGCCGGTCGAGATCCCGCTGCAGTGATCCTTTAGATGAGGCCGATCACGCCGCGGATCGCCGCGACGGCGCCCAGGCCGGCCAGCAGCAGGACCACCATCCGGCGATAGGTCTTTGCCGAGGCCTTGTCGAACACCCGGTCGCCGAGGTAGTTGCCGGCCAGCATCGCCGGCACCAGCAAGGCGCCGAGGATCAGGGACTGCACCGCCAATAACCCGCCGACCGCAGCCGAGACGGCGCTCATCGCGGCCGAGATCTGGAAGAACAGGATCAGGCTGGCGCGGCCCGCTTCGTGGGCGATCGGCACGGCGAGGAACAGGAAGATCACCGACGGCCCCGGCATCGCCGCGGCACCGCCGGTGAGACCCGCGATCGCGCCGAACCCGGCGCTGACGCCGGCATGCGGGCGGCGCGCGAATCGGAAGCCGAGCTGCACCGCGAGCGAGGCCGCCAGCACCGCGGCGCCGATCAGCACCCGCATGACGTCGGCCGAGACGCCCGCCAGCAGCCAGGTGCCGAGCGGCGTGCCGATCGCCGCACCCAGCACAGTCGGCAGCAGCAGCTTCCAATCGACCCGATGCCAGATCTTCGGAATGAGCTGCAGCCCGGCGATGATGGCGAGGATCATGATCGACGGCACGATCTCGGCCGGCGCGAAGAACAGGCTGAGGAGCGGCACGCCGACCACGGCGAGGCCGAACCCGGTGAAGCCGCGAATGAACGCCGCCAGGAAGATGCAGAGGCTGGACAGCGCCCAGGTGGTGAGCGAGACGCCGAGCATCAGCCGAGCAGGCGCCCCTGTAGAATCGATTGCGTGTGCCGCGCGATGGTCAGCTCTTCATCGGTCGGAATAACCCGCACATCGACATCGCCCAGCCAGCGGATGGCTTCGGTGACGCGTGCGCGGATCGGCGCCGCGTTCTCGCCGACCCCGCCGGTGAAGACCAGCGCATCCAGGCCCTGCAGCGCCGCGGCCAGCGAGCCGATCTCGCGGGCGATGCGATAGCAATAGATCTCAACGGCGAGGCTTGCGCGCGGATCATCGGATTCCACCAGCGTCTTCATATCCGCGGTCTGGGCCGAGACGCCGAGCAGGCCGCTCTGGTGATAGAGCAGCTGCTCCAGGCCGGCGCGGTCGAGCCCTTCGCTGCGCATCAGATGCAGGATGACGCCGGGGTCCAGCAGGCCGGCGCGCGTGCCCATCACCAATCCGTCCAGGGTCGAGAAGCCCATCGTCGTCGCGATGCATTGCCCACCCTGCACCGCCGCCAGACTGGCGCCGTTGCCGAGATGGGCGACGATCAGGCGCGAGGGCACGTCGTCGCCGAGCCGATGCAGAATTGCCTCATAGGAGAGGCCATGGAAGCCATAGCGCCGGATGCCCTGCGCCCAATATTTCTCCGGCAGCGCGAAGCGCGCCGCGACCTCCGGCATGGTGGCGTGGAAGGCGGTGTCGAAACAGGCGACCTGCGGCGCGTGCGGCAAGGCGGCGGCCACGGCCTCGATTGCGGCCACGTTGTGCGGTTGGTGCAAGGGCGCCAGCGGCACGAGATCGCGCAACGCGGCGACGGTCGCGGCATCGACCGTGACCGGCGCGGTGAACCGCGTGCCGCCATGCACGACGCGATGCCCGACCGCCGCGACCTCCAGCCGGTCGAGCAGCAGCGCGACGGCATCGCGGTGGTTTTCCAGCTTCAGGTTATCGGTCGCCCAATCGATGCCGCTCAGCTTGGCGGTGCCCTGCCCGATGCCCGAAAGCTGGCCACGGTGTTCGCAGACCGGTTCGGCATCGCCGAGCTTGAACGTCGCAAACTTGAGGCTGGAGGATCCGGCGTTGATGGTGAGAAGGCGCATGCCGCGCAGGATAGGCGGCAGCGACTGTGTGGGATAGGCCCAGGATGGCTCTCGGATGCAGTCCAGCAAGCATGACGCATACAGCGGAAGGGCACCGTCTTACTCCCTCCCCCGAATCGGGGGAGGGAACTGCAGCGAGCATGCCTCTACCTAGCGAGCCTGCTCCTTGACCGCTTCGGCGAGGCGCATGATGCCGGGCTCGATGCGCTCGGTCGGGATCGAGGAGACGCCGAGGCGGCAGAAGTTCTTCGGCCCCGGTTGGTTGAGGAAGTGCACCGCACCCGATTCAATGACGACGCCTTTCGCCAGCGCGGCCTTCTCGACCGCGCCCATGTCGATATTGGCTGGCCCGCTGATCCAGAGCGCGGTGCCGCCGGCCGTGAGATTGACCGAGAATTCCGGCAAATGTTTGACCAGGGCGGTGACCGCGGCCGCCAGGCGCTCGCGATAGACGTTGCAGAGGCGCCGCAGCAGCGCGTCGTGGTGCCCGTCGGCGAGGAACAGGGCGATGGTGCGCTGGTTGTTGGCGGCGGGATGGCGGATCTGCAGGCGGCGCAGCGCACGCGCCTCGGCGATCAACTCCTTCGGTCCCACCATGTAGCCGAGCCGCAGACCCGGCGCCAAAGTCTTTGACAGGCTGGAGATGAAGACCACGCGGCCGGCGCGATCCATCGATTTCAGCGCCGGCTGCGGGCTCCCTTGATGCGAGAGCTCGCTTTCGTAATCATCCTCGATCATCACGAAGTCGTCGTCCTGGGCGCGCTCGAGCAGGGTGTGGCGGCGCTCCAGCGACATCGTGACCGTGGTCGGGAACTGGTGGCTCGGCGTCACGTAGACATAGTCGCATTGGGCGAGCTCGGGCCCGGGGACCAGGCCCTGCTCATCGACCTTCAGGGCCAAGCGCTTGCCGGCGAACAGGCCGGCGATGTTCCGCGCATCGGTATAGCCCGGATCCTCGATGCCGAAGGTGGTCTTGCCGTCAAACAGCAGGCTGGCGAGAAGATAGAGCGCATGCTGCGCGCCCACCGTGACCAGGATCTCATCCGGTGCAACGCGAACGCCACGCCGCGGCAACAATCGGGTGCGGATCTGCTCGACCAGGAGCGGGTCGTCATCGGTGAAACGATCCTTGGACCAGTCCTTGACCGCGTTGACGCTCAAGCTCTGCCGCGAGCATTCGCGCCAGGCGGCCAGCGGAAACAGGTTCTGATCGACCTGGCCATAGATGAACGGATAGGGGTAGTCCTGCCAGTCGGCGGGCTTCACGATGTTCCGCTGCAGGCCGGGGCGCGACTTGAAGCGCGAAGCCCAGTCGGGCGCTTGATCCGGCGCAGGTTCGAGCGCCTTGGCCTCCGGTGCGGTGCCCTTGGCGCGGCCGGTCAGGATCTCCGGATTGACGAAGAAGCCCGAGCGTTCGCGGGCGATCAGGAAGCCTTCCTCGACCAGGTCCTGATAGGCGAGTACCACGGTATTCCGGGCCACCTTCAGCGTCTGTGCCAGGGAGCGGCAGGAGGGCAGGGGCGCGCCGGGCAGGATCTGGCCGTCCAGGATGGCCGAGACCAGCATGCGGCGGAGCTGGGCCTGCAAGGTGACCGACTTGTCAGGCTCCAGGCGGAACAGGAAGGCGCGACTGGCGTGGACCAATGAAAACCCCTCGCTGGCTCCATTTAAACCCCGGGCAACAAAACTGAAGGGCCAGCCCGTTTGCAGCCCGGATATATAGCAGTTTCGTGAAACTGCGGTGAAGCTCGTTGCAACTGCCCCCAGACTGGCTATGCTGGTCTGCAACAAAAAGAGTTCGGGAGTGCTCAACGCTGGGACAGCAGGCTGCCATCCGTCATGGGACCGATCCATGGGGATCGCCGGCCGATTGCGCATACCAGCCTCCAGTACACCCAGACCGTCAAAGCAGCCGCTCGGGAAAAACGCGGCTGACTGGCGTTGAGAAACCTCAGGAGGGTGACGTATGACCAAGCTTACTCCAGATCAAAAGTCGACGCGGGAGATCCTGCTCGCGGCGCGCGCCTTCAACCGGCGCACCATGCTGAAGACCTCGGTCCTGGCGGGCGCGGCGGCCTTCTCGGCACCTTGGATCGTCAAGGACGCCTTCTCGTCCTCGGGCGAGCTCAATCTGCTGATGTGGTCCGACGAGTATCCGGACCCGGTCATTCCGGACTTCGAGAAGAAGAGCGGCATCAAGGTCAACCAGACCCCGTTCTCGCAGAACGAAGAGCAGATCAACAAGCTGCAGGCAACCGGCGGCGAAGGCTTCGACATCGTCTCGCCGACCTGCAACCGTTCGCCGCAGTACAAGGATCTCCAGGTGCTGGCGCCGTTCGACACCAACAAGCTGAAGCATCTGGGCGACCTGCTGCCGTCGATGCTCGGCCAGGCGAAGAGCCTCTGGACCTGGGAAGACGGCCTCTACTATCTGCCGCATTGCTGGGGCTCCGAGGCGCTGTCGTTCCGCACCGACCTCTACAAGGGCGACCTCGCGAAGCTCAGCTACGGCTCGCTCTGGCAGGATGACGTGAAGGGCCATACGCAGGGCCGCGGCCATTCCTTCCTGCTCGGCATCGGCCTCTGGATGGACCACAGCGGCCAGATGCCGTCGAACCGCATGCTCGACGGCTACAAGGACGAGGCTTCGTTCAAGAAGGTCTGGGATCCGATCCTGAAATTCGCGATCGAGCACAAATCCTGGGTGAAGCAGTTCTGGGATTCGGCCGACAACACCAAGTCCGGCCTGATGGAGAACGATGTCTGGATCGGCCAGACCTGGGACGGTCCGCCGCTCACCCTGAAGAAAGAGGGCAAGCCGGTCAGCTACCAGGCACCGGTCGAAGGCGCCATCGTCTGGCTCGACGGCATCTCGCTCACCAAGGCGGCGAAGAACCAGGAGCAGGTCTACGAGTTCATCAACTACCTGCACACGCCGGAAGTGGCGGCGAAGGTCTCGGATGGGTCGAACTACAACCCGGTCGTGACCGGCGGCGATGCGCTCACCTCGCCGGCCTTCAAGAAGAACTTCCAGGAAGCCTATCCGGGCGACGCGCTGAAGAATGTCTGGCCCTGGCCGGCCGAGCCCGGCTGGTACGCGGAAATCCGCAGCCAGTACGTCGATCAGTTCACGGCCGCGTAAAACCGGTCTGTGCTGCGCTAACCGTCAGCCCCGGCCGCTTGCCGGGGCTGACTTGTTTTCAGTCCCATGCTTGGGCCCAGCGATCGCGCTTGATCTGTCCGGACCTTCCATGGAAACTCAATTCAAAGATTAAGAAAAGCAGGCAGGACGGGGCGTTGGAGCAGAACAGGGACATGCGTGCCGGCGTCGAACTCGACCATGTGACGGTCCGGTTCGGCGAGTTCACGGCGGTCAAGGACGCGACGCTCGACATCCGCGGCGGCGAGTTTTTCTCGTTCCTGGGGCCATCGGGCTGCGGCAAGACCACGATCCTGCGCACCATCTCCGGCTTCCTCGACCCGTCCGAAGGCAAGGTCCGGATCGGCGGTCAGGACATGAACGGCATCGGCCCGAACAAGCGGCCGACCGCGCTGATCTTCCAGAACCTGGCGCTGTTCCCGCTGATGTCGGTCGCGGAGAACATCACCTACGGCCTGCGCGTCCGCGGCGTTTCCAAGGCCGACCGGATGAAACGCGCCAACGAGCTCCTGGAGCAGATCGCGCTGCCCGGCCAGGGCGACAAGCTGGTGAGCGAGCTGTCCGGCGGCCAGAAGCAGCGCGTCGCCATCGCGCGGGCGCTCGCGGTCCAGCCGAAAGTGCTGCTGCTCGACGAGCCGCTCTCGGCGCTCGATCTGAAACTGCGCCAGCACATGCGCGCGGAGCTGCGCTCGATCCAACAGCAGGTCGGCATCACCTTCATCTACATCACCCACGACCAGGGCGAAGCGCTGACCATGTCGGACCGCATCGCGGTGATGAGCGACGGCGTCATCCAGCAGATCGCCGACGGCCGCAATGTCTATGACGAGCCGGCGACCGCCTTCGTCGCCTCCTTCGTCGGCGAGAACAACGCCTTCGCCGGCACGGTGGCCCGGGCCGACAATACCTTCGCGGTGCTCGACACGCCGTTCGGGCCGCTGCGCGGTCGCAATCCCAAAGGGTTGAAGAGCGGCGATCGGGCGATCCTGTTCGTGCGCCCGGAATCGGCGCGGCTGGCGCGCGGCGAGGGCGACACGACGCTGTCCTCGCGGGTCAAGAACATCGCCTTCGAAGGCAACATGACCCATGTCTTCCTCGACGGTGCGGGGAAGAAGGACATCACCGTGACGGTCGGGCGCCAGGACGGCGCGTCGATTCCGGAGCAGGGCGCCGACGCGGCGATCTCCTATAACCCGGCTTTGGGCCTGGTGCTGCCCGACGGGAAGCTGGCGCGTGAGTAGCCGCTCCCTCGTCTTCATCGTTCCGCTCGTCGTCATCGCCATCTTCTGGCTGATGGCGCGCGTCGAAAGGCGGATGGCGCCCGACGCGTCGCAGAAGGGCTATTTCGAGCGCAACGGCAAGGTGCTGGGCATCGCCTTCATCCTGCTGGTCGCGTTCTGGATGCTGTTCCTGGTCGTCCTGCCCTACCTCTACATGGTGGTGGAGAGCTTCCACCCGACCCTGACGCCGCTGAAGCGCGGCGGGCCGGAAGACGTGCTGACGCTGCGGCAATACGAGTCCTTCATCGTGCCGCCGACCGGCGGCGGCTTGAACTGGACCCATATCAACGCCTTCCTGTTCTCGATTTTCGCCTCGGTGGTCGTGACCGCGATCAACTTCGTGATCTGTTATCCGCTCGCTTATTACATGGCGCAGGCGGGGGCGCCGCAGCGGGTGCGGCTGATCCTGCTGGGCCTGGTCGTGCCCTATTGGGTGAACGAGATCCTGCGCGCCTTCTCGCTGCGCCTGCTGCTGGCGACCAAGGGCCTGATCAACAACGTGCTGGTCGGCGCCGGGATCATCGACACGCCGATCGATTTCCTCGGCCAGAATGTCGGCCTCTATGTGGGCCTCTCCTACGCCTACCTGCTGGTGATGATCTTCCCGCTCTACAACGCGATCGAGAGCCTCGACAAGAACCAAATCGAGGCGGCGCGCGATCTCGGTGCGCCCTGGTGGCGGATCCACAAGGATGTGGTGATCCCCTACGCCAAGCCCGGCATCGCGTCGGGCTGCACCATGGTCTTCATGTTCTCGGCGGGTGCCCTGGCGGCGCCGCAATTCCTCGGCGGTCCGCGCACCCTCTGGTTCACCTCGGTGATCTACAATTTCTTCTTCCAGAACTTCAACTGGGCGCGTGGCTCGGCTTATGCCTTCATCCTGCTGGCCGCCTGCATCGCGCTGGTCATGGTCATGCTGCGGCTCTTCAAGGTCTCGCTCGGGGAGACCATAAAGTGAGGTCCAAGCATGTGATGAAGATCATGGTGGGCTTCTACATCCTGCTGTTCTTCGGCTATCTGTTCGGCCCGATCATCGTCATGGCGATCACCGCCTTCAACCCGCCGAACTATCCGCAGGCCTATCCGATCGAAGGCTTCACTCTCGACTGGTTCGTGAAGCTCTGGAACGACCGGGCCATGATGGACGGTTTGCTGAACTCGATCATCATCGGCCTCTGCGTGGTCGCGATCTCGGTGCCGGTTGGCCTCGCCGCCGCGATCATGATGACGCAGATCTATCACCGCGCCCGCGGCCTGTTCTATCTGGTGACGATCTCGCCGCTGCTCACCCCCGGCGTCATCATCGGCATCTCGACGGTGATCTTCTGGAAGGACGTCATGAGCGTCACCGACGTCACCAAGGCGATCTTCTACAAGGGCATCATTCTGGCGGTGCTCGGCCAGGCGAGCTTCATCTCCGCCTATGTGCTGCTGATCTTCATGGCGCGGCTGACCCGCTTCGACCGGGCCCAAGAGGAAGCGGCGCTCGATCTCGGCGCCTCGCACCCGCAGGTCTTCTGGCACATCCTGCTGCCCTTCCTGAAGCCGGCGATCGTTTCGGCGATCGTGATCGCGTTCCTGTCCTCGTTCGAGAATTACAACACCACGACCTTCGCCATCCTCGCCGACAAAACTCTGGTCACCGTGCTGGCCGGCCAGGCCCGCCAGGGCACGACGCCGGCGCTCTCGGCGCTGGCGGTGGTGATCATCAGCTTCTCGCTCTGCGGCGCGATCATCTACGAGGTGCTGAAGCGCCGCGAGCAGCGGCTGGCCGATGCCGCTCGGGAACGCGCCAAGATCGCCGAGCAGGCGGAGGTCGGCGGGACGCCGGAACTGGCGACCAGCTCGGCCTAAGCGCATATCCGCACATTTCGCATCGCCGCGGTGTACACATGCTGCGGTGCTGTGGATTCCCGACTGGCTCCTGGAAATGCCAGCCGCTGCCCCTCCCCGGCCCGGTGGCATTCATTCCATAAAGTCCTGACAACCCGTGTGATTTAGGCCCTGCGACTCACCGGGGCTGCGCTAGATTGGCGGGGCGGCACCGAGAGAGAACGAACCCACGGCATGACCGAACGGCGCATTGTCACCGAGCTGCATCAGGCGCCGGCGCCGGTTTCGGGCGAGCAGGTCATCGACCTGTCGCCGCAGACCGGCGACACGGTGAAGACCACCACCTGTTACATGTGCGCCTGCCGCTGCGGCATCAAAGTGCACTTGAAGGACGGGCGGGTCCGCTACATCGAGGGCAACCGCGACCATCCGGTGAACAAGGGCGTCCTCTGCGCCAAGGGCTCGGCCGGGATCATGACCCAGTATTCGCCGGCCCGGCTGCAGAAGCCCTTGATGCGGGTCGGCGAGCGCGGGTCCGGCGAGTTCCGCGAGATCGAATGGGAAGAGGCGCTCCGCACCGCCACGCTGTGGCTCTCCGAGATCCGCGCGACCGATCCCAAGAAGCTCGCCTTCTTCACTGGCCGCGACCAGAGCCAGGCATTGACCGGCTGGTGGGCGGCGCAGTTCGGCACGCCGAATTACGCGGCGCATGGCGGCTTCTGCTCGGTCAACATGGCGGCGGCCGGGCTCTACACGATCGGCGGCTCGTTCTGGGAGTTCGGCGAGCCGGACTGGGCGCGCACCCGCTATTTCATGATGTTCGGCGTCGCCGAGGACCATGACAGCAACCCGATCAAGCTCGGCCTTGGCCAATTGAAAGGCCGGCCCGCCGACAACCGCGCGAAATTCGTCTCGATCAATCCGGTGCGCACCGGCTATTCCGCCATCGCCGACGAGTGGATCGGCTTGCGGCCGGGCACCGACGGCTTGTTCGTGCTGTCGCTGATCCACGAGCTGCTGAAGGCGGACAAGATCGATCTCGATTTCCTGGTTCGCTACACCAATTCGCCCTGGCTGGTGATCGAGGCGCCGGGCACCGCGGAGCACGGGCTGTTCGCGCGCGATGCCGAGGGCAACCCGCTTTGCTTCGATTCGATCTGCGGCAAGTCGGTCTCCGCGCTGGCGCCGGACCTGGCGCCCAAGCTGATCGGCGACGTGGCCCTGCCGGACGGCCGCAAGGCGCGCACGGTGTTCGAGTTGATGGTGCAGCGCTACCTCGATCCGCAATACGCGCCGGAGAACGTGGCGGCGCGGATCGGCATCGAAGCCGAGACGATCAAACGCATCGCCTCCGAGCTGGCCCATGCCGCCTTCGAGCAGACCATCGAGATCATGGCCGATTGGACCGACTGGGCCGGGCGGAAGCACGACCGCTTCATCGGCCGGCCGGTCTCGATGCATGCGATGCGCGGCATCTCGGCCCATTCCAACGGCTTCGACACCTGCCGCGCGATCCATGTGCTGCAGATGCTGCTGGGCTCGATCGACTGTCCGGGCGGGTTCCGCTACAAGCCGCCGTTTCCGCGCCTCATTCCGATGCCGCAGCTGCCGACCGATGCGACCGGGCCGTTGCAGCCGCTGAAAGGCCCGCCGCTCGGCTTCCCGCTGGGACCCGAACACTTGTTGGTCGATGACGCGGGCAAGCCGAAGCGGATCGACAAGGCCTTCTCCTGGGAGGCGCCGCTCTCCTGCCACGGCCTCATGCATATGGTGATCCACAACGCCTGGGCCGGCGATCCCTATCCGATCGACACGCTGTTCATGTACATGGCGAACATGGCCTGGAACTCGACGATGAACACGTCGGGGACCATGGCGAAGCTCGCCGACAAGAATCCCGAGACCGGCGAATACAAGATCCCGCACATCATCTATGCCGATGCCTATTACTCGGAGATGGTGGCCTATGCGGACCTGATCTTCCCGGACACGACATATCTCGAGCGCTGGGATTGCATCTCGCTGCTGGACCGGCCGATCTGCGATGCCGACGGCGCCGCTGATGCGATCCGCCAGCCGGTGATCCAGCCCGACCGCGACGTGCGGCCGTTCCAGGACGTGCTGCTCGACCTGGGCGCGCGGCTGGGCTTGACCGCGCTCTGCCAGGAAGACGGCACGCCGAAGTTTCCGGGTGGCCTCAAGGACTATATCGTCAACCACCAACGCCGGCCGGGCGTCGGGATGCTGGCGGGCTTTCGCGGCAATGGCGACCAGGACGGCAAGGGCGAGCCCAACCCGAACCAGCTCGAGCGCTATATCGAGAACGGCTGCCACTGGCGGACCGAGATTCCGGACAATGCGAAGTTCTTCCGCCATGCCAATGCCGATTACTTCGACTGGGCGATTGCGTTGGGGCTGAAGGACCTGCGCGACCAGATCGTGCTGCAGATCTATTCCGAGCCGTTGCGCAAATTCCAGCTCGCGGGCGAAGGCTTCGGCGCCAAGCTGCCGCCGGAAGCGGACCGGCCGCGGCTGCGGGAGCGCTTCGATCCGCTGCCGGAATGGCATCCGCCGTTCGGGGAAGAGGTGGACCAAGCCGCTTATCCGCTGCACGCGCTCACCCAGCGTCCGATGCACATGTATCACTCCTGGGGCTCGCAGAATGCCTGGCTGCGGCAGATCCAGTCGCGCAACGCGCTGTTCGTCAACCGCGAGACCGGCAAGCAGCTCGGCTTGGCCGATGGCGACTGGGTCTGGGTCGAGAGCCCGCATGGCCGCGTCAAGGCGCCGGTGCAGCTGATGGAAGGCGTCAACCGGGACACGGTCTGGACCTGGAACGCGATCGGCAAGCGCAAGGGCGCCTGGAACCTGGCGGCTGACGCGCCGGAATCGCAGAAGGGCTTCCTGCTCAACCACGTGATCTCGGAACTGCTGCCGCCGCGCGCGGACGGCTATCGCTATGCCAATGCCGACCCGGTGACCGGCCAGGCCGCCTGGTATGACTTGCGCGTGCGCCTGGTGAAATGTGCGGCCGAGGAATGCGGCGAGACCGTGCCGCAATTCCCAGCGCTGAAGCCGCCGCTGAAACGGCCGCTCGACCTGCTGCAATACGGGCGGAAGTTCCGCCGCGATCGGAACCGGCGATGACCGCGCTGCCTGCCGCCTCGCCCAAGAAGCTTGGCCTGGTCATCGACCTCGACATCTGCGTCGGCTGCCATGCCTGCGCGGTCAACTGCAAGGAATGGAATAGCGGCGGCCATGCGGCGCCGCTCACCGATTTCGACGCCTATGGCGCCAAGCCGGACGGGGTCTGGTTCAACCGCATCCACACTTTCGAGGCGGGTGAGGGCGCGGCCGGGCGCACCGTGCATTTCCCGAAGTCCTGCATGCATTGCGAGACGCCGGCCTGCGTCACCGTCTGCCCGACCGGGGCCTCGTTCAAGCGCGCCGCCGACGGCATCGTGCTGGTCGATGAGGACAAATGCATCGGCTGCAAGCTCTGCTCCTGGGCCTGCCCCTATGGCGCGCGCGAGTTCGACAGCCAAGAAGGCGTGATGAAGAAATGCACGCTCTGCATCGACCGCATCTACAACGAGACCCTCGACGAGCGCGACCGCGTCCCGGCCTGCGTCGCGGCCTGCCCGGTCGGCGCGCGGCATTTCGGCGATCTCGGCGATGAAGATTCGCCGGTCTCGCAGCTGGTTGCCGAGCGCGGTGGATACGGTTTGATGCCGGAACTCGGCTACACGCCGGTCAACCAATACCTGCCGCCGCGGCCCTCCCAGGCCCGCGCGGGCTGCACCGGGGCGACCGCGTTGCCGGTGGATGATGTTACGCCGGCGCGGGGATTCCTGCGCTGGGTCGACCGGCTGCTGTCGCGGTAGACTGACGCCACCATGCATCCAGCCTATTCCGTCATCTTCTTCACCAGCGCCTCGGGCGGCGGCTATCTGCTGCTGGCGTTGCTCGCCCTGTTCGGCGCGCTCGGCATCCTGCCGACGGATCCGGTGCTGGGCGTGGTCGGTTTCGGTGTCGGCTTCGTTGCCGTCACCGCCGGGCTCCTCGCCTCGACCTTCCATCTCGGCCATCCGGAGCGCGCCTGGCGCGCGTTCAGCCAGTGGCGCAGCTCCTGGCTGTCGCGCGAGGGCGTGCTCTCGCTCGCGACCTTCGTGCCGGCGGGTCTGCTGGCGATCCTCTGGGTATTCTTCGGCCGGACCTCGATGCCGCTCGCGATCCTGACGATCCTGCTCGCCCTGGCCACGGTTTCGGCGACGGCGATGATCTATGCCAGCCTGAAGCCGGTGCAGCGCTGGGCGAATGGCTATGTGCTGCCGAACTATCTGCTGCTGGGTCTGGCGAGCGGCGCCACCTGGCTCGCCTTGATCACGGCGATCGTGTTGCCGGCCTTCTATGCCACGATCGTGCTCGACTGGACGGCGATCATCGCGCTCGGCCTCGCGGCCTTGGGTAAGGTCGCCTATTGGCGCTTCATCGACCGCAGCCGCAGCGCGTCGACGCCGGAGAGCGCCACCGGTCTCGGCGCCATCGGCAAGGTGCGGCTGTTCGCGGCGCCGCATACCGAGGAGAACTATCTCCTGAAGGAGATGGGCTACCAAGTCGCGCGCAAGCACGCGCTGAAGCTGCGGCTGATCGCCTTGGCGCTCGGCTTCACCGTACCGGCGATTCTGGTTTTCCTGGCGATGCTGGTCAGCGGCTGGGCCGCGGTCGCCTTGCTGGCGCTGGCAACGATCGGCAATGCGATCGGTACCCTCACCGAGCGCTGGCTGTTCTTCGCCGAGGCGCGGCACACGGTGACGCTCTATTACGGATCAGAAGCCGCGTAGCGGCATCTCCGGCGCGCGCTGCAGCCAGTTGTCGGGCAGATAGCGCGCGGCGCCGTCGATCAAATGCAGAGTATAGGCATGGCGCGAACGGTCGGAGCGGTTGGGCCCGCTCCAATGCGGCAGCAATCCGTGCAGCACCACCAATGAACCCTTCTTCGCGTTGAGCGCGACCTTGGGACCGGTGGGATAAGGCGCGGGATCGAGAACCTCGGTCACCAGCGTGCCGTCCTTGCGGAAGAAGCGGCTGCGCAGCGGGCCCTGGTGGCCGCCGCGGATCGCCATCATGCCGCCATTCTCGGTGTTGGCGTCTTCCAGCGCGAACCAGAAGCCGATGACGCTCAAGGGCGCGGTGGTGAGGAAGGTCGAATCCTGGTGCCAGGTGACCTCGCCGCCGATCCGCGGCGGCTTGAAGATGAACATCGATTGCAGCAGCAGCGGGTCTTGGAAGAGGCCGCGCGCCAGAACCGCGAGATGAGGATGCCGGGAGAAGGCATGGAACACCGGATCGAGATCATGCATGGCATGGCCGATCTTGTTGATCGAGAGCGCCTTCGGCTGCTTCAGGTGGCCTTCGGCGTCGAACGCCTGTTCCTCGAAGAAGAAGCGGATCTTGTCGCCGGATTCCTGGAAATAGGCATCGCGCGCATGCGAGGCCGAGGTGGTGGAGAAGACGCTCGCCTGCGCCGCGGCGTCGAACTCCTCGACCAGCGCCTTGGCGCGCGCCTGCAGATCGTCGCAGAGCGATGCCGGCATGAAGTCCTCGACCACCAGATAGCCGTCTTCGGCGAAGGCCTGCGCCATCTCCGGCGTCAGGCCGGCATCGTCGCGCTGGAAGCGTCGCGGGTCTTCGGGAAGAATCGCGTTCATAGGCTGCAGGCGGTTCCGTGTTTCAGGGGCTGGAGGCCGAGATGGCCGGCGATGGTCTGGCCCATGTCGGCAAAACTCGATCGAATGCCGACCGAATGCGGCTGCAATCCCGGGCCGGAGAACAGCACCGGCACATGTTCTCGCGTGTGGTCGGTACCCTTGAAGGTCGGGTCGCAGCCGTGATCGGCGGTGATCAGGACCAGATCGCCCGGCTGCAGCCGGGTTTCGAGCTCGGGCAGGCGGCGGTCGAACTCCTCCAGCGCCGCGGCATAGCCTTCGACATTGCGGCGATGGCCGTGCAGCGTGTCGAAATCGACGAAGTTGGCGAACACGATGCTGCGGTCGCCGGCCTCGTTCAGCGCGTCGAGCGTGCGATCGAACAGGCCCATGTTGTTCTCGGCCTTGAGCGTCTTCGCCACGCCGCGGCCGGCGAAGATGTCGGCGATCTTGCCGATGCCGATCACCGTGCCGCCGCTCTCCATCACGCGGTCGAGCAACGTCTCTTCCGGCGGCGGCGTCGTCAGGTCGCGGCGATGCGACGTGCGCTGGAAGGCGCCTGGCTGCTCGCCGATGAAGGGGCGCGCGATGACGCGGGCGATCTGCAGCGGTTCCAGCAGGCGCTTGGCGATGGCGCAGATCTCCAAGAGCCGCGCGAGCCCGAAATGCGTCTCATGCGCCGCGATCTGGAAGACGGAATCCGCCGAGGTGTAGCAGATCGGCTTGCCGGTGCGGATGTGCTCCGCGCCGAGCCGGTCGATGATCTCGGTGCCCGAAGCATGGCAATCGCCGAGGATGCCGGGGAGTTTCGCCTCGGCGATGAACGCATCGAGGAAGTCACGCGGGAAGCAGGGCGTCTTTTCCGCGAAATAGCCCCAGTCGAAGGCGACCGGGCAGCCGGCGATCTCCCAATGGCCACTCGGCGTGTCCTTGCCGCGGGAGACTTCCCGGGCCGCGCCGTAGAGGCCGGTGATCGTGTCAGCTGAGACCCCGGGCAGCACGCGGCCATGCACCAGATGCGCGGCAAGGCCGAGGCCGAGCCGCGCCAGGTTCGGCACCAGCAGCGGCTTGCCCTGTTCCGCGCGGCGCTCGGCGATATGGCCCAAGGTATCGGCGCCTTCGTCGCCGAAGCGCACCGCATCGGGCGTGGCGCCAAGGCCGAAGGAATCCATCACCAGGATGATCGCGCGCTTGGTCATGGGGCCAGTGTAGGGCGCGTGGTCCGAATTGGAAACAGTCGGGTCAGCGCACCGTCTCGATGACCGTCGGCCCAGGCTTGGTCTTCGCGGGGCCGAGCGTGTAGGCGCGCTGCAGCGCGGCGATCGCGGCCGTGGCCGTTTCCTCGTCGGCGGCGTGCACCATGGCGAGCGGCCGCGCATGGTCGAGATGCGCGCCGATGCCGGCGACTTCGGTGAGGCCGACGCGGTGGTCGATCTTGTCCTCGGCGCGGCGCCGCCCGCCGCCCAGGGTGAGCACCGCGACGCCGAGGATGCGGGCGTCCACCGCCTGCACGATTCCGGATTCCAGCGGCGGGCAGGGTCGGATGACCGGCGCCGCGGCGAGATAGGTCCGCGGCCGCTGCAGGAAGTCGCGCGGGCCGCCCAGTGCGGCCACCATCTTGGCGAAGATCTCGGCCGGCTCGCCGTTGCCGAGCGCGGTCTCGGCCTTGGCCCGGCCGGCCGAAGCGGTGACGGTGAGGCCGGACAGCGCCAGCAATTCGCCCGCCAGTGCCACGGTGACTTCGTGCAGCCGCGGCTCGCGCTGCTTGCCGGTCAGATAGTCGATCGCCTCGATCACCTCGAGCCCGTTGCCGACCGTGGTGCCGAGCGCCTGATTCATGTCGGTGATCAGCGCGCCGGTCTTCAATCCGGCGCCGTTCGCGACGTCGACGATGCTGCGCGCCAGCTCTTGCGCATCGGAGAGTTCGGCCATGAAGGCGCCGGAGCCCGTCTTCACATCCATCACCAGCGCGTCCAATCCGGCGGCCAGTTTCTTCGACAAGATCGAGGCGGTGATCAGCGGGATCGATTCGACGGTCGCGGTCACGTCGCGGATCGCATAGAGCCGGCGGTCGGCCGGCGCCAGGTCGTCGGTCTGCCCGATGACCGCGCAGCCCACGTCCTTCACCACCTTGCGGAAGGTGGCGAGGTCCGGCTGGCTCTTGTAGCCGGGGATGGCATCGAGCTTGTCGAGGGTGCCGCCGGTATGCCCGAGGCCGCGCCCGGAGATCATCGGGTTGAACCCGCCGCAGGCGGCGATGATCGGCGCCAGCATCAGCGAGACCTTGTCGCCGATCCCGCCGGTGGAATGCTTGTCGATCACGGGGCCGGTCAGGTTGAGCGGGCGCCAGTCGAGCACCGTGCCGGAATTCCGCATGGCCAGGGTCAAGGCCACGCGTTCCGGCATCGCCATGCCGCGGAAGAACACCGCCATAGCGAAGGCCGCGACCTGGCCTTCGGAGACGGTGTCCTGGGTGAGGCCGTCGATCATGAAGCCGATCTCGGCCTCGCTGAGCGTGCCGCCGTCCCGCTTCTTGCGGATGATTTCCTGAGGGAGCATGAGTTAGACCTAAAGGCTCCACCGGCATCGGTCAATTGCATGGACGGTTCACGGCATGACCTGGTCATCGGCGGCAGCGGGATGCTGGCCGGCCTGGTGGAGCGCCTGGCCCAGGACGGTCGGCAGGTTTCGGTGATCGCGCGCGGCCGCGACCGGCTGCAGCGCCTCGCCGCCCGCCATCCGGGCATCCATCCACTGCCGCTCGATTATCGGGACGCGGCGGCGCTCGATGCGGGATTGGCAGCGGTGGCGGCGGCCCGTGGCCCGTTGCAACGCTGCGTCGCCTGGATGCATGACGACAGCAGGGAACGTGCGCTCCGGATCGCCAGGCAGATCAGCGGCGTCTATTGTGAGGTGCTGGGCAGCGCCTCCGCCGATCCGGCGCGGCCGGACCGGTTGGCGGAATGGCAGACTCTATTTCAGCCGCTGGAGCGACCCGTGTTGCGCCTCGCCGTTCTCGGTTTCGTGCGCGAGGCGGGCGGTTCCCGCTGGCTCACCGATGCGGAAATCAGCGCCGGCGCCGGCCGCGCCCTGGCCGGGCCGGAGCCGGTCTCCATTGTCGGAACCGTGACGCCATGGGCGGCTAGACCCTAGGAAAACCGGGCTAAACCGCTGCCTTGCGGTTGAAAATCGGCCTGCCGCCGCTGGCGAATTAAGGGTTCGATAGGATTTATGGCCTTAGATGCACCGAGAATCCAAAGTCCGAGGGCATTGGCGGGCATTTCTGCGCCGCCGCGACAGGCGTGATGACCGAGCCGATCGACGTGATGGATGCAGCGGCGCGCATCCGCGAGCTGGAGCAGGAGGTAGTCCGCCTGCGGGCCGCGCAATCCGCCGCGAGCCAGTTGCATGCGATCCTCGACGGCTCGCCACAGGCGATCCTGATCCATCGGGGCGCCGCCCCGCTCTATGTCAACCTCTCCTTCGTGCGCCTGGTCGGGCTCGCCAGCCGCGAAGAGGCGCTCCGCCTCCCGAACTGCATCGAGGTGGCACACCCCGAGGATCGCGCCTTCGTCATCGGCCAGGTCGAGGCGCGGATCGCCGGACGCGGCTTCCTGCAGCATTACGAGGCGCGCATCCTCGACACCAAAGGCGCCACCATCTGGGTCGATTGCTATGCCTCGCGCATCGTCTGGGATGGCGAGCCGGCGGCCATGGTGACGATGACCGACATCACCCTGCGCAAGAAGATCGAGGCGGCGCAGCGCCGCTCGGAGAAGCTGCTGAGCACGGTGTTCCGGATGAGCCCGGACCCGATCAGCCTCACCACCATGAAGGACGGGCGCTATGTCGACGTCAACGAGAGCTTCCTGAAGGCACTCGGCTGGCGCCGGGCCGACGTGGTCGGCCGCACTTCGACCGAGATCGGTTTTTGGAAGGATTCGGATTTCCGCCAGCGCATGGTCGAGGCCCTGAAGCGCGACGGCTTCGTGCGCGATCTGCCGGGCAAGGTCCGCCAGCCGAACGGCGAGGTGCGCGACTTCATCTACTCGGTCGACGTGATCCAGTTCGAGGAAGAGAATCTCCTGCTCGGCATCGGCCGCGACGTGACCGAGCTCAAGCGCAGCGCGGACCGCCTGCGCGAGAGCATGGAATCGGCCGAGCTCGCCAACCGCGCCAAGAGCGAGTTCCTGGCCAACATGAGCCACGAACTCAGGACGCCGTTGAACGCGATCCTCGGCTTCTCCGAGATCATCGGCGGCGAGATGTTCGGACCGACCGGCCACCCGCGCTATGTGGACTATGCCAAGGACATCTATACCAGCGGCCGCATGCTGCTGCAGATCATCGACGACCTGCTCGACCTCTCGCGGGTCGAGCACGGCAAGCTCGAGCTCCATCCCGAGCGGCTCACCGCCAAGGATGTCATCGAGGGCTGCCTGAGGCTGGTCGATGGGCGGGCCCGCGACGCGCGGCTGCGCATTGCGACCGAACTGCCGGAGCTGCCGCTCCGCTTCGAGGCCGATCCGCTGCGCCTGCGCCAGGTGTTGCTCAATCTCCTGACCAACGCCATCAAGTTCACGCCGGCCGGCGGCAACATCACGATCGGCGCGAACCGGATCGATGGATCCGGCGAGATCCGGTTCTTCGTCGCGGATACCGGCATCGGCATGACCGAGGCCGAGATGGCGCTGGCGCTGCAACCGTTCGGGCAGGCCGCCAACGCCATGACCCGCGAACATTCCGGCGCCGGCCTCGGCGTGCCGCTGGCCAAGGGCCTGGTCGAACTGCATGGCGGAACGCTGGTGATCGAGAGCAAGCCCAGCCAAGGCACGCGCGTCACGGTCACCTTGCCGGAAGCGCGGCGCTTGCCGGCGGCCGAGCCCAATCGACCGGTCCGGGTCCAGCACCAGGCCGGCATCACCGCCGGCGGCTTCGTGGCGCGCGGCTAGCCGCGGAAATCCGCGATATAGGCCTGCAACAGGTCGAACAGCTTGTCGGCGGCGGCGCGGGCCTGGACCATGGTGTGCTCGTGGCTGAGCTTCGCGTCGCTCAATCCGGCACCCATGTTGGTGATGATGCTGAAGCCCGCGACCTTGAGGCCGCAATAGCGCGCCAGAATCACGTCGGGCACGGTGGACATGCCGGCGATGTCGGCCCCGAGCACGCGGGCGGCGCGGACCTCGGCCGGGGTCTCGAATTGCGGGCCGCTGAACCAGCAATAGACGCCCTGCTTCAGGTCGAGGCCGATCCGCTTGGCGATGGCGGCGAATTCGGCGCGCATCCCGGGATCATAGGCATCGACCATGTCGATGAAGCGCTTGCTGCCGGTTTCGCCGAACAGCGGCGAGACCTGGGTGAGGCTGATATGGTCGGTGATCATCGCGACGGCGCCCGCCGGGATCTCGGGATTGAGGCTGCCGCCCGCATTGGTGACGATGACCGACTTGCAGCCCAAGGCCGCCAGCGTCTCGATCGGCGCCTTCATGGCGGAGGGGTTGCCGTGCTCGTAGTAATGCGCGCGGCCTTGCAGGCAGGCGACCGGCGTCTGGCCGATCCAGCCCAGGATCAAGCGTCCGGCATGGCCGACCACGCCGCTTCGCGGGAAGCCCGGGAGATCGGAATAGGAGACGACCATCGAGCGGTCGATCATGTCGGCGAAGGGCCCGACGCCGGAGCCCAGGATGAGTCCGATCTGGGCGCGGAAACCGCGCGCCTGCTTCGGAATGCCTTCGAGGAGTTGTTCGATCATCGCTGAGTTGTGGCCTGCGGTTTTGTCGAGTTCAAGGTTAATTGCTGCCGGTCACGCAGGGAAGGCGTGGATGCCCGGACCAAGTCCGGGCATGACGGCGTTTAAAAGGGCCCGGTCTAAACAAGCTGATCAAAGAGGTCGTCCCATCGCGCGTTGCTGGCTTCGATGAGCCTGACTTTGCGGGCACGGGGCCATTTCTTGATCTGCTTCTCGCGGGCGATGGCGCCTTCGATCCGGTCGTGCGGCTCTGCATAGATGAAACGCTTCAGGCCATATTGCTTGGTGAAGCCCGGGACGGCGCCGGTGCGATGCTGCCAGATTCGAGCGGGCAGGTTCGAAGTGACCCCGACATAAAGAATCCCGTTCGGCTTGTTCGTCATGATGTACACCCACCCTGACACCGCCGGATCCCCATCCTCCGTCATGCCCGGACTTGGTCCGGGCATCCACGCCTCGCTTCAGACGCTATTCTTCTTGTTCTTGGCGCGCAGATTCCGCTTGTCGAAGCTGGCCGGCAGCAGTTCGGCGATGGTGAAGGTGGTCTTCAGCCCGTCGGGACCGCAGATATGAACCGGCGTCTCGGGATCGGCGAACTCGGCGATGCGCTGGCGACAGCCGCCGCAGGGCGTCACCAGCTTCGGCCCGCCGGCGACGACGGCGATCTCGCGGATCTGCTTGCCGCCGCCCAGCACCATCGCGGAGATCGCCGAAGTTTCGGCGCAGACGCCGTTGGGATAGGCCGCGTTCTCGACATTGCCGCCGGCATAGACCTTGCCGTCATCGGCCAGGATCGCGGCGCCGACCTTGAACTTGGAATAGGGGGCATAGGCGCGGTCGCGTGCATGTTCCGCCGCGGCGAGGATCTTCTTGTCCAATCAGCGCTCCTTGATGTAGGGCCTGCCGATGGCCTTGGGCGGGATCGCCTTGCCGATGAAGCCGGCGAGCAGGATCACCGTCAGCGCATAGGGCAGGGCCTGGATCAGCTGCACCGGCAGCTCGGTGTTGCCGTAGATCTTCACGCCCTGCAGCAGCGGGGCACCGGCATCGAGAAAACCGAACAGCAGGCAGGCATACAAGGCCGGCAGCGGCTTCCACTTGCCGAAGATCATGGCGGCCAGCGCGATATAGCCGCGGCCCGCGGTCATGTCGCGCTGGAAGCCGGCATTCTGCGCGATCGCCAGATAGGCGCCGGCGAAGCCGCACAGGATGCCGCCGAGGACAACGGCGCGATAGCGCAAGAAGTCGACCGAGATGCCGGCGGTATCGACCACGGCGGGGTTCTCGCCAACCGCGCGCAGCCGAAGGCCGAAGCGGCTGCGGTAAAGCAGCCAGGCGACGGCCGGCACCAGCAGAAAGGCGATGTAGGTCAAGAGGCTCTGGCCGCTCAGCACCTTCACATAGAGCGGGCCGAGCAGCGGCAGATGGCTGATATTGTCGGTGCCGGGGAAGATCACGCCCATGAAGCGCTGCTCGGCCTGCAATTGCGGCGTCTCGCCGCCGCGCTGAAACCAGGCATTGCCGAGCACGACGGTGAGGCCCGAGACGATGATGTTGATGGCGACGCCCGAGACCACCTGGTCGCCGCGATGGGTGATGCAGGCGAAGCCGTGCAGCAGCGACAGCATGGCCCCGACCAGGACCGCGGCGGCGAGCCCGTCCCAGGCCGAGCCGGTCAGCGCGGCGACCACCGCCGCGGCGAAGGCGGCCGCCAGCATCTTGCCCTCGAGCCCGATGTCGATGACGCCGGAGCGTTCGGAGATCAGCCCGGCCATGGCGCAGAAGATCAGCGGCGTCGAGACCCGGATGGTGGCGCCGAGGAGATAGAGCACCGTGGTGAACCACTCCACCTCAGACCTCCCCCGGCTTGCGTTTCGATTTCTTCGGCCCGCGCTTCCGGCGCGGCGCGGCCGGCGGCGGCTCCGCGCCGGGACCCATGGTCACGATCTCGGCCTCGACGACTTCGAGCACTTCCTCCACCGGCGCCGGCTTTGGCATCGGCGTGGTCTCCAGGGCTTCCGGCTCGGGTGCCGCCGGCGTGGCGGCGAGCGTCGCGGTCTCCTCGGCCAGGGCGACGGGTGCGTCCGGTGCCGCGGCGGGCGAGACCGGCGCGACCACGGCGGCCGCCTTGGCATTTTTTCGCGCCTGATAGAGCTTCCAGAGCTTCTCCAGCAGCGGCCGGTTCACATAAGCGAGCGCGCCGGAGAACAGGATCACCAGACCCTGCATCACCACGATCATGTCGCGGGTGATGGTCGGGATCTCGAAGGCGACCTCGGAGCCGCCCTGGAACAGCGCGCCGAACAGCACGCTCGCCAGGATGATGCCGAACGGGTGATTGCGGCCCATCAGCGCCACCGCGATGCCGGTGAATCCCGCGCCGGCGACGAAGTCGAGGACGATCTGGCGGTGATTGCCCATGATTTCGTTGAAGCCGAGGAAGCCCGCCAGCGCGCCGGAGATCAGCATCGCCTCGATGGTGACGCGGTTGGGGCTGATGCCGGCATATTGCGCGGCCTTGGGCGCCAGCCCCGCGGTGCGGAGCTCGTAACCGCCGCGGCTGCGCCAGAGATAGACCCAGACCAGGCCGCAGCAGATCAGCGCCCAGAGGAAGGCAAGGTTGAGCGGAGTCTGCGGCATCTCGATGCCGATCGCGGTCAGCAGCGCATGCACATAAGGCACACCGGCGCTCGCCTCGAAATCGCGGCTGACCACTTCCATGCTGCCGGGCACCCGGAACACGTTGACCAGCAGGTAGACCATCAAGGCCGCGGCCAGGAAGTTGAACATGATGGTCGTGATGACGATGTGGCTGCCGCGCTTCGCCTGAAGATAGGCCGGGACGAAGGCCCAGGCGGCACCGAACACGGCGGAGGCCACGAGCCCCAAGGCCAGCATCGGCCACATCGTCAGGCTGTGATCGAACAGCAGCGCCATCAGTCCGGCGCCCAAGCCGCCGATATAGGCCTGGCCCTCGCCGCCGATGTTGAACAGGCCGGCATGGAAGGCGATGGCGACGGCAAGGCCGGTAAAGATGAAGTTGGTCGCATAATAGAGCGTGTAGCCGATGCCGTAGAGATCGCCGAACGCCCCGGCCGCCATCGCCCCGATCGCAGCGAACGGGTTCTCGCCGATCGCGAGCACGATCAGCCCGGAGACGATCATCGCCATCAGCAAATTGACCAGCGGCAGCCCGAAAATCTCGAGCCAGCGCGGCATGGGGGCCGGTGTCGCGTTCATTTCCGCGGCCTGATCTTCATGCCGGGCGGGAGCGCCCCTGGTCTGCCCCCTGGTTTACCACTGCGCGACGAAAGCTCCGGCGCCAGGAGCGGCGGCAGGCCGGGCGGCGGTGCTTCCGGTCCGTCGGCATGGGCATTCGCCATCCAGAGGCCGAGCTGGCGCTCGTCGGCGCGATCGCCGGTGGTCTCGCCGACGATGCGGCCCTGGAACATCACGATGATGCGGTCGGAGAGGGCCAGGATCTCGTCGAGCTCGACCGAGACCAGCAGCACCGCGGTGCCCTCGTCGCGCATGGCGACGATCTGCCGGTGGATGAACTCGATCGCGCCGATATCGACGCCCCGCGTCGGCTGCCCGACCAGCAGGATCTTCGGCATCCGCGCCATCTCGCGCGCCAGGATCAGCTTCTGCTGGTTGCCGCCGGAGAACTTGGCCGAGCCGAGATTGGGTTCCTGCGGCCGGACGTCGAAGGCCTCCATCATCTTGCCGCAATCCCGCGCGGCGGCGGCGGTGTTGATGATCGGGCCGAAGCCATAGGCGCGGTCGCGCTGATAGCCGAGGATCGCGGATTCCCAGGCGGGGAAGCCGGTGACCAAGCCGAGGCGGTGCCGGTCCTCCGGCACATGGGCGACGCCCAGGCGGCGCATGCGTTTGGGCGAGCACGGCTTATCGGCGGTCACATCGCGGCCGAGCATGTGCATCACGCCGGTGGTCGGCGGCCGGATGCCGGAGAGCACCTCGAGGAGCTCGCTCTGTCCGTTGCCGGAGACCCCGGCGACACCGAGGATCTCGCCGGCGCGGATCGAAAAGTTGATGTCGTCGAGCCGCTTCACCCCGAACGCGTCGGTGAGGCCGAGATGCGCGACGCCGAGCGCCACCTCGCCTGGCCTGGCGCGGGCGCGATCCGGGGCCATCCGCACCTTGCGGCCGACCATCAGCACCGCCAGCTCCTCGCGGTCGGTCTCGGCGGTCTTGCGTTCGGCGACGACCGCGCCGTGGCGCATCACCGTGACCGTGTCGGTGATCGCCATGATCTCGCGCAGCTTGTGGGTGATCAGGATGACGGTGACACCGCGCTCTTTCAGCGCTTTGAGGATCTGGAAGAGCTGGTCGGTCTCCTGCGGCGTCAAGACGCCGGTCGGCTCGTCGAGGATCAGGATCTCACAATTGCGGTAAAGCGCCTTCAGGATCTCGACCCGCTGCTGCTCGCCGACGGGAAGATCGCCGATCACGGCGTCGGGATCGACCGAGAGGCCGTAATCGCGCTCCAGGCGCTGCATCTCGGCACGGGCCTTCTTGATGCCGCCCTGGATCAGCATCCCGCTCTCGGCGCCGAGCATCACGTTCTCGATCACCGAGAACGTGTCCACCAGCATGAAGTGCTGATGCACCATGCCGATCCCGGCGGCAATCGCGTCCTTGGAGCTGCGGATCCGCACCGGCCTGCCGTTGACCCGGATGGCACCCCGATCGGCCTCGTAGAAGCCGTAGAGGATGCTCATCAGGGTGGATTTTCCGGCCCCGTTCTCGCCGACGATGCCGTGGATCGTGCCCTTGGCGATCCTGATCGAGACGTCGCGGTTGGCATGCACCGCGCCAAAGCTCTTGTCGATGTCGATGAGCTCGACCGCCGGAGCGGGTTCGCCGCCGGCGGTTTCTGTCGAGGTTGAGGGGGCTGGGGCGGTCACGAAGGGGTTCTGAAATAAATCACGGCCCGGAAGCGTTCTTCCGGGCCGTGAAGCATCTCCGCTCAGCTGGCCGGGCAGGCGTTGTCGGCCACGTAGTCGTGGACCTGGATCTTGCCCGAGATGATATCGGCCTTGGCGGCTTCGACCTTGGCCTTCATCGCGTCGGTGACCAGCGGCTTGTTGTTGTCATCCAGCGCCCAGTCGACCCCGGCCTCCTTGAGGCCGAGCTCGGTGACGCCGCCCTTCCAGCCGGTGACCGAGCCGTGCACGGCGATATCGACCCGCTTCATCATCGAGGTCAGCATGGTGCCGGGGTGCAGGTAGTTCTGGTTGGAATCGACGCCGATCGCCAGCTTGCCGCTGTCCTTGGCGGCCTGATAGACGCCGAGGCTGGTGGCGCCCGCCGCGGCGAACACCACGTCGGCGCCCTGGTCGAACTGCGATTTTGCCAGCTCACCGCCCTTGGTCGGGTCGTTCCAGGCGGCACCCGTGGTGCCGGTCATGTTCTGGAACACGGTCGCGTCCTTCTTCTCGTACTTCACGCCCTGCTCGTAGCCGCATTCAAAGCGCCGGATCAGCGGGATGTCCATGCCGCCGACGAAGCCGACCTTGCCGGTCTTCGAAGCCATCGCCGCGAGCACGCCGACCAGGAACGAGCCTTCATGCTCCTTGAACACGATCGACTGCACGTTCGGCAGGTCGACCACGGAATCGATGATCACGAAATGCGTGTTCGGGAACTCCTTGGCGACCTTCTCGAGCGCGGTGCCCTGCGCGAAGCCGACGGTCACGATCGGGTCGGCGCCCTTCTGGGCGAAGCGGCGGATCGCCTGCTCGCGCTGGGCGTCGGTCTGCACCTCGAACTCGAGATACGACTTGCCGCTTTCCTTCTTGTATTGCTCCATGCCGTTGAAGGCGGATTCGTTGAAGCCCTTGTCGAACTTGCCGCCGGAATCGTAGACCACCGCGGGTTCGGCGAGGGCGATACCGGCGGAAAAAACGAGCACGGCCGCCGCACCGGCGGCGCGAGTCATGAACGTCATCGGAAGCCTCCTTGTTGGCCGGTGCGTTCACGGGAAAGTGGCGCACCGACTCGTTTCGTTGGCCAAATCTGGCCTGAACAGCACGGCCGAATCAATCGCGTTTTGATTTATTTCAAGCCTTTGGAGCGATTCCGTCCTAGCTTTTCACCGCGCCGGCCAAGGCGTCCCGCCCGCCGTGGTTGTCAAGATAGTTAATCAACGCCGCCACCACCCGGCGGTCGAATGCCTTGCCGACGCCCTTCATCAAGGCCTCGATCGCCTGGTCGATCGACAGCGCCTGGCGGAAGGCGCGGTCGCTGATCATGCCGATGAAGGCATTGGCGACCGCGATGACCCGGGCGGTGACGACGATCTCGTCGCCCTTCAGCGGCGGGTTGCCCGTGCCGTCATAATTCGCCTGGGCCTGCTGCAAGGTTTCCACCACCGGCCCGTCGAACTCGATGCCCCGGATCAGCTGGGCGCTGGTCATGATGCTGTTGCGGATCATGCCGCGCTCTTCGTCGGTCAGGCCCTCGGTCTTGGCCAGCACCGATTCCGGGATCAGGATCTTGCCGAGGTTCAAGAGGTTGCCGGCGATCTCGGCGGTCTCGATCTCGACGTCGCTCAAGTTCATCTCCTTGGCGACGGCGCGGGCGACGTGCGCGACACGCGCCGAGTGCTGGGCGGCGAACGGATCGCGCTTGTCCACCACATCGACCAGCGTCTTCACCAGCTGGTTGAGGTTGCGGACCCGGCGTTCGCGCTCGTTGACGAAATCGGTGATGTCGTCCTCGACCGACAGCACGCCGGAAACGCCGCCGGCGGTGCCTTTCAGCGGGATGTGCTCGGATTCGATCATCTTCTGCTTGCCGCCGATTTCCACCGGTCCGTATTCGGTGACGGTGCGGTTCTCCTCCATCGCCTGGTGATTCAAGCGGATGACGCGCTTGGCCGCGGCCGGGCCGAGCACGTTGGCGATCGGCTTGCCGATCATTTCGCCGGCCGCGATGCCGGCATCCTTCGCCGCCTGGCGGTTGGCGAAGCGATATTTGTCGTCCTTGTCCAGGATGAAGATGCTGGTCGGCTGGCTGTCGGTGACCAGCTGCAGCAGGTTGCTCTGCTCCTGGTACTTCTGGGCCATCTGGTTGAACTGATAGGCGGCCTGCGAGGCGCGGCGCGACGAGCCGTAATACCAGACCGCAGCGATGATCACGGCGATCAGGCCGACCGTCAGGAACAGCACCGCGGTCAAGGTCCGGAACCGCGCTTCCGCGGGCCCCAGCGCTTCCTCGTAGCTGACCGTATAGACCAGCACCCAGGGCACCGCCGAAAGCGCGCGCGAGGCCACCAGCACCGGCGTCCCCTGGTGGTCCTTCTTGTCGGTGGCGAAGCTGCCGGGATTCTGTGCCCCGAACACGACGTCGCGGTCGGTCGCGTCGATGCCGACCGGCGAGGTCAGCGGCTGGATCTGCGCCTCGCGGATCGGCGAGAGATAGATGAGCTTGTTGTCCTTCAGCTGCACCAGCACCGAACGGCCGCTTTGCGTGGTCTCGCCCGGCTGCAGCAACCGGCTGTAGAGCTCGTCCGCGACCTGCTTCACGCCCACGACCCGGCCGACCTGCTCGGTGCCGGATCCTTCCGATCGCGGCGCGAGGATCGGCACGACGAAGCGCAGCGAGGGCACGTTCTTGTCGTTGAGAAAGAGATCGCTGACCGCCCGCTGTCCGGGCGCGACCGCCGAGGCGAAGGCCTTGAGATCGCCGTCATAGGCCGGCGCATTGGGCGAGGCGGCAAGAACGGTACCCTTCTCGTCGATGATCAGGAGACCGGCGAGGGCCGGCTGCGTCTCATTGACGTCGACATTGGCCTGGGTCTTCAGGGTGAAGCCGGCGCGGTCGGCGGTGACGGTGATGATGTTGCGCAGGTATTCCTTCAAGCCCTCGATCTGGTCGACCTGGGTCGGGTCCGCGGAGAGCTCGGCGATCTGCTGCAGATAGACCTGCACCGCCTGGTTGCCGGCGATGCCCTGCAGGTCGGCGTATTGGTCGTCGAACCAGCGGTTGACGTCGGCAGCGCGGCTGTCGGCGACGATGCCCATCCGGGTCCGCCACTCGGTCTTGGCCTGGTCGCGCTCGTTCTCGACGAACAGGCTGACCAGAATCATGCCGATGACGGCAATCAGGACAAGGATGGCAAGCGGGAACCAGATCTTCCAGTCGAGCCGCGGCTTCGCGGTCTCCTCGACGATGGAAAACCGGGGTTCCGGCGCAGGCGTCGTGTCGCTGGGCAAGGCCCTCTCCCTCGATGATCGGCGCAATGACAATAGGCACGGTGGCGGGGTGGTGTTGCGCGGCGCGCCCGAACCACCGCCCCCGCAGCGGCCCGGTTAACCATGTCTGACAGCCGGGCGACCCTAGCACAAAGCCCGGCGGGTCAAAAGCGAGCCCCAAGCGGTGCTCACACTTTTGTACGCGGTAATGGGGTCGACGGCGGCGGCGGCGGCGCTTAACATTTCGACCGGAATCGGGGCCGGTCGAGGCAGCGGCAACCGTATGATGAGGGGAAGTCACCACCATGTCCGGCCCGGCCGGCTGCTGTCGAGGGAGTTTGCCACGGCTGCTGGCCGGCGCGCTGATCGCCGCGCTTGCCCTGCTGCATGCGCCGGGCGCGGAGGCGCGCTCCTATCCCAACATCTTCGGCTCGAAGGAGATCGCCTCCCAGAACTGGGGCGTGAAAACCAGTGCCATCGCCAACTGGCGGGCCATGCTGCAGCGCTGGGCCAACGGCGCGCCCTGCGAGAGCAACACCTGCACCTCGAAAGGCTGGGATGCGCTGGTCGCCAAGGTGAAGGCGGCGGGCGATCCGATGGCGCAGATCAAGGTCGCCAACCAGTTGATGAACGATCCGGCGCAGCATCCCTATATCGAGGACATCAACAACTGGGGCAAGACCGAATACTGGGCGACCGCCTTCCAGTTCCTGCGCAAGAGCGGCGACTGCGAGGATTTCTCGATCGCCAAGTACATGCTGCTGAAAGCGGCCGGCATGCCGGTCGAGAACATGCGCGTCGTCGCGGTCCGGATCCGCAGCCTCGGCGGCATCGGCCATGCGATCCTGGTGGTCTATCAGGGCGACAAGGCGCTGGTGCTGGACAACCGCGTGGCGCCGGTGATGGACGAGAAGCTGGTCCGCAGCGAGTTCCAGCCGGCGCTCTCGGTCAACGAAAACTCCTGGTGGGTCCACCTGCCCGGAAAGTGAGCCTTCGCATGCCGATCTGCCGCTGGTTCATCTGGATGATCGCTGCCGCCGTCCTCGCCTCCGGTGGCGCGGCGGAAGCCAAGAGCTATCCGCCGCTGTTCGGCACCAAGGAGATCGGCTCGGCCAATTGGAACTTCAAGAAGGGTGTCGTTCCGGAGTGGCGCGGGATGCTCGGCCGGTGGAAGAGCGGCGCGCCCTGCGAGAGCAAGATCTGCACGTCCAAGAATTGGGCCGCGCTGGTTTCCCAAGTGAAGGGCGCCGGCGATCCGATGGCCCAGATCAAGGCCGCCAATGCCCTGATGAACAAGAACCCCTATATCGAGGACCAGAACAACTGGGGCAAGACCGAGTTCTGGGCGACCAGCTACGAGTACCTGAAGAAGAGCGGCGACTGCGAGGATTACTCGATCGCCAAATACATGCTGCTGAAGGAAGCCGGCATCCCGATCGAGAACATGCGCATCTTCTCGGTGCGCGTGCGCAGCCTCGGCGGGATCGGCCATGCGATCCTGGTGGTCTACCAGGGCAACAAGGCCTGGGTGCTCGACAACCGCACCCCCTCGGTTATGGATGCCAGCTTGATCAAGCTCGAGTTCCAGCCGGTGATGTCGCTGAACGAGAATCAGTGGTGGTATCACCTGCCGGGGAAGTGATCTCATAAAGACGTCATGCCCGGGCTTGTCCCGGGCATCTTGCACAAACGGCACCAGACCCGCGGGTCAAGCCCGCGGGTGACGTTTCAATAGAAGCCTCACGCCTTCGGCGCGTACTTCGCCAGAATCCGCTGCAGCGTCCGGCGATGCATGCGCAAGCGGCGCGCCGTCTCCGAGACGTTGCGGTCGCATTGCTCGTAGACCCGCTGGATGTGCTCCCAGCGCACGCGATCGGCGGTCATCGGCTGTTCGGGCGGCGGCGGCAGGGCGTCCTTGCGGTCGAGCAGCGCGGCTTCGACCTGGTCGGCGTCGGCCGGTTTCGGCAGGTAGTCCACGGCGCCGGCCTTGATCGCGACCACGGCGGTCGCAATGTTGCCGTAGCCGGTCAGCATGACGATGCGGCAATCCTCGCGCGCCTTGCGGATCTGCGGCACGACGTCGAGGCCGCTGCCGTCGGTGAGGCGGAGATCGACCACGGCATAGCGCGGCGGCTCGGCCTGGGCGGCGGCGACCGCCGCCTCGCAGCTCTCGGCTTGCGTCACCGTGAAGCCGCGCTTCTCCATGGCTTGCGCGAGGCGCTGGCGATAAGGCGCGTCGTCATCGACGATCAGCAGCGTCTTATCCCCTGCAATCGGCGCGGTGTCATTCATGTTCGGATGCTCCTTCGAAAGCGCTGCGCGGCCAGACGGCGATCACTTCGGCGCCGCCATAGGCATTGTTGTTGAAACTCACCGATCCCCCGGACCGCTCGATCAGCTGCTGGGCGATGAAGATGCCGAGCCCCATGTGGTCGCCCTTCCGTTCGGGTGCCTTCTTGAGGTCGGCGCCGCGCGAGAGATAGGGGTCGCCGAGCCGGTCCAGCAGCTCGCGCGGAAAGCCGGTGCCGTCGTCGCTGATGGTAATGCGGATTTCGCCGGCGTTCCACGCGATCGTGACCTTGACCTCTTCCCGCGCGAACTCGATCGCATTCTGCAGCAGGTTGCCGAGGCCGTGGATCAGCTCCGGACGGCGCGGCAGCAGCGGCGGCACCGGATCGGCGGGATCCGCCTGCTCCTCGATCCGCAGCACGACTTCCGGGCGGCGATGCGACTCCGCCGCCAGCTCGATCAAGAGCGGCGCCGGCATGGCGTTGAAGTGATCGGCCTGCTGCTCCTCGGGGCGGCGGGAAAGCTCGGCCAGGATCTCGCGGCAGCGGGCGCTCTGGCTGACCAACAGGTCGATGTCCTCGCGGATCGGGTCGTCCGGCTCCAGCTCGCGCTGCAATTCGCGCGACACCAACGAGATGGTGCCGAGCGGGCTGCCGAGCTCGTGCGCCGCGGCGGCCGCGAGCGCGCCAAGCGAAGAGAGGCTCTGCTCGCGGTCGAGTGCCGCTTGCGCCGCGGCCAGCGCATCGGAGAGTCGACGCGATTCCTGCGCCACGCGATAGACGTAGGAGGTGATGAAGAGGACCGCGAGGCCGAGCGAGATGGCGAGGCCCATCACGAAGTTCGGCGCCAGCGCGTAGCCTTCGCCGCTCCAGGGCAGCGGCAGGTGGTAGAACGCCAGCACATTGATGCAGGTGATGGCGAGCGCCGCCAGGCCCAGGGTGCTGCGATAGCTCAAGGTGGTGGCGGAGACGGTGACCGGCGCCAGGATCAGGATGGCGAAGGGATTGTTGAGCCCGCCGGTCAGGAACAGCAGGACCGAAAGCTGCACCATGTCGAAGGCGAAGTAGAGCGCCGATTCCCGGTCGGTGAGGCGGTGCGAGGCGCTGCGGCGGACCTGCGCGCCGAGGGTGACGACGGCGAGGGCGGCGACGGTCGCCAGGGTCCAGGGCAGCGGCAGGGGGAAGCCCATACCGAACTGCACGAAGAGCAAGGTCGAGAGCTGGCCGGCGACGGCGATCCAGCGGATGAAAATGATGGTGCGCAGGCGGATGCGGCCGCGCTGCCGCGGCAGCCGCTTCGGCCGCACTGCGTGTCGTTCGGAAGGGCCGAGCGCGGCGTCCATGGGCCCGAATAGAGCCTCTGGACCCCGGTTTTGCAAGCCTTCGGCCGATCGGTTAAGAAAGTGCGGCAAGGTGGCACAATGGTTGAAAATCCGACTCATCGTTCAGAACATACCGCGGCCGAATCGGTCTCCGCCGTGATCTCGGTCAATGATTTGGCGAAACATTTCCGCGAGGTGGCGGCGGTCGATGGGGTCAGTTTCAGCGTCCGGCCCGGGGAGACCGTGGCCCTGCTGGGCGGCAACGGCGCCGGCAAGACCACGACCATCTCCATGCTGCTCGGCCTGCTGAAGCCGACCCGGGGCAGCATCCGGCTGTTCGGCCTCGACCTCGCGCGGTATCGGCACAAGGTGCTCGGGCGCATGAACTTCTCCTCGCCCTATGTCGATCTCCCGCATCGGCTGACCCTGCGGCAGAACCTGATGGTCTTCGCCAAGCTCTATGGTCTCGCCGATGCGCGGGCACGGATCGCCGAGCTTGCCAAGGCGCTGGAGCTCGATGCCCTGCTCGATCGCCGGGTCGGCTCGCTCTCGGCCGGGCAGAAGACCCGGGGTGCCCTGGCCAAGGCACTGATCAACCGGCCCGAATTGCTGCTGCTGGACGAGCCGACCGCCTCCCTCGACCCCGACACGGCGGACTGGGTGCGGCACTATCTCGAGCGCTATCAGCAGGAGACGCGCTGCGCGATCCTCCTGGCCTCGCACAACATGGGCGAAGTCGAGCGGCTGGCCGGACAGGTGCTGATGCTGCGCCAGGGCAAGATCGTGGATTCCGGCTCGCCGGACGACCTGCTGTTCCGCTACAGCCGGCAGAATCTGGAAGAGGTGTTTCTCGACATCGCGCGCGACCGCCGCGCGGCGGGGGAAGTGGCGCCCGGAAAACCGAATCGGGGGGAATCGAGCCACTCGGAGGAACGTGCATGATGCGGTTCTCCTTCGGCCGGGTCGGCGCGATGTGCCTCCGGCATTTCTATGTGCTGAAGGGCTCCTGGCCGCGCCTGGTGGAGATGGCCTATTGGCCGACCATGCAGATGATCATCTGGGGCTTCTTCTCGACCTTCCTCTACCAGAACAGCACCTGGCTGGCCGGTGCTTTCGGTGTGTTGCTGGCCGCGGTCATGCTGTGGGACGTGCTGTTCCGGGGCCAGCTCGGCTTCTCGCTCTCGTTCCTGGAGGAGCTGTGGGCGCGCAACCTCGCCAATCTCTATTGCAGCCCCCTGACGCCGAGCGAGCACGTGGCCTCGCTGTTCATCATGGCGCTCATCCGCGCGCTGATCGGCGTGGTGCCGGCGATGCTGCTGGCGATTCCGTTCTATCACTTCTCGATCTTCGGGCTCGGCCTGCCCTTGGGCGCGTTCTTCTTCAACCTGATCCTGATGGGTTGCAGCATGGGGATGATCGTGACCGCGATGATCCTGCGCTTCGGCCTCGCTGCCGAGAACCTCGCCTGGTTCATCGTCTTCCTGCTGGCCCCGGTCAGCGCGGTCTATTATCCGGTCTCGATCCTGCCCGGCTGGCTCCAGGTGGTGGCCCACCTGCTGCCCTCGTCCCATGTGTTCGAAGGCATGCGGGCGCAGATGTTCGACCACGTGTTCCGCTGGGACCTGTTCCTGGCCGCGCTCGGGCTGAACCTGGTCTATCTGCTGATCGGTCTCGGCAGCTATCTCTGGAGCTTCTCGAGGGCGCGGTCGCTCGGCCTGCTGCTGCAGGTGGGCGAGTAGTTGGCTAGCGCGCCGGCAGCGTCACCACGGCCGTCGTGCCGAGGCCCGGCGTGCTCTCGAGGTGCAGCGTGCCGCCGTGCAATTCCACCAGTTTTCGGCTGAGCGGCAGGCCGAGGCCGGTGCCGCTGCTGGCGCGGTCGAAGTTGGCGTCCGCCTGCACGAAGGGCTCGAACACCCGCTCCAGGTCCTCGGGCGAGATGCCGACGCCGTTATCCTGCACCGAGATCACCCGCGCGCCGGCCAGATCGACATGGGTCGAGACCTCGACCTTGCCGCCTTTCGGGGTGAACTTGACCGCGTTGGAGATCAGGTTCAGCAGCACCTGGCGGAGCTTCCGCTCGTCGCCGTTGAGGACGATGGCGGGATCGATCGGCGCCGTCCTGAGCTCGACTTCCTTGGTCTGGCTCTGGCCGCGGGCGATGCGGACCGCCGAGGCGATCATCGGCTCCAACGAGAACTCCGCTTCGTCCAGCGTGACGGCGCCGGTCTCCAGCTTCGAGAAATCGAGGATGTCGTTGATGATCTGCAGCAGGTGCCGGCCGCTCGAGCCGATATCGGTGAGGTATTCGTCGAGCTTCTGCGACGTGCCGCCGCTCTGCACCTGCAGCAGCAGCAGATCGGAGAAGCCGATGATGGCGTTCAAGGGCGTGCGCAATTCGTGGCTCATGGTCGCGAGGAAGCGCGAGCGCGCCGCCGCCGCCGCTTCCGCGGCATTGCGCGCATGATCGAGCTCGATCAGGCGGCGATGCGCCTGGTGCACGGTGAGCTCGAGCAACTGCGCCATGGCGCCGAAGCCGGCGAAGCGCCCATCTTCGGCGATGAGAAAGCCGGATTGGATCGCGCCCGGATAGTCGCGGGCGATCACCTGCTTGATCTGGTCGAGCGGCACCGCGCGATCGACCAGCAGCGGCCGGCGGCTGGCCAGCGGCCAGACCGGCCGGCGGTTGTAGACGTCGTACCAGAGCGGCTGGGCGAAGGCGGAGAGGATGCGGTCGCGCTCCAAGGCGCCGAGCACCGCGCCCGCCTCATCGACCACCGCGACGATCGAGGTCAGCGGCGAGCGCTTGAACAGCGCCAGCACTTCCCCGCCGGTCGCCTCCGGACCGACCGCCGGGCCGGGCTCTACCAGATCGCCGGCGCACATCACGAAGGCCGAGCGCACCGGCCCGGCCTCGGGCGCCACGATCTCGACCGGCGGCAGCCCGTCCGGCAGGTCGAAGCTCGAATCCAGCAGGGTGAGAACTGAGTCATCCATTGCGCCAGTGAAGCACAAAGTCGATGACAGTGGCGTGAAAATTCACGCTAAATATTTGATTTAAAAGGAATTTATTGATTGCGGTCAAGCGGGTTGCAGACCCGGAGCCGCATCGCGACCAAGCGGCGCCGGGCCTGTTTAGCCCAACCGTGCTTAAGAACCTGTGAAAGCCCGCGCGCGCCGACGGCGGCGGAATAGGAGCGTTTGCCCGCGCGACGGAAGCGCGCATCCCCGGCATGGCACGCAGGGCATCTCGGCTATAGTGGCGGCGACTGAATCGTCCCACGCTTGGTGTGCATGCCGGAAGTGCCCTGGTTCCTCTACCTGATCGAATGCGCCGACGGCGCGCTCTATACCGGCATCGCGCTCGATCCCGCCGCCCGCTACGAGCAGCACCGGACCGGCAGGGGTGCAAAATACACCCGTGCCAATCCTCCGGTGCGCCTGATCGGCGCCATGGCCTATCCCGACCGCGGCACCGCCACGCGCGCCGAGCTCGCCTTCAAGAAATTGAAAGCCGAGGAAAAGCGCGCGCGGCTGTGGGCGTTCGCGGAGATTACAGGCTGATCCCGTTCTCTTTCGCGACTTCGTCGTAGATCGCGCAGGCCTTATCGTAATCGCCCTTGCCGAGCGCTTCGCCGCCCTGGTTCACCTTCTCGTTGGCGGCGACGACTTTCTGGGAGTCCTCGGCGGTGGTGGCTTCGCCGGCCTTCTGGCCGAGCGCGGTCGCGACCTTGGTCATCTTGTCGACCGCCTGGGCCTGGTCGCAGCCGGCGAAAGCGGGCGCGGACAAGGCCGCGAGGATCATGAAACCGGCGGCGCAACGGGTCAGCATCGAAACTCTCCTTGGGTTCAGCCAAAGCATCATGCCTTGGCCGACCTTCGTCGTTTCGTTCCGCCGCCCGGTTCAGGATTCAATCTTGCCGGAGAGTGATTTGCGCCACTTGTCTTCGACCTTGCGCCCGGCCGCCACCTTCTCCGCGCCGGCGATGCGGGCGAAGCGGTGCAGGCCCTGGCGCAAGGCGTCGGCATCGACCGGCTTCATGATATCCAGGCCGGTCACCAGCCATTTGCCGTCCTCGCGCTTGCCGTCGATCAACCCGACCACGTCGTCCTTCCAGAGGATCGGCAGCGCGAAATAGAAGCGGCGCTGCCTGACCGGCGTATAGGCCTCGAACTTGTAGGTGAAGCCGTAGAGCTGGGAGAAGCGGTCGCGGTTGAACAGCAGGTTGTCGAGCGGCGCGATCAATCGCACGCGCGCGTCGCTCTTCTTGGCCGCGCGCTCCCAGGCGGCATGATCCTTGGCCAGGATGAACCAGGTTTCCTCGCCGTCGCCGTCCTTCACCGCGATCGGCTCGAGCAGGCCTTCCTGGGCGAAGCGATCGACCAGCTTGCGGCTTTCGGTGAGACCCGGGCCGCGCCAGCTGCCGAAATGGTGGTTGACCCGTTGCGCCAGCTGGTTGCGGCTGGCGATCTTCAGCACCTCGAGCGCCGATTCCACCATGAAGCGCTGGTGATCGGCGGACCGGATGCGCGGATGTTGCAGCAGCTCCGGCGCCACGTTCTGGGTCACGTCGAACTGGCGGTGAAAATTCTTGGTGCGGCCGCTGACCTGGACCTTGCCCTCGTAGAACAGATGCTCCAGCGCCTTGGTGGTCGCCTTCACCGTGTTGAAGCCGCCGATGATGCGCTCGGCCTCGAGCTCGCCGGGACTGACCGGGCCGTTGGCGAGGATCTGCTTGATGAGCTTCCGCTTGATCGGTTTGAGCTCGTCGTAATGCAGGCTGCCTTCCACCGCCTTGTGGAAGTCCTGCAGGAATTGCGGCAGCCAATCTCTTCTGGTGGCGAAGATCGGGTAATGCGTCTCCAGCATCCGCCTTTCGCCATAGACCATCTTGTAGAAATCGCCGACCGGCGCGTCCGAGCGCGCGGCCCAGACGATCTCGTGGTTGCGCAGGCCGGTGCGGATGATGGAATCGATCTGGATCATGCCGAGATCGACCGCGCGGTCCATCGATTCGCCCGCGCGCCAGAACGGCCCGCGCAGGCCCAGCCGCTCGGCCAGGAAGGCGCGGACCTCGCTGAGGGTTTTCGGCACGGCTTTCTGCACTAGCTCTTCTCGCTGACACCCGCTTCGGCGAAGCTCGCCATGCCGCTGTGGCAGGTGGCGGCGGCGCGGAACAGCGGGATCGCCAGGGCCGCACCCGAGCCTTCGCCCAAGCGCATGCCGAAATCGAGCAAGGGCGTGCGGTTGATCGCGGCCAGCAGCCGGCGATGTCCGGGCTCGGCCGAGCAATGCGCGACCCAGCAATGGTCGATCGCATGCGGGTCGATGCGATAGAGCACCGCCGCGGCACAGGTGGTCGCGAAACCGTCGAGCAGCACCGGCACCCGCGCCATGCGCGCCGCCATGACCGCGCCGGTGATCGCCGCCAGCTCCTGGCCGCCCAGGCATTGCAGCACCTTCAGCGGGTCGCTCAAGCTGTCGCGGTGCCGCTGCAGGCCGAGGTCGATCACTTCCGCCTTCTTCTGCAGCTGCGCGCCATGCACGCCGGTGCCGGGTCCGGCCCAGGAGGCGCCGCTGCCGCCGAACAAAGCGGCGGCCATCGCCGCGGCGCTGGTGGTGTTGGCAATGCCCATCTCGCCGAGCGCCAGCAGATCGATGCCGGGCTCGACGCAGGTCATGCCATAGGCCATGGCACGGGCGCATTCGGCATCCGTCATCGCCGCTTCTTTCGTGAAGTCGGCGGTCGGCTGGTCGAGCGCCATTTCGTAGACCCGCAGGTCCGCGTCGGCGTTCTTGCAGAGCTGGTTGACCGCGGCGCCTCCGCTCGTGAAGTTCAGCACCATCTGCTTGGTGACCTCGGCCGGATAGGCCGAGACGCCAAGCGCGGCGACGCCATGATTGCCGGCGAAGACCGCGACCCGCGGATGCTCGACCGTCGGCGGATGCTTGGCCTGCCAGGTCGCCAGCCACTGCGTCATCTCTTCCAGCCGCGCCAGCGCGCCGGCGGGCTTGGTCAGCACCGCTTCGCGCGCGGCGGTCGCTTTCGCGGCTTCGAGATCGGGACCGGGAAAATCGGCGACGATCCGGCGCATGTCGGCGAGATCGCCGGTGGGACGCTTTTCAGTCGCGGAAGCGGGGATCGAAGGGGACATGGGGAAGCGGTCTTTCTGGACAATTGGGGGTCGGCATTCGGCTTTCCCGGCGCGACCGCCTGTCCTATAAACGGGTTATCAGTTCGGGTGAAGCGCCACCAGGAAAAGGCCGAGGATCGCCAGCATTGGATCGTGGGCGGATGAGCACCAGCACGGAAGGGAAGTCTCCCGCGCGGCGCGGCATCGGCCTCAGTCGATTCGTCACGTCATGGTGGCGGGACCTTTTCCTAGCTCTGACTTTTTTCACGCGGCTCCCCGTCGGTTCCCTGGCTCCGGCGCCTGAAGCGACCGCCGGCACCGAATCGGCCACGCCGCAAGCGCGGCTGGCCGAGGCGGCGCGCGCCTTCCCGCTGGCCGGCCTGGTGGTCGGCCTGGCGGGCGGGCTGGTCTATTGGATCGCGGTCAAGCTCGGTCTGTCCGGCCTGTTGGCGGCATTCCTTGCCGTGGCGGCGACCGCGGCGCTCACCGGTGCCCTGCACGAGGACGGCTGGGCCGATTTCGCCGACGGGCTCGGCTGCCGCGGCGACCGTATCCGCAAGCTCGCGGCGATGAAGGACAGCCATATCGGCAGCTTCGGCGTGCTGGCGCTGATCTTCGCGACCGGGGTGAAGACCGTCGCCCTGGCGCAGCTCTACACGCCCGACCGCGTGGTGACGGCCCTGGTCGCCGCCCATGTGCTCTCCCGCGCCGTGCTGCCGCTCGCCATGCGCTCGCTGCCGCTGGCGACATCGCAGGGCCTCGCCGTGATGGCGGGCCGCCCGAGTGCGCAGGGCGTCTATGTGGCGCTGGGAATCGGCTTCGTGATCGCCTTCTGCGCCGTGTTCCTGCCGGCGGCGATTGTCGCCCTCATTGTCGCCGTCGTCGCCGCCGCTCTGGTCGGCGCAATCGCGAAGCGGCAGTTCGGCGGCTATACCGGCGACGTGCTCGGCGCCATCGAGCAGGTCGCGGAGATCGCCGTACTGATCAATCTCGTGTCGCTCCTGCCATGACCCGAACCGTCACGCGCTGGTGGTGGGTGCGGCACGCGCCGATGAAGGATGCGGGCGGCCGCGTCACCGGCCAGCTCGATCTCGAAGCCGATTGCAGCGACCACGAGGCGATTGCGCGGATCGCGGTGCGCCTGCCGCAGAATCCGGTCTGGATGTCGAGCCAGCTCCGCCGCGCGCGCCAGACGCTGGAGGTGCTGCACACCGCCTGCGGCATCACGGGTGCCGCCGTCGAGGTTGAGCGCGACGTGGCCGAGCAGGATTTCGGCGACTGGCAGGGCCAGACCTATGCCGCGCTCGAGCAGAGCGACGCCGATCGCTACAAGAAATTCTGGATCGCCCCCGGCACAACGCGCCCGCCCGGCGGCGAAAGCTTCGCCGACGTGATGATGCGCGTTGCAAGAGCCGTAGAGCGCCGCTCCGCATCGCATCCCGATGCCGACATCGTCGTGGTCGGCCATGGCGGCTCGATCCGCGCCGCGGTCGCGCAGGCGTTAGGCTTGGGCCCGGCCCGCGCGCTGGCGCTGCAGGTCGATCCCTTGTCGCTGACAAGGCTGGACCGCATCGCCGACCAAAGCGGCGTCGTGTGGAGCATCGGCTGCGTCAACGCTTAGAGACGCGCTCTACCGCTCGACCACCGTCAGCTGTCGCTGCAGCACGTCGATGACCTGACGGAGATCGCGGCTGGATTTGATCTGGCGGTTCCTGGAGAGGAGCACGTAGTTCGGCTCCTTGTCGCCGCGCAACAGGACTTTGGTCACGGTGAAGATGGCCTGTTCCTGGCTGCGCTTGAAGATCGAGAAGATCGCCATGTTGGAGCGGTGGTCGATGGCGTAATCGCGCCAGATGCCCCGGGCGACCTGCCGGCTGTAGACGCCGAGCAGATGGTTCAAGTCCTCTCGGTCGAAGAAGACCCTGCGGCCGTCTCGCCGGTATTCGGACAGTAGAAGGAGCTGCGCCAATCAGCCTCCCCGCCAGCGTCAGCGACTCGCTGTGCCACGCCTGATGACGGAATCATTGCCGCATTCGCGCGCGGTCGTAAAGAGTCTCGCGCGCAAAATTCCGATCATTCGTCACCCGCGGGTCTGGTGCCGCGTGAACCAGATGTCCGGATCAAGTCCGGGCATGACGGACTCTAAACAGGGTCACGGCACGTACTGATAGACCTCGGTCTCCGAGGTGTGCGTCGCGTCGGCCTGGTCGTAGCAGGCGACGTTGCCGCGCACCCGGTAGCAGGTGCCCTCATAGGGCCGGTGCAGCCGCGCCTGCTCGGCGGCGATCTCGGCATCGGTCAGGCAATATTTGCCGTTCTTGGTGTAGCGCAGGACCGAGCAATTCTCGCCGGTGATCGCCGAGACCAGGTGGTCCGAGGCGGTCTTGCCGGTCTGGTTCAGGGAGACGCCCTCGACCGTGCCGGCGACGGCCGCCACCGGCAGCAAGCCCAAGGTCTGGCATCCCCCCAGGGATAGACTGAGCGCGAGGCCCAGGCCGAGCAGGGGGAGCATAGACAGACGTCGAAACGGGGTGCGGGCACGCATCGCCGGGCTTTCCTTCCAGTGGATTGGGCAGGATAAAGCAAGTTCCGTTCCAACCGTCCGAACCGGCTGAAAAACGTCCCCGCAAGGTCGTTCCAGGCCTGGTTTGCACTCCAGAACCCAAGTCGCTATGTTACGGCCCGATTTCGGCCGACCTCTCCGATTCCGGGCCCGGCCGCTTCGCCCGAGGGAGTTTAAGTGGCTGATATCTTTCAGGAAGTTGATGAGGATCTGCGGCGCGACAAGGCGCTCGCCTTCTGGAAAAGATACCAGAATCACATCATCGGCTTTGCCATCATCGCGATTGCCGCGACCGCGGGTTTTTCCGGCTGGCGCTATTACAAGCAGCAGAAGATCGAGGCCAATGGGGCCGCCTATCTCCAGGCGCTGCAGACCCTCGAGAAAGACCCCAAGGCCGCGATGCCTCAGTTCGAGGCCCTGGCCAAGGATGGGGGCGGTTTTGCCGTGCTGGCCCAGTTCCAGCAGGCCAACCAGACCCTGAAGGACGGCGACAAGGCCAAGGCCGCGGAACAATTCGCGGCGATCGCCCAGGACGGCGCCGTCGACAAGGCGCTGAAGGATCTGGCGGCGGTGCTCGGCGGTCTTGCCTTTCTGGATGCCGGCAAGCCGGCGGATGCGGCCAAGCTGGTCGAGCCGCTGACCGGCGACGACCAGCCCTATCGCTTCTCGGCGCTGGAAGTGCAGGCCCAGGCGGCTCTGGCCGGCGGCGACCGCGCCAAGGCCAAGAAGCTCTACGAACAGCTGAAGCAGCTGAGCGCCCTGCCGAACGCGCCGCAAGGCGTTTCGGCCCGGGCCGAAATCATGCTCCAACGGCTGCAGGACTGAGATCGTGATCCTCCGCGGTCCTTCTGCGAAGCAATGCGGCGCAGCCCTGGCGGCGGGTCTCCTGGCTTTGGTGCTGGCCGCCTGCGAAAAAGACAAGGTCCCGCTGGCCGGCGAACGTGTCTCGGTGCTGCAGCTCAACAAGGAGCTGAACATCGATCCGGGGCTCTCGGACACGCCGGTCCGCCTGCCGCGTCCCTATGAGAACAAGGACTGGCCGCAGGCCGGCGGCAACCAGGCCCATGCGATGTACCACCTCTCGGCCGGAACCGGGATGCTGAAGCAGCTGTGGAGCGCCAATATCGGCAGCGCGGCCGACAGCGCCAACCGCCTGCTCGCCGAACCGGTGATCGCCGACGGCAAGGTCTTCACCCTCGACTCCGAGAGTCTGGTCCGGGTGTTCGACGCCGAGACCGGCAAGAAGATCTGGGAGAACGACCTCACCCCCGACACCGACGACGACGATCTGTTCGGCGGCGGCATCGCGGTCTACGAGGGCAAGGTCTTCGTCACCACGCCCTTCGCCAAGCTGATCGCGCTCGACGAGAAGGACGGCAAGAAGGTCTGGGAAGTGGACGCGCCTTCCCCCATGCGGGCTCCGCCTTCGGTCAGCGACGGCCGCGTCTTCACCGTCACCATCGACAACCAGCTGGTCGTCTATGCCTCCGATGACGGCCGCCGGCTCTGGTCGAACACCGGCGTCGAAGAGGCGGCCGGCTTCCTCGGCGGCGCCACACCCGCCGTGCTCGGCGACGTCGTGGTCGCGGCCTATACCTCGGGCGATCTGCTCGCCTTCGACGTGATCACCGGCCGCTCGCTGTGGAGCGACAACCTGGCCGGCCGCACCGGCGGCAACGCGGTCGCGGCACTGACCGACATCCGCGGCCGGCCGGTGATCGACCGCGACCGGGTGATCGCGATCGGCAATGGCGGCGTCATGGCGGCGATCGATCTCCGGCGCGGCGGCCGCATCTGGGACAACGGCCTCGGCGGCACGCAAATGCCCTGGGCCGCCGGCGACTTCATCTTCATCGTCACCAGCACCAGCGAAGTCGTATGCCTGACGCGGGAAGACGGCCGGATCAAATGGGTCCAGTCGCTGCCGCCGTTCGAGGACATGGAAGACAAGGAGGATCCGATCTACTGGTCGGGTCCGGTTCTGGTCGAGGACCGGCTGCTGGTCACCGGCTCGAACGGCGTCGCGCTCGCCTTCTCGCCCTATACCGGCAAGCTGCTGGGCAAGCAGACGCTCCCCGACCGGTCGCATCTGCCGCCGGTCGTTGCCAACAAGACCGTCTACATGCTTTCCGACGACGCCGATCTGATCGCGCTGCGATGAGACGGCATAGAACATTCAACCGGCTGGCATCTCGCGCCGCCGGTGTTTTTAACGCGCGACCAGAGAACCGCTGAAGAATGCCGAAACGTACCGACATCAAATCGATCCTGATCATCGGCGCCGGCCCGATCGTCATCGGCCAGGCCTGCGAGTTCGACTATTCCGGCGCCCAGGCCTGCAAGGCGCTGCGCCAGGAGGGCTACCGGGTGATCCTGGTGAACTCCAATCCCGCCACGATCATGACCGACCCCAATCTCGCGGACGCGACCTATATCGAGCCGATCACGCCCGACGTGGTGGCGCGCATCCTGGAGAAGGAAAGGCCGGACGCGGTGCTGCCGACCATGGGCGGCCAGACCGCATTGAACACCGCGATGGCGCTGGAGAAGTCGGGCAAGCTGAAGGAGCTCGGCATCGAGCTGATCGGCGCCAATGCGCGCGCCATCGACATGGCCGAGGACCGGCTGCTGTTCCGCGACGCGATGGACCGGATCGGCCTTGAAAGCGCCAAGGGCGCGCTGGTCAACTCGCTCGAGGACGCGTTGAAGACCATGGAGATGGTCGGCCTGCCCGCGATCATCCGGCCGAGCTTCACCTTGGGCGGCACCGGCGGCGGCATCGCCAACACCCGCGAGGAATTCATCAAGATCGTCAGCGGCGGGCTGCAGGCCTCGCCGGTCGGCGAGGTGCTGGTCGAGGAATCGATCCTCGGCTGGAAGGAGTACGAGATGGAGGTGGTCCGCGACAAGGCGGACAACTGCATCATCATCTGCTCGATCGAGAACGTCGATCCGATGGGCGTGCATACCGGCGATTCCATCACCGTCGCCCCGGCGCTGACCCTGACCGACAAAGAATACCAGATCATGCGCAACGCCTCGATCGCGGTGCTGCGCGAGATCGGCGTCGATACCGGCGGCTCGAACGTGCAGTTCGCGGTCAATCCCGACAACGGCCGGCTGATCGTGATCGAGATGAACCCGCGCGTCTCGCGATCCTCGGCGCTCGCTTCCAAGGCGACCGGCTTCCCGATCGCCAAGGTCGCCGCCAAGCTCGCGGTCGGCTACACGCTGGACGAGCTCGCCAACGACATCACCAAGGTGACCCCGGCCTCGTTCGAGCCGACCATCGACTACGTGGTCACCAAGATGCCGCGCTTCACCTTCGAGAAATTCCCCGGCGCCGAGCCGATCCTCTCGACCTCGATGAAATCGGTGGGCGAGGCGATGGCGATCGGCCGCTCGTTCCAGGAATCGGTGCAGAAGGCGTTGCGCTCGATGGAGACGGGCCTCACCGGCTTCAACGAAGTGGTGCTGGAGAAGGACGACAAGGCCTCGATCCTCGCCGCCCTGGGCAAGGCGACGCCCGATCGCCTGCTGGTGATCGCCGAGGCCCTGCGCCACGGCCTCACCGTCGAGGAGATCTTCGCCGCCTCCAAGTTCGATCCCTGGTTCATCCGCCAGATCGAAGGCATCGTCGAGACCGAGAAGCTGATCCGCGCCCAGGGCCTGCCGAAGACCCACGAAGCCCTGCTACGGCTGAAGCGCAAGGGTTTCTCCGATGCGCGCCTGGCGGAGCTCGCCGGCACCACGGCCGACGCGGTGCAGAAGCTGCGCCACGATCTGAAGGTCCGCCCGGTCTATAAGCGCATCGACACCTGCGCCGCCGAGTTCGCCTCGGCCACGCCCTATATGTACTCCTGCTACGAGGGCGAGAACGTCGAGACGCCGGAATGCGAGGCCGAGCCCAGCGACCGGCGCAAGGTGATCATCCTCGGCGGCGGTCCGAACCGGATCGGCCAGGGCATCGAGTTCGACTATTGCTGCGTCCATGCCGCCTATGCCCTGAAAGAGGCCGGCATCGAGACCATCATGGTCAACTGCAACCCGGAGACCGTGTCGACCGATTACGACACCTCCGACCGGCTCTATTTCGAACCCCTCACCGCCGAGGACGTGATCGAGCTGGCGCGGGTCGAGCAGCGCAAGGGCACGCTGCTCGGCTGCATCGTGCAGTTCGGCGGCCAGACGCCGCTGAAACTCGCCGCGGCCTTGGAGAAGGCTGAGATCCCGATCCTCGGCACCTCGCCCGATGCGATCGACCTCGCCGAGGACCGCGAGCGCTTCCAGAAGCTGCTGCACGACCTCAACCTGCGCCAGCCGAACAACGGCATCGCGCGTTCCGGCGAGGAAGCCGAGCGGATCGCGGCCGAGGTCGGCTATCCGGTGGTGATCCGTCCGTCTTATGTGCTGGGCGGCCGCGCCATGGAGATCGTGCACGAGCCCGATCAGCTGCGCCGCTATATCCGGCGCGCGGTCCAGGTCTCCGGCGACAATCCGGTGCTGATCGACTCCTATCTCGAGGACGCGATCGAGGTCGATGTCGATGCGCTCTGCGACGGCAAGGACGTCTTCGTCGCCGGCATCATGGAGCATATCGAGGAGGCCGGCATCCATTCCGGCGACAGCGCCTGCGCCCTGCCGCCGCACACGCTGTCGCTGGCGGTGATCGCCGAGCTCAGGCGCCAAGCGGTGGCGCTGGCCTTGGGGCTCAACGTGGTCGGCCTGATGAACATCCAGTTCGCGATCAAGGGCGACGAGATCTACGTGCTCGAGGTCAATCCGCGCGCCAGCCGCACCGTGCCTTTCGTGGCCAAAGCGACCGGTCTGCCGATCGCCAAGATCGCCGCCCGCATCATGGCCGGCGAGCAGTTGCGCGACTTCCAGCTCGATGCCACCAAGCGCCACCATGTGGCGGTGAAAGAGGCGGTTTTCCCGTTCGCGCGCTTCCCCGGCGTGGACATCATCCTCGGGCCGGAGATGAAATCGACCGGCGAGGTGATGGGGCTCGATTCCACCTTCGCCCGCGCCTTCCTGAAGGCCCAGCTCGGGGCCGGCCAGCGCCTGCCGAAGACCGGCGCCGTGTTCATTTCCCTCAAGGACAAGGACAAGCCGGGCATGGTTCCGGCGGCGCGGAAGCTCCTGGAGATGGGTTTCGACATCGTGGCGACCCCCGGCACCGCGTCCTTTCTCCGAAATCAGGGGCTGGATATCCGTGCCATCAACAAGGTGCACCAGGGCTCGCCGCATATCGTCGAGGCCATGCAACGCGGCGAAATCAAGTTGGTTTTCAACACGGTAGCCGGACAGAAGGCGATTGCGGACAGCTTCAGCCTGCGCCAGGCCGCGCTCATGGGGCAGATCCCGTATTACACCACCATGGCGGGTGCCCTGGCGGCGGTGGAGGCGGTCGGGGCTTTGGCGAGCGGAGACCTTGAAGTCGCCCCGCTCCAATCGTACTTTAACGTTTCGACTGCCTGATAATCTGGGCCTGTCGGGTGCTGTTGGCCTCGTTAACCAGTCAGCTGGAAACGAGGGTGGCGTCGCCCGAGGGGTCGCTTTTGCGTTTCGGAACCCAGAACGATGAACAAGATCCCGATGACCGCCGACGGCTACACCCGTCTGGAAGAAGAGCTGAAGCAGCTGAAGACGATCGAGCGCCCGGCCATCATCCGGGCGATCGCCGAAGCGCGCGAACACGGCGATCTCTCAGAGAACGCCGAGTATCACGCCGCGCGCGAGCGCCAGAGCTTCATCGAGGGCCGTGTGCTCGAGCTCGAGGACAAGATCTCCCGCGCCGAGATCATCGATGTCTCGAAACTCTCGGGCAAGGTGATCAAGTTCGGCGCGACCGTCACCCTGATCGACGAGGACACCGACGAGAAGAGCGCCTATCAGATCGTCGGCGAGGACGAGGCCGACATCAAGTCGAAGCGCCTCGCCATCACCGCACCGCTCGCCCGCGCGCTGGTCGGCAAGAAGGTCGGCGATCAGGTCGAGGTGACGACGCCCGGCGGCTCCAAGTCCTACGAGATCGCCAAGGTCCAATTCAAGTAAGAGGGCGAGGGTGCCGGACATTCTCCGCCAAGTCCGGCGCGCGGTCCTGGCCAGCCTCCTGCTGCTGGCCGGGTCGTTCCTTGCTGATCGCGCTTCCGCCGAGGACTCCTATCTCCTCGCGCTCACCTGGCAGCCGGGATTCTGCGCCGACCAGGTCCACGCGGCGTTCAACGAGTGCAAGATCGCGCCGAAGGACCAGCCGCGCCTGGTTCTGCACGGGCTCTGGCCCGATTGGGATGTGAACGGCGACGGCAAGCGCAACGCCGATGATGCCTTCTGCATTCCGGGCGATGACAACCGCAATTCGATGATGGCGCTCGACCAAGGCAACTGGCTGAAGCTGCCGCCGATGAAGCTCTCGCAGGCGAGCAGCAACGATCTGGCGGCCGCCATGCCCGGCACGACCGCGGGCCTCGACCGGCATGAATGGTGGAAGCACGGCACCTGCTCCAAACTCCCACCCGACGAATTTTTCGCGATCGCGGTTGCGCTCATGCGCGAAGTGGAGCGCGGCAGCCTCGCGCGCCTGATCGTCGATCACGCCGGCGCGGCGGTGGCGCGCAAGAAGGTGCTCGAAGCCTTCGAGCTCGATTTCGGGCCGAAATCCGCACGGGCCCTCGCCCTCGATTGCCGCGACGGCGCCCTTCAGGAAATCCGCATCCGGCTGAAGCGGGCGACCGTCACCCAGGGCCTCACGGCCGACACGCTCGCCTTCCCGGCCAAACCGCCGCGCGGCGATTGCGCGGACCAGATCCAAATCCCGGGCTGGCAGAACTAAGAGGCAATATTCGTGCAGGCACCGCTCGTTCCGACCAGCGTCATCTACCGCAAGCCGGCCGTCGAGAGCGGCGGCGGTGTGGTGGCGGCACAATCGCGCGACGCGGCGGCGGCCGGTGCCCGCATCCTCGCCGCCGGCGGCCACGCCGTGGATGCCGCGGTGGCGACCAGCTTGGCCTTGGGCGCGACCGAGCCGTGGATGAGCGGATTGGGCGGCGGCGGTTTCGCCACCCTCTGGGACGCCGAGCGCCGGGAGATCCGCTGCCTCGACTTCGGCATGGTGGCGCCGGCGGCCCTGGACCCGGCCGACTATCCGCTCACCGGCAAGCCGACCGAGGAGGGTTTCTTCGGCTGGCCGGGGGTGGTCGACGACCGCAACATCATGGGTCCCTATTCCATCGCGATACCGGGCCTGCTGGCCGGGCTGGGACTGGCGCACAAGACCTTCGGAAGATTGCCCTGGAGCGACCTGGCGCAGCCGGCCATCGCATTGGCCGATCGCGGCCTGACGCTCGATTGGTACGGCGCCGTCTCGATCGCCGTGGAGGGGAAGCTCCTCGCGAAGTTCGAGGAGACCCGCAAGACCTATCTGTCCGAAGGTCGTGTCCCGGCTCCGTCCGATGACGGTGCCGCGACGTTCCTGAAGCTCGGCCGGCTGCGAGAAACGCTGCGGCAACTGGCGACGGACGGCCCTGACGCATTCTATGCCGGCGCGGTCGGCCGGGATCTGATCAAGGATCTGGGCGCGCTGGGCTGCCGCCTCTCACAGCAGGACCTGACGGACTATCGGGCCCGGTTCATCGATCCGGTCGAGGTCGCCTATCGCGATGCGCGGATCTTCGCGCCGTCGGGCCTGACCGCGGGGCCGACGCTCGCGCGGGTGCTCGAGGGCTGGTCCAAGAACCTGCCGCCCGCCGGCGACGCGCCGGAAGCGGCGCACTATCGCGCCTACGCCATGGGGCTGGACCAGGCCTATCGGGACCGCCTCGCCAATATGGGCGAGCAGAAGAAAGAGCCGCGCGAGACCTGTACCAGCCATTTCAACGTCGTCGACCGGCAGGGAAACGTCGTCGCCTGGACGCAGACCTTGCTCTCGCGGTTCGGCTCGTTCGTCATGTCGCCATCGACCGGCATCCTCATGAACAATGGAGTCATGTGGTTCGACCCGGTGCCGGGCAAGCCGAACTCGATGCGCGGCGGCGCCAAGCCGCTCAGCAACATGTGTCCGACCGTCGCCCTTTCGGATCGCCTCGGGGCGGTGGGTCTCGGTGCCTCCGGCGGGCGGAAGATCATGCCGGCGGTGGCGCAGCTCCTGTCCTTCCTGGTGGATTTCGGCCTGGATCTCGACGCCGCCATTCACACGCCGCGCATCGACGTGTCGGGGGCGGGGATTGCCCGGGTGGATCGCCGCCTGGGTGATGAGACGCTGCGTGGCATCGCCGGGTCCATGACCGCGGAATTCACGGATCTCGCGCCCTATCCGGCGCAATTCGCCAATCCGAGCGCGGTCCAGGCTTTACCGGATCGCAAGTTCCGCGGCGCCGCCGATCTCGCTTCGGCATGGTCCGGCGCAGTATCCGAGACGGACGTCGCAAAACTGGCCTGACGGCGGAGGCTTATCCTAAGCCTCGCCCGATGGCGCGGCCTGAGCAGAAACCTGATGGCGCAGCACGTATTCGCGCCAGACCGTGAACAGGCCGGCGCCGACCACGATCACCGAGCCGGCCACGATGTTCCAGCTCAATGTCTCGCCGTAGAGCAGGACGCCGAACAACGAGGCATAGACCAGGCCGAGATAGGTGATGGGCTGCGCCGCGGAGGCGTCGAGCAGCTCATAGGCGCGGATCACCAGGTAATGGCCGGTCATGCCGGTGATGCAGAGGACGCCCATCCAGAGCTTGTCCCAGCCTTCGAGCGTGGTCCAGAAGAACGGCCCGACCAGACTCGCGGTCACCGCGCCGGCGACGCCGATATAGAAGAAGCTGGTCGCCGGGGAATCGGTGCGGCTGACCAGCCGGGTCGCGATCAGATAGGCCGCGTACATGAAGCAGCAGAGAACCGGCAGGAGCAGCCGGGTATCGAGGAAGCCGCCGGCATCGGGCTTCAGGATCAGCAGCACGCCGACGAGACCGGCCACGATCGCCGACCAGCGCCGCCATCCCACATGCTCGCCGAGAAACGGAATCGAGAGCATGGTGACCACGAGCGGCGTCGCCGACAGGACGGCGGTCGAATGCACCAGCCCCGCGCTGGCGAAGGCGGTGATGACGAGCATGATTTCCGTGGCGAGCAGCACGCCGCGCATGATCTGCAGCACCGGCCGCTTGGTGCCGGCCGCCGCCCGGAGGCCGCCCGGCTTGCGTGACGCCAGCAAGATGCAGAAGGCGCCGAACGCCCAATACCGGATCATGGTGATGAAGATCGGCGGATAATGGTCGCCGAGATGCTTCGAGACCGCGTCCTGGAAAGAGAAGATCGTCGTGGCGGCGAGCGCGAAGAAATAGCCGTGGGCCTTGGATTTCATGCCCGCCTTTTAGCCGCGAAACGAGCGCGAAGCCACCGCCGCGACCGCGCACCGGCCATGCCGAAATGACGGTCGCTGCGGGGCCGCCGATCTCGCCGCCAACCCTAGCCGAACGGGTTGAGCTGCTGGTATTGCGGGTTGAGCCGCGACAGGACCGGCAGCACCGCGGCGCCGCGCGCCACGGAATCGCGGCCGAGCTCCGCCCGGATCAGGCGCGGGATCTCGCGGTTGTGGCGGCCGACCGACGGATAGAGCGGCTGCACGTCCTCGACCAGCGCGTCGATCAGCCAGGCCGGCGCCGTGCCGCCCAGCATGATGGTCTGCGGGTCGAACAGGTTCTCGATCGTGTTGAGGCCGATGCGCAGGGGCTCGATCGCTTCGCCGATCCACGCGGCGACGGCGGGATGCGCGGCGTCGAAGCGCTCCTCGAACGCGGACATGGAATCCACCTCGATCCCGTTGGCCGCGAGATGCCGCATCGCCGAGTCCACGGAGAGATAGGTTTCGAGGCAGCCGTTCTTGCCGCAGATGCAGCCATGCCCGCCGGGCACCACCGTCGTGTGCCCGAACTCGCCGGCATTGCCGCTGGCGCCGCCGAACGCGGCGCCCTGGATCATCACGCCGCTGCCGAGCCCCATGCCGATATAGACATAGACGAAGTTGGTGAGCCGCCGCGCCACTTCGCCGAAACGCCATTCTGCCGTCACCGCGCATTGCCCGTCATTGGCCAGCGAGACGCCGAGCCCCGTCGCATCCCGCAGCAGCTTGCGCAGCTCGACGCCATCCCAGCCCGGCAGGCGCGGCGGGCTGAGGCCCGCGACGGCGAACGGACCCGGCGTCGCGAGGCCGATGCCCAGCAGCCGCTCGCGCGGGATCTTCGTGGTCTGCAGCAGCTGGGTCGCGGCATGGGCGATGTCCGCCGCGGCGCGATCGGGTGTCAGGTCCTGGAGCTCGTGATCGTCACGGGCCAGCACCTCGCCGGCGAGATTGATCGCGACCGAGGCGACCTGGCCGAAATCCACATGGAAGCCGAGGGTGAAGGCGCCGCCCGGATTGATGGTGAGCGGGGTGGGGGGCTTGCCCACGCCGCGGCCGCTGGTCTTCTCCTCGCGCACGAAATGCAGCGAGAGCAACTCGTCCACGAGTTCCGACGTGGCCTGCTTGGAAAGCCCGGTCGCCTCGGCGATTCCGGAGCGGGAAATGGGCCCCTGGATGCGGATCGCCTCGAACACGACCCAGATGTTGATGAGCTTCGCCTTGACGATGTTGGTGGCGCTTAACAGCATGATCGTTCGTTGTTTTCTCGCGTTTTGGATTAGTAAGTCAGAATGACGGAATAATTATTGACATTGTAACCGACGCTCTCCACCCTGTCACCCAAGCTCAATAATGAGCGGCCAGCAGGAGGCGACCCGATGTCCACGAGAATGTCCCGGAGAACTCTTCTTCAAGGTACAACGGCGGCCGGCGCCGTTGCCAGCCTGCCGCGGTTCATGACCGGTCCGGCCTTCGCCGATACCGCCAAGCTCAGTGTGTTCTCCCCGCTGCCGCCGGATCCGGCGCCGCCGGGCGCCGCCAAGTTCTCGGAGGACGCCTTCGCGCAATGGAAGGCGGCCAAGGGCGCCGAGGTCGAGTACGAGATGCTGGCCTGGCCGCAGCTCCATGACCGCATGGCGACCGCCTTCGCCTCCGGCTCCGCGCCTTGGGACATCGTCTACATGTGCGGCTGGGTGCCCGAGCTGCAATCCAACATCATTCCCTATGCCGACGCCCTGCCGAAGGCGCTGGTGGACGACCTGCCGCAGTCGAGCTTCTCCACCGTGACGGTGGACGGCAAGCGCTACGGCGCGGTGTTCACGCTCTCGCTGCTGACCCTGTTCTACAACAAGGCGATGCTCGACCAGGCCGGCTTCAAGGCGCCGCCCAAGGATTGGGACGAGCTGAAGCGCTGCGCCAAGGAGCTGACCCATGACGGCAATTACGGCTTCGTCCTCAACTACGGCGATCCGGCCGGCATCGGCGGCACCGCGAGCTATTGGATGACCTACCTGCAGCAGGCCGGCGGCAAGATGTACGGCGAAGACGGATTGCCGGTGTTCAAGGGCGATGCCGGCGTCGATGCGCTGCAGCTGATGGTCGACCTCATGCCCTTCACCGATCCGGGCTCGATCTCCTATGCCGGCATCAACGATGCGACCAATGTGCTGCTGGCCGGCCGCGCCGGCATGATGATGAACTGGCCGTTCATGTGGAACGCCGGCAGCGATCCGAAGCAGTCGAAGATCGTCGGCAACCTCGCCAGCGCGATCCTGCCGGCCGGCCCCGCCGGCTCCGCTTCGATCGACGGCACCGATGCCTGGACCATCACCAAGTCGAGCAAGAACCCGGACAAGGCGCGCGAGCTCGTTGAGTTCTACCTCGATGCCGAGGTGCAGAAGCGCCAGGTGCTCGACACCGGCTGGCTGCCGATCCGCCTCTCGGTCCTGGCCGATCCCGAGGTGCAGGCCAAGGCGCCCAATGCCGCCGTGGTGCTCGAGCAGGCGAAGCACCCTTACGACAGCTTCGTCACCGCGGATTACAACGAGGTCACCGTCGCGGTCGGCACCGAGGTGCAGAAGGCCCTGCAGGGCCAGAAGACCGCGGCCCAGGCGATCGCCGATGCCCAGGACCAGGTGACCGCGATCGTCAAGCGCCGCAAGAGCTGAACCCGACCGGCCGTCCCTCCCAGTGACTGTGACTGCAGCAACCTTCGAGCAGCGCCGGCGACGAGTCGGCCTGCTCTTTGTTTTGCCGGCGCTGCTCGTGCTGGCGGCGGTGCTCGGCTATCCGATCGTCGATTCGATCATGCTGGCCCTGCAACGGGTGACCCTGACCGGCGGGGCGATCCAGCAATCCTGGGTCGGCTTCGACAATTTCCAGCGCCTATTCGCCGATGCGACCTTCCAGCGCGCGGCACTCAACACCGCCTATTTCTCGGCCATGGAGGTCGTGCTGGTCGTGCTGATCAGCCTCGGCGTCGCGGTCCTGCTCAACCACCCGATGGGGCGGTTCGGGGTGTTCCGCATCCTGCTGATCGTGCCCTGGGCGATTGCGCCGGTCGCCAACGCGGTGCTGTGGAAATGGATCCTGCATGCCAATTACGGCGTGCTCAACGGCATCCTCAAGGGGCTCGGGCTGATCGACCACTACCACGTCTGGCTGGGGACTCCGGTCTCGGCGCTCAATTTCCTGCTGCTGGTCGATGTCTGGAAATCCGTGCCCTTCGTGGCCCTGCTGATTCTGGCCGGGCTGCAGCGGGTGCCGAGCATCCTCTACCGCGCCGCCTATATGGACGGCGCCGGGCCGGTGCAGAGCTTCCTGCACGTGACCCTGCCCACGATCCGCAGCGTCATCGCCATTGCCGTGGTGCTGCAGACCATCTGGTCGCTGCGGGTCTTCGACATCGTGTTCGTGCTGACCCGCGGCGGCCCGGCCGACGCGACCGCGCTCCTCAACTTCCTGGCCTATCGGGTGACCTTCAATTTCCTCGACCTCGGCTACGGCTCGGCCATCGCCAATGTGATCTTCGCGATCACCATGCTGCTGGCGATCCTCTATGTCTGGCTGCTCTGGCCGCGTCCCGCCGGGGCCAAGCGATGAGCTTCGCCCGGCGCCAGCATGGCGGTCCGCTGCTTCGGGGCCTGGTGGTCCTCGGCCTGGTCGTCTTCGTCGTCTGGTCGGCCGGGCCGGTGGTCTGGCTGATCGTCTCCAGCCTGCTCGAGCAGCAGGCATTGATCTCGCAGCCGCCGGACGTCTCGCCTTCGGCCTTCACCCTCGACAATTTCGTGCAGGTGATCGCCGCCGCCGCGGCGCTCGGCAAGGGCATCCTCAATTCCCTGATGGTGGCCTTGTTCTCCACCGCGGTCTCCCTCGCGCTCGGCGCGCCGGCCGCCTATGCGCTGGCGCGGCTCCCGGTGCCGCGGGCCAACAACATCGCCTTCCTGATCCTGGCGACGCAGATGCTGCCCGGCATCGCCATCGCCATCCCGCTGTTCATCGCCATCAGCAAGCTCGGGCTGATCGATTCGGTGTTCTCGCTGGGCTTCGTCTATCTCTCCTTCAACCTGCCGATCGTGGTCTGGATCCTGCGCGGCTTCTTCCTCGGCATTCCGGTCGGCATCGAGCGGGCGGCGGCGGTGGACGGCGCCGGCGTCTTCGCCACCTTCTGGCACATCGTGCTGCCGATCTCGATCCCGCCGCTGGCCGCGGCCGCGGTCTTCGCCTTCGTCGAGGCCTGGAACGAGTTCTTCTTCGCGCTGATCCTGACCCGGCAATCGGCGCAGACCGTGCCGCTGGTGATCGCGCAATTCGCCGGCCAGTACCAGACCGTGTTCGGGCAGATGATGGCCGCGGCCGTCATCAGCGTCGCGCCGGTCATCGTGCTGGCCATCGTGTTCCGGAACCAGATCGTGCGCGGCTTCGCCGACGGCATGACGAAAGGATGATTCTCGCGTGACCGCGGTTGAATTGCGCAACGTATCGAAGTCGTTCGGCAGCCATCCGGTCTGCCGCGACGTCAACCTCGCGGTCGGGGAGGGCGAGTTCGTGACCCTGCTGGGCTCGTCCGGCTGCGGCAAGACCACGACCCTCAACATGATCGCCGGCCTGGAGGATGCCAGTTCCGGCGACATCCTGATGAACGGCCAGCGGGTCAACGATCTCTCGCCGGTGCAGCGCGACGTCGCCATGGTGTTCCAGAACTACGCGCTTTATCCGCATATGACGGTGGCGCAGAACATCGGCTTCACCCTGAAGATGCGCCGCCTGGCCGCCGCGGATATCCGCGCGCGGGTCGAGAAGGTCGCGGCCTCGCTCGAGCTCTCGGCCCTGCTGGAACGCCTGCCGGCGCAGCTCTCCGGCGGCCAGCAGCAGCGGGTCGCGATCGGCCGGGCCCTGGTGCGCGAGCCCCGGGTGTTCCTGTTCGACGAGCCGTTCTCCAATCTCGATGCCGGCCTCAGGGTGCGGATGCGGGCCGAGGTGAAGGAGCTGCACCAGCGCCTCGGCGTCACCTCGGTCTTCGTCACCCACGACCAGGAAGAGGCGATGTCGATCTCGGACCGGATCGCCGTGATGAACCAGGGCGTCGTCGAGCAGTTCGGCACGCCGGAAGAGATCTACAGCCAGCCGGCCAGCCGCACCGTCGCGGTGTTCATCGGCAATCCGCGCATCGAACTCTTTCCCGGCACCGTCGCCAGGACCGCGGACGGCACCTTCTGCCGCATCGGCGGGGTCAGCCTGGCGCTCGACCCGCGCCATGCCGAAGGCGAGGTCGAGATCGGCGTGCGCCCGGAGCACGTGCGCCTCGGCGAGCGCGGCATTCCCGCCGTCGTGCGGATGGTGCAGCCGGTCGGTCCGGCGACCCATGTAACCCTGGATTGGGAAGGCGGATCGCTGACTGCGAGCCAGCCGGGCTTCGTGCGCTTGGCGCCGGGCAGTGCCGTCAGGGCGGAGATCGATCCCGCACAGCTTCTCGTGTTCGACCGCAAGACCGGGCGCCGGCTCTAGCCGCCGCCTGAAACATCAGATGACCTCGGAGAGGAAATGACCATGACCCAAGCCGTCTCGAACTCCGCCGCTCGCCGCGACATCGAGTTCCACCTGCACTCGCAGACCAATCCCGGCCAGTTCGAGGCCCGCGGACCGCTGATGGTCGCGCGCGGCGAGGGTATCCGGATCTTCGACAGCGCCGGCAAGAGCTATATCGACGCGATGGCCGGCCTCTGGTGCGCCTCGCTCGGCTTCAACAACAAGCGCCTGGCCGATGCCGCGACCCGGCAATACGGCGAGCTCGGCTTCTATCACACCTTCTTCCAGCGCACCCACGCGCCGGCCGCCGATCTCGCGGAGAAGCTGGTGCAGCTCACCGGCATGACCGGCGGCAAGGCCTATTTCGCGACCTCCGGCTCCGAGGCCAACGAGACCATGGTCAAGCTGGCCTGGGTCTATCACACCGTCCACGGCAAGCCGACCAAGCGCAAGGTGATCGCGCGCGACCGCTCGTTCCACGGCTCGACCATCGCCGCCGCCTCGATGTGCGGCCTCGAGTTCATGCACCGCGAGTTCGGCCTGCCGCTGCCGGGCTTCCTGCATACGCTCTGCCCTTGGCCCTATCGCGGCATGCTGGAAGGCGAGGACGAGGCGGCTTTCGTCGAGCGGCTGGCAAGCGAGCTGGAGAAGCTGATCCTGCGCGAGGGGCCGGACACGATCGCGGCCTTCATCGCCGAGCCGATCCATGCCGGCGGCGGCATCATCGTCCCGCCGCAGAAGTACTTCGCCCGCATCCAGGAGGTGCTGGCCAAGTACGACATCCTCTGCCTGGCCGACGAGATCGTCTGCGGCTTCGCTCGCACCGGCAACTGGTTCGGCAAGGAGACGGTCGGCATGAAGCCCGACATGATGTCGCTGGCCAAGGGCCTGTCCTCGTCTTACTTCCCGATCTCCGCCGTGGTGTTCGCGCCGAAGATCTACGAGGCGGTCGCGCGCTTCAACAAGGAGGGCGGCGCCTTCGGCCACGGCTTCACCAATTCCGGCCATCCGGTCGGCGTCGCGGTGGCGCTGGAAGCGATCAAGATCTACGAGGAGATGGACGTCGTGGCGCATGTCCGCAAGATGGGCGCGCGGCTGCGCGGCAAGTTCGAGGCGATGGCCGAAAAGTCGCCGATTGTCGGCGAGGTGCGCGGCGCGGGGCTGATGCTCGGCATCGAGATCGTGGCCGACAAGAAGACCCGCAAACCGTTCGCACCGGCGCTCCAGGCCGGCCCGACCTTCGACAGTATCGCCTACGAGAACGGACTGGTGGCCCGCTGCATGGGCGACGTGCTCGGCTTCTCGCCGCCGCTGATCGTGACGGAGAGCGACGTCGATGAAATCGCGCATCTTTGCGAAATCAGCCTGTCTGCCCTCGAAAAACACCTGGCGAAGCACTGATTGCCTGTGACCTTGCGCACAGTCTGGTCGGCATAGCCGAACCTCCCGGGCGGTGGGCGTGACCGATTCACATCGGCAACCCCAACCGACCCGAGGAGGTCTCCTGCTATGGCCCAAGTCACCAAGACGACCGCCATTCTCGATCCGAGCCTGATGGCGGCAGACCAATCGATAGTCTTCTTCCCCCTCTACGATACCTACAAGCACGGCACCGCCGGCAATGACGTGATGAACGGCGATGCGCAGCGCAATGCGCTCTACGGCGAGAACGGCAACGACACGCTGAACGGGCTTGGCGGCAACGATTACTTGAGCGGCGGCAGCGGCAACGACACGCTGAACGGCGGCAGCGGCAATGACATCCTGCTGGGCGGCGCCGGGGCGGACAAGATGGATGGCGGGTCCGGCAACCATGACCTGGTCAGCTATTCCGGCGCGGCGACCGGCGTCGGCGTGCATCTCGACACTGGAACCGGCAATGGCGGCGATGCCAATGGCGACACCTACCAGAACGTCGAGGACATCACCGGCTCGGCCTACAACGATTATCTCGAGGGCGATTCCGCGATCGGCGGCAATGTCATCCATGGCGGCGCCGGCAACGATTCGATCCACGGCAATGGCGGCTACGACACGCTCTACGGCGACGACGGCAATGACTCGATCACGGCCTTCGGCGTGTGGAATACCAGCGGCTCGACGATCTACGGCGGTGCCGGCAATGACCGGATGACCGGCGGCGAAGGCTCCGACCACATCTACGGCGGCAGCGGCAACGACACGCTCAATGGCCGCGAGGGCGTGAACACGCTGCAGGGCGACGCCGGCAGCGACACGTTCGAGTTCCAGAAGAACCTCGACACTGCCGGCCCGGCGCAGAACTTCAACACGATCGTCGATTTCAACAAGAACGAGGACGTGCTGTCGCTCTACGACGTCTTCCAGGGCAGCGGCGACAACACCGACGTCTTCGTCGGCGCCGATGCCAATGGCGACGTGCAGCTCACCTTCGGCGAGACCACCGTGGTGCTGGAGGGCGTTCACAATGCCGGCTGGAACTCGGTGCAGGCGCTGACCAATGCCGGCTTCGACGTGCAGGACACGCAGTTCTAGACCAGCGCTCCGGTTTCCGGGACGCGCGCGAAGCCCCGACCGGGATGCCGGCCGGGGCTTTTTCGCGCGGTCGGCCGGGTGCGGCCGTCCGGGTGACGCGCGTCACCAACCGCCGGCGGGGTCCGGGCGACCCATTTCCAAGCGCGACACGACGCGATGGAGATCCCGATGTCGATCCAGACCCCGATTGCACTCGAGCCGAAGATGCTGAACTTCGCCGACATCTTCACCGACGGCTGCGACGTGAAGTTCGTGCAGGGCGCCAGCTGCAACGTCCGCGCCGCTCTGCCGGACGGCAGCCTGGTCGATCTCAGCGAGACCTATCGCGGCCGCCTCAAGCCCAGCGACTTCCATTTCGAATACGGCAAGGAAGACTGCCCGGAAGCCGCCCACAAGTTCTGCAAGCCCAAGCCGGTCTGGGCTTGAGCGCCGTCCCCGAGAATTCGGTGTGCCTTCCTCCCATCCGGACTGCCGCATACTCCTGAATTCATGCGGTGGGTAACGTCAATTGTTGTGTGTCAGGAGGAAGAGGGTACTGACGCCCTGAGACTTGTTTTCGTGGGTGAAGACGGCA
>JAUYVI010000013.1 GCA_030715195.1 Dongia sedimenti
TGCCGTCTTCACCCACGAAAACAAGTCTCAGGGCGTCAGTACCCTCTTCCTCCTGACACACAACAATTGACGTTACCGGCAGTGCGCCGCAACCTGCGGTAAATATTGAGTAATTCTACGCTATTTTTGCGACTCGAGCCCTTCTGCTAGATTGATAGTCGAGTCGCCAGCGGTTCTCCTCTTCACCGGAATACCGGTCTCAATCTGGGGCGACGGGGCTGCATTGGCATCCCGGAGAGGCGGCTCTTTCCGCTTTGAAGCAAGGAGAACGTTCGATGAGCAGTTTCATCGAGCGGGTAAAGGATGTGTATGTGCGTGCGTACTCACGCACGAGGTTGGGAAGACCAGAGCATGTTTGCCAGCATTGGCGCTCGCGTCCTCAGCAACTCAAGCTACCCTTTATCTGAAGTCCGGACTCCCCACCCGGGAAACCGCTGGCGTCTCACTTTAAAGAGAAGTGAGAGATAGTTTCAAAGCGAAAACAACAGTGTCCAACAATGGACATGACTGAACTTGCTAAAGCCGCTCATTCTGAAGCGTAGGAAGGACGCCATGGCCAAGTCAACGAAACCGACACTGGCTGATCTGCGGGAGAAGCTATCGGACACTGTTCATGCGATAACAAAGGCTGGCGGCGCAAGCACACCCGAGATAATCGCGAAGTTTAAGTCGACAAATAAAACGCTCCTCGCAGATCTTGAGTCAAAACTGATTGACCTTGCGCTGACTAAGTTAATCGACGGCGCGCGTCGTCGTCGCCTACGCTTTGATGATGACACCCAGGCGGAACTATTCTCTAGCTACGGAAAGCTGCCAGAGTCCATTGTCGTTGGCGATGGTATTAGTAAGCAGACGCCTCAAGTTACCGGTGTGGAGCTCATAGCCTTTTTGAGTGCGCCCCAGGTAAGAGAGCGGCGACAGATCTACCCCGCACTGGCAAAAATTGCGGACGCGATTAAGAAAAACGGCATCGATGGATCGTTAAGTCTATCAGAGGCCCTACGCCGCATCGATGGACGAAAGCGAAATTGATTCTCTTCGCACCGCGACGGCAGCCTAGTCGCATTTCGATGAGACGTAGGCGACTCGGCGAAGAGACCACGCTACTAGTTGTTCGAATGATCTCAAATAATTCTGGGGAAAGTAACGGGTTAAGCGACCAGCCCGGCGCGTTCCTTTTCTTACGCAAAGGTTGAGCGTAGGCTTGCCACGGTAACACCAAACGGAGACGCTCAATGAGCGGTGATCGCGACAAAAATAAAACTGAGCACGGCCGCGACGACAGGAAGTCGGACGTAGGTTCCCGGATCATAAAAGATGATCGCGGTGGGCGGTTTATAGACAACGTCACCGACACCGTGAAACCGGAGCGACCCCAGCCGGCAAAGAAGGAAAAGTGAGCGATACCGCGAAGCTCGACGAGCGAACCTATCATCTATTATTCGCGGTGAGGCGATCCTGCCTTTACCACAATCATCGTCGTCGTTTTTACGATTGGCTGAACAAAACACAGGCTTTTGTCTCCGCGCTGTTCGGGGCAGCCACCATTGGCGCGCTCTTCGCCCAGTTCGATCCAAGAGTGCCGGCTCTCGCGGCAGCGGTTTCGACGGTTCTCGCGACTATTAATCTGTTCGTCGGACCAGCCCAGCGCGCTCGTGAACATCACGACTTGGCGCGGCGCTTTGGCTCGATCGAACAGAAGATGGCACACGGAAGAAGTCTGACAGACAAGGAAGCCGAAGCGCTCGTGCGAGAGCGCCTCGAAATCGAAAAGGACGAGCCGCCGAAGAGGCGCAACTTAGACACCCTTTGCCACAACGAGCTGCTTCGTTCGCTGGGCGGCAACGACGACCAGATGTGGGGTGTTGGCCCGATTCAACGGGTGCTCGCCGACATAATCGACTGGCGCCCGCATGCCGTTCGTCGTCCCCGATCACAGACTGATTCCGAGCCCGGCGATGCTCCGGTGTCGATCTCGCCAGAACACGCTCCCGCTGCGGACGCAGGGACGTGAGTGTTGGATCCGGTTGTCAGTGCAGCGGCGGAGTGGTTTCCATATCTACCCCGTCGGCGCGGCCGTTGCTCAATAGCCGCGGGAGATCGCTCGGCGACAATTTCAGAGAGGTTGGCGGTATCGCTGCCTGGGTGAAATGGGAGCTGGGCGGGCACCATTCTGCGCGTCGAGAGGACTGCGGCAGTTCAGGAAGGCTCGGGCGAAGCGAAGAGTCTGCTCCGCAAGTTGATCGCTATCAGTGACCGGCACGGAGTGCCGCTGAATGGCATGGTGGTCTCCGTTCCGACCGATGAATGTCCCGTGCCGGACCTCAATCGACTTATAGCTCTCTATAGGTCCGTCGGGTTTTGGGCTGGCGCCCCTCCCACGCACCCATTGCGTTACCTGCCGCCAATGCTATAGCGATCACCAACTGGCAGCCAGATCGATGCGCGGCAGTTCATTGTGAACCAGCGCCAGTGCCGTGCCGTCTTCGACTGGCTCCCGATCGACGATCTCAGGATACCGTTTCGACGGGTTAGCCAAGAAGTGCGTCAACGCCGCGTCCCGGCGCTTCGGTGCCTGGTGCAGCCACGACATGGGCGGCTCGCTCCACAATGCGTCTCTGACGACGGGCGCAATGAAGCCTCTGACTTGACCCGACAAGGGCCGCAGCATCGATCGCGCCAAGCGATCATAGGAATGCAGCTCAATCCTCTGCTGTGGCAACAGCACCGCGCGAAAGTGCTCGTGGTAGAACACGGCACACTGACGGCTCGGCCGGTCCGGATCGTTGACTTGCGCGAACAACTCGACATCATCGACTCGATCGTCACGGCCATGCTCTGGGATATATGGGTCTTTCCGTTCGATCGTGGTGTAGCGATCGGCGAAGGTATTCCATACGGATTGCAACGAAGCGCACTCCGAATCCGTAAGATCCCGCGCAACGCCAAATTCGATCCAGCGCCGCGCGACGTGCGCGCCCTCGTCTGCGCCTTGCTCTCGCGAGATGTCGGCGACGTCGAGATATTGGGCAAAGGACCGCCCCGAAGGGCGACCGATACCTCGGCTCTGCCGGATCGCTCGGTGCCACGGACCCTCAGGCCACGTGTCGATGTAGTCGTTGAAGCTGAAGCTGCAGAGGCCGGGACACTGCGAGCAGGCGAGCACATCCAGGACCTTCAGCGCCTGCAACTCGTCAAGCGTTGTGCTGTCGAGCCCCTCATCGTCGAGAGCCGCGCGGTGGTCCTCGATGCTCTTCAGCCAACTCACCACGGCTTTGCGGCCGATTTCGTCCAAGGTGGTGCCCGGGTCGCGCAATGCGGCAACGACCGTGGCGGCGTGGCGCAGAGCTATGATGGCTTCAGCGGTCGGGACTTCGAACCATTCGCTGTTCGCTCGGGAACGTACGAGCCGCAGCGACCGGTGGGCGAGTTGCTCTACGAGCCGGCTCTCGTTTTCGTCGCGCGTCCGAACCTTGTAGTAGGTGACCAGGCGCTCGGGGTGACCAGTCTGCAAGCCCCGCCGGCGCTCCTCTGTTTTGGCCGATCTGCCGACCTTGCTTGGGCCAAAGCCCGACGCTGCGATTACGTAGACATGCATATCGCTCTCCTGCCTTGGTCCAGAGAGCACTACACCCAGAAATCGAGTCGAGAGAAGAGCCTCCACCGCCCCGCAGGGCGGAGGGCGCAAAAATAGGTCGAGCTTATAAGCGCCGCACCTTGTTATGCCACGCCTTCAGCCTTCGCGCCGCTTCCGCCATGTCGGCGGTGCTGCCGGCGAAGGAGAAGCGCATGAAGTGGCTCCCGCGTGCGGGATCGAAATCGAGGCCGGGTGTGGCGGCGACGCCGGTCTCGGCCAGCATGCGCTTGGAGAAATCGAGACTGTCCGAGGTGAAGTCGGCGACGTCGGCGTAGATGTAGAAGGCGCCGTCCGGCACGGTGAGCCTTGTGAAGCCGGCTTTCGGCAGTTCTTCCAGCAGCAGCGCGCGGTTGGCGGCGTAGCGCCGGACGTTGGCGTCGAGTTCCTCGGTCGCGTCGAAGGCGGCAAGGCCGGCGGCTTGGCTGACCGCGGGCGGCGAGATGAACAGGTTCTGCGCCAGGCGCTCGACGGGGCGCACCAGATCCGGCGGCAGGCCGAGCCAGCCCAAACGCCAGCCGGTCATCGAGAAGTATTTCGAGAAGCTGTTCACCACGATCGCGTGGTCGCTGAATTGCGCGGCGGTCGCCGCGGTCATGCCGTAGCTGATGCCGTGATAGATCTCGTCGGAGATCAGGCGCACGCCATGGGCGTCGCACCAGCGCGCCAAGGCCTCCAGCTCTTGCGGCGAGACCATGGCGCCGACCGGGTTGGAGGGCGAGGCGACGATCAAACCGTCGATCTTTCCGGCCAGCGCATCGAGCAAGGCCGGGGTCGGCTGGAACTTGGTCTCCGGTTGGGTCTCGATCAGCACCGGCGCGATGCCGAGCACCGAGAGGATGTGCCGGTAGCAGGGATAGCCGGGGCTGGCCAAAGCCACGCGGTCGCCGGGATCGAAGGCCGCCAGGAAAGCCAGCAGAAATCCGCCCGACGAACCGGTGGTGACGGCGATCCGCTCCGCAGCGAGGTCGCAGCGGTAGAAATCCGCATAGTGCCGCGCGATCCGCCGGCGCAGGTCCAGATCACCCAGCGCATCGGTGTAGCCGAGCGGACCGGCTTCCAGCGCCGCCGCGGCCGCTTCGCGGGCGCGACGCGGCGCCGGCGTGCTCGGCTGGCCGACCTCCATGTGCACGACGTCCGGAAGTTTATCGACGGCGGCACGGCGCGCGTATTCGCCCGCGGCGCGCATCACGTCCATGACGATGAACGGATCGACTGCGGAGCGTCTGGAGATTTTCGGCGGCGCCCCGGTGTTCCCCTGGGTCATTCCACGCACGTCGAAGCGCTGTCGCGCTGCGCGCCTCCGCTGAATGTCCGCATTCGCGGACGGGGCGGCACGCGACCCCTCACCCAGCTGCAGCTAAGCTCGCTTGCGCTCGCCAAGCCTTCGCAACCCTCTCCCACAGGGGGAGAGGGAGATCCAAATGCGATTGCTCTGCCGCTCATTGATTGTTCACGGTGGTGAGCAGGCCGCTGCCGCGATAGTCGTTGCGCAATTGGCAGGAATCCGGATCGTCCGGCGTCGACTTCGGGCAATAGATCGCGTTCACCCGGGCCAGCTTGCCGACGTGCTCGACCTTGAACCCGGCGCCGGCGATGGCGCTGTCGGCACCGGCCAGCTTGTCCTCGACATAGACGGTGCCGGCGCCGTCGGCGAACAGGCGGCCGGCCTGCATCGCCTGTTCCAGCGGCATTTCCTGGCGCGACACGGAATCGAACAGCATCGCCTTGGCGATATCCGCCGGCGCGCCGCCGCTGCCCGCGGCGAGGAAATAGAGGCGACCGCTGCTGTTGCTGGCCAGCATGATCGGTCCGAGGGCGCTGAATCCGGCGCCGCGATCGTTGGGTGCCGGCGCCAGGATGAGGCCGGTGCCGGGCGCGATCCGCGCCGAGCCGAACGGCGCGTTCATGGTGAACTCGCAGGCGACGCCCAGCCCGGCGGCATCCATGGTGACCAGCCCGGTGGCCGACGGATTCTCGTTCATGGCGTATCCGGGTGCGTCCAACCTGGCGCCGATCGCGGCTTGCACGTGATCGCCGCCGGCGAGATCGCTCGCGGGCTGGCTCGCATCGCCGCCGGGCTTCATCCAGCCCTGGCGGTCGGCGATCAGGCCGTTGATCGCCTTCGCCACCTCGGCGGGATCGCCGGCGTCGATGTGGTCCAGCGCCTGGACCATCTGCGCGGCGAGCACGCCGCCGGAAGCGGGCGGCGCCGGGAAGAACAGCTGCTGGTCGCCGGCATCGATCGCGGCCGGCGCATAGAGCACGGCCTTGGCCGCGCGGAGATCCTCGATGGTGAGCGGCGCGCCGATCGATTGCGCCCCGTCGGCCAGAGCCCGGCCGAGTTGTCCGCTGTAGAACTCGTTGACGCCGCCGACGCGGATCCGCTCGAGAGTGGCGCCGAGATCGACCTGGCGCAGGTTGTCGCTTTCGCCCAAGGCGGCGCCGTCCTTGGTGAACACCGCCGCCATCTGCGGATCCTCACCGAGACGTGATCCGGCGGCCTGCAGCTCGCTCGCCAGCGCGCGGCTGACCGCCGTCCCGGTACCGGCCAGGGTTGCGCCGGGATTGACCAGCTGCGGCCAGGGCAGCCGGCCATAGCGCGCGTTGATCGCCGCCATGCCGCGCACGTTTCCCGGCACCGCGACCAGCCCGCCCTTGGCGGCGCGCGGCAGAAAATCGATGACGTCGGTGGTCTTCTTGTCGGCATCGTGCACCAGGCAGACGCCGCCGCCGCCCAATCCGGCCGCCGAGGGCAGCGTGACCGCCAAGGCGAAATAGGCTGCGACCGCGGCATCGGCGGCATTCCCGCCCGAGGCCAGCACGTCGCGGGCGACCAGCGCCGCGCGCGGCTCGTCGGCCACCGCGCCGCCCCTGATGTCGGAATCGAACCACCCGCCGCCGCCCAGCGGACCGTCGCCTTCCGGATTGTTCTGCGCCCGCGTGGACATCAACCTGTCGTTCGAGGAGAGCGTGGTCCTGGCGACCGGCCCGGAACCGCAGGCCGAGAGCGCCGGCAACAAAGCGGCGATCAGGGTCAGCGCCTTGGCCCGGGTCTTGCGGATCTTGCGCCGTTCCGCGCCGCCTTCCGGACCGCTCGGGTGGGCCGGGGCCACCCTGGATCGAGCCGGTAAAGTATGGTAGGCGCTAGGCATGTTCTGCTCTCCCCAGGGATCGGCGTTGCACGCGCGGTTCAGCGGCTCGGCACCGGCCCCGCGGCTGCAACCGGCCCGCAGCGGCACCGTTGTTTCGGTGACCCGCCCGAGCCGGGGCGAGCATAGAGAAGGACCGACGATTTGATCAACCGACTGCTTGCCCGTGCCGGCTGCCTCGCGGGGGCGGTGGCTGCGGCATTGGTCCAGCCGCTTCCGGCCGCGGCACAAGGACGCGGTCTCTCGCTGATCCGCGACGCCGAGATCGAGGCGACGATTCGCGCCTATGCCGAGCCGGTGTTCAAGGTGGCCGGGCTCGACGCCGCGGCGATCAAGGTCCATCTGGTCAACGACAACAGCATCAACGCCTTCGTCACGCCGGGGATGAACATGTTCATCAACACCGGCCTGCTGATCCGGGCCGACACGCCCAACCAGGTGATCGGCGTGATCGCGCACGAAACCGGCCATATCGCCGGCGGCCATCTGGTGCGCATCCAGGACGAGCTGCGCAACGCGACCATCCAGAGCATCCTGGCGATGATCGCCGGCATCGGCGCGGGTGTCGCGACCGGCAATGCCGGCGTCGGCGCGGGCACGATGATGATGGGCCAGGGCATGGCGATGCGGAACGTCCTGAAATACAGCCGGACCCAGGAGGCGTCGGCCGACCAGGCCGGCATGGGCTTCCTGGACGACACGCATCAATCGGCGCGCGGCATGCTGCAATTCTTCGAGAAGCTCGAAAGCCAGATGCTGCTGAACACCAGCAGCCAGGATCCCTATCTGCAGACCCACCCGCTGACCCGCGACCGCGTCGATTCCGTGCAGCAGCATGTCGATCACTCGCCGTACAGCGACGCCAAGGATCCGCCGGACCTGGTCGAGAAGCACCGGCGCATGCTGGCCAAGCTGAAGGGATTCCTCTGGCCGCTCGACCAGGTGATGCTGGCCTATCCGAAGACCGACACCTCGCAGCCGGCGCGCTACGCCCGCGCGATCGCCTTCTTCCGGGTCAGCCGGATGAAGGAGGCGCTGATCCTGATGGACAGCCTGCTGAAGGAATCCCCGGACGATGCCTTCTACATCGAGCAGAAGGGCCAGATCCTGTTCCAGAACGGCCGCCTCGCCGATGCCCTGCCGCTCTATCAGCGCGCGGTCGAGATCCGCCCGCACGAGGCGCTGCTGCGCCAGGAGCTCGGCCAGGTCCAGCTCGAGACCGAGGACCAGCGTTACGTGAAGCCGGCGATCGCCAACCTGGAATTCGCGGCCGGCATGCAGGCCAACGATCCGGATGTCTGGCGTCTGCTCGCCATCGCCTATGGCCGCGACGGCCAGCTCGCCATGTCGGCGCTCGCCCAGGCGCAGCAGGCGATGGCCGCCGGCGACAAGAAAGAGGCGCGGCTGCAGGCGCGCCGCGCGCAGAAGGGCCTGCCCAGCGGCTCGCCCGCCTGGATGCAGGCCGATGCCATCATCTCCGCCGCCGGAGGCCCCGACGGCGAGGATGACGAATGAACCGTTCCGTTTTTTGAAGGACTGACGATGAAAACCCTGTTCGCCGCCCCCCGGGCGTTGTTTCTGGCGGCGCTGTTGTTGGCGGCGTTATCGCTTTCGCTGTTCGCGCCGCGCGCCTCGGCCCAGGAAACCAGCATCACGCCGGGCCAGAAGACCGAGATCGAGAAGATCGTCCATGACTACCTGGTCGAGCATCCGGAGGTGATCAAGGAGGCGATCCAGGCGCTGCAGGCCAAGGAAGAGCAGAGCAAGGCCGACGCCCAGACCCAGGCGGTGATCGAGAACAAGGACGCGCTGTTCAACGATCCCGGCACGCCGGTCGCCGGCAATCCCATGGGCGACGTGACCGTGGTCGAGTTCTTCGACTACCACTGCCCCTATTGCAAGGCGGTGGCCTCGCCGCTGCGGCAGCTCCTGCAGGAGGACAAGGGCGTGCGCCTGGTGCTGAAGGAATTCCCGATCCTCGGCCAGGATTCGATCCTCGCCTCGCATGCGGCGCTCGCCGCGGTCGGCCAGGGCAAGTATTGGGAGTTCCACCAGGCGCTGATGGAGCATCGCGGCCAGTTCGACATGGACGTGATCAAGACCCTCGCCGCCAAGGTCGGCCTCGATCCCGCAAAGCTGGAGGCCGATATGGGCAAGCAGCAGATCGAGCCGCTGCTCTCGGCCAACCACAAGCTGGCCCAGACCCTGGATGTCAGCGCCACCCCGACCTTCGTGATCGGCGACCAGGTGGTCGAAGGCGCGGTGCCGCTCGAGCGGCTGAAGGAGCTCATTCAAAAGGCGCGCGGGAGCTGAATCTCGCCGGCATTTTCCCTGAAAAATGAGGCGGTTGGCCCGGGTGCGCCCGGGGCTTGCCCTGGCAAGAAGGCGGCTTTGTTGCGATTGCCGGGAGCGCTGGCTATAAGGGCCGGTCTGTAGGCCCCAGTGGACGTCCCCTGGGGGCGTCCCGGGAGCGATTCTTGGCCAAATCCGCAAAACGCGAATCCAGCGATCTCCTCGTGCTGAACGGGCCGAATCTCAATCTGCTCGGGCGGCGCGAGCCGGAGATCTATGGCCGCGATACGCTCGACGACATCGCCGCCGCGACCAAGGCCCGCGCCAAGGCGTTCGGCCTGGCCGTCGATTTCCGGCAATCGAACCATGAGGGCGAGCTGGTCACCTGGATCCAGGCGGCGCGCGATTCCACCCGCGGGATCATCATCAATCCGGGCGGGCTCAGCCACACCTCGGTGGCGCTGCTCGATGCGCTGGTCTTCACCGAGCTGCCGGTGATCGAGGTGCATCTCTCCAACATCTTCCGCCGCGAGAGCTTCCGCCATCATTCCTTCGTCAGCAGCGCCGCGCAGGGCGTCATCTGCGGCCTCGGGGCCCAGGGCTATCTGCTGGCGGTCGAAGCCCTGTCGGGAATCCTGGGGGCCGGCATTCTGAAGAAGCCGGCGGCTGCCAAATCCAAGAAGAGGCGTGCATGAGCAAGTTCGACGTCGATGAAGCGCTGGTCCGGAAACTGGCCGCGCTCTTGAAGGATACCGGTCTCAGCGAGATCGAGTTCGAGAGCGAGGGAAAGCGCATCCGCGTCAACTCCGGCGCCGGCGCGGGCGCCGTGCACTTTCCCGTCGCGACGGCGGCACCGGTCGCCGCGGCACCGGCGGCGGCCGCCAAGCCGGACGGACCGCCGGCGGGCGCGCTCACCTCGCCGATGGTCGGCACGGCCTATCTCTCGCCGGAGCCGGGTGCCGCACCCTTCGTCAAGGCGGGCGACCGCGTGAACAAGGGCCAGACCGTGCTGATCATCGAGGCGATGAAGGTGATGAACCCGATCCAGGCGCCGGTCTCCGGCACCGTGAAGGACATCCTGATCTCCGACGGGCAGCCGGTCGAGTTCGGCGAAGCCCTGATGATCATCCAGTGACCAAGCCGTAAATGTTCGAAAAGGTCCTGATAGCCAATCGCGGCGAGATCGCGCTTCGCATCCATCGCGCCTGCCGCGAGATGGGCATCCGCACCGTCGCCGTGCATTCGACCGCCGACGCCGAAGCCATGAACGTGCGCCTGGCCGACGAGAGTGTCTGCATCGGTCCGCCGGCTTCGCGCGATTCCTATCTCAACATGGCGGCGATCATCTCGGCCGCCACCATCACCGGCGCCGACGCGATCCATCCCGGCATCGGCTTCCTCTCGGAGAACGCCGCCTTCGCCCAGATGGTCGAGGAGCACGGCATCACCTTCATCGGCCCGTCGCCTGAGCATCTCATCATGATGGGCGACAAGGTGCAGGCGAAGGACGCGGCCAAGCGCTTCGGCATCCCGGTCGTCCCCGGCTCCGACGGCGAGATCACCGGCGAAGCGGAAGCCAAGCGGATCGCCGGCGAGACCGGCTACCCGGTGCTCATCAAGGCCGCGGCCGGCGGCGGCGGCAAGGGCATGCGGGTCGCGACCTCCGAAGCGGACCTGATGGCCGCCTATACGATGGCCCGCACCGAGGCCAAGGCCTCGTTCGGCAACGACGCCGTCTACATGGAGAAGTATCTCTCCCATCCGCGGCACATCGAGATCCAGATCATCGGCGACAGCCACGGCAACGTGGTGCATCTCGGCGAGCGCGACTGCTCGCTGCAGCGCCGGCATCAGAAGGTGCTGGAAGAAGCGCCCTCGCCGGCCTTGAATGCCGAGCAGCGCGCGCGGATCGGCAAGATCGCCGCCGATGCGATGCGGAGCATGGGCTACAAATCGGTCGGCACCATCGAGTTCCTGTTCCAGGACGGCGAGTTCTATTTCATCGAGATGAACACAAGGCTGCAGATCGAGCATCCGGTGACCGAGATGATCACCGGCATCGACCTGGTGCGCGAGCAGATCCGCGTCGCCTCGGGTGCCCCGCTCTCCTTCACCCAGGACGACGTCGTCATCAACGGCCACGCGTTCGAATGCCGGATCAACGCCGAGGATCCGGAGACCTTCATGCCCTCGCCCGGCCGGGTCACCGATTTCCATGCCGCGGGCGGCCTCGGCGTGCGGGTCGATTCCGCGCTCTATTCCGGCTATCGGGTGCCACCCAACTACGACAGCCTGATCGCCAAGCTGGTGGTGCATGGCCGCACCCGCAACGAGGCGCTGATGCGGCTGCGCCGGGCGCTGGAAGAAATGGTGATCGGCGGGATCAAGACCAACATCCCGCTGCACAGCCGCCTGATCGCCGCGCCCGACTTCATCAACGGCGCCTACGATATCCGCTGGCTGGAAAAGTTCGTCGCCGGCGAGATCTGAGCGCTGGAGCGTACGCCCGGCGCGCGATTTGGATCGAATTTGAGCGAGTGCAGCATAATGCCTCGGGCGGTTCACGTCAGGATGTCAACCCTGTGTGATTCGGAAAGAAATTCGACTCATTCCGGGTGGCGGACCGGCGCGCGGCGGTGTTAGCCTTCGCCCAACGGAATGGCATGGACACCGACCAGGATCGATGTCGAACAGGGCGAAGCCGGCCAAGATCACCGCGGAGATGCTGCTCCGGGCCTATGCCATCGGCATTTTCCCGATGGCCGAGGCGCGCAACGATCCCGAGCTCTACTGGATCGATCCCGAGGCGCGCGGGATCATTCCGCTCGATTCCTTCCATGTCTCGCACAGCCTGCGAAAGACCATCCGCAACGGCCCGTTCACGGTGACCTGCGACACGCGGTTCGAGGAGGTGGTCGAGGCCTGCGCCGCGCCGGCGCCCGGCCGCCGCCAGACCTGGATCAACCAGACGATCTTCGATCTCTGCTGCCAGCTGTTCCGCATGGGCCATGCCCACAGCGTCGAGACCTGGCGCGACGGCCAGCTGGTCGGCGGGCTCTATGGAATCTCCCTGGGGGGCGCCTTCTTCGGTGAGAGCATGTTCTCGACCGCGACCGATGCCAGCAAGGTTGCGCTCGTGCATCTGGTGGCGCGGCTGCGGCAGGGCAATTACGGCCTCCTGGACACCCAGTTCGTCACCAAGCATCTCTCCGGCTTCGGCGCGCTGGAAATCCCGCGCGAGGACTATCGCAAACGGCTGACCGGCGCCCTGGCCCGCCAGGCGCATTTCTCGGTCGATGTGGATCCGGAAGCGATGGACGCGCTGCTCGGCAAGAAGGGCGCGTAGCCGCTATTGCGGCGCGGGCTCCGGCGCCTTCTCGTCCTTGTCCGCCGGCGCCGTGCTCTCGTCCGGGGTGGTCTCGTCCGCCGGCTTGCCGTCGCCGTTCACGCAGTCGAGCACGATCAGGTCGTAGACCGGGTGCTCCAGCGCCGAGAGCGCCGGGCTCGAGGCGAACATCCAGCCGCTGAACCGCAGCACCGGCTTCTCGTCGGGCTTGGTCTCGACCACTTCGAGGAAGGCCGCCGCTTCCGGCGCTTCCTCCGGCGGATGCTTGTCACAAGCCCGCGCGGTGATCTGCAGCGCGCCGAAGGTGACGGTGCCGCCGACCGGAACCTTGATCTGCGAGACCCGGGCCGTGATCTTGTCCAGGCCCTGCAGCAGCACGGTGTCCATGGGAATCGCGGCAGCGGGCGTGGTCAGCAGCGCGAGCAGCGCGGCCGCGAGAGAGAACCTGAACAGACTCATTTCGGCTTTCGGTAGGGGTTCTTGAGGCCTTCCAGCATGGCGTTGAAGACGGCGCGAATCTGCACCTCGTCGCAGCCCATCAAGACCGCGTCTTCCAGGGCGTCCTGGGCAAGGCCGCGGATTTCCTCGAGGTTCTGGTTCAAGACTTTGATTTTTTCAAGGCAGGAGACCGGTTTGCCGTCCGGCTGCTTCCAGGTCGGCGGGGCAAAGCCCCCCTGGTCGTTCGCGTCCTCGGTCTCGCTCTTGGCCATGCACGTTATGTTAGCAGCCGCCCCGGCCCCGACAAGGGCCCGGAAGAACCCTTACTGCGTCTTCTCTTCGTCGCTCTTGCCGCCGCCGGAGATCGCCATGCCGATGATCTTGCCGAGGCTGAGCGCGCCGGTCGCGTAGCGGAAGGTATCGCCCTCCTTCATGATCGTGTCGTCGCTGCCGAGCTGCAGGTTGACATAGGAATTCCCCAGCAACCCGTCCTGGTCGACATTGGCGCTGGAATCGGTCGGCAGCTGCACGCGCTTGTCGACGTCGAGGGTGATCACCGCCTGGAACGCCTTGTCATCGAATTCCTGCTTCACCACGGTCCCGACCTTGACGCCGGCGGCACGCACATCGGTGCCGGGCGTGATCGAGCCGCCCTGGTCGAGCCGCATGATCAGGTGATAGCCGTCGCTGGCCTGTTTGACGCCCGACGCCGAATAGACGATGAACAGGAAAGCCGCGGCGGCCAGCAGCACGACGGCGCCCATCACGGTTTCCAGCACATTGCGCTGCATCTCTCTCGCTCTCCCCTCAGGAGCGCGCCGCCTCGATCTCCGGGCGGCGCTGCTCGCACTCCGTTGTTAGACGATCAGGCCGGCGTCCAGGGCTCGTAATCGCCGGTCGCCTTGGCGCGATGCCCGCCCATCGAGGTGTGGCCCGGCGGCAGATAGGCCTGGCTGGTTCCGGTCAGGTTCGGCAGATGCGGCTTCTGCCAGGGCTTGGGCCGGCTGCCCTGCACGGGCGGCTGTCCGACGTGCGAATGCAGCCAGGCATGCCATTCCGGCGGCACCTTGCTCGCCTCCGGGGCGCCCTTGTAGAGCACCCAGCGGCGCTCCCGCTTCTTTCCCTTGTTCCGGCGGTCGACGTAATAGCGGTTGCCGAACGAATCCGTCCCGACCAGTTCGCCGTGGAGGCGCGTGAAAAGCCAAGTGCCGAACGACATGGGACTCCGAAGGTTGGGAACGAGCCTGAAATCGGCCGGCACTATAGCCAGCGCCGGACAGCGAGGCAAGGCAGCCGGAACCCGGGGGAAACGGCGCAAACGCCCGTCATTCCAGGGATTTTTGCATCACCAGGGTGGTCGGCTGGGCGTAGCCGGGATGGCTCTCCCGCGCCGTTTCCCGATAGCCCAGGGACCGGAACAGGGCGATGTTCCCGGTGAGCACGATGCGGACCTGGATCTCGACGACCCTCAGGCCCCGCTCACGGACGAAATCCTCGCCCGCCACCATCAGCCGCCGCGCCAGGCCGCGGCGCCGCAAGGCGGGATCCACCGCCAGACGGCCCAGATAACCCATGGGATAGCCGCGATCGTCCTTCAACTCCGCGATGATACAGCCGACCGGTCGATCGTTCTCGACCGCCAGGAATCCGCCGCCGCCGCGGAGCTTCTCGGCGATCATCGCTTCGGTCTCGACGAACACGCTCGATTCCGGCCGCAGCACGCCGCGATATTCGGCGAAGGCGCGGCGCATGACACCGAGCAGCAGTTCGGCTTCCGCGGGCGCAGCAGGACGGATCACGATCGCTCCGAGCATGGCTGGACAGTAGCGGAACCGCCGTTCCATAGTCAGCCGCCTTTCCGGGGGGAATTCTCTGAGCAACGAAAATCAGCGGCGCTATGCGATCGGCCTGGTGCTGATCCTGCTCTGCGCCGTGTTCTTCAGCCTGATCACCACCTTCTCGAGACTCGCCTATGACGCGGGCGCCAATCCGCTCACCCTGGTCGAGGCGCGCTCGGCCGCCTTCGTGATCGTGATCGGCGCGTTCCAGCTGGTCGCGCGCCGGTCCCTCGCGCTGCCGCGACGCACGCTGATCGCCACCTTCCCGATGTCCGTCGGGATCATGCTGATGTCGATCGGCTATCTGGCCTCGGTCTACTTCATCAAGGTCAGCCTGGCGGTCGTGATCCTCTACAGCTTCCCGCTGCTGGTCGCCCTGCTCGCCGCCGTTTCGGGACGCGAGCGCATTGCGCTGCCGAAAGCCCTGGCCATGCTGGTCGCCTTCGGCGGATTGGTCATGGCGATCGGGCTCGAGACCGAGAGCGTCGACTGGCGCGGCGTCGCCCTGGTCCTGATGGCGGCCCTGGGGATCGCGGGCAACCTCACCTTCAGCGGCCCCTATCTCGACGGAGTCGACAGCCTGACCGTCAATGTCTGGAACAATTTCTGGGGCGCGGTGGTCCTGGGCGCCTATCTGGCGCTCGCTTCGGGCGTCGCCCTGCCGGAAACCGGCCAGGGCTGGGCGGCGCTCGGCGCCGTGATCGGCTGCTATGTCGTGGGGCTGGCCTGCATGTTCGGCGCGCTCAAATACCTGCCGCCGAGCCAGGCCGCGGTCATGCTGAACCTCGAACCGGTGATCTCGATCACCGTCGCCGGCCTGCTGCTCCACGAGGTCACCCACCTGCTGCAATGGTTGGGCGTCCTTATCATGTTGGGCGCATTGTGTTTTTCGGCGCTGCGCGGGGCCAAGTCAGAAGCCTGAGCGGGCTTTTTCGCGGCTTTCGATCCCACGAGATTCAGCGACGCGGCGTGTTTCGCGGGGGAGCACAATATCTAGGGGCGTCAACCGCAAAGATCGCCAAATATTGAAATTTCTCCGTTGCGTCATGCCGTAACCCGGACGCAATATCTGGCGGTAGGCGCCACCTGGGTCACCAGTAATAGCGCGCCGATTCAACCCCTTCGATCACTTTGCTGAAGCGATTTCTGCAGAGGGAGGGGGATTCTCTTCGGGGCTAGCGGTTAACCACCGTTTCGACGTCATGACCACGAGTGCAGCAGGGGTCTGAATATGCGCATTGAACGCCGTTTCACCAAAGCCGATCAGTCGCCTTACGCGGAGATCAAGTTCCAGGAAATCACCAGCGAAATCCGGAATCCGGATGGCTCGGTGGTGTTCAAGCTGGACGGGATCGAGGTGCCCGCGGACTGGTCGCAGGTGGCGAGCGACGTCCTGGCGCAGAAGTATTTCCGCAAGGCCGGAGTCCCCGCGCATCTCCGCCCCGTCGTCGAAGCCGACGTGCCGGAATGGCTGTGGCGCATGGAGCCCGACCGCGAGGCGCTGCTGAAGCTGCCCGCCAACGAGCGCACCACCGGCGAGAAGAGCGCCAAGCAGGTGTTCGATCGCCTGGCCGGCACCTGGACCTATTGGGGCTGGAAGGGCGGCTATTTCGATTCCGAGGCCGATGCCAAGGCCTTCTACGACGAGATGCGCTTCATGCTGGCCAAGCAGATGGCCGCGCCGAACTCGCCGCAATGGTTCAACACCGGCCTGCACTGGGCCTATGGCATCGACGGTCCCTCCCAGGGCCATTACTACGTCGATTTCAAGTCGGGCGAATTGACCGCGTCGGCTTCGGCCTATGAGCATCCGCAGCCCCATGCCTGCTTCATCCAGTCGGTTTCCGACGACCTGGTGAACGAAGGCGGCATCATGGACCTCTGGGTCCGCGAGGCGCGGCTGTTCAAATACGGCTCCGGCACCGGCTCCAACTTCTCCAAGCTGCGCGGCGACGGCGAGCGCCTTTCGGGCGGCGGCCGCTCCTCCGGCCTGATGAGCTTCCTCAAGATCGGCGACCGCGCCGCGGGTGCCATCAAGTCGGGCGGCACCACGCGCCGCGCCGCCAAGATGGTGACCGTCGATCTCGATCACCCGGATATCGAGGCCTATATCAACTGGAAGGTCACCGAGGAGCAGAAGGTGGCCGCCATGGTCTCCGGCTCCGCGCTCTGCAACCTGCATCTCAACAAGATCATGCAGGCGGCACATGCCGGCGAGGGCGAGGGCCGCTTCGATCCCAAGGAGAACCCGGCGCTGAAGGCCGCGATCCGCGCCGCCCGCAAGGCGACGGTCTCGGAGAACTACATCCAGCGCGTCATCCATTTCGCCGAGCAGGGCTATCGCCAGATCGAGTTCAAGACCTACGACACCGACTGGGACAGCGAAGCCTATCTCACCGTCTCCGGCCAGAATTCCAACAACTCGGTCCGCGTCTCCAACGACTTCATCAGCGCGGTCGTCAATGACGGCGACTGGAACCTGATGCGCCGTACCGACGGCAAGGTGCACAAGACCCTGAAGGCGCGCGACCTCTGGGAAAAGATCGGCTTCGCCGCCTGGGCCTCGGCCGATCCCGGCGTGCAGTTCGACACCACCATCAACGAGTGGCACACCTGCCCGGAATCCGGCCGCATCAACGCCAGCAATCCGTGCTCGGAATACATGTTCCTGGACGACACGGCCTGCAATCTCGCGTCCCTGAACCTGATGACCTTCCGCGCCGACGGCGTCAGCCAGTTCGACATCGCGGCCTATGAGCATGCGGTGCGGCTCTGGACCGTCGTCCTCGAGGTCTCGGTGCTGATGGCGCAGTTCCCGTCGAAGGAGATCGCGCAGCTCTCCTACGAGTTCCGCACCTTGGGGCTCGGCTACGCCAATATCGGCGGCCTCTTGATGCAGATGGGCATCGGCTATGACAGCGACCAGGGCCGGGCGATGACCGCCGCGCTGACCGCGATCATGACCGGCGTCTCCTACGCGACCTCGGCGGAGATGGCGGGCGAACTCGGCGCCTTCCCGAGCTATGGCAAGAACAAGGACGCGATGCTCCGCGTCATCCGCAACCACCGCCGCGCCGCCTATGGCGAGAGCGCCGGCTACGAGGGCCTCTCGGTCCCGCCGGTGCCGCTCGACGCCGCCAACTGCCCCGACCAGCGCCTGGTCGAAGCCTCGAAGCGCGCCTGGGATCTCGCCCTCAAGCTCGGCGAGGAGCACGGCTATCGCAACGCGCAGGCCACGGTGATCGCGCCGACCGGCACGATCGGCCTGGTCATGGATTGCGACACCACCGGCATTGAGCCCGACTTCGCGCTGGTGAAGTACAAGAAGCTGGCCGGCGGCGGCTACTTCAAGATCATCAACCGCACGGTTCCCGATGCGCTGAAGACCCTCGGCTACGCGCCGACGGAAATCGAGGAGATGGTGCGCTATGTGGTCGGCCACGGCACGCTGCGCGGCGCGCCGGGCATCAACCACCAGACCCTGAAGGCCAAGGGCTTCACCGACGTCGCGCTCGACGCGGTCGAGAAGGCCACCGCCACCGCCTTCGACGTCCGCTTCATCTTCAACAAGTACACGCTGGGCGAGGGCTTCTGCCGCGACGCGCTGGGCTTCACCGAGGCCGAGCTCAACGAGCCGACCTTCGACATGCTGTCGAGCCTCGGCTTCTCCAAGCAGGAATACGAGCTCGCCAACACCTTCGCCTGCGGTGCGATGACCCTGGAAGGCGCGCCGTTCCTGAAGGACGAGCACCTGCCGGTGTTCGACTGCGCCAATCCCTGCGGCAAGATCGGCAAGCGCTCGCTTTCGGTCGAGAGCCACATCCGCATCATGGCGGCGGCGCAGAGCTTCATTTCCGGCGCCATCTCCAAGACCATCAACATGCCGAACCGCTCCACGGTCGAGGCCTGCAAGGACGCCTACATGCTGTCCTGGCGCCTCGGCGTGAAGGCCAACGCGCTCTACCGTGACGGCTCCAAGCTGTCGCAGCCGCTCGCCTCCTCGGTGCTGGGCGACGACGACATGGTCGAGGACGTGATCGAAGCCAACCCCGCCGCCCGGGCGCCCATGGTCGCGGAGCGGATCGTCGAGCGGGTGATCGAGCGCGTCATCGAGAAGGTCGTGGAGAAGGACCGCGAGCGCCTCCCGGAACGCCGCAAGGGCTATACCCAGAAGGCGATCGTCGGCGGCCACAAGGTCTATATCCGCACCGGCGAATACGAGAACGGCAAGCTCGGCGAGATCTTCATCGACATGCACAAGGAAGGCGCCGCCTTCCGCAGCCTGATGAACAACTTCGCAATCGCGATCTCGATCGGCCTGCAATACGGCGTGCCGCTCGAGGAATATGTCGAGGCCTTCACCTTCACCCGCTTCGAGCCGAACGGCATTGTCGAGGGCAACGACGCGATCAAGATGGCGACCTCCATCCTGGACTACATCTTCCGCGAACTCGCGGTCTCCTATCTCGGCCGCAACGACCTGGCGCACGTGAAGCCGAGCGATCTCGACTTCGACGCCATGGGCTCGGGCGACGACCAGGTCGCGGTGCGCGAGGCCGAGAAGTCGGACCGCGGCCTCGACGCGGTGAAGAAGATCGCCTCGACCGGCTTCGTGCGCTCGAACCTGGTGCTGTTCCGCAATGTCGGCAACACGGCGCTGGCGCATGACCACGATCACGACCAGATGGTGATGGAGCGCAACGGCGCCCCGGGTTCAGCGGGCGTCACCATGGAGCGCAACGGCGCGCCGGTCTCGGCCGGCGTCGCGATCGCGGTCGAAGCCGCGGTCGCCTCGGTCGAGAGCGCGGTGATCGGCTCGACCGTCGCCAAGGCGGTCGATAGCCGGCTCGCCAAGATCCGCGAAGCGCGCGTCAAAGGCTACGAGGGCGACAGCTGCGGCGAATGCGGCAACTTCACCCTGGTCCGCAACGGCACCTGCATGAAGTGCAACACCTGCGGCTCGACCAGCGGCTGCAGCTAAGTCTCGAAGCCTGCGTTAGGCCCCAGCATCGGGCTCCCGGAGCGATCCGGGGGCTCGATGTGTTTTTGGCAGGGGTACCTTCAATGCGGCCGGAGGTTAACGTCGCAGCCTGGACTTACAACTCAATGGAAATGTCCTTCTGCATCAGCCTGGTGTCACTGACAGTGAAGCGCGCAGCTTGGTATGTCCGCACGGCTTGAGGGTCGGGATGCTTGTAGTAGTTTCTCCAGCCTGAGGAGATCACCGCATTTCCAGGATGCCCTGTAAGTCGGTGGTTCCAGGGCTCCGATCCGTGGTGGGAGACAACCAGATGAATCTCTTCGCCAGAACCGAGAGCCGGCGCCTGTGCTAAATCCATACAGCTTAGCGGACAATCTGCCGGATAGAGAAATCGGCGAGTCTCCATCCGCCCGTTGTCCCCAACGCTTGCCCCTGCTACTGCCACCAAGATTCCTGAGTCATTTAGCTTGGCTGAGACCGGGCCGCGCCACAACGATATCGTATCGAGATGCAGCTCAAAATTCGGTTCGACAAATGCAATACGCTCTTGTTCGGAAAGGTGGTTAGCAATCCGCCACGAGGTCGGCCCCACCACCTGAGTCGGTGCAAGCCACATATTGGATCGATCGAGATTCCGGCGGCCCAGTTCGTAGTGATCCATATCCCAGTGGGACAAGACAATCAGCGTGCCATCGACTGGCTGAGCGGCAATCCCATATTTCCGGCGCCGGTCACGCTCCCAGTTGAAATACAATGGCAAGCCGCAATCGAGCATGACTTTCTCGAAGTCGACGTAACTCCTTCCATTCAGAGTTACTTTGAGGTAGGCCGTTAGCTCTCCACTCGGCGGTCGCTGCAAGATGGACACGCAGCTCGCCTGACCGACATCATGAACGACCACCGTTGTTTTTATTGGTTGGATGTTCTCTTGTTGAGCCAGTGCAAGCCGTCCGTGGCCGGACAAGGAGCTGAGCCGCATACCGCGAGTTATTCCTCCCAAATCAAATCGCTGACTTGGTTGACGGTGTGGATTCCCTTTGGCTGACGCTGACTGTAGGGGCGGAAGCCTCTCCGCTCCGCTGAGATATACTGCCAGAGGTTCACCATACCCGTCGGGAAGAAGCGGTATGATACGGGCATTCGATCGCGAGGTAACTGAAGCCAGCTCGAACCGATACCATTCGTTCTCGGGAGTGAACACTTCCGATCTGCCTCGATATTCGACCACGAAGCTGTGCAGATCTTTGTAGGAGAGCTCATCGAGCTTGTCGAAGTCGTTGACCGCAACTGAATCCAGATTAACAAATTTCCTACTCGACTGCGGTGGTCCGACAAAGGCGTCCTGGAATCCGATAAAGAATCGCTGCTGAAGGATTTCGTCCTTGGACCGAGGCTTGAACATTGAGCACCCTTACGCCGCTCTCGATCCTGGAACCTAGTCGAGGACGCCCTAATACTTCCCTAACGTGCAGGCGATGACCTCCTATTGGCGCCAGAGAGTTCATCCTCAATGCCCCACCAGCGGTACCGACTTGCCGTCGATCCGCGTCACCTCCAGCGTGAACACATCCAGCCCCTCGACGCAGCCGAGGTTGACGCGATAGCCGTCCTTCCCGTTCTCGCCGTCGGCGATGTAGGTGAAGATCCCGCAGGTCTTGCAGAAGTAGTTGTTCAAAACCTTCTCGTTCCAGAGATAGCGGCCGAGATCCTCCGGCTTGGCGTGTGGCGTGAAATCCGCAGCCGGGATATAGCCCGACGACAGCACCGCCCCCCGGCGCTGGCAGAGCGAGCAGTCGCAGCGGCAGCCGGTGGTGATCTCCGGGCTGCGGAAGGAGAAGCGGACGCGTCCGCAATGGCAGCTTGCCTGGTAGTCCATGATGTTTCTCCTCGCTCAGCGCTTGCCGGGCACCAACTTACGGAACGCGCGCTTGAGCAGCATGCTGTCGTGAACGAAACCGAGGATTTCAACAACACCATCGGCACCGATCGTCAGGATGAGATAGTGCCGCGGCTCCCCAACCCGGCCGAGCTCCACCGATACCCGATCCCGGCTGTGCTCGATGTGGTAGACGCCAATGTCGGTTGACCGAACACGATGCCAGCGCACGTTGGCCTGATGCGCCTCCCCGGCAACGTTCTGGATCGCTTCGAAAACGAGCGCGTTGTAACGCTCCCGCGCCTCCGGCCCGAAGTTGGTCTCACTCCAATCCAGGATCTCGTCGAGCTCCGCAGCGGCGGGGCCCGAAAGGCGGAAATCAGCCACGCTTGGCTTTCGCCGTTCGGCTGCGTTCCTGCGCGCGCTTGGCAGCCCTGGCATTGAACTTTTGCATCAGCTTCCGCGCGTCTTCGGTCCCCTCGACCGAGATGAAATCGCCGCGTGCGATGGCCGCCATACCCCGGGCGGCCACCTCTTCGATCACCGCAATGCTGGCGCGCTCGGCCTCGATGTCATCTTCGTAGCGCCGCAGTGCCTCGCGCACGACCTCGCTGGCATTCTGATGCCGGCCGGTCGACACCTGGTCGTCGACGAAATCGCTGAGATGCTCGGTAAGGCTGAAATTGCGACCCGACATGGGCGTCTCCCTGGCTGGTATCAAATTTTGATACCAGCGGCGGCAATGTCAAGACCCGGCTGCGGCACCCCGCTTTCCATTGCCATGACTTGCTGGAATCATCGGGTGACCCGGAGCTTTTTAGATGCAGCACCCCGCCTTCATCACCACAGCCCAACTGACCGCTGACCTCGCACGTCTCGGCGTGGCACCGGGCGACCTCGTGATGGTGCACGCCGCCTGCAACCGCGTGGGCCCGGTGCTCGGCGGGCCGGATGCGATCATCGCCGCGCTCCGCGAGGCGATGGGTGCAGCGGGCACGCTCATGGCCTATCTCGATTGGGAGGCGGACTGGGAGAATCTGGTCGATGCGCAAGGCCGCACGCTGCCCGAATGGCGGCCCCATGTGCTGCCCTTCGACCCGGCGCGCACCCGCGCCGCACGGCAGAATGGCGTGCTGCCGGAATTCCTGCGCACCACCCCGGGTGCCCTTCGCAGCGGCAATCCCGGCGCATCGGTGACGGCCCTCGGCGCCAAGGCCGAATGGCTGACCGCGGACCATCCGCTGGATTACGGCTATGGGCCGGGCACGCCGCTCGCCCGCCTGGTCGAGGCGCGCGGCAAGGTGCTGATGCTCGGGGCGCCGCGCGACACCATGACCCTGCTGCATCACGCCGAGCACCTCGCAATGCTGCCGGACAAGCGCATCATCCGCGTCGAGGTTCCCTTTGCGACACCGACAGGCACGGCCTGGCGCTGGATCGAGGAATTCGACACCAGCCATCCCTGCGTGGCCGGGCTGCCGGAGGATTTCATCGACCGCATCGTCACCGACTATCTGGCGACCGGTGCGGGACGCCAGGGCAGAGTCGGCCTAGCGCAGTCCGTGCTGGTCGAAGCCGCCGACATCCTGCCCTTCGCGGTCGCCTGGATGGAACGCGTCGCGGGCTGATCGCCGAGCTCAAGTCTCAGCGTTCCCCTGCGGCCGCTGTGCCGTCCATTCCAGCAGCAGGTCCAGCGCCGGGCACATCTGCTCGCCCCAGGCGCTGAGCTTGTACTCCACCTTCGGCGGGACCTGCGGATAGACTTGGCGTTCGACGATGCCGTCCTTCTCCAGCTCGCGCAGCTGGTTGATCAGCACCTTCTGCGAGACGCCGGGGATCGCGCGCTCGAGCTCGGAGAAGCGCAAGGTGCCGCGGTCGAACAGGTGGAAGATGATCACCATCTTCCAGCGCCCTTCCAGCATGCGCAAAGCGGTCTCGATGCCGCTCGCCGCCATCTGCGGCGTGACATCGGCGAGGTTACCTGTAGGTGAGTACCCTACTTTTTTGTCCGTACTTGCCATCCGAGGAGCGTACTTCTATCTCCCGTCCCAGGCAACCGAGAGGACAAGACCATGGGCTGGGCGCTTCCCGATTCCGTCCGCGACTATCTCAAGGCCGCCGCCGGCGACGATGGCGCGCGCATCGCCGGCTGCTTCGACGCCGAAGGCGAAGTGCGCGACGAGAACCGGGTGCATCGCGGACCTGCCGCCATCCGCGCCTGGGCCGAGGACAGCCGGAAGCGCTATCGCTTCACGCTGGAGGTTCGGAATGTCGAGGCCGAGGGGGACGACGTCGGCGTCATCACGCAGGTCACCGGCAACTTTCCCGGCAGCCCGGTCATGCTGCGCCATGCCTTTCGCCTGCGAAACGGCAAGATCGACAGTCTCGAGATCGGCCCGACCGACCGCCACGCCGAGTTCGCGGGCCGGCGCGTGCTGGTGACCGGCGGGACCCAGGGGATCGGTGCCGCCACGGTGAAGCGCCTGCGCGCGGCCGGCGCCGCAGTCTTCGCCACGGCGCGCAACGCGCCGCCGGCGCTCGAACACCCGCACCTGTTCGTCGCCGCCGATGTCGGGACCGCGGACGGCGCCCGCGCCGCGGCCGAGGCCGCGCTCGCGCAATTCGGCACCGTCGATATCGTGGTCCACAATGTCGGGGGCTCATCCGCGCCCGGCGGCGGCTTCGCGGCGCTCACCGACGAGCATTGGGCCGATGCCCTCGGCGCCAACCTACTGGCGGCCGTGCGCATCGACCGCATGCTGCTGCCGCGGATGATCGCGCAAGGCAGCGGCGTCATCGTCCACGTCTCCTCGATCCAGCGCGAGCTGCCGCTCCATGAATCGACCTTGGCCTATGCGGCGGCAAAGGCGGCGCTCACCAATTACAGCAAGGGTCTTTCCAAGGAAGTGGCGTCGAAGGGCGTGCGTGTCGTCAGCGTCGCGCCGGGTTTCACCGAGACCGACGCGGCGACGCGGATGATCGAACGGCTCGCCGCGGCGCAAGGCACCGATACCGACACCGCGCGCCGAGGCCTGATGCAGGCGCTGGGCGGCATCCCGCTCGGCCGCCCCAACCGCCCCGATGAGGTCGCCGAGCTGATCGCCTTTCTCGCCTCGCCGCGCGCCTCCGCGATCACCGGGACCGAAGTCAGGATCGACGGCGGTAACGTGCCGACGATCTGACGGAGCTTGAGCAAGCACGATCAAGACTTACGCAAAGGCCTGTGTATAGTGCCCGCACACTTCCACGTCCGGAGCCCTACGCATGCCCTTCGCAACCGATCTTGAACGCAAGCTCGCCGCGGGCATCGAATCCGGCCTGTTGCGCCATCTGCATGCGGTGCTGGTCGGGCAGCACGGCCGGATCGTCCTCGAGCGCTACGATCGCGGTCCCGACGAGGCCTGGGGCGCGCCTTTGGGCGAGATCGACTTCGGCCCCGATACGCTGCACGACCTGCGCTCGGTGACCAAGAGCATCGTCGGCCTGCTCTACGGCATCGCCCTCGACCGCGGCCTGGTGCCGCCGCCGGAAGCGCCGCTCTTTGCGCAGTTCCCCGACTATCCGGATCTCGCCGGCGATCCGGCGCGCGCCGGAATCCGCGTCGAGCATGCGCTCAGCATGACGCTCGGCCTGGAATGGGACGAGTTCACCCGGCCCTATACCGATCCCGCCAACAGCGAGATCGCTATGGAAAACGCACCGGATCGATACCGCTTCATCCTGGAACGCCCGATCACCGGCGCGCCGGGTGCACGCTGGACCTATTCCGGCGGCGCCGTGGCCCTGATGGGTGCGTTGATCGCACGCGGCAGCGGCCGGAAAATCGAGGAGTTTGCGCGCGAGGCGCTGTTCAAGCCGCTCGGCATCGCCGACTTCACCTGGTCCGCGGGGCGCGACGGCATCGCTTCTGCGGCTTCCGGTCTGCGCCTCACCGCCCGCGATCTCATGAAGATCGGCGCCCTGCTGCTGGATGGTGGTCTGTGGCAGGGCAACCGCGTCGTCAGCGAGGATTGGATCGAGCAGTCGTTTCGGCCCCGTATCGAAACCGGCGACGGCTGGCACTACGGTCGCCTCTGGTTTCTCGACGAGGCACCGATCGGCGGCGTCGCGCATCGTTGGATCGGTGGCCTCGGCAACGGCGGCCAGCGCCTCTGGCTGCAGCCGGAAACCGGCATCGCCGCGGTCATCTTCTCCGGCAGCTACAACGTGCCGGATTCCTGGGTGACCCCCATGCGTGTCTGGCGCGAGATCGTGCTGGCGAATTTCAGCGGCTGATTCCACGCCTATTCAGGATCGCAAATCCCGGGGTAGGATCGCGGCGCATCATTCTCAGCCGACGAGCCCGTTCATGCCCACGCCCAAGATCATCGCCGCCGACCTGCAATTCCCCGAAGGTCCGGTCATCGACAAGGATGGCTCCCTCCTCGTCGTCGAGATCGAGCGCCGCACGATCACCCGGGTGAAGGACGGCAGGACCAGCATCGTCGCCGCGCTGCCCGGCGGGCCGAACGGGCTGGCCTGGGGGCCGGACGGCGCACTTTACGTCTGCAACAATGGCGGCTTCCTGTTCGCCAAGGCCGCCGATGGCGGCAACCGGGTGAAGCCCGGCACGCCCGAGGGCTATGCCGGCGGCTGGATCGAGCGGCTGGATCCGAAGACCGGCGAGCGCCGCGTGCTCTACACGCGCTGCGGCGAGCACAACCTGGTCGGGCCCAACGACCTCGTCTTCGACGCGCATGGCGGTTTCTACTTCACCGATTACGGCAAGTTCTATCCGCGCCATCGGGTCAACGGCGGACTCTATTACGCGCTGGCCGACGGCTCGCAGATCGTCGAGGTCGCCTATCCGCTGATCAGCCCGAACGGCGTCGGCCTTTCGCCGGACGGCAAGACGGTCTATGTCGCCGAGACCGAGACCGGCCGCCTGTTCGCCTTCGATCTCGCCGAGCCCGGCAAGGCGAAGCGCGACGCGCAAAGCTTCGCGCCCCATGGTGGACGGATCCTCTACGGCGCCGGCGGCTATCAGCGCTTCGACAGCCTCGCGGTCGAGGCATCCGGCAATATCTGCATCGCCACGATCGTCTCCGCCTGCATCACCGTGGTGAGCCCCGCGGGCGCGCTGGTCGAGCAGGTGCCGACCGGCGACATCGTCACCACCAACATCTGCTTCGGCGGTGCGGATCGGAAGACGGCGTATATCACGCTCTCCAGCGGCGGCCAGCTTGCGGAAATGCCCTGGGCGCGTCCCGGCCTGGCGCTTGCCCATGGCTGAGCCGGCGATGGAGTTCGTCTTCTACTGCCGCGACAAGCCGAATGTCGGCGCGCTGCTCGAGCGCAATGTCGAGGCGCACTGGTCCTTCATGGACCGCTACGCCGACCGCCTGCTCACCCGCGGGCCGACGCTCACCGATGACGGCGAGACGCATACCGGCAGCCTGCATATCGTCCGCCTCGACAGCGTCGTAGAGACCGGGACCTTCGCCTATGAGGAGCCGTTCTATCGCGCCGGTGTCTACGACGCGGTCTTCATCCGCCGCTGGCATGACCGCCTCGGCCGCCCGATGCGCGACTTCAAACCGGATGATGACGTCCCGTTCTACCTGATCCTCGGCCATGCCGAACCACCTTCCAGTCTCGCCGCGATGCTTGGCGACCGGCTCGCCGTCTATGGCTGGACGCAGCCGCTCGACGGCGGGGCTTGGAGCGGTTTCGCGGCGATCTTGCAGGCGCCGTCACGCCAGGCGATCAAGGACCGGCTGGCGAGCGCGCTGTTCGACGCATCGTTGGAGATCCACCGCTGGCGCATCGGCGGCCGGCACTGAGCCGATGTCCAAATTCGACCTGTTCCGCTGTCCGGTCTGCCATGCCGAGCTGGCGCTCACCGAGCGCACGCTGCGCTGCCCGCACCGGCACAGCTTCGATCTGGCGCGCACCGGCTATGTGAACCTGCTGACCGGCAATGGCGCCGTGCCGGCCGAAGGCGGGGATGGGCCGCAGCAGCTCGCACGCCGCGACGCCTTCCTGAGCAAGGGCCATTTCGACGCCGTCACCGACGCCATCCGCGGAGAACCGGGCCTGGACCTGCGCGCCATCCTCGATGCCGGCTGCGGCACCGGCCATCACCTGCGGCGCCTGGCCGGCAGCAGCGCGGCGGCCGGCCTCGACGTCTCCAAGGACGCCGCGGCCTATGCCGCCAGGCGCCACCCGGATTTCGCCTTCGCCGTGGCCGACATCTGGCGCGACTGGCCGGTCCGCGACGCGGCCGTGGATGTCGTGCTCAGCATCTTCGCGCCGAAGAACTTCCCGGAAGCGGCCCGGGTGCTGCGCCCCGGCGGCATCCTGGCGGTGGCATTTCCCGGTCCCGATCACCTGATCGAGCTCCGCCAGGCGTTCGGCCTGCTCGACCAGGGCGAAGGCAAGGCCGACACCTATGCCGCGTCGATGGCGGAAGTGCTCGCCCCGCCCAGCCGTCGCCATATTCGCACCACCGCCGCGCTGGACGCCGCCGACATCGCCAACGTCATCCTGATGGGCCCGAACGCTCACCGGATCCGGCCGGACTCCCTGCCGTCGGAAGGCGGTCGCGCGGTCACCTTCGATATCGAGCTGCTGATCGCGCGGAAGGAATGAGAGCTGGGTCTTCAGGGCGAGGCGAGGCGCCCACTCCGTTCTTCCGCCGCCAACGCGATTGCACTAAACTGCTCGCGCCACTTCCCCGGGAGCCCTGGCCATTCGCACGCTCATCGCTTCCCTCATTTACGCAACCCTGCTGCTCTTTGCTTCTCCCGCCGCTGCCATCATCAACGGCAAGCCGGTCGTCGAGACCGACGCCTATGCCCATGCCGTGGTCGGTGTCGTGCCCATGGACAAGTACGACCATCCCGGCGCCTGCACCGGCATCCTGATCACGCCGCGCGCGGTCCTGACCGCGGCCCATTGCGTCTCCGGCGACGTCAAGAGCGTCATCGTGGTGTTCGACCTGAAAATCGGCGAAGCGCGCAAGGTCCCGGTGACGCGCACGGTGATCCATCCGGACTACGTGGACGAGGAAGACAAGTTCAATGTCGGCGACATCGCCATCGTCTTCATCGCGGCGCATCAATACCCGACGGTGATCATTCCGTTCGACCACGACGTGACCTTCACCGACGGCCAGCAATTCGTGTTCGCCGGCTACGGCCGCGCCGTCTCCAACCGGTCGCGCTCGACCGGGGTGCTGCGCAAGGCATCGATCGCCGCTTCCGGCTACGACACGCCGCGCGAGGTGGCGTTGAAGCCGCTGATGGACGCCTGGCCCTGCGACGGCGATTCCGGCGGCCCGATCCTCAGGAAGGACATGAGCGGCCGCTACGCCTTGACCGGCATCATGAACGCGGTCTCCGCCGGCCCGGTCGGCGAATGCCTGTTCCAGAACTCCTTCATGACGCCGCTCCACAGCTACAGCGACTGGATCGCCTCGACCCTGGCTTCGGGCGGCTGAACGTGCCGCAGGAGAACGAGCAAGAGCCGAAGAAGCGCCGCGGCCTGTCGCCCGGGTTGCTGCTGATGGCGGTCGTGGCTTTGGCGATCACCATCGCGGCCGCTGTAAAAAATATGAAATAGAACTGACACAAATCCACCGGTGCGGTTATGCTTCGGCCGATCGAAGGCCAGGGGTCCGGGGGTTGTGCCATGGTGCTGAGGCTGTTTCGCAGACTGATGCCGCGCGACGAGCGCTTCGTCGAGCGGTTCTGCCGCCACTCCGCGATCGTGGTACAGGGCGCGGTGGAATTCCGCGCCATCCTGTCCGGCACCGATTACGACGCCCATTGCAAGGAGCTGTTCCGCCTCGAAGACGCGGCGGACGAGGTCACCCGCGAGACGGTGTTCGCCGTACACCGCAGCTTCATCACGCCGTTTGACCGCTCCGAGGTGCTGGAGCTCATCACCACCCTCGACGACACGATCGACATCATGAAGGACGCGGCGCGGCGCCTCGGGCTCTACAAGGTCGCCTACACGCCGGAGATGCTCGGCATGGCCGATTGCGCGATCCGCGCCAGCACCTCGATCCGAGACGCGATGCCGGCCTTGAGTGCGATCGGCCGCAACGAGGCGGTCTTCCGCGAGATGCAGCAGAAGGTGCGCGCCGCCGAGAGCGAGGCCGACGATCTCCTGCAGCACGGCATGAAGGCGCTGTTCGCGGGACCGGATCCCGCCGGTGACAAGCTGGTCGGCGAGCGGGTCTACGAGCTGATCGAAGCCGTGGTCGATCGCTGCGAGGACGTGACCGACGTCATCGCCGGCATCGTCGTCGAGCACGTCTGAGCAGCGAGCTCCGCCATGCTGTCCATGCATCTCCTGGTCGGGCTGATCGTGATCGCACTGGCGTTCGACTTCCTGAACGGGCTGCACGATGCGGCGAACTCGATCGCGACCGTGGTCTCGACCCGCGTGCTTTCGCCGGTCGTCGCGGTGTTCTGGGCCGCCTTCTTCAATTTCATCGCCTTCCTGGTGTTCGGCCTGCATGTCGCCAACACCATGGGCAAGGGCATCATCGATGCCAACATCGTCGATCCGGCGGTGATCTTCGGCGCGCTGATCGGCGCCATCTTCTGGAACGTGGTGACCTGGATCTACGGCATCCCATCCAGCAGCAGCCATGCCCTGATCGGCGGCCTGGTCGGCGCCGGCATCGCGAAGGCCGGGTTCGGCGCGGTGATCTGGAGCGGCCTCGGGACGGTCGCGCTGTTCATCGTGCTCTCGCCGCTGATCGGCCTCGGCCTCGCCGGCATCCTGATGATCGCCGCCGCCTGGGCCTCGGTGCGCGCCACGCCGTTCGCGGCGGACCGGCGGTTCCGCGTGATGCAGTTCATCTCCTCCGCGCTGTTCAGCCTCGGCCATGGCGGCAATGACGCGCAGAAGACCATGGGCATCATCACCGTCCTGCTCTATTCGCAGGGCCATCTCGGCGGAGAATTCCACGTGCCGTTCTGGGTGGTGATTTCCTGCCAGGCCGCGATGGGATTGGGCACGCTCAGCGGCGGCTGGCGGATCGTGAAGACGGTCGGCTCGAAGATCACCGACCTGAAGCCGATCCAGGGTTTCTGCGCCGAGACCGGGGGCGCGCTGGCGCTGTTCGGCGCGACCTGGCTCGGCATTCCGGTCTCGACCACCCACACCATCATCGGCGCGGTGGTCGGGGTCGGCGCCATGCGCCGCACCTCGGCGGTGCGCTGGGGTACCGCGGGCAACATCGTCATCGCCTGGGTAATCACCCTGCCCGCCGCCGCGATCGTCGGCGCGATCTTCTATGAGCTGGCGGCGCTGCTCGGATAGTCAGCGCCAACCGGAACAAACCACGTACGACTACGGAGCGAGCGCCGCCGCCGTTTCCTTGCCCGCCGTCACCGGCAGAATCTCGAACCGGACCAGATCGGCCCATTCCGCCACCCAGCGCTGCAGCAGGGTCGCGTCGTCGCATTCCATCACCTGGAAGCAGCGGCCAAGGTCGGCCGTGACCCAGCTGGCGACGAAACTGATCCCGTCGGGCATCAGCCGGCCCTTTTCCCGGAACCGCGCGTAGACCGCCTTGGCATCCTGATCCCGAAAATGCTCGATCACCATGAACTGCATGCTGGTCTCCCCTTCGTCCCGCCCCCTTCATACCGCGGCGGAAATGGGCTAGGACACCGCCAAACTTCTCACGCGAGGACCCGACATGGCCACCCAGATGACCGCCCCGAAGATCGTCCCAATGATTCAGGGGGAAACGGACACGCTGCTGCAGAGCCTCGGCATCCCGCGCGACCACTATACCGGCGGTGCGATGGCGGTCCATTCGCCGATCACCGGCGAGGAGATCGCCAAGGTCCACACCGCCACCCCGATGGAAGCCAAGAAGGCCGTCGAGGCGGGCCACCAGGCCTTCCTCGCCTGGCGCGAGGTGCCTGCCCCGAAGCGCGGCGAGCTGGTGCGCCTGCTGGGCGAGGAGCTGCGCGCCCATAAGGCGGCACTCGGCCGCCTGGTCTCCATCGAAGTGGGCAAGATCGAATCCGAGGGCCTCGGCGAGGTCCAGGAGATGATCGACATCTGCGACTATGCGGTCGGCCTGTCGCGCCAGATCTTCGGCCTCACCATCGCGACCGAGCGGCCGAACCATCGGATGATGGAGACCTGGCATCCGCTCGGCGTCACCGGCATCATCACCGCCTTCAACTTCCCGGTCGCGGTCTGGTCCTGGAACGCGGCGGTGGCGCTGGTCTGCGGCAACAGCTGCATCTGGAAGCCCTCGGAGAAGACCCCGCTCACCGCCATCGCCACCACTGCGTTGTTCGAGCGCGCCGTTGCCCGCTTCACCGAGGCCGGCAACACCGTGCCGGACGGATTGATGGCGCTGCTGGTCGGCGACCGCGCGGTCGGCGAGATCCTGGTCGATCATCCGAAGGTCGCGGTCCTTTCCGCCACGGGTTCCACTGCCATGGGCAAGGCCGTCGCGCCGAAGCTGGCCGCGCGCTTCGCCCGGGCGATCCTGGAGCTCGGCGGCAACAATGCCGGTATCGTCTGCCCCTCGGCCGATCTCGACCTCACCCTGCGCGCGGTCGCCTTCGCCGCCATGGGCACCGCCGGCCAGCGCTGCACCAGCCTGCGCCGCCTGTTCGTGCATGCCAGCGTCTACGACAAGCTGGTCCCGCGCCTGATCAAGGCCTACGGCTCGGTCAACATCGGCAACCCGCTGCAGGCCGGCACCCTGATCGGCCCGCTGATCGACCACCATGCCTACCAGGGAATGGAGCGCGCCCTCAACGCCGCGAAGGCCGCCGGCGGCACCGTGCATGGCGGCGCCCGCGCCGATTCCGACACCTTCCCCAACGCCTATTACGTCCATCCGGCCCTGGTCGAGATGCCGAAGCAGACCGGTCCGGTCGAGCAGGAGACCTTCGCGCCGATCCTCTATGTGATGAAATACGAGAACTTCGACGATGTGGTCGCCTTGCACAACGGCGTGCCGCAGGGCCTCTCCTCCTCGATCTTCACCCGCGATCTCGGCGAGGCCGAGCGCTTCCTCTCGGTCGCGGGCTCGGATTGCGGCATCGCCAACGTCAACATCGGCCCCTCCGGCGCCGAGATCGGCGGGGCGTTCGGCGGCGAGAAGGAAACCGGCGGCGGCCGCGAGGCCGGCTCGGATTCCTGGAAGGCCTATATGCGCCGCGCCACCAACACGATCAACTACGGCAAGCAGCTTCCGCTCGCCCAGGGCGTGAAGTTCGACGTTGAGTAAAGGTTGGCTACGATCGTGCGGCGGCCCCCTCACCCCAACCCCTCTCCCACGAGGGGAGAGGGGCTTTGGATCCGATGCCGGCAACAGCGTCCCCTCTCCCCTTGTGGGAGAGGGACAGGGTGAGGGCTAGCCCCGCAATGACTGCGTCCAGTAACAACTCTATTTTCGAAATCTGCGTCGAGGGGATCGACGGCGTTGTCGCCGCCCAGGAGGGCGGCGGCGACCGCGTCGAGCTCTGCGCCAGCCTCCTGGAAGGCGGCATCACGCCGAGCTTCGGCACGATCCGCGCGGCCTTGAAGCTCTGCTATCTACCGATCCATGTGATCCTGCGCCCGCGTGGCGGCGACTTCCTCTATTCCGACGCCGAGTTCGCCACCATGCTGGACGACGCGCGACAGATCGCAAAAATGAACGCCGCCGGTATCGTCATCGGTTGCCTGACCGAAGACGGCCGCATCGACGAAACGCGCATGAAGGCGCTGATCGAGGCGGCGCAACCCTTGAGCGTCACCTGCCACCGCGCCTTCGACATGACCCGCGATCCCGAAGAGGCACTCGAGGCGCTGATCCGCTGCGGCGTCCACCGCGTGCTGACCAGCGGCCAGCGCGCGACCGCGGTCGAGGCCATCCCGCTGCTGAAGAAGCTGAACCAGCAGGCCGCCGGCCGGATCATCGTCATGGCGTGCGGCGAGCTGGCGCCGGACAATATCGCACGCGTGGTCCAGGAGACCGGCGGGCGGGAGTTTCATTTCGCGGCCTTGAAGCAAGTCCCGAGCGGGATGGCCTATCGCAACCCGTCGGTCGGCATGGGCGGCACCGAACTCGACCGCGAGTACACGAATACGGTCAGCGATCCCCTGCGAATTCGGGCGACCATCGCGGCGGCGCGCGCTTGAAGCCACCGCCCGGGCGGTTGTAGCATCCTCTCTGCCGCGCCGTCATAAAGCGGTCATAAAAAGGCAACGCCGCTCTGTTAGCAGGCGACCGTTGCAATCGCATTGGGAGCCGCTCTCCATGACAATCCGAACCCTATTCGCCGCGCTGGCCGCTCTGGCCATCTCCGCCGGCGCCGCGCATGCCGCCTCCGGCACCTTGACCGTCTACACCTCGACCCCCGACCAGGCGATGAACGACCTGATCGCCGCCTTCAACAAGGTTGAGCCCGGTGTGAAGGTCGACTTCTTCCGCTCCGGCACCACCGAGGTCGTCAACAAGCTGCAGGCCGAGTTCACCGCCGGCGCGCCGCAGCCGGACGTGCTGTTCATCGCCGACGCGACCGTCATGGAGCAACTGAAGGGCGACGGCCGCCTGATGCCCTATGCCGAGGCCCCGGTCGATGGATTGCCGCAGGGCTTCTACGATGCGGACAAGACCTATTTCGGCACCAAGATCATCCCGACCGGCATCGTCTACAACACCAAGTCCGGCAAACCGCGCCCGGTCTCCTGGGGCGACCTGATCTCGCCCAATGCCAAGGACCAGGTGATCATGCCGAGCCCGCTCTATTCCGGTGCGGCGGTGATCCATGTCGGCACCATCACCGCGCAGCCGGAGCTCGGCTGGAACTACTACGAGAAGCTCGCCGATAACGGCGCCGTCGCCACCAAAGGCAATGGCGGCGTGCTCGAAGCGGTCGCCAGCGGCCAGAAGGCCTATGGCATGATCGTCGATTTCATGGCCTTCAACGGCAAGGCCAAGGGCTCGCCGGTCGAGTTCGTCTATCCGACCGAAGGCGTCTCCATGGTGACCGAGCCGGTCGCGATCCTGAAGACCGCGAAGAACGTCGATGCGGCGAAGAGCTTCGTCAACTGGCTGCTCTCCGATGCCGGCCAGCAATACATGACCGTGCAGGGCTACATCCCCGGCAAGGCCGGCGTCGCCGGCCCCGAAGGCCGCCCGGCCGCGGCCGAGCTCAAGGTGATGCCCGCCTCCGCCAAGGACGTCGCCGGCGAGAGCAACGAGATCAAGAAGCATTTCTCCGATCTCTTCGGTGGCTGATCCTTCGACACCGGAAAGCCGCGCATGACGAACGGCGCTGTCCCCAAGGCCAGCGCCGTTCGCGTGACGGTCCCGCGCCTTGGGCTTTCCAGCCGCGGCGGCGACCGCCTGCTGGCGGGGGCCGCGACCGCTCTGGTCATCGTCTTCTGCCTGCTGCCGATGCTGCGACTGCTGATGGAGGCGGTACTGCCTTCCGCCGACGGCAGCCTGCCGTTGGAGAGCTTGAACTCCCGCAGCGTGTTCCGCGCCGGCACCAACACGCTGGTCTCCAGCTTCGCGTCAACCGTGATCTCCACTCTGCTCGGCGGCGGCTTCGCCCTGCTGATCGGGCTCACCGACATCCGGCGCAAGAGCCTGCTCACCTTGCTCTGCCTACTGCCGCTGCTGATCCCGTCGCAGATCACCGCCCTGGCCTGGATCAAAATGCTGGATGTCGGCACGCCGGCCCGCGCGGTCATCGACGTCGTGTTCGGCACCGAATCCAACCATCCGCTCTATGGCGGCGGCGGCGTTTCCTTCGTCATGGGGTTGGAGCACGCGCCGCTGATTTTCCTCGCCATCGCCGCGGCCTGTCGCGCGCTCCCTTGCGATCTGGTCGAGGCCGCGCGCGCGGCCGGCGCGTCGCACCGGCGCGTGCTGTTCACCATCATCCTGCCGCTGCTCAAGCCGGCGCTGCTGGCGGGCGGCGCGCTCGCCTTCGTCTCCGCGATCGGCAATTTCGGGGTGCCGGCCTTGCTCGGCATCCCCGGCCGCTTCAGCGTGCTGACAACCCTGATCTACCAGCGGCTCAACGGCTTCGGCCCCTCGGTGCTGGGCGAGACCGCGGCATTGGGCCTGATCCTGGCGCTGCTCGCCGCCATCGGCCTCATTTGGCAGCGCTGGGTCATTCGCCGCGCGCCGGCCTTGCGCACGGGCGGCCCGACCGGCCCGATCCTGCCCTTGGGAACCGCGCGGCCGTTCATCGAACTCGCGGCGTGGCTGCTGCTGTTGCTGCTGACCGTCGTGCCGCTCGCCGCTCTGGTCGGCGCGGCCCTCATCCCGGCGCTCGGCGTGCCGCTGACCTTTGAGACGGTGACGCTGGAGAACTTCATCTATGTGCTGACGCAGTATCAGCCGACCCAGCGCGCCTTCCTGAACAGCACTTTGCTCTCCGCCGGCGCGGCGATCGTCACCGCGGCACTCGGCCTCGTCCTGGCCTATTACGGCGAGCTGCGGCGCTGGGCCTGGATGCGGGCGCTCGACGCCGTCGCCGATGCGCCCTATGCCGTGCCGGGCATCGTGCTGGCCATCGCCGAGATCCTGGTCTTCCTGAAGCCGTTGCCCCTGCTCGGCGTCAGTCTCTACGGCACCGCCTGGATTCTCCTCGTCGCCTATGTAGCGCGCTTTCTCACGCTGGCGCTGCGGCCGCTCGCCGCGGCGATGAAGCAGATGGATCCGACCATGGAAGAAGCCGCGCGGCTCGCCGGAGCCAGCGGTCCGCGCCGCCTGTTCAGCATCATCCTGCCCGGTCTGCGCGCCTCGATCATGTCCGGCGCGCTGCTGGTGTTCCTGACCGCCTTCAACGAACTCACCGTCTCCGCCCTGCTCTGGTCGCGCGGTCACGAGACGCTCGGCGTCATGGTGTTCTCGCTGCAGAGCGAGGGGGCGGCGGGCGCCGCCGCCGCGGTCGCCAGCATCACCGTCGTCGTCACCCTGGCCGTGGCTGGGATCGCCACCCTGTTCGCACGCCGTCTGCCGAAAGGAACGCTGCCGTGGATGCCGTGAGCCTGAAATCCGTCTCCAAGCACTATGGCGACAAGCCGGCCGTCGCCGAAGTCGATCTCGACGTGATGGTCGGCGAGTTCGTGGCGCTGCTCGGCCCCAGCGGTTGCGGCAAGACCACGTTGCTGCGCCTGCTCGCCGGTTTCGAGACGCCCGATGCCGGCACGATCAGCATCGGCGTCCGCGAAGTCGCCCGCGCCGGCGCGCTGGCGGTGCCGCCGGAGCAGCGCGGCGTCGGCATGGTGTTCCAGTCCCACGCGCTCTGGCCGCATATGACGGTCGGCGAGAATGTCGAATACGCGCTGAAGATCCGCAAGATCCCCGGTCCTGAGCGCCGGAAGATGGTCGAGCGCGCCCTCGACACCGTCGGCCTCGGCGAGCGGCGGGATTCGCAGCCCGACCAGCTGTCCGGCGGCCAGCGCCAGCGCGTGGCACTCGCCCGCTGCCTGGCCATGGAGCCCTCCGTCGTGCTGATGGACGAGCCGCTGGCCAGCCTCGACGTGCATCTGCGCGAAAGCCTGCAGGCCGAGTTCCATCGCCTGCACCGCCAGCTCGGCGCCACCATCGTCTATGTCACCCACGACCAGTCGGAAGCGATGGCGCTGGCCGACCGGGTCGCCGTGCTGGATCATGGCCGGCTGCAACAGGTGGCACCGCCGCGCGGCCTCTATGCCGAGCCGGCCACCGCCATGGTCGCGGATTTCGTCGGGCGCGGGATGGTCGTGCCGCTGGATACCGCCGTGCCCGGTCGTGCCGGCAGCGTCGAAGCGCAGCTCTGGGGCGAAACCATCCATCTGCGCTCGATGCGCAGCGGCGCTTCGATGCGGGCCTGCCTGCGGCCCGAAGGCCTTTCGCTCGGTGAGACCGGCATCGCGGCCAAGGTCGATCGCGCCGTGTTCGAAGGTGCGGCGACGATCCTGCATTGCCGGGTCGATCGCGCGCCCGACGTGCTGCTGCGGGTGCTGCATCGCGCCGCCCCGCCGGCCGAAGGCAGTCCGGTCAAGATCGCGATTGGCGACGGCTGGCTGCTGCCGACCGCCGCATAAAAAGAGCCCCGCCCCGGTCCCGCGCTCTGGAGATTGCGGGACCGGGGCGGGGCGTCAGCGAACGTAGCCCCCTACGCCGCCTTCCTGAGGACCGCTTGCACGGTCGAACCGATTTCCGCCGGCGTCGGCGAGATGGTGACGCCGACCTCGCGGAGAATTTCCACCTTCTCGCTGGCGCTCTCGCCGAAGGCCGAGATGATCGCGCCGGCATGGCCCATCTTGCGGCCCTTCGGCGCCGACAGGCCGGCGACATAGGCGATCACCGGCTTCGACATGTGATTGCGCACGTATTCCGCGGCCTCCGCTTCCTGCGGGCCGCCGATCTCGCCGATCATCACCACCGCATGGGTGTCCGGATCCTTCTCGAACAGCTCGAGGATGTCGCGGAACGAGCTGCCGTTGATCGGGTCGCCGCCGATACCGACGCTGGTCGAGATGCCGATGCCGAGTTCCTTCATCTGCGACGCGGCCTCGTAGCCGAGCGTGCCGGAGCGGCCGACCACGCCGACATGGCCCGGCTGGTAGATATGGCCCGGCATGATGCCGAGCAGCGCCTTGCCCGGGCTGATCACCCCGGCGCAGTTCGGGCCGACCAGCGTCATGCGGTTTTCCTGGCGATAGCGGCGCATGTAGCGCTTCACCTGGATCATGTCCTGCGAGGGAATGCCGTCGGTGATGGCGACGCAGAGCCGGATGCCGGCATCGGCCGCTTCCATGATCGAATCCGCGGCGAATGGCGGCGGCACGAAGACGATGCTGGCGGTGGCACCGGTCTTCTCGACCGCTTCCTTCACCGTGTTGAAGACCGGCACGCCCTGCTCGCTGGCGCCGCCCTTGCCGGGCGTGACACCCCCGACCACGTTGGTGCCGTATTCCTTCATCTCCTTGGTGTGGAAGCTGCCGATGCGGCCGGTGATGCCTTGAACGATCACCGCCGTGTTGCGATCCAGGAGCACAGTCATGTCAGGCCACCGCTTTCGGCTGCTTGAGGTTGACGTCGTTCTTCCAAGCCTGGACCGCGCGCTCGGCGGCTTCGGCCAAGGTGTTGGCGCGGATGATCGGGAGACCGCTGCGCGCCAGGATGCGCCTTCCCTCCTCCACATGCGTGCCGGCGAGGCGCACGACCAGCGGCACATGCACCGGATTCTTCTCCAGCGCCTGCACGATGCCCTCGGCCACCCAGTCGCAGCGGTTGATGCCGGCGAAGATGTTGACCAGGATCGCCTGCACATTGTCGTCCGACATGACCAGGCGGAACGCTTTCGCCACGCGATCGGGAGTCGCACCGCCGCCGATGTCGAGGAAGTTGGCCGGCTCGCCGCCCGCCAGCTTGATCATGTCCATGGTCGCCATGGCCAGCCCTGCACCATTCACGATGCAGCCGATATTGCCGGTGAGACCGACATAGGAGAGGCCGCGATCGGCGGCGCGGGTCTCGCGCGAATCCTCCTGCGACTTGTCCCTGAGCTCGGCGATGCTCGGATGGCGAAACAAAGCGTTGTCGTCGAAGGTCATCTTGGCATCGAGCGCGATGACGCCTTCCTCGGTGATCACCAGCGGGTTGATCTCCACCATGTTGGCGTCGAGCGATTCCAACGCCTTGTAGCAGCCCATGATCAACGAGACGGCTTTTTGCACATGTTCGCCGGGGATGCCGAGGCCGAAGGCGATCTCGCGGGCCTGGAAAGCCTGCATGCCGACGGCGGGCTCGACCACGCTGCGGATCAGGGTGTCCGGCTTGTCGGCGGCGATGTCCTCGATCTCCATGCCGCCGGCCGCCGAGGCGACCACCATGACGCGCTCGGTCTTCCGGTCCAGCACGAAGCCGAGATAAATCTCCTTCAGGATATGGACCGCGCCCTCGACATAGACGCGATAGACGATCTTGCCCTCGGGTCCGCTCTGATGCGTGACCAAACGCTTGCCGAACATCTCGTCGGCCGCGTCATAGACCTCGTGCTCGTTGCCGCAGAGCTTGACGCCGCCGGCCTTGCCGCGGCCGCCGGTATGGACCTGGGCCTTCACCACCCATTTGTTGCCGCCGATCTCGCGGGCGCGATAGGCCGCCTGCTCCGGGCTGTAGGCCAAGCCGCCGCGCGGCACGGGGACGCCGTAGCCGGCCAGGATTTCCTTGGCCTGATATTCGTGGATGTCCATCGCTCCCCCCTGTTTCTTATTCGGCGGCGGCGGCGCTGAGCGCCACGCCCTGCTGATGGAAGTATTCGACCGCGGCGCCGACGCCGCTGCCGGCCTTGATCGGCACGCCGACATCGCGCAGCGCCAGCTCGACGCCGCCCAGCGCGCTCAGCACCATCAGCTCGTTGAGATCGCCGAGATGGCCGATGCGGAACACCTTACCGTTCAGCTTGGCCAGGCCCATGCCGAGCGACAGGCCGTAGCGCCGATAGGCATGGCGGATGAGATTGTTGGAATCGAAGCCCTCGGTGAGCTGGATCGCGCTGACCGTGTCGGAATGCCAGCGCTTCTCCTTGGCGCAAAGTTTCATGTTCCAGGCCGAGACCGCGCGGCGCACGCCTTCGCCCAGGCGATGATGCCGCGCGAAGACGTTCTCCAGCCCCTCGCTCAGCAGCAGATCGACCGAGCTGCGGAGGCCGCGGATCAGCTGCATCGGCGGCGTATAGGGGAAGAAGCCGTCCTTGTTGGTCTTGATCATGTCGGCGAAGTCGAAATAGCAGCGCGGACACTTCGCCGTCTTCGCCGCGTCGAGCGCCTTCGGGCCGACGCAAAGGATGGCGAGGCCACCCGGCAACATGAAGCCCTTCTGCGAGCCGCAGACCGCGATATCGACGCCCCACTCATCCATGCGGAAATCGATGCTGGCGATCGAGCTGACGCCGTCGACGAAGAGCAGCGCCGGATGGCGGGTCTCGTCGAGTGCCTTGCGCACGCCGGCGATGTCGCTGGTGACGCCGGTCGCGGTCTCGTTGTGGCAGGCCAGCACGGCCTTGATCTTGTGGCCCTGGTCGGCCGCCAGGATGTCGGCATAGCGCTCGACCGGCACACCCTCGCCCCAATCGACATCGACGATCTCGACCTCGAGCCCGTGGCGCTGGCAGAGATCGATCCAGAGATGGGAGAACTGGCCGAACCGCGCGGCGAGCACCTTGTCGCCCGGCGAGAGCGTGTTGGTGATCGCCGCTTCCCATCCGCCGGTGCCCGACGCGGGGAAGAGAAAGACCTGGCCGTCCTGCGACTTGAAGATCTTCTTCACGTCCTGGAACAGCGGCAGGGTGAACTCCGGGAGGTCCGGCGCGCGCTGGTCCTCCATCGGGATGTCCATGGCCCGGCGCACGCGGTCCGGAACATTGGTCGGCCCTGGGATAAAGAGACCCCGCATTCCAGCCATGACGCCCTCCTCCTGAAACGCCGGATCGGGTCCGGCCTGTTTATTTCAGGTCAGTCTGATCGGGTGGGTTTTTCACCACAACACTCAAAGGCCCCATCCTTCATGACCCATCCGGGTGGGCACAAACCAGCCCTTTCGGATTGTTTCCACCGTTGGGATGAGATAGCCTCCTAACCAAAGGGGTAGGTTTTATGGCGGAAACGACACCAGCGGGCCCGATCAGCGTCGCTTTGGCGGATAGCAACCCGCTGATGCTCTCGGCGCTGTCGGACCTGTTCGAGCGCGATTCGCGCTTCACCCTGGTGGCGACCCTGTCCAGCGCCGAGGCCTTCCTGGAAATGATGGGCCGCATGCCGACCCAGATCGGCGTGGTGGACTGGGCCCTGCCGACGCTGGGCGGCGAAAGGCTGCTGGAGAATCTGCGCGGCCGGCCCAATGCACCGCGGATCCTGGTCTACGGCCCGGAAGGCGACATGGACCTGGTGCGGCGCGCGATGGCGGCGGGCGCGGCCGGCTTCTGTGCGCGCAGCAACCTGCCGCAGCAGCTGATCGACGTCGCCTATGCCGTGGCGCAAGGGCAGATGGTGTTTCCGTTCATCGACGTGCGCGCGTTGAAGCACGATCCGACCGGAGAGTTGACCACCCGTGAACGCGCGCTGCTCTCAGCGCTCTCCCGGGGCCTCGCCAACAAGGATCTCGCCGCCGAGCTCGATATCTCGGTCAACACGGTGAAGTTTCACCTCCGCAATCTCTACGACAAGCTCGGCGTCAACAGCCGGGCGCAGGCGATCGCGTTCTTCTATTCGACCGGCGCGCGGTGAGCCGCGGGCGGATTGAGCCGCGCGAAACCTTCCTGGCGATAGTACGGGAAGTAGGGATAGGCCGGCGTGGTGGTGCTCGCCGCGTCGAGGCGCTGCATCTGTTGCGGCGTCAGCGACCAGCCGACGGCGCCGAGATTGTCCTTGAGCTGCGCCTCGTTGCGCGCGCCGATGATCACCGAGGATACGGTCGGACGCTGCAGCAGCCAGTTGATGGCGATCTGCGGCACGGTCTTGCCGGTCTCCGCGGCGATGGCGTCGAGCGTGTCGGTAACGGCGAAGAGATGCGCATCATCGACCGGCGGACCGAAATCGGCGGTCTGGTGCAGGCGGCTGCCTTCGGGCAGCGGCCGGCCGCGCTTGATCTTGCCGGTGAGGCGGCCCCAGCCCAGCGGACTCCAGACCAGCGCGCCGACCCCCTCTTCGCGGCCGAGCGGCATCAGCTCCCATTCGTAGTCGCGGCCGACCAGCGAATAGTAGACCTGATGCGCGACGTAGCGCGCGGTGCCAAGGCGATCGGTGAGGGCGAGCGACTTCATGAGCTGCCAGCCGGCGAAGTTGGAGACGCCGATATGGCGCAGCTTGCCGGCCTTGACTAATCCGTCGAGCGCGGCGAGCACGTCCTCGATCGGGGTGTGGGCATCGAAGGCGTGCAGTTGCAGGAGATCGATGGTGTCCGTGCCGAGCCGGCGCAGCGCATCCTCGACCGCCTTGGTCAGGCGTGCGGGCGCGGTGCCGTATTGGTCGCGCGCATCGCCCATCGGCAGGCCGGTCTTGGTCGAGATCAGCACCTGATCGCGCCGGCCCTTGATCGCCTCGCCGAGCACGGTCTCCGAGGCACCCATCGAATAGACGTCGGCGGTGTCGAACAGGGTGACGCCGGCATCGAGGCAGAGATCGACCAAGCGGCGCGCTTCCTTCGCATCGGTGTTGCCCCAGGCGCCGAACAAAGGGCCGGAGCCCCCGAAGGTGCCGGCGCCAAAGCTCAGGACCGGAACCTTGAGGTCGGATGCGCCGAGATTTCTATATTCCATGATGCTCTCCTATTCGGCGGGGACGGTGATTGCGGCGGGCTTCGCGGCGCGGTCGAGGCGGGCGCTCCAGAGCGCGGTGAGCAGGCCGAGCCCGGTGATCGCGGCGGCGGTGATCGGGATCGCCGCGAGGCCGAAGCCGTGATCCAGCGTGGCGCCGCCGGCCCAGGCGCCGATCGCGTTCCCGAGGTTGAAGGCGGCGATGTTGAGGCTGGAGGCGAAGTTGCGCCCGGCCGGCCCGGCCTTCTCCAGCACCCGCATCTGCAGCGGCGCGACGGTGGCGAAGGAAGCGGCGCCCAGCAGGCCGATCGCGACGACCGCGGCGATCTTGCCGTCGATGGCGAAGCGCGTGCCGACCAGCACGACCAGCAGGGCGGCGAGCGTGCCGATCAGCGCCACGACCAGGTTGCGGTCGGCCCAGCGTCCGCCGAGCAGGTTGCCGCCGAGCAGTCCCAGGCCGAAGACCAGCAGGATCGGCGAGACGGCGGCTTCCGAGAAGCCCGTGACCTGGACCAGGATCGGCTGGATGTAGGTGAAGACCGCGAAGACGCCGGCAAAGCCGAGCACCGTCATCAGGAAGCCGAGCTGCACCTGCGGGGTCAGGATCGCGGCGATCTCCTGGCGCAGCGGGATCGGCGCTTCGACTTCCGTCGCGCGCGGCACGAACAGGCCGAGCACGATCAGCGCCACGACGCCGATCGCGGCCACGGCGAAAAAGGTCGCGCGCCAGCCGAGCTCCAACCCAAGCCAGGCGCCGAACGGCACGCCGAGCAGGGTCGCGACGGTGAGGCCGGTGAACATCACGGCGATGGCCGAAGCCTTGCGGTCGGGTGCGACCAGGCTGGTCGCGACCACCGAGCCGACGCCGAAGAAAGTGCCGTGTGCCAGGGCGGTCACGATGCGCGCGACCATCAGCGCCGTGTAGCTCGGCGCCAGGGCGCAGGCGAGGTTGCCGATGGTGAAGATCAGCATCAGCGCGAGCAGCACCGTCTTGCGCGGCAGGCGGCGGGTCGCGAGGGTCAGGATCGGTGCGCCCACGAAGACGCCCAGCGCATAGCCGGAGATCAGCAATCCGGCGGTGGAGACGGAGACCCCGAAATCCCCGGCGACCTGCAGCAGCAGGCCCATGATGACGAACTCGGTGGTGCCGATGCCGAAGGCACCGGCGGTCAAGGCGTATACGGCGAGCGGCATGGCAGGGCCCCAGGATGGAATGACGACTGCGATGAAGATGGCGCCTTGCCCGCTCGTGAATTAGACGATCAAGTGGAACAGTATCTGTGATATAGATTCATGATGTCCCGGTCCGACACCAACCGCAGCGCCGAGATGGAAGTCTTCGTCCGCGTCGTCGAAAGCGGCGGGTTCTCCGCGGCGGCGCGCAGCTTCCGCATGACGCCCTCGGCGGTCAGCAAGCTGATCGGCCGGCTGGAGGCGCGGCTGGGCGCGCGCCTGGTCAACCGCTCGACCCGCAAGCTGCAGCTCACCGCCGAGGGCCAGGCCTTCTATCGGCGCAGCGTCGACATCCTCGGCGACATCGCCGAGGCGGAGCGCGAAGCGGCCTCCGGCGCGGCACCGCGCGGCCGGGTGCGGGTGAACTGCAACGTGCCCTTCGGCCTGCATTACCTGCTGCCGCTGGTGCCGCGCTTCGTCGCGGCGCATCCCGAAGTGCAGCTCGACATCGTGCTTTCCGACCAGGTGATCGACCTGCTCGAGCAGCGCGCCGATGTCGCGATCCGGGTCGGGCCGTTGCGCAGCTCGCAGCTCATGGTCCGCAAGCTGGGCGAGAGCCGGATGGTGGTGGTCGCAGCGCCGGACTACCTGAAGCGGCGCGGCACGCCGAAGACGCTGGCGGAGCTCGCGGCGCACAATCTGATCAGCTTCAATTTCGCGCGGGTCTTCGAAGGCTGGCCGTTCCGGGAGAACGGCAAGGCGGTCACCTTCCCCGCGTCCGGAAATGTGCAGGTCGGAGACGGCGAATCGGCGCGGCAGCTGGCTTTGGCCGGCGTGGGCATCGCGCGCCTGGCGCTGTTCCACGTCCGGCCCGACATCCAGGCCGGGAAGCTGAGGCCGGTGCTGGAGCCGTTCAATCCCGGCGACACCGAGGCGATCCATGCGGTGTTCCTGGGCCAGGGCGGTCCTCTGCCGGCGCGGACCCGCGCCTTCATCGACTACCTGGCGGAGCACGTGAAGATCCGCTGAGCCGGCGCTATTGCGCGCCCTTGATCCGTGCCAGGTAGTCGACGATCGCGGCCACATCCTGCGGCTCCACCGGCGCGTGATAGGCATGGATCATCTTGTTGACCTCGGCCGCCCAGGCATCCCGCGTGAGGCCGGGCTGGTTCAGCACCATGCCGGCGGAATGGCAGGCGAGGCAGTTGTTGTTGGCGGCATCCGATCCCGGCCCTTCGAACATCCGGCCGGGATCCGGCAGGTCGGTCGAGACCGATTTCAACACGATGTCGGAATCCGCAACGACCGACGTCGGCGCGATCAGGCCGGCGGTCAGCAGCAAAGGCAGCGCCAGTTCTTTCAGCATCGTCTTTCTCCTCAGACCGCAGCGACCGCGACCGTCTCGATGACGTTCCGCATGAATCCCGACGGGTTCCAGTTTGGCCGGTCGGACTGCACCAAGCCGGCGCTGTTGGTGCAGCGCACGGCGAGACTGTAGGCGCCGGCCGAAGGCGGCGTGAACGACGCCTGCCATTGGCGGAAGCCGTATTTGCCTTCATCCTTGCCGAGCGTTGCGGGCCGCCAAGTCCTACCGCCATCGGCCGAGAGATCGACGCGCGTGACGCCGGCATCGCCGCCAAAGGCGATGCCGCGCAGCGGCACCGGCGCGCCAGCCTGGATCGTGTCGCCGGGCTTGAGGTTGGTGATGAAGGAGCGCGGCCCCATCTTGCTGATCGGTACCAGGGGAACGCCCGTCGCGCCGGGCTTCATGTCGGCGCCCGGCGTGTCGGGGACCAGATAGGCGCTCTTGGTCCAGAAATTGTCGTCGGGCCGGTCCAGTACCTCGATGTCGCTCAGCATCTTCACCCAGTAGGTCGCGTACCAGCCCGGCACCACCAGACGCAGGGGGAAGCCGTTCAGCAGCGGCAATTGCTTGCCGTTCATGGCGAAGGCGATCATCACCTCGCCGTCCCGCGCATGATCGACGCTGAGCGATTTCATGAAGTCCGGCGCGCCGTCGACCACCGGCTCGTCCAGGCCCTTGAACCGCACCTGGACGGCACCCGGCTTCACGCCGGCGCGGTCCAGCACGTCCTTCAGCCGGACACCGGTCCAGAGCGCGTTGCCCATGGCGCCGTTGGCCCATTGCCCGCCGGGCACGCGCGGCTGGAACAGGCCGCGGGAATTGCCGGAGCACTGGTTGACCGCGGCGATCTCGAAGCGCGGCAGGGCGAGGATATCCTTCAGCGACAGCGAGAGCGGCGTCGCCACGTGACCGCGCACGGCGAGGCGGAAGCTGTCGACCGCCACGTCGGTCGGGATCACCGCCCAATGCCAGCGCACGTAGAAGCGGTCGTTCGGGGTGAAGACACCCTGGTCGAAGACCTCGAACGGCGTCTCCAGCAGCGGCGGGCGCGAGCGCTGCAGGATCATCGCGCCCTTCTCGGGAAAGTCCGTGGTCAGCGGCCGCACGCCTGGCCCGCCCGGCAGACCGAGATCGACCGAGGGCCTGGCAAAGGCCCGGCGGCCCGCCATCAGGATGCTTGCCGTCGCGGCCTGGCCGAGCAGGGAACGCCGGGTGATCGCTTTCATGTCATCCTCCGTATCAAGTCCTGATCGGAAGATGGTCGCCGGGAATCCAGCAATCCAACAAATCGGATTGCTGGTTTCAATCGCGTTCGGAGATCAATCGAGCGGCCGCGTCTGCTCCCAAAGCAGGCGCAGCCCATCGCCATGACCGGTGAAGCGCTCCTGGAGCGTCTTCATCGACGCAATGCGGTCGACGCGGAAATGGCGGAAGTCGTCGCGGAGTTCGCACCAGGCGGCGAGCACGGCGACCTCCACGTAGTAAACCAGGGCGATCGGTCGCACCACGCGCTGGGTCGGCTGATTCCCGGCATCGAGATAACCGAGCCGCAGCTTGCGCTCTTCGCGGATCGCCCGGCGCACGGCTTTCATGTCGATGCCCGGCACCGATGCGCCCCAGGTCGAGACCTGCAAGGTCCGGCTGTCGATGCTGTGGCTCGATTCCTGCGGCAGGACCTCGGCGATCTTGGTGCCGACGCTGGCCGCGGCCATCTGCAAACCGGCATCGCCGGTCCGCCGCAGCAAGGCAAGACCGACCACGATCGCCTCGACCTCGTCGGCATCGAACATCAGCGGCGGCAGATCGAAGCCCCGGCGCATGACATAGCCGATCCCCGCCTCGCCCTCGATCGGGATGCGCATGGCCTGAAGTGCCGCGATGTCGCGGTAGATGGTGCGCTTGTTGACCTCCAGGCGCTCGGCCAAAGCCTGCGCGGTCAAGGGCTTGCGCGCGCCGCGCAGCACTTGGATGACCTCGAACATGCGGTTGGATCGGCCCATGGAGAAAGAGCATACCATGACTGCTGACACACAGATGTCAGCAGAGTTTGGCTAAGCAAAAGCCCACATTGATGGAGGATGCGATGCCAGATCTTGCCGCTTTTGAAACCACTTCGGTGCGCATGGAGGCGATGCTGCTGCTGCGTTTCCTGGCGCCGTCCGAGGATGTGGAGCGCATCATGGCGGCGGTCTGCGCCGTGACGCCGCTCGCCATCGGCGCGAAATACGACAGCAATGCCTATCAGACCGCGGGCGGCGTCGAGCGCTATCGGCCGCTGGAGGGCGCCGCGGCCGGCCCCGAGACCGCGGTGCGCCAGCGTCCCGGCGTCGTCGAGATCAACTTCCAGGTGCCCAACGATCCGGCCTTGCTGGAGCGGGTCGTCGAGACGATTTTCCAGGTACACTCCTATCAGGAGCCGACCATTTCCTTGGAGCACGTGCTGGCCAGCCGATCGAAAGGTCTCGACGACAGCAAGAATCCGCATCGCTGGTGGAACACCACCGGCGACTGGAAGCGCGGCCTGGGGGCGGAGGCATGAACGGCGCGGCGCAATACCGACTGGGCCTCGTCCTGGTGACGGCTTCGGCGCTGGCCTGGAGCTCCGCCGGCTATTTCACGCGGCTGGTGCCGCTCGACAATTGGACCTTGCTGTTCTGGCGCGGGGTCTTCGCGGCGATCGGCATGCTGGCCTTCATTCTGGTGCTGCAAGGCAAGGCTGGCTTGCGTTCCTTCGCGGCGCTCGGCGTGCCGGGCTGGCTCTATGCGATCGTCTCCGGCCTCGGCATGATCTTCTTCATCACCTCGCTCACGCTGACCACCGTCGCACACGTGTCGATCATCTACGGCACCGTCCCCTTCGTCGCGGCGGCGGTGTCCTGGCTGGCGCTGCGGGAAAAGCCGTCGGCGACGGCGCTCCTCTGCAGCCTGCTCGCGCTGCTCGGCGTCGTCGTCACCGTCGGCTTCGGCCTCGCCGGCGGATCGCTGCTCGGCGATCTCCTGGCTTTCGCCATGACGCTTCTGATGGCCGGCATGATGGTGATCGCGCGGCGCTATCAGAGTATCCCCACTCTCCAGGCCGCCGGCCTCTCGGCGGTCCTGAGCGCGCTCGCCTGTTTGCCGCTGGTCGGAACCTTGATGCCGAGCGGCGGCGAGTTCGTGCAGCTTGCCTTGTTCGGCCTGGTCAATTCGGCGATCGGCCTCGCGCTGTTCACCTTGGGCGCGCGGCTGATCCCGGCGGTCGAGACCGGACTCATCGGCTCGCTGGAAGTGCCACTGGCTCCGATCTGGGTTTGGCTTGCCTTCGGCGAGACCGCCGACCGCAACACCATCCTGGGCGGTGCCCTGGTCTTCGTCGCCGTGCTGACCCATCTCGGCCTCGGCGCGCGGTCGCGGGCACTGGCAAACTAGGCGCAATCCGGCTTTGACCCGGCGGGGCCGGCGGCTATGCTGCCGGCCGCTTTTCATCCGAGACCCAAGGAGAACAAGATGCCCGGCAAGATCGAGGCCCGCCTCGCCGAACTGAAGATCGAGCTGCCCAAGGCGGCGGCCCCCGTCGCCAACTACGTGCCCGTCGTGATCGCCGGCAAGACCGCCTATACCTCGGGCCAAGTCACCGTCCTCAATGGCGAGTTCAAGTATATCGGTAAGCTCGGCAAGGAGTTCACCGTCGAGGACGGCCAGAAGGCGGCGCGGCTCTGCGGCCTCAACGTGATCGCCCAGGTGAAGGCCGCGATCGGCGATCTCGACAAGGTGAAGCGGGTCTTGAAGCTCACCTGCTTCGTCAACTCGGTCTCCGAGTTCACCGACCAACCGAAGGTCGCCAACGGCGTCTCCGACCTGATGGTCGAGGTGTTCGGCGATGCCGGCAAGCACGCGCGCTCGGCGGTGGGGGTCAACGTCCTCCCGCTCAACGTCGCCTGCGAGGTCGAGGCGATTTTCGAGCTCGAGTAAACGCACATTCACCGTCACCCGCGGGCTTGACCCGCGGGTCTCTCTCGGCGTTCGCGCCGGAGGAAGATGCCCGGGTCAAGCCCGGGCATGACGGTTCGTAAGGTTGGTCCGCCTTGCCAGATGGCTGCAGGCGGCCCAGATTAACAGCGGAATGCACGCGCCTCAGTCCCCCCGTCCGCTCACCGCCAACGTCATCGACCGCATCGACGCGGTGTCCGCGGGCGACTGGGATGCCTGCGCGGGGCCGGACAACCCGTTCCTGCGCCATGCCTTCCTGAAAGCCCTGGAGGATTCGGGTTCGGTCGGGCGCAAGACCGGCTGGCTGCCGCAGCACCTGGCGCTTGCCGACGAGAGCGGCGTCCTGCAGGCCGCCGCGCCGATGTATGTCAAAGGCCATTCCCAGGGCGAATACATCTTCGACCATGGCTGGGCCGATGCCTATGAGCGCGCCGGCGGGCAGTATTATCCGAAATTGCAGGTCGCGGTGCCGTTCACGCCGGTGCCGGGGCCGCGGCTGCTCACCCGCGGCGGCGATGCCGATGTCCGGCAAGCGCTGATCGGCGCGCTGCGCTCCGTCGCGGAACAGTCCCAGCTCTCGTCGCTGCATGTCACCTTCTGCACGGAAGAGGAAGCGGCGTTGCTGCGCGAGGCCGGATTCCTGCATCGGATCGGCGTGCAGTATCATTTCGACAATCCCGGCTATGGCAGCTTCGACGACTTCCTCGGCGCCCTCTCCTCGCGCAAACGCAAGTCGATCCGCAAGGAACGCGAGGCGACCAAGGCATACGGCCTGACGATCCGCGCGCTCAGCGGCACCGAGATCGAGCGGAAGCACTGGGACGCGTTCTTCGCCTTCTACATGGATACCGGCAACCGCAAATGGGGCCGGCCCTATCTCACAAGGCGGTTCTTCGACCTGCTCGGCAGCACGATGCCCGAGAATGTCGTGCTGATGTTCGCCGAGAAGGACGGCGAGCCGGTGGCGGGCGCGCTCAATCTCAAGGGCACGGACTGTCTCTATGGCCGCAACTGGGGTTGTCTCGACGAGTTCAAGTTCCTGCATTTCGAGCTCTGCTATTACCAGGCGATCGACTATGCGATCGCACATGGGCTGAAGCGGGTCGAGGCCGGCGCCCAAGGCGAGCACAAGATCCAGCGCGGCTATCTGCCGGTCGCCACCCATTCGGCGCATTGGATCGCCGAGCGCAGCTTCAAGGCGGCGGTCGCCGACTTCCTCGAGCGCGAGCGCCGGGTGATCCAACAGGAGATCGCCGGCCTGGCGGAGTTCAGCCCGTTCCGCAAAGCGGACTGCTGAGCCAGGCGCCTCTCGTTCCTGCCTGCCGTCCCCATCGGCGTTTGTGACCATGGTCACTCGACGATCGCGGCGCCTTGGCCTCATCTCCCGGCAACAACACGACCTGGAGGAGGAACCCATGAACATGCAGGCCACCACCACCCCGATGCCCGACCTCGTTGCCGTCAAGGCACGCCAGCAGGCGGCCTGGGGCTCCGGCGATTACGCGATCGTCGGCACCACCTTGCAGATCGTCGGCGAGATGCTGTGCGAGGCGGTCGATCTCAGGAGCAACCAGCGGGTGCTCGACGTCGCCGCCGGCAACGGCAATGCGACGCTCGCCGCCGCGCGCCGCTTCGCCGACGTGACCTCGACCGACTATGTCGGCGCGTTGCTGGAGCGCGGCAAGGAACGCGCCAAGGCCGAGCGGCTGCCGGTCAAGTTCCAGGAGGCGGATGCCGAGGACCTGCCGTTTGCCGATGGCAGCTTCGACACCGTGCTCTCGACCTTCGGCGTCATGTTCACACCGCATCAGGAGCGGGCGGCGCGCGAGCTCCTTCGCGTCACCAGGTCCGGCGGCAAGATCGGCCTTGCCAACTGGACGCCGGACGGCTTCATCGGCCAGCTGTTCAAGACCCTCGGCCAGTACATCCCGCCGGCGCCGGGCGTGAAGTCGCCAGCGCTCTGGGGCACCAAGGCGCATCTCGACGCCCTGTTCGGCGCGGGCGGCACGGTGTTCGCGAAGCCCCGGCATTTCGCCTTCCGCTACAAGTCGCCGGAGCACATGCTGGAGATCTTCCGCGGCTATTACGGTCCGGTGCTGAAGGCCTTCGCCGCCCTTGACGCCGAGAAACAGACCGCGCTGGAAGCCGACATCCTGGCGTTGATGGCGCGCTTCAACAGCGTGAAGGACGGCACGCTGGTGGTGTTGAGCGAATACCTGGAAGTGGTGGTAACCAAGAACGCGTGATCGCAACCAGACGGCGGTGCGCAAGTCCTGCGCGCCGCCGTCCTGGTCCACCCCGACGCGCCCCGGCGGTTCTGCTGGCGCAAGATCGACCAAGCTGTTGACGAGAAACGCGCAATCTCATTCGGCGCGTCGAGACGGATCTGGGATTCTGTCGGGGTCCCGTCGGGGTTGACGGAACGGACCGGGAGAGCAGCGGCGCGGATCAAGCGCGACCCGGCGCGCGGGTTCGCTTCATAACGTCGAGACGATCGGCAAGCTATGCTTCTCGGGCGGTGAACGCCTTGTGCCATGCAGAATTGGCAGCCGAACTTTTCCCTGTCCGGGTCGGGTCCGGGTTGCGGACGCGGACGTCCCATCGGTCGCGTCTTGATGCGGAATTCACGATCTCAAACAGCGTGAGATTATACCACGGACCTGCGCGCGTGTCCGGCGCGGCATGCGTGAGGTGACGTAAAGGATTCTGTGTCAGGGCAAGGAAGGGGTACTCCAGATGTGAACTGCCAAGCACACAAGAGGAGCCCCCCCATGCCACAGCAAGCTGCGACGATCACGAGTTTACCAATGGCTTTTGAAGTCGTGAAGGCAATGCAGGCGGAC
>JAUYVI010000014.1 GCA_030715195.1 Dongia sedimenti
TGCCGTCTTCACCCACGAAAACAAGTCTCAGGGCGTCAGTACCCTCTTCCTCCTGACACACAACAATTGACGTTACCTCGCATGAATTCAGGAGTATGCACCGCATATTTGCTGGGAGCAGCCGTGGTCTATCAAGCTCTCTGATCGCGTTTGGGTAAGCCGCTGAATTCAGAATCCGGCGGCACAGCCATCCTTGCGCGGATCGGAGCCGGCGATATAGCCGCCTTCGATCCGCCGGATGAGCTGAGCGCCGCCGAAGCCGTAGCTCGCATCCGGCGGTTCGACCCCAATGCGGTGGCCGCGCGCCGTCAACCCGGCGATCGCGGCTTCACCCAGTGCGGGCTCGACGGCGACATCCAGGCCCGCAAGGTAGCGCCAGCGCGGTGCGTCGGCCGCGGTCTGCGGATCCTGGTTCCAGAGCATGGTGCGGACCACCATCTGCACATGGCCCTGCGCCTGCATGGCGCCGCCCATCAGGCCGAAGGCCATTTCCGGGGCGCCGCCCTTCATGACGAAGCCGGGGATGATCGTGTGGAACGGGCGCTTGTTCGGGCCGACCTGGTTCGGGTGGCCGGGTTCGAGCGTGAAGCCGAGGCCGCGATTCTGCAGGCTGATGCCGGTGCCGGGCACCACGACCCCTGAGCCGAAGCCGGCATAGTTCGACTGAATGTAGGACACCATCATGCCGTCCGCATCCGCGGCGGCGAGACAGACCGTGCCGCCTTCCTTCGGCGCGCCGGCGCCGAAGTCCTGCGCGCGCTTTGGGTCGATCGATTGTGCGCGGCGCTTCAGATAGCCGGGCAAAAGCAGGTCGGCGGGCGTGATGGCCTTCATGTGGTCGAGATCGGCGACATAGGCATCGATATCGGCGAAGGCGAGCTTGATCGCCTCGATCTCGAGATGCAGCGCCTCCGCCGAATCCGGTGCCAGGGATGCGAATTCGGTCTCGCCCAGAATGCCGAGCGCCATCAAGGCGGCGATGCCTTGGCCGTTGGGCGGGATCTCGTGCAGCGCGACCCCGGCAAAATCCTGATGCAGCGTGCCGCACCAGTCGTTGGCGTGCCGGCTGAGATCCGCGGCGGTCATCGCGGCGTCGTGCTGGCGCGCGAAGGCTTCGATCCGCTCGGCCAGGGCACCGCGGTAGAAGGCTTCGCCCTTGCTCTCGGCGATGGCGCGCAGTGTCTGCGCCATGGCCGGCGCGCGAAACAGCTCACCGACCCGCGGGGCCCGGCCTTGCGGCAAGAAGGCTTCGGCGAAGCCGGGCTGGTCCTTCAGCTCCGGGATGGCGCGCCGCCAGAGATCGGCGATGACCGGCGAGACCAGGAAGCCGATCTCCGCATGGCCGATCGCCGGCGCGAACAAGGCCGGGAAGGGGAGGCGGCCGAACTTTGCCGAGAGATCGACCCAGGCGGAGACCGCACCGGGCACCGTCACGGTTTCCCAGCCGCGGCTGGGCATCGCCGTCAGAGGCGCGAAACGCTGCGGAGTCCAGGCGGAAGGGGAACGGCCGGACGCGTTGAGGCCGTGTAGTTCTTTTCCGTCCCAAAGAATGCAGAAGGCGTCGGAGCCGATTCCATTGCCGGTCGGCTCCACGACGGTCAGCGTGATGGCGGCGGCCAGGGCGGCATCGATCGCATTGCCGCCCTGCGCCAGCATGGCGATCCCGGCCTGGGTCGCCAGCGGCTGTGAGGTGGCGACGGCGTTGCGGGCCAGAACGGGTGAGCGCCGCGAGGGATAGGGATTGAAGGTCATGAGGTCTTTTGTTCCAAGACGGACGGCAGTTCGCCGAGCGCAGACAACACGGTCGCGCGGCCGGCGAGATCGTATTCGGCGGGTTGGCCGGCACGATTGATCCAGAAGACCTGGAAACCGAATGCCGCCGCGCCGCCGGCATCCCAGGCATTGCCCGAGACGAAGCCGATCCGCCCGGGCGCGATGCCGAGCGTTTCGACGCCAAGCCGGTAGACGCGCGCGTCGGGCTTGAACACCTTCACCGCATCGACCGAGACGACGGGCTGGAGCAAAGCCGCAAAGGGCTGGCTCGCGATGAGCTGCGACAGCATCTCCGGCGTGCCGTTGGAGAGGATACCGAGGCGAAGGTTGCGCGCCTTCAAGGCGCGCAGGGTTGCCTCCGCATCGGGATAGGGCGCCAGCGCGTGAAAGGATTGCAGCAAGCCGGCGGCGAGGCCCGGATCGGAGATCTTCTCCGCGGCCAGGGCGAAGGCAAGGGCATCCTGGGTGATCGCTTCGAAGTCGCGATAGGCGCCCCGAAGACTGGCGGTCCAGGTGTATTCGAGCTGCTTCTGGCGCCACAGTGCCGCGAGGCGGTCGGCCCGATCGCCGAGCTTGGCCGTGTGCGGCGTCACCGCCGACCGGAGGTCGAACAGCGTCCCGTACGCATCGAACAGGATGGCTTCGATTGCGGCCATGACGGCTACCGGTTGGGATCCGTGTCGAAGGACACGGCCTTGATGAGGCACCAGGCGCGCTGGCCGACGCTAAGGCCGAGGTCCTTCAGCGAGTGGCGTGAAATGCGCGCCCAGACCGGCACGCCGATATCCAGCAGCACGTCGGCATAAGGGCCGTTGCCGCTCGAGATCTCGGTGATCCGGCCCTGGAACTGATTGAGGATGCTGATGCCGTCGACGCGGTTGCGCGCGAGCGCCACGTCGCGGGCGCGGATGCGCAGATTGATCGCGGTGCCGGCCGGGCGTCCCGCGCCGGGCACGCGGAACTGGCCGCCGGCGAAGTCGAGCACCGACAGGCCGGAGCCGTCGTCTGCGACCGAGACCCTGGCCGGGATCGCGGCGCCGGCAGCACCCCCGTCGAGGATGTCGCCGAGGCCGAGATCGGCGAAGACTTCGAAGATCGACCCCACACGGCGGATCCGTCCTTGCGCAATCACGGCCACGCGGTTGGCGAGCCGGACCACTTCATCGACGTTGTGGCTGACGAAGATGGTCGGGATCGAGAGCGAGCTGCGGACCCGTTCCAGGAAGGGCAGGATCTCGGCCTTACGTTTCTCGTCCAATGCCGCGAGCGGCTCGTCGAGCAGCAGCAGCCGCGGCGCGCTCAGCAGCGCACGGGCGAGAGCGACGCGCTGTTTCTCGCCGCCCGAAAGGTCGTTGACCCGGCGATGCTGGAAGCGCTCAAGCTCGAGCAGCTCAAGCACCGTGCCTTCGGCGATGTGGCGCTCGGCCGCCGGCGAGCGCCGCCAGCCGTAGCGGATGTTGTCGCGCACGTTGAGGTGTGGAAAGAGCCGCAGGTCCTGGAACATGTAGGCGACGCGCCGCTTCTCCGGTGGCAGGTTGATCCCGGCTTCGCGGTCGAACAGGGTCGTGCCGTTGAGGCGGATGCGGCCGCGATCCGGCCGGCCCAGCCCGGCCAGCCAGTTCAAGACCGTGGTCTTGCCGGCGCCGGACGGTCCGAACAGGGCGAGCACGCCGTCGGTCGGCGTCGCCAAGGTGATCGCGACTTCGGCTGAACCCAGCTTTTGGGCGGCATCGATCTCCAGCATCAGCACCCACCCATCTAACGTGCCCCTCGGGCGGTGGCCCAGCGGGTGAGAAGGTTGGCGCCGACCAGGGCGCAGAGTGCGATGACGACGGCGATCACGGTGAGGCGGAGCGCCTGGGTGTCGCCTTGCGGCGATTGCAGCGCGCGGTACATGGCCAGCGGCAGGGTCTCGGTTTCACCGGGGATGGTGGAGACGAAGGTGATGGTCGCGCCGAACTCGCCCAGCGACCGCGCGAAGCCGAGGATCGCGCCGGCGATCAGGCCGGGGAAGGCGATCGGCAAGGTCACGGAGAAGAACACATCGAGCCGGGAGGCGCCGAGGCTGCGCGCGGCGGCCTCGAGCTTCTGGTCGACCGCGGCGATGGAGAGCCGGATGGCGCCGACGGTGAGCGGCAGGGCCATGACGGCCGAGGCGATCGCGGCACCTTGCCACTTGAACATCACCGTGATGCCGAACCAGTCGGCCAGCGGCTTGCCGAGCCAGCCCTGGCGGCCGAACAGGATCAGCAGGATGAAACCGATCGAGACCGGCGGCAGAACCAGCGGCAGATGCAGCAGCGCATCGACCAGGCTCTTGCCGACGAAGTCGCGCCGCGCCAGGACCCAGGCCAGGGCGATCGCGATCGGCATGGCGCCGATCATGCTCCAGACGCCGACTTTCAGCGACAGCAGCATCGCCTCGATCTCAAAGGGCGACAGGGGGCTGGTGAACTCCTGGGGCAGCACGAGGCTATGCGCCGTAGAGCTTCGCCGGATCGACCTCGACTTCGGCGATGGTCTTCGCCTCGCCGTCGCGGATCGCGGTGAAGAAGCAGTTTCGGCGGCCGGTGTGGCAGGCGACGCCTTTCTGATCGACCAGCAGAAGCAGGCAGTCGTTGTCGCAATCGACCCGGAACTCGACCAGGCGCTGGATCTGGCCGGAAGTCTCGCCCTTGCGCCAGAGACTCTGGCGCGAGCGGGACCAGTAGCAGACGCGGCCGGTGGCCAGGGTCTCGTCGATGGCGGCGCGGTTCATCCAGGCCAGCATCAGCACCTCGCCGCTGTCATGCTGCTGCGCGATCGCCGGGATGAGGCCATCGCGATCGAAGGCCAGGGTGTCGAGCAACTCGGCGGCGGTCATTCGGCGGCGCTCTCGCCGGTGAGGTTGCTGCGCAGCCGCGCGAAGCCGGCTTCGAGATCGGCGATGAGATCGTCCGGGTCCTCGAGCCCGGCATGCAGGCGCAGCATCGGCCCGTCGGCCTTCCACCGGGTGGCGGTGCGGGCCTGCGCGATGTTCGAAGGGATGATCAGGCTCTCATAGCCGCCCCAGGAATAGCCCATGCCGAAGAGCCGCATGCCGTCGAGCATGGCGGTGAGCTGCGTGTCGGAGCAGGGCTTCAGGATCACGCTGAACAAGCCGGAGGAGCCGGCGAAGTCGCGCTTGAAGAATTCATGGCCGGGCGTGCCGGACAGGGCCGGGTGCAGCACGCGCTCGACCTCCGGCCGCTTCTGCAGCCAATCGGCGAGGCGGAGTGCCGTCTGCTGATGCTGCGCGAGACGCGCACTCATGGTGCGCAAGCCGCGCAGCGCCAGATAGCAATCATCGGGTCCGACCGAATAGCCCATGCCGTGCACCTGGGATTTCACCGTCATGAAGTGCTCTTCCTTCATGGCGATGATACCCATCATCACGTCGGAATGGCCGACGATGTACTTCGTGGCGGCGTGGAGGCTGAGATCGACGCCGTGGCGGAGCGGCTTGAAGAACAGCGGCGAAGCCCAGGTGTTGTCGATCATGGTGACGATCCCGCGCGCCTTGGCGACGGCGGCGATTGCCGGGACGTCCTGGACCTCGAAGGTGTGCGACCCAGGGCTTTCCATATAGATCACGCGGGTATTCGGCTGGATCAGCTTCTCAATATCCGCGCCGATCATCGGGTCGTAATACGTGGTCTCGATGCCAACCTTGGCGAGCTGATTGTCACAGAGCTTGCGGGTCGGGAAATAGGCGGTGTCCGTCATCAGCACATGATCGCCGGCCTTCAGGAATGCATAGAGCGCGCCGGCGATGGCGCCGAGGCCGGACGGCATGGCGATGGCGCGATCGGCCTCTTCGAGCGCCGCCACGGCATTCTCGAAGGCCCAGCTGGTCGGCGTGCCGGTGCGGCCATAGGTGACGTAGTCGAACGGCGCCTTTTCCTTGCGGCGCAGTTCCTCGACCGTCTCATACAGCACGGTCGAGGCGTGATAGACCGGCGGATTGACGATGCCGTGATTTTCGAAAGGGGTATTGCCCGCATGAGTCAGTTTTGTGCGGTCTCGCCAAGCCCTACTTTTGTCGGCCCCCGGGTTCGATCCGGGGCGCTTTCCGCCGCTGCTGGAAGCCATGTTTTTCTTAGCCCGTTCGCGATTTAATTAACGGTCCTGAGACCGGCAACCAACTTGTAGCAGCCGTTCAGGTTGTGTTAAAGGTGGCTGAAATCCCCACAAAAAGCGCCACCAGGGAGCGCGGCGGGGACCGAACCGACAAAAGCTAAAACAACAGCACCACCAGGGAAGGGGTAGATCATGAACTATTTCCGTCTTGCCGTTGCCGGCGTTGTCCTGACCGCGGGTTTCGCGGCGGCCGCCCAGGCGACCACGCTGGAGACCGTGAAGCAGCGCGGCAAGCTGCTCTGCGGCGTGACCACCGGCCTCGCCGGCTTCGGTGCGCCGAACGACCAAGGCCAATGGTCGGGCCTCGACATCGATCTCTGCAAGGGCGTCGCCACCGCTGTGTTCGGCGATCCCACCAAGGTCGAGTTCAAGCCGCTGAACGCCGAGCAGCGCTTCACCGCTCTGCAGTCGGGCGAAGTCGACATGCTGGCGCGGAACTCCACCTGGACGCTGCATCGCGACACCGGCCTCGGCCTCGATTTCGTCGCCGTCAATTTCTACGACGGTCAGGGCTTCATGGTGAAGAAGGAGCTCGGCGTGAAGAGCGCGCTCGAGCTGAAGGGCGCCACGGTCTGCGTGCAGGAAGGCACCTCGACCGAGAAGAACCTCGGCGACTTCGACAAGGTGAACAACCTCGGCATGAAGCCGGTGAAGTTCAAGGAGAACGATCAGGCCCGCGGCACCTATGACGAAGGCCGCTGCGACGCCTACACGACCGACGCCTCCGGCCTCGCCGCCGAGCGCACCGCGCTGAAGAACCCGGACGACAACATCATCCTGCCGGAGATCATCTCCAAGGAGCCGCTCGGCCCGGTGGTGCGCCATGGCGACAACCAGTGGGGCGACATCGTGCGCTGGACCCACTACGTCACGCTGATCGCCGAGGAGAAGGGCATCACCCAGGCCAATATCGACGACGTGAAGGCGAAGAACGCGGCCGGCACCGACGGGGCCGATCCGGAGGTCCAGCGCATGCTGGGCGTCACCGACAAGCTCGGCGAGGAAATGGGCCTGACCAATGATTGGGCCTACAACGTGATCAAGGCCGTCGGCAATTACGGCGAGATCTTCGACCGCAACGTCGGCCCGAAGACCCCGCTGAAGCTGGAGCGTGGCCTGAACGCCCTCTGGAGCAAAGGTGGGCTGCAATACGCGCCCCCGTACAACTAAGCTGATGAACGCAACGCTCAGCGCCCGGCCGGTCAAGCCGGGCGCTGGGTTTGTCCTTCAAGGTCCAACCGAACGGGAGGCTTGAAGTGACCGCAGACGTCCAAGGCTCCAAAGACGCCTCCACTGCGACCGTGACGCCCTGGTGGCGCGACGAGCGCAAGCGCGGTATCGCCTCGCAGGCGCTGGTCGGTCTGGTTCTCGTCGGCTTCGTCTGGTTCATGGCCAGCAACATGCTGGCCAACCAGGAGCGGCTCGGCGTTCCGATGAGCTTCCGGTTCCTGGACAGCCCGGCCGGTTTCCAGCTCAGTTTCGCCACCATTTCGGTGACCCTGGATTCGCCGATCAGCCGGATCCTGCTGGTCGGCGCGCTCAACACCCTCTTCGCCTCCGCGATCACCGCCGTGCTGGCCACGGTCCTCGGCGTGATCATCGGCATTTCGCGGCTCTCCACCAACTTTCTGATCTCGCGCCTGGCCGGCGCCTATATCGAGCTGCTGCGGAACACGCCGCTGCTGCTGCAACTGGTGTTCTGGTACGCGAGCGTCGTCGCCGCGCTGCCGGCGGTGAAAAGCAGCCTCAGCCTGTTCAATGTGATCTTCCTGAACAAGAAGGGGCTCTACGTCCCGGATCCGGTCTTTCAGCCCGGCGCCGGACTGGTGCTGGTCGCGTTCATCGTCGCGGTGGTGGCCAGTGTCGTGCTGCGCCGTTGGGCATCGCAGCGACAAGCAGCGACCGGTGAGCGGTTCCCGGCCATCAGCGTCTCCATCCTGCTGCTGCTTGGCCTGCCGGCGCTCACCAGCCTGGCCTTGGGCAATCCGGTCGAATGGGACATTCCGGTTCTCGGCGGATTCAATTTCAGCGGTGGCCTCGCCTTCCAGCCGGAAGTCGTGGCCCTGATCGTCGGGCTCGGTCTCAACAGCTCGGCCTTCATCGCCGAGATCATCCGCGGCGGCATCATCGCCGTCAGCCATGGCCAGACCGAGGCGGCGTTGGCGCTCGGCCTGAAGCCGCGCTGGACCCTGCGCCTGGTCGTCATCCCCCAGGCGCAGCGCATCATCATTCCGCCGATGGTGAGCCAGTATCTGAACGTGGTGAAGAATTCGACCCTGGCGGGATTCATCGGCTATCCGGACCTGTTCTCGGTGATCGGCACCTCGCAGAACCAGACCGGCCGGGCGGTCGAATGCATCACCATCCTGATGCTGTTCTACCTCGCCGTCAGCCTGGTCATCTCCACCGTGCTCAACTGGTACAACAAGCGCGTCGCGCTGGTGGAGCGCTAGGGCCCATGGCAGATATCAGCGCCGACACCACCGCCAACAACAATCTCAACGCACAGATGGAACCGGGGCTGCGGCCGAGCCTGCCGCCGCCGACCCTGGAGACCGGCGCGGTCGGCTGGCTGCGGCACAATCTGTTCTCGAGCTGGGTCAACGCCATTCTGACCGTGCTGGCGTTGTACATCCTCTATCTGATCATCCCGCCGTTCCTCGCCTGGGCGGTCTTCGATGCGACCTGGACGGTGCCGCCGCTGGCTGCGGGCGTGGAAGACCATCCGCCGCAATTCGCCGATTGCCGCGCCAATGCCGGCGCCTGCTGGATCTTCGTCGAGGCCCGGCTGCCGCAATTCGTCTACGGCTTCTACACGGCCGAGCAGCGCTGGCGCGTCGATATCGTGTTCCTGATCCTGGCGGTCTCGATCTTCGGCCTGCTGTCCGAGCGGATCAAACGGAAGAAGGAACTGGCGATCTTCTTCTTCGCGATCTTCCCGATCCTGGCCTTCTGGCTGCTCTATGGCGGGCTCGGCCTGGAGGTGGTCGAGACCAGGCTCTGGGGCGGCTTCATGCTGACCCTGATCCTCTCCGGCATCGGCATCGTGTTCTCGCTGCCGCTGGGCGTGCTGCTGGCCCTGGGGCGCCGCTCGGATCTCCCGGTCGTGCATATGCTCTGCGTGGTCATGATCGAGTTCGTGCGCGGCGTGCCGCTGATCACGATCCTGTTCATGGCCAACGTGATGCTGCCCTTCTTCCTGCCGCCCGGCGTCGAGTTCAACGTGCTGCTGCGCGTGCTGCTCGGCGTCACCATCTTCGCCGCGGCCTATATGGCGGAGGTCGTGCGCGGCGGGTTGCAGGCCTTGCCCAAGGGCCAGTACGAGGGTGCCATGGCGATGGGACTCGGCTATTGGCAGATGATGCGCCTCATTATCCTGCCGCAAGCGCTGCGGATCGCCATTCCCGGGATCGTCAACAACTTCATCAGCCTGACCCAGGACACCACCCTGGTGGCGATCGTCGGGCTGTACGACTTCCTGAACATCGTCCGCGCGGGATCGCGCGACACCAACTGGCTCGGCACCGAGATCGAGGGCTATGTCTTCTGCGCCTTGGTCTACTGGATCTTCTGCTTCGCCATGTCGCGCTACAGCATGCATCTGGAGCGGAAGCTCCACACCGGTCACAAGAAGCGCTGAGAGGAACTCCATGGCCCAAGCCTTAAACCAGGGGGCCGCACAAGCGATCCCCGCCGCATCGGACCAGCCGATGATCCAGCTCTCGGCCGTGAACAAATGGTACGGCCAGTTCCACGTCCTGAAGGACATCGACCTCACGGTCTATACCGGCGAGCGGATCGTGGTCTGCGGCCCGTCGGGCTCCGGCAAGTCCACCATGATCCGCTGCATCAACCGGCTGGAGGAGCACCAGAAGGGCAAGATCGTGGTCGATGGCGTCGAGCTGACCCATGACCTGAAGAAGATCGAGCAGGTGCGCCGCGAGGTCGGCATGGTGTTCCAACACTTCAACCTGTTCCCGCACCTGACCGTGCTGGAGAACCTGACCCTGGCGCCGATCTGGGTCCGCAAGATGCCGAAGAAGGACGCGGAAGAGGTCGCGATGACCTATCTGAAGCGCGTGAAGATCCCCGAGCAGGCGTCGAAGTATCCGGGCCAGCTTTCCGGCGGCCAGCAGCAGCGCGTCGCGATCGCGCGCTCGCTCTGCATGAACCCGAAGGTCATGCTGTTCGACGAGCCGACCTCGGCGCTGGATCCGGAGATGATCAAGGAAGTGCTGGACGTGATGATCGGCCTGGCCGAGACCGGCATGACCATGATCTGCGTCACCCATGAGATGGGCTTCGCCCGCACCGTGGCCAACCGCGTCATCTTCATGGACCGCGGCGAGATCATCGAGCAGAACGATCCGGAAGAGTTCTTCAAGAACCCGAAATCCGAGCGGACCAAGCTGTTCCTGAGCCAGATCCTGCATCACTGAGGCGCGCGGCCCATGCCCCGCGACAGTGGCTCGCACCGCCGCGCGCTATCGCCTGCCGACAAACCGCGCGATGCCGAGGCCATGGATGTCGGTGTCGCTGCGGCCGTCGATGAGCAGCTCGGCCAGGACCGCGCCAACGCCGGGACCAAGCTGAAATCCGTGGCCGCAGAATCCGAAAGCGTGGAACAGACCCGGCGTCGTGGTTGAAGGTCCCACGATGGGCGAGCCGTCCGCGGTGTCGCCATCGACCCCGGTCCAGGTGCGGATGATGTTGAGATGCCGGATCTCCGGCACGATGCGGGCGGCCTCCGCAGCGGCACGCGCGGATATCTCCGGCAGCGGTGCCGAGCGGGTGTGATCGGCATTGGCGCGGCCCTGGCCGCCGCCGAAGATCACGTTGCCGCGCGGGATCTGCCGGAAATAGAGATCGCCGCCGATGACGCCGAGCACCGGCTGGAAGCGATAGGGCGCCGGCTCGGTGACCATGACCTGCGGCACTTCCGGCACCAGGTTCACCATCTCGCCGAACCAGCCGGCGACGGTCGCGGCCCAGGCGCCGGCGGCATTGACCAGCAGCGGCGCCTCGAAGCGCCTTCCATCCCGCACGGCGACCTGAAACACGCCGCCGTCATGGGTCGCCTCGACCACTTCCGCGCCCTCGACCAGCGTGGCGCCGGCTTTGCGCGCCGCCGTGGCGAAGGCGGGGGCGATCAGCCGCGGGTTGGCCTGTCCGTCGCTCGGGCAATAAGTGCCGGCGATGATGTGCGGCCCGAGCCAGGGAAAGCGGTGGTCGAGCGCGGCGCGGTCCAGGAACTCGAGCTTGAGCCCATACAACGAGGCGCCCTGCATATGCAGCAGCAGCAATCTCAGGTCGGATTCCTGGCGCGCCAGGCGCAGATGGCCGGTCACGGCGAACTCGCCGTCGGTCCCGATCAAGCTCGCGAGGTCCGCCCAGATCGCGCGGGCGCGGAAGGAGAGGGGGAGCTCGGCCAGCGCGCGGCCGTGCTGGCGCACGCCGCCGAAATTGACGCCGCTGGCGCGGATGCCGGCCTGGTCGCGTTCCAGCAGGATCACCGAGCGGCCCTTGCGGGCGACATGGAGCGCGGTCGAGCAGCCGACGATGCCGCCGCCGATCACGATGACATCGGCTTTCAAGGCGCGTCTCCGGCCAGCGCCTCGATCGGGACCGGCTTCACCGGCGGCTGCGCCCGCAGCCGGCCGACGGAATCGACGCTGACGCCGAGCTTTGCGGCCAGCACTTCGGCGCCGGCGATGCCGCAAATCCGCCCCTGGCAGCGGCCCATGCCGAGCCGGGTTGCGGCCTTTACCCGGTTGATCTCGCGGAGACCTTGATCGGCGGCGGCGCGGACCTCCCCGGCGGTGATATTCTCGCAGCGGCAGAGGATGCTCGCATCCGGCAAGTCCGCGGCCAGATGCGACGGGAAGGGCATCGCCTGTTCCAGCGCCACACGGAACCGATGCCAGCGCTTGAGTGTGCCGAAATCGCCGGCGTCCTTGAGCGCGATGCCGAGGTCCTGCAACAGGGCGCCGGCTGCGATCCGGCCGCGCAGCTCCGCGGCATCGGCGCCCTGGATGCCGGCGCCGTCGCCCGCGAGATAGAGGCCGTCGCGGCCGACGGCGCGGCCGTGGTCATCGATTTCCGGCAGCCACTGGTTCTGCGCGCGGTCAAAGACGAACTGCGCGCCGGCGAGTTCGGCGAGCTGGCTCTCCGACTTCAACCCGTAGCCGAGCGCCACGGCATCGCAGTCGAATTGGCGCAGGCGGCCATCGACGAGCACTTCCAGGCCCTCGACGCTGTCGCGACCCATGATGCGGGCCGGGCGCACCGAGCCGATGACGGGAATGCGCCAGGAGAGAAGCTTGGCGACATAATAGGCGCCCTTCGCCGCCGTCTTGGCCTGTGCCGCCATGCCGAGGAGATTGGCGCCGAGGCCGAGCCAGGGCGCGGTCGTCAACACGGCGGCGACGTTGACACCGGCCTTGGCGTATTGATAAGCGGCGAGATAGAGCAGGGGACCGGAGCCGAGGAAAACCACGCTATGACCGATGGCGCAGCCCTGGTGTTTCAATGCGATCTGCGCGCCGCCCAGCGCAAAGACCCCCGGCAGGGTCCAGCCGGGCAGCGGCATGATCCGGTCCATCGCCCCGGTCGCCAGGATCAGGCGGTCGTAGGCAATCTCCTCCCGCCGTCCGTCGCCGAGCGTGATCAGGCGATCGGAAGCAATGTCGAAGACCGTCGTTCCCGGCCGATAATCGAGCTGCGGCTGGATGCGGGCGAAAGCCGCGTGCAGGTCCTCGGCCTTCCCGGCCTCGAAACCATAGAGCGCTTTGCCGTCGCGCCGAAATCCGCGCACCTCTGGAAGTTGCTGATAAATGCGGCCGCCGATGCGCGGCGCCTCGTCGAGCAGGATCGGCGACAGCCCGTGCTCGACCAGCCGCTCGGCGGCGCGGATGCCGGCGGGACCGCCGCCGACGATCGCCACCCGCGTGTTCATCGCCGGGTCACAATCGCCATGCCCTCGGCGACATAGGTGGTGCAGGCGCGCAGCGACCGTCCATCGGCGCTTGCGACCCAGCAATCCTGACAGGCGCCCATCAGGCAGAAGCCAGCCCTTGGCGCTTCGGTGAACTCGGCCATGCGCAGGTGTGCGCGGGTGGTCAGGATCGCGATCAGCACGGTGTCGCCTTCCAGGGCCTCGGTTTCGACGCCATCGAGGAGGAAGGCGATGCGGCGGCGCTCACGTTCGGCGACCCGACGGAATTGGCCCCGTCCCATTTGACCGGGTTGGCGGCTCACGATTTCGGCGGCGTCAGGTGCAGGCGCTGGATTTCCTCGGCGACCAGATGCTGCAACCGCCAGAGATTGCGGTCGCGGATGCCGTGCTCCTCGAGCTTGGAGACGGTGTGAAACAGGTATTCCGCGCCGGAGCCGGCATGGCCGCAGGCGCGGGCGAGAATCTGCGCCACCCTTGCGTGATCCTGCTTTTCGACCCGCAGCGGACCCTTGATGCCGGCCCAGAAGGTGAGGGCCTGGGCCTTGCCGTGCGGGGTGTCGATGGCGATCCAGCGGGCGATCTCGAGGCCTTCGCGCGAGGCGCTTTCGCGTTTCAGCAGGCGGACCATCTGCTCGTGATGGTCGGTGTCCGGCAGGCGATAGGCGACCCCGGTGCAGCAGCCCCCGGGCTCCAGCACCATCATCAGGCCGGGCTGCTCCGGCGTGCCGCGCCAGCGCGGCAAGTGCATGGTGAAGGCCCGATGCCAGCCATGCGCCGTGGCGCGGCAATGCTCGAGCGCCTCGAAAGCGGGCTTCCAGATCAGGGATCCGTAGGCGAACAGCCAGAGCGGGCCGGGCTCGCGCCGCTTCAGCAGTTCGGCGGCGAAATGCTCATAGTCGGCGTCGCAGACCTCGGTCAGGTAGGGCGGCAGGCCGCGATCCGGCTCGGCACGATGGCAGAGTGCCACCAGTTCGGCGGTCAGCGCCATCTTTGACTTCGATCTGCCGGATCTGGTGGACAAACGCCGCGCCTCTGCCGTGTTCAGGCGGGCCCCAACATACCAACCGGACCAGGTGTCCGCCAGAGGTGTGTCCCTGGGAGGATGCTCACCCCGTGGCCACCTCCGGCAGGCGCGGGATGACATGCATCGGCGCGTAGCCCTCCAGGCGCGGGTCCAGCATGCGCTTCTGAACCTGCCGCACCGGGCGGAAGCCGGCGCGCTGGTATTCGCCGATCGCCCGCGGGTGATCGAGGGTGCAGGTATCGACGGTCAGCTTTTCCGGTCCATAGGACCAGGCCTGATCCACCGCCCAGTTGAGCAGATACTTGCCGAGGCCCCGGCCGATGAACTCGTTCATCAGGCCGAAATAGGCAAAGGCGAGCTCCGGCTTCGGCCGTCGGTCGAGCTCGACGAAGCCGGAAGGCTGGCCGCCGGTATAGAGCACGTAAAGCTCGACCTCGGGATGATCGACCAGGGCAAGCAGCTTCTCGTCCGGCATCCGCCGGCGATCGGTCCACAGCCATTGCTCGCCGACCGTGTTGTAGAGGAAGCGATAGAAGGCGATGGTCGGACTCTCGACCCGGAGCAAGGCATGCTTGCCCGGGGGCAGCGGCACGGTCGGCCGGGTCGGCGGTGCGGTCATTTCCATATAGGTGATGACCACATCGATCTCGGCGGAAGCGAGATCGACGTCGCCCTTGTCGAGCCAGCGGCCGAGCACGGCATGGCCGGCATTCTCGTAGCCGAGGTGCTGGTAGAATTCCCGCGCCGCCGGGTTCTCGGCCCGCACCATCAGGTTGATTTTCGGCATGCCGCGCGCGACCAGCCAGGCCTCGGCGAATTGCACCAGTTTCCGGCCATAGCCCTTGCCGCGCTGGTCCTCGGCGACGGCGACCTTGTGGAGCCAGCCGCGGTAGCCGTCGTGGCCGACCAAGACGCTGGCGACAATGCGATCTCCATCGCGGCCGATATAGAGCAGGCAGTTGTTGTTCTTCTGGATCCGCGCGATCTCGACCTTCGGATCGTTGTACGGCTTGAGGATGCCGGCGTCGCGCCACAGCGCCGCGACGCCGTCGAAGTCGCGTTCGGAGTAGGGGAGAATGATCATGGTTCGACCGGCGTGTCCCCGGGCAGGCCCCATTCGGCCCAGGACCCGTCATAGACCGCGACGTCGCGATGGCCGATCAGATCGAGGCCGAGGGCGAGCACCGCGGCGGTGATGCCGGAGCCGCAACTGGTAACCACCGGCTGCTTCGGATCGATGCCGGCGGCGGCGAACTTGGCGCGCAGCTGGTCGACCGGCAGGAACGTGCCGTCCGGGCGCAGCAACTGCGTATACGGGAGATTGAGCGATCCCGGGATATGCCCGGCGCGGCGTCCGGGCCAGAGTTCCGGCTCGGTCGCGTTGAAGCGCCCGGCGGCGCGGGCATCCAGCACCTGCTCGCGTTTCGACTTCAGATTGTCGAGCAACTGTTGCTTCGAGCGGACCATGGTGTTGTCGAGGCGTGGCGTGAAGTGACGCTCGCGCGGGGCGGGCGGCAGGTCCTCCAGCGGCCGATCCTCCGCCATCCACTTCATCAACCCGCCATCGAGCACGGCGACGTCGCGATGGCCGAAGATCCGGAAGGTCCACCAGACCCGCGCCGCGGCGATCCCGCCATTGCCGTCATAGACGACGATGCGCGAACCATCGCCGATGCCGAGCTTCTTCATGCGGGAGCCGAATTTGTCGGCCGGCGGCAGCATATGTGGCAGGTCGGTCGACGTGTCGCTGATCTCATCGACGTCGAAGAAGACCGCGCCGGGAATGTGGCGCTGGTCGTATTCGGTGCGGGCGCTCTTGTTCTGCATCGGCAGATAGTATGTCGCATCGACGATGCGCAGGTCCGGCTGGCCGAGATGGGCCTCGAGCCATTCGGTGCTGACCAGGGATTTGGTTTCGGTATCCACCGCCATCATTCGACCTTCAATGCCAGATTGAAACGACGATTCATCTTGCCCTTGTTCTCGATCTTGACGCATTCGACCGCGCCGATCTCGCCGGTGCGCGCGACATGCGTGCCGCCGCAAGGCTGCAGGTCCACGCCGTCGATCTCCAGCAGGCGCACGCGGCCCTGGCCCATCGGCGGCTTCACCGACATGGTGCGCACCAACTCGGGCCGCGCCGCCATCTCGTCATCGGTGATCCAGCGCGTGCCGGTGGGATGGTCCTCGGTGATCAGGCGGTTCAATTCCTCGGTGATCTTCTCCTTGTCGGGCGAGCCGTCCGGCAGGTTGAAATCGAGACGGCCCTTGCCGTCGCTCACCTGGCCGCCGGTCACTTCGCCGGAGACGATCGAGGAGAGCAGGTGCAAGCAGGTGTGCATCCGCATCAGGCGATGCCGGCGCTCCCAGTCGAGCTCGGCGGTCACGGCGGTGCCGGGGACGAGGGTCGCCGCGCCTTCCGCCGGGACATGCACGATCTCACCGGGCATCGCGCCCTTCACCGTGTCGCGGATCTCGACCACCGTGCCGTCGGCGGCGCGGAGCCGCCCGACATCGCCGGGCTGGCCGCCGCCGGTCGGATAGAACACGGTGCGGTCGAGCCGGATACCTTTCTCGTCGATCGCGGTGACGACCGCATCGCAGCTCTTGAGATAGGCGTCTTCGCGGAACAATGCCTCGGTCGGGCTTTCCATGGATAACTCCCTGTTGCCGGGCATCATAATGGGGCGGCCTTGACGGTCAAGGAGCGCACTCCTACCGTTCGGTGTGGGAAAAGCGGGGAAATTTCCATGGCAAAGCCGATCGTCTACGGACCGCGCACCAGCGTCTACACGCGCGCCGTCCTCATGGCGCTGCTGGAGAAGAAGGTTCCGCACGACCAGGTGCATGTCGAGATGGACGACAATGCGCACCGCGCCCCGGAGCATCTCAAGCGCCATCCCTTCGGCATGCTGCCGGCCTTCGAGCACAATGGTTTCATGATCTATGAAACCGTGCCGATCCTGACCTATATCGACGACGCCTTTCCCGGCACGCGGCTGATGCCCGGCGACATCCACCGCCGCACCCGTGCGGCGCAGATCATGAGCGTCATCAATTCATACGCCTATCGCCCGCTGGTCTGGGGCATCTTCGTGCCGCGCACCTTCCCCAGGCCCGACCGGATCGTCGACGAGGCGGCGATCGGCGAAGCGGTCAAAACCGGCGAGCACGCGCTGAAGGCGATCGAGGATCTGATGATGAACCCGGATCCGTTCCTGGTCGGCCGCCAGATCAGCCCGGCCGACCTGCTGCTGGAATGCGTCGTGCACTATCTCGACACCACGCCGGAAGGGCAGGCGATGCTGACGCGCCTGCCGAAGATTGCGGCCTGGCACGCGGCGATGCAATTACGGCCGAGCGTGAATGAGACGGTGCCGCAGTAAACGAGTGTGTCTCGTCATGCCGGCGCTAAACGCCGGTATCCACGCCTTGGGTGCGATCCGATAGAAAGGCGTGGATCCCGGGACCAAGTCCCGGGATGACGGCTAAAACGAAAGTCGTTCCTTCACAGCCAGTCCGGCGCCGGCAGGCCCTTCGATTTCAAGAATTCCGGGTTGAACAGCTTGCTCTGGTAGCGGGTGCCGAAATCGCAGAGCAGGGTCACGATCGTGTGCCCCGGGCCGAGTTCCTTCGCCAGCCGGATCGCACCGGCGACGTTGATGCCGGTCGAGCCGCCGAGGCAGAGGCCTTCATGCTTCAGCAGGTCGAACACGATCGGCAGGGCCTCGCTGTCCGGGATCTGGAACGGGAAATCGACCGGCGTGCCCTCGACGTTCTTGGTGATCCGACCCTGGCCGATGCCTTCAGTGATCGACGAGCCCGAAGACTTCAACTCGCCCGTCTTGAAGTACGAATAGAGCGCGGCGCCCTCGGGATCGGCGAGGGCGATCTTCACCTTCGGGTTCTGTTCCTTGAGGAAGATCGCGCAGCCGGACAGCGTGCCGCCGGTGCCGACCGCGCTCACGAAGCCGTCGACCTTGCCCTCGGTCTGCTTCCAGATCTCCGGGCCGGTCGTGGTGTAGTGGCCCTGGCGGTTCGCGACGTTGTCGAACTGATTGGCCCAGATCACGCCGTTCGGGTTGCTGTCCTTCAGCTCGTTCGCTATGCGCTCCGAGACGCGCACATAGTTGCCCGGATCCTTGTAGGGCAGGGCGGGCACTTCCTTCAGCTCCGCGCCGGCCAGGCGCAGCATGTCTTTCTTTTCCTGGCTCTGGGTCTCCGGGATGACGATCAGGGTTTTGTAGCCGCGCGCATTGCCGACCAGTGCCAGACCGATGCCGGTATTGCCGGCGGTTCCTTCGACGATCAGCCCGCCGGTCCGGATCTGCCCCTTCTTCTCCGCATCGGTGATGATGGCGAGCGCCGCGCGATCCTTCACCGAGCCGCCGGGGTTGAGGAACTCCGCCTTGCCCAGGATGGTGCAGCCGGTCAGCTCCGACGCCTTGCGCAGCTTGATCAGGGGCGTGTTGCCGATCGTGTCGATGAAACCCTGGCGAAAATCCATGATTGCTTCCGGCTGTGAAGGTTCTGTGTGAAATCAGAGCACGGCGTAGGGTAGGGCAGCCGTCGTTGCTGGATCAACCCCTGACCGTGGTGCCAGAAGCCGAAAAAGCCTACTGATTCAGCGGATATAGCGACTTTGGCGCGTGCTGGAACCGGTAGTGCCGCAGATTCGATGCGGCCGGCCCGGGACAGTCCACATCGATGATTGCCCGCGTGAGCGGCGTGAAACCGGCACGGAAATGGTTCTTCGCCTTCACGCAAAGCAGGCTGACCTTGTCGAGGTCGATCCCATGCAGCGCGAAATAACCGGGATCGTTCGGGGTCTGGCAGCGCTCGGTGACGATCACCTGGATGCCCTTCACCTCCAGCAAGGCGGTCTTGCCGAGATCGACCGGCAGGTTGTGCTCCATCGGCCCGAGGTTGCGGAACTTGCCGTCGGTCAGCTTCAGCACCTGGGCCTTGACGGCGACCGGCGCGCCGAACGCATCGGTGATGCGGCCGCCGAGCTTCGCATCCAGCACCGCGCCTTCGCCCTCGCGATGCGCGCGCGCGACCAGCGCCGGGTCGAAGAAGAAGCCGAACACCGTCGGGACTTTCGGCTTCGCGTCCAGCAGGGCGCGGAACAAGGTCGGCGTGTCGCCGATGCCGCCGGACAGCGGATTGTCCGCCGGATCGACCACGGAAGCCGGTCCATGGCCGCGCGCTTTCAGGGCCTGTGCTATACCCTCCGCCGCGGAGGGCAGCGAGACGGTGAAGCGGTCGCGGCGCGCGGCGATCGCTTGCGCCAGCTCCTGGGCGGCGTCCTCGGCGAGCGCGCGTTCGCCGTCGGCGGTGACCAGCGCGCTGGCCCCGGCGAAGGGCGAATCGCCATAGGCGAAGCCGCCGAACACCGAAGCATCGAGAATGCCGTCGCGGCGGCGCCATTCCGCCGCGAGCTCCGCGAGCTCCTGCATCGGCCCGTCGGTCGTCCGCATGTTGAAGCTGGTCAGGATCGCCGGCACCTTGGCGAGGGCGCAGACCGGGCGGATTCGGCCTTCGACGGTCTCGACCGCGAGTGCCACCGCCCGGGCGCCGACCTCGGCCATGTCGATATGCGGATAGGTCTTGTAGCCGACCGCGATATCGACGAGATCGATCATCGCCTGTCCGAGATTGGCGTGGAGATCGAACGAGACCGCCAGCGGCGTCCGCCCGATCACATGGCGCACCTGGCGGAGCAGATCGAACTCCGGCGTCGGATCGGTTTCGGTGACGGTGGCGCCATGCAGCGAGAGATAGACCGCGTCCCATTGATCGCGGCCGAGTCCGTCGAGAATGGTGTCGCGAATCTCGGCGAAGGCATCCTGGGTCATCGGCCCGCCGGGCGGCGCCGCGGCGCAGAGCAGGAACTCCACGTTCCAGTCGCGGGTGCGCTCGGCGAAATCAACCACGGCGCCGATCTCGGTCTTGGTGCCGCGATAGAAGTCCTTCGCGGCCGTCCCCTCAAAGAACTCCCGGGCCTCGAACACCGGCAATCCGGTTGGCACCGGCGAGAAGGAATTGCCCTCGTACCAGAGGCGGGCGACCGCCAGCTTCTTCATGGCAGCTTTCTCATCGCCAGAGCTTGCGCAGGCGCTCGCGGTTCGCCTGCATCCAATAGAGCGCCATCATCAAGGGGCCGTTGCCGGTGGTGCCGTGTTCCAGCAGCGCCGGGATTTCCTTCGCGTCGTACAGCGTCGAGCGGATGTCCTCATGCTCGTTGTCGAGGCCATGCACGCCGGTGGTCTGGCTCGAATCCATGCGGCCGCAATAGAGGATCAGCACCTCGTTGCTCATGCCGGGGCTGAGCAGAAAGCGAGTCATCTCAACCAGATCGGTGACCTTGCAGTTCGCCTCCTCGATGGCCTCGCGGCGGGCCAGGTCCTCGTGCGATTCGTCCTTGTCGGCGATGCCGGCGATCACTTCGCGCTGCCAGGCCGGCATGCCGGCGAGATGCGCGGCCAGGCGGAACTGCTCGATCAGCAGAAACTTGTCGGCGATCGGATCGTAAGGCAGCACGCCGACGGCGACCGTGCGCATGACAATCTCCCGGGTGAAGGGGCCGATCATGCCGCCCTCAAAGCGTTCGTGCCGCACCGTGTATTTCGCCAGCTTCATGAAGCCCTGAGAGAGCCATTCCTGGCCCAGTACCTCGATCTTTCCGTCCATGCTTGCCTGCATATGCATCGGGTTGCCGCACTATACAGCGGCAGGGCGGGAAAGCTAGATTGCCGGCCGACAAGGGGAGTGTTCATGCCGCGCGATTCTCGTTACGACATCCTGTTCGAGCCGGTGAAGATCGGACCGGTCACCGCCAAGAACCGGTTCTTCCAGGTGCCGCATTGCAACGGCATGGGCCATCACAATCCCGAAGGCCATGCGGCGATGCGCGGCATGAAGGCCGAGGGCGGATGGGCGGTGATCGCGACCGAGGAGGTCGAGATCCACCCGAGCGGCGACGTCACGCCCTATATCGAGGGGCGACTCTGGGACGACAAGGATATTCCCGGCCATGCGTTGATGTGCGAGGCGGTGCATCGCCACGGCGCCCTGGCCGCGATCGAGCTGACGCATAACGGGACATCGGTCTCGAATCTCTCCAGCCGCGAGCCCGCCATCGGACCCTCGCATCAGATGACCAATTATTGGCCCTGGCAGGCACGTGCCATGGACAAGCAGGACATCCTGGATTATCGCCGCTGGCACCGCGACGCCGCGCTGCGGTCCAAGAAGGCCGGTTTCGACATCGTCTATGTCTATGCCGCCCATGACCTCAGCCTGGCGCTGCATTTCCTGCAGAAGCGGCGCAACCGTCGGACCGACGAATACGGCGGCGCGTTCGAGAACCGCATCCGCCTGTTTCGTGAACTGATCGAGGATGCCAAGGACGCGATCGGGGACACTTGCGCGGTCGCGGTCCGCTTCGGCGTCGATGAGAAGATGGGCGCGGACGGGCTGCTGCATGACGGCGAGAGCCGGGATGTGATCGCCATGCTGGCCGAGCTGCCGGACCTCTGGGACGTGAATGTCAGTCCCTGGCGCCATGATTCCGCGGTCTCACGGTTCTCCGAAGAGGGCCACCAGGATCCGTTCATCACCTTTGTGAAGCAGCTCACCACCAAGCCGGTCGTGGGCGTCGGGCGCTACACCTCGCCCGACCGCATGGTGCAGCTGATCAAGCGCGGCGTGCTCGACTTCATCGGCGCCGCGCGGCCCTCGATCGCCGATCCGTTCCTGCCGAAAAAGATCGAGGAGGGGCGGCCGGACGATATCCGCGAATGCATCGGCTGCAACATCTGCGTCTCCAGCGACATGACCATGTCGGCGATCCGCTGCACCCAGAATCCGACCATGGGCGAGGAATGGCGGAAGGGCTGGCATCCGGAGATCGTTCCGGCGAAGCAATCCACCGATCGCGTGTTGATCGTCGGCGCGGGCCCGGCTGGTCTCGAGGCGGCGCGGGCGCTGGGCCAGCGCGGCTATGAGGTGCATCTTGCGGAGGCCGGCACCGAGCTCGGCGGTCGTGTGTCCAGGGAGTCCAAGCTGCCCGGTCTCGCGGCCTGGGGGCGGGTGCGCGACTACCGCCTGACCCAGCTCGACAAGCTTGCCAATGTCGAGATCTATCGCGACAGCATGCTCACCGCGGCGCAGATCCGCGAGTTCGGCTTCGAGCGTGTGGTGCTGGCGACCGGCGCGCGCTGGTGCAGCGACGGCGTCGGACGGAGCCATTGGAATCCCATTCCGGGATTCGGCGGACCGCAGGTCTTCTCCCCGGACGACATCATGGACGGACGGCTGCCGGCGCAGGGTCCCGTCGTGGTGTTCGACGACGATCACTACTACATGGGCAGCGTCATCGCCGAGCGCCTGGCCATGGCGGGCCTGGGCGTGACCCTGGTGACGACCGGCGACGTGGTTGCGAGCTGGACGTCGAACACGCTTGAGCTCATCCCGATCAATCTGCAGCTGCGGCGGCTCGGCATCGCCGTCGTGACCGCCCATGACGTGGTCGGCTTCGACGGGAACGCGGTCACGCTGGCCAGCAATTACGGCGAGCCGGGGCGCGTCGTGCCCGCCCGTGCGGTGGTCGCCGTGACCTCGCGCCTTCCCGAGGAGGCCTTGTACCAGGCGCTCCTGGCCGAGCCAGAGGCACTGCGCGATGCCGGCGTCAAGACGGTGACCCGGATCGGCGATTGCCTGGCGCCGGGTTTGATCGCCCAGGCCGTCTATGGCGGGCACCGCTATGCGCGGGAACTCGACGCACCGCCGCAAGGCGAAGTATCCTTCAAGCGGGTGGTCTGGGCGCCTGCCAATCCTTGACCCAAGCGTCGGGTAGATGGAGCGATTGAAATGACCTTCGAGGAAAAGCAGTTCGTCACCAGCCTCGCCGAGCTGGACGCCATCGTGCCGCCGCCGGGCGAGGGCGCCGCCGGCAAGACGATGCATCGGATCGAGCGCTATGCGCGGCAGTTCATCGGCCTCTCGCCGTTCTGCTGCCTCGCCACCAGCGACGGCAAAGGCCATGCGGACGTGACGCCTCGCGGCGACAAGCCGGGCTTCGTCCGCGTGCTCGACGACAACACGCTGCTGATTCCCGAACGGCCCGGCAACAACCGGATGGATTCGCTCCGCAACATCATCCAGTACCCGTCGCTCGGCCTGCTGTTCTTCATCCCGGGCTTCGAGGACACGCTCCGGGTCAACGGGCGGGGGCGGGTGACCCGGGACCCCGGGTTGCTGGCGGACTCCGCGGTCGATGGGAGGCTACCCAAATTCGGCGTTCTGGTTGCGGTGGACGAAGCTTTTTTCCACTGCGCCAAGGCATTCCGCCGGTCCCGACTGTGGGATCCGACCGCCCAGTTGGCGCGGAACACCATGCCGACTCTGGCCCGGATGATCATGGACCAGATGGCCGAAGTCGCGAACGAGGCGCCGCCGGCCCAGGCCAAGGTGGCCGCGGTCGACGCGGAAATCGAAGCGGATTACAGAACCCAACTCTACTGAGCCGATTGACACCTTTAGGTGGTGTCTAACTCCCTGAAATTAACCCGGCCTTCAGAACTCGGTCCCTAGGCTGTCGACTTGCTTATTATCAAGTCGGACTGCCCTGGTGGCTCTCGTCCCAATGGATCTTAAGGCCTTCTCTCGCCACCCGAAGCAAGCCCCCATTTCCGCCGTTCTGGTCTTGGGCGGGTTGGCCTATTTTGCGGCCGCGGCGCTTGGCCTGGCGCTGGCCAGCCTGAACCCGCACGCCGCGCCGGTGGCGCCTGCCGCGGGATTGGCGGTGGCACTGCTGATGGTGTTCGGCCGGCGGGCCTGGCCGGCGGTGACCCTGGGGGCGCTCGTCGCCCATGGCCTGGCGGGCAACGGGTTCGCCGTCGCCCTGCCGATTGCGGCGGGGGATACGCTGGCCGCCCTGGCCGGTGAGTTCATCGTTTCGCGCAATCTCCGCTGGCACGGCGAGAGGCTACCTTTGGGCACCGCCTTGGGCTATGCCGCGGCCTCGCTCCTCGCAGCGGTCGTCTCTGCCAGCGTCGGCCTCGAAACCTTGCATCTGGCCGGCCTGCTCGGGCCGGCTTCCGGCATTGCGGTCTGGCTGACCTGGTGGGCCGGCCATGCCTTGGGTCTGTTCCTGCTGGTTCCGGCGCTGCTCTCTCTCGCCGAGGTCCAATGGCGGCGGCCCAGCGGGCGCGACGCACGCCGGCTCGGCGCGCTGCTGGTCGGCGCCGTGGCGATCAATGCGATCGCCATTCTCGACTGGCGCGCCGGGCTCCTGGTCTTCGCCAGTTTCCCGCTGGTGCTGCTCGCCTTCCGCTGGTTCCCGAGCAGCGTGGGATTCTGGCTCGCCAATCTGATTGCCGCGTCCTGGGTGAACTGTGCCGCTTGGGGTTTCGGCCCCTTCGTCACCAGCTCCGAGAATGCGAGCCTGCTCAACGCACAGATTCTCGCCGCCGCTTTGGCCTTTGCGGCGGTGGTACTGGCGGATCTCGGCGTTCGGGGCTCGCGCTGGATCGGCACCGTCTTCACCTGCGGCGCGCTGCTGGCCGCCCTGGTGTTCTTCGCCAGCGATCTCAACCGGCGCGCTCTGGACCAGCGGAACTTCAACGATCTCATCAGCAAGGCGACCGCCGAACTCGAGAAGCGGATCGGCACCTATACGGACATCCTGCGGGGCGGCGCCAGCATGTTCGCGGCCTCGGACAGCATCACCCGGCAGGAATGGGAGACCTATATCGATTCGATCGACCTGATCGGCCGCTATCCGGGCATCAACGGCATGGGGATCGTCGTGCCGGTCAAGCGCGACGCGGTCGCGGCTTTCCGGGACATGATGCGCGACGACGGCCTGCCGCTGCTGGCCATCCGTCCCATCGCCGGTGCCGACATCGCCTACGACGAGCATTTCGTCATCATCCGTGAAGGCCCCGAGGCCTTGAATCACACGCCGATCGGTCTTGACCTGGCATCCGAGCCGAAGCGCCGGATGGCGGCGATCCTGGCCCGCGATTTCGGCCGGCCGATGATGTCCGGCGCCGTCGACCTGGCGATGGATGAGGGGCCGCGCGTTGGATTCCTGATCTTCGTGCCGACTTATTGGTCGCATCGTTTCTCGGATACGGTCGTGGAGCGGCGGGCTGCGTTTCGCGGCTGGGTTCACGCGCCGGTCGTCGCGGATCAATTCTTCGGTGCCGCCTTCGAAGGATTCGGCGACGCGATCGAGGCGCGTGTGTTCGATGGCGTCGATACCGATCGGTCCGCGGTGTTTGACAGTGCAGGAGCGCAACCGCCGAAGGAGGCCGGCGATCGCGGACCGTCGGTCCGCCAAACCTCCGTGCTTCTCAATGCCCATACCTTGACCGTCGTCTGGCGGCCGGGTCCGCGCTTCCCGAGTGCCGGCCACAGCGAGGCGATGCTGCTGAGCGCCGCCGTGCTGCTGATCGCCACCATCCTCAGCGCACTGGTTGCCAATCTGCAATCGACCGGTGCGCGGGCGAGTGCGATCGCCGTACGCATGACGGCCGACCTCGCCGCCAGCAACGAGCGTTTTCGTCTGACCGAGGCCCGGCTCAAGGCCGCGATCGAGGCCATGGACAGCGGCTTCGCGCTGTTCGACGCCGACGACCGGCTGATCCTGCACAACAGCACGTTCATCGACGCGCCGACCCGGGCGGCGTTCGGCGACCCGATCGGCCACAGCTTCGAGGAGTTCGTGCGTTTCAACATTATCTCCCCCGGTGCCGGGATCGAAACCGGCCCGGACGCGGAGGCCTGGGTGCAACGCCGCCTGGAGCAGCATCGCAACCCGTCGGATGTGCCGTTCGAGATGCACCTGAGCACGGGCCAGTGGCTGCAGGTCACCGAACGGCGAACCGCCGACGGCGGCTATATGGGCATCTGGAGCGACATCACCAGCATCAAGCAGGCCGAAGAGCGCCTGACCAACGCCATCAACGCGATGAGCGACGGCTTCGTGCTCTATGATCGCGAGCTCAACCTGGTGCTCTGCAATCAGCCTTGGGTGGACTATGCCGGATATGAGTCGCCGGACCAGGCGATCGGCCGCAACTTACGCGATCTGCTCCCCGAATTTCCCGGGATGTCGGTGACCGACGTCCTGGCGCAGGCGGACCCCGAAGGCTGGCCGCGCCGCATGCTGGAGACCATGATCGATCCGCCGGAGCAGCCGCTGGAGCGCCAGATGACCGACGGGCGCTGGTTCAGTGTCGTGATCCGTGCGACATCGGACGGCGGCCGGGTCGGAATATACTCCGACGTAACAGCCCTGCGCGCCGCCGAAGCGCGGCTGCGCGACGCCATCGAGAGCATCAACGAGGGCTTTGCCTTGTTCGATGCCGATCTGCGTTACGTGCAGTTCAACCAGCGTCTGCTGGAGCTCTACCCGAAGTCGGCCCCGGCGATTGCAGTCGGCGCGAAGCTGGAAGACGTGCTGCGTTACGGCGCGGAGCATGGCGAGTTTCCGGCGGTGCGCAATGCGAAGGACATCGACACCTTCGTGAACGACTGGATCAACTGCTTCAAGCGGCGCGAGCCCTTCGTCGGCGAGGAGATGTTCGCCGACGGACGCTGGGCCCTGGTCAGCCACCGCCCGACCTCCGACGGCGGATTCGTCAGCATCCGTTCCGACATCACCGCGCAGAAGAATCGCGAGATAGACCTGCAGGCGGCGAAGACCGAACTCGAAGGCTTGACGGAATCGCTGATCGCCACGACCGGCGATCTCCGGATCGCGCGTGAGAAGGCGGAGGAGGCGAACCGCTTCAAGTCCAACTTCCTGGCGCAGATGACCCACGAGCTGCGCACGCCGCTGAACGCCGTGATCGGCTTTTCCGACCTGATCCAGCAGGAGATCTTCGGCCCGGTCCAGCCGCCACGCTACCGCGAGTATGTCGGCTTGATCAGCAACAGCGGCAAGCATCTGCTCGAGCTGATCAACGACGTGCTCGATCTGTCGAAGATCGAGGCGGGGCGAATGGAGTTGGATCTCAAGCGGCTCGATCCGGGCGTCCTGGCGCAGGGTGCCGCCGGCATGTTCGGCAAGATGGCGGGCGACCGCGGCGTGGAGCTGCACTGCGGTGCGCCGGCGTCGTGCCGCGTGATGCATGGCGACGAGCGCATCACCAACCAGATCATCTACAATCTGCTTTCGAACGCCGTGAAATTCACCCCGAAGGGCGGCAGGGTCGACCTGGAGTTCCTGGAAGTGGAATCCGGCGTCGACATCGTCGTTCGCGACACCGGAATCGGCATGAGCGCCGCGGAGGTCGCCAAGGCGATGCGCCCCTACGGCCAGATCGGCTCCGCCCTGGTGAAGAACGCGGAGGGGACCGGCCTGGGCCTGCCCTTGGTGAAGTCGCTGATCGAGCTGCATGGCGGCAGGCTCGAGATCGAGAGCGTCAAAGGGCAGGGCACGCGGATGACGGTGCATTTCCCTTGGCAGCCGGAACTGTCGACCGAACCGGAACCGAAGCGCGCCGCGAGCTAGCAATTCGGTTCCGTCTTGCCGCCGGCTCCGGTTCCCGCTATGAGCGTTCCATGCTGGAATCCCTGAAAGACAAGAATCGTGCCTGGGCGGCGCGGAAAGTCGCGGCGGATGCCGGGTTTTTCAAGCGCCTGGAGGCCCAGCAGGCGCCGGAATACCTTTGGATCGGCTGCTCCGACAGCCGGGTGCCGGCCAATGAAATCGTCGATCTCGATCCGGGCGAGCTCTTCGTGCATCGCAACGTCGCCAACCTGGCGCCGCCGCAGGACGCGAACTATCTCTCGGTGCTGCAATTCGCCATCGACGTGCTCCGGGTCCGCCACGTGATGGTGGTCGGCCATTACGGCTGCGGCGGTGTGCGGGCCGCGGTCGATGGGCAGCGGCGCGGCCTGGTCGACCACTGGCTGCACCCGATCCGCGAGGTGCATCAGGCCCACCGGCACGAATTGGACGCGATCGCTGAAGAGCCGCGACGGCTAGACCGGCTCTGCGAACTCAATGTAATCCGCCAGGTGAGGAACGTCGCCTCCGACGTCTTCGTGCAGGACGCCTGGGCCCGCGGCCAGGAAGTCAGCGTCCACGGGTGGGTCTATTCGATTTCGACCGGTCTCATCACCGATCTCAACGTCACCACCAGTCGGCCCGAGGAGCTTGACCGGCTGGACTAGCCGGCGGGGCGAGGGAGTTCCGATGCTCTATGCGATCATCTGCTACAACGACGAGAAGCTGGTTTCCGGCTGGTCCAAGGCCGAGGACGATGCGGTCATGGCACGGCTCGGCGCGGTGATCGGCAAGCTCGCCGCCGCCGGCAAGCTCGGCCCGGTCGCGCGCCTGCAACCCACCGCGCAGGCCAAGGTGCTGCGCAAAGGCAAGGACGGACCCGTCGTCACCGACGGACCTTTCGCCGAGACCAAGGAGCACCTGCTCGGCTTCTACCTGGTCGATTGCAAGGATATCGATGAGGCGGTCGAGATCGCCAAGGACCTGCAGAAGGCCAATGACGGCCCGAGCGCGTATGACATCCGGCCGGTGATGTTCTTCAACCCCGGCGGCCCGGCCCCCACGTCCCGCTAGCCTGCCGCTTCCCACTCGCGTGTTTTGGTTGTAGTCTGCAACCGAAAAGAACGAAGCAGCGAAGGGGGGCTGACATGGCGCTCAGTGGTCCGGAATGGGTCGATCGATATCCGACCAGCAGCGACCCCAATGATTGCGTGGGGGAATTTCGCGACAATCTCATTCAGTTCATCAAGGCCCTGCACGCGGCAAAGGCGACCGTGAAGATCTCGGCGACGTTACGGCCGCCGCAGCGGGCCTATCTGATGCATCACGCCTACAAGATCGCGCACAACGTCGAGGATCCGGGCAACGTTCCAAAGATGGCGGTGATCAATATCGACTGGGTCCATCGCGACGAAGCTGGGGAGCCGGACCTCCCAAAGTCGCGCTCCGCCGCGAGCCAAATGGTAACCGCCTATGGAATCGTGGCACAGCCGGCGCTGGTGTCGCGCCACACCCAGGGCCGCGCCGTCGACATGGACATTTCGTGGAACGGCACCTTGACCATTGCGCCGCGCAACGGCGCGCCGCGGCCCATCGCCTCCATGCCGCGGACCGGCGAGAACAAGGAGCTGCACGCGATCGGCGCCAGCTATGGCGTGATCAAGGCCGTGTTCGCCGGCGATCCGCCCCATTGGTCCGACGACGGCCACTGAGGCCAGGAGCGATCACTCCGCGTCTCCCGCTTGCGCCGCCGGCGCGGGCGGATGCGGCTTGTATTCGCCGCGCGGATCGAGTTCCGGAGCGCCATAGGTGCCTTGGGTGAGCGGCACGGCGACGTAATCGCTCTGCTCCTCCGGCGTCTTGGCGCGACGCCGTAGCGCACGGTAGGTGGTGAACAACGCGACCGCCAGGAAGCAACCCGCCGCGAACAGCAGCAGGCCTTGCGGGCCGGCGGCATGCATGACCGAGCCGGCAATGGTCGGGCCGAAGCAGGAGCCGAGGCCCCAGGCGAACAGCAATCCGCTCGAGGCCGCGACAAACTCGTGCCGCTCGACATAGTCAGTGGTCTGGCCGACGCCCAGCGCGTAGAGCGGCGATTCGAAAGCCGTCAGGATGAAGAACAGCACCACCATCCAGGTGAAGCTGACATCCGGCAGCGCGTAGAGCAGCAGCGACATGCAGGTCGAGACCAGCATGATCCCGACGATGATCGGCCGCCGCCCGAAATGGTCCGAGACGAAGCCGATCGGATACTGCGTCACCAGCGCGGCCACGGTGGTGATGGAGTAGAGCAGGCTCAGCTCCTTCTCGCCCAGACCGTGATCCTTGATATAGGCGGGAAACAGGCCATAGAGGCCGGCATTCATCATGCCCGAGCCGAAGGCGCAGACGACGCCGGTGGGCGAGGCGCGGAACAGGCGCGAGAGCGGCAGATGCTGGTGCTCGTCGATCTTGGGGTTGCCGACCTTGGTGACGGCGAGCGGGATCATCGCCGCCGAGAGTCCGATCGTCACCAGGACGAACAGCAGGATGCCGCCTGGCGCGTCGAAATTCAGCAGCAGCGGCGAGACGCCGGAGGCCGCCCAGCTCGCCGTCGTGTACATCGCGAAGACCCGGCCGCGGTTCTCCTCAGAAGCCTTGTCGGTCATCCAGGATTCGATCACGACGAAGGCGCCGGCCAGGGCATAGCCGGCAAAGCCGCGCAGTAGAATCCAGAACGTCTGATCGTGCAGAACGGTGAACAGGATCGCAGCGTTCGAAGCGCAGACGGCATAGACGCCGAAGGCCCGGATATGCCCGACTCGCCGGATCATGCGCTGGCAGGTGAGGGTGCCCAGCAGGAAGCCGAGGAAATAGGCCGAAGCCGCGGCGCCGACGACGAAGGTCGATGCGCCCGACGAGGCCAGCCGGAAGCCGATCAACGGTGACAGGATGCCGAGCGCGCCTTCCATCAGCACGACCGTCAGCAAGACCGGCAACACCGGCTGTATGCTCTTCCACATGGCGGTTCCCCGGAGCGCTACGCTCCCTTTGAGCAAGGTATCACAACCACTCAGTCGTCATCCCCGGACTTGGTCCGGGGATCCACGCCTTTCTATCGTGCGGCACCCAAGGCGTGGATCCCCGCGCCTAGCGCGGGGATGACGGCGGAGTGGAGGCGTCGGCCGTTTGGCGAGGCAGCGACTATTCCACCAGCGCCGCCTGGCCGCGCTTGTAGAGCCCGTTGGCGATGATCAGCCGCTGGACCTCGCTGGCGCCTTCCCAGATGCGGTCGACCCGGAGCTCGCGGTAGAAGCGTTCGGCGACGTTCTCGCGCATATAGCCGCGGCCGCCGAAGATCTGCACCGCGCGGTCTGCCACCCGGTTGGCCATCTCGGACGCATACAACTTCGCCATCGAGGCCTGGCCGTGGCTGACCTTCACGTCCTCGCCGGCATCGATCGCCTCGGCGGTCCGATAGGTCATCAAGCGCGCCGCCCAAAGCTCGGTCAGGCTGTCCGCCAGCATGAACTGCACCGCCTGCTTCTCGCTCAGCATCTCGCCCGACATCGGCCGCTGCCGCGCGAAAGTCGTCGCCTCGTCGATCAGCCGCGCCGCCGCCCCGCAGCAGCGGGCGGCGATCATCAGCCGCTCATAGCGGAACCAGTCATAGGTGAAGGCCATGCCGCCGCCTTCCTCGCCGATCCGGTTCTCGGCCGGCACCTTCACATCGGTGAAACGGACGATCGGATGATGGGCGCGGTAGGTGTGCGAATAGGCCGGCGTCCGCACCACCTCGACGCCGGGCGCGTGGACATCGACGAAGAACAGGCAATGGTTCCCGGCCTTCTCGCCGGAGGTCAGCTTGGCCTGGAAGATGATGTAATGGGCGAGGTTGAAGCTGGTCACATGCCACTTCTCGCCGTTGAGCACGTAGGAGTCGCCCTCGCGCCGCGCCGTCGCTTTGATCGCATCGACGTTGGAACCGGCATCGGGCTCGGTGATGGCATAGCACTCATGCCATTCGGCGCGGATCAGCGGCTTGATCCATTTCTCGATCTGCTGGGCCGAGCAGGCCTTCAGCATCCAGCTCTGCGGATTGTTGCCGCACCAGCCGAGCGCGTTGGTGACCCGGCCCAACTCCTCCTGCGTCACCGCCTGCTCCAGCATGGAGAGGCCCTGGCCGCCCATCTCGACCGGGATGTCCATGTTGTAGAGTCCGGCCGCCTGGGCGCCGGCCTGGTGGCGCTTCAGGATCTCGGGCGGCACATTGCCGTCATGCATCTCGGCATGGACTTCCCAGGGGATCAGCTCCTGGGTCACGAACTTGCGGACGCGTTCCTGGATCTCGCGGGCGCGCGGGGGAAGGGGGTAGGACATGGAAGATTCTTTCTAGGCTGCGAGATCGTGATGGAGCTTGGCGTTGACGGCGGCCAGCGTGCCCGGTTCCGGCGGTTCGGCGAGCAGCGCCACCGGCACCGCCTGCCGCACCATCTCGTGCAATTGCCGTAAGGCCGCCTCCTTCTCCGAGAAGATTCCGAAGGAATAGCCGCGGGACTTCAATCCCTGCTGCACCGAGGCGACCAGCTCTTCGTCCTCGCGCTGCACCTGGCTGTTGATGCGATAGCTCAGGTATTGCGCGGCACGGTGCCGCCGATCCTGATCGGGAAGGGTCCAGCGCCGGGCCCGCAGCCGGCTCTTGCCGGGGCCGATCGGCATCACCTCGAAACTGGTGACCTGCTCCGGATAGAGGTCCAGCGCCAGATTGGGCAGCAGCGTGTAGTAGCACCAAGCGCGCCGCCGCGATTCCGGCAGGTGCTCCGGCTGCGGCGCCACGCGCTGATACATCCGCTCGCTCCAGTTCTCCGACGGCTTGTCGCGGATGATGCCGATCTGGCGCGAGACGCCGCTCGGCTGCGCCTCGGCGGTATAGGAGCTGCCGAACATCCGCTGCAAACCGGGATGTCCGGTCGGAACGTGATAGCCTTCCAAGTAGTTGTCGATCAGGTTCTTCCAATCGACCGGGATGTCGCAATGCCAGCCGGTGCCGCGCGAGACCATCTCCGTGGTGCGATAAGCCTCCATCTCGGCGCGATAGGGGGCGAAACGCTCGGCAACGCTCATCGCGCCCCTTGAATCCAACGGGGATTTGAAGCGCACAAAGACGAAGCCAAGGAACTCTTCGACCTCGATCGGCCGCAAGCCGAACTCCGCCTTGTCGATGTCGGGGAAGCTCTTCTCCGCGGCGATCGCCTTCAGCGTACCGTCGTAATTGTAAGACCATCCATGATAGGGACAGCGGATGGCGTGGCCGCAGGATCCCTTTTCCGTGCTGACCAGAGCATGGGCGCGATGCCGGCAGGTGTTGTAGAAGCCGCGGAGCTTGCCGTCTTCACCGCGCACGACCAAGCCGCGCTCGCCGCAGCTCTCGACCGAAAGGAAATCGCCGGGCGCCTTCAAGTCGCTGCGATGCCCCGCCAGCGCCCAGCTGGAGAGCAGCAGATGCTCGCGTTCGAGCGCGAAGAACTCGGCATTGTCATAGGTCCAGCCGGGCAGGGTCTCGTCGCGGGAATTGCGCATCACGTGTCTCCTCAGGCGGCGGAGGTCGAGGCTTCGGCCGCGTCGGCGGCGAAGTGTTCCGGATAGAGACCGTGCAGGAAGGCACGCACCACGCGCCGCGCGGTGTCGCGGTCGGTCTCCTTCGGATTGATCAGCATGTCGAGCCAGAGCCCGTCGCTCATGGCGCTGAAGCCCTTGGCGATCAGCATCGGATCGCGGTCCGGCGTATCCAATTGCCGGAACAGATCCGAAGCCACGGCCTGGAACTCGCGGCTCAGCGCCTGGCACTCGGTCATGAAATCCGGCCGCCAGCGCGTCTCGCCCCAGAAGGCGTACCAGACGGTGACGGTCTTGCGGTTGGCGACCAGGCGCTGGAAATCGCCCTCCAGCATCGCCGTGAGCTTGGCGGTGGGGGAGGTGGCCGCCGCGACATTGGCGCGCCAATAGCGTCGGTACTCGCCGACCATATGCGCGAGGGTTGCGGAGAGCAGTACGTCCTTGCTCTTGAAGTAGAAGTTCACGATGCCGGTCGAGAGCTTCGCGGTCTCCGCAACCTCCGCCAGGGTCAGTTCGGAAAAGCCCTTGCGCGCAATCACGTCGATCGTCGCAACGATCAGCTGCTCCCGGCGGACTTCCTTGATGGCATCGCGGGCCATGTGTTGGCTTCAGCCTCCTGTTATAGAGGCATTTATTAGCATTCGTTGAATGGTCGTTCAATCAGAATCGGCGTAATTATACGATCGTAAAACAAGCTTTTCAGCGTCGCGGCCGAAAGCTATGCTGCTGCAAACCCGGAGGAATCCCATGCCGTTCGATTTCCAGCAGACCGACGAGCAACGCATGCTGGTCGAGACCGCGCGCGGTTTCATCGAGACCGAGCTCTATCCGCATGAGCGCACGGTCGACAAGCTCGGGCATGTGCCGCCGGAACTGGGCGCGGCGATCAAGGAGAAGGCGAAGGCGCTCGGTCTCTATTCCGCCAACATGCCGGAGGCGGTCGGTGGGGGCGGGCTCGACGTCATGTCGCAGATGCTGTTCGAGCGCGAGCTCGGCAAGGTCAACTGGGCGGTGCAGAAGTTCGTCGGCCGGCCTTCGGCGATCCTGATGGCCTGCAAGGACGAGCAGGTCGAGAAGTACCTGCTGCCGACCGTGCGCGGCGACAAGATGGAAGTCTTCGCGCTGACCGAGCCCGGCTCGGGCTCCGACGCCATGTCGATCTCGACCCGCGCCGAGGCCGACGGCGACGACTTCATCATCAAGGGCCAGAAGCATTTCATCAGCGGCGTCGGCCTGCCCGATTTCGCCATTGTCTTCACCGTGACCGGCGTCGAGGAGACCAAGCGTGGTCCCAGGAAGCAGGTGACCGCCTTCCTGGTCGATAAGGACACACCAGGCTTCACCATGCGCCGCGGCCCGCGCGCCGTCTCCTATCGTGCCTATGACAATTACGAGCTGTTCTTCGACAATGTCCGGGTCAACAAGCGGCAGATCCTCGGCGAATTGCACAAGGGCTTCGTCCATGCCGAGGAATGGCTGGTCGGCGGCCGGGTCTTCATCGCCGCCAATTGCTGCGGCAAGGCGGAGCGGGCGATGGACCTCGCGCTCAACTGGGCGGCGACCCGCAAGCAGTTCGGCCAGACCATCGGCAAGTTCCAGGGCGTTTCCTTCAAGCTGGCCGATATGAAAACCGAGCTGGCGGCGGCTGACGCGCTGGTGACGTATGTCTGTTGGAAACTGCAGAACGGCAGCATGACCAATGGCGACGCTGCGATGGCCAAACTCTATGCCAGCGAGATGCTGGGCCGGGTCACCGACCAGGCGATCCAGATCTTCGGCGGCATGGGGCTCATGGAGGAGTTGCCGCTGGAGATGATGTGGCGCGACGCCCGCATCGAGCGCATCTGGGAAGGGACATCGGAGATCCAACGCCATATCATCTCCCGCGAGATGCTGCGCCCGCTGGAGTCGTAGGATGTTTCGCACCGATCTGTTGAAGGATCGCCGGATCCTGATCACCGGCGGCGGCACCGGCCTCGGCTTCGCCATGGGAGAGCGTTTCGCGGCGCTCGGCGCCCGGATCGTGATCTGTGGCCGGCGCGAAGAGGTCCTGCGCGACGCGGCCGTGAAGCTGAAGGCGGAGTTTCACGTCTGCGACATTCGCGATGCCGGCCAAGTCGATGCAATGCTCACGGCGATCTGGCAGAGCGGTCCACTGGACGCGCTGGTCAACAACGCCGCCGGCAACTTCATCGCCAAGAGCGAGGACCTTTCGCCGCGCGCGGTCGATGCCGTGCTCGGCATCGTGCTGCACGGCACAGCGTATGTGACGCTCGGTTGCGGCAAGCGCTGGCTCGCCGACAATCATTCGGCTTCGGTGCTGTCGATCGTGACCACCTATGCCTGGACCGGCTCGGCCTATGTCGTGCCCTCGGCCATGGCGAAGGCGGGCGTGCTCGCAATGACGCGCAGCCTGGCGGTGGAGTGGGGCGGTCGCGGTATTCGCCTCAATGCCATTGCACCGGGACCGTTTCCGACCCCGGGCGCCTGGGAGCGTCTGGTGCCGCGCCCCGATCTCGCCACGACCTTCGAGACCCGCAATCCGCTCGGCCGGGCCGGCAAGCACGCGGAGCTCGCCAACCTGGCGGCGTTCCTGATGGCCGATGAGAGCGCCTATGTCAACGGCGAGGTCGTCACCATCGACGGCGGCGAATGGCTGCAGGGTGCCGGCCAGTTCAACTTCCTCGGCACCGCGATGAGTGATGCCGATTGGCAGGCGATGAAGCCGAAGAAGAAGTGACGCGCTATTGCGGCACGTAGGGCTGCGGCTGGTTGAGCTCGAGTGAATCGCTGGGGGTGAAGGGAATCGGCACCGGCCGCAGCAGGCCGGCGATCTTGTCGTACTCGCCGGTATTGTTGCCGATAGTGCGCGTGGTTCCATTCGCGAAATTGCTGCGCTCACCCTGGTTCCAGCGGTCCAGCCAGGCCTTGGCCTGTTCGTAGGTGTCGAAGCTCAGGTAGAACGCGGTGCTGGTGTTCGCGGTCTTGCAGTTGTAGGTGCAGGTGATGCCAACGACGTAGCCGTAGCCCTGGGCGTATTGGATATCCGTGCTGGTCTGGTAACACTCGAAGGCGGTGCACAGCACGAAGATCACGGCGAAGCCGGTCACGCGCAGGAAATGCCGACACTCGTTCAAATGCTTCAGCATGCCATTCTCCTGCATTGTCACTGCGGCACGAAGGGCTGCGGCTGGTTCAGATCGACCGCGCCGGTGGAATGCAGGTTCGGCGGGCCGAGCAGGGCGGTGATCGCCTTGTATTCCTTGTCTCCGTCGTCGTAGTAGGTGGCGTAGCCCGGTGGGAGGTTGGGCCGGCCGTTGCTGTTGCCGTAGTAGTCGAAGCGGTCGCGCCAATTGTTCAGCCAGGTCTGCGCCTGCTGATAGGTGTCGAACGTCACGTAGTAGCGGTCGTACCTGCATCCTTTGCAAAGGAGGGGCACGACATAGCCATAGCCTGCCGCGTACTGGATATCGCTGCTCTGCGTGAGGCATTGAGACGCGGTCAAGAGCACGAGCAGGGCGGCAAGACCGGTCACGCGCAACAGCCGTCGCATCTGCACCCTTTCCCCTAGAAACGGAACGCCAGGCCGCCGCCGGCGCTCCAGCCGTTGCCCTGGCGGTTGTCGAAGTCATGCCCGCCGTGCAGCGCCAAATCGACACCGTCGATCGGGGTGCGCCAAAGCAGGTCGCCGCGCACATTACCCCAGCTTCCGTCCAGCGGTGTCGCGCCGGTCTGCGGCTTTTGATCCGCGATCTCGATCCAGGTGACGCCGGCGCCAAGCCGGAGCCGCGGTACGATCCACCAGCCGATATTGCCGGCGGCCGTCCAGGCACTGAGACTGCCTCGATCATGCTCGACGACGGCGCCGCTGCCGGAATAGTCGGAATGCCGCTCGATGTTGAAATAGCTGCCGGTCGCCGAGAGCTCGACCGGACCGATCGGATAGGCCACCGTGACGAAGGGCGCCCATTTCACCTGCCGGTCGTCGCGGTCGATCTTGGCCAGCAGCGTGCCGGTCCCGGGATCGGTCATGTCGTCCTCGGCGTGCGCCCAGCTGTATTGCACCATCCCGCCGACCGCCAGGAAGGGCAGGATGAACATTCCGCCGCTGGCGCCGATCGAAGTGGCATCACCGTCGCCGTCATCGTTCAAGAACAGCTGGCTGCTGCTGTTGTCGCTGCGCTGCTGGCCGATCTCGATGCGCCCGAAGCCGTAGCGGCCGATGCCGGCCTCGAGCCCGACCCGTGCCATATCGCTATTGCTGTCGCCCTCGCGGCCGGCGCGAGAGTTGATATCGCGCCCTTCCGCATGGGTGAGGTCGGTGCTGAGGCGCCAATGGTGCAGCCAGGGTTGCTGTTGGGCCGGAACGATGGCGTAGGTTGGGATCGGATCGGCGGGTTGCTCTTGCGCAACGGCGCAGGCCACCAGTGCTGCTTTTAATCCTGCGGCTGCGGCAAGGCAGGAACCCCGTCGCGCCCATCGCGCTGCCGCGATCTGCAGTCCCGCCGCGATTCGCATGGTGCCCCGCTGCTGCCCCTCAAGTGCGGAATGTTTTTCAGGATCTCGCGGCGGGAGCAACAATTACCCCGGTGTGCGATGCTGCTTCATGTCAAACTCTGCATGGATCGCTGATTGCCTTGTGCGCGGATGCGTTGTGACGGGGAAAGAAACCATGGACTCGTTTCCGTTGGAGACGCGCCTTTCCGCCGACGCCATGGCAGCGCATCCGCTCTTTCCCGACATCGTCGCCGGCTACACCGGGCGGCTGCTGGCGTCACGCCGCGGCGACCGGCTGCTGAGCAAGATCCTCGGTCAGCGGGAACGCGAGCTGCTCGGGTTCCTGTTGCTGTGCCAGCACTATGAATATCTCGAAGGCGGCGCGCCGCCGACCCTGGCGCGGTTGGTCGCGGCGGAGATCGGGAGTCCGCGCCGGGTCGCGGCGTTCGTCGCCGTGCTGCGCGTCTCCGGCATGCTGCGCAGTCGCGCATCGGCGGAAGACCGGCGGACGCGCATTCTGGAGCCGACGCCGCGGCTGATCGCGCTGCATCGCGACTGGACCCGCGCCGCCTGCCGCCAGTTCGATCGCCTGCTGGAGCATCCCGTGCTCGAAGCGTTCCTCGATGCCGAGCCGCGGTTCCACCGCCTGGCCTGCCTGCTCGGGGCGCCGGAGGTCTTCGCCAAGGACAGCTATTGGGTGAGCCGCTATCCGCTGATCGCGTTCTTCAACGTACGCCGTGCCGGGCCGTTCATTTCCGCCAGCCTGGCGCAGGCATACTGCACGGCCTGGCAGGCCGGCGCTGCGCCGCCGGCGACGATCGCGCTGCCCTATGGCCGCTTGTCTCGGCGCCTAGGCGTATCGCGCAGCCATATATTCAACGCGTTCTCGGATGCGGAACGGGCCGGCTTGTTGTGCAGCCAGGGTGCGGGTCGCAGCATCGCGCTGTCCGACCGAAGCGTGCGCGACCTCATCGGCTACTTCGCCGACGAGCTCGCGTTTATCGCACGTCACACGGTGGCGGCCTACGGGCAGCTGCAGGCCCGCAACTAATCCCGCTTCAAGCCTTCGAGCGCCAGGTCGCCGATCTGGATCGCATGCCGGAGGGAGTCCAGCGCGCGCTCCACTTCCTCGTACATGAAGCGCGAGCGCTCGAGGTAGCGGATGTCCGCCTCGGAAATCGGTCCGTGCTCGGTGCTGGTCAGATCCAGCGCCTGGGCGAAGTAGCGGCTCTTCAGCTTGGCGGCAAGGCGGGCGAGGCGCTGCACCTCGGCCGGCGTCGCGCCGACCACGGTGCCGCTGATCTCGGCGCGGGTGAAGCTGCGGATATCGGAGGCGAGGTGCACGAGATACTGGCCCACCGAGGGCGGGTTCTCGAAGTTGCGCGCCTTACCCGACGGGGCGGGCGCCCGCAACGTGGGTCCATTGGTGTTGGCGGGCCGGGCCGCGGGGACCGGCGCGGATCCGGGCTTCATCGGCGACTTCGGTTCCTCGCCGCGACCGAACATGGATAGCATCACTCAACCTCCGACACACCAGGCGGACTGCCTGTCTCCGAGGATGCAAGCTTCATGCCGGGAAGGAGGGCGGTTAACCCGTTGAAATAAGCGCTGTTCGGTCGATCGTGGGCGGCAAACTTTGCCGCCGGAACGGACGGCCGGGTCGAAACGATCAGGCGAAGACGAACTCGCCCTTGCCGCGCGCCTTGGCGCCGGCCAGCGCTTCGAAAGCCTTGCCGATCAGCATGTCGGCATTGTCGGCGCTGGTCGGGTAGAGGGAGATGCCGAGATTGACCGGAAAGCGCCGCTCGAGATCGCCCAGGGGAAACGGCTTGCCCAGCTCCTGGACGATCTTCTCGGCGACGATCTGGATGTCTTCGACCCGCGGCATCGATTCCACCAGGATGGCGAGTTGGTGGTGCTCGAAGCGCGAGACCGTGTCGCTGGCGCGCAGCACGTGGGAGACGCGCTCCGCGGCGACCTGCATGACGATGTCGCCGATCGCGTCGCCGGCTTCCTGCGGCAGGTCGGCAACCTCCAGCAGCAGCAGCGCGAAGAAATCCTTGTTGCGCTTGGCCCGCCGCGCGGCGAGGCCGAGGATCTCCCAGAACAGGAACTGGCTGGCGAGACCGGTCGAGGGATCGAACAGCCGTGGCATGCCCCGCTTCTGGCCCGCCGGCGCCGTGGCGATCACGGTGCGGATGGCACGACGCAAGGACCGCGCGCTCAATTCGTCGTCGAACAGGCAGTCGGCGGCGCCGGCGCGCTTCAGCGACTGCTCGGCGGGGCGGTCGAGCGTACCGGTCAGCGCGATCAGCGGCCCGCGCGCCGCCACGCTCGCGACGACGCCTTCCGCCTTGCTGACGCCGCCGCTCAACAGCGGCTGCAGATCGAGCACGATGACGTCATAGGCCGCGTCGCCTTCCATGGCTTCGCCGACGCCCGCGGCACGCCGCACGACATAGCGATCCTCGCCGAAGCTCTCCGACAGCCGGTCGACGGCCGCGAAGACCGGCGGGGCCTCGGAAATCACGAGCAATCGGACGATGCGGGGGAGTTCGGTGCCGGCCATATTCCTATCCGAACGGAGGGATTAGGCAGAACGTGCCATTAGGGGTTTAAGAAAATCTTAAACACGGTTACGACCCCCTTATGACAGGCGATCCAACGCTGCAGACGCTTCTCGGTTCGGTGCCGCTGCTGGCGGCGCGCGACGCGACCGCATGGCAGGTGCGACCACTGGCCGGCCTGACCAACCGCAATTGGCGGCTGACCGCCGGCGACGCCGATTTCGTGCTCCGGGCGCCGGGCGCCTCGTCGCAGCGCTATCTCTCCCGCAGCCAGGAGTTCCACAACGCCGCCATCGCCGCCGAGCTCGGCATCGCCCCCGCCTTGCTCTACGCCGATGCCGCGACCGGGGTCACGCTGCAGCCCTTCCTCGCCGATGCCCGGGCGCTGACGCCGGAGGATTTCGCGCGGCCGGAGCTCGCCCGCAAGATCGGCTCCGTGTTCGCGCGCCTGCATCGTTCGGGCCGGATCTTCGAGGGCACGATGCAGGCGTTTCCGATCATCGACACCTACCTGGGGCTCGCGGCGGACGACCGGCTGCGTCGCTTGCGTGCGCAAGCAGAACCGATCCGCGCCGCGCTGGAGGCGCACCCAGTCGCTCTGGTGCCGAGTCACATCGATCCCAACCCGGCGAACTTCCTGCTGCGTGGCGACGGAACGTTGCTGCTGATCGACTGGGAATTTTCGGCGATGTGCGACCCCGCCTGGGATCTCGCCGCAATCGGAATGGGCGGCCGGATCAGTCACGCTGATTTCAGGGAAGCCTATGGCGCACTGCCGGGCGAAAGCAGGCTCTGGCTGATGCGCGCCGCCTTGCATCTGGTGGCGGGCAGCTGGACCTATGCCGAGATCGCCGGCGGAAACGCCGCGCCCGGCCTGGATGCCATGCTGGAGCGGTACCTGGGCGACCTGGAACGGATGCTGGGTCATCCGGCCCTGAAACGGCACCTCGCGGTGCTGGCTTAGGCCCGCAACAATTCCCGCGCGGCCGCGAGATCCCACTCGGCGCGCTCGCAGTTGGCGAGATGGCGGCCGATCAGGCGGCGGAAGAAGTCGCCATGGCCGACCACGGCGATGCGCTCTTCCGGACGCGCGGCGATCAGGGCGGCGAAGGCGGTCAGGCGTTCGGCCAGGTGTTCCTCGGTCTCCTGCGGGAAGCCGAGGTCGCAGGCGGGCGCGTCGTGGTGCCACCAGGGATCGCTCAGGCTGCTGAAGTCGAGATGCGGAAAGTCCGCCCGCAATTCCGCGATGCCGCGGCCGATGTCGCAGCTGCTGATCTGCCACTCGCGGTGCACGGCGGAGATCTCGATCGGGATGTTGCGGTCGCCGAAGATGCCATGGGCGGTCTGGATCGCGCGGGTCAACGGCGAGGCCAGCACCACGTCATAGTCGCGGTCCCGGTAGCGATCCCGCGCCGCCGCCACCTGCTGCTCGCCGAGCTCGGTCAGCCGGGCGTCGAAATGCAGGGGATCCTGCCCGGTCGCCTCGTAATGGGCGTTGAAGGTGGACTGGCCGTGGCGAATCAGGTCGACGAAGCGGGGCATGGTTGCTCTCTGTTCTCTGGGTCGCTCTTCTAATTGTTCGGCGCGGAAAGATAAACCCGGCCCAGCGCATAGCTGGGTTCCGGTCCCTGCTTGACAATCCCGCGGCTTGAGCCGAAGGATGGCGCCACTCAACGGGGTGCCCCTCATGGGGGCTGAGAGATGCGGTGGATCGCATCAACCCGATGAACCTGATCCGGTTAGCACCGGCGGAGGGACATGAGTCAGCGATCCAGAACCCGTTCTCGCTGCTTCCTGTGCCCTTCCTCGGCAAAGGAGGCTTCGTTATGCGTCTCATTCTCTCGGTCGCTCTTTTCACCATTGCCGGCATTGCGTCCGCCCAGGCGGATACGCCCAAGCTGACGGTTTATACCTACAGCTCCTTCGTCGCCGAATGGGGGCCGGGCCCCAAGATCACCCCGGTTTTCGAGCGGCAATGCGGCTGCAAGATCGAATGGGTCGGCATCGGCGACGGCGCCGGCCTGCTGGCCCGGCTGAAGCTCGAGGGGAAGAAGACGCCGGCCGACATCGTGCTCGGCATCGACACCAGCCTCACCGCCGAAGCGGCGGCGACCGGGCTGATCGCGCCGCATGGCGTCGATACCGGCGCGGTGAAGCTGCCGGTCGCCTGGGACGACAAGAACTTCGTGCCCTACGACTACGGTTATTTCGCCTTCATGTGGGACACCCAGCAGCTCAAGGACCCGCCGAAGAGCCTCGCCGATCTCGCGGCGCCCGGCGCCGAGCCGAAGCTGCTGCTCGAGGATCCGCGCACCAGCACGCCGGGCCTCGGCCTGATGCTCTGGCTGAAATCGGTCTATGGCGACAAGGCAAGCGAGGCCTGGAAGGGGATCGCGCCGAAGATCCTCACCGTCTCCAAGAGCTGGGACGAGGCCTATGGCCTGTTCACCAAGGGCGAGGCGCCGCTTGTGCTGTCCTACACCACATCGCAAGCCTATCACGTCATGGAGGAGAAGACCGATCGCTACAAGGCGCTGGTCTTCCCGGAGGGCAACTACATGCAGGTCGAGGTCGCCGGCATGCTGAAGAGCTCGAAGCATCCGGAGATCGCCAGGCAGTTCCTGCAATTCCTGGTGAGCCAGGATTTCCAGACGGTGATCCCGACCACCAACTGGATGCTGCCGGTGACCGACGGCGCCATGCCGCCGGAGTTCGCGACCGCCGCGCCGAAGCCGCAGAAGACTCTGCTGCTGCCGGCGGCAGACGTGGCGGCAAATCGCGGGGCGTGGATCAAGGAATGGCTCGAGGCGGTGGGGGAGTGAGGATGCGGCGATAAGACCATGACCCTGCCGCGCCTCGGCCTCTTCCTCGCCGCGCTCATCGCGGCGGCGATTGTCGCCGACTATGCCACGCTGCTCTGGGGCGCGACGGCGGCGGATCTGCGTGACCTGACGACGGATGCGTATCTCCGCCGGGTCATCGGCTTCACCTTCCTGCAGGCGACGCTGTCTGCCGTCATCGCGCTGGCCGCGGCCATCCCCGCGAGCCGCGCGCTCGCAAGGCAAAGCGACTTTCCCGGTCGCAACCTGATCCTGCAATTCTGCGCGCTGCCGATGGTGATGCCCGCGGTGGCGGCGATCTTCGGCATCGTCGCGATCTACGGCCGATCCGGTTACCTCGCGGAACTCGCCGGCAGCTTCGGCAGCGGCTGGCGGCCGTCGATCTACGGGCTGACGGGAATCCTGATCGCGCATGTGTTCTTCAACCTGCCGCTGGCGATCCGGCTGCTGCTGCCGGCCTGGAGCACGGTGCCGGCGGAAACCTGGCGGCTGACCGCGCAGCTCGGCATGTCCTCGCGGCAGATCTTCCGGCTGATCGAGCTGCCATTGCTCAGGCAATACGTGCCGGCGGCGCTGGTCTTCATCTTCATCCTCTGCTTCCTGAGCTTCGCGGTGGTGCTGACGCTGGGCGGCGGCCCGCGCGCCACCACCCTGGAAGTCGCGATCTACCAGGCGCTCCGGCTCGACGTGGATCTCGCGCGCGGCGGCGCGCTGGCTTTGCTGCAGACCGTGGCCTGCCTGGCGATGGTGGCGATCGCCTGGATCACCAGCCGCCGGCTGGATTTCGGCCGCGGCACGCGCCTCATCGGCGCGCGCTTCGACGGCATGACCGCAGGCGCCCGGATGCGTGACTTCGCCACGATCGCGCTGGCCATGGGCTTCGTCTCCTTGCCGGTTGCCGCCCTGGTGTTCGACGGGTTGCGCGGCTTGCTCTTCGCACAGCAAAATCTTCCGAACCTGCTGGATGCCTGCGCCGTCACCCTGGCGCTCGGCCTCCCATCCGGCGTGATCGCGACGTCGCTCGGCTATCCGATCGCCGTCGCCTCGGACCGCCTGCGCGGCTCGAAACCAGCCGTCATGCTGATCGGCGTCGCCGGGCTGGCCGGAGTCATCGCCTCGCCGATGGCGGTCGGCGCCGGGATCACGCTGGCCTTCACGGGGCGGGTCGATCTCTTCGCCATCGCGCCGGTCGGCGTCATCGCGATGAATGCGCTGCTGACCTTGCCCTTCGCGGTCGGCGTGCTGCGCCCGGCGGTTGCGCGCAACCACGCACAGTATGACCGGCTGTGCGCGGGGCTCGGGATTGCAGGCTGGGATCGTTTCCATGTGGTCGATTGGCCGATGCTGCGCCCCGCGCTCGGCCTGGCGCTCGGCCTGACCAGCGCCGCATCGATGGGCGATCTCGCTGCGATCGCACTGTTCGGAAACCAGGACCTCACCAACTTGACCTTGCTGCTCTACAATCAAATCTCGGCCTATCGCATGGACTCCGCATCGGGCACGGCCCTCGTGCTGCTGGCGCTCTGCCTCGCGACCTTCGCCCTGATCGAGCGGGGCATCGGGGGAAGGAGACGATCGCTTGCCCTTTCTTGAGATCGAAGGACTCATCTTCAATTACGAAGACATGCATATGCGCTTCGACCTCGCGGTCGAGGCGGGGGAATGCGTCGGCATCGTCGGCCCGTCGGGCGCCGGCAAGTCGACTCTGCTCTCGCTGATCGGCGGCTTCGAGAAGCCGCTGGCCGGCACTATCCGCGTCGGCGGCGAGGACATCACGCGCCTGCCGCCGGCCGAGCGTCCGGTCACGACGCTGTTCCAGGACTTCAACCTGTTCCCGCATCTCAGCGTCGCCGAGAATGTCGGGCTCGGCCGCAATCCCGGGCTCAAGCTCGACGCGGCCGACCAGGAGCAGGTGGCTTGGTCCTTGCGGCAAGTCGGTCTCGACGGTTTTGAGGCGCGCCTGCCCGGCCAACTTTCCGGCGGCGAGCGCCAGCGTGTCGCGCTCGCGCGCAGTCTCATCCGCCACCGTCCGCTGCTGCTGCTCGACGAACCCTTCGCGGCGCTCGGTCCGGCGCTGCGCGTCGAAATGTTGGAGCTGACCGATCTGCTGCGGAAGGCACAAGGGCTGACGGTCCTTCTGGTGACGCATGATCCGAACGAGGCGGCGCGGATCGCGACCCGCACGGCGTTCATCGCGGAAGGCGAGGTGGCGCTGTTCGGAACGACCGACGAAGTCCTGAGGTCTGACAATGCTGCGGTCCGGGAATATCTTGGCCGCTGAGCAGCCACGCAGACGCCGCCGACGCAAAAAAGCGCATTAAGTCATTGATGATGCTCGCTGTTTTGGGCCGGAGCGAGCACGCTTTCTTCTAGGTTCCGTCTGCGTCCTGTCTGCGTTGCAGTGCGAGATAACAGAGTCAGCGCGGAGACGATCAGCGAGACAGGCGGCGTTCTCTCGAACGATCAGCACGAAGCAGATTATAGTTCATTTTGTGCTCCTTTGCCATCACGCTGCTCGAATTCATCAGCGCTCAGGCGAGAAGGACGCGAGATCGATCGACGGCGAATTCCCGGCGACGAGTTCCGCCATCGCTAAGCCCGATCCCGCGGCGAGCGTCCAACCCAACGGCCCATGGCCGGTGTTGAGGAAGAGGTTGCGCCAGCGGCTGCGGCCGATGATCGGTCTTCCGTCCGGCGTCAGCGGGCGCAGGCCCGACCAATGCTCGATCCGTCCTTCGCGCGGATAGTCCGGATAGATGTCGCCGAGCCCGTCCACCAGCATCCGGCCGCGCGTCGAATTCAGGCGCGTTTCATAGCCGTCGAATTCGACCGTGCCCGCGACCCGCAGGCGATCGCCGAGCGGCACGACCGCAACCTTGCGGCCGTCATCGGCGATGGGAATGCGCGGCGCGCCGTTCCAGCCCGGCGCCGCGACGGTGATGGAATAGCCCTTGGCCGGGTAGACCGGGAGCGAGAGGCCGAGCTTGCGGCCGAGCAGGGTGCTGAAACTGCCCAGTGCCAAGACGAAGGCCTCGCCGCGGATCGCGCCCTGGTTCGTCTCCACGGCAGTGACGCGGTCGCTTTCGGTGCTGAAGCCGGTGATCTCGTGCCCGAACAGGAATGAGACGCCGAGAGCGCGGGCGCGCTCCGCCAGCGCCTGGGTGAACTTCAGCGCGTCGCCGCTGCCGTCGGCGGGATAGTGCACGCCACCGGAGATCTTGTCCCGGATCGGCCGCAACGCCGGTTCGACGGCGACGCAACCATCCGGTTCCAGCGCGGTGCAGTCGACGCCGAGGCGCTGGTAGAGCGCCGAGGCGCGCAATGCGCTGTCCATGGAGAGCGGATCGCGGAACAGCTTGATCAGGCCGGGCGGATTGCGGTCGAATTCCAGCGCTTCATCCGCTTGCAGCCGGTCGAGCGCCGCCATGCTGAACAGAGCGAGCTTCAGCACCGCCTCGGTGTTGGCCTCCCAGCGTTCCGGTCGGCATTCGCGCAGAAATCGCAAGCCCCAGCCGATCATGCCCGGCACGGCGCGGAGTCGCAGCAGCATCGGCGCGTCTTCCTGGCCGAACCATTTCAGGATCTTCTGCGGCGTGCCGGGCGCCGCCCAGGAATCCGAGGTGCTCGGCGTCAGCAGCGCGCCATTGGCGAAGCTGGTCTCGAGTCCAGCCTGCCGCTGCCGATCGATCACGACGACTTCATGCCCGGCCCTGGCCAGGTAATAGGCGGTCGCCGTACCGATCAACCCGGCGCCGAGCACCACGACGCGCATGGGCGACTTCTACTTCTTGTTCAGATGCGCATAGGCGACGATCTCGATCACCGCGCCCGGCACCATCAGCCCGGCCACGATCACCGTCGCGCGGTTGGGAAAGGGCTTGGAGAAATAGCGGCGATAGACCTCGTTCATCTTGGCGAAGTGCTCTTTGCCGGTGAGATAGACCAGCACCTGGGTGACATCGGCCAAAGTGCCGCCGGCCGCTTCGACGGTCTTCTTCAGATTGTCGAAGGTGAGGTCGGCCTGCTTCTCGATATCACCGGTCTCGATCTTGCCGTCGGGATAGATCGGGATCTGCGCGGTGTAGAGCACGCCATCGGCGGTCACCGCCCATTCGATCGGCGCGTCCTCGCCGGGAAGATGCGTCTTGACGACTTCTCTCATGACTTCAACTCCATGTTTGATTGCTTAAGCGGCGTAGGGCAGGAACTGGCCGTCGCGGCGGAAGGCTTCGTGGTAGCGCTGCAGCTTCTCGGCATCGATCTCGATGCCGAGGCCGGGCGCCTCGATCAGGCCCCAGCGCGGGCTGGTCGCGACCGGCAGCCCGCCGGCGACGACATCGTCGGCGAGAACCGAGGCGGTCTGCTGCGCGCCGTCGGTCGCGTTGGGCAAAGTCAGCAGAATGTGATGCGCGGCGGCGGCGGCGATACCGAACTCGCCGTGCGTGTGCTTGCAGACTTTCTGGTCGTAGAGATGCGCCATCTGCGACAGGGTGTGGAAGCGGCGCAGGCTACCGACCCAATAGGAGCTGAAGCAGAGCACGTCGGCGGCGCCGCTGGCGATCATCTGCACGGTGTCCGACTGCCGTTCCAGTCCCTCGTTCGCACAGAGCGCGACCGGCACGCGCTGCCGCAGCTCTTTCATCAGCGAGAGCGGGAAGGCCTTGACCGGCGCCTCGGCGAAGTCGATGCCGAAGGCCGCGTGCCAGCGGGTCAGCCAATGCACCGCCTCCGGTACGCTCCAGGCCTCGTTGGCATCGATGCGGATCTTGCCCCGCGGGCCGACCGCCGCGCGGATCGCCTCCAGCATCTTCTCCTCGGCGGCGCCGTCGATGCCGACCTTGAGATAGAAGCAGCTGTAACCGCGCTTGACCGCCGCCGCGCATTGCCGCCGGAGACTTTCCGGGGTGCCTTGGGCGAGATAGCAGAAGTAATCGATCTCGCTGCGCAGGGCGCCGCCGAACAGGCGGTAGAGCGGCTGGCCGCAATCCTTGCCGCAGAGATCCCAGAGCGCCATGTCGATTCCGGCGAAGGCATAGTTTCCGGTCATCGCGCGGTAGTCCCAGAGGCCGGTGCGGAACACTTCACGCGCGATCGCTTCCGAGCTCCACGGATCCTGGCCAAGCACGAACGGCGCCATGGCGTTCAGCGCCGCCACGATCGAGGCGGTGTCGGCGCCGCTGCAGCTCTCGCCCCAGCCGATCAGCCCATTGTCCGTGGTCAGTTTCACCACGACGTCGCTGACGCCGCCGCGATGCACCCGCGAACTGTGCTCCACCTGGCTGTAGGCGATGCTCAGGGGAAAGGTTTCGAACTTGACGATCTTCATGCGTTGGTCCCTTGGCGGGCATTATTCCGTGCGTTCGAGGATCTTCTTGAGGAAGGTGCGGGTGCGTTCCTGGGCCGGGTTCTTGAAGACTTCCTTGGGCGGTCCCTGCTCGACGATCCGGCCCTCGTCCATGAAGATCGCGCGGTCGGAGACGTCGCCGGCGAACTGGATCTCATGGGTCACGATCATCATGGTGCGGCCTTCCTCGGCGAGCTTGCGCATCACCGCGAGCACCTCGCCGACCAGCTCGGGATCGAGCGCCGAAGTGGGCTCGTCGAACAGGATGAGCTTCGGCTGCATGGCCAGCACGCGGGCGATCGCGACCCGCTGCTGCTGGCCGCCGGACAGCCGCTCGGGATAGTCATCGACCTTGTGGGCAAGCCCGACCTTGGTCAGCATCTCGATGCCGACCTCGCGCGCCTCGGCCGGACCCAGCTTGCGCACCCGGCGCGGCGCCAGGGTGACGTTCTCCAGCGCGGTCAGGTGGGGGAACAGGTTGAAGCGCTGGAACACGAAGCCGATCTCCGCGCGTTCGCCGGCCATCTCGCGGTCGCTGAGATCGCGCACTCGGCCGCCGGAGTCCTTCTGGCCGATCCGCACACCGTCGATCCAGACTTCGCCGCCGGTCGGGCGTTCCAGGAAGTTGACGCAGCGGAGCAGGGTGGTCTTGCCGGAGCCGCTGGGGCCGACGATCGAGACACATTCGCCGCGCGCGACCTCGAGATCGACGCCCTTCAGCACCTCGATGGCGCCGAAGCTCTTGCGCAAGCCGACAATGCGGACGAGAGGGGTCATAGCGTCCCGAACAGAATGAAGCTGGAGAGAATCATTGCGGGGTACCCCTCACCCTGTCCCTCTCCCACAAGGGGAGAGGGAACGCTGATGCAATCGCTCGGTCCAAAGCCCCTCTCCCCTTGTGGGAGAGCATCTGTGTTTGAGGTCAAGCGGCATGATTGACCCAGATGCGATCTTCCTTGATGAGGGTATTGGCGA
>JAUYVI010000015.1 GCA_030715195.1 Dongia sedimenti
GCCAGCACCTCCTGGCCGTCGGGGCGATAGCGGAAGGTCACGTGGTCGAAGGCGACCTTGCCGGAGATCCGGCCCGGGCTCGCCTTGTCCAGGCGATGCGCCGGCTCGGCCGGGTTGTTGAGGATGTCGCCCAGCCGCTCGGCCGAGATCCGCACCTGCTGGAATTCCTGCCACTTCTGGGCGAGGCGCAGCACCGGCCCATGCACCTGATTGGCCAGCATGTTGAAGGCGACCAAGGCGCCCACGGTCAGATCGCCCTGCAGCACCGCCTTGGCCCCGAAGTAGAGGCAGAGCAGAATGGTCGCCTTGTTGATGAGTGCCGCACTCTGCGAGGCGACGTTGCCGAGCCGGGTCACCCGGAAGGCCGAGGCGACGTAGCCGGCGAGCTGCTCCTCCCACTTGCGCTGCATCCTAGGTTCGACCGCCAGCGCTTTCAGGGTCTCGATGCCGGTCACCGATTCCACCAGGAAGGCCTGGTTCTCGGCACCGCGGGCGAACTTCTCGTCCAGGCGCCGGCGGAAGATCGGGGTCAAGAACAGCGACAGCGCCACATAGGCCGGGATCGCCGCCATCACGATCAGGGTCAAGGTCGGGCTGTAAAGCCACATCACGGCGAGAAACACGCCGGTGAAGACCAGGTCGATCACCAAGGTCAGGGCATTGCCGGTGAGGAAGCTCCGGATGTTCTCCAGCTCCCGCACCCGCGCCACCGAATCGCCGACCCGCCGCGCCTGGAAATAGGCCAAGGGCAGCGCCAGCAGATGCCGGAACAGCTTGGCGCCGAGCTCCACATCCACCCGGTTGGTGGTATGGGCGAAGATATAGGTGCGCAGGCCTCCGAGCAGCACCTCGAATACAGTTATCACCGCGAGGCCGATCACCAGTACGTCCAAGGTGGTGAGACCGCGATGCACCAGAACCTTGTCGATGATCACCTGGAAGAACAGCGGCGAGACCAGGCCGAACAGCTGCAACGCGAAGGATGCGACCAGCACTTCCACCAGGATTCGCTTGTACTTGAGGATCGCCGGCACGAACCAGGCTAGGTCGAACTTGCGCACCGCCTCGGTCAGGCTGGCGCGCTTGGCAATGAAGATCAGTTTCCCATTCCAGGCCGTCTCGAGCTCCGCCCGCGTCATCATGACGGGCCGGTTCTCGACCGGATCGTGGATCAGCGCCTTGTCTTCGGCGACCTTGGCGACAATAAAAAAGCCGCCCTGCTTGTTGGCGGCGATGGCGGGAAGCGGCGACTTCGCGAGGCGGCTCCAGTTGGAGCCTACAACCCGGGCTTTTAAGCCCAACTCCTTGGCTGTGCGCAGGATCTCCGTGGCTGAAATCCGTGCCGCGAGATTCCCGAAGCGATGCCGGAGCTGCGCCGGATCCGCCGGAACCCCGGTGAACCGCAGCATCAGCACCAGACATAATAACCCGGTGTCGACGCCCTGCTCCCCAGCAGCGGCCACTTCCATGCAACTACCCTGCCCACACCCCGAAACACCTCGGCACCCGAACCGCGATGTTTCACCGCCTCCAGTTGCACGCTAACTTCAGGTTGCAGTGCGCGTCAAAGGGCAAAACTGTGGCGAACCGCAATTCGTGTGGATAAGTGCGGCGTCTTTGATCCTGGTTCTCGCGGGGAAGAATTAAGTCTCAGCCTCATGGAGCGCCGGAGCATTTTTTGGCAAACAACGCCCGATCGAACGATCAGTTGGCCGGCTTGTACAGGGTGACATTCTCGCCGAGAAACGCGTTGTTGGCCTCGCGGACCTTGGCGGCGGCATCGTCGTAGAGAAGCGGCAGGAAGGCATAGCGCTTGCCGCGGGTAACCGGCAGCGCCTGGTGCAGAAGACCACCACAAGAGAAGACCACGGCCCCGCCCGCCGGCGGGTTGAAGAAACAGCGGCCGAACTCCGGAAACATCAACTCGCCGCCCTGATACTCGTCGCTGTTCAGATTCACCGTGACGGCGAAGCGGCGATGCGCGGTGCCCTTGGTGGTGTTGTCGCGATGCGCCTGAAAATGCTGATGGCCTACATCGCGCATCTGCCTGGCGCGGGCACAGTAATTCCGCCGTTCGTGTCAAATGCCGCCAAAGAGATGACCTTTCGATCACCCTCCTGGTCCCCCGTCCTTCATCCGCCCGACCGGCGCCGAGGATGGCGAAGCCTTCGGCCGGATCGCGGACGATGCACTGCTCGAGTTCAATCCGCGGATGCCGACGCCATTCGATGCACAAGCTTGGATCGCTGAGCGCCTTGAGCATGGCGCGCCGCGCATCGGTCACACGGTCATGCGCAAGGCGGATTCGGCGGTGATCGGCTATGTCCAGGTCGAGCCCACCCCGGTCTCAGCCAAGGAGGTCTACAACGATGTCGGCTATTGGTTTGGCCGGGCGTTCTGGGGCCATGGGTTCGCGACTGAGGCAGTTCTGGCGCTGCTCGCCTACCTCGACCAGCCAGGTGCATGGCCGGCCTTCGCCAACGTAGACTTGCGGAACACGAAATCCATGCGAGTGCTGGAGAGGGCGGGCTTCACTCGGCGTGATCACGGCCCGACGCAGGGAAGAGATGGGTTCGTCTGGTACCGATGGCTGGCGCGAAAGCCTGCCGTCGTCAGTTTCTGATCATCAGCCGTGGCTATGGCCTCTTCCGCGGCGGTTTAGTGATTCCGCGGACGCGCAAGAGCCATTCGTTCTCCTGCTCGTCTGGATCTTCTGGGTCATCCAGCCCATGCATGTCGTTGAGCGCCTCATCGAGCCGGCGTCGGTGCCACCGGACGAGCCTAGTACCTCCGATCTTGCGGCCTGGCGGCAGCTGGCCCTTCTTCACCATGGCAAGGAACTGCGACAGGGATAGGTCGCAATAGCGAGATGCAAGCACATCGCTCATCTGTGCGGGCCAGGCGTCGGGAATGCGGTCGATCTTGGACATCCGAAGCTCGCGTGAGGCCGGTCGGCAGCGTTTCCGACATTGTGTCGGATGTTCAATGCGGCGCCGGACCTTAACAAAACTTAACAGGCAGCGTGTCAGGTTTTGTCAGGTCCGGCGCCGTCAATTACCGTAGGATTCGGCTTAGGAAACGGGTCGTTGACTGCCCTTCTCCGCAGCGATCATCGCCGCGGTCTGACGCCTGGCGCTGATCCAGCGGCGCCGGCCTTCCTGCATGGCAGTGATCGATCTCGCCCTGGTCTCCGGCGTCTTTGGGCCAGTCGATAGTCCGCCATGGAAGCGACAGCGGCTGTTGCGCTCGGTCGCCGGCTTGCAGAGGCACGGCAGGCCGCGGCGGTTCTTCGCTCCACATCGACCATCTACGTGGATGCCATCGCGCTGGAGCTCCAGCGCTAGGCCCCTGCTCATTCGCATGTTGCTCTCTCCTTCTTCGTCTTTACGGGATATCGGACCCCAACCCGCGCGAGGTCGCTCTGTAAAGGCTAGTAAATCCGGGCGGGGACCGAAGTGTAGTCGGGGCGACGGCCGGTCGAAGCCCATGGTTGCGGCTCAGGGCGTCGCCCCTGGGTCGCCCCAACCGCACCCTCTATCGAAGCTCATGCCGCGCGAGGTCAGGACGAGCGGTCTCGAGCGGTCGATCAGCGGTCGGGCGCCGGCAGCAACGAACCCCATGACGCGCGCGCACGCGTGGATCCGGTGCGAACCTGGCGCTAACTGCGTACCTCTCGCGCGAGGCCGTCGGGCCAACTTCGGTGCCAACTGCCAACCTTACGATCCTGGACCCAGGTTTCCAGTGGTCCGTCGAAGTCCATGACGCGCGCGCAGGAGATCCCCGTGGAAACCAGGCTGGAAACCTCTCGAACCAGGACCGGCTCTGCCGGGCATCATCGCTGTGATGCGCCGGTTCACGGAAGCTGTCCCCGGGCGCGTCTACTACACGCTCAGCGACAAGACCTGCATCGAGCTCCTCGCCGATCTCAAGGCAGCGCTTGAGCCAGGCGCCGACGTGGTCGTGATCCGTGCCGACGATTACGCCTACTCCGGCAAGGCACCATTCGCCACAGCCATCCGCCAGATCGGCGAAACAGCGTAGCCGGGTCATCCAGGCGGATTTGCCTCCGGAAGCGCCTCGTTCACAAGGCCGGCAAGAAACGACGCTGACAGGTGATTCCATGAGACCTGATCCCCTCGGACAGAAACCATACTCTCCAGAGACCCTAGGAGAGCGGTGGGAGTGCTCGCCTCAGCACATCCGGGATCTCTGCAGGACCGGACAACTCGCGTTTTTCAAGGTGGGTAGCCTGATCCGCATTGCCGCCCCGGTCGTTGAGGCCTTCGAGGCCAGCGTGATCGAGCCCGATCTACCCACTAAGCCTGATCCCGCCGCCAACGAGCGGCGAGAAGCTGCAGCGCGATCGGCTCGGCTCACTGCTCGCATTCATGAGCAGAAGTCGAAACGAGAGCGGGCGCCGTAAATCGCTGTCACGCCATCTTGCCTGTCGATCCATGGAGCATTGGGGCCTTGCTGCCGACAGCGATGATCTCGTTGATCCAGGTCTGGTAGAGCTTGCGCTCCCTCTCCTCCGCCCGCAGCTGGGAGAACTGCAGCACGAGCACTGCCTTGAGCAGGGCGTCCGCTTCGTCATTAGGGACCGCCTGCATTGCCTGCTTGTAGACGCTGACAGCGTTCATGTGGGCCAGGCGCTTGGCAGTCTCGTCGTTGCCGGCGGCCTTCTTTTCCGCCCGGAGGTTCTCGAAGAGGCTTTCCACCGCGGCGGCCACGTAGGAGTGCGGACGGCACCGGTCGATTAGAGGTTTCAGCTTGTTCATTCCCATCAGCAATGTCCTCTCAAGAGTTGGCGGCGCAGATTGCGCCAGCAGTGAAAGAGAAGGCCCGGCTACCTCTCGGCGGCCGGGCCTCGGTTACGTTGGTCAGATATTCAGCCGTCGTTCCTATTTGAGGTGAAAAATCGCACTCATCGCCCTCAAAGCCAGCGACGCGCATTCATCGCCCGATCTCCGCAAGCCTGTGGAACTGAGCCGGAATTGAACTGTAGTACTTCTTCGCCTGCTCCGCGGAACACGTGTGATAGTGATCGCCGGAGATGTGTTCGAACCGGGGCACCAGATGTTGCAATGCTCCACACAGGGCGATGGCGAGCCATTGCATCACGCGCTTTCCATCCGTGATATTGTCCGGGTCCGCACTGCTGCCGTCCAAGATCCCCATCAGGATCTGCATCTGGCGCGTCGCGCCCTCGAGGCTTGTTGCCGGTGTCGAAAGAATGAAGTGCTCCATAGAGTATGCTTGATCGGCGAGCAACCGCTCGAAGGCCTCGCTCTCGCCGGGCTCCACGTTGCCGACCGCGTCCATCAACCGGATGAACGTGGGATAGAGTTCCACGATCAGATCGGATGGATCATTCTGCGTCGTGCGGCTGCGGTCTTCTGCCTGAAACGTTGTGCCATCAGCCATGGAGCAACCTCCTGTTCGTTGCGATTTACGCGCCGCGCTATTGCGACGTGTGCGGCGAGAAGCGGCGACTCGGAACGAAGGTTCAGCAGCCGATGAAAGATTCGGATGACCCTTGGATGCGATCGCTTTAGCGGTCATGTTTGGCGTAGCCATAGCCTTGCGCCTCCGGCGCTTGGTTGTGTGTTAGGGGCCGTCGGGTGTTTGCGCACTCGGCGGCTCCGCTCCTGGCGCCACACTGCCTGGCCAGGCATCAGGCTTGATTTGTTATTACTCTGCATTTATAGTGCGGACTACTGGTTAAGTCAACACTTTTAATGCGGAGTTTCTATGGCGCTCACATCTGAGCAGTGCCGTGCCGGTCGGGCGCTCTTGGGCTGGTCACAAGACCAGCTCGCGGAGCGCTCCGGCGCATCGAAACGATCAATCGCTGAGTTTGAGCGCAGCGCCGGAATCCCGTATCGCCGCACACTCCAAGACCTCGAGGAGGCGCTCGAAGCTGCTGGCGTCCAGCTGATCCCCGAGAACGGCGGTGGTGCCGGCGTCCGCCTCAAGCGCGCCGTCGCGCGCATGGTGCGCAAGCGAGTGTCGCGCTTCGATCGCGTCGCCACGATAATGGTCGCCTATCGGAGCAAGGAGTTCCGCGTCACGATGCCGACCGATATCCTTGATGACATGGATCGCACGAACCATCCGGATGATGCCGCGATGGAAAAGGCCGTGGAGCGCTATCAGAACCGCATTTTGATCCGCGCCGCGGGTGCGATCGAGGCCGGCCGAGCGGACGAGCGCGGCAATGTGGAACTCACCGCCGCCGACTTCCCAGAGGTGGGATGAAGCGACGAGTGCTTGTTATTGCTCGACCGCAAGCGGTCCATGGAGGCGACGATAGATCATGCCCGCCGGCGGCTGTTTATTGTTGTCCGGTCGGCACTGGTACTTTGTGGGGTCTGTCGCATCGCGCGCATCTGTGTTCGCGGCAACTGCCCGGCGCGCCGTGTCCTCGTCCGGCGCCAGCACCCAATAGGCCTCACCGTCGTCCCAGTCGGTGCGTACCACGATGTAGTGTTGCTCGGTCACTGGCTGATCTCATATTCGATCACCGGATCCTGATTGCGCGCAAAGATCACGCACTTTCTGCCGGGATTGTTTGCCTCGCACTGCTTGATGGCCTTCTGGCCCGCCAGGCTCGCATTCATGCATTCTGAGGTTTGACATCCGGCAGCAGCGGCGCCGGCGCCATCCTCGGTCACGGCATAAGCGCCCGAACCAACCGGGGTGACCCACGCCTTATAGGCCACAAAGTTGTCCCAGACTTGCTGAGTGATCGTCATCTTCCCGTCGGCCTGAGCCGCCGATCCGAACAGCACCGCGGCGACCGCTGCCGCCAGAACGATACGCATGGGTTTCCTCCGGCCCTTGGTCTCCCCTATAGGTTGCGCTACGCTGCCCTCTCGTCAAGGGGGAGGGGAATATGGACAATATCGAGCTACAATCGAGGCTAGCCGCCCTGGAGCACCTGGTACAGGCCGCTCTCGGCCTTGCGCTGGCGCGTTGCAGCGAGGCTGTCTCCGAAGAGATCAAGCAGTCTCTCGCGAACCCGCAAGCAAGATTGGACCACGGCTCAGGGCCGGTCGAAGTCGAGTTCCTGGAAGCGTACCAAGGCGTCGTCGGAAACGAGATCAAGAAGCTTCTGGCCGGCGTGACCGTGCGCGAACAAACGATTCGTAGTCGGTCTTCCTGACTGGAAGATCGCTGAAGGCACCCAGGCTTGGGTTGGCGCCGGCGGCTGTCGTCGCTTGCTCATGCACCGAGACGGACCGGTTGTCGGGGCCGCCAAAGATCGTGATCGGTAAGCCGAACAGTTTCATGGTCATGTGGTCTCCGTCACTTGGTGGGCGTTCTTCTTACCGGCGATCGAGGATCTGCTCGCCGATCACCCGGCACTCCTCCAGCAGCTTCTGCAGGGGCGTGACGGCGATCGGCGGACTTCCCGGCGGCGCGGCGACATGCGCCTCATCCCAGTTCTCCAGCAGCTCGGTCGCTTCCGCCGCGAGCTCGGCCTCCTTCTCGAAGGAGAGGGTGAACAGCCCCTCGGCCGCCGCCAGGTGACCGACGATCTCCTTCACCTTGGCCGTGTGCTGGTCCATGAGGGTGCCCAGGTCTTCACTCATGCCGCTGCTCTTCCTTCCTTCGGTGGTGCTGATGGCGTTCGGCGGTGAGGTTCGACCGCCGCCTTACCGCTCATGTCCCGTCCCTGTACCGCACCCCTCACCCACTTCGGCGGTTCAGACTGAGTTTCTGCCCTCATCTGACCCACGGTTGGCACCGCACCGGCCCCTACTCGGCACCGCTCCGGTATCGCTTTGCGCAGAAATAGAGCGGTCTTGACCTGCGTCGCGGTGTCCAGCGCAGGACCGCTGCGCCATCAAGCGACCCCGGCCAGGGTGATGCGGTCGGCATAGGCGCACACGCTCTCCTGGAACTGCGGCGCCGACAAGCCTCGCAGCAGGCGCGCGGCCGCGGCGAGACGCTCGTCCGCCTGATCGCTGTCGGGCCACTGCTCTCGCATCGCATCCAACGCGCCCTGCAACATCGCCATGGCGCCACGGCTCCGGATCGCCTTGCCGATGCCGGCGGGGAGCCACAGCCAATTCTCGGCCGCCCAGTCCTCCGCTCCGGCTGGATCGGAGACGGCGGCCGTCAGGAAGCGCTCAATCCGATCGGCAGTGCCGGTGCCCGACGCCATGAAGTCGGCAATGGTGGCGACGGCGGCGGCGGTGCTGCCTGGTCTCAAAATGGTCGCGATCATGGTCCTCCTGGGCCGTACGGAAATCCCCTCCGCAATGTGAGGCGAGGTGGCGTTGATCTGCCTCGCTTTTCCAGAGCGGCGAAGCTGTACGGAAATGACCCCTTTACTGTACGGGTCCGCTGCGGTACTCTTGGGCAAGGTCACATCCGTGGAGTGCTCGCCATGCCAAAGCGCGCCGCCTTCTATCTCAGGGTCTCGACCACCGACCAGACCACCGACAATCAGCGCCTCGCCCTCAAGGCCGTCGCCGACCAGCGCGGGTGGAAAGTCGTTCAGGTCTTCGAAGACGCCGGTATCTCCGGCGCCAAGGGCCGCGACAAGCGCCCTGGCCTCGATGCGATGCTCAGAGCCGTCGTCCGCGGCGAGATCGACATGGTCATGGCTTGGTCAATCGACCGGCTCGGCCGATCGCTGCAGGACCTTGTTGGCTTCATCAACGAGATCCGGGCCGCTGGCGCCGATCTCTATCTTCACCAGCAGGCGATGGACACCACCACGCCGGCCGGAAAGGCCATGCTTCAGATGTGCGGCGTGTTCGCTGAGTTCGAGCGCAACATGATCGTGGACCGGGTCCACGCCGGCATTGCTCGCGCCCGCGCCGAGGGCAAGCAGCTCGGCCGGCCGAAGATCGCCCGCAAGACCGAGGCGGCGATCCGCGCTAGCCTGAAGCGGAAGAACCGGCCCGGCCTGCAGAAGATCGCCGCCGAGCATGGTGTCGGCGTCGGGACGGTCCAAAGAATCGATGCCGCTATGCGTGCCGCGGTATAGGGCATGGAATTTCGTCTCACCTATCAAGGCCTGCTGCTGAGCGACGGGGCGAGTGGAAGCCGGACAGTTCGCAAGCACGAAATCCGCCGTCACTTCCATCATCAGCTTAAGGAGTACTGGGGCATTCACCCGTTTCTGAGGTTGCTGACGATTAACGACCGCTCTGGGCGCAAAGCGGAGAAAAGCGAAAACACCTTGATCAACGTGTTGGCCAGTCGATACACCCGTTCGAACGGCTATAGATTCCTTCCATTGGTCCGGGCTGAGCTTAGCGTCCTGTGCAGCCTGGAGATCCTCTATCTACGACCTCAGCAACCCGGCTCGCTCATCAGTGGCCCGCAGGGCGATATCGACAATAGGCTGAAGACCCTGTTCGACGCGTTAGCCGCACCTGGCGAAGGCAAACAGGTTCCAGAATCGCCGCCTCAGGAAGGCGAGGACCCGTTCTATTGCCTGCTGGAAGATGACCGATTAGTCACGCACGTTTCGGTCCAGACCGACTATTTGTTGATGCCGACACTGCAGCAGCCGGACATAAACGACTCCCGGATTGTTATCACCGTCAGGCTCAAGCCTTTCACGATGACCATGGGCATGCTTGGCAACTCCGGCTTCGCTTGAACTACCAGTCGTTCGAAAGCAGAACGGGCCCCCGACGGAGCCCGCTTGGTGTTGGTTGGGTTGTTGAGGTCAGAGTTGGTCCTCAACCTCCTCGAAGAACTCTTGAGCGCCCTCGATGAAGCCGGCGACCCACTCGTCGGTGGTTGGGATGTCGAGATCGCCAGATAAGTCCTCAATGATCTCTTCGTCGGTGGCCTCTTTCTGGGGGTCGCAGGCCATCCGCAACATGCCGAAGGCGTGCTCAACCCCAACGCCAAGGTCTATGTCGGCTATGCGCCTCAGCTCCGCGTACTCTGCCTTCTTCTCAGCCCACTCCCGACCGGCCTGATGGCCGTCCTCGCGGCCGTCCTTCATGCTCTTTTCCTTGGAGGCGCGGAGCCGTTCAATTGCTGCCTGCATATCTGGCTTCCTTTTCTGCCCTTCGCGGGCGATCGCTTGCTGGAAGGCAAGCTGGGCTTCATCCGACCAGTTCACACCGGGGAATCGGTCCATCTTGGCCTTTAGAGTTTCTGAGACGTAGATGCTGACCCTGGCCATCGATTACCTCATGCGCATAGGCAACACTATATGCGCATGTTTGGTCAACGTCAAGCCGATATGCGCATATTCGAAGCACAATGCGCATATCGGCTCCGTCTTAATCGAATAGCTCGTTCCGGCGTCGCTCGATCTGGTCCCTCTTAGCGTCCAGCGCCTCGATGATCCGGCGGTGCGCCTCCTCATCAATCAGCCCGCGGTCCAGGCGGTTGTCGGCCTGGCGCTGTTGTCGGCCGAGCTCGCGGTCCGCCTGCTCCAGGTCCCAGTCGTGCCAGCCCAGGCCAGCCTCCACGTCCTGGGATTTCACCTTGATGCCGAAGGTCGAGCCGATAGCCTGCGGCATGCTGTAGGCTCGGCCCTGCGGATCGACGGCGCCGTTCGCTGCGCGCGAGAGCCGGTTCCAGGTCCAGGTCGTGGCGAAGCCAGGCATGACGCCGTTCCAAAACCATTCTCCGATCTTCGCCGCCTTCTCGCCAGGCGTGTCCACCAGGGGATCGGTGATCGACTTGCCGGTGAAGCTTTGCTTGTTCAGCAGGAACTCGGCCGCGAGCGCCAGCGGGCCGCCCGGCATCATCGGCGCCGGCAGTGGCATGGCCGCGTTGCCCTGGTTGGTGTCAAAGACGTCGCCGGCGGGAATCCAGCGCCGAAGGTCCAGGAACGTGGGGTTGCCGATGGCATCGGTCGAGAGTCGCAGCATGCGGGGGACGCCGAGCCACGTCATGCCCTGCTCGCTGTCGTCCAGCGATCGGCGCTCCCGGTCCTCGTCATCGCCGCTCGGCCAGAGCGCATAGGCCATGGCATTGGCGAAATAGAGCAACGTATAGAGCTTCGCGATCTTCCACGGCCGCTGCGCGATCGACGCCGCCAGTACCGGCACCGCACGATAGGGATAGGCGATGAAGGGGAAGAAAGACCGGCGGAGCTTGTTCACCCACGGCGCCCGGATGTCGTAATCGAGGAACTGCTTCCGAGCGAAGTCGGCCGCCTCCTTGATCGTATCGCCCTGGCGGAGCCTGCTTTCCACCGCGGCGGCGCGGAAGACCTCGTCCTCGAGGCGGTAGAGCTGGATCGCGGCCCGGTCTGCCGCCTTCACGCCGCGCCACAGCGCACCGGATGCGCGGCGCAACAGCCCAAGCCGAGCCTGGACGCCGTTGACCGAGGCCTCCGCCATGCCGCCGGACTGCAACTCGCGCAGCATCGGTTCCAGGTGCTTGCGCCGGATCTCCATGCTGATGAGGTCGTTACCGAACGCGCCCAGGTCTTTCGCTTGGCGATAGGTCTCGGAGTTGCTGAGCATGCCCTTGACGCCCTTCGCTAGGTCGATGGCGGTCACGTCGGCGAGGTCCATAAAGATAAAATTCGAAACGAAATTGTTCATGTGGGTGACCGGCGAGCGCGCGGTCTTGTTCAACTTCCATTGATTGAGGATCGCAGTCCATAGGCCCGGCCGGTTCAGCTGGTCGAGCTCATTCATGTCGCGCCAGATCTCCGCTCGGACGTACTTCTCGGCGAGCGGACCCCATCGCTTCTTGTCGGTGCCAGGGATGACGCTGTCCGGCACCCTCACCCACTCCACGTCCTGGTCGCGCACCACGCCGTGATACTCGCCGGCTGAACGCCAGGCACCATCCGCCGGCGCCCTGTCGCTGGTCCATTGCGGGTTCGCGGCCACGTCCTTGTAGAAGCGGCCGGTTGCGAGGTCGTGCGCAAGGAGCGCGAAGGTCTTGGCGATCGTGTAGCGGGCGTCCAGGATCTCGCCCATCTTCAGGCGCTCGGCCTTGGTGTAGTCGCGCCAGATCACCGGCTCGCCCTTCAGACCCGTCCGATACTCCCAGACGCCGAAGTTGGAGTAGGAAGCCGACGGCGCTGTGTCATTGAGCCCAGAATAAGCGAACTCCGGCCCCTCTCCGTCGCCGGTCTTGCGCCAGACCATGACCTTGTCACCCGTCTGCGCGCCCTTCGGTGCCGGCAGGAAGATCCCGCGACCCTTCATCGTGTCGCCGAGCATCTTCTTTCGGCGGCTGGTCGCCCAGTCGTTGACCTTCTTCACGGCGCCGGACTGCTCGGCTTCGTGGCTCATGTAGACCCGGTGAAGGTAGGAACCGCGGTTGCGCTCGTAACTCTCGGCGGAGATGAGGCCGAGATCGACCGCCTCTTGGCCCAGCTGGTCGATGGCCTCACGGATCGGCTGTGCCAGCCTCGCCATGTCGGCATCTGCGACTTGTTCGCCCGTCAGGACCGCCTGCAGAACTCTGGCCTCGACCGGGCCGATGTTCGCCTTGGCCAGCGTCTGGAGGATATCGACGCCTTTCGTGGCGATCCGGCGCTCTTCGAGCCCGCGCTCGTGCTCACGCTGGATATAGCCCTCGTCGAGCCCATAGCGGTCGATCAGGCCCCGGCGAGCACCTTCCACCATCGGACCGATCCAGCCTGAGAACGGCGCGCTGTCGGGCAGCTTCGCATCCACGATCAGGCGCTTGGCCCCGGCCGTCAGGTACTTGCCGGGACGCCAGGCCCCGCCCTTTTCGATGCCACCGAACACATCGAACGGGATGCGGAAGACGCGATCTACGGGTTGACCGGCCTTGAGCGCGCCTTCCATGACGCGCTGCCGGGTGTGTGGCATCTGGTCCGGTTGGACCGGCGGCGCGGCCTGGAAGAGCGGGAAGCCCTCTCGACGTGCTGTGTCGCGCATGGCTGGAGTGATATCCAGCGCGTGAACCGGCGCGGCGCCGATCGCGGCGGCCTTCTGCGCGCTGTCATTGGCGATGCCGCTGCCGGGCGCTGCGAGATAGGTCTTGCCGACCCTTGCGCCGAACTTCTTCCCGAACTTCGCGGCGTAACTGGGCAGGATCTGGTCATAGAAGCCAGCCATGCCATCACCGCCGATCTTCAGGTCCAAGCCTGTCAGCTCGCGCTCGGGGCCGCCGGGGATCTGCCTGCCTTCGCCGGCAGCGATCTTCTCGGCCATTTCCTTGCCGACGAGGTTGGCGAGCCCTGCTTCTGCAATCGTCGGCTGGTCGATGATGTCCTTGCCATCCTTCGACGCGATCAGTGAATAGGTGCCGTCGCTCTCCTTGGCGTAGATGATGGAGTCGATCTGCTTCGACAGGTCGTAGCGCTCGGCCTGCTGCTGCCCGGTCGTCCAGGCGACGCGGTCATAGTCGTGGTCCGCCGCCCACTTCACGGCGCGGCGGAAGGCGAGTTCTTGCCACGTTGTCTTAAAGGGGGCTTCGGGGACCTTCGCGATGATGCCCGGCGCGAGCTTCCATTGCTGGTAGGCCGTCATCCATGCGGTCTGCGCCTGTTCGGCGGCGACGCGGAGCCGGTTGCTTTCGCGTCCGGTCTCCGGCGTGTCGGCGCCATGCGCGGTCAGGTACTCGCGGTATGCCTGCTGCGCGCGATCGGCATCCATCTTTGCCGCCTTCTCGGCAGCTTCAAGCTTGGCGATGCCCTTCGGATCGTCATAGCCGGACTTGCGTCCCCTCTGATGCCAGTCGCTCTGGATCTCCTCGATGAACAAGACCCGTTTGCCGGCTTGGTCGGTTCGGTCATCAAAGCGAATATGCGCCAGGACGTTCGGCTCCTCGAAGTGGCCGCCGTAAAAGTCGGCTTTGCTGGCCTTCGGGACCGTCGAGAGTTCGCGTGCGCGGGCTTCCGCCCCTGCCTCAGTGTTCCGGCTCTCGATCCAGTTCCCGGCTTCATCGACAATGCGCCACTCGCGCTCCGAGACGTTGCCGCTCGGATTTGCCGGGGGCGTGACGGTGTAGGTGTGCCGCTCGCCCTCATGGGTCGGCAAGGTCAGGAGGAGCTCTCGATAGTCCTGGCCGCCGGGCAGTTTGTGCTGGGCATACTTCGGCGCGACCTTACTACCCGGCCCCCCCAGATTGCCCGCGAGCGCCACATAGTCGGCGTCATCGGCATAACCCCAGTTATCGCGCACCTGGTTGCGGGTCATGCCTTCGTGCGAAGCGATGTAGTCGATCGCATCCTCGACAGAAGGCGCGTCACCGCCGCGAACCACTTCGCGCACTTCCACCTGGTTGGCGGCGACAAAAGCCTGCAAATCGGCCTTGGCGATCTGTCGCGACCCATGGAGGAAGTCATCGAGGCCGGTCCAGGCGATCTCCTCGTCCTTCACGCCCTTGTTGCGCAGGATGTTGAGATACTGGCTCGCTTGCCCCTTCGGCTGCTGGATGGCGTCGATCTCGCGCGCCAGCTTGGAATAGAACGGCGCTGCGATGCGCTCCGGAGCTTGATCCAGAGTCGCACCCCGCGAGTTAGACGCTGCCGCCCGGTCGGCGTCCGCCGCCAGCTTGCCGGACCCGATGTCGTCGAACACGTCGGACCAGGTCTTGAAACCACGGCCAGCCAGGAGATTTCGGACCTGGTCGATGAAGCGCCAGAACGCCTCAATAATGGCGTTGATACCGGGCTTGAAGCGCTGGCCGAACCGATAGTTGGCGATGGCTTCTGCAATCGCCTCCTCATTCAGGATCTCCTCGAGATCGGCGCCGGAGTAGCCGTGGTCCCGGTAGTGCCCATATCGCTCATCAATCTGGAATTGCTTCCGCCAGCTCTTCGCCTGGTTCTCCAGGATGCGCCACTGCGCCGGCCGGATCACGCCGATGTCGCGGAAATAATGGATGCCGCCCTCATGCAGCATGGCCCCGACCAACTCTCGGGCCGAACGCGGGGCACCGTCGGCGCCGGTCAGCGCAATCGCGATCAGCCGGTCCGCCGCGTTGTAGGAGCCGGTGATCGGCGCGCCTTCCTGCGCCGTCGTCATCCGGTCGAAGACCGCCACGTTCGCGCGCTCGCCCAGCACCTTGCGCGCCAGCGCCTTCAGGTCGCGGATCACGTCTTGGCGGGCCTCAGCAAAGACCGGGGTAACGCGGATCTCGCTCACGGTGGAGGCCGGAGCAGCTTTGCCGGCGGCCTGGTGCAGTTCCTTGGCTCCGTCCTTGCCGTCGCGAACCTTCATCTCCGAGAAGAGCTGATCGAAGGCGGCATTGATTGCGCCGCGCTCGAGGCCGGCGGGATACGGATTCCCCTTGAAGCCGCTCGCATAGCGGTCTGGCTCGACGCCTTGCACTAGATATTCGCTGGCGCCACCGCGGGCCCGGATCTTGTCGAAGACGTAGGATTCGAAGGCACGCGCCAACATCTCGGTCGGCCGTGCCCAGTATCCGCGCTCACCTTGCTTGCCGGATAGCTTCTGCGCCTCGGCGAAGTACGATGACTGGATCTTGGACGGAATGAAGGGCTTCGCCTCGTCCCGGAGATCAGCAAGGCGCTCCTGGAGAGCGGGCAGGCGCTTCTTCTGGCCGTCGATCCATGCCGCGCTATTGCGCTTGAAGTCCTCGCTTTGACTCGCCTGGGTCCGCTTCTCCTGTTCCGCTATCGCGCCCTGCGTCCGTTCCAGCGCGAGCTCGGCATCGCGAACAGCCTCGGCGCGCGACTTCTCGCGCTTGAAGATCGTACCCATGACCTTGTCGAAGGCCTCAGCCATTTCCGGGCGCAGGTTCGAGAGATAGCTCTTCCGCTGCTCGGTCCGGTCGTACCAGCCGGAAGCGCCGACGGGCTTTCCGCGCGAGCCGGTGTCGCGATCGAGGGTGCCGAAGTAGTGATCCAGTGCATGGCCCCACTCATGGGCGAGCGATCCGGATCCGCTCAGCTTCGTGAGGCTGATCACCAGTTTGCCGGGCTCGTAGTGCGCCGCCGCGCCGCCGCGACCACGCGCACCGAACGCAAGACCCAGCTGCCCGCCTAGACTGATCGCCTGCGGTGGGATGCCGAGCACCGAAGCTAGGTCATGCAACGCCTCGAAGGCGAGGTTGACGGACTTCTGGCGCTCATCGGAGGCGACCCAGTTGCCGAACTCCACGCCGCGGAAGCCGAAATCCCTGATGAAGGCCTGGCTGTCGATGTCCTTGCCGCCGCGCACGTCGGCTCCGGCGCGCTTCACGTTGTCGAGGTGCGGCCGCTTCGGCAACTCGCCGTCGCCCCGCGCGCGATCGGCCTCATAGGCCTCTTTCGCCTTCGCCTCGGCCGCCTGCTGCGACGCGAGACCGTCGGCAACGATCTTGCCGCTGCCCTTGAGGGCAACGATCCAGGTGTTGCCGCCGACCGGGCGCACATCAAAGCGACGCATCCACGGTTCGATCTTCCCGGGGAAGCCCTCGGCGACCAACTCGCGCGCCTTTCGCTCATCGACATGGTCGATCCGGAACGGCTCGTGTCGGCCCTTGAAGACCGAGAGCACTTTCGCCCGCACCGCCTGATCCGGCAGACCACCGTTGAGGCGCCACCCCGCCGCATCGAGGATCTTGTCGCGTGCCGCCTTCACATCGGCAACCGACCGGGCGGAGCCGTAGGCATCGCGAATGATGCCCATCATTTCGACGTAGCCGCGGCGGCCGGCGTTGCTGTCCTTGGCGGGTTTCGCCGCCAGCCGATCGCGAACGATCTTGATTAGGGCAGAGGCCTGCGGGTCGGCGCCAGCCTCTACCATGGCCGCATAGTCCGGCTTCGGCCAGACCTGGTCTTTGGTCGTGAACTGGAACGCCTCGCCGTCCGACATGCCTTCGAGATCGGTGACGGACAGGCCGCGCTCGGCCCACTGGTCTTTGCGTGCGCCGCCGATCTTCTCTCCGGCATCTTCGATCCGGCTCGAGCTGCGGGCGGCCTCGATCAGATCGCCCTGGCGATGCGATCCAGTGTCGAACAGCCCCTCATCGGGCGCCTTCTGACTGACCTTCGGCTTGCTGCGCTCGTTCGCCGTGCGCTCCGCCATGGTCTTGACGGTCGCAGGCTCGGCACCGGGCATGACGGATTGCTGGCCCTGGTCAGTGCGCTCGGTTGCAAACGACTGGGGCCTCGTCTGGGGTCCCTGCTGCGCTACCGCTTGGTCGGATGCTTCTCCCGATACTCGCGGAGCCGGTCGAGATTGGTGGCCAGCCGCCTGGCGTTCTTCCTCTCGGCGGGCGTCAGGTTGTTCTTGGCGCCGGCCGCCTTCCGCAGCTTGATCGCGAGATCCTGCTTCTCGGTCGGTGACAGTGGCTTGTGGCCGGTCGGATTTGCGGGTCGCATGGGCTGCATTCTCCAGAATGGTGTGAACGGCGTCAAACGCCTGGATGGCGGCGCGCTCGATGATCTCGTCCAGGGCGTCGAGCGGATTATGGCCCCGTTCGAGCATGAGCTTCAGGGCTGCGGCGCGCTCTTCGGGCAAGACGTTCGTCAATCCGACATCGCTGATCGCGCGGTCGAGAGCTTCAGCGGCCAGATCGGGGGATGCCGTACGCTGCTTGCGATCGTCGCGGTTCAGAACGTCGGTGGCATCTTCGAGGCGATAGTTGCGCTGGCCGGCGAGGTTGCGGTCCAGCAGGTCCAGAACTTGCGCCACGGTCGGACGCGGCACGGTGTCGGGATCTCCGAAGAAACCGGCTTCGTGCAAGCGCTCGCCTGCCTCATCAATCGACATGCCGGCGCGACGGATCAGCGGCCCGAAGGCTGGATTGGTGCGTTGCGCGTCGCGGTCGCGCAGGAGGTTGTGGCCTTCGTCATCTCGGATGCCACCGTTCGCTTGCAGGAAACCGATAGCATCGCTTGGGCCTCGCCGTGGATGCCGCTGGAACCGACCCATGGCGTTCTTTCGGATCTGACCGAGGGCGAAGCGGCGTTGCAGCAACTGCCGAGCGACGCCCGGCGTGGTGCCGATCGCGGCACCCACCTTGACCGGGTCCAGCGCGCCGTTGCCGGTGATGTAGGCGTCCAGCTTGGAGACCGCGCCGTCCGGAACTGGATCAGGCTGGCGATAGGCGATTGGCTGCCTCGTGTCGCCGTTCTTCAGCCACGCCTTGAATTGGGCAAGGGAAAGCTCGCTCACGGCGCCGATGCGGGCCTTCCCATCGGTGTACGCCTTTCGATGCGCGATGGCGGCGGACTGCTCATCGGGAAAACCGAGCCAAACCTTCGCCTCATCGAACTTGCCCGTCTCCGGATCAACCTGGTCGATCAGAAAGACGCGCGGCGATGCCGGGTCGTCGCCCATGAAGATATCAACGTGATCGCCGTCGGCACCTTCAGTGCGCCGGACGTAGCCATAGGCCGCCGGGTAGTCGCGGACCTCCCAGGAGCCATCCACCGCCGTGCGGGTTCCGCCCTTCGGCGTCTCGATCGAGATGTCCAGCCCGTTCCAGGTGGCGTGTCCCTTTGCGTAGTTGCCAGCCTGCTTCTGCGCCGGGCTCGCGCCCTGATCGACCTGTGCAGCTGCAGTCGTGATGTCGTCGGCGCTCGTCACCTTCACCGGATCGGCCTGCGTCCCCGTTCCGTTCGGGAAGGCTGCGGCTTGCTGCGCCTGCGGAATGACCGTCTCCGGCGCGCCGGTCGCGACCGTCTTCCCCGAGGGATCGGTCACGCTCACGCCATCGGCGCTCACATTGGCCTTGAAGCCCTCCGGGAGTTTCGTTTGCACCGCCGCTGCCGTGGCGTTCGCCTGCTGCTCGGCCTCGATTTCGGCGAGGGGCCGCGGATCGTCGAGAAGCGCCTTGAGCTGTGGGCGGCCGCTCACTGTCGGTTCGGCCTGCGGGGTTCCACCGAGGATCACTTCCGCCGGGGCGGCGCCGGCTGGGACAGCCTGCGGGCCAACGGCCGGGGCGGCCGATTCCTGGCCGAAGATGCGCCTGGCGCCGAACGCGGTGGCCTCCGCGGGGGCCGTGAAGGCTTCGCCGATGCCCTCAAGCGCGACGTCGGCCGGACTGCTGATCTGGCCAGTGCTCGCATACTGCGCGCCGGCCTCGCCAGCGGAGCCGAGCACCGCCTGGGCGACCGGCTGCGCCACCAACTCGTTGACGGCCTCGCGTTTGATCGGCGCCGTAACCACCTTGGCCGGCACCAGCATCTTACCGGCGACGCCGCCGGAGATGAGATCGACGCCGCCGATGACTGCAGCACGCGCGCCGGCAAAGTTCTTCGCGGCCTCGAGCACGTTCGGATCGCGCAAGGCCTGTTCGATCGCCTGCGGATTGGAGGTGTCCACGCCGCGTTCTTGGAGGTAAGCGAGGACCGAGTTGCCGTATTCGACCGCGGCATCCGATCCAGCGAGCACGGCAACACCGACAGGCGGGCTCACCAGCGCCGCAGCCAAGCCAGGCAGCATGGTCGGAAGGCTCTCGGTGCCGACCTGGGCCACGATCCCGACGGGATTGGTCGCGAGGATCTTCGCCGCGTCGCCGTACTGGCGCGTGTTCATCGCCTCGGCGAAGGCAGCGACGGCCGGGTTGCGCGGGATGCCTGCCGACTTCACAGACATCGACGCCGCGGCAGTGAGGCTGCCGGTGATCGCGTCCGAAACCATGTTCCGGAGATCTTGGCGATCCTCCTCGCTGGCGCCGTAATAGCGCCGGATGTAATCGAGATCGAGCGGCGTGAGCCCGAGCTCTGGATCGACCTGACCATTCGGCAGAACTTGGATGATCGACTGATAGGGCTGTCCGGCGTCCGCCTTCGCCAGGAACGGCGCGACGCGCTGGCGCGAACTCTCGTCCATCGTGGCGAACATCATCGAGAGCGCCGACCCGGCGTTGTAGCCGCCAGCCTTCAGGCGCTGACCCACGCGCGTCAGGAGCGGGTTCTCGGTCTCATAGGCTTCGACCTGCGCATCGATTTCCGCCAGTGACGGAAGCGACTTTGCGGCGGCCTTGGCGCGCTCGTCGTACAGCACCTCGCCATCGGAGCCGACGAGTTGGTCCTGGTCGTTCCAGCTCGGCGCATTCGGTCCAGCCCACTGGCTGTCGGCCGAGAAGGTCCGGTGATAGGGGGTCTTCCAGACGTCGGAATAGTGCGGCTTGCCATCGTTGGCGTTGACGGCCGAGCGGGCGCGCGGATCGCCGAGCGAGAGCGCGTTGTAGAAGCCCCTCATGTCGTAGTCGTTCGGGCCGCTCGCATCCGGGTCGAACGGAATCTGATTGGTCTTCACCCAGGCGCGGAAAGCGGTCTCGGAGTGCGGGTCCAGGGTCGTGGCGAAGTCGCGCGCGCCCGGCTTCAGGAACGGCGCATTGCGCTTGTAGTTCTCGTCCAGCGGGCTTTCCGCCGGCGCCGCGGTAATGTTGAGCGGCTTCAGCCCCGACACGTCGAAGCGTGGCGCGGCGAACTGCTTCTGCGGAACAGGCGCGGCGCCGATCGGCTTGAGGCCGGTCACGTCGAAGCGTGGTTTCGGAGATGCGGCTGGCGCGCTCCGCGGCGCCGGCTCCTCGTTCCCGGTCAGATCGGCGCGCGCGAAAGCGTCCGCCGCCGGCATGCCGAGCGGCCGCAGGCCCGAAACGTCAAATCCCATGATGATGCCCTATTTCGTGTAGGTCTGGCCGTCGATGATCATGACCGAGCCTGCTGGCGCCGATTGCTTGAACCAATCAACTTGGGACTGGCTATCCGCCTCCCATGGGCTGGCCTGACTGCCTTGCCCTCGCAGGCCCTGCGGGGCACCGGACGCGGATGGGCCGGCGGCGCTGCCACCCCAAAACTGCCACCACGGCCGATCGTCGTTCGAACCAGCGGAAGGCTGTGCCGGCGCGGCGGGCGGAGCATCGCCCGGCTGGCGCAGATAGGTCTCCGTCAAATCCTGGATGGCCTGCTCCTGCTCCTGTGGCGTCTTACGCAGGAACGCGGATCGATTGCGTTCGTCGCCGGTCAGGGTCTTGATGGCCTGATCGCGAGCCTTCGCACGGCGCGAGAAGTCCTCCGGTCCTGAGTTCATCTGGGAGATCACTTCGCCGACTGACTTTCCTTCCCCGATGGCTTTCGCTGCCTTGACGAACTCCGTCGCTCGCCAAGCCACTTCGGTGTTGCTGTCGCCGGGCGCCTTCACCGTAAGCGCGCCGTAGATCTGTGCGGCATGCGTGGCGAACGTCGGGTTGCGGAAGATCTGTTCAATCTCCGGATCGACTTTCTGACCGTACTGGCGCGCCTTGGCCAGTGCAGCATCGATCCCGCGCGAAGCGGCGAGCCGGATGAAAGATTCCTGGACCTTGTCCTCGCCACTCAAGGCGTCAGCGACAGCCCCGGGGCGATCCAGGTTCCACGTCTCCTTATCGTGATTCCAGGTGTCCTGCTGGTGGCTGATCTCGCCCGCGATCTGATTGTTGCGGAGACCCGAATAGGTGGTGTCGTTCTTCTGCTGCGTGATCTTGTCGGCCTCCGTCGCGGTATCGACGCGCGCTTGGCTCTGCTTGCTCTGAAGATCAGCCGCATAGCCGCCGACCTGGAGCGGATGGGCTTTCTGGCTGAAGTCGAGATTTTCTTCCGCCTGCCGATTGCTGATGTCTGCCTGCGTGGTGGCGAGCATCGATTGCCTGATCTTGTCGGCCTTGGTCGCTCCGGCGATGTCGGCGTTGATGCCGGCCGTTTTCGCGTCGGCCTCCCACTTCTGGCGTTCCAGTGGCGCCAGGCCGACGGTGCGGAAGAAGCTGGCCTCGTTCGCGGCGCGATTGAGCTCGGCATCACGCTGGTCGTCGGCGATCTTCACGCGCCGGTCCATGGCGGCGGTGACTGGGTTCGACTCGATGAACTTAACGCTGGCGTTTCGAAAGCTCATGGTGCGGTCCTTCCTTAGATCGCCGGCTCGGTGTCGCGGAGGCCGAAGGCCTTCCGGATCTTCCCGAGGTCATCGGCATAGGCGCTGTCGCGGCCTTTGATTTCGCTCTGGATCAGCCCGGCGATGTCGCCGATCGCTTGGCCGCGGAGGCCGGAGTTCGCAAGACCGGCGTCGGCTTTCGCCTGGGCAGTCGAGGTGATGGCGTCGCCTTCTCCACGCGCCAGGGCGTCGCCGGCGGTGAAGTAGCCGCCGGCCAACTGCCCGGCGGCCTGGTTCTTTTCCTGTCGGTTCTGTTCCTGAGCGCCCAAGGTGTAGTCGGAGTTGATGCGCTTCAACGCCGCCGTGACACCGCGGCCGGAACCCCACAGCGACGTGCGCGACAGGTCGTTGAGCGTCTGCCGGCGGAGGTCTTCGCGGTCGGCTTCCTGCTGAGGCGTCAGGCCGTCAGTGCGTGCGATCGCGCTCCGGAAGTACGAGACGGCCGGCGCGCTCTGCTCCTGCATGTCGCCGTAAATCTCGCGCTGCAGCGCGACCTTCTCCCGCTCGGCTTTCGCGAGGTTCTTGGCCGCCTTGGAGTTTGCCTTCGACGAACTGACAGCGCCGTAGATCGATGCGCCGGCGCCGATCGCCGTTGAGATGGCAGAGAAGAGGCTCATTGCGGTCTCCTGGGGCCGTTGGCCTGCGGCGTCGGAGCGCCTGGCTTGTAATCACGGCGATGGATCGAGTTGAAACGGAAGGAACGGCGCCGGCCGATGAGCGACGGCCGCAGCTTGGCGCCGAGTGCCTTTAGGGCAAGGTGATAGGCCCCAAGGCGGCCGCCTATGCGCCGTTCCATGTCGTCGGTGAGCGCCTCGATCTCCGCCGGGGTCTTGCCGGCGGTGATCCCCTGGAGCGCGCCGAAGAAGCTCATCAGCGACGTCCCGCGAAAAGCTGCGTCCGCGGATCGGATGCAGCGACCGGCAGGCGCCCGCGCGGCGCGGCGATACCCAAACCGGAGTTGTCGTCGCTCACGCCATCATCGGCCGGACCGTAAGCCTCCGCCGCGTAGGCGCTATCGTCCATCTCGGCGCCGCCACCAGCCTGGGCTTCGGCAATCGCCTCCATGATCGCCTCGACCAGCGAGCTGTCTTCGATCTCGCCAAAGCTGGCGTAGCCGCTCGCCTGGGCGAAGGCATCGAGGATCTGACCAATCTCCGGCGCCATCTGCGGATCGTTGATCAGGGCCTTGGCCGCCGGCGTGTACGCGGTTGCCGCCTCGCGGCGCACGACAAGCTCGCCCGGCGTCACCCTGGCAGACACGCCATCGACCACGCCGCGGGGATCGGTGGCCTCCGCCGGCGGATTGTACCTGGGGTCCTGCTCCGGTGGCACGGCGTTGCCGCGGTCGATGGGGGCCTCGTCCTGCTCGATATCGCCGATGTCGGCATGCTGGATTTGCGACACGGCGCGCCGCGGCGGCTCATTCGTCACGGCACCGCCCATGGCATAGGGCTGCTGCTGGGCGTTACGATCACCGTAGCGTCCGGATGGATCAGGCTCGACGCCAAACGCCTCCTGGAAGCGCAGGATTGCTCGCTGTTGATCCGGAGTGCGCTGGTCGGCGGGGACGCGAGCGGCATCCTCGCCTTCCTGCTGGACGTTGCCCAACACTACGTTGTCGGCGCGCGTCTGCTGCATCGCCGGAGTGTTGGTCACCGTGCCGCCGGCTTCGAACTTGCCCTCGCTACCGGAGTCACGGCTTTCCGTTCCGCCCCGCGAACCCCAGGAATCGCTACCCCGCGAACGGCCGCTGCTGGCACCCGATGCGCCGGCACCGCCGCCGGTCTTGGCCGGCGCATTGACGTTGAACTGTGGCGCAACGTTCGGAGTTTGCGGGCGTGGTGGAGTGCCAGTCGCACCGCTGCCGGTATTCGCCGGCGCGGCAGCGCGCTGGAAGCCGGTAATGGCATTCTGCTGGGTCACGCTCGGAGCCTTGGGCGCGGGCGGCGCGGCGGTGCGTTCCTGCGTGCTGTAGCTCTTGCCCCAAGTGTTCGCGCCAGGATCGGTCGCGGACCTGGCTGCGTTGAGGGCGGCTTGCGGTGACAGGCCACGCTTGATGCCGGCGTCGTATTCTTCGCTGTATCCCGGTCGGCGATTGGTGTTCGACCGGAGATCCCACGGATTACCGCGAGCATCTCCGAGCAGAGCGCCGAGCGGATCCGTCGCTTCATCGGGCGCGCCCAACAGATTGGCGGCCGTGGTCGCCGCCAACCCAGCAATGCCGGTCGGCGAGGTCAACGACAATCCAAGCGCGCCGGCGCGAAGGAAATCGCTTGGGTCGGTAACCTCTCCGGCAAGGCCGACTTCTTTCGCGCGATTCGCCGCGCGCTCGTCCGCCGAGGTTCCGCCGTCGTTTTGGCCGCCAAGCGATGGTTGAACCGCGCGGAAGCTGGTCTGCTGCTGCGACTGTTCGACCGGCGGCGCGATCGGGATTCCTGTTTCGCCGCCCGAAAGCGCCGCTTCGGGCGCGTCGCCCGCCAGCGGGTTCGGGTTGGTGCTGATCGTTGAGCCTGGACTCCACCAACCGGGGTACAGCGAGGTCCGAAAGGCGCTCGATCGAGGAGGGATGAACGGCTGGTCGGCTAGATTGGATCTGTTGCCGCCGTTGAGGAGGCCGAAATCGGGATCGGTGTCAGCGAGAGCCATCGTTGGTTCTTTCGAGCAAGGTGGGCGTGAGAGAGGCCTCTGCGCGCGAAGGCGCCGAAGCAGGTTCGGGGTGGTTCAAGGTGACGCCATGCCGTCTGAATGCCATGGCAATGCGATCGGCAAGGGATGCCAATCGGGCGAAATTGGTGTCGGCGCGGATGGAAGGATTCGACGCTCGCGTCATGCCGCAAGACCTGTCGAATTTGATAGGCTATCCTTTATCACCTTCCCCTGCTTCTCCTCGCCCGGCTTGCCGCCCGGCCGGGGAAGACCCGTCGAAAACGACATGTCTTGCCCGTCGAACCAAGGGACCGCCCACCGGTAAAACGCTGCCCGCCCCGGCGCTGCCGGCTTGGTCCTCCGGATGATCCCGAGCTCCAGCAGCTTCTTTCGGCCGGATGGAACGAACCGCTGCGGCCATCCGCGCGCCGCGCCGAGACCGTCGGCGATCATGAACTCGGCGTCATCGCCGTTTTCAGCCGACAGGTATGCCATCAGCGCGAGAGCATCTGGGTCGGCCACGAGGTTGGCCCATTGCGGGCTTTCAACGATCTGATTCATGATCCTCTTTCTCCCGCCTCTGTAATTCCAGACGCTTAGGCAAGTCTTGGTGATCTCCTCGTCCGGCAATTCGCCTTCCAGGCGATCCGAGGCCCATGTCCGGGCGCAGTCGAGGAGGTCATCGAGTGTGTCGCAGCGCGCGACCACACTCTGGCAATGCTGGAAGAGCGCAGTGTTGCGGCGGCCCCGTTCGACGCGGGGTTTCGCGGCCGCTGCGGCGAGATTCTGCATCGGCGGCACTCGCCTGAGATCGTCCAAGGTGCCGCGCTCGATCTGATAACGCCCCTTCGGGACCACTGAGAGAGCGGCGACGACGTTGCCGGCGCCAAGGATATCGACGTCCGGCAACGGCCTGATCTGGCGCGGCTCATTGCCGTGCCGATAGTAGAGATGGCGGCCACCCGACGGCGTGACCACCTGGAAGGGCGTCTCACCGAATCGCGCCTGGATCTCATCGACCAAGCGATCATCGGTGCTATCGATATCGACCACGGTCAACTTGTTCCGCCGGCCGGCGCAGAACCCGGCGGCCTCGGCGGCGGGAAATTTCATCGCCAACTGACTGGAGCCCTGGGTGCCGACCTTCTCGTATCCTCGGATCGCCGGGTGTTTGTCGTGGCCGAGCGGATAGAGCGCCACGCCTTGCGTCGAATAGGCCGCCTGCAGCTCTGCGAAAGCCACGGCCTACTTCCCCATGCCAGCCAGGCTATCGTGGATGGCGTGCCAGCAGTTCTCGTCTATCTGGTCGGCCAGGCTCCTGATGAGGTCCGTGATGGTGTTTTCGTTGAACACCAGGCATGGGTCCTCGTCTTGATCCCAGCTTCGCTCCTGGCGGATCACCACCTGACCCGTGGGACTGCGGTAGACCGCCGTGCGCGGCTGCTCCTGGCAGACGATCGAATCCGCATCGGAGCGCCAGTCAAAATCGCTTGAGGGCACCTTTGCGGTGTCGCGCTGAGAGGCAAGATCTGCTCCGGGCGCCGACGTACACTCGCTCGCCGTCTTTACCGCATCGGGCCTGAACATATCGTTCATGCTGCGACCCTCTGCAGCTGGCGCGCGACCGCAAAAATCCGGTCGGCGAGATCTTCGCGCTCGATGAGAATTTGCTCTGGATTGGCGCGGCGATTTCCGCCGATTTTCAGTAGTCGCATGCCGATCGATTGAAGCTCCTCGGCGGGGAGGCAAAATTTACTGTTGACTTGGGCGGATCTAACGACTAATTCTCTGGTTGTTCCAAGCACGAAAAGAGCCCTTTCATGGGTTTCTCCGAGATCGTTGCGGGAACCCCGGCCTGGCAGCCGAGGTGGTGGTGATCAAGAAATCGAGGGCCTGAGCTCAACGCTCGGGCCCTTTTGCTATTCAGCGGCCTTTTTCGCAGGAGTGGAGGCGAGTGCCTCAAGATTGCGGTAGAGCGCAGAACCTTCATCGCCGGCGGCCTTCATCATCCGCAGCAACGCCGGAACGCTCCCCTTCATCACAGCGAAGATCATGAAGGCAGCCTGTGCTGCCTGAGCGTCGGCCTTCGGGTCCAATGGCGCTGGTTTGGGTGGCGGCTGCAGCTCTGCGCGCCGTCTCTGGGTCGGTGCACGCTCGCGAGCGGCGTCCATCATCTCCTGGATAGCCTTCGGCGACATCGATTCCCCGGCTCGCACCTTCGCCTCAACGGCTTCGACAATCTCGGGCGGAGTGGCCGGCGCGGATAGGAGATAGATCGCCGTTGGCTTCAAATTCGACAGGATGTCGGCGCGACCCTCAGCCCATCGGGCAGCGTTCATGAAACGCTGGGCCTGTTTGTCACTCCACGCAAACTCGGTTTCAACCCAGGGAAGGAAGCGACCATGCCCCAGCAGTTCCTTGACTGTGAGGAGGTCTTGCCCAACCAGCACGATGGCGGTGCTGGAATTGTAACGGATGCGTTGCGCTGCCTCTCGGACACCGCCCGCGACCTCCTCGTCCAGGTCGCCATAGTCGAAGGCGCCGCATGGCGCGATGATTTCCGCTCCAGGCATTGCCTACTCCGCTGCCGGCTGATTGGCTGACTGGCTGGGAAGGTACTGGCCGGCTTCGGCAAAACGGACGTCCTTAAGTGTCCTGCTCTTGCGTGCCGAGGGCTTCAGCACCACTGGGTCCAACGCATCAAGATACTCATTGAGATCGCTCAAAAAAATGATGCGCTTCGCCCGCATGTGGTAGGCGCGAAGCTTGCCGTCAGCGATCTCGCGCTCGAGCGTTCGAATGGAGTTTCCAGTGATCTCCGCAGCGGTTTCGATGTAAACGAAACCACGCATGCCCTTCTGCGCTTCCTCCGCCGGCAAGGCGACGGGGGGTCGCTCGGGATGGCTCATCGCATTCATATGCGGAATCTCCTTGGGTTGGCGCCCGCTTCGACGGGCCCAATGGGTCAGGTTTTAAAAGTCAGAAATGCAAAAGCCGCCCCGGATGGGACGGCTCAGTTTGATTTAGGCATGCGTAATCGGCTTGAGAAACGATGTAGTGGCTGGGTGCGCCTCTGTCAACACTCAAACGACCAGGAACGACAAGGACAGCCTGCGACCGCCCGTCGCACCGGAAGCTTGCAGCTGTGAAATGTAGCGCGCACCATCGCTCGGTGAATCAAAACGGGGACAGCCCGTGACGGGCGATGTGGAGAACCGCAAATGAGGGTGAATTTTAGCGATGACGAATGGCTGCGCTCGAAGGCACTCACCAGCGTCGTGGCCGTGCCAGTTGGTTTTGGGCTTGCTGTAGGCATTGCATTCGTTGCATTCAACTTCGGAGCTCTACGCGTCAGTTTGATTGGCCAGAATTGGGGCACATCGCTACCGGCTTGGGTGCAGGCGGTCGGATCGATCGGTGCCATTGTGGCGGCTTGGTTCTTGAGCAATCAACAGCACCAGCGTGAGGTGCGGGCCGTTCATACCGCAGCGAGTTTCGAAATCGCAGTACAGCTTCAGCAGTGGGAACAGTCGATCCAGTCGGTTATTTCCGAACAGTTGCGCCGCCGTACAAGTAGCGGAACATGGGGCCGAAACATATGGGAAGTCCCAGAGTTCCGGTTCGAATCTCGTCTCGAACGGATAGCAATGCTTCCCCCAGGACACGCTAAGCTTGCCTTTAGGTTGGTGAAGCAAAGGCAGGCTGCGGCCCACGAAGCGCGGCTCCAACTCGACACTGCTGTCCCCGGCAATGCAATCTTATTCACGTGGTCCTCGCTCAAAACGATCTACCCTGAAGCCATTTCACTTTGCCAAGAGCTAGAGCGATCCGTCGGCTGGGAATTGACCCCGGTTAGCGAGCGCGCAACCGCCAGAATAGGCTTCCTGGCGGCAGCAGATTGGACCGAGGAGAGCCGCCCAAGCTCCTAAGCGGCTCTGGCGCACCGCACTCGCCGACAGCACTCCAACGCGCCTCTCCATCTCGGTGCCGGCGATGGCGTCAAGGACGGACTGGTCGATCTTCTCTCCGCGCCGGACTTCGCGCCGGATCGTGCGCTCGTCGATGCCGGACTTGGCGGCGGTGTCGGAGGCGAAGTCGGCTGGCTTCAAGTGGCCAATTTGTCCGTTTGATTTTCGGTCGCCGCCGTGGCCCGTCTCCGGATACTTCTCCAGATAGAGTTCCTACCGCCGGCCGAAGCCGACGCCATCCTTGACCGCGCCGAGCGCGAAGGCCTGAGCAAGGACAAGGTCCGCGCCATCACGTACCCGGGCAATGACATTGCTCCCAATGGGTCACGGGGCACGTTCTGCGTTTCGCTTTATGGCGACTGGACTTAGTTCAGCTCGCGGTGAATTGATGGTCGCGTGCTGGAGGCGTCGCTGGCCTCGGCGGTCTTTCATGCAATTCGGAATTGTCCAGTTTGCATTGGTCCCCGCGACCTGGAGCCGTCACCATGCGATTGCGGCATAGGCGCTCAATGCGTCGCCGCCGGATTTCCCGCAAGCCGGCCTAGCCCCTGGTGAACCTCGATCATGGGCGATCCAAAATCTGCCTCGATCCTGCTTTATCGGGATCGAGCGGGCGTGCGTCTTCCCCAATCAGGACACTCGCTCAAACGGGTGCGCAGCGATCCGCCCCAGCCAGTGATCCTCCAGCTTGCCAGCCTGCTTGCCAAAATCGAGCATGCGGAAGCAAAATCCCGTGCTGGCGAGTCAGGGGGTGGGTGACAGATGGCAGCAGCGGAAAGTCCCAAGGTTGCGCAGCGAGCGGCCATTTACGCTCGGTACAGCTCCGACCTCCAAAAGCCGACATCGATTGACGATCAGCTGCAGCTCTGCCGCGAGCATGCCGCGAAGCTCGGCGCCGTGGTCACCGCCACCTATTCCGACCCGGCTACCAGCGGCGCCAGCCTCCTACAGCGCCCTGGGGCGCGTGCGATGCTGGCCGATGCGAAGCTCGGTAGGTTCGATGTCGTGGTCGCTGAGGCGCAAGACCGCCTCTCCAGGAGCCTCAAGGACATCGCCGACATCTTCGAGCGGCTGAGCGCCGCCGGCGTCACCATCGTCACTGTAGGCGAAGGCGAGATTTCCGAACTCCACATCGGCCTCAAGGGCACGATGAACGCCATCTTCCTGAAGGACTTGGCCAAAAAGGTCCGACGCGGGCAGAGGGGCCAAGTCGAGCGCGGCCGCGCGCCCGGCGGGCTGGCCTATGGGTATCGCGTGGTGCATCGCTTTGGGCCTGACGGACAGCCGATCCGCGGCCTTCGCGAGATCGATCCGGACCAGGCCGCGATCGTGAAGCGCATCTTCGCGGAGTTCGTCTCCGGCAGGTCGGCCAAGAGCATCGCGCAGCGGCTCAACCACGAGCGGGTGTCGAGCGCCCGGGGCGGCGCCTGGAACGCATCGACCATCGCAGGCAACAAGGGTCGCGCCAACGGTATCCTGCGCAACCGGCTCTATCTCGGCGAGCTCACCTACGGCAAGACGACCAACCGCAAGGATCCGGACACGGGGAGGAAGCGCGGCAGCTTGGTGACCGCAGAGGCTTGGACCGTCACCAACGACGAGGCGCTGCGCATCATTGACGATCGAACCTGGGAATCGGTCCAGAAGATCCGAAAAAGCCTGCGTGACCCCTCCCCTATGCGCCGCCGGCCGAAGCGCCTGCTGTCCGGTCTTCTGGGGTGCGGCTGCTGTGGCGGTCCCTATATCATCGTGGATTCGGCTCAGTACGGCTGCGCCTCCAACAAGGAGGGCCGGGGGTGCGAGAACACCCATCGCATCGCGTCCAAGCGGCTGGAAGCCTTGATCCTGGATGGCATCGCCGCGCAGCTTCTCCACCCTGACGCAGTGTCGCGCTTCATCGCCGACTATCACGACGCCGAGCGAACGGATCGAGCGGGCGCGGTTGCAGAAGAGGCGAGACGAACTCGGCAGCTCGGCGATGTGGACGGCAAGATCCGGCGCATGGTCGATGCGATCGCGGCCGGCGCCGACGTCCAATCGATCCGACAGGCTCTCATCGATCTCGAGGAGGAACGCGCCAAGCTGAAGGCAGAAGCCGAGGCCGCGGAACTCACCGTGGTGCGCTTGCAACCGCATCTTGCCGACGCCTACCGACGACGGATCGAAGCACTGGCGGCGACCCTTACCCAGCCGCTCGTCACCGCAGAGGCGGAGGACGCGCGCCAGGAGGCGCTTCAGCTCATCCGACCTCTAATCGAGCGCGTCATCTTGCACCCGACAGGCGCGAAGGGACGCTTCAAGGTGGAGCTAACCGGTGACTTGATGGCGATCTTCGGCGCGCGTTCGGAGAACGTTCGCGAGGCGTCCCCGCATTACGGGGTTTGGGTGGCGTCCCCAACGGGATTCGAACCCGTGTCTACACCGTGAAAGGGTGTTGTCCTAGGCCTCTAGACGATGGGGACGCGAGGGGCCTCGTTCCGGGCAGGCCGGAACCGGCGCCTTGTACCGGCTGAGGGCACGGAAATCAACCGCCTGAAATCACAGGCGATCCCGGCCCGTTTTCCGCCCCATTCCGCGCTTCCGCGCCGCCGCGGCTTCGGCCATAATCCCGCGCCTCAAGCCGCTGATTTCCCAGCGAACTTCTCAACATAACCATCTGACAGAACGAGGATTTTTCATGTCGATCAAGCGCATTGGCGATCACGGCAATCTCTGCGACGCCGTCGTCCATAACGGTCTCGCCTATCTCGCCGGCCATGTCGCCGACGATCCGGTCTCGGCCTCGGTCTACGAGCAGACCAAGAACATCCTGAAGCAGATCGACGAGACCCTGGCTCAGGCCGGCACCGACAAGAGCAAGATCCTCAAGGCCAACATCTGGCTCTCCGACATCTCGACCTTCGCCGAGATGAACAAGGCCTGGGCGGAGTGGGTTTCCAAGGGCAATGCCCCGGCCCGCGCCACGGTCGAATCCAAGCTCGCCGACCCGAAGTACAAGGTCGAGATCATGCTGACCGCGGCGATCTGAGCCGACGCGCAACGATCAAGTGAACAAGCCCTCGCGGTCGCCGGTCACGCGTGACGGCGACCGCGAGGCTTGGTGCTACTGCGTCACCTTCGAAACGGTGACCTGGTCGCCGATCCGCTCGATGCGCAGCACCGGCTGTTTTTCGCCGAGCGCCAGCGGCACCGAGATCTCCTGCGCCTGGCCCGGCTGCAGCATCGCCTGCAGGCGGACCACCGCATGCTGCTCGACATCGGTGTCGAACGCGGCGACGGTGTCCACCGTCGTCACCACCAGCGCGCCTTCCGGCTGGCTGGTCCAATAGGTCACCGCCTTCGCATGGCCGCCGAGCTCGGTGGTGATCGCCTGCCCCTCGCCGACGGTCTTGCCGTTGCCGGCCCACAGCGGCTGGGCGATGGCGATGAGGCCGACCGCCAGAATGGTGCCGAGCGCTGAAATCCGGATCATTGATGACATGATTCTCTCCACGTTTGCGCTGCCACCCCGTGGGGCATGCCGCATTGCAACAAAGATTGCTGCGACTGCGAAGAAAGTAAAGAGATATTAACAAATGACGTGATAAGCGAACCGCGTGCAGCCCGCCGCGCTGGCTGAAATTCTCGCGTTATATGAATGGGTTGACTGAAAACGCGCCATGGCGCCGCACCGCTGTGCGCCGCGTCACAAAGCTGACTGAGCGACCGATACAGGCGCTATTGGACTCGCGCCGCGTCCTCGATGGTCATCTGCACCCGCTCCTGGCCCTGCCAGCGGTCCAGCCGCAGGTGTCCGGCGACATGCAGTGGCCCGGCATTTCGGCCCTCGAGCAGCAGCCGGCCGAGCGCGTTCTCGGTGGAGCGGAAGGCGATGCCCTTGAGGCGCGCGCCGTCGCTGCCCTCGAGCACGCAGCGCACATGCTTCTCGCCGGCGAGATCGGCGAACACCACCCGCACATTGGCGAGCGCGAAGCGCGGCTCGGCATTGCCGGCACCATAGGGCGCCAGCCGGTCGAGCATCGCCGCGAATTCCGGCACGGCCCCGCGCGGCTGCAAACTGCCGTCGAGATCCAGCACCGCGCGCGGCGGCACGCCGTCGAGGTGATGGCCGATCCGCGCATCGATGAAATCCTTCAGCGCGTCGAGCTTCTCGGCGGCGACTTCAAATCCGGCCGCCATCGCATGGCCGCCGCCCTTGGCGATGATGCCGCTCTCGCGCGCGGCGATCACCGCGTTGCCCAGATGAAACCCGTTGGCCGAGCGTCCCGAACCCTTGCCGATGCCGTTCTCCAGCGCGACCACGCAGACCGGACGCTCGTAGCGCTCGCGCAAGCGCCCGGCGACGATGCCGATCACGCCGGCATGCCAGCCTTCCGCGGCGACGAAGATCAGGTGCGGCCGCTTCGCCGCCTCGGCATCGGCCAGGCGGCAGGCTTCTTCGAGCACGCGCGCCTCGATGTCGCGGCGCTCGGAATTGTGGGCGTCGAGTTCCTGCGCCAGGGCCATCGCCTCGCTGGGATCGTCGGTCGATAGCAGGCGCGCGCCGAGATCGGAACGTCCGACCCGACCGCCGGCATTGATCCGCGGCCCCAGCAGGAATCCCAGATGATAGGCGCCGGCCCGCTCGCTGATCCCGGCGACCTCGGACAGCGCGCGCAGGCCTGGATTGCGGCGCTGCGCCAGCACCTTCAGCCCCTGCGCCACCAGCGCGCGGTTGACCCCGGTCAGCGGCACCACATCGCAAACCGTGCCGAGCGCCACGATATCCAGCCATTGCATCATGTCGGGCTCGAGCCGCGCGCCGCCATACCAGCCCTTGGCGCGCAGCCGCCGGTTGACCGCGACCGCGAGCAGGAAGGCGACGCCGACCGCCGCCATCTGCCCGTGCCCCGCCGTCTCATCGAGCCGGTTCGGATTGACCACGGCATTCGCGATCGGCAGGTGCGGCTCGGCGACGTGATGATCGACCACGACCACGTCGAGCCCCGCCTCCTTCGCCGCCTGCAGCGGCGCGAAGGCGGTGACTCCGCAATCGACGGTGATGACCAGGCCGGCGCCTTCGCTCTTCAGCTTCAGCAGCGCCGGCGCATTGGGCCCATAACCTTCGAGGCCGCGATCCGGAACGTAGAGCCGAACGGGGAGCGCACCCGCCGCGCTCAGGAAGCGCGAGAGCAAGGCCGCGGAGGTGGCACCGTCAACATCATAGTCGCCGAAGATCGCGATCTTCTCGCCGCGCTCGATTGCTGCGGCGACGCGCTCGGCCGCCGCATCCATGTCGCGGAAATTGGAAGGGTCCGGCAGGAGATCGCGCAGCCGCGGCGACAAGAAGCTCTCGGCGGTGTCCAGCGTCTGGCCACGCGAGGCCAGCAGCCGGCCGACCGGTTCGGGCACCTGCAGCCGCTGCGAGATTGCCAGCGCCATCCGCTCGTCGGAGGCACGCTGGCGCCAGAACTTGCCGGTGACCGAGCGCTCCACGCCCAGGAAGGGCGCGGGGTCTTCGGGTTCGGACAGCCGAGTCGCAGCGAGGTTCATCAATGGACTATAGCATGCAGGCTCGATCGGCCGGAGGAGGAGGCAGAGCGGCGCCATCCCTGATGGCAGCACAATGGAAGTGGCCCCTATGCGCCACCCAGCTTCGGGGGTCCCCGGTATGTGTCGGGCCAGGTTACCGGCCGCTAAAGGGTATTGGCAAAAAGACTCCGAAATAAGATACTTTTCCCAACCACGGCCTTGAAGCGATGGTCACGCGGCGGGTCGCCGCGCGGCGGAGCCAGTCGATGATCACCATCTCTGAGGTCGCGCGCGCGGCCGGCGTTTCGATCTCAACCGTGGCGCACGTCGTGAATGGGACACGCGACGTGGCGCCGGACACCGCGCAGCTGGTCAACGACGCGATCGCCCGCATCGGCTATCAGCCGAACGATACGGCGCGGTATCTGGAAGTTGAATCGACCAGAACGGTCGGACTGGCGATCTCGACGCTCTCCAATCCCTATTTCGGCGACATCACCGGCGCGGTCGAGGCCGAATGCGCCCGACTTGGGCTCATGGTGTTCCTCGCCGATACGCAGGACGACCCGGAGAAGGAGCTGACCGTCATTCACGTCCTGCATCGGCGCCGCGTGGACGGCATCATCTTCGCACCTTCGCCCGAGCCCATCCAGGCGCTCGACTACCTGATGAACAGTGGCCTGCCCTGCGTCCTGCTCGATCGGATGGCGGACCGGCGCTTCGATCAAGTCGGCGTCGACAATGTCAACGCGATGGACGTCTTGGTGGAACACGTCGTTCTAAAAGGCCACCGCGATATCGCCTTTGTCGCCGGCCAACCCGGCTTTGCCACGACCATCGAGCGCATCGCCGGGTTTCAGGCGGCGCTCGCATCGAGAGGCATCGAGCTTCCTGCGGACAGGATCGTAACGGGCTGCGGGACGACGGCGGTCGCCGCCGAGGCGGCGTGTCGCTTGCTCACCGGCCCACAGCGGCCCTCTGCAATCGTGACCGGCAACAATCTCTCCACGATCGGAGTGATGCGGGCCATGCGCGAGCTCGGTCTGACAGTGCCTGATGACGTGTCCCTGGTCGGCTTCGACGACTTCGAATGGGCCGACCTGTTCGAGCCGCGTTTGACGCTCCTGGAACAGCCCTGCACCGAGCTCGGACGCCAGGCTGCCGCCCTGCTGATTCAACGCATCGCCGAACCGACGGGCCAGCGCCGAACCTTGCGGCTGCCGACTACGCTCAAAGTCCGCGCCTCCTGCCGCAAGCTGGGGTGATCGCCGGCGTCCGCGTCGCGATCCGACGTTCTAGAACGCCCCGCGCTGCTCGTAGGGCATCTTCACATCCCAGTTGTGGGTCGCTTCGATGATCCGGACGGTGCCGGTCTTCGAGCGCATCACGATGGAATGGGTGCTGGCCCTTGTGGTGCCGCGGCGGATGCCGCGCAGCATGGCGCCGTCCGTCACACCGGTGGCCGCGAACATCACGTCGCCATGGGCGAGGTCGAGCATCGAGTATTTGCGATTGAGATCGGTGACGCCCCACTTCTTGGCGCGGGCCCGCTCGTCGTCGTTGCGGAACAGCAACCGGCCTTGCATCTGGCCGCCGATGCAGCGCAAGGCCGCCGCCGCCAGCACGCCTTCCGGCGCGCCGCCGGAACCCACATACATATCGACGCCGCTGTCCTTCTGTGCCGTCGCGATCACGCCCGAGACGTCGCCGTCGGAGATCAGCATGATGCGCGAACCGGCCGCCCGCACCGCGGCGATCAGCTCGGCATGGCGCGGGCGATCGAGGATGCAGACCACCAGGTCGCGAATGTCCATCTTCTTGGCCTTGGCCAGGCTCTTCAGATTCTCTTCCGGCTTGCCGTCGATATCGACCACGCCTTCCGGCAGGTCCGGGCCGACCGCGATCTTGTCCATATAGACGTCGGGCGCGTTCAGGAACCCGCCCTCTTCCGCCATCGCGATGACCGCAAGCGCGTTGTGCCCGCCCTTCGCGGTGATGGTGGTGCCCTCCAGGGGATCGAGCGCGATATCGACCTTGGGGCCGCCCGCGCCGACCTTCTCGCCGATATAGAGCATCGGCGCCTCGTCGCGCTCGCCCTCGCCGATCACGACCGTGCCCTCGATGTTGAGCGAGTTCAGCGCGGTGCGCATCGCGTCGACGGCGGCCTGGTCGGCCGCCTTCTCGTCGCCGCGGCCCATCAGCCGTGACGCTGCGAGCGCTGCCGCTTCGGTGACGCGCACGACTTCGAGCGCCAGGTTCCGATCCATATTCTTGGCCTTCCGATAGCCTCAGGAGAGTTGTTCGATTGACATGACATGCGGCGGCTCGACCACCGCCGAGACCTTGCCGAGCTTCTGCACCACGCGCGAGACCTGCGCCTGGCTGGTTTCATGGGTGGTGAACACGACCGGCACCCGGTCGCCCGGCGAGCGGGCGCGCTGGATCATCGATTCCAGCGAGACGTTCTCGTCGCGCATGATCGCCGCGACCTCGGCGATGACGCCCGGCCGATCCACCACCATGGTGCGGATATAGAACGGCCCGACATGGCTGCCCTCGGGCGCCGCGGGGATCTTCTTCAGCGTGTCTGCGGGCGCCGAGAAGGCCGGCAGGATGCGGCCGCGCGCGATGTCCATGAGGTCGCTGACCACGGCGGAGGCCGTCGGCCCCTGCCCGGCGCCGCGGCCGATCGCGACGTTCTGCCCGACGAAATTGCCCTGGGTGACGACGGCGTTGTAGACCCCGTCCACCTTGGCGATGAGTGCGTTTTGCGGAACCATGCAGGCATGAACGCGCTGCTCGATCCGGCGTTCCGCCCCCTGGTCAATAAGCCGCGACAGGCCCAGCAGTTTTATCCGATAGCCGAGTTCGCTCGCATATTCGATGTCCATGGCCGAGACGTTGCGGATGCCCGAAATCTTGATCCCGGCGAAATCCACCTCGCAGCCGAACGCGACCGCGGTCAGGATCGAGAGTTTATGCGCGGCATCGATGCCATCGACATCGAAGCTGGGATCCGCCTCGGCATAGCCCAGCTGCTGCGCCTCGGCGAGCACGTCGGCGAACTCCCGCCCGGTCTCGCGCATCTGGGTCAGGATATAGTTACAGGTGCCGTTGAGGATGCCGTAGACATGCTCGATCCGGTTGGCGGCCAGGCCCTCGCGCATCGACTTGATGATCGGGATGCCGCCGGCGACCGCCGCTTCATAGGCCAGCGCCACGCCGGCTTGCTCGGCGCTGCGCGCCAGCGCGGTGCCGTGCTCGGCGAGCAGGGCCTTGTTGGCGGTGACGACATGCTTGCCCTTGGCGATCGCTCGCTCGATCAGCGCCTTCGCCGCGCCGCCGGAGCCGCCGATCACCTCGACGACGACATCGACCTTCGGATGGTCGGCGAGTGCCACCGGATCGTCGCACCAGTCGAACTTCGAGAGATCGACGTCGCGGTTCTTGCGGCGGTCGCGCGCCGAGACGGCGGTCACCTCGATCGGCCACGGGCAATGCTGCAGGAGAATGTCGCGATTCTCCGCGAGCAGGCGCACGACACCGACGCCGACCGTGCCAAGTCCAGCAATACCAACGCGCAAGGCGCGTCCCGACGCGTTTTCAACAGCCATGGGTGAGCGTTACGAAAGGTGGTTACAGGATTGAATCAATTCTGGGACAGATAGACTTCCGCCCGTCGGTTGCCGGCTTCTCCGGCCGGCGTGCTTTCCGCGTAGAGAGTCTGGTCGTCCCCGGCGGCCGCGACCTGGACCAGGATCGGCTGCACGCCGTATTCCACCAGCGCTCGCGCGACTGCGGTCGCGCGCTCCAGCGACACATCGCGGTTCACCGACTGCTGCTCCAGCGCTTCCATGTTGCCGGTGCGGGCGCTGGCATGGCCGATGATCCGCAGCACGCCGCCCTGAATCCGCTGCAACTGGGCGACCTGCTGCAGCACTTGGCGATCCGCGGAGCTCAAGCGCGAGGAACCGTTGCCGAAATAGACATAGCCGACCGCCTGGCCGACGCCCGGGATGTTGCCGGACGGGGCATAGCCCTGGACCGGCATCACGCCGCCCGTGGCCGGGCGGTAGCTGGTCGGCGCGCCGCCTTGCAACCCGCTCAGCACGGAGTAGTCGACGGAGACGCCATCGGCGCTCGGTGCCGGCGCGGTCGTCGGCGCCATCGCCGTCAGCGGCGCGGCGTTGCTGCCTGGCAGCGGAATCGCCGCGATATTGGTCGGCTCGGATTCCCCCTGCGTGCGCGACAGCGAGCCCGGTGCGAGCGCGAGCGGGCCGTTCGGCTCGAACGGCTTCGAACCCGGCTGCGGCGTGCCGGCCTGCGCGACCTGGGTCACCGGCTCCGGCGCGGGCAGCGGTGTGGCGACCGGGGCCGGCTCGGGTTGAGGCGCGGGCGTGGGTGACGGAGGCGGCGCGACTTCGGTGGTCTCGGAACTCTCGGGCGCGGTCGCGCCGACCTGCGCGGTCTGCGGCGTCTCCGTCGCCGGCGCCTCCGGACGCGCGGCGCTCTGTTCCGGCATGGTCAGGGTTTCATCGGTGTGCTGGGCATTGCCGCTGTCGGAGCCGAGCCCTTCCTGGGCTTGGTCGAGATTGACGATGCTGGGCTTCGGCGCCTCGTTGGGCACGCTGTTGATGTCGGGGGTCTTCGCTTCCTCGCCCGCCATCGCCTCGCCCTCGCCCGGCGCCGGCGTGGTCGCCTTGGCTTGCTGAGAGGGTGCGGGCGGTGTCGGCTCCTCGTCGAACCACGAGCAGCCCGCGATCACCAGCAGCGCCGTCGCCGGCAGCCAGCGTCCCGCGCGCGCGAAGCTGACGCGCTCCAACCGGTTGCCGATCAGGGCGCTGCCCATCGCTTTCACTTGCAGCACCTTGGATTTGCAAACGTCGAACATCAGATCTGATCTCCCCACTTCCCCATGGATCCTGACGGGATCCTGCTGCGGCGCAAGGGCGCGCAAGCGGGAATCCGTCACCGAAGGGCTTCCATTTGTTTAACTCATTCTATTATAAGAAACAATTGGCGTTGTCTCCGCCGAGAGTGTGGTTCCCACGGAGCGGATCCCGCCGACGCGTATCCCATTGTTAATAATCAGGAACCGGGATGGAAACGCATGACCGACGCCAGCAGCGGTAAGGGTCCCAGTCAAGAACCGGGGAACGGCAACGGTTCCGATCCCATGGAACTTGCCCGGGCGATGGCCGGAATCGCCGAGCAGTCCCAGCGCCTGGTGGCCGATTTCGTGGCCCGCAACCAGGAGCGGCTGAACGATCCCGACCCGCTCAATGTCGGCCGCGCCTTCTATGAGATGACCACCCGGCTGATGGCCGATCCGCAGAAGCTGATCCAGGCCCAGATGTCGCTCTGGCAGGACTACATGAACCTCTGGCAATCGACCGCAAGGCGGATGATGGGCCAGGAGACCGAGCCGGTGATCGCCCCGGCCAAGGACGACCGCCGCTTCAAGGATTCCGCCTGGCAGGACAACCAGCTCTTCGACTTCATCAAGCAGTCTTACCTGCTGACCGCGCGCTGGATGCGCAACACGGTCGATGAGGTCGAAGGGCTCGACGAAAAGACCGCGCAGAAGGTCGATTTCTACACCCGCCAGTTCGTCGATGCGATGGCGCCCAGCAACTTCGCGATGACCAATCCCGAGGTGCTGCGCGCGACGATCGAGAGCCGCGGCGAGAACCTGGTGAAGGGTCTCGAGCATCTGCTGAGTGACCTCGAGCGCGGCCACGGCAAGCTGCAGATCAGCATGACCAATTCCGAGGCGTTCGAGGTCGGCAAGAACATCGCGGTCACGCCGGGCAAAGTGGTCTTTCAGAACGACCTGCTGCAGCTCATCCAATACAGCCCGACCACGGCGAAAGTGGCGAAGCGGCCGCTGCTGGTGATCCCGCCCTGGATCAACAAGTTCTATATCCTGGACCTGAAACCGCAGAACTCCTTCGTCAAATGGGCGGTTGAACAGGGCCTCACGGTTTTCATCGTCTCTTGGGTCAACCCCGACGAGAAGCTCGCCAACAAGAGCTTCGAGGACTACATGAAGGAAGGCACGATCGCGGCCCTCGACGCCATCGAGAAGGCAACCGGCGAAAAGAGCGCCAACGTGATCGGCTATTGCCTCGGCGGCACCTTGCTGGCCAGCACACTGGCATATCTGACCGCGAAGAAGCAGAGCCACCGCGTCGCCAGCGCCACCTTCTTCACCGCGATGGTGGATTTCAGCGAGGCCGGCGAGCTCAGTGTCTTCATCGACGAAGAACAACTGGACGCGCTCGAAGCCAAGATGAACGAGCGCGGCTATCTCGAAGGCTCGGAGATGGCGACCACCTTTAACATGCTGCGGGCCAACGACCTGATCTGGTCCTTCGTGATCAACAACTACCTGCTCGGCAAGGAGCCCTTCCCGTTCGACCTCCTGTACTGGAACTCGGATTCGACGCGGATGCCGGCGGCGATGCACAGTTTCTATCTGCGCAACATGTACCAGAAGAACCTGCTCTCCCAGCCGGGCGGCATCAGCCTCGCCGACGTGCCGATCGACCTCACCACGGTGAAGACGCCGACCTTCATCCTCTCCACCCGCGAGGACCATATCGCGCCGTGGAAATCGACCTATGCGGCGACCCAGCTCTATCAGGGCCCGGTCAAATTCACCCTCGCCGCCTCCGGCCATATCGCCGGCGTGGTGAACCCGCCCACCGCGCAGAAATACGGCCACTGGGTCGGCAAGGAGAAAACCGGCAAGGACTATCCGGTCGACCCCGAGCAATGGCTCGCCAAAGCGGAGAACCGCCCCGGCTCCTGGTGGCCGGAATGGCGCCAGTGGCTGAAGCAGTACGATGACGGCGAAGTCGACGCCCGCAAGCCCGGCGACGGCAAGCTCAAAGTGATCGAAGACGCGCCGGGATCGTATGTGCTGGTGAAGGCGCAGTAGCGTCCCATCCTGTTTTGCGCGACGGCGCTGCCGTCACTTGCTTCCGACGAATTCAAGAATCTCTGCCGGTAACGTCAATTGTTGTGTGTCAGGAGGAAGAGGGTACTGACGCCCTGAGACTTGTTTTCGTGGGTGAAGACGGCA
>JAUYVI010000016.1 GCA_030715195.1 Dongia sedimenti
AACACCGGCGCGAACACGCTGACTGGCGGCGCCGGGAACGACACGTTGGATGGCGGTGCCGGCAACGACACGCTGATTGGTGGCAGCGGCAACGACATCTACGTCGTTGAGAATACGGGCGATGTCGTCACAGAGAATGCCAGCGAAGGTACCGATCTGGTGCAGAGCTCGGTCACGATCACCTTGCTGGCCAATGTCGAGAACCTGACTCTGACCGGCGGTGCGGCGATCAACGGGACCGGCAACGGTTCGGACAACGTGATCGCTGGCAACACCGCCGTAAACACCCTGACTGGCGGTGCGGGTAATGACACGCTCGACGGCGGTGGCGGGGCCGACACACTGATTGGGGGCACCGGCAACGATATTTATGTCGTCGACAACACCAGCGACGTGATCACGGAGAATGCAGCTGAAGGTACCGATCTGGTTCAGAGCTCGGTGACCTTCGTTTTGGCGGCCAATGTCGAGAATCTCACCCTGACTGGAACAATATCAGTCAACGGCACTGGCAACAGCCTAGCCAACACCCTGACAGGGAATAGCGGCGACAACACCTTGAACGGCGGCAGCGGTGCCGACACGCTGATCGGTGGCGCCGGCAACGATACTTATGTCATCGACAACACCAGCGACGTGATCACGGAAGGTGGGAGTGACACCAGTGATACCGTACTCAGCTCCCTCGTGGATACGACGCTCGGCAGCAATCTTGAGAATCTCACGCTGACGCGCGCGGACTGGGAGGTCAACGGCACCGGCAATAGCCTCAACAACACCATCATCGGCCAGGAGAACAACAACATACTGACCGGCGGCGCGGGCAACGATACGCTCGACGGGAAGTCGGGCGATGACCGGCTAGTCGGAGGCACCGATGATGACACCTACTATGTCGATAGCTGGGACGACGTGGTCGTCGAGAATGCGGGAGAAGGCATCGATACGGTCATCTCTTCTGTCACCCATGCTCTGGCTGCCAATGTAGAGAACGTGACGCTCACTGGTACCGCCGACGAAGCCGACGGCAATGCTCTGAATAACAAGATCATCGGGTCTGCGGTCGATAACTATATCTGGGGCGACGACGGAGACGACGATCTCAATGGCGGCGCTGGCAACGACCTAGTCCAGGGCGGCAAAGGGGCGGACACCTATCGCTTCGACCGAGGCGGAGGCACGGACACGCTAGGCGTCTGGGACAGCGATGGTAGCGCCGACAAGCTGATCTTTGGGGCAAACGTCGCGACCGACCAACTCTGGTTCCGAACCATCAACAATGACGCAGGTGCCACTGCGAATGATCTCGAGGTCAGCATCATCGGAACGACCGACAAGATCTATCTGAATGACTGGTTTGCCAGCTCGGCCGACCAGGTCGAGCGCGTCCAGGCCGCCGGCAAGTATGCGCAGGCCAGCGACGTCCAGGCACTGGTGAATGCCATGTCGTCCTTCAGTCCACCACCTCTCGGGCAGACGACGCTCGACTCCACTCGGGCGAATGCACTTGCAGCAACATTGGCCGCAAGCTGGCATTGATGGTTACTCTGAGTGGTGCTGCAGTTCTGCCGGACGCTCGTCCAAGCTCTCCGGGGTGACGACGAGCGCCGGCGGACGGACTAGGCAAAATAAGTGTCCGGCCGTAAGCGTTAAGCGCTCGCCATTGCCTCTGCGCTTTCGCACCGAGTGCATAAGGCGGTGCGTAGGCGTCGCGGCTGTCGTTCATTCGGCCGCGCATGTAGGGGTCGAGCGACAGACAGAGGTTGCGCAGTAGCAATTCGCCCTCGCTTGGTACCGGCACAGGGACATCAATGATACGGAAGTCGTCGGGCACCGGCGCGCCCTGCGGTCTCCTGGCGAGTTGTACCTGCCGGTTCAGAGTCTCGGTCATAGATCGCTTTCGTGGGGGTGCGTTGATGCGCCGGTCGCAAAGGACCGGCGCGCTGTGGATCAACGGGCGAACTGTCGGCGCAGGAAGTCCAGCACGTCGGCGTCGGCCCGGCGGATGATGCTGAAGTGGTCCGCGCCGTCGTAGACCTTGTAGGTAAGAGGCACACCGTCGGCCGTCAGCTTGTCCGCGAACTGCGTCTGAAGAGTCTCCAGAACGAACGGATCGGCATTGCCTTGAACGATCAGGACGGGCTGGTGCAACGTGTAGCCCGGCGTCACCGCGGGATCGTTGGCCGCCAGGAAGGCGTGCATCTGCGGCTGACTCGCCCAATCGGCTTTCAGGCCCTTGAAGGCTTTGCCCTTCGCCTTGACCGCCGCATCGATCGTGCCGATCGCCGCAACCGAGCACAACGAACGGAAGCGCGGCAGCGTGGCGGCGAGGTCCGGTCCCATGACCGACGCTTCTTCAAAGGAAGGCTGGGTAACCTTCAGGCCGGTCGCCATCAGCGCGCCCTGGAACTGCTGCATCATCAGGCCCTGATGCGCGGCCGCTTCGTTCGACGCCGCCTTGCCATCCGCACCGAAGCGCGCAGCGTGCGCTTCGATCGCGACGTAAGGCGCCGAGGCAACCGTCCCGACAAAGGTGAGTCCCGCCGCTTCGCCGGCCAGAGGCTCGACACCCAGGACGCCGTGCCCCCCATCCGAATGGCCGACGACCGCCCAGCGGTCCGACAGGCGCGATTCCGCCGCGCGCGCCGCCACGACGCCTGCAATCAGCGAGCGGGCGAGGCTCGACAAGCTGTAGTAGGGGTAGGGGGTGCTTGCGTCGGGGCCAAGCCCTTCGAGGTCCGGCGCGACCACGGCATAGCCCGCATCAGTAAACTGTCCGATCTGCCAGGCATAATCGCTCTTGAACCCGTTGCGGGTCAGGCCACCGTCCAGTTCGGGGGTCTGGCTCGGCGCGCACGTTTTCTGTCCGGGCGTGGTGGTGCCGTGTTCCCAGGCGACGATCGGCCAGCCACCCGCCGGGGGCGTGCCCTTCGGCGTCAACAGCAGCGTCGTGGCCGGCACCGGATGTCCACCGACCCCGAGCATGGTGTGGTGCAGGAGCCGGAGATCGGCGTTGACGCCAGGAACCGCCGGCTGCGCCGTCGTCGATTGCAGCGAGATCGGCGCGGTGCCGGCGTCGGCCGCCGCAACCGGAAGGCTGGAGACGCCGAGCGCGAGGGCCAGGAAAGCGGGGGCCAGGGATCGAGCCGTCCGCGAGAGGGAATGGGTCATGTTGCGTCTTTCTCTTTTGGTTGGGGATCAGACCTGCGCGATGCCGCCATCAACCGGCAGCTCGGCCCCGGTGATGAAGCTGGCCTCCGCGCTGGCGAGAAACAGCGCGGCGGACGCCACTTCGTCGGCTCGGCCCATGCGGCCGAGGGGGATCAGCTTCGTCAGGGTCTCGCGCACCTCTTCGGACGCTGCCGCGAACATGGCGGTGTCGGTCGGGCCCGGCGCTACGACGTTGACGCGGATGTTCCGGGGCGCAAGCTCGTTGGCCCAAGTGCGCGCGAACGAGCGTACCGCCGCCTTGGTCGCCCCGTAGACGCCATAGCCCTTGGTGCCGATCTCATCGGCGACAGAGCCCACCAGCACCACCGCTCCACCGTCGGGCATGATCGCGGTCGCGGCTTTGGTTGCGAACAGGAGCGAGCGCACGTTGAGGCCGAACGCCCGATCGAAGTGCTCCGCGCTGACCCCGTCCAGGGTTGCGAACTCTGAGATGCCGGCGTTGACGACGAGCACGTCCACCCGTCCGGCCTCGCCGCGCACCGCATCGAAGAAAGCGTCGAGGGCCGTGACGTCGGAAGCGTCGACGCGGCGCATGCGCAACGCGCCGACAGCGTCGCTGACATCGCCCTCTTCGGCGCGGCGGCTGGTCGCGTAGACGGTGGCGCCCTCCACAGCGAAGCGCCGCGCGATGGCTCCGCCGATGCCCTCATGGCCGCCGACGACGACCGCAATCTTTCCCGGAAGCCTGCTCATATGTCCTCACAGCGCTGGTGATGACATTTAGATATAGTTCTTATATCTAAGAGCAAGAACGCACCTAGTAGTGCTTAGATATCGAGGTGTATACCTATGGCCCTTGCTGTTCTCGAACTGCCGCTCGACGTGGCCAAGACCCGGCCCATCCTCGAAGAGATCGCCAACAAATGGACGTTGCTGATCCTCAACGTCCTGTGCACGCGACCGGCGCGATTCAACGACCTGAAACGGCGCCTTGACGGCATCACCCACAAGGCGCTGTCCGATGCCCTGAAGCGGCTGGAGCGGAACGGTCTCGTCAGCCGCAGAATACTCCCGACGCAGCCGATCGGCGTCGAGTACACGATTACCCCTCTTGGCGCATCGCTTCGCGAGCCCTTCGCCGCGCTCTACAACTGGTCACTCGCCAACGGAAAGAAGTTGCTGGCGGCACAGTCTGCTTACGATGAAGCGAGGGGAGACTGAGCCTTCAAGGAAGAGGTCTGGGAGCCTTTACGGCTTGAGCGCCCTTTGTCCGGCCAATGCCGCCATAGCAATCAGGGCCGCGAAGACGCTCAACATTCGCGATGTCGTAGAAGGGTGAGGAAATTGCGGGTAACCCCATCGGGCGACACCCTCCCCGTGTCCCTTCAGTTCGAGCGAATTGAATAGGCCCGCGCCAGTCTCGGCGGAAAATGTGAGCAGCGCAGGCGTGGGATGGCAGCTCCTGGCGCAGAGCGGACCTGCGTCTCTAAAGTGAATCGCCAGCCTTCGGACGTACCCTCGATCTACCGCGGGCGTCCATGACCGCCTTGATACGCGCACCGGTCTTTGGAATCTTGAAAGTTCCGATGCGACGATCAAACTCACACTCAAGTCTCCTCTGTGTCAGTCGGCCTACTAGGCCGTCTGGGGTTTCAGCCGCCCAACAGTGAGACTTTGAATTTGATCTCTTCTGGCTGCGCGGATCGCTTATGGCAGCATGTAGCGCGAAGCGAACCTACCCGACGAGAGGCGCCGCGCGCCGTTGCTATGCTGTGCGATTCGATGGCATCCGCGAAACGGATCCAGCGCTCGGGGCGGCGACGCAGCTCTGTAGCGCGGAACTGGCAATCCGCGGCTGAGTGCATCGCGCATCATTTCACTCGAAGTTCATGAAGCTCCCTTCCCATCGAAAAATTGATCCGAAGCCGCCAGACGGCAGCCCCGACGATCTAATCTCCGTGAAGAGAGGCGACCAGGCGCCGCGTGTGAGGGCCTCGGTGTTGCCAAGCCGCATTCGAGAAGAAGTGCTCGAAGCCTGACCCGGGGAAACTTCACCCGTCGGATTGGACGCTCCCCTGCCGAGGATTTCAGGGAGCCGGTTGGATCAGTGGTGCCGGTGCCACCGAGAACAAAAAGAAATCCATCCAATTGAGGCCGCTCGAGGTTCCGATCGGTATCGCCCTCTCCGACCTTGCGACCTCGCTCACGCACGGCATAGACGTGAGCTCTTCAATCTCCCGGCGCACGCCAGCGTCATGACCTGTCTGATAGCTGAAGCCGAGGGCGAAGTATCGTGCGACGACGATCGGATCCTTGATGTTCTGAAGGTTAGCGATGTCTTTGACCCAGGTTTCCCGCTGGCCGTAGTTGTTCCAGCCTTCGCCTCGACGCCGCGGCTGGCCGGCCCATGCCTTCTTGATCTCGATCACCGCCGCTTTCCGTGGTTCGCCGCTCCGCGAAATGAGCTTCAAGTCGAGTCGACCCTGGTTGCGGCCGCGGGCACCCTCGACATGAACCAGGAGGCCTAAACCTATTGCGGCGGAATAGATCGCGCATTTGATCTGATCTTCCTTAGGCGTGACATCTTCCGACCCGATCTCGAAGAGAGCGGCGTAGTCGTCAATGGCTTGAACGAGTCCCTTGCAGATCGCGGACGTAGCAGTGGACTCGAATATGTCTCTTTCCATCTCGGTCAACCTCGGATACGCGCCTCGAGCTTAGCCTCCCGGGCAGGGACCATCCGTCCTTGTTCTATGCGGATTGAGTTGGGATCCATTTCTTTTCATTGGAGCTTCTCTCGGCATTGATAGTTTAGGTGGGTCCGTGCGTGTATTCGCTTTGCCGGAAATGAGGCGTTTTTGGTCGGGCGCCGGCCTCGGCGCCCATCGGGCGGCTGGGATTAGGCGGCTATCGGCGCAAAGCGGACATTCCCATACGTCAGATCCGTCTCAAACGCCGGCGGCCTTTCTTGAGATTTCCTTCACGCGCCGGACGAGATGTTCGGTGAAGGCATTGCAGATCGCCGACTGAGGAGTCCCCCATGGACGATACAGGCTCAACTCGATCTGCAACTGCGGGATAAACGGGCGGAACTCGACAGCGTGGCGCATTTTCCACGCGGAGATATTGTCGACAACGCTGATCCCCGCACCTTCGGCCACAAACTGCAGGCAAGCCGAAGCCAGCGTGCATTCGATGCGCATGTTGCGCTTCACGCCGGCTTCCTCGCAGACGCGGTCGACCTGCAGTCGCAGCGGATCCGTGCTGCCGAAGGAGATGAAGTCCATACCCTCCATGTCGGTTGGGCGGATTTCATCCAGTGCCGCCAGCGAATGTCCTTTCGGGATCGCGCAAACGGCCCTCGTCGCTGCCAGCAATCGCCGCGTGACCGCGGAATTCTCGATCATCGAGGTCACGGCGATGCCCATATCGATCTGGCCGCGGCTCGCCCGCTCGATGACGGTCGCTGACGCACGGATGTCGATCGTGATCGGAACATCGGGATGTGCTTCGGAAAATTCCGAGACGATACCGGGAAGCACGGTCAAGCCGATGGCGGGCAGTGAGCAGATATTCAACCGGCCGTTCTGGAGGCTGCGAATGTCTCTGGCCGTGCGGGAGATCTGCCGGGCCGATTCATAGGTGCGCTGCACTTCGGCATAGAGCATGTGCGCCTCTTGCGTGGGCACGAGCCGCTGCCGATGCTTCTTGAAGACCTCGAACCCGGCTTTCTGCTGGAAGCGAGCCAGGGTCTTGCTGACGGCGGGCTGCGTGAGCTCCAGGGCTTCGGCGGCGCGGGTGGTCGTGCCGTGCGTCATGATCGCCGCGAACACCTCAATCTCGCGAGGCTTGAAGTCCTCCTCATTCATCTGCCGTCCCCGTTATCCGTGCCCCGAACCGCCGCACTACTTCATAACTTTTCGACTGAGACTTGCCTCATCTTGGAATTGGCGCCCTGATTAGGCATAACTTACGCTGATCTCATGAACAATCCAGACAAGAATGCAGCCACGGACGGTCCGCTGTTTCGACGGTTACGCGATGAACCCAGGACCGTCCGCGTGGAGCTCGACGGCGAGACAGTGATGGCCGGTGCGCGGGATACGGTCGCCAGCCTTCTGCTCGGCAGCGTGGCACCCGATCGCTATCGCCGCTCCGCGGCATCCGGTCACCCGCGCGCGCCGCTTTGCATGATGGGTGTCTGTTTCGAATGTCTGGTGGAGATCGACGGGCAGACCAACCAGCAGGGTTGCCTGGTGCGGGTGCGCGATGGCATGCGCATCCGGCGGCAGATCCCGGAAGCGGGTCGTTCATGACCGCGCTCGACCTTCTCATCGTCGGCGGCGGCGCGGCGGGTCTCTCGGCCGCTGGCGTGGCGCGCGCCATGGACGTTTCCGTCGAGTTGCTCGACGAGCGGCCGGCGCTGGGCGGCAACTTCTTCGCCGGGATCGGCGAGCGCACCGATGGCGTCGGAGCGTTCGGGCCGGACTACGCGCGCGGTCGGGCGCTGCTCAACGCGGCCGGTGCCGCCAAGCTGAGCACGGCCACTCTGGCTTGGCGGCTCGAGCGCGACGGGCGCGCCTTTGCGCTGGGCGAGGAGGGCCCGGTTCGATCGATTGCGCCGAAACGGCTGTTGATCGCGACCGGCGCCATGGAGCGGCCGATCCCGATCCCCGGCGCGATCCTCCCAGGCGTGATGTATGCCGGGGCCGCGCAGCTGATGCTGAAGACCGCAAATGTCGCGCCGAGCGGGCGGTGCGTGCTGGTTGGAAGCGGCCCGCTGCTGCTGCTGCTGGCCAAGCAGTTACTCGACTTCGGTGTTGTGCCGTCCGCGCTGGTCGAGACGACGCCCCGCGCGGGCTTCGCGGCGGTGCTGCAGGGATTGCCCGCTGCGTTGAATTCGCCGGACCTGCTCCGGAAGGGACTGGCACTGCAGCGGGCCATCAAGCGTGCCCGCGTCCCCTGGCATCGCCATGTGACCGGGGTGTCGCTGAAGGGCGGCGAGAGGGTGGAGCAGGTCGTGTTCACTGATGCAAAGGGCCGCAACCAGTCCATCCAAGCCGACCTGGTCCTGCTGCACGATGGGATCATTCCCAATGATCATGTGACGCGGCAGCTGGGATGCAAGGAAAGCTGGAACGCCGCACAGCACTGTTTCAGCCCGGTCATTGATCAGTGGGGGGAAACGTCGCTGCCCGGCATCTTCGCCGCGGGCGACTGCACCGGAATCTGGGGGGCGCAGGCCGCCGAGCTCTCGGGTAAAATCGCCGCGATCGAGATCGGCCGGCAGCTTGGGTGTATCGACCAGCAGGAGCGCGACCGGAAGGCGCGGGAACCGCTTCTGAAGCTCAAGCGTCAGCGCGCCTTCCGTCCCTTTCTGGAAGCGCGGTTCCCGCCCTCGCTCGCGCGCGCGGAACAGGCCGCGGCAGATACGGTGATCTGCCGCTGCGAGAACGTGACCGCGGGGGAAATCCGCTCGGCGGTGGCTCAGGGCGCGACCGGGCCGGATCAGCTGAAGTCGTTCACGCGGAGCGGTATGGGCCCTTGCCAGGGCAGAAGCTGCGCGATGGCGCTTGCCGAAATCATGGCCCGGGAGCTGGCCTGCGGTGTCCAGGCGGTCGGCCGTCATGACATTCGGCCGCCGTTGAAACCGTTGCCGCTCGGGAAGATCGGCGCAGCTCAGGTTGCGTTGGAGACTGTGCCATGAGTGCAAGATCGCGCTCCGGGGTCGAGTTCGGGGTCATCGGCGGTGGCCTGGTCGGCGCGGCGGTGGCCTATGGGCTGATGCGCAAGGGCCGGCAAGTCGCGCTGTTCGATGAAGGTGACGTGGCCTTCCGGGCGAGCCGCGGCAATTTCGGCCTGGTCTGGGCGCAGGGCAAGGGCGACAAGCTCGAAGACTACGCACCCTGGGCCCGCGAGGGCGCGGCCATGTGGGGCGATTTCGCCAAGGAGTTGACCGCGTCAACCGGGGTGGATCTCGAGCTGGAGCAGCGCGGGGGCTTCGTCTTTTGCGCCGATGAGGTCGCTCTGCAGGCGCGGGCCGAGATCATGGAGCGCCTCTACAAGCGCAGCGGCCTGCAGTTCGAGGTGATGCGGCCGGCGCAGATCGCCCGGTTCATGCCCGGCGTCTCCGCAAATTTCGCCGGGGCGACGTATACCGACGAGGACGGTCATGCGAATCCGCTGAAGCTCCTGCGGGCCTTTCACGCGGCGCTGGCGGCGAACGAAGGGAGTCTGCGCCGCGGCGCGCGAGTCGACCGCATTGAGCCGCTCAGTGGCGGCGGCTATCGCATCGCCACGGCGGAATCGACGGTCGAGTGCGGGAGCGTGGTGCTGGCGGCGGGTCTCGGCAATATCCTGCTGGCCAAATGCCTCGGCGTCACCCTACCCATCAAGCCGATGCGCGGGCAGATCCTGGTCACGGAGCGGTATGAAAAGGTCCTGAGCGTGCCGAGCGAGAATGTGCGCCAGACGCAGGATGGTACGTTCCTGCTCGGCGGCAGCTGGGAGGATGTCGGATACGACACATCGACGACCTTCGATGTGACGCGCGACATCGCCGCCCTGGTTGTGCGGTATTTTCCGTTCCTCGAGAAAGTCCGCTTGGTCCGCAGCTGGTCCGCGCTGCGGATCCTGGCCCCGGACAACGCCCCGATCTATGACGAGATCGCGCCGGGTGCGTTTCTGGTAACCTGCCACAGCGGCGTGTCGCTCGCGGCGATCCACGCCGACCGCGTCGCGGGGTGGATATCCGCTGGATCGATCCCCAAGGAAGCAGCCGCCTTCAGCCTCAACCGTTTCACCGAGGCCGACCGGCGGGAGTACGCCGTTGGCTGACGGGGTCGCGGCACGTTCGGTCGAAACCTCTCTCGCGGCCGTCGCGCGCGACAACGACCGCCTCCGCGCGATCAACCATCTCGATCCGGCAGACCCAAGGCGTCGGGCCTCATCAGTCGATGATTCCAAGAGCGCGCGGCCGCTGCTCGGCCTGACCTTTGTCGCCAAAGACCTGATCGACGTCGCTGGACTGCCGAGCACCTGCGGCTCCAAACTCTTCGATGCGACGGTCGCGACCGAGGACGCGCACTGCATCCGCGCGCTGGAGGCGTCCGGCGCGGTGGTTATCGGCAAGGCCAACATGCATGAACTGGCGGTGGGCGGCGCCCGCAATCCGTGGTTCGGCCAGGTCATCAATCCACTCTCCGCCGAGCATGGCACCGGCGGCACAAGCAGCGGTTCGGTCGCCGCCGTTGCGGCCGGCTTCTGCGATTTCGCGCTCGGCACCGACAGCGGCGGGTCCAATCGGTCAACGGCGGCGGCGACCGGCCTGTTCGGCTTCAAGCCGACCAATGGTGCGCTCTCCGTCGACGGCATCGCGCCCCTGGCGCCCAGCCTGGACACGGTCGGCCTGCTCGCCAGGGACGGTTCCGTGCTGGCCAAGGCGTTCGCGGCCTTGACCGGGCAAAAGCCTGCCGCCGCCAAGCCGACCCTCGCCGGCAAAGTCTTCGCGCGACCGATCGCTCTGCATGGACCCGTCGATCCGGCGGTACAGGCTGCGCTCCAGCGTGCCGCCGACGCGATACGATCGGCCGGCGGCAAGATCGTCGACATCGATTTCGGTGACGCGGCCGGCCTCGCGCAAGCGGGCCGCGATATCCTGCGGCACGAATTTTCCTGCCATTACCGGCAGGTCATTGCTTCGCGGTCCGACCGGGTCGGCAAGGACGTCCAGGCTTTCCTCGCGGCGGCGGCTGAAGTCTCCGCGGCGCAATACGAGGATGCCATCGCCACGGTCGAAGACCATCGTGGGCGGTGGCATGAGCAGCTGCTGACGGTCGACGCCATGCTCTCTCCGGCGACGCCCGGGCTCGCGCCGCGCCTCTCCGACGAACACACCAAAGTCGGCGACCGATGGGTGCCGTATGGCGCGTCCGGTGCCGAGTTCCGGATGTGGGCGAACACGATCGGGATCCCGGCGGTCGCCGTTCCCGTCGCCCGTTCCGGTGGGCTTCCCGCATCCGTGCAAATTGCCGCTCGGCGCAACGCTGACGGCCTTCTGATCGACCTTTCAGCGGCGCTGGGTCGTGAGATTCAAAAACAACGCGCCGCAACAGACAGAGAGGCAATCTGAGATGAAGAAGATCATATGGGGTGCCTTGGGACTGCTGGGCATGGCGATGGCGACATCCCTGCCGGCGCAGTCCGAGGAGGTCATCCGCTTCGGATTGGCCGCCGAGCCCTATGCGCCGTTTTCGGTCAAGGACGCTTCGGGCAAGTGGACCGGTTGGGAGGTCGACCTCCGCGACGCGGTTTGCGCCGAGATGAAGGTGAAGTGTGAATGGGTGGAGGTCGCCTGGGATGGCATCATCCCGGCGTTGCTGGAGAAGAAATTCGACGTCATCTGGTCGTCGATGTCGATCACCGACGAGCGCATGAAGGTGATCAGCTTTACCGACAAGTACTATTTCTCGCCGGCGGTCTGGGTCGGCCCCAAGTCGGACACCCGCAAGCTCGATCCCGCCAATCCGGCCTCGCTCGACGGTCTCACCGTCGGAGCGCAGGGGGCGACTTCGCACCAGAACTACATGGAGAAGTATTTCAAGGGCCATGCCGACCTGAAGCTCTATGACACGCTGGACGCCGAGGAATCCGATCTCAAGGCCGGCCGCATCGATCTGCTGATGGCTTCCGGGATCCAGATTTCCGACTGGCTGAAGACCCCGGACGGCGCCGATTACGAGATCAAGGTCAAGCTGCCGAACGACCAGCTGTTCGGCTACGGGGACGGTGGCGGCCTGCGCAAGGAAGATAACGCGCTGCGGGAGCGCCTCAACGCCGCGATCAAGGCGGTGCGCGCCAGCGGCAAGTACAAGGAAATCACGGCCAAGTATTTCGATTTCGATATCTACGAATGAGCTTGAGAAGGCAGAATGGCGACATGCCGCTTGGACCGGCATGTCGCTCTGCCGAATGGATCGCCGCAGATGGATCTTGGATGGCTCTCCGGGCTTGCCTACGGCGACACAGGGTGGGGCGATGAGCTGCTGCGGGGCGCCCTGCTCACCCTCTCGATATCCGGCTGCAGCTACCTGCTTGGATTGATCCTCGGGCTCATTGGCGCGGCCGCGAAATCCTCGCGCAGCAGGTTTGCGAGGACGCTCGCCTGGTTCTACACGACGATCGTGCGCGCCGTTCCGGAACTGCTTCTCATCCTCCTGATCTACTACACGAGCACCTCGGCCTTGCGGCAGGTGATTGTCGGCCTCGGCATCGCGCAGGATTTCGAGGTCAACGGCTTCGTCGCCGCATGCCTCTCCCTGGGCTTTGTCCAGGGCGCCTACAGCACGGAGGTGTTCCGCGGCGCGATCTCCGCCGTTGCGAGGGGGCAGCGCGAGGCCGCCGCGGCCCTCGGCCTGTCGCGCCGGCACACCTGGTGGTTGGTCATCTTTCCGCAGATGCTGCAAAGGGCGCTGCCCGGCCTCGGCAATCTCTGGCTGGTGGTGCTCAAGGAGAGCGCGCTGATTTCGGTGGTCGGCTTCAGCGAGCTGCTGTTCACCGCCAAGATGGCGGGTGGCGCCAGCCACAACTATCTCTTCTTCTTCCTGACCGTCGCGATTGCCTACCTCGTCCTCTCGGTCGCATCCGCGCGGATCTTCGAAGTGATCGAGCGCCACATCGGACGCCATGAACGGGCGCAGGGCTGATGGATTCCGGCTTCATCGCACTCCTGGCCGAGAAGCTCGTCGAAGGGCTGAAGACAACCCTGCTCCTGATGGCGATCTGCGGTGTTTTCGGCAACCTGCTCGCCGTCCCCATCGCCTTTGCCCGCATCTCGCCGCGAAGCTCGTTGCGCAAGCCTGCCTATATCTTCATCCTGGTGCTGCGCGGCACGCCCGTCCTGGTGCAGCTCTATCTGTTCTACTACGGCCTCGGCGAGATCCTCAGCCGCACGCCCTCCCTGCGCCACAGCATGCTGTGGCCCTATCTGCGATCGGCATTCGGCTACGCGGCGCTGGCCCTGACGCTCAACACGGCGGCCTATTGCGCCGAGATCTGGCGCGGCGCCCTGGAGGGGCTGCCGAAGGGGCAGGTGGAGGCCGCCAAGTCGCTGGGCCTGAAACCCTGGCAGTTTCGCCTCCTGGTGATCCTGCCGCAGGCCTTTCGCAATGCGCTTCCAGCCCTCTCCGGCCAGAACGTCCTGCTCCTCAAGGCGACGTCGCTGGCCTCGACCATCACCATCTTCGAAGTGATGGGCGCCGCCAATCTGGTCCGCTCGCAGACCTTCCGGGTCTATGAAAGCCTGTTCGGCGCGGCGCTGGTCTATGTCGCACTGACGGTCGCGATCACGTTCATGTTCTCGCTGGTCGAGCGCTGGGTCAACAAACCTTACCGGCACTGACTCCCGCTCGCGCGCGACCGGACTTCATAACCAAATCATCCAATGTGCCGCGTTCTCCTTATTAGATCGGTGCCCGCCCCATTCGTCATACTGTCCTCGATTGTATGGGTCGCCGTTGGGCATGTTTTCAGCGCCCCGGTCCGGCCACAGCTGAAAGGGGACCTGCCATGCCTGCTTTCAATAGACGCGACTTCCTTCTGCATGCGCTCGCTGCCGGAACCGTCGCTCCCGCAATTCTAGGATCCACAAGCAGCGCCGGGCAGGCCTCCGGTGCCGGAACGTTGCGCGTTCCGACCGCGCGCGAGGCGAACGACCTCAATCCCTGGAAGTACAGCGGTCTCTGGGTCGTGTCGTCGCTGATCTACGATCCGCTGGTCAGCTATGGTCCCGGCGGTAAGATCGTGCCGGCGCTGGCGGAATCCTGGACCGTCAGCAATGACGGGCTCGACTACACTTTCAATCTGCGCAAGGGCGTCACGTTCAGCGACGGCACGCCGTTCAATGCCGATGCCGCGCTCTGGAACCTGAAGCACTGGATCGGGCAGAGTGACCACAGCTGGCTGAGCGTGTCGGCCAATTTTGAGGCGATGCGGAAGATTGATGACGACAAAATAGGCATCAAGCTCAAAGCTCCGGCATCCGCTGCCTTGATTGAGCTCAGCACGATCAATCCGATGCGCTTCCTGAGTCCGGCCTCCGCGGATGCCGACGGCAATTACGTGAAGCCGGTCGGCACCGGACGCTGGGTCGTTGTGAGCAGCAACGCCAATGGCACGGAGTTTGCTCGCAACGACAAGTACTGGGGCGAGAAGCCGGCCCACGATCGTCTGTCCATTCCGGTGATCCCGGAGGGTCGCAGCCGGGTTGCGGCCATGCGCGCCGGCGAGATCGACATGATGGGCGGCAGTTTCGCGGCGAAGATCTCGCCGCAGGAGGCCGAAACATTGAAGACAGTTCCCGGCGTCACGGTCGTCACCGATATGGGGACCGACACGATTGTTCTGGGGTTCAATCCGACGCGCGCGATCACCAAGGATCCGGCCGTGCGCGAGGCGATCAGCCTTTGCCTGGACCGGGTTGCGATTGCCAAGGTCGTGATGGCCGGGTACGCCGATCCCACGGCCAACCTCTTTCCGCCGAGCGTGCCCTATGCCGGGCGACGCGAGCCGGTTCCCAACCGCGATGTGGAAGCCGCCAAACAAAAGCTCGAGGCGGCCGGCTGGACCGGAGACGCGCCGCGGCAGAAGGATGGCGTCCCGCTGGCCCTGGAACTGGTAATCTCGGAAGACGCGGTCCCCGGATCGCGTGCGCTCTCCGAAGTGATCCAGAGCCAGCTCAACGAGGCCGGCTTCGGCGTCACCATCCGCCAGGTCGATCACGTGACCCGGCACGACGACATCCCGAACATGAAATACGACATGTCGTTGTTCATCACCAACGGCGCGCCCTACGACCCGCACGGATCGATCACCATCTTTTTCCTGAGCACGTTCACCTCGGGCACCGACGGCAAGATGTTCGTGGATGCCGAGCATCTCGATCCGCTGCTGTTGAAGGCCCTGTCGGCCAATGAGGGCGAGCGGGAGGCGGCGTACCAGGCTGTCCTCGACTGGCTCCGGGACAACCACGCCATCTGCCCGATCTACCACGCCAAGCGGATCTGGGCGCATACCGAGCGCGTCGCCAAGTTCGTGTTTCCGACCACGGAGTATGAGATGCCCGACAAGGGCGTTGTTCTCGCCTGATATGGCCCAGGTCGCCCTCCGTCGCCTGTTGAGCGCGCTGATCCTGGTGGCGGTGGCCTCGGTCGCGTGCTTCTCGATAGTCGCCGTGTTCCCCGGCAACGTCGCGCGGGTGATCGCGGAGATGCGGTCATCGACGGTGTCGGACGAGATCGTGAAGCAGATCGAGGTGCAATACGGTCTCAAGGACCCGGTGCCGCTGCGCTATTTGCGCTGGGCGGGACGGGCGGTGCGCGGCGATCTCGGGGAGTCGCTCCGGACAGGTCAGCCGGTGGCGAAGGATCTGGTCAGGCGCGCCCCGCTGACCGTGATCCTCATCCTCGGCGGCGGCGCGTTCACGCTGGTCATGGGCATGGGCCTCGCGTTCCTGGGGGCGCTCTGGTCCGACTCGGTCATCGACCGGATCATCCATGTACTGTCGCTGATCGGGGCTTCGGCTCCCAAGTTCTTCATTGCCGCGCTGCTGGTCTATCTGTTCGGCGTCGTCTTCCGGATCTTGCCGACCTATGGCTTCGCCGGTCCGGCTTCCTGGATCCTGCCCTGCATTTCGATCGGCATCATTCCGGGATCGATTCTCAGCCGCGTGGCGCGCGTGGCGCTCGCCGAGGAAATGAGCCGGCAGTACGTGGTGACGGCGATCAGCAAGGGCCTGCCACGGCGCCGGATCCTGGTCCATGACGCGCTGCCGAACGCCCTGCCGGTCACGATCAACGCCTTTGCCATGCACTTCGCCTTCATGGTGCAGGCGGCCTTGGTGATCGAACCGATCTTCGCCTGGCAGGGTATCGCCGCCTACTTCGTGGAGGCCGTCCGCTTTCGGGACTACCAGGTGCTGCAGTCGTGCCTCCTGGTGTTCTGCGTCTTCTTCATCCTGGTCAATCTCTCGGTCGACCTGATCTCCATGGCGCTCGACCCCAAGCAGAGTCGGCAGAGGCTCGCCTGATGCCCGCGTGGTTCGACGCAGCACTCTCCTTTGCGTGCCGCCTGGGATGGCCTGCGATCCTGGTCGTGGCCATCGATCTTGTGCTGGCGCTGTTCGCGCAGCATCTGACGCCTTACAGCCCGACCGCCCAGGACCTGATGTCGGCGAACCAGACCTTCTCCGCCGCGCACCTGCTCGGCACCGATCACCTCGGCCGGGACACCCTCAGCCGCCTGATAGCGGGATCGCAGACGACGCTGGTCGCGGTCGCCGTGGTGGTCGTCCTGGCGATGCTGATCGGCGTCGTGATCGGCACGATCTCCGGCTATGTCGGCGGCTGGCTCGACGAGATCGTGATGCGCAGCGTGGATTTCATGCTGAGCGTACCTTCGCTGATCGTCGCGCTGGCGATGATCGGGATCTTCGGCCTCGGCTACTGGAACATGGTCGCGGCGCTGACCATCGCCTGGATCCCGAGCTATGCGCGCATCACGCGGGGCGTGGTCGTAGCCACGGTGCATCAGCCGCATATCGAAAGCCTCTGGGTGCTCGGCGCCTCGCGGACGCGGTTGATCGCCTTCCATCTCCTGCCGGCCGCTTTGCGCTCCATCCTGGTCTATGCCTCGGTCGATGCCGGGGTGCTGGCGCTGGCCATCGCAACACTGAGCTTCCTCGGCCTTGGCATCCAGCCGCCGATGTCCGAATGGGGTGAAATGTTCGTCGATGCGATGCCCTATCTGGACTTCAGCCCGCGACAGATCGTGCTGCCCGGCCTCGCGCTGACGCTCACGGTCGCCGGGTTCAACTATCTCGGAGAACGCCTCGCTTCGCTCGACGCGCCCCGTGCCATCTCCGGCCGGACCTTGCGGAAGCGGCTTGCAACCGCGCAAAGGCTGCTCGTTTCGCGGACGATGCAGTGACCGTGCAGCGCCATCCCGCGACATCCACCGTGCCCGGCGCCAGGGATCCCCTCCTCAGCGTCAAAGGCCTTTCGGTCCTGCTGTTCACGGAGACCGCGACGGTTCGCGCGGTGACCGATGTCGCCTACACGGTGCATCGCGGCGAGACACTGGCCATCGTCGGTGAGAGCGGCAGCGGCAAGACGGTTATGAATCTGGCACCGCTCGGGCTGATGCCCGGCGGTGTGCGGGCGGTGGTGAGCGGCTCGGTGAGGCTCTCGGGCGAGGATCTGACGCAGGCAAGCGAAGACCGGCTGATGCAGGTTCGCGGCCGGAAGGTCGGCGTGGTGTTCCAGGATCCACTCAGCGCCCTCAATCCCAATCGCCGCGTCGGGCCGCAGATCGAGGAGGTATTCCGCCTCCGTCTGGGCCTCGATGCCGCAGCTTCCCATGCGCGGGCCATCGAGTTCCTCCGCATGGTCGGCATTCCGGAGCCGGAGCGTCGGCTGCGCATGTTCCCGCACGAGATGTCCGGCGGCATGCGGCAGCGGGTAATGATCGCGATCGCGATCGCCGCCGAACCGGAGCTTCTAATCGCCGACGAACCGACCACCGCTCTCGACGTGACGATCCAGAGCCAGCTGCTTGAGCTGCTCATGCGGCTGCAGAAGCAGCTCGGCATGGCCATGGTCCTTGTCACGCACGACGTCGGCGTGGTGGCGCGGGTCGCGGACCGGGTCGCGGTGATGTATGCCGGGGAGATCGTCGAGCTCGGCACGGCGGAAGAAATCCTGAAACGGCCGCGGCATCCCTATACGCGCGCCTTGCTGGCGGCGGTGCCGGAACCCGATGCACCCGTCGGCAGCCGCTTCACCGGCCTCTCGGGCTCGCCGCCCGATCTCAGCAATCCCGCGGTCGGCTGCGCCTTCGCCCCGCGCTGCCCGCTGGTGCAGGGCGAATGCACCCGGGCGACACCAATGCTGACCCAGGCCGAGGGCAGCGGCCACCTTGCCGCCTGCTGGGTGTCCACGCCCCAGGTCGCCGAAAGGCCGACGCGATGACCCTGCTCAAAGTTTCGGACCTGGTGGTCGAGTTCCAGGACGCTGCCACCGGTCGCATCAATCGCGCCTGCAACCAGGTTTCGCTCGACATCGAGGCCGGCGAGATCGTCGGGCTCGTCGGCGAGTCCGGCTGCGGCAAGTCCACTCTCGGCCGCGCCATCGTCGGCCTCGAGCATCCGAAGTCGGGGTCGATCGTCTTCGACGGCGTGGATATTCTGAGCCTGCCCGCCGCGGCACGGCGCCAGGCGCGGCGAAGGGTCCAGTACATCTTCCAGGATTCCCTGGCGGCGCTCGAGCCCCGGCAGACCATCGGCTCCGCGCTGCATGAGGCGCTCATCATCCGTGGTGAGCGCAACCCGCGCGCCCGCGCGGCACGGATCGGGGAGATCCTTGCGGCAACCAATCTAAACTCCGGGATCCTGACACGGCGTCCGCGCGAGCTCTCGGGCGGGCAGCGCCAGCGCGTATGCATCGCGCGCGCTCTCCTGGCCGAACCCAAGCTGCTCATCTGCGATGAGCCGGTGAGCTCGCTCGACACGTCGCTGAGGGCGCAGGTGATGAACGTGTTTCTCAACCTGCGCGACGAACTGGGCGTCGCGATCGTCTTGATCGCGCACGACCTCGCGCTGGTACGGCAGGCCAGCGCCCGGGTCAACGTCATGTATCTGGGGCGCATCGTCGAAAGCGGTCCGAGCGGCGCGCTCTATGCGCAACCGCTCCATCCCTACAGCCGGGCGCTGACCGCGGCGATCCTCGGCATCGACCCCGAGGTGGAGCGGCATCGCGAGCAAACGGTGCTGAAAGGCGATCTGCCCAGCCCCTTCGCGCCGCCCAGCGGGTGCAGCTTCCGCACCCGCTGTCCGGATGCATCCGACCGCTGCGCGGCGGCGGAACCGGCTGCCCTTGTCCGTGAAGGCCGCTCGGTCCGATGCAAACTCTACGACGAGACCGCGGCTGTGAACTGAATCTCGACCTGGATGTCGGGCAGGCCCAGGACCGCCTGCACGGTCGCCCGTGCCGGAGGTTCGTTGCGGTCGATCCATTCGATCCAGGCGGCGTTCATGCGGTCAAAATCCGCGATGTCGCGCAGCCAGATCGTCGCGCTCAGCACCGCGGCGCGGTTGGATCCGACCGACTCCAGGAACCCGTCCGCCTTCGCGAGGATCTGCCGCGTTTGCCCGACGACATCCTGCTTCCGGTCGTCTGCTGTCAGGCCGGAGAAGTACGCCACCTTTTCATGCACGACGACACGGCTCAAACGCTCTGTCTTCCCGATACGCTCGATCTTCACATCCATCTCCGCCTGGTTAGAAATGCTGGCCAGCTTCCTTTTGCGGAAGCCGGCCCCCGCGGTCAAATAACCGGACCGCACCGGTTCATCGCCGAGAGTTATGAAGGACGCGCGCGCCGCGCCCCGACAAGCTGCGCGCGGCTTTCTATGAAATTGCCACAAGAGCAGCGTGCAACGGGTTATGAAGTTTCGAGGGCAGTGCGGCCAGCGCCCGGTGCTATTCCTTGTTGCGCCGAAAATCTCTCAAGGATCGCCGATGTCCGCGTCTTTCCCTCGGATCGCACGTCCGGCGAGCGGCCTGCTCGTGATCGACGGCGCCACCGTGGAAGACCTGGTGAGTCCGTCCGAGGCGCTGCCACTGGTCGAGGACGCGCTCAGAAAGACCTCCAGCGGCGTCGCGCAGCAGGATGTCCGGCGCACGCTCGGCCTCCCGGGAGAGGCGGGGACGTGCCTGTCACTGATGTATGCGTCGCTGGCGGACCGGCCGCATTTCGGTGCCAAGGTCCAATCGGTTTTCCCGAAGAACTTCGAACAGCAAATGCCGTCCCATCAGGGCGGTGTCATTCTCTTTGAAGCGGAGACGGGACGGCCCGTCGCCTTGATCAACGCGACCGCGATCACCGGGCTGCGGACGCCGGCCGCGACCGCGGTTGCCACCCGCACCTTGTCGCGGCCGGAATCTTGCGAACTGGCGATTCTGGGCTACGGCGAGCAAGCTGAGCGGCACATCGCCAGCATCGCCCTGGTGCGGCCGATCTCCCGCATCCGCGTCTGGGGGCGGGACTTCCACAAGGCCGCGACCTTTGCGAATGCGCAGAGGGAGAAGGGCCATCAGATCGACCCGATGCCGACGGCACAGGCCGCGGTCGAGGGCGCCGACATCGTCTGCACCGTCACTTCCGCGCAATTGCCGGTGCTGCAGGGGGCGTGGTTGGCGCCCGGCGCCCATGTCAACGCCGTCGGGGCGAGCGTGCCGGCGCTGCGCGAGATCGACCTCGATTGCGTCACGCGCGCCCGCATCTGGGTCGACTACATGCCGATGGCGCTGACGGCGGCGGCGGACATCTTCGAGCCGCTCTCCGCCGGGCTGATCGATCGCGCGCGGATCGTCGGTGAAATCGGCGCCGTGCTCAACGGCCAGGCACCGGGCCGTGGCGACGACCAGGAGATCAGCCTGTACCGCTCGCTCGGCGTTCCGGCGCAGGACATCGAGTTCGCCAACTTCGTCTATCGCCGGGCGCGGGAACTCGGCCGCGGCGTCGAAATTTCACTGTGAGGGTTCGCATGCTTCCCAGCCAGCGACATCTGTTCTCGATCCCCGAAGACGTGACCTACCTGGATGCCGCCTACATGTCGCCGATACCCCGGAGCGCCGCGGAGGCGGGGGCGAAGGGCGTGCAGGTGAAGGCGGCGCCTTGGGCCATGACCATCGGCTCCTATTACGACGAGTGCGAGCGCGCCCGGACGCTGGCGGCCTCGTTCATCGGCGCGACGCCCGACGACATCGCCATCATCCCGGCGACCAGCTACGGCATTGCCGTCGCCGCCGCCAATGTCGCGGTCAAGCCTGGCTCAGTCATCCTGATGATGGAGAACGAGCATCCGTCGCATCGATACGCCTGGTACGAAATCGCGCGGCAGAAGGGCGCCGCGGTGGTGACCGTTTCGCGGCAGCCCGATGAACCCTGGGCGGCGGCGCTCGCGGCGGCGATCCGCAACGCAAAGGCGCCGGTCTCCGTGGTTGCCGGAACCCTCGTTCACTGGTTCGAAGGGATGACCGTGGACATCGCTGTGGTCGCGGAGGCGGCCCGCGCCGTCGGCGCGAGCCTGGTCCTGGACGGCACGCAATGGGTCGGCGCGGTTCCCTTCGATGTGTCGCGTGTCCGCCCGGATTTCCTGTCCTTTGCCACCTACAAATTCCTGCTCGGTCCGTACCGCCTGGCATTCCTCTACGCCGACAAGGCCTGGCAGGAGAAAGGCCGGCCGATCGAGTTCCATTCGTGGAACCGCATCGGCGGCGATCGCTCCGACTTCTATCTGGAAACGATGCCGGATTATCTGCCCGGCGCCCGCCGCTTCGACATGGGAGAGCGCTCCGATTTCGCAGTCCTGCCCATTGCGATCAATGCGATGGAGCTGCTTCAGGGCTGGGGCGCGCCGGCGGTATCCGAGCGGCTCTCGCATCTGAACCGCCTGATCTGGCGCGAGGCGGAACGGCATGGTTTCGGTGGTCCGAGGGCGGATCTGCGGGCGCCGCATATTTCCGTTGTGGAGCTTGGCGAACGGTTTCGCGGCGAGCTCGCACGCCAGCTCAAGGAGGCGAAGGTCTTCGTGACAATCCGCGGAACGAAGATGCGGATCACACCGCACATCTACAACGAAGACGAAGATGTCGCGAAGCTGTTCGCGCTTACCAATAGCGTGACATCATGAGTTGGCTTCACGGTAGCGACCGCGGAGGCAGCTCCTGGCGCAAACCGGACTAGCAGGTTGTGCGTGAACCACTCAGGCGATATGGCGCCCATTAAGGCGAATTTGGCCGGTACCCTTGGTCGATTGCACGACGATAGATATGTCGTGTCCCAGGGCTGTGAGTACGGTCATTAGGATTGAAAGAGAATAGGTCACTACATTGCCTCGGAGAATTCGAGAGATATCTATCGCCCCAATTTCAAGGGTATCGTCGTGGCTCTGAAGTACGTGAAGCACAGCTTCAGGTGTCAAGTTCTTAGATTCAGTGAAGGTCCTGAGCAGAGACACCAGTTCAAACTTGATCCTCATCTCCTTCGGATCGGAGTACCCCCGTTCATCGAGGAAGCTTAGCTTCCCTCGAACGGGTTGACCGTTTTCAAGCGGATCGTCTTTCCAGCTATCACCAATCATTCTCGGCAACCGGTCTTGGTTAGGTATCATCAAGTTTAGCGATCTGTATCGAGTACGACCAGGGGCTGCTATCGGCGCAAAGCAGACATAACGTGGTGGCAACAGTTCTAGCTGCTTCAGCATTTTGATGCGTCGATGAACTTGGCGGCCCGTCGAGCGCCACCCGGAGACTCTCAACCAGTAGAATTCCCCGATTTCGCTGCTGGCGGCTGTCGCGCCGTGGCTCAATCGCGCCCGTCTCTCGAGAGGGGATCCATGGAGGATATCCCAAGAACGACGCTGATCATTCTGGTCGTCGCGGGACCCGCGCCGCGCCAAGCATCGCGTCTTGGGTTCGGCCCTCCGTGCAAGCCGATTTGCGCAGTTCTCGTGAATCCATTTTATCAACACTCGGTCTTTGTAAGATCCGGTATTTTCACCTATGATTGCATTGAGATTCGAGATCTCCAGCGAAGGGCACCGGAATGCAGTGTTTTGCACAGCTGAGGGCTTGCGCGATCCTGGCACTGTTCGCCTGCCTTGCAGGATTGGGCCAGCCGGCGTCGGGAGACGTCATCGACGATCGAATTCGTGTCGGTTTCGAGAATCTGTGGCCGACCCGGGTGGTTATCGTGGACACCAGAGACCGCTCGCTGCCCGGAACGCCGATCGGGGTCGGTCGGCACGTGAGAAATCGGTCGCTGTATCTGGATCCGGATGTCCTTTACGAGCTCTACCCCGAGCGCAACCCCTATCTCAATCTTGGACGTGACGTAACGCTTCCTCCGGAAATCGGCGAGCCGATCAGAGCGTTCAAGACGATCGCGAAGAGCGCCAGCACGGCTGGACCTGAAATCGATCAAGATATCGCCATCCCTGAGTTCGACATTATAGGCGTCAACACGTCCACGAAGCGGATGCATTTCGCGATTCGGAGAGACAGAAATCCATTCTGGACGCTCGTTGGCGGCCTCGCGCCGCTCCAGCACCAAGTGTTCAAAAGCGATGTCGAGCATATAGGAACGGTCCTCTACGGAGTGGAGGAGGGAGCGCAGCTTCGGGAAGGTTCTACCCCGCTGACCTGCGACACATATGTCGTCAAGCCTGGAAGGAACATCTTCACCTATTTCGATGCCTGCCAAATAGTTTCCGGCGCGGTCACGCAGGGCGGCATCGAGGTCGATATCGTCAACCGATGGCCTAACCCGGTCGTACTGGCCGAGGTCGGAGCGCCGGTTAAGGGTATCGCGCTTGTGCGAGACAGGGATCACGCGCTTCAGCTGAAGCCGAACACGGATTACGCGGTCTACGAGGGCTATAACCCAGCCTACGCGCTATTCCTCGCGAGCCGAATGCCCGCGAGCCCGATCAAACTGACGGACAATCCGCCCTTGATGGCCTTCAAGACAGGCGGCGGAAAGATGCGCGTTCCCGATATAGAGAGCCGGATGCTGGTCGTGACCAACAGCGCCGAGGAAACGGTCGTGGTCTCACAGGTCCTGCCCGGCGCCGTGCCGGTGACGTTGCGCAGCGTCGAGCCGGGCCATACCGAGTATCTCTTCGCGTCCGCCAATGTTGGCTATTCCCTCAAGCCGACGCTGGTAAACGATGAGTCGTGCGAACAGCAGCTGTCGCTCCAGGAGGGATGGAATTATCTGGATTATCCTGCGCCGGAACTGCCTTGCACCATGCGGGGCGCCGTAAAGCTGGCCGTAGACGGCGACCTCAGGTACGACCAGCAGTCGTACCTGATGGCACATAACGCCGCGGAGAACCACGCGGATGGATGGCGCTACGCACAGCAGACATACAGCATCGGCGAGTTGCTCCGAGAGCACGGCGTCCGCGCATTGGAACTCGATCTCAAATACTATTCCCGGGCTGCGTTCGCAGTGGACCTAAACGCCAATCCCCAGGTCATCGTCCCGGCTATTCCCGAGGACTTCTACGTCTGCCATGAAAATTGCGACGCATCGCTGGCGCTGCTCCCGACCCGCCGGCTTCGGCCGCTGGCTTCCGTTCTAACGGAGATCCGGCAGTTTCTCGACGACAATGCATCCGAAATCGTGACGGTATTCATCGAGCTTACGACCGAGCGGGGCGAAGACATCGAGCGGCGCGGCGATCAGCTGATGAGCCTGCTGAACAATGCCGGTCTGTTTCCCTATATTTATTGGCCGGACAGCCCCTATGCCGATTTCAACGACTGTATCCGGACGGCGCAGGCCACCTACGGTGCGGCCGCGATTCCGACCGCGAATGTCTCAATCGGACCGAGCCACGACTGGCCGCTGGTCTCCAGCATGGTCTCGACAAACCGCCGGCTGGTCCTGTTCATCAACACCGGCGGAATGTCGTCGGCCGCGTGTCTGCCCTACACCTGGCGGTACCTCTGGGAGAACAAATACAGCAACTCCGGATCGCTGATCTTGCGTCCTGCCGAGAATGGATATCTCTACGGCTTTGAGCCCGACGAGCAATTCGTGCTGCTGCGCTCGGATATTCTGCGCGATCCAACTTTCCTCTTTCAGCGCAGTGAAAGCTTTCGCAGCGGGATCAACCAACGCACGCTCACGCGGTTCAACCATTTCGAATTCATGACCATCGGCGACCAAACAGCCGACAACAGCGAAAAGTCGATCCTCGCGCGCATCCTCGCATGGAAGCTCACCAATGTAGTGCCATCCGACGGACGGGGATACGGTCGCGGCCTTCCGAATTTTATCGCCGTGGACTTTGTCGAGGCGGGACAGGGTAGCGAGGTGGTCGCGGCGCTCAATGCATGTTGGCCGAAGGGCGAGCGATTCTGGGTCGCCTGTATCCGCTCTCGGATGCAGCAATTGCAGCGCGACGAAACAAGAATGCAGGCTCCAGGGGGCATCTCAGGCAATTGACGCAAAGGCGGCGTCAAGCGAGAGAGTAGATGGAGGACATCCAGCGAGCATTGCTGATCGGGATATTCGTTTCGGTAATGCTGGGATGCCTTGCCTCCGTTGTGCTCCGCTCGATGGCGTCCTATTCCGAAAAGGTCGGGCTGTGGCGCGAGAAGTGGAGCGTCGCGGGAATTGGCAGGAGAATGAGATACGCGACATTGGCCTTGGGCGATCGGCTTCATCCTCATGTTTCACGTCTGCTCCAATGCGATCCTCTCATTGGTCCCGGATCATTATGGCTTCCAAAACGACGGCGAGGGGCTGGCGTTTCCCGAGTATGTCTTCGGGCTTGCGGCTATTTGCCTCGGCTACACGGTCGCGCGGTGCCTCGAGAGCAACGACGATTTGCGGTACAAATACGCCCGGTTGTCGGCTTATAGCCGAACCGAGGGAAAGATCCGGGATGCTACAACCGCGGACGAATTGGATCGGCTGATTCCGTAAGCCAACCGTCGGGAAGAGGCCAAGTCGTCCCTTATGCGGATTGCCGGTGAACATCGTCGCCTGGCCACCCTCGCGAATGACCTCAGAGAAGACCAGAGATCCTAGAAGGAATCGCCTACCTTGGGTCGGACCTTGGATCGACCGCGCGCTTCCATGACGGCGTTGATCCGCGCGCGGGTCTCAGGGCTCCTGAGAGTTTCAATACGGCGGTCGAACTCAGCCTCGAGTTTCCTCTTGGCGCTGCGATGGCGCTCTTCTCGTTTCTCATCGTTACCATGGCCCTAGCTCATCACAGACATCTCCGCAGGGCTCGCATCGTCAGGATAGCCGATCCAAGGTAAATAGGCAGTAGCCGTGGCGCGCTAAGCTTAAGGACAGACTAGATGTAGGCTATATCCTTCTTTTGTCGTCCCTGATGCTGGCTAGAGCCATCATGCAAACGAACATCAGCGTTGCTTATGTTACCCCGCTTCTGGCGCAGCGCAGACGTAACGGATAAGCTAGATGAACTCGACGGTAGCGGGAGTGCCTCGTGGGATCAGAGAACCAGACGTCGCTCAAGGAACGTCGGGCCTCGATCCAAGCTCGCGCCGCAGCGCTTCAAGGTAGCGAAGCCGCGGGTAAGAAGTGGCTGACCGCCCCCGCGATAGGCCTCAACGGTGAAGTGCCTGCAGATCTACTTCGTTCGCAGCAGGGCGCCGAACGGGTTGAAGAGCTTCTCATGCGACTTGAGTACGGTGTCTACTCTTAGCTTCTACGCCGTCACAGTGACTGGCGGTGTGTCGGCTGAGCTTGCTAACGTGACTTCATGCTTGAGCCGCAAGTGAGCCGCTAACGGAAGGCAGTTCGCGATCCTAAGACCTCTTGCGTCGATTTTGCACCGTTAGCAGTGCGCGAGACTGTTCCGTCAGAATTTCGACGTTCTGATCATCGAGTTTGTCTAAAATCGCCGCAATCGCGCGTAAACTTTTTCTCGGTGGTCGCGTGCCCACCGTACCAGCTCGAACAAGGTCAAGGAGATCGACGCGAAGTGCGGCGGCGAGCTGTGCAAGCGTGACCAGTGAAGGGACGACGTCACCCTTTTCAAGATTGGCCAGAGCCTGCTTCGCAACACCGGCAGAATCCGCGAGAGCGGTCAGCGAAAGCTCTCGTGCTTCTCTCAGATCACGAACGAAGGAGCCTAGCGCGGCAGCGTTGTATGCGGTGGTTCTTGCCAATGCTCGATCCCGGGGCAAGCGACGATCCTTGTCTGGGGTAGGGACTTATTCTCAGTCGCGTCTAGTCCGGTAGCAGTAGTTCTGAGATTTTCGAGCACTAATTTGAGATTCGACCACTTATTCTGAGACCCGACAATCCCAGCGGAGACGAGGCTCAGTTCGCCTTGGCGAGGCCGTCGTCGGTGGTGAACACCATGCAATCGGTGCGCTGTGCCTTCAGCTGCGCGCAGGCCTTCTCGGCGTCGGCCTTGGTCAGGCCGGTCACCCGGGCGCGGTAGAGCTTGTTGCTCTCGTCGATCGCGATCCTGGAATCGGCGAAGATCTCCGGCAGCGAGCGGGTCGCCCGCACCGCGGCCTTTTGCGCCGGGGCGTACTGCGCATACGCACCGACCTGCACGCCGTAGCCGGTATTGCCCGAGCGCCAGACGTTCTCGATCGCCTGGGAATCCGGCGGCGTCGCATCGGCGAACTGGAGCTGCAACCCGCTGCCGGGCTTCAGCACCGGCAGCAGCGGATCGCCGCTGATGCTGGCCGGCATGATTGCGTCGTCTTCTTCATTTCCGGCGACCACCGGCTGCCCGGCATCGACCGGCGCCATGGCGGCGGCGGCGATCATGGCGGCCGGCACCGAGACCGGCGCCGCGGCGGCGACCACGGCCGGCGCCTTGGACGGTCCGGCCGAGTTCGGCGCCGACAGCGCCAGCATCGTGCCGCTGCCTGACGCCGGCGTCTTGAAGCCCTTGGTCATCATCGCGACCATCTGCTTGTCGCGGAGATAGGGGGTTGAGCCGCCCAGGACCACGCCGACCAGGCGTCGCCCGTTCTGCTCGGCCGAGGAAACCAGGTTGAAGCCCGACGCCCGGATGTAGCCGGTCTTGATGCCGTCGGCGCCGTTCAGCTTGTTCAGCACGCGATTGTGACCGGCATACTGGACGCCGCGATAGCTGAACCGCTCGGCCGCGAAGTAGTGATAGTACTCCGGGAAGTCGCGCAGCAGCGCCACGGCGAGGATCGCCTGGTCGCGCGCGGTGGTGCGCTGGCCCGGATTGGGCAGGCCATTGGCATTCAGGTAGGTGGTGTTCTTCATGCCGAGCGCACGCGCCGTCTGGGTCATCTTCTTGGCGAAAGCCCATTCGCTGCCGGCCAGACGCTCGCCGATCGCGGTGGCGGCGTCATTCGCCGATCGCACGACCACGGCGAGGATCGCGGTCTCGACCTTGATGCTCGCCCCTTGCGAAACCGCGAGGTTGGTCGCGTCCTGGGAGGCGGCATGATCGGAGAAGACGATCGAATCGGTGAGCTTGATCTGCCCGTGCTTCAACGCATCGAACAGCAGATAGAGCGTCATCATCTTGGTGAGCGACGCCGGATAGGTCGAGACGTCGGCATTGCTGGAGGAGATGACCGCGCCGGTCACCGCGTCGACCATGATCGACGACGCCACAGGTTTGGCGAAAGCTTGGCCGGAAAAAGACATGAGGGCGAGGAGCAGCCCGGCGACCAGCCAGGCAAGGCCGTGGAACGGCAAGGTTTTTCCGTTTGTTACACGGCGCGGCTCATCCGCCATGGCAGTAACCCCGACTATATTCTGGAATTCCCTCGTTGAAGACCAATTCTAGGGAAAACCATTAACCTTGTCTATAGCCCGAACGGGGTTTAGGAGTCGTAAACTGCCGAAAGATCCAGTTTTATCATCGAGGTAGAGGATGGCCGCAGAAAGCGGAGCGAGCGTGGGGCGGAAGGCGGCGGTCATCGCCCTGTCACTTTTGGGCCTCCTGGCCGGCTGCGCCTATCATGGCGATTCGGTGACCGACATCGACAATCCGGCGGTCCAGAAATTCGCCTGGTTCAGCTTTCTGGACGGAAACGACATCCGCCAGGCCTGCGCCGCCCTGGGTCCCAAGGCGCCCGCCCGCTACCGCCTGATCTACAACGGGCAGTATGAGAAGCAGCTCCGGGTCTACGAGATCGAGGCCACGCCCTCCGGCGGCGCCAACCTGCATGTGCGCACCAAAGGCGGCACCAATCTGGCCGATTGGTGGATCCGGGACACCGCCGACCTGCTGGCGCCCTGGCGCTGGCGCGAGTCGACGGCGGCCTTGAGCCCCGAGGAAATGGCGCAGTTCCCCAAGGCCTTGGCCGATTCGGGGTTCGGCTCCGGCGCGCCGCAGGGCCTGCGCCTGCCGTCCCAGGACTTCTACTGGGTGGCGTCGGGCTGCGAGGCCGGTCAGTTTCATTTCTATGCCTGGCGGGCCAAGCAGGGTCGGCTGGACGACGCGAAGTTTCAGGACTTCCTGCTGCGCCATGACGGTACGGGGCTGGCGCTTCGCCAGCCCTACGTCCTGGGGCCCGAGGAGAGTTCCTACCGCCCGGCCGGCGGCAATGGACGCAATCCGAGCTCCAATTTCACGCTTCAGGTCCGAGGTGAAGGGATCGGTGGCCTCATCAACGCATTTTGATCGAGGCGGTCCCGATACGGACGGCCTTGCTTTTGGTCACGCGGAACCAAAGCCCGATCCGGGTTATGGTCTTGGAGTGGCTGCGAGCCAATGGGCGCGACCCAATGGGCGCGAAAAGGGGGATGCGGCTTCGGCATGGAGGGGGTGTGGCGGCGGGATTTGAATGTGGATCATCAACTCCCATTTAACCCAATGTGTGCTTCCCATAGTATGATGGTAGCGACCCGGCCGTTTCCGCCCGCCTCTGCGAGGCACAGGAACCGGTCGCACTGACGATGCGGGATTAGGGATGGATCGGCGGATTTTGGCCAGCGGCGACGACCACGACGGTGAGAACGGCAAGGGCTCCGGCAACGGCAAGCCCAACACCGGCACCATCGTCAAGGCGCGGCCGAAGACCAAGAAGCCGTCGATGTATCGGGTCCTGCTGCTGAACGATGATTACACGCCGATGGAATTCGTCGTGCATGTACTGGAGCGTTTTTTCGGCAAGAGCCGCGAAGCGGCCACCGAGATCATGCTGCACGTACATCACAGGGGCGTCGGGGTCTGCGGCGTATATACGTACGAAGTTGCGGAAACCAAAGTGGCACAGACGATCGAGTTCGCGCGTCGCCATCAACATCCGCTCCAATGTACGATGGAGAAGGAATAGGCCGGCTCCGGATCGTGACACCGATCCCACTCCGGTGAGTTGGAAAGGAACGACGCCCAATGCTTTCGCCGACGCTGGAACAGACGCTGCACCGCGCCCTCGCTTACGCCAATGAGCGCCGGCACGATTACGCAACCCTCGAACACCTGCTGCTGGCCCTGGCCGACGACCAGGACGCCATCGCGGTCATGCGCGCTTGCAACCTCGACATCGAGAAGCTGAAGCGCGAGCTCACCGACTACATCGACAACCAGCTCTCCAACATCGTCGGCAAGCATCACAACGAGGCGAAGCCCACCGCCGGCTTCCAGCGCGTGCTGCAGCGGGCGGCGATCCACGTCCAGTCCTCGGGTCGCGAGGAAGTGACCGGCGCCAACCTGCTGGTCGCCCTGTTCTCCGAGCGCGAGAGCCACGCCGTCTATTTCCTGCAGGAGCAGGAGATGACCCGCCTCGACGCCGTCAACTATATCAGCCACGGCATCGCCAAGGTTCCCGGCCGCACCGAGCAGCGCCGGGTCCGCGGCGCCGGCGCCCCTGGTGACCCGGAAAATCCGGAGCAGCAGGCCAAGAGCGGCTCCGAGGCGCTCGAGGCCTATTGCGTCAACCTCAACCAGAAGGCCAAGAACGGCAAGATCGATCCGCTGATCGGCCGCGAGGCCGAGGTCAACCGCACCATCCAGGTGCTGTGCCGCCGCACCAAGAACAATCCGCTCTATGTCGGCGATCCCGGCGTCGGCAAGACCGCCATCGCCGAAGGCCTGGCGCGCCGCATCATCAACGGCGACGTGCCGGAAGTCCTGAAGAACTGCACCATCTTCTCGCTCGACATGGGGGCACTCCTGGCCGGCACCCGCTATCGCGGCGACTTCGAGGAGCGCTTGAAGGCCGTGGTGAAGGAGCTCGAGGCCACCGAAGGCGCCGTGCTGTTCATCGACGAGATCCACACCGTGATCGGCGCCGGCGCCACCTCCGGCGGCTCGATGGATGCCTCCAACCTGCTGAAGCCCGCGCTGCAATCGGGCCAGCTGAAGTGCATCGGCTCGACCACCTACAAGGAGTACCGCCAGCACTTCGAGAAGGACCGTGCGCTGGTCCGCCGCTTCCAGAAGATCGACGTCAACGAGCCGTCGCTGGAAGATTCGGTGAAGATCCTGCGCGGCTTGAAGCCCTATTACGAGAAGCACCACAAGGTGCGCTACACCAACGAGGCGATCCGCGCCGCGGTCGAGCTCTCGGCCCGCTACATCGGCGACCGCAAACTGCCCGACAAGGCGATCGACGTGATCGACGAGGTCGGCGCGGCGCAGATGCTGGTGCCGGAATCCAAGCGCAAGAAAACCATCGCGGTGAAGGATATCGAGGCGGTGATCGCGACCCTGGCCCGGATCCCGGCCAAGACCGTCAACAAGGACGACAAGGTCACGCTGAAGAATCTCGATCGCGACCTGAAGACCATGGTGTTCGGCCAGGACAAGGCGATCGATGCGCTCGGCGCCTCGATCAAGCTGGCCCGCGCCGGATTGCGCGAGCCGGACAAGCCGATCGGCGCCTATCTGTTCTCAGGCCCGACCGGCGTCGGCAAGACCGAGGTTGCGAAGCAGCTCGCCCGCTGCATGGGCATCGAGCTCATTCGCTTCGACATGTCGGAATACATGGAGCGGCACACCGTGTCGCGCCTGATCGGCGCGCCTCCGGGCTATGTCGGCTTCGACCAGGGCGGGTTGCTGACCGACGCGATCGACCAGCATCCGCACGCCGTTCTGCTGCTGGACGAGATCGAGAAGGCGCATCCCGACCTCTTCAACATCCTCTTGCAGGTGATGGACCACGGGAAGCTCACCGACCACAACGGCAAGTCGGTCGATTTCCGCAACGTGATCCTGATCATGACCACCAATGCCGGAGCTGCGGCCATGTCGAAGTCGGCGATCGGTTTCGGCCGCGACAAGCGGGAAGGCGAGGACACCGCGGAGATCGAGCGCATGTTCGCGCCCGAGTTCCGCAACCGCCTCGACGCCGTGGTCACCTTCGCCAACCTGCCGGCGGAAGTCGTGGCCCAGGTCGTGGACAAGTTCGTGATCCAGCTCGAGACCCAGCTGGCCGACCGCAACGTCACGATCGAATTGAGTGACGCGGCGCGGAAGTGGCTGGCGACCAAGGGCTTCGACCCGCTCTACGGCGCGCGGCCGCTGGCCCGCGTCATCCAGGAGAACGTGAAGAAGCCGCTGGCCGAGGAGCTGCTGTTCGGCAAGCTCGAGAAGGGCGGCACGGTCCGCGTCGATCTGGACACCGAGATCGACAAGCTGGTCTTCAAGATCGTGGAATCGAAAGCCAGCCCGACCGAGGAAACCGTCGACACCGTGGATGCCTAGTCTCTCATGACGATAGCCACCATCATCGCCATCCTGACCGGCACCGCCGCAGCCGCCGTGGCTGCGGCGGCCCTGCCGAAGCCTCAGGCCCGGCCGGTCCCGGCCAAGGCCCGCAAGGGCAACCGGCGCTAACCCAGCAGACTCGTCATGCCCGGGCCTGACCCGGGCATCTGGCGCCGCCCCTCACTCGCTCGTCATCCCAAGGCTTGGCCTTGGGATCCACGAGTTCCTCACCGCGTACTTTCAATCGATCATCATGCTGATCGACCGGTGCAAACTGATCACCGATGCGTGGACCGCGAGTTCCGCTGCCATGACGGATGCCTCAACCGTACGCGTGGACTCTCACACGCCGTGCCGTGCGCGATCATGGGCGCCGCGAGATCATGGTGCAGAAGGTGAGTTCCATTTCCCGGGCCAGCATTTCCGGGAAGCGTGACATCACCGCTTGGGTATAGGGTCGCTCGAAATGCGCGTTGAGATCGGCGCGCGATCGCCAGTTTTCATAGATAATCCAGACGCAAGGATCCGAATTGTCGTGATGGACGTGATAGTCGACCGATCCGGCTTCGGCACGGGTCTGGTCGACCAGCCCGCGCAGGTTCGCGCCGAGTGCATCGGCGTGCTCCGGCTTCGCGGTCAGCTTGGCGATCAAAGTCAGCTGAGTGGACACTCCGTGTCTCCCTTGTTTGATGTTGTTGCTCGGGCTTCTTCCGGCGCCGAGGCCGCTAAGGCCGCGTCGCAAATCGGGCGGTGCGTCAGGTCGAGGCAGGCGCCGGATAGACCGCTTCCCACTGGGGGTCCGGGCTGGTCGCAAGGGTCGAGCCTGGACCGACCAGCGTGGACACGGTGGCGATCGCGATCCGGATATGTCGCTCCGCCAGCGGCTCGACCAGCGCCTGAACGATATTGCGCGGCACCGCCTTGCCGATCCCCGGACCGGCGCCGATGATCATGAGGGACTTGCGCATGGCTATATCCTGGAGAACGCACGCAGCCAGGCGAGCGATCAGGCGAGCACTTCGGCCAGTTCGATCAGGTTGCCGAACGGGTCGCTGAAAAAGGCGAGGCGGCGGCTGATTGCGGCCAGCTCGAACGGTTCGGCGACGATGGTGACGCCGCGCGAGCGCAATTTCGCGACCGTTTGATCGACACTGCGCACGTTCAGGCAGAAATGGTGATAGCCACGATACTTCAGGCTGTCGCCGAGATCCGTATAGGGGCGCACTTCCACGGGCGCGGGCACGCCGCCGCCGAGGATCTCAATGTAGAAGTGATCGTCGGCCGCCGGTGCGAGATAGGCGAGCTTCTCGTCGGCATAATCCCATTCCGCCACCACGCGGAAGTCGAGCTTCTCGACATACCAGCGCTTGGCGGTTTCCAGGTCCGGCGTGCGTACGGCGACGTGGTGCCCGCGCATATCGGCGAAGGGTGAAGCGCCATTGCGGGCGGGGGGAAGGAAGTCGGCCATGTGGATCTCCTTTCGACGGTCGGCAGCCCTGCCGGCCTTGTGAGGGGAGAAATAGCCCTTCCTGATTAGGCGGATTAGCGGCATAATTCTGAAATAAGTCCTGAACTGCATTCAGTAATGCGCGCGACCGATCTATCCGAACTCGCGGCTTTTGTTGCGGTGGCCCGGCATCGCAGCTTTCGTCGCGCCAGCGAGGAACGCGGCGTCACCGCCTCGGCAATCAGCCATGCCGTCAGCAGCCTTGAGACGCGCGTCGGTATCCGCCTCCTCAACCGCACGACGCGCAGCGTGTCGCTGACCGATGCGGGCGCGATGCTGCTGGCGCAGCTCTCGCCGGCATTCGACGAGATCGGCTCCGCGCTCGATGCGCTCAACCGCTTTCGCGACACGCCGTTCGGCAAGGTCCGCATCAACGCGCCCAATTCGGTCGCGCCGTTCGTGCTTGGACCGGTCATGGGACCACTGATTCAGCAGAACCCCAATCTCGAACTGGAGATCGTCGCGACCGACCGCCTCGTCGACATCGTCGATGAAGGGTTCGACGCCGGCATCCGGCTGGGCGAAAGCCTGCGCGCAGGCATGACAGCGGTCAAAATCAAGCCGCGTCTACGCTTCTCCGTGGTGGGCTCCCCGGCCTATTTCAAGACGCATCGGGTGCCGCATACTCCCGCCGACCTGCAGCGGCATGTCTGCGTCCGAAATCTCTATCCCAGCGGCGCCGCCTATGCCTGGACGTTCAGTCGCCATGGCAAGACCATAGAGTTCGAGCCCACCGGCCCCATCTCGCTCGACGATCACGAACTCATGGTCGATGTCGCGCTGTCCGGGGTCGCTCTCGCCTACGTCTGGGAAGCTCGCGCCCGTCCGGAGGTGGTGAGCGGGCGTCTAGTTGAATGTCTCGCGCCCTGGTCTGCGCCGGAGGAATGGCTCTATCTCTACTATCCGACGCGCAAGCACATCTCGGCCGGCCTCCGTGTGGTCATCGATGCGTTGCGCGCCTGATTACGGCATCGGGTGTTTTCGCACTTTGTGCATGAACTGTGGTCGGAGATTTCCGTCCTCTCTGGACCTGGGGCAGACACCGGTTGAGCCGCCCCCGTCCCCTTGCTAGCCTGGATCTCTGATCCAAGGACCCATCCCCATGACCGAGCCAGCTTTAGGCGCCAACGCGCGCCTCTCTGATTTCTCAGCAGACCAGGAGCTGCTGGCGGAGATCCCGGCCGGGATCGCCGACCTGCTGCATGACCGCGCGCGCGAGCGTTATCTTCGGCGCGTCTGGCAGACGGTGTCCCTCGTGGCGGTGGTCGGGCTCGTCGCCTCGATCACGCCGTCGCCCGCGCTCACGCCGGCGGAACAGCTCGCCGGCGCGCTCGCAGTGCTCGCCTTCCTCGGATACCTCGCCTACGGCTTCACCTGGGCCTGGCCGGAACGCTGGGAGCACCAAGCGCTGCTCGAGGAAATCGAGCAGCGCCGCCGCGACGGCAAATGGCGCTGGGAGCGATGATCCATTGGGCGTGCCCGCGCCGCCGCGCATCCCGCCGAAATAGACTCGAATTCACGCATGGGTAACGTCAATTGTTGTGTGTCAGGAGGAAGAGGGTACTGACGCCCTGAGACTTGTTTTCGTGGGTGAAGACGGCA
>JAUYVI010000017.1 GCA_030715195.1 Dongia sedimenti
TCGCCAATACCCTCATCAAGGAAGATCGCATCTGGGTCAATCATGCCGCTTGACCTCAAACACAGATGCTCTCCCACAGGGGGAGAGGGGATTCATCTCGGTCACGCGCCGAGCGAAAATCACGCCGGCGATTTCGCGTATTTCTGATCGAGCTTGTCGATCGCCTTCACGTTGTCGGCAGAGGGGCCTTTGGGATCGAACTGGGCGGCGAGCCAGGTATCGACGATCGCCTTGGCAAGCTCGGGCCCGATCACCCGTGCGCCCATGGTGATGATCTGGGCATTGTTCGACTTGGCCGCGCGATCGGCCGAATAGGTGTCGTGGGTCAAGGCGGCACGGATGCCCGGCACCTTGTTGGCGGAGATGCAGACGCCGATGCCGGTGCCGCAGCACAGGATGCCGCGCTCGTACTGGCCGGCCACGATCGCGCTGGCGACACCGTCGGAGATGTCGGCATAGAAGCCCTGCTTGCTCAGGTCGGTGACCTCGAGGCCCGGCTTGGTCTTGAGATGCGCCGCGATCACGTCCAGTAGCGGCTTGCCGGCGCTGTCCGCACCGAGAACGATCTTCATGACTTCACTCTCCACTTCTTCATTTGCGCCAGGGTGTCCTCGAAGGAGACGATCCCGGCATCCGAGCCCAATCCCGTTGCGACCAGGGCCGCGGCGGCCTGTGCGAAGCGCACCGATTGCTCCGGGTCCATCTTGCGGTGCAGCGCGGTGATAAAGCCGGCATCGAAAGCGTCGCCGCAACCGGTCGTGTCGACCACATTTATGTCGTAAGCCGGGACCTTCAACCGCGTCCCGTCCTGATGGGCATAGAAGGCCCCCTCGGCGCCCAGGGTGAAGACGCAGCAGGTGGCGCCCTGGTCGAGGTAGAATTTGGCGCAGTCTTCCGGACTGCCCTGCCCCGACATGTCCTTCGCCTCCTCGATCGAGGGCATGAAATAGTCGATGAAGGGCAGCAGCGGCGCCACGATCTTGATGGTCTCGGCGCTGGCGGCGATCAGGTCGAAGGTCACCGTGCGGCCGCGCTTCTTCGCCTCCTGCAGCAGGATCCGGCTCGGTTCGCCGTCGAGCTTCTTCAAGAGGCCGGTGCCGCCCAGATGCACGATCGGCGCGTCGAACACCTGGTCGTAGGTCTCGGGCGCCACCTCGAAATGGTCCGAGGCGCCGCGGACGTGCAAGGCCGGCCGGTCGCCGTTCGGCCGCACGTTCAGGATCGTGGCCGAGGTGGGGATGCCCTTCAGCCGCTGCATGGCCGAGGCATCGATGCCGAATTTCTGCAGCGTGGCGATGACGAAATCCGCCTTCTCGTCGTCGCCCACCGCGCCGACGGCGAGGCATTTCAGGCCGAGCTTCGCGGCATCGACCACCGTGCCGCCGGCGGTGCCGGCGACGGTCAGCCGGATCTCGTCGATGAACTCGACATTGCCACGATCCGGGATCTTGGTGACCGGCCGGCCGAGCACGTCCAGGATGTACAATCCGATGATCGAAACGTCATAACGCATGAAATTCAGCCTCTCCCCCCAATGGTATTCTGATTGACCCTGGCTTGACGGGATGCGCCGGGTCATGTTTTCAACGTCATTCTAGGCAACGGGCGACAATAAGAACAAGCCGGCAGGAAGGAAGTCCATGAAGACCAAGAAGCTGATCAACGATCCGAAGGTCATCATCGAGGAGATGCTCGAGGGGATCGTGGCCGCGCATCCGAAGCACGTCCGCCAGGTGGAGGGCGCACCGCGCGCCGTGGTCGCGCTCAACGGGCCGCGCAAGGGCAAGGTCGGCCTGGTGATCGGCGGCGGCTCCGGCCATGAGCCGACCTTCGTCGGCTTCGTCGGCAAGGGCCTGGCCGATGCCTGCCCGATCGGCAATGTCTTCGCCTCGCCCCCGCCCGATCCGATCTACGAATGCGCCAAGGCCGCGAGCGGCGGCGCGGGCGTGCTGTTCATGTACGGCAACTATGCCGGCGACGTGATGAACTTCGACATGGCGGCCGAGATGGCCGGCATGGACGAGATCGAGGTCCGCACGGTGCTGACGACCGACGACATCGCCTCCGCGCCGCTCGATCAGAAGGAGAAGCGCCGCGGTGTCGCCGGCAACTTCTTCATCTTCAAGATCGCCGGCGCCGCCTGCGACACGATGAAACCACTGGACGAATGCGAGCGCCTGGCGCGCAAGGCCAATGCCCACACCTACACGATGGGTGTCTGCCTCTCGCCCTGTTCCTTGCCGCAAACGCAGAAGTACAGTTTCGAGCTCGGCCCGGACGAAATGGAGATCGGCATGGGCATCCACGGCGAACCCGGTGTCGCCAAGGGCCCGATCCAGACCGCCGATGCGGTCACCGACGCGATCATGGATAAGATCCTGGGCGAGATGAAGCCGAACAAAGGCGATAAGGTCGCGGTGCTGGTCAACTCGCTGGGCGCGACGCCGCTGATGGAGCTTTATCTGCTGAACCGACGGGTGAAGCAGCGGCTCGATCAGGTGGGCGTCTCGATCCATCAGACCTGGGTCGGGAACTATTGCACCTCGCTGGAGATGGCCGGCGCGTCGATCACGCTGCTCCATCTGGATGACGAGCTGACCGGCCTGCTCGATCATCCTTGCGACTGCGCGATGTTTCGGGCGGGCTGATCATGACCGAACTCACCGCCGCGGACCTCCGCACCATCTTCCAGGCCATCGGCGATGCGATCGAAGCCGACAAGAGCCGCCTCTCCGAACTCGACGGCGTCATCGGCGATGCCGATCACGGCGTCACCATGTCGATTGGCTTTACCGCGGTGAACGAGGCGCTGGCGAAGCTCGATGCGAGCGCCGACCCGACCACGGTCTTCAACACCGCGGCGAAGTCCTTCCTGAATGCGGTCGGCGCCTCGTCCGGACCGCTCTACGGCACGGCCTTCATGCGCGCGGGTGCTGCGGTCAAAGGCAAGCCGACCGTCGATCGCGACGCGCTTGCCGATTGCATCCAGGCGATGGCCAAGGGCATGCAGGATCGCGGCAAGGCCGAGCGCGGCGAGAAGACCATGATGGATGCCTGGCTGCCGGCCGCCGACGCGGCGCAAGAAGCGAAGGCACGGGGCGATGATGCGGTGGCGTGTCTGGAAGCTGCGGTCGCTGCTGCCGAGGCCGGTGCCGAGGCGACCAAGGCGATGCTCGCCACCAAAGGCCGGGCTTCGCGGCTTGGCGAGCGGGCGATCGGGCATATGGATCCCGGCGCCGCTTCCGCGGTGACGATCTTGAAGGCGATCACCGCGGCGGTGCGCGGTCTTTAGTTCGCTGGATAGGTCGATCAGAACGGGCTGCGCTTCACGGCCGCTTTCTTCGCCGGCTTCTTCAGCGCCGGTATGTCCTTCGGCTTCGAGAGCGGGCCGTAGGCCTTGAACCCCTCGATGATGCGGTTGATCTCGTCGTCGGGGATGATGTCGCCGCCGCCGATCGCGAGGCTCAGATAATACTGCCGGGCGACCGTCTCGACCTCGCTGGCGAGCCAGAGGGCGCGCTTGAGGTTCGGACCGGTGGCGATGACGCCGTGATTCTTGAGCAGGCAGCAGGTGCGGTCCTTCAGCGCCTCGAGCGCGTTCTTGGAAAGCTGTTCGGTGCCGTAGGTCGCATACTTCGCGATGCGGATCTCGGTGCCGCCGGAAGCGGCGACCATGTAATGCACCGCGGGGATCGGCTTGCCGCAGATTGCGAGCACGGTCGCGTAGGTGCTGTGGGTGTGGACAATTGCGCCGACATCCGGCCGATTCTGATAGATGTTGAGATGGAAGCGCCATTCGCTGGAGGGGTTGAGTTCACCCTCCCAGCTCTTGCCGTCCTTCTTGATCTGGGTCGCGCAGAGGTCGCGCGGATCGAGTTCTTCGTAAGGCACGCCCGAGGGCGTGATCAGCATGCGCTCGCCATAGCGGACGCTGACATTGCCCGAGGTGCCCTGGTTGATGCCGAGCGCATTCATCGAAAGCGCGGCCTGGATGATGCTCTTGCGAGCGGCGAGTTCTGCTTTTTCCATTCTGTCCTCGAAAGTAAATTCTTTAGCGGCCGATCGCCTTGCCGGATTCCTGGTCGAAGAGATGCACCTGGTCCAGCATCGGCGAGAGGCGGATATCCTGGCCGGGGCCGTAATCCAGATGGTCGCGCGATACGGCGCAGACCTCGGTGCCGGCGAGATCGGTGTAGATGTGCATTTCCGGTCCGGTCGGCTCGACCACGCTGACCTTGGCCGGGATGCCCGCGCCGCCATGCGCGGGCACCAGATGCTCCGGCCGGATGCCGTAGACGATCTTCTGGCCGGGCGCGAGCTTGGCCGCGGTCGGCAGCGGGATCGCAATGCCCTCGGCCCGCAAGACCGGGGCGCCGTTCTCCGCAGCCACTTCGCCGCGCACCAAGTTGATGCCGGGCGAGCCGATGAACTCCGCGACGAACAGATTGGCCGGCCGGTTGTAGACCTCCATCGGCGCGCCGATCTGCTCGATGTAGCCGTCGCGCAGGATGACGATGCGATCGGCCATGGTCATGGCCTCGATCTGGTCGTGGGTGACATAGACCGTGGTGGTCTTCAGGCGCTGGTGCAGCTCCTTGATCTCGGTCCGCATCTGCACCCGCAGCTTGGCATCGAGATTGGAGAGCGGCTCGTCGAACAGAAACACCTGCGGATTGCGGACAATGGCGCGACCCATGGCCACGCGCTGGCGCTGACCGCCCGAGAGCTGCTTCGGCTGGCGGTTGAGATACGGAACCAGGTTGAGGATTTCCGCCGCCCAGTTGACCTTCTTCTCGATCTCCGCCTGCGGCGTCTTCTTGAGCCGCATCGAGAACGCCATGTTCTCGAACACCTTCATATGCGCGTAGAGGGCATAGTTCTGGAACACCATGGCGATGTTCCGGTCCTTGGGGTGCAGGTCGTTGACCACCTGCCCGCCGATGGAGATCTCGCCATGGGTGATCGGCTCGAGCCCGGCGATCATGCGCAGCAGGGTGGACTTGCCGCAGCCCGACGGCCCGAGCAGCACGACGAAGGCGCCGTCCTCGATCTCCAGGTTGAGGCCGTGGATGACCTCGAGGTCGCCATAGGTCTTGCGGATGTCTTTGACGGTGACGGAAGCCATGGCTGCTAGTCCTTTTTGGCGATCTTCGGCCGGGCCGACAGGATGCGGTCGGCGATCTCGACGAAGCCCTGCCCGCCCCGCCCGGTGCTGACATAGGCCGGCAAGGCATCGATGCGGCCGATGAAGTCCTTCACATTGGCGACGCCGCAGGCAAAGGGAAAGAAAGAAAACATCGGCGCGTCGTTCGGACTGTCGCCGCAGAAGACGAAGCGTTCTTTCGCCGCATCGAGGTCGAGCCCCATGGCGTCCTGCACGAAGCGCCGGGTCATCGAGAGCTTATCATAGCGGCCGAACCAGCCGTTGACATGGATCGAGGACACCTTGGCGACGGCGCCGGCCGCCTCGAACAAGGAGACGATCTTGTCCACGGCCTCTCTGGGGAGCGGCGGCACGTCCTCGCAGAAATCGATGGCGAGGTCGGCCTCGCGGTAGAGCTGGTCTGAGGCGATGGCGGAACCCGGCACTTCGGCCAGGATCTTCGCACTCAAGGTGACGAGCTTCTTCCGGTTCTCGGCGCGTTCGGCATCGGAGGCGACGAACTGCCGGATCATCTTCTTGGCGGCGTGATCGTAGCGGAAATAGAAGGCGCCGTTCTCGCCCACCACGCCCGAAACCGGCCAGAAGCGGGCCACCATATCGCACCAGCCCGCCGGCCGGCCGGTGATCGGCACCACGGCGAGGCCGGACTGGTGCAAGCGCTCCAGCGCCGCATAGGCCGCGGCCGGCAGCTGGCCTTCGGTGGTGATGGTGTCGTCGATATCGGTGAACAGGCCGAGCAGATTGCCGGCGATCTCCAAGGGCAAGTTTGAAACGGGTTGCATCAGGCTTGATCCGCGAAATTCACCAGCCGCGTGTTCCATTCCGCCACCTTCGGCCAGAGATCGGCATGGATGGCGCGCAGCGCCTCGTAACGGGCATGGCGCTTCTCATCCGGGACAAAGGTGCGGATCGGCCGGCCCGCCATGGCCTCGGCCGCCTCGGCGATGGTCTTGTGCCAGCCGGCACCCTTGGCGGCGGCGATGGCGGCGCCGAGCGAGGAGGCCTCGACGGTCTCCGAGCGCTGCACGGCGCGGCCCGTGGCGTCGGCCAGGATCTGCACCCAGAGATCGGACGCGGCCCCGCCGCCGATCGCGACGAAATGGTCGATATCGGTGCCGGTCGCCTGCTCGACATCCCTGGAGCAGGTTGCCTGCTCGAGCGCGATCGCTTCCAGGAACGCGCGATAGATATCGCCGCGCCGGGTCGAGCCGGAGAGCCCGGCGATCACGCCGCGCGCAGCGCTGTCCCAGTATGGGGTCATGCAGCCCTGCCAATAGGGCACGACGACGACGCCACGGGCGCCGATCGGGCTGGTCGAAGCTTCGGTTTCCAAGGCCGAGAGCAGTTCCTTCTGCTTTCCAGGCTCGGCACGGAACAGCTCGCGCGACAGCCAGTCCACCAGGAAGGTGCCGGAACGCAAGCAGGTCTCGAAGATATAGCCTTCGTCGGCGATCGCGATCTCGGTGCGGAAGGCGCGGTCATGGGCGTAGGCGCGGCCGTAGCTGCCGGAGACCAGCGCTGTGCCGAGATTGACATAGGCGCGGCCGGGATGGTCCGCGGAGACGCCGGCGCCGGTGCCGGCGCATTGCCCGTCGCCGCCGCCGGCGATGACCGGCGTGCCGGCCTTCAGGCCGGTCGCGGCGGCCGCGGCGGCGCTGACTTCGCCGCTTTGCGCGCCCGGGGCGACCAGGCGCAGCATCATGCCGAGATCGATGCCGGCGGCGCCGAGAATATCCGCCGACCAGTCGCGGTGCTCCATGTCGAGCACGCCCATGGGATCGGCCGAAGCCATCGACGTCGCCCACTCGCCGGTGAGCTTGAAGGTGAGATAACCATGCACCTCGGCGATCCGCTCGCCGCGGCCGAGCACCGCCGGCTCGATCTCGCGCAGCCACACCATGCGATGCAGGCAGGGCGTGATGTCGAGCGGCTTGCCGGAGATCTTATGCAGGCGTTCGGCGCCGAAGCGCGCGCCAAACTGCTTCTCCTGCGCCCGCGCGCGTTCGTCCAGCCAGACCATACCGGGGCGCAGCGCCGTTCCGTCCTCGGTGAAGACGCCGAACGTCTCGCGCTGATTCGAGATGCCGATCGCGGCGATGCGCGCGGCGTCGATCTGGCCGGTCACCTGCTGGAGTGCCGCGACCGTGGAACTCCACCACTCGCCCGGATCCTGTTCGAACCAGCCGGGATGCGGGTTGGACATCGCAATCGCGGCCCGGCCTTCCGCAATCACCCGCCCCTGCCGGTCCCAGGCGATGGCCTTGGTGGCGGAGGTCGAGGAGTCGATACCGATGACGAGATCGCGGGGCATTATCACTCAAACAAATCGTCAAAAAAATGGACGGAGGCGTGGGAACGCCTCCGTCCAGGTCTTGCGGGGTAGTTTACAGCAATCCAGCTTCCTTGTTCTTGGAGTCGATCATGGCCGCAATCGCGTCCATGCACTTCTTGGCGTCTCCGCCATAGTCCTGACCGGTCGTGAGCTTGCCGAGTTCGGTCGGGATCTCGTTGTTCGCAAAACCGGCCCAGAGCGGCATATCCGGCTCCGAGGCCATCACGTTGTCGATGGTCCAGAGCACCGTCTCCAGGTGGCGGGTGGTGCCCGGCATGACCTTCGCCTTCGCCTTCACGCGCTCGTCCGCGAAGGACGAAAGGCGCATCGGGGCGAAGCCGCCGGCCAGGGTGCACTGGGTCATGATCTCCTTCGAGCAGGCCCACTGCATGAAGATCCAGGCGGCTTCCTGGTTCTTCGAGTACTGCGAAAGGCCCATGATCGAGCCGCCCTGGTGGCCGAGGTTCGGAAGCTCGCCGAAGCCGGCTTCGGAAGCCGGGCGCAGGCCCGCTTCCGATTGCAGCGGCTTGGCCGGCTGCCACAGGCCCTTCACCTTGGAGTCGTCGGCGTCGAGACCCGGGAAGAACTCATCCCAGCTCTGCACCAGCGCGCACTGCCCGGCCGCCATCATCTGGAACTGGCCGTCCCAGGTGGAGGTCGTCGAGGCGGCGGGCGCGTTCTTCAACAGGTCCTGGTACCACTGCAGGCCCTTGATCGCCGCTTCGTCGTTGCCGCTGAAGGTCTTGTCCGCGCGGAAGATGCTGCCGCCATGGCCCCAGACCGCCTGGGTCCAGTCGCATTCGAGCGAATAGTGGCCGGACTTGGCCTGCAGGCCGGTACCGAAGATGTTGTTGGCCTTCTCCGCCTCGGTGATCTTGTGCACCGCGTCGGTGAACTCGGCGTAGTTGGTCGGCACCTTGATCCCGTGCTTCTCCAGGATATCCTGGCGATACATCAGGATGAAGATCGGGATGTCGAACGGGATACCGACCATCTTGCCCTCATACATGGCAAGGCCGCTGACCAGCGGCTTCGAGAAATCGTCCCAGTCGAAGCCCGGCATCGCCAAGTCCGGCTTGTCTTTGGTGTACTGGATCGGATCGATGCAATCCGGGGCGAAGGTGGCGACCCAGGCCTGGTCGAGGTAATAGAGGTCATAGGAGCCGAGCTGGCCCTGGACATCCTGCGTCGCCTTGGCGAGCACCTGCTCCAGGGGCACGATCTCGACCTCGACGTTGATGCCTGTGAGATTCGTGAACTGGTCCTTGATCTGGTTGAGCACGACGGTCGGCGGCGTCGCTTCCGAGGTGTAGCGGACGGTGGCGCCCTTGTACTTACCGCCCACTTCCTTCAGGAACTTCACCTGATCGTCCGGGAGCGTGATATCGGCGGCATAGGCGGGCTTACCCAGGCTGCGGCGATAAGGATTGCCGAGCAGGCCGGCCGAGAAGGCCGAGAAGCCGATGCCGGCCATGCCCATCCGGCGCATGAACTCGCGCTTGGAGATCTTGCGGCTGCCAAACGCCTTGGCGCTGTCGACGATGTAGGTCTGTTTGTCAAAACCCTTGAAACTCATGGTCTTCCTCCTTGTTTCGCGCCTAGGCGCTTTCTTGTTACCCCTAAAGAGACTTTCCCGATCCCCAGCGTCCTAGTCTTTGAGCGATCCGAGGGTCAGGCCGCGTACCAACTGCTTTTGGACCAACAGAATGAAGATGAAGCTGGGCACGATGGCCGACGTGCCGAGGGCGGAAATGAAGCCCCATTCCGATCCGGTCGAGGTGACGAAGGTCGAGATCTTCACCGGGAGCGTGCGGATCTGATTGGTCAGGAACAGTGAGAGCAGGAACTCCGTCCAAGAGAAGACGAAGCAGAGCACCGCCGTCGCGGCGACGCCGCCGGTCACCAAAGGCAGGATGACCTTGCGGAAGATCTGGAACCGTGTCGCGCCGTCGAGCATGGCGGCCTCATCGACATCGACCGGCACATCATCGAAGAAGGACTTCATCAGCAGCACGGCGATCGGCAGGTTGATCAGCGTGTGGATGAAGATGAGGCCGGTGATTGTGTCGCGCAGCCCGGCATAGTGATACATGAAGACGATGGGCACGATGATCGCGATCGGCGGCATGAAGCGCTGCGACAGGATCCAGTTGAGATAGGCCTGCCGCCCGCGGAAATTGATGCGCGACAGCGCATAGGCCGCGATCACACCGAGGAAAACGGTGAGCGCCGTCGATCCGACCGCGACCAGGGTCGAATCCAGGATGGTCTTGCGGGAATCATAGGTGCTGCCGCCGCCGACCCCGAAGGTGCTGCCGGATTCGATCGCGAGCTCCGCCCGGGATTTGCCGAACAGGACCACCTGGTAGTTGACCAGGGTCGGCTCGAAATCGAAGAACACGACCTCGTCCTTGTTGAAGATCGCCGAGATCGGCTTGATCGAGGTCAGCCCCCACCAGAAGATCGGGAACATGAAGATCCCGACCACCAGGACGGCGGTGATGTCACGCAGGATCCGGGTGAAGCGAGGGCCCTGCATCAGAACCTCACCTTGAAAATCTTGATGAAGAGACTGGAGGTGACGACCACCAGAATCAGCGTCATGAGGGCGATGGTCGAGGCATAGGGGAAGTCGGCGTTCTTGAAGTAGATCGTGCCGGCATAGGCGGTCAGGGTCTCGGTCGCGGTGCCGGGACCGCCCTCGGTCATCACCTTCACGTAGTCGAAGGTGCGAAAGAGATCGACGCCGCGGATCAGCACCGCGATGGCGATGATCTTCGAGAGCATCGGCAAGGTCAGCTTGAAGAATGCCTGGACCGGCGTTGCACCGTCGATCGCCGCCGCCTCGTACGGGTCTTTCGGCAGGGCGCGCAACCCGGCCATCATGATCAGGACCATGAAGGGCGTCCATTGCCAGACATCGGCGATCAGGATGCCGGTCAGCGCCGTGCTGGAATTGGCGAGGATCGGCGTGGAGGGCGAAAGCAGGCCGGTCGCGTAGAGGCCGCGGCTCAGGACGCCGAACGAGCCGTCCATCATCAGCAGGAACATCATGCCGGTGACGGCGGGCGGCACCACCAGCGGCAGCGTCATCAGCGCGCGCAGGACGCCGTAGCCCCTGCGGTCGGTGTCCAGCAGCAGCGCGATCAGCAGCCCCAGCACCAGCTCGATGGCGATGGCGACGATCGTGTAGAGATAGGTGTGGCCGATGGCGCCCCACATCCGGTCGTCGGTCAGAATCTTCAGCCAGTTGTACTCGGGATCGAAGATGCTGATGCGGGTCGCCGGATTGCGCTTGTGCAGCGAGAGCCAGAGCGCATAGAGCAGCGGATAGACGCCGAAGATCAGCAGCACCGCGGTGATCGGCGCCAACCAGGGGAACGGGTGTTCCGACGTCAGGAAGCGCGGCAAGACAAAGCCGCGCGCCGGTCTGATGGCGACCGTCGCCTGGCTCATGCCGCGGACTCGTTCAATCGATTCATCATTCCTCCCACTTTCTTGTCCCCGGGCTCTTCATGGCCCGGTTCAGGCAGTTTCATTCAGTCGTCGGCGTCCACCAAGGCCCGGGCCGTCGGCTCGTCGGTGACCAGGATGGTCGCATAACCGCCGCGCAGCACCGAGCGGATCGCCGGGATCTTCTCGACGCCGCCGGCGACGCAGATACGTTCGGGTATCTGGGCGATTTCGTCCAGAGTCAAACCGATCATCTGCTCGTCGAGCGCGCCGAGCACCGGATGGCCCTCGGCATCGAGGAATCGGCCCGACATCACGGCGATGGCGCCGCGCTTCACATAGGGCTTGATCTTCTCCGGCGTCATGTAGCCGCTGCGCAAGGCCGTGCTGGCGTCGCTCAGGTTGGCGACGCCGAACAGCACTTTGGTACAAGAGCGGATCAACCGGAACTGCTCGACCAGCGAAGTCTCCTGCATGAACAGCTTCTTCACGTCGGGCCGCGAGACGATCCCCGGCGCATGCAGGTTCACGCAGCGGCCGCCGATCCGATAGGCGATGTTGGTGGTGCAGAGCTCGGGCGAGAATTCCTTGGTGCCGATGGCGCTGCCCGCGATCTGCACCACGGTGACGCCGGGCATCTTCGCCTCGGCGAGCTCGGCCGAGAGCGAGAGCACCGTGCGGCCCCAGGACACGCCGAGCACGTCATTGGGCTCGAGGATGTCGAGCAGCAGGCGCGCACCGGCCCGACCGATCCGCTCATAGATCGGCAGCTCGTCGCTGCCTTGCGGGATGACGACGCAGCTGTTGAGCTCGTAGCGGCGGCTGAGCTCGCGCGCGATCTGCACCGACTGCAGGTGCCGGGAGGCGACGGCAATGGTGACGATGTTCCGGTCGCGCGCTTCCTGCAGGAAGTTCACCACCGAAGCCCGCGAGACGCCCAGCCGTTCCGCCACTTCTTCCTGCGTCATGCGCTCCTCGTAATAGAGCCAGGCCGCCCAGACGATCGGGTCGCCGGCGAATTCCGGCGGCGTGGAGAGCTCGCTCCGCTTCACGCGGGGCTGCGCCATCCGTCGCTCCTGAACTCGCGCCATAACGATCCGCTCGCCCATTGTTCATAGTAAACGACACTCTTGATTGACAATTGTCAAGCGATCTCGAAGAATGTCACTGACGAGTGGCAAATGTCGCAGCGCAGCAAAAACGCTTGCGCTGCAACATTGTGGAGCATGCAGATGGGACGCTGGACCACGCTGATCGACGAGATGGTCGAAGGCCGCTGGATCAATCCGGAAACCGGCAAGCCCGGCACGGTGCCTTACGAGAAGGTGGTGATCGAGGACCATCTCGACGGGCGCGAGGCGGATCTGGTGACGGCGCTCGGCTTCAAGGGCCGCGTCGCGGTGGTCTGCGACGAGAACACCCATGGCGTGATGGGCGCGCGGGTCGCGAAGGCGCTGCAGGCTGCGCACAATTCCGGAATTTCCTCGGTCGATACGATCGTGCTCGACCATCCGCATGCCGATGAGGCGAACCTCGCGCTGTTGCGCGAGAAGACCCGGCATGTGGATTTCCTGGTCGCGGTCGGCTCCGGCACCATCAACGATCTCTGCAAATACGTGACCGCGACCGACGGCCGGGCCTATTGCGTGTTCGGCACCGCGCCCTCGATGAACGGCTACACCTCGACGACGGCCTCGATCACCGAATCCAACGGCCTCAAGGTATCGCGACCGGCCCATGCGCCGAAGGGCGTCTACATCGATCTTGCGGTCAACGCGGCGGCGCCGACCTATCTGATCGCGTCGGGCTTCGGCGACTGCCTGGTGCGCTCGGTGGCGCAGTTCGACTGGTGGCTGTCGCACCGGCTGCTCGGCACCTTCTACACCGAGCTGCCCTTCGACCTGGAGATCGAGGACGAGAAGCAGCTGATGGCGCGCGCCCCCGGCCTCGCCAAGGGCGATATCGAGGCGGTCGGCTACTTGCACCGGGTGCTGACGCTTTGCGGCTTCGGGGTCAGCTTCACCGGCATGAGCAACCACGGATCGATGGGCGAGCACCAGATCTCGCATTACATCGACTGCTTCGCCGGTGACCGGCATCCCGGCACCCTGCACGGTCAGCAGGTCGGCGTGGCGGCACTGACCCTGGCGCGGCTGCAGCGGCAGATACTCGACGACAAGAACCCGCCGCGGATCGGGCCGACCAAGATCGACGAGGCCGACATGATCCGCCGGGTCGGGCCGGAGATCGCCAAGGTCTGCGTCTCCGAGATGAAGCAGAAGGCCTTCGATGCCGCGGGGGCAGAGGCACTGAATGCGAAGCTCAATGAGATCTGGCCGAAGCTCAAGGCCGAGCTCGAAGCCTTCTCGGTGCCGGTCGACGTCATGGTGAAGGCGCTGAAGGATTCCGGCGGGCCGACCACGGCCGAGGAGCTCGGCATCGATGTCGATTTCTATCGCGAGGCCGTGATCCATGCCCGCGAGATCCGGAAGCGCTACTCGGCCCTCGATGTGGCGGCCGACGCCGGATACATCGAAGCCTTCGCCCAGAACGAACACTGATTTTCGCCGCGGTCGCTGCTGGCGCAACCTGTATGATCCTTTCATACAGGTCGCGGCAGCTTGGCTGAATCCCCTTTCAATCCACCCCTGTCCTGGCTAAGCTGTATACAGCAATGATCAAGAGAGGGGCGTGCCATGGCCGGGGAAACTACCACCCTGACCCGCACTCGGGTATCCGCGGGCAACCGCAATCCGCGCTACGACATCCTGTTCGAGCCGGTGAAGATTGGGCCGGTGACGGCGCCGAACCGATTCTACCAGGTGCCACATGCGAGCGGCATGACCAATGCCCTGCCCCGGGTCCGCGCCCAGTTCCGCGAGACCAAGGCGGAGGGCGGCTGGGGCGTGGTCTGCACCGGCGCCTGCTCGATCCATCCGACCTCGGATGACAGCCCGCTGCCTTTTGCAAAGCTGTGGGACAAGGCGGATATCCAGAGCCACGCGCTGATGACCGAGGCGGTGCACCGGCACGGGAGCTTGGCCGGGGTCGAGCTCTGGCATGGCGGCGCGTCGGTCTTCAACCGCACCAGCCGCCTGGCGCCGCTCTCGCCCTCGGGGACGCCCTGGATGGCGACCCATGTCGGCTTCATGTCGAACCTGCGGCCGAAGGTGATGGACCGCGCCGACATCCTCGACATGCTGCGCTGGCAGGCGGAGGGTGCCAGGAAGGCGCGCAGCGCCGGGTTCGACATCGTCTACGTCTATGCCGGCATGGGCTACCTGCCCTACGAATTCCTGCTCCCCGAATACAACCAGCGCACCGACGAGTACGGCGGCAGCGTCGCCAACCGCGTGCGGCTGGTGCAGCAGATGATCGAGGTGACCAAGGAGGCGGTCGGCGACACCTGCGGCGTGGCGCTTCGGATCAGCCTGGAGGAGCTGCGCGCCAAGGCAAGCCCGCATGCGGAATCCGAGGCGCATGAGGTGATCGATCGGCTTAAGGACCTGCCGGACCTGTTCGACGTGAAGATGGATTCCAGCCCGACCGATTGCGCAGCCTCGCGCTTCACGCCGGAAGGCAGTCACGAGCCGGTCATCGATTTCGTGAAGAAGGTGACGTCGAAACCGGTGGTCGGCGTCGGACGCTTCACCGCGCCCGATGCCATGGTCTCGCAGCTGAAGCGCGGGATCCTCGACCTGATCGGCGGCGCGCGGCCGTCGATCGCCGATCCGTTCCTGCCCAGGAAGATCGACGAGGGCCGTGAGGACGAGATCCGCGAATGCATCGGCTGCAACATCTGCATCTCGAGCTGGCATGACTCGGTGCCGGTGCGCTGCACCCAGAACCCGACCGCCGGCGAGGAATGGCGCCGCGGCTGGCATCCCGAGCGCATGCAACCCAAGCGCTCCGACGACAAGATCCTGGTGGTCGGCGGCGGGCCGGCCGGGCTGGAATGCGCGCTCTCGCTGGCGCGGCGCGGCTATGCGGTCACGCTCGCCGACAAGAATAGGGAGTTCGGCGGGCGGTTGCGCTTCGAAACGAAACTGCCCGGCCTCAGCACGTGGCGCCGTGTGCTCGACTATCGTCTCGGCCGGCTGCAGACCATGACCAAGGTCGATCTCTTCCTGGAGAGCGATCTCACCACCGACGATATCCTGGAGTTCGGCTGCCAGCATGTGGTGACGGCGACGGGCTCGAATTGGACCACGGAGATCTACACGTCGATGGAGGTGCCGGTCGGACGGATCGACGGGCCGAACGTGTTCACGCCGAGCGATCTCGCCGCCGGTCGCCTGCCGCAAGGGCCGACGGTCGTGTTCGATTTCGACAACTATTACATGGGCGGCGTGGTCGCGGAATTCCTGGCCGAGCAGGGCAACCAGGTGTCCTACGTGACCCCGGCCGGGCACGCCTCGGCCTGGACCATCATGACCAACGAGCTGCCGCGGGTGCACCAGGCGCTGAGCCGGCGCGGCATCGGCGTCACGACCTTGAACCGGGTCACGGCGTTCGACGGCGAGGCGGCGACGCTGGCGCAGCTGTTCACCGCCGAGGAAACCAAGATCGCGGCCCGCAACCTGGTGATCGTCGGGCTGCGTCGCCCCGAGGACGCGCTCTACCACGCGCTGATGGAACGCGACCTCGCCGGTGCGGGCATCAAGTCGGTGCAGCGCGCCGGCGACGCGCTGGCGCCCGGCGCCATCGTGCATGCGGTGCATTCGGGGCACCGCGTCGCGCGGGAGCTCGACGAACCGGTCTCGGAAGAACTTTACAAGCTCGATGCGCCGATCGTGCTCGGCTGAGGGGGCGCTTCATTTAGATCGCGTAGTGGCGCCCTCTTCGCCAAGGCGATGATGGCGAGAAGGGTCTCTCGTTCACATCGCGCATCCCTCAGATCGCCAGCCTATCGCGCCGGCCGCGAAAGTCGCTCCCGATACGGCTGCACCGGGAGCGTTATCGTCACTTCGCGAGTGCGGCCTTCTCAATGACCGCTGCGACTTCCGCCGCGTGGACGACGAGGGAGGCATGGCTGCCAGCGACCTCAGTCGACTGGGCCTTGATCCTGGCTGCGAACATCTTCTGCGCCTCGGGTGCGATCACCTTGTCTTGCGTGGTGATCACGTAGAACGTCGGCTTGTCGTGCCAGGCGGCCGTATCCACCGGGGCTTCGAACGCCGTGTGATTCAGCGGAAGCTGGGAGTTTGCCAGGGCCTCGGCAATCTGCGGAGGAAGGTCGGCCGCGACCGCGGAGGGAAACACCTTGGGATCGATGGTCAAATTGCCTTTGTCGTCGGAATGAATCGCCGCGCCGCCCTCTGTTGCCGGCCCGCTCTTGGCCAGATCGGCCAGAGACTGTCCCACATCGGGCGCGAAGGCGGAGACATAGACGAGCGCCGAGACCTTCGGATCGTCGCCGGCTTGGGTGATCACCACGCCGCCCCAAGAGTGGCCAACGAGAACCGTCTTGCCGTTCTGCTTCGCCAGTGCCTGTTTGGTGGCATAGACGTCCGCCGCGAGGGACGTGAGCGGATTTTCGACAAGCGTCACATGGTAGCCCTTCTTCGTAAGAATATCGGCAACCGGCTGCCAGCTTGTCTGGTCCACGAACGCGCCATGTACAAGGACGATATTGTGAGCTGCGCCCTTCGGCAGAGCCGATTGAGCGGGAGCAACGAAGGTTGCGCCGGCCACGATGACCGCAGCGGCGGAGAGTAGAAGATTACGCATGCAGGCTCCTATTGGGATGACGGGACGACCCGGTCCGGGGGAATGGCGGGCGTTACAGCAAAGCCTCGGCTCGCCTGAACGTTAGGTAGGATGGAGGTTGCTCGGACGATAGAGCCTGATCGTCCGTATATTGTGTCGGACCGTCCGCAGGACTAGCCTGAGGCATGGATATCGTCGCCGAAATGCTCGATCGCGTGCGTCTGGGCGGGACCGTGCTCTTCCACTTCGAGTTGGGCCACCCATGGAGTCTCGCCCTGCCGGCGTTCCCCGACGCCCTGTTTCATTATCTCAGTCGCGGCTCGGCGACCCTCACGCTCGAACACGGGCAGAAGCTCCGCATGAACGCAGGCGACTTTGTCGTCATCACACGCGGCGAGCCCCATTTGCTCTATTCTGATCGCCGGACAAAGCCGGTTCCCCTTTTCGACCTCGATCGACCGCCCGCGCATCTTGGCGTCGTTCGTCACGGCGGCAGCGCGCAGCCGTTCTCGACGATGATCTGCGGCCATTTCACGCCGTCGCGGCCCTGGCGCGGCAGCGTGTTGGAATTGCTTCCGCCCGTGCTGCTCCTGAAGCCGACAGCGGACGGCGATTGGCTCAATGCAATCCTGCAGCGCATGGTGAGCGAGTCGGCGCTTGAGCGGCCCGGGCAAAGCGTCGCGCTTTCACGCATGACGGAAGTACTCTTCGTCGAGGTGCTGCGAAGCTGGATCAAGTCGCTCGGTCCCGGAGAGGGCGGGTGGCTCGGAGCGATAGCGGATCCGCATATAGGGCCGGCGCTGCAGATGATCCACGAACGACCGGAACGGGCCTGGACCTTGCAAGAGCTCGGGCGCCACGTCGGGCTCGGTCGCTCGGCGTTCTCAGCGCGCTTCACCAAGCTCGTCGGCCAGCCGATGCACCGCTATCTGATTGCACGCCGGATGGTGCAGGCCGCGTTTATGCTCGAATCAAGCGACGATGGAATTGCACGGATCGCGGCCCAAGTCGGCTACGAGACCGCGGCCGCGTTTTCGAAGCTGTTTCATCGCCATCACGGCCTGTCGCCGGGCCGCTATCGGGCAAAGCGGCGCACTGACGGCGGGCGAACACCCGGTGCCTTTCAGGGTGCAGAGGTCGTCGATTGACAGTGCGCGTGAGATATTGTGACGCGCTGTCCGCAGCGAACAAACGCGGCGTGCCATAGTCTCGGGCTTCCTGTTTGGGGTGAGCCCGGTGCCAGCGCATCAAAAGCAAAACGCCCCGTCCATGATTGGATCGGGGCGTTTTTGCGTGTTGGTATGGAGATAGGTTTGGTTGCGGGAGTAGGATTTGAACCTACGACCTTCAGGTTATGAGCCTGACGAGCTACCGGGCTGCTCCATCC
>JAUYVI010000018.1 GCA_030715195.1 Dongia sedimenti
GCGACCGAGAGCGGCGCCGACCGGCACAAGGTGGTCCAGCAACTGGCGCAGACCCGGCTCGAAATCGCGCGGCTGCGCGCGGTGCTAGGGCTGCCGGGCGGCGAGCTGCTGGACAATCCGCCGGCGGGGACCGACCCGTTGATGCTGCTCCTGGCGCAGTCGCTGCGTAAGAGCCAGCTGGCCGGCGAGGCCGAGAAGCTGGCCTCCTTCGACCGCGAGATCGAGCGGCAGCAGGCCGAAGCCCGGGCCAACCAGACCGAGATCGCCAAGTACAACGAGATCCTGCCGCTGCAGATCGAGCGCACGATGTCGAAGCAGACATTACTGCAGAAGGGCTTGACCCCGAAGATGGAGATGCTGGCGATCCAGCAGCAGCTGATCGAGATGCAGCGCGACCGCGACGGCGCCCAGGCGCATCTCTCTGAAGCGAAGTCGCAGATCGCCTCGATCCAGCGCCAGAAGGCCCAGGCCGAGGAGGAGTTCAAGCGCGACCGGCTGAAGGAGCTGGCCGATGCGGAGCATCAGGCGACGGCGCTCGACCAGGAACTCAAGAAGGCCGACGAGCGCGAGCGCCTGAAGTCGATTACGGCGCCGGTCAGCGGCACGGTGCAGCAGCTCGCCGTCCACACCCTGGGCGGCATGATCCAGCCCGGCCAGGCCTTGATGGCGATCGTGCCGGATGACAGCGGCATCGAGATCGAAGCGATGATCCAGAACCAGGACATCGGCTTCGTGCACGAGGGCGAAGAGGCGGTGATCAAGCTCGAGGCGTTCCCATTCACCCGCTACGGGACGGTGCCGGGGAAGATCAAGATCGTGTCGGAGGATTCGGTCGGTGGCGGCAGCGCGTCGCAGCAGGATGGCGCTCCTGCGCAAGCGCCGGGCACGAGGGCAGGGTCACCGAATCAACTCTTCTATGCCGCCCGCGTGACACTTGACCACACGACGATGAACGTCGATGGCAAGGACGTCAAGCTGACGCCGGGCATGGCTGCGACGGTGGAGATTAAGACTGGGAGACGAAAGCTGATCGAGTTCCTTTTGTCGCCCTTAATGCGCATGACGGACGAAGCTGGACGGGAGAGATGAGATGACGCAAGAGACGCCCGCATTCAAGATTATCGATGCCACCGACCAGAATCCGCCCGATGCGGCAACGCTCGCAACGGCACAGCGTGATCTCTTGGCACGCCTGGCTTCGGCTTCAGTGACCGACGCTGTCTCGCTGATGATTCGTTCGGAGCGGCATCGCTATTACGCAATGGCCGACCTCGAATGGCTACTGTTGCCGGCGCTCGCACTGGGTCAGATCATGTTCGCTTACCAGCGCCCGCAACTTGCCGCTGCGAAACCGGCCGGCGACGGCGTGCAGGATGGTGAAGCCGCGCCGGCGCCGACCGCGCCGCCCTTGGCGACTGCGATGCTGACCTGGGCGTTGGTTCTGCCGGAGGTCGGCGCCAAGATTGATGCGCAGAAGAAGGCCGGTGTCCCGGTCCGCCTCGCGCCACAGGAATGGCGCAGCGGGAAGGAGCTGCGGATCGTCGAGGCGATCGGGGTGGCCAAGGATATCGCGGCGTTGACGGCGAAGGTACACAGACATCTCCAGCAGACGGCTGTGGGAAAGGATGCGGTAGCGTGACGCTTCCGGACCTGGCACGGCTCACGAATATTCGCCGCTTAGCCGCCGTGGCCTTCGCACTTGTGCTTACCACATTCGCCAACTCGAGCGCTCGCACCGACGGTTTTGACACGTCCGTGACGGAAGAAAGCCGCTTCTACCGTCTGAATGCCAGCTACATGCACGGCGATAACAAGGTGGATTTCGACATCGTCGTTGGATGTTCGATCAGAGTGACGACATATATGGGCAACGGCAGCTCAGTTGATGTTGATCGGTTTCCAGGCAATTACACGATAGCGACCGCGGATGGCGGTGCTCTGATGCAGCTGGTGCCCGAAGCCTGCGATGGATCAACCACCTCGAATGGGAAAATACCGAAGGACCTGTTGCCGGGAATACTCTGGTTCGAAAGCAAAGACGATCTTAGTCTTGGTACGGGATATCTATCAGAGGCGGCATTTGAAAACCCCAGATCGCGCCTGAAATTTCTCGGCGCATCAATCGAGCCTGCGACGCGTGCCGATTGGGAGGCCTTCCGGCCAAAGCTGGCTCAGAGCTTAATCGATCCAGCGGCGTTTACCGGCAATGGAACTGTGCCTACTGAAACAGAGGTCAAGGCCAACCTTTGGAACAAGGCGAAACTTGCGCAATGGACGCGAAACTCGATGGAGTGCTACGGCTTTGCGCGTTACCACATCGAAGGTCAGGACTCCCACAAGTTTCTTGATCGGTTACGGCCAAAGGATAAGCCGCGCTTCTGGACTGTGCGCGATGACGATGCGATGGAGTTTGGCGCCTACTTTGTAAGGCCGGACTCAAAGAATATCCCAGGCCGTCTAAACGGACACTTCATGGAAGACTATAGACGTGGCTTCGGGCCTAAGGCAGCGGCGGGATTCCCGACGCGTGCCCAAGGCGGCATGATCCTCAGTCATGTTTACGGGCGGATGGCTTCGGACCTCTTCCCTATGAAGGCAGATGATGGCGTCCCGTGGGCACGCCCGGAGGCTGGCCAAGAAACGACGACGCTCTACCGAGATCTGGACTATGCCGGTGGCGAGAACCGGGGCTTCGCGTACTGCTATTCGTTCTACGCGGGATGGGGTCCAGTCGGGGCACTGCATCTCCCAGGCTATGGCCATCGCAAGAAGATCACCCGGATCGATGGCGTCGAAGTCGAGCCTGATCCAAACGCTCATTTGCCGGGAGCGGTTCCCGTTTGGATCGTCGAGGACACGGACTATCTGTATATCTCCTTTCACTACAACATTCACTGAGGGGAATCATGACCGACATAACAGCTGAAACGCGCGCCGCCGCAGCGCTTGCTGAGCTGATCTATGCTCGTGACCCTAGAGACCAGGGCATGACCGTTGCCGACATCCGAAGGCTGAGCGGAGTCCAAACATTAGCCGATGATGCTATCAGCGTTGGCGCGACCCTGGGTGGAACATTGAAGTTTGTGCCCAAGAGCGGCAATAACAACAACAACTTCTATTACGCCGACAATGGCTTCGTCGGTGCTGTCTACCAGAGCGGCTCCACCTACTACGTCGTGCTCAGAGGATCTGACGCCGGGGCGAATGCCGGCGCGGCCGAAATCCCGTGGGACCTCGCAACAGACGCTCCCTACCCGTCTGGCCCGGATAGGGTCGACCATGCTGACTGGTTCACCGATTCGATACTCGGGAATCCGAGGATTGGAATTCTAAATGGCGTGGACGTCTACACCACGGAGACCCAGGCCGATGACGCGATTGCGCTGACTCAAGCGGCGATCAAAGCCGCCACAGATGCTGGCGGTTCGAAGAACGATGTCGTTGTGATAGGCCAGTCTCTTGGCGCGGGTCTCGCCGGCCTCGTCTCAGGCTTTCTTGATGTGAAGGGATATGCCTTCGCGGCGGCGCCATTCGACAAATACTTCCACACTCTTGCACAAAAGACCGCTGCTCATGAGCTTGGTATTCCCGATGGCCTAGTCACAAATCGCTTCCGCTCGGAATATGGCGGGAACTATGACGCCATCGCTCGCTACATGACTCAGACGACAGCAGACGCATACGATCGGCGCGTCGCGGATCTCGAACAGAAGTACAACAATCAAGTCATCAACAATCTCCGCATTAACACTGTCACTGGCGAGATGTTGAGCTGGTACCAGGACGCTATTGAAGCGCTGGGCGCGAACGCCTTCCCGAATGTGCCTCCGGCTGAAGAACAAACCTACCACTTCGGAGACCCGGTCGACTTCATGATGACCACCAGGTTTCATGGTTCGACAGCGCATATGTTGGCGGCTCTGACTCACGGAACCTCGCAGCAATTCGAAGATCTGGTTGCGAATGATGGAGCTATGCGGGACGCCTTGTTTGGAACGACGGGTGTCAGCGGCGCGATTGATCATTCTCGGACCGACACAGCGCTAGACAGTCACGGGGAAGTCGTTTCCAGCCGGGTACCTGGGGGCGGGACAAATCCCACGGTGCTCCTACGCGCGCTCACAAAAACGATCGGCAGTTCAGGGGGCTTGTATGATTACTTCTACAAGCTCTTCGGCGTAACATTGAGGCAAGGTGTCGCGGCTGATGGCTGGTCAGCCGAATACGGCACAATACCCTCTCTCCACAAAGGAATTCTCCAACTGGCGCTGGGGGTATTGCGTGATGCTTCCCAGGATACAAGTTTGGCCGGTGATTCAACGAAAGATGGTGACATCTACAAGAATCTCGTTACGGGTGGAGGAACAATCAATTTTGCTGGGGGCACGACGGAGGGTGTTCCGTTCAACGACAAAGTAGTGATTCACCTCGACCAGATCACGGCGACCGATCCTCAACAGTTTGAGGAGACGGAAAGCGGTGAACTCTGGCGGTTTGGAGAGCGTGATGCTGATCTGGCGTTGTGGGATCACCTGGTGGAAGCTTTCAACAGCAGTAGCGACGCGCTGGCTCCCCAGGCATTGAGCGAAGAAACCACTTCGGCGATTCTCGGCACAACTAAGTTTGAACTCTCTAGGGGAAACGGCTATCGACCTGACTGGGAAGTGTTGGTTGCCCAGGCCGGCTCGAGTGCCGGGTCTATGACATATGCTCCGAGGCAGGATGACGAACATCCGCAATGGGATGATACGAACAGCGCGCATTTGATTTTCGGAGGCGCGGGGAACGACACAGTCACGGGATCGACCGCAGGTGATTTTATCATCGGCGGTGCAGGCGCTGACTCCCTGAAAGGTGATGGCGGCAAGGACGTCATTGTCGGAGGCGCTGGTATTGATGAGCTGCTTGGCGGAAGCGGCGATGATAGGATTGTCGGCGGCGATGATGCCGACACGATTAAGGGAGAGGACGGAAGCGACATCCTTTGGGGTGGCGGCGGTGTCGACACAATGGATGGCGGAAAAGGCGCCGATATCCTGGTCGTGGATGCAGGAGATCTGCTTAAGCCCGGCGAACTCGAGGATACACTTTACTGGCGGACCATTGGTGAGGAGTTTGAGTTCAAGGGTGGGTCCCGCAGTGTAACTGTTGCCGATGAGGATCTCGGACACATTATCGAAGATCCGACCTTGTTTGTGGGTACCGAGCACGGCGAGACATATCGTGTCATTAGAGTAAGTCCGGCGCGACAAGATCTCGAAATTCGCGTGGATCCAGACCTTCCGCCAATCATGATCGAGGACTGGCATTCGGGCGAATACGGCATCAAGCTTTGGACTGGCCGCGACCGCAAGATGCCGCAGTATCGGTGGACGCAAATCCCTGGCGCGACGTTGGGTGGCGCGGGGGTCGGCGGTTTGGCCGAAATCGTGGTCAACACGATTTTGTTCGCCGAGCAGCTCGTGAATGATCCCCTCTACTTCCAATGGCATTACACCGACACTTTAAGCTGGGATCAGGTTGAGAATCTTGCCAATGGGTCTCACTTGCCGCCGCGATCCAGCACTATGTTCGGTACTGGAGATGGAGACCAGATGAATGGTGCTGCCGGCGACGATGTGATCAAGAGTTTGGATGGCGATGACCGGGTCGATGGCAGAGAAGGCGACGATTCGATCGACAGTGGCGCCGGCAACGACACGATCCTAGGCGGCTATGGCGATGACACCCTACAGTCTGGCGATGGCAATGACGTCATCGACGGCGGGCAAGGCAACGACAGCATCGATGGCGGCAAGGGAAACGATATCTACAACTTCAAAAAGAACGACGGCAAGGATACGATCTACGCGGATCCATTCGACATCGTACGCTTCGATTCCTCGGTCAAGGCATCTGATATTTCATTCGCTGGCGTCCAGGCGGCGCGGCTACCAGGTCAAGGTGTTGGCGTCAGCCCTGGCCTCTCACTGAAGATCAACGGCACGAACGACAGCATCACCCTTGTCGGCGGCACGTTCGATCATGTGGAATTTGCCGACGGAACGACCTGGAAGGCCGAGGACGTGTTCCGCAAGGCGCTCGTCGCCAGCACGACCAGCGGCAACGACGTCATCGTCGGATCGAAGGCCGCGGAAGTCCTTGCCGGTGGCGCCGGCGCGGACTACCTGAACGGCGGCGGAGGGGCCGACCGCTATATCTTCCGCCGCGGCGACGGGCAGGACCGGATCGAGGACAGCAGCTTCTTCGGCAACGAGCTGGTGTTCGGCGCGGGGATCGCGCCCACCGACATCGTCTTCTCCGTCTTGGGTGGAACATACGTTCGCCTTGGCATCGCCGGCACAACCGACAGTGTCCAGTTATCCGGTGTGGATCGCGTCCTCTTCCAGGACGGCACCGTTTGGACCTCGACCGATATCACTACCAAGGCGGCAGCGGTGGTCGCGACGTCAGGCGATGACGTGCTTGGCATGAGTTGGGGAGCGATCCGCGGCGGTGCCGGCAATGACACCTACAAGTTCGACCTCAACCTGCAACCAGGCTGGACCGTCGGCAGCACAATCGGCGCGACGGCACTTTTCCAGCGGGGTGACGGGCAGGACGTGCTCGAGAGTGGAATCCCCGCCAACGTCAATCCCACAAGCATCGTGGAATTCGCCAGCGACATCACGGCAGCCGATCTGGATATCTCGATCGCTGGCAGCGGTGCCGCCGCCGTCGTGAAGGTGACCGGCACCACTGACCAGATCACCGTCACTGACCCGTCCAAGGTCGCCCTGAAGACCGGAGACGGCGCCCTGATCGATGGCGGTGGCGTGGCGGCACTGATCGGTGCGAAGCTTGCCGGCCTGACCGCGAGCAGCGGAACCGCAGCCGCGGAAACCCTTAACGGCACCGCCGGGGGCGACCGGATCGCCGCCGCCGCCGGAAACGACACCGTCAACGGCCTGGCCGGCGAGGATCTTCTGTTCGGTGAAGCCGGCGACGATACGATCTCGGCCGGAGACGGTAACGACCTGCTGTTCGCCGGGATCGGCAACGATACGGCGAAAGGCGAGGCGGGAAACGACCAGATCTATGGTGGACTGGGCGATGATGTCTTGCTGAGCGGTGGCGATGGTCACGACGCAGTCTATGGCGGCGACGGCAACGACAAGCTCCAAGGCGATGCCGGCGAAGACCGGGTATCCGGCGAGGCCGGAAACGACACGATCATCGGTGGGGCCGGCAACGACGTGTTGTCCGGCGGTGCCGGAAACGACACCTTCGTCTACAACCTCAACGATGGCAAAGACGTCATCGACGAGACCGATTTCTCCTACTTCTCCTCGGTCAATTTCAGTCGCAGCCTTGGACGCTCGGCGAAGGATGTCGACACGCTGAAATTCGGCACTGGAATCAGCTCGACTACGACCACCCTTGTTTTGACCCAAAGAGGCGTTGAAATCCGCGCCAACGGCGACGTCAATCAGACCGTGACGCTGGTGCCAGACCTGGGATCAGTCAGCTTCGGTGCCACAGACCTCGGTTTGGGATCCATCAACCGCATCGAGTTCAGCGACAGCACCGTGTGGACTCAGGGTCAGATTCTGTCGAAGTTGTTCAATGCCAATGCTGGCGACGAGCCATTCGGGATGCCGGGTTCCGCGGTATCGGCCGGACTTTGGGTCTACGACTTCATCTATGGCGGTCTTGGCAACGATCTTTTGCATCAGAGCGCCGGCCTGATCGCGAACACGACGTATTTTTTCGTCAAGGGAGACGGCAACGACAAGATCGAGACCCATCAGGACTACAATGATACCGCTATGATTCTTGGTTATGACGAATCGGATCTGAAGTTCGGGCGTTCAGGCACGAACGGACAGGATATGGTCGTCTCCTTCATTGGCACGACCGATACGCTCACCTTTCTCGACCAGTTCAATCCGGATTTCACCGATCCGCAATTAATCGACAAGTACTTTTATGGCACTCACACGGTCGAGCATATCCAGCTCGGCAATGGCATCGGGCTGTCGATCGACCGGATGGCTGATCTTTATCTTGCGCAGGCGGGTACAACCGGGAACGATACGATCCTCGGCTTCGACAATCGCACGGACGATCTGGCGGGCGGGACCGGCAACGACACGCTGAAGGGCGGCACCGGCGACGACGTCTATCGTTTCAAGGCGGGTGACGGCCAGGACACGATCAACGACATCGGAGTCATGACTGGCGTCGCCGGCGGCAGCGCCGACGTGCTCCGCTTCGGTGTCGGGTTGTCGGCCGCCAATGCGCGGTTCAAGCGCGACACGGTGAACACGAGCGACCTCATTATCACATTCACGAGCTCCACCGACCAGATCCGTATCACCGACTTCTATGGCAAGGGCCGGATCGAGGAGATCGACTTCGTCGACGGGACCAGCATCTCTGCCAGCGAGGCGGAGCAGCGGGCTGCGGTCGATATCGCGACCGGTGGCGTCGACACGATCAAGGGCGGCGCGTCGGCCGAACGGATCACCGGCGGCGCCGGAGCGGACATGCTGGACGGCGGCGAAGGCGGGGATACCTATGTCTTCAACCTCGGCGACGCCGCCGACACCATCAACGATTCCGGCAGCACCGGGCCCGACTTTATCGAGTTTGGCGCTGGCATCACCCAGAGTCAGCTCACGCTTAGCCGTCAGGGGACCGGCAGCGCGGATATGAAGATCGCTGTCAATGGCACGGATTCTATCGTCATCACCGGCCAGCTCGTAGACGTCGCGACGCCGCAGATCGCCCGCGTAAGATTCGCAGACGGCACCGAGCTCACCGCCGCGGAATTGGTCGCCAAGATGCTGGACCAGCTGGGCACGAGTGCCGCGGATGCGATCACCGCCTATTCCACCGACGACAAGCTCATGGGGAGGGGTGGCAATGATACGCTGACCGGCGGGATCGGGAACGATACGCTGAACGGCGGGATCGGGAACGATACGCTCAACGGCGGCACCGGCAACGACGTCTATGAAATCGCGCTCGGCGACGGCAACGATGTGATCAATTCCGGCGAATCCACGGCCGTCGACATAATCCGGTTCCTCGCCGACATCACCGTGCGCGATGTGAAGCTGTCGCGTCCGCCCAGCACCAACAATCTGCTCATTCAGTTCGGGGCGAGCACTCAGCAGATTACGGTCACCAATTACTTTACAACGGCGCCGATCAAGCAGATTGAGTTCGCCAACGGTGAGATCATCACCCAGGCCGGCATCACGGCGGCGGTGGCGGACAATGCGCCGACCGTCACCACCGCGACATGGCGGATCGCGCTCTCGGAGGGCGGAACCGCGCAGGCGTTCATGCCCAGTGGACTGTTCACCGATATCGATGCCGGCGACAAGCTCACCTATCGCGCGAGCCTGAGTGACGGCTCGCCGCTTCCAGCCTGGCTGACGTTCAACGGATACGTCTTTACCGCCAATGCCGACGACGCCAATGTCGGAACCTATAGCATCCGGCTGACCGCCGTTGACAAGCACGGCAAGTCGGTCGACCGCACCGTGAAGCTCGATTTGCTGGATTGGACGGAAGCACCGACGTCGACCGCGCAATTCGCCACGCAGACGGCGACCCCCGGCTCGGCCTTCGCCTTCACCCTCCCGCCCAATCTGTTCGCCGACCAGGACTCCACCTACGCAAACAGCATCCAGGCGGTGGCCGGGACCTATGCCACCGACAAAGGCGGCAGCATTACGGTGAATGCCGGGGGCGGCTACACCTACACACCGGCCGCGGGCTATGTCGGGCCTGACGGCGTCGCCGTCCCGTACAATGTCGGGACCGGGCGCAACCTGGAGCAGGTCTTCAGCCTGACCAGCACCGGCTCGGCGAGCTCCGGAACCTTCGTTGCCGATCAGATCCCGACCCGCGACGTGTTCACCATCTCCGCGACACTGACGGATGGCAGCGTGCTGCCGGCCTGGCTCAGCTTTGATGGATCGAAATTCATCGGCACGCCGGCCGCCGGCGATACCGGGCCGCTGGCGGTGCTGGTGACAGCAATCGACAAGAGTGGCCTCACCACCAGCGAGATTCTGAAAATCAAGGTCGGCTCGACGAATACCGCGCCGGCCGTGGCCGGAACGGTTCCGAACCAGACGGCAACCGAGGAGGCGGCGTTCAGCTTCACGCTGCCGAGCGGTCTCTTCACCGATGCTAATGCTCATGATCTGCTGACTTACGCTCTTACCAAAGCGGATGGCAGTGCGCTGCCTTCCTGGCTGAGTTTCGATGGCACCAAGCTCAGTGGCACGCCGCAGAACGCCGATGTCGGCACACTCTCGCTGAAGTTGACCGCGACCGATATCTACGGGACCACGGCAAACTCCACCTTCCAGATCGCCGTCGGCAACACCAATGATGCGCCGACGGTCGGGACGGTGATCGAAAACCAGCTTGCGGTCGAGGATACGGCCTTTAGCTTCACTGTGCCGGCCAATGCCTTCGCCGATCAGGATCTGGGCGACACTCTGACCTACAGCGCTACCCTCAGCAACGGTGCGCCGCTGCCGAGCTGGCTCAGCTTTGCCGGTGGCGTGTTCTCAGGCACGCCGCTGGATGCCGCGACCGGACTGGTGCAAGTCACTTTGGTCGCAACCGATTCAAAGGGCGTGAGCGCGGCGCAGAATTTCTACCTCGGCGTCCAGGATAAGAACGACGCGCCGACCGCCGACGCGCCGATCCCTAATCAGGTCGTCTCGGTCGCGACCACGACCACTTTCACCGTCCCGAATAATGCCTTCGGCGACAGCGACGACGTGGCATTCGCGTTAAGCGCGACGCTCTCCAACGGTGATCCGCTGCCGTCCTGGCTGCTCTTCGATCCGGCGACCGGAACTTTCACGGCAACGCCGGCACAAGCGGATATCTTCAACAAGGCGCCCGCACCGTACCAGATCAAGGTGACGGCGACCGACGCGCGCGGGGCGTCCACTTCCTCGACCTTCGCCTTGAAGCTCGACCTTCCAGCTGTGACGAACACGCTTACCGGCACGACCGGGGCCGAGACCTTGACCAGCGGCGCGGGCTCCGAGCGCATCAACTCGCTGGCCGGCAATGATACGATCAATTCTGGCGATGGTGTCGATCGGATCGTCTTTGGCCGCTCATATGGCCAGGACACGCTGAATGCGAGCCTCTCGGGCAGCGGCAGCAGCGCCTACGTCTATGGCGACATCGTCGAGTTCACGCCGGACGTCCTCACGACCGACGTCACGTTCACCTTGACCTCCGGGAATCTCATTGTCGGGATCACCGGTGCGGCCGATACCCTGAAGATCAACGGCCAGTTCGGCACGAACGGCTACATCGAACCCGTGGTCCGTGAATTCCGCTTTGCCGGTGGTCAAGTTCTGACGGCGCAGCAGGTCTTTGCGCTGGTCAATCCGGCGACGGCGGGCGATGACAAGCTCACGGGCGGCACCTGGAACGACATCCTGTTCGGCGGCTACGGCAATGACACGCTTGACGGCGGAATCTGGTACGACGGCATCAATGGCGACGATGTGCTGGACGGCGGCGCGGGCAGCGACACGCTGGTCGGCGGAAGCGGAGACGACACCTACGTCTTCGGCCGCGGCAGCGGTCAGGATATCATTCTCTCCAAGGATTCGCCGCAGGCCGGCGCTCCCTCCAGCTTCCAAGGCGACCGCGTCGGCTTAAGTGGCAACACCGTCCGCTTCGGCCAGAACGTCGCGCTCACAGATCTCCAGGTGTCCTGGGTCGAAGGTGAGTTCGACAGCTTGGTGGGCTACTACCACGTTGACCTCCTGATTAAGATCCAGGGCACCAGCGATCAGATCCGTATTCAGGATCAACTCGCGCGACCGGGGTGGCTAGGCTATGGCGGCATTGAGCGCTTTGCCTTCGCCGATGGGACTGTGCTATCCCGCGCCCAGTTCGAAGCCGCCGTCCAGTTGACCGCCGCGACTTCAGGCGCCGACCGGATTTATGGGACGTCCGGAAATGACTTCCTGCGCGGTGGCGCTGGGAACGACCTGTACGAGGGCAGCCTCGGCAACGACGCCTATTTCTATGCTCCCGGGGACGGCAGCGACACGATCAACGAGAATGCCGCTTTCAGTATCGATGGCAGCTATGACCGCAGGGCGCAGGATGCCGCGACCAAGAGCTACGACGTTCTGCAGCTCGGGGCGGGGATTTCCGTCTCCAATCTGATTCTGAGCGAACCGGGCCAGGATGGCAGAGACCTGCTGATCCAATTCAACAACACAGCGGGTCAGATCCTGATCAAGGATCAGTTTGCGTGGAAGCAGTATCACGCCTCCGGCCTGCAGGATTACTACGATATTGTCGAGTTTCCGGCGATCGATGAAATCCGCTTTGCGGACGGCACCAGCCTTGGATTGGAGCAGATTTATAAGCTGATGACGACCGGCACGCCTGGCAACGATACGTTGTACGGCGGGTTCAACCGTAACGACGTCATGGACGGTGGGGCTGGCAATGATGTTCTGGTGGGCGGCAACGGCGAAGATACCTACATCTTCGGCAAAGGCTATGGCCAGGACCGGATCGTCGACAGTGTTGAGATCTTAAGCTACCCCGAGTTTGTCAATTTAGGTTTAGAGAACTGGACGAAGATCAAATTTAAAGACGTGGCCAGCTCTGAGGTGACCACGGCCTATGACGCGAACGGCGATTTCGTCTTCACCATCACGGCCACCGGCGACAAGCTGGCAATCGACAGCTCCTCGAAGTTCGACCGCGTGACCAAGATAGAGTTCACCGACACGAGCTGGGCGTTCCTCCCGACGTTTCCGGCGGCAACCGCAGGAAACGATACGATCAACGGCAGCTATCTCGGCGACACGATCAGCGGCGGCGACGGCAACGACATACTCAAGGGCAACGCCGGCATTGACACGCTGAACGGCGATGCCGGGGACGACACGCTGTATAGCGAAGGCGGCGGCTGGTATCCGAATACCAGCTCGTACATTGGGGATACCCTAAATGGCGGTGCCGGCAACGACATCCTGATATCGTACTTGGGCGCGAGCTACGCGAACACTGGACCCGACACGCTGAACGGCGGCGACGGCAACGATACGATCAAGGTGCAGAATGCCACCACGCCGAGCGCCGGGGTGGGCCGCGAATGGGGCGTTGTGGATGGCGGTGCCGGGAACGACACGTTGGTCCTTGCCGGAAAGTTCAGCGACTACTGGAGGGATGTGAGCCACTACGCCAGCAGCGGCGACGGCATAACCTTCTCCATGTCGGGTAACCTGAGCTTCACGAATATCGAAAAGGTCCAGTTCGCAGACATGATTTTGTCGCCGACGGCCTTGGCCTCGTTGACCGCGCCCCTTCCGACCTACATCAATGCCGGCAAGGAGGGGACTGCCTCCGCAGAGACTCTGACTGGCGGGGCCGGGAATGACGTGCTCCTGGGCTTGGCCGGCAATGACACGATCGGTGGCGGCACCGGTGACGATGTGCTCGTCGGCGGGGCGGGAAACGACAACTTCGACGGCGGCAGCGGCAACGATCTCGTCGTCTATTCAGACGAAACGGCGGCTTGGACTATCAATCTTTCAACTGGAAAGGCGACATCCGGATCTGTCACCGAGAACTTGACTAGCATAGAGGGTGCGTACGGTGGCGATGGGAATGACGTACTGACCGGCACGACCGGAGACAACGTCTTCCTCGGTGGGGACGGCGACGACACGATCACCGCCGGCGACGGCAATGATCTAATCATCTACTCAGGGTTCAGCAATGGACTCGACGCAGTCGATGGCGGGAACGGCACTGACACGATTCGGTTCGATGGCTACACCCGTGCGGCCTTCAAGAGCCTAGCTGGGATAGAGTTCATAACACAAGCTGCGGACGACTACGCTTCAATCGAGGGTGACGGCGGAAACAACATCTTCGATTTCTCGAATACGACACTGACCGGCATCGATTCCATCTACCTTGACACCGGCAATGACAGTGTTACGACGTCGAAGACCGACGACAACATCTCCGGCGCGGCTGGCAACGACACGTTCAACTATTCCGGCGCCGTCGGCGGCTACGACACGATCGACGGCGGCACGAACACCGACAAGATCCAGGCACTCTCTGCGAACACTGTGATCGGCCTGCGTTCGCTAACAAGCGTCGAAACCATCACTGCCGGCAGCTTCGCTAATGTGACCATCAGCGGCTCGGGTGACGCCGACAATCTCAGCTTTGTCGGGGTCACGCTGACCGGTATCGCTTCCATTTCCGGCGGCGCAGGCAACGATACGATCACCGGATCGTCGGGCGCCGACACTATATTCGGCAACGACGGCGACGACACGCTGGACGGAAGGGCTGGCGTGGATGCGTTAAATGGCGGCCTCGGCAATGACACCTTCATTGTCGACAACGCGAGTGACACGATCACCGAAGTCGCCGGACAAGGCATAGACACGGTGAAGTCGAGTGTGACTTATACGCTCGCCGCAAATGTCGATAACCTGGTGCTGGCGGAGGGCGCTGCGATCAACGGCACCGGCAATGCCGATGCGAACGTGATCGTCGGCAATAAGTTGGCGAATACCCTGACCGGCTCGGACGGTAACGACGTCCTCGACGGTGGTGCTGGGGCCGACACGCTGGTGGGTGGCCTCGGCGACGACATCCTGATCGTCGACGACGCGGCGGACAAGATCACGGAAACCGCCGGTCAGGGCACCGATCTCATTCAATCCTGGATCGACCTCAGTCTGGCAGCCTTTGGGGAGGTCGAGAATCTCACTCTGACCGGTCCTATCGCCGTCAGCGCAACCGGCAATGCCAAGGACAACGTGATTACGGGCAACGCCCTTGCCAACAAACTGTCCGGTGGCGACGGCAATGACACGCTTGACGGGGCCGCCGGCGCCGACACGCTGACCGGCGGTCTCGGCAACGACACTTTCCTAGTCGATGATAGGAACGACGCCGTGGTCGAAACGTCCGGGCAGGGTACCGATCTCGTCAAGTCGTCGGTCAGTTTCAGCCTGGCAAACTTCGACGCTGTAGAAAATCTGACGCTAACCGGCAATGCGGCAATCGACGGCGCCGGCAACGTCTTGGATAATGTCATCACCGGGAACATCGCTGCTAACAGACTGAGCGGTGGCTCCGGCAACGACACGCTGGATGGCGGCACCGGTGCCGATACACTGACCGGCGGCACCGGCGACGACACCTTCATCGTGGACAATGCCGACGATTTCGTGGAGGAGAACTTCGGCGAAGGCACCGACGTGGTAAAGGCGAGCGTCGATTTCAGTCTTGCAACCCTTACCAATGTCGAAAACCTCGTCTTGACATCGGCAACGGCGGTTACAGGCATAGGCAATGTCCTGGACAATACTATCGTCGGAAATGGCGCTGCCAACATTCTTGATGGCGGCGCGGGCAACGACACGTTGGATGGCGGCACCGGTGCCGACACGCTGGTCGGCGGGGCCGGCAACGACACCTACGTGGTGGACAACGCCGGTGACGTGGTGACGGAGAGCGGCACCGATACGGCGGACCTGGTGCAGAGCTCGATCACCTACAGCATTGCTGGCCAGGCGAACGTCGAGAGTGTGA
>JAUYVI010000019.1:2500-5539 GCA_030715195.1 Dongia sedimenti
TCCCACGAACTCATTCGCCCTATTCAGACTCGCTTTCGCTGCGCCTACACCTACCGGCTTAAGCTTGCTCGTGAGACTAAGTCGCTGACCCATTATACAAGAGGTACGCCGTCACCAGCTTGCGCCGGCTCCGACTGCTTGTAGGCATTCGGTTTCAGATACTATTTCACTCCCCTCATCGGGGTGCTTTTCACCTTTCCCTCACGGTACTTGTGCACTATCGGTCACTGAGGAGTACTTAGGCTTGGAGGGTGGTCCCCCCATGTTCAGACAGGATTACACGTGTCCCGCCCTACTCAAGGATCGATGAGCTTCCTACCCGTACGGGGCTATCACCCACTAAGGCGCCCCTTTCCAGAGGCTTCCGGTTCAAAACTCTTCAATCACTGGCCTGGTCCGCGTTCGCTCGCCACTACTAGCGGAGTCTCTGTTGATGTCCTTTCCTCCAGGTACTGAGATGTTTCAGTTCCCTGGGTTTGCTTCTCGCCCCTATGTATTCAGAGCGAGATGACCTTGCGGCCGGGTTGCCCCATTCGGAAATCCACGGATCAAAGATTGCTCGCATCTCCCCGCGGCTTATCGCAACGTGCTACGTCCTTCATCGCCTCTCAGTGCCAAGGCATCCACCAAATGCCCTTATCGCGCTTGATCCAAAGCGTTCGATCTTGCGATCGACCGCCTCGGCACTCTCAGCATTTCAGTAATCTCATTTGACCAACCGCAGGCCTCACTCACCCCGATACCGATGGCGTCGCTCAAGGGGACCAAAACCCTCAAACGAACCGGCAAACTCCGGAGCAGCAAGGAATTTACGGGCCCGCGCCAAGGATCAACTCCTCAGCCCATGACCACGGAAAGACCCCCGCAGCTGGTCGATTGCATCCGATCTACAATGTCAAACAACGCGCTCATCGATCTTGCGATCGATCAGCGAACTCTATCTCTCAAGGAACTGACGACACCCACATGCGTGGTGGAGCCGATCGGGATCGAACCGACGACCTCAAGCTTGCAAAGCTAGCGCTCTCCCAACTGAGCTACGGCCCCGATCTCTCTTCGGCTATGCCCTCGGCTCGGGCGCGAATGGTGGGCCAGGGAAGATTTGAACTTCCGACCTCACGCTTATCAAGCGCGCGCTCTAACCAACTGAGCTACTAGCCCGGCTCAAGGCGCACGAGCAAACGCTCCGCGCCTCAAACTCCAGTTCCTCGAGAAGGGATGCGCAGACGGCGGATCTGCAGGTGATCCGGTCTGGGTAGAATGTAAGGGAAAGCTCCAGAGAACCCGAAGGCTCTGCCAAAGCATCCTTAGAAAGGAGGTGATCCAGCCGCAGGTTCCCCTACGGCTACCTTGTTACGACTTCACCCCAGTCGCTGACCCTACCGTGGTCGGCTGCTTCCTTGCGGTTAGCGCACCGGCTTCGGGTAGAACCAACTCCCATGGTGTGACGGGCGGTGTGTACAAGGCCCGGGAACGTATTCACCGCGGCATGCTGATCCGCGATTACTAGCGATTCCAACTTCATGCACCCGAGTTGCAGAGTGCAATCCGAACTGAGACGGCTTTTTGAGATCGGCTCAGGCTCGCGCCTTTGCTCCCCATTGTCACCGCCATTGTAGCACGTGTGTAGCCCAACCCGTAAGGGCCATGAGGACTTGACGTCATCCCCGCCTTCCTCCGGCTTGTCACCGGCAGTTTCTTCAGAGTGCCCAACTAAATGATGGCAACTGAAGATGAGGGTTGCGCTCGTTGCGGGACTTAACCCAACATCTCACGACACGAGCTGACGACAGCCATGCAGCACCTGTGTGGAAGCCAGCCGAACTGAAGGACCGGATCTCTCCGGACCATACTTCCCATGTCAAGGGTTGGTAAGGTTCTGCGCGTTGCTTCGAATTAAACCACATGCTCCACCGCTTGTGCGGGCCCCCGTCAATTCCTTTGAGTTTTAATCTTGCGACCGTACTCCCCAGGCGGAATGCTTAATGCGTTAGCTGCGACACCGAAGAGCATGCTCCCCAGCGTCTAGCATTCATCGTTTACGGCGTGGACTACCAGGGTATCTAATCCTGTTTGCTCCCCACGCTTTCGCGCCTCAGCGTCAATGTCGGTCCAGATAGCCGCCTTCGCCACCGGTGTTCTTCCCAATATCTACGAATTTCACCTCTACACTGGGAATTCCGCTATCCTCTCCCGAATTCAAGCCAAGCAGTATCAAATGCAGTCCCCAGGTTAAGCCCAGGACTTTCACATCTAACTTGCTCGGCCGCCTACGCGCCCTTTACGCCCAGTAATTCCGAACAACGCTCGCCCCCTTCGTATTACCGCGGCTGCTGGCACGAAGTTAGCCGGGGCTTATTCTCCGGGTACCGTCATCATCGTCCCCGGTAAAAGAGCTTTACAACCCTAAGGCCTTCATCACTCACGCGGCATTGCTGGATCAGGGTTGCCCCCATTGTCCAATATTCCCCACTGCTGCCTCCCGTAGGAGTCTGGGCCGTATCTCAGTCCCAGTGTGGCTGATCATCCTCTCAGACCAGCTACCGATCGTAGGCTTGGTAGGCCATTACCCCACCAACTACCTAATCGGACGCGGGCCCCTCCATCGGCGATAAATCTTTCCCCTCTCGGGCTTATCCGGTATTAGCCGCAGTTTCCCGCGGTTATCCCAGACCATTGGGCAGGTTCCCACGCGTTACTCACCCGTCCGCCACTCTCACCAGACCGAAGTCTGGATCCCGTTCGACTTGCATGTGTTAGGCATGCCGCCAGCGTTCGTTCTGAGCCAGGATCAAACTCTCAGGTTAACCTGATCTCTCCAGGCCGAAGCCCAGGTCGATCTGTCAACGTTGGTCCTTGCATCAAACGCGTCTTCCTTACTGCATGAAACACTACAAACAACCCCGCCGATCGCTCGGCCGAGTTGCCGTCGTGTCTCGGAATAACGCTTGCTGCAAAGCCCAGACCCATAGCCGAAGCCATGACCCAAGACCCGCCGCCCGCGTATCCCTTCTCGTCTTTATTACAATGTCAAACAGC
>JAUYVI010000002.1 GCA_030715195.1 Dongia sedimenti
GTCCGCCTGCATTGCCTTCACGACTTCAAAAGCCATTGGTAAACTCGTGATCGTCGCAGCTTGCTGTGGCATGGGGGTGCTCCTCTTGTGTGCTTGGCAGTTCACATCTGGAGTACCCCTTCCTTGCCCTGACACAGAATCCTTTACGTCACCATCTCTGCCGCACGGCGGACAAGCGTGGCGCGATCGGGTATAATCGCACCACGCTGTTTGCCATCGTGAATTCGGGAGGTTGCGCCCGTTGCCGCTCAAGCCGCTCGGCGTCAACCGACAACGCAGACAGGACGCAGACGGAATCAAGAAATACCAGGTTCCGGCTACCCAGACGGATCCAGCAGGGTCGCGTTTCAGCGCAGACCGCACGCAAGCAGAATCAAAGACTTGCCTGAGCCCCGACGCAGACAGGACGCAGACAGGTTCACCGCTCGGTCGACCGCCGACGCAGACGTGAAATTGACCTGGAACCGTCAAGGAACATTCGCCGCCAGCATGCGTTCATACCGCAGTGCAGCACATTCCCGGGCATTCCATGAATATCGTCGCGCTTGATTTCACCAGCCGACACGAAACTCCATCAATTCAGCCGACGCATGACGAATGTCAGGCATTGTTACAGCTGGGCGACAGCCTCGCCGCGCGCATGCCGCAGGCGGAGACCATCCTGCACTCATGGCGTCAGGCCGTCGGCGCCTTGGAAGGCGCCGATCTGGCGCCCGCCGCCTTCGAAACGGAGCTCGATCGTCTCGGCCTGGCCCTGCGGCGGATCTGCCTCGGCCTTGCCCATGCGGCCTCCGACCGTGCGCTCCGCTCGCCGCGCGACCGCGACCGCACGCCGGCGCCGGATGGTGAGGAGATCAATTTCGGCTACGAACGCAGCATCGAGCCCGAGACGCTGGAAGCGCGGCTTCGATCCTATGCGCCGGCGCCGGCGGGTTGGCATGCCGACCATCTGCTGTTCTCGAGCGGCCAGGCGGCGATGACCTCGCTGTTGCTGGCCTTGGCGCCGCGCGGCGCCAATCCGGCCAACCCGCCCCGCATCCGCCATCTCGGCGGCTATTTCGAGACCGAGGAACTGCTGGCGATGATGTCCAGCCATGGTATGGCCCGGGAACTGCCGAAGAACGGCGACGACCATGCCGACGTGCTGATCCTCGAGCCGGTCTATTTCGACCGCGACGCCCACGTGCATCGGCTCGACATGACGGCGGCGCTGAAGCGCCATTGCGCCACGGCCGAAGGCTGCCCCTCGCTGGTGATCGTGGACAGCACGTTGGTCGGCCCCTGCTTCGATCTCGACCCCTTGCTGCCGCAGCAGCTCACCTGCTCGGAGGCCGGGCATATCCTGGTGCGCATGAGCTCCGGACTGAAGCTCGACCAGGCCGGCCTCGAACTCGCCAATGTCGGCTTGGTCAGCCTCTACTGCCGGGAAGATCAGGACTTCGCCGTCGACCCCGTCGAGAAGCTGAAGAAGGCGCGCGCCCTGACCGGGGCCGGGCTCGGCTTCGATGCGCTGGGCGCCCTGCAAGCGCCCTGGTTCCTCGATCGGGATCACGCGCGGGGTTATGCCGAGGCGGTGTTCGAGAACAATGCCGCGCTGGCGCAGCGCCTCGGCGAGATCGACGGCCTGTTCTCCCAGATCTCGCATCCGAGCCTCGGCGCCGACCGCGGCGCGGCGGCCCCGTTCGTCCTGATCCAGCTCGAGGAGGACGCGCCGGAGAACTACCGGAAGCTGGAGCAACTGCTCGCCCGCGAAGCGAAGGCGCGCGATCTCCGCTTCGACAAGGGCGGCAGCTTCGGCTTCCGCGGCCACCGCTACGAGGCGATCCTGCCGCAAGCCGGCGAGATCACGCCCTTCCTGCGGGTGGCACTCGGCGCCCGCAAAGGCTGGTCGAAGGACGGCATCATCGCGCTCTTGTGCGAGATTGCGCGGGCGAAGTCGCTCGATGCGTTCTAGCCAGGGCTACATCAGCCGCTGCGCCGCCCATTTGTGGAAGCAGTGGGTCGGCACGTCCATGACCGGCGAGAAGACGCCGCCGTCGAAGGCCGGCGAGGCGCGGCCGCGCTGCATGCGCTCGACCACGCCGACATCCTCGGAGAACACCTGCTTCCAGGCGCGCAGGTTGGCCGAGCGGATCTGGGCATAGTTGTCGTCCAGGGCCGCGTCGCCGACATAGTAGAGCTCGAGATGCTCGAGCGTGTGGTCGACGCCGATCGGCTCCAGCCGCACCGCCATGAAATGGTCCTGGTGGACCCCGAGCAGTAGGTTGGGAAACAGCGCCGCATATTCGGCCCCGCCGCGGAACTGGGTCGGCAGGCCGGGGAAGTTGGGCAGCGCCTCGCCGGTATCGGTCAGGCTCGGCCGATAGACCCGGCTGCCCTGCCCGGCGAAGGAATCCCATTCGTTGATGTTGTAGTGGTCCTCGAGCCGCGAATAGGAGTTCAGCGCGGGATGCACCCAGGGGAGATGATAGGCCTCGCAGTAATTCTCGACCGCGAGCTTCCAGTTGCAGTGCACGTCGAAAGTGGCCGAGGAGTCGGGGCCGGAATGGCGGATTAGGCTTCCGTCGAACATCGACCAGCGCTCGGCCAGGGGCGCGATATAAGCCGCGAAATCCGGCGCTTGGCCGCTGACATTCACAAACACCATGTCGAACCAGACGGCGGTGCGCACGGGGCGCAAACCGTGCGCCGACTTGTCGAAACCATCGCAGCGGTTGACGTTCGGCCCGCCGATGAACGGCGTCGCTTTTAGTTTACCTTCAAGGTCATAGGCCCAGGAGTGATACGGGCACCGCAGGACTGCGCCGACATGGCACGGCTCGGACACCAGCTCGGCGCCGCGATGGCTGCAGACATTGTGGAAGACCCGGATCTCGTTCTTGGTATCACGCACCAGGATGAGCGGCAGGCCCAGCAGATTGCGGGGCATGACATCGCCGGGCCGGGCCACGTCCTTGCCGAAGCCGATACAGGCCCAGCCCGCTTCGTAGAGCCGCGCCCGCTCGAAGGCCAGGAACTCAGGATCGACATAGCACGGGTTGGGCAGCGCCTTGGCGGCCGCGGTCTCGCTCAGGACGGTGGAGAGCCGGTCCCGGAAGGCCGCGCTGGTGAATGCCGAAAGGTCGCCCATGATCTGCCTCGCGTTGGTCGTTGGGTCGGTCGGTCGATCATGACCAGTGTCTCCCCTTACCGGGGTGCCGTCTGGCCGTCCTGCGACGTCAGGATGGCGCACCGAGATAAGGCCTGGGCGAAACGTAGTCTTCGAGCCCGATGAAATGGGTCACCGCCTCGCCATCGTCCGACAGCGGGCAGATCACCCATTCAAAGCTGTTGGCACCGAGGCGCAGCTGCGTCCCTTCCGTCCGGCCGAAGACCGGTGCGCGGGTCCGGATCACCGTCCGGTAGAGGTCGAGTGTCCGCTCGACATCGGCCTCGTCCTTGTAGAGGTCCGTGAGCCACTTGCCGCGGATCTCGAAACCGAGTGCTCCGACCAGCTCGGTGCCGGCGATCCGGTAAAAGATGCGGTCCGGGTTGGCGTGCCACTCGTTCATGAAGACGTTCTTCAAGAGCGGCCAGATCAGGGTCGGATCGATGTCCTTCCGCCGCGGCATGGCACGCCCGGCGCGGATCTCGTGCCAGTAATCGAGCAGGCGCCGTACCTTTTCGGACCGGCATTCATCCGGTGCGATGAAGTTGTAGCGCCCGGCCTTCTGGTTGCCGAGCGATGCCGACAGATCCGATTCCAAACTGCGTTCGTCCCCCACGCGGGCGGTGCCGCGGCGGCCAAGCGCCGGTTTCCCGGCGCCTCTCAACCGGCGGATAGGATAATGCACCCGCACCGATGTCGCCACTGTGGCACGGGCGCACGGCTCGAAATCAGACCGGCTTCTCGCCGAGACCGGGCACATCATCGAGCCGGTCCTCGAACTGATGAACCCAGTGAACCGTGCGGGGAAAGTCCCAGTCGGGCTTGGCGTCCGGACGGCGCGGCGCGCTCAGCCATTCCAGCAGCCGCTTGCCGTCATCGCCTTTCGCATCCCGCCGAAGCGCCGTGTAGCTTTCCCAAACCGTCGCCGCGCGGGCCGGCGACATCTGCGCGGCGATCGCGGCACGGATGTGGTCGAGCGTCCGCTCCGAGAAGTGCATGGCCTTGAGTGCGGCGGCGACCGCCGTCTCCTCGGCCTTCGTGATGCCGCCGCGGTGCCGCAGATCGCGCAGCGTGTAGCGGATGCTGATCATCGGCTCCGAGAGCGGCATGAAATCCAGCTCCTCGATCGCATGGGTGACGCAGACCTCGTCGTCATCGGCGATCGCGGCACGGTGGTACAGCCGGTAGATATTGCCGATCCCGCGCATGCCGTAAGGGGCAAGTTCCGCCGCCCGCAGCGCGCCGGTGCTGGCGGCGCCCACCACCTCGGTCCCCTGGGCGATCACGAACATGATCTCCTTGTGCCAGACCGATGGCGTGTTGCCGAAGAATCCGTCGATGATGCCGATCCGGCGATAGCCCTGCTGGAAGGCGCGATAGACCGAGCCGAGCGCCGCGGGCGGGAAAAAATCGATTCGCGGATAAGACTTCTTCGGCACCCGAGTCGGCCCGACGAAAACACAAGACTCGTTCACGACTCGCTCCCGCCCACGGCTTCCCTCCTATGATTTTTCGCAATCTGACACGGCGTGAGCGTGAGCGGCGAGCGTCAATCGACAGCCCCGGCACTGGCATGGCGCGTGCGATCAGGAGCGCAAGCCTAGTGCCCGGCTGGCGATCCCAGCGCATGCACAAGCGCCCCTTGAAGTTGGGAGCTTGCTGCCACCAAAGGAACTAATGCCCAACAAGGTCAGGGCGTTAAGACCTGCAACCTGAAGGCGCATAGGTGAGAACTCGTATTGCGAGGCGTTGTGGCTCCGCTGTATGGTTAAGTGTCCGTTAAGCTTAACCATGCGTGTTTACCAAGCGTTAACGTTGGAGGGTGGGATTATGCGTTCATTAGAAGAACTGCTGCACTCGCGGCAGAAAGCTGGCATTGCGATTCATCGGGCGCTTCAAGGCCTCAGCGCCTCGGCGGCGCGTGACGATGACGAACGGGCCGCGGTTTCGGTGTTCGCCCGTGACGATGACGAGCGCGCGGCGCTTTCCGTCTTCGCACGCGACGACGATGAGCGCGCGGCGGTCTCGGTCTTCGCCCGTGACGATGACGAACGCGCGGCGCTTTCCGTCTTCGCCCGCGACGACGACGAGCGTGCGGCGGTCTCGGTGTTCGCCCGTGACGATGACGAGCGTGCGGCGGTTGCCGTGTTCGCCCGTGACGATGACGAGCGTGCGGCGGTCTCGGTGTTCGCCCGCGACGATGACGAGCGTGCGGCGATCTCGGTTTTCGCACGCAGCGACGACGAACGCGCGGCGATCGCGCACTAAGCGTTCGGTCGCGTTTTGCCGTGACCGACTCTACGGTTGATCTCGGCGGAACGGTGCGTGCCCGTTCCGCCGAAGATACCCTCGCCCGGATCAAGCCTCGGATCCAAGAATACGGGATCACCCGGGTGGCGAGTGTTACCGGGCTTGACGTACTGGGCGTGCCGGTCTGGATGGCGGTTCGGCCCATGGCCCGATCGCTGACCGTCTCCCAAGGCAAGGGTATCAGTGACTCCCTCGCCTATATCTCCGCCGTCATGGAAAGCATCGAGATGCACCATGCCGAGCACTGGGACGCCACCGGCCCCGAGGTTTCGCTCGGCGAGGCGTTCCAGGATGCGCGCTTCGCCTCCCCGGCCGCCCTCTCCCTGCGCTCCGACGCCAAGGTCACCGATGCGACGACGGTCGCCTGGGTGGAAGGCCGCGACCTGGTCAGCGGCGAGGCCAGGTATCTTCCCAAGGAATTGCTCGATCTCGACTTCCGCATGAAGCGCGGTCGTGCGCCGATCTTCCTGTCGTCATCGAACGGGCTCGCCTCGGGCAATACCCGGACCGAGGCGGTCGTGCATGGCCTCTGCGAGGTAATCGAGCGGGACCAGAGCTGCCTCTGGCAGATCGAGCAGAGTCTCGCCGGCGATCCCAGGGCGCGGATGGTGAAGCTCGAGACCATCGAGGATCCGATCTGCCGCCAGCAGATTGAGACCTGTCGCCGCGCCAATCTCGATGTCTGGGTGTGGTACTGCACCTATGACATCGACGTACCGGTCTTTGCCTGCACCATCGCCGATCGCGGCAATGCGACCTTCTATCCGCAGCGCGCCTCCGGATATGGCTGCCACCCGGTCGCCACCGTCGCGCTCTCGCGCGCCATCACCGAAGCGATCCAGAGCCGGCTCACGCATATCTCCGGCGTCCGCGACGACGTGACCTGGGAGCGCTACCGCAACGATATCAGCACCACCGACCGCAGCAATCTGGTGGCGTTCGAGGCGATGGCGAAGATGCAGCCCGCTCTCTCGTTCCACGATATTCCGATCGCGCGGCCGCCCGCCACGATGGAGGCGATGCTGGACGAGATGCTGGAGAAGCTGAGGTCGGTCGAGCTCACCCAGGCGATCGTGGTCGACCTGCCGTCGCGGATGGACGACTTCGCCTTCGTCTTCGTCTGCGTGCCGGGGCTTGAGTTCGCCGCGAACAAGCCGAACTACACGCCCGGCGCGCGGATGCTGAATTTCTTGTCCCGGCTGAAGAAGAAAGCCGCCTAAGGGCCGGCGCCTATTGCGCGTAGCCGCCGAGATAGCGGCGGGTCGAGACGTAGTCTTCGAGCCCGAAGAAATGCGTGACCGTCTTGCCGTCGTCGGAGAGCGGGCAGAGCACCCATTCGAAGAACTCGACGCCTAGGCGCAACGTGCTGCTGTCGGTGCGGCCGAAGATCGGCACCCGCGTCGCGATCACCCGATAGTAGAGGTTCATGACCTGCTCGAGATCGGGCTCGTTGGGGGTGATCTCGTGCAGCCAGCGGCCACGGAACTCCTGGCCCGCCGTCGCGACCAGCTCGGTGCCGGCGATGCGAAAGAAAACGCCATCGGGTTTGCTGTGCCACTCGCTCAGGTGCAGGTAAGGCAGCAACGACCAGATGTCGACCGGGTCGATGTCCTGGCGACGCGGCATCAGGCGATCACCGCGAATCCGAGTCCAATAATCGTAGAGGCCGCGCACGCGCGACGACGTGCATTCGCTCGGCGAAATGATGACATCATTCCCGAACGACCGCTCCGCTCCAAGATCTGGAAGCCGCCTAGAAATCGAACTGCTCCTTAGGCCGGGCTGTTCTGGAGACACGCCCAGCCTCTCACCATCACCATCGTGATATGACACCGGAATGCCGATTGCCCGCAAGGGTCGGAATGTCCCTGGAGCGCCACTTGGCGGCGCGATGAGGGCAGTTAACACCAATGGGTAAGTTCAAAGCGCTTCGGCTTCAACATTCTCCACAAGCTCCTCCACAGGAAGGCGGCGTTGGGCGTGCAAATGACAAACTTGCCGCGTCTATACCCAAAATGCGGGGAACCATTGAGACCAATTCAATCGGTCATGCCGAACGCTTTCAACTTCCGGCACCCAGATAACGTTTATTAGACACGTAATCCTCGAGACCGATGAAATGCGTAATGCGGTGGCCGTCCTCGGAAAGCGGGCAGAGGATCCATTCGAAGGAATCGACACCGAGCCTCTGCATGCTGCCGAGCGTGCGGCCTATGATCGGCGCACGAAGCGCGATGACCTGACGATAGAGCGCCATGGTCTCGTCGACATCCTTGGGATCGGTATGAAAATCGGTCAACCAATGACCGCTGATCTCCCGCCCGATCGAAGCCACGATCTCGGTGCCGGCGACGCGATAGCGCACGCGATCCGGATTTTGGTGCCACTCGCTGACATGAATGTTCGGTAGCAGCGACCAGATCTCGACGGCATCGATATCGCGCCGCGCGGGCATGGCCCGCGTACCGCGCAGTGCATGCCAATAGTCGTGAAGACGCTGTACCTTCTCCGAGGTGCATTCGGCGCGGGTGAGGATGATGTCGCGCCAGAAGCTTTCCGGCTCATCGCCTCCGAGCGTGATTCTGATATCCGTGTTCAAGCTTTCGGGACCCCGTCGGCGCACACCCTGGCGCGCGCCTCGCGCCGTCCCCGCCTTGCTTCGCGCATAGTGCAGTGTGCGAGCTTGAACGCTGGCCATATCGGGACGCGCCGATATGCCATTGAACCAATCCGGCCGCAAGGCCGCGAACGCCGCAGATCCGCCAAAAACGCCGGGAATCAGCGGCAAATACACCTAAATCGCCGCGTCGGACCCCGCCGTGGGCCCGGCTTCGGCTTGCCTTCAATGCGCGGCCGCCGCCTGGCGCTGCTCGACCACCTTGTCGGCCAGCCGTCCGGTCAGTTCCTGCAGATGATCGAAACGGTAGGCGAAGTTGCCGACGCCCAGGGTCAGCGACCGCAGCTCGATGATCATGTCGTGGAGCTCGGATTGCGGCAGCAGCGCCTCGACCATGTCCCAGCCGGGCCAGCCGTCCTTGGCGCCGAAATTGAGGATCTGCCCGCGCCGCCCGGTGATCAGGTTGTGGCAGCGCGCGGTGAACTCGTTTGGCGCCGCCACTTCGACCGCATAGATGGGCTCCAGCAGGACCGGGTTGCATTTCGGCATCGCCTCCTGCATCGCCATGCGGGCCGCCGTCTTGAATGCCATGTCGGAGCTATCCACCGAATGGTACTGCCCGTCGAACAGCGCCGCCGCGACATCGACCACCGGAAAACCAAGCGGCCCGCGCACCAGATAGTCGCGAATGCCCTCCTCCACCGAACCGATGAAGGTGCGCGGCACCGAGCCGCCGACCACACGGTCATGGAACTCGAATCCCGTGCCGCGCTGCACCGGCCAGATTTCGACATGGACATCGGCGAACTGGCCGTGCCCACCCGACTGCCGCTTGAAGCGCGCATGCTGTTTCAGCTGACCGCGTATCGTCTCGCGATAGCTGATCGACGGCCGGCGATGCTTGACCGGCAGATTGAAGCGGTTCTTCAGCCGGTCGAAGGCGATGTTCAAATGCACCTCGCCCTGGCCGTAGAGCAGCAGTTCGTGGGTATCGGGATCATGGCCGAAGCTGAGCGAGGGATCGTCTTCGCAGAGCTTGGCCAAGGCCGCCGTCAGCTTCACCTCGTCGTTGCGGTTCTCGACATCGATCGCGAGCGCAAAGAGCGGTCGCAACGGGTCCGGCCACTTGTAGCCGGACGGCGTCTTGCCGCTCGCGGTCAAGACATCGCCGGTCTTCGCCTGCTCGAGCCGGCCCAGCGCCACCACCTCGCCGGGATTGCCGGCCGGCACCTTCTCGCCGGCATGCCCCTTCATCTTCAGGACGCCGGCGATACGCTGGCCGTTGAGCGTCGCACCGTCGGCGATCTTGCCGCCGAAGATGCGTGCCAGCGAGAGCTTGCCGGAATGCTGCTGGTTGCTGGTCTTGAAGATGACCGCGCTCGCATCCTTGCCGTCGAGGCCGAGCCTTTTTGCCACGACCTCCGGGCCGGGCACGTCGTGGCGTAGCGCCTTCAGCAGGCGATGCACGCCGGCATCCTTCTCCGCCGCACCCAGCATGACCGGCACGATCAGATCGTCGGCCAGATCCTTGCTGAGCAGTTGATAGATCTCCTCCTTGGGCGGAACCGCGTCGGAGAGGAGCTCCTCCATCAAGTGGTCGTCGAAATCGGCGAGCTTCTCCAGCATCGCCGTGCGGGCCTCCTGCTCGCGCGGCAGGATTTCCTCCGGCATCTTGATCAGGTCGGATTCCTGTCCCGGATGATACTTGTAGGCACGCTCGCTGATGAGGTCGACATAGCCGGTCACATCATCGCCGTCCTTGCCGGGAACCCGGATCGGCACCTGGCGCAGGACCAGCGGCCGGCTCGAGACCGCTTGGAGTGCCTCCAGGATCTCGCGCACGGTGTGCTCCGCCTGGTCCATCTTGTTGATGAACAGGATGTGCGGGATCTGGTTGTCGTCGAGAAACTTGAAAAGAGGCCCCAGGGTCAGTGCCTTGTCCACGACCGGCTCGGCCACGACCACGGCGACGTCGCAGACAAGGAGCGCGTTGCGCGCCTCCTGCGCCAGCTCGACCGAGCCGGGGCAATCGATGAAGGTCCAGGTCTCGCCGAGATAATCGGCGCTCGCGGTGCTCATCTCGACCGACATCTTGCGCGCCTTGGCCTCCGGCGAGCTGTCGCTCACCGTGGTGCCTTCCTTGGCGTTGCCTTTGCGCGAGATGGCGCCCGTCGCGAACAACAGGCTTTCGAGAAGGGCCGTCTTACCGCTGAGATAGGGTCCAACAAGAGCGGCGCAGCGAGGCGCCGCAGGTGCTCTGCCCGGCATGCAATCCTCCCATCACCGGCCACAAGGGCTGGGTCACGCAAAGGACTGGGTCACGCTGCTGCGATCGCCAGAACTTGCGCCGGCGCCCGCGGCCCGTTCATTCGGGCTGCGCGTAAGCACCATGTTTCTCCTCTCGGCGGCGAGAGTAAAGGGAGAAATCGCGCGGTGCGACAACGGAGCGAAGCTTGCGCGCTCACCCTTTCATGACCGCGGCGAGATGGGCTCCGAAATCGGAGCGGCCCATCAAGGACTTGCAGCGCTCGAAGCGATTGACCGCATAGGCCCAGAAATCATCGGCCGGGTTCTTGTTGACGTGCTGGATGATGCCCCAAAGCGTCCACAGCAGATCGCACATGGCTTTATACAGTACCATGCGGCCGCGATCGCCGGCGCCGGGAGCGCCGCCAAAATAGGCTCGAAGCAGAGCCTCATCCTGGTCCGGACCGAAACCGGCCTCGACCGAGACATCGCCCAGATCCCACATCGGATCGTTGTTGCCGGCATATTCCCAGTCGATGACGAAGACTTGTGCGCCGGTGTCGAGGAAATTCTCGGCCAGCGGATCGCAATGGCAGGGCACGATCGGCAATGGCCGCGCGTTCAGCGCCTTACGCACGGATTCCGCTTCGCGCTTCACCTCGTGATAGCCCTCGGGCAGCGGCGCGTCCTTCTTGGCGAGCACGTCCAGATACTCGTCGATCATCTGAAAGAGCTCGAACCGGTTCCGGAACGGGCGGCCGCAGTCATGCACGCGCTTGAGACTTTGCGCAGCGCGGCGGACCGAGCCCAGATCCTTGAACCGCTCGGCGTTCATCGTGACGCCGCCCTCGATGAAGCGGGTCAGCTGCACCCCGTCCCGGGCATCGAAATAGATCAGCGGCGCATTGACCCCGATCTCCGAAGTGATGCGCGCCGCCAGGCTCTCGTTCTCGCGGCTGATATACTCACTGGTCCCGGCGCCGGGAATGCGCAGCACGAAGGTGCCGATCGGCGCCGTGATCTTGTAATTCTGATTGGTGAGGCCGCCCAGTTTCTCGATGCCGATCTGCGCCCGGTCGACCTTCTCGAACTCGGGCACCCGATCGAGCGTGGCGAGGATATCGGGATTCATCGAGATCATGCCTTCAACCTCTCATTCTTCGGGTCGTAGAGCGGACCCTCATGCCGGTTGGCGGCGCTGACTTCACCAAAGGCCTCAATCTCGAAATCCTGCGCATGCGCGAGCTCGATCGGCAGATAGGCGAAGGCGATCGACTTGCCGATCGTATAGCCGAAATTGCCGCTGGTGGTGACCCCGACCACTTTGCCGTCCTGCAGCACGGCCTCGCCGCCATATACGGGAAGCGGCTTCTCCAGCGTGAAAGTGCAGAGCCGCCGCGCCACGCCGAGTTCCTTCTGCTTCGCCAGCACCTCGCGGCCGATGAAATCGGGCTTCTTCAAGTTGACCCGGAAGCCGAGACCCGCTTCGTAGGGCGTGTAGTCGGGCGTGATATCGCTCGACCAATAGAGATAGCCCTTCTCCATGCGGCAGGAATCGATCGCCCGGTAGCCGGCGTCGCGGATGCCGTGCGCTTCGCCGGCTTCGCGCAGCACGTCATAGACATGCGCGGCGTATTCGGTGGGAATATGCAGTTCCCAGCCGAGCTCCCCGACATAGCCGATGCGGATCGCCAGGACCGGTGCGGCGCCGACCGTAATCTGCCGGTTGGTCGAGAACGGAAAGGCGGCGTTGGAAATGTCTTCTTCCGTGACGGCCTGCAGGACGTCGCGGGCCTTGGGGCCACAGATGTTGATGACGGCGCGGGCCGAGGTCATTTCGAGGATCTGCGCCTGGGCGTCGCGGCGCAGATGGCTCTCGATCCAGTGCCGGTCATGGATGCCGAAAGCGCTGCCCGTCACGAAGTAGAAGCGCTCCGCCCCCAGCCGCGAAATCGTCAGGTCGCACTCGATCCCGCCCTTGGCATTGCAGAGCTGGGTGTAGATGGTGCTCCCCACCGCCTTGTTCATCTCGGAAACCGCGAGACGCTGCAGCGCATGCAGCGCATTCGGACCGACCAACTCGAATTTTGCGAACGAGGTCTGGTCGATGAGCGCGACGCTCTCGCGGATGGCGCGATGCTCCTCACCGACGGATGCGAACCAGTTGGTCTTGGCGCGGTCATAGGCCGGGCGGTCTTCGGCGGGCTGCCCTTTCGGCGCAAACCAGTTTGGCCGCTCCCAGCCGGCGCGCGAGCCGAACACCGCGCCACGGGCCTTCAAGGTGTCGTAGAGCGGCGAGCGGCGGATGCCGCGCATCGTCTCGTGCTCGTCGCCCGGACGGTGCAGCTTGTAGTGATGGCCGTAGAGCTCGACGGCGCGCGGATACATGAAGTGCCGCGTCGTATGGTGGAAGCTGAAGCGCCGCACATCCAAGGGCCAAAGGTTGAGGCTGGGCGCCCCCTCGATGATCCACTCCGCCATCATCCGGCCGGCGCCGCCGCCCGCGGCGATGCCGTAGAGAAAGCCCGTCGTGCAATAGAAGTTCTCCAGCTCCGGCGCCTTACCCATGACGAAATCGGCGTCGGCGGAATACGGGATGGGTCCGTTCAAGAGCTCGCGCACACCGACCGTGTTGATGATCGGCGTCCGCTTGCCCGCCAGCTTCGCCAACTGTTCGAAGCGGTCGAAGTTCGATTGCAGCAACTCCTGGGCGAAGCTCTTGGGGATGCCGCCGGGCGCGAAGGCCTTGGTGTCCGGCTCATAGCCGCCGACCACCAGCCCGCGCACTTCGGGCTTGTAATAGATCAGGTGATCGGGATCGCGCATGGTCGGCATGCGCTTGGGCATGTCGGGAATGGGATCGGTGATCAGATACTGGTGCTCAACCGCGAAGGAAGGCACGCGCACACCGGCGAGCTTGCCGATCTCATGGCCCCACATGCCGGCGCAATTGACCACGAGACCGCAGGTCCAGCTGCCTTTGTCGGTCTCGACCGCCTTGACCGCACGGTTCTCGATCTTGAACCCGGTCACCCGCTCGCCGACGACGAAGACGGCGCCTTTGTCCTTGGCCCCCTTGGCCAGCGCCTGGCAGACGCCGGAGGGATCGATATAGCCGTCGGATGGGATATAAACCGCGGAACGGACGTCCTCGAGGCTCATGATCGGGAAGAGATCACCCGCCTCCTTCGGCGAGAGCCATTGCATCTCCAGCCCGAAGCTCTTCGCCATGGTCAGCGAGCGCTTGTTCTCCATCTCGCGCTCTTCCGAGCAAGCGAGGCGCAGGCTGCCGTATTTCTTCCAGTCGATCGCCATGCCGGTCTCGGCTTCGAGCTGGTCATAGAGCTCGACCGAATGGGTCAGCATGCGGGTGATGTTGCGCGAGGTGCGAAGCTGGCCGACCAGGCCCGCCGCATGCCAGGTGGCACCATGGGTGATGCCGCTTTTCTCCAGCACCACCACGTCCTTCTTGCCCATCCGGGTCAGGTGGTAGGCGAGCGAGCAGCCGAGAATCCCGGCGCCGATGATCAGGATTTCCGCGTGGCTTTTCACGCCTTGACCCGTTCCATCTTCGGATCGTAGAGCGGCTGCAGGCTGACCTTGGCGGGATAACGCTTGCAGGCGATCTCCAACTCGTAACTGCCGGACGCCACCTCTTCCGGCGTCACGCCGTTCTCGCGATCGCGCACATAGCCGATCCCGATATTGGTACCCAGCGTGTAGCCGTATCCGCCTGAGGAGAGCCAGCCCACCTGCTTCCCGTTGCGGAAGATGGTCTCGCGGCCGAGCAGGACAACGGACTGGTCATCCACCGTGAAACAAGCCAGCAGCTTGGGCAGCTTCTTCGCCGCTTGGGCGACCAGGGCCTCGCGGCCGAGGAAGGGCGTGTTCTTCTTCAGCTTGACTGCCCAGGCCATCCCGGCCTCGAGCGGCGAATGGTCGGGCGAGATGTCGCTCGACCAGGCGCGATAGAACTTTTCCAGCCGCAGGCTCTCGATCGCGCGATAGCCGGCATTGACGATGCCGTGCGACTTACCGGCCTGCATAAGTGCTTCATAGACCGTGCCGAGCGAGTCCATCGGAATATGTAGCTCCCAGCCGAGCTCGCCAACATAGGTGACGCGCAAGGCGAAGACCGGAGCACCAGAAACCATGATCTCTTGCGCCGTGCCGAAGGGGAATGCCTGGTTGGAGAGGTCGCCTTGCGCGACCGCCTGCAGCACCTCGCGCGCCCTCGGCCCCATCAGCGCCAGCGCGCCGAAAGCCCCACTGACATCGACCAGCCGCGCATCGAGGCCCTCGGGGATGTGACTCCGGATCCAGTGGAAATCGTGAGTCGCGAAGCCGGTGCCGGTGACGATGTAATAGGCGTCGTCCGCACGGCGCGTAACGGTCAGGTCGCACTCAATGCCGCCGCGCGCGTTCAGCATTTGGGTATAGACCAGGCTACCCGGCTGCTTCGCGACATCGTTGGAGCAGATCCACGAAAGCGCCGCCTCCGCGTCCTGGCCCAACAGCAGGAACTTCGCGAAGGAGGTCTGGTCAAACAGCGCGACCTTCTCGCGGCAGGCCTTGTGCTCGGCGCCGACATGGTCGAACCAGTTCTGGCGCTCATAGGTATAGACATCCCAGGGCTCGACGCCCTGTGGCGCAAACCAGTTGGGCCGCTCCCATCCGAGCTTGGACCCGAACACCGCGCCTTGCGCCTTCAACCGCTCGTAGAGCGGCGAGACGCGCAGCGGGCGTCCGGTGGTCAGTTCCTCATAGGGCCAGGCCATGGAATAGTGATGGGCGTAGGCTTCGAGCGTGCGGGTCAGCACCCAGCGGCGGTCGCGGTGCAGAGCGCCGAAGCGCCGGATATCGACCGCCCAGAGATCCATCGGCGGCTCGCCGCCGGCGACCCATTCCGCCAAAGCCCTGCCCGCTCCGCCGCCGGATGCGATGCCGAAAGCGTTGAAGCCGGCGCCGACAAAGAAGTTCTCCAGCTCCGGCGCCTCGCCCAGGATGAAGTTGCCGTCGGGCGTGAAGCTCTCCGGCCCGTTGATGATCTGCTTGATGCCGGTGCTCGCCAGCGCCGGCACGCGCGCCAGCGCCTGTTCCAGCAACGGCTCGAAATGCTCGAGGTCATTCTCCAGCAGCTGGAAGGCGAAGTTCTCCGGCAGATCGCCCATATCGCCCTGCGGCAGCCAGGGCACCGGGTTGTGCTCGTAGCCGCCCATCACCAGGCCGCCCACCTCTTCCTTGAAATAGATGAGGCGGTCGGGATCGCGCAAGGTCGGCAGGTTCTTCGGCGCGCCGAGGGCTTCGGTCACGATGTACTGGTGCTGGACCGCCTGCAGCGGCACAGAAACGCCGGCGAGGGCGCCCACCTGTCGCGCCCACTGCCCGGCGCAGTTCACCACAACCTCGCAAGCGATCTCGCCTTTATCGGTGACGACACCGGTCGCGCGACCCTTCTCGGTCTTGATGCCGATGACGCGGGTCTCCTCCACGATGGTGACGCCGCGGTTGCGGGCACCCTTGGCCAACGACTGCGCGATATCGGCCGGATTGGCCTGGCCGTCGGTCGGCAGAAAAGCCGCGCCGACCAGGTCGGAGACATCCATCAGCGGCCAGAGCTTCAGCGCCTCCTGCGGCGACAAGAGCTCCATCTCCAACCCGAAGGAATGCGCGGTCGTCGCTTGGCGCCGGATCTCGGTCATCCGCTCGGCATTGCAGGCGAGACGCAGCCCGCCGTTCATCTTCCAGCCGGTGGCGAGCCCGGTCTCCTGCTCCAGCTTGTCGTAAAGCTCGACCGAGTATTTCAGCAGTTGGGTGATGTTGGCCGAGGTGCGCAGCTGGCCGACCAGCCCCGCGGCATGCCAGGTCGAGCCGCTGGTCAGCGTGTTGCGCTCGATCAGCACGATGTCCTTCCAGCCGAGGCCGGCCAGGTGATAGGCGGTGGAACAGCCGATGATGCCGCCGCCGATGATGACCGCGCGTGCCTGGGAGGGAAGCTTCGCCATGCTTTAGAGCTCTTGGAAATTGCGGAAAGCGCGCTCGAAGCGCGACAGGTATTCGGAGGTATAGGCGCGATAGTCGAAATCGAGCGTGGAATGGATCTCGGAGATCATGCTCCACATCGCCTCGCGCAGCAGCGAGGCGCATTTCATCGCGTGATAGCGGCGCAGGAGATCGGCATCGACCGCGCGGTCGAAATAGCTCTCCAGCACCTTCAGCTCGTCTTCCGGCGGGACCTCGGCGTTGGAGCAGAGATTGCCGAGATCGAACAGCGGCGAGTTGAACCCGGCATAGTCCCAGTCGATCAGCCAGAGCCTTTTGCCGTCGTCCATCAGATTGGTCGGCAGGAGATCGTTGTGGCTGTAGACGATCTCGACCTTGCCGACCGCGTCCTCCAGCCGTTCCGCGATCTGCATCAGGCGCGGCAGAGCCGACACGTGCCGGCTCTGAGCGTCGCGCAGGCTGTGGGCGTAGTCGCGCAGCACGTGGAACACCCAGAAGATCACCGCCGGCCCGCGCACGTGCAGCGGCATCACCCGATGACAGGTCTTCACCAGCTCCAGCACGCGGAAGAGATTTTCCGGCCGGCGCACGTCGGCGGCGGCGAAGGTTTTCGCCTCGATGAAATCGAACACCAGCGCCCCGCGCTCGAAATAGACGACCTGGGGCGAGAGCCCGCATTCGGCCGCGGCCCGTCCGGCCGCGAGCTCGTTGAACCGCATCACCTGATGGACCGGGATGTCGTCGCCGATCCGCACGAAGTACTTCTTGCCTTGGTGCTCGACCAGGAAATTGGCGTTGGTGATGCCGCCCTTGATCCTGACCGGCACCACCGGTTCCAGCCAGCATTTCAGCCGGCGCACCAACTCCTCGGCCGCCTCCACGATCTTTCCCCTGCCCCGTCGGTTGTTTCGCGGACCATGACATGCCCGCCGGTTTCCGGCAACATCATATCATCGTGGCATGTGGCTTTGCTGTGGATTTGGCAAGCCCGTGCAGAGAGACCATTTGGGAACACAGGCCCTGCTAGAGTCCACGAATGAAGCACATGAAGCTGTCGAAGCGTTTTGAAATTCTGCAAGGCCGGCGCCGCGAGCTCGGGCTGATCCTGGGTTTCGCCATCGTCGCCGGGCTGATCCTCGGCTTCGGCCTCCTGACCGAGGAGGTGCTGGAAGGCGACACCGAGGCGTTCGACCGCACGGTCGCCGCGGCGCTGCGAAGCGCCGGCGATTCCCACGACCCGATCGGCCCTCCTTGGCTCGAGGAGTTTGCCCGCGACGTCACCGCGCTTGGCAGCTTCGCCTTCATCGGCCTTCTGACCTTCGGGGTCATCGGCTATTTCCTGCTGATCCAGCGCCGCGGTTGGGCGGTGTTGGTGGCAGCGTCCGTGCTGGGCGGCGCCGCGATCAGCACGCTGCTGAAGAATGTGTTCGACCGCGCGCGTCCCGACCTGCCGAGCAGCGTGCGGGTGTTCACCGCCAGCTTCCCGAGCGGCCATGCCACGCTCTCGGCGATCTCCTTTCTGACCCTCGGCGCCCTGCTGGCGCAGACCAGCCCCGACCCGCGGGTAAAGACCTATTTCGCCATCCTGGCGATCGTCCCCACCGTCGCGGTCGGAACCAGCCGCGTCTATCTCGGCGTGCATTTCGCCAGCGACGTGCTGGCCGGCTGGTGCGTCGGCAGCGCCTGGGCGCTGCTCTGCTGGATGGTTGCGCGCTGGCTCAAGCACGCCTAGGCGGCGCCCGCCCCCGCCGCCTTCAGGATCAGCCCGGCGATCTCCTGCGGATGCGAGACGATGGCGAGATGGCTGGCCGGAATCTCGATCGTCTCGGCCCGCATGCGCTTCGCCATGAAACGCTGCAGATCGGGATTGATCGTGCGGTCGTTGCTGGAGACCGCGTAGAAGCTCGGCTTCTCCCGCCAGGCCGCCTTGGTCACCTTGGCGGCGAACAGCGTGTCGGCGACCGGCGCCTGCACCGCATAGAGTGCCCGCGCCTTGGCCGGATCGACATCGCCGGCGAAGTCGCGCAGGAAGGCCTCTTCGCTGAGACGCAGGAAGCCGTTCGCATGGATGAGGCCGGCGCTCGCCGGCGGCGCCGGGAATTTCTTGGCCAGCGCGGTGTAGTCTTCGTTGGCATCCGGTCCGCGCGCCGCGCAATAGACCAGGGCGGTCACCTTGGAATCCACGCCGGTCTCGGTGATGACCTCGCCGCCATAGGAATGCGCGACCAGCACCGTCGGCCCGTCCTGCAGTGCCAGGGCGCGGCGCGTGTAATTGCAGTCGTCTTCCAGGGACATCAGCGGATTCTGCACCGCCGTGACATTGAGCCCGGCCTGCTGCAGGAGCGGAATGACCTCCGACCAGCTCGACCCGTCGGCATAGGCGCCGTGCACCAGCACCACATTTCGGACCTTCGGCGGCGTGGCGGCAACGACAGCGCGGTTTGAGGCGAGAACAGTGGCGGCAGCGAAACCGGCGAAAACCGTGCGGCGAGAGAGCATGAGAGAGACCCCTTCTTTTGAGAATATGGATCTCAGCAGTTGGGGAAGGCCGGGCGCTGATTCCACCATACTCGCGTATAGCCGAGCGCGGATTTGACTCGGCGCTGGCGCAAATCCCTGTGAAAATGACTGCCGTCACACTTTGGGAGTGAGTGGACCGAATGCCTGCCACGGATCTGCCCCAGCAGGACCTCTCGATCCTGTTACAGCCGCTACAGCTTCGACATATGACGTTACGCAACCGCGTGGTTTTCGGTGCGCATACGGCGAATATGAGCATCGACGGCCTGCCCGGCGACCGCCATCTCGGCTATTACCGTGAGCGTGCGATCGGCGGCGCGGCGATGATCGTGGTCGAGCCCATCCCGGTGCATCCGACCGCCGTGCTTACGCGCGGCAACTTCCGCGCCGACGACGATTCGGTGGTGCCGCACTTCCGGCGCATCACCGAGGCCGTGCATGCCGAGGGCGCCGTCATCCTGCAGCAGCTCTATCACGTGGGCGCCCATGGCGATTGGGACAATTCCTATCGTGCCAGCTGGTCGCCGTCGGGCTTGGCGTCGATGCACGATTCCGACGGCAGCCACGCCATGACGGAAAGCGAGATCGAAGAAATCATCGCCAGCTTCGCCCGCTGCGCGAAGCGCGCCAAGGATGCCGGCTTCGATGGAAGCGAGCTGATGGCCGCCTATAACGCCCTCATCGAGCAATTCTGGTCGCCCTACAGCAACCGGCGCGACGACAAATACGGCGGCAGCTTCGAGAACCGGATGCGCTTCTCCGCCGAACTGCTCACCGCGATGCGCAAGGCCTGCGGCGAGGACTTCATCATCGGCATGGCGATCAGCATCGATCCGACCCGGCCCGACGTCGCCTCGAGCGACGACCAGATGAAAGCGATCCTCTGGCACGACCAGCGCGCGCTGTTCGATTACGTCACGGTCGGCAGCGGCAGCTATTTCGATTTCACGACCATTATCCCGCCGTTCCTCTATGGTGAGAATCTGACCGAGCCGCTGACCGCCGAGATCAAGCGCAACGTGAAGCATATCCGCGTGCAATCGGAGAGCCATATCCGCACGCCGGAGAATGCCGCGGCGCTGTTGAAGGCCGGCCATGCCGACACGGTCAGCATCGTGCGCGGCCAGATCGCCGATCCGCATTGGGTGAGCAAGGTGCAGGACCGCGCACCCGAACGCATCCGCCGCTGCATCTCCTGCAACCAGATGTGCTGGGGCCGCCGGCATCGCGACTACTGGATCTCCTGCCTGGTCAATCCCTCCGCCGGCCGTGAATTTCAATGGGGCGGCGATCGCTTCGCCAAGGCTGCCGATCGGAAGCATGTTCTGGTGGTCGGCGGCGGCCCGGCCGGTCTCGAAGCGGCCCGCGCTTCCGCCGAGCGCGGCCATCAGGTCACTCTGATGGAAGCGTCGGACAAGCTGGGCGGCCAGTTCCGGCTGGCCGGAATGCAGCCGCGCCGCGCACAGATTCTGGATTTGCTCGACTGGTATGAAAGCGAATTGTGCCGGCTCGGCGTCGATCTGCAATTCAACACGATCGCCGATGTCGAGAGCATCGGGGCGGTCGGCGCCGATCGCGTGCTGCTCGCCACCGGCTCGCGCCCCGTGGAGACGCCGCAGCAGCGGTACTGGCCAAAGCCGGCCAGCGAGACCGGCCTCGGCGGTCCGCGGGTCTGGCCGGTGGAAGCGATCATGAGCCGGGAGGTCAACCCCGGATCGCGTGTGATCATGCTCGACGAAGGCGGCAGTTGGCGCGGCTGCGGCACCGCCTGGCAGCTCGCCGAGAAAGGCCATCAGGTCACGCTCGTGACGCCGGACGCGCTGGTCGGCCGCGATCTCGTTCGCACCGCCGCCGATGGGGCGTTGCGGGCACGGCTGAAGAAGCTCGGTGTGATCTTCCATGTGGAATCGGCGATCGCCCGCTGGGCCAACGGCCGCGCCCGGATTCGCAGCCTGCTCGACGACAGCGAGACCGAGATCGAAGCCGACGACCTGGTCCTCGCCCTCACCAACCAGCCGAACAACGAGCTGGCCGACGCGCTCAATGCCGCGGGCATCGGCTTTGCCGCGATCGGCGATTGCGTCTCGGCGCGGCAGGCTCCGGCCGCCATTTACGAGGGCCGCCAGGCGGCGTTTGCTCTCTAGAACTGACCTAGATCAATGAGAATCTGCGCAGGGTGGTCTCTACTGGCCGCGTAACATCGAGGCCGGAACCCGGCTGTCTCATGTCCATCGCCAGCGCAGAACGAAAGCCGCCCACTTTGCCGACCGCCCCAGCCCGAGCCTTGCCTTGGCGACGCTTGGCCATGGTTGCCGTCGCCGCGGCCGTGGTCGCCGGCCTGTTCGCCCGTCCCACCCTCTTTCCGCCCCGGGTGGCCGCGGTCGCGGTCGAGCGCCGCGACCTCGTCCAGACCGTCGTCGCTTCCGGCCGGGTCGAGACTCCCTATCGCGTCAACGTCGGCAGCCAGGTCACCGGCACGGTCGCCACCATCCCGGTCGCCGAGGGCCAGACGGTCAAAGCCGGCGACCCGTTGATCCTGCTGGACGACCGCGAAGCCAAGGCGGCGGTGGTCCTTGCCGAAGCTGCGGTCGCCGAGGCCGAGGCCCGGCTTCGCCAGATCCGCGACGTGACCCTGCCTTCGGCACAGGAGACACTGAAGCAGGCCCAGGCCAACCTGCTCAACGCCCAACAATCCTATCAGCGCGCGGTCAAGCTCTATCATGAGGGCTATGCGACCAAAGCCGACTTCGATGGGGTCCAGAAGGATCTCGACGTGGCGAAGACACAGTTGCGCAGCGCCGAGCTGCAGGTCTATTCGAACAGCACCCTCGGCAGCGCCTATGTTATGGCGGAGACCCAGCTCGCCCAAGCGAAGTCGAGCCTGGCCTCGGCCGAGGTCAAGCTGAGCTACACGGTGATCACCGCGCCGGTCGACGGCACGCTGATCGCGCGCGCGGTGGAGCGTGGCAATGTCGTGCAGGCCGGCGACACGCTGATGATGCTCTCACCGGCGAGCGAGACCCGGCTGGTGCTCGACATCGACGAAAAGAACTTGAGCGCGCTGAAGGTCGGGCAGTCGGCGCTGGCCTCCGCGGATGCTTACCCCGACCAGACCTTCCCGGCCGAGCTGGTCTACATCAATCCCTCGGTCGATGCCGCGCAAGGCTCGGTCGCGGTGAAGCTGCGCGTGCCCGACCCGCCCGCCTATCTGGTGCAGGACATGACCGTATCGGTCGATATCGAGGTGGCGCGGCGGCAGAACGCCCTGATCCTGCCGCTGGCCGCCGTGCATGACGCCTTGACCGAGGCGCCGTGGGTCTGGCTGGTCGCCGGCGGCCGGGCGACCCATCGCGCGATCCGCATCGGCGCGCGGGGCGATGCCAAGGTCGAGATCCTCGAAGGCCTGGAGGAAGCCGACGTCGTCATCGCGAACGGGGGCGTCGGCCTCGCCGAAGGCGACCGGGTGAAGGCCGTCCTGCCGTGAACCGGCTGCTGCCCTTCGAGTGGATCGCCGCCACGCGCTTCCTGCGCGAGGGCGCGGTCCAGACCCTGTTGATCATCACCGGGGTCGGCGTCGGCGTCGGCGTCGTGGTCTTCATGTCGGCGCTGCTGACCGGCCTGCAGGCCAGCTTCCTGCAGCGCATGTTCAGCTCCCAGGCGCAGATCGTGCTGCGGCCGCCCGACGAGGTCGCGCGGCCGCTGCGCCGCGAGAGCGACGGGTTCGTCGTGCTGGCGACGGTGCTGAAGCCGGAGCAGCGTCTGCGCTCGATCGACCAGTGGCAGAAGGTGCGCGACCTTACCAAGGACATCGGGGGCATCATCACCGTCTCGCCGATGGCGTCGGGTGCCGGCTTCGCGGTCCGCGGCGAAGCCTCGAAGTCGATCAGCCTGATGGGCATCGAGCCGGCGCAGTTCTTCAAGATCGTCGATATTCCCGGCAAGATCGTCGCGGGAACCGTGCGGCTCAACGCCGGCGACATCGTGATCGGGACCGAGCTCGCGCAGGATCTCGGCGTCGCCGTCAACGACAAGCTGCGGGTCACGACGGCGACCGGCGCCAGCCAGACCCTGACCATCACCGGTATCTTCGATCTCGGCAATCGCGGCAGCAACGAGCGCAACACCTACGTGGCCCTGCGCACCGCCCAAACCATGCTCGACCTCACCGGCGGCGTCACCTCGATCGACGTGACCGTCAAGGACGTCTACGCCGCCGAGGAGATCGCCCAGGAGATCACCGCGGCGACCGGTGTCGAGGCCGACAGCTGGATCAAGACCAATGCCGACTTCTTCAGCTTCATCGGTTCGCAGAACATGTCGAATGCGGCGATCCGCATCTTCGTCAGCCTGTCGGTCGCCTTCGGCATCGCCAGCGTGCTGGTGGTCTCGGTGGTGCAGCGCTCGAGGGAGATCGGCATCCTGCGCGCCATGGGGGCCTCGCGCGGGCAGATCCTGCGGGTCTTCCTGCTGCAAGGCGCCGTGGTCGGCTTCCTCGGCTCGCTGTTCGGCTCGGCGCTCGGCTGGGGCATCCTCGCGGTCTGGCGCAGCTATGCCAAGCATGCCGACGGCACGGCGCTGTTCGACGTGACCATGGAACCCCGGCTGCTCGCGATGGCGGCGGTGCTGGCGACTCTGACCGGCCTGGCGGCGGCGATTCTGCCGGCGATGCGCGCGGCGCGCCTCGAGCCCGTGGTGGCGATCCGTGGCTGACCCGATCCTGGAGCTCATCGGCGTCCGCAAATCCTACAACCAGGGCACCCCGGTCGAGACCGAAGTGCTGCACGGCATCGATCTCGCGATGGCGCCCGGCGAGTTCTGCGCCCTGATCGGCCCCTCGGGCTCGGGCAAGAGCACGCTGCTCAACATCATCGGCCTGCTCGACCGGCCGACCGGCGGCAAGCTGCTGATCGGCGAGCGCGATACCGCTGCGCTGGACGATGCCGGGCTCACCGCGTTGCGCGGCGAGACCATCGGCTTCGTGTTCCAGAACCATCACCTGATCACCGCCTTCACCGCGCTGGAGAACGTGATGATGCCGATACTGGTCGGGCGCGGCTTTCCCAACGGAGAGATGGCGCAGCGGGCCGATCGCCTGCTGGAGCAGGTCGGCCTCGCCGCCTGGCGCAATGCCAAGGTGAACAATCTTTCCGGCGGCCAGCAGCAGCGGGTGGCGATCGCCCGTGCCCTGGCGCGGCAGCCGGCCATCGTGCTGGCCGACGAGCCGACCGGCAATCTCGACACCAAGGCCGCGGAATCGGTGTTCGAATTGATGCGCGAGATCAACCGGCGCGAAGGCACCAGCTTCCTCATCGTCACCCACAATCTCAGCCTCGCCGACCGCTGCGACCGGACCATCGAGGTGGTGGATGGAAAGATCCTCTCCGACCGGAAAGCGGCGGCCTGATAGGCTATTGCCGCTTCAGCACATAGACCGCGTTGTCGAGTGCGAACATGGCGGTGTCGTTGTCGGCGCCGAAGCTGAAATCGACCGCGAACTCGCAGCCGGTGATCACCGTGCGGTACGCCGTGCCGGTTAAACCCACCTGCTCCGCCAGCTTCTGCGGATCAACCGATGCGTTCTTCGCCTGCATCTCGCCGAAGGCACCCTGGAACAGCATATCGGGTCCGCCTTGCATCACCTCGTATTTCGGACCCTGGCACGGGAACCCGCCCGGACCTTCGACGGCACCGGGCTTCAGCACGATGGTCTGGCCGACCAGCGACTTCATCTCGTCCGGAAAGAGCTCGGCATCGGACTTGATCCAGGGCCCCGGCACCGCTCCGGTGATCTTCCATTGACCCAGATAGAAGGGATCCTCGGCCGAGGCGCTCGAGAGTGATGCCGCGCACAGAATCGCCGCGAGACCGGCGGCGCGAAGAAGAGACTGCATGATCGAAACTTCCTGCTGATGGGATCGTCAGGCTAGTGCGTCGCGGCAGGCCTGCGCAAGGTTCGATGGCTCAGTTGCAGGGCGGCTGGCCGTTGCCGCCGCAGCCATTCGGCAGGAAGGTCGGCGTGCCGCGGCCATCGGGCTCCCGCGGCACTTGATAGACCCAGGGGCGATTGCCGTTCGGGTGGCCGCCGCCGGGGTTCGGACCGCCCTGATGGCCGTTGCCGTTCCAGTTGCCGTTCTGCCAATTGCCGTTGTTCCAATCGGCATGGCGATGGCCGAAGAAGCGCGTGGTCCAGCGCGGATCGGGCCCGCCCCTGCCCCAGCAGAGATTGCGGCGGCGGTCGCAGCGGATACCGTGGAACGGCGAGAAGACCGGCCCGCCGTAGACGTCATCGGAATCGCCATAACCGTAGATGCCGCCCATGACCGGCCCGTTCACATAAGGCGAGCCATAGACCGGCGAGCTTGGCAGATACGGCGCGTAATCGGCCGGGTAATAGCCGGCGGTGCTGGTGGGCTGGTTCGCATAGCCGCTCTGGTAATAGCCCGCGTCGTAGGCGCAGCCGCCGAGCAGCAGCAATCCGGTGAGCGTGAGAAGACGAGACAGCATGGCCATAGAATTGCACGCGGGAAGCGAAACGGCAATTCACGGCCGCGTGGTCGAAAACACGAAGGCGCGCGCCGACGCGGCGGAGCAGCGACGCGCGCGATTTCGCTGGCTGAGATTCGGGCGTCCGACTACTTCACGACGTGCCAGACGTTCTTGAAGTTGTCGCCGGCCACGTCGCCCGGCTTGGTGTCCTTGACGAAGGTGTAGAGCGGCTTGCCCTCGTCGGCCCATTGCAGCGAGCCGTCGTCGCGCTTGATGATGGTGAGGTCGCCGACCGGCTTGTCGCTCTCCATCGCCATGGCCGGCGGCCAGGCCTTGGCGCATTCGCCGTTGCAGTTCGACTTGCCGGCCTCGTCCTTGTCGAAGGTGTAGAGCGTCATGCCCTTGGCATCGACCAGCACCTCGCCGGCCGAGGTCTGCATCTCCTTGAACGGCCCGTAATCCTCGGCATTCGCCGGCAGGGAGAGCACCAAAGCGGTCGCCAGTCCGAGGCCGGCCAGGATCAGTCCCATGGGCGCGGCCTTGATCATTGTCGTCATCGCTGTCTCCGTTGTTGCAGTTGCCGATGCGCGCGGCGCAGCGGATCATCCGTCGCGGCGACGCGTTTATCGTGCCGGCGGGTCACGTCGGATGATGGTGCGCTGTTCTGAAAGCCGAACGGGTTCGCCCGGCCGTGCTCGGGACGCTAGACCCGCAATCCGAGTGCGGCAAATAACAGCTTCGTGTTCGAAAATCGATAATCAAGGGGGCGATAATCAGGGCGCGGGTGTTGCGCGCAGCCAGCGCCGCGCCGCCCAATAGAGTGCGCGTTCGAGCAGCAGAGCGAGCAGTGCCACGCCGCAGCCGATCGCGGTATCGGCGACCCGCGCCTCGAACAGGCCGAGCGCCTGGCCTTGCGAGGATGCGACCAGCTCGATCATCAGCATCACGAACGCGGTGATCGCGCCGACGCCGAGCGCACCATGCCGCTGCTGCGCCGGCCAGCGCGCCAGGGCCGCGAGCACCAGCCCGATCATCAGCGCGATGTGGCTCGGCAGCAGGGCGGCGTAGAGCGCCGCGATCGCGACACCGAGCACGGTGCCGAGGAAGCGCTCCACCATCAGCTTGCGGCTGGAATGGAAATCGACCCGCAGCACCAGGATCAGCGCCAGCATCGCCCAATAGGGCTTCTGCTGCCCGGCGGCGCTCGAGACCAGGAAGGTGACCGGCACGGCGATGGCGAGCACCACGGCGAAGGTCCAGCGTTCCAGCAGGCGCGCATGCATCGCCTGGAGGATCGCGCCGAGCGCCGGCAGCTCCGCCGGTCGCCAGCGACCGGCGGCGAAGTCCCAGCCGGCCGAGATCGCCCAGGTGAACAGCACGAAGCCGAGCACCACCGCGACATCCAGCGGCGCGATCCGCATATAGAGCGCGCCGATCGCAATGCCGAAGCAGAAGAAGCGCGCCAAAGTCAACGTCGCCTGATGGCCGCTTTCGCTGAGCGCATAGACCACGCCGCCGAAAGCGAAAGCGGTGATGGTGAGGCCATGGCTTGGCGCAACGAGCGAGCCGAGCCCAGCGCCCGCGAGAATGCCGACGCCGATTGCACTCATCCAGGCGAGGCGTAAGCCGGCCGCGCCGCCATTGTCGACGCTGTAGCAGGCAATGGCGGTCACCAGCGCATAGACCAGCCAGGGCTGCGGCCCGAGCACGAGATTGAGCGCGATCGGTGCCGTCACCGTGATCGCGAAGCGGATCGACCGCGCGGTCAGGCTGTCGGTCGGTGTCACGGGGGTGACGGGCGCGTCGGCCGGCATGAAGCTCCACGGATTCGGATTGCAGGACTATGCGGTGACAGGAAGCGCGGCTTGGGTCAATAATCGGCGCTTGGAGCCAAACCCTGGGGGAAGTGTATGTCATCGTCCTTGCGCCGTCTGTCGCCGCCATCCTTGATCCTGCTCGGTCTGCTCTCCGCCCCGCTCCCGGCGGCGGCACAAGGTGCGGGCGACCCGATCCTCGATGCCGGCGGAATCAAATACGCCTGCGCCGGCGTCGGTAAAGCGAGCCGCGCCGACCCGCGCTGGGCGAGCTTCCCGGTGAAGCTGCAATTCGCCGCCGCGAACGGCGACTTCCTCGGCGATCCCGACGTGACCGTCACCGACAGCAGCGGCAAGCAAGTCTTCAAGGCACAGTGCAACGGCCCCTGGGTGCTGATCGAACTTCCCGCCGGCAGCTACCAGGTGCATGCCACGGGACAGAAGGGCCAGTACGCGAAGGACTTCCCGATCAGCGTGAAGGCCGGCGCGCAGACCTCGAAGACGATCCGGCTGCCTTAGTCAGCGCGTCGGGGCCACCGGCGCGGCGATTTTCGGGCGCGCGTAGCGCTCGTAGAAGCCGCCGCATTCCTTCGCCGCCTGCTCCAGGAGCTTGGCGACCCGCTCGGTCTGGTTGGCCTCGTCGGCGCGGTTGGCCAGGCGATCCAGCATCCGCAGCCGCACCACTTTCTGCGCGACACCGATCTCCGAGAGGGCGCGCAGGAACTTCGCCCGCGCCGCGGCATGGAGATCGATCCAGCGCTGCGCCGGGGGCCTGGAACCCGCGGGGTCGTAGGCGAAGACCTGCCGCCGGTCGATCGCGATGCCGAACTCGGCCAACACAGACGCCGCCACGCGGCTGGGCGTCTCGTAGCGCGCCAAGCCCTTGACGATGAACACCTTAACCTCGTCGGTCAGCACCGACCGTTTTTGCTTCTGTCTGCGTCCGGTCTGCGTTGCCGGCTTCGGGTCCGGGGCGATGCCGAGCCGCGCCTTCACCTGCTCGCCCAGCGCTTCGAGGGCGGCGTGACGCGCGGCGTCGGGGTCGTCCCGCACGTCCACCGGGATCTGCAGGGAGTCTGCATCCTGGAAGTCTGCATCCTGTCTGTGTGCCGTCTGCGTTGCGTCCGCGTCCGCAGCTTGCGCGGCGTCGCAGATCGGGCCGGGATCCGGCGTGATGGAGAACGGGGCCGGCGCCGCGGCGGTGTCGGACAGCGGGTCGGCCATGACCGTGAAACGCGGCGCCTGCACCTCGTCCTCGGGAAACTGTGTGGATTCTTTGTCCTGTCTGCGTTCGGTCTGCGTCGGGAGGGTGATCTCGCCTTTCCAGAACGGGACCACCTCGGCGGCGTCGATCGCGATCTCGAAATAGGCGCGGACCGCGGCGGCGATCCGCTCCTCCGGCTCGCGGCGGGCCAGGCGGGTTTCGATGAAGGACCGCAGCCGATCGGTCGAAAACGGCGCGGCGGATACGGTCTGTCTGTGTGCGGTCTGCGTCAGGGTCATGGTTTCCTCTCGTGCGGTCGACGCGACGCGCGGTGCCGCCGCGGGCCGCTTGCGGTTTGCTGAACAGGAAAGCGGCGCCATGCGCCGGAAATACAAAGAGCCCGCGGAGCGGGTCGCAGGTTGCCGCATCAGGGCCACTGCAAGAGGCAGTATAGCTCAGCTTGAATGCTTACACAATAGTGTGTTTATGTCGAGTGCCACGAGTCCAAGGCCGGCCCATCAGCGCCGTTTTGACGCCAACCGTACAGTGCTGCACAGTTCAAGGATGACCAAACCCGAGCTACGCCAAAAGGGCGCCGAGGACGCTAAGAACCGGTTCCAGGAACTGCTGACGGCGGCTGAGAACGGTGAGGCGACCATCATCACCAAGCACGGGAAACCCGTCGCCGCGCTGATGCCGATCGGGAACTACGCGACCGACTCCCGGCAGCAGGCCCTGTCGCCCCTTGCCGGCTCGGGCCGGGGGTTGTGGGGCAAGACCAGAACTCGGACGCTCCGCAAACTGCTGAACGAATGGAGCCGATAGATCTCGGCAGCTTGCCGGAAGGCGCGCGCCCTGCTCATCTCGATGTCCTTGAAGCGCATCCCAAGCCGGGAGGGCGTTTCGCGGATAGCGCTGCACGGCTCCGCGCCAGCTTGCGCTTGAAGCTGGCAGATGCGGCCGGCCGGTTTGCCCATCACGGAACGAACAACTTCGCTTCCTTCAGCGCGGCCACGAAAGACGCGCGCGCCTCGTCGATCGGGAGTTTGCCCTCGAGCACCTGGTGCAGCGCTTCCCGCGCGATCCGAATTCCAGGTTGCTCGGCCACGCGTTCGTCCAGCTCCGTGTCGATGAAGCGGATCGCGCGATCAACCGTGCGAATGTGTGAGAGCTGGCCGGTCCTCGTTCGGCAGCGGACACTCGCCATCGGCGTGTCGTCCAGGGCGGCCATATCTTGCAATCTCCAAATCCGACTCCGACCATGCGCGCCGGTCGGGCTCCGGGTCAACCAGCCGGATTCGACGCGCCCGCGACGCTTGTGGCAGGATGGCGTGAAGATCGGGAGATGTAGCGATGACAGACTACCAGCTTAGAGGCCGATGCACCGGCTATAAGCGCGGCTTTGAGTTTGAGCTGACGAATGGCCAGACCTGGGCGCAAACCTGCGCCACATACGAATTCAAGGATCAGCTTCGGCCCGCCGTCACCCTGGAAGTTTCCGGCCGGCGCGGCCGCCTGACCGTCGCCGGCATGGCCGGCACCATCGACGTGAAGCGGATCCGATAGGCCCGCCGGAATCGCACCCCCGCTCCATCTTCACATCTTGCGGAGCGGCACGCGCGACGTCCCGCGCAGGTCGCTTCTATTCGACTTTGGCCAGCCCGATATGGCATGGTCGCGCGCTTCATTCTTGGAACAAGGAAAAGTCATGAAAGCTGCTTACATCGCACTGGCACTTGCCGCACTCGCGCCGCTGGGCGCCGCCCACGCGGAGGATCTCAGCGCCTGGAAGAAGTCGCCGGCCACGATGTGCCTGATGGACCGCAGCGACGGGAAGCTGGCCACCTTCGCCGCGGCGGACACCAATTGCGGCCCCGTCGGCGACACCAGCCGCGCCCCGCGCGGCTATGTGCTCTCGGACGCGGTCGAGGACGCCTACCGGGCGGCCAACTCCGGCGACGCCAAGGGCGCGCAGCAGCTCATGCGCGTGCTGTGGAACATCCAGAGCCGGAGCCCGGCGCTGCAAAGCTGCTGGCAGACCATGGTGAAGGCTTGCGATGCGGCCAAGATCGGTGAGGCGATCGAGGCGGCGAAGCCGTAGCTCCTCACGCCATCCTGCTTCGCATCCGCTCTCTGCGTAATCCTGCTAAGCGCGGAGCGCGAAGCAGGATGGTGCCCGTTGCCGGACGCGAACCGGCACGGCTCTTTCGAGCCTCAGGATTTTTAAGTCGCTTGCGTGGCTCATTTCCTGCGCCGCCGCAGTCTCTCGAGCCGCAGAACGACTACGATGGCACTTGCGAGAACAATGGTCCCGCCGGAGGCCTCGATAACGACTGCAAATGGCACATTGCCGTTAAACCGATCGTTCCAGAGTTCCGGCCACCGGGTGATGAATTCCGTGCAGCGCGCCGTCATCGCCGGCTTGCTACAATCGCGTTCGTGCTCTGCCTGGCTTGGCGGCCTCAACGCTGACGAAAAACAGAGATCGCAATCGGCGACCCAGTGTTCTCGCCAGAGCGGGTCAGGGCAGAGCAGCTGTCGCGCCTGCCCGGCGATACACATCTCCATCGCTGTCGGCGGCGGCTCGACCAAGCCAGCCGCATAGTACGCATCCATAACAAAGACGGACCCGAGCAACCCAAACAAAGCGCAGGCCGCCCGACACCACCGCCGCGAATACCGGCGCATGTGAAACCCCTCCCGCCAGTCCAAACGCGAGGGCGAGATTCCGCATGAAACCCGTCGAAATTGAGGACCCGCCGAGGCAATTCAGTGATCGCACCGCGAGGGTGGTGCCCGCTGCCGGACTCGAACCGGCACGGCTCTTTCGAGCCTCAGGATTTTAAGTCCGTTTTCAGATGGTGCGGCCTGAGGGACTTGAACCCTCAACCCCTTGCGAGGAGCGGGTTTTAAGCCCGCTGCGTTTACCATTTCGCCAAGGCCGCTGCTGCAACACTCGAGGCTTGCGCAACAACTGCGCAACAATGGTGTCGCAGATAGATATTGTCTCCTTTGAGCCCGTCAGTCACTACTTGGCATTGGAGAGCATGCAGTTGACGATAAGCTTATCGCGGGTCGCCCAAAGGCCCGGTGTCGGTTCATCTTGGCCATGCTCTCCGGAAGTCAGCTGCGACATGTACTGCATAAAATCATCGCTGCTCGCAAGCGCTGGCCATAGCACAAGCGCCGAAACAGCTTCGACAAGCAACGCCACTCTTTGCGGCTGACGGGAAGAAGAAACCTGAACGACGACTGCCTTATCTGGGATCTTTGGAAATGAATCGACCGTCACGACCGTATGCTCGTCGAATTTGCTGTTTCGGTTGGAGGTCAAAAGATCGTTGTACTTCGGTGACTCTCCACTTTGGAAAATAGAATCCACGATTACGAATTCATCCAGGGTCTTGCTGCGCCCTAAATAGAGCTGCTCAACTTCGCCTGTTGATCGAGCCTCCGCCAAGTCTACCTTCCCGATGGGCGATCCCCCGCGTGAGTTCAGCGCGTTGAGTGCGCCGGATATGTCGCTAAAGTCCTTGGCGTCGACCGTCTCGGCCCGAACAAGAAACACTGACAATGGAGCCTTTGTGGTCGGCGCAAACTTCTGAATGAGGGAGGCGATTTGTTGCGATTCGCATTCGCTTGACTGTGCAAAACTCGGTCTCAATTCAGCGCTAAGCAAAGCGGCGAAGCAGCCAATGAGCACCAGAGCCTTCAACAAGCCAACCGCTCGCAGACCAGCCAGCGCGCAGCATTTGATGCGGCAATGCCGCAACAAGATCGCCCCACGTTTCAATCGGTCCCGCATGTGTGTCGATCTCATATGTGGTGATGCTAAAAATGACCGCCAGATCAAAGCAATAGCATACAGATCGGCGCGGAGGAGAGGTACTTAGGCCCCTCCTCCGCGCTCACTCGGTTTGATGCTCTCCACATTGCTTTTGAAGAGGTTTTCATCGTCGGTAGACGCAAAGCGTTTTAAGTCCTGTGTGTCTACCAATTCCACCAAGCGGGCGGTGGTGCGTGAGGGCGCGACGTCCTGGAGCATTGGCTCTTCAACTGAGCTCACTCTGCAAGCGCCACGGCTGCATCAACCCCCTCCCCCACCCTCCCCCATCTTGGGGGAGGGAAGATGGAGAGATCGCGTTCTATTCGTTCCCTCCAGACGCTGGCGTACCGCGAACGGGCCGGGCATGACGATTCATTTCGCGCGCCTCTTACGCCGGCGTCTCTCCTTCGATCGGCTCGGCGTTCAGGTTGCGGATGATGGTGCGGAGCTCGGCGGCGGCGTTGCCGATGGCTTCCTCGTCGGTGCCGCGGATCACGAAGCTGGCGCCGAACTTGCCCTGGCGGAAGAACGGATAGGAGCCGATGTCGAGCTTGGGATAGCGCTGCTGCAATTCCCCGAGGTCGTGCGCGATCACGCCTTCGCCGACATGGGCGCTGACCGTCTTCGAATGCACCGGATCGCCGCGCGCGAGCCCGCCCTTCAGCCCGTCGAACATCGCCTGGCAGATCGCCGGCACGCCGGCCAGCACATGGACGTTGCCGATCTTGAAGCCCGGCGCGGTCGAGACCGGGTTGTCGATCAGCGAGGCCCCTTCCGGCACATGCGCCATCCGCAGGCGCGCCGCGGTCAGGTTGGCCTCGCCGTAATGCCGGGTCAGCAGCTCCACCGCCTTCGGATGCTTGATCAGCTTCACGCCGAAGGCCTTGGCGATCGAGTCCGAGGTGATGTCGTCATGGGTCGGGCCGATGCCGCCGGTGGTGAACACATAGTCGTAGGCGATGCGGAGCGCGTTCACCGCCTCGACGATGCGGGCCTCGATATCCGGCACGACTCGCGCCTCCATCAGCCGGATGCCGATCGCGGTGAGCCCGGTGGCGAGATAGTGGAGGTTGGCGTCCTTGGTGCGGCCGGACAGGATCTCGTTGCCGATCACCAGGATCGCGGCGGTCACGACCTTGGGCGGCTTGGCGTTCTTCGTCTCAGACATGGCTCCCGATCCCACGCAGCGTCGTCCGATCATTCGACCGTGTGATAGCCGAGCTGGGCCATGCAGTCCTTGAGGATCGACTTGTAGCGCCGGTCGTCGTGATAGGACTGCATGTTCTGGATCGGGGAGGTGTCGATCCCGGCATTGGCACCGGAATTGGCGGCGGAGATGTCCTGGTCGATGCTGCGGTCGCGCTCGGTCTGGACGTCGGCCTGCTCCTTGCACTGGGCGAGGTCGCTGTGCGCCTGCTCCTCGGTCGCCCCGCTCTTGGTCCAGGTGACGCTGTGGGAAAAGAACGAGCAGCCGGCCAGCAGGAACAACACCGCGAGGGCGGCAGCCCCAACGGCAGGTGCGGTCGATCGTCGCGTCATGGTGGAAGCCCCGGATCCAAAAGCGGATTTTCCAGTTAACTTGCCTCGAACCGAGGCGCCGCGCAACCGCGCGAAATGGGAATGCCCACCCCTATTGGTCGCGAGAGGTGCGAAAGCCTGGGAAAATCTGCTATGAACCACGCTTCATCAGTGGGAAAAGATATCGAGATGCGTAATACCGCCGCGTCAGCCGAACGCGGAGATCTGCTGGCTCTCTTCTCGGAAAAATGACGATCTCCTTCCCTGACCCCATCCCAACTGCCCTGGAACCGCTCTATCGCTATTGGGACAAAAAACGCGGCGACCGCCGGATGCCCCGGCGCGCCGATATCGAACCCGCCGAGCTGGTTTCCTTCCTGCCGGCCCTGATGATCGTCGATGTCGTCGCCGACGACCGGCGCTATGTCTATCGCCTGGTCGGCACAAGGGAGGTCGATGCGCGCGGCCAGGATCCCACCGGCCGTGCCGTCGGCGAGGCCTTCATGGGCGCGAGCCGCGAGGGCGTGCTGCGCAACTACGACCGGGTACAGCTGACCGGCCGGCCGCATGTCGATACCGGGACCGTGGTGACGACCAAGGACCGGCTGGACGACAGCCATGTGATCTTCCTGCCGCTCAGTGAGGACGGCCAGACGGTGACCCAGATCCTGGTCTATACGGTCTACGATCCCGAGCCGCCCACGGCCTGAATCCCGTTCGCCGATCGCATGCAGTTCGTCCCGCCTCTGGTCGAAGCACGTCTCATCAAGCGCTACAAGCGCTTCCTCGCGGATATGGAAATCCCGGGAGAATCCGGGAGCGCGCGCGTCACCGTGCATTGCCCGAATCCGGGCTCCATGCTGGGCCTGGCCGAACCCGGCAGCCGCTGCTGGCTGATGCCGCGGCCAGCGGTCAGCCCCGGAACCAAGCTGCCCTATGGCTGGGAGATCGTGGAAACCCATGCCGGTGGCGTAACCGGGGCCTCGGGCGCCACCGCGCTGGTCGGCATCAACACCGCGCGTGCCAATGCGATCGTCGCCGAAGGCCTGGCGGCCGGCGTGTTTCCGAACCTACCGACCGCCGCCGTCGCGCGCGAGGTCAGGGTCGGTGCCGCATCTCGACTCGACTTTCGCCTGGGCGATGCGGACGGACGGCCGTGCTGGGTCGAGGTCAAGAGCGTCACCCTGTCCCGCCGCGCCGGGATCGCGGAATTTCCCGATGCCAAGACCGAACGCGGCACGCGGCATCTGGCGGAGCTGGGCGCCCTGGCCCAAGCCGGCCAGCGCGCCGTGCTGCTGTTCCTGGTCCAGCGCAACGATTGCCGCGAGATGGCGCTGGCCGCCGATATCGACCCGACCTATGCGGCGGCCTTGACCCTGGCCCGTGCCCAGGGCGTGGAAATCCGGGCGGTTTCCTGCGGAATCTCGCCGCTCGGCATTGACGCGGGGGCCGAGATCGCCTTTATCCACGGTTAGAGAGCGTTCTCAAAACCTTCCAACCGCAACCCTGAAGGGTTATGCTGTCGGGAAAGCGGGTTAGCGATTTGAACATGCAGAAAAAAGACGTTTCCGAAGACTGGATCAACGAGGATCGGCGGATCAAGACGCACGACGCCGCTGGTTTCGTGGGGATGCGCAAGGCCGGGCTTCTGGCGGCCGAGGTCCTCGACATGATCGCCGCCCATGTCCAGCCGGGTGTCACCACCGAGGCGCTCGACACGCTCTGCCACGACTACATCGTCGGGCGGGATGCGATCCCGGCGCCGCTCAATTACCGCGGCTTCCCGAAGTCGATCTGCACCTCGATCAACCATGTGGTCTGCCACGGCATCCCGGGCCAACGGAAGCTGCTGGACGGCGACATCGTCAACATCGACGTGACCGTGATCGTCGATGGCTGGCACGGCGATACCAGCCGGATGTATTGCGTGGGCAAGGTCGGCGTCCAGGCGATGAAGCTGATCGACGTCACCTACGAGGCGATGATGCGCGGCATCGAGATGGTGCGCCCCGGCGCCACCGTCGGCGATATCGGCCATGCGATCCAGACCTTCGCCGAGAAGAACCGCTTCTCGGTGGTGCGCGATTTCTGCGGCCACGGCATCGGCCGCATCTTCCACGACACGCCGTCGATCCTGCATTTCGGCCGCCCGAACACCGGGCCGGAGCTGAAGCCCGGCATGTTCTTCACCGTCGAGCCGATGATCAATGCCGGCCGCTTCGACGTGAAGATCCTGGAGGACGGCTGGACCGCGGTCACCCGCGACAAGAAGCTCTCGGCCCAGTTCGAGCACACGGTCGGCGTGACGGAAACCGGCCGCGAGATCTTCACCCTTTCGCCCAAGGGCATGCATCACCCGCCTTACGCGGCCTGACGGGTGTATCCGGCGTCAACGACGGATCCTGCAGCGGGAAATCGACCGGGTCGAACAGCGGCATCAGCCTGATCGCGACGCCGCTCGCCGCTGCTTCCTTGTGGATGAGCGCCATGGTTTCGTCGAAGCTGCCGGTGTTCCGCGGCAGCGGTCGCAGGGGCTGGTCCAGGGGCACGAAGAAGTCGTCCCAATGGATCGGGATGACGAGCTTCGCACCAGTCCGCTCCACCAGTTCGCACCAATAGGCCTTCGCAAATCCCGGCCGGTCGTCCTCCTGTGTCGCCAGATACGCCGTCCCCAGGAAGACGACATCCGCCTCGACGCCCCGGAACATGCCGGCGATGAAGTTGGCGCTCGGATGGATCAAGATCCGCAGATTCCCATAGGTCACGAGGAAGGAGAAACTCGCGCCTTCCTGAAAGTCCGAGGCCCAGGCCGGCAGCTTCAGCGGCGCCGTGATGCTCCCGGAATACCTTTGCGGCGACGAATGCTCCGCCCTGAACACTTTCACGTGGAAGCCGTTCACCGGGACCTCGCCCCCGCCTTCGATCAATTCGAGAGGCACCTTGAAGGGGCGGCCGGCCGCAATATTGAGAGTGGACTGCGAGCCGTAAACGGTCGCGCCGGTTTCCTTGGCGACATCGGCCGAGTCCAATGCATGGTCGTAATGCGAGTGCGCGACGAAGATCGCGGCAATCCGATCGGCTTCGGCCCGCTGAAGCGCGTCGCGTATGCGGCCGATATCGGGCTCCAGCATTTCCGTCGCAACCTTGGGCAAGCTCGGACGCGTGAAGAAGCCGTCCGTCAGGATCCGGGTCTGCTGGTCCTCGAGCAGGATGGTGCTCGTTCCCATGAAGCGCACGCGCACCACGCCTTCCGGTGGGGGAGACAAGGATTTCAGCACCAGCGACCGATAGGCCGACATGGATGAATCGGATGCACAGCCTGGAAGCAAGGTCGCCGCCGAAGCGGCGGCGGCGGCGATCAATCCACGGAGCACTCCGATCATGGCCGATCCCCAGTCTCCCGCAGCGTGGTCAGCAGCCTGCCCGCGATTGCGACCACTTGCAATCGTGTTTCACACGAACGCTGAAACCGCCGGGCGCAAGGGGATTGGCGGCCCGCATGGCGCGCGTATAGGATGTGCGACGGGACGGACCATGCGCAGGCAGACGGGGGAAGGTATCGCCATGACCGGGGGCGCGGTGAAACCCGATCATCTCGGCCACCGCAAGCGGCTGCGCGAACGCTTCTTGAGCGGCGGGCCCGGCGCCCTGGCCGATTATGAACTCCTGGAACTCCTGCTCTGCCAGGCCCAGCCGCGCGGCGACATGAAGCCGGCGGCCAAGGCGCTGCTGAAGCGCTTCGGCAGCTTCGCCGGCGTGATGGCCGCCAGCCCCGACGCGCTGTCGGAAATCGATGGGATCGGCGAGGCCTCGATCGTCGCGCTGAAGACCGTGCAGGCGGCGGCGCTGCTGATGCAGAAGCAGGATATCACCGAGAAGCCGGTGCTCGCCTCCTGGAAGGCGGTGCTGGCCTATTGCCACTCGGTCATGGCGCATGAGCCGATCGAGCAGTTCCGGCTGCTGTTCCTCGACACCAAGAACGCGCTGATCGCCGACGAGAAGCAGAGCCAGGGCACCGTCAACCACACCCCGGTCTATGTGCGCGAGGTGGCGAAGCGCGCGCTGGCACTCGACGCCTCGGCGGTGATCATGGCGCACAACCACCCGAGCGGCGATCCTTCGCCCTCGCGCGACGACATCGAGATGACCAAGGCGGTCAAGGCGGCGCTGGAGAAGATCGGCATCCAGCTCCACGACCACATCATCGTCGGCCGCAAGGGCCATGTGAGCTTGCGGAGCCTAGGCTATATCGACGGGGCCAAGTAGCCTCCGTCGCCGCTCTTGCCGGCCGCGGCGCCTGCGCCATCTTCGCGGCTTCCACTGTTTCACGAATCAAAATTGCGATGGCTGGGGCTGGGATTTAAGCAACGTTCTGATCTTGTGCGCGTCTTCGGGCGTCGCGGGATTGTAAATCACCATGTTGAGATCGGGCCGGCCATCGACGGCGAAGCCCGAAAATTCCATCGAGAGCGGCCCGGCGGTGCGGTGATGCAGGACTTTTAGGCCGTCGCCATGGGCCTGCACATCGTTGTCACGCCACATCGCCGCAAATTCGGGACTGGTCGCGCAGAGCTCGTCGACAAGCGACTGCACGTTCCGGGCCGCGCCGGCGCGCGCCACGTCGGCGCGAAACGAGGCCACAACATACCGCGCAACGCTTTGCCAGTTGTGCTGCGCCGCGCGCACGCGCGAGTCGTGGAACATCATGCGCAGCACATTGCGTTGGCCTTCCGGCAGCGCGCTGTAATCGGTCAAGACCACCGCGGCAGCTCTGTTCCATGCGATCACGTCCCATGTGGCCGTTCGGACGAACGCGGGACTGTGTTCCAGCGTGTCGAGCAAGCGTTGCAAGCGCGGCGTGATGCCTGCGGGCGCGTGATAGCGAACTTCGGGCGGGCGGCCCAAACCGAGTAGAAACAAGTGCTCGCGCTCGGCATCCGTCAGCATCATCGCGCTTGAAATGCGATCGAGCACATCGGCGGACGGCGCGCCGCCTCGTCCTTGTTCCAGCCAAGTGTACCAAGTGGCGCTGACATTCGCGCGTTGGGCCACCTCCTCCCGGCGAAGGCCCGGCGTTCGCCGGCGCGCCAAGGGAAAGCCGAACGCGGTTGGATCGAGTTTCGCGCGGCGGTCCCTCAGATAGGCCCCCAGCAGATTTTCATTCGCGGCAGGCATGGCCGTCCTGTTAGCAATTATACCGGTATACTGTCACTACTTTACCATCATAGCACATTGGCAGAAAAACCACGCGCCGGCGCGGCTCCGGCTCCGGACTTGGCGCAGCGAGAGAAGCGCGAAAGTCCTGATCGCCTCCCTCCCAGTCGCTCGCCCGCCGATCGCCTGGTTCATAACAGCAAGGAGAACCCACATGCGCGTGTTCATAACCGGCGCAGCCGGATTCATCGGCACCGCCACAACCAAGGAATTGATCGCAAACGGCCACCAGGTGCTGGGCCTTGCCCGCTCCGATGCGAACGCCGCGGCGCTGAAGGCGGCCGGAGCGGAGGTGCATCGCGGTTCGCTCGAAGATCTCGACAGTCTGCGCAAGGGCGCGAAGGATACGGACGGCACGATCCATCTCGCCTTCATCCATGATTTCTCGAAATTCGCGGAGAACGGACGGATCGACAAGCGGGCCATCGAGGCGATGGGCGACGTGTTGGAAGGCACGAACAAGCCCTTCATCGTCACGTCCGGAACGGCTCTCATCGCCCCGGGCGTGGTGATCACCGAAGATATGCGGCGCGATGCCAGCCCGCATGTTCCGCGCGTGTCGGAGCAGGCCGGCCTGGCTTATGCGTCGCGTGGCGTGCGCGCGATGGCGATCCGCCTGCCGCAGGTGCATGGCGGTGAAGGCAAGGCCGGCTTGATCACCTACTTGCTCAACGGTGCGCGCCAAAAAGGCGCTGCCGCTTATGTCGGCGATGGCAGCCAGCGCTGGGCAGCGGGGCATAGACTGGATGTCGCCCGCCTCTACCGGCTCGCATTGGAGAAAGGCACGACGGACGGTGTCTATCATGCCGTTGGTGAAGAGGGCGTGCCCATGCGCCGGATCATCGACGTGATCGGCCGTGCTCTGAACGTGCCAGTGGCCTCGATCAAGCAGGCGGAAGCTGTCGACTATTACGGCCCGCTCGCAATGTTCGCCGGCCTCGACATGCCCGCATCCAGCGCCTTGACGCAGAAGCGCCTGGACTGGAAACCGACGCAGATCGGGCTCCTCGCGGACATCGACCAGCCGGGCTATTTCACGCGCTAAGCGGGCCGCGGGCGTGTCTGGGGCGACGTCTTTACTCTTCAGGACGATCCGGCACCCTCCGACTTGACGCCGGCGCCGCGAAGAACCAGCTTTTCGCGAGCGGACGCGCGCCCTGTTCAATGCGGGAGAAATCGGATGCCGACGACACGCCGTGCCTTCCTGCAGACCTCCGTGGCGGCGACCGCCGCGGGAGCCTTGCTGCCGACCGCCCTCCGGGCCGCCACGGCGGAACCGGCCAGCCGACCCATTCCCTCCAGCGGCGAGCAGCTGCCGATCGTCGGCCTCGGCACCTGGATCACCTTCAATGTCGGCGAGGATCCGCAGCGGAAGGACGAATGCGCCGCGGTGATGGCGGCGTTCTTCGAATCCGGCGGCCGCATGATCGATTCCTCGCCGATGTACGGCTCGGCGCAGCCGGTGATCGGCTACGGGCTGCAGAAGCTCGGACGGCCGAAGGCCTTGTTCGCGGCCGACAAGGTCTGGACCTCCGGCGACGGGCCGGCCCAGATCGAGGAGACGCGCGCATACTGGGGCGTGCCGCGCTTCGACCTGCTGCAGGTCCACAACCTCGTGGACTGGGAGGCCAAGCTGCCGCTGCTGTTCGAGATGAAAGCGGCGGGCAAGCTGCGCTATGTCGGCATCACCACCTCCGAGGGGCGACGACACGATCTCATCGAGCGGATCATGCGCGACCAGCCGCTCGATTTCGTGCAGTTCACCTACAACGCCGTCGATCGCGAGGCCGAGGCGCGCCTCTTGCCCCTGGCCGCCGAGCGCGGCATCGCCGTCATCGTCAACCGCCCGTTCGAGCAGGGCGCGCTGATCCGCCGGGTGGCAAACGCACCGCTGCCCGGCTTTGCGGCGGAGGTCGGCGCGACGAGCTGGGCGCAGCTGCTGTTGAAGTTCATCCTGGCGCATCCGGCGGTGACGGTGGCGATTCCCGCCACCAGCCGCGTCGATCATGTGCGCGAGAACCTGGCCGCCGGCGGCGGCCTCCTGCCCGACGCCGATTTGCGCGCGCGCATCTCGGCCCAGGTTCGGAGTCTTTGATGTCGGAATGGTGGAGCTACAGCGCCGAGGACTTCCTGCTGTTCTCGCCGCGCACCTATTGGCGGATGTTCGAGCTGCAGAACGAAGCCTATTGGCCGCTGCCGGTGCTGACCCTTGCCCTCGGCGGCATCGTCACCTTTCTCGCGGCGCGCGGCGGCGCAAATTTCCTTCGCTCGGCGGCCGCCATCCTGGCGCTCGTGTGGTCGTTTGTCGCCTATACCTTCCTGTGGACCCGCTATGCCGGCATCAATTGGGCCATCGCCTATGTGGCGCCCGCCTTTGTGCTCGAAGCGCTGCTGCTTCTGCTGATCGCGGTCCGGGCCGGATTCACCGTGCAGCCGCGCGGCGTCGTGCCCTGGACCGGATATCTGCTCCTGGCCTTCGCAACCGTCGGCGTGCCTTTGCTCGCGCCGCTCCATGGCCGCGACCGGTCGACATCGGAGATTTTCGGCATCGCCCCCGATCCGACGGTGATCGCGACGCTCGGCTTCCTGATCCTGCTCCGCGGCAGATTTCTCTGGCTGCTCTACCCGATCCCGATCCTGTGGTGCCTGCTCAGCGGCATGACGCTCCACACGATGGGCGATGCCCAGGCCTGGATGCCGTTCACCGCGGTGGCGGTCGTCGCCGCGGCCGCGATCGCCGCGGCCGTCAGGCGCCCTTCGCGAACTCCAGCGTGAGTGACTGGATCCGCGGGCTCCGTTCTCCGGTCAGGATGAGATCGCCCCGCGCGACGCCACGTTCGCCGGTCAGCGTCAGTTTCGCCGACAGCTGGTGGTCCGGGATGGCATCGATATGCCGCAACTCGCCCACGCGCTCGGCCAGAAGGGAGAGATGCCGGTCCCACTCCTCGGCCGGGCGGTCGAGCAGGAAGTTGATGGCGAGCATCTCTTTCGCCTCGGCAATCCGGCCGGCGCGATAGACGCGCGAGACCGCCTCGACCGCCGTCGCGAGGTGCGCGCTTACCGGAAGCGGCGGAACCGTCCAGGCGCCCGCATCCTTTAACGCGGCCGCCGCCTCGACATTGGGCTCGTTCATCGCTGCATAGGTGCGGTTGGCGAAGCTGAAGATGCCGATCTGCGTCTCCGGCGAGAACAGGAAGTGCGAGCCGTAGCCCGGCAGCCCGCCGCGGTGGTGGAGATACCGGCCGAGCTCGGGCTCGAACGAGTTGATCAGCCCATAGCCATAGGCGCTGGCGGTCGCGATCTCGCGCCCCTGATGCTTGCGGAAGGTCGGCGCGCGCGGACCGCTGTGCAGCAGGGCGAGCTCGCGGCGCGAGGCGCGGCTGACCGGGCCGGTCTCCGCAGCGTCACGCGACGGCCAGGCGTCGAGCATGAAGGCGACGAAGCGGCCATATTCCACGGCATTGGTGCAGATGCCCGCCATCGCGCCGAAAGCGCCGTCATGCTCGAGCCTGGCGGCCGACCAGGTGTCGTCGTGATGGCGATAACCGAGGGCCAACGCGCCGGCCGGCAGGTCGTCGATCTCGAACGTGCTGCGTTCCATGCCGATCGGGCGCAGAATCTCGCGCGTGACAAAGCCCGTATAGTCGTCTCCGCTGGCTGCCTCGACCACCCGGCCGAGCACGGTGTAGCCGAGGTTGGAATATTCGAAATCGATGCGCGGCGGCCGGGCAAAATGCATGCCCGCTTCCAGCATGCGGTTGAATTCGTCGAGCGGCTGCGCGAGCAGCCGGTCGCCCCAGGGATCGTCGGTGACGAAGCCGGCGACATGGGTGAGCAGGTCGCGCAAGGTGACCGGCCGGCTGTCCGCCGTCGGCAGAAGCAGCTTGGCGAAGCCCGGGACCAGGCTCTCGACCGTCGCGTCGAGTGAAAGCCTGCCGCGGTCGCGCAGCAGCAGAACCGCCAGGGACGTGACACATTTGGTCATCGACGCAATGCGGAAGAAGGTCTCGGCCTCCACCGGCGCCTTGGTCTCCAGCGAGGCGATGCCGAGGCCTTTCACATGGGCCAGCTTGCCGCCCTGGATCACGCCATAGACCAGGCCCGGAATGTTCTCGGCCTGCCGGTAACGCGCGTAGATCGCATCGAGATCCTGGAACATCGTTCCCCCGCTATTTTCATATGGCAGCCATCGATACAGGCGGTTTGTGCGCTTCGCAAGCGGACGGCTAGACTTGCCGGCACACAGACAGGGAGACGATCATGGACGTGGGCTTCATCGGGCTCGGCAGCATGGGTATCGCGATGGCGCGTAACATCGCAAAGGCCGGCCATTCGGTGCGCGCCTGGAACCGCTCGCCGGTCGATGCCAGCGGTCTCAACCTGGTCAAGACCGCCCGCGAGGCCTTCCAGGCCGACGTGGTCTTCACCATGCTTTCCGACGATGCCGCCCTCCGCGCCGTGGTGCTCGATGGCGGCTTGCTGAAGGATGCACGCAAGGGCTCGGTGCATGTCGGCTGCTCGACCATCTCGATTGCCTTCGCCGAAGAGCTCACCGAGCTGCATGCCGAAGCCGGCATCGGCTACGTTTCCGCGCCGGTCTTCGGCCGGCCGGACGTCGCCGCGGCGGCGCAACTCAACGTCGTGGCCGGCGGCGCGGCGGATGCCATCGCCAAGGTCGCGCCGTTGCTGGCGGCAGTCGGCAAGAAGACCTGGCCGATGGGCGAACGCCCGGCCCAGGCCAACGCGGCGAAGATCGCCGGCAACATGATGATCGGCATGGCGATCGAAGCGATGGCCGAGGCGACCCTGCTCTCCGAGGGCAACGGCGTCGCACCCAAGGCCTTCTTCGAGCTGGTGCTGGAGGCGCTGTTCGGCTGCCGGGTCTATCAGAGCTACAGCGCGAAGATCGTGGCGGAGGAATACGCGCCGGGCTTCAAGATGTCGCTCGGCCTGAAAGACCTGCGCCTCGCCAGCGAGGCCGCCGAGCGCGCCGGCAGGCGCCTGCCGATGCTGGAGACCGTGCGCCACCAGATGACCGAGGCGGTGCAAGCCGGCCTCGGCGACAAGGACTGGTCGGCGGTCGCCGAGTTCATGCGGCGGACCTGATCGGTCGCTCTGACCGCGCCGGCATCACCCGATTTGGGTACTTCCGCAGCTCTCAAGGCATAAAGAGCCAGCGAATGTGACGATCGCCACTCGCGGCTTGGTTGCATCGGTTCGCTGGGTGTGAGCGAATGAGCCTCATGGCTTCGGGGGAATGGCCGTGAGTGAAGCGCTCAAAGTCGAGGACGTGCTCTTACATGAGTTCGAAGTGCTGCACGGGGTCAAGCCTCAAGGCAGTTGGCTTTGCGACTATCATTCGGCGGTGCATGGACTCTCGGGAACCGGCCAGACCGCCCTCTGCTTGTCCGGCGGCGGCATCCGCAGCGCCGCCTTCGCGTTCGGCGTCATCCAAGCTTTGGCGCGGAAGAGCGCGCTGGACCACTTCCACTATCTATCGACCGTGTCGGGTGGCGGTTACATCGGCTCCTGGCTGACGGCAGGACTGCACCGCCGCGGCAAGAAAACGATGATCGAGGATCTCGGGCCGTGGCAGCCCAGCCTGGGCCGAGAACCCAATCCGATCCGCTGGCTGCGACGCTACCACAGCTTCCTCACACCGAAGCTCGGCATCACCTCCGGGGATACATGGACGGCGATCGCGCTGGTCGGTCGCAATCTGTTTCTCAACTGGCTGGTCTTCCTGCCTTTGATCGTCTCGGTATTGCTGGCGTGCCACATCTATCTTGCAGTGATGGATGCGGGCGGGGCCAACTCACATTTCAAGGCTTTCGTCGGCGGCCATGACGTCTTCTTCAGATCGGACGCTTACCAAAGGTACACCGACCAGGCACCATCCGCATTGGGCCTTCTGTGGGACACGGTCGTCGGATTGGTGTGGAATGTTTCTGACGCCCACACCAACTTCAGCGCGATCTTCAATTGGCGGTCTCTGCTCGATTTCTTCGGCGCTCTCTTCGTGCTGTTCGCGATCACCGTCTCGGCCGCCAATCGTCCGAGCGACAGTCGCTCGACAATCACGCCCGGCCAATACAACACGTTCGTTCTGGTGCCCGGTCTTCTCGGCGCCTTTCTGCTGGCTTTGGCTTGTGGCCACTATCTCCATTATCCGCTGGAGAGCCTTCAGAATATGATTCGCTGGTGTTGCATCGCGGCCTTGATCCTGACCACGGCACGGGCACTGTCTTTCGGGTATTTCGCCGTGCGGCCAAGCATTCACGATCAGCGCTCGTTCGCGAAGATCGGACTGGAGCTGTTCGCCTGGCTTATCTCCGGCGCCATGACCGGCGTCGCCATCTGGCTTGGCCTGATCCTGGTGCAGCGGATCTTCGATCCAAACTCAGATCCGATCCATGCACAGGAGAACGGACGGCGTGCGATCGCCGTATTCGGTCCAACCTGGATCATTCTCTCTTTCGTGATGGGCGAGGCGATTTATGTGGGCATCGCCTGCCGGTTCCGCGAAGGCGACCGCGATCGCGAGTGGCTGGGTCGCGCCGCCGGCGTGTTCACCGCTGCGGGGCTCGCTTGGGCGCTGTTCAGTGGATTGGTGCTTTACGGGTATGAGATCTTTGACTCGGTCAGGACAGGACTCTACTCCGTGATCGCGGGATCCGGCTTCCTCACTCTGCTTGGCGGTGCCAGCTCGATCACCGCGGCGACCTCCAAGGCGGCGGCGAAGGAGCGGCTGCCGTTCACGCAGATCGTGGCGGCTTTGGCCGCGATCTTTCTGCTCTGCCTGATCGTTCTGCTCGCCGCGGCCAGCCGCCAGATCATCGACGCCGTGGTCCCATGGGTGGAGGAGACCTGGCCGTCGCTGGTCACAGCGCCGCGCGAGCATTGGGCGGCGACGTTCTGGGTCGCCCTGATAGGCTGCCTGCTACTCGGCGGTTTCGCGCAGCTGGTTTCCTTGTTTGTCGATGTGAACTGGTTCTCGTTGCACGCGCTCTATCGCAACCGATTGATCAAGGCATTCCTTGGGGCCAGCAACGACTCGGACGATCGCAACAACTTCGACGGCTTCTCAGACAGCGACAACATCAAATTCGGCAGCCTGCGCAACCGCTTCCAGCAGCAGCAGGACGACCCCTACTCCCGGCTTTGTTGTGAAGATCCGATGAGCAGGCTCTGTGCGGCGCCATTCACCCGGCTCTATCCGGTCATCAATGTCGCGCTCAACTTGGTCTCCGGCAAGGAACTGGCTTGGCGGGACCGGAAGGCAGAATCCTTCATCTTCACCCCTTTTCATGCCGGCAATCCCAGCGTCAACTATCGGGATTCCGCGCAATATTCCGGCGACGTCTCGCTCGGCACCGCAATGGCGATCTCCGGCGCGGCGGTCAGCCCAAACTGGGGCTATCACTCGTCTCCGGTCACCAGCATCGTGATGATGCTGGCCAACCTGCGGCTCGGATGGTGGCTCGGCAATCCGTTGAACGAGAAAAGCTGGAAGAAGAGCGGCCCCGGCACCAGCTTCACGCATCTGATGCGCGAGACCTTCGGGCGAACCGACAATAAGCAGGATTTCGTCTACCTGTCGGACGGCGGGCACTTCGAGAATCTCGGCCTGTACGAAATGATCCGCCGGCGCTGCCGCTTCATCGTGGTCAGCGACGCCGGACAGGATGAGAAATGTACCCTCGAGGATCTCGGTGCGGCGGTCCGCAAGATCAAGATCGACATGGGCGTGATCATCAATTTCGACAAGCTGCAACTGGCCAAGCAGGCGGAGCCGCCGCTGCCGGGCTTCTTTTGTGCGCTCGGCGTGATCGAGTATCCCGAACAGCACCCCCAGCTCGGCGCGAATTTCAAGGCGGATCCGGGCCTGCTGCTCTACATCAAGCCCGGATTGCACGGCAACCTGCCCGCCGATATCCGAGCCTATGCCGCATCGAATGCGCGCTTTCCGCACGATTCGACCCTGAACCAGTGGTTCACCGAATCCCAGTTCGAAAGCTACCGCGCCCTCGGCAGCTTCATCATCGACGAGATCACCAAGTCGACGACGACTCCGCGGTCGACGCTTCTACCGAGCCAGAAGCAACACATTCCGGGCCAGATCGCCGATCTGTTCTACGGTGCGCGCGACTATCTCGCAGCGCCGGACACCGACCATCACGCCGACTGCTGCTGCCGGTGCTGCGGCGGAAAAGCGAGCGCGATCGCCGCCGCGCCGAGCCCGACCGCGAAGGACGCGACGTAGAGTCCGGTATAGGCGTTCCAGGTGTCGTAGATCCAGCCGCCGATCGCGGGACCCAGCGCCATGCCGAGGCTGGAGATCATCGCCGCCGCACCGAACACGGCGCCCATGATGTTCGGCCCGAAATAGTCGCGCGCGAGCACCGCATAGAGCGGCATCACGCCGCCATAGGCGAAGCCGAAGACGAAGGCGACCGCGTAGAAGACCTCGAGGTTGGCGGCATAGAGATAAGCGCCGGCGCCGACCGCCTGGATCAGCAACCCGACGATCAAAGTCGGCTTCACGCCAAACCGATCGCCGGCGAACCCAAACGCCACGCGCCCGAACAGGCCGCCGACACCTTCGACACTGTAGATCGTCACCGCATAGATCGGTGCGATCCCGCAGAGCTGGGCGAAGCTGACGGTGTGGAAGATCGGTCCGGAATGGCAGGCGCAGCAGGCGAAGAACACGAGCGCCAGCACGATGAATTGCGGCGTGCGCAAAGCTTGCCCGACCGTCATGCCGGGCTTTTCCGGCCCAGGTGCCGCCATAGAGATAGAGTGGGCTGCGGGCGCCACATCCACCGGGACAGCAGGCGGACGGCGAATCATCAAGGCCATCGGCAGCAGCAGGACCCAAACCGCGATACCGATGATGAGCTGGGCCTCACGCCATTCATAGGTCGAGATCAGCCAGCGCGAGAACGGCGCCACGGTCATGGGTGCCACGCCGATGCCGACCGAGACCAGCGAGACGGCGAGGCTGCGATGCTTCTCGAACCAGCCGACCGTGGTGGCGATCAGCGGCGGGAAGAAGCTGCCGCCGGCGATGCCGATCACCACACCGTACCAGATCTGGAACGCAATCAGGCTGGTGGAGCGGCTGGCCATCACCAGGCCGAGACCGAGCAGGAGATTGCCCATGATCAGCACCGGGCGCGCGCCGATGCGATCGCTGAGCGCGCCCCAGCCGAAACCGGCGGCGCCCATGACCAGGAAGGCGATGGTCATCGAGGTGGAGATGCCGGTCGTAGACCAGCCCGTATCCTGCGAGATCGGCTGCAGAAAGACCGGCAAGGTGAACAAGGCGCCCGCGCCGATGCAGGTCATCAGCGCGCCGACCAGAACGATGACCCAGCCGTAATGCCATTTCATGTCGCCATCTCCCCTTAGAACGACCGGCCGTCGAAATGCTGCAGCGGAATCGCGCCGAGATCCACGCCCTCGAGACAGCGGATATTGATATAGACGTTGGGCTCGGCCGTCTCCCCGGCATCCTCGCCATGGGTGTGGATTCCGCAGGTCGTGCAGAAGCGATGGGCGATCACATGGCGGTTGAAGGTGTAGCGGCCGAGATCGCCAAGCCCGGATTGGAAACGCACCTGCTGCTTCGGCAAGGCCCAGAGCAGCGCGGCTTTTTTCGAGCAGATCGAGCAATTGCAGGAGAGCGCAGCGGTCAGCGCGCCCTCGACCTCGAAGGTGACCCTGCCGCAGTGACAACTTCCTTGATGGACCATGTTTCGCTCCCTTGGTGGCCGTCCCCACGGCACCTCTCAGGAACACGTCGGACCGGCACCGGCGAAATCGACAGACCGGCCGGCATTTTTCACATGAGAACCGGCCGAGCGGCACAACCTATTGAAAAATCTTGGATTCCATCCGGAAGAAATCTGCCGGGACGACGGAATAAGCGCGGCCCCGGGGTGTCTAACCCATACGCATCCCATCTGGAGACCTCCCCTTGCCCCTCCCCCATTCAAAGCTGATCGCCGGCCTCCTCCTTGGTCTTGCGGCCGGCGCCGTCGTTCCGGCCACGGCCCAGACCATGTCGATGTCGATGCCTGTCGCGCCCGCCGCGGAGCAGCCCTTCCTCATGGAGAACAACACCGCCATGGCGAAGATGATGGCCGCGATGGAGATCAAGCCGACCGGCGACATCGACCGGGATTTCGTCGCGATGATGGCGCCGCACCACCAGGGCGCCATCGACATGGCCCAGGCTGTGCTCCGTTACGGCAAGAACGAGCAGATCCGCCGCATCGCCCAGGAGATCATCGTCGAGCAGCTTCAGGAGATCGCCGCGATGCATCTGGCGCTCGGTGAGCCGCCGCCGCCATCGGCACCCGCACCCACGATGCCGTCGATGCCCGACATGAACACGATGCAGTAGGAGCCAGCCCGTGAAATCCATTCTTTTCGCCTCCACCTTCCTCGCCACCACGATCGTCGCCGGCATGGCGATCGCCTTAGCCGGCCAGGCGCCGGGGGCCGTCGATGCGCCCGATATCCCGGTCAGCCACCATGACCGCGTCTATGCCGCCGAGCAGTTCTCCAACACGGTCTCGGTCACCGATCCCGTCTCCAACGCGCTGTTGGGCGTGATCCGGCTCGGCGATCCGCAGCCGGGCAACCTGAGCCCGCTCTATCGGGGCCAGGTGCTGGTGCACGGCATGGGCTTCTCACCCGACCACAAGACCCTCGCCGTGGTCTCGATCGGCACCAATTCGGTGAGCTTCATCGACACCGCGACCAACACGGTGAAGCACGTGACCTATGTCGGCCGTGCGCCGCATGAAGCCTTCTTCACGCCGGACGGAAAGGAAGTCTGGGTGACGGTGCGCGGCGAGGATTACATCGCCGTGCTCGATGCCCAGACCTATGGGGAGAAGCTGCGGATCAAGGTACCCGCCGGCCCGGGCATGCAGATCTTCTCGCCGGACGGCAAATACGGCTATGTCTGCTCCTCCTTCAATCCGGAGACCGACGTCATCTCGGTCGCGGACCACCAGATCGTGGGCAAGATGAAGCAAGACAGCCCGTTCTGCCCGAACATCGCGGCGACGCCGGACGGAAAGCAGGTTTGGCTCACGCTGAAGGATGTCGGGCGCACCATGGTGTTCGAGGCCAAGCCGCCTTTCGCAATGCTAAAAAGCCTCGACACCGGCCCGATCACCAACCATGTGAACATCGCCCGCAACGCCAAGGGGACGTTCGCCTATGTTACGATCGGCGGGTTGAACGAGGTCAAAGTGTTCCGCACCGACGATTTCTCGCAGGTCGCGACCATTCCGGTCGGCAAGCTGCCGCACGGCGTCTGGCCTTCGGGCGACGGCAGCCGGATCTATGTCGGGCTGGAGAATGCCGATGCTCTCGCCGCCATCGACACGATGACCAACCAAGTGATCGCGAGCATCCCGATCGGCCAGGCGCCCCAGGCCATCGCCTATGTGCCGAACGCCGTGCCCGAAGGCGACGGCATGCAGAACCTGCAGCCGCTCGGCGTTGCCGGCACGACCGCGCATCTGACCTTGCGCGGCGACAAGGAGGCGAGTTCGACCAGCGTCTCGCTGTTCGATCAGGGTCTGCTGCAGGTCCTGCAAGCGGCGGTCACCGGGCTGGAACCGAAGCAGCCCTACGTTCTGGCGCTGGCCGATCAGCCCGACGGCAAGGGTGCGCTGCAGCCGCTCTCGGCTTTCATGACCAATCCGGCGGGTGCGGCGATCGTCAACGCGGTCGGCCCGATCCGGCAGATCGTCCAGAGCACGCACCAGGACGAGCGCCGCTATCTCGTCATCGTCCCCGGCACGCCGGCGAAGCTCGGTACGCCGGTGCAGATGCAGGTGCTCTGAGCCGGCATGGACGACATCGGCATCCTGGTCGGCCCCTTGATCCCACCGCTGCGGCGCTACGCGCGTGCCCTGCTGCGCGACCGCGCCGCGGCGGACGATCTGGTGCAGGATTGCCTGGAACGCGCGCTCTCGCGCTGGCACCAGCGCCGGGCCGAGGGCAGCACGCGGACCTGGCTCTTCACCATCCTGCACAATCTCGCCCTGAACCGGATGCGCACGATCGCGCGCCGCGGCCCGCATGTGGCGGTCGAAGACGCGATGCTGGTCGGACCCGCCAACCAGGAGGACGCCTTGCGCCACCGCGACCTGCTGCGTGCGCTGGAGACGCTCACCGAGGAGCACCGCAGTGTCCTGTTGCTGGTGTCGGTCGAGGATCTCTCCTATGCCGAGACCGCGAAGGTTCTGGACATTCCGGTCGGGACGGTGATGTCGCGCGTGTCCCGGGCGCGCGAAAGGCTGGCGGCGGCGCTGGACGGACAGCCTGCCATGCGTGAATCCCATTTGCGGAGGGTCAAATGACGGTGGACCGTCCGATCACCGAAGACGATCTCCAGGCTCATATCGATGGCGCACTCGATCCGAAGCGCGAGGCCGCGGTCGAGCGTTACCTCGCCGAGCATCCGGATGTCGCGCGGCGGATCGAGACTCAAGCCGGGCAGCGCGCGGCGTTGCGCGCCGCCTTTGCACCGATCGCCGAGGAGCCGCTGCCGCCGAGCCTCAATCTGGATCGCCTGATCGCAGCCCGCCGCCGGCCGGCCGTGCCGACCTGGCGCGCCGCCGCCGCGGCGGTGATCCTGCTCGCGGCAGGCGGCACGAGCGGCTGGCTGCTGCGCGACACGCTCGCCACGCCCGAGAGCGGCGTCACGGCATTGGCGCGCGAAGCGGCCGACAGCTACGCCGTCTTTGCCGTCGATCGCAGCCGGCCGGTGGAGATCAGGGCCGAGGCCACCGACCAGCTGGTCCGCTGGATCTCGAACCGGCTGAACCGGTCGATCGCGGTTCCCGACCTCTCGGCATCGGGCTATCGCTTCATGGGCGGCCGGCTGGTGCCGACACCGCACGGCCCCGCCGGCATGCTGATGTACGACGACGATCGCGGCACCCGCCTGGTCATGCTGGTGCGGCCGATGGAAGCCGAGCAGGACGCGCCGATGGCGCCGTCCCGGAACGGCGACATTGCCGGCTACACCTGGGCGCAAGGCGGTCTCGGCTACAGCCTGGTCGGGCCGGCGGCTCCCGACGTGCTGCATCCCCTGGCCGACGCGGCGCGACGGCAGATTTCCGGCGCGATCTGACGGTCACGCCCGGAGACCAATACCCCTGACATTTCCAGGGGTTAGACCGCAGGCCGGCGCCGCGAATTTTGTATGACAAGAGCGGAGCCGGCGGTCTCACCTTCTCCGTTGCCGCTGCCGGTCCGGGGCACTATTTTCCCGCCATCGGAAGCCCCCGGGAGGTCCCTCCCGCATTCTCAACGGAGCCGTCATGAATATGGAAGTGAAGCGCAACCTGATCGCCGGTCAGTGGGTCGAAGGTTCGGGATCGCGCGTCAACGAGAACCCGTCCGACAAGAACGATCCGGTCGGCGCCTTCACCGCGGCCACGGCGGATCAGGTGAACGACGCGGTCGCGGCGGCGAAGAAGGCGTCCCATGCCTGGGCCCGCACCAGCCCGCAGGTCCGCTCCGACATCCTGGACAAGGCCGGCACCGAGATCCTGGCCCGCAAGGAGGAGCTGGGCAAGCAGCTCTCCCGCGAGGAAGGCAAGACCCTGCCCGAAGGCATCGGCGAGGCGACCCGCGCCGGCCAGATCTTCAAGTGGTTCGCCGGCGAGGCCTTGCGCATCCACGGCGACAAGATGGCGGGCCTCCGCCCCGGCACCGAAGCGGAAGTGACCCGCGAGCCGGTCGGCGTCATCGGCATCATCACGCCCTGGAACTTCCCGATCGCAATCCCGGCCTGGAAGGTCGCGCCCGCCCTCGCCTTCGGCAACACGGTGGTGCTGAAGCCCGCCGATCTCGTTCCGGCGAGCTCCTGGTCGATCGTCGATATCCTGCAACGCGCCGGACTGCCGGAAGGCGTGCTGAACCTCACCATGGGTTCGGGCTCGGTGGTCGGCAATGCGATCATCAACCACAAGGACGTCGCCGGCGTCACCTTCACCGGCTCGACCAAGACCGGCCGCATGGTGGCCGAGGCCTGCATCAAGCGTCTCGCCCGCGTGCAGCTCGAGATGGGCGGCAAGAATCCGATGGTCGTTCTCGATGACGCCGATCTCGACATCGCGGTCGAGGCCTCGTTCCAGGGCGCGTTCGGCTCCACGGGCCAGCGCTGCACCGCCTCCTCGCGGCTGATCGTGCAGCAGGGCATCCATGACAAGTTCGTGGCGGCGATGATCGAGCGGCTGAAGAAGACCAAGATCGATCACGCGCTCGAGCCCGGCGCGGAGATCGGTCCGGTGGTCGATCAGCGCCAGCTCGACCAGGATCTCGAATACATCTCCATCGCGCAGAAGGAAGGCGCCAAGCTGGCCTGGGGCGGCGAGCTCTTGAACCGCAAGACCCAGGGCTTCTACCTGAACTGCGCGCTGTTCACCGAGAGCAACAACAACATGCGGATCAGCCGCGAAGAGGTGTTCGGTCCGGTCGCCAACGTGATCCGGGTGAAGGATTACGACGAGGCCCTCGCCGTCGCCAACGACACCGAGTTCGGCCTGGTCGGCGGCATCTGCACCACCTCGCTGAAGCACGCCACCCACTTCAAGCGCAACATCGAGGCCGGCATGACCATGGTCAACCTGCCGACCGCCGGCGTCGACTACATCGTGCCGTTCGGCGGCCGCAAGAACTCCAGCTACGGCACCCGCGAGCAGGGCGAGCTGGCGCGGGAGTTCTACACGATCGTCAAGACGGCTTACGTGCGGCCGTAACGCCACCTCTCACGTCGTCACCCGCGGGCTTGACCCGCGGGTCCGGCGCCGCGCGTGTTCACCAGCGATAGCTCAGCGTCGCCAGGACGGTGCGGCGGTCGCCGAAATAGCAGGTGTCCCAGGCGCAGGAGGCGATGGTGCGCTTGTCGCCGAGATTGCGGGCGTTCACCGAGAGTTTGGCACCTTCGAGCATCGGGCTGATCCCCCCGAGCTCGTAGTGCAGCGAAGCGTCGAACAGCAGGTAGTCCGGCGTCTTCAGCGTATTGGTGTTGTCGAGCGTCGAGCCGAGATAGCGGACGCCGAAGCCGAGGCCGAGGCCCTTGAAGTCGCCGCTCCGCAGCGTGTAATCGGCCCAGAGCGATGCCTGGTGGTGCGGAATGCTCTTGACGCGAAAACCCTCGTCGCCATCCTCGCTTTTGGTGATCTTCGCATCGAGATAGGTGTAGGAGCCGATCAGGTCGAGGCCCATGTCGAGCGAGGCAACCGCCTCGAACTCGATGCCGCGGGTGCGCGTCTCGCCGGTCTGGACGCTTTCGCCGGGATGCGTCGGATCAGGATCGGTGGTCAGCACGTTCTGCTGCGTCAGATCGAAGGCCGAGACCGTGATGAAGCTGTTATAGCCTTCCGGCTGGAACTTCACGCCGACTTCATACTGCTGGCTGGTGGTCGGCTTGAACGGCGCGCCGTCGAAGGTCGTGCCGATCGCCGGATCGAACGAGGTCGCATAGGAGAAATAGGGCGCGAGGCCGATCGGCGATTTGTAGACCAGCCCGGCGCGCCAGGTGAGGTCGTCGCTGTACTGGCTGGTGCCGTCGCTCGCGACCAGGTTGCGCGTGCCGTTGCGGGCCCAGTCCTGGCGGATGCTGAGCGCCGCGATCCAGCGCTCGTCGAATGTGATCTGGTCCTGGAGATAGATGCCGACCTGCCAGAGCGTGTCGACCGTGTGGTCGGTGTCGTCCGGCAGCGAGCCGAAATTGCCGTAATCGGGATCGTAGACGTCGATCGGCGTGCCCATGGTGATCGTGCCCTGATCCTCGAGCTCCGAGCGCATCCAGTTGGCGCCGAGCAGGACCTTGTGGCCGAATGGCCCGGTGTCGAAATCCGCCTCACCGCGCGTGTCGGTCGCCGTGGCATTGAAGTTCGGGCGGGCGGTCCAGATGATGCGATCGACCACGCGGTCCGATCCCGCCTGATAGCCGATCGCGTTATGAGCGACCAGGTCGTAGTCGTAGTGCGAATAGCGGAAATCCTGGTGGAACGAGAAGACATCGTCGATGCGACGGCTGAACAGGACGGCCGCGGAATATTGATTGCGATTGAACTTGTCCTGGTCGGGCTCTCCGAGAAACGTGTTGGTCGGGATCGGGCCGTGCGAATTGCTTGTCAGCGTGCCGCTGACCGGGAAACCCTGCGGGTAGCGCGTCTCGTCATAGCGGAAATCGGTAAGCAGGGTGAGGCTGGTATCCTCGTTCGGATTCCAGGTGAAAGCCGGTGCGATATAGTAGCGGTTGTCCGGCGTGTGGTCGACCTGGCTGCCGCTGTCGCGCGCGAGCCCGGTCAGGCGATAGAGGAAGCGCTGGTCGCCGCCGAGCGGGCCGCCGAAATCGAACCGGCCTTCGATATGCTCGTAACTGCCGCCCATCAGCTCGACAACATGCAGCGGCTCCTCGGTCGGACGCTTGGTCACGGCATTGACGACGCCGCCCGGCGCCATCTGGCCATAGGTCACCGAGGCCGGGCCTTTCAGGATCTCCAGGCGTTCCAATCCATAGGGCTCGAGCTTCATCTGGCCGGTGGGCGTCCCGATGCCGTCGCGATAGAGGAACTCCGACGAGTCATAGCCACGGATGCTGATCCAATCGAACCGGCCGTCGCGGCCGAACGGCTGAACCTGGACGCCCGACGTGTAGCGCAGCGCGTCGGTGACGCTCTCGGCGCCTTGCGCCTCCATCTGGTCGGCGGTCACGACCGAGATCGATTGCGGCGTTTCGATCAGTGGCGTGTCGGTCTTGGTTCCCGCCCCGCTCTGCTCCGCGACATAGCCCTCGACCGGCGCCCAGGAGGGCCCGCCGAGCCGCGTGTCCTCGACCGGCACCGGCGCCAGCGGAACGATGTTCCCAGCCTCCATCTTCAGCAGGAGCACGGTGTCCGGATCCGTGTAGCGCCAGGTGATGCCGGACCCGGCCAGCATCTGCGCCAGCGCCTCGTCCCGCGTCAGGCTTCCCTTCACCGGCTTCGAGGTGTGGCCGGCAAGAATCCGGGTATCGACCGTGATCTGGAGGCCCGCCTGATCGCCGAAGGCCGTCACCGCGCTGGTCAGCGGCTGGGCCGGGAGGTCGAAGGTCCTCACCTGCGCCTGCGCCAGCAAAATGTCCGCGTTTTCCTCGGCGCCCGCACCTTCCGAGAGCGCAAGCCCCGCTATGAGTAACGCCGCCAGAATCGGCCGCACCCGAACCATCCCCGCCATCGCCCCACCCCAAATCTTAGTGCGAACAATTCTTATTCGCATACCCAGAGACAAGACGAGGGCAGGACGTCGATCTTCAGGCGACGACACGAAAATTATTTCGCGGATGGGTCCGCGCCCGAAATCAGAACCAGCCAGGGGGTCAACTCCCGCACCCGGCCATGATGCGGCTCGACCACCGTCCGCAGGGCACGCAGCGGATCGTCGAGATCGTAGATGCCGGTGACCGGTTGCGCCGCCAATGCATCGTCCGTCACCACGACCAGCCCGGCCCGATAGCGCGCGATCTCGGCGACCGCGGCGCCCACCGTGCCGCTTTCGACCATCAGCCGATGCCGGCGCCAGGCAGCGATGCCGGCCGGCGTGCCGTGCACGGTGACGGTGGCACCCGCCGCATCGATCGTCAGCCGATCTCCGGGCGCGAGCTCCGCCGGCTGCGCGGCACCCGGATAGTCGACCGTGACGGCGCCCCGCTCCACCGCCACGCGGACCGCATCCTGTGCCATATCGACGTCGAAGGCGGTGCCCTTCACCGTCACGGCGACGGCGTTCGCGTGCACCGTGAAGGGCCGCGCCGGATCCGGCGCCACGTCGAAGAAGGCGCGGCCTTCGAGCAGCGTCACATCGCGCGCTCCCGTTTGCAGGTCGGCGGCGATGGCAGTTCCGGAATCGAGCTCGACCTGCGATCCGTCGTCGAGGCCGACGGTGCGTGCCTCGCCAATGCCGGTCCGATAATCGGCCTGCAGCGAAAGCCAGAGACCGGGACCGATCGCGAGAACCAGGCAGGCGGCGATGGCGGCGCCGGTCAAAGCGAGCGCCACGCGTCGCCACGGCTTGGGCCGCGCCGGCTCCAGCGGCAGGATCGCCGGTCCGACCGTAGCGGCAAGCCGCCAGGCCTGCTCGGCCAGCCGCCAGGCTTCGGCATGACGCGCGCTGGTCTCGAGCCAGGCGACAAGTTCGGCGGCATCGATGGCGCCGCTGCGATGCGCAAGCCAGCGCCTGGCGGCCTCGTCGAACAAGGGATTCCGATCAGCTGTCATCATCCGCCACCGCCGGAGCGCCTCGGCCCCCGATAGAAGAGACGTTTGCCGAGGGGATTTCTTCAGCCGGTCCCGCCAACCGCAACATGCATTGCGCCAGCGCCTCCTGGACCAGGTTGTGGGCGCGCGTCTGCGAGATCCCGAGTTGCCGCCCGATCTCGGCGAAGGTCTTGTCGCCGAACCGGTGCAGCTCGAAGGCGAGCCTTGTCCGCGGCGGAAGCTCAGCCAGCGCGGCAGCCACAATGCGCAAGGCATCGCGGTCCACCGCCTGGCGCTCGGGGTCGACGCCCGGCGCTTCGACCTCATCCAGCGCCGGCGAGGCTTCAGCCCAGGAATCCGCGCTGAGGCGGCGGGCGACATCGGTCGCGAGGTTGCGCACGATGCGATAGAGATAGCCGATCGGCTGGGCGATCCGATCGGCCTCGGCACGCTCCTTCTCCGCGGCGGCGGAGAAGCGCAGCCACGCCTCCTGGACCACATCCTCCGCACGTGCCCGATCGCCCACAATCGGCGCGGCATAGTCCACCAGCGCCGCCCGATGGGCGAGATAGAGTTCGAGATAAGCTTCGCGTCCGCTCAAAGATGCCTGCCCCCGCCGGTACGATAGAGTTGTTGCGAGCGATTCGCAATTGCGGACGGAAACCGTCTCTTTTGGCCGCATTGAAAGCCGCCGCGCGCCGCCTTATTGGTAGGGGGTAAAAGGTGGGTGATTGTGACCGCGAACGCTCAGACTGCCGAAATGCCCGTCATCTTCGTCTCCCATGGCAGCCCGATGCTGCCCTTCGAGGACATCCCGGCCCGGAAGTTCATGCTCGGGCTCGGCGCCAAGTTGCCGCGTCCGAAGGCGATCCTCTGCATCTCGGCGCATTGGGAAAGCCCCACGGTGCGGGCGACGGGCGCGGAGAAGCTGGAGACGATCCACGACTTCTTCGGCTTCCCGAAGGCGCTCTATGAGCTGGAGTTCGACGCACCGGGCTCGCCGGAGCTGGCGACGCGCGCCGTCGGACTGCTGAAGGATGCCGGTATCGCGGCGGAGGTCGATGCCGGGCGCGGGCGCGACCATGGCTGCTGGAACCCGCTGATGCTGATCTATCCGCAATCCGGCATCCCGGTGGTCCAGCTCTCGCTGATCGACGGCGGCGATGCCGAGGCGCATCTGAAGCTGGGCGAAGCGCTGGCGCCGCTGCGCCGGGAGGGCGTGCTGATCTTCTGCTCGGGCGGCGCGGTGCACAATCTGCGCTGGCTCGACCGCGAGGGCCGCGGCGGCACCATCGACTGGGCCGAGGCCTTCGATCGCTGGGTCGATGCCAAGATCGCGGCAGGCGACGCGCAGGCCCTGGCGCACTATCGCGACCAGGCGCCGAACGCCGCCCTGGCGCATCCGAGCGAGGAGCACTTCCTGCCGCTGCTGGTGGCGATGGGCGCCGCGAAGGACAACGCCAAGGGCAGGCGCATCCATGAGAGCTTCAACCTCGGCAGCCTGTCGATGGCCGCTTACGAGTGGCGGTAGCTAGGGAAGCGGTCGGCGAATGCAGGCCACCGGGTCCCTGCGCTGTCGAATCAACACCGGCACCATCTCGCGATAGACCGCCCACAAACCGCGGTAAGGCTTCGGGCACTGTGTGCGGATCATCGCGTGCAGTTCCGGCAGCCGGTGATACGGCACCATGGGGAACATGTGGTGCTCGGCGTGATAGTTCATGTTGCTGTAGAGAAAACGCAGCACCGGATTGAGCAGCACGGTCCGGGTGTTCAGCCTATGGTCCCAGACATCCTCCGCGAGCCCGGCATGCAGCGCCAGGTTCATCAGATGGCTGATGAAGGCGCCGTAGAAGCGCGGCAGAACGATCAGCATGGCCGGCAAGATGCTCTGCATGAGGATGCAGGCGGCGATCACCGCCAGGATGATGCCGAGATAGATGCGGGACGCGCGGATCACCTTGCGGCGCTCGGGCTCGGGAACGAATTGCTCGCCCTCCTCCGTCAGCCGGCCGCGCGCATGGCGCATGAGGCGGATGATCTGGCTGATGCCGTCCTTCAGAAAGAAGAGATCGGAGGCGATGCCGATGAGGTCCGGTGGGCGCGGCACGGCGATTTCGGAATCCTTGCCGACGATCGAGGTATGACTGTGGTGACGGGTGTGGCTCCAGCGGTAATAGCGCGCCTCGCGCAAGGTCATGAAGGCGCAGAGCTGATAGGCGAGCTCGTTGAGCCGCCGGGTCTTGAACGGCGTGCCGTGCGAGAGCTCATGGTGCCGGTGATCGGAAGCGGCATAGAGCACGCCGTAGACCACGAAGAACGGCACGCACCACCAGGTGCCCCAGGTGAGCACGCCACCGATGCCGGCGACGACGAGCAGGCCGAGCCAGAGGCCGAAATCGCGGAGTGCGGCGGCGTCCGAACGCTGGATCAGCTTGCGGAACTCGGTGCGGTCGATCTTGGGTGAGAACCAGGACCGCTCGACTTTTTCCTCGAAGGCATCCTCGGTGAGAAGAGTTGCGCCCTCGGTACCACCGGTCAGCCGGTAGTCTTTCCACGCCACGCCAGTCATCGTTCCCCCGTCCCCACGGTTTTGAGGAAGGTAGCACGAGCCGGCGCTGGATCAACGATGCAGACTTTGCCTTGAAAGAGCTCGGCGGCACTCACCCTCTCCCTCCGCCCTCCCCCTTGCAGGGGGAGGGGACCAGAGCGCGTGCGTGGCTTTTAGCCAATGAGAAACCCTCTCTTTGTCCCCTCCCCCTGCGAGGGGGAGGGTTAGGGAGAGGGTCTGTTAGACGTCGCGTTGCAGATCGGCGCGCGCTCGAACTTACGCCGCTTCGGTGAACTGGACGCCCTTGGTCTTCAGCATCTCCTGGAGCTCGCCGGACTGGTACATCTCGCGGACGATGTCGCAGCCGCCGACGAACTCACCCTTCACGTAGAGCTGGGGAATGGTCGGCCACTGGGAGAATTCCTTGATGCCCTGGCGCAGCGAGGGATCGGTCAGGATGTCGATGCCCTTGAACTTGACGCCCATGGTGCTGAGGCACTGCACCACCGCCGCGGAGAAGCCGCATTGCGGGAAGACCGGGGTGCCCTTCATGTAGAGCACGACGTCGTTCGAGGTGATGTCGTTCTGAATGCGGTCAATGACCGGGTTGTCACTCATCGTCCTATTCCTCTTGCTGGGCGTCCCATCAGTATAAAACGCCGTGGCTCAATCCGGCTATGCGTTCGCCGGAGCGTTGGTTTGCAATGCGAGCGCATGGAGCTGGTCGCCCATCCGGCCGCGCAGGGCCTGATAGACCATCTGGTGCTGCTGCACCCGGCTCTTGCCGACGAAGGAGGCCGAGGTGACCTGGGCGGCGTAGTGGTCGCCGTCGCCGCGCAGATCCTCGATCACCACCTCGGCGTCGGGGATTCCCTCTTTGATCAGCCGCGCGATTTCGCTGGCTTCCATCGCCATGGAGATTACCCCGCCTTCTCAGTTACTTAGACGCGCCCATGAGCTTCGGAAAGAAGGCTTCATGGGCCGATTTCAACTCGGAAACAGATATGGCCCCGGCCCCGGCCAGAGTCAAATCCGTGCCCCCGGTCTTGCCGAGATAACGGAAGGCGATCCCGATCTCCTTGGCCTGGAGCTCCAGCACCGCCACATCAGCCTGACGGACAGTAAGGACATAGCGCGCCTGGTCCTCGCCGAACCAGAAGGCGTGGTCCGGGCTTTCCTTCGGCCGGGCCAGGAGATCGGCGCCGATTCCAGAGGCCATCGCCATCTCGGCCAGCGCGACCAGGGTGCCGCCATCCGAGACGTCATGGCAGGCGGTGATCAACCCGCGCTCGATCAGGTTGCGCACGAAGTCGCCGTTGCGGCGCTCCGCGGCGAGGTCGACCGGCGGCGGTGCCCCCTCCTCCCGGCCATGGATCTCGCGCAGGAAGACCGAGCAGCCGAGCCAGCCGGCGGTCTCGCCGATGAGATAGATGGAGTCACCGGCGGACTTGAAAGCGACCTTCGGCGATTTGGTGACATCGGCGATGACGCCGACGCCGCCGATGGTGGGCGTCGGCAGGATGCCCTTGCCGTTGGTCTCGTTGTAGAGCGAGACGTTGCCGGAGACGACCGGGTAGTCGAGGGCGATGCAGGCTTCCGCCATGCCTTCGATCGCCAGAGCGAACTGGCCCATGATCTCGGGGCGCTGCGGATTGCCGAAGTTCATGTTGTCGGTGACGGCGAGCGGCCGCGCGCCGACCGCGGTCAGGTTGCGCCAGCTCTCGGCCACGGCTTGCGCGCCGCCGGTCTTCGGATCGGCCTGGCAGTAGCGCGGCGTGCAATCCGAGCTCATGGCCAGCGCCTTCTTGCCCACCGCGCCACCTTTGCCGGCCGGAATGAGCACGACGGCGGCATCGCCGCCGGGACGCTGCACGGTGTGGCCCATGACCAGATGGTCGTATTGCTCCCAGACCCAGCGCTTGGAAGCGAGGTCGGGGGCCGCGACCAGCTGCTTCAGCACCGCCATCAGGTCCTGCGGCGCCGGCACCTGGTTGGCGGTGATCACCGGCTGCGGGGGTGTCGGGACCCAAGGACGCTGATAGACCGGCGCCTTGTCGACCAGCGGCGCCACCGGCATGTCGGCTTCGACCTTGCCGTTCTTCTTCAGCACCAGATGGCCGGTGTCGGTGAGGACGCCGATCTCGGCGAAATCGAGCTCCCATTTCTCGAAGATGGCGCGGGCCTGTGCCATGGCCTGAGGCTTCAACACCATCAGCATGCGTTCTTGCGATTCCGAGAGCATGATCTCGTAGGCGGTCATGCCGGTCTCGCGCACCGGCACCTTGTCGAGATCGAGCTCCAACCCGAGGCCGCCCTTGGAGGACATCTCGACGGACGAAGATGTGAGACCCGCCGCACCCATGTCCTGGATCGCGACAATCGCATCCGTGGCCATCAGCTCGAGGCAGGCTTCCAGCAACAGCTTCTCGGTGAAGGGATCGCCGACCTGCACGGTCGGGCGCTTCTCCTCGGAATCCTCGTTGAACTCCGCGCTCGCCATCGTGGCGCCGTGGATACCGTCGCGCCCGGTCTTGGCGCCGACATAGATCACCGGATTGCCGAGGCCGGCCGCCGCCGAATAGAAGATCTTGTCGGTATCGGCCAGCCCCACGGTCATCGCGTTGACCAGGATGTTGCCGTTATAGCTCGGGTGGAAATTGACCTCGCCGCCGACCGTCGGCACGCCCATGCAATTGCCGTAGCCGCCGATGCCGGCGACCACGCCGGAGACCAGATGCTTGGTCTTCGGATCGTCCGGCGCGCCGAAGCGCAGCGCGTTCAAATTGGCGATCGGCCGCGCGCCCATGGTGAAGACGTCGCGCATGATGCCGCCGACCCCGGTCGCCGCACCCTGATAGGGCTCGATGAACGAAGGATGGTTGTGGCTTTCCATCTTAAAGATGGCGGCCTGGCCGTCGCCGATGTCGATGACGCCGGCATTCTCGCCCGGGCCCTGGATCACCCAGGGGGCCTTGGTCGGCAGCTTCTTCAGATGGACCCGGGAGGATTTGTAGGAGCAATGCTCCGACCACATCACCGAGAAGATGCCGAGCTCGGTCATCGAGGGCTCGCGGCCCATGATCTCGAGAATGAGGTCGTATTCTTCCGAGGTCAGCCCGTGTTCCGCGATGGTGTTCGGGGTGATCTTCGCCGCAACCGCACTCATGCCGCGAGAGCCTCCGCCATCGCCTTGAACAAGCCCCTGCCGTCGGTCGAGCCCAGCAGCTCGCGGATCGCGTTCTCCGGATGCGGCATCAGGCCCAGCACGTTCTTGGTGCGGTTGAAGACGCCGGCGATCGCGCGCTGCGAGCCATTCGGATTGTGCGACGGGTCGAGACTGCCGTCCGGCGCGCAATAGCGGAACGCGACCTGGTCGCGCGATTCGAGCTCGTCGAGCGTCTTCTCGTCGGCGTAGTAATTGCCTTCATGATGGGCGACCGGGATCGAGAGCACCTGGCCCTTCTCGTAGCGCGAAGTGAACAGCGACTGCGAGGTTTCAACCCGGAGGTTCACATTGCGGCAGACGAATTTCAGACCGGCATTCTGTTGCAATACCCCGGGCAGCAGGCCCGCTTCGGTGATGATCTGGAAGCCGTTGCAGATGCCGAGCACCGCCATGCCCTGGTCGGCGCGGGCCTTGACCTCGCGCAGGATCGGCGAATGGGCGGCGATGGCGCCGCAGCGCAAGTAGTCGCCGTAGGAGAAGCCGCCGGGGACCAGGACCAGATCGACCTTGGGGAGCTCGGTGTCGCGGTGCCAGACCATCACCGGCGGCGTGCCGGTGATCTCGGTCAGCGCGGCCTCGGCATCCTTCTCGCGGTTGGAGCCGGGGAAAACGACGATCGCGGATTTCATGGGGCCTCCGGAGTGCACAACGGGGGACACAAAACTGTGCCGTCATGCCCGGACTTGGTCCGGGCATCCACGCCTTTGGCGCGGATGAAAGGCGTGGATCCCCGGGCCAAGCCCGGGGATGACGAGTGAGTATGGATCGACAGCGCGCGCACTATTCGACCAGGTCCACCGAGTAGTTTTCGATGACCGTGTTCGCGAGCAGCTTCGCGCACATCTGATCGACCTCGGACTTGGCTTTCGCCTTGTCGCTCTCCTTCAGGTCGATCTCGATGAACTTGCCCTGGCGGACATCGCCGACTTTATCGAAGCCGAGCGAGTGGAGGGCGTTGGCGATGGCGCGTCCCTGGGGATCGAGGACGCCGTTCTTCAGGGTGATATGGACGCGGGCTTTCATGACACTCCGTTCTTAGCAATCAGTGAACGCGTCACTGCATCGTGGCGGGACCCTTCATGTCGCGCGGGCCGCCTTCGGGCAGGATGCCGAGGCGACGCGCGACTTCCTGATACGCTTCCTCGACATTGCCGAGGTCGCGCCGGAAACGGTCCTTGTCGAGCTTCTCGCCGGTCTTGGTGTCCCAGAGCCGGCAATTGTCGGGGCTGATCTCGTCGGCGAGCACGAGGCGCATCTCCTCGTTCTCATAAAGCCGGCCGAACTCGAGCTTGAAGTCCACCAGCCTGAGGCCGACGCCGAGGAAGAGGCCCAGCAGGAAATCGTTGATCCGGAGCGACATCGCCAGGATCTCGTCGATGTCCTGGGGTGTCGCCCAGCCGAAGGCGGTGATGTGCTCTTCGGAGACCATCGGGTCGTTGAGCTCGTCGGACTTGTAATAATACTCGACGATCGAGCGCGGCAGCTGGGTCCCTTCCGGCATGCCGAAGCGCTTGGAGAGCGAGCCGGCAACCACGTTGCGGATCACCACCTCGAGCGGGATGATCTCGACCTCGCGCACCAGCTGCTCGCGCATGTTGAGGCGGCGCACGAAATGGGTCGGCACGCCGATCTCGCCGAGCTTGGTCATCAAGTACTCGGAGATGCGGTTGTTGAGCACGCCCTTGCCGGTGATCGTGCCCTTCTTCTGGTTGTTGAAGGCGGAGGCGTCGTCCTTGAAATATTGGACGAGGGTCCCCGGCTCCGGTCCTTCGAACAGGACCTTGGCCTTGCCCTCATAAATGCGACGACGGCGCGACATCCGATTCTCCAACAACCGGTCGGCTCCCCTGGCGTCCCTGGCGGGTGCGGCGGGAGTCGCGGTTTCGGCCCCCTTCTAGCAGGTGTGCCCCGCGGAAACAATGACGGGCGGCCGCAGCGCACAAGCGCGCTACGTCGGAATTCTCGTTTTTGTTTCAGTCGCTTACGAAGCGGTCGGGAGAAGCAGCGCGCCGCATAGGAGCACTGCGCCGATCGCGGTCACCAGAATCGGCCCGGCGAGGCTGAAAGCCCGGCCGGCAACGGCGCTCTCGGGCAGCCGGAGCACGATCTGGCGGCGGACCAGGATGCTGGAGACCCCCATGACCGAGAGGGTGATCGCCATGCCGACCGCGATTGCCAGGGTCATGGCGATGCCGCTCCAGACGATCCCGTTGGTCAGCGCGAAGACCAGGATCAGGATCGCCCCCGAACAGGGGATGAAGCCGGCGGCGAAGCCCAGCAGCCCCTGCTCCTTCCGCGCACCCGGGACATGCGCGCAATGGGGGCCGTGGCCATGGTCGTGCCCATGCGCGTGGGCATGGTGATGGTGGGCGTGGGCGCCGCCGCGCAGGGCCGACCAGAGCATGCCGAGCCCGATCAGCAGGATCGCGGCGTAGCTGAAGACCCGCAGGCCGTCGACCTCGTCCACCGGCGAGGCGAGGCTTTGCGCGAGGATGAAATGCACGACGGTCACGATGACGATGGCGCCGATCACATGACTCAGCGAAATCCAGCTGGCCATGGCGATGCCGCGCAATGGATGCGCCTCGCGGCCGAGGAAATAGCCGACGATCACCGATTTGCCATGGCCCGGCCCCAGCGCGTGGAAGACGCCATAGAGAAAGCCGATCAACAAACCGCCCCAGAGCGCCCAGGGCTTGTCGCCGGATTTGATGTCCATGAGCTGGGCATTGATCATGCGATTGATGCGGGATTGCAGCATCACCACCGCGACGCCGGCCCGGCGCAGAAACGAGGGCGGCGCCGCGGGTGGCGCTTCGCTCGGCGCGGTTTCGGCGCTCGGCCCGCCGACACCGAAGGGCGACGCCGTATCCGCGCGCGCGAACTGAGCGCCGCAGAAGAGGGCAAGCGCCACGAGGAGACTGCGCAGGATCAGTGGCATGACAGCGTGATCTCCTGGGGATAGACGAAGCCGCCGTAGTAAGCGTTCTCCGTGTCGTCGCGGATCTTCGGCGCGCAGGTGACGCCTTGGTTGCCGTGGAACAGGATCGGCTGCTCTTGAGCGAGATCGACCTCGACGTAGTATTCGCGGTCGTTGATCTCGACTTTCAACTTCTGGGTCTTCGGATCCACGGGATGCGGCAGCTTTACGCTGAACACGAAGGTAACCTTCTTGTTCTTGGCAGCGGCGGTGAAATCCATGGGATCGAGCAGGCCGAGATCCTTGCCGTCGACCCAGATGTAGTTGAAGTAGCGGAACTTCTTCAGGTTCGGCAACGTGCCCTTGGCGACCGCCTGGCTCTCGGTCTTGTCGAAGACACCGTCGCCATTGGCGTCGAAGTCCTGCAGCAGCTGGTCGCTGAAGATCTCGTCGAAGGTCCAGGACTCGGTGAGCGCAATGATCTTGTCTCCGGCGAACATGAAGACGACCCGGTTGTCGATGAAGATGTGCGGATGCGCGAAAGCCGCGCGCGGGCTGAGCAGCAATGCGAGGAAGGCCAGTGCGACACCGGCGAGGCGGCGCACAGGTTCAGTTGCTGGCGGTGACGACCATGCGGCAACCGCAGATCGGACAGGTGACGATTTCTTCCGCCGTCGCCAACTTGACGCCCTTCGCGATCTCGCCCTTGAGCAGGGCGCGCGCCGACTGCATCAGCTGGTCATGGCCGGCGACTCCGGCACCGGAACAGCCCGCCATATACTCAGCCGCCACGGCCGGCGGCATCGGCTGCTCGGTAAAGGCCTGGGCCGCAGAGGCCCCCGCCACGAAGGCGGCGCTGCCGGCAATGGCCGTGCCCAGAAGCTCTCGTCTCGTCAACATCGCGGGACTCCAATCCACCGCGCCTCCACGCGGTGGGGACCCTAATCTACTTGAGGACCTTCAGCAACTCCGCGAGATTGTATTTGAACATGTCGAGGTAATGCGGCGCGAGACCGCCCTCCTTGGTCAAGGCATCGGCCACCAGCTCGCCGCCGACCGGGAGGCCGGATTCGCTGCTGATCGTCTGCGCGAGCGTCGGGTTCGACATGTTCTCCAGAAAGATTGCTTTCACCTGGCCGTTCCTCGCCTGCCGCGCGATCGCGCCCAGATCCGCGGCCGAGGGTTCGGTTTCGGTGCTGATGCCCTGGATCGACAGGATATCGAGCCCATAGGCCTTGCCGAAATAATGGAAGGCGTCATGCGAGGTGAGGATCCGGCGATTGGCCGCCGGCAGCGCGCCGAGCTTCGCCTTGATCTCCTGGTCGAGCGCCGCCATCTCGCCGTCGAGCTTGGCGGCGCGGGCGGCGATGGCGTCTGCCTGGTTCGGTGCAACGGCTTCGAGTGCGGCGGCGATGGTCTTCACATAGAGCCGGCCGTTGGAAAGATCCTGGAACGCATGCGGGTCGTCCGGCATGGTGCCGGAACCGTCCGCCTCCTCCTTGAAGGGCAGCGGCGTCACCGCGGCGCTGGCGATCACGGTCTTGCCCTTGAAGTCGGCGGCCTCGGTCAGGCGGCCGAGCCAGGGCTCCATGCCGAGACCGTTGGCGACGATCAGATCGGCCTGCGCCACCGCGGCGACATCGCTCGGCCGCGGCTCGAAGACATGGGCGTCGCCGTCGGGGCCGACCAGGGTGGTCACGCTGACGGCATCGCCGCCCACCGCCTCGACCAGATCGCCGATGATGGTGAAGGTGGCGACGACCTTGGGCTTTTCCGCCGCGACGGCGGGTCCGGCCAAGGCCAGCAGGAAAGCCGCCGACACCATCGCCCTGCTCAAAACCCGCTTCGCCATCACCGCCGCTCCATTGAATGTTATGTTATAACGTTTCTTAGCAGCGTTGTCCCGAGGCGGCAATGGGGTTTGTGTAACGCCCCATCGCGTCATCGCCGGGCCTGACGACCTCGGTTAGAGCGCGATCACCTGCCAGGGTGTCCGGTCCGGCCGGCCGGCGGTGAAGCGCCAGATCGGCTTGCGGTCGGCCCATTGCACGCCGGGCAAGGCGATGATCGAAGAGGACGCGGTGCCGAAGCCGCCGTTGGAGATGATGTTCATGGCGTCGAAGGCGTCGCCGTCCGGCGCATGGGCGCGCGAGGTCAGCAGCTCCTGCCACTCGGTCCAGTCGCCGTGATCGGGATCCGGCGCCTCGGCCGCCTGCCAGAGCGGCAGGAAATGGCGGATCCGCTTGGAGGTCGGATCGTTGGCGTCCGAGGCGGTGACCATGGTGACGCCTTCGGCCAGCGGAAAGGCTTCCACCTCGTCGCCGAGATTCCGCAGCCAGAACGCCTGGGTGTTGTCGGCGACCACCATGTTGAACGGACGATAGGCATTGGTGTCGAGCCCGATCAGCATCTCGACCGCATCCGCCGCGTCGGTGAAGTCGAGCGCGTCGAGCACCAGCTCGCCGCGGCTGCGCTTGCCGGGCTGCGGCCCCAGGGTGTCGCGACGGTTCAGGATGCCCGCGACCACGCCGAAATCGTTGAGCCCGAGCCAAGTGCCGCCCGCGAGCTCGTCGCGGCCGGCGACGACCTCCGGCCGATCGGACCAATGCCGCGCCGGGGGCGACCACGGCCGATCCAGCATTTCGTCGCGGTTGCTGGCCCAGAGGATGGGCCAATCATGACCGGGGCGAAAAAGAACGATGACGCTGCACATGCGCGATTTCCGGCCGCCAAGCGCTGGAAAAAGAAGAAATCTTATAGACTTGACGCAAGGGTGGGGTCCAACCATTTTAGCCCCAAGCTTTAATCCATGAGTTCTGATTTCTGCCGCAGGGAGACGCCCCAAGATGACCGGTTTTGATGAGCGCCAATCGTCCTTTGAAAACAAGTTCAAGCACGACAAGGAGCTTGAGTTCAAAGCGACCGCCCGGCGGAACAAGTTGCTGGGTCTCTGGGCCGCCAATCTGCTGGGCATCCATGGCGCCGAGGCCGAGACCTATGCCAAGACCGTGGTGAAGGCCGACTTCGAGAAGCCGGGCGACCAGGACGTGGTCGACAAGCTGATGGCCGACTTCAAGCAGCACGGCGTCGACATGTCCGACCACCGCCTCAGGAAGCAGATGACCGAGCTGATGGGCACGGCCATCGAGCAGATCCGGGCGGAAATCTAACAGCTCTTCGACAACACATCCCGGTCCGCGGTGATCGCGAAACCGTGGCGCCGGTAGAGATCGAGCGCCGCGCGGTTGCTGCTGACCACGTTCAGGCTCAAGGCGCGGCCCGGCAGGCGCCGGCGCGCTTCGTCCAGCACCAGGCGGCCGAATCCCCTGCCCTTCACCGCGGGATCGCGCACGATCGAATGCAGGAAGGCTTGGTCCGGCGCGTAGCGGAGCGCGGCCAGCACGCGGTCGCCGCCGCACAGCACCCGAATGGCACCCCGCCCGACGGCCAGCACCCGGCGCTGCTCCGCCTCATCCGGGAAATAAACGCCGGGCAGACCGGCGAAGGCGGCGCGATAGACCCGCAGGAAATCATCGACCAGGCCGGGCTCGAGATCGCGCCAGGCGAGACCGTCCGGCAGCGCCACGTCCTGGCCCCAATCCGGCGCCGCGCAGAGCATGTCGAGATCGCCATAGGCATAGGCGAAGCCGGCCCGCTCGATGCTGCGGCGATGCGGCGCCCATTCCTCGCTGATCATCAGATCGATGCCGCGGAGGCCGAGCCGAGCCGCCTGCTCCGCCGCGGCGCCGACCAGCGCTTCCGCCAGAGCATCGGTGAGCGCGGCCGGGCGCAGCCCGGCCAGTTCCAGCGGCGCGCAGCCCACGCCGGAGCGGGCGCGGTCGAGAATGACGCAGAGCGCGCCTACGTCACGCCGATCGACGATCGCCGCCGGGCTGCTGCACAAATGCCGGAGGAAGCGCTCGGCATCCGTATCCGGAACCGGGTGCGCCGCGCACCAGGCTATGAGGTCGTCAACCGCCGAAGACGCGGCGGAAGATGGTGTCGACATGCTTGAAGTGGTAGCCGAGGTCGAAGCATTCGGCGAGCGCGGCCTTTGAGATTTTCGCGGAGACCGAGGGATCGGCCATGAGCTCGGTGAGGAAATCCTTGCCCTCGAGCCAGACCTTCATCGCGTTGCGCTGCACCGCCTGATAGGCGTCTTCGCGGGAGAGGCCGGCCTGCGTGAGGGCCAGCAGCACGCGCTGCGAATGGACCAGCCCCGTATAGCGGTCGAGGTTGGCCTGCATCGCTTCCGGGTAGACGATCAGCTTGTCGATCATGCCGGTCAATCGCGCCAAGGCGAAGTCGAGCGCGATGGTGGCATCGGGACCGAACACCCGCTCGACCGAGGAATGCGCGATGTCGCGCTCGTGCCAGAGGGTGACGTTCTCCAGAGCCGGGGTCACCGCGGCGCGCACGATCCGCGCGAGGCCGGTCAGGTTCTCCGAGAGCACCGGGTTGCGCTTGTGCGGCATCGCCGAGGAGCCTTTCTGGCCCGGCGAGAAATACTCCTCCGCCTCGCGCACTTCGGAGCGCTGCAGGTGGCGGATCTCGGTCGACAGATTCTCGATCGAACTCGCGATCACACCGAGCACCGCGAAGAACATGGCGTGGCGGTCGCGCGGAATGACCTGGGTCGAGACCGGCTCGACCTTCAAGCCCAGCTTCTTCGCGACATGTGCCTCAACAGCGGGATCGATATTGGCGAAGGTGCCGACCGCGCCGGAGATGGCGCAGGTCGCGATCTCGTCCCTGGCGGCCAGGAGGCGCTGCCTGGCGCGATCGAAGGCGGCGTAGTGGCCGGCCAGCTTCACGCCGAAGGTCGTGGGCTCGGCATGGATGCCGTGGCTGCGGCCGATGGTCGGGGTCATCTTATGCTCGAGCGCGCGGCGTTTGAGGGCCGCCAGGAGCGCATCGAGATCGGCGAGCAGCAACTCGCTCGCCTGCTTCATCTGCACCGCGAGGCAGGTGTCGAGCACGTCGGATGAGGTCATCCCCTGGTGCACGAAACGGGCCTCGGGGCCGACATACTCCGCGAGGTTGGTGAGGAAGGCGATGACATCGTGCTTGGTCTCGCGCTCGATCGCGTCGATGCGCTCGATCTCCCACTTGCCGCGTTCCCAGACCGCCTTGGCGGCTTCCTTGGGAATCACGCCCAATTCCGCCTGGGCGTCGCAGGCATGGGCTTCGATCTCGAACCAGATGCGGAACCGGTTCTCCGGCTCCCAGATGCGCGCCATTTCGGGGCGCGAATAGCGGGGAATCATGCGTGCCTCTGAGGATTTCCGCCGCAAGAAACGCGGCAAATCGCCCTTCTGTCAACCGAGAACCTTGACCTCCCCTTGCTCCTCCACGGCGTTCCATCGCAAAGTGCTGCAAAATCCTGCCAATCGAGACAAAAATGCCCGGGAGTCCTTTGAAACACCTGTTCTCGCCGCTCGTGATCCGCGGCAAGACCATCAAGAATCGCATCCTTTCGACCGGCCATGACACCACCATGCCGACGGATTCGCTGCCCAACGACCGGCTGGTCGCCTATCACAAGGCGCGGGCCGAGGGCGGGGTCGGGCTGATCATCGTCCAGGTCGCGGGCGTGCATGATTCCGCCCGCTATACGACCCATGTGCTGATGGCGACGACCGACGACTGCATCCCGGGCTACCGGAAGATCGCGCAGGTCTGCCACGCCAACGGCACCACCGTGTTCGGCCAGCTGTTCCATCCCGGCCGCGAAGTGATGGAAAGCCAGGACGGGACGGCGCCGGTCGCCTATGCGCCCTCCGCGGTGCCGAACGAGCGCTTCCATGTGATGCCGCGGCCGCTGTCGAAGCGGATGATCCGCGAGATCATCGACGGTTACGGCAGTGCCGCGCGGCGGCTGCGCGACGCCGGGCTGGACGGCGTGGAAATCGTGGCCAGCCATGGCTATCTGCCCGCGCAGTTCCTCAACCCGCGGGTCAACCTGCGCGAGGACGAATATGGCGGCTCGTTCGAGAATCGCCTCCGGTTCATCCGCGAGATCATCGCCGCGATCCGCCGCGAAGCCGGCGAGGATCTCATCGTCGGTATGCGAATCAGCGGCGACGAGAAGGATTACGCCGGATTGCAGGACGGCGAGGCGCTGGAAGCGATGCAGGCCCTCGACGGCCAGCTCGACTTCTACAACATCGTCGCCGGCTCCTCGGCCAGCTTCGGCGGCGCCATCCATATCGCGGCACCCATGGCGTTCGAGCATGGCTATGTGGCGCCGTTTGCCGCGGCGGCCAAGGCGCGGGTGATGACGCCGATCTTCGTCGCCGGGCGCATCAACCAGCCGCAGGATGCCGAGAAGATCCTGGCCTCGGGCCAGACCGACATGGTCGGCATGACCCGGGCACTCATTTGCGATCCCGAGATGCCCGCCAAGGCCGAAGCCGGCAAGCTCGACGACGTCCGCGCCTGCATCGCCTGCAACCAGGCCTGCATCGGCCACTTCCATCTCGGCTATCCGATCTCCTGCATCCAGCATCCCGAGACCGGCCGCGAGCTCACCTATGGCCAGCGCAAGCCGATCGCGAGGAAGAAACGCATCCTGATCGCCGGCGGCGGCCCGGGCGGCATGAAGGCTGCGGCCGTCGCGGCCGAACGCGGCCATGACGTAACCTTGTACGAAGCGTCGGAACGGTTGGGCGGACAGGCCTTGCTGGCGCAGCTGCTGCCGACCCGCGCCGAGTTCGGCGGGATCATCACCAACCTCACGCGCGAGATGGAGCTTGCCGGCGTCAAGGTGGTGACCCGAACCAAGGTCACCCGCGCGCTGATCGACGAGTTGAAGCCGGATGCGGTGATCGTCGCCACCGGCGCCAAGCCGCGCCTGGGCGAGATCGAGGGCATCGAGACCGGCCATGTGGTCAACGCCTGGCAGGTGATCCGGAACGAGGTCAATGTCGGCACTTCGGTGGTAATCGCTGACTGGCGCTGCGACTGGATCGGCATGGGCATTGCCGAGAAGCTGGCGCGCTCCGGCTGCCGCGTGCGCCTCGCGGTCGATGGCTACATGCCCGGCCAGCGCATCCACCAATATGTCCGCGACCAATGGTGGGGCGAGCTGCAGAAGCTCAATGTCGAGATCATCCCCCTCGCCCGCCTCTACGGCGTCGATGGCGACACGGTCTACCTGCAGCACGCCACCAACGGCGAGCCGATCGTGCTCGAAGGCGTGGACACGCTGGTGGCGTCGCTCGGACATGAACGCGTCGATGCGCTCGCCGACGAACTCGAAGGCTGGGCCGGCGAGCTGCACCTGATCGGCGACTGCCTGACGCCCCGCACCGCCGAGGAAGCCGTGTTCGAGGGGTTGAAGGTGGCGGCGGAGATCTAAGCCTTCGTCACTGCGGCACGTATTTGAAGTAAGGCTCCGCCTCGCGCAGCACCCGCGCCACCGTGGGGCGCTGCTTCAGGCGGTCCAGGTAGGCCGCGACGTTACGGTTTTCCCCGATGGGCACCGCCATATTGCCGTAGAACAACGCCGGCAAGGCGGCGCAGTCGGCCATGGTGAAGTCGTCGCCCATGAGCCAGGTGCGTCCGTCCATATCCTGGTCGATCATGCGATAGCAGGTCTCGATCTGCGCCTTCGCCTGATCGACGCCGTACGGGTCGTGCTGGCCCTCCGGCCGCAGGCGATCGGTCATCACCTTCTGCATCGGCACATGCACATAGAGGTCGAAGAAGCGGTCGCGCAGGCGCATCTCCCGGGCTTGCGTCGGATCTGCCGGGATCAGGCGCGGACCCTCGGGAAACTTCTGGTCGATGTATTCGATGATGATCGAGGATTCCGGGATCAGCCGGTCCTCGGCCTCGTCCTTGAGCACCGGGAACTTGCGGACCGGCCACAGCGCGCGGAAGGCGGCCTCCTGCTCCGGATCGGAGAAATCGACCAGTTGCGGTGTGAAGTCGACGCCCTTTTCGTAGAGCGCGATCAGCGCCTTCCAGCAGAAGGACGAGAGCGGATGATAGTAGAGGCGCAACGTCATCTTGCTTTCTCCCCCGCGGCTTGCGTTCAGCGCAGTCTTGCCTGTTCTCAGAGACTGTGGCGCTTGCGCCAATCGACCGGGTAGAGCGCGTAGCAGACCACGGCCTTATCGCCGCGATAGGAGATCGGCGTCTTTTCCGGAACCCAGATCACGTCGCCGGGCTTGGCGGTGATCTCGCCCTCGGGCGTGCCGAGGCGGAAGGTGCCTTCGATGACCACGATCATCTCGTCATAGAGCACGGTCCAGTCGATCGAGCAGCCGTCGAAGGTGGCGATCCCGGCGCCCATGGTCTTCGAGAGATCGGGACCGACCAGCCGTGCGATCGTGCCCTTGCCCGGACCCTCGCCGCCGAAATCCTCGAACGTCATCTCGGCGCGCTTGAAATGAACCGTCTTGCCCATGGTTCTCCCCTCTCCTGCTAAAGTCCCGGTGCCTCGTCGATGCCGGCCGGCGGCGGTGAAGCATTCCGCATCGTCGCCAGCTCGGCCCAGAGAATCCCCAGGATCACCATGCCGCCGCCGATCACCTGCTGCAGGTTCGGCAGCGTGCCGCCCAACGACAGGATCAGGACCGCGATGATCGGGGTCAAGTTGAGATAGAGGCTGGCGGTCACCACGCCGCTGCGCTGCACCCCGAAATTCCAGAGCAGAACGCCGATCGCGACCAGCACCAGCACCAGCCAGAGCAGCACCAACGTATCCTCGGCCGAGCTCGGAACCGGCGGCGGAAACGGCACGCCGCCAAGCGCCGCCGCGATCAGATAAACAATGGTGAGCGTGACTCCGCCGGTCGTCATGGTGACGCAGGAGATCCGAAGCTGCGACCAGCCCTTGAGCCAGCGTTGTGCCGCGCTCGAGTACCAGGACCAGCAGGTGATGGCGGCCAGGATCAGGATCTCGCCGCCGCGCAGGTCGAAGGGACTGCCGGCACGGGTGAAGTCGATCGTGGCCGTGACGCAGCCGCAGATCGCCAGGATGAGCCCGGGCAGCATGTGCGGATTGATCGGCCGGCCGAAGATCAGCCGGTCGGTCGCGGTGGCGACCGCCGGGCCGGCCGCCGTGATGATCGCCGCCGTCACCGGATTGGCATGGGCGACGCCGAAGGTGAACAGGCCGGCATAGCCGCCGATCCCGACGGCGCCGAGCAGGGCCACCCGCCAGAACGGCACGGCGCGTCCGCCGTCGCGGCCGATCAACAGCAAGGCCGGCAGCAAGGCGGGCCCGCCGCCGAGATAGCGCAAGGTCGCGAGAAACAGGGGATCCCAGGTCTTCAGCAGATGCGCGATCGTCGGCACCATCGTGCCCCAGAGCACGGCGAGCAGAAGCAGCACCGCGGTGCCGGCCCAACGGCCCATGATTCGTGGTCCAATGTGAAGATGTTGAGGCGCGCAATCTGGCAGAGCGATGCGCGTGCGTCAAAATGGTTCGGGAAGCATCACGGCTGCAGCGCCCCCCTCTCACTCCCCCCTAAAGGGGGGAGAAGATGGAGAGGACGAGATCCGAATGCCTGCAGCGAACTGGATGCGAAGCCTCCCACCTTCAGGGGGGAGGTTGGAGGGGGGCACTGCAGCCTGGGCGCTTTAGATCCAGCGCCAGGTCGTTCCGCTACCGCGCCACGCTCAGCTTCGGCCGCGCCTGGCTCTCCGTCTCGCCGGTGTCCAGCCGACGCAGCAGATACTGCATGAAGTCGTGGATCTCGCGTTCGAGCCAGGAGAGGCGCCCACCTTTCGCCAAGGGCGCGCGGGAACCGAGGTAGATGCCTTCGGTAACCATGCGGTCCTCGTCGTTGACGCGGTCGAAGAAGGCGTTGGTCTCGGCGATGAAGCTGTCGCGGTCTTCGAGGCTCTCATAGACCTCCGGCGCCAGTGCATAGCCGAAGCGGAGATGCACCTCGCCGAGCGATTTCGGCCGCAGCGAGAGGTACCAGAGGTGATCCGGCGCCAGCACGTACATATGGGTCGGGAAGACGGTCGGCATCACCGAGGTGTAGCGCCAGCGGTCGGTGAGGCGCGTGTTGCTGGCATGGGCCAGCCCGTATTTCGCGGTCTGGTCCTTGATGAAGGTCTGATAGGTGAAGGCGTCGAAGCGCTGTTCCGGAAAGCCGGTCTCCTCGGCCGGGAACCAGGCGCCGACGGTCTTCTTATGCGCGACCGGGAGGTGGTAGCCCTCCATGAAATTCTCGGTCAGCAGCTTCCAGTTGGTGTTCCAGACGAAGTCCTCGGTCGCGCAATGCACGTAGTCCGCCATCCGGTAGCGTTCGACCACGGGGAGCAGCGGCGCCAGCAGGTCGGCGACCTTCGGCGCCTGGTTGTTCAAGGTGATATAGATCCAGCCCTCCCAGAGCTCGGTGCGAATCTCCGGGAGCCGGTGGTCGCGCGGATTGAACCCGGGCGACTTCTTCATATGCGGCGCGGCGAGCAAGTGCCCGCCGTTATCATAGGTCCAGGCGTGATACGGGCAGACGATGCGGGTGCAGTGGCCCTTGCCGTCGACCAGTCGCATCATGCGGTGCAGGCAGACGTTGGAGAAGCTGCGGATCTGCCCGTCATCGCCGCGGATGCAGAACACCGGCTGGTCGTTGATCGCGAAGGAAAGATAATCGCCGGGATTGGGAATATCGGCCGCGCGTCCGGGCGAGAGCCATTCCTTGGCGAAGATTTCCTTCTGCTCGTGCGCGTAGAGCGCGGCGCTGGAATAGAGTTCCGGCGGCATCGCGGTCGCCCGCTCCAGCGGCGCCGCGGCGCAGGCCCGCAATTTCGCGAGCACGGATTCCAGTTCGGCGGAGACTTCAGGCATGGCTTCCCCCGGTGACCGATGCGACGAGGGTACGGGCGGGAGACGCGGCTGACAAGCGCCGCGCGCTCGAATCAGGCCGCAATCGGCGCCGCGATCGCCCACCAGCCGGGATTCGTGGCGAGAATGGCACGGCGCGCGGCTTCCGCCTCGGCCGCGCCGGCATAGATGCCGAAACAAGTGGCACCGCTGCCCGAGAGTCGCGCAAGCAGGCAATGCTCGGTGCGTGCGATCGCGGCGAGCACGTCGCGGATCGCCGGCGTGACGGTGATCGCGGCCTCGGTCAGGTCGTTGCCGCGCGCCTGGAGCGCCGCGGCCAGCGCCTTGGCATCCGAGGGCGGCGAAGCCCAGCGTCCGGCCGCGGTGAATCCGCCGGTGCGCGCCTTGAACACGGCGGGCGTCGGCGTGGCGATGCCGGGATTGACCAGCAGCAGGTGCGCCGGCGGCAGAGCGCCGACCGGCGCGATCTCCTCGCCGATGCCGCCCATGAAGCTCGCCCGTCCGGCGAGGCACACCGGCACATCGGCGCCGAGGCTGAGGGCCAGACGATCCAGCGCCGCGCGATCGGGCGCGATCTTCCACAGCGCAGTCAACGCCGCCAGGGTCGCCGCCGCATCGGCCGAGCCGCCGCCGATGCCGGAAGCGACCGGCAGATTCTTGGCGAGCGTGATCGCGGCGCCGGCAGTGATGCCGGCCAGGTCGCGCAGGCCGCGGGCGGCGCGCAGCACCAGGTTGTCGTCATCCGCGGCGAGCTTGCCGGCGAAGGGCCCGACGATCGTCAGCGAAAGAGTGTCGGCCGGCGCAACCTCGATCTCGTCGCCGGTCTCGGCAAAGACGACCAGGCTGTCGAGCAGATGAAAGCCGTCGGGACGACGGCCGACGACGTGCAGATAGAGATTGATCTTGGCGCGAGCGAGCATGATCGACGACGAAGCCCGAAATGAAACGAATTGCTTGGCTCAGCCGTCCTGCTGCGTCGGCTTGCCGGTTTCCGCCGGCATGCCGTTCTGGATCTTGCTCTCGATCTGGCCGACCGTATCCGGCTCCGGCTTGAAGTTGAGCGCCCGGCTCCATTGGAAACGCGCCTCGGCCTTACGCCCGACCCGCCAATAGGCGTCGCCGAGATGGTCGTTCAGCACCGGATCGTCGGGCTGCAGCTCGACGGCGCGCTCCAGATAGCCGACCGCCTTCTTGTAGTCGCCGAGCTGGAAATAGGCCCAGCCCAGGCTGTCGACGATGAAACCCTCCTCGGGCCGCGCCTCGACCGCCTTCTCCAGCATCGGCAGAGCCTTGTCGAGATGCTCGCGCTTCTCGACCCAGGTATAGGCCAGATAGTTCAGCACATAGGGCTGATCGGGCGAGAGTTCGAGCGCCTTCAGGAAATCCGGCTCGGCCTTGTCCCACTGCTTGTTGCGCTCATAGGCGGTGCCGCGGAAATAGAACACCGCCCAGTCGTTCTGCTGCGGCTTGCCGATGCGCTCGATCGCCGTCGTGTAGGCGGCGGCGGCATCGCCGAAGCGCTTTTCCTTGCGGTAGAGGTCGCCGAGCGTGATCGCGGCTTCCGCGCGCGTCGGCTCCGACGCGACCAGGTCCTGCAGCTGCTTCAGCGCCTCGTCGGTCCGCTCCAGGTCGCGCAGGTTGTCGGCGATCGCCAGCTGCGCGCTCCAGTGATAGGGCGAGTCCGCCGGGATCGCGCGATAGGCCTCGATCGCGGATTCCAGATGCTTGCCGTCCTGCAGCAGCCCGCCGACCAGCAGCTTGGCGATATCGAGCTGGGGGTTGAGATAGAGCGCCAGCCGGCTGAACAGGATCGACTGGCCGTTGAGCTTGTCGGACCGCAGCAGGCCACCGATGTCGAACAGCACCTCGGCGACGCCCTTGGCCGGCGTGTCGATCAGCGGCTGCTTCGGCGCGGGCTGCTTCAGTTTTTGCGCCAGCTTGTCCGCCATGGCGCCGGTGATCTCGTCCGACATGCCGCGGAACTTGGCCAGGACCTTCTCGGCTTCCTTGTCCTTGCCCTGGCGATGCAGCAGGTCGAGATAGACCTCGATGACATGCGAGGTGACGTGATCCTCGTCGATCAGCTTGGCGAAGCGCTTCTCCGCGTCGGCCGGCTTGCCGGCGATCTCCTCCATCATGGCGAGATGGGATTCGACCAGCGGCTTCAAGCCATCGACCGCGGCGACCGGCTTCATCGCCGCCTCGGCCGGGTCGAGCCCCAGCTCTTCCAGGGTCAGCCAGGCAAGGATCAAGGGCTGGGCGATGCGGCCGACGGCGTCCTCGCCCATGCCGGTGAGCAATTCGCGCGCCCGCGCCGGCTTGTCACGATGAACCGCATCGACCGCGAGCATGATCGCAGCCAGCGGCGCCTTCGGATCGGTTTCCACCGTCTGCTTGGCCAGCGCGATCGCCTGGTCGAACCGGCCGTCGCTGATCAGCGCGATCAGGGCCTGCTGGGCCAGGGCGCCGTTGCCGGGATCCGACTGCAAGGCGAGCGGCAGCAGATCCGCCGCCATCTTCATGTCGCCCGTATCGACCGCATGCTGGCCGGCGAGATAGAGCCCGGCCGGCGACCATTGCTTGGCATTGATCGGACCGGTGCTGTCGGCGATGGCGGGTTGCCCGGCCTGGCAGGCGGCGAGCGCGGCCGGCAGCAGAGCGAACATCAATGGGCGCAGCGGACGAAGAAAACGAAGCGCGGGCAATATCTGGCATCCTTTCATGGAGAAGGAAATCCGGCCCCTTCACCGGCTGGTCACAGCCATCCCTTTGGCGGTTCTACCAGGAACCGATCCCCCTGAATAGAAGCGTGTTAACGATTGGGGATCCGGCTCCGCGAGGCCCTAAAGGAAGCCCGGTGCGCGGCGAATGTTCCCTCCGCGCGGCGGTGCATCAGATCGCCGGGCCCGGCCCCCATTGCTTCGCCAGGGCCTGACAGGTTTGCCAGGATTCGACGGTTCCGGTGGTCGAGATTCCGCGCAGCGAGGCGCCGGCGGTGGCATGGGCCAGCGCCAGGCATTCCGCCGGCTGCCAACCCTCATGGAAGCCGTAGAGGAAACCGGCGGCGAAGGCATCGCCCGCCCCGTTCGCGCCGACGATCGATTCCTTCGGGACGCGGAGCGAGGGCTGGCGGATCAATTCGCCGCCGCGGGCGAGCGCCAGTCCGCCGCGCGGAAAGTGGACCGCCACCATCCGCAGCGTGCCGTGCTGCAGAACCCAGTGCATGGCACGGATGCAGGCCTCGACGTCGGTGCCCTCGGGCGTCACCGTCTGTTCACCCGCCACCGCGCCGATCTCATGATCGTTGACCACCATCAGATCGAGATGCGGCAGGCAGGGGCGCGCCAAGGCGGCGACCCGCGACGGCGCGATGCTGACCAGCTCGATATTGGTCAGCAGTCCGGCGGCGCGCGCCTTCTTCAGCACCGCCACCCAGCCGTTCGCCTCGCCTTGCCAGGGCGCGTCCATGGTCCGGTGCACGCCCGGCAGACCGAGATGCAGAATCCGCGTCCGCGTCGCCGAGAAGTCGAAATGATCCGGCGAAAGCAGGGCGCCGACGCCGTTGAAGGTCATGTGCGTGCGCCGGCCGGTGCGCTGCGAGCCGAAGCATTCGGTGTAATGCGTCGGCGCGGCCCGGCTGACCGTCATCTGGCGCCGGTCGATGCCGTAGCGATCGGCCTCGGCCTGCAGAAAGCGGCCGTCATCGTCGTCGCCCACGATGGCGATGGTCTCGACCGGCATCGCGGGGTCGAGCTTCTTCATGTCGATTGCAAGGTTGCTGCCGGAGCCACCGTTGCGGCGTTCCTCGGACAGGATCTCGCAGATCGAATCCTCTTCGGGCCAGAACTCGATCAGCTTGTTGCGGTCGACACACCAGGAACCGCCGGTGATGAAGCCCCGGCGTTCCCCGCCTTCCGGGCCGTCGCTCACGCAGCCGCCTCTTTCAGCACCTGCTCGGTCACGCGGGAATCCTCTTCCAGCGAGCGGTCCGGCTTGATCCCCTTCTTCTGCAGGGTGCCGTGATAGGCCTTCACCGCTTCGAGCGGCTTGACCTGGCCGGAGACGACCCGGCGCAGCATCGCCACCATGTCCAGCGGCGATTCCGCGAGGTTGATCTTGCGGCCGAACAGGGCTACGCGGGCGCCGTAGCGCTCGGCCTGGGAGATCAGCTCGAACGCGTCGCGGTTGGTCCCCGCCCCGCCGCCGAGCACGCCCACCACCAGGCCGGGGTCGAAGGAGGCGAGCTCCTCCAAGGCCTTCGGGCCGTTATAGGCGATCTTCAGGAACTCCGGCCGCTCGGCCTTGGTGACCCCGGCGAGACACCGCAGGATCGCGTCGTTGACGTAATGCGGCATGACCTTGGGATCGAGCCCGGCATCGACGTTCGGATTGAAGACCTCGAGGAAATAGCGGAAGCCGATCGCCGAGGCATCCGCCCGGAAGGCGTTGAAGGCTTCCAGCGACCGGACGTCGGCCTCGATGTCGTTGTTGAAGGTGATCGAGTAGAGTCCGAGATCGGTGCCCTTCACCCGCTTGCCGGCCGGCGGCTTGGCGGCGCCGAACATCACCCGTGGCAGGTTCGCGCTCCGGAACGGCCGCGACGGCGAATGGTGATAGCCGGCACCGCGCATGCGCCAGACGCAGGTCGTGTCGTTGGCGCGGATCGCCGGCTGCACCGCGCTCTTCAGGAACAGCTTCTCCTCGGTGAGGACCTCGAGGTTCGAGGCCGACATCAGCATGATGTCGAGGATGTCCTGTTTCACGATCGCGCGGATCTGCTCCAGGAACTCCGCGCGGGTCCGGTGCCGGGTCCAGCTGCCGTCCTTGGCCCGGTGCGGACCGCTGGAGGTCAGGCTCGGCCCCATGTCGCCGTCCTTCGCATCTGCAATGATGAAATCGGTCGCCTTGTATTTGCCGGCGCGGATGCGGGCCAGCTTCTGATCCATGCGTTTCATGAGAGGTTCCCGTCCTGTGTTTTCTTTGCAGCTTTAGCAAATCTCCGCGGTCTGTGAAACGATCGTGTAACGTCGACCTGCTTTGCTCCGCCGGAATTTGCCAAGGAGATTGCCGATGTCCGGACGGATCCTGCTGCTCGCCGCCGCCTTCCTCACCGCCGCCGGTACGGCTTCGGCCCAACCGAATACCATCGGGTCCCTGCACTTCCTCGGCGCGACGACCCTTTCCAATTATGCCGAGGTGGACGGCACCTTGGTCGGCGGGCTTTCCGGGCTGGACTACAATCCGGTGACCGGCACCTGGGCCATCATCAGCGACGACCGGTCCGACAAGGCGCCGGCGCGCTTCTATCTCGGCCGGATCGATCTCACGCAAGGCGCGCCGAAAGTCTCGCTGGACCGCGCTGTGGTTCTGCGTCAGCCGGATGGCAAGCCCTTTCCCAATGCGAAGGCGGGCGGCGAGGTGCCGGATCCGGAATCGATCCGCTTCGATCCCTCGGGGACAGCGCTGTGGTGGACCAGCGAAGGCGACCGCAAACGCGGCCTTTCGCCGTTCATCCGGAAGTCCGAAATGGACGGTGCGTTTTCCACCGCTCTTGCAGTGCCCTCCGTCTTCACCATGCACAAGGACAAGGAGCTTGGGCCGCGAAACAACAATGCCTTCGAGGGTCTGAGCTTCACCCCGAACGGCGACGCGCTCTGGCTCGCCATGGAATCGGCGCTCTATCAGGACGGTCCGGCCGCGACCGTCGATGCCGGCGCGGTCGCGCGCTTCAGCAAGTTCGACCTCAACAACAAGCTGCTCGGCCAGTACGCCTATCCGTTGGATTCGATCCAGGCGAAGACCGCCGGCGAAGGCAGCGACAACGGCGTCAGCGAGATTCTCGCTCTGGACGACCACCGGCTGCTGGTGGTCGAACGCTCCGGCGTCAACGAAGGGGGCTTCATTTGGACCCTGCATATCCGACTCTATGAAGCAGATGTCGCCGATGCCTCCAATCTCGCGGGCATGGAATCGCTGGTCGGGGCGTCCTACCGCCCGATGACCAAACGCCTGATCCTCAATCTCGACACGTTGCCCGAGCTCGGCTCGCCTGGCTTGCCGAGGATCGACAACATCGAAGGGGCCGGTTTCGGTCCCGATCTGCCCAACGGACATCGCAGCCTGGTCCTGGTCTCCGACAACAATTTCAATCCCCTTCAGGTCACGCAATTCCTCGCCTTCGAGGTCCTGCCCTGAGTAGGGGAACCCTATTTTCGGGGAACCGTTGACTGCCTGAGACAGGCGCCCCTGCGGCTGGCCTGTTTACTCACGCAGGAGATGTAGAATGAACAAGGTTTCCCTGACCCGCGGCGCGCTGTTCGGTGCGGCTTGCGCGGTCATCACTCTCGCCGCCGGCTCCGCCGGCGCCCAGACCTACCCGCCCGGCACCAATTGTCAGAGCCTTCTGCCGGGCCTGCGCGCCAACTGCATCGACCAGGCGCGATCGATGAACAGCGGTACGAACGTCATTCCGAACAGTGCCGGCTCCAACACGGTCCAGTCCCCGGGCACCAACAGCCTCAACTCCGGCACAAACGTATCGCCGAGCGGGGTTGCGCCGACCACCGTCGCACCCAGCACCGTTGCGCCGAGCGGCGTCACGACCAACGGCACGGCCAGCCCGAACGCGGTGACGCCGAACGGGACGGTGAGCCCGAATGCCGTTACGCCGAACGGCACGATCAATCCCAACACGGTCAGCCCGAACGGAACCGTGAGCCCCAATGCGGTGGGTACGCCGAATAGCGCCGCGCCAGCGGCAAATCCGGTCATCCTGCCGCCGGCGGCTACGGGCACCGGTGCCGGCGGTGCCACCGGCGGCACGAGCGACAATTAGTTCTCGCGATTTTCCGAAGTCCGCGCCGGTCGCCTACTGAGGCCGGCGCGGCGAATGCCGCGGCTTAGATTTTTCGCGATCGGCGTAGGCTTTGACGAACTCGGCGCCGAACAACAGAATCTGCGCCGAGTAATAAACCCAAAGCATCAACGTGATCACCGAGGCGGCGGCGCCATAGGTCGTGGCGATGTTGCTGCGGCCGAGATAGAAGCCGATCACAAACTTCCCCAGGACGAACAGCACGGCCGTCAGCAGCGCGCCCGGCACGACGCTGCGCAAGGAGATGCGCACACTCGGCAGCAGTTGGAAGATCAACGTGAACAGCATCGTGGACATCACGACGCTGATCGACAGATTGACGATCGTCACCGCTAGAGCCTCGTCCTGCCACTTGAAATACTGGCTGGCGGCCGAGGCGAGCGCGTCGAAGGTGAGCGAGATCAGCAACAGGAATGCGATCACCGCGATCATGGCGAAGCTGAGCAGCCGCGCGATCAGAAAAGCCAGGATGCTGGAATAGCGCGGCGGCGGCGCGCGCCAGATCGCGTTCAGATCTGCCTGCAATTCGCCGAAGGCCCCGCTCGCCGTCACGATGAAGGTGCCGAGACCGATCGCCGTCCCCAGCAGGCCTGAGCCGAAGTGGCTGGCGCTGGCCAAGATCTTTGCCACCGATTCCGCCCCCGATGGTCCGATCAACCCGCCGAACTGGGCGAGCACCGCGGTCTGTGCCACATCGCCGCCGAACACCAGCCCGCCGATCGCGATTACGATCAGCAGCACCGGCGCGAGGGAGAAGATCGCATAGAAGGCGATGGCGGCGCCCATGCTGAGGCAGCGGTCGTCCCACCAGCCGATCGCCGCCCGGCGCAACACGGAGGCACCGCGCGACTGCGTGACATGGCGCAAAGTCTGCGTCCATTCCTGCGAAAATCTGAGATCGCCCTGCATGTTCGCAAACGGCTCCCGGGTGTCCGGAAATCAACCGGAACAGCGGGCTTTCGTTCCGAGGACTCTAGGCTTAGCGCCGATCGGTCGCGATCGTCCAAGCGAGTATGGCGAGGCAAATAATGGCAGCGACGAGGAAAACGCCGTACACCTTGAACGCCTGACCGTCGAGGATCGGTGCCCCTATTCCCAACCACCAGGGAACGCAAACGCTCGCAAAGGCCACGGTCAGCCACGCCAAGAATACCTTTCGGAACGACCGTCGATTGGCCAGACGGTACTGTCGTGCGGCCTTTCGACTTTCGACATATGTCAAGCGGTCGCCGGAAACGGCCATGCTCCGGGTGATCTTGAAATAGTAAGACCACATTCCGATTGAAACCATAAGCGATCCAACAATCAGTCCGCCCCAGAGGTAAGCGACGTAGATTATTGGGATCTGAGAGTTAGCGATTGCAATAGTCGACGCGACACAGGCCATGGTGAGAAACATGGTCACATCCGTGACCAGAGCCGTGTTGCGCCGGAGCCGCGCAGCCGTTTCCGGATCCGGTAGGATGCGACCCTTTCCCAAGATGCCAAAGGGATGGAACAGGTCCCGCCCGTCGGCGTCCTTCTTGAAACTCAGAGTTGCCAGTTCGCCGAAGTAGCCCATCGCCTCCGCAATCAACCCGGGCGTGCAGGCACACTCTACCGCAACCCTCGGCGTCATGCGAGCCCGTGCCTACATGTTCGGATAGTTCGGGCCGCCGCCGCCTTCGGGATTGACCCAGACGATGTTCTGGGTCGGGTCCTTGATGTCGCAGGTCTTGCAGTGCACGCAGTTCTGCGCGTTGATCTGCAGCCGCGGATTGGAACCGTCGCCCTCGCGCACGATCTCGTAGACGCCGGCCGGGCAATAGCGCTGCTCCGGCGCATCGTAGATCGCGAGATTGGTCTGGATCGGCACCGCCGGATCCTTGAGCGTCAGGTGAACCGGCTGGTTCTCCTCGTGGTTGGTGTTGGAGAGGAACACCGAGGAAAGCCGGTCGAAGGAAAGCTTGCCGTCCGGCTTCGGATAGTCGATCCGCTTGCACTGCGCCGCCGGCTTGGTCTTCTGCGCATCGGTCTTATGCGCGTGCAGGGTCCAGGGCGCCTTGCCGCCGAACAGCTTCTGGTCCATGCCGGCCATCAGCGTGCCGACGATCAGACCCTTGTTCATCCAGGGCTTGAAATTGCGGGCGCGCCACAGCTCGTCATGGAGCCAGGACGATTCGTAGGCCTTCGGATAGGCGGCGAGCTCGTCATGCGACCGGCCTTCGCCGAGCGCGGCAAAGGCGGCTTCGGCGCCGAGCATCCCAGTCTTGATCGCGGCATGGCTGCCCTTGATCTTGGGCACGTTGAGGAAGCCGGCATCGTCGCCGATCAAGGCGCCGCCGGGGAAGACCAGCTTCGGCAACGCCTGCACGCCGCCGGTCACGATCGCGCGCGCGCCGTAAGCCACGCGGCGGCCGCCTTCCAGATACTGGGCGACCTGGGGGTGATGCTTGTAGCGCTGGAATTCCTCGAACGGATTGAGGAACGGGTTCGCATAGCCGAGCCCGACCACGAAGCCGACCGCCACCTGGTTGTTCTCGGCGTGATAGAGGAACGACCCGCCATAAACGTCGGTGGAAACCGGCCAGCCGGCCGTGTGCATGACCAGGCCGGGCTTGTGCTTCGCCGGATCGATGTCCCAGAGTTCCTTGATGCCGATCGAATAGCTCTGCGGGTCGCGGCCATCGGCCAGGTTGAAATGAGAGATCAGCCGCTTGCCGAGATGGCCGCGGCAGCCTTCGGCGAACAGGGTGTATTTGCCGGTCAGCGCCATGCCGGGCTGGAAGTCGGGCTTCTCGCTGCCGTCCTTGGCGCGGCCCTTGTCGTCGGTGATGACGCCCAACACCTTCTGCTTGGCATCGTCATAGAGTATGTCGGCGGCGGCGAAGCCGGGGAAGATCTCGACGCCGAGCCCCTCGGCCTGCTGCGCCAGCCAGCGCGAGACGTTGCCCAGGCTGACGATGTAGTTGCCCTCGTTGTGCAGCGTCTTCGGCAGGAAGATGTTGGGCAGGCGAAATGCGTTCTGCTCGGTGGTGAGGAACATGAAGCGGTCCTCGGTCACCGGCTGGTTCAAGGGCGCGCCCAGCTCCTTCCAGTTCGGAAAGAGCTCGGTGATCGCGCGCGGGTCCATGACCGCGCCGGAGAGGATATGCGCGCCGACCTCGGAGCCCTTCTCGAGCACCACGACGCTGACTTCCCTTCCCGTCTCCGCGGCGAGCTGCTTCAGCCGGATCGCGGCGCTCAAGCCGGCGGGCCCGCCGCCGACGATCACCACGTCGTATTCCATCACTTCGCGATCCATGAACCCCTCCCTAGACTCATGCGGGGCTGCTTACACCGGTCGCGCCAGGGCATGCAAACCCTGTTGCCCGAAATGGCCCGGTGGTAGCTTCCGGCCATGGGCGACCCGCTGACAGCCGAATCCCTCGCACTCCTCAAGCTCTATATCGAGTGGGGCGCTGACGAAGCTATTGAATCGACGCCGCAAAGCCGCCTCGGCGCGACGGCGGCGCCGATCGCCCCCGCCCGGTCCCAGGCGTCGGCCCCGTCGGGTCTGAGCGAGGCGCGCCGATTGCCCGCCGCGCCACCACAATCGCCCGCGGCGCCACGGCCGGCCGCGCCCCGCATCGATCTCCGAAAACTCGGGCCGATGGATCAGGCCGCGATCGAAAGTGCCCGGGATTTCGCCCGCAATGCCCAGAGCCTGGAAGAGTTGCAGGCCGCCCTCACCCGCTACGACGGCGTCTCCCTGCGCAAGACGGCGACCAACCTGGTCTTTGCCGACGGCAACCCGAAGGCCGAGATCATGCTGGTCGGCGAGGCGCCCGGGGCGGATGAGGATCGGCAGGGCCTCCCCTTCGTCGGCGTCTCCGGACAGCTGCTGGATCGGATGATGGCTGCGATCGGCTATGACCGCACCACCTTCTATATAACGAATGTCTGTTTCTGGCGGCCGCCGGGCAACCGCAAGCCGACCGAAGCGGAGCTGGCGGCGCAGCAGCCTTTCGTGCTCCGGCATATAGAGCTGGTCCGGCCCAAAGTTCTGGTGCTGGTCGGCGGTTCCTCGGCCCAGATGCTGCTCGGCACCACCGAGGGTATCACCCGGCTCCGTGGCAAGTGGTTCGATTATCGATCCGACGGGCTCGATCAGCCGATCCCGGCGCTGCCGATCTTCCACCCCGCCTATCTGCTCCGCCAGCCGGAGCTGAAACGCGAAGCCTGGCGCGACCTCGTGAAGCTTCGGGTCCGGCTCGACGCGCTCGGCGCCTGAGGGCGAAAACCGCCCCCGACTCACCGGTAAAATTAACCAAAACCGCCGGCAGTTGTCCGGTTTCTTAACAAATTTCCTGTGGATAAACTGGTCCAAAATTCTGTGGATCAATCAACGTATAGGGGTTCCGAGGCAATCGGACACCATATCTGTTGATTGTACACGGCAAATTTTCTGGACATGCAAGACTTCGTCGTCTAAAGCGGAACCCGAAATAGAAACCATTCGTTAAGAAAACGCAGACCCCTGGATGGGCCGGGGGCAACCATTCAAGGGGGCGATACCTTGAATCTAGACCGTGCACAGCGCGGCAGACGCTCGCTCTTCGCGTCGGCCGCGATGGTGGCGATGTTGCTTACGGCGAGCGTAGCCGTCGGGCAACCGGCCTGGGCGCAGGAAGCGACCGCGGCCCTACCTGGAGACGATTTCACCGCCGGCAGCCGCTCTTCCCTGCCGGAACCCCTGGAGCAGATCGATGCCGACCGCTATCGGCAGATCTTCAAGCTTCAGGCCGCCGGCGACTATCGGGGCGCGGACGCATTGATCGCGGATCTGACCGATCAGTCGTTGCTGGGCCATGTCCTGGCCGACCGCTATCTTTCGCGCGCCTATAAGACCTCGCCGAAGGAGCTTTCCGACTGGCTGAAGCAGTATGCCGGTCAGCCGGACGCCGAGCAGGTCTACCAGCTCGCCCTCCGCAAGGGCGCCGAAAACCCGGCCAAGCCGAAAGCGTCGATCACCCGCACCGGTTCGCCGGACGAGGCTTCGACCGCGGATAGCGGCTATTGGCAGGAGGGCCTGGAAAACTGGCGCTCGAAGCGCTTCACCGCGGCGGCCGAGGACTTCACCAAGGCCGCCGGGCTGAAGAACACCTCGTCCTGGGACCGTGCGGCCTCCGCCTTCTGGGCCGCGCGCTCGTTCCTGCGCGCCCAGCGCCCGGAGCAGGTCAGCCACTGGCTCAAGGAAGCCAGCAAGTATCCACGCACCTTCTATGGTCAGCTGGCCCAGCGTGCGCTCGGCATCGACCCCAGCTACGACTGGACCGTGCATGACCTCAGCGGCAATGATGCCGCCAAGCTGATGCGTTCGGGCGCCGGCAAGCGAGCCCTGGCGCTGATCCAGGTTGGCGAGATCAGTGCCGCGGAGAAGGAACTGCTGATCCTGGCGGACACCTCCGAAGGCGATCTCGATCCCGCGCTGATGGCGGTCTCGCAGGCCGGCGGCCTGCCCTCGCTCGCGCTGAAGGTCGGCGGGCGCCGGCTGCTGAAGAGCGACGAGTTCATCGATGCCGCCATGTATCCGCTTCCGGGTTGGACGCCCCGCACCGGCTACACCGTCGATCGGGCGTTGATTTTCGCGATCATGCGCCAGGAATCGGGTTTCAATCCGAATGCGACCAGCCAGGCCGGCGCGGTCGGGCTGATGCAGCTGATGCCGGACACGGCGAAGCTGGTCAGCGGCGAGAAGAAGCCCGAGCTGCGCGACCCGGAAATCTCGATCGCGATTGGCCAGAAGTACGTCGCCAGCCTGCTGAAGACCGATACGGTCGGCAACAACCTGTTCATGCTGGCCGCGGCCTACAATGCCGGGCCTGGCAATCTGCAGAAGTGGAAGAGCGCCAGCCGGCATGTCGATGACGATCCGCTGTTCTTCATCGAGACCATGCCGTCGCGCGAAACCCGCCTGTTCATCGAGCGGGTGATGGCCAACTACTGGATCTACCAGAACCGGCTCGGCCAATCGACCGCGACGCTCGATGCCGTGGCCTCCGGTGCCTCGCCGATCTATGATCGGCAGGACGAGAAGGTGACCACCGCCTCCAACTGAGGCGGGTCACCGATCTCGAGCGGCGGTTCCGGATTCCAGCATGGCCAAGATCGACGAGACGCGACCGTTCAAGCCCGTCCACATCGCGGTGATGACGGTCTCTGACTCAAGGACCGAGGCGAACGACACCTCGGGCCAGGCGCTGGTCGACCTCATCGCGCGCGACGGACATGCGCTGAAGGCGCGGACCATCGTCAAGGACGAGCAGACGGCGATCGTCGCACAGCTGAAGGCCTGGATCGCCGATCCCGAGATCGACGTGGTGATCTCGACCGGCGGCACCGGGGTGACCGGCCGCGACGTGACCCCGGAAGCCTTCGAGAGCGTGTTCGAGAAGAAGATCGACGGCTTCGGCGAGCTGTTCCGCTGGCTCTCCTATCAGAAGATCGGCACCTCGACGATCCAGTCGCGGGCGACCGGCGGCGTCGCCAATGCGACCTATCTCTTCGCCCTGCCCGGCTCGCCCAGCGCGGCCCGCGACGGCTGGGAGGAGATCCTGAAGTTCCAGCTCGACAACCGCCTGCGGCCCTGCAATCTGGTCGAGCTGATGCCGCGCCTCAACGAGCACCTGAAGAAGAAGTAGGCGCGCTCCTCGCTGGTCAGCGCGGCGGCGGATGGATGCGGTAGATCGCAAAGTACGACCCGCGCGAAACCTCGGTGAGCAGTGCCGGCACCGGGTTGCCCGGCCGGCCCGAATGAAAATCAATGAGGTAGTCGAAGCGCTCCGGCCAATCCGACCAGTCGATCGTGCTGCTGAAGCCGTCAGCCTCGGTGATGCGCTGTGCGACCTGCTCGACCTGGCGCACCGTCTCCGGACCGACCGAGGCAAAGGCGGGACTGGCCGGATGCCAGCGCACGATCCGGCTCCTTGCCAGCGTGTCGCTGTAAAGATCCCGCGCCGCACCGGTGAACGCCAAGGGGGTCGCGGTCGTGGCGAGCACCGGCAAGAAGACCTGGCGGTCGATCACAGCGAAGCAACTGATGTTCCAATAAGGCGCCGGGGTCACCGCGACCCGACTGCCGCGGTCCAGTGCCTGATCGGCGACGCGGAACTCGCGATAGCCCGCCTCGAGATCCGACCATAGGACCACCGTGGTGCCAACCCGCAGGAGCAGCAAGCTAAAGACGCCGGCAACGAAGGCGACGGCATACCGGCGCCCTTCCAGTCGAACTTCGGTCACGGCCACGAGCAGGAAATAGAGCAGGCAGGGCAGGCGAAGATCGGCGGCAAAGACGCCACGCAGCAGGTTCGGCATTGCGATCGCGGCGAGTAAGAGCGCGAATACCGGAAGGCGCATACCTGTCGCCACGACGATCCCCTTGCGGCGGATCAGCCACCAGAGCGCGATGATGATGACGAAAGTCATCAGGAAGTCGGGCCAACGGCCGTAATTGGCCGTTCCTGCGAGAAGCGCGACCAATTTATTGGAAATCCCGCCATAGGATGTCGGCCCGTCAACCGCCTGGCCGAAGGACGACAGGAAGCAGATCCCCGACGGAAGAAAGGGCAGGCCAGCCTCGACGAGCTCGCGAAGCCTTTGCCCCCAGGTCGGCGCGCGTCGTGCTCTTGCAAGCGTGAAGACCATGATCAGCAAGCCATAGGCGGCAAGCGCGAAGAAATGGCAGAGCATCAACCCGAAGCTCGCCGCGGCAAAGACCGGTATCCGGACGACGCGCGGCCAGCGTTCCGTCGCGATCCACGCCGCGAACAACAGGAGACTGAGGCCGGTCGAGAACAGAAAACTGATCTGTCCGGAAATCAGTGGAAAGTTGTAGAGGAACAGGAACGCCCCCGCAGGCCAGAGCGTAACCCGACCGAAGAGCGCGCGATGGACGGCGACGGTGCCTGCAATCAGCAGGGCGAAGGTGGTCGCGGTAAAGAGCCGCACCGCGGTTTCGAGGCCAAACCATCGCGCCAGCGGCGGCAGCAGAAGATCGGTCGATTGGAACGAGAAGAGATCCCAGTGAACCGTGTAGAATGTCTGCAGAATCTGGTCGTTTTCGAGGTTGTTGAGGATATAGACGCGTGCCGCATGGTTCAGCACGTCGCCGAGCGGCAGACTCGCAAAGGAGAAAATCGGGATACAGGCAACGACGAAGAGCCCGGCATAGCAGGCAAAAACGACGAGAGGATTCGGCACGCTGGAGGAGCTCGTCGTGCCTGTACGCTCTTCTGACGTGCTCAAATGGGACCCTCGGAAGACGCGATTCGATTCACGGCGGCGGCGCAGCACGCAACCGGGTTTCGCTGCCGCGCCGCCGGCTCACCCAGACAATCGCTTCTGCCGCAAGGAAGCAGAAGTACGGATAGATGATAAAGCCGTAGCGCGGCATCGGCTGGAAGAAGCCGAAGAACAGTGTGAAGATTCCAATGTAGACGGCCGGGATCCAGACATGCGGTCGACGCGCCAGCAGCGCAATGGCGAGACCGACCAGACCTGTCAGCTGGACAACCGCGATCGTGTTCGCGCGGGCGGCGCGGGCGCCCTCCCAGCCACTGAAATACATCTGCCAAGCACGCGGAGCGATGATCTCGCTCACATGCCTGGCCCATAGCCGGGCGAAGTCCAGCGGATTTGCCTTGATCCAGGCCAGGGTTTCATCGGTAAGCACTCGGGAATAGGCGGCCTCGCCGTTGGCACGGATCCAAGCGCGCGCCGCCGCATTGGCGGCGGGATGAATCGCTTGGATGCGATCATTGAAGACATATTCCGGCGCTTCGCCCGATACCGCGGCGGGGTGATTGGCCAGCGCGAGCTCGATCCCGAAGTTGCTGCGCAGCAGGATCGGCTCGCCGAGCACCTCCAAATTGCGCAGCGCCCAGGGGGCGACGATGAGCACCAGTGCGGTGGCGGTCGCCGCCGCCAGCGCTGCGCTGGACGCCGGCGGGAGACGCCGGAGCGCGACAACCGCCCAGCAGCCGCCAACCGCGAGACCCGCCGGCGGCGACACGAAGAAGGTCAAGGCGAACAGCGCCGGGATCGTGATCAGGTCCCAGCGTTGCAATCGACCGCGATCGTGTAACGCGATCATTGCCAGCATGTTGAGTGCGACAAGGCATAACGCGCTGCCGCCTTCCCAATAGCGAAAATCAACCGTCTCCTGCGGCACGAACGGGGGCACCAGCAACAAGAATGCGGTTCCCCAACGCACCGCCAGCGGATTGGTGCCCATCCGAACGAAGATCAAGCGGACAAGCAAATAGCCGGTCAGCACCTGCCCGAGCGAAAGGCCGAGCAATACGAGACTGGCCGTCGCGCTCCAAGGTCCGAACAGCCGCAACACCCCGCCGGCGAGCAGCGGATTGAGTGGCAGCAGATGCGCCGTCGGTCCTTGGCCGAAGTAATAGGCGTCGCCGATCACGCCGTGGCGGGCGACCGACAAGGCGACGCGCGTTGCCTCCCCTGCGTCGAGCAGCCCGTCAAGCGCACCGTATGTTAAAGCCAGCCACAACACCCGGATCGCCGCAAATCCGAGGATTAGACACAGCAGAAAGCCAATTTCGCCGCTTTTGCCGATTCTCGCGTGCACAATTTCCCCCGGGCCGACCGCCAGAGCCTAGTATCGCTTCAGTCTGGTGTCGCCTATTCCCCGCATTGTGCGGAGAGCGTTGAGCGAACCCAGGGATGATCAGCAGCAATACAATGGCAATCCGCCGTCTGGTGAGCGGCACCGACGATGAATCTCGACCTACTGGTCGACTTCACCCACAGGCCGCCCGGAAAATCCGGTGCCGACGCTGCTGACCGAAATGCACCGCGGCAGCTCCTTCACCATTTTCCGCATCACCCGTTGGGGCAACGGTGATCCGCGCGATCGGAAGGCATTCAGGGGGCTCGCATGGCGGGCATGAATCGGCTTGCCTGTGCGCTTGGTCGTGTTCAATATTTGTTCCCAAGTCAACAAGGCCCAGGCCGTACCGCCCGACATTCCATAGGATTTGCGGTGAGGCCGCCGACCAGGAACCCCTCTGCATTCGTCAGCGCTTTTATGATAACAAGTTACGGAAGAACATGGAGCGACCAAGTGCCCCTCTTAGGTCTGCATCGCAGTCCGCGATGATGCCGATTGGTATTGCAACTCGAACCCGCTTCTGCCGAGTGCAGGCCCGCCAAGACGTGACCACGTCCAAGCGCACAGCTACAGACGTTGATTGGGATTAGATGCATATTGAGGCATCCTGGGTATGTCGCGCCAGTTCACCCTTGAGCGCGCGATGAACACGCGAACACTGCTTGTCACCGGAGGCGCGGGCTTTATCGGGTCCGCGTATCTGCGCAAGGTCATCGCAGAGACAAGTTGGCGCGCCGTAAATCTCGACAAACTCACTTATGCTGCGAGCCCGGATGCCGTGTCGGAACTTCAGCTCAGCGGTCGCTATCGCTTTGTGCAAGGCGATATCTGCGACAGCCGGACCGTGGCGGCGCTGCTCACCGCTGAAAAGCCCGATGCGATCGTTCATTTCGCCGCAGAGACTCACGTCGATCGCTCGATCGACGGTCCCTCCAAATTCATCGAAACCAACATCGTCGGAACCTTCACCGTGCTGGAGGCGGCGGCACGCTACTATGCAGCGGCGCCGGCGGAAACTCGCGAGCGCTTTCGCTTCCACCACATATCGACCGACGAGGTGTTCGGCTCCCTGGACGAAGGCAAGACCTTCGACGAAGCCTCACCGCACAACCCGAACTCGCCCTACTCCGCCAGCAAGGCTGCGAGCGATCACCTGGTGCGGGCGTGGCATAGGACCTACGGATTGCCGATCATGGTCACGCATTGCTCGAACAATTACGGACCCTATCAGTTTCCCGAAAAGCTGATCCCGTTGATGACCATCCGCGCGCTATCGGGCCGCTCATTGCCCGTATATGGTGACGGACGAAATGTCCGCGACTGGCTTTATGTCGATGATCATGTGGACGCGCTCCTGGCGGTGCTCGAACGCGGCCGCGTCGGAGAGAGTTACGGAATCGGGGGTGGCGTGCAGATCGATAACTTGGAACTGGTCAGGACGATTTGCACGATCCTCGACCGGCTCAGCCCAGCTGCCGATCGCAAGGCGCGCCAAGACTTGATCACCCATGTGCCCGATCGCCCGGGCCATGATCGGCGTTACGCAACAAACATCGAAAAGATTGCGCGCGAGGTGGGATGGCAGCCGAAGGTGACGCTGCCTTCAGGACTGCAAGAGACGATTGAATGGTACCTCGCAAACCGCGCCTGGTGGGAGAAAATCCTTGCGGGATGCTACACCACGGAGCGGCTGGGCGTCGTTACGAGGCGCGCAGCGGCTGGTCAATGAAGGGCATTATCCTCGCTGGGGGCGCCGGGTCCCGCCTGCGCCCGGTTACAACCTCGGTCAACAAGCATTTGCTGGCCGTGTATGACAAGCCGTTGGTCTATTATCCTTTGGCGACCGTTATGCTGTCCGGTGCACGCGAAATCTTGCTCATCGTACGCCCGGAAGACGAGACGGCCTATCGCAACCTGTTCGGCGACGGCTCGGCTCTCGGACTGACGATCCAGTATCGCTGTCAGGAAAGGCCCCGCGGTGTCGCCGACGCCCTGTTGATCGGACGCGATTTTGTCGCCGGTGAACCGGTCGTGCTGGCTTTGGGCGACAATATCTTTTTTGGCCATGGCCTCCGTGCGATTCTTAAAGGCGCCACGTCGCGGCGCGAAGGCGCGACGATCTTTTGTTATTGGGTCAACGACCCCGAGCGGTTCGGCGTGGCTGAACTTGATGCCGGCCAGCAGCGCGTCGTCGGCCTGGCTGAGAAACCCAAGGAGCCAAAATCAAACTATGCCGTGACTGGTCTCTATTTTTACGACGCGCAGGCTGCCGACCTCGCAGCAAGCTTAGAGCCATCTGAACGGGGTGAACTCGAGATCACCGACCTCAATCTCGCCTATCTCGCACGCGGCCAGTTGCACTGCCACATCCTCGAGCGCGGCTTCGCTTGGCTCGATACCGGAACGCCCGATGCGCTGCTCGACGCTGCAAACTACATTGCCACCATCGAGCGACGCCAAGGTTTGAAGATCGCCTGCATCGAAGAAATCGCGTGGCGACAGGATTGGATCGATGGCCATCAGCTCCGTACACTTGCGGACCGTCATGGCGACACGCCTTACGGCCGCTATCTCGCGGACTTGCCGCGGATCGGCCGCTGACGTGCCCGACCGGATACCCCTGAATGACCTCCGCCGCCACCTGGCGCCGTTCACGGCCGAACTCAAGTCCATCATCTCGGCCGTCATTGACGAGGGCGATTTCATCCTGGGCCGGCAGTGCGTCGCGTTCGAACAGGCGTTTGCGTCCTATTGCGGCACATCGGAGTGTATCGGCACCGCGAATGGGACGGATGCACTGGAAATCGCCCTGCGCGCCGTCGGCGTCGGCCCCGGCAGCCGGGTCGCCATGGTCGCCAATGCCGGTGGATATGCCGCACAAGCCGCGCTCGCGATTGGAGCGATCCCCGTCTTCGTCGATATCGTTGCCGAGACGATGACGTTGTCGCCGCATTGCCTTGCTGCTTGCGAGCGGTTCGATGCCGTCGTGGCGACGCATCTCTATGGCCGAATGGCGGATATGCCGGCGATTCTGGCGGCCGCGCGGAACTTGCCGGTGATCGAGGATTGCGCGCAAGCGCATGGCGCAAGACTTGGGGACCGCAAGGCCGGAGCTTGGGGCACCGCCGCTGCCTTCAGCTTCTACCCGACGAAAAACCTGGGAGCGCTCGGCGATGCCGGCGCGGTCACGACAAACGACCCCGGTGTCGCGCGACGCGCGCGCGAGTTGCGGCAGTACGGGTGGGGTGCGAAATACGTGACCGAGCGGTCCGGTGGCCGGAACAGCCGGCTGGACGAGTTGCAGGCCGCGGTTCTATTGGCTCTGCTGCCGCACCTCGATCGCTGGAACAACGAGCGGCGCGCGGTCGCCGAGCGCTATAAGCAACGGCTCGAAGGTTGTCCACTGGACCTTCCGGTCGTACGGGCAGATCAATCTCATGTCGCCCATCTCTATGTATTGCGTGCGCGCAACCGCGCGGCCATCATGCCGATCCTGGCGCGGGAGGGCGTAGCCACGGCCATTCACTATCCGATGCTCGACTATCGTCAGGCGCCGATCGCCCAGCATCTCGATGCGATCGAACCTCTGCCGGAGAGTGAAAGCGCGGTCGCCGAGATCTTCACAATCCCTTGTTTCCCGGAACTGTCCGACGCGGAACTCCGTACCGTGGCAGACACGCTTCGGCAAGCGGCAGAGGCCGTGTAAATGCAGGATCATCTTTTCGCGCTATCGATCGTGATTCCGGTTTACAACGGCGCCAAGAGCGTTCCGTCTCTCGTGCGAGAACTGTCGCTACTCGACGTTCCAGGCGGTTTGGAGATCGTCCTGGTCAACGACGGCAGCGCGGATGACTCACTCGCGGTCTGCCGGCGCCTCTGCAAGGAGCACAATACGGCGATCACCGTGATCAACTTGTCGCGGAACTTCGGCGAGCACAATGCAATCATGGCCGGGCTGCGCATGGCGCAGGGCGCATACATCATTACGATGGACGACGACCTGCAGAACCCGCCGGCGGAAGTCGTACGGCTTTGGCGCTTTGCCGTAGAGGGCAGGTTTGATGTCGTCTACGCCTACTATGCCAAGAAAGAACACGCCCGGTGGCGGAACACTGGCAGCAAGTTCACGAATTTCATGGCCACCTTCCTGATTGATAAACCGCGCGATCTCTATCTTTCGAGCTTCCGCTGCATATCGAGTTTCGTCGCCAAGCAAGTCATCGGGCACGATGGACCGTTTCCCTATGTGGACGGTCTGATCGCACAGATCACCCAGAACGCCGGGCGGCTGCAGGTCGAGCATTTGACGCGCGCATATGGAGAAAGCAATTACACCCTGTCTCGTTTGATTCGCCTGTTCCTGGCGATGTGCCTGAATTTCTCCGTCATCCCGCTGCGGGTGGCCGTGTTGCTGGGCATCGTCACGGCAGTTTGCGGGATTGCCGATTTCGCCCTGGTGATCGGCGAGGTTCTGATCATCGGCCGGACACCCACCGGTTGGGGCTCACTGATGGCCACGATACTGATCATCTCGGGCGTCCAGCTCGTGATCCTGGGGGTGGTCGGAGAATACGTAGGCCGAGCGTTCCTTACGCTCAACAAGAAGCCGCAATTCGTGATTCGCGACGTCGAGCGAAATGCTGCCGCCAGCATGGCTCTGACAAAGAACCTCGATGAACCGTTGCCGTGACGCTCAGGCGGGCTTGCGGCAGCGCATGCACAAGGAGCCGCCGAACGGCATGCGGATTCCAACGGCCCGCAACCGGCTCTCAAAACCCAGAATCGCCGTAAACAATCGATTCTGCCAGGCCGAAAACTGCCGAACATCGCTGGAGCCCGAACCAAAGATAGCCGACGCCAAACGATGCATCACCATGAGGGGAAACAGAAGGCTGTTCCAGTACCCGCCGGCCTCCACGCAAAAGCCAGCCTGCTCGAGCGATCGCTTCAGCCCGCAATAGGTGAAACGGCGCGTGTTCGATACGGCTCTGTCATGCGTCGAGAGCAGCCAGGGATAGGCGGGAAGGTTGAGCGCCAGCAGCCCTCCAGCGGCGAGGCATCGCCTGAATTCCGAAAGCGTCCGATCTACGTCGACGTCGGCATGGCACAGCACATCCGCCGAGACAATCGCCTGAAGGCTACCGGTGGCGAACGGCATGGAAGCAATCGAGCCACGCACCACCGCCGCACCGGTGGCGTTGCGTGCGAGTTCGGCGGCCAGCACGTCCAGATCCAATCCGATCGCGAGACCGCCCGGCAGCGCGCGCCGGATAGCAGCCAGCATGCCGCCCGTTCCGCAACCGGCATCCAACACCCGGCTGCCGATCGGCAATGTGCCCAAGGACAACTCGCCCAGCAACAGGCGACGCAAGGCAACGAACCACCACATGTTCGCTTCGACTCGCGCGAGCTTTCTATATTCCTCCGGATCCATGGGAAGCGGGTCGCCGCTCTCTTTCCGGTTCAGTATCTACATGCCGTCCCGTAAAATACTTCAATGAATGTAACCACTCAATCTTGGATGAGGCACCGGAAACGATGAGTTCCTTGGTTGAACTGCAATCCCCGCCCGACCCGGGTCACGGACGCCTGGTGGTGCTGGAAAGCGGCCGGCAAGTCCCTTTCGACGTGCTTCGGATCTTCCTGTTGCTGGACGTGCCGCAAGATGCCCCCCGCGGCAATCATGCGCACCGCGGACAACATCAGCTGATCGTTCCCATCAGGGGTCGGTTCGCGGTGGAGACTGTCGATCGCGAAGGAACAAAGCGGTTCACCTTGGAAGATCCTGGTTTCGGCTTGCATCTGCCGCCTTTGACCTGGTTGAGCATGACTTCGGCGGATACCTTGTCCTCTGCGATGGTGCTGGCGTCGGCGCCGTACGACGAGGAGGATTACATCCGCGATCGCGCCGAGTTTGAGCGCCTGACCCGCCAATGAGGGCGATAGCCGCTTCGTGGCCGCGCGCCGATCTCGCGATCGCTCTAGCCATGCTGGTCTACTTTGGTGCTGCGTGGATGATTTGCACCCTCAGCGGCCATCCCGGCGTTTTTGCCCCGTTCATCTACGTTCTCCCGTTTTATGCGTGCTATGGGCTGTACGCGCTGGTTCTCCTGGTCGCGAGCAGCTCGAAACGGCGCGGCAAGACGGCATTGATGCGCCTTCTTCAAAGCCTCGAACCGCCGCAGCTCCGCCGTCGCCTTAAGGCGGCGGCGCCGGTGCTCGCGGCTATGCCGTTTTTCATGGCCGGCTTCACTTCGTTCAAAAATCTGCTCAACGTGATCTTTCCCTTCACCTGGGACGACCGGCTTGCCACGGCCGACAAGTGGCTGCATTTCGGTCGCCAACCTTGGCAATGGTTGTCGATCGAGATCTGGCCCCTTACTCGTTTCATTGAGCTCGTCTACGCCTTCTGGGGCGTCCTGCTGGTGCTGCTGCCGCTCCTGGTTTATCTGGTTTCCGAGGAGTGGCGGCACAGGGCGCGGTTCCTTATCAGCTACCAGCTGATCTTCGTGCTGCTGGGAAATGTGGCGGCCGCGGCTTTCATGTCCGCCGGCCCCTTCGCGTTCCAGTATTCAGTCGCGCCGCACGGCGACTTCATGCCCTTGTTGCAATATCTCGATCACGGCGATCCGGCGCGCTCGTTCTCGGCCGTGCTGTATCAGCATTACCTCTGGCTATTGTACATGAACCGCGTCAGCGGATTCGGGTCGGCGATATCGGCCTTTCCCAGCGTCCATGTCGCAATGGCCATGCTCTATCTCATCTATGCCTGGCGGTTTGGCCGGGTGGCAAGACTGCTTGCTCTGGCCTTCTTGTTGCTTGTGCTGATCGGGTCGGTCCATCTTGCCTGGCACTACGCGGTGGACGGATATGCAGGAATTCTCGGTGCCGTAGCGATCTATGCCGCGGTTGGTCTTCTGCTGCCGAAGTCGCGCCCTGTGGATCCGGGCTACGAACCCGGAGAGCCGGCGCGGACGAAGACGCGATAGCTGCGCGTCCTGTCCGTTTCCGTGTAATCGCGCCAGATCGCGTCGATCGTCGGATCCTCGCGGTAAAAACCCAGGATATCGAAGGCGACTTCCTCGACGGAAGGCTGATCCGGTGGATCGAACAGCAGTATGACGGCTGGCTGCGAGCGTTGCAGATCGCGGCGCAACGCATCCCAGGCTCTTCGCTCGGTGATTTCCCGATCTGCCGCGCCGACGGCGCGATCGCCGGCGCGCAGCCGGGCGACGGCCGGCAAGTAATGCAGGGAATCCGCTCGACTGCCCCACACTGCTTCGGTGTAGAGCGCCGTAGGAAAGGCGGGATAAGGGTGCGATGTCAGCGCTAGGAATGCGTGGCCGGCGGCATGCCGATCCAAGATGCCGATCAGCTGCCGCGTCTCCGCCGCGTAGCCGCCGTTCATGATATTGGCGACGCGATACCACTGGCCGACTTGACTCAAGCTCAGGAGCCACCCGACCGCAACAGCAACCAAGGCCAGATGGCGCCTTGCCTTCTCGCGTATCCAATCGGTCGATAGGAGCACAAGAAGAGCGGAAGTCGTGGCAAGCATTTTGAACGGCAGCGCGTGGTAGGTGTAGCCCTTGTGCTGCGCAAGATAGGAAGCGAGGAACGCCGCGGCGCCCGGAATGAGGCTGAGCTGCAGATCCGGTCTTGCTCCTTTCATGCACAGATAGGCGTCGATCAGGAGGATCATGATGAACGCCGCGACGCTGAGTATCACGAACGCCCAGCTGCGCTCGAATGCCCAGTAGTACTGAACCACAAAGGGCACCATGTCGGTCATATAGGCTGGAACCAAGATGAGGATCAGCGCCGCGTAGCTGACGGCAAACAGGCCGAGTGCCCAGTTTTCAATCCGGAACAGCGGTTTGAACAGGCGGAAGTGGGCCATCGATGCCAACTCCACCACCACAGGCACGACCAGGAAGTTCGGTTTGAGGCTGTAGCCCACCCCGGCGAGCAAGCCGATGGCGACGGCCGCTCCACTTGAAAGGACGAGACCACGGTAACGGGACGGAGAGAGCAGTAGGTGCGGAAGGCCGAAAAGCGCGCCGAGATATTCACGCTGACCGAGACCATCGGCGCAGCCGATCAGCAGCCAGTAGGCGAGCGCCAGAATCACGATGGTCATGGGGCGGCGCGGAAAATACGCCGAATAGAGCGACGGGAGCCGGTCGAGATAACAAAGCACGGCCATGGCCAGTGCAGCGCAGATCAGCGGTGTTGAGACACCTGGATCGATACCCCACGTCTCCCAGAGATAGGCCTCCGGAAATGCAAGATACCAGGCAAGGGGTGGATTCGGATCGATAAGGTCCCGACCGTAAGCCGCGCCGTGCAACAGCCAGCGCGCGGAATAGGTAATCCAGGCAAGATCCTGGTTGATGAAGGTGGTGAATTGGATGGCCATCCCCGTCGCGAGCAGGGCAAGGATGATCCACCAGCGGAAATGCGTGAGCCTATCGCGCGGACGATCCGGCTGCGCCGCCTCAGTCAAGCATGGTCCTTTCACGCATGATACGGCCGGATCGCAACGTGCCGCAGAGCGCGACCTCGTCGGCCCCCGCCATTCAGCACAATGCTGCCAAAGTTCGCAAGCGCGCGGCAGAAACGCGGCGGCGTGGCTCGACTATCCGCGGGCCGATTCCCGTTCGCCGTTCCCCGTTCCCGCCCTGTTCTGGACGATCCCATTGCGAACCTTTCTGCACAATGTTTCGGTTGATCTGGTGCATAGTTCCGGTCCACGGCATGCGCCTTCGCGTGGTGACGCCAAGCCGGAAGCAGTAATCCCATGACGGCGCCGATGGATTCCAGCCCGCAGCAGAACGGTCGCCGAAAAACCATCTTGCTGGCCGCGGCGAAAGTCCTGGTCTCGCTGGCCGCCTTCTGGCTGGTTCTGCGTGCCATAAACCTCAACGCCCTCCTGCGGCAATTCTCGGATGCCGATCCGATTTGGCTCATACTCGGTCTGGTGACCTTGATGGTCCATTTCGCCTTGTTGGTCTGGCGTTGGAATTATGTGCTTGTCCGGATCTACGGGTTGCGCCTGGGTGCGCGACGTCTGGCCGTCGTGTTGGGTGTCAGCGAGGCGCTCGGGACCGCCCTTCCGTCGTTTGTCGGGACCGATATCGTACGGACGCTCGCATTGGCCGGGGCGGCGCCGCTCGGCACCGTCGCCAAGGCCGTGATGGTGGATCGCGTAATCGGACTGCTTGCCCTGTTGGTGATGATCGCACTGTCGGTTCCGCTTGTTGCCTTGACGATCGGCCAAGGTCCGGTGCTGGCGCTGGCCGCGGCGACCGGCATCGGCGGTCTCCTCTGCTATTGCGTCGGGCTCAAGTTGGCTCCGCACTTGGCACGCATTCCGGCGATCGGGGGCGGACTTTCCAAGCTGGCTTCGGATCTCCGCCGCGTCTCGACGGATATCCGCGCCATGGTCGTTCTCGTCGGCTGCGGCTTGCTGGTCCATTTGACGTCGGTGCTGATGCTCTGGTGCGCGGCGCGCATGCTGAACGGCACCATTGAATTTCTGCCGGTATTGATGATCGCGCCGACGGCGATGGTCATTTCTTCGGTACCGATTTCGCTCGGCGGCTGGGGTGTACGCGAAGGGGCACTGGTTGCGGGCTTTGCCTTGATCGATGCCAACACCGAGAACATTCTTGCCGCTTCCATCTGTTTCGGGCTCAGCGGAATAGGCTCCGGACTGATCGCAGTTGTCATCGCACCGATGCTCCCCGCTCCGCGCCGGATGACGACGCCGTAGATGGCGGCGAAAACTGGGCTTGCTTCGGCGGCCACCCATGTTCTATGTTTGTTCCATGTCGAGCCCACCCAAAATACGGCCGGTTCTGCCGCCGGAGCCGGACGAGATTCCCGATCTCCCGCAGAAGGGGCGCGGCGCGGTCAGCAACCGGCCCGGCCGCTATGAGCCGGGCGACCGGCCGCGCGAGAGCGACGGGTGGGATTGGCAGGACGACGAGGATGCGCCGAAGCTGCGCACCACGGTGGCGGTCGACAAGACCAAGTCGATCATCGCCCGCAACCAGTCGCCGGACATCGCCTTCGACCAGTCGATCAACGCCTATCGCGGCTGCGAGCACGGCTGCATCTATTGCTTCGCCCGCCCGACCCACGCTTTTCTCGGCCATTCGCCGGGCCTCGATTTCGAGAGCCGCCTCTACATGAAGCCGGAGGCGGCGAAGCTGTTGGAGGCGGAACTCCGAAAGCCCGGCTACAAGCCGAAGGTGATCGCGATGGGGACCAACACCGATCCCTATCAGCCGATCGAGCGCAAGTACCGGATCACCCGGCAGGTTCTCGAAGTGCTGAGCCGCTTCAACCATCCGGCCGGCATCACCACCAAGTCGGCGAATGTGCTGCGCGACGTGGACATCCTCGGCGACATGGCGAAGCGCAACCTGGTGAAGGTGTTCATATCGGTGACGACGCTCGACCGCGACTTGGCGCGCACCATGGAGCCGCGCGCCTCGACACCGGAGCTGCGGCTGAAGGCGATCGCCAGCCTGCATGCGGCGGGCGTTCCGGTCGGTGTCTCGGTCGCGCCGATCATCCCGGCGCTGACCGACATGGAAATCGAGAGCATCATCGAGCGCGCCGCCGAAGCCGGCGCGGACAGCGCCAACTTCACCCTGCTCCGCCTGCCGCTGGAAATCAAAGACCTGTTCATCGAATGGCTGGAGGCGCATGCGCCGCTCAAAGCCAAGCATGTGATGGACCTGGTCCGGGATGTCCACGGCGGCCGGATCTACAATGCGGAGTTCGGCGAGCGCATGAAGGGATCGGGAGCCTACGCGGACCTGATCCGGCAGAGGGTGCAGGCGGCGGCTAAGCGGTTCATGATGGAGCCGCGCTACCGGTTCAACGTCGACTGCAGCCAATTCAAGGTGCCGCGCGCCGAGAGTCCGCAAGGCGACCTGTTCGCAATGGACGACGCCTGACCGTTTCGTCCAATGCGCTCGGCCGCCGCGGCGCCGCGATGCTCAGAGATGCGATCTCCGCTTATCGCAATGGCGATGCCGCGCTGGCCAAGGACGTCCGGCAGCGCGACCGCGCCATCGACGAGGCCTACACGGCCCTGTTCCGCGACGTTCTCGCCTCTATGGGCGAGGATGTCAGGCACGTCTCGGCCGGCACGCAAATCCTGTTCATGGCCCGCGACATCGAGCGGTTCGGCGAACTCGCAACCGATGTCGCGGAGATGGCCAACTATCTTGTGCTCGGCGCGCCGGTGGAGGATGATCGGACGAAGGCCGACCGCACCAAATCGATCGTGTTGCCCGCCGCCTTGATCGAGGCCGAGCATGAAAAAGTCCTATTTCACCACGATAGACGTGAGGTAGATCATGAAGGCGACATCGGAGACTCGACCGCGCCCGCAACATCTGGAAGCCAAAGACGTCGCGCATCTCGTCGGCGATCTCGAACACGCGACGATCGCCGCCATTCTAGCCACCGGCGCAACCTACGCGGAGATCGAGCAGGCCTTGAAGTGGCTTGGCGGCGGGCACGAAGAGCCGCGGCTGAACTCAGAGGGCCTGAGTCCGACGGCGGAGATTGTCTACGACATTCTTCTCGCCGATCCGGCCTATGATGAGGACTCGGACCAGTGAAGAACTTCGGTCAGCCGAAACCCGGGAAGTGGATCACTTCGGCAACGTTCACGGTGGCCTTGCTCGTCGCCACGGGCAGCCTGGCTTGGGCTGACGGCAACGCCAAGACCGGCGCGTTGCTGGCCCGTCACTGGTGCGCTGCTTGCCATGGCCTCGACGGCGGCATTGCCAGCGACGCGGCGCCGCCGCTGGAAACCATCGCGCAACGAGCGCATGAAGGGGCGTCATGGCTGCGCGCCTGGCTGGCCAATCCGCATCCGCCGATGCCAAATTTCACGCTCTCGCGCAGCGAGATCGACGATATCGTGGCCTATCTCGAGACACTGGCGGCGCAGTAATCGGCGACCAGTCCGGTGGCATCGATCACCGTCAGCTTGCGTGAGATCGGGCTTTCCATGGCCCGGAGTGGCGGGATGGTATCGGAAATGGTGACGCTGTCGATCGCCGGATCGCCGAGCGTCTCGTGCCAGTTGCCGACAAAGAGGCCGTGGGTGGCCGCGGCGTGGACTTGGACCGCGCCGGCTTTCCTGCAGGCCATCGCGGCGCGGTGCAAAGTCGTGCCTGAGCTGATCATGTCGTCCAGGATGACGACGGTCTTGCCCCGCACGTCGCCGACCAGCGTATCGCCCGAGACTGTGCCGCTGCTGCGACGCTTTTCCATGAACGCCGCCAGGGGTTCGCGATCGATCCGCGCCGCCAGCGCGCGGCGGAACTCCTCGGCGCGCTTCGTTCCGCCGATATCGGGAGAAACGACCGTCACGGATTCGCCACCCAGCCGGGATGCAAAATGGTTGACGAACAGCGGCAGAGCCTCGAGGTGCACCGCCTCGCAACGAAAGGCGTTCTGAAACGCCGCCAGATTGTGCACATCCAGAGTCACCACGCAATCCGCGCCCGCCGCCTCGAACAGGCGCGCGACGTACTTGGTCGTCACCGGATCGCGCGGTTTGGTCTGCCGATCCTTCCGCGCGTAGCACAAATAGGGCGTGACCGCGGTGACGCGCGCGGCGCCGGCCTCCTTCAATGTCCCGATGAAGAACAGGAGCCGACAGAGCTTGTCGTTCACACTCTGCTGGTCGTCCCCATAGAGCGCATGGATCACCACGGCGTGGCGGCCCCTGACGTCGACCATCGGCCTGGATTTATGCTCGCCGTCCTCGAAGTCCCGCTCCTCGACCGGTTCGAGCGGAAGATGCAGCCGGTCGGCGACGCGCCGACCATAGTCTGCGGAGGCGCCGAGCGCGAAGATGCCGATTGGACGATCGAGCGCCATGGCGAACCCCGTATGGGAAAGTCGGCGCTCAGTTGGCCTCCGCGGGTCAAAGTCCGCCTTGACCTGAATCAAGGCGGGATCAGTGGGCGATCACCAGGATAGCTACGAGCAATGCCGAAACGGGAGGCAATCATGCTGTTCCGGGACCGGGCTGCCGCTGGGCAGCAATTGGCCGAGCGGTTGGCTTCCCGCAGACTGACGGATCCGGTCGTGCTTGCCCTGCCGCGCGGCGGCGTGCCGGTCGGCTATCAGGTGGCCGTTCAGCTCGACGCGCCGCTCGACATCATTCTGGTGCGGAAGATCGGCGTGCCTTGGCAACGGGAGCTGGCCGTCGGCGCCGTCGCCGATGGCGACCACCCCGAAGTGGTCACCAACCGAAGCATTCAGGCCGAGCTCGGGCTGAGCGACGAATACGTCAAAGAGGAAAGCGAGCAGCAGTTGCGGGAAATCGAGCGCCGCCGTCACCTCTACCTAGGCGACCGGGCGCCACTGCCCGTCCGCGGCCGCACGGCCATTCTCGTCGATGACGGCATAGCGACCGGCGCGACCGTGCGCGCCGCGCTGCAAGCGACACGGCGTCGCCAGCCGCATACGATCATCCTCGCCGTGCCGGTCGCGCCGGCCGAGACGATCGACGCCCTGCGCCACGAAGCAGACGAGATCCTCTGCCTGCACATGCCTGCCGACTTCGGCGGCGTCGGCCAGTTCTACGCGGATTTTGAGCAAGTCGATGACACGACGGTCGCCGCCCTGCTCCGGCAGAATGCCGCTGCGATGTCGCGCGGCGCTCGCGGGAAACACAAGGGCGAGAATGGCTGACCGCCCAAACCATACGACCGAGCAGCTAGGTTCGGGATTGGTGGATCTGGCGACGAAAGTTGCCTTTCTTCGTCAGCCCTCAAGCTATCCGGAGGGTGCAGCCGCGGTCGATGTCAAGGAAACCCACATGTCATGGGTCTTCCTGACCGAGCGGTATGCCTACAAGCTGAAGAAGCCCGTCCGCCATGACTTTCTCGACTTCAGCACGGTCGCCCTGCGCCACAACTCCTGCGAAGAGGAACTCCGGCTCAATCGCCAGCTCGCGCCGAATGTGTATCTTGCCGTTGTGCCTTTGACGGCAACGCCGCGCGGATCGCTGCAACTCGGCGGGCCCGGCATCCCGGTCGATTGGCTGGTCAAGATGCGCCGGCTGCCGGAGAGCCGGACACTCGACAACGCAATCCGCGCTGGGAGCCTGCTGCCGCACGATGTCCGTGATTTGGTGGATCTTCTGGACGGCTTCTATCGTTCGGCACCGCGGATCGCGATTTCCGGCGAGGACTATCGTCGAAAGATGCGCGACGGGATCGAAAACAACCGGGTGGAGCTGGCGCGGTACTGTCCATCCTCCATGGGCTCGCTGATCCAACGGGTTTCCGATGCCCAGGCGCGGTACATCGCGACCCACATGGAAACACTGGAGCGGCGCGCCGCGGAAGAAAACATCGTCGAAGGTCATGGCGATCTCCGCCCGGAACATGTCTTCCTCGGCCCTCCGCCTCAGATCATCGACTGCCTGGAGTTCAACCGGGACTTTCGCATCCTGGACGTCGCGGACGATCTCGCCTTGCTGGCGATGGAATGCGAGCAGTTGGGCGCGCCCGAGGTCGGTCGCGCGTTCTTTCGCATGCCGGCGCTACTGGACACGCCACCAGCCTTGATCACGTTCTACAAGTCCTATCGCGCGGCTCTGCGCGCCAAGCTCGCGATATGGCACCTGAAGGATGGCCATGTCGCCGATCCCAGTGTGTGGGAAAACCGGGCGCTGAGATACCTGACGCTGGCCGAATACGAACAAGATGGAGCAATGCCATGAAAGCCGCCGAGATCATGACGCGACGCGTCATCACGATACACCCAGAGGCCACCGTGCGCGAAGCCGCACGCCTGATGCTCCAAGACGACATCAGCGGCCTTCCCGTCGTGGACCACGAGGGCAATCTCGTCGGAATTGTCACGGAGGGCGACTTGCTCCGCCGGACCGAGACCGGGACCGAGGTTCGGCGGCCGAAATGGCTGGAGTTTCTGATCGGCCCGGGTGTCCTCGCCGCTGAGTATGTCCATACCCATGCCCGCCGCGTCTCCGAGGTGATGTCCAAGGACCCTTGCACCGTTACCGAAGATGCTGAACTCGAAGCCGTCGTGCGTCTGATGGAGCGCCGCCGCGTCAAACGGATCATCGTGCTGCGCGCCGGCAAGATCGCCGGCTTGATCAGCAGAAGCAACCTGCTTCAGACCCTGGCCGACCGATCCCCGGAAGAACGGCCGACACATGCCTCGGACCAGGCCATTCGCGAGCGCATCGTCGCGGAGATGGCCAAGCTGCATTGGAAACCGAGCGTCTCGATCAATCCGATCGTTCACGACGGCGTGGTCGCTCTTCACGGCGTGATCGCCGACGATCGCGAAGGCACCGCACTCCGCGTGCTGTGCGAGAACGTACCGGGTGTGACGCGCGTGGAAGACCGTCTCGTCTGGGTGGATCCCTATTCCGGGCTCTTGATCGACCGTTCGGAAGACGCGCGATAATTCACGGGAACTCTGGGTCGGTGCTGTCTGAGCCGCTGGTCCGCCGCTCGGGCAGGATCAGGATCGTTTGGCTGCGCAGATCGGTGATCATCGGGACACCGGCCGCCGCAATCGACATTCTGGCGTAGAGCGGCGGTCCGTCCGCGGCCGGAATCCGGAGCAGATCGCCCGGCCCGGATCGATCCTCCCCTGCCGAGGGCTGGCGGTAGATCGTCAATGCGCCTGGGCACGCCCGCGACAGCACACCGATGATGGCGAGCCCGTCGCGCTGCAGCTCGGCCTCTCCGTCGAAGACGGCAACGCCGCCTTGCGGCGAGGCCAAATCGCCCAGAAAGACCACCGGCCGTCCCGCGCGCTGCGCAATCCATCGCATCGTCGCGAGGCCGAACGCCGCGCCGCGCGGCAGATCGAGCATGAGCAGATCGCCTTCCGTCGCAGCGGTGATCGCCTGCGCGATCGGATCGCCGCCCACGGAGCGGAAACTGCAACGCAAGCCCGAAGGGGCGGCCAGCTGCCGAAATCTCAGCTCGAGCTTGCGGCCGGCTATTCGAAAGTCGAGGTCAAGCGCTTCCCGGGTCAGACTGCGCCGCGCGCCGGTCGGAGTCAGGATTTCCTGCGCGAACGGCAGATCGGCCGCCATCTTGAGGGCCGCATCCTCGGCCAGCAGCGCCTCGACTTCCGCCCGGATCTCCGAGGCGATCTTGACCGCGAGTTCGGGCATCCGGCTCTGCGCGAAGGCGGGCTTCAGGGCGACCAGGATGCGGCGGATCTCAGGCATGATGGTTCGTCGCGCCGGTCGCCCCCGCGCCACCGGGCTCCGGGTCCTGGGCAAACTTCCGCGCCGCGGCCAGGAAGGCGTCGAGCCGCTCCTCGATCCTGCGATTGAGAGAGCCTTCCGGGAACGCGCCGCCGGCGTCCCTTTCGCCGGCCTCGCAGCCGGTCAACAGCGCCAGGGCCTCGTCGATCGTCGTGATCGCATAGACGCGGAAGCGCCCTGCCGCGCAGGCTTCGACGACGTCCTCGCGCAGCATCAGGTGCTGCACATTGGACGAGGGCACGAGGACGCCCTGCTCGCCGGTCAGGCCCATTTCGCGGCAAACGTCGAAGAAGCCCTCGACCTTTTCGTTGACGCCGCCGATCGGCTGGATCCGGCCGTGTTGATCGACCGATCCGGTAATGGCCAGCGATTGGCGAATCGGCGTCTGCGCCAGCGAGGAGAGCAGCACGCAGAGCTCCGCAGCGGAAGCGCTGTCCCCTTCGACGCCGGAATAGGATTGCTCGAACACCAGGCTGGCGTGGAGCGAAAGCGGGCGCTCGGCGGCGTAGCGCGCACCAAGAAAGCCCTGCAGGATCAGCACGCCCTTGCTGTGGATCGGCCCGCCCAGCTTCACTTCGCGCTCGATGTCGATCAGCTGTCCGCGGCCGAGCCGGGTCCGCGCGGTGATGCGGCTCGGAAAGCCGAAGCTGAAGCCGCCGAGCTGCGTGACCGCGAGCCCGTTCACCTGCCCGGTGACGGCACCGGAGGTCGCCACCATGAGCGTGCCGCGCTCGATCTGCTCGTAGATCCGCTCGCGGACGCGATCGGCACGATGGATCTTGGCGTCGATGGCATGGCGCACATCTTCGCCAGAGATCACCGGCGACGACCGCTGTTCCGCCCAGTAATGCGATTCACGCAGCAGATCCGCGAGCGCGCGCCGGTGGATCGAGAGCTTCCTGCCGTCCTCGGTGAGCCGCGACGCATGGTCGACGACCCTGGCCACGGCATCGCGATCCAGCGGCGCCAGGCCTTCCTCGCGCTGCAGCGCGGCGATATAGCGGCAGAAGCGGTCGACGCCTTCGTCGGAGCGGTCCATGTCGTCGCTGAAGTCGGCCGGCACCTTGAAGAGCTCGTTGAAATCCGGATCCAGGGCGCTGAGCATGTAGTAGAGCTGGCGGTCGCCGACCAGAACGACCTTGACGTCGAGCGGGATCGGTTCGGGATCCAGCGATACCGTGCTGATCAGGCTGAGGATCTGTCCGATTGATTCGATCCGCACCCGGCGTGCCCGCAGGGTGCGCTTCAGCCCTTCCCAGGCCATCGGCTGGGTCAGGACCCGCAGGGCATCGATCACCAGATAGCCGCCATTGGCGAGGTGCAGGGCGCCCGGCTTGACCAGATTGAAATCGGTCATCAAGGCGCCGAACCGCGACAGATGCTCGATGCGGCCCACCAGGTTCTCGTGGGTCGGATGATCCTCGAAATGGACCGGCGCGCCGTTCGACTGGCTATGGTCGATCAGCAGATTGACGCGATAGCGCCGCAACGCGGTGGCCATTTCGCCGTCTTCACCGCCGAGGGCAGGCATATGCTCGCCTTCGGAATCGGCTTGTCGGAACTGATGGGCATTCTCGATCACGTCGCGCCGCACCGCTTCAAGATGATCGAGCACGACCGCGAGGCCGGTATAGGCCTTCCGGAGATCGGCGAACAGATGATCGACCACATGGGTCGTGACCTCGCGAATCAGTGCGCGTATCGCGGCGCGTTGCTCCTGCTCGAGCCGGGGCATCTGGCGCATCACCTCTTCAAGGCGGCTGCCGAGCGCCTCCATCGTCGCCTGCAGCCGCTTCTGCTCGGCCTCGGGGAGATGCTGGAACTGCTCCGGAGTCAGGACCTCGCCATCTTTCGCGGGCGCGAAAGTAAAGCCGATCGGCGTGCGCAGCAGCGCCACCCCCTGCGCCTGCGCATCCTCCTGCAGCTTCTCGAACATCTCGCCCTGGCGCTTCTTGGTCGCCTCGAGAATGGCGTCGCGGCGGGTGCGAAAGTCGTCGCCTTCCAGCGCCGCCGGCAGCGCCACTTTCAGTTCTTCGATCAACGAAGCCATGGACAGGCGCAGGCGGATGCCGTTGCCGGGCGGCAGGCGGAGCGCGCGCGGCTTGTGCGGCTCGGCGAAGTTGTGGACGTAGCACCAATCCGACGGGATCGGCTCGCCGGCGGCGCGTTCACGCAGATAGTTGGTGACCGCCAGATGCTTGCCGAGGCCGCTCGGGCCGAGCGCATAGATGTTGTAGTGCTGGCCGCGAATGTCGGTGCCGAACTTGAGGGCGCCCATCGCCCGCTCCTGGCCGAGCGCGCCGTCCAGGTCCTTGAGATCGGCGGTCGTGTCGAACGGCAGTCGGTCGGGCACGCAGCGATGGCACAAGGCGTCGCTGCCGAGAGGGGAAAGCTCCGCCATTTGATGATCCTGTGCCCAATTCCATTGTTCGGCCCAGCAGAGCGGTTCGCGCCGCCTTCGACATTGACTTGCATCAAGGAGCCCGACCGGTTCGGGGACCAGACTGTGCAGCAAGCAAGCGAATGACCGCGACCCAGGGGAGATAGCGATATGCCATTCACCGATGTCCGGTTCGGACCCAGAGCCCGGGAGCAACTCCTGCGCGGCGTGGATATTCTGGCCGATGCAGTCAAGACCACCTTGGGTCCGAAGGCGCGCACCGTTCTGATCAAGAAGGGATTCGGCGGGCCGCGGGTCAGCAATGACGGAGTGACGGTCGCGAAATCCATCGAGCTCGAGGATCCGATCGAGGCCATGGGCGCCGAAGTCGTGCGCGAGGCGGCGATCAAGACCGGCGACCTGGTCGGCGACGGAACCACCACCGCGACGGTTCTGGCCCAGGCGCTGATCCATGACGGGATCAAGACGACGGTGGCCGGTCTCAACCCGATGAACATCAAGCGCGGCATCGACATGGCGGTCGAGGTGGCAATCGCCGACATCAAGAAGCGCTCGAAATCGGTTTCCAGCCACGAGGAGATCGCCCAGGTGGCCACCATCTCCGCCAATGGCGATCGCGTCATCGGCGAGATGATCGCAAACGCGATGTCGAAGGTCGGCAAGGAAGGCGCCATCACCATCGAGGAGGCGAAATCGCTGGAGACCGAGGTCGAGATCGTCGAAGGGATGCAATTCGACCGGGGCTACATGTCGCCCTACTTCGTGACCAATCCCGAGAAGATGATCTGCGAGCTCGATGATCCCTATATCCTGGTCCACGAGAAGAAGATCTCGACCCTGCAAAGTTTCGTGCCGCTGCTCGAGGCGGTGATCCAGACCGGCAGGCCCCTGGTGGTCATCGCGGAAGACCTGGACGTCGAGATCCTCACCACGCTTGTGGTGAACAAGCTGCGCGGCGGCCTCCGCATCGTCGCGGTCAAGGCACCGGGCTTCGGCGACCGGCGCAAGGCCATGCTGGAGGACATCGCCATCCTGATCGGCGGCCAGATGATCAGCGAGGAGGTTGGGATCAAGCTCGAGAACGTTAAGCTCGAAATGCTCGGTTCTGCCAAGAAAGTCACCGCGACCAAGGACATCGCCACCATCATCGGCGGCAAGGGCAAGCGCGCCGACATCGACGCGCGCTGCACCCAGATCCGCCAGCAGATCGAGGAGACGACCTCGGATTACGACCGCGAGAAACTGCAGGAGCGGCTGGCCAAGCTGGCGGGTGGCGTCGCGGTCGTGCGGGTCGGCGGCGCCACCGAGCTCGAAGTGCGCGAACGCAAGGACCGGGTCGACGATGCCCTGCACGCCGCGCGCGCCGCCGCCGAGGAAGGGATCGTGCCCGGCGGCGGGGTCGCCCTGCTCTATGCGGCGAAGGCGCTCGCGGACGTCAAGCCGGAGAACGAGGACCAGCGGGTCGGACTCGAGATCGTGCGCCGCTGCCTGGAAGCCCCGACGCGCGTGATCGCCGAGAATGCCGGCATCGACGGCGCGGTCGTCGTGAACAAGCTGATGGAAGGCACCGACCTCGGCATCGGCTACGACGCGCAGAAGGGCGAATACACCAACATGGTGCAGGCCGGAATCATCGATCCGACCAAGGTCATGCGCTTGGCCTTGCAGAACGCCGCCTCGGTGGCGGGCCTGCTGATCACCACCAATGTCCTGGTTTTTGAAAAACCGGAGAAGAAGGAGGCCGCGCCCGGCATGCCGGACATGGGCGGGGAGTTCTAAGGCGGCCCCCGCCGTTTGACACGACTCCGGGCGACAGCCAGGATCGCCGTCATGTGGATCCGATCTCTGAGAACCCTCACGGCCGTTGCGCTGAGCTTCCTCGCGTTCGGGGCCTTTTCCGCCCACGCCGCCGCCGGCGATGCCAAGGCGCTGGCCCAAGGCTTCAAGGATGAGGAAGCCTGCAACGAACCTTACGCGAAGTCGCTCGACGGCAAGGCCTTCATCACCTGCCTCAATGCCTTGGCCGCCGCGTACAAGGGCGCGGAAGCGGCGACGCAGAGCTATATCGCCGGTGTCGGATTCAACGCCTGGTCGCTGGCCAACTATGTCGCCGCGTCCCAGGACAAGGACCTCTTCCCGGACATCACCAGCCGCGCCAAGGCCAGCAAGCAGCGGCAGGTCGCCATGCGGCTGTTCGACGTCTTCCGCCCGGCGCAGAAGGCGCAGAAGATTGCCGATGCCGATCTGGCGAAGCTCGCCGGAACGGACCTGACCGGCTTGAAGCCGGTTCTCGACTATTACGACGCGCTGCCGAAGAAATAGCGCCTCGGGGGAGTGGCGGTGCCGCACTGGAAGCATGAGATCGAAGCGGGGATCAAGAACGGCGTCATCGTCTGCGGCGTCGATGAGGTCGGCCGCGGCCCGCTGGCTGGCCCCGTGGTCGCCTGCGCGGTCTGCCTGCCGGTCGACATGCCGCGCAAGGTCACCCGGCGGCTGAAGGATTCCAAACAGATCGAGCGCGAGGAGCGCGAAGAACTCGCCCAGATCCTGCGCGAGACGGTGGCCTTCGGGGTCGGCCAGGCCGATGTCGAGGAGATCGACCGGATCAATATCCTCCGCGCCTCGCACCTCGCCATGCTCCGGGCCTATGAGGGGCTGCCGAGTCGACCGGGCTATGCCCTGGTCGACGGCAACCAGCCGCCCAACCTGCCCTGCCCGGTCACCTGCATCATCGGCGGCGATGGGATCTCGCTCTCGATCGCCGCCGCCTCGATCATCGCCAAGGTCGCGCGGGACCAGATCATGCGGGAGCTCGCGGTCGCGCACCCCGTATATGGTTGGGAGACCAATGTCGGCTACTCGACCCGCGACCACCTGACCGCCCTCAAAGCCCACGGTCCGACCCCCTATCATCGGCGATCGTTTCGACCGGTTTATGAGCTTCAGCTTCCACTGGATTGAATCTGAAGCATTTTTCCATTGACTTCGTGACTCGCCCGAATCACCATCGGGCGCATGAAGAAGATCAGCACGGCCGCCCGCGAGGCGAAGTCCTCCTCCCTTGATGCGAAGACGGGGCTCCGTCTCGACACGATCATCGAGGGCGATTGCATCGCCGCGATGAACGCGCTGCCGGCCGGATCGGTGGACATGATCTTCGCCGACCCGCCCTACAATCTGCAGCTCCAGGGCGATCTCCACCGGCCGAACAATTCCAAGGTCGATGCGGTCGATGACGCCTGGGACAAGTTCGACGATCTCGGCGCCTATGACCGGTTCACCCATGAGTGGCTCAGCGCCGCCCGCCGGGTCCTGAAGGATGACGGCACGATCTGGGTGATCGGCTCCTATCACAACATCTTCCGGGTGGGATCCAAGCTCCAGGACCTCGGCTTCTGGGTCTTGAACGACGTGATCTGGCGCAAGACCAACCCGATGCCGAATTTCCGCGGCCGCAGGTTCACCAACGCCCATGAAACGATGCTCTGGTGCTCCAAGTCGAAGGACAGCCAGAACACCTTCAATTACGAGGCGATGAAGACCCTGAACGACGACCTGCAGATGCGGTCCGACTGGCTGATCCCGATCTGCTCGGGATCCGAACGAATCAAGGGCGACGATGGCAGAAAAGGCCACCCCACGCAGAAGCCGGAGGCATTGCTCCACCGGGTGATCGTGGCGGCCACGAAGCCAGGGGACGTCGTCCTTGACCCCTTCTTCGGCAGCGGCACCACCGGTGCCGTCGCGAAACGGCTCGGCCGGCACTGGATCGGCCTGGAGCGCGACAAGGGTTACATCAAGCTGGCGCTCGAGCGGATCGCCAAGGTGCAGAAGGCGGAGACCGAGATGCTGACCATCCAGGCCAAGCGCGAGGAGCCGCGCATCCCGTTCGGCTGGCTGGTCGAGCGCGGCCTCTTGCAGCCGGGCGCCGTGCTGGAAAGCTTCAACCGCCGCTGGACCGCCAAGGTGCGCTCCGACGGCACGCTGATCTCGGCCGAGCATCGGGGCTCGATCCATCAGGTCGGCGCCGCGGTCCAGGGCGCGCCCGCCTGCAACGGCTGGCAGTTCTGGTGCGTGCCGAAGGACGGGGTGCTGGTGCCGATCGACCATTACCGCCAACTGCTCCGGGCGGAATTGCACTAAGTTGATTTTCATTTGGCACTGAGGGGGATGACTGTGCCGAAGACCACCGAACAAACGCCGACCACAAACGCGCCCGAGAGGCTGCCGGCTCTGCCGCCGAAGCGTGCCCGCCGCCGCTCGACCCGGGCCTCGCATTCCTGGTGCTTCCGCAAGCCGCCCTCGCGCAAAAGGGTTGAAGCGACCGCCGGGCGTTCCCTGCCCCAGGACATCCTGGTCCCGCAGATCGCGCCGCGGGCTGCCCAGCAGTAAGGCGCCCTCTCCTAAGCCTTTGATAACCTGAGAGGGCCGCCACCGTGCGGAACCTCCGGGCGACACGGTTGGTTTAGTCCCCGCGCCGCGTGGGACCTTGAATCGTTGCCGGTCAGCGACGGGTTCACTAGCATCAGGCCGTTCAAGACGCGGCGTTCGATGCTCGGCGCCGCAGCCCTCCCGACAACAACTCGGTTCCGCATGGCGGCCTCTCTGTCTCCGAACGCTCCCCAGTTTCTCCGCATCATCGCCGTCCTGCTGCTGGTCGGCCTCGGCTGGCTGCTGCCGGCATCCGAGGCACGGGCGCAGACCATCCCCGGCGTCACCGCCCCCGCCGCGTCGAAACCGGCGGCCGACGACGTCGACGCGCTGATCAAGACCCTCGACGACCCCAAGGCCCGCGAGGCGCTGAAGAAGCAGCTTCAGCTCCTGCTGGACGCGCAACGCGGCGGGAAAGCCAAGGACGCGGTGATCGAGGAGCATGGGCTCGGCGCCCGGCTGCTGGCCTCGATCTCGAGCCATGTGGAATCGGTCAGCAACACCCTGGTCAACCTGGTGGAGGCCATTGCCGACGTGCCGGAGCGCGCCGGCGAGGCGACGCGGCTGCTGGCCGATCCGGTGCGGCGCGCCTATTGGATCGACGTGGTGTTCGATCTGTTCGGCGTTCTCGCCACGGCCTTCATCGCCGCCTGGGCGGCGCGGCGCCTGTTCGCCGGCGTGCGCGCAAGGCTGGCGCGGCAGACACCGACGCGCTGGCTGGTCCGCCTCTTCTTCCTGCCGCTGGTCTTCCTGGTCGAGGTGCTGCCGACCGTCGCCTTTGCGCTTGCCGCCACCGTCGCCTTCCCGCTGTTCGAGCCGAACGAGGATGCGCGGCTCATCACCTCGGCGATCATCACCGCGCAGCTGGCGACCATGCTGACCGCGGTGGTCAGCTCCGCCTTGCTCGCGGTCCGCGCGCCGGGCCTCCGCCTGTTCCACATGACCGACGAGACCGCGGCCTATCTGCAGGTCTGGGTCCGGCGCCTCTCGGTCGTCGCCTTCTACGGCTATGCGATCACCGAGCTCGCGACCGTGATCGGCGTCGATGCCGCGCTCCGCGAGGTGGTCACCCGGGCCTGGGGCCTGCTGCTGGCCGCGATGGCGGTGATCGTGGTGCTGCAGAACCGCGTCGCCATCGCCCATAAGATCGCCGGCGGCCCGCTCGCCGAACCGCCGCATCCGGGGCCGACCGACGAGCCGGTGGCGACGCCGCTGCCCGATCCCGAGCAGCCGAACGGCCGCGCGGTCCGCTTCCGCGCCTTCCGCCGCCAGCTGGCGAAGGTCTGGCACATCCTGGCGATCGGCTACATCGTCGCCGGCTACCTGGTCTGGAGCTTCCAGATCGAGGGCGGCTTCGCCTTCCTGTTCCGCGCCACGGTGCTGACCGCGATCCTGTTCGTCGTCGTCCGCCTGGCCGACCGCTTCCTGCGCCAGGCCTTCGACCGCAGCTTCGCGCTGCCCGACGACATCAAGCGCTACCTGCCGGGGCTCGAGACCCGCACCAACCGTTATCTGCCGGTGCTGAAGAAGACGGTGCTGGTCGGCCTCTACGTCGTGGCGCTGTTCGCGGTGCTGCAGGTCTGGGGCCTCGACATGATCGGCTGGCTGTCGAACGGCTCCGGGCGACCGATGATGGCGGCGATCTTCAAGATCGTCATCATCCTGCTGCTCTCCGCCATCCTGTCCGAGCTGGTCAACATGGCGATCGAGCATTATCTGCGCGAGACCGACCCGCAGGGCCGCCGCGTCTATCACAGCGGCCGGATCCGCACCCTGCTCCCGCTGCTGCGCAACGCGTTCCGGGTGACGCTCGGCGTGCTGGTGCTGATGGTGGTGCTCTCGGAGATCGGCCTCGACATCGCGCCGCTGCTGGCCGCGGCCGGCGTGGTCGGCCTCGCCGTCGGCTTCGGCGCGCAGACCCTGGTCAAGGACATCATCACCGGCGTGTTCATCCTGATGGAGGACACCATCTCGATCGGCGACGTGGTCGATCTCGGCGGCCATGCCGGCGTGGTCGAGGGCATGACCATCCGCACCATTCGCCTGCGCGACGGCGCGGGTGCCGTGCACACGGTGCCGTTCGGCGCCGTCACCATCGTGCAGAACCTGACCAAGGATTTCTCCTACGCCACCTTCGACATCAAGGTCGATTACCGCGAGGACCCCGACAAGGTGATCGAGATGATCAAGCAGGTCGGCGCCGAGATCGAGAAAGACCCGAGCTTCCGCTACGGCCTGTTGGGCGCGACCGAGATCATCGGCCTCGATACCTTCGCCGATAACGGTTACATCATCAAAGCCCGCATCAAGACCCGCGCCATGAGCCAATGGGACGTGATGCGCGCCTTCAACCTGCGCCTGAAGCGCGCCTTCGACGAAGCGGAGATGCTGTTCGTCGGCGTCATGGCGGCGATGCCGCCCAGGACCGCGGCCAAGGTGATCTATGAGCACGCACCGCCGCCCGGCGCCGAACCGCAGACGCCGGTGAGCCAGCCGCAATCCGGCGAGCAAGCGGAATCGCCCGATACACCCGCGGCCCCTGCGCGGCCGGCCGGGCAGACCATCGTGCCGCCGCGCTGAGGATCAGCGCGTCGGGGCAACCGGCGCAGCGGCGATCTTCGGGCGCGCGTAGCGCTCATAGAAGCCGCCGCATTCCTTCGCCGCCTGCTCCAGGAGCTTGGCGACCCGCTCGGTCTGGTTGGATTCGTCGGCGCGGTTGGCCAGGCGATCCAGCATGCGCAGCCGCACCACTTTCTGCGCGACACCGATCTCCGAGACGGCGCGCAGGAACTTCGCCCGCGCCGCGGCGTGGAGATCGATCCAGCGCTGCGCCGGGGGCCGCGAGCCGGCGGGGTCATAGGCGAAGACCTGCCGCCGGTCGATCGCGATGCCGAACTCGGCCAACACAGACGCCGCCACGCGGCTGGGCGTCTCGTAGCGCGCCAAGCCCTTGACGATGAACACCTTAACCTCGTCGGTCAGCACCGACCGTTTTTGCTTCTGTCTGCGTCCGGTCTGCGTTGCCGGCTTCGGGTCCGGGGCGATGCCGAGCCGCGCCTTCACCTGCTCGCCCAGCGCTTCGAGGGCGGCGTGGCGCGCGGCGTCGGGGTCGTCCCGCACGTCCACGGGGATTTGCAGGGAGTCTGCTTCCTGAGAGTCTGCATCCTGTCTGTGTGCCGTCTGCGTTGGCGCGTCTTCTTCGGCGAGCACACCCGGGTCCGGCGTGATGGAGAATGGCGCCGGCAGGACTTCGGGTGTCTCGCCGGGTGTTTCGCCGCTGGGCATGCGCGTGAAGAGCGGCGCCTTCGCTTCGTCCTCCGGGAATTGCGCGGATTCTTTATCCTGTCTGCGTTCGGTCTGCGTCGGCAGGGTGATCTCGCCTTTCCAGTAGGGGATGACCTGCGCGTCCTCGATCTCAATCTCGAAATAGGCCCGCGCGGCGTTGGCGATCACCGTGGTCGTCTCGCGGCGGGCCAGGCGCGTCTCGATGAACGCCTTCAGCCGGTCTTTCGGGGTCTCGGTGGTGTCTTCGGGCTGTCTGTGTGCGGTCTGCATTGCGGTCATGTCTCCTCTCCAGCCGGCGACAGATGCGGGGCGTCGGTCGCTCATGGTCGTGAACGGGGATGCGGCACAGGGTGCCGGAAAATAGGACGGCCCCGCGCGGCGGGGGTCGCAGCAAGCCGGCACAGGTGCTGCGGGAAGGAGTATAGCGCGGTCTCAGTACTTACACAATAGTGTGTTTATGTTCGGGAATTCGCGGCGCGTTTCAGCCCCCTGTAACCTCGACCTTCGCCGCCGCGTACTGCCTCAAGAGACCTGGGGCATGGGCCATGGCGATCGGCAGCACCAATTACGCGCAACCGGTTCAGGTGAACGGCTTCCTCTGCCGCAACTGCACGGATGTCGATAACGCGAAGAAGCATATCGACCCGGCGCATCCCAGATCGGGGCCCTACGGCGTCAACGCCGAGAGCGATCCGAGCAATCCGAAGCGGTTTGTTCAGGGCGGTGGCCGGTCGGATGAACAAGCCGCGGGTGCCGCGACCGCGGTGCAGGCCATCGGACAGCGGGTCGATATCCTGGCGTGAAGTTGGATCCTGCGGCGGAACAGCTGCTCGCTTGCCGATGGCCGTTGTGTAGAGCATCCGATTGCTCCGGGCTCGGCCCGCTCGGCCATACGACGCCGTCTGCTCCTACGGCTCGCCGGGGTCGGCGCGTTTGACCACGACGTCCTCGAAGGGGACGCTTTGATCGGCCATCGCGCGGGAGAAACCGGAATAGTCCTCGACGGCCAGGCATTGCTGGATCTCTTCGCCGACCCGCAAGGGGAACAGGCCGACGCGGACCTCGAGCGTATAGCCGGCGCGGGTGGGCCAGCTGTAAGTGCAGAAAGCCGGCGCCGCCGTGTTGAACGCCTCGGTATAGGCATCGAGCAGGATACGGTTGGCGCCGTGGATATCGGTCGCCAGAAATTCGTCGATATAGCGGCCGGTCATGTTGAAGCCGTTCCAGCGGTCGACTTCGGTCCCGGTCAGGATGTAGCGCACCCGAAACGGATCGCGCTCATATCGGATGATGTAGAGAAACGGCAGCAGCGGCTTGATGTCGGCCGGGTCGATGTCACTGCGCTGCGGGGCCAGTCCGCCGGCGCGGCTGTTCCAATATCGGTGGAGTGCCTCGATGCTGCCTTTGGAGCCGTCCGGGCTTGGCATGTCGAAAGGATGGCCCGACTTTCCGGCGCTGTCGAGCCGCTTTCGCGTTCGGACCGGTTGCAGCGCAGCGTTACATCACCCGCCCTTGACCGCTGCGCTGACGATCTTGCGCATGACGCTGGGCAGGGCGTAGTCGCCGAGCTTGTCCAGCGACGCGGCGAGCATGCCGTCCGGAACTTTTCGGAGGCTTCCGGACAACAGCGTGAGCCTGAGATCGATATGGGTGAACACATGCCGGATGTTACCGGGGAGGTCGCGCCATGCCGCTGCGACCGGGGCGACGCCGCGCGCTTCGTCCAACGTCCACGGCGTCGCGCGCCAGGTGTTGGTGGGGATTTCCATCATGCCGCCGAGCAGGCCCTCCTCCTTGCGGCGGCGCAGCACCACGCTGCCGTCGGGCATTGTCATCCAATAGGCGGTGGCGTGGAGGATCGGGCGCTCGGGCTTCGGGGTTTTGCGCGGGTAGTCTTCGGCGTCGCCGGCTTTGAAGGCGGCGCAGGCTTCGCGCCAGGGGCAGAGGGCGCAGCGCGGCTTTCTTGGGGTGCAGATGGTGGCGCCGAGATCCATCACCGCTTGCGCGTAGTCGCCGGGGCGTTGGTCGGGCGTCAGGCTGTCAGCGAGCGCGCGCAGTTCGGGTTTCGCGGCGGGGAGCGCGCTTTGCACACGATAGAGCCGCGCCACCACGCGCTCGACATTGCCGTCCATCACCGCGGCGCGCTGGTCGAAGGCGATCGCCGCGATCGCCGCGGCGGTGTAGGCGCCGATGCCGGGGAGTTCCAGCAGGCCGGCTTCGTCCGACGGGAAATCGCCGCCGCGCGCCGCGACGGCTTGCGCGCATTTGTGCAGGTTGCGGGCGCGCGCGTAATAGCCGAGCCCGGCCCAGGCGGTGAGCACGTCGTCGAGCGGGGCAGCCGCCAGGGCTTCGACGCTCGGCCAGCGCGCGAGGAAGCTGGCGAAATACGGGCCGACCGCGGCGACGGTGGTCTGCTGCAGCATGATCTCGGACAGCCAGACGCGATAGGGATCGGCGGTCTCGCCGGCCTTCGCGCGCCAGGGCAGCACGCGGCGGTGCCGGTCGTACCAGGCGAGCAGTTGCTCGGCCATGGACTCCTTGGGCATGGATGGATCGGTTGCGACTTTTCTCGTATTCCGCATGCGGCGACTAAAGCACATTCATCGGCCATGCGCTAAACTCGCCGCCATGGCCGAAAACGAGAAAGACCATAAGAAAGAGGAAGTGCGGCGGCGCAACGGGCCGGCGCGGCTGTCGGTCGAGCTGCCGGCGCTGACCAAGACCGCGTTCCGCAACACCATGGGCGGGCGCGGTTTCGCCGAGGCCGGGCTGATCACCGAATGGGCTTCGATCGTCGGCAACGATGTGGCGCGGATGAGCCGGCCGGCGCAGCTCAGCTTTCCGCGCGGCGAGCGCAAGGGCGGCGTGCTCACCATCGAATGCGGCGGGGCCGCCGCGCTCGAGCTGCAGCACCTGAAGCCGCAGATCCTCGACCGCATCAACAGCCATTTCGGCTATGCGGCCCTGGCCGAGCTGCGGTTCAAGCAGGGATCGATCCTGGCGAAGGCCAAATCCCGATCGCCCGCCCGCGACGCGCGGCCGCCGAGTGCCACCGAGATCGCGGAAACCGCGGCGGCGGTCGAAGCCCTGCCCGAGGGCGAGATCAAGGCCAGCCTGCTGCGACTCGGGCTGGCGATCCGGCGCGACGGACGGAAGAAATAAGGCGGGCGCAAGAAATGAGACGCGCTTTAAACGGCAGGATTCCGCGGGTTTTATCGTCATCCTGCGATCACGGAGATTTCATCCACAGGAGATGACGAATCGCGCCTGTGCCTAGGCGCCCCGCATCTTGCACTCGCCTTTGAATCCTGCCAAAACCGCCGCTTAATCCCGAGGGGAAATGCCGCCACAGCCGACTCGGGCTGGGCATTTCAGGCTCGCATTTAATGGAGTGGCGCTTGCGGAATGTGCTGATCGCTGGGGCGGTGGTGGTTGTCGCCGGCATTGCCGGCTATTTCGCCTGGCAGCATTTTCAACCCGGCGCGACGCCGACCGTCGCCGGCCAGGCGCCGGAAGACCTGAAGCCGATCGCGAGCCCGCTGGCCCAGGCGCAGCCGGACGACGTGGTCGAAGGCGATGCCAACGCGCCGATCACCATCATCGAATATTCGTCCCTCTCCTGCCCGCATTGCGCCCGGTTCCAGAAGGACGTGCTGCCGCAGGTCAAGAAGGACTTCATCGACACCGGCAAGGTGAAGCTGATCCAGCGCGACTTCCCGCTGAACAAGCCGGCGGTCCAGGCGGCGCAGCTCGCGCATTGCGCCGGGCCGATGCGCTACCTCGCCATGGTCGACGTGCTGTTCAAGACCCAGGACCAGTGGCTGACCGAGGACGCGACCGAGAAGCTGGCGCAGATCGCCGCCACCGCCGGCATGGATCGCCCGACCTTCGACGCCTGCCTGGCCAACAAGGACATCGAGGCGAAGATCGTCGCCACCCGCAAGGCCGGCGAGGACGCGTTCCAGGTCAACTCGACGCCAACCTTCATCATCAACGGCGTGAAGCGCGAGGGCGAGCAGAGCTATGACGATCTGAAGGCGCTGTTTGCGAAGCTGGCGCCGTCCGGTTCCTGAGCGTCGGAGTTCTGATCGTTGGTCCATTTCACCAAGCTTCGCCTCCACGGTTTCAAGTCCTTCGTCGAGACCACCGAGCTCGCGATCCAGCCGGGCATGACCGGCATCGTCGGCCCGAACGGCTGCGGCAAGTCGAACCTGGTCGAGGCCCTGCGCTGGGTGATGGGCGAAACCTCCGCCAAGCGCATGCGCGGCGGCGAGATGGACGACGTGATCTTCGGCGGCACCGGCAACCGCCCGGCCCGCAACGTCGCCGAGGTGCAGCTGCTGCTGGACAACAACGACCGCAAGGTGCCGGCGCAGTTCAACAACGCCAACGAGATCGAGATCTCCCGCCGCATCGACCGCGGCATGGGGTCGAGCTACAAGGTCAACGGCTCGGAAGCCCGCGCCCGCGATGTGCAGATCCTGTTCGCCGACGTCTCGTCCGGCGCGCATTCGACCGCCTTGGTCAGCCAAGGCCGGATCGGCGCCATCATCAACGCCAAGCCGATCGACCGCCGCTCGCTGCTCGAAGAGGCGGCCGGCATCACCGGCCTGCATTCGCGCCGGCATGAGGCCGAGCTGCGCCTGAAAGCGGCGGAGGCCAATCTCTCCCGGCTCGACGACGTGATCGTCACCCTGGAGAGCCAGCTCGCCGCGCTGAAGAAGCAGGCGCGCCAGGCGACCCGCTATCGCAACCTGCAGGACCATATCCGCCGCGCCGAGGCGACCCTGTCGCATCTGCACTGGCTGGACGCGACCTCGCGCAAGGAGCACGCCGACTCTGCGCTGCAGAACGCGGAAGCCGCCGTCGTGACCTTCACGGAAAGCGCCGCGGTCGCCGCGACCCAGCAGGCCGAGGCCGCCGCCTCCCTGCCCGCTTTGCGCCAGAGCGAGGCCGAGGCCTCGGCCGAGCTGCAGCACCTCACCATCAGCCACGCCAATCTCGGCCGCGAGGAAGAGCGCGTCGCCGCGGAGCTGGCCGGCAGGCAGCAGCAGCTCCAGGACAACGACACGGACACGGCGCGGGCCCAGCAGCTCGCCGCCGATGCGGCGGAGGCGGCCGCGCGCCTCACCGCCGAGGCGGCCGAGATCGACGAGACCACCGCCAGCGAGGCCGCGATCGCCGAGGAAGCGGCGCGCGCGGTCATCGCCGCCAATGCCGATCTCGAGGAATGCGAGAGCGAGCTGGCGCAATTGACCGGCGCGGTCGCCGAGGGCGAGGCGCAGCTTTCCGCGCTCAACCGCCGGGTCAACGACTTCACCCACCGGCTGGAGCAGCTGCAGCGCCGCCGCGAGGATGCCGAGGCCGAGCTCGCGCGGCTGCGCGAAGAGATCGCCAACGACGCCGAGATCCAGACCGCGCGCGCGGCCTTGGCCGCGGCGGAAGCCCAGCTCGAAGCCGACCAAGCGGCGCTGACCCAGACCGAGGCGGCCCGCGCCACCGCTTCCGCCAAGGAAATCGAACGCCGCGAGGCGCATCAGGCACTGACGGCAGAGCGCGGCAAGCTGCAGGCCGAGGCCGATGCGCTGGCCTCGATCTTCGCCGGCAGCGATTCCGACATGTGGCCGCCGCTGATCGACGCGCTCTCGGTGGCGCCGGGTTATGAGCAGGCGCTCGGTGTGGCGCTGGGCGAAGATCTGCAGGTTTCCACCGATGCCGGCGCGCCGGTGCATTGGCGCGATGTCGGCACGGATCCGGCGGCATTGGCGCTGCCCGGCGGCCTGCCGCTTCTCTCGGAATTCGTCACCGGTTCATCGGCCCTGCTGCGGCGCCTCAACCAGATCGGCATCGCGCCGGACGAGGCGACCGGACGCGCGCTCGCTGCCGAGCTGAAGCAGGGCCAGCGCCTGGTGACGCGCGACGGCGCGATGTGGCGCTGGGACGGCTACACGGTCGCGACCGAAGCGGCGACCGCCGCCGCGACCCGCCTGCGGCAGCGCAACCGGCTCATCGAGCTGACCGGGCAGCTGACCGACGGTCTGCCGGTGTTCGAGGCGAGCGCCGCGGATCTCGCCTGGTTCAAGGAAGAATCCGCCGCCCTCACCGAGCGGGAGAAGGCGGCGCGCCAGGCCCTGCAGGTCGCCTATAACGCGGCCCGCCAGGCGCGCGATGAAGCGGACCGCGCCGAGAAGCGCGCCATCGACAAGAACGCGCGGATTGCGGCACTCGAGCAGGCGGTCGCCGGCATCGCCAGCGACACCGAGGAAGCGCAGGCGCAGAGCGCCGCCGTGCAGGAGGAGCTCGCCGCCCTCCCCGACCTGCAGATCGCCCGCGACCGCGCCGGCGAACTCCGGCCGATCCTGGCCGAGCGCCGCGCCAAGCTGATCGAATGCCGCTCCGCCAGCGACCGCCTGCAGCGCGAGGCCGAGGCCCGCGCCCGCCGGCGCAGCGCGGTCGATCAGGAGGTCGCCTCCTGGAACGCGCGCGCGTCCCAGGCCGAGCGGCACCTGACCGATCTGGCCGAGCGCCGCGAGACGATCGCCGCCGAGATCACCCGGCTGGAGACCGAGCCCGCGCGCATTGCCGGCGAGCGTGCGCGCCTGTTCGACCTGATCGCCGCCGCCGAAGAGAAGCGCCAACTCGCCGCCGACATGCTGGCCGAAGCGGAATCCGCGCTGAGCGTCGCCGACCGGACCTTGAAGACCGAGGAGCATCGCCTGGCCGAGGCCCGCGAGAACCGGGTCCGCGCCGAGGCCATGGTCGCGCAGGCGACCGAGGCCGCCGAAACGCTCGCCACGCATATCCGCGAGAAGCTGGAATGCGCGCCGGAGCAGGTGCTGGAGCTGGCCGAGCTCGATCCCGGCGAGCCTTTGCCCGACCATGCCTCGACCGAGGCCAAGGTGCAGCGACTCCTCCGCGAGCGCGAGAATATCGGTCCGGTCAACCTGCGCGCCGAAGCGGAAGCGACCGAGCTCGACCAGCAGCTGGCCGGGATGCAGACCGAGCGCTCCGACCTCATCAACGCGATCTCGCGGCTGCGCCAGGGCATCAACAGCCTGAACCGCGAGGGGCGCGAGCGCCTGTTGGCGGCGTTCGAGCTGGTGAACGGCCATTTCGAGCAGCTGTTCACGCGCCTGTTCGGCGGCGGCAAGGCGATGCTGCGCCTGACCGAGTCGGAAGATCCGCTGGAAGCCGGGCTCGAGATCATGGCCTCGCCGCCGGGCAAGAAGATGCAGGTCATGTCGCTGCTCTCGGGCGGCGAGCAGGCCCTCACGGCCCTGGCCCTGCTGTTCGCGGTGTTCCTGGTCAATCCGGCGCCGATCTGCGTGCTGGACGAGGTCGACGCGCCGCTGGACGACGCCAATGTCGAGCGCTTCTGCGACCTCGTCGACGAGCTCGCCCGGCAGACCGGCACGCGGTTCCTGGTGATCACCCACCACCGCCTCACCATGGCCCGGATGGACCGCCTGTTCGGCGTCACCATGGCCGAGCGCGGAGTCTCGCAACTGGTCTCGGTCGACCTCCAGGGAGTGGACCTGCTGAAGGCCGCGTCTTAACCCTTCCGCGCCCGCTGTTTTCCAGGCATTTTCTCCGCCTCGTCAAAGGCTTAGCCGGGGGCGAATCAAACTTGACGTGTGTAGGGCGTTTACCTATGTTGCGCGCGCTCACGGCGGGGCGACTGGCGTGGGTGTCCTGTAGCAGTGCGTACGTCTCGGAGCATCGCTTGAGGATCGGCAGATGACCGAGAAGGAGCCAGCCAACCTCGACTCGCTCGACGCGAAGCTCAAAGCGGCGCGAGAGCGAAATCGGGGTCCCGGCGAGGCCTCCGGACCGTCCCAAGGGGCGTCCGGATTGGCGTACGGATCCCGCCTGTCGGTGGAGATCATCGCCAGCCTTCTCGCGGGCTTGTTTATCGGCTGGGTGATCGATCACTTCGCCGGCACAGGCCCGCTTTTCATGCTGGTCTTCATGTTCCTGGGCATCGGGTTGGGCGTCTTCAACGTGATGCGCATCTCGCGGCGGCAGCAGGACGAAGAAAACAAAGAGCAATGAGCGCCTGCCGCATCGGGCGCTCGGGACAGCCGGGGACGAAAATTGGCCGAAGGTCACCACTCACCGCTTGAGCAGTTTCAGGTCCACACGCTCGTTCCGCTGAAGATCGGCGGCGTGGACGTCTCCTTCACCAACGCCTCGCTGGTGATGGTGGCGGTGGCGGTGTTCATCACCGTCTTCATGCTGGCCGGCATGAGCAAGCGCGCGGTGGTGCCGGGGCGGTTCCAGGGCGCGGTCGAGTTCTTCCACGACTATGTGCACGGGCTGATCAACGAGAACATCGGCGCCGCCGGCCGCAAGTATTTCCCCTTCGTGTTCACGATCTTCATCTTCATCCTGTTCCTGAACCTGGTCGGCCTGGTGCCCTCCAGCCCGACCAGCCTGGTCTTCACCGTGACCAGCCACATCATCGTGACCTTCGCGATGGCGGCGGTGGTGTTCCTGCTCGCGACCGTCGTCGGCTTCATGCACCACGGCGTGCACTTCCTCTCCTTCTTCGTGCCGAAGGGCGTCCCGGCCTGGCTGCTGCCGCTGATGGTGCCGATCGAGGTGATGTCCTACTTCATCCGCCCGATCACCCTCTCGGTGCGGTTGTTCGCCAACATGGTGGCGGGCCACGTGATGCTGGCGGTGATCGGCGGCTTCGTGTTCAGCCTCGGCGCCGCGTTCTTCATCGTGCCGGGCCTCATCCCGCTGGCGGCGATCGTCGCGATCTTCGCGCTCGAGCTGCTGATCGCCTGCCTGCAGGCCTATGTCTTCGCGACGCTGACCTGCATCTATCTCAACGACGCCATCCACATGGCGCATTGATCGCAAACCACTCAACTACTCTCTCCAAGCAAAAAGGGACGCTAAAATGGATATCGAAGCTGCAAAACTGGTTGGCGCGGGTCTCGCGGTTCTGGCCCTCGCCGGTGCCGGTATCGGTCTCGGCGTGATGTTCGGCCACTACATGGAAGGCGCGATGCGCAATCCGGAAGCCCAGGCCAAGCTGCGCGTCCAGCCGATGGTCGCCTTCGCGCTGATCGAAGCCACCGGCCTGATCGGCTTCGTCGTCTCGATGATCATCCTGTTCAGCTAATCAGGATTCTTCATCTCGCGACGAGGTAGGCGACATGCCGCAGTTTGATCCGACGTTCTGGGCACCACAGCTGTTCTGGCTGGTGATCGTCACGACCGTGCTGTTCCTGGTGATGTGGAAGGTGACCCTGCCGCGGGTCGATGCGGTCATCACCGACCGCCAGGACCGGATCGCCGGCAACCTGCAGAAGGCGGAGACCCTGAAGGGCGAGGCGGAAAGCGCCCTCGCCGCCTATCAGAAGTCGATCGCCGACGCCCGGGCCGCGGCCCAGGCGGAGCATGCCAAGGCGGCGGCCGCGATCGCCGCGGAAAGCGCCAAGCGCGAAGCCGTGTTCGGCAAGCGCCTGGGGGATGAGGAAGCGGCGGCCGAAGCCAACATCGCGGCCGCGCGCTCGGCGGCGATGGCGCAGGTGAAGCCGATCGCAATCGACCTCGCCCAGACCATCACCGAGAAGCTGGTCGGCACCAAGGTCGGCGCCGACGCCGCGTCGAGCGCCGTCGAAGCCGCCGCGAAGGAGCGTGCCTGATGGAGCAGGAAACCACCCAGTCCACCGAGCAGGCACCGGAAGCCGAGCACGGCGGCATCCTGGCGAACCCGGAGCTCTGGGTCGTCGTCGGCTTCATCATCTTCCTGGTGGTCGCCGGCCCCAAGGTCTGGAAGATGATCGTGACCGGCCTCGACCAGCGCGCGATCCGGATCAAGGGCCAGCTCGACGAGGCGCAGAAGCTCCGCGACGAGGCCCAGGCGCTGCTGAACGAGTATCAGCGCCGCCAGAAGGAAGCCGCCCAGGAAGCGGCCGGCATCGCCGCCGCCGCCCAGGACCTGGCCGCCCACCACACCAAGGACGCGATGGCGGCGCTCGAGGCGAGCATGGCCCGCCGCGAGAAGTTGGCGCTGGAGAAGATCGCCCAGGCCGAGGCCCATGCCACCGCCGAAGTCCGCCGCGAGGCGGTCGAGGTGGCGACCGCCGCGACCCGCAAGCTCCTGGCCCAGGCCCTCACCGACGACCGCGCGACCGCGCTGGTCGATCAGTCGATCAAGGAACTGGACCGCAAGCTGCACTGAGCTGCGGTTGGGTTTGAGATACGGAACGGCGCCCTCGCGGGCGCCGTTTTCGTTTGTGCGGCCGGCAGACGGTGCTGGATCTGGCGCTCCGCCCTACCCCGCTGCGATCGCCCGCAGCTTCAGCCCCAACGCGACCAGCGCGGCGCCGAAGATCAGGGTGTAGAGGCCGAGCCACCAGGTCAGCACCACCGCGCCGATCAAGGGACCGGCCGCCAGCACGATGCCGAGCACGACCGAGGCGAGGCCGCCAATCACCAAAGGCCATTTGCCGTCACGCCGGTGGTTGATCGCGGTGCCGATCATCAGCGCGCCGGTGACGATCGCCCAGGCGCCGATCAGCAGCATGAAGGTGAAGATGGTGATGGTCGGGAACAGCAGCATGACCACGCCGACCAGGACGTTGAACAGGCTCTCGGCCACGAGCAAGCCCCAGCGCTCGCGCCGCTGGCCGGCCATCACCGCGGAGATCAGCCCGAAGATCCCGTCCGCCAGCATGTAGACGGCGAACACCCAGATCAGCGAGAGGATGGTGACGCCCGGCGCCAGGACCGCGATCACCCCGAACACGATCCCGCAGACGCCGCGCAGCACGATCAGCCACCAGATTCCGGCGAACGGGGCGCTGCCGCGGTCGATCGGTCCGCTGTGAACGTCGGTGCTCATGGCTCACTCCTGTGCCGGTCCGTCCGTGACCGAACGCGGCGGCGGGGTTTTCTGTTCCGAGTGGGCCGATGGCACTGGATCTAAAGCATCACCGCTGCAGTGCCCCCCTCTCACTCCCCCCTGAAGGGGGGAGAAGAAGGCGAGATCGAGAGACGAAATCTGCCAACGGTACTCGGTGATAAGCCTCCCCCTCTTCAGGGGGGAGGTTGGAGGGGGGCATTGCAGCCGGGAAGCTGCCGATCGGCGCGCGATGAAGGATCCAGCCCAGCGCTTCTAAGCCACCCCCGGCACCGCGGCGGCTTCCGCTTCGACGGCGGCGCGGCGCGGCTTCGGGTGGATGTAGAGCTCTGAACGTTCCTTGCTGAGCGGCATGATCGGTCCGGGCGGGCGGATTTCGTAGACCACCTTCTGCTGATGGTCGGCGAACTGGCGGTCGGCGTTGTAGACCCGGTTGAACTTCCAGATCGACTGGATGAAGTTGAACTGGCCTTCCAGCGCCAGCCGGCCCATCAGCTTCGCCGCCTTGCGCACCACCGCGACCCCGAGATGCTTGCGCGCGATCTCGCGCTGGGTCTCCACCAGCTCGGAATAGAATTCGTGCAGCGGCAGGGTGGTCGGCAGCACGGCGTGCTGGATGTCGAACAGCCGGTAGTCGTGGGTGGTGAGCTTGCGGGATTCGGTCAACCACAGTTCGGTGCCCGGATAGGGCGTCGCCACGGTCAAGTGCACGATGTCGGGAATGCTGGTCGCCCATTCGCGCACGACGGCGAAGCGCTCCTTGTCCCAGCTCGGGTCGGCGATCAGGTTGATCGCGACCTTGACGCCGATGCTGCGCGCCACATCCAGCGCCTCGTTGTTGGTCCCCATCGAGACGCGCTTGCGGTGCAGCTTCAGCCCCTCGGCGTCGATCGCTTCCAGGCCGAGGAACAGGTAGCGCAGGCCGAGCTTGCGCCAATAGGCGAACACCTCCTTGTTCTTCAAGAGCACGTCGGCCCGGGTCTCCAGATAGAAGCGCTTTTTTATGCCGCGCTTCTCGATCTCATGCCCGATCGCGAAACCGTGCTCGGGGTGGATGAAGGCGACGTCATCGACGATGAAGACATTGGGCTCCTGGATCGAGGCCAGTTCCTCGCCGATCTTCTCCGGCGTGGCGCTGCGATAGCTGCGGCCGTAGAAGGTCCAGGCGCTGCAGAAGGCGCAGTCCCAGGGACAGCCGCGGGTGAACTCGATCGAGGCGCAGGGGTCGAGCTCGCCGATGAAATACTTGCGCCGGCGCCGCAGCAGGTCGCGCGCCGGCTGATACATATCGAGATTTTCCAGCAGCACCGGCGCCGGTCCCTTGCCCTCCAGCGTCACCGCCCCGGGCACGGTCGCGACTTCGCGCTTCGGGATCGCCTTCAGCAGCAGCTGGGTCGAGAGTTCGCCCTCGCCTTTCAGCACGCAGTCGATGGTGCCGCGGCCATGCTCCAGGAGCTCGTCGGCGATGAAGGAGCCGCTATGGCCGCCGATGAAGGTGTAGCAATCGGGCAGGCGGCCCTTGACCGCCTTGGCGAGGTCGATGACTTCGGGAACATTGGCGAGATAGTTGAGCGAGAAACCGACCGCCTCGGGCTTGAAGGTCTTCATCTCCGCGTAGAGCTCGGCGTGGGAGAAGGTCTGCAGGTCGATGATGCGGACCTCGTGACCGGCCATGCGCACTGCCTGGGCCACCCGCTCCATCCCGAGCGGCTCGAGACGCAGGTAGATCTCGCTGTACATCAGCGGCGACGGATGCACCAAGAGAACGCGCATGGCAGCTCCTTGTTGTCGTGAACGCCTGTCGGTGTACTCGCCTCCGGAACTCGAAATGGGCCGCCGCCGGATCTGGTGTCGTTCAGCTCAGGAAGCGGCGCTGTGGTGTCTCGGTCTCGCTCAAGAGTGCCACCACCAGGGCGCTGAAGGCCAGCAGGAACAATGCGGCACTGACCGCGTGGCCGGCCTCCCAGCGGTCCCGGAAGCGCATCCAATTGTCGGGCAAGGTCTCGGGAGTCCAGGCATTGAGCGCGGTGTTGACCGGATCGACCCAGCCGAACCAGACGCCGAGGGCCGCCGTGGCGCAAAGCGCCGCCAGCAGGGTGAGCACGCGCGCCGCTTTCCAGCTCCGAATCTGGGCGAAGACGATCCAGGTGGTGGCAATCGCCGTCACCTCGATGACCGCGCCGACCACGCCGAAGGCGACGTAGACGTTGTGCTGCAGGGTCAGCCATTCCGGCCCGGTGAGCTTGACCTTCCCCGGATATTCCAGGGCATGGCAGAAGGTCATGCCGAGCGTCAGCGCGACCAGCAGCAGATTCACGAAACGAACGAATTTCAGCAGCATCTCCCCGCCCACCCTCGGTTAGCTCCGAGGGCGGAGGGGCCGAGGCATCAGATTTCGGCGACGGCCGCGATCAGCCGATCCAGTTCCGCCGCACTGTTCACGTAATGAACGGAGGCCCGGACCAGTTCCCGTAAACCTCTGGCGGACATATCGAAAAGCGTCGAGGAGGCGCCCGAAACCGAGACGTTGATGCGGCGTTGGCTCAAAGCCGCCTTGATCGCGGCGGCGCTGTGCCCGGCCTTGGTGAAGGTCACGATGCCGCCTTTTTTGCGGCCGATATCATGGACCGTGACGCCGGGCAGCCCGGACAGGCCCTCGCGCAGCCGCGCCGCCTTGGCGGTGAGGTCGGCCTCGATCGCCGGCATGCCGACCTTGAGCGCATAGTCCGCGGCGGCACCAAGGCCGAGCCGCCCCGCGACATAGCTTTCCCAGTTCTCGAAGCGCCGCGCATCCTTGCGGATCTCGTAGCGGTCCGGCGCCACCCATTCCGCCGCATGGAGATCGAGGAAGGGCGGCTCCAGCCGCTCGATCCAGTCGCGCTGCACATAGAGGAAACCGGTGCCGCGCGGCCCGCGCAGATACTTCCGCCCGGTCGCCGAGAGCATGGTGCAGCCGATCGCCGCGACATCGATGTCGATCTGCCCGACCGACTGGCAGGCATCGAGCAGGAACGGGATGTCGTGCCGCCGCGCCACCGCGCCGATCTCCGCCGCCGGATTCACCAGCCCGCCATTGGTCGGGACATGGGTGAAGGAGAGGAGCTTCACCCTCTTGTCGATCATCTTTTCCAGGTCAGGGACGGAGACCTGGCCGGAGTCATCGTTGGGCACGGCCTCGACCACGGCACCGGTCTTCTGGGCTATTTGCAGGTAAGAGATTACGTTGCTGGCATATTCGGCGATGCCGGTGAGGATCCGGTCGCCCGGTTGGAACTTGAGCGCATAGAACGCCATGTCCCAGCCGCGGGTCGCGTTCTCGACCAGCGCGATCTCGTCGGGATGGGCGTTGATCAGCTTGGCGATGGATGAGTAGACCGCCTCCAGCCGATCGCTCTCCTGGTTCGCCGCCTCGTAGCCGCCGATGCGCGCTTCGAGCTTGAGGTGATCGATGACGGCGTTGAGCACAGGCAGCGGCGGCAGCGAGGAGCCGGCATTGTTGAAATGCGCCACTTCCGCGCAGCCTGGCGTGTCGGGGCGCAGGCGATCGAGATCGATGGTCATGGTGTTCACCCCGTCTTAACTCCCCTCACTTTCAGAGTCCCCTCCCCAAGATTGGGGGAGGGCCAGGGAGGTGGTTGATGCAGCCAGAGCGCTGCCGGATTCTGAGAAGCGAGAGATCCAGCGCTGGATCATTTCCTCAGCCATCGATCGGATGCATCACAGCCGCATCAACCACCTCCCCCACCCTCCCCCAATCTTGGGGGAGGGAGTAGAAACGGAATCTTGGCTGCTTAACTGAAATCGATCTGCGCGACCGGCTGGAACCTGGCGAAGCGGTCCTTCAGCAGGCCGCCGTGATAGGCGATCAGCTGGGCGGCGGTCATCACGCTGTTGTCGAGCGTGGTGTGCGCGTCCTCGGCCAGGGTGACGTCATAGCCGAGCCCATGCGCCACCCGGCAGGCGGTGTCGATGCAGAAATCGGTCTGCATGCCGGCCACGACCAGCTTGTCGACCCCGAGCTTCTTCAGCGCCGCATCGAGCCCGGTGTCGCGGAACGAGCTGCAATGATACTTGGTGACGACCGTCTCGCCGGATTTGGGCGCCACTTCCGGCCGGATCGCGAAGCCTTCGTTGCCTTCATGCAGCGGATCGCCTTCGCCGCCGTCATGGCGGATATGGATGACGGGAATCCGGGCCGCCCGCGCCTTCTCCAGCAGCGCCTTTGCGTTCTTCAGGAAGGCCTGGTCGTTGTGCGGTGGCTTCTCCTCCATCCACATGCCCTGTTGGATATCGATCATCAGCAATGCCGTGGTCATGCCAGCCTCACCTGCTCCCGTGAATCCGATGCCTTCTGATAGCGCCGGGCGAGAGCAGGATCAACCCAGGCGGCAACACTCACTTCTTCAGAATCTCCTCGCAAGCATCCATATCGTTGAGAAGCGCGAAGGTGTCGCCGTGATCGTCCAGGCAGCCCTGCTTCCATTCGCCGGTGTGCTGTTCGCCGTCGGCTTCGGTGTAGGTCCCCAGTCCGTCCGGCAGATCGTCCTTCCACGCGCCATCATATCGACTGTCCGACCAGGTGAAGACTCCGTGTCCATCTTTCTGGCCGTCGCGGTACATCCCCTCATAACGATTGCCGTTGGGCAGGACCGCCGTTCCCTGGCCTTCCAACTTGCCGGCCAAGACGCCGCCTGAATTGGTATAGGTCAGGGGGTTGCCCGCGGGATCGGTGTAATGCCAGGCGAGTGTGCCTTCGCCCTCGGCCTTGCCCGACCGGCAGTCGCCCGACCAGGTCGCGGTCTCGTTGCGTTGCGGGTACGGGTCCCAAACCTGGCAGTTTGGACGCTCCGTATCCATCCACTTGGCGACCTTCAGCTGCTCGGCCTCCCAGGCCTGCCAGCCCGCGATGCCGACGACCGCCATCGCAATCCCGGCAAGCGCGACCGACGGCCACCGCATGCGCCCTACTCCGCCGCCTTCTTCGCTTCCTCCGGCTTCCAGCGCAAATGCGGGCTGCGGGCCGCGAGAGTCTCGTCCAGGCGGCGGCGCGGCGTGTGATACGGGCAGCCTTCGAAATAGGCCTTGTCGCCCGCCTTCGCGCGCTTCGCGAGACCCTTGACGCTCTCGATGTAGCGGTCGAGGGCGTCGCGGCTTTCGGTCTCGGTCGGCTCCATCAATAGGGCGCCGTGCACCACCAGCGGAAAGTACATGGTCATCGGGTGATAGCCCTCGTCGATCATCGCCTTGGCGAAATCGAGGGTGGTGACGCCGGTGCCGTCGAGGAAGCTGTCGTTGAACAAAGCCTCGTGCATGCAGGTGCCCTCGAAGGCCGGGGTCAGCTCGTCCTTCAAGCCGGCCAGCAGGTAGTTGGCGTTGAGGACCGCGTCGCCCGACACGTGGCGCAGCCCGTCGGCACCGTGGCTCATCATGTAGGCGAGTGCGCGGACGAACATGCCCATCTGGCCGTGAAAGCCTTTCAGGCGGCCGAACGCCTTGCCGGTTTCGTCATGCTCGACCAGGTCGAACCCGCCCTTGCCGTGGACGACATAGGGCACCGGCGCGTAAGGCGCGAGCGCGTCGGAGAACACGACCGGGCCGGCGCCGGGGCCGCCGCCGCCATGGGGCGTCGAAAAGGTCTTGTGCAGGTTGATGTGCATGGCATCGACGCCGAGATCGCCCGGCCTAACGCGGCCGACGATGGCGTTGAAGTTGGCGCCGTCGCAATAGAAGTAGCCGCCGACCGAATGGATCGCCGCGGCCAGCTCCTGGATGTCGTTCTCGAACAGGCCGCAGGTGTTCGGGTTGGTGATCATGGTGCCGGCGACGTCCGGCCCGAGCTTGGCCTTGAAGGCGGCGACGTCGACCCGGCCGCGGGCATCGGCCGGGACCGGATCGACTTCGTAGCCGGCCGCGGCGGCGGTGGCCGGGTTGGTGCCATGGGCGGATTCCGGGACCAGGATGCGCTTGCGCGCATCGCCCTTGGCGACCTGCGCCGCGCGGATCGCCAGGATGCCGCAGAGCTCGCCATGGGCGCCCGCCGCCGGCGAGAGCGCCACGGCCGGCATGCCGGTCAGCACCTTCAGCCAATGGGCCAGGGTGTCGATCAGCTCCAGCGCGCCCTGCACGGTCGAGACCGGCTGCATCGGATGGAGATCGGCCAGGCCCGGCATCCGCACCGCCTTCTCGTTGAGGCGCGGGTTGTGCTTCATGGTGCAGGAGCCGAGCGGATAGACCCCCATGTCGATGGCGTAGTTCTTCTGCGAGAGCCGGGTGTAGTGGCGCACCACCTGGGGCTCGGAAAGGCCCGGGAGGCCGATCGGGTTCTGCCGCTTCAAGCCGCCGAGGCGGTCCTGGTGCTTGGGCACCTCGGGGACGTCGACGGCGGTCCGGCCGGCCATGCCCTGCTCGAAGATCAGCGGCTCCTCGAGCATCAGGCCGCGATTGCCGGAGATGGTGCCGGGGCCGGAGCTTGCAGCTGCGGCCACGGTGCCGCTCGGTCGGTCGGCCATCACTTCACCTCCGCGAGGGATTCTTTGAGGGCGGTTTCGAGCGCCGCCATATCCGCTTCGGTCACCGTCTCGGTTGCCGCGACCAGCAGCAGGTTCTCGAGTTCGGGCTTGCCCGCGACCAGGCGCGCCACGGGAACGCCGCCGAGCACCCGCCGCCTCGCCATGGCTTCGACCACCGGGATCGCCGGCTTCGGCAGCGCCAGGGTGAACTCGTTGAAGAAGGTCTCGTTCAGGAGCTTCACGCCCGGGATTTTCGCCAGGCGGTCGGCGAGGTTCGAGGCGGTGGCATGATTGAGCTCGGCCAATCGCTGCAGACCCGCCTCCCCCAACAGCGTCAGGTGAATGGTGAAGGCGAGCGCGCAAAGGCCTGAATTTGTACAAATATTCGAGGTCGCCTTCTCGCGGCGGATGTGCTGCTCGCGGGTTGAGAGCGTGAGCACCCAGCCGCGCTTGCCATCGACATCGACGGTCTGGCCGGCGAGCCGCCCCGGCATCTGCCGCAGGAACTTCTCCTTGCAGGCGAACAGGCCGACGTAAGGGCCGCCGAAGCCAAGGGAATTGCCGATCGACTGCCCTTCCGCCACGGCGACGTCGCAGCCGGTATTGCCCGGCGCGCGCACCAGGCCATAGGAGATCGCCTCGGTGCAGACCGCGATCACCAGCGCTCCGACGGCATGCGCTGCCTCGGACAAAGCCGCAAAATCAATCAGATGACCGAAGAAGCTGGGATTCTGGATGACGACACAAGAGGTGTCCTTGTCGATCTTCTTGAGGATGTCCTCGCGGGCTTCGGGATCGTAGGGCGCGGCGTCGACGGCGAAGCCGGTGTGCTCGCCATAGGTCTCGATCACCTGGCGGTAATGCGGGTGCAGGCTGCCGGAGATCACCGCCTTCTTCCGGCGGGTGACGCGGTTGGCCATCATCACCGCCTCGACCGTGGCGGTGGCGCCGTCATACATCGAGGCGTTCGCCACATCCATGCCGGTCAGCAAGGCGACCTGGGTCTGGAACTCGAAGAGGTACTGCAGCGTCCCCTGGGTCACCTCCGGCTGGTAGGGCGTGTAGGAGGTCAGGAACTCGCCGCGCTGGATCAGGTGATCGACCGAGGCCGGGACATGGTGGCGGTAGGCGCCGGCGCCCAGGAAGCTCGGCACCGACCCGGTGCCAAGGTTCTTCGCGGCCATGGCGCCGATCGCGCGCTCGACCTCGAGTTCGCCGGCATGCCGCGGCAGATCGACCGGATCCTTGAGCAGAGCCCCGGCGGGCACGTCGCGATAAAGGCTCTCGACCGAGGGCACGCCGATCTTGGCCAGCATCGCCCGACGATCCTCGTCGGTCAGCGGGAGATAACGCATGATTGGGATTCCGTCTTAGTGCAGGCCATTCTGGCTTAAAGACTGGCCACATAGGCCTTGTAGGCCGCCTCATCCATCAGCCCGTCGAGCTCGCTCTTGTTGGCGAGCTTGATCTTGGCGAACCAGCCCTTGCCGAGGGCGTCCTCGTTGACGGTGGCCGGCGCGTCGGTGAGCGCATTGTTGACCTCGACCACCTCGCCGCCGATCGGGGCATAGACCTCGCTCGCCGCCTTCACGGATTCGACCACCGCCAGCTCCTTGCCCTTCTCGATCTTCTTGCCGATCTCGGGCAGCTCGACGAAGACCACGTCGCCCAGCTGCTCCTGGGCATAGGGGCTGATGCCGACGGTGGCGGTGTCGCCATCGACCAGCACCCATTCATGTTCCTTGCTGTAGCGGATCGCACTCATGTCAGACTCCCCGATGTTCAATTGCGGTGATAGCGGTGCTGGACGAAGGGCATCTTGGCGACGCGGGCGGCCAGGGCCTTGCCGCGCACCACCAGGCTGACCGCGTTGCCGATGCCGGCCGAAGCGGTCGCGACATAGCCCATGGCGATCGGCTTGCCCAAGGACGGGCCGAAGCCGCCGGAGGTGACCTCGCCGATCTCGCGGCCCTCGTCATTGGCGATCTCGGTATGGGCGCGGGCCGGCGCCTTGCCCTCGGGCAGGATGCCGACGCGCTTGCGCGTGACCCCCTCGGCCCACTGCTTCTGCAGCACGGCGTCGCCCGGGAAGCCGCCCGCCTTGCGCCGCCGCTCGGCGATCGCCCAGGAAAGCCCGGCCTCGACCGGCGTGGTCTTCTCGGTGATGTCGCTGCCATAGAGGCAGAGCCCGGCTTCCAGCCGCAGCGAGTCGCGGGCGCCGAGCCCGATCGGCTTCACCTCGGGCTCCTGCAAGAGCGTGCGCGCAAAGGCTTCGGCGGTGCCGCCCGGCACCGAGATCTCGAACCCGTCCTCGCCGGTATAGCCGGAGCGGGTCGCGTAGCACTTCACGCCCGCGATCTCGAGCGCGGCGCCGGTCATGAAGGTCATCTTCGCGCTGGCCGGGGCCAGGCGCGCGACCACCGCGCCCGCCTTCGGCCCCTGCAGCGCCAGCAGCGCGAAATCGTCCAGCCGCTCGAGTCTGCAATCGGCGGGCAGGCTGGCGGCGATATGCCGATAATCGGCGTCCTTGCAGGCGGCATTGACCACCATGCGCAGGGTTTCGCCGTCGCGGGTCACCATCAGGTCGTCGAGGATCCCGCCCTTGGCGTTGGTGAGGAACCCGTAGCGCTGCTGCCCGGATTGCAGCGAGCGGAAATCGTTGGGGCAGAGCTTCTCGACCGCGGCGGCCGCGGCGTCATAACTCGGCGCGGTGATGCGGAACTGGCCCATATGCGAGACATCGAACAGGCCGGCAGCGCCGCGCGTGTGCTGGTGCTCGCCGAGGATGCCCATGGGATACTGGACCGGCATGTCATAGCCGGCGAAGGGCACCATCTTGGCGCCCAGCTCCACATGGAGATCGTGGAGCGGCGTGCGTTTGAGTGAAGCCTCTGACAAAACGTCCTCCGACCGAACAGGGATGCGCAGCTCCCCCTCGCGGCGGAAGCGCAACCCCCCTCTGTCCTTGGACCTGAGAGATTTCCCGGACGTAAATGACGCGCCCCCATCTTACGGAAGGTGGCAGGCGCGCGCCGGGTTTACTCCTTCGGTGGGCCGAGTCGAGACAATGACTCGGCCGCTTTCCAGAGCTGCATGTCGCCGCGGTCCTTTTGCCTGAGAGTTTCCGGGGGCGGTTGCTCCTTCGGCGTCGGACCACACTCGCCTGAATGCGGCTCGATCTCTCCCGCAGGCGACAGTGTCGCGCGCACCTTGGGCCGGGCGCGCGACGAGGTCAAGGGGTCAGATGCCGGCGGAGCGCGCGTCGCTATTTCTTCTTGCCGCCGTTGGGGTCGTATTTGAACGAGACCTTGAGCTTGGTGCGGAAGGCTTCGACCTTGCCGTTCTCGATCACCAGATCCTGCTCGATGACTTCGGCGACGCGCAGGTCGCGCAAGCTGCGCGAGGCGAGCTTGATCGCCGCCATCGCGGCATCTTCCCAGGACTTGCTGCTGGTCCCGATCAGTTCGAGGACTTTGTAGACGCTATCGGCCATGCCTGCCTCCCAATGCCTGGGTATGCAGAACGCCCGATCCGGGCCCAAGCTCCCGAACGGGCCTTGGTGGTGCTGGAATGCTAGGGCCGAAGTGGAGAGGCGTCAAACCGAGTGCTCGATCGGCGTCCGTGCGCGTTCTGCACCGTCAACCCCCACCCCAACCCGCCCCCATCTTGGGGGCGGGGGACGGATAGAACCATCACTTACCGCAGCGTCTTCAATACAGCCCCTTCCCCCAAGATGGGGGAAGGCCAGGAAGGGGGTTGACGGTTCCGCTGCTGCGAGGCCGAAGCGCAGCCTATTGCTGCGGGTTGCGGCGGTTGTAGGCCAGTTCCTTCTCGGTCACTTCGAGAAAGACGTAGATCTGGTAGTAGTCGCCGTTCTCGCCCTTCTGCAGCGGGATCGTCACCGTCGGGTTGTCGACGATCGTGGCGGTCGGCTTGTCGGCGGTGAGCGGGATGGTCACGTCGAACTGCTGGCGGGTGATCTTCCGGCCGCCCTGGCCGGTCAGGGCGATGACGTAGTTGAACGTCACCTGATCGCCAGTGAGCTTCGGCCCGCGGGACGCGGTGAGCTTGACCAAGAGATCGCTCACGATCTTGGTCTTCTTGGTGTCGGTGTCCTCGCTATAGATGCATTTCGGCGACACATCGACCAGCTTCGCCTCGAACGCGGTGTCGGTCAGGTCCTCCGACTCGCCGGCAAAGCGGGTCAGGTAGGCGGCGTCGGGAACCGCCTTCACCGACGGGCAGGGCATCGACTGCTTCGGTGTCTCCGCGCAGGACGCCACCGCGAGCAAAACCACAGGCAGCAGGGCGCCCAGCAGAACGCCGCGCCCGATCCGATTGATAGCGCGCGCGCCGGCACCCATCACCTTCCCCCGATCCGTCATGAATGCTTCACTCGATGAATGCCTTATAGGGCCTTGTGCGAGCCGTCGCAGAACGGCTGGCCGCTCGTGTGCTTGCAGCCGCAGAAGAACACGCTCTTCGATTCGGTCGCGTCGTATTTCATCGGCGAGAAGGCGGAGCCCTTGTGCGAGCCGTCGCAGAACGGCTGGCTCTTGCTCAAGCCGCAGGCGCACCAGAAATAGGCCTTGCCCGCCACCACATCCACCTTGAAGGGCGCCTTCTGCGCCACGTTCGGCTCGGCCATCGTCGATCCCTCTCCCGCCCGACCGCCGGTCCGGTTGGGCCAGGCGGGTCGTGGCCGGACTTTAATTAACCCTCTGAAATTCCACAAGCCCGCCGCGGTTTGGTCATGAACCGCCAGCATGATCGGCACCGCAATGTCCGCCCCGTTCGTCTCCCGCCACGCCTACCGGATTGCCGTTGCCCAGGGCCCGCAAATCCCTATATTCCGGGGCAACAGAGCAATCGCGGAATCCGGCATGCCGAAACGGCCCCTTACGATCCTCCTGGCCTCGCCGCGCGGCTTCTGCGCCGGGGTCGATCGCGCCATTCAGATCGTGCAGCGCGCCCTGGAGCGTTTCGGCGCCCCGGTCTATGTCCGCCACGAGATCGTGCACAACCGGCATGTGGTCGAGGAGCTGGAGCGCCAGGGCGCCGTCTTCGTCGAGGAGCTGGACGAGATTCCCGGCCAGTATCCCGTCGTGTTCTCCGCCCATGGCGTGCCGAAATCGGTGCCGGCCGACGCCGAGGCGCGCAAGCTGCTCTATCTCGACGCCACCTGCCCGCTGGTCAGCAAGGTGCATCGCGAGGCCGAGGTCCATTACAATGCCGGCCACCATCTGATCCTGATCGGCCATGCCGGTCACCCCGAAGTGATCGGCACCATCGGCCAGCTGCCGCCGGGCGCGGTCACCCTGATCGAGACCATCAACGATGCCGAGAAGCTCAGCTTCAAGGATCCGACCCGCCTCGCCTACATCACCCAGACCACGCTTTCGATCGACGACACGGTCGGGATCATCGAGGTGCTGCGCCGCCGCTTCCCGGCGATCCATGGGCCGCGCAAGGAGGACATCTGCTACGCGACCACCAACCGCCAGTCCGCGGTGAAGTCGATCGCCGAACGCTGCGAGCTCATGCTGGTGATCGGCGCGCCGAATTCGTCGAACTCGCGCCGCCTGGTCGAAGTGGCCAAGAGCTGCGGCTGCCCCGCCGCCTATCTGGTGCAGAAGGCCGAGGAGATCGACTGGGACTGGCTGGAGGGTGTCGAGACGGTCGGCATCACGGCGGGCGCTTCGGCGCCGGAGCTGCTGGTCCAGCAGGTGATCGACGAGCTGAAGGAGCGCTTCGACGTGACCATCGAGGAAACCTCGGTCACGGTCGAGACCACGCATTTCAAGCTGCCGCGCGCCCTCACCGCCTGATCCTTCAAGCCTGACCCTTCCGCAAGACTGATCCTCCATGGCCGTCTACACCGAAGTCCCCGACGGCGATCTCGCCCAGTTCATCGCCGAATACGATATCGGCGAGCCGGTCTCGTGCAAGGGCATCGCCGAGGGCGTCGAGAACAGCAACTACCTGCTGAAGACGACGAAAGGCACCTTCATCCTCACCCTCTATGAGAAGCGGGTGAAGCTGGAGGACCTGCCCTTCTTCATCGGCCTGATGCAGCATCTGGCAGGCAAGGGCCTGAACTGCCCGACCCCGATCGCCGATCGCCAGGGCCAGGCGCTGAAGACGCTGTGCGGCCGGCCCGCGGCCTTGATCAGCTTCCTCGAAGGCATGTGGCCGCGCCGGCCGACCGAGAAGCACTGCCAGGCCTTGGGCGCCGCGCTCGCCGACTTCCATCTCAAGGGCCGCGACTTCGCCTTGCGCCGCCCCAACAATCTGTCGGTCGAAGGCTGGCGGCAGCTGATCGCCGCCACCGCCGATCGCGCCGACGAGGTCGAAGCCGGGCTCGGCGCGAAGCTCGCCAAGGAGTTCGCCTATCTGGAAGCGCATTGGCCGAAGGACTTGGAGAGCGGCGTCATCCATGCCGATCTCTTCCCCGACAACGTGTTCTTCCTCAACGACAAGCTCTCCGGCATCATCGATTTCTACTTCGCCTGCACCGATTTCCTGGCCTATGACCTCGCGGTCTGCCTGAACGCCTGGTGCTTCCAGCCGGATATGAGCTTCAACGTCACCAAGGCGAAGCTGATGTTCGAGAGCTATCGCAGGGTGCGCCCGATCCCGGAGGCCGAGATGCAGGCGATGCCGCTGCTCGCGCGCGGCGCCGCCTTGCGCTTCCTGCTGACCCGGCTTTACGACTGGCTCAACCATCCGCCCGGCGCCTTCGTGAAGCCGAAGGATCCGATGGAATACATCCGCAAGCTCCGCTTCCACCAGGCGGCGCGCGATATCGGCGCTTATGGTTTGAAATGAGCGCCGCTGAAGCCAAGAACGAGACCAAAGCCACGGTGGTCGACATCTTCACCGACGGCGCCTGCAGCGGCAATCCCGGCCCCGGCGGCTGGGGCGCCCTGCTCCGTTACGGCGAAGTCGAGAAGGAACTCTCCGGCGGCGAAGCGCAGACGACCAACAACCGCATGGAGATGATGGCGGCGATCGCGGCGCTGGAGGCCTTGAAGCGCCCTTCCACCGTGCGCGTCCACACCGACAGCCAGTATGTGATGAAGGGCATCACCGAATGGGTGCCGCAATGGAAGAAGCGCGGCTGGCGCACCGCCGACAAGAAGCCGGTGAAGAACTCGGACCTCTGGCAGCGGCTGGAAAAGGCCGGGCAGCCCCACCAGGTCAAATGGTTCTGGGTCAAAGGCCATAACGGCCATGTCGAGAACGAGCGCGTCGATCTGCTGGCGCGCCTGGCGATCCCGGCAAGGTCCGTCGGGTAGTTCGGACAGATCGGATTGATCGGCGCGCAAATCCAACTCCAGGGAACGCAGCGCCCCGCCCCCGGTTGACCTCCATTGACCCGCCGTTCAATGGGATGTGAGCCGTGCGCAAGATCGGGCGTATCCTGCTATGGGTATTGGGCACCCTGGTCGTGCTGATGGTGGTCGCCGTCGTCGGCGTCTACACCCTGCTGAACTCTTCATTTCTGCTGGAGCAGGCCCAAGGGCGGGCCAGCAAGGCCACGGGGCGCAGCGTCTCGATCGAGGCGATCGACGTGGACTGGAGCTGGACGCCGGTCATTCATCTGCGGAAAGTCAATCTCGCCAATTCCGACTGGGCCCAGGCCGAGCAGATGTTCTCGGCCGACAGCGTCGCCTTCGCCATCAAACCCTGGCCCCTGCTGGGCGGGCATGTGGTCTTGCCGTTCATCCGCCTCGAGGCTCCGAAAGTGGCTCTGGAGAAACGCAAGGACGGCGCCAGCAACTGGGATTTCAACGAGAACCCGGTCGCCGCCACCGCCGTCGAGGCCGTGCGGCCGGATGAGCGGTCCGAAGCGCCGTTCATCGGACAGCTCGAGATCACCAAGGGCCAGATCTCCTACACCGACGCGTCGCGCAAGCTGAAGCTGGACGGCGACATCGACATCGCGGCCGGCGAAGCCGCGGGCGGCAATCCCACCGTCAAGTTCAAGGCCCAAGGCACGCTCGAGGACCGTCCGTTGAAGCTCGACTTCACGGGCGGCGCGATCGCGATGCTGCGCGACACCGGCCAGCCCTACCCGATCGACCTCAAGGTCGATTTCGGCGCCACCTCGATCACCTTGAAGGGCACAGTCGGCGATCCCTTCACCTTCCGCGACGCCAACGTGCAGATGCATCTCAAGGGTCCAGATCTCGCCGACGTGTTCCCGCTGCTCGGCATCCCCGCGCCGTCAACGCCGCCCTACGACCTGGCCGGCGACCTGAAGCGCACCGCGAAGGAATGGCGCCTCGAGAACATGAAGGGCAAGATCGGCAACAGCGACATCAACGGCCTGGTCGCGGTCGAGCCGCGCGAGAAGCGCTCCTTCCTGCATGCCGACCTGCATTCCAACAATCTCGACTTCGACGACCTGGGGCCGCTGATCGGCATTCCGCCCGACACCGACGAGACTTCGTCCAAGGCGCAGAAGAAAGAAGCCTCGGAGATGAAGGCGGAGGGAAACCTGTTTCCCGACAAGCCGATGCAGGTCGAGAAGCTGCGCGCCATGGACATGGACGTGACCCTGGACGCGAAGAAGGTGAATGCGGCGCCTTATCTGCCGGTCAAGGCAATCACCTTCAACGTCAAGGTCGATGACGGAAACGCCATGCTCAGCAAGCTCAACATGGCGGTGGCCGGCGGCACGATCTCCGGCAAGATGGGCCTCGATGCGCGCAAGGACAATCCGCTGGCGACGGCGGAGCTGTTCATCAAGAACCTCGACCTCGCGACCTTCTTCCAGAACTCGGAATACATCCAGACCACGGGCGGCAAGGTCGGCGGCAAGGTGACTTTGCAGGGCAACGGCCGCTCGCTCGCCCAGGTGTTCGGCGGTGCGGACGGTGCCGTCGAGCTCGGCATGACCGGCGGATCGTTCAGCGCGCTGGTCCTCGCGCTGGCCGATCTCGACCTGCAGAACGCACTTTTTCTCTATATCACCGAGGACAAGAAAATCCCGGTCCGCTGCATTGCCGGCGGGCTCACCTTCTCCAACGGCAATGCCAAGTTCTCGCGCACCCTGATCGACACCAAGGAATCGGTCATCTACGTGAAGGGGGATATCGACCTCAAGGCCCAGACGATGAAGACCGAACTCGATGCGGATTCCAAGGTGGTCAGCATCCTCAACGTACCGGCCCCGATCCTGATCCAGGGCAAGATCCGCAAGCCGAAATTCTCGCTCGGCAAGGGCTTCCCCCTGCCGGTCCCGCGGATCGGCGACGCCGAAGACAAGCCCTGCGACAAGATGCTGAACGACATCTTCTCGCCGTCCTGACCTTCCGCTACCATCGGGGCATGCGCGACTACAGCCTGCTCGGTCCCGAGAATGCCGCCGCCGTGGCCAAAGGCCTGGCAGGCGGCAAGTGGTATCGCTGCGCGGTGCCGCGCGAGACGCTGCAGGTTCTGATGCAGCGCCGCGACGGCCCGGCGATCCGCGACACCATCCTCTGGCTGGCGCTGCTGATCGGCTGCGGCGCGGGCGCGATCGCTTTCTGGGGCAGCGTGTGGTGCCTGCCCTTCTTCCTCTGCTATGGCGTGCTCTACGGCTCGGCGACCGACAGCCGCTGGCATGAATGCGGCCATGCCTCGGCCTTCAAGACCCGCTGGATGAACAACGCGGTCTACCAGCTCGCCTGCTTCATGATCATGCGCGAGCCGGAGATCTGGCGCTGGAGCCACACCCGGCACCATGCCGACACGATTATCGTCGGCCGCGATCCCGAGATCCAGCAGCCGCGCCCGCCCAGTCTCCTCAAGGTGTTCCTGAACTTCTTCGGCGTGATCGGGACGCCGATCGCGATCCGGAAGATGCTGATCCATGCCAGCGGCCGGATGCTCGCGGACGAGAAGACCTATGTCCCCGAGACGCTCTGGCCGAAGGTGGCCCGCACCGCGCGGATCTGGCTGGCGATCCACATCGCCTCGATCGGCACCGCGATCGTGCTGCAATCCTGGCTGCCGGTCCTGCTGGTCGGCGCCCTGCCGACGATGTATGGCGGCTGGCTGCAGGTCGCTTTCGGCATGACCCAGCATCTCGGCATGGCCGAGGACGTGCTCGATCACCGGCTGAGTGCGCGCACCGTGATGATGAACCCGGTGTTCCGCTTCCTCTATCTCAACATGAACTATCACATCGAGCACCACATGTTCCCGATGGTGCCCTATCACAATCTGCCGAAGCTGCACGAGGCGATGCGGCACGACACGCCGGAGCCTTGCAAGAGCACGCTGCACGCTTTCGCCGAGATCATCTCGGCGCTGATCCGGCAGCAGCGCGATCCCGGCTACACCATCCGTCGCCCGCTGCCGTCGAGCGCCAGCCCGTACCAGCCGGCACCGCTCGCGGTCCCGGCGGAATAGGCTAGGCGCGCACGCTTTCCTTCGGCGCCATCGCCTCCACCGCTGCCATGCCGGTGAGATAGGCGCCGTGGCAGGTCGCGGCGAACTGCTGGGAGCAGGCCTCGCCGGCGAAGAACAGCACGTCATCGACCGGCCGCGCGAGTTCGCGGCGCTGATGGCCGGCGCCCGGCACCGCCGCTGAATAGGAGCCGAGCGTCCAAGGATCGCCGGCCCAGGCGGTGACGATCGTCCGCGAGGAGAGCGCCTTGCGGATATCGCCGCCGAAGGCCGCCACCAGGCGCTCGGTCAGATAGTCCACCGAAGCCGCCTGGCCGGCGCGTTCCAGCCAGGCGCCGAAGCGCCCGCCGGTGACACCGACCACATAGTCGAGGCCGAAGGGGCGGAACTGCACCGACATCGGCACGTCCTCACCGGTCATGAGGGCGCCGCTGATCGGCGTGTCCGGCCCGAACGGATTGTGCGTGAGATGGATGCCGATGCGGTTGTGGACGCCCAGAGGCAGGTCATTTACGGCCGCGCGCTTCCAGTCCGGCAAAGGCGGATCGAACTGGATGCGGTCCGCGGCCAGCACATTGGTCGATACCGTCAGCAAGAGCCGCCGTCCGGTGACCGTGCCCTTGGTGGTCTCGACCGCGACACCCTTGGCGCTCCAGCGCACGCGTTGCACGGCGGCGTTCAAGGTCACCGGCACATCCGCGGCCCAGCGCGCCACCAGCGCCCCAAAACCGTCGCGCAACGGCCAGTTCTCCTCGGTGTCGTTATAGGCGACGGCATCCACGGTGGAAACTTCATCCACGTCATGCGAAGTCCCGAGCGAAAACCAATAGGCGTGCAGCGCCGCCCAGCGATGCTCGAGATCGATCACCTCCGAGACCGCAATGTCCTCGCCACGCTTGGCGGCGGCTTTCATCGCCTCGTGATTGGCCTCCATCAGCCCGAGCAGCTCAGCCCGCTCCGACCCGTCGATCCAATGGGAATCGGCAAAGACGTTCATCGACCATTGCCCGTCGCGCCGATAGTGGAAGCCGAACCGGTCGGCGATCGCGACGAAAGGATTGAGGCTGGCGCTGTGCATCCAATGGCAGCCGAGATCGAACGGAATGCCGGGCGCAATCTCCTCGGTATAGGCCCGGCCGCCGATCCGATGCGAGGCCTCGATCAGGTGGAAGGAGAGACCGCGTGCCTGCGCGGCCTTGGCGGCAGCAAGCCCGGCCGCGCCGGCGCCGACGATGATGAGATCGACATCCGATTTGTTCTGCATTCAAACCCCAGGATGGCTCACGTGAACTCCGCGATCACCTTCATGAAGTCCTGGCCGTAGCGCGCGACCTTGCGCTCGCCAATGCCGGGGATCTCGAGGAAGGCATCGCGGTTCTGCGGCTTTCTCCGCGCGATCTCCGCCAGGGTCGCGTCGTGGAAGATGACATAGGGCGGCACGTTCTGCGCGACCGCCAGCGCCCGGCGGCGCGCCCGCAGCGCCTCCCAGAGATTCTGGTCGAGGTCCTGCGCGCCGGCGGGTGCGCCGAGCTGGCGCTTGCGTCCCTTGCCGCGCTCGGCGAGCTTGCGCAGCATGACCTGCTGCTCGCCCTTGAGGACCGGGCGCGCCGCTTCGGTCATGGCGAGGACGTTGTAGCCGTCGCCCGCCACGCTGAGGAAGCCGAGCGAGATCAGCTGGCTGGAGAGCGCGCGCCAGTCGTGCAGCGAGAGATCCTTGCCGACGCCGAAGGTTGGAAGCTGGTCATGGCCGTAATGCACCACCTTCTCCGTCACGTTGCCGCGCAGCACGTCGATGAGATGGGTGATGCCGAAGCGCTGGCCGGTGCGCAAGACGGCGGAGAGCAGCTTCTGCGCCGCAACGGTTGCGTCCCAGGTGGCCTGCGGCTCGAGACAGAGGTCGCAATTGCCGCAGGGCTGCGACTCCTCGCCGAAATATCCGAGCAGAGCCATGCGCCGGCATTCCGGCGTCTCGCAGAAGCGCAGCATCGCGTCGAGCTTGCGCTGCTCGATGACCTTGCGCGCCTCCGGCGCGTTCGATTCCGCGATCCGCTTCCGGAGCATCATCACGTCGCCGCGGCCGAAGGCGAGCCAGGCATCGGCGGGCGCGCCGTCGCGCCCGGCGCGGCCGGTTTCCTGGTAGTAGGCCTCGATGCTGGAGGGCAGATCGAGATGTGCCACGAAACGCACGTCCGGCTTGTCGATCCCCATGCCGAAGGCGACGGTCGCCACCACCACGACGCCGTCATCGGTGATGAAGCGGTGCTGGTTCTCGCGCCGCTCGTCCTGGGTCATGCCGGCGTGATACGGCAAGGCGGTCACGCCATGGGTCCGCAGCCAGGCGGCGATCTTCTCGGTCTTGTTGCGCGACTGGCAATAGACGATGCCGGATTCGCCCTGGTGATCCTGCTGGATGAAGTTCAGCAGCTGGCGCTTGGCGTCGATCTTCTCGACCAGGCGATAGCGGATGTTCGGCCGGTCGAAGCTGGCGCGATAGACCTCGGCCTCTTCCAGCTTCAGGCGCTGGATGATCTCGCGCTGGGTGTCCTGGTCGGCGGTCGCGGTCAGCGCGATGCGCGGCACATCGGGAAAGCGTTCATGCAGGATCGAGAGCTGGATGTATTCCGGCCGGAAGTCGTGGCCCCATTGCGAGACGCAATGCGCCTCGTCGATCGCGAACAAGGCCGGCCGCAGGGTGGCCAGCAAGTCCATGAAGCGCGGCGTGGTCAGGCGCTCGGGTGCCACGTAGAGCAGCTGCAGCGCGCCCTTGCGGAGCTGCTGCTCCACCTCGCGCTGTTCCTCGATCTGCAGGCTGGAATTGAGGAAGGCCGCGGCGACGCCGATCTGGCGCAAGGCGGCGACCTGGTCCTGCATCAGCGCGATCAGCGGCGAGACCACGATGCCGACCCCGTCGCGCAGCATGGCCGGGATCTGATAGCAGATCGACTTGCCGCCGCCGGTCGGCATCAGCACCAGAGCATCGCCGCCGGCGCTCACATGGGAGATGATCTCGGCCTGATTGCCGCGAAACGCGCGATGGCCGTAGACCTTGTGGAGGATTTCTTCCGCGCGCGTGAGAACGGCCGAGTCGGTCGAATCTGCGCGTGCAGCTGCGGTCTCGACCATCATTCCCCGAACCTCGATGGAAACGGCGCGCGACGGCCAAGCCGCCGCACGCCGGTCAATATCAGAGAGCCTTCATCACCGCTTCGGCGCTGGAGACTTCGAAGGCGCCGGGCGCCTCGATGTTGAGGGTCTTCACCTTGCCGTCCTCGAGCACCATGGCCCAGCGGCTGGTCCTGAGGCCCATGCCGTAGCCGGTGCCGTCCATGGTGAGGCCGGTCGCCTTGGCGAAGTCGGCGTTGCCGTCGGCCAGCATCAGCACCTTCTCGCCGGCATTCTGCGCCTTGCCCCAGGCATCCATCACGAACGCATCGTTGACCGAAAGACAGGCGATGACCTCGACGCCCTTCTTCTTCAGGTCCTCGGCATGGGTGACGAAGCCCGGCAGGTGCTTGGCCGAGCAGGTCGGCGTGAAGGCACCCGGCAGGCCGAACAGCACCGCCTTCTTGCCCTTGAACAGATCGTCCGTGGTGGCGGTCTGCATGCCGTCCTTGTTCATGTATTTCAGCGAAATGGAGGGGAGCTTGTCGCCGACCTTGATGGTCATCGGATTATCCTTTCAGCTTCAGGCAGTATGTCGGGAAATTCGAAACGCAAACTAAGCCGGGAGCAGCGGAAATTCAACCGCCAGCCCCTCAATGCCCCTGGGCCTGGCCGAGCGCCTGAAGCACGGCGTCCGCAGTGAGCAATTCCGGCAGCACGATGCCCTCCGGCGCTTTCGGTCCATAGACCACGTTCAGAGGAATGCCATAGCGGTTGAAATGCCCGAGATAGCGGCTGATCGCCGGGTCGGGCTTGGTCCAGTCCGCCACCATCGGGACGACGGTCGACTGGTTGAGGCCGGTGCTGACCGGCGCGCGGTCGATCACCAGCGTCTTGTTGGCCTTGCAGGTCAGGCACCAATCGGCGGTGACGTCCACGAATACGGTCTTGCCGGAAGCGACCAGTCCCGGAATGGCGGCCTGGTCGAAGGCCTGCCAATGCACCGCCTCGCCCTGTGCCTGCTCCGCCGGCGTCGCCCGCAGCCATCCGAGCTGCCCGACCAGGATGAAGCCGAGCCAGAGCGCGGTCGCCGCCATGCTGACGCCGAGCGCCTTCCGGAGCCAGACCATCCAGCGGCCGGGCCGCGGCAGCATCACCGCGAGATGCGGCACGGCGGCGACGGCGAGATAAGGCAGCGCCAAGCCGATCGCCATCGCCAGGAAGATGGCGAAGATCTCGGCGGCGCCGCGCGAGAGCGCGAAGCCGATCGCGGTGCCGACGAAGGGCGCCGAGCACGGCGTCGCGAGAATCGTCGCGAACACGCCGGTCATGAAGGCGCCGAGCATCTTGTGGTTTCGCGCCCGGCGATCGGTCTCCAGCGCGAGGTCACCGGCCATGGCCGGCAGCGGCACCTCGAACAGGCCCCAGAGATTGGCGGCGAAGATGAGGCAGATCGCGGCCAGGATCGCGAGAAAGACCGGCTGCTGGAACTGGATGCCCCAGCCGATCTCATGGCCCGCGAGCTTCAATCCCGCCAGCGCGGCTGCAAGGACCAGGAAGGCGGAGACGATGCCGGCCGCGGTCGCGAGGAAGCTCGCGCGCACATGCTCGCCTTCGCCGCCGCCATGCTGGAGCACCGAGGTCAGTTTCAGCACCAGCACCGGCAGCACGCAGGGCATCACGTTGAGAATGAGCCCGCCCAGCAAGGCGACTCCGAGGATCAGCAACAGCGAAGCCGATGGCGGCGGCGCGGCCGGCGCGGCGGCAGTGCCTGCCAGCAGCGTGGCCGGGCCGAGGCCCGCCAGCTTGACCGGCGCTTCCAAGCCGCGCTCGCCGTCGGTCAGGGTCAGCGTGAGATCGCCGCCGGCCGCCTGGCTGCTGTCGGTGGACTGCTCGATCGGCAACGTCAGGGTCGCGCGACGCCCGCCATCGTTCAGCGTGACTTCAGGCTTGCCGAACAGGAGACTGTTCGGTCCCTCGACGAGCAGGTCCGGTTCGGCGAAGGCCTGGCCGTCGCTGACCGCTTCCACAATGAGCTTGTTGCCGGCATCGATGCGGACATTGGTCAGCTGCAGCCCACTGCCCTTCCCGTCGCCCGGCACCATCGCCTTGAAGCGGTTGATGAGCGGCGCCTGGTCGCTGGGCAAGGCCGGACCCGCCGGAATATCCAGCGCGAGATCGGCGTCATAGGGAATGCAGACCTGCTCGCACACCAGATAGCGGAGATGCGCGCGGAGCTTCACCGCCGCGCCCGGCCGCGCCGGCACGACCGCGAGCGGGTACACCACCTGCTCCTTGTAGCCATAGGTCTGCAGGCCGAAGAGCTCGAAGCGATGCGGCGTCGGGTAGAGCAAGGTGGCCGAGGCCACGTTCTCCGAGCCGTCGAACGTGAGCTCCGGCGCGAAGCCGGCATCGCCGGGCGAGCGCCAATAGGTCTTCCAGCCGGATTTCAGCGTGACCGCGAGGCCGGCCGGCAGGGTCGCGAGGTCGCCGGCACCGGTCACCGCGCTCACCAGCCGGGCGGCGCTCTGCTCGGTGGTCACCGTGTTGCCGGCACCCGATTCGGCACGAGCCATGCATGTGAGAAAAAGGCCGAGCAACAGCGTGGCCGCGAAAGCACACTTGCGGGTCAAGCTGTTGTGATTACGCCGCTTAATGGGATCCGCCGATCTTGATGTCGCATTCATCATTTGCCAACTTTCGAGGCGGATTATAGGCTTACCGAAGATTGGTTAAGGTCACGAGTGTGTGGCCCCCCGACCCGGGGCGGCGTTCGAGAGGAAACTATGGGCAGAACCGTTTCTCATCAAGGCTTTATGACCGGCGAACTGCTGGTCGCGATGCCGCAGATGCGCGACGCCCGGTTCACCCGCTCGGTCATCTATATCTGTGCCCATACCAGCGACGGCGCCATGGGGCTGGTGGTGAACCGGCTGGTCGGCTCGCTCACCTTCCCCGACCTGTTGCAGCAACTCAACATCGACTCCCAGGGCATGGGCGAGCATATCCGGATCCGGAGCGGCGGGCCGGTCGAGACCGGGCGCGGCTTCGTGCTGCACAGCACCGACTATGTCGATGACGCGACCCTGAAGGTCGGCGACCTGGTCGGCCTGACCGCCACCATCGACATCCTGAAGGACATCGCCTCGGGCTCCGGGCCGCGGCGCAGCATCCTGGCGCTGGGCTATGCCGGCTGGGGCCCGGGCCAGCTCGATCAGGAACTGCAGGCCAATGCCTGGCTGACCGTTCCCGCCGACGAGGAGCTGATCTTCGACGACGGGCTCAACGACAAGTGGGAGCGCTCGCTCCACAAGATCGGCGTCGACTTCACCTTCCTCACCGCCGACGCCGGCCACGCTTGAGGCGCGCTCACACGCGCTTCAGCATCTCCGTATAGCGCCGCTGCATTTCCGCGGGATCGACCGTCTCGATCGAATGCCCGATCAGCCAGTCGTACCCGAAGGGATCACGCACCGCGCCGGAACGCTCGCCGTAGAAATGATCGGCCGCCGGCCGCACCAGCGTGGCGCCGGCTTCGATCGCGCGTGCGATCAAGGCGTCGCAATCCTCGACATGAATGTGGATCGAGACCCGCACATCGGCCGGATCCGGCGCAACAATGCCGTATTCGGGGAACTCGTCGGACAGCATGAGCGTGCTCGGCCCAAAGGCGAGCTCCACATGGCCGATACGGCCGCTCGGCTCGACCAGGCGGAACTTCTCCGCGACTCCGAACGCGGCCTTGTAGAAGCGGATCGCCGCCTCGGTGTCCTTCATCCGGAAATAGGGGAACATTTCGTGGATCTGCATGGCTCTTCTCCCAGCTTGAGAAGGACACTCTGCGCGGCGGCGGTGTCCGCGTATTGAACGAAATTTACCGGCCGCACTTCTCCGGGACGTGGCGGCCGATCCCGCCCATCTCCCGATAGCGGCCGGGGGAGATGCCGGAGAAGGCGCGGAAATCACGGTTGAAATGCGCCTGGTCGGCATAGCCCGCATCCTGGGCCACCTCCGCCCAAGCCGTTTCAGGCCATCGCTCGAGCCGACGCAACACCCGACCGAAGCGGACCAGCCGCGCGTAGCGCTTCGGGGTGAGCCCCACCGCTTCGGCAAATCGCGCGATGAAATGACGATGGCTGACATCCAGCGCCGCGGCCACCTGCCCCACGCCACGCTGACGCCCGAGCATGACGGCCGATTGGACGATGGCCGGATCGATGCCACGGATGCGCGGCAGGCGTTTCATCAGCGCGCGCTCGAGAATGGTCAGGCGCCGCTCCAGGCCCATCGCTTCGCCGAGTTCCATACGAAGACGCTCGGCGTCGCCGCCCCAGAAAGCCTCGAGGGGCGTATGGCAACCCGCGAAACGGCCGGTCGGCGCGCCGAGGAAGACGCCGGCGGCACCGGGGCGAAACACTGCGCCGACGGACGGCGCCGGATCGCTGCCGTCCTTGAGATAGGCGGCATCGCGCACCCCGCCGACCACGGCGTGGGCGACGAAATCCCCGACCGTGTCCGCATCGTCCGCGAACAGCCGCAGCGGCTTGCCGCCCAGGCGGATCACCAGGTGCGCCGACACAGCCGGCAACATGCGCTCGCACGGCGTCGATGGCGCCAGGGCGTCGGGCGACGCCGCCCAGATGCGTTCCACGAAGGGCTGCAGGATCGGATGCGGCGCACGGCTGATCTGAATGGCTTTGTCTCCACGCGAAGCCGTCATGTCCAGGCTTGACCCGGTCCTCTCTCTCCGGTGCATTCTCTGCCTGGAGAAGCGCGGTGTCCACGGACGCGAATGTCCGCATTCGCGGACGGGGCCCGCGCACGACGCGATGGGGTGAAAATGTCGAAAGTCTCGGAATCCTTCGCCAACGCCGTCGCGGAGCTCGGCCGCGTCGCCGCGCGCATCGACGACGCGCAAGTCGAGGCCTTCATGGCGGCGATCGCGCGGGCGCCGCGGATCTTCGTGGTCGGCGCCGGACGCGAGGGGTTGTCGGCCAAGGCCTTCGCCATGCGGCTCACCCATCTCGGCAAGCCGACCCATTGGATCTGGGACGACACCACGCCCGGCATCGCCGACGGCGACCTGGTGATCGTCGTGTCCGGCGGCGGCTCGATCGGCCATATCGACTATGTCTTCGACCGCGCGGCGGAGGCCGGCGGCGAGATCGTGGTGGTGACCGGCGATCCCGCGGGCATCACGCCGAAAAAAGCGAAACTCGTCCTGTTCCTGCCGGCCGCCGTCTACAAGGGCAAGGCCGAGGTCGTGCCCTCCTCCCAGCCGATGGGCAATCTGTTCGAGCAGGCGCTGTTCATCCTGTTCGACCAGATCGCGGTGGCCCTGGCGGCGCGGATGGGCATATCCAAAGCGGCCATGGAAGCGCGCCACCGCAACGTCGAATAACAACAACCCGACAGGGATTCCCATCCATGAAGATCGCAGAATATGCCGGCCATGATGCCACCGGGCTCGCCGAACTCGTCGCCCAGAAGCAGGTCACGCCGAAAGAGCTGGCGCAGACCGCGGCGCAGGCGATCGCCGCCGCCAATCCCAAAGTCAATGCGGTGGTCGAGCTCTATCAAGACCGGATCGAGGGGCTGGACGAGAAGAGTCTGCCCGACGGACCTTTCAAGGGGGTGCCGTTCCTGATCAAGGATATCGGCCAGCATCTCGACGGGCGGAAGTTCGAATGCGGCAGCCGCTTGATGCAAGGCTTCGTGGTCGAGGGCGACAGCCATGTCGGCAAGCTGTTCAAGCAAGCGGGCTTGAACATCATCGGCCGCTCCAACGCGCCGGAATACTCGGTCGCGGGCACCACGGAGAACGCGCTCTACGGCAACACCTCGACGCCCTGGCGCGAGGGCTATTGCGCGGGCGGCTCCACCGGCGGCGGGGCCGCCGCCGTCGCCTCGGGCATGGTGCCGATGGCGCATGGCTCGGATATCGGCGGCTCGATCCGCATCCCGGCGAGCTTCTGCGGCGGCGTTGGGCTGAAGCCCTCGCGCGGCCGCGTCTCGGCCGGGCCGCGCGTCGAGGAAGGCGGCTGGGGGCTCGCCATGAATCTCGGGCAGACCAAGACCATCCGCGACACCGCCGCCTTACTCGACGCGATGGCGAAGCCGCAGGTCGGCGATCCGTTCTGGATCCCGAAGCCCGAAGAGAGCTACCTCTCGCTCATCAAGCGGCAGCCGGGGAAGCTGAAGATCGCCTGGTCAGTGGATCCGGTGATGGACGCTCCGGTCGACAAGGAGGTCGCCGCGGCGGTCGAGCGCACCGCGAAGCTGCTGCAATCGCACGGCCACGAGGTCTGGGAAGAGGCGCCGGAGTTCGACGGCGAGGAAGCCAGCCGCAAGATGCTGGACGTCTGGTTCTTCGGCTTCGCCGAGAACCTCGATGCGGTCGGCGCCAAGCTCGGCCGCAAGGTCGGGCCGGACACGCTGGAGCCGATCACGCTCAAGATCTACGAGCATTCCAAGGGCATCACGCCCAAGCGCTTCCTGGAGAGCCACGCCGCGATCAACACGCTGCGGCGCAAGCTGGGAAAGCTGATGGCGAAATGCGACGTCTGGATCTCGCCCACCACGGCGCAGGTCGCCGAGCCGAACGGGCTCTACAACCTGGGCCGCGAGGGCGTGTCGGCGGAGGAATACATCGTGACGGCCGACCGGCCGCTGCAATTCACCTTCCAGCACAATGTCATGGGGACGCCGGCGATCTCGCTGCCGCTGGCACTGCACAGCAACGGCCTCCCCATCGGCGTGCAGCTCGGCGCCAACCCGGCGCAGGAGCACATCCTGCTGCAGCTCGCCGCCTTGCTGGAGCAGGAGATGCCGTGGAAAGACCGGGTGCCGCCGCTCCACGTGACGCGCGGGGTCTGAGGTCGGCATGAAGATCTCGGAATACACCGCCTATGACGCGACCGGCCTCACGGAACTGGTCGCAAAGCGCGAAGTGACGCCGACCGAGCTCGCGCGCTGTGCGGCGGAGGCGATCGCCGCGCGCAATCCCAAGGTCAACGCGGTGGTCGAGCTCTATGCCGATCGCATTGAAAAGCTCGACGAGACGACCCTCGGGAACGGTCCCTTCCGCGGCGTGCCGTTCCTGATCAAGGATATCGGCGGGCATCTCGACGGGCGCAGGATCGAGTTCGGCAGCCGGCTCTGCGCAGGGCTCACCACCACCGACGGAGACACCCATGTCGGCCGGCTGTTCAAGGCGGCGGGGCTCAACATCATCGGCCGCTCCAACGCGCCGGAATATTCCATGTCCGGCACCACCGAGAACGCGCTCTACGGCAACACCTCGACACCCTGGCGCGAAGGTTACAGCGCGGGTGGCTCGACGGGTGGCGGCGCGGCGGCGGTCGCCGCCGGCATGGTGCCGATGGCCCATGGCTCGGACATCGCCGGCTCGATCCGCATTCCGGCTGCCTTATGCGGCGGGGTCGGGTTGAAGCCCTCGCGCGGCCGCGTCTCGATCGGACCGAAGATCGACGAAGGCGGCTGGGGCCTGGCCGCGAATTTCGCGCAGACCAAGTCGATCCGCGACACCGCCGCTTTGCTCGACTGCATGGCGGTGCCGCAACCGGGCGATCCCTTCGTCATTCCGAAACCGGCGGAGTCTTATGCGAGCCTGATCCGGCAAGAGCCGCCGAAGCTCAAGATCGGCTGGTCCACGAAGCCACTGAACGACCGGCCGGTCGATCCGGAGATCGCGGCAGCGGTGGAACGCACGGCCAAGCTGCTGGCGTCACTCGGCCACGAAGTCGAAGAGGATCACCCGGACTATGACGGCGAGGACGCGGCGCAGCGCATGCTCGACGTCTGGTTCTTCGATTTCCCGAAGCGCATCGACTCCTACGCCGCACAGACCGGCCGCAAGCCCGGCCCGGGCACGCTGGAGCCGGTAACCCTCGCGATCTACGAATATGCGAAGACCATCAGCACGCCGCAGTTCCTGACCGCGCATGGCGCATTGAACACGATGCGCCGCAAGCTCGGGCCGTATTTCCAGCGGCATGATTTGTGGCTGTCACCGACCACGGCGGCAGTCGCCGAGCCCTGGGGCCGGTACAATCTCGGCCGCACCGATCTCTCGCCGCAAGCGTACATGGCGCACATCTTCCGCCAGATCCAATTCTGCTTCCCGCACAACGTCATGGGCACGCCGGCGATCTCCTTGCCGGTGGCGATGCACAGCAGCGGCTTGCCCATCGGGGTGCAGTTGGGTGCACGGCCGGCGGAGGAGCATCTGCTGCTGCAGGTGGCGGCGGTGTTGGAGAGGGAGTGTGGGTGGGGGGAGAAGGTGGTGCCGATGGCGGTGCGCGCCGTCTAATTCCTCTTCACCGCGTCCTTTGCTTTCTCGGGTGAGAGTTTCTCCACGAGAGCCTCAGCTAAAGCATCGATCGGTTGACGCCTATGGGCAAGAAAGAAACCTGTTTTGCTTTCACATATCGCCGCCGAAACAGCATACTTGATCTCGGTAAGAAGGGCATCCGGGAAAGGCTTCCCTTGCGATTTGAATACAGCTTCCATCCGAGATGACCATTTCGACCTCGACTTCCTAAAAGCATCTGCACCCAGATCGACGCCGTATTGCCTCCTAATGACTTCAGCGTAGAGCCTTGGATCGACCAAATCCTCGAACTCGGATTCCTTGAGATCAGGAGTGACGGTCATCGTAACGTCCCGAATCTGCAGGAGCTTTGCTTCCGTGGCCTTCTTTACAGCTTCCCGCCCTGCTGCGTCATCGTCCAAGAGCACGTGATGTCGACAAATCGTGTTGTCCAACTGGCCGAGCCGATATCTGAGGTTGCTGCAGCCCCCCATGCTCTCCGCGTTTAACCTGCCATTCTGAAGCATAGGAGCAATTGCGGGCATCAAAGAGAGAATATGCAAGATAGATGCGCGGTCGTCTTCACCCTCGACCACAAGCATTACCTCGGTGTTGCTCAAGTTGTCCGCAGTCTGAACTCCCAAGATCTGTCGAATCTCGGCAATATTCTTCGCTTGGGTCGCCTTATTTTTCGCAACGACGATATTCGAATTGATCGCGTCTCTATTCACAAGAATTGGACAATGAGTCGTAATGATGACTTGGCTACGCTGCGATATCTCAAGCAGCACTCGCCGGATTTCGTGAATCGCTCCAGGATGGAGATGAGATTCCGGCTCTTCTATAGCCAGCATATTACTTTCAGTCTGCTGTTCACCATTCCTGGAATGCCGCATCATCGCAAGGGCGATTAAACTCTTGATTCCGTCGCCCTTCTCCTGGAGCGATGTTCGAACGCCGTCGTCGACGAAGATCTCACACGAGCGACGAATTGCTCGACTGATATTCTCTTCGTCAAACCTAATTTCAATCTCCCTGACCGAAGGGATGAACTGTGCGATCGTTCTCTGAATGTTAGCCGCGAGAGCACTAACGACACCTTGTTGAAGTTTCTCAATCTGCTCTACCGCCTTCTTGAAGCGGTCTTCTTCTTTCTTTTGTAGACTTGAAAGCTCCCTGGCGACCATTTCTTCGACAATTTCATAGGTTAGACCCGCGGGACGGATCGCCGGAATATATGTCGACTCAAATAGCTTCCCAATGAAGGCCGCAATTTCTCGAGCCTTTTGAGAAAGCGGCCCTTGTCCGCGGCCTTGTTTCGCAATCGCGAATTTTAATTCTTCTCTTCCGAGGCTGATCTGCACTGGCAACAACCCATTCAGGTTGTGTCCTATTTCTTCTTTGAAATGCGCCGTCTCTGCTTCAGTCAATCTAAACTCAACGGTAAATACCGATAGTCCCTTTGGTTTCGCCTCCTGCAAAGAAACTGGAAAATCGCGCAGCCATTCATACTCAAGAGACCGAGTCGTACCAATTCGGCGTCGAGCGGGATTGCGCCTAAGTTGCTGTCTCTGGAAGTACCGTCGCACATCATCTAAAGAGGCGACAGAAAGGTTGTCTAAGATTGCGAGTACAAGCCCAATAGCAGAGAGGAAGTTCGACTTCCCCTCATTGTTCTGGCCGATCAGAACGGTAAGGTTGTCCGAAATATTGAGCTTTCTTGCTTGAACAATGCTTCTGTAGTTTTGGACTGAGAAGCTAACAATTCTCACGGCATCTCCCCCAGACAGTCTTTCTATTTGTAGCCTCTAAAAGTTGATCTTGTCTAGCAGAGGCCCTTAGATACCGGTACATCTGCGTTTCTCTATGAGGCCACCAATGCTCAGCAACGCCGCGAGATGGCCCTGACAGTCCAGGCTGACCCGATTCTCGTCCCGACTTCACGTTCGGGGCGGAAATCGTGCCGGTGGCGGCGCTGCCCTGCTGTAGAAGGACCTTGGCTCCGGCTTTCTCGGAGCCGACCGCCGGACTATCATGCCGGCGATCGCGGCGGATTCACCTCCCGGAACGAAGCCAGGGCGAGAGCATCATGGGTACGGACGACGGCCAGACCGAGCAGGTCGAGAAGCTGCTGACCACGCCGCATCTGGCGGATGCGCTGGAGAGCGAGCAGTTCCGGCATTTCCTCGACCAGGTGCCGATCGCCATCGCGGTCTCCGAGATGAAGGGCGCAGAGAGCATCGTCTATGCCAATCCGGAGTTCGAGAAGGTCTCCGGCCAATCGTCCGCCGCGCTGGAAGGCAAGCCGTGGTCTTTTCTCCCCGGCCAAGCCGATGGCGACAAGGGGGCGCGCAAGCTCGGTGCCGCTATCGTGGATTCCAGCGATTTCGTCGGGACGTTCCGGATCGATCGCGCGGATGGAGAACCGACGATCGTGGATGCCTATTCCAACATCATCGTCGATGACAACGACATCCCCGCGTTTCGGCTCGCCGCGCTGGTCGACGTGACCGCCCACGAGCAGGCGAAGCGCGAAGAGTTCGAGCAGAAGATTCGCGAGAAGGACACCCTGCTGCAGGAGGTTCAGCACCGGGTCAAGAACAACCTGCAGATGATCACGGCGTTGATCCGCATCGAGACGCGCAACGCACGGGGCAAGATCGAGAGCGCGCCGTTCGACCGGCTGGCCGGGCGCATCGACGCGGTGCAGCGGATCTACAAGCTGCTCTCCGAGCAGGCGCCGGGCGCCGAGATCGATCTCGGCGCGTACTTGAGCGAAATCGCCTCCTCGGTGATGCATTCGCATGCGGTCGAGGGGATTCGGCTCGATCTCAAGGTCGATAGCTACCCGGTCTCGGTGAATGTGGCGATGCCGGCCGGGTTGGTGGTGAACGAGCTGCTCACCAACGCACTCAAGCATGCCTTCGCCGGGCGCGACGGCGGCACCATCACACTGCACAGCCTGGTCGAGGGCGACACCTGCCGGGTGGTCGTCGCCGATGACGGGGTCGGCTTCCCCGAAGGTGTGAGCTGGCCCCAGCACGGCAAGCTCAGCGCGCTGATCGTCCGCTCGCTGCGCGACAACGCCAAGGCGGACCTGAAGGTGGAGTCGAGCCCCGGAAAAGGCACGCGGATCACGATCACGTTCAAGCGCTCATCCGCGGCCGCGCAGGTGGCGGGCTGATTCCCGCCAACCCGCCTGCAACCCCAAACAGGAACTGAGAATGCTCACCGTCCATCATCTCGGCCGCTCCCAATCGGAGCGCATTGTCTGGCTCTGCGAGGAGCTGGGCATACCCTACGAGCTGAAACGCTATGATCGCCGCGCCGACAACAAGCTGGCGCCGCCGGAATACAAGGCGCTGCACCCGATGGGGATTGCGCCGGTGATCACCGACGGCGATCTCACGCTGGGCGAGTCCGGGGCGATCGTCGAGTATATCGTGCAGACCTATGGAAACGGGCGACTGATCCCGCGGCGCGGGGACGCCGGGTTTGCCGATTTCCTCTACTGGTTCCATTTCGCCAATGCGACGCTGCAGCCGACCCTGGGGCGCGTGATGGCGCTGGAGCGGCTCGATCCCTCCGAGAAGAATGCGCCGCTGCAAATGGCGAAGGATCGGCTGTGCCTGCTCTTCGGCATGCTTGAGCAGAAGCTGGGCGCGGCCCCCTATCTCGCCGGCGCGGCGCTGACCGCGGCGGACATCATGACCGTGTTCTCGCTGACCACGATGCGGCTGTTCCGGCCGACCGATCTTTCCGCCTATCCCAGCATATTGGCGTATCTGCAACGGGTCGGGGCGCGGCCGGGCTACCAACGTGCGATGGCCAAGGCCGACCCGGGGTTTGCGCCTCTCCTCGGCGCGTAGAGGCTACCTGCGCGACTGCTGTCGGCACCGTATCACCGGGTTCAGCGCGGCGATGGCGGGCAGCTACGCCGCCTCGGTCTCCGCGCCGGCCTGCTGGCGCATCAGGCGCATGATGTCGCGCTCCAGCTCGGCATAGCCGGGGAGTTCCAGCACGTCCTCCTTGCGGGACCAGCGCCTGCCCTGCTTGAAGGCGGGCACGATGTTGGCGGCGACGGTGCCGGGATGGCGCGAGAGGAAGATGATGCGGTCGGCCATGAAGATCGATTCCTCGATGTCATGGGTCACCATCAGGATGGTCTTGCCGGTCTCCTCGGCGATGGCGATCGAGAGCTCCTGCATGTGCCAGCGGGTCTCGGCGTCGAGCGCGCCGAACGGCTCGTCCATCAGCAGGATCTCGGGATCGTTGGCCAGAGTGCGGGCGATGGCGACCCGCTGCTTCATGCCGCCGGACAGCACCTTCGGATAGGAATCGGCGAACTTGGTCAAGTGCACCAGGTCGATGAAATGGGCGGCGCGGTCGCGGCGCTCGGATGCAGCAACGCCGCGGAGCCGCAATCCGTATTCCACGTTCTGGCGCACGGTCAGCCAGTCGAACGAGGTGTAGGCCTGGAACACCATGCCGCGATCGCGGCCCGGACCGTCGATCACGCGGCCGTCGAGGGTGATGGTGCCGCTCGACGGCCGGTCGAGGCCGGCCACCATGCGCAGGATCGTGGACTTGCCGCAACCCGAGGGGCCGAGCAGGACGCAGACCTCGTTGCCGCCGACCTCGAAGGAGACGTCGCGGATCGCCTCGACCGTGCCGCCCTTCGGTCCCGGGAAGGTCTTGCCGATGCGCTCCAGCTTCAGTCTCATCGGGCGCTCTCGTCGATATAGGGGAAGAGCAGGCGGTGGGCGATGCGGAACAGCATGTCGCACAACAGGCCGAGCACGCCGATCACCACGATGCCGGCCATGATCTCGTCGGTGTGCAAGAAGCGCCGCGCGCGCATCATCATGGCGCCGATGCCGTTGGTCGAGGCGACGATCTCGGCGATCACCAGATAGGTCCAGGAGACCGCCAGCATCTGCCGCATGGCCACGACCACGTTGGGCAGCACGGCCGGCACGATCACGGTGCGCAGGATCTGGCCCCGCGTGCCGCCCAGGGTCATCGAGGTCTCGATGAACTCGGGCCGGACCTGCTTGGTGTAGTCCATGACCAGGACGATCAGGAAGAACACCACGCCGACGAACAAGAGCGCGATCTTCGGCCCCTCGCCGGTGCCGAACCACATCAGCAGCACCGGGATGAAGCTCGGCGCCGGCAGGTAGCGCCAAGCCGCCATGAACGGGTTGAAGAAGGCCTCGAGCGCCCGGAACGAGCCCATGACGATGCCGAGCGGCACCGCGATCACCGACGCGAGCGCGAAGCTGACCAGGATGCGCAGTACGCTGGCGCCGATGTCGATCCAGAAGTCCGGCGTCGAGAGCAGCGCGACCAGGGTCGAGAGCACCTTGAACGGGCTGGGCAGCAGCAGCTCGGTCACCAGCCCGGCCGAGACCGCGAACTGCCAGATGGCGAAGAACAGCAACCAGCAGGCGACGCCGAGCGCGACCGCGCTCCGCCGCGCGATCGGCGCGCGGAGGGTGAGGAGAGGACGGCGGCGCGGAGGCGTGGTCATTGGCGGTCGCAGCAAAGTTGGTTCGGCATGAAGATTATACTCCGTCATGCCGGGACTTGGTCCCGGCATCCACGCCTTTCTATCGTGCGGCACTCAAGGCGTGGATCCCGGCGCCTAGCGCCGGGATGACGGAGGAATACGCGGAAGCGCCGAACCCTACTCCCGCGCCTTGATCTCCTGGCGGAAGCCCGCCTTCACCAGCTCCGCCATCAGGCTGCAATCGACGCCCTTGGCCGGGTCGATCTTGGTCTTCATCAGGCCGAGCTTCACCCACCAGTCGTTGATGAGCGCCACGGTGTCGCGCATGCCGTCGCGGGCGATGCCGAGCGGCGGCTCGCCGTCGAGCACACCGCAGGAACGCGCCGCCTCGTCGAAATCATAGGTGTAGTTGCCACCCTTCAAGTCCTTGCCGTTGGTGCCGACCACGGATTCGACGTCGGGCACCGGCCATTTCAGGAAATCGGCATAGACCTGGTTGATGCCGGGCGTGTCGTCATGCCAGGCCTGCACCGCCTGGAACAAAGCCTTCAAGGTGGCAACCGCCACCGGGCGTCGCTCGGCGATGAAAGTCTTGTTCATGTAGAGCACGTCCATGAAGATGCCGGTCTTCAGAAAGACCGGATCGGCGGAGGTGGCTACGGCGCGCGAGCCTTTGAGCGATTCCGTGAGCTTCGAGACCCAGGGCTCGTATTCATAAGCCGCGGCGAGATCGCCGGAGACCATCGGGCCGACCGCCTCGTCGGCGTTCAAGTTTACCCACTCGACCGAGTCATATTTGATGCCCTGGCTGTCGAGCCAGACGCCCATCAGGAGCTGGCCGATATAGGCCTGCGGCGCGGCGATCTTCTTGCCGGGGAGATCCTTGGGCTCGACGTTCGGGGCCAGGGCGATCTGGTCGACGCCGTAGGAGGGATTGAGGAAGGTGACCATGACCTCGTTGGTGCCCTGCTCCACGGCGATCGGCGTGTACTCGCTGGTGCAGTAGAGGACGTCGATCTGGCCGGCCGCGAGTGCCGAATGCGCACCCACCGGATCGTCGAAGATGGTGTTCTCGATCTCGAGATCGGGGGCGAGGTTCTTCTGCTTCGCGACCTCCAGGCTGGAATAGCCGGGCCAGGACACGCAGAGCCCGACCTTCACCTTCTCCGCGGCGAAGGCGCCGCTGCTGAGGGCGATTGTGGCGGCGAGGGTCGCCGCGGCGAATGTGTTCTTCATTGTTGCCTCCTTGTTATCGTTGGCGTCGGGTTTCTCACCCGATCGTTCAGTTCATTGTCCCCTGCACAATCATGGCATCACGCTGCCGCCATTGGGTCCGAGGCCCTGGCCGGTGAAATAGCGGCCGCCCGGTCCGGCCAGGAAGGCGGCGAGCGCGCCGATCTCCCGCGCTTCGCCGAAGCGGGCGAGCGGAATCTGCAGCTCCTTGGCGCGCCATTCCGGGCTCATATGCGCGGCGTCGAGCATGGCGGTGTCGATCGGGCCGGGGCAGATCGCGTTGACCAGGATCGCCGGGGCGAATTCCCTGGCCCAGCTGCGCACCAGGCCGAGCACGCCGTGCTTCGAGGCGACGTAAGCGGAGAACTGCTCGCGGCCGTAATAGGACATGTCCGAGGCGATCAGGATCGCGCGGGCCTCGGCGCCGGGCTGCGGCTGCCGGTCCCGCATCCAGCGCAAGGCCTCGCGGCCGACCAGGAAGCTGCCGCGCAGGTTGACCGCGATCACCGCGTCGAAATCGGCGGCACTGGTCTCCAGCAGCGGCTTCTCCTGGATGATCCCGGCACAATGCACCAGGATGTCGAGCCGCTTCGCCATGCGCTTCGCCACGTCGAACAGCGCCAGGACGCTGCCCTCGTCGGCGACGTCGAGATCGTAGGCCAGGGCGCCGGGAATCGCGGCGGCCGTCTCGCTGCAATCCAGGCGGTCGGCCAGGATCAGCTGCGCCCCTTGCTCCGCCAGCGCCAAGGCGCAGGCGGCGCCGATGCCGCGATGGGCGCCGGTGACCAGGGCGGTCTTGCCGGCGAGCGCGGTCACGACATCACCTCGCCGCGGTCGATGTTGACGGTCTGGCCGGTCATGTTGGCGGCGAGGTCGCTGGCGAGGAAGAGGTAGAGGCCGGCGATGTCGGCCGGGTTCATAAGGCCGGGCAGCGACTGGCCGGCCATGATCTCGTCCAGCAATTGCGTTTCCGGCAGGTGGCTGCGCTCGGCCATGCGCCGGAGCGACAGCATCGACTGGTCGGTCTTGACCCAGCCGGGCGCGACGGCGTTGACATTGATGCCCTTGGGCCCGAGCTCCAGAGCCAGCGCGCGGGTCATGCCGACGATCGCGTGTTTCGAGGCGCAGTAGGCCGAGAATTCGGCCGCCGCGGTGCGGCCCCAGATCGAGGCGGTGAAGACGATGCGGCTGCCCTTGCGCATCTTCGGCAGGGCGTCGCGGGTCACGTAATAGGTGCCGAGGATGTTGATGTCGATGATGCGGGCGAAGGTCGCCTCGACCTCGGCGCCCGACTCGGCGATCGGCGTGATGCGTTCCAGCCCGGCATTGTTGACCAGCACGTCGATGCGGTCGAGTTGGCTCAGTGCTTTGGTGACCGAGGCACGATCGGTGATGTCGCAGCGGAGCGCCGTCACCGCGCGGCCGCAGCTCGCGGCGATCTCCTGCGCCGTGGTCTCGACGCCGGCATCGTCGGCCAGGATGGCGAGGTCGGCTTTGGCCGCGGCGAAGGCTTCCGCGACACCGCGGCCGATGCCGCGGCTGGCGCCGGTCACCAGAACCGTCTTTCCCCCGAAATCGAAGTTGGCCCCCATGGATCGGCTATCCAAACTCCTTCTTCACCGCGGCGGCGATGTCGCGGCAATACTGCTCCACCATCGCCTTGCCCTTGGCCGCCGAGGCGCCCTTGGCCGAGGTCAGTGCACCGGAGGACGGCACCCAGTCGCGGTGCGGCGGCCAGATGTCATAAGGTGGGAACTGGGCCGGTGGATTGTCCGGGATGAGATCGAGCCGCACCATGTCCGGGTAGTAATGCAGCATCATGGAGGTCTCCATGACCGCGGCGTGCTCAAGGGCGACGCCCGGAAAGCCGTCGGGGAACACGGTCTTGATCGTGTCCTCGGTGCAGAAGTCCCAATATTCGAGACGCATCACCTTGAGGCCGGTATGGCCGCATTCGCGCATCGCGAGATCGATGCCCTCGGTGACGATCCACTGGTTCTCGTAATGGCCGACCACGCAGCAGATCTTCTTCACGCCATGCCGGACCAGCTCGCGGATCACGTCGCGCACCATGGAGATGAGCGTCTGGGCGTCGAGGTTGAGGGTGCCGGGGAAATGCGGGCCGCCGCCCGATTTCGGCATCGACTTGTAGCCGAAGCTCAAGGTGGGCGCGACGACGCCGCCGACCCTCTCGGCCACGTCGCGGCAGAGCGCGGTGGGGAGCAGGCAATCGACCGAGAGCGGCAGATGTGGCCCGTGCTGCTCGGTGGCGCCGCAGGGGATGAAGACGGTCGGATTGCGCTTCAGCGCGTCCCGGAATTCCGGCCAGGACATCCGGTCCATCATCACCTGGGTCATCGATTGCGCCGGCGCGCCGAGGCATCGGCCAGGAGACAGAGGATCTCGAACATCAGCGTGGCGCCGACCAAAGCGGTGTTGCCGGTCTGATCGAAGGGCGGCGAGACCTCGACCACGTCGCCGCCGATCAGATCGAGCCCCTGCAGCCCGCGCAGCAGATGCTGGGCCTCCAGCGTGGTGAGGCCGCCGATCTCCGGCGTGCCGGTGCCCGGCGTGAAGGCGGGGTCGATGCCGTCCACGTCGAAGCTGACATAGGTCGGGCCGTCGCCGGCGACGCGGCGCGCCTCGGCGATGGTCTTCTCGACGCCGAGCTTGGCGAACTCCTCCATGTAGATGACCCGCATGCCGCTCTTCTCGGCGAACTCCATGTCGTTGCCGCTGTAGATCGAGCCGCGGATGCCGATCTGCACCGTGCGCTTCGGATCGAGCAGCCCCTCCTCCACCGCGCGCCGGAACGGCGTGCCGTGGGTGTACAGGTTGTCGCCGAAATAGCGGTCGTTGGTGTCGGAATGGGCGTCGAAATGGATCATGCCGATCGGCCGCTTCTTCGCGATGGCGCGGAAGATCGGCAGGGTGATCAGGTGGTCGCCGCCGGCCGAAAGCGGCACGGCGCCGGCCGCATGGACCTTGGCGTAAAAGCCTTCGATCCGCTTCAGCGCGTCCATGAGGTCGATTGGGTTCACCGGGGCGTCGCCGAGATCGGCCACGCGGGCGAGCTCATACGGCGCGATGCGGCTCACATGGTGCACCTTGCGCATGAAGCTCGACATGTTGCGGATCTCGCGCGGGCCGTGCCGGGCGCCGGCGCGGTTGGTGGTGCCGCCGTCCCAGGGCACGCCAATAAGCGCGATGTCCACCTGGGTGGGCTCGGTGATGTAGGGCAGCCGCATGAAGGTCGGGATTGCGCCGAACCGCGGCACGATGGCGGCATCGACCGGTTGTGGGTTGTTGTGACCTGTCGGCAGGTTCATTTGGGTGCGCGCCTCCGCTGTTTCTCCGATCTTCCCGCCAATGGCCAGTTGCGATAAAGTCGAAATATCGGAAGTAAGCTTCCGGTTTATCGAAAGTATGCGCCATGGCCGCCAATCCCGGGAACCTTGGGAACATCGACCTGAAGCAGATCCAGGCCTTTCTCACAGTCGTGGAAAGCGGCGGCTTCGCCGCGGCCCAGGCGGTGCTGAACGTGAGCCCGTCGCGCTTGAGCACCTTGATCTCCGAGCTCGAGCGGCGGTTGGGGATGCGGCTCTGCCAGCGCGGCCGCGTCGGATTTCGCCTGACCGAGCGCGGCGAGGAGGTCTATCGCGCGGCGCAGCGGCTGGTGACCGGGCTGGACGCATTCCGCTCCGATGTGAGCGCGCTCGCCGGGCGCCTGGTCGGCAATCTCGCGATCGGCATGGTGGACAACATCATCTCCAACCCGGCCAACCACCTGCCGAAGGTGATGAACCGCTATGGCGAGCGGGCGCGCGAGGTCCACATCACCATGCATATCGACGCGCCGCAGGAGCTGGAACGGAAGGTCCTGGACGGGCGGCTGGACCTGGCGATCGGCGCCTTCCACCACACCGTGCCGGGGATCGCCTATCGCGCGCTCTTTCTCGAGGAGCAAGTGCTCTATTGCGGCGCCGGCAACGTGCTGTTCGGGCGCGCCGCCGAGGCGATCTCCAACGAGGACATCCTGGCGGCCCCTTATGCCGGCCGCGGCTACATGGAGGACCGGCGGCCGCTGCGGTTCAGCGCCAGTGCCAGCTCATACTCGATGGAGGGCCTGGCGCTGATGGTGCTGTCGGGACGGTTCATCGCCTATCTGCCGAGCCATTACGCGGCGCCCTGGGTGGCGCGCGGCGAGATGCAGCCGATCCGCCCGCGCCGCCTCTCCTATCAATCGCTGTTCGAGGTCGCGGTGAAGAAAGGCGCCTCGCAGACTCCGGCCTTGCAGGCGTTTCTGGAGGATCTCTACGCGACACATGCGAAGCCGTCTCGTCGCCACCCGCGGGTCTAGACGATTCGATCCAGCAGTTTCCTGAACTCGGCGTCGGCCTTTGCGGGCTTGGCGCGCATGCCTTCTGAGTTCATCACGTCTTCAAGCAGGGCGCTGGTCAGCAGGTGGTCGCGCCATTCGCCGTTGATCTTGAGATAGCCGCGCGCCTCGCCGATTTCGCGGAAGCCGAACTTGGCGAGGAGGTGGCGGCTCGGGCGGTTGTCGGGGATGCAGGCGGCATCGATGCGGTGCAGGCCGAGGCCCTGGAAGGCATGCGGCAGCAACGCGCGCATGGCGTCGGTCATGTAGCCCTGGTTGGCGTTGAGCTCGCCCATCCAGTAGCCGAGATTGGCGGCCTGGGCCACGCCGCGACGGACGTTGTTCAGGTTCACGCCGCCGATCAGGAGGTCGTCGGCTTTCCTGAAGATGTGGAAGCCGTAGCCGAGGTCGAGCCGCCATTCCTGATGGATGCGCGCGACGCGATCGCGGAACACCGCGCGCTCCAGCGCGTCCTCGCCCCAGGAGGGCTCCCAGGGCTCCAGAAAGGCCCGGCTCGCCTCGCGCACCGCGACCCATTGCTTGTAGTCGGTGCGCGACGGCGGGCGCAGATAGGTGCGCTCGCCGATCAGCTTGAAGCGCGAAAGACCGTCGGAGCGGAAGAGCGGCAGCATCGCGCGCGTTCCTCCCGACCCGGTCTCAGGCGAGGCGGCGCCGAACCGCGTCGAGGCTCGGCACCTGGGCGACCGGACCCAGCGAGGCCAGGGTCGGCGCCGAGGCGAAGATGCGCTTGGCGATGCGGGCGATGTCGGCGGTGCCGACCGCCTCGATCTTGGCCACCACCTCCTCGGCGGGGATCGCCCGGTCGTAGAGCAGGAGCTGGGACGCGAGCTGCTCGCAGCGGCTGCTGGTACCCTCGCGCGACATTAGCGTGCCGGCCTTCAATTGCGCGGCGGCGCGCTTCACCTCCTCCTCGTTCAGGGTGTCCGCGACCTTCAGCACCTCGTCGATGATGACCGGCATCATCTCGGCCGCCTCCTTCTCGCCGGTGCCGGCATAGATGCCGAACAGGCCGGCATCGCTGTAGGAGCTGGAGAAGGTGTGGATGGAGTAGACCAGGCCGCGCTTCTCGCGCACCTCCTGGAACAGGCGCGAGGACATGCCGCCGCCGAGGAGCTGCGACAGCACCGCCGCGGCGTAGTAGTCGGGATCGTGATAGCTGACGCCGGAGAAGCCGAGCACGACGTTGACCTGCTCGAGGTCGCGCTCCTCACGGTGCTCGCCGCCGCGATAGGCCGCGGTCTCGGTGCCGGGCTCGGCGCCTTTCGGCAGGCGATCAAGCAGACGCGTGGCGAGATCGACCAGGCGATCGTGGTCGATATTGCCGGCGGCGGCGACAATCATGCGCTCCGGGCGATAGCGGCTTTCGAGATAGCCGGCCACGACGTCGCGCGGCAGCTTGCCGATGATCTCGGCGCGGCCGAGGGTCGGCCAGCCCATCGGCTGGTCGGGAAAGGCGACTTCCTGGAAGTGGTCGAAGATGATGTCGTCGGGCGTATCCTCGGCCTGGCCGATCTCCTGCAGCACCACGGCGCGCTCGCGCTCCAGTTCGGCCTCGTCATAGACCGAGTTCTGCAGGATGTCGGCCAGCACGTCGATCGCCAGCGCCATGTCGGCGCTGAGCATCTTGGCGTAATACGCGGTCTGCTCGCGGCCGGTATAGGCGTTGAGCAGCCCGCCGACCGATTCGATTTCCTCGGCGATCTCACGGGCGTTGCGACGCTTGGTGCCCTTGAAGGCCATGTGCTCCAGCAGATGCGCGACGCCGTTATGCTCCAGCGTCTCGTGCCGCGTGCCGACGCCGGCCCAGATGCCGAGCGAGACGGTCTCGACCGAATCCATGCGGTCGGTTGCCACCCTGAGGCCGTTGGGCAGGGTGGTGATGCGGACGGAGTTCGAGGGAGTGGGCTTTTGGATGTTCAACGCGTTTGCTTTCCTTTGCACCTAAACTCCGTCATGCCCGGACTTGGTCCGGGCATCCACGCCTTTGCATCCTGCGGCACCCAAGGCGTGGATCCCCGCGCCTAGCGCGGGGATGACGGAAGAGAATGAAATCGACCTTCTCATCTAGTTACCAGATCCGCTGCGCCGGTGGCTCAGCACGTAGTCTTGGATCTTGCCGAGATCCTTCGGCAGCACGTCGTAGCGTTCGCGGCGGCTCAACAGATTGCCGAGATGCGCCGGCAAGGCAGGACGGATACCGGTCGCCTTCTCCACCGCGTCGGGGAATTTGGCAGGATGGGCGGTCGCGAGGGCGACCACCGGGATCGATTTGTCCTTGCGCGCGGCTTCCGCGGCGGCGACGCCGATCGCGGAATGCGGGTCGATCAGCATGCCGGTGCGCTTGTAGAGGTCGGCCATGGCCTTGAGCGTGCCGGCATCGTCGAGCTTGTAGCCGGTGAACAGCTTCTGCACGGCGGGCCAGCCGGATTTCGGCGCCGCGAACCGGCCGGTCTTGCGGAAGGCGTTCATCGCCTCGCCGAGCTTCGGCCCGTTGCGCTTGAAGAGATCAAACAGCAGGCGCTCGAGATTGCTGGAGATCTGGATGTCCATCGACGGGCTGAGGCTCGGCACCACGCCGGACACTTTCATCGATCCGCTCTTGAAGAAGCGAGTCAGGATGTCGTTGCGGTTCGAGCCGACGATGAATTGCGATACATCCAGACCCATCTGCTTCGCCGCATAGCCGGCATAGACATTGCCGAAATTGCCGCTCGGCACCGAGAAGGCCAGCTTGCGGTTGGGGGCGCCGAGCGCCACCGCGGCGGTCACGTAATAGACGATCTGGGCCATGACCCGGGCCCAGTTGATCGAGTTGACCGCCGACATGCCGATCTTGTCGCTGAAGGCGTGGTCGTTGAAGCAGGCCTTCACGATGTCCTGGCAGTCGTCGAAGCTGCCGTCGATCGCGATGTTGAAGACATTGCCGGCATCGATGGTGGTCATCTGGCGGCGCTGGACCTCGGAGACACGGCCCAGCGGATGCAGGATGAAGATGTCGATTGCGCGGCGGTCGCGGCAGGCTTCGAGCGCCGCCGAGCCGGTATCGCCCGAAGTGGCGCCGATGATGGTGACGCGGCGGCCCTGCTTTTTCAGCACATGGTCATAGAGCCGGCCGACCAGCTGCAGCGCCAGGTCCTTGAAGGCCAGGGTCGGGCCGTGGAACAGTTCCTCGATCCAGACCCCCTCGCCCACTTCGACGAGCGGCGTCACCGCGGCGTGGCGGAAGCCGGCATAGGTCTCGGCCACCATGGATTGGAAGGTCTTCTGCGGGATCGCTTTGCCGATGAACGGCGCCATGACGGCGGCCGCGACCTCGGCATAGGGTTTGCCGTCGAAACCGGCGAGGGTCTTCGGCTTCAGGCTGGGCCAGGATTCCGGAACATAGAGCCCGCCATCCCGGGCGAGGCCGGCCAACAGAACCGCCTCGAAATCGAGCCGCGGCGCGGCGCCGCGGGTGCTGATATAGCGCAAAATCCACCTCCAAATGGGTGGCCGTACAGTAGTTTGCCGGATGTTCCGAGGCAACCGCGCAGGCTTTGCCGTTTCCGAATACCCGAAGTCATCCCGGGACTTGGCCCCCGGATCCGCGGCGGCGTAGGCGGTTTCCGCCCGCCTATTGCAGACGGTCGGGCGGGAGCCAGAGGGTGGCGGTGGTGCCTTCGCCGATGCGGCTGTGGAGAGTGATGGTGCCGCCGTGCATTTCGGCCAGGCGGCGGGAGATGGCGAGGCCGAGGCCGGTCCCTTCCCGCTTGCGGCTCACGTTGCTGTCATTCCCCTGGAAGAAGGGCTCGAAGGCGCGTTCGATGGTCTCGGGCGACATGCCGCGGCCGGTATCGGCGACGCTGACGGTGAGGCCGTCGCCATTGGCCGAAGCCTTCAGCTCCACCCTTCCGCCGGGCGGCGTGAACTTGGCGGCATTGGTCAGCAGGTTGAGCACGATCTGGGTGATCGCGCGCTGATCGCCGTGCAGGCCCACCGCGCCCAGCGAGATATGGGTGGCGAAGGAGACCTCCTTGCCGTCGATCTCCTGGGTCACGAAGCGCGCCGCGGCGCCGAGCACCGCGCCGACGTCGAACACCTCCTCGATCAGCGGGAACTTGCCGGCCTCGATCTTCGACATGTCGAGGATGTCGTTGATCATGCGCAAGAGATGCCGGCCCGAGCCGGCGATGTCGTTGACGCATTCGCGCTGGCGGTCGTTGAGGGCGCCGTAGGCCTGGCTGTTCAGCACGTCCGCGAAGCCGATGACGGCATTCATCGGCGTGCGCAATTCATGGCTGACGGTGGCGAGGAAGCTGGTCTTGGCGCGGTTGGCGGCCTCGGCCTGCTTCATCGCGGTTTCCAGCTCCTGCCGGCTTTCCTCGAGATCGAGCTCACGCTGCTTCTGGGCCGAGACGTCGATCAGCATGCCGCGCAGCTCAAGCGAGCCGTCGACCTTGCGATCGACGCGGAAGAGATCGCGGACCCAGATCACGCGGCCGTCGGCGTTGACGATCCGGTATTCCCATTCATGGTCCTGGTCAGGCGTGAGCTCGGCCGCGGCGAGGCGCTTCATGCGCTCGCGGTCGTCCGGGTGGAGAAAATTGATCCAGGCGCGCGGTTTCTGCCATTCGGCCATGGAATGGCCGAACATCGCCATCGCGCGCTCGCCGATATACGTGTAGTCGAGGAAATGCGGGCCTTCCTTGGCATAGGGAACGATGCGGCTGCTTTCCATCATCATCTGCAGGCGGCTCTGGCCTTCCAGGACCTCGTCCTGCTGGCGATCCTGCTCGGCCCGGGCGATCGCGACCACCAGCAGGCCGATCAGCACCGCGGCCAGCATGGCGGCCAGGGCGATGCGCTCGCCGTCGAGCGCGAAATGCGGGAACGGCATCACGCCGTAGCGCGCCGCGCCGACCAGGGCGACGGCGATCAGCAGGGCCGAGAGGCTGGCGCCGCGGCGGCCATAGGAGATCGCGCCCCAGAAGGCGAGCGGCAGGCAGATCACCGCCAGGGTCGAGACCCCGAGCGCCAGACCGGGCGTCATCCAGCCGACCATGAACAGCAGCCAGCAGGCCGAGCTGGCGAGCGCCGCGATCTCCATCCAGCGCGGGCCGCGCACCCGCGCCTGGGTCACCCAGACCAACGCCATCGGCACGGTCATCAGCACCGCGGTCGCATCGGCGGTCGCCCAGCCGAACCAGAGGGCGAGCGGGTGCATATCGGTGTGTGGACCGACCAACAGCACGCCGACGATGCCGGAGAGCGCCGGAACCACCACCACGCCGAACAGGATAAAGCGCTGCAGATCGTCCTGGGTGCGGAACCGGGGATCGAAGGGCGCGAAGCGCGCCATCACGGCATAGGCCAGCACGGCCTCGATCACGTCGCCGGTCGCCGCAATCAGCGAGCCGGGGGCGCCGCCGCGGGAAATGGCCTCGACCGCGACCGCGAGGATCGCCGCCGCCGGCAGAGCGCGCCAGCCGTAGAGCACCAAAGGCGCCAAGGCCACGGCGCCGCACCAGAACAGGCCGAGGCCGCCGTCATTCCAAGGGAGGAGGCTCGACGCGACCAGGCGGCTGGCCAGCGCCCCGAACAGCGAGACCGCCGCCGCGTAATAGAGCCGGACGCGGTTCTCTTCAGAGCGGAAATCTATGGCGAGCTTCGGCATCATGCTGGTGCGCCCCCGACGGGCAGCTTGCCAGCCGCGCGACGCGGGCGGCAAGCCGCTTGGCGCGTAGTCTTCCGACTCTGTGACCATTCCCACACCCGACCGATTTCGTCGCGTCGACGGATGAAGAATACGGTGTGGGCCGTGATCGGCCCGTGACCGAAGGCTAGCGCATTGTTCAGTCGGGCAAATAGCGGCGCTGCAGATGCGCCTTGAAGACCTCGACGTCGAGCGGGCGGCCGGTCGCCGCGGTCACGATCTCCGCGGTCGTCAGGCTGGAGCCGCGCTCATGCACGTTCGGGCGCAGCCAGGCCATCAGCGGCGCGAAATCACCGCGCGCGATCGCGGCCGGAATCCGCGGATCGGCTTCGCAGGCGGCTGCGTACAGCTGCGCCGCGGTCATGGCACCGAGGCTGTAGCACGGGAAGTAGCCGACCGCGCCGTCGAACCAGTGAATGTCCTGCAAACAGCCTTCGCGATCGCTGGGCGGCTTGATCCCGAGCAAGGACTTCATCCCTTCATTCCAGGCGGCTGGGATATCGCCCACCTGGAGATCGCCCTTCACCAGCGCCTGCTCAAGGCGATAGCGCAGGATGACATGGGCCGGATAGGTCACCTCATCGGCATCGACCCGGATGAAGCCCGGCTCGACCCGGCTGTAAAGCCGCCGCAGGTTGTCCGGCGCGAAGGCGGCCTCGTTGCCGGGGAAGGTCTCGTTCAAGAGCGGCGAGAGGAAGGTGCAGAAGTCCAGGCTGCGCGACGCCTGCATCTCGACCAGCAGCGACTGGCTCTCGTGCAGCGCCATGCCGCGCGCCTGGCCGACCGGCTGCAGCCGCCATTGGCTGGGCAGGCCGCGCTCGTACATCGCATGGCCGGTCTCGTGGATGATCCCCATCAAGGCCGAGGTCACCTGGTCCTCGGCATAGCGGGTGGTGATGCGCACGTCGTCCGGCACGCCGCCGCAGAACGGATGCAGGCTGGTGTCGAGCCGGCCGTGATCGAAATCGAAGCCGATCGTCTTCATCACCCGCTCGCCGAGCGCCTTCTGCTTCTCGACCGGAAACGGACCCTTGGGCTCGATCGGGGCCGGCGCCTTGGCCTGGCGCTCGAGCACCGCGCCGAGGAAATCGGGCAGGAAGGCGGCATAGTCGGCGAACACCGCATCGATGTCCGCGGTGCGGCTGCCGGGCTCGTATTCGTCCATCAGCGCTTCATAAGGCGAGAGGCCGAGCTTCTCCGCCTTGGCCTGCGCCGCCTCGCGCACCAGGCGGATGATCGCCTCGAGATGCGGCTTCACCATGGCGAAGTCGCCGGCGGGGCGCGCCTGGCGCCAGACCGCCTCGCAGGAAGTCGCCGCCTTGCTCATGGCTTCGACCAGATCGGAATTGAGCGCGGTCGCATGGACATGGACCCGGCGCATCTCGTGCAGATTGGCGCGCTGCCAGGGGTCGAGGCCCTTCGCCTCCTCATGCGCGGCTTGCAGGAGCTCGCCGGTCTTCGGTTCGGTGAGGAGCTGGTGCGAGACCACGCCCAGGGCCGCCAATTGCTCGGCCCGGGCGGAATGCCCGCCTTCCGGCATCATCGCCGACATGTCCCAGTGCAGCATGCCGGCGGCGTCGCGCAAGGCCGACCAGCGGCGGAAACGGTTCTCCAGGTTCTCGTAGGCGCCCACCGTATTCGACTTGGCCGTGTTCTGGCTCACCGCTGGCCTCGCTCGCGTTCCAGTTTCAGGTGAAAGATCACATACACAACCGCCAGCGAGAGCGCCAGCAATGCCCAGGTGATCGCGTATTGCAGGTGATCGTTGGGCAGGTTGATCCGGGCCTGGCCGCCGATCGGGAAGCCGCCGGGATTGGGCGCGAGATCCGCGTCGAGATAGAGATCGGTGCGGGCCGGGATGCCGGCGGCCTCAACCATCTCGGCCGGGCTCAAGTAGAACCAGACGTTCTTGGCGGGCTCGTTGTCGGGCTGGAAGGTCGCCTTCTGCTGCGGCAGGCGGAGGATGCCGTCGATCGTGACCGTGCCCGAAACCTGACCCGCGGCGCGGGTCTCGGGCAGCTTCATATTCTCCGGAACCCAGCCGCGCTCGATCAGCACGGTCTCGCCGCCGTTTGGTTCATTGGGGTCGATCTTCAGAGGCGTCACGATCCAGTAGCCGACATTGCCGTTCTGGGACCGGGCGGCGAGATAGAACTCGTGCGCATGGTCGAAGCTGCCGGTCACGGCGACGCGGCGGAACTCGAACGGGGCCAGATCGGCGCCCGGCGGCGGCAGCGGGACCGGATCGGCCGTGGTGCGCTCCACGCGCTCGGCGATCAGGCCTTCCTTCCAATGCAGGCGCTGCACCTGCCAGACCGAGAGACCGATCATGACCAGGATCGCCGGCACCGTGAAGACGGTCGGCCAGAAGGTGGGGCGAAAGGGAAGACGCATGGTGCTGCCTAGATAATCAGAGCGGGCGGCGATTCAACGGTTGTTCCCATTGGCGTCGCCGCTCCCGGCCCGGTGATGGAGCTGGAGCGCCATCAGCACGGTCTTGGCGGGGCGCATCAGCAGGGCGCCGCCGCCGAGCGTGATCGGGATCAGCAGAACGACGAACAGCCAGTACGGGGGATTGAGGGTGAACTCGACCCAGAAGGCGACTCCCATGACGATCGCGCCCCAGATCAGGATGACGAAGGCGATCGGCCCGTCGCCGGTCTCTTCGGAATGGAAGTCGAGGCCGCAATTCGAGCAGGCGGGAGCGGGTTTGAGGAAACCCATCAGCAGCTTGCCCTGGCCGCAGCGCGGGCAGACGCCCGCGAGACCGGATGCGATCGGCGAGCGGTAGCCGGCGGTCACGGGGTGCGCTCTGCTGAAAAGAAAAGCCCTCCCCCGGCTTCGGGGGAGGGTTGGATGGCGGTGCCGCGAACGCGCTGCACCAATCGGATCATCCCGCGTACGGGCCGGGGCCGCTGCCCCAGATGTAGACGAAGCTGAACAGGAACAGCCAGACCACGTCCACGAAATGCCAGTACCAGGCGGCGGCTTCGAAGCCGAAGTGATGGTCCGGCTTGAAGTGGCCCTTGATCGCCCGCACCAGGCAGACGATCAGGAACACGGTGCCGACGATCACATGGAAGCCGTGGAAGCCGGTCGCCATGAAGAAGGTCGAGGTGTAGATGCCGTCCTTGAAGCCGAACGGCGCGTGCAGGTACTCGTAGGCCTGGAACGAGGTGAACAGCACGCCGAGCAGCACGGTGAGCGCCAAGCCCTGGATCAGGCCGGCGCGGTCGTTATGCTTCAGCGCATGGTGTGCCCAGGTCACGGTGCAGCCGGAGGTCAGCAGGATCAGCGTGTTCAGCAGCGGGATCGCATAGGGATCGAGCGGCGTGATCGCGGTCGGCGCGGTCGGCGGCCAGACGCCGCCGCTGGCTTCGCGCGGGAAGATCGAGAAATCGAAGAACGCCCAGAAGAAGGCGGCGAAGAACATCACCTCGGAGGCGATGAACAGCGCCATGCCGTACCTGAGGCCGATCTGCACGACCGGGCTGTGATGGCCCTGGTGCTCGCCCTCCTTCACCACGTCGCTCCACCAGAAGAACATGGTGGCGAAGATCAGGAGCAGGCCCGGCACGATGTTCCCGAGCCCGAACTTGTGCCCGAACACCGCGATGTCGTGCATGTAGAGCACCATGCCGACCGTGAACAGGCCGCCCGCCAGCGCGCCGACCACGGGCCACGGGCTGGGATCGACCAGGTGATAAGGATGGTTCGGCTTGTGGGCTGCGTCGCTCATGGTCTCCACTCTCCCTTCGCGGCCGGTCCCCCTCGGACCCGGCCGGCAGATTCACGCACTCAATTCACCGCCGGCTTGGAAGCCGGCTCGGCCGCACCGACCTTGGCCGGCGCGTCCTGCGCCGACGGCTGGTCGGCCGCCTTGAAGAAGGTATAGGACAAGGTCACGTCCGACATCCGGTTCAGCAGCTTGTCCTTGGCCAGCTCGGGATCGAGATAGAAGGTCACCGGCATCTCTATGGATTCACCCGGCTGCAAGGTCTGCTCGGTGAAGCAGAAGCACTGGATCTTCACGAAATACGGACCCCATGGCTCCGGCGACACGTTGAAGGTCGCGGTCCCGGTGATCGGCTTGTTGCTGAGGTTCTTCGCCTCGAAATAGGCGAGATAGGTCTCGCCGACCTTGGCCTCGATCTTGTTCTGCTTCGGATAGAACGCCCAGGGCATGCTCTGGTTGACGTCGCCGGAGAAGCTGACGGTCACGACGCGGTCGATCGCCTGGCCGCGCGCGCCGGCGACATCGGCGCGGATCGGCGTGCCGTCGAAGCCGGTGCGCTCGCAGAAGATGCGGTAGAGCGGCACCGCGGCGAAAGTCAGCCCGACCATGAAGGCGAAGACCCCGACCAGGATCATCACCACGTTCAAGTTGCGGCGATTCTGGCGAGTCATGCTCAGCCGCCCTTCATCTTGACGATGGTGACGACATAGACCAGCACGACGAAGGCGACCAGCGCCGCCAGCAGCGCCCAGTTGCGCTGGCGCAGCCGCTTCTGCTTCTCGGTCAACTGCGCGTTCATGACAGCACCGAGAGGATGGCAGGCATCACGCCCGGCGCCCGATCGACGCAGAGCAGCGCGAAATGCAGGAAGAGATAGAGCAGCGAGAAGCCGAACATGCGCTTGGCGTTGCGCAGGTCGTCGCTGCGGAGCACCCGGATCGCATGGCCGACGAAGCCGAGATTGAGCGCGATCGAGGCCGCGCCATAGATCCAGCCGGCGACGCCGAAATAGACCGGCACCAAGGTCAGCGGGCAAAGGATCAGGGTGTAGACCAGCATCTGCAGCTTGGTGGAGCGCTGGCCGGCCACCACCGGCATCATCGGCACGCCCGCCTTGGCGTAATCGCCTTCCTTATAGAGGGAGAGCGCCCAGAAATGCGGCGGGGTCCACATGAAGATGATGAGGAAGAGCGAGATCGAGGCGAGGCTGACATCGCCGGTCACCGCGGCCCAGCCGATCATCGGCGGGAAGGCGCCGGAGGCGCCGCCGATCACGATGTTCTGCGGCGTCGAGCGCTTCAGCCAGATCGTGTAGACGACGACATAGAAGAAGATGGTGAAGGCGAGCAGTGCCGCCGCGGTGGTGTTGACCGCGATGTCCATCAGCATGACGGAGAAGGCGGAGAGCACCAGGCCGAAAGCCAGCGCTTGCTCCGGGGTCACCGCGCCGCGCGGAATCGGGCGGTTGCGGGTGCGCGACATCACGGCGTCGATGTCGCGGTCGTACCACATGTTGATGGCGCCGGAGGCGCCGGCGGCGACCGCGATGCAAAGCACCGCCACCGCCGCAATCACCGGATGGATATGGCCGGGGGCCACGAACAGGCCGGCGAAGCCGGTGAACACGACCAGCGACATCACCCGCGGCTTCAGGAGCGCGACGAAGTCGCCGACGCGCGCGCCGGCCTCCGCCTCGATCCGGGCGGGGGTTTCGCCGACTATGCCAACCTGCTGTTCAGCCATCTCAGTCAGATCATCCCAACGGACCGGCGGCGGGGCCTACCCCGCCGCCCTATCCGATCAGTGCGCCGCTTCCGGCTTGATCACCGGCAGATCTTCGAAGGTGTGGAACGGCGGCGGCGACGAAACCGTCCATTCCAGGGTCGTCGCCCCCTCGCCCCACTGGTTCGCACCGACCCGGCGGCCGGCGAACTGGGTGTAGATCGCCATCACCACGAAGAAGAGCGTCGAAGCGAAGGAGATGAAGGCGCCGATCGAGGAGACGTGGTTCCAGAAGGCGAAGGCGTCCGGATAGTCCGGATAGCGCCGCGGCATGCCGGCCAGACCCAGGAAGTGCTGCGGGAAGAAGGTCAGGTTGACGCCGACGAAGGTGGTCCAGAAGTGCACATGGCCCGCCCATTCCGGATGCTCGCGGCCGGACATCTTGCCGATCCAGTAGTAGTAGCCAGCGAAGATCGAGAATACGGCGCCCAGCGAGAGCACGTAGTGGAAGTGCGCCACCACGTAATAGGTGTCGTGCAAGGCCACATCCACGCCGGCATTGGCCAGCACCACGCCGGTGACGCCGCCGACGGTGAACAGGAAGATGAAGCCCAGGGCCCAGACCATCGGCACGCGGAAGGTGATCGAGCCGCCCCACATGGTCGCGATCCAGGAGAAGATCTTGATGCCGGTCGGCACCGCGATGACCATGGTCGCCGCGGTGAAATAGGCGCGGGTGTCGACGTCGAGGCCGGCCATGTACATGTGGTGGGCCCAGACGACGAAGCCGACGAAGCCGATCGCGACCATCGCGTAGGCCATCCCGAGATAGCCGAACACCGGCTTCTTCGAGAAGGTCGAGACGATCTGGCTGATCATGCCGAAGCCCGGGAGAATGAGGATGTAGACCTCCGGGTGTCCGAAGAACCAGAACAGGTGCTGGAACAGGATCGGATCGCCGCCGCCGGCGGGATCGAAGAAGTGGCTGCCGAAGTTGCGGTCGGTCAGCAGCATGGTGATGGCGCCGCCGAACACGGGCAGCGACAACAGCAGCAGGAAGGCGGTGACCAGCACCGACCACACGAACAACGGCATCCGGTGCAGGGTCATGCCCGGGGCGCGCATGTTGAAGATGGTGGTGATGAAGTTGATGGCGCCGAGGATCGAGGAGGCGCCGGCCAAGTGCATGGAGAAGATCGCCATATCGACGGCGATGCCCTGCTGGGTGGCCAGCGGCGGATAGAGCGTCCAGCCGGTGCCGGCGCCGCCATCGACGAAGGCCGAGCCGATCAGCAGCGCGAAGGACGGGATCAGCAGCCAGAAGCTGATGTTGTTCATGCGCGGAAAGGCCATGTCCGGCGCGCCGATCATCAGCGGCACGAACCAGTTGCCGAACCCGCCGATCATCGCCGGCATGACGGTGAAGAAGATCATGATCAGCGCGTGGGCGGTGATCACCACGTTCCAGTACTGCTGGTCCGGGTTGCCGTCGGTGCCGAACATGCCGAGCTGGATGCCCGGCTCCATGAGTTCGGCGCGCATGAAGACCGAGAACAGACCGCCGATGCAGCCCGCCACCACGGCGAAGATAAGGTACATCGTGCCGATGTCCTTATGGTTCGTCGAATAGAGGTAGCGGAGGATCCCGGTCGGGTGATGACCGTGATCGTGATGGGCTTCGGCGTGGGAAGTGGAGACGGGGCTCATGGCAGGGTGTCCCTCAAACTAACGGCGCTTAATTCGCCGGCTGAACTTGCGAGGCGGAAGCGAGCTGGCTCGAAGCCGTGCTCGATGCGGGTGCGTTGTTGGACGCGGCCGGCGCTTCAACCTTGTCGAACTTGCCCTGGGCTTCCTTCACCCAGGCGTCGAACTCCTCCTGGGAGACGGCGCGGACCTTGATCGGCATGTAGGCGTGCTGGATGCCGCAGAGCTCGGAGCACTGGCCGTAATAGATGCCGGGCTTCTCGATGTTGAACCAGCTCTCGTTGACGCGGCCGGGCACGGCGTCGTGCTTCACACCGAAGCTCGGGATGGTCCAGGAGTGGATCACGTCGTCCGAGGTGATCTGGATGCGGATGTTCTTGCCGACCGGCAGGACCACCTCTTCGTCGGTGTCCAGCAGGCGGACGACATTCTTTTCCTTGGCGACGGCGGCCTCCGCGGTGACCATGCGCGCGTCGAAGGTGAAGTTGCCGTTATCCGGATAGACGTAGGACCAATACCACTGATGGCCGACCGCCTTGATGGTCATGTCCGGCTTCGGGATCTCGAGCTGATTATAGAGGAGGCGGAAGGACGGGATCGCGATAATCACCAGGATCAGCACCGGAATGCCGGTCCAGGCCACTTCGAGCAGGGAGTTGTGCGTGACCTTCGACGGCACCGGGTTCCGCTTGGCGTTGAAGCGGAACATCACATAGAGCAGCAGCACCATGACCAGGGCGACGATCACAAAGATGATCGGCGTCAGGATGACGTTGTGGATGAAGTCCAGCTCGTCGGCCAAGGCGGTGACGGGCGGCTGCAATCCGATCTGCTCGGGCTTCGGCGCGCCGATCACTTCCTGGGCGAGCGCCGATCCGGCCCAACTGAACGCCCCCACCGTCGCGACGGCTTGTGCGAGAACACGCTTCAACGACATATCGATCCACCCCGTCCTGTCGGCTCCGGCAAGGCCCCCAAAGACCCGTCTCGCCGACGTGTGCGAAAGGCCGGAATCGGACCGAGCGGTCCTTCCGGCACCAAAATTGGCTCACATTCCAAGGCTTTGACGGGCAGGCGCAGGCTTGCGTCCGACCCCCATCGAAAGCGAGCCGACCCTACATGGGCGATCCCGATAACTCAAGCATTTCGGGGCCTTGCACGCCTTAAGCAGGAGCGCTTTGCGACGGATCAAAGCGATTCTGCGACGATCCGTCGCAATAAAGGTAAAAGCCGCGGGTAAATGCGGTTGGTGGCGCCGTGGGATCACTTATATTGCTGAGAGAACACTGCGTTTCCGGAGGATTGCATGTCAAATCTGATCGAGGCCGACCGGCTGTTTTTCGAACGGGCCGGGCTGGACCGATCGCGGATCGAGCGCACGGTCGCCGATTCGCTGAAGGGCGCCGACGACGGCGAGCTCTATCTGGAATACGCCCAATCCGAGGCCCTCTCCTATGACGACGGCAGGCTGAAGAGCGCCAGCTTCGACACCACGCAAGGCTTCGGCCTGCGCGCGGTCAGCGGCGAGACCCATGGCTATGCCCATGCCAGCGAGCTTTCGGAAGCCGCGATCAAGCGCGCGGCAGAGACGGTGAAGGCGGTCCATGCCGGGCGCGGCGGCAAGCTCGACGTGGCGCCGAGCGGCACCAACCGGCAGCTCTACAAGCCCGACAACCCGATCGCCCTGGTGCCCTTCGAGAACAAGGTGACGGTGCTGCAGGAGATCGACGCTTACGCCCGGGCCAAGGACCCGCGGGTAAAGCAGGTCATGGCTTCGATCTCCGGCTCCTGGCAGGCGATCGAGATCCTGCGCGGTGACGGCGCCCGCACCGCCGACATCCGGCCGCTGGTCCGGCTGAACGTCACCGTCATGGTCGAGGCCAACGGCAAGATGGAGACCGGCAGCCACGGCACCGGCGGCCGCATCGGCTACGAGTCCCTGCTCGAGCCGGAGCACTGGAAGGCGAGCGTCGATGAGGCGCTGCGCCAGGCGCTGGTCAACCTCGACTCGGTCCCCGCCCCCGCCGGCGAGATGCAGGTGGTGCTCGGGCCCGGCTGGCCGGGCATCCTGCTGCACGAGGCGATCGGGCACGGGCTGGAGGGCGATTTCAATCGCAAGAAGACCTCCGCCTTCGCCGGGCTGATGGGCCAGCGCGTGGCCGCCAAGGGCGTCACCGTGGTCGATGACGGCACGCTCGGCCAGCGCCGCGGTTCGCTCACCATCGACGACGAAGGCACGCCGACCCAGTGCACCACGATGATCGAGGACGGGATCCTGGTCGGATACATCCAGGACCGGCAGAACGCGCGGCTGATGGGCATGAAGCCGACCGGCAACGGGCGGCGCCAGAGCTTCGCCCACAGCCCGATGCCGCGCATGACCAACACGATCATGATGAACGGCCCGAGCGATCCGAAGGAAATCATCAGCTCGGTGAAGAAAGGCCTCTATGCCGTCAATTTCGGCGGCGGTCAGGTCGATATCGTCTCCGGCAAGTTCGTGTTCTCGGCGGCCGAGGCCTACCTGATCGAGGATGGCAAGATCGGTCCCGCCGTGAAGGGTGCGACGCTCATCGGCAACGGGCCCGACGTGCTGACCAAGGTTGAGATGATCGGCAACGACATGATGCTCGATCCCGGCATCGGCACCTGCGGCAAGGACGGCCAGGGCGTTCCGGTCGGCGTCGGACAGCCGACGCTGCTGATCGGAGGCCTGACCGTGGGCGGCACCGGCGGCTGACCGCCATCCAAAAATATAACGCGTGAGATCTTAGACCTGCGGCCTGAGACCCGAGACCTAGACTTCGTTTCAGAACACTGGGGCGGAGTCTAGGCAAGCTGGAACACGCGTGCTAGTTCTCCCCGCCGCGATTTTCAATTGAAGAGAACACCAATGCTCCGGGAAGGCCATTCCGCCGACGCCATGCGCGCGGAACCCGAACATTTGCGTCTTGGCCTGTTCGCCGTCGCACTGTCATTGATACTCACCCTTCTCATGTTGATCCTGCGGGTCGGCCTGCCGACGCCGCCGATGGCGCTGCTGGTCGGTCCGGCAATCCTCAGCGTCGCGGTGCTGCCGCCGCTGCTGCTCGCGCGCGCGCTCTGGGTCGGACCGCTGGCGGCGCTGGGACTGCTGATCGGTTGTGCCTTGGCCGCGATCGGAATTGTCGGAACGGCCATTCTCTGGATTGCGGCGTTGGGTTCGATTGGCGTCGCCGTCATGCGGACGCGACGCGACGGACCCGGCCGGCTCTGGCTCTGGACTCTGCTGCTCATCGTCACCGGCCTGCTGTCGGCGCAGCTGATCAACGGCAGCAAGTACCTCAGTTTCGTCGCCGACCAGTTGCTGCTCTACGGCCGCACCGACGGCGACATGATGTTCCACGGCGCGATCACCAACGCCTATCGCTACTTCCACTTTCCGAGCACCGGGATCGACGGCCTGAAGCTGCTCCGCTACCACACCGGAATCGATGCGCTGGCGGCAATGATTGCCGCCGGAAGCCGCATCGACGCGGTATTGGCACTGATCGTCGTCAGGGCGCAGATCCTGTTTCCGCTGACGGTGTTCGCCGCCGCCTGGGCCGGCAGTGTGCTCGGCCGCGCCCTCTTGCCGACCTACGCCTTCCGCCCGCTCGGCCTCACCGTCGCCGCATTGCTTTTGGTGGTCCTGCAGCAGTGCGGCTCGTTCCCCGAACTGGGGGCGGATAACGACCCCTTGCTGCTCAGCGGCAACCTGCTCCTCCTGATCATGCCGACCGTGACGGTCGACCTTCTCAGTCGCCGCAGCGAAGCCTGGGCGTCGCTGGTGCTCGCCGTGATCGCGGTGGCGTTTCTCTGCCTGGCGAAGGTCTCGACCGGGACAATGTGGTGTGCGTTCGCGGGCTACCTGGTGCTTCGGTCGATCGGCCCGAAGCGGGCCGCCTTCTGGATCACCGGCGTTGCCATGCTCCTGGTCTTCCTGCTGAGCACGCTCCTCACGACCGAGCCCGGCCAGTCCGGTGCGGTCTGGTTCGGGACACCGTTCTTCGTGGAGTACGGCTTCCGCAAGGGCAACTACGACCTGCCGCTTCAACTGCACGCCTATCTGCTGGTGGCCCTGCTGGCGATGCTGGGATTCCGCAAGACTTCCGCCGCGCCGCAGACAAGATACCTGTTCGAAGCGCTTCTGGTCACCGCGGCGCTTGCCAATCTGGTCGGCCTGGTGTTGCAGATCCCCGGCGCCGACGCGGTGTTCTTCTTTTCCGCCGTGAGCTGGCTGGTTCTGCCGCTGCTGGTCATGCTGGCCGCGGCGGTTCCGCAGATCGTCCGGCGGTTCGCGCCGCGCGGCCGACGCCTGGCCTGGGGCGCGGTCGCCGTGGTGCTCGTCGCCGCCACCGTCGATGGAGGTGTCAGGACCGTCAATCGGTTCTATCTGGCCGTCTCGGCCGCGGCGTTGCTGCATACCGGAGACCTCACTTACTACGCAAGCGACAGGCGCCGCGTCTGGCGCGCCGATGCCCGGCGCGCGCTGGCCGAACACGGTCTCCTCGGTCTCTACCGACTGCCGCCGCCGACGCCGCTCGCGCTCGGCCTGCAGGACGCACTCGCCGCGGCCAAGCGCGCCGACCCTGCGACCGCGGCTTACATCCCGCCGCAATCCGACTACTGGAACCAGGTGCGCGATTGCGACGGACGCAGCCTGTGGCCGATGGCGGCGGCCGGCGTGCCACTGATCGACGGCTATGTCCCGGTGCAGGACGAATGCCCGCAGGAGTTCGCCCTTACCGGATACGGCACGCCGCCGCCGGTCCGCGTGCCGCTGTCGGATTCCGAGCTTAGCCGCCGCGCGGCCGCCGCGGGATTCCCGGTCGTGCTGGAGATCGAGAGCTTGAAGGACCGCACCAAGGACCGGCTCGCCGCGCCTTGGCAGCCCTGACGCACCGTTCGGGACCCGCGGCAACGACGGCCAAGGCGTGCCGGGCGGCGTCGGCCAGCCGACCCTGCTGAACGGCCAGGGCCGATTCTGCGGCCAGAATCGGCCCGGTCGCGGTCCGGGCCGAACCGCGCCCAGCGCTGTAAACATCGGATTCCGCTCAGGCTTTGACACAATATGCTGTGGATGGCATGGAAGGCACCGAGTAGACTGCGCCCGCTCGATCCGGCGCGGCGTGTGGCCAGCTAGGCTCTTGAACGGACTGGATAATGGACGAGGTTGCTGTGCTGGACCGGCCTTCCGCCGACACGAAGGCTTATCGGAAGCTCTCGGTCGTCGTTCCGGTCTACAACGAGGAAAAGAACATCCCGATACTCTGCGAGCGGCTGCTCGCGGCGCTGGATGCGATCGGCACCCCGTTCGAGATCGTCCTGGTCAATGACGGCAGCAAGGATCGCTCGCGCGAAGCGCTGCGCGCCGCCGCCGAGCGCCGCCAAGAGATCAAGGTCGTCGGACTGAAGCGCAATTCCGGCCAGACCGCCGCGATGATGTGCGGCATCGACCACGCGTCCGGCGACATCATCATCCCGATCGACGCCGACCTGCAGAACGACCCCGCCGACATCCCGCTGCTGCTCGCCAAGATCGCCGAGGGCTATGACGTCGCCTCGGGCTGGCGCAAGGACCGCAAGGATGCCGCGATCCGCCGCAACCTGCCGAGCCGGATCGCCAACTGGCTGATCTCGGCCGTGTCCGGCGTCCCGCTGCATGATTACGGCTGCACCCTGAAGGCCTATCGCCGCGAGGTGCTGGACGGGGTGCGGCTCTACGGCGAGATGCATCGCTTCATCCCGATCTACGCCTCTTGGATGGGTGCCAAGGTAATCGAGGTGCCGGTCAACCATTCGCCGCGCGCCCATGGCGCCTCGAATTACGGGATGGAGCGCGTCCTGAAGGTCATGCTCGACCTCATTGTGGTGAAGTTCCTCGACCGCTACTGGATGAAGCCGATCTATGTGTTCGGCGGCTTCGGCTTCCTCTGCCTGATGGTCTCGGGCCTGGCGGGCCTCTGGGCGCTGTGGCTGAAGATCTTCGAGGGCCTGTCGCTGATCCAGACGCCGCTGCCCCTGCTCGCGGTGATGACCTTCATCACCGGCCTCATGTGCATCCTGATGGGGCTGCTCTCCGAGATGGTGATGCGCACCTATTTCGAATCCCAGGGCAAGACCCCCTACGCCGTCCGCGAACGCCTGAACTTCGACGAACGCTTCGAGGATCGGAAGGGATATCGCTGATGTGCGGCCTCGCGGGCTTCGTCGGCAAGGGTGACCGCGACGACATCCGGCGCATGACCCGCGCGCTCGCGCATCGCGGACCCGACGGCGAAGGTTTCCTGCATGACCCCGACACCGCCGTCCATCTCGGTCATCGCCGGCTCGCCATCATCGACATCGCCGGCGGGGTGCAGCCGATGTTCAACGAGGACGGCAAGATCGCCGTCATCTACAACGGCGAGATCTTCAATCACATGGAGCTCCGCGCCGAGTTGATCGCCGCCGGGCGCCGCTTCCGCACCGACCATTCAGACACCGAGGTCCTGGTGCAGGGCTACGAGCAATGGGGCGAGGACCTGCCGACCCGGTTGAACGGGCAATTCGCCTTCGCCATCTACGACGCGCGGCGCCAGCGGATATTCCTGGCCCGCGACCGGTTCGGCGAGAAGCCGCTCTACTACACGCATCAGAACGGCACCTTCGCCTTCGCCAGCGAGGCCAGCGCGCTCGCCGCCCATTCCCGGCTCGGCTTCTCGATCGATGCCCTGGGCTTGCAGAAGTTCTTCGCCCACGGCTTCACCCCGGGCGAGACGACGATCTACCGCGAATGCCGCAAGCTGGCGGCCGGTCATTCCCTGAGCTTCGATATCGGGCAGGGGCGGATCGCGACCCGCTGCTACTGGCGCTTCACCCTCGAGCCCGATGACAGCCTCACCGAAGCCGACGCGCCGCGCCTCGCAGAGGAGACGCGCAGCCTGGTGTTCGAATCGGTGCGCCGGCGGATGCTGAGCGACGTGCCGCTCGGCTTCTTCCTCAGCGGCGGCATCGATTCGACGGCCGTGGTCGCCGGTGCCGCGCGCCACCGGCCCGGCGCCTCGCTCGACACCTTCACCATCGGCTTCAACGACCCCTCGTTCGACGAATCCGCCTATGCCAAGCGTGCCGCCGCGCATTTCGGCACGCGGCACCACGCCGAGATGCTCGATTTCGAGACGGCGCGCGCCCTCATCCCCGCGGTGCTGGAACGGCTCGATGAGCCGCTGGGCGATGCCTCGATCCTGCCGACCTACCTGGTGTCGCGGTTCGCGCGGAAGTCGGTGACCGTCGCCCTCTCCGGCGATGGCGGCGACGAGATGTTCGGCGGCTACGATCCGTTCAAGGCGCTGCTGCCGGCGCGGCTCTATGCCGCCCTGGTGCCGGGCGGCGTGCATCGCGGCCTTCGGCGCTGCGCCGAACTGCTGCCGATCTCGCGCGGCAACATGGCGCTCGACTTCAAGGTGAAGCGATTCCTGCGCGGGCTTTCCTACCCGGCGCCCTACTGGAATCCGGTCTGGCTCTCGCCGGTCGAGCCGCAAGACCTGGCGGAGATCGTGAACGGGCCGGTTCGGATCGAAGAGGTCTACAGCGAAGTCCTCGACTGCTGGGAGAGTGCTCCGGCCGGCTCCAGCCTGGTCGACCGGACCTTGCAGTTCTACACGCGGTTCTACCTGACCGACGACGTGCTGATGAAGGTGGATCGCGCGGCGATGATGAACAGCCTGGAGACCCGGGCGGTCTTCCTCGACAACGATCTCGTGGACTTCTGCAGGAAGCTCCCCGCGCAATTCAAATACAGCAAGGGCACCGGCAAGATCATGCTGCGCCAGGCGCTGCGCGGCGCGGTGCCGGACGAAGTGCTCGACCGGCCGAAGAAGGGCTTCGGCGTGCCGATCTCGCGCTGGCTGCGCGAGATCACGCCGCCCAACCTTGACGCGCTGCCGCAGCTGCGCCCCGGCGCCGCCCGCAAGCTCTGGGCGCGCCACGCCGAAGGCGTGGCCGACGAGCGGCTGGCGCTCTGGTGCTGCCTCAGCCTGCACCATCACCTGAAGGCCATGCAAGGCGACGCCCCGGTCATGGCGGTCGCTTCATGAGTCCCGATGCCGCGACCCTGGTCGATCCGCGGGTGGCCGCGATCCGCCCGTTCCTGGATCTCCTGCGTTCGCCCGCGCGCGGTACGCCGCTGCGCCTCGACAATGGCGCGCTGGTATCCGAAGGCGGCGAACGCTATCCGATCGAGGAATCCGGCGTCGCGCTGTTCGTGGAATCCACGATCTCGGTGGACGCCAAGGTGCAGCAGGCGCATTACGACCGCATCGCCGACGCCTACGTCACCAATCTCGGCTATCCGCATACCCGCGAGTACACCGCCTATCTCGACCAGGCGCTGCTCACCCAGCTGCCCGCCACCGGTCTCGGCGACATTGCGGAGATCTGCTGCGGGCGCGGCGAGGCGGTGGAACTGGTGGCCGGCCGGTTCCGGCGCGCGGTCGGCGTCGATATCTCGCTCAACATGCTGAAGGCCGCGCGCAAGGATCACCAGGATCCCGCCATCGCCTTCCTGCAGGGCGATGCCACGCGACTGCCGCTGGCGGACGGCGCCTTCGACAGCGTCTTCATGCTGGGCGGCATCCACCATGTGAACGACCGCGCGGCTTTGTTCGGCGAGATCGCCCGCATCCTCAAGCCCGGCGGCCGCTTCTATTTCCGCGAGCCGGTCAGCGACTTCCTGCCCTGGCTGGCCTTGCGCGCGATCATCTACCGGATCTCGCCGACGCTCGACCACTTGACCGAACGCCCGCTGCGCTATCAGGAAACGGTGCCCTATCTGACCGGCGCCGGCCTGACGCTGAGCTCCTGGAGGACCTATGGCTTCATCGGATTCTGCCTGTTGATGAACAGCGACGTGCTGATCTTCAACCGCCTGTTCCGCTTCATCCCGGGCATCCGCGGCATCACCCGGGCCTTCACCCGGCTCGATGACTGGATCACCTCGCGGCGCGGCTGGACGCGGCGCGGGCTGCAGGTGGTCGGCGTGGCCGAGAAACCCAGAGCGGCCGCGGCATGACCAGGACCGATACCGATCATGCCACCGATCATAGTGGCTCGCCCGACCGCTTCGGCTATGAATGGGCCGAATACACCGAGCTGCGCCCGGTCTACGAGGAACAGTTCAAGCGCTGGACCGCGCTGATCACGCCGGAAGACTGGCGCGGCGCGCGGTTCATCGATGTCGGCTGCGGCATGGGCCGCAACAGCCATTGGCCGATGACCTATGGCGCAAGCGGCGGCGTTTCCATCGATGTCGACGACCGGTCGCTGTCCTCGGCGCGGCGCACGCTTGCCGATTGGCCGAGCGTCGAGGTGAAGAAGATGAGCGCCTATGAGATCGCGTTCGACGGCGCCTTCGACATCGCCTTCTCGATCGGCGTGATCCATCACCTGGCCGAGCCGCTCAGCGCGCTCAGGCAGATGGCCAAGGCGGTGAAGCCCGGCGGCAAGGTGATGATCTGGGTCTATGGCTACGAGAACAACGAGTGGATCGTCCGCTACTTCGATCCGCTGCGGAAGCTGCTGTTCGCCCGCCTCCCGATCGGGGTCACGCATTTCCTGTCGCTGTTCCCCACCGCCCTGCTCTGGCTGTTGCTGCGGCTCGGCTTCGGCCGGCTCGAGTATTTCAATCTGCTGCGGCGGACGAGTTTCCGTCAGCTTCGCAGTATTGTATTCGACCAGATGCTGCCCAGGATCGCCAATTACTGGAAGCGCGATGAGGTCGAGCGGCTGCTGCGCGACGCCGGATTGACCGACATTCGCGTCGCTCCGGTCAACGACATGTCCTGGACCGCCGTCGGCGTCCGGCCGATCGCACCGCACTGATCTCTCGGGGAAAGCAATGGCGCGCGTGAGTCCCGGAACTTCCGAGTTCGTGACGGTGATCGATCCAGGCACGGAATCCGGGCCGATCTGCCTCCGCCTCGCCTTGGTGGCGGTCATCGTCTCCGTGGTCCAGGCCGCGATCATGGTGACGGTGCGCACCGGGCTGCCGACGCCGCCGCTCGCTTTCACCGTGGGTCCGGCGATCCTCGCCTGCGCGGTTCTGGGGCCGAGCCTTTGGGCCTTGCGGCGGCCGGACCGCGTGATCTGGATCGGGCCGCTCGCCATGGCGGTGCTGCTGATCGGCCTGCTGCTGACTGCGTTCGGCCTCGTGCCGATTGCACTGATCATGTTCGCGGCTCTGATGCTGCTGGGCCGGGGGATCTGGCGGCTGGGGCGTCCGGGCCTCGGCGCCCGGCGGACAGCGCTCTGGCTCCTGCTGCTGCTGGCGCTCGTGGTTGTCACCACAGTTCAAGTCGCCGGGATCAAGTACGTCAACTACGTCGCCGATCAACTGATGCTGGCGGGCCGCACCGACGGCGACCTGCTGATGCACGCCGCGATGTCGAATGCGATCCGCTATTTCCATTTGCCGAGCACCGGGATCGATGGCGTGCATTTCAGCCGCTATCACTTTGGCATCGATCTGCTGGCCGCCGCTCTGTCGCGCGGCGCCGATCTCGGCGTCCTGCTGGCGATGATCGAGATCAAGGTGCTGGTCCTGTTGCCGCTGCTGCTGTTCGGCGCGGGCTGGGGCGGGCTGGTGATCGGCCGCGCCTTGATGCCGGGAACCAGGCTCAGCGCGCTCGCCTTCACCTGCAGCGCGGCCGGCATCGCCTTCCTGCTGCAGGAGACCCCGGTCGGCAACCTGGTCACCTACAGCGACCCGCTGCTGCTGAGCGGCGTGCTCATGGTGCTGATCGCGCCGACCGTGGTCTGGGTCCTGGTCGTTCCCGCGAGCGACACGCCTGCGGTGCGCTGGGCCTGGGCACTGGCCGTGCTCGGCATCGTCCTGATCAGCGCCGGAAAGATCTCGAACGGCTTCGTCTGGGCCGGCTTGGTCGGCTATTGGGCGCTGCGCCGCTACCGGCTGGGCGGAAACTTCTGGCTCGTTGCGTTCGCGTGCGGCCTCGCCTTTCTGCCCTGCTATCTGTTGTTCGTCGATGCGATGGGCGGCCGCTTCTTCGGTACGCCGTTCTTCGTCGAGTACGGCTTCGCCGCGGGACACTATCTCCTGCCGCTGACCGTCCACTTCCAGGCCCTGGCCGCGATCGTCTGGCTCGCACTCCAGAAGCAGGAGACCAGCCGCCCGACCCGGCGCTTCCTGCTCGAATCCCTCGCCATCGCGATCTTCGGCGGCGTGCTGCCGGGGCTGCTGATGGAGATTCCGAACGGCGACGGCTTCTATTTCACCCAGGCGGTCGGCTGGTTCTCGCTGCCGGTGCTGGCGGCGCTGCTGGCCGCACTGCCCGATCGCCTCGTCGTCGCGCCAGCGGCCCGCCGGAAACTGGTGTGGTCCGGCTTCGCCGCCCTGACGATCGCCGCGATCGTCTTCAGCGCGACGTCCTTCCCGCTCCGCTTCAACATCTTCATGGCCTACAACGCGCTGCTGCACACCGCCGACCGCAGCTATTACGATGTCGATAAGCGGCGCGCCTGGCGCGAGGACGGGCAGCGCGCCTGGGCAACCTACGGTCTCGGCGTCTTCCGGCTTCCGGCGCCGCCGCAGCTCGGGCAGAGCCTCGCCGACGCGCTCGTGGCGTTCAAGGCCGAGACCGGCAATCAAGGCGCCGCCTTCATCCCGCCGCAGTCTGACTATTGGCCGCTGGTTTCGGATTGCGACGGCAAGGTCACCTATCCGATGTCGGTCGCCGGCGTGCCGCTGATCGACGGCTACCTGCCCGTGCAAGCGGAATGTCCGCAGCAATTCTCGCTGCGCGGCTACGCGGCCGCCCCGGCGACCCGCGGCGATCTCAGCGATCAGGAACTCTGCAGCCGGGCCCGGCAAGCCGGCTTCTCCGTCGTCCTGCGCACCGAAAGCGTCAGCGATCGCAGCCGCGACCGCAAGATCGCCTGCGCCCCGGCAGAGTGAATGACCGAGGCCTGGTCACGGCTCGCGACGCGGCTTCGCGGCCGGCACACGCGCGAAATCCTGGTGTTCGTCGCCGTCGGCCTATCGAACACGGTGCTGACCTACGCGACCTATCTCGGCCTGCTGCAGCTGATGCATTACCGCTGGGCCTATACCGGGGCCTTCGTCGTCGGATTGCTCTATACCGGCCTGCTCAACATCCGCGTCACCTTCGCCCACCACCCGACGCTGGTTGCATGGATCGTGTTTGCCGTCTATTACACGGTCTATTGGGTGTTCAGCCTGGCGCTGCTGCATCTGCTGGTCGATGGCCTTTCGGTCGACGAGCGTTATGGACCGCTGGTCCTGCTTCCCATCGTCGTGCCGATCAATTTCGTCATCACGCGCCTGATCGTTCACCGCTTCGCCCGCGCCCGGCTCTGAAGGCGCGGCCGGAGCGGCCGTTGCCAATCCTGAAGCACGTGGCTAGCTTGGGCTCCGACACCCGACGGCGGCCGCAGAACCGAGACAGAACCGAAGCCAATGCCCTTCACCATCGCCATCATCGGCCGCCCCAATGTCGGGAAGTCCACCCTGTTCAACCGGCTGGTGGGCAAGAAGCTCGCCATCGTCGATGACCAGCCGGGCGTCACCCGCGACCGCCGGGTCGGCGAGGGCCATCTCGGCGATCTCGATTTCGCGGTAATCGACACGGCCGGCCTCGAGGACACGTTCGACGACAGCCTGGAATCCCGGATGCGCGAGCAGACCGAGGCCGCCGTGAAGGAGGCCGATGTCGCCCTGCTGGTGATCGACGGCCGCGAGGGCGTGACCCCGCTCGACGAGCATTTCGCCCGGCGCCTGCGCAAGGGCAAGACGCCGATCCTGCTGATCGCCAACAAGAGCGAGACCAGGGCCAGTGAAATCAATGCCGCGGAGGCTTACCGCCTCGGCCTCGGCGACCCGATCCCGATCTCGGCCGAGCACGGGCAAGGCCTTTCGCTGCTCTACGATGCCTTGCGGCCGATCGCCGAGAAGGCCGGCGCCGCCTTGACCGATGACGAGTTCGCCGACGCCGCGCTGGAGCCGCTGCCCGATGACGCGGCCGAGGCGCCGAAGCATCTGCAGATGGCGATCATCGGCCGGCCGAATGTCGGCAAGTCCACTCTGGTCAACAATCTGCTCGGCCGCGAGCGGCTGCTGACCGGACCGGAGGCCGGCATCACCCGCGATTCGATCGCGATCGACTGGTCCTGGAAGGGCACGCCGATCCGGCTGATCGACACCGCGGGCCTGCGGCGACGCTCGAAAGTCGTGGACAAGGTGGAGCGCCTGTCCAGCGCCGACACCGATCGCGCGCTCACCTATGCCCATGTCGCGGTGCTGGTGCTCGACGCCAACGACATGCTGGAGAAGCAGGATCTCACCATCGCGCGCCACATCGTCGAGGAAGGCCGCGCCCTGGTCATCGCCGCCAACAAATGGGACGCGGTCGAGAACAAGACCGAAGCGATGAAGAAGCTGCGCGACCGGATCGACTATTCGCTGCCGCAGGTGAAGGGCGTGCCTGTCGTGACCCTGTCGGCCATGACCGGGCGCAACCTCGACAAGCTGATGGACACGGTCCTGAAGATGTACGGGCTGTGGAACAAGCGCGTGCCGACGGCGCGCTTGAACCGCTGGCTCGAAGGCACCATCCAGGCGCATCCGCCGCCGCTGGTGGCCGGGAAGCGGATCAAGATCCGCTACATGACCCAGATTAAGACCCGGCCGCCGACCTTCGCCCTGTTCGCCCAGAAGGGCGAGGATCTGCCGGACGCCTATCACCGTTACCTGATGAACGGGATCCGCGAGACCTTCGATCTCGAAGGCGTGCCGCTGCGGCTCTATCTCCGGAAAAGCGAGAACCCGTTCGACAAGAAGGATTGAACGCGCGGGGTCGGACCCTTCGATCCTGGCCCTATCCGTCGGATTAATGTTTGCCTGGCCCCGGCAAACGGCTGATTCGTGACGACCGTCAATTGGCCCCGGATAGGACTTCTGCTAGCTTCCGGCCGCCTGGGGGGCAAAGAGCCTGCTGTCACGATGAACCAACCATCCGCCCATCAACCGTTGAGAGTCGCAGTCCTGGTGACTCTCGAACGCGGAGCTGCTGCCGGCGGCCATGTAAAGAGCTGGGAGCGGATCGCCGAGGTTGCGGCCAGACGACCCGATCTGGTCGAGCTCGATCTGCATTTCCTTGGCGCGAAGCGCACCGTCGAGGCGACGGCGCCTAATGTTCGATTTCACACCCACCGCCCGACGCTCGGCACCCGCGCGCTGATGTTCCTGGAACAGGGCGCCGGCCATACCGACCTGGCGCCACTGCATCCGGGGATATGGGCGGCGCTGAAGGATTCCGACGTCGTGCATGCCACGGATTTCTTCAGTTTCGGCAAGACGGCGATCGCCTTTGCCAAACGGACGGGCTGCGGCCTCGCCGCCTCGGTGCAGACCGACGTGCCGCGTTTCACACTGATCTATGCCGGCGGCATCATCCGCCGCATGTTCGGCCCGGTGATCGGCAGCTGGCTGTTCGTGAAGATGTGGCGCCTGCCCGAGCGTATCGCGCGACAACAGCAGCGCAGCATCGATCGGCGGCTCGGCCTCTGCGACCGCATCCTGCTCTCCAAGCCGGAGGACCGTGATCGACTGCTGGGTTCCAGAGGGGAATCCGCACTGAGTGTCCGGTTATTCCGTCGCGGAATCGATCGCAGCCGGTTCACCCCGGCGCATCGCGACCGCGCACGCCTGCATGAACGATTCGGCATAGCGGCGGACCGGACGATCCTGATCTTCGCCGGCCGGGTCGATGCCAGCAAGGGCGCACCGCTGATGGCCCAGGCCACCAAACGCCTGCTCGACCAAGGACTTAACGTCCACGCCCTGGTCGCCGGCGAGGGCCTTGAACGGGCCGCGATCGCCACCCTCCTCGGCGACCGGGTGACCTTGCCCGGTAATCTGCCGCAGAGTGAATTGGCCTGGATTTATGCCAGCGCCGATGTATTTGTCTTCCCGTCCACGACCGAGGTTTCGCCCAACGTCGTGCTGGAGGCGAAGGCCAGCGGGTTGCCGGTGGTGGTCGCCGCGGAGCACGGCGGCGGTCAGTTCGTGGCCCGCTCCGGTGAAGACGGTATCGTCCTCACGGAGATGGACCCGGGGTCCTGGGCCGAGGCGATCGCGCCGCTGGTCGCGGACGAGAACCGCCGCCAGGAGATCGGCCGCAAGGCCCGCGCATGGATCGAGCGGGAGTGGCCCGATTGGGGCGAGGTCCTGGAACGGGATTTGTTGGCCGCCTGGCATGAGGCGGCGCGGAATGGAAGGTATCGGCATGTCGATCATGCGCGCCGTTGGGCAAGCAGCTGACGTTCTTCGCCTGCTGCCGATCGGCGGACCCAGTTGCTGCAACATCGCGGTCACCAATGTCTGCAACGCGACCTGCGATTTCTGCAACTACGCCAAGGACAAGGATTTCGTCACCGAGAAGAAGTGGCTGGACCCCGAGCGCCTGAGCCGCGCGCTCGACATCCTGCACGCGCGCGGCGTCCGCTACATCACCTTCTCCGGCGGCGAGCCGATGCTGCATCCGCAGATGTGCGAGATGATCTCGGCCGTCGCCTTCCGCGGCATGCGTCCCGCGATGGTGACCAACGGCTCGGCCTTGACCGAGAAGAACATGCGCGACCTCGCGGCGGCCGGCTTGAAGACCCTGTTCATCTCGATCGATTCTCCGGAGGCCGAGAAGCATGAGAAGAACCGCGGCCTGCCCGGCGTGTTCGAGAAGATCAGGAAGGGCAACGCGCTGCTGAAGGAGCTCGGCATCAAGACCGTCGCCTCCTGCACCATCAACCGGCTGATCGGCGACGACTTCGAAACGCTGTTCGCCGCGCTCGATCAGCTCGGCTTCTCGACGGTGACCTTCACCTATCCGAAGAAGGAGCTGAACTCCGGCTCGCTGGTGTTTTCCTCCTCCTCGCTGATCGACTTCTCCGACCTGGAGCTGGCCGACGTGCTGGAGATCCTGCGCTCGAAGAAGGAGAAGTTCGGCATTCTCAATCCCGCCGAATCGCTCTCAGAGATGGTGCGCTTCCTGAAGAAGGAGAAGCAGCAGTTCGAGTGCTTCGGCGGCTACAAGTACTTCGCGATGGACGTGAACTTCATGGTCTATCGCTGCGACTTCTGGCACGCGCCGATGGGGTCAATCGAGGAATTCGCCCATGTCGAGTTCGTGCGCGACGGCTGCACCAAGTGCATGTCGGTCTGCTATCGCGACAGCAGCGTGTTCCTGAACCTGCCGGTCGCGATCGGCGACGCGATCAAGCACACCAAGCGCGGCCGGATCGACAAGGCCGCCCGGGCGCTGGCGCAGCCCAGCGTGCGGAAGTCGGCGCGCTCGCTGATGAACGAGTGGAAGACGCTGAAGCGGCTGGCGCGAACGTCTTAGCGCGGGTGCGCTGAGCGCTCAGCCCTTACCGCACCTGGTGGTGCCGCCGCGCCTTCGGGCGTTCCAGCACCGCCCAGGCGGCCAGGCCCGGCAGGCAGACGCCGAGTTCCCGCGCCCGTTTCACCAGGGCCAGAGCAAGCGCCACATGGCCCGGCACGCCGGCCCAGCCGCAGAGCAGCAGCAGCGCGCCTTCCTGGACGCCGAGGCCGGCGGGCAGCAGGAAGCCCAGGGTCCGCGCCGCGCTGAGCAGGCCCTCGATCATGATGGCGTCGAGCAGCCCGATATCCTGCCCCATCATGCGGAGCGCGATATAGGTCTCGCCGGCGCGGAGCGTCCAGGCGACGATATGCGCCAGCGTCACCGAGGCCGCGAGCGGCGTGCGGCGATAGAGCGCCGCCAGGCGGGCCCAGAGCGGATGCGCCTGGTTCTCGTCGGCGACCAGGCGCGCGAGGCCGAAGCGCGCGGCCAAGGCGGTGCCGCCCTTGATCGCGCCTTGATGCTGGGCCGCGACCAGCAGCACCAGCGGCAGCACGGAAACCACCACGCCGCCGACCACGCGCGCGATCGCGGTCTCGTTCAGCTGCCAGAGATGCCAGAGGCCGGGCAGCGCGAACAACACCTGCGCCAGCAAGGCCAGCGTCATGTCGACGATCACCGTCGCCGCCGCGTCCATGCCGCTGGTCGGCTTGCCTTCGCGCTTCAGCGCATGGAACAGCAGGCGGGCGCGGGCCAGTTCGCCGCCGACCTGCGCCACCGGGAGCAGGCCGTTGACGCTCTCGCAGATCCAGCGCGCGACGACGGCGATGCCGAAGTTGGGGCGGAAGCCCGGCCGAAACAGCAGACGCCAGGCGGCGCCGGCGACGATCAGCGAGGCGAAACGCCAGAGGATGATGACCGCGAGTCCCCAGCCGAGCAGGGTGATCGCCTGCCACACCTCGTCCCAGTCGTGGCGCGTGAAGATGAAGACGCAGGCCGCGACACCGAGGATGGCGCCGATGATGACGCGAACACGCAAAGGCGCTGAATCCCCGAATTCCTAGTTCAGATAGCCGTGCTGGTTGAACCAGGAGACGGCGTCGGCGATGGCGACCTTGGCTGGGCGCGGCTGGTAGCCGAGCGAGCGGATCGCGTGATCGCTGGAGAAGAACATGTGCTTGCGCGCGAGCCGCACCCCGTCGCGCGTCACGAAAGGCTCGCGGCCGGTCAAGCGCGCCCAGAGCTCCGCCAGGAAGGCGATCGGCATCACCACGTCGTGCGGCAGCCGCCATTTCGGCGCCGGACGGTGCACGATCTCCGCGACCGTGCCGAGGATCTCGGCCAGGGTCAGGTTCTCGGCGCCGAGAATGTAGTGGCCGCCGATGGCGCCGCGCTCCATCGCCAGCAGATGGCCCTGCGCCACGTCGTCCACATGGACCACGTTCAAGCCGGTATCGACGAAGGCGGGCATGCGCCCGCGCGCCGCCTCGACCACGATCTTGCCGGTCGGCGTCGGCTTGACGTCGCGCGGCCCGATCGGCGTCGAGGGATGCACGATCACCGCCGGCAGGCCCTGCTCCGCCACCATGCGCTTCACCAGCGCCTCGGCCGCATATTTCGACTGCTTGTAGGGACTGATGATGTCGCCTTCGTTGACCGGCGTCTCTTCGTTGGCCGGCTCGCCGCCCTCCGGCAGGCCAAGCGTCGCGACGCTGCTGGTGTAGACGATGCGCCGGACGCCGGCATTGCCGGCGGCTTCCATCACGTTGCGGGTGCCGTCGACATTGGCGAGAAACATCTCGCTCGGCTCCGGCACCCAGAGCCGGTAGTCGGCGGCGACATGGAAGACGGTGTCGCAACCCTGCATCGCGCGGTCGAGCGAGGCGCGATCGCGGAGATCGCCGACCCGGATATCCACGTTCAGGTTCTCGAGATTGCGGCGGTCGCTGCTGGGGCGAACAAAGGTCCGGACGGTCTCGCCGCGGTCGAGCAAAGCGCGCGCCACGGCGGATCCGACGAATCCAGAAGCGCCGGTCACCAGAGCCGTCATCTCAGCGAAGCTCCCCCGCCAACCCGAAGAAGCGCCGACGCCCTGCCCTCATGACCACAGCCTCTCGATCTTCACCGAAACCCCGGTTGATAGATACATCACCGGCCCGGGCGACTCCACCGAACCGCAACAGGATCGGCGCGGATTCGTTGCCGGGCACGGGGAAATATAGTCGGTCCCACGGGGCAACAGAGTCCTTGCGCCTCACTAAAGCGTAACAACCGGTAACGCCAACCGTGCCCCTCGGGACGATACTACAGCATTTCCAACGGCTTCGCGCGATTCGGCGGCGGGAAGTCCCGGTCGATCTCGGCGAGATCCGCACCCGTTAACAGGAGATCCGCCGCCGCGGCGTTTTCGGTGACCCCTTCGAGCCGGCTGGTCTTGGGCACGGCGAAGACATGCTTGTGCCGCAGACACCAAGCCAGCATCACCTGGCCGACCGTCGCGTCATGCCGGGCCGCGACGGCCTTCAGGGCACCGGACTTCGGCAGCCGGCCCTGGGCCAGCGGCGAATAGGCCATGATCGGAATGCCCCGTTCCGCCTGCCAGCGCACCAGATCGAAATCGATGCCGCGGGTGGCGACATTGTAGAGCACCTGGTTGGCCTGCACCTCGGTGCCGTCCTTCAGCGCCAGCCATTCCTTCATGTCGTTGACGTCGAAATTGCTGACGCCGTAGCTGCGGATCTTCCCGGCGTTCAGCAGGTCGTGGAAGCCGGCCAGGGTTTCCGCCAGCGGCTCGCCGCCGCGCCAATGCAGCAGGTAGAGGTCGATGCGATCGGTCTTGAGGCGCTTCAACGAACGCTCGGCGGCGGCGGCCACGCCTTTGCGCGAGGCATTCGAGGGCAGCACTTTGGTGACCAAGTAGACCTGGTCGCGACGCCCCGCCATTGCCTCGGCGACCACCTCCTCGGATTTGCCGTCGGCATACATCTCGGCGGTGTCGATCAGGGTCATCCCGAGATCGAGCCCGAGCTGCAGCGCCTTGACCTCGGCGCCGCGCTGCTTCGCCTGCTCGCCCATGCGCCAGGTCCCCTGGCCCAGCACCGGAATCTCGTCGCCCGAAGGAAGTCGGAGCTTGCGCATGGTTTCTCCCCATTGACGGATCGGGCTGCAATCTAGCGGGCGCCGAACCAGGCCGCTATAGTGTCGGGCATGAGCATATTCTTCATGGCCCTCGGCGGCCTTTTCGCCCTCGCCACCCTCGGAACGCTCCTGGTCGGTGTCACCGCCATGGGCAAGGGCGGCGCGTTCAACGACAAATACGGCAACAAGCTGATGCGCTTCCGCGTGATCTTCCAGGGCTGCGCGATCGGTTGTTTCGTGATCGGCCTGCTGACCCGCTGAAGCCGCATGGTCCAGCTCACCCGCATCTACACCAAGGGCGGCGACAAGGGATCGACCTCGCTCGGCACCGGCAAGCGCGTGCCGAAGCACGATCCGCGCGTCGCCGCCTATGGCACGATCGATGAGGCCAATGCCGCGATCGGCATCGCGCGGCTGCATGCCGAGGGTGAGCTCGACCAGATGCTGTCGCGCATCCAGAACGATCTGTTCGATCTCGGCGCCGATCTCTGCCGCCCCGAAATTGACGGCAAGGAAGAAGGCCTGCGCATCGTCGAGGCCCAGGTCGAGCGGCTGGAGCGCGAGATCGACGCGATGAACGCCAAGCTCACGCCGCTCAATTCCTTCGTCCTGCCGGGCGGCACGCCGGTCGCCGCCTATCTGCACCTGGGCCGCACCATCGTCCGTCGGGCCGAGCGCGAGATGACCGCCCTGGCCGAACGTGAGTCGGTGAACCCGGCCGCCATCCGCTATGCCAACCGGCTCTCCGACCACCTCTTCGTCGCCGCCCGGGCCGCCAACGAGTGGGGCCGGCGCGACGTCCTCTGGCAGCCAGGGGCGAACCGGTAAGGCCGCCCCTCCCCGGAATCTTAACAAGCTGTTAAGAATCGGAGCGCAGGCTTGTCAGGAACCGGACGAGCGCGCAAGGTGGCGTCATGATCGAAGGACAAGGACTCTTCCAGCTGGCGGCGCGCAGTGCCGCCTATGCATCGCTCGCCCGAGACAAGGGTGTCGCGCATTATCGCAACGTGTTCGAGCGCGGCGATAAGCCGTCCGCGTTCAGCGGGCAGAGCCTGAGCGCCCTCACAGTCGACGCCAACACCACCATCCGCGCCATGTTCCAGGCCGCGTGGGAGAAGGTGCATTCCGACGAGAACCTGATCTCCGACGACATGCTGAAGCGCCTGGAGAAAGCATCCAAGTCCGACAACAAGGAGATCGCCGCCGAACGCCTGCGCCAGGCGAAGGCGAAGCTGCGTTCGCTGCGGCTGCAGGCGCAGATGGCCGCCGCGAGCGGCGATCCGAAGCAGCTGAAGCGCATCGCGCAGCAAGCGGCCCAGGCCGCGCGCGAAGTCGCGAGTGCCGCGCGCGGTCTCGCCGAAGGCATCGTCGCGAGTGCCACTCCGTCCGATGGCTCGGCGAGCGCCGGCAACCTTCCCGTCGCGGCAGCGAATGCGCCGGCCAGCGGCGAGACGCCGGCTGCCGCGCCTGCCACGGCCGCGGTCTCGGTCCCGACGACCAATCTCTTCAGCGGCGAACGCGAAGCCTTGCGCAAGCTCAGCGACGAGGCGCATGCGGCGATCGCCCAGGCGAAGGGCCTGATCGCCTTCGCCGCGCAGGCGGCACGCGCTAAGCGCCAGCGCCCGGATGACGATGACAACTTCTTCCGCCAGCTGCAGCAATCGGTGCAGGACGCCGAGCACGATCTCGACGGCGCGCTCACCGATGCGGGGCACAGCCTCGATGCGGCGGCGGAGTCGAGCCTCGCCGGCGACCTCGGCACGGTCTCTGCCATCGAGACGACGACCCTGGTTGTCCAGGTCACGACCGAAGTGACGGTGACCGCGAACGTCGTTGTCTGAGGCTCTGCAGCGACTCGTCCCACGGGCCGATCTGGCTTCGATTCCAGTGTGTTAACTCCCTCGTCCGAAGGCCTGGACAGCGGTCCGGCCCCACGTTGACACGTGTCTGTCGCATCCCTATTGTGCAGCCGCGAAAAGCGGGCTGGGCCTTGTGCCCCCGCGAAAATGACCCCCTTCGTGAGATCCGAGCAGCAAGATGAAAGTCCTGGTCGCGGTTAAGCGGGTGGTCGACGCCAATGTGAAGGTGCGCGTGAAGAGCGACGGCACCGGCGTCGAGACCCAGAACGTGAAGATGTCGATGAACCCCTTCTGCGAGATCGCAGTCGAGGAAGCCGTGCGGCTGAAGGAAGCCGGCAAGGCGACCGAGATCGTCGCGGTGTCGCTGGGCGGCGCGTCCTGCGCGGAGACGATCCGCACCGCGCTCGCCATGGGCGCCGATCGCGGCATCCATGTGCAGACCGATGTCGAGTTGCAGCCGCTCGCCGTGGCGAAGCTGCTGAAGGCGGTGGTCGACAAGGAGCAGCCGGGCTTGTGCATTCTCGGCAAGCAGGCGATCGACGACGACAGCAACCAGACCGGCCAGATGCTCTCCGCCCTGCTCGGCTGGCCGCAGGCGACCTATGCCTCGAAGCTGGTGATCAACGGCGACAACACCGCCAACGTGACCCGCGAGGTCGATGGCGGCCTGGAGACCATCCAGGTCAAGACGCCGTTCGTGATGACCACCGATCTCCGTCTCAACGAGCCGCGTTATGCCTCGCTGCCGAACATCATGAAGGCGAAGAAGAAGCCGATCGAAGCATTGACGCCCGAGGCTCTGGGCGTCGATCCGGCGCCGCGCCTGAAGACCCTGAAGGTGGTCGAACCGTCGAAGCGTTCGGCCGGCGTGAAGGTGAAGTCCGCGGCCGAACTGGTCGACAAGCTGCGCAACGAAGCCAAGGTCATCTGAGCCCCAAGGTCATTCGTATAGCGCGCGCCAAAACTCCTTTCTGGGATGAAGATCCATGAGTGTTCTGATCATTGCCGAGCATGACAACGCGACCCTGAAGCCCGCGACCCTGCATGTGGTGACCGCGGCGCAGAAGATCGGCGGCGGCATCCATATTCTCGTCGCCGGCCAGGGCGTCGATGGCGCGGCCGCCGCGGCCGCCAAGGTCGCCGGCGTCGCCAAGGTGCTGAAGGCCGACCACGCGGCCTATGCCAACCAGCTGGCCGAGAACGTGGCGAAGCTGATCGTCGCGCTCGCCCCCAACTATTCGCACGTCCTCGCCGCGGCGACCGTGAACGGCAAGAACATCATGCCGCGCGCCGCCGCGCTGCTCGACGTGCAGCAGATCTCGGAGATCTCCGCGGTCGAGAGCCCGGACACCTTCGTGCGCCCCACCTATGCCGGTAACGCGCTGGCCACGGTGCAGTCCTCCGACAAGATCAAGTTGATCACCGTCCGCGCCACCGCCTTCGACATTGCGCCGGCCGAGGGCGGTTCCGCCGCGATTGAAAGCGCCGCCGCCGCCGGCGATGCCGGCCTCTCCAAGTTCATCGGCCAGGAAGTGCAGAAGACCGAGCGGCCGGAGCTGACCTCGGCCCGCGTCGTCGTCTCCGGCGGGCGCGGCATGCAGTCCGGCGACAATTTCAAGCTGCTGGAAGCCGTGGCCGACAAGCTCAACGCCGCGGTGGGTGCGTCGCGCGCCGCGGTCGATGCCGGCTTCGTGCCCAACGACTACCAGGTCGGCCAGACCGGCAAGATCGTCGCCCCCGAGCTCTACATCGCGGTCGGCATCTCGGGCGCCATCCAGCATCTGGCCGGCATGAAGGACAGCAAGGTCATCGTCGCCATCAACAAGGACGAGGACGCCCCGATCTTCCAGGTGGCGGATTACGGATTGGTGGCCGACCTGTTCCAGGCGGTCCCCGAACTCACCCAGGCGCTCGAGAAGAAGTAAGGCTCGGAAGCGCCGGGTCTAGGAAAGGCTGAAGGTATGATCGAGAAAGTTGGTGTGATCGGCGCGGGCGCCATGGGCAACGGCATCGCCCATGTCTGCGCGCTGGCCCAGATGGACGTGACGCTGGTCGATATCAACGAGGTCCAGCTGAACAAGGCGCTGGAGACGATCCACCACAACATGGACCGCCAGATCAGGAAGCAGCTGATCACCGAGCAGGACCGCGACGCGGCCCTGAAGCGGATCCAGGTCTCGCTCACCTACGACGCGCTCAAGAACAGCGACATCGTCATCGAGGCGGCGACCGAGAAGGAAGAGATCAAGAAGCAGATCATGAAGACGGTCTCGCCGCTCTTGAAGCCGTCGGCGATGATTGCGTCCAACACCTCCTCGATCTCGATCACCCGGCTGGGTGCCGCGACCGACCGGCCGGCGAAGTTCATCGGCATCCATTTCATGAACCCGGTCCCGGTGATGCAGCTCGTGGAGCTGATCCGCGGCCTCGCCACCGACGACGAGACCTTCAACGCCGCCAAGGCCCTGGCCGAGCGCCTCGGCAAGACCACCGCGACCGCCGAGGACTTCCCGGCCTTCATCGTCAACCGCATCCTGCTGCCGATGATCAACGAGGCGATCTACACGCTCTACGAGGGCGTCGGCTCGGTCGATTCCATCGACACCGCGATGCGCCTCGGCGCCAACCACCCGATGGGACCGCTGGAGCTCGCCGATTTCATCGGCCTCGACGTCTGCCTCTCGGTGATGCAGGTGCTCTACGACGGCCTCGCCGACAGCAAGTACCGTCCCTGCCCGCTCCTGGTGAAGTACGTCGAAGCCGGCTGGCTCGGCAAGAAGACCAAGCGCGGCTTCTACGACTACAGCAGCGAGCCGCCCACGCCGACGCGGTAACGCAGGCGGGCGCTGCAGGCCGCGCATACGCGGATCCACGGACGATGCCGCCGGTGCCGTCCGGCGGCCTGGATGTGCGGCTGATCACGATTTGGCGTGATGCCGGCCCGAATGCTGGCCAAGTTTCGGTGTGCGGTGTAGCGTCTGCCGCCTGATCCCCGAACTCCGCTGTGGTCATGAAGCGTACAGATTTCTTTCCGAATCCATCGATCACCATCGAGCTCATGACCGTCGTGGTCGTCGTGACGAGTGCGATCACGACGATGGTGCTGTGGAGCGCCGCAACCAGCGACAACTGGTATCTCGATCACATCAACGCCTTCATCGCCGCGCTGATGGCGCTGTTGAGCGGCCACCGCCTCTATCTCGGCGTGAAGCCGCGCCTCGCCCGCCTCGCCTGGATCGCGGTCTTCGTGCTGTTCCTCTCGATCGCGATCCTCTCGCCGTTCGACGGCGCCATGGACCACATCGAGACCGCCCTCGGCATCGAGGACCTCGACGATCTCTGTCTCTGGTTCGTGCTGCCCTGCGCGCTCATGGTCGCCTTGCGCTCGGAGCGCGTCAGCGCGCTGCCGTTCCAGCTGCTGCTCGGCGGCTTCCTTGCCCAGACCGCGTCGACCGCACTCGATCTCCTCGACGACAACCTGATGCCGATTGGGCGGATCACCATCGGCGAACTGGTCGATTTTTCGGAGTTCGTGTACCTGCAGCTCTACTTCGTCGGCCTGACCCTGTTCATGGCCTCGCTGTATATGAAGATGTGGCCGAGCGGCGCGGCCAGGCCGAGCGGCCTCGCCCGTTCCCTGGCCAAGCGCGGCGCCGGCCTGGTGCGCTACCGGGTCTGGCGGCTGCGCCATCCGGACGGCAGCCATGGCGATTACTATGCCGAGCGCATCGCGCAGCGGCTCGACCGCGGGCAGGGCCATGCGACGCTGGGGCTGCAGGAGCGCAAGCGCACGGCCGATTCCACCCGCGGCGCCGGCGGCGGCGATCTCGACATCTGGCAGCGTGGCTCCGGGACCTTCCAGTTCCTGAGAGCCTATGGCCTCGACCCGCTGCACAAGGTGGTCGATTACGGCTGCGGGAGTCTCCGCATCGGCATGCATTTCATCGACCACCTCGCGCCGAAGCGATACTGGGGCGTCGATGTGACCCGGCGGTTCTTCGAGGATGGGCTGCGTCTCCTCGACGAGCGGCTGGTCGCGGAGAAGGCACCGCGCCTCGAGGTGATCTCCGAGCCCACGCTGCAGGCGATCCAGGACTGGCGGCCGGACTGGGTGTTCAGCGTCTCGGTGCTGATGCATGTGCCGCCGGCGGAGATCGAGACCTTCCTCCGGAAGATCACCGAGTTGCTGGCGCCCGGCGCCCGCGCCGTGATCCTGTTCGACCGGACGGAACAGAACGCGCAGACCGCGCCGATGAGCTGGACCTACAGCGAGGCCTTCCTGTGCGAGGCGGTGCGGCGCATCGATCCCGCGTTCGAGATCAGCTTCCGCTTCTTCGAACCCGCGGGCTATGTCGGGCGGAAACCGATCAGCCGCCTCGGGATGGAGATCATCGCGCCGGACCCGGTGCGCTGAAGCGTCGGACGCGCTAGAGACCGAGCGCCTTCCGCACTTCCGGCACATGGCCGCGGCTGACCGGCACCAGGTTGTCCTCGGGGCCGGGCACCACCAGGAACACCTTGTCGTGCTTGCGCTGGAAGGCGCGGGCGTGTTCCAGGTTGACCAGGAAGCTGCGGTGGGTGCGCAGGAAATTCCGGCCGGCCACGGTTTCCTCGACCTTGGAGATCGACCAGGGGCAGAAGTGGCTCTCCTGCCCTTCGTAGAGCCTGGTGTAGTGGCCCTCGGCCTGGATCGCGGTGATGCGCGCCGCTTCGAGGAAGAAGGTGAGGCCGCCCTGCTCATAGGGCAGGCGGAGCTTGTCCGCGGCGTCGGGCTGCGCGCGTGGCGCCGCGGGCTTGGGCGCTGCCGGCTTCGACGCCACCTGGGGCTCGGGGGCCGCGAAGGCGGCGGCGATCGGCGCCCCGGCCGGCGCGGCGATCCAGCCGGCGGCCGGCAGCGGCAGCGCGGTCAACAGGAACAGGCCGCAGACCACGAAGGCGGCAAGCGCCACGATCAGGGCCAGATAGCCGTCCTGGATCATCGGCTGCGCAAGGCCGACCAGTTCGCTCACCGGGATGAAGCGGGTGAAGGCCATCGCCGTGTAATGCATGCTGGAGATCGTGATCCCGAGCAGCACGGCGGCCAGGCTGACCTGCAGCAGGGTGCGGCGGCGATAGGCGATCTGCACCACGGCGATCGAGGACAGGATCGCGATGCCGGAGGAGAGAAGGATTCCGGCCGGCCCGTATTCGACCAGGCAGTTGCCGCCGATCGCCCGCATGCCGATGTAATGCATGGTGACGATGCCAAGGCCGATCAGCGTGCCGGAGACCGCCGTGCGCCACAATCTGCGCTCTCCCATATGCACAAAGGAGAGGCCGAGGCCGGTGATCAGGATCGAGACCAGCACCGAGCTCAAGGTGTTGAGCGCCTCATAACTGATCGAAACCGGGAGACGCAGCGCCAGCATGCCGACGAAGTGCATCGACCAGATGCCGCCGCCGAGCGCGCAGGCCGCCTCGGCGATCCGGATGCGGCGCGCCGGCGCGGGCAGCGCGCTGAGATCGCCGGCCAGCCGCAAGCCGGTGAAGGACGCCATGATGGCCACCAGAACCGAGGCGACCACCAGCATGGGGTCGTAAGAAAACAGCATGTCCGTCCCGTGCGGCCTGCCGTCCGGTGACTTTTCCAGAAACCGTTATCTCAAGGGCGGGGCAGGTCCTTGGCTGCCGAGTCTGGCGAAGCCCAGACCCCAAATCAAGAGTGCGCTGCTGTGGATAACCTATGGGGGTCGGTTGTGACGGAGGCCTCAAAACCGGGTGAAGTCGGCCAAATGCGTGGACTCCGGCAACGTAGGAGGGTATGCCCTGAACCCAGTGATTTGGCAGGCCCCTAGTGACGTATTAAGGGCTGAGCAGTCGCTTTTGCCGTTAATGGCGTAACTCCAGGGGATCCCATGCGCCCAGTCTTGTTCGCGATCGCACTTCTTTCGATTTTCGGCTTTTCCGGCGCCGCGTCCGCGGCCTGCACCACGGTCGAGCACGTCTCGGCCACCAAAGCGGAGCATGTCCTGAAGGCCGAAGAATGCCTCTGGACCAGCGACACCCGCTACGTCCTGTTCATGCACAAGGACGGCACGCTGGACCTCACCGACAAGCGGTTCCCCGGCCATCCGGTGCTGTGGGAAGCGAATATCGAGCAGCCGCAGCCGGGCAGCACGGCCGTGTTGCAGAACGATGGCAATTTTGTCGTGAAGGATCCGACGGGCAAGGAGCTGTGGCGCGCCCCGTCGAAGACGAGCGGGGAGAAGACCGACTACTTCCTGGCGCTCGGCAAGAAGGGGAAGCTCGAACTCTACAAAGGCGTGACGCTCCAGGATCCCAACCACATGCTGGTCTGGGCTTCGGAGGACAACCAGGCGTCCGACCGCAACGGCGAATGCCAGTGTCATATCACCAACAGCGACGGCTCTCCGGGCAAGGCCTCGGGCGAGGACTTCAGCGTCTGCGGCCTGATGGTCTGCCGCAGCACCTGCGCCGCCAAGAAGGACTATTTCGGCGACGCCCTGATCGGCACCTACAAGCATGGCAGCGGCAAGTGCAAGGCTTTCTAAGCCGCTGAAATACATGGGCAAGCCGGCGCGCGACAATCGGCCGGCTTGCCCGCCTTTCCTCGCCATGCGATAGAGCAACATGGTCAGGAGCGGCATCTTTGCAGGATTGAGACGGCGCCAGCGGTCGCTGGGCAGCGTGTTGGCCTATGCGCTGCTGCTCAACGCCCTGTTCGCCGCCGTCTTCAATGTGCAGGCCATCGCCGCGGCGATCGATCCGCTTGCCGTCGCCGCCACCTGCGACAGCTCGGGCTCCGGCGGCGACCCGATCCAGCACAACAACCGGCATCAGCCCGATTGCACGCTCTGTAGCACCGCCTGCCCGATGGCCGGATCGATGCCGAGTCTCGGCGGCGCGGTCGCGGTCGCCGTGCCGCCGCCCGCGGTCTTCGTGCTCCATGTCAGCGCGCACCGGGCTTCCAGCATCGATCCGCCGAGCATCTATGTCTCCGACACCGGGGCCCAGGCGCCGCCGGCGATCGGCTGAGCCGTTTCGCGGCCCGACAAACGGCCGCGCCTTTTCCGCTTCTCGGTTTCCATCGCGCGCGAGCCGCGCTCGCCGCACAGATTTGAAAGGCATGAACATGCGTGTTCTGCGCAACCTCCTCATCCTCGCTTTCGTCGGCTTCGGCGCCGCCGCCGCTTTCGCCCATGAATACAAGGCCGGCGATCTCGAGATCGTCCATCCCTGGGCCCGCGCGACCTTGAAAGGCAGCGACGTCGCCGACGGCTTCATGAAGATCATCAACCACGGCAGCACGCCGGACCGCCTGCTCGCGGTCAGCGTCGAGTTCGCCAAGGCCAGCCAGATCCACACCATGAAGATGGACGGCGACGTGATGAAGATGCAGGAGCTGACCGACGGGCTGGAGATTCCCGCGGGCGCCACAGTCGAGCTGAAGCCGAAATCGCTCCACATCATGTTCATGGGCGTGAACCAGGAACTCGTCCCGGACACGATCGTGAACGGCGAGCTCACCTTCGAGAAGGCCGGCAAGGTCAAGATCGAGTTCATGATCGAGCCGGCCGGCACCAGCCACTCCATGGACAATATGTAAGCGGGAGGCCGCGATGTCGCGCCGCGTCGTTTCCATCCTGATCGTCGTCGCCGCGGTCTCGGCCGCGGCGCTCGGCTATCTCTACCTCACCCAGGGCGGCACCGGACCGGCGGCGGTGCCGATCGGCGGGCCGTTGCATCTGACCGATCAGGACGGCAAGCCGTTCGATTCCGCGAGCCTCGACGGCAAGCCCTACGCGGTGTTCTTCGGCTTCACCCACTGCCCGGACGCCTGCCCGACCACGCTCTCGGAAATCGCGCGGACCGAGGACGAGATCGGGGCGCCGGCCAAGGACTTGACCACGCTCTTCGTCACCGTCGATCCCGAGCGCGACACGCCGGCCGTGCTGAAGGAATATATCTCCAACTTCGGCGGCAACACGGTGGCACTCTCCGGCACGCCGGAGCAGATCGCCGCGGCGGCGAAGGCATACCGCGTCTTCTACAAGAAGGTCCCGACTTCGGACGGCGGCTACACGATGGACCACACGGCGGTGCTCTATCTGATGGGGCGCAAGGGCGAGTTCCGCGACGTGATCGCCTATTCCGAGGACCACGAGCGCTTCGTCGAGAAGATCAAGAAGCTGCTGGCCGAATAGCAGCAACATGACAAACGACCGCTAGCTGACCTTCGTGTAACGGGATGATGCACGTGTCATCGTCCGTTACACGAAAGTCCGGCTGTCGCCGCGCGGCATGCTGGACGGAATCACGGTGCGGGAACAGTGTCTGAATCGGGTTCAACCGAGGAGGACACGCCCATGCAGAAAATTCTCTCGCTTTCCGCCGCCGCATTCGCCGCGGTGATGCTGACCACTGCGGCCGAGGCCGCGTCGCCGCGTGCAGCGGCGCCGATCGACAGCGCCCCGACTTCGATCCGAACGGCGGACGTCACCATGGTGGTCTCGCACGGCTATGCGCATGTGCGGAAGGATCCGAACACCAAGAGCCAGATCCTGGCCACCTTGAAGAAGGGCGCCAAGGTCGACGTGATCGAAAAGGTGCCGGGCGGAAAATGGGCCCATGTGAAGACCGGCAAGTTCGACGGCTACATCGCCCTTTCATTGCTGAAGGCGGCCTAGCCGATTGAAAACGCGTCATGCCCGGGCTTGAGACCCGGGCATCTCGTGCAGGCCGGCACGGACCCGCGGGTGACGGCGAGTCACGGGCGGCCGCAGTGGTTTAACATTTTTGCCCGACACCGGCTGGATTTAGCAAAGCCCGGTTAAGACCCTGGTCTTCCTCGCTTAAGGGGACCGAATGGGTCTTGTGCGTGAATCCCGGCCTCTCTACCATTTTGCCAAGCCCCCGCCGATTGTATGGGCCCCGTGTCGTAAGCCAGCATAACCTGTCGCCAAGTGTCATCTATCGGCGCAGCCTGAGGAGCCAGCATGTTCTGAAGTTGAATGATCGTTCAGAATCGTCCGATAATGGATGGAATAAGTCCACCACCGGACCGGTATGAAGCCGGAACCGTGAAAACGACGAACAGGGAGTGACGAGATGAAGGACCGGGATTCCAAGATCCAAACCATCATGACCGGCTATCGGCGCGGGTTCCTGTCGCGCCGCGAGGCGCTGCGCGCGCTCGGTGCCGTCGGCCTGGCCGCGGGTGCGGCGCCGCTGCTCGACTTCGCCGCCCTGGCCGACGAGGCGGGCAAGCAGGCGGGACCGGGCGGCATTCCCCTCTCCCGCCCCGACAAGCCGGTGACGCTGCCGCTCAACGGCGACCCGATCAAGAGCGGATTGGAGCCGGAGAAGGGCCCGTTCCACATCTTCAACTACCAGGACTATATCGACCAGGTCTCGGTGATCGACACCTTCTCGAAGAAGTACGGGGTCGAGGTGGTGCTGACCACGTTCGACAGCATGGACCAGGCGATCACTCGCCTGGCCAGCGGCACGGTCGAGGTCGATTCCACCAACATCACGCCGGACCGCTTGGCCCAGGGCGTCGCCGGCAAGCTGCTGCAGCCGCTCAACCACAGCTACATTCCGAACCTGGAAAAGAACATCTTCAAGTCGCTGCAAAATCCGTTCTACGACCAGGGTTCGCAGTATTCGGTGCCGTATAACCTCTACTCGACCGGCATCGGCTGGCGCACCGACAAGGTGAAGACGGATATCGGCAGCCTCGCCAATCCGTGGTCGGTGTTCTGGGACGAGAGCTCGAAGGAATATTCCGGCTATACCGGCATCCTCGACGATGCGCGCGAATCCCTCGGCATGGCGATGCAGTATCGCGGCCTGACCGACATGAATACGGAAGACGCGGCGGTGCTGGACAAGGCGCTGGCCGACCTGAAGGCGACCGTGCCGATCTCCAATCCCAAGATCAACATCACCGAGTACCAGACGCTCGCCGACGGCAGCTGCTGGATCCACCAGAGCTGGTCGGGCGACATGCTCGGCGCCATCATCAGCTATTGGCCGGAGGGCCAGGACAAGTCGATCCTGAAGTACTGGTGGCCGGGCAAGGGCAAGGGCGTCACCCAGAACGATTGCTGGGCGCTGCTGGCCAAGTCGAAGAAGCCGGTGCTCGGCCATCTCTGGCTGAACCACATCTGCGACGCCGAGGTCGCCTACAACAACACCACGACCTATACCGGCTATCAGCCGGCGCAGAAGTCGTTCAATGCCGACGAGCTGGTCAAGGCCGGCATCCTGCCCGAGCAGCTGAAGAACATCATCCTGACCGAGGAAGACGTCGGCGCCGGCTCGCTGCAATACTGCGCGCTCACGCCGAAGGGCCAGGGGATGTGGCAGGACGCCTACGCCAAGTTCAATTCGGGCTCGTGAGCGGAATGAACGGTTGAAGCCGGGAGTAGCTTCGCGTGTATCCGAAATGGCTGTGGCCGGTCTTCGCCGTTCCCGGCGTGGTCTGGCTGATCCTGCTGTTCCTGGTGCCGTTCTATGCGGTGATCGGCGTCGCCTTCGGCGGCGTCGATCCCATCTTCCTCAACGCGGTGCCGAACTGGAATCCGCTCAGCTGGAACTATGACGTCCTGCTGACGACGCTGGCCGGATTCCTGCCCGGCAATCAATACTGGGGCATCTTCCTCCGCACCGTGGTCTATGTCGCCCTCGCGCTGACCGGGTCGCTGTTGTTCGGCTATCCGGTGGCCTATTACATCTCGCGCCATGCCCGGCGGACCAAGATGCTGCTGATCGCGCTGATCGTGCTGCCGTTCTGGGTCTCCTACATGATGCGGATGCTGGCCTGGGTGAACCTGTTCTCGCCGAGCGGCTTCGTGAACAAGTTCCTGCTCTGGACCAACCTCGTCCAGACCCCGCCGGATTGGCTGGGCGGCAACCATGCCTCGGTGATCCTCGGCCTCATCTACGGCTATATCCCCTATCTCATCCTGCCGCTGCTGGCGGCGCTCGACCGCATCGACCGCAGCGTGCTGGAAGCCGCGCGGGATCTCGGCGCCAGCCCCGCCTCCGCCTTCTTCCACGTGACCCTGCCGCTGTCCAAGCCCGGCATCCTCGGCGCCAGCGTCATCATCGCCCTGCCGATGTTCGGCGATTACTATACCCCGACCATCGTGTCCGGCTCGCCGCGCACCACCATGATCGGCAACCAGATCGACATCTTCTTCCACGGCGGACCGCAGCCCTCGGTCGGCGCTTCGCTGACCATGATCCTCTCGGCCTTCCTGGCGGTGCTGATGGCCTATTACATGATCACCATCGCCAAGGCGCAGAAGGAGGTCGCCGGATGACCGCCGTCACCGAACGTCGCCGGATCGCCGCGCCTTCCACCGCCCAGCGCATCCGCAACTGGATCCTCAACCCCTGGGGCGAGCCGCGCGGCTTGGTGGTGATCACCTGGATCTACGTGGCGATCTCGATCGTGCCGGTGGTCGTCGCGATCATGTTCTCGTTCAATGCCGGCCGGTCGGTGACCGCCTGGCAGGGCTTTTCCCTCACCCGCTGGTATCTCGACGACCCGCGTTCCTCGGTGATCGGCGATCCGCGGCTGCAGCATGCCCTGCTGCAGAGCCTGAAGCTCGCCGGCCTCACCATGCTGATCGCAACACCCTTGGGCGTCATGCTGGCGCTCGGCCTCGCGCGCTGGCGCGGCCGGCTCGCTTCCGCATCCAATTTCATCATGCTGTTCCCGCTGGTGACGCCGGAACTGGTGATGGGCGTCTCGCTGTTCCTGGTCTTCGTCAACCTCTTCACCTTCATCCCGCTCGGCACCACGGCGCAGGTCATGGGGCATGTCACCTTCTCGCTCTCCTATGTGGTGGTGATCGTGCGCGGGCGGCTGTTCTCGATCGGACGGCAATACGAGGAGGCGGCGGCCGATCTGGGCGCGACACCCTGGGAGACCCTGCGGCTGGTGGTGCTGCCGCTGCTGCTGCCGGCGATCTTCTCCAGCCTGATGATGGTGTTCGCGATCTCGATCGACGATTTCGTGATCAGCGCCTGGCTCAGCTGCGGCTCGTCCTGCGACACCGTGCCGATCCGCGTCTACAGCTCGACCCGCGGCGCACCCTTGCCGTCGATCAACGCGCTGGCCACGGTGATGGTGGCGATGACCCTCACCGCCATCGGCATCGCCTGGGTGGTGCATCGATATATGACGCGCGGCGAGCGGCGGACCGGAAAGCAAGGCGGCATGACCCAGGCGATGGGCGCGTTCGACCTATGATGATGACGAACTCGATGGACACCTGCGGGGGGATGGCGTGAGCGGCGGCGAGATCGAACTCATCGACCTGAACAAGCATTTCGGCCCACACCGGGCCGTGGACAACATCAACCTGCAGATCCCGGGCGGGGAGTTCTTCTCGCTGCTGGGATCGTCGGGCTGCGGCAAGACCACGACCTTGCGGATGATCGCCGGTTTCGAGCGCCCGACCAGCGGGCAGATCGTGCTCGACGGCGCCGACATGACCGAGACGCCGCCGCACAAGCGGCATGTGAACACCGTGTTCCAGAGCTATGCGCTGTTCCCGCACCTGAACGTGTTCGACAACGTCGCCTTCGGCCTGCGGCGGCAGAAGGTCGAGCCCGACCAGGTGAAGCGCCGGGTCAACGAGGCGCTGGAGTTGGTGCAGCTGACCAGCTTCGAGAAGCGCAAGCCCGCCCAGATGTCGGGCGGCCAGCAGCAGCGCGTGGCCCTGGCCCGCGCGCTGGTGCTGAAGCCCGCGGTGCTGCTGCTGGACGAGCCCTTGGGCGCCCTCGACGCGCGGCTGCGCAAGCAGCTCCAGGTCGAGCTGAAGAGCCTGCAGCAGCAGGTCGGCATCACCTTCGTCTACGTGACCCACGACCAGGAAGAGGCGCTCACCATGAGCGACCGGATCGCGGTCATGTCCAACGGCCGGATCGAGCAGGTGGCGCCGCCCGAGGAGATCTACGAGGCGCCGGCCACGGTCTTCGTCGCGGACTTCCTCGGCGTCTCCAACCTGATGGATGCGGTCGCCTCGGGATCGGACGCGACGGGACGCTGCAAGGTGAAGGTCGGTGGCTTCGACTGCTATGCGGGCCGGGGCAGTGCCGATGCGACCGGCACCACCAAGGTCACGATCCGGCCGGAGCGCGTCCGGCTCGAGCCCAAGGGCACGGGCGGCGAGAACCGGATCCCCGGAACCGTTCAGCGCTGGGTCTATCTCGGAAATTCCGTGCAGTTGATCGTCGGTCTCGCCACCGGCGCCAAGATCCAGGCGCTGATGCAGAATACCGGCGAGGAGATCCCCTATCGCGAAGGCGCGGAGGTCGCGGTGCATCTGCCGGCGACGGCGCTCCGCATCCTCGAAGACACCGGCGCACCGCTGGCCTCGGCGGAGGACTAAGCCGGCGCCACCTTCGCGCGCCGCAGCATCTCCAGCGCGAGTTCGGTCTCGCCGATCACCGTCGCCGTCGCACCGAGCGACACTAAGTGACGGGCCTCGGCATCGGAATGGGCTCGCGCGATGATCGGCAGGGCGGCATTGGCGGCGCGGGCCTGCTCGACGATGGCACCGGCCTCGAAGGCGTTGGGCACGGCGACGAACAGGCAGCGCGCGACCTCCGGACGGGTGGCGGCAAATAGAGCCGGATCGGCAGCATTGCCGCTGATGGTTTCGACGCCGGCGGCAGCGAGAGATTCCAGCGCCTGACTGCGGGTGTCGATGGCGATGAAGGGCGTTGCGTCCTGGCGCAGGCCTTCGCCGATCACCGAACCGACCCGGCCATAGCCGACCAGGATGCTGTGACCGGTGAGCGTGGTTGAGTGGATTTCCCGCTTTACCCCGGCCTTCTCGTCGTCCACGGACGCGGCACCGAGCCGTGACCTGAACCGGTCGAGCAGCACGAAGGCGGTCGGGTTGAGCAGGATCGAGACGATGGCGGTCGCGAGGATCAGGTCCTGGGCCTGCTCGGTGAGGACGCCGAACGCCACGCCGAGACCGGCCAGGATGAAGGAGAACTCGCCGATCTGCGCCAGGCTGGCGGAGATGACGAGGGCCACCCCGGTCGGATGGCCGAAGGCGCGCACGATCAGGAAGGCGGCGATCGACTTGCCGAACAGCACGATCGCAACGGCGGCGACGAGCGGCCAGAACTGGTCCAGCATGGCCGAAGGATTGAGCAGCATGCCGACCGAGACGAAGAACAGCACGGCGAAGGCATCGCGCAGCGGCAGGGTCTCCTCGGCGGCGCGATGGCTGAGCTCGGATTCGGCCAGCACCATGCCGGCGAAAAAGGCGCCGAGCGCGAACGACACGCCGAACAAGGCGGCGGCGCCGAAGGCGATGCCGAGCGCGATCGCCAGCACCGCGAGGCGGAACAGCTCGCGCGATCCCGTATGGGCGATGTAGTGCAGCAGCCAGGGCACCGCCTTGCGGCCGAGCACCAGCATCACCGCGACGAACAGGGCGACCTTGCCGAGGGTGATGCCCAGGGTCAGTGCGATCTCCTCGAGCCCGGCCCCCGCCTCGCCCGTCTCCATGGAAGAAGCGATCCCCGCAAGCGGCGGCAGGAGGACGAGCGTCAGCACCATGAACAGGTCCTCGACGATCAACCAGCCGACCGCGATGCGGCCCTCGGTCGATTCCACGAGGCGGCGTTCCTGGAGCGCCCGCAACAGCACGACCGTGCTGGCGACGGAGAGCGCCAGGCCGAACACGATGCCGTTCGAGAGCGGCCAGCCGAGCATCCAGGCGAGGCCCCAGCCGAGCAAGGTCGCGACCGCGATCTGGCCGATGGCGCCCGGGATCGCGATCGACTTGACCGCGAGCAGGTCCTTCAGGGAGAAGTGCAGGCCGACGCCGAACATCAGCAGGATCACGCCGATCTCGGCCAGCTCGGTGATCAGCGCCTGGTCGGCGACGAAGCCCGGCGTGAACGGCCCGACCGCCACGCCCGCCAGAAGATATCCGACCAGCGGCGAGATCCGCAGGCGATGCGCGACCGCGCCCAGGATGAAGGCGAGCACGATGGCGCCGACGATCGCCGCGATCAGGGGTGTGTGATGCTCCATCCGTGCTCCTGCTCCGCCTCGGTGCCGAAGAGGCTTTGTAGCAGAAGCGACGCAATCTCCTAATGCAAAGGGGGCCCGAAGGCCCCCTTTTCGGAGTGTTGCAGCGGCGCCTAGGACGCGCTCGGCTGCTCCGGCAGTGCCTGGACCGGCATGCCGGGGCCGATCTTCTGCAGGTTGCCGGTGATCACCTTGTCGCCGGCCTGGAGGCCCTTGTTGATCACGACCTTGTCGCCCATCAGCGCCCCGGTCTCGATGAAGCGCTGCTCCACCGTGCCCTTCTCGCCGATCACGTAGACGAAGCGGCCCATCTGGCTCGAGCCCAGGGCGATCTGCGGCACCAGCAGCGCGTCCGGCTTCTCGGTCAGGTGCAGGCGCACCTTGATGTACTGGCCGGGCAGCAGCTCGTGGTGGGTGTTCTCCACCGTCGCCCGCGCGGTGATCGTGCCGGTGTTGCGATCGACCGTGTTGTCGAGGAAGGTGAGCTTGCCGGAGACGCGCGGCTTGTCCTCGCCGGCGATCGAGATATCCACCGTGAGATCGCCGCCCGCGCGATACTTCTGGATCAAGGCGAGATCGGTCTCGCTCGGATTGAAGGTCGCGTAGATCGGGCTCATCTGCACCAGGGTGTTGATCTCGGTGGTCTGCGCCGTGACCAGCGCGCCCTCATGCACCAGGCTCTTGCCGAGCCTTCCGTCGAACGGCGCCCTGAGCTCGGTGTAGCCGAGGTTCAGTTGCGCGGTGCGGATCGCCGCCTTGTCGGCCATGATGTTGGCCTGGGCCTGATGCATCAGGCTGGTCTTCTCGTCGTTGGTGTCCTTGGCGACGGCGCCGGTGGCGGAGAGCGCCGCATTGCGCTTCTGGCTCGAGGTCGCGTATTCGAGCGCCGCCTGGTCGCCCTGCAGCCGCGCCTTCGCCTGGTCGAGCGCCGCCTGGTAGTCGTCGGGATCGATCCGATAGAGGAGATCGCCCTCCTTCACATCGGCGCCGTCGGTGATGCCGGTCTCCTGCAGATAGCCGCCGACCTTGGCCTGCAGGGTCACCTCGCGGATCGCCTCGGTGGTGCCGACATATTCCAGATAGACCGGAACGGTGGTCTTCGAGATCACCGAGACCGGCACCGGGAAGGCCGGCGGCGGGCCGCCGGCGGGGGGCTGCTCCTGCTGCGCGGCATCGGCCGCGACCACGTCGTGCAGAGCCTCCGGGAAAACGAAGCTCACCACCCCGTAACCGGCGGCGGCAACGACGACCAATCCGATGGCAGTGGTCCAGATACGCATGACCTTGTCCTCCAATGTCCTTGCCGCGCCCGGCGGGTCAGGCCGGGCCGGCCTATTCTCATTCTCCGGCGGCGGGCGCCGGACGTTGGTGTTGTTCTTCCTCGCGGGCGGCGCGGCCCTCGCGCCAACGCTCGATCAGCGCATAGAAGACCGGCACGAAGGCGAGGCTGAGCAGCGTCGCCGCCAACATGCCGCCGAACACCGTGGTGCCGATCGACTGGCGGCTGGCGGCACCGGCGCCGTGCGCGATCATCAGCGGCACGACGCCGAGGATGAAGGCGAAGGCGGTCATCAGGATCGGGCGCAGACGCAGGCGGCCGGCTTCCATCGCGGAATCGACGATGCTGTGGCCTTCCAGGCGCCGGCGCTTGGCGAACTCGACGATCAGAATGGCGTTCTTGGCCGAGAGGCCGATCAGCATGACGAAGCCGACCTGCGAATAGACGTCGATCTGCATGCCGCGCAGCCAAAGCGCCAGCACTGCGCCGAACAGGGCGAGCGGCACCGCCAGCAGCACCATGAACGGCATCGAGAAACTCTCGTACTGCGCCGCCAGGAACAGGAAGACGAAGACGATGGCCAAGCCGAAGACCAGGATCGCGACGTTGCCGGCCTTGAGCTCCTGATAGGTGATGCCGGTCCATTCATAGCCGTAGTCCGCCGGCAGAACGGTCGCGGCCACGCGCTGCATCGCCTCGATCGCCTGGCTGGAACTGTAGCCGGGCGCCGGCCCGCCGTTGATCAGCGCCGAGCCGTAGGCGTTGTAATGCGAGATGAATTCCGGCCCGACCGTCGGCTTCAACTCGCCGAGCGTGTTGAGCGGGATCATCTTGCCCTCGGTGTTGCGCACGTAGAGGCGCGAGAGGTCGCCGGCCTGGGCGCGCGAGGCCTGCTCGGCCTGCATGGTGACCCGGAAGGTGCGGCCGAACTGGTTGAAGTCGTTCACATAGAGCGAGCCGAGGAAGATCTGCAGCGTGCTGAACACATCCGGCAAGTCGAGGCCGAGCAGCTTCGCCTTGGTGCGGTCGAGCTGATAGTCATACTGCGGCGTCGAGGTCGAGAAGCTCGAGAACAAGGCGTGCGGGTCGAGCTCCTTCTGCTTGCGCGCTTCCGCGAGCAAGGCCTGGGCCATTCCGCTCAGTTCCTCAGGGGTCCGGCCGGTCAGGTCCTCGAGCTGGAACTCGAAGCCGCCGGTCGGGCTGATGCCGGGAATCGACGGCGGATCGAAGCTCAAGGCGAAGCCGGCCGGCAGACTCAGCAGCTTGCCGCGCACCGCATTGACGATGTTCTGCGAGCTCTCCTCGGGTCCGCGCTCGTTCCAGGGCTTCAGCACGGCGAACTCGACGCCGGTGTTGGACTGGGCGGCGCCGGTCAGGAAGTTGAAGCCGCTGACCGAGACCACGTCCGCCACGCCGGGCGTCGCCTTCAGGATGTCGCGCACCTGCTTCGCCACCTCTTCGGTGCGCTCGACCGAGGCGCCGTCGGGGAGCTGCATGACGGCGAAGAAATAGCCCTGGTCCTCCACCGGGAGGAAGGTGGTCGGGATCCTCTTATAGATGCCATAGGTCATCACCAGGCCGAGGGCGAAGAAGACCATCACGATCCAGCGCACATCGATCAGGTGGCGGATCGACCAGGCATAGCCGTTGGCCGAGCGGGTGAAGCCGGCGTTGAACAGGCGGAACGGCAGGAAGTTCGAGGGCGGCTGGTTGCGCAGGAACACGGCGCTCAAGGCCGGGCTCAGGGTCAGCGAATTGAAGGCCGAGATCCCGACCGAGATTGCAATGGTCAAGGCGAACTGGTTGTAGAGCTGGCCGGTCACGCCGGGCAGGAACGCGACCGGCACGAACACCGCCATCAGCACGGCGGTGGTCGCGATGATCGGCCCGGTCACCTCGGCCATGGCGGCCTTGGCCGCGTCGATCGGCTTCAGGCCGAGATGCAATTGTCGCTCGACGTTCTCCACCACGACGATGGCGTCATCGACCACCAGGCCGATTGCCAGCACCATGCCCAACATGGAGACCGTGTTCAGCGAGAAGCCGAGGCCATACATGATGCACAGCGTGCCGATCAGCGAGACCGGGATCGCGATCGCCGGGATCAAGGTCGCGCGCCAGCTCTGCAGGAAGACGAACACCACCAGGATGACCAGGACCATGGCTTCGCCCAGGGTGATCATCACGTCTTCCATCGAGGCGGAGACGAACATCGTGGTGTCGTAGACGATGCCGTATTCGACGCCCTTCGGGAATCGCTTGGAAAGCTCTTCCATCTTGGCGCGGATCGCATGGTCCATGGCGAGCGCATTGGTGTTCGGCGCCTGGAAGATGCCGAGGAAGACCGATGGCTTCTCGTTGAGATGCGCGCTCGACGAATAGGTCTGGGCGCCGAGCTCGACCCGCGCCACGTCCTTGAGGCGCAGCGTGGCTTCGCTGCCGGTGCCGGCGCGGACGATGATGTCGCCGAATTGCTCGGGGTCGCTCAGGCGGCCGAGCGCATTGACCTGCACCTCGAAGGCGGTGCCGTCCGGCGCCGGCGACTGGCCGAGCTTGCCGGCGGCCACCTGGACGTTCTGGTTGGCGATCGCGTTGCGGACATCGAGCGCGGTGAGCCCGAGGTTGGCGAGCTTGTCGGGATCGAGCCAGACGCGCATCGAATAGCGGCGCTCGCCGAAGATGATCACGTCGCCGACGCCCGGCAACCGCTTCAGGGGATCGGCCAGCTGCAGATAGGCGAAGTTGCTCAAGGTCGTCAGGTCGACCGAACCGTCCGGCGAGGACAGGTTGACCGCCAGAGAGAAGTTGGGGTTCTTCTTCTGGATGGTGACGCCGCCCTGGTTGACGATGGCCGGGAGCTGGCCGCTCGCCGCCGTGATGCGGGTCTGCACATCGACCGCGGCCACGTCGATCGGATAGCCGACCTCGAAGGTGATGGTGATCGTGGACGTGCCGTCATTGGCGCTGATCGACGACATGTAGGCCATGCCCGCGACGCCGTTGATCTGCTGCTCCAGCGGCGTGGTCACGCTGTCGGCCACCACTTTCGAGCTGGCGCCGGGATAGGCGGCGGTCACCACGACCTGCGGCGGCGTGATGTCCGGGAACTGCGCCACCGGCAAGAGCTGGTAACAAATGAGACCCGCCAGCACCATGATGCCGGCTATTGCAGATGCGAAGACGGGGCGATTAATGAAAAAACTAACCACTTGGGACTCTATATGCTGGGGCTAGGAAATTCAGCGGAACACGGGCGATCAGTTTGGCAAGACCGACTACCCAAAGATGTCAGTAGGCTAAACCCTTGTTCCGCCTGAAGTGTGATGGCCGTCACAACTTGCGTGACACGGGCAAAGAACGGTGGTACTACTTAGTAACATTGAACGGTACTGATCAGTAAGTACCGCGTCAAGTGAAATGCGTGCACCTGCGAAATCGGAGCTTGAAATAGCCCTCAACAAGCCGCTCGAAAATGAAACTCACGGGTCTCAGACGGAGATGTCTCAGACCTTGGAGTCTCGACCCGTCCCGCCGCGGACCCGGATCCTGACGGCGGCCTGCGACCTGTTCTATCACCACGGCATTCACGCGGTGAGCATGGACGCCATCGCCGAGGCCGCCAGCACCAACAAGATGACGGTCTATCGCCACTTCCCTTCGAAGGACGTGCTGGTGGCCGAATATCTGCGCCAGCTCGCCCAGGAGGCGGATGCGCATTGGGATGAAGTGGCCAAGGCCTGCGCCGGCGACCCGCAGCAGGAGATTCGCATCTGGCTGGGACAGGTGTCGGAATGCGTCACCAGCGCGGGCGAGCGCGGTTGTCCGCTCGCCAATGCCGCGGTCGAGCTGCCGGAGAAGGCCCACCCGGCCCACGCCGTCATCGAGGAGTTCAAGAACGGCCACCGGCTGCGCCTGGTGAAGCTGTTCCAAGACGCGCAATTGCGCGACCCGGAAGGCTTGGCCGATGAAGTCTTCCTGCTGATCGAAGGCGCCCGGATCAACATCCAGAGCCTCGGCGTCGAAGGCCCCGCCTCACGCCTCGTCCGGATGATCGAGGTTCTGATCGACAGCCACCGACAGCCCGAGGCCCGCTAGACGGCGATCCGGCCCGGCGTTTCCAACCCGGAATCGGCCAGGCTCAGGCCGGCGAGGCGCGGCACGGTCTCGCCGGGGATGATGGCGACGTCGATCGCCTCCGTGGCCGATTCTCCCAGGATGAGCCGGTGGTCGATGCTCCCGGTCTTCATGTTCACCCAGTGAATGCCCGCGGCACCCTCGCCCGCCGCGTCGCGGCGGCGCGAGGTCATCACCAGGGCATGGTCGCCGACGAAGCGCAGCCCGCGCGGGAAACCGGGGATCTGCACGAAAGGCTCGAGCCGCCGCCGCGCGGGATCGATCCAGCCCAGCGTCCCGGTGCCGCTCTCCAGCACCCAGAGCCGATTGCGGTAGAGGCGCGGCGCGTGGGGCAGCGCCAGGCCTTCAACGACCGGGCGATGGGTCGCCGCGTCGATCACCTGGCCGCCGCTCGCTTTGTATTCCCGCCAGCCGTCCTTGGCATTGCTGGCGGCGGCGACCGTGACATAGGCGACGGCGCCGTCGCGCAGGCAGAAGCCGGTCAGGTGGCAGCGGTCCTCGCGGACGATCTTGTCGATGAAGGCCGGACGCCAGACCGGCTTCAGATCGCCGCGGCTGTTCATCCGCGCGATGCAGTTGAAGGCGGAAGCGGCCACCAGCAAACGCCCGGATTCCTCGGCGGCGAGATCCCGGATGCCGACCGCGCCGGTCGGCCGGCATTGGCTGGGCAGGCAGAGGCGATCGGCGCCGCGATAGAGCTCGCCCTCGGTCAGCGCGTCGTCGAAGCGCCAGACCCGGCTGTGCGCGGCGACATGGAGACCGTCATCGGTCTGCAGCAGCGCCCCCGGCACATCGCAGCTCACCTCGAAGACGGTGAGGCCGGACGGCCCCGCCCCGAGGGTGATGAGCTTTCCGCCCGCGCCGGTCGACAGCGCCAGGCTGACCCGGCGCGCGCGCAGCCATTGCCGCAGCCGGGGCGAGGCCTCGACCAGTCCGGCCGACACGGCCGGCACGGGCTGGATCGGCGCCGGCAGCTCGATCGCGAGCGCGGCTTGCGGCGGTAGGCGCCTGGTGGCGCGATGCGGTCGGCTTGGAGGATGGTGCATGGTTCTAAACGCCCTGGTTGTCTTCCTCGACAGCGCGGGATGTGTGACTTACCTCATTTCCTGCATAAAGTCACAAGAAAGTGAGGCGACCATTGTCACCGTCACTGTGGCGCATCTAACCAACTGAATCAACGCGATTTAATATAACATTGTACCCACGCGGGCGATCCGCGGGCGGGTCGGCCTATTCGCCACCAATTTGGCAAGTTCAACATCCATGAGGTCCGCGTTCGGCGCTGCGAACCGGAAGGGGACTCGCGACCGGGCCCGCCGAACCTATCGCGCCGCGAAGCTTTTCAGCCGTTCGTAGAGCGACCGTTCGATCGGCAGGCCGGCCTTGGCGAGGCGCTTGTGATTGGCCGCGCGCCTTGCGTTGGGCAGGCGCGCGCCCTTCTGCGCGGTGATCGACTGGGCGAGCGCGGTCACCTGCCTGGCGAACTGCCCGCCGGAGAATCGATCGGGGGCAAGGGCGATGAAGAACTGGCCGCAGCCGATCGGCCTGCCGTCATTCTCCATGAAGGATCCCATCTCGGGTCCGCGCAGCGCTCCGGCCAGGGCCGCGCACATCACCTCGACGATCAGGCCCTGGCCGAAGCCCTTGTAGCCGCCGGCGGGCGCCATCGACCCTGCGAGACCGCGCTTGGGATCGGTGGTCGGCTGGCCGTCCTTGTCGAGCGCCCAGCCGAGCGGGATCGCCCTGCCCTCTTCCGCCGCGCGCTTCACCGCGGTCCAGGCGACGGCGGAGGAAGACTGGTCGATCAGGAAGGCGATCTTGCCCTTCCTGCCCGGCACGGCGAAGGACAGCGGATTGGTGCCGATCACCGGTTTGCTGCCGCCGACCGGCGCGATCACCGGCATCGCGTTGGTGAAGCCGAACGCGACCAGCCCGTGGCGCGCCAGCGTGCCTGTGTGAAAGCCCAGCGTCGCCGAATTGTATGAGTTGTGCACCGCCATTCCGGCGATGCCATACCTTTGCGCGGCGGGGATCAGCTTCGCGAAGCCCTTTTCGATCGCGGGATGGGCGAAGCCGCGTCTGGCGTCGACGCGGAAGGCGACGGGCGAGAGCTTCTGCACCGAGGGCCGCGCCTTGCCGTCGACCTTTCCGCTCTTCACATGCGCGCAATAGAATTGCAGCCAGTAGAAGCCGTGGCCTTCAAGCCCGCTCAACTCGGTGTCGAGGATCGCCTCGGTGAAATAGGTCGCGTTGGCCGGTGCCGTTCCGGCTCCGGTGAGGGCCGATAAGATGAGCTTGCGCGCCGCCTTCGGCGTCAACTTGATCCGATCCGCAGCCATCTCCGTCAATTCCGGCGCAACAGGCGGCCGGCGCGGGCACCCTCCAGTGCCGGCTGGCCGTTGACGAAGACCGCGCTGATCCCTTCCGCGGCGCGGATCGGATCCGCGTAGGTGGCGGTGTCGCGGATCTTCGCCGCGTCGAACAGGACCAGGTCGGCGGCATAGCCTTCGCGCAACAACCCGCGATCGGCGAGACCGAAACGCGCGGCGGTGAGCCCGGTCATCTTGTGGATCGCGTTCTCCAGGCTGAACAGGTGCACGTCGCGCACATAATGGCCGAGCACGCGCGGGAAGGTGCCCCAAAGCCTTGGATGCGGATGCTGATCGTGCGGCAGGCCGTCGGAGCCGATCATGGTCAGCGGAAAGGCGAGGATCGAGCGCACGTCGGCCTCATCCATCTGGAAGTAGATGGCACCGGCCGGCAGCAGGCGCCGGCCCGCCTCCTCCTGCGAACAGCCCCATTCCTTCGCGATGTCGGCGAGATCGCGCCCGGAGACCTCGGGATGCGGGGTCGACCAGGTGACCATGATGCGTACGTCGTCGCGCGCCTCCTCCGGATAGAGCACGGTCGAGCCCGCGGCATAGGGATAGGCGTCCAGCCCGACGCTCTGGCGCTGCGATGCCGCCGCGATCAGCGGCAGGGTTTCCCGGCTGCGGCCCCAATTCTCCGGCATCGCGCATTTGTGGTGCGAGATGACGACGGGAACCTGGGCGCGGCGCGCGGTCTCGAAGGTTTCCTCCAGGGAGTCGATCACGTGGTCGTATTCGTCGCGCATATGCGTGGTGTAGACGCCGCCCTTCTCGCCGACGATCTCCGCCAGCGCCACCACCTCGTCGGCATCGGCGCCGCTGTTGATCGGATAGAACAGCCCGGTCGAAAAGCCGATGGCACCGGCATCGAGACTGTCCGCCAGCAGTTGCCGCATGCGGTCGATCTCGCCGGCCGACGCGCGGCCCGATATGTCCCGCATGGTGGCGACCCGCAAGGTGCCATGGCCGATCAAAGCGGCGACATTGACGGCGGGACGGGTCGCATCGACCTTGGCGGCATAGTCGGCGAAGCGGCCATAGGCGAAGCGCTCCGCCGGGCCGAGCAGATTGAGCGGCGGCGGGGGCGAATCCTTCAGTCGGATCGGCGCGCCGCTGATCCCGCAATTGCCGACCACGACCGTGGTGACGCCCTGGCTGACCTTCGGACGCATGGCGGGATCGACCAGCACGGCAAAGTCGTCATGGGTGTGGCTGTCGACAAAGCCTGGCGCCAGGACCAGGCCCGTGGCGTCGATCACCTGTCGCGCCGAGGCCGGATCGATGGAAGCGCGGTCGCCGATGCGCGCGATGCGATCGCCGCGGACCGCCAGGTCGGCTTTGCGCGAGGGTCCGCCGGTTCCGTCGATCAGCCGCGCGTTGGTGATCAGCAGATCGACTTGCGGACTGTCGTCCTGGTCTTCCATGCGCGCGCTCCCAACGCTTTCATGGCTGATTCCGGCGCGCATGTTATACCTTTTTTCGAGTCACACGAGATTCGTCAAAGGAGCTTGGACCATGAGCGGAGCCATCGAAGCGCGGTTGAAGTCATTGGGCATCGTGCTGCCGCCGACGCCGACACCGGTTGCCAATTACGTGCCCTTCGTTATCACCGGCGCGCTGGTCTTTCTTTCCGGCCAGGGCCCGCGGCGGCCGGAAGGTGGCATGTTCACCGGCAAGGTCGGCGGCGCGGTCAGCATCGAGGAGGCGTACAGCCACGCCCGGATCGTCGGCATCCAACTGCTCTCGGCGCTGCGCGAGGCGGTCGGCGATCTCGACCGGGTGACGCGCATCGTGAAGCTGCTCGGCATGGTCAACGGGGTGCCGGATTTCAAGCAGCATCCGAAAGTGATCAACGGCTGCTCCGACCTGCTGGTCGAGGTGTTCGAGGCCAAAGGCCGCCACGCGCGCTCGGCGGTCGGCATGGGCAGCCTGCCCGACGACATCACGGTCGAGATCGAGGCGGTGGTGGAGTTCAAATAAAGTGCCGCGCGGCGCCGCCGATCCGCGCCTGGCGATCTGGGCCTATCCCTGGGATGTGCTCGACCTGGGGCCGGATTCGGTGTCGCGCGAGCTCCGCGAACGCGCCGGGCTGAACGGCATCAACCTCGCAACCGCCTATCATGCCGGGCGCTTCTTCCAGCCGCGCAGCCCGCGCCGCAAGACCTTCCTGCCCGAAGACGGCACCGTCTATTTCCAGCCCGATCCCAAGCTCTGGGCCGATCGCCGCCTCACGCCGCAGGTGGCCGCGATCGTCGCGGAAGGCGATGTGCTGCGCGGGCTGACGGTGGGGCGCGAACGCAGCGGCTTGTCGGTCGCCTGCTGGACCGTCTGCCTGCACAACATGCGGCTGGGGCAATTGCATCCCGATGCCTGCACCCGCAATGCCTTCGGCGAGCCGAGCCTGTTCAATCTCTGCCCGAGCCATCCCGAGGTTCGCGCCTATGCGAGGACGCTGGTGCGCGATCTCAGCATCGGCTATCGGCCCGACATCCTGCAGCTGGAAACGCCGGGCTTCATGCCGTATGCGCACGGCTATCACCATGAGAAGGATGGCGTCGGGCTGACCGCGGAAGACGACTTCCTGTTGTCGCTGTGCTTCTGCGACTCTTGCACCGAAGCGGCCCACAGCGCGGGGGTCGATGCGGAAGCAGCGCGGAGCACGGTGCGCCGCTGGATCGCCGAGACTTCCGAACGCGCCGTGCCGGCGCCGCGCTGGCCGGATTTTCCGGCGCGCGGGCCCGCGACCTTCGCCGATCATCCCGAGGTCGAAGCTTATGTGCGCTGGCGCTGCGCGCCGGTCACCAGCCTGGTCGCCGAGTTGCGCGATGCGGCGCATCCCGACGTTCGCATCGATGTGATCGATGACGGCTGGCGCGGCGGCTGCGATCTCCAAGCGGTCAAGCGAAGCTGCGACGGCGTGGTGTTCTGCGCCTACGATCGCAGCGCGGAAGCGGTCGGGGCGGACACGGCCGCATTGCATGCGGTGCTGGGCGACGGCGTCAAACTCGGTGTCGGGATGCGGCTGTTCCATCCGGAAATGAGCTCGGTCGATGATGTCGTGGCGCGATCCTTGGTGGCCATCCGCGCCGGGGCGACCGAGCTCGACTACTACAATTACGGCCTCGTTCCGGCGGCGCGGCTGGACTGGATCCGCGCCGCCGCCGATGCCTTGCGGTCGCTTTGAGATTCGCACAGAGCGCTGTAGTATCCGCGTGCTTGAGTATGCAGGACCGATCGCATGGAAGACTGGAAGACGAAGTGTCATCCGGACGTTCTGAAGATGCTCGCCTATTGGGAAGGCAAGCGGGGCGAGCGGTCCATGCCGCGGCGCAGCGACATCGACCCGGCCGAGTTGGTCGGCCTGCTGCCGAACATCATGCTGGTGGATGTGGTCGATGATGACCGGCGCTTCGTCTATCGCCTGGTCGGCACCGGCGAGGTGCAGTTGCGCGGCCATGACCCGACCGGCAAATCGGTGCGCGACGGCTATTTCGCCGCCACCCCGGACGCCGCCGAGCAACGCTACCAAAGGGTCTTGGACATCCGGGCGCCGTATTACGAGGAGGACAACTTCCAGATGGTCGATCGCTACGTCTGCGAGGCCAACCTGTTCATGCCCCTCTCGGAAGACGACCAGGCGATCAACATGATCATGGTGTTCTCGATCAACCGGGACCTTTACCGGCGCTGAACCCGGCCCGAAACGGTCCCTGCAGGGCCGCCGATTCCCGCGTCAGAACAATAACTTGCGGATTTCTTGACAGGCCGGGGCCGCCGCTTTATACGCTGCCGCTTCGATCCCGCAGGCCCGTTCCTGCCGGACCCGGTGGCACCGTAGCTCAGCGGTAGAGCAGGGGAATCATAATCCCTTGGTCGGCGGTTCAAATCCGTCCGGTGCTACCAACTGAAACCCGCATCACGCAACGCTTCTGGCACTTTGCCGCGTGAGCGAAGGGCGGCCATTCCTCTCTGCAGCTTCCTGCAATTCTTAGCCAGGTTTGGCACGGTTCGGCGGTGCCGCCACCGATAAGCGGCCACGCTTCGGCCGCGCGGTCCCAATCTGATCACCCGCCAGCTGAGGCGCGTCGAAAGGACCCTAATGCGCGCAATGTCAGTACTCGGCGCCGGCTATGGCGCGGATCATATTGGTGAAGCGCTGTCGGACTCCCTGATCCGGAATACCGTAATAGGCCCGCACGAGCTCAAGCGTTTCTCTCTTGGCAGCCGGATCGGCATCCCTATCGACGGCCTTCGGCTTCTGACCGGCAAGCGCGGCCGGACTTTGCTTTGACACGTCCAGGCCCATCTCGTCATAGAAATAGGCGATCGGCACCTTCAAAATTCTGGTCAGATCGAACAGCCGGCTCGAACTCACGCGGTTCGTGCCGCGCTCATATTTCTGCACCTGCTGAAAGGTGAGGCCAAGTTGCTCGGCGAGGGACCCTTGGCTGAGGCCAAGCAGGGTGCGCCGGAGGCGTATCCTGAGGCCGACGTGAACATCAACTGGATTGGGATGGCCCTTGCTGGCCATGCGGTCCGAGGTCTTGCGCTTCTTGGTCACTGATTTACCGCCCACTGGTTCCTGCTGAGTCCACGCCTGACATCGTATCTAGCCCGGCCAGAACTCGGTCGATGACTTCTGACACATGGGAACTGCCGAATGGTTTGTCCACGCAGCGATGAAAGCGATCGTGCTCGGGGCGCCGCCAACGGCGGCGACTGAAAATGACCAAGCGACGCGAAGACCGTTTTACCGGGAGGCTTCTCGATCGACACTCCGATAGCTGCGGACCGGCGAGCGCCCGACTGGTGCACAGACCTCAAAGCGTTCTGAGAGCTCACGCACGATCGCCTGTGCGGAGAGCGCGACCTTATCTTCGTGGCCGGGTGCGCATATCAAAGACTCTATCGCCCACGAACCCGGATTCTCACCTGCAACCACGTGCACATGCGTCACCGTGAGCTCTTGGCGCGCGAAGGCCAGTTCGACCTCGCGGCGAAGAGCCAATTTGCTGAGCTGCGCCCTGGTCACATGAAACCTCCCGCCAAAGTGGCTTAGTAAGGAGGCATTTAAGCCTGTGAATTGTCGCCGTCTGTTCGATATTGGACAGCCTGACCAGCTTCGGCTTCACCGCCGTGTGCTTCTCCCCGGTCCAGCGGTTCACGGGTGCGGCTTATTTGCAGCGCTCGACGCGCTTATTCCGATGGCTTGGGATTCGGCTCCGCCAGCGCTTCCGCATGATTTGCCAGAGCTTCGAAGACTTCGGCAGCTTTCAGGAACTCGGCCTTGCCTGTTCCCTCAAGCGTGGCAATGTCGCGACACTTTCTGGCGCGGGCGCGAAGGTCTTCCGGCGTGGACATTGAGTACCTCGGATCAGCGAGCGACCATCATGTGCCCCTTTTCGGTGCAGGGGCTGACATATCGGAAAGCGACCTATATCAGGGACTGGACGCGCCGGATATCGTGCTTGCGATAGTCGGAGATCGCACCGCAATACGGGCACATGCCGGTAAAATGTGGCGGCTGCTGATCGGCATCGGGCACGCCGAAATCGCGCTCACACTTGATGCGGGAGCGCAGCCAGGGGGTTAATTTTTGTTCCGAATTGAACACAGCGATTCGTAGTAAATTACGATATCTTACAATCATAACGAAAACGACAATTCGCAGCCTCCCCGGCTAGCCCGCCAGGCGCTTCTCCACATTCCGGTCGCTCGAGCGGCGGTTTAGAATCCGGCCGGTGTACCCACGGCCTTTCCTGACAATCCCGTGATGTAACCCTTCGCGGTTTCGCGTCGAACCATCATCCGAGACAAATTGGATGGAGGTTTCCCATGGGTTGGAGCAGAGAGATGAGCGCCGGCGGCCTTGCGGTCGCCCTGACGCTGGCCGCCGGTTCGGGCGCCGTTGCCGAACCGGCGGCGCAAAGCCCGGTCGTGGTCGAGCTCTTCACCAGCCAGGGCTGCTCCTCCTGCCCGCCCGCGAATGCCAATCTCGCGGCGATCGCCGACCGGCCGGACGTCCTGGCACTGAGCTTCGGCGTCACCTATTGGGATTATCTCGGCTGGAAGGATTCCTTCGCCAAGCCGGAATTCACCAACCGGCAATACGCCTATGAGCACACGCTGCATCGTGCCACCGCCTACACGCCGCAGATGGTGGTGAACGGCGAGATGGACCTGATCGGCAATTCGGCGGAGGAGCTCGACCGGTTCATCGCTGCTGCAAGCAACCACGGCGCGGCTGTGGCGCCCGGTATCGCGTTCGGGGCGAGCAAGGTCTCGATCGGTGCCGCACCCGCCCCGGGGGACACAGCCGATGTCTGGCTGGTGCGCTATGACCCCAACATCGTGCAGGTGCCGGTCGCGCGCGGCGAGAATGGCGGGCGCACCCTCCCCCACAAGAACGTGGTGCGCGAATTCATCCGGCTCGGCGGCTGGAGCGGAGCGGCGGTCAATTTCGAACTGCCCCCGGCTGCCGATGGATTGAAGACCGCGATCCTGGTGCAGAGCGCCTATACCGGGCCGATCCTCGCCGCGGCGAAGGAGTAGCGAGAATTCGGCCCTCGCCGCCTGCATAATCCTGAATTCAGGCGCCGCCGCGCGGGACTCCGACCACCGATTCTGATACAATAGCGATGCTGTTTGAGATCGTGAATTCCATGCAGAGTGCAGCGCTCTCGCGCGGCTTGCAGTTGCATGGCCGATGCTGTTGGCACGGGCAACGCCGCAACTTTTACCCAGGGTTTACGGATGCAGGTTTCGGCTTTCTGCCTTGGCCGCGGAAAAGACATGCACCATCAGACGCTTGATGTGCTTTGCGGAGCGCTATTTCCGATGCGCCCGTAAACCTGCTCTGCGTCGGCCGCGGCGCCGTTCTTGTGCACTGCATCGCAGACAGGACGCAGACGGAATCGAAAATCCCCGCCGCACCGACGAGCGACCAAAGCATGCGTCATCAAAGGCTTGCTATGGATTTGGCGGAGCCGGCCGTCTGCGTTGCTGCGGCGGACGCGCAAAGACCGTCAGTCGGCGAACATCGACGTGAGCTTGAGCGCGACGCCCATCTTGCCCTCGACCTTCAGCTTGCCGGTCATGTAGGCCATGGTGGGATCGAGGTTGCCCTTCATCAGCTTCTCGAGATTCTCGGCGCTGATGGCGATGGTGGTGTCGGCCTCGCCGTTTTCTTCGTTGCCGATCTCCGGCGTGCTCTCGCTGCCGTCCCAGAAGATGACGCCGTCATCCAGCACGAATTTCACCTTGTAGCCGAGCTTCACGTTGCGCGACGCCTGCTTGCGCATCTCGTCCGTCAGTTCCGCGAGATCCATCACTGCCCCCCAGAGGCCGCTTCAGGCGGCCGTTCTTGCGCTGGCCGCTTCGTTGCGGCGGATCCAGCCGCCGCCGAGCACGTGGCTGTCCCGATAGACGACGCAGGCCTGACCCGGCGCCACGCCGAACTGCGGCGCATCGAAGATAACTTCCGCGCAGTCGCCCGAAACCGAGATGCGCGCCGGCACCGGCTTGCTCATGGAGCGGATCTTGACCGTCACCGGCAGGTCCGCCGCGGCACCGGCGAGCCAGTTCATCTCGCGCAGGGTGATGCGATCGCAGGCGAGCGCCGCCTTCGGGCCGACGATCACCTCGCGCTTAGCGGGATCGACCCGCACGACATAGAGCGGCTCGTTGCTGGTCGCCTGGTCGTTGACCGCGATGCCGCGGCGTTGGCCGACGGTGAAATGAATGACGCCGCCATGGCTCCCCAGCACGCGGCCGTCGACATGGCGGATGGCACCCGGCTCGGCGGCACCCGGACGCAGCCGCTCGACCACGCTGGCATAATTGCCATTGGGGACGAAGCAGATGTCCTGGCTGTCAGGCTTCATCGCGACCGGCAGACCGAAGCGTTCCGCCAAGGCGCGGGTCTCGGTCTTCGGCAGGCCGCCCAAGGGAAAGCGCAGGAAGTCGAGCTGGGCCTGGGTGGTCGCGAACAGGAAATAGCTCTGGTCGCGGGTCGGATCGGCGGCGGCATGGAGCTCGGCACCGCCGGCGCCGATCGCGCGCTGCACATAGTGGCCGGTCGCGAGACAGTCGGCCTCGAGCGCGCGGGCCTGGTCCAGCAGATCGCGGAACTTGACCCGCTGGTTGCAGCGCACGCAGGGGATCGGCGTCTCTCCCGCGAGATAGGAGTCCGCGAAGTCCTGCATCACCGCGTCGGAGAAGCGGTTCTCGTAATCGAGCACGTAATGCGGAATGCCGATGCGGTCGGCCACCTGGCGGGCGTCGTAGATGTCCTGGCCGGCGCAGCAGGCGCCCTTCTTCTGGAGTGCCAGGCCCTGGTCGTAGAGCTGCAGGGTCACGCCGACCACGTCATAGCCCTGCTCCTTCAGCAGCGCCGCCACCACCGAGCTGTCGACGCCGCCCGACATCGCCACCACGACACGGGTCGCGGCGGGCGCCTTGGCAAAGCCCAATGAGTTCAGCGGGGTATCCATGGCTTTCATTTTAGCAGGGACGGCCGGCTCAGCCGACCAGGATTTCCGTGATCCGGCGGAACGGCGCGGGATCGGCGCCGAGCCCGAAGGCCGCGGAAAAATGCCCCTGGTCGCGGCTGAACAGGTTCTTCTCCGGGACCCGCCATTTGGTGGCGAGACGCCGGCCGCCGTCGATCGGCGTCACGGTGTCGCGCTCGCCGATCAGCAGCACGATCCGCTCGGGATCGATCGGCGGCGTCGGGGCGGCATCGACGATTCCGGCCAGCGGAACGAAGCTGTTGGCGGTCCAGCCCGCGGCCTCCGAGGCCACGTTGAGACCGGCGATCACCGCCAGCGCGGAATCCAAGGCGAGGCTGCTGACCTTGTCGGTGGTCGTGAGCAGCATCAGCGCATCGGGCTTGGCGTCGGCGGGCCAGGTCGCGGTTCGGCCGGCCGCGACCTGCGAGGTCAGCGCGCCGAGGCTCATGCCGCTGAAGGCGACATGCTGCGAGCCGTTGCCGCGCGCCCAGGCGGCGATGATGCCGAACTCCTTGGCCGCCTGCGCCAGATGGCGGAGACCGGAGGCCGGCGGCGCCACGATGAAGCTTTCGCCGCCGTAGAGCCCGTCGGCGACCCGGCGGTTGTGTCCCGGCGCATCCGGCAGGATCACGCGCATGCCCCGTTCCGCAAGCGACGCGTAGCCACGCAGGTCGCCCTTCATCATCTCGGTCTCGATCGCGAGGCCGTGGCCGAAGATCAGGGTCGGCAGTCCGCCCGCTGGTCTCTGCTTCGGCTCATAGACATGGGCATAGACCATGTCGTGGTCGACACCGGGTGTCGGAAAGCGCAGCCAGTATTCGATGACGTCGCCGTTTTCGACCTCGCGGCTGCGCTCGACCTCCGGCAGGCGGTCCGGGAGGCTGAAATACGCATCCGGGTCGGCCATGGTGCCGGCGAACTCGTCCATCACTTCGGCCGGCGTCGGCACGTCGAGCCGCACCGCCGGCAGGCCATGCCGCCGCGCGAACATGAGATAGGTGAAGCGATGGCTGAACCAGTTCTGCGCCGCATTGCGCCGCTGATCCTCGGCGGCGGCCGCGTCGCCGTTGCCGCCGAACACCGTGTCGTTCCAGCGCGCGAAGGCATCGTCCGAGCGCCGCTTCAGCGCGACGGTCTTCTTCAGCCGCTTCGCCATCCCGGGGACGCGCCCGCAATCGAGTTCATCGGCGAAGCGATCGGGATCGCCGCCGGAAATCCCCGCCGCGGCCCAGGCGCGCGATGCCGGGAAGATGCGCTTCAGGCCCCAGAGACAGATCGGGTCCACCCAAGGGCGCGCGATCAGGCCGAGGACGTAGTTGTTCTTCAATCCCGCTCCTCGAGCCAAGCCGCCTGGATGGCTTCGAGGATCTTCTCGTTCGACTTCTTGGGATCGTCTTCGAAATCCGGCAAGGCCTGGACCCACTTCCAGAGATCGGTGAATCGCAGGTTGATCACATCCGCATCCGGATGCGCCTCCTCCAACTCAATCGCGATGTCCTGGACGTCGGTCCATTTGAGCTTCCGGGGCATGACTCGGGATCGCTACTTCTCGACCATCATGTTGCGGGTGGCCTGCGGCAGCGAAACCGTGAGCCCGTCGAGCTCGTCGGTCATCTTGATCTGGCAGCCGAGCCGCGAGGTGTGGGTCAGACCGAAGGCGAGATCGAGCATGTCCTCCTCGTCCTCGCTCGCCCCTTCCAGCACGTCGTACCATTCCGGATCGACGATCACGTGGCAGGTCGAGCAGGCGAGCGAACCCTCGCAGGCGCCCTCGAGGTCGATATTGTTGCGATGGGCGATTTCCAGCACGGAGAGCCCCAGGGGCGCCTCGACTTCGACGCGCTCGCCACCGGGCTTTATGAAAGTCATCTTCGGCATTTCAGAGGCTCTCCAACGCCTGATTTTTCAGGCTCTTAACGACTATTACAGGCAGTTTCTATTCCGCGCGGTCAGTTGCCATACTGGCCTCGACCTCGTCAAGGCTATGGCCCTTGAGCGCCGATTCCATGGCCCGGTCCATCCGGGCCTGGGCGAAGGGGTGGCTGGCCTTTTCCAGGGCCTCCACCGCGGCGCCGATCCGGTCCCGATCCTCGCCCGCCATGGCGGCGCGGACTTTGCCGGAAGCGGCATCGATCCCGGCGCGTTCCGACGGCCGGATCAGGTCGCCGTCCGATTTGAGGGCCGCGTCCAGGGCGAGCAGCATGCGCTCGGCCTCGACCCTAGCCTCGATCAGCAGGCGCCGCTCCATGTCCTCGCGGGCATGGGTCAGGCTGTCGCGCAGCATGTCCGCCATCTCGTCCTCGTCGAGGCCGTAGCTCGGTTTCACGGCGATCTCGGCCTTGACCCCGGTGGTCTTCTCCTGGGCACTGACCGTCAGCAGGCCGTCGGCGTCCACGGCGAAGGTGATGCGGATCCGCGCCGCGCCCGCCGCCATCGGCGGGATGCCGGTCAGCTCGAACCGGCCGAGCGAGCGGCAGGCATCCACCGTTTCGCGCTCGCCCTGCACGATGTGGATCTGCATGCCGGTCTGGCCGTCCTGATAGGTGGTGAACTCCTGGGCCTTGGCGACCGGAATGACGGTGTTGCGGTCGATCACCTTCTCGACGATGCCGCCCACGGTCTCGATGCCGAGCGAGAGCGGGATGACGTCGAGCAGCAAGGTATCGCCGCCGCGGGTCAGCGCCTCGGCCTGCAAAGCGGCGCCGGCGGCGACCACCTCGTCAGGATTGATGTCCGACAGCGGCGCGCGGCCGAAGAACTTGGCGACCATCCGGCGCACCAGCGGCACGCGGGTCGAGCCGCCCACCAGCACGACGCCCTTCACCTCGGGCGCGGTCACCTCGGCGTCCTCGAGCACCTGGCGGCAGGCCCGCAGGGTGCGCGCCACCATCGGCTCGATCAGCGATTCAAATTTCGCAAGATCAACGGACTGGCGAATCTCCTTGCCGTTGATGTGGAAGGTGAGCTCGGCCTTCGGCGCCGCAGTCAGCGCCTCCTTGGCACTCCGCGCCGCCACCAGCAGCGTCTTCGCATCGATCAGCGACGGCGCCTGCACGCCGGCTTCGCGGAGAACAAATTCCGCGATCGCATGATCGAAGTCATCACCGCCAAGCGCGGCGTCGCCGCCAGTCGACAGCACCTGAAAGACACCCTGCTGCAGGCGCAGCAGGGAGATGTCGAAGGTGCCGCCGCCGAGATCATAGACCGCGTAGAGACCCTCGGCGCCGTGGTCGAGACCATAGGCAAGCGCCGCTGCGGTCGGCTCGTTGACCAAGCGCAGCACCTCGATACCGGCGAGCTTCGCCGCATCCTTGGTCGCGGCCCGGGCCGCGTCGTCGAAATAGGCCGGGACGGTCACGACCGCGCGCTCGACCGGCTGGCCCAGGGTGGCTTCGGCGCGCGCCTTGATGGCGCGCAGGATGTCGGCGGAGACCTCGACCGGGCTCAGCACCCGGTTGCCGACCTTCAGCCGCACCATGCCGACCTGCTGGTCGCCATGGATCTCGTAAGGCACGGTGCCGGACAGCGCCTTGATATCGGCGGCGCCCCGGCCCATCAGCCGCTTCACCGAGGCGACGACCAGTTCGGGATGCCGGGTCTGTTCTTCGGCGGCGGCGCGCCCCACGATCGGCTCGGCGCCGGTATAAGCGACGATCGACGGCAGCAGCCCGTCACCGTGGTCGTCGCGCAGGATCTCCGGCTTGCCCTGCTCGGCGATCGCGGCGACCGAATTGGTGGTGCCGAGGTCGATGCCGATGGCAATGCCCCGCTCCGCTTCGTGCGGCGCCGGGGTCTCGCCCGGCTCGTGGATCTGCAGCAGGGTGCTCAAAGCGCATCCTCCAGCGCGGCACGCCGCGCGCGGGATTCCTCCAGGAACTTGCGCCAGTACTTCATGCGGGTTGCGGCGCGGTTGGCCGCATCGAGATCGTCGGCGGCGAAGGCCTTGGACAGTTGCGAAATCAGATCGATCGCCTTCGCCCCGGCCTCGACCTGCAGCTTCTCGAGGTCATCGATGGTCGCGACCTCGGAGAGTTGCTCGCGCGCCTCCATGGCTTCCATCAGCAGCTCTGGATCATGAACCGTCTGGTCCTTGTCCACCGCGGCGGTGGTTCCCGCGCGCTCCAGCAGATAGGCGGCGCGGCGCAGCGGGTCCTTCAGGGTCTCATAAGCCTCGTTCATCGAGACCGCCTGCTGCTCGGCGATGGCGCGTTCCTTGGCGGTCTTGGTGACGAAGCGGTCGGGATGCATGGCGCGCTGGAAGCCGAGATACTGTTTCTCCAGCCGGTCGAGATCGAGATCGAAGCCGGGGGCGACGCCGAGGCGCGCGAAATGATCGAGCTGGCCGGGCGCCTGCACGGCGCCGCAGCTATGGCAGAACAGCGCGCGTGCCGCGACCGGCTGCTTGCAGGACCAGCATGGGGCGACCGCACCCGCTTCGGGCGATTGGTTGAATCGCTCGTTCTCGCTCTGCGACATGACGGGGAAACCTATCGATGCGGCTTAGACGTGGAAGGACTCGCCGCAGCCGCAACGACCCTTTTCGTTCGGATTGCGGAAGACGAAACCGGTCTGCAGCTTCTCCTCCACATAATCCATCTCGGTGCCGAGGATGAACATCGTGGCCTTGGGATCGATCAGCACGGTGACGCCGTCCTGCTCGACCACGTCGTCGGCCGGACCCTTCGCATCGGCGTACTCGATCGTATAGGAGAGGCCCGAGCAGCCCTTGGTCCGCACGCCGATCCGGATGCCGACCGAAGGCTTGCCGCGCTTGTCCAGCAGCGCCCGCACGCGCTCGACCGCGGTCGGGGTCAGCGTGATGGCGGCCGGGCGCGGGCGCGGCGCGCGGCGCGGCTTCGCAGCAGCGCCGGCGGCCGCAGCCTCCGCGTTCGGAGCGGTGGTGCTGACTGCCTGGTCGTTCATTCCGCGGCCTTGTCCTTCGAACCCTGCTTGGTGCGGAAGTCCTTGATCGCGGCCTTGATCGCGTCTTCGGCCAGGACCGAGCAGTGGATCTTCACCGGCGGCAGCGAGAGATGCTGCGCGATTTCGGTGTTCTTGATCTTCTCGGCCTCTTCGAGGGTCTTGCCCTTCACCCATTCGGTCGCGAGCGAGCTCGATGCGATGGCCGAGCCGCAGCCGAAGGTCTTGAACTTTGCATCGGCGATGCGGCCGTCGGCGCCCACCTTGATCTGCAGCTTCATCACGTCGCCGCAAGCGGGCGCGCCGACCAGGCCGGTGCCCACGCCGCCGTCGTTCTTGTCGAACGAGCCGATGTTGCGCGGGTTGTCGTAGTGATCGAGCAGCTTTTCGCTATAGGCCATGTTCTCTACTCCCTCAGATAGTTCCGATCGCCTCGCAAGAGAGGGGGCGCGCTCAGTGCTCCGCCCATTCGATCGATTTGATGTCGATGCCCTCCTGGGCCATTTCCCAGAGCGGGCTCATTTCGCGCAGGCGCTTCACCGCCTGGACGATCTGCTCGATCGCATAGTCCACATCCTGTTCCGTGGAGAAGCGGCCGAGGCCGAGACGCAGCGACGTGTGTGCCAGTTCCTCTTCGACGCCCAGCGCGCGCAGCACATAGGACGGCTCCAGAGAGGCCGAGGTGCAAGCCGAACCCGACGAGACCGCCAGGTCCTTGATCCCCATCATCAGGCCCTCGCCTTCCACATAGGCGAAGGAAACGTTGAGATTGCCCGGGATCCGGCGGTCGAGATCGCCGTTCAGATAGATGTCCGGCAACTGAGCCTTGAGGCCGTTGAAGAGCCGGTCGCGCAGCACCGTCAGCCGCTCGGCCTCGGTGCCCATTTCCTTCTGCGCGATCGCGCAGGCTTCGCCGAGCCCGACGATCAGCGGGGTCGGCAGGGTGCCGGAACGGAAGCCGCGCTCCTGGCCGCCGCCATGGATCATCGCTTCCATGCGCACGCGCGGCTTGCGGCGGACGAACAGCGCGCCGATGCCCTTCGGTCCGTAGATCTTGTGGCCGGAGATCGACATCAGGTCGATCTTCATCGCATTGACGTCGAGCGGGATCTTGCCGGCGGCCTGGGCCGCGTCGGTGTGGAAGAACACGCCGCGCTCGCGGCAGATCGCGCCGATCTCGGCCAGCGGCTGGATCACGCCGATCTCGTTGTTGACCGCCATCACCGAGACGATCGAGGTCTTGTCGGTGATCGCCGCCTTCAGCTTCTCGAGGTCGATCAGGCCGTTCTGCTGCACGGACAGGTAGGTCACCTTGAAGCCTTCCAGCTCCAGATGCCGGCAGGAATCGAGCACGCACTTGTGCTCGGTCGCGACCGTGATGATGTGGTCCTTCCGGTCCTTGTAGAAATGCGCGACGCCCTTCAGCGCGAGATTGTTCGATTCCGTGGCGCCCGAGGTGAAGATGATCTCCTTCTCGTCGGCGCCGATCAGATCGGCCACCTGCTTGCGGGCCTTCTCGACCGCCTCTTCCGCATCCCAGCCATAGGAGTGGTTGCGGGAATGCGGATTGCCGAACTTCTCGGTGAAGTAAGGCAGCATCGCCTGCACCACCCGCGGATCGCATGGCGTGGTGGCCTGGTAGTCGAGATAGACCGGCAGCTTCGGCCGGTTGTCGAGATTGGGACTGGTGCTGGTGATACTGTTCATTTGTGCCTGTGACCCTTCGCGATCAAGCTGCAGGTTGGATCTGGGTTGCCGGTGCCTGGATCCGCTTCCAAGCTGCGATGAAGGCGTCGATATCCGATTCCGTATTGGTCTGGCCGAGACTGACGCGAAGCGCCGTGCCGGCCTTCATCGCGTCGAAGCCCATCGCGGTCACGACATGGCTCGGCCGGACCTTGCCCGACGAGCAGGCCGAACCGGCGCTGACCGCGATGCCGGCCAGATCGAGCGCCATCACCAGGGTTTCCGCCGCCTTGTCCCCGGCGCTGAAGCAGAGCGTGTTCGGCAAGCGCGCGACCTCCCGGCCGAACACGACGATCGCCGGATCCCAATCCAGCAGCCGGTGTTCCAGCGCATCGCGCAACAGAGCGACATTGGCGCTCGCCGCCAGATCGATGGCAGCGACCGCCGCGCCCAAGCCCGCGATCGCCGGCACGTTCTCGGTGCCCGCGCGCCGGCTGCGCTCCTGGCCACCGCCGAGCAGCAGCGCCGAAACCGCTGCGCCGTTCGTGATCAGGGCACCGACGCCCTGCGGCGCACCGAACTTGTGCCCGGAAACCGTGAGCAGGTCCGCGCCCAGGGCGGCCAGGTCGACGCCGATGCGCCCCAGCGCCTGCGCCGCGTCGCAATGGAGCAGCGCGCCATGGGCATGGGCGAGTTCCGCCGCCTCGGCGACCGGCTGCAATACGCCCGTTTCGTTGTTGGCGAGCATCAGCGAGACCAGGGCCGGCCGCGCATCCTGCTCCAGCAGGAACCGAAGATGGTCGAGATCGACCACGCCGCTGCGATCGACGTTGATCACCGCCGCGCCTGCGGCAAGGGCGGGCTTCAGCACCGAATCATGCTCGATCGCCGAGACGATCAGGCGTCGGTCGCCGCGGCTGGCCAGCGCCAGCATGTTCGCCTCGGTGCCGCCCGAAGTGAAGATCACGTTCTCCACCTTGGCGCCGACCCGGCTCGCGAGATTGATCCGCGCCTCTTCCATCCGCTTGCGCGCATCGCGGCCGAAGCCATGCACCGAAGACGGGTTGCCGCAAGACTCCAGCGCGGACAGGACGGCGCGCGCGGCTTCCGGACGAACCGGCGCCGTCGCATTCCAATCCATGTAGATCGCGCGCTGCATAATGTCTGGTCTTACTCCGCCGCGACCGGCGTGCCGCTCTCGGGCATCGGCGGCGTGGAGCCGTTGGAACCCGAGCCATTGGGGCCTGGCGTGATCACGTTGTCCGCGCCGTCGGTCTTCACCGTGCCGGAGCGCCCCAGCACCCGCTTCTCGCAAACATCGGCCAAAGAAACCGAGTTCAGGAACAGGTGAATCTGGTGCGAGAGCTCTTCCCAGAGGTCGTGGGTCAGACAGCGGCTCTTGTCGCTGTGACAACCGGTGCCCGAGTTCGGCTTGCAGCGCGTAGCCCGGATCGGCTCGTCCACCGCCATGATCGCGTCGGAGATTCGCGTGTCCTCGGCATTGCGCGCCAGCAGATAGCCGCCGCCGGGACCGCGCACCGACTTCACCAGGCCGGCCCGGCGCAGCTTGGCGAAGAGCTGCTCCAGATAGGAGAGCGAAATCTCCTGGCGGCCGGAAATGTCGGCGAGAGCGACCGGCCGGCCGTTGCTGTGACCGGCCAGATCGACCAGCGCCATGACGGCGTAACGTCCCTTCGTGCTCAGTCTCACGGCAGGTTCTCCTTAAAGAGGACTTCTCGGCGGATAGTCGCCGATGGCCAGAGCCTTCGGATCGTCTTCTCCGTTCGAGAGTGCTGGCGTGCCGTTTCCATTCACATGCACGCCATTGGGTTTTTCGGCCTCGAGCGCGGCGACCCGCGCCTGCAACCGGGAAATATGGTCGAGCAAGCCGTCAATCGCCCGGGCGACCGGGTCCGGCAACTCGCGGCCGGGGATGCCATAGGCATCGAAATCGGTGCAGGCGTCCTTCGGCTTCACCACGCGGCCGGGAATGCCGACCACAGCGACGCCCGGCGGCACGTCCCGCACGACGACCGCGTTGGCGCCGACCCGGGCATTCCGCCCCACCACGATGTCGCCCAGTATCTGGGCGCCGGCGCCGACGATGACCCCGTCTTCCAGGGTCGGGTGGCGCTTCACATTGACCTGCGCGACCGAATTGATGGAGGGCGCGATGCCGCCCAGCGTCACGTCGTGGTAGAGGGTCACATCGTCGCCGACGACCGCGGTCTCGCCGATCACCACCCCCATGCCGTGATCGATAAACAGCCGGCGGCCGATCCGGGCGCCCGGGTTGATCTCGATTCCGGTCAGGAAGCGGGAAATCTGCGAAATCATTCGCGCCGGGGTGTAGAAGCCCGCCCTGTAGACTCGATGCGCGACCCGGTGGAGCAACACGGCCCAGAAGCTCGGATAGGTCAGAATCACCATGGCGCGCGAGCGCGCGGCGGGATCCCGCGCCATCGTGGCGTCCACTTCTTCCGCAATCCGCTTGAAAATTCCGAGTGCCATCGTGTTTACTGTCGCGCCGCCGGGCTTAAGTGGATTGTGCTGCTCAGGTATCTGCTCGCGAGGGATCATCGCGATTCCTTGCGGAGATATAGTATCCCCCACTAACCTGGTCAAGAATTAGCGTGTCGCAGCAGCCATGCAAACTACGGGAAGACCCTGTCATCGACTAAGGTAATCCAGAGCTTATCCCGGGCGGGCCAACCGGTCCCCTAACATATTACAAAACAAAGAAAATCCTCATCCCAATGCCGGAAATCATTCTGAACGGGCCGGAAGGCCGCCTTGAGGGCCGCTATCAGCAGAGCAGCACCCCAAACGCGCCCATCGCGCTGATGCTGCATCCGCACCCTCAGCACGGCGGGACCATGAACAACAAGGTGGTCTATTCGCTTTACCAGTCCTTCCAGCGGCAGGGCTTCTCCGTCTTGCGCTTCAATTTTCGGGGGGTCGGCCGATCCCAGGGGAAGTTCGACCGGGGTGAAGGCGAGTTGAGCGACGCCGCGGCGGCGCTGGACTGGCTGCAGAGCTGGAACCAGAACGCGGCCCAGTGCTGGATCGCCGGCTTCTCCTTCGGCGCCTGGATCGGCATGCAGCTGCTGATGCGCCGCCCGGAGATCAGCGGCTTCATCTCGGTGGCGCCGCCGGCCAATGTCTATGATTTCAGCTTCCTCGCTCCCTGCCCGTCCTCGGGCTTGATCATCCAGGGCGACCAGGACACCGTCGTGCCCCAGGAAGCGGTCGGTAAGCTCATTCAGAAGCTCAGCCACCAGCGCGGCATCAAGATCGACTACAAGGTCGTCCCCGGCGCCTCGCACTTCTTCAACGAGCACCTCGACCAGCTGGCCGAGGCGGTGGATCAGTATCTGGAAACCGCGATCCCGGAAGCCGCCGCGAAGGCGCGGACGACGCGCTGATCAGCCAACCTTAGCGGTGCGCGCCGGCGGCTGATGCAGCCGCCCGCCGCTCATCGGCTGCTTCACGCCTGTCGTGCCCGGGAAGCTGATCGGCAAGCCGCGCCGCGACCGCACCGCCATGAAGGCGAAGGCCTGCGCCTCGATCAGATCGCCGTCCCAGCCGATCGCCTCGATCGGATCGACCGCGACACCGAGACGCGCGCGCAAGGCTTCCATCAGCGCCGGGTTGTGACGCCCGCCGCCGCAGACCAGCCAGCGCTTCGGCGGCGCCGGCAGGTGCGCGACGCCGGCGGCGATGGATGCCGCCGTGATCGCGGTCAATGTCGCCGCGCCGTCCGCCACCTTCATCCGACCGAGCGAAAACGCCTTGAACGCGTCGCGATCGAGCGACTTAGGCGCCGGCCGCTCGAAATAGGGATTCTCCAGAAACCGCGCGACGGCCGCTTCATCCACCACGCCGCTCTTCGCCAATGCGCCGTCGCGATCGACCGGCTCGCCGGTATGGCGCATGGCCCAGTCGTCGATCAGCGCATTGCCCGGGCCGGTGTCGAAAGCGATCAGCGCGTCACCTTCTCCGATCCAGGTCACGTTCGAGACGCCGCCGATGTTCAGCATCGCGACCGGCTTCTCCAGCCCGGCCGCCAGAGCGCGGTGATAAACCGGCGCGAAAGGCGCGCCCTCGCCGCCCGCCGCCATGTCGGCGCTGCGGAAATCGTTCACCACCGGAAGGCCGGTCAACTCGGCCAGCAAGGCGCCGTCGCCGATCTGGCGGGTGCGGTGCCGTTCCGGTTCGTGCAGAATGGTCTGGCCGTGAAAGCCGACCAGGCCGACCTCCACCGGCCGCTTCCCCGCCTCGGCGACCAGGCGTAGCACCACGGCGGCATGGCGCTCGGTCAGTTCGCGCTCCAGCCCGGCCGGCGGGTCCCATTGGCCATAGGCCGCCTTCAACCTGGCCCGGAAGGCCGGATCATAGGCCTCCCCGATGCCGGGACCGGTCTCGATGATCCGCTCGCCGTCGGTCTTCAGCAGCGCCGCGTCGATCCCGTCGCCGCTGGTGCCGCTCATCAGGCCGATGGCCCATACCGGTTCGATCATCGTCACTCCCGCAGAATCCTAGGCGAATCCGAGGCTGGAACAGCAGTCCGGCCCCGTGTTAAACCACGCCCGGTTTCAAATCCAGGCCCCCGAAAAGACTGCAAGCAGCGATGTCCGACGCGTTCCAACCGAAATCCGAGTTCCTGCGGCAATTCATTGCCCGCGGCTTCCTGCACCAATGCACCGCGATCGAGGAGCTCGACCGCGAGGCGCTGAAGGGCGGTCTTGTGGCCTATATCGGATTCGACGCGACCGCGGATTCGCTGCATGTCGGCTCGCTGCTGCAGATCATGATGCTGCGCCTGCTGCAGCGGTCCGGCGGCAAGCCGATCGTCCTCATGGGCGGCGGCACCACCAAGGTCGGCGACCCGACCGGGAAGGACGAGAGCCGCAGGATGCTTTCGGCGGAAGACATCGACCGCAATGTCGAGGGCATCAAGAAGGTCTTCGGCCAGTTCCTGAAGTTCGGCGACGGTCCGACCGACGCGGTGATGGTCAACAATGCTGACTGGCTGGAGAAGCTGAACTACATCGACTTCCTGCGCGATTACGGCCGGCACTTCTCGGTCAACCGCATGCTGGCCTTTGACTCGGTGAAGATCCGGCTCGAGCGTGAGCAGCCGCTCACCTTCCTCGAGTTCAACTACATGATCCTCCAGGCCTACGACTTCCTGGAGTTGGCGCGCCGCTTCAAATGCAAGCTCCAGATCGGCGGCTCGGACCAGTGGGGCAATATCGTCAACGGCGTCGAGCTCGGCCGCCGGGTCGATGAGCTGGAGCTGTTCGGCCTGACCACGCCGCTGATCACCCTCGCCTCGGGCGCCAAGATGGGCAAGACCGCCGCCGGCGCGGTCTGGCTCAACGAGGAGAAGCTGCCCGCCTACGACTACTGGCAGTTCTGGCGCAATGTCGAAGACGCCGATGTCGGCCGCTTCCTGCGCCTGTTCACCGACCTGCCGGAGACCGAGGTGGCGCGGCTGGAGGCGCTGCAAGGCTCCGATATCAATGCGGCAAAGATCGTGCTGGCCGATGCGGCGACGCAGATGTGCCGCGGTGCCGAAGCCGCCGCCGCCGCACATGCCACCGCGCAGAAAACCTTCGTCGAAGGCGGCCTCGGCCAGGACCTGCCGAGCCTCGACGTGCCGAAGGGCGAATTGGAGAGCGGCATCGCCGCCTTCGAGCTGTTCCGGCGTGCCGGTTTCGCCGCTTCGAACGGCGAAGCACGGCGCCTGATCAAGGGCGCCGGCGCCAAGCTCAACGACGAGACCATCGCGGACGAGAACCGCAAGATCTCGCTGGCCGATCTCAATGCCGACGGCGTCATCAAGCTGTCCTTCGGCAAGAAGCGGCACGTCGTGGTGAAGGCGCGCTGACTCCGGTCGACGCTGCCTTCAACCTGGCTCGGTGGAACGCTAGACTGCCGCGGCGGTTTTCACCGATGAGGGCGGAGCTATCGTGAAAGTCATCAGCTGGAATCTCTGGCATCGGGGCGGCGCCGTGCTGGCGCATCTCTCCGCCCTGATCGAGGCGGAGCGGCCGGACCTGTTGCTGATGCAGGAGGCGAAGCCGAACCTTGCAGAACTCACCGATGTGGTCGGCGGTCACTTCCATTTCCTGGCACTGCCGAAACGGGTCTATGGCCTCGGCGCCTGGACACCCCATGACATCCCGGCGCCCGATTTCGTGGAGCTGCCGGGCTCGCGGCTGCCGGGGCGGGTGCCGCCGCGCCTCGCACAGCTCCTCACCGTCAAAGGCATCGGCTTCGCCAATGTCCATCTCTCCCACGGGCAGCTGCTGAACCGTCGGCAGGTACGCACCGCCGCCGAGCGGCTGGATGGACCGGCAGCGATCATCGGCGATTATAACGCCGTCGGAGAAATCCGCCTGACCGGCTTCCACGACGCCGGCCCGCGCATGCGCACCCACAAATTCCGCACCCGGCTCGACCGTTGCCTGGCGCGCGATATCGAATGTCTCAGCGCCACCGTGCTCGACCGCGGTCCGTCCGACCACCATCCGATCCGCCTGGAGTTCAAGCCGAAGCCCTAGAGATATGGCAGCAACAGGCGCACCGCCCGGTTGCGCAGCCGCACCAAAAGGGGCTGCGCATAAAGTGCTTTCAGCGTGATCTCTGTCCCTTGCCGCGCCGCGATCTTCTCCGAAAGCAGCGCGCTGAAGTCATGGTCGTAGATCTCCATGTTCAGCTCGAAATTGAGCCTGAGGCTGCGCTGGTCCCAGTTGGCGCTGCCGACCAGCGACCAGCCGCCGTCGATCGTCATCAGCTTGGAATGCTCGAACGGCTGCGGTGCCCGCCAGATCCGTGTGCCGGCGATCAGCAAAGGCGCGATATGCGCCATCACCGCCCAGTCCATGATCCGGTGGTCGCTGTTTTCCGGGATGACGATGTCGACATCGACGCCGCGCATGGCCGCGAGCTCCAGGGCCGCCACCAGCCGCTCATCGGGCAGGAAATAGGGCGTGATGATCTTGATCGAGCGCTGCGCGGAGCCGATCGCCTGCAGGAACATGAACTCGATCTTCTCGATATCCTGGTCCGGACCGGAAGTGACCACCCGCGCCAGTGCCGGGCCGCAAGGCGGGCTCTGCGGAAACCAGGTGAGACCGCGCAGCTCCTCGCCGGTGGCGAATTCCCAATCCGTCACGAAGGCCTCGGTGATCTGCTCGACCACCGGGCCCCTCACCTCGAAATGCATGTCGCGCACCGCGGTGCGGGGATCGCAGGCCTTCAGGTTGTGCGCGCTGATGTTGAGGCCGCCGACGAACCCGCGCTGCCCGTCGACGACCAGGATCTTCTTGTGGTTCCTCAGGTTGAGGAAGGCCATCCGCCACGGCAGCCAGGAATGCAGGAAGCGGGCGACCTTGACACCGCCGCGCTGTAAACGGAACACGGCCATGGAAAAGATATAGCCGCTGCCCACGCCGTCGATGATCACGCGAACCTCGACGCCGCGGCGTTGCGCGGCAATCAGGGCCTCGATGAACGGGGTTCCGGCTTCATCCGCGGCGAAGATGTAGCTGGTGAGACCGACGGTGATCTTGGCGTCCGCGATCGCTTGAAGCATCGCCGGATAGGCCTCGTCGCCGCTGCGCATCGCTCTGACGGTGTTGCCGGCGAGTGTCGGGCGATGCGTGATGACACCGACCGCCCGTTCCAGAGCCGCGTATTTCTCGCTGCGCAAGGTCCCGATTGGCGGCGGCGGGGGGCGCCGAGCGGCATAGCGGCGGCTGATCCGATAGGCCCGGCGCCGGACCCGGTTGATACCGAACATCCAGTAGAGCGCCGGGCCGATGATGGGCGAGAGCCAGGCCAGCCCCATCCAGCCGATCGCCGCGGGAACATCGCGCTTGTGAAGCAGAACATGCATGGTGACCAGGACGGCCAGGCCGACATGCAGGGCCGTTACGATCAGCGCGCCAAAGGCATTCCAGAAATGCGCGAACGCCCAGAGTCCGAATGATGCCATTTACGCCCGCCGCCCCGCCTTCGTGACCGAAACAACACTCCGGCGAAGCGAAAGTTACTTTGAACCGCATCGATCGCACAATTGCAAAGCCTGTTAAGGGCTTGGCAATAGTGACAGGAGTCAATTGTCCCGGCATCCTGGGGATCCGTGGAACATGATCGTGCGTGAAATGGATTCGAGTCTGGGCGGGAGCGATACCGGCAGTGCGCTGGCGGTCAGAGGCCTGCGCAAGGTGTTCCAGCGGCCGGCCGTCGATGGCCTCGATCTCACCATCCGGCGCGGCGAGTTCTATGCCCTGCTCGGCCCCAACGGCGCCGGTAAGACCACGACCCTGCGCATGGTCGCCGGGTTGATGAAACCGGATGCCGGCAGCGTTTCGATCTTCGGCATCGATGCGCTGGCCCGGCCGAATGCGGCGAAACAGATCACCGCCTGGGTCAGCGACGAGCCGATGATCTACGACAAGCTGACGCCGCTCGAATACCTCGCCTTCGTAGCCGGGCTCTGGGGTATCGATCCCAAGCTCGCCGAGACCAATGCGCGCGACCTGCTGCGCTGGCTGGAGCTCGCCCCCAACGCCGACGAGCGCTGCGAAGGCTTCTCCAAGGGCATGCGGCAGAAGGTGGCCTTGGCCGGGGCGCTGGTGCACGACCCGAGGCTGATCATCCTCGACGAGCCGCTGACCGGTCTCGACGCCCGCGCCGCGCGGCTGGTCAAGGACGTCCTGCTGGAGAAGGTGCGCCAAGGCTGCACCGTCATCATGACCACCCATATTCTCGAAGTCGCCGAGCGCATGGCCGAGCGGATCGGCGTCATCTCGCGCGGCAAGCTGATCGCCGAAGGCACGCTCGACGAGCTCCGCAGCCAGGCGGGCTCGCAAGTCGGCGACACCAGCCTCGAGGACGTATTCCTGACCCTGGTCGGCGGCGAGGAGCCGTTGCCGTGAGCGACACGGCCCTGCATCCGCGTTCGCTGCTGTGGCTGGCGCGGCAGGAAGGCCGCCTGTCCTGGCGCGATCTGGTCTGGCTGATGACGGCCGGCTATCGCTGGCGCGGCCGATCGGTGGCGATCTGGCTGCTGATCGTGGCGGTCGTCATGCATGTCATCGCCTGGGGCATGGTGCGGCGCTACGCCGATGTCAGCCTCGGCGCCGGCGTCGAGTCCTTCATGGCCATTTCCGGGAGCATCGGTCTCGCCTTCTTCCTGATGCTCTCCCAGGCGCTGGAACAAGTGACCCGGCTGTTCTACGGTCGCGGCGATCTTGATCTGCTGAAATCCTCGCCGACCTCGCTGCGCCGCGTCCTCGGCCTGCGCGTGCTCTCCGTCGCGACCTCGACCTGCGCCATGACCCTCTTCGTCGCCGGACCGTTCATCAATGTGCTCACCTTCGAGGGCGGGCCGCGCTGGCTCTGCGGCTATGGCGTCGCCATCGCGGCCGGCCTGGCGGCCTCGGGTATCGCCCTGGTGCTGACCTCGGCCCTGTTCGATCTGATGGGCGCGCGCCGCACCCGGCTCGCGGCGCAGATCGTGGCCGCGGTGATTGGTTCCGCCTTCATCATCGCGATCCAGGTGGTGGCGATCGTCTCGATCGGCACGATGTCGCAATCGGCCTTCTTTCATTCGGAAAGCGTGATGGCCCACGCACCGGATCTGGACAGCCCGCTCTGGCTGCCCGCACGCGCTATCCTCGGCGATCCCGTGCCGCTGCTCATTGTGCTGGTGATCGGTGCGGCGATGTTCGCGGTGCCGGTCCTGCTCCTGGCCGGCCGGCTGGGCGATTACGCCATGGCCGCCGCCAGCGCCGATCTCGCGCTGGGGCGCAGCTCCGGCGCGGGCTTCACCGGCCTCTTTCTCGGCCGGTTCCGCGCGCGCTCCGGCGCCCAGCTGCTGCGGCGAAAGGAATGGGTGCTGCTGCTGCGCGACCCCTGGCTCGCCTCGCAGAGTCTCATGCAGCTGCTCTATCTCATTCCGCCGGCGATCTTCCTCTGGCGCTCCTATGGCGAGAGCCAGGGCGCGCTGATCGTGCTGGCGCCGGTCCTCACCATGGCGGCGGGCCAGCTCGGCGGCGGCCTGGCCTGGCTCGCGGTCTCCGGCGAGGACGCGCCCGATCTCATCGCCTCCGCCCCGATCACCGAACGCCGCATGATCCTGGCCAAGGTCCAGTCGGTGCTGCTGGCGATTCTGCTGGTCTTCGCACCCTTCCTGATCGCCATGGCCGGCCGCTCGCTGGAGATCGCCGGCATCGTCGCCGTCGGCATCGCGCTCGCCGCCACCTCCTCGACCCTGATCCAGGTCTGGTTCCGTAGCCAAGCCAAGCGCCGCTACTTCCGCCGGCGCCAGACCTCGTCCCGCATCGCCACCTTCGCCGAAGCCTTCTCCTCGGTCGCCTGGGCCGGCAGCGCCGCCATCGCCGCCGGCGGCTCGTGGGTCGCCATCGGCCCGACGGTCATCGCACTGCTGGTGCTGGCCGGCGCCTGGCTTATTCGTCCCAAATAGGAAACCTCCGCATGCGTGCCGCCCTGATCGAGACCTTCAACACGCCCCTCGTCCTCCGCGACGTGGCCGAGCCGCACTGCCCGCCGGACGGGGCCATCGTCAGCGTGAAGGCCTGCGGCGTCTGCCGCTCCGACTGGCATGCCTGGACCGGCGCCGATCCGGATGTCGCGGCGCCGCACGTGCCGGGCCATGAGTTCGCCGGGACCGTCGCGGAAGTCGGCCGCGACTGCCACCGCTTCAAGCGCGGCGACCGGGTGACCGCGCCCTTCATCCTCGCTTGCGGCCAGTGCCCGGACTGCATCGGCGGCGACCCCACGGTCTGCAATCACCAGCACGTGGTCGGCTTCTCCTCCTGGGGCGCCTTCGCCGAGCGGATCGCCGTGCCGCGCGCCGATTTCAACCTCGTGCGTCTCCCGGAGGCGATCGGCTTCACCGCGGCCGCCGGCATGGGCTGCCGCGTCACCACCTCGTTCCGCGCCCTGGTCGATCGTGCAAGATTGCAGCCCGGGGAGTGGCTGGCGATCCACGGCGCCGGTGGCGTCGGCCTTTCGGCGCTGTTGATTGGCGCCGCGATCGGCGCTTCGGTCCTGGCGATCGACGTCAACGAGGAGGCGCTGCAGCTGGCCCGCGGTCTTGGCGCCACCAAGACGCTCAACGTCTCCGGCATGAGCGATGTCGGCGCCGCGGTGCGCGAAGCGACCAATGGCGGGGCGCATGTCGCGCTCGACGCGCTCGGCATCACCGCGACCTTCCACAATTCGGTCCGCGGCTTGCGCAAGCTCGGGCGCCACGTGCAGATCGGCATGCCGCTCGGCCGCCATGCCGAGCCGACGGTGCCGCTGCTGGAGCTGGTCTATTCCCGGCAGATCAGCATCATGGGCACGCGCGGCATCGCGGCGAGCCGCTTCCCGGCGCTGTTCGCGATGATCGCTGCCGGACATCTCGATCCGGCCCGGCTGGTCACCCATACGATTTCATTGGAACAGGCCGGCGTGGCCCTGGAAGCGATGAACGGCTATACCGGTGCCGGCATCACGGTGATCGACCGCTTCTAGCCGTCGCCGCGCGGCGGCGGCTTGCCCTCGTAGTGCTTCTTCTTCTCGCGATACATCGAGGCATCGGCTTCCGACAGCGCGTCGTCCGCCGATTGCTCGCTGGAGAACTGGTGGATGCCGACCGCGCAGGAAAGCGCGATCTCGTTGCCCTCCCAATCGAGGGGCGTGGTCTTGATCACGTCCAGGAGCTGGCCGGCCTTCTCTTCGGCTTGCGGCCGGTCGGCCTGGGCCAGGATAACGCCGAACTCGTCGCCGCCGAGGCGTCCGACCACGTCGGAATCGCGGACGTTGTTGACCAGCAGGGTGGCGAAGTGCTGCAGCACCGCGTCGCCGGCGGCATGGCCGAACTTGTCGTTGACCAGCTTCATGCCGTTCAGATCGAAATAGAGCACCGAGCCCGGCGAGCCATAGCGCTCCGAATAGGAGATCACCCGCGTCAGCTCGCGCACGAAGGCGCGGCGGTTGGCGATCGGCAGCATCGCATCCTCGTCGGCGAGCCGCTCGAGATGCGCAATGCGTTTGCGGGTGCGCTGCAACTCGTCCCTGAGATTGGCGACCTCGTTCAGCAGGGTTTGCAACGCGGCGCGGACCGTCGGGGAAAGTTCCGATTCGGTCAGGCCGAGGAAGGTCGCCTGGTCGACCGGCTCCGCATGAGAAACGTCCTCGGTCTTCGCGACGGATGATGCGGCGCTGCTTTTGGCGACCTTGGAGACCGGACGGGGTCCGACCACCGCGCCCGCGCCGGGTGTCACCTTGTCTCGAACTCTCATCCTGCCGCCTCGCCGCGGAGCTGCCTGTCCCTGTCCGAAGCGACCATGGTCCCCGGCCGCCCGTCTCATGCCGCCCCCGATCTTCCATCGGGACGACAGCATTTCAGCACAGAAATCCTATTCGACCGTAGTTAACAGCGGCTTAACCCCGGCAAAAATTGCAGCCTCCGCCGCCGGTCGCATCGGCAATCCGCCCGGCCGATGATGCGCGATTCGGCGGCCCCACGCCATGGCCCAGCGCGCCTGCAATAATCCAGTGTGGTCAACTGCTTGGCTTGTCATCCTGCATTCGCTACCTATAATCCCGCCTTCGCCGTCGGGACGGGATCGGATCACATGGCCATCGCCAAAGCGTCAAAGAAGCCGGAGCTCAAGCGCGCCTCGGCGCGTACCGCTGTGGCGAAGCGCCGCGGCGCCGGCCGCCCTCTCGTGGGCATCATCATGGGCAGCCAGTCGGACTGGCAGACCATGCACCATGCCGCCACTACCCTGGAGCAACTGGGCATTCCCCATGAGACCCGGATCGTCTCCGCGCACCGGACACCGCGCCGGATGATCGAATATGCCGAGACCGCCCGGTCGCGGGGCATCAAGGTGATCATCGCCGGCGCCGGTGGTGCCGCCCACCTGCCCGGCATGACGGCCTCCCTGACCGATTTGCCGGTGCTCGGCGTGCCGGTCGAATCCGCCGCCTTGAAGGGCCAGGACAGCCTGCTCTCGATCGTGCAGATGCCGGCCGGCGTGCCGGTCGGCACGCTGGCGATCGGCCGGGCCGGCGCGGTCAATGCCGGCCTGCTGGCGGCCTCGATCCTGGCGCTGTCCGACCCCAAGCTCGCGGCCAAGCTCGCGGCCTACCGCAAGCGCCAGACGGCGGAGGTTGCCCATCACCCCGCTCATGCAGCCGCCGCGCCGGGAGCCCATTGAACGCGATGAATGCCACACCGAAATCCGCGGATCAGAATCAGGTCATCGCGCCCGGCGGCGTGATCGGCATCCTGGGCGGCGGCCAGCTCGGCCGCATGACCGCGATGGCGGCGGCAAGGCTCGGCTATCGCGTGCACACCTTCTGCCCGGACCGCAACGCGCCGGCTTCGCATGTCTCCTGGCACAACACCGTCGCCGCCTATGACAACAAGTCGGCACTGAAGGCCTTTGCCGAAAGCGTCGACGTCGTCACCTTCGAGTTCGAGAACATCCCCTCGGCCACCACCGACTATCTCGCCGCGCTGAAGCCGACACGGCCCAAGCCGAACGTGCTCTACCTGACGCAGGAGCGCCTGCGCGAGAAACGCTTCCTCGCCTCGATCAATGTGCCGACCACCAAGTTCCTCGACGTGGGGCGCCAGGAGGCATTGGAATCCGCGGTCAAGGCCCTCGGCCGCCCGGCGATCCTGAAATCCGCCGAGTTCGGCTATGACGGCAAGGGCCAGGTCCGGATCGACGGCGACATGGACCTGTTCGAGGCCTGGGTGAAGATGGGGGGCGAGGTCGGCATCCTCGAGGCCTATGTCGATTTCGTCCGCGAGATCTCGGTCATCGTGGCGCGCGGGCCCGACGGATCGACCGCGATCTATCAGCCGGTCGAGAACCAGCACAAGAACCACATCCTCGACGTGACGATGGTCCCCGCCCGCGTATCGCAGGCGGTCGCCGGCCGCGCCGAAGCCATCGCCCGGCACATCGCCACCGAGCTCGAGCTGGTCGGCCTGCTTGCGGTCGAGATGTTCGTCACCCACAATGACGAGGTGCTGGTGAATGAGCTCGCCCCGCGGCCGCACAATTCCGGCCACTGGACCATCGACGGCAGCGTCACCAGCCAGTTCGAGCAGTTCGTCCGCGCGGTCTGCGGCCTGCCTCTGGGCTCGACCGAGCGGCACTCGGACGCGGTGATGAAGAACCTGATCGGCGACGACGTGAACGGCTGGCGCGAACTCTTGAACGATCCCGCGGTGAAGCTCCATCTCTACGGCAAGGAAGAGGCGCGCCCCGGCCGCAAGATGGGGCATTACACCCGTCTCTCGCCCAAGGCCGGCATCCGCACCGGCGACGATCGGCGCTGACGAAGAAAGCGGCGGCATAGGATGCCGCCGCCTCGTCACTCACCGTCTCGTCTTGTCCTAGAGCGGCTTCATCCCTTCCGGCAGGCTGATGCGATAGACCAGCACCATGCTGTCGACATTGGCGCCCGACGAATCCTTGTAGGGCGTGCCCTGCATCGAGCCGTTCTGGCTCAGGAAATCGTTGTCGTTCGCGACGACCAGGAAATAGTCGTTCGGCGCGGAGTCATCCAGCACCGGCAGCAAAGCCATGGCTTCCCACTTTTCGTAGAGTGCGTTGGCGTCGTTCGGCGCGCCGTTGTGCAGGCCGAAGCGGTTGAGCTGGGTGTTGTCGTTCATGTCGATGAAGCGGGCATACTGGACGGGCGTCACCGACGGATCGAGCTTACCCTCCGGAGCAACCGGCGTTGTGCCGTCGAACGCGGTGCCGGCGATGTTGGTGGCGCCTGTGGTGTCGAAAATGTCGATGCTGCGATAGACCGAGGTCGAATCCTTGAGGCCGGAGCCATGCCCGCTGTCGCGCGCGATCACCAGGAAGCGGTGATCGTCGAGAGCATGGATCTCGCTCTGCGCCGCGACCAGCTGCTTGCCCTTGGCATCCTTGAAGCGCGGCAGCTGCACGACATATTCCGCGGCGAGCTTCGGCGCCGCCGCATCGGAGATGTCATAGCTCAGGAAGCGCGTATTGTAGCGGTCGGGGCTGCCGCCGCCCGCCTTGCCGCCGTCCTGGATCGTGGCGCTCTGCAGCAGGGCATAGAGCGTCTTGCCGTCGGCGCTCATCGAAAGTCCCTCGAGCCCCTGATTGTTCTGCCGGCCGCTTTCCGGATTCTTGGGCTTCGGCTCCGCGCCGCCTTTCGGCGGGTTGTTGGAGGAGAACTGAGGGGTCCCCCCGCGCATCGGGACCAGCGCCTGGGGCGGCTGGATCGCGCCCAGCAGGCTGCCATCGGCGGTGAAGTGATAGATGTACGGGCCGTATTCGTCGCTGATCCAGAAGCTGCCATCCGGCATCAGCACCACGCCCTCGTCGTCGAGGCTGATCTTGCCGTTGGCGCTCGGCAGGTCGGGAAGGCCTTTGGCGGCCTTGCGCACCGCGCTCGCATCGAGCCCGGTGGTCGGCGTGCCGTTCGCCTCATGCAGGACGATGGAATCCTCGTAGTTCAGCTTGAGCTGGGTCTGCGGCGCGACTTCCGCGTCGCCATAGGGCGTGAACTCGACCGCGAACTTCTGCAGCCGGCCGGGATAGTCGACCGAGCCTTCGGTATTCCAGCCGCGATCCGGCAGCATGTAGAAGATGCCGGTATACTTGTCCCCGTCGCGCTTCCAGCTCGAGACATCCGCGACCATGCCGGAGCCGATGCCGCCCAATGTGTCGCCGAGCTTGTCCTTGGCATCCGCGGGCACGCGGCCGACGCCGACCAGCCCCTTGTTGACGAAAGCGGCGTCCCCGAAGGTCACTGACTGCGCTTCCACCCCCAGCGCCGAAGACGCGGCAAAGCCTGTCGTCAGTGCGATCGCGAGAAGGCTGGCGCCTAGAAACCGGGTTGCGCGTTTCTTCGCTTGAAGTGTCATCTGTCCCCACCTGAGCTGAGCTTTCGCCGGCCGGAATCGGCCCGCGGATGCAGGCTAGTGCCGGGCTGTTACAGCCGTGTGTCGCGCGACCGCCGGCACGGATTGCTGCAGATCAGGAACCGGTCGATCCGGACCCCGAATTGCCGGCGCCCAGAAACTTTACCCATTGTCTAGGAATTTATGAAAGAATTGCGGCGTCCCTGCCTTCGGCCAGGTGTCGGAGGTTTGGGCGGAAGTGGACGAGGCCGAGCCGATGGCTCAAGGTTTTTCCGATCGCAGTTTCCCGGAACGGTACGAGCGCGACGCCCGGGTTACTTCCGAAGAACGCGCGGCCGGTGATGCTGCCTATCCCGACCTCGCCGCGATCCTGCGCTATTGGAACACGAAACGCGGTGATCGTTTCGCGCCGCCGCGCAGCGCGATCGATCCGAGCGAGTTCACCGAAGCCCTGCCACGGGTGAAGCTGGTCGATGTGCTGCGCGCGCCGGACGGCACGCTGGACTTCCGCTTTCGCCTCGCCGGCACCTGGATCGGGAACATTCTGGGCACCGAGCTCACGCACCTGCGACCGCTCGATCTGCAGCCGCCGCAATTCGGCGCCATGGTGCAGGAGCACTATGCGCAATGCGTGAACGAGCGACGTCCGCTGCTGCATAAAGTCGAGATCGATTCGGTCCGCCGCATCCACAGCTACGCACGCCTGCTGCTGCCGCTTTCGAGCGACGGCGAGCAGGTCGACATGCTGATGACGGTCGATAGCCAGGCATAGACGCCGCTTCCATCCGCCGATCTTCGCTGACGAAACCGGACACGCATGCCGGCCGGTCGTCTTGACTCATCCGCGACCGTCATATGATAGTCACTTGTCCATTACCGTGTATACAGTTCCAGCCAGTTGGAATACGACAACGAGACAAACAGGGAGACGTCCAATGTTCGAGACCTTGCGCAAGACGCTGACCGGCCTCACGGCCGCGGCGGCATTGACGGCGATCGCGGCTCCGGCGGCGATGGCCCAGGAGAAGAGCTTGCTCGACGACATCCTCGCCCGCGGCAAGTTGATCGTCGGCACCGGCAGCACCAACGCCCCCTGGCACTTCAAGGACGAGAGCGGCAATCTCGTCGGCTTCGACATCGACATCGCCAAGATGATCGCCATGGGTCTGTTCAAGGATCCGAACAAGATCGAGTTCGTGGAGCAGTCCTCGGACGCCCGCATCCCGAATGTCACCACCGGCAAGGTCGACATCACCTGCCAGTTCATGACCGTGACCGCCGAGCGCGCCCAACAGGTCGCCGTCACCATCCCCTATTACCGCGAAGGCGTCGGCCTGCTGATGAAGGCGGGCGGCAAGTACAAATCCTACGACGACCTCAAGAAGGCCGGCAGCGGCGCCGTCATCTCGGTGCTGCAGAACGTCTATGCCGAGGACATGGTCCACGCTGCCCTCCCGGACGCGAAGGTCGATCAGTATGAGAGCGTCGATCTGATGTACCAGGCGCTCAGCAGCGGCCAGGCCGATGCGGCGGCGACCGACCAATCTTCGGTCAAGTGGTTCATCGTCCAACAGCCGGGCCAGTACATCGATGCCGGCTACGCCTGGGGACCGCAAAGCTATTCCTGCGCAGTCAAGCGCGGCGACCAGCAGTGGCTGAACTTCGTCAACACCGTGCTGCACGAGGCGATGACCGGGGTCGACTTCGCGACCTATGCCGGCTCCTTCAAGAAGTGGTTCGGCGTGGAGCTGCCGCAGCCGGCCATCGGCTTCCCGGTCGAATACAAATAACGACGACCAACGAGGGCCGCCGTTAGAAGCGATCATGGGTTACCAGCTCAACTTCGCGCCGGTCTGGCGGGATTTCGACCTGCTCCTCTCCGGTCTCGCGCTGGGGTTGGTCATGGCGATTTTCTCCGTGCTGGTGGTGGGAAACCTGATCGGACTGGCGGCGGCCTTCGCCATGACCTCCCGGAGCACGGCGTTGCGCCGGATCGCTTCGGCCTATGTCACCATCATCCGGAATCTGCCGATCTTCTTCCTGATGTTGGTGACCTTCTTCGTCCTGCCGCAGCAGTTCGGCATCCGCATCGACAAGGTGCAGGCCTTCGTCGGCACGCTTTCGATCTATGCCGGCGCCTATCTCACCGAAGTCTATCGCGGCGCGTTGCTGGCTCTGCCGAAGGGCCTGCGCGAGGCCGGGCTCGCGATTGGACTCACCGAGGGCCAGACCCGGCTCTGGGTCATCCTTCCGGTCATGCTGCGCAACGCTCTTCCGGCCCTGAGCAACAACTTCATCTCGCTGTTCAAGGACACCTCGGTCGCCGCGGCGATCGCCGTGCCGGAGCTGACTTTCTATGCAAGGCAGATCAACAACAACACCTTCCGGGTGATCGAGGTCTGGTCGGTCTGCAGCCTGATGTACGTCGCCGTCTGCTATCTGATCGCCGCCGGACTGCGGGTGGTCGAGCGGCGACTGGCGATCCCGCGCTGAGAGAAGCTTGATGCTGGATTTCACCCGCTTCTTCGTCGAGATCTATCCCGCCCGCTGGGCGATCCTCGAGGGTGTGGGGATGACGCTGGTCATCTCCTTCCTCTCCATTGTGCTCGGCACCATCCTCGGCATCGGTGTCGCGCTCAGCCTGGTCTATGGCGGCAGGGTCCAGCGCTTCGCGGTGCGCGCCTTTCTGGAATACGTGCGCGGCACGCCGGTCTTCGTGTTGATCCTGGCCTGCTATTATCTGCTCTCTCAGCTGGTCCAGCTGACCCCGTTCCAGGCCGGCCTCATCGCGCTCACGGTGTTCTGCAGTTCCCATGTCGGCGAGAATTTGCGGGGCGCCCTGCTGGCGCTACCGAGAGGACAGACCGAGGCGGCGAAGGCGATCGGTCTTACCTTCCGCCAGACCTTTGTCTATGTGCTGGCACCGCAAGCCCTGCGCCAGGCGCTCCCCGCCTGGATCAACACCGCCTCGGAGCTGGTCAAGGCCTCGACCCTGCTGTCGGTGATCGGCGTCGTCGAGCTGATGCTGACCACGCGCCAGATCATCGCCCGCAATTTCATGAGCCTCGAGTTCTACTGCCTCGCCGGCATCATCTATTTCCTGATCAGCTTCTCGATCGAGCGCCTGGGCCGCCGGGTCGAGCGCCGCATCGCCCTGCCCTCCTGATGTTCCGGAGCCTATGTTGAGCAAACCTGTCCTTGAAATCCTGGGCCTGCACAAGAAGTTCAAGGAGATCGAGGTCCTGAAGGGCGTCGACCTCGAGATGGAACCCGGCGACGTCGTCTCGGTCATCGGCTCCAGCGGTTCCGGCAAGACCACCATGTTGCGTTGCGTGAACCTGCTCGAGGATTTCGAGCAGGGCAGCATCCGGATCGACGGCGAGGAGATCGGTTACACGGCGGCACCACAGCGCCGCCGCCGCAAGGAGAGCGAGATCGCCCGCCAGCGCTCGATGACCGGCATGGTGTTCCAGCAGTTCAACCTGTTCCCGCACTTGAGCGCGCTCGGCAACGTCACCCTGGGCCTCACCAAGGTGAAGCAGCTGCCCAAGGCCGAAGCCACGGCAATCGCCGAGAGATGGCTGGAGCGGGTCGGCATGGCGGAGCGGCGCAACCACTATCCCGGCCAGCTCTCCGGCGGCCAGCAGCAGCGCGTCGCCATCGCCCGCGCCATCGCCATGAATCCCAAGGTCATGCTGTTCGACGAGGTGACCTCGGCCCTCGATCCGGAACTGGTGAACGAGGTGCTGAACGTGATCAAGAGCCTTGCGGCCGACGGCATGACCATGCTGCTGGTGACCCATGAAATGAAATTCGCCTATGAGGTTTCGCGCCGTGTCGTGTTCATGAACCAGGGCAGGATCGAGGAGCAGGGCGCCCCGGAAGCGGTGTTCCACAATCCACAGTCGAAGCGCCTGGCGGACTTCCTGAAGAACGCGAAGTTCTGACCATGCCGCCCAGGAAGAAGACAGTCGCCGCCGAAACCGGCAACCGCACCCGCGGCATCGATCGCGCCTTCGAGATCCTCGACCATCTGCACGAGACGAAACGGCCGCTCCGCCCGAACGAGATCGCGATCGCGATTGGTGCGCCGAAATCCACCACCTATGACATCGTCGGTGTGTTGCTGAACCGCGGCATCCTGGAGCCGGCCGATGCCGACGGACGCGTCTTCCTCGGCCGCCGGCTCTATCTCTTCGGCCTCAGCCATGCCAACCAGTTCGACGTGATGCGCCTGGCCGACGGTTATCTGACCCGGCTCTCCAGCGAGACCGGCCAAACCGCGCAGTTCTGCGTGGTGGAGAACGGCAAATACGTCGTCGCCCAGATGAAAGAGGGCGAGCAGACCTTCCGCATCAGCTCCGGTGTCGGCGAGCCGGTGCCGCTGCCCTGGACCGCTTCGGGCCGCCTGCTTGTGTCGCATCTCGACAACGACGCGATCCTGAAGGCGATCCCGAAAGAGGATTTCGACCTGCCGAACGGGCGGCGCCTCAGCGAGAAGACCTTCCTGAAAGAGGTCGGCGCCGCGCGGGTCGAAGGTTTCCACTCCAATGACAGCGGCAAGTTCACCCATTGCTTTGCCGCCGCGGTCTATGACGAGGCCCGGAACTGCGTCGCGACGCTATGCCTGCTCACGCCGCGCGAAGAGGGCCACCAGAATCACCGGCGCTACAAGCAGCCTCTGCTCGATGCGGCGCGGGACATGTCGGCGCGGATCGGCGGGACCGTGCCGACGAAGAGGTGATCAGCGCCCGCGCGCAGCGGCGCGGAAGCCCTTGCGGAAGGGGCGGCGCGGAAACGGCAGGCGGTCGGTGAGCTGGGTCAGCTTGCCCAGAAGCTGCGGCACCTTCATGACCTCCGCGATCCGCCGGTCGAGGAAAGTCCAGGTGGCCTGTCCACCTTCCGACTTGTCGTTCAGCCAGTAGAACAGGGTCGCGGAATAGACGCCGGCCAGCAGCCCGCGCTTGGTGTAGAAGTTGAAATCGGTCGAGCGGTCGCCGATCGCGTACCAGATCGCGTCGACGGTCTTGTAGAGCAGGCGCGCCGCCAGGGCGGCATTCTGCGGCATCATCAGCGCCGTGAGCGCCGTGCGGATCGCCTCGCGGTTCCGGAAGTTCGCTTCCAGGCGCAGGCGGATCGCCTTGGCCGCCTTCTCGCGCACCTTCATCTCGGAGAGCGGCTCCTGCTCCAGCGCCTCGAGCATCCGCCGATCCGCGGTCTCGCTGTGGAAGGCGATCAGCTCGGTGGCGCCGCCCGGAAACGCATTCAAGGCGCGCTCCAGCGGAATACCGGTATCCTCGGCGGCGGCGCGAAGCGCCGTCTCGCTCCAGCCGTCGAAGGCGACATGGTCCAGCGCCGCTTCCAGCAGGCGCACCCTGTCTTCGTCGCGGTCATAACGCTCGGTCATCAATCCTCCGCTTCTTCGCCGCTGAAGCGTTTCAGCTCCTCGACGAAGGAAAGTTTGGAAAGGTCTGTCATGCGCATCGGATAAAGCACACCGTCCAAATGGTCGCATTCATGCTGCACCACCCGGGCATGGAAGCCCGCGGCGATGCGGTCGATCGGCTCCCCGGTCGGAGTGACGCCGGTATAGCGAATCTGCCGGAACCGCGGCACCGCGCCGGCCAGGCCCGGCACCGACAGGCAGGCCTCGATCCCCTCCTCCATATCCGCGCCCCCCGGTTCACCAATGGGCTCGATGATGGGATTGATGAGGTAAGTCAGCGGCACGCCGATGGCCGGCCCCTCCCCATCTTCGGCCTCCATCCGGGCCTTCGGGACGTGGAAGATGACGACCCGCAGCGGGACATGGACCTGGGGGGCGGCCAGCCCGACCCCGCCCACATCCGCCAGCGTATCCTCCATATCCTTGATAAGCTTGGCGATTTCCGGGCTGGTTGGGTCTTCGACCTCCTCTGCGCGGCGTTTCAGCACGGGGTGGCCCATACGGGCGATCTTCAGGATGGCCATCCGGGTCTCGCGTAGTTACCAAAGGGAATATGGGCTGGATTCAGGGGCTTAGGAAGAGGCCGATCGCCCGAAATCGGCGCGGAACGGCTTCACAAGCCGGATCGTTTGTGGTACCTAGCGCCTCCATTCGGGTGGATTCGAGTCCACCCGTTGCTGTTTTTCGCCGAAATTCGGGAAGGGAGTCTGGCCAAAAGTGCAAGTGCTCGTTCGTGACAACAATGTCGATCAGGCCCTGCGCGCGCTCAAGAAGAAGATGCAGCGCGAGGGTATCTTCCGCGAGATGAAGATGCGCCGTAACTACGAGAAGCCCTCCGAGCGCAAGGCGCGGGAGAAGGCCGAGGCGGTCCGCCGCCATCGCAAGCTTCTGCGCAAGCGCATGGACCGCGAGGGCTATTAGTCCCCGCTAGAGTTTCGGCCGCTCGTCAGAGCCGCCACACCCGAGTTCGGCACGGCCCGCAGGAGCGATCCCGCGGGCCGAAGTGTTTGTTCTATGCTCACGCGATGAAGATCGCGCTCTCGATCCTTCTCCTCCTACTCCCCTCCGCCGCGGTCGCAGAACCGATCAAGCGTCCACCCCGCGACGCCGGCTTCGCCATCAGCCTTTCCGAACCCGTCCTGAGATCGCAACCCGACATCAGGGTTTACGACCTCGACCTCTTTGACGCCGAGCCATCGACCATCGCCGCGCTGCACGCGGGCGGCGGCTACGTGATCTGCTATTTCAGCGCCGGCTCGTTCGAGGATTGGCGACCCGACGTCGCGCAGTTCCCCAAGCACCTGCTCGGCAAAGCCTACGCAGGCTGGCCCGGCGAGCGCTGGCTCGACATTCGAGAACGCGATGAACTCGCTCGGATCCTTGGCGCGCGCCTCGACCTCGCCGCGCAGAAGGACTGTGACGCCGTCGATCCCGACAACGTCGATGGCTTCGCCAATCCGACCGGGTTCGGCATTACCATCGACGACCAGCGCGCCTTCAATCTCTGGCTCGCCGAGGCGGCGCATGCCCGCCGCCTGGCGGTCGGGTTGAAGAACGCCGCCGAGCTGGTCGGCGACCTGGTTGAGCATTTCGATTTCAGCATCGTAGAATCCTGCGCCGCACAAGATTCCTGCGCCGCTTACCAGCCCTTCGCCGCGCGGAAGAAACCCGTCTTCCAGATCGAGTATCGCGAGGAGACTCGCGACTGGGCTTCCGTCTGCCGGGGCGCCGCCCAGCGCGGCTTCACCGCGATCCGCGCCGGCCTGGCGCTCGATGGAACGGCCGAGACCTGCCCCCGGCCTTGATCGGGCTGGCGGGAAGATGGTGAGAGCCTTCCGCCCCTACTCCCAGGCGTTCGCTTCCTTGGCGAAGTTCTTGCGCTTGGCGCGGATGACGCAGAAGCGCTGGCCGGTCGGCGCTTCGAGCACCCACCAAAATTCGTAATTCTTGACCCGCTTGGCGCCGAGCTTCTCGAGGCGCGCGACCTCGGCCTCGATATCGTCGGTCTCGATGTCGAGATGCACCCGGCTCGGGTGATCCACTTTCTGGACTTCGATCGCGAGGCCGTTCGGATCGGCCGTTTCAAGACGTACAAACCCAGTCGTTGCCGGCGTGTCGGCCGCGGCGCGCTCCATACCGAGCGCTGCGGACCAGAAGTCCGCCGCCGCGTCGATGTCATCCGTCTTGCAGTCGATAATGAAACCGCCGAGCTGACTCTTATGCATGAGGCTACTCCCAGACGTTGGCTTCTTTGTCAAAATTGGCGCGCTGCGGGCGAACGATACAGAATCGCTGCCCGGTCGGCGCTTCCATCACCATCCAGGTCTGAATCTTGTCGATGCGCCGGGCGCCGAGCTTTTCGAGCCGTGCGGCTTCCGCCTCGATATCATCGCTCTCGATGTCGAGATGGACGCGACTCTCGTGGGCCACCGTCTGCGTCTCGATGTGGATGGCATTGGGATCCGGGTCCTGGGGGTAGACATAGGTGGTCTTCGCCGGCGTATCCGCCGCGCTGCGCTTCAGGCCCAGAGCCGCCGACCAGAAATCGGCCGCGGCATCCAGGTCGCCCGTCTTGCAGTCGATCGTGAACCCGGCAAGCCGACTCTTGTGCATGGGGATCACTCCCAGACGTTGGCTTCTTTCAGGAAATTCTCGCGAAAGGCCGGGACGATGCAGAAGCGCTGACCGGTGGGCGCTTCCATCACCACCCAGTCGCGTACGGCTTTAATGCGCTTGGCACCGAGCCGTTCCAGCCGCGCAACCTCGGCCTCGATATCGTCGGTCTCGATGTCGAGGTGGACGCGGCTTTCATGCGCGACCGCCTGGACCTCGATGTTGAGACCATTGTGCGGCCGCGCGTAGCCGGCATAGCCCGGCTGTCCGGGCTCGCTGCCGGGTCCCGGCTGCATGCCGAGCGCGGCGCCCCAGAACGCCGATGCCGCTTCGATGTCGTCGGTGCGGCAGTCGATGATGAAGCCGCCGAGCTGGCTCCGGTGCACACGCGTCTCCGTCGTATTCGATTAGAATCTGGTGCCTTTCCCTGCTCCGTCATGCCCGGACTTGGTCCGGGCACCCACGCCTTCCGCGGTGCGGTATCCAAGGCGTGGATCCCCGCGCCTAGCGCGGGGATGACGAACGAGACTTAATCCAGGGCCTTGCAGATCTCCTCGCAGACCTTCTTGGCATCGCCGAACAGCATCATGGTGTTGTCGCGGAAGAACAGCTCGTTATCGACGCCCGCATAACCGGAGGCCATCGAGCGCTTGACGAACAGCACGGTCTTCGCCGCCTCGACATCGAGGATCGGCATGCCGTAGATCGGGCTCTTCGGATCGGTCTTCGCCGCCGGGTTGGTGACGTCGTTGGCGCCGATCACGAAGGCGACGTCGGCCTGCGGGAACTCGCGGTTGATGTCCTCGAGCTCGAACACCTCGTCATAGGGCACGTTCGCCTCGGCGAGCAGCACGTTCATGTGGCCCGGCATGCGGCCCGCCACCGGGTGGATCGCATATGAGATCTTGGCGCCCTCCTTCTTCAGCAGGTCCGCCATTTCGCGGAGCGCGTGCTGGGCCTGGGCGACCGCCATGCCGTAGCCCGGGACGATGATGACCGAACTCGCGTTCTTCATGATGAAGGCCGCATCCTCGGCACTGCCCGACTTGACCGGACGATCGGCCTTGGCGCCGCCGGCGGCGGCCGCGCCGCCACTGTCGGTGCCGAAGCCGCCCAGGATCACGTTGAAGATCGAGCGGTTCATGCCCTTGCACATGATGTAGCTGAGGATCGCGCCCGAGGAGCCGACCAGCGCGCCGGTCACGATCAGCAAGGGGTTGGAGAGGGTGAACCCGATGCCGCAGGCCGCCCAGCCGGAATAGCTGTTCAGCATCGAGACCACGACCGGCATGTCGGCGCCGCCGATCGGCAGGATCAGCAGGAAGCCGACGATCAGCGAGACCGCCACCAGGCCCCAGAACAGCTGCTGCGTCGGAGCCATGATCAGCAGGACGATCAGCGCGACGATGGCGATGCCGAGGCCGGCATTCAGCATGTGCTGGCCCTTGAAGACCAGCGGCGCGCCGGAAACCAGGCCCTGCAGCTTGGCGAAGGCGACGATCGAGCCGGTGAAAGTGACGGCACCGACCGCCACGCCGAGGCCCATCTCGATGATGCTGCCCATGTAGATCCGTTGGGCGGCGGTATCGTAGATATCAAAGGCCTGCGGGTCATAGAAGGCCGCACCGGCGACCGCGACCGCGGCGAGGCCGACCAGGCTGTGGAAGGCGGCGACCAGTTGCGGCAAGGCCGTCATCTGGATGCGCTGCGCGACGACCAGGCCGACGCCGCCGCCGATCACCAGGGCAACCAGGATCGAGAGATAGGAATGCACGCTCGGCAGCAGCAGCGTGGTGACGATCGCGAGCACCATGCCGCCGACGCCGAAGCGCAGCCCGCCGCGCGACGTCTCCGGGCTCGACAGCCCGCGCAACGACATGATGAAGCAGATCGCGGCGATCAGATAAAGGAATGTGGCGAGATTCTGACTCACGTTATTTGCTCCCCTTCGCCTTCGCCGGCTCTTTCTTCTTGAACATCGAGAGCATGCGATGCGTTACCAGGAAGCCGCCGCAGATATTCACCGCCGCCAATGCGACGGCGACGAGACCCATGATCTTCGATACGTCGAACTCGACCGGCCCGGCGGCGATCAGCGCGCCGACGATGATCACCGAGGAGATGCCGTTGGTGACGGCCATCAGCGGCGAGTGCAGGGCCGGGGTCACCCGCCAGACCACGTAATAGCCCACGAAGCAGGCCAGCACGAAGACGGTGAACAGCTGGACGAAGGGCGTGTGGCCGGACTGTTCGGCCACCGCCTGCACCGCCAGCGAGGTCACGTCCTGCGACAGCTTGCCGGCCTGGGCCGCGACGTCCTGCGCGGCATTGGCGAGATCGACCGCCTTCTGCGAGAGTTCTTCCGGATTCATGGGCTGGTTCCTCAGCTCTTGAAGTTGGGGTGGATCACCTGGCCGTCGCGGGTCAGCGCGACGCCTTTGACGATCTCATCCTCCCAGTTGATCTTCAGCCCCTTGGTCTCCTTGTCGACCAGAAGCTGCACGAAATTCAGCAGGTTCTTGGCATAGAGCGAGGTCGAGTCCACCGCGGTCCGGCTCGCCACATTGGCGTGGCCGACGATCTTGACGCCGTGCTTCTCGACCACCTTGTCGAGCTCGGAGAGCGCGCAGTTGCCGCCCTGCTCGACCGCCAGATCGACGATGACCGAGCCCGGCTTCATCGACTGCACCATTTCGGCCGAGACCAGTTCCGGCGCCTTGCGGCCCGGGATCAGCGCGGTGGTGATGACGATGTCCTGCTTCTTGATGGTCTCGGCGATCAGCGCCGCCTGCTTCGCCTGGTACTCGGGGCTCATCGGCTTGGCGTAGCCGGCGGTCGTTTCCGCCTGCTTGAACTCCTCATCTTCGACGGCCACGAAGGTGGCGCCGAGCGAGTTCACCTGCTCCTTGGTGGCCGGACGCACGTCGGTCGCGCTGACGATGGCGCCGAGCCTTCGGGCAGTCGCGATGGCCTGCAGTCCGGCGACGCCGACGCCCATCACCAACACGCGGGCGGGCGCCACCGTGCCGGCCGCCGTCATCATCATCGGGAAGGCCCGGCCGAACTCGGCCGCGGCGTCGATCACCGCGCGGTAGCCGGCGAGGTTCGCCTGGGACGAGAGCACGTCCATCGCCTGGGCGCGGGTGATCCGCGGGACCAGCTCCATGGCCATGGCGTCGATGCCGCGCGTGGCGTAGTCGGCGATCGATTCTTTCGCGTTGTAAGGGTTGAGGATCGCGGCCAGCACCGCGCCGCGCTTGATGTGGCCGAGCTCGTCGGCGTCGGGACGCTGGACCTTCAGCACCAGGTCCGCCCCGCCCAGCGCGCTCGCGGCGTCGCCGACGATCTCCGCCCCGGCCGCCTTGAAGGCGTCATCGGTGATGGCGGCGGAGAGGCCCGCGCCGGTTTCGATCGCCACTTGGGCGCCCAGGCCCACGTATTTCTTCACGGTGTCCGGCGACACGGCGCAGCGGCGCTCGTTGGCGCTCCGCTCCTTGACGATGCCGATTTTCATGCGTTATCCGGCCCCTGTTCTTCGTTTGCCGCGGCCGCATTCCCCGCGGCCGGGGGCGTAATGTGCCTTCTTTTGCGCATGCGAACAAGGGCCGAGACAGGCTCCGAAACCGTACTTATGGAGGGTGACGGCCCTCTCGCCGATGCTATTGTTTCCTCATCCCAAAGTGCAGCAGAGGAGTTCGCCGTGGCCCGATTTTCCCATCCTCGGTCGATCAGCTTGGGCGCCGTCGCCTTCACCGCACTCCTGCTCGCCGCCTGCGCCGAGAAGGCGGCGACGCCCGCCGCCGGCGCGACCGAACCGGCCGCGGCCAGCGCAGCGGCGGCGCCTGCGCCTGCGGTGCCCGCGGACGACAATCTCAACGCCACGCTCTGGATGCAGCGCTCGGTGGAGTATGCCGGCGCCACCGAGACCGCCTTCGCCTTGGCCAAGCTCCGCCTCGACCAGGCGCTGAAGGACAAGACATGGACCGCGGCTCCGGCGGAGCAGAGCGGAGCTTTCTCCGACCTGCCGCCGGCGATCGTCTGCGATGTCGACGAGACCCTGCTCGACAACTCCGCCTACCAGGCCTGGAACGTCACCGCCGGCACGACCTTCAGCAACGAGACCTGGGCCAAGTTCGTGGCGGCGAAGATCGCCAAGGCGGTACCGGGCGCGGCCGAGTTCACCAATTACGCGGCATCGAAGGGCGTCACCGTGTTCTACGTCACCAACCGCACGGTCGACGGTGAGCAGGCGACCCGCGACAACATGGCGAAGCTCGCCTTTCCGATGGGCGGGAATGTCGACACCTTCCTGATGGCCAACGAGCAGGACGGCTGGGGTTCGAAGAAGGGCTCGCGCCGCGCCGTCATCGCCAAGGGTTACCGGATCCTGTTGCTGCTCGGCGACAATTTCGGCGACTTCGTCGATGCCTATAAGGGCACCGAAGCCGAGCGCCAGCAGGTGTTCGACGCCAACGCCACGCATTGGGGCCATGACTGGATCATGCTGCCCAACCCGAGCTACGGCTCGTGGGAAGCGGTGCCCTACAAGTTCGACTACGGCGCCACGCCGGAAGCCATGCGCGACGCCAAGCGCAAGGCGCTCACCAGCTGGGGCGGGCCAGCGGCCCAGTAACCCGAGCGTTTCCGCGATACTCTCTCGGAACTCCCCCGCGACGGACGGACGCCGTGGCCCGGAGCGCACGCTTTCGGTGACTTCCTCGCAGATCCACTTCAAGTGGCATAAGACGCACGCCCGGCGACTCCCATAAAAGTTGCATATATTCCGATTTTGCGCTAGCATCGCGGGTAGTGCCGCAACGGGGGTTGCACCGGCATGTTCAGGCCGACGACCAGCGCTCGGGGATTGCGAAAGGCACCCAAGCCGGACCTATCGCTAGACGACGTCATTGGCTCGGTGAATGACGCCGCCGTCACCGCTCGAAACGTCACCAACGTTACGCTCGGTACGGCCGTGACACTCGTTGCGACCATTCTTGCGTCCAGCGATGAGGCCATACTCCGCAACCAGCTCGCAATGCCCTTCGGCATCGGCATATCCATCAAGCTGTCTATCGCATACGCGCTTATGCCGGTTGTGTTTGTCTTTCTGCACGGCAATCTCCTGCTGCAATTCCACGTCCTGATGGAGCGGCTGCAACTCTTCGAAAGCCAACTTAAGGAGAAGTTTCCTCACAACAAGGCGGAGCGCGACCGCTGGCGTCGTCGGCTGCATGGATTCGCTTTCGTTCAGTTTCATACGGACGACGAGGACTTGGTGACGGACTTTCAGAGGGTTCTGGAATACGCACGAAACTCGCTCCTGTGGCTGGTAAACCAGACCGCTATCTCCTTCATCCCGATGCTGCTTCTGGTCGCGACGCTCGTCAGCTTCCTGCGCTATCAAAGCGAGGTGATCACACTGGTCCATCGCATCGCCGTCCTAGTCGATCTCGCGTTGATCGTTTGGTTCAAGGCGGTCGAGGCGCGTCAAGGGCGGCGCCCAGCCCATCATCCGCTTGCTCTGCTCATCATCGTCATCGTCGTGTTCCTGCCATCGCTGGTCTTCGAGACCTTCTCGGTGTGGTGGTCGGTCGCGCTCCTTCTCGGCGCCGTCGGCGGGTGCGTCGCTGCCTTCAGTAAGATCGGCTCCGAATGGGTGCTCTGGACCATCTGCGTCGGTTTGGGCGTGCTGATTTGTTATATGACGAGCCAGGATCAGGCCATCATCTACAACTTCGTGATCGGTGTTGCCGGCGTCGGCATCTTGCGCGCCTTATGGCGAATGGAGGTGAAGAGCCGCTTCACTCAGAAGGTACCGAGGCCCGTCGTCAACTCATCGAAGACCGGCTACAGGCTGTTCGGCAGCCTGATGAGATTTGCAGCCGCTCCAGCGATCGTATTCGTCTTCGTGGTGTATCACGCTGCAGTCCCGAGCGGGCACGAGAGCAGCTGCCAAGTCCGGTGGAATCCCACGATGATCAGGGAGGATCTCGAGGGCGTACATCCAGAATATTCTCAAGCAAAGATAACTCGTACCCTGATTCTGGACTTCATAATCAAGCCGTCTCTCGAAAAAGGCCCACATCCCTGCAGGCCCGATGCGGATAAAATTCCCGAAATGGATCGGGTGGGGATCGACGGCGACTTCGCCAACTTGCTCGACCGCACCTGCCCGCTGCTCAACTTCGGCTGTCGGCACCTGAGACTCTCATCTCTCTATCTGATGGGGCGAGACGTAGAGCCGAAGGCGTTCGATAGCTTCAACATCCAGGCTTCCGAGCTGAGCAAGGTCAAGCAGCGTGCTCTCGGACTTCCCGTTGTCGAACGAAATCTACGCTTCGCTCAGCTCGACGACACGACCCTTCTCGGCGCCGACCTGCGTAGATCAGACCTGCGGGGCGCCGATCTGAACCGGGCACGTCTGAGCGGGGCACAACTCGGCGAAGCGAAACTCACCCGCGCGACCCTGCAAGACGCAGCACTGCAAGGCGCATCGCTGGATGGCGCTGAGATTTACTTCGCCAACCTGAAGCGAACTCAGTTGCAGCGGGTGACGGCCACTGGCATCGAGGGGATAGGAGCGGATTTTACCGGAGGAAACCTCGACGGATCGAATTTGAAGAAATCCAACCTCGACGCCGCGATATTTTCTAATGCGCGACTGAACGGCGTGAACCTGGACAGCACTCTGCTCTATGGGGCCGACTTATCAAATGCCAGCCTTCGCGGCACGAATCTCGGCGGCGGTGATTTGACCGGGGCGAATTTTGGAGAGGCCGGCATAGCGATGGACGGCACATGGCTGTCCCCGACTTCGCTGGACGGCGCCGTGCTGCTGCAAGCACGGTTTGCCGGAGCGAGGGGCAAGGTCTCCTGCTTTGGCGCCTACGTAAGTGACGCTGGCCCCCGAGACCCGGACCTGGACCAGCGGCTAACCGCCCACGCCACGCTCAAGGCGGTCGCGGAGAAGTATCCCGAGCTGATGCGTTCAATCGTGCGGATCAAGCGCAAGATCGGATCGTGGAATCAGTTGGCCAAGCTTCACTGCGATGGTGGAAACCTCACCTACCAGTTTTACGCGCGGGACTTCTCGAACGCCGTCGTCGCCGCCGCCTGCATCAACGAGATAACCGCTCGAGCGCTAGTCGGCTGGTATACGAATGAGAACATTATGACGATGATGCAAGAAGCGCCTGCCGGAGCGTATGACCCCGACGCCGAATGGCTGCGCTTGGGAGCGATATCCGCCGTGGAGCTCTATTTCAGCCACATTCGTGGGACTTGCACGCCGCTAAGAGACCTCGCCGAGCCGCTCAAGAGCCTCCTTGAGCGAACGGGCGTGTCGCCGGTTCTCCTCACCTACTACGACCATTGGCGATATGGTCGTCATTGAACCTTAGCCCACCCCCGCCTTCTTCAGCGCCGCCTTCTGCCGCTTCTCCAGGGCCTTCACGTCGAAGTCTTCGATCAGCTCGTGGAACAGCCGGTACCAGTTGATCTCGGCCTTCAAGTGCATGAAGACCGAGCCCAGGCCGATCGCGGCGCGGTCCATGAAGACGAATTCCTTCGGCGGGGTCACGGGACCTAAGCGCCGCAAATCGGCATGGACACCCTCCGCCACCTCGCGGCCGTAGATGCCGGTTTCGGCGTCCTGGATCCGGCGCGCCTTGTCCTCCAGCAGCGGCCCGTAGACGAAATGGGCCCAGCGGTTGAGGACGTCGATCACGTCCTTGGACAAGCCCTTGAAGCCCCAGCTTTCATAGGCGTGCACCGCGAGATCGCGGTCGTCGTTCAGCAGCGCGAAATAAAGGTCGATCACGCCCTTCACGAACTTCGGCTCGAACACGCGGACGCAGCCGAAATCCAGCAGGTTGACGTCGCCCGCATCCTTGGCGCTCGCCGGGCGGACCGTGTAGTTGCCGAGATGCGGATCGCCGTGAATCACCCCGTATTCATAGAACGGCACGTACCAGGCGCGGAACATGTTGAAGGCCACCTTGTTCCGCAGCTCAGATGAGGGCTTCTGCTCCAGGAACGTCATCAGCGGCTCGCCGCTGATCCAGGTCATGGTCAGCAGTCGCTTGGTCGTGAGCTCGAGCATCGGCTCAGGCAAATGCACGTTCGGCTCGTCGGCCAGCATCAGGCGATAGAGCGCCATGTGCCGGGCCTCGAGCTCATAGTCCAATTCCTCGCGCAGCCGGTCGGCGATCTCGGCATGGATCTCGTTGGTCTCGATCGCCTTGTCGGCACGCTCGTAGATCCGGAAGATCAGCTTCAGCTGACGGAGATCGGCTTCGACCGCGGATTTCATGTCGGGATATTGCAGCTTGCAGGCCAGCAGCTTGCCGTCCTTGGCATGCGCCTGATGCACCTGGCCGAGCGACGCCGCGGCGCCGGCCTCGTGGGAGAAATCCTTGAACCGCTGCTGCCAGCCCTCGCCGAGCTCCGCCGCCATCCGGCGCTTGACGAAGGGCCAGCCCATCGCTGGCGCGTTCGACTGCAGCTGCTGCAGCTCCTGCACGTATTCGCGCGGCAGGGCATCGGGGATGGTGGCCATGATCTGCGCCACCTTCATCAACGGACCCTTGAGGCCGCCCAGCGCGGTCTTCAATTCTGCGGCATGCTCGGCCCGATCGATCTTGATCCCGAGATAGCGGCTGCCGGCCATGCGCGCGCCCAAGCCGGCCATGGCGCGCCCGACCTTGGCGTAGCGGCGGACCCGGCCGCCGAGCGTGTTCGCTTCCTTATCGGCCATGCGCCCGCGTTACAGCTTTTCCAGCTCGTCGATGAAGCCGCTGACGACACCGAGACCCTTGGACCAGAAGTCGGGATCGGAGGCGTCGAGGCCGAACGGCGCCAGCAGTTCCTTATGCCGCTTGGTGCCGCCGGCCTTCAGCATGTCGAGATACTTCTGCGCGAAGCCGCTTTCGGCACCCTGATAGACCGCGTAGAGCGAGTTCACCAGGCAGTCGCCGAAGGCATAGGCGTAGACGTAGAACGGCACATGGACGAAATGCGGAATGTAGCTCCAGAACACGGCGTAGTCGGTGCCGTCCGGGAGCTTGATCCCCGCGCCCAGCGCCTCGCGCTGGGTCTCGAGCCAGATGGCGGAGATCTCGTCGGCCGAGAGCTCGCCATTCTTCCTCGCGTCGTGCAGGCGCCGCTCGAACTCGTGCATGGCGATCTGGCGCACGACGGTGTTCAGCATGTCCTCGACCTTGCCGGCCAGCAGGATCTTGCGCTTCGCCTTGTCGGTCTCGCGCTTCAGCAAGGCCTGGAAGGTCAGCATCTCGCCGAACACCGAGGCGGTCTCCGCCAAGGTCAGCGGCGTGTCGGCCAGCAACTGGCCCTGCGGTGCCGCCAGCACCTGGTGCACGCCATGGCCGAGCTCATGCGCCAAAGTCATCACGTCCCGGGTCCGGCCGTGATAATTCAGGAGCAGATAAGGATGCGCGCTCGGCACGGTCGGATGCGCGAAGGCGCCCGGCGCCTTGCCGGGGCGCGGCGGCGCATCGATCCAGTTCTGGTCGAAGAAGGTCTTGCCGACCGAAGCCAGGTCCGGCGAGAAAGCGTGATAGGCCTCGAGCACCAGCTTGCGCGCTTCGGGCCAGGAAATGAGCTTGTCGTCGTCGCTGGGCAGCGGCGCGTTGCGATCCCAGAACTCCAGCGCCTCCTGCCCCATCCACTTCGCCTTCAGGCGATAGTAGCGGTGCGAAAGCCGCGGATAGCTGGATTTCACGGCGGAAACCAGCGCGTCCACCACCTCGTCCTCGACCTGGTTGGCGAGGTTGCGCGAGGAGACCGGGCGCTTGAACTGGCGCCACTTGTCCTCGATGTCCTTGTCCTTGGCGAGCGTGTTGTGAACCAGCGCGAAGACCCGCTTCTCGGCGTTCAGGCCCTTGGCGAGACCTTCAGCGGCGGCCTTGCGCTTCACCGGGTCGCGGTCGGTCATCAGGTTCAAGGCTTCGTTCGAGGTGAGCGACTTGCCCTGCACCTCGAAGCGCATGTCCGCGATCGTCTCCTCGAACAGGCGCTGCCAAGCGGCGCTGCCGGCGACATGCTTCTCGTGCAGCAGCTTCTCGACCTCGTCGGAGAGCTGGTGCGGGCGGAACAGGCGCACGGAATCGAGCCAGGGCCGGTAGCGCTGCAGCGGCGCATGCTTCAGCTTCGCCTCGAGATTGGCATCGTCCAGCTTGTTGAGCTCGAGGGAGAAGAACAGAATCTCGACCGAGATCGCGTTGACGCGCTCGTTGATGTTCTGCTGGAAGCGGGCGAGCTCGGGGTCGGCCATGTTGCCGGCATAGACCAGCTGGGCATAGCTCATGAGCTTGCCGAGCAGTTCCTGGATCGACTCGTACTCCCGAATCGCCTTCAGGAAAGCGGCGCCGTCGATTCCGGCCAGCTTGCCCTCATAGGCCTTGTGGAAATCGCCCGCGGCGGACGCGGCCTGTTTCAGGTCCTGCTCGAGCTCCGGGGCGGTCGGGCTCTTGTAGAGGTCGGCCAGGTTCCAGTTCGGCAAGGCCCCGAGGTGCGGGCTTTCCGGCGCAGCGGCTTCGGTCACGGCGGCAAAGCGCCCGGGGCTCTGAGACTTCACGATCGAGGCATCCATGGAATCGGCTTGCTCCTTGCAGAAAATCAGCCTCCCTTATATGGGAGGCGGGGGCGTAAGGCCAAGGGCGGGGCCTCGGCAGAGGCATCCCCGAGGATTCGAGGGACCCGAAAGAAGCGTCGGAACGTTCGACTGGGATCAAACAGGGGCAATCCAGGACTAGCGCATGAATTACGACGCGGTTCCAAGCCTGACGCGGCTGTTCTTCGATCAGGCCGCGAAGCTGTCGCGCCAACCCCTGCTCCGCGCCAAGCAGAACGGCGCCTGGGTGCCGATGACCTATGGCGAGGCTGCCGCGCGGGTAAAATCGCTGGCGCGTGGGCTGATCGGCCTCGGCATCCAGCCCGGCGACCGCGTGGCCCTCATCTCCGAGAACCGGCCGGAATGGCTGATCGCCGATCTGGCGATCATGGCCGCCGGCGGGATCACGGTGCCGCATTTCGCCACCAACACACCGGACGACCATCGTCATATCCTGACCCATAGCGGCGCCAGGGGCGCGATCGTCGCCGGCGGCACGATCGCCAAACGCCTGCTCCCCGCCGCGGTGCAGGCCTCGGACCTCGAATTCCTGATCGCGATCGACGGGCTCGAGCTGCAACAGAGCCCGCGCTTCCGGATGATCGACTGGAAGGACCTGGTCGAGCAACCGAGCATCCCTACTGGCCCCTCCGCCGAAGCGGGAACGGAAGTCGAGGCCCGCATCGCCAGGCAGCAGCGCACCGACACCGCCTGCATCATCTACACCTCGGGGACCGGCGGCGTGCCCAAGGGCGTGATGCTCACCCATGGCTCGATCCTCTGCAACATCAAGGGCGCCTTCGAGCTGGTGAAGGAAGTGGGCTTGGGCGGCGACGTGTTCCTGTCCTTCCTGCCGCTCTCTCACGCTTACGAGCATACGGCCGGCCAGTTCCTGCCGATCAGCCTGGGCGCCGAGATCTATTACGCGGAGAGCGTCGAGAAGCTGGTGGACAATATGGCCGAGGCGCGGCCGACCATCATGACCGCCGTGCCGCGGCTCTATGAGGCGATGCACCAGAAGATCCTGCGCGGCCTCGCCAAGGCGCCGCCGACGCGGAAGAAGCTGTTCGACCTTGCCTACCGGCTGGGTCGGAAGAATTACGAACATCCGGGCACGCTGAGCCTGGTCGAGAAAATCCAGAACGTGCTCTGCGAGGTCCTGGTGCGGCGCAAGGTGCGGCAGCGCTTCGGCGGAAGGCTGAAGGCCTTCGTCTCCGGCGGTGCCGCGCTCAACTACGAGATCGGCGTGTTCTTCCTGTCGCTCGGCGTGCCGTTGCTGCAGGGCTACGGCCAGACCGAGGCCTCGCCGGTGATCAGCGCCAACCGGCCGAAGCGGATCAAGATCGACACGGTCGGCCCGATCTTCCATGGGCTGGAAGCGAAAATTGCCGAGGACGGCGAGATCCTGGTGCGCGGCGAAGCGGTGATGAAGGGCTATTGGAACGACCCGGAATCGACCGCCAAGGCGATCCAGGACGGCTGGCTGCACACCGGCGATATCGGCGAGTTCGACTCTGACAAATACCTGAAGATCACCGACCGCAAGAAGGACATCATCGTGCTCTCCGGCGGCGACAACGTATCGCCGGCCCGCATCGAGGGCTTCGTGATCCTGCAGCCGGAGATCGCCCAGGCGATGGTCTACGGCGACAAACACCCGCATCTGGTGGCGCTGGTGGTGCCCGACGCGGAATTCGCGGCCGATTGGGCGAAAGCCAATGGGGCGAAGAACGACCTCGCCGAGCTCTGTGCCAATCCGGGCTTCATCAAGGCGATGAACGCGGCGATCGATCGGGTGAACTCCAAGATGTCGGCCCTGGAGAAGATCCGCCGCATCGCGCTGACGCCGGATGGCTTCACCATCGACAACGCCATGCTGACGCCCTCGCTGAAGATCCGCCGGCACGTGATCCGCGAGCGCCATGGCGATACGTTGAAGAAGCTGTACGAGCGGAGCTAAGCAAGATCTGGCCTCTAGGCCAAAGTCCCCAGAAGCAGCAGAGAGAGCAGCCCGCCCGCCACCACCGCAAACCAGAGATCGCGGCGGCCAAGCACCGGCACGTGAACAATCGTCCGCTGACCGGCGCGCCCCAGTCCACGCGCTTCCAGGGCGATCGCCGCGCGGCCGGCGCGACGGATGGCGAAAGCGAGCAGCGGAATCAGCAGGCGCGCGGCTTCAACCGGACCAACCAGGCGGCGCGGCGGGCGTCCGCGCTTCATGGCGTGGGCGAGCCGGATCTGACGCGCTTCGGCGGCGAGCTCAGGAACGATCTGCAAGACGGAGAACAGCGCGTAGCCGACCCTTGGGCTGAGGCGGGCATACGCCATCAGCGTGCGCACGAATGCGCCGGGATCGGTGGTGACGGCGAACAAGGCTGAGACCAGGCCGATGGCAATGGTGCGCAGGAACAGCGTGATACCGACGGACCAAGCAGGCGCGGCGAAGAGGGAATGCGCGGCGATGTGCCGGGCGAAATCCGCCTCTTCGTGGAACGCCAAATTGGTGGTCAGGAAGCCGATGCCGAATAGCGCGAACGGCACCGTCATCGCCAGCACCAGAATCGGAGACACGCGGTCGAGCAAGACCAACGCCGCGGCGGCAATCAGCGCGGTGGCGATTTGAAAGCGCGGATCGAAGACGGCGAGGCAGGCCGCAATCCAGGCCAGGCACAGCGCGAGCTTGACCAAGGGGTGGATGGCTCTCAGCATGCGGCGACGCGCTCCAGCCAGTGCAGCGCCGGCAGAAGCGCCGGTGGTCGGAGCCCGGCTCGGTCGAGAAGCGCTTCGTCCCGCAGCAGCACCGGCGTCGGCCCGTCGGCGAGGATGCCACCCTCCCCCACCACGATCGCGCGCGGGCAGACTTTCAGGGCGAAATCCATGTCATGGGTGATCAGCGCGACGGCGCACCCGCCGTGGCGCAATCTTTCGATTTCGCGCTCGACCTCTTCGGCGCCGCGTGCGTCGAGTCCGGCCAAGGGCTCGTCGAGCACCAGGAGCGGCCAGCGCTCGGTGGCCGTGAGGGTCGCCAAGGCGAGCCGTCGCTTCTGGCCCTGCGACAGCTGATAGGGATGTGCGCGCGAGACCGACGACAGGCCCCAGCGGGCGAGAATGTCCTGCGCCGGCGCTGTCCTGTCACGCCTGCGCGGCAGGGCGGCGATCAGCTCTTCAAGAACCGAGGCTTCGGTGAACTGCGTCTCCGGTCTCTGGAAGGCGATGCCGCCCATCGCACCGATGCGCTGCCCCGCCTTCGGCCGCAGCACGCCGGCTAGGCAGGCGCCGAGGGTCGACTTGCCGGCGCCGTTCGCACCGAGAATACCGAGAACCTCGCCCGCGCGAATCTCCAGGCTGACGTCGCGCAAGATCACGGGTCCGAGGAACGGCGCACAGGCCGCGGCTGCGAGCCGCGCCAGAACCGGGCATGACGCCGGGACCGGCATTGTGCCGACGCGTCCGGCCACGAATTTCGCGACGATGGGCTTTGCGCGGACGATCTGCCCGGGCTCGAGCCCGGCGAAGATCGCATCCAGGCTCAGCGGCGGCGGATCGAGGACGATCCCTGCAGCGGCCAGGCCGGCATCCAGATGGCTGGCCAGCGGCGACCAGATCCCCCGGGCCGAGAGCGCGTGGTGCTGCTCCCGGAACAGTGCGCCGGGCGGACCTTGCGCCAGCAGGCGACCGTCCGCATCCAGCACCACCACGCGATCGATGGCGGCGATCAGCCCATCGAGACGGTGATCGACCAGGAGCATCGCCCGCGCCGGATCGCGCTCCATCAGCAGGCGATGCAGGCGCTCGGCGGCCAGCGGCGCCAGATGCGCGGTCGGTTCATCCACCAGCAGGAGCGCCGCGTCCTGGGCCAGCACCGAAGCCAGGGCCACGAGCTGCTTCTCGCCGCCGGACAAGGTTGCGGTCCGGCGGCTTCGCCAAGGATCTGGCAGGCCGACCTGCCGCATGGCGACGCCGACGCAAGCCGCGATCTCGGCTTCGGGCAATGCGCGGGATTCCAGGGCGAACGCGATCTCGTCTTCGACGCGCATGCCGCAGAGCGTCTGGTCCGCGTCCTGAAAGGCATAGGCCACGCGCGCCGACCAATCGGCCGGGACACGCGCTTCGACCGGCTCGCCGACGAGGCGGATCGCGCCGCCGACTTCGCTGGGAATACTGTTCGGAATGAGGCCGGTCGCCGTCAGCAGCAGAGTCGACTTGCCGCAGCCGGATGGCCCCAGAAGCAGCACGCGCTCGCCGCGGCGCACGGTCAGATCGATCGGACCGACAGCAGGGCGCGCTTGATAAGGGTAGCGGACGGTGACCGCTTCGAAGGCGAGCGCCGCCGCGTCACGCCCCAGCGAATTAGACGGGGGCCGAGCGTCGTGCATGGTCGATGGCGAGACCGGACAGCACGCCGGTCTTGTAGAGCGCCTCGGTAATGAGATGACCCGCCAGGCCGCCGAGCAAGGCGCCGGAGAGGCAGCGCAGCACGAACATAGCGATGAGAAGGCCCGGCGCCAGCGCGCCATAGCCGAACAGCACCCAGGTATAGGCGAAGGAGAAGATCGCGGAGCCGATGCCCGCCAGCATGAGGACGGGGAGCGAATAGTTGCGCCAGCGGGTCGCCGCGAAGACCGCCTCGGCGCCGGCGCCCTGAATGGCGGCGGCGACCAGCAACATGATCCCCGCCGGACTGCCGAGCAGAATCTCGATCGCCGCGGCCAGGACTTCGGTGACGATGGCGGCGCCGGGCTTGCGGATGATGGCGGCCGCGACGATCGAGGCGATGAACCAGAAGCCCATCACCACGTCCATCGTGACGGTACCGAAGGCCGCCTGGGCCACCAGCCAGACCTGCACCCAGCCGAGGTAGAGGACGGCAAAGACCGCGCCGAGCACGGCGGCGATCAGGATTTCACGGAGAGTCCAAGCGTGGCTTTCGGTCATGACAATGCTCCTGATGGATTTGTGGCGACGGCCGAGCGCCTGCGCTTCAGCGCCGGCTGGGGCTGTTCGCGGAGACGGTGACGTCGAGGGTGACATGGCCTTCGGGCGGCGCGCCGAAGCGCAGGAAGGCCTGTTCCAGCGTGGCGAAGACCGGGCCGGCATCGCCGGCGAGTCTAGTGCAGAAATTCTTCGGCCGGTCGAAGACGCCGGAGCTTTTCAGGAAGTCGATGACCCCGTAGATCTCGTCCATGTATTGCCCATGGCTGAGCGGATAGTGCGAAAACTGCGCCGCCACCGTGATGCCGGTTGCCGGGGCGGCGTTCACGACCTCCTGCGCCGCGACGATCCGCACGTCCAACGGCCCTTCGGCGCCGATATCGGTCGAAGGCGCGCAGCGTGGATCGTCCGGCTCGCCGGGACAGCCGCGCGAGACGCAGGCGGAGAGCACGCAATGCCTGCCGCTTCGTGCCGCGGCGACAAAGAGATCGCGCATCGCCGGAAAGAGCTGCTCCGGCGGACCGACCAGCAAGGTCGAAAGATCGTCGGTCTCGATCCGCAGGGTGTCTCGATAGCGATCGAGGGCCCGGATGGAACCGAGGATGATGCCGACGAAATCGTCGGCCATGGGATAAAGGGAGATTTGTGCGCCGGAATACATGGCTCGCCTCGCTCCGCTGGCATGACCCAGATCAGCTTGAGGGTCCGGAGGCTTGACGGCTCCATCTCAGCCCCGGCGATACGGGGCACCCCTGTCGATGCGGATTGACTAGCACCGGACGGACGGGTTCCGCAAGAGCGTTGCGCAGGGCGGGCGTCGCGTTGCGAATCTGTTCGAGTGAAGTTCGAGCAGTAGCCGCGATCGAAACGAGCCGGCTACAGGCCCATCATCGCTGCCACGGCAAGCCCGCGCTGCTCGCGCAGGAGCGAGAACCAGAGAAGCGACGACCGTGTCTGGACGAAGTCCCGGCGCCATCACGCGCCTCTGGCGTGTATTGAGTACGCCCCATCGGTCGAAAACCGCATGCGGAGAGCTGGTCCAACTTCCCGTGGTTATCTTCTGTGTATACACGTCGATGCTAGGCCGTCAGCTCGATACCGTGGACAGGAGGCGATGCTCTTGTGGCCAGATAAGTTTCGTTCTTGATCGGATGGCATGCCAGAAAAAAGCCATCTATGAGAGAGGTCGTTGGCCGCGTTATCAAAGTGCCAAGATCGTGCACTTTGCCATTGTGAGTCCTCAGGGCGACCGAACGCATTCGATTGACGGCCACACCGAGAAGCACGACAGACCACTTTGGCTCCGCCCAAGCCTGGAATGATGGCCAGTCGGCAGCACCGACGCGAAACCCAAATCTTCCCGCGTTAAAGCCGCAAATCAAGGATTCAGCCCGCAGGGACCGATGATGGGCGAAAGCGCGCACCGCGGTCGCTTTTCTGATGTCCGAAGCGATCGAGAAGATGATTTCGTCAAACGCGGGCTCTTCACAAAGAGCCATTGGGCGAACAAGCGACAGGGGCATGCGAATCTCCATAGGTTTGGGGATACGCGCCCTGCTTGCAGATCGCATTACTGCGCAATCTACCGCTCAAGGCTGCGAATCTCCATTGCACGGGGTACGCAGCGCATACGATCTCTTACCAATCCAAGACCTGAAGCTCTGGTGTCGCCTCGCGGTCTTATTTTCATAAATACTACGCGCCCCCGAGTCGGCAATAGTATTTTTAAATAAAATCAATTACTTAAATTTTCAAACGTCGCTTTATAAACGGTGCTTGCCGGAATCTTTTTAGACTTATCCACAGCCATTTAAAGCACATCCGGCAGCCGGATTAAGCACTGGCCGCTGCGGGCTTTTCTATCTCCGGGACTCAATTTAAAATCGAGGAAAACGGCTTTTAAAACCGGGGCGCCAAATGGAAAGAGTCGAACTGGACGGGGTGACCACTGTCTTTGAATTGGCGTGCGGTTACGCCTCGACCTTCAAGCTCGTTGAGAACGCGCAACTGTGTTTCTACGCGCTGGCGGCATTGAACAGGCTGGTACTCTTTTCATTGCCCGGGCCAGACGCGAGCAAAGAGAGCCTGATCGCGCGCCCCGCCTCTGTAATCACGGTCGGTGCGGTCAAGGACACCATCTATATGTTTAAGTTCCCCGGGCCGCTCCATGTCGTTCAGGCGGCAATAGATGGACTATATGAGAAGCAACTGATCGAAGTTGGTCTCAGCCAAGAACTGCTTAAGAAGCGCGCCCGCAACAATAAGACCCCGGGAGGTCGGGCTGCACCGAAGCAGACGTTGGATCCGAGCAAGCCGGTGCCGGCTCGATCCCAGGTTGACGACTCAAAAGGACGCCAGCTTGATTGGAAGATCGGTATCGGAATGGATTCAGCGATTACCGCCAATGATCGGCTTCTCAAAGCTCTACGCGTGTATGCGTTGAGATCGTATCGCCTGATCCAAGAGCATGAGCCATCCAAGTCATGGGAAGATCGACTTATTCTCACTGAACAACCGCCAAGGCATTTTGCCAGCGCACGCGAATGGCTGCTGTTTAATGAAGAGCTCTTTTCGTTCGGGCGGAGGGGCTACGCGGACGTCTGGGACGATTTCGTCACCCACCTTACGGGTCACAATCATGATCTTAAGCGTGAGATAAATTCAGATCAGATCAAGTGGCTGATTATTCAGGCGCTCATTCTCCGTCCGGGGATTGAAGAGCTAGCCCTATCCAACTTTCTCAAAGGTAAACATCCCGCCAATCATCGTGCCATCCTCATCGCGATCGACTTTCTCCTGCAGTACCATCTTCTGAAGAAGAATGGTGATGAGCTCGGGCTTCAGTGCGGAGACTGGGAGCGTCAGACATATATCAACCGCACACGAGTACGCGTTCACGAGCTCAAGGAAGACGTCCAGCATCTGATTGACGAAGAATATTTATCAAGCGCCTTCAGTCCAAATCGCGCATGAGGCGCCACCGGGAGAGTTTGGATCCGATTGGCAATAGCAGAGCTTACTCAAAAGCTCCGTTGGACCGCCGCCCCGAGAACAGCATGTACAATCCGGCGCCGACGATCAGCGCGGCACCCGCATACATGTACCCGTCCGGTACCTCGCCCCAGAGCAGGTAGCCCCAGCCGGCGCCCCAGACCAGGCCGGTGTATTCGAAGGAGGCGACGAAGTTCGCCTCCGCCATGCGGTAGGCCTGGCTCAAGAGCACGGTGCCCAGCGCGGCGATCGGGCCGGTGGCGGCGAGCAGCAGCAGATCGTGCCAGTCGCCCCAGATCCAGTCGCGCATCAGGAAGGCGAGGCTCGGGTGCTGGCCGGCCTGGTCGAAACGGCCGAGGCTGAACACCAGGCCCAGAACCAGCGCTCCGGCCAGGAACATGAGGTTCTGGTGAAAGCCCTGGACCGCGGCGGAATCCGCGTTCAGCTTGCGCGCCAGAAGCTGCGCGAGGGCATACGTGATCGTGGCAGCGAGCGGCAGCAGCAGGGCCCAGTCGAATTCCGGCGCGTCGGCACCGCCGTTGAACTTCGGCCAGTAGGTCACGACGACACCGAGGAAGCCGATGATGATCGCCAACCAATGCGAGGCCTCCGCCTTCTCGCCGAGGATCGGATAGCCGAGCGCCGTGATGAAGATCGGCGCCATGAAGAACAGCGCCACGACCTGCGCCAGCGGCATTGCCGGCAGGGCCATGTAGTAGGTGCCATAGGCGATCAGCAGGATCAGGCCGCGCAAGGTGAGCAGGCCGAGGCGCCGCGAGAGGATCTTGCCCGCGCCTTCCGTGGCCTGGATGAAGATGAGCAGGATCACCAGGCCGACCGCGCTGCGGATCGAAACGACCTCGGTCAAGGGATAGGTCTTGCTGGAGTATTTCAGGATCACGTCCTGCAGCGAGAAGACGAAGACGCCCGCGATCAGCGAAAGCGCCGCCCAGAGGCGCGTCCGCGGCGCCGTCGCGCTTTCCCTCGTCATGGTAGTTGTTCCCCCGCCCTGCCCCTGTTCGCCGCTTCAGTTCCCTCGCGGCGTGTCGGCGTGGTGGCAAGCCACGAGATGGCCGGGCTTGGCGGGCAGAAGATCCGGCATCACCTGGGCGCAGATTTCGGTCGCGCGCGGGCAGCGGGTGCGGAACGGGCAGCCCGAAGGCGGATTGAGCGGCGACGGCAGGTCGCCCTTCAGCACGATCCGGGATCGGCCGCGCTCCTGGTCGGGATCGGGCAGCGGCACCGCGGAGTTGAGCGCGTGCGTGTAAGGATGCAGCGGATCGTAATAGATCGAGTTGCGGTCGGCGATCTCCATGATCTTGCCGAGATAGAGCACCATCACGCGGTGGCTGATATGCTTCACCACCGCGAGGTTGTGCGAGATGAAGATCAGCGACATCCCCATCTCGCGCTGCAGGTCCATCAGCAGGTTGACGATCTGCGCCTGGATCGAGACGTCGAGGGCCGAGACCGGCTCGTCGCAGACGATCAGCTTCGGCTCGTTGATCATGGCGCGAGCGATGCCGATGCGCTGGCACTGGCCGCCCGAGAATTCGTGCGGGTAGCGGTTGAGCTGGTTCGGCAGCAGGCCGACCTTGGCCATCATCGCCTTCACGCGGTCGCGGACCTGTGCTTTGTTCAGGCCAGGCTGGAAGGTCTGCATCGGCTCGGCGATGATCTCGCCCACCGTCATGCGCGGGTTCAAGCTCGCCAGCGGGTCCTGGAAGATGATCTGCATATCGCGGCGCACGCCGCGCATGCTCCGGTCGTCGAGCTTGGCGAGATCCTGGCCGAGCCAGACCACGCGCCCGGCATGGATCGGCAGCAGCCGCAGCACCGCGCGGCCGAGCGTCGACTTGCCGCAGCCGGATTCGCCGACCAGGCCGAGCGTCTCGCCGGCGCGCAGGTCGAAGGAGACGCCGTCCACCGCCTTGACGACGCCGGGCTCCTTGCCGAGCAGGCGGTTGCCGCCGACCTCGAAATAGACCTTGAGGTCCTGCACGGTCAGCAAGGGCGCGCCTTTATTGACCGGCTGAATCGGTGCCGCGGCTAGAGGCTGGGCAGGTGGCATGCCTTGCTCCTTCCTTCCGCGAACGGTGTCAGCAGCGGTGTCTCGACCGGGCAGCGCTCGAAGGCATAGCGGCAGCGGTCGCGGAAGCTGCAGCCGCTGGGCAGGTTCTGCAGATTGGGCGGCTGGCCGCCGATGGTCATCAGCCGCGTCTCTTCGGTCTCGTCGAGCCGTGGCATGGATTCCAGCAGGCCTTGCGTATAGGGGTGCTGCGGATCCTTGAAGAGATCGCGCACCGAGCCCTTCTCGACGATGTTGCCGGCATACATGACCATCACCCGGTCGGCCATGCGGGCGATCACGCCGAGGTCGTGGGTGATGAGGGCGATGGCCATGCCGAAGTCGCGCTGCAATCCGACCAGCACTTCCAGGATCTGCGCCTGGACCGTCACGTCGAGCGCGGTGGTAGGCTCGTCCGCGATCAAGAGTTCCGGCCCGCAGAGCAGCGCCATGGCGATCATCACGCGCTGGCGCATGCCGCCGGAGAATTCGTGCGGATACATGTTGAGGCGCCGCTTGGCCTCGGGGATCTGCACCTTCTCCAGCATCTCGGCGGACTGCTTGGCGGCCTGGTCCTCGCTGAGGCCCTTGTGCTGGATCAGCACCTCGGTCATCTGGCGGCGGACCGAGAGGTAGGGGTTGAGCGAGGTCATCGGGTCCTGGAAGATCATCGCCATCTTCGCGCCGCGCACCCGGTTGAGCGCCTGGACGTCGAGGCCGAGGATCTCCTCACCCTGGAACTTCACGCTGCCGGTGGCACTGCCGTTGCGCGCCAGGAGGCCCATGATCGACATGAAGATCTGGCTCTTGCCGGAGCCGGACTCGCCGACCACGCCCAGCGTCTCGCCCTTGTTGATCGAGAAGTCGACGCCGCCCACCGCCTTCACCGCGCCCTCCTGGGTGGCGAAGCTGGTCTTGAGACCGGTGACTTCGAGGACTGCCGCCATTGCCGTCAGCGATCCTTCGGGTCGAGAGCGTCGCGCAGGCCGTCGCCGATGAAATTGAGCGACAGCAGCGTCACCGCCAGCACGATGCCCGGACCCAGCACCTGCCAGGGCGCGATCTCCATCACCGAGGAGCCTTCGGCCACCAGGGTGCCCCAGCTGGAATCCGGCTCCTGCACGCCCATGCCGAGGAAGCTGATGAAGCTCTCGATCAGGATCACGTTGGGCACGGTCAGGGTCACGTAGACCACGACCGGGCCGAGGCAGTTCGGGATGATGTGCCGGGTGATGATCCGCCAGTTCGAGACGCCGCTGGCATGGGCGGCCTCGATGAATTCGCGGCGCTTGATGCTGATGGTCTGGCCGCGGGTGATGCGCGCCATGTCGAGCCAGGAGACCGCGCCGATCGCGAGATAGATCAGCACGATCTGCCGGCCGAACACCACGGTCAGCAGGATCACGAAGAAGATGAACGGGATCGAATAGAGGATATCGACGATCCGCATCATCATGCCGTCGATCCGGCCGCCGAGGAATCCGGCGGTGGCGCCCCAGAGCGTGCCGATGACGAGACTGACCAGGGTGGCGACGAAGCCGACCATCAGCGAGACCTGGCCGCCATAGAGCGTGCGCACGAAGAGATCGCGGCCGTTGGCGTCGGTGCCGAAGTAATAGCCCTGCTCGAGATTCGGCGGCGAGGCCAGCGGGTCGAGGTCCCAGTTCACGTCGTCGGGACTGCGCAGGCCGAGATAAGGCGCGGAGAAGCAGGCGACGGCGATGATCGCCAGCACCACCAGCGAGACCACCGCGGCCTTGTTGTGCATGAAGCGGCGCCGGGCATCGGCCCAGAGGCTGCGGCCTTTGACCTCAACCGGGGTGTTGGTCGAGAGCGGGATGTCGGTCATGGCGCCCTCAATCGTAACGGACCTTGGGGTCGAGCAACCCATAGGCGAGGTCCGCCAGCAGGTTGCAGAAGATGATCAGCGCGCCGTAGAACACGGTGACGCCCATGACCATCGTGTAGTCGCGGTTGAGCGAGGCCTGGACGAAGTAGCGGCCGATCCCGGGGATCGAGAAGATCTGCTCGATCACCACCGAGCCGGTGATGATGTTGGCGATCGCCGGGCCGAGGAACGACACCACCGGCAGCAGCGCCGCGCGGATCGCGTGCCGGCGCAGCACGATGCGCTCCGGCAGGCCCTTGGCATGCGCGGTGCGGACGTAGTTGCTGCGCAGGACCTCGATCATGCTGGCGCGCATCAGCCGCGCGATCGACGCGATCTGCGAGAGGCAGAGCGCGATCACCGGCAGCACGTAATTGGCGGGATGGCCCCAGCCGCCGACCGGCAGCCAGCCCAGCATCAGGCCGAAGATCAACGTTAGCACCGGCGCCACGACGAAGTTCGGCACCGCGATGCCCAGCATGGAGACACCCATGGTGGTGTAATCGACGATCGTGTTCTGGCGCAGCGCCGCCCAGATGCCGAGCGACAGGCCGATGATGAGGGCCAGGCTGATCGCCAGCAGGCCGAGCTGCAGCGAGGTCGGGAAGCCCTGCAGGATGAGATCGGTGACTCGGAAATCCTTGTACTTGAACGAGGGACCGAAATCGCCCTGCAGGAGGTCGCCGATATAGCGCAGGAACTGCTGCCAGAGCGGCTCGTCCAGATGATACTGCCGGTTGAGCGCCGCCAGCACCTCGGGCGGCACCTGGCGCTCGCGCGCGAACGGTCCGCCCGGCGCCAGGCGGATCATGAAGAACGAGATGGCAATGATGATGAACAGCGTCGGGATCGCGCCGCCCAGACGCCGCAGGAAAAAATTGAGCAAGGTTTTCGGGTCCGCTTGAGGCGCGGCCGCCGGCACTCCCGGCCGGCGGCCTGCCTCGCGCTCTTAGTTGGCGGATACCGACATGTATCGGCCGAGATGGAAGTCGAGGTTGTTGTAGGTCCAACCCGCGACCCGCTTCGAGACCATGTGCTTGGTCTTGTAGTAGAGCAGCGGGATCAGCGGCAGGTCGTCGAGGAAGACCTTCTCGGCGTCCTGCAGGACCTGCATCCGCTCCTTGGGATCGGAAATGCCGGCCGACTTCTTCACCAGCTCGTCGTATTTCGGATTGTTGTAGCCCGCGTCGTTGCGGACGCCCGCATCCGACAGGAAGATGTCGAGGAAGCTCATCGGGTCGGCATAGTCGCCGATCCAGGCGGCGCGCGCGACGTCGTAGGCCTTGTTGTCGCGGGTGTCGAGATAGACCTGCCACTCCTGGTTATTCAGCGTGGCATCGACACCGACCTGCTTCCACATGCTCTGCACCGCGATCGCGATCTTCTTGTGGTTCTCGCTGGTGTTGTAGAGGAGCTCGATCTTCAGCGGCTTGTCGGGGCCGTAGCCGGCCGCCTTCAGGAGTTCCTTGGCCTTCTTCACGCGGTCGGCCTGCTTCATGTCCTTGAAGCTGACATAGGTGTTCTGGTAGTCGCCGGTTCCCGGCGGGACCCAGGACCAGCCCGGCAGGAAGCTGCCCTGCGTCACCTTCTCGGCCAGCGTGTCGCGGTCGATGGCAAGCGCCAGCGCCTCGCGCAACGCCTTCTGCTTGCCCAGGGGCTCGCGGGTGAGGTTGATGACGTAGTAGTAGGTGCCGAGATACGGCTTCGCCTCGTACTCGTCCTTCAGCTTGCTCTCGATGAACTTGATCTGGTCCGAGGGCACTTCATAGGTGATGTCGAGCTCGCCCGCGCGATAGCGCTTGAACTCTTCGCCGATGTCCTCGGTCGGATAATAGATGATCTTGTCGAGCTTTACGTTGGCGGCGTCATAGAAGTTCGGGTTCTTGACGACGGTCAGCGAGGATTGCGGCGTCCACTCGGAGAGCGTGAAGGCGCCGTTGCCGACGAAGTTGCCGGGCTTGGTCCAGTCGGCGCCGAACTTCTCGACCGCGGCCTTGTTCACCGGCAGGAAGCTCGAGTGGCGCAGCATCGAGACCAGGTACGGCGTCGGCTTGTTCAAGGTGACGACCAGGGTGTGGTCGTCGGTCGCCTTGACGCCGAGCTTGCTGAAATCCGGCGTCTTGTCGGGCGCGGTCTTGCGGACCTCCGCGGCGCCGGCGATCACGTCGGCGATCGGCGCATAATCCGAAGCGGTCTTCGGATCGAGCAGGCGCTGGAAGCTGTAGACGAAATCGTTGGCGGTCACCGGATCGCCGTTCGACCACTTCTCGTCGCGCAGGTGGAAGGTATAGGTCAGGCCGTCATCGCTGATGTCCCATTTCGTCGCGACGCCCGGCGCGACATCGCCGTTCTCGGCGTAGGTGGTGAGACCTTCGAGCAGCTCGTACTGGATGTTGGATTCGATCACGCCGGTCGACTTGGCCGGATCGAGCGTCTCCGGCTCGGCGCCGTTGCCACGGTGCAGAACGGACTCGGCTTGTGCGGAGAAGCCGCCGGCCATCAGGCCAGCCGCCGCCACCGCCGGAAGCAGCAGCTTCCGAAGAGCTTCTTTCATTGTTTAAACCTCCCTCATTGGACCATCGCGGTCCCGCAGGCGGCGAGCGGCCGCCGGATCCCGGGCAAGCGGCCCAGTTGTTGCGATCTTGTTGCATAGCTTCGAAAGATTTCAACCCTCTTTGGTCCCGCCAGGGCATTTGCGCCAAGGATTTAGCACCTCGCCCCCGTTTTGTTCACGGTCGTCATATGTGGTGATGGCACCGGCCGCAAAACCGACCGGCATTGCGCTCGGGTCGGGCTGGCGTTCCGGCGGAAACCCGGCGATGCGCCGGAGCCGCGCGCGATCCGGACCTGGACCGAATCGCGGGTTCTGTTCGTTGCTATTGCGCGGCGCGGTTTTCCGCGGCCGGATTGCGAAAGGCTGCGAGCAGTTCCGCGCGTTGCGCCTCGGCCTTGGCGATGCTCGCATCCTTCACATGACCGAAGCCGCGGATCGTTTCCGGCAGAGACGCGAGCGCGACGGCCGCGGCGTGATTGGCCGGCGTCAGGTGGGTGACGAGCTCGGCGACGAGGGATTCGTAATCGGCGATCAGTTGGCGCTCTGCGCGACGTTCGGCGGCATAACCGAACGGATCGAGCTTGGTGCCGCGCAAACCCTTCAGCTTCGCGAGCAGGCCGAAGGCGGAGATCGCCCAACCGCCATAGGCCTGCTTCTTCAGATGGCCGGTCGCCGGATCACGCTTGGCCCAGAGCGGCGGGGCGAGATGCACCTTCAAGGCGAAACCGCCATCGAACTGCTGCGCCAGGCGCGTGCGGAACGCGCCGTCGGTATAGAGCCGCGCCACCTCATACTCGTCCTTGTAGGCGAGCAGCTTTGCATAGTTCTTCGCGACGGCACGGGCCAAGGCGTCGCTGCCCGGCATCCGCGCGCGTTCGGCGGCGGCCACCTTGTCCACCAGCGCCTGATAACGATCGGCATAGGCCGCGTTCTGGTAGCCGGTCAGATGCTTGCGGCGATGGGCGACGATCTCGGGCAAGGTCTGCGGCAGCGGCGCAGTCGCGGGCGATGCGATGCCTTCGACCGCGGAAAGATCGATCGCGGCGCGGCGACCCCAATGGAAGGCGCGCTTGTTGAATTCGATGGCGACGCCGTTGAGCTCGATCGCGCGGAACAGCGCTTCGGCTGAGAGCGGGATCAGCCCGCGCTGATAGGCGAAGCCCAGCATGAAAGGATTGGTGGCAATGGCATCGCCCATGAGCGCGGTCGCGAGCCGCGTGGCATCGGGGAAATCGACCGCCTTGCCGACCACGTCGCGGATCATGCCCTGCAGCTTCGCCGCCGGGAAATCCCAGTCGGCGTTGCGGGTGAAGTCGCCGGTGACGGTCTCCTGGGCGTTGACGATCGCGGTGGTGCGCTCCCGCCCCGCCCGGCCGAGCGCATCGGGGCTGGCGGAAACGACGAGATCGCAGCCGAGCAGCAGGTCGGCCTGCGCCGTGCCGATGCGCACCGCATGCAGCCGATCGGGACGGTCGGCGATGCGCACATGGGACAGCACCGCCCCGCCCTTCTGGGCGAGCCCGGTCAGGTCCATCACCGAGCAGCCCTTGCCCTCGAGATGCGCCGCCATGCCGAGCAGCTGGCCGATGGTGACGACGCCGGTGCCGCCGATTCCGGTCACCAGGATGCCGTAGGGCCGGTCCAGCTTCGGCAGCACCGGTTCGGGAAGCGCGACGTCCGCGCCTTCGACCGGCTTCGGCTTGCGCAAGCGCCCGCCTTCGACGGTGACGAAGCTCGGGCAGAAACCCTTCAGGCAGGAGAAATCCTTGTTGCAGCTCGACTGGTCGATGGCGCGCTTACGCCCGAACGCCGTTTCGACCGGCGTCACGCTGAGGCAGTTCGATTGGACACCACAATCCCCGCAGCCTTCGCAGACCTCCTGGTTGATGAAGACGCGCTTCGGCGGGTCTTCCATCAGCCCGCGCTTGCGGCGGCGCCGCTTCTCCGCGGCGCAGGTCTGGTCGTAGACGATGGCGGTGACGCCTTCGATCTCGCGGAACGCGCGCTGGATCTCGTCCAAGTCGTCGCGGTGGCGGAGCGGCGTGCCGGATGGCAGTTCGCTCTCGGCATAGCGCTCCGGCTGCTCGCTGACCACGGCGACCTTCTTCACGCCTTCGGCGGCAAGCTGGCGGGCGATGATCGCGGGCGAGAGCGGCCCATCCATCGGCTGGCCGCCGGTCATGGCGACCGCGTCGTTGTAGAGAATCTTGAAGGTGATGGTGGTGTTCGCGGCGACCGCGGCGCGGATCGCCAGGCTGCCCGAGTGGTAATAGGTGCCGTCGCCCATATTCTGGAAGACGTGCTTGGTCTTCGAGAACGGCGCGCGGCCGATCCAGGTGCCGCCCTCCCCGCCCATCTGGGTGAAGGTCGCGGTGTTGCGGTCCATCCACAGCGACATGTAATGGCAGCCGATGCCGGCCAGGGCCGTGCTGCCCTCGGGCACCTTGGTCGAGGTGTTGTGCGGACAGCCGGAGCAGAAATAGGCGATGCGGCGGATCGGCGGCTGGATGCTCTTCAACGCGGCCTCGCGCTGCTCCAGCTTCTGCAGGCGCGCTTCGAGCTCCGGCACCGGCTGCAGCTTGGCGATCCGCGTCACGATCGCCCGGGCGATCATCGTCGCCGAGAGCTCGTCGGCCGAAGGCAGGATCCAGGCGCCGCTTTCGTCGAACTTGCCGATGATGCGCGGCCGCTTGCCGTCGGGCAGGTGGAACAGCTGCTCCTTCAGCTGGGTCTCGATGAGCGAACGTTTCTCCTCGACGACCAGGACTTCCTCGAGACCTTCGGCGAAGCGGCGGGCACCCTGCGGCTCGAGCGGCCAGGTGAGGCCGACCTTGTAGATGGCGACGCCGAGACGGCGCAGCTGCGCCTCGTCGATGCCGAGGTCCTCCAGCGCCTGGCGGACGTCGAGATAGGACTTGCCGCAGGTGACGATGCCGAAGCGGCGCCCTGGCCCGTCGCTGGTCACGCGATCCAGGCCGTTGGCCCGGGCATAGGCGACCGCGGCGGCCACCTTGAACTTGTGCAGCCGCAGCTCCTGCTCCAGCGCCTGTGGTCCGGCGAGGGGCGAGCTCGGAAACCGGATCGAAAGGCCGCCCGGCGGCATCGCAAAATCGGACGGGATGCGCACTTCGACGCGCGCCGGATCGAGATCGACCGAGGCGGCGACATCGGTGGTCTCCGCCGTCACCTTGAGACCGACCCAGGCGCCGGAATAGCGCGACATCGCCCAGCCATGCAGGCCGAAGTCGAGGATCTCCTGCACGCCCGAGGGATTGAGCACCGGGATGTTGGCGTCCATCAACGCGTATTCGCTCTGATGCGCCGTGGTCGAGGACTTGCAGGTGTGGTCGTCGCCGGCCAGGACCAGCACGCCGCCCTGTTTCGAGCTGCCGGCGAGATTGCCGTGGCGGAGCGCATCCCCCGAACGATCGACGCCCGGACCCTTGGCGTACCACATGGCGAAAACGCCGTCGTAGACGGCATCCCCGAACAGGTCGTTCTGCTGGGTGCCCCAGACCGCCGTCGCGGCCAGATCCTCGTTCACGCCCGGCTGAAACCGGACATGGTGGGCCTCCAGGAAACGCCGCGCCTGTGTCGCCGCGGTGTCGAGTCCCCCCAGCGGCGAGCCGCGATAGCCGGTGATATAGCCCGCGGTGTTGAGGCCGGCGGCGAGGTCGCGGCGGCGCTGCATCAGCGGCAGGCGGACCAGGGCCTGGGTGCCGGTCAGATAGACGCGGCCCTTGTCCTGCACGTATTTGTCATCCAGCGCGACAGCCGCCAGCGACATCATTCACTCCAGTTCGCAATTCTGCCGCACGATGCGGCGAAAGCCCGGCTCTGTCCAGACCCGAGCCGGGGGGAAAGGCGCTACCCTTGTCGCCTGGGTTACAGCCGCAGTAACCTTGCCCCATGACCATTCTCGTCACCGGCGCAGCCGGCTTCCTCGGGATGCATGTGGCGAAGCGCCTGCTCCAGCGCGGCGAGAAGGTGGTCGGCGTCGACAATATGGACGCCTATTATTCGCTCGAGCTCAAGGAAGCCCGCCTCGCCGAGCTGGAAGAAGACGCCAACTTCACCTTCCATTATCTCGACATCGGGGATTCCCAGGCGGCGGGTGCGGTCTTTGCCCTCTATCCCGATCTCGAAGGCATCGTCCATATGGCGGCCCAGGTCGGCGTCGGGCACAGCCTCGCCAACCCGCAGGCGTTCCTGAACACGAATATCTCCGGCATGTTCGTGCTCCTGGAGGAATGCCGGAAGCTGAAACACCTGAAGAACGTCGTCTATGGCAGCTCTTCCGCCGTGTATGGCGGCAATCGCAAGGTGCCGTTTTCCGAAACCGACCAGGCCAACCAGCCGCGTTCGATCTACGCCGCCTCGAAACGCGCCGACGAATTGCTGGCGGCGGCCTATGCCAACATCACGCAGGTGCCCATGACCGGGCTCCGCCTGTTCGCGGTCTACGGCCCCTGGGGCCGGCCGGACATGTTCTTCTATGCCTTTGCCGAAGCCATCGTCGCGAAGCGGCCGATCCGGGTCTACAACAACGGCGACTTCCGCCGCGACTTCACTTATGTCGATGACGCGGTGCACGCGATCGTCGCCGCCTTGGACAACCCGATCCGGCGGCCGGACGGCATCGCCGCCGATGCCTTCATTCCGCACCAGATCGTCAATATCGGAAACGACAAGAGCAACTCGCTGAGCGAGTTCATCGCCGAGCTCGAGAAGGCGCTCGGCATTCCGGCCATCATCGAGAACGAGCCCATGAAGAAAGACGATCTCAGGGACACCTATGCCGACATTGCGCTGGCCCGCCGCGAATACGGCTTCGAGCCGAAGACGCCGCTTTCCGAAGGCGTGCCGCGCTTCGTCGACTGGTTCAAACGCTTCCATCGGCTGTGAATGATGCGCCTCCCCGTCAAATTCCTGCCCCGGCAGAGTCAGCATATTGGCAACGCCGTCGGTGCCGTCATCATCATGCTCATGGGCCTCGCCTTCATGGCGAGCTATCTGCCGGATCGCGCCGCCGCGGAGAACCTGACCTTCGGTGCATGGATCGGGGCCAGCGGACCCCGCTTGCCCTTTCTGCTGGTTGCCTGCGCGGTGATCTTGTTCGGATTGGCGGCGCTGACGGTCGCACTGGTCAATCTGACCAGCGGCTCGCCGTTCAACCATCTGATCGTCGATCGCTTCGGCATCCAGACCCGCACGTTCTTCGGCGAGACCCGCTACTCCTGGAAGGAACTCGGGCCGATCCGCCCGTTGCGGCTCGGCGTCCTGCGCGCCTATAGCCTGGACCGGCGCTTCTGGATCGTCTCCGACACGTTCAGCGGCGAGGGGCGGAACGACGCCCGCCGGCCGCTCTCCTCGTTCAACCTCCGAATCCCGGTCGCCTCCTATCTGGGCGGCAGCTGGATCGGCGGCAATATCGGTCCGGCCATGGACGCAACGGCCGCCTGGCTCGAATCCCTGCGCAAGCTGGCGCATGAGGAGAGCCTGAATCCCGACGACGTTCCGGATGCGCCGGACGCGCTGGGGCTGGGTCAGCCGCTCGAGAAGTCGGCCGCCGCGCCATCGCCGTCCAAACCTTCCGCACCCGACCTTCCGGCCATGGCGGACCGCAAGTTCGGCCGCCGCGACGGACCGACCGTCGAGCGCTGACCCGCATGAGGCCCTGCGATGCATGACGTTCTGACGCCCGCGCCGGAGACGGAGGCGCGCCGGTTCCTGGACACGCCGCTGGACGGCCTGCTGCAGCCCGGAACGACCGGCGACGGCGCGCGCGAAGCGCTTGCGCTGTTTCGCGCGGTGGCCCGCGATGTGCCCGCCTATCGCACGCTGCTCTCGGAACAGAACATCGATCCCGCCGCCGTCACGACCGCGGCGGACTTCGCCCGCCTGCCCTTGCTCGACAAGCAGAACTACAACCGCCGCTTTCCGCTCGACGAGCTGGTGCTGGGCGGGAAACTGACGCGCTGCGACTTCTTCGCGGTCTCCTCGGGGTCGACCGGCGAGCCGACCTTCTGGCCCCGCGCCCAGGCCGACGAGTTTCCGGTCGCCGTGCGCTTCGAACAGGTGTTCCGCGACGCCTTCCGGGCCCAGGAGAAGCGCACGCTGGCCGTGGTCTGCTTCGCGCTCGGCACCTGGGTCGGCGGCATGTTCACCGCCGCCTGCATGCGGCATCTCTCGGCCAAGGGCTATCCGGTGGTGACCGCGGCGCCGGGCAACAAGGTCGACGAGATCCTGCGCGTGGTGCAGCGCTTGGCGCCGCAATTCGAGCAGACCGTGCTGCTCGGCTATCCGCCCTTCCTCAAGGAAGTGGTCGATGCCGGGCGCAGCCAGGGAATCGCCTGGTCGCCGTTCAACGTGAAGCTCGTCATGGCCGGCGAGGTCTTCAGCGAGACTTGGCGCGACCTGGTTGCGGAACGCCTTGGGGTCGATGATCCGCTGCGCTTCGGCGCCTCGATCTACGGCACGGCCGATGCGGGCGTGCTCGGGCAGGAGACTCCGGTCTCGATCGCAATCCGCCGCTTCCTGGCCGAGCGCCCGGAAGCCGCGCAGGCAATGTTCGGCGACACCCGCCTGCCGACGCTCTGCCAATACGATCCGACCGCGCGCTATTTCGAGAGTATTGACGGTTCGCTCGCCTTCTCCGGCTGGAACGGCGTCCCGCTGGTCCGCTATCACATCGCCGATCGCGGCGGCGTGCTTCCGTATGACACCATGTTGGCGAAGCTGCGCGACCTCGGCTGCGATCCGGTGGCGACGGTTCGCGCGAGCGGCGGACCAGAGCCGCGCCGCCAGCCCTTCGTCTGGGTGTTCGGGCGCACCGATTTCACCGTCTCCTTCTTCGGCGCCAACGTGTTCCCGGAAACGATCTCGCTCGGCCTGGAGCAGCCGGAGGTGCGCGCGCGGGTCACCGGCAAGTTCGTCATGCAGGTGAAGGAAGGCTCGGCCGACGACAAGCCGCGCCTCACCATTGCCGTCGAGCTGGCGAAGGACGCGGCGGGCGACGACGAATTTGGCGAAGCGGTCGCCTTCGCCATCCTGGCCCAGCTCCGTCGCCTCAACAGCGAGTTTGCCAACTACGTGCCGGCCGAGTTTCAGAAGCCGCTGGTGACGCTGTATCCGACCGGGCATCCGGACTACTTCCCGGTCGGGGTGAAGCACCGCTATAGTCGAAAGTAGCCTTCGACAACCAGGGGACGCGCAGCGTGATCGAGCCATGACATCCGATCGGGAAACGGTGCGCATCATTCCCGCCAAGAGAGCGGCGATCTTTCATACACTGTTCTTCCTGGTGTTCATTTTGATGTTCGGCCAATTCTTGTTCAGTGATGTGGGTCCAGTTCGTATCAATGGGCAAGAGGTCACCGGCGACGGGCGGGGATTTGCTCTGCTGTTCATGTCCGTCTTCTTCTTCATACCGCTTGCCTACTTGGTCTGGCATGGCCGTCGCCTGTTGCCAGGCAGCCCTTTCGACTTTCTCGAGGTTAGCCCCCAAGGACTAACGGTCGGTGGATTGCTTGGACGGCGGCATCGCCGCTGGGCTGAGATCTCCGGCTTCTCCGTCGGGGGCATCCCTTTGACGAATCCGCCCACCCTCTGGATCAAGGTCGAATCGGAGCGGCCCCTGCGCTTCTTCATGGGCGGGTATGTCCGCTTCAAGCTTTTCAGCAGGACCAAGACCCGGATGCGCGCGATCGCCGGTTGGCTCGACCTGGTGCGCCGGACTTATGCATTCGGCGACGGCGCCCTTCCGCCACCGCCGGAAGAACTCTGGGGAAGCATCATCCCCGCGCCAGGCGGTGAAACGCCGCGGAAAAATCCTCCGAGCATGATCGAGCGGCGATGAGCGCCCCGTCAACATGAAGACATCGAGACCATCCGCCGCCTTCACCTTCATCGCCACGCGCTCGCGCCTTTACGGCGCGGTCCTCGTGGGGCTGCTAGCCTATGTCGCCATGACCTACCTGCCCGTGTTCAGCTGGGTCACGGCAGCCGCGCTCAAGCCGGCGCTGGCCTGGGACCTGACGACGATCGCCTATCTGATTCCGACCATCGCGATGATCCACAACCCGGACACGGTGAAGATCCGGCAGCGCGCCAAGGCGATCGACATCAAGCTCTGGGAGATCATTGCCATCGTCGCACTCGCCGGCGCCTTCAGCCTGTTCGCCGTCGCGGGCGTGCTGGAGCGGGCCAAGGAAGTCCAGGGCAGCGACCGGTTCATCCATCTCGGCATCGGCATCCTGACGGTCTTCCTCTCCTGGATGACGCTGCACGTGATCTATGCGGTGCACTATGCGCACCTGTTCTACGACCCGGCCGAGCGCAAGGCGGCGGGGAAGATCCGCGGCGGGCTCGAATTCCCGGAGACCGCGGCGCCGGATTACTGGGACTTCGTTTACTTCTCGCTGGTGATCGGGATGACCTGCCAGGTCTCCGACGTGCAGGTGACCGCGCGGCACATGCGCCACCTGGTGACGGCGCAGGGCATCATCGCCTTCTTCTACAACACGGTCGTGGTCGCGCTGGCGGTGAACATCGCGGCGGGACTGGACTAGGCGGAGTTGAATTCGGAATGAGCATGAGCGCGCGTTTTCATGACGCGCCGATCGTGGTATAATCAGCGGGCTGTTTGAAATCGTGAGAGCCCCTTGAAAGCCGCGTCCGATATCGCGCAGATCGAAGACGGCGCTTGATCGAACAGACATCGCACGCCAACGCAGACCCGGCACAGACAGAATCAAACGCCTGCTTCAACGTGGACCGGACGTAGACAGAATCGAAAATTGTTCTCGGCCTCGGGTCGCGCCGCCAGGTTGACGGGAGGTTTACGGAATCGAAGAACGGCTTCGGCCTGCCGAAGGAAGAGAACGCTGGCGTGTCAAAGACTTGGTCCGCTTTGACGCCTGTCCGGAACGGTCGGCCGGTGAAAACTGGCAAGGCATCATTATCCCAGCACCCAACGCAGACTGGACGCAGACAGAATCAAAGCCGGTCTGGTTTTCGGCACCGCAACACAGACCGGGCGCTTCCGGCCGCTCGCTTCCGTGCGACAGCGATGCAGATCACAGTGACGGCCGGACCGGCGAACGGCTGACCGGCCACGCCCGACCGGTCGGTGTTCCCTATTCCGCCGCCCGATCGAATTGCAGCGCGGCCAGGCGGGCATAGAGACCGCCCTGGCCGCTGAGCTCGGTGTGGGTGCCGATGGCGTCGACCCTGCCGTGATCGAGCACCAGGATGCGGTCGCATTTCAGCACCGTCGCCAAGCGATGGGCGATGACGATGGTGGTGCGGTCCTGCATGATCTTGTCGAGCGCCTTCTGCACCACGCGCTCGCTCTCGGCATCGAGCGCGCTGGTCGCCTCGTCGAGCAGCAGCAGCGCGGGGTTGCGCAAGATCGCGCGGGCGATGGCGATGCGCTGGCGCTGGCCGCCGGAGAGGCGCACGCCGCGCTCGCCGAGAAAGGTGTCGTAGCCCTGGGGCAGCCGCTCCAGGAACTCGTCGGCATGGGCCGCGCGGGCGGCGGCGTGGATCTCCGCCTCGCTGGCCTCGGGCCGGCCGTAGCGGATGTTCTCCAGCGCCGAGGTCGAGAAGATGACCGGATCCTGCGCGACCAGCCCGATCTGCCGACGCAGCTGCTCGGGCGCGAGATCGTGAAGGTCGATGCCGTCGAACGAGACCGTGCCGCTGTCGGGATCGTAGAAGCGCAGCAGCAGCTGGAACACCGTGGTCTTGCCGGCCCCCGAAGGGCCGACGATGGCGATCTTCTCGCCGGGCTTCACGCTCAGGGTAAAATCCTCGAGCGCGGTCGCTTCGGGACGCGAGGGATAGCGGAAGGTGACGTTCTCGAAGCTGACGGCGCCGCGGGCCGGCTGCGGAATGGGCGTCGGCCGCGCGGGGGTAACGATGGTCGGCGTCGTGTCGAGGAGCTCGAGGATCCGCTCCATGGCGCCGGCCGCGCGCTGCAGGTCGGACATCACCTCGCTGACCGCGCCGGCGCAGCCCGCGACGACGATGGCGTAGAACACGAACTGGGTCAGCGCCCCGCCGGAGAGCTTGGCGCCGACCACGTCGTGGCCGCCGATCCAGAGGATCAGGCTGATGGCACCCAGCACCAGGGCGATCGCCATGAAGGTCAACACCGCGCGGGCGCGGATCCGCAGCATCGCCGTGGAGAAGGCCTGCTCGACCCGGTCCTTGAAGCTCGCGCGGTCGAGCGCCTCGTGGGAATAGGCCTGCACGGCGCGGATGCCGTAGAGCGATTCCGCCGCATCGGCCGAGACCTCGCCGATCTTGTCCTGCGAGAGGCGCGAGAGATGGCGGACGCGCCGCGCGAACATCACGATCGGCACCACGACGATCGTCAGCATCACGATGGTGAGGCCGGTCAGCTTCGGGCTGGTCACCAGCAATCCGACGAAGCCGCCCACCAGCAGGATCGAATTGCGCAACGCGACCGAGACCGAGGAGCCGATCACGGTCTGGATGAGGGTCGTGTCGGTGGTCAGGCGCGAGATCACCTCGCCGGTGCGGGTCACCTCGAAGAAGCCGGGCGAGAGGCCGATGATGTGATCGAAGATCGCGCGCCGCATATCGGCGACGACGCGTTCGCCGATCCAGGACACCATGAAGAAGCGCGCCGCCGTGCCGCCGGCCAGCAGAACGGCGACGACCAGCAAGGCCAGCACGGCTTTGTTGAGGACGGTGGGATCGTCCTGGCCGAAGCCCTGGTCGATCAGGAATTTGAGGCCGGGCCCCAGCGCCAGCACCGTGCCGGCCGCGACCAGCAGTGCCAGCGTCGCGCCGACCGCCTGCCAACGATAGGGCCGCAAGAACTTCAGGATGTTGAACAGCACCCGGAAGTCCCGCGACATCGGGCGATCGGGCGGAAGCTCCTTCGGCGCGCGCGCCATCCGCCCTCTCCTACTCCACCAGCTCGACCGGCGTGCCGGTCACTGCGGCCAGCTCGTCGGAGAGCAGCCGGTGCAGTTGCGGCCTCGCGTCATCGACGACCCGGGTCGAGACCCAGCCCGCCTCGGGATCATGGCGGAAGTGCCAGGCCCCGCTCTTCGGCGAGGAGAGCCAGATCTCCCGGTTCGGCGCGTGCTTGTTGATGAGGTACTGGCCACCGCCCGGCAGGCCGATGGTCAGGATGCCGCCTTCCAGGTCCACGTCGAGCTCGTCCATGGCCTGGTCTTCGATCTGGGCCATCAGGCGATCCAGCACCTTTGCGGCCTGGCGCTCGAAATCGGGCTCGTCCATGGCGAATCCTCAGGAAATTCAGGTGTTAACCGCCGCAAGGCGCCCTGGTTTAGTCCGTGCCGGCCGAGCGCGCAATGCCGGCCGCGCCCCCCGTTAACCAATTGTCGCGACCGGTCGGCGGGCCTTGCGCGGCCCGGCCTATGTGGTTATAACCCGCGCCAATTCCGCAGGAGTTTTCGCGATGAAAGAGAAGATTCACCCGGACTACCACGAGATCACCGTGGTGGCGACCGATGGCAGCAAGTTCACCACCCGGACGACCTGGGGCAAGGCCGGCGACACGATGACGCTGGAAATCGACCCGAAGTCGCATCCGGCCTGGACCGGCGTGCACCGCCTGATCGACAGCGGCGGCCAGCTCGCGAAGTTCAACAAGCGCTTCGCCGGCATGGGCCTGAAGAAGGGCAACGACTAAGCTTCCGTCCGAGCGCATCGGATCGAACGCAAACCGCGGGCCCTTGGGCCCGCGGTTTTGCTTTGGGCGAATTGTCGCGGCTATTGCGGCCGTGGGCCGCCGCTGACCTTGGTGTTGATTTCGGCCCGCGCGGTCGCCTGGTCGTCCAGGCGCGCGATCCGGAGATAGAGCGAGTGGCTGCGGGAAAGCAGGCTCTGGAGCTCGTCGGGCAGGGTCTTCGCGGCGTCGGAGCTGTCCTTGGCGCAGAGATCGCGACCGCCCAGGCGGCGATCCGGCACGGTCGCCTCGGCGATCGACATCTCGCCGGCATGAACCGCGCGATGGGTCAGCAGCCAGGCCAGGACCTGGGTCAGCCGCGCCACCAGCCGCATGGTCTCCATGCTGTTGGCGAGCCCCTGCTCCAGATCCATCTTCTGACTTTCGGCCTCGGCCTTGTCCGTCAGGTAGCGCCGGGATTCTGCCAGGAGACTCATCGCCTCCAGCATGGTCCGGTCGAAGAACTCGATATTGGCCATCCGAAACTCGGTATTCTTTCCCTTCACGGCACGGAATTAAGAACCCGCCAAAGCGACCCAGATTGCCGCCCCGGGGTCCCCGCCGCTCCGCCTAACTTGCCCATATAAGGATTAACAAAGCTTTCCGATCCGGAAAAATGCATCTCCGCGATCTTGAAGCAAATGCCCATTAATCCCACATGGATAGCGTCGTGGCGCCGGTCTCGGGCTGCGATACGAACCCGGGTTGGCCCCGAGCGGGCAGCCCACTTTTGTCCCATGTTGCTCATTGGAGGATATGGCTATGCGTTCCTATGATTTTTCCCCCCTGTTTCGTTCCTCGGTCGGCTTTGATCGCCTGGCGCAGCTGATGGACTCGGCGCGCGACGACGCTCCGACCTACCCGCCCTACAACATCGAGCGGACCGGCGAAGACCAGTACCGCATCACGATGGCGGTGGCCGGCTTCGGCGAAAACGACATCGAGATCACCGCGCAGGAGAACGCGCTGACCGTCGTCGGCAAGCAGCCGAAGGACGAGGCGCCGAAGAGCCTGCTCTATCGCGGCATTGCCGGCCGTCCGTTCCAGCGGCGCTTCGAGCTCGCGGAGTACATCCGCGTCAGCGGCGCCAGCCTCGAGAACGGCCTGCTCCACATCGAGCTCGTCCGCGAGGTGCCCGAGGCGGTGAAGCCGCGGAGCATCAAGATCGGCAGCAAGACCGAGCCCAAGGCCGTCGAAGCCAAGGCCGCCTAACAAAGTTCGAGGAAACGTCTCGAGTGACGCGCGCCCGCCGGAGAGATCCGGCGGGCGCTTCGTTTTCAGCGGATGAAGTCGCGCAGCGCCGCGGTGACATCGTCGGGTGCTTCCGCCATCACCATATGGCCGATCCCGTCCAGCATCCGGATGTCGGTCTTCGGCAGCTTCTCCACGAAGGCTTTGGCGCCCTTGGCCGGGGTCATGCGGTCCGCCGTGCCTTGCAGCAACAGGACCGGGCAAGCGATCTCGGTCCCGGCATCGCGATAGGCATCGCAGGCGGCGAGATCGGCGTACAGCGTGCCGGCCGCGGCACGTTCAATCAAACGCAGGCCCAGCGGCAGCATCGCCAGCCCCGGCGTCTGGTTGCCGCCCACCTGCCCCGCCGGGCCGAAGCCCCAGCTTGCGATCAGCGCCGCGGCTTTGGGGTCGTTGCGTTTCGCCGCCTCGAGCAAATCGGGATGGACCGGCATGCGCGGCGCGAAGCCGACCAGCATCAACCCTGCGACGCGTTCAGGCCTGGTCCGCGCGGCCTCCAGGCCGATCAGCGCACCCATGGAATGGCCGACGAAGAAAGCCCGAGCGATCTTCTGCGCGTCCAACACACGCCAGACCCAGGCGGCCATCTCCGCGATGCTGCCGAGCGCCGGCCCATCGGATTTGCCATGGCCGGGGAGATCGAGCGCCAAGGCGGTGCCGCCGTGATGCGCGACATAGCGTCCGGGCAAGGTCCAGACGCTGTGATCCATGCCGGCGCCGTGCAGGAACACGGCGACCGGGCGATCGGTGCGCACGGGCTGTCCGCCGGTCGCCGCAAAGACGGTGCGGCCGTCCACCTCGAAGATCATTTCTGCGACGCCTTCAGCGCCTGGGCGAGATCGTCGATGATGTCGCTTGCATCCTCGAGCCCGACCGAGAGGCGGATCAACTCCTCGCCGATGCCGGCGGCCTTGAGCGCGGCTTCGTCGAGCTGACGGTGCGTGGTGCTGGCGGGATGGATGACCAGGGTCTTCGCATCGCCGACATTGGCGAGGTGCGAGGCGAGCTTCAGCGCGTCGATGAACTTGCGCCCGGCGGCGCGACCGCCTTTGACGCCGAAGCTGATCATCGACCCCGCGCCCTTCGGCAGCAGCTTCTTCACCAAGGCCGCATCGGGCGAATCCGGCGCGCCCGGATAGTTCACCCATTGCACCGCCGGATCCTGCTTCAAGGCCGCCGCGACCTTCTGCGCGTTCTCCACATGGCGCGCCATGCGGAGCGGCAGCGTCTCGACGCCTTGCAGGATGTAGAAGGCATTGGCCGGCGCCATGCAGGCGCCGAAGTCGCGCAGGCCTTCCAGCCGCGCGCGCATGATGAAGGCCGCCGGGCCGAAATCCTCCGCGAAGTCGATGCCGTGATAGCCGGCATAGGGCTCGGTCAAGGTCGGGAACTTGCCGCTCGCCTCCCAGTCGAACCTGCCGCCATCGACCAGCGCGCCGCCGATCGCGAGGCCATGGCCGCCGAGCCACTTGGTCGCCGAATGCAGCACCAGATCGGCGCCCTGCTCGGTCGGCCGGCTGAGATAGGGCGTGGTGAAGGTCGCATCGACCAGCAGCGGCAGCTTCGCCGCATGCGCGACTTCCGCCAATGCAGGAACGTCCAGCACTTCCAGGCCCGGATTGCCGATCGTCTCCGCAAACACCAAGCGGGTCTCGGGGCGGATCGCCTTGCGGAAGCCGTCGATGTCGCGCGGGTTGACGAAGCTCGTGGTGATACCGAAACGCGGCAAGGTGAGTCGGAAGAGATTGAGACTGCCGCCGTAGAGCGCAGCGGAGGACACGATATGCGCGCCGGAATCCATCAAGGTCGCGATGGCCAGAAACAGCGCCGCATGGCCGCTGGCGGTGCAGACCGCGCCGACGCCGCCTTCCAGGGCGGCGAGGCGTTCTTCGAGCACGCCCACGGTCGGATTGCTGATCCGCGAATAGATGTGGCCGGGGCTCTCGAGATTGAACAAAGCCGCCGCGTGGTCGGAATCGTCGAACACATAGGATGTGGTTTGATATATCGGCACGGCGCGCGCGCCGGTCGCCGGATCCGGCCGCTGTCCCGCATGCAGCGCCATCGAATCGAATTTCAGGAACTTGGGATCGGTCATGACGTCACGCGCGTGTTGCAAGCTGTCTCGCAAAAAGCTGAGGGCCGCTCTGCTGGTCTCCCAGCGGCGGCCCTCGTTTTTACGTAAGCCTCGACCTGTCTAACTTGCAGCAGGGGGACGTTACGAGTGACCTCCATCACCGTCAAGCGTGAAACGCGACAAACTGTAACAGGGGGTATGAATTCCCCTCTTGCAATTTTCAGAAATCACGGCGGCGGGAGCGCAGTGCGCCTAAGAAAAATGCCGCCGGTAAAGACCGGCGGCAAGTTAGACAGGGAGGCATGAAACTGGATCGTCGGAAAGATCCAGGAAGAAAAGCAGGGAAAGCCGCTTTTCCGATTGCCAAAATAACGCGAAGATGTGAACAAAATGTTAACGATGCCGCGATTTGTATCGCGACCTGTAGCGGCGTCCGGACGCAGGCGCCCCAATTGATAGCTATATGACACGGCATCGGGGTCAGGGTACGGTTAGCCGGGTGTGGTTAAACGCTGGGCCGGTGGGTTAACTGTCCGGATGCGCCGGCGGACCGCACTTTAGAATCGAGCCGCACCCTTGTGGCTTTATGGGGAGAACATCATGCTCAGCAATGCCGTGGAGCGGGTTCACGATTGCAACCCGGTCGATAACCCAGCCGCCCGCCTGCTGCTCGAAGAGTTGCTGGCGCGCGGCCACGCCAAGTTGCAGATCGGCCGCGAAACTCGCCGTCAGATCGACCACAGTTTTTCCATCGCTCGCGAGTATTTCGCGAAACCCTTTCCCGAAAAATCCTCTTACGCCCTATCCCAATACGTCGAAGGCTACCGTGAGATCGGCCTGGAATATTCGCAGGTCAAGGAACGGCCCGACCTCACCGAATCCTTTTCGCTCTGGAACCGCAACCGCGCACACACCGAAGCCGCGGGCTGGATCCAGAGCTGCCCGATCCATGCGGAGCTGCGCCGCACGGTCGATGACCTCTCGACCTATGTCGCCGATCTCTTCCAGACCATGGCCGACAAATGGGCGCCCGGCACACCCGGACCGCGCTTCGAGCGCGCTTCGTATATCCAGGTAAACTACTACGAGCCGGCACAGCACAGCCGCGACATGCTGCAGGACGGCCACGAGGACGGGCACTTGATCACGCTGGTCACGGCAAACAGCCCGGGCCTGGAGATCGAGATCGACGGCAAGTACATGCCGGTCGAACTCGGCGAAAATGAGATGCTGATCATGCCGGGCAGCCTGTTGACGCTGATGACCGGCGGCGCGATCCCGCCGCTGTTCCATCAGGTGAAGAACAGCCGCCGCACCGATCCGCGCTATTCGATGATGTTCTTCGTCAATCCCGAGGGCAATCAGGTGCTCGAGCCCTGGATCAAGAACGCGAGCAATGCGGGCCGCGACGTCATCGCGGAGGCGAATGCCTTGCCGCTGAAATTCGGCCTTCCCAGCTTGGAAGACGGAACGGAAGGACGTGGCCGCTAAACCGCCGCGCTAGGATGTCTTGAAAAGGCCCGCCGCTGCAGAGAGGTGGGCCTTCTTCTTTTGCATGTTCTCCTCGACCCGACGGATCTCGGATTTCAGATCCTCGATATAGGCCGCGAGCTCCTCGACCGACATGGGATCGAGATTCTTCGGCTGCGGCTTCGCCTTCCTGGGTTCGAGATCGTCGGCGTCCATGCGGCACTCCTCATTCCATCGACGGATGATGGCGCGCCCGGCGACGGTTTCCAAGCCTCTCGAACTCGGCTAATGATCGGCCAAACGGAGGACCGCCATGACCCTGCCCACCAATCTCCCCACGGAAATGAACTGCATCGTGCTGGACGGGTTCGGCGGGCCTGAAGTGCTCAAATCCGGCAAGCGGCCGACGCCGGTCGTCGCCGCCGAAGAGGTGCTGATCAAGGTCGCCGCCGCCGGCGTCAACCGCCCCGACGTGCTGCAGCGGACCGGCAACTACACGCCCCCGCCCGGCGCTTCCGACCTGCCCGGCCTCGAGGTCGCGGGTACGATCGCTGCCGTCGGCAGCGGCGTGAGGGATTGGAAGGTCGGCGATCCGGTCATGGCTCTGGTCGCCGGCGGCGGCTATGCGGAATATTGCGCGGCACCGGCGCCGCAATGCCTGCCGGTGCCGAAGGGCTTCAGCCTGGTCGAGGCGGCAGCGGTGCCCGAGACCTTCTTCACGGTCTGGACCAACGTCTTCGATCGCGGCCGGCTGAAGGCCGGCGAAACCTTCCTGGTGCATGGCGGGTCGAGCGGCATCGGCACGACCGCGATCCAGCTCGCGCATCAGTTCGGCGCCAAGGTGATCACCACGGTCGGCGGCGCCGACAAGGCGGAAGCCTGCCGCAAATTGGGCGCCGATCTCGCGATCAATTACCGCGAACAGGATTTCGTCGAAGCGGTGATGAAGTTCACCGAGAAGCGCGGCGCCGATCTCATCCTCGACATGGTCGGCGGCGATTACATCAACCGCAACCTCGCCTGCCTCGCGTTCGATGGAAGGCTGGTGCAGATCGCCTTCATGCAGGGCGCCAAGGCCGAGATCAACCTCGCGCACGTGATGATGAAGCGCCAGACCATCACCGGCTCCACCCTTCGCCCCCGCTCCATCGCCCAGAAGGGCGAGATCGCGGCCGCGCTGAAACAGCACGTCTTGCCGCTGTTCGAAGCGGGCCAGGCGAAGCCGGTCATCTACCGGACCCTGAAGCTCGCCGAGGCGGCCGAGGCCCACCGGCTGATGGAATCCAGCGCCCATATCGGGAAGATCGTTCTTACTGTTTGATTTCAGCCACTTAACTTCGGCTGGTCGCGAGTTTCCTCGACCGGTTCGGCAAGTTTCTCCTTGGCAATAAGCCCCTGTGGATGGTATTTCGCGGGCTGAATAGGTTGCTGCCTCGACTGAGTTCTTGGCGCGCCTGGATTTAACCCCAAATGGTCAAGTAACGAACTTGGCCGCCCGCCGGCGAAAACCCGGCGGCCGAGGAGGAGGAATTATGGCTACACCGCAACTTCTGATGCCGAAGGCGACTGCCGTCTGGCTGGTGGAGAACACCACCCTGACCTTCGAGCAGATCGGCGCCTTCTGCAACCTGCACCCGCTGGAAGTCCAGGGCATCGCCGACGGCGAGGTCGCGATCGGCATCGTCGGCCTCGACCCGACCACCAACGGCCAGCTCACCAAGGAAGAGATCGAGCGCTGCGAGAAGGATTCGGCCGAGCGCCTGAAGATGGCCAAGGTCGCGATCCCGCTGCCGCTGACCCGCAGCAAGGGCCCCCGCTATACGCCGGTCTCGAAGCGCCAGGACAAGCCGGACGCCGTCGCCTGGCTGGTGCGGCATCACCCGGAACTGACCGACGCGCAGATCTCGCGCCTGATCGGCACCACCAAGCAGACCATCGCCGCGGTGCGCGACCGCACCCATTGGAACTCGCCCAATCTGCGGCCGCGCGATCCGGTGCTGCTCGGCCTCTGCACCCAGACCGATCTCAACAACGCGATCCTCAAGGCCCGCAAGGCCGCCGGCAAGCCGGCGAACCTCGATCCCCTGCCCGGCGTCGAGCCGATCGTCGAGGAGCCGATGCAGGAGCCGAAGGAAAAGTCGCGCTTCGATATCGGCTCGTTCTTCCCGAGCAAGAACTAACTTCTCCGCTTCGCTCGCTTGGGCAAGCGGGAACATAAGACAGGCCGCGCCGCCGAACGGGGGCGCGGCCTTCCTTATGTCGTGGTGGTCGGCGGCGCCAATATCGACATCAAGGTGGCGATCAAGGGCGCCACGATCCAAGGCACCTCCAACCCGGGAACGGCAACCGTCTCGGTCGGCGGCGTCGGCCGCAACATCGCGCACAATCTGGCGCGCCTCGGAGTTCCGGTCAGACTGATCAGCGCCGTCGGGCGCGATCCAGAAGGCGATCGCCTGATCGAGGAAACCGCGGCGGCGGGCGTCGATGTCAATGCGGTGCGACGCAGCGCCGGTGCGACCGGCGTCTATTCCGCCGTACTCGACCGTCATGGCGAATTGGTGATCGGTATCTCGGCGATGGATGTGGTCGACGAGATCACGCAGCGCTTTCTTGGGCGGAACCGCGCAACGATCGCGGGCGCCGCATTTCTCGTCGCGGATTGCAACCTCCAGCGCAGCAGCTTGCAGTGGCTGCAGCAATGCGCCAAGCAGAGCGGCGTTCCTTTCGTGGTGGAGCCCGTATCCGCGGTCAAAGTCGAGAAGCTCAACGCCGTGCTGCGGCGCGGCGCGGCGCTGCACACCGTGACGCCGAACCTGCAACAGCTGGAGACGCTGACCGGCCGCGACCTGCGCAGCCTCGACGCGACGCAACACGCCGCGCGGGTGCTGCACGACCGCGGGGTTCTGAATGTCCTGGTTGGTTTGGGCGCAGAGGGCGCGCTGATCTCGACCATGCAGGGCGATGGGGTGAGTCAGCATTACATCCCGGCGGCACAGGCGAAGCCGCAGGACGTGACCGGCGGTGGCGATGCCCATGTGGCCGGCTATGTCGCCGGCCTGCTCGGCGGCATGCGGCCCTTGCAGGCAGCGTTACTCGGCCAAGCCGCGGCCGGGCTCACGGTCGGCGCGGCGGAAACCGTCAGCCGCAAGATGAGCATGAAGAATCTGACCCAAAGCATGTCGGCGCTGAAGCGCCGGGTGAAGGAGCTCTGACATGGCGTTCGAAGTCGCACCCGAAGTCCAGGCCGCGCTCAGCGAGAACCGGCCGGTGGTGGCACTGGAATCCACGATCATCGCCCATGGCATGCCGCATCCGCAGAACCTCGAGACCGCACAGGCCTTGGAGCAGATCATCCGCGATCACGGCGCCGTGCCGGCGACCATCGCGGTCATCGGCGGCGACTACAAGGTCGGCCTGAGCGCGGCCGAGCTGTTCGTGCTCGCAACCGAGCAAGACGTGATGAAGCTCAGCGTCCGCGACCTGCCGCTCGCGGCCACGCAGCGGCGGCACGGCGCCACCACTGTCGCCGCGACCATGCGGCTCGCGGCCCGGGCCGGCATCCGCGTCTTCGCCACCGGCGGGATCGGCGGCGTGCACCGCGGCGCGGAGACCACCTTCGACATCTCCGCCGATCTGACCGAGCTGGCCGAGACGCCGGTCGCCGTCGTTTCCGCGGGTGCCAAGTCGATCCTCGATATCGGCCGCACGTTGGAAATGCTGGAAACGCTGAGCGTGCCGGTCATCGCTTATAGGAGCGATGCTTTCCCCGCCTTCTATTCGCGCGAAAGCGGCTTCGCGGCACCTGTGCGCCTCGACACGCAGCTGGAGATCGCGCATTTCCTGAAAGCGCGCTGGGAGCTGAGCCCGCGCGGCGGCGTCAGCATCGCCAATCCGATCCATCCCGCGGATGAGATTCCGGCGGCGCAGATCGAAGCGCAGATCAAGGCCGCCCTCGACGAGGCCCGGAAGAAGGGCATCGCCGGCAAGGAGACGACACCCTTTCTCCTGAAGAGGGTGAACGAGGCAACGGCCGGCGCCAGCCTCAAGGCCAATATTGCGCTGGTGAAGAACAATGCCCGCCTGGCGGCGGAAATCGCCGTTGCGCTGTCAGCGCAATAGGACCCGATCAAGGGAACCCATGGTAGCCGTTCCGGCTTGGTCCATCACAGCGGTGGAGACGGCCATGGCGACCAAAAGCGGCGACGTCGAGAAATTCAAGCACGCGATCGAACAGCAGAACAGCGTAGAGCGCGCACCAGGCGGTCCCGCCAAGCACAAGCGGGACGCGGCCGAAGCCGAGGCCGCGCACCACGGGCTGGGCGCGCTCGAGAAGCACAGCAAGGGTCGCCCCAAACAGGACGCGGCCAGCCAGAAGGCGACCACCAAGAAATCACCGCAATCGGCCCGCAGCCAGTCGCGCTGACGGGCCGCGCCGGTCAGTTCTTCACGACGTCCAGCCGCTTCTCGGCGGTGAGGGCGCAACTTCCGCTCGGGATGCCCTGGTCCTCCGGTGCGTTCGCCCAGGCGTCCGGCAGATAGAGCGGCTTGTTCTTATTGATCTGCGCGTTGGAAACCATCCGCGCCTGCTTGCCGTCCTTGGCCTGAGAATAGACCACGCCGATGCCGAAGCTCGGGCGGTCGTCTCCCTCCCACTTCACGCGATAGACCGTGACATCGCGGCCGGCTTCGTCTCTCGCCGCCCAATGCGTGACGGTCGGCAGAGTGGCGAACGCGTTCACGCCCGGATAGGTCGTGCCGTCGAGGCCGATCGCGAACTGCCGGAACACATAGGTCTCGCCGTTCGGGCCGTCATTGTCCTCGGGATTGGCCATCTCGCTGACCCAGATCTCGAGATGCGGCTGGCCGACCCAGGATTTCGCCTTGCCGGATTTCAGCTCGGCCGCCGCGGTCGGGTCGAACACTTGAATGAGCAGCGACGCCTCGCTCTCCTTGGTGACCCGCACGATCGCCGCGCCCGCGTCGACCGGCTTCCCGTGGACCAGGAAGCCATGCAGCCCATCGGTCGTCAGCTCGCGCGCGCAGTCGCCCAGTGCGGTTCCCTCGGGATAGCCGAGGCCGTCATCGTCCGGCCCGGCCTTGGGCATCGGCACGGCATAGCCCCCGGCATAGATCGGACCGGTCGGCAACGTGGCGTCCGGACCGTCCGGCCAGTCGGGACAGCCGATTTCATCATCGTCGCTGAACTTGTGACCTGACGCAGAACCGACCGAGCGCGCCTGCAAGGTGGTCCGGTCGATCTCGGTCGCGACGCCGGTTCCGGGCGCGGTGTTGTTGAAGCTGCAGTCGAATTCCTTCACGACCGCAAGGGGCGCGAGGCGGATCTGCTTGGTGGTGACCCAACGCCAGGCCGAGCCGCCGCTCTGGTCCCAGGTAATCATGTTGGGGGTGACCTCGATCATGTCCTCGCCCATGCCGGCGGAGCCATACCCGTCGTTGCAGAGCGCGAGGATGCGCTTCGGCGCCGCGCTTCCGGCGATCAGCCAGATTTCCCGGCCGCCATCGCGCTCGGGCGCATCGGTCGCCTCCGGATCGCCGAGGCAACCCTCCTCCGGCGCTTCCTCCGGCTTGTCGGCGACGTCGAAATGCGCGTCAACGATCGTGAGCTTCACATTGCCGGGACCTTGGCCGGCATCGGCGGTGGTGGTCTTGCAGGTCTTGCGCGCGCCGCAGATCGCGGATTGCTGATCCGGCGTCAGATCGGCGGCAAGCGCCCGCGTGGCAAGGACGGTGACGGCGGCAAACGCCAACCAGCGGAACATGAAACTGACTCGCTTCTTTGAAACCCCGAACGCGGCGCAGGATATGGGTCTCGCGAAGCGGCGCAATGGTTCAAGCGGCGATCTGCATCACACTCGGCCGAGAAAACCCCTCCCCCGCGGCACGAGGGAAGGGTTCGTCAGGGTCGTGACGCCAGGTCGGCCTAGGCCGACTTCCAGTCGAACTTGCTCATCGGCAGCAGGCGGATGCGCTTGCCGGTGGCGGCGAAGACCGCGTTGGCGACGGCCGGGCCGATCGGCGGAACGCCGGGCTCGCCGACGCCGGTCGGGCCTTCCTTGGACGGCAGGATATGCACCTCGACCTCCGGCATCTCGTCGAGATGCAGGACTTCATAGCCGTCGAAGTTGGTCTGCTCGACCAAGCCGTCCTTCAGGGTGATCTCGCCCTTCAGGATGGCGCTGAGGCCGTAGCCGATGCCGCCTTCCATCTGGGCCTTGATCACGTCGGGGTTGACGGCGGTGCCGCAATCGACCGCGCAGATCACGCGCTCGACCTTGATGGCGCCGTTGTTGACCGAGACGTCCACCACCTGGGCCACGTAGGAGCCGAAGGATTCGGCGACGGCGACGCCGCGGCCCTTTCCTTTCTCCATGGCCTGGCCCCAGCCGGAGGCCTCCTTCACCTTCTCGAGCACCGCCTTGTGCCGCGGCTTGTCGCCGAGCATGGCCAGACGGAACGCGATCGGATCCTGGCCGGCGGCCTGCGCGACCTCGTCGATCAGCACCTCGGTCGAATAGGCGGTGTGGGTGCTGCCGACCGAGCGCCACCAGAGCACCGGCACGCCGACCTTGGTGGTGACCAGATCGACATGGATGTTCGGCACGGCATAGGGCAGCGTCGAGGCGCCTTCCACCGAAGTCGGATCGACGCCGTTCTGGATGAAGCCCGCGAACGGACCATCCGACATGATCGACTGGCCGACGATGCGATGCTGCCAGGCGACCAGCTTGCCCGCGCCGTCGATTCCGGCCTGCATCTTGTGGAAGTACATCGGCCGGTAGCGGCCGCCGGTCATGTCGTCCTCGCGGGTCCACACCACCTTCACCGGCGCCTTCCAGCCGATCGCCTTGGCCGTGCTCACGGCTTCGGCGATCACGTCGCCGTCGCCGACCGCGCGGCGGCCGAAGCTGCCGCCGGTCATCATCACATGCAGCACGATCTTGTCCGGCGTGGTCTCGGCGATCCCGGCGGCGATGCCCTGGTAGAGATCGGGCATCTGGTGGCCGCCCCAGATCTCGATATTGTCGCCGTCCTTGCGGGCGACGGCGTCGAGCGGCTCCATGGCCGCGTGGGCGAGATAGGGAAACTCGAACTCGGCCGAGATCACCTTCGCCGCGGATTTCATCGCCGCCGCGGCATCGCCGTCGTTGCGCGCCACGGCGGCTTCCTTGCCGGCAGCGAGCTTCTTGTATTCGGCCATCAACTCGGGCGTGCCGCGCTTCTCGGCGGCGCTGTCGTCCCATTCGACCTTGAGCGCCTTGCGACCTGCCATGGCGTTCCAGGTGCTGTCGGCGACCACCGCGACGCCGCGCGGGATCTCAACCACATCCACGACGCCCTTCACCTGCTTGGCGGCGGTGGCGTCGAACGACTTCACCTTGCCGCCGAACAAGGGCGGACGCTGCACCACGGCGTAAAGCATGCCCGGCAGCTTCACATCGAGCGTGAAGGTCTGCTGGCCCGTGGTCTTCGCCGGAGAGTCCAGACGACGGAGATCGGCATTGCCGATCAGCGTCCACGCCCCGGCATCCTTCAAGGTCACGTCGGCGGGTGGGGTTTCCTTCGCGGCGGCTTCGGCCAGTTCGCCGAACGTCGCCTTCTTGCCGCTGCTATGGCTGACCACGCCCTTGGAAACGGCGATCTCCCCGGCCGGCACGTTCCATTGCTTGGCGGCGGCGGAGACCAGCATCACGCGGGCGGTGGCGCCGGCGCGGCGATAGCGATCGAACGAGCTCATGGTTGCGGTGGAGCCGCCGGTGCCCTGGAACTTCCCGCCGAAAGCGAGATTGCCGTAGAGCTTCGGATTGCCGTAGCCGCCCTCGACTTCCATCTGCGACCAGTCGGCCTCGAGTTCCTCGGCGACCAGGGTGGCGGTCCCGGTATAGATGCCCTGGCCCATATCGAGATGCGCCGCGAGCACGGTCACCTTGTTCTCGGGCGAGATGCGGATATAGCCCTCGAACGGACTGCCGGCCTCCGCGGCTTGGGCGCTGGTGATGCGGCCGCTCGGCAGATGCCAGCCGATGACCAGGCCGGCGCCGGCAACCACACCGGCTTTCAGGAAGCCGCGGCGGCTGGGGGTGACGGTATTGATCGGGAGTGCGTCGTTCTTGCGGATCAACATGGCTCAGCCCTCCATGATGCGGGCGGCTTCGTTGACCGCGGTCTTGATGCGTTGATAGGTGGCGCAGCGGCAGATGTTGGTCATCGCCGCCTCGACATCCTCTTGGGTCGGCTTCGGGTTGCTCTCGAGCAGGGCCGTCGCCGCCATGATCTGGCCGGACTGGCAGTAGCCGCATTGGACGACGTCCAGCTTCTGCCAAGCGGTCTGCACCGCCTTCGCGGCCTTGCTCTCGATCGCCTCGATTGTGGTGATGGAGGCGGCACCGACATCGCCCACGGTGACGCTGCAGGAGCGGGTCGGCTGGCCGTCCATATGGACCGTGCAGGCGCCGCAGGCGGCGATGCCGCAGCCGTACTTCGTGCCCGTGAGGCCGATCGTGTCACGCAGCACCCAGAGCAAGGGCGTCGCGGGATCGACATCGACCTGACGGTCCTGTCCATTGACTTTAAGTGTGATCATTTCGCGTGGCCCCTCCCGAGGGCGTGCAAATGAGAAACAGCAAGAGTCCCGGCACCGGACGACACCGGTAACGGGAAATCATGCAGGCGAATGCGGCTCGAAGGTCACTAGCGGTGATTATATCAGGAGGCGCCTCCGCTTTTGCAATGGCGAAGCGGGCACAATTTTCTCGGCGTCCGATTTGCCTGGGGATAACTCGGCGCGGGTATCGGACCCTCGTCCGAAGGTTATAGATTGTCCTGGGGTTGTTCCGGGAAGGGGCGGACGGGGTGCTTGAGCGTCTGAGTCGCGAAGAGACCGAAGCCCGGATCGCTGCGAGCCATCCGGACATTCGCACCATGGTCGATTACTGGCGCGGCAAGGCCGGGACCCGTCGGATGCCGCGCCGAACCGATATCGACCCTGCCGACCTTAAACCCTTTCTCTCGCGGATCACCCTGGTGGATGTGGTCCCGGATGCCCGGCGCTTCGTCTACCGACTGGTGGGAACCGAGGAGGTGGCGTCGCGCGGGAGCGACCCGACCGGCCGCTCGGTCGCCGAGGCTTACTTCGCCTCCACCCCCGAGGAATCGCTGGCCTACTATGAATACGTGGTGCAGCATTGTACGCCCTGCTGCTTCCGCGGCGATTACCATGCGCCGGACGGCGCACTCGAGAAGCAGGACGTCATCTTCCTGCCGCTCTCCGAAGACGGCGAGACGGTCAGCATCATTCTGGTCTTTTATTACGACTACCGTTTCCACCCGCGGGTCGAGGAATCCTCGGTCCTGCTGCGCTACCACAGCCGGAAGGAAGACGAGGCATAGCCCCGGGGCGGGCCGCTCAGTCCTCGCGGTGGGTGCGTTCCATCCGCTCGTGGCGTTCCTGGGCCTCGATCGACAGGGTGGCGATCGGGCGAGCTTCCAGGCGCTTCAGCGAGATCGGCTCGCCGGTCTCCTCGCAATAGCCGTAGGAGCCGTCCTCGATCCGCATCAGCGCTTCGTCGATCTTCTGGATCAGCTTGCGCTCGCGGTCGCGGGTGCGCAGCTCGAGCGCCCGGTCGGTCTCCAGCGAGGCACGGTCGGCGATATCCGGCTCCGAAAGGCTCTCTTCCTGGAGATGGCTCAAGGTTTCGTTGGATTCCCGGAGCAGCTCGGCTTTCCATCCGAGCAACTTCTGCCGGAAATATTCCAGCTGCATCGGATTCATGAAGGACTCTTTTTCGGTCGGTCGATAGTCGGGCGAAAGCAACGGTTTCATGCAGTGCTCGATTGGATACGCCGATATGCCGGGGATGATTCCCAGGAGCGATTCCCCTGGGGCCGGGCGCCGGGAGTAATAAGGGAAGAACCTTGTCCTCGCAAGTCCGATTTGGTGTCGGCCGAGGCGTTCAACTTATTGTAATTTAAGTATTCTTGATCCCAGCTCAGGGCGCGGGGCGGCTCAATTTGGCCAGTTCCACGGCGGCGCGGAGCTCGATCTCGTCAAGGATCCCCAGAAGCTTCGGATCGTCGATCTGCTCCCGCTTGGCGCGAATCAGCTGGGCGAGTTGTTCCAGCTTCGACATCGGGATGGTGCCGAACAGCAGGCCCATCCGGATCTCTTCCAGATGGTCCAGCATCATGTCGGCGCGCTCCTTGGCCCGCCGCTTGGCGCGGCCACGGCTGGCATCAGGGGCCTCCTGCAGGGCCAGCACGGTGTTCATGTCGGTGAAGCCGACGCTGACCGGCATCTGCGGCCCGTGGGCGGGCTGGGCGTCGCTCAACGCCTTGGCAAAGCCGCCGGAACCGGTCGCGGATGAGCCTCCGGTCTTGCGGACGGAGGTTGCGGGTCTCGGTGCGGTGGGTTCGACTTTCATCGGTCGGGAAGCGACTCCAATAGGGCAATGCCCTGCGTGCCGTTTTAGTCACCGTATCCTTAACATTCTATAAATAAATCCAAGACTTGCCGATCCGGCCCGCGGCCAGCTTGCCACGGCCCCGGCAGAAACTGCCGCGGCTGGCCGGCGACTCGACGGCGGCCCTTCGAGCGACCCCAACCCCACCCCAACCAATACATGAGATATTCATATTAATATATTGATATTAAATAATAATTTTAAATATCAGCCTCGGGAGAATCCGCTGGCATGGGATTCGCTTCTACCGGCCCGAACCGGCGGTCGATCCGCCCATTTCGGACCGAAAAAATGCAGCGTCTCGCGCCCCCGATCCCCAGCCTTTCCCTGCCGCGGCTCGCCCGCCTCGGCATCATGCTCCTGGCCCTGGCTGCGACCGCGATTCCCGCCGCCGCCACCTCCCGGATCAAGGACATCGCCGACTTCGAAGGCGTCCGCGAGAACCAGCTGGTCGGCTACGGCTTGGTGGTCGGGCTCGACGGGACCGGCGACGACATGAAGAAGAAGGCGCCGTTCACCCGGGAGAGCCTGATCGGCATGCTGGAGCGCCTGGGCGTGAAAGTTAACCGCGGCGATACCGATCTCGAAACCAAGAACCTGGCCGCCGTCATGGTCACTGCGACCCTCCCCGCCTTCGCGCGCCAGGGCAGCGAGATCGATGTCAGCGTCTCGTCGCTCGGCGACGCCACCAGCCTGCAAGGCGGCACCCTGCTGGCGACCCCGCTGATCGGCGCCGACGGTGAAGTCTATTCCGTCGCCCAGGGCGGCATCACGATCGGCGGCTTCAAGGCGACCGGCGCGGCCGAGACCATCGTTCGCGGCGTGCCGACCAGCGGCCGGATCGTGCGCGGCGGCATCGTCGAGCGCGAGATCCCCTTCGAGCTCAACCAGTTGAGCAGCCTGAAGCTGGCCCTGCGCAACCCGGATTTCACCACCGCCCAGCGCATTTCCGACGCGATCAACGCCGCGGTCGGCGCCGGCACCGCCGTGCCGCTGGATTCCGGCACGGTCCAGCTGAATTCCGCCCAGTTTCCCGGCGGCCCGGCCGCCCTCATCACCAATGTCGAGCAGCTGCCGATCGAGCCCGATCAGCAGGCCCGCGTCGTCATCGACGAGAATACCGGCGTCATCGTCATGGGCGAAAACGTCCGGATCAGCAAGGTCGCGGTCGCCCAGGGGAACCTGACCATCCGCGTCACCGAGACCCCGCAGGTTTCGCAGCCCTCGCCCTTCTCCTCGACCGGCGTGACTGTGGTCGTCCCCCGCACCGATATCGAGGTGCAGGAAGACCGCAATCGCAAACTTGCGGTGCTGCCCACCAGCCTCACCCTCGAGCAGTTGGTGACCGGCATCAACTCGCTCGGCGTCGGCCCGCGGGATCTGATCTCCATCCTGCAGTCGATCAAGGCGGCCGGCGCCCTGCAGGCGGACATCGTCACCCAATGAACGCGGCCGCGACAGCCCCGACCTACACCGCCGACCCGCGCGCGATCGCGCAGGCCCGTGCGGCGGCGGCCAAGCAGGCGAACGAAGCGGCGATCGGCAAGGTCGCCGAGGACTTCGAGGCGTTCTTCGCCAGTGCCTATTTCGAGCAGATGTTCTCCAGCATCAAGCCGGATCCGGTCACCGGCGGCGGCGAAGGCGAATCGATGTTTCGCTCGCTGATGATCCAGGAATACGGCAAGGCGGTCGCACGGCAGCATTCCCTCGGCATCGCCGATGTCGTGAAGCGGCAGCTCCTGCAGCTGCAGGAACAGCAATAAGGGATTCTCGTCTCATGCCGAAATCGTCGCGCGTCACCGAACTGCTGGCCATCACCTCGCGGCTGATCAGCTGCCTGCAGCAGGAGATGGAAGCGATCCGGGCCATGCGCCCGGAAGCGCTGAAGCAGATGCAGGTGGAAAAGATCGCGCTGGCGGATACCTACCGTGCCTTCACCTTGGCGCTGAAGGAACCGAGTGACGAAAACCAGGCGATCAGCGGCGCTTTGAAGGACGAACTGATCGAAGCGACCGAGCGGGTCCAGGCGGCGGTCACCGAGAACCTCCGCGCGCTCCGCGCCATGCGCGACGTCAACGAGCGGGTGATGCGCGCCGTGGTTTCGGCTCTCGACGAGAAACGCTCCAGCGTCACCGGCTACGATGCCCGTGGCTCACTGCGCAAAGGGCGACGGACGACCGCGGCCGAACCGGCCGCAGTGCAGCAGCGGGCGTAATACGGAATCAGGCCTTGATGTCGACGTGGGCCACGGTAGCAACCGCGACAGTGCTCGGCGCCACCGACGGCGCGGCTGGCTGCGATGCGGCCGGGGCCGATGTGCCGCTCGGCGACGCCGTCGTCTGCGCGACCACGACGGTCCGCGGTCCGCTCTGCGCCTCCGGCGCGCCGACAGAACCTTTATAGAGCTTCTGCTGCAGTTGAACCCGCTGGTCACGCTGGTTCGCGGCGTATTGCCGGAGATGGTATTCAGTGGGGATCTGAGTCACTTCCTGCCCGGTCTCCACATTCTGCTGCAGCAGAATGATCTTGCCGAAATCCGAGCGGTAGCTGAACTCGAAGGCGTTGTAGGCCGGGATCTTCTGTTGGGAAGCTGATATGACTTGAGTCTCGGCGACCGGTTCGCTGGGCTCCGGGCTGACGACGAACACGCCAGCACCCACCGCCACTCGCGTATCAAGCGAGAGCGATGCGCCTGAACTCCCCAACGTGTTGCCGATACTCAGCATTTCGTCTATCCGGCGGCGAAGCGCCAAACTCGATGTTTCGCCACGTATTCAACTAAAAACCTCTGCGCCCGGCAAAAATGCACCAAGTTGGAAACCGGGCACAGTTACAATAGGCCGGTTAACTCTTGGCCGCAAGACTTTAACCCTGGGAAGCACTGCCCAATAGTGTGATTCCTCAGATTTGACTGCAGGAATCTTCCTCTACCATTCCGATTCATGCAGCCCCCTGGGCGGTTCTTGCCGACCCGCAGCCAATCCTTCGGTCGGCAATTCTGTTCCCTCCCGGCGATAATTGCAGGGTAAGCGCTCGCGTCTGCCCCAGAAAAATGCGCATTTTCTCCATGTATTACAACGTAATAGGAGTTGGCACCGGGGTTGCATAAAGGGGGCGTGGCTGGATGTGACCAGCCTGACCGGGGCCAAAGGCAGCCGGTCCGCCGAGATTACGGGAGAACCCTGATGGCAACGAACGACATTCCATTGACGACTGGCATTCGCGGCAACCTGCTGCTCTTGCAGTCGACCCAGTCGCTGCTCGATCGCACGCAGCAGCGCCTGTCGACCGGCAACAAGATCAACAGCGCGCTCGATGGGCCGGTCGCCTATTTCGCCGCCAAGGGTCTCAACAACCGCGCCGATGACCTCTCGTCCCTGAAGGACTCGATCGGCCAGTCGGTCAGCACGATCCAGACCGCCAACACGGCGGCCACCACGATCGGCAATTACCTCGACCAGGCGCAGGCCTTGATCAATCAGGCCCAGCAGAACCTCGGGTCGGACCCCAATTCGATCAGTCTTCGCAAGTCGCTGGCGACCCAGTTCAACACCCTGCTCGACCAGATCAACAAGCTGGCGCAGGGCGCCAACTACAACGGCAAGAATCTGGTGATCGGCAACGGCCTCAGGCTCGACGCCACCTCGACGAGCAAGAGCTCGACCAATGCGATCCCGGGCGTCACCGGTGCCACCGTCAGCAATGTGATGACGACCGACGACTATGTCATCGCGATCAAGGGCGACGGCAAGATCACCGCCAATGCGACCGACGTCGCCAATGCCGAGCAGGACCGCGGCATCAGCAATGTCTCGGTCACGGGCTTCCAGAGCAAGGTGCAGGGCACCTTCAGCTCGCTGCAGGTCAAGATCACCGGCGGCATCGGCCAGGACAAGACCATCACCGTCACCGAGGGCACCGTCGCCTTCACTCAGACTTTCACCCAGGCACAGTGGAAGGCGGCGAACGCGACCGGCCAGGTGCTGAACTTCGACCACCAGTTCGTCAGCGGCACCCACATCAACTTCGACGTCGATTTCGAACAGATCGAGGCGGTGCCGGACACCGCCGGCGTCGGCACCTCGACCATCGAGAAGTTCGCGGATCTCGGTGTCGGGGTCACCAATTTCAACGGCATCGGCGGCACCGTCACGCGGAGCGGCGCGAATCTCTCGGGCCAGCAGAAGCTGGCGGACGGCCAGAACTCCTGGAATTTCGACACCGGCACGCCGCGCCTCACGATTGACGAAAAGACGATCCTGCAGTCGTCGCAGTACAATGCGGTTATCGGCGCCGCCTATGGCGGCGCGGCGGATGCCATCGCCGGCGCCCCGACCATCCCGTTGAGCGGAATCTCCAACGACTTCACCTATACCGTGACGGCCCATGCCGATCCGGCAAACTTCGACTTCGTCGCCGGCAAGTTCACCGCCTACAGCGTGACGGTGACCGGCCCCGGCGGCTCCTCGACCATCGTGGTCAATGCCGACGGCCTCTATTCCATCAACAGCATTGCCGACGGCACGCCGGCGCAGAGCGTCACCATCGATTTCCGCACCGGCGGCCTCGCCCGCACCACGATCGCCTCGGCCTCGGACGCGTCCCAGGTGCAATCGACCGCGATCGTGCTGGGCGGCGTGCTCGACGTCAGCAACATCTCGGTCGGCACGGTCTCCGGCTTCGCCAACAATGTGGCGACGCGCATGACCATCAACATGAAGACCGATGTCAGCGCCTCGACCTTCGTGCTGGACGACGGCTTCGGCGGCAAGGCGACCTTCACCGGCACGCTGGCGTCGTCGCAGACCCTGAACTTCACGATCTCCGGCGGCGTCAACAGCGGCGCCACCCTGGTCTTAAGCCTCGGCTCCAGCGTGCTGGCCTCCAACGCCAACGGCCAGATCATCATGAACGCGATCGGCGCCTATACCGCGCCGCGGCAGGTGCAGTTCGACGTGCGGGCCGGCCAGACCGGCTTCACCTCCACGCTGACCACGGCACAGGTCACCAACGCGACCGACGCCAACAACATGACGGTGCAGCTCGACGAGACCAACGTCGCGCATATCCAGGTCATCAGCAAGAACCTGCAGACCGACGGCCAGGGGCTAGCGGTCGACCAGGCGCAGAACGGGTGGCTCGATCGGGCCGACCTCGAGAACGCGAGCAAGATGATCGCCGCGGCCAAGACCGAGTTGCAGGCGCAGAGCTCAGGGCTGAACAACAACCTCGACATCATCCAGGAGCGACAAAAGTTCACCGACTCCTTCGTGAACATCCTGGCCGAGGGCGCCAACAAGCTGGTCCAGGCCGACCAGAACGAGGAAAGCGCCAACATGCTGCAGCTGCAGACCAGGCAGCAGCTCGGCACGATCACCTTGAGCCTGGCAAACCAGGCCCAGCAGGCGATCCTGAAGCTGTTCTGATCGCGATCTTTCCTCAGGATTTCCCGGACCGCGACAGACCGGCCCGGCGACTTGCCCCAGTCGCCGGGCCTTCTTCCTTGGACGGGTCGTTGTGCGGGCCGGCAGCGGCCGAGGGTCAGTCGTCGTTTCCGATCTTCACGACGGAAAGATCGAAGAGGCCGGAGCCCTGCAAGGCTTTGGGCTCGGGCGCTTTGGGGACGACCGTCGCGGCCGGCGTCGCCTCGCCGAAGTCGATGGTGAACGACGCATCGATCTCCTCGCCGCCACCTTTGAGCTTTCGAACCAGGTTCTGGATCTCGGTATCGCCCGGTGCCAGGCGCAGGGTGCGTTCGGCAACCGGCAGGGCTTCGTCCTTGAGATTCTGGCGCGCGAGTTCGATCGCCAGGAAGCGCCAAGCCGTGACCGATTTCGGATCGATCGAGGTCGCGCGCCGCAACCAGCGCAAGCCCACCTCGTTGTCATCGGCGCGCAGCGAAAGAACGGCGTAGTTGAAGGCTGCCAGGAACTGATCCGGCTTGAGCTCCAGGCTGCGCCGGAAGGTCTCGCGCGCCTCCTCGCTCTTGCCCTGCTCGCTCAGCAACCAGCCGAGCAGGGACAAGATCGCGGGATCATCCGCCGCCATGTCCAATCCGCGCCGGACCACCGCCTCGGCATCGGGGAAGCGGCCGAGCACACCGAGGCATTCGCCCCAGCTGGCGAGGGAGCCGGCGTCGAGGCTGCCCAACGCCGACGCGCGATCGAAGGCCTCGACCGCACCGGCCCGGTCGCCGAGATCGCGTCGGCCGAGTGCCAAATTCTGCCAAGCCATGAAATTCTTCGGATCCAGCGCCAAGGCTTTCCGCACCGCATCGACCGCCTCTTGCGAGCGCTCGATCGCCAGGCAGGCCGCCGCGAGATTGTTCCAGTAGAGCGACTCTTCGGGGCGTGCCTCGACCGCCCGGCGCAACAATTCCAGACCGGCCTCGGTTCTGCCGGTGCGGGCATAGATCATGCCCAGCTGATGGCTGACCTCGGGCTGGTCGGGATCGGCCTTGTAGAGCGGCTCGAGCAAGGCCTCTGCCCCGGCGAGATCGCCGACCTGTGCCCGCGAAATCGCTTCCTCGATCTTGGCGGCGGAGGCGGTCTTCCCGCGCCCCGTCCGCTCCTGTTTCGCCGCCGCGCGGCGGTCTTTCCGATTCATGGCCATCTCAAAATCCGATCAACCTGCACGCATCTGATCCAACAGGCTCAAGACTTGCGCCACCTCGGCCTCGCGCGGTCCTTGGGGCGCCGTCACCGTCCGCAACGCAGCGAACCAACGACACTCGGCAGCGGTCAGGCCCCACCACCAGTGGTCGACCGGCCGCTTCAGCTTGATCGTCGGCTTGCCCATGGCGCCTGCCAGGACGGCAGTCAGATCTTCAACCGCGATCACAATATCGCAAGCCTGAACCTGCACAGCGTAATCGCCGAGATCGCTGGAAAAGTCCACCCGGCGATCGAAGATCAGGTCGCGGCCGGTGCGCTCGGCGAAATCCGCCAGCTCCGCCTCGGCGGAGCCCGGGTGCAGCGCCACCACCATCACATCCGGCCGATCGATCAAGGGCAACCAGGCATCGAGCGGGGTCGGCCATTGCGGCGCGGTCTTGGCGTGGCGCCAGGAGAGGCCGACCAGCTTTCGTCCCTGCGCCGTCGCTTGATACTCCTGGCGCAACGTCGCGACCCTTGCCGGATCGGCGGTCACCAGCGCTTTCTGTCGCGTCGGGAACTGGCTGTTCGTGGCGCGCAGGCGGCCGGCCAGATTGCCGAGCGTGCTCACGACCTGGAAATTGCGCTCCTGCAAGAACTCGGGCGTCAGATCCTTCCGCGCCAGCACCTCGACCGAAGGAAAGCTCGCGACCATCAGCGAAACCAGCCGGGGATCGCATTCCAGTGTGGTCTTGCGGCTCTCCTTGCCGACTTCCGGCACCAGCCCCGCGAACAGCACCTGCTCGATCAGATTGCGCTCGGCGCTGAGGAACAGGCGCTGCTTGCGCAAGCCGCCTTCGGACCAGGCCTTCGGCTGCTTCTCCGGATCGAGCGCCGCGAAATAACCCGGCAGCACTTCGGGCCGAACCCCGTAGCGCCAGCGGAAACTCGGCCAGCCGGCCGCCCATTGCTCGAGGCGCAGCAGAATCTCGGCCAAGGCGGTATGCGCCGTGGCGTTGGACGGCTCGATCGTCAGCACGCGCTCGTAGTTCTTGCGGGCGAGTTCGAAATCGCCCTGCGCCGCCTGCAACCCGGCGAGAGCCATGCGGCTGGCCACGTTGTCGGGGTCGCGGCGCAGGACGCGCGCGAAGAAGTCCGTCGCCTCGTCATAGCGCCCGAGGTCGGACAGGATGCGGCCGCAAGCGACCGAGACTTCGTCGTTCTTCGGGAAACGCCGCGTGAGGTCGCGCGCCAGAGCCAACCCATGGTCCGCGTCGCCGGCCTTCGCCAAGGCTTGCGCCATCTCGGCCTGAAGCTCCGGATCCTCGGGATCGAGCTCGATCGCGCGATGCAGGATGCCGACCGCATCCGACGCCTGACCCGCGCCGACGGCGGCTTTTGCGATCGCGCGCATCGCCTGTGCCTTGTCCACGCCATGGGCCAGCAGCATGCGGCCATACTGCTCCGCGTCGCCGACCCGGTTCGCCTTCACCATGGTCGCGAATGCGCGCCGCAGATAGGCCACCTCCGCCTGCTTCAAGGTCTCGTCGTCCAGCTTGGCGAGGCGGTCTGCGACTCGCTCGACCAAGCCGTCCCAGCCGCCATCCTTGCTGGGGCGGAAGAGTTCGAGGCTGTCGTACCAGACCGTGTCCGTGCGTTCGGTCTGCCAGCGCCAGTCGGAATTGAGCGGCAGCATGGCCCAGCACGGCTTGCCTAGGCCGCCGGCGAAGTGGACGGTGCTGTTATCGACCGAAATCACCATGTCCATGGCGGAGATCTGCGCCGTGAAGGGATCCATGTCCCCCATCGGATTGATCTCCTTGTCCCAATAGACCTTATCGCCGAGCTGCGCCTGCAACTCCTCCAGGTCACGGGTGATGTCGCCGTATTGCAGGTTGATGAAGGCGCAGTCCTCCATGTCGAACAGCGGCTTCCAATAGGGCAGCTCCAGCGAACGCATGGCGGAGCTGTCGCGGTTGCCGCTTCGCCACGAGATGCCGATCAGCCGTTTGCCGGGGAACAACGCCTCATAGCGCTGCCGCAGCTTGGATTTCATTGCCGGGTCGGCCACCAGGACTCCGGCCTTGCCCGGCAGGTTCTCGATATCGGCACCCAGCACCTGAAGCAGATCGCCGGCCGTGGTACGGGCCGCGATCGCCTCCAACGGGATATCCGGCGGCAGCTTATCGTCGTAGATGAACTGCATGTCCGGGAAGCTCCGCCGGAACACGTTCGCCATGCGGGGGATCGCCTTCGTGACGACGTCCCGGGCCTTCGCAGCGATGCCAGGAAACAGCACCGCCCACATGACGTAGTCGCCCACGCCTTGCTCGCATTGAACCAGCAGCTTGCCGTGCTTGATCGGGCTACCGTCCCATTCTGGAACCGGGAGCTTCCACAGCTTCTCCGAGCCCTCGCGCAACCAGCGGGTGTGGTGATACTGATGGAAAGTTGCCAAGTCGCCGAGCCGGAAGGAGTTCAGGGCGTAGATCATCTGCAGGCTCGGACGCGCCATGCCGCCCTTGAGCACCTCCGCGACAACCTCGTGGCCGCCGACGAAATCTCCATCCTGCATCAACGCAACGGCCAGATAGCGGTGAGCTGCCGGGTCGTCCGGATTGATCTTGATAAACTCGCGGACGATTTCCGCTGCCCGGTCCGAGCGATGCACCGAAACGAAGGTTTCAGCCGCCAGGTGCGCGACCGGCCAATTGCGTGCGGCGAGATTGGCGAGATGCTCGCTATGCCTGGCCGCGGCTTCGCCTTCCTTGCGCCGCTCGGCGAGAGTCACCACCAGGGCGAGGGTGACAGCGGCGTCTGGAAAGCGCTTCAGAGAGCGACTGAGCGCACGATCCGCCTCATCGAGATCGCCATCCCGCATCATGATCGCCCAGGCAAGATAATTGAGTGCACTACTGTCATCTTCATCGATGTCGAGGACTCGCCGGGCGACCTTCTCGACGCGATGGGGCGACCGCATGGTCTGCGCGGCACGGAGCAGGCTGTTCAGCAGCTGAAGCCGTGTCGGCACCTGGCGGAGGCCCGCTTCGTAGATCTCGATCGCAGAGAGCAGGTGTCGGCTGTCGAAATGCATGTCGCCGAGCGCGAGATAGACATCGGAATAATCCGGATCGTTCGCCACCGCCCGGCGCAGCAGGCGCTCGGCCTTGGCCTTGTCGCCGTCCTCCCGATAGGCCAGCACGCCCAGGTTGTACAGCGCCTGAGCATCATTCGGGTCCATCTCGACGATCGCCTCGAGGCAGCGCTTGAGCTCCGCCATGCGCCCGGCCTTGTTCAGCAGGCTCGCCTCATGGGCGAGCTCGACCTTGCGCTGATGCTGGCTCTTCAGGGTGAGGTCGGCGTCGTCCGGCCCATGCTTCGGCGCCGGTTGGGGGGTCGCGGGGTGGGGAATCAGCCCCGCTTCGTTGATCGTATAGGTGGTCGGCATCTGCGCCTTTGCCTGCCCTTCGGATTGCGGTCAGGGCGTTAAGCCCACGTGCTCACCCCTACCCTAGCGCCTCGGGCGTTAACAAAAAATAAACTCTAACTCGATGAATCCCCGAGGAAATCGCGATTCCTTAACGCGGCATATTCTGCCGATGCGGCAGCCTCATCGGCGGCAATTCCTGCCCCATCCGGCAAGAATTGCCGGGCCGCTGCGGCAGCACCCTAACATGGTTAACGGCCGGGCCGCAGTTTTCCGCCATTTCCTTGAAACCCGGAAACTTTTTCCTCCTGGCAGGGAAATTGCTTCCTATCCGGGCCTGCCGCATGCCCGCGGTGGGTGCGTCTGACAAAGTCGGCGCTGAAACCCAGCCTCCAAAGGGAGCACACTCGAATGGCTAATTCTGTCCAGCTCACTGCGAGCATCCGCAGCAACCTCCTCCTGCTGCAGACCACCCAAACCTCTCTCGACCGTACCCAGACCCGCCTCTCGACCGGCAACAAGGTCAACTCGGCTCTGGACTCTCCGACCGCCTTCTTCGCCGCGAAGTCGCTGAACCAGCGTGCCAGCGACCTGACCAGCCTGAAGGACGGCATCGGCCAGGCGATCAGCACGATCAATGCCGGTGACACCGGCATCTCGGCGATTCAGAGCCTGATCGACCGCGCCAACGCGCTGACGCAGTCGGCGCTCAGCAACCTCGGCACCGATGCCAACTCGGTGGAGACCCGCCAGAGCCTTGCCCAGCAGTACAACGCCATCCTGCGCCAGATCGACAAGCAGGCGGGCGACGCGAGCTACGCCGGCAAGAACCTGCTGGTCGGCAGCGGCCTGCGCCTCGGCGTGACCGCGAGCAGCCAGCTTGATGTCAACGCTCTCGCCGGCATCAGCGGTGCGACCGTCACCAACGTCACCAAGGCGGACACCTACACCGTCTCGGTGGCCGGCGACGGCGCGATCTCGGGCGATGCCGGCGATATCGCCAATGCCGCTAACGATCGCGGCATCAGCAACATCGTCGTTAACGGCTTTGCCTCGACCTCGAAGAACACTCTGTCCGACATCACCGTCAAGCTGTCGGGCGGCGAGGGCAAGGACAAGACCTTCACGGTTACCGAAGGCGACGAGTCCTTCACCACCACCTTCACTCAGGCTGAGTGGAAAACGGCGAAGGATGCCGGCACCGTTCTGAAGTTCTCGCACAGCTTCGCGAGCGGCACCAATCTCTCCTTCGATGTCGACTTCGATTCGATCGAGGACGTTCCGGATACCGCCGGCGTGGGTACCTCGACCATCCAGAAGAACATCAACCTGCAGGTCTCCGTCAGCAACTTGGCGGGCGAGACGGTCACTCGCGACGGTCTGCAGTCGGTCGGCAACGGCAAGGTCTCGGACGGCGAGAACTCGTTCTCGTTCGGCACCGGCACCGCCCGCGTCACTCTGGACGAGCGGCAGATCCTGCAGGCCTCGACCTACACCGCGGCTGCTTCCGGCGCCTATGGCACCGGCGCCGCAGCGGTAAATGGCACGCCGACGTTGGTCACGACGACCAGCGTGACCGTCGATGAGACGTTCAATCTGACGGCTACGGCCAGCAACTTCAACTATGCCACCGGCAACTTCGATCTCTTCAGCGTGTCGCTGGACGGCCAAGGCTCGGCCGGCCTGAACACGAAAGCGGTGAGCGTCGGCAATGCTAACAACGTCGGCTTCACCTCGACCGGCGCTATCAACGGCGGCTCGATCGACATCTCGTTCAACTACAACGAGCTGAAGTACATCGCAACTGCAGCCGCTGCGGCTTCGGCCGAGATCGCCGGCACGATCCAGCAGCAGAGCGGTGCGTCCGGCACTCTGTCGTCCTCGCCGTTCACCAGCGTCGGAACGGTCAGTGGGTTTGCGGCCAACCAAGTCAGCAAGCTCAGTGTCGACGTCACCATTGATACGGGCGGTTCCGCCCATATCAATGTCTCTGACGGTCTGGGCGGCTCGTTCAGCACGGTCGTCACCGCGGCGAGTGCCTCGGCGGCGGGCGGCAACATCGTGTCGATCACGATCGCCGGCGGTACCAACGCGGGTGCGAAGCTGAACATCGCCTTCGCCGACAGCGCTCTCTCTCAGCAGGGTTCTGCCGGTACGGCGGCCAGCCATGCGGCGTTCACCGTCCAGGTGCGCGGCGCATACACGCAGCAGCGCGACGCCAAGTTCGACGTCCGCGGTGCGCATTCCGGCACCGACGCTTCGCTCACCACCAAGCAGCTGGTCGATGCTTCCGACCAGAACAACCTGACTGTCCAGTTGAACGAGACCAACACCTCGATCGTCAACGTGGTCAGCCAGAACGTCCAGACCAACGGCCAGGGTCTGGCCATCGACCAGGCCCAGAACAACTGGGGAGACCGTTCCGACATTCAGAACGCGATCGAACAGTTGACCAAGGCCAGTAACTTGCTGCGAACGGCCTCGTCCAACCTCGGCACCAACTTGGGCATCATCCAGACACGTCAGGACTTCACCAGTGAGTTCGCGAACGTGTTGACGGAAGGCGCTTCCAAGCTGACCCAGGCGGATCAGAACGAGGAAAGCGCGAACATGCTGACGCTGCAGACCAGGCAGCAGCTCGGCACGATCGCCCTGAGCTTGGCCAACCAGGCTCAGCAGGCCATCCTGCGGTTGTTCTAACCGTCGGGGGTTGGGTAGACTTGGGCGGCGGGGCAACCCGCCGCCCAGGCTCCCCGCCAAGACTGATGCGCAAACAAATGCATATTATACTTCGAGGGGACCGGGCCGATTCGGTTCGGATTGGGAGTTCCCGTTTTGCCCCTGAAGTTTACTTTGAAGCCCGGCGAGAAGGTCATCGTCAACGGCGCGGTCATCGGCCGCGGCGAGGAACCGGGCAGTTTTTACCTTTACAACAAGGTCAAGTTTCTCCGCGGCCGCGAGGTCATGAAGGAGGAGCAGGCCGATACGCTGGAAAAGAAACTCTATCTTATCATTCAGCTCATATACCTCTTCCCGGAGAACGCGGCCGAGAACTTGGTCAAGTTCGAGCAGATTTGGGCGGAGGTCGTGCGGCAGCGACCCGGCAATCGGGAGCAGCTCGAGGACATGGCACGGCTCGTGCAGTCCGAGGACTATTACCGAGCGCTGAAACTGACCGCGAAACTGTTCTGATCCGCGGCTCCTGGCGCCCAAGCGCCCCAGGGAAAACCCCGCGGGCATTGGCGGACGAGTAGGAGCGACGGAGAGTGATGATGATGAATCAAGGGGCGAAAAAGGCCGGCTATGTCAGCCAGCCCGCGGCGATGGATCCGCGCAGCACCGAGGCCTGGGCGCTGTCCGAGGCTTCGCGCCGGCTGGTCGTGGCCGCCAAGGCCGACGACAACGGCAAGTCGCTGCGCGAGGCCCTGGTCCTCAATCAGCGGCTCTGGACCATCTTCCAGACCGCCATGGCCGAGCCCGATTGCCCGCTCCCCCGGGAAATCCGCGACAACGTGCTCGCCCTTTCGATCATGATGGACCGGCAGATTCTGCAGCGTCTCGGCGACCTCGACGGCGCCAAGCTGCAGCCGATCCTGGACATCAACCGCTGCGTGGCCGAGGGCCTGGCGCAAAAGCCGCAGGTCCCCGAGGGCGCAGTGGCACAGCCGATGCAAGCAAATGACGTGCCCCCGCAGCCCGTCCCGGCCGTCGCCGGCGGCGCCCGGATGGCGGTGAACGTCTCGGCCTGATCCAGAAAGGCCGGCAACAGGAGTACCGCGAATGGCGATCAGCTCGGTTACCAGTGGACTGACCTCGGGCACCAACACCAGCCTGAACAACGCCCTTTCCGGAACCTCGTCGTCGAGCGGCAGCTCAACCACGTCGAACCTGAACAGCACGCTCGCAGGCAACAACTCGGCCTCGACCATCGCCGACTCCACCAGCGAGGCGCTGCAGCAGATCTCCGACCAGATCGCGGCCATCAGCGCCACGGCTTCCGGCGACGTCCAGGAGTTCGAGAAGACCACCCAGGACGTGCTCTACGACAACAACGCGACCGCCCGGAACATCGGCCAGCTCAGCCTGAACACCAACCGGCTGAACGTCATCAGCCAGCTCAGCGCCAAGGACCAGGTCGACGTCTTCAGCGTCAATGTCGCGACCACGGGAAACACCAAGTTTTCGGCCCTGGTCAACGATCCGAGCAATTCCAACCCGCTCGCGGATTCGAGCGGAAAGGTCCGGATCCAGATCTTCGCCAAGGGCAAGGGCCTGGTCGCCGACAGCGATTCCGGCGCCGGCGAGGCCTATCAGAACTATCAGGCCCTGAAGAAGGGCACGTTCAGCATGAAGAGCGGCCAGTACATCATCCGCGTGACCCGCGCCGACGGCGTCGATCCGCAGGCCAAGAGCCCCTATAACTACGCGCTTCAGCTGACCCAGGGCACCAAGTACACCAAGGACTTCACGGTGACCGAGCAGGGTTATACCGAGGGCACCGACGATCCGTTCGGCATCACGAACAACGCGAACAGCCCGGCCAACATCCTCGCCGACTCGCTGTCCGACGCCTTCAGCAACATCAACTCCCTGCCGGCGATCGGCACCTCGGGCACCAGCAAGCTGCTCGGCATGATCTACAGCGGGTCTTTCTGATTGGAGGAAGCGGCCATGACCGCCCAGACTTACGAACAGCCGCTGCGCATCTTCATCGGCTATGACCATCGCCAGGCGATTTCCTACAACGTGCTGCAGTTCAGCATCTTCCGCCGCTGCTCGAAGCCGGTTGCGATCACGCCGCTGTTCCTGCCGAGCCTGCCGCTGACCCGCACCGGCCTCACCCCGTTCACCTACAGCCGCTTCCTGACCCCGTGGCTCGCCGGCTTCCAGGGCTGGGCGCTGTTCCTCGACCTCGACTATCTCTGCCGTGCCGACCTGGCCGAGCTCTTCGCGCTGACCGACGACCGCTATGCGGTCATGGTCTCGAAGAACGCCAAGCGGTTCGAATGGGCGAGCCTTATCCTGTTCAACTGCGGGCATCCGGCCAACCGCGTCCTGACGCCGGAATACGTCCAGGACCCGCAGCAGTGCCGCAACCCGCACGGCATCGACTGGGTGCCGGAGGATCTGATCGGCGATCTGCCGCGCGAGTGGAACCACCTGGTCGGTTATGACCCGCCGCGCGCCGACGCGAAGATGGTGCACTACACCCAGGGCATGCCGGTCTTCGAGGAAACCAAGGGCAGCGAATACGCCGAGGACTGGAAGAAAGAGCACGCCAAGGCCAACCAGACCATGGGCTGGCAGGATCTGATGGCCCGCTCGGTCCATTCGGCGAAGACCAACGACGGACGCATCGTCGCCAAGCTCCACCCGGACGCGATCACCCGCTGACCGCGGCGGCGATCCCGGACCTCTCCGGGGCCACTCCGGATCAGGCCCTTACCGCAATTTAGGTGTATGCTGCGGCGATCGGCCGGCTGCGGCCGATTCCCGCGCAACAGCCTCGAGCAAGTACAATGGCCTCAATCGACAGCAATCAACTTGCCTCGTTGATCCGGAGCACCTTGGTCTGGACGCTGCGCGACGCCGAAGTCGCCGGCTACTTCAAAGCCGCGATGGACACGGCCGAGTACATCGAACAGCACATGCTGACCGCCGACAAGTTCCGCGGCGACCGCGATCCGCGCAACCGCGGCCGGTTCGAGCTCCTGGAGTTTGCGCTCAGCAAGATCGAGATGAAGAGCGGACTGGTGATGCAGTTCGGCGTGTTCAAGGGCGAGACTCTCTCGGTCATCGCCGACCACGTCGATTCGACCGCCTACGGCTTCGACAGTTTCGAGGGCCTGCCCGAGGCCTGGTTCCTGGAACACGGCGAAGGTGAGTTCAATCTGGGCGGCGCCGTGCCGAAGATCCCCTCGAAGCGAGGCAACATCAAGCTGGTGAAAGGCTGGTTCAGCGACACCGTGCCGCCTTTCGCCGCCAGCAACGCCGAGCCCATCCGCTTCCTGCACATCGATTGCGATCTCTACTCCTCGACCAAGTCGGTGTTCGACAGCCTCGGCGACCGGATCGTTCCGGGCACGATCATCGTGTTCGACGAGTACTTCAACTACCCGGGCTGGCGCCAGCACGAATACAAAGCGTTCCAGGAGTTCGTGCAGGCGCACGGGATCGCCTACACTTATATCGGCTATGCGCCGCGACACTATTCCGTGGCGCTGAAAGTGACCGAGCGGGGACGCTAGGCTTCGCGGGTCGTGTATTGCGCGTGCGACTTGACGATCGTGCGCTCGGGCACGTGCGAGGTCAGGGCGATGCCCGAAGCGACCACACTGTCGCTGCCGATCTTCAGATAGGGCTCGATGGCAACCTGCATGCCGAAGCGCACGCGGTCGCCGATCTGCACGCGGCCGGACGTCGTGCAGCGCGGCCCGATGGCACAGTGGCTTCCGACCGTGCTGTGGTGCTCGACCACGGTGTGGCTGGCGAAGAAGTTGTTGTCGCCGAGGCTGACGCCGAGCGCGAAGAAGCAGTTGGCCATGATCACGTTGCCGACCCCCATGCGCACATAGGAGCGCAGCTGAACGCTCGGATCGATCAGATTGGTGAAGCGGATGCCGCGCGCCGTCAGGCGCTCGAAATGCGCCTGGCGCTCCTTGACGTCGTCGGTGAACAGGATGACCGCGGCGTCGAAGGCCTGCTGCTGCCAGAGCTCGTCGATCATGTCGAGCGGGCCGAGGATCGGGACGCCCATGGAGGTCATCCCCTTGGCCTTTGGATTGTTGTCGAGGATCGCCGCCGGCCGTTGCTTGCCGGTGCCGCGGCGCATCGCGTCGATCGCGATCGCGCCGGCACCGCCCGCGCCGCCCAGCAGCAGCACACGCTCGGGCCGGCTGTCGGGAAACTCACGTTCGGTCAGGTCGACCGAAGGACCGCTCGCTTCCGATTGCGCCGCCAGCACGTCTTCCTCGGTCAGGGTCTTCCCGGGATTCCTGGCGGCAAGCGTCTCCAGATCGACCCCGGTCCGCCGGGCGACGATGAAGGCCTTCTTGGTCCAGCGACGCTCATCGGCGCCGCCGGTCTTCTCCGCCGATGACTCTTCCTGCTTCAAGGCCGCGGCGACGTCTTCGCCCGCGGTCTCGGTGACGGCCGCCACCGGCTTGCCGACCGGTACGCTGTCGCCCGGCGCCGCCAGATGGACCAGATAACCGTCGGCCTCGGCCGTCAGCTCGACCGTGGCCTTGCTGGTTTCGATCTCGCAGATGTTCTCGCCCTTGCGGACCTTGACGCCCGCCTCCTTGAGCCAGGCGATGATCGTGCCCCGCTCGTCATTCGGGTTCACCGCCGGCAGGCGGATCAGCGTGATCATGCCAGGAGCTCCAGGATCTTCGATTCAATGTCGGCGGCGCCGACCAGCATGGCGTTCTCGCCCGCGGTGGAGGTCGGGATGATCTCGGCCCGCGATGCCAGGCGCGCGATCGGCGCCTTCAGAGTCTTGTAGGTCGCCGCGTAGAGCTGCGCGGCCACCTCGGCGCCCCAATCGAATCCGGTCGTGCCCTCTTCCACCAGCAGAACCCGGCCGCATTGCGCGGCCAGCGGCAGCAGCGGCGCGACGGTCATCGGCGACAGCAAGGCCGGAAGAGCGATCGCGAGGTTGATCTCCTCTTCCGCCATCTGACGCGCCAGCGGTGCCAGCAGCCGGCTCATGCCGCCATAGGCGACGATAAGGACGTCCGCCGCGCCGCGGCTGAAGTTCTTCATCAGCATCGTGGGGAAGGGTTCATCGGTCAGCGGCTCGATCATCAACGCGCCGCCGCTGGCCAGCAGCGTCTCCGGGTAGAGCATCTTGTGTTCGATGAACAAGACCGGCCGGCCGAGTGCCACCGCGTTGCGCAGCAACTGCCCCGGATCATGCGCATGCGAGGGCGCCACCACCGTCAGGTTGGGTGTGCCGAGAAAGATCTTCTCCAGGCTCTGGCTGTGGGTGGCGCCGTAGCCGCGGCCGCCGCCCATCGGCGTGCGCACCACGACCGGAACTTCGAGATCCCGGCCGTACATGGTCACGAATTTGGCCATGTGATTGATGATCTGGTCGGCGGCGATCGCCAGGAAGTCGCCGAACATGATCTCGACGATCGGCCGGAGCCCGCGCAGCGCCATGCCGGTCGCAAGGCCGGTGAATCCCGCTTCCGAGATCGGGGTCGTGATGACCCGGTCCGGAAAGGCCGAAGACAATCCCTTTGAGATCTTGAAGGCGCCGCCATAGGGATCGAGGATGTCCTCACCCAGGAAATAGATGCGCTCGTCCTCGCGCATCATTTCCAGAAGCGCCGCGTTCAGCGATTTCGCATAGGTCGTCGATGCGGGCAGCGGTGCGTTCATTGGGCCGCGATCCGCGCGCTGCGGATTCCCTGGATGATCGCCGCGACCTCGGCGGCGATCCGGTGGTCGGTCGTGTCGCACCATTCGGGATCGAGGCCGGCGCGAGCGCGTGGGATCGGCGCCTGTTCGGCGTGGCGGGCGATCTCGGCAGGATCGCGCGGATCGTCGCCCTTGCTGTGCGGCCCCAGGCGATAGGTATTCATGAACAGAATCTGCGGACCGCCGGCGCCGCGTGCCGCCCCGACCGCTTCCTGCGCCGCCGCGTGCACGGCGAGGACATCGTTGCCATCGAGTTCGGTGATCGGGATGCCGTAGGGCGCGCCGCGCGCCGACAGCTTGCCGGCATGTTCGAGCGCCGTCGGCGTGCTTTGCGCGAAGCCGTTGCTCTCGACCGCGAACAGGATCGGCAGCGACCAGAGCGCCGCCATGTTGAAGGCCTCGCTCACCACGCCTTCCGCCAGCGCGCCGTCGCCGAGGAACTGGACGACGACGCCACCGCTGCCCTTCCGCTTCTCGGCGAGTGCCATGCCGGTCGCGACCGGCGACATGCCGCCCAGAATGCCGTTCGAATAGAAATTGCCGAGCTGTATATGCTGGCTGCCGCCGATGCCGCGACAAACGCCGGACGCATCGCCCATGATCTCGGCGATCAGCGGCCGCGCCTCGCCGCCGAAGGCCAGGAAGTGGCCGTGGCCGCGATGGTTGCTGCAAACGATGTCGCGACCCGGCTCCAGTGCCGCGCAGACGCCGGTCGGGATCGCTTCCTGCCCGAGGCAGGTGTGAACCGTGCCGCGCAGCAGGCCTTCGGCGAAGAGATTGAGCAGCGAGCTCTCGACGGTGTTGATCAGCACCATCTTCTCGTAGAATCCGGTCAGGAGATCGTTGCGCTTCGCATCCATGGCGAGGATCACCGCGGCTTCATGATCAGTCCCTGGCCGGTCGGCAGGGAGAGAATGTGAAAACCATGCTGCTGCGCGAACACGTCCCAGGCGCGCTTCTGATGGATGTGCGGCGCCCAGCCGTAATCGTCGAGCAGCATGAAGGCGCCCGGCTGCAGGCGCGGCCAGAGGAACTCGGCCGCGGCGATCTCCGCCGCGACGACATTCATGTCGATATGGGCGAAGGCGATCCGGTCGGAATCGACCTCGACCAGGGTGTCGGGCACCATGCCGCGGATGAGCCGCTTGTTCGGCCAGGGCGAGAACTTCGATTTCACGATGTCGAAGAGACGATCGCCGCCTTGATACTTGACGTTCATATGGGCGACGCCGACGGCCCGTTCGGCGTCGGTAATCTGCTCCTCCGGAATGCCGGCGAAGGTGTCCAGAAGATAGAACCGCCGGTCCGCCAGTTGCGCGAAGTCGAGATAGGTCATGATCGCGCCGGACATGATGCCGGTGTTGACCCCGCACTCGATGAAATCGCCGCCGAGTTGGACCGACTGTTCGGCGAGCCAGAGCGCGACATGAACCCGCCATTCCAGATGCCGGCCGGGCGGGCCGTCGGTCATGCCGAAAGCATAGGCCTTGGCGAAGCGCGGGTCGCGCATGAACTCGCTGTTGTGTTGGGTGGCGAGACCGTCGGTATTGTAGGTCAGCGGCCCCTGCACCAGCATGCGCCCGTCGGGCAGAGGGAACTTGACCTCCAGCTTGACCGGCAGATTGACCACCTGCTCGACCATCGCTATCTCCGGTCGCCGGCGCCGCGGACACGGCCGGCACAGCCTAGATCGACGTAGAGGTGGCGCATCAGCCGCTCGATCTCCTGGCCGTTGCGCTGGTCGAGCCAGGTGTAGCCGTTGTAGACGGCGGCCGGACCCGTCGAGACATGCTCGATCGCGTCGTAGAGCTTGACCCCGGCCGAGGCCTCGGCCAGCACGGCTTCCCATTCCTCGGTGGGCGTCTCGCCCCAGAGCCAGCGCATCCAGTCGGCCAGCCATTGGAAGATCGAGTGGTCGAACACCAGCGATCCGCCCTTCTGCAGGGCGGCGATGTGCTCCTTGATCAGGCGGCGGCGGGTCTGCTTCTGCAGATCGCGCGGCATCTCGTAGAGCGTCTGAAAGCCGTAGCGCTCGCAGGCGGCGCGGCTGGGATCGATGACCAGGGTCGCCTTCTCCTTGGCGGCGAGCTCCTTCGCCAGCGCGGAAACGTCGATGGTCGGCGGAGCGGCGATTACCAGGCGCATGTCACTTCACCCGCAGCAGATAGCCGTTGGGATTGAGCGACATGATGTAGCGCTCGCCCCAGCGGCGGTCCAAGACGAAATCGTCGGTCTCGGTGAGGTAGACGTCGGCCGCCGCCTTCGGCCCTTCGTTCGGCACCGGGTGATAGCCCATGACGTCGTTCAGCGAATCCTCGACCACGAAATAGCCGCCGACATGCACGAAGGGCGCATAGGCGCGGATCTCGCCCAGCACATGCAGCTTCTCATGGTCGGAATCGGCGATCACCAGCGTGCGCTTGCCTTGCGCCTTCTTCCGCACCTGCTCCAGCACGCCTTCCGAAGTGCTCGAGCCCTCGATATAGGTGATGCGCTTGTTCTCCGGTGGCTTCGCCTTGGCCAGCGAGATGTCGATGCCGAGCACCTCGCCGTGTCCGACCAGGTCGAGGATGCTGGCGAAGAAATGCGTGGCGCCGCCGAACATGATGCCGAGCTCGATGATCACGTCGGGTTTGGTCTCCCAGATGATCTCCTGGTAGACCCAGCAATCCTGCGGCGTCTTGATGATGTCGTGGCCCAGCCAGCGCTGCTGCAGCTTCGGCGCGCCGTAGCGATAGCCCTGATGCAGATAGTAGTAGTGGTACATCATGTATTGGCGCAGCGTCATGTCGCCGAGGCGTTCCATACTCGACTGGTCACGGAACAGCTTCTCGATTGCGGCGATGTGCGGGTTGTTGTGCAGCAGCTTCTGGTGCACGCCGGCGCGCTCGCAGTAGTCGCGGCGCGCGTCGAAATCGTCGTTCCGGCCGTTCTCGACCAGGAAGGCGACGTAGCGCTGGGCTATTTCCTTATCCAACGCGAGTTCGGGGCTAGGCGTGCTCATGCAGTCGCTCCAAGCTGGGAACACTGGCGGACCAGTTCCACGATGTGAGTCTCAAGGCTGCGCCCGTTGCGTTGCCCGCCCATGACCGAGCGGTATTCGAGCGGCGGCGCGGCGGTATCGCCCTTGCCCGCGATCTCGACGCGGCAGCTCCGCCCGAGCAGATCGCCGCCGAGCCGCGCGCAGAGCTCGGCAAATTCCGCGACGGTCAGATCCGCGGTTCCGACCGGATTGAGCAGCGTCACGCCGTTGATCTGCATCTCGATGAAATCAACGGCCAAGGCCGCGACCACGTCGGTGCCGACGAAGTTGCGACGATCGCGGCCGGTGCCGAGGATGCGGATCACGCCGCTCTCGGCGATTGCGCGCGGGAAGGAGAAGGGAATGAGCGACCAGCGCCGAAAGCGCTGCAGCTCGGCGAGCGGGCCGAACACGGCGCAGGGCCGCAGGATGCGCGTCGCGGCGGCGTGGCGCCGGAAAATCTGCTCGGCGAGGTAATGCGCCAGCGCATAGTCGCTGAGCGGATTGGCCGGCATGGTTTCGTCGATATGGCCGGAGAGCGCACCGTAAACATGGGCGCTGGAGACATAGACCATGCGCCGCGCACCGGCGGCGGCGGCGGCGGCGATCAGGCGCTCGGTGCCCGAAACGGCGCGGACCATGGCGGCGTCGCGGTCGGCCTTCACCTCTTCATCGGTGACGCCGGCGCAGTGAATGAGGGCATCGATCGGCGGGAGTGCGGGAAGCTGCCGCTCGGTGAGATCCAGCGTGACGGCATTGCCGGCGCCCCGGCCGAGCGCAAGCACGCTATGGCCGCGCGCGACCAATCCGGCGGCGACCGCGCTGCCGATCAATCCCTTCGCACCCGTGACCGCGACCTTTGCCAAGCTGCTTTCCCGTCTCTCACTTCAAGCCGCTGGTGTCGAGGAGCGCCTCGAGGATGGCCTTCATCGGTCTTTGGCGCATCAGCGCATAGGCCTTCTCGCCCAGCTCGCGCCACTTGTTGTTGGTGACCAGATCGGCGACCACGTCCGGCATCTCCTGGGCCGTCGCCAGCCGCGTCATCTCCAGATAGCCGGCGGGATCCTGCTCGTGCTCGGAGACGATGGCGCAGCGGTTGTTGGCAAGATAGCAGACCCGGAAGGAGTTCACGTGGGTGTATTTCTCCTCCTGCACGATGTTGAGCTGCACCTTGGCCCGGGCGATCCGGTCGTTGCGCAGGAAATACGGGCAGGAATGGTCGGCGGCGCCGCGGAAGCCCTTCTGGCGCACCGACTGGACGATCTGCTTGCGCCGGTTGCTCATCATGCCGAAGAAATAGAAATCGAGATCCTTCTCCTGGCGGTGCTGGATATCCTCCAGCTTCTGGTCCCAGCCCCAGCGGAAGAAATGCGCGTTCACGCCGTAGCGCTTGTATTCCGGCAGGTTGTCCAGGATCACGTCCCAGGCGAACTGGCCCGCCCGGATCGCCGGCAGATAGGCGCCGAGGAAATCCACCTTCTGCGGGTTGAAATTGAGCATGTCCTGGGCGATCACCTCGGTATTCACATGCGCGTGGCGCAGGCCGGACTGGGCGATCTTCGGGATCTCCGCATTGGGAAGGAAATAGGCGCCGACCACGAAGTTGAAGCGGTCGCTCTCCAGCGAGAGCCCGTTCAGGACCACGTCGTGGCCGAGGTCCTCCAGCCCGTATTTCATGGACAGGAGAAAGTCGCGCCGGAGATGAAACAGCGGCTCCGGGCCGAAATAGGAAATGCCAAACTTCATGACGATAGAAACACTCTTGCCCCGATCGATGCTGCGGTAACGCAAGGACGATGCCAGCAGCCCCTCAAGGCTTAGGGCGTTAAGGTTAATAAAGCGTAACAGGCAGGAAGACAGGATGCGTGCGGACGGAGGCATCTCTCAACTGCCGCAGTATCCGTGGACCGACGCGAACAAATCAGGTACAATTGCTGGCTGGCCGATCGGTATTATCGGTGCGCTGTTTGACATCGTGAACGCCGCATCGAGATGCGCGCCGACGGCACCATGATTGCTGCGCTGCAACGCAGACCCGACGCAGACAGAATCGATATTTTCGACCCGCACCCGCGGCAAGGTTTACCCAGGGTTTACGAAACGAAGAATCGCTTGGCCCTCTCGATTGAGAGAAAGTCCAGCATCGTCAACGGCTTGGCATGGATTTTGTGCCCCCGCCCCGGGCCAGGGCCGTCTGGGTCAGCAACCAGTCTCGTTTCCGCTCAAGGTCGCGGCCACTGCCCTCGGCTACGCAGACAGGACGCAGACAGAACAAAAAATCAGTTCCGCCCCGCCGATCAGAATTTTTAATGCTTTATCAAATACTTACGGTACGCAGACGACTCCGGAGGGAGGCAGGGTTGTCTGTGTCGGGCCAGATCCCGTGAACCCCCGATCAGAGCGCAACCGGAGCGACGTCCTTGAACAGCGGCCAGGCGGCGTCCTTGGCGGAGATGGTCGGTTCGCCGATCAACGGCCAGCGGATCGCGAGGGCGGGGTCGTTCCAGCGCACCCCCTCCTCCGCCGCCGGGGTGTAGAAGTTGTCCACCATGTAGTTGACGGTGCTGTTCGGCTCGAGCGAGCAAAAGCCGTGGGCGCAGCCGCGCGGCACGAGGACGGCGTTGTGGCGATCGGCGCGGAGCTCGACGGAATCCCATTGGCCGTAGGTCGGCGAGCCCTGGCGGAGATCGACGAAGACGTCGAGCAGCGCGCCCTGGATGCAGCGCACCAGCTTCGCCTCGGTGTGCGGCGGGCGCTGGAAATGCAGGCCGCGGATCGTGCCGACGTTGGCCGAAAGAGACTCGTTCATCTGGACCCAGCGGGTCGGCAATCCATGCTCGGCAAAGATCGCCTCGTCATAGGTGCGCATGAAATAGCCGCGCTCGTCGCCGCGGGCCTGGAGCTCGACTTCGACGCTGCCGGGAATCTTCAGCCGCTTGATCTTCACGACGCGACATCCGCGATATGCCGGTCGATCTCGGCGAGGCTGGCTTTCGCCATGTCGTCGCCGGCGAGGAAGCCGCGATACCAGGCGACCGAATGCCGGACGGCGCCGGCCACGTGCCAGACCGGCTTCCAGCCGAGATGGCGCGCCGCCTGGTGGCTGTCGAGAGTCAAGAAATGCGCTTCTTTCACTGCGTTGTCGCCGCGATGTTCCCAGCGCGCGCCTTCGCCCCAGTCCCGGACCAGATGCTCGACCAGGTCGGAGACCGGCGTGGTTTCGGCGTCGCCGGGGCCGAGATTCCAGGATTGGATTTCGGCGGGCAGCTTCTTCGCCGCGGTACGCTCGGCGATCAACAGCAGGCCGCGCACGGCGTCGAGCACGTGCTGCCAGGGGCGGACGGCCTTGGGGTTGCGGATGATCAGCGGTTGCTTCGCCGCGAAGGCGCGCACCGCATCGGGGACGATCCGGTCCTCTGCCCAGTCACCGCCGCCGATGATGTTCCCGGCGCGCACGGTCACCACCGGCACGGGCGTCTCATGGCGGGCGAAATAGCTGTTGCGGAAGGCCTCGGTCACCAGCTCGGCGCCGCTCTTGCTGCCGCTATAGGGCTCGTCGGCGCCGAGCGCGTCGCCCTCGCGATAGGGCCAGGGCCAGTTGAGGTTGCGATAGACCTTGTCGGTGGTGAAGACGACCGCCGTCGACAGGCCCTGGAGGTCGCGCACCGCATCCAGGAGATGCGCCGTGCCCATCACATTGGTGGCGAAGGTCGCGACCGGGTCATGAAAGGCGGCGCGCACCAAAGGCTGGGCGGCGAGATGCAGGACGATGCTGGGCTTCGCAGCGGCCGCGGCCTTGGCGAGCGGCTCGCGCTCGCGGATATCGCCGATCGTGCTTCCGGCGATGCGCTCCGCCAGCCTGGTCGCGGCGAAGAAGCTGGGATCGGTCGGCGGCGGCAAGGCGAAGCCGTAGACCTCGGCGCCGAGCTGCTTCAGCCAGAGCGCGGTCCAGCCGCCGACGAAGCCGGTATGGCCGGTCAGGAAGACGCGGCGGCCGCGCCAGAAGGAAGCGTCGGGAACGGGGTGCGACATTATCCGCGGATCACGACAACCAGGGCGCTTTGCCTTGCGAGACCAGCGCGTTCAGCAAGAGGGTCTCGCGATAGGTGTCCATGCACTGCCAGAAGCCGTCATGGTGATAGGCGGTGAGCTGCTTCTGCTGCACGATCTTCGGCAGCACGTCGTTCTCCAGCACGACGCCGGGATCGGTGGCAACATCGGCGAAGGCCTGCTTCTCGAACACGAAATAGCCGCCGTTGATCCAGCCGTCATTGACCTGGGGCTTCTCCATGAAGTCCGCGACCGAGCCCTGGTCGACGTTGATCTCGCCGTAGCGCGAGGAGGGATGCACCGCCGTCACCGTGGCGAGGCGCTTCCCGTCCATATGGCATTTCAGCAAGGCGCCGACATCGACATCGGCGACGCCGTCGCCATAGGTGGCGAAGAAGCGCTCGCCCTTGACGTGCTTCATGGCGCGCTTCAGCCGGCCACCGGTCATGGTGTCCTGGCCGGTATCGGCCAGCACGACTTCCCAGTCCTCGGCCGGCTCCTGGCCGATGATCTGGACGTCGTTCCAGCGCAAGCTGACCACGACATCGGCGTTGCGATAGCGGTATTGCAGGAAGTAGTCGCGGATCATCTCGCCCTTGTAGCCGAGGCAGAGCACGAAGCGCCGGACGCCGTACTTGGCGTAGCGCTGCATGATATGCCACAGGATCGGCCGCCCGCCGATCTCCACCATCGGCTTCGGCTTAAATTCCGTCTCTTCCCGAAGCCGGGTCCCCTGGCCGCCACAGAGAATGACGGCTTCCATCTCGTGCAGATTCATAAACCCTCGCGGCTGGAAAGCGCCGATTCGGTACGCAACGACTGTGCCATATGGGCTGAGGAATGGCCAACGCGGCGGCCTCACCCTGTCCGTTCGGCAGATCGCGCATGACGCCGCCGTGCCGGACGCTGTTGCCGGGCAGTTTCTGCCGCCTCATCCCCGGCGCCGCGTCAATCTTTTGATAACCCTTGGTAAACCGCGCCCCTGGGACTTGGCCCGCCGCTTGCTAAATCCGTCCGACACTTTGATGCACGGCACCCCAAGGCGAGGCCTTCCATGAGCATTCTCGGCGCGATGTTCACCGCAGTGAGCGGATTGAACGCCCAATCCCGATCCCTCGGCAACATCTCCGACAACATCGCCAACTCCCAGACCGTCGGCTACAAGAAGGTCGATACCCGGTTCTCGGACATCATCACGATCTCCAACAGGAGCCTGAACCTGCCGGGCGGCGTTGTGGCCTCGCCCTATTACGCGAACGCGCTGCAAGGCAACATCAATCAGACCCAGAGCACGACCAATCTCGCGGTGAGCGGTCAGGGCTTCTTCGTGGTCAGCCGGCCGACCGACCAGACCGGAACGCTGACGACCTTCAGCGCGCTGCCCTACTACACCAGGGCCGGCGACTTCGAGGTCAATCGCGACGGCTATGTCGTCAATGGCGGCGGCTACTATCTCAACGGCTGGGCGGTGGATCAGACCACCGGCATTCCGGACACGGCGACCCTGGCGCCGATCCAGATCACCCAGCTCACCACCCCACCGACCGCCACCTCGCAGATCGAGGTGGTGGGCAATCTGCCGGCGACCTCGATCGTCAACCCGGATCCGGCGCTGGCGCCGACCAACGTCAAGATCTACGACGCGCTGGGCAATCCGCACACGGTCACCCTGACCTGGGTCAAGCGCTCGGACAATATCTGGAATCTCGACATCAACGCGGCGGGCAGCACGCTCGATCCGGTGGCCGGCACGATCAGCGGCACCAACGACCAGACCGCGGTCGCGGCAACCACGACCCCGAACACGCCTGGCGTCGCGCAAGTCGATACGATCACCGTGCCGACCACCGGCCTGCCCCCCGGACGCACGCTCACCTTCACCGTCGGCGCGAACACGGTTCCGGTGACGGCGCCGGTCGGCGGCTATACCGGCGCGCAGCTCGCGACCGCGCTCGCTTCGGCGATCAATGCGAGCGCCGGCATGGCCGCGGTGGTGACCGCGGGCAATGTGGTCGGCAACACGCTGACCGTGACCGCCGACGTCGCCGGCACGGCCTTCACCGGTTCGCTGGCCGGCAACGGTTCCGGCCAGATCGACACGGTCACCATCCCGGGTGCACTCGCCGGAGCCGACTTGCTCAGCGTCAATGTGGCCGGCGGCGGCCCGTTCACCGTTGCGGGCCCGTCCAGTGTCGCGGCGGCGCGTACGTCGTTGATCAACCAGATCAACGCAGCCGCGCTCGGCGTGACCGCGGTCGCGGATCCGAACAATGCCAGCCAGATTCTGATCCAATCCGACACGGCGGGCGGCACTTTCGCCGCCGCCGCCGCCGGTGCGGGCAACACTGTGGCCGCGACCTACACCACCGCCGCTCCGGCCGCGGAAGTCAACACCGTCGCCAATGTCGTGCCGGTCGCCCAGGTCGATACCATCACCCTCGGCGGCACGGTCGGCCCGGGCGAGATCGGCGACACCTGGAGCATCACGATCGGCTCCCAGACCGTCACCTATGTGAACGACGGGACCGAAACGACGCTTGCGGACATCGCCACCGGCTTCGCGGCGCGGATCAACGCCGCCAGCGGCATGCCCGTCACCGCCACGGTCTCCGGCAGCCAGGTCGTCTTGACCGCCAAGGTTCCCGGCACGCCCTTCGCCGAGACTTTGGCGGCCACCAACGGCAACGTGCCGGGCTTCGTCGACATCCACTTCGGCACGACGCCGACCACGGCCGGCACCATCACCTCGATCAGCAACCAGTACAATCCGGCCGGCGATGCCACCGTCCCCGCCACCCAGAATGCGAACGATCCGGCGGTGATCACCTTCACCGTCGATTACGGCTCCGGCCCGCAGGTGGTCGAGCTCGACCTCGGCCGCTTCCAGTCCACCGACGGCCTGACCCAGTTCTCCGGCACCCAGGTCGATATCCAGCGCCTGAGCCAGGACGGCCTGCCGCAGGGCCTCTTCACGGGCATCAACATCAGCGACAACGGCGACGTCGAGCTGAACTACGACAACGGCAAGAGCACGGTGTTCTACCGGGTGCCGCTGGCGCAATTCTACGACCCGACCGCGCTGAAGCGCGAGAACGGCCAAGCCTTCACCGAGACCTTCGACAGCGGCACCGCGCGCATCACCAACCCGGGCGCCAGCGGCGCCGGCACGGTGCGGTCGAGCGCGGTCGAGGGCTCGAACGTCGATATCGCCGAGGAATTCTCGAAGATGATCGTGACGCAGCGTGCCTATGCGGCCAACGCCCGGGTCATCACCACGGCGGACGACATGCTGCAGGAAGTCATCAACATCAAGCGGTAACGCTCGAGTTAGGAAGCAGGCGAAATGTCGCTCACAGCCGCGCTCAATTCAGCGGTCTCGGCGCTCCGGGTCAACCAGGCACAGGTGCAGTTGGCGTCGGCCAACATCGCCCATGCCCAGGACCCGAACTATACCAAGAAGAGCCTGAGGACCGAAGCCGTCACCTTCGGCAACGGCCAGGTCGGCGGCGTGATGATCTCGGGCTATGCGAGCACGCTCTCCGTCACCTTGCGCAAGCAGGTCGAGGCGCAGACCGCGACCTCCGGCGCCAGCGACGCGACCAACGAGTACATGTCCCGGATTCAGGACCTGCTCGGCACCAGCGCCGACCAGTCGAGCCTGACCAAGGCAATGAACAGCTTCATCAGCGCCTGGCAGGATTTCCAGTCGCAGCCGGATTCCGCCGCCGCCCAGCAGGCGATCGTCGGCGCCGGCTCGCAGATCGGCAACGAGATCCACCGCGTGGCGGCCGGGCTGGACCAGCTCGACACCGACGTCCGCTCCGATATCGGCAACTCGGTCAATCAGCTCAACGACCTGTTGAAGCAGCTGTTCCAGGTCAATCTGCAGATGAAGACCGCCCTGACCGACAGTTCGGCTTCGGCGGATCTCACCGACCAGCGCGACAACCTGGTGAAGCAGATCGCGCAGTATGTGGACGTGCGCACGGTCGAGCAGGATGACGGCTCGGTCTCGCTGTTCACCGCGGCCGGCCTGCAGCTGCTGGACGGACCGCCGAGCCTGTTCTCATATGACGGCACCAACGTCACGCGGGTGAGCGACGGCGCCTCCATCAACAATCAGCTCAGCGGCGGGCGCATCCATGCACTGCTGAACTTCCGCCAGGACTCGTCGGCGAGCGGTAAAGCGGTCAGCATGGATCCCGGCACCGAGGTGATCCGCAAGCTCCGCGCCCAGCTCGACATGATGGTCGGCGCGCTGACCACCACTTCCGGCACACCGCCCAGCCTGTCCGCAGCCTACAATGCAGCCGGGACCAGCCAGCGGGTCTCGGCCTCGTTCCAGACCACGGTCACGCCGACCGCGTACCAGGCGCAATACAGCACGGTCAATCTCAGCGGCGCGCTGCAGACCGGCGACGTGTTCTCGATCACGGTCCAGGGCAAGAACTTCAGCTACACCGCAACCGACGGCGACAAGAGCCTGGACCAGATCGCGGCGCAGCTTTCCGCCCAGATCAACGCCGATACCACGCTCGGCATCACCGCGATCCCCGGCATCGCCTCGCTCCAGCTGGTCGGCAACACGCTGGGCCAATCCTTCACGGTGCAGACCGCGGTCAACAACCAGATTCCGGAGTTGGACGGCAACCTGTTCACCGGCACCAATCGCTATGACTTCCAGATGAACGCCGCACTGCTGAACGGCTCGCTGCAGCTGAAGAAGAACTCCGCCTCCGACGTGGTCAAAGCCCTGACCAGCACCGACCGGAACTTCCTCGCGACCGGCATCGCCCTCACCAGCGTCTCCTATTCCGGCATGATGACCGGGGTCGTGGGCAGCTCGATCACCGGAGCGAAGCAGCTCAGCGACCAGGCGAAGTTCGATGCCGACTCGCTCGACATGTCGACCCAGCGCTATCAGTCCGATACCGGCGTCAACCTCGACGAAGAGATCGCTAACCTGCAGGTACTGCAGAACGCGTATGCCGCCTCGGCCCGCCTGCTGACGGTGGTGCAGGAGATGTTCGATACCCTCGAGCAGGCCGTGCGGTAGGAGCGCATCATGGCAATCAACGCATTCAGCTCGTACGCGGTCTATCTCAGCAACTTGAACGGCTTCAAGAACCTGCAGGGCTCGCTGAACGAGCTCACCCAGCAGCTGGCCTCCGGCAAGAAATCGCTGAGCCTGGTCAATTACGGCTCCAGCGGCCAGAGCCTGCTGGGCTTGCGCGCCGATGCGGTGAAGCGCCAGAGCTATATCGACACCACCAACGCCGCCTCGACCGACGTGAAGAGCTACGACACGATCTTCACCCAGATGGAGAAGATGGCGGCGGACATGTTCCAGGCCTTCACCTCGCCGAACTCGGATCCGCCGACCAAGCAGGTGAACACGGTCCAGTTCTCCGGCGACCTCGGCGATACCGGCGACATCTACAAGCTCTCGGTCGACGGCACGCTGTTCACCTATGTGACCAACGGCACCGAGGGCAGCTTCGACGAGATCGCCGGCAATATCGCGAACCAGATCAACAGCCATCTGCCGGCGCTGAAGGTCACCGCCAAGGCCAATGGCGACCAGCTGATCCTCACCGGCACCGAGCCCGGCCCGCTGTTCCAGGTGACCACCTCGGTCACCGATATCAGCGGCGGCAAGGCCAACACCATGGCCTCGACCCTGACCACGACCGGCAAGATCTCGCCGATCATCGCGCAGGTCGGCGGCAACCTGACGACGCTGCAAACCCTGTTGAATCAGCAGGTCAACGGGCGCTATCTGTTCGGCGGCGTCTCCTCGAGCGCCCTGTCGCCGGTCGTGGACCTGACGCGGCTGCCGGATCCGACGGGCAGCAAGAACGCCGCTTCGACGGCCACCACCCAGCAGCTTGCCGCCGGCACGATCGTGCAGCAGATGCGGGTGACGGCCAACGATCTGGGTGCCCTGCAAAGCGAGACCTTCACGGTCAACGGCAACAACTTCACCGTCAACGGACCGCTGACCGCGCAGGAAGTCGCCAGCCAGGTCGCGACCTATTACGGCGCCCTGCCGGCCCTGACCGGCGTGGTGAATTTCACCGACGTCGATGCCACCGGCTTCACCATGACCGCGGTGACGCCGGGCACCGCCTTCACGACCAGCCTCACCGGAACCGACCCCACGCCGTCGGCGATCACGACCGTACAGCCCAATGTTCCGATCGGCGGCAACCAGGTCGATGTCGCGACCTTCACCGGGCCGATCGGCACGATCGGCGAGGAATTCAGCGTCACCATCACCGATCCGCCGTCGCACACCGCGCCGGTGACGATCACCTATCGCACGACCGGCGACGAGACCGGGATCGACGACGTGGTCAACGGCCTGATCGCGAAGATCGCCGCGACGCAGCCACCGTTCTCGGTCACCACCGCCAATCTCGGCGGCGGCAAGCTGCAGCTCACCAACGCGACCGCGTTCACCACGACCTCGTCGGTGGAGAACACAGCTTCGGTCAAAACGACGCAGCGCACCGTGGTGCCGGTCGCCCAGCAGGAGCTGGTCGGCTTCCCCGACCTCAAGGGCGACAACGGCGATATCTACGACATCACCTTCACCGCGCCGGTCGCTGGCCCCTTCACGGTCACCACCAATTCCTACGACACCGAGGCGGATATCGCGGCGAAGTTCGTGTCGCAGATCAACGCCGCCGGAATCGGCATCACCGCGGCGGTCAAGGACGGCAAGCTGCTGCTGAAGGCCGATACGCCCGGCACGCCCTTCACGTATACCGCGACGCTCGCGACCGATGTCGGCCAACCGAGCCTGGCCCCGACCACCAAGACCCTGGTCGCCAACATTCCGGCCGGCGCCACGCCGCAGACTGACAAGGTGACGCTGTCCGGGCCGGTCGGCCGGATCGGCGACGTCTATGAGATCACGGTCAACGGGCGCACCGTGCGCTACACCACCGACGGCAGCGAGCCCGACATGGATGCGATCGCGATCAACCTCGCGGCGCAGATCAATGCGGCCAATCCGCCGATGGCGGCGACAGCCCTGCCCGGCCCGGTCGGCTCCGGCCAGGTCGTCATCACCGGCACGACCGGCGGCGTGGCACTCGACACCGAGGCGGCCGTGGCCCGGCCGCAGGTAGTGGGCGATCCGAACCCGACCGACTACAACGTCCATCAGGCGGCGGGCGATTCCGACCGCGCCTGGGACCAGGCGCAGGTCACGATCGCCGACCAGCTCACCATCAACTACACCTTCTCGGCCAATGCGCCGGCGATCCAGAAGATGATCATGTCGCTCAGGATCGCACAGTCGGCGGTGGTCGATCCCGACACCTATCAGACCAAGATGACCCAGGCGCAGTCGCTGATGAAGGACGCGCTGAACGGGATCCGGGCGCTGCATTCCTCCAACACGGTCAACGACACCCTGATGTCGGCGACCACGCTGGCGCACCAGACCCAGATCAGCGTCACCACCGACAGCACCGACAAGATCGAAGGGGTCGACAAGAACGAGGTCGCCGCCAAGATCCAGGCCGCGCAGACCCAGCTCGAAGCGGTGTTCAGCGTGGTCGGCACGACCGGCCGGCTGTCGCTGGTCAATTTCCTCACGTGAGAACGGCAGAGATGCAGCAGATTCGTTTCGACTTCCTGGGCAGCGTCAACGGCGGCAGCAGCCGGACCAATGGCAATAACACCAGCACCGCCCAGACCGGCGACGCGTTCGCCCAGATCCTCGACCAGCAGCTGACGCGTCGGGCCGATGCCGACACCGGCCGCCGCGCCGCCGATCCGCGTGCGCGCAGCGACGCCAGCGACCGCGCCGACGGCAAGCGTCCGCAAGTGCTGAAGCGGCGCGACGCCAAGGACACGGGCTCGGCCACGGCGGGCAGCAAGTCCGAGGCGGCGAGCGCGAAACCGGCGCCGAAGACGGAGCCGACGGAGAAGACGGCGGCGGAGCGCGACACCTGCGGCAAGCCGGCCACGAAGCCGCAGCCGGATGAGACGGATGAGACGACCGAGGCTGCGGCCGGCACGCCGGCGGCCACCGAGGGCAACGGTTCCAGCGGTACCACCGAGACCGAAGAGCAGCCGGACACCTCGGAGGACGCCAACCAGCAACAGCAGAACGACGGCACACAGCAACAGGCGAGCGACGGCACCGACCAGGGCGAGACCGCCGCCGAAAGCGCCGATCTCAGCCTGCTCGCGATGCTGGCGGTTCCCCTGCCGTTGCAGGCGATCGCGTCCGATGTGTCGGGCGAGGCGGCGCCCCCGCTCGATGGCGACAACGCCGCGGCGGCGCTGCAGGCCGGTCTGGCGGCGAGCCTGGCCGGGTCGATCGACCTGGGCGCGACGGCCAGTGGCAAGGTGCCGGCTCAGACGGCGGCCGGCGGGCTCAAGTTCGGCGCGATTCTGAACGCGGGGATCGCGGATCCGCAGCAAGGCGGGACGGATGCGCTTACCGCCCTGCAGGGCGCGGCCGAAGAATTGGCCAAGGCGGCCGATCCGCTGGCCCAGCCGGCGCAGGACGCCAACGGCAAGCCCAAGGACTCGGCCTCCCCCGGCGCGAAGGCGCGTGACGCCGCGCAGGACAAGGCCGCCGCGACCGTCGATCCGGAGGCGAACGCCAAAGCCGTCGCATCGATCATTCAGCCGACGGCGCGCGCCTCGGCCGTGACCTGGTCCGGTACGACCAACGTCCGCAACGAGCTCGCGGAGAGCATGGCGGTGCAGGCCGGGGCGACGTTCGCCTCGGATGACGCCGAGTTCTCCAACTGGTCGCAGGTCCTGGGGTCGGGCGCCTCCGGTCTCGGCGGCAGCTTGTCAGCCCGGCAGACCGCGTTCATGACCCAGATGCGGCAGAACCTGCAGAATTTGCCGGTCCAGGAGCAGATCGCCGTCCAGATCAAGGGTGCCATGCAAAACGGAAACAGTCGCGTGACCGTCGCCCTGCACCCGGTCGAGCTCGGCCGGGTCGAGGTAAAGCTCGATATCGACAAGGATAAGAACGTCACCGCCACGATCGTCGTGGACCGGCCGGCCACGTTGGATCTGCTGCGCAACGATGCCAAGGCGTTGGAACGCGCCTTGCAAGACGCTGGGCTGCAGACCGGCAACGGCAGCCTGTCCTTTAATCTCAGGGACAGCAACGGCCAGAACGGCGGCGGCGCCCAGAACGGCACGGGAACCGGCGGTTCCGGTTCGGGCACGGCTACCGGCGGCTCTGATGTGCGGGCAGAAACCGCGCGGCCCGACGTGGTCGCGACCGCGGACGGCTATGTGGATTTGGAGACCTGAGTCATGACAACGACAGATGCCGCTTCCGGAACCTCGGCCTATGACATCCTCTCGAGGCAGGCGCAGAACAACAGCGCGACCAAGTCCTCGACGACCAAGACCGGCGATGACGCGCTGGCCAGCCTCAGCGGCGACTACACCAATTTCCTGACCCTGCTGACCACCCAGCTGAAGAACCAGGATCCGCTGTCGCCCATGGACGCGACCCAGTTCACCCAGCAGTTGGTGCAGTTCTCGGCGGTCGAGCAGCAGATCAACGGCAACAAGAAGCTCGACCAGTTGATCGGGCTGCAATCCACCGCCAATGCCTATGGCGCAGTCGGCTTCGTCGGCACCACGATCGCCGCCGACAGCAACGACATACCGCTGCAGGGCGGCAAGGCCAAGTTCGACTACACGATCGAGAAGGGCGGCGGCGCCGCCACGCTGAAGATCCTGGATGCCTCCGGCAACATCGTCATGCTGAAGGGGGTCGATGCCACCGTCGGCACCCATCCGGTCGAATGGGACGGCACCGACTATTTCGGCAACAAGCTCAAGGACGGGAAATACACGGTCTCGGTGAGCTACAAGGACCAGAACACCGGCAAGGACATCAACGCCGACATCACCAGCTACGGCAAGGTGGACCAGGCGGTGATCGCCGACGGCGAGGTGTTCCTGAAGATGGGCGACGTCTCGGTGCCGCTCGCCGATGTGCTCCGGATCTCCAAGCCGACCGAAACCGCCGATCCCGCCCCCGATGACGGGGATTCCCCCACGGATGAGACCGATCAGGCCGGTTCCACCTGATCCCAGCGGCTCCCCGACCCCAGGGAAGCCGGGATTAGCGACAATTTTAGCTAAATCCGAGGTTACCCTTTCCCTTCACCGGCTTAGCTTTTTGTTAAGCGGCCGGTCTTAGCCTGTCGTCGGTTGAAACCGGTGGACTCCGCATGAGGCCGAACCACACCAACGCTCCGCTGCCACCAAAGCCCAGCCTTCCCCGGCATGGCGATCGGCGGCTGGTGCGCATCGAGGACCTGCCGCCGCCCGGCATCAAGCGCTGGGTGATCCGTCGCAAGGCCGAGGTGGTCGCGGCGGTGCGCGCCGGCGTCATCAGCCTCGAGGAAGCCTGTCAACGCTACACGCTCTCGGTCGAGGAGTTCCTCTCCTGGCAGCGCTCGATCGACCGGCACGGGCTCCGTGGCCTGCGGACGACGCGCCTGCAGGATTATCGCGCGAGCCAACAGCCCGACCACGCCGACGAAACGCCGACCGGCTGACGCGGCCCCCGCCCTCCTCCTTCGTCATCGACTTCCCTTTGTCATCGACTTCGATTCTGAAGCTCGCCCGCACGGAACTGCGCCGAGTACAGATCGAGCGACTGACCATTCCACGCAGTGTCAGACGAGAGAAAAGCTCGGGTCACCCTTGAGCGCAGTGCAACTGTTATAGTTCCAGGAATGCAACCATTCTGCGCGTAAGTGTTTTCGCCGGGAGCATCGGGCAAACCGGTTCTCCCGCCGACGAAGACAGGCTCGTCTTTACACCGTCGCAGAATAAATGCGCAGAACTTCGCGATTTCATAGGCGATTTTTCACATGCACCGCTCAGCAAACGAACACAATAAATTCTTCTCGTGTTCATGTTGAATGCCCGACAACTGCGCGCGCAGATTGCGAGAGTGAAACAGCGACTAACGCTTTCTTCACGTTCCACTGGATAGGATCGCGTCACATAAAGTTGTGACCGACCAGCAGTGAAGTTGACAGCATCATGAGTGAACCGCGCAGCGCCGCCGATCGGATCGAGCTCTCCGGCGCTATCACCATTCGCGAAATCGAGGCGGTCCGGCGCGATCTCCTCGCCAAGCTCGAAGCCAAGAAGCCGCTCGAGGTCGATCTCAGCGGCGTCACCGAAGCGGATATCAGTCTCATCCAACTGATGCTCGCCGCCGAGAAGAGCGGCGCGCCCATTCGCCTCGCCCAAAGCTACCCGGAGGCCGTCCAGCAGGTGCTGGCGCGCAGCGGCATCGATGCCGCCGGCGCCACGATCTGGTCCCCGGAGAAATGAATTCAGGAGAGTAGAGATGGCCAAGACGATTCTGAGCGTCGATGACTCCGCCAGCATCCGGCAGATGGTGAAGTTGACCTTGTCCGGCGCCGGTTACGACGTGATCCAGGCCAATGACGGGGCCGAAGGGCTGGAAAAGGCCAAGGGCGCCAAGGTCGACATGGTCATGACCGACCTGAACATGCCGGTGATGAACGGCCTGGCCTTGATCAAGGAGCTCCGGAAGCTCCCGGCCTATCAGGGCGTGCCGATCCTGTTCCTCACCACCGAATCCGACGCCGGGCTGAAGAGCGAGGCCAAGGCGGCCGGCGCCACCGGCTGGATCACCAAGCCGTTCCAGCAGGACCAGTTGATCTCGGTCGTGAAGAAGGTGCTCGGCTGATGACCGGCGGGGGAGATCCAACCGACACGTTCCGGCAAGAGGCGCAGGAGCTCCTCGAGCAGCTCGAGCAGATCCTGCTCGACCTGGCGCGCAGTCCGGAGAACGCCGAGCTGGTCGACAGCACCTTCCGGGCGCTGCACACGATCAAGGGCTCGGGCTCGATGTTCGGCTTCGATGCCGTCGCGGGCTTCACCCATCATGTCGAATCCGCCTTCGACCTGGTGCGCAAAGGCAAGGTGGCGATGACCGCCGCCCTCGCCGATATCGCGCTGGCCGGCAAGGACCATATTCGCAACCTGATCGAGCGCCCCGAGAGCGCCGATCCCGCCACCGGCCAGGCGATTCTGGCGCGGCTCGAAGCGACCGTTGGCGGCCACGGCGCTGCTCCGGCTGGACCGAAGCCAACGGAAGCGGGGCCGGTCGCGGCCCCGACGGCGCCGACGTCGAAATGGCGGGTGCAGTTCCGCCTGCCCGTCGATGCCCTGGCCACCGGCACCAATCCGCTTTTACTGGTCGATGAGCTGCGCGCACTCGGGAAGGCAGTGGTGACGCCGCTGCTCGACAAGATCCCGCCGCTGGAAGCGCTCAATGCCACCGAATGCCACATCGGCTGGGATATCGAAGTCGAAACCGACAAGCCGAAGAGCGCGATCGAGGACGTGTTCCTCTTCGTGATGGACGAGATGGAGCTGAAGATCGAGCCGCTGGATGCTCCGGTGCCGGTCGCAGCTCAGACGGCCGCCGCGCCGGCACCGGCGCAAGCGGCACCGAAGGCCGCGACCGCCGCCCAGCCGGCCAAGACTGCGACCGAAGCCCTGAAGGGCGGCGGCAGCATCCGCGTGCCCGCGGAACGGCTGGACAATCTGATGGATCGGGTGGGCGAGCTGGTGATCGCGCAATCACGCCTCAAGCAGATCGCCGCCGCCAGCCAGGACTCCGAGTTCAAGTCGATCTCGGAAGAGATCGAGCGCCTGGCACTGGAGCTCCGCGACACCACGATGGGTGTCCGCATGGTGCCGATCGCGCAGCTGTTCGGCCGGTTCCGCCGCCTGGTGCACGATCTCGCGGTGGAGCTCGGCAAGGAAATCACCCTCACCACCAGCGGCGAGGAGACCGAGCTCGACAAGACCGTGATCGAGCGCCTGAACGACCCGCTGGTGCATCTGATCCGCAACTCGATCGACCACGGCCTCGAACCCCCGGAGCAGCGCACAGCCGCCGGCAAGACCGCCCAGGGCCATATCCATCTCTCCGCCCGCCATACAGGCGACAAGGTGCTGATCTCCATCACCGACGACGGCAAGGGCCTCGACCGCGCGCGGATCCGCACCCGCGCCGAGGAAAACGGCCTGATCGCTCCGGGCGCCGAGATGTCGGATTCCGAACTGTTCCAGGTGATCTTCCAGCCCGGCTTCTCGACGGCGCAGGCGGTCACCAACCTCTCCGGCCGCGGCGTCGGCATGGATGTGGTGAAACGCACGCTCGACGCCTTGCGCGGGTCGATCGACATCGCGAGCACGACCGGAAAAGGCACCGAAATCACGCTGCGCCTGCCGCTCACCCTCGCTATCATCGACGGCCTGCTGGTGCGGATCGGCCAGGGCCGCTACGTCATCCCGCTCTCCGCGGTCGAGGAATGCGTCGAGCTGCCGCCGGTGCAGGAGAACCGCGCCAACGGCAGCAACTTCCTCAACATCCGCGGCGATCTGGTGCCGTTCCTGCGTCTGCGGGAAATGTTCAACGCGATGACGCCGCCGGACAAGTACCAGAAGGTCGTGGTCGTCTCCTCCAACGACATGCGGGTCGGCCTGGTGGTCGATCAGGTGATCGGTGATCACCAGACCGTCATCAAGTCGCTCTCCAAGCTGCATGCCGGGGTCGGCACCTTCTCGGGCGCCACCATCCTCGGCGACGGCACCGTCGCCCTTATCCTGGAAATCGCCCATTTGGTCGCGCGCGGTCAGCGCGAGCGGCCGATGAAGCTGGCGAGCTGAAGGAGCATCCATGGCCATCTGGCAAGGCAAGCGATCCCTGGAAGTGCTGACCCTCACCCTGCAGGGCGAGAAGTTCGCTCTGGAGGCCGGCCGGGTTCAGGAGATTCTCGACCTGGTGAATGTCACGGAAGTGCCGGGGGGTCCCGCCTTCCTCAACGGCCTGGTCAACGTGCGCGGCAAGGTCGTGCCGCTCGCCGACCTCAGGCTCAAGTTCGAGATGGCGTCGACGCCGCCCACCATCGACACCCGCATCGTCGTGATCAACGTCCTGCTGGACGGAGAAACAACCACCGTCGGCCTGCTCGCCGACAAGGTGCATGAAGTGACCGAGATGAACGCCGAGGTTCTGGAAGACACGCCGCGGCTTGGCATGCGCTGGCGTCCGGAATTCATCCGCTGCATCGGCAAGCATGGCGGCGACTTCATCGCCGTGCTCGACATCGACCGCGTTTTTGAGGAAGGCGACCGGGGCACGGTTGCCGGAGGAACATCGTCAGTGCCGGCGCAGGACGCCGCCTGATCATCATTTGAGGAGCTTGGGGACATGCGTGCAACGATCAAACTGAAACTCGGCATCACCTTCGTGGTGGTGATCCTGCTCTCGGCGATTTCCGCCGCCTTCGCGATCTCGGGCCTCGGCACGTTGCGCGATTCGGTGGACGAGCTGGTGGACGGCGCCGCCCAGGAGGTCGCGCTGTCGCAGGACTCGGCGATCAACCTGCTCGCCCTGGTCCGCGCCGAGAAGAACATGATCATGGCCGAAAGCTCGAGCCACGTGCAGGAATACGACGACCAGATTCAGAAACTGCGCCAGGAAGGTGTCGCGATCCATGAGAAGCTCGCGGCGGTCGCCGAAGGAGAAGCCAAGGCCAAGCTCGAAGCCTTCAACGCGATCTGGCAGCAATTGCTGCCGGTGCAGGACAAGATCCGCGCGCTCATGGCCGGGGTCGATGGCCGGATAGCCGCCGAAGAGATCTCCGAAGGCGAAGGCCGCAACCTGGTCAAGCAGGCCGAGACGCAGTTGCACGAGATCGTCACCATCAGCCAGGGCTTCATGGAGCAGGCCAAGAAGGATGCCGAAGCCGACTATGAAGACGAGCGGCTGATGCTGCTTTCCGCCGTGACCGCCTCGCTGCTGATCGCGACCAGCGCCGGCATCTGGATCTCCCTGGCGATCAGCCGCGGCCTCGGCCAGGCAGTCACGCTGGCGAATGCCGTCGCCATCGGCGATCTCGATCAGACCATCGCGATCAAGTCCAACGACGAGATCAAGGATGTGGTCGATGCGCTGAATCGCATGACCAGCAATCTGCGGAACACAGCCGCGGTGGCGGACACGATCGCCAACGGCGATCTAACCGTCGAGGCCAAACCCCTCTCCGACAAGGACACTCTCGGTCATGCGCTCGAGCGCATGCTGGAGAAGCTGCGCAGCGTGGTTTCGGAAGCGCTGAGCGCGGCCGACAACGTTTCGGCGGGGAGCCAGGAGTTGTCGTCGAGCGCGGAAGAGCTGTCGCAGGGTGCGACCGAACAGGCCTCGGCCGCCGAGGAGGCCTCCTCCTCGATGGAGGAAATGGCCTCCAACATCAAGCAGAACGCCGACAACGCCACCCAGACCGAGAAGATCGCCCGCCAGTCCGCCACCGACGCGCAGGCCAGCGGCGACGCGGTCGGCCGCGCGGTCGATGCGATGCAGACCATCGCCGAGAAGATCACCATCGTCCAGGAGATCGCCCGCCAGACGGACTTGCTTGCTCTGAACGCGGCGGTCGAAGCGGCCCGCGCCGGCGAGCACGGCAAGGGCTTCGCGGTCGTGGCCTCGGAGGTCCGCAAGCTGGCCGAGCGCAGCCAGGCGGCCGCGGCCGAGATCGGCACCGTCTCCTCGCAGACCGTGAAGGTCGCGAGAGAGGCCGGCGAGATGCTGACCAAGCTCGTTCCGGACATCAAGCGCACCGCCGAGCTCGTCTCCGAGATCAGCGCCGCCTGCCGCGAGCAGGATATCGGCTCGGATCAGATCAACCAGGCGATCCAGCAGCTCGACAAGGTGACGCAGCAGAACGCGTCCGCCTCCGAGCAGATGTCGGCGACTTCGGAAGAGCTCGCGGCCCAGGCCGAGCAGCTCCAGTCCTCCATCGCCTACTTCCGCACCGACGATCAGCCGAGCCGCGGCGGCGCTCCCGCGCGTCCGGCCCAAAAGGCGGTGGTCGCGCATATCGCGCCGGCCAAGCCCGCTGCCGCCAAGCCGGCGCCCAAGGCGAACGGCCACGCCAACGCCAATGAATCGGCCGCGCCGGCGAAGGCTCCGGTCAAGGCGAGGGCCCGGGCCAATGGCCGCGGCGGCTTCGCGCTCGACATGACGGCGGGTGGTGCGGATTCCCGTGACGCCGAGTTCGAAAGGGTCTGACGCCATGTCCGACGCCACCACCAAGGCCGCCCAAAGCCATGACGCACAATTCGTGACGCTCGGCATCGACCGCGAGGTCTTCGCCGTGCCGGTCGATGCGGTGCTGGAGATCCTGGAAATGCGGCCGATGTTCCGCGTCCCGGAGGCGCCGGGCTATCTGGCGGGCCTGATCGACGTGCGCGGCCGCGGCGTTCCGGTGGTCGATCTCCGGCTGAAGCTCGGGCTTCCCGCGCAAGCCGCCAACGAGATGACTCGCATCCTGGTGCTGGAATTTACGGTAGGCGAGCAGCAGCTGGTTCTGGGACTGATCGCCGATCGCGTGATCGAGGTCATCACCCTCGACAAGCGCGAGATCCAGCCGGCGCCGGCGATCGGCCTGCAATGGCGGTCCGACTACATCCGCGGCGTCGGCCGCCGCAACGACAACTTCGTCATCATCTTCGCCCTTGCCCGCCTGTTCTCGTCGAATGACGTGGCGCTGATCAGCGCCACGTCCAAGACCGGCGGTGAGACCTCCAAGCCCGGGCGCAACGCCGCCTGACATACGGAAGGACCAGATCCATGCGCGCAACCATCAAACTGAAGCTGGGAGTGACCTTTGTCGTGGTCATCCTGCTCTCGGCAATCTCCGCTTTCGTGGCCATCTCGGGGCTCGGCGCCCTGCGCGATTCGGTGGATGAGCTGGTCGATAACGCCGCCCAGCAGGTGTCCCTTTCCGAGCGGCTGGAGGTCAATCTGCTGGCCCTGGTGCGCGCCGAGAAGAACCTTATTCTCGCCACCGATGCGAGCCATGCGCAGGAGTATGACGGCCAGATCCACAAGCTGCGCCAGGACGGCGTCGCGCTGCAGAACAAGCTTGCCGCCATCGCGCATGACGAATCCAAGCAGAAACTGGCCGCATTCCAGGCAACCTGGGAGCAGTGGCTGCCGGTGCAGGACAAGATCCGTGCGGTGATGGCGAGCGTCGACGGACGCACCCAGGCGGAGGAAATCTCCGAAGGCGAAGGCCGGACCCTGGTGCAGCAGGCCGAGGGGCAGCTCGAGGAAATCATCGGCCTCAGCGAAGCCTTCATGGAGCAGTCCAAGAAGGATGCCGAGAGCGACTACGAGGAGAACCGCACGCTGCTGATCGTGGCGGTGCTGGCCTCGCTGCTGGTCGCCATGGGCGCCGGCGTCTGGATCTCGATGACCATCGGCCGCGGCCTCACCCGCGCGGGCAATCTCGCCCAGGCGGTCGCGAACGGCGATCTGACCACGACGATCGACAAGATCCCGAATGACGAGATCGGCGACCTGATCGGCCATGTGAATCGCATGGTCGAGCAGCTCCGCATCGTCGTCGCCGAGGCGCTGAGCGCGGCCGACAACGTTTCGGCGGGGAGCCAGGAGTTGTCGTCGAGCGCGGAAGAGCTGTCGCAGGGTGCGACCGAACAGGCCTCGGCCGCCGAGGAGGCCTCCTCCTCGATGGAGGAAATGGCCTCCAACATCAAGCAGAACGCCGACAACGCCACCCAGACCGAGAAGATCGCCCGCCAGTCCGCCACCGACGCGCAGGCCAGCGGCGACGCGGTCGGCCGCGCGGTCGATGCGATGCAGACCATCGCCGAGAAGATCACCATCGTCCAGGAGATCGCCCGCCAGACGGACTTGCTTGCTCTGAACGCGGCGGTCGAAGCGGCCCGCGCCGGCGAGCACGGCAAGGGCTTCGCGGTCGTGGCCTCGGAGGTCCGCAAGCTGGCCGAGCGCAGCCAGGCGGCCGCGGCCGAGATCGGCACCGTCTCCTCGCAGACCGTGAAGGTCGCGAGAGAGGCCGGCGAGATGCTGACCAAGCTCGTTCCGGACATCAAGCGCACCGCCGAGCTCGTCTCCGAGATCAGCGCCGCCTGCCGCGAGCAGGATATCGGCTCGGACCAGATCAACCAGGCGATCCAGCAGCTCGACAAGGTGACGCAGCAAAACGCGTCCGCCTCCGAGCAGATGTCGGCGACTTCGGAAGAGCTCGCGGCCCAGGCCGAGCAGCTCCAATCCTCCATCGCCTACTTCCGCACCAACGATCAGGGAACGCAGACCCGCGCCGTCGCACCGGTGCGCGCCGCCACCGCGCGTCCGAATGTCGTGCACATGACGCCGAAGCCGGCCCCGGCCAAGGCGTCGAAGGCCAACGGCCATGCCAACGTCAATGAGGCGGCACCGGCCAAGGCCCCGGTCAAGGCGAGGGCCCGGGCCAATGGCCGCGGCGGCTTCGCGCTCGACATGACGTCGGGCGGTGCGGATTCCCGCGACGCCGAGTTCGAACGGGTCTGATGAACGCGATCACCAAGAACACCGCCGTGGCCACAGCTGCCGGCTCGGTGAGAGAGTCCCATGGGTCGCACTCGAGCGCCCATGGGGGCAACTCTCTCAGCCGGAAGGACTTCGAGAAGCTGGCAAAGTTCATCCACGGCTATAGCGGCATCAAGATGCCGCCGAACAAGCTCACCATGGTCGAAGGCCGCTTGCGCCGCCGCCTGAAGGCGACCGGCTACGCGACCTTCGCGCAGTACTGCCACTATCTGTTCGAGCAGGGTGGGCTGGAAGACGAGCAGGTCCATCTGATCGACGCCGTCACCACCAACAAGACCGAGTTCTTCCGCGAGCCCGACCACTTCCGGATCCTCGAGGAGAATGTGCTCGGCGAGGTCATGCGGCATCGCGCCGGCCGCAAGCCGGTCAAGATCTGGAGCGCCGCAAGCTCGATCGGCGCCGAGCCCTACACCCTGGCCATGGTGGCGGCGGAGTTCGCCGCGCGCAACCGCGGCTTTGAATACTCGATCCTCGCAACCGACCTCTGCACCCAGGTGCTGGAGACCGCGGTGCTCGGCATCTATCCGGAAGCGATGATGGCACCGGTGCCGGACGCGCTTTACCAGCGTTATGTGCTGCGTGACAAGAATCCGAAGCGCGGGCTCGCCCGGATCGTGCCGGAACTGAGGACGCAGGTGCGGTACGCGCGGCTCAATCTGATGGATACGAGCTATCCGCTCGACACCGATTTCGACGTCATCTTCTGCCGCAATATCCTGATCTATTTCGACAAGCCGACCCAGAACGCGGTGCTGCAGCGCCTCTGCAGCCATCTGCGCCCGGGCGGCTACCTCTTCATGGGCCATTCCGAGACCCTGGCCGGGTTCGACCTGCCGTTGACCCTTGCCGGTCCGACGGTGTTTCGCCGAAACTGACCCCATGCAGAAGCTGAGAGTCCTTGTCGTCGACGATTCGGCGTCGGTGCGCGAAACGCTCACCCGGATCCTGGAATCTGATCCTAGCATCGAAGTCATGGGAACCGCCTCGGATCCCTTCGTGGCCGCGAAAAAAATCCAGGAAGAGGTGCCCGACGTCATCACCCTCGACGTCGAAATGCCGCGCATGGACGGCATCACCTTCCTCCGGAAGATCATGTCGCAGCGGCCGATCCCGGTCGTCATGTGCTCCTCGCTCACCGAGGAAGGCTCGACCACGCTGATGCAGGCGCTGGAAGCCGGCGCGGTCGATGTGATCCTGAAGCCGAGGGTCGATATCCCGAGATTCCTCGAGGATTCGAAGATCCGGATCTGCGACGTGGTGAAAGCGGCCGGTCATGCGCGCTTGCGCAACGTGCCGGCGTCCCGGAACGCGGAGCAGCGCCGCAACGCGCAGAAGAAGCTGACCGCCGACGCCATGCTGCCGCCGCCCAACGGCCACGCCATGGCACGGACCACGGAGCGCATCGTCTGCATCGGGGCCTCGACTGGGGGCACGGAATCTCTTCGCACCGTGCTCGAGGACCTGCCGCCCGACAGTCCGGGCATTGTCATCGTCCAGCACATGCCGGAGAAATTCACCGAGGCGTTCGCCCGCAGGCTCAACGGGATCTGTGCCGTCGAGGTCAAGGAAGCCCATGACGGCGACACCGTGCTGCGCGGACAGGTGCTGATCGCCCCGGGCAACAAGCACACCCTGCTGCAGCGGAGCGGTGCCCGCTACTACGTCCAGGTCAAGGACGGGCCGCTGGTGACGCGCCACCGCCCCTCGGTCGATGTCCTGTTCCGCTCCGCCGCGCGCTATGCCGGCGCCAATGCCGCCGGCATCATCATGACCGGCATGGGCGATGACGGCGCGCGCGGCCTCGCCGAGATGAAGGCGGCCGGCGCCTATACGATCGCCCAGGACGAGGCCACCTGCGTCGTGTTCGGCATGCCGAAAGAGGCGATCGCGCGTGGCGCCGCCGACAAGGTCATGCCGCTGCAGAACATCGCCGGCGAGATCGTCCGGATCGGCAGGCAGTGATGGCCATTGAAGAGAGTGGCATCCGCCGGGTCTTCCTGTCGCCCGGCGGCGTCATTTGCGCGGCCGAACCGACGTTGGTCACGACGGTGCTCGGCTCCTGCGTCTCGGTCACCCTCTGGGACAAGGAGCGCCGGATCGGCGGCATCAATCACTTCGTCCTGCCGCGTGGCGGGGCCAGCAGCCGCTACGGCGACACCGCGATGCGGGAACTGCTGGACGAAGCGCTCGATCTCGGCGCGCATCTCCGGAGCCTGGAAGCCAAGCTGTTCGGCGGCGCCGCGGTGCTGCCGGTCGGCGGCGAGGGCACCGTCGGCACGGCCAATGTCGCCTTCGCGCTGGGCGAGTTGGCGCGGCGCGGGATCCCGATCGCCGGCCGCCGCACCGGGGGCGCGCGCGGCCGGCTGTTGATCTTCAACACCGAGACCGGCGACGCCTTCGTCCGCTGGCTGGCCGAGCACGAGCCGCTGCCGGCGGTCTCCTAGTTTCTGGTTGATCTCGCGCCGAGCGGCGCAGGACTAGAAGAAGATGTCGTCGTCACCGCCGGCGGCCGGCGTCTCCGCAACTGCCGGGAGGTCGCCCTTCAGGATGCGGGCGTGGACTTCGCGTTCGCGGACCATGGTGTACTTCCCGAAGATCGCAGCCAGGATTCCGCCAGGGTCACCCATCTCCTCGTCGGGCGCAGAATCGCTCTGCACCTCCGCGAGTGCCGCCGAGGCGCGGCGCAGAATGGCGCCGATCTCGGCCTTGGCGCGGATCTCGCTGGAGGTCTGTTGCAAGGCGGCGGCGACCGTCTGGCTCTCGCGGTCCAGCGTTTCGAGCGCGGCGGCGAGAGCCTCCGCGGTCCGCGACAGTCGATTGACCGAGTTCACCAGGATATTGGTCAGCTCCGTCACTTCGGCGAGGCGGCGTTTCGGATCGGCGCCGGACGATGTGCCCGCGGCCTCGACCATGGCGTCGAGATCGGCCAGCACCGCCTCGGCCTCGGTCGCGGTCAGGTTCGAACAGATGCGGAGCTCCTGGGCAATGACGGTCAGCGCCCTGCCCTCGTTGCCGAGGCGGCTGCTGCGCAGCGTGGTGTTGAGGCCCATCAAGCGGATATCGGATTCCAGCGACTGGATCGCGCTTATGTTGCGCTCCAGCGTCTTGGTGGTCTCGAGCACGCCGCCCATGACGCTGTCGCCCTCGGTCTGCGCGCCGCGCAGGTCCTCAAGCAAGGAGCGCGCGTGCCGGACATCCTCTTCGAGCTCGCTCAGGAAGCTGCCCGCCTGCACCCCGCCGGAGGAATAGGTCTGCTGCCCGAGCCCGGCGATCTCCCGCGCGTCGCCGGCAAGCTGCTCGAGCGAAGCGGCGATTTCGCCGACCTGGGCGTCGAGCTCGTCGGCGGTGTCGGTGAGCTGGGCCAGCGAGAGCGCGCAGATCGCGCCCAGCAGGCGCTGCTTGTCCTCGGCCGGAACCGCGCCGAGATCGAAATCGACGGCAGCCTGGGTCTGGCGACCGAACAGGCGCGCGGCCAAGGTCAGCGCGAATTCCGAATGCTCGATGCGCTGGCGGCTGGTATCGCCGATCTGCATCGCCATCACGGCGCTACCGACCCTGGCGCCGACCTGGACGGTCTTGCGCTGGATCTCGGCGGCGGTGTTCTCGGCCTGGCGGCGGCGCCCGGCGATCGCCGCGACGCTGCGCGACAGCTGGTCGGGAATGGTGCGGATCGCCTGGTCGCGCTGCTGCGCCAGCGCGCGCTGGCTGACGGTCGCATCGCGCAAGCGCTGCGACATGCCGTCGAGCTGCTCGGCGAAACCGTCGAGATTCTCCTCGGCGATCTTCATGGCGCGGGTGATCTCCTCGGCGAAGGTGGAGAACCCCTCGCCGCCGGTGCCGAGATGCGCGGCCGCGATCTTGGCGTTGACCGCCAGCACGTCCACCGCCTTCACCGCCTTGCGCATTCGGCCGACCCGGCCGGTGGTGGCCGTGGTCAAGCCGGTGATGCGTCCGAGCACGGCCTCGCTGTCGCGCGGGGCATCGGCGAGCGCGCCGATCCGCGCCGCGACCTGCGACAGGTCCGCGGTCGCCTGCACAAGCTCGCTGCTGCCGAGCTCTTCCATCAGCGTCTTGAAGGTCGCCGTCAGTCCGTCGATCGTGTTGATCGAGGCTTCCAGCCGTTGTCCGATGCCGACGAAGGTGCCTTCGGTCATGGCGGCGGCCTGGCCGATCTCGCCCAGGACCCGCTCCAGCGCGTCGAGCGATCCGAACGGGTCGGGGGTGCTCTGTGGCGCTGTCGCGCCGGCAACGGCGGTCGAAGCGCCGCCCTCAGCCACAAAATTCATGCCGCGATGATCCGCTGTCCGCCGACGGTTGAGTCGCCAGAACGCGCATCGTGATCGCTTTCACCTGTGCGTTCCACTGACCGCGAAAGTAGCGGGTCGCGGCTTAAGGATGGGTAAACCGACGGAGATCAAGTGTTCCCGCTCCACCCGGTTGGCGGCGGTTCGGCGCACTGGCATTCCGAATCGGCGCGAATCGGCCGCGCTAGGCAAGAATTTCCCCGTGTTAATCTTTCTTTAGGAGATCCCGGCATATTTTGCCTCCTGCGGACGGCGTTTTGCCATCGAAGACCGGGATTCTCCTAAAATTTTACCGGTAATTTCGATGCATTTGCCGAGGATTTGAACGGCTCGCTTCGGTGACGATCGACGCGGGAAATGAGGGTGGAAGACGTGAACTCGCTGATGCAAACCCTGCGCAACCTCGGACCGCTCCGGCTGGCCAGCCTGGGCGCCATTGGTTTTGCGCTCATTGCCTTCTTCGTGTTCGTCGTGGCGCGGATGACCTCGCCCGGCTACGGACTGCTCTACAGCGGCCTTGAGCCGTCGGATTCGCAGGCGATCGTCCAGCGCCTTGATACCCAGAACATTCCCTATCAGCTGAAGGCGGACGGCTCGGAAATCCTGGTCCCGCAGGATCAGGTGACCAAGCTGCGCCTTTCGCTCGCCAGCGAAGGCGTGCCGTCGGGCGGTTCGATCGGCTACGAGATCTTCGACCGCGCAGATGCGCTCGGCACCACCAACTTCGTGCAGCAGATCAATCAGATCCGCGCGCTGGAAGGCGAACTGGCGCGCACCATCCGCTCGCTTAAGCAGGTGAAATCGGCCCGCGTGCATCTCGTCATGCCGAAGCGCGAGCTGTTTTCCAAGGACCAGGCCGAGCCCACCGCTTCCGTCGTCCTGGTGCTCCAGGGCGGCTCGCTCGACAAGGAGCAGGTGAGTGCCATCCAGCACCTGATCTCGTCCTCGATTCCCGGCATGAAGGCCAACAACGTCTCGGTCATCGACAACAAAGGCAACCTCTTGGCCCGCGGCGCCGACGGCGGCGAAGGCCAGGACAGCGCCAACATGGAGGACATGCGGCGCTCCTACGAGGTCCGGATGACCCGCTCGATCGAGGACCTGCTGGCCCAGACGCTCGGCCCGGATAAGATCCGCGCCGAGGTCAACGCCGATCTCGACTTCAACCAGGTCACCACCAACACCGAGAACTTCAATCCCGACGGCCAGGTTGTCCGCTCCACCCAGACGGTGGAAGAGAACGACAGCAGCCAAGATCGTCAGCAGGAGAACAACGTCTCGGTCGCCAACAACATTCCGAACCCGCCGGCCCAGCAGAACGGCGCCGGCTCGAACAGCCAGTCGCAGAACCAACGCAACGAAGAGACCGTCAACTACGAAATCTCCAAGACCACCCAGGTCGAAGTGAAGCATTCCGGCACGGTGAAGCGGATTTCCGCGGCGGTGCTGGTCGACGGCACTTACAAGCCCGATGCCAACGGTACCCCGGTCTATACGCCGCGTCCGCAAGCCGAGCTCGACCAGATCGCGACGCTGGTGAAGTCGGCGATCGGCTTCGACGAGAAGCGCGGCGACGTGGTCCAGGTCGTCAACATGCAGTTCACCGCGCCGGACGAGAGCCTGACGCAGCCCTTCGAGATTCTCGGCTTCGAGAAGCAGGATCTGATGCGGATCGCCGAGTTGCTGGTGCTTTCGGTGATTGCGGTCCTGGTCCTGTTGCTGGTGGTTCGGCCGCTGCTCAATCGCCTGCTGGCCCTGCCCGGTGTTGCCCAGCCCGGGCTGGCGCTGGCCGGTCCGGCCGGCGCCGCGCTGCCGCCGGGCGCCGCCGCCGCGCTCGCCATCCCCGGACCGGGCGGCGCCGCCGCCCTGCCCGGCATGAGCGCCGCCGAAGGCATGATCGAGGCCGACAACATGGCCGAAGAGATCGACCAGATGATCGACATCAACCAGGTGGAAGGCCGGGTCCGCGCCTCGTCGCTGAAGCGGATCAGCGACCTCGTGGACCAGCATCCGGAGCAGGCGATGAATATCATGCGCGGCTGGATGAACGCGGACCAGTAGGACAGGGAACAGAGAACCATGCGCGCCAAAGACGATTACCGTGCCCTGACCGGAGCCCAGAAGTCGGCCCTGCTGCTGATGTCGGTCGGCGAGGAAAGTGCCGCGAAGATCTTCGCGCTGATGCATGACGACGAGATCAAGGAGATCTCGCAGACCATGGCCAATCTCGGCACGGTGAGCTCGACGGTGATCGAGCGCCTGTTCGTCGAGTTCGCCGACCAGATTTCCTCGACCGGTGCCTTGACCGGCACGTTCGAGACCACCGAGCGGCTGCTGGGCAAGGTGCTCGACAAGAGCAAGGTCGACGCGATCATGGAGGAGATCCGTGGTCCCGCCGGCCGGACCATGTGGGACAAGCTCAGCAACGTGAACGAAACCGTGCTGGCGAACTACCTGAAGAATGAATACCCACAGACCGTGGCGGTCGTGCTGTCCAAGGTCCGCTCCGACCATGCTTCGCGCGTGCTGGCGATGCTGCCGGAGGCCTTCGCCATGGAGGTCGTGATGCGCATGCTGCGCATGGAGGCGATCCAGAAGGACGTGCTGGAGGACGTGGAACGGACGCTGCGCAACGAGTTCCTCTCCAACCTCGCGCGCTCGAGCCGCCGCGACGCCCACGAGATGATCGCGGAAATCTTCAACAATCTCGACCGCACCACCGAGCAGCGGTTCATGAACGCGCTCGAGGAGCGCAACCGGGATTCCGCCGAAAAGGTGAAGTCGCTGATGTTCACCTTCGAGGATCTCGGCAAGCTCGATCCGGGCGGCGCCCAGACCCTGCTCCGCAACGTCGACAAGGCGAAGCTGCCGATGGCGCTCAAGGGCGCGTCCGAGGCGCTGCGCGAACTGTTCCTCGGCAACATGTCGGAGCGCGCCTCGAAGATGCTGCGCGAGGACATGGCGGCGATGGGTCCGGTCCGCCTGCGCGACGTCGAGGAGGCGCAGATGGCGATGGTCAACATGGCGAAGGAGCTGGCGTCCAAAGGCGAAATCGTCCTTTCCGACAAGAAGGGCGAAGACGAGTTGATTTACTAGCGCGATGGCAAGGGTGGGCAAAGTGGCCGTGGTGCGCAAATTCACCTTCGACAACGACTTCGATGCGCCGAAAGCGACGGCGCCGAAGTCCGCGCCGGAGTTCGTGGTCGAGGACCTGCCGCCCCCGCCACCGCCACCGCCGACCTTCTCGGAGGCGGAACTGGAGGCGGCCGTCGCGGAGGCGCGCAAGGCCGGGCTCGCCGAAGGCCAGGCCAAGGGCAAGGCCGACGCGACCGCGCAGACCGAGCGCCAGACCGCGACGGCCCTGAACGCGATCGCCACACATTTCACCAAGATCGACGGCGAGGTCCAGGCGGCGACCGGAGTGCTGCGCGAGACGACGATCGAGATCAGCCTGGCGATGGTGCGCCGGCTCTTTCCCGAGTTCGCGCGTCGGCACGGGCTGGAGGAAGTGAAGGAATTGCTGGGTCGCTGCCTCGATACGCTGCGGACCGAGCCGCGCTTCACGGTCCGGATCGCGAGTGGCCAGGCAGAGATTCTGCAGGGCGAAGTGGAGAAGCTCGCCCAGTCGCGCGGCTTCGAAGGCCGCATCGTGGTGGCGGCGGACGAGAGCCTGAAGCCCGGCGATTGCCGGATCGAATGGAGCCAGGGCGGAATGATCAGGAATGCCGAAGAAATCTGGAACGCGATCGAAGCGGCGATGGAACAGGCTTTGATCTCAACCGAGGACGCTGCCGCCCCAGGGGTTTGACCCTGGCGGATTGATAGGAGTTTCAAATGGGCGACGAAGAAAACCTGCAACTGACCGAGTTCGAGAACGCCGCCGCCGGCGACGCTCCGGAAAGCGCCGCCGAGCCCGGACGCGGCACCTCGAAGGAGCTGGACGCCGTCTATGATGTGCCGGTCCAGGTCTCCGCGGTGCTGGGGCGGGCCCAGATGCAGGTCAGCCAGTTGCTGAAGCTGGGCCGCGGCGCGGTCGTGGAACTCGACCGCAAGGTCGGCGAGGCGGTGGACATCTACGTCAACAACCGCCTGGTCGCCCGCGGCGAGGTCGTCGTGGTGGAAGACCGCCTCGGCGTGACCATGACCGAGATCATCAAGACCGACCGCGCGTGAGCGTGACGGCGAATCGTTGAATCGGGAACCGAACCATGGCTGAAGCAGCAGGCGAACGCGGCGAGAACCGACTCGAAGCCGATGCGTTTACGCGGCGCGGCGAAACGCCGGTGCGGATCTCGCCGCGCCAGGGCGGCATCGATTTCGCGACCCTCATCGGCCTGTTCGGCGCGTTCGCCCTGATCCTCGGCGCGATCCTGCTGGAAGGCAAATCGACCGCCTTCATCAACATACCCTTCGTCAACTTGCCCGCGATCATGCTGGTCGTGTTCGGCACCTTCGCCGTGACCATGGTCAGCTATTCGGTCCAGGAAGTATTCCAGGCGCAGCCGATCATGCTGCGCACCCTGTTCCGCTCCGGCCAGTCGCCGAACGACGCCGCGATGCGCATGCTGCAGCTGGCCGAGCGCGCGCGCCGCCGCGGCATCCTGCAGCTCCAATCCGAACTCTACGGCCTGCGCCCCGAGCCTTTCCTGCACCGCTCGATGACCATGCTGGTGGACGGCATCGCGGTCGAGGAGATCGAGCGAAACCTGACCTTCGAGACCCATGCCATGATGCAGCGCCATGTCCGTTCGGCCGGCATCCTGCGCCGCGCGGCGGAAGTGGCGCCGGCCATGGGCCTGATCGGCACGCTGGTCGGCCTGGTGCAGATGCTGGGCAGCCTCAACGATCCGGAATCGATCGGCCCGGCCATGGCGGTGGCGCTCCTGACCACTCTCTACGGCGCCCTGCTCGCCAACGTCGTATTCCTGCCGCTCGCTTCCAAGCTCGAGCGCAACTCGGCGACCGAGCTTCTGATCAATCAGATCTACATCCTCGGCTCGACCTCGATCGGGCGGCAGGAGAATCCCCGCCGATTGGAGCTCGTGCTCAACACCATTCTGCCCGCGAGCCAGCGGGTGAAGTATTTCGACTAAGGAGACTGAAGATGCGGTTGCTTATTGTCGGTTCACTGGACGGCCATATCAGCGCGGCGGGTAAGATCGCGCTGTCGCGCGGCGCCAAGGTCGCTCACGTGAACGATATCGATCAGGCGATGCATGCGCTCAGGAACGGCCAAGGCGCCGACCTGGTCATGCTCGACGTCAATCTCGACGTCCAGCACATGGTCGAGAGCCTGAAGCGCGAGCGCATCAACCTGCCGGTCGTCGCCTGCGGCATCGGCTCGAGCTCCGAGATTGCGGTCCGCGCGATCCGGGCCGGCGCCAAGGAGTACATCCCGCTGCCGCCGGACGCCGAGTTGATCGCCGCGGTTCTGGCCGCGGTCGCGGAGGAGAGCTCGGCCTTCATCTTCAACGACCCCAACCTGAAGGCCGTTCTGAAGCTCGCCGACCAGGTGGCGCCGAGCGATGCCAGCATCCTGATCACCGGTGAATCCGGCACCGGCAAGGAGGTCATGGCGCGCTACGTTCACACCCACTCCAAACGCTCGTCCAAGCCCTTCATCTCGGTGAACTGCGCTGCGATCCCGGAGAACCTGCTGGAATCCGAACTGTTCGGCCATGAGAAAGGCGCCTTCACCGGGGCCGTCGCCCGCCGCATCGGCAAATTCGAAGAGGCAAACGGCGGCACTTTGCTCCTGGACGAAGTCAGCGAGATGCATCCGCGCCTGCAGGCGAAGTTGTTGCGTGCGCTGCAGGAGCGCGAAATCGACCGGGTCGGCGGCTCGCAGCCAGTGAAGGTCGATTTCCGCCTGATCGCCACTTCCAATCGCGACATGCAGGACGAGGTCAAGAAGGGCAACTTCCGCGAAGACCTGTTTTTCCGCCTGAACGTCATGTCCCTGGAACTGCCGCCGCTCCGCGAACGCCCCGGCGATATTCCCGTTCTGGCGCGGCATTTCGCCAAGAAATACGGCGAGGCCAACGGTATCAAGATCGACGAGATCGCGCCGGAGGTGATGAAGATCCTCGGCGCCCATGAATGGCGCGGCAACGTGCGCGAGCTCGAGAACACCATGCATCGCGCGGTATTGCTCGCGACCGGGCCGATCATCGGGCCCGAGGCGATCATGCTGACCGGCGGCCGCGGCCTGCCGGTCTCGCGGCCCACCGAACCGACTGCAGCCACGGACGCCGCAGCCAAGGAAGTGGATGCAAACGGCACGGCGGTGCTGGTGGGACGCACCGTGGCGGCCGTCGAGCGCGATCTCATCATCGACACCCTGTCGCATTGCCTCGGCAACCGGACCCACGCCGCCAACATCCTCGGCATCTCGATCCGGACCTTGCGCAACAAGCTGAAGCTGTACAGCGAGGAGGGAGTCATGGTCCCGCCGTCGCATGGCGACGTTGATCAAGCCTCGGCCTGACCGGAGTAGCACTCGATGACCGAGATCAGCAACGCCGGCGCCCAGCCGTCTCCGCAAGCGGGCGGGGCTGCCGGAATTGGCGCCAACTTCATGCGCTTCACGGCGATGCTGCGACGCGGCGAGATTCTGCTCGCTCTCGGACTGATCGCGGTCCTGACCGTCCTGATCCTGCCGATGCCGGCCTGGATGCTGGACATCGCGCTGGCCTTCTCGATCACCGTCTCGGTCTTGATCCTGATGGTCGTGCTGTTGATCGAAAAGCCGCTGGAATTCTCGACCTTTCCGACGGTCCTGCTGATCGTCACCATGCTGCGCCTGTCCCTGAACCTTGCTTCGACGCGCCTGGTCCTGACGCACGGGCACGAGGGCACCGCCGCCGCCGGCCACGTCATCGAGGCGTTCGGCGGCTTCATTATGGGCGGCAATTACGTCATCGGCCTGATCGTCTTCGCGATCCTGGTCCTGGTGAACTTCGTCGTCATCACCAAGGGTTCGGGCCGCATCGCCGAAGTTTCGGCGCGCTTCAGCCTGGACGCGATGCCCGGCAAGCAGATGGCGGTCGATGCCGACCTCTCGGCCGGCCTGATCGACGAGACCGAAGCCAAGCTCCGCCGCAAGACACTCGAGGACGAGAGCAATTTCTTCGGCGCCATGGACGGCGCGGCGAAGTTTGTGCGCGGCGACGCGATCGCCGGCCTGGTCATCGTCTTCATCAACATCGTCGGCGGCATCATCATCGGCGTCGTGCAGCAAGGCCTGAGCATGGGCGAGGCTGCAAAATCCTATACCCTGCTGAGCGTCGGCGACGGTCTGGTCAGCCAGATTCCCGCACTGATCGTCTCGGTCGGTGCCGGCATGCTGGTGACCAAGGCCGGCATGGTCGGCTCCACCGACAAGGCGCTGTTCAAGCAGCTGTCCGGCTACCCGCTGGCGCTCGGCCTAGCCGCCTTCCTGATGGCCTTGATGGCGACGCTGCCCGGCATCCCCGCCATCCCGTTCCTGACCCTGGCGATCATGGCCGGCGGCGCGGCGTTCATGCTGACGCGGCAACGCAAGCAGGCCGTGGTCGAGGAGGTCCAGCAGCAGAAGAAGAAGGAAGCGTCGGCGCCGGTTCTGGAAGAACCGATCTCGAGCGCCCTCACCATCGATGCGATCCGGCTGGAACTGGGCTACGGCCTCCTGGGGCTCATCAACACCGAGCGCGGCCATCGCCTGACCGATCAGATCAAAGCACTGCGGCGCCAGCTCGCGACCGAGATGGGCTTCATCCTGCCGGCGGTCCGGATCCAGGACAACCTGCAGATCAACGCCAATTCCTACATCGTGCGGGTGAAGGAGATCGAAGCCGGCCGTGGCGACCTCAGGCCGAACATGATCATGGTCATGGACCCGCGCGGCGACAAGATCGGCATGGCCGGCGAAGAGACCACCGAGCCCGCCTTCAATCTCCCCGCCATGTGGGTCGACCCTTCCGCACGCGAAGAGGCGCTGTTCCGCGGCTACACCGTGGTCGATCCCGCCACCGTGATCACCACCCACTTGACCGAGATCGTCAAGGACAACATGTCCGAACTGCTGTCTCACGCGGAGACTCAGAAGTTGTTGGACGAGTTGCCGAAGGAACAGCAGAAGCTGGTCGCCGATCTGATCCCCAGCCAGATTTCCGTCGGCGGCGTGCAGCGGGTGCTGCAGAATCTGCTCGGCGAGCGCGTTTCGATCCGCGACCTGTCGAACGTCCTCGAAGGCATCTCCGAGGCCTGCGGCTATTCCCGCAACATCACCTCGATCGTCGAACATGTGCGGGCACGCCTGGCGCGGCAGATCTCGGATTCCGCCACCGATGCCGGCGGCGTCATTCCGCTGGTCACCCTCTCGCCGGAATGGGAGCAGGCGTTCTCGGATTCGATCGCCGGCGACGGCGAGGAGCGCCACCTGGTCATGCCGCCGACCCAGCTCCAGCAGTTCATCCAGGCGGTGCGCCAGACCTTCGAGCGCTTCGCCATCATGGGTGAGACTCCGGTCCTGTTGACCAGCCCGGGCATCCGGCCCTTCGTCCGTTCGATCGTCGAACGCTTCCGCGCAACCACCATGGTGATGTCGCAGAACGAGATCCACGCCAAGGCCAAGATCCGCACCTTGGGCCAGATCTGATCGCATGCCGGGCCGCCTGGTATAATATAAGCCCATGCGACTTCGGACCTTCAGCGCAGCGACGATGAGCGAGGCCATCCGCCTGGTGCGCGATGAGCTCGGCCCTGATGCCGTGATCCTCAGCACCGAGACCGCGGGCAAGCAGGTGAAGATCACCGCCGCCCTGGATCGCACCGCGATCCTGGAGCCTGCGCCCCTGCTCGCCGTCGAGCCGATGGATGCGATTGCCGGCGCGCTCGATTTCCACCGCGCGCCGGAGCTGCTGACCGAACGGCTGCTGACGCTGGCCGAGAATTTCCTCTTGGAGAACCCGCGCCAGGCCCTGGGTGCCGCTCTGCGCTCCCGGTTCGGCTACAGCCCGATCCTGCAGACCCGGCCGGAGCGGCCGATCATGCTGGTCGGCCTGCCGGGCGCCGGCAAGACCGCGACCCTGGCCAAGCTCGCCGCCGGCGCGCGGGCCGCCAAATGGCCGGTCATCGCCATCACCTGCGACCTGGCCAAGGCCGGGGGCATCGACCAGCTCGCGACCTATGCCAAGGCGATCGGCATCACCGCCTACCAGGCGAAGAATGCCGGCGCCCTGAAACGCGCCGTCGGCGCCGCACCGGAGGGCGCCCTGGTGCTGATCGACACGGCCGGCATCAATCCGTTGAAGCCGGACGATATGGCCGCTTTGTCCGATCTGGCCGCCGCCGCCAAGGCCGAGCCGGTCCTGGTCCTGGCCGCCGGGGGCGATGTCTCGGAATCCGGCGAGCAGGGCCAATTGTTCTCGGAAATCGGCTGCCAGCGCCTGATTGCGACCCGGATCGATGCCGCCCGGCGCTATGGCGCGCTGCTTGCTTGCGCCGAGGGTGGCAAGCTGGCCTTTGCGGAATTCGGGGTATCTCCGGAAATCGCCAGCGGGCTGATGTTCTTCGGGGCCGATGCGCTGGCCCGGCTCCTGATGCCGCAAGAGATGGCGGAAGGGCCGAAACGCGCGCAAAATGAGGCCACCGCCGCACGAGTCGACGCGCGATTCGGCGGCGTGGCGGGTAAGAAGCCGGATTCCGAAGGGGCGAGCGGAAGCCGGAAGCGACCAATGGGATCAAAAACATGAATGAGTCACCCGTCCGCTCGGCGACCACGCCGTCGGATGACCCCATCGCCAATGTAATTGCCGTCGCCTCCGGCAAAGGCGGCGTCGGCAAGACTTGGCTCAGCATCTCGCTGGCCCAGGCGCTGGCCAAGCTCGGCCAGCGGGTGCTGCTGTTCGACGGCGATCTCGGCCTCGCCAATGTCGACGTGCAGCTCGGCATCCAGCCCGGCATGGATCTCGGCACCGCGCTCGAGCGCCACCTGCCCTTGAGCCGCGCCGTCATCAACTATCCGAGCGGCGGCTTCGACCTGATCGCCGGGCGCTCCGGCTCCGGCAGCTTGGCCAGCATGCCGATCAACCGGCTGCAGGCACTGGCGCAGGGCCTTCGCGCGGTCGGCGAGTCCTACGGCCGCGTCGTGGTCGACCTCGGCGCCGGCATCGAGCGCCCGGTGCGCTATCTCGCCAGCCGCGCCGGCTTCTGCTTGGTCGTCACCACCGATGAGCCCACCGCCCTCACCGATGCCTATGCGCTGATCAAGATGGTGACGCTCGACGCCCAGGAGCAGCACAAGGACACGCCGCTCGGCGTGGTCGTGAACATGGCGGCCAGCCGCGAGATCGGCCAGCGCACCTATGAGACTCTCTCCAAGGCCTGCGAGCGATTCCTGAAGCGTCGCATCCCGCTGCTCGGCGTGATCCGCCGCGATCCCAAGGTGCGCGACGCGATCTCGACCCAGACACCGCTGTTGGTCAGGCACCCGAGCAGCCCGGCCGCGCTCGACATCGAAGCGCTGGCGCGCAAGGTGCAGGAGGTGACCGGCGGCGAGCTGACGCCGGCGAGGCGCGGCGCATGACCCCCGTCGCGCGCAGCCGGGGCGCATGAGCGACCTCTTCAATCCGATCAGCCGAAATCCCGCCGGTTTCACGGGGCCGACCCTGCTGACCGGCATCGTTCCGGATCCGCCGCGCAGCCTGCTCGAATTGGCGACCGGAACGATCCTCAAGGGGACCGTGCTCGGAAAAGGCTCGGATGGACTGACCACCGTCGCCACCGAGAGAGGTACGGTCACCCTCGCCACCAACGCCCAGCTTCCCGTCGGCAGCGCCGTGATGCTCGAAGTCCGCAATGCGGGCGACCGGCTGCAGGTCCTGATCCTCTCGGTCGAAACCTCGAGCGGACGCGGCTCGCCGGCGCATCAGTCGGCCAGCGGCCAAGCCGGCGGCCCGGCCTCGACCGGCACACCGTCAAGCGGTGCTGCGGCCGGCACCTCAGACCAGGCCGCGGCGCAGCCGAGCCCGCGCCCCGCCGCACCGCCGCCGATCGAGATCGTCGGCAGCAGCGTGAAGGCGATCGTGGTCCAGGTGCCGGCGGCAACCTCTCTTCTCCCGACGCCCGACGTCGACGTCGAGCCCTTCACCGCCCCGAGCCTGCCGGTCTCGGTCCCGGCCGACGCCGCGCAGAAGGCACAACTGCTGGCCCAGGCCAGGCTCCTCGTTCAGACGCCCAATGCGGTCGCCGCACCTGCCAGCACCGGCGTCGATCCCAACGCGCCGGCGATTGTACAGCCGCCGGGGACCGGCACGCCGCCACCGGCCACGACCACACCACCTGCCGCCACTCCCCAGCCCAATCTCGCCGCACTGATCGAATCCTCTCTGCCGCAACCCGGCGGCACCACGCTGCAGCCCGAAGTCGCCACGCGCATCGCCGCCCTGTTCGCCGCCGCCTCCGGCGAGACGGCGTCGCCCCTGCCAGGAGCGCCGACCGCAGCGATCGGCGTGCCGACGACGACGGCCGGTCCGTTGCTGGCGCAGCTCCTCGTGGGCAATACGGCGCCGGCCGGCCCGACCCCGCCGCCGACCAACGTGCCGGCCCAGACACTCGCCAACGGCACCGAGCTTACGCTGCATGTCGTCGCCGTCCTGCCGAGCAAGGGCGGCGAGATCGAGATCGCGCCGGAAGCCGCGCGCCTGACCGGCGCGGTGGCGCCGCTGATCGGCAAGGTGCTGGGCTATACCCGTGCCGGCCATGCCGTCATCGACACGCCGAATGGCCAGTTGATGATGCAGGAGCGGACGCGTTTGCCGGTGGGCGCCCAGGTGGCGCTGGTTCTGGAGCCGGCCGTCGCCCCGCCGGCGATCGCCTTGCCGCCGATCACCAGCCCACAGCAGGCTTTGCTCTATCTATCGAGCGGCTGGCCGACCTTGGATGACCTGCTCACCGTGCTGCGCGGTACGGGCGCCGCGCCCGGCGATCCCGCAAGCCCGGTGCCGCCCGGCATTCCGCAGACCGGACCGAAGCTTGCGGCCGGCCTGGCCACGGCGATCAACGCGCTGCGCGCCGGAGAAATCGAGAAGCTGGTCGGGGCGATGCTGGCCGCGCGGAAGCTGCCCAGCGACAAGGAAGAGATGGTGAAGCGCCTCAAGGAGGAATTCACCCAGCTCTCCGATCTCGCCAAGGACCGGCCGTCGGTCGACTGGCGCGCGCTCTTCCTGCCGGTCTATGATCCGCGGATCGGCCTCACCCAGATCAATCTCTACTATCGCCACAACAGCGGCGAGGGCAGCGACAAGGACAAGAAGGACCAGGGGACCCGCTTCCTGGTCGATGTGAACTTCGCGGCGCTCGGCGCCTTCCAGCTCGACGGCCTCATTCGCGGCAAGCGCTTCGACCTGATGATCCGCAGCCGCAGCCGCCTCTCGCGCAACCAGCGCCAGGAGATCGCCGCCATCTTCGACAATGCGCTCGAGGTCGGCGGCGGCACCGGCGCGTTGGAGTTCCGCACCGTCGAGGTGTTCCCGGTCTCGCCGCTCGACGAGCTGCGGCAGTCTCACGACCACCTGACCGCATAAAAGAGGCCGGCGGAGTGAACTCCGCCGGCCTCCAACGAGATCCTGCGTAACGGCCTAGCCGTTCGACGCCTTGTACTCCGGCATTTCCTTCAACGCGTTCTTGTCCATGTTGACGACCGCCTGCAGCGAGCCGTCCTTATTCGTCATCTTGATCTGGTTCCAGGCCAGCTTGACGGGGTGGGTGCCGATGCCGAGGAACCCGCCGACATCGACGACCACGCCCGAGACCTTCCCGGAATCATCCAACAGGACTTCGCTGATCTCGCCGACGGTGTCGTTGGCATTGTTGACGACGTTGACGCCCACCACCTTGCTGGCATTGATCGAGCCATCGGCGTTCAGCGCCGCCGGGCGGCTGTTGTTGGCCGCGGTGGTCGCTGCGGTTGTCGGCTCCTGCGTCCCGTCCGTCGCATAGACTTGGCCGGTTTCGTTCAGGACCTTGCCGCGATTCACGTCCTGGCTATAGGAATAGCCCGCTGCCGCCTGCGCGCTCTCCTTGGTCAGGCTGCTGTGGATGTTGCCATCCGCATCGGCCTTGAGATCCTTCCACGGCACCGAGATGCGCTTCTCGGCTTCGAGCCAGCCGCTCACATCGAGGACAACCGAGGTCACCTTGCCCTTGGTATCGACGATCACGCTTTCGATCTCGCCGACGGTCTTGCCGTTGTTATCGACCACGTCCTCGCCGATCAGCTTGCCCGCATCGACCGCGGTGACGCCGAGATTGGTCGAGGCGTTGGTGCTGGTCGCGGCCGGCTTGGTGGCCGGCGCCGTGGTCGCGTCCTGCGCCAAAGCCGGCTGCGCGACGGCGAGTGCCGTGACCAAGCCGCCGATCAGCAGGCCGCTGTTCATCAGGTTCATCTTGTTCATTGTGATCTCCATAAAAGAGTCCGGCGCACCCCATCAGCGCGTCGGTAAGCCGTGGATCAGATCCAATACGGCGGAACGCCGAAATGGCTGTAGACCCGCGAGTTCCAGTCCATGTCGCGGTAATGACCGTCGCCCGCCGGAATCTCGTTGGGCGCGTCCTTGAGGACGGAGTCATCGACGTTGGCGACGTAGCCGTCGAGGCTGGTGTCGTAATGCAGAACGCTCCAGGGAATGGCGCGCCGGGTTTCGCCCAGGCCGAGAAATCCGCCAAAGGCTGCGACCGCGTAGGCGACATGGCCCGAGGTCTTGTCGATCATGATATCCTCAACCTCGCCGGCCCGTTCGCCCTTGCTGTTAAAAAGCTTCGTTCCATTGACCTTGGACGCGGCGATCAAATTGACCGTCTCGTCTTTCTTCAAGGTGTCCTGGCTGCGGGGAATCGCCTGTGCCATACGCTCTCTCCTCGATTAATCCCGTTTCACAACCGGTTAATCGGTGCAGGCGCATTCAGTTCCAGCGCAGGGCAAGCGAATTTCGGAGCGGTTGTCGGGAACCAGCGACGGTTAGAGCGTGGTGTCCTTCTTGCGACGGTGGAGCTGCAAGCCGACCTCATCGGCACGGTTCTGCTCTCGCCGGCGCTGTGCGACGCGCTGACGTTGCGCCCGGTTGGCGATCGTCTGCTCGGTCTTCTTCAACTCGGCGAAGGATTCCATGATCTGGTCGCGGAGTTTGTCGAGCTCGGCGCTGAGGTCGGCGATCGACTTCTCGATCCGCTCCCGCCGTTCCGCCATCATCCGCTTGTAATCCGGCAGGACCCGCTGCAGCTCGAGATCGTTGCGGGCGGCTTCGACCTCGTTGGCGACCTCTTCGTCCAGCCGGCGGACATCGCCGCGCAACCGGTCGATCAGCGCCTCGAGATCGGTCGCCTGGCGCCGTTTCTCGTCCAGCGTCCATTTCTGCAGACGCAGCATCTGCTCGAGACCGCTCATGTGCCGGCCTCGCCCGGGGCTTTCTGCTCGGCAGCCTCGTCATAGGGCATGTCGACGATGGCGGCGAGTTCCCGGTAACCGCTTTCGAGATCGGAACGCTCGTTCTTGCGCTGGGTGAGGAACTTTTCCAGCGCCGGGCGAAGCTCGATCGCCTTGTCCACCGTCGGGTCGGTGCCGCGGCGATAGGCGCCGAGCCGGATCAACTCCGCCATGTCGTCATAGACCGACATGTTCTGGCGGGCGACCCGGATCATGTCGTTCTGCTGGTCGCTATTGCAATTCGGCATGGTGCGCGACAGCGAGCGCAGCACATTGATCGCCGGATAGCGCCCTCTTTCGGCAATGGCGCGTTCGAGCACGATATGGCCGTCGAGGATGCCGCGGCAGGCATCGGCCACCGGCTCGTCGTGGTCGTCGCCTTCGACCAGCACGGTGAAGAGGCCGGTGATGCTGCCCGAGCCGACCAGGCCCGGACCGGCCCGCTCCAGGAGCCGCGGCAGGCCGGCGAAGACCGAGGGTGTGTAGCCCTTGCTGGCCGGCGGCTCGCCGGCCGAGAGGCCGATCTCGCGCAAGGCCATGGCGAAACGGGTGACCGAATCCATCATGCAGAGCACGTCGCGGCCCTGGTCGCGGAAGAATTCGGCGAGGGTCAGGGTCATCTGCGCCGCCTGGCGGCGCAGCAGCGGCGATTCGTCCGAGGTCGCGACGATGACGACACTGCGCGCGAGGCCTTCCGGACCAAGCTCGTCCTCGATGAATTCCTGGACCTCGCGGCCGCGCTCGCCGATCAAGCCGATCACGTTCACGTCCAGCGAGGTGTATTTGGCCATCATCGACATCGTCACCGACTTGCCGATGCCGGAAGCCGCGAAGATGCCGAGGCGCTGGCCCTTGCAGACCGTCGTGAAGGTGTTGATGGCGCGGACCCCGAGGTCGATCTTGCCGCCGACCCGGGCGCGCAGATGCGCCGGCGGCGGCGCGTTGCGGATCCGGCAGGGCTTGTGGCCAAGCGGCAGCGGACCCTTGCCGTCGATCGGCTCGCCGAGCGCGTTCACCACCCGACCGAGCCAGGCATTGGCCGGCCGGATCGCCGGTTCGTCATGGACCAGCATCGCCCGGCTGCCGAGGCCGACCCCGTCCAGCGAGCCGAAGGACATGGCGAGGGCCCGGCCGTCGCGGAAGCCCACCACCTCGCTCGGGACCCGGCTGCCCGTCCGATCGACCAGATCGACGCGCGAGCCGATGGAAAGGGACTCCTCGAGGCCGGCGATCTCGACCAGCATGCCCAGAATCGCAGCAACCTTGCCGTAGACGGACACGTCCGGCACGCGGGCCAGTTCCCGCAGCAATGGTTGAAATGTGTCGATCAAGGTATGCCGTAGCGCCAGCCGGGTTTCCGATGGGGCCAACCTTAGACAAACGGCGTTAACCCTCGGTTAATGCTGGCAGGGGAGAATGTCTTAACTTTCCGGACAAATCAGCCACTTAGGAAGAAAGTCTGGTGAGACCCGGCGGGCCACGGAATCCTTTACATTTGGCCGCCCAAATGGTTAATATTCACAGGGTCACACCGGTGGCAAAATAGTGCACGAAAGGGTGCAGCCATGCGCGTGCTGTTAGTCGAAGACGATACCAATACCGCCAAGAGCATCGAGCTGATGCTGAAAGCGGAAGGTTACATCGTGGATTCGACGAATCTCGGCGAAGACGGGCTCGAGATCGGTAAGCTCTATGATTATGACATCATCCTGCTCGATCTCATGCTGCCCGACATCGACGGGTACGAGGTGTTGCGACGGCTCAGGAGTTCGCGCGTTAACACGCCGATCCTGATCCTCTCGGGCCTCTCGGAGCTCGACAGCAAGATCAAGGGTCTCGGCTTCGGCGCCGACGACTACCTGACCAAGCCGTTCGACCGCCGCGAACTGATTGCCCGCATCCAGGCGATCGTCCGCCGCTCCAAGGGTCATTCGGATTCGGTCATCAAGACCGGCAAGCTGGTGGTCAATCTCGACACCCGTACCGTCGAGGTGAGCGGCTCGCCGCTCCATCTCACCGGCAAGGAGTACGGCATTCTCGAGCTCCTCAGCCTCCGCAAGGGCACCACCCTGACGAAGGAAATGTTCCTGAACCATCTCTACGGTGGGATGGACGAGCCGGAGCTGAAGATCATCGATGTCTTCGTTTGCAAGCTCCGCAAGAAACTCTCCACTTCAACCGGCGGCGAAAACTACATCGAGACGGTCTGGGGCCGCGGCTATGTGCTGCGCGATCCCGAAACCGCCGGCCAGCCGGCCAAGGCCGAGAGCGCCTAAGCCGAATATCTCAATTCGCGACAATGCCCGGGCGAGAGCCCGGGCATTGTCATTTTGGGCTCCCGCGATCCGTCTCCTGCCGTAGTCCGGGCGCCGGATTCTGTGACGCCCGCCACGCTGTGGCGGATTTGCGCTGGCCGATATCGGTACCAACCGTAAGACTTGGACCGCCCAGAGTCGGGGGTAGATGGCGGGATGGGTTCAGCACATGTCGATGATTGAAGCAGCGTCGGTTCGCCTGTCCACGATCTTGTGCGGCCTCGCGGTCGCCCTGCTCGCCTCTGCTCCGGCTTCGGCCGACCCTTTCTCTCCCGCCAAATCCAAAGCGACACTCACCGTCACGTATACGCTGAAAGGCGGCGGCACCGATCGGCCCGAATCCCACGAGCGGGAGGTCATCTGGTCGGTGGACGAGCACTACGAGATCACGGCGACCATGGTCGCCGAGAAACCATCGGGCTTCGGCAGCTTCCACAAGCCCGATGCCGCCGAGCAAGCCGGCATGGCGCAGCGCCAAGCCGCCGCCGAGGCCGGCGCCCAGAACATGCAGAGCATGATGGAGATGGCGCAGGCCATCATGGCGAAATGCGGCGAGGATGAAGCCTGCATCCAGCAGGAAACGATCAAGATGAGCCAGCAGATCGACCCCAACGACCCGAAACTGAAGGCCACCAAGCAGAACATCGAGACCGCGAGCGCGATGCCAGGCGACCGCTATCAGGTGTTTTCCGCGGGCCCACAGACCGGAACCTACACGATCGCCGGCAAGGCTCACGAAGCCTATTTCGATGCCGCCTGCTCGCTCAAGAACCAGACGCCCTGCGCGTTCGACAGCACCGTGAGCGGCACAGGCAGGCTCACCGACGGCAACGGCAACACCTCGATGATGACCGGCGCCCTCGCCGAGATCGACAGCCAGAGCGGATCGCTCGTCTTCCAGATACCGAGGCCGGGCATCGCCGCGGCAAAGCGCACCGTGACCTCCAAGAACCCCGAGGTCAAAACCGGTACCTTTGACGAGATCCGCACCTTGAAGGCCGAAAAACTCTACGGCGAGCAGATCACCGTGTCCTGCGGCGCATGCCGCAGCGCCAGTGGCACGATCACGCGCGACGTCGAGGATGAGTTTCTCGGCCGTCCGGCGAAGCTGGTGATCGACTGGAAGTTTTCGCGGCCGTAATCAGGCGCGAAGCGCGCCGGGTGCGGCGGGCTTGGTCGCGGGCGCGGCCTGACCCGTGGTCAGGCCATAGACGCCGCGCTGGCCGGCGAGGAGCTGGAACTTGTCGGTGATGCCGAGCACCGTCTCGGCGCCGCCGAGGAACAGGTAGCCGTCATTCGGCATCAGCCCGGCGATGTTGTTCAGGATCTTGGCCTTGGTCGGCTGGTCGAAATAGATCAGCACGTTGCGGCAGAACACGACGTCGAACTTGCCGAGCGACCGCGGGTCGTTCAGCAGGTTGAATTCCTTGTACTGCACCATGCTGCGGATCTTCTGATTGATCTGCCAGCGATCGCCGACCTGGGTGAAGTATTTGACCAACAGGTTGATCGGCAGGCCGCGCTGCGCCTCGAACTGCGAATAGATGCCTTCGCGCGCGCGGTCGAGAATCTCGGTCGACAGATCGGTGCCGAGGATCTCGATCTTCCAGCCGCTGAGCTGGGCCGCCATCTCGGACAGGATCATCGCCAGCGAGTAGCACTCCTGGCCGCTCGAGGCCGCGGCGCTCCAGATCCGGATCTGCTTGTTGGGGCGCGCCGCCATCAGGGTGGGGAGCACGATCTGCTTGAACTGGTCGAACGGCTTGGTGTCGCGGAAGAAGAAGGACTCGTTCGTGGTCATCGCCTCGACCACGTCCTTGATCACGGCCTCGTCGCTCTTGACGCGGATCAGGCGGACCAGGTCCTCGAACGAGGCGAGCTTGTATTTGCGGGCGACCGGCAGCAGGCGGCTTTCGAGCAGGTAGGCCTTGTCGTTGCCGAGCACCAGGCCGGAGCGCTGCCTCAGGATTTGACAGATGAAATCGAAATCCGTCACCGTCATGCCGCCGACCTCATCAGGGCCTTCTTGACATAGGCCCCGATCTCGTTGAGCGGCAGCACCGCAGTGCAGAGCCCGGCCGATGCGACGGCACCCGGCATGCCCCAAACGACACTGCTGGCCTCATCCTGCGCGATGACCGTGCTTCCTGCGTTGACGAGTTCCCGTGCTCCCTTCAAGCCATCCTGCCCCATTCCGGTCAGCATGACAAACAGGGTGCGGTTGCCATAGGCCTTGGCGATCGAGCGCAGCATGGGATCGACGGCCGGGCGGCAGAAGTTCTCGGGCGGATTCTTGTTAAGCCGGACCACCAAGCCGGCACCCTGGCCCTCCACCGTCATGTGGAAGTCGCCCGGGGCGACATAGATGCGCCCGGGAACAGCGGCCTCGCCGTCCTTGGCCTCGGCCGCCGGCATCCCGGAAGCTTGCGCAAGATGCTCGGCGAGAATGGTGGTGAAGGTCGCCGGCATGTGCTGGGTCACGAAGACCGGCATGCGCTCAACCCGGCCCAAGGCGCGGAACACCGCGAACAGCGCTTGCGGTCCGCCGGTCGAGGAACCGATCGCCAGGCAATCGACCTTGCCCGGCAACACGGCTTGCGGACGCAGCGTGACCGCGCCGGGATACAGTTTCTTCGGCGGCGGCGGGATGTTGCTGCCCGGCGCGGCAGCCGAACCGGGCGGCAGCCCGCGCTTGCGGCGCGCGACCAAGCCCCAGCTCTTCACCTTCTCGACCAGATCGCGCTTGAAATCGCCGGCGGTGCTGATGCCGGTCGTGGTGGTGGGCTTCGGCAGGTAGTCGGCGGCGCCCAACGACAGCGCCTTCATGCTGACCGAAGCGCCCTTCAGGGTCAGGGTCGAGGCCATGATCACCTGGACGCCGGGCCGCGCTTCCAAGAGCTTCGGCAGCGCGGTCAACCCGTCCATCACCGGCATTTCGATGTCGAGCACGATGACGTCGATATCGGTGCGCTTCAGAGCATCGACCGCGGCCTGGCCGTTGCCGACGGTCGACATCACCTTGATCTCGGCGTCGGTTTCCAGAGTCTTGGTCAGCAGGCCGCGAATAACCGCGGAGTCGTCCACCACCATAACCCGATATGGTCCGCCGCCGGTCGCGACTGCTGGTTTGGTTTCAGGTCGCATCCCTGGTACCGAAGCCTTTTACTTATTAACGTTAAAGAAGTCCGACTTGGCTGAACTTCGACTCGATGATCTCGCTGTCGAAGGGCTTCATGATGTACTCGTTGGCGCCCGCGCTGATCGCCTCCTGGATGTGCTGGATGTCGTTCTCGGTGGTGCAGAACACCACGACCGGGGTCTGGCCGCCGGGCATCTGGCGGAGATTGCGCAGGAAGTCGATGCCGCTCATGACCGGCATGTTCCAGTCGAGCAGGATCGCGTCCGGCATCCGCTTCAGGCACTGGTCCATGGCGGTCTGGCCGTTATCCGCTTCCTCGATCGCGAAATTGAGGCCCTCAATGATCTTGCGGGCCACCATCCGAACGACCTTGGAATCATCGACGATCAAGCACGACTTCATAAGCGCAGTCTCCGTCTGCCGATCGGGCTAACCGGGGTCCTCATCTCGTCCCGTTCACCCGCAGCGTCCCCTCAAACGACGATCACACTTGAAACGCTAAGCGGCGTCCGCCCGGTTGCCGAAGTTCAGGAGCGACGAAACGCTGAGGACCACGAGCAGGGAATCGTTCAGACGATATATCCCATCCGAGAACTCGCGCAATCTCGGATTGAGGGTGGGCGGATTCCGTTGATAATCCCGGGTTTCAAGGCTCAGGACTTCGCCGACGCTGTCCACCAGCAGGCTGTAGAGCTCGCCTTCATGCTCGACCACGACCGACATCGCGGCCTTGTCGTTCTCGCGCTTCGGCAGACCCAGACGCAGCCGCACATCGACCGCGGTGACGATCCGGCCGCGCAGGTTCAGCGAACCCGCGACCTCGACCGGCGCCAGCGGCACGCGGGTGATGGTCTGCGACCCCAGCACGTCCTGAACCTTCAGGACCGGGATGCCGAACAGCTGCCCGCCGATCGACATGGTCACGTAGTCGCGGTTATCGCTGGATCCGACCTTGGCGCCGTTCGCGGCGGCTTCGGGTTCGGCTTCGACGTTCCTGCTCATGCGGCACCTCTCATCAGTTCGGCAAGCGCTTCGTTCATGGTGTGAACCAGACCCTCGCGGTCGTACTTGGCGACGTAGTCGTCAAAGCCGACCTGACGGCCGCGCGCGATATCCTTCGGGCTGGCATGGGACGACAGTGCAATGATGGGCGTCGTCTGCCAGCGGGCGTTCTTCTTCACCGACTCGCAGAACTCGAAGCCGTTCATGCCCGGCATCTCGATGTCGCTGATGATGAGGTCGAACTCCTCGCCCGACTCGCTCAGCGAGAGCGCCTTGTCGGCCGAGTCCATTGCGATCACCTGGAAGCCCGCGGCGGTGAGCTGCGGCGCCAAGAGGTTGCGGAAGAAGGCGCTGTCATCGACCAGCAGCACGCGGCGGCGCTTCCCGGTTTCGACGGCATCCTGCTGCTGCGAGCCGAACCAATCCTTGAAGGCCTGGCTCAGGTAGTAGCCGGCATCGACGATCTCGGTCGCCTGGCCGGCGATGATCGCCGAACCGATGCGGCCCGGCTGCTCGGCGGCCAGATCGACATTGAGCTTGGCTTCGACGATATCGACGATCTCGTCCACCATCAGGCCCATGGCCTTCTCGCGGTCGGAGAAGACCAGCACCGGCTGGCGGCCTTCCTTCTCGCCACCCAGCTCCTGCTCGTGGTTCATCGGGATCAACGGCATCAGCTGGCCGCGATACTGCACGACCCAGCGATCGTTGGAGCGCTCGATGGTCTTGCGCTCGATCTCCTCGAGGCGCGCGACCAGCGCCAGCGGCACCGCCATCGGCACGCCCGAACCGGTGCGGAACAGCAGCAGCGGCACGACTTCCTCGCCATGGCCGCGCGACTTGGCAGCGGCCGCGTCGGCGGCGTCGCCGGCGTCCGAGATGCCCATCTGGCCCGAAGCTTCGGCGATCCCGTTGGGATCGAGGATCATGATGACGCTGCCGTCGCCGAGGATGGTGTTGCCCGAGAACATCGGGATGTGACGCAGGATCGGCGCCACCGGCTTCACGACGATTTCCTCGGTGTCGAACACGCGGTCGACCATGATGCCGAAGTTGTAGGTGCCGACCTGGGTCACGACGATGAAGGTGTCGTTCTCGATCGCCTCCTTGCCGTCGGTCAGCTCGAGCTTCTCGCGCAGCGAGACCAGCGGCAGCAGCTTATTGCGCAAGCGCAGGACCGGCGTGTCCTTGATCTTCTCGACCTTGAGCTCGCCGTTCGCGGTGGCGCGCACCAGCTCGACCACGCTGATCTGCGGGATGGCGAAACGCTCGCCGGCGCATTCGACCACCAGGGCCGAGACGATGGCGAGGGTGAGCGGGATCTTGATCGAGAACGTCGTGCCCTTGCCCTCGATCGAGCGCAGCTCGACGGTGCCGCCGATCTTCTCGATGTTGGTCTTGACCACGTCCATGCCGACGCCGCGTCCGGAGACGCTGGTGACGGCGGCGGCGGTGGAGAAGCCGGCCTTGAAGATGTACTGCTGGATCTGTTGATCACTCATCGTGTCCAGCTCGCTCTCGCTCGCCAGACCGTTCTTTACGATCTTCTCCTTGATCTTCGCCATCGGCAGGCCCTTGCCGTCATCGGAGATCTCGATGACGATGTGGCCGCCCTCGTGATAGGCGTTCAGCGTGATCTTGCCGGTCTCCGGCTTGCCGATGCGGCGCCGCTCTTCCGGGGTCTCGAGGCCATGGTCGCCCGAGTTCCGCACCATGTGCGTCAGCGGGTCCTTGATCATCTCGAGCACCTGGCGATCGAGCTCGGTCTCCTGACCGATCATCACCAGGTCGATCTTCTTCTTCAATTCGTGGCTGAGGTCGCGCACCAGGCGCGGCAGCTTGGCCCAGGCATTGCCGATCGGCTGCATGCGGGTCTTCATCACGCCTTCCTGGAGCTCGGAAGTCACGTGGTTCAGACGCTGCAGCGGGGCGGCGAACTCGCTGTCCTTCTGCTTGCGCAAGATCTGCAGGACCTGGTTGCGGGTCAGCACGAGTTCGCTGACCATGGTCATCAGGTTCTCGAGCAGCTCGACATTGACGCGGATGGTCTGGTTGGCGACCGATTCCTCGGAGCCGCCTTCCTTCTTCGCGGCGGCGGCCTTCGGCTTCGCAACCGGATCGGCGGCGACGGTCTCGCTCGCGGCGGCAACGGCGGGCGCGGCCGCACCGGCGGTCGCTTCGTCGCGGGTCGCGAAGATCATGCCCATGATCCGGGCCGACAGGGCCGCGGAAACCTCGAGCTGGTTCAGCGCCGCCTGCAGATGGCCGCAGGCCGCGTCGAACTGCGCGTCGTTCATGTTGCGATCGATCAGCACCGACTTGGCGCTGGAATCCGGGCCGCCGCAGAGCTTGGCGAGATAGTCGCGCATCTGGCCCTGCAGATGGTCGATGCTGGCGCCGTCGAATGCCTGCTTCACGCGCAGATCGCCGGTCACGCGGGCGAAGAAGACTTCGACCACCGCATCGACCGTGCCCATGCCGCCGATCTGATCGTAGATCGAGGCCGAGCTTTCCGCCGCCGCCAGAGCCGAGACCGGCGCAGGCGCCGCCGCGGGCGCCGCCGGGGCGGAGCTGGCACCGCCGGATTCGGCGAACGCATTCAGGCGCTTGATGAGATCGGTGTCGTCGCCGGCCGGCTCCGCGCCGGTGGCTTCGAGATCGGTCATCACGGTGCGGATCCGGTCGAGGCATTCGAGAATGAGCGAGACGGCTTCGGCGCCGACCTCGATCTCGCCGTCACGCACCTTGCCCAGCACGTTCTCGCCGGCATGTGCGACCGATTCCAGCCGCGACAGGCCGAGAAATCCGCAGGTACCCTTCACCGTGTGAACGAGCCTGAAGATGTTCCCGAGCAGGTCCATGTCGTTGGGATTTTGCTCGAGCCGCACCAGCTCGACATCGAGCACGGCGAGGTTCTCCGAGGTCTCGGTCAGAAATTCTTTGAGCAGATCATCCATAGCTTTCGCCCCGTTTTGAGGTACGCGCGGACATACCGCACCGACCCTCCTCAGCGGGGCCGGATTGAGGCTCAGATTTTCATGAAACCCTTAATTTAGCGTGAACCCGACGGCTCAAAATCCCATTGCCGTTCAGCAATCGGCGCGCGCTAAGCGGCTGTTCGGCCCTGCAGAATCGCTATGCCGCTGGCCGGCTGCGACAATTCCAGCCGGTATTTGTGGTGCGCGGCAATCAGTCCCGTCAAATAGGGCTGTATATTATGTGCCGTCAATTCGATGCCGGTCCGGTCCAGGGCCAGGAGTCGGGCCACGTCCGGCGAGTAGCCTGCCTGCTGGCCTTCGGCCGTCAGCCCGAAGGCCGCCTTGCCGTCGGCTTCGCTGGCCGCCAGCGTCAATACGCCGCCACGGGGCATCCATTCGACCGTGGTCAGGATGGCATTGAGCAGCAGCTTGCCGAAGCCCTGCGGCCAATCCGCCACCGCCGGAAGATCCGCCCTGAGTTCGACCCGGTTGCTGTCGAGCGCTTCGCGGGCGAATTTGACCGCCTCGCCGGCGCCGAAGCTGGGCTGGTTGCCGGCATTGCCGTAGGCGCAGCGGTACATCTGCAGCAGGGCCGAGGCCCGGTGGGTGCTGCTCTCGACCAGGCGCCGCGCATCCTGCAGAAGCTCGTCGTCCCCCTCCTCGGCCATCAGCTCGAGCCCGTTGCCGACGGCACCGACCGGGCTGATCAGGTCATGGCAAAGCCGCGAGCAAACCAGTTCCAGGATCTGCAGGTCGAAGGTCATAGGTGGTTACTCTGGCTGTTCCCCCGGATCGCGGGCTCAGTTTAGCGGTTCGGTCCCGGTCGGCCAGCGTATACTTTGCCAGGAGTGAGGATGAGCACTATCAGGTCCGAATCTCATGTCCGAATTTCTGACGCCCGGCGCCTTTGTGCGCCACCCCGACCGCCCGGACTGGGGCTTGGGCCAGATCCAGTCGGTGACCGGCCGCCGCGTGACGGTGAATTTCGAGGGCGCCGGCAAGGTCCTGATCCTGACCGACCACGTCGTGCTCATCGCCGCCGAGCCGGACCGCCCCCACTCACGCTAGCGCCTCGGCCCGCTTGAGGTCCTCGGGGGTGTTGATGTTGAAGAAGGGATCGATCGGCGCCGCCGCAAAATCGACGACGCCCGGGACGAGCCGCGCGGTCCACTCTTCGACCTTGCGCAAGCCTTCCTCACGCAACGCCTTCCGCAGTCCCGGCTCCAGCTCCAGCGGCCAGAGCCCGACCACCGGATGAATCCGCCCGGCACTCCGCGCGACGGCAGGCGCACCCGCCGCCGTGAGCTGCGCCGCCAGGTCGCGGGGCAGGAACGGCGTATCCGCCGGCACGGTCAGCACGGCCAGAGCCGACGGATGCGCGCGCCGTACCCAGTCCAGAGCCGCCAGAATGCCGGCCAGCGGCCCGGCGAAATCCGCGGCGTCATCCGCCACCACCGGCAGATTGAAGCGCGCGAATCGCGCCGCGTCGCCATTGGCGTTCAAGGCCAGCGCCGCGACCTGGGGACGCACTCGGTCGATCACATGGCCGAGCACCGGCCGCCCGCCCAACGGCAGCAGGCACTTGTCGCCGCCACCCATGCGACGCGACAGGCCGCCGGCCAGGATCATGGCCGGGAGGCGGGGCGCAAATGCGGTTTCAGCGTTTTCTACCATGAAATTCTGTGCAACCCTCGGACCCGCCCAATCGTTGTCCTCTCGTTTATCATAGTCTCGGGCGGTCGCTTGCGCCCAGGGCGCGAGACTCGGGCGACCTTGGGTCAGATGGAACAAGGAAAGCAAAAGCCATGACTCGCTCTCGACGGTGCCTTCTGCGCTCCGGCCTCGCGGTGGCGGCGCTTGCCGCGACCTTCGCCGGCGCCCAGGCCCAAGACACGGTGCCCGACGTGATCCCTCCGAAGGCCACGCTCGACATCCCGGCGATCTCGGAGTCGAAGCCCGGCTGGAGCTGGGCCGCAGTCGGCCAGATGATCATGGACTTCTACAACGTGCCGCCGCTCTACGGCGCCGAGAACTGGCAGTGCAGCCTGGCCGATTTCCTGACCGGCGTGCAGGCCTGCGAGGCGCCGAAGCTCTCGGCGGAAGAAGCCACGCTGAAGCTGGTCCAGGGTTATTCGCCGTTCGCCTACAAGTTCTTCGGCGAGGATCCCGTCGTGATGCGCTATCAGCAGCACAAGGTGCTCTCGCCGATCGACGCGATCCACGAGATCCGCTTCGAGCGCCCGTTCGTCGCCATCGTGCAACCGCCGAAGACCGGCGCCGACGACAAGGGCGGCAAGGATGTCGTGTTGGTGATCGGCTATGAGGGCACGCCGACCGATCTCCGGCTGATCGTCAACGATCCCCGGCCATATCAGGTCGGGTCCAATCCCTATACGGATGTCGGCGCCCAGCAGCTCGATGTGAACGGCGAGTACTCGATCGGCTACAACGACTTCGTCCAGCAGATGAAATGGACCGGCACGATCAGCTGGATCAAGCCGCAGTAAACACACGATAAACGCATATTGCTTGACATTGCGGGCCTCATCCCTCATATGAGGCCTGCATTTCTCGCGACTGCGCGCTTGCGCCCCCTGCCAAAACGCTACCGGGGCGCCCGTCCTGAGATCCATCAGAAAACCGTCATAGTTCTCGAGCAGGCGCGCCTCGGGCTCGCTCGCCGGCGTATCGCCGCGCATTCACGCGCGCGCGCATTCCTTCGGCAGTTTTTGTGACACACGCCGAAAAGGAAAACCGGCTTTGAATACGCATACCCAGACCACGACCACCCCGACCGCCGACAAGACGCCTGAGATCGTCGCCTTCGCCGATCTCGCCCTCACCGCCCCGCTGATGCAGGCGGTGCAGGAATCCGGCTACGAGCGCCCGACCCCGATCCAGGCGCGCGCCATTCCGCATCTGCTGGCCGGCCGCGATCTGCTCGGCCTCGCCCAGACCGGCACCGGCAAGACCGCCGCCTTCGTGCTGCCGATCCTGCAGCGCCTGATGGAATCCAAGAAGCGCGCGGCGCCGAAGTCGATGCGCGCGCTGATCCTCACCCCGACCCGTGAGCTCGCGGTGCAGATCCGCGACAGCCTCCGGACCTACGGCAAGCACCTGCCGATCCGCTCGACCCAGATCTTCGGCGGCGTCGGCCAGAGCCCGCAGGTGGACGCCCTGCGCAAGGGCATCGACATCGTCGTCGCGACGCCGGGCCGGCTGATCGACCTGATCCAGCAGGGCCATGTGCGGCTCGAGAGTGCCGAAGTGTTCGTGCTCGACGAAGCCGACCGGATGCTCGACATGGGCTTCATCCGCGATATCCGCCGCATCACCCCGCTGCTGCCGAAGCAGCGCCAGACCCTGCTGTTCTCGGCCACCATGCCGAGCGACGTCGCCGACCTCGCGAAGGGCCTGCTGAAGGATCCGGTCCGCGTCGAGGTGGTGCCGCAATCGACCACCGCCGAGCGCATCGACCAGAAGCTCTTCTACGTCGCGCGCGGCAACAAGCGCGCGCTGCTGGCCCAGCTGCTGGGCGAACCCGAGATGCGCCGCGCCATCGTCTTCACCCGCACCAAGCACGGCGCCAACCGCCTGGCCGAGCAGCTGGAGAAAGACGGCTTCGTCACCGCCGCGATCCACGGCAACAAGAGCCAGGGTGCGCGTCAGCAGGCCTTGAACGCCTTCAAGAACGGCAAGGTGAAGGTGCTGGTCGCGACCGACATCGCCGCCCGCGGCATCGATGTCGACGACATCAGCCACATCGTGAATTACGAGCTGCCGATGGAGCCGGAAGCCTATGTGCACCGGATCGGCCGCACGGCGCGCGCCGGCGCTTCCGGCATCGCACTCAGCTTCTGCGACAGCGAGGAGCGCGGCCTGCTCCGCGACATCGAACGGATCATCCGGGTGAAGCTGCCGGTAGTCGAGGATCATGCCTTCGTCGGCGTGGCCGAAGATCCGGCTGCGCGCGCGGCGGCGGGCGAAGGCCTGCCGGTCCGCCATCGCGGCGGCAATCGCGGCCAGCACCAGGGCCGTCCCGGCCAGGGTGCGCGGAAGGCCAATGGCGGCGGCAACCATCGCAGCGGCCGCAGCACGCAAGGCGCGGGCGCCAGCGACAGCCGCAACGGCGGTAGCGGCGACAGCCGTTCGGCGAACAGCCATCCGGGCCAGCACCGAAACGGCGAGAGCCGCCCGCAACATGCTGGCAATCGCCAGGGCCAGAACCGCAATCACAGCGGCGGCGGCAACCATCCGGGCGGCAAGCGCCAGGATGGCAACCGCAGCGGCGGAAATCGTCAGGGCGGCAACCGTGCCGGCGGCAATCCGCGCTAGTCTCTATTTCTTCGCGTAACCGATGTCCTGCAACGCATCGTCGATCTCGCCCAGGATGGCGGGATCGTCGATCGTGGCAGGCATCGCGTATTCCTGCCCGTCCGCGATCTTCTGCATCGTGCCGCGCAGGATCTTGCCCGAGCGCGTCTTCGGCAGCCTGGCCACCACGGTCGCGGTCTTGAACGCCGCCACCGGTCCGATCCGGTCGCGCACCAGCTGCACCACCTCGCTGACGATCTTCGCAGACGGGCGGTCGACGCCCGCCTTCAGCACCAGGAAGCCGACCGGCACCTGACCCTTCAGTGAGTCGTGCACGCCGATGACCGCGCATTCGGCGACGTCGGGATGGCTGGCCAGGACCTCCTCCATGCCGCCGGTCGACAGCCGGTGCCCGGCGACATTGATGATGTCATCGGTCCGCGCCATCACATAGACATAGCCATCCTCGTCGATCAGCCCGGCATCCGAGGTCTGGTAATAGCCCGGGAAGCGCGCGAGATAGCTGTCGACGAAACGCGCATCGTCGTTCCACAAGGTCGGAAAAGTGCCGGGCGGCAATGGCAGCTTGCCGCAGAGATTGCCGATCTCGCCGGGCGCGGCCGGGTGACCGGTTTCGTCGAGCACCTGCAGGGTCCAGCCGGGCACCGGCCGGGTCGGCGAGCCGTGCTTCACCGGCAAGAGCTCGATGCCGAGACAATTCGCGGCGATCGACCAGCCGGTCTCGGTCTGCCACCAGTGATCGATCACCGGCACCTTCAGGAGCTGTTCCGCCCATTCAAGGGTCGGCGGGTCGGAGCGCTCGCCCGCCAGGAACAGCGCGCGGAACCCGGAGAGGTCGTACTTCTTCAGCAATTCTCCATTCGGATCGTCGCGCCGGATCGCGCGGAACGCGGTCGGCGCGGTGAACATCGCCGGCACCTTGTGCTCGGAGAGCACCCGCCAGAACGCGCCCGCATCCGGCGTGCCCACCGGCTTCCCCTCATAGAGAATGGTGGTGCAGCCCTTCAGCAGTGGCGCATAGACGATATAGGAGTGGCCGACCACCCAGCCCACATCCGAGGCGGTGAACCAGGTCTCGCCCGGCTTGATGCCGTAGATGTTCTCCATGCTCCAATGCAGCGCCACCGCATGGCCGCCATTGTCGCGCACGACGCCTTTCGGCCGCCCCGTGGTCCCCGAGGTATAGAGAATATAGAGCGGATCGGTCGCCGCGACGGGCACGCAGTCGGCCGGCTGCGCCGCCGCGACCGCGTCGTTCCAGTCGATGTCGCGGCCGGTGATCAGTTTCGCCTCCTCCATCGGCCGCTGCAGCACGATGCAGGTTTCCGGCTTGTACTCGGCCTGCTCGATCGCCGCGTCCAGCAGCGGCTTGTAGGCGATGATCCGCGAGACCTCGATGCCGCAGGAAGCGGTGACCACGACCTTCGGCTTGGCGTCGTCGATCCGCGATTTGAGTTCCTTCGGCGCGAAGCCGCCGAACACCACCGAATGGATGGCGCCCAGCCGCGCGCAGGCCAGCATGGCGATCAGCGCCTCGGGCACCATCGGCATGTAGATGATGACCCGGTCGCCCTTGCCGACGCCCTGGTTGACCAGCGCCCCGGCAAACCGGGCGACGGCGTCGCGCAAGGCGCGATAGCTGAACCGCTTCACCGTCTGGGTGACGGGCGAGTCATGGATGAGGGCGATCTGCTCGCCTCGCCCCGCCGCGACATGCCGGTCGAGGCAGTTCCAGCAGGTGTTGAGCTTGGCCCCGGAGAACCAGCGATAGAACGGCGGGTTGCGGTCGTCGAGCACGCGCTCCCAGGGCTGGATCCAGTCGATCCCCTTGGCCGCCTCGGCCCAGAACCCGGCGGGGTCCTCGATCGACCGCCGATAGACCGCATCGAATTTCGCGGACATGCACGAGCCTCCCCAAATCGAGGTTGTTCATCCTCGTTTCACGCATCTTGCGGGAAAGCTGGTGGGGACGGCAAGCGACAGGATTGCCGCAGTTACTTTCGCGGCGCCTTCATGAACGCGTCGAACGCGTCCTTGTAGTCCGGATGCCAGCGCGAGAGCGCGGGCCGGTTCTGGATAATGTCATTGGCGGCCCATTCCATCCGCCGTTCGTCCATCTCGCGGGTGACCGCACCGTCCGGGCAGAGAATGTAAAAATCGCCGCGTTCCAGGCTTTCCATCATGAAATCGACCGCCTGCTCGGGCGTCCAGGCATCGGCCGGCTTCTCGGTGCGGCCGCGCGCCGTCATGCCGGTGAAGACGAAGCCCGGGATCATCAGATGTGCCGTCACCCGGCAGCCGGGCTCGTTGCGCAACGCATGCGCCAGCGCCTCGGTCGTCACCTTCACCCCCGCCTTCGACACGTTGTAGGCCGTGTTGCCCGGCGGCGTCGTGATGCCCTGCTTCGAGCCGGTGTTGACGATCAGGGCTGGCTTTTGTTGCGCGATCAAGGCCGGCGCAAATTCATGCACGCCGTTGATGACACCCCAGAGATTGACCGAGAGCACCTTCTCCCAACCGGCATAGTCGTCATAGGACCCCGCGGTGGCCTCGATGCCGGCATTGTTCATGACGAAGGCGATGTCGCCGAACGCCGCGAAAGCCGCCTCGCGCAGCTTCGCCACCTGGTCATGCCGGCAGACATCGGTCGGGACGGCACGCACGTCGGCCTTGCCGCCCTTCGCCACTTTCGCGACGCTTTCCGCCGCCGCATCGAGCGCGGCACCCGGCAGATCGGCGAGCACGACCTTCAGCCCCATCGCCGCGAGCCGCGTCGCGGTGGCGAGGCCGATTCCGCTGGCGGCGCCGGTGATGACCGCGCCGCGGCCGGGGGTCAGGGCCGGATGCGCCACGGGATCAGATCATCCCGATTGCTTGCTTGTAGACGTCGAGCAACTGCTCCTGCTCGCTGCGCTCCTGCGGCTCCATTTTCCGCAGCCGCACGATCTGGCGCATGATCTTGGTCTCGAAGCCTGACGACTTGGCCTCGGAATAGACTTCCTTGATGTCGCCGGCGATCGCGGCCTTCTCTTCTTCCAGACGCTCGATGCGCTCGATGAACGACTTCAACCGGTCGGCGGCAATGCCCCCCGCGTCGGCCATGACTGTGACTCCATTGATAAAGAATGCGACTCGGCAAACCAGCCGGGCAATCTAACGACCAGGCCCCGGAGCGTCCATCACGGCAAGCCTGTGGATAAGGTGGATAACGGGTGTCGTTGCCCGGCCTTGGGATTCCGGGCAGAGTGCGGCATCTTCCGTTTGCAAGGCGACCATGCCGCCCCTTCACATCCTGCTCGCCGTCCTGATCCAGGTCCTCTGGGGTCCGTGCTACACGCTGACCAAGCCGATCGTCGGCATCTTTCCGCCGCTGATGCTGGTGGCGATGGTCTATTCCATCGTGGCGCTGCTGTTCACGCCACTGGTGCCGCGTGCCAAGACGCCGCGCCGAACCCTGTTCCTGATCGGCTTCTTCGGCGGCGCGCTGCAGACCAGCATGGTCTTTCTCTCGTTGAAATATCTCCCGGCCTCGACCGCCGTGCTGGCGATGCAGATGCAGCTTCCGGTCGCGGTGGTCGCTTCCTGGTTCATGGGCCGCGACAAGCCCAATCTCAAGAACACGATCGGTTCGATCGTCTGTCTGATCGGCGTCGCCATCGTGGTCGGCAGGCCGGAGGCGACCGACGCCTGGTTCGGCCTCGCGGCGATGCTGGTCGGCGTGATCTCCTGGTCGGTCACCCAGGCGGTCATCCCGGTGGTCGCGAAGGATCAGGGCATGACGCTCTACGCGGCGATGGCGCGCTACGCCGCGCCACAGATGATCGTCATGTCGCTGCTGTTCGAATCCGGCCAATGGCAGGTCGCGACCAGCGCGCCGCTCGCCGCATGGGCCGCGGTGCCGGCCATCGCGCTGCTCGGTTTCGCCCTGCCCTATGCGATCTGGTACTGGCTGCTGATGCGCCACCGGGTGGATGAATTGACGCCCTTCCTGCTGCTGATGCCCGTGTTCGGCGTCGTGGTGGCCGCCACGCAGCTGGGTGAGCCGCTGCCGGCCTCTCTGCTGCTCGGCGGTGCCGTCGTCATCGCCGGACTGGCGGTCATCGTGATCCGGCGCGGCGGCCGCGGCATCGGACAAGCCACGGCGCCGAATTAACCGAACCTTTACGGCGAAAGCCGCAAACTCCGCCACGTCTCACCACCTGGACTGGCGTGTCATTTGACAACGATCAAGCATCTTGCAGCAGCTCTTCCTGCCGCGGCGCTCGTCGCATTCGGCACGATCGGCTTGGCCGTTGCTGAGCTCTTACCCGCTCGCGAAAGCGGAAGGCCGGTGGGAATTCTGGTCTATGGCGGCGATACCGCGACGGCCGCGCGGGTCGTCGCGGCGGCCGATGGACGGCTGCTCTCGGCCGGCGGATGGGCGGAGACCGTCATCGCGGTCTCCGAGGATCCCGATTTCGTGAACAAGCTTTATCGCGCCGGGGCCAGCCTGGTCTTCCGCGCCGACGGTGCCGTCGGCTGCAGCGGCGCTCTTCCCACCGCGAGCAAGGATCAAGCGACATCATGAATGCCGTCGAATCACTGCGGAGCCACACCGCCCGGCTGCTCGGCATCTTCATCTGCCTGCACTTTCCGCTGATTGCGCTGATCGACTGGCTGCGCCATGGAACGCCCGGCATCGTGACGGGCATCGGCGCGGTGATCGCGCTTTCGACCGGAGCCATGACCTTTGCCATGAAAGGCCCCGCCGTCCGCTATTTCCAATCCGCCGCGATGATGTTGACGGTGGCGACCCTGGTCGCGGCCCTGGAAGGCCATCCGTGGCAGATCGACATGCACATGTATTTCTTCGCCTCGCTCGCCATGCTGGCGGCGTTCTGCGATTGGCCGGCCATCCTGATCGCCACCGCCACGGTGGCGGTGCACCACCTCGCGCTCAACTTCCTGCTGCCCGCCGCCGTCTTCCCCAATGGCGGCGACTTCTTCCGCGTCGTGCTGCATGCCGTGATCGTGCTGATCGAGGCCGGCGTGCTGATCTTCGTCGCGCGGCACATGGCGCACGCGCTGATCGATTCCGAGAGCGCGCTCCAGAAGGCGCGGGTCGCGAGCACGGAAGCCGAAGGCCTGGCCGAGCAGATCCGCACCCGCGAAGCCTCGGCGCGCGACGACCGCCATCGCATGCTGGCCGAGGTCGCCAGCAATTTCGAGCAGGCGGTGCGCGCGCTGATCGAGCGCGTCTCCGCCGATTCCGATCGCGCGACCACGCTCGCGACATCGATGGCGACGGCGGCGCGGGAGAATGCGCAGCGGGTCGGCGCCGCCGCCACCGCCTCCAGCGCCGCGTCCGGCGACGCCCAGTCGATCGCCGCCGCGGCGGAAGAGCTCTCGGCCTCGGTCGCCGAGATCCAGCGCCAGGTCCAGCGCTCGACCGAGATCACCGCGCGTGCCGTCACCGAAGCCGGCACCAGCAGCGCCAAGGTGCGCGAACTCACCGAAGCCGCCCAGAGAATCGGCGACATCGTGCGCCTGATCAACGAGATCGCCTCGCAGACCAATCTGCTGGCGTTGAACGCGACGATCGAGGCGGCGCGCGCCGGCGAGGCCGGCCGAGGCTTCGCCGTGGTCGCCAACGAGGTGAAGTCGCTCGCCAACCAGACCGCCAAGGCAACCGAGGAGATCTCAGCGCAGATCACCGCAATCCAGGGCGCCACCCGCGAATCCGAGATGGCGATCCAGTCGGTCTCAAACACGATCGGCGAGGTCAGCGAGGTGGTCTCCACCATCAACGCCTCGGTCGATCAGCAGAACGCCGCCACCCGCGAGATCGCGCAGAGCGCCCAGAACGTCTCCCGCGGTACGGCGGAAACCTCCGACGTGATCGAGAGCGTGCGCGTCTCCGCGGAGGAGACCGGCAATTCCGCGTCGCAGGTCTCCGACGCCGCGCGCGGCCTGCTCACGCTGTCGCAGCAGTTGAAGGGCGACGTCGATCGGTTCTTGAAGACGCTGCTGGCGGCTTGAGCCGGCACGTCCCGCTCGCCCACGCGCAAGCGCTCAATGTTTGTGCGAAACCTTCAACCCCGCCGCCTGCTCGGGTGTCGCTTCCTTCTGGTACTTGGCCTTCCATTCGTCATACGGCATGCCGTAGACGTGCTGGCGGGCCTCCGCATCGGGCACGGGGACGCCTTGCTTCTCGCCCTCCTCGCGATACCAGCGCGACAGGCAGTTGCGGCAGAAGCCGGCGAGATTCATGAGGTCGATGTTCTGCACGTCGGTGCGCTCGCGCAGATGCTGCACCAGGCGCCGGAACGCGGCGGCTTCCAACTCGGTTTGCGTCTTTTCGTCCATGATGACCTCTCGAGACTGTCTTTGGCCGCATGATCGGCGGCCCGGACAGGGCGGTCAAGCGCGCGGCTGATAGACCCTCTCGTCGGCAAGGACATCCCGCAAGACGCGGATCAAAGTTTCAGCCCAGCGCGCGACACCGGCTGTGTCGCCGATCAGGTCCTGCCGCATTTCGATCAGGCCGTGCGGCAGGCCCTGGGCCTCGGCATGGGCGATCACCGAGTAGCCGTGCTCGTCCTTGCCGCTATACGGCTCGTTGTCCCCGACCACCAGCCCCGGCTCCTGCATCAGCCGCGCCATCAGCGGCACTGGCAGCCGTGGATCGCGGTTCCAGAGGATGCCGATATGCCAGGGCCGGGCGAAGCCGTTCATCCGCGGGGTGAAGCTGTGCAACGACAGGATCGCCGGATCCGGGCCTTGCTTGCGCTTGCGCGCGATCACCGCGGCGACCGCCGCGTGATAGGGCCGGAAGATCGCATCCTGGCGCGCCTTGCGCTCTTCCCCCGACAGGCCGCGATTGCCCGGCACGGGGATGCGGTCGCTCTCCTGGGCGATCGAGGTCGGATCGTCGAGCCGCCGGTTGCAGTCGATCACCAGCCGCGAATAGCCGGCCAGCACCGCCGGCGCATCCAGTGCCGCGGCGAGCTTTCGCGCCAGCTTGGCGATGCCGATATCCCAGCCGATATGCTGGTCGAGCTCGTCCTGCTTCAGTCCCAAGGTGCCGAGCCGTTGCGGGACCGCGCGGCCCGCATGATCGCTGAACAGCACCAGCCGCGCCCGGCCTTCGGGGTTGATCACTTCGAACGGTGGCGGATCGCCCGGGAGGAGCAGGCCCCCACCCGTTTCACTCTTCATTGCATGCCCGTCTTGCGCGCGCCGCGATTGACCCGGTTGGGGCCGAAGCTTAGAAGAAGCGCCAGTCTCTGTCATCCGCGCGCAGCATCACATTCCGGCAAGCATGCCCGATTCCGGCGTTCCCAAGTCCGGTCGTTCGATCGAGACTACCCATCGCCCGGTCGACCATTGGGCCCTGCCGGTGCTCATCTTCGCCGCGGGCCTGATCTCCTTTTCGGGCATCTTCGTGAAACTCTCCGAGGTCGGCCCGACTTCGACCGGGTTCTACCGGATGGCGCTTGCCCTGCCGTTCTTCCTGCTGTGGATGCAGCGCGACGCCTCGAGCCGCAGCGATCCCGGCTTCATCCCGCGCGATCGCCGCGCCATGCTGTTCGCGATGCTGGCCGGCCTGGCCCTCGCCGCCGACCTGATCGCCTGGCATTGGTGCCTGCGCATGACCACGGTGGCGACGGCCACCTTGCTCGGCAACACCACGCCGATCTGGGTGGCGCTCGGCGGTTTCCTGTTTCTGGGTGAGCGCTTCCGGCCGCTGTTCCTGATCGGCCTTGCCCTCGCCATGCTCGGCACCTGGGGCCTGATCGCCGGCGGCAGCAAGCCGGTCGACATCAAGGATGCCTACGTGCTCGGCCTCGGCCTGTTCACCGGCCTCGCCTATGCCGGCTACTTCCGCTTCGGCACCGCGGCGCGGCAGCGTGGTCTGTCGACCGCGCAGGTAATGTTCTGGGGCGCGGTCTCCGCCAGTATCGTGCTGCTGCCGGTGGCACTCGCAACCGAGGACGCGGTGCTGCCGCAGAACCTGCACGCCTGGGCCGTCGTCCTCGGCCTCGCATTCCTCAGTCAGGTGCTCGGCCAGTCTTCGATCAACTGGGCCATGGGGCACCTGCCCGCCGCTTTCTCCTCGCTGACCCTGCTGATGAACCCGATGTTCGCCGCGATCTGCGCCTGGCCGATCCTCGGCGAGGCGCTGACGCCGCTGCAGATGCTGGCCGGCATCGCCGTCGTCGGCGGCATCCTGCTGGCACGCCGCGCCCACACCGTTACCCGTCGCCCTTCGACTTGACCCCCTTGCGAGCCGCTTCCTAGAGTGCGGCCAACGTTCATCGTCCCAGGGGAATCCACTTGTCCATCGATCGCAAAGCCTTGCTGCGCCGCATGTTCGACGCCGCGATCGGGGCGGTCGATCCGCTGAAGATCGTGCCCGGGCGCCTGCCCGCGCCGCCCAAGGGCCGCACCATCGTGCTCGGCGCCGGCAAGGCCGCGGCGGCCATGGCGAAGGCGGTCGAGGACCATTGGGACGGGCCGCTCGAGGGCCTGGTGCTCACCCGCTATGGCCATGGGCTGCCGACCCGACGGATCGAGGTGGTCGAGGGCGCGCATCCGGTGCCCGATGAATCCGGCCAGCAGGCGGCACGGCGCATCCTCCAAAAGGCGGAAGGTCTCACCAAGGACGATCTCGTCCTCTGCCTGATCTCGGGCGGCGCTTCGGCGCTGCTGGCGCTGCCGGGCGGCCAACTCACCCTCGCCGACAAGCAGGCGGTCAACAAGGGCCTGCTGAAATCCGGCGCCAACATCGCCGAGATGAATTGCGTGCGGAAGCACCTGAGCGCGATCAAGGGCGGCCGCCTCGCCGCCGCCGCGCATCCGGCGCGGGTCGTCACCTTGCTGATCTCCGACGTGCCCGGCGACGATCCGTCGGTGATCGGCTCCGGACCCACCGTGGCCGATCCGACCAGCACCGCCGATGCGATCGCCGTCTTCGAGAAATACCAGATGCCGATGCCGGAGGCGGTGCGCCGCCATCTGGAATCGCCCGCAGCGGAGACGCCGAAGCCGGGCGATCCGCGGCTCGCCGGCGCCTCGACCGTCATGCTCGGCACGCCCCAGGCGGCGCTCGATGCCGCCGCCGCGATCGCCCGCGACGCCGGCTATCAACCTGTCATCCTCGGCGATCTCGAGGGCGAGGCCCGCGACGTCGCCCTGGTCCATGCCGGGATCGCCCGTCAGGTCGCGCGGCACGGCCAGCCGATGCCCGCCCCCGCCGCCATCATCTCCGGCGGCGAGACCACCGTCACCGTGCGCGGCCAGGGCCGCGGCGGTCGCAACGCGGAGTTCCTGCTGGCTTTGGCAGTGGCGCTGGACGGCCAGGCCGGCATCCATGCCATGGCCGGCGACACCGATGGGATCGACGGCACCGAGGACAATGCCGGCGCGCTGCTGGCGCCGGACAGCATCGCGCGGGCCGCACAACTTGGCGTCGAGGCCAAGGCCCGGCTCGCCGACAATGACGGCTATGGATTCTTTTCCGCGCTTCAGGACTTGATCGTGACCGGGCCGACGCGTACCAACGTTAATGATTTCCGTGCTATCCTCGTTGACCGACCGGATTACCAATCTAAAAAAGGCTAGGGATGAGACGCCAACGCAAGGCCAAGATCGTCGCGACCTTGGGGCCCGCCAGCACCACCCGCAAGCAGATCGAGGCGCTGTTCCGGGCGGGCGCCGACATCTTCCGGCTGAATCTCTCCCATGGCACGCACGAGGACCACAAGGCGCGCTACGACATCATCCGCCAGATCGAACACGATCTCGACCGCCCGATCGGCGTGCTGGTGGACCTGCAGGGCCCGAAGCTCCGCGTCGGCGCGTTCAAGGACGGCGGCACCGATCTCAAGCTCGGCCAGGCCTTCCGCCTCGATCTCGATAGCAAGAAGCTGGGTGACGACAAGCGGGTCTCGCTGCCGCACCCGGAAATCCTGGAGGCGGTCCAGGCCGGCTCCAATCTGCTGCTCGACGACGGGCGCCTGCGCCTGATGGTGACCAAGGAAGGCAAGGACTTCGTCGATTGCGAGGTGATGACCGCCGGACGCCTCACCGACCGCAAGGGCGTCAACATCCCGGATGCGGTGCTCAACGTCTCGCCGCTGACCAAGAAGGACCGCGAGGACCTGACCTTCGGCCTCGACCTCGGTGCCGACTGGATCGCGCTCTCCTTCGTGCAGCGGCCGGAAGACATCGCCGAGGCCCGCCGGCTGATCGCCGGCCGCGCCCGCATCATCGCCAAGCTGGAGAAGCCGGCGGCGATCGAGCATCTGGATGAAATCATCGAGCTCTCCGACGCGGTGATGGTGGCGCGCGGCGATCTCGGCGTCGAGCTGCCGCCCGAAGTCGTGCCGGGCCTGCAGAAGCGCATCGTGGTCGCCAGCCGCAAGGCCGGCAAGCCGGTGGTGGTCGCGACCCAGATGCTGGAATCCATGGTCAACGCCCCGGCCCCGACCCGGGCCGAGGCCTCCGACGTCGCGACCGCGATCTATGACGGCGCCGACGCGGTGATGCTGTCGGCGGAATCCGCCTCCGGCAAGTATCCGATCGAGGCGGTCAGCATCATGAACCGCATCATCGAGCAGACCGAGCGCGATCCCTCCTACCGCCGCATCATCGACGCCCAGCATTCCGATCCCGAGGCGACCGGCAACGACGCGATCAGCGCCGCCGCCGCCCAGGTCGCGCGCACCCTCGCCGCCTCGGTGATCGTCACCTACACGACCTCCGGCTCGACCGCCTTGCGGGTCGCGCGCGAGCGTCCGGATGCGCCGATCCTCTGCCTCACCGAGGACCTCGCCACCGCGCGGCGCCTGGCCCTGCTCTGGGGCGCGCATTGCGTCCACACCGCCGACATCCGCACCTTCAGCGAGATGGTCGAGAAGGCGCGCCGGGTCGCGCTGAAGCAGGAACTCGCCAAGAAGGGCGAGCGCCTGGTGATCACCGCCGGCGTGCCGTTCGGCCGCCCCGGCTCCACCAACACCCTGCGGGTGGCCTGGATCGAGTGACGCAGACGGCCCAGCCCCGTCTGCGTATCTCAAGTGTTTGAGAGTGCAGAGAAAAAGCGTCGGTCTGCGTAGATCCCGTTTTTCATTCCGTCTGCGTCCTGTCTGCGTTGCAGTGCAGTAGGCCCGGCCGCTGCAAAGCGGCACTTAGGTTTACGGCTTCCGCCTGGCGCATGGGCGCAAAACCATGCCAAGCTGTTGACGATGATGGCCTTCTCTCGATCGAGTGGCCAAAGCGATTCTTCGCTCCGTAAACCCTGGGTAAACCTTGGCCCGCGGGTGCATCCGGGCGAACGACGCCCGGTCGGTTCTGTCTGCGTCGGTCTGCGTTGCCGAGCAGCACGCACGGTCTGGTTGGCGCAAATTTCGACACGGCATTTACGATGTCAAACAGCGCAGCGATCATACCACAATCGGGTGCGCGCGTCCTGCAGCGGGCGCATGAATTCAAGAATATGCACTGAAAATTTGCGCGCAGCACGGAAGCGCCAGGAACATGGCGCATCGGGGCAGCGGACTATTCGCGGCGGCGGAACAGCAGCCGCTGATAGAGGTAGCCGATCCCGATCAGGCTGAGGCCCAGCCCCAGGAATGAGGCGACCCGGTAGAGGCCGGTCAGGTCCGAGGCATCGACCAGGAACACCTTCGAGACCGTGATCAGCACCACCACCGCCGAGGCGTAGCGCAAGAGCTGGCTGCGCAGTCCGGTGCCGAGCCCCAGCAGCATCAAGCCATAGAGCGTCCAGGCCGCCGAGTAGCCGTATTGCTCGGCATCGGTGATCGCACCGCCGGAGAGGATCGGCCCCTGGGCGATCTGGCGGACGGTGAGCGTCACCCAGACGAAGCCGGTCACCAGAGCCAGCAAGCCGACGGCCCGGGCCGGGTGATCGCCGAAGCGGGTCTGCTCGACCGGCCGGCGCAGCTGGTCGGCGATCAGCAGCAGCAGCGCCGCCGGGATCGCATAGACCATCATCAGGCGGTTGAAGATCCAGGTCTCGCCGACCCGGATCTGGTCGAACAGCGGGTTGAGGATGATGAACCCGCCGAGGATCAGCGCGCCGCAGGCCAGCACGGTGAAGCCGGCGGCGGCGGTGAGATAGGCCGGGTCGCGCTCGCGCCGGTGCAGATGATGGAGGCCGAGCGCCAGCGCCGCCCAGACGATGGTGGCGATGCCGCAGCGGAGGAAGTCGACCCCGGTGTCGAAGACCAGGCGGCCGACCGCGTGATCGACCTCGAGCCCGATCAGCAGGGCCAGCAATCCGGCGCCGGCCAGTTCCAGCACCATGACCAAGAGGCGCGTCTCCTTGTCGGCGGCGGTGCGCTTCAGGATCGCGGCGGTGGCGATCAGTCCGATGCAGGGAATGCCGATGCCGTAGAGCAAGCGGTTGAAGATGATCCAATCGCCGGTCGGGAAGCCGGAGAGCAGGACCGCGGCCACGACCAGCGCGCCGCCGACCCAGATGCCGCGCTTTAGCCACGGCAGGTCGAGGCGCAGCGCCACCCAGGCCATGACCGGCAGTTCGATCGCCCAGGAGACCGCGATCCACTCCTGCTCCAGCCGCATCGGCACGGCGAGCGCCAGGAAGCCCGACACCGCGAGGCAATGCAGGCCGAGCGCGCCGGTGTATCTCGCATCCGTATGCCGCAGGCGGTTGAGCCTCTCCGCCGCGCCCATGTGCAAGGCCGCGAGGATCACCGCCTGGATCGGCCAGGTGAGCACCAGCTCCGCCTCGTTGAGATTGAGATAGGCGCCGCCGAACAGAAACGCCGTGCCGAGCGTCGAGAGGCCCGCCCAGCGCACCGGCTTCGCGGCGCCCAGCTCGAACCAGAAGCCGCCGGCGCCAAAAATGGCGCCCAGAACGATGCCGATCATGATGAAATCGCCGCTGCGATCCATCAGGCTTCCAAGAGTCCAGCCCGAGCCGGCAGCGAAAGGACTCCAGACGGCATAGGCGGCGATCGCGATGGCCGCACCGACCAGAGCCGGGATTTCCTCGGAAGGGAAGCGCCGCGCGGCCGCCATGTGCACCAAGGTCAGCACGATCAGGAAAGCCCAATTGTCCAGCTGATGGCCGCCGATCGAGAGCCAGAAGGCCATCAGCAGGAAAGAGGCAATGCTGGCCGCGCGCGCGGTGATCGCCATTTCGCGGCTGACCGCGACCCCACCCTTGCCATAGAGCGACCACAACTGCGTCAGATCGGTTGCCAGCAAGAACAGTGGCAGCGAGAGCGCCGCCAGCCCCACGAGCCCGCTTGCCGCCGGACCCGCCACTACCATCAGCACGACCCAGATCAATCCGCCGCCAATGCCGAGCGCCGCGAGCTGCCACCAGCCGCGCTTATGTTGCAGAACCAGCGCGCCGAGCTGGATCAGGTAGAGATAGAGAAAGAGTGGCGCCGGCTGCGGCGTGCCGGTCGAGACGATGGCCGGCGTGATGAAGCCACCGGCAATGCCGACCAACCCCACCAGGATGCCTTCGCGGAGGGAAAGCCCGATGCCGATCGCCGTCACTATGGCGAGAGCGATGAAGCCGAACAGCGGGTCGATCAGGTGATAGAGCGAGACCGCGGCGAACAGGCTGGCGAACCAGTCCGCCACCGCCGCGGCGGCGAGCGCCTGGGCGATGATCGGCGATTCCTTGCGCAGCCACTGCCCACCCGCCAGCAGGGCGACACCCATCAGCAGGCCGAGGAACACCCGCACCGCCGGTGAGAGCAGGCCGACATCGATCGAGTACTTGACCAGGAAGGCGCCGGCCAGCGCCAGCATCACCGCGCCGATCCAGACGAAGATCCGCCCACCCAGCTTCTCCTCGAAGCCGGGCTTCGGTTGCTTCACCGGCACCGGCGGCAAAGGCGCTGCTTCTTCGGCAACTGGCTCAGGCGGAAGCGCTTCGACGATCGGTGCCGGCGCTTCGACCGTTGGCGCGGCTTCGACCGCGGGTGCTTCGGCAATCGGCGCTGCGCTCGGCGTCGGCTGGGGCGCGGCCTTCTGGGCCGCGAGTGCGCCGCGGAGCTGGACGATCTCGCGTTCCAGCGCGCCGAGCTTCAGGTTGGCGCGGATCGCGAGGACCGGAACCACCAGGAGGAAAAACAGGCCGGCGAGGATAAAGAGCGCTTCCATCGTGCGGCCAGGATAGCGGAAAGCCTCGGGCGGTGCCCGGGCCCGCTATTGGACGTTGGGATCCTGGATGTCCGGCAGGACCGGTTTCCAGGCGCGGACCGCGGCCTCGCCCTTGGCGACGTCTTCCGGCTTCATGTCCTGGCTGAGCAGCGTGAGGATGCTGCGGCCGTCCTCGCTGCCCGCCTGGGCCGCGAGATTGGCGTAAAGATAGGCCTGCACCAGATCCTTCGGCACGCCGACGCCCTGGTAGTAGAAGGCGCAGGTATCGACCTGGGCCTCGACGAGGCCCTGGTCGGCGGCCGCCTTGGTGAGCGCCGCCGCCTTCACCGGATCGGGCGACGCGACGCCTTCGCCGGAGAGGTAGAGCTTGCCGAGCAGGAACTGGGCGCGGGCGATGCCCTTGCTCGCCGCCGGCTCCAGCCAGCGTGCCGCTTCCTTCATGTCGGGCTTCACACCCTTGCCTTCGAAGTACATCTGGCCGACCGCGGCCTCGGCCGAAGCCTGGCCGGATTCGGCCAAGGGCATGAACTCCTTCAGCGCCGTCGCGTAGTCGCCCTTCTCGTAGGCTTCGAAGCCCGCCACGCCATCCGCCGCGGCAATCGAGGAGGTCAGAAGGAGACCGGACATTCCGATCGCGGCGGCGGAGAGGCGGAAGGCTTTGATCATCGTTATTTCGACTCGGTCTTTGCAGGTTTCGCGGGCTCCGCAGCTTCCGCGATCAGATTCGCGCCCGGCTGCAGGTCTTTCGGAATATCAGCATAACGATCGTAACGATACATGTCCTTGCGGAATTGCAGCACGCCGTCCTCGTCCGTCCAGGCCGTCATATAGACGACATGAACCGGCATCGGGGTGCGCAGCGGCACCAGCACGGTCTTGCCGCTTTCGACGATCTGGTCGATCCGCGGCCGCTGGTAGTCCGGATCGTCCGCCAGCAGGAAGGCCGCCATGTCGATCGGCTGCTGCATGCGCATGCAGCCCGAGGAGAAGTAGCGGTCCTGCTTGGCGAACAGCTGCTTCTGGTTGGTGCCGTGCAGGTAGACCGCGTCCTTGTTCGGGAAGTCGAGCTTCACCGGACCCAGCGCGTTCTCCGGCCCCGGCGCCTGCACCAGGCGATAGGGGAAGTTGCCCGGACCGACCGAATGCCAGTCGATCGCGCTCGGATCGACTTCCATGCCGTTGCCGTCATAGACGGTGAAGCCATGCGATTCGAGGAAGCTCGGATCGGCGCGCATCCGGCGCACCTCGTCGTTCGAAGCGATCTTGTGCGGCGCGTTCCATTCCGGATTGAACTTCGCGACCTTGATCACGCTGTCGAGAGTCGGCGTCTTGCGATCGATCTTGCCGACGATCGCCTTGGTCATGAACTGGACCTTGCCGTCCTCGACCACCTTCACTTCCTGGCTCGGGATGTTGACGATCAGGTGGCGCGGCTCGAACTTGCCGCCCTGCTCGCGCATGCGGTCGAGGTTCAGCACGATCATCTGCAGCCGCTTCTCGGCCGAGACGTTCATCTCTTCCAGCGTGCGACCGCCGATCACGCCGTCATCGTTGAGGCCATGGGTGCGCTGGAACAAGGCCACCGCCGCCTGAAGCTCGGTGTCGTAGACCTCGTCGGTATGGGTCGGGGCCAGGAGCTCACCCGTGTATTGCAGGCGCGCGCGCACCGCGGGGATGACGCTGCTCGATTGCCCGGGCTCGACCTTGTCGACCTTGGGCACGCTCGGCCAGCCGCCGGCCTGGTAATAGCCGACATAGGTCGGCAGCTTGGCGTAGAGGCTCCAGAAGCGGTAATAGGCCGGCCATTGCTGGCCGATCGCGTCGCCCGGATCCTTCGCCGCCGCGACCTTGTCGAGCACCGCGGGGCCGCGCAGCTTGGCGCTGCCCAGCGGCCCGACCGCATCGACCGCGGAGGCGACGAACACCGCCGACATCAGCGCCTCGTTGCGGGTCTGCGATGCGGAATCGACCGGCGGCGTCATGCCGGCGATCTTGAACAGGGTCTGCTCGGCCATCGGCATGCCGGCCCGCACCGCGCGCGGCACCTGCACGATCCAGGCCTGGCCGAGCAAGGTGTAGCCGTTCGACGTGGTCCAGAGCGCGTTGTTGCCATGCGCCGCGTAGTAGAACTTGAGCGCGCTCCAATCGACCTTCAGCCCGGCGGTCGCGGGATCGGTCTGCAGCGCATCGAAGGCGGCGGCGATCTCCGGCACCGCCGCCGGCACGGCGGCCGGCAATTCCGGCACCGCGGTCTCGACCGGCTTCTCCTGCGGGAAACGGTCGGCGGAATCGGCCCAGGCATGGGCGGCCGCAGCCAGAAAAAAGGCGCCCGAAATCAGGGCGGCGTTTCGGTAAGTAGCGCGTCGCATGGTTCACCAATTCGGTCTGGAGCGGCGGCCGGACATTACCAAACCGGCCGCGCACTGTCATGGGTGGAGCGTGTGATGCCGCTCTCAGATCGGGCAGACGGCCCCGTTAAATCGTGGGGGGTTTACGCCGTCGCCAGAGCCGGTCGGCCGAACGCCGTTGCGGCGATGTTGGATTCCATGAAGATCTTCATCCCGCCCGGTTGTTCGAAGATCTTGTCGTCGCGCTCGTGGAAAAGTTCAATCTCCGCCGCCCCCGCCGCCTTGGCGAGCTCGGTTGCGGTCGCCGTGGCCCATTCCCGGACGTGTTCACAGGCCGCCTCGAGTTCATGGAAGTCCTTGTTCCCGCTGGCAAGATGGGCGCGAAACAGCCCTTCCGCCGGAGAGGTGATGACGGCCGTCACACGTTGCATGATTCCGCCGGCGACCGCACCCACGGCATTCGAGACCTCGGCGAATTTCGGGATCACCAACCGGGTGTTCAGCCGCTTCGCGATCTCCGGATAGTAGCTGCCGACCGGCGCGCCGATCGCCAGCAGCGGATGCTTCAGGGAAAGCACGGCGTCGAACAGATCGTCCGCGGGAGCGGTGTCTTTCGGCGATAGCGAATGCTGCACCAGATAGCGGCCGAGCAGACCCCAATGGTGGTCGTCGATTCGCGCCTGGGTGTTGATCACCGCGTCGAGGATGGCGCGGCCGGATTGCAGCACCACCCGCTCGACCACGTCTCGGCAGAGCGTCTCCGCGTCCTTCGGCGGATGCCAGCCGGCTTGCGGCGTGCGCTTGAGGAACAGGCGCGCGGCGAGCTCGGCCGCCGCGCGGTTCCAGCCGGTCTGCAAGTCCAGCACATGGGCGGCATCGCTCGGCGTGAGACTGGAGATCACCACCAGGCCGCGATCGACCAGCCTTTGAAGGTTTCGGGCGATCGCCGGACCGACGATCATGTCGGAGAGCGCCACCGGTCCGTCGGCGAGGCGGTCCCAGACCTGCTGCTGCCCGGCACTCAGGCCGGATGCGCCGGTGTCGAGCGGCCGCTGGCGCAGGGCGAACTGGCCGCGATACTGCACCATCTCGTCGCTCTCGGCCTGCTGGCGCATGATGTCGAGCACAGCGGGATACTGCATCGCCAGCAGGCTCAGCGGCACCACGCGCCGCGGCCCGAGGGTGAAGCCGTGATGCTCGTCGATCCGCGCCTCGCTGTCGCCGCCGAGGCCATAGGTGTGGACGGCGACCGCCTCCACCATGGTCTTCCAGCCGCCGACCGTGGCGCCTTCCTTGTTCAGGACCGGCCGGCCGTTCTTCAGCATGGCGATGTCGGTGGTGGTGCCGCCCATGTCGGAGACGATCACCGTGTCCTCGCCGGAGAGATGCTTGGCGCCGACCAGGCTGGCGGCCGGGCCGGAGAGGATCGTCTCCACCGGACAGGCCAGCGCCATCGCGGAATCCATCAGCGAGCCGTCACCCTTCACCACCATCAAAGGCGCGTCGATCCCCTTCTCCTGCATCAGGCCCGCCACCGAGCGGATCAACTGCTGGAGCTGCGGGATCAGCCGCGCGTTCAAGGCGCAGGTCAGCGCGCGCCGCGGCGCGTCGAGTTTCGAGGTGAGCTCATGGCCGCAGGAGACCGGCCGGTCGCTGAGATCGCGGATGAGATCGCGCAAGGCGAGCTCATGGGCCGGATTGCGGACCGAGAAGTAGCCGCTGACCGCGAAGGCGGCGACCTTTGGCGCGTGCTCCAGGATCGCGGCGCGGGCGGCCTCGAGATCGAGCGGCGCCTGCTCGTCGCCGCTGGGCTTGTGGCCGCCGGCGATGAAGACGACGGGATCACTGCCGAGAGCCTGCTTCAGGTTGGCGCGCTCGAGAGCTTTTGAATCATAGCCGGCGAGGATCAGGCAGATCGGCGCGCCATGCGCCTCGACGATCGCGTTGGTCGCCAGCGTGGTCGACATCGAGACCAGGGCGATCTCCGCCGGCCGGATGCCGGCGGGCAGATGCGGCAGCACCTTCTCGATGGCCCCCTTCAACCCGATCGAGAGATTGTGCTTGGTGGTGAGCGCCTTGGCCGAGGCGAGGACCCCTTGATCGGGATCAAACAGCACGGCGTCGGTATAGGTGCCGCCGGTATCCAGGCCGAGCAGAATCGGCACGTCGGGGTCCTCGAAGGATCAGGAAAATGTGACGCGGGATTTGCCGCGAATCAGAGGGGCGGGTCAAGTCCCTGTCCGACAAGGCATTTCGGCAACTCTCACGCCGGTGGGAGCATTTGTCTAAAATGCCCTGTCAAGGGGAATTTAACTTTGCCATGCAAAGACATCTGTGCAAGCTTTCGCCCACAACTTCAATTGCACGAAAGAGACCGATGGCATCGCAAGGGCCGTTCGCGGCGACCCAATCCGAAAACACCACCGTTTCCTCTTCCCTGCTCGGCCGTCGCCGTCTGCTGGGTGCTGGCCTCGCCGCTGCGGCGGCCAGCCTGATCTCACCTGCCGCCTTCGCGTCGCAGGGGCCTTCCGGCGAGCGGACCCTCGCCTTCTACAACACCCATACCGATGAGAAGCTGAAGGCCACCTACGCGCGCGGCAACGCGTTCGACAAGGGCGCGCTGAAGGACATCAACCACATCCTGCGCGACTTCCGCACCGGCGACGTGCATCCGATCGACCTGCAGCTCCTGGACCTGCTGGCCGAGCTCCATCGCAAGACCGGCAGCAAGCAGCCGTTCCAGATCATCTCCGGCTATCGCAGCCCGAAGACCAATTCGATGCTCAATTCCGAGAGCAGCGGCGTCGCCAAGCGCAGCATGCATCTCGACGGCAAGGCGATCGACATCCGCCTGGCCGACGTGAAGCTCAGGACGCTGCACGAGACTGCGGTCTCGCTGAAGCGCGGCGGCGTCGGCATGTACACGGCGTCGAACTTCGTTCACGTCGATACCGGCCGCGTCCGCTACTGGTAGTCGGTCGGCTGTTCCCAGCCGACGGTTCAATACTTAGCGCAGTTCCGTCCGGAGCGCAGTGACCGGGCTCACTCGGTCGCTCGCCCGCCGTCACCCCGCCATGCAAGCTTGTCGCTTGCCACTGGCCCGTCGTCCCGTTAAGCGAGACCTATGAGCGGGGGGCGGGATTTTCAGGCGGCGGGACGTTCCGTGGTGGTGGCCGGCGAGGCCGCCGCGGCGACCGCGCATCCCCTGGCCACCCTGACCGCGATCGAGATGCTGCTGGACGGCGGCACCGCGATGGATGCCGCCATCGCCGCCGCCGCGGTCTTGGGCGTGGTCGAGCCGGCGATGACCGGCATCGGCGGCGACTGCTTCGTCCTGATGTCGGTCGGCGGCACCGATCGCGTGCTGGCCTATAACGGCGCCGGCCGCGCCGCCAAGGCGGCGCATCCCGACTGGTTCCGCGAACGCGGCATTGCGAAGATCGACGCCGACAGCATCCACGCCGTCACCGTGCCCGGCGCCGTCGAGGCCTGGTGCCGGCTGGCCAAGGACCATGGCAAGCTCGGGCTGGACCAGCTGCTGCGTCCGGCGATCCACTATGCCGAGGACGGCTTCCCGGTGGCGCCCCGGGTCGCGCGCGACTGGGCCGAGGACGCGCCCCGCCTCGCCCGCAATCCGGCGGCCGCGAAACAGTACCTGCCGGGCGGCAAGGCGCCGCAGACCGGCGACCGGGTGACGCTGCCACTGCTGGCCAAGACGTTGCGCGAAATCGTCTTGAAGGGCAGCGCGGGCTTCTACGAAGGCTGGGTCGCCGATGACATCGCCAGCACGGTCACGGCCGAAGGCGGGCTGCTCCGGATCAGCGACCTGGCGGCGCATCGCGGCGGCTACACCTTGCCGATCAAGACCAATTACCGCGGGCTCGATGTCTGGGAATGCCCGCCGCCCGGCCAGGGCCTGACCGCCCTGCTGATGCTGAACATCCTCGCGCAGTTCCCGTCGATCGGATCGGGTCCGCTCTCGCCCGGCCGCCTGCATCTCGAGATCGAAGCGGCCAAGCTCGCCTATCTCGAGCGCGACCGGCATATCGCCGATCCCGATCACGCACATATCCCGGTCGACGACCTGCTGTCGGAGAAGCATGCGCGCCGGCTGGCGGCCCGCATCGATCCCAACCACGCGCTCGACCTCCATCAGGCGAAGTTCCTGCAGCCGCATCCGGACACGACCTATCTCACGGTGGTCGATCGCGACCGCAATGCGGTGAGCTTCATCAACTCGATCTATTACGGCTTCGGCAGCGCGCGGGCGACCGAGCGGTCCGGCATCCTGCTGCAGAATCGCGGCGCCTGCTTCTCGCTCGACCCGGCGCATCCGAATTGCATCGGTCCCGGCAAGCGCTCGATGCACACGATCATTCCGGCGATGGTCACCAGCGAGGGGCGCCCGGTCCTCTCCTTCGGCGTGATGGGCGGCGACTACCAGCCGATGGGCCAGGTCCACGCCCTGACCAACATGGTCGATTTCGGCATGGATCCGCAGGCGGCGCTCGACTGCCCGCGGGTCCACCACGAGGACGGCGTGCTGGGCGCCGAGACCGGCCTGCCCGAGGACGTGTTCCTCGGCCTGGCCGATCGCGGCCACAAGGCGCTGCGCCTGACCGCACCTCTGGGCGGCGGACAGGCGATCTTCATCGACTGGCAGCGCGGCGTCCTGCTGGCCGGTTCGGACCCGCGCAAGGACGGCTGCGCGCTGGGGTATTAGGCCCGGATCGGCTTGACTCCTTGGCGCCCTGGTTCCAGCCTGATGAGTGGCTTGGCGGCCGGTCTTAACGCGGAATTAACCAACACGCGCCAAGCTGAACATGGCGTTCCTATGCGGCGCCGGATGAGGATGCGATGGACGATCTGGCACAATTGCAGTCGAGGGTCGAAGCCGCTCGCGAGCGTCTGGGCGGCGTCGAAGCCGACCAGCGCAAGTACGGTCTGCGGCTCGACGATCTGGTGCGCATCGTCGAAGGCGCCCTCTCCCGCCAGAGCGAAGACCTGAAGGCCGCGCGCATCCGATCGGCCTCGCTGGAGACCGAGCTCGACGACGCGCGCAACGCGATCTCGCGCCAGGAAGTCGAGCTGGCCGGCAAGGAAACCGATATCGCGCGGCTGGAATCCCAGAACGAGCAGCTTCGCACCATGGTGAAGACGCTGCTGGACCTGGTCGAGGGTCGCAACACGACGCCGCTGCGCGAGGCGATGATCCGGCTCGAGCGCGGCGTGCGCCACCTGCTGACCGAGACTGGATCGCCCGGCGCGAAGCCGCTCATCAATGCCGCGCCGGAAACGCCGGCGGCCACGCCGCCCGCCCGCCCGGTCCTGGTGCAACCGCCGCAGGCCGTGCAGGGTCGGGTGCAGACGCCGCGCGCCGCGATCAAGCCCGCCGAGCCGGAGCCCGCGGCGGATCGCGATGCCGCCGACGCCGGTGACGCGCTGGTCGAGCTGACCAGCCTCGGTCGCGGCGATCCGGAGGGCATCGTCAAGGAGCCGCCGGAGATCTCCGCCCCGGTCGCGCAGATCATCCGGCGCCTGACCGATTCTGCAGCCACGGGCGCATTGGCCTCCGACGCCTGACGTCTTCGCGGCGCCCGCCTGAAACGGCTTCAGGCGGGCCACCACATCCTTACTTCGGCAGCTGACCTTCGACGCCTTCGGCCAACCAGTCCATCTTGGCAATGGCGCCATCATCCAGCATCTGGCCTTCGGCGATCTTCACCGTGCCGTCCTGGGCCTTCATCGGGCCTATGAAGATCATGATCTCGCCGCTCTTGATGCCGGCCTCGGTCTTCTCGGCCAGCGCCTTCACGTCGTCCGGCATGTTGGTGTAGGGCGCCATCTTCAGCATGCCCGACTTCAAGCCGTCCCAGACGTCGCCGCTCTTCCAACTGCCGTCCATCGCCGCCTTGACCCGGGTGACGTAATAGTCGTCCCAGTGATCGATCGACGAGGTGAGCTGGGAATCCGGCGCGAACTTGATCATGTCCGAGGCCTGGCCGAAGCCTTTGATGCCGCGGTCATGGGCGGTCTGCAGCGGCGCCGGAGAGTCGGTGTGCTGGGCGACGATGTCGGCGCCCTGGTCGATCAGCGCCTTGGCGGCATCGGCTTCCTTGCCGGGATCGTACCAGGCGTTGATCATCACCATCTTGATCTTGGCGTCGGGCCGGATCGTGCGCATGCCCGCGAGGAACGCGTTCATGCCCATGATCACTTCCGGGATCGGCACCGAGCCGATATAGCCGACGATGCCCGACTTCGACATCTTGCCGGCGATGACGCCCTGGATGTAGCGGCCTTCGTAGAAGCGGATGTTGTAGGTGGCGAGATTGTCGGCGCGCTTGTAGCCGGTCGCGTGCTCGAATTTCACGTCGGGGAACTGCTTCGCCACTTTCAGCGCCGGCTGCCAGAAGCCGAACGAGGTCGCGAAGATGATCTTGTTGCCGGCGGTGGCGAGGTCGCGCAGCACGCGCTCGGCATCCGCACCTTCCGGCACGCTCTCGACATAGGTGGTCTTCACCTGGTCGCCGAGCGCCGCCTCGACCGCCTTGCGGCCGACGTCGTGCTGATAGCTCCAGCCGAAATCGCCGACCGGGCCGACATAGATCCAGGCCGCCTTGAACGGATCGGCGGCGCGGGCGCTGGTGATCAGGCGCGGCGCGGCGACCAGGCCGGCACCGGCCATCAGGCCCTTGGCGAAGGTTCTGCGTTTCATCTGCATCTCAAAGCCTCCTTGGATGATGTTCTTCAAAACTAACCTGCGGCGTTGAAGGCGCGGCCGAGACAGGCGGGCGTGTTGAGGCGCACGCGGGTTCGGTCGCTGGAAATCGCCACCAGCACGACGATGGTGGCAAGGTAAGGCAGCATCGACACGAATTGCGAGGGCACCGGGATGCCGAAGCCCTGGATATGCAGCTGCAGGATGGTGATCCCGCCGAACAGATAGGCGCCCAAGAGCAGCCGCGCCGGCCGCCAGGTGGCGAACACCACCAGCGCCAGCGCGATCCAGCCGCGGCCGGAGGTCATGTTCTCCGCCCACATCGGCGTATAGGCGAGCGAGAAGTAAGCGCCGGCGATGCCGCACATGGCGCCGCCGAACAGAGTCGCCAGATAGCGCACCTTGATGACGCCGTAGCCGATCGCATGGGCGGCATCGTGGGAATCGCCGACCGCGCGCAGGATCAGGCCGGCATGGGAGCGGCGCAGGAACCAGGAGACGGCGATCAGCGCCGCGAAGGAAAGATAGACCAGCGCATCCTGGCCGAACAGGATCGGGCCGACCACCGGCAGGGTGGAAAGGCCGGGAACGGCGAGCTTGGGCAGCGGCTGCAGCGGCTGGCCGACATAGCCGGAGCCGATCAGCGCCGAGAGGCCGATGCCGAAGATGGTCAGCGCCAATCCGGTCGCGACCTGGTTGGCCAGCAGGGTCAGGGTCAGCACCGCGAAGACCAGCGCCATCGCCGCGCCCGCGAGCGCCGCCGCGCAGACGCCGAGCACGGCGCTGCCGGTGCCGAGCGTCACCGCGAAGCCGACGATCGCCCCGACCAGCATCATGCCCTCGACGCCGAGGTTGAGCACGCCGGATTTCTCGGTGACGAGTTCGCCGGTCGCGGCCAGCAGCAGCGGCGTCGAGGCGGAGATCACCGACAGCGCCACCGAGGTGATCAGCGCGAACTCGTTCACGCCGCACCGCCCGCGGGCACGCGCTTCACCAGGCGGATGCGATAGCCGACCAGGAGGTCGGCGGCGAGCAGGAAGAACAGCAGCACGCCCTGGTAGATGCCGGTGATCGCCTTGGGCAGGCCGAGCGCGATCTGCGCCTGTTCGCCGCCGAGATAGGAGAGCGCCAGCACGATGCCGCCCAGAAGCACGCCGACCGGATTCAAACGCCCGAGGAAGGCAACGATGATCGCGGTGAAACCGTAGCCCGGCGAGATCGAGGGGGTGAGCTGGCCGATCGGCCCGGCCGCCTCGAAAATGCCGGCGAGACCCGCCAACGCGCCGCCCAGCAGCAGCGCAAACCAGGTGAGGCCCGCGCCGCTGAAGCCGGCATAGGCCGCCGCGCGCGGCGCCTGGCCCAGCACGCGGAGCTGGAAGCCGAGCAAGGTCTTGGCATGCAGCAGCCAGCCGAGCGCCACCGCGATCAAGGCGGCGAGGACACCGAGATGCACGCGGGTGCCGGAGATCAGGATCGGCATGGTCGCCGCGTCGCCGAACAGCCGCGTCTGCGGGAAGCCGTAGCCTTCGGGATCCTTCCAGGGGCCGACCACCAGATAGATCAGCAGCAGCTGCGCCACATAGTTCAGCATCAGGCTGGTCAGGATCTCGCTGGCGTTGAAGTGGGTCTTCAGCAAAGCCGGGATCGCCGCCCAGAGCGCGCCGCCGACGGCGCCGCCGAGGATCATCGCCGGCAGGATCCAGAAACCTTCGCGATCGCCGGCGGCAAGGCCGATCCCGCCGCCGACGATGGCGCCAAGGATAAGCTGGCCTTCGGCGCCGATGTTCCAAACATTGGCGCGGAAACCGATCGCGAGACCGACGCCGATCAGCACCAGGGGCGCCGCCTTGACGCCGAGCTCGGCGAGGCCGTTGAGGCTGGAAGCCGGCGCCACGACGAAAGTGTAGAGCGCGTCGCCCGCCGGCTTGCCCATGGCGGCGAAGAGTGCGGTCGAGACGATCAGCGTCGCCAAGATCGCGATGACCGGCGAGAGCCAGGACCAGAGCACCGAGTTTTGGCCGCGCGCCTCAAGCCGGAACGGCATTGCGCCTCTCTTGCGGCAAGGGCGCGGCCACACCGCCCATCAGCAGGCCGAGCTCCTCGATCGTGACCTCGGCCACCGGCCGCGGCGGCGAGAGGCGGCCGTTGGCGATGACGGCGATCTGGTCCGCCATCTCGATCAGCTCGTCGAGGTCCTGGGAGATCACCACGACCGCGGCGCCCTTGTCGGCCAGATCGAGCAGCGCCTGGCGGATCGCGGCGGCGGCGCCGGCATCGAGACCCCAGGTCGGCTGCGCCACGACCAGGATGCCCGGCTGCTGCAGGATCTCGCGGCCGACGATGAAGCGCTGCAGGTTGCCGCCGGACAGCGAGCGTGCTTCGGCGGCCGGGCCGTCGCTCCGGACGGCGAAGCCCTTGATGATCTCGGCGGCGAAACGGATGGTGCTGCCCATGTTGATCAAGCCGCCGGGCGCCAATCCCTTGGTGCGATAGGCGGAGAGCAAGGCATTCTCGCTCAAGGTCATGTCCTTGACCGCGCCATGGCCGTGGCGCTCTTCGGGCACGAAGCAGGCGCCCCGCTCGCGCCGCTCGGCCGGGCCGAGCGTCCCGGCGGGCTTGCCGTCGATCACGATGGTCTCCGCCCGATCGGCCGCGGTTTCGCCGGAAAGTGCCGCCATCAGCTCGTTCTGGCCGTTGCCGGCAATGCCGGCGATGCCCAGCACCTCGCCCGCAGCGACCGAGAAGGAAATGCCGTCGAGATCGACGCCGAAGGCGCGGTCGCTCTTGACCGACAGCCGGTCCACCACCAATCGCGCCGGCGCGGTCTCCGCGGATTCTTCCTGCAGATGGTAAGGCGGACGGAGCGCGGTGCCGATCATCAGCTCGGCCAGGTGCTTCGCCGTCTCCTGGCGCGGATCGCATTCGGCGACCACCTTGCCCTGGCGCAGGATGGTGGCGCGTTCGCACAAGCTCCGGATCTCTTCCAGCTTGTGGCTGATATAGAGGATGGCGCAGCCTTCGGATGCGAGCCGGCGCAGGGTGGCGAACAGGCGCTCGATCTCCTGCGGCGTCAGCACCGAGGTCGGCTCGTCCATGATGAGGAGCTTCGGGTTCTGCAGCAGGCAGCGCACGATCTCGACGCGCTGCCGCTCGCCGACCGAAAGGTGCAGCACCGTGGCATCGGGGTCGAGCTTCAATCCGTAGTCTTCGGAAATCTTGGCGATGCGGTCGCGCAAGCCTTTTCGCTGTTGCGGGTCATTGAGCCCAAGCGCGACGTTCTCGGCGACGGTCAAAGCCTCGAACACCGAGAAGTGCTGGAACACCATGCCGATGCCGAGGGCGCGGGCCGCGGCCGGGTTGAGGATCGAGACCCGTTCGCCGTTCCAGCGAATCTCGCCGGCATCGGGATGCAGCACGCCGTAAATGATCTTCACCAGGGTGGACTTGCCGGCGCCGTTCTCGCCGAGCAAGGCGTGGATCTCGCCGGGCCTGATGCTCAAGCTCACGCCGTCATTGGCGACGGTCATCGGGAAGCGTTTGACGATGCTGTCCAGTTCCAACAGAGGGGCGGCCGGCAGCGGGGTCTGCCCGCGCGCGCCCGGCTCCGCCGCTTCACTGTCTTGCCTCATCCCGTCGCCCGACTCGTTCCGGCCGTTTGCCGGCCTTTTGGACAGGCGATCTCTTTAGGCGATTTCCCGCCGCGGTGCAGCAGGATTCCCCGGCGCGAACGGCTTCGCGCGCGGATTTGACAAGGGATGTGGCCCCGCATAGGCTCACCCTATGACTTATCCACAGCCGAAACTCGGGATTGGACGAATTACCGGCCGGGCGCTCTGAACAGCGCCCGGGCACGTCCGGTTTTCCCAGTCACCTTGAGTTTCGGAGTTCCTTGAAAATGAGTACCCCTGAGAGCCAGCCGCGCCACAGTGCCGGCCGGAATCCCGTTCCGACCTTCTGCCTGACCGTACGCACGGACGCCGATCCGGGCAGCCTGCCCCGCGTGCTCGAAGTCTTCGCCAAGCGCGGCATGGTGCCGTCGAAGCTGTTCAGCGTCGCGACCGGTGCCGACGAGCTGACCGTCGACCTGCAGGTCACCGGCATCGACGAGGATCTCGGCTCGGTGATCGCCAACCAACTCCGCAGCCAGGTCGGCATCGAGACGGTGCTGACCAGCGTGAAGACGGAAGCGGATTGAAGACGGCCGGCAATCGCCGAGCGACCCCTCACCCAACTCCGGGTAAGCTCGGCCTTCGGCCTCGCCAACCCTTCGTAACCCTCTCCCTCAAGGGGAGAGGGAAGTGCAGCGTGTCCCGCGCGCGTCAGCGCGCATCAAAGGCCCCCTCTCCCCTTGAGGGAGAGGGCTGGGGTGAGGGGTCGAAGGCTCTCGCCAGTTTTTCTCAGCCGAGCCGCGTCATCACTTCATCGAGTTTCTCGAGGAAGAAATCGCAATCCTCCCTCGTGATCACCAGGGGCGGCTTGATCTTCAGCACGTTGTGGTGCGGGCCTTCGGTGCTGAGCAGGACGCCCGCTTCCTTCATCGCTTCGACGATCGCATGGAGTTCGCCGGCAGCGGGTTCGAGCGTCTCGCGGTCGCGCACCAGCTCCACGCCGATGAAGAGGCCGAGGCCGCGGATATCGCCGATCAAGGCATGGCGTTCGGCGAGCGCCTTGAAGCCGTCGCGCAGGTAGGCACCCAGCGCGTCCGCGTTGTGCATCAGGCGCTCGTCGCGGATGATGTCGAGCACGGTCAAGCCCGCCGCGGCGGAGACCGGATTGCCGCCGAAGGTGTTGAAGTATTCCATGCCGTTGGCGAAGGCGGCCGCGATCTCCGGTCGGCAGGCGACCGCGCCCATCGGATGGCCGTTGCCGATCGGCTTGCCCATGGTGACGATGTCGGGGACGACGCCCTGGGTCTCGAAGGCCCAGAAGTCGGAGCCCACGCGGCCGAAACCGATCTGCACCTCGTCGGCGATGCACACGCCGCCGGCGGCGCGGATCTCCGCGAAGGCCGCGGCGAGATAGCCCCCCGGCAGCACCAATTGTCCGCCGCAGCCCAGCGCCGCCTCGACGAAGAAGGCGGCGATGCGCCGGCTGATGCCGTTCATGTCGCGCAGGAGCGTGGTGATCTTTTCGGCATAGCGCGGGCCGGCATCCGCGTCGCCGTATCGGAAGCGGCCGCGATAGAGGTCCGGCATCTCGGTGACCCAGACATGGCGCCGACGCCCCGCCCCGCCCTTGCCGTCGAACTTGTAGGGGCTGATGTCGATCAGCGAGGAGAGATTGCCGTGATAGGCATGGTCGAGCACCATGACATCGGTGCCGCCGGTATAGGCCCGGGCGAGGCGCAGCGCGAGATCGTTGGCCTCGCTGCCGGAGTTCACGAGAAAGACGGTGGAAAGCTCCGACGGCAGCAGCCTTGCCAGGCGCTGCGTGTACTCGATCAGGTTGTCGTGGAGATAACGCGTGTTGGTGTTGAGCCGCGCAGCCTGGCGCGTGATCGCCTCCACGACGCGCGGGTGGCAATGGCCGACATGGCAGACATTGTTGACCATGTCGAGATAGCGCCGGCCGTCCGCCGCGATGAGATACGCGCCCTCGCCCGCCACGATCTTCAACGGGCGCTCATAGGAGAGGCTGAGCGCCGGGCTGATCGTCCGGTCGCGCAGACGCCGCACCGCGTCGGCATCGCGCGCGACGACCGCACCGGTCTCGACGGCCAAGCCGAGGATCCCGTTCGGGCTGGGAAAGAGGCTCTCCCAGAGATCCCATTGGCTCCGCAACGAGAGGCCGATGATCGCTTCGGCCCGATCGAAGCAGAGCGCCGTCATCAGCTGAATGTGGAGATGCGGCGGCCAATTGCCGTTCTCATCCGGCACGCCGAGAACAGCGAGTTTGGCGCCCTGCGCCACCGCCGCGCCGACGGCCTTGTCGGCGAGGCTCGCCGGCGCCAGATGGCCGTAGAAGGTCCAGAAGCGATGCGCGGCGCCGCTTTCATGTTCGAGCACCAGGATGCCGCCGAAACCGTCGACACTGGTGTCGTTGCCGATCATGGCGATCCGGCCGGGCAAGGGCGCCAGGACCGGCGTGCCGGCCGGGGCATAGAGATCGATCGCATGATGGATCGCGCGCTCGCCGGTGTCTCGGTAGATCGACCGGTCCTCGCCATAGCGGCCGACCGCGACGTTCTTGATATCGGCCAGCGCGGCGTGCAGGCATTCCCGGAAACTCCGGCCGGCGGCCTGGTCGCGGTCGGCGCCCAGCGGCAACAGGGTCAGGCTCCGGCGATCCAATGAGACCGGCAGGACCGGGCCGAACCTATGGCCGTTCCGCATGATCCAGTGCTCGATCGCGCGGCGCGCCGCGACCGGCTCATGGCCGGCGGCCCGGCGCAGGCGCGCGATCGCGAGCGGCCGGTTCTGCGCCAGCATCGTCGTCAGCGCCGTCCAGACATCGTCCTGGCTGATCCGGAGATAGGTGTTCTGCGGCTGCTCGCGGGACTGCCGCGCGGCCATCGCCATGCTGACGGCATAGCGCGTGAGGATGAGGTCGAAGAGCACGTCCGCCTCGACCGCGCCGATCGGGTTCTCGGCGCAATAGGCCTCGACCAGCGGCAGGATCGCGGCGATCGGGTCCGCCGCGCCGATCGCCACATAGGCCGCGGCGACCGCGAGCTCGTTCACGCGCCAGGTCTCGACCATGTCGCCGAAGTCGATCAGGCCGGAGACTGCGCCCTCGGCATCGAGCAGTATGTTGCGGTCGTTGGCGTCGCCGTGGATCACCTGCTTCGGCAGACCGCTCAAGCGGAGTGCGATCTCGACCACGAAGCGATGCAGGATCGATTCGGCCGCGCGACGGCGTTCCGGTTCGGCGATCAGCGCCGCGTCGTCGCGCCGCGCGGCGGCATTCGCCAGGTCCCAGGCATAGGGCTGCGTCGCCGCCGGATGATGGAACGCGGCGAGACTGCGGTCGAGGCGCGCCAGCAGGCGGCCGAGCGACGCCGCGGATCCGGCCCCGCGCCGCGGCGCCTCGACCCAGACGGTGCCGTCCAGCCAGGTGGTGAGGCGCAGCCGCCGCGCGCGGCCTTCGCCGTCCGGGACGGTGGCCAGCGGCCGGCCATCGCGGCCGAGGAACAGCCGTGGCAGCGGAAGCTCCGGCGCGTCCTGCTCCAGATGCCGCAGCACGGCCGCTTGAAGCTCGGTCCGGGCGTCGTCCGGCACGGCCGGGTGAAGCTTGAAGAGATAGCGGCTGCCGTCGGACGCGGTGACCTTGAAGTTGCAGTCATGCTCGCCGGGAAGCGGCTCCAGTCTGCCGTGCAGCGCGAACTGCTCGGCAAGCCAGCGCTCAGCTTCCTGGAGATTGTCTTTCGCGATCGGTGCGTCGGTCTGCAGCATCTTGGCAACCAGATTACAAGCACGCATGCGCCGGCACAATTCGGGTAACAAAGGGTAACCCGGAGCGCGCCGGGTTGCCGAAGGTTACCAAAGTCGGCCGCACCGCCCTTCATGCTGCGCCTGCTCAACCCACGTATCCGGTATCGGGCCGCGCGATGGTGCGCAACCCGGTAGCGCACGAAACCCGTGCACCCTCATTTTGGGGATCAGAAAAGGAAGCTTATCATGAAGATGCGTACCGTCCTGATGGCGCTCGTCGCCACCTCCGCCCTCTCCACCGCCGCCTTCGCCGCGACCAACGCGCATGACACCAATCATCCGAGCTCGCGCGAGCAGATGTCCGATCGCTGCTCGGCGCTGGAGACCCAGTACAACGGCATCATCGAAGGCAAGATGAATGCGCCGAAGGCCGACAAGGCCGAGGGTCTGCATGCGCAGGGCGTCAATGCCTGCGAGAGCAACAACAGCGATATCGGCGCGCAGAAGCTGGAGCGGGCCGTGCGCCTGCTCGGCGAGAAGCCGGCGGCCTGAACCGCCATTCTCATCTCGTCCTGGGATGCGGGCCGGCCGGCCGTTCGGGCCGACCCGCGATCCCAACCCGCCGTCACGAATAGAAGAGCAAAGAGTAACGCCGCGTAACAGGTGCGCGCCGCCGTCAACATCGGTTGCAATTCGCACGCATCCTGACATCCCGTCGTTACGCCGCTGTGGTTCCCTTGCGCATCCGACCGAGCACGCGGTCGGACTGACAGCAACTTGAGGAGCACAGAATGCTTACACGCACCAGCATCGTCACCGGATTGGCCGTCCTTCTTCTCTCCACGGCGGCTTTCGCCGATTCCACGCCCGCCACCTCGACCGTGAAGCCGAAGCCGACCCAGAACACCCAGAAGATGGCCGATCGCTGCTCGGCCCTGGAGACCCAGTTCGACCAGGCGATCACGACCCATGGCAACGCCGCCAAGGCCGCGGCCGCGAAGCAGCTCCGCACCAAGGGCGGCACGCTCTGCAGCACGAACAAGCAGGCCAGCGGGATCCGGAATCTGCAGCAGGCGCTGAAGGACCTGGGCGTGAAGCCCAACGCCTGAGCCCCGCGCATGATGGACGTGCCGGGCGCTCCCTCCCCGGTCCGGCACGTCCGCTTCGCCCAGAAGCCTAGCGCCCGGTGCGGAGCGGCTTCAAGAGCTCGAACCAGGCCACCGACCCGGCGCCGATCCCGAGCGCCAGCGCGAATAGGCCCGGACCCGGCGCATCGAACTGGAACAGACGCTCCAGCACCGGCACATAGAGAACCAGGCTGAGCGCCGCCGCCGCCGATACGACGACGATGACCAGGGCGCGGTTCGGCCGCAGGAATCCGCGGAACGGCGCGCTGCCCCAGGCGCGATTGACGAGCACCAGGAAGACGTTCGCCGCGATCAACGCGGTGAAGGCCAGCCCGCGCGCCTCATCCTGGGACATGCCCTCCCGCAGCGACCAGCCATAGAGCAGCAAGATGGCGATCAGCGCGGTCAAGCCCTGTGCCAAGCCGAAGAGCAGGCTGCGCCGGCTGAGGATCGGTTCGTCGCGACGGCGCGGCGGACGCCGCATCGCATCGCGCTCGGCCGGCTCCGCCTCCAGCACGATCGAGCAGATCGGGTCGATCAGCATCTCCAGGAACACCACATGGGCCGGGAACAGCAGCAGCGGCCAGCCGAAGGCCAGCGGCAGCAGCGCCAGGCCCGCAATCGGCACGTGGACCGCGACGATGAAGACCATCGCCTTGCGGAGATTGTCGAAGATCCGCCGGCCTTGCGCGACCGCCGCGACCAAGGCCGCGAAATTGTCGTCGAGCAAGACCACCGATGCGGCCTCGCGCGCGACATCGGAGCCGCGGCCGCCCATGGCGACGCCGATATGCGCGGCTTTGAGCGCCGGCGCGTCATTGACCCCGTCGCCGGTCATGGCGACCACGTCGCCGCGCGCCTTGAAGGCCTGAACCAGGCGCAGCTTCTGCTCCGGCACGATGCGGGCGAAGATCCGCGTCCCGGCAATCCGCTGCGCCAGCGCGGCGTCGTCGAGCTTGGCCAGTTCCGGTCCGGCAAGGACATTGTCCGGCCGCTCCAGGCCGGCCTGCCGACCGATCGCGGTGGCCGTCGCCGCGTAGTCGCCGGTGATCATGGCGACGCCGATGCCGGCCTGGCGGCATTCGGCGATCGCCGCCGCAGCTTCGGGCCGCAGCGGATCGGCCAAGCCGACCAAACCGACGAAAGTGAAGTCGAGATCGTGCTGCAGGCTCGGCAGCGTCTCCTGCATGGTGTGGCCGCGCGCGACCGCGATCACGCGGAGGCCGCGGCCCGCCATGGTTCGAACCGCCTCGTCGATCGTCAAGCGCTCCGCTTCGGGCAGGTGGCAGAGATCGACGATCGCTTCCGGCGCACCCTTGGCGGCGAGGACATAGCCGTCATCGGGGTCCACCGGGTCGGCGTCCCAGACCCGGGTCATCGCGAGGAAGCCCGGCTGCAGCTCGTATTCCCGCACCATCGACCACGCCGGGTGGAGATGCTCGGTGCCGGCGAGCGTGCCTTGCCCCAGGCGCTGCATGGCAAGCTCCATCGGGTCGAAGGGACGGCGCTTGCTGGCCAGGATGGCGAACTCCGCCACGGCATGGAACGGCTCCGGCAGTTCGGTGTCCTGCGCCGCGACGTCGTGAAACCCACCGTCGGCGTAGAGACAGGCGATGGTCATCCGGTTCTCGGTCAGCGTGCCGGTCTTGTCGACACAGAGAATGGATGCGGCACCCAGACTCTCGATCGCCGCCGACCGGCGGGTCAGCACCTTCTGCCGCGACAGGCGCAGCGCGCCCAGCGCCAGAAAGACGGTGAGCACCATCGGAAACTCTTCCGGCAGCATCGACATCGCGACGGTGAGGCCGGCCAGGATCCCTTCCAGCCAGCCGCCGCGCAGGATTCCATAGAGGAGAAAGACCAGGAGGCTGACGCCGATGCCGAACACGGCGAAGCGCTGCACCAGACGCGCGGTCGCCTTCTGGATCAAGGTCGGTTCCGGTTCCAGCGTCGCCAGCCGCGCGCCGATCTTGCCGATCTCCGATCCCGCGCCGGTGGCATGGATTTCGGCCAGGCCCTCGCCCTTCACGACCAGCGTGCCGGAATAGACGAAGGGCAGATCGTCGCCGCCCGGCGGCATGGCTTCGGCGCCGGGCGCGCCGGCTTGCTTGCGGACCGGCACGGATTCGCCGGTCAACAGGGATTCGTCGATCTGCAGGTCGCGGCAGGCGATCAAGCGTCCGTCGGCGGGCACGCGGTCGCCCTCGACGAGAATGACGAGGTCGCCCGGTACGACATCGCGGCCGGCAATCCGCTGCTCGCGTCCGTCGCGGATCACCAGGGCGCGCGGGCTCGACAGGTCGCGCAGCGATTCCAGCACGCGCTCGGTGCGCCATTCCTGTCCGGCGACCAGGCCGAGATTGATGATGGCGAAACCGCCGAGCAGCAGGCCTTCGCCGAGATCGCCCAGCAGCAGATAGAGCCCGGCCGCGACGACCAGCATCAGGAACATCGGCTCGCGCAGCACTTCCACGACCAGCCGTGCCAGGTTGCGATGGTCGGGGTCGGCGAGCGCGTTGGGGCCGAAGCGGCGCAGCCGCGCCGCGGCCTCGGCGGCGGTCAGACCCGTGCGGGTGTCCTCGATCGCCATCAATCCTTCTTCGGCAGGCGTGCCAGCAAGGGATCGATCAGCGCCGGCGAGAGAATGCCGATGAACCAGGCGAGGCAGGCCATCGGCCAGGGGAAGGCGATGCGCGGCCGGTTCCGCTCCAGGCCGCGGCGGACGATCCGGGCGGCGCGATCGGCCTCCATCAGGAACGGCATCGGAAACTTGTTGGAGGCGGTCATCTGGCTCTTGATGAAGCCGGGCATGATGACGCTGACGCCGACGCCCTTCGACGAGAGATTGCCGCGCAGCGATTCGCCCCAGACCCGGACCGCCGCCTTGGAAGCGCCATAGGCTGGCGCGCCCGGCAATCCGCGATAGGCCGCGAGCGAGGCCATGAGGCCGATCTGGCCACGCCGCCGCGACCGCATGCCCGGCAGCGCCGGAAAGACGGTGTTCAGCACGCCGTCCAGATTGGTCTCGAAGATCAATCGGGTCTTCTCGTATTTCTCCATGCCCTTGAGCGTGCCGCCCGAGACCCCGGCATTGGCGATCACCAGGTCCAGCGGCGCCTTCTGGTCCGCCGCGGTGATCCATTCCTCCATCTGCGCGCGGTTGACGACATCGACGGCGGTCGCCTCGACCGTCGCCCCGCGCTTGCGGCACGCTTCCGACACGCCGGCCAGGCGCTCGATCGAGCGGCCGCCGAGGAACAAGGTGACACCCGGCGCGGCGAACTCCTCCGCCAACGCGGCGCCGATGCCGGAACTCGCGCCGGTGATCAGGATCGATTGGAATTGCTTCACGGGAGCCCTCGCTTGCCTTAAACAGCCGCATTGGCGAAGATAGCCGCTGCACGGGTAAGGGGGAACGTCGTTTGTCGATCGCCAGCATGACCGGCTTCGCCCGCGCCGAGGGCGCGGTGGGCGATTTCGGCTGGACCTGGGAATTGAAGAGCGTCAATGGCCGCAATCTCGACGTGCGCTGCCGCTTTCCCTCCGGCTATGAACATCTCGATGCCTTCATCCGCAGCCGGACCGCGGAGACGGTGAAGCGCGGCAATCTCGCCGTGACCCTGAGCGTGGACGATGCCGCCTCGCAAGGGCGCCTCACCGTCAATCGCGTGGCGCTGCAGCAAATCCTCGACGTGATCGCGGAGTTCGGCGGCAGGATCTCCGCCGAGCCGCCGCGGCTGGACGGGATTCTCGCTCTGAAGGGCGTGCTCGACGTGGAACTGCCGCAGATCGACGAAGCGGAAGCGGCGAAGCGCACGGAGGCGCTGCAGCGCGGCTTCGGCCAGGCGATCGACGGCCTGTCCGAGATGCGCAAGGTCGAGGGCAAGCGGCTGGCCGACCTGATCGGAGCACACCTCGATGAAATCGAGCGCCTGTGCCAGGCGGCGGCGACGAGCGCCGGCGCCCAGCCGCTGGCGATCCGGCAGAAGGTCGAAAAGCAGTTCGCCGAATTGCTGCAGGGCCTCGCCCCCCTCAGCGAGGATCGGCTGGCGCAGGAGGCCGCGATGCTGGCCGGCAAGGCCGATGTCCGCGAGGAGCTGGACCGGCTGACCGCCCATATCGCGGCGGCGCGCGACCTGATGGCCAAGGGGGGCGCGGTCGGCCGCAAGCTCGACTTCCTCTGCCAGGAGTTCAACCGCGAGGCCAACACGCTCTGCTCCAAGAGCGCGGATATCGGCCTCACCAGTATCGGCATCGCGCTCAAGGCGGCGATCGAGCAGCTGCGCGAGCAGATCCAGAACATCGAGTGACGGGGAATCTATGACTGCGTCCGCCGGATCGTCCGGTTTCATCGAGGTCAAGCGCCGCGGGCTGATGCTGGTCCTGTCCTCGCCTTCGGGTGCCGGGAAGACCACGATCTCGCGCAAGCTGCTGGGGCTGGAGCCGAACCTGACCATGTCGGTCTCGGCGACGACGCGGCCGAAGCGCCCGGGCGAGACCGCCGGCACCGACTATCACTTCGTCGATCCGACCGAGTTCGGGCTGATGATCAACCGCAATGAGTTCCTGGAGCACGCCAAGGTCTTCGACAATTACTACGGCACGCCCAAGGCGCCGGTGTTCGAGGCGCTGCGCGGCGGTCGCGACGTGCTGTTCGACATCGACTGGCAGGGCACCCAGCAGGTCGCGCAGAACGCGCGCGACGACCTGGTCAGCGTGTTCATCCTGCCGCCCTCGACCCGCGAGCTGGAGCAGCGGCTGAAATCCCGCGCCCAGGACAGCGCCGAGGTGGTCGCCGGCCGCATGGCCAAGGCCGCCGACGAGATGAGCCATTGGGCGGAATACGACTACATCGTGGTCAACCACAACATCGAGGAAAGCGTCACCCAGGTGCGCGCGATCCTCACCGCGGAACGGTTGAAGCGCCAGCGCCAGGTCGGGTTGCCGGAGTTCGTAAAGGGTTTGCGCGAGGGCCAGTGAGCGTCACGGCCACCGGATCGGCGGCACCCGGGCGATCTTGAACGGCCCCCAGAAGAGATAGCCGCCCTGGATGGTGAGGCCGGTCGCGACCTCTTTGTATCCGCCCGGCGCGTCGCGCTCCGCGCCCTTGACGAAGAGCTTCATCTTCAGCGCGTCTTCCGGATGGAGGCGGCGCTGGCTGGCCAGCAGGTCGATCGTCTGTGACAGACCGCGGGCCTTCAGATTGGCGGCGACGATCGGCTGCAGGGTCTCATCGAGCGCCACCGTCGCGGAGCCCGCAACCGACAGGGTGGCCTGGGCCAGCGCGAAGTCCGTCACCTCGATCGTGCCGCCGGCATCGCGCCACGACGCCAAGGCCTGGCGCAACGGCGCCATCGGCATCGGGCCTTTGACCGTGCCGGCGAGCGCGACCTCGCCCAGGGGGTCGGCCGTGAGCAGGACTGTTCCTTCGGGCAGCCTGAGATCCTTGGCCGTGGCGGAGAATTGCAGCAGCGGATCGGCCTCGGATTTCGGCGGCGTGGCAGCGGCGTCGAGCGAGGCCTCGCCGGAAGCGGCAGCCAAGCTCCGGCCGTCCGGCAAGGCCGCCTGCGCGCCGGAGAATTTCACCGCAAGAGATGACAGTTGTCCGAAACCATCGAGGCGAACCCGCGCCGAGAGATCGGCCACATCCACCACCGCCGGTCCCTGACCGAGATCGATCACATGATGACCGGGACCGGAGAAAGTCATGGCATGCAGATCGAGCGGTGAAAGCTTGGCTTCGACATCCGGCCCGTGCCAGTCGAAGGCTTGTCCGCCAATGGTCCCGGCCATATGCGGCCGGCCGAAGGTGGTGCGGAAGTCGAACGGGAAGCCGCTGACCGAGGTGCGCTCGAAATCGACCGTCATGCCCGCTTGACGCTGCAAGGCGACCCAGTCGTCGACGCCCTTCTCAAGCTGAGCGGCGACAGTGAACCAGTAGCCCGCGTATCCGCCCAGCAGGACGAGACCGGCCGCGATCGCTGCAATGATCCTGGTCCGTGCCTTCATTCGCAGTTGAATGTTCAGGCAGCCGCCGGTTTCGGCGCGCTGGTCGAAATCGGCATCCGGTCCCGGTTGAGACGCTGCTCAAGCCAGTTCAGCACGCGGGTCAGGCCGAAGACGAGGATGAAATACACGATGCCCGCGCCGATCAGCGTGTCGTAGACGCGGAACGTATCGACCCGAATGGTGGTTGCCGTGCCCATGACCTCGTAGACGGTGACCAGCGAGGCCAGCGAGGTCGCCTTCAGCAGCAGGATTGTTTCCGAGCTCATCGCCGGCAGGCAGATCCGCACGGCGCGCGGCAGCGTCACCCGCCGGAACACCTGCCAGCGGCTCATGCCGAAGGCACGGGCGGCTTCGATCTCGCCATGGGGCACCGCCAGGATGGCGCCGCGCAGGATCTCGCCGGTATAGCCCGCCGTGTTGATGCTGAAGGCGAAGAGCGCATACCAGAGACCGTCGCGCAGGAAGGGAAATCCACGCATCATCCAGCCGGGAATGAGCTGGCCGAGGCCGTAATAGACGAAATAGAGCTGAATGAGCAGCGGCGTGCCGCGCATGGTGAAGATGAACAGCCGCGCCGGCAGGGACAGCAAGGGATTAGGCGAAATCCGGGCCAGCGCGACCGGAACGGCCAACATGTTGCCGATAAAGGAGGACCCGAAAGTCAGGAACAACGTCAGCGGCACCGCCCAGAGCAGCTGCGGCATGACGATCGTGAACATGTAGACGGGATCGAATTTCATTGCGCCGCTCCCGTCACGCGCGCCGGACGCCGCGATTGGCGCGCTTCTCGAGCCGGCTGAAGACGACCATGGAGACGGCCGAAACCACCATGAACACGGCGGCGGTCGCACTCAGATAGAAGATGAAGTGCTTGGTTGAGTTCGCGGCGCTGCGCCCGACCGACATGATGTCGTTGACCTGCGCCACGACGCTGACCAGCGCGCTGTCCTTGGTGATGTTGAGCCACTGATTGCCCAGACCGGGAACGGCGAAGCGGATCATCTGCGGAAAGATGATGCGCGTGAAGCGCCGGGTTCCATGCATCCCGAAGGCCTTGGCCGCCTCGATCTGGCCCTTGGGCACGGCCTGGATGCCGCCCCGGAGCACGTCGGTGAGGTAGGCGCCGTAGATCAGGCCGAGTGCCGCGATGACCGCGAAGAACGGGTTGATCTGCAGGCCCTCATCGGCGAGGTGCAACAGGATCAGCAGGCGGGCGAGCGCCGGAGTTCCGAGATAGAAGATGAGGAAGATGAGCAGCAGTTCCGGCAGCGAACGAACGACCGTGGTGTAGACCTCGCCGGCGCGGTTCAGCGACCTGACGGGACAGAGCTTGGCCCAGGCCCCGAGCATGCCGATCGACGCGCCGATCGCGTAGCTGCTGAAGGAAATGAACAGCGTGGTGGCAACGCCTTTGACGAACTCGTCGCCATATCCTTGATCCCCCCAGGCCAAGGTGGCCCATAAGGAATGTGCATCAGCGGCCAAAGACAGTCCCCCTGTCGCGTCGCAATCTGCTTAGAGGCGGAGCCTCAAACGGCAAACCCCGCCCGGACCTCAGCAAGGACCGGGCGGGAATCACCGGATTGGAACGGCCGCTTAGTAGGTCGGCTTCACCAGCATCCCGTTGAGCTCGGGATACTTCGCGGTGATCTTGTCATAGGTGCCGTCGGTCGCGACCTGCTTGATCGCGGCATTGAGCTTGTCGAGCGTGTCCTTGTCGTCCTTGCGGACGGCGGCACCGACGCCCTCGCCCATGATCGGATCGCCCTTCGGCACCTCGGCCTTTTCCTCGAAATCCTTGCCCGCGTCGGTCGCCAGGAACGGCGCGATGGTCGAGCGGCCTTCCTGCACGTAGTCCACGCGGCCGGCGGCCAAGTCGGCCAGGGCGGTGTCGAGACCGTCATAGGTCTTGATCTCCGCCGTCTTGCTGAAACGGCTCTGCAGGAACTTCGAGTGGATGGTCGCGTTCTGCGCGCCGAACACCTTGCCCTTCACCGAGTCCGGGTTGTCGAAGTCGATCTTGGTCGTGTCCGACTTCTGGCCGACGATGATGGTGACCGAATCATAGTAGAAGTGCGTGAAGTTGACCTGCTGTTTGCGGTCGTCGTTGATCGTCATCGAGGCGAAGATGAAGTCGATCTTGCCCTCTTGCAGCGCCGGGATGATGCCGTCCCAGGCGGTGGGGAACAGTTCGCACTTGATCTTGGCGGCTTCGCACACCGCCATCGCCATATCGACTTCCCAGCCGGTCCACTTGCCGCTGGTGTCCTTGGTGGCGAAGGGCGGGTAGTCGGTCTGGTCCATGCCGACCTTGTAAACCTTGTCCTGGGCCTGCGCCGAGAATGCAGTGAGCGCCAGCAAGGCGCCTGCAAGCAGGCTCCCAACGATGGTCTTCTTCATGTCTGTCCCTCTTCGTATTTCGGCCGATGAGCGGCCAAGCTCCCTGTGCCGCCTGCGGCCGGACTTTGAACGTCCAGCCTTTCGGGTCAGCCAGACGGCCAGACTAGCATAGCGATTTCCGGCTTGGGTAGCCGGGAGTGCCAGCCGACCGCCGCTTATCGATTTCGTGAAAGGTCGGAACGGGCCGGAATCGGCCTTATCCGGTCACCGGTCGGACAGGAACTTGGCCAACCGGTCCATGGCCAGGCCGATTCGCTCGGGGCTCTGGGCGTAGCAGAGGCGCACGTATTGCTCGCCGCCGGCGCCGAAGGCGGTGCCCGGCGCCAATCCGACCCTGCCCTCCACCACCAGTCGTTTGCAGAACTGGGTGGCGTCGCCCATGTCTTCGACCCGCAGCATGAGATAGAAGGCCGCCTCGGCCGGGATGACCTGGATCCGGTTCATCTGCGCGACCCGGCTCATCACCACGTCGCGGCTCTGGCGGCAGCGCGCGACCATCCACTTGACCCACTCCTCGCCCTCGTTGAGGGCGGCGACGCAGGCGCGCTGGGTGAAGGTCTGGCCGCCCGACGTGTTGTACTCGATCAGCATCTCGAGCTTGTGCACGATCGCCGGCGGCGCGACGATCCAGCCCACCCGCCAGCCGGTCATCGCCCAGGTCTTGGAGAAGCTGTTGACCACGAAGAGCGGATCGTCCGGCGCGGCGATCTCGAGGAAGGACGGCGCCACCGTCCGGTCATAGACCAGTCGGCCATAGACCTCGTCGGCGATGATGGCGATCCGCTTCTTCCGCGCGAAGTCGAGCAAGGCGCGGCGCTGCTCCTCCGGCATCATCCACCCGGTCGGATTGCCCGGCGAGGCGAGGTAAATCGCCTTGGTCCGCGCGTCACAGGCGGCGAACAGCTTCTCGAGGTCGAGATGCCAGCCTTTCTCGTCGCCGGTCAGCGCCACCTGCCGCGGCTCCGCACCCATGACCTGGATCGCGGCGAAGATGTTCGGCCAGGACGGCGTCACGCAGACCGCGTTGTCGCCGGCGCCGCACAGCGTCTCCACCAGCAGCACCATGGCATTCATGCCGCTGGAGGTGACCACGATCCGCCCGGCATCGACGCCGATGTTCCAGTGCCGGCGGTAGTAGTCCGAGAGCGCCTGGCGCAGTTCCGGAATGCCGCCCTTATGGGTGTAATAGGTCTCGCCGGCATTGAGCGACTTGGCGGCGGCGTCGCAGATGAAGCGCGTGGTCGGCAGATCGCCCTCCCCCACCCAGAGTCCGATCACGTCCGGCACGGTGAAGCCCATCTTCCAGACCTCGACGATGCCGGAATCCGGCAGGGCCTTGATCTCGGGACGCAGCTGGAATGGGAGCGCGTCGAAGCCGGGCGTCGTGTTCATTGGGCGGGGCCTTTCTGGAGTTGCGGTGCCGGCGAGCGGCGCAGCAGCAGGATCAAGTTGCCGGACAATACCAGCACGACGCCGGCACCGGCCAGGGGCGTCCAGTGATGGTCTTCCAAGACGGTGGAAATCGACAGTGCCACCAGCGGGAACAGCACCGAGGAGAAGGCTGCGCGACCGGCGCCGATCCGCTGCACCAGGGTGAGATAGGTGCCGAAGCCGATCACCGAAGCAAACACCGCGAGCAGCACCAGCGACACGGTGAAGGAGGTGCGCGGGTCGTAGTTGAACGCCGCACCCGAGAGAACCGCGAAGCCGGCGCAGAACAGTGCGCCATAGGTCATGCCCCAGGCATTCGCCTGCATGACCGGCACGTTCACCTGTTTCAGCTTCACCGAAAGCACGTTGCCGAGCGAGGCCAGGAACGTCGCCAGCATCGACAGCACGAAGCCAATGAGCGGAGCCGATCCCAGGCCCTTGTCCATGAACTCGGGCAGGAAGACCAGCACCAGGCCGGCGAGGCTGACCAGGCTGGGCACGATGACGCCACGATCGACCGGCTGCCTGAGAAACAGCGACGCGTTGAGCACGTTCATCAGCGGAATGGTCGAGAAACAGAGTGCCAGCAATCCGCTGACCACATGGAATCCGGCGTAATAGAACAGGATGTAATTGCCGCAGAACAGGCACAAGGCCTGCAGCGCCATCCAGCGATGCGCCGACGGCGGAAACCGCAGGCTGCGGCGCGTGACCGCGCAGAACAGCCAGAGGATCGCGGCCGCGAGGCAGAAACGATAGGCCAGCGAGACCGTCGGCGCGACCACGCCGAGCTGTTCCTTGATGCCGTACCAGGAGCTGCCCCAGATGGCGACGGTGATGACGTAGAGCGCCCAGACGGGCAAGCCGCTGCCGGGCATTGTCCCCTGCTTTCCTTGTATTGCGGCAAGCTAAAGAAGCCTCATCAGGCGGGCAAGGCGGTCCGGCGCATGCCGGTCATGCGTCGGCCCGGGCCGGTCAAACCGGCTTTGCGCCTTCGGTGCCGCGGTCTATTCTCGGCCCATGCAAACCCGATGGATCTGGCTCCTGGTCGCGGCGGTGTTGATCGGTGTGGTGGCGCTGGCGGCCAGCACCGCACCCGGCACGCTCAACGACAGCGACAACCGGATGCAGCTGATCTATCTCTGCGTCATTCTCGCGGCGTTGACCGGCGGCCTCGCCGCGCGGCTGCAGGCCCGCCCGGGCACGGTGCTGGCCCAGCTCGGCACCTGGGGCGTGATCTTCGCCGCCTTGATCCTGGTCTATTCCTATCGCGACAACTTCGGCTCCTTAGGCGAGCGCTTTACCGCCGAGCTCATTCCGGCCCAGGGCACGGAGACCGGCCCGGCTTCGATCGCCTTCACCGCACAGGCCGACGGGCACTATCACGTCTACGGCTCGGTCGATGGCAGCAGCATCCAGTTCCTGGTCGATAGCGGCGCCAGCGACATCGTGCTCTCCCCCGCCGATGCGCGCATGCTGGGCATGCAATTGGAGCATCTCGATTTCACTTTGACGGCGCAGACTGCGAACGGCACGGTGCGCGGCGCGCCGGTGCGGCTGAAGACGCTGAAGGTCGGACCGATCGTCATGCATGATGTGCCCGCCACGGTGAACGAGGCGGAGATGTCGGTCTCGCTGCTCGGCATGGAGTTCCTGCGGCGCCTGAAATCCTGGGGCGTCCGGAACGGCAAGCTCACCTTCGAGCAATAGGTCGCAACGCCCGACGCTCAACGCCGGAACTGCGCCACGACCTCGACATGGGCGGACCAGACGAACTGGTCGACCGCCACGAGCTTCTCCAGCTTGAAGCCGCCATCGACCAGGATCCGCGCATCCCGCGCGAAGCTCGCGGGATTGCAGGAGACCCCGACCACGTGCTTGACCCGCGACCGCGTCAGCATCTCGGCCTGGCTGCGCGCCCCGGCGCGCGGCGGATCGAAGACCACGCAGTCGAAGGCCTTCAGATCTTCCGGCGGCAAAGGCGAGGAATCGAGATTGCGCGCCTTCGCGGTCACCCGGCCGGCGAGCCCGCTGCGATTGGCGGCGGCGATGATCGCGGCGACGGCCGGCTTGGCGCTCTCGAAACCGGCGACCTTGCCGACCTTGGCCAGCGGAAAGGTGAAGGTGCCGCAGCCGGCATAGAGATCGGCGATCGACTTCGCGCCCTTGGCATAGGCGGTGACGGCGGTGACCAGGGCTGCCTCGCCCTCGGCACTCGGTTGCAGAAACGCATCGGGCGGCAAGTCCACCGCGATGCCGCCGAAGCTGACGCGCGGCGCGATGTGCTGCAGCAGCGGCTCCGGCTCGCCATGGCCGCGCTGCCAGGACAGCCGCGCGATCGGCGCCTTGGCCGCGGCATCGGTCAAAGCGCGGCGCCGCTCGAGCGACTTCTCCAAGCTGATCAGCACGTCGAGGCCGCTGTCGGTGAGCGTGGCGGTGACCGTCGCCGTGCCACCGACGCCGAGCGCCGCACCGGCGAGATCGCGCAAGGTCGGGAGCGCTTCCGCGAGGCGCGGCGAGAGAATCCGGCACTCGGCATCCGCCGCGATCTCGGTGCTTTCCGGCATATGGAAGCCGAAGCGCAGGCCGTCCTTGGTCCGCTCGGCCGCGAAGCGCGCGCGGCGCCGCGTGCTCGGCGGCGTGTCGATGAGCGCGGCACCCTCGGGCAGGTCGAGCCCGCGCTGCCGCAGCGCCGTTTCGACCAGGGCGAATTTCCAGGCGCGGTAGGCGCCGTGCTCGAAATGCTGCAGCATGCAGCCGCCGCAATGGCCGAACTGCGTCTCGGCCGCATTCAGACGCTGCCGGCCCGGGGATACGATTTCAGTCAGCCGCGCATGCCAGCCGTCGCCGCGGCGTCCGACAATCTCGCAGCGCACCCGATCTCCGGGCAAGGCGAAGGGCACGAAGATCCGCGCCTCGCCCACGGTCGCCACACCGTCGCCCTGGGCGCCGAGGGACTGGATCTCGATCGTGTCGGGAAGTTCAGGGGTCATGTCAACCGTCGTGCTGCGATCAGGAACTCGCGATTGCCTTCGGGGCCCAGGATCGGACTCTCGGTGATGCCGAGCACCGTCCAGCCCGGCTGGGTCTGGAACCAGGCGACGATGCGATCGCAGACCTCCTGGTGCAAGGCCGGATCGCGGACCACCCCGCCCTTGCCGACGCGATCCGGTCCGACCTCGAATTGCGGCTTGATCAGCGCGACCGCCCAGGCCGCGGGCGCGGTCAGCGCCAGCGCCGCCGGCAGCACGGTCTCCAGGCCGATGAAGCTCGCATCGCAGACCACGATATCGGCCGGCTCGGGAATCCGATCGCGGTCGAGGTTGCGGGCATTGGTGCGCTCCAGCACGACCACGCGCGGATCGTTGCGGAGCTTCCAGGCGAACTGCCCGTGGCCGACATCGACCGCGTAGACTTTCGCGGCGCCGCGGGTCAACAGCACGTCGGTGAAGCCGCCGGTCGAGGCGCCGACGTCGATCGCGATCTTTCCCGCAGGATCGAGGCCGAAATGGTCGAGACCGTGGACCAGCTTCAGACCGCCGCGCGAGACCCAGGGATGGTCGGCGCCTTTCACGTTGAGATCGGCGTCGCCGGCGATGAGATCGCCCGCCTTCTCGATCCGCTTGGTGCCGGAATAGACCTGGCCGGCCAGGATCATCGCCTGGCCGCGCGCCCGGGTCGGCGCCAGGCCGCGATCGACCAGCAGCTTGTCGGCACGCTCCCTCGCGGCCTTCGATTCACGCGGCCCTTTAGGCGACACGGGGGGCCGCCGCCGCGACCGCGCCGCGGGCGAGGCGGTGCGACAGGGTCTGGAACCGCCAGGTCAGCAGGATGCCCGAGGCGGCGAGACCGACGAAGATGCCGAACCAGAGTCCGCGGGCGCCGAGCTCCAGCGGGAAGGTCAGGACGAAGCTCGACCCGAAGCCGATCGCCCAATAGCCGATGAAGCAGATCACCATCGGGAAATGCGTGTCCTTGAGGCCGCGCAGCGCGCCGATCGCCGCCGACTGCAGCCCGTCCACCACCTGGAACAGCGCGCCGATCGGAATGATCATCATGGCAACGGCCAGCGCACCCGCGTTGACCGGGTCGTTCACATCGATGTAGAGGCCGATCAGCGTGTGCGGGAGCAGCACCATCGCCGCACCGGTCATGACCATCCACACGACCGCCAGGAAGATGGCGGCGAAGCCGGCACGGCGCGCGCCGAACGCATCGCCGGCACCGTGGTAGTAGCCGACGCGCACCGTCGCCGCCTGGCTGAGGCCATAGGGGATCATGTAGGAGACGGAGGAGATGCTGATCACCACGGTATGCGCCGCCAGCGCGGAATCGCCGAACCGCGCCATCATCAGCGACGAGGCTAGGAACAGGCCGGTCTCGAAGGCGTAAGATCCGCTGATCGGCCAGCCGACGTGGAACAGATCCTTCAGAATGCGCCAATCGGGATGCAGCAGGTCGTTCAGCACGCGATAAGCGGCGAGCACGCGCTCGCGCTGGACATAGACCGCCATGATGACGAGCTGGACCCAGCTCGCCACGGCCCAGGAGACGCCGACACCGGTGACGCCGAGATCGGGCGCGCCCCAGTTGCCGTAGAGGAACAGCCAGTTGCTGCCGATCGCGACCGCCAGCGATATCAGCGAGATCACCACGACGATCCTTGTCTTGTGCAGCACCGTCGCGAAGTTGCGCAAGGCCGTGTACCAGAGCAGCGCCGGAATGCCGGCGATGCCGACATAGATCATGCCGCCGCTCATGCTGACGATGTTCGGGTCGTAGCCTGCCACGGTGAGGATGGTGGGGATGATCGCCGTCAGCAGCATGGCGGGAATCGCCAGCAGGGTCGCGAGCCAAAGCCCCTGGCGCGCGACTCGGGTCACCATTGCGGTGTCCTGCGCGCCGTCGGCATGCGCGCCCAGGGCGGCGACGCTCGAGAGCACGCCCATCGCCAGAAGCTGCGGCGTGAAGAGAAGATGCGCGCCGAGACCTTCGGCCGCGATCGCATCCTCGCCGAGCTTGCCCGCCATGACGGCATCGGCAACCACGATCGCGATCTCCGCCAGGAAGGCGAGCGCGATCGGCGCGGCGAGCTTGACCGTCGCCGCGATTTCGGCAGCCCATCTGCCCCGGTTCTCGCTGGCGGAACCGGTTATGGTGGAGCCCTCCGCCATGCCTGTTCCGTCTTAGCTTTTGCGCGAGATGACGAACTCGGTCATCCAGCGCAGCGGATCGGCCTTCGCGCCGAACGATTCGAGATGGGCATTGGCCTGCTCGCCCAGCAGCCGCGCCTGGTCGCGCGCGCGTTCCAGGCCCAGGATGGAGACGAAGGTCGCCTTGCCGGCCGCCGCATCGGCGCCGGCCGGCTTGCCGATCGATTCCGCGGTGCCTTCGGCGTCCAAGAGATCGTCGACGATCTGGAAGGCGAGGCCGAGATCGTGGGCATAGGCATTGAGCGCGTGGCGCGCCTGCGGCCCGGCATGGCCGAGGATGGCGCCGGCCTCGCAGGAGAAGGCGATGATGGCGCCGGTCTTCATGCGCTGCAGGCGGGTGATCGCGCCGATGTCGAGCGTCATGTTCTCGGCCGCGAGATCGATCATCTGGCCGCCGACCATGCCCGCGGCGCCGCCGGCCACCGCAAGCGCATGCACCAGCTCGGCGCGCACGCCGCCATCCGGGTGGGTCTCGGGGTGCGACAGCACCTCGAACGCCAAGGTCAGCAAGCCGTCGCCCGCGAGGATCGCGGTCGCCTCGTCGAACTGCTTGTGCGCGGTCGGCCGGCCGCGGCGCAGATCGCTGTCGTCCATGGCGGGGAGATCGTCATGCACCAGGCTGTAGCAATGCAGCATCTCGACCGCCGCAGCGGCACGGATCGCATAGCTCGGGGCGACGTTGAAGAGCGCCGCGCTGTTCAGCACGAGATAAGGCCGGATGCGCTTGCCGCCGCCCATGGTGGCATAGCGCATCGCCTCGACCACGCGGCCTTCCGCGCCGTCGACCGCCGGGATCAATTCGTCCAGCACCCGGTTGGCCGAGCTCGCGGCCTCGTTCAACGCTCGTTCGATCTGCACGTTCGCTTCCCTGTTTCTCAATCCGCGTCCATCGGCTGGGTGCCGACCGATCCATTCGCCCCGAGAACGATCTTCTCGACCTTCATCTGCGCTTCGCGCAGCTTGGCCTCGCAGTGCTGCTTCAGCAGCGCGCCGCGTTCGTACGAGCTGATCGCCTCGTCGAGCTTGTTGTCGCCGCGCTCCAGCTTCTTCACCAGGTCCTGAAGCTGGGCCAGCGCCGCCTCGAAGCTCAGAGCCGCGATCTCCGCCGGTATGTTGGTGCCGGCGTTCTGGTTCTCCGCCATCTCGAACTCCAGGGATGATCGCTGCGGGACTGCAGCCACACGCCGGCGACCCGGCTCAGAATCGGCGGCATTCTATCCAGCCGACCCGGCCCGGACAAGCGGTCAGGGGCCAGTCTTTTCAACGAGATAGCCCGGTGAGATCGGATCAGGCCTCGAGCAGGGCGGCGAGATGGGCGGCGGCACTTTCGCCGAGCGCCGCGAGATCGTAGCCACCTTCCAGAGTCGAGACTACGCGCCCGTCGCAGCAGGCGGCAGCGAGCGCGCAAAGCCGTTCCGTCGCCCAGTGATAGTCCTCGGTCTCGAAGTCCAGGGAGGCCAGCGGATCGCGGCGGTGCGCGTCGAAGCCGGCGGAGATCAGGATCAGCTCCGGCCGGAACGCTTCGATCGCCGGCAGCACGGTCTTCTCCATCGCCGCGCGGAATTCCTCGGAGCCGGCGCCGGGCGGCAGCGGCACGTTGCAGATATTGCCGACGCCGCGCTCGGCCATGGCGCCGGTGCCCGGATAAAGCGGCATCTGGTGGGTCGAGGCGAAGAATACGCTGGGATCGTGGTCGAAGATGTGCTGGGTGCCGTTGCCGTGATGGACGTCGAAATCCATCACCGCGACCCGCTCGAGCCCATGCACCACCCGCGCCTCGGCGGCGCCGATGGCGACGTTGTTGAAGATGCAGAAGCCCATGGCGCCGTCGCGCTCGGCATGATGTCCCGGCGGCCGCACCGCGCAGAAGGCATTCTTGAACTCGCCCTTGAGCACGGCGCCGACCGCGGCGGTCACCGCCCCCGCGGCGCGCAAGGCGGCTTCGCCGGAACCGGGCGACAGCACGGTATCGCCGTCGAGCTGCGCCCAGCCGTCGTCCGGCACCGCCGCCAGCGCGTGCCGCACGTACTCGGCGTCATGAACGCGCTCGATCTGCGCGATCTCGGCCAACGGCGCCTCGCGCCACTTGACGGCGTCGAACTCCGGCGCTTTCACCGCATGCAGGACGGCCGCCAGTCGCTGGATCCGTTCGGGATGGCCGGGCCCGGTATCATGCTGCAGGAAGGCCGCATGGGTGTAGAGCGCGGTGGTCATTGCGCGTCCTCGGTTGGTTCGTCGTCTTCCGGCACCGCATCGGCGGCGGCGGCGGGCGGAGAATCGAGCGCCTCGGTGCCGGAGAGCCGATGCAGCACCGCCTGCAGGCCGCCCTCCGACCATTGCAGCGTGCCCGGCTCCTGCGGGTTCCAGGCCGCGATCGCGAGATCCTGACCAAGGCAGGTCACCGTGATCGATCCGAGCTGCTCGGCAAAGCTCGGATTGCTGCAGCTGCCGCGGGTCAACGTCGCCACCGACTGCCGATCGATCCGCAGCACGCGCCCCCGCAACGAATCCGCGGGTGCACTGCCGTCGATCCGATCGACCCGCCAGACGCCCACCAGCTTCTCGACCGGATCCATGGTCGCGCGGGTCAGGTCGACGGGACCGACCTCATCCTGCGCCAGGGCGAGACCGGGCACGCCGAGCAGCAAGAGGACGCCGATCAAGAAATCCGTTCGTCGCGCCATGCCTTCAATCCGAAACCCAGCAACAGGAGCCAACCCAGCAGCATCGCGAGACCGCCGAACGGCGTTACGTATGCGAACCAGCGCCAGCCGACCAGCGCCAATCCGTAGAGACTGCCGGAGAATAGCAAGGCGCCGAGACAAAAGCACGATCCGGCCCAGGCCCGCAGCCGCGCCCATCCGGCCGGCAATCCGATCAGGGCAAGCAAGGCCGCGGCGTGCCAAAGCTGATATTGCGCGCCGGTCTTGACCCATTCGCTCGCTTCCGGCCCGATGACGCTCACTGCGCCATGCGCCGCCCAGGCGCCGAACCCGACGCCGCACAGCCCGTTGAACCCGGCCGCCGCCAGCCACTTTCCCATGCCGCCACATCCTTCCGTCATTTGAATGGCTGTAGCATTGTTGACGCGCCATGGCATTATCCCGCATCGACGCATCAGAGTGACCGATCCATGACCGAAGCCAGCATCATCCTCGAGCGCCAGGGTGCCATCCGGCGCATCACCCTCAATCGCCCGGACAAGCTCAACAGCTTCACCCGCGCGATGCTGAGCGAGCTCGACGATGCGCTGACCGACATTTCCAACGACGACGAGGCGCGCGCCTTGATCATCACCGGTGCCGGCCGCGCCTTCTGCGCCGGACAGGATCTGCGCGAGGCCGGCGCGGTCGAGGACGGCGCCGCGGTCCGCGCGGTGGTCGAGCGGCTGTACAATCCGGCGATCCGCCTGCTGCGCAGCCTGCAGATCCCGGTCCTCGCCGCGGTCAACGGCATCGCGGCCGGGGCCGGCGCCAGCCTGGCTATCGCCTGCGACCTGGTGATCGCCGCGGAATCGGCGAGCTTCGTCCAGGCCTTCTCCAAGATCGGCCTCGTCCCCGATGCCGGCGGCAGCTATTTCATGCCGCGCCTGATCGGCTCCGCCCGCGCCCTCGGCCTCGCCTTGCTGGCCGAGCCGGTCGATGCCAAGACGGCGGCGCAATGGGGCCTGATCTGGAAGGCGGTGCCGGATGCCGACTTCCCCGACAGCATCGCCGAAATGGGCGAGCGCCTGGCCCAGCTGCCGACGGCGGCGGTCGCCCTGACCAAGCAGGCGCTCAATGCCAGCGGCCACCATTCGCTCGAGCAGCAATTGGCGCTGGAGGCGGAACTGCAGGGCCAAGCCGCTGAAACGGAAGACTTTCAGGAAGGCGTGCAGGCCTTCCTGGGCAAGCGCAGTCCGCGCTTCATCGGCCGCTAGCGCAGACCCGACTTTAGCTAAAATTTGAGACCAAGTTTCTGTTGTGCGATCCGCGAATTGGCGCATGAACTTAATGCGCCGATGCAGCTTTCTTTAACGATTCTTTCACCTCAACTCGGCACGATCACATCATCGGGTACGGCTTCCTGCGTTTTCCTCCACCCCCGGGTGAAAGGGCGATACTCTGCGAGCCTCTATGGTCGTCTCGACGACATTGCGGTCGATCCCCGCAGCAACCAGACGAATGGTGCGTCTTGTCATCAAGATGCTGCCCATCCTGGTGCTGGTCTGCGGCATCGCGCTCTCCTGGTATCTCGCCAATGTCATGCGCGGCGAGATCGAACGCACCGCCGAGGAACGCTTCGTCCATCAGATCGACCTGGTAAAGAAGCGCGTCGTCGAGCGGCTCGCGCATCTGACCCTGATCTCCGAGCTCGGGCTCGGCATGGTGCAGATCGTCAACAACACCAATCCCGATCAATGGACCTCGTTCACCAACGGGCTTGATTGGAAGTCGCTGACCGGCCTGATCGGCATCGGCTATGCCGAGCGCGCGAAGCCCTATGCCGTCAGCCTGCTGACCCGGCTCTACACCTATTCGTCCGACATCTCGATCGAGTCTCTGGGCGATTCGCAGCCCGACCGCATCTATCCGGTGACCCTGTTCGAGCCGGCGTCGGCGGCGCCGAATTTCCTCGGCCTCGATCTCGCCTCCGACCGGCGCCTGCGCCAAGCGGCGGATCGCGCGATGACCAGCGGCCTCACCACGCTCTCGAAGGTGATGCAGAAGGAAACCGGCGAGATCGCCGGCTCCGCCTTCGTGCTGGCGCCGGTCTACACGCCGGGCAGCCAGCCGAAGAACGTCGACGAGCGGCGGACCCGCCTGGTCGGCTGGGTCGTGCTGCCGGTGCATTTCGACGAGCTGGTCAACGAAGCGGTGGCCGAGACCGCCAACGTGATCGACATCCAGGTCTTCATGGGGGCCGCGACGCCGGAGAACCTGCTCTACGGCACCGGCGACCTCGCCGCGCCCGCGCCGATGGCCGAGTCGGCCTTGTTCGACTTCGACATGGATGCGGTGCCGGCCTACACCCATCACGACATCCTGCAGTTCGCGGACCAGATGCTCACCTTCGAGTTCCGCGCCCGCCCGAATTTCCTGCTGCAGCGCGACACCAGGCTGCCCAGCGTGATGCTGACCACCGGCCTGGCGGCGAGCCTGCTTGCCGCCGGCATCATCTGGTCGCTCGGCCGCGCCCAGACCCGCGCCGAGCGCCTGGCGGCGGCGATGACCCAGGACCTGCGCGCGGCGAAGGACCAAGCCGAATCCGCCAACGTCGCCAAGACCCAGTTCCTCGCCACCATGAGCCACGAAATCCGCACGCCGATGAACGGCGTGCTCGGCATGGCCGGCCTGCTCTCCGACACCAAGCTCGACTCCCAGCAGCAGCATTTCGTCGAGGTGCTGCAGCAATCGGGCGAATCGCTGCTCTCCATCATCAACGACATTCTCGACTTCGCGAAGGTCGAGGCCGGCAAGCTGGATCTCGAGAAGATCGAGTTCGAGCTGGTCTCGGTGATCGACAGCACGATCGATCTGGTTTCCAGCCGCGCCCACACCAAGGGCATCGAGGTCGCGAGCTTCATCTCGCCGGAAGTCCCGACCATGCTGCAGGGCGACCCGGGCCGCTTGCGCCAGGTCATGATCAACCTGCTGTCCAACGCGGTGAAGTTCACCGAGAGCGGCGGCGTCAGCCTCACCGTGGAGCTGGCCGATGCCGGCCCCGACGAGGTGAAGCTGCATTTCTCGGTGCGCGACACCGGCATCGGCGTGCCCGAACTGGCGCGCACCAAGCTGTTCTCGCCGTTCAGCCAGGTCGATGCCTCGATGACCCGGCGCTTCGGCGGCACCGGTCTCGGCCTCGCCATCTGCAAGCAGATCGTCGATCTGATGCAGGGCGAGATCGGCGTCGATTCCCGCACCGGTTCCGACAGCGGCAGCACCTTCTGGTTCACCGCGCGCTTCGGCCTCGGCCGCGACCACGCCGACAACACCAATGCGGTCATCGCCAACAAGCTGCGCGGCCGGACCGTGCTGATCGTCGATGACAACACGATCAACCGCGAGATCTTCGCCCGCTACATGAGCGGCTTCGGCGCCCGCGTCCTCTCCTACGAGGATCCCGAAGTGCTGCTCGCCGACCTGGAGCGCAACGCGATCGCCATGCCGATCGCGCTCGCCATCGTCGACCACATGATGCCGAACTACACGGGTCCGGATTTCCTGAACGCCGCCCGCCGCATGCCCTGGGTCACGATCGAGAAATGCATCCTCTCCTCCTCCGCGGCGATGCTGAACCGGAGCCAGGTGCTGGAACTCGGCTATGACGAGAGCCTGCCGAAGCCGGTGCGCCGCTCGGCGCTGGTCTCGGCGGTCGCGCAGGTTCTGGGTCTCGGCGAGCTGGCGCCGCATCGTCCGGCACCGACCGAGCTGCTACCGACCAGCGCCACCGGATCGCATCTCCGCGTCCTGGTGGTCGAGGACAACCAGGTGAACCAGCTGCTGGTGACGACCATTCTCGCCAAGGCCGGCATGCGGGCCGAGGTCGCGGCCAACGGCGTCGAAGCCGTGCAGGCGGTGCACCAGCGCAATTTCGACGTCATCCTGATGGATATGCAGATGCCGGAGATGGACGGTCTGGAGGCGACCCGGCGGATCCGCCAGCTGGGCGCCATGGGCCGCGCCGTGCCGATCATCGCCATGACCGCCAACGCGATGCAGGAAGACCGACGCCGTTGCCTTGAGGCCGGCATGAACGATTTCGTGGCCAAGCCGATCGATTCCGCGGAGCTCCTGCGCAAGATCGCCGCCCATTGCCGGGCCGAAATCGACGAGGCGGCGATGCATGCCGCGGCGCCGGTTTCCGGCCCCGAGACGGCCTCCCTCTCGGACGACCAGTCGGATGCGTTGCAAGACCTGCTGAGCGCGCTCGAACCGCTCGGTGTCATCGATCCGGAGCTTGCGCCCGAACCGGAATTGAAGCGGGTCATTCATTAGCCCGAACGAGCCGATTTCACACTGGCCATTTCGGCCGCAGTCCCTATGATCGCCGCCGCCTAGGAACCGAGGGCCCGGTGCGCGACAAGAGCGGTGTCACATTGAAGGACGAGTTGGTTGCGGTGGCCCGAAAAGCCGGCGCCGTAATCCTCGACATCTACAACCGCGACTTCGAAACGCTCCGGAAGGCCGACCGTTCGCCGGTGACCGAGGCCGACACTGCGGCCGAGGCGGTCATCCTCGAAGCCCTCGCGCGGCTGATGCCGGATGTGCCCGCCGTCGCCGAGGAACAATGCGCCAAGGACGGCGTGCCGCAGTCGGCGCCGGAGCGCTTCTTCCTGGTCGATCCGCTCGACGGCACCAAGGAGTTCATCGCCCGGAACGGCGAGTTCACCGTCAACATCGCGCTGATCGAAGCCGGCAAGCCCGTGCTGGGCGTGGTCTATCTGCCGGCGACCGATGCCTGCTATGCCGGAACCGGCGGCAAGGCCGAGCGCAGCATCGGCGGCGGCGCGCTGGAGCCGATCGCCGCGCGCGCCGCGCCGGAGAGTGGGCTGGTCATGGCGATCAGCCGCTCCCATGCCGATGGCGAGGTCGAGCGCGCCAAGGCACGCGGCCTCGACATTGCCGGCACCATCGTCGCCGGCAGCTCGCTGAAATTCTGCCGCATCGCCGAGGGCGTCGCCGACCTCTATCCGCGCTTCGGCAACACGATGGAATGGGACACCGCGGCGGGCCAGGCCGTGCTGGAAGCCGCCGGCGGCCGGGTCGAGACCACCGACGGCGCGCCGCTCGATTACGGCAAGCCGGGTTTTCGCAACCCGCATTTCATCGCCTACGGACGCCAGCGGGCGTGACCGCGCCGATCCTCGAACCGACGCTCGCCAATCTCGGGCTGGCCGCCGCCGCCCTGCGCGAGGGCAAGCTCGTCGCCTTCCCGACCGAGACGGTCTACGGGCTCGGCGGCGACGCCACCAGCGACCGCGCCGTCGCCGCGATCTACGCCGCCAAGGGTCGCCCGAGCTTCAATCCGCTGATCGTGCATGTCGGCAGCTTCACCGCCGCGAGCCGGCTGGTCGAGATGACGCCGCAGGCCGAGATCCTGGCACGCAAGTTCTGGCCGGGCGCGCTCACCCTTGTCCTGCCGCGCAAGCCGCGCTGCGGACTCTCGCTGCTGGTCAGCGCCGGGCTCGACAGCGCCGCGATCCGCGTGCCCGCGCATCCCGCGGCGCAGGGCCTGCTGCTGATGTGCGGCCTGCCCTTGGCGGCGCCCAGCGCCAATCCTTCGGGCAAGATGAGTCCGACGCGCGCCGAGCATGTGGCGGCGACGCTCGGCGACAAGGTGGCGGCGATCATCGACGGCGGCCCCTGCAAGGTCGGCATCGAATCCACCGTGGTCAGCCTGTTGAACGCGACGCCGCGCATCCTGCGGCCCGGCGGCATCACCGCCGAGCAGCTTGGCGAAGCCTTGCAAACGACCGTCGAGGCCGGATCGGAATCCGGACCGCTGCACAGTCCCGGTCAGCTCGAGAGTCACTACGCGCCGATCCTGCCGCTGCGGCTCAACGCGGATACGGTCGTGGCCGGCGAGGCGCTGCTCGCCTTCGGCGCCAGGCCGCCGGCGGCGGCTCTAGCGCGCAACCTCAGTGCGCAAGGCGATCTCGAAGAAGCGGCGGCCAATCTCTTCGCCATGCTGCGCGAGCTCGACCGGCCGGATTTCACCCGCATCGCCGTGATGCCGATCCCCGAGACCGGCCTCGGCGTCGCGATCAACGACCGCCTGCGCCGCGCCGCGGCACCCCGCTAGGGCCTCGGAGGCTTCCCAACCGGACTTGTTCCGGCGCATCATGTCGCTCCCACGGGAGAAGCATCCATGTCCGATTACAACGCGCCGGTCGCCGACATCCTCTTCACCATGAAGACCGTCGCCGGGCTCGATGCGCTGACCGCCCTGCCCGGCTATGAAGACGCGACCGCGGAAACGGTGCAGGCGATCCTCGAGGAGGCCGGAAAGTTCGCCGGCGAAGTCCTGGCACCGCTCAATACCGTCGGCGATCGCGAGGGCTGCAAGCTCGAGAACGGCGTGGTGCGCACGCCGACCGGGTCCAAGGAAGCCTATCGCGGCTTTGCCGAGGCCGGCTGGAATGCCGTCGCCTTCGATCCGGACTATGGCGGCCAAGGCATGCCCTGGGTGCTGACCAGCGCGCTGCAGGAAATCTGGAACGCCGCCGACATGGCCTTCTCGCTCTGCCCGCTGCTGACTCAGGGCGCGATCGAAGCGCTGCAGCTCCATGGCACGCCGGAGCAGAAATCGACCTATCTGCCGAAGATGATCAGCGGCCAATGGACCGGCACGATGAATCTGACCGAGCCGCAGGCCGGGTCCGATCTCGGCGCGATCCGCAGCCGCGCCGAACCCACGGCCGAGGACGGCGTCTATCGTCTGACCGGGCAGAAGATCTTCATCACCTATGGCGAGCACGATTTCACGGAGAACATCGTGCACTTCGTCCTGGCGCGGCTGCCCGACGCGCCGGCCGGATCGAAAGGGATCTCGCTGTTCATCGTGCCGAAGTTCCTGCCGAATGCCGACGGCACGCCCGGCCAGCGCAACGACCTCCGCGTGGTCAGTCTCGAGCACAAGCTCGGCATCCATGCCTCGCCGACCTGCGTCATGGCCTATGGCGACAACGAGGGTGCTATCGCCTATCGCATCGGCGAGCCGCATCGCGGCCTCGAATACATGTTCACCATGATGAACAACGCGCGGCTCGCGGTCGGCATCCAGGGCCTTGCCATCGCCGAGCGCGCCTACCAGCATGCCGTGGCTTACGCCCGTCAGCGGGTGCAGGGCGCGCCGGTCGACGGGAGCAAGGGTGCGCCGATCCTGCATCACCCGGATGTGCGGCGGAATCTCCTCACCATGCGCGCCTTGACCGAGGGCATGCGCGCTTTGGTGCTCTACTGCGCCGGCGCGCTCGATCGCGCGAAGCGCCATCCCGACCCGGCGGAGCGCGCGCGCAACCAGGCACTGACCGATCTGCTCATTCCGATCGTCAAGGCCTGGTGCACCGACCAGGGCGTGCGCGTGGCCTCGCTCGGCGTGCAAGTCCATGGCGGCGTCGGCTTCATCGAGCAGACCGGCGCCGCGCAGTATTTCCGCGATTCCAGGATCGCGCCAATCTACGAAGGCACCAACGGGATCCAGGCGATGGATCTCCTGGGTCGCAAGCTGCTGCGCGACCGGGGCCAGGCGATGCAGAGCCTGATCGCCGAAATCACCGGCAGCCTCGGCGCAGTCGACGACAAGGCTGCGCTCACCGCGGCGCTGCGCACGTTGGAACAGGCGACGGCCGCGCTGCTCAAGGCCGGACAGAACGATCTCCCCGCCGCACTCGCCGTCGCGACGCCCTATCTCGGCCTCTGCGGCACGGTGATCGCGGGCTGGCTCTTGGCGCGCAGCGCCGTCGAGGCGCGGAACCAATCTGGTCTCGCACCGGATTTCGTCACCGCCAAACAAGCCACTGCCGCCTTTTTCAGCAGCAACATCCTGGTCGAGGCTGAAACCGAGGCAGCGCGCGTGACCAAAGGTGGCGCCAGCACGCTCGCTTTCCCGCTCGACGCTTTCTGACGCCAATTCCACATCTGTTGACCAGTTTTGGCTTTGCGGAGCGCTCCAACTTCGTGTTTGATGTTGGAATTGCGGCTGGACGACGCATCCTTTCCCATCCGCTATTGCATCACCGAGGAGCGACGACGATCCAGAATCCAACGTGAAGACAGGGCATCTCCGGGGCCTGTACCGGAGCAACAGGGAGGCCAAAAAATGAAAAGCTTGTTGTCAGGCGTGTTGAGCGCCGCAGTCTTGAGTTACGGAATCCTCGCGGCGGGAACGCCTGCCGCGCATGCCGATCCGGAGAGCACCGATCCGATCAAGATCGCGCTGTTCGACTGGACCAGCGTCAACATCAACGCGACCATTCTTTCCAAAATCCTGAAGGCCAAGGGCTACAACGTCGAGCTAGTGACCTCCGACTATCTCTCCAGTCTGCAGACCGGGTTGCAGACCGGCGATCTCACCGTCGGCATGGAATACTGGGATACGACCGCGGGCGAGGCGATGAAGGCCGCCGATGACAGCGGCAAGACCGAGAAGGTCGGCGCACTCGGGCCCAAAGCGAAAGAAGAGTGGTGGTATCCCGAGTATATGAAGGAGAAGTGCCCAGGCCTCCCGAACTGGGAGGCGCTGAAGGATCCGAAATGCGCCGAGGCCTTCTCCACGCCTGAGACCGCACCGAAGGGCCGCTATGTCGGCGGTCCGGAATCCTGGGGCGGCTTTGACGACGAGCGGGTCGAGGCGCTCGGCCTGCCCTTCACCGTCATTCATGCCAGCGACCAGACGATGTTCGCCGAACTCGAATCCGCCTACCAGCGCAAGGCGCCGATCATGATGTGGATCTACAGCCCGCATTGGGCCACCGCCAAATACAAGGGCGAGTGGGTCGAGTTCCCGGAGCACACGCCGGAATGCTACACCGACCCGAAATGGGGCCTCAATCCCGACCTCGCCTATGACTGCGGCAAGCCGCATGGCGAGATCTGGAAATATGTCTGGGGCGGCATGAAGGACAAGTGGCCGGGCGCCTACGCCATCGCCAAGAACTACACGATCTCGACCGAGGACCTGAACGCACTTTCCGGCCAGTTCGATCTCGAGAACAAGTCCATGGACGAAGTCGCCGACGCCTGGATCGCCAAGAACCAGAGCACGATCGACGGCTGGTCGAAATAGCGACCGAGTGCAGGTGAATCCGCGCCGGCTGGCGGCAGCCGGCGCGGATTGCTGATGGGCAGAATAATGGCGAACGACGACAGGGTGAAACTCGCCTGCCGGGGCGTGTGGAAGGTGTTCGGGCGCGGCGCCGAGGAATACATGGCGAACGATCCGACGCCGACGCCCGACGGGTTGCGCGCCGCCGGTCTGATGGCCGGCGTGCGCGACGTCAGTCTCGACATCGGCGAAGGCGAGATCTTCATCGTCATGGGCCTGTCGGGCTCGGGCAAGTCCACCCTGCTCCGCTGCCTCTCCCGCCTGATCGAACCGACCGCCGGACAGGTGTTCCTCGACGGCATCGATCTCCTGCGCGCCGGTGAAGCCGATCTGATCGAGATCCGCCGCCACAAGATGGGCATGGTGTTCCAGCACTTCGCCTTGCTGCCGCATCTCTCGGTGCTCGACAACGTCGCCTTCCCGCTCACCATCCAGGGCGTGCCTAGACCTGAGCGCGAGGCCCGCGCCCGGGAAGTGATCGAGCTGGTGGGCCTGGGCGGTCGCGAGACCGCGTTCCCGAATCAGCTTTCCGGCGGCCAGCAACAGCGCGTCGGCATCGCCCGCAGCCTCGCGGTGAAGCCGGAGCTCTGGTTCCTGGACGAGCCGTTCTCGGCTTTGGATCCGCTGATCCGCGGCGAGATGCAGGCCGAGCTGCTGCGGCTGCAAAGCGTGTTGAAGAAGACCATGATTTTCGTCACCCACGACTTCGACGAGGCGATCCGGCTCGCCGACCGGATCGCCATCATGAAGGACGGCGAGGTGATCCAGCTCGGTACGCCGGAACAGCTGGTGCTGGAGCCGGCGGACGACTACGTCGCCGCCTTCACCCGCAACGTGCAGCGGGCCAAGGTGGTGACCGCGCGCAGCGTCATGGGGCCAATCCGCAACACCAGCGTGCATCAGATCGTCCGCGCCTCCGACAAGATCGCCGATATCGCGCCCGCGGTGATCGAGGCCGGCAGCCCGGTTCCGGTCATCGATGAGCACGAGATGGTGATCGGCAGCCTGGCGCCGCAGGTGGTCATCGACACCCTGATCGGCAAGGATGCACGCGCGTGATCGAAGCGGCATGACCGATCTGGCGCTGCATCCGCGGGCCTTGCCGCGCTTCCCGTTCTGGCTGCTCTGGGCGGCACTGGCCGCGATCTGCATCACGCTCTGGCTGGAGCCCGGCATCGCCGCCTGGGCGGTGAAGTATCCCCGCGCCATGATCGTGCCGATCGCGCAGTGGATCGGCGCGGCCATGAAGTGGCTGATCGCCCATTTCCAGGGCTTCACCCGCGGCATCGCGGCGGCGATCGATATTCCGCTGCAGGTCGCCTTCGCCGTCCTCGCCAAGGGCTTCACCATCGGCGGGGTGACGATTCCCCGGCTCGCCTGGGTCGGAGTCGCCGGCGCGGCCGCGATCGCCGGCCATGCTTTCGGCGGCATGCGGCTGGCGGTCCTCAGCGGGTTCTGCTTCCTCTACATCGCGCTGTTCGGCCAGTGGGACAGCGCCATGCTGACCCTGGCCTTGGTGATCATCTGCGTGCCGTTCGGCGTGGCACTCGGCCTCCTGTTCGGCATCCTCGCCTACCGCTCCAAGAAGCTGGACGACTGGTTCATTCGCCCCTCGCTCGACCTCGCCCAGACCATTCCGGCCTTCGCCTATCTGGTGCCGATCCTGCTGCTGTTCGGCTCCGGCCCGGTGCCGGCGCTGATCGCGACCGCGATCTTCGCCTCGCCGCCGATGGTGCGCGCCACCAAGCTGGCACTCGAGCAGGTGCCGGAGGATATCCAGTCCTTCGCCGACATGACCGGCTGCACCCGGCGGCAGAAGCTCTGGCGCGTGATGCTGCCGACGGCCCGGCCGATGCTGATGGTCGGCGTCAACCAGGTCATCATGATGACCCTCAACATGGTGATCATCGCGTCGATGATCGGCGCCGGCGGACTGGGCTACGACGTGCTGATGGCGTTGCGCGCGCTGAAGATCGGGGCCGGCCTGGAAGCCGGCCTCGCGATCGTCGTCCTCGCCGTGGCGCTCGCCCGGATCAGCGCCGCCGCCGCCGCCCGCCGGGTGCGCCATGCGCCGCCGGCAGGCGCGAAATTCGCCGGGCGCCATCCGCATTTCACCATCGCCGTCGCCTGGCTGGCCCTGACGACGCTGCTCAGCCTCGGTGTACCGGGCCTCGGCACCCTGCCCAAGGACATGACGCTGACCACCGGGCCGTTCTGGGCCAACATCGTCGAATGGATCAACATCCATGCCTTCGACACGATCGACGCCGCGCGCACCTGGCTGCTGCTCTCGATCCTCAATCCGTTGAAGAACTTCCTCGGTGGAATCCCCTGGCCGGTCTTCGTCGCGGCCGGTGCCCTGCTCGGCTATCAGCTCGCCGGCTGGCGCCTCGCCTTGCTGGCCGGTCTGATGCTCCTCTTCCCGGCGGTGACCGGGCTCTGGGACAAGACCATGCTGACGGTCTATCTCTGCACGATCTCCGCCTTCTTCTCCTGCCTGATCGGCATTCCCCTGGGTGCCTGGGCGGCCAACAGCAGTCGGGTCGACAGAATCATGACCGTGATCGTCGACACGCTGCAGACCCTGCCAAGTTTCGTCTACCTGATCCCGGTGGTGATGCTGTTCCGGATCGGCGATGTCTCGGCGATGATCGCCATCGTCTTCTTCGCCGTCGCCTTTGCGATCCGCTACACCACCGCCGGAATCCGCCAGGTCCCGCCCGACCTCATCGAAGCGGCCCGCGCCATGGGCTGCACGCCGCGCCAGATCCAATGGCGCGTCCAATTGCCGCTGGCCCTGCCGGCGGTCATGCTGGGCATCAACCAGACCGTGCTGATGGCGCTCTCGATGCTGGTGATCACCGCGCTGGTCGGCACCAAGGATCTCGGCCAGGCGGTCTACGCCGCGCTGACCAAGGCCGATGGCGGCGGTGGATTGGTGGCTGGTCTTTCGATAGCCTTCCTCGCTATTGTTGCCGACCGGCTGATCGTGGCCGGAGCCCGCCGGCTGCGCCGACGGATGGGATTGCCGGAGACCTGACACTCGTGATCGAGTCCGACCAGCTGAGCGTGCTGTCGAACCTGCGCCTGAACGACCGTCAGGGCCAGCTCCTGGAGCAGCTTCGGCGTCATCGAAGCGCAACGATCGCGGCGCTCGCCAAGGAACTCGATGTCTCGACCGAGACGGTGCGGCGCGACGTGCGCTGGCTCGCCGCCAAGGGCCTGGTCGCCAAGAGCCATGGCAGCGTCGCCTGGCCCGACCGCCGCGAGGACCGGCCGCTCGAGCGGCGCCTGCTGGTCAACATGCCGGCCAAGCAGGCGATCGCCGCCGCGGTCGCGCGCGAGATCGCCGACGGCGAATCGCTGCTGATCGACACCGCCAGCACCAACATCTATGTCGCCGAGGCGCTGCAGGGTCACCGCGGCCTGACCGCGATCACCAATTCGGCGCCGATCGCGCAGAGGCTCAGCCAGGGGCAGGGCAGCAAGGTGCTGCTGGCCGGCGGCGAGGTCCGGGCCGATGACAGTGCCGCCTTCGGCCCCTCCACCCTCGCCTTCCTCGAGCAGTTCCAGGTCGACACCGCCATCATCTCGGCCGCGGCGATCAATGCCGAGATCGGCGTCATGGACAACCATCTCTGCGAGGCCGAGGTCTGCCAGGCGCTGGTGCGCCATGCGCATCGCGTGATCCTCGCCGCCGACCAGACCAAATTCTCGGCCCAAGGCCTGGTCGTCGCCTGCAAGTTCGCCGACATCGATCTCCTGATCACCGACGCGCCGCCGCCCGCTGAACTGGCGAAACGTCTGGAGGCCGCCGACGTCGAGGTGCAGATTGCCGGTTAGGCGCGGGCTGCTGCCCGCTGTGCTGGCTGTCGGCCTTCACGCTACGATGACCGTTCCCTCCGCTTCCGCCGAGTCACCGCAAATGCCGTCAAACGCCACCGCCCATCCCGAACTCTGGCCCGAGGCCCGCAGCCCCGGACTGATCGACGACCAGACCGAGGCCTTCATCACCGACCTGATGGCGAAGATGAGTCTCCGCGAGAAGGTCGGGCAGATGATCCAGGGCGACATGGAGGCCATCGCCCCGGAAGACCTGCGCGACTATCCTTTGGGCTCGGTCCTGGCCGGCGGCAATTCGGCGCCGCCCAACTATGCCGACGACAATGTGCCGATCGATGTCTGGATCCGCACCACCGCGGCCTACCACGCGGTCGCACTCGAGCCGCGACCGGGCCATGTGCCGATCCCCCTGATCATGGGCGTCGATTCCGTGCACGGCGCCTCGAACTTCACCGGTGCGACGGTCTTCCCGCACAATATCGGCCTCGGCGCCGCGCGCGATCCCGAATTGATCGCGCAGATCGCCGCGGTGACCGCGACCGAAACCGCCGCTTCCGGCTTCGACTGGGCCTTCGGACCGGCGGTCTCGGTGCCGCAGGACGATCGTTGGGGCCGTACCTATGAGGGCTATTCCGAGCGGCCGGAGATCACCGCCGAATATGCCGCGGCCTATGTGAGGGGCCTGCAGGGCGCGCCCGGCACCACCCGCATCCAGGACGGCAAGGTCGCGGCCTCGGCCAAGCATTTCCTGGCCGACGGCGCCACCAAGGACGGCATGGACCAGGGCGACGCGCCGATCACCGAACAGCAGATGATCGCGTTGCACGCCCCCGGCTATGTCGCCGCGGTCGATGCCGGGACGATGACGGTGATGGCGAGCTTCTCCTCCTGGAACGGCGCCAAGATGCACGGCAACAAGAGCCTGCTGACCGACGTGCTGAAGGGAAGACTCGGCTTTGAGGGCTTCATCGTCGGCGACTGGAACGCGCACAGCCAGGTGCCGGGCTGCAACGGCGGCGACTGCCCGGTCGTCTTCAATGCCGGGCTCGACATGGCGATGGCGCCGCACCGCTGGAAGGAGCTGTTCGACAACACGCTGAAGGAAGCAGAGGACGGCACCATCCCGCTGGCGCGGGTGGATGATGCCGTGCGCCGCATCCTGCGCGTGAAGGCGAAGCTCGGCCTGTTCGATCCGGCCCGCCCCGGCATCGATCCCAAGCGGCTCGCGACCCCGGAGCATCGCGCCATCGCCCGGCGCGCCGTGGCGGAATCGCTGGTGCTGCTGAAGAACAACGGTGGCGTGCTGCCGATCAAGCCCAGGCAACGCGTGCTGGTGACCGGCAGCCATGCCGACGATATCGGCCTGCAATGCGGCGGCTGGACCATCTCCTGGCAAGGCAGCGGTGGCCACAACGCCGATTTCAAGCAGGGCGTGAGTGTCTGGGCCGGGTTGAAGGCCGCGATCGAAGCGACCGGCGGAACGGCGATGCTCAGCCCGGACGGCAACTATGCCGGCGCGAAACCCGATGTCGCGATCGTCGTCTTCGGCGAGCGGCCCTATGCCGAGCATGTGGGCGACATCGGCAGCATCGATTTCTCTGCCGCCGACAAGAGCGGCCTCGACGCCCTGAAGGGCCTCAAGGCGAAAGGCATCCCGACCGTCGGCGTCTTCCTCTCCGGACGCCCGCTTTGGGTCAATCCCGAGCTCAACCAATCGGATGCGTTCGTCGCCGGCTTCCTGCCGGGCACCGAAGGCGAAGGCCTTGCCGACGTGCTGGTCGGGAAGGCCGACGGCACGCCGAACCAGGACTTCCATGGCAAGCTCAGCTTCAGCTGGCCGAAGCGTGTGAGCCAGGCCGTGCTGAACGTCGGCCAGCCCGACTACGACCCGCTGTTTGCTTATGACTATGGCCTGCGATACGGGGATCGCATCACCGTGCCGCCGCTCGACGAGACGCCGAGCGTGCCGCAGGGCCTCAACATCGCGACCTATTACACGCCGGGCAAGGTGATGGACCCCTGGACCCTGAAGAGTCTCGGCGATGTCGCGACCCAGGCCGTGGACAGCGCCGAGCGCCAGGAAGGTGCCATGAAGTTCACTTTCACCGGCGGCGCCACGGTGCGGATCGTCGGCCCCAGCGTCGACCTCCACAATGCCGGGCAAAGCCTGCGCCTCGACTATCGCGTCGATGCACCGCCCCAAGGCCAGGTGACGGTGAAAATCGGCGGCCCCGGCGCGCCGGTCGATATCACCGGCCTCTTCAAGGAAAGCCCGGTCGGCGCCTGGCACAGCCTGAAAGTGCCGCTCGCCTGCTTCCAGGCCGCGGGCGCCGATCTCACCGGCGTTTCAACGCCGTTCCTGCTGGAGAATCACGGCGCCTTCACGGTCTCGATCTCCGGCATCGAACTCGATCCGGAAGGCGGCGACGCAAAGTGCCCGGGTGTGGTGGCGACGAAGTAAAAACGTGCCGTCGCCGCCGGGCTTGACGACTGAAGAATGACTAGTGCTTGGTCTCACCGTCGAGCACCAGCACATCATGCGGCGTGAAGCTCACCACCACCGGCGCGCCGCGCTGGGGCGGGATCGCGCTCGGGTTGTTGAAGGTGTCGAGCGAGATCGCGTCGTCGTCGATCTTGACGCGAATGCGCACGACGGAACCGAGGAAGCTCACCTCGTCGATCGTGCCGCCGAGCCGATTGCGTCCGCTGCCGAGATCATGGCCGTTCTCCAGCACCGCCGCTTCCGGCCGGAGCGCCACGGAACAGGCATCGCCCACATTGTGATTGATGATCTTGCGTGAAGCGATGATCTCGCTCTTGCCGACCTGGATCCGCCCGGCCTTGGCGTCCAGCACCTTGCCTTTGAGCACGCTCAGGGTGCCGACGAAATTGGCGACGAACCGGGTGGCGGGGTCGTTGTAGATCTCGAACGGTGCCCCGACCTGGTCCACGCGGCCCTCGTTCATCACGACCACCCGGTCGGACATCGAGAGCGCCTCTTCCTGGTCATGGGTCACGAAGATCGTGGTGATGCCGAGGCTGCGCTGCAGCGCGCGGATATCCTCGCGGAGCGAAACCCGGATCTTGGCGTCGAGCGCCGAAAGCGGCTCGTCGAGCAGCAGCACCTTGGGCTTGTGCGCGAGCGCCCGGGCCAAAGCCACGCGCTGTTGCTGGCCGCCGGAGCATTGATAGGGATAGCGCGAGGCCAAGTGCGGCAGTTTGATCATCGCCAGCATCTCTTCGACGCGGGACTTGATCTCGCTGGGCGACCGCTTGGCCACCTTGAGGCCGAAGGCGACGTTGTCGGCGACGGTCATGTTCGGGAACAGCGCATAGGCCTGGAACACCATGCCGACATTGCGCTGGTTCGGGCGCAGAGGGGTCACGTCCTTGCCGTCGATCAGGATCCGGCCGGCGCTCGGGCTCTCGAAGCCCGCGACCATGCGCAGCACGGTGGTCTTGCCGCAGCCGGACGGCCCGAGCAGCGAGACGAACTCGCCCCGCTCGATGCCGAGGTTGAAGCCCTTGACCACGACGTTCTGCTGGAACTGCTTGCGGACGTCGGAGATCTCGAGGAATGCCATGCGGGTTGCTCCTGCGTCCGGCCTCAGGCCGGGCGCTTGTTGGATTTCAAGTTGCCGACCACGTTGATGATCCCCATGCAGGCCCAGGTCACCAGGAAGGCGATGACCGCCAGAGCCGAGGGTTCATAGGCGCGGTTGGCGCCGATCAGCTGCAGATAGGGACCGAAGGCCGGCCGGTTGAGCAGGCTCGCCATGGTGAACTCGCCGATCACGATGGCGAAGGTCAGGAACGCGCCGGACAGGATCGCGACCCGGACATTGGGGAAGATCACCTTGAACAGGATGGTCATCATGCTGGCGCCCAGGATCTCGCCCGCCTCGGTCAGGGTGCGGACGTCGATCGAGCGCATCCCGGTCTCCACCGCGCGGTACATGTAGGGCAGCGCCAGGGTGACATAGCTGAACGAGAGCAGCAGATCGGTGCTGCGCGCATTGGCGGTCAGCGGGAGCCAGGACGAGCTGTTGTAGAGCCTGAGATAGCCGAACACGATGATGATCGCCGGCATGACCAGCGGCAGCAGCGTGATGAACTCGACGATCGGCCGCAGCTTCGGCAGGCGGAGCTGGATCCAGTAGGCCGTCGGCACCACCAGGACCGCGCCCATGATGACGGTGATCAGGGCCATCAGGACCGAATAGCCGAAACTCGCCAGGAAGTTGGGATCGGTCAGCACGACCCGATAGGCCTCGAAGCTGTATTCGCCGCGCTTCATGCGCAGCGAGAACTCGAAGGTGCCGATCAGAGGGACGATGAAATAGAGCGCGCCGATGATGAAGGCGATCCAGGCGCCGATCTTCGACTGCTTCATCGCATCCACCGTTCGGCGCGCGCGCGCAGCCAGATATAGGCCCCGTTGGAGAGACCGGTGATCAGGATCATGCCGAGCGCCAGGGCATAGCCGAGATTCTGGTTGTGCAGCACGTCGCCGCGGATCTGGGCATAGAGCAGGATGGTGACGATGTTGAGCGAGCTGCCGGTCAGCGCATAGGCGGTTGCGATCGCGCCGAAGGAATTGGCGAACAGCAGCAGCGCCGCGCCGAGCACGCTCGGGAACAGCACCGGCAGTGCCACCATGGTCCAGTATTGCTTGCTGCTGGCGCCGAGGATCTCCGACGCCTCGCGCCATTCCTTCTTCAGCCCGTCGAGTGCCGGAGTCAGGATCAGCACCATCAGCGGGATCTGGAAATAGAGATAGGTCAGCGTGAGACCCCAGAAGCTCAGCAGGTTGAAGCCCGTGCCGTAGAGATTGATGCCGAGGAAATCGCGCAGCAGCACGGTCACCAGGCCCATCCGCCCGAGCGTGGAGAGGAAGGCGAAGGCGAGTGGCACGCCGGCGAAATTGGAGGCCACGCCGGAAAAGGTCATCAGGGTCGGCCGCAGCCAGGCCGGCAAGCCGCCCAGCACCACCGCGTAGGCCAGGAAGAAGCCGAGGACCGCACCGATCAAAGCCGAGGCGAGGCTCACCTTGATGCTGAGCCAATAGGCGTTGAGGATGCTCGGCGTGAACAGGTCGGCGATGTTCTGCAGCGTGAAATGCCCATCGGCATCCTGGAAGGCACCGATCACCAGATAGAGGGTCGGCACGATCAGGAATAGAATGGCGAAGATCATGAACGGCGTGATGCCGATCCAAGCCCAGGTCTGCTGGCCCATGACCGGCTTGCGCGACGCGGCGAAAGCGTCGGGAACGGGTCCCGGCTCGGCCGGCAAAGGCGGCGTCGTGTCGATGGCCGTCATCGGTTACTCGATTCCGTACTAGTGAGAAGGACCGCCCGATCCCGATGGGATCGAGCGGTCCATTTCAGAGCGGCAGGCTCAGTTGGTCACGTTGGCGCCGACCACCGAATCCCACTGCTTGGCGATGACTTCCTTCGCCGCGGTCTGGTCCTCGAGCGACGGGAAGATCGCCTTCTTGTAGCCTTCCGCCGGCGGCAGCTTGTCCAGCAGGTCCTGCGGGATCTTGCCCTTCTCGGCGAGATCGTTGAAGCGGATCGGATGGCAATAGCCCTTCAGCCAGGCGAGCTGGCCTTCGTCGGAATAGAGGTATTCCATCCAAAGCTTCGCGGCGTTCGGATGCGGCGCAAAGGCGCTGATCGCCTGCACATAGACGCCGGCGACGACGCCGGTCGCCGGGACGACGACATCGACGTCCGGGTTGCCCTTCAGGGTGTCGCGGTCGGCGAGCGCGTTGTAGTCCCAGCGGATCACGACCGGGGTCGCGCCCTGCGCCAGCGGCGCGGCTTTGCCGGTCACCGGCACGAAGTTGCCGCTCTTGTTGAGCTCGGCGAAGAACTTCAGGCCGGCCTCACCGATCGCCTTGGCGTCCTTGGCGCCGCTGGCGACACCAGCCGCATAGACGCCCTGGATCGCCTGGTTGGCCGTGCGCGGATCGCCACCCAGAGCGACGGCGTTCTTGAACTCCGGCTTCTGCAGGTCGGCCCAATCCTTGGGCGATTCCTTGATGATGTCCTTGTTCACTTCGAAGGCCAGCACGCCGTAATAGTCGCCATACCAGTGGCCGTCGGCATCCTTGGCGCTGGCCGGGATCGAATCCCAGGTCGAAACCTTGTAAGGCTGCAGCAGGCCTTCGGCCTTCGCAGAAGGACCGAACGAGAGGCCCACATCGATCACGTCCGGCGCCTGCGGGCCGGTATTGCCCTTGTTGGCCTTGATCGCCTCGATCTCGTCGCCGGAACCGGCATCGGGGTTGAGCTCGTTCACGGTCAGGCCGTACTTGGCCTTGAAGCCGTCGATCACCGCGCCGTAGCCGCACCAGTCGTGCGGCAGGGCGATCACGGTCAGCTGGCCTTCCTTCTTGGCGGCCGCTTCCAGGTCGGCCAGCGAATCGGCGCTCGCGGCGACGGTGTTCAGCAGAACCGCGGCGGCACTGCCCATGGCGGTCGTGGTCAGGAGCGCGCGCCGCAAGGCCGTCGCGAAATCGAGCTTCGTCATTCTCTCACCTCTGGTGTCTTTTGCGGGATCCGGTTCGCACCGGCTTCTGATTGCGGCGGGACCATAGGCGGCACCTGTTGCAGGCCGATGACTCCCACGTGACAGACCCGCGCACCCGCTTTATCGTGCGCCGGACGCCGGATAAGATCGTCTCTTCCCCCCACGAACTCGAGTTGGATCGCGTGTCAAATCCCAGAAAAGTCCTCTTCATCTCCGCCGATCAATGGCGCGCGGAATGCCTCTCGGCGGTCGGCCATCCGGTCGTGAAGACGCCGCATCTCGATGCGCTGGCCAAGGACGGCACGCTGTTCAAGCAGCACCGCACGGTCTGCGCGCCCTGCGGACCGGCGCGCACCAGCCTCCACACCGGTCTCTATCTGATGAACCACAGGTCGGGACGGAACGGGACGCCGCTCGATGCGCGGCACAGCAACCTTGCAAAGGAGGCCCGCAAGGTCGGCTATGACCCGGTGCTCTACGGCTATACCGATACCAGCGCCGATCCGCGCGGCCGCCCGGCCAACGATCCGGCCCTCAAGACCTATGAAGGACCGATGCCCGGCTATCGCATCGGCATGATCTTCCAGGACTACATGGATGCCTGGATGAACGACCTCTCTCACAAGGGTTACGCCTTCAAGGGCCGCGAGGATGTCTACCGGCCGGTGGACATCGACCTGCCCGAAGGCCGCGGCCATCGCTATCGCCCGACCTTCTTCAAGGCCGAGGACAGCGACACCAATTTCATGGCCGATCTCTCGATCGACTGGATGAAGGCGCATCGGGACGAGAACTGGTTCTTGCATTGTGTCTTCCTGCGCCCGCACCCGCCCGTCGTGACGCCGGAGCCGTACAACGCGCTCTATGATCCGGCGCAGGTGCCGTTCCCGGCGCGCAAGGCGACGCCGGAGCTGGAAGGCGCGCAGCATCCCTATCTCAAGCATTGGATCGACTGCTTCGCCAAGCCGAACGGCTATGACGAGCACAACCCCAACAATCTCGTCACCATGCCCGATCTGGAGCTCCGCCAGATGCGCGCCTGTTATTACGGCATGATCAACGAGGTGGACGACGCGGTCGGCCGGCTGGTGGCGCATCTGAAGGCGAGCGGCGAATACGAAAACACGCTGATCGTCTTCACCTGCGACCATGGCGAGATGGGCGGCGATCACTATACCTGGGGCAAGGAGCTCTATTTCGACCCGAGCTTCCACATCCCGCTGATCATCCGCGATCCGCGCCGGGAAGCCGATGCCGGCCGCGGCCGGCAGGTCGATGCCTTCTCGGAATCGATCGACATCATGCCGACCATCCTGCGCTGGCTCGGCGCCGAACCGCCGGTCGAATGTGACGGCGCCTCACTGCTGCCCTTCATCGAGGGACGCACGCCGCAGGCCTGGCGCGCGGAGACCTATATGGAGCTCGATTTCCGCACCACGCCGAACCTCGGCGGGTTCGACGCCGAGGCGGCGCTCGGCCTGAAGCCGGACGAGTGCCAGCTCGGCATCATCCGCGGCAAGCGCTGGAAATACGTGCATTTCGCGGCATCGGCGCCGCTGCTGTTCGACCTGGAGAACGACCCCACCGAAATGAACAACCTGGCGCAGGATCCAAACCACGCCTCGGTCGTTCTTGACTATGCGCAGCGAATGCTGTCCTGGCGAATGCGATATGCGGAGCGAACCTTGACCAATCTCCATCTCTGGCGCGAAGGCGTCCTCGACCGAAGGGCGGCGGCACGATGAGCAAGCTCGATCCGATCCGCGAGAAGCTGAAGGCCCGGCGCGAGGCCTGGCGCAAGCTCCACCTGCGTGATCTCTTCGCCAAGGATCAGCAGCGGTTCCAGAACTTCTCGGCGCGGCTCGGCGATCTCGTCGTCGATTACTCGAAGAACCTGATCGAGATCACCGATCTGAAGCTGCTGCACGACCTCGCCAAGGCCGCCGAGGTGGAATCCTGGCGCGACCGCCTGTTCGCCGGCGAGCACATCAACACGACCGAGGATCGCGCCGTGCTGCATGTGGCGCTGCGCGCCAAGGGCGGTGCCTTCACCGACCGGGGCAGCGACGTCCTTTCCGGTATCCGCGCGGTGCAGGAACGGATGCGCGCCTTCGCCGAACAGGTGCGCGACGGCACCTGGCGCGGCGCCACCGGCAAGCCGATCCGCCGGGTGATCAATATCGGCATCGGCGGCTCCGATCTCGGGCCGAAGATGGTGACGGCGGCGCTCCGCCCCTATCGCCATTCGCGCCTCGACATGCATTTCGTCTCCAATGTCGATCTCGCGCATCTCGACCAAGCGCTGAAAGGCGCCGAGGCCGACGAAACCCTGTTCATCATCTCCTCGAAGACCTTCACCACCCAGGAGACCATGGCGAATGCGATGAGCGCCAAGGCCTGGTTCAGCGAACGCATTCCCGATCCGGCCGCGATCGCCAAGCATTTCGTGGCGGTCTCGACCAATACCAAAGGCGTTTCGGCCTTCGGCATCGACACCGCGAACATGTTCGAGTTCTGGGACTGGGTCGGCGGGCGGTATTCGCTGTGGTCGGCGATCGGCCTGCCGATCCTGATCTCGGTCGGCTGGGAGAACTTCCGGGCGCTGCTCGACGGCGCCGCCGACATGGACCAGCATTTCCGGACGGCACCCATCCCCGAGAATCTTCCGGTCATCCTCGGTCTGCTCGGCGTCTGGTACATCGATTTCTGGGACGCGCAGTCCCATGCCGTCCTGCCCTATGCCCAGGATCTGCAATTGCTGCCCTCCTATCTTCAGCAGCTCGACATGGAGAGCAACGGCAAGTCGGTCGCGCGCAATGGCAAGCCGGCGGAGATGCCGACCGCGCCGGTGGTCTGGGGCGAGCCCGGCACCAACGGGCAGCATGCCTTCCATCAGCTGCTGCACCAGGGCACGCCGCTGATCCCGGCCGACTTCATCGTCGTCGCCAAGGGCCAGACCGGCCTCGGCGGCAAGGCGACCGACGCGCATCAGGGTTTGCTGGTGGCGAACGCGCTCGCCCAGACCCAGGCGCTGATGCTGGGGCGCGAGGCCGCCGAGGTCGAGGCGGAGATGAAGGCGGCCGGCGCGGACGCGGCGACCCTCGCGCGGGTCGTGCCGTTCCGCGTCTTCAGCGGCAACCGGCCCTCGACCACGATGCTGATGCCTTCCCTCACCCCCTGGCATCTCGGTGCCCTCATTGCGCTCTATGAGCACAAGATCTTCGTGCAGGGCGTGATCTGGGGGATCAATTCCTTCGACCAGTGGGGGGTCGAGCTGGGCAAGAAGCTGGCCACCGACATCCTGGCGGGAACGGGTGCGACACGGGATGCATCGACAGCCGGTCTGATGGCGCTCTATGATGGCATGAAGAACAGCAAATAAAGCCATCTGCCGGAACCCATCTCATGTATCGGATCGATCCCGCCCGTGCCGATCTGGCACGCGAATACAAGGCGCGGCCCAACGGACCGCACAGCGCCGAGCTGCAAAAAGTCCTGCTGATCCTCCGCTGGGGCGCCACGCGCGGCAAGAGCGTCATCCTGGTCACCAAGCCCGATCGTGAATGGCGCCTCGGCAAGTTCGGCCCGAAGCGCGGCACGCCGATGACCGAATACGGCCCGACCTATAGCAGCGCCAAGGATGCGAGCTGGGCCTGCTTCCGCGCCCGCTGGTTGGAGACGACCGGCCAAGAATGTCCGGTGGAGTGATTATGGCCGAACGTCTGCTTGCCTATGCCGATCGGATCAGCGCCGCCGCCGGCGAGCGCATCGAGATCAAGGTCAGCGCGCCCGAGGGCGGCGCATACCAGGCGAAACTCATCCGCCTGATCTGCGGCGATGACAGTCCGGAGGGGCCGGGCTTCAAGGCCGAGGACATCCCGTCGCCGATCGCCAAGAGCTATCCGGCGCGGCTGCAGCCGATCCATTTCGGTTCGCATGTCGAGTTCCACAAGGGCGGGCCGCTGCTCGCCGGCAGCTTCACCTTCTTCGCCATGGTCTGGCCGACGCTGCCGCTGAAGGGCGCGCCGCAGGCGATCATGGGCAATTTCGACGCTGCCAACCGCAGCGGCTGCAGCCTGCTGATCGACGCCTCGGGCCGGCTGGCGGTGCAGCTCGGCGACGCCCCCCTGCTCCACCTCGACAAGCCGATGGTCGAGCGGCAGTGGCATCTGGTCAGCCTCGCCTTCGACGTGGCGGCGGGCACGGTCACCTTGCGGCAGCGGGTGCTCAGCCATCGCGGTCCGGGCGACGCCATCGCGGAGACCACGCGGCGGCTGGAGCCGTCGGACGCGGCGACCGCGCGCACCGGTGCCGGCGTCGGTGGACCGTTCCGGATCGCGGCCTGGAGCGCCGGCGAGCTCGCGGCGGCGCATTACAACGGCAAGATCGACAGCCCGGCGGTGATCGGCCGCGCGCTCGACGCAGAGACGATCGAGACGCTCGGCACCGATGCCAAGGCGGCGCGGGCGGCCAGCGGCGTGCTCGCCGCCTGGGATTTCAGCCAGGGCATCTCCGGCACCGCGGTCACGGATGCCAGCGGCAACGGGCACCAGGGCCGGATCGTGAACCTGCCGGCCCGGGCCATGAAGGGCTGGAACTGGGACGGCAGCGCATACGACTGGACCAAGGCGCCGGAGCAGTATGGCGCGATCCACTTCCATGACGACGATCTCTACGACTGCGAATGGGAGACCGACTTCGCCTGGGACGTGCCGAAGGACCTGAAGAGCGGCGTCTATTGCGTGCAGCTGACGCAGCAGGGCCGGTCGGAAGCTTACGAGGAGTTCGTGCCGATCTGCGTGCGGCCGGGACCGGGGCAGAAGCGCAACAAGCTCGCTTTGCTGATCCCGAGCGCCAGCTACTGGGCCTATGCCAACCATCAGATGCCGTCGAGCTGGACCTTCAACGAGACCAGCATGGGCGTGTTCGAGACCATGACCGCCGCCGACCGCTATCTCGAGGAGCATGTCGGCTTCGGCCTCTCGACCTATGACAACCACAGCGACGGCAGCGGGGTCTGCTATTCCTCCTCGCTGCGACCCGTGCTCAACATGCGGCCGAAGAGCCATCTCTGGCAGTTCAACGCCGACACCCATATCACCGACTGGCTGGAGGCCGAGCAGCTCGACTACGACGTCATCACCGATGACGATCTGGAGCGCGAGGGGCTCGACATCCTCAAGGACTATCGCTGCGTCATCACCGGCACCCATCCGGAATACTACACGCTGAAGATGCTGGACGCGGTGCAGGCCTATACCGATCTCGGCGGACGCCTGGTCTATCTCGGCGCCAACGGCTTCTACTGGCGGATCGCCTATCACCAGGAGCTGCCGGGTGTCATCGAGCACCGGCGCGCCGAGGACGGCATGCGCGGCTGGATCTCCGAGGGCGGCGAATACTATATGAGCTTCACCGGCGAGCTGGGCGGCCTGTGGCGCCGCATGGACCGCGCGCCGCAGTTGCTGTGCGGGGCCGGCTTCACCGCCCAGGGCTTCGACAGCGCAAGCTCATACAAGCGCCGGCCGGAGAGCTTCGACCCGCGCGCCGCCTTCATCTTCGAGGGCGTCGGCAAGGACGAGGTGATCGGCGATTTCGGCACGATCGGCGGGGGTGCTGCGGGCTGGGAGATCGACCGCGCGGACCTGGCACTCGGCACGCCGCGCCATGCCCTCATCGTCGCCGAGGCGACCGAGTTCTCCTCGGCCTATCACTGGGTCAAGGAAGAGTTCAACCACACCCATTCGGCGATCGACGGCGATACCTGCCCGATGGTCCGCTGCGACATGGTGTTCTTCGAGACGCCGAAGGGCGGTGCCGTGTTCTCGACCAGCTCGATCTCCTGGGCCGGCGCGCTCGCCCATGCCGGCTACAAGAACAATGTCGCCCGGATCACCGCCAATGTGGTGCGGCGGTTCCTGGACCCGAAGCCGTTCGAACTCTAGCGGGCGCCGCCGCGCGTCAGTTGTTCTCGAGCTGCGGGCGGCAGGTCTTGGCGATGGCGGTCAGTTTGTCGACCGTGGCCTGGGCGGGCGGCTGCTGGCTGGCGATCGCGTTCTTGCCCGCATCGTATTCTTCCTGGGTGATCTGCGCCGCCATGGCTTCGGTGCTGCAGCCGCAATAGGCCTGGCAGCCGGTCGCATTGCCGGTCTTCTCGATGCAGGCGGACATGCAGGTCTGGCGGTTGTCCTCGATATCCTGCGGCTTCATCTTCTCGGCCTGGGCGGCGCCGGCGAGGCCGAGCAGGATGGCGGCCGACCCGATAACCGACAGGCCGATGCGGCGGGCCGCACGGTGCATGGAATACATGGTGATCCTCAATCGCGTTCTCCCCCGGGCGCAGTCTGCCCCGGAGCGGCGCGCGAGGGCAATCGATCTATGGGACGAGGTGCCGGTGCTCGCGGTGAAGCCGCCCCGTCCGGGGGAGACGGGGCGGTTTCGGAGAGAACTGATCGCACCCCCACCCCGGCCCTCCCCCGATTCGGGGGAGGGAGAAGACAGGGGTCCTCCCCCGATTCGGGGGAGGGAGAAGACAGAGGCCCTCCCCCGATTCGGGGGAGGGGGAAGTGCGGCGCGATTGCGTCAGGCCTCGGCGGCTTCTTCGGTGCCGCCGCTGGTGTCGAGCATGTTGCCGGCGACTAGGCCGGCATTGGCGCGGATCTTCTGCTCGATGTCGGCGGCGATCTCCGGGTTCTCCTTGAGGAACAGCTTGGCGTTCTCGCGGCCCTGGCCGATGCGCTGGCCTTCATAGGAGAACCAGGCGCCCGACTTCTCGACCACATTGGCGGCGACGCCGAGATCGATGAGCTCGCCGTTCTTGGAGATGCCCTCGCCATACATGATGTCGAACTCGACCACGCGGAACGGCGGGGCCAGCTTGTTCTTCACCACCTTGACCCGGGTCTGGTTGCCGACCACCACGTCCTTGTCCTTGATGGCGCCGATGCGGCGGATGTCGAGGCGGACCGAGGCGTAGAATTTCAGCGCATTACCGCCGGTCGTGGTCTCCGGATTGCCGAACATCACGCCGATCTTCATGCGGATCTGGTTGATGAAGATGACCATGGTGCGCGAGCGCGAGATCGAGCCGGTGAGCTTGCGCAAAGCCTGCGACATCAGCCGCGCCTGCAGGCCGACATGGGTGTCGCCCATCTCGCCCTCGAGCTCGGCCTTCGGCACCAAAGCCGCGACCGAGTCCACCACCAGCACGTCGATCGCGCCGGAGCGGACCAGGGTGTCGGCGATTTCCAGCGCCTGCTCGCCGGCGTCCGGCTGGGAGATCAGCAGGTCATCGACCGCGACGCCGAGCTTCCGCGCATAAGAGGGATCGAGCGCATGCTCGGCATCGACGAAGGCGCAGACGCCGCCGGACTTCTGGGCCTCGGCGATCACCTGCAGTGCCAAAGTGGTCTTGCCCGAGGATTCCGGGCCGTAGATCTCGACGATGCGGCCGCGCGGCAGGCCGCCGATGCCGAGGCCGATATCGAGGCCGAGCGAGCCCGTGGAGATCACCTCGGTCTCGACCAGCTGGTCCTTGCCGCCGAGGCGCATGATCGAGCCCTTGCCGAAGGCGCGCTCGATCTGCTGCAGCGCCGCGTCCAAGGCCTTGTTCTTGTCCTTATCCATACCGTCCCGTTCTGGAATGCGAATCACGTTCTGCGCCATGGCGCCGCTCCCTCTCATAGTGCCGCCGCGCGGTCAGTGCCAGCCCGGCCTCGAATCCAATGAAGCAAACCATAGTACGCTTTTTGTTCTCCGTCCACGGAAAAGAACGGGGTGAGAACATCGCGGCTGTCTGCGTCCGGTCTGAGTCCGGTCTGCGTCCCCCTCTGCGCCTGTCTGCGTCCCGTCTGCTTCGGCGTTCCGGCCCCGTAATTTTCGATTCTGTCTGCGTCTGGTCTGCGTTGCAGCGCAGCGGCGGCGATGCACGGGGCTTTTACGGATCGGCTGCTTTTGGGGGTCGATTTCTCTACCTAAGCGATTGATCTAGCCTATAAAAATTGCCGCACCCGACACCGATGCGATTCCCGTCTGGTAAACCCCCGGTAAAAGTTCGGCGCAGGCCCGGGGCACGCAGACGAGGCTGCAAAGGCTGCGGTCCGGCGCGCGCGCTTGACCGATACACACACTATAGTGTATTGTTGTCGAGACTACAAGTTGCGGCGGCAGAGGTTGCGGGCGCGCGCCGCGGCGCTCTACCTTCGCCACCAGGCCGGCGGCCCGCGACGGTCGGCCGGCGGCGCAAGAATGAGGACATCGCTTGTTGGGAATGAAACGGAGAACGGGTCTGGCGGCCGCCCTGGTCGCGGCGGGGGCGATCGCCATCGGGTCGACCCTGGGGCCGGTCGGGGCGGCGGCCGAGGGCGTCAGCAAGGCCAAGGAACGGCTGGCGGCGGATCTGGAGCTGCTGACCGCCGGGCAGATGGAAGACAGCCCGATCGTGCCCAAGCACGACCGCAAGCGCACCGCGAAATGCCTGGCGCAGGCGCTGGTGGTCGACATCCCCGAGGAGGACGCGGCCCGGCTCTCCGACATCTTCGAAGGCCGCGTCAGCAAGAGCGACCCGGTGCTGCAGAAGAAGTGGCTCACCATCGACGCCAAGACCGCACCGGCCAGGAATGCGCAGGTGCTCGCGCAGGTGGACAAGATGTGCCCGGATCTTGGGCCTTATGTGAAGCAGATGATGTGAGGGCTACGAACGCCGAAGCTCCAATTCGTAGGCGCGCCACTTCGGCACGTAGATCGACATGAGCGCTTTGAACAAACGGCCGTGATTTGGCAGGCGCAAATGCAGAAGCTCATGCACAATCACAAAATCCTGAAATGTCGCATTGCGTTCACTGAGGTCATACGCGAGCGTGACAATTCCAGTTGTCGAGCAAGAACCCCATTTCCGGGTCATTTGCTGAACGCGGACTATCTTCGGGTTTACGCGTAGCTTCACCGCCCAAGCCACGACACGTTGCTTTAGCTCTTGTGTCGGATAGGCACCTAGTCGCTTCGACATAGCCTTACGCCGGTTCATTGCTCAGTATCAGCAAGAATCTGCTTTATCACCAGATCTACAACTCGGGCTCGCCCCTCCTGCGACAAACCGAGCAGTGGCTTATAAAGAGCCGCCCGAAGCCGCCGCTGTTCGTCGGGATTGACCGCAGCATTGGGAAAACGACTTAGGGCGGTCTCGAGCTGTTGAGCGAGATCTTTGGCAGAAACACCCGCCTCATAAAGAGCAGCATCTTCCTTGAGCGCCCAATATGCGCCAAAAGCTTGTGTAGATAAGCCACTTTCCTTAGCGGAACGAACTGCCTCTTCTTTCTCTTTTGCCAACGCCGCGATCTGATCCATGGCAGCCAGCCCAGTTGTCGTCCGATCCTGCAAATCCTTCAGGATGCGCTCGGCCCGGTCCTTGAGCGGCTGTAGCACCGGAGCCTGCTCAGGCTGGTCGTCCATCTCCTTCTGCAAACCGCGAACCAGATTGAACACCTTGCCCTCATCCGGACCGGATTCCCGGCGGAGCGACTCCAGCGTCTTCACGTCGAAGGTGACCGACTTGGTCAGGCGTCCAAGCCCATCCTGGGTGACGCTTTCCTCCACCAGTCGCCGAGTCTTGTAGGCGAGGTCCGCCACGTACCCGACGCGATCAGCATAGGCGTTGCGGACGGCCGCGTAGAGCTGCGCCAACCGCTTAAACGTCGCGATGTGGTCGCGTAGTTCCGGCGAGGGAGACAGAATCTCCCACAAAGCCTCAATTTCCTTGTAAGCCTCGAAGAACGCCTTCCGCGCCTCGGGATCGAGGAAGCGGCCATAGATCATCTTTTCGAGCCGCTCGTCGGCACTGCCCTCGCCGGCGACCTCCAGGTAGACGGTCTTGGCCTGCGCGATCTTGCTGAGGAAGTCCTTCAGCATGAGATCGAGATCCTCGATCACACCGCTCACGTCGGAGCTGTCGAACTGCAGGGCCTTCTTCAACTCCCGCAAGACACCGACAAAGTCGACCACCAGACCGACCCGCTTCTGAACGCCGTTGGCGTCAACATACGGGCGGTTGACCCGCGCGATGGCCTGCAGCAGCACATGGTCGCGCATCGGCTTGTCGAGGTACATGCAATAGAGGACGGGGGCGTCATAACCCGTCAACAGCTTGTCGGTGACGATGAGAATCTTTGGCTCTTCCGCCGGCTTCTTGAAGAGCAGGCGAACGTTGGTCTCCCGGTCCTCGCTCAACTGCACTTGAGCGACTAGGGGGCGCTCGATGATGTCGGCCGGATTCTCGGTATAGACCGCTTCGCTCCATTCCGCGGGCAGCAGTTTATCCAGCGCCTTCTTGTACTTGGCGCAGGCCTCGCGGTTGACGCCGACCAGAAAGGCTTTGTAACCCAGGGGTAACACGCGCTCCTTGAAGTGCTGTGCAACGAAGGCCGCAACCTTGTCGATCCTGTCATCGGCGGTCAGGAACGTGCGAAGTCCGACCGCGCGGTCCAGCACGCGGTTCAGTTCGTCGATATCGGTAATGGCATCGGCGGCAGCAAGGTCGAAGAACTCTTTGTCCAGCCGATCCGCAGGCACCGTCATCTCGCTCGGTGCCATGGTGTGCCGGATCGGCAAGGTGGTCTCGTCTTCGATCGACTCCCGGATCGAATACTTGTCCAGGTAACCCTTGTCGTCGTCCGTGCCGAAGATCTTGAATGTTCCCTCGCCCTGCGCCGTCTTCGCAATCGGCGTGCCGGTGAAGCCGATGATCGTCGCCTGTGGCACGGCCGCCATCAGATACGTCCCGAGGTCCTTGGCGACGGATCGGTGCGCCTCATCGATGAAGACGTAGATGTTGTCTCGGGTGCTGGCGTCCTTGTCGATCCCCTCGAACTTGTGGATCATGGAGATGATCAAGCCACGGAAATCGGCCCGGAGCAGATCGCGGATCTTTTCCTTGGAATTAGCCCGCTCGATCGGAATAGCCTGCTGCTGCATTTCACCGAGCAGCCTCTCGACCCAGCCCTTGAGCTGACCCTCCAGCTCGGTGCGGTCGACCACCAGGATGACGGTCGCATTGCTGAACCGCATCTTGTCTTCCAGAATGAGGCGCGCCGCCGTCAGCAGGGTAAAGGTCTTGCCCGAACCCTGCGTGTGCCAGACCAGGCCGCGCTTCTTGGACGAGTCGGCGCAGCGCGCGACGACCTTGTCGATCGCGATGCGCTGATGCTCGCGCAGGACGGATTTCCGCGTTTCGCCGTCCTCGACATAAAACAGGATCCAGTCGCGCAAAGTGCGCAGGAACTCGCTCGGCTCGAAGAAGGCCTGGACCGCGAATTTGTAAGTTTCCTCCGGCTCCCGCTTCCAACGCGCCATGTACCGGCGGTTGGCGTTCCAGGTCACGCCATACCAGTAGTCGATGAGATGCGTGACGTTGAAGAGCTGCGGCGCACCGATCAACTCGGGCGTCTCTTTCTCGTACCGTTTGAGCTGGGTCACGCCCCGATCGATGGCGCCGCCATCCTTCGGGTTCTTGTGCTCGACGATGCAGACTGGGACGCCATTGACGACGAACATCACGTCGGCGCGGTTGCCTTTGCGCGCCGGCGGCTTCAGGCGCCATTCCCAGGTCACCTGAAGCACATTCTCGCCGGGGCGATCGAAGTCGATGAGCTGCACGGGGCGGTGGCGCTTCTCGGCCTCGTCGTACCATTGCCGCTCGCCGCGCAGCCAGGCCAAGGTCTCCCGATTGCCCTCGATCGTGGGCGGAATCGCCTCCAGCTTCTCCATCACCTGCCGGATGGCGTCAGCCGTCATCCACGGATTGAACTTAGCAAGCGCCGCCTCCAACTCGTCGCGCAGCAGCATACCGGACTCGCCGCCGCGCTTCTGCTTGGCGACCTCGGGCGCGATAGGCGTCCAGCCGATGGCGGCGGCGTGCGCAACCATGGGGAACTGGACGGTGCCGGCCTCGCTGATCTTCATCTCGCTCATGCCGCGGGGCCCGCCGCCGACTTGGCATCGAGCGCCGAGAGATCGAGATCGGCCAGGCGGATTTCTCCGGTCATCAGCTTGTGCAAAATCGTCTTGAACAGCTCGTCGAGGACTGCGCGCTTCGTTCGGTGCAGATCGATCTTGCGATCGATGGCATCAAGAACGGCGACGATCTCGCGCTGCTCGTCGAGGGATGGTGGAAACGGTATCAAGAGGGATCGCAAGAATGCGCAGGTGAGCGCTCCCTTTGTGCTGCCTCCTCCTACCCCGACTTGCCTGAGGTAGTCGTACTTAGTCTCAAGATACCCGCGGACGAACGAAGGATCCGCCTTGCCTAGGTCCGTCGCAACGTAGGCAATATGTTGGTTTACGGCTGCTCGCATCCGAAGGACTGCACAATGCCCTAGGGTCTTCCCTTGGCCGGTGATTGCAATGAGGATTGCCCCTGGCTCTATGATCGGAAGATGACAGTCTCGAAGGGCGAGCGGCGTCACGAATTGATCGGCGGCGACGATATCGCGGTCGTAAACTTTGGCGCTTGTCAGCCAAGGAAAATCGCCGCCTTTCCAGTATCCGTGGATTGTTTTCTTTGGTGTTGAGCCGTTACCCACGCGCCCAAGAGAACCAAGCGACACGACGTCCCAGCTCTCCGGCACTGGCCCGATCTCGGTTTCTTTCTGCGGCGCGCCGCGCAGACCCTTCGTGAAAAGTGCCCGCATCGCTGCACGCTTGAGTCTCGTGCCAGCCTCGATCGCAGTCTCATTCGCAGTTACTGCCTCATGAACTACCCATAGGAACCGCGCGATCTTAATCTGCTCGTCTGGTTCGTGTGCCGGTAGTTCGAACTCGCTGATGTGGTTCCATGATGTGCGCGGATGCTGAACTCCTGTCGTGCCCGAAACGGCATACTTCACGAAGCTGGGTGAATGGACCACCCCCAAGAGGAAGCGCGGGTCGACGCCTTCCTTCGGCCTAAGCACAAGTAGCTCCGTTGTGCAAATTCCCGAGTCGAAAGCAAGAACGGCCTTGTCGAGATATGGACGGAGCTTTCCATAAAGCACGTCCCCCGACTGGAAAGCGAATTTCGAACTCTGCACTTCGGTGGCTGCCCCTTCACGAATCCGGGTGAATCGACCCGGAGCGATGTGTTCGAGCCCAACATATGTCCCGTCATCGAAACTTGCCGGATCGACTTGCACACCAACGAAATCGCACAGATCGGACAGCCGAATGCTCGCTTCCAACATCAGATCATTTCCCGCAACTTGGCTAATGCCGTTCCAAGCTGACGCGCGACATCGGCCTCGGCGGCGCTGATTGCGGCAAACCGGTCAAGAATGTTCTTAAGGTCAGCGTCGTCGCCACTCGCCGTGGCTCCCACCCACCGGCTGGGACTGAGGTTATAGTCCGCCCCGGCGGCCTGCTCCTTGGTGATGATCGCGATCTCTCTCTCGACCGGCTCGCCCTTGAGGTAAGCCGCCGCCAGCGGCCGAATAGCATCCTCAGGAATGAAGTTCTTGGGCCGACCCTTCTGGACGCGCCGCGTTGCGTTGAGCAGCACGATTCTGTCCTTGCGCGCCGCTGGCTTACGCTTCGACAGCACCACGATCACCCCGGCGGCGTTGGTGTTGTAGAAGAGATTGTCCGGCAGGAGGATCACGCCGTCGATCAGGTCCTGGTCGACGAACCACTTCCGGATGTTTCGCTCCTTGTCCTCGTTCTTCGAACCGGAGCCTCGGGTGACGGCGCCGGTGTCAAGCACTACGGCCGCCCGCCCATTGTCGTTGAGGCACGGCAGGGTGTGCTGCAGCCAGGCCCAATCGCCCTTGCCGGTGGTGGCGCCGCCGGTGGTGCGGAACCGATCGAATGGATCGTCGGCGAAGAGGTCCGGGTTGAACGGCTGGTTCCACATCGGGTTGGCGACGACGATGTCGTTGGTGCGGATCTTGCTGTCCGCGGTCTTGAACTTCGGATTGATCATGGTGTCGCCGCGGGCGATCTCGATATCCATGTCGTGGATGATCGCGTTCATGCTGGCGACGGCGTAGCTCTCGGCCTGCAACTCCTGGCCGGTGAGCTTGAGCGGCACCTTGCTAGTCGGATCGAGCTCGCGGGCGACGAGTTGCAACTTCACCAGCAGCCCCGCGGAGCCGCAGGCGTAGTCATGGCATTCCTCGCCCGGCCGCGGGCGCATGATGTGGGCCATGAGGAAGCCGACCTCGGTCGGAGTGAAGAACTCGCCGGCGCTCTGGCCGGAGCCCTCGGCGAATTTCCGCAGCAGGTATTCATAGGCGCGGCCGAGGAAATCCGGCTGTACATCGGCGAGACCGAGGCGATAGCGCGGGTCGGAGAAAGTCTCGACCACCTTGGCGAGCTTGGCCGGGTTGATATCGCGCTCGCCGTTCCGCTCGGCGCCAAAATCGACGATGTCGATGACGCCAGCAAGCGAGGGGTTCTGCCGCGTGACGGCGCGCACCGCCTTAGTGAGATGCTCCCCGATGTCCTTCGGGCGGGTGCTGCGCCCCTTCTCGTCGAGCGGCCATTCGTAAGCCTCTCGCCCGCCGATGATCGCCCAGCGCGCTTCCGGCGGCAGATAGAAGCGGATGACGCTGTGGTCGCCTTCGGCGATTTCCAGCGCCGTCGCGCGATCGCCGTAATCTTCGGCGAGCCGCGCGATCTCGTCGTCAAACACATCCGAGAGGCGCTTCAGGAACAGTAGCGGCAGCAGGTAGTCCTTGAACTTTGCCGCGTCCTTCTCGCCGCGGATCGAGCAGGCCGCATCCCACAGCATCTGCTCCATCGGCTTGGTCGTCGGGACCGCGCTCGACTTGCCACCCCTTCGCCGGAGTACACCGGCAGCAGATTCCTCTGGTGCCATTTCCTCGGCCGCATCGAGCCCCGCTTCCTGTGCCAAGGCGGTGATCACTTGCTGAGCGGCTTTCTGGGGCTTGTTGATTCCGCCCTCCCAACGGTTCACCGTCGCGAAGGAGACGCCGAGGCGTTCAGCAAGCTGCTCTTGCGTCAGATTCAGCTTGGTCCGGATGGCGCGGAGCATGTCCGCAGATGTCATGTCTGTCATGTTTGTTATATGACATTCCAGATAGTCGGCATGCAAGGGCGAAAAGAATAGTAATTTGAGCGAAAAAAGGCTTTTTTAGGCTTGAACCCCTAAAACGCAACCCTACTTCTCGAGGAGGTGAGAAGGAGAACTGATCATGGGCACGATGCAGACCATCGAAATCGACTTTGACGTTTATAAGCGGATTGAAATGGAAAGGCGCAGTTTCGTCGAACCGCAGAACGCAGCGCTGAGGCGCTTGCTGAAGATCGACGACGACGACGAGGCCACGGGACCAAGTGTCGGCATTGGTCGGTCGTGGTCGAGTAAGGGCGTGACTCTGCCGCACGGCACCGAGCTTCGGATGGAGTATAATGGGCGCCTCTATACAGGCCAGATTCAGGATGGCACCTGGGCTGTCGAGGGTAAGTCTTTCAAGAGCCCGTCTGCGGCTGCCGGTGGTGTTGCCCTCACGAAGGGCGGAAAACGGACGAACCTGGATGGATGGATCTACTGGCAGGTGAAGCGTCCTGGAGAGAAAAACTGGACGCTTATCAGCCAACTGCGCCCTCAGCCATCAATTTTACGTTTGGAGGACCTTTGATGGCCGACCCCGCACTCGACCCCGCGATGATGGCGAAGCTGGCTTCCGCGCTCTCGTTCATCTGCGGGGCCGATCATCCGTGCACGGTCGCGCTGAAGAAGGCCGCCGAGAGCGGGGCCGCCGCGGATGCCAAGAAGGCGCATGCGCTGTTCAAGAAGCTCGAGCACAGCAAGCGGGCGGCGGCGTTGAATATGCTGCGGTAATGCGGCGGCGGCGGCGTAGAGAGTCTTTGATGGCGCGCTGACGCGCGCGACCCCTCACCCTAGCCCCCGGATCAAGTCCGGGGGCGGTGCCTCACTCTCCCTCAAGGGGCGAGGGGAGTGTTTGATGGCGCGCTGGGGCGCGCGACCCCTCACCCCATCCCTCTCCCACAAGGGGAGAGGGGGGACCTCGTGACGGGCTGCGCCCGTCGAGTCCTTAGCGACCTCGTGACGGCCTATGGCCGTCGACTCCTTAGGTAGATGAACCAGTACATGCCGGCGACCAGGGCGCCGCCGCCGATCATGTTGCCGAGGGTGACGGCGGCGAGGTTCGCGAGGGCGTTGGCGAGGCTGAGCGTGGGGGAGTCGGTGGGGAGCTTGGCGATCTGCTGCCAGAAGGCGTCGGGGGCGAAGCTCTGGATCAGCAGGGCTTCGGGCAGGTAGTACATGTTGGCGATCGAGTGCTCGAAGCCGGCGGCGACGAAGGCGGCGATCGGCAGCACGATCACCAGCACCTTGTCGGCCGCACTCCGGGCGGCGAAGCAGGCCCAGACCGCCATGCAGACCAGCACGTTGCAGAGCACGCCCAGGAGCAGCGCCTGCAGGAAGGGCTCGGCGGATTTCGCGTTGGCGATGGCGAGTGCCGCGAGGCCGACCTTGGCGCCGCCGAAGAGATAATGCCCGGCGCCGAAGGTGAGCAAAGCGGTGCCGAGCGCGCCCACCAGGTTGCCGAGATAGACCAGCGCCCAGGCCTTCAGCATCTTGGGGAGGCCGAGCTTGCCGCTGGCCCAGGCCATCACCATCAGCACGTCGCCGGTGAAGAGCTCGGCCCCGCCCACCACGACCAGGATCAGGCCCAATGAGAAGCTGAGGCCGATCAGCAGGCGCGCGACGCCGAAGGGCAGCGTCGCGCTGTCGGCCGCGACCACGGTCGAGAAGATCGCGCCGAAGGCGATGAAGGCGCCGGCCATGACGGCGAGCGCCAGCATCTTCCAGGGGTCGAGTGCGGCTTTCGCGACGCCGGCGGATTCGGCGCGGTCCGCCATCTCGGGCGGGAGGCGGGCGTCGAGGCTTGGTGGTGGTGGTGGTGATTCGGTCTGAGACATCGCGACGGCTCCCCCCGTTCGAGTCTTTGATGGCGCGCGTGCTCGCGCGCCCCCTCCTTCACCTCCCCCATTAAGGGGGAGGGAAATGGTGAGGCGGACTCGTCCGCCGCTATTCTAATGGAGGGTGATGCCGTAGGTGAGGGCTTTGGCGACGGAGTCTTCCAGGAGGGCGCGGCCGAAGGGTTTGTGGAGGACGCTGACGGCGCCGAGCTGGGCCGCGGCGGCCATGCCGCTTTCGCAATCGACGGTCTTCTCGCCGAACTCGCCTTCGTCGATATGCTCGCCGGAGATCACGATCACCGGGATGTCGAGCCCGCAGTCGCGCAGCCAGTTCATCAGGTCGATGCCGTCCATGCCGGGCATCTGCACGTCGGTGACGATCACGTCGGGGTGCTGCTCGTTGATCGCCACGGCCGCCACCTCGCCGCTGTCGGCGCAGGTCACGTCGTAGCCGCGCTGCGCCAGGCAGCGCGCGATGGTCTCGCAGAAGGCGTGGTCGTCATCGACCACCAGGATGCTCGGGCGCTTTTCCTCGCCGGCGGTGACCGCCTGCTCGAGTGCGCTCCACTTGACGGATTCGATCTTGGCCATGGTCCCTCTCCTGACTTTCCCATCCCCGTGGTTCCGGGGTTGATCTTCGCAGGCGGCGCTCCGGTCTCATTGACCCAGGTCAAGTATTCTTTGAGGTCGCGCCGCCGTCATGGACAGGGATAGGCCCAACTTCTGAACAGAATATGAAAATAGGCCGTGATAGGGGGTTTTCCGGATGTGCGCCGCTGCGGATTCCGGGGCCGGTACGGGGAAATGCCTATTTCTCGCGGCGGTCGGAGAGGGTGACGCCGAGGGCGGCCAGCATGACGCAGGCGACCGCCACCACCATGCGGGGTCCCGCCGGCTGGCTGAGCAGGACGACGCCGATCAGGGCGCCGACGGCCGGCTCCAGGGTCACCAGGATGCCGTAGGTGCGGGCCGACATGCTCTGCAGGGCGCGGAACTCCAGCACCAGCGGCAGCACCGTGCCGAGCAGCGAGACGCCGAGCGCGCCGGCGAGATCGGCCAGACCCGCCGCGGCGATGCTGCCTTCGCCGAGCGCGACCGGGAGCAGCAGGATCGCCGAGACCCACATGGCGAGCGCCAGGCCGGCATTGCCGGGGAAGACCGCGCCGGTCTTCTTGCTCAAGGGGACGAAGGCGGCCCAGGCCAAAGCGGTGATCGCGGCGTAGAGGAGACCGAGCGGATCGATACCGCCCTGCTCCAAGGAGGCGCCGATATCCGGGGTCAGCAGCGCGACGCCGAGTGCCGCGATGCCGATCCACAGGAAATGCACCAGGCGCCGCGAGGTCGCGACCGCGAGGCCGAGCGGCCCCAGGAAGGCGACGGTCGAGGCGATGCCGAGGGGGATCCGCTCCAGCGCCAGGAAGAAGGGCAGCACCAGGGCCACATCGACCAGGCCAAAGGCGAGGATCAGCAGCGCATGGCGGCGCAGCAGCCGGCCCAATTGCGGGAACAGCGCGCGGGGCTTGGTCATCACGGTCAAGGCGACGGCGGAGAACAGCGAGCTCGCGAAGGCGGTGCCGCCCGGGCCGAGGCTGGAGAACAGCACGGTCGCCAGGGCGGCGCCGAGCTGCACGCAGACGATCGCCAGCAGCATGAGGGCGGTCGGCGGCAGCCGGTGGAGGCCGCCGGCCGCCATGCTGCCAGGCGTCATGTTGCCCGGCCTCGGGGCGGCGCCGGTCTCAGGCTTCGGGCCGAGGCCGGTGTTGGGCTGGGCGATGGCGGCGTGCATGTTCGGGTCCCCTTCCCGCCCCGGCATTGTTCCCGGGCCGCGCATTGAAAACCCGCGGCCCGGGCTTGGTCAATCGCCGGGTTGGGGCTAGACTCCGGTCTCTGCTGTGCGGCTGCGGATGGGGGGTGCCGCCTTGGTGAAACCGCTGTTCGGCATTGCGATCGCGCTGGCCGCGCTGCTGTCGTGCTCCCCGCGCGTTGCCGCCGATTTCCAGCCGCCGAAGACGCTGACCGTCGGGCTCGACGACAATTACGCGCCGTTCAGCTTCCGCCCCGAGCATGGCGAGGTGCAGGGGATCATGCGCGATCTCTGGGACCTGTGGTCGAAGCGCACCGGCGTCACCATCCGCTATGAGGCGATCCCGCGCTCGCGGCGGCTGGCGGCGCTCGATGCGCATGCGGTCGATGTGGTGGGCTACCTGATGGGCTCGGATTCCCGGAACGAGAGCTACCTGATGGCGCCGGTGCCGCCGGTCGAGATCGACGTGGTGATCTTCTTCGACCGCGCGATCAGCGGCATCGCCGGGGTCGAGAGCCTGGAGGGCTTCACCATCGGCGTCATGGGCAATGGCAGCTGCTCCGAGTTCCTGCACGCGCACCGCATCGACCGGCTCAAGGTCTATCCCGACTGGGAATCGCTGTTCACCGCGGTGGCGCGGCACGAGGTCGACGTGTTCTGCAGCGGCCGCGCCGCCGGCATCCGCCGGCTCTATCGCATGAACCTGCAGTCGCAGTTCAAGCTCTCGCCGCCGCTCTACACCACGCCGGCCGCCTGGGCGGTGCGCAAGGAGGACACCGCGCTGCGCGATTTCATCGCCGCGGGGTTCGCCCTGATCCGCCCCGACGAGCGCGCGGCGATCGAGGAGCGCTGGATCGGCCAGCCGGTCGAATCGCTGTGGGACAATCCGGCGCTGCGCTTCCTGGCCTGGATGCTGCTGGCGGCGGCGATCGGCGCGGCGCTGCTGTTCACCTGGAACGCCAGCCTGCGGCGCCAGGTGGCGGTGAAGACCATGGGCCTCGCCACCAGCGAGCGGCGCTATCGCGAGCTGGTCGAGGCGGTGCCGGTCGGGATCTTCGAGAGCGACGCCGCCGGCGGCAACACCTATTCCAACGGCGTCTGGGTGGCGATGACCGGCCTCAGCCGGACCCAGAGCCTCGGCGACGGCTGGCTGGCGGCGGTGCATCCGGAGGACCGCGCCGGCATGCTGGCGCGCTGGCGCGCGGCGATCGCGGCGGAGCAGCGCTATCGCAGCGAGCATCGGCTCTGCCGGCTCGACGGCACGGAGATCTGGGTGATGGTGGAGGCGGTGCCGCGCTTCGACGCGCGCGGCGCCTTCTCCGGCTATATCGGCTCGCTCAGCGACGTCACCGAACGGCGCCGCCACGAGGAGGAGCGCCGGCGGCTGGAGGCGCAGGGCCAGGAATCGAAGAAGCTGGAGGCGCTCGGCCAGTTCGCCGGCGGGGTCGCGCACGACTTCAACAACTTCCTCGGCGCCATCCTCGGCTATGCGCAGTTCATCGTCGAGGATTCGGCGGAACAGCCACAGCTGCAATCCGCCGGGCGCTATGCGCAGCGCATCCTGACCGCCGGGCGCCGCGGCCGGGCGCTGGTCGAGCAGATCCTGACCTTCACCCGGCGCACCAAGATGACGCGGCGGCGGTTCCATCTCTCGGAGCTCTTGGGCGAGATCGAGGAGCTGATGTTCGCGAGCGCGCTCGGCAGCGTCGAGTTCCGCTGCGAGAACGCCGATCCCGACGCCGTGGTCGAGGCCGACCGCGACCAGCTGGGGCAGGTGCTGCTCAATCTCTGCATCAACGCCCAGGACGCGCTGCGCGGGCGGCCGGGCAGCGTGACGGTGCGGATCCGCCGCACCGCCCTGCCGGTCGAGACCGCGGTCAAGCTGGCGCCGGCGATCCGGGGTGAACCACGGGGCGAGAGCATCCGGGTCTGGACCGACGGCGACGGCACCGCCCGGGCGGTCGCCGGCAGCTTCGACCCCGCTTTGCCGCATGTCTCGATGAGCGTCACCGATACCGGCTTCGGCATGGATGCGACCCTGCTGGAACAGGCCTTCACCCCGTTCTTCACCACCAAGGAGAAGGGCCACGGCACGGGCCTGGGCCTCGCGGTGGTGCGCGGCATCGTGCTGGCCCATGGCGCGGCCCTGCTCGCGCAGAGCCGCGAGGGCGAAGGCACCACGATCGAGATCGTGCTGCCGCGGATCGCGATCGCGATCCCGCGCGCCGAGCCGATGCCGGTCGCGGCGGCGGCACGGCCGCGCCGCCGCATCCTGCTGGTCGATGACGACGCCGATTTCTGCGACATGATGCATCTCCTGCTGGAGCGGCTCGGCTTCGAGGTCGTGCCCTATACCAGCGCCAAGGAGGCGCTGGCCGATTTCCGCGAGATGCCGGCGACCTGGGACGCGCTGATCTCCGACCAGAACATGCCGGAGATGAGCGGGCTCGAGCTCCTGGCGGCGGTCAAGGCGCTGCGGCCGGACCTGCCGTGCCTGATCTGCTCGGCGTTCAGCGAGAGCCTGACCGACGCCGCCTTGCGCGAAGCGGGCGCGCTGGCACTGATCCGCAAGCCGGTGGACAAGGACCTGCTGCTGGCGACGCTGGAGCGGGCGCTCGGGGCGGGCGTCGACCGGCACGCACGGGCTTGAGATGCGAGAGGCGCCGGGTTGCTGCGGCGGGCGCGAGTCCGACCGGGGTCGGCCATTCGGTAGTCTGTGCCCGGAGTTACGGTAATTAGAGCGGCTTATCTGTTGACTGAGGCTCCGGGGTCTGTGACGGCCAAAGCTCACCTGGAGCAGGTGCTATTCAGCCAAGCTGACCGCAACCAGGACATCCTGTCCGTCTCGCTGTTGCTCCACACAGCGGACAACTGCGCCGACAGGAAATTCCCACTCCTCGTCAAGGGCATCACTACCGATGGACTTGATTAATCTATACTTGCCTGGCGCAACCTCTTGCGCCGCAACGGGTCGGCAGACTTCGGTTCCTTCATTCAACAGGCGGACATAGACCGTCATTCTAGTAGCGGAACCCACTTCCTCCGACATGAATCACCTCTCCTGTCGCATTGTCCACAACAACCGAGCGACCGGTAGCTGGGAAATTCCGGGGACATGCAGATTCCGGGGACATAATACTTATCTCCGCGGGGCTGCCGGCCCGGCCTTCGGCTTGGGTCCGGGCTTGCCGCGGGCGAGGCTGCGGCCCAGGCGCTTCTCCAGCCTGGCGATGAAGCGGGGCGCGCCGAGTGGACGGCCGGTGCGCTCGCTGGCCTGGATCGCCGCGTGCTCGGGCGTGCTCAATCCTTCGGCGAGAAAGGCCGGCCAGTCCGGCGCCAGTTCGAGCAGCGGCCGGACCGCCGCCAAGCCATCGTCGCGGCCCGTGAGATGCGCCCGAGCGCTCGACCAGCGCCAGTCGCGGGCGCGGCGCGCGAGCTTGGCGCGCACCGGGTTGAGCTCGACATAGCGGGCACAGGCGAGGAGATACGGCTCGTCCATCGGAAACGAAGCAAACCGCCCCTGCCAGAGGTAGCCGCGCCAACCCTCGCGGAAATTGACGTGGCGGGTATAGCGGCGATGCGTCTCGCCCAACGCGGCGCGCAACCCGTCGGCGTCCTGCGGCACCAGGATGAGGTGAACGTGATTGGGCATCAGGCAATAGGCCCAGACCGCGACGCCCGCCGCCCGGCAGCCCTCCGCCAGCAGCGTTCGGTAGGCCTCGTAGTCGTCGTCGCCGAAGAACACCGGCTGGCGTCGATTGCCCCGTTGCGTCACATGATGCGGCAGCCCCGCCGCCACGACTCTCGCCAAGCGCGCCATCAGCAAAGGCTATGCCGCCACATTGGCGGCGTCAATTCGGTATTATGTCCCCTGAATTACACAGTGATCAGCGAGACACTGCTTTTATCTTGCATCGTCCTTCGGCTCCAACTCCTCTCCGGGAATTTGAGCGATATGACCATACTCCATCTGCAGAACACCTCGCAGCATGTCATCAACGCCAGGCAAAACTGGCGAAACCCGAATCACGCTTTCAGACGAAACACTTACGAATATGCCATCAGATACACCGCACGCCCCTCTTATATTGTTCGAAAAGAAAGACATGAGAGCAGCAGCGGCATTTGAGCAATGTGACTTGGACTCCCCGATGCTTGCTTGTGGCGGCCAGCTGAAAGTTGCGAAGGCAATGTCCGATAGCACCGCCCACGTGATACCTTGGTGTCGCTGAACAATCTCCTGTGCTCGCACCAGCGCCTTTGCGCGATCTTCAATGTTAACGTTTCGAACTTGAAAAATCATGTAGGCTGTATGGAGCCGTGAAATCTCCTGGCTCGACGAGCTTAATGGCCCGGATGCAGGACGCCGCGACAAGTACTGGTCTAATGAACTTGCCCTTCTCCTGAACCACCACATGCTCAGATCTCACTTAAATTGCCCAAGATATCCAGCATACTCTGCAATGTGCTGCAGCGCATTTGCGACGTCAGCATTGCGCGCGTAAGGCATTGCGTTCACAGCCATCCTGTTGATCTGCTGCAACATGGCTGCTCCCCCTGGCGTCTTCGAAAGCGCGACCATTGCTCCAGTTGAAGCGAAGGCGCCACCCTCCATATGGGCGATGAGAACGTTCCCGAACTGTATTTGCAAGGCGGCTGCAGCTGAATATGCAGCCGCAGCCTCGATCGCAATCGGTGCAAGTAAACCGGCACCCATGCCTGCGGTGATATAGGGGTGCTCCAGTGGATTGTAATCGAAACCTGGGCAAGGCTCATCTGGGTAATAGCCACCCATAGCATCGACGTAGAGTCCGAGAGGATCGGTCCATCCAATAGGATTCCCCCCGACATATGCATAAAGATTGATCCCGCCGCTCAACCCAATCGGATCTTCATTGATAAACCTGCCCCAGCTCGGGTTGTAATACCGCGCGCGGTAGTAATAGAGCCCGGTGCCGTCGTTCTGCCGGCCGGTGAACTGGTACAGGTTGTCGTTGGCGGCGCCGGTCTGCGAGGTGACGCCGTAGGGATCGTAGCCGTAGCTGGTCTGCACCACGCCGGCGCTGTCGGCGAGCGCCACGGTCGAGCCGAGCAGGTCGGTCAGATAGGTCGAGGTCGCGCCCGCCTTGGTGCGGGTGAACCGCTCATCGACGCCGAGCCCGATCTGCAGGTTGGCCGAGACCGTGCCGGTCGGCGACTGCTCCTGCACCGGGTCGTAGCCGTCATAGAGCGCCGTCACCGTGGTCGCACCCTGCGTCACCGCCTGCCGCCGCCCGACGCCATGCGGCGATCAGTGCAACTTGTCCCTGATTTCTCTGTCTCACCCAAGGGGTGCAGTCCATCCCCGGAATTCCAAATTCCAGGCCAGCGAGCGCGTGTTCCAGCTCGTCACCTTATCACCGAGGTGCGAGATTACATTACTAACGCTTATCGCCCCTACGTTCTTCGTCGGCAGCGTACAGTGCCAAGCCGGCAAGAGCTCTTTCAAAAGCGGTCTTTATTTCAGACTGACTGAAAAACCGATCCCAGAGCTCCGGGACCAAGTCGATCATCACTTCTTCGAGGATCCGCTGGGTGTCGGAGTTTTGGTCCTTCAATTCCTTGCAACGTACCGCGAAGTCGCTAGCTGCGTTAAGACAGAGCATACGGATTTCGTCTTCAGTGGCCATAACAATTCCCATTCGCCGCATCTGTCAAAGAGGTATCTAGCCGATTTAATACGCAGGACTGGAATGAAACATCGTAGCTAAGAACGCCCCCAAGGGGGTTCCGTATCTAACAAACGGCGGTAACGGATTTGAAGGCAGCGGGTTTGGATGAGCTTCTTCGGCTGAACCGAAAGGGGCTTTTGTCTCCGGATTCCACCGCGTCCAGTCTTGTCCGGGAGCTCGAGTCTTAAAATAACCTTTCGATCCTGGCACTGACCCTGGCCCTTCGGGGGGTACCCATCGACACATCGTCCGTCCACCCGAACCCTGCTTGGGTCCCCAAAAGTCCCCAGGTCTTTGGCCTTGAGCTGGAGTCCACGGCCCTCCGGGAACTTCTCCGTTTGGATCCGGTATAGGAGTGGACGCTTGCAGTCCAAGCGGATCACTCAGACCTATCGGACTTCCACCGGCATATGCATACAGGCTGACCCCACCCGCCAGCCCAATCGGATCTTCATTGATAAACCGTCCCCAGCTCGGGTTGTAATACCGCGCGCGGTAGTAATAGAGCCCGGTGCCGTCGTTCTGCCTTCCGGTGAACTGGTACGGGTTGTCGTTGGCGGCACCGGTCTGCGACGAGACGCCGTAGGGATCGTAGCCATAGCTGGTCTGCACCACGCCCGCGCTGTCGGCGAGCGCCACGGTCGAGCCGAGCAGGTCGGTCAGATAGGTCGAGGTCGCGCCGGCCTTGGTGCGGGTGAACCGCTCATCGACGCCGAGCCCGATCTGCAGGTTGGCCGAGACGGTGCCGGTCGGCGACTGCTCCTGTACCGGGTCGTAGCCGTCATAGAGCGCCGTCACCGTTTTCGCACCCTGCGTCACCGACTGCCGCCGATCGACGCCGTCATAGACATAGGTCGCGACCCCGGTGATGCCGGTCAGCCGGTTGCGCGCATCACGAGGAGGGCGTCAGTTGTGTATTCTGTCCCCGGAACTCCTCGCGTCCCCGGAACTCCTCGCGCCACGCCTCTCGCCAAGCGCACCATGGCTAGGAGCTAGGCCCCGACCGGGCGCGCCGTCAATTGGTATTGTGTCCCCGGAACTCATTGTGTCCCCGGAACTCAAAGCGCGAATCGGAGTCTGACCCCGATTCTTTTTTATCTTGCGATAAATCCGAACAGAAAAACCCGCTACGATCAAGTACGACCAAGCCACCAACGGAGGCTCGGCGGCGGCTACTCTTTGGAAAAGATGCCACTAAACATTTGCACGCATTCTTCGCAGATGTAGGCCGACGCACCCGCACCGAGGCGAACTTGCGAATCGTCCTTGTTGCAGAAAGAGCACCTCTTTTCGCTGGCACTACCCTCCCTGCGGTGTTGCAACTCGAACGCTGATGTTATCAGGCCCACTGACCCTTCTTTGAGGCGTTTCTCACCTTTGCTGCTGAAGTAGAGGTATGCGCTTATCCCTGTCAGCACTGCGCTGTCCCAGTCCTTCGCATTGATTGCACGCTGCCAGGATTCGGCAAACATCTGGAGCTCGTCGCTCTTAGAATCAGTCATGAGATCCTCACCTTACCCGCCAAATCCGATGATTCCAGGCCCAAAGATAGTCACAACCCCGCTTGTATTACAGGTGGCCAATGCCTTCGAACAGTGGACAACATTCGTTCCACTCATCACGCACATGTTCCATGCTGTCACGCAAGATGGCGGCGCCCCTCCGCAAACCTGAGTACCGTTCATCGGTGCGTCTGAATGCGGGTAAGTCGTCGGCGCGGTTGAAGACGAGGAGCTGCTGCTGGTCGGGTCCTGCCCAGTCGGGTCAGTCTTCGAAACCGGATTCCCTTGGACATATGCATACTGATTTATCCCACCACCCAGCCCAATCGGATCCTCGCTGACAAACCGTCCCCAGCTCGGATTGTAATATCGCGCGCGGGAGTAATAGAGGCCGGTGCCGTCGTTCTGCCTTCCGGTGAACTGGTACGGGTTGTCGTTGGCAGCGCCGGTCTGCGAGGTGACGCCGTAGGGGTCGTAGCCGTAGCTCGTCTGCACGACCCCCGCGCTGTCGGCGAGCGCCACGGTCGAGCCGAGCAGGTCGGTCAGATAGGTCGAGGTCGCGCCCGCCTTGGTGCGGGTGAACCGCTCATCGACGCCGAGCCCGATCTGCAGGTTGGCCGAGACCGTGCCCAACGGCGACTGCTCCTGCACCGGGTCGAAGCCGTCATAGAGCGCTGTCACCGTGGTCGCACCCTGCGTCACCGACTGCCGCCGATCGACGCCGTCATAGACATAGCTCGCAACCCCGGTGATGCCGGTCAGCCGGTTGCGCGCGTCCCAGGTGAAAGCGCGCGTGCCGTCGTTGATCAGGTTACCGTTGAGGTCGTAGGTCGCGGCCACGCCGTTCCAGCTGGTCAGCTGGTTGTCGGCATTGTAGACCGCCGTCGCCGTGGTCGCCGCCGGCAGCACCGACTTGAACAGGCTCCCGCCCCGGCTCGCGATCCGCCCCGCCGTGTCGTAGGTGTAGGTGACCGCGCCGAGGGTCGTCGTACCCATGGTGTAGGTGATGGACGTGAGCTCGTCGGCGTTGGTTTAGCGTAAGTGCCCAGTACGCCGCCCGCCAGCGTCACGGGCTGGCGCAGATTGTTGTCCAAGTAGGTGAAGCATTCGGGCACCGAAACATTCGGTGCGCCTAGCGGCGGTGCCGCGCAAGAGGCCGCCCGAGTGATCCGCTAATCGGAGTCCGACCCCGATTCTTTTACTCACTTGAAGCTGAAGCGGCAGTCATTTGGACATGCTCGTCAGATCGGGTAGGCCACCTTCAAATCTAGGGTGCAGCCATAGCGCAACCAGCTCGGAGTTAACGTCGGTTTGAACAACTATTTCTGCGCTGAGGCTCGACGAAGTTGCGGGCGCTACGCCACTGCTGATCACTACCCATCCCGTCGCGGGATCGTAGCTGACTGGGTAGTCCATATCAGTGTTGACCTTCGCCGAAACGCCCGCCAGTTGGGGACGATCTGTTGCTACAATTATCGCAGCAAGACGTGATCGTGGAGGCTCCAATTTGGCCAAGCGCCAGCTTGGATATGGGCAATATCCCCACACCGAAATCAGTCTATTGCGCTCATCGATCTCGAGGCTCACTTGGTTGAGAACTACGGAGCTAGAACCATTGCAGCGGGGTTCGCAATCAAACGCAAAATCCTGGATATAATACAGCAGTCTGCCGAGAAAAGGTTCTGGACTGTCGGTCGCAGTGCGAAAGCGCATGTTAGTGGCTCGTAAACAGGAAATGGTAGATTAGACCGGTGGCCGGGCTCACTACTAGGTCCCAAGTGCCGGGCGACCCGTTCAGTCCCCCTTCCACCAGATATTTGAGCGCTCCTGGCGCACCACCTGGATCAGCAACTCCCCGCCCGGCGGCCATGATCTCCCTCACTAGTAATTGGGAGGTCTGGTAGGCGCGCGTTGCCTGATGGCCAGCAACGGTGCCCGTGTAGGAAAATTCGCTGACCGTCGCGACAGCCGGAGCGGCTAGAACCATTTCCCCACCCGCCAGGGCGAAGGGAGCGGCTAGTACACCAGCCGCCATACCACCAGTGATGTAGGGGTGCTCCAGCGGATTGTAGTCAAATCCTGGGCAGGGTTCGTCAGGATAGTAGCCACCCATCGCGTCGACATATAGGCCGATCGGATCCGTTAACGAGATGGGATTCCCTCCAACATATGCATACTGATTTATCCCACCGCTCAACCCGATCGGATCCTCGCTGATAAACCGTCCCCAGCTCGGGTTGTAATACCGCGCGCGGTAGTAATAGAGCCCGGTGCCGTCGTTCTGCCTTCCGGTGAACTGGTACGGGTTGTCGTTGGCGGCACCGGTCTGCGACGAGACGCCGTAGGGATCGTAGCCATAGCTGGTCTGCACCACGCCCGCGCTGTCGGCGAGCGCCACGGTCGAGCCGAGCAGGTCGGTCAGATAGGTCGAGGTCGCGCCGGCCTTGGTGCGGGTGAACCGCTCATCGACGCCGAGCCCGATCTGCAGGTTGGCCGAGACCGTGCCGGTCGGCGACTGCTCCTGCACCGGGTCATAGCCGTCATAGAGCGCCGTCACCGTGGTCGCGCCTTGCGTCACCGACTGCCGCCGATCGACGCCATCATAGACATAGCTCGCGACCCCGGTGATGCCGGTCAGCCGATTGCGCGCATCCCAGGTGAAGGCGCGCGTGCCGTCATTGGTGAGGTTGCCGTTGAGGTCGTAGCTGATCACCGTTCCGTTCCAACTGGTCAGCCGGTTGTCGGCACTTAGGGCAGCAAAGGCGTGGATCCCCGGACCACGCGGACTTAGGGCCGCCTTCGCGGACGGGTCCGGGGATGAAGGAAGTGCGGCTCTACGGCAGCACTTCTTTCACCTTCGCGGCGAGTTGCTTCAGGGTGAAGGGCTTCATCAGGAAGTGGGCTTCCTCGCCGGCGTCGACGCGTTTCCTAAACGCGTCCTCGGCATAGCCCGAGATGAAGATGACGCGGATATCGGCGCGGCGGGTCCTGAGCTCCTTGATCAGGGTCGGGCCGTCCATGCGCGGCATGACGACGTCGCTGATGACGAGGTCGATGTCGTTCATGTGCTCGCTGACGATCTCCAGCGCCGCCTCGCCGCTCCGAGCTTCCAGGACCTTGTAGCCCTTGTTGCGGAGCGCGCGGGCGCTGAACAGGCGCACCGCGTCCTCGTCCTCGACCAAGAGCACCGTGCCGATGCCGGTCAGGTCGCGGCGGTCCTCTTCGCCGCCGGCCAGGCGCTGGGTCGCCTCGCCCGGCGCGCGGGCGTGCTCGGGCAGATAGATCCGGAAGGTGGCGCCGCGCCCGACCTCGCTGTCCACGAAGACGAAGCCGTCGGTCTGGCGCACGATGCCGTAGACGGTGGAGAGTCCGAGACCCGTGCCCGAGCCGACCTCCTTGGTCGAGAAGAACGGCTCGAAGATGCGGTCGAGGATGTCCTTCGGGATGCCGGTGCCGGTGTCGGAGATTTCCAGCATGGTGTAGGCGCCGGGCGGCATCACGTCGGCGCCGCGCTGCATCGGCTCGAGCGTGGTGACGTTGCCGGTCTTGATGGTGAGCTTGCCGCCGTTCGGCATGGCGTCGCGGGCGTTGACCGCGAGGTTGATGATCACCTGCTCGAGCTGGCCGGCATCGGCGCGGACGGGTTTGAGGTCCTGGCCGTGGATCATCTCGAGCTCGATGTTCTCGCCGATCAGGCGCCGCAGCAGATGCGAGAGCTCGCCCAAGACGTCGGTCACGTCGAGCACGCGCGGCTGCAGGGTCTGCTGGCGCGAGAAGGCCAGCAGCTGGCGCACGAGATTCGCGGCGCGGTTGGCGTTCTGCTTGATCTGCATGATGTCGGCGAAGGACTGGTCGCCGGCGCGGTGCCGCAGCAGCAGGAGATCGCAGAACCCGATCATCGCGGTCAGCAGGTTGTTGAAGTCGTGGGCGATGCCGCCGGCGAGCAGACCCACCGCCTGCATCTTCTGCGACTGCGCGAACTGCTCCTGCAGGCGGCGCGCCTCGGTGGAATCGACGAAATGCGCGATGCAGCCGGGCGAGCCGGCGCTGTCCTCGCGCCGCGAGGCGAAGATCGTGACATAGCGCGGCCGCTCGCCGCCGGAGACGCGCACGGTCAAGGGCGGCGCCTTGCCGTGGCGGATCACCTCGGCGAAGTGCCGGGCATAGGCCGGGCGATCGTCGGAATGGATCAGCTCCATCAGCGATTTCTTGCGCCAGTCGGCACCGGCCAGGAGCTGGACCAGAGCCTCGTTCGCCTGCTCGACGCGGCCGGAGGCGTCGATCAGCGCGATGCCGGTCGGCGCCTCCTCGAAGAAGCGCTTGAAGTATTGCTCGGAGGCGCGGACCGCCTGCTCCAGCGCGCGCTCGCGGGTGAGGTCGTGCACGGCGGAGCGGGTGCGGAGCTTTGGCGCCCCGCGCTCGCCTTCGCCGCCGGTCTGCACCGACACGGTCTCGAAGCGGATGAAGGCCTGGAAGGCGCGGCCGTTGGGTCCGCGCAAGGTGACCTCGCCGCCGCGCGCCGCGGGATCGCCGAACGGGCTGAAGGCCGGCGCTGTGTCGGCGATCGGATCGGCCATGATGTCGTGCAGCTTCTGCGGAAAATGCCCGCCCGGCTCCGCCTGCAGGCCGAGCCAGCCGGCCAGGGTCGAGTTCACGAACAGGAAGTCGCCCTTCTCATCGACCGAGTAGAAGCCGATCGGCGCATGCTCGATCAGGTCGGCGAACTTCTCGTGGTCGCTGCGGATGTATTCCTCGATCTGGCGCTGGGTGGTGACGATGTCGCAGCTCCACAGCACGTAGTTGTCGCCGCCCTTCAGCCGCTGCGCCTGCACGTCGAACCAATCGGCCTCGCCGTCGCGCAGCTTGACCTGCAGCTCGACCCGGGCGCGGCCGCCTTCGGCGATGGTGCGCGGCAGCTGGCGCAGCAGCTCGGCCGAGGTCGAGCCGGGCTCGACCATGTCCTCCAGGGCCTCGGGCAGCGGCACCTGATGCCGGGCGAAGATCCGGCGATAGGCGGCATTGGCGAAAATGATCTTGCGGTTCGGACCGACCAGCTGGCGCGCCTGGCCCGAGGTGTCGAAGCTCTGCATCAGGAGATCGCGCCGCCGTCCGGCGCGGACCAGCGCCAGGGCGGTGCCGATACCGGCCAGCAGCAGCAGGACGGAGAGCGGCCCGGCCGCCCAGCTGTTGCGCGCGAGCCAGGTGTCCTCCTGGGCGTGGGCGGCGCCGGTCCAGAGCAGCAGCGACCAGAGGAAGAGCGGCAGCCCAGCTTGCGCGCGCCGCCGCCATGCTTTCAAACCCCCTGCCCTCATGGTCCCCGAATCCCGCATGGCAATCACGTTGCGCCGCAGTTTAGACGAGTTTGCCGGCCCATGCATGGCGGTATTCCACGCCGCGACACTGCGGAACCAACCGGCCCTGCACCGCTTATTCCGAAACAGAGGGCCGGCGAAGGCGCCGGATCCAACATGGAGGTGACATCATGGGTATGGGCAAGGGTCTTCTGCTCTGGATGCTCGGCATTCCGCTGCCGATCATCATCCTGCTCGCCATCTTCTGGCACTAATCCCGAACGCAAAGGACCGCACGATGGCCGACATCACCGGCGCACCAGCCTACATCGCCGACCCCACGGGCGTGGAGTCGCGATTCTCCGGCGTCTCATGGGGCGCTATCGTCGCCGGAGGCGTGGCATCCGCCGCGATGGCGCTCATCCTCATGACCCTCGGCGCCGGACTCGGCCTGATCTCGGTCTCGCCCTGGCCCAATGAAGGTGCCTCGGCCGAGGCGGTCGGCATCGGCGTCATCGTCTGGTCGATCGTGATCGAAGTCGCGGCCTTCGGCCTCGGCGGCTATCTCGCCGGCCGGCTGCGCACCAAGTGGGCCAACATCCATGGCGACGAGGTCTATTTCCGCGACACCGCGCATGGGTTCGTGACCTGGGCGCTCGGCACCTTGGTCAGCATCGCCCTGGTCACCGCCGCGGCCGGCCATGTCGCGCGCGGCACGGCCGAGGTCGGTGCGGCCGCGATCGGCGGTGCCGGTACGGCAGCAGCCGCCGCCGGTCCCGCGATGATGGACGGCGCCAACCGCATGGCCGGTCCCGGCCCGCGCGGCGGCAGTCCGTTGGACTACTATGTGGACCTGATGTTCCGCCCGGCGGGCGCCACGCCTCCGGCCGGCGCGACTAGCACGTCCACCGACGCCACGACCGGAGCGACCACCGGCGCCACCACCGCCGATACGACGACGGGCACGACGCCTGCGCCCGCGCCGGTGGTTCCGATGACCATGCAGCCGCAGGGGGCCGGTGGCGATCTGAACGCGGATCGCGCGCAGATCCTGCACATCGCCGCCCAGAGCTTCAAGGACGGCACCATCACGCTGGCGCCCGAGGACAAGACCTACATCGCCCAGCTGATCGCGCAACGCACCGGTCTCTCGCAGCAGGAAGCGGAGAAGCGGGTCGATGACACGATCGCCAAGGCGAAGGCGACGATGGACGAGGCCGCCACCAAGGCGAAGCAGGCCGCCGACGCGGCCCGCAAAGCCGGCGCCGGGCTCGCGCTGTGGTCGTTCATCGCCATGCTGATCGGCGCCTTCGTCGCCTCCTACGCGGCGACCATCGGCGGACGGCATCGCGATATCTGAGCGACGCCGACTTGGACAGGAAGGCCGCCCCGCTCGGGCGGCCTTTTTCTTTAGAGCTTCCGCCGCTTCAGGCGGTAGACGTAGCCGATGACCTCAGCCACGGCCTTGTAGAATTCCGGTGTGATCTCCTGGTCGATATCGACCGCGGCGTAGAGGCCGCGGGCGAGCGGCGGGTTCTCCACCACCGGCACGTCGTTCTCGGCGGCGATCTCGCGGATCTTCTGCGCGACCTTGTCGACACCCTTCGCCACCACCTTCGGCGAGGCCATCTGGGCATCGTATTTCAGCGCCACCGCATAGTGGGTCGGGTTGGTGACGACCACGTCGGCCTTCGGCACCTCCGCCATCATGCGCTTGCGGGCGCGCTCCATGCGGAGCTGACGCAGGCGGCCCTTGATCAACGGGTCGCCCTCGCTCTCGCGCATCTCGTCCTTGATCTCCTGCCGCGACATGCGCAGGCCCTTGATGTGCTCGTAGCGCTGATAGAGCACGTCGGCCAAAGCAATCACCACCATCGCGGCGAAGACGGTGAACAGCAGGCGCTTCAGGAGATCGGCGATCACGCCCAGCAGCTGCGCGGCCTCCATGCCGATCAGCTTGTGGAGATCGCCCACCGACGGCGTGATGACCACGTAGACGATGGCGCCGACCAGCACGATCTTCAGCAGGCCCTTCAGGAAGTCGCTCAAGGAGCGCATGGAGAAGATGCGCTTGAGGCCGGCCAGCGGCGAGATCTTCTCCAGGGAGGGCATCAGCGACTCGCCCGACAGGATCAGGCCGAATTGCAGATAGCCGGCACCGAAGGCGGCCAGCAGCGCGATCACCAGCGGCGCGGCCCCGGCCAACAGGATCAGGCCGAGCAGCTTCCAGCCCATGGTGGTCAGATGGCCGATATCGGTCGGCACCATGTCCGGCGTCTCGATGAAGGGCAGCGACATGTTGACGATGTCGCGGGCCATGGCGCCGCCGAACACCACGACCGAGAGCGTGAGCGCGAGGATCATCAGGACGTTGTTGACCTCCTGCGACTTCGCAACCTGGCCCTGGTCCCGCGCTTCCTGGAGTTTTCGCCCGGTCGGGTCTTCGGTTTTTTGTGAGCTGTCGCTCTCAGCCATCGGCGGCCCTCACTGCGACAGGAACGGCCCGATCTGCCGTTCGTAGCTGTCGAGGAACCAGATCATCATCGAAGAGAGGGTCACCGCCAGCAGGCCGAGGCCGATCAGCAGCTGGGCCGGCATGGCGACGAAGAAGACCTGCAGGGTCGGCATCAGCCGCGCCAGCAGGCCCATGGCGCCGGTGAAGACCAGGCCGTAGACCAGGAACGGCGCCGACATCTGGACCGCCAGGGCGAAGCTGTCGGAGACGGCGCGGGCATCGAAATTCGCGAAATCGCCGAGCGGCGGCAGCCGCCCGGGCGGCATCACCGCATAGGTGCCGACCAGCGCCTGCAGCGTGGTGTGGTCGAGGCCGGTCGCGAAGATGAGCACCAGGGTGACGACGATCAGGAAGTTGCCGGTGACGGCGGCCTGCTGCGCGGTGGTCGGATCGACCGAGAGCGCGTTGGCGATGCCGGTCTGCAGCGCGATGATGCTGCCCGCGGAGAGCACCGCCATCATGATGATGCGGCAGAGGCTGCCGAAGAAGAGGCCGATGCCGATCTCGGTCGTCAGGGCCATGACGAAGCGGTCGAGATCGGCCGGCAGGACCGGGACCTTGTCGGCCAGCATCGGCATGAGGGCCAGCGAGAACATCAAGGCGAAGATCAGGCGCACGCGCGGCGGCACATAGGCCTCGCCCCAGCCGGGAATCAGCATGATCGCGGAGCCGACCCGGCAGAACACCATGAAGAACTGGAAGATGCTGCCGTTGAGCAGCGATTCGAGGGTCTCGCCCGGCGGCATAAAATCAGCCGACGATGCGCTGCATCAGCTGCTCGGTGAAATCCGTCAGCACATGCAGCATGAAGGGCGCCAGCAGCAGCAGGGAGACGAAGACCACCAGGATCTTCGGCACGAAAGTGAGGGTCGCTTCCTGGATCTGGGTCAGGGCCTGGAACAGCGAGATGACGAGACCGACGATCAGCGAGATCAACATGATCGGCGCGGCGACCTTCAGCACCACGATCACCGCGTCCCGGCTGACCTCCAACAGCGCCGCTTCATCCATGAGAATACTCTCGCGCGCCGGATGCCTTAGATCGGCATCCGCAGGATTTCCTGGTAGGCGGCGACCGCCTTGTCGCGGACCGCGGTGACCGCCTGGAGGGTCACTTCCGCCGCGGAGACCGCCGTCACCACATCGGTGACATTGGCCTTGCCGGCCGTCGCCATCAAGGACTGCTTCTCCGATTCCGCACCGGTCTTGACCGAATCGGTGGCGGCCTTCTTCAGCAGATCGCCGAACGTCTCGCCGGCCGCCGCCGCCGCGCCGTTGTCGCCGGCGACCGAGCCGGTGAGCGCCTTCGCCGCATTGGCGTAGGCGGCAACCGCGTTGCTGATCGTTGTGTTTGCCATCTCTTAGTCCTATCGCAGGAGATCGATGGTGCGCTGGAGCATGCCGCGCGAGACCTCGATCACCTTGAGATTGGCCTCATACGAGCGCTGGGCCTCGCGCATGTCGTTCATTTCGATCAGCGCGTTCACGTTGGGCAGCTTCACATAGCCCGACCGGTCCGCGGCCGGATTGTTCGGGTCGTATCTGCGGGTGAACTCGCTGGGGTCGAGGCCGACCTTCTTCACCTTGACCAGGTTGACGCCCAGCTCGCGATCGAGCGCGTTCTGGAAGGTGATGGTCTTGCGGCGGTAGGGATCGCCGCCCGGAACCTCGGAGACCGAGTCCACATTGGCGACGTTCTCCGAGATGACCCGGAGGCGCTCGCCCTGCACCCGCATGCCGGCGGCGGAGATCATCAGCGATTCCATCAAGTCCATGCGCGGTCTCCTGAAACGCCCTTGGTTAAGCGCCGCGACCGATCGCGGTCTTCAGCATGTCCACATGCTTGCGGTAGAGATTGACGATCTGGCTGTAATCCGCCTGGGTCTGCGAGAGCTTCATCATCTGCTCCTCGATCACGACCGAGTTGCCGGCAGGCGCCGTCTCGTAGGTCTTCTTCTGCTTCTTCGAATCCACCGGGTCGGCGGGCGGGATGGTGCCGACCATGTGCTTCGGATTGGTCCGCTCCGGCTCCACCGCGGCCAGTTTCTTCAGGTGGTCGCCGAAATCGAGCGGCACCACGTCCTTCGGCTGGTATTGCGGCGTGTCGGAATTGGCGATGTTGGTGGCGATGACCTTCTCGCGGGCGCCGAGCCAGTTCATCCGCTCGGTCAGGCGATGAAAGAGGGGTATGTTGAAGAGGTCCATCGAATCCAGTCGCCGCCAGCCATTTCGCGCTCGCCGGGATCATGCCGCCCAACCCCTTAACGGGCCGTTAATTTGCCTAAAATGCTCGGCAAATTTGGCGCAAAATCCGACACTTAGCGCGACGGACCGGGAAGTCTTTGATTCGACGGGGTTTTGCCGGCACCTTCAGGCGGGCTGTTAACCCGGCATTAAGCAAGCGATGCGATGCTGCGGCGGCAAAAGGGAGCTCCCATGGCCTCTTCCGACCGCGACAAAGGTAAAGGCGATACCGAGTCCGAGGATCCGATCGGTCCGCGCCGGCCGCGCTGGGGCGAGCGGCGCCCGCAGGCGCCGATCGCCATCGCGCTCGACTACAAGAAAGGCGGCCAACTGGATCCCAAGGCGGGGCCGCGGGTCGCCGCCACCGGCAAGGGCGCCGTCGCCGAGCAGATCCTGCAGATCGCCTTCGAGCGCGGCATTCCCGTGCGCGAGGATGCCGATCTCGCCCAGATCCTCTCGACCCTCGAGGTCGACAGCGTGATCCCGGTCGATGCGCTCGCCGCCGTCGCCGAGATCCTCTCCTATCTCTACCGCCTGAACGGCAAGGTCATGGATGGCCGCAGCGGCGCCGGGGACGGCGACCCGGATGCCGGCGACGGCGAGGGAGCACCGCGATGAGCGCCACCGGACATCAGATCGAAGAGTCGATCGAGCAGCTGGCCGCCATGATCGAGGGCGCCCAGCAGATGGCCGAGGCCGGGCAGATCGTCGAGCTCGACGTGCTGGCGCTGAAGATCGCCGTGCTGACCGATGCCCTCAGCGACAAGGAAGAGGTCGAGCGGCCGAACCCCCTGGTGCCGAGGCTCGAGCATCTGGTGGAGGCGCTCAATCATCTGGAGCTCACGCTCCGGAAACGCAACGTCAACCTGGCGCTCGACCTGCAGCAGGCCGACCGACTCCTGCGCGCCCAGGTCGCCTATCGCAGCGAGCGGACCGACAATTGAGCGCTCGATTGGTGCAACGCGTTTGCGGCAACGGCTCCAACCGGCTAAATCTCCTTCATGGAATTTGACACCTATCTCCGTTTCATCCTGGTCCTGATCTTCGTCCTCGGCCTGGTCTTCGCGCTCGGCTGGGTGTTGAAGCGCTGGGGAATCAGCGGCAGCGCGCTGCCGGGCAAGGGGCGAAGGCTCGGTGTGGTCGAGACCGCGTTCCTGGGACCGAAGCACCGCCTGATCCTGGTGCGGCGCGACGAGGTCGAGCATCTGGTGCTGATCGGACCGACCTCGAGCGAGGTCGTGGAATCCGGCATCGTCAACGGCAAGGGCGGCGCGCGCCAGAGTTTCCAGGCACTGGTCAAGGCCGAGACCGCGCCGCGGAACGAGGGCGAAGCATGAAGCGGCTGCGCCTGCTCTCCTGGATCTCGCTGGGCGTTCTCGGGATCGTGGGCGCCGTTCTGCTGATCCATCCCGCCTTCGCCCAGAGCATGACGCTCGATCTCGGACCCGGCGAGCGCGGCGCCTTCACCGGCAAGGTGATCCAGCTCATCGCGCTGATGACGGTCTTGAGCCTGGCGCCGGGCATCCTGGTGATGGTGACCTCGTTCACCCGGATGGTCGTCGTCCTGTCGATCCTGCGCTCGGCGATCGGCGCGACCGGCACGCCGCCCAACATGGTGCTGGTCAGCCTGGCCATGTTCCTGACCGCCTTCGTGATGGCGCCGACCTTCGAGCAGGCCTACACCAACGCGGTTCAGCCCTTGATGGCCGAGCAGATCACCGAGGAGCAGGCGTTCACCCGCGGCGTGGCGCCGTTCCGCACCTTCATGCTGGCGCAGGTGCGCGAGAAGGACCTCGCTTTGTTCATCGACATGTCGAATGCCGGACCGATCGCCACGCCGGAGGAGACGCCGCTCAAGGCGCTGATCCCCGCCTTCATGGTGAGCGAGCTCCGGCGCGCCTTCGAGATCGGCTTCCTGGTCTACCTGCCGTTCCTGATCATCGACATGGTGGTCGCCTCGGTGCTGATGGCCATGGGCATGATGATGCTGCCGCCGGTGATGATCGCCCTGCCCTTCAAGCTGATCTTCTTCGTGATGGTGGACGGCTGGTACCTGATCGCCGGCAGCCTGGTGCGGAGCTTCAATCCGGCCGGGTAGCGGCCTCGCTACTGACCGGCCGGTTGCGTGGGCTGGCCGGCCGTCTGGCCTGAAGCCGCAGCAGGCTGCGCGGCCGGCGCCGGCATCTGTCCCGAACCCGACGTCTCCTCCGGCTTGTCGAGCGGCGCCAGCGGGCCGGTGTCGGTGGCGGGCTCGGTGCTGCCGCTGAGCGCCTGGGCCTGCAGGATCTTGCGATACTGCTCGACGAAGATGCCGAGCTGGTCGACGCTCTTCATCTGCGCGGCGATCGAATCCGTGAGGCCGCTGTCCGGCGAGGTCAGGACCCTGAAGGGCTGCGCCAGCGCCGTCGTGTCCATCTGCTTGCCGAAGCTGCGGCCGAGCTCCTTCATGCCGCGGCGGTCATTGGCGAGCGAAAGCGCCACCGCCCGCTTCAGCACCAGCGCGGACATCACCGGATCGAGCAGCGGCTTCGGCGCCGGCGCGGCATTCGCATCCGGTTGCGCGGGGGCATTCGGATCCGCCGGCGGCGGCTCGCCATCGGCCGCGGCGGCGGCTTGGGCATCGGCCACGGCCTTGTCCAGCACCGAAGCCGGGTTCTTCGCGATGTCGTTCGCCGCCGGCCCCTTCACGTCCGCCGCGCGTTTCGCCTGCTCGGCGTCGATGAGCTGGCCGAGCGCGTCGGCCGCCGAGGGCCATTCGCGCAGCTTCCAGTACATGTCGGACTTTAGCCACAGCCCCTCGAGGCTGCCGTCATTCTCGATCAGGCCGAGACCCTTCAGCGTGTCGCCGGTGTCGAACAGGCCGCGCGCACGCAGGCGCTGGCGCTGCGCCTGCAGCTCCGGCGTGGTCGCCTGCGGATTCTCGGTCGCGGCGAGCGCCTGCAAGGCGAGATCCGGCTTCTCGTCCAGCAGCCGCACGGCAGCGAGGCGCGTGCCGGCGCCGACCTTGTCGGCACCGGACAGCCGGGTCCTGATCTGGCGATCGAGCAGGTCGCCGGCGCGGTCGAGCAGATCGACCTTGACCAGACGGTCGGCCAGGGCCGCAATCATGCGATTGCCGTCGGCGCCCGGCGGCGTCAGCTCGCGGAACTCGTCATAGAGCGCCACCGCGGTCAGCGGCGACAGCTTGTCGGCGCCGCCGCCGAGATAGAGCTTGCGGAACTCGCCGGTCATCTCGTCGGCCGCCTGCTTCGACCGCGGATGATCGGGGAAATGCGTCGCGGCCTGGCGCAGGGTGAGCAGGCCCTTGCGCGCCTGCGCCACGTCGAAATAGAGGTGGCCGAGCTTGCTGAGCAGGTCGAACTCGAAGGTGTCGCCGCGCCAGAGATAGCGCAGCGCCTCGAGCTTGGCGACCGCATCCTTGGGCTCGATCTTCTTCTCGTCGAGCTGCTCCGAGACCACGGCGAATTGCGCGCGCGCCTTGATCTCGTCGATCGGGCTGTCGGTCAGCTTCTCCCAGGCGGCGAGCGCCTCTTCCTTCTTGCCGATCTTCTGCAGCCGCAGGCCGTCGAGGAAAGCGGCGCGCGCCTCGGTGTCCGCATCGGGCGCGTCCTTCTTCAGCGGATCGAGATAGTTCTGCGCGGTCAGCGGATCGCCTTCCTCCAGCAGCGCCCGCGCCGCCAGCAGGCGCGCCCGGGTGCGGAACGCCTTCGGGTATTCGGAAAAATCCGGCAGCGGCGCGCTGAACAGCTTCGCCGCGGTCGCGGTGTCGCCGCGGTCGGCGGCGATATAGGCGGTCATCAGGTTCGCTTCCGGCACGCCCTGCAGGGCGGGGCCTGCCAGGAAGCGGTCCGCCTGCTCATAGTCGCCGTGCATCGTCTGCGCGGCGGCGCCGATCGCCATGATCAGCGGCGTGCCTGCAGCGTTGCGGTCGCCGGCCAGAATGTCGTTGATCTGCCGGCCGGCTTCCGGGAAGTAGCCGTTCGCCAGCAGGAACTCGGCATAATCCAGCCGGGCACGGTTGATGTCGGCGGGCGCCGCATTCTTGACGCGGCCGCCCAAGGTTTTGTTGTCGGCCTCGAACGTGGCTCCGCCGCCGCGACGCCACGCCTTCATGTCGAACAAGGCGGCGGTGAAGCTGAGCGGCTTCGGAACCGAGGTCAGCACGGGCGGCGGCGGCGGTGCGGCGCCGGGCGCGGCCTCGGCCGGTGCCGGCGCCTCGGCCGTTTTCGGCTCGGGCTGGGCCGCGGCGGGCGGCGTGGCTTCCTCGGTCTTCGCTTCGGCGGCGGCTTGCGGCGGCGTGGTGATGACGACGCCGTTCGGGCTGGCCTGGACCTTCGGCCGGTCGTTGAGCAATGCCACGACGACGCCCTGATAGCTCGGCAGCAGCTTGAAGTCCGGCCAATCGGATTGCCGCGCGATGCCGAGGCCGGGCAGTTGCTCCGGCGTCACCACCAGCTTGCTGCGGTCGACGGGATCCACGAGATCGACCGAAGCGCCCGAGGCGATCGCGCGGACCAACAGGCTGGTGCCGCCGTTCGGCAAAGTCTCGCGGCGCTGCTGCAAAGGCTGAACCGGTGCCGCGGCCTGGCCGGGCCGCAAGGTCACCTTCCAGCGCGCGCCCTCGGTCGCGGTCAGCGGCGATGCGGCCGAGCCGCCGGTCAGCCGCAGCGCCAGCGAGAATGGCGAGGACACCGGCGCGACCTTGCCGATCACGTCCTCCACCCGGGCCAGCGCCTTGAGATCGGCCTTGGCCGGCGCATCGAACACCAGCCAGAGCGCATCGCCGCGGCGGAACACCGCGAGCGCCACCGGCTTCGGCCAGTCGAAATAGAGCGTCGCGCTGTCCTTGAGCGGCAGCGCCGTGACCTTGACATTGACCGCCGGCGGCGGCACGCGCGGCGGCTCGAACGTGGTCGGCGGTTGCGCCGTCACCGGCGTGGCGACGCCGGGACCGGACGCGCCGGCGCCCGCGACCGGTGCCGGCTTCGGCGTCGCCGCTTCCGGCATCGCCGACTGCAATTGCGGCACGTCCGGCTGCGGTGGCGGCGCGGATTTCGGCGCCATCGCCGGCAGCGGCACGTCGGTCAGCTCCTGTTCGGGCTCGGGTGCATTGGATTGCGGCGCCGCGGCCATGGCTTGCGGCGGCGCCGGCTTCGCGGTCGCGACCTCAGGCGCCGCTTCCGGCTTGGCCGGCGGTAGGTTCGCAGCGTTCCCGTCGTAGATGTCGAGCACGACGGTGCGGCCGGAGCGGAAGTCGCGCAGCACCGTGCCGGGTTTCAGCGCCAGCTTCACGGTGACGCCGCTCACGCTCGGGACGGCGCTCAACGCATCGAGCCGCGGCGGCAGATCGCCGGCGACCTTCTCCAGGTCGATGGCGCCCGGCGCGCTGAACCGCAGCTCCGCCTGATTGCCGTTCTGCCTGATCGTGTAGGTCACGTCCTTCGGCCAGTCGAAGGCGAGGCGCGAGTAGCCTTGATGCTCGCCGGTGCGCAGCCGCACCGCGGCCGGCGCCGCCTGCGTCTGCGCCGGAGCCGCGGGCTGGGCCGTGCCGGCGGTCTTGACCCGGCTGCTCGCCGCATCGGGGCCGTGATCGAGTTGCCGCTGGTTCGCGTCATCGGCGAAGGCGAAATCGAGCGCCAGCTTCGCGCCGTCGTTGAAGGCCTGCCAGGTCACCGGCGCGTTGAAATCGAGGACCAGGCGCCGCCCGTCGGGCGAGAGGCTGGCCTTGGCGATGTAGTCCTTGAGCGTGGCGGCAGCATCCGCGACATCGATCTTCGCCGCGCGGTCGAAGCGCAATTCCAGGCGCCGGCCCTCGCCGGAGATCTCGGTGGCGACGGCGCCGGGGAAGTCGATCACCAGCCGGCCGAAATCCTCATGCAGGCCGCCGCGCGCGGGGACCGCCCCCGAGGTCGCTTGCGCCGCGGCGCCCGCCGACACCGCGACCACGCACCAGACAGCCACGAGGCATGCGCGCCACGCGGCGATCATCGGTCGGGCACTTCTGCGGTGTGGCGGTTCGATCATCGACCCGGAATCTCTAGTGACGCTCCAGCGAATCGAGCAGCACGGCGCGTGCCAACATCATACCGGGCTTCGGCCGCTAAGTCTTTGGCGGGATTGCGGAGAAGACTTGCGCCCAGCCTCACGGAGTCGAGGTCGCGGGCGCCTTGTCGAAGACGATGAGATCGATGCCCGCGGCCTCGCCGGGCGCGGTCAGGCGCGCGCGCGCGGCCGGTGTCCCATTCACCCCCGCCTGCTCGAGTCGTTGCGCGAGGCGAACGGCGTAAGCGAGCCCGGCGGCGAACTCCGCCGGGCGATCGGGACGCACCTCGACGGCCAGCCGGTTCGGCACGGCACCGAGCGCGCCGCCCAGCGCATAGACCAAGCGCTGCCCCGCCGCTTCGCCGGAGCTCTCGATGCTGAGCAGTTCCTTGGGCGGGAGGTGCAGCAGGACGCGATCGCCCTGCCCTTCGACCGTGATCTTCGCCAGCGCCGGATCCTGCTCGAGCTTGGCGCGCATCAGCGCGGCGAGATAATCCGCATTGCGCCCCTCGTCCTGCGGCAGGATCTGCATGGCGCGGTCGGCGCTGCCGGGGATGTCCTCGACCACCTGCCGGCCGGGCATGCCTTCGAGCATCTTGTCGAACTTCGCCCGGTCGACCGCGACCAGCGAATAGAGCAGGACGAAGCAGGCCAGCAGGCAGCTCACGAAATCGGCGAAGCTCATCAGCCAGGGCGGCTGCGGCGTCTCGGTCGGCAGCGGCATGGAAGAGAGCAGATCGGGCTTCTGACCGTCGGTGATCATGGCTTCCCCAGCGGTTGACCGGAGGGCGCGAGGCGCGCATTCGGGCGCAGCCGCACCGCCAGCGAGACCGTCCGGCCGTCGCCCGGCTGCAGGCTGACCGCGGCGGCATCGTTGGCAAAGCCGGCCTCGCGCAGGGCGGCGGCAACGGCGCCGGCGCCGGCGATCGCCTTGTCATCCATCCGCGGCGCGCTCAAGACCACCTCGACCTCGTAGGCAAAGTCGGCCGGGCCGGTCTTCAGCGCCCGCATCGCCTCCGCCAGGATGCCGGGAAAACCGGAAGCGAGCGCGGTTCCATCCTCGGCAAACACCAGGTTGCGCGGCAGGTTCAGCACATAGTCGTCGGCCGTCTCGGGCTCGACGCCGCTGACCAGCGGCACTTCGGCGTTGAGCGCGGCCCGGAGATCGCCCAGCAGCTTGCGGGTCTCCGCCTCGTCGCCGACCGGTGAAGACGGCGCGAGCCCGGTGCTGGAGAAGGCCTGCGACAGACCCGCCATGACCGATTTCTCGCGCTCGGTGTCGCGCAGCGAAATGCTGGTCAGGACGACGAAGAAGCAGAGGATCAGGATCAGCAGGCCGACCAGGGTCGGCAGGCTCGGGTTGCGGGCCGGCATGGGCTTGAAGCCGGCGGCGGCATCGAGCCATTGCGGCATCGCCGCCTTGAGCGCGGCGACGCGCGCCTCATGCGCGGTGGTATCGCTTTCCGGGGAAGCGGCGGCTCCGTTGGGACTGGCGGCGGCGCCGGTGGTCAAGGCCGCCTCAGTCGAAGCTGGCCAGCAAGGCGTCGATGTCGTCCTGCTTGCCCGCGCTGTCGGGCAGCTGCGGACCGTTGAGCAGCGCCTTGTCGCTCATCGGATTTTCGGCGGCTTTCTCCGCTTGCGGATGCTGCGACTTGTACTTGGCGATGTCTTCGCCGAAGGCCGCGACCAGGGCGTCCACCTTGGATTCGATATGCTTCAGGGCCTTCACCACCTTGGTGATGCGCTGGCCGGTGATGTCCTGGAAATTGCAGGATTCGTAGACCAGGGTGACCGCCTCGGTGACCTTCTCGGCCATCGCCGGCTCCATCTCGCCGGTCAGGCTCTCCAGCGATTCCATCGCCTGGAGGATGCCGTTGGTCGCCTCCTCGGTCGAGCCCACGATGGCGTCGAGCTCGTCGGTGGCGTTCGGGATGTGGTCGCTCATGATCTCGTCGGGACGGAGCGCCGCGATCTCGCCCTTCGCCGTCACGATATAGCGCGCGAGGGATTCGACCTCGGCGTAGAGCTTCAGGTTCATCTCCGAGAGATCGCCCTCCATGCTGGAAAGCATCTCGGTGACGACCTCCTGGATCTCATCCTTGGTATAGCTGGGCATGCGCGTCTTCAGCGCGCTCAGCTTCGCAACGAGTTCGGCGGGAACCGCACCAGCCATGTCAGTGCTCCTCGGGATTATGACCCGTTCAGAAGTTGCCGATCACCGAAGCAAGCTTGGTCTTCAAGGTGGCGGCGTTGAACGGCTTCACGATGTAGTTGTTGACGCCGGCTTCCTTCGCCGCGATCACGTTCTCGGTCTTGGATTCCGCAGTGATCATGATGAACGGCAGCGTCTTCAGCTTGGCGTCGGCACGGACCTCGCGGAGCAGCTGGATGCCGGTCATCGGCTCCATGTTCCAGTCCGAGATCACCAGGTGATATTCCTTGTCGCGCAGCTTCTGCAGCGCCATGCTGCCATCGGTCGCCTCGTCCACATTGTTGAAGCCGAGCTGCTTCAACAGATTGCGGATGATCCTGAGCATCGTCTTGTAGTCATCGACGATGAGGATGTTCATTTGCATATCGACCGACATTTCGAATTCCTCTCGGCTTTCTTAAGCCCGCTGCTTCGATCCGACTTGAATAGGCCTATAATCGTTAAGTCCGGGTTAAATCCGGCAATTTTTCCAAGTTCTTAGCCCCTCTAGGCGGCATTCCTAAGACGGCAGTTTCCGCGGCGCGCCATTCTTCAAGGAGCCACAGGCAGTTGCTGGCGCTGCGCCAGCTCGAAGGTCAATTCCTTGGCCTTGGTCGGGGTCATCATCGCCAGGATCGGCGCCACCTTGCGCTCCTTCATGCGCGAGACGACCTCCAGCAGGATATCCATGTCGAGCTCCTCGAAGACCCCCGCGGCGGCCTTGGGCTTCATGTTCTCGTAGATCTTGACCAGGCTCTGGAACTGGGTCTCCTCCGCGGCGCTGCGCTGCTTGAGGAGGTCCTGCAGGGTCGATTGCATGGCCTTCAATTCGGCCATCTTCTGGTCCATGCGCTGCTCGGCCGCGGTCACCATGGTCTCGCGCTCGTCGAGCTGTCGTGCCTTCGCATCGAGCTCGGCGCGGCGCTTGGACAGCTGCTGCAGAACGTCGACCTCTTCATCGGTGTAGTTGAAGGGATCGATCGCCGCCTGGGAATCCGGTGCGGGCGTCGTACCCTCGGCCGGCGGTGTTTGGCCGGTAACCGGCTCAGCGCCGACCGGCGGCGCTGGAGGCTGCTGCGCGGCCGGCTGCTGCGTCGCCGGTGCGGGCGCCGCAGAGGGCGCCGGCTGGGCCGCGGTCTGAGTGGCCGGCGCCGGCTGGGCGGGCTGCTGCGCGGCCGGCGGTTGCGCCGCAGGGGCCGGCTGTTGTTGAGTTTGCGCCTCGGTCTCGCTGCCGATGGTGATCGAGAGCTCCTGCCAGAGCCCGCCCAGCTTGACGGTCAAAAGCAGCGCCATCGCGCCCATCAGGGCGGGCAGCAGCCTTATGCGGAACTTTGCCACGCTCATCTCTCCTTCAGCGCATGCCCGAGAGCGACGACAGGAAGGCTGCCGCTTCCGGTGAGACTTCGGGCTCCGCCGCGCGCCCCGGCTGGCCACGCTCAGCCGGGTTGCGTTCACCCTGGTCGCGTTGGACGGGTCGTTGCTCGATCGCGCCCAACAAAGCCTCGTCACGCCGTGCCTTGGCGACGGCATCCTCCAGCCGGGTCGATGACGCGTCGGCCCGGCCGACCAACAGACGCAGGTCGTCGGAGACCCGCTGCACCTCGGCGATCACCTGGCGCGCGCGCTCCGCGCCGGCATCGAGCTGCTTGCCCAGGGGTTCCGCATTGGTACGAAACGCCGCCAGGCCCTCGGCCGCCGCCTTGGTCTGCGCCGCCAGATCCGCCGTCAGCTTCTCGAATGCCGCACGGCCTTCGCGCAATTCGGCCATCCGCCGGTTCAGCCGATAGACGGAAACAAGCGCTGCGCCCAGCAGAACGATCAGCAGACCGTCAGCCAGCAAACCGATACTCATTCCGTCTCACTTCACTTCATCAGGCGGTCGGAAATCTTGACCGCAATCTTTCCCGAGCGCCGGCCCATCTGGCCCTTGAACAGCTGCACGTCGCCGCAGCGCAGCTCGACCTCCGAATCCGGCGTGCAGTCAAGGTTTAGCCGCGAACCCGGCTTCCAGTTGAGGACATCGCCCAAAGGCAGCGTGATCTCGTCCAGCACCGCGTCGATCTCGACATCGGTCTGCCAGAGCTCGCTCGAGAGATGGGTCTCCCAGATCGAGTCACGGCCGAACTTCTCGCCCATGAACATCTGCAGCAGCAGCTCGCGCACCGGCTCCAGGGTCGCATAGGGAATCAGGAGCTCGATTCGACCGCCGCGATCCTCCATATCGACGCGCAAGCGCGCCAGCACGGCGGCATTGGCGGCGCGGGCGATCGCGGCGAAGCGCGGATTGGTCTCCAGGCGCTCGAAGCGGAAGGTGACGGGCGACAGGGGATCGAAGGTCGCGGTCAGATCGTTCAGCACGACGGCGATCAGCCGCTCGACCAGGTTGCGCTCGATCGTAGTGTAGGGCCGGCCCTCGATCCGCATCGCGGCGGTGCCGCGGCGGCCGCCGAGCAACACGTCCACGATCGAATAGGTGAGCGTGCTGTCGACCATGATCAGGCCGTAGTTGTCCCATTCCTCGGCCTTGAACACGCCGAGCATGGCCGGCAGCGGAATCGAGTTCAGGTAGTCGCCGAACCGGATGGCGGTGATGTTGTCGAGGCTGACCTCGACGTTGTCCGAGGTGAAATTCCGAAGGCTGGTCGAAAGCATGCGGACCAGGCGGTCGAACACGATTTCGAGCATCGGCAGGCGCTCGTAGGAAACCAGCGCGCTGGAGAGGATCGCCTGGATGCCGGAGGGCTTGTCGCCGCCGCCGCCGCCGCCACCGCCGCTGATGCCCAGCAGGCTGTCGATCTCGCTCTGGTCCAGCACGCGGTTGGAGACCGGGCCCTCGCCCTCGGCGACGCCGTCGCCCTCGTCAGCCATCTGCTCCCAGGCCGCCGCAGCGGCCTTTTCTTCTTCGGAGAGCTCTTCTTCGCCTTGTGTTTCGTCGTCGCCAACCATGCCCTTGCTCCGCCTGCCGCCGGCTTGTTTCGTTATTGCGCCAGCATTGATTTGATCAGCACGTCCTCGACCTCGATCGGCTTCGCCGCCGCCTTGGCGCGCATCAGCAGCTCGTCGCGCATGCGCTGCACGCCATCGGCGCCCTGCAGATCGTCGATCCGGAGGCTCCTGAGATAGACTTGGAACTGGTCGATCACCTTCGGCATGACGCCTTCGAGCTTCTTGGCGTCTTCCTCGTTCTTCACCGCGAGCCAGAGATCGAGGTTGAGATACGGCATCCGCTTGCCGGTCGCGACCAGGTTGACCTGCAGCGGCTTCTCCAGCGAGACATAGACCTGCGGCTCATCCGCGGCGTGCTCGTCGGGCGCATCGGCGGCGTGCTCCTCGACCGCAGGGTCCTTCTTCAGCAGCAGGAAATACGCGGCCGCACCACCGCCGCCCAGCAGCAGGACCGGCAGGATAATGAACAAGACCAGCTTCTTGCCGCTGAACTTCTTCTTCTTCGGTGCTTCGCTTGCCGGTGCTTCGTCGACTGCCGCCATGACCATGACCTTAAAGACCCGATGACCTCATCCAACCCCGACCGGTGTACGGCCGCATGGCTGAGGGGAATGTATGAACCTGATGGTTAACATCTCGTGAAAAAGCGGAAACCCGTCCCACAATCGGGATGACGCGGCACCGGCCCCGTTCAGCCTCTTTCGGAAGGCCTTCGGCGCAGCGGGCGGCGGGCGGCGCAGGGCAAGAACTGCCGGGACGGTGAGCCGGTTCAGCCCGGCAGACCGCCCCGCCCATGCCGCCGCGCGGCAGATAAAGCTCTGCGATCACTCATATTTTTCTTGGCACGCGTCCTGCATTAAAGCCTCCGACCGGCCGAAGTGCCGATTGGACAATGACCCAGAAGGGGCGCCGTCATGGAAACACCGAGCTATGTCGCGCTGTCGCGACAGACCGCACTCGTGCGGCAAATGGACGTGGTCGCCAACAATCTCGCGAACGTGGCGACGCCGGGCTTCAAGGCCGAGGCCGAGATCTTCACCACCGTTCCGATTCGCTCCCAATCCTTCGGCGCGCCGCAGAAGCTCGCCTATGTGCAGGATTTCGCGACCGCGCGGGATTTCAGCCCGGGGCCGATGAATCCGACCGGCAACGATCTCGACGTGGCGATCCAGGGCAACGGCTTCTTTGTCGTCCAGACGCCGAACGGCCCCCGGTACACCCGCTTCGGCCACTTCCAGCTCAACGCCACCGGACAGGTCGTCACCAAGCAAGGCTATCCGGTGCTGGCCGGCGGCGCGCCGCTCCAGATCGACCCCGATGACGGCCCGGTCCAGGTCTCCGGCGACGGCACGGTCTCCGCCGACCGCACCCAGCAGGGCAACGCCCAGGTGGTCTACGGCAAGCTCGACGTCGTCGATTTCCAGAACCGCGACACGCTGAAGCCCGAGGAAGGCGTGATGTTCACCACCGACGCGCCGCCGATCCCGGTCGCGCAGCCGGGCGTGGTCCAGCGCATGCTGGAGCAGTCCAACGTGCAGTCGGTCAAGGAGCTCACCACCATGATCTCGGTGCAGCGCAGCTACGAGGCCGTGCAGCGCTTCATCGACGGCGAGGACGACCGCATGAAGCGCGCCGTCAACTACATCATTCCGAGCAGCTAGAGGAAGGCCGATCATGCGCTCCCTGTTCACCGCCGCGACGGGCATGGCCGCCCAGCAGCTCAACATCGACGTGATCGCGAACAACATCGCGAACGTCACTACCACCGGGTTCAAGCGGAGCCGGGCGGAATTCTCCGACCTGCTCTACCAGGAGTACCGCAGGGTCGGCACCCAGTCGTCCGACACCGGCACAATCGTGCCCGCCGGCGTTCAGGTCGGTCTCGGCGTGAAGCCGGTCTCGGTCTATCGCATCAACGAGCAGGGCTCGCTGATCGCGACCAACAACCAGCTCGACATCTCGATCAAGGGCCGCGGCTTCCTGCAGGTGACCCTGCCGGACGGCACCACCGCCTATACAAGGGACGGCGCGCTGAAGCTCGACAACACCGGCATCATCGTCACCGCCGACGGCTTCCAGATCCAGCCGGCGATCACCGTGCCGGCGAACGCGACCACGCTCACCATCAACGCCGACGGCCAGGTCCAGGCGACCATCCCGGGCCAGGTGAACCAGCAGCTCCTGGGCCAGTTGCAGCTCGCCAACTTCATCAACGAGCCCGGCCTGCAGGCCAACGGCGACAACCTGCTGGTCGAGACCGAAGCCTCCGGCCCGCCGACCGTCGGCAATCCCGGCGACATCGGCTTCGGCCAGCTGCAGCAGTTCTTCCTGGAGCAGTCGAACGTCAACATGGTGAGCGAGATGACCGATCTCATCACCGCCCAGCGTGCCTATGAAATCAACTCCAAGGTCATCCAGGCCTCGGATTCGATGATGGGCACCATCACGCAGCTGCGGTGAGGCAACAGACATGATCCGCTTCGCGTTTCTCCTGCTGACCCTGGTGCTCTCGGCCTGGCTCGCCTTCTCCTTGCCGGCCGGCGCGCAAGAGATCGATCCCGCCGCCGAGCCTGGGGAAGGCGGTCTCACGCTCAAGCAGAGCGTGATGGTCAGCGACGACGTGGTGCGGCTCGGCGATCTGTTCGAGCAGCCGCTGTCGATGGGCGATGCACCGGTCGCCCAGGCGCCGCTGCCCGGCCAGACCATCGTGCTCGACAACCGCTTCCTGCGCTCGCTGACCCGCGCCTATGCGCTCGACTGGACGCCGGCCGACAAGTATCAGCGGATCCTGGTCGCCCGCCAGGCGCAGAAGATCGACCCCAGCCAGGTGACGCAGCAGGTCAAGGACGCATTGCGCGACTATCTCGGCACCGACAAGGAGGTCGAGATCGCGTTCGACGTCGGCGACACCAACCTGGTGCTCCCGACCAATGTCCCGGCCACCCTCGCGGTCCAGGACATCCGCTTCGATCCCACGTCGCAGCGCTTCGCGGCCCAGCTGGTCGTGCCCGCCTCCGGCCCGACCCTGATCAGCCGCCTGGTCGCCGGCAGCGTCTATGAGACGGTGCAGCTCCCGGTGCTGGCGCGCGCGGTGGCACCCGGCGAAGTGATCCAGTCGTCGGATATCGACTGGATGGCGGTCCGCATCGACCGCGTCGCCGCCAACGGCGTGACCGACCCGAAGCAGCTGGTCGGGATGACGGCGCGGCGACCTTTGCGCGCCAACCAGATGCTGCGCATGAGCGACATCGCCATGGCGCCGGCCATCATCCGCGGCAGCATGATTACGCTGATGGTGCAGACCGAGAACATGACCCTCACCGCCCAGGGCCGCGCCCTGGAGGATGCGGCGGTCGGCCAGCCGATCCGGGTCATCAACACGATGAGCAACAAGCCGCTGACCGGCGTCGTGAAGGATCAGACCACGGTCGTGATCCCCGTCGCCGGCGCCATGGCTCTGAACTGAGGAGACGCGCAATGACCGCCCCACGACCGAAGCACGGCGCCGCGCGCAGATCGCTCCGCGCCACACCGCCGCGCCCGACCCCGCGCCGCGAGCCGACGCCGATGAAGCGCGTCCTGCCGCTGGCACTGATCCTGGCCGTGGCCTCGGTCTCGCTCGGCGGCTGCGGCAACATGCTCCAGCGGATCGCCGATGCCGGCAAGGCGCCAAACATGGATCCGATCGAGAATCCCAACGCCCAGGAGGATTATCACCCGGTCACCATGCCGATGCCGGCGCCGATGACCGATGTCCGCCAGCCCAACTCGCTGTGGCGCCAGGGCAGCCGCACCTTCTTCGCCGACCAGCGCGCGAGCAAGGTGGGCGACATCCTGACCGTGGTGATCAAGATCGACGATTCCGCGACCCTCGACAACCAGACCAAGCAGAGCCGGGACGGCAGCAACGACGCCGCCGCCAGCAGCCTGCTCGGCTACGAGAAGTTCGCCAACCAGGTCTTCACCGACGCCACCAACCCGGCCAGCCTGATCAACACCGACAGCACCTCCGACCAGACCGGCTCCGGCTCGGTCGATCGCAAGGAAGAGGTCAATCTTCGCGTCGCCGCGGTGGTGACCCAGGTCCTGCCGAACGGCAACCTGGTGCTGAAAGGCCGGCAGCAGGTGCGGGTCAACTACGAGCTCCGCGAGCTCGACGTCGAGGGCATCATCCGGCCGATGGACATCTCGACCGCGAACGAGGTTCCCTACGACCAGATCGCCGAGGCCCGGATCGCCTATGGCGGCAAGGGCACGCTCAGCGACGTGCAGCAGCCGCGCTACGGCCAGCAGGTCTACGACATCCTGTTCCCGTTCTGATGCGCTGATCGCAAGCGACCAAACGCGGGGCGTTTCCAGCCGGTCGGGTTCGTTCTAGGATGAACCACCGGACCGGCTGGAGGCGCCCCTTTGCTTGCGATTGGAATGGTCGTCGCCCTCGCTCACCTCTCCCTCGGCCTACAGCCGACACCGGTCCATGGCGAGGCCGAGTGGATCATGCGCGACCCCGCGATCGCTTGGTGCTGCGGACCCAAGGAATGCGGCGTGGTGCCGGAGGGCGGCGTCGTGATTCAGGGCGACGGCTGGTTCGTGCCGGTGACCCGCCAGCGCTTCAAGCTGGGCGACCCCCATACCTACTGGTCGAGGGATGACCGGATGTGGTGGTGCCGGGGCAAGGGCAGCCTCAACGGCGCGCCGATGCAGGGACCGGTGCAATGCCTGTTCGTGCCGAAGCTCGGGTCGTAGACCAAGTCGCATGGACCTCGTCACCGCGGCACTCGCCAATCCGATCAACCGGAAGATCCTGGAACGCATGCCGATGCTCGGCGCGCCGAATGCGTGCCTGGTCGCCGGATCGGTCTATCAGGCGTTCTGGAACGCGCTCACCGAGCGGCCGGTCGCCCAGGGCGTCAAGGATTACGACCTGTTCTATTTCGACGGTTCGGATCTCTCCTATGAGGCCGAGGATGTCGTGGTCCGGCGGGCCGCCGCGCTGTTCGCCGATCTCGACGTGCTGGTCGATGTGAAGAACCAGGCGCGGGTGCATCTCTGGTATCCGCAGCGCTTCGGCGGCGACTATCCGAGGCTCGAGAAGGTCGAGGACGGCATCGCGCGCTTCCTGGTGCGCTCGACCTGCATCGGCTTGATGCCGCAGGACGGCGGCAATCTCCGCCTGATCGCGCCCTATGGCGTCGAGGAGACCCGGCGCGGCGAGCTCAGGCCGAACGCACTCTGGTGCCCGGACCGGGCGCGGTTCCGCGCCAAGGCGGAAAGCTATGTCGCGCGCTGGCCCTGGCTCAAGATCATCGAGACCGATTGAGCATCAGACGCCCCAGGTCACATAGCCTTCCGGGCTGATCGGCCAGGCCGGATTCCAGGCGATCTCCCAGGCATGGTCGTCCGGATCGGCGATGTAGCCGCGGAAGCCGCCATGCGGCGGCGCATCGGCCGGGCGCAGGACCTTGCCGCCGTACTGGGCCAGCCGGTCGATCACCGGCTGCACCTCGTCCTTGGTCGCAACGTTGTGCGCGACCGCGAAGGCGCCGGGTCGCGACAGGCTGCGCCGCATGTCCGCTTCCAGGGATCTGGTCAGCCAGGTTGCGAGCATCAGCCCGTTCATCTGGTAGAAGACGACCTCCGGATTCTCGAACACCGGCTTCCAGCCGAAGCCCTCGGCATAGAAGCGGCGCGAGCGCGCGAGATCGGCGATGCCGAGCGTGATCACCGAGATCTGCTGTTGCATGGCTGCCTCCCGAAAGAGAGCTGGATCAGGTCTCGCCGTAGAGGAAGGCGAGCAGGACGAAGCGCCGGCCTTTGGTCACGTGCATGGGCTCGTGCAGAAGCGAGCAGGAGAAGGTGATGGCGGCGCCGGTTTCCGGCCGATAGAGCTGGTTGCCGAATTCCGGATAGCGCAGCTCGCCGCCTTCGAACTGCTCGGTGTTGAGGTTGATCGAGCAGGCGAAGCGCCGATGCGCCACCATCGGCTTGGTGTTGTCGCGATGGCCGTGCAATTCGCCGCCGCGCTCGCCTTCGTAGCAGCCGATCCGGTAGGCCTCGCGCCGGGTGATCTTGTACTGGAAGCTCTTCTGGATCTCCGGGATCAGGCGCCGGTTCAGACGGTCGTCGATGAAGGCATTGGTCTCGGGCTGACGGATCCAATGGTCGATGCGATCCTTGCGGCCGTATTCCGGGATCTTCTGCTTGTAGTCGGCATTGCCGGGCGGCAGCGTGCCATGGCCGGGCTCGACGAAGGTCTGGCCCTGCATGGCGAAGATGTTGATCAGTTTCTGGCATTCGGCGCGCGACAGCACGTCGGGCACGATCAGCACCGGCGGGTGAGACGTCATCGTGACCGCGGCGCGGGTCGCGGCGATCCGCGCCAGCGCCGCCTGCGCCGCCGCGGCATCGCCGCCGATATAGGCGACGTGCCGATTGGGCGCGATCAGGACCAGGCGGGATTCGCCGGAAGCACCGAACAGCGCGCCCACCGTGCCCTCGGCATCGGCGGCGGATTCGAACCCGTCGAGCGCGGCCGTTTCACCGAGGCCGGTGGCCAGGACGGCGCGGCCGTCGGTCGCCTTCACCTGCCCGACCAGTGCCTCCAGGCCCTGCGGCAGGGCGCCGCCGCCCCAGAACAGCAGCAGCAGAGGCTTGCCGGCGACCAGGTCGCTGGCGGGGTCGATGCTCTCGCCGCTGGTGGCCGCGAGCCGGAAGGCCGGCGCGATATCGCCCGCTTCCAGCGGCTGTTTCGCGGCGATCGGTGCGGTGGTCTGCGATACGGCCATGATTTCCCGGAATTTCCTTAGGGGCTTTAGGTGGGCATTGTGCGGATGCGAGCCGCCCGATCAAGCGAATTTGCCGCTCCGATGCGGGGTCGAAATATCCTGTGAAAACCATCGCACAAGACCCTATATTTAGGCGTCTTCCGACTGCCTGGCACCCGCTTTCTCATGATCGACCCGTTCGGCCGCAAGATCTCCTATCTCCGCGTATCGGTCACCGACCGCTGCGACTTTCGCTGCGTCTATTGCATGGCGGAGCACATGACCTTCCTCCCGAAAGCAGAGGTGCTGTCGCTGGAGGAGCTCGACCGGCTATGCAGCACCTTCGTCGGGCTCGGCGTGAAGAAGCTCCGGCTGACCGGCGGCGAGCCGCTGGTGCGCAAGAACGTGATGGAGCTGTTCCGCGCCCTGTCCCGGCACTTGAAGAGCGGCGCCCTGGAAGAGCTCACCGTCACCACCAATGGCAGCCAGCTCGGCAAGTATGCGGATGAGCTGGCATCGCTCGGCGTGAAGCGCATCAACGTCTCGATCGACACGCTCGATCCCAAGAAGTTCACCGAGATCACCCGCTGGGGCAAGCTCGACACCGTGCTCGACGGCGTGCGCGCCGCAAAGGAAGCCGGGCTCAAGGTCAAGATCAACACCGTCGCCTTGAAGGGCGTCAACGACGACGAGGTCGATACCCTGGTCGAATGGTGCGGCCGCGAGGGCCACGACCTTACCTTCATCGAGGTGATGCCGATGGGCGATATCGGCGGCGAGAACCGGCTCGACCAGTACCTGCCGATCTCGCTGCTGCGCGCGCAGATGGCGCGGCGCTGGACCCTGGAAGAGACCGCCGAGCGCACCGGCGGCCCGGCGCGCTACGTGCGGCTGCAGGAGACCGGCCAGCGGGTGGGCTTCATCACGCCGCTCACCCACAACTTCTGCGAATCCTGCAACCGGGTGCGGGTGACCTGCACCGGCATGCTCTATATGTGCCTGGGCCAGGAGGATAGCGCGGATCTCCGCGCGCCGCTGCGCGCCAGCGAATCCGACGCGGCCCTGATCGCCGCCATCGAAGAGGCGATCGGCCGCAAGCCCAAGGGGCATGACTTCATGATCGACCGCCGCCACCAAGGCCCGGCGGTCGGCCGGCACATGAGCGTCACCGGCGGGTGAGTGGCGGCGTCATTTCAGCCGCTTCTCCATCGAGAAATTGTCGAAGATCTGGCCGTTATAGGTCACGCGCTGCGCCTGCAGCGTGGCGAAGCCCTGGCGCTCGAAGAACTTCCGCGCGGTGATGCTGGACTGGGTCCAGAGCCGCGCGGCATTCCGGCGCTTGGCCTCGCGCTCGATCTCCTCGATCAGCTTGGAGCCGATGCGCTTGCGCAGGAGATCCTTGTGGACGTACAGCTGGTCCACATAGTCGTCGCCGTCGAGATTGGCGAAACCCACCACCATCCCGCCGCTGACCGCCACCATGAAATAGCTGGAATCGATCACCACGCGCCAATGCTCGAGATCGACCTGGTAGGGCGCCCAGGCGTCGAGATGGGCTTCGGAGTAATCCTGCCGGTTCACCGCATGCACGGTGTCGCGGAACAGCCGCGCGATGGTCAGCGCATCATCGGCGCGGCCGCGCCGCAGCTCGACGATGAAACCGGTGTCGCGGGCCCTCAATCTCCCATCCTCAGTCGACGATGACCTGATGCGCGAAGGCCCGGCCGTCGGTGATGGTGACCTGGCGGAAGCCGAGCAGCTTCATGAAATCGAAGAAGTTCGCCTCTTCCGGCTGGGTGTTCTGCTGGAAGAACGGCGTCGAACGCGCGATCGCCGTCAGCTGGGCCAGCAGCGCCCGGGCGCGGTAGATCGTGTTCAACTGCCCGTCGATCATGCCGACGATGATCAGCTTCTCCGACTGGCTGCCCTTGGCGAAGACCGCGAAGCCCGGCGCATACTTGCCGTCGAGCAGCTGCTTGGTCATGCCGATGACGAAGGCCTGGCGGCGGACCTTGTCGCTTTCCGGGAGGGTGATCGCGCTGGAGACGTAGTGCTCGAGGGTCTGCGGCTTGGGATAGTAATAGCCCTCATGCACCGACTGCTCCTCCTGCACGTCCTTGCTGAAGGAGACGGAGTCCTGCGCGCTGGCCGGGGAAACAATGCCCAGTACGCCGGGGCCGAACGCCAGAAAAGCCGCGACGGACCAGCGAGACACGCGACGCATTCGAACCCCCAAGAATCCAGAGCTTCAGAGTGCGGCGGCGGAACCTTGTTTGCAAGGAAAGATTGGACTTTCGGCCGAGGACGGAGCCGCTTCCCGCTATTTCCGGAGCGCGCCGGCGCCGCTATACTCCCCGGCAACCGGACAGGTGCCGGGAGCCCTTCCCCGCAACCGCGTCCCATACCTTTTCATCCGTAACATGGCAAAACCCACATTCGCTTTCGTCGCGGCCCCCAGCGCCGAGGCCCAGGCCGCGCTGGCGGAGCTGAAATCGCGCTACGGCGAGTCCGATCCCGTGCATGCCGAGATCCTGGTCGTGCTGGGCGGCGACGGCACCATGCTGGAAACCCTGCACCGGCACATGGGCCGCCAGGTCCAGATCTTCGGCATGAACTGCGGCACCGTCGGCTTCCTGATGAATCGCTACAGCACCGACGACCTGGTCGAGCGTCTGGAGCGGGGCCAGCTCGTCACCCTGCATCCCCTGGAGATGCGGGCGAAGACCACCGACGGCAGCGAGCAGGTGCGGCTCGCCATCAACGAGGTCTCGCTGCTCCGCGAACTCGCCCAGGCGGCGAAGATCACCATCCAGATCGACGGCGTCGAGCGAATCTCCGAATTGATCTGCGACGGCGTCATGGTGGCGACACCGGCCGGCAGCACCGCCTACAACCTCTCGGTCCACGGGCCGATCCTGCCGATCGGCTCCGGCGCGCTGGCGCTGACGCCGATCAGCGCCTTCCGGCCGCGGCGCTGGCGCGGCGCGATCCTGCCCCGAAGCGCCAGCGTGCGCTTCATCATCCGCGAACCGCAGCGCCGCCCGGTCAGCGCCACCGCCGACTTCGCCGAAGTCCGCGACGTGCAGGAAGTGAAGATCCGCGAGGACCGGTCGATCACCTTGAACCTGCTGTTCGACCCCGAGCATCACCTCGAGGAACGGATCCTGCGCGAGCAGTTCATGGCGTGACCGGGCCAGCGTCGTCCGGTTCCAGTTCCTGCAGGGCGCTGAGATCGTCGGCCCGGCGCAAAGCCGGGAACCAGCGCGCCCAAAGCGCCGCCACCGCCACCGTGCAGAATCCGCCGGCAACGACCGCCGCCACGGCTCCGACCTGCGCGGCGACGGCACCGGCACGGAAAGCGCCGAGCTCGTTCGATGCGGAGATCATCAGCATGTAGACCGCGTTGACGCGGCCGCGCAACGAATCCGGCGTCCAGAGCTGTACCAGCACTTCGCGGATATAGACGCTGATCATGTCGCTGGCGCCCATGACGATCAGCGCCGCGATCGACAGCACGACCGACCGTGAGAAGCCGAAAACCACCGTGGCCAAACCGAAAACAACGACCGTCGCAAACATGATGACGCCGGCGCGGCGGCGGAGCGGGCGGACGCCGAGATAGAGAACCATGATCAGCGCGCCGATACCGATCCCCGAGCGCAGGAGGCCCAGACCCCAAGCCTCGGTGTGCAGAATGTCATGGGCGAACACCGGCAGAAGCGCCGGCGTGCTGCCGAGCAGCACGGCGAACAGGTCGAGGCTCGCGGCGCCGAGCACGACTTTCTCCCGCAGCATAAAGCGGAAGCCCCCGACCAACGTGTCGAACGTGCCGGTTTCCCGCACGCGCGGCTGCTCGGCCACGCGAATGCCGAACAGCGCCAGGCCGCCGACCAGCACCATCACCAGGGCCGTCGCATAGGCGAAATCGGTCGAGACGGTAAGCAGCGCACCGCCCAGCGCGGGACCGGCGATGGCACTCAATTGCCAAGCCGAGGTCGAGGTGGCGATCGCCGCCGGGATATGCTCGCGGGGGACCAGGGTCGGCGCCAAGGCGAGCGATGCCGGTCCGGAGAAGGCGTGGCCGACGGAAAGACCGGCGATCAGCAGCAGCAGCGGCCAGACCGTGTCGAAGCCGGCATCCGCGACAAGCATGATGCCGAAGGTGCAGGCGAGCTCGACGGCGATGCAGGCCAGGAGAATTCGTTTGCGCGGATAGCGATCGGCGACGGCGCCGGTCACCAGCACCAGCACCAAATTCGGAATGAACTGCACCAGCCCCACCAGCGCCAGATCAAACGGATCGCGCGTCGTGACATAGAGGCTCCAGCCGATCGCGACGATCAGCACTTCCGCCGCGAGCTGGGCCAGCAGCGCGTTCAGCGCATATAGCAAAAAATTGCGATTCCGGAGAACGACGATCGCGGAGAGGTGATGCACCATGGCTGGAATTCTGGCTGGGACGGAAGCGCTACCAGCAATAGCGGATCGGCAGTGGGCTGGCTACTCGCCTTCGCGCGCTTCCGGAAGGATACTGACAATCTGTGTCATGACGAACTCCGCGACCGCCGCCAGCATCCGGTCGATGTCGCGCTTCAGCGCCGCGAAGCCGGCGGTCTTCTCGATCTTGTCTTCGTCCATGTAGAGGCCGCGATTGACCTCGATCTGCAGGCTGTGGCGCCCTTCGCGCGGGCGGCCGAAGCGCTTCACCAGCGCGGCGCCTTTGAACGGATGGTTGATGCGGACCGTGTAGCCCATGTCCCGCAATGTTCCGACAACGAAGGCGGTGAAGTCCGGATCGCAGCTCTCGCCCTCGAGATCGCCGAGCACGAAATCGTCCCGCGGGATCGCTTTCCCCTGCTTCCGGCCCAGCGCCTTCATGGAATGCGCATTGATGTGCCACACCGCGCCGAAGCGCGTGTGCAATTCGGCCAGCATCGCCTCAAGCTCGTCGTGATAGGGCCGGTGAAAGCGCGCGATCCGCTCCTCGATCTCTGCAACGCTGAGCAGCCGGTCATAGACCGGGACATTGCCGCGGATCAGGCGCCGGATCAGGCCGAGCCCCATTTCCGTCCGCTCGCTGGCCGCGATCGCCGTGGGCCAGGCGTCGGCCAGCATGCCCGGATCGATCTCGCCTTCATGGCGGTTGGGATCGACATAGCTCCTGGGAAAGAGCGCTTTCAGGAAGCCGGCGCCGTGACGCGGCGCGTCCTCATAGAGGTCGTCGACAAAGGCATCCTCGGCCCGCCGCAACATAGCCAGCGGTGCGGCATGGCCGAAATCCTCGGGGTAAGTCCGACCACTATGTGGGGAATCCACGACCAACGGCCGGGCCGTCCCGGTCGGAGCGGACCGGACCAGAACGCCGGGCAGGAACCGGATGCGTTTCGAGTGCGTGCTTGCCAAATCGCTCTCGTTGTTCACCCGCACTGGGACGGGTTGCCATCAAACTCTCAAGCGTTATGCTGAGTGCCAAGAAACCAAACGTCAACAGAAAGCAGGCATTCCGTGGCGGCGCTTCCGCACAGCATCGAGATGATCCGCAGACTGATCGCCTTCGACACGACCAGCCGCAACTCCAACCTGGAGCTGATCGATTTCGTGCGCGACTATCTCGACGCCCATGACGTCGCCACCACGCTGATCCCCGACGAGACCGGCAAGAAGGCCAATCTCTACGGCACGATCGGCGCCGACGACCGGCCGGGCATCGCGCTCTCGGGCCATACCGACGTGGTGCCGGTCGACGGCCAGGACTGGTCCAGCGATCCCTGGTCGGTGGTCGAGCGCGAGGGCCGGCTCTATGGTCGGGGATCCTGCGACATGAAAGGCTTCCTCGGCTGCGTGCTCAGCGCGGTGCCGCAATTCTCCAAGACCAAGCTCGCCACGCCTTTGCACCTGCTGTTCTCCTTCGACGAGGAGGTCGGCTGCCTCGGCGTGCGCAAGGCGCTCAGCGTGATCAAGGACCTGCCGATCAAGCCGAAGGGGTGCATCATCGGCGAACCGACCTCGATGCAGGTCGCCATCGCGCATAAGGGCAAGAAGAGCATGCGCGCGCATGTGCACGGCAAGGAATGCCATTCGTCGCTGGCCCCGAAGGGCGTCAACGCCGTCGAATATGCCGCGGAAGCGATCGGCTATCTCCGCCGCATGGGCCGGCGCTTCGCCGCCGAAGGACCGTTCGATCACGACTACGACGTGCCGCATACGACGGTCCATACCGGCACGATCCAGGGCGGCACCGCATTGAACATCGTGCCCAAGGACTGCACCTTCGCCTTCGAGTTCCGCCATCTGCCGGTCCAGGATCCGGAGGCGCTCTATGCCGAGTTCAAGCGCTACATCGAGACCGAGCTGCAGCCGGAGATGAAGAAGATCGCACCGGAGACCGGCTTCGGCTTCGAGCAGATCTCCGCCTTCCCCGGCCTCGACACGCCGGAGGATGCGGAGATCACCACGCTGGCGAAGAACCTGACCCAGGCCAACGGCACCACCAAGATCGCCTTCGGCACCGAGGGCGGCCTCATTCAGGAGATCGACATCCCGACCGTGGTCTGCGGCCCCGGCAGCATCGAGCAGGCGCATAAGCCAGACGAATACGTCGATATCTCTCAGATCGTGCAGTGCGAGGCGTTCATCGAGCGGCTGCGGGGGAAACTGGCGGCGTGAGCGAACCGGAATACTGGTTCGACGCCTATCACACCCACGCCGCGGCCGGCGTCGTCCTGCTGACCAAGGACGAGCGCCTGGTCCTGCAACTGCGCGACGACAAGCCGGACATAGAGAATCCCGGCATGATCACGGCTTTCGCCGGCGGCGCCGAGCCGGGCGAGACGCCGGTCGATTGCGCGCTGCGCGAGCTTGCCGAGGAGACCGGTATCAGAGCGCGGGGGGAGGATATCCATCGGCTCGGCGCGATCTCGAAGGTGAGCTTCCGCGGCGATCCGACCGCCTCGGTGTTCTTCCTCCTGACTGGGGTCGACCCCACCCAACTGGTCATCACCGAAGGGACCATGGTCCTGCTGTCCCTTGAGGAAGCTGTCGCTGATCCGCGCCTCACGGAAATCAGCCGGGTGCTGGTTGAAAAAGTCCGAGCGATGAACCTCTTTTCTCCTAAATGAGCAGAATTCATTTGAATTGCGCTTGCGGACGCCCACTTATGCGCCCATCTTCGCGATCTAATTCATCCGACTGTATAATTTTGAACTTTCACCCTCGAGCGCTGCTGTCAAACTCCGCTCGGCGGGCCCCCTGGCGTTCCATGGAGGTTTTTTGACCCCCCGGCGACTTCGCATCACCATTATCGATCTCGTCAGCAAGGGCCCGGTCAAGAGCACCTTCCGGCGCCTGATGAATGCCAATACAGCGAGCCTCATGCCCCAGGTGGTCGCCACCTGGTGCGAGGAACTCGGGCACCAAGTCCGCTATATCTGCTACACCGGCTTCGAGGACCTTGAGACGGTGTTCAGCGACGACTGCGACCTGCTGTTCATCGGCTCGTTCAGCCGCTCGGCACAGACCGCCTATGCGATCAGCAATCTGTATCGCCGGCGCGGCGCGGTCACCGTGCTCGGCGGTCCGCATGCGCGCTGCTATCCGGAAGATGCCGCGCTCTATTTCGACTACGTGCTGGGCTTCACCGATAAGGGCGTCCTGGACGATGTGCTGCGCGAAGCGGCGCCGCATCGTCCGGTCGGCCGCTTCCTCAGCGCCGCCAAACAGCCGACCGAGCTGCCGCTGCTGGAGGAGCGCTGGAAATTCGTCGAGGCCACGCTGGACAAGGCGCCGCTGATCAAGTTCGTGCCGATGATCGGCAGCATGGGCTGCCCCTATACCTGCAGCTTCTGCATCGATTCCGTCGTCGATTACCAGCCGCTCTCCTTCGACCGCATCCGCACCGACCTCAAGTTCCTGCAGACCAAGCAGCGGCGCCCGATCGTCGCCTGGCACGACCCGAATTTCGGCGTCCGCTTCAACGACTACATGACCGCGATCGAGGATGTCGTGCGACCAGGCCGCATGCGCTTCATCGCCGAGAGCAGCCTGTCGCTGCTGTCGGAGCCGAACCTGAAGCGGATGCAGCGCAACGGCTTCGTCGGCATCCTGCCGGGGATCGAATCCTGGTACGAGCTCGGCAACAAGTCGAAGACCGGCAAATCGGTCGGAATCGACAAGGTGCGCCAGGTCGCCGAGCACGTGAACACGATCCTGCGCCACATTCCCTATGTCCAGACCAATTTCGTGCTCGGCCTCGACTGCGATTCCGGCGCCGAGCCGTTCGAGCTCACGAAGCGTTTCATCGATCTCGCCCCCGGCGCCTATCCGGCCTTCTCGCTGCTGACCGCCTATGGCGCCGCCGCGCCGCTCAATCTCGACTTCATGCGCGCGGGACGCGTGCTGCCCTTCCCGCATCATTTCCTGGACAGCAATCACGCGATGAACGTCCGGCCGCTGCACTACGACTGGGCCGAGTTCTACGACCATGCCGAGGACCTGACGCTCTATGCGCATTCCCGCGAGCGCCTGTGGCGGCGCTTCGTCGCCAATCGCGGCTTCACCACCAAGGCGATGAACCTGATGCGCGCCTCGTCTTCCGGTCGGGCAAAATATCAAGGCAAGATCCGCCGCCTGCTGAGAGACGATCCGACCGCGCGCCGCTTCTTCGACGGCGCTTCGACGCAGCTGCCGGACTTCTACCGCAACCGGATTCGGCGCCAGCTCGGACCGCTCTGGGACGCCCTGCCCGAGGGCGCGCTGATGCACGATCCCAACGCCTATCTGAAACGCCACGAGGCCGCGCGCATCGCCGCCGAGTAGCGCTAGCCTTCCGCCGCCAGGTCGAGCGCCGTCTGCCTAAGCCGCCGTATGTCAATCTTGCCGGTGCCGAGGGTCGGCAGCTCGTCGATCCGGCGAAGATCGCGCGCCTTCGGGATCCACAGCTTCGGCAGCCCGCTGTCGGAGAGACCCTGCCAGACCAGTTGCGACTCCATGGTTTCGTCGGCGACATACAGCCCGAACAGCCGTTCGCCGCGATCGGCATCCGGAACCGCGACCACCGCGGCGGCGCCGATGCCGGGGATGCGCAGCATCGCCTCCTCGATCTTCAAATGCGGCACCATCTCGCCACCGACTTTCGAGAAGCGTGAGAGCCGGTCGGTGATCTTGATGAATCCGTCCTCGTCGATGATCGCGATGTCGCCGGTCACATACCATTCGTCGCGCAGCACCTGCAGCGTGCGGTCGGGATCGGCGAGATAGCCGACCATGCGGCCGGGGCCCTTCAGCAGCAGCAGCCCCTCCTCGCCTTCCTTCCTCGGCGCGCCGGTCTCCGCATCGACCACCTTGGCGGCGACGCCCGGAATGGGATGGCCGACCGTGCCGGGCTTGGTGCCGATCTGCCGGTCCGGGCCTTCCAGCACATCCGGCACGTTGGTCGCGACCACCGGGCCCATCTCGGTCGCGCCATAGCCTTCCAGCAGCTGGATGCCGAACTTCTCCTTGAACTGCTCGGCAAATTCCGGCCGCAGCCGTTCCGCGCCGACCACGACATGCCGGAGGCTGGCGAGATCCTCCGGCGCGCAGACACGGTGATAGGCTTGGCAGAAAGTCGGCGTGGAGATCAGCAACGTCGCCTTGTACTTCCGGATCAGCCCGCCGATCGATTTCGCGTCGAGCGGATTCGGGTGATAGACCGCACCGAGGCCCAGGACCAGCGGCATGAACAGCGTGCCCGTGAAGCCGAAGGCGTGGAAGAAGGGCAGCACGCCCATGACGCGATCCTCGGGCGTGGCGCCCAGGATCTGGCCGATCGCCTCAAGGTTCGAGATCACGTTGTGATGCGACAGCATCACGCCCTTGGGCTCGCCCGTCGAGCCCGATGAGAACATGATCGTGGCGAGATCCTTGAACGGGTCGCCCTTCGGCACGGTCAGCCGGCAGAGCAGCCCGGTCGGCAGCAGCATCGCCTTCATGTAGGTCAGCGCGCGCTCGGCCTTGCCGAAGCCGCCGAGCATGTCCTCGACAAAGATCGTGCCCGGCCTGGCCTCGAGCTTCGCCTTGGCCAGGAAGGCCTTGGAAGCGACGATGGTCCTGATGCCGGATTTGGCGATCGCGGCGTCCATCGTCTCGACGCCGATGGTGAAGTTGAGATTGATCGGCGTCTTCCCCGCCAGCATCAACCCGTTGTTCACCAGCGCGCCGCCGACCGAGGCCGGCAGCAGGACTCCGATGCGCTCCTCCTCGGGCCGCGCCCGCCGAAACCACTTGGCCAGCATCAGCGAAGCGGTCAGCATGGCGCCGAAGGTGAGCTCGCGCCCCAGTGAATCCGCCATGCAGAAGCGGAACCAGCAGCGTTTGGCGGTGCGGATCACGCGGACCGGCACCAGGTCGCGGGTGGTGCGCCGGTGATCGAAGGCCTCGGCGCCGAGCTCCAGCAGCCGGGTGCGCAATTCCCCGGCGCGGGTGGTCGCCGGCAGCGGCGCGCCGAAGGTGATGGTCACCGGATAGAAGAAGCGCTTCGGCCATTTCCAGAAAAACTTGCCGTCCTTGAAGCTGAAGATCGAGCCCCAGACCTGGTCGAGATGGACCGGAATCACCGGCACGTCGAGATCCTGCACGATCTTCTCGAAGCCGCGCTTGAACGGCAGCATGTTGCCGGTGCGGCTGATCGCGCCCTCGGCGAAGATGCAGACGCAATGCCCGGCCTGCAGCTCCTCGCGCGCGCGGCGCACCGCCGCGATGGCCTCGCGCCCGCCGCCGGTAGGGATTGCGCGCATCTTCTTGAACAGCCAGCCGAGCAGCGGCAGCTTGAAGAACGGCGCATAGACCATGAAGCGCACGAAGCGCTGGATCGAGGCGCCGACCAGCAGGCCGTCGACGAAGGAGAGGTGGTTGCAGACCAGCAGCGCCGGCCCGTTCAGCGGCACGTTGTCCGGGTTGACGATCTTGATCCGATAGATCGTGTGGGTGATCAGCCAGAGCGAGAAGCGGATCATGAAATCGGGCAGCAGGATCAGCAGATAGACGGTGACGCAGAAGGTGGCGAGGCCGGAGAGAAAGATGATCTGGTCCGGCCGCAGCCCCGCGTAACCGCCCAGTACGGCGCTGACGCCGGCCGCCAGCAGGATCGCCAGGAAGTTCAGCACATTGTTGGCGGCGATCACCCGGCCGCGGGAATCGGCGTCCGATTTCTGCTGCAGCATCGCGTTCAGCGGCACCGAATAGAAGCCGGCGAAGAAGCCAAGCAACGAGAGACAGGCGACGGCGCCCCAGAAGCTGTGCGCGGTGACCAGGAACAGCGCGGTGATACCGATGCCGACCGAGCCGATCGGCACCAGCCCGAGCTCGACCTTGTGCCCGGAGAGACGGCCGGCGGCGACACTGCCGATGGCGATGCCGATCGCCACCGAGACCCAGAGCCAGCTGGTGGCGCTTTCGGAGATGTCGAGCACATGCTTGCCGTAGACCGGCATCGAGATCTGGAGCAGCGAGCCCAGGAACCAGAACCAGCAGATTCCGAGCACCGTCAGCCAGAGGCGACGGTTGCGCTTGACCTCACGGATCGCGACGATGCTGTCGGTCAGCGGATTGAGGCGGAACGGCTTGCGGTGCCGCGGCAGCGGCGTGCGGCCGATGCCGAAACTCGCCAGCGTGCCGACGACCGCGATTCCGATCGTGACCCCGCCGAGGGACCAGGGATGCGTCCCGAAGAATTGAAACAGCGCGCCGCCGCCCGCGGTGCCGATGATGATCGCCAGGAAGGTACTCATCTCGATCAGCGCGTTGCCGCGCGAGAGGTCCTGCACCGGCAGCAGCTCCGGCAGGCAGCTGTATTTCGCCGGCGAGAAGAAGGCGGAGTGGGTCGCCATCAGGAACATCACGGCGAGCATGAGCGGGATGCTGCCGATCAGGAACGCGGCGAGGCCGATGACCATCGCCAGGATCTCGACGCTCTTGCTGGCGATCAGCACCCTGCGCTTGGAGAAGTTGTCGGCGAGCTGGCCGGCGTAGCCCGAGAACATCAGATAGGGCAGGACGAACAGGGCCGCGATATAGGCGGTGTAGAGCTCGGCCTCGTCCGGCCTCTGGGCGATGATGTAGAAGGTGACGATGAACCGGTAGACGTTGTCGTTCAGCGCGCCGAGAAACTGGGTGACCAGCATCCAGCCGAATCCCCGGTCGCGGATCAGCTGCAGATAGCTGCGATCGTTCATGAACTCCGTCCCTCAATGCCCCGCCCCACTTGAACGGGCGGCAGGGAGTCGGTCAAGCCGGGGCGGCGGTTTGGTGCGGCCCGTCACGGATTCGTCTCACGATTCCGTCAAATGGCGGAAAACCGCGGTTTTCTGGGCTTGAAACCGGAGACCCGCGGCATGACATGCAATTGACAATCATTCCTAGTTAGCGTTAACGTTTGCCCATGATCGTTTGCATCTGCAACGCTTATCGCACCGCCGAGATCGAGGCCAAGGCCCGGGAAACCGGCCATGGCGACGCCTATGCGGTCTATCAGGCGCTGGGTGCCGCCCCGCGTTGCGGCTGCTGCCTGGACATGGCGCAGGACATCGTGGACGACGTCCACGGCGCGCCCCACACGCTCCGCAAAGCGGCGGAGTGAGCGCATGGTGATTTGGCGCTCGGTTCCCTTGTCCCGCTGGGCCGCGATCCTCGCCTGGTTCGGCGCGCGCAAGACGCCGCGGTAGCCCAAAAACGTCATGCGCGGGCTTTGACCCGCGCATCCCTGTCCGAAAGACCCGCGGGTCAAGCCCGCGGGTGACGTTCTCTCTAAGCCGCGTCCACCATCACGACTTCGGCGTCCTCGAGCGCGGTGACGCGGATCGTCTCCACCTCGGCGATCGCCGCGCCGTCGCGGGCATCGAGGGCCACGCCGTTGACCTCGACCTTACCCTTGGCCGGCACCAGATAGGCGTGGCGCTTGCCGCCGAGCGTGTATTCGGCGGTCTCGCCGGCCTTGAGGTTCGCACCGAGCACGCGGGCATCGGTGCGGATCGGCAGCGCGTCTGTGTCGCCGTCGATTCCGCTCGCCAGCGTGACGAACCGGCCCGAGCGGTCATCCTTCGGAAACGGCTTGGCGCCCCAGCTGGGCTTGCCGCCCACCTGGTTCGGGATGATCCAGATCTGGAAGATCCGGGTCGTCTCCGGCTCCAGGTTGAACTCCGAATGGCGGATGCCGCTCCCGGCGCTCATCACCTGGACGTCGCCCGCCTCGGTGCGGCCGCGATTGCCCTGGTTGTCCTCATGGGTGATCGCACCCTCGCGGACATAGGTGATGATCTCCATGTCGGCATGGGGATGCGGCGGGAATCCGCTGTCGGCCGCGATCGTGTCGTCGTTCCAGACCCGGAGCGCGCCCCAGCCCATCCGGTCCGGGTCGTAGTAGCTGGCGAAGGAGAAGTGGTGCTTGGCGTCGAGCCAGCCATGGTTGGCACCGCCGAGCGAGTTGAAGGGTCTGACGTCGATCATGATGGGTACTCCTTGCACGGGCTCCGATGGGGGCCCGCCTTGATGCAGGAGATTTGGGTTCAGACGCCGTCCGGGTAAAGTGGCCAGCGTGGAAACGGATTGTTCACCGGAGGAGGCTGAATATGTCCGTCATGCCAGGGCTTGGCCTTGGCATCCACGAATTCCGGTCTGAGAAACTCGTCATGCCCGGCCTGAAGCCGGGCATGACGACCGAGTGTGGGGAGGCGCTGCGATCAGCTCTTCTCGCCGATTTCGGACGCGGACTGGATGAAGTTCTGCAGGCCCATCAGCTTGATGAGGCCGAGATTGGTCTCCAGCCAATCGACATGCTCTTCCTCGGATTCGAGAATCTCGACGAAGAGCTCGCGGCTGACGAAATCCTCGACCTTCTCGCAATGGACGATCGCGGCCTTGAGATCGACGCGCGCGGCCATCTCGACCTTGAGATCGCATTCGATCATCTCTTGCACGTTCTCGCCGATCATCAGCTTGCCGAGATCCTGCAGGTTCGGCACGCCGTCGAGAAACAGGATGCGTTCGATCACCTTGTCGGCATGCTTCATCTCGTCGATCGACTCGTGATATTCGAGCTCGCCGAGCTTCTTCATGCCCCAGTTCTTCAGCATGCGGGCATGCAGGAAGTACTGGTTGATGGCGGTGAGTTCGTTCTTCAGCACCTTGTTGAGATGCTCGAGGACCTTCGGATCACCCTTCATCGAAACGCTCCCGCTGCATTGTCAATTGATCTAGGTTACGCTCGGAACACCGGGATAACAACCTCGCAGGCCGCGCCATGCCGCCAACGCAAATCATTCGCACCACCTGCCCGCGCGACTGCTACGACGCCTGCGGCATCGCCGTGGCCAAGCGCGCGGACGGCAAGATCAAGGTGCTGGGCGATCCGGATCACCCGGTGAGCCGCGGCGCGCTCTGCGGCAAGTGCGCCATCGCCTATAACGGCGCCTGGCTCGACCCCAAGATCCGGCTGACCCGACCGCTGCAGCGAGTCGGCGCCAAGGGCGAAGCCCGGTTCGAGCCGGTCACATGGGATTATGCGATCGGCGAGATCGCCGGGCGGCTGAAAACGACGGTCACGGCACACGGCGCCGAGAGCATCTGGCACAGCCATTACACCGGCACCTGCTCGCTGATCGCCGGCGGCTTTCCGCAGCGATTCCTGAACCGGCTCGGCGCCAGCGAGGTGGAGCCGGATTCGATCTGCAACGCCGCCGGCCATGCCGCGCTCGGCTATATGTACGGCACCGGCTCCGAGGGTTTCGATCCGCGCATGGCGAAGGATGCCGCGGCGATCCTGATCTGGGGCGCCAATCCGCATGCCTCGGCGCCGCACCAGCACAAGCATTGGATCCGCGAGACACCGGCGAAGATCATCGTGGTTGATCCGGTCAAGCACCCGACCGCCGCCGCGGCGCATCTTCATTTGCAGCCCTTCCCCGGCAGCGATGCCGCGCTCGCCTTCGCCATCGCCCATGTGCTGCGGCGCGAGGGCAAGATCGATCGCGCCTTTCTCGCCGACCATGCGGTCGGCTTTGACGCGCTCGAGCCGGAAATCGCGCGCTGCTCGCCCGAATGGGCCGCGCCGATCACCGGCGTGCCGGCTTCGCAGATCGAGGAAGCGGCCAGGCTTTTCGGCGCCGGTCCCGCCTTGCTCTGGATGGGCCAGGGCCTGCAGCGCCAGCCGAAGGGCGGCAACGTGTTCCGGGCGGTCGCCATGCTCTCCGCCCTGAAGGGCGATTTCGCCAAGCCCGGCGCCGGATTCCTGTTCCTGAACGGCGGCGCCCGGCGCGGCCTCGACGGCGACACCATCGAAGCGCCGCAGCTCCGCGCCAAGCCGAAGCGCAGCGCCAGCCACATGGACCTGATCGAGGTTCTGAAGAGCCCGCGCGACGCAAGGGCGCTGATCACCTGGAACGTCAACATCGCCGCCTCGAATCCGCGGCAGGCTGAGTTGCAGCGGGTCCTGAAGCGCGACGACCTCTTTCATGTGGCGATCGACTGCTTCGCGACCGATACGACCGACTTCGCCGATTTCATCCTGCCGGCGGCGGGTTTCCTCGAGTTCGACGACATCGTCTCGCCCTATTTCCATCTCGGCCTTTCGGTGCAGGCCAAGGCGATCGAGCCGATCGGGGAGTCGCTGCCCAACCAGGAGATCTTTCGCCGCCTCGCCCGCGCGATGAGCTTCAACGAGCCGGAGCTCTATGAGGACGACGCCACGATCCTCGACACGCTGGCGCGGCAGGCCGGCCTCACCGGATTCGCGGCGCTGAAAGAGAAGGCGACGGTCGAGCTGTCACCGGACCCGGTCCCGCTGTTCGCCGATCTGAAGTTCCCGACTCCCTCCGGCAAGATCGAGCTCCGGAGCGACCGCGCCGCCGCCGACGGTCATCCCGCTCTGCCGCAGCCTTCGGCCGATGCGCGCCCGGAAGCCGGCCGCTTCCGCATGCTCTCCCCGGCCTCGCCCTGGCTGATGAACAGCAGCTACCATGAGGATGCCAAGATCGCCGAGAAGGTGGGGCCCGAGGCCATCCTGCTGCATCCCGCCGATGCCGAAGGCTTGTCGCTGAAGGTCGGCGACACCGCCGCGGTCACCAATGCAACCGGCCGCCTGATGATGCGCGTCGACATCGGCGAAATCGTGCCGCGCGGCGTGGCGCTGGCGCATAAGAGCCGGTGGCCGAAGCTGCTCGCGGGCCATCTCAACGTGAACGCCCTCAACCCGGGTGAGAAAACCGACATGGCCGAAAGCAGCGCCGTGCACGGCGTCGAGGTGACGATCGCGCGGGCTTAGGCACCCCGTGGATCGCGCAGATCGCGATAGGTGTGCCAGACGATCACCGCCAGCACCAGCGCCCCGCCGATGAGCGTTGTGTTGGCCGGTCGCTCGGCGAACATCATCCAGACCCAGAGCGGCGCGAAGACGATCTCCAGAGTGCCGATCAGCGCGGCCTCGGCCGCACTCACCCGCCGGGCCCCGAACACGAACAGAAAGAGCGCTACGGAGAAATTGGTCAGCCCGAAACCGGCCAGCACCGACCAATTGTGCAAATCGAGCGCCGCCGGCGAACTGAAGGGAGCGAAGATCAGCGCGGTCGCGAAGGCACTGACGACGGTCGTCGGCAGGAGCGGCAGCTCGCGCCGCGCCCGCGGAATGACGATGATGAAGGCAAACGACACCGTCATGCCGATCGCCAGCAGATCGCCGAGCAGATGGCCGCCACCGACCGAACCGGCGACGATGATGAAAATTCCGGCCATGGAGACCAGGCCGGCGGCGATGGTCCGGCCACGCATCTTCTCCCGCAGCAGCCACCAGGCGAGTCCGGCCGCCAGGAACGGCGAGGTCGCATAGATCACGGTGACGTTGGCGACCGAGGTGAAATAGAGGCCACCGACGGTGCAGGCCTGGCAGATCACCTGGCAGAGGACGAATAGGATCCCGGGCCGGCCGATCTTGAGCAGCACGCTCAGCGACCGGCGCCCGTTCATCGCAATGTAGGGGATCAGGAGGAACAACCCGCCGAAGAAGGAGCGCCAGGCGATGGCGGTCCAGATGTCGGTGGTCAGCAGCCGGGTGAAGACGCCGCTGAAGCTCCAGGCCAAAGTCGCCAGCAGCACCGTGCCGATGCCCGCGAGATACGTCTTCTGCAGGTCCGCGGCGGTTGCCGTCGCGCTCTCGCTGCCGCTGGATGGGCTCATGGTGGAACTGTCCGGTCGTTCGCCGGAGCGGTCGTGACGCGGCGCCGGTTCTGGGTCCTGGTTATAGCGCGTCCCTGCTCGCCCCGCCTAGATCGAGTTCCTGGCCAGGGCGTCCTGCGCCATCTTCAGGTTGCGCTTGGCGTTGGGGTAGAGCGGATCGATGCTGAGTAGGCGGCGGAAGGCATCCGCCGCCGCTTCGTCGCGGCCGAGCTTCATATTGGAGAGGCCGAGGCCGGAGAGCGCACCGAAATGCCGGGGCTCCAGTTCCAGCGTCCGGTCGATATCGGCGATCGCCTTCTCGTAGTCGCCCATCAGAAAATACACTGTCGCGCGCTTGTTCCAGCCTTCGGCGAAATCCGGCCGCGCGGTTAGGATCTGGTCGACATCCTGCAACGCCGCCGCATAGTCGCCGCGCTGCATCGCTTCCGAGCTGGCGACCATCAGCCGGTCGAGCTTGGGATCGCCGGTCATCGACCAGATTTCCCAGATCTTGTCCTCGACCAGGCCGGCCTGGTCGCTGTGCTGCGCCGACTTCAGGAACTTGAACAGGGTCGGCAGGCTGGGATCGCGCTGGTCGGCCGAAGCGTTGGCAACCAGGCCGAGGGAGACGAGAGCGGCCGGCAGCGCCGACCGAAGCAGAGCCTTTCGCATGTCAGATCTTGTTCCTCTTCAGCATGTCCTGGACGATGGCGAGATTGTTCCTGGCGCTCACACTGTGCGGATCGATGTTGAGCACGCGCTCGAAGGCATCCGCCGCCGCCTCCTCGCGTTCCATGCGGAGGTTGACGAGACCGAGGCCGGAGAGCGCCCCGATGTGCCGCGGCTCAAGCTCCAGCGTGCGGTCGATGTCCTGGAGGGAATGCGCGTAGTCACCCATCAGGTAGTAGACCGTCGCCCGCTTGTTCCAGCCCTCCGCAAAATCCGGGCGCTGCGCGATGATGGCGTTGAACTTCGCGAGCGCGGTTCCGAACTTCTGTGCATCGATCGCCTCGTTGCCCTCGCTCATCAGCGCGTCGATCTTCGGGTCATCGGCCTCGAGCCAGATGGCCCAGATCTGCGCCTCGATCGCCTGGGCCGCCTCGACGCCGGGGGCGGCCTTCAGCCGGACGAACAGTTCCGGCAGCCGCACGTCCTTCTGGTCGGCCGGGGCGATCGCCGCGCCGCCGCAAAGAAACCAGAAGGCGGCCAGGCCGCCAATAAGGGCTTTCCCCGAGAGCGTCATAGCCGCACCAGCATAGCCTTGGCAGGTTCCGGGTTCAGCGCCTAATCTCGCGCTTTCGCAGATTCGTGAGTAGCAGATGGCCGTAAAGATTTCCTCACCCGCCGCCCTCTTCCCGGGCAATTTCGCCGAGGGCCGTAGCCGTTTCCGCGAGGCCGCCAGCGCAGCGGGCGCGATTCTCGCCAGCTACGCCAATCCCGAGAAAGGCCCGGACGGCGGGGACCTGAGCACGGAGACGGCCTGGCTAGGTCCCAAGGATGCCAGCCGCCTGTTCTTCGCCCAGGCCGGCACCCATGGCGCCGAGGGCTTCGTCGGCTCCGGCATCGAGACGGGCTGGCTGCAGAGCGGACTGTTCGGCCGGCTGCCCGCGGACACCGCGGTCCTGCTGGTGCACGCGATCAATCCCCACGGCTTCGCCTGGGTGCGCCGGGTCACCGAGGACAATGTCGACCTCAACCGCAACTTCGTCGATCATGCGAAGCCCGCTCCGGACAATCCCGGCTATCGCGTGCTGCGCGATGCGATCAACCCCACGGAATGGACGCCGGAGAGCGAGCGGCGCAACCGCGAGCGCTTCCTCGCCTTTGCCGAAGAGCGCGGCGCCATGGGATTGCAGGTGGCGATCACCCAGGGCCAGTACTTCGACGACCAGGGCATCTATTACGGCGGCAGCCATGCCGGCTGGTCCAATCGGACCATGCGGGCGATTCTGGAACCGCATTCGGGTCACGTCCGAAAGATCGTGTTCATCGACCTGCACAGCGGGCTCGGGCCCTACGGCTATGGCGAGATCATTTCCAACCATCTGGCCGGCGATCCCGGCAACGGACGCGTGACGGACTGGTTCGGCGCGGAAGCCACCTCGACCGACGGCGGCACCTCGACCTCTCCGGTCATCACCGGCGACACCCATATCGGCCTCGCGGAATCCCTGCCGCAGGCGGAAGCCACCGGCATCACGCTCGAATACGGCACCCTGCCGCTCGAGGACATGCTGAACGCGGTGCGCGCCGACAATTGGGTCCACATCCACGGCGACCTCGAAAGCAAGCAGGGCAAGGAGATCAAGGCGCAGATCCGCGCCGCGTTCTATCCGGACAAGGACGACTGGAAGAAGATGGCGTTCGACCGTGCGATCGACGTCGCCGAGCGCGCGATGAAGGGTCTGACGCAGTCCTGATCAGCTGGACCTGGGCCGGCCGGCAAGCTCCGCCGGCATCGGCCCGCCGCTTGCCCAATCGAGCAGTTCGACCGTGTGCACGATCGGCACATCGATCGCGGTGCCGAGTTGCTGCATGCAGCCGATATTGCCCGTGGCCACCAGATCAGGCATCACACGCGCGATATTCGCCGCCTTGCGGTCGCGGAGCTGCGACGACAGTCCGGGTTGCAGCAGGTTGTAGGTTCCGGCAGACCCGCAGCAGATATGTCCTTCGGGAATCTCCACGAGATCGAAGCCGGCGGCCTTCAGGAGCGCGCGCGGCGGCTCGGATATCTTCTGGCCGTGCTGCATCGAACAGGCCGAATGATAGGCGACGCGCAGGTTTCGCGGCGCCGCTGTCGATGCAACGCCGAGTTCGGCCAGATACTCCGTGACATCGCGCGTCTTGGCGCTGACTTCCGCGGCGGCGGATTTCAGATCGGGATCGGTGCGGAACATGTAGCCGTAATCCTTCACCGTCGTGCCGCAGCCGGATGCGGTGATCAGGATCGCATCGAGATCGCCGGTCTTCTGCCAGGCCTCGATATTGGCGCGGGCCAGACGGTGCGACTGGTCGGTGAAGCCCATGTGATGGCCGAGCGCGCCGCAGCAGCCGGCGCCCTCCGGAACCACGACCTCGACGCCGAGCCGGTTGAGCAGGCGGATGGTCGCCGCGTTGATCTCCGGCCGCAGCACCGGCTGCACGCAGCCCGCCAGCAAGGCCACGCGGCCGCGCCGTGTGCCTTCGGCCGGGAAGACCTGCGGCCGGTCAGTCTTGGCCGGCGGTTTGGGATAGCCCGGCACCAAAGCGAGCGCGGCGCCGAGCTTGCCCGGCAACCAGTGCCGGCCACCCAAGGCCTTGGCGAGGGAAGCACCGACCATCATCGCGCGGAACAGGTTGGTCCGCGGCAGAACGAAGGCCAGCATGCGCCGTAGCCAGCGTTCATCGGCCGGACGCTCATAGGTCTCGGCGATGTGCTCACGCGCATGGTCGACCAGATGCATGTAATGCACGCCCGAGGGACAGGTGGTCATGCAGCTCAAGCAGGAAAGGCAGCGGTCTATATGCTTGGCGTCGGTCGCGCTGGCGGCGCGCCCCTGCTCCAGCATCTCCTTGATCAAATAGATGCGGCCGCGCGGACTGTCGAGCTCGTCGCCCAGCAGCAGATAGGTGGGACAGGTCGCGGTGCAGAAGCCGCAATGGACGCAGGTGCGGAGAATCTTCTCGGATTCGGCAACGTCCGGATCCGCGAGCTGCGCCAAGCTGAAGCTGGTCTGCATGTCAGACGCCTTCGTGCATGCGGCCGGGATTGAGCACGCGCTCGGGATCGAAGGAGCGCTTTACCTCGTCGGTCAGCGCTTTCGCTCCGTCGGCTTCGAACACCTGCACCTTGCGGCGCTCCGCTTCGGGTGCCCGCACCAGAGTCGCGTGGCCGCCGCAGCGCTGGAAGGCACGCCGTATTTTCTCGGCGTTGGCGCCGCCATCGGCCGGCAGCGAGAGCCAGACCAGGCCGCCGCCCCAGTCCAGCAGGAAGTTGGCGCCCGGCAGGTCGATCGCAATGCTGGCCGCGACCCCGGCGCCATGGGCCGGCGGCACCGAGATACGCCACAGGATGGTGTCGACATCGAAGAAGGGGGCGAGATCGCGGATTTCGCGCCAGAGGGTGATCGAGTTCGCGCTGTGCAGTTCCTCGGTCGGGCCGCCGAAATCGCGGCGCAGGGCCGCGCAGTGGTGGTCGACCACCGGACCGGAGCCTTCGACGCGCAAGGCGGTCACGCTGCCTTGCGCGCCGACGTAGTCGCATTGCGAGGCCTGGGCCTGGATCTGCGGCAGGAAGGCGGCCCCCGAGAGGTCGTAGGGACCCGTCAGCGCCTTGGTCATGGCCGCATTTGCGGCGGCGGCATCGAGCCCATAGAGTAGGACGGTGCGGGTCTTCTCAGGCCGCGGCAGCACCTTGACCGTGACCTCGTCCATCACCGCCAGCGTCCCGAAGGAACCGGCCAAGAGCTTCGGCAGATCATAGCCGGTCACGTTCTTCACCACCGGACCCCCGGCCTTGAAGATTTCGCCGCGGCCGTTGACCGCGTTGAAGCCGAGGAAGTGATCGCGCGCGGCGCCGGCCTTGAACCGGCGCGGACCCGAGAGATTGGTCGCAAGAATCCCGCCGATCGTGCCGGTGCGGTTGCTGCCGGCATCGTCGCCAGGGTAGAGCTTGCCGAAATCCGGCGGCTCGAAGGCGAGATGCTGGTTCTTCTCCTCGAGCGCGGCGGCGATTTCGTCCATATGCGTGCCGGCCCGCGCGACCAGGACCAGCTCTTCCGGATGATACGAGACGATGCCCGACATGGCGGCGGTGGTCAGCTGCTTCGCCGCATCGACCGGGCGGCCGAAGCCGCGCTTGCTGGAGGCACCGAGGATTTCCAGCGACGCCTTGTCGGCGATCGCCGACCGCACGCAATCGGCGACCTCCTCAAGCGAGGCTGGGCTGAGCAATTCCATGTCAGAACCGGGGCAATTCGGGGTGGGGGAGCGCGCCGCCGCGCACATGCATGCGCCCGAGCTCGGCGCAGCGATGCAGGTTCGGAAAGACCTTGCCGGGATTGAGCAACTGGTCCGGATCGAAGGCGCATTTCAAGCGGATTTGCTGGTCGAGATCGAGCTCGGTGAACATCTCCGGCATGAGATCGCGCTTCTCGACGCCGACGCCGTGCTCGCCGGTCAGCACGCCGCCGACCTCGACGCAGAGCCGCAGGATGTCGGCGCCGAAATGCTCGGCGCGCTCGAGCTCGCCCGGCTTGTTGGCGTCGTAGAGCACCAGCGGATGCAGGTTGCCGTCGCCGGCATGGAACACGTTGGCGACACGCAGCTCATATTTCTTCGAGAGTTCCGCCATCCGCTGCAGCACCTCCGGCAGGCGCCGGCGCGGGATGGTGCCGTCCATGCAGTAGTAATCCGGCGAGATGCGGCCGACGGCCGGGAAGGCCGCCTTGCGTCCGGCCCAGATCTTCAGCCGCTCCGCCTCGCTTTCGCTCACACGCAAGGAGGTGGCGCCGTTGGCGCGCACGATCTCGGTGACGCTGGTCAGCAGGTGATTGCATTCGACCGCCGGCCCGTCGAGCTCGACGATCAACAGAGCCTCGGCGTCGAGCGGGTAATCCGCGTGCACGAAGTCTTCGGCCGCGTGGATCGCCGGGCGGTCCATCATCTCCATGCCGGCGGGGATGATGCCGGCGCCGATCACCGCAGCGACGGCGGCGCCGGCCTGCTCGCTGCTTGGGAATCCGGCGACCAGGGCCCGTGCCGTCTCCGGCCGCTTCAGCAGGCGCACCGTCACTTCGGTAACGACGCCGAGCAGGCCCTCGGAGCCGGTCATGACACCCATGAGGTCATAACCGCCGGCATCGAGGTGCTTGCCGCCGAACCGCACCACTTCGCCGTTGATCAGCACGACTTCGAGGCCGAGCAGGTTGTTGGTGGTGAGCCCGTATTTCAGGCAATGCACGCCGCCGGAATTCTCCGCGACATTGCCGCCGATGGTGCAGGCGATCTGGCTCGAGGGATCCGGCGCGTAATAGAAACCGGCGGTCGCAACCGCGTTGCTGATCGCGAGGTTCTGTACGCCGGGCTGCACCACGGCGCAGCGGTTCTCGAGATCGATTTCCAGGATCTTGTTGAGCTTGCCCAAGCCCAGCACCACGCCATCCGCCAGCGGCAGCGCGCCGCCGGAGAGAGAGGTGCCCGCACCACGCGGCACCACCTTCACCTTGTTCTCGGCGCAGAAGCGGAGGACCGCGGAAACCTCGGCCGTTGTGCGGGGCAAGGTCACCAGCAGCGGCGATTGACGATAGGCGGTGAGCCCGTCCGATTCATAGGCCTTGAGCGCGATCGGATCGGCGATCACCGACTCCGGCGGCAGCAATTCGGCGAGCGCTGCGGCGAGGCGCGCCTTTTGTGCGATCGTGTTGGTATCCGGGGCAGGCATCAGCATGGCGGCACTATTGCCTGAATCCGGCGCAAAACAAAACCGCGCGGGGCAGAGCCACGCGCGGTTGTCGAAAAGCCTTGGCTTTCGCCGGGGCGTTACCCCTGGCGCGCCTTGAAACGCGGGTTGGTCTTGTTGATCACATAGACCCGGCCCCGGCGGCGGACGATGCGGCAATCCTTGTGCCGCGTCTTGGCCGACTTCAGCGAGTGAATGACCTTCATGGCCGGTATCCTTTGAACTAAAAATGCGGGCGGAACATAGTGGCGCGGCCGCAGCCTGTCAACCCCGCCCCGATCAGGCTAACCTATTGATCTATCAAATAGACTTTGAGCTGCCCATCTTGATGGCGTAGTAGCGGCGGAGCTGCAGGGCGCCGGAATCGATGGCCGCGACCCGTTTGGTCCAAAGCGAGACCTCGGCGACCAGCTCGTCGGGATGCGCCTTGGCATAGGCGGTGCCGCCGGCATCCTGGGTGAAATTGACCCAGGCCTCGATCACGGTAGAGCGATAGTTCTCCGTCAGGTCCTCATCGACCCGGATGTCGAACTTCAGCCCCTTCAACTTCGCGACGTATTCCTCGCCGGACCAGAATTGCCCCGGCTTGCCGGTCCGGGTGACGAAATCCGCCAGCCGTGGATCGTCCGGCTTGGTGCCGGGCGTGCGCACGAAATCGGTCAGCGCGATCTGCCCGCGGGCTTTCAGCGCGCGTTCACAAACAGTGAGAACCTTCTCCTTCTCCGGCACCGTGTAGAGCGCTTCACTGGAATAGACGCAGTCATAGCTGGCCGCCTTGGGCTGGAAGTCCTGCATGGTGCAGGGTTTGATCTCGGCCTTCTTGGCGCCCTTCTTGATCGAAAGCTCATGACCGCCGGCGGCCAATATGGGATCGACCTCGAAGCCGTGGACCCAGACGTCGAACTCGGCGCTGACCGCCCGGGTGCCGCCGCCGAGACCGGCGCCGAACTCCATCACCGTCATGCTTGGATTGAGCGCGAAGGGCTTGACCAGGGTGAGGATCGCGGCCGCACCGCCCGGGCGCGTGAAGCCCTCGCCCCAGACCTGCTGCGCCACCTTGATATGCGGATGTTCCAGCGGAGGAATGTCTGCCGGCGGGGCTTCGGCGGGAGGCGTCCCGATAAGAACCGGCTCCAGCGGCAGCGCGTCGGCCGTCAGATCGGCCGGGTCATAGCCCTCCCACCACGCCTTGAAGCGCGTCTTGAAGGATGGCTTTGCGCCTGGCGGTGCGCTGGCTTCCAGGGCCGCCCCCATCTTCCGACCTACCGGAACGTTGCTAGGATGGTGAATATACGGGTGTTTTCGTTAACGAAAGCTTCTATTGTCGGCCGGCTCGGCATATGCCGCAGCGTCTTGCACCGTCCCTTATAGATCAACCCCTCCAGATCAACGATGACCACAGATTGCGATTTCCTGGTGATCGGCGCCGGCGTCTCCGGCGCCGCGGCGGCCTCGGAACTGGCCGCGCTCGGCTCGACCATCCTGCTCGAGATGGAAGATCAGCCCGGCTACCACAGTTCCGGCCGCTCGGCCGCGCTCTACACCCCCAATTACGGCCCGGCCATGGTGCGCGAGATCTGCCAGGCCGCCGGCGCCTTCTTCGACGCCCCGCCGCCGGGCTTTGCCGAGCATCCCCTGCTGACGCCGCGCGGCGCCTTGACGCTCGGGATCGACGACCCCGAGGGCGCGATCGACGCGCTGCTGAAGGACGCACCGCCGGCGCATCCGATCGAGGAAATTTCCCTCGAACGCGCGATCGAGCTTTGCCCGTTGATCCGGCCCGGTGTGTTCCGCCGCGCGATCTACGAGCCGGGCGTCAGGGACATGGATGCAGCCGCAATCCACCAGGGCTATCTGCGCGGCTTCAAGGCGCGCGACGGTCGGCTCGCCGTGTCCGCGCAGGTGACGGCGCTGGAGCGCAGCGGCGGCGCGTGGACCGCGGTCACCGCGTCCGGGCGCTTCCGCGCGCCGGTCGTCGTCAACGCCGCCGGCGCCTGGGCGGATCGTATCGGCGCCCTGGCGGGCGCGACGCGGATCGGCCTGCAGCCCTGCTTGCGCACGGTCATCCTGGTCGAGGTCCCGCCGGAATTCTGCCGGCCGAGCCAGCCGGTCGGCGAGGTGATCGAGACCTGGCACTATTTCAAACCGGAAGCCGGGCGCATCCTCGCCTCACCGGGCGACGAGACGCCGGTCGATCCGATGGATGCCTATCCCGACGACATGGTGATCGCCGAGCTCGCCGACTATCTGGAGCGGCATACGCTGCTGAAGATCGAGCGGGTCCTGCGCAGCTGGGCGGGTCTGCGCTCCTTCGTGCCGGATCATTGTCCGGTGGCCGGCCCGGATCCGCGCGCCGAAGGATTCTTCTGGCTCGCCGGTCAGGGCGGCTACGGCATCATGATGTCGCCGGTGCTCGGTCGCGCCACCGCTTCGCTCATCGATACCGGAGCACTGCCGGAGGATCTCAAGGAACGCGGCCTCACCCCGGCCGATCTGGCGCCGGGCCGGGCGGCCCTCCGTGAATCGGCCGCCGATGCAATGGGTTAACCCACCTCAGGACAAACCGCTTCGGGATTAATCTGCTTGGCGGGGTTGGGGCGCCCATGGCACGATGCGCGCCATCGGTGCCGGGGCCGCGAATGAGTCGCGGAAAGCGCCGGATTTTGCGCAGCGGGAATTTGCGCGTTCAGGGGTTGGGTTGATGACCGAAGATAAGATTGACGCGGGATCCGACGATCGTCGCCACGATCCGCGTTTCGTCGTCAACCTGCCGGCCCATGTCACCATTCGCGGCGAGCGGGTGCTGTGCAAGCTGATCGATATCTCGCTGCACGGCGCGCTGGTCGAAACCGCGGGTCCGGTTCATGTCGGGGACAAGGTCTCCCTGGACCTGCCGAACATCGGCCCCACGATCGCGACCGTGCTGCGCATCACGCCGACCCATATGGCGATGGTGTTCCCGGGCGCGGTGGTGATTTCGTCGCTGATCCCGAAGAAGTAACCGGATTCAGACCGCGTCCCGCGGAATCACGCGGATCATCTCCGCGACCTCGAACTCGCTGAATTCCTGGCTGTCCGGCAGCTCCAGATGCAACGAGCCCGCCTGGCGGTTGACCACGATCACTTCGCGCTTCTCGAGATAGGGCTGCGGCAGCAAGGTCAGCCGGCTGCCGACCTCGAGCCCTCCGGTCGCCGGCGGCAGCACGCAGGCCCCGCGGCGCGAAACGTTGTAGTAATGGGTGACCGCGACCGTACGGCGCTGTTCGGAGTCGTCGAACACCAGAATGGTCGCGCCGTCGAACTTGAAGCGCGGCTCGCGTCTTTGCTCCGACCCGGTCTGTTCAATCCTGTCCATGACATTCCGCTGTGCCGGCCACACAAAGTCCTGCACCCTGTTTTGCGGCGCGTGGACCGGTCTTCTTCCCCGTCTGGCCGACCCTTATAGGCGCGGGCGCATGAGTCGGCAACTGGAGCCTCGGCTCTAAGGTTCCTATTGCCGCGCTCGGGCGAGTGACGCTAACGTTCGACATCGAATCCGGGGGAAGCGTATGACGGATTCCGAACTCTCCGATGTGCTGCTCATCGAGGACACGCCCTCGATGGCGCGGGTCTATTTGGAATACCTGAAGCGCGGTCCGTTCCGCGCCCGACATTGCATGACCGGCCAGGAAGCGCTGGACGACATCGGGCGCAATCCGACCGACGCGGTGTTGCTCGACCTCCGCTTGCCCGATATGGATGGGCTCGATGTGCTGAAGCACATCCGCAGCCGCGAGTTCGAGGTCGCGGTGGTGGTCATCACCGCCGATGGATCTCTGAACCGCGCAGTCGAGGCGATGCGCGAGGGGGCACTCGACTTCCTGGTGAAGCCATTCAACGCCGACCGGCTGTTGATCACCCTCGGCAATGTGCTGGAGCGCCGGCGCCTCAACTCCATGGTGGAGAGCCTGAGCAGCCATGCCGGCGACGGGAATGGCGGAAAGCCGCAGATTCTCCCACTCCATATCACCGAGCGGAACGCGATCGAGCAGGCGATCCAGGCCTGCGACGGCAACGTCGTGCGGGCGGCGGCGCTGCTGCAGATCAGCGCCTCGACCGTCTATCGCAAGCTCGCCCATTGGCACGAACCGCCCAACGGCGAAGCGACCGCGCTGACGGAAATGCACGCCTAGGCCTCGATCGTCTTCAGCACCCGCTCCAGCTCGTCCAGATCGGCATCCACCGCCGCCTCCAGGAGTGCGAGCTGCATCTCCGCTTCAGCGCCCCGCTGCATGTCGGCCGCGTTCTCGATCAGTGCCGCGGTCGCCGCGAGATCCATGAGGCCGAAGCTGCTGGTCGCATGCTTCAGCGAATGCGCCTGCCGGCCGAGCTCGCGCCAGTCCCGATCGTTGAGCAGGGTGCGCAAGGCGACCACGACACCACGGGTTTCCTCGTCGAACAAGCGCGCGAGGCGCTGGAAGGCGTCGCCGCCGACATCCAGCACCATCTGATCGATCGGCCGCCGGTCGACCGCCATCTCAATAACCGGCGGAAAGTCCGAAGTCGAAGCTGATGGCGGCGCCGGTCAATGCGCCGAGTCGCGGCGAAGTCGCCATGTAGACCAGCTCCGCCACCTCTTCCGGCTGGATGAACCGCGCCCGCTCGCCCTGCGGATAGCGTTTGCGGAGGTTCGCATAGTAGGCCTGGGCATCGCCGTTACCGAAAGTGTTGGCCTGATAGTGCAGCATCGGGGTCTCGACATCGGCGGGACAGATCGCGACCGCTCGTATGCCGCGCGGCGCCAGCTCGACCGCCAGCGCCTTGGTCATGATCACCATGCCGCCCTTCGAGGCGCAATAGATCGCGGCCCCCGCATTGCCGGTGAGCCCCGCATCCGAGGCGATGTTAACGATGATGCCGCCGGTCTTCTCCAGCGCCGGAATAGCGTAGCGGTTGGTGAAGAACGCACCCTTCAGGTTGACATCGATCACCCGGTCCCATTCGGCCTCGGTCGCCTCGTCCGAAGGGCCTTCGGTCCAGAGGCCCGCCGCGGCGACCAGAACGTCGAGCCGACCCATTCTTGCCACGGTCTCGCTCACCATCCGCGCGCAATCGGCGACCTTGGTCACGTCGGCGGCGACCCCGAACGCGGGACCGAGCGCCTTGCGCGCTTCCTCGACGCGCTTCGGATCCAGATCGGAAATCGCGACCTGCGCGCCCGCTTCCAGAAAGCGCGCCGCAATGGCGCGGCCCATGCCGCCCGCCCCGCCGGTAATCAGGACGACGCGGTCATCTTTCGTGCTCATCAGCTACCCTTGATTTCCTGAATGATGTTGCCGCCATCGACCACGATCAACTGGCCGTTGACGTAGCTCGCGCCCTCGCTCGCCAGGAAACAGGCGACGGCGCCCACCTCCTCCGGCCGGCCGGAGCGCCCCGCCGGCGTGTTGCGCCCCGCGCGCCGCTCTTTCGCGGTGGCGGAGCCGGTGTCGATCCAACCGGGCGCGATCGCGTTGGCGGTGATGCCTTTGCGCGCCAACTCCAACGCCAGCGAGCGGGTGTAGCCCATCATCGCCGCCTTGGCCGTGCCGTAGGCGCCGCCGCGGGGAAAGGTGACCAGCGGCCCGCTGACCGAGGAGATGTTGACGATGCGCCCGTAGCGTCCGCGCAGCATGTGCGGTACCGCCGCGCGGGTGACGAAGAAGCAGGTGTCGAGGTTGAGCGACAAGGCCCGCTTCCACTCCGCGTCGCCGATGCGATCGACCCGCGACGCGCGATTGGCATGGCCGGTCTGCAGCATCCCGGCATTGTTGATCAGGATGTCGAGACGGCCGAACTTCTTCTTCACCGCGGCGACCAGCGCCTTCGCCGCGCCGTCATCGGTGAGATCGGCGATGAACGCGGCCTTCGCCGCCGCGCCACCGGGCAGTTCCTTCAGCCGCTCCTGGATGCGCTTGGTGGTCGAGGTGATCATGACCTTGGCCCCGGCCTCGGCCAGCAGCTTCGCCGCGGCGAAGCCGATCCCGTCGGCGGCGCCGGCGCCCGTCACCAGGGCGACCCGCCCCTTGAAATCCATACCCGTCATGTGTCCCCGTCCGTTTGCGCGCCAATGCTTGATCATGCTTCGCTGACCACAAGCTTACCACCCCCTTGCCGAGGCCGCAGGCAATCGCTATGAGTCTGCCCAGCGGTTGTCGCCGCCGGATTTGTTAACGCCCGGCCTCACACAGACACCGTCGCGCCGTGCATGCGGTACATAACCAATATGTAGCCCCGGCGCGCTCACTCTCCCCACGCAGGATTTGCGAGCTCGCCGCGGCAGGGGTGCGTTCGAATGCAACAGACTGAAGCCACGCGTAGCGTTCCCGGCATCGCTTCCAGTGCGATCGATGCCATGCTGAAGCGCGAGCGGGACCGGTTCCTGCAGGCCAACCCGACCTCGGCCAAGCTGGCCGAGCAGGCCAAGGCGCATTGGCACAACGGCGTGCCGATGCACTGGATGCTCGACTGGTCCACGCCCTTTCCGCTCTACGCCAAGGAAGCTCGGGGCGCGACGCTGACCGATGTCGACGGGCACGCCTATGACGATTTCTGCCTCGGCGACACCGGTTCGATGTTCGGCCATTCGCCGGAGCCGGTGGTGCGCGCGATCCGCGAGCAATCGACCCGCGGCCTCACCTACATGCTCTCGACCGAGGATGTGCCGGTCGTCGGCCAGCTGCTCTCCGACATGTTCGGCCTGCCGTTCTGGCAGGTGGCGACCACCGCGACCGATGCCAACCGCTTCGTGATCCGCTGGTGCCGCGCCGTCACCAAGCGGCCGAAGGTGCTGATCATGAGCGGCTGCTATCACGGTGCGGTCGACGACACTTTCCTCCGCCTCGACAACGGCAAGCCCGCCAACCGCGCGGGGCTCATGGGCCAGATCTATGACCTGACGCAGGGCACCGTGGTCGTCGAGTTCAACGACCTCGAGGCGCTCGAGCGCGCGCTCAAAGCGGGCGACGTCGCCTGCATCCTGACCGAGCCGGCGCTGACCAATATCGGCATGGTGCTGCCCGAGCCGGGCTATCTCGACGGCATGGCGGCGCTCGCCAAGCAATACGGCACGCTGCTGATCATCGACGAGACCCACACGATCTCGACCGGCTATGGCGGCTACACCCGCATGCACAATCTGAAGCCGGACTTCTTCACGCTGGGAAAACCGGTGGCCGGCGGCATCCCCTGCTCGGTCTTCGGCTTCACCGCCGAGATGGCCGAGCGCATGCGCCGGGCCGAAGCGGAAGCGGGTCCCGGCTATAGCGGCATCGGCACCACCTTGAGCGCCAATGCCTTGCAGCTCCACTGCATGCGCGCCAACCTCTCCGAGGTGATGACGCCTGCCAACTACCGGCACATGCTCGACCTCTCCGAGCGCCTGGCCCGCGGCGTCGAGGCGGAGATCCGGAAGCGCAACGTGCCCTGGCATGTCTCCAATGTCGGCGCTCGCGCCGAGTTCGTCTGCGCGCCGACCCGTCCGAAGAACGGCGCCGAGGCCAAGGCCGCGATGCGGCCGCAGCTCGAGCTGGCGGTCCATCTCTATCTGTTGAACCGCGGCGTGCTGATCGCGCCGTTCCACAACATGACCCTGCTCTCGCCCGCGACCACCGCCGCCCAGGTCGATCACCTGGTCGCGACGGTCGGCGGGTGCTTGGACGAGTTGAAGGCGGCCTGATCATGAACATGCACCCGAAAGCCCAGGCCAATCCCGGCATCGGCACGGTCGAGGAATGCGACGCCTTCTTCGCGGCGCATCCGGAGATCGAGAACGTCCAGATCTTCTTCGTGAACCAGTCCGGCGTGCCGCGCGGCAAGAACCTGCGCAAGCGCGACGTGCGCGGGATCTTCGAATACGCGCGGATGATCCCCGGCACCATGCTGGCGCTCGACATCAACGGCGAGGACGTCGAGGAGAGCGGCCTGGTCATGAGCGACGGCGATGCCGACCGGCTCGGCCGGCCGGTGCCCGGCACGCTGCAGCCTGCACGCTGGCTGGGTCCCGATTTTGCCCAGGTGATGCTCTCGGTCTATGAGCTCGACGGCGCGCCTTGCAACGTCGATCCCCGCCATGTGCTGAAGGGGGTGGTCGACCGTTTCAAGGAGCTCGACCTCACGCCGGTCATCGCCTGCGAGCTCGAGTTCTATCTGATGGAGCGCGGCGCACCCGGGCAAGGCCCCGCATCGCCGGTCACCGGTCATCGCAGCAAGCACATCCAGGCCTATGGACTGCGCGAGCTCGATGACTTCCAGCCCTTCATGGACGACCTTTACGCCCATGGCGAGGCGGCGGGCCTGCCCTTGGAATCCGCGATCTCGGAGAACGCGCCGAACCAGTTCGAGGTCGGCCTGGTGCATCGCGCCGATGCTTTGCGCGCGACCGACGAGGCGCAGATCTTCAAGCGCCTGGTCAAGGGCACCGCGATGCGCCACGGGCTCGAGGCCACCTTCATGGCGAAGCCGCATAATGGCCTCGCCGGCAGTGGCCAGCATCTCCATGTCAGCTTGGCCGACAAGCACGGCAAGAATGCCTTCGCCAGCGACGATCCGACCGGCAACGAGCTCCTCAAATTCGCGATCGGCGGCATGAAGGCGCTGCTGGGCGATGCCATGGCGATCTTCGCGCCCAACGCCAATTCCTATAAGCGCTTCCAGGCCAATCTCTATGCGCCGGTGGCGCCGACCTGGGGCGTCAACAACCGCACTGTCAGCTTCCGCGTGACGGCCGGCCCCGCCGCGTCACGCCATGTCGAGCACCGGATCTGCGGCGCCGATGCCAATTCCACACTGGCGGTGGCGGCCCTGCTCGCCGCGATCCACCACGGGATCACGCACCGGATCGATCCCGGCGCGCCGATCGTGGGCGACGGCTATGCCCTGGCGGCCGAGCATGGCCTGAGCCTGCCGCGGCACTGGAACCTGGCGCTGGATGCCTTCGCCAACTCGGTGCCGATGCGCGACTATTTGGGAGCGCGCTTCCACCAGATGTTCACCGCGATCAAGCGCTCGGAATACGACCGATACAACGCCCGGGTGACCGAGCTCGACTACGAGTGGTATCTCCGAAACGCCTGACTGCTATCGGCTTGATCCGGATCACTACGTAACGCGCGCTTCGCTGTTTGCGCCTTGCATCATGGTAAATTAAGGCCATCTTGTAGCCACACGGATGGCCGTGGTAGTTTTTTGTCAAATCAACGCCCTAGAGTCGGCAGGCCGCCGGCATGCGGGCGAAACAGTCAGACAGCGGAGTAATCCTTGGGTCTCTTCAGAAGCCGGAAACCGGTGCAGGTCAATGTCGGCAACCGCTATCAGGTCGGCGATTCACCGCTGATGGTGTGGGAGGTCGCGAACCTGTTCCAGGGCATCGACGGCACGCCCTATGCGCATATCTTCTGTGTTGCCGATCCCAGCCGCCGCAAGACCGTCGCGCAGAACGCGCTTGAGGCGGGCAATCAATACGTCCGCATTCCGGACGCGCACGCGCACTGAATCCAATCGCGCCGGCGCCGCCAGGGCGGCGACGCGCGGATCCCGGAGCGGTCTCGGAAAATCTCGCCCCGCTGCCACGTCAGGACGGAACGGAGCGTTATCTTGTGGCAGCCGGCACGCCATCAAGCATCGGGGGACTGAAACATGGCGCGCCGCTCGCTGGAGCTTGACGACCGTCTTTACGACTATCTTGTCCAGTTTGGCACGCGGGAGAGCGATCTCCTGAAGGACCTCCGCGCCGAGACCGCGAAGCTGCCCGGCGCCGGCATGCAGATCGGTCCCGAGCAGGGCGCTTTCATGGGATTACTGGTGGAGCTGATCGGCGCCAAGCGCGCGCTCGAGATCGGCACCTTCACAGGCTATTCCAGCCTCTGCATCGCCGGCGCGCTGCCGGCCGACGGCAAGCTGATCTGCTGCGACGTCAGCGAGGAATACACCAAGGTCGCCCGCGACTACTGGCGCCGCGCCGGCCTCGAAAGCAAGATCGAGTTGCGCCTGGGGCCTGCCGTGGCCACGTTGGACGCGCTGATCGACGCCGACGTCGAGCCGTTCGACTTCGCCTTCATCGACGCCGACAAGACCAATTACGGCAACTACTACGACCGCGCGTTGAAGCTGGTGCGTCCGGGCGGGCTCATCGCCATCGACAACGTCCTCTGGGGTGGCGACGTCGCCAAGCCCGAGGAGAACGATGCGGACACCCAGGCGATCCGCGCGCTCAACGAGATGGTCCGCAACGACGAACGTGTCACGCTGGCTTTGGCACCGATCGGCGACGGACTCACGCTGGCGCGGAAGCGCTAACGTTCGAAGCGCCGGCTTAGGGCGAGGTGCTCTTGGTCGTGGTCGTCGTCGTGGTCGTATCGCCATTGGCGTTCGGCACCGTCGTCTGCTCGGTGGTCGTGGTGCTGTCGAAATAGCCGTTGTGATAGGCGAAGGCACCGATGATAACGGCGACCGCCAGGCCGCCGACGATGAAGTACCGGTCGTGCCTGATGCCGCCGGTCGTGACTTCTGCCATGGAAAATCTCCTAGCGTTCGGTGTGTGGGTCAGTTTGGGGCCGGCATTGTGCTGGGATGCATCTCCGCGCGGCTGCCGCCGCCCGAATGACGGGCGACGGCGCGTCCCGGTCGAAATCGTCGGCCTATCGAACGACATGCCAATTCTGATTGTAGTTATCGCCCTTCATGTCGCCCTGCATCGTGTCGTCGGCGAAGGTGTAGAGGGGCCGGCCCTGCTTCGCCCACTGCATGGTGCCGTCATTGCGACGGATGATGGTCATGTCGCCGGAAGCCTGCTGGCCCGGCATCGCCTCGACCGGAGGCCAATAGCTGGCGCAGGGGCCGTAGCATGTCGATTGACCGGCGGCATCCTTGTCGAAGGTGTAGACGGTCATCCCGGAGGCCGTGGTCATCAGCGTGTTCGAGCTCGTCTGGGTCGTCGTCATCCTCGGCTGGTTCGAGGGGGCCTGGACCTGGCCGGGGGCGTCGTAGCGGCCGCCGCTCTGCATACAGCCGGCGAGCAGCATCGTTGCGGCGACCGCACAGAGCGGCAGCCCGAGTGACCGTATCCGGGTCATTGGTTTCTCCATCTTTCGAGACCGGCGCATCACAGGCGCCACTGGCGTCGGGCTCAGGCGTGTCAGCGCCTTCAGCCCCGTAGCCCATTGAATACGGCGGGAAGGGATAGGTTGCCCGCGGCACAAGATTAAGTGAGAGGCGGCCCAGGGTGGCGTCCAGAACAGGGCTGCAATCGGCGGCGCCTCCGGTTTAAGCTGGCGCCATGTCCGTCATGGCTTATCCCGTCGTCGAGTATCCGGAGCTGCTCTCGCCGATACTGCGCGAGGGTTACGGCTATTGGCGGGGCAAGCGGGGCGACCGGCTGTTTCCCGCACGCGCCGACTTCGATCCGCTGCTGGAAATCCCGAAGCTCGTCCGCAACATGATGCTGCTGGACGTGCTCCATGAGCCGCTCGATTTCCGCTATCGCCTGATCGGCGACAAGCTGCGCCATCACATGGCCGAGAACTGGGTCGGCCGGCGCTGGTCGGAAATCGAGCAGCAGCGCGCACCGAACCCGATCTGGCTGCACCACCAATGGGTGGTCGAGAACCGCGAACCGCGCTTCATCCGCCCGAACTATGTGGGGCCGCACAAGCAGTTCCTGTTCATCGAATCCGCGGTGCTGCCGCTGGGCTCCGATCCCGAGCGGGTCGACATGCTGATGTTGTTCGTGGACTTCCTGTCGAAGGTCGGGCGGTAGGGCTTCCTATACCCGGTCCCGGATCAGCGGCGTGGTCGAGCAGTGGATGCCGCCGCCGTTGAGATGCATCGCGTCATAGGGCAGCGCCTTCCACTCGATCCCCTTCTTGGCGAGTTGGTCGAGCAGGCGGTTGGAGCCGCCCTCCGGGATCAGCAGCTTGCGCGGCGCCACGGCGAGCGAATTGACGACCCAGCCGTAGTCCGAAGGCTCGATCTCGATGGTCTCGACCTTGAGGCGCTTGAGGTCCTGCAGGAAGGCATAGGAGAGACCGGCGGGATTGACCAACGCCAGGCCCTTGTCCACCATCAGGAACGAACCGTCGATATGGATGTCGTAGCCGACCAGGTCGGTGACGATGAGCTCGACCCCCTGGCGCTTCAGCACCTCGCCGACCTGGGCGGCGCCCTCGTGGTTGACCCGGACGCCGCAGCCGATCACCGCGGTCTTGTCGTCGATCCAGGCGAAGCTGCCGCCCTCCATCAGCGCGGAGCCGGAGAGCGTGCGCAGGATCGGCACGCCGAGCTTGGCCAAAGTGCGGGTGACGGCGAGCTCCTCGCCCCGCCGGATCCGGGCGCCCATCCGGCAGACGATGGCGCCACCCTTCACCATGATCAGCGGATCGCGGGCATAGCAGGACTTCAGCCGCTTGCCGTGATCGCCTTCGATCTCGAACACGTCGACACCCTCGGCGCGGAGGGCCGCGGTCAAGCCGTCGTGCTGGGCCTGCATCTCGGCCAAGGGCGGGACGCGGTCGCTCTGGAAGTACCAGCCTTCCTTGATGTCGCCATAGGAGCCGATCTCCGGAATGCGCTTCTTCGGATCGACGACTTTGAGCTCGTCGCCCGGGCGGTGCACCAAGACCGCCCGCATGCGCCCGACATCGTTGTCGATGCCCCAGGCGCGGCCCCAGTATTTCTCCAGTTCGTCAGCTTCCTCGAACTCCGGCGTGGCGCCGGCGGCGAACATCTTGACCGTCTGGTTGTAGATCCAATGCGCGGAAGATTGGCTGGCTTCGTCGGTCATCCCAAGCTCCGATGAAATGAGGAGCGGCCAGTGTAGCGCCGCCGCCATGCTTGCGCGACCGGATCAATCGGCTAGGCTGGCGAACCACCTTGGGGAGCCGCCATGAGCATCGATTTCCTGGTCACCTCGCTGATCATCGTCGCCTCGCCGGGGACCGGCGTGCTCTACACCCTCGCCGCCGGCCTCTCGCGCGGATCGAAGGCGAGCGTGGTCGCCGCCTTCGGCTGCACGCTCGGCATCGTGCCGCACATGGCCGCCGCGATCCTCGGCCTCGCCGCCCTGCTCCACACCAGCGCCGTCGCGTTCCAGACCTTCAAGTATGTCGGCGTCGCCTACCTGCTCTACATGGCCTGGATGACCTTGAAGGAGCATGGCGCGCTGAAAGTGGAGCCGGATACCAGCGGGCGTTCCGCGCTGCAGGTGACCCTTCACGCGGTCCTGATCAACATCCTCAACCCGAAGCTCTCGATCTTCTTCTTCGCCTTCCTGCCGCAATTCGTCCAGGCGCAGGAGCCGCACCCGCTCGCACGCATGCTGGAGCTCTCCGCGGTCTTCATGGCTCTGACCTTCGTGGTCTTCGTCGGCTACGGCCTGTTCGCGGCGTCGATCCGCCGGCACGTGATCACCCGCCCCGGCATCCTCACCTGGATGCGCCGGGCTTTCGCCGGTGCTTTCGTCGCCCTGGGCGCGAAGCTCGCGGCGGCCGAGCGCTAGAGCCATCCACATGCCGATTTCGTGGAGGTCGGCGACATAGGTCTCCAGGCGGGCCTGGCGACCCGATGTCCACGAAAAGGGCTGTGATAGGTCTCCGCGCCCAGCGGGCGGAGCCGACCGGCATGCCGGTCATCCGCCTGGCGGAACGTCAGAGCAAAGCCTCCCTGCAAATTGCAATAGTCCGGGCCGCAAATGCCTGTGGTTGTGATCTTGCTCATATCGCGGCCCGACAGAAATTACGATAGTCCGGCCCGCCACAATTCATGGAAGGCGCGAGAAATGTTCGGGCTCGGCTTACCGCTGCGGCGGATCGCTTTATCCTTATTGGTTGCCGCAGCGACTCTCACGGGTGCATCCGGCCTCGCCCGGGCCGAGCCCGTTTGCCAGGTCATCGGTTTGCGCGGAACCGCAACTCTGGAGCGCGCCGGCGCCGGTTCGGCGCTGGCAACCGGCGCAGAACTCAGCACGGGCGACTGGATCGCGACCGATGCCGGAGCGCGGGTGAAGCTGCGTTTCGCCGACGGCTCCCAGGTGCATCTCGGCGAGAACACGCGCCTGCGCATCGACCTGGCAAAGTTCAACCCGGCGGAGGGCAGGCGCAACATCCTGCTCGATCTGCCGATGGGCCTGCTGCGCGCCGCCGCGGCGAAGTTGCCGTCGGCCACCGGCTCCAGCTTCGAGATACATACCGGTGTCGGCTATTCCGCCGTGCGCGGGACGCAATGGATCATGGTCGCGGCCAGCGAAGAGACTCGCGTCTATGTCCAGGAGGGCCGCGTCTCGGTCGGCACCGATTTCCCGAGCACCCAGTTCCCGAAACTGGTCAAGGCCGGCTACTGGGTGGTTGTCCGCAAGACCGGCATCGAGACGATCGAGGCCTCGCCCCCGGGATTGATGGACAGCCTGATCGAGCAAACCGAGGCCGCCGTCAACAATGGCGCCCCGGAAACGGACTCCGCCGATGCCACGGAAACGACTGAGCAGACGACAACCGACGCCGCCTCGACCGCACCCGAGGCGGAGAGCAACGAGGTCGATCCGGCGGCCGCGCCCGAAGCGGCGGCAACGTCAAAGACTGCCGGCTCTTTGACCTCCTCCACCGATAGCACGGTATCTGCGGGGAGCGGCGGCAGCTCGAGCGCCGGTGCGAACGGCACATCGAATGGGTCGTCAGGCGGCGGTTCCAACGGTGGCTCGTCGGGTTCGAACTCGACGTCAAACGGCGGCGGCGGTTCCAAGGGCTCCGGCGGGTCCAGCCTCGGTGGCGGTTCCGGCAAATCCAACTCCGGCGGCGGTTCCGGCAAGAGCCTGGGCGGCGGATCCGGGAAGCTGAAGTAGGTGCCGCCGGTCGTTACGGCACGGCTTAGTGACTAGGCCGCTCCGGGTACTCGACCCGGTCGCCTTCCTTGATGCCGAGCGCGTCGGCCGTGCCGCCGTTGACTTCGAGCACCGCCTTCACCGCGGCGCCGGAATCGATCGGCGTCTCGTCGTGCGGCACCGCGCTATGGGCGATGTGGGCGATGCGGCCATCCGCTTTCAGGAACAGCATGTCGAGCGGGATCAGCGTGTTCTTCATCCAGAACGACACCGGCTGCTCGCCCGGATAAATGAACAGCATGCCGGCATTGGCCGCGAGCTTCTCCCGGAACATCAGCCCCTGCGCCCGCGTCTCCGGGGTGGCGACGATCTCGACCTCGAACTTATAGGCGCTGCCGCCGGCATGGATGACCAGGGGTTCGGCCGCAACCGCCGACGCACCGAAACAAAGGGCCGCGACCAGGCTCCAGAAAGACGCAAACACGAGAAACCGAACCGCGCGCAAACTCACAGATGATCCTTCACCGCATTGCGGTGATAAGTCAGTGCCAAGGCGATGCAATGCCGCAAAGCCGCCTTCGGGAGGGGCTGGTCCGTATCCATGAGTATGCTGCGATTGCCGCCGAAGGTGAGCTCATCGCGATAGAGTTGCCGGAAGGTCGAGACCAGGGTGGTCTGGCAATGGACATAGAGCGCATAGCGCTCCCGACCGGTACCCGCCTCCGGCTTCACCCGGTCGATCCGGATCGTGCTGCCGCTCCGGCTCTCCTGGGTGAGATAGCTCGGCTGGCCCCATTTCAGCGTCTCCTTGAGCGCGCCGACGCCAGGCGTCTTCGCTGCGGTCTCCAGGATCAGCCGCCGCAGCGCCAGCAGCTTCGCCTTGGTCCGCCTGGGATAGGCCGCGAACGCCTGTTCCACCGCCGGCTCGGCAAAGCCATGGCCGGCATTGGGCTTTCTCCTCGTCCTTGCATGCGACTCCGCCATCACCCCATTAAGCCCGAGGGGCTTGCGAAAGATCAACTCACGTCGGCGTCCGGCCGCTCGTGCAGCCGGCCCGCCATTCGTGCACCCGCCCAGCTCTGCCTTGACTTGCGGCCGACCGCCCGGAAAGGTGAGCGCCCACCTCAGGAGGACCAGCCCCCATGGATATGACGGGAGAACATTGGATCAATGCGCCGCGCCAGGCGGTCTGGCTCGCGCTCAACGATCCCGAGGTCCTGAAGCAGTCGATCGCCGGCTGCGAGGCGCTCGACAAGACCTCCGACACCGAGTTCCAGGCACAGGTCACCGCCAAGGTCGGCCCGGTCAAGGCGAAGTTCAGCGGCAAGGTCACCCTGAGCGAGCTCGATCCGCCCAACGGCTACACCATTACCGGCGAGGGTTCCGGCGGTGCCGCAGGCTTCGCCAAGGGCGGCGCCAAGGTGCGGCTCGAAGAGGCCGAGAACAGCGGGACCCTGCTGAAGTATGAGGTCCATGCCCAGATCGGCGGCAAATTGGCGCAGATCGGCTCACGCCTGGTCGATGGCGCGGCGCGCAAGATGGCCGATGAGTTCTTTTCGGCCTTCGCAACTGCGGTCGAGGCCCGGTCCGGCGCCGCGCCGACGGCATCTGCCGCCGAAGCGCCGATGGCGCCGGCCGCGGTGCCGCCGGTCGAGGCCGCAGGCACCGGGTCGAAGGGCCTGCCGCCCCTGGTCTGGATCGGCGGCTTGATCGTGATCGCGGCCGCCGTGGTCTGGTGGGTCACCCGCTGATCCCTGCCTGATCGGCGCTGCCGAACTGTTGCGGTTGTCATCGCCGCCGCCTTGACCCCCGTTTCGGAACTTGCACATACTTAACGCCTGCCAAGAAGACCGGGTGAACCGGCGTTCGGCGGTTCGGCAATCGGCGCCGCCGCGATCATGAGGGAGGTTACCAATGCCCACCGTAACGATGACGGTGAACGGAAAAGCCGTCACCGGTGAGGTCGAGGGCCGCACGCTGCTCGTCCATTTCCTGCGTGACAAGCTCCACCTGACCGGGACCCATGTGGGCTGCGACACCGCCCAATGCGGCGCCTGCACGGTTCACTTGAACGGCAAGGCGATCAAGTCCTGCAACATGCTGGCGCTGCAAGCCGAAGGCGCTGAGATCACCACGATCGAAGGCTTGGCCCAGAACGGCACCCTGCATCCGATGCAGGAAGCCTTCCGCGACAATCACGGACTGCAATGCGGGTTCTGCACCCCGGGCATGGTGATGGCCGCCGTCTCGCTGGTGAAGGGCAAGTCCAATCTCAGCGACGACGAGATCCGCCATGGGCTCGACGGCAACATCTGCCGCTGCACGGGCTATCACAACATCGTCAAGGCCGTGAAGGCCGGTGCCCAAGCCATGGGAGGGAAGTGATATGCCTGAAGGAACCGGATCCGCCACCGGCATCGGCGCCTCGGTCAAGCGCAAGGAAGACTTCCGCTTTCTGACCGGCCGCGGCACCTATACCGACGACATCAACCGCCCGGGCCAGACCTATGCCTATATCCTCCGCTCGCCGCACGCTTCGGCGGACATCGTCAAGATCGACAGCGCCAAGGCCGCGAAGGCGCCCGGCGTGGTCGCGATCCTGACCGGCGCCGATTACGACAAGGGCGGCCTGCCCTGCGGCTGGCAGATCCACAGCAAAGACGGCTCGCCGATGATCGAGCCGCCGCATTTCCCCTTGTGCAAGGACAAGGTGCGCCATGTCGGCGACCAGGTCGCCCTGATCATCGCCGAGACCTATGCCCAGGCCCGCGACGCCGCGGAGTTGATCGACGTCTCCTATAAGGAGACCAAGCCGATCGTCTCGCTCGCCGACGCCGACAAGCCCGGCGCGGCGCAGGTCTGGCCGGAAGCCAAGAACAACACCTGCTTCGACTGGCATATCGGCGACAAGGCGGCGGTCGATGCCGCTTTCGCCAAGGCGGCGCATGTCACCAAGATCGACATCGTCAACCAGCGCCTGATCCCCAACGCGATGGAGCCGCGGGCGGCGATCGGCGACTTCGATCGCGCGACCGGCGAGTTCACGCTCTACACCACCAGCCAGAACCCGCATGTCATCCGGCTGCTGATGGGCGCCTTCGTGCTGCAAATTCCGGAATCCAAGCTCCGCGTCGTGGCGCCGGATGTCGGCGGCGGCTTCGGCTCGAAGATCTTCCACTACGCGGAAGAGGCGCTGGTGACCTGGGCGGCCGGCAAGGTCGAGCGTCCGGTCAAATGGACCTCCGACCGCAGCGAGGCCTTCCTCACCGATGCCCATGGCCGCGACCAGATCAACCACGCGGAACTCGCCATGGACAAGGACGGCAAGTTCCTGGCCCTGCGCGTGAACACCAAGGCGAATATGGGCGCCTATCTCTCCACCTTCGCGCCCTGCGTGCCGACTTATCTCTCCGCGACCCTGCTGGCGGGCGTCTATTCGACGCCGGCGATCTACGCCGAGGTGAAGGCGATCTTCACCAACACCGCGGTGGTCGACGCCTATCGCGGCGCCGGCCGGCCGGAAACCACCTATCTGCTGGAGCGGCTGGTCGAGAAGGCGGCGCGTGAAACCGGCATCGACCGGGTCGAAATCCGCCGCAAGAACTTCATCCCGGTGGATGCCTTCCCCTACCAGACGCCGGTCGCCCTGCAATATGACAGCGGCGACTATTTCTCGACGCTCGACATGGCGTTGAAGACGGCGGACTGGGCCGGCATCGACAAGCGCAAAGCGGATTCCAAGGCCAAGGGCAAGCTCCGGGGCATCGGCATCTCCACCTATCTCGAGGCCTGCGGCATCGCCCCCTCGGCGGTGGTCGGCAGCCTCGGCGCCAGAGCCGGGCTCTACGAGACCGGCCAGATCCGCGTGCATCCGACCGGATCGGTCACGGTCTTCACCGGCACGCACAGCCACGGCCAGGGTCACGAGACGACCTTTGCCCAGCTGGTCTCCGACGGGCTCGGCATTCCGATCGAGAATGTCGAGGTCTCCCACGGCGACACCAACAAGATCCCGTTCGGCATGGGCACCTACGGCTCGCGTTCGCTCGCGGTCGGCGGCTCGGCGATCGTGAAGGCGATGGACAAGATCATCACCAAGTCCAAGCGCATCGCCGCCCATCTGATGGAGGCCTCGGTGGCCGACGTCGAGTTCAAGAACGGCGTCTTCACCGTGGTCGGCACCGACAAGTCGGTGCCGTTCGGCACCGTGGCGCTGACCGCCTATGTGCCGCACAACTATCCGATCACCGAGCTCGAGCCCGGCCTGGAAGAGACCGCGTTCTACGATCCGCTGAACTTCACCTTCCCCGGCGGCTGCCATATCTGCGAAGTGGAGGTCGATCCCGACACCGGCACGGTCGAGGTGCTGAAATTCACCGCGGTCGATGATATCGGCCGGGTGATCAACCCGATGATCGCCGAAGGCCAGATCCATGGCGGCGTCGCCCAAGGCATCGGCCAGGCGTTGCTCGAGGCGGCGGCCTATGACGAGGAGAGCGGTCAGCTGCTGACCGGCTCCTACATGGACTATACGATGCCGCGGGCCGACAACATCCCGAACATCACGGTCGGCAACCATGTGACGCTCTGCACCCACAACCCGCTCGGCGCCAAGGGCGTCGGCGAGGTGGGCGCCATCGGCTCGCCGCCGGCGGTGATCAACGCCGTGCTCGACGCCCTGCTGCCTTTGGGCGTCAAGGACATCACCATGCCGGCCTCGCCGCACCGTGTGTGGCAGGCCATCCAGACCGCGAAGAAAGCGGCGGAATAAGGGGGACGCATCATGCACAACTTCGCATTCCACCGCCCGACTTCGGTCGCCGACGCCGCCAAGGCGATCGGCGCCGCTTCCGACGGCAAGTTCGTCGCCGGCGGGCAGACCCTGCTCCCGACCTTGCGCCAGCGTCTGGCCGAACCGTCGGACATGATCGACCTCTCCGCGATCGCCGAGCTGAAAGGCATCAAGGTCGAGGGCGACGGCATCACCATCGGCGCGGCGACCACCCACACCGAGGTCGCCAATTCCGCCGATGTGAAGAAGACCATCCCCGCCCTCGCCCATCTGGCCTCGCTGATCGGCGATCACCAGGTGCGGCAGCGCGGCACCATCGGCGGCTCGATCGCCAACAACGATCCGGCCGCGGACTATCCGGCGGCCGTGCTCGGCCTCGGTGCCACGATCAGGACCAACAAGCGCGAGATCAAGGCCGACGACTTCTTCAAGGGCATGTTCGAGACCGACCTCGCGGAAGGCGAGATCATCACTGCGGTCCACTTCCCGAAGCCGGAGAAGGCCGGCTACGAGAAGTTCCGCCAGCCGGCCTCGCGCTTCGCCTTGGTCGGCGTCTTCGTGGCGAAGACCGGCGGCGGCATCCGCGTCGCCGTCACCGGCGCCGGCCCCGGCGTCTTCCGCTCGAAAGAGCTGGAAGCGGCACTCGGCGGCAACTTCACCGCCGATGCCGCGAAGGGTGTGAAGATCAGCGCCAACGGCCTCAACGGCGACCTCCACGGCTCGCCGGAATACCGCGCCTCGCTGGTCTCGACACTCGCGGCAAGGGCAACCGCCGCCGCCAGCTAACGAGAGTACCTGGGAGGAAGAAGAGCCGCCGGCCACAGCACCGGCGGCTCTTTCGTTTTGCACAACGGTAGACGGCCGGCCGCAGCGCTCACTTGGTCGCCCGGTTCGTCTTCCGCTCTTCGAGCGGCGCGGTGTCCTCGCCCTCGAACAGGTTGCGGATGAACCCCGGCGCCAGCGCCGACCAGCCGTTGACGTCGATCTTCGGCTCGTTGAGGTCGCCGGAAATCTCGTAGGTCGCCGAGAACAGGCCTTCGCCCTTCCCGCCCTGCAGGAACTCGCCGATGATCGGGATGTTGCCGAGGATGCTGTTCAAGGCATAGGCCGGCACCAGCGCGCCCTTGAGCTCGATCGTATTGGCATCCATGTCGATCGAGCCCTTGGAGGTCAGGCCGATCGAAGGGCCGGCGCTGCGGAAGTCGGTCACATCGACCTTGCCGCGGGTCTTGGCGAACTTGGCGCTGGCACCGGCGAACAGAAAGCCCTCGCCGGTCAGGGAATCGACCAGCCCGGTCAGGGTGGCGACCGAGAGGAACCGCACGGCAAACGGCGTGTGCAGCAGGCGGAACGAGGTCATCTTCATCTGGCCCTTCATCGGCCGATGCGGCTCGTCGTCCTTGACGGTGCCGGTGATGTCGAGCTTCCCGCCCTTGATCGAGTCATAGATTCCGAGCGTCTTGAAAGCACCGCCGCCGTCATCGGTCTCCACCTTGAGACGATGCAAGCCGGAATCGGCGGGCGCATAGGAGAACACGATCGGCTGGCCGCTGGGCAGCCTGCCGTTGAAGTAGATCTTGTCCCACCAGATCGGATCGTGCCGCAGGTCGAAGGTGATGTTGGTGAGCTCGTCGCCTTCGGAGAGTCGCACCTTCGCCAGCTGTCCGGCGATCGAATAGGGCTTTTGCGGCTTCTGCTCCTCGGCGTCGAGCTCGGCCGGCGTGACCGGCTGGTCCCGCTCCACCATCCAGGGCTCGACATCCATCGTGCCGCCGCCGACCGAGACATTGGTCGCATTGTTGGAGAAGTCGGCGACCAGGTCGGTGATCGAACTCTTCGCGAAATTGGCCTTCTTCAGCGCGAGCTTGCCGATGCTCTTGCCGTCAGGCGCGAAGGTGGCGCCGCCGGCGATCGAGAATCCGTCGCCGTCGATGCCGAGATCCGTGATATCGATCGGCTGGTCGCCGTTGAGATGCAGCTTCAGCGAGCCTTGCGCCGGCGTGCCGGCGGGCTTGCGCCATTTCAGGAAGTCCATCGCCAGCACGGCGTCCTTGAGGTCGAAGCTGGTTTCGAGCGTCCCGCGGCCGTCGTCGCGGCGGCTGAATTTCAGCGCGACGTCGCTCGGCCCATCGACCCAAGGGCGGAAGTCATAGCCGACCAAGGCACGGCTGCCGGTCGAGGTCCGGCCCTTCGCCTCAAAGCTTTCGCGCACGTCGACCTTGTCGCCGAATGCCTGCCGCCACTGGATGTTGAGATCCGCGCCGGCATAGGTGACCGGCCCGCTCACCACCATGCCGTTCTGGTCGAGCTTCAAGTCGAGCGTGCCGTCGGTGACGTCCTGGCCGAAGCGGATGCGCTTCAAGGCGACGTGCTGGACCTGCGCATCGACCGCGATCTTGACCCGGGCGAAGGTCAGCGACTTCTCGGCCGGGAAGTCGAAGTCGATCGAAGCCTGGGCTTCGCCGCCCGCTTCCTCCGGCTTCAGGCCCAGCTTCGAGGCATAGCCGAGCCTGGGGTGGTCCAGCAGCTTCAGGGCGTCGCTCAGCGACGAAGCGACGTCGCCGCCCACCTTGATGAACTGGTCCTCGACGTTGAGGCCGGTGATGTGCAGAGCGCCTTTCTGCAGCTTGATATCGCCGACCCGGCCCCCGGTGATGACGGCGTCGAAGGAATCCGCATCGAAGGTCGCGGTGGCCGTGCCATCGGTAATCGGCGGCATCGGCCGCAGATAGTGGACCGTCAACCCGGTGGTCGCCATCTCGCCCTTCACAGTCTCGACCTTGGCCGGGCCGCCGGCCTCGCTCGGCAGCCGGATGGCGAAATCCGCCTTCACCTGCTCGACCATGCCTTCCGGAATGTTCGGCACCAGCCATTCCCGCGTGTTCTGCGCGGCGCCATCCGGCCAATAGCGGTCCATCCAGCTCGCCGGATACTTCTCGGCCTTCAAAGAGAGCTTCAGCAATGGCGCGCCGCCGTCTGAGGCCGCACCCGCCAGTGCTCCGTCGATATCGGCGCTGGCTTCAATGGTGGGCCCGCCGATATCGAGCGAGAGTTTCTCGAGGTGAAACAGGTCCTTGTTGAAATCGATCCGGCCCGTCGCCTGCATCAGCTTCAGCGCCACCGGCTCTTTGATCCGCCCCGGCAGATTGAGCGTGCCGTTGGCGGTGTTGACTTGGAAATCGATCGGCCCCGGCAGGCCGCCGAGCGGCCCCTGGGTGCTGATGCGACCGCTCAACACCACGTCGGAGTTGGAGAGCTCCGCGAGCTTGGGCTCGATCAGCCCGAGCGCGCCGAGCTCGAGGCCTTGAAACGCCGCCTCGACCTGCATGGTGCTGGCCTGGGGGTCGATGACGATGCTGGCGGTGGCGAGCGCGGGCGCACCGAATTGCGGCAGATCGGCGCTCAGATTCCCGCCCAGCGTCGCATCGGCCTTGCGGGAGATCTCGAAATTGACGTGCTGGCCTTCCCAGACCATGCCGGCACGATGGTCGTCGATCGCGACCTTTCCGTCGATGATCGAGATCGAGCGGAGGTATCCGGCGGCCTTGTTCGGATCGCTGTCATCCAGCAGCTCTTCGAGCACCTCGGCCGCGCTCGGCGTCGCGGCGGCATCGGTCCCTGTGGCGCTCCCCGAGGCATCTTGTTCCAGCTTTTGCGCACCGAACATCAGCACGCCGTCCGAGCGCCGGCGCAGCGTCAGATCGGGCGACAGGATCTCGACCTTCGAGGGCGCGATCAGCCCGTGCAGCATGGCGCGTGCGCTCAGGGTCAGCGAGACCTGCGGCAGGACGGCGAGATCGCTGTCGCGGCGGCCCTTCACGTGCAGATTGATGGCGCGCAGGTCCAGTCCGCGCGGCCAGCCGGCCCAGGTCAGGACCGTGTCCTCAATCTCCACCCGGAAATCGCGATTGGCCTCGGCGATCGAGCGCTCCACATAGGGCGCCAGGAACGCCATGTGGATCGGGCCCTCATAGATAAGGCGCCAGGCCAGGAACCCGACCAGCAGGGCAATGCCCGCCAGCAGCGCACCCAACACTTCCAGGGCGATCTTGGTGGTGCGCCGGATCAATGCCGCCAAATCCTTGCTGTGCAGATGGCGGCTTGGCGGAACGCTTGACCGCCCGCAACGGCTCCATCAGTCTCGGCGTCAACCGCAATCCGGACCGATCCGAACCGCCTATTCATGCCAACCCTATTGAGCCTGCTGGCCGGCCGGCCCCTGCCGGAACCCGGCGACACGAGCCAGGCCGAGCTCCACCTGTCGCAATGCGCGGAGTCCGAGCTCGCCGAAATTGCCGCGGATGCGACCGGGCTTCGCCTGCTGAAATCGGTATTCGGCAACAGCCCCTTCCTCGCCAGATGCCTGCTGCGAGACCCGGCCTTTGCCCGGCAGCTTGCCTTTTCGGATCCCGAGTCGCTGTTTAGCACATTGATTCAGGAACTGCACCCCAAGGCGCTGATCGATTTGGATGAATCGGCCCTGATGCAGCGCCTGAGGATCGCCCGCCGCCGCGCCGCCCTGCTGATCGCGCTCTGCGATATCGGCGGCCTCTGGCCGCTGGAGCGGCTGACCGGCGCCTTGAGCCGCTTTGCCGATGCCGCGGTGCGCGTGACCGTTTCACATCTGCTTTACCGCTGCGGAACCGGCGGTGAGCTGGAATTGCCCGATCCGAGCGATCCGCAGCGCGACAGCGGCTTCTTCGTGCTGGCCTTGGGGAAGCTCGGCGCCTACGAGCTCAATTATTCGAGCGATATCGACCTCATCCTGCTCTACGACCAGGCCAAGGTCCGCTACGTGGGCCGGCGCAGCGCCCAGGAGTGCTTCGTCCGCCTGGCGCGCAATCTCGTGCGCATCCTGCAGGATGCCACGCCGGATGGCTATGTCTGCCGCGTCGACCTGAGGCTCCGGCCCGATCCCGCCTCGACGCCGCTGGTCATGTCGGCACTCGCCGCCGAAACCTATTACGAGGGCATGGGTCAGAACTGGGAACGCGCCGCGATGATCAAGGCGCGCGTTTCCGCCGGCGATGAGACCGCGGGCAAGCAATTCCTGCTCCAGCTTCGTCCGTTCGTCTGGCGCAAGCATCTCGACTTCTATGCCATCCAGGACATCCACTCGATCAAGCGTCAGATCCATGCGGTGAAGGGGTATCGCTCGGTCGCGGTCGCCGGCCACAACATCAAGCTGGGACGCGGCGGCATCCGCGAGATCGAGTTCTTCGCCCAGACCCAGCAATTGATCTGGGGCGGCCGCAATCCCGATCTCCGCACCCGCGCGACGCTCGATTCGCTGGAAGGCCTGGTCGCCTTCGGCCGCACCAGGCGCGATGTCGCCGACGATCTCGCCGCCGCCTATCGCCACCTCCGCCATGTCGAGCACCGGCTGCAGATGATGGAGGACCATCAGACCCAGACCCTGCCGCAGGCCGGGCCCGAGCTCGACCGCCTGGCGAAGTTCTGCGGGCACTCGGACACCAACGACTTCGAGATCACCTTGCTCGAACACATGGCGAAGGTCGAAGACCATTACGCCGAGTTGTTTGAGGAAGCGCCGGACCTCGGCGGTCCGAGCAACCTCGTCTTCACCGGCACCGAGGACGACCCGGGCACCGTGCAGTCGCTTCAGCAGATGGGCTTTCCCGACGGCAGCCTGGTTTCCGGCTTCGTGCGCGACTGGCATCGCGGCCGCTATCGCGCCACCCGAAGCGCCCGCGCCCGCGAGCTGCTGACCGAGTTGATGCCGCGCCTGCTGCAGGCGCTGGCCGGCACCGCCGACGCGGATCTCGCGATCCGCCGCTTCGACGATTTCCTGCAGGCGCTACCGGCCGGCGTGCAGATCTTCTCCCTGCTCTATTCCAATCCCGGCCTGCTCGATCTCGTTGCCGAGATCATGGGCGGCGCGCCGCTGCTGGCGGACCGCCTCAGCCGCCGCCCCGCCCTGCTGGAAAGCGTGCTCACCGCCGGCTTCTTCGAGCCGGTGCCGCAACGCCAAGCCTTGAAGGAGGACATCGAGCACCAGCTCGAACAGGCGCTCGACTTCGAGGAGGCGCTCGACGCCGTCCGGCGCTGGACCAAGGACCGCCAGTTCCAGATCGGCGTGCGCCTGCTGCGCGGCACCGCCGATGGCGAAGAGGCGGGCGCCGCCTTGAGCGACATCGCCGACATCGCGCTCGGCCAGCTCTTTCCGCGCGCGATCGCGGAGTTCGAACGGCAGCATGGGAAACTTCCCGGACGCGGTATGGCGCTGGTCGCCTTAGGCAAGCTCGGCAGCCGCGAGATGACGGTCACCTCCGATCTCGACCTCATCTTCATCTACGACATTCCGGCAGGCGTCGAGCACTGGGACACCGCGCTCTCCGACGGGCCGAAGCCCCTTGCGCCGATCCAGTATTACGCGCGCATCGCCCAGCGCTTCATCAACGCGATCTCGGCCATGACCGGCGAAGGCGGGTTGTTCGAGGTCGATATGCGGCTGCGGCCGAGCGGCGCCTCCGGCCCCATCGCCAGCGGCTTGCAGCCCTTCGAGAAATACCAGACCGAAGAAGCCTGGACCTGGGAGCACATGGCGCTGACCCGCGCCCGGGCGATCTGCGGCGATCCGGGCCTGGTCGCTGATTGCGACGCCATGCTGAAGAGAATCCTCGCCGTGCCACGCGATGCCGGGAAGCTGGCCACCGACATCCTCGACATGCGTCGCCGGATGGCGCAGCAATATCGCATCGACAATCCCTGGGACCTGAAGCATGTGCGCGGCGGCCAGGTCGATCTCGACTTCATCGCCCAGTATCTGCAGCTCCGCCACGCCCACGATCATCCGGAGATCCTGGCCCGCGACAGCGGCCGGGTGCTGGAGCGCGCCCGGGACCTCGCGCTGCTCGACGACAACACGGCCGATCAATTGATCGCGATCGGCCGGCTGTGGCGGCAATTGCAGCAGATGATCCGGCTCCTGGTCGGCGAAAAGGTCGAGGAAGCAAGGCTCCGCGAGCCGACCCGCCGCCATCTGGCGCAAAGCGGCGGCGCCGACGATTTCGACGCCCTCAAGGACCTGATCAAGCGGCGTGCGGCGGCGGTCCATGCCGCCTATCAGGCGATCATCGGACCCGAGACCCAGAAGACGACGACAGCAAAAGGAGATGCCACATGACACTCGAAGTCGGCGACAAGGCGCCCGCGTTCACCCTCGCCACCGATGGCGGCGGCAAGGTGACCTCCGCCTCGCTCAAGGGCAAGAACGTGGTGCTGTATTTCTATCCGAAGGACGATACGCCTGGCTGCACCGCGCAGGCCTGCGGCTTCCGCGACGAGCAGCCGAAGTTCAAGAAGATGGATGCGGTGGTGCTCGGCGTTTCCCGCGATTCCGCGGCCAGCCACGACAAGTTCAAGAAGAAGTACGACCTAAACTTCCAGCTCGGCGCCGACGAGAGCGGCAAGGTGACCGAGGATTACGGCGTCTGGGTCGAGAAGAGCATGTACGGCAAGAAGTACATGGGCATCGAGCGCTCGACCTTTCTGATCGACGGCAAAGGCGTCATCCGCGGCATCTGGCGCAAGGTGAAAGTCGACGGCCATGTCGATGAGGTGTTGAAGGCCGTGAAGGCGCTCGATTGACGCTCCTCGGCTCCGCAGTCGAAGTCCTGTCGACAGCCGATCCCGCCGCCAAGGCGACCGCCAGCCACCGGGCGGCCGCGGCTTGGCGCGCGGGCGATCTGGCGATCGGCGCGGCGCCGCCTCCGCCGGACCGTCCGGCACGACCGGAGCGGCCGCTCCTGCTGGCGCCGAAGGAGATGCCGAAGCGCAAGGCCGGCGGCAATGCCGCGAAGCGCACCGCCCTGCTCCATGCCCTCGCGCATATCGAATTGAACGCGATCGATCTCGCCTGGGATCTGATCGCGCGCTTCGGCACGGAGCGCATGCCCCGCCCCTTCTTCGACGACTGGGTCATGGTCGCCGACGAGGAGGCGCTGCATTTCGAGCTGCTCTCCGCGCGCCTGCAGGAACTTGGCGCCGCCTATGGCGATCTCCCCGCCCATGACGGGTTGTGGGAAGCCGCGATCACGACGTCGCAGGATTTGCTCGCCCGCCTCGCCATCGTGCCTTTGGTGCTGGAGGCGCGCGGCCTCGACGTGACGCCGGCCACCGTCGCCGACATGCAGCGCGCCGGCGACGATGCGAGCGCGGCGCTGCTCGACCGGATCTATCGCGACGAGATCGGCCATGTCGCCGCCGGCATGCGCTGGTTCGAGCACTTTGCCCGTGGAGCCGGCGAAGATCCGCAGCTGCACTGGCAGGCCTTGCTGCGCCGGTATTTCCGTGGCGTGCTGAAGCCGCCATTCAACGACACCGCCCGTGCCGCCGCCGGAATGCCGTCCACCTTCTATAGGCAATAGAAAACCCGGCTGCGGGGTCTTGCAGCCGGGTTCTCCGGATTGGTCCGGCGCCGCGGGCCGTCTGGGAGAGCGGTCCGCGGCGCCGGTCGTCGCGCCTCTTACTGCACGGTTTCGCCGTGCAGCCCGAGGTCGAGACCATCCCGTTCAACATCCTCCGTGACCCGGAGGCCGATGATCAGATCGATCACCTTCAGAATGATGAAGCTGCCGATACCGGACCACGCGAGGGTCAGGGCGACACCTTCGATCTGGATGATGAGCTGCGCCATGCTGCCGCCCACGCCGCCGATCGCCTCGTTGGCGAGGACACCGGTCAGCAGCGCGCCGACGATGCCGCCGACACAGTGGACGCCGAAGGCATCGAGCGAGTCATCGTAGCCGAGCGCGTGCTTCACCGTGGTCGCCGCGAAGAAGCAGACCACGCCGGCGATCAGGCCGATCAGCAATGCCGAGCCCGGGGTCACGAAGCCCGAGGCCGGGGTGATCGCGACGAGACCGGCAACCGCACCGGAGATGATGCCGAGCACCGAAGGCTTCTTCTTGATGACCCATTCCACGACCATCCAGGCGATACCGGCGCCGGCGGTTGCGATCTGGGTGACGGTCATCGCCATGCCCGCGCGGCCGTTCGAGGCCAGGGCGGAGCCGGCGTTGAAGCCGAACCAGCCCACCCACAGCAGGCTGGCGCCGATCACGGCAAACAGCAGGTTGTAGGGCGGGAAGGCGGTCTTTGGATAACCCATACGCTTGCCGAGGACCAGAGCGGTCACCAGGCCGGCGATGCCGGCGTTGATATGCACGACCGTGCCGCCGGCGAAGTCGAGGATGCCCGCCTTGAACATCAACCCGTCGGACTGCCACATGATATGGGCGACCGGCGAGTAGACCAGGATCGACCACAGCACCGAGAAGATGCACATGGCGCTGAACTTCATGCGGTCGGCATAGGAACCGCAGATCAGCGCCGGCGTGATGATCGCGAAGGTCATCTGGAACATCATGAAGACCGATTCCGGAAGCGTGCCCGAAAGGCCGTCGACCGTCATGCCGTTCAGCATGAAGCGGTCCATGTTGCCGATGAACGAGCCGCCGGGGCTGAAGGCCAGCGTGTAGCCGATGATCATCCAGACCACGGTGATCAGGCAGGTGATCGCGAAGGACTGCATCACGGTCGCGAGGATGTTCATCTTGCGGACCATGCCGCCGTAGAACAGGGCCAGACCCGGGATGGTCATCATCAGCACGATCGCGGTCGAGGTCAGCATCCACGCCGTGTCGCCGCTGTTCAGCGTCGGCGCGGCAGGCGCCGCGGCCGGAGCCGCCGCTTCCGCAGCCGGTGCGGCCGCATCCTGCGCCAGTGCCAGAGCGGGCAACATCATCAGCCCGACCCCGAGGGCGGATGCCAGCACCCGCTTCAAATCCATGTTGAGACCCAACTGTCTCGCAGCCCCACTCATCGCCGCCCCTCCATTTTCTTTTTGCAGCGCAACAGTAAGAGCAACCGGCGTGCCAACCTGAAAAGCGAAGGAATCCAGCAGACTTAGATCAATTGCCCGAGAATTCTGCACATCAAATAGGCAGTCCGCCGCAGGGTGATGTTTTTCTAGGCGTCGGAGCGACATCAGGATGACACCCCGCGGCTCCATTCGGTGAGCGGGGGCAGCGCTTCGGCGAAAGCCGCCTGCCGGTGCGGGAAACCGCCGGCATCGAGCAGGAAACCGACGATCGACTCCAACCCGGTTCCGTCGCGCATGTTGGAGAACACCACCGGCTTCACGCCCCGCATCTTCGCGGCGTCGCGCGCCATCAGGTCGAGATCGGCGCCGACATGGGGGGCGAGATCGATCTTGTTGATGACCAGGAGATCGGAACGGGTGACGCCCGGCCCGCCCTTGCGCGGGATCTTGTCGCCGGCCGAGACGTCGATCACGTAGATCGTGAGATCGGCGAGCTCGGGCGAGAAGGTGGCCGAGAGATTGTCGCCGCCGGATTCGACGAACACGAACTCGAGCCCCGGGAAGCGCGCGGTGATCTGGTCGACCGCGGCGAGGTTGATCGAGGCGTCCTCGCGGATCGCGGTGTGCGGGCAGCCGCCGGTCTCGACGCCCAGAATCCGCTCCGGCGGCAGCACGCCGGAGCGGGTCAGGAAGGCCGCGTCCTCGCTGGTGTAGATGTCGTTGGTGATCGCCGCGATATCGTAGGCCCCGGCGAGACAGCGGCAGAGCCGCTCGAGCAGCGCGGTCTTGCCGGAGCCGACGGGCCCGCCGACGCCGATGCGGACGGGCAGGCTGGATGCTTGGGGCGCGATCATGACCGGAACAGCCTCGTGTATTGGGTTTCATGGCGCATGCTGCAGAAGTCCACCATCAGCGCCGCGGCGCCGATATCGTCGAACGGCACCAGCTCCAGGGCATCGGCCAGCGACGGCAGCGTCTTGCTGAGATTGGCGAGGCAGGCGAGCCCGTCGCTCTGCCCGATCGGCATCAGCCGCAAGGCCGCCGAGACCAGGTTGGAGCAGAAGGCGTGCAGATAGGTGACAATGGCGAGCCGCGGATCGATGCCGGCGACCGCGGCCGCGGCGCCGAACGCCACCGGATAGACCGGCCTTTTCCACTGGCGCAGCGGCTCGGCCGCGACAAATTCCGGCCAGCCGGCAATCAGCGCCTTCAGGAAGGCGGCGCCCTGTGCCGAGGCTTCCAGCGCCAGTTCCGCGGTGCCGCGAAAGGCGGCCGCGAACGCGGCGATCTCGTCGCAGCGCTCGAACTCCTGTGCCGTCACCGCGCGATGGATCTCGCGGATCAGCAGCGCGTCGTTGCGGCCGGAGCCGAACAGCAGGATGCCTTCGATCCAGTTCTGCAGCGCGGCGCGATCGGGCAGCGCGCCCGCTTCGACCGCATATTCAAGTCCGTGCGAATACGAATAGCCGCCGACCGGAAAGGCCGGCGAGAGCCAGGCCTGCAACAGCAGCAGACCGGATTCGCCGGCATCGCCGCCGGGCGAATGGGCATCAATGCGCATGGCCGTTGATCCCGAGCTGCGCATAGGCGCCGCCTTCCGGCGCGAACGGCGCCTCGATCCGGCGCACCGCGGCGCCGAGCTGGTGCAGCATCGCCTCGAGCACGGAATCCGCCACGATGCGCAGGCGCAAGCCATCGACGATTTCCGCCGGCACATGGCGGTTGCCGATATGCCAGGCGAGCCTGGCCAGATGCTGCGGATCCTGCGCCGTCGCCTCGACCAGCGGCTCCGGTCCCGCGACCACGCGCAAGAATCCGCCCTGCTCCAACTGCAAGCCGTCGCCGTCGGACAGCCGCACGGCGCGCTGCAGGCTGAGGAGAAAGCCCGCGCCGCTGTCATCGGTCATCTGGATCCGGCGCTTGCAGCGATCGGCATAGCTCAGCGTCACAGTCCCGGCCGCCTCGGAGGCGGGCCACGCACCGGCTTTGTGCCATTGGGTCGCCTGGCGCATGGTCATCGGGATCCGCGTGCGGCGGATGACGGTCCGCCGGCGCGGTCGGTCCGGCACGAAGAATGCGAGTGGCGTGACGAGGGTATGGACACCGCAGAACACCTCCGCCGCTCAGAACAGGAAATAGCGCTGCGCCATCGGCAGCACGGTCGCGGGCTCGCAGACCAGCAATTCACCATCGGCGCGCACTTCATAGGTTTCGGGATCGACCTCCAGCGCCGGCGTTGCGTCGTTGAGCTTCATATCGCGCTTCATCACCGTGCGCGTGCCTTTGACCGCGATCAGCTCGCGCTTCAGGTCGAGCCTGGCGCCGACGCCGTCGGCCAGCGCCGCGCCGCTGACGAAGGTGACGCAGCTCGCCTGCCGCGCCCGACCGAAGCCGGCGAACATCGGGCGATAGTGCACCGGCTCCGGCGTCGGGATCGAGGCATTGGGATCGCCCATCGGCGCCGCGGCGATCATGCCGCATTTCAGGATCAGGTCCGGCTTCACGCCGAAGAACATCGGCTTCCAGAGCACCAGGTCGGCCAGCTTGCCGACCTCGATCGAGCCGATACTCTCCGCCATGCCCTGGGCCAGCGCCGGGTTGATCGTATACTTGGCGACGTAGCGCTTCACCCGGCTGTTGTCGTGCTGCGCCGGATCGCCGGGCAGACTGCCGCGCTGGGTCTTCATCTTATGGGCGGTCTGCCAGGTGCGGATGATCACCTCGCCCACCCGGCCCATCGCCTGGCTGTCGGAGGACATCATGCTGATGGTGCCGAGATCGTGCAGGATATCCTCGGCGGCGATGGTCTCGCGGCGGATCCGGCTCTCGGCGAAGGCGACGTCCTCCGGGATGCGCGGATCGAGATGGTGGCAGACCATCAGCATGTCGAGATGCTCATCGAGCGTGTTGACGGTGAAGGGCCGGGTCGGATTGGTCGATGACGGCAGCACATTGGGCAGGCTGCAGACCTTGATGATGTCCGGCGCATGGCCGCCACCCGCGCCCTCGGTGTGATAGGCGTGGATGACGCGGTTCTTAAAGGCGGCGATCGTGTTCTCGACGAAGCCGGATTCGTTCAAGGTGTCGGTGTGGATCGCGACCTGCACGTCCATCTCGTCCGCGACCGAGAGGCAGCAATCGATCGCGGCCGGCGTAGTGCCCCAATCCTCGTGCAGCTTCAAGCCGACGACGCCGGCCTTCACCTCTTCGCGCAAGGCGGCAGGGAGCGAGGCATTGCCCTTGCCGAGCAGGCCGATATTCACCGGCATGCCTTCGGCGGCCTGCAGCATCCGTGCGATGTGCCAGGGGCCCGGCGAGCAGGTCGTGGCGCTGGTGCCTTCCGCCGGTCCGGTGCCGCCCCCGACCAGCGTGGTGACGCCGGAATAGAGCGCCTCCCAGGCCTGCTGCGGGCTGATCATGTGGATATGCGAATCCACGCCGCCGGCGGTCATGATGCGGCCTTCGCCGGCGATCACCTCGGTGCCGGGGCCGATGACGATGGTGACACCGGGCTGGGTGTCGGGATTGCCGGCCTTGCCGATCGCGGCGATGCGGCCGTCCTTCAGGCCGACATCAGCCTTCACGATGCCCCACCAGTCGAGGATCACGACATTGGTGATGACAGTGTCGACGCCACCTTCGGCGCGGCTGCGCTGCGACTGGCCCATGCCGTCGCGGATCACCTTGCCACCGCCGAACTTCACCTCCTCGCCGTAGATCGCATAGTCCTTCTCGATCTCGATGATGAGATCGGTGTCGGCAAGGCGCACCCGATCGCCGACCGTCGGCCCGTAGGTCAGCGCATAGGTCTGGCGGTCCATCCGATAGGCCATGGCTCAGTCCAACTTTCCTGAAATCTTGCCGCCGAAGCCATGGATGATCCGGTCGCCGGCGATCTTCACCAGCGTGACGCTGCGCGACTGGCCGGGCTCGAAGCGCACCGCCGAGCCCGCCGGAATATCGAGCCGGAATCCGCGCGCCGCGGCACGGTCGAAGTCCAGCGCGTCGTTGGTCTCGAAGAAATGGAAGTGGCTGCCGACCTGGATCGGCCGGTCGCCGGTGTTGGCGACCGTGAGGCGCACCGTGTCGCGGCCTTCGTTCAGGATCATCTCGCCGGCCTGAACCATCAGCTCGCCTGGAATCATTGCGGCACCTTCAGCGGATCGGGTGATGGACGGTGACGAGCTTCACCCCGTCCGGAAAAGTCGCTTCGACCTGGATCTCCTTGATCATCTCCGGGATGCCGTCCATGACCTGGGCCCGCGTCAGCACCGTGCCGCCGTCGCGCATCAAGTCGGCGACGCTGCGGCCGTCGCGGGCGCCCTCGACCACGGTGTCGGCGATGAGGGCGATCGCTTCCGGGTGGTTGAGCTTGCAGCCGCGCTCCAAGCGCCGCCGGGCCACCATGGCGGCCATGGCGATCAGCAGCTTGTCCTTTTCGCGCTCGGTCAGACGCATCGCATTGCTTTCAGTGCAGCCAGAAGGACGGAAGCCGCGGCGCCAAGCCCTGCGCATCGTTGCGCAAGGCCATCCAGGCCGCCGCGAAAGACGGGCGCAGCTCCAGCGCATCCGCGGCCAGCCAGCGTGCGATCAATACGCCGTTGACCACGGTGGCGGCGCAGCACACCTCGGCTGGGGCCAGGGCCATGAGATCGCGCAGCAAGCCGAGGCGCCGCTCGGCGCCGGGACCGGCATGCACCAGCATGGCCGCCGCGCGCATGCCCTTCAATGCCGCCGGATGTTCGAGGGCCTCGGCCAGCAGCGCGTCGGCGGCGTGGAAGCGATCGGCCCAGATCAGCGCACCGCTGCGCCTGACCGACCATGCGTCGTGCACCAGGCCATGGTTCATGGTCTCGCCATGGGCGCTGCGGCCGAACACCAGGATCTCCCCGGCGAGCACCGCCGCATCCTCGGCGAGATCGATGGAGGTCAGGCGGCGCATGCGGGCGCCGTTGAACAGAATGGTCTCCTGCGGCAGCCATTCCAGCCAGCCGCCGGCTTCGACATCGAGGGCGATCTCGATCCGCGTCTCGCCCCCGGTCGAACGGTAGAGCTTCTCGGCGGCCTGGGCTATCGCCATGGCCTTGGTGCCGCGCCCCATCGCGATGGAGGTCGCCATGCGGTCGCCGCCGGTGAAGCCGCCGCAGGTCGCGGTCAGCGCGACCACCGTCAGGTCCATGCGACAGGTTTCGGGGAACAATGCGCGCAAGGGTGCGGCCTGGTGCAGATGCGCGAGCCGCGTCGCACCGGCGACTCCGCTGTTGTCGAAGGCCAGTTCGAGCGTTCCGTTCATTGCCCCCTGCATTGCTGGAGGAAAGCGCCGGCCGCCGCGGTGCATCCGCGCGGCGTCCGGCGCTCTGCTTCAACGGACGGATCCACGCCGCCGCAGCCGCAAGTCTCTCCTGTAACCGCCGCCGTTCACCGGCGTGCGATTGCCGATACAACAGCAAGAAGGGTGCCAGCCATGCCCGGCACGGATTCTGGGAGTTTTCTGCGGAATGATCGGCGCTCGTGATGCGAATTTGAGCAGCGCAGATGCTCTTGCTCAAAATCGCGTCAGACGCGGGACACCTGATGCGCACGAACCGCCATATAGAGTCCGAGCGTCGCCGCGAGGCCGCCGATCAGGAAGACCGAAGAGTAACCCACGGAATCGGCGAGCAGGCCGACCAGCGGCCCGGTCGCGCAGTAGGCGAGATCCTGGAAGGCGGCGAAGGCACCGATCGCGGTGCCGCGCAGCTGCGGCGGCACCTGCTTCACGACTTCCGAACCCATCGACGGGAACACCATGGAGCAGCCGACCCCGGTCAGCAGGGCACCGACCAAGGCCACTCCGGGCGTCGGTGCCAGCCAGAGCAGATACTGGCCGCAGGCCTCAATCATCAGGGAGACGATGGCGACGCGCGTGCCGCCGATCTTGTCCGGAAGATGGCCGCAAAGAATCCGGATCAGGACGAAGCCGACGCCGAAGCAGGTGAGACCGAGCCCGGCGTAAGGCCAGCCCCGGCTCAGGAAGGTGAGCGAGAAGAAGGCGCCGAGTGCCGCAAAGCCGACGCCCTGCAGGCCGACCGCGGCCCCGGCGCGCCAGATCCGGCCGATGATCGTGCGGATGGGTTGGCGCTTCCCGGCATGCGGCGCGACCGCCTGTATGGAATGAATGGCGGCCAGGCCCAACAGCGGCAGCACCGTGCAGAGCCCCATCAATCCGGCGAAGCCCAGTTCATGGAGCAGCCAGAGTCCGAGCGGCCCGCCGGCGGCGAAGGCGCCGTACATGCCCATGCCGACCAGCGACAAGACCTTGCCGGAGCGCGCCTGGCCCATCAGGCCGATCGACCAGCTCACCATCCCGACCATGGCCAGGCTCTCGCCCAGACCCAGCAGCAGGCGCCCCGCGATCAGCACGGCATAGGCACCGGCCACGGGAAGCTGGGACCAGCTCGACGCCAGGCAGATCAGGCCGGCCACCGCATAGAGGATCAACCCTTGCTGCATGCAGAGCTTGCCGCCGATACGGTCGGAGCGTGCGCCGGATTGGGCGCGGGTCGCGATGGTCGCGAGAAAGGCAATGCCGACCGCGAGGCCTCCGAAGGCATTGCTCATCCCCAGGCCCTGCACGACATGCACCGGCACCGCCGGCAGCGACATCGCGACCGTGAGATACGAGAGGAACAGGATCGCGGTCAGAACGTGGACACGACGGGGAGCCGGATCCGTTCGATCGATAGCAGAAGCCGTCATTCAATGGATCCGCATGGAAAGTTCGACATCATCGCCGAACGGCGTGGACAGATAGCCGCCGCCCGGCGCGCGCACCTGCGCCAGATACTCCGGACAGAAATCCGCATTGTCCGCGACGATGAGAGCTCCGGGCTTGAGACGGCTTTCGACCAAGGCGAGGATTTCAGGATAGAGCGCCTTGGCGCCGTCGAGCAACAGCAGGTCGATGGTTTCGGGCAGATCGACGCGCAAGGTCTGCAACGCGTCGCCCTCGCGGATCTCGACCAGATCGATCAGACCCGCCTCTGCCAGATTGCTGCGTGCGCGCACCACCTTGGACGGCTCGAACTCGCTGGTGATCAGGCGGCCGCCGCCGTTGTCGCGCAAGGCCGCAGCGAGATGCAACGTGGAAATGCCGAACGAGGTGCCGAACTCGACGATCGCCCGCGCACCGGCGGCGCGCGCCAGCATGTAGAGCAGTGTGCCGGTCTCACGCGAGACCGGGAGCGGGAAGTCCTTCAGGGCGTCGTAGAACGCGCGGTAGTCGGTCTTGCTGCGCATCAGGCGCTCCCGCTCCTCGCGTGACACATGCGCGAAAGCCGGGTTTGCCATCGGCGAGGCCGCGTCGGCCTCGGCAAACAGGCGGTCGAGCAGAGCGCCTAAGGGCGGGTGGGTCAGGGTGGTCATGAAGGTCTCCGGTTTCAGGATGGCGGCGCGTCCTTGCGCCGGAGTAGAAATATGCCTAGTCCTGAAACCTCGCTATTCGCGTTGCCGCAACCGCCATGCCCGATCGCCAGAAAGCCCGGATTTCCTCGCGCAGACGGCCGAAACAAGCCCGTTCCGCCGATCTCGTTTCCGCGGTGCTGGAAGCCGCTGTTCAGGTTTTGGTGAAGGAGGGCGGCAAGCGTTTCACCACCGCAAGGGTCGCCGAACGCGCCGGTGTCAGCATCGGATCGCTCTATCAGTATTTCCCGAACAAGGCGTCGATCCTGTTCCGCCTGCAGAGCGACGAGTGGCGGCAAACCTCGGCGCTGATGTGCACGATCCTGGAAGATGCGCAGCGACCGCCGCTGGAGCGGCTGCGCAACCTGGTGCATGCATTCATCCGCTCGGAATGCGACGAGGCGGCGGTGCGGAGGGCTCTGGAAGAAGCCGCCCCGCTCTATCACGAGTCGCCGGAGGCAAAAGAGGCACAGGTCGCGGCCGAGCGCAGCGTCGATATCTTCATGCGTGCGGCATTGCCGGATGCCTCCGATGCGACGCGGGCAAGGGCCGGCGAACTCATCAAGACGACGCTGAGCACCGTGGGCAAGGCATTTTCGGAGACCCCGCGCACGCTCGCGGAGATCGAGGCCTACGCCGAGGCGCTGGCCGACATGTTTTGCGCCTACCTGCGTAGCCTGTGAGGCCGTCCGGCTAGGCCTTCTCCGCGGCGCCGGGCCCGCCTTGGATCTTCGCGGCGAGCGAAGCCGACAGGAAGCGGTCGATGTCGCCGTCGAGGACGCCCTGGGTATCGCTGGTTTCGACCTCGGTGCGGAGGTCCTTCACCATCTGGTAGGGCTGCAGCACGTAGGAGCGGAGCTGGTGGCCCCAGCCGATGTCGGTCTTCTGGGCTTCGATCGCGGCGCTGGCTTCCTCGCGCTTGCGCAGCTCGGCCTCGTACATGCGTGCCTTCAGCATGTCCATCGCCATGGCGCGGTTGCGGTGCTGCGAGCGGTCGGCCTGGCAGGAGACGACGATGCCGGTCGGGATGTGGGTGATGCGGATGGCGCTGTCGGTCTTGTTGATGTGCTGGCCGCCGGCACCCGAGGCGCGGAAGGTGTCGACCTTCAGGTCCTTGTCCAGGACCTCGATGTTGATGTCGTCGTCGATCACCGGATAGACCCAGACCGACGAGAACGAGGTGTGGCGCCGCGCGTTGGAATCGAACGGCGAGATGCGGACCAGGCGGTGGATGCCGGATTCCGATTTCAGCCAGCCATAGGCGTTCGGACCCTTGATTTCGATTGTCGCGGATTTGAGGCCCGCCTCTTCGCCGGCGCTCTCTTCCAGCCACTCGACCTTGTAGCCGTGCTGCTCGGCCCAGCGCACGTACATGCGCAGCAGCATCTGCGCCCAATCCTGGGCCTCGGTGCCGCCGGCGCCGGCATGAACCTCGAGATAGCAGTCGTTCATGTCGGCTTCGCCGGAGAGCAGCGATTCCAGCTCGCGCTTGGCGGCGTGCTCTTTCAGAACGGCGAGGTTGCGCTGCGCTTCGTCGACCGAGGCGCTGTCGCCCTCGGCTTCGCCCAGCTCGGCGAGAGTCAGGGCGTCGTCAAGCTCGCGCTCCATTGCACGGAAGGCGCCGATCGCATCGGCAAGATGCGTGCGCTCGCGCATGATCTTCTGGGCCTTTTCAGCCTTATCCCAAAGGGCCGGGTCTTCGGCGAGCGCGTTCAGTTCGTCGAGACGACGCAGCGCGTTGTCCCAGTCAAAGATGCCTCCTCAGCAGTGCCAGCGAGGATCGTATCTCCGTCGCCGCCTGCTCGATCTCAGCGCGCATGGCCGTGTTCCATTCCTGAAGAAAAGCGGCCGGAACATGGGGGAATCCGGCCGCCGCGTCAACTTTCCTGCAGTCTCGCTAGTAGAGCCCCTGGGACGAATCCGAGGGCGCGGTCGGCGCAGGCTGCTGCGCGGCCGGGACCGGCGCGGGCTGCGGACCGCCGAGATTGGGATCCAGCGGCCGGACCAGGTCTTCCCTCGACAGCTCACCGCCGGGTGCCGGCGTCGATGTCATGGGCTGGTTCTGAAGCCCATCGACCGTGCTCGGCAGCGGCGGCGGAGCCGAGCCGATTTGCCCCACCTGGTTCGGCGCAACCGCACCATCGGCCGGCGGCTGCGTGATGATCTCGGAAGACGGTGCCGCCCCAGCGGGCGGCGCCACGCCCACGCCCGGCGGCGCGACATTGGTCGGGTGGTAATCGGCCGGATTCGAGCCTTCGCCCGGCGCGTAGGTCGGTTGCTGCCAGGTGACCTGCGGCGCCTGGGCCGGCATGTCGAGAATGCTGGTGCCGGTGTCCTGCGGCAGCGAATCCGTCGCCTGCTGCTGCACCTGGCTGTCAAGCGGAATGACCGAGCCGTAGCCCGCGTCCTGGCTGTAGCTGTTATCCCCTTCGACGATCTGCATCGGCATGCCGTTGGGCTCGGTCCCGGGGCGGAAAGCTTCCCAGATGATCCGCCCTTCGTCGCCCGGCTGCACGCGCTGGCCGGTCTTATAATTGACGCGAACCAGGCGGATGCCCGGCGGAACGCGGAACGGGGTCGCCGGCTTGTCCTTCAGCGCCGCCAGCATGAAGTCGCGGAAGATCGGCGCCGGAATCGTGCCGCCGGTCGCCTTCTCGCCAAGCGTGCGCGGCTGGTCGAAGCCGAGATAGAGGCCGGCGGCGAGGTCGGGCGAGAAGCCGACGAACCAGACGTCACGTCCGTCATTGGTGGTACCGGTCTTGCCCGCGAGCGGCTTACCGACCTTGCTGACCGCTGAACCGGTGCCGCGGCGCACCACACCTTCCATCAGCGAGACCATCTGATAGGCCACCATCGGGTCGAGCACCTGCGGACGCTCGTCCGGCAATTGCGGCGGCGGCTGGCCGTCATAGGGAATTCCGGCGCAGCCATCGCACTTGCGCTGGTCGTGGCGATAGATGGTCCAGCCCTGCCCGTCCTGCACCCGGTCGATGAAGGTCGGCTCGATCTTTTTGCCGCCGTTCACGATCATCGAATAGGCGGAGACCATGCGCAGCACCGTGGTCTCGCCGGCGCCGATCGACATGGCGAGGGTCTGCTGCATGTTGTCCATGACGCCGAGCCGGCCGGCCATCTCGGCGACCTTCGCCATGCCGATGGTCTGCGCGACGCGGATGGTCATCAGGTTGCGCGAGTTCTCGAGGCCGACACGCAGGGTCGCCGGGCCGAAGTACTCCTGCTTGAAGTTCTCCGGCCGCCAGGGCGGCAGGCCCGGACCCTGGTCGATCACCATCGGCGCGTCGAGGATGACGGTCGAAGGGGTGAAGCCGGATTCCAGCGCCGCCAGATAGACGATCGGCTTGAACGAGGATCCCGGCTGGCGCATCGCCTGGGTCGCACGGTTGAATTCGCTCTGCTGATAGTTCCAGCCGCCGCTCATGGCGAGCACGCGGCCGGTATGCGGATCCATCGCGACGAAGGCGCCGCTCACCTCCGGCACCTGGCGCAGCGCGTAGGTGTTCGCGGGATAGGCCTTGTCGTCCTTGTCCTTCTCCACCGGCTCCACCGCGACGATGTCGCCGGGCTTCAGCACGTCTTCGGCGGACTTGATCTGCGGGCCGCGGCTGAAGTCGGGCATCTGCTTCCTGGCCCAGGTCAGCTCGGCCAGGGGAATGCTGGCTTCCGATCCATCCTTGAGCCCGATCTTGGCGGCTTCCTTGTCGGCGGCGAGCACGATGGCCGCCTGCCATTGATAAAGCCAGGGCATCGGCGGCAGCTTCGCGAGCTCGTCCTTCCAGGTATCGGTGAGTTCGATGTGCTGCAGCGGGCCGCGATAGCCGCGGGTGCGATCATAGGAGACCAGGCCCTTGCGCAAGGCGTTGTCGGCGTCCGCCTGCAGCTCCGGGTTGACGGTGGAGCGGACGGACAGGCCCTTCTTGTAGAGCGCATCCTCGCCGAAGCGCTGCGCCAGCTCGCGGCGCACTTCCTCGGCGAAGTAATCGGCGGTGACGCGCTCGGTCTCGGCACGGTCGCGCTGGTCCAGCGGCTCGGCCTTCGCGGCGGTCGCCTCTTCCGCGGTGACCGCGCCGTTCTCCAGCATGCGGTCGATCACCCAGTTGCGGCGGTCGAGCGCCGCTTCGTGGTTGCGCTTGATGTTGTAATTGTTCGGCGCTTTGGGGAGCGAGGCGAGATAGGCGGCCTCGCCGATGGTGAGCTCGTTCAGCGACTTGTTGAAGTAGTTGATCGAAGCCGCGGCGACACCGTAATTGCCGGAGCCGAGATAGATCTGGTTCAGATAGAGCTCGAGGATGCGATCCTTGGAGAAGGCCTTCTCGATGCGGAGCGCCAGGATCGCTTCCTTCACTTTGCGGCCGTAGGACACCTCGTTCGACAGCAGGAAATTCTTGGTCACCTGCTGGGTGATCGTCGAGGCGCCGATCGGGCGCCGGTCCCGCCCGTAGTTCAGCAGGTTGACCCAGGCGGCCTTCAGCATGCTCGGCACGTCGATGCCGGGATGGGTGTAGAAGCTCTTGTCCTCGGCCGAAAGAAAGGCGTTGATCACCCGCTTCGGGATCGCGGTGATCGGCACGAAGACCCGGTTCTCCACCGCGTATTCGGCGAGCAGCCGGCCGTCGCCGGCATAGACCCGGCTGACCACCGGCGGGTCGTAGCTGGCCAGCTGGTAATAGTCCGGCAGGCCCTCGGAATAATGCAGATAGGCGACCCAACCGCCGATCGCCGCGACCGTACCGCCGACGAAAATGACGCTGAGCAGGAAGGAGACGACCCAAGGCAGCCGAAAGCCGCCGCGGCGCTTCTTCCTGGGATCACGCCCGCGCTTGCGCTTAGGCGCGGACTCCTCGGGCGGCAGCGGCGGGGGCGGCAGGGCATCGCCCGCGTCATCGTCGAGACGCACGGCGCGCAGGGGCGGAAAATCGTCGGTCATGGTGCTTTGTCTAGCCTGCCCGGTTCCGGAAAACCAGGGTCCAGCGTTCCAGCCTTCAAGGGTCACGATTAAGTGCGGATCTAACGCCGGATCAAGGCAATTTTACGACTTTGGTTGCGGAATCCGCGCGCTCCGTGCGGCCGGTCATCCGGCGGCGGTCAGGGCAGCTTGGCGACCTTGGTGCCGGAATCCGGGACCCAGGTCTGGCGGATCATGTCGCGCCAGTCGAAGTAATCCTCGATCGAGCGGGTGATCGAGCCGGCCAGCTTCTTCTGATGCTTGGCGTCGGTCAGCAGGCGCTCGTCCGCCGAGCTCGAGACATAGCCCATTTCCAGCAGGACGGACGGAACGTCCGGGGCTTTTAGCACCGCGAAACCGGCGAAGCGGTGGCTGTTCTGCAGCATCAAGGTGTCGTTCTGCAGATCGTTCACCAGGATCGAGGCGAAGCGGGACGACATATTGATGGTCTCGCGCTGGGCGAGATCGATCAGGATGCCGGTCACCGTCTGATTCTCCTTGGAGAGATCGACACCGGCGATGACGTCCGACTTGTTCTCCTTGGTCGCCAGGGCTTCTGCCTCCGCGTCGGAGGCCTTGTCGGACAGGGTATAGACCGAGGCACCCCGCGCCTGGCCGCTGGGGTTGGAATCGGCGTGCAGCGAGATGAAGAGATCGGCGCCCTTGTCCCGAGCGATCTTGAACCGGTCGCGCAGGGGGACGAAGACGTCCTTGTCGCGGGTCATCACCACCCGGAAGCGGCCGGTCGCCAGCAGTTGCTGGCGCAGCTGCTTTGCGACGCTCAAAGTGATGTTCTTTTCCATGGTGTTGGAGCCGAGCGCTCCGGGATCGATGCCACCATGGCCGGGATCGATCACGATCAGCGGCTTGGGTGCCGGTTCCGGCGCCGGGATCACCTCGACTTTCGGCGCCACCTGCAGCGTGACGGCGCCGCCCTTGTCCACCGTTTTCGCGCCGGGGAGCATGGCGTCGGCCAGCTTCGGGGCTTTGTCCTTCGGCGCGACCTCAGCGGGCGTCGCCGGGCCGCCGGGCGCCGCGGCGCCGGCCGAGGCGAAGAGAATGGTCTGGGCCGCGCTTTTGAAGGCGGCCGAATCGGTCGGGCGGAGGTCGAGGGTGAGGCGAACCGGTTGGCTGCCGTTGGCCGGCAGGATCCGGGCATCGGTCACCGCGGCCGGTGCGGTCAGGTCCAGCACGATGCGCGAAGTGCCGGCCTTGAACAGGCCATAGCGCAAAGCCGCCACCAGGCCGCGGCCCTGCAGCTTCTTGCCCTCTTTCACCTTCCAGGCGACCTCGGACATGTCGATGACGATGCGGTTCGGGGCGGCCAGCGCGAAGACCCGGTATTCCGCGGTCTCGCTCAAGGCCAGTTCGACGCGGGTCAGATTCGGCTCGACGCCGAGCTTGGCGCCGGTGACCACGGGCTTCGCCTCGGCCGGAACCGCAAAAGCGATCGCCGCAAGGAAAACTATCCTTGTCGCCCAAGCAAAAAGCCACCGCAGATCGCGCATTTAGTCCGATCTCCCGAGAGAAGACTCAAAGTATAGACTGTTAACTCACTGTGAATCAACACAATTCAGTGAATCACCCAAGACCGCGCTCGGGGTCGAAGCCGCCGGGCGGATTGCCATTGTCTTGGTTGCCGTGGGTCACTATTCTGCGTGCGACTTGACGAAGGATTAACGACGTTGCGAAACGTCGCCCCCAACGTCAAGTCTTGGCCGGCCCGGCCCCAGGGAGTGTGCTCAAGCGGCGCGTTTTTGCCCGAGCCATCCCGACCCGAGCCGGTTGCTTTGGCATCGCAGGCGCGAGCCGCGGCGGGACTTCGGTCCGCCGGGAAACCGCAGAGCGACGCTGTTCGCCACAGGTAAACATGACCAACACCTGGAATTCACCAACCCAATTCGCGCAGTCGCCGGCCACCACCGCCTTTGGCGGAGCCTGGCGCGCGCCGGAGTATTTCACGCATGGCCAAAACAATGCTGATCGACGCCACCCACCCGGAAGAGACACGGGTTGCGGTGGTCGATGGAAAGAAGCTTGAGGAATTTGACGTCGAAATAGCGGGCCGTCGCCCGCTCAAAGGCAACATCTACCTCGCCAAGGTCACCCGCGTAGAACCTTCGCTGCAGGCCTGCTTCGTCGAATATGGCGGAAACCGGCACGGGTTCCTCGCCTTCAGCGAAATCCATCCCGACTACTACCGCATCCCGATCGCCGATCGCGAAGCGCTGATGCGCGAGACCCAGGCGGCGCTCGAGGACGAGCATGAGGAAAAGCCGCGGCGCGGCCGGCGCCAGCGCGGCGGCCAGCGTTCGGAAGCGGCCGCGGCGGAGAACGCCGACGAAGCGGCCGAGCATCATCACGACCACCCCGAAGGTGAGCACGCCGAGGGGGACGATCGCCACGACGATCACGCTGACCATGGCGAAGGCGAGCAGCCCGAGAGCGATTCCTTCTTCGACGCCCCGAGCGCGCCCGAAGGCGGCGCGCAACTCGAAGGCGCCGAAGACTCCCATCGTCATGAGGACGAATCCGAGGGCGACGCGACGATGGCCCTGCTCGCCCACCAGGACGTGTTGCGGCAGGACCTGAGCGAGGCGCCGGCGGAAGCGCCGAGTGCGGCCGAAGAAGCGCCGGTTTCCGCCGGCGATGCCGATCTTCCGCCGCCGCCCCAGGGCGAGCTGGTCGAAGTGCCGGTCTCCGAGGAAGTGTTCGACACGGTCGGCGGCAGCGAGCCCGCCCCGAACGACGACCCGGAAGTCGATGAGGAGAACGCGCGCCGCCGCCGCCAGCGGGCGCTGCGCCGCTATAAGATCCAGGAAGTCATCAAGCGCCGGCAGATCCTCCTGGTCCAGGTGACCAAGGAAGAGCGCGGCAACAAGGGCGCGGCGCTCACCACCTATCTCTCGCTGGCCGGACGCTACAGCGTGCTGATGCCGAACACCGATCGCGGCGGCGGCATCTCGCGGCGGATCACCAGCATCAACGACCGCAAGCGGTTGAAGGGCATCGTCGACGACCTCGACGTGCCGGAGGGCATGGCCGTGATCGTCCGCACCGCCGGCAGCGAGCGCAGCAAGCCCGAGGTCAAGCGCGACTTCGAATACCTGATGCGCCTCTGGGACGAGATCCGCGAGACCACGCTGAAATCCTCGGCGCCGGCGCTGATCTACGAGGAAGCCAGCCTGATCAAGCGTTCGATCCGCGATCTCTACACCCGCGAGATGGGCGATATCGTGGTGGCCGGCATGGAAGGCTACACCCAGGCCAAGACCTTCATGCGCATGCTGACACCGAGCCATGCCAAGCGCGTGCAGCTCTACCGCGACGCGTCGATCCCGCTGTTCCAGCGCTACCAGGTGGAATCGCAGCTGGCGGCGATCCACAATCCGACCGTCCATCTCCGATCGGGCGGCTACATCGTCATCAACCAGACCGAAGCCTTGGTCGCGATCGACGTGAACTCCGGCCGCTCCACGAAAGAGCGCAACATCGAGGAAACGGCGACCAAGACCAACGCCGAGGCCGCGGAGGAGATCGCCCGCCAGCTCCGCCTGCGCGACCTTGCCGGATTGATCGTCATCGACTTCATCGACATGGAGGAGAGCCGCAACAACAACGCGGTCGAGCGGCGCCTGAAGGATTCGCTGCGCAACGACCGCGCGCGGATCCAGATCGGCCGCATCAGCTCCTTCGGCCTGCTGGAAATGTCGCGGCAGCGGCTGCATCCCTCGCTGCAAGAGGCCTCGACCGACATCTGTCCGCATTGCCGCGGCTCCGGCCGGATCCGCTCGGTGGATTCGACCGCGCTCCACGTGCTGCGGCTGGTCGAGGAAGAGATCACCAAGGCGTTCAGCCCCGGTGTCAGCGTCTTCGCGCCGACCGCCGTGGCGCTCTACATTCTCAATCAGAAGCGCACGGCGCTGTCGCAGCTCGAGGCACGGCGCGGCGTGCGGGTCTATGTCAACGGCGATGACAGCCTGACGCCGCCGGACTTCCGCCTGGAGCGGATCAAGCAACTGGCGCCGGGCGAGGAACTGCCGCCCGCCCCCGCCCCGGCTCCGCTGCCGACCGATGCGGAGATCGACCTCGAGGAAGACATCGTCGAGGAGATCGAGGAAGAGGCCGAAGGTGCAACGGATGTCGAAGGCGAAGCCGAGACCGCGGAAGCGGGTGCGGCGGCCTCCGGCGACGACGAGCAAGGCGGCCGTGGCCGTGGCCGGCGCCGGCGCCGTCGCCGTGGGCGCGGCAACCGATTCAGCGCCGACGAGTTCACGGAATCCGCTGAGCGCGGCGGCGAGACGCCGACCGCGCCGGATCACGCCACGCCGGGCGAACAGCCCGCGGGCGAGACACCGGCTGCCGCGGAAGCCGGCGAAACCGAAGCCGCCGATGACGGCGACGAGACCGAGGCCGACGGCGAAGAGACTAGCAACGGCGACGACCCGAACCGCCGGCGCCGGCGCCGCGGTCGTCGTGGCGGCCGCCGCCGCTCGCGGCGTGGCCCGGATCAGGCGCAGGGTGAACCGCTGGGTGAACCGTCGGGTGAGGTCGATCAGGCGGAACGCGACGGAGAGCAGCCGGCGGTGCCCGAAGATTCCGACGCCCTGCCGCCGCAATGGCGCCAGCCTTCGGCGCCCGCGGCCGAGCACGTCGCGCCGGCCTATGCACCGGAACCGGCACCGCTGCCGGCGGCCGCGCGGAGCGACCATCGGGACGAAGCACCCGAGAAGGTGTCTCCGGCGATCACCGTGATCGAGATCGACGAATCTTCCGACCAAAGCGTGCGCACGGTGGCGCCGGAAGAAAGCGGCGACCAGTCGCGGCGGCGCGGATGGTGGCGCCGGCTGATCGAATAGAAACAGCCTGGGGCCGCGCGACGACATCGATCGCCGCGTGGGGTTGAGCTGGGACCGGCCGGTGGTGTCCGGCCGGGATTTCCAGTCTGCGGGATGAGGGCGTGCGATGGCTGAGCCGGCACCGGAGCGGAGGAAGCGGCGGCGGCGCTGGCCGGTCTTCGTCATCCTCGTTCTGGCGGCGCTGCTCGCAATCGGATTTTTCGCGCGCGAGCATCTCGCCGCCTGGGCCGCGGCCAAGGTCCTGGCGATGCGGTACGGCGTCTCCAGCCGGCTCGACATCGATCATCTCGACAGCCATCAGGCACGGATCGGCGCGGTCGCGCTGGGTGGCGGCGACGAAGTCCAGGCGAGCGACATCAACCTGCAGTTCGAGCCGATCGCGATGACCGTGCAGCGGATCGAGATCGGGCGGATCGAAATCCATGCCCGCTACGACGGCCATGAGCTCACGCTCGGCGAGCTCGACCCGATGCTGCGCGAGCTCACCGCCGGCGGCGATGGCGCCGGCCAAGCTCCGCTGCCCTCCATCATCCTGCATAAGATCGTGCTCACCCTCGACACGCCGCTCGGCACCCTCACCGGAGACGGCATGGCGACGATCGACCAGGGGGTCGTCTACAGCCAGTTCGCGCTGAGCGAGCCCTACCAGCGCTCGGCGGTGCGGCTCGATTTGAATGCCACGCTCAGCGACCACTCGCCGCAGCCCAAAGGCAAGGTCACGGTCGATCTGACGGCGGATTCCGCGCTCTGGACGCTGCTGGGCATGCCGCAGCCGCAGGCCGGGAAGATGCAATTCAACGCACAGCTGAAGGCGCCGCCCGGCGACCCCACTGCGAGCGGCATCCGGCTCGCCACCGGTGCGCTGTTCCTGGCCGCCGATTGGAGCTTCAGCGGCGGCGATCTCGCCTGGCCGGCGCAACCGGCGCCGATGAACATCCAAGGCAGCGGCCGTGCCGTGCTCACCGAGCGGCGGCTCGACATTCCGACATTCAGCGTGAAGGCCACCGGCGGCTGGTCGCCGGATCTCGCCTTGCAGCTGCAAGGTTCCGGCCTCGCCAATCTCGACCCGGAGCGATATTCGGTTCAGACCACCCTCGACATGAAGGCGCAGACCAAATCGGCGAACCTGGGCGCGGTGCAATTCAAATCGCCGGCCTTCGACCTCGGCTTGCAGATTCAATATGCCGGCGACCAGCTTCAGGTCAGGCCGAGCCGCGACGGCACGATCAAGTTCGCCCAGGCCGCGATCGGCCCCTCGATCAAGCTGACGAAACCGGCCACCTTCACCATCCGGAAAACCGATCAGACCGTCTTCACCCTGCCGCTTCACCCGAACGAAGAAAACCCGATCGCCGCATCGGCGGAGATCGGCGGGACGACGCTCGAACTGACGACGCCGGCGCTCGCGGCACCCGTGCAGCTCGCTTTGCCGAACGGCGCGATCGGCTTCACGGTCGGCCCGGATGGACTGCCGAAATACACGCTCGACCTCAAGAACGGCACCGTCACGTCGACCCAGCCGCCGCTGGTCGCGAAGAACGTCACCGTTTCGCTGAAGGGTCAGGGTGGCAAGCTCGATCTCAGCCTCAATGCCGGAACCTGGACCGGCCCTTCCGGGATCGGCCCGGGCAATCTCGACGGCAAGGCCAGTCTGGACGGCAACAAGCTCACGGCATCGGCCAAGATCGGGATTCCGACCGCCAAGGCGAGCATGACCGCCAAAGGCGGCTACGACCTCGGCTCCGGGAAAGGCAGGTTCGATCTCGATCTGCCGGAAGTCACCTTCGTGCCCGGCGGGTTGCAGCCGAAGGATCTGGCCGCCGATCTGGCGCATACGACCGAAGACATCGCCGGCACGATCGCGGCCAAAGGGCCGATCCTGATCGACAAGAACGGCGTCACCTCGCAGATCGCGCTCACGCTGAAGAACCTCTCCGGCAAGCTCGGGCCGATCGCATTGCGCAACCTGAACTCGGTGGTCGAGATCGACAAGCCCTGGCCGCTCACCACGGCGGCCGACCAGATCGTGTCGGTCGAGCTCGCCGATGTCGGCTTGCCGCTGACCAACGGACTTGTGCGCTTCAAGATCGATGACGGATCGACCCTCAGCCTCGCGGAGAGCCATCTGGAGATGATGAGCGGCCGGGTGACCCTGGATCCGGTCATTCTGAAGCTCGGCGCGCCGGCGCAGCAAATCCACCTCAAGGTCGACAAGATCTCGCTGGGGCGCCTGTTCGAGCTCTTCGCCATCGCGGGCCTGACCGGCGACGGGGTGCTCTCCGGCGAGATCCCGGTCACCCTGTTCCCGGCCGGCCTGGCGATCGACCATGCCAAGCTGGAGGCCGGCGGGCCGGGAAGCCTCAAATACAACCAGGCCCAGGCGCCGGCGGCGATCGCCAATGCCGGGGACAGCGTCAAAATGGCGCTCTCCGCCCTGTCGGACTTCCACTATGACCGGCTGGAGGTCGATCTGGACCGCAAGGCGACCGGTGATACCGAACTGGGCTTGCATATCTCCGGTCGCAACCCCAGCTTTTACAATGGTTACCCGGTGGAGTTTAACCTCACGGTCGCCGGACGCCTGGACGAGGCCCTGCGCAAGGGCTTGGCCGGCTACCAAGTGCCGGATATGATCCGCGAGAAGCTGAAGTCGTCTAACCAGTAAAGGGCCTTCGGGTGCCAACTTCTCGCAACCGGGCGCAGCGCGCCCCCTGGATCATGCCCGGCTTTGCCGTGGCATCCCTGATCGCTGTGGCTGGTCTTGTCGCCGCGTGTAACCCGACGGTGAAGGTCGAGGCGCCCGATAAGCCGATCGTGATCAATCTCAACGTCAAGATCGAGCAGGAAGTCCGGATCAAGGTCGACAAAGACGTCGAAAGCCTGGTGAACAACAATCCGAACCTGTTCTGACCTTCAAGCGACCGAAGAAGACCCAAGATGAAACAGATCTCGTATTCCTGGATGGCCTGGTTCCGAACCGCTCTGGCGGTCCTGGCGCTCTGCCTGGTCCTGCCCATGTCCGTCGCGCATGCCGATGCGCTGGACGACGCGCGCGCCGCCGGTCTGATCGGCGAACGGCCGGACGGCTATGTGGATGCGGTGCAGCCAAACCCGCCGGGCAACATTCAGCAGCTGATCAGCGAGATCAACGCCCAGCGCCGCAAGGTCTATCAGCAGCTCGCCGGTGAGAAAGGCGTCCCGGTGGAAGAGGTCGCGGCCCTTGCGGCCGAGAAGACCATCGCCCAGAGACTGAAGCCGGGCATGTTTTACATGAACAGCTCGGGCCAGTGGGTTCAGAAGTAGCGGCGCGTATTTAAGATGGCCGCCCTGCCCGGCTCCATCGATGCTGCCCAGGACCTGCTGAAGGCCGGGCACTACGTCGCCGATCGCAGCCTGGCGACAGCGGTGTTCCTGTCGCTGAAGCTCGGCCGCCCGCTGTTCCTGGAAGGCGAGGCCGGCGTCGGCAAGACCGAGATCGCCAAGGTGCTCAGCACGACGCTCGACCGCAATCTGGTGCGCCTGCAATGCTATGAAGGCCTCGACATCGCCTCCGCCGTCTACGAGTGGAACTATGCGCGGCAGATGATCGAGATCCGCCTGGCCGAGGCGGCGCACGAGGGCGACAAGGAGAAGATCACTCAGGACATCTTCTCCGAGCGCTTTCTGATCAAGCGACCGCTGCTGCAGGCTCTGGAGCCGGATCCGAAAGGCCCCCCGGTTCTGCTGATCGACGAGCTCGACCGCACCGACGAGCCGTTCGAGGCCTTTCTGCTGGAGCTTCTGTCCGACTTCCAGGTGACGATCCCGGAAATCGGCGCGATCAAGGCGGTGGAAAAGCCGATCGTGGTCATCACCTCGAACCGCACCCGCGAGATCCACGACGCCTTGAAGCGGCGCTGCTTCTATTACTGGGTCGATTATCCGGATTCCGAGCGTGAGCTCGCTATCCTGCGCACCAAGGTGCCGGCGGCCGGCCTGGATCTCTCCCGCGAAGTCGTGGCCTTCGTGCAGAAGCTCCGGAAGCGTGATCTCTTCAAGCTGCCGGGCGTCGCCGAGACCATCGACTGGACCGACGCTCTGGTGCAGCTCGACCAGGTGGCGCTCAACGCCGGTGCGATCGACAACAGCCTCGGCGCGCTGCTGAAATACCAGGACGACATCGCGCGGATCCGCGGCAGCGAGGCCGCCGCGATCCTTGAACAGGTGCGCGCCGATCTCGCCGCCGAGAAGGCGGCCAAGCTGCTGCAGCACTGAAGTGCGAGACATCGAGTGTGTGGCACCCCTCACCCCAACCCCTCTCCCACAAGGGGAGAGGGGCTTTGGACCGAACGCTAGCGACAGCGCCCCCTCTCCCCTTGTGGGAGAGGGTGGGGTGAGGGGTGGCCACGCAATGATTCCATCCTGTCGTGACGCCAATGTCTGAGACCAGCCGGCTCGCCCAGAACATCCTGCTGTTCGCCCGCACGCTCCGCGCCGCCGGCCTGCCGATCGGGCCGGGCAAGGTGATCGATGCGATCGAAGCGGTGAAGGCCGCGGGCATCGGCACGCGGGACGATTTCTATTGGACCCTGCACGCGGTCTTCGTGCAGCGCCGCGAGCAGCGCGAGATCTTCGACCAGGCCTTCCATATCTTCTGGAAGAACCCGCAATTCCTGCAGCGCATGATGTCGCTGCTGCTGCCGCAGTTCCGCTACGACCAGCCGGACGAAGAGCGCGAGGAGATCGCGACCCGCCTCGCCGAAGCGCTGCAGGGCGACCGCGCCGGGAGCTTCGATGAGATTCCGGCCGACCAGGAAGAAGTCGAGATCGACGCCGCCATGACCTTCTCCGACCGCGAGATGCTGCAGGAGATGGACTTCGAGAAGATGACCACGGCGGAACTGGCCGAGACCAAGAAGGCGATCGCGAACCTGCGCCTGCCGATCATGGAGGTGCCGACCCGGCGCTTCGGCGCGGATTCCCGCGGGCGCCGCGTGGACATGCGGGCCACCTTGCGCGCCAGCCTGCGCAGCGCCGGCGCCATCCCGCTGAAGCTGAAATCGCCGAAATACCGCCATCCGCCGCTGGTGATCCTGTGCGACATTTCGGGCTCGATGAGCCGCTATTCGCGCATGGCGCTGCATTTCGTGCATGCGATCACCAACGACCGCGACCGGGTCTCCACCTTCCTGTTCGGGACCCGGCTGACCAACATCACCAGGGACCTCCGGGCGCGCGACGTCGATGTTGCGCTGGACCGGGTGGGATCCCATGTGAAGGATTGGTCGGGCGGGACGCGGATCGGGCATTGCCTGCACGACTTCAACGTCAAATGGGCGCGGCGGGTCCTCGGCCAGGGCGCCGTGGTGCTGCTGATCACCGACGGGCTCGACCGCGAGGGGGTGGAGGGGCTGGAAGAGGAGATGATCCGGCTGCAGAAATCCTGCCGGCGGCTGATCTGGCTCAACCCGCTGCTGCGCTACGACGCCTATCGGCCGCAGAGCCAGGGCGCCAAGGCGATGATCCGGCACGTTGACGATTTCCGCGCGATCCATAATCTCGACAGCATGCAGAGCCTGGCCGATGCGCTGGGCAAGGCCACGATGCGCAGCGAACGGCCGAACGCGCCAGATAGACGGAACGGGGAAACGAGGGCAGCATGACGGAAGAACAGGAAGTGCTGGAAGCCGCCGCGCTTTGGCGCCGCGAAGGCAAAGGCGTGGCACTCGCCACCGTGACCGCGACCTGGGGCTCGTCGCCGCGACCGACCGGATCGCAGCTCGTGGTCTCGACCGACGGCAAGATGCTGGGTTCGGTCTCCGGCGGCTGCATCGAGGGCGCCGTGTTCAAGGAGGCCCAGGAAGTGATCGCCGACGGCAAGCCGCGCCTGCTCGATTTCGGCATCACCAACGAACAGGCCTGGGAAGTCGGCCTCGCCTGCGGCGGCAAGCTGCAGGTCTTTCTCGAGCGCGTGGACTGAGACGCATGAAGATCGAGACCGTCGAGAAGCTGCTCGATCTCAAGGCCCGCAAACAGCAGGTGGCATTGGTCACCGACCTCGCCAGCGGCGCACAGGATCTCTTCACCGAAACGCATCACGCACCGGCGCTCAACCTCTCCCCGGCTGCGGCCGAGCAGGTCGCCTTGGCGATCCGCGAGGATCGCAACGCGGAGATCGCGCTCGACGGCAGGAAGTGCTTCGTCCAGGTGCACAATCCGCCGCCGCGCCTGATCATCATCGGCGCGGTGCATATTTCCCAGGCGCTGGCGCCGATGGCGGCGATCGCCGGCTATGCGGTGACGGTGGTCGATCCGCGCCGCACCTTCGCGACCGAAGACCGATTCCCCGGCGTCACCTTGAGCGGCGCCTGGCCGGACGAGGCGATGGAGAAGCTGGCGCCCGATGTTCGCACCGCCGTCGTCACCCTGACCCACGATCCGAAGCTCGACGATCCGGCGCTGACCGCGGCCTTGCGCTCGCCCGCATTCTACATCGGCGCGCTCGGCAGCAAGAAGACCCATGGCGCGCGGCTGGGCCGCCTGACCAGGGCCGGGTTCACCGAGGCCGATCTCGCCCGCATCCATGGACCGGCCGGGCTCGATATCGGCGCCAAGTCGCCGGCGGAGATCGCGGTCTCGGTGCTCGCGCAACTGACCGCGGCGCGGCGCAACCGGCAAAGCCAAAGGCCCCCGGGCTGAAATGATCTTCGGTGACCTGCCCATCGACGATTGCGCCGGGACCATCCTGGTGCATACCCAGCGCTTCAATGGCGAGGCCCTGAAGAAGGGCCGGCGCCTCAGCACCGAGGACGTCGCGCGCCTGAAGGCGGCGGGACTGACGCGGCTCACGGTGGCCCGGCTCGAGCCCGATGACGTGGCGGAGGATCGCGCCGCCGCCGAACTCGCGGCGGCGCTGGTCGCCGACAATCTCCGGCTCGATCCTTCGTTCACCGGCCGCGCGAACCTCTACGCCAGGCGCGACGGCGTCTTCGAGCCGGACGCGGCGCGGGTCGGGCTGATCAACCGGGTCAGCGAGGACATCACGCTGGCGACCTTGGCGCCTTACGCCGCGGTCGGCACGGGACAGATGGTGGCAACGGTGAAGGTCATTCCCTTCGCGGTGAAGCGGGCCGATCTCGACCGCTGCCTCGCCATCGCGCGCGAGAACCATACGCTGCGCCTCGCGCCCTATCGGCCGCGCCGGGTGGCGCTGATCCAGACCCAACTGCCGGGGATGAAACCGAGCCTGTTCGACAAGGCCGTGGCGGTGATGAACGAACGGCTGGCGGCGCTCGGCAATCCGCCGGTCGAAGACAGCCGCGTCGCCCATGACGATGCGGCGCTCACCGCGGCGCTCAACACCGCCGCGGCGAAGAGTGCCGACCTCGTGCTGGTCATGGGCGCCTCGGCGATCGCCGATCGCCATGACGTGATCCCCGCGGCGATCGAGGCGTCCGGCGGTCGGATCATGCGCTTCGGCATGCCGGTCGATCCCGGCAACCTGCTGGTGCTGGGCGAGCGCGACGGCAAGCCCATCGTGGGGCTGCCCGGTTGTGCGCGCTCGCCGAAGATCAACGGCTTCGACTGGGTGCTGCAGCGCCTGCTGGCCGACATTCCGGTCGGCAACGAAGACATCGCGGCCATGGGCGTCGGCGGGTTGCTCGGCGAAATCCCCAGCCGGCCGCAGCCGCGCGATAAGCCGCCCGAGGAAAAGACTGCATCGGGACGGCCGGCGGTCGCCGCGGTCATCCTCGCCGCCGGGCGCTCCAGCCGCATGGGACGCAACAAGCTGCTGCTCGATCTCGAAGGCAAGCCCATCCTCTGCCACGCGGTCGATCAGGCACTGGATGCCGGCTTGAGCGAGGTCGTCGTGGTCAGCGGTCATCAGGCGAGCAGGATCCGCGAGGCCTTGGGCGACCGGCCGGTCAAGGTGATCGAGGCGCGCGAGCACAAGCTCGGCATGAGCGCCTCCTTGAAGGCCGGCATTCGTGCGCTGGGGCCGAAGACCGACGCGGTACTGGTGATGCTGGGCGACATGCCCCAGGTCTCGGCGCCGCTGATCCGGCGCCTGATCGCCGCTTACAACCCGCTCGAGGGCCGCAGCATCGTGGTGCCCACGGTCGAGGGCAAACGCGGCAACCCGGTGCTGTTCGACCGCCGCTATTTCCAGGAGATGCTGGAGCTCGAAGGCGATGTCGGCGCCCGGCATCTGATCGGCGCCCATGACGACCAGGTGGCGGAATTGACCGTCGATGACGCCGCGGTGTTCACCGATGTCGATACGCCGGAGGCCTATGACCGGCTGCTGGCGAAAGTGCCGTCATGAGTGCGGAGCTCTACCACACCGAGCTGGTGGCCCGGGCGCGCCAGGCCTTCGGCGAGGGCCGGCTCCCGGCGGCGGCGGCCAGCATCACGCTGGACAACCCGCTCTGCGGCGACCGGGTGACCCTCGACCTCGAGACGGGCGACGGCACGGTGACGGCGATCGGCCACGAGGTGAAGGGCTGCCTGCTCTGCGCCGCCTCGGCCGCGACCATCGCCGAGTTCGGCCGCGACCGAAGCCCCGCCGAGCTCCGGGAGATGGATGCGGCGGCCAGGGCGCTGATGAAGGACGGCACCCCGGTTCCCGAAAAATTCGCCGCGCTCCGGGTCTTTTCGCCAGTCCATGCGTCGAAAAGCCGGCGCGACTGCGTCCTGCTGCCCTTCGAGGCCCTGGGCAAGGCCCTGGATGCGGCCTTCTGAGAGGCGCGGAACTGGCGTGCCGCCCCGCGGTCGGCCTATAGTCCGGGCATGATTCGGCAATTTCCCAGGATGGCGGCCGAGCCATGAGCGAAGGTATCTTCCGCCGCGTCTACCCGGCCGGCGCCCAGATCTTCCATGAAGGCGAACTCGGCGATTTCGCCTTCATCATCGAGCGCGGCGAGATCGAGATCTCGGTCGGCAGCGGCGACATGAAGGAAGTGCTGGCCATCATCGGCCCGGGCGAGCTGTTCGGCGAGCTGGCGGCGCTCGACGGCTATGCACGCTCGGCCAATGCGGTGGCGCTGACCGAATGCGAGCTGATCCTGATCAGCCAGGAGCAGATCCGGCACCGCGTGAATTCCGGCGACGAGATCGTGGCCTTGCTGCTGCGCTCGGTGCTGCGCTCCTATCGCGGCGACCGGCGCAATATCACCGGCTGGAGCGACACCGGAATGCCGTCGCTCGACGTCTTCGCCTCCGGCCCCGACGGGCACAGCCGCGCGGTCGCCAAGCTGCGGCTCGAGAACGAGCTGAAACAGGCCTTGGCCCGCAACGAGTTCGAGCTCTACTTCCAGCCGCTGGTCTATCTCGCCGACGAGACGCTCTCCGGATTCGAAGCGCTCATCCGCTGGAACAGTCCGCTGCGCGGCCCGGTCGGACCCGACCAGTTCCTCAGGCTCGCCGAGGAGGCCGGATTGATGATCGCGATCGGTCATTGGGTGGTGGGTGCCGCGGTGCGCAAGTTCGCGACCTTCCAGCACGCCTTCGGTTCCGCGCGCGATCTCTTCATCGCGATCAACGTCACCAAGCACTATCTGCACGATCCCCAGTTCCTGGAAGACCTCGCCGCGGGCGCCGACGCCTGTGGGCTGAAGCCGAAGCAGATCAAGATCGAGCTCACCGAGAGCGTCCTGATCGACGACACCGAAGGCGCCATCACCTGGATCAAGCGCTGCAAGCAGTTGGGTTTCCGCGTCTCGATCGACGATTTCGGCACCGGCTATTCCAGCCTCGGCTATCTGCACCGACTCCCCGTCGATGAGCTCAAGATCGACAAGAGCTTCGTCGAGACCATGATCATCGACCATCGCAGCATGGCCGTGGTCAAGGCCATCGTCGGCCTCGCCGACGGTCTCGACCTGGACGTCGTCGCCGAGGGCATCGAGACCAAGGAGCAGGCCGAGGTCCTGCGGGAGCTGGGCTGCGTCTACGGCCAGGGCTATCGCTTCGCCCGGCCGCTGACCGCCGATCAGGTGATGTCGAGCATCGCCGGCGAGGCGACCAAGGCACGCAGCGCCGGCTGACGGCGTTACTCTAGACTGCTCCGTGAAGAATTCGACGCATACTCCTGAATTCATACAACGCGGCGCAGACGCGCGGCACCTATCATGGTATGATCGCTGCGCTGTTTGACATCGTGAATTCCGCATCGAATAGCCCGACGCGGATTGCTGCTCTGCAACGCAGACCCAGCGCAGACAGACTGCAATTCACCGGGCGTGCCGCAAGGTTTACCCAGGGTTTACAGAACGCGGAATCGCTTTGGCCGCTCAATTGAGAGAAAGACGTTCCGCGTCAGGGACTTGATGTGGCTTTTCGCCCCTCGAAACGGCGCCGGCCGTCAAGGTGGGCAACGCGTCGAGGAACGCCGTCACCGCCTTCGCCATGCCGTGCTCCATCAGGTCGTTGTGTCCGGCCTCGGCGATGAAATGCGCCTTCTTCGGCTCGTTCGCGGCGTCGTAGATCATGCGGCCGAAGCGTACCGAGGTCGTGCGGTCCTTCTCGCCATGCACCAGCAGCAGCGGCACCTTCACCTTGCCGATCTTGGCGACCGAGTTGAACTTGTCGCGCACCAGGAAATCGAAAGCAAACAGCGGATAGCGCGTGCGCGCCGAATGCAGCACCGAGGCCAGCGGCGCTTCCAGCACCAGCGCCAGGATCGGAAACTCGGTCGCCATCTGGATCGCGACCGCGGTGCCGAGGGATTCGCCGAACAGGACGATGTGCTCCGGCCGCAGATTCTGCGCGGCGAGGAAGGCGAGGTTGGCGCGGGCGTCGTCATAGAGCCCGGCCTCGGTCGGCGCGCCGGGATTGCCGCCATAGCCCCGATAGCCGACCAGCAGGACGCCGTAGCCCGCGCCGAGATAGTCGCGGATCCGGTCGGCGCGGCTGCCGCGATGCCCGGCATTGCCGTGGAGATAGACGATGGTCCGGCGATCGGGCCGCACCGGCGGCGCCCACCACGAGGTCAGCGTCAGCCCATCGCGGGTCTTGATCGCAACCTCGGTCATCTGCTCGGCGAGGCCGGCCGCCGCGAGATCGGCCGCGGTCGGGTCCGGTCGGAACACGATCCGGCGCTGGGTCGTATAGAGCAACAGCAGGAAGCCCAGATAGACAACGGCGGCGGCGATCAGGAACGCGGTCCACATGGTCTGCTCTATTCGGCCTCGGCGGCGGGGTCGGTGGGCTGCGCGCGGTGCCGGGTGACGAAGCGATCGTAGGCCGCGCGCCCCTCGGTCCCGCACCAGCGCTTCTGCCCGCTGAGCCCGTGATCCTGATAGGCATAGTCGGCGGCGATGTCGCTGGCAACGCGCACCGTGCGGTGCGTCTCCTCGCTGAGCGGCTCCGCCGCCAGCAAGGCGTCACGCTCCAGCCGAAACCCGGCCTCGGATTCCGCGGTCTGCAGGCCGCAATAGGCGGTCACGATTTCATCGTAGTAGACCTTGAACAGGGCCGGATGCTCGCGACGCGCGCGGGCATACGGGCTCTCCTCCGCCGGTGCCGGTTCGATCAACAGCGCTGCCAGCACCAGGCCGGCCAGGCCTGAACCAATGGCCGCGCGCGACCTTCTTTGGGAGGAGCCTTGGCTGCGTCTGTGTCGGTTCATCGGCGCCATTTCGATGCGATGGTGAAGGGTGCGGTCCTGCCGCGCCATGTTAGCAGCATTGCGGCCGCGCGACGTCGGAACCAGCCACTAGCCCTTGTCCGCCTCGTTGCGCTCACCACCAAACTATTGAGGGTGGCCGAACTATCGATAAGCCGCAGGTTCCAGGCTTCCGGCGCCGATCCGCGCGCCGCGGCGCGCCGGGTTTCATTTGTGTAAGTCAACCGCCCCTTGCTTTTCGGCGGATCGACGCCCATGCTGACCTGTGGCAACTCAGCATTCGGCGATCAGAATAATAATTGGGGCCAATGATGAAGGCGCCTGAGGATCGACAGGGAACAGAGTGAATTCAATGAACGACCAACAGGGTGGTAGCGAGCTCCGGGGGCGGATCAAATGGTTCAATCCGGAGAAGGGCTTTGGATTTGTTTCGCCGGCGGACGGAGCGCCTGATGTGTTCCTGCACATCTCGGCGCTGAAAGAGGCCGGACTTCAGGATGCACCGGAAGGATCGACGATCCATTGCCAGGTCGGACAGGGTCGCAAAGGGATCCAGGTCCTGCGCGTGATCACGTTGGACACCAGCACGGCCACGCCGCGCGCACCGAGCCGTCGCCCCTTCGGCGGCGGTGGCGGCGGTCCACGCCGCGATCACGGCCCGCGCCACGACGATCACTGACCCCAGCACCGCTTGAGCGGCGCCCGCCGTCACCGACGGCCGGCGTCGCTCTTCCGCGCCGCATCCCCATTGCGCTTGGCGCTTTCCCGGCGAACCGGCTAACATCCCGCCGATTCCGCAACGATGTTTGACGCGCAGCAGAGCCGGGTGAATGGCCTTCGATTTCCGCGAGTTCCGCAACGCCCTCGGCAATTTCGCGACCGGCGTGACCATTGTGACTGCGCGCAGCCGAACCGGAGAGCCGCTCGGGCTCACCGCCAATTCCTTCAATTCGGTCTCGCTCGATCCGCCCCTGGTCCTGTTCAGCCTGAACCGCCAGGCCTACAGCCTCAGATCCTTCGAGGAGGCCGGCAACTTCGCGATCAACGTCCTGCGCGACGACCAGCAGGACATCTCGCAGGTCTTCGCCCAAGCGGTCACCGACAAGTGGCAGGGCCTGGCCTTCGAGACCTGGGAGAGCGGCGCGCCGATCTTCTCCCACGCATTGGCGGTGTTCGACTGCGCCACCCACGCCGTGCATGACGGCGGCGACCATCTGATCTTCGTCGGCAGGGTGCTGCGCTTCATGCACGATCCCAGCGGCCGGCCCCTGCTCTATTTCCGGGGCAACTACGGCAAGGTGCACTCTTAAGCGGTATTAGATTGGTCGGAAATTGCCCAGCTTTGGGCTTTAACCGCATGGACAATCCGGCTTTGCTTCGATACTGTTTTTTCAAGGCTTAGGCCGAGCGCCACCAGAGCGGTCCGCCCTTTCCTCTCCTGCTAGGGCCAACGAAACCCGCCGGTATCGTTTCGGTCGCGAACGCATACAGGGAGAGCCGTCATGAAGAAGCGAGTTGCCGTCATCGGTGCGGGCCCGTCCGGCACCGCCGTCCTGCGCGCCTTCCAATCCGCCGCCGCCAAGGGCGCCGAGATTCCGGAAATCGTCTGCTACGAGAAGCAGGACGATTGGGGCGGCCTCTGGAACTATTCCTGGCGCACCGGGCTCGACGAGTTCGGCGAGCCGGTCCATTGCAGCATGTACCGCTATCTCTGGTCCAACGGGCCGAAGGAATGCCTGGAGTTCGCCGACTATACGTTCGACGAGCATTTCGGCCGGCCGATCGCCTCCTATCCCCCGCGCGCGGTGCTCTGGGATTACATCAAGGGCCGGGTCGAGAAAGCCGGCGTGCGCGGCTGGGTGCGCTTCCGCACCCCCGTGCGCGAGATCGAGTACAGCGAGAAGACCGGCAAGTTCACCGTCACCGCCCATGACCTCGTCAACGACAAGCTGGGCTCGGAAGAGTTCGATCACGTCGTCGTCGCCTCGGGACACTTCTCGGTGCCGAACGTGCCCGAGTTTCCGGGCTTCAAGACCTTCAACGGCCGGATCCTGCACAGCCATGACTTCCGCGACGCCGTCGAGTTCAAGGGCAAGGACATCCTGATCATCGGCCGCTCCTACTCGGCCGAGGATGTCGGGTCGCAATGCTACAAGTACGGCGCGAAGTCGATCACCAGCTCGTACCGGTCACGGCCGATGGGCTTCAAATGGCCGGCGAACTGGGAGGAGAAGCCGCTGCTGCAGCGGGTCGAGAACAAGACCGCGCATTTCGCCGACGGCAGCTCGAAGGACGTCGATGCGATCATCCTCTGCACCGGCTACCTGCACCACTTCCCGTTCCTGCCGGACTCGTTGCGGCTGAAGACCGCGAACCGGATGTGGCCGCTCGACCTCTATCGCGGCGTCGTCTGGGAGGCGAACCCGAAGCTGCATTACATCGGCATGCAGGACCAGTTCTATACGTTCAACATGTTCGACGCGCAGGCCTGGTACGCGCGCGACGTCATCCTCGGCCGGCAGAAGCTGCCCGCGCTCGAGGAGATGAAGAAGCACAGCGCCGCCTGGCGCGCGCGGGAGGAAACGCTCGCGGACGCCGAGGCCTGCATCTGGTTCCAGGGCGACTATGTCAAGGAACTGATCGACCTCACCGACTACCCGAGCTTCGACGTCGAAGCGGTGAACCAGACCTTCATGGAATGGGAGCACCACAAGGCGGAGAACATCATGGGCTTCCGCGACAATGCCTATAAGTCGATCATGACCGGCAAGATGTCGCCCAAGCACCATACGCCGTGGCTGAAGGCGATGGATGACTCGCTCGAGAGCTATCTCAATGAATCGCGCGCGGATGAAGCGGCGAAGAGCTACGCCAAGGCAAAGTGACCCGGAGCAAGCCTGGGGCGTGCAACCGCAAGGAGACGCAGGAGAGCGCGTGAGCGCCTCAAGGTTTTATTAATCGAGCACCGATAGATTCACGCGAGCTTGACGGCCTCGGCCGCGGTTGCGGCCCTGCCTGCAACAGCGGAGCCCTAGCCTATGAATTTTGTCTCACCGGAGACGGCCGTGCCGGAATCGGCAGCGGAAGCAGAGCTCGGCGCCCTGCTCAGCATCACGCGGCGCATGAATGGCTTCCTGTACCGCTGCCAGAACGACGCCTCCTACACCATGCTCTACATGACCGATGGCATCACGCCGCTGACCGAATACCCGGCCGGCGACTTCATCGGCAACCGGGTCCGCGCCTTCACCTCGATCTGCCATCCGGACGACCTGACGATCGTCGACAAGGCGGTCGGCGCCGCGCTCGAGGCCAAGACCAATTGGGACATCGACTATCGCCTGGTCAGCCGTAGCGGGCAGCCGGTCTGGATCAACGAGATCGGCGGCGGCGTGTTCGACGAGCGCGGCGATTTGAAATTCCTCGAAGGCTGCATCATCTCGATCGCCGACCGCAAGGCGCTGGAGGTGCAGAACCGGCAGGTGGTCGATCACCTCGGCGAGGTCAGCAAGCAGATCGTCACCAGCACCGGCAACATCCTGAAGGTGCTCGGCGCCCTGAAGATGCTGGCACTGAACGCGCGCATCGAGGCGACCCGCGCCGGCGAAATGGGCCGCGGCTTCGCCGTCGTCGCGCAGGAGATCAAGTCGCTCGCCGCCGCGACCGGCGAATCCGCCGAGAAGATCACCCACCTCACCAGGGACCTGCAATCGACGCTCGAGGTCGCGAGAAAGAAATAGCGGGTTGCGGCAGGCGCTGTCCCCGTCCAAACTTCCGCCGCCGCATAGCGCGATATTCCCGCGGCAGCACAGCGTGGAGTGACCAGCCTTGTGCGCGCCAGACGACGCTACGGTAACCACTGCGGCGGCGACCCACACCTATATCAGCAGCACCGGCGGCAATCGCGTGACGCTCAGCGTGAGCGGCGACTTCCTGCGGATCGACGTGGTCGGTGAGACCTTGGACGAGGGGATCGTCGGCTGCTTCCGCGAGGCGCTCGCGGCGGGCACGATTCACCCGAATATGATGACGCTGGTCGATCTCTCGAACTTCAAGGGCGGCATCGACTGGTCGGCGATCCACGCCATCGCCGGACTGGCGCCCTGGGGCAGCAGGTCGGGGCCTGCACCGCGCGTCGCCTTCATCACCCGCAGCGCCTGGTTCGCGGCGATGCTGAAGATCGCCTCGATCCTGTTCCCTAAATCCGAGTGCCGCGAGTTCTCCAGCGCGGACAATGCCGTCCGCTGGCTGCAGGAACCGCGCTAGGGCGCTCAGCTCCGCGGCTTCAGCTTGTCCGGATCGTAGAACGGGAAGCGCACGACCCGCGCGGGGATGCGCTTCTGGTGGCCGTCGATCTTGCCGATCTCGACCTCGGTGCCGATCGCGGCGGCGCTCACGTCCATGCGGCAGAGCGCGATGTTCTTCTCTAAGAGCGGCGAACGGCAGCCGCTGGTGACGACGCCCACCTGGGCGCGGCCCTGATGCACGCAGGCGCCGTGGCCGACCGCCTCCTTGCCCTCAATCTCCAGCCCGACCAGTTGGCGCTGCGGATGCTCCTTGCGCTTGAGCAGCGCGTCGCGCCCGACGAAATCCTCGTTGCCCTTCAAAGCGACGGTGAATCCGATACCGGCCTCGAACGGATCGACCTGGTCATTGAACTCGTAATTGGCGAAAACCAGCCCCGCTTCGATGCGCAGCATGTCGAGTGCCTCGAGTCCCAAGGGCTGGAGGCCATGCGGCTTGCCCGCTTCCATGACCGCATCCCAGACCGCGGTCGCGTCCTTCGGATGGCAGAAGATCTCGTAGCCGAGTTCGCCGGAATACCCGGTGCGCGAGACCACGACGGCGGCGCCGTTGTAGTCGCCGATGCGTCCGACTGTGAAGTTGAACCATTGGATCTCATCGACCCGGGCGCGGGCCGGCGGGGTCCAGATGATCTCCTTCAGGATGTCGCGGCTCTTCGGACCCTGCACCGCGATGTTGTGCAGTTGGTCGGTCGCGGACTTCACCCAGACCTGCTTCAAGCCGCGCCGCTCGGCGAGCTCGCGCAGCCAGACGCCGTCATACTCGTCGCCGCCGACCAGGCGATAGCGATCGGTGCCGAGGCGGAACACCGTCGCGTCGTCCAGCATCCCGCCATGGTCGTAGCACAAGGCGGTGTAGACGACCTGGCCGTCGGAGAGCTTGCGGATGTTGCGGGTGCAGGCGGCCTGCAGCAGATCCTCGGCATCGGCGCCGAGCACTTCGAACTTCCGGAGTGGCGACAGGTCCATCACCGCTGCCTTCTCGCGGCACGCCCAGTACTCGGCGACCGGTCCGGCATTGTTGAAGCGGTTCGGCAGCCAGAAACCGCGATATTCCGTGAAGTTGCGCGTGAGCTCGGCGATGCGCGGGTGGAAGCCGCTCTCCCGCGTCAGTCTCGGTTCGGCATCGGGTGTCATGCGATAAGCCACCGCTCTTGAGAAGCTGTTCTCGGCCGCGTAGATGCGGACATGGATGTCGGTTGGATTCCAGGCATTGGTCGCGTCGATATCGTCCGGGCAGGCGGATGACCCGCACACCAGGTCCTTGGTCGCGCGCATCAGCACGTAATCGCCGGGCCGCGACCAGGGATCGTCCAGGAAGATCGCGTTCTGCGCGGAGATGCCCGTGTTGTAGAACAGGTTGACCGCCTGCCAGCCCGGCCGCCTGGCCAGGCCAAAGGTCTCGAGTGCGCCGTTGAAATTGTCGGAACAGCTCGGATGCCCGGGATAGCCGGCATCCTCGTAGAAGCGGCTGGTGCAGGCGAGACCGAAGGTGTCGTGACGACCGACGGTGTCCCGCACCACCTCGACCAGCGGCTGCATATCGGTATCGAAGAATTTCGAGGCGAGGCCCGGCCCCGGATAGATCATGCCGAGCAAGCTCCGCGTCGTCGTCATGTCGAGCCCACGCTCGACACCCTGCTGCAAGCGCCGCGCATCGAAGGCGAGGAAATCCGAGCATTGGCGGCCGGCAACATCGACGATCTGGATGAACTGCCCCTGCTTCACCTCGTAGGACAAAGCGGTGCAGCGATTGACCCGGAACTCGGCGATCACGTCGCCCAGAGGCTCCGGAAGCGGGATCGCATCGCCGGTGACGATGCGGGCGCGGTGCACGATGACAGAGAGATCGGTGGCCGGAAGATCGGCCCCGAGGAGACGGTCCGGTCCCGGCGCGTGAAACACCACATCGATGTCGCGTTCGGCTTTGAGCGAGGCGCTGTCGCCCGGTCGGCCATCGCCGAGCACGCGCGCGACTTTATCGACGCCGAGCGGAATGCCGCGTGCCCGCAGGGCGCGTGCGATCTCCGCGCCGTTCTCCCCTTCGCCCTGGAGCAGCCGGTTGATGCCGGACGCATCTCCATCCGGCTTGAGGCCGAACGCTGGGAGGTCGGGCCGACCACCGGCGCCGAAGGCGGCGATCTCACAGGGCTGGCGGCCCTCGCGGTCGACGATCTCGACCCGGTCGCCCGCGGAGAGGTGCAGGATCAATCCGCCCAGCCCGGCCACGCGGTAGCGTTCAATGCCGGGATCGAGTCTCGGCAGGCCGGGTTCGCGGAAGCGCGGTTTGGGCAGCAGAACCGTCACGGGGTCGCCCCTTGGCGGAAACCATTTCCAGGCCAAAACGATACCGCTGACGGCGAGTGGTTCACAACGAGAAAGTGGTGGCGAAACCTTCAGCGGGCCTTGGTCGCCGGGCGCTGGACCAGCAGGCTCGGAACGGTCTTGAGCAGCGCGGCAAGCTCGCGTTCCTGAACCAGCGCCGCGGCCCGTGCGATCGGAAACCAGCGGGTCAGGCGCTCGTGGCACTCCGGAAAGTCTTTTTTCTGCTGCTCGACCGCCAGAAGGAAGACCCGCACCAGGATAGCGCCGCTGAACTTGTCGTCGGTCTTGAGATAGCGATAGCTGCCGACCGGCCGCCGCGACAGCAGATAGCCTTTCAGACCGGCCTCTTCATAGGCCTCGCGTTCGGCGGTGCCCGCCGGGGTGCGCTTGCGCATCGGCCAGCCCTTGGGAATGACCCAGCGTCCGGTGCCGCGAGAAGTGAGCAGCAGAACCTGGAGCCGGCCGTCGCGCCCGAAGCGGAGCGGAATGACGCCATACTGCCGGTGCCTTGGCGAACTCGGCAAAGGGCGTGCGACCAGCGGCTTCACGGCTTTCTTCCGTGTCTGCTTCTTCGCCTTCTTTTTCGCCTTTTTCCTTGCCTTCGCCATGTGCGTCCTCAGATCCGGACCGAGCTGCGCCAGACCATCTTCGGCAGAATCTCGACCCGGGCCGGTTGCCGCCGCGTCCCGTTCTCCGTCGCGAGCGCCGCCACGTTGTCGGCGATCTCTTCCACCGGCTGATCGAACGTGGTCAGGCCATAGGACAGCCAGTCGGCCTGCCGCATGTTGTCGAAGCCGATGAAGGAAACATCCTCCGGCACCCGCAACCCGAACTCCTTTCGCGCCACATCCATCGCTCCGCAGGCCAGCAGGTCGTTGACGCAGAACACGCCGTCCGGACGCTGCTCGGCGCTGAACAGCCGGCGGGCGGCAATGAGGCCGTTCTCATAGCTGGTCATGCCGCCCTCGCGGATCACCGTCACCTCGAACTTGGCGGCACGTGCCTGTGCCACAAAGGCGTATTCACGGGCCGTGAGGCTCGGCGTGCCGAGATTGGAATTGATCACCGCGAGCCGCCGGCAGCCCGCCCGGATAAACGCGGCGAAAGCCAGCCGGGCTGCAGCGGCATTGTCGAGTCGGATATTATGCGGCCCGGCGATCTTGTCGTCGCGGCTGATCAGGATCAGGCGCTGCCCGTTGTCGAGGCAGCTGCGCACGATGGCCTGCGAAGGCGTGCCCGACATGACCACGGTCGCATCGGCCCGATAGTTCAAGGTCTGCCGCAGCGCATCGGCCGCGTCGTCCCGTGGGTCGGAGATGTTGATCATCATGGCGACCTTGCCGACACTCTGCAGACGCGTGGTGATGGCCCGCACCATGCGCGCAGTCTGCGGCGATTCGACATCGGCGACAATCAGGCAAACGATGCCTGTGCTGCGCCGCATCAATCCGCGCGCCAGGTGATTCACGTGATAGCCGAGTTCGGTTGCGGCGCGCATCACGCGCCGCCGCGTATCCTCGGAGACGCTGGCCCCCGGCGTGAAGGTGCGCGAGACCGCCGACCGTGACACACCCGCGCGCTCGGCCACCTGCTCGGCGCTGACGAAGGACTTGTGCCGCGCCGGTCCGGTGCGGCGCAGGGCCGCCCGCTTGGTCGAAGTTTTTTTTACGGCCAAGACTGGAAGGTCCTCTGCAATCGTGTGCAACAACGAATCTCTATCATGCGGCGCCACCAAAGTTGACGGATGTTGCAGTTATATGACACGGTTTGCACGCGCGTGCAATATTCTGGCCCTATCGATTCTTGCCGAAAGCACGCCCAGCACGAGAGCCCAGGCAATGGGCTGCAATTGGGAGAGCCACATGAACAGCGTCAATCTCGGGAAGAGTTTCGCCTTCGGCGTCGTCGCCGCCACTCTGTTCGGCCATGCCAGCGCGCAGGCCGAGGGGACCGTGGTCGTCTATTGCGGCGTCAACGAGGAATGGTGCCGCGCCGCCGCCAACGCGTTCCAGGCAAAGACCGGCATCCATGTCGATATGACGCGGCAGAGCGCCGGCGAGATCTATGCGCGTCTCCGCGCCGAAAAAGACAATCCGCGCGGCGACATCCGGTACGGCGGCACCGGCGACCCGCATCTCCAGGCGGCCGCGGACGGCCTGACCGAACCCTACGAGTCGCCGGCGACGGCTGAGCTGCGCGACTGGGCGCAGAGCCAGGCCAAGCGCTCCGGCAATCGCACGGTCGGCCTTTATCTGGGCGCACTCGGCTTCGGCTACAACGACAAGGAATTGGGCGACAAGGCCAAGCCCGCCTGCTGGGCCGATCTCCTCAAGCCTGAGTTCGAAGGGGAGATCCAGATGGCGGATCCGAATTCCTCCGGCACCGCCTGGACCATGCTGGCAACCACCGTCTAGCTGATGGGCGAGGACCAGGCCTTCGACTACATGAAGAAGCTCAACGCCAATACTGCACCGGCCGCTCACGGCCTTGCTGCCCCAGGGCGGACCGTTGCGGGCCTACTGATCCGTCCCGATCACGCGGCCGGGTAGCGGATGGAGAGGATATCGAGTTCGAGGTCGCCGGCCGGCCGCTTCCAGACCACCGTGTCCCCGACCTTGGCGTCCTTGAGCGCCAAGGCGAGCGGCGAGACCCAGGACAGCTTCCCGAGATTGGGATCGGCCTCGTCCTCGCCGACGATTTCGAAGCTGCGCTTCACGCCGTTCTCGTCCTCGGATTCGACGATGGCGCCGAAATCGACCTGGTCCTTGGGCTGCTGGGCGTAGTCCACGGGAATGGCGCGAGTGAGGCGCTCCTGCACATAGCGGATGTCGCGCTCGATCACCTGCAGTGCCTCCTTGTCGAGCAGGTTCTGCTCGGTCGCGTGGCGGTGCTTGTCTTGCTCGAGCTCAGCCAACTGCTGCTTCAGCAGCGCCAAGCCGCGGGGCGTCACGAAATTCGGATGCGGGCTTTGCGGCCGCTCCGGCAATTCCGGGACCTGATCTTCGTTTTCCTTGACGAACGCGCGACTCATCCTGCTCACTCCCTCCCTCTGTTATTTAGAGTTGCCTTAATCCGGGACAAGGTCAAAGGATATCCGCCTTTGACCAAAATCTTGAAAAGGCGTCATTTTTCGGGACGGAGGGGGCTCCCATGACCGAAGTGCGGTGTCTATTGGAAAAGCGGTCGGTCCTTGGGGAGGGGCCAATCTGGCGACCGCGGGAAAATTCCCTTTATTGGATCGATTTGAAGGCGCCGGCGATCTACTGCTTCGACGTGATCACCCGGCAGAACCGGCAGGTCCCGGCGGCGCTCGGCAAGACCATCGGCGGCATGGTCTTCGCCCGCGACGGAAGGATGATCGTGGTCGATGCGGAAGGCGTTCACGACCTCAACCGCAGCGGCCATCGCAACCTGCTGGTCAACCCGGAATCCGACCAGGTCGGCAATGCCTTCAACGACGCGAAATGCGATCCCAAGGGGCGACTCTGGAGTGGGACGGCGGATATCGGCGAGACCCGCCAGAGCGGCAGCCTCTATGTAATCGAGGGCCAGGGCCAGCGGCGGGTGCGCAGAATCGACAGCGGCATCATCTGCTCCAACGGCCCCGCTTTCGCACCCGACGGACGCCAGGCCTATTTCACCGACAGTTTCGCCCAGGAGATCTACTGCTATGACGTCGATCTCGACACCGGTCTGATCGGCGCGCGCAAGAGCTTCTTCCGTTGCAGCCCGGAGGCCGGGTATCCCGACGGCATGACGGTCGATTCCGAAGGCTATCTCTGGTGCTGCAACTGGGACGGTTGGAGCGTCACCCGCTATTCACAGACGGGAGAGATCGACCGGGTGCTGAAGGTGCCGGTGCCGCGACCGACCTCGGTCTGCTTCGGCGGCCCGCGCATGGACCAGTTGTTCATCACCAGCGCCAGCGACGGCCTCAGCGCCGATCAGCTGCGCGAGGCGCCGCTTTCCGGAAGCTTGTTTGTGTGCGAGCCGGGCGTCAAAGGCCTGCTCGATGCGGAGTTCAACGGATAGATCATGACGGAAGACAACTACGACGTCGTCATCGTCGGCGGCGGCGTGATCGGATCATCGACCGCCTATTTCCTCGCGAGCCAGCCGGAGTTCGACGGCCGGATCGCGGTCATCGAGAAGGACTCGACCTATACCGACGCGGCGACGCCGCGCTCGGCCGGTGGCGTGCGGCAGCAATTCTCGACGCCCGAGAACGTGCAGATCTCCGCCTTCGCGGCGTCCTTCTACAAGTCGATCGAGCAGCATCTTGCGGTCGGCAACGACAAGCCGGCGATCAATTTCCATGAGAACGGCTATCTCTTCCTCGCGACCCATGCCGGATTGAAGACGCTGGTTGCGAACCACCGGCTGCAGCACGAGCAAGGCGCCGGGACGCAGCTCTGGACGCCGCAGGAGTTGCAGAACCGATTCCCTTGGGTCAACACCGCCGATCTCGCCGGCGCGACGTTCGGGCCTGCCAACGAGGGCTGGATCGATCCCTACTCGCTGCTGCAGGCCTTCAAGCGCAAGGCCCGGTCGCTTGACGTCAAGTATATCCAGGACGAGGCGGTCGGCTTCGACTTCGCCGGAGCCCGGATCTCAGCGGTCAAGCTCAAGGAAGGGGGCCGGATCGATTGCGCCGCGGTGGTCAATTCCGCCGGCTATCACGCCCGCACCATCGCCGGCTATGCCGGGATCGACCTGCCGGTGCATCCGCGCAAGCGCTACATCTACGTCTTCGACTGCCGCGAGGAGGTCGACAACGAGACCATGCCGCTCACCATCGATCCCAGTGGCGTCTGGTTCCGGCCGGAAGGCACGAACTTCATCTGCGGCGTCTCGCCGGAAGATTGGGACGATCCCGATTGCCTCGATTTCGAGCTCGATTATCGTCCTTTCGAAGAATTGATCTGGCCGACGCTTGCGCACAGAGTGCCGATGTTCGAGGCGATCAAGCTGATCCGAGCCTGGGCCGGGCATTATGACTACAATGTGCTCGATCAGAACGTTCTGATCGGTCCCGCGCCGCAGGTGCCGAACTTCTTCTTCGCCAACGGCTTCTCCGGCCACGGGCTGCAGCAGAGCCCGGCGATCGGCCGGGCCTTGAGCGAGCTGATCGTGTTCGGCCAGTACCGGACGCTGGATTTGAGCCGGCTTTCCTACAACCGCGTCCTCAACGGCACGCTGATCAAGGAAGCCAATGTCGTCTAGGGAGGGAGTAAGCGCATGTCCACGGCGTTGATCTCCATCATATGCGAGGACCGGCCCGGCCTAATCGCGGCGGTGACCGGTCTTTTGTTCGACCTCGAGATCAACCTCGCCGACACGACCTTCGCCGTGCTCGGCGGCGGGGCGGAGTTCACGCTGGTGGCGAAGCTGCCGGAGCGGTTGACGCTCGGCGAGCTCGAACGCGAGCTCGCCGGATTGCCGCAGCTTAAGGACGGCAAGCTGACGGTGACGCCGTTCAGCTACCGCGAGAGCCACGTCGAGAGTGCGCGCATCACCCATCGCATCGAAATCACCGGCGACGACAGTCCGGGCCTGATCGCTCGGCTCTCCGAAGCCTTCGGCGCGTTCGGCGCCAATATCGTCCGACTGAACTCGGAGAGCGTTCCCGGCGCCAGCGGCGCCGGCTTCCGGCTCCGCATGGCGATCTGGGTCCCGGACGACAAGGCGGCGGCCTGCCTCGCGACCGTCGCCAACACCGCCGGCCAGATGAACCTGAAATGCCAGTGGCAGGCGGCCGGCTGAGGCCTTACGGCGCCGGGCAGGCCAAGGGTGTGGCGCGGGCGGCAGCCTCGTCGGCCGAGTAGCGGGGCCGCGTGCAGAGCCCGTTATATTGCATCACCGCTGCGTTGTAGGCCTCGCGCGCCTGGTTGACCTCCGGCAGGTAGCGGGCGCTGATCGCGTCGCGCAACCCCTGCTGTTGCGCCAGTAGATCCTTCAGCACCTGCTGCCCGACGATATCGTTGGGATCGAGCTTCGCCCGCTGCGCCACCACCTCCTTGTCGACCGTGGCAAGCTGCGCCTGCTGCTCGTCGAAGGCACGCTGCTTCTCCAGCCATGCGTCCTGCAGCGGCTGCAGTCGCGGCTGCATGCAGAGGCATTGCTGGATCTCGGGCACCGTCAGCGGAATGGTGGACGACTGGGCCTGTGCTTCGGCATTCGATAGGAACACCGTCGCCAGCAGAAACGCGGTCGCAGTGATAAGTCGCATCTTCGGCATCGAACGCTCCTTGAGCCTGCCCCGCATATTCAATCGTCCCGAATTATGGCAAGCTTATGAAGCCGTCAACAAGTCCGTTGGTTCCCAAAGGTCCCGGTTCCCACATGCATGTCGTTGTCCTCGGTGCCGGCCTGCTCGGCGTCACCACCGCCCATTACCTCGCGCGCGAGGGCCATCAGGTGACGGTGATCGACCGGCAGAAGGAGCCGGCGCGGGAGACCAGCTTTGCCAATGCCGGGCTGCTGACGCCGGGCCACGCCTATGCCTGGGCCAGCCCGCGGGCGCCGATGATCCTGCTGAGATCGCTCTGGCGCACCGACACGGCCTTGCGCTGGCGCCTGAAACTCGATCCCGGCATGTGGGCCTGGGGTCTCAAGTTCCTGGCGAACTGTACCGCCGCGCGCAACCGCGAGAACACGGTGATCAAGGTCCGGCTCTGCTCCTACAGCCTGGCCGAGACCGCCGCGGTCACGGCGGAGACCGGCATCACCTGGGATCGCTCGCAATCCGGCGCGCTCTATCTCTACCGCGATCCGGACCATTTCCGCGCCGGCCGCGCGAACTTCAAGCTGCTGGCCGATGAAGGCGTCGAGGCCCGGACCCTCGAAAGGGAGGAGCTTGCGACCTTCGAGCCGAGCCTCGCCGCGGTGAAGGACCGCTTTGCCGGCGCCATTCACACGCCGCACGATGAATCGGGCGACGCCCGCAAGTTCACCACTGCCTTGGCCGATTCCTGTCGCGAACGCGGCGTCACCTTCAAGTTCGGCGCGACCATCACGCGGATCGAGCGCAGCGGTGACCGCGTGACCGCGGTCGAGAGCGATCGAGGCCGCGTCCAGGGCGATGCCTATGTCCTGGCGCTCGGCAGTTACAGCCCGCTGCTGACCAAGCCGCTCGGCTTCACCATGCCGATCTATCCGGTGAAAGGCTATTCCGTCACCTTGCCGATCGCCGATCGGGAAGCCGCGCCGGCGCATTTCGGCGTCGATGAAGCCAACCTCGTAGCTTTCGCCCGGCTCGGCGACCGGTTGCGGCTGACCGCGACGGCGGATTTCGCCGGCTACGACACCAGCTTCCAGCCGCGCGATTTCGTGCACATGCTGAATGTGGCGCGCGAGCTCTTCCCGCGCGCCGCCGCCTTCGACCGGCCGGAATACTGGGCCTGCCTCCGGCCGATGACACCGGACGGTCCGCCGATCATGGGGCCGAGCCCGCTTGTCAATCTCTGGCTCAACACCGGCCACGGTCATATCGGCTGGACCATGGCCTGCGGCTCCAGCCGGATCGTGGTCGACCGCATGCTCGGCCGGAAGCCCGAGATCGACGACGCACCGTTCCGGCTGTCCCGCTACTAGACCGTATAGAGCCGTCCCCATTGGGGCATCGGCTCGGTGATGCCGGCGAGGCGCAAGGCGTGCCAGGCCATCGCGTGGTTCGACGAGGTAACCGGCTTGCCGAGCTCGGCCTCGAGCGCCTTGGCCGTTTCGGCAAGGCGGATGCTGGTGCAGGAAACGAAGACCGCATCGACCGCCGGATGCTTGCCGAGCTCCAGCGCGGCGCGGCGGATCGAATCGCCGCTGATCCGCGCCACGTCATTGTCGTTCTCGTGATTGAACGAGCCGATCACCGGCACCTCGATGCCGCGATCCTGCACGAACTTGCGGAACAGGCGATTGACCGAATCGATATAGGGCGTCAGCAGGGCGATGCGCTTCACTCCCATCGCCTTGAACCCGGCGATGGCGCCGGTGATCGGCGTGGTGCATTTCGCCTCCGGCCAAGCCTCATGAATGCGACGGAACACGTTCTCCTCGCCGATCACCACCGTGCCGGAGGTGCAGCCATAGGCGACGACGTCCATCGGCACGCCGGGCCGGATCACGGCCGCGGCCTCGGTCATGCCGTGCTCCATCTTGGCGAGCGTGGTCGGGTTGATCTCCGCCGAATTGGCGATCCGGCTCTGGTACAGCGCAACGCCGTCGATCTGAAAGATCTTTCGATATTCGTGTTCGATGGTCTGGTCGGTCGCGAGCACGATCACGCCGATGGCCGCGCGATGCGCGATACCCCGGTCCATGGCAAACGGCATGCATTGACGATTGACGAGCAAACCATCACCCAAAGGTCCGTCTTGGGAAGATCGGTTGGCCGTGCACTCCAGAACCGTCGAATCCGCCATGGGGGCCCCTCATACGATGGTATAGTCAACGAAACGGGCGTTGTGGAACCGGCTGTCCCCGCCCATATTGACTACATTACCGTTCGCTGAACTCGCGGTCATCGCGAAATGCTTAGGTGGCCCATGCAGCATCCTTTTTCCTCTTCCTTGCTCCGGCGGACTTTTCCGGCAGCTGCTCTGCTCCTAGGGCTGGGCCTCGCCTCGGGCGAAGCCGCAGCGCAAGCGGCGGCTTCGCTGCCGGCACCGGGGCCGCACATTCAAGCCGTTGACTATGCGCCGATCCCGGCAGGTTCCGTGTTCGAGGTCCAGGCCGACGACGATCTCAGCCAGGATGCGATCGAGCGCGTGCAGGCCGAGCTTGCGAACCACGGCTACGCCGCCCAGGACGGCGGTTCGCTCGTCATGGTGATCGAGACCGACCTGGTGCGCGGCGACAAGCAGGACGATCCGCTCGGCCAGGTGCACGCCAACAATGACGAGGCGCAAGTCCAGGCACGCCTGTTCTCGACCAACCAGAACAGCCTGCTCAATCCGCAGCAGCCGATCGGCTCCGCGGACCGCACCTACCGGATCAATGTCTCGATCTACGACCGGCAGAGCGGGCTCTATGTCTGGCGCGGCAGCGCCATGCGCAACGACCCCAATCTCGACGTCACCCAGGCCAGCAACGAGATGATCTCCGGCCTGATCGGCGCCGTCGGCAAGACCGTCGCCGCGGACCAGTCGGCCGCCGAATAACTACTGCGCGGCCGACAGCACGTAATAGATCAGGAACGGCAGCGTCCCGAATGACAGCAGCGTCGAGATGATCACCATCGCCGCCACATCCTCCGGTCGGCGGTTGTAATACTGCGCGAAGAGATAGTTGAAGACGGCGACCGGCATCGAGGCCTGGATCAGCAGGACGCCGCGCGCCATCGGCGGAAGGTCGAGCGCCCAGCTCACCAGGAACGACAACGCAAATCCACCGATCATCCGGACCAGCGACAGGAACAAATTGCGCGGCAGCGAGCGGATCCTGAGGCTCGCCAGCGAAACGCCGAGCGCCAGCAGCATCAGCGGAATCGTGAGCCCGCCCAGAATCTCCAGCGTGTTCGCGATGAAGGTCGGGACCTGGACCCCCGTCACGATGAACAGGAAAGACGCGCCGACGGCGTAGAGCACCGGCATGCGCACCAAGTGTTTTACGCTGGTGGTGCCCGCCGCGATCGACATCCCGGCGGTGAATTGCAGGGTCGCCGAAAAGGCGAAGTAGACGACCGCCAGCGCCAGTCCCGAATCCCCGAACGCGAACAGCGCCAGCGGCAGCCCCATGTTCCCGGCATTGGAGAACACGACCGCCGGCAGGTAGGAATGCATGGGAAGGCCCATGACCTTCAGCACCAGGAAGCCGAGCACGAACATGCCGCTGAACACCAGGATCGTGGCCAGCGCCATCAGCCCCAGCGATTCCGGCTGCACATGCAGGCTGGTCAGCGAGCTCGCCACCAGGCAGGGCGAGCCGATCATCGAGACCAGCTGCGTCACCAGCGCGTTGTCGAACGGCCGGGAGAAGCGCGACCAGGCATAGCCGATCGCGGCGATGATCACGACCGGCAGGATGACCGCGGCTAACTGTTCGAGCATTCCCCCTCGCCTTGCCGGGCCGGACGCGGCTCGGCTAAGATACCAGCGCTCAATCGCGCGCTTTCTCCGGCGCCGCAACAAGAATCTTCGGGTTGGAAATCCTCATGACGGCAAATCAGACCCTGGCAAACCAGGTGGGCGGCCACGCCATCATCGGCCTGCTGGAAACCTATGGCGTCGATACGGTGTTCGGCATCCCCGGCGTCCACACGCTGGAGTTCTACCGCGGCATCGCCGACCGCAGGATGCGCCATGTTGGCGTACGCCACGAGCAGGGCGCCGGCTTCATCGCCGATGGTTATGCCCGGGCCTCCGGCAAGCCCGGGGTCTGCTGCCTGATCACCGGGCCGGGCTTGATGAACGCCGCGACGCCGATCGGCCAGGCCTATTCGGATTCCGTGCCGGTCCTGGTGCTTTGCAGCGTCAACGCGAAGCCGGACCTCGGCAAGGGCCGCGGCCGGTTGCACGAGATCAGCGATCAGCGCGCCGCGATCGCGCCGCTCACCGCCTTCACACGGACCGTGATGACCGACAAGGAGATGGCGGAGGCGGTCTCCGATGCCTTCGCCGTGTTCGAATCGAAGCGCCCCCGCCCGGTAGTGCTGGAATTTCCGCTCGACGTGCTCTCGGCGCCGGCCGATGTCGGCCACCCGAAGCGCGTGCGGGCGCCGCGACCGAAAGCGAAGCCGGGCGATCTCGAAGCCGCCGCGAAGCTGGTCGACGGCGCCAAGCACCCGCTGCTGCTGGTCGGCGGCGGCACGGTGGATTGCGCGCCCGCCGTGCGCGCCTTCCTGGAGAAGTCGGGCGCGATCGGTGTAACCACCACCGCCGGCAAGGGCGTCATCCCCGCCTCGCATCCGCAGAGCCTGCCCTCCGCGCTGCTGGCGCCGGCGGTGCAGCAGGTGCTGGCCGAGGCCGATGTCGTGATCGCCGCCGGCACCGAACTCTCCGAAACCGACAGCTGGGTCGATCGGCTGGAGATCCCCGGCAAGCTGATCCGGATCGATCTCGATGCCTTCACCATCACCCGTGATTATCCGCCCACCGTGGCCATCGAGGCCGATGCCGGCGAGGCGCTGGAGGCGCTGACCAGCCTGATCAAGCCGGGCCGCAAGCCGGACAGCAACCGGATCGCCGCCGTGCGCAAGGCGGTGAAGGACGGCATGAAGCCGCTGGAGCGCAAGCATGCCAAGGTTCTGGACGCCCTGCGCGCCGCGCTGCCGAAGGACGGCATTGTGGTCAGCGACATGACCCAGATCGCCTACACCGCCAATCCCTATTTCCCCTGCGAGGAGCCGCGTTGCTGGTTCCATCCCTGCGGTTTCGGCACTTTGGGCTATGCCATGCCGGCGGCGATCGGGGCCAAGATCGCCTGCCCCGACCGTGCGGTGGTCGCGGTCTGCGGCGATGGCGGCTTCCTGTTCACCGTGCAGGAACTCGGCACCGCCGCGGAGCTCGGCCTGCCCTTGCCGATCCTGATCTGGAACAACGACGCCTTCGGCCAGATCGCCCAGAACATGCGCGACGTCGGCATCCCGGAGATCGCGGTCAAGCAGAAGAACCCCGATTTCAAGACCCTGGCCGCCGCCTACGGGATTCCCACCGTCCGCCCGGACAGTCTGCAAGGGATCGAGGCGGCTCTGCGCGAGGCTTTCGCGGCCAAAGGCCCGACCTTGATCGAGGTGCGCGAGGATTCGCCCTTCCTGGCCTGACTCCGGCCCCGCTCGGCAAAAGATTCCCGCTGACAACCTGTCGCGGCCAAAACGACCGGATTCCTTAACCTGATTTTACCTTTTCGGGCGCTGAATCGGAGTCGAAGGCCCAGATGTTGTGGGTCCCTGCTGGCACAGCCATTGCGGAGGGTCACATGGCCAAGAAACCAAAGGAGATGGCTATGGATACCGCGCTCGCGCGGCGGCTCGACATCGAAGACGAGCCGCTGACCAACGAAGAGCAGCGCAAGCTGTGCTTCGACATGTTCAACAAGTTCTGGGAAGACGCGGCCAGCCGCGGCATCGAGTTCGACGTGGTCGGAACGATGTCGATTTCCGCTGCCCTGTTCGCCCTCGTCCGAAAGCACGGCCAGGACACGTCTGCCGAGTTTGTCGACGATCTGGCGAAGAGCATCCGGAACGGCGAGTTCAACTTCCAGGACCGCAAGAATTGAAGTCGTGACGGGTCTCACCAACCTGTCTGATTTCTAAGGTTTTTCTGCGGAACTTGCAGGATTCTCGGCCTGCCGTGGATTGACGCCGCGGGGCGGGCAAGGGGATAGTGCGCGACTGTCGGAACCTGCGATTCCCCCAGGGAATCCAAAGGGGGCCGGCAGCATTTTGCAGTCGCGCAACGGATCGGCGTCACATGTTTCGATCGCTCAAGCTTTCAGCGAGCCCCCGCCCCGGGAAACCGGTTCTGGCGCTGGCGGCTCTGCTCCTCGGATTCAACCTCGCCGCCTGCTCGTCGGATCCGCCGCCCGACATGAACACGGTGAAGAAACTGGTTGCCGAAGACCGCCAGTTCGACGCGTTGAAGATCCTGATCCCGCTCGCCCAGGACGGCGACCCGCAAGCGCAGTACGAATTGGCCGGGTTCTATCACTACGGCTATGTCGGCGCGAACGACTACGCCAAGGCCCTGAAGTGGTATCGCGCCTCGGCGCGGCAGGGCTATGCCGATTCCATGGTCGGACTCTCGGTCATGTATCTCGGCGGCCAGGGCGTCGCCAAGGACCGGCGCGAAGCCTTCGTCTGGCTCAACCTCGCCGCCCAGTACATGGGCGACAAGCAGGCGCTCGCGAAGGTGAAAGCGGTGCGCGACGAGATCGGCCGCACGCTCACCAAGGACGACATCGCCTTCGCCAAGGCCGAGAGCCTGCTGCTGCAGCCGGAAACCTCGTCGGTCCAGCCCAACGAGGCAGAGTCGATCGACCACCTGCCCGACATGGCGACCACACAGGAAGCGCCTGCAGCGGTCGCCACCGAGCCGCTGCAGAACGTACCGCCGGATACGCTGCCCCTGACCAGCGCGCCCGTGTCCAGCGCGCCGGCGAGCAGCGCACCGAGCCTGCCGCAAATGGAGCTGCAGCCCTCGCTGCCCGCAGCGCCCAGGCCTGCGGCCATCACGACGCCCCCAGTGACGACAAAGCCGGCTTCGACCACGCCGGCTTCGACACTTCCTGTGACCACCCTGCCCGCCACCACCGCGCCGGCGACGCCGCAACCGGTGCCGCCCCCGCCCCTGCCGCCGAGCAGCAGCAATGCGGCACCCGCCACGGCCGTAGACCCCGTTCCCGAGTTCTGACCGCCATGATCCATCTCATGAAGCAGCCCGCGCGGCTCGCGTCGGGCGATCTCGAAGACTGGGGTCCGGTGAAGGAGCCGTTCGGCGACCTGATCGCCCAGCTGCGCGGGCGGACCGGCACAAGGGATGGCGAACCGGATTACGGCATCTGGGAATGCTCACCCGGTCGCTGGCGCCGGCAGATCAAGGAGGCGGAGTTCACCTACTTCCTCGCCGGCCGCTGCACCTTCATCGCCGATGGCGGCCAGCGCCTGGAAATCGAAGCCGGCGACGCCGCCTATTGGCCGGCCAAGAGCATGGGCGTCTGGGAAATCCACGAGACTGTGCGCAAGGTCTACATCCTGCTCAAGTAGCGCGGCCGATGCTCATCGCGAGGACGCGGCTCAGCGTGGTGAGATCGTGTCCCGATTCCGCGGACCAGTGATTGAGCGTCGCCTGCATCTTGGCCAGCGCCTTCTTGCCGGTGGATGGCCGATCCAGCACCCCTTCCCGCACCAAAGCCGCGACCACGTCGGGCGAGGCGATGAAAGCCGGCTTGCCGATCCCGCGCAGGAATCGCGCCGCATTTTCGAAGCCGAAGCCGATGCCGCGCTTGCGGATGATCGCGATGAGCTCGATCACGGTCCCGTCCGGCCAGGAGGCGAAGAAGCGGGCCGCGCTGCCATGCTCGGCCGCAAGGTCGAGCACGAAGCGCGCGTTCCGCGGCACGCCCACGATCTTGCGCGGGCTGCGGATGATGCCTCGGTCGCGCATCAGCGCATCGAGCGCCTCGTCGTTCAGGAAGGCACAGGCGTGCGGATCGAAGCCGCGAAATGCAGTTTCGAAGCCCGGCCATTTGCGATCGATGATGTGCCAGGCAAACCCGCCGGCAAACACCGCGCGGGTCATCGCCGAGAGCACGCGGTCGTCGGTCAGCCTGGCGATGGTGCGCGACGATTGCGGCTTGGTCTCGGCGAGAATGCGGTTGAGCGCGGCGGAGCCGCCTTTGCGGGAGGCGGCGAGTTCGAAGATCTTGTCGAACGGGCGGAGCTTCACCCCGCCTCGTGCGCGGGCACGACGAAGCCGGCCATGACCTTCTTGCGGCCGGCCTTGTCGAACTCAATCTCCAGCTTGTCGCCCTCGGCGCTGACCACGGCGCCGTAGCCGAATTTCTGGTGAAACACCTTGGCGCCGCTCGCATAGCGGCCGGGGCTTTCGGCCGCCACCACTGCGGTGGCGTCGATGGTCGGCGGCGGCTTTCGCGCCGTGCGTTGCATGTAGCTGGCGCCGGTCCAGCGGCCTTCCGACAGGCCGGGATTGAACATGCGGCTCTGGCCGCGGTGGAAGGTCTGGTTGTCGCGGCGCTCGATGTGCTCCGGCGGCAGCTCGGCGAGGAAGCGCGAGGGCAAGCCGGTCTGCCACTGGTTGTGGACGCGGCGGTTGGCGGCATGGCTGACATAGGCGATCTTGCGGGCCCGCGTCAGACCGACATAGGCCAGCCGCCGCTCCTCTTCCAATCCCTTCAAGCCGTTCTCGTCGAGCGTGCGCTGCGAGGGGAACAGACCCTCCTCCCAGCCGGGCAGGAAGACGATGTCGAACTCCAGCCCCTTGGCACCGTGCAGGGTCATGATGGTGAGCTGGTCGCGATCGCCGGATTCCGCATTCTCCATGACCAGGGAGACATGCTCGAGGAAACCGCCCAGATTCTCGAACTCCTCCATGGCGTGGATGAGCTCTTTCAGGTTCTCGAGCCGGCCCGGCGCCTCGATCGACTTATCCTGCTTCCACATCTCGGTATAGCCGGATTCGTCGAGCACGATCTCAGCGAGCGCGCCATGATCCATGGTCTCGGCGAGGCCGCGCCAGCGCGCAAGGTCCTGCACCAAGCCCGCGAGCGAACGCCGCGCCGCCGGCTTCAGCTCGTCGGTCTCGACGATCCGACGCGCGGCCTCGGGCAGCGAGATGGCTTGCGCCCGCGCGAGATCGTGCAGCCGCCGCACCGTGCTGTCGCCGAGGCCGCGGCGCGGCGTGTTGACGATGCGCTCGAAGGCAAGGCCGTCATCCGGCTGATTGACCAGGCGCAGATAGGCCAAGGCATCGCGGATCTCGAGCCGCTCGTAGAAGCGCGGGCCGCCGATGACGCGGTATGGAATGCCGAGGGTGATGAAGCGCTCTTCGAACTCGCGGGTCTGGAAACCGGCGCGCACCAGGATGGCGACCTCGCGCAGGTTATGTCCCTTGCGCTGCAGCGCCTCGACCTCCTCGCCGATCTGCCGCGCCTCCTCCTCGCCGTCCCAGGCCGAGGTGACCCGCACCTTCTCGCCCTCGGCGCGCTCGGTCCAGAGCGTCTTGCCGAGCCGGCCGGCATTCTTGGCGATCAGCCCCGAAGCCGCCGCCAGGATATGCGGGGTCGAGCGGTAGTTCTGCTCCAGGCGGACGACCTTGGCCCCCGGGAAGTCCTGCTCGAACTTCAGGATGTTCTCCACCTCGGCGCCGCGCCAGCCATAGACCGACTGGTCGTCGTCGCCGACCACGCAGAGATTGCGGTGGCCCTGGGCCAGCAAACGCAGCCAGAGATACTGCGCGACGTTGGTGTCCTGGTACTCATCGACCAGGATGTACTTGAACTGCTGCTGATACTTCAGCAGCACTTCCGGCGCCTTCTGGAACAGCTCGATGTTGTGCAGCAGCAGGTCGCCGAAATCGCAGGCGTTCAAGGTCGCGAGCCGCGCCTGGTAGTCGCGATAGATGTCGAGGATGCGGCCGGAGGCGACCTCGGCCTGCTCGGCGCGGGTCACCCGCTCGGGGGTGAGGCCGCGATCCTTCCAGCGCTCGATAATGCCCAGCACCACGCGCGAGGGCCATTTCTGATTGTCGAGATTCTCCGCCTGGATCAGCTGTTTCACCAGGCGAAGCTGGTCGTCGGTGTCGAGGATGGTGAAGTTCGGCTTCAACCCGACCTGCTCCGCATTGGCGCGGAGAATCCGCGCGGCCAGCGCGTGGAAGGTGCCGAGCCACCAGCCCTCGACCGGCCGGCCGATGATCGCGGAGATGCGGCCCTTCATCTCGTTCGCGGCCTTGTTGGTGAAGGTGACGGCAAGGATCTGGCTCGGCCAGGCGCGCTGGGTCGAAAGGATGTGCACGAGGCGCGTCGTCAGCACGCGGGTCTTGCCGGTGCCGGCGCCGGAGAGCACCAGAACCGGACCCTCGGTGTTCAGCACCGCCTCGCGCTGGGGCGCATTCAATCCGGCGAGATAGGGCGCGGAAATGTCGCCAGAGTGGTTCAGCGGTGAGTCGTTCATGACGGCCTTATAGCAGTGCCTAAGCGGCGTCTCAAACCACAAGGGGGTCCGGGCTCGGCTTGACAGAAAAAGCGGCGATCGGCTCTACTTTGGCTCCCTCCGGCATCCCGAACTTCCGATATTTCGAGCGGTGAAATGCGGCCTGCCGCGGGGCTGGGCGCGAAAAATAACACGGATGTCAGGGGCTAAGATGGCCAAGAAGATCGAACGCATTTCCCTGGGCTCGATGAGCCCGGGCACCGAACGCCATCTGCTGGTGCATCGCTACGGCAAGAGCGGGGCGCGGCCGAAGGCCTATATCCAGGCCTCGATCCATGCCGACGAGATTCCGGCCATGATGGCGGCGCACCACCTCATTCGCCTGCTCGACGAGGCGGAGAAGCGGGGCGAGATCGCCGGCGAGATCGTGGTGGTGCCGGTCGCCAACCCGATCGGCCTCGCGCAGAACGTCGCCGGCACCCATATCGGCCGTTCCGATATCCGCGGCGGCGGCAACTTCAACCGCGGCTGGCCCGACCTGTTCGAGGGTCTGGTCGAGGCTGTCGAATCGAAGCTGGGCGGCGATGCCGAGCGCAACGTGGCGGTGATCCGCGAAGCGATCGGCCGCCGCCTCGCCGGCATGCACGCCGAAGCGGAGTTCCCGCGCTTGCGGCTCGAGCTCTACCGCCTGGCTTACGACGCCGACATCGTGCTCGACATGCATTGCGACGACGAAGCGCTGATGCACATCTACCTCACCAACGATTTCTGGCCGAGCGGCGCCGATCTCGCGGCCGAGACCGGATCGCGCGCGGTGTTCCTGTCCTACGAATCCGGCGGGCAGAGCTTCGAGGAGCAGTTCTATCTCGCGTTCCGCAAACTGAAGCTGCATTTCGGCGACCGCTTCCCGATTCCGCCGACCGTGCTCACCTCGACCATCGAGTTCCGCGGCCAGTTCGACGTGTTCGACGATCTCGGCATCCATGACGGCAAGGCGCTCTACCGCTTCCTGCAGCGCCGCGGACTGATCGCCGGCGATCCCGGGCCGCTGCCGACCTTGCTCTGCGAAGGCACGCCGCTCGAAGGCGCCGATTACATGCGGGCGCCGAAGGGCGGCATCCTCGCCTATCACGTCAAGGTCGGGGACGTGGTGCGCAAGGGCGATCTCGTCGCCGAGATCATCGATCCGCTGGCCGAGGATCAATCCAAGGCCCGCACCGAGATGCGCGCGATCACCGACGGGCTGGTGGTCTCGCGCTGCTCGAAGAAGCTGGTGGCGCCGGGCGAAGGCATCACCATGATCGCCGGGAAGGAACATCTCTCACACCGCAAGGGCCCGCTGCTGTCGGATTGATCAGTGGATCGCCGGCTTGGCGATCATCAGCAGGAAGATCGCCATCAAAGAGAAAAACGCCGGCCAGCCGAGCAGGAACCAGACTCGCATGAGACGGTGATAGCGCGGCGGCAAAGACGCGCCTTCCGGCAGCCTCTGCGCGATCCGCGTGGCCTTGATCTGCAAGACCACAACCGGTGCCCAGCAGGCGAGCGCGATTGCATAGAGGACGTAGGTCGCGAGCAGCCAGCCCGACCAGGGATCCCAGCCGGCCATCAGGATCATGGCGATGCCGGTGGCCGGCTGCACAAAACCGGCAGTCAGGGTGAACATCCAATCGGCTTCCACCACCATGCGACCGACGGAAGCGGCGAGCGGCGCCTTGCCGGAGCGCCAGGCCCGCAGCATGTAATAGGCTGTGCCGAGACCGGTGCCGAAGAGCACGGTGGAGCTCAGCACATGCAGCCATTTCACGATCTCGTAGGCACCGATCATCGATCGTCCTCGAGGGCCGCGACCGTTGCGGCCAGCGCCAGGAAGGCCGCATTCTTTACAAGCGGTCCAAGCGGCTCTGCCCAAAGGGCCGGGTCGGCGATCGAGATGACGAGCGTATAGCCGCCTACCGTCACCAGCTGCACGGCAAGCATCGCGCCCGGCCAACGGCGCGCCAAGATCGCGACGGCGATCCCGATGTCCAGCAGCGAGGTCGCCCATTGCACCGGTGCGGCCAGGGCGCCGGCCCCAAAGCGGCCGAGGATGGCGGCCGCGAGATCGGTCGATGCCAGCAGGCCGATCACCCCCGACGCGAGCCAGGAGAGGCCGAGCACCCAACGCAGAATCGGGCGCAAGAAGCAGAGGCGTGCATGCCATTTGTCCTGCACCGAAGACGGCCGCGTCATCAGCCAGGCGCGCATCGATCGCGGTGCGAGACCGATCGCCGCCGCGAAGGCCGGGCCGTCGCCGGCATTGCCGTGCTCGATCTGCCGGATTGCGGTGGTCGAAAGCGGCCCGCCGCCGAGGCGATCGAACACCCGCCCGCTCGCACGCACCAGCGCCATCGGCACCTGCAGCACCGGCGCGTCTCGCAAGCCGAGCCATGCACGCCAGGCGACGACGATCTCCCGCAGACTCATGCTCTCCGGGCCGCAGGGTTCCAATACCTGCTTGACCGGCGCATCGGCGGCGAGCAGGCGAACCACCGCGGCGGAAAGATCTTCCGCATGGATGGGGCTGAAGCGCTGCTCGCCGGTCCCCGGAACCGGGATGACGAAGGGAAAGGCGGCGAGGCCGCGCAGTGCCGAGGTGCCGCCGTGAGTGCCTTCGGCGAAGACCAGCGAGGGGCGGAGGATTACCCAGTCGAGATCGCGGCTTTGCAGGTCGATCTCCGCCGCGCGTTTCTCTTCGGCATAGGGGGTTCCCGCTTCGGGCGCGGCGCTGATCGCCGAGATGTGGACAACGCGCCGGACATTCGCCGCGACGCAGGCGGTGTGCAGCGCTTTCGGCGCCGCGACATGCACCGCGTGCGAGTGCGCGTCGCTCAGCACGCCGGCGCAATTGATCACGGCGTCGATGTCGGCCAGGCGCGACTGCCATATTTCGGGTTCGACATCCCGGGCGAGATCGCAGGCGATGGCCCGGCAGCCCGGGAACATGCGGGAAAACAGCGCCGGTCGGCGCACCGCACCGACGGGTGCGTATCCTGCTTGAGCAATGGCGGCGACGATTCGCCTGCCGATGAAGCCGGTCGCGCCCAGTACCAGCACGTTCGCCTTCCCCGTCCCCACGGCTCCGCTCACTTCGCCGTCGCCAGATACGCGTCCTTGATGGTCTGGCCCAGCAGGCGGAACTCCTTTTCCCGCGCGCTGGTCTTGCGCCAGATCAGGCCGATGCGCCGGCCCGGCTTGCCGCCGGCGAAGGGGCGCGCCACCAGGTCCGAACCCTTCAGCAGCTTGGCCTGCAGCGCCATCTCGGGAATGAGCGTCACGCCGAGTCCGCCGGCCGCCATCTCCACCAGCGTGTGCAGGCTGGTCCCGGTCACGTCGGAGCCGGTCGGGCGGTGGCCGAGATGGCAGGCGTCGAGCGCGTGGTCGCGCAGGCAATGGCCGTCGGTCAGCAGCAGCAACGGCGCCTGCTGCAGGTCGGCGGTGGTGAGCTTGCTCTTGGCGGCCAGCGGATCGTCCTTGCGGCAGACGAACTCGAACGGGTCGTCGAACAGCACCAGCTCCTCGGACTCGCCGATCTCGACCGGGAGCGCCAGCAACACGCAGTCGAGCGCGCCGTTGTGGAGCTCATCGACCAGCCGCTGGGTCAGGTCCTCGTTGAGATAGAGCTTCAGCTTCGGGAAAGCCTTGCGGAGCTTCGGCAGCACTTTGGGCAGCAGGAACGGGCCGATGGTCGGGATCACGCCGAGCTTCAGCGTCCCGGAAAGCGGCTCCTTGGCCGCGGCGGCGAGCTCCGCCAGCTCCTGGGCCTCGCGCAGGACGATGCGGGCCCTTGCGACGATCTCGCGCCCCAGGGCGGTGAACACGACCGAGCGGTTGCTGCGCTCGACCAGGGAGGCGCCGAGCAGGGTTTCCAGCTCCTGCAGGCCGGCGCTCAGGGTCGATTGCGAGACGAAGCAGGAAGCGGCGGCGCGGCCGAAATGCTTGTGCTCGTCGAGTGCGGTCAAATAGCGCAGCTGCTTCAGGGTGGGCAGGAACATGTCGATCGATCCGGTCGATTGAAGAACAGAAATATAATCAACAGAGCCTATCAGACAAGGTCATCCCCCCGCCGGCCAACCCGGTACAGCTTGGAACGCAGACGGTGCTGCCGATGCAGACAAGCACTTGCCCAAAATTCTTCCTAAGACACTGATAAGAAATAGAGAAAGCCGATCCGTCTGCGCGCCTGAAATGTTTGTCTCGTCTGCGTCCTGTCTGCGATGCAGTGCAGCAAAAGCCGCCAAACTGGAAGCAGAACAATCGAATTGTACACTATTTGTTCCAATGGGTCGACTGGACCGGTCCGTCTGCGTCGTCGCGGGGGCTGGCCCCATGGCAGGCGCAGCCCAAGCTGCTATATTCGCCGCCGATCAGAAGGGGCGCAGCCCCCGCCACTCTCCAACCAGATACGAGGCCATCCATCATGTCAGCCAATGCCAGCCTGCATCAGCGGCGCGGCGCCGCCGTGCCGCGCGGTGTCGGGAACGCCTACGCCGTCTACGCAAAGTCGGCCAACAATTCCGAGATCACCGACGAAGAAGGCAAGAAGTACATCGACTTCGCCGGCGGCATCGCGGTGGTCAACACCGGCCATTGCCACCCGAAGGTGATCGCCGCGGTGAAGGCCCAGGTCGAGCAGCTGACCCATGCCTGCTTCCAGGTGACGCCGTACGAGCCCTATATCCGCCTCGCCGAGCGCATCAACGACATGGTGCCGGGCAAGTCGCCGAAGAAGACCATCTTCCTCACCACCGGCGCCGAAGCCGTCGAGAACGCGGTGAAGATCGCCCGCGCCTATACCAAGCGCTCCGGCATCATCGCCTTCTCTGGCGCGTTCCACGGCCGCACGATGATGGGCATGGCGCTGACCGGCAAGTACGCGCCCTACAAGATCGGGTTCGGCCCCTTCCCCAGCGACGTCTATCACGTGCCCTTCCCCGATCCCGCGCTGAAGGACGACGGCGCCGCGGCGCTGAAGCATCTGGATTACATCTTCAAGGCCGATATCGGCCCGGACAACGTCGCCGCGATCATCATCGAGCCGGTGCAGGGCGAAGGCGGTTTCAACATCGTCCCGTTCAGCTTCATGAAGGCGCTGCGCGAACTCTGCACCAAGCACGGCATCGTGTTCATCGTCGATGAGATCCAGTCCGGCTTCGCCCGCACCGGCAAGATGTTCGCGGTCGAGCATTCCGGCATCGAGCCCGACCTCGTCACCATGGCGAAGTCGATGGCCGGCGGCTTCCCGATCTCCGCGGTCTGCGGCAAGGCCGAGATCATGGACGCGCCGGCGCCGGGCGGCCTCGGCGGCACCTATGCGGGCTCGCCGATCGGCTGCGCCGCGGCCAATGCCGTCATCGACGTGATGGAAGAAGAGAACCTGGTCGAGCGCGCCAACGTGATCGGCAAGCGCATGCTGGAGCGCCTCAACGACATGAAGCGCAAGAACAGCTTCGGCAACCGGATCGGCGACATCCGCGGCCTCGGCGCCATGGTGGCCTGCGACCTGGTCAAGAGCGACGGCACGCCGGACGCGGACCTCACCAAGGCGGTGGTCACCAAGGCGGCGGAGAACGGCCTGGTGCTGCTCTCCTGCGGCGTCAACGCCAACGTGCTCCGCTTCCTGATGCCGCTCACCATCCCGGAGAAGCAGCTCGAAGCCGGCTTCGACATCCTGGAAAAGACCATCGGCCAGGCGATCGAGGCGACCGCGAAGGTGGCTTGAGCCTGCCCATTCTGCTCTAGCGAGAGAATCAGCGCGCTGGATTTCCCAGGGCAAGCTCTCGCCAAAACAAGAACGGCCGCGACATTCATCGCGGCCGTTTCTTTTCGAGACTTATTTTCGATCAGTTGACCAGCGACTTGCTCTTCAGGATGCCCATCAGGGCCGTGATGTCGCCCTTGTTCTGGCTCATCACCGAAGTGAACTCCTGGCGGTGGGTATCCACGAGGCTCAGTCCGTTGACGCGGATGTCGACAATCAACGGAGCCCCGCTGTCGGTCCGGATATCCCAGTCGAGCCGCGTGTCCTGATCGCCGGCGACCGCGGTGAAGACGGTGGCGCTGGCACCCTGGTCGCGCACCCGCTTCACCTCGAGCTGCCTGCCGTCGTATTCCTTGAAGCGCTTGGCATAGACCGAGGCGATGTAGTTCACGAACCGCTCGACATACTGCTGCTGCTGGCCGGCGTCGATCTTCTTCCAATAGCCGCCGAGCGCGTGCTTCGCGATGTCGGTCATGTCGAAGTACTTCAGCAGAAGCGGCTTCAAGGCGGCGGCGCGCGCCGGATCCGTCGGATCAGCCTTGCTCAGCTCGGTGATCGATTCGCGGGCGACCTGGGCAACGAAGGCCGACAGGTCGGCCGCCGCCCGGGCAGGAGCCGCCGCCATCGCCACCGCCGCGGTGGCGAAGACCAGGAATTGCCGGCGATTTCGCAGAGGTGTCAGAGGCGGGACCTAGTTGACGAGGGACTTGTTCTTCAGGATGCCCATCAGCGCGGTGATGTCACCGTTATGCTGGGACAGCACCGAGGTGAATTCCTGGCGATGGGTGTCGGCGAGGCTCAGGCCTTCGACGCGGATGTCGGCGACCAGCGGCGCGGCGCCGTCGTTCTTGACTTCCCAATCGACCCGGGCGCCGGCATCTTCGCTGCCCTCGGCGACCGCGGTGAAGACCGTCGCCATCGGGCCCTGATCGCGAACCCGCTTCACCTCGAGCTTCTGACCCTTATAGGCCTTGAAGCGCTGGCCGTAGACCGAAGCCATGTAGTTGGTGAACTGGCCGACGAAGGCTTCCTGCTGCTCCGGTGAGATCTTCTTCCAGTAAGCGCCGAGCACATGCCTTGCCATGCCCTGCATGTCGAAATACTTCAGCAGGATCGGCTTCAGCGCCGCGGCGCGGGCGGGATCGGTCGGATCCGCCTTGCTCAACGTCGTGATCGCCTCGTCGGCAATCTGGTTGACGAAGGTGGCGAGATCGGTGGCTGCCAAGGCCGGGACGCTGAAGAAGGCGGCGACGGCAGCCGCGGCCCCGAGGATTGTGCGTCGGTTCTGCATGTTCGTGATCAGTTTGCTTCGCTGACTTGGGGCACGCCGTCCCCCTGGGCTGCGTTCGGCGTGAGCATCACGGTCGGGGAATCTTCGCCGTCCGACGGGATGTCGTTGGTGATTTCGCTCAGCGCATCGTCGGGATCCTCGCCGTTGCGGATCGCGTCGTTGCGGTGCTGGCGATAGAGGCTGCGGATGGTGGCGTAGAAGTCCACCGAGCCCTTCTGCAGCTCTTCGATCGCCTGCATATTGCGGGCGCGGGTGTCGAGGCCTTCGAGGCCGCCGCGGACGGTATTGATCCAGCCGACGTTGTAGATGTAGCCGACCCAGGTCAGCGGATCGAGCGCGTAGTCCACGATCTTGCCGGTCAGGTCGCGCGGGTTCGAGGGGCCGAGCACCGGCAGCATCAGGTACGGGCCTTCGCCCGAACCGTAATGGCCGAGCGTCTGGCCGAAGTCTTCGTCGTGATACTTGATGCCGAACATGTCGGCGACGTCGATCAGGCCGGCGACGCCGATGGTGCTGTTGATCAGGAAGCGCGAACTGGTGTCCCCGGCGCGGTCGAAGCTGCCCTGGAACATGTCGTTCGCGAGGATCGTCGGCGAATGCAGGTTGCGCACCACGTTGCGGACGCTGTCCTGCGCGAATTGCGGCAGCGCCGTGTGATAGTAGCCGGCGAACGGCTTCACGATGACCTCGTCGAGGAAGTGGTTCACCTCGAAGAAGTAGCGGTTCATCGGCTCGAGCGGATCGTTGGCTTCGTTGTAAGCCTGGACCGCCGCCTCGTCATTGGGATCCGGCTCGCTTGCGCAGCCACCCATCGCCAGCGCCACGGAAAGCGTCCCGGCTGCCAGCAACACCCGTCCGAACTTGAGCTCGAAATGCATGGATCCCCTAGTCCCTGTAATGCCGGTTTTGCCGCCCCGATCGATAGTGTCCAGGGGACTCAACCGTTCAATTCCTCATCCCTAGTGCGGCCATCCGCACCACCGGTTCAATATCGCCCGACCAGTCCCCCGACCGAGCCGGAGCCTGAGTCATCTTTACATCAGAACATTAACCAAGGGTAACGGATTTGGTCTGTGATCCAGGACACTCACCCGGCTGGAATCCACGCCCAATAGCCGCCAACCCATTGGCCTGACTGCGTACCATAGGACCCGATCAAAGACTACAAGACTCACGTATAGTCTGTGGGGCCTTCGGCACATCCTGTGGCAAAAATGCCGCAAAGCCTACATTCACGGCAACATTTCACACTGGATAGGTTTCAAACAGTCGTTTCGGCGTAATGGCAGGCGACGAGCCGGCCCTCGACCGGCCGCAGCTCCGGCCGCTCCTGCGCGCAGCGCTCGGTGGCGAAAGGGCAGCGCCGGTGGAAGGCGCAGCCGGGCGGCGGGTCGATCGGCGAGGGCAGCTCGCCCTTCACCGTCATGCGCTTCGACCGTGCCTGGGGATCGACCGAGGGGGTCGCGGCCAGCAGCACCTGGGTATAGGGGTGCCGGGCCTGGGTGAAGACGGTTTCCTTGGTGCCCTGCTCCACCGGCCGGCCGAGATACATCACCATGACGTTGTCGGCGATATGCCTGACCACGCTGAGGTCGTGGGAGATGAACATGTAGGCGAGATCGAGCTCGGCCTGCAGGTCCATCAACAGGTTCAGCACCTGGGCGCGAATCGAAACATCGAGCGCCGAGACCGGCTCGTCGGCGACCACGATCTTCGGCCGCAGCATCAGCGCCCGCGCAATGGCGATTCGCTGGCGCTGGCCGCCGGAGAACATGTGCGGATAGCGGCTGTAATGCTCGGGCCGCAAACCGACATGGGCGAGCATGGCCTGCGCCGATTCGCGGCGCGTCGCGGCATTCAAGGGCGTGTTGATCTCCAGCGGCTCTTCCAGGATCTGGCCGATCTGCTTCCTGGGATTGAGCGAGCCGTAGGGATCCTGGAACACCATCTGCACGGTGGGGCGCAGGCGCTTCAACGTCGCCGCATCGGCCGTAGTGACCTCGGTGCCGTCGAGCTGCAGGCTGCCGCTGGTCGGCTTCTCGATCATGGTGACCATGCGCGCGAGGGTCGACTTGCCGCAGCCCGATTCGCCGACCACCGCGAGCGTGCGGCCGGCCTGGAGCGAGAAGCTGGCGCCGGCGACCGCCTTCAGCGTGGCGTGGCCTCGAAAGACACCGCGCGAGACGCTGTAATCGCGATGGAGATCGGTCGCCTGGAGTACGGTGCTGCCCGAGGTGTCTTCGCCGCTCCCGGTCATGGTGCCGATCTCGCTCATGCGCCCAACCCTTTCGGGCGGGGCCCTTCGACGGGCGGCATGGCTTCGGGCCCGCCCGCGATGCTCCAGCGCGAATCGGGATGATTGGTCGGGCGGCCGTCCACCAGCGGGTAGTGGCAGCGGGCGAGCGTACCGGCCGGTCCGCTCAGGGCGGGTTGCTCGGCGCGGCAGCGGTCGGTGGCGAAGCTGCAGCGCGGGTTGAACACGCAGCCGGTCGGGCGGTCGGCGATGCCGGGGACCATGCCCGGGATGGTGGCCAGCCTCCGCTTGTCGAGGCTCCGCTCCGGCAAGGCCTCGAGCAAGGCCGCGGTATAGGGATGCCGCGGATTCTCGAACAGCTGGGCCGCCGGCTGGATCTCCACCTGCTGGCTCGCATACATGACGATGACCCGCTCCGCGGTCTCGGCGACCACGCCCATGTCGTGGGTGATCAGCACCATCGCCATGTGGCGCTGCTTCTGCAGATCGACCAGCAGGTCGAGGATCTGCGCCTGGATGGTGACGTCGAGCGCGGTCGTGGGTTCGTCGGCGATCAGCAGCTTCGGATTGCAGGCGATCGCCATGGCGATCATCACGCGCTGGCTCATGCCGCCGCTGAGCTGATGCGGAAAGGCCGAAAGCCGGGTTTCCGGCGCCGGGATGCCGACCTGGGCCAAGAGCTCGACCGTGCGATCGCGGCGCTGCCGCCGCGTGCCGCCCTCATGCGCCGCCAGCGCCTCCATGATCTGGAAGCCGACGTTGAAGCACGGGTTGAGGCTGGTCATCGGCTCCTGGAAGATCATGGCGATGTCCTTGCCGATGATCTTGCGCCGGGCGCGGGCCGATAGGCCGAGCAGATCCTTGCCCTCGAAGCTCATCTTGTCGGCGAAAACCTTGCCCGGATACGGGATGAGCCCCATGACCGCGAGCATGGTGACGCTCTTGCCGGAGCCGGATTCGCCGACCACGCCCAGGAGCTCGCCTTTGTCGACGGTGAGGTCGATGCCATCGACCGCGCGGAACGGGCCGCGATGGGTCTGGAACTCGACCGAGAGGTTGCGGATTTCGAGCAATGCCATGCGCCGTCGCCCTCAGCGCTTCAGCTTCGGGTCGAGCGCGTCGCGCAACCCGTCGCCGAGCAGGTTGAAGGCCAGCACTGTCACCAGGATGGCGAGACCGGGGAACGTCACGACCCACCAGGCGCTGTCGATGTACTGCCGCGCATCGGCCAGCATGGTGCCCCATTCCGGGGTCGGCGGCTGCGCGCCGAGGCCGAGGAAACCGAGCGCCGCCGCATCGAGCACCGCGGACGAGATGCCGAGGGTGGATTGCACGATCAGGGGTGCCAGGCAGTTGGGCAGCACGGTCTTGAACATCAGCCGGAGCGTGCCGGCGCCGGCGACCTTGGAGGCGACCACATAATCCTTGGTGAGCTCGCTCATCACCGCGGCACGGGTCAGGCGCGCATAGTGCGGGATGTTGGTGATGGCGACCGCAATCATCGCATTGGCGAGGCCGGCACCGAGCAGCACGACGATGACGATCGCGAGCAGCAGGCTCGGCAGCGCCAGGATGATGTCCATCAGCCGCATGATCAGCGTATCGACCGTGCCCCGGTGAAAGCCGGAGACCAGGCCGAGGAGGACTCCGACGGTCAAGGACAGTGTCACCACGATCAGGCCGATCATCAGCGAAAATTGCGAGCCGTAGATCAGGCGGGAGAGGATGTCGCGGCCGATCCCGTCGGTGCCGAGCAGAAAGGACGAGTTGCCGCCCTCCGCCCAGGCCGGCGGAGTCAAGGCGATGTCGACATTCTGCGCGGCATAGTCATGCGGTGCCAGGAGCGGTGCGAAGATCGCGCAGAGGATCAGCAACAGAATGAGGATCAGCGCCGCCATGGCGCCGCGGTTGCTCTTGAGCGAGAGCCAGACCTCGCGGCGCGGCGTCAGCACCGGCGCCGGCGTGGCGACGATCGTGCCGGCGGTCTTCGCCGCTTCGCTCATCGCCGCCCCCGGATGCGCGGATTCAGGAGACCGTATATGAGGTCCACCGAGAGGTTCACCAGAATGACGAAGCCGGCGATCAGCAGCACGCCGCCCTGCACCGAAGGGTAGTCGCGCTGGTAGATCGAGTTCACCAACCAGGAACCGACGCCGGGCCAGGAGAAAATGTTCTCGGTGAGGATGGCGCCCGCCATCAACGTGCCGACTTGCAGGCCGATCACGGTCACGACCGGGATCAGCGCATTCCGGAGCGCATGGATCCCGACCACGCGGAAACCGCTCAAGCCCTTGGCGCGCGCGGTGCGCACGTAATCCTCGCCCAGCACTTCGAGCATGGCGGAACGGGTCATCCGCGCGATCACCGCGAGCGGGATGGTGCCAAGCACGATCGTCGGCAGGATCAGATGGCTCACCGCCGAAGCGAAGGCGCCCTCCTGGCCGGAGACCAAGGAGTCGTAGAGCATGAAGTTGGTGCCGTCCTCGAAATAGTAGTCGAGGTCGATGCGGCCGGAGACCGGAGTCCAGCCGAGATAGAGCGAGAAGAACAGGATCAGCAGCAGGCCCCACCAGAAGATCGGCATCGAATAGCCGGTGAGAGCGGCGCCCATCAGCGTGTGATCGTAGACGGAGCCGCGCCGCTCGGCGGCCAGCACACCGGCGGGAATGCCGATCACGACCGCGAAGACCATGGCGCAGAAGGCGAGCTCCAGCGTCGCCGGGAACAGCTGGAAGAAATCGCTGAGAACGCTCTCCTTGCTCTGGATCGACTTGCCGAAGTCGCCCTGGAGCACGTTCCAGACATAGTCCACGAACTGGATCGGCAGCGGCTTGTCGAGGCCGATCTGGGCCAGCAGCTCCTGGTGACGCACCGGATCGATCACCTTCTCGCCCAGCAGCATCTGGACCGGATCGCCGGGAATGGCGTGGATCAGAACGAAGGTAAGCAGCGCCGCCCCGAGGAAGGTCGGGATGATGAGAAGCACGCGCTGGATGACGAAACGGATCATAGGCAGGTCGACAGGCTCAAAAAAACGCGCACCGGCGGAGGCATGACCCCCGCCGGTGCTTTCAGGTTCGCAAGCGCCGGTTACTTCAGCCCGACGTTTTCGAAGTTGTGGATGCCGAGCGGATCGATGACATAGCCATCGACCTTCTTGCTCATCGGCATGAAGGTCACCGAATGCACGATCGGCACGATCGGCGCCTCTTCGTGGATCAGCTCCTGGGCCTTCTTGTAGATCTCGACCCGCTTGGCCTGGTCGGAGGTCTCCAGGCCCTGCTTCAGCAGCGCGTCGTACTCGTTATTGCACCACTTCTCATTGTTCTGGCCGGGGGGATTGCCGGTGCCGCCGCAGCCATGCAGGTACATGAAGTTGTCCGGATCGCCGATGTCGGCGCCCCAGCCGATCTGGCCCAGCGGCGATTCGCCGGCATGCATCCGCTTCAGGTACTCGGCCCAGTCGTAGGTGACGAGGTTGACGTTGATGCCGACCTTGGCGAGATCGGCCTGCATCAGCTCGCCCATCTTCTTGCCGTCGAGGTTATAGGGGCGAGAGACCGGCTGATACCAGAGATCGACCTTGAGGTCCTTCACACCCTGGCTCTCCAGCATCTCCTTGGCCTTGGCCGGATCGTAGGGATAGCCCTTCACCGCGTCGTTGTAGCCCCAGATGGTCGGCGGCAGCGGATTGACAGCCGGCTTGGCGCCGCCCGCGAAGACCGCCTTCACGATCGCATCCTTGTTGATCGCCATGTTCACGGCCTGGCGGACGATCTTGTTGTCCCAGGGCTTCATCTTGTTGTTCATGATCATGTAGGCGACGTTCGGGCCTTCCGACTCCTCGACGGTCAGCTTCGGATTGGCCTTGAGCTCGGCGAGGTCGGCCGCGGCGGGATACGGGTAGATGTCGCACTCGCCCTTCTCCAGCTTGGCCTTGCGGACGGCCGGATCCTTGGTGATGGCGAAGACCAGGTTGTCGACCTTCTGCTTGCCGCGCCAATAATCCTTGTTCGCCTTGTAGCGGATCACCGCGTCCTTCTGGTAATCGACGAACACGAACGGACCGGTGCCGACCGGGACCAGGTCGATCTGCTCCTTCTTGCCTTCCTTCTCGAGCTGGTCGGCGTATTCCTTGGAGAGGATCGAGGCCCATTCCATGCCGAGCTCGGCGATGAACGGTGCTTCCGGCGCGTTGAGCGTGACCTTCACGGTCATGTCGTCGACCTTCTCGACGCTCTTCATCTTGTCGGGCATGCCCATGCCTTCGAAGTAGGCATAGGTGCCGCCGTTGACCGCGTGGTACGGGTTGTTCTTGTCCAGCATCCGGTTGAAGCTGAACACCACGTCGTCGGCATTGAAGTCGCGGGTCGGCTTGAAGCCCTTCACGGTGTGGAACTTCACGCCCTGGCGCAGATGGAAGGTGTAGGTCAGGCCGTCATCGCTGACTTCCCACTTCTCGGCGAGGCTCGCGACCGGATCGGTGGTGCCGAACTTGGTCTCGATCAGGCGGTTGAACACCGGGCGGACCGCGTCGAGCGTGGTGCCGGCGTCGAAGAGCTGCGGGCCGAAACCCTCCGGGCTGCCTTCCGAGCAGTAGCGGAGAGTCGAGGCCGCTTGCGCCGACATCGCCGTGCCCAGCATCAGGGCAAAGGCCGCCGTCGCGGTGATTAACCGAACTTTCATTTGAGTCTCCCTCACGTAATGTCCCGGGGAGCCGTTATGGATTGCTTGTTTTCGCAGGCTCCCCGCTGCGCGGAACGTAGGCCGGTTCCCGGAAGGGTGTCAATTCCTGGCTTGATCTAGTTCATATTTTTCGCGGGTTTGGACGCATTCTGAAGAAATTCCAGGGCACCGGATCGCCGGTTCTTAACCGCCGATCCGCAGGACCGTCCTGCGTTCCGCCAGCGGCTTGACCGGACCGGCGCCGGCCGCCATCTTGCCCGCCATGCCGCATGACCTCCACGCTCCCATCCCCGCCCCGTTCGTCTCCACCAGCCTTCGCGTGATCCCGGAATGGATCGACGGCAATGGGCATATGAACGTCGCCTATTACCTGAAGGCGTTCGACGAGGGGTTCGACGCCGCCTATGAGGCGATCCAGTTCGGCTTCGACATGATCGAGCGCCGCGGGGTCTCCACCATGGCGGCGGAGATGCACATCACCTATCAGGGCGAGTTGTTCGAGGGCGACCCGATCCGGATTGAAACCCAGCTCGTGGATTTCAACCGCAAGCGCTTCCACTGGTTTCAGCAGATGCGCCACGGCGAAACCGGAAAGCTCGCCGCGACCTGCGAATGGATGATCCTGTTCATCGACATGAACAAGCGCAAGGTCGCCGAAATGCCGGACGACATCTTCGAACTGATCAGCCGGGTGAAAGCGGCGCATGCCCATCTTCCGCGGCCGCCCGAGGTGGGGCGCAGTATCTCGTTGGAAAACAAGCGGCGGAGTTAACGCGCGCTACTGCGCCTTGACGGTCTGCCCGTTGCCGTCGAAGTCGGCGCAGGCGAGCGGCAGGAATTTTTCCGCGATCTGTTCCGGCGTCGGCAGGGTCTGCGGATCCTCGCCGGGATAGGCGGCGGCGCGCATGCCGGTGCGGGTGCGGCCGGGATCGATGATATTGGCGCGGATCCTGGTCTGCTTGATCTCTTCGGCGTAGATCTTGACCAGCATTTCCAGCGCGGCTTTCGACACCGAATAGGTGCCCCAGAACGGCCGCGCCTGGCTTCCCACGCTGGAGGAGACGAAGATCGCGCGGCCGGCTTCCGATTGGCGCAGCAAGGGATCGAGGCTGCGGATGAGGCGCCAGTTGGCGGTGAGGTTGATGTCCATGACCCGCTGCCATTCCGCGGGATCGATATGGCCGACCGGCGAAAGCGTACCGAGATCGCCGGCGTTGCCGACCAGCACGTCGAGGCGCTTGTAGCGTTCGTAGAGCGCATAGCCGAGGCGGTCGATGGCCTCGAACTCGCGCAGATCCATCGGCACCAGCAGGCTGGTCTTGCCGTTGATCGCGCGGATCTCGTCGTCCAATTCCTCGAGGCCGCCGGTGGTGCGGGCGACCAGCACCAGCTCGGCGCCTTCGCGGGCGAACAGCTTGGCCACGGCCTTGCCGATGCCGCGCGAAGCTCCGGTCACGAGCGCGATCCGGCCCGCGAGACGACCCTCGGACGAAGACATCAGGAGGCGCGTTCCGCGAGCAGGGACAGTTGGTGGGTGCCGTCGCCGCCGGTCTGGTCGGTGAGCTCGGTCGGGTAATCGCCGGTGAAGCAGGCATCGCAATATTGCGGCGACTTGGCATCGCGGCTCTTGTGGCCCATGGCGCGATAGAGGCCGTCGATCGAGATGAAGGCGAGGGAATCGCAGCCGATGAACTCGGCCATCTCCTTGGCGTCCATGCGCGCGGCCAGCAGTTTGCTCCGCTCCGGCGTATCGATGCCGTAGAAGCAGGAATACGAGGTCGGCGGGCTGGAGATTCGCATATGCACTTCGGTCGCGCCCGCAGCGCGGATCATCTCGACGATCTTCTTCGAGGTGGTGCCGCGGACGATCGAGTCATCGACCAGGATGACGCGCTTGCCCTGGACCTTGGCGCGGTTGGCGTTGTGCTTCAGCTTCACGCCCAAGTGACGGATGTGGTCGGTCGGCTCGATGAAGGTGCGGCCGACATAGTGATTGCGGATGATGCCCAATTCGAACGGAATGCCCGAGCCCTCGGCATAGCCGAGCGCGGCCGGCACGCCGGAATCCGGCACCGGCACGACGACATCGGCATCTACGGGCGATTCCCGGGCGAGCTCCGCGCCGATGCCCTTGCGCGCGTCATAGATGCTGGTGCCTTCCATGACGCTGTCGGGCCGGGCGAAGTAGATGTATTCGAACACGCAGAACCGCTTCGGCATCTGCGAGAACGGCTTGATGCTGGTGACGCCGTTGCGGTCCAGCACGACGATCTCGCCCGCCTCAACGTCGCGGACAAAGTCCGCGCCGACGATATCGAGAGCGCAGGTCTCAGAAGCGAGAATCCAGCCGCTGCCGAGCTTGCCGAGGACCAGCGGGCGCACGCCCAGGGGATCGCGGACGCCGATCACCATGTCGTTGGCGAGGGCGACCAGCGAATAGGCGCCTTCCACCTGGTGCAGCGCGTGGATCAGGCGATCGACCACGTTGCCCCGGAGATGGGTCGCCATCAGATGCTGGATGACCTCGGTGTCGGTGGTGGATTGGAACAGCGAGCCGCGCTTCACCAGCTCGCGGCGGACCGCGTAGGCATTGGTGAGATTGCCGTTATGCCCCACCGCGAAGCCGCCGAAGGCAAGGTCGGCGAACAGCGGCTGCACGTTGCGGAGGATCGTGTCGCCGGTGGTCGAATAGCGGACATGGCCGATCGCGGCATGGCCGCGCAGCTGCTCGACGACGGACTGTTTGTTGAAGCTGTCGGCGACATGGCCGAGATCGCGGTGGGCATGAAAGCGCTGGCCGTCGAAGGTGACGATGCCGGCCGCTTCCTGGCCGCGATGCTGGAGGGCGTGGAGGCCGAGCACGGCGTGGGCGGCGACTTCATCGACGCCGTATATGCCTACAATGCCGCACTCTTCCTTGAGATGGTCGTCGTCGAAGGGGTGCGTCGTCAGCATTTGCGGGTCGGCTTCCCTACTGCTGCTCCAAACTCGGACGGCGCCTCGAAAGGCGCCGCTACTGGGAACTCTCGATCAACCGATCGAGGTCGTTCCGTTGCGCGTCCTTATACCCGGCGGCGGCCGCTTGTCCATCGGGATTCGACCCCGGTTTTGCATTGGAGCCCTGCGTCTGGCCGCTGCCTCCGGCCGGGGCGGCCGGCACCGGCGTAGCCGGAGCGGTCTGGCCGGGCTGCGGGGCGGATGTTCCAGGCTGTGGGACCATGTTGGTGGGATCGCCCAGCGTTTTCACGCCTTGGTCGATGACAGCCTGGCCTTTTTCAATCACATAGGCGGGGACCATGTTCCGCAGCAGCTCGGCGCCCTTCTGGACCATGGGCAGGGTCTTGGCCTCGGCGACCGATTGCGGCCGGTCGCGCTCGTCGGGAATCGCCCAGACCATCAGCATATAGGCGCCGCAAACGATGACCGCGCCGATGATCAGGCCGAGCAGCAATCCCAAGGACCGGTCGAGCGCACCGATCGCGCTGCCGCGCACCGCGCGGGAGATCACCTGGTTCAAGATTGCACAGATGATCAGCGCCACGATGAAGATCGCGACCGCGGTCACCACATTGGCGATCAGCGGCTCGGCGATGTAGCGCTCGGCGATCGGCTTGGCCACGGGGAAGAAATAGACCGTCGCGACCACGGCGCCGACCCAGGAGAGGATCCACAGCACCACGTTCACGAAGCCGTTGGAAAAGGCGATCAGCGCGGAGAGGCCGATCACGACCAGGACGATGACGTCGATGAAATTCACGGGGCACGCATCCTTGGCCTAGCTTTTCACGACATCGGGCCGCTTCGGCACCGAGTTCGAACGGGACTCATTATAGAGCCAGTCGATCAAATCTTGTAGGTGACCGACCTCCAGCAGGTCGAGCCCCTCGATCTTGCCCATCGCGCGGCCGCCCTTGACCGCCTGCGGCGCCAAAGCGCGCCGGAAGCCGAGCTTGGCGGCCTCGCGGAGTCGCGACTCGGCCTGGGTCACCCGGCGCACTTCCCCCGAGAGCCCGACCTCGCCGAAGATCGCGACGTCCTCGGGCACCGGCCGGTCGGTCAGCGCGGAAATCAGCGCCAGGGCGCAGGCCAGATCGGCGGCCGGCTCGGCGATTCGCAGGCCACCGGCGATGTTGAGATAGACCTCGTTGCCGGCGAAGCCGAGGCCGCAGCGCGCCTCGAGCACGGCGAGGATCATGGCGAGGCGGCTGCCGTCCCAGCCGACCACGGCGCGGCGCGGCGTCGCCTGCGGCGAGGTCGAGACCAGGGCCTGAACCTCGACCAGCACCGGTCGCGTGCCTTCGATTCCGGCGAAGACCGCGGCGCCGGAAACGTTGCCGCGCCGCTCGGCGAGGAACAGCGCCGAGGGATTGGCGACTTCCATCAGCCCGCCATCGGTCATCTCGAAGACGCCGATCTCGTTGGCCGGGCCGAAGCGGTTCTTCACCGAGCGCAGGATGCGGAACTGATGCCCGCGCTCGCCTTCGAAATAGAGCACGGTATCGACCATGTGCTCGAGCACGCGGGGCCCGGCGATCTGGCCGTCCTTGGTCACATGGCCGACCAGGATCAGCACGAAGCCGCGGCGCTTGGCGACCCGGATCAACTCGGCGGCGCAGCTCCGCACCTGGGCGACCGTGCCCGGCGCGGAATCCAGCGTGTCGAGATACATGGTCTGGATCGAATCGATCACCACGACGTCCGGCGGATCGCCGGCCTCGAGCGTGGCGATGATGTCGCGGATGCTGGTCGCCGCGGCGAGGCGCGTGGCACCGGCGCCCAGCTCCAGCCGCTTGCCGCGGAGCTGCACCTGCTCCACCGCCTCCTCGCCGGAGATATAGGCCGAGACCATCGGCGGCTTCAGCTTGCCGAGGGCGACCACGACCTGCAGCAGCAGCGTCGACTTGCCGATGCCGGGATCGCCGCCGATCAGGATCGCCGAGCCGCGGACCAGGCCGCCGCCGGTGACCCGATCGAACTCCGCCATGCCGGTCGAGCGGCGCATGGTTTCCGGCACCGGGCCGCCGAGATCGACCAGCTCGATGCCCTTGCCCTTCTTGCCGGAGAGGCCCTTGGGCAGGCTCTCGCGCGGCGCTTCCTCGACGATCGAGTTCCAGGCGCCGCAGGCATCGCAACGCCCGCTCCAGCGCGTGGTTGAGGCACCACAATTCTGACAGACATAGCGCGCGGCGGATTTCGCCATGGTCGTTAGAAGGACCGCACCGGCATGCGAATCGGACCTTCGGCCTTGCCCTTCACGAACTGCTCGACATAGGGGTTGCCCGAATTGTCGATGTCCTTGGCCTCACCGGCCCAGATGATCTTACCCTGATAGATCATCGCGGCGTTGTCGCCGATCTCGCGCAGGGAGTGCATATCATGGGTGATCGACAGCGCCGTCGCGCCGACCATGTCGACGCAGGTCACGATCAGCTCGTTGATCACCTGGGCCATGATCGGATCGAGGCCGGTGGTCGGCTCGTCGAAGAAGATGATCTCCGGCTCGGCGGCGATGGCGCGCGCCAAGCCGACCCGCTTCTGCATGCCGCCGGAGAGCTCCGCCGGAAACAGGTCGCCGACTTCCGGCTGCAGGCCGACCGCGCTCAATTTGCGCAGCGCGATCTCCTTGGCCTCGCCGCGCTTCATGCCGCGGCCGGAGATCAGGCCGAAAGCTACGTTTTCCCAAACCGGCAGACTGTCGAACAAAGCGGCGCCCTGGAACAGCATGCCGAACTTCCGCATCACGCGCTCGCGCTCGCGGGCCGGCATGCCGACCACTTCCTGGCCGTCGATCTCGATCGATCCGGCATCGGGCTGCATCAAACCGAGGATGCACTTGATCATCACCGACTTGCCGGTGCCGGAGCCGCCGATCACCACCAGCGATTTGCCGCGCGGCACGTCGAGATCGACGCCGTCGAGCACGACGTTCGAGCCGAACGCCTTCTTCAACCCCCGCACCTTGATCTTGAGATCGCTGCTCATCGGGCGAAGAACAGTTCGGTGAGGAAGTAGTCGAGAATCAGGATCAGGATCATCGATGTGGCGACCGCATTGGTGGTCGCCTTGCCGACGCCCTGGGCACCGCCCTTCGAGTTGAAGCCGTGGTAGCAGCCCATCAAGGTGATGGTGAAGCCGAACACCGCGGCCTTCACCAGACCGGAGAAGACGTCGATGAAATCCGTCGCGTCCGAGATGTTCTTGAGGAAATTGCCCTCGTTGAAGCCGAGCTTGTGAACCGCGACGAAATAGCCGCCGAGAATACCGATCACATCGGCGACGCCGACCAGCAGCGGCAGCATGGTGACGCCGGCCCAGAGCCGCGGCGCGATCAGGTACTTGTACGGATTGGTGCTGAGCGTGGAGAGGGCGTCGATCTGCTCGGTCACCCGCATGGTGCCGATCTCGGCCGCCATCGAGGCGCCGATGCGGCCGGCGACGATCAGCGCGCCGAGGACCGGACCGAGCTCGCGGGTCAGCGAGATCACCACGATCGTCGGCATCGCCGCTTCGGCGCCGACCTTGAAGCCGGTGTAGGACTGCAGCACCAGCACCATGCCGGTGAAGACCGCGGTCATGCCGACATAGGGCAGCGAGTAGTAGCCGATCTCGATCATCTGCCGCGCCAGCAGCCGCGGATAGAAGGGCGGCGTCAGGCAGTGGCGGACCGCCACCAGCGCGAACAAGGTGAGCCGTCCCATGGCGGAAAGGCCGTTCAGGAAGGTGCGGCCGATCGGCTGCAGGATCGTGGTCACGCGCGGGGCCCCGCGGCATGATAGCGGCGCAGGTAACGGCTGCCGAGAGCGGTCAGGATCTCATAGCCGATCGTGCCCGCGTCCCGCGCCAAATCGTCGACGCTCTGATGCGGCCCGATGATCTCGACCGGATCGCCCACGCGGCAGGCGGAAAGCGACAGATGGCCGATATCCGCGGTCATCAGATCCATAGAAATTCGGCCCACGATTGGCGCCCGCTCCCCTGCGACGAAAACGGCGCCGCGATTGCCCAGCGATCGGAAGATCCCGTCGGCATAGCCGACCCCGATGACCGCGAGGCGTGACCTACCCTTGAATTGATGCGTGGCACCATATCCAACGGTCATACCCAAGTCAACGTCCCGTATTTGCAGGATTTTTCCCTCGAGCGCCACCACCGGACGCATCGGATTCGGCCGCCCGATCATGGGCTCCAGACCGTAGAGCGAGGCCCCCGGCCGGGCCAGGTCGAAGTGATAATCGGTGCCGAGGAAGCAGCCCGAGGATGCCGCCATGCTGAGGGTCGGCTTCGCACCGCCCGGCCACGGGAAGCGTTCGGTCAGCGCCCGGAACAGCGTGAGCTGCCGGATATTCATCGGATTGGCTTCGTCGTCCGAGCAGGCGAGATGGCTCATCGCATGGACGATGGGAATGCCTTGGAGCAAGGCGGGATCGCCCGCGAGCCGCACCGTGTCTTTCTCGGAGAGGCCGAGGCGCGACATGCCGGTGTCGATCATCAACGCCGCGGGCTTGGGCCGCGCCGTGCGGCAGTGCTGCCGCCAGTCCTCGATCTGTTCGAGTGTGCCGAGGACGGGGATCAGGTTCTCGGCGGCGACCGCTTCAGCCGCCCCCGCCGGCAATCCGTTCAGGACGTAGATCTGGGCGGTCGGAACGATCGGTCGCAGAGCCAACGCCTCGTCGAGCGTCGCCACGAAGAAATGGTCGCAGCCTGCGCGATGCAGCACCGACGCCACGGTCGCCGCGCCGAGCCCGTAGGCATCCGCCTTGACAGCCGCGCCGCAGGTGGCCGGCGCCACCTGTTCGCTGAGAATCCTGTAGTTTTCGGCGATGGCGGCGAGGTCGATGGTGAGGACCGCCGTCGATGCGTCGGGCATCGCTGGCTTCTATCAGCCGTACTGCTCGGGCAGCGATCCGTCTTCGGCGAGATCGCTGAAGCGCGTCAGCATGCCCTCGAAGTAGAGCTGCCGCGTGCCGATCGGGCCGTGACGCTGCTTGGCGACGATGACGTCGGCCTTGTTGTGGACCTCTTCGCCGCGCTTCATCCAGCGGTCGCGGCGCTCGTGGAACTTGCTGTCATCCTCGTCCGGCCGCTGATTGGGCTCGGCGCGCTCGTGATAATACTGCTCGCGGTAGACGAACATGACGACGTCGGCGTCCTGCTCGATCGAGCCGGATTCACGGAGGTCGGACAGCTGCGGCCGCTTGTCGTCGCGCTGCTCGACGGCGCGACTGAGCTGGGAGAGCGCCAGCACCGGCACATCCAATTCCTTGGCGATGGCCTTGAGGCCGCGGGTGATCTCCGAGATTTCCTGTACCCGGTTCTCCGAGCCGCGCGAGTTCGAGCCGCGCATCAGCTGCAGGTAATCGAGCACGATAAGATCGAGTCCGTGCTGGCGCTTCAGGCGCCGAGCGCGGGTGCGCAGCATCGGAATGGTCAGCGCCGGCGTATCGTCGATGAAGAACGGCACCTCGTTCATCGCCTGGGCCGCCTCGACGATCCTCTGGAAATCCTCGGCCCGCACTTCGCCGCGGCGAATCTTGTCCGAGGAGATGCCGGACTTCTCCGCCATGATACGGGTGGCGAGCTGCTCGGACGACATTTCCATCGAGAAGAACACCACCCGGTGCCGCTCTCCGGTCGAGGGGTCGCGCGCCGCCTCGGCGGCGTTGAAACCGATATTGGTGGCGAGCGCGGTCTTGCCCATCGAGGGGCGGCCGGCAAGGATGATCAGGTCCGACTTCTGCAACCCACCCAGCATGCGGTCGAGGTCGCGGAGGCCCGTGGTGACGCCGGTGATATGCCCGTCGCGCTTGAAGGCAGCCTCCGCCATATCGAGCGCGCTGGCCAGCACGGTGCTGAAACCCTGCGGTCCTTTCTCGGTCTGGCCGGTTTCCGCCAGGTTGAACAGCTTCAGCTCGGTGGCCTCGATCTGCTGGACCGCCGTGTCCTCGAGGCCGAACACATAGGCATCGTTGACCACGTTCTCGCCGAGATCGACGAGTTGGCGCCGCAGGTAAAGGTCATGGATCACATGGCCGTAGTCGTCGGCGTTGATGACGGTGACGACCGACTGCGCGAGATCGACCAGGTACTGCGCGCCGCCGATCTCGCTGAGCGCGCCGTCCTGGTCGAACAGATTCTTCAGCGTGACCGGGTTGGCGATCTGGCCGCGCTGCACCAGCTTGCCGATCGCCTCGTAGATGCGTCCGTGCAGCGGGTCTGCGAAATGCTCGGGGCGCAGGAACTCGTTGACGCGATCGAAGACGAGGTTGTTCGCGAGGATCGCGCCGAGCAACGCCTTCTCGGCGTCGTAGTTGACGGGCGGTGTGCGCTGCGGCACGACGCTGTTGTCGCTGCGCAGTCTCGTGACGTTTGCTGAGCCCGTTTCCATGATCGTCTGACCATTACAGCATCGTTGTCACGCGGTCGCGTAAGAACGTCTGTGGATAGCGTGTATATCCGGGATCGATTCTAGGACCCGCTTCGAGTCGTCGTATAGGCAAAATATTCCGCGTGCGCTGTCTCGTACCGCACAGTTTGGCGCTATCGTCCACTCGCCGTCGCCCGCGCATTGCCACGGCAAGCGATTGCTTGACAACGCGATCTCCGAAAAAGCTTCGGCCGCTCCCCTTGCGAGGAGCGGCCGAGCATTTCGAACGCGATGCAGCGTGGACTAGGCCTGCGGAGCCTCTTCGGCGCCGGCCGTGGCGAGCTCCGCCTCGGCCAGGAGCTTGTCGAGATCGGCCTGTTCCTGGTTTTCGGCCTGCTGCGCGGAGACAAAGCCACCGGCTTTCTCCTGCGCCGCCGCTTCGTCTTCCGACTTCGCGACGTTGGCGGTGACTTTCACGATCACTTCCGGGTGCAGCGCAACGCGCACGTCGTGCAGACCCAGCGTCTTGATCGGCTTGTCGAGGATCACCTGGCGGCGATCGATGGTGAAGCCGGCCTTGGTCACACCGTCGGAGATGTCACGGCTGGACACCGAGCCGAACAGGATGCCGGTCTCGGAAGCCTGGCGGATGATCACCACCTTCAGGCCATCGACCTTGTCCTTGATCTTCTCGGCTTCTTCGCGGCGCTTCAGGTTGTTGGCCTCGATCTGAGCGCGCTGCTCTTCGAACCGCTTCTTGTTCTCTGCGGTCGCGCGCAGGGCCTTCTTGGTCGGCAGCAGGAAGTTGCGGGCGAAGCCTTGCTTCACCTTCACCACATCGCCGATCTGGCCGAGACGCTCGATCCGTTCCAGAAGAATGACGTCCATGTTCTGCGCCCTCCTTACTTAATCACGTAAGGCAGCAGGCCGAGGAAGCGGGCGCGCTTGATGGCCTGGGCCAGCAGACGCTGCTTCTTCGCCGAAACCGCCGTGATGCGGCTCGGAACGATCTTGCCGCGCTCCGAGATGAAGCGGGAAAGCAGGCGCACGTCCTTGTAGTCGATCTTCGGCGCGCTATCGCTCGAGAACGGGCAGGACTTGCGGCGACGGAAGAACGGACGACGGCCACCGCCGCCGCCACCACTCCGACCGCCGTCACGGCCGCCGTCGCGGCCACCGGATTCGCGTTCACCACTCATTATTCAGGTGCTCCTTCAGTGGAGGTTTCGCTGCGCGCGGCACGAACCGGGCGGAAGCGGTCTTCGCGATCGCCGCCCCGGGGACGGTCCTCGCGCGGGCCGCGGTCTTCGCGCGGACCGCGATCGCGATCGCGCGGACCACGGTCGCCGCGATCGTCGCGGTCGCGACCGCCCTTGCTCTGCATCATCGAGGACGGGCCCTCTTCGAGCTCGTCCACGCGGACGGTGAGCTGGCGCAGCACGTCCTCATGGAGGCGCATGTTGCGCTCCATCTCGATCACCGCGGCGGCCGGCGCGTCGATGTTCAGAAGCGTGTAATGGCCTTTGCGGTTCTTGCGGACGCGGTAGGAGAGGCTCTTCAGGCCCCAGTATTCCTTCTTGGTCACGTTGCCGCCCTGGGCGGTGACGATTCCAGCGAAGAGTTCGGTCAAGGCTTCCACCTGGGCGGTGGTCACGTCCTGACGCGCAATAAAGACGTTCTCATAGAACGGCATGAGCGACAGACTCCCTATGGCTGTTCGCGGCCCGGAGCTGCTTCACCAAAGAAACGAGCCGACCGGACCTAGCCAATCCCACGGGCAAGCGCGGCATGGGCCGCGAAAGCCGGTTTCATGGGCCGAAGCCCGGAAACCGTGAACTGGCAGGGTTTAAGGCGGCGGACTATACAGTCCGACCCCCCAAAATCAAGGCGATTTCCGGCCGTTTTCGGGCTCTTCTTGGGGACTTGCGACCGGCCGTCGCGGCGGCTAGACAGCTTCACTATATATCTGCGCGTGCGACGCACGAGTCCGCTCGAGCCAGCTCAAAATATGTCTGTCTATCAGGGGGTTAAATGATCCGCGCTTTCGTCTTCCCGGGTCAGGGATCGCAGGCCGTCGGCATGGGCCGGGGCTTGGCCGAGGCCTTTCCGCCCGCCCGCCATGTCTTCCAGGAGGTCGATGAGGCCCTGAAGCAGAAGCTCTCCAAGCTGATCTTCGAGGGTCCGGAGAGCGACCTCATCCTGACCGAGAACGCCCAGCCGGCCCTGATGGCGGTCAGCCAGGCGGTGCTGAAGGTGCTCGAGACCGAGGGCAAGTGGACCCTCGCCGCCAAGGCGCGGTTCGTCGCCGGGCACAGCCTCGGTGAGTATTCGGCGCTGGCCGCCGCGGGCGCTCTCTCCATCCCCGATGCGGCGCGCCTGTTGAAGCTGCGCGGCCAGGCGATGCAGAAGGCGGTGCCGGTCGGCATCGGCGCCATGGCCGCCCTGCTCGGCCTTGACCTGCCCCAGGCCAAGGAAATCGCCGCGCAGGCCGCGAAGGAGACCGGCCAAGTCTGTTCCGCGGCCAATGACAATGCGCCGGGCCAGGTGGTGGTCTCGGGTCATAAGGAAGCGGTCGACCGCGCGATCGCCATCGCCGCCGAGAAGGGGGCGAAGCGCAGCGTGCTGCTGCCGGTCTCCGCACCCTTCCATTGCGCGCTGATGCAGCCCGCCGCCGATGCGATGGCCGAGGCGCTGGGGAATGCGAAGGTGAACGTGCCGGCGGTGCCGGTCATCGCGAACGTCACCGCGGCGCCGGTGAGCGATCCGGAACAAATCCGCAAGCTGCTGGTCGAGCAGGTGACCGCGACCGTGCGCTGGCGCGAGAGCGTCGAGACGATGAAGAAGGAAGGCGTCACCCGCATCTTCGAACTCGGCGCCGGCAAGGTGCTCGCCGGCCTCACCAAGCGCATCGACCGCGAGATCGAGGCAAGCTCCGTGGGCACCCCGGAAGATATCGAAGCGGCGCTGAAGGCGCTCAGCTAAGCAGAAGGAAATCAGCATGTTCGATCTTACCGGCAAGACCGCGCTCGTCACCGGCGCCTCGGGCGGCATCGGCGGCGCCATCGCCAAGGCGCTGCATGCGCAGGGCGCCACGGTGGCGCTCAGCGGCACCCGGCGCGAGGCGCTGGAGAAGGTCGCGGCGGAACTCGGCGAACGCACGCATGTTCTTCCCTGTGACCTCGGCGATCCGGCGGCGACCGATGCGCTGGCCAAGGATGCCGAGGCCGCGATGGGCAAGCTCGACATCCTGGTCAACAATGCCGGCCTCACCCGCGACAACCTCGCGATGCGGATGAAGGACGAGGAGTGGCAGAAGGTGCTGGACGTGAACCTCACCGCCGGCTTTCGCCTCGCCCGCGCCGCCATGCGCGGCATGATGAAGCGCCGTTTCGGGCGCATCATCGGCATCACCTCGATCGTCGGCGTCACCGGCAATCCCGGCCAGGCGAACTACGCGGCGGCCAAGGCCGGCATGATCGGCATGTCCAAGGCGCTGGCGGCGGAGCTCGCCTCGCGCTCGATCACCGTCAACTGCGTGGCCCCGGGTTTCATCGAGACCGCGATGACCGACGCGCTGACCGAGGAGCAGAAGGCGCGTATCCTGCCCGCGGTGCCGATGGGCAAGCTCGGGTCGGGCGCCGATATCGCCGGCGCCGTGGTCTATCTGGCGAGCGATGAAGCCGGCTATGTGACCGGACAAACCATCCATGTGAATGGCGGCATGGCCATGATTTGACGGGGCTTTTTGCGAATCACCCCGGGTGCTGGTCAAAGCGGAACAACTATGTTAATTCACCGCTCGACATGCGCCGGCCCCTGGAAATTCGATGGGATTGCGTGCAATTGAGTGGCCGTGAAACCGGCCGGAGTGCCATGATTTTCCGCCGGCAAAAAGCGTAGGGCGGCGCAGCAGAGAGGGACTTCCAATGAGCGACATCGCGGAACGGGTCAAGAAGATCGTCATCGAGCATCTCGGCGTTGAAGAGTCGAAGGTCACCGAAGGCGCCAGCTTCATCGACGATCTCGGCGCGGACAGCCTTGATACCGTCGAGCTGGTCATGGCCTTCGAAGAAGAGTTCGGCTGCGAGATCCCCGATGACGCCGCTGAGAAGATCCTCACGGTGAAGGACGCGATCGACTTCATCAAGTCGAAGTCCGCCTGAGTTGATCGGCTCGCATCTCCGTACATTGTCGAGCTGAAGGCAGGTCATCATGCGTCGAGTGGTGGTCACTGGTATCGGCATCGTTTCGCCCTTGGGCGTCGGTGTCGAGCACGTGTGGAAGCGTCTGATCAAGGGCGAGTCCGGAATCAGCTCGATCCAGTCCTTCGACGTCTCGGACCTGCCGGCGAAGATCGCCGGCCAGGTGCCGCGCGGTGACATCAAGTCGGGCAACTTCAACCCCGACGAATACGTGACACCCAAAGACCAGAAGAAGATGGACGACTTCATCGTCATGGCGATGGCCGCGGCGCATGAAGCGGTGGCCGACGCCGGCTGGGAGCCGAAGACCGACGACGAGCGCAACAAGACCGGCGTCATGATCGGCTCCGGCATCGGCGGCCTGAACGTCATCTACGAAACCTCGCAGATCCTGAAAGAAAAGGGTCCGCGGCGGGTCAGCCCGTTCTTCATTCCGGCGGCGCTGATCAACCTCGCTTCCGGCCATGTGTCGATCAAGTACGGCTTTCGCGGACCGAACCACTCGGTGGTGACGGCCTGCGCCACCGGCAGCCATGCGATCGGCGACGCCGCGCGCATGATCATGCTGGAAGACGCCGACGTGATGGTGGCGGGCGGCGCCGAATCCACGATCAACCGCCTGGGCATCGCCGGGTTCGCGGCGTCTCGCGCATTGTCCACCAACTTCAACGACAACCCGCCGGCGGGCTCGCGGCCCTGGGACAAGGACCGCGACGGCTTCGTCATGGGCGAAGGCGCCGGCATCCTGGTGCTGGAAGAATACGAGCACGCCAAGGCGCGCGGCGCGAAGATCTATGCCGAGGTGGTCGGCTACGGCATGTCGGGCGACGCGCACCACATCACCGCCCCGGCCGAGGACGGCAATGGCGGCTTCCGCGCCATGCAGGCCGCGCTGAAGCGCGCCAAGCTCAATCCCTCGGACATCGACTACATCAACGCCCACGGCACCTCGACGCCGCTCGGCGACGAGATCGAGCTGGGCGCGGTGAAGCGCCTGTTCGGCGAGCACGCCTATCAGCTCACTATGTCCTCGACCAAGTCGGCGATCGGGCATCTGCTGGGCGCCGCGGGCGCGGTCGAGGCGATCTTCTCGATCCTGGCGCTCCGCGACCAGGTGGCGCCGCCGACGCTCAATCTCGACAATCCCTCCGAGGGTTGCGACATCGACCTCGCGCCCAAGCAGGCGAAGCCGCGCAAGATCCGCAACGTGCTGTCGAACTCCTTCGGATTCGGCGGCACCAATGCCAGCCTGGTCTTCACCGCGCCGAACTGAGCGCGCGCCCATGGGAACCCACCCATGAGCGGCAAACCCCACAGCCGGCTTTTCAAGCTGATCGAAGGCGTGACGCTGGTCGTCGTCGTGTTCGCCTTCCTGATAGGCGGGATCGTCGCCTGGTTCTGGCATGAGTTCAACGCGGCGGGGCCGTTGCGCGACGAGAAGATCGTCGTCATCCCGAAAGGCGCCGGCACCACCGGCATCGCCAAGGTGCTGACCGAGGCCGGCGTGATCGAGAACCCGCTGGTGTTCAAGATCGGCGCGCGCCTCACCGCCGAAGGCCTGCCGCTCCATGCCGGCGAGTTCAAGTTCCCCGCCTCGGTGAGCCCACGCGGCGCCATGCGCGTGCTGATCGAGGGCAAGGTCGTGCTGCATCGCATGACCGTGGCCGAAGGGCTGACCGTCGCCGAGGTCTATGACGTGCTCAACGCCCAGCCCGACCTCGAAGGACCGGTGCCGCCGAAGCCGCCCGAGGGCTCGCTGCTGCCCGAAACCTATTTCTTCGTGCTCGGTGACACCCGGGCGCAGCTGGTCGATCGGATGCGCTCGGAGATGACGGCGCAGCTTGCGGCGCTCTGGGAGCAGCGGGACAAGGACATCCCCCTCGCCTCGCCCGACGAGGCGGTCACCCTCGCCTCCCTGGTCGAGAAGGAGACGTCGCAGGACGATGAGCGGGCCCGCGTCGCGGCGGTCTTCTACAACCGCATGAAGAAGGGCATGGCGCTGCAGTCGGACCCGACGGTCATCTACGCTTTGACCGACGGCAAGGGGAAGCTCGAGCGCACGCTCACCACCGCCGACCTCAAGCTCGACAATCCCTACAACACCTACACCAACACCGGTCTGCCCAAGGGGCCGATCGCCAATCCCGGCCTCGCGGCGCTGAAAGGCGTGCTGCATCCGGCGAAGACCAAGGAACTCTATTTCGTCGCCGACGGCACCGGCGGCCATGCCTTCGCCGAGACCCTGGACCAGCACAACAAGAATGTGGCCAAGTGGCGCAAGTTTCTGAAGAGTCAGGCCGAGCAGCCTTCGGGCACCGCAGGGGCAGGCAGCGAGGGGGAGAACTAAGATGCGCTTTCTGATCGCCGGCATAGCGCTGTGCGCGACCATGGCTCCGGCCCTGGCGCAGGACGACGTGAAACTCGACGTGAAGCCGCTGACCGGCGACTACTTCATGGCGCCACCGATCGACTCCGACGATCCGAAGGCGCCGGCCGACCACATCAACTTCACCATCACCGGCGACGCGGCGAAGTCGATGTGGGATGCGATGAAGGTCGAGACCAAACCCGACGAATGCGTCGGCCGGATGTCGCGCTGGGTGAAGAGCCTGGTCTGCTACGGCCCGCCCAGCCCGGAATCCGGCGGCGCGCTGGCACCCGATGATTCGCCCTATGAGTGCTATATGGGCGTCGATCTGAAGAACGGCAGCCTGGCGCTCGGCAACGATTGCTGAGCGCTACTTCTCAAAGCCGTATTCCCGTTCCACCTTGGCGATCCGCACCCGATAGGCCGAATACCAATCGGCGCGGCCCCGCCGCTGCGCTTCCGCATGCTCGACGTTGCGCTTCCAGGCGGCAATGTCCTCGAGGCTGCGGAAATACCCGACCGTGAGCCCGAGACCCTCTCGTGCGCTCTCGATGCCGAGGAAGCCCGGCTGCTGTTGCGCCAGCTCCTCCATGCGCGCGGCCATCGCGCCGTAACCATTGTCGCCCTCGGTGCGGAGCGAGCTGAAGATCACCGCGTAATACGGCGGCTGCGGTGTTTTGGCGATTTCGCCCGACATGTCCTGCCTTCTCCCCTGACGTGACGGATGCAGATTAAAGCGGTGACAGGCCTGTGACATTTGCGATCACTGCCGGACTGCCATGCAGGTTGTTGATGTGAGTCAAAGCGCGCCCAAACGGACGCCATATCCTGATCCGGAAACCGATCAGGAGAGTGACGATGGCGAAGACGATGAAGGCCGCGGTGGTCCGCGCGTTCGGCAAGCCCTTGGCAATCGAGGAAGTGCCGATCCCGACCCCGGGTCCGGGCGAGGTGCTGGTGCGGATCATGTCCACCGGCGTCTGCCACACCGATCTCCACGCGGCCGACGGCGACTGGCCGGTGAAGCCGACGCCGCCGTTCATCCCCGGGCACGAGGGCGCCGGCATCGTCGCGGCACTCGGGGCCGGCGTCACCGGCCTCAAGGAAGGCGACGCCGTCGGCATCGCCTGGCTGCACGATGCCTGCGGGCATTGCGAGCATTGCACGACCGGCTGGGAAACCCTGTGTGAGACCCAGAACGACAGCGGCTACAGCGTCAACGGCAGCTTCGCCGAATATGCGATCGGCAACGCGGCCTATGTCGGCCGCCTGCCCGACAAGGTGAATTTCGGTGAGATGGCGCCGATCCTCTGCGCCGGTGTCACGACCTACAAAGGCATCAAGGAAACCGAGGCGCGGCCCGGCGAATGGCTGGCGATTTCCGGCATCGGCGGCCTCGGCCACGTGGCCATCCAATACGCCAAGGCCATGGGGCTGCACGTGGTGGCGATCGACGTCGCCGAGGACAAGCTCGCCCTCGCCCGCGCCATGGGTGCCGAAGTCACCGTGAACGCCCGCGACAAGGACGCGGCGGCCCAGGTGGTGAAGCAGACCGGCGGCGGCGCGCACGGCGTTCTGGTGACGGCTGTGTCGCCCGCGGCGTTCTCGCAGTCGCTGAACATGGTGCGGCGCAAGGGCACGATCAGCCTGGTCGGCCTGCCGCCGGGAGATTTCGCGACCCCGATCTTCGACGTGGTCCTGAAGCGGATCACCATCCGCGGCTCGATCGTCGGCACCCGCAAGGATCTCGCCGAGGCGATCCAGTTCGCCAACGAGGGCAAGGTGAAGGCGCATATCCACCGCCGGAAACTCGACGACATCAACGATGTGTTCGCCGGGCTGAAGGCCGGCACGGTCGACGGGCGAATCGTGATGGATATCGGTTGATGGCCGCGAGCGGGTCTAGCGCTTAGACCCGCTCGATCCCCTGGCGGCTAGAAGCCAAATCAGCCCGATAGCGCAGGATCCATTGCTCGCTGACGGCATCGGAGAGCTTTGCGAGGCGGGGCGATACGTGGCCGGCCTCGGACGGTTCCAGACCCAGCGCTCCGCAGATCTCGATCACCGTCTGGGAGGGCTGGGCGGCGAAGGCCTCGTAGCCGATCCTCAGGGGGCGGATCTCATGGCGATCAAACCACGCGCACCAGGCGCGGTCGTCGCGTTCGAGGGCCTCGACCTCCCGGTGCAGGACGCTGAAATCGTATTGGGGATCCCGCGGAGCGCCGAGACGCTCATACTCGGTCCCGTCCGCATTCATGTGCCAGAGGCCGCTCTGCTGGGCCTTCACCAGCGAAACCGCCTGCGCCACCTTATCGGCGCGGGTCAAATGGACGTACAGAATCTCCCCGAACGCGCGTTGGAAACGGTCTGCGTCCGATGGAAGACCGGGAAAGATGCGACCGAGCGTGTCCGACAGCAGCTTCAGGTACTCGAACTGAAGTCGAAGCCCGAAGACTTCCGTTCCGGCCTTTCCCGCTTTGATCGCGCCGGCGAGATAGGCGATATCGAACGCGCTCTGCGAAACCGCGCCGGCATCGGGCAGGCCCCACGCTTCCGCCCATTCGCGCATGAACTCGGCGCGATGATAGAAGGAGTCCGGATTACCGGTCCTTCCGGTTGCCTCCAGCAGCCTGCACAGAAGCGTGCTGCCGCTTCGAGGCGTGGTGCAGATGAAGTAGCTCTTGCTCATTCCTCCGCTGCGACCTTGCCTTCGAGCGTGCCCTGCGCCTCCAGCCAGGATTCCTCGGCCTCGGCGAGCTTCTGACTGACTTCGGCATGCTTCTTCTGCCAGTCGGCGGCCTCGGCGGGGGCGCGTTCGTAGAGCTTGGGGTCGGCGAGCTTGGCTTCGACCAGCTTCAAGGCCTGGGTCAGCTTCTCGACCGCGCGGCTCGAGCGTTCGGCCTGCTCTTCGAGCTGGGCGCGCTTGACCGCGCGCTGGTGTGCGGCCTGGCGGCGCTCTTCCTTGCGAGAGGGACGGTCGCTCTTCTTGCCGGCGCTTTCTCCTCTGGCAGCCGCGCGGGCGTCGTCCAGCAGGAGCTGACGGTAATCGTCGAGATCGCCGTCGAAGCCGCGGACCGTGCCGTCCTTCACCAGCCAGAGCCGGTCGGCGCAGAGCTCGATCAGATGCGGGTCATGGCTGATCAGGACGACGGCGCCGCCGAAGTCGTTGATCGCCTGGACCAGGGCCTGGCGGCTGTCGACGTCGAGATGGTTGGTGGGCTCGTCCATCAGCAGGATGTTCGGCGCCGACCAGCTCATCAGTGCCAGCAGCAGCCGCGCCTTCTCGCCGCCGGAGAGCGAGCCAACCCGGGTGTTGATCTTGTCGGGGCCGAAGCCGAAGCGACCGAGATGGCCGCGGCGCTTCTCCGGCGTGATGTTGGGCGCCGCGCGGTCCATCAGGATCAGCGCCGTTGCATCGAGGTCGAGCTCCTCGGCCTGATGCTGGGCGAAATAGCCGACGCGGATCTTGTTCGAGCGGCGGATCTCGCCTTCCATCGGCTGCAGGCGCTGGGCCAGCAGCTTCACAAAGGTGGATTTGCCGTTGCCGTTCGAGCCCAGGAGCGCGATCCGGTCATCGGGATCGAGGCGGAGGTCGAGCTTGCGCAGGATCGGCTTGCCGGGCTCATAGCCGACCGAGACGTGATCCAGGGTCATCAGCGGCGGCGGCAGTTCCTGCGGCTCGGGGAAATCGAACTCGACGCCCCGCTCCTCCGCGGCGACCGCGATCGGCTTCATCTTCTCGATCGCCTTCAGGCGCGACTGCGCCTGGCGCGCCTTCGAGGCCTTGTAGCGGAAGCGATCCACGAAGACCATCATGTGCTTGCGCTGCGCTTCCTGCTTCTGCGCCATCGAGGCCTGCAGCGCCAGGCGCTCGCGCCGCGTGTCCTCGAACGTGTCGTAGCCGCCGGTATAGACCGTGAACTTGCAGTCATGCAGGTGGATGATCTTGTCCACGACGTTGTTCAACAGATCGCGGTCGTGGCTGACCAGCAGGATCGTGTGCGGATAGTTCTTCAGATAGCCTTCCAGCCAGAGCGTCGCCTCGAGATCGAGATGGTTGGTCGGCTCGTCGAGCAGCAGCAGTTCGGGGCGCGAGAACAAGACCGCCGCCAGGGCCACGCGCATGCGCCAGCCGCCGGAGAAATCGCTGCAAGGCCGCGCCTGCGCCTCGGCGTTGAAGCCGAGGCCGGCGAGGATTTCCGCCGCGCGGGCCTCGGCCGAATGGGCATCGATGTCGATCAGCCGCGCGTGGATCTCGCCGATCCGGTCGGGATCCTCGGCGGTCTCCGCCTCCGCCAGCAAAGCGGCGCGCTCCTTGTCGGCGGCCAGCACGGTTTCCAGCAGGCTCTCCGGCCCGCCCGGCGCCTCCTGGGCCAGCATGCCCATGCGCCAGAGCTTGGGATACTCGACGGTGCCGGAATCCGCGTGGAGCTTGCCGGAGATGATGTTGAGCAGGGTCGACTTGCCGGTGCCGTTCCGGCCCACGATGCCGGCATGGTGCCCGGCCGGCAGGCTGAACCCGGTCGAGGACAGGATCTCGCGCCCGGCGATCCGGTAACTGAGGTCGGAAACGGTCAACATACTCTAACTTAAGCCTTTTCGGGCAGAGGTCCGGGGCGTTGCGGCAGCGCGGCGAGTTGTATATAAGCCAGCGACCATTTCGCCAAGCCGCTTGAAACGGCGTTTTCCCAGACACTTCTGACCAGGAACGAGACCATGGCCAAAGAGCGCACCCTTTCGATCATCAAGCCGGACGCGACACGCCGCAACCTGACCGGCAAGATCAACGCGAAGTTCGAGGACGCGGGCTTGCGCATCGTCGCCCAGCGCCGGGTCTGGCTCTCGGCCGACCAGGCCGGCAAGTTCTACGCGGTCCACAAGGAGCGCCCGTTCTACAACGACCTGGTGAAGTTCATGACCAGCGGCCCGGTCGTGGTGCAGGTCCTGGAAGGCGAGAACGCCGTCGCCAAGAACCGCGAAGTGATGGGTGCCACCAACCCGGCCAATGCCGCCGCCGGCACCATCCGCAAGGAATTCGCGGAATCGATCGAAGCCAACTCGGTGCATGGTTCGGATTCGGCCGAGAACGCGGCGATCGAGATCGCCTTCTTCTTCGCCGGGGTCGATATCGTCGGCTGATCCAAATCGGTCGCTGAAACAGAGACGGCGCCGCCCGACGGGGCGGCGCCGTTTTGCTTTGGGTCGCGCCGGCGTCAGTGCCGCGCGAAGATCCGGTTGAGCACGATGCCGCTCACGATGATGATGGCGCCGAAGCCGAACACGAACATGCCGAGGCTCGGCCCGTTGATGGCGAAGAGCACGGTCACCAGGGTCAGCATCAGGGACTCGATCGTCCCCCAGAACAGCAGGCGGGAAACGCCGCCCCAGGTCCGCTGGCGGTCGGCAAGGATTTCGTCGTTCAGCGTCGTCATGGGATACCCCGTTCAGTCTTATCCTGGCGCGGAGTTTTACCCGAGCTTGGCCGGCTGGGCAATGCGCTGAAAGGTGCAGGTTTGGGGGAAATCACCGCACCACCGGCCCCTGGGGTTCCAGCGGCGCGGTCTCGACCGGGCCGACCGGCACGCTGTCCGGGGCGGGAGGCTGGCCGGGCGGCGGGGCCGGCTTGGCCGGCGGGGCTTCCGCACCGGCGATCGGCACCGGCGGGGCATCGACCACGAAGTTCTCCGGGCAGCCCCGGCGCAGCGGGTTGACCGGCTTCCAGAGCATTTCCTTGTTCAGGCCCCGGGTCAGCGCGCGGGCCGTCACCGAGATCCGCACCTGGAGCAGATGCGATGTGTTGCCGAGCTTGCGGCAGATAAAATCGACGGCATTCACCTTCTCATCGCCGAAATCCGCCTTGAAGGCTTCCAGCAATTCCGACTGCTTGGCAGTCGCGCCCACCGCGGCCGCGATCTTGCTGTTCAACTGCGTGGCGGCGACGGACCTGGCGAGCTTGATAGCCCGCGAATAGTAGTCGGCAGCCGAATACATCGTGCAACTGGCATAGCGCGCCCAGAGGCCGCGGTCCTGGCAGGACTGCATCACCGGCATCAGGGTCTTCAGCTGCAGCGTCAATGTGTCCGGGATCTTCGGCTGGTACATGTCGCACCATTTCCGCGACCGATCCATGCTCTCGTCATCGAGCATGGTGTAGCAGAAGGTGTTCGAAGCGTTGCTCGGCCGCGCCGATTGCAGTGCCATGAAGGCGAGGTTGAGGCCGTCATAGCGCCGCAAGGTCAGTTCCTTGCACTCGGCGCGGTCGGGTTCGAATTTGCAAAGGCCGGGCATCCAGACCATGAGCAAAGCGTAATGGTCGGTCACGTCGGCGCGGGCGGCGGGCGAAAGGCCGGCCAGGAACAAGAGCGCCAGGACCCAGCGCCGCATCGTCTAGAGCGCCGGGCTGAAGAGAACCGTCGGCTCGGTCCGGCCATCGACGATCGCGCGATCGTCCTCGATGGTGACCCGGCCTTCGGCGATCAACCGCAAGGCCAATGGAAAGAGCTTGTGCTCGGCCGCCAGGACCCGGGCGCCCAGCGTGTCCGGCGTATCGCTCGCCAGGACGGGAACCGCGGCCTGGGCGATGATCGGACCGGTATCGGTCTCATGTCGCACGAAATGCACGGTGGCACCGTGCAGCTTCACGCCGCGCTTCAGGGCGCGGCGATGCGTATCGACGCCGCGAAACGAGGGGAGCAGCGCCGGATGGATGTTGACCATCCGGTCACGCCAAGCGGCGACGAAGCCTTCGGTCAGCAGGCGCATGAAGCCGGCGAGGACGACGAGCTCGGCGCCGGATTCCCGGATCGCGCGGTCGAGCGTCGCGTCGAAAGCGACGCGGTCGGGAAAGGTCTTATGATCGATGACCGCGGTCGGGATGCCGGCTTTCTTCGCGCGCTCGATGCCGCCGACATCGGGACGGTTCGAGATCACCTTGACGATGCGGACCGGACTGCTGGTGATCACCGGGCCGAAATGATCGATCAGCGCCTGCAGGTTGCTGCCGCGGCCGGAGATCAGCACCGCGACTTTCAGCGGTTTCGTTACCATCGCCCGGTATTGACGACGCGGCAGCCGGGCTCGTCGTCGACGCGCGCCCGGATCGTGCCGATCACCGAGACCTGCTCGCCGGCACTCTGAAGAACGGTGCGCACGGCTTCGGCGCGATCCGGCGCGGTCACCAGCACCATGCCGATGCCGCAGTTGAAGGTGCGCGCCATCTCCTGGGCGTCGATGCCGGCGGTCTTGCGCAGCCAGGCGAAGACCGGCGGCTGTTGCCAGCTTGCCGCGTCGATCTCACAGGCGAGGTCCTTCGGCAGCACGCGCGGGATGTTCTCCAGCAGGCCGCCGCCGGTGATATGGGCCAGGGCCTTCACGCCGCCCGCCCGGATCGCGGCGAGGCAGCTCTTCACATAGATCTTCGTGGGCGCGAGCAGCGCCGCGCCGAGAGTCTTGGTGGGGTCGAACGGCGCCTTGGCGCCGTAATCCAGGCCGGCGACCGAGACCACCTTGCGGACCAGCGAGTAGCCGTTGGAATGCACCCCGGAGGAGCCGAGGCCGAGCACGACATCGCCGGCCTTCACGTCCGAACCGGTGATCTGTTGTCCACGCTCGACCGCGCCGACCGCGAAGCCAGCGAGATCGTAGTCGCCCTTGGCATACATGCCGGGCATTTCCGCGGTCTCGCCGCCGACCAGGGCGCAACCGGCCTGGAGGCAGCCGTCCGAGATGCCGGCGACGATCTGCCGGCCGCTTTCGACGTCGAGCTTGCCGGTGGCGAAGTAGTCGAGGAACAGCAACGGCTCCGCGCCCTGCACGACCAGATCGTTCACGCACATGGCGACGAGGTCGATGCCGATCGTGCCATGCTCGCCGGCTTCGATGGCGATCTTCAACTTGGTGCCGACGCCGTCGGTGGTCGCGACCAGGATCGGGTCGTTGTAGCCCGCCGCCTTGAGGTCGAAGAACGCTCCGAATCCGCCGAGGCCCGCATCGCTGCCTTTGCGCGCCGTCGCCTTCGCAAGCGGCTTGATCGCCTCCACCAGCGCATTGCCGGCATCGATATCCACGCCGGCATCGCGATAGGTGAGGCCGTTTCCGCTGGTCCCGCTTGTGATGACATCCTCCCCGGTTCTGGGCTATAAGCCAGGGACGGGACAATAGCGTTTTCAAGACGGTTTTCAATGGGCGTCGCCGCCGGTTTTCTGGGGAAAATTCGCAAGCTTGCCAGTGCCTTGGCCATGGCCGTCGCATTCGGGGCGATTGGCCTCGCGGCCGCGCCCGCCGAGGCGCAGCAGAACGTCTACGTGGCGGCCGGAATCCCGGTCGATATCACGGGCGATCTCGCCACCTTGCGCGAGAAGGCGATGCTGCAGGCCCAGCGCGAGGGTCTGCAAAAAGTGCTCTCGACCATCGCTTCGGCCGAGGACCTGAAATCCATCACCCTGCCCGGCGACGACGAGATCACCAGCTGGGTGCAGGATTTCGAGATCGAGGAGGAGAAGACCTCGGCCTCGCGCTATATCGGCCGCTTCACTTTCCGCTTCATGGCGGATCCGATTCGGCAGTTCCTGAGCCAGCAGGGCATCGCCTATGCCGAGACCGAATCGAAAGCGGTGCTGGTCCTCCCCGTTTACACCACCGAGACCGGCGACACCGAGCTCTGGGGTCCGACCAACCCCTGGTTCGCCGCCTGGGCTTCGCGCCAGCAGCAGCCCGGCCTGGTGCCGATCAAGACACCGGTCGGCGACCTGCCCGATACCAACGCGATCAGCGCGACCCAGGCCCTGGCCGGCGACAAGGTCCGGATACAGGCGCTTGCCGACCGCTATGCGGTGGGTGACGTGATGGTCGCCGAGGCCGCCCTGCAGCCGCCTTCGCCCGACGGCAAGCGTGTGCTCGCGCTGACGGTCGCGAGCTATGGCGCGGACAATGTGCAGAACCTGAAGGACCAGGTGGTCAGCGACACCGGCGACGTCGATCAGCTGCTCCACGACGGCGTCGAACGGATCGCCGAGCTGGTGCAGAATTCATGGAAGCTCGAGAATCTGGTCGATCCGAACAGCCGGGCCACGGTCCAGGTCCATGTGCCGTTCACGAGTCTGTCGCAATGGGTCGCGGTGAAGCGACATCTCGCCCAGGTCAACCTGATCAAGAGCGTCAACCTCACCCGCCTCGCCCGCAACGGCGCCGACATCGAGCTCACCTATCTCGGCGACGAGGTGCAGTTCATCCGCGCGCTCAACCAGGCCGACCTGATGATCACCTCCAGCGGCGAGGGCCTCCAGACCATGACCCTGGCGCCCGGCGGCGGCACGATGGGCGGCGGGATGCAGACCAGTCCCGACCTTACCCAGCCCGCCGCACCGCAATGACGCGGCCGCTCCGGCTCGGCATCGCCCCGGCGCGGCAATGACCACGAGCCAACAGATTCGCTTCTGGCTGATCGGACTGGTCGTCGCGCTGATCGCCGTCTATCTGCTGCGCGCGATCCTGCTGCCCTTCGTGGCCGGCATGGCGATCGCGTATTTCCTCGACCCGGCCTGCGACAAGCTCGAGAAGTGGATGTCGCGCACCGTGGCCACCAGCGTGGTGACACTGGTCTTCGCCCTGCTGATCGTACTCGCTTCCGTGCTGATCGTGCCGTTGCTGATCGATCAGCTGTCCCAGTTCCTGACCGCGCTGCCGGACCTGTTCAACCGGGCGCATGCGAAGCTGCTGCCCTATTATGCAAGCCTGCAGCAGCGCTTCGGCCTGCCCGATCTGACCGAGCTCGCGGATATGGCGCGCACCCGGATGGGATCCGGGCTGACCTGGATCGGACAGACGCTGCTCAACGTGGCGCAGGGCGGCGTCGCAATCGCCAACCTGCTGTCGCTGATCTTCATCACCCCGGTCGTGACCTTCTATCTGCTGCGCGACTGGGACCGCATCGTCACCCAGATCGACGGGCTGCTGCCGCGGCAGCACGCCGCGATCATTCGCGGCCAGGGCCGCGAGATCGACCGAACGCTCGCCGGCTTCGCGCGCGGCCAGGCGACGGTCTGCCTGGTGCTCGCCACCTATTATGCGACCGCCCTGATGATCGTGGGCCTGCCCTTCGGCCTGGTCGTCGGCATCGCCGCCGGACTGCTGACTTTCGTCCCCTATCTCGGCGCGATCGGCGGGTTCATCATCGCGATGGCGATCGCGCTCATCAACTTCGACACCTGGACCGGCGTGATCGCCGTCGCCGCCATCTTCGGGGTGGGCCAGATCATGGAAGGCAACGTGCTGACGCCGAAGCTGGTCGGCGATCGTGTCGGGCTGCATCCGGTCTGGGTGATCTTCGCCTTGCTGGCGGGCGGTACGCTGTTCGGCTTCCTCGGCCTGCTGCTCGCGGTGCCGACCGCCGCCGGCATCGGCGTCCTGGTCCGCTTCGCACTCTCGCGCTATCTGGTGAGCCCGGTCTATCTCGGGCGCGCCAAGGCAGCATCGGCGCCGGTTCCGCCTTTGGTCGGCATCGATCGTCCTGAAGCCGAGTGATGCGACCCGAGCAATTGCCGCTGGACCTGCCGGTCCGCAACGCCATGAATGCCGCCGGCTTCGTGGTCTCCGACAGCAACCGCGATGCGGTCGCGTGGCTGGACCGCTGGCCGGATTGGCCGAACGGCATCCTGGCGGTCTATGGCCCGCCCGGCTGCGGCAAGACCCACCTCGCGCATGTCTGGCAAGCCCGCAGCACCGCGCGCTTTCTGGAGCCGAGTGCGTTGGAGCATTTGCCGCTGGGCGAGAATCTGATCCTCGACGGGATCCGCCTCCCGGAAGAGCATCTCTTTCACCTGATCAACCACGTCCGGGCGCAGCAAACCACGCTGCTGATCCTCGATCGCGAGCCGCCGGCGCGCTGGGCGGTACGGCTGCCCGATCTCGCCTCGCGCTTGGCCAGCGTGCCGGCGGTCGCGGTGCTGCCGCCCGACGACACCTTGCTGGCGGCCGTGCTCGCCAAGCATTTCGTCGACCGGCAGGTCGAGGTGGCGCCGGAGGTGATCGCCTATCTGGTGAAGCAGATCGAGCGCTCGTTCGTCGCCGCGGAAACCATGGCGCGGCGGCTGGATCGCGAGGCCATGGCGCGGCGCGCGCCGATCACCATCCGGCTCGCGCGCGACCTTTTGAGCGGCGAAGATTCCTGAGGTCCGGCGCGGCTTTGAGTCGACATTCGCGGTGCCCCTCGCCTAACATCCGCCGCGACTTCGAGAGGAATTCCGACATGGCACGCGAACAACTGAAGACCCACGACATCCCGGCCGACAAGCTGCAGGGCCTGACCCGTGCGGTCATGACGACCAGCAAGGGCGACATCACCATTGATCTCTTTCCCAAAGAGGCGCCGAACACCGTCGCCAACTTCTACACCCTGGCTTCCGACGGCTTCTATGACGGGCTGGCCTTTCACCGCGTGATCCCCGGCTTCGTCGCCCAGGGCGGCTGCCCGGAAGGCACCGGTGCCGGCGGCCCCGGCTGGGTCATCGCCTGCGAGACCAAAGGCAATCCGCACAAGCACAAGACCGGCTCGCTCTCCATGGCGCATCGCGGGAAGGATACCGGCGGCTCGCAGTTCTTCCTGGTTCTGGCGCCCCAGCCGCACCTGGACGGACTGCACACGGTGTTCGGCCAAGTCTCCGAAGGCCTCGACGTCATGCAGGACCTCGAAGTCGGCGACGAAATCAAGAGCATCAAGTTTACCGGGCATTAACCGACAAACGGGCTGAAGCCGCAGCATTCGGCCGTCAGGTGCGATTTTCAGTGCATTTAGCGCAGTTATCGGACGGAACGGCTGAGTGTTTGCTCCTAACCCTTTGTTAAGTTGGAGTATGACAAAATACGGACAGGTTCGAGGCACCCTGAACCGTATTGTCTGGTGGGATGGAGTAACAACCCATGTTCAAGTTTCTGGCCGGTCCAGAACGCGACCGGACTGAAGTGAAGATCGACAAGGAGTCGGTCGAGCGCCTGCAGGTCGGCGCCGTGCTGCTGGAAAGCTGCGAATTCCTGCCCAAACACCGCTTTCCGCAATGGAAAGTGATCAAGTGCTTCCAGGATCGCAACAACACGCCGCATGTCACGATCCAGAACCTGCACGAGCCGAGCTCGTGCAAGTCGCTGTCGCTGCAAGGCCTGGTGACCAGCCGCAAGTACTACGCGCTGCAGTCGAGCTACGCGCACTGATCTAGTGCAGCAGCACCGCCCCTAGCGCCACCAGCGTCACCGAGACGTAGCGGCGCTTGCGGAAACGCTCCTTCAGGAGATAGGCGCTCATCAGCGCGGCGAAGATCACGCTGGTCTCGCGCAAGGCCGAGACATGGGCGAACTCGCCGAAGCGCATCGCAATGATGGCAATGCCGTAGGCAGCGAGCGAGAGCGCGGCGCCGCAAAGTCCGAGCTTCCAGTTCTTGCGCACGAAGACGCGCGCTTCCGCGCCGCGCGTCCACAGCGCATAGGTCGCCAGCAGCGGTGCGTCGAGCACGAACAGCCAGACGATGTAGCCGATCTGCTTCTCGTGCGTTTCGCCGGCATTGCGGATGCCCTCGCCGTCGAACAGCGTGTAGCTCATGATGGTGAGGCCGGTCAGCAGACCGAAGGCGATCGCTTCCCATTTATGCGCGCGATCGACCGGTTTGTCGGCGGCGAGGCTGAGAATTCCGGCCGAGATCGAGACCACGCCCGCCATCTGGAGCGGCGACAGAATCTGGTGCGTCGGCAGCAGAAAGGCCGCCAGGGCGACCAGCGGCGGCGCCGAGCCGCGCGCGATCGGATAGACCAGGGAGAGCTCGCCGTGGCGGTAGGCCAGCACCAGAAACGTATAGTAACCGAGATGCGCCATGCAGGAACCGAACAGATAGATCCAGCTCGCGCGATCGGGGAAATCGACGAAGGGCGTGACGAACAGAGCCAGGAGGCCGCCCAGCCCGACAATCAGGCTCATGTTCAGAAAGGCATCGCTGCCGATCTTGACCATGACGTTCCAGCCGGCATGCATCGCGGCCGCCAGCAGAATGAGCAGGGTCATGCCAAGGGAGAGGGTCACGGTCGAAGATCCAACAACACCAGGCCGGTCGGCCCGTCATAGAACGGCAACATGGCATGACTGAGGCAGCCAGGCCCAATAGATTGTGTCGATGCCGGCATAGGGCGGCCGGATGATGGTCGGGTGCTAGACCAGCCCCATCAGCGACTTGGCGAAGCTCTCCGCCTCGAACGGCCGGAGGTCGTCGGCCCCCTCGCCCACGCCGATCGCGACCACGGGCAGGCCAAATTTCTCGGCCAGCGCGACGAGCACGCCGCCTTTGGCGGAGCCGTCGAGCTTGGTGACGACGAGGCCGCTGACGGCGCAGATCTCCTTGAAGATCTCGACCTGGGAATGGGCGTTCTGGCCGGTGGTCGCATCGAGCACCAGCAGCGTGTCATGTGGCGCCGTGGGCTCGAGCTTCTTCAGCACCTTGATGACCTTGGCGAGCTCGGCCATCAGGTTGGCCTTGTTCTGCAGCCTTCCGGCGGTGTCGATCAGCAGCAGGTCGGCGCCTTCGGTCCGCGCTTGGGCCAGCGCGTCATACGCCAGGCCTGCGGCATCGGCGCCCTGCTCGCGCGCGATCACGGTGGCACCGGTGCGCTCGCCCCAGATCTTCAGCTGCTCCACCGCCGCCGCGCGGAACGTGTCGCCGGCCGCCAGCACGACCTTGAGGCCCTGGCCGCGATAGAGCTGCGCCAGCTTGCCGATGGTCGTGGTCTTGCCGCTGCCGTTGACGCCGACCACCAGCACGACATGGGGCTTCGCCGCGGTGATCTTCAGCGGCTGCGCCACGGGCCCCAGGATGCGGGCGACCTCGGTCGCGAAGATGCCGCGGGTTTCCTCCGGCGTGATGTCCTTGCCGAAACGTTCCTTCGACAGCGCGGCGGTCAGCTGGGCCGCGGTCGCGGGGCCGAGATCGGCGGTGATCAGCGCCTCCTCGAGCTCGTCGAGCAGGGCCTTGTCCAGCTTCCGCTTGGTGAAGAGGCCGGTGATGCTCTCGCCGATCTTGCTCGAAGACCGGCTGAGCCCGCTGCGCAGCCGCTGGAGCCAGCCGCGCTTTTCACCGTTCTGCTGTTCGGTCATGCCGCTTCGGCGAGGAGATGATCTTGCGTGTGTCCGGCGACCCGGCCGGCGATGACGGTGCCGATTGCGGCTGCGCTCTTCAGGCGCACCGGGGCGAAATGCTCGCTGTGGCCGAAGCCCATGCCGTCCTCTTCGCGCTCGATCAGCACGCTGACGGGCATTCCGATGCGCTCGGCGAAATAGCGCTGCATGGCGGCCTGGCCGGCCGTGCGCAGGCGGGCGGCGCGCGCCTTGCGCACATCGCCCGGCACCTGCGGCATCTTCGCCGCCGGCGTGCCGTTGCGCGCGGAATAAGGAAACACATGCAGGAAGGTGAGGCCGCAATCCTCGACCAGAGCGAGGGAGTTCCGGAACATCGCCTCGTCCTCGGTCGGGAAGCCGGCAATCAGATCGGCGCCGAGCACGACATCGGGACGCAGGCGGCGGACTTCGGCGGCGAACTTCACGGCATCGGCGCGCAGATGGCGCCGCTTCATCCGCTTCAGGATCATGTCGTCGCCGGCCTGCAGCGAGAGATGGAGATGCGGCATCAGCCGCGGCTCCTCGGCGATCAGGCGCAGCAGCTCGTCATCGACCTCGATGACATCCAGCGAGGACAGGCGCAGGCGCTCCAGGTCCGGCACCAGCGCCAGCAGGCGGCGGACCAGCTGCCCGAGCTTCGGCGCACCGGGCAGATCCAAGCCATAGCCGGTGATATCGACGCCGGTCAGCACGATCTCGCGGAAACCGTTCTCGACCAGGCGGCGGACGCGGGCGACCACCTCGCCCACCGGCACCGAGCGGTTGTTGCCGCGGCCGAACGGGATGATGCAGAAGGTGCAGCGATGGTCGCACCCCTGCTGGATCTCGACGAAGGCGCGGCTCCGTTCGGCAAAGCCGGAGATCAGGTGCGCCGCGGTCTCTTTCACCAGCATGATGTCGGAGACTTCCACGCGCGCGTTCACGCTGCCGTCGGCGATGCGCTGGAAGCTCTTCGCCTCCAGCTTCTCCGAATTGCCGAGCACGTGATCGACTTCCGGCAGAGCTGCGAATTTCTCCGGCGCGATCTGCGCCGCGCAACCGGTGACGATGATCTTGGCGCCCGGGTTCTCGCGCTTGGCCTTGCGGATTGCCTGGCGCGCCTGGCGCTCGGCCTCGGCGGTCACCGCGCAGGTGTTGACGATGATCGCGTCCGAGAGGCCGGCGGCGGCGGCATGGCCGCGCATCACCTCGCTCTCGAAGGTGTTGAGCCGGCAGCCGAGCGTGATGAGCTTCGCTTCAGCCATGAACGGCCTCGAGCGCCGGTACGTCGGCAAGTTCGATCTCGCCCTGGAAGCTGGTGGTCCAGCCGCCGGTCATCAGCACATGGTTGTTCGGCAGCCATTCGATGGTGAGGGTGCCGCCGTCGAGCACGACCTCGGCCTTGCGCCCGGTCATCCCGCGGCGCGCCGCCGCCACCAGGCTCGCGCAGGCGCCGCTGCCGCAGGCTTGGGTGATGCCGGCGCCGCGCTCCCAGACCCGCATGCGCAGGCGGCCGGGTGTCAGAAGCTGCACGAACTCGATGTTGGCGCGCTGCGGAAAGAGCGGCGCGCGCTCGAGCTCGGGTCCGGCCTTCTCGAGATCAATCACGGTTACATCGGGTACGAAGAACACCGCGTGCGGATTGCCGACATTGACGCCGACCGGATCGGCGAGGGAACCGAGCGCCAAGGGCAGATGCAGCGTGTCGCATTCCTGCGCCACCGGGATGTCGCGCCAGTCGGTGCGCGCCTCGCCCATGTCGACGGTGATGTCCCCGCGATCCGCGGCACGGGTTTCGAGCAGCCCGGAAATGGTCTCGACCACAATGCGCTCGACGCCGTTCTCGGCCATCAGGCGGCCGGCGACACAGCGGGTCGCGTTGCCGCAGGCCCCCGCCTCGCTGCCGTCGGGATTGAAGATCCGCATGAACACGTCGGCACCACGGCTGCGCTCCAGCACGATCAGCTGGTCGCAGCCGATGCCGCGGCGGCGATCGGCGATCCGCCGCTTCTGCGCGTCGCTCAGGCTCAGCGGCCGGCTTCGCGCGTCGATCACGACGAAGTCGTTGCCCAGCCCGTGCATCTTGGTAAACGGCAGCCGCATGTTTCCAGTCCAAAAGCCGTCCGGTATATGGCCCCGGCCGGCCGATGAGTCTACAGATTTCCCGCCGCGGATGCGTGGATCGCCTTGATTTTCCCGGCGATTCCCGGCGCTTGGCCGCTGGTTGACGCGCCCTGGGGCCGCCTGTATAACCCGCCGCCTGAAATTCAGCCAAACAATCGGACACGTTTCATGGCTCATCATAAGTCGGCGGAAAAGCGCCTGCGCCAGACCGTCAAGCGGACCGCGATCAACCGCGCCCGCGACAGCCGCGTCAAAACCGCGATCAAGAGTGTCGAAGGCGCCATCGCCTCCGGCAAGAAGGACAGTGCCGAAGCCGCGCTGAAGGCGGCTCAGCCGATCCTGCAGAGCGGCGTCGGCAAGGGCGTGCTCCACCGGAACACCGCCGCGCGCAAGATCTCCCGCCTGACCAAGCGGGTCAAAGCGCTCTAATCCAGTTCGAAGAACCGGCTGCAACCCCGTCGCGCAAGGCATTGCCGGCGGCGGTTTTGCGCGCCTGAATTTTCGGCTTCGCCACCCATTGTTGTGGGTCCGGCATGCATTTTGTATTGCGCATTCATGACAGACTGTTGCCTCGATGCAACGCTTCAGACTGTCACTTTGGGAGGCCCGGCGTTCATGATTCGGACTTATTGCAAGCCCAAATGCGCGAGCGTAGAGTTATCCCCAAGCGCCGGACAGGGAGCGACCCGGTCAGAAACGTGTCGCAAAACTCGGCTATAACTAAAATAAAATCAAAGAGTTATCATGGAATGTCGGGACTTGCCAGACGTGGTTAAGGCAACATTTGGCGTCGGATCCCAGCTGAGTGTCAAACTGTTGACGTCCGCCGCACTGTTGCAGAAAAAACACAGCGCATACTGCCCGGCTTCCACCTCCACCTCAGCGCCCCGGAAGGCGCAGCCAATTCTGCGTTTCACGTCGCAGAATTACTACTCTAAGTCGCGGATTCCCGACCCGGACCCTCGCCTCTCCGGCGGTCTGGGCCAGCCGTAAAAACCCGGATCGCCAAGCCGTTGCGGCCCGAAGCTTTGATTCGGGTTCAGTGCAGCGGTGCCGGCGATACGTGGTGCCGAACAGTGGGACGAAGGACGGGTTGAGATCAGCGATGGGTTACGCAGGCGACATTTCACCGAAGCAGGCCTGGGAGCTCCTGGCTCAGGAGCCAGGTGCAGTTCTGGTTGATGTGCGGACGCGCGCCGAGTGGGCCTTCGTCGGGATTCCCGATCTCGCCAACCTCGGCAAGAAGACAGTCCTGCTCTCCTGGCAAAATTATCCGGAGATGGCGATCGATGCGGATTTCGCCGGCAAGCTGAAGGCGCAGGTCGGCGACGTATCGGGTCCGGTGCTGTTCATCTGCCGCAGCGGCGCAAGGTCGCGATCCGCCGCGATCGCCGCGACGGCGGCGGGCTTCGCGCGTTGCTTCAACGTTTCGGAAGGTTTTGAAGGCGACAAGGATGGCGCAAGCCATCGCGGCCAGCGCGGGGGCTGGAAGTTCGCCGGATTGCCTTGGATTCAAGACTAAATTGGGGGGTGGATCGATGGCTGAGCCTATGACCGGCACCGACACTCAGTTGAACGCACAGTGGGCGCGAGTCCGCGGCCGTCTCCGCCAGGAGTTCGGCGAGGCGACGTTCAGGAGTTGGTTGAAGCCCCTGACCTTGGCCGGTCGCCGCGGCGCCGATCTGCGCGTGTCGGTTCCGTCGCGTTTCATGCGCGACTGGGTGGCGACGCATTATGCCGATCGCCTGCGCATGCTCTGGAGCAGCGAGAATCCCGATATCCGCTCGGTCGAGGTGATCGTCGACACCACCCAGGAAGCGGCCAACCAGCCGGAGCCCGCGATCGAGGAAGCCATCGAGACCGTCGAGGCGCCGGAATCGGATTCCGGCGCCGCCACGCTCGCCTCGCCGGCGATCATCCGCGATTCCGAGCCGGATGGGCTCGACGAATGGAGCGGCAATCTCGATCCGCGCCTGACCTTCGAGAATTTCGTGGTCGGCAAGTCGAACGAGCTGGCGCAAGCCGCGGCCTTCCGCGTGGCGGAATCCGACCAGGTGCCGTTCAATCCGCTGTTCCTCTATGGCGGCGTCGGCCTCGGCAAGACGCATCTCATGCATGCGATCGCCTGGCAGATCCGGCGCAAGAAGCCGGAGAAGCGGGTGATCTATCTCTCCGCCGAAAAGTTCATGTATCAGTTCATCCGGGCGCTCCGGAACAAGAACACCATGGCGTTCAAGGAGCGGTTCCGCACGGTCGATGTGCTGATGGTCGATGACGTGCAGTTCATCATCGGCAAGGAATCGACCCAGGAAGAGTTCTTCCACACCTTCAACGCCCTGTTCGACCAGAACCGCCAGGTGGTGCTCTCCGCCGACAAGTCGCCGTCGGATCTCCAGGGCCTGGAAGAGCGCATGCGCACCCGCTTCGGCTGGGGCCTGGTCGCCGACATCCATCCGACCACCTATGAGCTCAGGCTCGGCATTCTGCAGACCAAGGCCGAGCAGTCGAAGATGCAGGTGCCGCAGAAGGTCCTGGAATTCCTGGCGCACCGGATCTCGTCGAACGTCCGCGAGCTCGAGGGCGCGCTGACCCGGATCGTGGTTCACGCCTCGCTGATCGGCCAGCCGATCACGATCGAGACCACGCAGGAGCTGCTGAAGGACCTGCTGCGCGCCAACGACCGTCGCGTCACGATCGAAGAGATCCAGCGCCGGTGCGCCGAGCATTTCAACATCAAGCAGGCCGACATGCAGTCGCCGCGCCGGGCCCGCCAGGTCGCCCGGCCGCGCCAGGTCGCGATGTATCTCGCCAAGCAGCTGACCACGCGTTCGCTGCCCGAGATCGGCCGCAAGTTCGGCGGCAGGGACCACACGACGGTCATGCATGCGGTCAAAAAGGTCGAAGAGCTTTGTGCCGCGGATTCCGCTTTTCTGGAGGATGTCGAGCTCCTGAAGCGGATGCTCGAGGGCTGATTTCCCAGAGCTCTTTTGGGGCGGATTTCCTGCCTGGATTCCGGGCCTCGCTGGGCTGGAATCCGGGCGTTTTTCCCTGTTGCCCGGGGCCTTAGTTGCTATAATCCAACACTTGCTGATCAAGCCCGGCCGATTCGGCCGTTCCGCCCGGGACTTAGCCCCGGATTCGGGGGCCCACAAGCAAGTCGTAACGTGCCGAGGATCGGCCCGGTTTGGTCGGCTGTCGGGCCTGTTTTTCGGCCCCCAGCGCTGCCCCCGGCGGTCCCGCCCGTTGCATCGTGAAAAAGAGCTTGGGAAAAGACCTCTCGAGATCAAGACCAGGGAAAGAAGATCAGGGCGATGAAACTGACGATCGAACGGACGGCCTTGCTGCATTCGCTGGGACATGTGCAGAGCGTGGTCGAGCGCCGCAACACCATTCCGATCCTCTCCAACGTGCTGCTGGAGGCGAAAGGCGACCGGCTGGCCTTGACCGCGACCGATATGGAGCTCGCCATCGTCGAGCAGGTCGCCGTCGATGCCAGCCAGGCCGGCGCCGTCACGGTGCCCGCGCATACGCTCTACGACATCGTCCGCAAGCTGCCCGAGGGCGCCCAGGTGCAGCTCGAACTCTCGGGCGACGGGCAACAGACCACGATCAAGGCGGGCCGTTCGCGGTTCCAGCTCGCGACCCTCCCGAAAGAGGACTTCCCGGCGACCGGTTCCGGCGAGTTGCCGCATCAGTTCCCACTCTCGGCCGGAGACTTGAAAGGCCTGATCGACCGCACCAAATTTGCCATATCCACCGAGGAGACGCGTTACTACCTGAACGGCATCTATCTGCATGCCTTTTCCTCGGGCAAGCAGAAGGCGCTGCGGGCGGTCGCGACCGACGGCCATCGCCTCGCCCGGGTCGAGATGCCGCTCCCCGAGGGCGCCGAGAACATTCCCGGCGTGATCATCCCGCGAAAGGCGGTCAACGAATTGCGCAAGCTGATCGAGGAGACGACGGGCAGCGTCGCGGTCTCGCTGTCCGAGAGCCGGATTCGCTTCGCCTTCGACGATGTGATCCTGACCTCGAAGCTGATCGACGGCAGCTTCCCGGACTATCATCGCGTTATCCCGAACAACAACGACAAGATGCTGGAGGTCGATCGCAAGGCCTTCCGCGACGCGGTCGATCGGGTGTCCACCATCTCGAGCGAGAAGTCGCGGGCGGTGAAGCTGAGCCTGAAGAGTGGCCTGCTCACCCTCTCGGCGACCAGCGCCGAGCAGGGCAGCGCGACCGAAGAGCTGGAAGTGAAGTATGACGGTGCGCCGATCGATATCGGCTTCAACTCGCGCTATCTGCTCGACATCGCCGACGAGATCGAGGGCGAGGGCATGCAGATCCTGCTGGCGGACTCCGTGGCGCCGACCTTGATGCGCGACATGGCCGACGCGCAGGCGCTCTACGTGCTGATGCCGATGCGGGTGTAGTTTGGGTCGCGCCTGGGCCGAGACACCGGACCCCAGAAACACGGCCTTGGCGACGACCAACGCGGTGAACGGATTTTCGCACCTCACGTTGACCGCGTTTCGCGGTTTCCGGGATTTCACCCTGGAAATCGAGGCACGGTCCCTGGTCTTCACCGGCCCCAATGGCGGCGGCAAGACCAACTTGCTGGAAGCGATCTCCTTCCTGGCGCCCGGATCCGGCCTGCGCAGCGCGAGCCTGCGCGAAGTCGATTGCCGGCTGCCGGCGAATAACGGCACCGGTCTGGGCGGTTCTGGCGCGCGCGCCTGGGCCGTGCATGCGCGCTACCAGGGCCGCCAGGGCGAATACAGGCTCGGCACCGGCCGCGATCCCAAGGAGGAATTGGGCGCGGAAGAGGCCAATGGACGCGATCGGCGGCTCTGCCGGATCGAAGGGTCCACCGCGAAGACCCAGGCGGCCTTCGCCGAGATCCTGTCGATCCTCTGGCTGACGCCGTCGATGGACCGGATTTTCGTCGAGCGGACCAGCGCGCGCCGGCGCTTCATGGACCGGCTGGCGACGGGGCTGCATCCGGAGCATCCCTCGCGGGTATCGGCCTATGAGCAGGCGATGCGCGACCGGGCGCGTATCCTGCGCGGCGATGGGCCGGCGATGGATCGGATCGAGCGCGACCGCTGGCTCGGCGGATTGGAGGCCGAGATGGCGGCGCAGGCCGTGGCGATCGCGGCCTCGCGCCTCGAGACCGCCGAGGCGCTGAATGCCGCGATGGCCGAAGCGGTGGGTCCCTTCCCCCGCGCCGATCTCGCGATCGATGGCGCGGTGGAGCAATCGCTGCGGGATCGCTCCGCGTTGCAGGCCGAGGATCTGCTGCGCGAGCGCCTCGCTTCGGCGCGCGACGGCGATGCGGCCTCCGGGATCACGCAATGGGGCTCCCATCGCAGCGATCTCGCGGTGAGCTTCCATGGCAAGGTACTCGGCGGCGCGGCACTGGATGCGGCCTCGGCCTCGACCGGCGAGCAGAAAGCGCTGCTGATTTCGATCCTGCTCTCCCAGGCGCGGCTGCAACGGGCGCGCCGCGGCGAGGCACCGGTGCTGCTGCTGGATGAAGTGGCGGCGCATCTCGACCCCGAACGCCGGAAGCATCTCTATGCCGAGGTGCTGGCGCTCGAATCCCAGGCCTGGTTCACCGGAACCGAAGCCGACCTGTTCCGGCCGCTGCGCGAGGCGGCCCAATTCTTCACCCTGCGCGACGCCCGCGCCCTGCGCGACGTCGCGTAACGCTTCAAGACTGGAATGACATCATGACGGCGATCTCTGAAGAAAACGGCAATGGCAATGTCCGGGATCCGAATGGCGGGGCCGAGTATGGCGCGGATTCGATCAAGGTCCTGAAGGGCCTCGACGCGGTCCGCAAGCGCCCCGGCATGTATATCGGCGACACCGATGACGGCTCGGGCCTGCACCACATGGTCTACGAAGTCGTGGACAACGCGATCGACGAGAGCCTGGCCGGCTGGTGCGACCGCATCGACGTGCTGCTGAACGGCGACGGCTCGATCACCGTGCGCGACAACGGCCGGGGCATCCCGGTCGACATCCACAAGGAGGAAGGCGTCTCGGCGGCCGAGGTCATCATGACCCAGCTTCATGCCGGCGGTAAGTTCGACCAGAACTCCTACAAGGTTTCCGGCGGATTGCACGGCGTCGGCGTCTCGGTCGTCAATGCGCTCAGCGAGCGCCTGGACTTGCGCATCTGGCGGGACGGCAAGGAACATCACCTCCAGTTCAAGCACGGCGAGCCGCAAGGGCATCTGGAAGTGGTCGGCGAAGCACCCGAGGGCAAGCGCGGCACTGAGGTGACCTTTCTCGCCTCGAAGGAGACCTTCACCAAGACCGACTACGACTACGCAACCCTGGAGCATCGACTGCGCGAGCTCGCCTTCCTCAATTCCGGCGTGCGGATCTTCCTGACCGACGCCCGCGCGGTCGAGCCGAAATCCGTCGAGCTGCATTACGAGGGCGGCATCGAGGCCTTCGTGCGCTATCTCGACCGCTCGAAGACCGCACTCCACACGCCGCCGATCGTCATGACGTCCGAGCGTGACGGCATCACCGTCGAATGCGCGCTGGAATGGACCGACAGCTATCACGAGACCATGCTGTGCTTCACCAACAACATCCCGCAACGGGACGGCGGCACGCATCTCGCGGGTTTCCGCGGCGCACTGACGCGTCAGGTCAACAAATACGCGGAAGACAGCGGCATCCTGAAGAAGGAGAAGGTTGCGCTGACCGGCGACGATGCGCGCGAGGGCCTCACCTGCGTGCTCTCGGTCAAGGTGCCGGACCCGAAGTTCTCGTCGCAGACCAAGGACAAGCTCGTTTCATCCGAAGTCCGGCCGGTGGTCGAGAACATCATCAACGAGCGGCTCAGCCAGTGGCTCGAGGAGCACCCGGCGGATGCCAAGCGCATCGTCGGCAAGGTGGTCGAGGCCGCGGCGGCGCGCGAAGCGGCGCGCAAGGCCCGCGAGCTGACCCGCCGCAAGGGTGCGCTGGACATCTCGTCCCTGCCCGGCAAGCTGGCCGATTGTCAGGAGCGCGACCCGGCTCTCTCCGAGATCTTCATCGTCGAGGGTGATTCCGCAGGCGGCTCGGCGAAGCAGGGCCGCGACCGCAAGGCCCAGGCGATCCTGCCCTTGCGCGGCAAGATCCTGAACGTGGAGCGTGCACGCTTCGACAAGATGCTCTCCTCGGCCGAGATCGGCACCTTGATCGCGGCGCTCGGCACCGGGATCGGGCCCGAAGAGTTCGACGTCGCCAAGGCGCGCTATCACAAGATCATCATCATGACGGACGCCGACGTGGACGGCTCGCACATCCGCACTTTGCTGCTGACTTTCTTCTATCGGCAGATGCCGGAGATCATCGAGAAGGGCTATCTCTACATCGCCCAGCCTCCGCTCTACCGCGCGGTCAAGGGCAAGTCGCAGCGTTATCTGAAGGACGATCGCGCGCTGGAGGACTACCTGATCACCGGCGGCCTCGACGGCGCGGTGCTGCAGCTGGCCAGCGGCCAGCAGCTCGCCCATGCGGATCTCCGCCGGGTGGTCGATATGGCGGCCCAGGCGGTCCATCTGATGCAGCCGGTGATCCGCAAGGTCGGCTCCGGCGCCGTCGTCGAACAGGCGGCGATCATGGGTGCCTTGAATCCGAAGGCCGCCACCGATCCGGCCATCGCCGATGCCATAGCCAAGCGCCTCGATGCGATCTCGCCTCCGGGCGAGCAGGGCTGGAAGGGCCTCGCCGACCAGGATGGCGGCCTTGCCTTCCAGCGCCGGCTGCGCGGCGTCCTCAACAACCATCTGATCGATGCGCTGCTGATCCGTTCGGCGGAATGCCACCGCCTCGACCAGATCAAGGCCGAGCTCGCCGAGATCTACAGCGCCTCGGCCAGGCTGACCTTGAAGGACCGCGAGATCGTCATCGCCGGTCCGATCGGCTTGATGGACGCGGTGACCGAAGCCGGCAAGAAGGGTGTCGCGATCAACCGCTACAAGGGCCTCGGTGAGATGAATCCGGAGCAGCTTTGGGAAACCACGCTCGACCCGCAGGTGCGCAGTCTCCTCCAGGTCAGGGTCTCCCATGCCGACGAGGCGGAAGAGATCTTCTCCACGCTGATGGGCGACGTGGTCGAGCCGCGCCGCGAGTTCATCCAGGACAACGCGCTGAACGTCGCCAATCTGGACGTGTAGTCACCCCCGGCTCTTCAGCGTCATCGTCGCAGTCCCCTGGAACGAGCCGGATTGCGCGCGGCCTTCGTAGCGGCCCGGTGCAACGCGCTTCAGCCGCAGCACGTCCGGCTTGTTCTCGACGCTGCTCGAGGTGCCGCGGATCGTCAGCTTCTCGCCCTCGACTTCGATATCGCACTCTTCCCAGAAGTTGAACTCGCCGGAGCCGGTGAGCTTCCCTTCGAATGCGTTCTCCCCGGTGGCCCGCTCGATGACCAGGGTGACCCTGGTATTGCCCCACCAGCCGCCGGAAATGCCGACCGTGCCGCGCGCGTTGACGTCGAACGTGTCGCCGACATGCAAGCCCGAACCGGAATCCGGCGCCGCCGGCAGCGCCGCCGCCTGCTCGATCGGTGCCGCCGCGATGGCGGGTTTCTCGGCCGTCGCCGCTGCCGTCGAGAACGTGGCCGCGGCGGGCGGCTGCGGTGCGACGGCTGCCGGCTGCGACGCTTCGGCCAATTTCGGCGCGGCCGGCGGCTGCAGGCTGGCCAGCAGCTTCTTCGCCTTGGCCTCGAACACGCTGCCGGGATGCCGCTTCACGAAGCTCTGCACGGCCTCGACCGTGCCGGCCTTTTTCGCCGCCTGCCAAGCGGCGATCGCGTCGGCATCCGCCGGCTGAAGCAGACTTCCGCTGATATAGCCGGTGCCGGCATCCACCTTGGCGCGGTACCAGTCCTTGCCCTCGACCTTGCCGGTGACGGCGACGGCGTCGTCCTCCTTGAGGCGCGCAATCACCTTTGCCTCGGTGCCGGGCTCGGCGCGGACATTGGCCGATTGCTTCGCCACGAAAGTCGCATCCATCTCCTGGATCTTCGGCGGCGCCGGCGGGGGCGTCAGCGCGGCCTCCGCCTTGGCCTGGGTTTCCAGATCGGCCAGGCGCGCGCGCGCCAGGTCGGCGAAGTGTCCCTTCGGATACTTCTTCAGATAGGCCTGGAAGCCTTCTTTCTCGGCAACGTCTTTCACCGAGTTCCAATAGGTCAGCTCGATATCGGCGCTGAGATCGGGCGACCGGTCGGCCGGTTGGGCCTGAATCGTCTCCGCGGCGGGCACCGGCGCGGCGGGGGCCGCGCCGAGCTGTTTCACGCGGATCCGCGCCAGCGCAGCAAAGTCGCCGGTCGGATATTTCTCCAGATAGGCCGCGAAATCATCCGGCGCCTTGCTGTCCTTGATGGCCTCCCAGAAAGTGAGCTCGATGGTCTTCGGATCGACGAGTGCGGTCTGTAACGGTGCGGGCGCAGCCGGCGCTTCGGCAGCCGGGGCGACGAAATAATAGGGTGCCGTCAGCGAGGACGAATCCCAGGGCACCTGCTTGCCCTTGGTGGCCGACATCACGTCGGCGCGGACCTCGCGGAACACGTCGTTGATGTCGAGGCCGGGCTTTTCGATCGCCTCGACCAGCGCGGCGGAGAACGGGCTGTTGGCGCCGTTGCCGTCCACCGCGACGTCGCCGGGCGCCGTGGAATAGCTGATGAAGCTGCCCTGCGGCTTCTGTGTGACTTCCGCCAGGCCCTTGGTCGCCGAGCGGAAGCCGCGGGACAGCGGGTTGTTCCGGCAGGCGTCGAGGATGACGATGTTCACCTTGCTGTCCGCGAAGGCCATCTGCCGCAGCACGGTGTCGAGCGAAACCGCCTCGATATCGACGTCGCGCTCGCGGCTGATCTCGGCATGGACCGGGATCAGATAGTTCTGCCCGCCAACCTGCAGACCGTGACCAGCGTAGAAGAACAGGCTGGTCGCATCCGAGCCGGCCGCCGCCATCCGATCGCCGAACGCGGCGATGGCGCGCTTCAGCGCGTTCTGGTCGGCATCTTCGACTTCGATCACGTCGAAGCCGATATGCCTCAACGCCGTCGCGACCAGCCGCGAGTCGTTGACCGGATTGGGCAGCACGCCGAGGTCGCCGCCGTAATTGGAATTGCCGACCACCAGGGCGACGCGCGGTCCGCCGCTCGGCCCCTGGGCCGCAACGTCCGCGCGAGCGACGCTCACGCAGGACAAGATGACCATCAATGCATAGGCCAAGCACTTCAGATTCGACAACCGGCTCATGGCTTCCCCCGACGAGAGATCGCGGGATTCAACGCAAACCGTCCGTGCTGACAAGTTACGCGGCGCACATTCCGCACAGGATGGAGCAGAGTCTGCCCGCAAGAAGACGCGTGTGTGATCTCCGTCATATTCCCGGTTTGGTTTAATATGACCGGCGCATATGACGATGCGATCTCCGCGCGATGCCCGTGATAGGATCGAAGCATGCGCGTGCATGTCTTCTCCGATCTTCATCTTGAATTTGGTCCGATCTCGCTCTCGCCGGAGGTTCGATCCGGCCGGCTGGCGGACCTGGTCCTGCTGGCCGGCGACATCCACACCGAGCACCGCGGGCCGCGCTGGGCGGCAGAGACCTTCGAGCAGCCGGTCGCCATGATTCTCGGCAACCACGAGGCCTATGGCGGCAGCCTCGACCCCTCGATCGTCGCCGCATGGCAGGAAGCGGCCGCGTGTTCAGCCCGCCGCCGCCATCCGATCCGCGCCATGGAGAGAGAGACCTGGATCCTGCAGGCAACCGACGGCACGCCGGTCCGGATCGTCGCCGCCACGCTCTGGACCGATTTCGCGATCTTCGGCGCCGCGCGTCAGGCCGACGCAATGGACCACGCGCATCGGGCCATGAACGATTTCCAGATGATCGGCATCACCGACGGCGGTGAACAGCGCCTCCTGGCGCCAGCGGATTGCCTGCGGCTTCACCGCGAGAGCCAGGCCTATATCGCCGATGAACTCGCCCGGCCGTTCGACGGCGTGACCATCGTGATGACGCATCACGCGCCAAGCCGCCGCAGCGTGCCCGAGTCACGCAGCCTCGACCCCATCACCGCGGCTTATGCATCGGATCTCGAAGCGCTGATCGAACAGACCCAGCCGCAACTCTGGGTCCACGGTCACATTCATGCCTCTTCGAACTATGTCATCGGTTCGACCCGCGTGGTCTGCAATCCGCGAGGCTACTATCCGTCGCAGCTGAATCCGGCTTTCGATCCGGCGCTGGTGGTCGAGGTCACGCGCTAGGCATCCCGCCAGACGAAGGGCAGCGGCGCTTCGCGGAAGGCGAAGCGGTCGAGATGGCTCGCGACGACGCCCTTCAGCGCTTCGCGCTGTGCCGCGGCGCTGGCTTCGAGCCGGCATTCCAGCGCCTCCTTCCCCGCCGTCAGCGTGAGCGTGGCGTCGCCCGGCCAGTCGGCGCCGCGGGCGTTCTTCGGGAAGATCACCGTGCCGGCTTCCGGCGTGAACTCCACCTTGAGATTGTGGCTCCAATGCTTGCAGAGCTGCTGCAGATAGCGGCTGCCGTTGATGGTGGGCACCCGCGCAATGGTCTCGAACATTCCTTTAGTCCCTTCCAGTCTCTTGACATTCGTACGAGAAACTATATCTTACGATATGTCGACTGACACGAACGTAAACAAGTACGAAAGACACGAACATGCGTTTTTTCCATGAACATCATCACGATAGCGCGGAGCACGGCTGCGTCGGGCGGCGCGGCGGCTGGGGCGGTCATCACCGCCATGGCGGCTTCTTCGGCCGGCATGGCCGGGGCGGCGGCGACAGTTTCCGCACGGCCCGCAAGCTCGGGGCCGGCGACCTGCAGCTCCTGCTGCTCCACCTCCTGCAGGAGAATCCCCGCCACGGCTACGAGCTGATCAAGGAGCTCGAGAGCCGCACCAACGGCTATTACAGCCCGAGCCCCGGCGTCATCTATCCCGCCCTCACCTATCTCGAAGAGATCGGCTTCACCTCGGTCGAGGCGGAGGGCAACAAGAAGCTCTACCGCATCACCGAGACCGGCTCCGCCTTCCTGAAGGAGAACCAGCAGACCGCCGAGGCGATGCTGAACGAACTCGCCGAGATCGGCCGCCGCTTCGCCCGCGCCCAGAAGGCGATGAACGAGGACGAAGGCGCCGAGGATGCGGACGAGGATTCCGAGCTCGGCACTTGGCCCCTGGGCGAGCGCCGTTACGGCCGCACCGGCCGCCGCGAATCCATCGTCGCGATCATGCAGGCCAGGCATGACCTGAAGCACGCGCTGATGGAGCAGTTCGGGGCCTCGCCGGAGGAGCACAAGCGGATCGCGGAGATCCTGCGCCGCGCCGCCGCCGAGATCCGCAACAAGAAGGCGTAAGACCTCAGCCCTGTTTCATTGCGCGGCCGCAACCCCGGCCCCCAGCTGGCGGGACACCAGGCGCGCATAGAGACCGCCTTTCGCCAGCAGCGCCTCATGCGTGCCGGTCTCGATCAGCCGCCCGCCGTCCAGCACCACGATGAGATCGGCATCGCGCACCGTCGAGAGGCGGTGCGCGATCACGATCGTGGTGCGCTCGGCTTGCAGCAAATCCAGTGCGCGCCGCACCAGCTGCTCGTTGATCGCGTCGAGATGCGAGGTCGCTTCGTCGAGGATCAGCACCGGCGCATCCTTGAGGAAGGCGCGCGCGATCGCCACACGCTGGCGCTGGCCGCCGGAGAGGCTGGTGCCGCGCTCGCCGACCATCGCGTCCAATCCGTCCGGCAGGACCTCGACCAGGTCGCTGAGCGCCGCATGGGAAATCGCGGTGCGCAGTTCCGCTTCGCTCGCCTCGGGTCTTGCGATCAGGATGTTGCTCTTGAGCGTGTCGTTGAAGAGATAGGTGTCCTGCGAGACCAGCGCGATCTGCTGCCGGAGCTCGTCCAGCTTGTACTGCTTCAGGTCTGTCCCGTTCATCGCGACCTGCCCCTGGTCGGGATCCCAGAACCGCATGAGCAATTGCGCCGCCGTGGTCTTGCCGGCGCCGGACGGGCCGACCAGGGCCACCGTTTTGCCCGCCGGGATCGTGAAGCCCACGCCTTGCAGCGCCGGCCGCGCCTGGCCCGGATACTGGAAGGTCACGTCCTGCAAGGCCAGCGACACCGGCCCGCTCGGCGCGGCGACGCCGGGACCGTCGCTCACCACCACCGGCTCATTGAACAGCGCGTAGATCCGCCGCGTAGCACCCAGTGTGTCGGCGAGCTGCCGCCCGACCTGCGCGATCTCCGAGACCGGCAGGAAGGCCGCCATCGCCAGGATGGTCAGCAGCGGCAGGATGGCGGGATCGACGGTGCCGCCCAGCGCCAGCACGCCGCCGACGATCACCGTCGCGAGGCCGCCCAAACCGGTGAAGATCTCGAGCAAGGCCTGCTGCAGGGTGAGCTCACGGAAGAACGGCTTGCGCAAGGCGATGTGCCGGTCGGAGAGCTGGTCGAGCGCTTCACCCCGCCGGGATTCCTGCTGGAAGGCGACGATCTCGCCGATGCCTTGCAGGGAATCGATGGCGAAGGCACCGAGCTCGCCCGCCGCTTCGCGCGCTTTCGAACCGAGGCGATCGACGCGCTTGCGCATCAGGAACGGACTGAGCCCCACCGCGATCAGGAACGGCAGCAGCGCCAGCGCCAGCCACGGACTGGCCCAGGCCAGCACCGCCAGCACCGTCGCCGGCACCAGCACCGCGACGAAGGCCGGCGCCACGGTGTGGGCGAAGAAGTATTCCACCAGCTCGATGTCATGGGTCGCCAGCGCCATCAGGTCGCCGGTGCGCCGCCGCGTGAGATAGGCCGGCGCCAAAGCGTCGAGCTTGCGGAAGACGGCGATGCGCATCTCGGCCAGGAGCCGGAACGCCATCTCGTGGGCGATCCAGGATTCCAGCCAATGCAGCGCGCCGGAAAGCGGCGCCAGGATCGCGAGTGCCACCAGCAAGCCGCCATAGCTCTCGCCGTTCTTCAGCGCGGCCAGGATGAGCGCGCTCAGCACGCCGACGCCGATGAAGGCGACGACCCGCGTTACGCCGAAGAAGAAGGTCGCGGCCAGCCGGCCTTTCCAGGGCATGATCAGCTTCATCAGCTCGACCACGAGCTGCGTCCAGCCGAGCCCCTCCGCCTTGATGATGCCTTCGGTCAGCGGCTTCACCGCGGCCTGGGCCGCCTCGCCGGTACGCTCCGTCGCCGGATCGAGGATGACGTCGATCGGCGCGCCGCGCGCGGCTTCCGAGGCCTGGTCGGCCATCAATGTCGCGTAGACGCCGCCCCGCCGCATCAGCTCCGCATGACGGCCGGTCTCGACCACGCGGCCGCCATCCAGCACCAGGATGCGGTCGCAGCCGATCACGCTGGAGAGGCGATGCGCCAGGACCAGCGTGGTACGGCCCTTCATCAACCGGTCGAGGGCCTCCTGAATCACCGCCTCGTTCTCGGCATCGACCGCGGAGAGGGCTTCGTCCAGCACCAGGATCGGCGCATCGCGCAGCAGCGCGCGGGCAATCGCCACGCGCTGGCGCTGGCCGCCGGAGAGTTTCACGCCCTTCTCGCCGATGATGGTTTGATAGCCTTGCGGGAGGGATGCGATGAAGCCGTGGATGTTCGCCGTCTTCGCCGCCGCCTCGATCTCGGCCTGCGACGCCTCGGGACGGCCCATGCGGATGTTCTCTTCGACCGTGCCGTGGAACAGGAAGGTGTCCTGGCTGACGACCGCCACCATCGAGCGGATCTGCGCGAAGGTGAGATGGCGCAGCGCGCGCCCGCCCAGGCGGATCGTGCCCTGTTCCGGGTCGTAGAAGCGCAGCAGCAGGCGCACGATCGAGGACTTGCCGCCGCCCGAGGAACCGACCACGCCGATCCGCTCGCCGGCCGCGACTTCGAAATCGAGGCCCTGGTGCACGATGCGGGTCGTGCCGGGATAGCGGAACTGAACGTTCTCGAAGGCGATGCTCGGCGCCAACACCGTCGCCTGCACGGCGGGGATCGCATCCGCCACCAGCGGTTGGTCGGCCAGGATATCGAGAATGCCCTTGGCCGCCGCCATGCCGACCATGCCCTGGTGCAAAACCGAGCGGAGCTCCCGCATCGGGCGGAACAGCTCGACGCCGAGCAGCAGGATCATCAGTAGGCCCGACATCGCCATGGCGCCGCCCTCGACCCGCCAGGCGCCGAGCGCCAATCCGGCTGCGGCGCCGCAGGCAATCGCGCTGTCGGTGATGCCGCGGGAGAGCACGTTGAGGCCCAGCACCCACATGGTGCGGCGGAACAGCTCCTGCGCCTTTCGCTCCAGGCTCTTGGCGCGCGCACCGCTCTGGCCGAAGGCCTTCAGGGCGGCGAGACCCTGCACCGAATCCAGGAACTCGGCGGCGAAGGCGCTGTAGGCGTCCTCGTGCTGCGCGGAATGCCTGGAATCGTGCTTGTGCCAAAGTGCCGGCGCGAACAGCGCAATCAGGGCCGCGACCAGCATCACCACCGCGACCGGCAGGTCGATCCAAGCGATGACGGCGAAGATCAGCACGGGCGCCAGAAGCGAGACCAGGAATTGCGGCAGGAATTGGCCGAAATAGACCTCCAGCCGCTCGACCCCGTCGATCAACGAAAGCGCCAGCGCCCCGCTCCGCCGCCGCGCGACCGCACCGGGCCCCAAGGCCGCAATCTTGTCGTAGATGACCCGGCGCAGATGCTTCTGCACCCGCGCCGCGGTCTCATGCGCCACCATGACCCTTGCATGCTCGAAGGCACCGCGCAGGATCATGATTGCGGCGACACCGGCAATCGGCAGCACCAGCGTGCCGAGATCGTGCCCGGCGAAGACCTCGGCGATCAGCCAGGCGAGCAGCATCAGCCGCGCCATGCCGAGGCCGACCGCCAGCAGCCCGATCAGCGTCGCCCAGGCGATCCGCAGGCGGACGCCGGCGGTGAAGGTCCAAAGCTGGCGGTCGAAATGCATGGCGGGACTCCGGGTGTTCAGAATGGATCGCAACGATACGCTGTACGCCGATGTTCACAATTCGACAAAATCGAACCGCCGCTGTACAAATTCGTTCAGCCGCGCTTTGGCGCCCGGAGGTAGACTGCGGCCATGATCGAGAATTGGGACGACCTCAGAATCTTTCTGGCGCTGGCCCGCGAGGGCAAGCTCACCGCGGTTGCGAAGCGCCTCAATGTCAGCCATCCCACCGTGGCGCGACGGGTGAAGCAGCTCGAAGCCACCGTCGGCGCGCGGCTGTTCGACCGTCTGCCCGACCGCTTCGTGCTGACGGCAGCCGGCGAGGCTCTGCTCGGTGACGTCCAGGCGATGGAGGAAGCCGCCGCCTCGATTCATCGCCGCAGCGCGGGCATGAGCGGCGACACGCTCGGCACCGTGCGCATCTCCGCCGGAGAGGCGATCACCGACTACCTGGCGCGCAATCTGCCGCGGCTGCGCCACAATCTCAATTGCATCGAGTTCGAACTGGTGGCGACGCACACGCTGGCCAATCTCTCGCGGCGCGAGGCGGATCTCATGATCCGCGACAAGGTTCCCGACCTCGCCAGCATCGTGACGCGCAAGCTCGGCCAGGCGAGCTACGCCGTCTATGGCGCGGTCGATCTGGCGATCGGCGGCACGTCACGGGATGCCTTGCGCAAGCTGAACTGGATCGGCTTCGACGAAGAGCATGCCTATATGCCCGGCCAGGCCTGGCTGCACGACCTGCTCGAAGGCAAGCGGCCGGTGATCCGGACCAACGATTGGCAGATCCTGGCCGAAGCCACGCGCAGCGGCGCGGGAATCTCCGTCCTGCCGTGCTACCTCGCCGATCCCGATCCCGGCCTGCGCCGCATCGCGCCGTTGAAGGAAGTCGCGGCCGAGCAATGGTTGCTGGTCCATCGCGATCTCCGCGCCCTGCCCCGGGTGCGCGCGGTCATGGATGCGATCATCCGGCTGTTCCACGAGGATCGCGCCTTGCTGGAAGGACGGCAGCCGACCCGGCGCAATTCGAAACCCGCTTTGCGCGTCGTCTCCTGATCGACTTGCGCATGACGGCGCGCTTCTCACTCGGTCGTGCCATGACCTTGAACCCGGCACGTTCGAAGCAACTGACCGTCCCGACATAGAGCGTGGCTGAGGCTTCCTTGCCGGTCACCGGCCGCGGATAGGCCTCGACGATCGTGGCACCCTGGCCGCGCGCGAAATCGACGGCAGCACCGATCAGCTTCTCCATCAATCCCTGGCGGCGTGCCGTGCGGTGGATGAAGAAGCAGGTGATCGACCAGACCGGCTGGTCGTCGATCGGCACCAGCACGCGCGCGTGCTGCAGCCGGACATAATCGGCGCGCGGCGCGATGGCGACCCAGCCGACCGGTTGCCCGTCGCGATAGGCGATGACTCCGGGCGGCCGTTCGCCTTTGGTGCAAACCGCCTTGAACGCACGCTTCCGTCCCGCTCCATCGCAATCATGCCAGTCCGGCCCGGTCTGGCGCCAGAACATGCACCAGCAGCCGGAATAGGCACCGTTCGGCCCGAACAGCCGCTCGAGATCCGGCCAGCGTTCGGGTGTCAGCGGATGGAAGGTGAGAGCAGCCGTCATGCACGTCACTCTATGTGCGTCGCCACGGCCGGTGCAACTTCCCCCTTCGCCCGCAGTCGCGCCCTGGCTATGCTTGCGCCAGGGATTGGGGGAAACCGCTCATGGCCAACGGCGCGAACGCCGCGATTCTCTATCGCCCGGAGGGATTCGAAACCACCGGGCCACGGCTCATGGGCCGGCAGGCGGCCGGCGAGGGATTCCTCAAGGGCTTCGTGCAGCATGCCGACGTTGACCGGCTCTATTGCTACACGCCCCGCCGCGAACAGGCGGAGCATTTTCAGGCCGCGGTCAAAGGCAATGGAAACACGCGACCGGTGCAGTGGCTGAACGAGCTCGACCCAAATTCTCCGGCCCAGGCCGGGACGCTCTACCTGCCCGATCCCAGCATCTCGCTGCATGCCTGGCGGCGGCGACATCTCGACCAGCGCGGTTATTCGATCGTCGGCGTCACGCACACCACCGCCTCGGCCGGCGCCATGGACTGGATCTCCGGCCTGCAGCTCTCGCCGGCGCAGGAATGGGACGCGCTGATCTGCACCTCGACGGTCGTCAAGCAGACGGTCGATTTCGTGCTCGATGCGCAAGCCGAGTTCCTCGGCGCCCGGTTCGGCGCCACGTGGTTTCCCCGGCCGCAACTGCCGATCATTCCGCTCGGCATCGATACGGCGCGCTTCACGCCGGATGAGGCCGCGCGAGCCCAAAGCCGCGCCGCGCTCAACATCGGCGCCGACGACATCGTCGTGTTGTTTGTCGGCCGCTTGAGCTTCCACGCCAAGGCGCATCCGCTGCCGATGTATCTCGGGCTGGAACGCGTGGCGCGCGCGATGCCGGGGCGGAAGATTCACCTGCTGCAGGCCGGCTGGTTCGCCAACGACTTCATCGGCAATGCCTTCAAGACCGGTGCCGCGACCTTCTGCCCTTCGGTCCACTGCGGCTTCGTGGACGGTCGCAATGCCGAGGCGCGGCATCAAGCCTGGGCCGCCGCCGACATCTTCACCTCGCTCTCGGACAACATCCAGGAGACCTATGGCCTGGCGCCGGTCGAAGCCATGGCGGCCGGCCTGCCGAGCGTGGTCACCGACTGGAACGGCTATCGCGACACCATCCGCGACGGCATCGACGGCATCCGCGTGCCGACCATCATGCCGCCACCGGGCTGGGCGGAGGATCTCGCCGATCGGCACGCCCATCAGATCGACAACTATGATCACTATTGCGGCTTCACCAGCCAGTTCGTCGCGGTCGATCCCGAAGCCTGCGCCGCGGCCTATATGCGACTGGCCGGCGATCCCGCCTTGCGCCGACAAATGGGCGCGGCGGCCCGCGAACGCGCCGTGGCACGCTTCGACTGGCGCGTCGTGATCGACCAGTATCAGCAGCTCTGGGCCGAGCTCGCGGAGCGGCGGCGCAGCGCTCCGGAATCCGTGCCGCGCAAGGCCGGGCAGCCGGTGCAGCCGACCCGCGCGGATCCCTATCAGGCCTTTGCGGGCTATGCGACCGCGACGCTCGGAGCCAATGACATGATCGAGCTGGCGCCGGGTGCGACGGCGGCGGTGTTCGACGGCGTCACCGGCTCTAGCCTGATCGCCTTTGCCAAAGCCGTGAACCCGCCCGCCGCGGAGATGCATCGGACGCTGGAGAGGCTGAAAGACGGCGGCCGCACAGTGGCCGAGCTGGCGCAGGAGTGGCCGGAGGACACGCGGACGGTGCGCAGCCGCAGCCTGCTCTGGCTGGCCAAGATGGGATTGGTGCGGATCCGAAAGAACTAGTCGCGCGCGTCGGGAGCGTAGCCCTTCATGAACATGTCGACCGCGCCGGCGACGACCTCGTCGACGCTCTGCTCGTCCCAGAGGGGTTGTTTGAGATTCAGCATGCGCTCGAGATAGAGCGGGCCGCGCACCAGCCAGACCAGCTGATGAGCCGCGAGTTGCGGATTCGGCACCTTCAGTGCGCCGCGCCGGTTTGCGGCCTCAAAGAACTCTGCCAGCATCTTGCGAAACGGCAGCGGGCCGGCCTCGATGAAGGACTGCACCAGCTCCGGGAAACGCGGTCCCTCGGCCATGATGACGCGATAGATGCCCAGAGTTTTCGGGGCCAGCAGGAACCGCTCGATCTCCCGGCAGATGCGGGTCAGCGCCGCGCGCACATCCTCCATTTCGGTCGCTGCCGGCATGAGGCCCTCGGCGTAGGCGCGGCAGGCACCGTGGATCATCGCCGCGAACAGCCGATCCTTGCTCTCGAAATGGGCATAGACCGTCGCCTTGGACACCCCGGCCTCGCGGGCGATCTGGTCCATGCTGACCGCGCCATAGCCGTGCTCGCGAAACAGATGGCCGGCGGCATCGAGGATCGCCTCGGTCTTCTCCGGACGGCGCCCCGCCGACGGACCGGGTCCGGTGGTGAGCGCTTCAGGGGCCAAGGCAGAACTCATTCTCTCACTCCCAATCCCACGTCCAGGGGGCCGTCCGAAATGTGACGGAGCGCACACCGAACTGAACTGGACGGTTCAGTTCTCGCTTGACTCCACTTAAGCCCGACACCATTCTCCGTCAAGACTAAACTGTACGGTTCAGTTTTCCTGACTGAGCCCTGCTAAGTCTTTGAGAAAAATGGGTGTCTGGTCATGGTCAAGCTCGCGATTCGTCTCGTCCTGGTGCTGATTGTAGCAGCCGGCGCGGTGGGCGGTGGAGCCTATTGGTGGAAGACCGGCCGGTTCCAGGAGAGCACCGACAACGCCTATGTCGAGGGCGACATCTCGGTCATCAGCCCGCTGATCGAGGGCAAGGTGGCGTCCGTCGCGGTCGGCGACAACCAGGCGGTCAAGACCGGCGACGTGCTGGTCACCATCGAGAACGACGATTTCCGCGCCAAGGTGGCCGAGGCGGAAGCCTCGCTTGCCGCCACCGAGGCTTCGATCGGCACCATCGACAGCCAGATCATCTGGCAGCAGACCAAGATCGACCAGATCGTCGCCCAGCAGCGCAGCGCCGCCGCGGAGCTGACCCGCGCGAAGACGGTCTATGACCGCTACAAGAAGCTGATCGAGAGCAAGGTGATCGGCACCCAGGATCTCGACGAGGCGACCGCCTCCTATGTGAAGGCGCAGGCCGCCGTCTCCGAGACCTCGGCGCAGCTCGGCGCGGAGCAGACCCAGCTCGGCGTCTACCAGGCCTCGCGCAAGGAGGCCGAGGCGAAGCAGATGCAGGCCGTGGCGACCCTGAAGCTCGCCCAGATCAATCTCGACCGCACGGTGATCAAGGCGCCGATCGACGGCGTGGTCGGCAATCGGGGCGTCCGCGTCGGCCAGTATGTGAAGGCCGGGACCCAGATGCTGTCGCTGGTGCCGACCGACGTCCACATCGTCGCCAATTTCAAGGAAACCCAGCTCGACCATATGCGCCCGGGCCAGCAGGTCGCCATTTCGATCGATGCCTTCTCCAGCGAGAAGCTGGTCGGCACCATCGAGAGCTTCGCGCCGGCGAGCGGCGCCGAGTTCAGCCTGCTGCCGGAAGAGAACGCGACCGGCAACTTCACCAAGATCGTGCGCCGCGTGCCGGTGCGGATCGCGCTGCCGGAGGACAATCCGCTGCACGGCCTGCTGCGGCCGGGCCTCTCGGTCGTGGTCGATGTCGATACCCGCACCGGGCCGACCGCGCCGGGTGCCGCGGACCAGGCGCCGAAGATCGCCAAGGGCGGGCTGCTGTTCGGCGCCGCCGTCGCCAGCGACCAGCAGTAAGCCACCGCCATGAACCGGCCGCTCACCGCCCGTGACTGGGTCGGGTTCATGATCATGGTGTTCGGGATGTTCATGGCAATCCTGGACATCCAGATCGTCTCCAGCTCGATCGCCGAGATCCAGGCCGGCCTCGCCGCCAGCGCCGACGAGATCAGCTGGGTGCAGACGTCCTATCTCATCGCCGAGGTGGTGATGATCCCGCTGACCGGGATTCTCTCGCGGCTGATGTCGACCCGGGTGTTCTTCTCGATCGCGGCGGCCGGGTTCACGCTGACCAGCATGCTGTGCGCGCTCGCCTGGGACATCAACTCGATGATCATCTTCCGGGCGCTGCAGGGCTTCCTCGGCGGCGCGATGATCCCGACGGTGTTCGCGACCTCGTTCATCGTCTTCCCGCCGGAGCGCCGCAACTTCCTCTCGGTGCTGATGGGCCTGGTCGCCACCATGGCGCCGACCCTCGGCCCGACGCTCGGCGGCTATCTCACCCAGACCTTCTCCTGGCATTGGCTGTTCCTGGCCAACCTGCTGCCCGGCATCGTGGTTTCGGTCGGCGTCTGGCTGCTGGTCGATTTCGACAAGGCCGACAAGTCGCTGCTGAAGGATTTCGACTACCTCGGCCTGCTGCTGATGGCGGTGTTCCTCGGCTGCATGCAATACGCGATCGAGGAAGGGCCGCGAAACGACTGGTTCGAGGAGCCCGAGATCCGCAACGCCGCGGCGGTCTCCGCGCTGTTCGCCGTGCTGTTCCTGTGGCGCAATTTCACCTATCGCGCGCCGATCGTCGATCTGCGGGGCTTCCTGGACAAGAACTTCGCCCTGGGCTGCATGTACAGCTTCATCATCGGCATCGGGCTCTACGGCTCGACTTATCTCACACCGGTCTTCCTCGGCCAGGTGCGCGGCTTCAACGCGCTGCAGATCGGCCAGATCATGTTCGTGACCGGCGTGTTCCAGTTCATGTCGGCGCCGATCGCCGGCCGCCTCGCCGGCAAGCTCGACCTGCGGATCATGCTCGGCTTCGGCCTGCTGATGTTCGGCGGCGGCGTCTGGATGCAGACCGCGATGACCTCGGAATGGGGCTTCTGGCAGTTCTTCGTGCCGCAGGCGGTGCGCGGCTTCGCGCTGATGTTCCTGTTCATCCCGATCAACGCGGTGGCGCTCGGCACCCTGCCGCCGCACCGGCTGAAGAATGCCAGCGGTCTCTACAACCTGATGCGCAACCTGGGCGGCGCGATCGGCCTGGCGGGGATCAACACCATCATCAACGACCGCTTCGCCCTGCATTGGGCGCGGCTGGTCGAGGGGCTGACCGGCACCAACACCAACCTGCAGGGCTACCTCGAAGGCGCCCAGGGCCGGATGACCGATGCGCTCGGCGATTCCGGATCGCTCGCCAGCATGAAGATGCTGGTGCGCCTGATCCGCCAGCAGGCCGAGGTGCTGACCCTGGCCGACACCCAGCTCGTGATGGCCGGGATCTTCCTCTCGGCGATCGTGGCGATCCCGCTGCTCTCCAAGCCGCGCACCGCGCCGGCGAAGGCGAGCGCCGAGGCGCATTGATCGGGAGCCGCCGATCGAGCCCGTCGTTTGCGGCACTTTGGCGTGGGCATCCCAGAACGCCTGACGCATAGGGCGACAAACGCCCCTTGCTTTTTGCCAAAAATATCACTATAGTGTGCGTCAGATTGAAGCTCGGCCCGAGGCCCAGGGCAGCGCACGTTGCTCGCGCCTCTCCGATAAACGCGCATCCGCTATCAAGCCCAACCAGGGAGGCTCAGGCATGGCTGAGTTCCAGACGTGGGAGCGACAGGTGCTGCCGCAGGGTAGCATCGCAGCACCGCAAGCCGGTCCGAGCCTCGCCGAATCGTTTGGCGCCGGGCTGTCCGAACTTGCCGACGCCGCAGCGGGCGCGGTCCGCGCCGTGCGGAAGGCAGACGAGCTGCGCGCCGAGAAGCAATGGGAGATCGACCAACCGAAAGCAGCCGCGCTGGTGAACCAGCTCCAGCTTCAAATCACCGAACAACTGCCTGAGCTGAAAGCACAGGCCGCGCCGGGTCTCGCGGATTACCCCGACAAGATCAACGAGGCAATCACGCGCGCGACCGAAGAAGCCCTGAAAGAAAATTCCGATCCTCGCTTTCAGCGCTACGTCCGCGGCTACATGGACGAATTTCGCGTCTCATCGGCGACAACGGGGATCCAGGAGAGAACGGTGGCCACGCTGGAGCGCGACGCGGCCGCGTTGCAGTCGCTGATGGATGGCCAGTCCAAGCTCGTCGCCAAGGACTTCGCCAATTACGACGCCGCGGCTGCGTTGTTCGACGAAACGCTCACGGTCAACCGCCATCTCGGCGCCGACCGGAAGGCCGAGTTCAGCAGGATCGCCAAGCATGCGCTGGCCAAGGCGGGTCTGGACGCGCTCGTCGACCGCGATCTCGAGGCGGCAGACAAGGTCTTGGGGTCCGGCAAGCTGGACGGCGTGCTCACCGCCGACGACGAGCAATTCTACCGCGATGCGATCGAGAGCAAGCGCGTGCGGCGCGAGAGCGAGGCACGTCTGGTGCAACAGCAGCAGCAAGAGAAACTGCAGGCAGACGGCAAAGTCGCAATGGATGCGGCCTTCAAGACGGCACGTGAGACTGGCGAATACGATCTTGCGAAACTTGCCGTGATCAAGACGGCATATCCGGACAATTTTCCGGAGATCCATGATGCACTGGCGCGCGAACGCACGATCGGCCACGACAACTTCGTCATCCCCGCACAGACGGAGGCACAGGACCAAGAGCTGGAAGACAAAATCAAGTCTCAGTGGGCTGCGAATCCGCACAACGCGGCGCTCACCGAGGAGCTGGAGAACATCAAGGAGCAGCGCCGTCTGAAGCAGGCGGCACTCAAGAGCAACCCTGAGGCCTACGTCCGAAAATGGGTGCCAGAGCTGCAGAGGGGCTGGGATGAGGTCGCGAAACATCCCGACGACGTCGATCTCCTGCGCAAGACCATGGAACTCTCTCGCCGAGCGCAATTGGCACGCGGCGTCGATGCCAAGAATGTGCGTGTGCTGCCGGAGCTCATGGGCGACTTCTATCTGAAGGTCGCGACAGGACCGGACGGCGCCGCCGCGATCCCACAGATCAAAGAAGCTCTTGGTGAAGATCGAAGGGAGCTGCTCGAGCAGGCGAGTAAAAAGGCCAGTCCCCTGGTGAACGTCGCGCTCATGCTCGAGCCGGATCAGCAACGCGTCTGCGGGCAGCTGCTGGAGATCAACAGCAATGGCGGCATCGCGGCTCTCGAGGCGGCGCTGCCGAAGAAATATTCGACGCAGAGTGTGCTTAGCCGCGTGCAAGGCTCGCTTGATGATTTGGCGCTGAGCTTCGCCGAGCAGCCAGGCGGCGCGCAGGTGTTTGAGCGCATCAGGACCTCGGTCTATGCGCTGACACTCAATTACATCGAGACGCAGCACATGGAGCCTGCAGAAGCTGCGGAGCGCGCCGCCCGCGAGGTGGCGACCGATCGTTATTCCGTGCAGGAGTTCAACGGCCACTATTACCGCGTCCCGCGGAGGTACGGCACCGAAGTCATCGCTGAGACGCTGCAAAGGTACACGGCGGACGCGATTGATTACAGCAAGGTGGATATGCCGTCGTATTTGCAAGGCCTTCCGCCAGAGATCACAAAGTTAGCATTGGTCCAGAATGGCTTTTGGACGACCAGAGGCGACGAGCAAGGGCTCTATCTCCGAACGCCCGCCGGGGCGCCGGTGACGATCGAAGGAAGGGCTATCTCTCTTCTGTGGCAGGACCTTCTTCAACTCCAGCGCCTCCAGCAGCAATCCCAGCCATCTCATTGATGCTCTAGCACCTTCTCTGTGTGCGGAGCTCCTGCGTCACGTCATACCCGTCATGGTTGATAATCTATGGTATTTCAGACGAGTGTTGAGGCGATCCCAGTACCGGAGAGTGACGGCGTACACGATGTAGTTCCGCCGCTCGGCGCGCTGTTCGTGCCGCGCATCCGTGGATCAGCTCTTCCGACCATGACCTCAGCTGAAGCGCAGCAGCGCGTGGATGAAGCTGGGCACTCGGGAGCGGTCGAAGTCTACGACGGGATCAGCGCGGAGGCGCTCGATCTTTATCTTCGGCGCGCGGGGAGCCTCCGCAACGAACGACCAAACTCGTCGAGTCCCGGGGCTGCGCCCCGAACGATGATCGATGCGCTCGTGAACCCTGGCCTCCCGCCCGCCGGTGCGGAGTACTGGGGTGGATCGGCGGTGCCGGTCGTTTGGGACATCGGTAAAGGCATTTTTGTCGAAGGTCCGAAGCAATTGTTTGCGGGCGTCTCCGACGGCATCGGAAACACATTGCTGGCGGTCGATGAGCTTTCGGGTTGGCTCAATCGTAATGTCGCAGACCTTCGATTTTCGACATTGCTTGGAAATCCGGACACATCAAATCCCGAGATGAACTCGCCGGAGTTCAAGCAATTCGCCGAGGGCTTTAAGGCGATCGAGCACGGAGACACCGTCACCAGCTCGCTGATCCGGAGCACGGCATCCTTCCTCACCGGACTGGCGCTGACTCGGCGCGTGCCGGGTCTCGGAGGGACCGGAAAATTGTCGATGCTCGGCGCCGGCGGTCTTTCGGCGTTCCTGACAATGGGGCCCGATGATCCAGGCCTTGCCAACCTGATGCAGGAGCAACCGGCCCTCGCCAATCCAATTGCTGAGGTCCTGGCGACGAAACCCGGCGACAACGCCGCGCTGAACCGCTTCAAGCACGCGGTCGAAGATTTGGGCCTCGGCGTTCTCGGCGAAGGTCTCTTGCTCGCCGTGAAGGCAATGCGGAACGCAAGACATGTGACGGCTGCGCCGGAGCGTGGGCCACCCTTGCTGGAGGCGGAGGAACGCCGCCTCCTAACACACCGCTCCGATGACGCGGCCGCGGACGGCCAACCTTCGAAGGTTGCCGGTGCTCCCATCGATGAAACTCCAGCCAATGACAATTTCCGCGCTGACAACGACAACGTTGCCGCGGCCAGTGACATAGCACCGCCGCGCAGGCCCTTTATTGGGCTTGTTGACGTGATTCGGAACTCCATCGACGGCAGCTTGGATCGGATGGAGGCGATGACGAATGCGGAGCTTTCAGGGCTTTGGGCGGGCAAGGTTGGCAAGAACGCACCAGGAGGCGGACGGCTGCCTGATTCAATCATCGGCTATGATGTCGATCTCGCCGTCAAAGGATGGTTTGAGGAGTATTTGCCGCACTGGAACACCCGGTTCGAAGCGCTCGGCGTGTCGGGAAAGCTGCAGAAGCCCGACTTTGCTTCGAACGTGGGGATCGTCGAGTTCAAACCCGGGACGCCGAGTGGCGTGAAAGCTGGCAAGGAGCAGGCGGAGAGATACGCACGGGAATTGGACGTCGAAGCGACTTACATCACTTACGAGTTAACCGAAGTACAGCAGCTGCGACTAATCCGAATAAAGGACCATATTAAGGCGTTGCACCGCGAGAAATACCTGATGCAGCCATTGCCCATAATAATGCCACTCCAAAAGGAGTTGGCGCCCATCAAGATCCGCTTGCCGGACAGCGACTAGTTGCATAGAGTACAAATGTAGAACAGCGGAGGCTGCAAGTGTCGGGAATGTCAGACCGGGATCGGGATATGGCGCGGATGCGCCGGGTTGTGGAGCATCTAGCCCGCGCCTGGAGGCACAGCCCGGCCGAAGGGCTGGAAAGTATCCTGACTGGCAACCCGGATACGACGGCCCTGGCGGCGCAGGACGTTGCAAGTTCAGGCGGCGGAGCTGAAGGCGCGCCGAAGCCATTCTGGTCGGTGAAAGCGCGACAGATCGATCTTTGGTCGCTGTTGCTGCATCATCTGATTGCCGACATCGAGAAGGCGAATCTTCATCCGCTTTGGACCAGCGGTGGTCCGGAGTTCGATCGCCAAGTCGCGCGCGCTCTTTGGCGAATTGGACCGGAGTCAAATGAGCACAGTGCGAGCAGCAATGCACCAACACAGGATGCATCGTTGCCCGCGCAGGCGGTTACTCTTGCGAAGGTCATTTCATCCTATCAGGACCGTGTCCACCGATTGGAAAGTCGGCTGACACCGACGGCATCCTACCCCGGCAGGCTGATCAGCCACAGCCATGATCCCTTGCGGCTGCGGCGCGCCGGCAAGGCGGCGTGGGTGGCCTTTATCTATCCGCTGCTCGATACCAGCATGATCAAGCCCGGCGGCGTGGAAGAAGTGCTCGACGGCGCCTGGGAATTGATCGTCACGCTCGGTTACGTCGAGATGGATCTGCGTTTCAAGGATGGCGACAGCTGGACCGAATACAATACGCGCTTCGGATTCGGCTCGTTGCGTGAGGCGGTGGTTTCCGGACTCGAACGCGCGGCGCGCCGGATCGGCATGGTGGACGTCTTTGGCGCCGATCCTGAGACCTTCCTTGAAGGCATCTTCTTTTCGCTTCAGAAACTTGGTCTCAATGTCGAGCCGCAGGATCGGCAACGGATCCAGGGCATTGTCAGCAGTCTCGCACCGGTGCGCGCGATCGGGTTGCTTCACCCGGCAATTGAGCTCGATATCGCCGAAGGTGCGCCCAAGGAACTGATCGACCTCGCGGTAGCACTGTTTCCGGGTTCGGCTGACTTTCCAGCGCTGAATGACAACACGCTGTTTCAGGCAATCGATGGCGATCTGTCGGCGCTGGCCTCAGGCGCGGAGATCGCAGAGCCGAGGGAGCGACAGTCGTTTGCCCAACATGTGGAGCTCTTCTGTCGCTGCATGCGGGCCACCCTGGTCGAACCATTCACCGCATGGGATCTCCCGCCGGGCCGCTCGACCGAGTTGCTGCGCCAATTGATGAAGCTCGACGCGTCGAACTGGTGGCGGGAGGCAGCACGTCGCTCGATCTGGCTTACGCTTCGACTGTTCGGGAGCAGCGCTTTGAAACGCCGCCACGCCGAGCTGGACCCTCACTTTGCGTCGGTGTTGCAGCAATACACCATAACGCCGGAGGGATGGGAGTCGCACCGTGCCGATTGCCGCCTCGCACCTCGCACCGGATCCTATTCCGAGGCGCAGTCCCGAGCGACGATTGAGTCGCTGGTGCGCTACTTTTGGGATCGACTGATCTTCATAGCCGTGGAGCCAGACGGGCCGAACCATCTCGCGCATGGCCGAGGAATCGCCGACTTCACCGCCGAAGGGGCGCTGTTGCGATTCATGGCGTTGTTTCGGGAGTTCCGTGCTCCCGTCCCGCCGAAGCCCCTCGGTGATCCGACGATAGAGCGTGAGACAGACCGCACTATGCGAGAGGCGCTTTCAAGCGGTGACGTCCTTAATCCGTTTGCCAACTTCCTGATTTGGCAGGTCCTCCTTCAGCGGCTCCGTCACCTTGCTGAGCGCGCCGGCGGGCAAGAAGCGGACGACCAGTCCTGGTTCGACACGGCGCGCATCAGCGGTGCGCTCGGGTTCTGCGCCGACTATCTATTCGGCCAGACCACCGGTTTGAGCCAGGTGCCATTGAGCAGCTACCCGGAGCTGCATCATCCGGCCATTCCGCCGGCGATCGCTCTCTGGAAAAAGGCGCGCGATGCCGAGGACGTTCGAGACAAGCTTGCCGACTGGGCCAGACGCCAAGGGGATGCGGCTGCGCTGGACCGTTTGTATTCGACCCGGGAGGCGCTCAACCGGACAGTCCGGCATCATCTGCAGGACATGATGTCGCCGGGTTACCTCCCTCGCATGCTCAACGAGAGCCGAGCACGAGAAGCCGCGGACTACTGGCGCTCGCCGGATTGATCGGCGACGAAAAAGCGGGGAATAGAACCACCACCCTCGCCAAACATGGCTCTCCCCTAGAAATGCCCGGGTCGTTCGGCCCGGGCATCGGATCGATCAGCGTAAGAACCGCTCAGCAATCGAGCGTGTTCTGGCGTTCCCACTCGGTCAGGTGCTTGGTGAAGCTGTTCCACTCCTCGGTCTTCATCTTCACGTAGGAGTCCACGAAGCTGTCGCCGAACTGCTCGCGCACCGACTTGCTCTTGTCGGTGAGGCGCAGCGCGTCCAGCAGGTTCAAGGGCAGCTTCTTCGCGTTCTTCACCGTGTGGCCTTCGGTGTACATGTTGATGTCCAGCCGCTTGCCGGGATCGCGGTCGTTGGCGATGCCGTCGAGGCCGGCCGAGAGGATGCCGGCCTGCAGCAGGTACGGGTTGGTGGCGCCGTCGGCGAGGCGGATCTCGAAGCGGCCGGCATCCGGCACCCGGATCATGTGGGTGCGGTTGTTGCCGGTCCAGGTGATGCTGGAGGGCGACCAGGTGGCGCCCGAGGTGGTGCGCGGCGCGTTGATGCGCTTGTAGGAGTTCACCGTCGGATTGAAGAACGAGCAGAGCGCATCGGCATTGTGCAGGATGCCGCCCAGCGCCTTGTACGCGGTCTTGGAGAGGCCGAGCTCGCCCTTCGCGTCGCCGAACAGGTTGGTCTTGCCGGTCTTGTCCCAGAACGAGACATGGGCGTGGCAGCCGTTGCCGGTGAGATTCGAGAACGGCTTCGGCATGAAGGTCGCGCGCATGCCGTGCTTCTCGGCGATCGAGCGCGCCATGTACTTGAAGAAGACGTGGCGGTCGGCGGTGAGCAGCGCGTCGTCATACTCCCAGTTCATCTCGAACTGGCCGTTGGCGTCCTCGTGGTCGTTCTGATAGGGCTTCCAGCCGAGCGCCAGCATGCTGTCGCAGATCTCGGTGATCACGTCGTAGCGCCGCATCAAGGCTTGTTGATCGTAGCAGGGCTTGTCCTGGGTGTCGGCGCCGTCGGCGATCGACTTGCCGTCCGGCGTGATCAGGAAGAACTCGCATTCGACGCCGCTCTTCATGCGGAGGCCCCGCTTGCCGGCCTCGGCGATCTTGCGCTTCAAGAGCGCGCGCGGGCTGTCGGCGACGGGCCGGCCGTCCATCCAGAGGTCGCTGGCGAGCCAGCCCACTTCCGGCTTCCAGGGGAGCTGGATCAGGCTTTCCGGGTCGGGCTTGGCGAAGAGGTCGGGATGGGCCGGCGTCATGTCGAGCCAGGTCGCGAAACCGGCGAAGCCGGCGCCGTTCTGCTGCATGTCGGCGATCGCCGCGGCGGGCGAGAGCTTGGCCCGCAGCACGCCGAACAGATCGACATACGAGATCAGGAAATATTTGATCTTTCGCTCTTTCGCGATTTTCGCGAGATCGGTCGCCATGGTCCCCTCTTGCTTTTCGGCGCCCCGTCGCTGATCGCGGGGCGGCTCCCTGTTACGCCAGTCTAGCGCGGCAATTTCCCCGTCAGTCGTTCGCCCGTCAGTAATTCGACTGTCCGGGAATCCAGCTGGTCCCCGCCAGCGGCACCCGCGCCATCGCCGCGGATTCCACGGTGAGGGCGACGAGATCGTCCGGTTCCAGATTGTGCAGATGGCTCTTGCCGCAGGCCCGGGCGATGATCTGCGCCTCCATGGTGAGCACCGCCAGATAGTTCGCCAGCCGATGCCCGGCCTTGACCGGATCGAGCCGCGCCGCGAGCTGCGGGTCCTGGGTGGTGATGCCGGCGGGATCGCGGCCTTCGTGCCAGTCGTCATAGCAGCCGGCGGTCGAGCCGAGCTTCTGGTACTCGGCCTCGAGCTTCGGATCGTTGTCGCCGAGCGCGATCAGCGCCGCGGTGCCGATCGCCACCGCATCGGCGCCGAGCGCCAGGCACTTCGCCACGTCCGCGCCATTGCGAATGCCGCCGGAGACGATGAGCTGCACCTTGCGGTGCATGTCGAGATCCTGCAGCGCCTGCACCGCCGGGCGGATCGCCGCCAGGATCGGCAGGCCGACATGCTCGATGAACACGTCCTGGGTGGCCGCGGTGCCGCCCTGCATGCCGTCCAGCACCACCACGTCGGCGCCGGACTTCACCGCCAGCGCGGTGTCGAAATAGGGCCGCGTGGCGCCGACCTTGATATAGATCGGCTTCTCCCAGTTGGTGATCTCGCGCAGTTCGTGGATCTTGATGGTGAGATCATCGGGACCGGTCCAGTCCGGATGCCGGCAGGCCGAACGCTGGTCGATGCCGACCGGCAGGTTGCGCATCTTGGCGACGCGCTCGGTGATCTTCTGCCCCAGCAGCATGCCGCCGCCGCCGGGCTTGGCGCCCTGCCCGATCACCACCTCGATGGCGTCGGCCTTGCGCAAGTCATCGGGGTTCATGCCGTAGCGCGAGGGCAGCAGCTGGTAGACCAGGGTCTTCGACGAGAGGCGCTCCTCCGGCGTCATGCCGCCGTCGCCGGTCGTGGTGCTGGTGCCCATCTGCGTGGCGCCGCGCCCGAGCGCTTCCTTGGCGTTGCCGCTGAGCGCGCCGAAGCTCATGCCGGCGATGGTGACCGGGATCTTGAGCTCGATCGGCTTCTTCGCATAGCGGGTGCCGAGGGTGACGTTGGTGGCGCATTTCTCGCGATAGCCTTCCAGCGGATAGCGCGAGATCGAGGCGCCGAGGAACAGCAGGTCGTCGAAATGCGGAACCTTGCGCTTGGCGCCGCCGCCGCGGATGTCATAGATGCCGGTCGCCGCGGCGCGCTGGATCTCGGCGATCGAATGCGCGTCGAAGGTCGCCGAGGGACGCGGCGGCGTGTAGAAGGGCGTGGGATTGGCGCGGTCGCTCATCGCTGGTCTTTCAAATCAATAGGCGTCGACATTGTCGACATGGAAATTGTAGAGCGAACGCTTGGAACCATAGCGGCGGAAGCTCTTCGGATCGGCGTCGATGCCGGCGGATTTCAGCAGCCGGCCGAGCTTCTCGAGGTGGTGCGGCGTCATCTTCTTCTCGATGCAGTCGGCGCCGAGGCTCTCGACCGTGCCGCGCACATAGAGCTTCGCCTCGTAGATCGAGTCACCGAGATTGGCCCCGGCATCGCCGCAGACCACCAGGCTGCCGGACTGGGCCATGAAGGCGCTCATCGCGCCGACCGAACCCTTGACCACGATGTCGATGCCCTTCATCGAGATGCCGCAGCGGGTGCCCGCATCGCCCTCGATCACCAGCAGGCCGCCCTGCCCGGTGGCGCCGGCGGCCGCCGACGCGGTGCCCTTCACCACGACCTCGCCGGACATCATGTTCTCGGCGACGCCGACCCCGCATTGGCCGTGGATCACCACCTTGGCCTTCTGGTTCATGCCGGCGCAGTAATAGCCGATATGGCCGTCGATATGGACCTCGATCGGCGCCGTGAGGCCCACCGCGCAGGCGTGCTCGCCATGCGGGTTGGTGAGCTTCCACAGCCGTTCGTTGGTTTCCGCCGGAAGGCCCTGGAGCCGCTGGTTGACTTCGCGGAGCGTGGTCTTCTCGAGATCGATGGTGTTCATACTCAGTGCAGGCTCCAGGTATAGACGGTGGCCGGCGCCGGCTCCCAGATCTTCGCCTTCTCGATGTTGGGGAGATAGGCGAGGCTGCGGAACTCCGAGGCCATGGCGACCCAGTCGTCGTTCTCGGCGAGCACCGCCGGCTTGCAGGCGATCGCGTCGCGCAGCACCGCGAACCCGTCCTTGGTGCCCATGGTGAAGGTGAAGAAGCCGTCGAGATCGGTCAGGCCCGCTTCCATCGCCTCCTTCAGCGAGGCGCCTTCGGAGAGGCGATAGGCGAAGTAGCGCGCGGCGACCTCGGAATCGTTGTCGGTCTCGAACTCCTGGCCCTTCTTGCGCAGCCACTTCCTGAGATTGTTGTGATTGGAGAGCGAGCCGTTGTGCACCAGGCACATGTCGGAGGCGGGCGTGAAGGGATGCGAATGCTCGGTGGTCACCGCGCTCTCGGTCGCCATGCGGGTGTGGCCGATCGCATGGCTGCCTTCCATGCCGGCAAGGCCATAGCGCGCCGCGACATCGGCCGGCAGACCCACGTCCTTATAGACCTCCATCAACTGGCCGTAGCCCATGATGCGCACGTCGGGGTGGTTGGCGCGCAGCCAGGGCAGCACCCGGTCCTCCGGGCAATGCGCAACCAGGCGCGCATGGTTGCCCTTCTGGTCGATGTCGGTCTCGACGTTGAGCGCATCGGCCAGATCGCCGGCCAGCTTATGCCAGTGGTAGTTGGTGTCGGCGTTGAACAGGGTGATCTTGCTCTGCCCCTCGGGCACGGCCGAGTGATAGACCGCGATGCCGGCGCTGTCCGGCCCGCGCTCGCTCATGCCGATCAGCATGGTCTCGAGATGCTTGCCGAGCTCCGGCTGGAGCGCGGGGTTCTTCAGGAAGAGGCCGACGATGCCGCACATGGGCTGCTCCAATCCAGGCAGAAAGGCTGCCGGATACTAGCCCAGCGCCGGAGCCCGTTCAAGCATCAGGAAACAATTTTTCCCCTTAGGAAACTGGGGCTCTTTGGATGTGCGAGCGCTGCCTTTGCCTCGTCCTCGGTCGTCATCCCATGGCTTGGCCATGGGATCCACGAGTTTCCATCATCCGCGCTGAGCCAGACGCGCCAAACTCGTGGATGCCAAGGCCAAGCCTTGGCATGACGTAGTTTCAATTGGCCGCACCTGTGCTCTATCAACGCGTTGGGAATCAGCCGCGTTCGGCCCGCGTGTAGGTGATGATCGAGAGGAAGCGGATCGGCAGCTTCCTGAGCTGCTCCGGGCCGTGCGGCACGTCGGAATCGAAGAACAGGCTGTCGCCGGGCGTGAGGGAATAGACCCGGTCGCCGTGCCGGTAGCCGACCTCGCCTTCCAGCATGTAGATGAACTCGATGCCGTCATGCTGGAAGACCGGGAAGACGTCGGAGTCCTTGGTCAAAGTGATGAGATAGGGCTCGACCGAGAGATCGCGACTCAAGGAGTGACCGAGCAGCTGGTACTGGTGCCCGGCCCGGGTGCCGCGGCGCTCGATGGTGAGGCCCTGGCCGGCCTTCACATAGGTCGCGTCCTTCTCCTCCTCGAACTTGCGGAAGAAAGCGGTGACCGGAACCTGCAGCGCCTTGGACAATTCCTGCAGCGTCGCCAGCGAGGGCGAGGTCTGGCCGTTCTCGATCTTCGAGAGCATGCCGGTGGACATGCCGGCCATGGTCGCGAGCTCGGCGACGGTCATGTTCAGCTTGCGGCGGAAGTCGCGCACCTCGTGCCCGATCGCCAGCTCAAGGCTGTTGCGTTGCGCGCTGACATGGTGCGGATCCTGGAAATCGAGCTTGGCGGCGGCGCGCTTCGACGCCTCCGATACGCCCTTGTTCCGCCTGACGGGCGGCGATCGGCGCAGCGGCTCGCGCTTCTTGGGTTTGTCGGACACCGTTGCTTTCCAGAACCTCGGATCGCGCCTTTGACTCTGCGTTGATCCCACGCCGGCAGTCTTATCGCGGCGACAGTACACAATCCGCCGGCCGCTTCGCAATGCAGCGGTGCCCGAGCGGACACCGAGTCGCACGCAAATAGAGCCCTCGCCGAGTCGCGGCAAGAGTGAAATTTCCGCGATTTTCCTCGCTCATTTGATTGCTGCAAACCCGCTTATTCGTTACGTTGGATTCGCTCTGGGCGATTCGCCCTTGCGCCAATCAATAGGGGTCTAACCATGAACCAGCGTGATATGCTCGCCGCCGTCCAGAAAAAGAGTGGCGTCGCCCTGAAGGACGTGAAAGCCGTCATCGAGGCGTTCTTCGAAACCGTGACCAAGACTTCGAAGAAGGAGCCCGTGCGCACCACGCTCGGCACCTTCGTCGTTGCGAAGCGCGCCGCCCGCATGGGCCGCAATCCGCAGACCGGTGAGGCGATCAAGATCGCCGCGTCGAAGAAGTTCCGCTTCCGTCCGTCCAAGTCGACCAAGGAAGCCGTGATGTGATGAGGCGGCGGAGTCCTTCAGGGACTTCGCCATTTCTGCCTCACCGGCGCCGTTTCGGCTTCGAAGCGGCGGTTTGATTGGCGGTTGGGTTACGGGCCGGGTTTCATTCTGCCCGTACCCAATTGCCAAACTCTCCCCCGAGACACCACAAAAACCCTTAAAATCAGCCCTTCTCGGCACACGCGGGTCCCCGCGTGAACGGCATGGCATAGGTCCGATAAACGCAGGACCTTCGGCCCTCGGGCGTTCTATGTTCTAGGTGGCGCAAACGCCACCCTGCTCACCCATCGGCCCGCTTCATCATGCCGTCCAGCATCCCCCGCCCGATCCTCGTTCCGCTGATCGTCGCGACCGCGCTCTTCATGGAGAACCTGGATTCGACCGTGCTCGCGACCGCGCTGCCGGCGATCGCGCAGTCGCTGGGCGAGAGCCCGATCCGGCTCAACCTGGCGATTTCCTCCTACCTGCTCAGCCTCGCCGTGTTCATTCCGGCCAGCGGCTGGATGGCGGACCGGTTCGGCGCCCGGCATGTGTTCCGCATCGCGATCGCGATCTTCATGCTGGGCTCGATCCTGTGCGGCCTCAGCACGTCGTTCTTCGGCCTGGTCGGCGCGCGGATCCTGCAGGGTATCGGCGGCGCGATGATGGTGCCGGTCGGGCGGCTGGTGCTGCTCCGCTCGGTCGAGAAGTCGGAGCTGGTGCGGGCGATGGCCTATCTCACCCTGCCCGCCCTGATCGGGCCGGTGATCGGGCCGCCGATCGGCGGTTTCCTCGCGACCTATGTCTCCTGGCGCTGGATCTTCTGGATCAACATCCCGATCGGCATTCTCGGCATCGCGCTGGTGACGCTGTTCATCGAGAACGTGCGCGAGAAGGACATTCGACCGTTCGACTCCTACGGCTTCGCGATGACCGCGATCGGTTTCACCGGACTGATCTTCGGCTTCGAATCGGTCGGCCGCGGCACCTTGCCGACGCCGGTCGTGGTCGGGCTGCTGCTGGTCGGCGCCGCGTCCTTGACCGCCTACGTGCGCTATTCCTATCGCAACCCGCATCCGATCATCGATCTCCGCCTGCTCACCATCCCGACCTTCCGCGCCGGGATCTACGGCGGGTTCCTGTTCCGGATCGCCATCGGCGCCCTGCCCTTCATCCTGCCGCTGATGCTGCAGCTCGGCTTCGGCCTGACCCCGTTCCATTCCGGACTGCTGACCTTCGCCAGCGCCGCCGGCGCCATGCTGATGAAGGCCACCGCCGGCCCGGTGCTGCGCCGCTTCGGCTTCCGCCGCACCCTGCTCGCGAACGCGGTTCTCTCCGGCGGCTTCGTGATGCTCTATGGCTTCTTCACCCCGTCCACGCCCGGCATGGTGATCCTCGTCCTGCTGCTGGCCGGCGGCTTCTTCCGCTCGCTGCAATTCACCGGCATCAACACGCTGACCATGTCGGACGTGCCCCAGACGCGCATGAGCCAGGCCTCCAGCTTCTCCAGCATCGGCCAGCAGCTCTCCCTGAGCGTCGGGGTGGGGATCGGCGCCATGGTGCTGCATTTCACCATCGCGCTGCACGGGTCGGGGCCGATCACGGCGGCGGATTTCCCGCCGGCCTTCTTCCTGGTCGGCTTGATCGCGATCGCCTCGCTTCTGTTCTATCTGCCGCTGGCGCAGAATGCAGGGGCCGAGGTGACCGGCCACCGCATGGCGGGGCCCGAGCCGCGCAGCGCGGAATGAGAGGTGAACGATGAACCTGACCGCCGGCGATACGCACTATGCGATCGCGCCGCTGCCGCGCCCGGAGCTGCCGGTGCACGGCTCGCCGAAATACTTTCCGGTGCACCGCATCTACTGCGTCGGCCGGAATTACGCCGAGCATGCGGTCGAGATGGGCCACGACCCCGAGCGTGAAGCGCCGTTCTTCTTCCAGAAGAACCCCGATTCACTCGTGATGGACGGCGCGGCTTTTCCCTATCCTTCGCAGTCGAAGGACGTGCATCACGAGATCGAGCTGGTGGTGGCGCTAGGTTCGGGCGGCACCGATATCGCCGCTGCGGATGCGCTCGCCCATATCTACGGCTACGCGGTCGGCCTCGACATGACGCGCCGCGACTTGCAGGGCGAGGCCAAGAAGGCCGGGCGGCCCTGGGAGGTCGGCAAGGCCTTTGAAGCCGCCGCACCCTGCTCCGCTCTGCGGCGGGCGAGCGAGATCGGTCATCCGGAGAAGGGCGAGATCGCGCTGGACGTGAACGGCAAGGTGCGCCAGCGCGGCGATCTCAGCCAGATGATCTGGTCGGTGCCGGAGATCATCGCGCACCTCTCCGGCCTCTTCGCGTTGAAGGCCGGCGACCTGATCTACACCGGCACGCCGGCCGGCGTCGGACCGGTGCAACGCGGCGACCGGCTCAAAGGCAGCATCGCCGGCGTCGGCACCTTGTCGGTCAGCGTCGTTTAGGCCCAGCCGCCATCGACCGTCCATTCCTGGGCGGTGCACATGCGGGAATCATCCGAGCAGAGGAACAGCACCAGCCGGGCAACGTCCTCGGGCTGGATGCGATCTTTCAGGCACTGGGCGGCCTCGCGCATCGCATCCGCCTCGGGAGTAAGCCAGAGCGTCTTCTGCCGCTCGGTCATGATCCAGCCCGGCAGCACGGTGTTGACCCGGATCTTGTCGGGACCGAGATCGCGCGCCATCGAGCGGGTCAGCGCATGGATGCCGGCCTTCGACGCGGTGTAGCCCGGCATGCCGCCCATCGCCAGCTTCCAGCTGATCGAGCCGAAATTGACGATGGCACCGCCGCCGGCGCGCTTCATCTGCGGTGCCGCCGCCTGCATCGCGAAGAAGACATGCTTCATATTGACCGCGATGCGATCGTCCCAGCCTTCCGGGGTCAGCTCGTCCCATTTGTGCCGCTGATCGTTGGCGCCGTTGTTGACCAGCACGGAGATGTCGCCATGCTCCTTGCCGGCCTTGGCGATCGCGGCCTGCAGCGCCGGGATGTCCTTGAGGTCGCAGCGGATGAACAGCGGCGCATTGCCGTGCTTCGCCTTCAGGTCGGCAACCAGCTGTTGGCTCTTCGTCTCGTCAATATCGACGAAGGCCACCTTCGAGCCCTGATCCACAAAGCTCTCGACGATTGCGGCGCCGATGCCGGAGCCGCCGCCGCTCACGAACACGCTGCGGCCCTTGAGGCCCGGATGGCGGGCCAGTTTCGATAGATCCATGTATCCCCTCGGCTGTGCTGGCAGGTCGCCCAGCAACGATCTACTGGCGACCTATTTCTTGACCTTCGGTTTCGCCCGCCGCTTCTCGCGGCTGGTTTCCCGGGCCTGTTGTGCCAGCACTGCGCCGGTATCCGCAAGTAGCACACGCACGGCCTTGCGCGCCGCGTCCGGCCGGCGCTTGCGGATTGCGACGACGATATTCTCATGCAGCGGATAGGCTTCGCGCCAGGTCTGGTTATGCCGCACCGTGAAGTCGAACATGGTGCCGAGCGCGGATTCGATGAGAAATCCGAACGGTACCAGCAGCTCGTTCCCCGCCGCCCAGAGGATCGCCACATGGAACTGCACGTCGGCCGTGTTCCAGGCGGCCGGATCGACAGAGTCGCGCATCGCGTGCAGCGCCTGCTCGATGGTTTTCAACTGGCCGGCGGTGTGGTTGACCGCGGCGAGCGCCGCCGCCTCCGGCTCGAGGATTTCGCGAACCTGGTGCATGCTGGCCAGGAAGTGGCTGCGCTCGGCGGCGGCGCAGTACCAGACCAGCACGTCGCGATCGAGCAGGTTCCAGGAATCCCGCGGCTGGACCCGGGAACCGATCTTCGGCCGGGAGACGATCAGGCCCTTGGCCGTCAGCATCTTCATCGCTTCGCGCACCGCGGTCCGACTGACGCCGTAAGTCTTGCAACTCTCGGCTTCGTTGGGCAGCAGATCGCCCGGAGCGAACTCTCCACGCAATATCCGCGCGCCGATGTCCTGGGCGACCTGATGGTGCAGGCTGCTCTTGCGCACCGCAGCAACCTTGCCGCTCTGTTTGAGTTGACGCATGGCTTAAGACAGGCGCAGCGCTGCGGCTAAGCCGGTATTGTCATACATATTGCACCGCAAAAAAGCCCGCCCGTCCCAGAAAGTTTGTGGTTATTGATTGCCTGCGAGGTTATCACAACCTCGGGAATTGTCATACATAATGTCGTTGCTGCCCCAAAACGGTTATGATAGTAGCGACAAATCGACGCCATCTTCAGAGAGCCCGGAGCAACGGGACGGCGGCATCGTAGACGACCTTGGGAGGGATGCACCATGCTGATCCGAGGCTGCGCGCGCGACAACCAGCAGTATCGATAAGCCACGTGCCTCCACTTCGACCGGGCGCCTCAAACTCCTTCAACTCAAACGCGACCAAAACACCCACAATCCCGATGGGAGGAAACACGTGAAACTTTTGAAATCACTCTTGGCCGTCGCGGCGATGGGCTTCTTCGCCCTCACGTCCACGCTGGCGACCGAGGCCCAGGCCGCGGACAAGGGCCTGATCGGCATCTCGATGCCGACCAAGTCGTCCGCGCGCTGGATCGACGACGGCAACAACCTCGTGAAGACGCTGCAGGGCATGGGCTACACCACCGACCTGCAATACGCCGACGACGACATCCCGAACCAGCTGGCGCAGATCGAGAACATGGTCACCAAGGGCGTGAAGGTCCTGGTGATCGCGGCGATCGACGGCACCACGCTCTCCGACGTGCTGCAGAAGGCGCATGACGCCGGCATCAAGGTCATCGCCTACGACCGCCTGATCAAGAAATCGCCGAACGTCGATTACTACGCGACCTTCGACAACTTCAAGGTCGGCGTGCTGCAGGCGACCTCGCTGGTCGATGCGCTCGGCCTGAAGGACGGCAAGGGTCCGTTCAACATCGAGCTGTTCGGCGGCTCGCCGGACGACAACAACGCCTTCTTCTTCTACGACGGCGCGATGTCGGTCCTGCAGCCCTACATCGACAGCAAGAAGCTGGTCGTGCAGTCGGGCCAGATGGGCATGGACAAGGTCGGCACGCTCCGCTGGGACGGCGCCGTCGCGCAGGCCCGCATGGACAACCTGCTCTCCGCCTACTACACCGACAAGCGCGTCGATGCGGTTCTGTCGCCTTATGACGGCCTCAGCATCGGCATCCTGTCGTCCCTGAAGGGCGTGGGCTATGGCAGCGGCGACATGAAGATGCCGTATGTCAGCGGCCAGGACGCGGAAGTCCCGTCGATCAAGTCGATCCTCGCGGGCGAGCAGTACTCGACCATCTACAAGGACACCCGCGAGCTCGCGAAGATCACCGCGCAGATGATCGACGCGATGATGAGCGGCAAGGAAGTGCCGGTGAACGACACCAAGACCTACAACAACGAGGTCAAGGTCGTTCCCTCCTACCTGCTGACTCCGGTCGCGGTCGACGCCTCGAACTGGGAGAAGATCCTGATCGAAGGCGGCTACTACAAGAAGGAACAGATCACGCAGTAACCTGCGGGATGGCTGTTTCGCCGGTCGGGCCCCGCTTCGGCGGGGCCCGACTTCGTTTCGGAAACCCCGATTCCGCGCCGTTTTGCTTGGCAAGCGCGTTCGGTTGGGGCAGAGTCGGTCCTCTGGGTCAAGCCCCAGAAATCACCGGATTTTTTGAGCAGTTTCCAACTTCGCGATCGGAGGTCGCAGGCGACGGATGAATGCCATTCTGGAAATGCGGGGGATCACCAAGACGTTTCCGGGCGTGAAGGCGCTCAGCAACGTCAATCTCTCCGTCAAGGCCGGCGAGATCCACGCCATCGTGGGCGAGAACGGCGCCGGCAAGTCGACGCTGATGAAGGTGCTGAGCGGCGTCTATCCGCACGGCTCTTATGACGGCGAGATCCATTTCGCCGGCGATGAGCGGCGCTTCGGCGGCATCTCGGACAGCGAGCATATCGGCATCATCATCATCCACCAGGAGCTGGCCCTGGTGCCGCTGCTTTCCATCGCCGAGAACATCTTTCTCGGCAACGAGGTCGCGAGCAAGGGGATCATCGACTGGAACGAGGCGTTCCGGCGGACCAAGGAGTTGCTGAAGAAGGTCGGGCTCCATGAATCGCCACAGACGCTGATCGACAGCATCGGCGTCGGCAAGCAGCAGCTGGTCGAGATCGCCAAGGCGCTGGCCAAGAACGTGAAGCTGCTGATCCTGGACGAGCCGACCGCCAGCCTCAACGAGAGCGATAGCGATGCCCTACTGGCGCTGCTGCGGGAATTCCGGTCGCAAGGCATCTCCTCGATCCTGATCTCGCACAAGCTGAACGAGATCCTGAAGGTCGCCGACACGATCACCGTGCTGCGCGACGGCGCCACGGTCGACCGGCTGGACTGCCACGCGGAGAAGATCGACGAAGCGCGAATCATCAAGAGCATGGTCGGTCGCGACCTGACCGACCGCTATCCCGAGCGCCACGCCAAGATCGGCGAGACGATCTTCGAGGTGAAGAACTGGAACGTCTACCACGCGATCCATGCCGACCGGCACCTGATCAAGGACATCGATCTCCACGTCAAGAAGGGCGAGGTGGTCGGCATCGCGGGCCTGATGGGCGCCGGCCGGACCGAGTTCGGCATGAGCGTGTTCGGGAAGTCCTACGGCCAGAAGATCAGCGGCCGGGTCTTCATGCACGGCAAGGAAGTTGACGTCAGCACCATCCAGCGCGCGATGGACAACGGCATCGCCTACGTCACCGAGGACCGGAAGACCTACGGACTGGTGCTGATCGACGACATCAAGCGCAACATCTCGCTCGCCAACCTGCCGGGCGTTTCCAAGCATACGGTGATCGACGACCCCAAGGAGATCATCGTCGCCAACAAGTACCGCAAGGATCTCAACATCCGCTGCTCCAGCGTGTTCCAGCAGACCGTCAACCTCTCGGGCGGCAACCAGCAGAAGGTGGTCCTAAGCAAGTGGCTGTTCACCGGCCCGGATATCCTGATCCTGGATGAGCCGACCCGCGGCATCGACGTCGGCGCCAAGTACGAAATCTACGGCATCATCAACGCCCTGGCCGAAAGCGGCAAGGCGGTGATCATCATCTCGTCGGAGATGCCCGAGCTGCTCGGCATGACCGACCGTATCTACATCATGAATGACGGGCGCATTGTCGGCGAGATGCCGACCAAGGAGGCGACCCAGGAGAAGATCATGCACACGATCATGAAGTCGTGGGAGGGTTGAGATGGCACAGGACTCCGTCGCCGCCCCCAACGCCCCGGAACGCAGCTCGATCGCGACCTTTCTGAAGCACAATATCCGCGACTACGGCCTGCTGCTGTCGCTGATCGTGATCATGGTGTTCTTCCAGTTCATGACCAACGGCATCCTCTTCAAGCCGGTCAACATCACCAACCTGGTGCTGCAGAACTCCTACGTGGTCATCATGGCGCTCGGCATGCTGCTGATCATCGTGGCCGGCCACATCGACCTTTCGGTCGGCTCGGTGGTCGGCTTTGTCGGCGCGGTCGCCGCGGTGATGATGGTGCAATGGCACGTCGATTTCGTGCTGGTCTTCATCGTCTGCCTGATCCTGGGCGCCGCGATCGGCGCGACCCAGGGCTATTTCATCGCCTTCTTCAAGATCCCCGCCTTCATCGTCACCTTGGCGGGCATGCTGGTGTTCCGCGGGCTGAACCTCTGGATCCTGGGCGGCGCTTCGGTCGGCCCCTTCCCGGTGGGCTTCCAGTTGCTCAGCACCGGCTTCCTCTGGGACTTCGTGACCCAGGGATTCCGCTGGGTCTCGATGGGGATCGGCCTGATCGTGACCGCGCTGATCATCTTCTTCAACATCAAGGAGCGGCTCAACCAGCAGAGGCACGACCTGGCGGAAGAGCCGTTCGTCATCTTCCTGGGCCGCAATGTACTGATCGCGCTGGGCTTCCTGCTGTTCAGCTACCTGCTCTCCTCCTATCGCGGGCTGCCGAACGTGCTGATCGTCATGTTCGCCCTGATCGTGCTCTATGCCTTCATCGCATCGAGCACGACGATCGGCCGGCGCATCTACGCGCTCGGCGGCAATGAGAAGGCGGCGCGGCTCTCCGGCATCAAGACCGACCGGCTGACCTTCTACGCCTTCCTCAACATGGGCGTGCTGGCGGCACTCGCCGGCCTGGTCTTCGCCGCGCGCCTCAACACCGCGACGCCGAAGGCGGGCTTGGGCTTCGAGCTCGACGTGATCGCCGCCTGCTTCATCGGCGGTGCTTCGCCCACCGGCGGCGTCGGCAAGATCATCGGCGCCGTGATCGGCGCCTTCATCGTCGGCGTCATGAACAACGGCATGTCGATCCTCGGCGTCGGCATCGACATGCAGCAGGTGATCAAGGGCCTGGTTCTGCTGGCCGCGGTCTGTCTCGACGTCTATTACAAGCGCAAGAACTGAGGAACAGCCCCCATGCGTCTCATCCAGCTTGAACTCGGTTCCGGCCGCGCCGTGGCGCGGGTCGATGGCGCCAAGCCGGCGATCGTGCCGGGCGCCAAGTCGATGCTCGAACTGGCGCAGAGCGCCATCGCCGCCAAGCGCAGCCTGACCGCCGAGGTCGAGGGCCGCGGCGCCGGCGAGAGCTTCGACTATGCGGCCGCGCTCGCCGAGGGCCGCGTGCTGCCGCCGCTCGACCATCCGGATCCGACCCATTGCTGGATCACCGGCACCGGCCTCACCCATCTCGGCAGCGCCGAGGCGCGCGACAAGATGCATGTGAAGCTCGGGGCGGGCGACGAGAACCTCACCGACTCCCTGAAGATGTTCAAGATGGGCCTCGAAGGCGGCAAGCCCAAGGGTGCGGGCGCGGGTGTGCAGCCCGAATGGTTCTACAAGGGCGACGGCACCGCGCTGGTGCGGCCCGGAGGCGAGTTCCCGATGCCGTCCTTCGCCCAGGACGGCGGCGAGGAACCGGAAGTGGTCGGCCTTTACATCGTCGGTCCGGACGGCAAGCCGTTCCGGCTCGGCTTCGCGCTCGGCAACGAGTTCTCGGATCACATCACCGAGCGGCACAACTACCTCTGGCTGGCGCATTCCAAGCTGCGCGCCTGCTCGGTCGGGCCGGAGCTCCGCATCGGCGACCTGCCGGAGCATGTCGCCGGCGACAGCCGCCTGATCCGCAACGGCAAGACGATCTGGACCAAGCCGTTCCTGTCCGGCGAAAAGAACATGTCGCACACCATCGCCAATCTCGAATATCACCACTTCAAGTACGGCCAGTTCCGGCATCCCGGCGACGTGCACATCCATTACTTCGGCGCCGCGACCCTGAGCTTCGCCGACGGCATCCGCACCGAGCCCGGCGACCTGTTCGAGATCGAGATGAAGGAGTTCGGCGCGCCGCTCCGCAACACGCTGGGGGCGAAATCGGCCGAGAGCTTCGCCTATGGTGGCGTCGCCGTCCTCTAAGTCATGGCCGAGATCAGCGCCATCCTTGCCGATTGGGGCACCACCAACCGGCGTGCCTGGGCGGTCGATCGCGACGGCAACGTCCTCGACCAGCGCAAGGACGACCAGGGCCTGCTCGGCGTCAAGGACCGCGCCTTCGAGGCCTCGTTCCGCGGCTTCATCGGCGACTGGCTGAAAGCGGCTACGCCCGCGGCACCGATCGTCATGGCCGGCATGGTCGGCAGCAAGCTCGGCTGGCGCGAGGCGCCCTATGTCGCGGCGCCGGCGCGGTTCGGGCAGCTGGCCGAGCACCTGGTCGCCCTGCCCGACGTCGACGGCCACCCGATCCGGATCGCGCCCGGCTTCTCCGCCCGCGAGGATGGCCGGCCTGACGTGATGCGCGGCGAGGAATGCCAACTCTATGGGCTCTGGCTGAGCGCACGCGCCGACCGGCTCTGCGTCCTGCCGGGCACCCATTCCAAATGGGCCGGGATCAGGAATGGCGGCCTCGACGGCTTCCGCACCTACATGACCGGCGAACTGTTTTCCCAGCTTTGCGGCAGCGGTACGCTCGCCCAGCTGATGCAACCCGATGCGCCGCATGACGCGGCCGCGTTCCAGCGGGGGCTCTCGGTGAGCGAAGGCGCCAGCGCCGGCGCATTGCTCAACCGCCTGTTCAGCGTGCGGAGCCTCGGCCTGTTCGGCGAGTTGCCGGGCGAGGCGCTTGCCTCCTATCTCTCGGGGCTGCTGATCGGCGCCGAACTGCGCGACGCCACCGTCGGCCTGGACGGATCGGTCGCGGTGATCGGTTCATCGCGGATGAACGGACTCTACGTTTCCGGGCTGAGTGCGATCGGCGTCGAAGCGGAACCGATCGACGGCGATCCATTGCTGCGGACCGCCCTGCTGGCGATCGCGCGCGACGCCGGCCTGCTCTGATCGACGGCTACTCTCCGGGCGCCGGCTGGACGGCGGGCGCCTGTCCGAACAGGCCGCGCAGCCGCTCGAAATAGATATAGATGACCGGCGTGATGTAGAGCGTCAGCAGCTGCGAGACGATCAAGCCGCCGACCACCGCGAGGCCGAGCGGCTGGCGCAGCTCGGCGCCGGCGCCGTGGCCGAGCGCGATCGGCAGCGTGCCCATGATCGCCGCCATCGTGGTCATCATGATCGGCCGGAAGCGGAGCAGACAGGCCTCCTGGATGGCCGCTTCCGGCAGCGCACCCTCGCGGCGCTTCTCCAGCGCGACGTCGATCATCATGATGGCGTTCTTCTTGACGATGCCGATCAGCATCACGATACCGATGATGGCGATCACGTTGAGGTCCTTGCCGAACGCCAGAAGAGTCAGCAGCGCGCCCAATGCCGCGGCCGGCAGGCCCGACAGAATGGTGATCGGATGGATGAAGCTCTCGTAGAGGATGCCGAGGATCACATAGATGACGAAGACCGCGGCCAGGATCAGCAGGGTCATGCCGTTCATGGACTCCTGGAACACCTGCGCCGAGCCCTGGAAACTGCCGGAGATGCCGGCCGGCAGCTTCATGTCGCGCTCCACCGCCCGGATCGCGTCGGTCGCCTGACCGAGCGACACGCCGGGCGCCAGATCGAACGAGATGGTCACGGCCGGAAGCTGGCCCTGGTGCTGCACGCTCAGCGGGCCGGCCTGCCGGTGGATCTTCGCGACCGAATCCAGCGGCACCAGGGCCCCGGCGGCGCTGCGCACATAGATCTCCTTCAGCGCCTGGTCGCTGACGGTGCGCGGCTGGATCGCCTCCATGATCACGTCATAGGAGTTGGTCGGCTTGTAGATGGTCGAGACCTGGCTCGAGCCGAAGGCGCCGTAAAGCGTCGTGCGGATCGCATCGGTGGTCACGTCCAGCGCCGCGGCCCGGTCCCGGTCGATATCGACCAGGTATTGCGGGTTGTCGATCTCGAGGTCGGAGTTGACGCCCTGCAGCATCGGCAGCGCCGCCAGGCGCTCTTCCATCTGCTGGGCGGCCTTCCCGAGCTGGTCGAACTCCACCGCCTGCAGCGTGTACTGGTATTGGCTGCGCGACGAGCGGCCGCCGACGTTGATGTTCTGCACCGGCGTCATGTAGACGCCGACGCTCGGCAGCTGTGCCAGCTTGCCGCGCAGCCGCTGGATGACCTCGCGCGCCGAAACGTCGCGCTGCGAAAGCGGCTTCAGGGTGATCCACATCGAACCGTTGTTCTCGCCCCCGGCGCCGAATCCGGAGGTGCCGACGGTGGAGCTGACATAGGCGACGGCGGGATCGGCGCGGACGATGTCGGCGACCTTCTGCTGGGCCGGCAGCATCGCGGCGAAGGACATGTCCTGCGGCCCTTGCACCGAGACCGAAATCAGGCCGGTGTCTTCCTCCGGAAAGAAGCCCTTCGGAGTCACATGGACCAGCCAGGCGCTGGCCCCGATCGAGGCCAAGGTGATCAGCAGGATGACGAACCGGTGGTGCAGCGCCCAGCCGAGGGTCACGGCGTAGCCCCTGAGGACCGCGTCGAAGCCGGATTCCAGCGCCCGGTACAACATTCCATGCCGCGCGCCGGAATGCGGGCGCAGCATGCGGCTGCAGAGCATGGGCGTCAGCGTCAGCGAGACCAGTCCGGAGATCAGGATGGTGAGGCTGATGGTCACCGCGAACTCGCGGAACAGCCGGCCGACCACGCCGCCCATGAACAGGACCGGAATGAACACCGCGACCAGGGAAATGGTGATCGACAGGATGGTGAAGGCGATCTCGCGCGAGCCGCGCAAAGCCGCCATCCAGGGGCGCTCGCCGTTCTCCACGTGCCGGACAATGTTCTCCAGCATGACGATGGCGTCATCGACCACGAAGCCGACCGACAACGTCAGCGCCATCAGCGACAGGTTGTCGATCGAATAGCCGAGCAGGTACATGCCGCCGAACGTGCCGACCAGCGAGACCGGCAATGCCAGGGCGGGGATGACGGTGGCGGTGACGTTGCGCAGGAACAGGAAGATCACCAGCACCACCAGGGCGATGGTCAGGCCCAGCGTGAACTGCACGTCGGCGACCGAGGCCTTGATCGAATCCGAGCGGTCGACCAGGACCTCGACGCGGACCGAGGGCGGGATCTCGCTCTTGATCTGCGGCAGCAGCTTCTTGATCGAATCGATCACCGCGACCGTATTGGCGTCCGGCTGGCGCTGGATCGCGAGCACGATCGAGCGCTCGCCGTTGAACCAGCTCGCGGTCTTGTCGTTCTCGACGCCGTTCACCACGGTCGCGAGATCGCCGAGCTTGACCGGATTGCCGTTGCGATAGGCGACGATCAGGTTCCGATACTCTTCCGCGTCGGAGAGCTGGCCCGGCGCCTGCAGCGTCGCGGTCTTCTCCGCGCCGCTGAGCGAACCCACCGGCGCGTTGGAATTGGCCGCCGCCACCGCCGCCTCCAACTGATCGACGCCGACGCCCATCGAGGCGAGCTGGTTGGGGTCGACCTTGATCCGGACGGCGAACTTCTGGGCGCCGAACACCAGCACCTGCGCGACGCCTTCCAGCAGCGAGAGGCGCTGCGCGATGTAGGATTCCGCATACTCGTCCACCGCGGAAAGCGGCAGGGTCTGCGAGGTCAGCGCCAGCAGCAGGATCGGCTGGTCGGCCGGGTTGACCTTGCGGAAGCTGGGCGGGTCGGTCATCTCGGTCGGCAGGCGGCGCTGCGCGACGCTGAGCGCGGACTGGACGTCCAGCGCCGCGCCGTCGATGTCGCGGTCGAGATCGAACTGCAGCGTGATCCGGGTCGAACCCTGGGTGCTGGTCGAGCTCATGGAATCGATGCCGGAGATGGTCGAGAACTGCTTCTCCAGCGGCGTCGCGACCGCCGAGGCCATGGTCTCCGGATTGGCGCCCGGCAGGGTCGCGGTCACCGAGATGGTCGGGAAGTCGACCCGCGGCAGCGCGGCGACGGGCAGCTGCCGATAGCCGGCCAGGCCCAGCATCACCACGGTGATCATCAAAAGGCACGTCATCACCGGCCGGCGGATGCAGAGCTCCGGCAGGGTCATTGGCCGACACTCACCGATGTGCTGGGGGTCGTGGCATCGGCCTCCGGCGCGGCGGTGCCGGTCACCTCCACCTTGGTGCCGTTCTCCAGTCGAAGCTGGCCCTCGGTCACCACCTGATCGCCCGGCTTGAGATCGCCTTCGATCACCATCTCGTTGCCGATCTGGCGCGCGACCTTCACGCGGCGCATTTCCACAGTGGCGTCCGGCTTGACGAGCCAGGCATAGGAGCCGTCCTGATTGAGCTGGATCGCCGCCGCCGGAACCACGATGGCGTTGGGATCGACCCGGATCGTCATCACCACGTTGACGAACTGGCTCGGCCACAGGAACTCGTCGGTGTTGGGGAACTGGGCCTTGACCGAGAGCGTATTGGTCGCGGGATCGATGGCGTTCTCGACGTAGGAGACCTCGCCCTGCTGCACCGGCACGGTGCTGTCGGGGATCGTCGCGGTCACCGGCACCTTCCCGACGGCCAAGGCGCGCTGCAATTCGCCCATGCTCTCCTGCGGGATCGAAAAGGCGACCAGGATCGGCTGGAGCTGGTTGATCGTGACCAGTGGGGTGGAGTCCGCCGCCCGCACGGAATTGCCGAGCTTCAGCGCGACCGTCCCGATTCGCCCTGAAATCGGCGCGCGGATGACGGTGTAGGACAGCGTCACCTTCGCCGCATCGATCGCGGCCTGGTTGGCGGCCATCGTCGCCTGCAGGGTCTCGACCAGCGTCGTCGCCGCGTCATAGTCCTGCTTGGTGGTGAAATTCTTGGCGGCCAGCGGGGTCAGCCGGTCGACCTGGCGCTTGGCATTGGAAAGAGACGCCTGGTCCTTGCCGAGATTGGCCTGGGCCAGCTTCAAGGCGGCCTGCGCCTCGCGGTCGTCGATCCGGAACAGCTCGTCGCCGGCCTTGACCTCCTGGCCGTCGGTCACGGCGACGTTGGCGATGAGCCCGTCGATGCGCGAACGGACCGCGACGCTGGCCAGGGTCTGGACCCGGCCGACGGTGCGGATCTGCAGCGGCGCGGGCTTCTGCTCGACCGCGGTCACGGTCACCGGCACGGCCTTGGCCGCGCGGTCCGCGGCCGGCGCCTGGGCGGCTCTCCCGTGCTGCTGGGAGTACAGGAAGAATCCGCCGCCACCCAGCGCAGCGACAACGACGACGGTCAAAAGGAGGCGAGCCCGCATGCGTGCAGTCATCAAATTCCGCCGGTGTTCCGTTCGGACATCCGAATTTTACACTGCCCCGGCACTGTGGATGCGGTTATTACGCCGCTCCGGCTTGAACCCGGCGGTCCGCTTGCCTAAAATAGAACCCATAAGTTTGCTTTTCAACGACCGCGCAGTGACAAGTCATGACTGTGCTCCCCCGCCGCGACTGGCGCCAGGAACGACGCCAGAAAATCCTCGCCGCCGCCGCCGAATTGTTCGGCGCGAATCCGTATGATTCCGTGCAAATGCGCGATGTCGCGGCGCGGGCCGAGGTCGGCAAACCGACCCTGTACCGCTATTTCCCCTCCAAGGAGGAGCTGTTCCTCGAGGTCTTCAAATCGGGGCTCGACCGGCTCGATTCGGAGGTCGCTGCCATCCTCAAGGACCGCGAGCAGCCCGCCCGCTCGCTCGAACGGCTGCTGGAAGCCCTGCTGAACGCGCTGGGCGGCCAGGTGGCGGCCCTCCGCATGCTGACCGACGACCAGTCCCCGGTGATGCGGCGCTGGCGCAACGAGTTCCGCCGCCGCCGCCGGCCGTTCGTGGAGGCGGCCCGCACCATCCTGGAACAGGGCATCGCCTCCGGCGAGTTCCGGCCGGTCGATCTGGAAACCGTGCCCTCGATGCTGATCGGCATCGTGCGCGGCGGCCTGGTCGGCACCGACCGGGTGCCGCGCGAGCGCTTCGCCGCGGCGATGATCGACCTGGTCGTCCATGCGCTCTCGGCACGGACCCAGAAGGCCGCTCACGCCGCCTAAGGAATGAGGATCGTCGAGCCCATCGTGCGCCGGCTCTCCAGGGCGCGGTGCGCCTCGGCGGCATCGCGCAGCGCAAATTCCTGGCTGATCTCGACCTGCAGCACGCCGTTCGAGAGCGCACGGAACAGCCGGTCGCAGATCGAGCGGACCTCGGCCGCCGTCCCGGTGTAGTGGCCGAAATTCGGCCGCGAGACCGTCGCCGACTTGCCGACGAAGGCGGCGATGTCGATCGGCGGGATCGGGCCGGAGGCCTGGCCATAGCTGACCAGATGCCCGCGCAGCGCCAGCGCCTCGTATGATTTCAGGAAGGTGTCGGCGCCGACCGCGTCATACACGATGTTGCAGCCGCGCCCCTCGGTGATCTCCAGCACGCGTTCGACGAAATCGGTCTCCCGGTAGAGGATCGGATAGGCGCAGCCGGCGCCGCGGGCGATCTTCGCCTTGTCCAGTGAGCCGACCGTGCCGATCACCGTCGCCCCGAGATGCCGCGCCCATTGGCACAACAGCTGGCCGACCCCGCCCGCCGCCGCATGCACCAGAATAGTGTCACCTTCCCGCACCGATGCGACCCGATGCAGCAGAAACTCCGCCGACATTCCTTTCAGCATCACCGCCGCGGCCACACGGTCGGAAATCTCATCGGGCAGCGGCACGACCAGGTCCGCCTTCATGGTGCGGACCTCGACATAGGCGCCCGGCGGCGCGCAGGCATAGGCGACGCGATCGCCGGGCATCAACCCATGCACACTGGGGCCGATGTCGAGGACGATGCCAGCCGCCTCCATGCCGGGGATGCCGGGCGGCTGGATCAGCGGGTAATAGCCGGTGCGGGTATAGACATCGATGTAGTTGAGACCGATCGCCGTATGCCGGATCCGCACCTCGCCGGGACCCGGCGGCATTGCCGTCGCCCGCTCCCAGCGCAGCACTTCTGGCCCGCCATGGCGCTCGATCACCACGGCGCCGCCGTCGATCGGGCGATGATCGCCCATCGGCGTGACGGCGCGGCTTGTTCGGGGCGAGGCATGGCCGGTCGAAGTCGTCTGCCCGAACATGGCCCGGACCGAAGCGAAGCCGGCTTCGTAGATGCCCTCGCCGATCAGGGCGGCCAGCTCGTCGGCGCGATCCTCCGGCGCGGCGAAACTGGACGACCATTCCCAATAGGTCCGGTTGCCGTCGGTCACCGGCTTCAAGCTGACATTGGCGACATAGTCGATCAGCGGAATCGGCGCATCGAGGATGCAATAGCTGAACCGGCGGTCGCGATCGGACAAGGTCAGCAATTGCTCGCGCAACTCGCCGCCATCGGTCAGACGAAAGCGCCGCACGCAGCCCGCCTCGTCGCCGGCGCGGCCGTCCTCGATCCGGCTTTCCGCGATCGCCGGATGCCAGCGCGCGTGGCCGTTGAAGTCGCGCAGGATCGCCCAGACCTCGTCGACCGGCGCGTCGATGATCGTGCTGCGGCGGACGGAAATCATCCGTTTGTTCCAGTTTTCTCGGTCGTCATCCCGGCGCTAGGCGCCGGGATCCACGCCTTTGGGTTCGAAGAAGGAAGGCGTGGATCCCGGGACCAAGTCCCGGGATGACGGCGGAGTGTCGAGCGAGCAACGATAGTCACTTACCTTCGCCCGAGCGACCGCTTCAACCCGTCGAAGCCGCCCTGGAACACGCCCTGCCCGACCTGCTGCGCCAGCGCGCCGGCCCGTTCGGGTTCGCAGTCGAACTCGGCGGTCCATTCGGCGAAGGTGCGGTTGCCGTCGGTGATCGGCGAGAGCTTCAGGGTCGCGATGTAGTCGCGCACCCCCATCGGCGATTCCAGGATCGAGTAGGTGCAGCTGAAGTCGTAATCCGACAGCGCCAGCAGCCGCTCGCGGATGTTGCCGCCGTCCCGGAGATTGAAATTGCGGATGCAGCCGATCTTGTCGCTGGGATGGTTGCCTTCGATCCGGCTGTCGCGGATGGCGGGATGCCATTGCGGCAGGGCGTTGAAGTCGCGGACCGCCGCCCAGACCCGATCCGCCGGCGCGTCGATCACGCTCGAGGTATAGACCTTGACCATGGGCTAGCGCCCCCGGGCTATCGTTTGGGCTCGTCGTCGCCGGCCGGCGCCAGGGCGTTGGTCAGGCTGCCGATGTCGCCGCCGGAGAGGCCGATCTCGCGCAGCAACGAATCCACCAGCGGCGCCTGGGCGCGATAGCGCAGCGCGGAGTTGACCAGATTGTCGGAGAAGCTGCCCGAACCCTCCATGCCGTTGTTGCCCCGGCCGAGCGACGGCCCGCCGCCGCCGAGTCCGTCGACCTGCAGGATCTTGATGCCGTCGATCTTTTCCATCGGCTTCACGGATTCGCGGATGATGCCTTCCAGCTTCTCGAGCAGCTTCATCCGCATCGCCGAGCCGCGGGATTCCGGCGTGAGCACATTGGCGGCCTCGTTCATCAGCCGGTTGCCCTCCGCCTCGATCTCGTAGCGCAAGCGCGCCGCCAGCGCCCGAATCTTCTCGGCCTCCGCGTCGCCCTCGGCCTCGATCCGGCGCGCGGCGCTGCGGTCGCCGGCCGCGGCCTTCTCGGATTCCGCCTCGACCCGGATGCGGATCGCCTGGCGCTCGGCGTCCTGCGCGGCGCCGATCAGTTCGATCGCCTTGCGGCGCTCGGCCACCTCGGTCTCGCGGGCCGAGAACACCTTCTCCTCGGCCGACACCGCCTTGGCACGCGCGGTTTCCGCGGCGGCCTGCGCCTCCGATTGCGCCTTCGAAGCCTGGGCGATCGCCACCGCGCGATCCTGCTCGGCCAGCTCCAGCGCCTTGCGCCGCTCGACCTCGAGCTGCTGGATCTCCTGCTCGTGCCGGATTCGCTGCTCGTCGAGCGCGCGATCGACGGTGATCCGCGACCGCTCGACCTCCAGCCGGGCCTCGATCTGCGCCTGCTCGGATTCCTGCTCGCGCAAGGCGCGCTCCCGCGCCAGCTCGGAACGCTGCACCGCACGGCGCATCTCCAGCTCGCGTTCGTGCTGCAGCCGGGCCTGCTCGCTGTCCTGGTCGATGGCGAGCGAGAGCTTCTCGGCTTCCAGATTCTTGTTGCGGATCTGGATCATGGTGTCCTGCTCGATGTCGTTGCGGATCTTCTTCCGCCGCTCGATCTCCTCGGTCAGCCGCGTCAGGCCTTCCGCGTCGAAGGCGTTCGAGGGATTGAAGAACTCCATGTTGGTCTGGTCGAGGCCGGTGAGAGAGACGGTCTCCAGCTCCAACCCGTTCTTCAGCAGGTCCTCGGCGACGGCGTTGCGGACGCGCTTCACGTATTCGCCGCGCTTCTCATGCATCTCGTCCATCGTCATCTCGGCCGCGACCGAGCGCAGCGCATCGACGAACTTGCCTTCCAGCAGCTCGCGCAAAGCCTCCGGCTGCATGGTGCGCTGGCCCAGGGTCTGCGCCGCATTGGCGATGGCGTCGGGGGTCGGCTGGACCCGGACGTAGAACTCGGCCACCACGTCGATCCGCATCCGGTTCTTGGTGATCAGCGCCGATTCCCGCCCGCGCCGCACTTCCAGCCGCAGCGTGTTCATGTTGACCGGGATCACGTCATGGATGATCGGCAGCACGAAGGCGCCGCCGTTCAGCAACACGCGCTGGCCGCCGAAGCCGGTGCGCACGAAGGAAATCTCCTTCGACGAGCGGCGATAGAGCCAGTTCATCAGCCAGACGCCGATCGCGATCAGGATCGCGGCGACGATGATCACGAAGATGATCGTTCCGATGGTCGAGCCAGTCATGATTTTCCTCCCTCCCCGGCCGTCTCCGGCCGGTCCTCGATTATTTCCGCGCGATCGCCTTGAACTTTCGCGTCTGTTCGGTCAGTGCAATCTCGGTCGGCAGCCGCTCCATGCTGGAGGCACCGTAGAAGCCGTGGCAATTCGGGCAATGCTTCAGGATGTAGTTGGCATCCTCCGGCATCGCGATCGGGCCGCCATGGCAGATCACCATCACATCCTTGCGGATCGCGAGCGCCGCTTCCGACCATTCGTTGATCCGGGCGACGCAGTCATGCAGCGTCAACGCCGTTTCCGCGCCGATCGCGCCGCCGGTGGTGAGGCCCATGTGGCAGACGATGATGTCGGCGCCGGCCTTGGTCATCGCCACAGTCTCGTCTTTGGAGAAGACATAGGGCGTGGTCAGGAAGTCGAGCTCGCGGGCGCGCCGGATCAAATCGACCTCCAGCCCGTAGCCCATGCCGGTTTCTTCCAGGTTGGCGCGGAAGGTGCCGTCGATCAGGCCGACCGTCGGGAAATTCTGCACGCCGGAGAAGCCGAGCTCGCCGAGCTGCTTCAGGAAATGATCGGTCATCAGAAACGGGTCGGTGCCGTTGACGCCGGCCAGCACCGGAGTCTTCTTGACGACCGGCAGGACCTCCCGCGCCATCTCGACCACGATTTCATTGGCATTGCCGTAGGCGAGGATGCCGGCGAGCGAGCCGCGGCCCGCCATGCGGTAGCGGCCGGAATTGTAGATGACGATCAGGTCGATGCCGCCCGCCTCCTCGCATTTTGCGGAGAGGCCGGTGCCGGCGCCGCCGCCGACGATCGGCTCGTTGCGGGCGATCATGCCGCGGAATTTCTCGAGGATGTCCTTGCGTGCGATTCTGGGCATGAGGTCAGCGTCCGTTTCGATCGATGAGTTCAAGGAAAGTCTTCACCAGCGCCGCGGCGAAGGCGGGATCGTTGAGATCGTAAGGCAGGCGGATGATCTTGCGCCGCTCGTTCTGCCGCACGGTGGCTTCGAGCGTCTTGAAGAAGGCGGCATCCGCCGCCGGGTCGTGGAACGGCTTGCCCGGCACGTCCAGCAGCGACACGCCGCGCTCGGGAATCAGGAACCGCACCGGCCCGTCCATGCGGTTGAGCTTCTCGCCGATCCAGCGCCCCATGCGTTCGTTCTCGGCGGCGGTGGTCCGCATCAGGGTGACTTGCGGATTGTGCTGATAGAGATTGCGCCCCCTATATGCGGCGGGGACGGTGTCGATCGGCCCGAAATTCACCATGTCCAGCGCGCCGGCCGAGGCGACATAGGGGATCTTCGAACGGATGATCGCGTCGAACCGCTCCTCGCCGGCGCTGAACACGCCGCCGAACAGGTGATCGCAGACTTCCGTGGTGGTCACGTCGATCACGCCGGACAGCAGGCCGGAATCCGCCAGCTTCTCCATCGACTGGCCGCCGGTGCCGGTCGCATGGAAGACCAGGCAATCGAACCGTTCCTCCAGCGCCTTCTGCACCGCCTGAACACACGGTGTCGTCACGCCGAACATGGTGAGACCGACGGCGGGCTTGGCGCTGCTGGCGCCGCGCCGGGCATGGGACACCATGCCGGCCAAGGCATGCGCGGCGTTCGAGAGCACTTGCTCCGAGATCCGGTTGATGCCGGAGACGTCGGTCACCGAATACATCATGCAGATATCCGAGGGTCCGACATAGCGCCGCACATCTCCTGAAGCGACCGTCGAGACCATCACCTTGGGCACACCGATCGGCAGGCGGCGCATGGCCGGGGTGGCCAGGGAGGTGCCGCCGGAACCGCCGGCCGAGACGATCCCGCCGACATCGCGCCGCGAGAGGATGAAGCGCTCGAAGGCTTCGGCCATGGCGGAGACCGCCTGGCCGCGATCGTTGGTGAAGACCGCGCCGGTGCCTTTGGGGTGGAAGCGCGCGACCTCCTGCGGCCCGATATCGGCGGCCGAGGGCATCTGGCTGGTCGAGAGATCGACCGTCACCGTGCGCAGACCCAATTTCTGCAGGCAATTCGCCAGGAAGCCGAGCTCGCGGCCCTTGGTGTCGAAGGTGCCGGCGACGTAGCAGGACCGACCGACCAGCTGCGCGACCGGCACCTGCATCTCGGCGGGTGCGTTGTCGCGTGCCTCGGCGATGATTTCTTCCGTCTCCACCACGCTCGCCTGCAGCGGATTGCCCTGCGACCAGCGGGTCGGCGCGCGGGCGGCGGTGTAGCCGACCGGGGCCGCGGCCGGCGGCAAGGCCGCGGCGCCGCCATCGTCCTCGGCGCTTCGGCGCACCTGGAAGATCACTGTCTCCGGACGCTCTTCGACGGCTTCTTGAGCAGGCGCCGGCGCATGTTCCTCGCCATGGGTCCGCACGCCGAGCAGGCGCTGCTGCAGCTCATGGTCCTGCGCCAGTTCCTGGGCCGGCATCTCGCGCACCAGGCGGCCGTTGACCATCACCGCGACGCGGCTGGCGACCGAGGTGGCGACGCCCAGATTCTGCTCGATCAGCAGGACCGAGATGTCGCCCTCGTCGGCGAGCCGGCGCAGCATCTCGGAGACCTGGTCGACAATGACCGGCGCCAAGCCTTCCGTCGGCTCGTCCATGATCAGCAGCTTCGGGTTGGCCAGCAGCGCGCGGCTGATCGCCAGCATCTGCTGCTCGCCGCCGGAAAGCTGCGCGCCGCCATTCTTCTTGCGCTCGGCCAGGCGCGGGAAGGTCTTGTAGATCCGGTCGACCGTCCAGTTCGAATCCTTGGTGCCGTTGCGCGCGGAGAGTCGCAGATGCTCGTCCACGCTGAGCGAGGCCCAGACCCGGCGCCCCTGTGGCACATAGCCGATGCCGAGATTGACCACCTCGTTCGGCGCCAGGCCGAGCAGGTCGATGCCCTGCGAGCGCGCACTGCCGCCGCTCGCCGGAATGAGGCCCATCAGCGCATTGCAGAGCGTGGTCTTGCCCATGCCGTTGCGGCCGACGATCGCCAGCACACCACGCTCCAGGCTGAACGAGACGCCTTGCAGCGCATGGGCGTGGCCGTAATGGACCTCGAGCCCAGAAACCTCGAGCACCGGCTCGGTGGCCGGCATTTTCGCGGGCTCAGCCATGCTTGCCGCCCAGATAGATGCGCTGCACGTCCGGGTCGTCCTGGATCTCCGCCGGCGTGCCGTGCTTGAACACCGCGCCGTTGTGCATGACGGTGACGCGATCGACCACGCGCAAGGCGACATCGAGATCATGCTCGATGATGACGAAGCTGATATGGCGCGGCAGAGCCGAGAGGATCTGCACCAGGTCGCGGCGCTCGGCCGGCGACAGACCCGCGGCGGGCTCGTCGAACAGGATGAGGCGCGGCGCGCCGGACAGCGCCATGCCGATCTCCAATTGCCGTTGTTGCCCGTGCGAGAGATCGGAGACCAAAGATTCCGCCACGCCGTCGAGATGCACCGCATGGGCCAGATCCCGCGCGCTTTCCAGCGCGGCATCGTCCTGGCGCGGGCGGATGAAACTGAAGCGCCCGGCGCTGACGCCGCGGCAGGCGAGATAGAGATTGTCGAGCACGGACAAGCCGCGGAACAGCATCGAGTTCTGATAGGTGCGACGCATGCCGCGGCGGATCCGCTCGAAGGGTGCCAGCTTGGTCACGTCCTCGCCGAAGAAGCGGATGCGGCCAGCGGTCGACGGGAAGTCGCCGGTGATCGCATTGAACAGCGTCGTCTTGCCGGCGCCGTTGGCGCCGAGAATGCCGCGCCGCTCGCCGGCGCCCACGGTCAAGTCCACCTTGTCCAGAGCGACCAACGCGCCGAAGGTGCGGCTCACGCCCTCGAGGACGAGGGCATGGGCCGCACCGGCACGGTTCAGTCTGAGCGCTTCGGCCATCGACCCGGGCGCTCCGTTACGCGGTCCAGATCACGGGCAGCTCGGATTGTCGCGGCCGACCGGACCGATCGCCATGAACTCGGCCTCGGGCATGCCGAGCGTCTGATTCACGTTCTCCACCACCTTCACCACCTTGTTGTAGAGATGGCCGTCATCGCCTTTCGCGACCTCGGTCAGGAAGTTGTAGGCGATGCCGTTCCGGTTCTTGTCGAGCGTCACCGGGCCGGTCGGGGTGTCGAGCTTCAGGTTCTGCAACGCATCCCGGTAGGCCTTCTGGTCGCCGCTGAGATCGCCCTTCACCTGGTCGAGCGCGGTCAGCATGGCCAAGGTCGAGACGTAGTAGCCCTGCGCGAAGAGCGAGGGCGACGGGAAGCCGTCCGGGAAGGCCGCCTTGTAATCGGCGACGAACTTGGTCCAGGCGGCATTGTCCCAGTTGTCGGCGATCGGGCCGGCCGAGGGCGTGCCGATGATGTAGTCCTGCTGCTTGCCCTTGGAGCCGAGCACCGTCTGGTCGACGGTGATCGAGCCGCCGACCATCGGCTTGTCGCCACCGGCCTGTTCATACTGGTTCAGGAAGTTGACCGCATCGGCGCCGCCCAGGGCGACGTAGATCGCGTCGATGTCGTCCGGGATCGAGGCGACGATCGAGGAGAAATCCTTGTTGCCGATCGGGACCCAGAACTTGTTGACCACATGGCCGCCCGACTTGCAGAAGCCCTGCATGAAGCCGAACACCTGGGTATAGGGGAAGGAGTAATCCTCGGCGATGGTCACCACCTTCTTGTAGCCCTTGGTCGCGAAGGCGTATTCGCCGAGGCCGGCCTGCCATTGCGCGCCGTCGGTGGTGAAGCGGAAGAAGTTCGGCGCCGGATCGCGGAGCGTCGTGTCCTGCGCCGCCGAGGTGCCGTTGATGAAGGTCACCTGCGGCTGGGTCTTCGCATAGTTCTTCACCGCGAGGCCCTCGTCGCCCGAGAGCGGGCCGACCAGGATCTGCACCTTGTCCTGCTCGACCAGCTTGCGCGCGGCATTGACCGCGCTGTCCGGCGAGGCGTCGCTGGAGCCGGTCACCAGCTCAATCTTCTTGCCCCCGGCCATGTTGTTGTGCTGCTGGAGCGCCAGCTTCACGCCGCGCATGCCGTCCTCGCCGAGCACGGTGAAGGCGCCTTGCAGGGTCGCCAATGCGCCGACTTTGATCGTGTCCTCGGCCATCGCAGCCGAGACGCTGAAGCCGACGGTCAAGGCGACCGAGGCCGCGAGCAGGTTCCTCCGAGTAACGTTAGACATCAGTCCCTCCCAGATTTATTTGCCGTTGTTGTTACGCCAAGAATTGTTGCCCCATTGCCGGCCAGTGCTCCCATTTAGGCCGGCAGCCTTCAAGCGATCGGAAGCCAGGCGCCAGAGTCCGAGCAACCCATCGGGTGAAACCAGAACGATCGCCAGGAAGATCAGACCGATGAGCGTGTTGAAGCGCTCCGGGCTGATCAGGTCGATCGCGAAATTCTTCATCAGCACGAACAGCACCGCACCGATGAACGGGCCGATCGGATGGCGTAGCCCGCCGATCACCGCGATCACCAGGATGTCGATCACCGGGCCGATGTCGATGGTGCCCGGCGAGACCCGGCCGTTCATCCACACATAGAGCAGCCCGCCGATTGCGGCGATCAGGCCGGCGACCGCATGGGCGACCACCCGGTGCAGGTTGACGTTGAAGCCGAGCGCGTTCATGCGCCGGGCGTTGTCGCGGATCGCCTGGAGCGTCAGGCCGAAGGTCGAGCGCGCGAGGTAGACCACGGCGAGATAGCTGAGTGCCGCCACGGCGAGACTCATGTAGTAGAACGGCATGGGCGCGCGCCAGTCCATGCCGAACCCGACCGGTCCGGGCAATCCCGCGAAGCCGCTATGGCCGTTGAAGATCTCATAGTTCTGCTGCGCGAAATAGAAGGCGGCGACGCCGATCGCGAGCGTAATCATGATGGTGTAGATGCCGGCGGTGCGAACCGAGATGATGCCGATCAGCGTCGCGAAGGCGGTGGCGATCACGATCGCGATCGGCACCGCGGCCCAGAGCGGCCACCCGAACAGCGGATGGGTGCTGTTGGTCCCGAACACCGCGACCATGTAGCCGGCGACGCCGGCCACGGTCATCTGCGACAGCGAGACCATGCCGCCATAGCCGGCCAGGAACATCAGGGAGAGCGCGATCACGCCGAGGAACAGCGACTGCGCCCCGATCTGCACCGTCCAGAACGGCGAGGCCACCAGCGGATAGGCGATCAGGAACAGCAGCACCAATACGTGCTGCGGCCGGATCGTCTTCATCCATGCCGGGGTCGCCGGCTTCGGTGCGGCTCCCGTCGCGGTCCAGCTCATGCGGCCTTCCCCATGATGCCCTGTGGCCGGAAGGCGAGCACCACCACCATGATCAGGAAAGTGTAGACGACGCCGTAGGTCGGCGAATAAACGAGGCCGAGCTGCTCGGCGAGGCCGATCAGCGTCGCACCGATCGCCGCACCGGTGACGCTGCCCATGCCGCCGACGATCACCACGACCAATGACGCCAGGAGATAGCGCGTGTCCTCGCCCGGCGCGATCGAGAGCGCGGTGCCGCCGACCACGCCGGCGAAACCGGCGAGACCGGCACCCAAGGCAAAGGTGATGGTGAAGATGCGCTGCACATTGACGCCGGAGGCCGCCAGCATGCCGCGGTCATCGACCCCGGCACGGATCATCATGCCGATCCGGGTCTTGTTCAGCAGCAGCCAGAGCCCGACGCCGATCACGATGGCGCTGGCCAGCAGCACCAGGCGGTAGAGCGGATATTTCACGACCGGTGCGGTCATCAGCTGGACGGGGCCGGACAGCCAGGACGGCGGATCGAACTGATAGGTGTTGCCGCCCCAGACCGCCAGCATCAGATCGGCCATCACGATCGAGAGGCCGATGGTGACCAGGGTCTGCCGCAGGTCCTGGCCCTGCATGCGCCGGAAGATCACCACCTGCAGGATCGCACCCACCACCGCCATGCCGAGGAAGCCGGCGGCGACGCCGAGGAACCAGGAGCCGGTCCAGTCCGCCACGTTGAAGCCGACATAGGCGCCGAGCAGATAGAGCGAGCCATGCGCCAGGTTCACGTTGCGCATGAGACCGAACACCAGCGTGAACCCGCTCGCCACCAGGAAGTAGAGGGCGGCCAGGGTCATGCCGTTCATCACGGTGAGGATGAAGAGTTTCATGTGCCTGCTCGCCGCCCCGCCCCGCGCCCTTAGACCGCGACGCGCAGGCTCTGGCGGTTGCCTTCCGGCGCGCGGAAGAACTCGCCGTCCTTCATGACCGAGAGGATGCGCTTCTTGTCCTGCAGGATCTTGATGTTGGAGAGCGGGTCGCCGTCCACCAGGATGATGTCGGCGAGATAGCCTTCCTTCACCAGGCCGAGCTCGCCTGGGGATCCCATGATCTCGCCGCCATGCTTGGTCGCGGCGACCAGCACTTCCATCGGCGTGAAGCCGAGGAGATCGACGAAATACTCGAAGTCCTTCGCATAGGTGCCGTGCGGGGTCCAGGCGAAGCCGTAATCGCCGCCCGGCAGCACCCGGATGCCGCGGCGCTTCATCTTCTTCGCGGTCTCGATCGCGATCTCGAGCTCGCGGTGATAGCCCATGGCCCGCGCCTTCTCTGGCGTGATGCCCCATTCGCCCGCGTGATTCGAGATCCGGATCAGCCAGGCGAGGCCGGGCGCCACGAAATGCTTGTCCTTGTTGGCTTCGAGCAGGTCGAGCGCTTCTTCGTCGGCGAAGCTCGCGTGGTAGATGATCTCGATGCCGTGCCGGATGCACATCTTCACCGATTCCGCCGAGCGCGCATGGGCGCAGAGCCGGCGGCCGCGCCGCTTCGCCTCCCGCACCGCCATCACGCATTCTTCCTCCGACATCGGCGATTCCTCGGCGCCGACATTGGTCAGCTCCTCGCCGGAGAGGTTCAGCTTGATCAGGTCGACGCCGTAGCCGATCATGGTGCGCACCGTGCGGCGCACCTCTTCCGGCCCGTTCACCACCAGGCCGAAGTTCAGCCCCTCATGCACCACATGCGGCGGATGCGCGTGGCCGAGGCCGCCGATGGTGGTGATCTCCGGACAGTTGGCGAGATAGCGCGGACCTGGGATCTGGCCCTTGTTGATCGCGTTGCGGATGACGACGTCGAGCCGCGGCTTGGCCGCCGCCGCGCCGACGCACATGGTGAAGCCGTGGTCGAGATAGATCTTGGCGACGTCCGCGGCGAACAGCGTGTGCTCTTCCGGCGGCAGGTTGATCAGCGCCTCGAGGCTCGGCGCGTTGTTCCAGGAGAGATGGGTGTGCGCGTCGCACAGGCCCGGCATCAGGGTGGCGCCGGCCCCGTCGATCACGGTGTTGCCGTTCATCGGGATGCTGCGCGTGCCGCGCGCGACCTTGCGGATCCGGTTGCCCTGGACCAGCATCTCGCCGAGATAGGGATGCTCGCCGGAGCCGTCGAGGATCCGGACGTTGGTATAAAGAATGTTGGCCATGCTTTCGTCCTCCCGCTCTCCGAGGTTCTGTGCCCCGGATGTGCCTCGCGTCTAGGCGCGCCCGCCGAGCAACTCCTTCAGAACCTGATTGCAATCCTGCGGCCGCTCGATCGTGCTCCAATGGCCGCAGCGAGTGAGAATGGTGACCCGCGCGTCGCTCAAGCGCTCCGCCATGGTGCGCGCGTTCGAGGCCGGCGCCACCGGATCCTCGTCCCCCGTCACCAGCCGCACCGGACATTTGATGCGGTCGAGATTGGCCGGTTGCGCCGCCGCCAGCGCCTCGCAGTTGCGGGCATAGCCTTCGGCGTCCTGGCGCATGATGAACTCGCGCACCAGCGCGACCGCGACCGGCGCGTTGCTCTTGGTGTCGCCGGACAAGGTCGCCTGCACGATCTGATCGGCGATGCCGGTCATGCCTTCGTTGCGCGCCTTGGCCGCGCGATCGCCGAGGCCCTTGCGGGCCGGCTCCGGCGGCTGGTGGATCGGGCCGAACAAGGCGAGGCTGCGGACCAGCTCCGGGTGCTGCTCGGCGATGTGCTGGCAGACGATCGTGCCCATGGAATGGCCGACGAAATGCGCGCGCTCGGCGCCGACCGCCTTGGCCGCGCGCACCACCGCATCGACCATGCTCTGGATGGTCAGCGATCCGCTCAGCGGCGAACGGCCGCTGCCCGGCAGGTCGGGACGGATGGTGCGATAGCGCCCGCCGAGGCCCAGGACCTGCGGGCAGAAGGTGTTCGAGGTGCCGCCGAGCCCGTGCAGCATGATCACCGGATCGCCGCTGCCTTCGACCTCGACCTGCATCCGCTCGACCGCGAGGCTGCTCACGCGCGCGCCTCCGCTGCAATCTTCGCATCGGCGGAAACGCCGCGCTGGCGCACCGGATTCTCCAGCACGCCGATGCCGGAGAGCGCGATCTTCACCGTGTCGCCATGCTTCAGGTATTTCGGCGGGTTGAAGCCGATGCCGACGCCGACCGGCGTGCCGGTCGCGATGATGTCGCCGGGATAGAGCGTGATCCCGGCCGAGATGGTCTCGATCAGAGTCGGGATGTCGAAGATCAACAGGCTGGTGTTGGAGTCCTGCCGCAGCTCGCCATTGACCCAGCATTTGACGTCGATATTGGCGATGTCCACTTCATCGGCCGAGACCAGGACCGGCCCCATCGGGCAGAACGTGTCCTGCGACTTGCCGATGTCCCACTGCTTGTACTTGGCCTGCAGGTCGCGGGCGGTGACGTCGTTGACGATGGTGCAGCCCCAGACATGCTTCAGGGCGTCGACCTTCTTGATCCCGCGCCCGCCCTTGCCGATGACGATCGCGAGCTCCGCTTCATAGTCGATCGCCGTGCTGGCGGCGGGGTCGATCTCGATCGCGGCACCCGGGGCGATCACGCATTCCGGGACCTTGGTGAAGACGATCGGCGCTTCGGGGACCGCGCCGCTCGCCGCGCTGGAATCGAAGCCGCTCTTGGCGAACTCGTGGGCGTGCTCGTGGTAGTTCTTGCCGACGCAGAAGATATTGCGCCGCGGCCGCGGGATCGGCGCGTCGAAGACCAGGCCGGCCGTCGGGATCGAGGCACCGAGGCTGGGTGAATCGGCGCGCAGGCCGCGCTCGATCACCGCCAAGGCGCCAAGCTCTTCCGCCGCACCGAGATCGAAAGGACGAATGGTTTTTCCGTCGGGACTGAGACTCCCAACCCGACGGCGGCCGCCCGACCGAAACGTCGCGATCCGCATTTTTGCTCCCAGTCTTTTGAGCCAATGTTGAACCATTGACCCGTTTGGTATAGGTTATGGTGTCAGCACTCCGCGCATGAGTCAACGGCGCGGCACGCTTTCATCGATAATATGCGGCGAGACTTGAATGGCCCTGCCTCAAGCGACCAACACGCGATTCCAAACCGCCGAAGATGTCGTCGGCGACATCCAGCGCCGCATCGAAAACGGCGAATGGCCGGAAGGCCATCGCCTTCCGCCGGAGCGCGAGCTCGCCGCGCTCTACGGTCTCGCTCGCAACACGGTGCGCAGCGCCTTGAACCGGATGGGCACCGATCTCATCCGCGTGGTCGGCCGCGGCACCTATGTGAAGGCCAGGAACGGCGGCAGCGTGCCGGGCCTCGGCCGGCATATGAAGGACGCCAGCCCCGCCGAGGTGATGGAAGTCCGCCTGATCATCGAGCCCCAGGCCGCCGCCCTCGCAGCGCATCGCGCCAACAGCGACGACCTGGCCGAGATCACCGAGATCCTGCGCCGCTCGATCGCCGCCAAGGGCTTCGCCGAGTTCGAGCATTACGACGCCGCGCTCCATCTTGCCGTGTTCCGCGCCACCAAGAACCAGCTCTTGGTCGATTACTGCGAGGCGATCAACTCGGCCCGCCACCAGCCGCATTGGCATCGGCTGAAGCAGAAGAGCCTGACCGACGGCCTCCGCTCGCAATACGACCGCGAGCACAGCGCCCTGGTCGACGCCATCAAGCAGCGCGACGCCGAGAAGGCGCGGCGCCTCATTCACCAGCATCTGACCCACGTCCGCGATCATCTGCTGGCGATCGACGCTTAGCGCCGTCAGCCGGTGGTCCAGCCGCCATCCACATGCAGGATGGTGCCGTTGACCAGTGACGCCGCAGGCGAGGCCAGGAACACCACGGCGCCGGCGACTTCCTTCGGCTCGCCGATGCGGCCCAACGGGATGTGCCCGATCGTCTGCTTCAGGAACTCCGGATCGGACAAGGCCGGCCGCGTGCCGTCGGTCCAGACGAAGGTCGGCGCCACGGCGTTGACGCAGATGTTGTAGCGGCCCCATTCGTGCGCCAGGCAGCGCGTCAGGTGATCGATGCCGGCCTTGGTCATGCAGTAGATCGGCTCGCCGCGCAAAGCCACGGTGCCGGCCTGGGAGCTCATGTTGATGATCCTTCCGTAGCGCCGCGCGATCATCAGCTTGCCCACCGCCTGGCTGGCGAAGAACGTGCCCTTCAGGTTGACCTGCAAGGTCAGATCGAAATCCGCCTCGTTCACATCCTCGGCGAGGTTCACCGGGCTCGCGCCGGCATTGTTCACCAGCACGTCGATCCGGCCGAAATGCTTGTCCGCCTCGGCGACGGCGCTGGCGATCTCGTCCATGCTGGTCATGTCCATCTGCAGCGGCAGCGCCTTGCGGCCGAACTTCTGGATTGCCGCGACCAGCCCCTCGCCGGATTGCTTGTCGCGCAGGCCGAGCGCGATATCCGCCCCGGCATGCGCGCAGGCGAGCGCGCAGGCGCGGCCGAGCCCGCGCGCCGCCGCCGTCACCAGCACCACCTGTCCGCTCAAATCGAACCGCGGAAATTCCGCACTCGCCGTCGCCATTGCCCCACTCCCCTGCCTGACACTTCTGTCAAAAGGCATCGAACGCGGTAAGATAGAAGCCGTCAAGCCGGGGGAGTCATGAACAGGACCGAGATCCATCGCGCCGCCGATCTGCTGTGGCGCACGCGCCTTGCCGAAAGCCGCATCGACGCCCTGCCGCCCGAGATCCGGCCGGCATCGCTTGGCGAGGGCTACGCCATCCAGGAGGCGATGCTCGACCTCGCCGGCCAGCCGGCGGTCGGCTGGAAGATCGCCGCCACCAGCGTCGCCGGCCAGAAGCATATCGGCGTGACCGAGCCCTTGGCCGGCCGGCTGTTCCGCGACTTCGTGCTGGCCGACGGCGCGCGCCGTCCGATCGCGCGCAATCATATGCGGGTGGCGGAGGCCGAGTTCGCCTTCACGATGGCGCGCGACCTGCCGCCGCGCGGCAAGGACTACGACCAGCACGAGGTCATGGCGGCGGTCGCGGCGATGCATCTCGCGATCGAGATCCCGGATGCGCGCTACCAGGTCTTCGACACGATCGGCGCGCCGTCGATCTGCGCCGATTGCGCCTTCCATGCCTGGTTCGTGCTGGGGCCGGAGGTGAAGGATTGGCGTGGCCTCGATCTTTCCAAACAGCCGGTGCGTGCCTGGAAGAAGGACACGGTGGTCGCCGAGGGCAGCGGCGCCAATGCGCTGGGCGATCCCAGGATCGCACTCACCTGGCTCGCCAACCATCTCAACAGCCGCGGGCTCGCCCTCAAGGCCGGCGAGGTGATCACCACCGGCACCTGCGTGAAGCCGGTCGATGTGGCGGCCGGCGATACGGTGGTGATGGATTACGGCGCGCTCGGCCGGATGAGTGCCGGGTTCGACTGAATTTGTGACGGCTCTTTCATCGAAGCGCGAAACTTCTGTCACGTTCCGGCGGGATGGTGCGGCCCGCCTGAACCCCTCCCCCGGAGTCGCCCCGCCATGAAGATTCGCATCACCGAGAATCGCCTCTCCCGCCGCCGCTTCCTCACCGGCACCGCCGCCATCGGCGCCGCCGGCTTTGTCGGCATCGCCGCGCCGCGCATCAGCCGTGCCGCCGCAAGGCCGCTGATCACCCATGGGATTCAATCCGGCGATGTCGGTGCCGACCGCGCGGTGCTGTGGTCGCGGGCCGATCGCCCGGCCAACGCGGTGTTCGAATGGTCGACCACCGAGAGCTTCAAGAATGTCCGCGCCCTGCCGAAACTCGCCGCACTCCCGGAAACGGACTACACGGTGAAGCTGCTGGCGACCGACCTCCCCTCGAACCAGGATATCTTCTATCGGGTCCGCTTCCAGGATCTCGCGGACACGACGGTCGAAAGCGAGCCGCTGACCGGGCATTTCCGCACCGCGCCGACCGAGCTCCGCGACGTGTCCTTCACCTGGTCCGGCGATACCTGCGGCCAGGGCTGGGGCATCGACGAGGAGCGCGGCGGCATGAAGGCCTATTCGACCATGCTTCGGCATAGTCCGGACTTCTTCCTGCATTCCGGCGACAACATCTATGCCGACGGCGTGATCCAGGCCGAGGTCAAACTGCCCGACGGCAGCACGTGGAAGAACCTCGTCACCCCGGAAAAGTCGAAGCCGGCCGAGACGCTCGACGAGTTCCGCGGCCAGTACAAATACAACTTCATGGACAAGAACGTGCTGGCGCTCTACGCGCAGGTCCCGGTGCTTTCGCAATGGGACGACCATGAAGTCGTCAACAACTGGTCGGCTTCGAAGGTGCTCGCCGCTCCCTATACCGAGAAGTCGATCGCGCTGATGGCGGCGCGCGCCGCCCAGGCGTTCCACGAATACATGCCGATCGCGTCCTATCCGGAGGAGCCGAACCGGGTCTATCGCAAGATCGCCTACGGGCCGCTGCTCGACGTCTTCATGATCGACATGCGCACCTACCGCGATCCCAACGGCGACAATCTCGAGACCGAGGAGAGCAAGGCGGCCTTCCTCGGCGCCGAGCAGCTCGCCTGGCTGAAGCGCGAGCTCGTCTCGTCCAAGGCGGTCTGGAAAGTAATCGCCGCCGACATGCCGCTTTCGCTCGTGGTCTGGGACAATGGCAAGGACAAGAAGGGCTTCGAGGCGGTCTCCAACAACGAGGGCGGCAAGCCGCTCGGCCGCGAATTGGAGTTCGCCGATCTGCTCCGCTACATCAAAGCCGCCAACGTGCAGAACACGGTCTGGCTGACCGCCGACGTGCATTACACCGCCGCGCATTACTACGATCCGAACAAGGCGCAGTTCCAGGACTTCAACCCGTTCTGGGAGTTCGTCTCCGGCCCGATCCATGCCGGCACCTTCGGCCCGAACGACCTCGACATGACCTTCGGTCCCGAGGTCAAGTACGTGAAGGCGCCCGAGCCCGGCGAGAAGAACCAGAACCTGAGCCCCGCCGCCGGCTTCCAGTTCTTCGGCCATGTGAAGATCGCGGCCGATACCGGCGTGATGACGGTGACGTTGCGCGACACCGCCGATAGCGCGCTGTGGTCCACGGACCTGGAGCCGCAGCGGATCTGATGGGCCTCAAGCTGCGGCAAGGCCCTTGTATCTCTCCGACTCGCCGCCGCGGGTATAGTGGTGGCGGCGGTAGCGGGCGGGAGACCGAAAGGCCCTTGGTCTTGAAGGCCGTGGGTGAGCGTGGTTCCCCGCCCGTTGTTCCTGTGAACCCGAACAGTCGCTTGGTCCGCCTTCAGAGACCGGATTTGCAAGGACGGGTCATGGAACAGATCTTTGTCGGCATCGATGTGGCGAAGGACCGCCTGGACGTACACGTGCTGCCATCTGGGACGATCTTCGACGTCCCGCGCGACGGCGAAGGCATCGCGAACTTGGTGGATTGGTTGCGGGTATTGGCGCCGGCGCTGATCGTGATGGAGGCGACCGGCGGCTTCGAGGCTGTCGTGGCGAGTGCGCTGGCAGGTGCTCGGCTGCCGCTGTCGGTGGTTAATCCGCGCCAGATCCGAGACTTCGCCCGCGCCGCCGGGCGTTTGGCCAAGACCGACACGCTGGATGCCGAGATCATCGCGCTCTACGCCGAGCGCATGCGTCCGGAGGTGAGACCTTTGCCGGATGCCGACGCCCGTCACTTGAGTGAGTTGGTGGCGCGCCGGCGGCAAATCATCGAGATGATGACCATGGAGCGCAATCGGCGCCGCGCGCTCACCAGTAAACGCCTCCTCAAGAGCGTCGATCGACTGCTGGTCGCGCTTCAGAAGGAGCTCACCGACATCGAGACCGATCTTAATGACACCATTCGGGGGACCCCCGTCTGGCGGGAAACCGAAGAGTTGCTGACCTCGGTGCCGGGCGTCGGCGACAAGCTTGCCAGAACGCTCATTGCGGACCTGCCGGAGCTCGGCCAGCTCTCCCGCCGCCAGTGCCGCACTGGTCGGCGTCGCTCCCATCAATCGGGACAGCGGCACCATGCGCGGCCGGCGCACCACCTGGGCGGGTCGGGCCAAGGTCCGCGCCACGCTCTACATGGCCGCGCTCGTTGCCAGCCGGTACAACAAAGTCCTCAAGAGCTTCTATCAACGCCTGCTCCAGGCCGGAAAGCCCAAGAAGCTCGCTCTGACCGCCGTCATGCGAAAGCTCCTCACCATCCTCAACGCAATGGTCCGGGACAAAACACCATGGCAAAACGCTTGACTAACAAGACAGTCGCTCACCCTGTCCCTCTCCCTACGGGCGAGGGGACGCTGTGGCACAAACCTTCGTGCCCTCTCCCGTAGGGAGAGGGTTGGGTGAGGGTCTTGAAGCGGCGTGAGGCTTTGCAAGCAAGCGACCGACGTGAGACCTCTCAGGCGGCGGCTTTCGGGCGCTGGTACCGCTCGTAGAAGCCGCCGCATTCCTTGGCCGACTGCTCGAGGAGCCTGGCGCAACGGTCGATCTGGTTGGCCTCGTCGGCGCGGTTGGCGAGGCGATCGAGCATCCGCAGCCGCACCACTTTCTGCGCGGTGCCGATCTCCGAGAGGGCGCGCAGAAACTTCGTCCGCGTCGCGGCGTGCAGGGCGATCCAGCGCCGCGCCGGCGGACGCGAACCGGCGGGGTCGTAGGCAAAGACCTGGCGGCGGTCGATTTCGACGCCGAACTCGGCCAACACAGACGCCGCCACGCGCGACGGCGTCTCGTAGCGCGCCAAGCCCTTGACGATGAACGTCTTCATCTCGTCGGTCAGCACGGTGGCTTTTCGATTCTGTCTGTGTCCGGTCTGCGTTGTCGGCGTCTGCGGCGCGGGATCGGGCGCGATGCCGAGCTTCGCCTTCACCAGCGCGCCCAGAGCCTCGATCCCGTCGCGGCGCGACCGCGCGCCCGCACCCGCGGCCAGCGCATCCAGCGGAATTTGCAGGGATTCTTCTTCGTCCTGTCTGTGTCCGGTCTGGGTTGGCGGCGCGTCTTCTTCCTCCGCACCGACAGCGACCGGGTCCGGCTCCGGCGCGATGGAGAACAGCGTCTGCACCGCCTCGGGGTTCGCGTCTGAGGTGATCCGCGTGAACAGCGGCTCTCTCGCCGCATCCGCCGGGAATTGCTCGGATTCTTTGTCATCCTGTCTGTGTCCGGTCTGCGTCGGGGGCGCCAGTTCGCCTTTCCAATACGGGATGACCTGCGCGGGCGTGATCTCGATCTCGAAATGCGCGCGCAAGCCGGCGGCGATCCGCGCCGGGGTCTCGCCACGCGCCAGGCGCGCGGTGATGAAGTCCTTCGCGCGCCCGGTCAGCACCGGCAAGGCAGGTTCGTCGGTGATGGATGAGAGGGAGGCGGACGGAATGGGGTTGGACATCTTCTGCAAGGGACGCATGGCGGGACCTTTCCAGTGATTTGGGCCGCGCGGCATCGGCCGCTTCCGCAGGTGCGGAATGCGATCGGACGCGGCGGCGCATGCGGTTCCTCTCCGCGCGGCGCGGGGCACCGCGGCGTGACGGAGTTCGGGAGAAGATTATAGTTCTTCTTTTGTTCTGTTGCAACTATGTCGGGCGAATTCAGCGGCGCGCGTTACCGGACATGGTGCGGGCCGGGGCGTTGTAAAATCACTGCGACGCGCGATGACGACTTGGCTCAGGCCGCCTCCGATCTTGCGATTGCCACCGACACCCTCATAGAACAGGGCGGTTTTGTGATCGAGAGGATGGGCTCGTGCATCTTCGCGATCTTTGGTCATCCGCTGGGCACCACTCCGGGGCAGGACCAGATCCAGCGAGACAAAAGTGGATCAGTCCTCTTGGCAAAATCTCGGCGAAAACATTCGATTGATCTGCGGCGACGTGGATGGCGTAGTCGGCAATACTGGTTCGCAGCGACGATTTCACTATGGCTGTTTGATTCCGCAGTTCGACAAGTACCTTTCTCTGCTCTTCGCGCTGGAGTTTGGAAAGAACGGGCGCATCTGAATACGAGCGATGTTACGTCCGCTGCTGAGCCAAAGCAGACATGGCGTGCTAGGCTTGCGATCTTCCTTAATTCGGATAGTCGCTAAATACCCACTGGATACTCACATATGCTCGCTTCGCGGCTGGTATTTATCGGCAAACTTGCTGCAACAGTCCTTCTGCCAACGGCAATCGCCCTTGCCGTGGTAATGCCGTTGCACTTCCCCATATCGGAGTTTCCATACTATGAGCTTCCGACCTGGGCGCCCATTATTGCGGCGGCATTTTCCGGCACTGCGGCGGCCGTCGTCTCGTCCCGTCATTTTCTCGGCACTGAGACGCGTTCACGAGCGATCAAGGCAGCGATTTGGATAGGTATCAGCTGTTCTGCCGCGACGTGGTATCTCTCGATGTTCATCTTACTCAACACGAAAGGGTCGTGATGTGCGCGCGGGCCGAGCGACGACGCCGATGTCCGCACCTGACCCATCGAGGCCATCTCTCACGCGGCGATGGCCGCGCTGAGCGAGCGCGCAGTTGGCGGTGGGCTGGATCTTCCAGCGGTGCGCGGCCCTTGAAGCTTCACGGCTGCATCAACCCCCACCCCCACCCGCCCCCATCTTGGGGGCGGGAAGAGGGAGAGAGCCTTCGCGATGCTCGACGGCGTTGCGGCGGCGAGGGCGGTGCGCGCGACGCGAAAGAGCCAGGTGAGACACCTTCGGCGAGCTATGGCTTCCCGCGCAAGCGGCGGAAGCGGGTCTTCAGGATGCGCCAGAGCGGGGAGAGGCAGCGGCTCATGATCGGGATCGCGAGCAGGCCGATGCAGAGGCCGATGATTCCGGAGCCAGCGGCCTGGACCAGCCAGGCGAGGAATACGCCGATGGCGGGGATGGCTTGCGCGGCGACGGCGCCGGCCTCGTGCAGCCAGTGACTCGGTCCCGACCAGCCATAGGCCTCGAGGCCATGCAGTAGAATCCCACCGCCGACCCAGATCATCGCCGCGGTGCCCACGGTGCCGAGCAGGCGCAGGAAGTGCGGCATGAACCGGACCAGCCCGCGCCCGAGCGCTCTGAGCGGCGCGGCGGCCGGGCCTTCGAGCCGTGCCAGCGCCAGGCCCACGTCATCGGCCTTCACGATGATGGCAACGACGCCATAGACCGCAATCGTGATCGCGATGCCGACGACCGCCAGCACCACCGCCTGCATCCAGGGCCCGGCATCCGGAACAGCGCCGAGGGTGATGGTCATGATTTCGGCGGAGAGGATGAAATCGGTCTTGATCGCGCTCGCGACCTTCTGGTCCTCGAAAGATTGGGCGTCGGTCGCGATCGACTCCAAGGCGGCTTCATGCTCGTGCGCGCCGTGCGGGAACAGGGATTCGTAGACCTTCTCCGCCCCTTCGTAGCAGAGGTAGAGCGCGCCCAGCATCAGCAGGGGCATGATGGCCTGCGGCAGGAGCAGACTCAGCGCAAGTGCTGCCGGCAGCAGGAAGAGCAGCTTGTTCTTCAATGAACCGAGGGCGATCTTGCCCACGACCGGCAGCTCGCGCGACGCGGAAAATTCCGTCAGATAGCGAGGCGTGACCGCGGTGTCGTCGATCACAACGCCCGCCGCCTTGGTGCCGGCCTTGGCCGCCTGCCCGGCGATGTCGTCGAGCGACGCCGCCGCGGCTTTGGCGAGACCGGCCACATCGTCGAGGAGGGCAATGAGGCCGATGCTCATGGAAAGATGCTCCTGTTGGCGGCGGAAAGAATCGAGCGCGGCCTGCCCAGCTTAGTTCAGGAGCGCGGGCTTTGCCATGACGGGCGGTGTCGATGCATCTGGGTTTTCCCTCTCCTCTCGTGGGAGAGGGGCAACATGCGATGGCCGCGTCTCCCAGCGCGCCTTACAGCGTCACCACTTCGCCGGTGCGGACCGAGCTGTCGGCGGCCAGCGCGATGCGGAGGCTGCGGACGGCGTCGGACATGTGGTCGCTCAAGTCCACATCTTCGCGGATCGCCTTCAGCAGGTAGCGCTGCTCGCGTTCGCACAGCGCGTCGTGGTCGGGTTCGTCGTGGGTGTCGAAGGTCTCGTCCTTCTTCGCGAGGTTGCCGTTCGCGTCGAGCACAGCATGGTGCAGCAGGATGCGGTTGGTCTTGGTGTGGGTGTTGATGTCGGCGGACTTGGTGTCCTTGTTGCCTTCGTCGGCGACGACGATGGAAACGCTGCCCTTGGGGCCGATCACGTCCTTCACGAAGAAGGCCGTCTCGCTCATCATCGGACCCCAGCCCGCCTCGTACCAGCCGATCGAGCCGTCGTCGAAGGCGACCTGCAGCATGCCGTAATTGTACATGCCGGCGGGAATATCCACATTCGGCATGCCGTCGGTGAGGCGCGCGCCGAGCGCGTGGACCTTGGTGGCTTTCGCGCGGGTGATCTGGCACATGACGTCGAGATAATGCACGCCGCAATCGACGATCGGCGAGAGGCTTTGCAGCAGCTTCTTGTGGTCCTCCCACTGCTTGCCGCTGCTCTGCTGGTTCAGGTTCATGCGGAACACCAGCGGCGATCCCAGGGTCTTCGCCAGCTCGATGAAGCGGATCCAGGAAGGGTGGTGGCGCAAGATATAGCCGATCACCAGCTTCCGGCCGGTGCGCTTCGCGACATCGACCACGCGCTGCGCGTCCTCGACCGTATCGGCCAGCGGCTTCTCGACGAAGACATGGGCGCCCGCCTCCATCGCCGCGATCGCGTATTCCGCATGGCTGTCGGACCAGGTGCTGATCGAGACCACGTCGGGCTTCACCGCCTTCAGCGCCTCGCCATAGTCGGAAAAGCGCTGGGCGCTTGCAAGCTCGGGCGGCAGGTTGCGTTCGGCGATCCGCCGCTCGCAGAGTGCCGCCACTTCGAAACCGTCGATCCGGGCATAGGCCTTGGCGTGGGACATGCCCATGTTGCCGAGCCCGACCGCCAGGACCCGCAGCTTGCCGCTCATCACTTCACCTCGTCTTGTCGCGCGCCTGAGATCCAGGTCGCCTTCACGTGGAAATCGGCGTCCAGCAGCACCAGATCGGCGCGATAGCCCGGGGCGATCCGGCCGAGCTCCTGCTCCAGGCGCAGGAAGGTCGCCGGGTTGAGCGAGGCCATGCGGAGCGCGTCCTCGACCGGGACGCCGAGATGCCGCACGGTGTTGCGCACGCCGCTCGCCATGTCGAGATTCGATCCGGCCAAGGTGCCGGCATCGTTCACCAGCGCGCCGTCCACCAGCTTGATATGCTCGCCCAGCAATTCGAAGCGCGCCGCGTCGCTGCCGACCGAAGGCATCGCGTCGGTCACCAGCATCATGCGTTCCGGGCCGCGGGCCGCCAGGGCGACGCGCAGCGACACCGCCGAGACATGGTGCAGATCGACGATCAAGCCGCACCAGAGCGCCTTGTCCTCGAGCGCGGCGCCGACCGGGCCGGGCTCGCGCCCCATCAGCGGCGGCATCGCGTTGAAGAGATGGGTGATGCCGGTCAGGCCCGCCGCCTGCGCGCGCCGGATGGTCGCGACATCCGCCTTGGTGTGCCCCGCCGCCACGATCACGCCGGATTTGGTCAGCCTGGCGATGGCCGAAGGCTCGGTCTTCTCCGGCGCCAGGGTCACCAGCACGCGGCCGCCGGCCGGGAGGTCGATCATCGCCACGTCATCGTCGCCGATGCTGCGCATCAGATCCGCGCGATGGATGCCCTTGCGCTCCGGGTTGAGGAACGGGCCTTCGAGATGGATGCCCAGCACGCCGGGGGTGCGGGCCTGCATCGCCGCATCGGCGGCCTTGATCGCCTCGGCCATGCTGGCTTGCGTGTCGGTGATGAAGGTCGGCAGGAAGCCGGTGGTGCCGAAGCGCCGATGCGCGGCGCCGATCGCGGCGATGCCGGCGATGCTGCGCGTCTCGTTGAACAGCACGCCGCCGCCGCCATTGACCTGCACGTCGATGAAGCCCGGCGCCAGCAATCCGCTGATCGCCTGCTTCTCGACGCCCTTGGGCAGTTTCGCCTCCGGCATCACGCCGGCGATCTTCCCGGCTTCGATCAGCACCGCCAGGCCGTCGCGCAGGTTGGTGCCGTCGAACAGCGTGGCGCCGATCAGAGCGGTCGCCATTCCAGAGTCCCGTATCATTGGGTCTCCGTGACTTTTTTCAGATGCGGCGGCCGGTCGGGATCGCGGCCGCGCGCCCAGGCCAGCCGTTCGGCCAGCAGATAGAAACTCTGGATCAGCAGGATCGGCGCCGAGTAGGGATTGGATTCCGGCAGGCTCGGCAGGGCGATCGCGCCGGTCGCCTGGTTGCCGGCCCCGGCCGCGATCACCGGCACGCCGCGCGCCGCCAGGCCGCGCAGGATCTTCAGGATCCCGCTTTCCGACTTGTCCGGCTGCAGGAAGGCCATGACCGGAAAGTCCTGGCCCGGCAGCGCCAGCGGCCCGTGCATCAGCTCGGCGGCGCTCATCGCCTCGGCATGCAACCCGCAGATCTCCTTCAGCTTCAGCGCCGCCTCCTGCGCGATGCCGAAGCCGGGACCGCGGCCGATCACGAAGAGATTGCGCACGCTGTTGAGCAGCGGCTCGGCCGCCGACCAGTCATAGGTCGCGGCGACCGCCAGCTCCTCGGGCAGGCGATCGACCGCCGCATGCAAGAGCGCGTCGCCCGACCAATGCGCGACGATCTGCAGGATCGAGGCCAGCGAGGCGATGTAGGACTTGGTCGCCGCCACGCTGCGCTCCGGCCCCGCCAGCAGCGGCAGCACGACTTCCGCCTTCTGGGCCAAGGGCGAGTCCGTGTCGTTGACCAGCGCCACGGTCAGCGCGCCGGCCGCGCGCGCGGTGTCGGTGAGCGACAGCAGATCGGGACTGCGCCCGGACTGCGAGATGGTGATGCACAGCGCGCCCTGCATCCGCGGCGTCCCGCCGAACACCGAGCTCACCGATGGCCCGACCGAGGCGGTCACCAGTCCCTGGTGGATCTCCAGCAGATACTTCGCATAGGTGCCGGCGTTGTCGGAGCTGCCGCGCGCGCAGGTCACCGCGAAAGGCGGCGGTGCCGCGCGCAGCCGCTGCGCCAGATCGGCGCAGCGCCCGGCATTGGCGGCCAGCATGTTTGCCACCACCTGCGGCGCTTCCAGCGCCTCGGTGCGCATCAGACTTCCGTGTCCAGATGAAGAGGCCGGCGCCATGCTATTCCTGTTCCGTATTCGGTGATCCAAGGCTCAATTCGGCGACGAAGTCATAGGCGTCGCCGCGGTAGTAGGACGAGGTGAACTCGACCGCGACGCCGTCCTGGTCGAAGGAGCGCCGCTCGATGTAAAGCGCCGCGGTGCCGTCCGGCACCTGCAGCAGTTTCGCCTGCTCGGAGTTGAGCAGGACCGCGTGCAGCCGCTGCAAGGCGCGGCGCGGCGCATGGCCGCGCCCGATCAGCACGGCATAGAGCGAGCTCGAAACCGCTTCGGGATCCGGCACCAGGCGGTTCGGCACCACGGCATGCTCGATCGCCATCGGCACGTCGTCGGCGGTGCGCAGGCGATCGAAGCGGCTGACCAGCTCGCCCGGCGACAGGCCGAGCGCCATGGATTCCTTCGGCGTGGCCGGCCCGACGCCGCGGCCGAGGAACACCGCGCCCGGATGCAGCCCGCGGCCCAGCATGTCGTCGGTGAAGCTGGAGAGGCGCGAGAGCGGCTGCTCGACCTGGACCGCGGGGGCTATGAAGGTGCCGGAGCCCCAGCGCTGCACCAGCATGCCTTTCTCCACCAGCCCGGCGATCGCCTTGCGCACGGTGACGCGCGAGATGCCGAGCTGGCGCGAAAGATCGCGCTCGCTGGGCAATGCCTCGTCGGCGCGGAGCTTGCCCGAACGCACCGCCTGCTGGATCAGATGCTGGAGCTGCAGATAGAGCGGCGTCGGGCTGCTCTCGTCGAGACTGCCCGCGTCGCGAAAATCGGGTTGCGCCGCTGCCTTCACGCGCCGGCCTTTTGCTTCAACGGCTGGGCCGCGCGCGCCAGACGCAAGGCGCCTTCCATCGCGTCGCCCTGCGCCGCGACCAATCGCTCCTGGATCCGCTTCGGCAACCAGGGCCGCAACGGCTCGCCCAACCCGCCGAGCAGGCAGAGGCCGGGTGCACCCACGGCCAGCAAGCGATCGGCGATGCGCGCCGCGCCTTCCGCCGCCGCCTCGATGACCGCGACGCCCAGCGCGTCGCCCTGTCCCGCGTAGTCCAGCACCAGCGGCGCCAGTTGCGCGAAATCGGTCGGCCGCGCCTGATCGGACCAGGTGACCACCTTGGGCGGCTCATGGTCGAAGCGATCGAGGATCTTGGTCGCCAGCGCCGTCATCGGCGCCATGCCGTCAAGCGCCCAGAGCGCGCGGCGGATCGCGTGCTTGCCGATCTCGTTGCCGCTGCCGTCATCGGAGACGACATTGCCCCAGCCGCCGACATTGAAGCGCCGGCCCTTGACCACCGCGAGGCCGGCCGAGCCGGTGCCGATGATCAGGATCGCGCCGTCACCGCCGGCAAAGGCGCCGAGCCAAGCGATATAGGCATCGGTGTCGATGGCGACGCGCGGAAAGGGATGGGGTTGGGCGAGGAGCTGCGCGTTGCGCGCCTCGTCGATCGCCCCGGCCATGCCGAGCCCGACCGCGGCGCGCGCGAGATCGCCGTCATTCAAGCCGCCCGCCGCGGCGGCCGCCTTGGCCGCGTCCACGATCGAAGCCATGGCGACCGCGGGCCCCAGGCGCAGGTTCGCCGGCCCGCCGGTGCCTTCGCCCCGCACGCGGCCTTCGCCGTCGCGGATCCGGGCCCGGCAATGGGTCCCCCCGCCGTCGATTCCTATAAATAGAGTGTCAGCCATCAAGTGGCGGCGCTCCCAGAAACATCGCCGAAAACATAATGCCAGTTTAGGTCCAGATCGGGAAGTGGTAAAGAAATTGACTCGTTATGATAATACCAGCATAATATCAGTTAAGGGAAGGCAAGGCTGAGAACAGCCATATGGCAGCAGGCACCGAGACCTTGGCCGCACGCTATCGCGGGCTCGACAGCTGGAGCGACGCAGAGATCCTCGACGCGTTCTGGGAAGGTCAGGCGCGCGCCATCGGCGCGATCCGTCCCGCATTGCCGGCGATTGCCGCCGCCGCCGAATCCCTCGCCCAACGATTGAATGCCGGCGGCCGTATCGTCTATGCCGGCGCCGGCGCCTCGGGCCTTTTGGCCGCGGGCGACGCGATGGAGATCGGCCCGACCTTCAACTGGCCCGACGACCGCGTCTTCGTCCTGCTGGCCGGCGGTACCGACCTGACGCCCGGCCTCAAGGGCGATGTCGAGGATCACGACCACCGCGGCCGCAGCGAGGCGGAAGCTCTGAAGCTCACCGCCAACGACGCGATCGTCGCCGTCGCCGCCAGCGGCACCACGCGCTACACGCTCGCCGTGATGGAGGTCGCCGCCGAGGCCGGAGCCCTCACCATCGCGATCGCCAACAACGCCGATACGCCGATGCTGCAGGCCGCCGATCGCGCCATCCTGCTGGAGACCGGTCCCGAGGTGATCAGCGGCTCGACCCGCATGAATGCCGGCACCGCGCAGAAGGCGGTGCTGAACATGCTCTCCAGCCTGACCATGATCCGGCTGAACCGGGTCCATGACGGCATGATGGTCGATCTCCGGGTGCAGAACGCCAAGCTGCGCGAGCGCGCGATCGGCATCCTCATGCACATCACCGGCGCCTCCAAGGAAGCGGCAGCGAAGGCGCTCGCCGCCTGCGGCGACCGCATCAAGCCGGCCGCCCTGGTGCTGGCCGGCCACGCGCCGGCCGAGGCCGGGCGAATCCTCGATCAACATGGCGGCAGTCTGCGCGCCGCCCTGCTGTCTCGCGAATCCACCAACCTGCAACGCAAACAAGGGAGCTGATCATGACGATGAGAGACGAACGGCCGCGCTTCAGCCGGACCGGTGCTCTGGCGGCGACGGCGCTGGCACTGGTGACCCTGATGGGCGGCATCGCCCATGCCGAGACCACGCTCACCATCGAGAGCTGGCGCAACGACGACGCCGACATGTGGAACAAGCAGATCCTGCCCGCCTTCATGGCCAAGCACCCGGACATCAAGGTCACGTTCAAGGGCTATCCGCCGACCGAGTACAATGCGGCGCTCAACACCGAGCTGGCCGGCGGCACCGCGGCCGACATCATCACCTGCCGTCCGTTCGACGCCTCGCTCGATCTCTACAAGAAGGGCTATCTGACGAACCTCAACGACGTTCCGTCGATGAAGAACTTCTCCGACGTCGCGAAGGCCGCCTGGCAGACCGATGACGGCAAGGACACCTTCTGCATGCCGATGGCCTCGGTCATCCACGGCTTCATCTACAACAAGAAGATCTTCGACGAGCTCGGCCTGACCCCGCCGAAGACCACCAAGGAGTTCCACGCGGTCCTCGAGAAGATCAAGGCCGACGGCAAGTACACGCCGATCGCGCTTGGTACGGCGGATCAGTGGGAGGCCGCGACCATGGGCTTCCAGAACATCGGCCCCGACTATTGGAAGGGCGAGGCAGGGCGCAAGGCGCTGATCGCCGGCAAGGAGAAGTTCACCGACAAGCCGTATGTCGATGTCTTCAAGGAGCTGGCGAGCTGGGGCCCCTTCATGGGCGACGGCTACCAGGCGCAGAAGTATCCGGACACGCAGAACCTGTTCTCGCTCGGCCGCGCGGCGATCTATCCGGCCGGCTCCTGGGACATCCCGCTGTTCGAGCAGACCAAGGATCTCTCGTTCGACGCCTTCCCGCCGCCGCAGCCGGACGGCACCGACAAGTGCTACATCAGCGACCACGTCGATATCGGCATGGGCGTCAACGCGAAGTCGAAGAATCCCGACGCCGCGAAGACCTTCATCGACTGGGTCGGCTCGGCGGAGTTCGCCGGCCTCTATGCCAACGCGCTCCCCGGCTTCTTCCCGCTGACCCAGGAAGCGGTCGAGATCAAGGATCCGGTGGCGCAGACCTTCGTCGGCTGGCGCAAGAACTGCGAGAGCACGATCCGGAACTCGTACCAGATCCTCTCGCGCGGCACGCCGAACCTGGAGAACGAGCTCTGGGCGGTCAGCGCCAACGTGCTGAACGGCACGCAGACGCCGGAAGCCGCGGCCGAGCAGCTGCAGAAGGGCCTGGACGGCTGGTACAAGCCGGCCAAGTAATCGGCTAGACTTGCACGCCGCGGGTCGTGGCACCGGCCGCGACCCGCGGTTCGTTTCCGGCACCGGACAGACGAGGAAGATTCACGGATGACGTCGATCGCCATGGCGGCGGATGCTTCCGTCGGAAGACGGAGATGGCCGACGCATATCGTCGTGTTCCTGGCACCGGCCTTCCTGGTCTATACGCTGTTCTCGATCTATCCGCTGATCGACACGATCCGGCTCAGCCTCTATGGCGCCGATGAGACCGGACAGCAGTCGTTCATCGGAATCGGCAACTTCGTCACCCTGCTCACCGATCCGAACTGGTCGAAGCCGTTCTGGAACGCGTTCCGCAACAACCTGATCTTCTTCGCGATCCACATGGTGGTGCAGACCTCGATCGGCCTGGCGCTGGCGGCGCTGCTCAGCCTGCCGCGCCTCAAGGGCGCCGGGGTCTATCGCACGCTGCTGTTCATGCCGACCATGCTCTCGGTCGTCATCATCGGCTTCATCTGGCAGCTGATCCTCTCGCCGCTCTGGGGCATCTCCAAGGGCTTCCTCGCGGCCTTGGGCCTCGGCTCCCTGTTCGCGCCCTGGCTCGGCCAGGAAGGCACCGCGCTCATCACCGTCTCGCTGATCTCGGTCTGGCAGTTCGTCGGCATCCCGATGATCCTGATCTATGCCGCCCTGATCAACATCCCGGACGACCTGATCGACGCCGCCACGGTCGATGGCGCGCCGCCCTTCTACGTGTTCTGGGTGATCCGCCTGCCGCTGGTCTATCCGACCCTGGGCGTGGTCTCGATCCTGACCTTCGTCGGCAACTTCAACGCCTTCGATCTCATCTACGCGATGAAGGGCGCGCAGGCCGGGCCGAACGGCGCCACCGACATCCTCGGCACCTTCTTCTACCGCACCTTCTTCGGCTACCAGCTCCAGGCCGGCAACCCGACCATGGGCGCCGCCGTCGCCACCATGATGCTGTTCATCATCATGGTCGGGGTCCTGTTCTACCTGTTCGGCGTGCAGCGCAAGCTGCAGCACCATCTGGCCTGAGGGGCGCCCCGCGATGCCGATGGTCAACCGACGCGTCAACGTGAACCGGATCGCCGTGCATGCGGCGCTGATCTTCTACACCCTGATCGCGACCTTCCCGATCGCCCTGGTGCTGATCAACTCGATGAAGTCGCGGAGCGCAATCTTCGGCGACCCGGTGGCTTTGCCCACGCCCTCGACCTTCGACCTGATCGGCTACCAGCAGGTGCTGGAGAAGGCGGACTTCGTCCTCTATTTCGGCAACAGCATCGTCGTCACCACGGTCTCGCTGCTGCTGGTGCTGATCGCCGGCGCCATGGCCGCCTGGGCGCTCGGCGAGTACCGGTTCAAAGGGAACACTCTGGTCGCGCTCTACATGGCGATCGGCATCATGGTGCCGATCCGGCTCGGCACGGTCAGCATCCTGAAGATGATCGTCGGCATGGGCCTCATCAACACGCTGACCGCCCTCATCCTGGTCTATACCGCCATGGGCCTGCCGCTGGCGATCCTGATCCTCGGCGAGTTCATGGCCCAGATCCCGCGAGATTTGCGCGAGGCCGCGCGCTGCGACGGGGTCAGCGAGTACCGCATCTTCACCGCGGTGATCCTGCCGCTGATCCGGCCCGCCGTGGCAACCGTCGCGGTCTTCACCATGGTGCCGATCTGGAACGATCTGTGGTTCCCGCTCATTCTTGCATCCGGCGACGGCAAGCAGACCATCACGCTCGGCGCCCAGCAGTTCATCGGGCAGTACGTCACCAACTGGAACGCGGTGCTGGCCGCCCTCAGCCTGGCGATCGCCCCGATTCTGATTCTCTACGTTGTGTTCTCGCGGCACCTGGTCCGCGGCCTGACCATGGGAGCGGTCAAATGATCGAACGGGTTCGAAGCCATGGCTGACGTCTCGCTGCGCGCTATCAAGAAATCCTTCGGCAAGGTCGAGATCCTGCACGGCATCAGCCTCGACGTGATGGACGGCGAATTCGTGGTCTTCGTCGGTCCCTCCGGCTGCGGCAAGAGCACCGCCTTGCGCATCATCGCCGGCCTGGAGGAAATCACCTCCGGCGAACTCTATATCGGCGGGAAGTTGGTCAACCAGATTCCGCCGGCCGAGCGCGGCATCGCCATGGTGTTCCAGTCCTATGCGCTCTATCCGCATATGACGGTCTACAAGAACATGGCGTTCGGCCTCAAATTCGCGAAGACCGACAAGGACGCGGCCGATAAGCGGGTGCGCCAGGCGGCCGAGATCCTGCAATTGACTCCCTATCTCGATCGCAAGCCGCGCGACTTGTCGGGCGGCCAACGCCAGCGCGTTGCGATCGGCCGCGCCATCGTGCGCGAGCCCGCGGTCTTCCTGTTCGACGAGCCGCTGTCCAACCTCGACGCCGCCTTGCGGATCAACACCCGCATCGAGATCGCCAAGCTGCACCGGCAGTTGAACGCCACGACCATCTACGTCACCCATGACCAGGTCGAGGCGATGACTTTGGCCTCCAAGATCGTGGTGATGAACCAGGGCCGGGTCGAGCAGGTCGGAGCGCCGCTGGAGCTCTATCACCATCCGCAGAATCAGTTCGTCGCCGGCTTCATCGGCTCGCCGAAGATGAATTTCGTGAAGGCGACGGTGACGGCGGCCGACGCGAGCGGCCTGACGGTCGATTTCGGCGAGGCCAAGCCGATGTCCATTCCGTTCGGCGGAACGACGGCCAAGACCGGCGATTCAGTAACGCTGGGGATCCGACCCGAGCACCTGGGTGAAGGCGCGGGTCACGCCATGGTCCTCACCGGCACGGTCGAGGCCGTGGAACATCTGGGCGAGGCGAGCTATGTCCATGTACGCCGCGACGATGGAGTGATCCTGACGGCGCGCTCGCCGGGTGACAGCCGGGCCGAGATCGGCGCGAAAGCCGCCGTCTCGACCGACATCGCGCACCTCCATCTGTTCGACGCTCAGGGCCAGGCGTTTGCCCGACACAGCAAGGCGGACGCGGCGTAGCATTGCTCTAGCTCCCCAGGCTGCGCGAGATCGCGTCGAACGCGGTCAGCAGCAAACGGTCCATGGTGTCGTCCAGCGGCAGTGGCTGCGAGGACAGCTTGACGATCACCACCTCGGACGTGGGATCGATGTAGATCCACTGGCCGTGAATGCCGATCGCGCAAAACGCGCCGCGCTCGTTGCCGGTGTTGTACCACTTGCCCCGATAGCGCCCGCGCGGCAGCAGCTTTGCCATGGCGCCGCTGGCCCAGGCGACCGGGTCGCCCTTGGTGCGGATGTCGTCGATCCACCACTCCGGCACGATCTGCTGCTCGCCGATGCGGCCGCGGTTGCGCACCATGTCGCCGAACCGGCCGAGATCGCGCAAGGACGCGCAGATGCCGCCGGCGGTGCGCGGCGCGCCGACGCGATCGACCGTGATATAGGAGTCGAACTCGGTGCCGAGCTTCTTCCAGATCGCGTCGGAAAGCAGGTTGGCGTAGGGCCGCGCGGTGGCGCGCTCGAGGATCCAGCCGAGGAGATCGGAATTGGGCGAGACGTAGTGGAAGATTTCGCCGTGCGGGCGCACCCCGCGCCGGAGCGTGCGCAGGAAGCTGCGCAGGTCCTCGGCCTTGGTCCCTTGCGGGATCGGATTCCACCCGGTCGCGACGCGGTAGCGCATGAAGTCGCCCTGCGGGTCGAGATAGTCCTCGATGAAATCGACACTCACCGTCATGTCGAGCACGTGGCGGACCGTGCAGTCGCCGCCATAGGCCGAGTCCTCGACCTCCGGGATGTAGCGGGTGACCAGCGCATCGGGATCGAGCCGCCCGTCGCCGATCACCGCGCCGGCGAGGATCGCCGAGATCGACTTCGAGACCGAGAAGACGATGTGCTGGATCTCCGGGCGCAAGCCGGCGTCGTACCATTCCATCAGGGCGCGGCCGCGCTGCATCACCAGGAACCCGTCGGTCCAGGTCAAGGGCAGCAGGCTGCCGACCGTCCATTCCCGCCCGTCGGGGCCTTGGAAGGCCAGGCGCTCGAGCAGCGAGGAAACCAGGGGGATCCGGTCCATCGGCCTTTCGGTCCGGTGGATGGTGGCGGTCGGAATCAGCTCCCGCACATGGTGGAAGCCCCAGCGATTGAACGGCGGCAGGCGCCAGTTGGTGAGCGTGACCTGCCCCTCGTTCAGCGGGGGGAAGCCTTCCATGATCTGGGGCTCGCTCAACCGCATCTCCTCGGCGATGATTCTTTTGAAATCAAGCATAACAGCCTCGCCGCGCGCACCACAGGGCCGCCAATGCGCCCTCTTGCAGATCGAACGGCGGAGCCGGGATTCTGTTCCACTTATAGTAAATTGAATTACATAGGATTTTCGGAAAATCTTCGGTTTCGCTATAGTCGGGCGGGGCGGTTCTCGCAGTGGAGAAATCATGCAGCCGGAAGTCGTCGCTTTCTTCGACGAAGACACCTTCACCGTCAGCTATGTGACGAGCGATCCGGAGACCCGCCGCTGTGCGATCATCGACAGCGTGCTCGATTTCGACCAAGCCTCGGGCCGGACCCGGCATGACTCCGCCGACCGCATCATCGCCCATGTCGAGCAGCATGGGTTCACGGTCGACTGGGTCCTGGAAACCCATGTCCATGCCGACCACGTCAGCGCCGGCGATTACCTGAAGCACCGGCTCGGCGGCCAGTCCGCGATCGGCGAGCATGTGAGGGTCGTGCAAAATACTTTCGCCCGGATCTTCAACGCCGGCCCCGATTTCTCGCCCGACGGGCGGCAGTTCGACCGCCTGTTCAAGGACGGCGACGCGTTCAAGATCGGCCAGCTCGACGCGCGGGTGATCCACACGCCCGGCCACACCCCGGCCTGCATCACCTATGTGATCGGCGACGCCGCCTTCGTCGGCGACACGCTGTTCATGCCGGATTACGGCACCGCGCGCTGCGACTTCCCGGGCGGCGATGCCGCGGTCCTCTACCGCTCGATCCACAAATTGTTCGCGCTGCCGTCGGAGACCCGCATCTTCCTCTGCCACGACTACAAGGCGCCGGGCCGCGATGAACATCGCTGGGAAACCACGGTGGCCGAGCAGCGCGCGAAGAACGTGCATATCCATGACGGCGTCTCGGAAGACGAGTTCGTCGCCATGCGCACCAGCCGCGACAAGACGCTCAGCATGCCGAAGCTGATCCTGCCTTCGGTGCAGATCAACATGCGCGCCGGCACGCTGCCGGAGCCGGAGAGCAACGGCGTCCGCTATCTGAAGCTGCCGGTGGACGCGTTCTAGCGGCCCGCCCCTTCCTGGAGTTTGCCCAGCGACATCGGCGCTTCGCGCCCGAGCACGGGCGGCAACCTACCGGCCGCCGCGCCGGGATCGGCGGCAACCGCGAGATGGATCCATTTCACGTCTCCGCCGCCCTTCGAATGCGTGTCGAGAATCGTGTTGACCTTCGCGGGCTTCATGAGGCGGTCGGTCAGCGCCGGCGACGCCCCCTCGATCACCTGGAGCGTGCAAGCCGGCGCGCCGGCCTGCTCCGCGGCGGCAGCGATGGCACGCGCCGCCTCGACCAAAGCGATTGGCGTCCCGGGATGAAGTGCAATCACGATGGCGCTGCGCTGCGTCAGGGCGGCGGTCGCGGTGGAGACGATCGCGGCGGCGGAATCCGTCACCGGCGGCGCCGCGACCGCGCGCAGAATGGCGGCGATATCCTCCTGCCGAAGCTTGGCCAAGGCGGCGGCGGCCCAGGTCGCCGCTTCCAGAATGATCTCGGCCTGTCCGGCTTCCCGTCCCTCGCCGGCCAGCAGCTCCGCAACGATCGTGTTCATCGCCGTACTCCCGCGCGCGTGGCGGCAGACTTCGCACCCATGCATTCGGCATAGGCAAGCCCGATCGCCCGTTCGACCCGCTCCAGCAGCTCTTCGCACAGTGCCGCCGTCATCAGCACGCCTGGCTTGAACTGCAGCACCCGCGGGTCGAGGGTGGAGAAGATCGCCCAGACGCCGTGCTCATAGAGATGCTTCATCACCGGCTTGGCGCCTTCGGGGAAGTCGAACTCCAATCCCATCACCACGCCGCATTGCCGGATGCCGACGAAGAAATCCGGATAGAGCTTCATGATGTCGGTGAGGCCGGCTTGCATCGTCTCCGAAATGTAGTTGACGATCGGCCGGAGCTGCGGGCGCTGCAGGATCTCCAGGACCTTGAGTGCCACCAGACAGCCGAGCTCGGCGCCGCCCATGGTGGACATATGGGCAAAGCCGTCCTGCTTCAGCCAGGTGGCGGCCTCCGGCTTGGCCACCACGCAGGCCAGCGGATAAAGACCGCCGCCGATCCCCTTCCCCGTCACCATGATGTCGGGCTCGATGCCGTAGCGCTGATAGCCCCACATCTCGCCGGTGCGCATCAGCCCGGTCTGCACCTCGTCGGCGATGTAGAGCGCGTCATAGCGTTCGCAGAGCTGCTTCACCGCGGCGAGATAGCCCGGCACCGGCATCGGGAAACCATAGGTCGCCGGGATGGTCTCCATGATGACGGCGGCGATATCCTTGGCCTTGAGCGCGTCTTCCATGGCGTCGAGATCGTTGAACGGCACATGGATGAACTCGTCCGGGCGGTCGGAGAGGAAGGTCTTGGAGAAGCGGTCGGCGCCGGTCGCCACAGCGAGACCTGAGTGGCCATGATAGGCGTTGACGATCGAGACGATCTTGCGCTTCTGCATGGCATGGCGCGCGGACTTGATGGCGAGGTCGATCGCCTCGGCGCCGCCCGCCGTGTACATCGTGTATTGCATGCCGCCGCCGCAGACCTTGGCCAGCTCTTCCGCCAGCGCGGTGCGCCCGAGCGCCGGGAAATGGTGGTTGCCCATGTCGAAGCGGGTGGTGCCGCGGATCAGGGTCTCGATCAATTCCGGATGGCGGTGGCCGAGATTGTAGGTGCCGCCGTTCAAGTGGACGTCGATCAGCCGCTTGCCGTCCATGTCATAGAGCAGGTAGCCCTCGCGGCGGTCGATCACCAGGTCGACCTGCTGGTCCTGCCAGAACTGGGTCTTGTTCGGGTTCCAGAAGGTCTTCGATTTCTCGATGAACTCTTGCTTGGCTGGACTTTGTTCCATCATCGGCCTCATCCAAAGCGGGAGAGATAGGTCTCGGCCATCGCGCAGGTGCCCTCGGCGTAAGCGGGGCCTTCCTGCTTGGCGAGATCGGTTTCGGCATGCGAGCCCATCCAGGCGAACAGGATCATGCGGCGGAGCATCACGAAGGTCGGCAGCTCCGCCTCGTCCTCCTTGCTCAAGGGCCGCACGCGGCGATAGCCCTCGGCCCAGGCGTCGATCAGTCCGGGCACCTCGGGCTTGTGCTCGAAGAAGCTGACCGCTGTGCCGGCGTCGTAGAGAAACCAGCCCAAGCCGCAATCGTCGAAATCGATGACCCGGATGTCGCCCTGGTGGATCAGCAGATTGGCGAGGCGGAAGTCGGCGTGGATCAGGCCGTAGCGGTCCGGGCCCTGGCCGTAGCGCGCCAGGCGCCGGCCCATGGCCGCGACCAGGCGGGTGAGCAGCGGGAGGCGCGCCGGGGTCATGTCGGGACCCTCGGTCCAAGGACCCCAGTTCGGCGTCGATCCGATGCTGTGCTCTAAATCCCAGACCGTGCGCTCGAAGTAATCCGGCCGCTTCCACCGCATCGAATGCAGATGGGTGCGCGCGGTGACCTCGCCGAGGCGCTTGAAGGGTTCGATCAGGTCGTGGTCCTGGCGCGGCTCCTCGCCCTCGATGAACTCGAACAGCACGCAGTTGCGCGGGGTTGAGAGCGACGGATGCGGGACGGTCTGGACATCCTCGCGGTCGTGGCCGGGAATGGCTTGCGGCGTGGGCACGCCGCCTTCGGCCTGCAGCGCCCGCATCCAGGCGAGCTCGCTGCGGATGCCGTTGACGGTGTGATAGCCAGGGCGGTGCACGCGCAGGATCAGCGGCCGCCCACCGACCTCGTTCGATCCCTGGGGCGGCGTCACGCGATAGGTCGTGTTCTCCGAGTGATTGATCATGGCGAGGCTCGAACCCTCCAGGCCCCAGCGCGGCAAAGCCGCCTCGGCCAGCTGGCCGATGCTCCGCATCAGGGCATCGTGGTTCGGCATCTCGCTCAATCGGACCTCCCGCATTTTTCCCGACCCTAGGACCGGGCTCACGCTCTTACTTGACCCCTGGCCCACCGATCTTGACAGCCAGCGACGCCGGACCACCCGCTTGCGGCAGTGCAGCATCCATGCAATCATTTTGCAAAATACGCCGTTCAACGCTGCAGGGAAGGCCAGCGATGACAAGATCGGCCGAGATTCACAGCGCGTCTGCCGCAGCGCAGCATGGACCGATCGTGCTGGCCAGCGCCGCCACGGGGCTTGTACCTTTCATCGAGCGATCGGGCGGCGATATCGACCGGATCTTCGGCAATTCCGGCATCGCGCCGGACATGGCCGGCTCGCCCACCTTCAAACTCAAGCTCAGCGACTATTGCCGCCTGTTCGAAGAGGCGTCGCGGCGGACCCAGAACGACAATTTCGGCCTCTGGTTCGGCAACCAGTTCGCGCCGCGCGATCTCGGCCTCTGGGGCTATGCGGCGGTGTCGTCACCGACCCTGGGATCGGCGCTGGAGAACCTGGTCGGGCTGTTCCGCTATCACCAGGAATCCTCGGGCATGAAGCTGGTGCCGGCGCAAGACGGGCTGATCCGCCTGGAATACCGGATCGAGGCGCCGGAGATCCTGGAGCGGCGACAGGATGCGGAGCTGTCGCTCGGCATGTTCCTGAACGTGATCCGCGAATGCTGCGGCGCGCATTGGGCGCCGGAGGAAGTCTATTTCGAGCATCCCCGGCCGCAGCTCTGGCAGGAGCACGAGACGGCCTTCGACGCGCCGATCTATTTCAGCCAGCCGACCAACGCCCTCGCCTTCCGCCGCGACGTGCTGGAGAAGCCGATGCCGGCGCGCGATTTGAAGCTGTTGGCGACCATGCAGACCTGCCTGGAAGCGCTCGGCCTGCAAGGCGGCGAGCAGGGGCTGTTCGACCGGATCGGCACGGCGATCCGCATGCGCTTGCCGAACGGTGCCCCGACCCTCGACCAGATCGCCGCGGAGCTCCGGGTCTCGGCGGCCTCGGTGCAGAAGAGCCTCGCCGAGCAGGGCCTCACCTATAAGGACGCGGTCGAGACCATGCGGCGCAACCTCGCCAAGATGTATCTGGAACAGCGGCAACTGCCGCTGACCGAGGTGGCGCTGCTGCTGGGCTATTCGGAGCTCTCCGCCTTCACCCGCGCCTTCACCCGGTGGAGCGGCGTTTCGCCCCGCATCTACCGCCAGAGCCTCGTCCGGCACTAGCACCAACCCATCCCCGACTTCGCCGGAAACCCGGTTGACAAGCAAATCCATTTCGGCATTTTATATATAAGAAGCAGTTTTTTATATATAAGAAACAATCAGAAAAGACCGAAGCCAACGGTCGAAGTCTGGGAGGGGAAGACGTGACACCGGTCTTGCGGGTTTCCGACCTGCGCAAGAGCTTCGGTCCGGTCGAGGCCCTGCGCGGCGCCGATCTCGAGCTCCATGCCGGCGAGGTGCTGGCGGTGGTCGGCGACAATGGCGCCGGCAAGTCCACGCTGATCAAGCATATCGCCGGCGTCTATCAGCCCGATTCCGGCGAGATGCTGCTGGCGGGCGAAAAGCTCGCCCTGCGCTCGCCGCGCGAAGCGCGGGCGCGCGGCATCGAGACGGTCTATCAGGACCTGGCTCTGGCCGACGACCTTTCGATCGGCGCCAACATCTTTCTCGGCCGCGAGCCGGTGCGGCGCTTCCTCGGCCTGCTGCCCTATGTCGATGACCGCACCATCCGGCGCGAGACCGCGGCGCTGCTGCAGCGCATCCGCAGCGTGATCCCGGCCGAGGCGCGCACCGTCGCGCGCCTGTCCGGCGGCCAGCGCCAGGCGGTGGCGATCGCCCGGGCGATCTATTGGCAGGCCAAGGTCGTGCTGATGGACGAGCCGACCGCGGCGCTCGCCGTGATGGAGCGCGAGCGCGTGATCGAGCATGCGCGCGAGCTCGCCAGCCACGGCGTCGGCGTCATCTATATCGGCCACAACCTCACCGAGATCCTGAAAGTCGCCGACCGGATCGCCGTGATGTTCCGCGGCCGCACCGTTCACGTCACCGCAGCAGGAGACACCACGCAGGAGACCCTCATCAAGTACATGACCGGCTACAGCGAAACGGAAAAAGCAGCCTGAGCGCTGCATTCAAGGGAGGAAGAAACCATGACACGGAAGACCATTCTGGCGGCATCGCTCGCGGCTTTCACGCTGCTGGGCGCCGGCGCGGCCCAGGCCGAGGACACGATCGCGGTGATCGTCAAGGCGACCACCTCGGAATACTGGCAATGGGTGTTCAAGGGCGCCGAGGACGCCGGCAAGCAGCTCGGCATCAAGGTCGACAAGCTCGGCACGCCGAAGGACGACGCCGCCGGCCAGATCGCCGTGCTGGAAAGCGCCGCCGGCTCCAAGCCCGCCGCGATCGTGATCTCGCCGACCATCTTCGAAGCGCTCGGCGATCCGATCGCCGCGGTGACCGATGCCGGCATCCCGGTGATCGTGATCGATTCCGGCGCCAAGACCGACAAATACGCCGCGTTCCTGACCACCAACAACGAAGCCGGCGGCAAGGCGGCGGCCGATGCCGTCGCGCAATGCATCAAGGAGCGCACCGGCAAGGTGGCCGGCAAGGTCGGCTATCTCACCGCGATGGCGGGCCATGAGTCGCTCGACTCCCGCGACAAGGGCTTCATCGACGGGATCAAGGCCTATCCCGACCTGCAGCTGGTCGGCAACCGCGTCGCCAACAACGAGGAAGCGGAGGGGATGAGCCTCACCGCCGACATGATCACCAAGGATCCCGACCTGGTCGGCCTGTTCGCCGACAACGCCCAGATGGGCACCGGCGCCGGCGCCTCGATCGCCGAGCAGAAGCTGGGCTCCAAGTTCTGCCTGGTCGCCTTCGACTCCGATGCCGGCGAAGTCGAGCATCTGAAGGACGGCTCGATCTATGCCCTGGTGATCCAGGATCCCTACATGATGGGCTTCGGCGGCGTGTGGTACGGCTATGCCGCCGCGCATGGCGCACGCCTCCCGAAGAACGTCGATACCGGCGTCGGCACCGTCACCAAGGCCAATATGGACGATCCGAAATACGCCGGCCTGCTCGACGTGAAGAAGCGTGCACTGTCTCCCTATCTCGGCAACTGACCCGCACCTGGGGTCCCGGCCGGGTCGTCCTGAGCCCGGCCGGGCTTTTTTCGAACAAGGCCTGGTCCGATGTCCGAGCAGATCCTGCCCGTCCCGAAATCCACGTTCATTGCCGCGAGAGGCGGATCCATGCGCAGCCTGCTTCGGCGCCTGCCGATCGAAACCTATGTGATCTCGTTCACGGTCGCCTTGTGGATCGCGCTGTCGCTGGCGACGCCCAACTTCCTCACCGAGAGCAATATCAGCAACATGATGCGGCAGACCTCGATCGCGGCCATTGTCGCGATCGGCGTCATGTGCACGATCGTGATCGCGGGGATCGACCTCTCGGTCGGATCGGTGGTCGCCTTCTGCGGCGTGCTGTTCGCGCAGATGTGCGCGCATGGGCTTGCGCTGCCGCTGGCCGCGCTGATCACGCTGGCCGCCGGGCTGCTGGTCGGCGCCACCAACGCATTCGCCATCGGCCGGCTCGGCATCCCGGCCTTCATCGTGACCTTGGCCGGATTGCAGGTCTATCGCGGCCTCGCCTTGCTGCTCTCGGGCGGCATGACGGTCGGCGGGCTGCCGCCCTCGGTGAAGGACTTCGCCCGCGGCACCACGATCCTGCCCAACCTGTTCTGGGCGATGCTGGCCGTGGGTGTCGCGGTCCACTACCTGCTCCGCTACACCCGGACCGGGCGCTATCTCTACGCCATGGGCTCGAATGCGGAAGCCACGCGGCGCCAGGGCATCAACACCTTCCGCATCACCATGGTCGCTTATGTCCTGAGCTCCAGCCTGGCGGCCCTGGCCGGCATCCTGCTGGTCTCGCGACTCAGCATCGCCTCGCCCTCGATGGCGAATGCCTATGAGCTGCAGGCGATCGCCGCGGCGGTGGTCGGCGGCGCCAGCCTGTTCGGCGGCCGCGGCACCGTGCTCGGCGCGGTGGTCGGCGCGGTGCTGTTCACCACCATGAGCAATGCGGCGGTCCTGCTGAGCGTCGATCCGTTCTGGGAAATGGTGCTGGAAGGTCTGCTGATCGCACTGGTAGTCTATCTCGACAATCTGCAGAAGCGGCGGCAATCGGGCGGCTAAGCGCCGGACCCGGTGCCGAGCAACACCCAGCGGACAGGATTCATGCAAGCAGTCGTGTGCCGGCAGCCCGGCGAAATTGCGATCGAAGAGCGGCCCGAACCGGCCCGGGGCGAGGCCGAGGTGCTGGTCGGCGTGCGCCGCATCGGCATCTGCGGCACCGATTTCCACATCTATGAAGGCAGCCACCCGTTCCTGCAATATCCGCGCATCGTCGGCCATGAGTTCTCCGGCACGGTGTTGGAAGCGCCCGCCGGCAGCGCGCTCAAACCCGGCGAGACGGTGGTGGTCAATCCCTACATCGCCTGCGGCAGCTGCATCGCCTGCCGCAACGGCAAGCCGAATTGCTGCATGAAGATCGCCGTGCTCGGCGTGCATCGCGACGGCGGCATGTGCGAGCGGATCAGCATCCCCGAACGCAATGTCTATCCGGCGGGCAAGCTGACGGTCGATCAAGCGGCGAGCTGCGAGTTCCTGGCGATCGGCGCCCATGCGGTCGCGCGCTCGCAGATCAAGACCGGCCAGCGCGCGTTGGTGATCGGCGCCGGACCGATCGGATTGGGCGCGGCGCTGTTTGCCGGCATTGCCGGCGGCGACATCACCATCCTCGACCGCGATCCCGAGCGCCTCGTCTTCGCGGTCGAGAACGGCATCGCCGCGCGGTCGATCGCCGCGGATGACCGGGTCGTGGAGAGCGTCGCGGCGGCGACCGGCGGCGAAGGTTTCGACATCGTGTTCGACGCGACCGGGAACAAGGCTTCGATGGAAGGTGCCTTCCGCCATGTCGCCCATGGCGGCACCTTGGTGCTGGTCAGCATCGTCACCGAGACCATCACCTTCTCCGATCCGGAATTCCACAAGCGTGAAATGACCCTGATGGGCAGCCGCAACGCCACCCGCGCGGATTTCGAGCGGGTGATCGCCGCGATCGAAAGCGGAAAGGTGCCGCTGCCGAAGCTGCTGACCCACCGCACCTCGCTCGCCGGCGCGATCACCGACCTGCCGCGCTGGGCGCAGGAAAAGCGCGGCCTGGTGAAGGCCCTGGTCGAGCTCGGCTGATTTCGATGCGCCGGATCATCCAGTTCGGGACCAGCCGGTTCCTGCAGGCGCATGCCGACCTGTTCGTGCATGAGGCGCGGGCTGCAGGCCAGGACATCGGGCCGATCGCCGTGGTGAAGACCACTTCCGGCGGCGACCGCGCCGGCCGCATCGCGGCGCTGAAGAGCGGCCGTCCTTATCCGGTCCGCATCCGCGGCCTCGCCGATGGAAAGACCATCGACCAGACGATCGAGGTCGCCAGCATCGACCGCGCCTATGAGGCCGAGAGCGAATGGCCAGAGGTCGTGCGCTGCTTCGCCGAGGAGGCGGAGATCGCGATCTCCAACGTGGCCGAGCGCGGCTACGAGCTGCTGCCCGGCGACGAGACGCATGACTACGCGGCGGAGCAAGCGCCGCCGAGCTTCCCGGCCAAGGTGCTGGCGCTGTTGCTGGCGCGCCATCGCACCGGCGGCAAGCCGCTGCTGTTCCTGCCGACCGAGCTCATCTCCAACAATGGGCGCGTGCTGTCCGGCATCCTCGATGATCTCGCGCAGAAGACCGGTCAAAGCGCCGCGTTCCGCGCCTGGATATCGAAGTCGGTGACCTTTCCCGACACGCTGGTCGATCGCATCGTGGCCCAGCCGATCGAGCCGATCGGCGCCGTCGCCGAACCCTATGCGCTCTGGGCGATCCGCAAGGGTGCGTTCGAGTTCCTGGAGCATCGCGACGTCCGGCTGGTGGACGACCTCGAGCCCTATGCGCGGCTGAAGCTGCATATCCTCAATCTCGGGCACACGGTGCTGGCCGACGGCTGGATGCGCCGCGGCGCGCCCGCCGATGAGCTGGTGAAGCAGATCATCGACGGCACCGACGACGCGAAGCGGCTGATGGAGATCTACTGGAACGAGGTGCTGCCGGGCTTTGCGCGGCGCGGCATGGGCGAGGAAGCGCAGCTTTACGTCGGGACGACGCTGGAGCGCTTCCGCAATCCGTTCCTGGAGCATCGCCTGGCCGATATTGCGCAGAACCATGCGGTGAAGAAGGCCAACCGCATCGCGGCCTTCATCGACTGGGTGCGCGAGAAGGATCCGGCATTCGCGGCGCCGCGGCTGCAGGCGCTGCTCTAAACCTCGCTCTCAAAGAATCGAGCGCAGCAGCGTCTCGCGCGCGGAGGCGAGGTGCTTGCGGCAGGCGGCTTCGATGCGCTGCCGGTCGCGGGTCTGCAGCGCCTTGATGGTGTCGAGATGCTCGGCGATGGCGACGGCGTTGCGTTCGCGTTCGTCCGCCTTGTTCCACTGGTAGTGATAGTGGAAGATCAGGCTGATCACGTCGTGGAAATCCTCGATGAAGCGGTTGCGCGAGGCGTCGTTGATCAGGCGATGGAACCGCTCGTCGAGGTTGGAGAAATCGTGATAGCGGGTCGCGATCTCGGCGAGCAGCACCCGGTGCTCCTCCTCCAGCTTTTTCAAGGCGGCCCAGGCCGGAGAGTCGCTCGGCTGCCGGGCGAAGGCCAGGGCCGAGCGCAGCTCGAACAGTTCGCGCACCTCGAACAGCTCGAGCGCGAACTCCTTGGTGAAGCCGCGGATGACCCAGCCGGAATTGGTCCGCTTCTCCACGAGGCCGAACCGGGTGAAGCGGTTGAGATAGTCGCGAATCGCGATGGTCGAAACGTCGAACTCGCGGGCGAGCTCAAGGCCGTTGATCAGCTGGTCCGGCTTCCGATCGCCGCGCAGGATCCATTCGAGGAACTTCTGCTCGACCCGGTCCGAGGTCGCGACCGTATCCTCGCTCGGGAAATAGTCCTTCTTGGCGGGGCGGCGCCCGACCGCGAGACGGCTGCCCGCGCGCACCGCCAAGCCGCGCTGCTCAGCCTCGGCCAGGGCCTTGCGCACGGTGGTCCGGCTGACCTTCAGCGCATCCGCCAGCCGCGCCTCGGACTCCAGCGGCGCCTCGGTATCCTGCCGGACCAGGTGGTCCAGCAGGGCGTTGAAGGTCTTCTTGAAGACGGTGTCGGTTCGCATCGGGTCCCGGGGTCGCAACGGCCCGCGCAGTATAGCGTCGACGCGGCAAAGATGCGCGGGTCTCGCCCTCCCGGGCCGCAGGAAGCTCTATCTCTCCCAGCACTCGGTCGTCATCCCATGGCTTGGCCATGGGATCCACGAGTTCGCCAATGCAGGACCGATCTGGTCACAGGAACTCGTGGATGCCAAGGCCAAGCCTTGGCATGACGGGTCATTCGGGTCGGACGTCGCGATCTACGCCTGCGCCAGCGCGTCCAAGCTTTCCGGCAATATCTGGCCGCCGTCCACGATGATGGTCTGGCCGGTGATGTAGGCCGCCTCTTTCGAGGCGAAGAACAGAGCGGCGTGGCCGATGTCGTCGACCTCGCCGAGGCGCTTCAGCGGCACCGAGGCGGCCATGCTCTTCTTGTAGTCCTCGCCGAGATCGTTCAGGCCTTCGGTGACGATGTTGCCGGGCAGCACCGCGTTCACCGTGATCCCATACTTCGCGAGTTCGATGCAGGCGGTGCGCATGAAGCCGAGCTGGCCGGCCTTGGTGGCGCCGTAATGCGACCAGCCGGGGAAGCCGGTGACCGGACCGGTGATCGAGGAGGTGATCACCACACGGCCCTGGCTGCTCTTCTTCAGGTAGGGCATGCAGGCCTGCACCGCGAGGAAGGTGCCCTTGAGATTGACGGCGAAGGTGTCGTCCCATTGCTGGACGGTCATCTCCTCCAGCTTCACCTGCGGAAAGACGCCGGCATTGGCACAGAGCACGTCGATGCCGCCGTAGCGATCGTTCGCCGCCTTGGCCATCGCCGCCATATCCTCGGGCCTGGTCACATCCGCCGCGAAGCCGGAGGCGCCGTTGCCGAACTCCTTGGCCGCGGCTTCGGCCTCCTTGAGGTGGCGCGAGACCACCAGCACCCTGGCGCCGCCGGCTTGGGCGAACACCCGCGCGATGCCCTTTCCGATGCCCTTGCTGGCGCCGGTGACGATGACGGATTTGCCCTGCAGCGACGACGTGGCCATGGTGAACTCCTCCCCTATTCTTTCGAATCCCCGATACGGCTGCGGCGCCACCAGAGAATGAGCCCATAGCCGCCGAGCAACAGGAACGCGGCGCCGAACGTGTTCACGGTGCCGAGTACCGGCACGCCGGGCGTGTAGCCCGCGACCATCTTGGCATAGAGATATTCCGGGATCGTGGTGTCGGCGCCGGTGGTGAACAGCGACAGCGGGAAATTGCCCCAGGACAGCAGGAAGGCGAACAGCATGCCGGAGAAGATGCCCGGGAACAGCACCGGCAGAGTCACCTCGCGAAACACCTGCCAGCGCGTGGCGCCAAGGTCGTAGGCGGCCTCCTCCAGGGCGGGATCGAAGCTGTAGACCTGGATCGAGATCACCAGGGTGACCACGGGCACGATCCAGACCAGATGCGCGAAGACCGCGGATTTCCAGGAAAGATCGAGGCCGAGCGCGTTGAACCAGAGCAGCAGCGCCAAGCCCAGCACCGATTGCGGGAAGAAGATCGGCAGCAGCACGATCTTCTGATAGATCGAGCGACCCTTCCATTCATAGCGCGCGAAGGCGAGCGCGCCGAACAGCGCGATTACCACCGAGATCACGGTCACGCACAATGCAATGGAGATCGAGGTCTTGAACAGCGCGTGGATCTCCAGCGAGTTGAAGGTCTTCGCCCACCAGGAGAGACCCCACTTGGTGATCGGGAAGGTGAAGTAGCGGCTGTCGGTCAGCGACGCCAGCAGCAGGCAGACGCTCGGCAGGTAGAGGAAGGCCACCACGGCCAGGGACCAGGTCCAGACCAGGCCGTTCCGCCAGTTCGTTTGCTTGGCTTCCATCGCCGTCACTTCTTTCCGAGGATGGTGTCGAGATCGAAGCGGCGCAGCACGACCAGGACCAGCACGCCGACCACCAGCATCAGCAGCACCGAGAGCGCCGAGCCCATGGGCCAGTTCTGCGCATAGGTGAAGGCGATCTCGATGTCATGGGTGACCGGGATGATCCGCTGGCCGCCGAGCACCTTGGCCTCGGCGATGGCGCCGACCGCCAGCACGAAGGAGAGCAGGAAACCGATGGTGATGCCCGGCATGGAGAGCGGCAGATCGACCTCCCTGAACACCTGCCAGCGCGTGGCGCCGAGATCGAAGGCGGCATCGCGGGTCTCCTTCGGCACCATGCTGATGCCGAGCGTCATCGGGAACAGCATGAACGGCAGGTACACGTAGACCATGCCGAAAAGGATGATGCTCTGGGTGAACAGCCAGCTCTCCGGCTCGATCCCGATGGTCTTCAGCGTGCCGAGCAGCACGCCGTTCTTGATGAAGAACAGCACCCAACCGTAGAGCCGCACGTTCTCCGAGACGAACAGCGGGATGGTGAACAGCAGCGACATGAACATCGACCATTTGCCGAACACCCGGACCAGGCCGAGCGCCACCGGATAGCAGACCACCGCGAGCACGATGACGGTCAGGGCGGCGAAGACCAGCGAATAGACGAAGGAGATGTAGTTGGTGCCGCTGAACACCCCGGCATAGTTCTCCAGGGTCGGCATCTGCCACAGGCTGAAGCTGCGGGCCGGCACCAGGCTGAACCCGATCACCGCCAGCAGGGGTGCGGCGAAGCCGACCAGCATCAGCAGCATCAGGGGGATCGCGTTGCGCGGCCCCGGTTGCCTGAGCATCGCCATCAGTCGCTCACCAGGATGCTGTCGGCGCCGCTCCAGCCGATCGCCACCTCGTCGTCGAGGCCGCCGGTATAGGCCTGCTGGCGCAGCTTCTCGACGATGAACACCGCCTCGCCGACCCGCACCTGGTACTGGATGCGGGAGCCGAGGGCGTATTCATTGTAGACCCGGCCGGTCAGGCGGTTCTCGCTGGCGTCGCCAGATCCGAGGAAACGCACGAACTCCGGCCGCACCACCAGGTGGCCGCCGGTGAAGCCCACCGGAATTTTCGGCACCGAGAACTCGGCGGCGAAATCATCCGAGATCAGCTTGCCGTTGGGGCCGATGTGGACCGGGATGACGTTCACGTCACCGATAAACTCCGAGACGAAGCGGTTGGTCGGGGTCGAATAGATCTGGTTCGGCGTGCCGACCTGAATGAGGCGCCCCGCCTGCATGACGCCGATCCGGTCCGACATCACCATCGCCTCTTCCAGGCTATGGGTGATGTAGACGAAGGTCTTGCCGGTCTCGCGGTGGATATCCTTCAGCTCCCTTTCGAGCGTCTTGCGGAGCTTGTAGTCGATGGCCGAGAGTGGTTCGTCGAAGAACAGGATCTCGGGGTCGTAGGCCAGCGCCCGGGCGAGGGCCACGCGCTGCCGCTCGCCGCCCGAGCATTTGGTCACGTTCTTGCCGTAGTAGTTCTCCGGCAGGCGGAGCTGGCGCATCAGCTGCAGTGCCCGCTCCTTGCGCTTGGCCGGATCGACGCCGCGGATCTTCATCGGGAACTCGATATTCTGGCCGACGGTCCGGTGCGGGAACAGCGCCAGCGACTGGAACACCATGCAGGTCGGGCGCCGGTTGGCCGGCACGTCGTTGATGCGCTTGCCGCGCAGCAGGATGTCGCCGCTGGTCGCCTGCTCCATGCCGGCCAGCATGCGGAGCATGGTGGTCTTGCCGCTGCCCGAGGGGCCGACGATGGTGAAGAACTCGCCCTCGGCGATGTCGAGGTCGATGGCGTTCACCGCAGTGAGTGCGCCGAACGTCCGGGTGAGCTTGCGCAACTCGAGAATCGGCCCGTGGATCGTCGATTGGGAGCGCGTCATCTGGTTCCGGGGATGCGTGTTGGTCCGAATGCGAATAACCGGGAGGCCGGCCCTTCCGCGCCATCCTAGCCGAAATGGGCTGGGCGCGCGAAAGGGCCGTTATCGGAAACGACGATCGGGCGCGATCAGCCGCCGGAGACTTCGCGCTTGGCGGAGTTCATGATCTCCAAGAGCTTGTCGTAATCCGGCACCACGTCGTACTCGACCGAGCGCGCCATTTCCTCGTCCAGGCTGTCCCACTGGATCGCGTCGAGCTCGTCCTTGGTGAACAGCTTGAAGCAATCCGGGTTGGCCATCTGGGCGACGGGATTGAAGGTGCCCTCGGCGAAGGCGACGGTGTGGGCGACCGCGGGGTCCTGGACATGCTTCAGGAACTCGACGGCGAGCGGCGAGAGATCCGGATTGTTGACGGTCGAGGTCACCTCGATCCAGGAGATGCCGCCCTTGCCGCCTTCCAGCGGGCCTTTCAGCGGGGTGATGCCGCGGATGTTCTGGTGGCCGTCGGCGCGGGCCGGCGAGGCGCTGTAGGTGCCGCCGGTCATGTGGAAGTCGATCTCGCCGGCGATCAGCGCCTGGTTCATGGTGGCAATGTCGCCGACCACCTTGGCGTTCTTGAACACCTTCTTCGCGGTCTCGGTGAACTTCGCGACTTCGGCCTCGCCGCGCGGCTTGAACGGATCGAAGCCGGCGATGACACAGATGTTGAAGACGTTCCAGTCGGCGGAATCCAGGATGCCGTACTTGCCGGCATTGGCGGCGTCGTTGAAGAGATCCCAGCCCTGGTCCTCGGCGGTCTTGCGGCTGATCTTGTCGGTGTTGACCACGTAGGAGTACGGACCGAAGCGCTGGCACATGCCGAGCAGCTCCTTGCCGCTGTCATCCATCGCCCATTTGTAGGGCGGCTTGAACATCGGCAGCATCTTCTCGAAATAGGGTTCCATGCTGGCGCGGTCGAGCGGCTTGATGAGCTTTTCCGGGAACATCACCTTGCGCGCCCAGGGATTGTTCACGTTGATCAGATCCCAGACCTTGGTCTCGCCGGCGCGCAGCCGGTCGATCATGGTCGGATCGTTGGTGAGCGATTCCGCCTTCACCGTGGCGCCGGTCGATTCCCGGAACGGGTCCAGCACCTGGGCCGAGTTGTAGCCTTCCCAGCAGAGGATGTTCAGTTCCTTCGACCGGTCGGCAAAGGCCCGGGCGGAAAGTCCGCCGACGCCGGCCGCGAGCGCCGCAAGGCCGGCCGATTGCTGCATGAAACTGCGACGCGACGTCCTTCTTTCCATCATCTCCACGCTCCCCGTCTGTTGCGGCACGGTTTGAAACGCCCTGGCCATCCGTGCCCGATGGCGGCAAAGGCTTGAAGTCCGGAGTCCTCGCACTTGGACCACGGCCATGTTTCAATGCTAGCGGGTCAGCGCCAAGGCGACTTGACCGCAGCGGCCGGAATATTGACAGGCACTACCGAACTCCACAACAGTTTGTGTGAGTCCGGGCGGATTATCCGGGTAGATTTGACCAGCTCCGCACAAACCGGCGGCACCATTGGGCCGAGGCTTGAAAGTGCGCGGCGAAATCGCGGTCGAGATGGGTGATCAGCCGCGGCTCATCCTGGCAGAACACGGCGCCGAACTTGCGCACCCAATCGCGGGCAATATCGATCGTGACCTCGGGATGGAACTGGAGGCCATAGGTCGTGGCGCCGATCCGATAGGCCTGGACCGCGCTCTTGCCGCCGGTGGCGAGAACGGTGGCTTCGGGGATGTTGCGGACGCCTTCGTAATGGGTGTGGAAGGCGGCAAAGTTCCCAGCCAAGCCGGCGAAGACGGGATCGCGCGCAGCCTCTTCTGTCGTGCGCATCCCGACATAGCCGGCTTCGAGACCGCCGAGGCGGAAGACCTCGCCGCCATAGGCGCGGGCGATCACCTGGGCTCCGAGACAGACGCCGAGCACCGGACGCTGCGCCAGGCCGAAGCTGCGGATCAGCGACATGCTCTCCTCGAGGAAGCCATGCTCGGCGGTGTCGTTGGCGCTCATCGGCCCACCCATCATGACGAGGCCGGCGTAATCGCCGGGCTCGGACGGCAATCCCGGGTAGCTGAGCGGCGCATGGCTGGCGAAGCGGTCCATCGGATAGATGGCGTCGTAGCTGTGGCCCTGCTCCATCAAGGCTTCGCCGATCAGCGCCGGCGGTCCCGCGAGCTCGGGGATGATGACGAGGAATTTCCTGGTCATGTGAGCTTCATCATCGCAACCAGCTCATCGGTGTTCATCACGTGGCAGTAAATCATGTTGATGATCGCCAGCTCCTGTTCGTGCAGCGCGTCGGTGCCGGCGGCGCAGCAATCCTCGACCACGACGACGTTGAAGCTCTCATCGGCCAGGCTCCGCACGGTCGAGGAGACGCATTGGTCGGTGAAGATGCCGGCGCAGACCACGTTCTTGATGCCGAGATTGTGCAGGATCAGGCGGAGATTGGTGCCGGTGAGCGCACTGTCGGTGGTCTTGGTGACGGTGATCTCGTCGCCTTGGGGACTGAGCGCGGGCACCAGCTGCGACGCGTGCTCGTTTTTCGGCAGCAGCAGGTTGTTCCAGCCGGGCATCTTCTGGCTGAGCGAGCGATCGCGGCCGTCCGCGGTCTGGCAGGCGATGCGGGCGAACAGGCATTCGATCTTGCGGCTGCGGAACAGGTCGAGCAGGCGGCGGGTGTTGGGGATGACCTGGCCCTGCATGCGCTCGTGGAACGGCGTCCATTTGTCGTAAGCTGCCTGCTCGGCCGGCGCGAGTTTTGAACGATCCGGGCGCTCGACATAGGTGTTCTGCACGTCGATCACCAGCAGAGCCGTTTCGGCCGGCTTCAGATCGAGGTCATCGGGCTCGGGCGCGCCTTCGTAGTAGAAGGAGCGGTGGCGGGTTTTCCAGGACATGCTTCCCCAACTTGCTCAATACCGAAACTGGAAGAGCCCCCGTCGCTCATACACCTCGGCGGCTTCTTCCAGGAACGCGGCGACGCGTTCGGCCTTGTAGGTCTCGCGGAACACCCTGGCGGTGTCCAGCAACTGGGCCTTGTTCTTGGCGCGGCCGGGACGCAGCAGTTCGTAGGCTTGCAGCAGAAAGTCCTGCGGCACGTCCACCATGTCGGCGGCGCGCCGGAAGTTCGCGCCGAGCCGCGGGCGGCCGGCGGCTTCGGCGATCTCGGCCTGCAGCAACAGCGAATCCCGGGTGATGCGGAGATCGTCCATGGTGGCGGCGCCCGATTTCAGCGCGGCCACCGTGATCTCGCTCAGCGCTTTCCCGGTGCGGGTGCGGATGAGGTCAGCGCGCTTCTCGGAGAGCGGATAGTCGGCGACGGCGAGCTTCATGCGGCACCTTCGAGCAACTTGATCTCGACATTCTCGGGCTTGGCCCCTTCTTCGGTCAGCGAGGTCTCGATCGCGTAGATGAGCGCGGTCTGGGCGTGGAAGCGGGCGCCCATGGCCTGGCCCTTGGTGGGGACCACGACCGGTTCGGGGATCTCGCCCTTGGCATAGGTCGCGGCGTTCTCGCCGAGGCGGCGATAATGCGCGAGCTGGGTGATCGGCGCGTTGGAGAAGAGCTCCAGATTGTTGTGCGGCAGGCGGCCGCGCTGGTGGATGACGGCGGTGCCCTTGGCCTGGATGCCGATGCCGACGCCGGATCCGGCGATCCCCGCAGCGCTCAATCCCAAGAACGAGGTATCCGCGGTGTGGCGGAAGCGCACGATGCGCGGCTTGCCGCCCTTCGCCTGGATGCCGGCCGACAGCTCCTTCAGCACCGCGGCCAGCGAATGGCCGGCGGTGGTCTGGAACAGCTTCAGGCCGAAAGCGGGGCTGAGGCCGACCACGACTTCGGTCGGGTCGTTGCCGAGCTCGGCCGGGCCGGCATCGCGGTAGACGATGCGGCGCGCTTCGCCCTTGGCATGGCGGTTCTGATCGCGCAGCACGGATTCACGATCGAGCAGGTCGCGGATGTGGTTGATCTCTTCGCGCCGCTTTTCGCCGAGGCGATAGCCGGTGCCGGGACCGGTATAGTCGTTGGGGTCGTTGACCGCGCTCAACACCTTGCCGTCACGCACCACGGCCGAGGTCTGCAGATAGTCGCCGGAAACGCGGAGCTTCACGACGTTGAGGAGGTTTTCCGCCTCTTCGCCGAAGCCGCGCTTCTCCAGCGCCAGGATGACATCGACCACGGTGATGCCGCGGGCCTTGATCGCGTCGCTGATCAGGGTGACCTCACGCGGCGTGTAGCTCTCGGTCTCCTCGGAGCCGGAGGCAACCTGGACGCTCGCCTTCATCGCGGCGGTCGGCTTCCCGAGATTCAACTCCTCGAAGACGGCGGCGATGGCGTCGATGCCGCGGCCGCGCACGTCCAGCACCCTGGTCTCGTCGACCGAGGTCAAGCCACCATCGGCTTCGAAATCGCGCTGCAGGACCAGGAAATCCTCCATCTCCTCGCCGTTGAAGGACGAGGGGTTGAAGGAATTGTCATAGGCCTTGATCGTGCCGAAGCCGGAGCAGATGAAGTCGGAGCCGGCGATCAGCACGGGCAGGATCTTGGCCCCGACCCTGATCTCGGATTCCGAATGCCGCGCGTCGTTGCCCGAGGCGCATTCGAGGTCGAGCCAGACCGCGAGCAGGTTCTCCGCCATCAGCTCGCGCACGCCGCCGGGCACGGTCGCAGTCACCGGCGCGCCGTCGATGCCGCCGTTCTGGGTGCCCTGCACGCCCATGGCGCGCTGCAGGCAGAGGCAGCGGGCCTCGAGATAGAGCAGCGATTTCGATTCATGGAAGCCCATGAGGAGCTCGGAGCCCGCGCCGGAGGTGCAGCGCATCTTGATGCCGCGCGAGGCATAGGCGGCGGCCAGGAAGGCCTTAGACCAGGGGGTGTCGTCGCCGTCGATGAAGGCGCGCTCGGTGCCGTAGACCGAGACCGTCTCGGCGTATGACGAGAAGCCGGCCATGCCGATCTGCAATTCCTCGGCCTCTTCGGAGGAGCACTGGAACAGCGTGCCCCAGCGGCCGACCGCGCCGCCGACCGCACAGGCGACCGCGTTGGACCAGGCGTTGCGGGCCACGCGCTGGGTGGTCTCGATCTCGTCGAAGCCGAACGCGACCGCGGTCGCGGCGTCGGCCGCCAACTGCAGCGGATCGTCTTTGGCGTTGGTGACGTGGCCCTGGTTGCCGGGAGTCTTACGCGCCCGCATCTTGGAATAGGCGAAGGCGATCTCCATGGCGTTCAGCTGTGCCACGACCTCGGCGAGCTTCGCGGGCGTCAAGCCATGGGCGAGGCGCGTCAGCTCGGTGCGCGGGATGTTGAAATCGACCAGCATGCGCGCGAGCGCGGCCGACGGCATCGCCATGGCTTTGGGCGCGATCTCAGGGTCGATGTGATGGCGGGCGATGAACAGGTCGATCATGTCGAAATCGGCCTCGGCCTTGCCGTCGAGGCTGGTCACGCGGCCGTTCTTGATCTCGAGTCCGGGCTTCGGATCGTTCGGGCTGGTGAAGGCGGCGAAGCCGTTCTCGGCGTCTTCGACGGCAAAGCGATCGAGCCGCAGCGGACGCTCGTCCCAATCGGCGAAGCGGCGCCAACGGTTGGCGCCACTGGGATTCGCACCACTGGGATTTGGTTTTGCGCTGTCGTCCATAAGCCACCTTCCGATCCGCGCCAGGTTTCAAGGCGTTCCGGATCGGCGCGATACTAGCGCCGCTGTGGCAGCTCTGTCACGACTCTGTGTATTCTCCCACGCGCTAGGCGGTGATCAGCTGGTGGATGAAGTCCGGCTTGCCGATCTCGACCCCGTTGTGGCGCAGGATCGCGTAGGCGGTGGTGACGTGAAAGTAGAAGTTCGGCATGGCGTAATGCAACAGATACGGCCGGCCCTTGAACACGGTCGGGCCGCTGCGGAGCTGGATGGTGATGTCGCGCGTGTCGGCGCCTTCGAACTGCTCGGGCTTCAGGGTGGCGATGAAGTCCAGGGTCTTCTGCAACCGTGCCTTCAGGTCGGCCAGCGTCACCTCGGTGTCCTCGAACTTCGGCACCTCGACTCCGGCAAGCCTTGCGCTGGCCCCTTTCGCGAAATCGGTCGCGACGCCGATCTGGCGCGAGAAGGGAAACATGTCGGGATAGAGTCGCGCGGCGGCGAAGACCGCCGGGTCGATCTTCTTCGCCTCGGCATGGGCGATGGTCTTGTCGATGATGGCGGAGAGCGCGGACAGCATCTGGCGGAAGACCGGCACGGACGCGTCGTACATGGAAAGCGACATCGGGAACCTCATTGGCAGGAAGACTGGGCGCGACCTTAGCCCACTCGCGCCGGCAAAGCGCCATGAAACCGTCATCCGGTTGCGACCGGGCCGTCACGCATGACAGGTATCCTTCAGCCCATGCCTGCCGCGATCGATCTCAGCTATGCCAGTCCCTGCGACAACCGGCTGACCCGCGCCCTCATCCATCTGATCGAGGCGGCGACCGGGCAGCTCGAATTGAAGCGGCTCTACAATACCTACCAGACCGAGCTGCGCGGCAGCGTGGACTTCTGGGACGCGGCGATGCGGCTGATGCGCCTCAGCGTCGACTACGATCCGAAGAAGCTCGAGGCCCTGCCCCGCACCGGGCCGCTGGTGATCGTCGCCAACCATCCGTTCGGCCTGATCGACGGGCTGCTGATCGGGCATCTCGCCAACCGGGTGCGGCGCGACTTCAAGGTGCTGACCAATTCGCGGCTCTACCCGCCCGATGCCGAGATCCGCAATTACATCCTGCCGATCGATTTCGATCCGACCCCGACCGCGCAGGCAACCAATCTCCAAAGCCGCGCCGTGGCGCGTGCGCACATCAAGAGCGGCGGCTGCATCATCGTCTTCCCGGCCGGCGGGGTCGCGACCACGCCGAGCTTCTTCGCCCGGAAGGCGGTGGATTTCGAATGGAAGCCCTTCACCGCCCGGCTGGTGCACGACGCCCAGGCGCCGGTGGTGCCGATCTTCTTCCCCGGCCAGAACAGCCGGATGTTCCAGATCGCCAGCCATATCGGCATGACCGCGCGCATGGCCTATCTGCTGCACGAGGTCGCCAACAAGATCGGCGGCAGCTTCAGCGCCACGATCGGCGACGTGCTGCCTTACGCGGCGATGCAGGACATGCGCGACCCGCGCGCGCTCTGCCGTTTCCTGCGCGACCGGACCGAGGCCCTGGCGGCCGTCAGCTGATCGCATTCAGCGCGGCTTCGGCGATGGCGTCCGGCGCGGCCGAAGCATCGATGCGGTGCCAGTCGATCGCGCCGAGGTCGTAGCCGAGTTGCCTTTCCAGAACCGCGAGATCGGCATCCGAGGCGTCGTTCTTTCGCCCGCCGATCCGCCGCCGCAGGACTTCGGCGGATGCTTCCAGCCAGATGCCGTCGAATGGGACGCCGAGCCGGCGCGCCAATACGGCGAAGGCGGCGCGTTCCTCGGGCTTGGCGGAGACGGCGTCGATGATGACGCTGCATTTGGCGTCGATGGCGGACTGTGCTTCGGCCTCCAGCGCGGCGTAGACACGCCGGGTCGCTGCTTCCGAATAGGCTTCCGCGGCGAGGCTCTGTTCCGGCGCGGCGCCGTGCTGGCGCTTGCGGATCACGTCGCTGCGCAGCACCCGCGCGGCCGGCGCCCGGCCAAGGCGTCCGGCGAGGATCGCGGCGATGGTGGACTTGCCGGTGCCGCTCAAGCCTCCGACCGCGACCAGCCGCGGCGGGCGCGGCTTCATGAAATCGCATGCCAGATCGAAATAGCGGCGCGCCTCCGCGAGGTCGCCCGCGCCGCTCCGCGCGGCGGTTGCCGTAACATGGGCGCGGACCCAGGCGCGGAGCGACAAGAACAGCGGCATCGCCGCCAAGCCGTCGCTCTCGTCGGCGACGTCGAGATAGCGGTTGAAGACGACCGCCGCGTCGGTCGTGTGGCCGCGGTAGATGAGATCCATCAACAGGAAGGCGAGATCGTAGAGCACGTCGATCGCCGCCAGGGACGGGTTGAACTCGATGCAGTCGAACAGGGTCGGTTCGCCGTCGATCAGGCAGATGTTGTTGAGATGCAGGTCGCCATGGCATTGGCGGACCTTGCCCGCCTTGCGGCGCCGCTCCAGCAGGGAGGCGCAGTGGCTGGCAGCCTGACGCGCGGCGGTGGTGAGCGCTTCGGCTTCCGCGACCGGGATGCGCGGCGGACCGTCGCGCCGGAGATTCTCGTCGTTGATGCCGATGACCTGCGCGACGCCGGCCCCGCCGCCGAAGTCGGGCGTGACGGCGGCCTCACGATGGAAGGTGGCGATCCGGTCGGCGAGGCGGCGCATCAAGTCGGGCGTCAGCTTATCGGCCTCGGCGAGGCGGCTGAACAGAGCTTCCTGTGGGAAGCGGCGCATCACCACGACCCAGTCCACGGCCTCGCCTTTGCCGCCGAGCTTCAAGCCGCCGGCTTCGCGGGTAATCGGCTGGACGTCGAGATACAAATTCGGCGCGGTGCGGCGGTTGAGCTTGAGTTCTTCTTCACAGGATTTGCGGCGGAGCGCGATGGTCGAGAAGTCGAGATAGGAGTACTTGACCGCGCGCTTCAGCTTGAGGACGCGCTCGCCGGCCATGAAGACGATCGAGGCATGGGTGGTGATGGTTTCGGGCTTCACGCCGCCATGCGTCTTCGGGTCGGACAGGAACGCGACGGTCTCCTGCTGCCCGGCTTCGGTCATCTAGAAGAATTTCGCGAGATTGCGGCGGATGCGGTCCTTGACCTTCTCACCCGCCGGCGGCGCTTGGAAGCTGCCGCCGGTCACGGTCTCGTAGAGCGCGATGTATTTCTGCGCGAACGCGACCAGCGTGTCGGCGGGAATTTCCGGGATCGGCTGTTTGTAAGGATCGCAACGGGACGAGATCCAGAGGCGGAGAAATTCCTTGTCGAGACTCTCCGGCTCCTCGCCGCCATTGTGGCGCGCGGCATAGCTCGAGGCCTTCCAATAGCGGCTGCTGTCGGGGGTCAGGATCTCGTCGGCGAGCACGATCTTGCCGGCGCCGTCCAGGCCGAACTCGAACTTGGTATCGACCAGGATGAGGCCGTTCCTGGCGGCGATCTCGCGGCCGCGGGCGAAGATAGCCAGGCTGAGCGCCGCGACCTCGTCCCATTGCTTCTGCGAGAGCAGGCCCTGCGCCACGATCTCCGGCGGCGTGATCGGCGCGTCGTGGCCGCCCTGCTCCGCCTTGGTGGTGGGCGTGAGGATCGTGCCCGGCAGCTTGTCGTTCTTCTTCAAGCCGTCAGGCAGCGCGACACCATACACCTTGCGCTTGCCGTCGCGATACATCGGCCAGATCGCGGTGTCGGTCGAGCCGGTGAGATAGTCGCGCACCACCATCTCGACCGGCAGCATCTCGAGGCGGCGGCCGATCACGACATTGGGGTCGGGATAGTCGAGCACGTGGTTGGGGCAGATATCCTTGGTCGCCTCGAACCAGAAGCGCGCGGTCTCGGTCAGCACCTGACCCTTGAACGGCACGGCCGCCAGCACCTGGTCGAAGGCGCTCTGCCGGTCGGTGGAGATGAGGATGCGCCGACCGTCGGGAAGATCATAGTTCTCCCGCACCTTGCCGCGATAGTAGTTCGGCAGCTCCGGGAAATGCGCCTCGGTGAGCACGTTCGGGATGGCGGCACGGATCTGGTCCGGACTAAGCATGCGAGTTCCTTCTTTCGCGCCAGGCATCCATGGCCTGAAGATACCAGTAGGTGGCCTGCACGGCGATGCGACCGAAGGGCCCGCCGTTCCAGTCGAGGCCGAAGGGCTGGAACAGCTTGATCCGGTCGCTCTCACCGGCGATCGCTTCGGCGACCACGCGTCCGGCGATGGCGGTGGTGTTCATGCCATGGCCGCCGAACCCGGTCGCGTACCAGAGACCGTCCGGCATGCGGCCGATCTGCGGCATCAGATGCCTTGCATAGGACATCAGGCCGGACCAGGCGGCCGCGACCTTCAAATCCCCGAGCTGCGGATAGGTCTCGACGATGCGGCGGCGCATGAGCGCGGCGAGATTGGATGGGTCACGCGTCTGCGTGGTGATGCAGCCGCCCCAGAGAATCCGGTTGCCGTCCACCACGCGGTAGTAATCGCCGGCGCGGCGGTCGTCGGCGATGGCGGCGGAGGTGTCGATCGCCTCCGCGATATTCGCGATCGGTTCGGTCAGCAGCATGTAGGTCGCGATCGGCAGATAGGCGCGGTGCAATGCGGGCGCGACGCGGTCGGTATAGCCGCCGCCGCAGAGCACGACATGCTTGGCCGTGATGCTCCCCTGCGGTGTGGTCACGGTGTAGCGGTTGGCATCACGCGTGATGCCGGTCGCGGGGCTCTGCTCGAAGATGGACCCGCCGCGCTTCACAATTGCGGCGCCGAGACCGAGCGCGTAGTTGAGTGGATGGAAGTGGAAGGCGTCGGGGACGTAGATACCCTGGAAGTAGACATCGCTCTTCAGCTTCTGCCGCACCTCGTCGCGGGAGAGATAGCGCAAGGTGGTGCCGAACTTGCGCCTGGCCTCCGCCACCTCCGCCTGCAGGCCGGCGGCATCGTCATAGCGGATCGCGCGCAGGACGCCGGGCGTCGGATTGACCCGCGGCAGGTCGAGCCGGTCGATATTTTCCCGCACCATGCGAACACCCTCGACCGAGAGGTCGTGCAGCGCCTTGGCGCCGGCCTCGCCGGCGCGGCGCGCGATCTGCTCGTGACCGGTAGCATAGCCGGAGGTCACGAAGCCGCCGTTGCGACCCGACGCGCCCCAGGCGATTCGGTGCTGCTCCAGCAGGGCCACCTTCAACCCGCGCTGCACGCATTCATGGGCGGTGGAAAGCCCGGCCAGGCCGCCGCCGATCACACAGACATCGACCTGACGGTCTTCGGTCAGCGGCGGATGGTCGGCATGGTCGATGATAGTGCGCCGATAATAGGTGTCGATGTAGGATTCTGGCATGAGGCCGTCATGGCAAGTGCGCGGGCGGGGACCTAAGCAGAAATGACGGGAGATTCCAATGGGTCGGAGGCGGACCGGTTGTCTCGCGGTGAGCCCGCCGCAACGTCAGATGTGGGCCAGCAGGGCGACGAGCTCGGCCTGCCGGGTGGCACCGGTCTTCTGCAGTACATTCTTCAGATAGCTGCGGGCGGTGCTGGATTGGATCCTGAGCCGCGCGGCTATGGCATCGACCGAGAGACCTTCGGCCAGGAGGGCCGCCACGTTCGCTTCCCGGTCGGTCAGGCCGTACGCGCTGCGCAACCAGGACAGGTCGAGCCGGAGTGCAGCCGGATCGCTGTCGCGCTCGATCAGCAGCGCCAGCGCGGTCGCGGAGGAGAATATGTCGCGCGCCCGGCCGGGGACCGGATGGACCTGCAGGAGATAGCGCCGACCCTCGGCATTGGTGAGCGCCGCCACGCCCAATCGTCCCGGGCGGGAGATCGCGCCGGCAACGGCACGATCGATGGAGAACTGCGCCGTGCGATCCGTCGCCACGAGCCGCCGCCGCAGGATTCGCACCGGGCAGAAGGGATTGCCCTCGCCGGCCGCCTGGCCGGGCAGCACCCGCCCGTGGGAATCGAGCTCGATGATCGCTCCGCCGCGCCGGCCGAGCAGCCAGGTCATGCCGCGTGCCTCCGCATCCAGGACGCCCTTGGCGATGCGGGCAACCGCATGGAGTTCCGGTAGCACGCTGTCGAGCACGGCGCGGTCGGCCGGCTGGTACGGGCCGAGCTCGATGCGTCGTTTCAAACTCAATTCCACATACTCGTCCGACCCAAGCGCCAGAACCGTGTTCGCGTGCCAGAACACGCCATTGGGACGCAGGAACTCCTGGTAGTAGGGATCGCGCGCCAGTTCGGCTTCGGAATAATCGTCCTGGTCGATCCGAAACCCGAAGTAGCGCAGGTTGCCGACACGCTGATAGCGGGAGTTCGGCGGCGTGCGGCCCGCCAGGAAATCCTCAGCCGCGCGTGCGGCTTCCGGAGTCACCACCGCCGCGACCGTTTTCCGCGCTTCGTTGCGCATCAGCACCGCATCGCGGGCGCCGGCGGCCAGCGCGTATCGCATCAGAGCTTCTTCCCAGCCTTCCGCCAGGATGGCGGCGGAGAGCAGGCCATCGACGCCCGCCCGGATGCCATTCATGGAAAGCATGGTGCGCCCCGCGCTTCTGGAAATTCGCTCAACGACGGGCGCATCCCTGCCATATGGCAGGGGCGGCGGCCGCAGCAGAAGACTATCGTGCCCCAATCGCAGGATCGTCGCGACACTTTTAGTCGCGTTAACCATGGCGCCGGGGCGGCTTCAGTGGATCGGTCATTGCGTCTTCGACGATGTCGCGACAAGGGGCGAATCACACATAGGGAGCAGTTCCATGCACCGATCGATTCTCGGACTGTTGGCCGGGCTCACCGTATTCGGATGGGGCGTCGTCGCGCAGGCAACGACCTTGGACTTCCACGATTTCGTTCCGAACAACGCCGATGCGCAGTGCATCGCCAACAATCAGGCCGGGTGTTACGGCCATCGGGCGAACGGCGCGACCAGTCCGCTCGGGAGCAGCTATGCGGGCGGCGGCGATACGCCGAACGTGGCCGCCACCTATACCGGCGCGCTGCGGACCTGGTCGAACGGCTTTGGCCAGAGCTGGTACCTGGGCTCCGACAATTCGGATCCCTCCTATCTGACCCTGACCGCGGATCCGGGTTTCGCGATCAGCCTCACCACCATCACGCTCGATATCGCCGCCATGGCTCTCGGCGGCAATGTCGACATCTTTGCGGGGGGCATACCGGGCAGCCTGTCCACGCCGCTTCTTTCGCTCGCCATCAGCGCCCTCGGCGACCCCGACCCCGCCAGGGTGACCACCGCCCTGGCGCTGGTCGGCAACCAGTTCACCTTCGAGATGCCCAGCCAGAATTTCGGCATCTATCAGCTCGGCTTCAACCAGGTCGCGGTCGCGGCCACGCCGATCCCGGCGGCGCTTCCGCTCTTCGCCTTCGCCTTGGGCGGCCTCGGCTTCATCGGCTGGCGGCGGAAGAAGGCCACGGCCGCCTAACCGACCAACCGGTTGGCGATCCATCGGACCCTGGCCCGCCCTTCGGCGGGCCTTCTTCTTTCCGCCGGGTGAATTGCGCGCGCCCGGCCCGGTGGCTAGATTGCTGCCGGTCACAGGGGAAATTTGCGCATGATCCGCCACACCGTCGTCTTCACCTTGAAGCATCCGCAGGGCTCGGCCGAGGAGAAGAAGTTCCTCGAGGACGCGCTGGTCCTGGCCGGCATTCCCGGCGTGCAGAAGTTCGAGCGGCTGAACCAGGTCAGCCGCAAGAACGCCTATAGGTTCGGCTTCTCGATGGAGTTCGCCGACCAGGCCGCCTATGACGCCTATGACAGCCATCCGGTCCATGTCGCTTTCGTCCGCGACCGCTGGAAGAAGGAGGTCACGGACTTCCTCGAGATCGACTACGTTCCGGTGGATTGACGCGTCATTGCCGGGCATGGCGATTCAAGTCGCAGCCACCTTCGGGCGCGCATAGCGCTCGTAGAAGCCGCCGCATTCCTTCGCCGCCTGCTCCAGGATGCGGCAGGCGCGGTCCATCTGATTGGCTTCGTCCGCGCGATTGGCAAAGCGGTCGAGCATCCGCAGCCGCACTATTTTCTGCGCGACGCCGACCTCGCCGAGGGCGCGGTTGAACTTCGCGCGGGTCGCGGCATGGAGAGCGATCCAGCGCTTGGCCGGGCGCCGCGAACCGGCCGGGTCATAGGCAAAGACCTGCCTGCGGTCGATCTCGATGCCGAAATGCGTCTTCACCGACGCCGCCACGCGCGTCGGCGTCTCGTAGCGCGCCAGGCCTTTGACGATGAACGTCTTCACCTCGTCGGTCAGAACGGTCGGGGTTTTTCGATCCTGCCTCTCCCCCTGCCCCTGCCTATGTCCGCGTTCGTGTCCGGTCTGCGTTGCCGGTGCGGGATCCGGCGCGATGCCGAGCCGCGCCTTCGCCAAATCCGCGAGGGCTTGGAGCGAAACGTCGCGTGAAGTGGGCTCGTCCACCGTATCCGCCGGAATTTGCAGGGATTCGTCTTCATCCTGTCTGTGTCCGGTCTGCGTTGCCGGGTCATCCTGGCCCGGTGCATCTTCTGCGTCCGTGCTGACCAAGCCCGGCTCGGGGTCAGGCGTGTTGGCGGACGGTGGCGCCTCGGTCTTGGCCTCGGTTTCGGTCTCGGTCTCGGTCTCGGGCACAGCGCCGTCCGAAATGACGTAAGGCATCGCCGCTTCGGTCTTCGTGGCATGCGCCGCATCGGGCACGGCGCGCGTGAAGAGCGGCGCCTTCTCCGCATCCGCCGGAAATTGCACGGATTCTTTGTCATCCTGTCTGTGTCCGGTCTGCGTCGGGGGCGTGTTGCGCGCGTGCCAGCAGGCCAGCATCTGGTCGCGGCTGACCGCGACGTGAAAGTTCTGCTGCACCAGGGCGGCGATGCGCTCGGGCGGCTCGCGGCGCCTCATGCACCAGATGATCTGCGCCTTCACGGCGTCATCCAAAACGGGGTCTTCCAGAATGTGCGGCGCGGGTCCGCCCGAGCTTGGTGAAATGGGCATGGGCGCGGTCTGCATGGGGAGCATGTGGGTGCCTTTCCAGCGGTGGGGGCGCGCGGCATCGTCCGCTGTTCGGTTGTGCGGAACGGGACGTGGCGCGACGGCGCATACAGCAGTCCTCGCGCGGCGCGGGGTTACGCGGCGTGACGTGAGACTGCGGGAAAGACTATAGTTCTTTTTTTGTTCTTATGCAACCATGCCGTGCCGAATTCGGCCTGGTGCCGGTACCGGACCTGGATCAAGGTCGGCTGCGCTCGCCTGATCGTGCCGCGGGGTAAGCGTTGGGATGACCTGTTCCTGAGCGGTCCCCGTGCAACCGATGATTTCATTGGCGCACGCGACCAACCCGCAGCCGAGGTTCGCAAGTCGGTCTGATGCTCGCCTACATGCTCGATACTGAGGCTGTTGGCGCTGGATGTTCGTTCAGTGCGCGCTCTGATTCATCACGGCGGCATCAACCCCCACCCGCACCCGCCCCCATCTTGGGGGCGGGAAGAGGGCGGGAGCCTTCGCACTGTTCGAGGGCGTTGCGTTTCGAGCGCGCCCGGGAAGGCTGGACTGCGGCGTGGCTTTCGCTTCGAGGCAGCATCTTCAAGAGATCACCCGCCACCAAGATGGGGGCGGGCTGGGGTGGGGGTTGATGCAGCCGTGATGTTGCAGGCTTCCGCAAACAGAAGATCCAGCGCGCTACCGGTGCACGCCGATATAGCGTTCGAGCGGCACCGGATCGGCCGCGAGGTCCCGCGCCGGCGCCTCGTGCTGGATGGTGCCGTTCTCGATCAGCGCGATCCGGTCGCAGATGCGCAAGGCCGACTTCACCTGCTGCTCGACCAGGAGGATGGCGACGCCGCGCTCGCGCAACGCCGCGACCGTATCCAGAATGCGGTGGGTCACGGCGGGAATGAGGCCTTCGCTCGGCTCGTCGAGCAGCAGCACTTTCGGCTGGGCGCAGAGCGCGCGCGCCACCGCCACCATCTGCTGCTCGCCGCCGCTCAAGGTTCCCGCGGCCTGCGACAGCCGCTCGCGCAGGATCGGGAAGAGGTCGAGCACCCGCTCCGCTTCCGCTTGCGGCGCGTCCTTGACCAGCAGGCCCATGCGCAGATTCTCGGCGACGGTCAGCTCGGAGAACAGCCGGCGGCCTTGCGGCACATAGGCGATGCCGCGCCGCGGGATCGCATGGGCCGGGAGACCGATGAGCTCCTCCCCTTCCAGCAGCAGCGAGCCGGTGCGCTTCGGCACCAGGCCCATGATGGTCTTCAGCAGCGTGGTCTTTCCGGCGCCGTTGCGGCCCATCAGGCCGAGGATCTCGCCGGCCGCCACGCTCAGCGAGACTTCGTCGACCGCCTTGACCGGACCGTAGGCGCCGGTGATCTTGCGCAGCTCCAGCATCAATCCCCCAGATAGGCCTGCTGCACGGCGGGATGCTGCTCGATCTCGGCCGGCGTTCCCTCGGCCAGGATCGCGCCGCGGTCCATCACCGTCACCCGGTCGGCCAGCTCCAGCACGACCTTCAGATTGTGCTCGATGAACAGGATCGTCGTCGTCGCCGCCGTCCGGCGGATGAGATCGCAGAACGGCGCGATGTCGCCCGGCGCCAAGCCTTGCGTCGGCTCGTCGAGGATCAGCAGCGCGGGTTTGAGCGCGAGGCCCATGGCGATTTCGAGCAGGCGCTGGTGGCCGTAAGGCAGCTCGCCGGCGATCCGCTCGGTCTCTTCCGTCAGACCGACCGCCGCCATCGCCTCGTCGACCGCCGCATCCAACAGTGCCTGCGGCAGGGCGAAGCGATGGCCGGTGGTTCGCGTCAGCCGGCGTTGTGCCGCCAGGGCGACATTGTCGCGGCAGGTCAGGCGCTTGAACACGCTGGTGATCTGGAAGGTGTAGACGATGCCGCGCGCGACCCGGTCCCAGGGCTGCAGCCGCGTGATGTTTGCGCCGTCGAACTCGACCGTGCCGGCGCTCGGCGGCACGCGGCCGCAGATCATGCCGACCAGCGTCGTCTTGCCGGCGCCGTTCGGCCCGATCACGCCGCGGATCTCGCCGCGTTCCAGCGCGAAGGAGACGTCGTTGACCGCGCGGATGCCGCCGAATTGGCGCGTGAGATTGCGGGTCTGCAACAAGGTCATGAGCGAACTCGCCGCCATCGCCGGAACCAGCCGGCCAGCCCTTCCGGGAACCACAGGGTGATCGCCACCAGCGCCACGCCGACGATGATCATATAGCTGGAGGTGAGGCCACTCGAAATATCGATGAGGTAGTGCGTGATCGCGGTGCCGAGCGGCGGTCCGAGCGTGACGCCGGTGCCGCCGAGCAGGGTCCAGAGCAACGGCAGGGTCGAGTATTGCAGCGAGGCGAAGGACGAGCCGACATAGCCGAACAGCAGGCAATAGAGCGCGCCGGCGAGGCCGGAGAGCGTGCCGGAGATCACCAGGGCGGCGAAGCGGTAGAGCGCAGTGTTGTAGCCGAGCAGACGGGTGCGCGCCTCGTTCTCGCGGATCGCGATCAGCACGCGGCCGAACGGCGAGCGCAGCAGCCAGAGGCTGAGCAGCAAGGCCACGGCGAAGGCCACCAGCGACGCGTTGTACTTCACCGCCGGATCGGCGAGATGCAGCGCAGCACCGAACAACTCGACCGGCGGCAATGAAAGCACGATGCCCTGGTCGCCGAGCGTGACGGTGTTGAAATAGAGCGTGGAGAGGAAGGCGGCCTGGGCCAGCATCAAGGTCACGATCAGGAAGGCGACGCCGGTGGTGCGGTAGACGATGAGGCCGGTCACCAGCGAGACCAGGAGCGCCGCGCCGACGCCGGCGCCGAGTGCGGCGACCGGTCCGAACGACCACCAATGGGCGGTGAGCCCGGCGCCGTAGGCGCCGGCCGCGAAGAACAGCGCGTGGCCGAGGCTCAGGAGCCCGGTATAGCCGAACAGGATGTTGTAGCCGATCGCGAAGACCGCATAGAGCATGATGCGGGTGACATTGCCGTAATGGTAGGCCGGCAGCGCGAACTGCACGGCGAAGAGCGCCGCGACCACCGCCAGATGCAGCGCATAGATGCGCATTGCGGGCCCGCTCATGGCGTCGCCCCGCGGGCGAGGCCGCCCGGCCGCACCACCAGCACCGCCGCGACCAGCAAGGTCGCGATGATCTTCGACAGGGTCGGCGAGAACAGCACCGAAATCATGCCCTCGCCGATGCCGATGCAGGCGGCGGCCAGCAGCGTGCCGCGCAGGTTGCCGAGCCCGCCGACGATCACCACGATGAAGGAGAGCAGCAGCGGGTCGGCGCCCATCAGGTAATGCGCGCCGCGGATCGGCGCGATCAGCACGCCGCTGAGCGCCGCAAGCATCGCACCCAGCGCGAAGACGATGGCATAGACGCGCTTCACCGGCACGCCGAAGGCCTGCGCCGTCTCGGAATCAAGCCGGGTCGCGCGCATGTAGAGGCCGATGCGCGTTCGCGCGAGCAGCAGCCAGGTGGCGGCCAGCAGCAGCAGCGCCAAACCCGCGACGATCAGCTTGTAGCCGGAATAGCCGAAGCCGGGAAACTGAACCCGGAAATAGATCGGTGGATCCAACGGCCGCGCATCGGGGCCATAGGACATCAGCACGCCCTGCTGGATGATGTAGAGCAGGCCCATGGTCGCGACGATGGTGCGCTCGGGATCGTAGCTGATCCGCCGCAAGACCAGCCAGTCCGCGGCGAGCGCGATCGCGCCCACGATCAGCGGCGCCACGGCGAGGGCGACCAGGAATCCCAGCAAGGGATGCGCGCCGAGCAGGTCGGCCGAGCACCACCAGGCGACCACCGCGCCCAGCATGACGAACTCGCCATGGGCGATGTTGATCACGCGCATCACGCCGAAGACAAGGCTGAGGCCGAGCGCGGTCAGCGCCAGCACCGCGGCGCCGACCGAGCCTTCCAGCAATGCGAGGAGCAGAGCCGGCCCGGTGATCATGGGCGGCGGCGCGGCGCCGGATTCCGGCGCTCCATACTGAAGCGCTGGATCTTCCGGTGGATGGAGCCTGGAGCCATCACGGCTGCATCAACCCCCTCCCTCACCCTCCCCCATCTTGGGGGAGGGAAGAATGGGAGAGTCTTCGCGATTGGCTGCTCCGATCGCTTTCACGATCCACAACGCTCTTCAAAGAGTCCCTCCTCCCAAGATGGGAGGAGGCTAGGAGGGGGGTTGATGCAGCCGTTATGCTGCTGTTCACGCACTGATCGAGATCCAGCGCTCCGAAGATCAGAGCGGCTGCTTGGTGTAGTCGGCCGCGGGTTCGTAGAGCCCATCCTCGATCGAGGTCGTGTGCACCACGGTGAGCTTGCCGCCTTCCACCTTGGAGATGAATTGCGGGGCGAACACCTGGTGCGCCTTGCCGATGAACTGCTTCTTGCCCTGCGGATGGCCCTTGCCTTCGTCGTAGCCGGTCGTGCTCTCGATCGCCTCGACCAGGGCCTGCTTGTCGCCGGGGCCTTTGTATCCGCTCTTCTCGACCGCTTCCTTGATCGAGAACAGCGTCTCCCAACAGCCGAACATATGCGAGCTGGTGCTGATTTCCTTCGCATTGTCGACGCTGGCGCCGTTCTCGTCGATGCCGACGGCGGCGCGATAGAATTTCGCACCTTCGGTGTTGTGGCCGGCGAGATAGCGCGGGAAGGCTTCCCAGAGATGCGAGCCTTCGAGGAACTCCAGGCCGGGCGCGCCGATGTCGACGGCTTCGAGGGAATCGATGAAGCCGAACAGCTTCGGTCCCTTGTCGCCGAAGAACTCGCCGAGCTCGCGCACGAAGGTGAGAACGCCCGGGCCGACCATCACGTGATAGATCGCATCGGTGTCGGCCGGGATCTGCGAAAAATACTTGGTGAAGCTGGTCTCGGTCGGGGGGATGGCGATCACCGCGTTGACGGCGCCGCCCTGCGCCTTGGCGGTCTCGCTGAAGAAGTCGCGGTGATTGTACCCGAAGATGTAGTCCGGGATGATCATCGTGACTTTCTTGCCGACGTTCTGGATCACCCAGGGCGAGATCGCCGTCACCTGCGAGCGCACGTTGGTGATGCCGGTCTGGAAGACATAACGGTTGAAGTCGCCGGCCGCGAGCTCGCTGCCTTCGCTGACCACGAAGAGCGGCATCTTCAGCTCGCCGGCCCGCGCGGCGACGGCGCCGACCACGTTGCCGAACAGCGGGCCGAAGACGAAATCGACCTTGTGCTCGTTGGCGAATTTCTCCATCACCTCGGTGCCGCGCTTGGCGTCGGTCGCGTCGTCCTCGACGATGAGCTCGACCGGCCGTCCGCCGATGCCGCCCATCGCGTTGATCACCTTCACGGCGGCAACGCTGGTGCGCTCGTACCACAGTCCATAGGCGGCGCCGATGCCGGTGCGATGCGCCTGCAAGCCGATCTTCAGCGAAGGCTCGGCGGCGTGGGCGGTGATGATGAAGGGTTTCGCGAGTTGGAGACCGGAGAGCGCGCCGGCCGCGACCAGGACTCGACGCCGCGACATATGCCCCGGCTTACCGGATTGACGGACACCCATTCTTCGCCTCCCCTAGACGATATCGGCCATCTCGATGGTTAAGCCTACCTATGCGCTCCGCCAGCGGTCAAGGAATTGGTGCCCGGATTCGCCGCCTCTCCATGCGGGGCGGCGCGCTGCTCATTTTGTGTGCTGGAACGACGCCGGCTTGGGCACATGCCGGCGCCGCCGGGTTCGTCCTGCTGCTGCCGACCGAGCTCTACATACTCGGCGGTGCGCTCGCGGTGCTCGTTTCCGTTGTCGTGCTCGCCGCGTTTTACCGCGGCGCGGCCACGCCCGCACCCGCGCCGGCGGAGCGAGAGTTGCCGCGTCCGCTGGTCGTTGCGATCAGCCTGTCGGTCCTGCTTTTCCTCGCGTTGCTGGTCGCCGCCGGGTTCTGGGGCAGTCCGGATCCGATCGCCAATCCGTTGCCGACCACGCTGTGGACCGTATGGTGGGCGGGATTCACGCTGGCGGTGGCTCTGCTCGGCGATCTCTGGGCCTTCGCCAACCCCTGGATCGGACTCGCCCTGCTCGGACCGAAACGACCGCTGCTTGCCTATCCGGATCGGGTCGGCAGCTGGCCGGCGGTCCTGCAGTTTCTCGGCTTCGCCTGGTTCGAGCTGGTCTATCCGACGCCGCAGGATCCGGCGCGGCTCGCCTTCGCCGTCGTGGCCTACTGGCTCGGCAACTTCGTCGCGATGATGGTGTTCGGGCCGCGCTGGCTGGAGCGCGGCGAGGCTTTCTCGGTGTTCTTCGCCATGGTCGGCCGCCTCGGCACGCGCAGCTGGCGGCTCAGCACCGAACCGAGGCTCGCGGTCGTAACCAGCCTCGGCCCGCCGGCGCGGCGCCTGCGCGAAGCTTTCGGCGATCTCAGCGGGGCCGCCTTCGTGCTGGTGACGCTCTCCGCCGTCTCGTTCGACGGATTGTCGCGCACCTTCTTCTGGGTCGGCCGCCTCGGACTCAATCCGCTGGAATTTCCCGGCCGGTCGGTGGTGATCTGGCCGAACACGGTCGGCTTGCTGCTGAGCGCAGTCACGTTGGCGGCGCTTTATGCGGCGGCGATCACGCTCGGGCTGCGGCTTTCAGGGGCCGCTCAGCCGTTGCGCCGCACGCTCTGCCGCTTCGTGCTCTCGATCGTGCCGATCTCGATCGCGTATCACCTGGCGCATTACCTGCAGAGCCTGATCGTCGATTTTCCGACCGCGGTGCTGGCGCTGTCGGACCCGTTCGGGCTCGGCTGGTCGCTGCTGCCGGATGAAGGCCTGCAGCACGGGACCACGATGGGGCTTGGCCCCGAGGGGATTATGACGGCGTATCGGGCGCAGACGGCCATCATCGTCGCTGGCCATGTCCTGGCGACCCTGGCCGCGCATCGGATTGCGCTCTTCGAAACCGGCAACCGGCGTCAGGCGGTGCTGATGGGGATCCCGCTCGCCGTGCTGATGGTCTTCTACACGGTGTTCGGGCTCTGGCTGCTGTCGACGCCGGAGATCGGTTAGCGGAGCTTGTCCAGGAGGCGCATCAGGGTCTCGCGCTCATCCTGATTGAGCGGCGAGAGCGTCTCTTCGGTGATCTGCAGCGCGATCGGCGCCAGGCTGCGGTAGAGCTGCGTGCCTTCGCGGGTCAGGCCGATCAGCAGCAGCCGCGCGTCCTCTCGGTCCGGCCTGGTGTCGACGAGGCCGCGCTTGATCAGCCTTGTGACCACGCCGCGGATGGTGGAGGCGTCCATGCCGGTCAGGCGGCCGAGCCGGTTCTGCGAGGTGGGACCGGTCTGCCACAGCTTCGCGAGTGCCGCCCATTGGGTCGGGGTCAGCTCCGGATCGCCGATCCGCTCGGCGAACAGCGCGCAATGCCGCTGGTGCGCCAGGCGCAGGGCGAATCCGATCTGATGATCGAGAATGTAAAATGCCGCGGCGGCCCCTTCCGGAGCGGTGCCGCGGCGCGTGCCGGAGGCCTTGGCAGGCATAAGGCGGTTCCCGCGCTTGCCACGTCAGGACTGTTTTCTAGGCGGTCGTGAGTACACACGCAAGCTCTGGGGTTTTTCGTCTTGTATCCCGGGCGAGATATGCCGCTCCGGCATACGCTCTTCGCATTAAGTCGCATTGTCCGGCTTGCCGATCGTATGTATACACCCAATATCGGGATTTCGACTTCGCCTGCCGCAGCGAAACGGACGGATTGATGAGCAATTTCAATGAAGAACGCGTGTTGAGCGTCCACCATTGGACCGACCGCCTGTTCAGCTTCCGCACCACCCGCAACCCCGCCTTCCGCTACCGGAACGGCCAGTTCACCATGATCGGCCTCAAGGTCGAGGGGAAGCCGCTGCTGCGCGCCTATTCCATGGCGAGCGCGAATTACGAGGACCACCTGGAGTTCTTCAGCATCAAGGTGCCGAACGGCCCGCTGACCTCGCGGCTCCAGCACCTGAAGGAAGGCGACCCGGTCGTGGTCGGCATGAAGCCGACCGGGACGCTGATCCAGGACAACCTGCTGCCCGGCAAGAACCTCTACCTGCTCGGCACCGGCACCGGCCTCGCCCCGTTCCTCAGCGTGATCCGCGACCTCGAAGCCTATGAGCGGTTCGAGAAGATCGTGCTGGTTCATGGCTGCCGCTTCGTCCAGGAGCTGGCTTATGGCGACCTCATCTCGGAGCGGCTGCCGGCCGACGAGCATTTCGGCGCGCTGGTCAACGAGAAGCTGATCTACTACCCGACCGTCACCCGCGAGCCCTACAAGAACAACGGCCGCATCAGCCTGCTGATCGAGAACGGCAAGCTGTGCGACGATATCGGCCTGCCCCAGCTCAACAAGGAGACCGACCGGGTCATGCTCTGCGGCAGCCCGGCGATGCTCGCCGACCTCCGCACCATCCTCGAAAGCCGCGGCTTCGAAGAGGGCAACATGGGCGAGCCCGGCCATTTCGTGATCGAGAAGGCCTTCGCCGAGAAGTGATTCGCGCGCCGAATTCCAGCGGGATTCGGACGCTATCCGAGCACGCCGGCGCAAGGATCGAAAGCGGTCGAACGGGGTTTTGCTCCTGAAATAGACAGGAGAGAAACATGGCCGACGACAAGTCCAAGACCGGAAAGCCCGACCGCGATCGCATCAACGTCCGGGAGAACTACGAAGTCACCTATTGGACCAACCGGTTCGACGTGACCCCCGAGCAGCTCACCAATGCGGTCGCCAGCGTCGGACCGATGGTCAAGGACGTCGCGCGCTATCTCGGCAAGTCCGCCTGACGCGCGCTACTTCAAGCCGCTGAGCGCAACGCCCTCGATGAAGTGCTTCTGGGCGATGAAGAAGGCAACCATGATCGGCGCGACACTGACCAGCACCGCCGCCATCATGATGGTCCATTTGCCGGCGAACTGAACCTGGAACAGCGCGAGACCGACCGGCAGGGTGGTCTTGTCGAGGTCGCTCGGCAGGTAGATCAGCGCGGTGAACAGGTCGTTCCAGGAAAACAGGAAGGCGAAGATCGCAAAGGCCGCGAGGGCCGGCTTGGCCAAAGGCAGGTAGATCTTCCAGTAAATGGTCATGAGACTCGCGCCGTCGATCCGCGCCGCTTCCGCGAGCTCGATCGGGATGGTCAGGAAATACTGCCGCATGAGAAACACGCCGAAGGCGCCGCCGAGGAAGCTCGGCAGATAGAGCGGCGCCTGGGTGCCGTACAGCCCCAGCCATTTGAACAGGATGAATTGCGGGATGGCGGTGATCTGCTGCGGCACCATCAGCGTCACCAGCAGCAGCACGAAGAGCGCGTGCCGTCCCGGAAATTTCACGATCGCGAACACGAAGGCGGCCATCGAGCAGGTCAAGAGCTGCCCGAAGGTCGAAATCAGCGCGATCTTGATGCTGTTCCAGAGCAGGGTCTGGAAGGGCATGATCTCGAAGATCTTCGAGTAGTTTTCGAAGCTGAGGGTCGGCGGAATGAGGCCACCCGCATACTGGTCCTCCGGCAATTTAAGCGAGGTCGAGAGCATCCAGATGAACGGCCCGACCATGGCGATGGCACCCAGCAGCAGCACCAGCATCGCCAGCCGGTCCGGCCAGCGGCTTTCCCAGGGTGCGGGCTCGATGCGGATCATGCCGGCACTTCCCAACGGCGCTGGATGCGGAAATAGACCAGGGTGAAGAGGAAGATGATCGCGGTCAGCACGATCGCCTGAGCGGTCGCGTCGCCCATGCGGAAGAAGCGGAAGCCGTTGCGATAGATCGAGAAGACCAGGGTCGGCACGCTGGAATTGCCGTTGCCGACGCGGGTCAGGATGTAGATGTAGTCGAAGGCCTGGAAGGCGTGGATGGTCGAGAGCACCGCTTGGAAAAAGAGGCTCGGCGCCATCGCCGGCAGGGTGACATAGAACAGGCGTTGTATGGCATTGGCGCCGTCGATATGCGCCGCCTCGTACTGTTCGCGCGGGATCGCCTGCAGGCCGGCCAGGAAGATGATCATCCCCTCGCCGATGGCGCCCCAGACATTGACGACCACCACCGAATAGAGCGCCATGTTCGGCCCGAGCCAGCGCACCGGCGGGATGCCGATGCCGCCCAGCATCGCGTTCAGCACGCCGTGGTCCTGGGCAAAGATCCAGGTCCAGAGCAGCCCCACGGCGGTGGGCGACGAGATCACCGGCAGAAAGTAGAGCGTGCGGAACAGGCCGACGCCGTGGATCCGGCGGTTGAGCAGCAGGGCCACCGCCATCGCGCAGACGATGGTCAGCGGCACATAGAGCAGCGAGAAGATGAGCGTGTTGGAGAGCGAGCGCAGGAACATGCGGTCGCCGGCAAGACCGAGGTAGTTGTCGAAGCCGACCCATTCCGGCGTGGTCAGCAGGTCCCACCGGAAGAAGCTGAGCCCCAAGGTCGCGAAGATCGAGCCGAAGGCACCCAGCACCAGGCCCAGCAAGGTCGGACCGAGCAGCAAGAGCACCCAGAGCTTCTCGCCGCCCAGGGGCCGCAAACCGAAATTCATCCTGGCCGCCCCACGTCACGCCCTCTGGGCGCCGGTTTACGACGCGCCCGCCCTATTGCCGGTTCTTCGCCAGCGCTTCGTCGCCATTCTGCACGGCTTCGGCGATCGCGTCATCGACCCCCAGCGCCCCGGTCCAGGCGCTGTTGAGCGCATCACCGACGGCGGCCGACCATTCCTCATAGCCGCGGAAGACCGGCTTTGGATGCGCGTATTGCAGCGCGTCGATGAACAGCTTGTGGTCGATCGGCGCGGAAGTCTGTTCGAGATAGGCCGGGCTCTCCGCAACCGACTTGCGGATCGGCACGGCGAGGCCGATCTTGGCGAGTTCCGCCTGCCCGGTCGGCCCGAAGGCGAATTTGACGAACGCCCAGGCCTCCTTGGGGTGCTTGCTGGCCTTGGCGATGACGAAGCCAGCGGAGTTCACGCCGGTGACTCTTCCGGCTGGGCCCTTCGGCACCGGCGCCACCGCCCATTTGAACTTCGCCGGCGCGTAATCCGGCACCGACCAATGGCCGGAAACGCCCATCGCGGCAATGCCCGCCTGGAAGCCGTCGGTGCCGTATTGCTGGAGCTGTTCCTGGGTCGGCATCGACTTGTCCTCGAGCCACATGTCGGCGATGAAATGCCAGGCCTGCATCGCCTTGTCGCTGCCGATCAGCGTCTTGCCGTGGGGGATGTCGACGATGTCGCCGCCGAACGACCAGACCACGGCGCCCCAATAGGGTTCGGGATCGACCACTTCGGCCCAGAAGCCCCATTGATCGATGCTGCCGTCGCCATTGGTGTCCTTGGTCAGCGCCTTGGCCGCCTTGCGGAAGTCGTCGTAGGTCCAGCTGTCGTTCGGATAGGCGACACCCGCCGCGTCGAACATGTCCTTGTTGTAATAGAGCACGATGGTCTGGAAATCCCGCGGCAGGCCGAAATAGCCGTCTTTGGTTTTGTAGGCCTCGAGCGTGATCGGATAGATGTCGTCGAGCAGGCCGGGCTCGGCATCGATATAGGGCTGGAGGTTGAGCAGCACGCCGCGCGACTGCCAGTCGGGATAGAGCGGCGCGTCCATGGCGAAGACGTCGGGCGGGGTGCCGCCGGCCATCAAGACGCGGATCTTCTCCCAATAGGAATCCCAGTCGTTGACCTCGACCTTGACCTTGATGTCGGGATGCTGGGCCTCGAACTCCTGCGCGACCTTCTGCCAGACCTCGCCTTCCTGGGGTGAGCCCCAGAGCTGATAGGTGATCTCGGTCTCGGCCTGCGCCGCGGCGGCGCCCAGCAGCGTGACGGCGGCCAGCGCCGCGAGCGAAATTCTTGTCTTCCCGCGCATGTCCTCACCCTGTGCCTGCCTGGATTGTTTCCAGGTCGATTCCCTATGATGGGTCAGTTTGTGGCGGGGAATCCGGTAATTCTACCGGTAAAACCGCTGGAGATTCCCGTTTCTCAGTATCATTCTGGCCGGATGCAGCTCGCCGCCGAAATCCCAGAAACCGAGGACGGCTTCCTCCGCGCCAGCGCCTTCTTCGCCGAGCATCACATTGCCGAGGCGATGCCCGAGGCGCATTGGCACGACCATGTGGAGCTGAACCTGCTGCTCAGCGGCGGCATGACCTATCTGTTCAACGGCCGGCGGGTGCCGCTCGAGGGCAACCAGGTCTACTGCTTCTGGGCGGCGATCCCGCATCAGGTGATCGCGGTCGAGCGGCCGGAAGCCGGCAGCACGGTCGATCTGGTCTGCGTCTATGTGCCCTTCGCCGATTTTCTCGCTCTGGCGATGCCCGACGGGTTCAAGAGCGCGGTCATGGGCGGCCGCATCCTCACCACGCCGAAGCTCGACGCGATCGATCCGCTGCTGTTCCGGCGCTGGGCCACCGAGTGGCAATCGGTCGACGACCAGCATGAGCCGATCCTGCGCGACGAGGTCCGGCTCCGGGTGAAACGCCTGGCGCTGCAGGCCGTCGCTGCGCCGACCGTCGAACCCGAAGCGCAGGACAGCGAGACCGAGCCCCAGCATTTGACGGCGGATCGGCGGATGATCGACCGCGTGCAGAAGATGACCACCTTCATCAACGGCGCGTTCGGCAACCCGATCCAGGTCGAGGACGTGGCCAAGGTCGGCGGCCTGCACCCGACCAATGCCACCGTCGTGTTCAAGAAGGTGCTGGGCATGTCGATCGCCCAGTATCTGCGGCGGCAGCGCCTCAGCCACGCGATGATGATGCTGGTCGATACCGACAAGGCGATCATCGAGATCGCCTTCGCCTGCGGCTACGGCTCGCTCAGTCGGTTCTACGACGCGTTCCAGCGTCATATGGGGAAGACGCCGCGCGATTACCGGATGCAGTTTCGGAAGTAGGGGCTCCGTTTCGCCTCACACTCGATCGTCATCCCAAGCTTTAGGCTTGGGATCCACGAGTTTGCATCCTCATACAATGAATGAGCCGCGCCAAACTCGTGGATGCCAAGGCCAAGCCTTGGCATGACGACCGAGTTTTGAGGCTCCAGATGCGCGAGGTCGGACCTAGTGATATCTGGGCAGCAAATTGCCGTGCGCGTCGATCAGCGCGTCGACCAGTTCCTTGATTTCGTCCAGCGAGAGCTCGGCCGCGGTGTGCGGGTCGAGCATGGCGGCGTGGTAGATGTGCTCGCGCTTCCCCGTGAGCGCGGCGGCCACGGTCATCTCCTGCACGTTGACACTCAATCGCATGATGCCGGCGAGCTGCCCCGGCACCCGGCCGACCCGGATCGGCTGGATGCCGTTGCGGTCGACATGGCACGGCACCTCGACGGCGCATTCCGGCGGCAGGTTCTCGATCAGCCCGTTGTTGCGGACGTTGCCGTAGATGAGGTTGTGCTGGCCGGTCACCATGGCGTGGATGATGGCCGCGGCATATTCGTTGCTCTTGCACACCTCCAGCGGCTTGGCCTGGTCCTCGAGCTCGGTCTTCAAGCGGTTCCAGTCGGCGATCTGGTCCTCGCAGCGCACCAGGTATTCGTCGAGCGGCACCGAGAATTTCTGCACCAGGTCGTCGCGGCCGCGCTTGATGAACCAGGCATTGTATTCGGCGAAGTGCTCGCTGGATTCGGTGACGAAATGGCCGAACCGCCGCATCGTCTCGAACCGCACGGCGTCGTTCTTGGGATAGCTGCCCTGCTCGGCCATCTTGCGCAGCCGCGGATAGAGATCCTCGCGCGCGCCGTTCGGGTGGCGCTTCTCGAATTTGAGGAAGAAGGCGACGTGGTTGAGGCCAGCGCTGGTGTAGTCGATGCTCTCGATCGGCTCGTCGAGGCAGCGGGCGAGATGGGCCGAGGTCTCCTGCACGCTGTGGCACAGGCCCACATAGCGGATCTCCGGCGCCGCCTGCGTCACCGCCCAGGAATTCATCGCCATCGGGTTAACATAGTTCATCAGCAGCGCGTCCGGGCAGAGGTCGCGCATGTCGCGGGCGATGTCCAGAAGAACGGGAATCGTGCGCAGCGCCCGGAAGATGCCGCCGATGCCGAGCGTGTCGCCGATGGTCTGCCGCAGGCCGAAGCGCTTCGGCACCTCGAAGTCGGTGACGGTGGCCGGCTTGTAGCCGCCGACCTGCATCATCAGGATCACGAAATCCGCGCCCTGCAACGCCTTCCGCCGGTCGGTGGTCGCCTCGACCTGCAGCTTCTGCAGGCCCAGCGTCTCGCCGATGCGGCGGGCCACGATCTCCGAGGTCGCGAGCCGCTCCGGATCGATGTCGTGCAGGCTGATGGCGCTCTCGGCCAGCTCCGGGTTGCTCAGCACATCGGAGAGGATGTTCTGGGCGAACACCGTGCTGCCGGCCCCGATCAGGGCAATCTTGGTCATCGCGCGAAACTCCGCTGCCACCCGTGGATTATGGCGCGAGGTATCGCACGGGCCAGGGCCTGGGTTCTTGCCGATTAGCCGGAGAGCTTTCCCGAAAGCCAGCGCTCCAGGCTTCGGTTCCGCGTTTCACGCCGGCACCCAGGCTTCGCGGATCGCCGCCGTGGGCATGGTCTGCACCTGCTGGCTGAAGCGTTGCTGATAGAGCTGCAGCACGGCGTCATGGCAGAGATCGCAACCGCTGCAGAGGGCGTCGGTCGCGAGGATGACCGGGTAACCGAGATCGACGGCGGACAACACGGTCGCCAGCACGCAGACGTCCGATTCCGCGCCCGACACGATCAGCGCCGCGGCCGACAGCGCCTTCAATCGCTCCTGCAGCGCCGGCGCGGAGAATGCCGAGTAGCGGGTCTTGTCCAGCACGGTCGCGGGCGGGACAAACCGCTTCAGGGGTCCCATCAGCTCGATCGCGTCCGGATCGATCTCCTGCGCGGTCAAGCCGGGCCACTTGCGATAGAAGGCACGCCAGGTCCCCGGCATCCTTTCGGCGTCCGGCGGAGGAACGAAGCGCGTGAAGATGCACCGCGCCGGTGCGTGCTCGACCAGCGAAACGATCACCGGCAGCACGCGCTCGGCCCAATCGGCGGCCCAAGGTCCGGCCGGGCCGATCAGATTCTGCATGTCGAGGCAGAGGTGCACGGCGCGCGGCGGAATGGCGGGCGGCAGCGCAGGTTCCGCCTGCAGGTCGGGAGGGGATGCAGGCGGAACGATCACGCTCATGGGCGATCCAGCGACCTCGGGCGATCAGGCAGCCTGCTGGGCGACCGGGGATCCCTGCTCCAGCTCATGGCCGCTGAAGGAGCGGGTCTGCGGCGTCGGAAGGCCGCTCTTCTTGATCTCCGCCAGCAGCTCCTGCTTGCGCGCCGCCATTTGCTCGCCCAGGGCATCCATGTCGAGCCCGGCTTCCTTCGCCTCGGCGAACAGGCCTTCGGCGCGCTTCTCCTCTTCCTTGACGTGATGCTTGATCATCTCGGAGAGCACCTTGACCTTGGCATCATAGAACTCGTCATCGGGCTCGCCGCCGGTCAGCTCCGCGATCAGGACCTTGGCCCCGTCATGCTCGACATAGGCTTCCTGGACCAGCTCCTCATCCTCGATCGCGCCGGTGCAGGCGGGATAGAAGATCTCTTCTTCGATCGTGGCATGGACAGTCAGCTCGGTGCAGATCTGCTCGACCAGCTTCTGCTTCGCCGACGGACCCTTGGCGGATTCGAACTTTTCGAACAGGTCTTCGACCTTGCGGTGATCCGCCTTCAGCAGGGCGACGGCATCCATTTCGGCAGGCATTGGTCCATTCTCCATTGTCCGTGAATCGCTGCGCACACCGGTGCAGCACTCGGATCAAACCCGCGGTTTGTCAGCTTGTTCCAGCGCCTGAACCGGCGACGGCAAGTCGGAGATCGACCGAATCCGATGCCTAGAAGCGGTCGCGCCAGCTCTTCAGCAGCGTGTTCTCCAGGGCCCGCGCCCGGCCGATCCAGTTCCGCGCGCCGGGGGTCGGCGTCAGGATGCGGCGGTCGAAGCCGGCGTCGAGCGCGGCGCGCTTCTCGCGGTCGATGGCGAAGATCGCGAAGGCCAGGCGCCTGCCGCTCCTGCCGGTGAGATAGCCGGCCAGGCCGCAGGCGAAATCCATGGTGCCGCTCTTGGCCGCCGCTTCCGCCTGGGGATCGTCGCCCATGATGCGGTTGGGCATGCCGGCCAGCACCGGCTGGCGGGCCATCGCCATCAGAATCGCCGCGATCTGCCGCGGCGAGGCGCGGCTTTCGCTGCTGAGGCCGGAGTGGTTGACCAGCTTGAACCCGGTCCAGTCGACATAGGAGAGGCGCTGCCGCAGCCAGTCGCCCAAGGCCGCGCTCGACGCGCGCGGGTCAAGCACCTGGCCGGTCAGGCGCCGGCTGGTCGCCAGCCCGATCAGCTCCGCCGTCATGTTGTTGCTGAATTTCAGGAGCCCGGTCATGACCTCGGCAAGCGGCGGGCTCTCCACCGTCGCGACCGGTGTCGCATCCGCCGGAACGGCGCCGGCCTGTGGTTCCGGCAGCACAATGCCGTTGCGCTTCGCCAGTTCGCGGAACACCAGCGCGGTGTTCCGCGCCGGCTGCTTCACCGGCAGGAAGATGGCGCCCTCTTCCGGCAGAGCTTCCGGGAGGTCCGGGGCGTAGAGCCAGCGCTCGCCCGACGCGTCGCCGGCATAGAGGAAATTGGCGCCCGGCGGCGGCTCGCTCTGCGCCGGCAGGAAGCGCACCCAATCCGCCGGCACGTTCAAGCCGTCGGCCACGGCGCGGGCGTGAAAGGCGAGCTTGCCCGCTTCGTCGCGCGACCAGTTGACCTGGATGCGGTTGAAGTCGACGCTGAGCGCGGCGATGCCGGCATTGTAGGTGGCCTGGATCGGCTGGTCGTTGCTCACCTCGGGTGCCGAACCGGAGTCGCTCGCATCGAAGAAGAAGGCCTTCCACCCGCCCTTCGGTTGCGCCGCCTTCGATTGGCGCGCGAGATCGCGCAATTCGAGATTGGTCAGCACCGGGTCGCCGCCGCCCTTGAGGTAGAGCGTGTTTCCGGCACGGAAGAGCCGGGTCTGAAAGCGGTAGTCGGCGCCGAGCGCCTGTTGCGCCGGATAGACCGTCGCCAGCTTCGCGACCGAGGCCGGGATGAACAGGGCATCCGCCGACTGCTCCGCCAAGGCGCGGCCGTCGTCGAGATCGATCAGCACGAAACCGATATCGTCGGGCGCGAAGCCCGCGGCCTTGATCGCCTTGGCATCGGGCGTCGCCTGCGGTTCGGCGGAGCCGGGTGTCACCCAAGAAGCTGCAAGGAAGATGGCGAAGACGGCAAGGAGGCGGCGCATGCACGCGAAGGTATTCGGTTGGCGGGCGCGGATCATGGCACCGGTCGTGCCTCCCGAAAAGGGACATGAGGAATAGGCGCCTGTGCTTCGAGAAAACTCATCCCCAAGCGCCCGGCGCTGCGCTAGCCTCGCTGCATGGTTCAGGGGAGCCGGGCAAGATGACGGAAACGGTACGAGCACGGCGGACGCGCGAGCGGGTCGGCTCCGGACCGAAGCAGATGCCTTGGCGTCGGGTCGAGAACAGCTTCCGTCCGCTGGAAGTCCTCAGCGCCGAGCAGATCGAGCGCATTCACATCGCAAGCCTCAAGCTGCTGTCCGACTTTGGCCTTGAGTTCCAGAACGACGAGGCCTTGGGCATTCTGGCGGCCGGCGGCGCCCAGGTCGACATGGGGACGCGCATGGTCCGCTTCCCATCGGATGTGGTCGAGCACTTCATCGCGCAGGCGCCCGCCACCGCCGAGGTCTATTCCTGGAATCCCGAGAAGCGGATCGGTGTCGGCGGCACGGAGATCGCCTTCGGTACAGTCGGCGGTCCGCCCAATTGCTCCGATCTCGAGCGTGGCCGGCGACCTGGGACCTATCGGGACCAGTGCGACCTCATCCGCCTGGAGCAGAGCCTCAACGTCATCCACTTCTGCGGCGGTGCGCCGGTCGAGGCGATCGACCTCCCGGCCGACACGCGGCATCTCGACACCGCCTTCGCCTTCCTGACCCTGACCGACCGCCCGTTCTTCGGCCGCGCGATCGGGGCGACCCGCATCGCCGATGCCATGGCCATGGCGGCGATCGCCCGCGGTGTCGATGTGTCGGCGCTGAGCACCCAGCCGGCGATCATGTCGGTGATCAGCGTCAATTCCCCGCGCCGGGTCGACCAGGAGATGGCGAACGGGCTGATGCAGCTGGTCCGCGCGCGCCAGCCGGCGATCGTCACCCCGTTCACCCTGCAAGGTGCGATGAGCCCGGTGACCCTCGCCGGCGCGCTGGTGCAGCAGAATGCGGAAGCGCTCGGCGTGCTCGCCTTCGCGCAGATGGTCAATCCCGGTGCGCCGGTGGTTTATGGCGGCTTCACCTCGAATGTCGACATGCGATCCGGAGCGCCCGCCTTCGGCACGCCGGAATATGCCCGTGCCGCCATTGCCGGCGGGCAGCTCGCCCGGCGCTATCGCCTGCCCTATCGCACCTCCAACGTGAACGCCTCCAACGCGGTCGATGCGCAGGCGGCCTATGAGAGCGAGATGTCGCTCTGGGCCGCGGTGATCGGCGGCGGCAACCTGATCCATCACGGCGCCGGCTGGCTGGAAGGCGGGCTCTGCGCCTCGTTCGAGAAGATGGTGCTCGATGCCGAGATGATGCAGATGATGGCCGAGTTCGTGCGGCCGGTGGTGATCGACGACGCGGAGATCGGCCTATCCGCCCATGAGGAGGTCGCGGCCGGCGGCCATTTCTTCGGCAGCGCGCACACGCTGGAGCGGTTCGAGACCGCGTTCTATCAGCCGATGGTCTCCGACTGGCGCAACTACGAGGCCTGGAAGGAAGCGGGCTCGATCGACGCCACCCGGCGCGCGCATCTGATCTGGAAGGAGCTGCTGGCGAATTACCAAGCCCCGCCGCTCGACATCGCGCGGAAGGAAGCGCTGGTGGAGTATGTGGCGCGACGGAAGGCGGAGATTGCCAAGACGGGGTTGGATTAGTCGTCTAGCGCTGGATCATCCGTCTCGGCATTGTTTGCCGCATCACGGCTGCAGTGCCCCCCACTTACTCCCCCCTGAAGGGGGGAGAAGAGCACTGGCATCGCGTTCGCCGACTACCCCTGATACAACCCCGCCTTCACCGCCTTGTGCTTGGCGAGCGCATAGATGGTGTCGATCATCGGCGTCGGCACCTGCACCAGCCGGCCCAGTTCCGCGACCGCGCCGACGATGGCATCGAGCTCGACCGGGCGGCCGCGTTCGAAATCCTGCAGCATCGAGGTCTTGTGCTCGCCGATGCCGGCGGCGCCGTCGATCCGCTTCTCGACCGGGATCGGCATGGTGACGCCGAGCTTGTTGGCGATCGCCTCGGCCTCGTTCATCACGCCGCGCACCACCGCGCGGGTGCCCGGATCCTCGGCGATGCCCTTCAAGGTGCCGCCGGTCAGCGCGCTGATCGGATTGAAGGCGACGTTGCCCCAGAGCTTGACCCAGATCTCGGTGCGGATGTCGGTCTTGACCGGTGCCTTGAAGCCCGCGGCCATGAGGGCGCGGCTCAAGGCGGTGACACGCTCCGTCTTCTCGTTGCTGGGCTCGCCCAGGCTGAAGCGGTCGTTCTCGACATGCCGCAGCTCGCCGGGTGCCACGACTTCCGCCGCCGGATAGACCACGCAGCCGATCACCCGTTCCGGTCCGATATGCGTCCATTGCGCATTGCCGGGATCGACGATCGGCAGGCGGCGATCCTTCAGCGGACCGTCGAGACCGTAGAAATACCACCAGGGCAGCCCGTTCACCGCCATGACGACCGCGGTCTCCGGCCCGAGCAGCGGCTTCATCTTTTCGGCGATGGCCGAGACCTGATGCGCCTTCAGCGCCACGATCACGAAATCCTGCGGGCCCGCTTCAGCGGAATCCTCGGTCACGCGCGGCTTCACGGTGAAATCGCCGCCGTGGCCGGTGACCTTCAGGCCGTTCTCGCGCATCGCCGCGAGATGAGCGCCGCGCGCGATCAAGGTCACGTCCTCGCCGCTCCGCGCCAGATGCGCGCCGATCAACCCGCCGATGGCGCCCGCGCCGTAAATGCAGAACTTCATGAGGCGTTTCCGATTACTCTGCCGTCATGCCCCGACCCGGAGGCGAAGCCGACCTTCGTCGGCGGTGTCGGGGCATCCACGCCTTCGCAGCCTGCGGCATCCAAGGCGTGGATCCCCGCGCCTAGCGCGGGGATGACGACTGAGTGTTGCCAGCCGACGAAACGCATCACCCGAGCCCCAGCTTCGCGGCCAGGCCGATGCGCTGCAGCTTGCCGGTGGCGCCCTTCGGAATCTCCGGCAGGAACAGGATCTTCTTCGGCACCTTGAAGTCGGCGAGCTTGCCGGCGACGAAGTCGCGGAGCTCCTTCTCGCCGACGCTCTGGCCTTCCTTCAGCACCACCGCCGCGGCGACCTCCTCGCCGAGCTTCTCGTGCGGCATGCCGAAGGTGACCACCTGGGCCACCGCGGGATGCTCCATGATCACGTCATCGACCTCGCGCGGGGCGATCTTCTCGCCGCCGCGGTTGATGATCTCCTTCAGCCGTCCGGTGAGGCTGAGATAGCCATCGGCATCCATGACGCCCTGGTCGCCGGTGCGGAACCAGCCGTGGGTGAAGGCTTCGGCATTGGCTTTCGGGTTGTTGGCATAGCCGGCGGTGACGTTCGGGCCGCGGATCACGATCTCGCCGGTCTGCCCTCGCGGCAGCAGCGTGCCGTCATTGTCCATGATCGCGACCTCGGGCCCGGCCGCGATGCCGACCGTGCCCGGCTTGCGCGGCGCCGGCGGCAGGGGATTGCTCGCCATCTGATGGGTGGCCTCGGTCATGCCGTAGGATTCGATCACCGGACAGCCGAAGGTCTGTTCCAGCGCCTTCATCACCGGCGGCGGCAGCGAGGCCGAAGAGGAACGGATGAAGCGGAGCTTGCGCCGTGCCAGGATCTCGGCATTGCGCTCGGCGCGCGCCAGGATGGTCTGGTGCATGGTCGGCACCGCCGAATACCAGGTGGCCTTGGCCTCGTCGAGCCAGCCGAAGAACTTCAATGCGTTGAAACCCGGCGGGCAATGCACGCTGGCACCGGCATACATGGACGAGAGCAGCGCGCCGATCAGGCCGTGGATGTGGAACAGCGGCATGATCACCAGCGAGCGATCGGCCGGGGTCAGCGCCAGGGTCTGCGCGATGTGGCGCGCCGAGGCGGCGAGGTTGCGCTGCCGCAACGGCACGATCTTCGGCCGCGAGGTGGTGCCCGAGGTGTGCAGCACCAGGGCGACGTCATCCGGATTCGGCTGCATCGGGCCGGCATCGGCGAAGGGCACCGAGAGCGTGAAGGCGCCGGCCGGCCCGTTCAGATCCGGCGTCAGCTCGATCAGCCGGATGCCGCGCCGCGCCGCGACGGCGCGCGCCGGGGACTCCGCCCCGCCGAGAATGATCAGCGCCTTGGCCTGCAGGTCGTCGAGGTAGAAGTCGAACTCGTCCTCGCGATAGGCGGCATTGAGCGGGGCCGCGGTCGCCGAGCTCGCAACGGCCAGGAAGGCCGAGGCCATTTCCGGCCCGTTCGGCATCACGATCGCGACCGCATCCTGCGGGCCGATGCCGATGGCGCGCAAGGCGCCGCCGACCTGGTCCACCAGCGTAACGAGTTCGCCGCGCGTCATGGTACGGCGTTCCGGCGCGCCGATCGCGTCCGCGTTGGGGTCGCCTTGCCGCAGCAGCGCGGCGACCGTCGTGACTTCACTCATCCCTGAACTCCCCTCGCAAATCTCAATAACCGAGCGCGCAGCCGTCCTTGCGCGGATCGGAGCCGGCGGTCAGCGTGCCGCTCTGGTGATCGATCTGGATCGCCTGGCCGCCGCCTAAAGGCTCCGGTGCCTCGACCACGGCATGGCCGCGCTGCTTCAGGCCATCCGCGGCGGCCGCAGGAATCCCTCGCTCCACCTCGACATTGCCGAAATCATAGAAGACCCGGCCGCAATCGAGCGCCGCCTGCGGGTCCATCCCGAAGTCGATGATGTTGGTCAGCAGATGCACATGGCCGAAGGGCTGATAGTCGCCGCCCATCACGCCATAGGGCATCCAGACACGCCCATCCTTCACGGCCATGCCCGGCATGATCGTGTGCATCGGCCGCTTGCCCGGCGCGATGGCGTTCGGATGCTTCGGATCGAGGCGGAAACTGGAGCCGCGATTCTGCAGGATGACGCCGCTCTTGGGCGCCACCACGCCGCTGCCGAAGGAATGATAGGTCGAGTTGATCAGGCTGACCGCGTTGCGGTCGCGATCGACCACGCAGAGATAGACGGTGTCGCTGTGCTCAAGCGTTGCCGCCGGCAGGTCGGTCATCGCGCGGTCGCGCTGAATCGCGGCGCGGAGCTGGTCGGCATGGCCCTTCGCCAACATCTCCTGGCTCTTGATGGCGCCGTGGCGCGGGTCGCCGAGCAGCGCATTGCGGTCACGATAGGCGAGCCGCCCCGCCTCGATCTCGAGATGCAGCCGTTCTGCAGACAGGGGGTCGAGCTTGCCCAGGTCGAAGCCGCCGAGGATGTTCAGCATCAGCAGCGCGGTGATGCCCTGGTTGTTGGGCGGCATCTGGAAGATCTCGGCGCCGCGATAGGTGCTGGAAATCGGCTCGACATAGTCGCCCGCGGTCGCGGCGAAATCCTCCATCTCATGCAACCCGCCAAGGCCCTGCAGGTGGCTGACGATGTCTTCTGCCACCGACCCCTTGTAGAAGCCGTCGCGGCCCTGCTTCGCGATCTTGCGCAAGGTCTCCGCCAGCCGCGGATCGCGCATCTTCTCGCCCGCCTTCGGGGTCCGGCCGCCCGGAAACAGCACCGGATCGACATTGGCCTGGGCGGCGAAGCGCTCGGCACAAGCCGCCCAGTCGAAGGCGACGCGGTCGGCGACGATGTAGCCCTCCTCGGCATAGCGGATCGCCGGCTGCAGCAGCTGGTCGAGCGGCTTGCTGCCGTGATCGGCGTGGATGCGACACCAGGCATCGACCAGGCCGGGATAGGTCACCGCATGGACGCCATAGGTCGGCACCGCATTGAAGCCCTGGCCGAGATACCAATCGACCGTCGCCCGCCGCGGGGCGCGGCCGGAGCCGTTATAGGCGATGACCTGGCCGCCGCCCTTCGGAGCATAGAGCATGAACCCGTCGCCGCCGATGCCGGTCGATTGCGGCTCGACCACCGCAAGGACCGCCGCCGCCGCGATCGCCGCGTCGATCGCATTGCCGCCGGCCTTCAAAGTCTCGATCGCCGCGGTCGTCGCCAGCGGATGCGAGGTCGAGGCCGCCGCCTCGGTGACGCGCAGCGGCGAGCGGCCGGGAAACTGGAAATCACGCATGATGCTTCCGAAACCTTTGCATGGGATGATGGGGCTATTCCGCCGCGGCCGCGGCGCCGAGCAGGCCGTCGCGCACGGCCTCGATATGCTTGCGCATGACCGCCTCGGCCTTCGCGGGATCACGCGCGGCAATGGCGGCGACATAGGCGCGGTGATGCGCACAATAGGCGGCATGCCGCGCCGGCGTCAGCGCGGCCTGGCGCAGGGTGCTCCACTTCGCCTGGCGGCGCATCGCGTTGAATGCGTCGAAGATCGAGAGCAGCAGGCCGTTATGGGCCGCCTCGGCCACGGCGCGGTGCAGCCTGCCGTCCCAGAGTTCCCAGGTCTTGGCGTCACGCGCGGCCTCGCTCTTCTCCAGCAGGCGCATCATCTGCTCGATCTCGGCCTCGGTCGCCCGCAAGGCCGCCATCCGCGCCAGCAAGGGCTCGAGCAAGAGCCGCGTCTCCAACACCTCGGTCGGGCTGGTGCGCGATGTGACGAGGCTGAGCGCCGCCGGCTCCGGCGCGGGACGGCTGCCGACGAACGTGCCCTGGCCGACGTGACGCCATACCCGGCCCTGTGCTTCCAGGACTTCCAGGGCCTCGCGCAAGGCGCTGCGGCTGAGGCCCAGTTGCACCGAGAGATCGCGCTCGGCCGGCAAGCGGCTGTTCGCCGGATAATCCGGGCTCTCCAGCACGGTCGAGAGCTTCGCCATGGCACGTTCGCGGCGCGACATTTGAGACCATTTCAGATTGGTATCGAGCGCAGGCTCGATTGTTGACACTTCATCAGGCGGCATGCAAGCGTGCAGCGCCACGAACCAATTTGATGCCAAACCAAATTGGTATCAAAAACCGGGAGGATACAATGCAGTCATTCACCGAGAAGATCGTCGCGGCCGCCCTACGTTCGACCATGGTGGCCGCGGGCTTGCTGAGTTTCGCCGGCGGCGCCATGGCCGCCGACATCAAGGCGCCGGAGCGCATCACCAGCGCCGGCAAGATCGTCTTCTGCTCCGACATTTCCGGACCGCCGCTCGGCTTCTTCGACGAGAACAGCCAGCCGACCGGGTCCGACATCGACCTCGGCAACGAGATCGCCAAGCGTCTGGGCGTGAAGGCGGAATGGGCCAACACCCCCTTCTCCGGCATCGTGCCCGCTCTGCAGGCCAAGAACTGCGACGCGATCCTTTCGCAGCTGTTCGACAAGCCGGCGCGTCGCGAGGTGATCGATTTCGTCGACTACATGTACAGCAGCCAGGCGCTGCTCGTCGCCAAGGGCAATCCGAAGAACATCAAGAGCCTCGACGATCTCTCCGGCATCAAGATCGCCGCGGAGAACGGCACCACGATCCAGAGCCTGGTCGAGGACCAGAACAAGAAGTTCGCCGAGGCCGGCAAGGCTCCCGCCAACCTGGTGATCTTTCCCAAGGACAATGACGCGCGCCAGGCGCTGCAGATCGGCCAGGTCGACGTCTACGGCACGACGCTGGAATCCGCCGGCTACTTCCTGTCGAAAGCCGGGCACATCTTCGACATCGGCGGCGAGCCGTTCGGCAAGATCCTGACCGGCATCGGCATCCGCAAGGACGATCCGGAGCTCAAAGCCGCGATCCAGGCCGCCTACGATTCCATGAAGGCCGACGGCTCGCATCTCGCGATTCTGAAGAAGTGGGGCATGGAGGGTGATGTCCTGAACTAGGGGCCACAGGTCCGTCATGCCCGGACTTGATCCGGGCATCTTGCTCCATTCGGCGCGAGATTGCCGGGTCAAGCCCGGCAATGACGCATTTAGTTAGGTCCCAACCTTCTAGGATGCCGTGATGAACTTCGACTGGGCCTCTTTCTGGCACTACCTGTTTCAGCCGACCTCCGTCTACCTGCACGGATTGTGGCTGACACTCAGTCTGAGCGTTGTCTCCCAGAGCCTCGGCACGCTGATCGGCGTCGCCGCGGCTCTGGGCACCCAGTCGCGGTTCCGCGCGGTGCGGGCGCTGGTCGGCTTCTACACCTGGCTGTTCCGCGGCACGCCGCTGCTGGTGCAGATCGTCTTCGTCTACACGGCGCTCGCGGCCGGCGGCATCTTCCGGTTCGAGGACATCGACCTCGGCTTCGTGGTGATCCCCGGCAATATCCAGGCGGCCATCGTGGCGCTGAGCCTCAACGAAGGCGCCTATATGACCGAGATCATCCGCGCCGGCATCCTGGCGGTGGATCACGGCCAGACCGAGGCGGCAAAGTCCCTCGGCATGACCTATTTCAAGCTGATGCGCCGGATCGTCCTGCCGCAGGCGATCCGGATCATCGTCCCGCCGCTCGGCAACGAGTTCAACGCCATGCTGAAGAACACGACGCTGGTCAGCGTGATCGGCGTGCCGGAGCTCCTGCTGGCGACGCAGATGATCACATCCGCGACCTTCCGCGTTTTCGAGCTCTACACCGTCGTCGCGCTCTACTATCTGACGCTGACCACGCTTTGGGGCTTCGTGCAGGCCTGGCTCGAGCGGCGCTACGGCGAGCCCTCGCGCAGCGTGGCGCAGAATCCCGGCCTAGTCGCGGGCTTGCGCAAGCTGCTGACGCGTGGAGAGCCGGTGCGATGAGCGCCAAAGCGGTGAACGGGGACATCCTGCAGGCGATCGGCGGCATCCCCTCGGAAACCAAGGATACCGTGGTCGAGGCGATCGGCGTCGACAAGTACTTCGGCGCACATCAAGTCCTCAAGGACGTGTCGCTCACCGTGAAGCGCGGCGAGGTCGTGGTGATCGTCGGCCCCTCCGGCTCCGGCAAGACCACCTTCATCCGCTGCATCAATCACCTGGAGAAGATCCAGAAAGGCCGGATCCTGGTGAACGGGCATCTGATCGGCTACCGCGAGCGCAACGGCCGCCTCTATGAGGATGCCGAGCGCAACATCGCGCGCCAGCGCCGGGAGATCGGCATGGTGTTCCAGCGCTTCAACCTGTTTCCGCATCTGACCGCCCTCGGCAACATCGTCGAGGCGCCGATCCAGGTGCGCGGCATTGCACGGGCCGAAGCGGTCGAGACCGGCAAGGCGCTGCTGGCGCGCGTCGGCCTCGCCGACAAAGCCAATTCCTATCCGGCCCAGCTCTCGGGCGGCCAGCAGCAGCGGGTCGCCATCGCCCGCGCCCTGGCCATGCGGCCCTCGCTGATGCTGTTCGACGAAGCCACCAGCGCGCTCGATCCCGAGATGATCGGCGAGGTGCTGGAGGTGATGAAGGAGCTGGCGCGCGAGGGCATGACCATGATCGCCGTCACCCATGAGATGGGCTTCGCACGCGAGGTCGCCGACCGCGTGGTGATGATGGACGAAGGCCGGATCATCGAGGACACCGACCCGACCCGGTTCTTCACCGCGCCGGCCTCCGATCGCAGCAAGGCGTTCCTGGCGCGGATCCTGCGCTAGGGTGCGCGATACCAGAGCTTGGGCTGGGCGCAAGCCACCCGGCCGCCGGTTTCCGGCAGCGCGCAGCTCACCCAGACCTCCTTCGGTCGCGCCGTGCGCACGACCGCGAGATCGATCTGACCCACCGTGGCCTGCCAATCGTTCGGGCGGGCGCAGAGGATGTTCTCGAGCATCATGCGGCGCTCGCCGTCGTCGCGCATCACGAAGAGCGCGCCGTCCTTGGGCTGCTGCTGGACCGTGACCGCAATTCCGGTCGCGGTGCCGCCGCCACGGGTCGCCGCGCCGAGATCGCGGTCCACCCAATGGCCGAACATCATCCGGCATTGCAGCGGCTCGGCGCCGGCGTTGGAGATCCGGATCCGCACTTCGGGATCGGACTTGCTCGCCGCGCCGGCGCAACCGGCCGCCATCACGGCCGCGGCCAGGACGAAAAGGATCCGGATCATGATTGCATCCCCTCGGGCACGAAGGGCGCGAGCGGCGCTTTCCCCTTGAGCAGATCGCTGGTGCGTTCCGCCATCGCGACGATGGCGGCGTTGATCGGGCCGGTGGTGATGGTCGGAATGACCGAGGCGTCGCAGACCGACAAGCCTTCGATCCCGCGCACGCGCATTCCGGAATCGACCACGGCTTCCCGGCCTCTGCCCATGCGGCAGGTCCCGGTCGGATGATGGTGGGTGAACGCGGCTTTCTGCAGGAACTCGCGCTTCGCTGCGGTGCTGGTGATTTCCGGACCGGGCAATACTTCCGCGCCGCGCCAGTCGGCTAAGGCCCCGGCGCCGCCGACCGCGCGCGCCATGTCCAGGGCGTCGAGATAGCAGTCGCGGTCATAAGCTTCGGCCAGGTAGTTGGGATCGATCCGCGGCGGCACCTTCGGATCGGCCGAGGCGAGCCGGATGGAGCCGCGGCTCTTCGGCTGGGTGAAGCCGAACATCAAGGTATAAGCCTCGCCGAAGGGGGGTGCGGTGAACTGCTCGGTCGCCACCGGTGCCACGACGCAGGCCAGCACCAGCTCCGGCGCGCCGGCTTGGCCGTTGCGCGGCAGGTACATCAGCGATTCGGAGTTCTGGTATTTCGACGGCGGCACTGGCCGCTTCGACCGATAGACATTGCCGCCCGAGAGCAGATGGTCATGCAGGTTGCCGCCGACGCCGGGGAGATCGGCGGCGATCGGAATGCCGAGCGCCTTCAATTCGTCGGCCGGCCCCAGCCCCGAACGCATCAGCAGGCAGGGCGAGGCGAGCGCCCCGGTGGCGACGATGATATGTCCGGCCTGGAGCGTGACCGCGCCGTCCTTGGTCTTGGCGAGAAGGCCGGTGCAGCGCCCCTGGGTCAGGATGAGTGACTGCACTTCGGTTCGCGACAACAGCGTGAGATTGGGCCGCGCCAGAACCGCCGGCGTAAGATAGGCATCGGCGATGGTCTGGCGCTTGCCGTCCTTGATGGTCAGTGTGTTGGTGCAAGGCCCGGTCATCTGCGGCCCGTTGTGATCCGCGCTCGGCGCGAAACCGGTTTCCGCACCCGCCGCCATATAGGCCGTGGTGATCGGATGGGGCTCGCTTGGGCGAATGAGATGCAGCGGCCCGCTGTCGCCATGAAAGGATGAAGCGCCGCCGGTGTAGGTTTCCGACTTCAGGAAATACGGCATCAGATCGGCGTAGCCCCAGCCGTCGCAGCCTTGATCGACCCAGGCCGCGAAGTCGTCGGGATGGCCGCGCACGTGGGCCATGGCGTTGATCGCGGTCGAGCCGCCGATCACCTTGCCGCGCGGCCAATCGAAGACGCGGTTCGCGGCATGGCGCTGCGGCACCGTCCGATAGCCCCAATCGACGGCACTGCCCTGCAGCAGCGGCCAGGCGCGCGGATCGGCGATGCGCGGATCCTCGGCAGCACCGCCGGCCTCGACCAGACCGACTTTCAGCGCCGGATCCTCGCTCAAGCGCGCGGCCAGGACGGCACCCGCCGTCCCGGAACCAATGATCAGGAAGTCGAACCAATTATCGGGAACGGGCGGCATGACCGATGGGACCAATTGCGATGAAAGTGCGGATAGTGTTTTCACTTTTTTCGGCGCCAGTCTATCATTCAATCACCATAGGGATCGCGGATGAGACCAACTCTCAAACTGCGACGAACCAACTTGGGGAAGGCTCGAACCACCATGGCGAAAAAGACGACGGCGCGGTCGAAAGATGCCTCGCTGAAAGAACCCTTGATCACCCTCTCGGCCGGCCCGGTCGCGGCCTATCCGCGAATCCTCCAGGCGATGGCGCGGCCGGTGCAGTACGACTACGACCCGTGGTTCCAGCAGTTCTATGAGGACCTGACCAAGAAGGCGGCGAAGGCGATGCGCACCCGCGCGCCGGCGCTGATCCTGCAATGCGAGCCGGCCCCGGCGATCGAGGCGACCGCGGCCTCGCTCATCTCACCCAATGACGTGGTGCTGAACCTCGCCTCGGGCGTCTACGGCAAGGGCTTCGGCTACTGGTCGGCGCGCTATCACAAGGAAATGGTCGAGATCGAGGTTCCCTTCAACGAATCGATCGACGCGGCCGTGGTGAAGGCCGCCTTCAAAAAGCGCCCGGACATCAAGGTGGTCTCCCTGGTCCACCACGACACGCCGTCGGGAACCATCAACCCGGCCCGCGAGATCGGCCGGATCGTGCGCGACCATGACGCGCTGCTGATCGTCGATGCGGTCTCCTCCTTCGGCGGCATGGACATCCATCCGGACGATTGCTTCGCCGACGTCTTCATCACCGGTCCCGGCAAGTGCCTGGGCGGCGCGCCCGGCGTCACCTTCATGGCGGTCAGCGACCGCGCCTGGCGCCATATCAAGAAGAACCCGAAGGCACCGTTCGCCTCGATCTTGAGCCTCTCCGACTGGAAGGACGCCTGGCGCAAGGACAAGCCCTTCCCCTTCACGCCCTCGGTCGCCGACATCAACGGCCTCGATGCGGCGCTCGACATCTACCTGGAGGAAGGCGCGGAAAACGTCTGGCGCCGCCACGCCCTGACCGCCAAGGCGACCCGGGCCGGCATCAAGGCCATGGGCCTCGCGCTCTGGGCCAAGACGGAAGCCATCGCCTCCCCGACCTGCACCGCGGTCAAGGTGCCGGACGGGATCAAGGATTCCGACATCATCGCCGCCGCCCGCGCGGAACTCGGCGTGGTCTTCTCCAGCGGCCGCGACCAGACCAAGGGCAAGCTGATCCGCATCGGCCATATGGGCCCGGTGGCGGAGCCGGTCTACGCGACCGTCGCCGTCACGGCCTTCGGCACGGCTTTGCGCAAGCTCGGCAAGAAGATCGATGTCGGCGCCGGCGTGGAAGCCGCGCTGGCCGTCATCGCCAAGGGCTGAACGAACCAACCGACCAAAGGGGAACATGATGAACAGATTTGAAGGCCGCGTGGCCGTCGTCAGCGGCGCCGCGCAGGGCATGGGCAAGGCGGTGGCTTTGCGGCTGGGCGCGGAAGGCGCCACCGTCATCGCCGCCGATATCAACGGCAAGGGCGCCGAGGCCACGGCCAAGGAGATCGGCGGCAAGTCGTTCGGCCAGCAGACCGATATCGGCGACCCCGCTTCGGTGAAGGCGCTGTTCGACGCCGTCGCGCAGAAATTCGGCAAGCTCGACGTGCAGATCAATGTCGCGGCGATCGTGCCCTTCGTGAAATGGGACGAACTCACCTTCGAGGAATGGCGCCGGGTGGCGCGGGTCAATTTCGACGGGCTGTTCCTGATGTGCAAGGCGGGCTCCGACCTGATGCGCAAGAACAATTACGGCCGGATCGTCAATTTCGGCTCTAACAGCGTGCTCGCCGGCACGCCGAACATGGCGCATTACGTCGCGACCAAGGGCGGCGTGCTGGGCTTTACCCGTGCCCTGGCAACCGAGCTCGGCGGCTACAAGATCACCGTCAACACCGTGATGCCCGGCCTGATCGACACCGAGGGCGTGCAGACCACGGCGCACAAGGACGCGTTCGGCTTCGTCGACATGCTGCAGGCGATCAAGGGCAAGGGCATGCCGGCGGACGTCGTCCCCGCCGTCGCCTTCCTCGCCTCGGAAGAGGCGCATTGGATCACCGGCCAGGCGCTCAACGTCGATGCCGGCATGGCGCGGTGGTGAGAAGCTAGAAACTCGACGGCGCAACCACTCTACCGTCATGCCCGGACTTGGTCCGGGCATCCACGCCTTTCGCCGGTGCGGCATCCAAGGCGTGGATCCCCGCGCCTAGCGCGGGGATGACGGAGAAAAAGAGTGCAATCACCTCACGAATAGTAATTCGCGCCGGTCTGGTACTTCTTGAAGCTTTCGAGATCGTGCGAGTAGAAGAGCTCGGCGTCGTGCTGCTCGGCCAGCGCCTTGAGGCGCTTCATCGAGTTCAGGCTTCCGACGGGATCGAGGTGGAAGCTCGAGATGCACATCATGTCCATGTTCTTCTGGCTGTAGCAGGCATCCGCGGTGAACAGCATCGGCCGCCGGTTCTTGAGCTCGACCATCAGGCTGTAATGGCCGGCGGTGTGGCCCGGCGTCTCGAACAGCCACATCCCCTTGGCGATTTCCTGATCGCCCGTGAGCGTCTGGAATTTCGGCGTGTACATGTCGAGCGCCGGATCGGGTGGAAGCTGCACGTTCTTCTGCTTCATGATCTCGGGCGAGAAGGTGAGATCGGAATAGCCGAGATGCTCGAACGGCTGGCAGTTGGCGCTCTGCTCCAGCTCCTTGGCGTGGCAGATGGTGCAGGCCACGTGCAGATGCTTGTTCCCGCCGCAATGGTCGAAGTGGTAGTGCGAGTTGATCACGTAGTTGATGTCGCTGGTCTTCATGCCGATCTTGGCGAGCTGGCCCGGGATGGTCTGCTCCTTCTCCTGGAGCGGTTTCTCGAAGGGCAGCACCCGCATAACGTGGTCGTAATCATAGCCGGTGTCGAACATGTACCGGCCGTCCGGATGATCGATCACCACGGAGTAGCACGGGAAGCGCAGCTCGCCGCCGGGGCCGCGGTTCCAGAAGGCGTGGAACCCGTCGATCACCAGGGTTCCGCCGTCGAGCAGATAGACTTTCGTGTCGGACATGCTTGGGCCTCCCTCGCCTCTTCTCTTCTATCCCATCAGCCGCGGTCGCCGCGCACATAAGGCAGGCCGAGCGCCGGCGGTAGCACGCTGTGCCGTGCGAAGATTACCAGAACCAGCATCACCATGGCGAAGGGCAACATCTGCACGACGTCGGTCGGCACGTTGACCCCGGCGACCTGAAGCGCGGTGGTCATCGACAGGCTGGCCCCGAACAGCGCCGCACCGAGCAGCACCCAGAGCGGCTTGCCGCGGGCCAGCATGGCCAGCACGATGCCGATGAAGCCGGCGCCGCCGGTCATCATCGGCACGAACAGGCCGGCGCCGACATTGGCCATATAGGCGCCGCCCAGCCCGGCCAGGAAGCCGGTGGAGAGCACCGCCAGGGCGCGGGTCTTGATCACGCTCACCCCCGCGGCGTCGAGCGCCGCGGGCTTGTTGCCGGCGGATTCCAGGTTCAAGCCGACATAGGTCGAGCGGAACATCCAGGTGAAGACGCCGACCAGGATCACCGCCAGATAGACCACGGCATTGTGGCTGAACAAGCCGGGGCCGAGGACGGGGATCTGGCTGAGCCCCGGCAGCGCGATGACCGGGGCCGCATCGAGGCGCGGATAGGTGCGGCTGAACTGGAAATAATGCAGCAAGGCGGTCAGGCCTTCGAAACCGATGGTGACGGCGATGCCGATCACGATCTGGTTCAAGCCGAAGCGGATGCAGAGCAGCATCACGATCGAGGCGACCACGGCGCCGCCGACGCCGCCCGCCAGGAAGCCCAGGGTGAACGAACCGGTGTAGAAGGCGGCGACGAAGCCGGTATAGGCGCCGAACAGCATCATCCCTTCGATGCCGATGTTGAGCACGCCGGCCTTCTCGGAGATCTGCTCGCCGAGGCCCGCCAGCAGCAGCGGCACGCCGGCGGTGACGGCGCCGAACAGCAAAGCGGTCAGGAACGGCTGGGTCAGCAAGCCTTCCATCTCAGCGCACCTTCTTGCGGCGGAGGTGATCGAGGTATTCGACCACCGCCAGGAAGATCAGCAGCAGCGCCACCAGGACCAGCACGAAATGCTGCGGCACGCCGACCCGCCGCGCGGCGCTGTCGCCGCCGATCATCAGCGCCGAGAAGAAGAAGACGAAGCCGATTGTGCCGTAACCGTTGAACCGCGCCAGGAAGACCAGCGGCACGACCAGCAGGCCATAGGCCGGGTTCCAATCGGCCCGCACCGTGCCGAACACGCCGAGGATCTCGACCGAACCCGCAAGTCCGATCAGCCCGGCGCTGATGGCGAAGGTGGCGACGGTCAGCCAGGCGACGTTCAGGCCCGCATGCACCGCGGCGGCCGGATTGGCGCCGACCACCTGGAGCTTCAACCCGAAGGCGGTCCGGGTCATCATCAGATGCACCAGGATGATCACCGCGAGCGCGATCAGGACTCCGGCATGCACCGTGCTTCCGAACAGCCGCGGCAGCCGGTCATCGACCGGCAGGGTGCGGGTCTGCGGCACGGTGGTCGCGGGGTCCCAGAAGAACAGCTTGATCAGCACGTTCGCGAAGCTGGTGCCGAGGAAGCTCATCATCATCGAGGTGATGATCTCGTTGATGCCGTAGCGCGCCTTCAGGATCGCCGGCACCACCGACCAGAGCGCGCCGGTCGCGATCGACAGCAGCATGCAGAAGGGCAGCACGATGAGGTCGGGCAAAGAGCCCACCAGCAGGGGTGCGACCGCCGAGGTGATCACCGCGCCCAGCAGGAACTGCCCGTCGCCGCCGAGATTCCAGATGCCGGCGCGGAAGGCGACGATCAGGCCGGAGGCGATCAGCAGCAGCGGCGCCATGCGGGTGAAGGTCTCTTGCAACCCGCCCCAGGTCAGCAGCCCGCGCTTCGCCACATAGCCGTAATAGGCCAGCGGATCCTTGCCCAGGATCAGCAGGATGATGCCGCCCATGATCAGCGCCAGCAGCACCGGGATCAGCACCCGTGCCGCCGCCGCGCCGATCTCCTTCAAGCGATCGCCGCCGGGCAGCGGGCCGGGGAGCGTTTCAACCTCGGCGCTCATGCTGCGTCCTTCTGGGCGCCGGTCATCAGCATGCCGACCTTGCGCTCGACGTCGGGGCCGTTCTCGACGATCCCGGCGAGATGGCCCTGATACATGACCGCGATCCGGTCGCTCAATTCCAGGAGCTCGTCGAGATCGGTCGAGATCACCACGATCGCCATGCCGCTCTCGGCGCTGGCGAGGATGCGGTCATGCGCCAGGCGCGTGTTCTGCAGATCGAGGCCATAGGTCGGCTTGTTGAACACCGCAACACTCGCTTCGGCATTGAGCTCGCGGGCCAGCAGCACCTTCTGGATATTGCCGCCGGAAAGCCGGCCGACCGGGATCTTCTCCGAGGGCGTGCGGATGTCGTTGCGCTTGATCTGGGTTCGCGCATGATCGTGGATGAGGTTCCAGTCGCTGATCCCGCGCTTCCAGAACGGCGCGACGCCGATCTCCTTCAGCACCAGGTTGGTCGCAACCGAGAAGGCGCCGACCGTGCCCTCGCCCAGGCGCTCGTCGGTGACATAGCGCACGCCGTGCTTGCGGCGTTCCGGCACGCCGTCGGCGGTGACATCAATGCCGCCGATCTCGATCTTGCCACCGCTGGCATGGCGCTGGCCGGCCAACACCTCGGCAAGGTGCTTCTGGCCGTTGCCATCGACACCGGCGATGCCCAGCACTTCGCCGGGCCAGAGGTCGAAACTCACGCTGCGCAGCGGACAGGCGCCGCGCTCGGCCTCGGTGCCGACGTCGCGGACCTGGAGACGGGCGGCGCCGCTGCGGTCGACCGCGCGATCGCGGTGCGCGGCGCGGCCGCGGCCGGTCAGGATCTCGGCGTCGCGGGCATGGGCCTCGACCGTGCCGAACATCATCTGGATGACCGTATCGGTCACCTGCTTCTCGGTCATCGCTTTCAGCCGGTCGGGCGCGATCTCGCCGACGACGCGGCCGAGCCGCAGCACCGAGATACGGTCGCCGAAGGCATAGGCCTCGACCAGCTTGTGGGTGATCAGGATGAGGGCGACGCCCTTGTCGCGCAGGCGCTTCATGACGGCGCCGAGATCGCGGACGCCCTGCGGCGTCAGCATCGAGGTCGGCTCGTCGAGGATCAGCACCTTCTCGCCGCGCCACAGCGCGCGCATGATCTCGACCTGCTGCTGTTCGCCCAGGGACAGGCGCCCGACCTGCGCGTCGGGGTCGATCTCGACCCCGAGCAGGCCCGACAATTCCCGGAAGCGCTTCAGCGCGGCGCCGCGCGCCAGGCGCTGCCACCAGCTGCCGCCCAGCATCAGGTTCTCGATGACGGTGAGGCTCGGCACCAGCAGCACGTGCTGGAACACCGTGCCGATGCCCAATTCAAGACTGTGCCGCGGCGAGGCGATCTTGACCGCCTGGCCGCCGATCAGGATCTCGCCTTCATCCGGCTGCTGCATGCCGGCCAGCATGCCGATCAGGGTCGACTTGCCGGCGCCGTTCTCGCCCAGGAGAACATGCACCTCGCCCGGATTGAAATCGAGCGAGACATCGGCGTTGGCGACCACGCCGGGAAACCGCTTGGTGACGTTGCGGACGGCAACGACCGCTGTGCTCTGGTTCATTTCAGCTCCGCTCGGGCCACGCCGCGGCTGCGGCGTGGCCCTTGCGTCAGACTTCAGTGCTTACTGCGCCGGACCCGGATCGACCTGGCTCATGAGCGCGCGGACCTTCTGCGCGTCCTCGATGCGGTCGACTTTCACGCTGCCGTCGATGATCTTCGAACGCAGATCCTCGAGCGAGGCCCAGACGTCGTCCGGGATGTGCTTGCTGTGCAGCAGCTGGACCGAGTTGTCCTTCAGGCTGATCGCATATTCATGCGAGCCGAACTTGTCGGCCTTCAGGTCCTCGACCATCTGGGTGTAGACCGGGACCATGTCCCAGATCACCGACGAGAGCAGGCTGCCCTTGTCGATCTTGGTCTTGTCGCCGATCACGTCGATGAACCAGGTCTTGGTCTTCGCCGTCTCGACCGCCTGCAGCATGCCGAAGCTGGCGCCGTCGCCCTGGCCGAAGATCACGTCGGCGCCGGCACCGATCAGCTGCTCGGTGACGCGCTTGCCGCCGGCCGCGTCGGAATAGGCGGCCGGGCCGATCACGGCGTAGAGGATCTTCACGCCGGAATCGGTCGCCTTCACACCATTCGCAAAGGCGGCCGACTGCGAGTTCCAGGACGGCGGCTCGCCGGAGACGACGATGCCGACGGTCTTGGACTTGGACATCTTGGCCGCGAGCGCGCCGGCCATGTAGGCGCCTTCATGGCCGCTCAGAGTGTAGTCGGCGAGCACGCCGGCCTTGCCGGTGCCTTCCTTGTCGACGATCGCGACCGGCACCTTCTTCTCGGCGCCGACTTCCGGCACCGCGGTGTTGTAGCCGGAAGCATGGGCGATGATCAGGCTGGCGCCGTCATCGGCCAGCTCGCGCGCCTGCGGATGCACGTCGCCATAGCCGAGTCCGGTCGCCGGCATGAACTCCAGGCCGAACTTCTCGGCGACCGCCTTGGCCGCGTCGTAGCCCTGCTGGTTCCAGCCGTAATCGGTCGGGTCTTCCGGCGTCATGATGGCGAGTTTCTTCACATCGGCGGCGAGCGCCGTGCCCATCGCGCCGAAGGCGCCGGTCGCCAGGACGGCCGCAATGGCCGTCGCCGTCATCAAGCGTCTTGAAATCCTAGTCATGGTAGAAGCCTCCTCATTCCCTCGTTTCATTGTTACGCATGCTTATACTGCTGCGCTTATCTAGCCGGTCAGCCGCGCCGCGCAGCTCTTGTTCATGGTGGCGCGATTTCCATGTCTCCTGTTAACTCTGCAGAGCCTTGCGGACCGCGACCAGCTTCTTCGCGCGCTCGGCGCGCAAAGCGTCGATCCGTTCCGGCGTGTAGTCGAAAATGCCGCCACCCGTCTTCATGCCGAGCTTGCCCTGGCTGGTCTTCTCGGTGACGTAGGGGGCCGTATCGGTCCGGGTGCAGAGCTCCTTGTTCAGGTAGGAGCTCACCGCCTGGTAGATGTCGAGGCCGGCCATGTCGAGCAGCGCCATCGGCCCGACCACCGCGAGCTTGTAGCCGATGCCCCAGGAGACGCAGGTGTCCAGCGCTTCCGGCTCGATCACGCCCTGCTCCACCAGATCGACGCATTCGCGCATGATGGAATAGAGCACACGGTTCTCGACGAAGCCCGGCACGTCCTTCTTGATCAGCACCGGCAGGTGGCCGATCTGCTTCACGATCGCGGTCATCGCCTCGGTCACCTTCGGCGCGGTCTTGGCGCCGGGAATGACCTCGATCATCGGGATGATGTGCGGCGGGTTCGACCAGTGCATGCCGATCACCCGCTCCGGCGTCGCGATGCCCTCCTGGATCTGGGTGATCGGAATGCCGGAGGTGTCGGAAGCGATGATGCAGTCCTTGGAGACGGCGGCCTCGATCTCCCGGAAGACCTTGATCTTGACGTCGAGCTTCTCGGAGACGTTCTCGATCGCGAGATCCGCACCCGCAACGCAATCGGCCAGGGTCTCGGCGACGGCGATCGCGGCATGCGGCTGCTCGGCCACGCCGAGATGGCCCAGCACCGTGGTCGCGATGTCGAATCCGGCCTTGGCCTTGGCGCGCTGGCCGGCATCGGCGTCGAAGGTCGAGACCGTGTGGCCGGCGCGTGCCAGGGTCGCGGCGATGCCGGGACCCATGGTGCCGAGACCGATGACGGCTGCCTTCATGATGGCTTACCCCGCGGTCGCCTTCTTGAAGGACGCCTTCTCCTTCAGCTTGTCGCGCCAAGCACGGAGATTGGTGAGCGCCGGCAGCGCGATCGGGAAATCGAGGCAGCGGTGCAGGACCGGGCCTAGGGCGATGTCGGCCAGGGTGAATGTGCTTCCGGCGATGAACGGCTTGCCGGCGAGCGCCTTGTCGAGGATCTCGAGCTGGGCGCCCAGCTCCTTGGCGTCGGCGGCGAAGGTCGGCGCACGCTCGGCGTCGGGCTTCTTCGAATCCTTGAACACCTGGACATACTGGTAGTTCACCGAGGCCAGCAGCCAATCCATCCAGCGATCGACCTGGGTCCGCGCCGCGAGATCGGTCGGGTAGAGATCGGTCTTGCCGTTCTTGGCCGCGAGGTAGCGCAGGATGGTGTGGGATTCCCAGATGACGGTGTCGCCATCGACCAGCGTCGGCACCTTGCCGTTGGGATTGAGCTTCAGATAATCGCCACCGGTGTTGTTGAACTGACGGCCGTAATCCTCACGCGTGTAGGGCGTGCCGGTCTCCTCGAGGAAGAACAGCACCTTCTGCACGTTGCCGGAGGTGGCGCGGCCAAGAACTCTCAACATCTGGATCTCTCCCTGGGCAATCTTCAGGCGACGTTCGCGTCGCCGGTTTCTGTTTCAGGCTTTCGGTTTGTAGGCGACGGCGTCCATCTCGATCTTGCAGGAGATGACGGCGCGTGCCTCGACGGTCGTACGCGAGACATTCCCGTCCGGGAAATACTCCTTGAACACGCCGTTATAGCGGCCGAAGTCGCGCGCATCCTCGAGATAGGTGGTGATCTTCACCACGTCCGAAAGGTCCGCGCCTTCGAGCGCCAGGATGCGCTTGATGGCCTCGAGGGTCCAGCGCGTCTCGTCCTCGATATTTCCGACGCACATGTTGCCCTTCTCGTCCTTGGCAACCTGTCCCGACACGAAGATGAAGTCGCCCGCGCGCACCGCCGGATGAAACGGCAGGTTCGGGTTCTTCTTGCCGATCGGTGTGATGTCCTTGCTCAAAATGTCCCCCGACAATCCTGCTCTAGAGTACCGAAGTCTCGATGATATCCACGCCGCGCTGCCGGTCTATCAGATAGCAGATTCCGCGCGCGTCGATAGTCACATCATTGGATGAAGACAATTCGAAGCCCTGCGGCGCGTCCGGCTCGTAGAACGCGATTTCCTTCGGCGCGAAGGGATCGGCGATGTCGAGGATCCGCAGGCCCTGGGCGAACCACGCGAAGGGGATGGTGGTGCCCTTGAACCGCTCGGAGGGCTGGTGGCAGCCCATCATCGGCGGCTGCGGCGAACCATCCTTGTCCAGCCCCTCGACCTGCCAGGTGGCGATCGGGATCGGGCAGTGCTCGTTGGTGATGTCGTAGATCCAGGCGAAGGCCGGCGCCGCGGGCCAGAGCTTCGCCACGTCCTCATCCGCCACCACCATGATCTTGCGGCCCTTCAACGGCTCCGGGATCGGCAGGCAGGTATGGGTCGGATGCGGGAAGGCGGGCGAGGTGTTGCCGCCGGCGATCAGCTTCGGCTTCGACATGTCCGCGATGTCGAGGATGTAATAGCCGTGATGCCAATAGGAGACATAGAGCCGGTCGCCCCTGCGCATCGGGTGATGGCAGCGGGGCGGCGTCCAGTTCTCCCAGGGATATTCCTCGCCGCCGGCGGTCCACTGGCCGGGAATCCACCAGCGCCCGACTTCCTCCGGCTTCGACGGATCCTTCAGGTCCAGGATCATCGCGATGTTGCCGACATAGCCCTCCGCCGTCGGCGAGATATAGGCGTAGCGGCCGTCGAAGTCGAAACGGTGCACGCCCTTGCCATGGGTGCGCCAGTTGGTGATGTGCTTCGGCGCGGTCGGGTTGGAGACATCGTAGATGCCGAGGCCCCCGCCGAAGCCGAGATCGCCCGCCGGGCCCTGCTTCTCGTGGTTGACGATCATGATGCCGTCGGCGACGCGCACCTTGTGCGAATGCCAGCCCTCGGGCACCTCGACCTTGGCGACCTGCTTCGGCTTCCGCGGGTCGGAGATGTCGACGATGGTGGTGCCGGTCGGCTGCCGCATATGGCCGACAAACAGATAGTTGCCCTCGACCCAGACCTGGCCGCCGCCCGGGCAGTCGAAATTGGCGAGCAGCTTGGTGTTCTTCGCTTTTGCCATGATCCCGATCTAGGTGAGCTTGACCCCTCGCCGTCAGGCGAGCTTTACGATGTCGCCGGCCTTGTTCTTGCCGTGCTTCTGGTAGAACGAAAGCGCCTTCAAGGTCGGCTCGTCGCTGGCGACGAACAGGATCGCCGGCTTGTCCGAGGTGTTCACATGCTCGGCCCAATAGCCGCCCGGCACCACGAAGGTGTCGAACGCGTTCCATTCGATCTTCTTGTTGCCGACCAGCGAGTGGCCGCTGCCCTCGAACGGCGAGACCACCAGGCTGGCGCTCTGCTTCAGCGGCAGCGTCTTCTCGCCGGGCCGCAGCATCTGCATGAAGAAGGTGACGGTCTTGAAGATGCCCTGGCCGGTGGTCGGGTCGACGTATTCGATCATGATCGCTTCATGGGGGTCGCCGTCCCAATCCTTGAAGCGTTCCAGGGCCTCGCGCATCATGTCGTAGCGATAGACATACATCGGCGAGGCCGCGCCGGTGCCGCGGTGATGCGAGACGAAGCGCGGCATCAGGCCGCCGGCGCCGTAGACCTGCTGCGAATAGTCGCTCGGGAAGCGCTCGGACTGCATCGCCTTCTTGACGCGCCGGCCCTCTTCTTCCTCGGTGTAGTCGTGCTCGAAATACATCGCGTTCAAGGCTTCCACCAGCGGCAGGTCGAGCACCGAGAGGTTGATCGCGTTGTCGTCGCCCTTGTTGCCGTGGTTGTGCCAGGTGTCGTGCGGCGTCAGCACCAGGTCGCCCGGGCCGAAGGTGATGTTCTCGCCCTCCACGCCGGTGAAGTTCGACTTGCCGGTGAGGCCGAGGCGAATGGCATTGGGGGAGTGCCGGTGCGGCGGCATGATCTCGTTGGGATCGTTCAGCCGATAGGCGACGTACATGGTGGTCGTGGTGGCGCGGCTCGGCGCCAGGCCCGGATTGACCAGAACCAATGAACGGCGCTCCGAGGTCTCGGTCGTGATCAATTCGGCGGAACGGTGCAGCAAGGGTTCGATCTGGTCCTTATAGGTCCAGTGGAACGGGATCGCCTTGCGCTTGTCCATGACCTGGGTGTCTTCGTCATGGATCTTGGTGCGGTCCACCACCCAATAGGGCGCCATGTTGTTGGCGTAGACATCCGCGTGCAGCTGATCCAACGCGGCCTGGAGGTTGTGCTCTTTCGCCTTGCTCGATTGCATCGCCGCCTCACCCTTGACGCCGTTTGAGCGTGAACCAATCGACGATTGGTACCGCATTTCATTGCCGCTGATCGTAACCATTTCTTTCGATCACCGTCAACGAGAGTCCATTCGGATCGCCGATTGGTGCGGACGATTGTTGCCGCCGCGCAATCATGGTATCGTCCCGCGCGTATTGGTTTCACCCACCGCACCTTGCGGCAGTAGTAGGGATCCGCCATGGAGCGCACCGACCACACGCTCACCAAGCTGCGCCAGCTGATTGCCAGCCCCGATTTCAGCGGCGGCGGCCGCATGCCGCCGGAGCGTTCGCTGGCGAGCGAGCTCGGCGTCGGCCGCCGGTCGCTGCGCCGTGCGCTCGAAGTGCTGGAGCGCGAAGGACGGATCTCCCGGCATCAGGGCCGCGGCACCTTCATCAACGGCGCGAACGGATTGCCGGGCGACGTCGGCAAGGAATCCGGGCCGGCACTGGTGCGCGCGGTCGGCGCCGCGGTCCGGGCCGGGACCGATCTCCGCGCCAATCCCGCTTTCGCCAACATCCTCGACCACACCAATCCTCTTGAGGTCATCGAAGTGCGCCTGGCGATCGAGCCGGTGATGGCGCGGCTCGCAGCCTTCCGCGCCTCCCAGACCGAGATCGATAAGCTGCTGGCGATCGCCGGCGAGACCCGGGCGGCGCCGGATTCGGCGCATTATGAAGAGGCCGACGTCCGGTTCCACCGCACCATTGCCGAGGTCGCGCGCAACGCGCTCTTTCTCGCGGTGTTCGACACCCTCTATGCAAGCCAGCGCGATCCGGCCTGGCGGCGGCTCGGCGAGAACGCCCATTGCTTCAAGCGCCAGTCGGTCTATGCCGATTTCCATCAGGACATCTCCGCCGCCATCGCCGCGCGCCAGGGCGAGAAGGCGGAGAACCTGATGCAGCGGCATCTCTCCGACGTGCAGCGCTATATCTACGAGCACGCCTTCCCCGCCGCGACGCTGCAGCAATAGCGGACCATCGGTTTCGGAGGTCCCGCCGCGCGATCGGCGGACGCACCAACTTGCAGGCCATTGGTCCGCGTGTTACAGAATTGGTCATAAGGCGCGTCAAGTCGCCGAACCAATGAACGGCAAGGCACGAACCATCCGAAGCCAAGGCCGGACTCCCAGGGCTGGTGATTGCGCGTGGTTGCTGAACAGAGAGCAACGGACATCCTGATTTCTGCCGAGGACCTGGCCCTCGGCTATCCCGGCTCCGCCGCCTTCCCGGGGACCACCGGGGGCGGGACCAATGTCATCGAGCACGTCGATCTGAAGGTCCGGCGCGGCGCCATCGTGTCGCTGATCGGGCCTTCCGGCTGCGGCAAGAGCACCCTGCTGAAGGCGATCGCCGGATTGGTCGCCCCGACCGGCGGGACCATTCGGGTCGGCGGAACGACGCCGAGCGAAGCGGCCCGCCGCCGGCAGGTCGGCATGGTGCTGCAGGACGCGACGCTGCTGCCGTGGAAGTCGGCGCTCGACAATGCCGGCTTCCTGCTGTCGCTGGCGGCGCCCGAGCTCGGCCGCGCGGAGATCCGCCGGCGCGCCGGCGAGAACCTGCGCCTGGTCGGGTTGGAAGGCGCCGAGGGCAAGCTGCCGCGTCAGCTTTCCGGCGGCATGAAGCAGCGGGTGGCGATCGCCCGCGCCCTCACCCTTTCGCCGGAGATCCTGCTGCTCGATGAGCCGTTCGGCGCGCTCGACGCGATCACCCGCGAGGAGATGAGCTACCTGCTGCTCGAGATCTGGGAGCGTACCCAGAAGACCATCGTGCTGGTGACCCATTCGATCGACGAGGCGGTCCTGCTCTGCAGCGACGTGCATGTGATGGGCGCCCGGCCGGCGCGGATCATCGAGCGCGTCACCGTGCCTCTGCCCTATCCCCGCGACCAGCACAGCTTCGAAGATGCGCGGTTCCGCGAGACCGAGGCCGTGCTGCGCGAGCATCTGCTCGCCAGCCATGGCCGCGCCCACGCGCCGCAACGCGCCGCCAATCAAGGCGCCGCCAACCGGGGAGCGGCATGATGAGCCGGCCGGCACAGTTTCGATTCCTCGATGCCGCGCCGAGCCTCATTCTCGGCGTCATCCTGATCGGGCTCTGGGAAGCGGCCATCCATCTGCTCGACGTCAATGCCTTCGTCGTGCCGGCGCCGTCGAGCATCGCGATCTCCCTGGTGCAGAATGCCGCGCTGCTGGCCGAAGCGACCCTGGTCACCGCGAAGGAAGTGCTGGTCGGCTTCGTGCTGGCGACGCTCTGCGGCGCGGCACTGGCGCTGCTGATCGTGCGGTTTCGCATGCTGGGTCGCGCGCTCTACCCGATCATCGTGCTGTTCCAGACCGTGCCCAAGGTGGCGCTGGCGCCGATCTTCATCCTGTGGTTCGGCTACGACCTCTCGCCCAAGGTGATGCTGATCGTGGTCATCGCCTTCTTCCCGGTGACGCTCGACATGCTGGCGGGATTGCAGTCGGTCGATCCCGGCCTGGTTGCGCTGATGCGCTCGGTCAGCGCCCGCGACAACGACATCCTGCTGCGCGTGCGTATCCCCAACGCGCTGCCGCACCTGATGGCGGGCATGAAGATCGCGATCACGCTCAGCGTGATCGGCGCCATCGTCGGCGAGTTCGCCGGGGCTTCGGCCGGACTCGGCTACACCATCCAGTTCGCCTCCACCCAGCTCGACACACCGATGGTCTTCGCGGCCCTGGTCGTGGTCTCGGTGGTCGGCGTCGCCTTCTATTACCTGATCGAGCTCCTGGAGCGGGCCGTCACGCCCTGGGCGCCGAAATTCGACCCTGCCCACCAACACTGAACACCACAACATGCGCAAGGAGGCGATGATGACGTTTCGTAGCCTGATTTCCGCCGGCGTGCTGGCCCTCTCCGCCGCGTTTGCCGCGCCGCTAGCCCATGCCGAAGACACGGTGAGCGTGCAGCTCGACTGGGTGGTGCGCGGCAATCATGCGATGTTCTTCGTCGCCCAGGAGAAGGGCTATTTCAAGGAAAACGGCATCAACATCACCGCGATCCGCAAGGGTACCGGCACGCCGGATGCGCTGCGCCTGGTCGCCAATGGCAACGCCGATTTCGGCTTCGGCGACCTGCCGACGCTGGCGGTCTCGCGTTCGCAGGGCCTGCCGGTGGTCGCGATCGCGGCGGTCAACCAGCACAGCCCGCTGGCAATGATCTCGCTTGCCAACAAGAAGCCGCTCTCGAAGGTGGCCGACCTCAAGGGCATGAACATCGGTATCCATCCGGCCGGCTCGACCTATGTGTTCTTCAAGGCGCTGCTCGCCGCCAACGGCATGAGCGAGGCGGATGTCACCAAGAGCACGGTCTCGCCGCCCTATGAGAACTACCTGCTGCTGGGCCGGGTCGATGCGGTCCCGGGCTATATCGATGCCGAAGTGCCGGAGCTCGAAGCCAAGGCCGGCGGCAAAGGCTCGCTCAGCATCCTGCTCGGCGCCGATTTCGGCTGGCCGGTCTATGGCTCGGGCGTCTTCACCTCGGAGAAGCTCGCGAAGGAGAAGCCGGATCTCGCCAAGCGTTTCATGAAGGCCTATCTGCACGCCTTCGCGGACGTGATCGCCGATCCGAAGGGTGCCGCCGACATCATCGCCAAGGCAGCGCCGGAATATGCCAACAAGAAGGAGGTCCTGGTCCAGCAGCTCGAGGCCGATATCGCCGCGACCTTCTCCAGCGACGACACCAAGGCCAACGGCCTCGGCACCATGACCGAGGCGCGCTGGCAGAAGACGCTGGACGTGCTGCAGCAACAGGGCTTGCTGAAGGCGCCGGTCGAGACCAAGGATGTCTTCACCGACGATTTTCTGAAATAGAAAGCGCGACGAACGCGGGGACGATCACGGCATGTCAAACGAGAAGACCTACGACTACGTGATCGTCGGCGCGGGTTCGGCCGGCTGCGTCCTGGCCCATCGGCTCTCCGAGGAGCAGGGCGTCAGCGTCCTGATCCTCGAAGCCGGCGGCTGGGATCGCGACCCCTGGATCCACATCCCGCTCGGCTGGGGCAAGATCCTGGTCAACCGGCTGCACGACTGGGGCTATTTCTGCGAGCCCGAAGCGAGCGTCGGCGGCCGCGCGGTGGAATGCGCGCGCGGCAAGGTGGTCGGCGGCTGCTCCTCGACCAACGCCATGGCCTATGTGCGCGGCCATCGCGGCGATTACGATCGCTGGGCTGCGGATGGCGCCAAGGGCTGGTCCTTCGACGAGGTCCTGCCCTATTTCAAGAAGCAGGAGAGCTGGGAAGGTGGCGGCGATGCCTATCGCGGCGGCCAGGGCCCGCTCGGCACCCAGTTCTGTCATTACGACGATCCGCTGCTCGGCGCCTTCGCCGAAGCCGGCCAGGCGGCGGGCCATGCCTGGACTGAGGACTATAACGGCGCGCGGCAGGAGGGCTTCGGCCGGCTGCAGATGACCATCCGCAACGGCAAGCGCGCCAGCACCGCCAATGCCTATCTGCGACCGGCGATGAAACGCGGCGGCGTCGCGATCGAGGTGCATGCGCTGGCGACGCAGCTCATCATGGAAGGCAATCGCGCGGTCGGCATCGAATACCGGCAGCACGGCGTGAAGCGCGTGGCCCGGGCCGAGCGCGAGGTGATCCTGGCCGGCGGCGTCATCAACACGCCGCAGCTGCTCAACCTCTCCGGCATCGGCGACCCCGAAGGCCTGAAGCGGCACGACATCCCGGTGAAAGTGGCGCTGCCCGGCGTCGGCAAGAACCTGCAGGACCATGTCTCGGTGATCCTGATGTATCACCGCAAGGAGAAGAGCCCGTTCTTCGACATGATGCGCTTCGACCGCATCACCCGCGAGCTCGGCAAGGCCTATCTGTTCGGCAAGGGCTTCGCGGCCGACGTGCCGGGTGGCATCACCGCCTTCCTGAAGAGCCGCGACGACCTGAAGCTGCCCGACATCCAGTTCCTGCTGACCGCGGCGCCCCTAGGCGCCTGGCCCTATATGAAGCCGTTCAAGCAACCGTTCACCGACGGCTTCGCCTGCCGCATCGTCATGCTGCATCCGGAAAGCCGCGGCGAGGTGGCGCTCCGCTCCACCGATCCCGAGGCGCATCCCAGGATCCTGCAGCGCTTCCTCTCGGCCGACGCGGATTGGAAATCCTTGCGCGCCGGCGTACGCCTGGCGCGCGACGTCGCAGCGCAGAAGTCGATGCAGCCGTTCATCGCCCGGGAATTTTTCCCCGGCAGCGACAAGAACAGCGACGAAGCGATCGACGAGCATATCCGGAAGACCTCGATCACCGTCCATCACCCGCTCGGCACCTGCAAGATGGGCGCCGACAGCGATCCGCTGGCGGTGGTCGATACCGAGCTGAAGCTGCGCGGCGTCGACGCGTTGCGGGTGGTCGATGCGTCGGTGCTGCCGGACATGCCGACCGGCAACATCAACGCCGCGGTGATCATGGCGGCGGAGAAGGCGGCCGATCTCATCCGCCGGAGCCACGCGACCGCCTAGGCCGCCCGCGTCAATTCCTTGTCGCGCATCGTCAAATAATTCCGAGGCGCGGCCGGATAGTAGAGCGATCAACGCTCGAACCCCGGCGGCGCATCATGGATCGCGAGAAACTGAAGAAGAGCCTCGAAGGCTGCTACATCACGGTGCCGACCATGTTCCGCGATCCGGACCTGGAGCTCGACACCGGTGCGATCCGGCGGCATGTGAAATTCCTGCTGTCGCGCGGCATCAACGCCGAGAACGCCGTGCTGCTGGCCGGCGGAGCGGCGGGCGACTTCTCCACCCTGACCTTCGACGAGCGCAAGGCCGTGGCCGAAGCGGTGGTCGCCGAAGCCGGCGGCCACGTTCCGGTCGCCATGGGCGCGCAGACCACCAGCACGCGCGAGCTGCAGCGCCTGGCGAAGACCGCGGCGGCGATCGGCTGCAGCTATATCCAGGTTTCCTGCCCGTTCTACTTCACCCATACCGAGGGCGACTTCTATGAGTATGTGATTGCCGCGGCGGAAGCGGCGGATATCGGCATCATCGTCTACAACACCTTCTGGACCAGCGCCGGCATCTCCTTCGGCATGGTCGACAAGCTCTCCGAGATCCCGAATGTCGTCGGCCTCAAATGGGCGACGCCGCGCACCGATGCGATGGAGTTCGAATCCGCGGTCTCGCATTTCGCAGACAAGCTCACCATCATCGACAACAACCTGCTCTTTGCCATGAGCCACATGATGGGCGCCCGCGCCTTCGAGGTGCATCTCTGCAACTACTGGCCGGAATGGGGCATCAAGCTGCTCGACCGGCTCGACGCCAAGGATTACGGCGAGGTGCAGCGCATGATGGTCAAGGAGGCGATGCCCTTCTATCACCTCTGGGTCGAGATCGAGAAAGCCTTCACCAGCGGCGACGGCTATCTCGACAAGCTTTGCATGGAACTGGTCGGTTTGGATTCCAGCCGCTGCCGCCCGCCGACCCGCGACGTGCGCCCGCTCTATCGCGAGAAGGCCCGCCAGATGATGCTGGCAAGCGGCGTGCCGGGCGTGGTCGAGCGATAGCTCAGCGCCGGCTCCGCCCGGCGGCGAGGTCGATCACCAGCGCCAGCAGGGTGGCGGCTGCCGCCAGGATGAAGAGCAGGGCGTAGTTCCCGCCGTCATGGGCGAACAGATAGGACATGCCATAGGCTGCGGCCGCCTGCAGCACGGCGAAGCTGGTGGTGGCGCGGCTCCAGGCGGCCTTCTGCTGCGCCGGCGCATGGGGCAGCAGCTCATGCACGCGGCCGAGCACGATCGGCACGATCCCGGGCGTGAAGGCACCGACCACGAAGCTCGACAGCATCAGCGCGACCTCGTTGGGATTGATGGCGGGAACGAGCACGGCGATCGCCTGGATGACGAAGGCGAGGCGCAGCGTTGCGCCGAAGCCGATCCGGTCGGCGATCTGCCCGCTGATCACCGGCCCCAGCACCGCGCCGATCCCGAACAGCACCCAGTATTCCGCGCCGGCGGCAAGCCCTTCGTTACGGCCGCGGGCGACGTAGTCCACGAGGAACAAGAGATGCGCGACCAGTCCGGCCGCATTCAACCCGTATTCGACATAGAGCGCGCGCAGGCGCAGGCTGGGACGCGGCGCATGCGGATGATGCGCGGCGGTGCCGGACGCGGCGTGTTTCGGCCAGCCGCCCCAAGCGAGCGCGGTCAGCACCAGCGACAGCATGCCGAGCCCGATCCAGGTCTCGCTCAAGCCCTGGCGCAGCAGCAGCGGCACCAGCGTGCCCGAGGCGGCAATGCCGAGTCCCACGCCCATGAAGATCGCGCCGCTGACCAGCCCGCGCCGGGCCGGCGCGATATGCGGCAGGATGCTGGTGGCGGCCAGCACCATGATCACGCCGCCGGCCAGCCCCGAAGCAAAGCGCCAGACGAAGAACCAGGCGAAATCGATGGGCCAGGCCGAGGCGAAGAACGCCGCCGTCGCCAGCAGCATCATGGCATTCAGCACCGCGGCGGTCCTGAAGCGGGATGCCAGCGGCGCCGCCAACAAGGCCCCGCCGAGATAGCCGGCGAGATTGGCGGCGCCGAGATAGGCGGCGGCGGAGGGGTCGAACCAGCCGGCGGCGATGATCGCCGGCAGTAGCGGCGTGTAGGAGAAGCGCGCGAGCCCGATGCCGACCAGGCTCCCGCTCAGGCCGGAGAGCGTCGCTCGCCACAGCGACGGGGAAATCGGGGCGTGATCGGGCATCGCGCGCGTGGTCATTTTACGCTCCTCTTCTTGCCGGCGCGTTGCCGGCGATACTCCGGAACCGGCAAGCCGCCCCAGCCCCAGTTCTCGAGCGCCACCTCCTCGATGACGACGAAGGTGGAATCGAGCGGCTTACCCAGGACATCGAGCAGGAGCTGGCTGACACCGGCGATGAGCTTAGCCTTCTCCTTGGCGGTCACCGACTTGCGCTTAGGCGACGTGCCTTCGCGGGTGACCTGGATGTTGACGATCGGCATGACAGCTTCCTCCGATCAGTTGCCGGCACCCTCAATGCCCCGCACTCTGGCCGCCATCGACATGCAGGATCTCGCCGGTGACGAAGGGCGCGGATTCCAGGTAGAGCACGGCATCGGTGATGTCGCGGACCTCGCCCATCTTCTTCATCGGATGCAGGTCGGCCAGGAACTCATGCGTCTCCGGCCCATGCATCGGCGTCTTGATGATGCCGGGCGAGACCGCGTTCACGCGGATGCCCTTGGTCGCATATTCGATCGCCAGCGCCTTGGTCGCGGAATTGATGCCGCCCTTGGTCAGGTTGGCGAGCGCGGTCGGGACCTTGGACGTGGCCTGGTCGGTCAGGCTGGTGGTGATGCTGACGATGTGGCCGGAGCCCTGCTTCAGCATCTCCGCGGCGGCGCGCTGGGTGATGTGGAAGAAGCCGGCGACATTGGTCGCGATCTTCGCGTTGAAATCCTCGGCGGTGTATTCGGTGAACGGCTTGCCGATGAAGATGCCGGCATTGTTCACCAAGGTGTCGACCCGGCCGAAACGGGAGATCGCCGTGCTCACCGCCAGTTCCGCCGTCGCAGGCTCGGCGATGTCGCCGGCGACCGCAACCACGTCCTTGTCGTTGGTCGGCTTGATCGACCGGGAGACCGCCACGACGCGGTAGCCGCGGTCGCGATAGGCCTTCACCAGACCCGCACCGATACCCTGCGAGGCACCGGTGATGATGGCGACTTTCTTTTCGTTGCTCATGATTGCTCTCCTCGGTTTCGCCGGGGCGGGATCGCGGCCGGCTGATGAGGAGAGATTTGCGCATTCTGCCGATCGGCAGAATTGGCGGTCTGCGGCAGACATTCTTCCGGCGGTCGGAAGAATAGATCAGGTCGCCAGGGCCATGGCCTCGGCGGAAAGCCGTGCAAATTCAGCCTTCAAGCGGGGTGCCGCGAAGTCGACGAAGGCCCGGACCTTGGGCACGGAGAGCCGGCCTTCCGGCATCACCAGATGGACCGGGCGGGCGGGCGGCTCGGCATCCCGGAGCAGGAGCTTCAGCGAGCCGTCCTGGACCCGCTCCGCCACGTGATAAGTCAGCAACCGCGTGACGCCGATCCCGGCGACCGCCGCGCCGAGGGCGCCCCTGACGCTGTTGACCACGAGCCGCGGCTTGAAGTGGACGGCGCGCGGAACCGCGCTGCCCTTGGCCGGCGGAAACACCCAGCGGTCGCGGCCCTCGGTCCCCGTGGTGATGATGCGGTGCTTCGCCAGATCTGCGGGTTCGTCGATCCGCGGATGCTGGGCCAGATAACGCGGTGCCGCGACCACCACCTGCTTCACGTCGCCGCCGATCCGGATCGCCACCAGGCTGGAATCCGGCAGCTCGAGGATGCGCAGAGCGACGTCGATCCCCTCCTCCACCAGGTTCGCGGCGCGGTCGACCAGAACCAGATTGACCGAGACGGTCGGAAAGGCTTCGAGAAAGGTGTCGATCACCGGCCGCAGGATTTCCTCGCCGCCGATCGGCGGCGCCGTGATCGTCAATATGCCGCTGGGCGCGGCATGCTCTCCCGCAACCGCCGCATCGGCGGCCTGGAGCTCGGCGAGAACGCGCCGGCATGCCTCGGCATAGGCCTCGCCGGCCGCGCTGAGCTTCAGCGTCCGCGTCGTCCGATGCAGCAGCTCGGCCCCGACATGGTTCTCCAGAAAAGCGATGGCCCGGCTGACCGCCGCCGGCGAGCGCCCGAGCAGCCGCCCGGCCCCGGCGAGGCTTCCCTCGTCCAGGGCGGCGATGAAAACCCGCATCGCCTCGATGCGATCCATCCTTCCGACTACTCCCGTTGCTCAAGAGCGGGGAGTCTAGCGTGCCGCGCTCTCCGCCGCGAGCCGGCGTTTTCCGGCCAGCAGCAGCCCATACATCGCCAGGACGATGAACAGCATAGCCAGCACCTGATAGCCCGCGACCCCCTGGCCCAGCACCAGGACCGAGATCGCCATAGTGACGGCCGGCGCCGGCACGGTGATCGAGCTCCCGGTCGAGACGTCGATCGATTGCATCGCATAGAACCAGAGGATCAGCTCGAGATAATAGGCGACGCCCATGATCGCCGCCGCCCACTGGAACGCCGGATCGACCGACAAGGCGAGCAATGCGTCGCCTTCGCCCGTGCCCAGCGCCAGCAGCAGCAGAAGGACGATCGAAATCGCCACCCGCGAGATCGTGACCTGATTGGGCGTGATGGGAGTGGTGGTCAGCACCCGCCGCAGCAGGATATGCGCGATGCTCCAGAGCAGCGGGATCCCCAGCGCGAAGGCCGACCACCAGGAGATATCGGCGATGCGGAACGTACCGCTGGTGGTGAGATAGACCAGCGCCGCGATCATCAGCAGCGTGAACAGCAGCTCGGCCCTGGTCTTGCGCCGGCCGAGAAACAGCATCTCCCAGAGCATCGCGAACAGCGGATAGGCCTGCAAGGCGATCACCATGCTGACCGGTCCCGCCATCTCCGCCGCGACGACATACATGTAGGTGGCCAGGCCGAACATGGCGCCGGTGAGCAGCGCGATCGCGATCGTGCCGCGACCGACGTTACCGATCCGGTGGCGTTGGTTGCGGCCGCGTTCGAACAGGAACAGCGGCAAGGCCGCGACCAGCTGCCAGACCGAGAGCCAGATCGCGAAGCCGAGCCCGCTCGATCCCGCGGGGCGCGCATTCGACAGGACCGGCATGGCACCGAGGATCAGCAAGCAAAGCAATGCCAGGATAACGCCGACGCGCGGAGACCGATTCATGAAACACCCCCGCACGGTGATAGCCCCGGCCCGGCGCGGCGGGCAACGGGAGTATTGTCACCAGACAATCGGCGGCAGACCGACCGGATTTAATGCCACATGTCGCCGACCGCAGCCTTCTTGCGGGCGATGAAATCCTGCAATGCCTCGTCGATGGCGACGTCGATCGGCGGCGCCTCATAGGCACGCAGCATGGCGCGGCACTTCTCATGTGCGCGCTGGGTCGCGGTCTTCTCGCCGGCATCGCGCCACTGCTCGAAGGAATTGTTGTCGGCGATGGCGGAATCCCAGAACGCGGTCTCGTAGTTCTTCAAGGTGTGGGCACAGCCGAAGAAATGCTTGCCGGGGCCGACCTCGCGGAAGGCGTCGAGTGCGAGCGCATTGTCATCGACCGGCAGCCCGCGGAGGTAGGTGTGCATGGCGGCACAGAAATCGGCGTCCATGACGAACTTTTCGTAGGACATCACCAGCCCGCCCTCGAGCCAGCCGGCGGAGTGCAGGATGAAATGCGCGCCGCATTGGATCGCCGCCAGCATCGAGACGGCGCTCTCCTGCATCGCCTGGGCATCAGCCGCCTTCGAGGCGGTGAAGGCGCCGGAGCAGCGCAGCGGCACGCCGAGCCGCCGCGTCAATTGTCCCACGACGAGCGAGCCCAAGGCCGGCTCCGGCGTGCCGAAAGTGGGCGAGCCGGATTTGAGAGAGGTGGAGCTCAGGAAATTGCCGAGAATGGCCGGCGCGCCGGGCCGTTCGAGCTGGGTCAGCGCGACGCCGACCATCGCCTCGGCCATCGACTGTGCGATGGCACCGGCATTGGTCACTGGTCCCATGGCGCCGCCGAGAATGAACGGCACGACCACGGCGCACTGGTTGGCGCGCGCATAGGCGCGGAGCGCCCGCGACATCGTGCCGTCATAGACCAGCGGGGAATTGGCGTTGATGTTCCCCATGATGACGCAGTTCTTGTCGACGAAGTCGGTGCCGAAGGCGATGCGGGCCAGCTCGATCGAATCCTCGGCGCGCTCTTCCGCGGTGACGCCGCCCATGAACGGCTTGTCGCTGAACTTGATATGGCTGTAGACCATGTCGAGATGCCGCTTGTTGACCGGCAGATCGACCGGCTCGCAGACCGTGCCGCCCGAATGATGCAGCCACGGCGACATGTAGGCGAGCTTCACGAAGTTGCGAAAGTCCTCGATAGCGCCGTAGCGCCGCCCTTTCTCGAGATCATGCACGAAGGGCGAGCCATAGGCCGGCGAGAAGACGAGGTGGGTCCGGCCGATCTCGACCGAGCGCGCGGGATTGCGCGCGTGGTGGGTGAATTGCTTCGGCGCCGTGCGCGTGATGATGCCGCGCACCAAGCCAGGCTCGAAGCGCACGCGCTCGCCCTGCACGTCGGCACCCGCGTCACGCCAGAGCTCGAGCGCGCGGGCATCGCCGCGGAAGTCGATGCCGACCTCCTTCAGGATGGTGTCGATCGCGGCCTCGATCCGCGCGAGGCCTTCCTCGCCGAGCAGCTCGTAGGTCGGAATCTGCCGGTCGATCCCGGCGATGATCGGCTGCGCCCGCCCGCCGCCGCGCTGCGCCTGCCGCGATTGCCGGCCGCCGCCGCGATTGCGCGCCGCCGGTGCCGGCTGCGGAACGGTTTCCAACTCGGCCATGACCCACTCCCTGTTTGGCTGGCGGGAGTCTAGCGATGGTCGAGCCTCAGGCCAACCGGCGGTGCGCCGCGGTGTCAGCGGCCGGCGGCATGCTGCAGGTGCGATTTGTAGTCGAGGTCGTGCCGGAAGAGGACATCGATCAGGGTGTCGCGCATCGCCTGCGCCGCGCTCCGATGCTCCGGACTTGAGCCGTCCGCCCCCGACAGGAAATCGACCAGATCCCGGAAACGCAGCTCCATCTGGCGATGCTGCGCCTTGTGCCGTTCACGGCGGGGAAATTCGGTCTGATCCAGCACCGCTTCTTCGCTGCGGAAGTGCGCGCTGCATTCTTCCGCGAGTTGTTGGGCGGCAGCGACGATGTCGCCCCAGGCACCCGCTCCCTCCATCAGCTGCGTCAGAATGTTGCAGCGATCGATCAGAGTCCGGTGTTCCTCATCCAGTTCAGCGATGCCGGTTTCCAGCACCTCCATCCAGGCGATGGGCGAAATAGCGTCTTCTTTCATGGCTCCGCCCCCCGGCCGAATACTGTGCGCTCAACTCTTGCACCGGCGCGCCTTGTGCCAACCCTTCCATTCGTTAGGCCCAAGGGCTGGAATTAACCTTAGCCTACGCAGAAACACGCGCTTGGAAGGTGCGCGGGGAAAGGATAATGATCCCGCATAGGATTGTTTGTCGTGGATGAGCCCCGGGTCAAGGCACCCGTAGCCCGCAGGGCCGGAGATTCTCGCTGAGACATGGCGACCTTGGACGAAATCGAGAGCCCGATCCTGCGGCGATTCTTTCAGTATTACCTGAAGAAGCGCGGAAACCGGCTGTTTCCGGCCCGATCGGACATCGACCCGCTCGATTTCCCCTACGCCTTGGGTGATATCACGCTGGTCAACGTCCATCACAATCCGCTGAATTTCAGCTTCCGCCTGGATGGCAGCCACCATGTCGAGCGCTTCGGGTTCGATCTCACCGGACGATCCCTGGACGAGTTCCCCTATCCGGACATGCGCCAGTCGATCTTCGACAGCTACAAGGACGTCATCGACCATCGCGAACCGCGGCGCTATTTCCGCGATCTCGAATCGGCCGGCCGATGGTTCCGATATGAGACATTGCTGCTGCCGCTTTCGAGCGACGGCACGACGATCGACATGATCGTGTCGGTGATCTCCTTCCACGATCTGCAGATCCCGATCGAGCCGGCCTGAAATCCGCGATCAGCTCCGCAGGAAGTTCAGCAGCGTGAAGCGGCGGCCCTTGATGATCGGCAGCGCTTCGTGCAGCAGCGAGCAGGAGAACAGGATCGCGCCGCCGGCCGGCGGATCGTAGCGATGCGGGCCGTATTCCGGAAAGGTCAGGCCGCCGCCCTCGTACGCGCCGGTATTCAGGGCGAGCGTCATCGCAAAGCGCCGGTCCAAGGTGCCCGGCGTCTGGTTGTCGCGATGCCGGCGGAAGAAATCGTCGCGTTCGGAATCGTAGCAGGTGATCACGAAGCGATCGAACCGGAACTTGGTGAAGCCGAAAGCCTTGTTGAGCTCCGGTCCGACGCGCCGGCCGATCAATGCGGCCAATTCCTGCAGCACCGCCTCGTCCATGATGCGGTGATCGCGGCGCGACTTCATCTCCTTGTGAACGCGGCGGGTCTCCTGACCTTTGACGATCGAGCTGACATGCCCTTCCTCATGGCCCAGGTTCTCCCAGCGGGAGATCAGCATGCGGCAATGCTCCGGCGTCAGGACGTCCGGCACCAACAGGACCGGCGCGACGCCTTTCAGATACTGCCCGGCATCGTCCCCGCGTGGCGTCGCCCGCGCCCGGTCGATCGCCCGGCGCATGAGCGCGGCGGAATCGAGGTCGACCATCGCCGCCGTCACCCGCTGATTGGGATCGAGCAGGACCGCGAAGGCGCCGCGCGGGCCGAAACCCAGCATCTTGCGCAAGGCCTCGCGGATCTTGCCCGCGGAATCGCCGAGCAAGGGAAAGCCGACACCGAGCTGCTCCGCGCGCCCGGCGGCCGGCTCGGGCGGCTCGGAAACCAAAGCGAGGCAGTCGAAGCCGATCTCCTGGAGCCCCGCCTGCTGCAGCGCCTTCAGACCGGAATCGTCGGTGTCACCGACAATCAATATCCGATTGCCCTTGGCGCGCTCGAGGAACGACCGCGCCGCGCCGCTCTGGTCCGGCAGCACGAAATTGGGAAACCGGTCGCCCGGGGCGAGCTCGGTCGGCGGCAAAAAGCCTCCGGTCGGATTGAAGGCATGCCCAGGCTCGACAGCCAGATCGTTCATCTCATCCTCATCTTCGCGGCCACCGCGATCGCGCCGCAACTATAGCCGATCCCGGGCGTTTAGGCTCACCCACCCACCCTTTGCTGCACCCGCGAAAACGATGCTTGATCCGACCGGCGACCACCCGATAGCATGCGCCGCCCGAATCTGCGCCACCCGGGGAGCCACGGCGCCGCTGCAAGCAATTCCGCAGATTTTCGAGAGATATCAATACTATGAAGATTGCCGTCATTGGTAGCGGTTATGTCGGTCTGGTGTCCGGCGCCTGCCTTTCGGAGTTCGGCCACCAGGTCGCCTGCATCGACATGGATGCCGGCAAGATCCAGCGCCTGAAGGCCGGGGCGATCCCGATCTACGAGCCCGGACTGGAGGATCTGGTGGCGCGCAACGCCGGCGCGAAGCGGCTCTCCTTCTCGACCGAGATCGCGGATATCGCGGGCGCGCAGGCGATCTTCATCGCCGTCGGCACGCCGACCCGTCGCGGCGACGGCCATGCCGACATGACCTATGTCCACAGCGCCGCCAAGCAGATCGCCGGCGCGCTGAAGGACTATGCGGTGATCGTGACCAAATCGACGGTCCCGGTCGGCACGGGACGCGCGGTGGAGCGGATCGTCCGCGAGACCAACCCGAAGGCGCAGTTCGACGTCGCTTCGAATCCCGAGTTCCTGCGCGAGGGCGCGGCGATCAACGATTTCATGCGGCCGGATCGCGTGGTGATCGGCACCGACGGCGAGCGCGCCAAGGAGATCATGCGGCAGATCTACCGCCCGCTGTTCCTGATCGACACCCCGATCGTCTTCACCAAGCTGGAGACCGCCGAGCTGATCAAGTATTCGGCCAATGCCTTCCTCGCCATGAAGATCACCTTCATCAACCAGGTCTCCGATCTCTGCGAGAAGGTCGGCGCCGACGTGCATGACGTCGCCCGCGGCATCGGGCTCGACGGCCGGATCGGCGGCAAGTTCCTGCATCCCTCGCCCGGCTTCGGCGGCTCCTGCTTCCCCAAGGACACCCGTGCCCTCATTCAGACCGCGCGCGACGCCGGCTCGCCTTTGTCGCTGATCGAGGCGACGCTCGACTTCAACGAAGCCCGCAAGACCCAGATGGCGGAGCGGATCGTCGCGGCGCTGGGCGGCAAGCCGGAAGGTAAGACCGTCGCCGTGCTCGGGCTCACCTTCAAGCCCAACACCGACGACATGCGCGAGGCAGCCAGCGTCACCATCCTGCCCGCCCTGCAGAAGCGCGGCATCAAGATCCGCGCCCATGACCCGGAAGGCATGGAAGAAGCGAAGAAGCAGATGCCGGACCTCGACTATCGCGACGATCCTTATGATGCGATCGACGGCGCCGACGCCCTGGTCATCCTCACCGAGTGGAACAGCTATCGCAGCCTCGATCTCGACCGGGTGAAGACGCTCCTCAAGGCGCCGATCTTCGTCGATCTGCGCAACATCTATCGCCCCGCCGAGATGCAGGCCGCCGGCTTCCAGTACTCCAGCCTCGGCAGGACCGCTTGAGCGCAGCCGAAGGCACCAGCAAGCCGGCGGTTCTGGTCACCGGCGGCGCCGGCTATGTCGGCAGCCATGTCTGCAAGGCGCTCGACCGGGCGGGCTTCCTGCCGGTCGTCTACGACAATCTCGCGACCGGTCATCGCTGGGCGGTGAAATGGGGCCCGCTCGAAGAGGGCGACGTCCGCGACAGCGGCCGCCTCGAAACCGTGCTGCGGCGCTATCGCGCGACCGCGGTGCTGCATTTCGCGGCGCTCTCGCTGGTCGGCGCCTCGGCGAAGCAGCCGCTCGACTATTACGACGTCAATGTGAACGGCGCGCTCTCGCTCGCCTTCGCGATGCAGGCCAGTGGGCTGCGCCGCCTGGTGTTCTCCAGCACCTGCGCGGTCTACGGCATGCCGGCGACGATGCCGATATCCGAGGATGCGCCGACCCTGCCGGTCAATGTCTATGGCCGGACCAAGCTCGCGGCGGAGAACCTGTTCTCCGATCTCGCCCGGGCCGGCACGCTCGACGTCGTCATGCTGCGCTATTTCAACGCCGCCGGCGCCGACCGCGACGGCGAGATCGGCGAGGCCCATGACCCGGAATCGCACCTGATCCCGCTGGCGATCCAGGCCGCGCTCGGCGAGGGCAAACCGCTCTCGCTGTTCGGGACCGACTATCCGACGCCGGACGGTACCTGCCTGCGCGACTACATCCATGTCGAGGACCTGGCCGACGCGCATCTGAAGGCGCTGCAGCTGCTGGAAACCACGTCCGGCGCGCATGCCTTCAATCTCGGCACCGGCATCGGCGTCTCGGTCCGTGACGTGCTGGCCGCGGTCGGCAAGCTCGCCGGGAAACCGGTGCCGGTGATCGAAAGCCCGCGCCGCGAGGGCGACCCGCCGCAGCTCTATGCCTCGCCGGCCAAGGCGGAACGCGCGCTCGGCTGGAAGGCGGCCGAGACCCATATCGAAAGTATGGTCGGCTCTGCAATAAACTGGCACCGCAAAGCCCGTTCCGCCGCCTAAGATCACCCCCATGTCCAATCCCGCCGACCGCGCGCGGCTGCGCCACGCCGAACTCGTCATCATTCTGGCCGTGCTCAGTCTGATCGCCCCGCTGGCGATCGACATGTACCTGCCGGCCTTGCCGTTCATCGCCCAGAGCCTGGCGGCCACCGACGCCCAGGCCCAGCTCACCCTGCCGACCTATTTCGCCGGCTTCGCCATCGGCCAGGCCTTCTACGGCCCGATCTCCGACCGGTTCGGCCGCAAGCCGCCGCTCTATTTCGGCATGGCGCTCTATATCGCGGCCTCGCTCGGCTGCGCGCTCGCACCCGATATCGACACGCTGATCGCGCTCCGCTTCCTGCAGGCGGCGGGCGGCTGCGCCGGCACGGTGGTGGCGCGCGCCATGGTGCGCGATCTCTTCACCGGCGCCGACGCGATCCGGGTGTTCTCTCGCGTGCTGCTGGTCTTCGGGATCGGGCCGATCCTCGCCCCCATGGTCGGCAGCGGCGTGCTCATCTGGTTCGGCTGGCGCGAGATCTTCTTCCTGCTGACCGCGATCGGAATCCTGAGCCTCGTCCTGATCTTCATCCGCCTGCCCGAGAGCCGGGATCCCGCCCATGTCCGCCCGCTGCGGCTGAGCTCGATCGTCATCGGCTACGGCCGCCTGCTCGCCCATCGCAATTTCATGGGCTACGCGCTGACCGGCGGCACCATGATGGCCGGCACCTTCGCCTATATCGCCGGACTGCCCTTCGTGATCGTGAACATCTTCGGCTATCCGGACTACTATTTCAGCCTGGTGTTCGGCGGCAACGCGGTCGGCTTCATCCTCGCCTCGCAGATCAACGTCCGAGCGCAGCGTCATTATTCGCCGGAACGGGTCCTGCTCGCCGCCCTACTGATCCAGATCGCCGCCGCCGCCGTCTTCGTCTTCGACGTGCTCGCCGGCATCGGCGGCATCTTCGGCATCCTGGTGCCGCTGTTCTTCTGGATCGCGACCATGGGCTTCGTCATCCCGAACACCACGGCGATGGCGATGGCGCCGTTCGCCGCCAATGCCGGCGCCGCCTCGGCCCTGCTCGGCGTGCTGCAATTCGTGCTGGCCGCGGGGAGCTCGGCGCTGCTCGCGAAGCTGACCCAATACGACAACACCGCTTTGCCGATGATCGGCGTGATGGCCACGTTCAGCGTGCTTTCGCTGCTGATCAACCGCTTCGTGGTGAAGCGCCCGGCGAAGGCCTAGCACCGCACCGGCTGCCCGCTCGCACCTGCGTTGAGGGTTTACGGATGCCGTCGTTTCGGACGGGCCGAACCCCGCGCAAGCCTCTGATAACGAGGGCCTTTCTCTCATCCGAGCGGCGAAGTTGATTCCGCGTTCTGTAAACCCTGGGTAAACCTCGCGGCGCTCTTTTCCTGTCTGTGTCGGGTCTGTGTTGCAGGTGCAGCAGACGCGGTGCGGCGGTGATCGGCGCAGCGCGCGTTCGGGTTTACGGACGCCGCCGCTTTCGAGCGCGAGAAACCGGATCAAACCTCTGATGACGGCTGTCTTTTTGCATCAGAGCGGACGCGAGCGATTCTCCGTTCTGTAAACCCTGGGTCAACCTTGCGACGCCTCCCGACCGGTCGCTGGCGCGTTCAAGAAGACGCGTGCAAAGTTCGAGGGCGAGGCCTTCGTCCCATGCGGGATGCGCAGAGAAACTTTTCCCTGTCTGGGTCGGGTCTGGGTTGCAGGTGCAGCAACGGGGCGTGCGGTGATCGGCGCACTCCCCTTCTCCTTTACGGGCCTCCGCTGTTTTGAGCGGCATAAAAACCGGATCAAGCCGCTGAAACGGAATGCTTCTACCGCTTCCGCGCGGGTGCATGCGATTCGTTATTCTGTAAAGGCTGGGGAAAGGTTGCGGATGCGCCGGTGTGATCGCGGCGCTCTGCTCCCATGAGCACATCGTCCGGCACGACTTTCGATGCAGAATTCACAATCTCAAACAGCGTGTAGATTATACCACGATCGACGCCGCTTGTCCGCCGCGGAGGCAGTGCGGGTGACGTAAAGGATTCTGTGTCAGGGCAAGGAAGGGGTACTCCAGATGTGAACTGCCAAGCACACAAGAGGAGCACCCCCATGCCACAGCAAGCTGCGACGATCACGAGTTTACCAATGGCTTTTGAAGTCGTGAAGGCAATGCAGGCGGAC
>JAUYVI010000020.1 GCA_030715195.1 Dongia sedimenti
CCCCCATGCCACAGCAAGCTGCGACGATCACGAGTTTACCAATGGCTTTTGAAGTCGTGAAGGCAATGCAGGCGGACGGCCTGGATTGGGACGAGGGCTATCGCCCGATTGGCCGTCAGGCTTTGGAGAAGATCATCGAGGCGCAGATGGCGGCGGCGGTCGAGCGCTATCTCCAACGGCTCGAGGCCGACGACGTCGCCGATCGGCGCAACGGCTATTATCGGCGGCATCTTCTGACCGAGCTCGGGGACATCGAGCTCGCGGTTCCGCGGACCCGACGCTACAGCCCGGTCGAGGTGATCCGGGCCTACGCCCGGCGCACGCGGGAGATCGACCGGGTGATCCTGGCCGGTTTCGTGCTCGGGCTATCGACCCGCAAGGTGGGCGAGGCGCTGCTGGCCCTGCTCGGGCGCGAGGTGAGCGCAACAACGGTCAGCCAGGTCGCCAAGACGCTGGATGCCGCGGTGGCCGCGTTCCATCGCCGGCCGCTTGCCAACCGCTACCAGGCACTGATGCTCGACGGCGTGGTGCTGGCCCGCAAGACCGGCGCCGGCGCGCTCAGGCGGCCGGTCCTGGTGGCCTTGGGCCTGCGGCCTGACGGCAAGAAGGAGATCATCGATTTTCGCCTGGCCGGCTCGGAAAGTGCTCTCGAATGGGAACGCTTCCTCAGCGATCTTTATCGTCGCGGGCTCACCGGCGAAGGTCTCGACATGATCTGCGTCGATGGCGGCAAGGGCCTGCTCAAGGCTTTGCCGATCGTTCTGCCGCAGATCCCGGTGCAGCGCTGCTGGGCCCACAAGATCAGAAACGTGCTCGACAAGGTCCGCAAGGCCGACCAGCCCAAGGTCAAGCGAGCGCTGCACAAGATCATGCATGCCGCCAACGTCCCGCTGGCCCGCTCGGCCGCTCGCCACCTGGCCGACCGCTTCGAGGCGCACTATCCCGCCGCCGTCGCCTGCTTGCGCGATGACCTCGATGAGCTATTAACCTGCTGGCGCTACAAGACCGATGACCAAAGGCGCGCCGTGCGCACAACCAACGCCATCGAGCGCCGCTTCCGCGAGGTCCGACGACGCACCAGACCTATGGGCACTTTCCAGGATAGAACCTCCATGGACCGCATTCTGTTTGCCGTCTTCACCCACGAAAACAAGTCTCAGGGCGTCAGTACCCTCTTCCTCCTGACACACAACAATTGACGTTACC
>JAUYVI010000021.1 GCA_030715195.1 Dongia sedimenti
CCGGGCCGGATCTCCGGCAAGGTCGCCTTCGACCACGTGACCTTCCGCTATCGCCCCGACGGCCAGGAGGTGCTGGCCGATGTCACCCTGGAGATTCCGGCCGGGCAGATGGTCGGCATCGTCGGTCCCTCCGGCTCAGGGAAAAGCACGCTCACCAAGCTGGTGCAGCGGCTCTATGTGCCGGAGCGGGGAAGGGTGACCGTCGACGGCATCGACCTCTCGCTGGTCGATCCCGCCTGGCTGCGGCGTCAGGTCGGCGTGGTGCTGCAGGAGAACGTGCTGTTCTCCGGCACGGTGCGGGAGAACATCGCGCTCACCGATCCCGGCATGCCGATGGACCGCGTGGTGCAGGCGGCCAAGCTCGCCGGGGCGCACGAGTTCATCCTCGGTCTGCCCGAAGGCTATGACGCGGTGATCGGCGAACGCGGCAACAGTCTCTCCGGCGGCCAGCGCCAGCGGATCGCCATCGCAAGGGCGCTGATCAACGATCCCCGGATCCTGATCTTCGACGAGGCGACCTCGGCGCTGGACTACGAATCCGAGCGCATCATCCAGGACAACATGCGTGCGATCGCCAAGAACCGCACGGTGCTGATCATCGCCCACCGGCTGTCGACCGTGCGAATGGCGGACCGGATCATCACCGTCGAGGGCGGCAGGGTGGTCGAAGATGGGACCCATGAGGAGCTGCTGGGTCGCGGCGGGCGCTACGCCAAGCTGCACCAGTATCAGGCGGGGGCGGTGCATGCCGCCCAGTAGCGCCGAAAACGTCGTCCCACTCCCGGTCTCGGTGCCCAACGGCCCGGCGCGCAAGAGGCGCGGCCGCAGCTATGAGATGGAGTTCCTCCCCGCCGCGGTGGAGATTCTGGAGACGCCGGCCTCGCCGCTGGGTCGCGCCATCGCGCTGGCCATCGCGCTGTTCGCGGCGATCGCGATCCTCTGGGCCTGCATCGGCGAGATCGACATCGTCGCGGTTGCGCAGGGCAAGATCGTGCCGACCGGTCGCACCAAGACCGTGCAGGCGCCGGCGCTCAATCCGGGCGAGAGCGGTGTCATCAAGACCATTGCGGTGGAAGAGGGCCAGCACGTGACCCAGGGCCAGGTGCTGATCGAACTCGATGCGACCGAGAGCGGCGCCGACCGGCACAAGGTGGTCCAGCAACTGGCGCAGACCCGGCTCGAAATCGCGCGGCTGCG
>JAUYVI010000022.1 GCA_030715195.1 Dongia sedimenti
AGATGGCGAAAGCTAAGTTTGAGCGGAACAAGCCGCATTGCAATGTTGGCACGATCGGTCACGTTGATCACGGCAAGACGTCGCTGACGGCGGCGATCACGAAGGTGCTGGCGGAGACCGGCGGCGCGACGTTTACGGCCTACGACCAGATCGACAAGGCGCCGGAAGAGCGGGCCCGCGGCATCACGATTTCGACCGCGCATGTCGAGTACGAGACCAAGGCGCGGCACTACGCGCATGTGGATTGCCCGGGTCACGCCGACTACGTGAAGAACATGATCACGGGTGCGGCGCAGATGGACGGCGCGATCCTGGTGGTGTCGGCGGCCGACGGCCCGATGCCGCAGACCCGCGAGCACATCCTGCTGGCGCGCCAGGTCGGCGTGCCTGCCTTGGTGGTGTTCATGAACAAGGTCGACATGGTGGACGACCCGGAGCTCCTGGACCTGGTGGAGCTGGAAGTGCGTGAGCTTTTGAGCTCGTACCAGTTCCCGGGCGACAAGATCCCGATCATCCGCGGCTCGGCTCTCTGCGCGCTGGAAGACAAGCAGCCGGAGATCGGCCATGACGCGATCCTGAAGCTGATGCAGGCGGTGGACGAGTTCATCCCGCAGCCGGAGCGTCCGAAGGATCGTCCGTTCCTGATGCCGATCGAGGACGTGTTCTCGATCTCGGGCCGCGGCACGGTGGTGACCGGTCGGGTCGAGCGCGGCATCGTGAAGGTGGGCGAGGAAGTCGAGATCATCGGCCTGAAGCCGACGGTGAAGACGACCGTGACCGGCGTGGAGATGTTCCGCAAGCTCTTGGACAGCGGCGAGGCGGGCGACAACATCGGCGCGCTGCTGCGCGGCACCAAGCGCGAGGAAGTCGAGCGCGGCCAGGTGCTGGCGAAGCCCGGTTCGATCACCCCGCACACCAAGTTCAAGGCCGAGGCCTACATCCTGACCAAGGAAGAGGGCGGCCGTCACACGCCGTTCTTCACCAACTACCGCCCGCAGTTCTACTTCCGCACGACCGACGTTACCGGCACCGTGCAGCTGCCGGCGGGCACCGAGATGGTGATGCCGGGCGACAACATCTCGATGGAGGTGCACTTGATCGCCCCGATCGCGATGGACGAGGGCCTCCGCTTCGCGATCCGCGAAGGCGGCCGCACCGTCGGCGCCGGCGTCGTCGCCAGCATCATCGAGTAA
>JAUYVI010000023.1 GCA_030715195.1 Dongia sedimenti
CCCTTGCATGTTTGGATTGGCGCGAATCGGTGCAGAGTTCGCGTCGGACCTACGCGGGTGGCCGCCCGCGTAGGTCCGGATCGGCGGGGCCGCGCAACCCTTGGCTTCGAACCGTGGGAGAGCTTGGTCCGTCGGTCCTTCGCGCCTGTCCTGAACAGATGATAGGGAGCAAGTCCCGTATGCAAGGCAAGGTCCAGTTCGAAGCACGAAGCGCGGCTCCAGTTTATGTCGGCATCGATGTCTGTAAAGACCATCTCGACGTCTATCTGCATCCCCTCGGTCAGGGCTTGCGGCTCACCAACAGCAAGGACGGCATTCGGCGCCTCAAGCGCCTGCTGGCGAGCCATGCGGTAGCCCTGGTCGTGATGGAGGCTACCGGCAAGCATCATCGCCTCACCCATCGCTCGCTCAGCCAGAACGGCATTGCGGTGGCCGTCGTCAACCCGTTGCGCTCGAGACTGTTCGCCGAAGCCATCGGCACGCGGGCAAAGACCGATCGCGTCGATGCCAAGATGTTGGCGATCCTCGGCGATGCGCTCGGCCCCCAGGCAAAGCAACCCGCCTCCCAAGCGCTCGAGGCCCTGCAGGAGCTGGTGCACGCACGCAATGCCGCAACCGCAGAACGCACCGCGCTGACAAACCGCCGCGCAGCAAGCAACACCGCCTTTCTCAAGGCCGAAATCAATCGCCGGCTCAAAAGTCTCGACCGCCATATCGAGCGCCTCGCCGCCGAGATCGCGAAACGCATCGCTGCCGAGCCTGCCCTGGCCCGCCGCCAGGAGATCCTGCTTTCCATCCCGGGTGTCGGAGCCGGAGTTGCCGCCAACCTGCTGGTCGATCTGGCCGAGCTCGGCAGCCTCGATCGACACGCCGCCGCCTGCCTGGCCGGCGTCGCGCCTTTCGCCGACGACAGCGGCGAGGTCACCGGCCAACGCCATATCAAGGGCGGCCGAGCGAGTCCCCGTCGTGCCCTCTACTGGGCTGCACTCTCCGCCGCCCGGCACAACCCTGACCTCAGCGCCTTCCATAAGCGCCTGGTCGAAAACGGCAAAAAACCCAAAGTCGCTCTCACCGCCGTCATGCGAAAGCTCGTCATCCTCGCCAATACCCTCATCAAGGAAGATCGCATCTGGGTCAATCATGCCGCTTGACCTCAAACACAGATGCTCTCCCAC
>JAUYVI010000024.1 GCA_030715195.1 Dongia sedimenti
GTTCCCGGTCACCGTGTTCGCCAGCGCATTGCCGGTGCCGTTGATCGCCGAGGTTCCCGTCAGGGTCAGGTTCTCGACCGTCGATCCGAGCGTGTAGCTGACCGAGCTTTGCACCAGGTCCGCCGTGTCGGTACCGCTCTCCGTCACCACGTCACCGGCATTGTCCACCACATAGGTGTCGTTGCCGGCACCGCCGATCAGCGTATCGGCACCGGTGCCGCCGTCGAGCACGTTGGCGCCGCTGTTCCCGGTCACCGTGTTCGCCAGCGCATTGCCGGTCCCGTTGATCGCCGAGGTCCCCGTCAGGGTCAGGTTCTCGATCGTACTCAGGCTGGCGATGCTATAGGTGATCGAGCTCTGCACCGTGTCGTTCGTATCGGTGCCAGTCTCCGTCACCACGTCGTTCAACGTGTCGACGACATAGGTGTCGTTCCCAGCCCCACCAATCAGGGTGTCGTTCCCAATTCCACCAATCAGCGTGTCGTTGCCAGCGAGGCCGCTGAGCGTGTCATTGCCCGCCAAGCCATCAAGAATGTCATCGCCAGCCGTACCCGAAATACTATCATTCCCGCTGGTGGCCCCACCGCCACCGCTCACGTGCCAGCTGCTCGTCAAAATGGAGGCGAGTGCCGCCTCGACTGACGGGTCGAGCGTCGTCTGCCCAAGTGGGGGCGGGGCATAGCTAGACATCGCGGATCTGAGCGCCTCTACATCACTGGCGATCAAATAGTTGCCAGTTGCGAGTTCGATCCGGTCGATCTGGTTGACCCCGTCAGAATACCAGCCAATGATCTTGACCGTGTCACTCGTTCCGATAATTGAGAGGACAAGGTCGCTTCCGACCCTGGCCAACCAGATCTGGTTGTAGGCAATATTGCTTCCCATGAGCAATTTGTCTGCCCCATTGTCGGAATCAACATTGAATACGGCGTCCTGACCATCTCCGCGTCCGAATTGATACGTGTCAGCGCCATCGCCACCAAAGAGCAGATCGTTGCCGGTGGCACCGGTCAACGTATTCGCGCCAGTGTTCCCGATCAGCACGTTGTCGGAGCCGTTGCCCGTGGCGTTGATCGCCGCGCCGCCGG
>JAUYVI010000025.1 GCA_030715195.1 Dongia sedimenti
CGCATTGCCGGTGCCGTTGATCGCCGAGGTTCCCGTCAGGGTCAGGTTCTCGACCGTCGATCCGAGCGTGTAGCTGATCGAGCTCTGCACCAGGTCCGCCGTATCGGTGCCGCTCTCCGTCACCACGTCACCGGCGTTGTCCACCACGTAGGTGTCGTTGCCGGCCCCGCCGACCAGCGTGTCGGCACCGGTGCCGCCGTCGAGCACGTTGGCGCCGCTGTTCCCGGTCACCGTGTTTGCCAGCGCATTGCCGGTCCCGTTGATCGCCGAGGTTCCCGTCAGGGTCAGGTTCTCGACCGTCGATCCGAGCGTGTAGCTGATCGAGCTCTGCACCAGGTCCGCCGTATCGGTGCCGCTCTCCGTCACCACGTCGCCGGCATTGTCCACCACATAGGTGTCGTTGCCGGCGCCGCCGATCAGCGTGTCGGCACCGGCGCCGCCGTCGAGCACGTTGGCGCCGCTGTTCCCGGTCACCGTGTTCGCCAGCGCATTGCCGGTGCCGTTGATCGCCGAGGTTCCCGTCAGGGTCAGGTTCTCGATCGTCGATCCGAGCGTGTAGCTGACCGAGCTCTGCACCAGGTCCGCCGTATCGGTGCCGGCCTCCGTCACAACATCACCGGCATTGTCCACCACATAGGTGTCGTTGCCGGCGCCGCCGATCAGCGTGTCGGCACCGGCGCCGCCATCCAGCACATTGGCGCCGCTGTTCCCGGTCACCGTGTTCGCCAGCGCATTGCCGGTGCCGTTGATCGCCGAGGTTCCCGTCAGGGT
>JAUYVI010000026.1 GCA_030715195.1 Dongia sedimenti
CCGGCGGCGCGGCGATCAACGCCACGGGCAACGGCTCCGACAACGTGCTGATCGGGAACACTGGCGCGAATACGTTGGATGGCGGCGCCGGGAACGACACGTTGGATGGCGGTGCCGGCAACGACACGCTGATCGGCGGTTCTGGGAACGACACCTACGTGGTGGATGCCGCAGGTGACGTGGTAACGGAGAGCGGTACCGATACGAATGACACGGTGCAGAGCTCGATCACGTACAGCGTTGCGAGCCTGGCGACCATCGAGAACGTAACGCTGACCGGCGGTGCGGCAATCAACGCCACAGGCAACGGCTCCAACAACGTGCTGATCGGGAACACCGGTGCGAACACGTTGGATGGCGGCGCCGGGAACGACACGTTGGATGGCGGTGCCGGCAACGACACGCTGATCGGCGGTGCCGGCAACGACACCTATGTGGTGGACAATGCCGGTGACGTGGTGACGGAGAGCGGTACCGACACGGCGGACCTGGTGCAAAGCTCGGTCAGCTACACGCTCGGATCGACGATCGAGAACCTGACCCTGACGGGAACCTCGGCGATCAACGGCACCGGCAATGCGCTGGCGAACACGGTGACCGGGAAC
>JAUYVI010000003.1:0-90912 GCA_030715195.1 Dongia sedimenti
GGACCTACGCGGGCGGCCACCCGCGTAGGTCCGACGCGAACTCTGCACCGATTCGCGCCAATCCAAACATGCAAGGGGTTGGGGTGAGGGGGCCACAGACTCGATCAAGCCCAATGCCGGCACGCTTACTGGAAGCAGCTGTCCGGCGACTTGGGCGCCTTCCAGTCCTTCGGACGATCGATCCGGTAGTCGGGATTCGGCGGGTCGAACCAGGCCTTGTTGCCGAGCCCGTATTTCGCCATCGATTTCACGTTGTCGCAATTGGCCCAGGACTTGGCGATCTCGGCATTGATCGCCTCGTAGAGCTCCTTCTCTTCGGGATAGATCGCCATGATCGAGTAATACTTGGTCGACATGATCGGATACTTGTCCGGCTCCGGCGCCAGCGCCACCTGGTGCAGGTTCCATTCCGGATGCTGCAGCAGGGCATATTCCACCAGGCCCGGATCCAGCACCGCCATGTCGAGGCGGCCGGCGACCAGATCGCGGATCACGCCGTCGGACGTGTCATAGAGTTTCACCTCGCCCACGTTGGGGATCGATTTCAGCTCCGGCACCAGGGTGAAGCCGGTCACCGTGCCGATCTTGTGTCCCGAGATATCGGCGAAGGTCGAATAGCTGGTGTCCTTCTTCTGCAGCAGGAAAGTGCCGAAATAGTAGATCGGATCGGTCAGCAGCATCACCTTGGTGCGGTCGTCGGTGTAGCCCATCGAGCCGAGCATGATGTCGACCTTGCCCTGCTTGGTCGCCTGGATCAGCGCCGACCATTCCATCTGCACCGGCTTGACCTCGAGGCCGAGCCGCTCGGCGATCTGCGCCAGGAGTGCCGCATCCGTGCCGATCAGCTTGCCGTCCTTGATGCTGGTCATCGGCATGTCGCCGTTGATGCCGACGGTCAGCTTGCCGGCCTCGATGGTCTTCGGTGGTCCGGCCTGTGCCGTGCCGAAGGTCAGCGCACTTGCCATGGCCGCGGTGGCGGCCAGCTTCAGCAGATCGCGCCGGATCCAATTCGTGAACTCAGTCATCGTGCTCTCCCTATTGTTGATTGTTGGTGGTACGCCCGTCCGAGACTGTTTGCCGGCATGCCTGCCTTTCTCCGCCTCAATGGCGGTGCCGCGCCCATTTCAGCTCCAGCTGCCCGACCAGCAGCGACATCGGATAGCTCATGGCGAAATAGAACACCGCGACCAGCACATAGACCTGCATCGGCAGGAAGCTGGAGGAGGCGAGGTCCTTCGCGCGCAGCATCAGGTCCGGCGCCGCGATGATCGAGGCGATCGAGGTGTCCTTGAGCAGGCCGATCGCGTAATTGCCGACCGGCGGCAGGACCACGCGGATCGCCTGCGGCGCCACCACGTCCACCATGGTCTGGCCGGGGGTCAGGCCGAGCGAGATGCCGGCCTCGCGCTGGCCGCGGTCGATGGCGTCGATGCCGGCGCGGAAGATCTCCGAGAGCACCGCGCCACCCTGCAGGCCGAGGCCGAGCGCCGCGGCGGTGAACGAGTCCAGGCTGAGCGCCGGCAGCAAGTCCGGCAGGGCAAAGTAGATCAGGAACAGGATGACCAGCGCCGGTGTCCCGCGCCCGACCTCGACGAAGACGACCATCGCCCAGCGGATGGGCGCCACATGCGTGCGCCGGAGCAGCGCCACGACGATGCCGATGATCACGGCCAGGACGAAGGCGGCGAAGGTGAGCTGCAGGGTCTGGAGCGAGGCCCAGAGGAATTGCGGCACCCATTCGGGCAGGTTCTCGATCAGGAGTTCCATCAGCGTGACCGTTTCAGGCGTTGCTCGAGCCGCGCCGTCAGATGCGACATCGGGATGCTGACCGCGAGATAGAGCATCGCCGCCAGCAGATAGACATGCGGGCTGAGATAGGTCTCCATCACCAGGTTGCGGGCGCGGAACATGATCTCGGGTGCCGCCACCGCCGAGACCAGCGAGGTCGCCAGCAGCAGCTGGATCGCGAAATTGCAGAACGGCGGCACCATGATCCGGGTCGCCTGGGGCAGGATCACGTAGCGCATCACGTCGGTCGGGACGAGGCCGAGCGACAAAGCCGCCTCGCGCTGGCCGCGGTGGATGGCGGCGATGCCGGCGCGATAGACCTCGGCGAGATAGGCCGCGCCGTTGCCGCCAAGCCCGACGATGGCGGCCGCGAGCGGCGGAAGCCCGAGACCGATATCGGCCAGGCCGAAATAGATGATGAAGAGCTGGGTCAGCGCCGGCGTGCCGCGGATGATCTCGATATAGGCGCGGGCCGCAAACCGCACCGGCCGAAGCGGCGCGAGGGTGGCGAGCGCGAGAACGAGGCCGCCGGCCAGCGCCACCACCAGCGCGCCGGCGGCGACCTCGACCGCGATGACGGCGCCTTCCAGCAGCACCGGCATGAAGCGCGGGAACACCTCGACCATGGTGTGCCAGAAACCCATCCGAGCGGCGCTCCGATCCTGTTCCTGAACCAATCATAGGATGATTGGACAGACGGACTCGTATCATCCTATGATTGGGCGAACAAGAGGGTTCGCCGGGCATTTCGCTTGCGCGGCCCCGGCCAGAATGCAACATGCCGCGCATGCGCCAGACCCCGAATCGCACAACCGCCGGCCGCAAGTCGGCGCCGGCTCCCGAGGCCGTTCCCCAGGATCTGCCGGATCTGCCGCTGGCCCGCCGCAGCCTGCACGATCAGATCGTGGACGAGATCGGCCGGCGGATCGTCAAGGGCGAGTACAGCTCCGGCATGCTGCCGACCGAGCCGCTGCTCGCGGCCAATCTCGGCGTCAGCCGCAACGCCTTGCGCGAGGCGGTCAAGGTGCTGGTCAGCAAGGGCATGGTCGAGGTGCGGCCGAAGACCGGGATGCGCATCCTGCCCGAGGCGCGCTGGAACCTGCTCGACCGCGACGTGCTGGCCTGGCACGCGCATTCGGACCGGCGCCTGACTCGCGCCTTCGAGCTGGTGGAGTTCCGCCTGATCGTCGAGCCGATCGCTGCCCATCTCGCGGCCAAGCGCGCGACGCGGGAAGAGATCGCCGCGATCGACACCGCCTGCACTTGGCTGGAATCCTGCGTCGGCAAGCCACTGATGATTCCGGAAGTGGACATCGTCTTCCATCACAGCATCCACGAGGCCTCGCATAACGCGATCCTGAGCCAGATGGCCTCGCTCACCTCATCCCTGATGCAGATCCAGGTGCTGATGACCACGCAGAAGCCGGGCTCGTTCGAGGCCGGCTTGCCGCTGCACCGGGAAGTGACCGAAGCGATCAAGGCCCGCGACGCCGCGCGCGCCGAGGACGCTGCACGGCGCCTGGCGCAGATGCCCTATGACGACCTCGCCCAGCGCATCAAGCTCAGCCCCAAGCGCCGCATGGCGCGGCTGAAGGAACTCTCGCGCCTGGTGGGCCGGGAGTAATCACGCCGGCTCGGTGCCGATCAACTGGCTCAAGTTGATTGATATCGGTCAATTGCAGGCGCGGGCTATCGCCATGGCCGGGGCGGCCCGGCCATTGGAGAGGACTATTTTCATCGAACCTTAAGGCCTCCCGGCCCAAAATTCGTTCCGCTTGCCCATGCTCGGTGATTGGCGGGGGCGCAACCTCACGAGCAACAGCCGACGACCGACACCACCGATGGCCACCATCCTGCTGATCGACGATGAGGTGCTGGTCCGCCAGTCGCTTGGGCACACGCTCACCGACGGCGGACACACGGTCGTCTTTGCCGGCGACGGTGCGGAGGGGCTGCGACAGATGCACGCGGTCAATCCGGACCTCGTCATCACCGACATCGTGATGCCGGACCAGGAAGGTCTCGAGACCATCATGGAGCTGCGCAAGATCTCGGCGACGTTGCCGATCATCGCCATCAGCGGTGGCGGGCGCGGGGGAAGCCTCGATTTTCTCACCGCCGCCTCAGCGCTCGGCGCGACTACGGTTCTCCGCAAGCCGTTCGGCGGGACGGCGCTGCTGGAGGCGGTCGAGGCCTGCCTGAATGCGCGGGCCACGTGACGTCCCGCGCATGAACCGCTTGGATCCGGAACAACATTCATGAGCCTGCGCACCCGGCTACAACTGCTGGTGACGTTGGCGGTGCTGATTCCGGCCCTGTTCGTCTGCATCCGCTTCTGGTTCGATCGCGCGAGCCGGATCGAGACCGCGAAGCAGAATCTCTCCGTGATTGCGGACGACCTGGGGAAGACCCTCGACGAGAAGATCCTCGGCAGCGTGCAGCTGCTCTACGGCCTCGCCCGGGCGCGCGACCTGGACACGACGGATCGCGCGGCCTGTTCCAACTTCCTCTCCGCGGTGCGGGAGGAACATCCGCTCTACACCGGCATTCTCACCATCAATCCAGACGGCAGCCTGTTCTGCGATTCGATCAACACCGGACGCAATCTCGATCTTCGGGACCGCAAGTATTTCCAGCAGGCATCGGCCCCGAATGGCAGCATCGCGCTCGAGCCGGTGTTCGGCCGGCTGACCGGCATCGCGGTGTTGCAGGTCGCCTATGCCGCGCGCGAGCCGGACGGCCGGCTGAAGTTCGTGCTGCTGGCCTCGCTCAACCTGGAGAAATTCGTCCATGACCGCGCACAGCGCGGCATAGAAGTCCTGCTGATGGATCTCGGCGGCAGGGTGCTGGCCTGGACGGCACCGGAGGATCGTGCCGTCTATCGCGGCACGTCACTGGCGGAACAGCCGCTGTTTGCATTTGCCGGCGCGCATCATGCCGGAGGCTTCGGCGAGGTCGCCGGGGTTGCCGGCACGACGCAGGTCTGGGCCGCCGACAGCCTGCCGGCGATCCGCAGGGCCGGGCTGCAGATCCTGGTCGGAGAGTCGGGCGATGCGCTGGTCGCGCCGGCGAACGACCGCCTGATCCAGGACCTGATCATTCTGGCCCTGGTGGCCTCCCTGCTGTTCATTGGCGTCTGGTTGCTGGTCGAATTGGGCATTCGCCGGCAGATCTCCCGTATGGTCGACATGGCGCAGCAGCTCGGCGCGGGCAATCCGCAGGCGCGCATCCTGCCGCCCTTCCCCGGTGACGAGCTGGGTGGGTTGATGCGGGTGCTGAACGGCACGGCGGAATCGCTCGAGCGCCAGAGCGCCGACATCAAGGAACTGAACCGGAAGATCCACCAGGCGCAGAAGATGGAGGCGATCGGCCAGTTCACCGGCGGCGTCGCTCACGACTTCAACAACATGCTGACCGTGATCCTGGGCAACGCGGAAGCGCTGACCGAGAAACTCGCCCACAACCCCGATCTGCGCCAGCGTGCCGAGCTGGTGACCGCCGCCGCCGAGAGCAGCGCGCGCATGACGCGGAGCCTGCTGGCCTTCGCGCGGCAGCAGCCGCTCGAACCCAGGCCCACCGACGTCAACAATCTCATCACGGAGATGGAGGGATTGCTGGCGCAGTCGGTCGGGCCGAAGATCGATCTCCGCTTCGATCTCGACCCCGCCGCCGCCTTGGCGCTGGTCGATGCCGGTCAGCTGCAGACCGCCATCCTCAACCTGGCGATCAACGCGCGGGACGCGATGCCGTCCGGCGGCAGCGTGACGGTGGAGACCGGCGATGCCTATCTCGATGCGTCCTGCGCGGAGAGCGCCGACGATCTGGTCGTCGGCGACTACGTCATGATCGCCGTCGCCGACAGCGGCAGCGGCATGGAACCCAAGGTCCTGGCGCAGGCGTGCGAGCCGTTCTTCACCACCAAGGACGTGGGCAAGGGCACCGGTCTCGGTCTCAGCATCGTGTACGGCTTCGTCAAGCAGTCCGGCGGCCACATCAAGATCAATTCGGAAGTCGGACATGGCACGGTGGTGAAGCTCTTCCTGCCGCGTGCGGCGGCGCGGAACGCCGGGCCCGAAACCAAGGCCAGCCGGCGCCCCGCGCAACATCCCACCGAGGCCGTTTCGTCGACCTAGACGCTGAGGCCGGCTCGGTGCCGATGACCGCGTGGCCTAGCCGTGGACGAGTGCCGCTTTCAGGCGTGGCGTGGCCCAGTTCAGGAAGGTGCGCACCTTCAGCGGCAATAGGCCTTGCCCGGGATAAATGATGTGGATGGGCCAGGGGGACAATTCGAACGGCTCGAGTGCCAGCTCCAGCAGGCCGGCGCGCCGCGCACCGTCCATCTTGTAGGACAGCATGCGCGTCAGTCCGCCGCCGGCGATGGCGGCGTCGATGGCGGCCTCGGCGCTGGTCACCGACAGCCATGAGTGCAGGCGGATCGACTTTTCCTTCTTTCCGACCATGAATCCCCAGGCGGTCGGCGAGGCCATGTTCTCGAAGGTGATGCAATCATGCCGGCTGAGATCTTCCGGTCGCTTCGGCCGGCCCTTCTCGGCAAAATAGGCCGGACTTCCGCAGACCACGCGGCGCGCCACGCCGATCCGCGTGGCAACCAGGCTGCTGTCGCTCAGGTTTCCGATCCGGACGGCGATATCGATGTCGTTGTCGAGGTGATTGAGGACGCCGTCGGACAGGATGAGACGGACGTCGATCTCGGGGAAGGCCCGACGAAATTCCACGACCATGGGGACGATGTGCATCCGCCCCAGGGAGACGGGCGCGGTGATGGTGAGCTTGCCCTTCGGCGTGGTGTACTCGCCGGTGGTGGCGCGTTCGACCTCCTCGACCTGATCGAGGATGCGCTTGGCGGTTTCCACGTAGTTGCGGCCCGCATCGGTCAAGGCCAGCTTTCGGGTCGAGCGGTTGAGCAGCCGCACCTTCAGATGGCTCTCCAGATCGGCGATCTTCCGGCTGACCGTGGTCACCGGCATGCGCAGCTGGCGTGACGCGGCGGAAAGGCTGCCGGCTTCCGCAACGGTCACAATGACCGACATGGCATCGAGCCGGTCCATCGCTCGGTCTCCCAAATTTCGGAAAGGTGTTTGCTGATAGTACGGGCTACGTGTGCCGGCAGCAATCGCCTACGCATGTCGTTCGTTACCGGAGACGAACGGCATGAGCGCGATTTCAGCGAACGACAAGGCGAAGATCTATTTCAAGGATTGGGGCGCCGGACGGCCGGTTGTCTTCTCCCATGGCTGGCCGCTCAGCGCCGATGCCTGGGACGATCAGATGATATTCCTGGCATCCCATGGATTCCGGGCGATCGCGCACGATCGCCGCGGGCACGGGCGGTCCGACCAGACCGGCAATGGCAATGACCTCGACACATATGCAGACGATCTCTCGGCGCTGATCGAGACGCTCGATCTCAAGGAAGCAATTCTGGTCGGCCATTCCACCGGTGGCGGCGAGGTGGCGCGCTATATCGGCCGGCATGGCACCAAGCGTGTGAGCAAGGTGGTGCTGGTCTCCGCGATCCCGCCGTTGATGCTGAAGACGCCGGCCAATCCGGGCGGATTGCCCATCGCCGTGTTCGACGACATCCGCGACAGCCTGCTCAAGGATCGGTCGCAGTTCTACAAGGATCTCAGCGCGCCGTTCTATGGCGCGAACCGGCCCGGATCGAAGGTTTCCCAGGGTGTGCGCGACGCCTTCTGGCTCTGGAGCATGCAATGCGGCCTGAAGAACGCCTATGAATGCGTGAAGGCGTTCTCGGAGACGGATCTCACCGAGGATCTGAAGAAGTTCGACGTTCCCACCCTGATCGTGCACGGCGATGACGATCAGATCGTCCCGATCGCGGATTCGGGGCTGCGATCTTCCAAGATGGTGAAGAAGGCCAGCCTGAAGGTCTATGCCGGGGCACCGCACGGACTGCCCACGACCCATAAGGACCAGTTCAACAACGATCTGCTCGCCTTCATCAAGGCGTGAGATCCGTCACAGTGCGCTCAAGGAGATTGCCGATGAATGTCACCCATCACCGAACCGCCGAGATCGACGGCATCGGTATCTTCTATCGGGAAGCCGGGCCGGCGGATGCGCCGGTCGTCCTGCTGCTGCACGGCTTTCCGACCTCGTCGCATATGTTCCGCAATCTCATCCCGGCGCTGTCCGACCGCTATCGGGTCATCGCGCCGGACTATCCGGGATACGGCCAGAGCGCCATGCCCGACCGCGCGCAGTTCGCCTACACCTTCGACCGCTTCGGCGAGTTGGTCGATGGTCTGCTCGATCGGCTGGGCGTCACCGCCTATGCCATGTACGTCATGGATTACGGCGCGCCGGTCGGCTGGCGGCTGGCGCTGAAGCATCCCGAGCGGATCACCGGGCTCATCATCCAGAACGGCAACGCCTATGACGAGGGGCTGAAGGAGTTCTGGGACCCGATCAAGCGCTATTGGGCGTCCGGCGCCGAGGCCGACCGCAAGGCGCTCCATGTGCTCGTCACGCCCGGGATCACTAAGTTCCAGTACACGGACGGGGTGGCCGATGTCAGCCGGGTCTCGCCCGACAACTGGGTCCACGACCAGGCGCTGCTCGACCGGCCGGGCAATGCCGACATCCAGATGGATATGTTCTACGACTACCGGACCAACCTGCCGCTCTATCCGTCGGTACAGGCCTATTTCCGCAAGCATCTTCCGCCGACGCTGATCGTCTGGGGCAAGAACGACACGATCTTCCCGGCCGACGGCGCGCATCCCTACAAGCGCGACCTGCCGGACGTGGAGTTCCACCTGTTCGACACCGGCCACTTCGTGCTCGAGGACAAGGCCGATGAGGTCTTCCCGCTGATCCGGGACTTCCTCGATCGGAAGATTTCCAAGTCATCGCGGTAACCGCGCAGCACTTCATTCCGTAGGAGGAGATGGCGATGAGCGAGGTCGCGGTGGTGCGCGACGCCACCGCCGGCGGGAAGATTCCCGAAGGCGATGGCTATCTCGCCGCGCTGGTCAACTGCCGCTGGCTGGCCAACGCGCTCTGGACAACCGATGAAGCGGTCCGGCGGCTGACCCGGCCCTGATCGTTCAGGCCGCCTCGGTGCCGATGATCGCCTTCACTTCCAGGAAATCGTGGATGCCCCAGTCGGCGTATTCGCGGCCGTTGCCGGACTGCTTGTAGCCGCCGAACGGCGCGAAGGTGTCCCAGGCCGGGTAGTTGATCTTGACCTGGCCGGCGCGGATCTGCCGCGCGACCCGCGCGGCATGCGCGACGTCCTTGGACTCCACGTTGGCGGAGAGGCCGTAGACCGTGTCATTGGCGATGGCGATCGCCTCTTCCTCGGTCTTGTAGGGCAGGATCGCGATGACCGGGCCGAAGATCTCCTCGCGAGCGATCGTCATATCGTTGCTGACATTGCCGAACACGGTCGGGCGCACGTAGTAGCCGCGGTTGAGCCCGTCCGGACGGCCGGTGCCACCGGTGACCAGCGTGGCGCCTTCCTTGATGCCGGCTTCGATCAGGCCCTGGATCTTCTTGAACTGGGCCTCGCTCACCACCGGCCCGAGCATCGTGTCCTCGGATTTCGGGTCGCCGACCTTGTGCTTCTCGGCGGCCGCTTTGGCGATCACCAGCGCCTCGTCATGGCGCGCGAGCGGCACCAGCATGCGGGTCGGCGCGTTGCAGGACTGGCCGCTGTTGTTGAAGCAGGCATAGATGCCCTTCTTCACCGCGGGTTCGAAATCCGCGTCGGGCAGGATCAGGTTCGGCGACTTGCCGCCCAGTTCCTGGCTGACCCGCTTCACCGTGTCGGCGGCGGCCTTGGCGACCAGGATGCCGGCCCGGGTCGAGCCGGTGAAGGACATCATGTCGATGCCGGGATGCGCCGACATCGGCGCACCGACATTCGGCCCGTCGCCGTTGATCAGGTTGAAGACGCCGGCCGGGACGCCCGCGTCATGCATCACTTCCGCGAAGATGATGCCGGTGATCGGTGCGATCTCGCTGGGCTTCAGCACCATGGTGCAGCCGGCGGCGATCGCCGGGCCGACCTTGCAGGAGATCTGGTTCAAGGGCCAGTTCCAGGGCGTGATCAGGCCGACCACGCCGATGCCTTCGCGCACGATGCGGGTGATGCCGCGCTGCTCCTCGAACTCCATCTGCTCGAGCGCCTTCAGCGTGGATTCCAGATGCGCCTTGCCGGCTGCGGCCTGGGAGTGGCGCGCCATGGCGATCGGCGCGCCCATCTCGGCGGAGACCGCCTGCGCGATATCCTCGGCGCGCTTGTCATAGGCGGCGATGATGCGCTTCAGCAGCGCCACGCGCTCGGCCTTGCTGGTCTGCGAGAAGGCGGGGAAGGCGGCGCGGGCGGCGGCGACCGCCTTATCGACATCGGCGGCGGAGCCGGCCGAGATCTTGGTGAAGGGCTCCTCGGTCGCCGGGTTGACCACATCGATGGTGGCCGGCTTCACCGGATCGACCCAGGCGCCGTTGATGTAGAACTTCAAATGGTCGTTGGACATCTTCCTAATCCTTGCTGAAGGAAAATCTAGGGGGCGAGCAGTGTCTGCAGCTGCGCGTCGGTGAGATCGACCTGATAGTAGCCGTGGTAGAAGGCGCGCACATCGGCGGCAAGGTCGCGCTTCGGCTGCTGGGGATAGAGCAAGCCCGAAAGCCATTCAAGCCCGATCAGCCGGTTGACGCCGGGCGGCGTGTCCAGCCAGCCCCAGGGCAGACCGGGCACGGCATAGACCTTGCCGGCCGCCACCGCGGGTACCGCGCGCCAGTCCGGATCCGTCGCCAGCTGCCTCGCGACTTCCGCGGTCGACGCGATGACCACATCGGGATCGTAGAGCGCGATCTGGCCCGGTGTGACGTTTCCATGACCGCCGGCGGAATGTTCGCCGTTGAAGCTGACCGCACCGAGCGTTGCCAGGATCTCGGGCGCGATTCCGACCATGTCGCCCATCGCCGGCGCGTCACGGCTTTGGGCATAGTAGATCCGGCCGGGCCGCGTCGCGGAACTCTTCCGGGCCGCGACCCCGGCCAGGTTCGAGGCGGTCTGCAAGGCCAGCAGATCGCCGCGCAGCTGCGCACCCAGCAGCTGGCTCAGCTGTGTGTAGAGCTCGGGCATCTGGTCAATGCTGCCGTCCAGCACGACATAGGGAATGCCGGTCTCGCCCTGGATCTTGTCGGCGAGCGCGCGATAGTGCGGATTGAGGTCGCCGATATCGATGATGAGGTCGGGGTGCAGCGCCTTCACTTCGGCGGCGCCCATATCGCCTTCCTTGCCGGTGAGACGGCCCGTGACGGACAGGGTCCGATAAGGTGCGGCGATGAAGTCCTTCTGCTCGTCGGCCAAAGGCCGCACCCAGCCGGTCAGCTTCTCCGGCGCCACGGTGTAGATCGCGACCGCGGCCGGGGGACCGGCGGGCAGGACATGCGTGACCGTCTCGGGCAAGGTGACCGTGCGGCCGAGGGAGTCGGTGAACTCGGCGGCCTGGGCCGGCGCCAATCCGCCGGCGACCGCGAGCGCGACTAGCGCTAAAATCGTCACTCTGCGCATGGGATTTATCCGCGATCTGCACGATATGTCGCGGGGAATATATCGTGCCGCGGTGCCGAACGACAAGGCCGATGCCGGTCTCTATCATATTGAAAGTCACTGGCCGAGAGTACTATATCGAGTGACCAGGCTTGAAGGAGAGGGTGCATGACCACCGTGGATCCCGTCGTCATCGTTTCCGCCGCCCGCACGCCGCTGGGCCGGTTTCAGGGCGAATTGTCGCCGATCTCGGGGAACGCGCTCGGCGCGCAGGCGATCAAGGCGGCGCTGGCCCGCGCCGGCTTGGCCGTGGAGAAGGTCGATGAAGTGCTGATGGGCTGCGTCCTGCCGGCGGGACAGGGCCAGGCGCCGGCGCGCCAGGCGGCGCGCGCGGCGGGGCTGCCGGATGCGACCGGCGCCACCACGGTCAACAAGGTGTGCGGCTCCGGCATGAAGGCGACCATGCTGGGCCACGATCTGTTGCGCGCGGGCTCGGCCGGCATCGTCGTCTCGGGCGGCATGGAGTCGATGTCGAACGCGCCTTATCTGCTCGCCAAGGCGCGCGGCGGCTATCGCGCCGGCCACGACCGCATCTTCGACCACATGATGCTCGACGGCCTCGAGGACGCCTATGAGAAGGGCGTGCCGATGGGCGAGTTCGGCGAGCGCGCGGTGCAGGCCTATCAGTTCACCCGCGCCGACCAGGACGCCTTTGCCGTGGAGACGCTGACCCGAGCGCGCAAGGCGATCACCGAGGGCGCGTTCAAGGCGGAGATCGTGCCGGTTTCCGTTGCCGCAAAAGGCGGGACGTTGTCGATCGAGAATGACGAGCATGCGATGAAGGTCTCGCCGGAGAAGATTCCGGCCCTGAAGCCGGCCTTCCGCGCCGACGGCACCATCACCGCGGCCAGCGCCTCGGCCAATGCCGACGGCGCCGCGGCTTTGGTGCTGACCACGCGATCGCGTGCCGAGAAGGAGGGGCTGCCGATCCTGGCCGAGATCAAGGGCCACGCCACCCACAGCCAGGAGCCGGCCTGGTACACCACGGCGCCGATCCCGGCGATCCGCAAGGTCCTGGAGCGGAGCGGCTGGTCGGTCGCGGATGCCGATCTCTTCGAGATCAACGAGGCCTTCGCCGTGGTGGCGATGGCGGCGGCCAAGGATCTCTCCATCCCGCGCGAGAAGCTGAACGTCCATGGCGGCGCCTGCGCGCTCGGCCATCCGATCGGCGCCACGGGAGCCCGGATCATCGTCACCCTGCTGCACGCCCTGCAGCGCTACGATCTGAAGCGCGGCGTGGCGGCGCTGTGCATCGGCGGGGGCGAGGCGACGGCGATCGCGATCGAGCGGGCCTAGACTAGCCGGGGTTGGTGGGTCGGTTTTTGCGGATGATGGCGATGATGATCGCCGCGAAGCCGGCCGCGCGGGCGAGGTAGATCAGCGGCTCGGTTTCCTCGGAAACATGCGCGAGGCCGAGCACCAGCCGCATCACGGCATCGACGCCGAAGGCGAAGGCGAAGAACAGGAAGAAGGAATCCTGCGTCTGCCGCCAGAATCGCAGAAAGAACAGCATCGCCACGAAGGAAGCCATGGCGACCGCGCCATTGAGGACGGGAACGACGTTGCTCATGATTCGGAGTCCCAGATGAGGCCGAACAACAGGACGATCATGGAGCCGAGCGCGACCAGGGTGCGGGCGACCGAGAGATCATCCCCGGGCAGGGCTACCTTGTCGACCACCAGCAGCAGGTTGTTCACCGTCAGACCGGCGAAGCAGAGGCCGCTCCAGAGCAGGAGCCGGTAGCGGCTGCGCCGATAGCCGCGCAGCAGCAGGAGCGCGCAGCCGAGGGCGGTCAGGGCACAGAGGCTGTAGATGATCGCGGACATTACTTGTCTCTCTTGATCTTGAACGCGTCGGCGAAGGCGCGGATGCGGCGCGGTTTCGCGTGGATGAGGTTGGTGATCGGAATGAGCTGGCGGGCATAGGCCTCGGCCAGCCGGTCGATGGTGGCCGCCTGCTCGCTCTGGCGGACGTAACGATACAAGCCGTCCTGTTGGCCCACGAGCCCTTGCCCGACCAGATGGATGAGGATGGCCGTCGCTTCGGCCTCGTTAACATAGAGTCGCTTGGCCAGCGCCGCGACGCCCCACGCTTCATCGGCGCTGTCGCGCAACAGCAGCAGGGCCTCGAGCTGGCCCACTGAATCGATGCACTTCGTGATGAAATCCCGCAAATCCGCGGGAATTCCGTCGCTCACCATAGACCCCGAACTCCCCGACGGCGCCGACGAAACGCCGATTCAGCACCAATGCACCGGCGCGGCGAGAGTTCCCGGATTCAATGTGCAGGCTTCGGAGGACGCCCGAAAGCCTCTCTTAGCTTATCCTTGGCCCGTTCGAGGGTCCGCAGCCGCGAGGCGCTGAGATTCTTGCCGGCGCGGTTGATGTAGAAGTTCAGCATCGACATGGCCGAACGGAAGGGCGGCGATTTCCGCCGATGGCTGCTTTCGGCCGAGTGCTTCAGGGACCGCGCGATGGCGGCCGCGCTCCGTTGCTTGAAGACGCTGTCCTCGAGGGTCATCGCATCGCTGCGCTCGGTAACGCGGGCCGACCATTTGCGGGTCGTGCGCTTGGTGGCCTTGCGGGCGGTCTTGCGATGCGCCGGCTTGCGACGGATCCTCTTGGCTTTGGCTGAAGCGGCCATGGTTGTCGTCTCCATTTCCTCTTCAAATTCCAATCCCGGCGGCGCCGTCGCGTTGCATCACCAATGTCCCTTCCGGCGATTCCAGACATAGAGCAGGTCGGCAAACCGGTCATAGGTGAAGCGCGAGACCTGGATGAGACCGGGCAGGCCGAGGAGGCGCCCGAGCCAGCCCTCGCCCGGTGTCCGCCGCCAGATGGCGACGGCGCAATCCGCGCCGACATGAAGCTTGTCACCGGCATCGACCGCATGCAGGCGCCGCCGCACATCCTCGATATCGGCGCCGAAGCGGGCGAGGGCGTCGGGCTCGAAGTTGATGTCGCGAAACTCGATCGCCCCGGACTGCGCCGCCCGGAGCAGGCGGTTGCGCTGCCGGTTGATGCCAGCGTTACAGACCGGGCATTTGGTGTTGTACCAGACGGTGAGTTTGGGCAGGTCGGTCACGCCATCGACTCCAGGTCGGCAACAAGCTTTCGTCAGTGAGCTGACCCGACCGGATCACGGACGTTTTTTATTCGCAAGCCTCGGGCGCGCCGCCTTGACAGCCTCGCGGGATCAATGCCTTAATTCTCGGGTCCAGCTGTATACAGCGCGTCGGCGGCCGGTTTCCGGAGATTGTCGCCGACCGACTGTCGGCTTAGGCTGCGGCAAAGAACAGGGCCTGGTGAAAGGCCCGTGACTGCTCGGACCGGACGAACCGGAAATCAGGGAGAGGCTTCATGGCATTTTCGAGAAGAACCGCATTGTCGGTAGCGTTTGCGGCTGCCGCCAGTTTAACCATGGTCGGCATGACGCTGCCGGCTGCGGCCGAGACAGTGTTGAAGCGCGGCATCGGATCGACCATCGGCACGCTCGATCCCCAGGTCAACTTCCTCGGCTACGAGGCCTGGATCCAGGACGACATGTATGAGGGCCTGGTGACGCCCGGCGCCGATGGCGAGCCGATTCCGGGTGCTGCCGAGAAGTGGGACATCTCCGATGACGGCCTGACCTACACGTTCCACCTGCGGGATGGGCTGAAATGGTCCGACGGCACGCCGCTGGTGGCGCAGAGCTTCGTCGATGGCGTGGCGCGGACCCTCGATCCGGCGACCGCCTCGGAGAAAAATTACATCTTCTCGTCGACCATCTCGGTCACCGGCGCCGCCGAGTACATGAGCGCGGACAACAAGGGCGTCCGCGATCCGAAGACGCTCGGCATCAGCGCGCCGGACGACAAGACCGTCGTCATCAAGCTGGATAAGCCGGCGCCCTACATGCTTTATCTGATGAACTCGTTCTACGTTGCGCCGCTGCACAAGCCCAGCCTGGAGAAATTCGGCAAGGACTTCGTCAAGGCGGAGAACATCGTCTCCAACGGCGCCTACCACATGAGCGAGAGCGTGCCGCAGTCGCATGTCACGCTGGTGAAGAACCCGAACTACTGGAACGCCGCCAATGTGAAGATCGACAAGGTGATCTATTCGATCACCGAGGACGACAACACGGCGATCAAGCTGTTCAAGACCGGCGAGCAGGACATCACCTACGACATTCCGAGCGACCAGATCGAGCCGCTGCAGAAGGAGTTCGGCGACCAGGTGCATGTCACCAACAGCACCGAGACGGTCTATTTCAGCTTTAACCTGAAGAAGCCGCCTTTCGACAACGCCAAGGTGCGCCAGGCCCTCAGCATGGCGCTCGACCGCGATGTCATGGTCAACAAGGTGGTGAAGGGCGGCTATGTCATGAGCTGCGGCTATGTCATCCCGGTGCCGGGCTACGATGCGCCGAAGGTGCCGGAATGCGGCATGGACAAGGCGGCCCGGGTCGAGAAGGCCAAGGCGCTGTTCAAGGAAGGCATGGCCGAAGCCAAGATGGACAAGCTAAGCCTGAAGATCGAGACTACCGCCAATGCCTCGATGAGAAAGTTCGGCGAGACCGCCGCGGTGATGTGGAAGCAGGTGCTCGGCGTCAATGCCAGCGTCAATTCGCAGGACCGCGATGCCTGGCTGGCGGTCTTCACCGCCGGGACCTGGGACGTGTTCGGCGACGACCTGATCGGTGACTTCGCCGGGCCTGAGACGTTCCTTGCCTATATGGATCCCCGCGCCGAGGCCGGCTACAACTGGGTGAGCCCGGAATATGAGGCGCTTTACGACAAGGCGATGGCCATCACCGATCAGGCCGCGCGCTACAAGGTGCTCGCCCAGGCGGAGAAGGTGCTGCTCGACTCCTATTTGACGGCGCCAGCCGCGGCCGCCCCGTCGCGCTCGATGGTGCGTTCCAACGTCAAGGGCTGGGTCGACAACCCGGCCGGCTGGCACGGCACGCAGTTCATGTCGCTGCAATAACGTTTGAATGAGACGGGGAGCGGCTGAAGCAGCTCCCCGTTTCCGTTCCGGGCCTGCCTGATCATGTGGAGCTATACCCTCCGTCGGACTCTCGGCAGCGTGCCGACGCTGCTCGCTCTTTGCGTCATCACCTTCTTCATGATGCGGGTGGCTCCCGGCGGGCCGTTCTCCGGCAATCGCCGGGTCTCGCCCGAATTCGTGAAGCTGATGGAGGATGCCTACCATCTCAACGATCCGCTCTGGCAGCAGTTCTGGACCTGGTTCAACGGTGTCCTGCATTTCGATCTCGGACCCTCGCTGAAGCTCCGCGACTACAATGTCTCGGAGCTGATCGCGATCGGGCTTCCGACCTCGCTGGAGGTCGGGGCGTGGGCGATGCTGCTTTCCACCCTGGTCGGAGTGGTGCTCGGCATCGCCGGCGCGCTCCGCCGCAACGGCCCGATCGACTATTCCGCCGGCGCCATCGCCATGGTGGGCGTCGCGGTGCCGATCTTCGTGATCGGGCCGCTGCTGCAGATCGTGTTCGGGTTGCAGCTCCGCTGGCTGCCGGTGGCGCGCTGGGACGACAGCTGGCAGTGCCGCGTGCTGCCGGTGCTGACTCTGGCGCTGCCGAACATCGCCTATGTCTCGCGGTTGATGCGCAGCAGCATGATCGAGACGGCGCGGACCAACTATGTGCGCACGGCGCGCGCGAAAGGGATCGGCGAATGGCGGACGATCCTGAAGCATGCCCTGCGCGGCGCGATCATGCCGGTGGTGGCCTATCTCGGCCCGGCGACGGCGGTGACGATCTCCGGCTCGGTCGTGGTCGAAACCGTCTTCAGCATTCCGGGGATCGGCCGCTTCTTCGTTGAGTCGGTCGCCAACCGGGACTACCCCCTCATCATGGGCGTGACCTTGCTGTACGGCGCGATCGTGATCGCAGCCAATCTGGTGACCGACATCGCGCGCGGCCTGCTCGACCCGAAGGTGAGCTATGAGTGATCTCACCGCGGCGCCCAACGGACTCCCGGGCCTTCCCGCGGGCGAGCCGATGCCGGTCGGGATCAGTCCGTTCAAGGCTTCGGCGCGGCGCTTCGCGCGCAATCATCTCGCCGTGGTGAGCTGCTTCGTGCTCGCCTTCATCGTGCTGGCCTGCTACTTCGGCCCGTTCCTTTTCCCGTTCAGCAGCGAGGACGCGGATTTCGAGAATATTTCGGCGCCGGTCGATCTGTTCAGCGCCCATCCGTTCGGCACCGACGACCTCGGCCGTGATCTCCTGCTCCGGGTGCTGGACGGCGGCAAGGTCTCCCTCGCGCTCGGCTTCTTCGGCGCGCTGGTCTCGGTGATGATCAGCGTGATCTACGGCGCGACCGCAGGCTATGTCGGCGGCTGGTTGGACGATCTGATGATGCGGGCGGTCGATATCCTGCTTTCGCTGCCGTTCATCCTGCTGGCGATCCTGATCAAGGTGATCCTCCAGGATTCCGGCCTGCACCTCGGCCCCATCCCGCTCGACAGCCCGAATATCTCGCTGTTCATCGCGGTGGCGTTCACCCTCTGGCTGACGCCCGCGGTGATCGCCCGCGGGCAGGCCGTGAGCCTCAGGAGTCGCGAGTTCGTCGAGGCGGCACGCGCCGGCGGCATGAATCCCTGGCAGATCATCACCCAGCACATCGCGCCCAATTCGGTGAACGTGGTCATCGTCTATTCCAGCCTGCTGGTGCTGGAAGCGATCGTCACGGAATCCGTGCTCTCCTATCTCGGCATCGGCGTGGCGCCGCCCTTCGCCAGCTGGGGCAGCCTGATCGACGAAGGCGCCGCCCGGATCGAGACCGATGTCCGGCTGCTGCTGCTGCCCGGCGGATTTCTGGCGGCGGTGCTGTTCTGCCTCAACTACATCACCGACGGGTTGCGCGATGCTTTCGATCCCAATGAGCGCTGAACCCGCCGCGGCCGCGAGCCCCAACCGGCCGGTCCTGTCGGTGCAGGACATGTCGATCCAATTCAAGCTGCCCCAGGGCTGGATCACCGCCGTTGACCGCGTCAGCTTCGATCTTCGCCAAGGTGAGGTGGTCGGGATCGTCGGCGAATCCGGCTCGGGCAAGAGCCAGATCCTGCTGTCGCTGATGGGCCTGCTGGCCGGGAACGGCCGCTGCTCGGGCAGCGCGGTGTTCGAGGGCCAGCAGCTGCTCAACCGGCCGCCGAAGGAGCTCGACGCGATCCGCGGCTCGACCATGTCGATGATCTTCCAGGACCCGATGACCTCGCTCAACCCCTATATGCGGGTGAGCGACCAGCTGACCGAGGTGCTGACCGCGCATCAGGGCAAGTCGAAGGCCGAGGCGTTGGAAGTGGCGATCGAGATGCTGGAGCGCGTCCGCATCCCCGAGGCGCGCCGCCGCATCCGTCTCTATCCGCACGAGTTCTCCGGCGGGATGCGGCAGCGGGTGATGATCGCCATGGCGCTCTTGTGCCGGCCGGAAGTTCTGTTCGCCGACGAGCCCACCACCGCGCTCGACGTCACGGTCCAGGCGCAGATCCTGGAATTGATGGCGGAGCTGGCGCGCGACATGCGCACGGCGGTTGCGATCGTGACCCATGATCTCGGCGTGATCGCGCGGCTCTGCGATCGCGTGATCGTGCTCTATGGCGGGCGGATCATGGAGCAGGGGAGCCTGGACGAGATCTTCTACGACCCGAAGCATCCCTATACCAAGGGCCTGCTCGCTTCGACACCGCGGCTGGACGAGAAGGTGCATGGCGAGCTCCGCACCATCCCCGGACAGCCGCGCGCCGCCATGGGCGACTTTCCCGGCTGCCCGTTCGAACCGCGCTGTGCGCTCAGGATCGATCGCTGTCGGGCGGAGATGCCGGCGCTGCTCGGCGACGACAAGGGCCGCGCCGTGGCCTGCCATGTGAGTGGGGTCTGACATGGCGGCCCCTAGGACATCGGCAGGCGCGCTCCTTTCCGTCGAGGACCTGAAGGTCCACTTCCCGATCAAAGGGGGCGTGCTCGGCACGACCTTCGCGCATGTGCGCGCCGTCGACGGCGTCAGCTTCGAGCTCAAATCCGGCGAGACCCTGGGAATCGTCGGGGAATCCGGTTGCGGCAAGTCGACTCTCGGCCGCGCGGTGCTGCGGCTGATCAAGGCGACCGACGGCCGCGTGGTCTGGGCGGGCCAGGATCTGTTCGGGCTCGGCGCAAAGGCGCTGCGCGACGAGCGGCGCCAGATGCAGATCATCTTCCAGGATCCGCTGGCCTCGCTCGACCCGCGCATGTCGGTCGAGACCATCATCGGCAAGCCGCTCCGCATCTTCCATCCGGAGCTCAGCCGCGCCGAGGTGCGCCGGCGGGTGTTCGAGACCATGAACCAGGTGGGCCTCGCCGCCAGCATGGCGAACCGCTATCCGCATGAATTCTCCGGCGGCCAGTGCCAGCGCATCGGCATCGCCCGGGCGATCATCCTCAAACCCAAATTGATCGTCTGCGACGAACCGGTCTCGGCGCTCGACGTCTCGATCCAGGCGCAGATCATCAACCTGCTGATGGAGCTGCAGCGCTCGCTGGGCGTCTCGCTGCTGTTCATCTCGCACAATCTCGCGGTGGTGCGGCATATCAGCCACCGGGTGATGGTGCTCTATCTCGGCAAGATCATGGAGATCGCCGAGCGCGACGATTTCTACGCCCGGCCGCTGCATCCCTATTCCCAGGCGCTGATCTCGGCCGTGCCGATCGCCGACCCGCGGTTGGAGCGCGGCCGGCCGCGCTTGCTGCTGCAAGGCGACATCCCATCGCCGATCAACCCGCCGAGCGGTTGCCGCTTTCGCACCCGCTGCCCGAAGGCCACTGCCATATGCTCGGAGCAGGAGCCGGCAATGCGGGATTACGGCGTGGGACATTTCGCGGCCTGTCATCATATCGGAGAGTGATGGGCGTCGCTGTAAACCGTCATCCCCGGGCTTGACCCGGGGATCTGCAAGATGAGAAACGACGGCACGAGATGCCCGGGTCCCCGAAACGAATGTCCGCATTCGCGGACGGGGCCCGGGCATGACGCAGCAGAGTTAGTGATCACCATGTCCATCGACCTCTCCCAACACGACGCCTTCCTCGACCGGCTCCTGAAGGTGCCGCAACTCTACGGCGCGAAGATTTCGCCGGACGGCAACTTCGTTGCCTGGATCTGGGCCGGGCTGGCGGAGACCACCCAGCTTTGGGTGACTGCTTCCACCGGTTTGGAGCAACCGCGCCTTCTCGTGGGCGACGATTGGGACTGCGACTCCTTCCGCTGGGCGCCGGACAGCCGCAGCATCGTCTATGCCCGGAGCAAGGACGGCGATGAGCGGGTCGGGCTGCATCAGGTGTTCCTCGACGGCCGCGCGCCTGTCGCGCTGACGGAAGACCGCCCGGACTATTACATCCATGGCGGCGCGTTGGCGAAGGACGGCCGCAGCCTGCTGTTCTCCGCCAATGTCGACGAGAACGGCGCCGAGATCGAGCCGACCTGGGTTTATGTGCAGGACGGGCCGAAGGGAGGGCGCCGGGTGCTGGCGCGGCCCCAGCGCGCGCATTACGGCTGGCCGCTGCTGTCGCCCGATGACCGCCATGTGCTCTACGACCGCAACGATCCGGATCCGGCGGGGAGCCAGCTCTGGCTGACCGATCTCGCCGGCAGCTTCGACCGCGAGATCGTCAATGTCGGGCCCGACAAGAAAGCCGACGGTTCCTGGACGCCGGACGGAAAATCCGTGCTGGTGGTCGCCGAGACGGCGACGCATCGCAAGATCGGCTTGTGGCGCCTCGCACGTGGTGCGGTGCAGTGGCTGATCGATGATCCGACGCGCAACATCGCCAATGCGGATTGGCCGAGGCGCGCGGCCGAGATCGTTGTCGATGAAACGCAGGATGCACGGCCGCGGAGCTATCTGCTGAATCCTGCCACCGGAACTTTGCGTCTGTTCGGCCCCTTCACCGACGGCACTCTGGCTCCGGTCGGCGTCCTGGCGGAGGGTGCCTGGCTGGCCTGGCATTACAGTGCACGGGTTCCGGCCCGTCTGGTGCGCGTCGCGTTGGAGGCAAGCGGGCCGCGCATCCTCGGCGCGATCTCGACGCATCCGAGCGCCCACATTCCCGCGCCGGACGAGTTGGTCGCCGCCGAGGATTTCCGCTGGACCTCCGAGGACAGCTTGCCGATCCAGGGCTGGCTCTATCGCGCGCGCGGGGATGTCATCGGCACGATCCTGGACATCCATGGCGGGCCGACCGCCCATGACGAGGACGCCTTCGGCATCGATCCGCAGTATTTCGCGCACTGCGGATTCAACGTGCTGCAGGTGAATTATCGCGGCTCGACCGGGTTCAGTTTCGAATTTCAGGAATCGATCAAGCAACAGGGCTGGGGCGGGGCCGAGCAGATCGATATCCGCACCGGCGCCGAGGCGCTGATCCGTGCCGGCATCGCGCAGGCGGGCAAGGTCGGCATCACGGGCACCTCCTATGGCGGCTATTCCTCGTGGTGGGCGATCACGCATTTCTCTCCCCAGATCATCGCCGCGGCGGCGCCGATCTGCGGCATGACCGATCTCGTGGTCGATTACGAGACGACGCGGCCCGATATCCGGCCCTATTCCGAGGAGATGATGGGCGGGTCGCCGAGCGCCGTCCCGGAGCGCTATCGCGAGCGCTCGCCGATCCACTTCATCGAGAACATTCGGGGCCGGCTGTTGATCGTCCAGGGTGCGAACGACCCCAATGTCACGCCGCAGAACGTCGCCGACGTGCGCAAGCGCCTGGACGCGGCGGGCAAGCCCTATGAGGTCTTGGTGTTCGACGACGAGGGCCATGGCATCGGCAGGCCGGCCAATCGCCGGGTGCTGCTGAAACGGCTCGCGCAGTTCTTCGCGGGGGCCTTCGCATGAACATCGAGGTTCTCGCACGCAGCTGGGCGCGCTATCCGATCCTGTGGTCGCCGCGGGTCTCCGGTGACGGCAAGTGGCTCGCCTGGACCTGGACCGGGCTTACCGAGACCGGTGAGGTCTGGATCGCGCCGACCGACGGTTCGCGCCCACCGGAGCGGTTGACGGAGGGCCAGGACCATTTCTATGTCCGCAGCCTCTCGCAGGACGGCAGCAAGCTGGTTCTCGCACAATCGATCGGCAGCAACGAGCATGATCGGCTCTTCCTGCTCGATCTCGACAGTCGCTGGCTGACGCCGCTGACCCCGCTGCAATCGGCCAGCTATTTCTTCGGCGGCGCGCTGACCGAGGACGGCGGGTCGGTGGTCTACACCGCGGATTTCGAGAACGGCGCGCCCGCGGAAGGCAGCCGGATTCAGCGCCTGGACCTTGCTACGGGTAGCACGCTTGTCCTCGCGCGTTCGAAGAACGTCTGCGACATCGAGCCGGAGCTTTCGCCGGACGGAAAGCTGGTGCTCTACGGCAGTTGCGATGCCAGCGCGAGCGGCAACCAGATGCGGGTGGTCGGCATCGACGGCAGCGGCGACCGCGAAGTCCTGAACGTCGGCGATCGCTTCAAGACCCGGGCGCATTGGCTCGGCAAGGGCAGTCGCCTGCTGGTCCAGGCCGAGACCGAGACCCATGAGCGGGTCGGCCTGCTCGACCTCGATACCGGTCAACTGCGCTGGCTGATCGACGATTCCAGGCGCAACATCGACAACATCGTCGTGGGCCAGGATGGGCGCAGCGCCATGATCCTCGAATACGAGGACGGGCGGCTGATGGCGAAGTGGCTCGACGTCGAGACCGGGCTGGAACAACTGTTCACGCTGCCGGAAGCGAGCCTGCTGCCGATCGCGCAGCTCCCGGGCGGCGATTGGATCTGCGAGCGCTATAGCGCCGCGCGCGGCCATGACCTGGTGCGGATCGAGCCGGTCACCATGCGGGTCACCAATCTCACCCGCAGCTCGGAACGCTTCCAGGGCGCGTTCACACCGGCGCGGGATTTCCGCTGGACGTCCAGCGACGGGATGCCGATCCAGGGCTGGCTATACGAGCCCAAGGGCGAATCCCGCGGCCTCGTCGTGAACGTGCATGGCGGGCCGACCTGGCACAGCGAGGATTGGGTGACCCCGTTCATCCAGTTCATGGTGGGCGCGGGCTTTACCGTGCTCGATCCGAACTACCGCGGCTCGACCGGTTTCGGCCGCGCCTTCCGCGAGGCGATCAAGAAGGATGGCTGGGGCGGGGCCGAGCAGGACGATATCCGCACCGGCATCGAGGCGCTGATCGCGGCGGGCAAGGCGAAACGCGGCCGGATCGGGGTCATGGGGCTTTCCTATGGCGGTTATTCGTCGTGGATCGCGATCACGCGTTTTGCCGACCTGGTGGACGCGGCGCTGCCGATCTGCGGCATGTACCAGCTCGAGGTCGATTTCCACGCGACCGGCATGCCGCATGGCCGCGCCTATTCGATCGAGATGATGGGCGGGACGCCGGAAGAAGTACCCGATCGCTATTTCCGCGCCTCGCCGGCGAACTTCATCCAGAACATCAAGGGCAAGCTGCTGATCGTGCACGGCCTCGCCGACAGCAATGTCTCGCCGGAAAACACCCGGATTGCCTGTCGGGATCTGAACGCCGCGGGAATCCGTTTCGACCTTTTGACCTTTGATGATGAAGGCCATGGGATCTATAAGGCGGGCAATCGCGAAAAGCTGCTCAACCGGATCGAGCGGTTTTTCGGCAAGGCATTTGCGTGAAGGGTAGATCATGAATCAGGAAAAGCTGGCGCGGTTCATCGGCGGGATCTGGGACGCCGAGGTCATTCCGCTGCTCTCCGAATACATCAAGATCCCGAACAAATCGCCGGACTTCGACCACGACTGGGAGAAGCACGGCTATATGGACCAGGCGGTCGATCTGCTCGCCGGCTGGGCGCGGCAGAAGCTCGCCGCCATGCCGGGCGCGACGCTCGAGGTGTTGCGCCTGCCCGGTCGGACGCCGCTGATCGTGATCGACATTCCGGGCTCCGGGCGCGACCAGGATCCGGTGCTGATGTACGGCCATCTCGATAAGCAGCCGGAGATGGTCGGCTGGGCCGAGGGCTTCGGGCCGTGGATCCCAGTGCTGAAGGACGACAAGCTCTACGGCCGCGGCGGCGCCGATGACGGCTATGCGATCTTCTCGGCGATCACCGCGATCATGGCCCTGCGCGAGCAGGGCATCCCGCATGCCAGGGCGGTCGTGCTGATCGAGGCCTGCGAGGAGTCCGGCAGCCCGGATCTGCCGGATTACATCGACCACATCGCGGCGCGGTTGGGCGCGCCGTCGCTGGTCGTGTGCCTGGATTCCGGCTGCGGCAATTACGAGCAGCTTTGGCTGACGACCTCGCTGCGCGGCTTGTGGAACGCCACGGTCACGGTGCGGGTGCTGCAGGAGGGGGTGCATTCGGGCGCCGCCTCCGGCATCGTGCCGTCGAGCTTTCGCATCCTGCGCCAGCTGATCTCGCGGATCGAGGACGAGGCGACCGGCGCCGTCGTGCCGCCGGAGCTCTATGCGCAGATCCCCGCCGACCGCATCGCCCAGGCCCGCGATGTCGCGCGTGTGCTCGGCGACGAAGTCAGGACCACCTATCCCTTCGCCGGTGCGACCAAGCCGGTGACCGACGATTCCGTCGAGCTGATCCTGAACCGCGCCTGGCGGCCGCAGCTCGCGGTCACCGGCATGAGCGGCCTGCCGCAGCCGGAGAATGCCGGCAATGTGATGCTGCCTTTCACCACGGCGACCTTGAGCCTGCGCCTGCCGCCGTCACTGGATGCCGAGGGTGCCGATGCCCTGCTGCGGAAGCTGCTGACCGAGCAGGTGCCTTATGGCGCGCAGGTCGAGCTGACCGTGCGCGCCGCCAATACCGGCTGGAACGCGCCGAGCCTCGCGCCCTGGCTGGAGAAATCGGTTGCCGCCGCGTCGCAGGCGACCTTCGGCAAGCCGCCGGCCTATTTCGGCGAAGGCGGCACCATCCCGTTCATGGGCATGCTGGGCGAGAAATTCCCAAAGGCGCAGTTCATGATCACCGGCGCGCTCGGCCCGCATTCGAATGCCCACGGGCCGAACGAGTTCCTGCACATCCCGGCCGCGAAGAAAGTGACGGCGGCGGTGTCGATGGTGTTGAAGGATCACTTGAGGGCGGCTTAGCCCAGCAACTGCCGCGCCTTCATCACCTCTTCCGCCAGGCGGTCGACTTCGCCGGCATGGGAATGCACGGCGAAGGAGGCGCGCACGGTGCCCTGGATGCCGAGCTGCTCCATCAGCGGCTGGGCGCAGTGGTGGCCGGTGCGCACACAGATCCCGGCTGATCCCAGCAACGTGCCGATATCGTGCGGATGGATGCCGTCCAGCACGAAGGAGACGATGCCGGATCGGTGCTGCGGCGTGCCGATCAGCTTCAGGCCGGGGATCTCACCGAGCTTGTCGACCGCGTAGGCGGCGAGGGCGCGATCATGGGCGCCTATCTTGTCGAAGCCGATGGCTTCGATGAAGTCCAATGCGGTGCCGAGGCCGATGGCGGCGCCGATCGGCGGCGTGCCGGCTTCGAAGCGGCGCGGGGATTCCGCGAACAGCGTCTTCTCGAAGGTGACGGTGCGGATCATGTCGCCGCCGGTCTGCCAGGGCGGCATCTCGCGGAGGAGCTCGGCCTTGCCGAAAAGCACGCCGATCCCGTCGGGGCCATAGACCTTGTGCCCGGTGAAGGCGAGGAAGTCGCAGTCGAGCGCGGCCACATCGAGCTTCAAGTGCGGCGCGCCCTGGGCGGCATCGACCATCACCCGCGCGCCGGCCTGATGGGCGAGGGCGATGATCTCCTGGAGCGGCGTCACGGTGCCGAGCGTGTTGGCGACGGCGGTGATGCAGACCAGCCTGGCGTCGTCCAGCTTGCGGCAATAGGCATCGAGATCGATATCGCCGTTTTCGTTGATCGGGATCACGTCGAGCGTGGTGCCCCGCCGGTCGCGGAGCTGCTGCCAGGGCACGATGTTGGCGTGATGCTCCAGCGCCGAGATCAGAACCTTGTCGCCGGGTTTCAGGAACCGCTCGCCGAAGCTGAAGGCCACCAGGTTGATGGATTCCGTGGCGCCCCGGGTGAAGACGATCTCCTCGGGCTTCGCATGCAGAAACCGCGCGACCCGTTCCCGCGATCCTTCATAGGCCTCGGTCGCCCGCTCGCTCAAGGGGTAGACCCCCCGATGGATGTTGGCGTAGTCGCGCGTGTAGAAATCGCGCAGCCGGTCCAGCACCACGGCCGGTTTCTGGGCGCTGGCGGCGCTGTCGAGATAGGCGACAGGATTTCCCTCCGCTTTGGCGCGGGCGAGCAGGGGAAAGAGGTCGGGATCAACCAGGGGATCGAGATTCATGATGTGCGGCATGACGGCGGGCGGATGGGATTATGTCAAGCGTGGCGGCCCCGGGCGGGGGGCATGCTATGCTCGCCTTGACAGGCGGAGCGGCCGGCACGATCATTTGTGTACAAACAAATTCAGCCAACAGGCTTTTCTGAACACTTAGGACCCACAGGGAGGGTGAAAATGACGGAGATTTCCAAGTTCCGGTCTTTGGGCCGGAGCAACCGCCGGCAGTTTCTGGCCGGCGCCACGGCCTTGGGCGTCGGCGCGACCGTGCTCGGCGCGCCGCGGATCGCGCGTGCGGCCGGCGACGTGAAGGTCTTGAACTGGCAGGGCTACGGCACGGACGAGGCCTGGTCGGTCGATGCCTTCCACAAGGCGACCGGCAACACGGTGACCCACGACTACTACAATTCCGAATCCGAGATGATCACCAAGATGCGCACCAATCCCGGTGGCTATGACGTGGTCGTCACCAACTGCGCCTGGAACAACATCGCTTCCAAGGAAGGGCTGATCCAGCCGCTCGACCCGGCGAAGATCCCGCATTGGGCCGATCTCAACCCGGCGTTCCGGGATTCCCCGCTGCTGAACGACGGCGGCAAGCCGTTCGGCGCGGCCTGGGTCTGGGGCATCACCGCGATCGCCTACAGCACCGACGTGTTCAAGGAATCGCCGGCGACCTTGGCGACGCTCTGGGATCCCAAACTGAAGAAGCGCGTGGCGCTGCGCGATGACGGCATCGAGGCGGTGAGCTTCGGCGCGATCGCGACCGGTCAGGACATGAACCATCCGGCCGACCTCGCGAAAGTGAAAGCGAAGCTCCTGGAGTTGAAGAGCAATGTCGCGCTGCTTTGGTCGTCGGAAGACGAGTGGAACAAGCAGTTCGCCGCCAAGGCTTTCGACATCTCGGTCTATTGGAGCGGCTCCGCGCTGCGCAGCAAGACCCAGTTCAAGCTGCCGGTCGGCTACTACGTTCCAAAGGAAGGCGGCATCGGCTGGTTCGACGGTCTCGCCGTCGTGAAGGACTCGCCGAACCCCGACGGCGCCCATGCCTTCATCAACTGGATGATCGATCCGAAGTTCTACGTCGAATGGGCAACCAAGGTCGGCGCGCCGGCCTCGGCCAATCCGAAGGCGATGGAGGCTTTGCCCGACAGCGATCCGTCGAAGTCGTTCTACAGCGACCAGGAAGCGATCAAGCGCCTGCAGTTCATGGCGCCCTTGAGCGACAAGGAGAAGCAGGACTACTCCGACCTCTGGGCCGAGGTGAAGACCGCATTCGCGGGATAGCGGATGCAGGTCAGCGCAGGATGAACCCGGCGCTGGATCTGCAGCATCGCGGCCGCAGCAACCCCCTACCTGGCCTCCCCCCAACTTGGGGGGAGGGATTCTTTTGAAGTCGCTGTTTGGAGAGACAGCCTAATCAATCTCCCGCCCCCAAGATGGGGGCGGGTTGGGGTGGGGGTTGATGCAGCCTGAGCGCTTATGATCCAGCGCCAAGTCTCTTTTCCACAGGACGAGCGGAGTACGTATGTCGCCACGCCAGCGGCAAAAATGGGCGATCTTCGGGCTGACCGGGCCGGCCTATGCCTGGCTGGCGGTGACGATCTTTCTGCCGCTTTCGGCTATGCTGTATTGCAGCGTGCTCGACGTTTCGCCGCTGGTGCCGCGTCCGGCCAGCTTCACGCTGGCGAATTACGCGGCGTTCTTTCAGAAGTCCTTCTATCTGCCGCTGACCTGGTGGTCGATCCTGCTCGGCTTCTGGACCACCTTGTTCTGCTTTCTCGTCGGCTATCCGGCGGCCTACGCGCTCGCCAAGCGTGTCAAAGGACGCTGGCGCGAGGCCCTGTTCCTGCTGATCGTCCTGCCGTTCTGGAGCAACGCCCTGGTGCGCATCTTCTCCTGGACCATGGTGCTCCGGCAAGGCGGGTTCCTGGACATGGCGCTGCATTCCGTCTTTCCCGATGCGCCGGCCTTCAACCTGCTGTTTACCTATCCCGCCGTGGTGATCGGCCTGGTGCATTCGTATCTGCCCTACATGATCCTCACCTGCTACGTCTCGCTGCAGGCAATCGATGATTCGCTCATGGAGGCGGCGCGCAGCCTCGGTGCCGAAAACACGACCGTGTTCCGGCGCGTCGTGTTCCCGCTGAGCCTGCCCGGCGTGATCTCCGGCGCCGTGCTGATCTTCGTGCCAGTGATCGGCTCGTTCATGGAACCGCGCATCCTGGGCGGCGCCAAGGGTGCCACGCTCGGCATGAACATCGAGGAGCAATTCACCGTGACCGCGAATTGGCCGCTGGGCGCTGCGCTCTCTTTCACCATGCTGGCGATTGTGCTGGTGATTTTCGCCGTGCTCTACCCGATCCTGAAGCGCCGCGGGGTCTGGGCATGAAACGCAAACTCGATATCGGCGGCGGGATCGCCAAGACCTATCTGGCGCTGGTGCTGCTGTTCCTCTACGTCCCGATCCTGGTCATGGCACTGCTCGCCTTCAACCGCTCGCCGCTCTACCAGATGCCGTTCGAGTTCGACCTGGTATGGTTCAAGGCGCTGGCCGAGAACGACCGGCTGCTCAATGCCGGGTGGAACAGCGTGGTGATCGCGCTGGTGAACACCGTGGTTGCGACGGTGCTTGGAACCGCGGCGGCGCTCGCCTTTTCGCGCTATCAGTTCCGCGGGCGCCAGGTGATGCAACTGCTCCTGCTGCCGCCGATCACCATTCCCTGGCTGGTCATCGGCACGGCGATGCTGGTCTTCTTCTACTGGACCTTCCCGCTGATGGGCTTGAGGCCGCGGGGGTTGCACGCGATCCTGCTGGGCCACGTGGCCCTGTCGCTCCCCTATGTGATCATCGTGGTCGGGGCGCGGCTGGCGGATTTCCCGAAGGCGGTGGAGGAGGCGGCGGCGACCCTGGGGGCCACGCCCTGGCAGACCTTCTGGCGGGTTTCCGCGCCGATCATCGCCCCGGGTGTCGTGGCGGCCGCCCTGTTCGCCTTCGCGACCTCGTTCGACCAGTTCGTCATCTCCTATTTCCTGGCGCCCCCGGGCGTGACCACCCTGCCGGTCGAGATCTACACCTCGATCCGCAAGGGCTTCACCCCGGAGATCAACGCCATTTCCACCATCATCATCGCGGTTTCGATGGGCGTCATGCTGATCACCGCTCGGTTCTACAAATTCGGCGGGGAGCGATGAGCCAGGTCGAAGTCGTCGGATGCACCAAGCGCTACGGCGCGATCGCCGCGCTGGACAACGTCTCGCTCAAGTTCGTGGAAGGCGAGCTGTTCGGCCTGCTCGGGCCCAGCGGCAGCGGCAAAACCACGCTGCTGCGCGCGGTCGCCGGGTTCATCGATCTCGATCACGGTCAGGTTCTGCTGGACGGGGAGGATATCGGTCCCATCCCGGTGCACAAGCGGGACATTGGCATGGTGTTCCAGAACTATGCGCTGTTCCCGCATATGACCGTGTTCGACAACGTTGCCTTCGGCCTCTCGGTGCGGAAGATGCCGGCAGGCGAGATCAAGAGCCGTGTCGACGAAATCCTCGGCCTGGTGCGGCTCGGCGGGCTGCAGGAGCGCAAGCCTAAGCAGCTTTCGGGCGGCCAGCAGCAGCGCGTCGCCCTGGCGCGCGCCTTGGTGACGCGGCCGAAGGTGCTGCTGCTCGACGAGCCCTTGGGCGCGCTCGACAAGCACCTGCGCGAGGAAATGCAGGTCGAGCTGCGGCGGATCCAGCGTGAGGTCGGCATCACCACGATCTTCGTGACGCACGATCAGGAAGAGGCAATGACCCTGAGTGATCGCATCGCCATCATGAACCAGGGCCGGATCGAGCAGCTCGGGCCGCCGCTGGATGTTTACGAGCACCCGATCAACCGTTTCGCGGCCGGCTTCCTGGGCGTCGCCAACTTCCTCGAAGGCCGGGTCGTGAGCGTCTCGGGCAATGAGGCGCGGATCGATCTCAAGCTCGGCGGACAGGCCGTCGCACCGGCGGACGGCTACCGCGCCGGCGATTCCGCCGTGCTGGCGGTTCGGCCGGAGAAGATCGGCGTCGATGCCGGCGGCCGCTCTGCCGGCGTGAACCAGCTCTCCGGCAAGGTGATCGGCGCCGTCTTCTCGGGCAGCAGCACGACCTATCGCGTTCAGGTCGACGACCAGGTCATCTCGGTCTTCCAGCAGAACAGCACGCCACGCCGGTTCCAACCCGACGATCCCGTGACCCTCCATTGGTCGCCGGAGCATAATGTGCCGGTCGCTCCCTGATTCGGAATAGCCAGTCTAAGATAGAAGAGTTGGGGTGATGGGAGGATGGGGAGATGGGAATGCCGCAGCTCTCGCGCGCCATGCACATCGTCATCGACATGCAGCGGCTGTTCGCCGAGCATCCGGACTGGGCGGTCAAGGATATCGGCCGGATCCGCAAGGACGTGACCTGGCTGGCCGAGCACAAGCCCGGCCGCACGCTCTGGACCCGCTTCATCCCGGCGCAGAATGTCGAAGCGGCGCAGGGCTCCTGGCGCAAATACTATGAGCAGTGGCCGAGCGCGACCTTGGACGGCGGTGGTGCTGCCTATGTGGATCTGTTGCCGGAGCATCGGACCCTCGCGGGCAAGGCGCAGATCTTCGACAAGTCGACCTTTTCCGCTTTCGGCAACGAGAAGCTCGTGGCGACGCTGCAATCGGCGGGCATCGAGACCTTGATTCTCTCCGGCGTCGAGACCGACGTCTGCGTCTGGGCGACCGCGCTGGATGCGGTCGATGCCGGCTTCTTCGTGGTGCTGGCACGCGATGCGCTGACCAGCTTCTCGCCGGAGGCACACCAGGCGATGCTGGAGGTGATCGCGCCGCGTTTTGCGCCGCAGGTCGCCGTCATGAATCATGCGGAGTTGGAAGCGGCGTGGAAATAGAACCGGCTTGGAACACCTGGGACAGCGTCTACCCGGCGCAGATGACCTATCTGCCGCTGGGCCTCACCGTCACCCCTTGCGCCTATGCGGCCAGCACCGGCACCTTCACCACCTTTCCGGCGACCGCGAAGGGCCTCTCGCTGGGTGAACGCGAGATCGACGGATCCGCGGTCAACCTCCACTTGGCGCTCTCAGGCACGGAATTGGAGTGGCATTACCGGAAGGCGAGTGCCACGCAGTTGCGCGGCGGCTGGGAAGCACGGAGATTCGGCGAGTGGGGCTTGCGCTTCTGGGTGATGCTGGTCTTGCGGCTCGATCCCGGGCATGACGGCAACCTGGTCGGTTGGCGCTACGATCCGGAGACGGGCACGCTGTCGGCGCATACGCGCGGCATCGAAATCAGCGTCGCGGGCGATGCCGCGCCGCTGATGGTGACCTTTCATGAGTCGATCGCGGCGCTGGAGCAGGAGTTCAAGACCCACGGCTATTTCTATCTCGGCTCGCGCGGCACCGAGGGCGAGGTCGCGGTGCTGCGCTACAATCTCGAGGAGATGCCGCGCTTCAACTTCCGCGTCGATGTCGGCAAGCCGGCCGAACCCATCACGACCGAGCTGAAGTCGCGCCAATCCGGATTTGCCGCGGCGCCGCTCGACGCCTTGCGCGACCTCGTGGGCTGGAACACGGTCTTCGATTCCATCAACCGGCGGCGTTACATGTCGTTGAGCCGCAACTGGGTGGCGCAGAAATTCGGCGGCTTCGGCGTCTGGCTCGACGATCTCTTCTATCACGCGCTGATGAGCGCCCTGTTCGATCCGGCCCTGGCCCGGGACTGCATCAAGGCGGTGCTCGCGACCGAGACGCCGGAGGGCAACTTCGCCTGCCTCATCACCGGCAACGACCGCTGGATCGACCGCTCCCAACCGCCGATCTGCAGCTTCGTGCTATGGAAGATCTGGCAGCATACCGGGGACGACGCCCTGGTCGACCTCGCCTATGGGCGGCTGCTGCAGAATCACGATTGGTGGTTCGATCACCGCGACGGCAATAAAGATGGTCTCATGGCCTGGGGCACCTCGCCGGTCGGCGACGGTCTCTACAAGCGCACCAAGCTCGGCGCCAAGAACGAGTCCAGCATGGACAACTCCCCGATCCATGACGAGGCGCATTACGATCCGCAGAGCGGCTGCCTCGACCAGGCCGATGTCGGGCTGAACAGCCTGCTGGCCCTCGATGGCGAGGTGCTGGCGCTGTTCGCCCGCAAGCGCGGCGACGCGAAGACCGCCAAGCGGCTGGAAGACCGTGCCGCGGCCTTGCGGGCGCGCATCGAGGAGCGGCTCTGGGACGGACAGCGCGCGGTCTTCGCGAACCGGCGCTGGAACGGCAATTTCATCCGCAGCCTGGCGCCGACCAGTTTCTATCCCATGCTGGCCGGTGCCGCGTCTGCCGAGCAGCAAGCGCATCTTCTGCATTGGCTGCACGATCCGAAGGCGTTCGGTGGCACCCATCGCCTCCCATCGGTGACGCGGGACGATCCCGCCTATCACGACAATGTCTATTGGCGCGGGCGGATCTGGCCACCGCTGAACTACCTGACCTATGGCGGGCTGAAGCGCTGCGGCTTTGACTCCGATGCGTCGAAACTGGCGGAGGACAGCGTGACTTTGTTCGCCGCCGCCTGGACCAAGCGGCAAATGCCGGAGAACTTCAGCGCCGAGACCGGCGCCGCCGACGACCAGGTGGATACCGACCTCTTCTATGGCTGGGGCGGGTTGATGCCGCTGATCGGCATCAACGAAATAATCGATGTGACACCCTGGAACGGCTGGGAGATCACGCCCCGGCCGGCCGGGGCTTCCGGGGATTGGCGGTTGGGCCCGCTGCGCGCCTTCGGCCGGATGGCCGAACTGGTCTCGCAAGGCGGCTGGCTGACCCTCACGCTGGATGCGCAGCCGGTGCTGCGGACCGACATCGCCACCCGGCTGTCGCGGATTGAGATTCGGGTCGACGGCATCGACCTGGAGACAAAGGGCGGCGGCACAATGGAGCTTTCGGCCCAGGCGACAGGGACGCTTCGGTCGGCTAAGTTCGATGGGCGCGCCATCGCGGCTGCCGGAGGTGCGGTCACTTTGCCCGCGGTGGATACGCCGCGGCGCCTGGAGCTGCGCTGGAACTAGAAAAGACCCGCTAAGGGGAGGGGATCATGATCGTCGTGTTCGGCTCGTTGAATGTCGATCTGCTGATCCCGGTCGATCGCCTGCCGACTCACGGCGAGACGGTGATCGGCCCCGGTTACAGCTTCGCCGCAGGCGGCAAGGGCGCCAACCAGGCGCTGGCCGCGGCGCGCGCCGGCGCCCAAGTGCGGATGGTCGGCCGGGTCGGCACCGACGATCTCTCGGCCATCGCGCTCAATGACCTGAACCTGCAGGACGTCGATCTCTCCCTGGTGGCCAAGGATGAGAAGCCGACTGGCCTCGCCGCGATCTGCGTCGACAAGAAGGGCGAGAACATCATCGTGGTCGCCGCCGGAGCCAACAGCAATGCGCGGGCCGACCAGGTGCCGGACCACCTGCTGACGCCGGAGGCGATGATCCTGTTGCAGATGGAAGTTCCGCTCGAGGAGAACTGGACCCTGGTGCGTCGCGCCAAGGCCCGCGGCGCGCGCGTCCTGCTCAACGTCGCGCCGGCGGCGCCGGTGCCGACCGATATCGTGCGCATGCTGGACTGGCTGGTCGTGAACGAGACGGAGGCGATGATCGTGGCCGATTCGCTCGGCCGTCACCGCGACGGTGCCCGTGCCGCGGCCGCAGCGATTGCCGAGGCGGCGCAGACCACCGTGATCGTCACCCTGGGCGGCGAGGGTGCCAGCGGCTTCTCGGGCGACAAGATCTACGATGCGCCCGCCTTGCTGATCACGCCGGTCGATACGGTCGGCGCCGGCGATGCCTTCGTGGGTGCCTTTGCCGCCGCGATCGACGGCGGCGGCGATCTTGCGCGTGGCCTCGCCTATGGCTCGGTCGCCGGCGCGCTCGCCTGTCTCACTCCCGGCGCACAGCCGAGCCTGCCGATGAAGGCGGCGATCGACAAGCGGCTGAAGGATCTGCCGCCGATCAAGGTGCATTGAGGGTCTCCGTCGCGAAGAGAGATTGCCGGGTCAAGCCGGCAATGACGATCTAAAATACCGTCATGCGCGGGCTTGACCCGCGCATCTTTCACCGATGGAACCTCAACTTGCCGCCACACCGGCGCCACGGTCGCGCTCTTTCTGGCGCCACTTCTCCAGGAAGGCGGTCGCCTCGGCAGCCGGCAGGGGCTTGCTGAAGACGTAGCCTTGCACGAACTCGACGCCCATGTCGCGCAGCGCGGTGACTTGATTCTGCTCCTCGACGCCTTCGGCGACGACGTCGCGCTCCAGCACCTTCGCCATGCTGGCGATGACGCGGACGATCTCGAAGCCTTCGCGGCTATCGGCCATGCGGACGATGAAGGAGCGGTCGATCTTCAACGTGTTGAAGGGGAAGCGATGCAGGTGCGAGAGCGATGAATAGCCGGTGCCGAAATCGTCGATCGAGACCTTGCAGCCGATCGCCATGATCCGCTTCAAGAGATCGACCGTGCGCTCCGGATTGTCCATGACCAGGCTCTCGGTCACTTCCAGCTTGAGAGAACCGGGCGGAATCTCGGTGATGCGGAGCGCGTTCTCGATATCGTCGAGCAGCCCTTCGGCGGCGAACTGGCGGCCGGAGACGTTGACCGCGACCTGGGGCGGCATGCCGCCGCCGGGCGGGGTCCAGGCCGCGATCTGGCGCGCCGCTTCCAGGATGCAACGCCGGCCGATCTCGACGATGAGGCCGGTATCCTCGGCCAGCGGAATGAAATCGATCGGCGAGACCAGGCCGCGGGTCGGGTGGCGCCAGCGGAGCAGCGCCTCGTAGCCGTGCATGCGATCGTTCTGGATGTCGATGATCGGCTGATAGAACAGCTCGAGCTCGCCGCCCTTGGCGATGGCGCGGCGGAGATCGGCCTCGAGGTCGAAGCGCTTGACCGCGGTCGCGTGCATCGCCGGCTCGAACGGCTCGGCCTTGTTGCGCCCGGTGGTCTTCGCCTTGTAGAGCGCTAGATTGGCGTCGCGCAGCAGCTCGTCGCCGCTCTCGCCGGCGGATTGCGAAGCGAACACGTAGCCGATGCTGGCGCTCATCTCGAACTCGCGGCCCTCGATCGAGATCGGCTCGGCCATGACCTGATAGAGCGCGCCGAGCAACTGCTCCAGCTGGCCTCGGACGTCGCCGGCGGCGAAGCGCAGAACGGCGAACTCATCCTCGCCGAGATGGGCGAGGGTGTCGTCGGGGCGCAGGGCCGGCTCGAGATTGCGGGCGAGCGAGATCAGCACCTGATCGCCGACCGCTTGGCCCAGCGTCTCGTTGATGTTGCGGAAGTGGTCGAGATCGAGGATCAGCACGATCACGTCGCTCTCGCTGCCGGGCTGCCAGAGCTGGGCCGCCTGGTTGATGCGGTCGATCAGCAGCGCGCGGTTGGGCAGGCCGGTGAGGCGGCTGTGGAAGGCGTCGAACAGCAGCTGCCGCTCGGCCAGCTTGCGGTCGGTGATGTCGGTCATCGAGCCGGCGAAGCGATAGGGCTTGCCGACCTTGTCGACCACCGCGAGACCGCGCGCCTGCATCCACCGATCGCTCTGATCGGCGTGGCGCATGCGGAATTCCTGCTCGAAATGCGCCGACTGGCCGGCGAGATGCGCGTCGAGCGCGGCGCGCAAGGTGGTCACGTCGTCGGCATGGGTGCGGTTGAACCAGTCTTCGGGAAGGCCGCGCGCTTCCTCGGCGGCGATGCCCAGCATCTGATGCCAGCGCGGCGAGGTGTAGAAGCGGCTGGTGATGAGGTCCCAGTCCCAGAGGCCGTCATTGGCGCCGCGGGCGGCCAGCGCGTAGCGCTCCTCACTGATGCGGAGGTTCTTTTCCGCGGCACGCCGCTGCTGTTCCTCGCGCACGATCCGCAGCACGGTCATGGCGATGAAGTTGAGCAGGATGGCGATAGCCGGATAGACGAAGTTCAGCCGGATGCCGCCGGGGAACAGAGCCAGCTGACCGACGCCCCACCACATTGCGACCAGCAGGATCGAGGTCGCAATTCCGCCGTTGCCGGGCAGGCGGATGGTGAACGCGGCCGCCAGAAGACCGAGCACGACGAGCGCGATCCGATTGATCAGCTCGGCGTAGTCCGGCTCGATCAGGGCCGGGCCTTCGAGGATGCGCTGCGTAATGGTGGCGTGACGCTCGACGCCGGGAATATTGAGATCGAAGGAGGATTTGAAGAGATCCTGCACGGCGGTGAGCGTGACGCCGATGAAGACGATCTTGTCCGCGAAGGTGCCCGGCGCGAACTTGCCTTCGACCACGTCGAGCATCGAATAGGTGGGGAAGGTCTGGCGCGGGCCGTAGTAGTTCACCAGGCTCTTTGCCTGGGAATCGATCGGCACGCTGCGGTCGCCGACGCGAATGCTGCCGCTGCTCAGCCGATCGCCGAGATTGAGCTCAATATCCAGCGGCGAAACATCCAGATACGCAGCCGCGGCGGCGAGCGATAGCGGCGGATAGGTCTCGCCGTCGAACTGGCGCGCAAAGGTTTCGGAGCGCGGCGCGGTGTCGATATCCTTCTGCACATTGACGAAGCCGCCGGCGCGTGCCGCTTCACCGAGCTGGTCGACCGGCGGCAGCACGCCGATCTCGTGCGGCCCGACGTCATTGCTCCCGTCCGGCCGCGGGTTGATCTTGCCATAGGCCCAATCCTCGACGAACGGCGGCGCGCCGCCGCCGCGCACTTCGGCATCGCCGTCATCGAGCGCGAACCCGATCACCACGTTGCCGGCGTTCTTCATCGATTGCGCCATGGCATCGTCAGGGCCCGGCGCATCGAGGACGGCCCGCAGGTCCTTGGCCGGTCCGGAATCCGGGGGAAGCGACTGCAGGATCGCCGTCAGTCTGGTCCGGACATCGTCGGGAAGGGCCAGCTCGGCCTGCGGAAAGATCACGTCGAAGGCGATCACCTTGGCGCCGTCGGCTTTCAGGCGGTCGATGGCGGTCGCGAAGTAGCGATGCGAAAAGGGCCAGCGGCCAAGCGCCGCTGCGGTCTTTTCGTCGGCGGCGACGATCACGGTTTCCGGGCCGGGCTTCTCGACCCCGCGGATTTCCCGGAAGCGGATGTCGTAATTCTCGCCCTCGAGCCGCTCGACCAGGGCCGGTCGGATGAAGATCATGGTCAGGATCACGAGCAAGGTGACGGCTAATGCGGTGGCAACTGCCGTCCAGCGTTTCCCGATTGTGCCGCCGATCCCCGTCATCCCCGACCCAGTTTCCGGTCTGCTCCCTGGCTCGGCTTGCGCCGATTCCCCATCTTCGCCGGAACTATAGTCGGTGAGCGGCCGTTTGTCGTCCGACGGCGCGGCGCGGCCCAAGCCCCATGGGATGCCCTTCAGAGCGCCGAGCCCGTCCGGAAGGCGCGTCGCTAAAGTCTTGAAATTGTAAGCGAGCCGGACAGAATTTTACGCCGGTCAAACAACCCGGTGCGATCTTTGGCCGAATGCCGAGCTTTCGCTTAACATTTAATTAGAGTTCTGCAGGCATTTTATGTACATGTTACATACTGGCTGGGTGATGTGAGGGATGGGTTGATGGACGGGAAACACGAGGTCCCGGCCTTGACCGGGGACACAGATCTGGAGTTTGAGGGTCAGGACCAGGAGTTGGACCTGACGGTCAAGCTTGCGCTCTCCGATCTGCTGCCGGACGCAAACGGCGAGATTGTCGTCATGAATGAAGGCGACGATCCGCAGGTGAGCATCGAGACCGACCTGAAGGTGCTGGATGCCGGGGTTTCGCCGGCCCATACGACTGCCGGCGGCATCGAGGTCGGCGGCATGCAGTTCTGGGTCTTCGAGGACGGCACGCGGCTCTATTATTCGCCGGGCCTCTCGATCTCCGTGGACCCGGACGCACTCTAGCGTTTCCTTTGCCTTCGGCGAGACGCTTCAGGCGCGCGCGATTGCGCTTGCCCAACTCACGGCAAGAGGCCGCCTTCATCATCCGTGGGCCCGCTCAGAGCATCCGCAATCGGGCTCAGTGACGACCGTAACCTCTTGCGGCGCATCAATTTATCCTGGGCCGCCGGCGGGAAGTCGGTGAGCACAACCAGATTCTTGCCGATCAGGATATCGGTCAAATCCTCGAAGACTCGGATCATTTCCAAATCCGACTTCAGCAGCTCGCCGCGGCGCTGGGAGCGCCGTTCCCCGATCGGCTCCAGGAACCCGGTTACGTCCGGGTGATCCAGCGGAAGATATTGAAGATCTTCGGAATCTTGCTCCCGATGCAGGGAGGTGATGCGGCCTGCGGCGTCGCGTTTCACGAAAGGCATTGTGTTCCCCCGGCCGCTTCCTGACGGCAAAAGTTGTGTGAGTCTCCTGGAGGGTATATTAACCACTTCCACATTGTGCTAAACAGCGTTTTCGCACACGCTTGTGCGCTGGCCGTCAGAGACGATCGGAGGGCCGATCGGGGGTGGGGCCGGAATTCAGAATGGGAGCTGCTCGGCCTTGTCGGACGCGACCGCTCAACGTACGTCTTCGATAAAGCTCGCTTCGATCCCGGACCCGCGGCTGATTCATCGTGTGGTCCAGTTCAAGGGGCGACGCTATTCGCTCAAGCTCGACTACAGCTCTTGGAACGCTCTAGAGCAGGCGGCCGCGCGGCGCAACATGCGCCTCAACCAGCTGGTCGATGAGCTGGCGGTCGCGACCAATCACGAAGGCAATTTCTCGGCGACCGTGCGCGCGCAGTGCCTGGCCGAGCTGAAGACCCAGATCGAGGAACTCGAGGGCAAGGTCCGGCTGCAGCAGATGTCGGGCGAGGGCATCTCGGCCGCGCTGATCGCCGATGCGTCGCCGGCGCCGTGCTTCGTGGTCGATGGGCGGAACACGGTGCAGAAGGCCAACGGTCCGGCGCAGAAATGGCTCGGCCTTGCCGAATCGGCCTTGGTGGGACGTCCGGTCGACCAGTATTTCCAAGTGAAATCGACCCAGACGCTCAGCCAGATCGTCGAGCAGTTCGGCCAGGGCAAGTATCAGGTCTTCCCGGCGCGTATCGTCTGCCTCCGGCCCGGCCGGCTGATCATGGCGAAGGCGACCATCTGCCCGATCTTGCGGCGCTCGGAAAACGATCTCATCTACGTCATCATGATCGACGTCGGCTGATCCCTGCGGGCGATCGCATTGAACCGCGACGCACAGGGTGCCGGCAAATCTTGGCAGCACCGCGAGGGGGGAGCGCATGAGCGCCGGAGCCGGCTGGTCGCAGGGCTACGTCACCGATGTCAGCTACACCAACAGTTTCTTTCGTGAGCTGTCGCCGGCCTGGTTGAACCACGTCGCCATGTCGAGCGGCGCGCATCCGCGCCTGCTAGACGAAGGGTTCAACCACATCGATCTCGGCTGCGGGCTGGGGCAATCGTCGAACGTGCTCGCCGCCAGCTTCCCGCGGGGCAACTTCTTCGGCGTCGATTTCAATCCCGCCCATATCGATACCGCTCAGCATCTGGCCAAGCAGCTCGGCATCGGCAACGTGCGGTTCATCGAGCGGGCCTTCGAGGAATTGCTTGAAGTCGACCTTCCGGATTTCGATTTCATCACCCTGCATGGGATCTATTCCTGGATCGGCGATGACACGCGCAAAGCCGTGCAGCGCTTCGTCTATAAGAAGCTGAAGCCCGGCGGCATCCTCTACAACAGCTATAACTGCCTGCCCGGATGGACCAACGACGCGCCGATCCGCCGCCTGCTGATGGAATTCGGCCAGACCCATCACGGCGACAGCGCATTGCGCGTTGAAAAGGCCGCCAAGGATGCCGAGGAAATGGCCGGGCTGAAGCTGGGTTACTTCCGCGCCAATCCCACGGCCGCGGACCAGGTGGGAAAGCTGACCAAGCGCGCGACCAACTATCTTGCGCACGAATATCTCAATGCCAGCTGGACGACGTTCTATTCGATGGACGTCGCCGACGAGATGGCGGCGGCCAAGCTCACCTATCTCGGCTCGGCCACGCTGATGGACAACCACCTGGAATTGATGCTGACCGACCCGGCGGTGGCCTATTGCAAGAAGCAGCCGACCGAGCGGCTGCGGCAAATGGCGCAGGATTTCCTGGTCGGACAGCGTTTCCGCCGCGACGTTTTCGTGCGCGGCCATCCGCACCTGTCGCGCAGCGAGACCTCGCGCTATCTGAAGAATGCCTGCTTTGCGTTGCCGGGTACGGTCGAGGATTTCGCCGACAAGGCCAAGGTGCCGCGGGGCGAGATCAGCTTCGACCAGAAGTCGGCGCAGGCGATCAAGGAAGCACTGTCGAAAGGTTCCTTGTCGCTCGAGCAGATCATGGAGACCACCGGATCCAAGGGAAGTGCCCAGGAGCTCGAACGCACCCTGTTGTTGATGACGGCGGTCGGCAAGCTGGTTCCGGTCGGCTCCGCTTTCCAACCGGAGGCCATGCCGGAAAAGTTCGAGCGGTTGACCATCGTGGACAGCACCAATTGCAAGCTGGCTGAGCTGGGGCGACAGTCGATCGGCCGTCAATATCTGGTGGCGCCTGCGACGGGCAGCGGTCTCGCGATCGATGCGCTCGATGTCGTCGCGCTGGCCTTGCTGGAGGAGGGCGTCCCGGTGCCAAGGCTCGCGGCTGCCGTCGGCGAGGAAATGAAGCGCCGCGGCGTTCGGGTCAACAAGGACGGTGCGCCGATCACCGACGAACAGGAAGCCCAGGAGAAGACCAACGAGATCGTCGGCCGCTTTCTCAGCCGGACGGTGCCGGTCCTGATGCGCTACGGCGTGGTGAGGGCCGCGTAGCATCGGGGCGGGGCGCGGGGCGAGCATGACGGCGGGGCGGCGCGCGCGCTGTCACGCTGCATAAACGAGCCAACCAGCATAATCATATCGCTGGTGATGTGCGGCCGGTCACGAACCGCCTCACTCGGCCGGACGACCCTCGAGAGAACCCGGCGGCAAAAGCATTCAGGCACACCGAAATGTGTCGGATGTCATTTGTTAATCATTTGCCAAGGGTTTATACAGTTAATGCTTTATCTTGCGAGGGATAAGCTGATCGGTTGGGGTTTCGCCGGTCCGTGGGAAAAGAGACAGGGTTCATGGGATTCAAATTCGGCAGCCGCCTCGATCCGAAAGCGGCTTCGGCGAAAGGAACGGAGGAGTCCGTCGCCGTTGAAGACACGCCGTTAAACCGGCTGCGCGCCGGACTTGGACTGCAGCCGGCCGCGCCGACACTGTCCGCTTCGGCGGCAGTGGAAGCGAAGCGGGTCGAGCCGAAGATCTCGCGTCCCAATGAATCGCCCTCAGTGCAAGCTCAAAGCCCTGCCGTTGCCGCAAGCAATGCCAAGCCGGTCGAAGCGAAGCGCGCCGAATTGAAGGCGCCGGAGGCGCCGGAAGTGAAGCGGGCTGAGGTGAAGCCCGCCCCGGAATTGAAAGCCCCCGCACCGAAGGCGCCTGAGCCGATGGTGGCAGTACCGAAAGCCCCAGAGCCGAGAGTCGCCGAGCCGAAGGCCGCCGAGAGAGTCGTCGAGCCGACAGTGCCTGAACCAAAGGCCGTGGAACCGAAGCCGGCCCCTACGATCACGACGCCGCCGCGGCCCGTGCCGCCGCGGCCCATGGCCACCCAAGCGGAACCAGCTCCGGCTGCGAATAGCGTCTATCCGCCCTCGGCGGAAAGGACTATGGATGCACCCGGTCGGGGCGCGGGCAACAACGATCCGCAGCAGACAAGTATGAGTTCATCTTCATCGGAAGCGATCAAGGGCGGTCCCGGCATCCGCGGCACCGCTGAATCGACTTCGGCCGGGACCGCGAGCGAAGCGCCGGCAGTGACGCGCGCGGCTGCGCCCGCGTCGGCACAATCGACGCCGACCGCTGGGGCGACCAGGCCGAGCGGCGCTCCGCAGAACGCCTCGGTCTCTCAGAATGCGCCGACGGCGCCGAACGCGCCCCAGGGTGGAACGCCGCCCGTCGGGGCGACCAGGCCGAGCGGCGCTCCGCAGAACGCCTCGGTCTCTCAGAATGCGCCGACGGCGCCGAACGCATCCCAGGGTGGAACGCCACCCGCCGGTGTTCCGCCGCGGGCCGCCGCCGGAGCAACCCCACCGCTGCATGCAGCCGAGCTCGTCCGCACCGAGACTCCGTCGGTGCCCATCGAATACTCCGGACCGACCACACGCGACGATCCGCTGCTCGCCTGCCTCGTGATCATGACCCGAATTTTCGGTTCGCCGAAATCGCCCGCCGCCTTGGCGGCCGGCCTGCCGATCGGGGATGAGGGCATGACGCCGGACCTGTTCCTGCGCGCGGCCGATCGTGCCACCCTTTCCGCGTCCCAGATCCGGCGCAAGCTGGACCAGGTCGACAAGATGAGCCTGCCGGCGGTGCTGCTGCTGAAGAACCGCAAGGCCTGTGTCCTGCTGGCACCGCCGCGCGCCGGCATGGCGGAGGTCGCGACGCCGGACAATCTCGATGGCAGCCATTCCTATCCGCTGGCCGAGCTGGAAGCGGTCTATACCGGCGTGCAGATCGTGGTGCGGCCGAAGATCCGCCTCGACACCCGTTCCGCCGACCTCACCGAGGCGAAGCCGCGCAACTGGTTCTGGACCAATGTCGCGAAGTTCATGCCGGTCTATGGCGAGGTCGTCGTCGCGGCGTTGCTGATCAACATCTTCACCATCGCCACGTCGATCTTCTCGATGCAGGTCTATGACCGCGTCGTGCCGAACAAGGCTGAATCGACGATGTGGTACCTGGCGATCGGTGCGATCGCCATCTTCGCCTTCGACTTCATGCTGCGGACCCTGCGCGCCTACTTCCTGGACAAGGCTGGCAAGGCGCTCGACCGCAAGGTTTCGTCGTCGCTGTTCGAACACGTCCTGTCGATCCGGATGTCGTCGGGACCGCAATCGGCGGGCGCTTTTGCGTCCAACATCCAATCCTACGAGACGTTGCGCGACTTCTTCACCTCGGCGACGCTTTCGGCGTTGATCGACCTGCCCTTCGTGCTGATCTTCCTGGTCATCATCTACATCATCGCCGGCGCGGTCGCGATCGTGCCCGCACTGCTGGTGCCGGCGGTGATCCTGGTCAGCATCGCGGTCCAGGGGCCGATGCAGAAGGCGGTCGAGCGCTCCTATCGCGAGATGGCGCAGAAGCACGCCATGCTGGTCGAGACCATCAACGGCCTCGACACGATCAAGACCGCCTCGGCCGAAGGCCAGATGCAGCGCGATTGGGACGGCTATGTGGCGGCGTCTTCCTCCTCGGCCATGACCTCGCGGCTGTGGTCGACCATCGCCATCAACTTCGTCATCATGGCCTCCAACCTCGCCTTCGTCGGCGTGCTGATGGTGGGTTGCTACGAGATCTTCACCCATGACCCGACCAGCCCTTATCCGGCGCTGACCACCGGCGCCATGGTGGCGGCCTCGATGCTGACCAGCCGCGCCATGGCGCCGCTGGGCCAGATCGCCGGGCTGATCGTGCGCTTCCACCAGTCCTGGACCTCGTTGAAGGGGCTCAACCGCCTGATGGAGCTCCCCGTGGAGCGGCCGCAGGGCAAGGTGTTCCTGCGCCGTCCGCGGATCGACGGCGCGATCGAGTTCCGCAACGTCATGTTCAAATATCCGAACGCGCAGACTCCGGCGCTCGACGGCGTTTCCTTCCGCATCGCGCCGGGCGAGCGGGTCGGCATCGTCGGCCGCATCGGCTCCGGCAAGACCACCATCGAGCGCCTGGTCATGGCCCTGTTCGAGCCGACCGACGGCGCAGTGCTGGTGGACGGCACCGACATCCGCCAGCTCGATCCGACCGATCTGCGCCAATCGATCGGCTGCGTGTTGCAGGACCCGCATCTCTTCTTCGGCTCGGTGAAGGACAACATCACGCTGGGCGCGCCCTACGTGGACGAGGAATCCTTCCTCCGGGCGGCGACGCTGGCCGGCGTCGATCAGTTCGTGCGCCAGCACCCGCTGGGCTACGACATGCCCTGCGGCGAGAACGGGCGTTATCTCTCCGGCGGGCAACGCCAGTCGGTGGCGGTGGCGCGCGCGCTGCTCTTGAACCCGCCGATCCTGGTGCTCGACGAGCCCACCAGCTCGATGGACAACAGCACCGAGAACACGTTCAAGCAGCGCCTCGGCGAGATCGTGCCGGGCAAGACCCTGCTTCTCGTCACGCACCGCAACTCGATGCTGAGCCTGGTCGATCGCCTGATCGTGCTCGATCGCGGCAAGGTGGTGGCCGACGGACCGAAGGCCGGCGTGCTCGACGCCCTGATGAAGGGCCGCATCCGGGCCAACGAGGGTTGAGGATCACACGATGTCGCTGACCAACCGTGATCTTTGGATCGATCCCGCCGACACCGAGCGCGAGAGTATCCAGCGCTTCGGGCATATCCTGCTCGGTGCCATCCTGTTCGTCGTCTTCAGCTTCCTGGTCTGGTCGTATTTTGCCAGCCTCGACCAGATCACCCGCGGCGAGGGGAAGGTCATCCCCTCCAGCCAGACCCAGGTGATGCAAAGCCTCGACGGAGGTACGCTCTCGGAAATGCGCGTCCGCGAAGGCGATGTGGTCGAGAAGGATCAGGTCCTGCTGGTCATCGACAACACGACGGCGAAGTTCAGTCTCTCGGAATTGAAGCAGCGCTACTACATCGCCTCGGCGGCGATCGCCCGCCTCCAGGCCGAGATCGCCGGCAAGAACGATCCCGACGAGATCGAGTTCCCCGCGGACATCATCAAGGACTCGCCCGACAAGGTGGCGCAGGAGCGCAGCCAGTTCGTCATCCGCCAGAGCCAGCTCTCGGCGCAGCTCGCGACCCTCCGGGACCAGTTGGAGCAGCGCAAGCAGGACATCAACGCGATCAACACCAAGATCTCATCGGCTGGCGCCGGTCTCGACGTGGCCGACCAGCAGCTCGCCATCCTCGGTCCCGCGGTCCGCGCCGGGGCCGCCTCCAAGGTCGATCTCTTGAAGGCGCAGCAGGAGGCGCAGAGCTACAAGTCAGAGATGGCGAATGCCCGGGCCTCGCTGCCCGGTGCGCGTTCCGCGCTGCAGGAGGCGCAAAGCAAGCTGAGCGAGGCCGTGGCCACCTTCAAGGCGGAATCGGCCGGCGAACTCGCCAAGCAGCAGAGCGACCTCGCCAGCGTCAATGAATCGATGAAGGAAGCGAATGCCAAGGTCGGCCGCACCGAGCTGCGCTCGCCGGTCAAGGGCACGGTCAAGGAGATCAAGACCCGGACCATCGGCGGCGTGATCCAGCCGGCCCAGGACATTATGGAAATTGTTCCTATCGAGGACACCCTGCTGATCGAGGCCCAGATCCGACCGCAGGACCGCGGCTTCATCGCCCCCAATCAGAAGGCAAAGGTTAAGATCACCGCCTATGACTACAGCATTTATGGCGGTCTTGACGCCACGCTGGAGCAGATCAGCGCGGACGCCATCGAAAACGAAAAGAAGGAACTGTTCTTCCGGGTGCGGCTCCGGACGGATAAGAACTTTCTGGTCGGTAAGCAGGGCGAGCAGCTGCCCATCATCCCGGGCATGACCGCCACTGTGGATATCCTGACAGGAAATAAAACCGTTCTGGAATACCTCCTGAAGCCCATCCTCAAGGCCCGCGAGACCGCTCTTACCGAACGGTAAAAGCGTCTTAATAAGTGTGTGCGGGCATTGGAAAAAGGTGGTGCGTGGCTTTTCGGAAACTGGTAAAAACGTGTCGGGTGGATTCGAAAGATTTTTCGGTTAACCAGTTGATTTCCTAGGATCTGCAACAGCGTTTGGATGGATGCCGAATGCGGATCTGGTCAGGTGTGGGGAGTTTTTTGAGATGAAGACTGTGTTTTTGAAGCAACACTCGCGGAGCGCGTTGTTGCTGGGTGCTGCGCTCGGGCTGGTCCTGAGCGCAGGTGGACCCGCGCAAGCCATGTCGTTGAAGGACGCCATTCAGCTCGTGCTCACGACGAACCCGGAAGTGGGCGTGGTCGCCAAGGATCGGCGTGCGGTGGATCAGGAGTTGCGCCAGGCCTGGGGCCTCTACTTTCCGCAGATCGATGTGAAGCTCGATGGCGGTCCGGAATTCACCGAGAGCGGCAGCGTGGACAACCCGCCCGCTACTCTCAATCAGGGGCCGCATGACAACGGCCGCTGGCTGGTGCGCACCGACGCGCAGATCACCCTGCAGCAGCGCTTGTTCGACGGCTTCGAGGCCGCCGCGGAAGTGCAGCGCCAGAAGGCCCGGGTGAACTCCGCGGCCGAACGGGTGCAGGACCAGTCGGAAGTTTCGGCGCTCGATGCGGTCGAGCAGTACCTGAACGTGCTGCGCGATCAGATGCGCCTGAAGAACGCCGAGGAGAACATCAAGAAGCATGAGGAGACCTTGGGCCTCGTGCAGAAGCGTGCCGATCTCGGCGGCGGCAACGTGGCCGACGTCAGCCAGGCGGAAGCCCGGTTGCAGACCGCGCGTTCGACCTACACGGATATTCAGGGCCAGCTGCGCGAGACGCAGACCCTGTTCCTGCAGGTTGTCGGCGTGCCGGCGACCGATCTCGAGGACGTGAAGGACGCGGATTTCAGCCGCCTTGCCGAGAACGTCGACCTCTCGGTGCAGAAGGGCCTGGAGAACAATCCGAAGGTCCGGCTCGCCAAGCATGACGTGGAGCGCGCCGAGGCCGAAGTCCGCGAGCAGAATGCCAGCCTCTATCCGAAGCTGAACTTCGAGGCCGTGGGCTCGGTCAACCGCTACAACAGCGGCCTCGAGGAGAAGGACCACAACGCGCAGTTCCTGCTCGTCATGCGCTACAACATCTATCGCGGCGGCGCCGACATCGCGCGCATCAAGGAGTTCAAGGAGCGCCGCTCCGAGAGCCTTGAGCAGCTCCGTGTCCGCGAGCGCGAGGTCGAGCAGGACGTCCGCAGCTCCTGGGCCGCGCGCCAGACCCAGCAGGACCGCATCGGACTCCTGCAGAAGCAGGTCGCAGCCAACCAGCAGACCTACGAAGGCTACGTCCAGCAGTTCGACATCGGCCAGCGCGGTCTGCTCGACGTGCTCGACGCCGCCAACGAACTGTTCATCTCGCAGGATCAGCTGATCCAGGCGCAGACCGAGGAGAACTTCGCGAACTTCCGGATCCTCGCCTCGCAGGGACAGTTGGTCGAATCCGCCAGCCTGACCTATCCGGTGGAAGGCACCGTCGGCCCGATCGACGAAGCCAAGAAGAATCCGTGATCGTCTGAGCTTCGCTCAAGAAAGGCCGTCGCCCGAAAGGGCGGCGGCCTTTTGCTTTTGGCGGCGCGGCAGGCAAGGCGCCGGTCGGGCGCCCAAGCCGGCCTGGATCTGCAATCTTGTCTGGGAAGGGTTGGAGGCCCGGGCCGGAATCGAACCGACATCAAAGGATTTGCAGTCCTCTGCATAACCACTCTGCCACCGGGCCGGTGGGGAGCGGCACGTATAAGGCCCCGAACCGCCGGAATCAAGCCAAGTCGGAGCGGCCGTGCCCGGAACGGGCGCCCCTCGCAGCGTGTTGTCTGGGACCGGGGCACCGACTATAAACACTTGAATCGATTTAGCGTCCTCCCGCCGGAGGGCGTCTCCCTGAGGACTTCCAACCGAGGATTTCCATGGACTACGCGGCCGCCCGGCAGCACATGATCGACAGCCAGATCAAGACGAACAAGGTCACCGACCCGAGCGTGATCGAAGCCTTGGCTGCCCTGCCGCGCGAGGCCTTCGTGGCCGAAGCGCAGCGGAAGCTCGCCTATATCGATCGCCCGGTCGCGATCGGCGCCGGCCGCCGCATGACCGAGCCGATGGTGTTGGCGCGCCTGCTCCAGTCGGCGCATCTTAAGGGCGGTGAGACCGTGCTGGTCGTGGGGGCGGGGACCGGCTATAGCGCGGCCATCCTGTCCCGGCTGGTGAAGAAGGTCGTGGCGCTGGAATCCGCGCCGGAACTCGCCGATCGCGCCAAGGCGATCCTCGCGCAGCTCGGCGTCTCCAATGTCGCGGTCGTCGCCGGCGATCTTGGCGCAGGGCGGCCCGCCGACGGCCCGTATGACTTCATCCTGGTGGATGGTGCCGCCGAGATCGTGCCGGATGCGCTGACCGCCCAGCTCGCCGATCGCGGACGGCTCGCGGTGGTGATCAAGGATCAGGGCATCGTCGGTCGCGGCACGATCCTCACCAAGGCCGATGGCGTGGTGACGCCGCGCGCGGTCTTCGACGCCGATGCCGAGGTCCTGCCTGGGTTCACGCGGCCGCAACGCTTCGTGTTCTAGTCTGTTCGTGATTTTAGGACTCCGAAGTGGCTGGAGGGGGAAGAGATCGATGAGACGCGGTGGAAGATGGGCGGCGGTTTCGCTGTTCGCCTTGATGGCGGCCAGCGTCCAGGCCAATGCTGACGATCTCAATGCGGCATTGAGCCAGACCTATATCGCCAATCCGACGCTCGATTCCGCCCGCGCCCAACTGCGCTCGACCGATGAAGGCGTGCCGCAGGCCTTGAGCGGCTGGCGTCCCACGGTGACGGCGCAGGCCAATGCCAGCGCCGCCTGGACGCATAACGGCACCAAGGCCCTGCCGGGCCAGACCATCACCGATCGCAATCAGCAATTCTATCCGCGTACCTACAGCCTGACGGTGACCCAGCCGGTGTTCAACGGCTTCGGCACGGTGTCCGGCACGCAGGCTGCGGAGAACCGCGTGCGCTCGGGCCGCGCCCAGCTGCTCGACACCGAGCAGCAGGTGCTGTTCCAGGCGGTCCAGGCCTATATGTCGGTGGTGAGCAACACGTCGATCCTGGAGCTCAACCGCAACAACGTGAAGGTGCTGCAGGCCCAGCTGCAGGCGACGCAAGACCGCTTCGACGCCGGCGAGGTGACCAAGACCGACGTCAGCCAGGCCCAGGCGTCGTTGCAGGGCGCGATCGCCTCCCAGATCGCGGCGGAAGGCGATCTCACGGCTGCGAAGGCGGTCTATCGGCAGGTCATCGGGCAGGAGCCGGTCCAGCTCACCGTGCCCAACGTGCCGCCGAACCTGCCGCTCAGCGAAGCGGAGGTGGTCACCCTTTCGCAGCAGCAGCCGCTGGTCATCGCGGCACGGTTCATCGTCGATGCGACCAAGGACGACATCGACACGCAATTCTCGGAACTGCTGCCCTCGGTCAGCCTGCAAGGCTCGGTGTCGCACACCGACGAGCAGACGAGCGACCGCGACCACGCCAATGACGGGACCATTCTCGGCGTGGTGACCGTGCCGCTCTACCAGGCCGGGGCGCCGGACTCGCGCGTGCGCCAGGCGAAACAGATCTATCAGCAAGCGATGCGCCAGCTCGACGAGTCGCGGCGCTCGGCGACTCAGCAGGCCGTCGCGGCATGGCAGGCGCTTGAGACCGCGCAGGCGCAGATCACCTCGTTCGAGGAACAGGTTCGCGCCAACAACATCGCGCTCGAGGGCGTGCGGCAGGAGCAGACGGTCGGTGCGCGCACCGTGCTCGACGTGCTCGACGCCGAGCAGGCGTTGCTCAATTCGAAGGTCAATCTCGTCACCGCGCAGACCAATCTGGTGATCGCGCGCTATCAGGTGCTGCAGGCCGCCGGCCGGCTGAACGTGAAGGATCTCGCGTTGAACGTGCCGGTCTACGATCCGGCGCAGCACTACAACGAAGTGCGCAACAAGTGGTGGGGCACCGGTCCCGCGGTGAAATGAACGAATGAAACTGCGAGTCGCGCTGCCGCGACTCGCAACTTTCACCGCGCAAGATGTTGTGGAATCGCGGGTTTCGCTTCCCATTCCTTGAGTAAATCTCGAAGACTCATTAATATGACACCGCTGGAGCAATGGCTTTCGGCGCGTGTTTTCCGCGCCAGCGCTATGCGACTCGGCGGGGATCCGGAATGACCGAAGGCAAGACCACGCAAGAACCGACCATGGAGGAGATCCTCGCCTCCATCCGACGGATCATTTCCGAAGACGACAAGGATGCCGCGCCGCCGCCCGTGAACGGGAATGGGAAGGGCGTGAACGGCAACGGCAAGCACGCCGCGCCGCCACCCGAAGAAGACGAAGAGGATCTCGTCCTCACCGACATGGTGGTGGGCGACGGCAATGTCGTGGCGATCGACGAAGACCAGCCCGCGGTCGAAGCGCCGGCGGAGATTTTCCCGGAGCCGGAGCCGGAGCCGGAGCCGGAACCGGAACTCGAGCCCGAGCCTGCCGAAGAACCGATGCCGATCGCGGAGCCGGAGCCGGTGATCGAACCGGTGCGTGCTGCACCGCCGCCGCCGCCGCCGCCGCCGCCGCCGCCGCCACCGCCGCCGCCGCCGCCGCCCCCGCCGCCACCACCAGCGGAGCCGCCGCGGCGCGAACCGGAGCCTGCGATGGAAACCGAACTGGTCTCACCCTCCGTCGCCGAGGCTGCGGCGGCCACCATGGCGCAGCTCGCGGCCCGTCGGGCATCGCAGGCGGTCGAGCACACGGGCGGCGATGGGCTGCTGGTCGAAACGCTGGTGCGCCAGGCGGTCGAGCCGATGTTGCGCGACTGGCTCGACATCCATCTCCAGGCCATCGTCGAACGGCTGGTCCGGCGCGAGGTCGAGCGCATCGCGCGCAAGGCGGAGCTGGGCTGATTCCGCCGCTCTTGCCAGACCCCGAACAGCCGCTATAACCACGGAACGAAAAGTTTCGGGCCGGATCTGCAAACCGGCTTAATCCTCTATTTTCCGGTGGTTAGCGGATGACGTTGGAGAAGACCTTCCGGCCCGATGAGGTCGAGAAGCGGCAATACGAAGCCTGGGAGAAGTCGGGGGCCTTTGCCGGCCAGACCACCTCCAACAAGGTGCCCTATACGGTCATGATGCCGCCGCCGAACGTCACCGGCAGCCTGCACATGGGCCACGCCCTCAACATGACCCTGCAGGACGTCCTGATCCGCCACGAGCGGATGAAGGGACGCGACGCGCTCTGGCAGCCCGGCACCGACCATGCCGGCATCGCCACCCAGATGGTGGTCGAGCGCCAACTCGCGCAGCAGGGCGTGAAACGCACCGATCTCGGCCGCGAGAAGTTCGTCGAGAAGGTCTGGGAGTGGAAGGCGGAATCCGGCGGGATGATCACCCGCCAGCTCCGCCGGCTCGGCGCCTCGCCCGATTGGGCGAAGGAACGCTTCACCATGGACGAGGGCCTGAACAAGGCCGTCCGCAAGGCCTTCGTTGATCTCTACCGGGCCGGCCTGATCTACCGCGACAAGCGGCTGGTCAACTGGGACCCGAAGCTGCACACCGCGATCTCCGACCTCGAGGTCGTGCAGAAGCAGGAGAAGGGCAAGCTCTGGCACCTCAAGTACCCGGTGGAGGGCCAGCCAGAGCGCTATCTCATCGTCGCGACCACGCGGCCGGAGACCATGCTCGGCGACACTGCGGTCGCGGTGCATCCCGAAGACGAGCGCTACAAGGATCTGGTCGGCAAGAAGGTGGTGCTGCCGCTGGTCGGCCGACCTATCCCCGTGGTCGCCGACGAATACGCCGATCCGGAAACCGGCTCGGGCGCGGTGAAGATCACGCCGGCGCATGACTTCAACGACTTCGAGGTCGGCAAACGCCATGCGCTGGAGATGATCAATATCTTCGACCGCGACGCGAAGCTGAACGAGAACGTGCCGGCGAAGTATCAGGGCCTCAGCCGCGAGGCCGCGCGCAAGATCGTGCTGGAGGATCTCGAGGCGCTCGGCCTGGTCGAGCGGATCGACGAGCATCCGATGACCAAGCCCTATGGCGACCGCTCCGACGTGGTGATCGAGCCCTGGCTCACCGACCAGTGGTATTGCGACGCCAAGACCCTGGCCCAGCCCGCGATCAAGGCGGTGGAGGAGGGGCGCACCGTCTTCGTGCCCCGGAACTGGGAGAACACCTATTTCGAATGGATGCGCAACATCCAGCCCTGGTGCATCTCGCGCCAGCTCTGGTGGGGCCACCAGATCCCGGCCTGGTATGCGGAGGACGGCAAGGTGTTCGTCGCCTATACCGAGGAAGAGGCGCAGGCCGAGGCCGACAAGCATTACGGCGCGCCGACCAAGCTGGTTCGCGATTCCGACGTGCTCGACACGTGGTTTTCTTCCGGCCAGTGGCCGTATTCCACGCTGGGTTGGCCCGATAAGACGCCCGAGCTTGCGCGCTACTACCCGGGTGACGTGCTGGTCACCGGCTTCGACATCATCTTCTTCTGGGTCGCCCGCATGATGATGATGGGCCTCCACTTCATGGGCGATGTGCCGTTCAAGACGGTCTACATCCACGCGCTGGTGCGCGACGAGCACGGCCAGAAGATGTCGAAGTCCAAGGGCAATGTGATCGACCCCCTGGACCTGATCGACAAATATGGCGCCGATGCCTTGCGCTTTACCCTGGTGGCGCAGGCCGGCCAGGGCCGCGACATCAAGATGTCGGAGCAGCGGGTCGAGGGCTATCGCAACTTCGCGACCAAGCTCTGGAACGCCGCGCGCTTCTGCGAGATGAACGGCTGCGTGGCCGTGCCGGATTTCGATCCGAAATCGGCGCGGCAGAACCTCAATCGCTGGATCATCGGCCGCCTGGTGAAAGCGCGCCAGGCCGTCGATCTCGCGCTGGAAGGCTATCGCTTCGACACTTCGGCCGCCGCGCTCTACCAGTTCGCCTGGGGCGAGTTCTGCGACTGGCATCTCGAGTTCGCCAAGCCGGTCTTCCTCGGCGAGGACGAAGCGGCCAAGGCCGAGACCCGCGCCGTCACCGCCTGGGTGCTGGGCCAGCTCCTGCACCTGATGCACCCGCTGATGCCTTTCATCACCGAGGAACTCTGGGCCCAGGTCGGCCCCAAGGGGTCCGGCGCGCTGATGACCGCGCATTGGCCGGAACTCGCGCCGGACCTGATCGATGCCAAGGCCGATGCCGACCTCGACTGGGTGATCCGCCTGATCGGCGAGGTCCGCGCGCTCCGCACCGAGATGAACGTGGCGCCGGGCGCGCAGGTCAACTTCGTGATCAAGGATGCCGGGACGGAGACGAAAGACCGGGTCGCCCAATACGGCGATCTGATCCGCCGCCTCGCGCGCGCCGAGCAAATCGACATCATCAGCGGCGAGCCGCCGAAAGGTGCCGCGCAGATCGTGCTCGACGAGGCGACGGTGTTCCTGCCGCTGGCCGGAATCATCGACATCGCCAAGGAACGGGCGCGCCTGACCAAGGAACTCGACAAGGCGAAGAGCGAGGCCGAGCGCATCGAGAAGAAGCTCGCCAACCCGCAATTCGTCTCGCGCGCCGACCCGACGGTGATCGAGGAACAGCGCACCAAGCTGGCCGAGTTCGAGCAGGCGAAAGCGAAGTTTGCGCAGGCGCTGGAGCGGCTGGCGGGAGTGTAAGATTGATGAGCCGAAGCGTATCACGACACCTGCGGCTCATCTTCCTCTTCTGCGTCATCGCGACGGCGCCAGCACCCCCGCTATTTGCGGATGCAAGCCAGTCGGAGGTTGAGCGCCTAAGTGCGCTGGTCTTCCCGGGGTCCGTCAATGTCTTGATGAAATGGCCCGACGCTGTTCGTTTCGCCATCGCGACAGACAATGATCAAGATGCTGCGCTCGCTGTAAATGTCATCGCGGATATTGTCGATGCGCTTCCCGGCCGTTTTCGAAGCAGCATCGTTATCGAAAGACGCGTTCCACTGACCGATGTTCCGCTGATCAGGGAACGAAGCCTCATTTATATGACCGCTCAGCCATATGATGATCTGAACGGCCCACTGCGCCCGTTCTTTGAAACGCTTATTACCAATGGCGATGATATTGATCAGAGGATCGAGCAGGTAAGGTCGCTGCGTGCGCCTTGGCAAACTACTTTCGGCACGAACGGTCGCTACGAAGTTGTCGGCGTCCTGGTTATGATCCCGTCATCGACAGATTTGGATACGAAGCGCCTGATGCTTGTCGGTGCCGTGGCTCAGGCAATCTGCCCAGCACAACTACTTCTGCAAAGTGACCCTGGTTTGTTTGCGTCCGACGGGGAAAAAATTGCACTTTCTCCACTGGGAAGAGATTTATTCATTCTCATGCTCAGTGACGAGGTCAAGGCTGGCATGAGCAAGCCGGAGTTCGAAGCAATCGCTCGGCGCCTCCTTTAGAGCGAAACGCTTTCAGCACTCCGCCGCGCGCTGCAGCAGCAACGTCCGCTCGCGCGCGTTCCGTGTCAGTGACGCCGCGCGCTCGAACTCCGCCTTCGCTTCCGCCTTGCGATCCAGCTTGAACAGCAGGTCGCCGCGCACGCCGGGTAGCAGGTGATAGGCCTTCAGCGCCGGCTCATCCAGCAAGGCATCGACCAGCACCAATCCCGCGGCCGGGCCTTCCGCCATCGAGACCGCGACGGCCCGGTTGAGCTCCACCACCGGTGACGGCGTGATGTGCCCAAGCGCGTCATAGATCGCGACGATCCGCGTCCAATCGGTCTCGGCCGCGGTGTGGGCGCGGGCGTGGCAGGCGGCGATCTCGGCCTGCAGCACATAGGGGCCGAGGCCGATGCCTTGGGCCGCGGCTTCGCGCTCGGCGCGATCCAGTGCGGCGAGACCGCGGCGGATCAGCATGTGGTCCCAGCGGGCGCGGTCCTGGTCCATCAGTAGGATCGGCTCGCCGTTCGGCGCCACGCGGGCATGCAGGCGCGAGGCCTGGATCTCCATCAGGGCGACCAGGCCATGCACTTCCGGCTCGTGCGGCGCCAGTTCGGCCAGGATGCGTCCCAGCCGCAGCGCCTCGTCGCACAAGCCCGGCCGGACCCAATCCTGGCCGGAGGTGGCGGTGTAGCCTTCGTTGAAGATGAGATAGACGACCTCCAGCACCGAGCCCAGGCGCGCCCCCATCTCCTCGCCGCGCGGCACTTCGAACGGGACCTTGGCCTCGGAGAGCGTCCGCTTGGCGCGGACGATGCGCTGCGCCATGGTCGGCTCGGCGACCAGGAAGGCACGGGCGATCTCGTCGGTGGCGAGGCCGCCGATCATGCGCAGGGTCATGGCCGCGCGGGCCTCGGCGGAAAGCACGGGATGGCAGGCGGTGAAGATCAGCCGCAGGACGTCGTCGCCGACATTGTCGTCAAGTGCGGCATCCCAGTCGGGCATTTCCTGCTCCTGGGACGCAAGCTCGTGGCCGATCTCGGCATGCTTCTTCTGCTGCATGACGCGGCGCCGGATGCCGTCGATCGCACGGTTCTTGGCGCTCTGCATCAACCAGGCGCCAGGCTTCTCCGGGATGCCGGATTCGGGCCATTGCCGGAGGGCGGCCTCCAGCGCGTCCTGAGCCAGCTCCTCGGCCTGGCCGACGTCGCGGGTGATGCGCGTCAGGCCCGCGATCAGCTTCGCCGCCTCGATCCGCCAGACCGCGTCGATGGTGCGGTGGATGTCGTTGTTCATCCCGCCCGGATAGCAGGGTGACGGGGGTTACGGCAAGGTGGAGCAACGCCTTCTCCTCCCCCTTCAGGGGGAGGTGGGTGGGGGCACTGCAGCCTTGATGCATTCGATCCAGCGCCGCGTGCTGCTTTCGCGCATTGCCTTCGACCTGGCGCTGGCTCCTGAACGTCACGGCTGCAGTGCCCCCCTCTCAATCTCCCCCCTGAAGGGGGGAGAGGCATGACTGAGCGCGGTCACTTTTTCTTCTTCGCGACTTTCTTCACCGTCTTCTTCCGCTTCTTCTCCAGCGCCTTGCGGATCTTTGGCTCGTGCTTGGCCGCGGCTTTGACTTCCGGCGTGAAGTCTTCCCATTCCTGGACCTGGCGGATCTCGATGGTCATGTCGTCGCCACCGGGGCATTTCTTCGCCCATTTGATCGCTTCGGCCTTGGACTTCACGTCGATCATCCAAAAGCCGCCGACCACCTCCTTCGCTTCCGGAAAGGGACCGTCCTTCACCACCGGCTTGCCGCCCGGGAAGGTGACCCGGACGCCGGTCGAGGGCGGGTGCAGACCCTCCATCGCCAGCACCACGCCGGCTTCCAGCAGCGCGTTGTTGTACTTGTCCATCGCGCCGACCGTCTCCGCATCTGGCATGGCGTCGGCGGGGGCGGACTCATATCCCTTCGGGATCACGATCATCATGAAACGCATCGTCGTGCTCCTCGCTCACATCGCCTGCGGGACGATGACCATCCAGCCCAGACCGAACTTGTCGGCGAGCATGCCGAAGGCCGGCGAGAAGAAGGTCTTGGTGAGCGGCATGCGCACTTGGCCGCCGTCGCTGAGGGCCTTGAAGACGCGCTGCGCGTCGGCCTCGTCCTTGCAGTTGTAGGTCAGCGAGAAGCCTTCGAACTTGGTGCTGCCGCTGCAATGGCCGTCGGAGCCCATGATCGTGGAATCGCCGACCTCGAAGTTCATGTGCATGACCTTGTTCTCGCCGCCGGGCGGGATCGAGCCCGGCTGCGGGTCCGGCATATCCTTGTACTTCATGACCATCTCGTTCTTGGCGCCGAGCACCTTCTTGTAGAAGTTCAGCGCCTCTTCCGCGCGGCCCTCGAAAAACAGATAGGGTTGAACCTGCATGACACTCTCCTGTCGTCTTTGTGGTTAGCGATTACTTCTTCAGCCCGGCTTCCATCTCGCGGAACTTGCCGATCGCATCCTTGGCGGCGTCGATCGTCGCGAAGTCCTCGAGCTCGTAGAGCTGTCGTACCTCGATCTCGCACTCATGATCGAAATGCGGCTTCGGGAAGCGCCGGGTCCATTCCAGTGCTTCCTCACGCGTCTTGGTCTGGATCAGCGTGTAGCCGGCGATCATTTCCTTGGCTTCGGTGAAGGGACCATCGACGACGGTTCGCTTGTCGCCGCTATACTTGACCTTCCACCCGGCCGAGCTCGGCTGCAGGCCGGAAGCGTCGAGCAGCACGCCGGCCTTCACCAACTCGTCGTGATAGGCCCCCATGGCTTCGAACAGCTTCTCGGCATTCTCCGGAAACTTTCCGGCTTCGGTATCCTTGGTGGCTTTCACCATGATCATGAAACGCATCGGTCTCTCCGTTGTTTCGGTGGTTCCCAGCTGGGTTCCTGTGAAGACGTCGAAGGAACTGCCGCCGGATCGACAGCGCTCGGCGAGAGATCGGCGATTTTTCCGCCGGATCCACCCTCTTATTTTCCGCTATTCCATAAGTTCTTGAAAATATTGCATAGTAGAAAGAAGCCGTGCTGCGACGCGGCATTCAGGGGGCGTTCATGACGGTTTTGCGTCTCTTCCTGGGAGCGATCCTTCTGCTGGCGGCCGCGGGCGCCGCCGTTGCCGACCCGGTCACGGTCGAGGGCATCACCTTTTCCGACGAGAAGGGCAATTTCCGCCTGGTCTCGGTCAGCGGCAAAGGCAGCATCGAGGACCCCTTCGTGGTGAAAGAGGAAGTGACCGGCCCCAACGATCCGATCCTGGTGATCAAGGGCTTCACCCGCGATTTCGGCAACCGGGTGGGAACGCAGCACACCGCGGCCTTTGCCATGATCAAGATCGTCGTCAACAAGACCGATCGCGCGTGGCAGGGCTATCAGATCGAGCTGCGCGAGATCGAAAACCGGTCGAGCACCTATGAGGACGGGTTGAGCTTCGGCCAGGCTTCGGTCGTCGCCGATCAATACGTCAACAGCAGCCTGCCGCATTCCCAGCGCCTGGACGAACCGGAAGATGCGCTCGGCTTCGGCGGCGAATCGATTCCGCCCGGCGGCGAAGCGACCTTCCGCTTCATCATCTCCGACATGTCGCCGCTCTACCGCTTCTTCCTGGTGCAGCGTCCCCAGCAGCCGCTCTCGTGAGCGCGCCGCTGTCGCGCGGCGGCTCTCGCCCCGCGGCGCACTCTACTGTATGTTGAGCGCGTCAGTGGGGGATCGGCGCGGCATGCGGGTCAGGGGAATCATTCTGGGCGTTGTGGCGCGGCTGGCTCTGCTCGTCACCGTCCTGGCCGGAGCCCCGGCCCTTGGCCTTTCGACACCGGAGCGCAACGGCTGGGTGACCGATCAGGCGGGCATCCTCGATCCGGATACCGCGGGTGCGATTGCCACCAAGCTGGCCGATCTTCAGCGCAACACCGGTGACGAGGTCGTGGTCGTCACGCTCAGCGACCTGCAGGGCGCCTCGATCGAAACCTGGGGCAACGTGCTCGGCGAGAGTTGGAATGTCGGACGAAGCGGTGGCCACGAAACCGGCGTGGTGCTGATCGTGGCGCCGAATGACCGCAAGGTGCGGATCGCGGTCGGCTATGGACTCGGCAATCGGATTCCGGATTCGGTCGCCGCAGCGATCATCGCGGATCATATCCTGCCTTACTTCAAGCAGGGCGACTTCGCCCGCGGCGTCAGCGCCGGTGTCGACAGTATCGCGGTTCAGCTCAACCGCGGACCGAGCGCGACCACCACCACGAACCGAACGGATGTCGAGCGCGGCGCCTATCCTGTGGGCGCGCCGCCGCCGGGCTTCTGGACGCGGCTGCGCCACAAGCTGTTGCCGGGCGTTGACGCCGACGTTTTCGCCTTCTGGGCTGTGGTGTTCATCGTGGTCTTCTTCTTGATGGTGTTGAATGTTGGCAATGTCGGCGGCCGTGGGCGCCGACGGTGGAACGGCTATTACTACGACGATGACGACTGGAGCCGCTCCTCTAGCGGCAGCTCTTCCGGCCGCTGGTTCTCCGGCGGCGGAGGAGGATCGTCGAGCGGCAGCGGCTCATCGAGCGGTGGGTCCTTCGGCGGCGGAGCGACGGGATCGTGGTGACCGTTCGCTCCATCGCCGTTGGATTGGTGCTGTTGCTCGGCATGGTCGCGCAGGCTTGGGCCGACCCGTCGATCCCGCCGCTCACCGGCCGCGTCGTGGACCTTGCGCATATCCTCGACCAACGCACGGTGGATTCGCTCACCCGGCAGCTCGCCGACCACGAGGCCACGACCACCAACCAGGTCGTGGTCGTAACGCTGCCAGGACTCCAGGGCTACACGATCGAGCAGTGGGGACGGGCGCTGTTGAATGGCTGGGGCATCGGCCAGCGCGACAAGAACAACGGCGTCGTTCTGGTGGTCGCGCCAAACGATCGCCGCCTTCGCATCGAGGTCGGATACGGGCTTGAGGAGGCGCTCAGCGCCTCCGCAGCCACCAATATCGTCGAGGCAGAGATCGTCCCGCGCTTCAAGCGCAGCGACATGACGGGCGGCATCACGGCCGGCGTCAACGCCATCCTGCAAACCATCGCCGGCACCTATCGGCCATTGCCGGCGGTTGAGCGGAGCAATATCGAGCAAAAGGACATCTGGCGCTATGCGCCATTTGTGGTGTTCCCCCTGATCTTCATCGCGGTGGTCTTGATCAACGTCACGCGGGGTGGCGGCTCGGGTCGCCGCGGCCGGTACTATGACAACAGCTATAACAACTATGGGAATGGCCCGATCTGGAACAACGACCGCGGCCCGCGCAGCAGTGGCTTTTCGCGCGGCGGGGGCGGCGGCGGCTTCTCGGGCGGTGGCGGCAGTGGCGGCGGCGGCGGCGCGAGCGGTCGGTGGTAGAAGGGCGAGCGATGATCGATGACGGAATGCGCACGCGGATCGGCGCGGCGATTGCAAAGGCCGAGCAGGGGACCCGCGCCGAGTTCGTGGCGGCGGTCGCCCGGCGCGCCGACGACTATCGCAGCAACAGCTTGCTCGCCGGCCTGGTGGGCGGGTTGATCGGCGGCATCGCCGCCTGGACGCTGCTGCCTTGGCCAGGTGCCGGGGAAACCATCGTCTGCGAGCTCGCCGGCTTCCTGCTGGCCTTTGCGCTGGCGGCGTTCACGCCGCTCGGCATCCGGATTGTCCCGGTGCGGCGCCAGCGGCGCCTGGCGTCGCGCCTGGCGAAGCTGGTCTTCCTGCAGCGCGGCCTCGCCTCGACGCCGGAGCGTTGCGGCGTGCTGTTCTTCGTCTCCCGCGCCGAGCACTATGTCGAGATCGTCGCCGATCGCGGCATCGACCAGGCGGTCGAGCCCGGCGCCTGGCAGCGGATCGTCGATGCCTTCACCGCGGCGGTCAAACGCGGCGAGGTGGAGCAGGGATATCTCGGTGCGATCGAAGCGCTGGGGGCCTTGCTGGCGCAGCACTATCCGCCGCAGGGCGACAACCCGAACCGCATTCCGGACCGGCTGGTCGAGCTCTAGGCGGCTTCCGCGATCACCCGGTTGCGGCCGGTGTTCTTGGCCTGATAGAGCGCTTCATCGGCGCGGCCGATGAAGCTTTCGACATTGTCGGTCATGCGGTACTTGGCGACGCCGATCGAGACGGTGACCTGGCCGTAGAGATCGCCGGTCGCCTTGTTGCGGAGATACTGGCTGGCCAGCGCCTCGCGCAGCTGGTCGGCGCGGCGCATGGCGATGTCGATCGGTGCGCCGACCAGCAGCAGCGCGAATTCCTCGCCGCCATAGCGCGCGGCGATATCGGTGCCGCGCGACAGTTGCTTCAGCTGGCCGCCGACCACTTTCAGCACCTGGTCGCCGATCCGGTGGCCGTAGGAATCGTTGAACTTCTTGAAGTGATCGATGTCGATCAGCAGCAGGCAGAGTTCCAGTTCGCCATTGGCGGCGCGCTCGCCATGCTCGACCAGCGCCAGGTCGAAGCAGCGCCGGTTGCCGATCCCCGTCAGCGCGTCGGTGAAGGCCTCGCGCCGCGCCTGCTCAAGCCGGTCCTGCAGGGTGGTGATCTCGTCGGTCGATTTCCGGAGCTCGGTCTCGAGGTCGCGGTTGCGTTTCACCATGTCGTTGGTGGCGCCGGAGAGCCGATGCACCACCGCCTGCACCTTGGAGCCTTCGATCACCGGCACGGTCTTCAGCGAGCCATGCGCTTGGACCAGCGTCTCGCCGAACGCGACCGCATCCTGGCCCGCCGCGTCCAGCCGCAACAGCACCCGGCCGACGGTCTGCTTCAACTGGCTGCCGCTCTTGCGCACCGCGGCGCTCTCGACATCGGTGCCGAAGTAGCGCTCGAACAGCGCCTGGTTCGCCTGCCAGCCGAAACCCTTCTGCAGCGCGATCCGCTCGTCGATGTCGCGGGTCAGGCCGGCGATGGCCTTGGCGACGTAATTGTACCAGACGCAGTAATTCGGCGGCGTCGCCGGGACACCGTATTTGCTCATCTCGGTCAGAGCCGCATCCGCCAAGGACTTGGCGGATTGCAGATCCTCATTGAATGTCGACTGCGTCCCCACGCGAGCCTTCCCCAGACAGGCCATCCCCATAGCCCGGTCCGCTTATATACAGGAGCCGGCGATTCTCGCCTAGGTGGTTGTCGTGGGTCGATATTCGATTGCGGTGGCAGTTGCTCCGTCGGGTCCATCCTGCGAAATTCACACGGAATCGATTGTTCAGGAGTGAATCGTGGCCCGCATCGCCGTCGGCGGTTTCCAGCATGAGACCAACACCTTCGCTCCGCTGAAAGCGACCTATCGCGATTTCGAGATGGCGGATGGCTGGCCGGGCCTGACCGAAGGTGCCGCGATCCTCTCCACCTTCGACGGCATCAACTTGCCGATCGCGGGATTCCTGAACCGGGCACGCGCGGCGCAGCACGAGATCGTGCCGCTGCTCTGGTGCTCGGCTTCACCTTCGGCCCATGTCGAGCGCGAAGTTTATGAGCGGATCGCCGGCCGGCTCCTGCACTTGATCAAGGCAGCCGGCTCACTGGATGGGATCTATCTCGACCTGCACGGCGCCATGGTGACCGAGCATCTGGAGGACGGAGAGGGCGAGCTCTTGGAGCGCATCCGTGCCGTGACCGGCCCCGACCTGCCGATCGTGGTCAGCCTCGACCTCCATGCCAACATCACCAAGCGCATGGTGCAGCATGCATCGAGCCTGGTGGTCTGCCGCACCTATCCGCATGTCGATCTCGCGGAATCCGGCGAATGGTCGGAAGCGGTGCTGGCGCGCCTGCTCAAGCACGGTCCCTTGAAGAAGGCGATGCGCCGCGCCGACTTCCTGGTGCCGCTCACCTGGCAATGCACCTTGATCGAACCGGCCCAGGGCATCTACCGCGCGGTGGCCGCAAGCAACACCGCCAGCGCCTCTTTCGCCTTCGGATTCCCGCCGGCCGATATCGCCGAATGCGGGCCGGTGGCGCTCGCCTATGCTGAGAGCCAGGGTGCGGCCGATGCCGCGGCCGATCGCCTGATCGGCATGGTGAAGGATGCCGAGCGCGATTTCGCCGGCAAGGTCTGGGATCCCGATGAAGCGGTGCTCTATGCCCGGCAACGCGCCGTCGCGTTGAACCGTCCGATCATCCTTGCCGACACCCAGGACAATCCGGGCGCCGGCGGCAACTCGGATTCCGTCGGCCTGCTCGAGGCCCTGGTGCGCAATCGCGCCGAGGATGCGGTCTTCGCCAATCTCTTCGATCCGAAGACCGCGGAGATCGCGCATCGCGCCGGTGTCGGCGCCGAGATCAGCCTTGGCATCGGCGCCTGGTCCGGGATTCCGGGCCACGTTCCATTCAAGGCGAGCTTCACGGTCGAGCGTCTCGGCGACGGCAATTTCGACGCGACCGGTCCGTTCTATCGCGGCAACCGGATGCAACTGGGACCGATGGCGCTGCTCCGGATCGGCGGCACCCGCATCGTCGTCGCCAGCCGCAAGCAGCAGGCCGCCGATCAGGCGATGCTGCGCCATCTCGGGCTGGAACCCGCGGCGCAGAAACTCCTGGCGCTCAAGAGCTCGGTGCATTTCCGCGCCGACTTCCAGCCGATTGCCGACGAGATCCTGATCGTCGCCGCGCCCGGCGCGAACCCGGTCGATCACCGCGCGTTCGCCTATCAACACCTCCGCAAGGGCGTTCGCCTGATGCCGCTGAGCCCCGAGGTTTCGGGTTAGGTCCGGAAGCTTTCTCCCAGGATTCGGCGGAGCGCCGCCGAAAATCATACATTGATGTGGCAACCCAAACGGGCCGCTGGCCTTATTTAGGCTCCGCACGCTGCATTTCCTGGGTAGAGAGGCATGAGCGAATCCAAGAAGAAGAAAGCCCGCACCGGGGTCCAAGGCCTGGACGACATTCTGGCGGGCGGGCTATCGGAAGGTAACGTCTTCCTTCTGGAAGGCGAGCCCGGCGCCGGCAAGACCACCATCGCGCTCCAGTTCCTGATGGAGGGTGCTGCGGGCGGTGAGCCATCGCTCTATGTGGCGCTGTCGGAATCCGAGGCCGAGTTGCGGGACGGGGCCGCGTCGCATGGCTGGGAGCTGAAGGAGCCCATTCATATCTTCGAGCTGACGCCGCAAAGCCTGCTCGATCCGGAGAAGGAGCAGAGCCTGCTCTATTCCTCCGATCTGGAGCTGGGCGAGGCGACCGCCAAGATCTTCGAGGCATTCGAGAGGGTGAAGCCCAAGCGCGTGGTGCTGGACTCGCTTTCCGAGATCCGGCTCCTGGCGCAGAGCTCCCTGCGCTACCGGCGCCAGATCCTGGCGATCAAGCAGTTCTTCGCCCGGCACAACGCCACCGTGCTGATGCTCGACGATCTCACCTCGGATATCGAGGACAAGACCGTTCACAGCATCGCGCACGGCGTGATCCGGCTGGAGGAGCTGACGCCGAGTTACGGCGCCGAGCGGCGGCGGCTGCGGGTCATGAAGTACCGCGGCCAGAGATATCGCGGCGGCTTCCACGATTTCATGATCCGGACCGGCGGGCTGCGCGTGTTCCCGCGCCTGGTGGCCGGGGAATCCCGCGGCAGCCTCGCGCGTCGGAAGATTCCGACTGACTATCCGGCGTTCAACGCCTTGCTCGGCGGCGGCATCGATTCCGGCTCGAGCACCCTCATCCTCGGCCCGGCCGGCACGGGGAAGTCGTTGATCGCCGTCACCTTCGCCGTCGCTGCCGTCAAGCGGGGCGAGCGCGCGGCGCTGTTCATCTTCGACGAGGAGTTGGGCCTGCTGTTCGACCGCATGAAGACCATGGGGATCGACATGGCGGCGCTGCAGAAAGACGGCAAGCTCTCCGTCGAGCAGATCGACGCGGCCGAAGTCTCGCCCGGCGAGTTCGCACACCGCGTCTGCCGGACGGTCGATACCCAGGACATCAAGACGGTGATCATCGACAGCCTGAACGGCTATCAGGCGGCGATGCCGGAGGAGAACTCGCTCGTCCTGCACATCCACGAGCTGCTGCAATACCTGAACCGACATGGCGCCGCCACGTTCATGACCGTGGCGCAACACGGACTGACCGGCGATATGCATTCGCCGGTCGACGTGACCTACCTCGCGGACACCGTGATCATGCTGCGCTACTTCGAGGCGATGGGCCGCGTGCGCCGGGCGATCTCGGTCATCAAGAAGCGCTCCGGATTCCACGAAACCACGATCCGCGAGCTGGAGATCAGCAATCGCGGTCTGGTCGTCGGCGAGCCGCTCGCGGACTTCCAAGGCGTGCTCCGGGGGGTGCCGATTTACGTGGGAACCAAGGCCCCGCTGATGCAGGGACCAGGAGCGTGAATCGACGCGGCCCGCTTTCCGAGCGCGCGCTGATCCTCGCCCCGATCGGCCGCGACGCACAAATCGCGGGCGCCATTCTGCGCGAAGCCGGCTATGACTCCGATCCCTGTCCGGATCTGCCGGCACTGGCACGCGAACTCGACGCCGGCGCGGGCTGCGTCATCATCAGCGACCAGGGGCTGCATCGCGCCGACCTCGCGCCGCTCGACCGGTTCCTGAAGAATCAACCGTCCTGGTCGGACATCCCCATCATCTTGCTCTCGCTCCGCGGCGACGGGACGGAGCAGATTCCAGCCGCCGGCAAGCTCGCCGAACGGCTCGGCAACGTGACGTTCCTCGAACGCCCGCTGCATCCTGCAAGCCTGATCGGGACCGTCCGCACCGCCTTGCGTGGCAGACGGCGGCAGTACGAAGCGCGCGCCCGGCTGAAGGAGCTGCGCGAAGGCGAGCAGCGCCTGCACACCGCGCTCAAGGCAGGCCGCCTGGGCGCGTGGACGCTCGATCTCCCGTCGCTGACCCTGCATTGCTCCGACAGCTGCAAGGCGCATTTCGGCCGCGGCGCGGAGGGGAGCTTTCTCTACGCCGATTTCCAGGATTCGATCCACCCGGACGACCGCGCCCAAGTCCAGGCCGCCTTCGAGCAGACCGTGAAGACCGGGACCGACTATGCGGTCGAGCATCGCCTGCATTGGCTGGATGGCAGCGTGCACTGGGTCGATCTCCGGGCCCGTGCGATTCGCAGCCGGGATGGCGCCGTCAGCCAGCTGGTGGGCGTTTCTTCCGACATCACCGCGCGCAAGCGCGCCGATTTCGAGCGCGAGCGGCTGCTGAACGAGCTCGCCGCCGAGCGCGCGGCGCTCTCCGACCTGACGGCGACGCTGGAGCAGCGCGTCAGGGAGCGCACCGCGGCGCTGACCACCGAGGTCGCGGCGCGCGAGCGCGCGCAGGAGCAGCTGCTGCAGTCGCAGAAGATGGAATCGATCGGCCAGCTCACCGGGGGCGTGGCGCACGACTTCAACAACCTGCTGATGGCGGTGATGGGCAACCTGCAGCTCTTGAAGAAGCGTTTTCGCGACGACGACCGGGCGCAGCACCTGATCGCCGGTGCGCTCGAGGGTGCGCGCCGCGGCGCCTCGCTGACCCAGCGCATGCTGACCTTCGCGCGGCAGCAGGAATTGAAGACCACCTCGGCCGATCTCCTGAGTCTGGTCGGCGGGATGCAGGATCTGCTGGACCGCACGCTAGGCCCGCAATTCGAGCTCCGTTTCGATCTGTCCGAAGGCCTGCCCGCCGCCCAGGTCGATGCCAACCAGATCGAGCTCGCGATCCTCAATCTCGCGATCAATGCCCGCGATGCCATGCCGGACGGCGGCACCATCTGCATCGGCCTCGACAAGGCCGCACCGCCGGCGGCGAAGGGCCTCAAGGATGCGGAGTACCTGCGCCTGCGCCTTTCCGACACGGGCTCCGGCATGGACGGGGCGACGCTGAAGAAGGCGATCGAGCCGTTCTTCTCGACCAAGCCCACCGGCAAGGGCACGGGCCTCGGCCTCTCCATGGTGCATGGCCTCGCCGTGCAGCTCGGCGGCATGCTGGAGCTCGAGAGCACGGTGGGGAAGGGGACCACGGCGACCTTGTGGCTGCCGATCGCCGAAGCACCGGCGGAAATTCCCGAAGCCAGGCCGGCGCCCGCGGAATCCGGCAGCCGCGCGATCATCCTGGTGGTCGATGACGATCCGTTGATCGCCATGAGCACGGTCGAGATGCTCGAGGACCTGGGTCACCAGGCGATCGAGGCCAATTCCGGGGCCCAGGCGCTGGAGATCCTGAAAGACGGCCAGGCGATCGACCTGATGCTGACCGACCAGGCGATGCCCGGCATGACCGGCCTCGAGCTCGCGGAGATCGCGCGCAAGGAGCGCCCGAAGATGCCGATCCTGCTGGCCACCGGCTATGCGGATCTGCCCGCCAGCCAGATCAAGCTGCCGCGCCTGTCGAAACCCTATCTGCAGACCGAACTGCAGGAGGAGATCAACCGGCTGCTGGATGGCGCCGCGTAGGGTGCGGCTTCACCCGCGCGGCGGCAGCGGCGGCGGCGCCTGGTAGCTCCCGCCCAGCCGGTTGGCGCTCTGCCGCGCGATCATCCAGCCCGGATATTCCGGCGGCAGCGCACTCGCCTGGTCGAGCACGGCCAACTCATACTCGGTCAGCGCCAGCTCGGTCGCGGCGATATTGTCCTTCAACTGCTCGGTCGATTTCGCGCCGATCAGCACGCTGGTTACATGCTTCTGCGCCAGCAGCCAGGCGAGCGCCACGCGCGCCACCGAGACGCCGTGTGCCTTGGCGATCGGCCGCATCGCGACGATCACGCTGTCGACCCGGTCGCGGTTGACCGGCGGGAAGTCGAAGGTGGCGCGGCGGGTGCCTTGCGGGGCACTCTTGCCATCGACCGCCTTGTCGGCGAGCACGCCGCCGGCCAGCGGGCTCCAGACCATCAGCCCCACGCCCTGGTCCTTCAGCAGCGGCACGATCTCGCGCTCGAGATCGCGTGACGCAACGGTGTAGAAGGACTGGATGGTCTCGAACCGCGCGAGATTGCGCCGTTCGGAAATCCCGAGCGCCTTCATCAGCTGCCAGGCCGCCCAGTTCGAGCAGCCGATATAGCGCACCAGCCCGCGCTGCACGAGGTTGTCGAGCGCGCCGAGGGTTTCTTCCATCGGCGTCACCGGGTCGAAGGCATGGACCTGGTAGAGGTCGATGTAATCGATCTGCATCCGCTTCAGGCTGGCGGCGCAGGCATCGAGCAGATGCCCGCGCGACGAGCCGCGATCGTTCACGCCGGGCCCCATGACGCCATAGGCCTTGGTGGCGACCACCACGTCCTTGCGGGCGATCCCGGTATTCTTCAGCGCCTGGCCGAGCAGCTGCTCGGATTCGCCCTCGGAATAGACGTCGGCGGTGTCGATGAAGTTGATCCCGGCCTCGATGGTCCCTTTGACGATCTGATCGACGGAACTCTGGCCGAGGGCGCCCATCGAGGACCAGAACCCCTTGCCGCCGAAGGTCATGGTGCCGAGGCAGAGTTCGGAAACCAGCAGGCCGCTGCGGCCCAATTGCTTGTATTTCATGCGGGAGCTCCGGGAGGACGGGGTTCGGGACGGGCGCGCGCCAAGCCGAAAGCCGGGCGCGGCACCATTAGGGACTAGGAAAGGTTTGGATGTCCCTATTACATTGACGGAAATCTGCAGGATTTCAAGGAGAGCCGAATGACCGCCGCTGTCGAATCCACGAAAACGTCATCTGCCGGGAGCCTTCCGGCCGGCGTCGTCACCGGCGAGGACTACCGGACCCTGGTTTCCGCCTGCAAGGCCGGGGCCTATGCCCTGCCGGCGGTCAATGTCACCGGCACCAATTCGCTGAACGCCGTGCTGGAGGCGGCCGCGGCGGCGAAGTCCGACGTCATCATTCAGCTCTCCAACGGCGGTGCAAGGTTCTTTGCCGGCGAGGGATTGAAGGACGAGGCGCAGGCGCGGGTGCTCGGTGCCGTCTCCGCCGCGCGGCATGTGCATCTCCTGGCGCAGCATTACGGTGTATGCGTCGTGCTCCACACCGACCATGCCAACAAGAAACTGGTTCCCTGGGTCGAGGCGATGCTCGGTTACAGCGAGCAGGAGCACAAGCGCACCGGCAAGCCGCTCTTCACCTCGCATATGCTGGATCTCTCCGAGGAGCCGATCGACGAGAACCTGGCGACCTGCGCCCGCCTGCTGAAGCGCATGTCGCCGATGGGGATGAGCCTGGAGATCGAGCTCGGCGTCACCGGCGGCGAGGAGGACGGCATCGGCGCCGAGCATGACGGCGCCGACAACGCCAAGCTCTACACCCAGCCCGAGGACGTGGCGAAGGCCTTCAAGCTCTTGTCGATGATCGGCCACTTCTCGGTCGCGGCCTCGTTCGGCAACGTGCATGGCGTTTACGCGCCGGGCAACGTGAAGCTGCGTCCGGAGATCCTCAAAGGCTCGCAGGACCTGGTGCAACAGCAATTCAAGACGCCGGCGAAGCCGCTCAACCTTGTCTTCCACGGCGGCTCGGGCTCCGAGAAGGAAAAGATCAGCGAAGCCGTGTCCTACGGCGTCTTCAAGATGAACATCGACACCGACACCCAGTTCGCCTTCGCCAACGGTGTCGGCAAGTTCGTCCTGGAGAACCCCAAGGCCTTCCAGCACCAGATCGACCCGGTGGACGGCAAGCCGTACAAGAAGTTCTACGATCCAAGGAAGTGGCTGCGCCTCGGCGAGAAGGCGATGGTCGAACGCCTGCAGGAAGCGTTCGTGGATCTCGGCTCGAAGGGGAAGTCGCTGGCTGGGTAGGGTGGATAATGCCGGCTGCCAAGGTTCTTCTCCCCTAAAGGGGGGAGAAGAAGTCAGGCAGCGCTGCGCATCACCAACGTCGGACCAGCGCGCCGCCGCCGCCGCGGCCCCAGACGCCGTCACCCAGATAATCGTGCACGACCTTGCCCAAGCCGAGCGTCAGGTCGGCGAGTATGTGCGTCGCCGAGACGATTTCCAGCACCGGTAGCTCCGCCACCGGCGCCAATGCATGCGGATTCAGCGACAAAGCCGCGGGTCCGCTCCAGGCGCCTTTCACCGTCACGTCTTCGAGGTAGAACTCGACCAGCTCGCAGATCCGCGCCGTGCCGTCCACATGCGGAATGATCTTCAGCAGGAAGTTCGGCGCGGCCATCGACGCCGCGACCTCCTTCACGTCGAGCTTGCGGTGCTTGTAGCCCATGGTTCCGGTCGCGACCCGCACCGGGCCGTAATCCAGCGTGCCGACCAGGGTATCGACCTCGACCTTCAAGGCGGGGTTGCCCAGCTTTTTCGGAAAGCCCCAGAGCTCGCGGCCGCCGGCGATCGGCGGCTCGTCGTTCAGGAACATGCAATGGGTATAGCTGCCCTTGCGCCCGTTCAGGCTGACCGGGATCACTTGGCCGGTCTCGGTATAGTCGCCGAATCCGGTCGAATCCGGCATGCGGATGAACTCGTACTTCACCAGCGGTGCCTCGATCTCCAGCGGTTCCGGCACGATCTCCCGCAGCTTCGCGGGATCGGTGCGATAAGTGATGATCAGGTATTCGCGATCGGTGAAGCGATAGGGACCGGGCGGGAAGGCGGGGTTGGTCAGCGGCATGGCGAAAGCGCGCCGGCGCACGTCGTCCTGATTCAACGTGAGTCTCCTGTCGATGAGGGCCCCTGACAGGTTCGCATATTGGCGGCGCGGCGCGGCGCTCAAGTCAAAGTTTGTAACGCTCTGCAACGTCGGGGCGCTGGATTGTGACGACCGAGCTTGTGGTGAACGCGAGCGCAGAACGTTGGCGCCGCCTCAAAGATCCAGACTGCACCAGATCGGCGTGTGATCGGACGGCTTGTCGCCGTTGCGCGGGGTCTTGTCGATGTCGCACTCGTCGAGCGAGTCCGCGGCCTGCGGCGAAAGCAGCAGGTGATCGATCCGCAGGCCCTCGTCGCGCTGCCAGCGCCCGGCCTGATAGTCCCAGAAGGTGAAGCGATGCGCCTCGGCGCCATGCAGCGCCCGGAACGCGTCGACATAGCCGAGATTGAGCAGCCGGAAATATCCGGCGCGGCTCTCCGGCCGGCAGAGCGCGTCGTTGGCCCAGGCCGCCGGGTCATAGACATCGTCATCGGTCGGCGCCACGTTGTAATCGCCGCCCAGCACCAGCGGCTCCTCGTAGTCCAGCAGCTGCTCCGCGTGCTCGTTCAGCCGCTCAAGCCACTTGAGCTTGTAGGCGAACTTGTCGGTGTCGACCGGGTTGCCGTTCGGCAGATAGATCGAGGCGACGCGCAGCGCCTTGTGGCGCTTGCCCTCGGCCACATCGACCACCGCCTCGATATAGCGCGCGTGATCGTCGCCCTCGCCGCCGGGCAGGCGGCGTTCCTCGACCATGAACGGATGCTTCGAGAGGATGGCGACGCCGTTATAGCTCTTCTGCCCGACCGCCTCGAAATTGTAGCCGAGGTCTTCGATCTCCAGCCTCGGCAGATCGGTGTCGAGGCACTTGATCTCCTGCAGCAGCACGACATCGGGCTTGGCGCCCTTCAGCCATGAGAGAACATTCCCAATGCGGGCGCGCAAGGAATTCACGTTAAAGCTGGCGACTTTGATCACGTTGCCGGAGCCCTCAACGGACGTCATCGATCCGCATGGTGTTGGTTAGGCGACTGCGAAAGAACTCCCGCAGCCGCAGGACGAAGTGGCGTTCGGATTCTTGACCTGGAAGGAGGAGCCGACCAGGTCCTCGACGAAATCCACCTCGGCGCCGGAAAGCAGGTCGAGCGATGTGTCGTCGATCACCATCTTCACGCCGTTGCGCTCGAACAGGTGGTCGTCGGGCTGGGTCGCGTTGTCGAACGAAAAACCGTACTGGAAGCCCGAGCAGCCGCCGCCGGAGACGCTGAGGCGCAGCATGAGGGAGGTGTTGCCTTCCATGGCGATCAGCTCGCCGATGCGCTTGGCGGCGCTCTCGCTCAGGACCACCTTACGCTCGGGCGTCGGGGACATGTCGTTCATCGGGGAATCCAATCGGTTAACCTTCCTTCTAATCTAGGGACGAAACGCGGAAAGTCAAACCAGACGAGATATTTAGCGGCTCCGGTTTCAGGCCGGTTTCGGTTTCGACCGCGGCAAGCCGGCACCGAGGTCGACCCAGGAAATTCGTTCATTATCAAAGGTATGCCACTGCGGCGTCAGGTGCGCCGCCTCGGGATGGTCGGCGCTGCCGGTCAGCAGGTGGATCTCGCCAGGCAAATCCTCCGACGCATAGGTGAGCGGCGTGCCGCAATGGCCACAGAAGGTCCGGGTGACCCCGGCCGAGCTCTGGTAGCGGGAAGTCTCCCCCTCGAAGTGGAAATGGGCGACCGGAAACGAGGCGAAGGCCGTCACCGGCACACCGGTCGCCCGCCGGCAGCTCTCGCAATGACAGAGACACCGCCAATTCGGCACCCCCGTCACCCGATACTTCACCCGCCCGCAGAGGCAGTGTCCGGTGGTTTCCAGGGTCATGCCGATGAGCGTTGCACTGGCCAATCGGTGACGCAAGCCCATGAAATGGCCGCGTCAGAAGATTTGAATCCGCGAAACGGCTATAAACAGCCCATGTCATCAACCCGCGCCCCCTATGCCTGCGATCCCGCGAAGTCGCGCGGCCGGCTCATCCCCGAGCCGCCGAGCGCGACGCGCACGCCGTTCCAGCGCGACCGCGACCGCATCATCCATGCGACGGCCTTCCGGCGGCTGAAGCACAAGACCCAGGTCTTTGTGCAGCATGAGGGCGATCACTACCGCACCCGGCTGACGCACAGTCTCGAAGTGGCGCAGATCGCCCGGTCAATCGCGCGCACGCTGGGATTGGACGAGGACCTCGCGGAAGCGCTGTCGCTGGCCCACGATCTCGGTCATCCGCCGTTCGGCCATGCCGGCGAGGAAGCGCTCGATCTCTGCATGCAGCCGTTCGGCGGCTTCGATCACAACGAGCAGACCTTCCGGGTTCTGACGCTGCTGGAGCGTCGCTATCCCGAATTCGACGGCCTGAACCTCAGCTGGGAAACGCTGGAAGGCATTGTGAAGCACAACGGTCCGCTGACCGGACCGGCGGCCAGTGCCAAGGCCCAGGCGCGCCCGGTGCCGCGCAGCATCGCCGATTTCTCCACCCGCTGGGACCTGGAACTCGCCGAATTCGCCAGCCTCGAGGCGCAGGTCGCTGCGGTCTCCGACGACATCGCCTACAACAACCATGACATCGACGACGGCCTGCGCGCCGGCCTGTTCACGCTCGGCGACCTCGCCGATGTGCCGCTGGCCGGACCGATCGTCGCCGGGGTGCGGCGCGATCATCCGGGCCTCGACGAGGATCGCGCGATGCACGAGACCGTGCGCCGCATGATCGGTGTCATGGTGGAAGACGTGATCGCCGAGACCCGCAACCGGATCGCCGCCGCAAGGGTGGCTTCTCCCGAGGCGGTGCGCGCGCTGGGCCAGCCGCTCGCCGTCTTCTCCGAGACGATGCGCCAGAACGACATCGGCCTGAAGCGCTTCCTCTTCGCGCATATGTATCGCCACGAACGCGTCACGCGGATGACCGAGCAGGCGAAGCTGGTGGTCGCCGATCTGTTCGACCGTCATCTCGCCGATCCCAGCCTGCTGCCGCCGGACTGGCAGGCGGAACTCGGCGCTCCCGGCAATGCGAAGACCGCGCGCGTGGTTGCCGATTACATCGCAGGCATGACCGACAACTTTGCCTTCGAGACCCAAGCCCGCCTGAAAGACGGGAGCGGGGGAACGGGATCGGGACCCTAGTCCATTGTCCGACTGGAACAAAAAGTGTACAATGGTTTCTTCATGGAGCGCTGAAGCGACAACCAACTTTTACGGGGCTTTTACGAAACGGATGTTCGTTTCGGGCGTGATTGTTTCGATTTCGCGCGTTGTTTCAATATGTTAATGGCCATTTTGCGCCGTCAAACCCGTGAGAGCCGTAAAAGCTCGTGCGCTCGCATCCTCTCAGCCGGCCGGTTACGGCGACCGCATTCTTGCCGCATTCCTGGACTCTAAAAAGCCCAGGAGAATCCGTCGATTAAACGGTTAAGTTCCGGCATCGGCTTGACCGACTCGATGGCCAACTGATTCATTATCCACAGGCTTGGGTGCCGAGTCGCACCCGGCAAGTGCCGGCAGAGGGGACCGCCAGGTCGTGCAGAGACGCGCGAGCCGGTCCGGAGAACACCCAAAAGGGGTCACGCCATGAGTGCAGCAGAAGCGCCGAAGTCCGAACAGATCCAGGCCAACGTGGCCGCCGCCTTGAGCCGACTGCGCGGCGAGCTCGGCGCCGCCTCGAGCCCGGTCGCCAGCGCGACCCCGATCCCGATGCCGAAGATCGGCGCGGAACCAGCCCAGCCCGAGCCGCTCCCGGAACCGCTGCCCGCGGGTCCGGTGCGCACGGCCGAGGGCGCCGGCAGCAGCGCGGTTCGGCCGTTCGAGCCGATCCTGAATGCGATGAGCGGCAACCTGCCCAGCAACGACAGCGATCCCGCGCGGACCGAGCCGACCAAGCCCGATCTCTTCGGCCGGCTGCGCGCCGATCCGAGCCTCTCAAGCGATCGCGCCGCCGCGGCGGCGATCGTCCATGCGAACGAAGAAGCGAAGGCCGACACCCAGCCGGACCTGCTTTCCGGCATGGAAGTGCCGCCGGCCCCGCCGCCGCCCTTGGGCAGCTTCGATGCGGATGACGAGGTCAACGGCCGCGGTCGCCGCATGCGCAACCGCCTGCTGGTATTGGTCGCCGTGGTGGTGATCGCCGGCGGCGCCGCCTGGGCCTGGATCTCCAGCCACCGCGCGCCGGAAGGCCCGGTGCCGGTGATCGCCGCCGACACGTCGCCGGAGAAGGTGAAGCCGGAAGACGAAGGCGGCATGCAGGTGCCGAACCAGAATGTCGAGATCCTGAACGGCCAGTCGAGCACCGAGCAGACCGAGAACGTCCTGCCGCCCCCGGAGCAGCCGGTCGCGCCGCCGACGAACGAAACCACCGACCAGGCCAACGCCGCGCCGCAGGCCCCGGCCATCACCGATGCGCCGAAGACGGAGCCCGCGCCGACTCCGCCCGCGGCCACCGACCAATCCGCGGCGCCCAGCGTCGATGCGCCGGCCATCCCGAGCGTCTCGGCACCCGAGCCCGGCCAGACCGCTGCTGCGCCGACCCCGGTCGTGCCGGAGCCGCAGACCCAGCAGGCGGCACCCGCGCCGGCTGAGCCCGCGCCGGCCACCACGGCCGAGAAGCCGGCCGAGCCTGCTCCGGCGGCGCCGAAAGCGGCCGAACCCACCCAGACTGCCGCGGCCCCGACCAAGCCGGCGGCGCCTTCGGTGGCGCCCACCGCCGGCGGCGGTGCCCGCATCCAGCTCGCCGCGGTGAAGTCCGAAGCCCTCGCGAAGTCGGAATGGGCCAAGCTGCAGAAGGCCTATCCGGCGCTGCTCGGCGGTCTCACCTTGAATGTCGAGGCGGTCGATCGCAGCGGCACCAAGCTTTACCGCATCCAGGCGGGGCCGCTCACGAAGGCGCAGGCGAAGGATCTCTGCACCCAGCTGAAGGCGCAGAAGCAGGCCTGCATTGTCGCGAAGTAGGCGGGTCTGCGGAGCGGCGGCGTGACCGCCGCCGTCATCTTCGGCTGCGCCGGAACCGAGATCACCGCCGACGAGCGCGCTTTCTACCGTGACGTCGATCCGCTCGGCTTCATCCTGTTTGCGCGCAATGTCGCCGATCCGGATCAGATGCGGCGTTTGACCGATGATCTCCGCGAGTCCATCGGCCGTTCCGATGCACCGATCCTGATCGACCAGGAAGGCGGCCGCGTTGCGCGGCTGAAGCCGCCGCATTGGCGCGCCATGCCGGCCGCGGCGAAGTTCGGCGAACTGGCCCAGGTCGATCGCGCCCGCGCGGCGCAGGCGGTGCGCATCAACCACGAGCTGCTCGCGGCCGAGCTCCGCGCCATCGGCATCTCCGTCGATTGCACGCCCTGCCTCGACCTGAAGCGCCCCGAGACCACGAGCGCGATCGGCGACCGCGCTTTCGCCGCCGATCCGCACCTGGTCGCCGATCTTGGCCGCGCCGCCGCGGAAGGGTTGTTGGCCGGCGGCGTCATCCCGGTCATCAAGCATATGCCCGGCCATGGCCGGGCGACCGTCGACAGCCATCTCGACCTGCCGACCATCGAGGCCGATTTCGATGATCTCGCCGACAGCGACTTCGTGCCGTTCCGCAAGCTGAACGACCTGCCCTGGGGGATCACCGCGCACCTCGTCTACAAGGCGATCGACCCCGAGCGCCCGGCCACCTTGTCGCCCCGGGTGATCAACGAGGTGATCCGCGGCGAGATCGGCTTCGGCGGACTGCTGATCTCCGACGACATGTCGATGAAGGCCTTGCGCGGCAGCCTGGACGTCCTGGCCCGTGAGATGCTGGCCGCCGGCTGCGACGTCGCCCTGCATTGTAACGGAAACATGGAGGAGATGCGGCTGGTGGCCTCAGGCTGCGGCCCCTTGTCTCCTGCCGCTGCACTCCGATATGAACGCGGACGCCAGCGGGTCAACCGGGAACCGGATTTCGACACGGAGGAACTGGCCGAGGAACTGGCCGGATTGATGGCCTAGAAGGCGATAATGCAGGGCTACGATATCGAGAAGATCATGCTGGCCCTGTCGATCCTGGCTTTGCCGGTCTTGATCGCGATCACGTTCCATGAAGCCGCCCATGGTTTCATCGCCCGCCTTTGCGGCGACAACACCGCCTATCAGCAAGGCCGGGTGACCTTCAACCCGTTGAAGCATATCGATCCTTTCGGCACCGTTCTGTTGCCGCTAGTGCTCTTCTTCACCACGGGCTTCCTCTTCGGCTATGCCAAGCCGGTCCCGATCAATCCGCGGTACTTTCGCAACTATCGCCGTGACATGGTCCTGGTCGCCGCGGCGGGGCCGGGAAGCAATCTCATCCTGGCGGTCATCTCGGCCTTGCTGATCCGGGTCGCGGATCTCGCGCCCGGCTGGTTTTCCGACTGGGCGGTCTCGGCGCTCTACTATTCGGTCCTGATCAACGTCATTCTGGCGATCTTCAACATGCTGCCGCTGCTGCCGTTGGATGGCGGTCGGGTGCTCTCGGCGATTCTGCCGCGGCACCTTGCAATCGCCTATCAGCGGACCGAGCGCTACGGCATGTTGGTCCTGATCGGATTGATCTTTTTGCTGCCTTTGCTGGGCAGGCAAATAGGTGTGGATATCGACATTTTGGGCTGGATTTTGGGCCCGGCTACCGATTATGTGCGGTCTTTGATCGGTCATCTGACCGGCGCGGACCTGCTGATCTGACAATGAACGCTTGGCTCCCGGACACCGAGACCGAACCGACTCCGGCACCTGAGTCGGAACCGGTCGGTTCTGCCGATTCGCCGGGTCCCGAGAGCGAGGGCAACGGCGGCGACGGGTTCGACGACACGCCGCCGACGACCGCCAATGATGACGAGCTGGTGCTGGACCTCGACGGGTTCGAAGGCCCGATCGACGCGCTGCTGAGCCTGGCGCGCGACCAGAAGGTCGACCTGCGCAAGATCTCGATCCTCGAACTCGCCGACCAGTATCTCGCCTTCATCGCGCGGGCGCGGCGCCTGCGCCTCGAACTCGCGGCCGACTATCTCGTGATGGCGGCCTGGCTCGCTTACCTGAAGTCGCGTTTGCTGCTGCCGGAGCCGCCGGCCGACGGCGAGCCTTCGGGTGCAGAACTGGCCGCGGCGCTTGCCTTCCAGCTGCAGCGCCTCGAGGCGATGCAGGAGGCGGGGAAGCGGCTGATGGCGCTGCCGCAATTCGGCATCGACTTCTTCGCCCGCGGAGCGCCCGAGCCGGCCAGGATCATCGACGTGCCGGTCTGGGACGTGACGCTGTTCGATCTCCTGAAGGCCTATGGCACCCATCCCGGCCGGCGCAAGGAGGGCATGCTGCGGATCGCGCCGCTCAACCTCTTCTCGATGGACGATGCGTTGAAGCGTATCGGCGACATGCTCGGCCATGTGCTCGACTGGACCGTGCTCCGCAACTTCCTGCCGGAAGGCATGGATACACCGATACAACGCCGCGCGGCGATGGCCGCCACCTTCGCGGCCACGCTGGAGCTGGCGCGCAATGGCCGCATCGAGCTGCGCCAGGAGGGCACATTCGCGCCCATCTATCTGCGCCGCTCGAACCGCCGGGACGACATCGAGCCGGCGCCGGCACCCGATCTGCAACAGGGCTAGAATATGAATGAAGATATCGTCACGGAAGACAATGTCAGCGAAGTGGACGTCGGAGACGATCGATTCCAATTGCTGCGCCTGCTCGAAGCGGTGCTGTTCGCTTCGACCGAGCCCGTCTCCGAGAAGGTGCTGAAGGCCCGCCTGCCCAAGGACTCCGACCTGCCGGGCCTGCTGTCCGAGCTTGCGGAGAGCTATGCCAATCGCGGCGTGAACCTGACCAAGATCGAGGACCGCTGGGCTTTTCGCACCGCGCCGGATCTGGCTGCGATGCTGTCGATCGAGCGCAAGGTCAACCGGAAACTCAGCCGTGCGGGCATCGAGACCCTGGCGATCATCGCCTATCACCAGCCGGTGACTCGCGCCGAGATCGAAGAGATTCGCGGCGTCGTCATCTCCAAGGGCACGCTCGATCTCCTACTCGAGATCGGCTGGATCAAGCCGGCCGGCCGCCGCGAGACGCCGGGCCGCCCGGTGACCTGGGCGACCACCAGCGCCTTCCTCGAGCATTTCGGTCTCGAAAACACGGCCGCCCTGCCGGGTGTCGAAGAACTCCGCGCCGCCGGGCTCCTGGATGCGCGCGCCGGCATCTCGACTTTGGCGACCCAGGCCTCGGCCGACGGCCGGGGCGTGCCGCCGGAGGATGAAGATGAGCAGGCCGCCGCCGAAGAGCTGCGCGGCGAACCGATCGCGGAAGAGGGCGAGGGCGATGACGGAGCCCCGGCCGACGACGATTACGAAAACGAATTGCTGCAAAGGCACGGCGAACCGGGCGAGCAGCAGCCGCGCGATACAGAAGCGGCAGTCGAGCGCGAGGAACCGACCGACGAATCTGCTGAAGTCGAGCGGGAGGAACCTGACGACGACCAAGACGATGACGATGACGATGACGAAGATGACGACGGCGATGATGGAGACGATGACGGCGGCGATGATGACGACGACGTCGAGGATGCTCTAGAAGACGACGAAGCGGATTCCGACGAAGCGCCGTCCGGGGACAAGAAGGTCGCTGAGCCGGGCGAGTAGGGGTCCCGGGCGTCAGATCCATCGAAATCACATCAACCCGTGCCGGTTGCTTGCGTGCGGTGAACCCGCCGGATTAGCCTTTCCAAAAAAGGAAGATCCGGAGGAACGCCATGTACACCAAACAGGCGCTGCGGGAGATCGGGCTCGACGGGTCCGAGCTGTCGGATGCGCAGCGCAAAGCGCTGGACGAGCAGGGTTACTTCCTCGTCGAGGGCGTCTACTCGAAAGCGGAATGCCGCGAGATGGCGGACGAGTTCGATCGCCTGACCGCGATCGAGCGCGACCAGGGCGGACACGAGGTCCATGTCGAGCCAGGCGCGCCGCGGGTTTCCAACATCTTCAACAAGACCGCGGTCTACGACCGCTGCCTGGAATGCAAGCCGCTGCTGGCCGCCGCCGCGCATCTCCTCGGCGAGTTCAAGATCCATGGCGCCAACCTGCGCGATCCGTTGAAAGGGCAGGGGCACCAGGACCTGCATTGCGACGTGCCGAAGTATTTTCCGGACGACTGGTGGGTGGCGAACGGCATCCTGCTGTTCGACGACATGACCTTGGAGAACGGGCCGACGCGGTTGGTGCCGGGCTCGCATCTCCGACCGCCGATCAATATTCCCTATGTGAATATCGGCGACTGGACTCCGATCCCGTTGACGCCCGAGCAGCAGGCGCTGGTGCCGCAGGATTTCGCCAAGCCCTATCCCGGCGAGATCCATGTGACCGCGCCGGCGGGCTCGGTCGCGATCCTGAACTCGTCGATCTGGCACGCCGGCACGACCAACCGGAGCGGTGCCCGCCGCCGCGTGCTGCACTTGACTTATACCCGCCGCGACCTGCCGCAGCAGCTGGTGCAGCGGGACTACCTGACGCAGGGGCTCTACGAGCGCCTCTCGCCCGCGCACCGGTTCCTGATGGATGTCGAGCCGGATGCCGCCATGGCGGCGCCGCGAAAATCGGCCCAGCGCGAGGGCGCCAAGGGGTGGTGGAACTGAAGAGGGTTCCCCGCGACTAAGTGCCTGTTTGCAATTCAGAATGGGTCGCAATAGGCTGCGGCCAGATTCTGAGGACCGAGATCTTGGCGGACGCCGTTCCATCTCCCTTGCAGGTGCCGAAGCTGCGGCGCGGGTTTGCCCGTCCCAGCGGATGGACCGTTGCCGCCTGGATCATCGCGGCCTGCGTGGCGACGCCGGTCGTCGCGGTGTTCTCCCATGTCTTTCTGCCGAAGGGCGACATCTGGGCGCATCTCTACGAGACCGTGCTCGGCGCCTATGTCACCAATTCGATGCTGATGATGGTGCTGGTCGGGATCGGGGTGCTGATCGTCGGCGTGCCCGCCGCCTGGATGGTGACGCTCTGCGTCTTCCCGGGGCGCAAGTTCTTCGAATGGGCTTTGCTGCTGCCGATGGCGATGCCAGCCTATGTCGTCGCCTATACCTATGTCGGTTTGCTCGATTATGCCGGGCCGGTGCAGACCGGTCTGCGCGACATCCTCGGCATGCCGGACGGGCTGCATTGGATTCCGGAGATCCGGAACCTGCCGGGGGCCGCATTGATGCTGGTGCTCGTGCTCTATCCTTACGTCTATCTTCTGGCGCGGGCGGCGTTCCTGGAGCAGTCGGCCTGCGTGCTCGAAGTCTCGCGCACCCTCGGCTGCTCGCCGACCAAGGGGTTCTTTCGCGTCGCGTTGCCGCTGGCGCGGCCGGCGCTGGCGGCAGGCGCGGCCTTGGCGGTGATGGAATCCTTAAACGACTTCGGCACGGTGCAGTATTTCGGCGTCGATACCATGGCGACCGGGATCTATCGGGTCTGGCGCGGGATGGGCGATGCCGAGGCTGCCTCGCAGCTGGCGGCGCTGCTGCTGGTCTTCGTCTTCGTGGTGTTCGGCTTCGAGCGCTGGTCGCGCGGCCGCCAGAGCTTCGCGCACACCTCGTCGCGCTATCGGCCCTTGCCGCGCTATCACCTGCGCGGCTGGTTGAAGGTTGGCGCGATCGCCGGCTGCGCGCTGCCGCTGCTGCTCGGCTTTGTGGCACCGGCCGCCGTGCTGCTGGGCTGGGCCCTGAACAATCCGGAATACTGGTGGCGCGCCTCGTTCCTGTTCCTGATCCGCAACAGCTTCATCATGGCAGGGCTTGCCGCGGTGCTGGGCGTGGCGGTCGCGGTGTTCCTGGCTTACGCGCTGCGACTCCACGCGACCCCGGCGACCAGCCTTGCGGTGCGGATCGCGGGGATGGGTTATGCAATCCCCGGCACGGTGCTGGCGATCGGCGTGCTGCTGCCCTTCGCCGCTTTCGACCACGCCATCGACCGCTGGGCCAAGGCGACCCTCGGAATGTCCCCGGGTCTGATCCTCAGCGGCACGCTGGTGGCCGTGACCTTCGCCTATCTGGTGCGCTTTCTGACCGGCAGCTTGAACGCGGTCGAGGCCAGCCTCGGCAAGATCACGCGCAGCATGGACCACGCCGCGCGCAGTCTCGGCCGCGGTCCGGGCAGCACGCTCTGGAACGTGCATCTGCCGATCATGCGCGGCAGTCTGCTCACCGCCGGTATCCTGGTTTTCGTCGATGTCTTGAAAGAGCTTCCGGCCACGCTGGTCCTGCGCCCGTTCAATTTCGATACGCTGGCGGTCGCCACCTATAACCTGGCCTCGGATGAGCGCCTGGCGGAGGCGGCGGGCCCGGCTTTGGCGATCGTCGTGGTCGGCGTGCTGCCGGTGATCATGCTGTCGCGGGCGATCGGTCGGTCGCGGCCGGGCACCGGCGGCGCCGTCGAGGGAGCGGTGCCGTGAGCGAGATCATTCTCGGCCTCGAGGGCGTCGGCCACTCCTATGACGGCGTCGTTGAGGTCGTCTCCGGCTTCAGCCTCGGTGTCGGCGCGGGTGAGATCGTCTGCCTGCTCGGTCCCTCCGGCTGCGGCAAGTCGACCGTGTTGCGCCTGGCCGCCGGTCTGGAGACGCTGCAGCGGGGCCGCATCCAGCTCCGCGGCGAGACGGTGGCCGATGGCGAGAGCGGCGTGAGCCAGCCGCCGGAGCGGCGCAACGTCGGCCTGGTGTTCCAGGATTTCGCGCTGTTTCCGCATCTGACGGTGGCCCGCAATGTCGCCTTCGGTCTCGCCGACCTGCCCGAGCACCAGCGCGGCCAGCGCGCTCTGGAGGCGCTGGCCCAGGTCGGCATGGCCGGCTATGCCGGTTCCTATCCGCACGCGCTGTCGGGCGGGCAGCAGCAGCGCGTGGCCCTGGCCCGGGCGCTGGCGCCGCGGCCTTCGGTCATGCTGCTGGACGAGCCGTTTTCCGGTCTCGACGCGCGGCTCCGGGAGCAGATCCGCGACGACACGTTGCGGGTGCTGAAGCGGAGCGGGGCGGCGACCCTGCTGGTGACCCACGATCCCGAGGAAGCCATGTTCATGGCCGACCGGATCTACCTGATGCAGGCCGGCAAGTTGATCCAGTCCGGGCCGCCGGCCGAGGTCTATGCCCGGCCGAACAGCGAGTTCGCGGCAAAGTTCTTCTCCAATATCAACGAGTTGGAAGGGATCGTTCAGAACGGCTGGGTGGCGACGCCCCTGGGGCCGATTCCGGCGGCGCAATGGCCGTCCGGCAGTTCCGTGAAGGTCATCTTCCGTCCGGAATGCCTGGACTGCGTGCCGATCAACGGGGCGTCGGGGCGGGCGGTGCTGCCGGCGACAGTGACCGAAGTGCGCTTTATCGGCGTGGCGCGGCTGATCCGGGTGCTGGCGACCGCGGAAAACGGCGCGGCGCTGGACCTGCAGGTCCGCACCAGCGGGGCCTTTGCTCCGGAGGTCGGGGCCAAAGTCGGGCTCTCGCTGGACCCCGCCCGGGCCTTCGTATTCGGGCCGGCGCAAAATGCCATGCAGACGCCACTGGCGGAACCGCGCTCGAACGCCTAAGTATTGCGTAACATAAGAAAATCCCGCGGTCTGACGGCCCCAGGGATTCATTGCAGGGGCAGGGCGATTTTGCCATAGTCCGGCCGAGTTTTTTGGTTCGAGGAGAGGCGCCGTTATGGGCAGCTTTAGTATCTGGCATCTTCTGATCGTGCTGGCCGTCGTGCTGGTGCTGTTCGGTGGGCGCGGCAAGATTTCCAACATCATGGGCGACTTCGCGCAGGGCATTAACGCCTTCAAGAAGGGCCTGAAGAGCGACAAGGACGAGGAGGTCGCCAAGGCCTCCGACCGCAAGCCGACCGAGACGATCGAACGGGGCTGACCCTGATCCCTGCTCCGGGGACGACTGCCGGAGCCTTCTGATTAGGGGACGTGAGCGCGTATGTTCGACCTCAGCTGGGGCGAAATGGGGATCATCGCCGTCGTGGCGCTGGTGGTGCTTGGGCCGAAGGAACTGCCCAACGCGCTCCGCACCATGAACATGCTGATGAAGAATGCCCGCAAGCTCGCCGGGGAATTCCAAAGCGGCGTCAACGAGATCATCCGCGAGGCGGATCTCGACGAGGCGCGCAAGAAGCTCCAGGAAGTCCAGTCGCTCAACAAGAACCAGATCCAGAACGCGATCGAGAAGGCGGTCGATCCGACCGGCGAGATGAAGAGCGCGCTGACGATCAAGGACGATCCGACCGGCCCGGCCCGTACGGAGATCGCCAAGCCCGCCGAATCCACAGCTGCAATCGAGTCCGGCGAGGACGACGCGGTGGAGATCGCCGCCGCGCAGCCGGTCCGTCTGCCGTCCGCCGACCCGGCACTCAGTGAACCTCCATCCTCCGATCCTGACGTGACACCGGCCCCTGAACCTGTGACCAAAGAGAAGACCTGACCTGTGGCCGGCGCCGAAGAAGACGTGAAGATGCCACTGATGGAGCACCTGACGGAGCTCCGGACGCGCCTGCTCTATTCCACCGTCGGATTCGTCATCGCCTTTGTGGTCTGCTTCTACTTCTGGAAGCCGGTGCTCGACATCGTCACCGCACCGCTTGAGCGCGCCTGCCTCGCGCAGGGCAAGCCCTGTCCGGTGATCTATACCAGCCTGATCGAGCCGTTCTTCACCCAGGTGAAGATCGGTGCCTTCGCGGCACTCTGCATCACCTTTCCGCTGATCGCCGCGCAGATCTACAAATTCCTGGCGCCCGGCCTCTACAAGAACGAGCGCATGGCACTGGTGCCGTTCCTGGTCGCGACGCCGATCATGTTCGCGGTCGGCGCCACCTTCCTCTATTTCGTGCTGCTGCCGCTGGCCTTGCATTTCTTCGTCGGCTATCAGCAATACGCCAATATCGAGCTGATGCCGAAGATCGGCGAGTACATCGATCTCGTCATGAAGCTGGTCTTCGCCTTCGGTCTCTGCTTCGAGCTGCCGGTGATCCTCACCTTGCTGGCCAAGGTCGGCATCGTCTCGTCGCAGGGCCTGCGCGATAAGCGGCGCTATGCCATCATCATCGTCACCGTGGTCGCCGCGATCTTCACCCCGCCCGATGCGATCAGCATGATCTCGCTGGCGATCCCGATGATCGCGCTTTATGAGATTTCGATCTGGCTGGCCAAGTCGGTCGAGAAGAAGCGCGCCGCCGAGGAAGCGGCCGCCACGGAAAGCGGCACCGAGGTCACCCCGGCTTCGTAGCCGGCCCGAGCCGCACTTACCAGCTCTTCAGCGCCCGCAATGTCGGCGTCTTCTTGAAGGCGTGCGCGTCCATGCGCTTGAGCAACCCGTCGAGCAGATCGACTGCGGTGCCGATCGCGGGACCCTTGTTCAGCATGACGCATTCGGCGCGGCCGGCCATGGCGGCGTCGGTCATCTCGCCGCGCGAGGGGATGCCGGTCTTTACCAAGCCTTCCAGCACTTGCGTCGCCCAGATCGCGGGAACCGCAGCGGCTTCGCAGATCCATAGGATCTCCTCCTGCATTTCCGCCAGGCGCTCGAAGCCGATCTCTGCGGCCAGATCGCCGCGGGCGATCATCACGCCGAAGGGACGGCGTGAAACCGCCCGGGCGATCAGGTCGGGCAGGTTCTTCACCGCCTCCGGGCGCTCGATCTTGGCCACCAGGCCAAGTGGGAAGTCGGCCGGACGATTGACGCAGTGCTCGGCCAGGAAGCCCTCCAGGAGATCGATGTCTTCCGCCTGGCTGACGAAGGAATAGCCGAGCATGTCGGCGCATTCCGCAACGGTCACGAGGTCGTCATGGTCCTTGGCGGTCAGCGGCGACAGGCCGAGCGCCGTGTCCGGCAGGTTGATGCCCTTCTCGGGCTTGAGCTTGATGCCGTGTGCCTTGGCGCGGGTGATGCGGATGACCGCTTCGCCCTCGCCGGTGCTTTCGACCGTGCCTTCGAGTTTGCCGTCGTCGTAGCGGAAGCGGTCGCCGATCGAGAGTCGGGTCACCAGCTCCGGCAGCGAGACCGCGGCGGCGAAGGGCACGTCGGCGGTGACGCGCGGCGTGCCGTGCGCGACCAGGCGGAGCGCCCCCCCGGCGGCGAGCTTGGCCTTCTTGTCCAGCGCCAGCACGGCTTCGGTGCGAATCTTCGGTCCGGCGATGTCCATCAGGACCGTGATGCGGCGGCCGACCGTTTCGCCGGCCTTCCGGATATGCCCGGTCATGGCGCGCCAGGCGGTGGCATCATCGTGCGCGCAGTTGATGCGCGCCACATCCATGCCGCGTTGCGCCAGGTCCAGGATGAAATCCGGATCGCCGGCGGCGGCGGAGGGGAGGGTCACCATGATCCGCTCGCGCCGTCCCGCGGGGGGCGGCCCGAACAGGGCATCGGTCGCCTTGCGGAGGCGCGCTTCCCCATCGAAATAGTCATGCTCCGCAGGCGGGGTGATCGGAGAGGCGCGCCCGGTCAGGGCCGAGAGAGCGGCGATCACCGCGTCGAGGGTCGGCAGCACGCGGCTCTCCAGCCGGCCGAGCGAGGAGATTCCGCGCCACATCAACTGCCTCTGCAGGCTGCGGTGGTCGTGGCGGCGGAAGGCGAGATAATGCGCGAGATTGGCGAGCGCCGGTTGGGGCGCACCGGCATCGCGCATGAACCGCTTCATCCAGGGCTGGGCGCCGGCGACGACCTCGGCGCGCAGCGCCAGCACTTCGTCCAGCAAGGCACCCGTATCGGCGCGAAGGGGTAGGTTCGGAGCGTTCATGGAGTGAGATTAGCTGGGCGGCGGAGACTCCTGGATGACAGGGATCAACCGAAAGCGCATCCCGACCGCGGCTGGTTGACGCGGGGTCGTTTCTTCACTGGCACGTGGCGTCGCAGCGCTCGAATCCCGCTATGGCATCAGGCGGCGCGGCGAACCAACCCGGATTTTGATATACCAACCAAGGAGGGGCGAGGCTGGCGCGCGGACCTCTAACTCCTGAAATCGCCGGAAATAGTAGGCGTCGAGTATGCCGTTCGACGGACACGGCATAGCGGGGGCTTCGCATCTCCCTGTATGCACCGTCCCAGAGGCTGCAATCCAATATTAACACTCCTGACCTATTTTCGTGATCTTGGATCTGTGGTTTCGGCGATGGAGTGCCCCGAACGGCGATCGCTTGTCTCCGGAAGCGTCCTGAACGAAACGGGTTCCAAGTGCAGGTGCTCTGCATACAGTTCAAACGCGCCAACAGAAGGTTCACTCGATGTCATTCTTCACCAACCTCAAGATCGCCCATAAGCTTCTGGTGTCTTTCGCATCATTGGTTTTGCTGAGTGCGGTGGTCGGCAGCATCACCTATACCGAAGTTGCCTTCGTCAAGAAGAGCAGTGGCTGGACCACGCATACCTACAAAGTGCTTGAGGCGCTCAACGGCATCGTCTCCGGGATGGTCAACCAGGAGACTGGCGTGCGCGGCTACCTGGTTTCCGGCGACGAGGGTTTCCTTGAACCCTACAAGAACGGAAAAACGGCCTTTGCAGCGGCCTTTGACGAAGTGAAGAGTCTGACATCCGACAATTCCGAGCAGCAGAAGCGGCTTGAAATCATCGCCGACTTTGCGAAGACTTGGCAGAACGACGTTGCCGAGCGCGAGATCGCGCTCATGAGCAAAGCGGAGTCGGTGGAAGAGGCGCGCAAGCTGGAGGCGAGCGGCGCCGGCAAGAAGTCGATGGACGGTTTGCGAGCCAAGGTCGCCGAGATGGACAAGGCTGAGCGCGATCTGCTCGGCACCCGGTCCGCCGACCAGTTGGCCGCGATCCACACAACCTTCCTGGTGACGATCATCGGTGCCTTGGCTTCGGCGATCATCTCGATTGTGGTCGGCTTTGTCCTGACCCGCGGCATCGGGCGACCGACCGTGCAGATGACCACGGCCATGAATACGCTGGCCGGCGGCGATACCACGGTCGAGATTCCGGCGCGTGGTCGCAAGGACGAAGTCGGTGCCATGGCGGAGGCGGTCCAAGTATTCAAGGACAACATGATTGAAACCGAGCGTCTGCGCGCCGAGCAGGAAGAGAGCAAGAAGCGGAGCGAGGCCGAGCGCCGCAAGGCGATGCTCGATCTCGCCGATCGCTTCGAGAGCTCGGTCGGCGGCGTGGTCAACGGCGTGACCGCGGCAGCCACCGAAATGCAGGCGACCGCGCGTTCCATGACTTCGACGGCGGACGAGACCTCGCGCCAGGCGACGGCCGTCGCGGCTGCCTCGGAGCAGACCACGCAGAACGTTCAGACCGTGGCTTCGGCGACGGAAGAGCTGTCGGCGTCGATCGGCGAAATCACCAACCAGGTGACCGAGTCCACCCGGATCGTCGGCGAAGCGGTTCTCCAGGCCAACGACACCAACAACAAGGTCCAGGGTCTTGCCACGGCGGCGGAGAAGATCGGCGAAGTCGTGCGCCTGATCAACGACATCGCCGGCCAGACCAATCTGCTGGCGCTCAACGCCACGATCGAAGCCGCGCGTGCCGGCGAGGCGGGCAAGGGTTTTGCCGTCGTCGCCTCCGAAGTGAAGACTTTGGCGACGCAGACCGCCAAGGCAACCGAGGAAATCGCCGCTCAGGTGCGCGCCATCCAGGAAGCGACCGCCGGCTCGGCGCAGGCGATCGAAAGCATTACGCGGACGATCGGCCGGGTCAGCGAGATCTCGACCACCATTGCTTCGGCAGTGGAGGAGCAGGGTGCCGCAACCCAGGAGATCTCCCGGAATGTACAGCAGGCCGCCCAGGGCACCCAGGAAGTGTCGTCCAACATCGGCAGCGTCACCAACGCGGCGCAGCAGACCGGCACCGCGGCAGGCGAAGTCCTGCAATCCGCCAGCGAGCTGTCGCGAAACGGCGAGATGCTGAAGGCACAGGTGGAGGAGTTCCTGCGGACGGTTCGGGCAGCCTAGGCTCCCCAGCACTCGAAACTCTGATCCGACCCTCCCCCGGCAGCGGGGGAGGGTCTTCATTTGAGGCGCTGGCCTCGCGCGGAACCCCCGGTGATTGCTGCACAGGCGCCCGCGCCCTGCTAGACTCGGCGGCCGATTCGGGCAGCAACGAGTGCCGGGGCTAAATGTTTGATCTGAAGTGGATTCGGGACAATCCCACCGCCTTCGACGCGGGGCGGGAGCGCCGCGGTCTGCCGCCGCTCTCGGCGCAGGTGCTGGATCTCGACCAGCGGCGACGGGCGGCCCAGACCCGGTTCCAGGAGGCCCAGGCCAAGCGCAACGATCTCTCCCGCCAGATCGGCCAGGTGAAAGCCAAGGGCGGCGACGCCTCGGCGGTCATGGCCGAGGTGGCGGCGCTGAAGGATGGCATCGCGGCGGCGGAAGCCGAGGACCAGTCCTTGGGCGCCGAACTCGACGCCCTGCTGGCGAGCCAGCCCAATCTGCCGGCCGACGACGTGCCGGATGGGCCGGACGAAAGCTTCAACCGGGTCGAGCGCACGGTCGGGAACGTGCGCAACTTTGCCTTCAAGCCGAAGCAGCATTTCGAGCTGGGCGAGGCCCTGCAGAGTCCGACGGGCAGCCTGATGGACTTCGAGGGTGCCGCGAAGCTCTCCGGCGCACGCTTCGTGGTGCTGAAAGGCGCACTGGCGCGGCTCGAGCGGGCGCTGGCGCTGTTCATGCTCGATATCCATACGACGGAATCCGGCTACACCGAGGTGGCGCCGCCTTTCCTGGTACGATCCGAGGCGCTCTACGGCACCGGGCAATTGCCGAAGTTCGAGGAGGATCTGTTCAAGACGGAACAAGGGTTCTACCTGATCCCGACCTCGGAAGTGCCGCTGACCAATCTCGCGGCCGACACGATCATTGACGAGGACAAGCTGCCCTGGCGTTTCACCGCGCTGACGCCCTGCTTCCGTTCCGAAGCCGGCGCTGCCGGCAAGGACACCCGCGGCATGATCCGGCAGCATCAGTTCATGAAGGTGGAGCTGGTTTCGATCGCCCACCCAGACCATTCCGAGGCCGAGCATCAGCGGATGACGGCCTCATCCGAGAAGGTGCTGCAGAAACTCGGCCTGCCGTATCGGGTTATCACCTTGAGCACCGGCGATATGGGCTTCGCCGCGCAGAAGACCTATGACATCGAGGTCTGGTTGCCGGGGCAGGGTGCCTATCGCGAGATCTCGAGCTGCTCCAATTGCGGTGAGTTCCAGGCGCGGCGCATGAAGGCGCGCTGCCGGAAGCCCGGTGAGAAGGGCACGCGCTTCGTTCACACCTTGAACGGCTCCGGCGTCGCGGTCGGGCGCGCGCTGATCGCCGTCATGGAGAATTATCAGCAGGAGGACGGGTCGATCGAGATCCCCGAGGCCCTGCGCCCCTATATGCATGGTCGGGAGAAGATCACCCGTGAGTAAATCAATCGCGTTGCGCACCAAGCGGAACAAGCCCGCCACCGAATCCGCGCCGACCTCGGTCCAAGTGAAATCGCCGCCGGCGGACCTGCGGCGCGCCCGCATCCTGGTCACCAATGACGACGGCATCCACGCGCCGGGACTGAAGGTGCTGGAAAAGATTGCGCGCGCCTTGAGTGACGACGTCTGGGTGGTGACGCCGGAGAGCGAGCACAGCGGCGCCAGCCATGCGTTGACCCTGCGGCGGCCGCTGCAGATCCACAAGCTCGGGCCGCGGCGCTATGCGACTTCCGGCACGCCGACCGACTGCGTGCTGCTGGCGGTCAACCACCTGGTCACCGGCAAGCGGCCGGACCTGGTGCTGTCCGGCGTCAACCGTGGCGCCAATCTCGGCGAGGACGTGCTCTATTCCGGCACCGTCGCCGCCGCGATGGAGGCCTCGATGCTCGGCATCCCCTCGATCGCCATGAGCCAGGTCCGCATGGGCGAGACCCTGCATTGGAAGACGGCGGAGAAGTTCGGCGCCGAGATCGTGCGCAAGCTGGTGGCGCTCGAATGGCCGGACGATCTGCTGATGAACGTGAACTTCCCGCCGATCCCGCCCGAGAAGGTGACCGGGATTGTGGTCGGCGCGCAGGGGCGCCGGAAGTCGCAGGTGCAGGTGGTGAAGGGCAAGGATCCCTTCGCCCGGGACGTGCTCTGGGTCGGCGATTTCACCAATGACGATCCCGAGGATCCGCACAGCGATCTTGCGATCATCGCGCGCGGCGGCATCGCGATCACGCCGCTGCATTTCGACCTGACCCAGGGCGCGATGTTGAAGCGCATGGTGGGGCTGTTTCCCGGCGCCAAGGCGGCCGCGCAATCGCGCCCGGCCACCAAGTCGCGCCGGCGCAAGAAGGGAAAGCCGGTGTGAGTCTGGCCGCGCGTAAGATCCGCCTGATCATGGGGCTGCGGCGGGCCGGTGTGACCGATTCCAACGTGCTGAACGCGTTGGAGCGGATTCCGCGCGAAGCCTTCGTTCTGCCGCATTTTCATGATCAGGCTTACGAGGATCAGGCCCTGCCGATCGCCCAGGGCCAGACCATCAGTCAGCCGCAGATCGTCGCAATGATGACCGAGGCCTTGCGCGTCACCAAGTCTCATAAGGTGTTG
>JAUYVI010000003.1:90959-769699 GCA_030715195.1 Dongia sedimenti
GGCGCGGCGGGTCTACACGATCGAGCGCTGGAAGTCGCTGCTCGACGAGGCGGAGGCACGCTTCAAGCAGTTGCGCATCCACAACGTCACCTCAAAGTGCGCCGACGGCTCCAAGGGCTGGAAGGAGCAGGCGCCGTTCGATCGCATCATCGTGACCGCGGCGGCGGCGGAGATGCCGCAGACTCTCGTGGATCAACTCGCGGTCGATGGCATCATGGTGCTGCCTTTGGGCGCGGAACGCGGAGATCAGGTGCTGGAGCGGGTGACCAAGCTGAGCGACGGATCCTTGAAGCGTGAGACATTGGTGGATGTGCGCTTCGTGCCGCTGGTCTCGGGCGCGCTGCCCGAAGAGGATCGCCGCGCCGCGCGTCAGCTGCGCGAGGTGGGAAATGGATAGCAGGCCGATCATCCTCGCCGCGCTGTGCCTTGCGCTCGCCGCCTGCAATGCCAGCGGGCGGCCGAAGAATGCGCCGAAGGTGGCGGAGCCGGTCGCGGCGGCGCGGCCGTCGGTCGATCCCGCGAGCTTCGGCAAGACGGTCGGGAATGACTACGTGGTGGCACCGGGCGATACTTTGGCCGTGGTCGCCGAGCGGACCAACACGCCGATCCGCAGCCTGATCGACATGAACGGGCTGCAGCCGCCCTATGGCCTGGCGCCCGGCATGCGCCTCGCACTGAAGCAGCGCTCGCAATACGTAGTGCAGCGAGAGGATACGCTGGAAGACCTCGCCACGCGGTATGGGGTCAGCCAGAGCGATCTTGTCGCGGTGAACAATCTCACCCCGCCCTTCACGCTGAAGCCGGGCCAGACGCTGAACATCCCGAGCCAGAGCGAATCCTCGAACCTGCCGGCATTGTCGGCCGCCGCCGTGCCGCCGCCGACACCGGCCGGTGCGGTCAGTGCCGCGCCCTTGCCGCCGCCGGGCGGAACCGTCACCGCACCGAAAGCGGTGGCGCCGACGATGACTGCGACCAACGGCTCCGGAGTCAGCGCTGCGCCGCTGCCCTCGCCGACCGTGATCGCACCGAGTGCGACGCTGCCGAAGCCCGCGGCGCCGGTGGTGACGACACCCGCGGCGCCGAAACCCGCCGCGCCGAGTGCGGCGGCGGCGCAAGCCTTGCCGACCACGCCGACGGCGCCGGTCACCAGCGCGCCGCCCAAGACCCAGACTGCGGCGACGACCGCCAAGGCGAAGACGCCGGAAGAAGTCGAGGCGGAGACCCAGGCCGCCATGGAAGCGGTCGAGGCCGCGAAGGAGTCGGGTCCCGCCGCCGGCACCGGAAAGGGCCCCTTCGTCTGGCCGGTGCAGGGCAAGGTGATCGGCGCCTTCGGCAGCAGCACCGAAGGCCTGAAGAACGACGGCATCAACATTGCCGCGCCCTCAGGCGCCCCGGTGGTGGCCGCCGCCGACGGCACCGTCGCCTATGCCGGCAACGAGCTCCGCGGCTTCGGCAACATGATCCTGATCCGGCATGACGGCGGCTATGTCACCGCCTATGCGCACAATGCCTCGCTGCTGGTGAAGAAGGGCGACAAGGTGAAGCGCGGCCAGACCATCGCCCGGGTCGGCCAGACCGGCGCGGTGTTCGGCCCGCAGCTCCACTTCGAGATCCGCAAGGGCACCCAGCCGGTGGATCCGATGAGCTTCCTCGGCGGGTGAGGCCCGGTCGGATCAATCGTTGAAGACGATCCTGAGGCTGGAAGAGTTGCTGTCCGACGAGCAGGGGAGGTCGGGGTTCCAGTCGCCGAGGGTCGCACCCTGCACGCAGGCCCCGGACTGATCGTCATCCTCCTCGTCCTTGGCCACGGCCACGGCTTCCGGTTTGGGCGCCGGAGCGGGAGTCGCGAGGACCGGTTTGGCCGCAACCTTCGGCTCGGCAGCCTTCGGGGTTTCGACCTTCGGCTCGGCTACCTTCTCCGGAGCTTTCGGCGTTTCGGCGACTTGAACCGGCTTGCTCGGTTCCGCCTTAACGATCTTCGGCGGCTCCGCCCCGATGATGGTCTTCGGCTTGATGACGAGCTTGAACGTCTTGACCACTTCGGTGCATGGCATCATCGGATTCCAATCCGACAGCTGCGCGGTCTGCATGCAGGCGGTCTCGGCTTCCTCCTCGCTTGAGACCGGGGCAACCTGCGCCGCGGCCACCAGAATGGGCTTCGGCTGCTCGGCGATCACCGGCGCCGGTTCAGGTTGCGGCTGCGGCTGCGGCGCGGGCTCGCTCGGGCTCGCGTCCGCCACCAGCACTTCCTCCGTCGCCTGCTGCCCGGCGCCGGGCGAGGCGATCAAAGACGCCACCTGCGTCTCGTCGGCGATGAAGCCCGGCGGCGGCGCCGGGGTCACCAGGTTGTAGATCTGCACGCTCTCGGCATTCATCCCGGCCAGCACCTTGTATTGGCGCAGGCCTGAGAGATCGGCGAGATCGGTGCGGCGGTTGTCGAGGATGAAGTACTCGTCTTCTGCGCGGACCCGCAGCACGACATGGCCGCCCTTGAAGCTGTCCTCGAAGCCCGGCAGTTGGGCGACGATCAATTGCAGGTCGCGCTCCTTGAAGCCGAGGCGCTTCAGGGTGAAATACTCGGCGAGGGCATGGTCGCCGCAATCGCCTTCACGCTGTGCCAGGAACTGGAGCCGGCTCTTCCAGCAATCGATGCCGCAATCCGGCGCGTGCTCCTTGTACTTGATTGCGTTGAAATAGGCGTAGACCGCCTCGACCTGCTCGGTCGGCGTCTTGTCCTTCAGCTTCTCTTCGAGCTGCAGCGCTTCCTTGGCGGCGCAGGCGAGGCGCGGCTGGCCGTCCTTGCAGTCATCCGGGTTGGCGCGCTCGGTGAGATGCGCTTCGCGCTGCAGCACCGAGCGCCAGCGCAGCAAGGCCGGCGCTTTCTGGAACGGATAACCATCGATAGCGTAGACCGGGGCTTCGCTCGGCGCCATCGGCACGGCTTGGGCGGCCAAGCCGCAGGCGAGCATGATTGCGGCGGCGAAAAAGCCGATGCTCCCGAGCCTGTGATTCCGCCGCATCTTCCCCCCGATCTCGATCTCGGCGGGGAGTATAGGCATGGAGGGATCGGACGCAAGACCGGGCGGCGCAGGCCCGGACCAGGCGTCAAGCGCCGCTGAAGCGAATCGAGATCTCGCCGAAAACCGTCCCATCCAGGCGGATATGGACCTGACGATTGCCGGTATGAAGCTGGATGAACGGCAGATAGGGCGACAGCGATTCCAGGCAGGGCCGCCAAGTCAGGCCGGGGAAAACCGCGCTGGTGCTTGGCCAAACCGGAACAGGCTCGCCGCCGCCGCCTTCGGTCCGGATCGTGCCTGCGGTCAGCATGGCTTCGAGCCGTGCGCGCGCGACATCCATTGAAGCGGGGTGGTCCGCCGGCGCGGGGACGGATTCCCGGTAGCTGCCGTCATAGGCGTCGAGGGTCAGCAGCAGGGTCGCGCGCCCGTCGCGCAGCATCGGGACGATGACGTGGTGATCGGCGGGAAAGTTGAGCCGCGTCACCAGCATCGGCGGACCCGGCACGGTGTTGCTTGCCGCTTCGCGCCAGCGCGGGTGGCGCGCAAAGCGCTCGCCCCGGATGGCTTCAGCGGCGGCGGCGGCGAAGCTGTCCTCATTGAGCAGTTCTCGGCGGATGAAATCCGACTCAGGTTCCGCGCGCAGTTCAGGAATTGCAGCGGCGGCCGCGCCGGTACAGATCACCACCCGCCTTGTGCGCCAGATGCCATGCAGCACGCCGGTCTGGTATTGCGCCTTCCAGCTCCGGACATCGATATGGTGATCGAGCGACCCATAGGGATTGCGCAGATAGAAGCCGCGCAGCCCCCAATCCTCGTCGTCGATCGAGTTGGGCTCAGCATCGGCTTCGAAACCGGTCACCAGCGCCCAATGCCGGCATTTCCAGATCAGCACCGCCGGCGCGATACGGTCCCGCAGGATCGACCAGGCGCAGCGGCGCATCGCCTGATCGGCGGTGATGTCGGGGTGGAAGGCGAAGGTGCGATCGGTATGGACGGTGAGCAGCTTCGCCAGCGCATCCGGCGCCATCTTCCAGCCGGGCTCTTCCGAGCCGAGCTGGTGCGCCTCCCGCGTCAGCGCCGCCTGGTCGAGAGCGGCATCACCGATCAGCATCTGGGCGCAGGCGCCGCCGCCGAGATCCGGCATGGCTTGCGCGAAGGACGGCAGGTCGAGCGTGTGAAGCTCGGCCAAGCGATCAGCCTTCGATGGTCTTGCCGAGCCGGCCGGCGAGGTCCTGGATGAACTGCCAGGCGACGCGGCCCGAGCGCGCGCCGCGGGTCATCGACCATTCAACGGCCAGCCGGCGCAGCTCGTCTTTCTCGATGGGCAGCTTGAAGGTCTCGGCATAGCCTTCGATGATCGCGAAAAAGGTGTCCTGGTCGCAATTGTGGAAGCCGATCCAGAGGCCGAATCGATCGGAGAGCGAAACCTTCTCCTCCACCGCCTCCGAGGGATTGATCGCGGTCGAGCGCTCGTTCTCGATCATCTCGCGCGCCATCAGGTGCCGGCGGTTCGAGGTCGCGTAGAAGATCACGTTCGAGGGCCGGCCTTCGATGCCGCCTTCCAGCACCGCCTTCAGCGATTTGTAGCTGGTATCGGCGGTGTCGAAGGAGAGATCGTCGCAGAAGATGATGCAGCGATGCTTCGGGCTGTTGCGGATGATGCCGAGCAGCTTCGGCAGGCTGGTGAGATCCTCGCGGTGGATCTCGATCAGCTTCAGCTTGGGCGTGCCGCGCTCGTTGATCTGGGCGTGGGTGGCCTTGACCAGCGAGCTCTTGCCGGTGCCGCGCGCGCCCCAGAGCAAAGCGTTGTTGGCGGGCAGGCCCTTGGCGAAGCGCTCGGTGTTCTCGATCAGCATCTCCTTGGCCCGGTCGATGCCGCGCAGGAGATTGATATGGACCCGCGAGACGGCCGGCACCGGCTCGAGCCACCCTTCCGCCTGCCAGACGAAGGCATCGGACGAGTCCAGGTCGTTGAGTCGCGCGGTGGGCGGCGCCAGGCGCGCCAGGCTGTCGGCAATCGATTGCAGCAGCGGCAAGAGATTCGGATCGGTCATGCGTGTTCTGTCCCCGGAATGCGCGGCCAGTATGCCGACCGGCGGCCTCAATTCAAGCGCGCATCACCGGGTTGCCAGGGCCGAGAGCGTGGCGCTGCGCGTTTCCGGGTCGATGGCGAGGCGGCGGCTGTGGTAGCGGGCGACCTCCGGCCGGTGCGCGATCGACAGCACCGTGGCATTGGGCAGGTGCTCGGCGATCAGGCTGTACATGCGCTGCTCGTTCTCGGCGTCGAGCGCCGCGGTCGCTTCGTCGAGATAGAGCCAGTCCGGCTTCAGCAGGAGAGCGCGCGCAATGGCCAGGCGCTGCTGCTCGCCGATCGAGAGTGACATCGACCAGTTCCCGCTCTCGTCCAGGCGATCCGTGAGCTGATCGAGATTGACCAGGTGCAGCGCCGCCTGCATCGCCGCATCGTCGAACGCCTCCGGCGCTCCCGGATAGGCGAGGGCGCGGCGCAAGGTGCCCTGGGGCAAATAGGGTCGTTGCGGCAGGAACAGCGCTTCGACATGGCTGGGGACGCGCACTTCGCCTTTGCCGAACGGCCAGAGCCCCGCGAGGGCCCGGAACAGCGTGGTCTTGCCACTGCCGGAGGCGCCGGAAATCAGCACGCGGTCGCCCGGCTCGATCCGGGCGGAGAGGTCCTCGAGCAGCTTGCGCCCATCGGGCAGGGCGAGGCCCAGTCCTTCCGCCTCGAGCGATGCCATGCCGTCACCGGCCGAGACGCGGATCTCGGGTTCCTTGGCCTTCACGCGTTCCATCGCCTCGACGAAGCCGATCAAGCGGTTCACCGTCGCCTTCCACTCGGCGAGCGCGACGAAGTTATCCATGAACCAGGTGAGGGCGTCGGAGACCTGGCCGAACGCCTGGCTGATGCGGAAGATCGTGCCGAAGTCGATGGCGCCGGCGAAGTAGCGCGGTGCGATCACCAGGATCGGGAAGATGCCGCCGGCCTGGCCATAAAGCTGCTGGAACCAGGCGAGGCTCTTCTGGGCCCGCATCAGCTCCCACCAGTTGGTCCAGACCGCCGTGAACAGCCCCATCAACCCCCGATGCTCGTCGGTCTCGCCGCGATACATTGCGACGCTCTCGGCATTCTCCTTCAGGCGCGACATGCCGAAGCGGAAGTTCGCGCGGTATTGCTCCTGGTTGAAGTTGATCCGCACCAGCCGGCGGCCGATGCGATAGCTGACATAGGTGCCGACCACGGCATAGATCACCGCGATCCAGACCATGTATCCGGGGATCGTGATTTCCGCCCCGAACAAAGGCAGGGTGATCGGGCCGGAGAGCACCCAGAGCAGGCTGACGAAGGTGATCAGCGTCACGGTCTTGTTGATGATGCCGATGATGAGCTGGAGCGTGACGTCGGTGAAGGACGCGATGTCGTCCTCGATGCGCTGCTCGGGATTGTCGGTCCCGCCGCCGTAGATCTGCAGGCGGTAGTAGGCGCGTTGCTCGAGCCAGAGGCCGAGGAACCGCTCCGTCAGCCAGCGGCGCCAGCGGATCGACAGCATCTGGCGGAGATAGGTGCTGTAGACCGAGAGGATCACGGCCGGAAAGACGATCAGCGCGAACTTGCCGATCAGATAGAGAAACTTGTTCACCGTGAAGAGATGATGGCCGAAGAAAGCCACGGCCGTCGGCGCCAGATCCTTGGCCTGCAGCAGATTCTGGAAATCGCCGTACCACGTGTTGAGCTGCACATTGACGTAGACGATCGCCAGGACCATGGCGATGACTATGACCAGCAGGGTGAGGGCGATGGGTGCCTCGGCCGAGATGAAGAAAGGCGCGGTGAGCGCCCAGAGCTTGCCGAGGAAAGTGCGCTTGCGGGCGGCGTCGGTGAGGCGGGGCATAGACGGATCCGATGCTGAAAAGGTTGCACCGGATCATAGGGGAGCGCACGCGGGCGGTTAAGCGATTGTGGGTAACGGGTTGTGACGGGCGTTACGCCGGCTTGGCCTCAGATCTGGAAGTCCAGATGGATGCCGCACTCGGTCTTGTCCTTGCCGGCCCAGCGGCCGGCGCGGGCATCCTCGCCGGCTTCGACGCGGCGCGTGCAGGGCTGGCAGCCGATCGAGGCATAGCCTTCGCCGAACAGCGGGTGCTGCGGCAGCTTGAAGCGTTTGAAGGCGTCCTGGATCATATCCGGCGTCCAATAGGCCAGCGGATTGACCTTGATCTTGCCTTCGGCCGAGGCTTCGAACAGCGGGATCGCCTGGCGGGTGCTGGCCTGGAAGCGCTTCCGTCCGGTGAACCAGGCATCGAACGGCTGCATCGCGCGGTCGAGCGGCAGCACCTTGCGGATGCGGCAGCAGGCATTGGGGTCCTTGGACCAGAGGTCGCCGTTCGGATCCTGCGCGGCGAGGTCGGCGGCGTCCGGCTTGATCTCGCGCGCATCGGTGAAGCCGAAGCGGTCGATCAGGATGTCCCGGTACATCAGGGTTTCCATGAAGTGCTTGCCCGTCTCCAGGAACAGCACCGGCACGGATTTATCGACCTGGGCGAGATAATGCAGCACCACGGCCGCCTCGGTCCCGAAGGAGGAGAGCAGGGCGATCTTGCCCGGGAACAGCTTGTGGACCGCGTCCTCCAGCAGCGCCTCGATCGGCAGGCCCTGATAGGCGGCGTCGAGTTGGCGCGCGGTTTCCTTCAGGTCAACTGGCGAAACCGGGCTGGCGGGAGAGGGTTGAAGGTCCTGAATGGCGGCGGCGAAGGTCATGATTCCACGGGAAAAACGGTGCTGGGTGCGCCTTTGGCGCAACGGAAGCCTCAGCAGCTTCTACATAGCACGTACGAAAAATGTAGTTTGCCTTCTTCCATGTGAAATAAACTGGCGATTTCCCATGGAAAGTCAATGTGTCGCCTGCGCCACAAGCAACATTTTCTTATTCTACACAGGCATTTGGTGATCGTGACGCTACGGCCACGTCCGAAGCATGGGAGCATCAGGGACGGCTAGGGTTCGGCTTCACCCGAGGAGGAGCCGACGATGATCACCTGCTTCATTCGCTATGAGATCGATCCATTCAAGACCGCTGCCTTCGAGCAATATGCCCGCAACTGGGGCCAGGCGATTCCGCGCTGCGGCGCTGATCTGATCGGCTATTTCGCGCCGCATGAGGGCTCAGCGACGACGGCTTACGCCGCCTACAACATCGAGAGCCTCGCCGCCTACGAGCGCTATCGCGCGCGGCTGCAGGAGGATGCGCTCGGGCGGGAAAACTACGCCTTCTCGCAGCGGGAGCAGTTCATCCGGAAAGAAGACCGGATCTTCCTGCGCCTGGTCTCGGCGCCGCATGCGGCGCTGATCAAGGAATAGATGAAAGTGTCGCCGCGCTATCTCAGCGTCTTCAGATAGGCGATGAGGTCGGTGCGGTCTTCCGCCTTGGTGACCTTGAAGTTCATCTTCTGCCCCGGCACGAAGGCCTGCGGATTGGTGAGCCATCGATCCAAAGTCTCGTCGTTCCACACGAAGTCGGCGCCCTTCAACGCCTTCGAATAGGCATAGCCGGGGAGCGACCCGGCCTTGCGGCCGAACACGCCGCGATGCATCGGGCCGACACGGTTCGCATCCGGTGAATGACAGGCGATGCAGCGGCTCTCATAGATCTCCTGACCGCGCGCGGGATCGCCTTCGGCGCGCGCTTGGGCGGTTGGGAAGGCCAGCAGCGCGACCACGATCAAGACGCGTTTCATCGTTTCTCTCATGGCTGGAAAAAGTGGCTCCGCCGCGCCCTGCGGATCGGAGCGATCCGCCCCATCGTTGGGGGACTATTGGGGCACGGGCGCGGCGGAACCGAGTGTTCGGCGCGTGACCGCTAGGATTGACGCGCCGAATCTCCGCTAGGCGCCGAACGTGAGGGCCTTCTCCGGCAGCGCCTGCTTCAGCGCCGAGGCCAGCACCGTCCAATGCATGGTCTCATCGGCGGCGAGACGGCCGGCGACCTGGGCGAGGTCCTTGCTCTCGAAGGACGGGATCACGCCGAGATAGGCGTTGGCCGCACCCTTCTCCAGCTTGGCCGCTAGGGTCAGCACGTCGGCCTGTGACTTCAGGGCGCCGGCGTTCAGCTCTTTCGCATAGTCGTCCATCGACTTCTCGGCGACCGGCGCGCCGCCCATGCTCTTGATCGCGGCGACCAGGGCATCGCGATGCTGCTTGTGATGGCTCTGGAATTGGACCGCGACGTCGAGCACCGGCTTCTGCAGCAGGCCGCTCTCGGCACCGAGCTGGTAGGCGTTGATCGCCTCATGCTCCAGGCCGAGTGCCACGTTCAGCGTGTTGACGTCGCCTTCCGAGGCCATCGGTGTCGCGGCCATGGACCTGCAACCCCCGAGCACGGCGATGGCCGCGGCGCTCAACGTGGTCATGCCCGCGACCCGGAACATCTGGCGGCGGCCCAGATCGAGCTCCGAGGTGGGGCGGATAATCGTCGTGTCGGCGGTTTCGAGTTTCGACATGTCTGCACTCCCTTGCTTGGCTCGGCGCGCAATGGCGTCGCCGTATCGGAGCTACGGCCGGCCTCAGAGCATGGATGTGTGACCGCCGTCACAGATTCAGGGAGGAGGGTTAGTTACCGGCCAGATGGAAGACACCGGTAAACAGCACCGGACCGGTCGGGGCGCCGCTGGCGGAGCCGCCGGCGGGCTCCAGGCTGACGGCAAGCGTGGTGCCCGGCTGGACCAGGGTGGCGCGCATCTGATCGATCGGACGTTCGATCCGTTCCCCGACCTTCAATACGCCGAGCGAAACCGGGCTCTTGCCGGAGGGCAGCACCCAAAGCTCGTAGTCCTTGCCGGCGCCCGCGGGCGGCGTGTTCGCCAGCAGCACCATCTGCCGACGCTCTTTGTCGATCTGGAACACGACCACGCTGTTGCTGATGGTCGGTTCCTTCAGCATCGCATAGCCGCCGAGCTCGGCCGGCTGCGGCGTGAAAACGAACACCGCCGCCACGGCGACGGCGGCAGCTACGGCGGAAGCGCCGAAGGTCCAGGCGAGCCAGCGCAGGATGCCGAAGCGCGCCTCGCTTTCTTCGGAAGCGCCGATGCTGGCCAGAATCCGATCGCGCAAGGCGAGGGGCGGCGCCACCGGCGCCACGGAATCGGCCAGCGGCTGCAGCCGCTCCGACCAGGCGGCAACGGCACGGCGCAAGCTCTCGTCGCGGACAAGCTCCGCCTCGAAGGCGGCGCGCGCGTCGCCGACCAAGGTGCCGAGCACATACTCGGCGAGTCGAGTGTCGCGGTCTTCGCCCCCTGGTCCTGGGGTCATGTCGCTCGTATCGGTCATAATTCGAGACAGCCTTTGAGGCGCTGCAGCCCGCGCCGGATCCAACTCTTCACCGTGCCCAGCGGCGTGGCGATACGGGCGGCGAGTTCCTCATGGGTGAGGCCGTCGAAATAGGCCATCAGGATTGCGCGTTTCTGGGCCTCCTCCAGCTGCTCCAGACAGGCCATCAACCGGCGCCCGGCCTCACCCGAGATCGTCAGGTCCAGCGCCGAGGGGTTCGGATCCTCCAGCTCCGGCATGGCGTCGCCGCTGGGCTCCAGCCGGGCCGCGGCTTCCCGCCGCAGCCGGTCCAGGGCGCGGTTGCGCAAGATCACCGTCAGCCAAGCCTTGCCCGAGCCGAGCTCGCGGCGATACTCGCCGGCATTGCGCCAGGCCGAGATCAGGGCATCCTGCAGCACATCCTCGGCCCAGTCGCGCCGTTTCAGGATACGCAGGGCGAGGCCGAATAGTTGCGGCGCCGCGGCATCGTAGAGCGCGCTGAAAGCGGCTCGGTTGCCGGCGGCACTGGCCTCGATGAGGGATTCCAGCTCAGCCAAAGGATCCTATTCCCCCCCGAATGGAATGCATGGATCATTAGCGGCGATTGGTTCGGGTGGCAATCCAAGCTGAGGCGAGGCCTAACCTCGATCACGGATGCGTGTGGTCGAGATGGGAGTGGTCGAATCCGTATGCCCTGATGTCGCCTTTCCGCATGTCCATGCACCGGGCGGCTCACCATGATAGACCCAGAAATCGATGCAAATCCGGGAGGGGATGATGAGTGAAGCTGTCAAGGTCGAGAAGCGCGGGCACGTGCTTGAGGTGACGCTGGACCGGCCGAAGGCGAACGCGATCGACGTGGCGACCAGCCGGGCCTTGGGCGAAGCCTTCGTGCGGCTGCGCGACGATCCGGAGCTCAGGGTTGGCATCATGACCGCGGCCGGCGACCGGATCTTTTCCGCCGGCTGGGACTTGAAGGCCGCCGATCGCGACAACCTGGTCGGGCGCTGGTGGGAGACGGATTACGGGCCGGGCAGCTTCGCCGGGCTGACCGAGCTCTGGGACTTGAACAAGCCGGTGATCGCCGCCTTGAACGGCCTTGCCTTCGGCGGCGGCTGGGAGCTGGCCATCGCCTGCGACCTGATCATCGCCGCCGAGCACGTGGAGTTCGCGCTGCCGGAGCTGCCGCTCGGCATCGTCCCGGATTCCGGCGGCGTGCAGCGCGTGCCGAAGCGCCTGCCGCACAACATCGCCATGGAGATCCTGCTGCTCGGGCGCCGCATGTCGGCGCAGGAGGCGCATCACTACGGCATGGTCAACAAGGTGGTGCCGAAGGACAAGCATCTTGAAGCGGCGCGCGAGTGGGCCGATATCATCGCGACCGGTGCGCCGTTGACCATTCAGGGCCTGAAGGAATGTCTCCGCGAGATGGACGGGAAGTCGGTCAAGGAGTCCTTCGATCTCATCCGCAGCGGATCGATGAAGGCCTACGAGAAGGCGGTCAATTCGGAGGACGCGAAGGAAGGCGTGAAGGCCTTCGCCGAGAAGCGGAAGGCGAATTTCCGCGGAGTGTAGGTGTATAAGCACGCATGCCGGCCGTTTCCGTCATCATCGCCGCGCTCGATGCCCATGACACGCTGGGCGCGGCGATCGACAGCGTGCTCGCTCAGGATTTCTCCGACTTCGAGATCGTGATCGCGCCCGATGAGCCCGCGGATTATTCTGCGTTCGCGGCTCGCGACCCTCGGATCCGCGTTATCGCCGGCGTGCCGGCGCCGACCGGGCCGGGTCCGGCGCGGAACCGCGCGCTCGCGGCGGCGCAGGGCGATTGGATTGCGCTGCTCGACGCGGACGATCTCTGGTCGCGCGACTATCTGGGTGCGCTGACGCGCGCGGCGGCGCCGGTCGGTGCGGCGTTCGGTAGAACTTCAGTTCTGGAAGAAAACGATCGAGAGTTGCGGTCTATTCCACCGCAAAATTACCGCGGCCGGGTGAATTTTCAGGTCTTCGCGCGCGCCTTCGGCTCGTTTCACGGCATCACAAGGCGCATACCGGGGCGCCACTGGCGCGATCTCTTTGCGGAGGATGTCCTGTTTGACATGGAGACGCTGTCGCTGGTCGGCGGCGAGGCGCCTTATGTTCGGGAAGCCGTCTACACTTTGCGTTCGCGCGCCAAATCCGCGACCCGCAGCCGCGCCTTCATCGATAAGATCGGGTGGCATTACCAAACGCTTGTCGCGCTCATCGATGAGGGGCGAACCATGATTGGTTCGGCCCATCGCGCCGAAGCGTCCGCTGTCTTCGAGTCCTGGGCGGCGATGAACGCAAGCTTCCTCCAAGCCAGCGCTGCCCAACCCGGTTTGAGATATCAAAACTACATTTTCAGCCTCAAGCTGTGAGACAGATTCGGGGTTTTGCAATTTCTCGTCGAATCGCAAGCGAATTTTTTTGCATGCTCGCCGCAGTCTTGTCATAGTGTAACCGCCGGTTGCCGTTGGATTGAACGTATTACTCTACGGCGTCGACGAACCCGACGCGCCGCGTTCGGAAGCGATCAGCGTGAGGAGTCGAATCGGCCGGACCGGTCGATCGAACATCGCGATCAAAGTCGAACGTCCGCTTTTGTTCACAATCTCGGCACGTGGTGTCGCAGACAGTCTGAGGGAGATGAGATCATGGTGCGCAAGCGCAAGTCCTCCGGCCGAATGGCCAGCAAGGGCTTCCCAAATCCGATCGACGTCCATGTCGGCAACCGCATCCGGTTGCGGCGGACCCTGCTCGGCATGAGCCAGGAGCGGCTGGCGGAGCAGATCGGCCTGACCTTCCAGCAGGTGCAGAAGTATGAGCGCGGCACCAATCGCGTGAGTTCGAGCCGGCTGTTCGATCTTTCCCGCGTGCTGGATGTTCCGATTCGCTATTTCTTCGAAGAGATGAGCGCCGGCGTCGAGAGCCAGAGCCCGGGCCAGCTGCATGGCGCAGCACCCAGCCTGCCCGGCGAGGATCACGACCCGATGGCGCGCCGCGAAACGCTGGAGCTGGTGCGCGCCTATTACAAGATTCCCGACCAGGCGGTGCGCAAGCGCATCACCGACCTCGCCCGCGCCCTCGCGCGTTCGGCCTAGGCGATCTGTCGGAAACGCGCCGGCTTCCGGGCGGAAGCCGGCGCCTCCGTTCGCCTAAGCGACCCTCTGCAGGGTCGGCACGCTCAATCGCTCAGTCAGCGTTGCGAAGAATCGTCCATAGCCGTCCATGAAGGCATCGGCGCCGGCGACGATGTCGTCGACGCAGTCCGGCCGTCGCGCGAGATAGTCGCGGACCGCGGTGCGGCTGCTGGATCCGTGCATCGGCTCGACCTGGGTATGGATCAGATAGAAGCCGAGCTTCGGATCGTCCGGGCCTGAAAGGCCGTAATCCTCCGCATGGGCCCGCAGCCCCTCGAGGCAGAGGGTGAATTCGACATCCGAGGTGAGCTCGGAGGCGAGGTGGAACCCCAGGCTCTCGCCGATCGGCCGCCGGCGGTAGAAGAGGGCGGTCAGGGCCGCCATCTCGCGCGCCGCCTGGGTGATCGCGGCCGGATCCTCCAGCGCCGACCGGGCAACGCCGAACGCCGCGGCGGTCTCGAGGAAGAAGGCGTGATGCGACGCCTGCACCCCGCGGCGCAGCTGATGCAGGCCGAACTCATCCACGGCGGAATAGAGGATCTGCGCGCCTTTCTCCACGGCGCCGAACCGCTCATGCGGCATCCAATCGTCGGTGAGTCGCAGTGCCAGGGCGAGGATGCCGCCCGGAACTTCGCGGAAGAACTCGGCGGTGGAGGCGAAGAAGACCTGGAGCGATGCCGCATCCAGGGGTCTCTTGCGCAAGTGTTCCCCGAACCGCTTCAGTGCGAACATGCCGGGATGGGAGTCGATGCGGCCTGCGACCGCCTCCGCTTCGGAATCCGGGCTCGGTATAGGTGCACGTGCCTGACCGTGCTGGCCAGTGATGGTCGAGAGACTGACTGGGCTGTTCATGGAATAGTGCTCCTGCTTGGGTTTCGGAATGGAAGCAAATTCAATGAGTTGACCTGCGCCGCCCCGGCGGCGCAGCATCCCATGCTGGACGAAATTTCAACATTGGTATATCAGGGCGATGGCTTTTGCCCGTTTTAGGCGAGGCCTTCCGAGGTGTTTAGTCCCAGGAGCGATTGCCGGATGGCAGGAGAGCCGACCACCCTCAACACCGCGCAGACCATCGCGCAGGCTCTGCGTGAACAAATTCTCTCCGGCGAGCTGGCGCCGCATACCCGGGTGACCCAGCGCGACCTTGCCGCGAAGTTCGGCTTTTCACCGATGCCGGCGCGCGATGCGGTGAAGATGCTGCTGGCCGAAGGGCTCGTGGTTCAGGAGGGCAGCAAGACCATCGTGGTCGCTCCGGTGAACACCGAGGATTTCGTCGAGATCATGGACATGCGGACGCTGCTGGAGCCGCGCGCACTGGAGCTCTCGATTCCGAAGCTGACGCCCGAGGATCTGGCAGCGGCGCGGGCCGCCTTGGCCCGGTCCGGAACGACCAGCGATCCGCGCCAGGTGGTTGCCAACCACTGGGACTTTCACCGCGCGCTCTATCGCCGGGCCGGCCGGCCGCGCCTGCTCAATCTGATCGAGCAGCATCACAATCTTCTGGCGCGCTATCTGCTGCCCAGCTGGGCCCAATACGGCGTGATGGATGACTGGGCCGGCGACGAGGTCGAGTTGATGGAACTCGCCGAGCAGCAGCGGGTCCAAGAGGCGGTCGCTTGGCTGAAGCACGACCTGGTGGACGCAAAGGACCGCGTGGTCCGGACCACCCGCCAGTAGACCGGCGGCTCAGCTCTCCAGCGGCCGCAGCAGCGCGCGGGAGATGATGTGGCGCTGGATCTCCGACGTGCCGTCCCAGATGCGCTCGACCCGCGCATCGCGCCACAGGCGCTCGACGCCGGTCTCCTCCATCAGTCCCATGCCGCCGAAGATCTGCACGGTCTGGTCGGTCACCCTGGCGAGCATCTCGGTCGCGAACAGCTTGGCCATCGCATAGTCCTGGTCTTGTGCCGTGCCTTGCTCGGTCTTCCAGGCGGTCTGCAGCACGATCAGGTTGGCGCACTCGATCTCGGTCGCCATATCGGCGAGCTTGAACGAGGTGCCCTGGAACTTACCGATGGTCTGGCCGAACTGCTTGCGGGTCGCCGCCCATTGGGTCGCCATTTCCAGCGCGCGCTGCGCGCGGCCCACGCATTGCGCGGCGACGGTCAGGCGCGTGGCGCCGAGCCAGGTGTTGGCGACGTCGAAGCCGTGATGCACTTCGCCCAGGACCTGGCGCTTGTTCACCCGGGCATTGTCGAAGACCAGTTCGCAGTGGTGGAAGCCGCGATGGCTGACCGAGCGCGAGCCCTTGGTGACGGTGAGGCCTGGCGTGTCCTTGTCGATGAGGAAGCTGGTGATCAGCTTGCGCGGGCCGCGCTTGGTCTCTTCCACACCCGAGGCGGCGAACAGGATGATGTAGTCGGCGACATCGGCATAGGAGATGAAGTGCTTGGTGCCGGTGATGACGAAATCGTCGCCTTCTTGCACCGCGCGGGTCTGCATCGACTTCACATCGGAACCCGCATTCGGCTCGGTGATGCCGAGGCACTCGATCCGTTCGCCGCGGATGGTCGGCAGCAGATAGCGCTCCTTCTGCTCGGCGTTGCAGGCGCGCAGGATGTTGCTCGGCCGGTGCACCGCATATTGCAGGGCAAAGCTGGTGCGCCCGAGCTCGCGCTCCATCAGGGTGAAGGCCACATGGTCGAGCCCGCCGCCGCCGAGATCCTCCGGCATGTTGGCGGCGTAGAGGCCGGTGGTCTGCGCGCGCGCGTGGATCTGCTGGATCAGCTCCGGGCGGACTTCGTCGGTCTTCTCGACCTCGTTCTCATAGGGCACCAGCTCCGCGTCGACGAAGGCGCGGACCGTGTCCACCAGCATGCGCTGCTCTTCGGTGAGGCCGAAATCCATGGCTCAGTCCTTCTTCGGCGGAAGGCCGATCGCGCGGCCGGCATTCTTATGGCGCGGCAGATCCTTGTGGGACTGCCAGATCGCTTCGATCTTCGCCAGCACCGGCGGCTGAAACGGCGCCGCCTTCGGTCCGCTCATGTCGATCGAGAGCAGCATCTGCTCGTTGGTCGCGACGATCTCGGCCTCGTCGCCGCGGTGCATGGTGTGGAAGATGTGCAGCCGCTTCGCATCATGGCCGAGGAACTGGGTGTCGATCCTGACCTCGACGCCGCCCTTCACCTCGAGGAGATAGTTGGTGTGCATCTCCAAGGTGAACAGCGTGTGGTGGGTGGCCTCGCGCTCGGCCGGACCCAGCCCGATATGCGCCATGAGCGCGGTCGTGGCGTCGCTGAAGATCACCGTGTAATAGCCGTCGTTCAGGTGGTTGTTGTAATCCACCCAACCGGGCTGCACGGTGGCGCGATGCAGGGTGAGGAGCGACGCCACCCGATCAATCCTCGAACTTCCAGCCGTGCTTGGCCTTGGCGTCGGTGACGGCGCCGATCACGCTGATGATGCAATCGTCGCGCAGGCGCTCGAGTTCCTTGATCGAATGCGTGCCGGCCTGCTTTTCGGTGCCGTCCACGATCTTGTCGATGATTTCGGTCGTGAGTTTCGGCGCCTTGAGATGCGTCCAGGGCAGGTCCAGCGCCGGGCCGAACTGCTCCATGAAGTGGCGCATGCCGGCTTCGCCGCCGGCCATGTGATAGATCATGTACATGCCGAAGAACGACCAGCGGATCCCGAAGCCGAAGCGGATCGCGTCGTCGAGCTCGCCGGTCGTGCAGTAATCGTCGTTGATCATGTGCATGCCTTCGCGCCAGACCGCCTCCAGCAAGCGGTCGGCGATGAAGCCGGGGACTTCCTTGCGCACATGCAGCGGCCGCATGCCGAGCGACTTGTAGAATTCGATCGCGATCTGCTTGGCCTCGTCGGTGGTCCACTTACTGCCGCAGACTTCGACCAGCGGCAGGAGATAGACCGGGTTGAACGGATGGCCGACCAGGCAGCGCTCCGGGTTCTTCGCTTCCTTGTAGAAATCGGAAGGCAGCAGGCCCGAGGTCGAGGAGCCGAAGATGGCGCCGGGCTTGGCGGCTGCCGTGGCTTGCGCGTGCATCTTCACCTTCAGCGCCTCATTCTCCGGCGCGCTCTCCTGGACGAAGTCGGCATCCTTCACCGCTTCTTCCATGGTGGCGACGAACTTGAGGCGATCCTGCGAGGCGCCGGGCTTCAGCCCGACCTTGGTCAGCGCCGGCCAGGCATTGGCGACATTGGCGCGCAGCGTGGCTTCCGCGTTCTTGCCGGGATCCCACGCAACCACGTCCAATCCGTTGGCCAGGAAGCGCGAGGCCCAGCCGCTGCCGATGACGCCGGCGCCCAAGATGGCGACGGTCTTGATCTTGTCTGCTGCAATCAATGCCATTGTCTTGAACCTTAGTTGCGGGCTTTGAGGCCGAGCTTCTTGCGGCCTTCGGCCGGGGTTAGCGGACGGGCGCCGAGGCGGGTGATGATCTCGCAGGCGCGCTCGGTCAGCGAGCCGTTGGAGGCGTGCACGCCTTTGTCGAGCCAGATGTTGTCCTCGAGGCCGACGCGGACATTGCCGCCGAGCAGCATGGCCTGCGCCACCATCGGCATCTGCATCCGGCCGATGCCGAAACCGGCCCAGAGCGCGCCCTCCGGCAGGTTGTCGACCATCGCCTTCATGGTCGTGGTGTTGGCTTCGGCGCCCCAGGGAATGCCGAGGCAGAGCTGGAACAACGGCGCACCATCGAACAGGCCTTCCTTCACCATCTGCTTGGCGAACCAGAGGTGGCCGGTGTCGAAGATCTCCAGCTCCGGCTTCACGCCGAGCTCCTTCACGCGCTTGGCGCCGGCGCGCAGCATGTTCGGCGTCGAGATATAGGTGTAGTCGCCGTCGCCGAAATTGAGCGTGCCGCAGTCGAGCGTGCACATCTCCGGCAGCAGTTCCTCGACATGGGCGAGGCGGGTGAGGGGGCCGACCAGGTCGGTTGCCTTGCCGAACTTGAAGGGATCCTCGCCGCCGCCGATCTCCAGATCGCCGCCCATGCCGGCGGTGAGATTGATGATGATGTCGGTGCCCGAGGAGCGGATCCGATCGACGACCTCCTTGTAGAGGTGGACGTCACGGGTGCCCTTGCCGGTCTCCGGATCACGCACGTGGCAATGCGCGACGGTGGCGCCGGCCTTGGCCGCCTCGATCGCCGCATCGGCGATCTGCTTGGGCGTCACCGGAATCGCCGGATGCTTGCCGACCGTGTCGCCCGCGCCGGTCACGGCGCAGGTGACGATCACTTCGTAATTCATGTTGCTCCCTCCCAAGGGCAAAATCGTGGCCGGATGGTCGTGCCGGCAGGGCCAGATGGCTTGAGGAATCCCGACAGCGCATTGTCGGTTTCCGCCGGGGTCTAATCCTACCGCATCGCCGGCATGATCCCGGCCTCGACACGGCGGCGCTCGCCGGAGGGCGCCTTGCCGGTCCAGGCGTGGTAGCTGCGGGAGAAATGCGCGGCGCTGCCGAAGCCGCAGGCGACTGCGATCTCCACCACCGGCATATCGGTGTATTGCAGCAAGGCGCGGGCGCGCTGCAGGCGCAGATCCAGGTAGTAGCGGCGCGGCGCCATGTTGAAGTGCTTGTGGAACAGGCGCTCGAGCTGGCGCAGCGAGAGGCCGGCGGCATCGGCCAGCTTCTCGGCATTCAGCGGATCCTCGAGGTTGCTCTCCATCAGCGCGATGGCACGCGCGAGGCCGGTATGGCTGATGCCCTGGCGGACCCGCGGCTCCATGCGCTGGCGGTCCAGCGGGTCGCGGATCTGGGCGTGGATGAACTGCTCGGAGACCGCGGTCGCCAACCGATGGCCGTGCTGCACCGAGATCAGGTGCAGCATCATATCGAGCGCCGCCGTGCCGCCGGCGCAGGTCAGGCGGTTGCGGTCGATCAGGAAGAGCGCGTTCTCGACCTCGACCTTGGGAAAGGTCTCGCGGAAGGAGTCCAGGCTCTCCCAGTGGGTGGTGGCGCGGTAGCCGTCGAGCAGGCCGGCGCGGGCCAGGATGAAGCTGCCGGTATCCATGGCGCCGAGATCGGCCCCGGCGCCGCTGAGCTTCAGCAGCCAGGACTTGATGCGGCGGTCGTAATGCCGCTCCGGCTCGAACCCGGCGCAGATGACCAGCATGGGATAGAGCGGGGCATCCTCCAGCCCGTGGCCGGCGACCAGCGCCATGCCGTTCGAGGCCTCGACCGACTGGCCGTTCCGCGACACGATCTCCCAGCGATAGAGCTCGCGCCCAGCCAGCCGGTTCGCGACCCGCAGCGGCTCGATGGCGGAAACGAAAGCCATCATCGAGAATTGCGGCAGGAGCAGGAAGCCCAGTGTCTGGGGCGCTTCTATGGCGAGGGGCGCCATCGACACGGCCGGCATGGCAGGCGGTAGTCCCAGGTTGCGGCGTTGCGGAGACATTCGGGCCGCCGATGGGCGGTCCATGTCGCACAATCTAACGCCGATGTCGTAATTGCGCAATCGCGCCAGACCCACACGGAATAAAGGGTTTAGTCACAGGGAAGGTTAGGTCGGGCCTGGGAAGCATAGGGTCCGGCGAAGGGGCTTGGAAAATTTCGGCGGAGCAAGACCGCGGCGGTGCCGCGCGCTTCCGCACATCTTCGCTTCTGCATCCACAAATGGAGGCGGCGGCGTAGTCGATGTGTCATTCGATCGGCCCAATTGAGGGTGCTATCGATGGCGGCGCATCAAGAACGCGTATGAGGGGGTGAGTTCTTGGAATGCCGGCTGAGGCTTATTGCGAGGGGTTGGGTCTTTCTGCATAGTGTTCGTTAAGAACGGCCCGGGCCTCGCCCGAAGAACCGTCACGCAACAGCCGCTGTCCCGACATGGTGTCGGCGGCGGTCAACAGGAGGTAGAGCATGAATCGCTGGGACGAACTGCAACTTGCTGCCTTTGAGGGAAAGATCGGTCGGCGCGACTTTATGCGTCGCGCGGCTGCCCTCGGCATCACCACCACGCTGGCCTCGGGCATCCTGAGCTCGGCCGGTTACGCTGCCACACCGAACAAGGGCGGCCTGTTCCGCCTCGGCATGGAGGGCGGCTCGCCGTCGGACTCGCTCGATCCGCGCACCTATGCTGACTCGGTAATGATCGGCGCGTCGCTGACGGTCTGCAACAACCTGGTCGAGTTTGACGAGACCGGCCAGCCGACCGGAGAGCTGTTCGAGAGCTGGGAAGTGAAGCCCGGCGCCAAGGAGTGGATCTTCAACGTCCGCAAGGACATCACCTTCTCCAACGGCAAGACGCTCGACGCCGACGACTGCATCTACTCGATCGGGATCCACCGCGGCGAGACGAAGTCCCCGGCCAAGGGCATCCTGGAGCAGATCTCCGAGATCAAGGCGCTCAACAAGAACCAGGTCGCGATCACGCTGGCCGACGGCAACGCCGACTTCCCGGTGATTCTCGGCGACTATCACATCATCGTCGTGCCGAAGGATTTCACCGACTGGGATCACCTGGTCGGCACCGGCGCCTATGAGCTCGACGGCGATCCGGAATACGGCGTCCGCCTCGGCTTCAAGAAGCGCTCGGGCGATTATTGGAAGCCGAACCGCGGCAACTTCGATGCGGTCGAAATCCGCAACATTCAGGACCAGGCGGCCCGCACCGCGGCGCTGCAGTCGAACGAGATCGACGCCGCCAACCGGCTCGACGCGCGCACCGTAAAGAAGCTGATGGAGGACAAGAACCTCCAGATCGTTCGCACCAAGGGCACCGGCAATCGCTACTGCTTCGTCACTCGCGTGACCGACGATCCGTACACCAACAAGGATCTCCGGACCGCCCTCAAATATGCGATCGACCGCGAGAAGATCATCGAGCAGGTCTATAGCGGCTTCGCCGTTCCGGGCAACGACCACAATCTCGACGCCCTGAACCCGTTCTACAACACCGCCATGCCGCAGATGAAGTACGACCCGGACAAGGCCGCCTTCCACTTCAAGAAGGCCGGCGTGTCCATGCCGATCGATCTGCAGACCTCGGAAGGCGCCTGGAACTCGGCGGTCGATTGCGCGCAGCTCTTCCAGGAATCCGCCAAGAAGGCCGGCGTACCGCTCAATGTGAAGAAGGTCTCCGGCGACGGCTACTGGGACAACGTCTGGCTCAAGGTGCCGTTCTGCGCCGTGTACTGGGGCCGTCGTATGTCGGCCGACCAGTCGTTCACGCAGGTGTTCGGCGAGGCGTCGGACTGGAACGACACGAACTGGAAGGTGCCGGCGTTCCAGGACCTCATCAAGAAGGCCCGCGCGGAGACCGACGGCGCGAAGCGCAAAGAGATGTATTGGAAGGCGCAGGAGATGATCGCCGACGACGGCGGTTTCATCTGCTTCGCCATCACCGATTATCTCGACGGCTACTCGAGCAAGGTGGCGGGCGTGAAGCCGCACAGCCGTTACGACCTGGACGACAACCGGGCCGCCGAAAAGGGCTGGTTCGCTTAAGCAAACCTGTGCTTCGGAGCCGGGCTTCCAAGCCCGGCTCCGTACCCGGTTTGCCAAGTCCGTCGATGTCGGTGGATACCGCCGTACTCAAAACTCATGTTTCCTGATGCGATGATGGGCAGTCCAGGGGGGACGGCGCGATGGCAAGAACTATTGCGATTCGAGTCGTTCTTGGACTGCTGACGCTGCTTGGCGTCAGCATCCTGATTTTCGCGGCGACGGAGATCCTTCCTGGCGACGTCGCCACCGCCGTGCTCGGCCAGGGCGCTACGCCTGATACCGTCCGGGTCTTCCGGGAAGAGCTCGGCCTCGATCGGCCGGCTTACATCCGCTACCTGGAATGGCTGGGTGGTGCGGTGCAGGGCGATTTCGGCGTCGCGCTCACCAACAAGCGCGACATCGTGAAGACCATGTCGCCGAAGCTGTTCAACACGCTCTTCCTGGCGGGCTATGCGGCGCTGATCGCCGTGCCGCTTGCGGTCGGCCTTGGCATCCTCGCCGCGATCAAGGAAGGCAAGTGGATCGACCGGACGGCCAACATCGTCTCGCTGGCGGCGATCTCGATGCCGGAATTCTTCCTCGGCTACTTGTTCATCTTCTTCTTCGCCGTTCAGAACCGATGGTTCCCGTCGCTGGCGACGGTCTACAGCAGCATGCCGCTCGACAAGCGAATATACGTGGTCGCCATGCCGGCGGTTTGCCTGACCTTGCTGGTGACCGCGCACATGCTGCGCATGACCCGCTCCTCGGTGCTGGCGATCATGTCGCAGCCCTATATCGAGATGGCGTTCCTGAAGGGCCTCAGCCGCGCCCGCGTGATCTTCGTCCACGCGCTTCCCAATGCCGCCGGACCGATCATCACCGTCGTGGCGCTGAACCTGGCCTATCTGATCGTCGGCGTCGTCGTCATCGAATCGGTGTTCGTCTACCCGGGAATCGGCCAGTTCATGGTGGACGGCGTCAGCAAGCGCGATCTTCCCGTCGTGCAGGCCTGCGGCCTGGTTTTCGCGGCCGCCTTCGTGATCCTGAACACCGTCGCCGACGTTCTGAGCATCCTGGTGAATCCGCGTCTGCGCAAGCCGCGCTGAAAAAGGGGGCGATAGCATGCGCATCTTCGGACACAAGCCAACGATCACTGCCTGGATCGGCATCGTCATCGTCGCCGGCTTCCTCGTGATCGGCATCTTCGCGCCTTGGATCGCGCCCTATCCGGAGGACAGGACGTTTGATGACGTCGGCTCGTATGCGCCGCCATCCGCCACCATGTGGCTCGGAACGGACCAGATCGGGCGCGACCTGCTTTCGCGCGTGATCTACGGCGCGCGGACCACGATCGGAATCGCCTTCCTGACGACGGTGCTCTCGTTCGCGATCGGCATCGTCACCGGGCTCTGGGCCGTGGTCGGCGGAAAGATCGTGGACCAGATCCTGTCGCGTCTGGTCGATGTCATGCTGTCAATTCCGTTGCTGATTTTCGCACTGATCGTCCTCTCGCTGTTCGGTTCGCTTTTCCAGTCGGTGATCGGCTCCTTGACGGTGTTGATCTGTGTGATCGCGGTCCTGGATTCGACCCGGGTCTTCCGCCTTTCGCGCTCCGTCGCGATGAACATCGTGGTGCTCGAATATGTCGAAGCCGCGCGGCTTCGAGGCGAGGGGACCTGGTGGATCATCCGCCGCGAGATTCTGCCGAATGCGCTTCCGCCGATGATTTCGGAGTTCGGCCTGCGCTTCTGCTTCAACTTCCTGTTCGTCGCGGCCCTCTCTTTCCTCGGCCTCGGCGTGCAGCCGCCGCTCGCCGACTGGGGCGGCATGGTCAAGGAGAACGCCAAGGCACTCGGCGTCGGTGGGATGGCGCCACTCTGGCCCGCTGCCGCGATCGCGCTGATGACCATCGGCGTCAACCTGATCGTCGATTGGATCCTCTCGATCAACGCGCGCCCGTCCGGCGCCTCGGCGGAAATGTAAGGGGGCGGCGATGGCGGAAGGTGCAAGCAAAGCCACGACGGACCAGGTCCTGAAGATCACCGACCTCAGGATCGAATCGATCCATGGTCTGGTGCTGGTGGACAATGTCTCGCTGGAGCTGAAGCGGGGCGAGGTGCTGGGACTGATCGGCGAAAGCGGCGCCGGCAAGTCCACGATCGGCCTCGGCGCCATGGCCTATTCGCGCGGCGGCTGCCGGATCACCGGCGGCAAGGTCGAGATCGACGGCGTCAGCATCCGCGACCTTTCGGCCGAGGGCCGGCGCGAGATGCGCGGCCGGCGCATCGCCTACATCGCCCAGAGCGCCGCCGCCTCGTTCAACCCGGCGCACAAGATCATCGACCAGGTGATCGAGATGCCGGTGAAGCACGGCATCATGTCGAAGACCGAGGCGAAGGCCTGGGCGCTGGAGCTGTTCCGGGCGCTCGACCTGCCGAAGCCGGAGATCTTCGGCGAGCGCTATCCGCACCAGGTCTCCGGCGGCCAGCTGCAGCGCGCGATGACCGCGATGGCGATGTCCTGCCGCCCCGATATCATGGTCTTCGACGAGCCGACCACGGCGCTCGACGTGACGACCCAGATCGAGGTGCTGGCGCTGATCAAGAAGCTGATCCACGAATACAACACCGCGGCGCTCTACATCACCCACGATCTCGCCGTGGTGGCCCAGGTCAGCGACCGGATCATGGTGCTGCGCCACGGCAAGATGGTCGAGCTCGGCGACACCAAGCAGATTCTCGGCGCGCCCAGGACCGACTATGCCCGTGCGCTGGTTTCCGAGCGCAAGGAAGCCGACCATCTCAGCCAGCTGCCGAAGGTCGATACCGCGCACGTCTTGGAAGTGACCAACGCGGTCGGCGTCTATGAAACCTTCGTCGCCGTGAACAATGTCTCGATCCATGTCGCCAAGAGCGAGACGGTCGCGGTGGTGGGGGAATCGGGCTCCGGCAAGAGTTCGCTGGCGCGCCTGATCCTCGGCCTGCTGCCGCGAAGATCAGGCTCGGTGAAGTTCAACGGCAAGGAGCTGCCGCCGGCGTTGAAGGAGCGCAGCAAGGACGACCTGCGGCGAATCCAGTTCATTTACCAGCAGCCGGACGTGGCGCTCAATCCGCGCCAGACCATCGCCGAGATCATCGGCCGGCCGGTCCAGCTCTATTTCGGCCGCTCGCCGGCCGAGGTGAAGAGGCGCGTGGCGGAGCTCCTGGTGGAGGTGGGTCTGCCGGAGGACTACGCCGGCCGTCTCTCGACCGCGCTCTCCGGCGGCCAGAAGCAGCGCGTGTCGATCGCCCGCGCCCTGGCGGCGGAACCGGACCTGATCATCTGCGACGAGCCGACTTCGGCACTCGATCAGCTGGTCGCCGATGGCGTGCTGAAGCTGCTGAAGAAGCTGCAGGACGAGCTCGGCGTGGCCTATCTGTTCATCACCCACGATCTCGGTATCGTCCGCCGGATCGCGCACCGCACCGCCGTCATGCTGAAGGGCGAGATCGTCGCCCAGGGCCCGACCGCCCAGATCTTCAACCCGCCGTTCCATCCCTACACCGAGCGCCTGATCTCCTCGGTGCCCGAGATGCGCACCGAATGGCTGGACGAGGTGCTGGCGAAGCGCAGGGTGGGGTAGGGCGTCGCGCTCCGCCGGCGTTCACTCCGGCAGTCCGGCTCTGCGCAGACCCTCGGTCAGGACCGCGAGGTTTTGCGGCCTGTGGAACAAGAGCCAGGCTTTGATCTTCGAGACGCGGAGCGCGGGATCGAGCCGGAGGACACCCTGCATCGCGTGTTGCGCCTCGTCGGCCCGGCCCGCCAAGGCGCGGCTCGCGGCCAAGATGCAAACGACGATCAGGAAGCTCGGCAGGCCCCGCAGGGCTCTTTGTGCCCAGGCGGCGGCCTCGTCATAGCGTCCGGCGCAGAGGTGCGCCAGCGCCGTGCCGCCTTGCATGCGATACATCTCCGGATCGAGCGGGCTCAACCGCATGCCATGCGCCAGTTGCGCAATCGCGACATCGTACTCGCCGCGCATGATTCTGACGAAGCCGCTGAGAAACCAGGCCGCCGCGAAGTTCTGACTGAGTGCCAGTGCCCGATCGATCACGGCTATCGCGGCGTCGAGATCGCCGACGAAATTGGCGAGCGCATGACCGCCGCGCGCCAGAGCGACCGAATCGTCTTTTCCAAGCGCAACAGCGCGACGCGCGAGTTCGGCACCTTCCGCGTTGTATTCCTCGGAGCTGCGCGCCCAACCATTGAACCTGGACCAGAACAGGCAGGCGGCCGCCAAGGCGTAAGCGGCTGCGAAGTCCGGATCGAGCTCGATCGCAGTCCGGAACAACGGCAGGGCAGCGGACGTGCCCTCGCGGTTTCCCAGATGAAAGCGCGACATGCCGCGCAAATAATAGTCATAGGCGTCGAGCTTTTCTGTATGCTTGCGGAGGGCGCGCTCGATCTCCGCCCGCTCCAATTGCGGCACGATCGCGCCGACGACGCTGGAGGTGAATTCATCCTGCAGCGCGAAGATGTCATCGAGATTGCCCTCGAAGCGTTCCGACCACAGGTTTTCCGCGGTCGCCGCGTCGACCAGCTGTCCGGTGATCCGCACCCGCCTGGCGGCCTTCCGCAAGCTGCCTTCGAGAATGTAACGGACACCGAGTTCGCGGCCGACCTGCTTCACGTCGACGGCTCGCCCTTTGTAGGCGAAGCTTGAGTTGCGCGCGATCACGAAGAGCCATTTCATCCGCGAGAGCGCTGCGGTGATGTCTTCGACGACGCCATCGACGAAATAATCCTGGGCGGGTTCGCCGCTCAAGTTGAGGAACGCCAGAACGGCAATCGAGGGGCGGTCCGGGAGCGCGAGCGCGCGATCCGCCGTCGGGCTGTTCGGAGCGGCAGACTCTGGTTCGCGGGCCTCCGTGGGGCGGATCTCGGTCACCTCGCCCACAAAGCGGAAGCCCTTGCGCGCGACCGTCCGGATCAGCCGCTGCTCCTGCCCGTTGTCGCTGATCGCCTTGCGCGCGGCATTGATATGACTGGTCAGGGTCGATTCGGAGACGATCCGGCCTTTCCAGACCGCGTCCAACAGTCCGTCCTTGGAGACGACCTGCGCGCGGTTCCCGACCAGATGCAGCAGCACGTCGAAGACCTGAGGTCCCACCGAAACAGGTTCCGATCCCCGCTTGAGTTCGCGGCGCTGCGGATCCAGCACAAAGTCTTCAAATCGATAGCGCACCTGATCCCCTGAGCCTCACCTGTATTCGGAGACCGATAAATGGGCGTTTTCCCTCGGGATTTGGCGTCCTTGGACGAAGAATCAAGGGAAATTCAAGCATATCACAACCTGGCTGCAAAGCGTTCGGGCCGCGCTTCGGGCAGTCTCTGGTCATCGATTGCAGCCGTTGCGATCGCTTGGCGGAGACCATCATGAAGATCGTTGTTATCGGCGGTACCGGCCTCATCGGCACCAAGGTCGTAGGGAACCTGCGCGGCAAGGGCCACGAAGTCGTTCCGGCGTCGCCCAATACGGGCGTCAACACCATCACCGGCGAAGGTCTGGCCGAGGCGCTCGTCGGGGCGCAGGTCCTGATCGACCTCGCAAACGCACCGTCCTTCGCCGACGCCGACGTCATGAACTTCTTCAAGACGGCAGGCGCCAACCTCGCCAAGGCGGCGAAGGTCGCCGGCATACGGCATTACATCGCGCTTTCGGTGGTCGGCAGCGACCGCCTGCCCGACAGCGGCTATCTGCGCGCCAAGGTCGCGCAGGAAGAGTTGATCAAAGAGTCCGGCATTCCCCACACCATCATCCGTTCGACTCAATTCTTCGAGTTCGTCGACGGCATTGCCCACGCCGGGACGCAAGATGGCACGGTTCACCTTTCGCCGGCGCATCTGCAACCGATCGCCGCCGACGATGTCGCTGCTTTGGTGGCCCGGGTCGCAGTCATGGCGCCCGCGAACGGCATCATCGAGCTGGCCGGGCCGGAGCTCATCGGTCTCGACGATCTGGTCCGCCGGTATCTCACGGTGAAGCGCGATGCGCGCAAGGTCGTCACCGATGTCCATGCCCGATACTTCGGCACCGAGCTGAACGACAAATCCCTCACCCCCGGCGACAACCCGCATCTCGGCCCGACCACCTACCAGGAATGGCTCAACCGCCAGGCCGCGAACGCCTGAAGCGCCAGGGTCCAATTCGGCAAAGCAATCGAACTGCCAATAGGAGTCATCAAATGTATCAACGGATTCTCGGTGGGGCCGTGGCGGCGCTGCTCGCCGTCAGCTCCGCCTGGGCACACGATGCCAACAGCGCCAAGGTGACGATCGTCTTCGACCGCGTCCTGCCCAACGTTCCCGGCAAGAGCATGAAGGGCGTGCTGGTTGAATACGCCCCGGGCGGAACGTCGCCCGCCCATACCCATCCCCGATCAGCCTTCATCTACGCCACGGTCCTGGAAGGCGCGATCCGGAGCCAGGTCAATGACGGGCCGGTGACGGTCTATCGCGCCGGCGAAAGCTTCGCCGAAATGCCCGGCGACCATCACGCCGTCAGCGCCAATGCCAGCGCCACCGCGCCGGCACGCCTGCTCGCCGTCTTCGTCGTGGATACCGACGAAACCAACATCACGATCGACGATCCGCAATAGACCACACGGTGAACGATGCCGTGTGCAACGCGGCGCTCAACAACAGGAGACCGACATGAACCTCTACAACCCTTCACATGCCACCACCCCGGCGACCGACGAGCTGGTTCCGTCGCGCTACGCGCTCAAGGTCGGCGAAATCGACGTCCTGGTCATCAGCGACGGCATCCTGCCCTTGCCGACCGAGACCATGACCACCAATGTCGCTCCGGCGGCCCGGGCGGCGTGGTTCGACCATATGTTCCTCGGGCCGGACATGTTCGATTGGCCGCTGAACGTGGCTGTGGTGCGCAGCGGCGACCGGACCATCCTCATCGACGGCGGGCTGGGCAAGGAGTTTCCCGGCTTCCCGCGGGCCGGGCAGCTGGTCCACCGGTTGGAGGCCGCCGGTATCGGCCTCGCGTCGGTGACCGACATCGTGATCACCCACATGCATATGGACCATGTCGGCGGACTGATCGGTGACGGTGTAAAGGAACGGCTGCGTCCGGACGTGCGAATTCATGTGGCGGCGGCGGAAGTCAAGTTCTGGGAGGCGCCCGATTTCTCCCGCACCGTCATGCCAGCGGCGGTGCCGCCCGTGCTGCGCTCGTGCGCCACGCGCTTCGCGAACGAATACTGTAGCCAGTTGCGGACGTTCGACGAAACGGTTGAGGTGGCGCCGGGTGTCGTCGTCCGTCGGACCGGCGGTCATACGCCCGGGCACAGCGTGGTGGATCTTGCGTCCGGCGGCGCGCGCCTGACCTTTGCCGGCGACGCGATTTTCCCGGTCGGTTTCGACCATCCCGACTGGCAGAACGGCTTCGAACACGATCCCGAGGAGGCGGTCCGCGTCCGGGTTCGCCTGCTGCAGGACGTGGCCGCGAGCGGCGCGCTGCTGGTCGCGACCCACCTGCCGTTCCCATCGGTTTGCCGGGTGGCGATCGACGGCGACGCCTTTCGCTGCGTGCCCGTCATCTGGGATTTCTGATCACGCGCGGAGCAGACCGGGCTAAGGCGCTGACGTGAAGGAAAGCCCGGGAGGAGGACTCCCGGGCTTTCGAACGTTTCTGCGCCGCGCAGTGTAAAGCCGTTCAGTCGGCGCCAGCTCCACTTTATTCTTGCGCGGGAACAAAAAGAGAACTATACTCTTTATCGGTAGGGCTGCGATTGCCCACTGCGGTCTTACACAACATCCTCACCACCACCACGCCGTTGCGTCAGCAATCTCGACAGCGAGCGCTCCCGTGCGCGTCGCCCGCGCGAGGCTTGAGAACCGCACCGCGTTGACCGGACGTTGACGAGATGAAAATCGCCTTCCTGCAGCGTCGCCCGAGCATCGACAAGCGAAGCCCGCATGCTTCCGACCCAGACGGACAGACGGGCTGGAGGGTCGTGGCGCAAGCACCCGACGTTGACCGGACGTTGACCAGATGGAAATTGCATCCTTCGGTGCAGCCGGGGCATCCAGGCGCACAGATTGGCATTGCGCGGGCGATCCGCGCCGACGCGTCTGCGTTGCGTGCCTTGTCCGCGCGAGCATTCCCAAGCACCCAACGTTGACCGGACGTTGACCAGATAAGATTTGCGGCACCCGCCGCAGTGCGAACACGGAAAGGATGAAACCGGCATGTTCAAAGCGCCGAACGATCGCAATGTGGAAGAGCAATCTCGGACGATTCTCACCGACGAGATCAAGCAGTTCATCGTCAGGGGTCTGGCGCGCTATGAAACGCCTTCCCAAGTGGCCGAGACCGTGCAAGCGACCTTCGGCGTCACAGTCAGCCGCCAGCAGGTCTACCGCTATGACCCCGCCTGTTCCCAGCCCCCGGCGCAACGCTGGCGCGATCTCCACGCCGTTGCGCGCGGGAAGTTTCTCGCGGAAATCGCCGAGATCGGCGTCGCGCATAGGGCTGTGCGCCTGCGGAGGCTCGATGACTATGTCAATCGTGCCGACGAGAACGACGATGTCCGGCTGGTCGTCAAGCTCCTGGAACAAGCCGCCAAGGAATGCGGCGGTGTTTACGAGAACCGGAAGAACCCGCTGTCCCGGGCGGTTCTGCCGCAGGATGGGTGATCCGGCAGCTTAGCCTGCGGCGCGCGCTTTGCTCGAGCTGGCCGAACGGCTAGTGTGCCTGCCTCATTGGCCCAGTCCAGAGTCCATCATGAATATCGTCACCCGCTTCTCGAACTCCGTCCGCCGGGTCGAGCATTTCTGGATTACCTTGAAGGATGGGGTGCGCCTCTCGGCCCGCATGTGGCTGCCGGAGGATGCCGAGTCCAATCCCGTGCCCGCGATCCTGGAATACATCCCCTATCGCAAGCGCGACGGCACCCGCGGCCGCGACGAGCCGATGCATCACTATTTCGCCGGCCACGGCTATGCGGCGATCCGGGTCGATCTGCGTGGCACCGGTGAATCCGACGGCCTGCTCGACGACGAGTATACCCAGCAGGAGCTGGACGACGGCTGCGAAGTGATCGACTGGATCGCGTCGCAGGACTGGTGCGACGGCAATGTCGGCATGATGGGCAAGAGCTGGGGCGGCTTCAACTGCCTGCAGGTCGCAGCACTCCGGCCGCCGGCACTGAAGGCCGTGCTCTCGGTCTGCTCGACCGACGATCGCTATGCCGACGATATCCATTGGATGGGCGGCTGCTTGCTCAACGACAATCTCTGGTGGGGCGCGATCATGCTGGCCTATCAGGCGCGGCCGGCCGATCCGGAGCTGTTCGGCGAAGGCTGGCGCGAGAACTGGAAGCAGCGCCTCCAGCACATGCCGTTCTGGCCGGCGCTCTGGCTGAAGCAGCAGCGCCGCGGCGCCTATTGGAAGCACGGCTCGATCTGCGAGGATTACGCGGATGTGCAGGTTCCGGTCTTCCTGATCGGCGGCTGGGCGGATGCCTATACCAACGCCATCCCGCGCATGCTCGAGCACCTGAAGGTGCCGCGAAAAGCCGTGATCGGCCCCTGGGCCCATGTCTATCCGCAGGACGGCACGCCGACACCGGCGATCGGCTTCCTGCAGGAGGCGGTGAAGTGGTGGGACCGCTGGCTGAAGAACGAGGCCAACGGCGTCGAGCGGGAGCCGATGCTGCGCGCCTGGGTCGAGGATTGGACGCCGCCCGTGGGCACGCGAACCCAATCGCCGGGCCGTTGGGTGGCGGAGGAGTCCTGGCCGAGCGCGAACATCGCCCAGAAGGCCTGGTATCTGAACGCCGATGGATGCCTGTCGACCGGCGCCGGGGCGGTGCGGGATCTCAATATCCAGTCGCCGCTGCAGGTCGGCCAGGCCGGCGGCGAGTGGATGGGCGCCGGCTGCCCGGGCGAGCGCCCGACCGACCAGCGCGTCGATGATGCCTTGTCATTGACCTTCGACACGCCGCCGCTGCCGAGCCCGCTGGAGATTCTCGGCGCGCCGGAGCTCGACCTCTGGATCGCTTCCGACAAACCCATCGCGCAGGTCGGCGTGCGATTGATCGATCTCGCCCCGGACGGCGCCGCCTTGCGCGTCAGCTATCAGGTCTTGAACCTGACGCACCGCGACAGCCATGCCGAGCCGACGCCGCTCGAACCCGGCAAGCGCTACCGCGTGAAGGTGAAGCTGAACGATTGCGGGCATCGCTTTGCGCTGGGTCATCGCATCCGGGTCTCGATCTCCAGCGGCTATTGGCCGATGGTCTGGCCGGCGCCGGAATGGGCGACGCTCAAGATCGGCGCGGGCGAGAGCCGGCTTCTTCTGCCGGTGCGGGGCGCCCGGCCGGATGACAGCAAGAACCCCTTCGCCGCTCCGGAAACCGCGCCGCCGGCACCGGCGACGAAGCTCAGCGACGGCAGAGTCGAACGACTCTCCGCTTACGACGCCGTCAACGATCGCGCGATCTATATCACCGATGCGGATGGCGGCGTGTTCGGCGAGGGCATGGTCCGCTTCGATGAGATCGGCACGAGCCAGGACCATCAGCTCAAGCGCCAGCTCACGATCTCTCCGTCCGATCCCGGCAGCGCAGCCTATGCCTTGACCGAGCGCTATTTCCTGAAGCGCGAAGGTTGGGACATCCGCGCCGACATCACCTGCGGCATGAGCTCGACCAAGGACACCTTCACGATCTGGGGTGTGCTCGAGGCCTTTGAGAACGGCCAGAGCGTGGTGAAGCGGGAATGGCGCGAGGACGTGCCACGCGATCTGGTGTGAAATAGCGGGGCGGCGTTCCGAGCCGACATCCTTCCGAGCCACCCGGGAACGTTCACCGTGAGCGCCGGTTGATGGCCTGAATCCGATTCAGGACTTCGGGAGGTCGCGATGGACCGTCGAGCCACCTATCCGGGCGAACGCATGATCGTCTTGGCCGAGCAGCGCCGCGAGTGGCGCGCCGGTCTTTCCGCGATGGTCGTGGTTCTCGGGGCAACCATCGGCAGCTGGCTGGCGCTTTCGGCCCCGCCGGATCCGTCGCGGCTGAACTTGATTCCCGCGGCAGAGGCGGCGTCGCTGTTCGCCGAGCAGCCGGGTACGCTGCATCGGCTGAACCGGGCCGGTCCGGTCCAGGAAGCACAGGCCACCACCACGCCGGAGCAGCAGCCCGGCGGTACGGGCGAGCCGATGCAAACCAGCGCGCCGCTGACCCACGACGATCTCGTCAGGGTCCAGGCAAGGCTGAAGGCGCTGGGCTACGACCCGGGCACCGCCGACGGTCGCGCGGACCAGCGCACGCTGGAAGCCCTGAACGAGTACCGCAAGTCGCTCGGCCTGCAGCCGACCCAGTCGGTCGATCGTCAGGCCGTCGCGCCGCTCACCCCCTAAGCTCGAACAGTTCACCGAAGAGGAGCCCGCCCAGATGATGGGCCATATGTACATCGTCCAGCCGCTGATCGCGTTGATCGCGGGTATTCTGATCCTGATTGTCCCGCGCATTCTGAACTATGTCGTGGCGCTCTATCTGATCCTCATCGGCGTCGTCGGCCTGTTCGGCGCCTTCACCATCCCCGGATCCTAATACGCACTCGCCGCGTTCAGCGCCTCGACCTGCGCTGAGGACAGCTTCAGTCGCATCGCCTTGATCAGGTCGTGGCTCTGCTCGATCCTGGTCGCGCTGACGATCGGCGCGGTCACGCTGGGCCGGGCGATCAACCAGGCGACGGCGACCTGAGCCTGTGTCGCCTTGGTTTCGGCCGCGACCTGGTCCAGCGCCTTCAGAATCCGGAAACCGCGTTCGTTCAGATACTGGCCGATATCCTCGCCGCGCGGGCTCTTGGCCAGATCCGCTTCGGACCGGTACTTGCCGGTCAGAAATCCGCTGGCCAGCCCGAAATAGCCGATGACGCCGATCTTTTCCTTCTGACAGAGCGGCTCCAATTCCTTCTCGTAGCCCGCGCGCTCATAGAGATTGTATTCCGGCTGCAGGCTCTCATAGCGCGGCAGCCCGTTCTTCGCGCTGATCGCCAGGGCCGAGGCGAGACGCTCGGCCGTGAAATTGGAGGCGCCGATCGCGCGCACCTTGCCGGCCTTCACCAGCTTGCCATAGGCCTCCAGCGTTTCTTCCTGCGGCGTATCCAGGTCGTCGCGATGCGACTGGTAGAGGTCGATGGTGTCGGTCTGCAGGCGCTTCAGGGAGTCTTCGACCGCTTGGGCGATGTAACCGGCCTTCAGCCCCTTGCGGCCATTGCCCATGTCGGAGCCGACCTTGGTCGCGATGATCACCTTGTCGCGGTTGCCGCGGGTCTTCAGCCATTTGCCGAGCACGGTCTCGGATTCGCCGCCTTTGTGGCCCGGGACCCAGGTCGAATAGACATCGGCCGTGTCGATGAAATTGCCGCCGGCCGTGGTGAAGTCGTCCAGCACGGCGAAGGAGGCCTTCTCGTCGGCGGTCCAGCCGAAGACGTTGCCGCCGAGGCAGACCGGCGAAACCTTGAGGCCGCTGCGGCCCAGCTCGCGCAATTCCATTTGGGGATCCTTGGTTCGAAGGGGAGGGAAGAGCAGCAGGCGGAGAGGATCCGGTCAAGAGCGCTTCGCGGAACCACTCGGCGACCGCGCTGTTCAACCGGGATGGGCGGGACGAAACCGGAAATCCTGATCGTGGGCGCGGGACCGACGGGGCTGACGGCGGCGCTGGAACTAGCGCGCCGTGGCTACCGGCCGCGCGTCGTGGACCGCGATGCCGGACCGACGCCCCTGAGCAAGGCGGTCGGAATTGCCGCTCACACCCTCGAACTCCTGGAGCCCTCCGGCGTGGCCGAACGGCTGATCGAGGCCGGCATCCGGATCGAACGCGGCTATGTCTGGTATGAGAACCGCCGAATCGGCACGATCGATTTCACCAGCCTGCCGCATCGGTACAACTTCCTGCTGTCACTGCCACAGAGCGAAACCGAGCGCATCATGAGCGTGGCCCTGGCCGAGCAAGGCGTGGCGGTCGAATGGCAGACCGCGCTGACCGGCATGAATCCCAATGGCCCGGGCATCGACGTCATGCTGGGCGGCAGCAACGGCCATGCGCGTGCCGTGGAGGAGACCCATTACGACTATGTGTTCGGTGCCGACGGCATCCACAGTGCGGTCCGCGCCGGGGCGCGGATTCCCTTCCCAGGCCATACCCACAGCCGGGACTGGAGCATCGCCGACGTCGTCCTGGCCGACTGGTTCTACGAACCCAGGGCGGCACATCTCTTCCTGTTCGATCGCGGCGATATCGGCTTCACGGTCCCGGTCGGGCCGCTGCAGTACCGGGTGATTTCCAATACCGCCGATCCACTGGCCCTGATGGATGGCGGCTTCGAGGTTCGGGAGGTGCTGCGGACCGACGTATTCAAGATCGCGGTCAACCAGGCGGAAACCTACCAGGCGGGTGCGGCCTTTCTCGGCGGCGATGCGGCGCATGTCCATTCCCCGGTCGGTGCCCGTGGCATGAATCTCGGCATCGAGGACGCCGTCGCCTTCGCCGAGCATCTCGCCGCCGACAGGCTCGCGCTCTATACGGCGGAGCGGAAGCCGGTCGGCCAGCGCTGGATCGAGCTCAGCGAGCGCATTCTCAAGCTCGCGCAGCTGTCGACGCCGGGTCTGGTCGCGCTGCGCAATCTGGCTTTTCGCGTCGTCGGCCATGCACCGCTTCTGCAGCGGCCGCTGCTGAAGCGCATGTCGGGATTGGTGGAGTAGGGGCCCCGGCCGCCGCTACTTCTTTTTCTTCGCGGCGGCCTTCTTCTTCGCCTTGGCCTTCGTTTTGGCTTTCGGCGCCTTCTTCTTCGCGGCCTTGCGCTTCGGCTTCGACGCGCCCAAAGCGGCGTTCATGGCGCGCTTGGCGGCTTCCATGAACTGGGTCTGCAGCTGGGCCGGAACGTCCATCCACTTCTGGACATCCGGGCGCTGCAGAATGTTGGCACTGGTCAGCTCGTCCCAGAGATGGACGAAGAACGGATCTTGCTTCTTGGCCATGGCGGCTCCCCCTATAGGCGCGACTGGAAGAGGGCCAGCCTCGCCGAAGCGGGGCCGCGGTTCAAGTGCGTTCAGCCCGCCTTGACCGTGGTCAGGGGAATGGCGCGCGGCGGGAGACTGGCCCAGATATCGGGCGTCGGGGAGTGAAAAGCGAAGCCGAGCTTCAGGCTTTCGGCGATCCGCCGCGCCTTTTCGACGAAACTGGCCGCAAGGTCCGGGGAGAACAGCTCCTTCGCCGTAGCCTCGAACAGGCTCAGCCATTCGGCGAAGTGTTTCGGCTCGATCATCCCCTGCTGCTGCTGGTTGATCCGGACATGGGCGGGGATCGGCCGGCCCTTGTAGCGGCCGGTCGTCAACATCACCGACGACCAGAAATCGCACATCAACTTCAAGTGCGGGGTCCAGTCGTCGCCGATCACCTGTTCGAAGATGGGGCCAAGGGTCGGATGCTTCCGGATCCGGGCATAGAAGGTGGTGACCAAATCCTCGATCTGGCTCTCGGTCGGAAAGGGGACAGGCGCGTTCATGGCCCCAGATAAGGGCATCAACCGGTCCGGCGGCAAGCGGACGTGTCGTCGCAGCAAGCAGTGAATAGCCCCATTCGATCAAGGGCATTGGCGACAATTGACCGGGAGGGCTTGGTTCTCTAGAGAAGCGAACTCCCTTGAGAGCGTGGAGTTGGCGATGCGGTTTCTCCCGGCGGCGCTGATCGCCCTGCTTGCCCTGGCGGGCGCGCCGGCGAACGCGGACACGGCATCGCCGCCCGGTGATGATGCGGCGGCGGCGGTCGAAGGCGGCGCGGATATAGCCGGTTGTATCGATGCCGCGAAGCGCCGCGATGCCGATACGGCGATCTCGCTCTGCAGCCGCGCCCTTGATACCGGCCACCTGGGGGAGGCGCCGACCATCGCGGCGCTGATCAATCGCGGCCTCGCCCATGTCGCCAAGAACGAGCCCGCCTCGGCCATCCCGGATTTCGACCGCGCGCTCGAGATGCGGCCGGATACCGTCGCCTTCTACGACATGCGCGCCATGGCGCATGCCATGCAAGGCGAAGCCGCGCCGGCAATCCACGACTATGCCGAAGTCATCCGTCGCGGCGCGGCGGAGGATGCCGGCACCGCCGAGCATCTGCTGCGGCAAGGCATCGCCCTTCACCTGGAGGGCGATGACAACGCGGCGGCACGGCTTTTCACCCAGGCTCGGCGATCGGCTCCGGAAGGCAGCGATGATGAGTTGCGGGCGCTGCTCTGGCAGAATCTGATGCTTCAGGCCGGTCGCCAGAACGCGCTCGCACCGCTGAGCGCCGCGGCGGCGGGCCGCGATCTCACGCAATGGCCTGGCCCCCTGATTCAGTACTACCGGGACCAGATCACCGAGATGGCGCTGGAACAGAGCTTGGATGACCCCGATCCCGCGGTTTCGGCCGCGCGCGCCTGCGAGACCACCTTCTACGTCGCCGCGCAGGCGTTGGTCGACGGGCGGTTCGGCGTGGCCAAGGATGGGTTCGGCCATGCCCAGACGCTGTGTCCGCCGACCTCGATCGAGTTCGTGGCGGCGCGGCCGGAGGCGATCGTCGCGGCGCAAACGATCGCACCGGACGTTTCGAACGACATGCTGCAATGCCAAGCCGCCGATGCGAATGGCGACATCACGACCATCATCGACCTGTGCGGTCGCGCGCTCGGCCACCCGGATGCGCCGGATGTCTGGCGCGTCGGTGCCCTGACACGCCGGGCAACCGGCTACTACCGGAACGGCGACCTCGACCGCGCGATCGCCGATCTGGACGAGGCACTCGCCCTGCGGCCGGATTCCATCGACATCTATCGGCAGCGCAGCAGCTATCGCCTGGATAAGGGGGAGAATTCCGGTGGTCTGGCCGATCTTTCCTATGCCCTGACCTTGCAGCCGGACTTCGTGCCGGCTTATGTCGATCGCGCCTGGGCGAGGCTTGCCGCGCGCGACACCGCGGGCGCGCTGGGTGATTTCGGCAAGGCGATCGCGATCCAGCCCGACCAGCCGCGGCTGCATCTCGGCCGCGGTGTGGTCGCCTTTCTCGCCGGCGACGACGCCCAGGCGGCGGCGGATTTCACTTCGGTGATCGAAGCGACATCACAGGCACCGTACGCGGTGCTGTGGCTGGCGCTTACCGAGAAGCGCCACCCGGGCGACAGCGGCAGGATTGTGGAATCGGGCGCAGCGGCGCTCGATCCGTATCAGTGGCCGGGGCCGCTCGTGCGCTTCGTGCGCGGCGAGATATCAATCGAGGATCTGGCCGGCCAGGCGGCCGATCCGGATCCCGAAACCGCGCGCAAGCAGGATTGCGAGGCGAGTTTCTACGTGGGCGCGCTCGCCCGCATTGCCGGCGATGAAGCTTCCGCTCGGCTGCGGTTCGAACACGCCCGCGAGGTGTGCTCTCCGGAGAACATCGAATATCACGCCGCGCTGGCTGCGCTATCGGCGCGGTAGCGCCGCCGCCCCAGGGTCAGGCTGCTACGCCTCGTGTCATGAGCCTGCTGATCGTGTCGATCATCTCGAAGACGGGCAGCGGCTTTTGGAATGCCGCGACCGCGCCCATTTTTCTTGCCGCGCTCAGGAAGTCAAAGCCCTTCGCGACACCGCCCGAGATCGCGATCACCGGAATGCCTGTGCTCGCGTTGCGCAAAGCCGTGAGCAGCTCGAGCCCATCCATATCCGGCATATGGATGTCCGTAATGATCGCCGCCGGGGCCACGGTTGCGACGGCTTCGAGCCCTTCGAGTCCATTTACGGCGGTATGCGTTCGAAAGCCGAACGCCTCGATAACGGCGGCGAGGGAATCCCGCATGGCGGGATCGTCGTCGATGATCAGGACCAGCGGTCTCCGGTCTTGGCCAGCGTCGGTTGCGGAAGGCAGGTCAGCGTCCATCCCCTCACACTAGGTCGCGGCCGGTTGAGCACCTTGACCTGACTCAATTTCTCGGCCCGGAAAACTACTTATCCCCGGGCTCGAGGCTCCCTTGGGTCTCGTCCGACCTTCGGGACTCCTCCGACTGTCGGGGCTTGGTCCTGTCTTCGGCCACCACTTGGTCCCCTGGCTTGCGCCGGAAATGCATGAGAAGGGATTCGAGGCCCATCTCGAGCATGTCGCCCAGATCGATGCCTGGACCGCGCGGATCGTCGCCACGGGGCGCGCCCGACGAGCCCGACCCGTCGGCCGCAAGGCAGGCGCCCGAATGGCCCGGGCCGCTCAGCGTACGTTCAATACTGTTCATCCGCTTCGTCTCCCTTCTACAACATTCATTATTTCAACCCCTTGCCGGGGCCACTGTTGCATGGCGGGTTGATCTTGGCGGAGGAACGGCCTGCCCGGCGTCATTGGAGCCCCCGGTCGCTGGAGGGGCTTTCCCATCTCTGGGGCCTTGGCGTGCAGGATGCGGGTTTTGGGAAATGGTGCTGCCGAGAGGAATTGAACCTCCGACCCCGTCCTTACCAAGGACGTGCTCTACCCCTGAGCTACGGCAGCGAACCGGGCGCCTTAAAAGCGGGCGGAACATGCCACCGGCTGCCTGGGATCGCAAGCGCAATGACACGAACCCTTAAAGCCCGCGAGAATCCCGATTTTGCCCGGCTTTTTCATGGCCTTGCCAAGAGATGGTCACGCTTTCGTCACCGCCGGGGGGTACCAGAGGGCCGGGCGATAGGTTGGGGTGATTCGTATGGTCAAGTTCAAGTCCTGGCTCAGCAGGCGCCGCTGGCGGAAGCAGCATCAGGCCGATATCCGCGCCTTCCTGCGCTTTCAGTCCGAGCGCTCGGCCCGGCGACGGGCGGCTGCGCTGCACGCGCACTGATTGCCGGTTTTGAATTAATCTTTCAGGATCAACGCGTTGACATAACGCGCTGAACAGGCAAGGCTCGCTCCGTTGTCAAGCGGAGTCTTCCCCTGAGCCAGACGCCAGCCGATCCTCCCAAAGCGAAGCCGGTCAAACCCGCGCCGCAATCCGATGCTACAGAGGAGCGCCGTCGGCGCGAGGCCGAGGCCTTGCGCCAGAATCTTCTGCGCCGAAAGGCCCAAACCCGCGCGCGACGGGATCCGAAACCTTGAGCCGCCGGTTCAGCTTGTTTACAACCCGCGCGACTCTTCTCCGCAGATTGGACCCCGATGGATAGAATCAGAATACGTGGCGGCCGGCCGCTGCGCGGCCAGATCCAGATCAGCGGGGCAAAGAACGCCGCGCTGCCGCTGATGGCGACCTGCCTGCTGACCGACCAGGAGGTGCGGCTCGACAACGTCCCGGACCTCGCGGACATCTCCACTATGACGCATCTCCTGGTGCAGCACGGCGCCGAGGTGACGACCAAGCTCAATGCCAAGCAGCGCTCGCTGATCCTGAACGGCGCCGGCGTCAACGACACGACGGCGCCCTACGATCTGGTGCGGAAAATGCGCGCCAGCGTGCTGGTGCTGGGGCCGCTGGTGGCACGGCATGGCCAGGCGCGCGTGTCACTGCCCGGCGGCTGCGCGATCGGTACCCGCCCGGTCGATCTGCACATCAAGGCGCTGCAGCAGCTCGGCGCCGAGATCGAGCTGAAGGACGGCTATATCGTCGCCAGCGCGCCCAAGGGCCTGACCGGAGCCGAGGTCGCCTTCCCGAAAGTCTCGGTCGGCGCCACCGAAAACCTGATGATGGCCGCGGCGCTCGCCAAGGGCGAGACGGTGCTGATCAACGCCGCCCGCGAGCCCGAGATCACCGATCTCGCCCATTGCCTGGTCGGCATGGGCGCCCAGATCACCGGCATCGGCTCCAACACGCTCCGCATCACCGGGGTCGAGCGGCTGGGCGGCACGACGCACCGCGTGGTTGCGGATCGCATCGAGGCCGGCACCTATGCCATGGCGGCGGCGATCACCGGCGGCGAGCTCGATCTCATCGGTGTGCATCACGACCTCATCGCGGCCGCGGCCTCTTCGCTGGCCCAGGCCGGCGTCGAGATCCGGGAAACCGAGCAGGGCCTCCATGTCAGCCGCGCCAACCGGCCGCTGAACGGCGTCGATGTGATGACCGAGCCCTATCCTGGCTTCCCGACCGACCTCCAGGCGCAGATGATGGCGCTGATGACCACGGCGGACGGCGCCTCGATGATCACCGAGACGATCTTCGAGAACCGCTTCATGCATGTGCCGGAGCTGACCCGCATGGGTGCCAGCATCAACGTGCACGGCGCCTCGGCCATGGTGCGGGGGGTGAAGAAGCTGACCGGCGCGCCGGTCATGGCGACCGATCTGCGGGCCAGCGTGTCGCTGGTCCTGGCCGGCCTCGCGGCGGAAGGCGACACGATCCTGAACCGCGTCTATCATCTCGATCGCGGCTACGAGAAGCTGACGCAGAAGCTCTCCGCGTGCGGCGCAGAGATCGAACGGCTGCAGGACGCAGCGGCGGAATAGGGGAGACGTCGGGGATGGCCGAAGCGCAGCCCATCAGGCTGATGGCGAAAGACGCCGAAGATCTGGCGGTGGTCGCCTCATGCCTGCAGGACGCTTTGGTGCCGCTGGCGGAGATGCGGTTCCTGAAAGACGAGAAGCGCTTCGTCATGCTGGTCAACCGCTTCCGCTGGGAGCGAGCCGACGCCACCAAGGGCAATGGCGGCGGCGATGCCAGCTTCGCCGATGCGGGTGCCGCCAATCAGCGGATCAACAGCGGCCTCTGCATCGACCGCGTGATCGCGGTCAGGAGCCGCGGCATCGATCGCGAGAAGCCGGCGAAGTTCCTCCCATTGATGACGCTCGCGCTGGACGGGCCGCACGTGCTGAACCTGGTGTTCTCCGGCGGCGGCGTGATCCAGCTCGAGATCGAGGCGCCGAGCGTCTTCCTGCAGGATTTCGGCGAGGCCTGGCCGACCCAATGGCGGCCGGATCACGACAAGGCGACCGGTGAAGTGAAGGGGGCGCGATGACCGCGAACGAGCCGTTCATCCTGGCGCTGCCCAAGGGCCGCATCCTGAAGGAGGCGATGCCGCTCCTGAAGCGCGCCGGCATCGAGCCGGAGCCGGACTTCTCCAATGAGGATTCCCGGGCACTGCGATTCAAGACCAGCGTCCCGGAGATCGAGATCATCCGGGTGCGCAGCTTCGACGTCGCGACCTTCGTCGCCTTCGGTGCGGCGCAGCTCGGCATCGCCGGCAACGATGTGCTGCTGGAGTTCGACTATCCTGAAATCTACGCGCCGGTCGATCTCGGCATCGGCAAGTGCCGTCTGTCCGTGGCAGAGCCGGCCGAGATGTCGGAGAAGGACGATCCGGCCCGTTGGTCGCATATCCGCGTCGCCACCAAGTATCCCCACATTACCCAGCGGCACTTCGCGGCGCGTGGCGTCCAGGCGGAATGCATCAAGCTGCAGGGTGCCATGGAGCTGGCGCCCACCCTCGGCCTGTGCGGCCGCATCGTCGATCTCGTCTCCTCCGGCGCGACCTTGAAGGCCAACAACCTGGTCGAGGTCGAGACCATCGCGACGGTCACCTCGCGCCTGATCGTGAACCGCGCCGCGATGAAGACCTACCCGCATCAGATCGGTGACTGGGTCGAAAACTTCCGCGCTGCCGCCGAGGCGGCGTGAGCGACAGATCCGGCGCACGTGACCAGCGAAGACGCCCCGGCGCCAGGCCCCAACCAACGCATCGTCAAGGTCGAGCTCGACGAGAGCAGTGCCGCGGGCGGCTCACCGGAAGCGCAGCAGGAACGGGCGGTCGCGATCTTCGATCTGATCGAGGAGAACACCTTCGCGCCGGCGATCGAGCATGAGGGTCCCTATCACCTGAAGCTCGCGATCGAGGAGAATCGCCTGATCTTCTGCGTCTGCGACACGTCCGATCGGGAGCTGCACCGCTTCATCCTGTCGCTGACCTCGTTCCGGCGCATCGTCAAGGAATACTTCGACATCTGCGACAGCTACTACAAGGCGATCCGTAGCGCCTCGCCTTCCCAGATCGAGGCGATCGACATGGGTCGCCGCGGTCTGCACAACGAGGGCTCGGAAATCCTGAAGGAGCGCCTCAAAGGCAAGGTCGAGATCGACTTCAACACGGCGCGGCGGCTCTTCACGCTGATCTGCGCGCTATTCATGCGGAGCTGAGCCTCCGCATGGCCAACGGGCTTCCCGGCGCAGTCCTGTTCTGCTGCACCCAGAACGCGATTCGATCGCCGATGGCGGAGCGCATGCTAAAGCAGATTCTGGGCCGGCAGATCTACGTCGATTCCGTGGGGGTCCGCGCCGGCGAACTGGATCCCTTCGCCGTCGCCGTCATGGACGAGATCGGCATCGACATGTCGAAGCATAAGTCGAAGACCTTCGACACGCTCGAGGACACTTCGTTCGACCTCATCATCTCGCTGTCGCCGGAGGCACAGCACAAGGCCGTGGATATGACCCGGACCATGGCCTGCGATGTGGAGTTCTGGAACACCTTCGACCCCTCCATCGTCGAGGGATCCCGCGAGCAGCGGCTGGATGCCTATCGCGAGGTGCGCGACGGCCTGATGGAACGGATCCGCGAGCGCTTTCCAATTCTCGGCGCGCCGAAGATCTAGCCTTCCCCGCATCACGAAGTCTTGAGCTTGCATCTGCCCGGCCTCGTGCAGAATTAAGGTTGGGGACGGTTCGGTGGAGGCGGCCATGATCCGGATTCTGGCGCTCTTGCTGGCGCTGTTCGTTTCATCCACGGCAATGGCCGAGGAATCGCCGGCCGATCCGCCGAAGCAGATCGGCCGCCTGGCGGCAATTTCAGGCGCCGTGACCTATTCTGCCGCCGCCGATGCTCCGGCTTCCGACATCACCGTCAACTATCCGCTGACCACCGGCAACCGGATCGCGACGCCGGCGCGCGGCCATGCGGCGATCGATATCGCCGCGGGCCGGTTCTATCTCGACGGCGACAGCGCGGTGACCGTCGGCGCGCTCGGCCCCGGCACCGCGACGGTCTCGCTGGAGCAGGGTGCGCTCATTCTCCACGTCCTTCCCGGCGGCGCCGGGCAGGTTTTCGTCGTGCAGACGCCGCGCGGTGCGCTGCGCGCCGATCAGCCCGGCTATTTCGAGGTCGAGATCGACGATGGGTCCGGCGCGGTCGTGGTCTCCGCGCTTGAAGGCGGGGCGCAGTTCAACGATACGATCGTCCTGCCGCCAGGCACGCGCGCGCGCGTCGCCAAGGATGCAGCACCGGCGCTGGATGCCGCAGTGGAGGACGATTTCATCCGCCGCGTTGCCGCCGAGGTCGAGGCGTCCGGCGAGAACAAGCTCGAGGCGCCGACCCATGTCTCGCCGCAAACCACGGGCTTTCAGGCGTTGGAGCATTACGGCCTCTGGGTGGCGACCGAGCAATACGGCTGGGCCTGGGAGCCGCAAGTGCCGTCCGATTGGGCCCCGTACTCAAAGGGACGCTGGGTCGAGATCCCGCAACTGGGCCGGACTTGGATTGACGATTCACCCTGGGGCTTCGCGCCGTCGCATTACGGCCGGTGGACCGAGGTGAACGACCGGTGGGTCTGGGTTCCGGGCAACGCGGCCTCGGCATCCCTCGATGCACCGGCAGCGGTCAGTTTCTTCGGCACGCAAGGGCGGAACAGCCAGGGCGCCGTGGGCTGGGTCGCTCTCGGACCCGAGCAGCCCGTATTCGGGCCCGCGCCGGTCATCGTCAACAATGTGCGCGTGATCAACCCGCCGGATGTCGTCAACGTCACGAACGTCAACAACACCACAACCAACGTGACCGCCGTGACGAAGCCGGACCGTCGGCCGGCGGTGGTGCTGATCCCGAGCTTCCCGCCCAGCCCGCAACCCACTCCATCACCGGGCGGTGGCAGTCCCGCGTCGAACCTCACCGGCCTCGGCGCCGCGGGTGCGCCGATGCAGGGCGGGGTGCGCTTCCCGGGACGATAGGGCCGGGTCAGCCTGCCGTCATCGCCGCCTCACTGGGCGGCCTTGGCTTTTCCGGCCTTGATGTCGGTCACTGAATTGCCGCCGACATACCAGTCGTCCGACTCGACATCCTCGAACACGACCCAAACCGCTTCCTTCGGCAGCTGCGCCACCTCGCAGATGGTTTCGGTCACGCGGCGCGAGATTTCATCCTTCCGCTGCTTGGAGTGGCCCTTCAGGATGCGGATGTTCACGAACGGCATGATGCTCCCCTCGACTGTGGTGCCGCAGTATGCGATGCCGCCTGGGCACTGGCCATCCGAGAGATTTCCTGCCGTATCAGGGGCTTGGCGGGCAAGCCTGGGCATTCTGCGGAAAGGGCGGCTATGCCATTGCGAGAATTGCGCTTTCGGCTTTTTGGAGTATGATCCGCGCCGATTTCGCGCCGGGGCCAGGGGATACGGTCGGGGAGCGGCGCGGAGAAACCAGGAGATTTGATGGCGAAAGAAGATCTGATCGAGTTCTCGGGCACCGTCACGGAATTGCTGCCGAATGCGATGTTCCGGGTGAAGCTCGATAACGAGCACGAAGTGCTGGCGCATACATCCGGCAAGATGCGCAAGAACCGAATCCGCGTTCTGGCCGGCGACCGCGTGAATGTGGAAATGACGCCCTACGATCTCACCAAGGGCCGCATCACATTCCGCTTCAAGTAATCCAAGCTTCGACGACATAAATGGCGGGGATGGACCGCCCGCAGGAACTGGTGCTGGCCTCCGCCTCGCCGCGCCGGCTCGATCTGTTGCGCCAGATCGGGATCGCGCCCGCGCGCGTCGATCCCGCCGAAATCGACGAGACGCCCGAAAAGGGCGAGCTGCCGGCGCATTATGCCAAGCGCATCGCCGCGGCGAAGCTCGGCGCCGTGGCGCCGCGCCATCCGGGAAGCTTCGCGCTGGCGGCGGATACCGTCGTGGCCTGCGGCCGGCGCATTCTGCCGAAGGCGGAAGACCAGAACACCGTGCGCCGCTGCCTGGAGCTGCTGAGCGGCCGGCGCCACCATGTGCTGGGCGCCATCGCCATTGCGGCGCCCGACGGCAGGCGCATCGAGCGGCTGGTCGATACGGCGGTCATCTTCAAGCGTCTCACCGAGGCGGAGATCGCCGCCTATGTCGCGGGCGGCGAAGGGCAGGGCAAGGCCGGCGGCTATGCCGTGCAGGGCCGGGCGGCTGTCTTCGTGCGCGCCATGTCGGGCTCCTACAGCAATGTGGTCGGCCTCTCGCTCTATGACATTGCCGCGATGCTGACCGGCCTGGGCTTCAAGTCCGACCATGGCTGACCAGGTCTTCATCTCCCTCGGCCCCGACCGCGCCGAGCTGTTCCGCTGGTCCACGGACAGGCTGGTCCAGGCGACCACCGAGCGGGAAGGCGAGGGCGGTCCGGCGGGCGGCATTCATCTCGGCCGCGTGGTGAAGCTGGATCGCACGCTCAACGCGGCTTTCGTCGAGATCGGGCTCGCGCGCCCCGGCCTGCTGCCGCTGAAGAAGCATGACAGCCTTTCCGAAGGCGATGCCATCGCGGTACAGGTGCGTCGCGACTCACGCGAGGACAAGGGCGTGCGGCTCGCACGCTTCAACGCCAAGCCCAACCTGCTGGCCGACAAGCATCCGCCGGCCCTGCTGATACCGCCGCCGATGCTCTGGCAGACAGCCTTGCGTGCCCTGGTGCCGGAGCGCGTCGATGCGATCCACTGCGACCGCCGCGGCGACGGCGAAAAAATCATCGCCACGGCGCCGGAGCTTGCCAAGAAGGTGCAGCACACGCCGCGCCGCAATTGGGAAATGAACGACGCCGCGGCGAACGAGGAGATCGCGGCCGCCCTACAGGAGGAAGTACCCCTCTCGAGCGGCGGCAGCCTGCTGTTCGAGCCGGTCCGGACCCTCTGTGCGATCGACGTCAACAGCGGCGACGCCGGCGCGCGACGCGGTGAGGGCGGCGGCATCAACGAGACGGCACTCGCCGTCAATCTGGCGGCCGCCCGGGAAATCCCGATCCAGCTCGCCTTGCGCAATATCGGCGGCGTGATCGTCATCGACTTCATCGACATCGAGCATCGCGGCAAGCGCGACCAGGTGGTCGAGGCCCTGCGCGAGGCGGTGATCGTCGACCCGGCGATCGACTGGGTCGGCAACATGTCGCGCCTCGGCCTGGTCGAGTTGAAACGCCGCCGTTCCGGCCCCACCTTGGCCGAGATGTGGTTGAAGAGAACGCAAGGCTAGGCGAGCGTCTTCATGGCGAAATGTCCAAACTGCGGCAAGCCGGTGGTGGTGGAGTTCCGCCCCTTCTGCTCGGCCCGCTGCAAACAGGTCGATTTGAACCGCTGGTTTAGCGAGAGCTACCGCGTTCCCGTGGGCAACGTAGACGAGGATGAGGACGAAGCCGCGCGGCCGGACCGGTCGGAAGAGCCCTGATCGCCGCTAAAGCCTTATTTCGGGCCGGTTTTCCGCCCGATCCCACGGCGCTGGACAAGGCCGTTCAACTTCACTAAAAAGCCGCGATCCGCGTCGGGGGACACCAACCCAGGGCTTGCGCCCGCAGCCCCGACATTTCCGGACATGCCCGGGTAGCTCAGTTGGTAGAGCACGTGACTGAAAATCACGGTGTCGGTGGTTCAACTCCGCCCCCGGGCACCACTCTCCCGCTCTGACATCAGGACGAATTGATCGAGCGCAAGCCCTCCCGAAACGGCGCGCGCGAATAAGGCCTGCTTAGGTGGAACGTTGGCCGCTGGATCGGCTTGGTGAGTGCCGGACAAGCCGGCCGAACCCAAAGGATCCTGCCATGGCCAAAGCATCAGCCCAGAAGAAATCCGTCGACGCCGAAGAGAATACCCGCAACCCCGGAGCGAAGGACGCCATCGCCCTGTTGAAAGCCGACCACAAGGAAGTGGCGGCGATGTTCGAGGAGTTCCTCGCCGGCGATCTCGATGACGATGCCAAGGACGAACTGGCCGGAAAGATCTGCCAGGCGCTCAGCGTCCACGCCCAGATCGAGGAAGAGATCTTCTATCCGGCCGCCCGCGAGGCGGTGAGCTCGGATGACGAGGACCTGCTGGACGAAGCGGAGGTCGAGCACGGCTCGATCACCGACCTGGTCACCGCGGTCGAGGAGCACGAGGACGATGCGCTGTTCGATGCCCAGATCAAGGTGATGAGCGAATGGGTGAAGCACCACGTCAAGGAAGAAGAGACCGAGCTGTTTCCGAAGCTGCTGAAGACCGACATGGACATGAAGGAACTCGGCGCCGCCATGGCCGCGCGCAAGGAAGAGCTGATGGAGGAATACGACGCCGCGTCGGATGACGACGAGGCCGACGAAGATGCCGGCGACGAGAAGGCCGCCGACGAAGAAGACGAAGACGAGAAGTAGAAGTCGCGCATAGCTTGCGACAGCCGGCCGCGGGCGAAATCCCGGGGCCGGTTTTTTATTGCCGATCGCCGCCGGTGCGCGCCTGCACATCGACCCGGCGTCTCCGGGATGCTATTCAGGGCCCGGATGTATTCCGGGAGCACCCAGCCATGCTGCGGCAGAAGCGGTTCCAGAAGCGGGAAGAGCGCGCGGTCAACCGCGACACTTTCGTGCAGGAGGAGGCCAGCCTCGGCCTCACCGTCATGGACAGCCCGAACGATCCCCAGCCTAGCCTGCGGCTGGAAGCGGGCCGGGTCGTGGAGATCGACGGGCGCGCCGAGGCCGATTTCGATGTGATCGACCGCTACATCGCGCGCTATGCCATCAACACCGAGACCGCGGTCGAGGCGATGGCGATGGACTCGCTGCTGCTCGCCCGCATGCTGGTCGATATCAACACCCCGCGGAAGCGCCTGGTGCAGCTGCTCTCGGGCTGCACGCCGGCCAAGCTCTGTTCGATCGTCTCGCATCTCAACGTGGTCGAGATGATGATGGCGCTGCAGAAGATGCGGGCGCGCCGTCGCCCCGGCAACCAGGCCCATGTCACCAACTGGCGCGAGAATCCGGCTCTCATGGCCGCCGACGCCGCCGAAGCGGCGCTGCGCGGCTTCGATGAGCTGGAGACCACCTGCCGCGTCGCCCGCATGGCACCGTTCAACGCGCTCGCGATCCTGGTCGGCTCGCAGACGCCGCGCGGCGGCGTGCTCACCCAATGCGCGGTGGAGGAGGCGCTGAACCTGCGCCTCGGCCTCAAGGGGCTGACCTCCTATGCCGAGACCCTCTCGGTCTACGGCACCGATGAATCCATGCGCGACGGCGACGACACGCCCTGGTCCAAGGGCTTCCTCGCCTCGGCCTATGCGTCGCGCGGGATCAAGATCCGCTTCACCTCCGGCACCGGATCCGAGACCCTGATGGGCTGGGAGGCCGGGCGCTCGATGCTCTATCTGGAAGCGCGCTGCCTGATGATCGCCAAGGGGGCCGGCGCGCAGGGCGTGCAGAACGGCTCGATCTCCTGCGTCGCCTTGCCCTCGGCCTTGCCGGGCGGCGTGCGGGCGATCCTGGCGGAGAATCTGATCGCGGCCGCACTCGGTCTCGAGGTCGCCTCGGGCAACGACGCCATGTCCTCGCATTCCGACATGCGCAAGGCGGCGAAGCTGATGCTGCAATTCCTGCCCGGCACGGATTTCATCACTTCGGGCTACAGTTCCATGCCGCGCAAGGACAATATGTTCGGCGGCGGCAATTTCGACGCCGACGATCTCGACGACTGGATGATCATCCAGCGCGACATGCGGGTCGATGCGGGGATCGAGCCGGTGCGCGAGGCGGAGGTGCTGGCGGCGCGCCGGCGCGGCGCCCAGGCGATCCAGGCCGTGTTCCGCGGCCTCGGCTTCCCGGAGATTGGCGACGCCGAGGTCGAGGCGGCGACCACCGCCTATGCCTCCGACGACATGCCGGAACGCGATCTGGTCAGGGACCTGGCCGCCGCCGATGCCTTCCTCGACGGTCCGCTGACCGCCTTCGACGTTGCGGATGCTCTGGCGAAAGCCGGCTTCGCGGACATCGCCGAGAACATCCGCGGCATGCAGCGCGTCCGCGTTTCCGGCGACTATCTGCAGCCGGCCGCGATCCTTGCCAAGGACTTCACCACCGAGAGCGCATTTACCGACGGCAACGACTATCTCGGCCCGGGCACCGGCTTTCGCCTGGAAGGCGAGGCCTGGCGCAAGATCGCCGCCATCCCCCAAGCCCGCTCCGCCGAGGAGATGGTGCCGATCTCCAGCGGCAAGGCGGGCATCGTCCTGCGCGAGAGAGGGCCTGCGGCGGTCGGCACGGAGCCTGAAGTCGTGGTCGCCCTCGGCCCGGCCTTCGCCGACACGCTCGACACCACGCTTTGCGGCCTCAGCCATGGCGAGACCTTGCGCGCGATTCTGGCCGGCATCGCGAGCCAGGGCATCAAGGCCCGCATCGTGAAGGTCTTCGCCACCGCCGACTGCGGGATGATCGGCCACGAGGGCGCACGGCTCAGCGGCTCCGGCATCGCCATCGGCCTGCAATCCAAGGGCACCGCCGTCATCCAGCGCAAGGGCCTGGCGCCGCTCAACAACCTGGAGCTCTTCGCCCAGGCGCCCTTGCTCTCGCGCGAGGCCTATCGCCAGATCGGCGCGAATGCCGCCGGTCACGCGCTGCGCCGTCCGCCGACTCCCGTTCCGGTCAAGGTCGACAACATGGCGCGGCTGCGGCTGATCGTGCACGCGCTCCTGATGCACAAGCGCGAAGTCGCCTGCGTGCAGCGCGGCCGTGCCGTCGTCGACATGGACGTCATCCATGACGCGTGAACCGGAGGAGGCGGATCTCCGCCGCAAGATCGGCCCGGAGGATGTCACCATCAGCCGGGAGACCCTGCTGGCCCAGGCCGCGCGCGCCGAGGCCGAGGGGTACCCGCAACTCGCCCGCAACTTCCGCCGCGCCGCCGAGCTGACCGCGATCCCGAACGACGTGCTGCTGCAAACCTATGAAAAGCTACGGCCCTATCGCAGCACCTATTACGCCCTGCTGGCGCTCAGCCAGGAAATTTCCGCCCGCTACGACGCGCCGGAGACCGGCGAATACATCCGCCAGGCCGCCGAAGCCTACCGCGCCAAAGGCCTGCTCGCGGAAGAGTAGGGCGTTTCCCACTTTCATCGCATCGAACATTGGAGGATCACATGGCCACAGAGAAAGTCGCGATCGTCACCGCCGGCGGCAGTGGAATGGGTGCCGCGGCGGCGAAACGCCTGGCCGCGGACGGATACAAGGTCGCCATTCTCTCTTCGTCCGGCAAGGGCGAGGCGCTGGCGAAGTCCTTGGGCGGCATCGGCGTCACCGGCTCGAACCAGTCCAATGACGATGTGAAGAAGCTCGTCGACCAGACGGTCTCGGCCTGGGGCAGGATCGACGTGCTGGTGAACAGCGCAGGCCACGGGCCGCGCAAGCCGATCCTGGAGCTCACCGACGAGGACTGGCACAAGGGCATGGACGTCTATTTCCTGAGCGTCGTTCGTCCGACCCGCCTGGTGACGCCGGTGATGCAGAAGCAGAAATCCGGCTCGATCATCAACATTTCGACCGCCTGGGCTTTCGAGCCGAGCGCCATGTTCCCGACCTCGGCGGTCGCCCGGGCCGGGCTTGCGTCCTATACCAAGATCTTTGCCGACACCTATGCGGCGGAGAACATCCGCATGAACAACGTATTGCCGGGCTGGATCGACAGTCTCCCGGCGACCGATGAGCGCCGTGACAGCGTGCCGATGAAGCGCTACGGCACCAGCGAGGAGATCGCCGCGACGATCGCCTTCCTGGCCTCCGACGGCGCCGCCTACATCACCGCCCAGAACATCCGGGTCGATGGCGGCATCACCCGTTCGACTTGATGGAGCTCGGTAGATCCAAGCCTGCGATCTGGGCATAGAGCCGTGCGACCGAGGCATCGTCGTCGCGGCCCATGCCGGCGGCGGCGGTCATCATGAACATCTGGAACGCCTGGCCGGCGATCGGGGTCGGGAACTTGGTGTCGCGCGACATGTCGAGCACGATGCCGAGATCCTTGGTGAAGATATCGACGGCGCTCTTCGGCGAATAATCGCCTTCGAGGATGTGCGGCACACGGTTCTCGAACATCCAGGAATTGCCGGCCGCCGCAGTGATCACCTCATAGACCTTGCCGATGTCGAGGCCGAGGCGCTTGGCGAAGGTGATCGCCTCGCAAGCGGCCGCGATATGCACGCCGGCCAGCAGCTGGTTCACCATCTTGAAGGCGGCGCCGATGCCGGGCTTGTCGCCGAGCTTGTAGAGTTTCTGGGCCATCGCATCCAGCGCCGGCTGCGCTTTGGCGAAAGCGGCGTCGCTGCCGGAAGCGAGAACGGTAAGCGCGCCTTCCGCCGCGCGCTGGGCGCCTCCGCTGATCGGCGCATCGAGATAAAGCAGACCGCGCGCCTCCGCTTCCGCGGCGAGCGCTTCCGCATCCTTGGGGCTCATCGTGGCGGAGGAGATGACCACCGCGCCCTTGGGCAGGGCGTTGGCGGCACCCTCGGGTCCGAACAGGACCGTGCGGGTCTGGGCCGCATTGACCACCACGACCACCAGAATGGCGGCGCCGGTGGCCGCCTCGGCGATGCTCCTGGCGGCGCGGCCATGGGCGGCGAAGCGCTGCACGGCCTCGGCATTCACATCGGTGCCGGCCACGTCGAAGCCTTTGCGGGCCAGGGATACGGCCATGCCGAAGCCCATCGAACCGAGGCCGATCACCGCCGCGTTGGTCTTGTCCATGTTGATGCCTTTCAGTCTGCGGATGTTTTCAACGTTTCGGCCAGACCCAGCGACCCGGCTCTTCCGTCTGTTCGGCGAGCGTTTCGCCCAACTCCTTGCGCAGCCGGACCTGGCGGCAGTCGAAATCGCCGCGCAAGTTGCCGATCAGCGCTTCCGAATGGGTGACCAGAATGATCTGCGTTCGTGCTGATGCTTCTCCGATGGCACGGGCGAGGGCCGGGATGAGATCGACATGGAGGCTGGTCTCCGGCTCGTTCAGCACCATCAGGCCCGGCGGCCGCGGCGAGAACAAGGCGCCCACCAGCAGCAGGAATTTCAGCGTGCCCTCGGAGAGTTCGGTCGCTTTCAACGGCCGCAGCAAACCCGGCTGGCGCATCTCGATCTCGAAGTAGGTGCCGGCGGTGGCAACCTCGACTGTGTGTCCGGGAAAGGCGTGCTCGATTGCGGTGTCGAGTGCATCGGCATCGCCGACCTCGCGGATGGTCTGGATCGCCGCGGCGAGATCGCTGCCGTCGCCCGAGAGGGCCGGCGTGCGGGTGCCGATCTGCGGGCGCCGGGCCGGGGCCTCGGCGTCGGTCCTGAGGTGATCGTAGAAGCGCCAGTTGCGCATGCGCTCGCGCACCACCAGCAGCTCCTGGGCTTCGCGCGGATCGGCGCAATGGGTCATCATGGAATCATAGGCGGCGAGGGCGGTCTCGGCCTGGGCCCAGGCGTTGGCCTTGTCGCGGATCCGCACCGAGGGTCCGTGCCGTTCCGCCAGCACGTTGTGTCGGCTCGGCTGCGCGCCGATCCAGAGCGCCTCCAGCTTGATCTCGGGGTCGAGGGCGAAATGCCCGCCGCCGACCGGGAGGCCGAGCTCGATCGCATAGCTGTAATCGTCGCCGGCGAAGCCGAGCTTCAGCGCGACCGGGTTCTTCCGCCGCGTGCCTTCGACCGGATGCTGGCCCTGCTTGACCGAGCGGGCGAAGGATTCGGGTCCGGCCCAGAGCGTCGACGGCAGGCCGCCTTCGGCGGCCAGCGAGCGGATGATGCCGCCATGGGCGATGTCGTTCATCAGGCGCAGCGCGCGGTAGAAACTCGACTTGCCGCTGCCGTTCGGACCGGTGATGATGGTGAGCCCGCCGAGCACGACCGTCAGGTCGCGCAACGAACGATAGCCCGAAACCGCAATCTGGTGGATCATCCGGAACTCTCAACCGCACTCAGCCGCTATTTGTGTCAGCCGTTGTCGTCTCGTGGCAAGGGCCAGAACGGAGAAACGGAGATGATGTCCAAGGAAAAGAAGCAGGAGACGCCGATCGACCCCGAAGCCCTGGTCGATGAGGCGATCGAGGAGACCTTCCCGGCCAGTGATCCGATCTCGCCGGGCGTCGGACCCGGCGAGCCGATTCGGGAATCCGGCGACAAGACGAGAAAACCGAAACCGAGTGAGAAGAAATAAGCGCATGATTCACGTCCTCGCCTTCATCACCGCCCATCCGGGCAAGCGCACCCAGCTGCTGGAACTGTTCCAGGCCGTCGTCCCGACGGTGCGGGAGGAGCATGGCTGCATCGAATACGGCGTCGTCGTCGATGTTCCGGGCGCCGATCCCGCCTTCGGCCCGGATACTTATGTCGTGGTGGAGAAATGGGAGAACCTGGAGGCCCTGAAGGCGCACAGCGTGGCGCCGCACATGAAGTCCTTCGGCGCGGCCGCCGGCGCGCTGATCGCCAAGCGCGCCGTGCATGTGTTGCAACCGGCCTGAGCGCCAGCCACAGGAAGTTCACTTTCCCGGATCGGGGCGGCGGCCTTAGGTTGCGGTCATGCGACTGACACCTTCGGAACTGCGGCCGATCGGCACGATCGGTCCACGGTTCCAGTCCTACAATGTCGAAATGGTCGAGGTCACCGGCGGACGGTTCTGGACGCCCTATGCCGTGCTGGTGAATGGCGGCGGGCTTTATCACGAGCGTGCGCCGATCGATCTCGAGAGCAAGAAGCTGTGCCGGCTTGCGGCGGCCTTGGGACCGGCTTACGTGCGGGTCAGCGGCACCTGGGCGAACAGCACCTGTTTCTGTGATTCCGACCCGGCTCCCGCCGCGCCACCTAAGGGCTTCGGCGGCATGCTCACCCGTCAGCAATGGCAGGGCGTCATCGACTTCTGCCGCGCGGTCGACGGCGAGATCGTCACCTCGGTCGCCATCAGCGACGGCACACGCGATCCGCAGGGGCGTTGGCAGCCCGATCAGCTCCAGAGCCTCCTTGCCGTCACCAGCGCGGCCGGCGCCACGATCGCCGGCATCGAGTTCATGAACGAGCCGAGCGCCCGGGCCGGCGCGCCGAGCGGCTATGACGCCGTCGCCTATGCGAGAGACTTCGCCGTCTTCGGCGAAACCTTGCGTACGGCCTCGCCGCGGACTCTGATCGCGGGACCGAGCGCGCTCGGCGACCGGAGCGACGATCCAAACGAGCCCGAGCTCTCCGCGCGCCGGATCCTCGAGCAGCCGGGCGGCGCCGCGCTCGACGTGCTGTCCTATCACCATTACGGCGCGGCCTCGCGGCGTTGCGCGAGTGACACCTGGTGGCCGCAGACCCGCGCCCAGGACGCCCTCGGTGAGGACTGGCTCGGCCGCACCGAACAGGCCTTCCACGTCTATCGCGGCCTGCGCGATCGCTTCGTGCCGGGCAAGCCGATCTGGCTGACCGAGACCGCCGATACGGTCTGCGGCGGCAATCCCTGGGCCGCGACCTTCCTCGACAGCTTCCGCTATCTCGACCAACTCGGGCGCCTCGCACGCGGCGGGGTGCAATCGGTCATGCACAACACGCTCGCCGCCAGCGACTACGGGATGATCGACGAGGCGACGCTGGCGCCGCGACCCAATTACTGGTGCGCGTTGCTCTGGCGCAAGCTGATGGGCATGACCGTGTTCGACTGCGGCGCGCTCGTCCCGGGCTTCCATGTCTACGCGCACTGCCTGCGCGATCGGCCAAGCGGCATGGCCGTGCTCGCCCTGAACCTGGATCGCGGCAAGGAACAGATGCTCCGGCTTCCGGTGCCGAGCGCGCGTTACACGCTGACCGCCAAGGACCTGCAGGCCCGGTCCATCATGCTGAACGGCACGGTGCTGCAGGTCTCGCCGGATGGTACGTTGCCCGCGCTGGAGGCCGATTTGATGCCATCCGGCACGCTGCGGCTGCCCCCGGCATCGGTCACGTTTCTGGAAATCCAGGGCGAATAAGGCGGGCATTTGAGCCGATCTCGCCGGGCACACACACCCGGCAAAGTTCATGCAAGAAATGCTGCTGCTGCGGAAACTCCTCAAGAGCTTTTCGGCGCCAATCGCTATTTCTATGGCGCACCACGCCGCCGCTGATTCGCGGCACGGACGCATCGGCTGCAACGAGACCAGATGAAGCTTTACGCCACCAAGCACGACCATTGGCTGGAGACGGGTGGCCGCGAAGCGGCCTTCCGGCTGGCGGCCCGGGAAGACTTCCTGCTGAAGGTGCTCGGCGGCATCCAGACTCCGGTCTTCGTCAAGGATGACAGGTTCCGCTTCGTCTTCGTCAACGAGGCGTTCTGCCATTTCATGGGCCGTCCCGAAGCGGCGTTGCTGGGCCATACCGATTTCGACGTGGTGCCGGCCGAGCATGCGCAGGTGTTCCGCGACGTCGATATCAAGATCTTCGAAGACGGCGTGCCGCATGAGAACGAGGAGGCGATCGCCAATGCCGACGGCGCCGAGTTCTGGATCGTCACCCGCAAGTCGGTCTTCGCGTTGGCCGGTGCGGGCCGCTTCATCGTCGGGGTGATCTCCGACATCACCCACCGTAGGCGCATGGAAATCGAGCTCTGGCAGGCCAAGGTCGAGGCCGAGAATGCCAACCGGGCGAAGTCGCAGTTCCTGGCCAATATGAGCCACGAGCTCCGCACGCCGCTCAACGCGATCATCGGCTTCTCCGAGATCATCAAGGACGAACTGTTCGGCAGCATCGAGGAGACGCGCTACCGCACCTATGCGGACGATATCCATCGCAGCGGCGGCCACCTGCTGCAGCTGATCAACGACATTCTCGATCTCACCAAGATCGATGCCGGCAAGTACCAGCTGCGCGAGACCGAGTGCGATCTCCAGCTCGTGGTCTCCGACGTCGCCCGGCTGATGCATGATATCGTGGTCCGCAACGGCATCACGCTCGAGAACAGAAGCGCGCCGAACCTGCCGCTGCTGTTCGCCGACGAGCGCGCGGTGCGCCAGGTCGTGCTCAACTTTCTCTCCAACGCGGCGAAGTTCACGCCGCGCGGCGGTCGCATCGAGATCGCGGCGCGGCAGGCGCCCGACGGCGGGTTGGAGATCAGCGTGGCCGATACCGGCATCGGCATGGCGCCGGAAGACATTCCGCGTGCGCTCAGTCCCTTCGACCAGCTCGAAGAGTCCTGGGACCGCCGCTACGAGGGCACCGGCCTCGGCCTGCCGCTGGTGAACGCGCTGCTGACCCTGCATCAGGGCCGGCTGGAGATCGCCTCGGCGCCGGGCGCGGGCACGACCGTGACGGCGCAGTTTCCGATCCACCGCACGCTCGGCTGACCGCCGAGCCTTGCCCTAGCCCGCGCTGTCCAAGCGCGCCTGGCGATCACGCGCATGACGCTCGTGCACATAGGCCAGGTAGCGTTCCACCCGGCCGAGCGGCTGTCCTTCCGGTGACGCCGGGGGCTGCGGTGGTTGCGCCAGCACGGCCAGCGGCGGCGGCGCTGCTCGCACCGGCGTATCGGGCCGTGGGGGGACGGGCAGGGGCACTGACAGCATTGGCGGCGTGCGCTGCGGTTGTGGCGTGCTGCGCTCCGGCATTGAAGGTTGCTTCTCTGCACGCTGCGGCATTGCCGGCGGTGTCGCCGCCGGTTGCGGCGCGGTCTGCTCCGGCATCACGGTTTGCGGCGCGGCCGGCTGCACGAGGATGGGCTTGCGGTTTTCGTACATGCCGCCGCACTCTTTCGCGGCCATCTCGAAGCATTTGAGCGCCGTCAGGACATTGTTGCGTTCGGAGCGGCTGGCCAAGCGATCCAACCTCCGGAGCCGCACCGCCCGATGGGCGATGCCGATCTCGGCCAGCTCGCGCAGCAACGCCGCGCGGGTCGCCGCGTGCAGCGCGCGCCAGCGCGGGGCCATGTGCTGCGAAGCGTTCGGGTCGTAGGCGTAGACGTGCTGTCGGGTGATCTCGATGTTGAACTCGGCTTTGACGGCCTCCGCCACCTGGGACGGGGTGTCGTAGCAGGCTAAGCCTTTGACGATGAAGGTCTTGATCTCATCGGTGAGGGTCGGCATCGATTCTCTTCCTGTAAAAGCCCGGTACAAGTTGCGACGGATTCAGTTCTGCGGCGAACGATGCGGCGTGCATCACTCGCGCGGGCATTTTGTCTGTGTCCGGTCCGGACGTGACGCATGCAAGCTTCGGCAATGCGCGATGCGCGCGGCATCGATCGCTGCAGTTCGTTGAAGAATGAGTGCCGCGTTATCGGGGACAAATGCCCGGCACGGCGGAGAGGCTGATTGGGCGCCGCGTTATCGGGACATCGAGTGCCGGCACGGCGGAGGCTGCAGAATGATTGCAGCCTATGCGCGAGGATTATAGTTGCTTCGGTGTGAAGAGGCAAGAGAGGCGAGACACATTGCTGTCGTTTCGCGGTACGCGCGAACCTACGAATTCAGATAACTTCCAGACATGTCTTGTTGCGACTGCGGTCCATTGTTTCGGAAATCGCCGCGCGCTCTGACTGACTCCGACTAGCAGGGTTCGACTTCGGCCGGAAGAGCGGGTCTTCCGGCCGATGCCGCGATCGGCTTAGTTCATCATATCGGTGTTGTTGCTGTCGTCGTGGCTCGGGCCATGCGTCGCCCGCGCGGCGCAGTCGCCCTTGGTGTTGCCGACCATTTCCGCGCAATCGGCGCCGGCGCCGGGGTAGTTGCGGTAGTTTTCGTGGTTGTTCGGGTCAACGCCCATGCCCATGCCGGAGCGATAGTTGCTCGCTTCGGAATTGAGCTGGTTGTTGCTGGTGTTATTGGAAGTGTCGGGGCTCGCCGAGTTCCTCATCTGGTTGGTGCATTCGGTCTGGCTGGTGCCGACGAGGCGCGAGCAATCGGTGCCGGCCGGGTACAAGGTGGTCTGCGCCGAGGCCGTGCTGATCGCGGCGACGGCGGCCATCGCGAAGCCGGCGCAGGCCGCGAGGCCGATAGAAGCGGTTCGGTTCTTCATGGGGGATTCCTCAGTTCGAATTGGCCATGCGTGCGCGGTTTCCGACAGAGGGCAGCCGGTGCACGCGACCATACCTCTCCTGACGCAACCTTTCGTTCGGCCGCAGGTTCCGGCATGCCATTGCGGCCGTGAGTCCAACACAGCAGACTGGCGCTACCGCGGCATCCACACAGAATTGTTGTCGAAGGGCTGCGGGAAGGCTGTCGGCGTGATTCAGGGCATTCCGAGAATGAAGCTGCCGGTCGCGCCGATGCAGCCGATCGTCCGCGCGTGGTTCCAGGCGGTCCAGATCCGGAGATAACGCGACCAGAGTGCTGCGCCTTCGGTGCTGTCCGGCGCGGCCGCGGCCAGGCGGTTGTTCAGCGGCACGTTGAACAGGATCGTGACGGCGATTGAGCCGATGAGGTAGAGCAGGGCGCCGGCGAGCCGCCATCCGGCGCCGGCCTCGCTCCAGCCGAGCAAAGCCAGCACGGCGAGCGCCAGGCTGAGCAACGCGGTGCCGAAGAAGACCGCGAAGAAGATCGGGTTGAGGATGGTCTGGTTGATCGACTGCATGGCGGCGATCCCGACCGGGGCCGGATGCTTGCCGAGCGCCTGCATGACGAAGGTCGAGAAGGCGAAGAACAAGCCCGCCATGATGCCGCTGCCGAGCGCGGCCAACAGCGTGACGATGGACAACCCGGTGAACATCGCAGCTCCCCAAGTCACAATGCGGATCGGGTCCGCATCATGGCCGAGGTTCGGGGCCGGGTCCAGAAACTGGAAATCGACGCCGCAGGCGCGCAGCGCGCAAGCGCTGAGGAGCCCGCTCGGCACTGGGCGCTCTGCCGAGCGCGCGCACCCGCAGGTGCGCACCCCTCATCCAACTTCGGCTAGGTTCGGCGGTGCCTCACCAAGCCTTCGTATCCTTCTCCCACAAGGGGAGAAGGGCAAAAGCGAGAGGCTTAGCCGCGACGGCTTTCGAACAGGGCCTGCAGCGCGTCCGGTTCGTCGGTCGTGATCTGATCGACCTTCAGGGCCACCAGGCGCTGCACGCTGCGCGCCGCGCCGGGATGATCGGTGTTGAGGGTCCAGGCATCCACCGCCTTGCCCGAGGCCCGGAACGGCGCCACCAGGTCGATCCCCATCTCCTCCGCGGCGAGCACGATGCGATAGTCCAGATAGATCATCTCCGCCTCGGGCGCGGTCGCGAGCGCGCTTTCCACGAAGTCGAGGCAGTCGATGCCGTCGCGCAGGTGCTCCAGCGTATCGTCGGCGCAGGGGTCGAAGCCCCGCCGCATCGCCGGAACCGCGGCGGCCAGGCGCGAGACCGCCTGCCAGTCGCAGCCGGTCAGGATGCAGCGGTCGGCGACGCAGGCGAGGGTGCGGCGGAAATTCTCGACGGTCTGGCGGTCCAGCGCCGCGTCGACTTCCTTCAGATCGAGCTGGACCAAGGCATCCGGTGCGGCCACGCCGCGCGCCAGCTCCGCCAGGTCTTCGAGCAGGATCAAGCCTTCGCCCGTGGCGGCGCCGTCGCCGCGCAAAGTGAGGCGGCGCAACTGCTCGAGCGAGGCCTCGGCGATCCGGCCGCTGCCGCTGGTCTCGCGGTCGAGCGTCTCGTCATGCAGGCAGACGAAGCTGTGATCGGCATGGAGGCGCAGATCGACCTCCATCGAGGCGCCGGCGGCCAGGCCCTCCAGCAACCGGCTTGGCGTGAAGGGCAGGTCGCCACGGCCGCGCTGCAGCCGGTGCCATTTCAACCGGGTGACGTGATCGCCGGCCTCGATCGCGATGCCGGTCAAGGAAGCCTCGAAGGCGGCGGGGAGGGCGGGGTCGGCGGCGAGCAGGGCGGTGCCGAGGTCATGCATTTCGATTTCATTCTCTTCCATTTCTTTACCGGGCACCGATAGCACGGGGTGCATGACGGGGATGTGTCGCCGCTCGGCGCCGGGCGCGTGACGGTTTGACGACATGGCGTCACGACACGATGCGCTGGCGGTGACCATCCAGCCGCGCTAAGCAGGACGGATGCGATGGCTTCCGCTCTTGTGCCTGTCCGCGCTCCTGGCCCCGTGCGGGGTGAAGGCCGATCCCGCCGGGGAGGTCGCGACCCGGGCCTGCTCGGCGCTGTCCGCCCGCGTGGCTGCCGCACCCGGCGACGGTCCGGTGTTCCTGCGCAGCTATGACGCGGGTTCAGGTGAGGGGCCCAATCCGGAGCCGGCCCTCGATGCCGCGTTCACCTACGACAATGCCCTGGCGGCGATCGCCCTCAGGGCTTGCGGCGACCTCGATGGCGCGAAGCGGATCGGCGCGGCCATCTTGCAGGCCTCCGAAGCGGATCGGAGCGGGGCTGCGGGCCGGCTGCGCAACGCCTATCGCCCCGGGCCGGTGCACGAGACGCCGGTGCCGCCGATGGGCTGGTGGAACAGCACGGAAGGGCGCTGGGACGAGGATGCCTATCAGGTGAGTTCTGCGACCGGCAATCTGGCCTGGGCCGCCTTGGCGCTGCTGACCTTGGCCGATGCGACCCAGGATCCGCGCTATGCCGACGGCGCGGCGCGCATCGCCCGCTGGGCGGCCGGCGCCAGCGCGGACGATCGCGCACCGGCGGGATTCGCCGGTGGCCTCTACGGCTATGACGACGCCGCGCAGCCGCTCGGCTGGAAATCCACCGAGCACAATGTCGACCTCGCGGCGGTGTTCGACTGGCTTCGCCGTGTGCAACCGGACGGAGCCTGGTCGTCGAATGCCGCGCTGGCGCGGTCTTTCGTCTCGGAGCTCTGGGATTCGGAGGCGGGGCGCTTCTATGTCGGCACGCTGCCGGACGGAGTCAGCATCAACCGCAAGAACAGCGGCCTCGACGCGGAGCTGTGGCCGCTGCTCCTCGACCAAGCCCCGCAGGAATGGCGGCGGGCACTGGGTTACATCGAGCAGCATCACGCCGTGCGGCCCGGCTTCGACTTCAACGACGACCAGGACGGCGTCTGGTGGGAGGGCACGGCGCAGGCCGCCTTGGTCTATCGCGCGGTCGGAAACGATCCAAAGGCGGACCGGCTGCTCAGGGCGCTCGGCCGGCGGTTCAGCCCCGGCGGCCTGCTCTGGGCGACGGATGCGGCCCGGGTCACCACCGGACTGGCTTTATCGCCCAGCAGCACGACCGACGATTTCTATTACTTTCGTCTGCCGCATCTGGGCGCGACCGCCTGGGCCGCTCTCGCGGCTTGTGCCTGGAATCCATTCACAGGCGCACCGGTTCGATAAATTTCCAGTAAAAACAATCAGTTGAGGCGTGAATTTGCGATCCCGGCCTGGGATTCCACACCGCCGAAGTTCACAGTTTCCCAGCGATGATGTATAGAGGAACGGTCGGCATCGCGCCGGGTTGGGCCTTGTGGCGTCCGCCCGGATTCGATCAGGGCATTTTGTGAAACACAGGGGATTCCCAATGAAGACTTTGAAGATCGCTGTCGGCCTCTCCTTGCTGGTCGTCGGCCTCTCGGCCTGCGCCGAGAACAACAAGGGTCTGTATGCGAGCGGCGACTATTACAACTCGTTCGGCCGCGGCTACTACCAGCCCTACCAGGACGGCAGCAGCTTCCACTACCACCACTCCTATTACGCCAAGGCGAACACTGTCGCCGAAGTCGGCGAGTAATCCCCAGGGTTTTACTCTAGCCGCGTTTCCGGCCGCGCTCGGCCCGCTTCTTGCCGCGGGCCGAGCCGCCGTTCTTCGCGCCCGCCGGCTTCGCCTCGGCCAGCTGCTCGATATGCTCGGCGGCGGCCGCCAGATCCTCATCCTCGAGCGCATCCTGCGCCTTCGCAGCCAGCGCCTTGTAGCGGTTCTGGATCGCCTGCAGATCCTTGTCTTCAAGGTCTTCGAGATTCATCAGCGTATTGTGCGCCCCATCGAGCGCGCGGATGATCTCGTCCAGCTTCAAATGCATGGCCGTCGAATCGCGGTTCTGGGTGTTCTGGATCAGGAACACCATCAGGAAGGTCACGATCGTCGTGCTGGTGTTGATGATCAGCTGCCAGGTGTCGCTGAAGGCGAACACCGGACCGCAGGCCGCCCAGCCGACGATCACCAGGACCGCAGCGACGAAGGTCAGCGGATGGCCCGAGGCCCTGGCGGTATGGCTGGCAAAGCAAGTGAACAGCGAAGGTCCGTGCTGCTTTTTCTGTTCGGACGGCTTTTGTCGGTTGCTCACGTTATGCCTGCAAGGTTGATGACGGAGCGGGCAATCCGCATTCCGCAAGCGAACAACCCCCATGTCATCCCGGGGTTTCGTCCCGCGCGAAGTCAGCGGACGGCGTTGCGGCCTGGGGAGGCGACTTCCTTGGTGTCTTCCATGGTGAGGATCTGGGCGACCGCGGTGCCATCGACGGAGAGCGGCAGCATCGCGAACTCGGCGACGCCGCTGCGGCCGTCGGAATAGGCCCAGTGATCGAGCCCGAAGACGGGTGCGGCGCCCTTCAGGACCTCGCGATAGCAGGCGAGATAGAAATCCCGGTTGGCGAAGTTCTGCGCGTCCAGAAAGCAGCCGGTGAAATCGCCGCCCGCGTTGGCCGCGACCTCGGTTCCCACCAGGCGGTAACGGAAGCGGCCTTCGATCACCTCGACGATCATCAGGCAGGGGAGGAGGTCGACCAACTCGGTGGGATCGATCGAGGCGCGCAGCGGGATCCGCCCGCCGGACGCCTTGCCGCACCAATAGTCGAAGATGCGCCGCACCCGCCCTGACTGGACTTCATCCGCCGAGGCGTAGCGCTTGGGATCGAATCTCATGCGGTCTGCTTCTCCGCGACCGGCTGTTGCCGGATGGGATTGGCGGGCGACTGGGGCGCCGCCGACAACAGAACCCGGGCGATCGTGCCGTTCGGCTGGTTGCGTTCCAAGGTGAGGGCGCCGCCCATCAGCCTTGCATAGCGCGCGGCGATCGACAGGCCCAGCCCGACGCCTTGCTTCGCGCCGCCGCGCGACAGCACGTGCTCGCTGATGTTGAACAGATCGCCGACCGTGCGCAGGAACTTGTCGGAGAGGCCGGGACCCGAATCCACGATGCGCAGCATCAGCTCGCCGTCATCGCCGGTGAGCAGCACCCGGATCGGCGTTCCCTGCGGCGCGGCCATGATCGCATTGCGCAGCAATTCGTCCACGATGGCGCGAAACGCCCGCTCGTCGCCGCACCAGACCTCCGGGCCGCGATCGATGTCCGAGCCGACGGTGACGCCCCGGCGCGTGGCGAGCTCGTTGAGGGCTTCGATCACCCGGCAGACCGACGGCTTCGGCTGGAAACACTGGTTCTCGATCGGGCGCTCCCCGGAATCGAGCGCAACGAAGGTGAGGATCCGATCGACGTTGCGCAGCATGGTGCGCCCGGCATCGTGCGCATAGCCGGAATATTCGGTGACCTTGTCATAGCCGTGGCCGGCCGCCTCGGCCTGGATCAGTTCGGTAAAGCCGAGCACCGCATTGAGCGGGGTCCGGAACTCGTGGTTCATGTTGGCGATGAAGCTGTCCTTGGCGCGGTTGGCCTGCTCGGCGCGCTGCAGGGCCGCGGCATAGTCGCCGCCCAGCCGTTCCAGGCGAATGGCTTGCTCCTCGAGCTGGCGATTGGTTTCCTGCAGCTCCGCTTCATGGGCCACCAGCGCCGCATTGCTCTCACGCAGCTTTCGCTTCGAGGCGACCAGCAATTCCCGCGAATGGCACAGCGATCCCGCCAGCAACGTGGCGCCGACGATGAAGTTGAGGGTGAACGAGCCGACCGAGTAATGGATCAGGAACGGCGTTCCGACGAACATCGGCCGCGCCACCGCCATCGCCGCCCGCACGGCGAAGATCCCGAAGGCGAATGCGCCGATCATCGGCAACCGCCGTAGCACCCAGCCGGTCCAGAAATAGAGCCCGGCCGTCACCGCGCCGATGAAGGCGTAGCCGTGATTCGAATCCTGCAAGCGGATGGCCAGGCTGACGGCAGTCGCGACCGCCGCCGCGGCCGAGATCGCGATCCACGGGACGCGGCGGCCGGCGAAGGACAGGTTGCCCATGGTCATGAGCGCGACGAAGGTCCAGAACAACACCGTCGCCGCATAACCGGCGACCGCGGCACCCGAGCCGATCTTGAGCGTGATACTGGCGATGCCGAGGGCGTAGGACAGCATGGCGCCGGTCCAGGCGAGATCGAAGAACCGCCTTCCGTCCAGCACCCACTTGAAGGCGAAGACCAGCGCGATCGCACCGGTGCTGATCGCGCCAAACGAGAAGACCAGGAGGTCGGGACTCATGACGGGCCGCCGGGCGGGCGACGGTGAGCGTGACGATGGCAGGCGACGTTCAAAGCAAGCACCTCTGGACCCAGTCCTTGCAGGCTAGTGGGCACTCGTTAAGTGGGACTTAACGCCTATGGCGTATTTGAAGCCCTGGATCAGTGGCTTAACGCCGGGAAGGCTGGTGCTCGAAGCCATCGCGGCGGCGCAAAACATCCATGCAGGGATTCCGCAGATGGCGCGCGGCGGCATGCTCTAAATAAGAACCCGACGGTTTCAAAAATCCCGCCGCTTCGCGCCCAACGCCCCAGGTAACCCTTTGAACGCCACCAATTTCTACCCGCGTCCGGCCGGCATGACCCCGCGCGAAGTCCGCCAGATCCTGTTCGGCGTGCTGCTGACCATGTTTCTGGCGGCCCTGGACCAGACCATCGTCGCCCCGGCTTTGCCCACCATCGCCCGCGACCTGCACGGCTTCGACTCGGTCTCCTGGGTGGTCACCGCCTATCTGCTCTCCGCCACCGCCACCACGCCGATCCTGGGCAAGCTCAGCGACCTCTACGGCCGGAAGAACGTGATGGTGATCAGCGTGGCGGTGTTCCTGGCAGGTTCGATCGCCTGCGCACTCGCGCCCAGCATGTTCCTGCTGATTTGCGCCCGGGCGCTGCAAGGTGCCGGCGGCGGTGCGCTGCTGGCGCTGGCCAACACGATCGTGGCCGATGTGGTCTCGCCGCGAGAGCGCGGGCGGTATCAAGGCTATTTCGCCAGCGTGTTCGCGATCGCCGGCATCCTGGGGCCGATCCTCGGCGGCTTCTTCTCGGAATACATCAGCTGGACCGTGATCTTCTGGATCAACCTGCCGATCGGCCTGCTGGCGATCTGGATCGCCCGCCGCGCGCTGGCGCACTTGCCGGTGAAGGGGATCGCGCATCACATCGACTATCTCGGTTCCGCGCTGATGGCGACCGCGACGGTCAGCCTGCTGCTGGCTCTGACCTGGGGCGGCCATCGCTTTGCCTGGCTCTCGGCACCGACCCTCGGGCTGGTGCTGCTTTCGGCGGTGCTCTACGCGCTGTTTCTGCGGCAGCAGAGCGTCGCCCGCGAACCGGTCCTGCCCTTGAGCCTGTTCGCCAATCCGGTCATCCGCATGACCTCGCTGCTCGGCTTCACCGTGATGGTCATCAATATCGGCGCCACGGTCTACGTGCCGCTCTACCTCGAGTTCGTGCGCGGCATGAACGCCTATGATTCCGGGCTGGTGCTGATCGGCCTGATGGTCGGCGTGGTCGGCGGCGCGCTCATCACCGGCCAGTACATGCGCTTCCTCGGCCGCTACAAGGCGCCGCCGATCATCGGCGTCACGGCGGCGGCGATCGGACTCTTCTATCTCGCCTACGGGTCGGCGGCGCGGACCAATGCCGAGATCGTGACCGTGCTGACCGTGACCGGCCTTGGCCTTGGCACCGCCTTCCCCGCGATGATGGTCTCGACCCAGAACGCCGCCCATGGCGGCAATCTCGGCATCGCCACCGCCAACCATATGTTCTTCCGCTCGCTGGGCGGCGCCGCCGGCGTCGCCTTCCTGGGGGCGGTCATCTTCGGCGTGCTTGCGTCCCATATCGATATCGACCGCGGCGCCGATCTCAACGACATCCTGCAGCCCGGCCCGGTGCTGACCGCGGTCCGACCCTATCTGGGCGACGCCTTCTCGGCGTTTTTCGCGGCCGCGGGCGCGGTGGCGGTGCTCTCGGCCATCGGCTTCCTGTTCATGAAGGAGGTGCCGCTGCGGCAAAATGCCGGGCAGGAGACACCGGCCGAGTAGTCCCGCGACGGGTCTCCCCAAGCGCGCCCGGCATGCTATACACAGCATCCGTCAGGGACCAACCGAGACCAGGAAATGGCCGTCTTTTCATCGCTTGCCGAAGCCGTCGCCGCCAACATCCGCGACGGCGACACCGTCGCCTTCGAAGGCTTCACCCACCTCATTCCGTTCGCCGCCGTGCACGAGACCATCCGGCAGAAACGCCGCGACCTGCATCTCGTGCGCATGACGCCGGACCTCATCTACGACCAGCTGATCGGCATGGGCTGCGTGCGGAAGCTCACCTTCTCCTGGGGCGGCAATCCGGGCGTCGGGTCGCTGCACCGGTTTCGCGACGCGGTCGAGAACGACTGGCCGCGGCCGCTGGAAGTGGACGAGCACAGCCATGCCGCCCTCGCCAATGCCTACGAGGCCGGCGCGGCCGGACTGCCTTGCGCGATCCTGCGCGGCTATCGCGGCACGCAGCATGGCTCGGTCAATCCCAATATCAAATCCGTGACCTGTCCGTTCACCGGCGAAGTGCTGGCTGCGGTCCCGTCGATCCGCGCCGACTGCGCGGTGATCCATGCCCAGAAAGCGGACCGCAAGGGCAATGTCTTCCTGGAAGGCATTGTCGGGGTCCAGAAGGAGGCGGTGCTCGGCGCCAAGCGCGCGATCGTCACGGTCGAGGAGGTCGTCGACGATCTCGGAGACGTGAGCCCCAATGCCTGCATCCTGCCGTCCTGGACCGTCAGCGCGGTGGTCGAGGTTCCGGGCGGCGCGCATCCGTCCTATGCCCACGGCTACTACAAGCGGGACAACGCCTATTACAAAGCCTGGGAAGACATCGGCCGCGAGCGCGAGGTCTTCCTCAAATGGATGGAAGAGCACGTGATGCGCCAGGGGCCGGATGCGTTCAAGCGCCATGCAATGAAGGCGGCGTGATCATGGCCGACTTTTCGCCCACTGAGATGATGACCGTCGCCGCCGCGCGGGTCTTGCGGAACGAAGATGTCTGCTTCGTCGGCATCGGCATGCCGAGCGCGGCTTGCAACCTGGCCCGGCTCAGCCATGCGCCGGATATCACGCTGATCTATGAATCCGGCACCATCGCCACCAAGCCCGACGTCCTGCCGCTTTCGATCGGCGACGGCGAGCTCTGCGAGACCGCGCTGGCCACCGTGTCGGTGCCGGAGATGTTTCGGTATTGGCTGCAGGGCGGCCGCATCAACCGCGGCTTTCTCGGCGCGGCGCAGCTCGATCGCTTCGCAAACATCAACACCACGGTGATCGGCCCCTACGGCAAGCCCAAGGTACGGCTGCCGGGCAGCGGCGGCGCGCCGGAAATCGCGACCTCCTGCGGCGAGATCTTCATCGTGATGGCCCAGTCCAAGCGCAGCTTCGTCGACAAGCTCGATTTCGTGACGTCGCTCGGCCATGGCAAAGGCGGCGATGACCGGCAGAAGCAGGGCGTCACCACCAAGGGCCCGACCCTGGTGGTGACCGATCTCTGCATCATGCAGCCGGATCCGGTGACCAAGGAGCTGACCGTGACCGGCCTGCATCCCGGCGTCACACCGGAGCAAGTGGCCGCCGCCACCGGCTGGGCGCTGAAATTCGCACCGGAGCTGACCGAGACCCCGCCGCCGAGCGATGCCGAGCTCGCGGTGCTGCGCGCCCTGCATCAACGCACCAACGAAGCGCATCAACCGAAAGCCGCCGAATGACCCGCGAAGTCTATCTCTGCGACGCCGTCCGCACGCCGATCGGACGCTATGGCGGCGGGCTCGCCCATGTCCGGACCGACGATCTCGCCGCGGTCCCGCTGAAGGCGCTGCAGGCGCGCAATCCGAAAGTCGACTGGAGCCGGTTGGACGAGGTCAGTCTCGGCTGCGCCAACCAGGCCGGCGAGGACAACCGCAACGTGGCGCGCATGGCGCTCCTGCTGGCGGGACTGCCGGACAGCGTGCCTGGGAACACCATCAACCGGCTCTGTGCCTCCGGGCTCGACGCGGTCGGTTCGGTGGCGCGGGCGATCCGCTCGGGCGAGATCGATTTCGCCATCGCGGGCGGCGTGGAAAGCATGAGCCGGGCGCCGCTGGTGATGGGCAAGGCCGAGGCCGCGTTCCAGCGCAGCGCCGAGCTCCATGACACCACGATCGGCTGGCGCTTCATCAATCCGCTGATGAAGGCGCAATACGGCGTCGATTCCATGCCCGAGACGGGCGAGAACGTGGCCGAGCAGTTCCAGGTGACGCGCGCCGACCAGGACGCCTTCGCCTTCCGCAGCCAGCAGCGCGCTGCGCAGGCCGCCGCGTACTTCGCCGAGGAGATCGTGGCGGTCGAGGCCAAGGATGCGCGCGGCAAGCCGGTGACGGTGGCGGTGGATGAGCATCCGCGCGCCGACACCACGCTGGAAGCGCTGGCCAAGCTGAAGACGCCGTTCCGCAATCCCGGGACGGTGACGGCGGGCAATGCCTCCGGCGTCAATGACGGCGCCGCGGCGATGATTCTCGCTTCCGAGGAGGCGGTGAAGGCGCATGGGCTGCAGCCGCGCGCCCGGATCCTCGGCATGGCGACGGCGGGCGTGCCGCCGCGCATCATGGGGATCGGTCCCGTGCCGGCGACGCAGAAGCTATTGGCGCGGCTCGGCCTGAAGATCGGCGACTTCGACGCGATCGAGATCAACGAAGCCTTCGCCGCCCAGGTGGTTGCCTGTTTGCGGCAGCTCGGTCTCCCGGACGATGCGGCGCAGGTCAATCCGAATGGCGGCGGCATCGCGCTCGGACATCCGCTGGGCATGAGCGGTGCCCGCATCGCGATGACGGCGGCGCATCAGCTGGAAAAGACCGGCGGCAGGCGCGCGCTGGCGACGCTCTGCGTCGGCGTCGGGCAGGGCGTGACGCTGGCGATGGAGCGGGTTTAGACCGCTCTCTGTGCCCCAAGCGTGGGGCCATCGGACTTTTTTCGCCTGACACGTTGTCAGCAACCATAGCGATAGTGTTATAATGTGCTCTTCGGAACGCTCGTGAGGCGGTTCGAAGCAAAGACGCAGCCGAGCGCTGCTAACGCGCACAGATGGGGCGTTGTATGGCAGCAAAGGTTCCGATGAGCGCTCTCGAGCGCCAAGAGGCCCAGGCCCGCATCGATAAACTGTATGCGGAAAAGCGCCTGATCATTTCTCAGTTGCAGCGGAAGCGAGAGCCATTTCGTCATCTGGCGACTTTCGGCAGTTTCTTGACGGCTCTTGTGGCGGTAGGCGGCCTGGTCTTCTCGATCGTGCAAAGCAATACTCAACTGTCGGAAACTCGCAGCGAGAAAGTTCAGGCGCGCCTCGATACGGCACTGGACCATCTCGGCTCGTCGGTTCCATCGGTCCGTCTTAGCGCTATCGCCAATCTCAAGTCGTTTCTCGATGCCTCGAGCGATTCAAGTGAGCGAAGTCGCCTGGTGCTGTCAGCGCTGGCTCATAGTCTGGCTGTTGAGGAAAACATCACGGTTCGCAATGCTCTCCAGGAGATTGTAAGTCGCGCGGACAAGTGGGTTGCCGACAAGGAGATGCAAAGCGGCATTCTAGGCACGCTTGCCAGCCTTAGTCGCGGCCTCGTCAGAGAAGGGAAGCTCGTCGAGCCGGTATTTGATGACAACGATCCTCGCTTTGCAATCGAGCAGCGTGCGCGCGCAATTGGCCTTGCGATTTCGGCGCTGGCGCGAAGCGGTGCTGTTTCAACCGACTTTTCCGGCATTTATTGCAAGGGCTGCGACTTCTCCGGCGCGTCCGGAATAGCGAATGCAAGCTTCGCGAATGCGTTGCTTTCCGATTCAGTATTCTTCGAAGCGAATCTGGCAGGAGCCTCGTTTGATATGGCGGACCTTGATGCCGCCGACTTCACGCGGGCAAATCTTAGTCACGCAAAGATCACGCGCTCCAAGCCGCGACACGGGGATACAGAAATCCTGTACGCCTTCGATCAAATTATCGCGTCACAGACTCACGGGAGAAGTCCGCCCGTCCTGAAGGACGCCGGATACGTCGATTCAAGTGGATACGTTTTGGACTTTGGTTGGCAGATGCTGTGGCATCAACCAAAGTTCGCCTGTGCAAATTTAACGGCGGCTGATTTCACTGGATTTCCCATGTTCGTGTTTGTTTCAAACCCGTTGAATTTGGGTATGGACAGGAATCAGCCGGTTATGTCCGGAGCTAACCTCATCGATGCCGACTTCAGCGGAATGGCGTTCAATTTTATCTCGGATCAGTCCGAATTGAATTACCCACCTCTCGGAAAGGGGGACGAGTCGCAGCAGTTCACTCCGTTTGGACCGATTGTAATGGGCGAGATGCGAACGAATCCTGCGGCCGGGCGGGAGCCAGTCCGATATGACAAGTCATTCGCGGGAGTAACAGCCGCCTTAGCCGGGACGACTTGGGAAAGGGCCAAATGGCCGACGGGCTTAAGCGATTGGCTTCGTACCCATCGTCCGACTACCGAAATTAGGCAAGATGTCTGCAATCCTGGCCGCGAGAACTGACTCTACCTGTTTCCGGATCGCGCGTTAGTGAGCCGGGTCGGTCTAGACCCGATCCTGGGGATCGTCGAACAGGATGCGCTGCGCGGCGCCCTCCATGTCGTCGTACTGGCCGGATTTCAGCGCCCAGAGGAAGGCCGCGAGGCCGAGCCCGCCCATGCACAGAGCGATCGGGATCAGGATCAGCAGGACGGTCATGATAACCTTGCTTTCCCCAAGCGCAGGGCGTTCAGGATGACGATGATCGAGGAGCTGGACATGGCGATGGCGGCGATCAGCGGGGTCACGAAGCCGAGGATCGCCAGCGGCACCGCGGCGAGATTGTAGAGCAGGGCGAGACCCAGGTTCTGGCGCACCAACCGGTCGGTGCGCTTGGCCAGATCGAGAGTCAGGGGAATGGCTTCCAGCCGGTCGCCCTGGAACACGACATCGGCCGCGCTCTGGGTGATCTCGGTGCCGCTGGCCGGCGCCATGGAGACATGGGCGCCGGCCAAGGCCGCCGCATCGTTGATGCCGTCGCCGACCATCAGCACCTTGTGCCCGGCCTTGGCCAGGGTCTCGAGGCGGCTTGCCTTGTCGATCGGCGAGAGCTTGGCGGCAAAGACATCGATGCCGAGCTGACGCGCCAGATCCTCGACCGGCGCCGCGCGGTCGCCGGACAGGATCTGCAGCTGCAATCCCAGTGATTTGAGTTGCGCGACCACCGCTTCGGCGTCGGGCCGCAGCCGGTCGGAGAACTGGAAGCGCTGCTTGCGGCCCTCCTGATGTGGACTGGCCGGTCCCACCAGCCACAGCACCTGGTCGGTCGCGGCATCTTCCGCCTGGCCGGTATAGGCGCAGCTGCCGAGCTTCCAGCCTTCCCATTCGAGGCCGGCGCCGGGATGTTCCTTGGCGTCGGTCAGCACGGTCGCGTCGGGCGCGGCGCGCGAGAGCGCGCGGGCGAGAGGATGGCGGCTGTTGGCGGCGATGCCGGCGGCGATTTTCAGCAGTTCGGGGTCGGCGCCGGGTTGCAGGTCGAGGCGGCCGAGGGTCAAGGTGCCGGTCTTGTCGAAGACCACGGTATCGACATCGGTCAGGCGCTCCAGGGCGTCGGCGCTCTTCAGCAGAATGCCGGAGCGCATCAGCCGCTGGCTGGCCACCACCTGCACGACCGGCACGGCGAGGGCGAGGGCACAGGGGCAGGTGATGATCAGCACCGCGACGGCGATCATCAGCGCCTCGGTCCAGGCGAGATTGCCGAGGAACCACCAGCCGAGGAAGGTGGCCAGCGCCACCACATGCACGACCGGCGCATAGCGCCGCGCCACGCGGTCGGCGATGCGGACGAAACGGCCCTTGCGGGATTCCGCCGCCTCCATCAGGCGCACCATGTCGGCGAGCAGGGTCGAATCCCCAACCGCATTGACCAGCATCTTCAGCGGGCCGGTGAGGTTCAGCGTGCCGGCGAACAGGCGGTCGCCGGGGCTGCAGCGCTGCGGCGCGCTCTCGCCGGTGATGGCGGAGAGGTCGAGATCGCTGCTGCCGGTCTTGATCGTGCCGTCGGCGGGCGCGCGGCTGCCCGGTGCGATCAGCACCGTCATGCCCGGGCGGAGCTGCGAGGGCAGCAGGCTGTGCTGGCGTCCGTCCGGCTCGACCACCGTCGCCGCCACGGCATTCAGGGCCAGCAGGCGCGCCGCGGTGGCATGGGCGCGGCCGCGGGCGCGGCGATCGAGGTAGCGGCCGATCAGCAGGAAGAACAGCAGGGTGACGGCGGAATCGAAATAGGCGTGCTCGCCGGAGCGGAAGGTCTCGAACAGGGAGATCGACGGCGCCAGGATGATGGCGAGGCTGATCGGCACATCCATGTTGGTGCGGCCGGCCTTCAATGCCGCCAGGGCCGAGTTGAAGAACGGTCGGCCGGCATAGGCGATGGCCGGAATCGCGATCAGCGCCGAGATCCAGTGCAGCAGATCGCGCGTGCCGGGATCGGCGCCGGACCAGACCGAGACCGACATCAGCATGATATTGCCGGCGGCGAAGCCCGCGACCGCCATGGCGGTCATCAGCGCTTTGCTCTCCTTGTCGGCCTCGGAGGCCAGGCGTTCCGGATCGCAGGGCACCAGCCGGTAACCCAGCCGGTTGACGAGCTGCACCAGGCCTTCCGGATCGGTCTCGGCATCGTTCCAACGGAGCGTCAGCCGGCGCGTCGACAGTGCGACGCGGGCCGCGGTTACGCCGGGCTGCTTCAGCAATGTCTGCTCGATCAGCCAGATGCAGGCGCCGCATTGCAGCCCCTCGACCATCAGGCTCAGTTCCTTCTCGCCGGAGCCGACGTCGCGGGTCCAGGCGGAGAGGTCGAGTTCGGTCAGAATATCGTCCGGCCGGGTCGGCGGCTGGGCCGGATCGGCTACCCGCTGCTCGTAATAGCGTGAGAGACCGAGCGACTGCACCAGCTCATAGGCACCGGCGCAGCCATGGCAGCAGAACGCACCCTCACCCCGGAACGGCGTGCCGCAATGCTTGCAGAGCCGATCCCCCGCAATCGGACAAGCCCGGTCGGCTGCCGCGAATTGCGGGATGGCGTTCACTTCACGAAGATCCGCTGGACGTTCTGCCAATCGGTTGCGCCTTCCGCCGCTGACAGGCGAAGCTCCCAGTTTCCAGGCGCCGGCAGGACGACGTCGGCGCCATAGATGCCGGCGCCTTCCGCCCGCAGCGTCAGGCGCTGATCGAGGGCCGTGCTCACCGGGCGTACGAGATGCGCGTTGAGCGTGAGACCCAGGACGGGCTGGCCGTTCTTGTCGGTGACGGTCACCGCGAGATGCTGCCCGGCCGTGGACGGCGTGACCGTGGTCTTCGCCGTCCAGCCCAACGCCGCGCTGGCGGCCGCCTCTTTGAGGATCGCGTTGTATTCGATGCCTTCCTGATAGGCCTTGTCGTTGTCGAGCCCGCTGAAGGTGCTCTCGGCGAAGAACATCATGGTCCCGTTGACCGCGACCACCAGCAGCATCAGGCCGATGAACAGCGCCGGGATCCAGAGCGATTTGCGCTGCGGCTGTGCAAGATCAGTCATCGTCGTCATCGTGTTTCGGTCCGTTGAATATTGCGCCATGGCGGCTCTCCTCGCCGGTCGTGACGTTGACCGCGCTGATCGTGATGTCGGTACGCCGGTGCTTCAGGTTCTCGCGCGGCGCCTTCAGGAGCAGCCGGAAGGTGCCGACGCTGTCGCCGCCGACCTTCACGGATTGCGGATCGGCGCCGATGATCTTGATCGAAAGCCCGTCGATCCCCTCGACTGCGACCCGGTACTCCATGGGCAGCGGATTCTTATTGGAGATCTTCAGGGTGAAGCCGTCCTGAATCTCACCATCGCCCAGCTTGACGAAGAGCGGCGAGCGATCGGCCTGGACGGTCACGTCCATCGTCGCGCGGGTCGTCAGCGAGAACAGCATTCCGGCCGTCACCAACACCAGACCGATGGCATAGATGATGGTGCGGGTGCGGATGAACTTGAATTTCGCCGGCTTGCCGGCGGCGCGGGCCGCGCTGTTGGAGAGCGAATCATAGGTGATCAGTTCGAGCGGCCGGTTGAGCTTGCCCATGATCGAATTGCAGGCATCGACGCACAGGCCGCAGCCGATGCAGGCGAGTTGCGGCCCGTTGCGGATGTCGATGCCGGTGGGGCAGACATTGAAGCAGAGATTGCAATCGACGCAGTCGCCGAGCTTCTCGGTCTCCTTCGCCTTCTTCTTGCCGCGCGGCTCGCCGCGCCACGCCTCGTAGGTCACGATCAGGCTGTGCTCGTCGAGCATCGCACCCTGAAAGCGCGGCCATGGGCACATATAGATGCAGACCTGCTCGCGCGCCCAGCCGGCCAGGAGATAGGTGGTGGCGGTGAACAGGCCGATGAAGCCGACCTGCGCCAGGCTGGCGTCGAAATGCACGAGATCGCGGACCAGGGTGGGCGCGTCGTTGAAATACATGATCCAGGCGCCGCCGGTGAGAGCGGCGATGGCCAGCCAGGCGCCGTGCTTTGCGGTCTTCAGCCAGGCCTTGCGGAGAGAGAACGGCTCCTGATCGAGCTTCATCCGCGCATTGCGATCGCCCTCGATCCAGCGTTCAACCTGCATGAACAGGTCGGTCCAGACCGTTTGCGGGCAGGTGAAGCCGCACCAGACGCGGCCCAGCAGCGAGGTCGCGAGGAACAGGCCGATCGCGCCGAGGATCAACAGGCCGGCGAGGTAGTAGACTTCCTGCGGCCAGATCTCGATCCAGAAGAAATAACCCCGCCTTCCCGGCATGTCGAGCAGCAGCGCCTGGTCGGGTCGCCCCGGCCCCCGGTCCCAGCGCAGCCAGGGCGCCAGATAGTAGATGCCGAGCAGCAGCGAGAGCGCGCTCCATTTGATCACGCGGAACCGGCCCCAGATGCGCTGAGGATAGATCTTGACGTGGTCGGCGTAGAGCGAGGTGCTGCTCACGGTCTGCTCTGGTTTGATCGGTTGAATTTGCATCGGGTCTTCATCTCACCCCCTCTTCGCCGCTTGCGGCGGTCGAAGAGGGGGTGATCTTCATGGTTCAGGTTACTGTCCGCCGCCCAGCGCGTGGACGTAGACGGCCAGCATCTTGATCTGCGCGTCGGTCAGACGGCCCTCCCAGGCCGGCATCACGCCGTGGCGCGGCTTGGTGATCTGGGCGGTGATGGTCTTGGCGTCGCCGCCGTAGAGCCAGATCGAGTCCGTGAGGTTCGGCGCGCCGAGCTCGAGATTGCCCTTGCCCTGTTCGCCGTGGCAGGCGACGCAATTGTCGGCGAAGACCTGCTTGCCCCGCTCTATGGATTCAGGAGTGGCCGCGGCAGCCGGGTCGCTCTTCTCCCCGCTCAGCGACATGACGAACGCGGCGACGTCGGCGATCTGCTCCGGAGTGAGCACGCCGTCGGTGCCGAAGTTCGGCATGATGTTCATGCGGGTCGCGTCGTCCGTGGTCGCGCGGACGCCGTGGCGGATGGTCTGCTCGATCTGCGCCAGGTCGCCGCCCCAGATCCAGTCGTCGTCGGCCAGGACCGGGAAGGCCGGCCGGCCGGCGCCGCCCGGCGCGTGGCAGGCGGCGCAGTTCTCGTTGAAGATCGCCTTGCCGCCGCTCATGGCGAAGTTCAGCAGCTCGGCATCGCCGTTGATCTGCTCGGTGGTCGAGGCACTGATCTTGTCGATCCAGACCTTCTGTGCCTCGGCTGCGGCAGCCGCTTGCTCGGAATACACCTTGCGCTGATCGTAGCCGAGCACGCCCTTGGTGTACCCGGAAATGCCCGGAATCGCCGGATACAGCACCCACCACAGCACCGAGAAGGCGATGCAGGCATAGAGCACCGTCAGCCACCATTTCGGCAGCGGATTGTTCAGTTCCTGAATGCCGTCCCAGACATGGCCGGTGGTCGGCTTGCCGGTCAGTTCGTCTTTGTTGATGTCGCTCATTTCGAATCATCCCGATCGGTCGTGAAGGGAATCTTCGCGCATTCGCGGAAGTATTCCCGGTTCTTCGGGCGGAAGGCATAGAAGGCGATCCCCAGGAAGATCAGCATCAGCCAAGCCACCCAGAATTGGCGCGCGATCTGTGCAACTTCGATCCAGCTCATTGCGCGTCTCCTTTGGCGTAGTCGGGACGATAGGTCGTGAAATCGACCATGCGGCCGAGCACCTGGAGATAGGCCACCAGGGCATCCATCTCGGTCAGCTTCGCCGGATCGCCGTCGAAGTCGCCGGTCGCCGCCTTCGGATAGCGGGCGAGCAGGCCGTCGGTATCGGCATCGGGCGTTGCCTGGGCGGCGAGGTCGGCCGCCGCGTTGTCGATCTCCTCCTGGGTATAGGGGACGCCGACGATCTTCAGGGTCTTCAGATGCTCCGCGATGTCCGTGGGGTCGAGCTGATGCTCCATCAAATGCGCGTAGGGCGGCATGATGGACTCCGGCACCACCGAGCGGGGATCGATCAGATGCGCGACGTGCCAGTCGTTCGAATACTTGCCGCCGACCCGGGCGAGATCGGGACCGGTGCGCTTAGAGCCCCATTGGAACGGGTGGTCGAACATGCTCTCCGCCGCCAGGCTGTAATGGCCATAGCGCTCGACCTCGTCGCGGAACGGACGGATCTGCTGGCTGTGGCAGAGGTAGCAGCCTTCGCGGATGTAGATGTTGCGGCCCACGAGCTCCAGCGGGGAGTAGGGACGCACACCTTCGACCTTCTCGATGGTCTCGCCGATCGTGAAGAGCGGCACGATCTCGACCAGGCCGCCGATCGCGACGGTCACGATGATCCCAAGCAGCAGCAGGATCGAGTTGGTTTCGAACTTCTCTTGTCTGATGAATGCCATTGCCGTTGCTCCGATCACGCGGTGGCGGTGACGGCGGCACCGAGCTTGGTCTCGGTGCGGACGTCGCCGCGGGCCGTGCGCCACATGTTGTAGACCATGACGATCGCGCCGCTGAGGAACAGGACTCCGGCCAGCGCGCGGACGACGTAGTAGGGATGCATCGCTGCGACCGTCTCGACGAACGAGAACTGCAGGAAGCCGAGATCGTCATAGGCCCGCCACATCAGGCCCTGCATGATCCCGCTGATCCACATCGGCGTGATGTAGAGAACGATGCCGATGGTGGCCAGCCAGAAGTGCCATTCGATCAGGCGGATCGAGTACACCCGCGCGACGTTCCACAGCTTGGGCACCAGGTAGTAGATGGCGCCGAAGCTGACGAAGGCGACCCAGCCCAGAGCCCCGGAATGCACGTGGCCGATGGTCCAGTCGGTGTAGTGGCTGAGGGAGTTGACCGACCGGATCGACATGACCGGGCCTTCGAAGGTGGACATGCCGTAGAAGCCGACCGAGGTCACCAGGAAGCGCAGCACCGGATCGGTGCGGAGCTTGTCCCAGGCGCCGGAGAGCGTCATCAGGCCGTTGATCATGCCGCCCCAGGACGGCATCCAGAGCATCACCGAGAAGGTCATGCCGAGGGTCTGCGTCCAGTCGGGCAGAGCGGTGTAGTGCAGATGGTGCGGACCGGCCCAGATGTAGAGGAAGATCAGCGACCAGAAATGCACCACCGAGAGGCGATAGGAATAGACCGGCCGGTTCGCCTGCTTCGGCACGAAGTAGTACATGATGCCGAGGAAGCCGGCGGTCAGGAAGAAGCCGACCGCATTGTGGCCGTACCACCATTGCAGCATCGCGTCCTGCACGCCGGAGAACACCGAGTAGCTCTTGGTGCCGAGCAGGGAGACCGGAACCGAGAGGTTGTTGCCGATGTGCAGCACGGCGACGGTGACGATGAAGGCCAGGTAGAACCAGTTGGCGACGTAGATGTGCGGCTCTTTCCGCTTCATCAGCGTGCCGAGGAAGACCAGCAGGTAGACCACCCAGACGACGGTCAGCCAGAGATCGACATACCATTCCGGCTCGGCGTATTCGCGGCCCTCGGTGATGCCGAGGACGTAGCCGCTGGCGGCCAGCACGATGAAGAGCTGGTAGCCCCAGAAGAGGAACTCGGCGAGGCCATCGCCGCCGAACAGGCGCGCCCGGCAGGTGCGCTGCACGACATAGAGGCTGGTCGCGAACAACGCGTTGCCGCCGAAGGCGAAGATCGCCGCGGAGGTATGGACCGGGCGCAGCCGGCCGAAGGTCGTCCATTCCAGGCCGAAATTGAAGATCGGGAAGGCGAGCTGGCTCGCGATGACCACGCCGACCAGGAAGGCGACGATGCCCCAGAACAGGGTCGCGATGGTGAATTGCCGGACGACCCGTTCGTTATACGGGCTGACGGCGGCGGTGAGTGTCGTGTCGGACATCAGTGTCCCCCCTTGGGCGCGGTCGCAAGCGTGATGAATCGGAATACGACCAGAATGGCGAAGACGAACAGCAGCAGCCCGAACAGCGAGAACGCCGCATCATGGGTGCGGGCGCTGACGCCGAGGCCGATGAGTCCGAGGACGGCGAGCAGGCCGCCCCCGATGAATTTCCCGATATTCATGTTCCTTCTCCAACGAGGTCGCGATAAGCATGCCAGCTGGCATGGCCGATGAGCGGCATGGTGACGATGAGGCCGAGGCAGCCGGTGATGAGACCGGCGCCGGTGAAGAGCACGATGAGCGCCCCCCAACCGGCGAGCACGCGCCAGTTGGCGACGCTGGCGGCGATCGAGGTGGCGATGGCCTGCGCCGTGCCGACGTCGCGGTCGAGCAGCAGCGGGAAGGAGACGAGCCCGATCGCGAAACAGACCGCGGCGAGCACGCCGCCGACCGCGGTTCCCACCAGCAGGAAGATCAGCCCGTCGGTGGTGGTCACGATCGTCAGGACGAAGTTCGCCCATTCGACCGGTTGCGGTCCGAAGAACAGGGCGTAGATCAGCGTCGCGATGCGCATCCAGGCGACCTGGAACAGCATCATGATCAAGCCGAGGGTGAAGATCCGGCCCGGCCGCTTGGCCCAGGCGACGGCGATATCGCGGAAATGGATCGGCGCGCCCATCTCGAGGCGTCGGCTGATCTCGTAGAAGGCGATGCCGAGCAGCGGCGCCACGAACATGAAGCCCGACGCCAGCGGGAAGGAATAGGCCAGGAAATCCTGCTGCCAGAGGCCGTACAGGATCACGACGCTGATCGCGGCGATGAACAGGCCGAAGGTGAGGCTGACTTGCGGCACGCGCGCCATGTCCTGCCAGCCCCGGCGCAGCCAGCCCCAGGGCATCTCGACATCGACGCGGTTGATCGGCAGAACCAGTCCCGCATACTCCGCATCGAGCGCCGGACCGATCAGCTTTTCGCCCATAGTCTCCCTCACACGCGAAAGCTCGAATCGCCTGTGAGGTTAAGGATCAGGTCCCGGCCGGGCATTGACCTGAATCAACATGCTGCAATGCGGGATGCGGCAGCATCGTTTGCAGAGAGGGACATTTGGACGCACTCACCATCCTCGCCGCGCATTGCCAGACGGCGGTCCAGCAGAACGCGCCTCTGATTCTGGCTCTGTTCATGGCCGGCGTCGTCGGCAGCGCCGGACATTGCGCCGGCATGTGCGGACCCTTCGTCCTGGCGCAGGTCGGTGCGCGCACCCAGCTCGGCCGCCTCGCCGGAGCCGCCTTGCTGCCGTACCACCTGGGCCGTGGCACCACCTACATCGTCTTCGGCGCATTGCTGGCCGCGCCGATCGGCCTGCTCAGCCGCCTCGAGCAATTGCGCTGGATTCCCGCCGCGATGCTGGTCGCGGCGGCGGCCTTGTTCCTGTTCCAGGCGCTGCGCGGCTGGAACGTGATCGGCGGGCGCGCACCGCGCTTCCTGCATCTGGCCCGCGGCCTGTTTGCCCGGCCGTTCGGCGCCCGTGGCTACGCGCTTGGCGTTGCGCTCGGATTCCTGCCCTGCGGCTTGCTGTATTCGGCGCTCGGCGCCGCCGCGGCGACGGCCGATCCGGTCGCGGCCGCTGCGGGGATGCTGGGATTCGTGCTCGGCACCATGCCGATGCTGGTCGCGATCGGCTTGCTCGGCCATGGCGCGGCCACGCATTGGCGCGATCTGGCCCGCAGGGCCATGCCGGTGATCGCCGCAGTGAATGCTGTGGTTCTGCTCGCCATGGCCTGGCGGATCGCCGGAATCGCCTGATTTATCAAGCGTTCACAACAGGTTGAGGGGCATTGCAATAGCCCGGGGTTTCGCGCATTGTGCGCCCAATTTCGCGAATCCTTAACAAAACTTAAGCATGAACGCCGACCTTGCCACCGACCCAGGGGCGCTCACGAGCGCAAGCCTGGTCGCCAATCTGGAGAAGTCGATCGGCCGCGCCACGGACGCGCTGCTGGCGCGCCAGCACGAGGACGGCCACTGGGCATTTGAGCTCGAGGCCGACGCGACGATTCCCGCCGAATACGTGCTGCTGAAGCACTTTCTCGCCAAGTCCGTCTCCGAGATCGACACCGCGGTCGAGCGCAAGATCGTCCGCTATCTGAAATCGATTCAGGGCGCGCATGGCGGCTGGCCGCTGTATCACGGCGGCGCGTTCAACATCTCGGCCAGCGTGAAGGCGTATTACTGCCTGAAGATTTGCGGCGAGGACATCGAGCAGGATTACATGCGCCGCGCCCGCGAGGCGATCCTCTCCCATGGCGGCGCCAAGACCTCGAACATCTTCACCCTGATCCAACTGGCGCTCTACGGCCAGGTGCCGTGGCGCGCCGTGCCGGTGATGCCGATCGAGCTCATCAACATGCCCAAGTGGTTCCCAGTCCACCTGGACAAGGTGAGCTATTGGTCGCGCACGGTGATCGTGCCGCTGCTGGTACTGATGACCAAGAAGCCGCAGGCGCGCAATCCGAAGCAGGTGCAGATCCAGGAACTCTTCACCGTGCCGCCGGAGCAGGTGACCAACTGGTACAACATGAACCGCACCGGCGCTTGGGCCAGCTTCTTCCGCGGCATCGACCGCGTGCTGCGACGGGTCGAATGGATGTTCCCGAGATCCGGGCGCGAGAAGGCGCTGAAGAAAGCGGTCGCCTGGGTGACCGAGCGCCTCAACGGCGAGGATGGCCTCGGCGCGATCTATCCGGCCATGGCGAACAGCGTGATGATGTTCGACACGCTCGGCTATGCCAAGGACCATCCCGACCGCGCGATCGCCGAGCAATCGATCGAGAAGCTGATGGTGATCGAGGAGGACCGCGCCTATTGCCAGCCCTGCCTATCACCGGTCTGGGATACCGGTCTCGCGGCGCATGCCCTGCTCGAGGTCGGTGGTGCTGCGGCCGAGCGGCTGCGGCCGGCCATGGACTGGCTGCGCCGGAACCAGATCAAGGACGTGGTCGGCGACTGGGCTTCGGCGCGGCCGGACGTGCGGCCCGGCGGCTGGGCCTTCCAATACGCCAACCCGCATTATCCCGATGTCGATGATACCGCCGTCGTGGTGATGGCGCTCGACCGCTTCGATCATGCGGAGAGCAAGGAGGCGATCGACCGCGGCGCCGAATGGGTGCTCGGCCTGCAGAGCAAGAACGGCGGCTGGGGCGCGTTCGACGCCGACAACGAATACTATTATCTGAACCACATTCCGTTCGCCGATCACGGCGCGTTGCTGGATCCGCCGACCGCCGACGTCTCGGCGCGTTGCGTCGGCATGCTGGCGCAGCTGGGCTACAGAATGGACGATCCGCGGGTGAAGGCTGCGGTCGACTATCTGATCCGCGATCAGCAGCCGGACGGAAGCTGGTTCGGACGCTGGGGCACCAACTACGTCTACGGCACCTGGTCGGTGCTCTGCGCGCTGAATGCGATCGGCCTTCCGCATGACCATCCGACGATGCGCAAGGCGGTGCAGTGGCTGAAGAGCAAGCAGCGTCCCGACGGCGGCTGGGGCGAGAGCGGCGACAGCTATTGGGACGACAAGCCGCGCGGCGAAGGCCCGGTCTCGACCGCATCGCAGACGGCGTGGGCGGTGCTCGGCCTGATGGCCGCGGGCGAGGTCGATTCCGAAGCCACCCAGCGCGGGATCCAGTTCATTGCCTCAACCCAGGCCGATCACGGCCTGTGGGACGAGGACGAGTACACCGCGGTCGGCTTCCCGCGCGTCTTCTATCTGCGCTATCACGGCTACCGCGCGTTCTTTCCGCTCTGGGCCCTGGCGCGGTATCGGAACCTGAAGCAGGGCAACTCGAGCCACGTGCTGCACGGGATCTGATGCCATGCTGATCCGCCCGGAACAGAGCGGTGACGAGCAAGCGATCCACGATCTCACCCAGACGGCATTCGCCACAATGCCGTTCAGCGACGGCACCGAAGGTCCGATCATCGACGCCTTGCGCAAGGATGGCGATCTGACCCTGTCCCTCGTCGCGGTCGAGGGCGATCGCATCGTCGGACACATCGCCTTCTCGCCGGTGACGATCGACGGCCGTCATGACGGTTGGTTCGGCCTCGGCCCGATCTCGGTCGCGCCGGAATTGCAGCGGCGGGGCATCGGCAAGGCGCTGATCGCCGCCGGACTCGACACGCTCCGTGAACGCGGCGCCGCGGGCTGTGCGCTGATCGGCGATCCGGGCTATTACAGCCGCGTCGGTTTCGTCAGCAACGGAGCGCTGCAATATGGCGATCTGGACAGGAGCCTCGTGCAGTACATTGTTTTCCATGGCGCGGAGCCGCGCGGACGCTTGAAGTTCGCGCCCGGCTTCGGCCCGCAATAGACACGCGAACCAGCATGCCCATCGGCATCGTCACCGGCATGGCCAGCGAGGCGCGGATCTTCGGTGCAGGAACGCTGACGATCTCGACTGGGGGCGATCCTCACGCGACGCGCGACGGCATCGCCAATCTGATCGCCCGCGGCGCCGATCGCCTGGTCAGCTTCGGTATCGCCGGCGCACTCGACCCCAGCCTGAAGCCGGGCGACCTGATCATCGGCGCCGCCGTGCGCACCAGCGACGGCGAGCGCGTGCCGGTCGACCAGAAATGGCTGGCGCATCTGACCACGCATCTCGGCGCGGCGCGCGTCGCCGATGTGGTCGGCAGCACCACCATCGCGGCGACGGCAGAGCAGAAGGCCATGCTTCATCGCGATACCGGCGCCGCCTGCGTCGATCAGGAGAGTCACTGGGTGGCGGACGCGGCCCATGCCGACCGCCTGCCGTTCATCGTCGTGCGCGCGATTGCGGACCGGGCAGGGGACAACCTGCCGCCCGCCGTGCTGGTCGGTCTGGACAAAAGCGGGAATCCGCGCACCGGCGCCGTCATCGGCGCGCTGCTGCGCGATCCTCTGCAACTGCCGGGGTTGATCCGCGTCGCCTTCCAGACCCGGAAAGCGCTGCGGCGTCTACTCGGCTGCCGAGCGGCGCTGCTTGTCTAGCGCTTCCTTCTGGGCGTGGATGTCCTCGATCGCCTTCTCGACATGGCGCGAGAAAACGTATTCCGCCTTGCGCTGCTTATCGAGCGGGATATCCGGCGCCATCGCGCCGGTGACGGCGACACCCTGGCGCGAGACCCGCAAGGCCTTCAGCGGGTGCTTGATCGCATCGGCGACGGCGGTGCCCTCGAAGCCCGAATGGACCATGCAGTCGGCGCACTTCTCGTAATTGCCGACGCCGTAGTCGTCCCACTTAGTGTCTTCCATCAGCTCCTTGAAGGTCTTGGCATAGCCTTCGCCGAGCAGGTAGCAGGGCCGCTGCCAGCCGAACACGTTGCGCGTCGGGTTCGCCCAGGGCGTGCAGTGATAGGTCTGGTTTCCGGCCAGGAAGTCGAGGAACAGCGAGGACTGGCTGAACTCCCACTTCTTGCCGCCGTTGCCGCGGCCGAGGATGTCGCGGAACAGCTGCTTGGTCTTGCCGCGGTTCAGGAAATGCTGCTGGTCGGGCGCGCGCTCATAGGAATAGCCCGGCGAGACGGTGATGCCGTCCACGCCCATCGCCATCACGTCGTCGAAGAAGCTGGCGGCGCGCTCCGGATCGGTGCCGTCGAAGAAGGTGCAGTTGATGTTGCAGCGGAAGCCGGCGGCCTTCGCCGCCTTGATCGCCTCGACCGCCTTCTCGTAGACGCCGGTCTGGCAGACCGACTTGTCATGCTCGTCCTTCGAGCCGTCGAGATGCACCGACCAGGTGAAATAGGGGCTCGGCTTGTAGAGATGCATCTTCTTCTCAAGGAGAAGCGCATTGGTGCAGAGATAGATGAAGCGCTTCTGCTTGATCAGGCCTTCGACGATCTGCGGCAGTTCCTTGTGCAGCAGCGGCTCGCCGCCGGCGATCGAAACCACCGGCGCGCCGCATTCCTCGGCGGCGTGCAGGGCGTCGGCCACCGAGATCCGCTGGTTCAGGATCTCGTCCGGATAGTCGATCTTGCCGCAGCCCGCGCAGGCCAGGTTGCAGCGGAACAACGGCTCCAGCATCAGCACCAGCGGGTAGCGTTTCCGCCCCATCAGGTGCTGCTTCACGACATACGAGCCAACGCGAACGGCCTGCTGCAAGGGAACTGCCAAAGTACTCTCTCCTAGCTCAATCCAATTTCGTGCACATGCCGGGCATAATCTCTGAAGCCCTACTGGGCCGCCTCGGCCTGCCGTTCTTCCTCGTCCGTCGTCAATTCCGGCGGTAGCCGGAACCGCACGTTCTCCGCGACGCCGTTCATCATCTCGAGCTCGACGCCGTGCAGCTGGCGCAAGCGCTCTACCACGTCCTGCACCAGGACGTCCGGCGCCGAAGCCCCGGCTGTGACGCCGATCGCTTTCGCGGCGGTCAGCCATTCCGGTTTCAGCTGATCGGCATTCTCGATCAGGTAGCTCGGGACACCGAGTTCCTCGGCAATCTCCTTGAGGCGATTGGAATTCGAGGAGTTGGGCGCGCCGATCACCAGGATCAAGTCCACTTCCTGCGCCAGTTCCCTGACAGCTTTCTGACGATTCTGGGTGGCGTAGCAAATATCCTTGGTGTCGGGGCCGACGATCTTCGGATAGCGGGCGCGCAGCGCGTCGATCACGTCCTTGGTGTCGTCCACGCTCAAGGTCGTCTGGGTGACGAAGGCGAGCTGCTCGGGGTTCTTGACCTGGAGATCGGCCACGTCCTCCGGCTTCGAGATCAGATGCACGCCACCCGGTACCTGGCCCATCGTGCCTTCGACCTCGGGATGGCCGGCATGGCCGATCAGGACCACTTCGCGACCCTGGTTGGCGTAGCGGCGCCCTTCGGTATGCACCTTGGAGACGAGCGGGCAGGTCGCATCGACCACCATCAGCCCACGCTCGCGCGCGGCGCCTTCGACCGCCTTGGAGACGCCGTGGGCGCTGAAGATCGCGATCTTGCCCTCGGGAATCTCGTCGAGCTCCTCGACGAAGATGGCGCCCTTGGCGCGCAGGCTCTCGACCACGTGCCGGTTGTGCACGATCTCGTGCCGCACGTAGACGGGGGGACCGAACTTCTCGATCGCCCGCTCGACGATCTCGATCGCCCGTTCGACGCCTGCGCAGAAGCCGCGCGGCTGAGCCAACACCACTCGCATCATTCAATCCGTCCGATCCGCCCGGTCGATCCTTAAGGGTGTTATCCTTAAGGGAGTCGATCCTAGGGGGTCTATTCACAACGGGGCGGCGCTCCCCCAGTGTGTCCGGGGATTTCCCCTAGCGCCGTAGTCAACGAAACCAAAGAACCTGTCTCGAATCTTGCACACCAGCCTAGAGGCAAAATCGCAACGGTCGTCCTGGCCGGGGGAACCCGCAGCCACTTGTGTAGGTTCCTGGACAAGCTGTCGTCTTACACAAAATCGACATGACTGCCTATCCCGAATCACCTACCGTTGCTGCATTGCAACAGATCGGCTGAATCCGGCGTCAATTACGCCACTAAATCAGTCAACTATTCGTGAGAGCTAACGGATAACGACAAGTTGCCGGCTGGCGTTTATCCTGCCGTTCACATATAAGCCCGCGATTCTTCGGGGAAACGGCAAACCCCAGAAGGCCTGCGAATCGGAAAAAGGAAGCCGCAGCGTGACCGCACCCAGCAAGACACCGCTCCTAGACCGCGTCACCACCCCGGCCCAGCTCCGCCAGCTCGATCCCTCCGATCTTCGGCAATTGGCGGATGAGCTGCGGCGCGAGACCGTGGACGCGGTCTCGGTCACCGGCGGCCATCTCGGCGCCGGCCTCGGCGTGGTCGAACTCACGACGGCGATCCACTACGTGTTCGACACCCCCTATGACCGGCTGATCTGGGATGTCGGCCACCAGGCCTATCCGCACAAGATCCTGACCGGCCGGCGCGACCGGATCCGGACCATCCGCCAGGGCGGGGGCTTGAGCGGCTTCACCAAGCGCTCGGAATCCGAATACGACCCGTTCGGCGCCGCCCACAGCTCGACCTCGATCTCGGCCGGCCTCGGCATGGCCGTCGCCAGCGACCTGATGGGCCGCAAGCGCAACGTGATCTCGGTCATCGGCGACGGCGCGCTGACCGGCGGCATGGCCTACGAGGCGATGAACAATGCCGGCTCCATGAAGAACCGGCTGATCGTCATTCTCAACGACAACGACATGTCGATCGCGCCGCCGGTCGGCGCCTTGAGCGCCTATCTCTCGCGCTCGCTGACCTCGACACCGTTCCGCTCGCTGCGCCACATCGCCAAGGACATGTCCAAGGTCCTGCCGCCGCGCCTGCAGGAAGTGGCGGCGCGGGCCGAGGAATATGCCCGCGGCATCATCTCGGGCGGCGGCACGCTGTTCGAAGAACTCGGCTTCTATTACGTCGGGCCGATCGACGGCCATAACCTCGACCATCTGCTCCCGGTGCTGCAGAACCTGCGCAATTCCGAGGAGCCTGGCCCGGTCCTGGTCCATGTCGTCACCCAGAAGGGCAAGGGCTACGCGCCGGCCGAGAAATCGGCCGACAAATACCACGGCGTGGTGAAGTTCGACGTCGCGACCGGCGCCCAGGCGAAGTCCACGCCCAAGGCCGCGAGCTACACCTCGGTCTTCGCCAAGGCGCTGATCGCCGAAGCCAAGGTCGATGACCGCATCGTCGCGATCAACGCCGCGATGCCGTCCGGCACCGGCTGCGACGCCTTCGGCAAGGAATTCCCGAAGCGCTGCTTCGACGTCGCGATCGCCGAGCAGCACGGCGTCACCTTCTGTGCCGGCATGGCGACCGAGGGCATGAAGCCCTTCGCGGTGATCTATTCGACCTTCCTGCAGCGCGCCTATGACCAGATCGTGCATGACGTCGCGATCCAGTCGCTGCCGGTGCGCTTCGCCATGGACCGGGCCGGCCTGGTCGGCGCCGATGGTGCCACCCATGCCGGCAGCTTCGACATCGCCTACCTCGGCTGCCTGCCGAATTTCGTGCTGATGGCGCCGTCGGATGAGCTTGAATTGATGCACATGGTGGCGACCGCGGCGACGATCGACGATCGCCCGTCCGCGTTCCGCTATCCGCGCGGCGAGGGCATCGGCCTCGACCTGCCGGCGCGCGGCGAGGTGCTGCCGCTCGGCAAGGGCCGCATCATCCGCGAGGGCACCAAGGTGGCGTTGCTGAGCTACGGCACGCGCATGGTCGAGGTGCTGAAAGCGGCCGACGAGCTCGGCGCCAAGGGGCTCTCGACCACGGTCGCCGATGCGCGTTTCTGCAAGCCGCTGGACTCCGATCTGGTGCGCCGTCTCGCCCGCGAGCACGAAGTGTTGATCACTATCGAGGAAGGCTCGATCGGCGGTTTCGCGACCCATGTGATGCACGATCTCGCCCATGCGGGCCTGCTCGAATCAGGCCTGAAGTTCCGCCCGATGACGTTCCCGGATTTCTTCATCGATCACGACGCGCCGCAGAAGCAGTACGACGTGGCCGGCCTCAACGCCCGTCACATCGTCTCCCAGGCGCTGGTAGCGCTGGGCGTTTCCGAAGCGGTCGCCAGGGCTTGAGCTGAGGTCAGGGGATGATGATTTCTCGCCGCCAGTTCGGCGCCGTGGCGCTGAGCGCCGCTTCGGCCGTGACCATCGGCACGGCGCGGGCCGATGCCACCGAGCCCGCCGCCGCGATCCAGTCGCTCTACGACGCGCTGCTCGATGCGATGAAGCAGGGCGAGCAGCTCGGCTTCGAAGGGCGCTATCAGAAGCTCGAGCCGGTCATCCACAAAGTCTTTGACGTCGCGACCATGTGCAAGATCGCCGTGGGTGGCTATTGGACCACCTTGCCGACCGATAAGAAGAACGCCGTGCTGGTCGCCTTCGACAAGTACACGGTCAGCACCTACGCCTCGCGCTTCAAGGCCTTCAACAATCAGAAATTCGTGGTCGGTGCCACCAAGCCGGTGCCGAACGAGCGGGTGCTGGTGGAATCGAAGCTCGTGAAATCCGACGGCGAGCCGATCGAGCTCAACTACCTGTTCCGCAAGAATGCCGAAGGTTGGCGGGTTATTGACGTCTATCTGGCCGGCGCCATCTCGCAATTGACGCAAATGCGCTCGGAATTCTCGGAACCGCTTCAGAAGGGCGGCGTTGATGCCCTGATCCAGCAGCTTGATGACAAGGTCAAGCAATTGCGGGAAGCGGCATAGCCGCATAGGCATCCGGACCCAGGACGGGCTGCGGCGTATTGACGCCCGCAGCCGGAATTCACGGGATCTTGAGACTGGATGTGCAGGTTGCCATCTAGCTTTCACGTATCAGTGCATGCGCGCGGCAAATAGCGGTTTCTTCGGAATCGCGCGCCGTGCGGACCCAAGACAAGGATTGGAGCATCCAATGCGTATCGTTCGTCGTGGCCTTTTGCTGGCCGGCATCGCGGCCTCGGTTCTGGCCATGCCCACGATTCTGACCGTGCCCTCGACGGTCGCCCTGGCGGCCAGCGCCTCGCAGGCCGCCGCGCCGGTCGGTCCGGTGCAGCGCCTCGACAATGCGCTGATCGAGACGATGCAGAACGCGGAGCAGCTCAAGTTCCAGGGACGCTACGACAAGCTCGCGCCGGTCCTCAATGCGGTGTTCGACGTTCCGGAGATGACCCGCATCGCTGTCGGCCCAATGTGGAACGACGCGAGCGAGGCGGACAAGGCCGAGATGACCGAGGTGTTCGGGCGCTACATGGCGACCATGTATGCGGCGCGCTTCAATGGCTACAAGGGCGAGACCTTTGAAATCGCCGACTCCAAGCCGCGCGACGGCGGCCGCGTCCTGGTCATCACCAAGCTCGTCCGCAAGGACCAGGAGCCGGTCGAGCTGAGCTATCTGATGAAGGGCGAGGGCGACAACTGGCACGTGACCGACGTCTACTACAACGGCTCGATCTCCCAGCTCGCCCAGCTCCGCTCCGAGTTCAGTGCGCCCTTGCGCGACGGCGGCGTGAAGAACCTGAAGTCGGTGCTCGAGACCAAGATCAAGCAGCTGCAAGGCGGCGCGTAGACTTCAGCACCGGGCAATTGCTGACCTTCCCGAAAACCGCCCCATCCTGGGGCGGTTTTTTCGTGCCGCTACGCGCCGGTGCCGTTGTCCTTGGAAGAGCGCGGCGGCGGGCCCATCAGTGAGGGCATCAGCGTGAAGATCGTCGCCAGGACGACGGCGAGGCCCAGCAGCAGCAGCTGTCCGATGCTGGCGGTGCCCGGGTGGTTGGAGACCGCCAAGCCGCCGAAGGAAGATCCGGTCGCCAGCGCGCTGAACAGAACCGCGCGCGCGGTCGCGGTCGAGAGCGGATGCTTCACCCCGCGCCGCCAATTCACCGCGAAATAGATATCGAAGGCGATGCCGATCCCCAGGAGGAGCGGCAGCGCGATCACGTTCGCGAAATTGAGCGGCATCCCGAAGCCGACCATGATCAGGATCACCGAGCCGCCTGCGGCCAGCAACGGCGCCAGGGCATAGAGCACGTCGCGCACCCGCCGCAGCACGGCGAACAGCAGCAGGGTCACCGCCACCAGCGCCGTCAGCGTTGCCGTGCGGAAGGCGTCGGAAACCGCGCGGCCGGATTCGTAGATCTGGACCGCGGGCCCGGTCACGTTCGGCGCGACGCCGCGCAGGGCGGTGACGAACTTCGCCAGGTTCTCGCTGTTGTTGTCGTCGCCGCTGGGGAAGATGGCGATCCGGGCCGAGCCATCGGCGGCGATCCAGTCGCGCTTGATTTCGGGCGGCAGGGTGTCGAGCGTGACCTGGCCCGCGGTCATCGCGGATTTCAGGGCGGCGAGCCGCGGCATCAGCCCGTCGATCAGCATGCGTTTCAGCTGCGGATAGACGGCGGGGTCGGCTTCGGCTGCCTGGTCCAGCAGCCGCGCCAGGCCCATGGCGATGTCGGACGATGCCATCGCCTGCCGCAACCGCTCGGCGCAACGGCGCATGGCGGCCCGCACCTCGTCGTCGCTCGGCGCCGGGGCGACCGAGACCGGCTCCAGGCTGAGCGACATCAGGTCGTTGAGGTCCTGAAGGATCGCGAGCTTGTCCTTCTGGTCCTGGGGCACCAGGGATTGCGCGGTGATCACCGCATAGACTTCCGGCAACTGCTTCAGCTTGGCCGCAAGTTCGGTCGCGGTCTGGATGTCGGGCGCCAGCAGCTCGGATTCGTAGGGCGTGCGCAAGGGATCGCGCATCAGGTCGAGCATGGTGGCCATGGACTCGACGTTCGGATCCTTGAGATGCAGCGGATTGAAGTCGAAGCCGAGGCGGGGACTCAAGGCCAGGCCGGCCACGGTGACGAGCGCCCAGATGCCGACCACCGGCCAGCGGCGCTTGAGCAGGAAGGAATCCACCGCCGCCGCCCAGGGAAAGCCCATCTCGCGCGGCGCGCTGCGCGGCTTCATCAGCGTGAGCAAGGCCGGCAGCAGAGTGAAATTCAGGACCAGCGTGATCGCCATGCCGGCGAGCGCAATCAGGCCGAGCTCCGACACGCCGCGATAGGCGGTCGGAATGAACGCGGCGAAGCCCAGCGCGATCGCCGCGGCGGCAAGCGCCAGCGGCCGCGCCATTGCGCTGCCGGTCCGCGCCAGCGCGCCGGCCTCGCCCTGCTCGAAACGTTCCTGGCCATAGCGCACGCCGAACTGGATGCCGAAGTCGATCGAGAGGCCGATGAACATCACCGCGAAGCCGACCGAGATCAGGTTGAGCGAGCCGATGGTGAGAAAGGCGAAGGCGAAGGTCAGCAGCAATCCGACGATCAGCGTGGCGAAGGTCGCGGCGATCAGCTTCACCGAACGCAAGGCGGCGAACAGGAAGATCAGCACCAGCGCGACCGAGACGACCAAAGCCAGTCCCATCCCTTCGGCGACCGTTCCGAATTCCTCGTCATTGAGGGCGACCGGACCGGTCAGCCGCACCCTGACGCCGACGTCGCTCTCCAGGCCCAAGGCCGTGACCTCGTCGCGGATGAACTGGCTCGCGGCGGCGCCGGGCTTCAGCGCGGTGAAGTCGCGTTTGGGCTGCGCCAGAATGAGATGGCGCAGGGTGTTCTGGTCGGCCGGCCGATCGACCAGCAGGGTCTGCCAGGACAGCGGCTGCTTGCCGCCTGCCAGGCCGTCGGACAGCGTGCGTGAGATCGCGGCCAAGGGCTTCTCGAGCCGGCTGATCGGCACCTGACCCGCCTCGACACCCTGCACGAAGGTGGACAGCGTGTTGAACAAGCCGCGCAGGCTGGGATCCGCGGTGAGGCTGCCGATGAACGGCTGTGCCGCGATCACGGAATCCGCGATCTTCTGCACCTGGTCCTTCGGCAGATAGAGCATGCCGTGCTGCTCGAAATACGGACCGCCGTCCGGCCGTCGCGCGGACACGAACAGGTCGGTGCGCGCTTGTATCTTTTTGAACAGCGCCGCCGTGGCATCCTCGGTAGCATCCGGAGTCTTGCCGTCCACCACGATGACCAGGAGCCCGGTATTCTGCGGGAACAGCTCGTTGAAATGGGCCGCCTGCTGTCGCCAGGGCAGGGTCGGCGAGATCATGTTGGCGGTGTCGGTGTCCATGCGGAAGGCGTGGGACACGTAGACGGCGGCCAGGATGGCGGCGACCAGCAGTCCGGCAATCACGGCGACGGCGTGACGCTCGCACCAGGTGACCGTGCGAAAGACGACGGATTCCAGCATTCAGGCGGATTTCGGCAAGATTGGTCCTGACAAAGCGACGAGAGGGATATGCAGGTGGATTCCTGTTCGACCCGCTCTAGCAGACCCTCACGGGCTTGTCACCGTGGGGCGTTGCGCACTGCCGCCGGCGGGGCGGACGAGGGTGGCACGCCATTGCGGGATCAGGCCGTCGATGTCGGTCTCGGCCAAACTGGTCTCGGCCATCGTGCGCAGCATGATCGCAGCGTCGATGCCGGCCACCATGATATCGATGATTTGGAAGGTTCCAGTCCCGGCATTTTGCGCCACCCGCCAGTCGACCGGCAGCGCCGTCCCCGATGGCAACGAGAGCATGCTCGATACCAGGGTCGTGCCGTCGGGCCGCAAGCGACTGCCCTTCACGTCCAGCGCGAGGTTGGGCTGGCTGCGCAAGCCTTGCGTGACGACTTCGGCCACGAGATTTTGAAACTGCTCCTGGAACCGGCGCCCGGCTTCCTTGTTGTCGGTTGGCCAAGCGCGGCCGAGCATGAAGCGGGCGGTTTCATCCAGTTGGATTTCGCGCAGCAGCAGCACTTTGACTGCATTTGTCGCGTGTTCATCGGATTGCGGGGCGACGGCGGTTTCAACCGTTGCCCGGAAGAATCCCGCAATATAGCTTTCAGCAAGATCGGATTTGGCGGACGAATCGGCCAGGGCCGGTAAGATGGAGGCCGATAACACGACCTGAAGCAGTCCGGCGGCCAGAATGAAGGCCACTGGGATAAAAACCCTCAGCATGCTCGTTCGGTGACGGTGCATGGGTGCAGAATAGGACAATCGCGGGATGAGAGGAAGCGGAGTGGGGACGGCTCTGGTGACCGGTGGCTGCGGCTTCATCGGGCGTCATCTGACGACTCTGCTGGTCCAGCGCGGCTATGACGTTCGCGTGCTCGACCTGCAGGACTGGCCGGGCGCGCCGGCCGGGGTCGATATCCGCAAGGGTTCGATCCTCGACCGCGACACCATGGCCAGCGCAGTCGAGGGCGTGCAGCTGGTGTTCCATCTCGCCGCCAATCCCAACCTCTGGGCGCCGGACCCGCGCACCTTCCACCAAGTGAATTACGAGGGCACCTGCCGTGTGCTCGAAGCTGCGGCGAAGGCCGGCGTCGAGCGCATCGTCTACACGTCGACCGAATCGATCCTGAAGAACATCAATGCCCGCAACGGCGAGGCGGCCGCGCTGATCGACGAGAGCGTCGAACTCGCGATCGGCGATGTCTGGGGAGCCTATTGCCGTTCCAAATATCTGGCGGAACGCGAGGCGCTGGCGGCGGCCAAGACCGGGCTGCCGGTCGTCATCGTCAATCCGACCATGCCGGTCGGTCCCGGTGACGGATTGATCACCCCGCCGACCCGGATGCTGATCGGCTTCCTGAACGGCGCGACGCCGGCCTATCTCGATTGCGAGTTCAACCTGGTCGATGCCCGCGACGCAGCCAACGGCCATCTGCTGGCGGCCGAGCGCGGCCGGATCGGCGAACGCTATATTCTCGGCGGCGAGAACCTGGCGCTCGGCCATGTGCTGGACCTCCTGCGCGAGATGACCGGCCTGCCGATCGCCCGCACGCGCGTGCCCTATGCGCTGGCCTATGTCGCCGGCTGGATCAGCGAGAGCCTCTCGCGCCTCACCAAGCGCCCGCCGATCGCGCCGCTGACCGGAGTTATGCTCGCGCGCTCCTCCATGGCGTTCGACAGCCGCAAGGCGCGGCGCGAGTTGGGCTGGCACACCCGCCCGCTGCGGCAGTCGCTGCAGGATGCGGTGCTCGACCTGCAGAGCCGCGGCCTGCTGCACCGGAGCCTGCGGCCTCAATTGGCGTAAAGCGGCTAGCCTGAGGTCGGCACCAGCGGCGGCATCTGGTAGATAAAGCCGTCCGCCGGATAGATCGACCCGAACACCCCGTATTGCGGATTGAAGAACCGGAGCTGGGTCCAGTCGTTGTCCGGCGAGACGTCCTGCACCTGCATGCCGGTGATGATCCGCCCCGGGACCCAGTTCGAGTGATCGACCAGGATGTCGCGCTGGTCGATCACCTGGCGCACCACCGCGAGATGCCCGCGGCGCAGCCGTTCGGTCTGCGGCAGGACCAGCACCGCACCCGCTTCCGGCATATTGCCGCGCAGGTACCGTCCCGCCGCCAGATCCCACCAGCTGAACGCGTCGCCCCGGATGTCGATTCCGGAGGCCGCCCGCGCATAGAGCACGCAGGAGCCGCCCACTTCGGTGTCCGCCACGCCGGGGACCGGCCCGACCGCCTTGGGCGCGGCGGAATGGGTGCCGCAACCCGCCAGCATCAGCGCCAGCAGGGCGTTCCTCCCAAAGAAGTACGGGCGACGTCGACTCGGAGACATGTGGATAAGTGTAACCTCTGCCGCCGAAAACGCCTAGTTTCAGCCGCTTGCAGCGGAAAGCTGCGCCGCCGGCTCACCCGTCCGTGTCGCGGCCAGACCATCGCCGCGCTCTGAAAAAGGAGCAGTATTCCGCATCGCAGCGATCTAGATTGCTGCGATGCGGTGACGCAGGGGAACCGGCCGGGCGAACCCGGCTTGGGAGGGTGTAATGGCAAAGCAGAAGCGGGCAACGGACATGGCGCTGCGAAGTGCGGCCGCGCCGCGCAAATCGACCGGCCCCGCGGTGAAGCTCGACCCGGGCCTGACCCCGCTGCACCGCGTCTTTGCCCCGACCAAGGCGTTCGACGCCGCGCATGCCGAAAGCGGGCTGCGCGGCCAGATGGCCGAACTCTCGAAGCTGCGCGAGCGCAATCCGTTCGGCAACACGATCAAACTGCTGGCGCTGGAGCTCGGCAAGAAGCTCGACAACGAGACCTTGGAGCTCGGCGCGATCGAGGACCTGATCCAGCACATCTCGGCCGAAGCCTACGCGCACCGCGCCGGGCGCCTCTCGCACTATCTCGGCGAGCATGACGCCAAGAAGAACGAGGAACGCCTGCGCGCGGTCTTTCGTCAGGTCGCCGGCATCCCCGATAAGTCCAATGGGGGTAAGTCCAAGAAGCCCGCGAAGAGCTTCGCCCAGTTCCAGGCCCTGCTGGAGCGGGAGCTGTTCGGCATCGTCATCACCGCGCATCCGACATTCAGCCAGGCGAAGCCGATGATGCAGGCTCTGGCCGAGCTCGCGATCGACCGCGACGCCGAAGGCAAGAAGCTCCCGGCCCGCGAGCGCAGCCGGCTGCTGGCCCAGGCCCGCGCCGTCGAGCACCGCCCGGCCGAGAATCTCGACCTGACTTACGAGCACGAACTATCACTGCTCGCGATCGAGAATATTCACCGGGCCCTGCGCCGCGCCTATGAGATCGCTTTCGAGGTCGCGGCCGAGCTCTATCCCGACGATTGGCAGAAGCTCTCGCCGCGGCTGCTCACCATCGCCTCCTGGGTCGGCTACGACCTCGACGGCCGCTCCGACATCCGCTGGTCGGACACGCTGCTGAAGCGGCTCAAGGTGCAGGTGCTGCAGCTCGAGCGCTACCGCGCCACGATCGAGGAGCTGCGTGCCATCTACCGCCGCGACCGCGGCAGCGTCGATCTGATCCACCTCATGGACCTGATCGAGAGCCGCCTCGCCATGGCGATCAACGAGGCACGGGACGAGATGGATGTGTTCCGCGGCGGCGGCAAGGATGCGGAATCCTGGGTCGACGAGGTGAAGCGCATCGCCAAGCGCATGCACAGCGGCCGTGACCTCCGCCTGATCGAATCCGCCCAGCTGCTGGAGCTGGTCGATCGCGCGATCGCCATGACCGAAAGCGCCGCGGCCCAGCGCAAGCTGTTGATCCTCCGCGCCGAGCTCGCCAATCACGGCCTCGGCCTCGCGCATACCCATGTGCGCCTCAACTCCGTCCAGATCCACAACGCGATCCGCAACCTGATCGGCATGGAAGCGGCGCCCGACGATCCGGCGCATAAGCGCTCCTACATGGCCTCGGTCACCAAATTGGCGGCGGAAGTGAAACCGGTGAAGATCAACTTCGCCTCGATCCTGGCCGAGCGCACGTCGGCCAAGCGTCTGTTCATGCTGGTCGCGCAGATGCTGAAATACATCGACGCGACCACGCCGGTGCGCTTCCTGATCGCCGAATGCGAGACCTCGCTGACCCTGATGGCGGCGCTCTATTTCGCCAAGCTGTTTGGGGTCGACCACAAGGTCGATATCTCGCCGCTGTTCGAGACCACCAAGGCCTTCGAGCGCGGCATCCGCGTGATCGACGAATGCCTGCAGAACCCGACCTTCGCGGCCTATGTCCGCAAGCGGGGCAGGCTCTGCATCCAGACCGGCTTTTCCGACGCGGGCCGGCATCTCGGGCAGACGGTGGCGGCGATCTCGGTCGAATGGCTGCGCCTGAAGCTGGGCGAGCTGATGAAGGACCGCGGCTTCGGCGATGTCGAGCTGGTGGTGTTCGACACCCACGGCGAATCGATCGGCCGCGGCGGCCATCCGGAGGATTTCCGTGCCCGTCTGGAATACGTGGCTTCGCCGGTCAGCCGGCATCAGTTCGCGGTGAACGGCATCCGCTGCAAGGAGGAGGCAAGCTTCCAGGGCGGCGACGGCTACATGTATTTCATCAGTCCGGACATGGCGCTCGCCTCGGTGACCCGCATCCTCGAATACATGCTGGAGCTGCCGTCCAGCACCACGGAATCCGACGTCGCCTACAAGACCGAGGAAGACTACATCAAGGAAACCTTCATCACCGTCCGCCGCTTCAACGAGCGGGTGATGGAGGATCCGGCCTATGCGACCCTGCTGGACACCTTCGGCGGCAATCTCTTGTTCGTCAGCGGCTCGCGCCCGATCCGCCGCCAGCAGGACGGGGTCGAGCAGCGCCTGAACCTGACGCACCCGTCGCAGATGCGCGCCATTCCGCATAACGGCATCCTCCAGCAGATGGGCCTGCTGGCGAACACCGTCGGCGGCATGGGCGAGGCGATCACCCGGGATCCCGAGCGCTTCCAGCGCGTCTACAAGGCTTCGCCCCGGCTGCGCCGGCTCCTCGGCATGGTGGAATGGGCGCTCGAATTCACCGATCTCGAAGCGCTGAAGTCGTATATCGACCTCTACGATCCCGGCCAATGGCTGAGCCGCGCGGCGCAGGTCAAGGACCAGGACGAAGCGCACGGCTTGCGCGCGGTCGCCGAGCATCTTGAGCATGAAAACGTCTACAACCGGCTCGCCAAGATCTACCGCGTGTTCCAGCGCGACATGATGGACCTGCGCGACGGCCTGGCGCTGGTCGGCCTGCCGAAGCCGAAGATCCCCGCCGAGGTGCGCGCCAATCTGCGCGTGCTGCATGCCATCCGCATCGCCTTGATCATGCGGATCTTCAGCCTGGCGATCCACGTGCCGGATTTCTCGCAGCAGCACAACATCACCCGCGAGCAGCTGCTTACCAAGATCTTCCACCTCGAGATCGACGACGCGATGCGCAAGCTCGCCACCATCTTTCCGAAGGTCGAGGAGACCAAATTCGAGGGCGATTTCGGCGAGGTCGCCACCTATGTCGGCGACTGGACCCAGACCTACGAACGCGAGCACGCTAAGATCTTCCACCCGATCGCCGGCCTCTACACCCTGATCCTGCGGGTGAGCTCCGGCGTGACGCACACGATCGGTGCGATGGGGTAGCGTCTGCTTCGGCTCAGTGCAGCTGAACCGTCAACCCCCACTCCAACTCGCCCCCATCTTGGGGGCGAGGGGTCTTTGAAGGCGCTGCTGCACAAGAACGCGAAGGCTGTATCAGTCTTCCCGCCCCCAAGATGGGGGCGGGTAAGGGTGGGGGTTGACGCCAGCCACAGTCTCACTCCCGCGCCCCTATCTTTTTTACCCAATCGCCATCCGTGCCGCGATTTGCGATAACCCCGAATCAAGCGAATCAGGGGAGTCCCATGCAGGTCACCTATCAGCCTAAGCCTTCAGCGGCCGCCGTCATCGCCGTCCTGGTCCCGGAAGGCGGCAAGCTCGGCGCGCGCGCCCTGGCGCTCGACGCACAGCTCGACGGCGCCATCGCGCGCGCCGTCACCGCGCCGGCCTTCAAGGCCAAGCGCGAACAGATCATCGAGCTGATCGCCCCGGCGAAGGATGGGCCGCGCCGCGTGCTGATCGCCGGCGCCGGCGCGCCGAAGGAGCTCAATGCCCGCAACACCCGCAGCCTCGGCGGTGCCGTTGCCGCACATCTGATGGCGGCGCACGAGCCGGAGCTGGAGCTGCTGGTCGATACCCCCAAGGGCGCGCCGCTCGGCGAAGGCGAGTTCGCCGCCAACCTCGCCATGGGCCTGCGCCTCCGCAATTACCGCTTCGGCAAGTACCAGACCAAGGCCAAGCCGGATAAGCCGAAGCTGCTTGCGGCGGCAACGCTGGTCACCGCCAGGACCGCCGAGGCGAAGCGCCTCGACGAGCGCCTCGCCGCTGTTGCCGACGGCGTGCATTTCGCCCGCGACCTCGTCAACGAGCCGCCGAATGCGCTCTACCCGGAAGAGTTCGGCGCCCGCATGAAGGCGCTGGCCAAGCTCGGCGTGAAGGTCGAGGTGCTCGACGTCGCCGCCATGAAGAAGCTCGGCATGGGTGCCATCCTCGCGGTCGGCGGCGGCTCCGTGCGCCCGCCGCGGCTCCTGGTCCTGCACTACAACGGTGCTAAGAAGAAGGGTGATGGCCCGATTGCCTTCGTCGGCAAGGGCGTCTGCTTCGATGCCGGCGGCCTTTGCCTGAAAAAGCCCTCCGGCATGATGACCATGAAGGGCGACATGGCCGGGGGTGCCGCGGTGGTGGGTGCCATCCACGCGCTCGCCGCGCGCAAGGCCAAGGTCGATGCCGTTGGCGTCGTCGGCTTGGTCGAGAACCTGCCTTCGGGCAGCGCCTACAAGCCCGGCGACATCGTGACCACCATGTCCGGCCGCACCATCGAGGTGTTCGACACCGATGCCGAGGGCCGCATGGTCCTGGTCGATGCGCTCTATTACACCGCGACGCGCTTCAAGCCGCGCTGCATCGTGGACCTCGCGACCCTGACTTATGCGGTGATGGCGGCGGTCGGTGGCGCCTATTCCGGTATCTTCAGCAACGACGACAAGCTCAACAAGCAGCTCACCGCCGCCGGCGAAGCCACCGGCGAGCGTCTCTGGCGCCTGCCGATCGACGGCTATTACGACGCCAACCTGGAATCCGGCATCGCCGATTTCCGCCACCATTCGCCGGACGATGAATCCGCCGACGCGGCGCATGCCGCGGCCTTGCTGAAGAACTTCGTCGAGGACCGCCCCTGGGCCCATCTCGACATCGCCAACAAGGAGTTCACCGGCAAGGACCGCCCGCTGGTCCCGACCGGCGCCACCGGCTACGCGGTGGCCTTGCTGGAAGAGTTCGCGGCGGGGCTGGAAGGGTAGGGAGCGCGCTGGATCTTCCTTCAGCGCGCAGTCGAGAGGGACTCAGGCTGCAGAGCCCCCCTCCAACCTCCCCCCTGAAGAGGGGGAGGCTTCATTCAATACGCCAGTGTCGATCATCGAGGTCGCGCTATGGCTCGTCTTCTCCCCCCTTTAGGGGGAGTGAGCGGGGGCATCTGCAGCCGTGAGGCTGGAGGGTTCGCGTTTGCTGGGCAATCCAGCGCTGCCCGCCGAATAAACAGTCCCAACCTCACGGATTCTTGTCGTTTTCCCGCGCGCCCGACTCGCGCCCGAGTGCGTTACAGTTTTATGACACAGAGTGAGCCGCCGGCCAGCGTCGGCGTTTGAATTAGCATGGAATTCCTTCTCCACCTGTTCGGTGCCGTTGCGCTGCTGCTCTGGTCGCTCCGCATGGTGCGGACCGGCGTGATGCGCGCCTATGGCAGCCAGTTGCGCCATTGGGTGGGCCTCGCGATGACCAACCGCTTCCGCGCGGTCGGCGCCGGCATCGTCACCAGCCTGCTGCTGCAGTCGTCCAGCGCGACGGGCCTGCTGACCTCGTCCTTCGTGGCGCGCGGCATGGTCGGCGCCGCCTCGGCGCTGGCGATCATGCTCGGCGCCGATCTCGGCACCAGCCTGGTGACGCAGGCCTATTCGCTGCCGGTCTACATCCTCTCGCCGGTGCTGATCCTCGTCGGCTACATCATGTTCAACCGACTGGAGAGCACGCGGCTGCGCGATCTCGGCCGGGCCGGGATAGGGCTCGGCTTGGCGTTGCTGGCACTCCGGCTGATCACCGAGGCGGCGGAGCCGATCCGCGACGCACCGCTGCTGCCGCAGATCCTGAACCTGATGTCCAACTCGCCGGTCTTCGGGGTGATCGCCGGCGGCATCCTGACCGTGCTCTGCGCTTCCAGCGTCGCCGTCGTGCTGCTGATAGCGACCCTGGTGAAGGCGAGCCTGCTGCCGGTGCCTCTCGCACTCGCCTTCGTGCTCGGCGCCAATCTCTGCGCCGATGTGATGGCGATGCTGACTTCGATGGGCGACCCGCCGGAGGCGCGCCGGGTCCAGCTCGGCAACATGATCTTCCGCGGGATCGGTGTGATCGCCGTGCTGCCCTTCCTGCCGCTGATCGTGCCGCTGCTGCCCATGCTGCCGGATTTCGGCGGCGGCGCGATGCGCCAGATCCTCGACTTCCATGTCGGCTTCAACCTGGCGCTGATCGTGGTCTTCATCGGCCTGATCGGCCCGGTCTCGCGCCTGACCCGCAAGCTGCTGCCCGACAGCGTCAAGGCCGACGATCCGTCACGCCCGCGCTATCTCTCGGCCAATGCCGTGGACTCGCCCTCGGTCGCGCTGGCCAACGCCTCGCGCGAGGCGCTGCGGATGGGCGATGCGGTGGGGGAGATCCTGCGCCTCTCGCTGCAGGCCTTCCGCTCCGACGACCGCAAGGTGATCAAGCTCGCCAGCGATCTCGACTCCCAGGTCGATCGCCTGAACGAAGCGATCAAGCTCTATCTCACCAAAGTTAGCCGCGAGAGCATGAATCCGGAGGACCAGCGCCGGGTCATCGACCTCATCACCTTCACCACCAATCTCGAGCATATCGGCGACATCGTCGACAAGAACCTGATGGAGCTCGTCTCGAAGAAGGTGAAGTACAAGCTGAAATTCTCGCCCGAAGGCGCCGAGGAGATCGAGGTGATCCACGATCGCCTCAACGGCAACCTGCAGCTGGCGATGAACGTCTTCATGACCGGCGACATCACGCTCGCCCGCAAGCTGTTCGATGAGAAGCGGGCCTTCCGCGAATTGGAGCGCCAGGCCGCGGAAAGCCATCTCGACCGGCTGCGCTCCGGCCGGATCGAGAGCATCCAGACCAGCAGCCTGCATCTCGACATCCTGCGCGACCTGAAACGCATCAACTCCCATCTCGCTTTGGTCGCCCAGCCGATCCTGGAAGCGGCCGGCGAGCTCAGTCCCTCGCGGCTGAAAGAAGCCTGATCTCCGAATCTGGATTTCTTGATGCACCTCAAAGAAATCCGGGCCGCTTCATGCGAGGCTCTCCTCGATCGCACGATGCCCCATGCACAGGCATGGCCCACGCGCGGGCACCTTGCGAAGGAGTGGCGGACATGACCGTCCTCATGATCACGTTCTGGCTGGCCTTGCAGCTTCCTGCTGGCATCCTGGTCGGCCGCCGGCTTCAGCACGGCCCACTTCTGCTTCCCGCCAGGACCCGTCGGCGGTCCCGCCGCTGACCGCGCGATCCGCCGGTATCCGTCTGGATTTCCCGCTTTATTTGACTTCGGTATAATGTCCCAGCTAAGGAAAGCCGCGCCGGGCGGGGGAAGCCGCGCCGGCCGCGAACGGGGAAACCGGATTTCAGGACTGGGAAGGCGCACGGAATGAATTCGATCAAGTGGACCGCACGGAACTTGCTGGGCGGCGCAGCCTCCGTTGCCGCTCTCGTCCTCGGTTCTGGCGCCATGGCCGCCGGCCCGCAGAAGATCACGGTCTACACCGCGCTCCAGGCCGAGCAGCTCCCGGTCTACGAAGCGGCCTTCGAAGCGAAGTACCCGAAGTTCGATATCGAATGGGTGCGTGGCACCCCGGCCGAGATCACCGCGAAACTGCTGGCCGAGAAGGGCGATCCCCAGGCCGACGCCGTCTGGGGCCTCGGTGCCAGCTACCTGATGGAGGCCGACAAGAACGGCCAGCTCGAGCATTACCGCCCGGCCGGCTTCGATCAGATCAAGGACGCATTCAAGGACCGCCGCACCGGCTGGCCGGTCTGGGTCGGCATGGATGCCTGGGCCAACGCGATCTGCTTCAACACCAAGCTCGCGGCCGAGCAGAAGATCCCCCGGCCCGGTGCCTGGAAGGATCTGGTCGAGCCGGTCTACAAGAATCACATCGTGATGCCGAACCCGACCTCATCGGATACCGGCTTCCTCTCGGTCGCCGGCTGGATCCAGACCTTCGGCGAGACCGGCGGCTGGGACTTCATGGACCTGCTGCACGAGAACGTCTCGTCCTATCTCCATTCCGGCGCCAAGACCTGCGCCGCGGTCGCCACCGGCGACGCGGTGGTCGGCATCTCGTTCGGCTACGCGGGGGTGAAGCTGGCGAACAACGGCTCGCCGGTCGAGGTGATCTTCCCGAAGGAGGGGCTCGGCTGGGAAATGGAAGCAACCGCCGTGGTGAAAGGCGCGAAGCACCTGCAGGGGGCGCAAGCCGTCGCCGACTTCTCCGCCAGTGCCGAGGCCAATGGGCTCTACAACAGCTACTACCAGATCCTCGCCCGCAAGGACGTCGCGGTGACCCTGCCGGACAACTATCCCGGCGGCGAGGAAGAGGCCCTGATCTCGCCCAACGACTTCCCCGCGGTCGCCGCGCGGCGCCAGGCGATCCTCGACGAATGGGAAAAGCGCTACAGCGGCAAGAACGCCCCGAAGAGCTGAGCCGCGACTGACCCAGCCTGCCCGCCGAAGCGCGGAGCGCCGAAGGGGAGCTGAATACAGCTGCCTCCACAACGTAACCCTGTTGTTATCAAACCGTCACGGTTTCCGGCGAGTTTGCCCTCGCGCGATCCGCAGAGATCGCCATGCAATATTTGAGATGAGGGACAGACAGATGTTCGGAACCATATCGCGCCCCCGGGGCGTAACGCTGGCCGGCCTGACGCTGGCGGCGCTGGTCGGCTTTGCCGCCACCGCTTCCGCCAAGGACAAGCTCACCGTCTACACCGCGCTCGAGGAAGAGCAGCTGCCGGTCTACAAGCAGGCCTTCGAGGCCGCGAACCCGAACTACGAGATCGAATGGGTCCGCGATTCGACCGGCGTGGTCACCGCGCGCCTGCTGGCCGAGAAGGCCAACCCGCAGGCCGACGCGATCTGGGGCCTCGCCGCGACCAGCCTGATGGTGCTGGACAAGGAAGGCATGCTCGACTCCTACAAGCCCGCCGGCTATGCGGACATCAAGGATGACTTCAAGGACAAGCGCGAGAACCCGACCTGGGTCGGCATGGATGCCTGGGCCTCGGCGATCTGCTTCAACACCGTCGAAGCCGAGAAGCTCGGCCTGCCGAAGCCGGAGACCTGGAAGGATCTGCTGAAGCCGGTCTATCAGGGTCACATCGTCATGCCGAATCCGAACTCCTCGGGCACCGGCTTCCTCGATGTCGCCGCCTGGCTGCAGATCTTCGGCGAGAAGGACGGCTGGGCCTACATGGACGGCCTGCACAAGAACATCAACACCTACCTGCATTCGGGCTCCAAGCCCTGCAAGGCCGCGGGCGCCGGCGAGTACCCGATCGGCATCTCCTTCTCCTATCCCGGCGTCGTCCTGAAGAACAAGGGCGCGCCGCTCGAGATCATCCTGCCGAAGGACGGAATCGGCTGGGAGATGGAAGCGACCGCGATTGTGAAGGGCACCAAGCACGCCGACGGCGCCAAGGCCCTGGCTGACTTCGCTGCCACCGCCGACGCCAACAAGATGTACAACGGGTACTATCAAGTGCTCGCCCGCAAGGACGTGCAGGCCAAGCTGCCGGAGAACTATCCGGCGGACGAAGAAAAGCTGATGATCTCGCCGAACGACTTCACGGCGATGGCCGCGAAACGCGCGGCGATCCTCGAAGAGTGGCAGAAGCGCTACGGCTCCAAGGACGCCCCGAAGAGCTGATCTGTCTGCTGCGCTGAACCCGGCGCTGGATCTTGGGCATCACGGCTGCATCAACCCCCACCCCAACCCGCCCCCATCTTGGGGGCGGGGGAAGGGAAAGACCGTCACTCTCAACAATGTCTTCATGAGAGTTCCTCCCCCCAAGATGGGGGGAGGCTAGGTAGGGGGTTGATGCAGCCTGAGCGCATGAGATCCAGCGCCAAGTCTCATCAAGCAAAGACAACCCAAATGCCCTACCTCCAGATCTCCAACGTCAGCAAATCCTTTGGCACCTTCCAGGCGCTGAAGGACGTCTCGCTCGAGATCGAGGAAGGCAAGTTCGTCTGCTTCCTCGGCCCCTCCGGCTGCGGCAAGACCACGCTGCTGCGTGCGATCGCCGGGCTCGACATCCAGACTTCCGGCCGCATCTTGCAGGGCGGCCGCGACATCTCCGCGCTTCCGTCGTCGCAGCGCGATTTCGGCATCGTCTTCCAGTCCTACGCACTGTTTCCGAACCTCAGCATCGCCGACAACATCGGCTACGGGCTGAAGAACTCCGGCAAGTCTCGCAAGGAAGTCGCCGCGCGCGTCGCCGAGCTGACCGAGCTGGTCGGCCTCAAGGGTCAGGAGCGCAAATATCCGAGCCAGCTTTCCGGCGGCCAGCAACAGCGGGTCGCACTGGCGCGGGCGATCGCCATGGCGCCCGGCCTGCTGCTGCTCGATGAGCCCTTGTCCGCGCTCGATGCCCGCGTCCGCCTGCATCTCCGCAGCGAGTTGAAGTCGCTGCAGCGCCGGATCGGCGTCACCACGATCATGGTGACCCATGACCAGGCCGAAGCCCTGGCGATCGCCGACCAGCTGGTGGTGATGAATCAGGGCGTGATCGAGCAGGTCGGCACGCCGCAGGAAGTCTACCGCAACCCGAAGACCGCCTTCGTCGCCGATTTCGTCGGCCACATGAACTTCCTCCGCGCCGAGGTGGTGGGCGAGGGGAATGTGCAGGTCGGCGGCTTGATTCTCGCCGCCGAGACCGGTGGTCTTCCGGCGGGCGAAATCGTCTCGCTCTGCTTCCGCCCCGAGGACATCCAAGTCCGCGGCATTGCCGCCGGGAACAAGAACACGATCGAGGTTCGCATCGAGGAGATGGAATTCCTCGGCACCTTCTACCGCGCCGATCTCGCGCTGAACGGCCCGACCTCGCCGCGCGTCATGGCCGATTTCTCGATGAACGCCGCCCGCGACCTGGCGCTGGAGCCGGGCAAGATCATCCCGATCGCCATGCCCGCGGACCGGCTGCGGCTGTTCGGTGAGAAGCGCGGCTGATGGCCGACACCTTCGCCTTCGACCTCGCACCGCCGCAAGCCAAAGAGCCGGCGAAGATCCGCCCGATCGTCAGCCGCGAGGAATGGGGCATGCGCGCCGGCCTCGGCCTGCTGGCGCTGTACCTCGCCGTCACCATCGCCATCCCGCTCTTCATGTTGCTGCGGAAATCGGTCGAGGACGCGGACGGCAGCTTCATCGGCCTTGCCAACTTCCACCGCTATTTTGCCGACCCGGCGCTCTCGCTCTCCTTCCAGAACAGCTTCTTCATTTCGATCCTCGGCACCGCGATCACGTTGTGGCTGGCCTTCTGGTATGCCTATGCCATCACCCGCAGCTGCATGCCGGCCCGTGGACTCTTCAAGGCGCTGGCGTTGATCCCGCTGCTCGCCCCGTCGCTGCTGCCGGGCCTCGCCTTGGTTTATCTCTTCGGCAACCAGGGCATCTTCAAGAGCGTGCTGATGGGCCAGTCGATCTACGGCCCGATCGGCATCATCACCGGCGAGGTCTTCTTCGCCTTCCCGCATGCGGTCATGATCATCACCACCGCGCTGGCCATGGCCGACCAGCGGCTCTATGAGGCGGCGGACGCGCTACGGGCCGGCCCGGTCCGCACCTTCTTCACCGTGACGCTGCCCGGCTGCCGTTACGGTGTGATGAGCGCGGGCTTCGTGATCTTCACCCTGATCTTCACCGATTTCGGCGTGCCGAAGGTGATCGGCGGTTCCTATGACGTGCTGGCGACCGACATCTATCAGCAGGTGATCGGCCAGTTCAATTTCCAGATGGGCGCCGTCATCGGCCTGCTGCTGCTGGCACCGACGGTCCTCTCCTTCGCCGCCGACCGCATCACCACGCGCCGCCAGCAATCCATGGTCTCCGCCCGCGCCGTGCCGCTCGAGCCGAAGCCGCGCCGGGCGGTCGATCGCGCCTGCTTCGCCTTCTGCCTGGTGATCGCCGTCTTCCTGCTGGGCGTGATGGGCATGGCGGCGTTCGGCAGTGTCGTGAAGTTCTGGCCCTACAATCTCTCGCTGACCTTGATGCATTACGACTTCGGCAAGCTCGGTACCGATGGCTGGAACCCGTTCTGGAACAGCCTGAAGCTCTCGGCCTTCACCGCCGTCTTCGGCACCGCCATCGTCTTCGCCGGCGCCTATCTGGTCGAGAAGATTCGCGGCTTCGGCATCGCGCGTTCGGCGGTGCATCTCCTTGCCATGCTGCCGCTGGCGACGCCCGGCCTGGTGCTCGGGCTTTCCTACATCTTCTTCTTCAACAGCCCGGACAATCCGCTGAACTTCCTCTATGCGACGCTGACGATCCTGGTCATCTGCACGATCACCCACTTCTACACCGTCTGCCATCTGACCGCGGTCACCGCGCTGAAGCAGCTGGACGCGGAGTTCGAGGCCGTTTCGGCCTCCTTGAAAGTTCCGGTCTGGCGAACCTTCCTGCGCGTCACGGTACCGGTCTGCCTGCCGGCCATCCTCGACATCGCGATCTATTACTTCGTGAACGCAATGACCACGGTCTCCGCGGTGATCTTCATCTACACCGGCTCGACCAAGCTGATGGCGATCAATGCCCTCAACACCGACGATGCCGGCAACAGCGCCGCCGCCTGCGCCATGGGCATGACCATCGTCGTCACCTGCGCCCTGGTGCGCGGCCTGCACGCCCTGGCCGGCCGCACCTTCCTGGCCCGGCACCAGGCTTGGCGGCGCCGTTCGGCATGAGCTGGCGGCGGGGAGTCGCATTGCTCTAGGAACTGGGTCAAGATGCACCCTCGACCCTGGGGGTGCGCTTGCCGACCTGGACCGACCCGGAACTGGCCAAATCCACGCTGGTCAGGACGCTCTACGAGTGGTGGAGCGCCAACGCCGGTCCTGCCGGCATTCCGGACCGCAGCGCCTTCGATCTCATCGAGCACCGTCTGCTGATGCCGAACGTCATGATCTCGGACGTCGAACCGGAGCCGTTCCGGATCCGCTATCGTCTGGTCGGCACCCGGGTCGTGAACAATCTCGGTGTCGATTTCACCGGCCGCTACCTGGACGAGCTGCTCGGCCCGAACTTCCAGATCCCCTGGATGGACTATTACCGCCAAGCCTATGCCGCCCGCCGGCCGCTGATGGGTGCGCTGACCGAGCCGACCCAATCCGGTAGCACCTTCGCCTACGAGTTCGGTCTGTTTCCGATCGCCCGCGGCGGCGCCGAGGTGAAGCAGTTCATCGCGGTGGAGGATTATTTCGACTTCACGCTGACCTCGGGCGCGCTGGCCGGCCTCTGATCGATGCCGGCGATTCTCAACAACCCGCGATCATCGGCTTCAGCGCCTCGGCGGCCCCCTCCGCGGTGAACTGGCCCTTCCAGCCGAAGGGCGACATGGCGACCGCGAAGCTCTTGCTGGCGGCGATATCCTCCATCAGCCGCTGCAGGGCCACCTGGGCGTTGAGGTCCGAGGCATCGAAGATCAGCTCCGCATCCTTGGCGACCGCCGTCACCTCGCTGCGCCCGCGATCGGTGACGAAGGTGAGGGTGTAGCGGTGGTCGTCCGGCACCGAGACCCGGAACTGCGCCGACCGCACGATCAGCTGCGGCGCACCGGTGACCGGGCAAACGAAGATGACCGCGTTCTGCCGCTCGTCCTTCGTGCCGGCATACCGCGCGCCCTTGTTTTCCAGACTGTTCCAAGGTTCCGACTGTGCGTAAGCCGCGGTGCCGATGAGGATCAAAGCAAAGGCGAGGAAGACATGTTTCATCGCTTGCGCTCCTGCGCCACCGTCTCCTGCACGATATCCAGGAACGCCTTCACCAGCGGCGTCGCCTTGCGATCCGCGAGGCAGGCCACATATTCCGTCGAAGCCATCACCGGTCCCTCGAACTCCAAGGCCTTGAGTCGCATATCGTCGCCGAACTCCGCCCGGGCGACGATGCCGATGCCCAGGCCCGTCGCCACCGCCTCGCGGATGGCTTCGCGGCTGCCGATCTCCAGCACCTCGCCGGTCTTGATCCCCGCGGCACTCATGGCGCCGTCGAAGCACTGCCGCGTGGTGGAGGAGGGCTCGCGCAGCACCAGGCGCTTGCCCGCCAGTTCCGCGATCTTGATCCGTCTGCGCTTGGCCCAGGGATGCGCCCGATCGACGAAGCAGATCAGCTGGTCCTGCCGGAACGGGATGGCGTGGATGCGCGCATCCGGGGTCACATTGGCGGCGATGGCGACATCGCAGCTCTGGTCCAGCAGATCGGATTGCAGCTTGCTGGAATTGCCGATCGACATCGAGAGCCGCAGGTTCGGATAGCGCCGATTGAACACCGCCAGGAACGGGATCGAGTGATAGGGCGCGTCGGCGCCGATCCTGAGGTGCCCGCGCTTCAACCCCTTGGCCGAGGTCAGCACCTGTTCGGCCTCGATCTCCAGGCTGAACAGCCGCCAGGTGATCTCCAGCAGCTGGCGCCCGATATCGGTCAGCTCGATCTTCCGCCGGCGCCGGTCGAACAGATGGACGCTATAACGCTCCTCGAGCGCCCGGACCTGGCCCGAGAGGGTCGGCTGGGTCACATGCAAGCTGTTGGCGGCCTTGGTGAAACTGCCTTCGGTCGCGACCGCGTGGAAGGCCCGGAGCTGGCTCTGGCTGATGCTCATGACAGAATAGGGTAGGCCTATAGGTCACATAACTGTTAACGATTGGATTTATAGTACGGGCCGCGACCATAATCCAGCCATCCCCATTGGAGACGCACATGGCGCAGCACGACCCCTGGCTTCTGACCCCCGGACCCCTGACCACCTCGATGACCGTGAAGCAGGCGATGCTGCACGACTGGGGCTCGCGCGATGCCGGCTTCGTCGCCATCAACACCCACATGCGCAAGCGCCTGGTCGATCTGATCGGCGGCGGCAAGGATTTCACCACCGTGCCGATGCAGGGCAGCGGCACCTTCGCGGTCGAGGCGATGCTCGGCGGCTTCGTCGGCCCCAAGGACAAGCTGCTGATCCTGATCAACGGCGCCTATGGCAAGCGCATGGCGAAGATCTGCGAATACTACAAGCGCGCCACCGCCGTGCTGGAATGGCCGGAAGACCAGCCGGTCGACCCTGCCAAGGTCCGCGAGGCGCTCGCCGCCGACCAGGCGATCACCCATGTCGCCGTGGTCCATTGCGAGACCACCTCGGGCATCCTCAACCCGATCGCCGAAATCTCGAAGGTCGTCGCCGAGGCCGGCCGCAAGCTGCTGATCGATTCCATGAGCGCCTTCGGAGCGCTGCCGATCGACGTTAACAGCGTCACCTTTGACGCCGTTGCCGCGTCCTCGAACAAATGCATCGAAGGCGTGCCGGGCCTGGGCTTCGTGCTCTGCCGCATCTCTGCGCTGGAGAAGACCAAGGGCAACGCGATGTCGCTCACCCTCGATCTGTTCGAGCAGTGGCAGAACCTGGAAAAGACCAGCCAGTACCGCTTCACCCCGCCGATCCACTGCATCGTCGCCTTCGACCAGGCGCTGACCGAGCATGAGCAGGAAGGCGGCGTCGCCGGCCGCGGCGGCCGCTATCGCAACAACCATAAGATCCTGGTCGATGGCATGCGGGCGCTGGGCTTCGAGACCCTGCTGCCGGATCGCCTGCAGGCGCCGATCATCGTCACCTTCCACATGCCGGCCGATCCGAAGTTCGTGTTCGAGCAGTTCTATGACGGCTTGAAGGACCGCGGCTTCGTGATCTATCCGGGTAAGCTCACGGTCGCCGACAGCTTCCGCATCGGTTGCATCGGCCGCATCGGCGAAACTGAAATGAAAGCCTTCCTCGCCGCCGCCAAGGACGTTCTGAACGGGCTCGGCGTCGCGTCGGGCCGCCCCCACAACAAGGCCGCGGAGTAGGGCATGCAAAAGAACATCAGCGTCACCGTCAACGGCAAGACCTACGCTTGGCCGAAGCAGCCGCTCGTCGTGGTCTGCGTCGATGGCTGCGAGCCGGATTATCTCACCAAGGCGATTGCCGCCGGCGCCATGCCCTGGCTGGCGAAGACGGTGAAGAGTGGCGCGAATCTCATCGGCGAATGCGTGGTGCCGAGCTTCACCAACCCGAACAACCTCTCGATCGTCACCGGCGCGCCGCCTTCCGTGCACGGCATCTGCGGCAACTATCTCTATGACCGCGAGAGCGGCCAGGAGGTGATGATGAACGATCCGAAGTTCCTGCGGGCGCCGACCATCCTCGCAGCCTTCTCGGATGCGGGCGCCAAGCTCGCCGTGGTCACCGCCAAGGACAAGCTCCGGCTGCTGCTCGGCAAGGGCATGAAGGGCATCTGCTTCTCGGCCGAGAAGGCGGACCAGGCGAACGAGAAGGACCACGGCATCGGCGACGTGCTGAACTTCGTCGGCAAGCCGCTGCCTTCGGTCTACAGCGCGGATCTCTCGGAATTCGTCTTCGCCGCCGGCGCCAAGCTGCTGAAGGCCAAGCGCCCCGATATCATGTATCTCTCGACCACCGACTATATTCAGCACAAATACGCGCCGGGCGACGCGATCGCCAATGACTTCTACCGGATGATGGACTCCTATCTGGCCGAGATGGATGCGATGGGCGCGGAGATCGTGCTGACCGCCGATCACGGCATGAACGACAAGCACGGCGACGACCTGCAGCCTCAAGTCGTCTATCTGCAGGACGTGCTGGACGGCTGGCTCGGCGCCGCCAAGGCCCGCGTGATCCTGCCGATCACCGACCCCTATGTGGTGCATCACGGCGCGCTCGGCTCCTTCGCCACGGTCTATCTGCCGGAGGGTGCTGACCAGGCTGCCATCATCGCGAAGATCGCCAAGCTGCCGGGCATCGAACTGGCCGTCGATCGCGCCACCGGCTGCAAGAAGTTCGAGCTGCCCGAGGATCGGGTCGGCGACGTGATCGTCGTCTCGGAAAAACTCTACGCCATCGGCACCAGCGTCTCGAAGCACGACCTCTCGGGGCTCACCCGGCCGCTGCGCTCGCATGGCGGCATGACCGAGCAGAAGGTGCCGGTCATCGTGAACCGGAAGCTGAAAGCGCTGCCGCAGGGCTATCGCCTGCGCAATTTCAGCGCCTTCGATCTCGGCCTGAATTACGCTGTAGAAGAAACCCAACTCGACAAGGCTGTCTGACCCATGGGTGTCATCCGCAAAGAGACGATGCGCGTTGCCGGCAAGTTCGGCGTCAGCGACCGCAGTTTCGAGGTCTTCAACCCCTATGACAACCAGGTGGTCGGCACCTGCCCGAGGGCCACGGTGGACGACATCCGCCAGGCCTTCGCCGTCGCCAAGGCCTATAAGCCCACGCTGAGCCGCGCCGATCGCAGCGCCATTCTGCGCAAGACCGCGGAGATCCTGGTCTCGCGTCGGCAGCAGATCGCCGAGCTGATCACATCGGAATCGGGCTTGAGCCTCAAGGACACGCTCTACGAGGTCGGCCGCGCCTATGACGTGTTCCATCTGGCGTCGGGCATCGTGATCAAGGATGACGGCGAGATCTTCTCCTGCGACATCACCCCGCACGGCAAGAAGCGCCGCATCTACACCCAGCGCGATCCGCTGCTCGGTGTCATCTCGGCGATCACGCCCTTCAATCACCCGCTGAACCAGGTGGCGCACAAGGTGGCGCCGTCGATCGCCACCAACAACCGCATGGTGCTGAAACCCTCGGAGAAGACGCCGCTCTCGGCGCTGATGCTGGCCGACGTGCTCTACGAGGCCGGCCTGCCGCGGGAGATGTTCCAGGTCGTCACCGGCGACCCCAAGGAGATCGCCGACACGCTGCTGACCGACCCGAATGTCGATCTCATCACCTTCACCGGCGGCGTCTCGGTCGGCAAGTACATCGCCAAGAACATGGGCTATCGCCGCGCCGTGCTGGAATTGGGCGGCAACGATCCGCTGATCGTCATGGAAGATGCCGATATCGAGGAGGCGGCCACGCTCGCCGCCGCCGGCTCCTATAAGAACTCCGGCCAGCGCTGCACCGCGGTGAAGCGCATGATCGTCCATGAGGCGGTCGCCGACCGTTTCGTTGAGCTGCTGCTGGAGAAGACCAAGGCGGTGAAATACGGCGACCCGGCCGATCCCGACACCGACATGGGCACCGTCATCGACGAGGCCTCCGCGATCTACTGCGAGGCGGCGGTCAACGATGCGGTGAAGGCGGGGGCCAAGCTGCTCCACGGCAACATCCGCAAGGGTGCCTTGTATTCGCCGACCGTGGTCGATCACGTGCCGTATGACTGCCGCCTAGTCCATATCGAGACCTTCGGCCCGGTCTCGCCGGTCATCCGCGTGAAGAACATCGACGAGGCGATCAAGGTCTCGAACTCGACCGACTATGGCCTCTCTTCCGGCATCTGCACCAACCGCCTGGACTACATCACCCGCTTCGTCCGCGAGCTGGAAGTGGGCACGGTGAACGTGCGCGAAGTGCCTGGCTACCGCATCGAGATGTCGCCCTTCGGCGGCATCAAGGATTCCGGCCTGGGCTACAAGGAAGGCGTGATCGAGGCGATGAAATGTTTTACAAACGTGAAGACGTATTCACTGCCCTGGTGAGAGCGACTTGAAACTGGGCGTGGTGCAGCGACAAACTCCGTCATCCCCGAACTTGGTTCGGGGATCCACGCCTTCTTTCTTCGCACCCCAAGGCGTGGATCCCCGCGCCTAGCGCGGGGATGACGACCGAGAAATAGCCGCCGAGGAGCCCAATGTCCGATCCCAACCGCCGTCCCGCCGTGGTCGAGGTGCATGAGGGCGGGCTTACGGTCCGGTGGAGCGACAAGTCGCCGATGCACCTGCCGAACTACTGGCTGCGCGACAACTGCCGCTGCCCGAAATGCCGGCATCCCGGCAACGGCCAGAAGCTCTACGAGATCGTCGACTTGCCCGCCGATCTCGCCGCGATCGAGGCGATGGTGGCACCCGACGCCAGCGTGAAGGTGCTCTGGTCCGACGGGCATCGCTCGGAATACGCAGCCGACTGGCTGAACGCCCACGATCTCATTCCCTCGGCCCGCGATGCGCGGCGGCCGCAGGTCGAACTCTGGGGCAAGACGATCGAAAGCGCTCTTCCGGTCGGCGAATGGCCGCAGATGCTGCAGGATCCGGCGAAGGAACTGGCTTGGCTCGATCGCTACACCGCGCTCGGCTTCGGCCTGCTCAGGAACGTGCCGACCCTGTCCGGCATGGTGGCGGAGGTCGGCGATCACCTGGGCTTCGTGCGGGTGACCAATTACGGCCGGCTGTTCGACGTGATCTCGGTGCCGAACCCGAACAACCTCGCCAACACTTCGCTCGGCCTCGGCGTGCATTCGGACAATCCCTATCGGCATCCCTCGCCGGGCGTGCAGCTGCTGCATTGCCTGGAGGCGGGTGCGCCGGGGGGAGACACCCTGCTGGTCGACGGCTTCCACGCGGCGGAGATCCTGCGCAAGGAAAATCCGGGCGCCTTCGCGCTGCTCTCGACCGTACCGATGACCTTCCGCTTCGCCGACGACAAGGCGGAACTCGAGGCGCGCCAGACCTTGATCACCGCCGACATGGACGGCGTGGTCACCGCGGTGCATTTCAACAACCGCTCGGCGGATTGGCTGGACGCGCCGATCGATCTCGCCGGCCGCTGGTACGCCGCCTATCGGGTCTTCGCCCAGATCCTGAAACGGCCCGAGCTGGAACTCGTTTTCAAGCTCGGTCCCGGCGATCTCGTGGTCATGCAGAACGACCGCGCGCTGCACGGCCGCACTGCCTTCGATCCCAACCTCGGCCGTCGCCACCTGCAAGGCTGCTACATCGACCGCGACGGCATCGAGAGCCGCCGCCGCGTGCTGAAGCGCCGAACCACCAACCGCACGGATGCCGCCGCATGAGCACGCCCGCTGAAAATACACTGGACGACATCCGCGCCGCCTTTGCGAAGCGCGGCCATGAAGGCTATGGCGAAGGCGTCAGCCAGCTCGATCACGCGCTGCAATGCGCCGTGTTCGCCGAGCGGGATGGTGCGTCGGAGCCACTGATCGTGGCGACCCTGCTGCACGATATCGGCCATATGCTGCACGATCTGCCGGAGAACATCGCGGATAGCGGCATCGACACCCAGCACGAGTCGCTGGGTTCGGCTTGGTTGTCGCAGCACTTCGGCCCGGAGGTCAGCGAGCCGGTGCGTCTGCATGTGGCGGCGAAGCGCTATCTCTCGGCCAGCGAGGCCGGCTATTTCGACGTCTTGTCCGATGCCTCGAAACTGTCGCTGAAGCTGCAGGGCGGACCGATGAACCCGGAAGAGCAGGCGAAATTCGGAGCCGAGCGCTTCTTCGCAGAGGCCGTCGCGCTGCGCCGCTGGGACGACGAGGGCAAGATCCTCGGCATGAAGACGCCGGATTTGGCGCATTTCGAGCCGATGATCGCGCGCAGCCTCCGGCGCTGACCGCATATTCCCATATTGGCGGGAACCTGACCGCGCGGGATCGGTTTTTCTCTTAACGTGGCGTCATTGCACCGATCGGCGTCACCCTTTTGAGGAGGGCTGCGCTATGGCGACCTATCACGCGGATACCGAGATTCGACCCGACCACGAGATCGGCAACACCGAAGGCCACCAGACCATGCCGGTGCAAGAAGCCCGTTCGGCTGAGACCACCGGACATGTGCGCATCATCCTGGCGGTCTCGTTCGCCCTCGCGGTGATCTGCCTCGGCATCGTGATGCTGAGCTTCGCCGGCGGGATCTGATTCCGGCAACCTCAAGCAGTGCATTGATCGCCGTCGCGCATCCCGTTCGACAGCGATCTTTCTGTATCAGAGGCTGACTTATCGATTCTCCAAGCTGAGATCGATGCGGTCTGGATTGAGAACGTGGCCGCCCGCGACGATCACATAAATCGATGACAGTGTGATCATGACGCTCAGGCCGGTCGCAAGATCGCCGGCCGGGCCAGACAGAGGCCCGGCCAATGCCTGCGCGACCGCCATCGATCCAAAGAAGCCGGCGAAAATTGCCAGCGCCGCCAAGACACGAACTAACGACACGTACTTCAGTTGTGCGAGTTGCGATCCCCGCGTGAGAACGAAATCATGCTCATTGGTCGGAAGTGTCGTGCAGGCTTCCATCGCGACATCGACGCCGCGTTGGCACATGAAGAACGCCACCAGCAGTGGCGCCAGTATGGGCAGGCTCCAAGCCAAGTGCACTTCGCCGAGGCGGATCACCGCTATCGTTGCATATCCGGCCAGGAAGAGGAGCAGCATCTGTGCGCTTGCATGGCATTTCTCCTGCATCACGCGATCAAGCGAGGCGGCATCGGGCAGGCGGTGCATGCATTTTGGACGCTTGTTCCAGCGTTCCGTATCGATGAGGTAGATGCTGCCCGCGTCGTCGCGATAGAGCCGGCTGGCGAGGCCCATCAGCAAGACCGTCCGCCATATCTCGCGCAGCATCATAGCTAAGCCGCCTGCGCACAGGCGGGGCAGGTGCCCTGGAGCTCCACGGTGAAGCGGTTCACCGTGAAGCCGGCATCGGCGGCGCTCTTCTTCACGGCATTGGCGATGCCGCGATCGTCGATCTCGACGGCCGCGCCGCAATTCGCGCAGATCAGGAACTGGCTGACATGCCGGTCTTCCGGGTGATCGCAGCCGACGAAGGCGTTCAGGCTCTCGATCCGGTGAATGAGGCCTTGTTCCATGAGGAAGTCGAGCGCGCGGTACACCGTCGGCGGCGCCGCCGCCTTATCGCCTTCGCGCAGATCGTCCAGGATCGCATAGGCCCCGACCGGCCGGTGACTGTTCCAGACCAGTTCCAGGACCCGGCGGCGCAGCGGGGTCAATCTGGCCCCACGCTTGGCGCAAACCGTTTCGGCCAGACCCAGCGCATCTGCAATGCAGCGGGTGTGGTCATGGGGGGCGGTGGGCTGGGTGGCGTGCGCGTCCAAGAGGCGGTCTTTCAGTCTGAGTTGGGGTCAAACCGTTGCAAACATTGCGATCATACCTATACGCCAGATGGGGCGCGATGGACTTCCGCGCAATCGGGCCCTAGCTTTATTTATTTCACACAGAAGTGTGAAATACAGGGATTTGTGGGCAATGATCTTGACTTGAGCAGGGTGGAGTACGTATCTGAGAGAACAGGAAAACTTCTCGCTCCAGCTTATTATCAGTTATTCTGTGTGAAATAGAACGGCAATGCAGTCCTTCCCGATTTTCATGCGGCTCTCGGGCCGCCGCGTCCTGGTGGTCGGCAGCGGACAAGCCGCCGCGGCGAAGCAGCGATTGCTCGAGGCGGCGGGTGCGCGAGTCGATCTCGTCGCGCAGGTTGGTCCGCTCCACGGCTACGCGCTGGTCTTCGGCACGAGCGGTGACGACGCATGCGATCGCACCGTCTCCGAGGCCGCGCGCGCGGCGGGCATTCCGGTGAACGTCGTCGACCGACCTGAGCTTTCCGATTTCATCATGCCGGCGGTGGTCGATCGCGGCGAAGTGGTGATCGGCATCTCGACCGGAGGCGGTTCGCCGATCCTGGCGCAGCGGATCCGCGCGCTGATCGAGGACGCCTTGCCGAACGGGATCGATCGCCTGGCCGCCTTCGCGCGCCGCTTCCGTTCCGCAGTGCAGACGCGGGTCGCCGACAACGCCACGCGCCGCCGCTTCTGGGAGCGCTTCTTCGACGGCGAAGGCGCGGATCTGGTCATGGCCGGCGAAGATTATCGCGCCGCCCGCAAGATCATCCGCGATCTCAACGCCGCCGACGCGACGCGGAGCGGTGAAGGCTCGCTGACCGTGATCGAGCTCGTCTCCAACAACAGCGATGATCTGACGCTCGGCGCATTGCGCGCGCTGCGCAAGGCCGACGTGATCGCTCATGACGCGGACGTCGCTGCCGAGATCCTGGATTATGCCCGCCGGGATGCGCGCCGCGTTGATCTTGATGCGATGCTGCCGCAGGGCGCGCGGGTCGTCGTGCTGCGTTCCATGTTCACCGCCAAGCGTGCCGGAGCTGCCCAATGACCGTCCAAGTCGTCACCGCCAACCGCCTGCGGGACGGTGTGATCGTTTGGCTGACCGCCGACCTCGGCTGGTCGGAAGAGTTCACCGAGAGCAGGCCGCTGCGCGACGAGGCGGAAGCCAAGGCCGCGCTCGAAGCCGCCGGCGTCGCTGTGAAGGCACGCCTGGTGGTCGGCCCCTATCTCGCCGAGGTCGATGAGACGCCGGAGGGGCTGAAGCCCAACAGTGCCCGCGAGCGCATCCGCGCCAGCCGCTTGCCCACCATCACCCCGGACCAGGGTTCCTGGACGGGCCGGATCGAAGGTTGAGTTGATCGATGTACCGTTACGACGAATTTGACGCCACCTTCGTTGCCGAGCGCGTGAAGCAGTTCCGCGGTCAGGTCGAGCGTCGCCTGGCCGGCGAGCTGGGCGAGGACGAGTTCCGGCCGCTGCGCCTGCAGAACGGCCTCTACCTTCAGCTCCACGCCTACATGCTGCGGATCGCGGTGCCCTATGGCGTGCTGTCCTCCAAGCAGCTCCGCAAGCTGGCCTTCATCGCACGGCGCTATGACAAGGGCTTCGGCCATTTCACCACGCGCCAGAACATCCAGTTCAACTGGCCGGAGCTGGTCGACGTGCCGGACATTCTCGACCATCTGGCGTCGGTCGAGATGCACGCCATCCAGACCAGCGGCAATTGCATCCGCAACGTGACCGCCGATCATTTCGCCGGCGTCGCGCCGGACGAGATCGAGGACCCGCGGGTCTGGGCCGAGATCATCCGCCAGTGGTCGACCCTGCATCCGGAGTTCGCCTTCCTGCCGCGCAAATTCAAGATCGCGGTGACCGGCGCCAGCCACGACCGTGCCGCTGTCAAGTTCCACGACATCGGCCTGAAGATGGTGAAGAACGAGGCCGGCGAGATCGGCTTCGAGGTCATCGTCGGCGGCGGCATGGGCCGCACGCCCGCGATCGGCCCGACCATCCGCGGCTTCCTGCCGAAACAGCACCTGCTCAGCTATCTGGAAGCGGTGCTGCGGGTCTACAATCTGCTCGGCCGTCGCGACAATCTCTACAAGGCGCGCATCAAGATCCTGGTCGCCGCGACCGGCACCCAGGAGTTCGCACGCCTGGTCGAGGAGGAATGGGCGCGGATCAAGGACGGCGCCCTGACGCTCCCGGCCGAGGAAGTCGCCCGCATTGAGCGCTACTTCCAGCCGCCGGCCTACGAGAAGCTGCCCGCGATTTCGACCGAGCTCGAAACGGCCAAGCGCGGCGATGCCACTTTCGCGCGGTGGCTGAAGGCCAACACCCACGCGCACAAGGTCGACGGCTACAGCATCGTCACCATCTCGCTGAAACCCGAAGGCGGCGCGCCGGGCGATGCTTCGGCCGATCAGATGGACCTGATCGCCGATCTCGCCGACGAATACAGCTTCAAGGAACTGCGGGTCACGCATCACCAGAACCTGGTGCTGCCGAACGTGCGCAAGCAGGACCTCTATGCCCTGTGGCAGCGTCTCGCGGCGGTGCGGCTGGCCAATCCGAACGTGGGTTTCCTGACCGACATCATCGCCTGCCCGGGCCTCGACTATTGCAACCTCGCCAATGCGCGGTCGATCCCGATCGCCCAGCGGCTGTCGCGGCGCTTCAACGACTTCCAGCGGCTGGAGGAGATCGGCGAGCTGCGCCTCAACATCTCCGGCTGTATCAACGCCTGCGGGCATCACCACGCGGGCAATATCGGCATCCTCGGCGTCGATAAGCAGGGCGAGGAGTTCTACCAGATCACCCTCGGCGGATCGTCGAAGGACGATTCCTCGATCGGCAAGATCATCGGACCCGCCTTCGCCATCGACCAGGTGGCGGATGCCGTCGAGAACATCGTGAACGTCTATTTGGAGAAGCGGACGGGCCAGGACGAAAGGTTTCTCGAAACCTTCCGTCGCGTCGGCATCGATCCGTTCAAGGAGAAGGTCTATGGCAATTCTCAAGCACGGCGCCCTGCAGCCGAATGATTGGCTGACCGTCGCGGACGACGCGGCTCTGCCGGAAGGCAAGCCCGCGGTGGTCTCGCTCGACCGTTGGCTGAAGGAGCGCGACACGCTGATCGGGCGCAACACCCCGATCGGCGTCAAGCTGAAGAGCGACCAGTCGCCGGTCGCGCTCAAGGAGGATCTCGAGCGCCTCGCCTTGATCGTGCTCGAGTTCCCGAAATTCACCGACGGGCGCGGCTATTCCCATGCCCGCACCCTGCGCCAGCGGCTCGGCTACAAGGGCGAGCTGCGCGCTTCGGGTCAGGTGCTGCGCGACCAGTACCTGTTCATGGATCGCTGCGGGATCGATTCCATCGAGATCGCCGACGAAGCCAAAGTCGACGGCTATCTGGAGTCGCTAGGAGAATTTTCCATCTGGTATCAGCCGGCCGCCGACCGGCGGCCGACGGTGCGTGCGCTTCGCGCGGCCAAGCGCACGGAACCAAGCGGCGGCAGCGCCGTTGTTCGTGAGAGTGTGGCCGCAAGCTGGGCCTACTGAGTCTTCTCGAGCGTTCCCTCTAGACTGGCGGCGGCCCCCGGGCCGCCGCTCTTGTTTTCAACGGATCTTTTCATAGGCCGCGAGGGCCCGCTGCCGCGCCTCGTCATGCGCGAGGATCGGCTGCGGATAATTCTTCCCCAGCACGATGCCGGCGGCGTCCAGATCAAGCGGTGCCGCTTCCCAAGGCGCATGGATCGCCTTCGTATCCAGCATCGCCAGCTCCGGCACCCAGCGGCGGATATAGGCGCCCTCGGGGTCGAACTTCCGGCTCTGGGTGACCGGATTGAAGATGCGGAAATAGGGCGCTGCGTCGGCGCCGCTGCCGGCGACCCACTGCCAGTTGCCGGCATTCTGCGCCCGATCGGCATCGACCAGCGTGTCCCAGAACCAGGCCTCGCCGCGACGCCAGTCGATCAGCTGGTCCTTGACCAGGAACGAGGCCGCGATCATGCGCACTCGGTTGTGCATCCAGCCGGTCGCCCAGAGCTGCCGCATGCCGGCATCGACGATCGGATAGCCGGTGAGGCCGCGCTGCCAGGCCTGCAGGCCCTTGCCATGCGGCAGGAAGGGGAAGCCGCGGAATTTCGCCGCCCAGGCTTCCTTGGGCAGTTTCGGAAAATGGTAGAGCAGATGGCTGTTGAAGTCGCGCCAGCCCAGCTGCCGCAGGAAGGGCAGGGCCGCTTCGCCGTGACGCTCGCCGAGCCGGCGCCAGATGTCATGCACGCTGATTTCGCCCCAGGCGAGATGGGGGCTGAGCCGTGAGGTGCCCTCCCAATCCGGCCGGTCCCGGGTCTCGCTGTATTGCGGGACAATGTCGAGGAGATGCGTGAGGCGCGCCGCGGCGCCGGCCTCGCCCGGCTTCCATTCAGCGGCGAAGCCGGTGCTCCAGGACGCCGTCACCTGCCATTTCTCGATCGCCTCGCTCTCCGGCCACGCGTCCGGTGCCCGCAGCTTGCGTGGCGTCGGCAGCGCGGCGGGGGGCCGATAGCTCTCGGCGAGACGCCGCCAGAACGGCGTGAACACCTTGAACGATCCGCCGGTGCCGGTCTTGAGCCGCCAGGGCTCGTGCAACCGGTTGGCCGGGTGATCGACGGCGATCGCACCATGCTTCGGCATGGACGACAGCAGGGCGATGTCGGTCTTGGTCGCTTCCGGCTCGAGCGTGCGGTTGAAATGCACCTCGACGGCACTGGTTTCCGCGGCCAGTCCCGTCAGGATCGAAAGCGGTTCGCCGGTTCGCAGCACGACATCGCTGCCGAGCTTGCGCAGGCTGGTCCGCAGCGCCCTCAGGCTGCGTCCGCGCCACCAGGCGGACGCACCGCCGATATCATCCGGCGCCGGACGAATCACGACCGGGATGACCGGACGGCCGGTCTTGGCCGCCGCCGCGAGGGCGGGGTTGTCGCCGACACGAAGGTCGCGGCGCAGCCACAGCAGGACCGGTTCCATGTTACGCCTGTCGTCTTCATCATATGGACAGAGTCGGGCTCCGTCTTTAGGGTCGAGCCTATCATGCTGAAAGAACGAATCCCCCTCGGCATCATCTGCGCCATGCCGGAAGAAATCGCGGCGCTGCTCGGCGATATGACCGGGATCGAACGGCGCGAGCTGGCCGGACGCGAGGTCCTGACCGGCCAGCTGTTCGGCCGGCCGGTCGCCATGATCGAAAGCGGCATCGGCAAGGTCGCCGCGGCCATGACCGCGACCCTGCTGCTCGACGGCCTGCGGTGCCGCGCCATCGTCATGTCCGGCGTCGCCGGCGGAATCGATCCCGCGCTGGCGATCGGCGACCTGGTGGTGGCGCAGCGCCTGATCCAGCACGATTACGGCCGGCTGCAGGCGGGCGGCTTCACGCCGTTCCGGCCGGCGGTGCCGCCGTTCGGTCCGGGCCGCAACGATTATGCCTTCGAGCTACCGGATGGCATGTTGACGCGCATCCACGCGGCGCTGGACGGTTTCACATTGCCGAGTTTGCCGACCGATCTGGTGGGTGTTGACGCACGGGCGCCGGTGATCAAGGTCGGCACCATCGTCAGCGGCGATCAGTTCATCAATGACGAGGACGTGCGCGGCCGTCTGCAGCGCGAGTTCGGCGCGCATGCTTGCGAGATGGAGGGGGCCGCCGTCGCGCAGGTGGCCGAGGCCTTCGGCGTGCCGGCGATCGTGATCCGCTCCTTGAGCGACCTCGCCGGGTCGGACAGCCATCTCGATTTCGGCAAGTTCGTCACCGCCGTGGCGCCGACCGCAGCCAAAGTCGTCGAACGCCTGGTGCCGGTTCTGGACTGATGGAGGCGCCGGGATTGGAGCTGACGCTGGCCGTGTTGGTCATCGGGCTGGCGCTCGGCGGGTTGGCGAACTGGCAGCTGCGCCGGCCGCTCGATCTGCGCTGGCCGGTCGTGCCTTGGCTCGCCGTGCAATTCGTCGCGCTGGCCGTTCTGCTGATCTTCGGCGCGCATCTGATCAGCCTGCTCACCGGCCATCCGTTCGGGCGGAACGTGAATTAGGCCAGCCGCTCGCGCCACTGGATGACTTCGACCTCGGCCTCGTCGCTGTCGAAGGGTTGCGGCGCCTGGACGCCCCAGATCGGCCGGGGCCAGGCGGGGTCGTCGGCGAAGCGTCCGACCACATGGACATGGAGCTGCGCCACCACGTTGCCGAGGGCCGCCACGTTCAGCTTCTCCGGCTTCAGGGCCGTCTTGATCGCCCGGCTGGCCCGGCCGATCTCCTCCAGAAGCAGGCCCTGGTCGGCGGTGGAAAGGTCGATGATCTCCCGCTTTCCCGTGCGGCGCGGCACCAGGATCAGCCAGGGGTAGGCCCTGTCGTTCATGCGCAGGACCCGGCAGAGCGGCCAATCCGTCAGGAACAGGCTGTCATTGTCCAGCCGCGGGTCGAGCTCGAAGTCGTAGGCCATGCTTCCCCTCAGCGTATTCCCTGGAAAGTGTCGCAATGGTACCAATGCGCGGCGCCCGGAACCGGGACTCCGCCGGAACGTTAGCGGATGATCGGCCGGTTCCGCCATGATCTTTGAACCGACCGAACCGATGCTGCGTCCAGAAAGCTATCCATGATCCAGATCCTGGCCAGCGTTTTCTCGCTTCTGCTCGGCGCCGCCATCCTGGTGGTCGGCAACTCCCTGCTCGGCATCGTCCTGCCGGTGCGTCTCGGTATCGAGCACGTGCCGGAGTTCCAGTCCGGCCTGGTGATGTCGGCGTATTACCTCGGCTTCGTGATCGGCAGCGCGTGGATCCAGACTCTGATCCGCCGGGCCGGGCACATCCGCGCCTTCGCCGCGGTGGCGGCGATCCTGACGGCGGCGGCGATGATGCATGCGCTGATCTTCGACGTCTGGGTCTGGGCCGGCTTGCGGGTGGTCGCCGGATTCTGCATGGCCGGCCTCTACGCGATCATCGAGAGCTGGCTCAATGTGAAGAGCAGCAACGACAATCGCGGCCAGGTGCTGTCGATCTATGTCGTGACCATCTACGCCGCCTCGTTCGGCGGGCAGTTCCTGGTCAACATCGGCACGGTGCAGGGCACCGAGCTCTATTGCGTCGTGGGTCTCGCGGTGGTGCTGTCCCTCGTTCCCGTCGTGCTGACCCGGGTCGCCGGGCCGGAGATCGACAAGATCAGGGCGATGAGCCTGCTCTCGCTCTACCGCGCCTCGCCGCTGGGGACGGTCGTCACCTGCGGCGCGGGCCTGCTTTCCGGCGCGTTCTACGCCTTGGGCGCGCTCTACGCGAATGCATTGGGGCTCTCGGTGTTCGAGGTCTCGCTGTTCATGGGCGCGCCGATCTTCGGCGGCCTCGCGCTGCAATATCCGATCGGCTGGCTCTCGGACCGCTACGACCGGCGCACGGTGTTGCTTGGGGTGCTCGCCGGGACGCTGATCTCCAGCCTGACCGTCATTCTGATCGCGGTGAAGCAGGGGCCCTTCGCCGGCACGCTCGGCGCGGTCTTCGTGTTCGGCGGTTGTCTGGCCGCGATCTATCCGATCGCGGTGTCGCAGGTCTACGACTACATCGACCGGGCGGAGATGGTGGGAGCCTCGGGCGGCCTGCTGCTGATCTGGTCGATCGGCGCCGTGGCCGGACCGCTGATCGCATCGGCCCTGATGGGCCAGTTCGGATCGGCGGCGTTCTTCGTCTACCTGACGGCGATCGCGCTGCTGCTGCTGGTCTTCACCCGCTATCGGATGGTGCGCCGCGTGGCGCGCCCGGCCGACCAGCAGACCGGCTTCGTCGCGATGCAGACCACCTCCGCGATCGCCAATGCGCTGGACCCGCGCACCGACCCGCTGCCGGAATTCTATTACGAGGACGTCGATCCCGGCGATCGGTGAGCGGTCGGGCGGCCGTGTGCTGGATCCAAGGCGCCCAGGCTGCATGCCCCCACCCAACCCTCCCCCTAAAGGAGGGAGGGCTTCAGAGGAGCCGCTGCACCACCGGACTCCTTCCCTTCTTCAGGGGGAAGGTCGGGATGGGGGCATTGCAGCCGTGATGCTGAAGATCCAGCGCGACGCACTCTCCTTCACACCGGCCGATCGCCCAGGATCGTCGCCCGGTGCATGCGGCGGCGCTGCGGGAAGTAGTCGGCGACCACCATGTGCTGGGTGATGCGGTTGTCCCAAAAGAGGACGTCGCCGGTCCGCCAGCGGTGGCGATAGCCGAATTGCGGCTGTTCGGCATGGCGCCACAGCAACTCAAGCAGCGCGTCGCTCTCATGCCGCTGCAGGCCTTCGATCGTATCGGTGAAGGCGCGGTTGACGAACAGGCCTTTCTCGCCGGTCTCGGGGTGCGTGCGCACCACCGGATGGCTGACCGGCGGATTGTTCCTGCGCGCCTTGGCGAATTTCTCCGGATCGCTGCCGTCGCCGTAATACGGGCTGGTGCGGAAGCTGCGCTCGAAATCGTGCCGGGCGGTGAGGCCCTCCAAGGCGCGCTTCAAGGGTTCCGACAAAGCCGCATAGGCCGCGCCGAGATCGGCGAACAGGGTGTCGCCACCATGCTCCGGGATCTCCACGCCATAGAGGATCGAGCCCAAAGGCGGCGTCGCGATGAAGGTCACGTCGGTGTGGAACTCGTCCCGCTCCGGCGGGCGGTCCGGGCCGTAATCGAGGAGGATGATCTCCGGATTGTCGTTGCCTTCGTCATTGTTCAGCAGGGGGTGGACGTGCAGTTCGCCGAAATTGCGCGCGAAGTCCTTCTGCTGGCGCGGGGTCAGCACCTGGTCCCGGAACAGCAGCAGCTTGTGCTTGACCAGGGCCGCGCGAATCGCCGCCAGCGTCTCGGTCGAATGCCGCGCGCCGAGGTCGATGTCATGGACCTCCGCGACGAAAGTCGGGTTGAGAGGGGTGATGTCGAGTTCGGTACCGACCGCTTCTGCGCGCGGTGCGAGGATCGTCTTGGGCATGGTGACTCCTTCCTTGAAAACTAGTCCTGCCCCTTCCAGGGCGTGAGCCGGCGTTCGAGCAGCCGGAGGGTGGTGAGAAAGATCGTGGCGAGCGCGGCGATGGTGAGGATCCCGACGAAGACCACGTCGGTAACCAGGAACTGCGCCGCCGAGAGCGTCATGAAGCCGAGACCCTTGGTGGCGGCGACCAGCTCGGCGGCGACCAGCGTGGCCCAGCCCGAACCGATGCCCAGCCGCAAGCCGGTCAGGATCTCCGGCAGGGCATTCGGCAAGACGACATGGCGGAAGATCTGCGCCTTGGTCGCGCCGAGACTCTGGGCGGCCTGGACCCGGGCCTGCGAGACCGAGCGCACGCCGGCCTGGGCCGAGATCACGATCGGCGCGAACATGGCAAGCGAGAGCAGGATGATCTTCGCCGTCTCGCCGATGCCGAACCAGATGATCACCAGCGGCAAATAGGCCAGCGGCGGCACCGGCCAGTAGAGCTGGATCGGCGCGCTGAACAGCCCGTTGACCCAGCGGTTCAAACCCATGGCGAGGCCAAGCGGCACGCCGATCGCGGTCGCGATGACGAAGGCCGTCAGGATGCGGAACAGGCTGGTCCCGACATGTTGAGCCAAGGTCGCGTTGGAGAAGCCATCGACGGCGACCGTGTAGAACTGGGTGGCCACGTCGAAGGGCGAGGGCAGGAAGAGCGGCGCCACCAGTTTGAACTGGGTGGCCAGCGTCCAGGCCAGCAGCAGGCCCAGCGCCGAGATCAAGGTGATCGGGATTCCGCGTCTGGCGACCGCCGCGCGCAGGCCGCGCGGCGACCAGGCGGATGGCGTGGCGCCTTCAGCCAGCGCGAGCAAGGAGATGTCGACCATCACTCTCGGCTCCTGTCTGGTGGATAAGGTTGCGGATCTCTTCGCGCAAGGCGATGAATTCCGGATCGGACTTCACCCGCGCGGCGTCGCGGCTTGCGACGGTGCGGTGCACGAAATCGAGCGTGTAGCGCCGGATGATGCGGCCGGGGCGCGGCGACATCACCACCACCTCGGTCCCGAGGAACAGCGCCTCCTCGATCGAATGGGTGATGAAGAAGATCGACTTCCTGGTGCTCGCCCAGAGATCGACGATCAGCTCCTGCATGGTCTCGCGGGTCAGCGAGTCGAGCGCGCCCAGCGGCTCGTCCATCAGCAGGATCTCGGGATTGGTCGCGAGGGCGCGCGCCAGGGAGACGCGCTGGCGCATGCCGCCGGAGAGCTGATAGGTGGCGGACTTCTCGAAGCCCTCCAAACCCACCAGCGCCAGCAGTTCACGCGCCTTCGCCTCGCGTTTCGGACGGTCCAGCCCAGCGAGCTTCAGACCGAATGCCACATTGTCCAATACGGAAAGCCAGGGATAGAGCGTGTCCTTCTGAAAGACGACACCGCGATCCGGACCGGGGCCGGTGACCGGGACATCGTCCACGGTCACCGAGCCGGCGGTGAGAGAGAGGAACCCGGCCATGGCGTTCAACAAGGTGGTCTTGCCGCAGCCCGAAGCGCCGAGCGCCACCACGAAGCCCTGGCGGGGGATGGTCAGGGACGCATCCGCCAATGCGAGGACGGGAGGGGAGTCCTTGCTTTCGTAGGTGACGCTGGCGTTCGACACGATGAGTGTCATGACCGGGTTCCTTCCAGTGTCCGTGCTTCAGTTCGAGGCGAGGGTGGCCTGGACGAAGCGCGGGTCGACGAAGGCGGCGTAGGAGTCCAGCACCGCGTTGATCTTCTGCTGCTCCTTCAGGAACACGGCCGTATCCTTCAGCACCGCGGCGAGCTTGCTGCCCTCGCCGCCGCCGAGCCACTGCGCGCTCGCCTGGTCGGAGGCCGGAACGTAGACCGAGACCTTGATGCGCGCGGCGATGTCCTCGGGCTTGCCGCCGGTGAACTTGGACAGCACCTTCACGTTCTCGGAGTCCGCGCTCCAGTTCTGCGGATTGTCGTGTTGGTCGCGGTAGTACTTGTCCACGATCTTGACGAACTTCTGCACGAAGTCGGCATGCTCCTTCACCAGATCGCCGGTCGCGACCAGGGCGCCGAAGGTGACGGCGCCGCGTTCCGCCGCCTGCTTGGCGGTCAGGATCACCTTGCCGGTCTCCTGCAGCTTGCCGAGCGCCGGGTCCCAGACGAAGGCGGCGTCGATATCGCCGCGGGTCCAGCCGGCCACGATCTCCGGCTGCGGGATCGCCAGCACCGTCGCCTCGTCCGGCTTGATGCCTTCCTGCTTCAGGGTGGAGAGCAGCATGAAGTGGTCGGTCGAGACCGGGGCCGCCGCGAGCTTCTTGCCCTTGAGATCGGCGAGCGTCTCGATGCCGCTGCCGTTGCGGACCACCAGCGCCTCGTCCTCGCCGGCGGCGCCGCTGATATAGATGGCCTTCACGTCGATGCCCTTGCTGACCGAGGCGGCGAAGGGGCTGGAGCCGACCTCGCCGATCTGCACGTCGCCGGCGGCGATGGCGGCGAAGATCTCGGCCCCGGAATTGAACTGCCGGAATTCGACCTTCCAGCCGGGGATCTGATTGAACTCGCCGGAAGCGACCGCGCGGGTCCAGGGCGAGAAGCCGGTCTGATAGGCGATGGTGATGGTCTGGTCCTCGGCGAGGGCGGCCGAGGAAAGGCCGAGTCCGAAGGCCATGGCGGCAACAAGGGTGCGGGCGAGAGACATGCGAATTCTCCTCTATGCGCGGCACGCGGTTTCGCGTGCGCGGTGACTGATCGGTTTGGGTAGAGTGTGGCGCGCGGCTAGGCGCGCCGAGCGGACTTCAACAGCCGCGACAACATTCCGCGGCCGGACAGAGGTTGGCAGACATCCTGGCCTCCTGGCTGAGCGACGCATTGGCGCGACGCCGTGTTGTCCAATCTACGGAGATCGGGCGAGGGGACAACGCAGAAGTTCTAAGGGGTCGGGGCGAGGATTTCTCGCCAGTGACGGATACTGTGATTGCTGCGCGTCAGCAGCGAAGTCGCGGACCGTTCTTTGAGCGCTTCTGTGGCAGCAGCAGGGAACCGACATCTTTCGCTGCGACCAGCAATCCGGATATCGAAGCTGCGACGCAGAGAGACACGAGAACTGTGAAGCCTGCTGGCGACCTAAGAAGTAGTTCCCGTCCTTCCGCAATCACCGGCGCCTCCCAAGGTTCGAGATAAACCGCGATACCGACGATGAAAGACGTACTGATCACCGCATGGAGCGCAATCCGTCGAATGAGACGCTTTCGAATTGCTAGCGTCTTCTTTGTATCGCGCTTCAGCGTCGCCCAATAGAGCATTAGCATCCATAGGCTAACAAAGATCGTCACCGAAAGAACAATGTAGGGTGACGCGATTGGCCCGACGTCGCAGAAGTTGTTTCCGGTAGCGGGATTGGCTGTGGTTGCTTTGTATTCGGCAAGATTCTTGCACGTACCACTGCCGAACGAAGTATTTGTCATCGCATCGTAGTGGCCTCCTGAGAAAGAGCCGAAGATTCCGTTCTTGAAACTGGCAATGATCTCTCCGGTCTGGGACATCTTGCCGCCGACTAGCACGGACGCGGCAGCAAGAGCGACAATTCCAACAGGTACTACCAGCGCCACATACCGGAACTGAGTGTAGCTTTCTTTCGACGCTGACAAGCGTCCAATCGCCTTGGCACTCACTGTCATGAGTACCGACAGAACGCTGCCGATCGCGGCGCCAAAGAAAGTAGTTCGCCATAGTTTGACCACCCAAGGTGCCTGATGGGCCGCTTGCCAATCGTCGGGTGGTGGCCATGTCGGCGCACCTGGATTGAGCGGAACCAGGATGTACGCTAAGCCGCCGATCACACTTGAAAACGCGCCGAACGCGATCCCGAGCAAGATCAGCCGGCAAGGGCGAATCCCGAGGGTCTCGAAGACAAGGTATGCATAGTCATCCCAGACCTTCAGGAGCGAATTTAGATTCTTGATTACGAACCATAGCGCGGTGAAGAGGGCCAGTACTGCGACCCCGGCGGCGCCATAGCCACTTGTAATGAGATTGAAAATGGACTCCATCGGACTCTGCCATGAAGCCAACTGAGCTACTAAACTACCATAAGTAGCCACGGCGATCAACGATGCGTTGACGCCTACATCCGCGTCGATGCGCCGCGAACACCTACCGCTGCTTCGTCTGCCAATCCTTGGCTTGATAAACCGGAACGTTGGCCTTGGGCAGCGGCGGCTTGCCGAGGATCATGTCGGCGCATTTCTCGGCCATCATGATGGTCGGCGCATTGAGATTGCCGCTGACCACCGAGGGCATGATCGAGGCATCGACCACGCGCAGGCCTTCGAGCCCATGCACCCGCGCCTGCGGATCCACCACCGCCATCGCGTCGGTGCCCATCTTGCAGGAGCTCGACGGGTGATAGGCGCTGTCGCCCCGGGCGCGGACGAAGGCGTCGATCTCGTCATCCGACTGCTGGCTGTCGCCGGGCTGGATCTCCGGGCCGCGATAGGGGTCGAAGGCCCTCTGGGCGAAGATCTCGCGGGTGAGCTTCACGGCGTCGCGGAACTCGCGGCGGTCGCGCTCGGTCTGGAGATAGAACGGCTGGATGCGCGGGTGATCGGTCGGCTGGTCGGATTTGAGCTTGATCCAGCCGCGCGCCTCCTGGCGCATATTGCCGATATGCACTTGGTAGGCATGGCTGGTGCCGCTCTTCCTTCCGTGATCGTTCACGGTCGAGGGCAGGAAGTGGAATTGCAGGTTCGGATGCTCGAGGCCGGCTTCCGAGCGGATGAACCCGCCAGCCTCGAGATGCGAGGTGGCGCAGATACCCTTATGGGTCAGGAACCACTTGATCCCCGCCAGAGCCATCGGCACCGGCTTGGTGTAGGTGTAGAGCGTGATCGGCTGCTTGCATTGCTGCTGCACATACATCTCCAGGTGCTCCTGGAGATTCTGCCCGACGCCGGGAAGGTCCTGCTGCACCGCGACGCCGACCTCCTTCAGGTGATCGGCGGGACCGACGCCGGAGAGCATCAGCAGCTGCGGCGAATTGATGGAGCCGCCGGAGAGAATCACCTCGCGCTCGGCGCGATAGCGCTTCACCTGTCCGTTCTGCTTGAACTCGACGCCGACCGCGCGCCGGCCCTCGAACAGCACGCGGCTGGTGAGCGCGCCGGTCTCGACGGTGACGTTGCGGCGCTTCTCGGCGGGCCGCAGATAGCCCATCGCGGCGGACCAGCGGCGCCCGTTATGGGTCGTCATATCCAGCTTGCCGACGCCCTCCTGCTGATAGCCGTTCATGTCCTTGGTGAACGGATAGCCGGCCTGTTGCGCCGCCTCGATGAAGGCGTCGTAGAGCGGGTTGGGGGTGTCGCCGGTATGAACCCAGAGCGGGCCTTGGTCGCCGTGATAGTCGTCGCCGCCGACCTCGCGGTGCTCGGCGCGTTTGAAGTAGGGCAGGATCTCCTGATAGGACCAGCCTGGGCAGTTTTCCTTGAAGGCCCAGCGGTCGTAATCCAGCGCATGGCCGCGGATATAGACCATGGCATTGAGGCTGGACGAGCCGCCGAGCACCCGGCCGCGCGGCCAGTACATCACGCGGTTGTTCATGTAGGGCTGCGGCTCGGTCTCGTAGTACCAGTTGTAGCGGTCGTGGCAGAGGTTATACATCAGCGCCGCCGGCATATGGATCTGCCAGTTCCACCAATGGTCCTTCGGCCCGGCTTCCAGCACGCAGACCTTGAGGGCGGGATCCTCGCTCAGGCGGTTGGTGAGCACGCAGCCGGCCGAACCGGCGCCGACGATGACATAATCGAATATGCGGTCGAACTTCATAGGGCGAACTTCATTTCAACTTCAGGTCCAGGCGGGCATTGAGATAGTCGAGCACCAGGCGCCGGGCGCGCGCGGAATCCGGACCGTCGGCGGAGAGCGCCGCGCGCAGCCAGAGTCCGTCGATCAGCGCCTCGGTCACCCGAGCGATCTCCTCGGCATCCTTGCGGCCCATCAACTTCAGCGGATGCACCAGGTTGTCGTGCAGGCGCGAGATGATCACGTTCTGGATCCGGGCGAGGCGGGGGTTGGTCGGGACCTGGGCCCAGAAGGCGAGCCAGGCGGAGACGCCTTCGGGCGTGAACTGCTCGGTGCCGATATTGCCGTCGATCACCGCCAGCAGCCGCTCGAGCGGCGTGCGCGCCCCGTTGAGCTTTCGCACCACGCAGAGCCGGAGATTGGTGCCGAGCGCGCGGAGCGTCGATTCCAGCAGCTCGGCCTTGTCCTCGAAATAGTGGTGGACGATTCCGGTCGAGACCCCGGCCTTGGCCGAGATGCGGGACAGGCTGGATTCCGCGAAGCCCACCTCGTGAATCGAGGCGATCGTGGCCTCGATCAGCTGGCGGCGCCGGATCTCCTCCATCCCCAGTTTCGGCATCACCCCACCTTGTTCGCCATCCAAGCCGGGGATACTGCGGTTCTTATATTGGACGATCAATCAAAAAAAGGACTCCGAAATGCCGTGGGAGCGTCATATAATGGCGCCAACGCGAAACTATCGCGGAGAATGGGACGTAGAATCCCAGCCTGAGAGCCTCGAATGTCCGGCCGCCAAGAATCAAAAGAGCCGGGCGAAGCGGGGCCGACTGGGACGCTGCTTTCAACATGGGAGACTGAACCAATGAAATTGCGTGCTCTCTTGGTCGCGACCGCGGCCATCTCGGCGCTGTCCGCCTCGGCCGCCTTCGCCGCCGAGCCGGAATCCTGCAAGGAACCCCATTTCGCGGATGTGGGCTGGACCGACAACACCGCGCAGAACGGCCTGCTCAAGAACGTCCTGGATGGCCTTGGCTACAAGGCGAAGATCGACAATCTGGCATTGCCGCTGATTCTCGAGGCTCTGAAGGCGAAGCAGCTCGACTTCTTCCTCGACAACTGGATGCCGTCGAACGCCGCCAACGTGCAGCCCTATCTGGACGAAAAGTCGATCGACTCCCTCGAGCCGAATCTGATGGGCGCCGGCTATGGCCCAGTGGTGCCGGACTACGTGGCTGCCGCCGGCGTCAAGGACATCAAGGATCTCGGCGCCAACAAGGACAAGTTCGACGGCAAGTTCTACGGCATCGAACCGGGCAATGACGGCAACAAGATCATCCAGGCCAAGATCGACGATGCGAACTCCGGCATGGCCGGCTTCGAGCTGGTGGAATCTTCGGAGCAGGGCATGCTTTCCCAGGCCGAGAAGGCAATCGCGGCCCAGGAATGGGTCGCCTTTCTTGGTTGGGCCCCGCATCCGGTGATGGGTCGCATGAAGCTGGTCTATCTCACCGGCTTCGAGAAGGACGGCTTTGGCGACGCCAAGATCAACGCGCTGACCCGCCCGGGCTACGTTGCCGATTGCCCGAACATGGGGAAATTGCTGACCAATCTGAAATTCGACCTGGCCCAGGAATCGGCGGTGATGGATGACATCACCAAGGGCGAGGAGGGCCAAGCTGCTGCGGCCAAGTGGTTGAAGGCCAATCCCGGCGTGCTCGATGCATGGCTGGCCGGCGTCACCACTGTCGATGGCGGAGACGGCCTGGCCGCGGTGAAGAAGTCGCTCGGCCTCTAAGTCATCCGCAATTGCGTCGGACGGCAAGCACCACTAGGCGGCCTCAGCTTAATCTCTTAAGCTGGGGCCGTTTCCTTTATCCGGCACGAGGGGAAGTGCACGCCGGAGAGGACGCGGGGGCGTAATGGAACAGTTCGCAGCGATCGTCACAGGCCACAAGATTCCGGTGGGGGTCTGGGCCAAGACCTTTATCGACTGGATCAAGCTCTATTTCGGGTGGCTCTTCGATTTCCTTTCGAAGAAGGCCAACGGATTCATGGAGTCGGTCGCCGACTTCTTGAACACGGTCCCGCCGCTGGTGTTCATCGTGATTGTTGCCTTGCTGGCCTTCTGGCGGCACAGGGACTGGAAGATCCCGCTGTTCATTGTCTTGGGGTTCTTTTTCATCTGGAACCTTGGAATGTGGGACGAGATGGTGAGCACGCTGGTGCTGGTCTTCTTCTCGACCCTGGTCAGCTTGGTGATCGGCATTCCGCTCGGAATCCTTTCGGCGCGGCGGCGCTGGCTCTGGAACGGTGTGGCGCCGGTGCTGGACCTTCTGCAGACCCTCCCGACGTTCGTGTACCTGGTGCCGGCCTTCGCGCTCTTCGGGCTGGGCATGGTTCCGGCCGTGGTCGCGACATTCCTGTTCGCCGTGGCGGCGCCGGCACGTCTCACCTATCTCGGCATTACTCAAGTCCCCACCGCGCTGGTGGAAGCGGGTGAATCATTCGGCTGCACCCGGGCGCAGTTGCTCTTCAAGGTGACCTTGCCGGCGGCGCTGCCCAGCATCATGGCCGGCGTCACGCAATGCATCATGCTCTCGCTGTCCATGGTGGTCATCGCGGCCTATGTCGGCGCGCCAGGCCTCGGCGTCCCGGTTGTGCGCGCGCTCGCCGCTGCAAATGTCTCCTTAGGCTTCGAGGCGGGCCTTGCGATCGTCGTCCTCGCTATCATCATGGACCGCATCCTGAAGCAGCCGACGCGCCGGCGTCGGTTGAAGAAAGCCGGAGCGCCGTCATGACCGGATCCAACGCTGTCCGTTTCGAGCATGTGGACGTGGTGTTCGGCCAGCACGCGGCCGAGGCGATCGCACTTCTGGACAAGGGCGAGGGTCGCGACGCCATTCTCGACAAGACCGGCAGCCTGGTCGGCGTGCACGATGCCTCGGTCTTCGTCGATAAGGGCGAGATCCTGGTGCTGATGGGCCTGTCCGGCTCTGGCAAGTCCTCGCTGCTGCGCTGCGTGAACGGCCTCAACAAGGTGAGCCGCGGCAAGGTCATCGTCAACGACGGCAAGAGAGAGATCGACGTCGCGAGCTGCAACGGGGAAACCCTGCGCCAGGTCCGCCGCAACAACATATCCATGGTGTTCCAGCAGTTCGGCCTGATGCCCTGGCTGACCGTGCATGAGAATGTCGGCTTCGGCCTGGACGTTCGCGGCATGAGCAAGGCCGAGCGGGACCGGGTGGTCGATGAAAAGATCTCCCTGGTGCGCCTCAACCAGTTCGCCCACAAGTTCCCGCATGAGCTCTCCGGCGGCATGCAGCAGCGCGTCGGCCTGGCCCGAGCCTTCGCCACCGAGGCCGACATCCTGCTGATGGACGAGCCGTTCTCGGCGCTCGATCCGCTGATCCGCGAGCATCTGCAGGACGAGCTGATCGAGCTGCAGCGGCGCCTGCACAAGACCATCGTCTTCGTCAGCCACGATCTCGACGAGGCGCTGAAGATCGGCAGCCGGATCGCCATCATGGAAGCGGGCAGGGTGGTGCAGTTCGGCCGGCCGGAGGACATCATCCTCAATCCCGTGAACGACTATGTCCGCCAGTTCGTCGCCTCGATGAATCCGCTGACGGTGTTGAAAGGCGGCACCTTGATGCGGCCGGTCAGCGACCTCGCGCGGGAGGCCGGCTCGACCATGATCCAGCTCGACCGCGCCGGCAAATGCCGCTGCCGGCTGGACGGCCAGGGCAAGCCGACCGACCTCATCGTCAACGGCAAGCCCGGGCAGTTCCTGCCTTACGCCACCGACCTGGCGCTCGAGCGCCTCGGCGACAATGTCATGATCTGCGGGACGCCGGTGACCCCGATGCGCGCCGCGGTGATGGTGCGCCAGCAGACCAAGCGCCCGCTGGTGCTGCTCGGCGACAACGGCGAGCTGATCGGCGTGGTCGGCGAGCACGAGCTCTATCGCGGCATGCTGCGCCAGACCGAATACGCCCGGGTCAACCAGTCGCCGCCGCCGACCGTCGAGACGCCGTGATCCGCTTCCGATGATCGAAGCCATTCTGTTCGACAAGGACGGGACGCTGTTCGATTTCTATCGAACCTGGGGTGCCGTCACCGAGGAAGCCGCCTTGCTGGCCAGCGAGGGCGATGCGGCGCGCGCCGCGGAGCTCATGCTGAAATCCGGCAAGGACGCCGTCACGGGCCGCTATCTGCCGGGCTCGGTAATCGCCTCCGGCAGCAATCGCGAGATCGTCGCGCTCTGGGCCGAGCTGCTCGGCCGCAGCGATGTCGATGCGCTGTACGGTTCCGTCGCGGCGCATTTCCTGAAGCGCCAGCCCGAGGTCATGCACCCGGTTGTGGATTTCAGCAGCTTTTTCGCGCGCCTGCGCGACCGCGGCTATCGGCTCGGCATCGCCACCATGGACAGCGAAGTGGCAGCGCGCCAGGCGATGGACAAGTTCGGCGTGCGCCAGTCGCTGGATTTCATCTGCGGCTTCGACACCGGCCATGGCGTGAAGCCCGGCGGCGGCATGGTCGAAGCCTTCGCGCGCCTGATGGCATTGCCGGCCTCCGCCATCGCCGTGGTCGGCGACAGCCCGCATGACATGCATATGGCGCGGGCCGGGAAAGCCGGGCGCGCGATCGGCGTCCTGACCGGTGTCAGTTCCGAGGCGGCGCTCATTGAAGCAGGCGCGCACGTAGTGCTGAGCAGCATTGCTGATTTAGAAGCTGCGTTATAGGATCAAATTCTCTTTCTGCACACCATGCTATGCAGTCGGCAAATAATGCCGGGGAACGAGTGTGCAATCTGAATGTTGAAATGAACGAGCATTCAGAGACCTGACAGAGCCTCCGCGGGTTGGCGAAGTGTAGATCTGCAGGCGATCGTAACCAGAGATTGCGGAGACTTCGATTGGCGAAGAATGCACGGGTTCAGCCTGTTGCCCTGGTCGTCGACGATGACGCGGGCCTGCGAAAGTTCGGCGAGATGATGGTCGAAGCCGCCGGCTTCCGTCCCGAAACCGCGGCCAGCGGCGTCGAGGCTCTGGCGATGATTCAGCGCATCAATCCGGCCGTGGTCCTGCTCGACCTGCAGATGCCGGGCAAGGACGGCATCGACGTCATGCACGGCATGGCGGCGGCGAAGTGCACTGCCAAACTGGTGATCTTCTCCGGCAACGACCGGCGCACGCTGGAGGTCTCGGCCGAAATCGCGCGCCAGCGCGGGCTGACCGTGGTGGCCTCGTTCAAGAAGCCGGTCGCCGCGGACAAGCTGCGCCAGGTACTGAACGGGCTCAGCCTCGAGCTCTGCCCGTTCGACGAGGCGCGCCTTCGCGAATGCCTGGAGCAGGATCTGCTGCGCCTGCACTACCAGCCCAAGATCGACCTCGCGACCCGGGAGATCTGCGGCGTGGAAGCGCTGCTGCGTTGTCAGGACGCGACCGGGCGCGTGATCTCGCCGGAGAGCATCCTCGCCATAGCCGAGCAATGCGGCGCGGTCGATGAGATTTCTCACGCCATCTTCGCCAGCGCGATCGGGCAACGGCGCGACTGGAGCAGAGCCGGCCTCGATCTCGGCATGGCGGTCAATCTCTCGGCGCGCGGGGCGATGAATCCCGATCTGCCCGACCGGTTGTTCGATCTCTGCGTCAAGGCGGAAGTGCCCCCGGAGGCGATCACGGTCGAGCTCACCGAAACGGCGGTGATGAATGACAGCCTGCTCGCCATGGAGACCCTGGTGCGGCTGCGGCTGCGTGGCTTCGAGCTCTCGATCGACGATTTCGGGACCGGCTATTCATCGCTGGTCCGGTTGCAGCAGCTGCCGTTCTCCGAGCTGAAGATCGACAAATCCTTCGTCACCACCCGGCAGAAGTCGCCGGAGAACAGCGTGATCATCCGCACGCTCGCCCAGCTCGCGCAGAACCTGGATCTCAAATGCGTGGTCGAAGGCGTCGAGGATGAAGTGACCCTGGATTTCGTCGCTTCGCTCGGCTGCAACGCCGCCCAGGGCTATTTCGTGGCGCCGGCGCTGCCGCCCGACGGTATCCCGCGCTTCGTCAAGGAGTGGCATACCCGCCAGAAATGGCAGCGGAACCGCAATGCGCGGCAGCAGCAGCAGGTTCAGAATCCGCCGCAGCAGGCATCGCAGGCCGCCGCCGAATAGCGGTCAGAGGCAAAACCCCGGCTGCGCGCGATCCGCTCGCACCGGATCGGAGCAAGCGACGCCGATCGCGGCCAGCCGCGTCCTGACTTCATCCATCGCTCGCGCCGAACGCGCGCCGTCTTCCGGATTGAGCGCTTCCGAGAAGAACACGATGTCGTCGGATTGTGCGTCCAGCGCGGTCTCGACATTGTCCCGATGGTTGAAGCCCCAGCACAGCACCGTATCGCCGCCGGCATAGACGACGAGATCGGGGTTGAGCGGGAAGTCCGCCACCTTGCCGCCGAGCGGGGTGAAACGGTCCCGGGCCGGGTCGGCGAAGCGCAGCAGCATCGGCTCGGGCGGGAGCTTCGCCATGTCATAGGCGCCCATCGGCGCCAGCGCGTCGAGCGAGACTGCGTTGTAGAGATTGACCGAAGCGATCGGCAAAGCGAGATCGGCGCCGCCGAGCGCCCGCCGGAGCAGGGATTCGATGCTGGCCCGGAAGGCCGAGGGGCGCACCTTCAGAGCGGCATAGGCTTCGCGCCAGCGGGCGATCGGCGGATAGGCCGCGAGCTTCTCCTTGTCGATGCCCAAAGTCCCGACGCGCGCCACGGCTTCCCGCAGCTGCCCGGCATGGTCGAGCTGGTCGGCGCCGGCCAGAAAACCCTGCGCCCGGGCGGCATGGATCTCGATGCCGGGGAAGCGCGCGGCCACATCCGGCGCAATGCGGAACTCCATCACGCGGCCCCTCTGCGTCACGCAGCTTGGCGGTTGCCGCGCAGCCAGGCGCGCATCGCGGCCAGGCCCTCCGGCACGTAGGAGCGCCCGAAGCCGATGCGGAACCGCTCGGTGGGCGTCGGCGTCAGCGCCGATTGATAGATGCTGGCTGGCAGCAGGACGACGCCGATCTCCTCAGCCAGGCGCTTGCAGAAGCTCTCGACACCGTCCTTGCCCTTGTAGCGGGGAAAGCCGATGCAGCCGCCATCGGGCACCTGCCAGTCGAAGAGATCGGCGAACTCGTCGAAGAAGGCATTGACGCCGGCGAGATTGGCGTCGATCAGCGCCAGATTGCGCGCCAGGATCCGTTCCCGCGCCTTCAGGGCGATCACGGCCAGATGCTCGCTGGGGCTCGCGTTGCAGATCGAGAGGTAGTGCTTGAGCCGCTCCATGCGGGCGAGCAGGGCGCGGTCCCGGCAGGCGATCCAGCCCACGCGCAAGCCCGGCAGCCCATAGGCCTTGGACATCACGTTGAGCGAGAGGCCGCGTTCATAGACGTCAGCCGCTTGCGGCAGCTGCAATTCCGGTCGGCGCTCGAGGCCGCGATAGACCTCGTCGGAGAACAGATAGATGCCGCGCTCGCGGCAGAGCTTCACCACCGCATCGAAGGTGGCGCGGTCGATCACCTTGCCGGTTGGGTTGTGCGGGAAGTTGATCAGGACAAGCTTGGTATAAGGCCGCAAGGCGACGTGCAATTCATCGATGTCCAGCGCCCAGTTCTCGCTCTCTCGTAGCGCGACGCCGCTCGTGGCGCAGATCGAAAGCGGCAGGGTCTCGCTGGATTGGTAGTTGGGCGTCACCACGACTGCATGGGAGTCCTTGTCCAGCAAGGCATGCATGGCGCAGAAGATGCCTTCCTCGGCGCCGGCGAAGGCCAGCACATCCTCCGGCGCCAGGCCGGCATAGGTGCCGGCAATGGCGGCGCGCAAGGCCGGTGTGCCGGCGGCCTCGATATAGGCGAGGCGCATGGTGTCGAAGGCCTGCCGGTCCTCGGGTTCCGCCAGCGCCAGCAGTTCGGCGACGGTCATCGACTCCATGTCGGAGGCGGTCATGTGATAGCGCGCGGCGAACTCCCACTTCGCGAGATAGGTCTCGAGCTTGAAATCCGGCAGCATGGTCATTTGCGTTTCCTCGTCTTGGCCGCCGCCTTCGGCGTCTTGGACTCCCGCGCCTGGCGCAGCAACAGGTAGACCGTGGTGCGGGACAGCGCGAGCGCCGCGGCGATGTGGTCGACCGCGCGACGGGTCTGGAAAGCACCGCTGGCGTCGAGATGGGCGACCAACGCGACACGGCCGGACTGATCCAAGGACTGGATGCTGAGATTGTGCCGCTTCAGGTAATCGGCGATCTGCAGGTTGATCTGCTCGCGGATGTCCTTGCGGAACATCCAGTCCTGCCGGCTCTCGCTGGTGGCACCGAAGCCTTGCAGCAACTTTGCCGCCATGTCGAACTGGGAGACGTCGAGATTGATGCAGAGCATAAAACGGGCAATCTTCAACCGGTCACGCAGGATGGTGCTGATGGATTTCAGCCGCGTACCCTTCGGGCTCGCTTTCTCGTAGGGACCGACGACGTTCCCTTCGGTCAGCTCGGGATCGATATCGTCGAGATCCGACGGTTCGCCGGCTTTTCGTGCCGAAAAGGGATTCCAAATCCGCGCGATCGTACCGGTCGCGAGGTCGTGCAGCACGACCTCCGCATGGGGATGCAGCAATTGCGCGATGGTCTGAGCGATCGCCTCGATCGCGGGTTCTGACGGGATGACGGAGCCGGGAAGCTCGATCAATCGCCGTTTCGGCGCTGGCGTGGTCTTCATCCGCACAGTTTGTACGAACAGGACGATTTGTCAACATGGCAGGATTCTGCGGTGACGATTGCCAAGGCTTTGGAAAACCTGCATCTTCCAGTCATGCAGCAGGCAGGTGCAGTGTGAAACTACCGGGTCTTCCGTCCTACGTCCTCATCGGCGCGCTGGTGGCGCCGGGCGCGTTCGCCCAGCAGGCGCAGTTCAATCCGACGCAATGCGAAGGCCGCACGGCGCAGGACTGCAATGACTTGATGGGTTCGTTCGAACTGCCGCCCGAGGAGCGCCAGAAAGTTCTGTTGTCGCGTGCGACGGCGCGGCTGCAGCAACACGATCTCGAAGGCTCGATCGCCGAGTATCGCGAGATGACCGTGATCGACCCGCAGAGCTGGATGGCCTACAGCACCCTCGGCTTCCTGGAAAGCATAGGGGAGAAATGGAAAGAGGCGGTGGTCGATCTGAAGCGAGCGATCGAGATCGCGCCGGATCAGGATCGCATTCGCGGGATGCTCGCCGTGGCTTTGGCGAAGAGCGGCGATTGCAGCGGTGCGAAGGCGACGCTGGCTGAAGAGAAGGCGCGCGCCAAGGATCCGTCGACCGTCGTTGCCGCGGATCAGACGGTGAGCGACGCCTGCCGCTAGGCCGGCTTCATCGGACGCTCGGTGTGGAGCGTCGGTCCGGCACTTACATCCGATCCGGCGTCGCGATGCCCAGCAGCTCCAGGCAAAGTTCCAGTTCCTTCAGCACCAGTTCGGCGATCGCCAGACGTGAACGCCGGATCCCGGTATCGGTTTCACTGAGGATGTGGAAATTGGCGTAATAGGCGCTGAAGGTCTGCGCGAGGGTGAAGGCGAAATCGGCGATCTTGTTGGGGGCGAGATCGGCATAGGCCGTCTCGATCGCGTCGGGCAGCTGACCCAAGGCCAGCATGAGGTCGCGCTCGCCGGGTTCCGGGGGCAGGATCGTGCCGGGCGTGTCGTTCTGCTCCCGGGCCTTGCGCAGCAAGGACTTCACCCGGACGGCCGCATAGAGCAGATAGGGGCCGGTCTTGCCCTCGAAGCTGGAGAACCGGTCCAGGTCGAAGACGTAGTTGGCGATCGGATTGTTGGAAAGATCGGCGAACTTGAGAGCCGCGACGCCGACCTTGTGCGCGATGTCGAGCTTCTCGGCGGCCTCGTAATCGCTGCCGATCTCATGCTCGTCCAACTTCTTCATCGCCTCGTCGGTCACCATCTGGTAGAGGTCGTCCAGCCGCATGACGCCGCCGGCGCGGGTCTTGAACGGCTTGCCGTCGGTGCCGTTCATGGTGCCGTAGCCGAGATGCACCAGCTCGCCCTTGCCGTTGATCCCTGCCTTCTTCGCCGCGCGGAACACCTGGACGAAATGCAGGCCCTGGCGATGATCCACGACATAGATGCTCAAGTCCGGATTCTGGCACTTGACCCGGTCGACGATGGTGGCGAGATCGGTCGTCGCGTACATGAAGGCGCCGTCGGATTTCACCAGGATCACCGGCGGGATCTCGTGCTTGTCGGTCGGCTCGGCGACCCGGACGATCTCGGCGCCGTCGCTCTCTTCGACCAAACCCTTCTTCTTCATGTCGGCGATCATCGGCGCGATCAGGTCATGGACGATGGCTTCGCCCTTCCAGAGATCGAAATGGACGCCGAGATTGCCGTAGTCGCGGCGCAAAGCCACGACCGAGATGTCGAAGAAGTGCTGCCAGAGCGCGCGATAACCCGGCCTGCCATCCTGCAGCTCGGCCGTCGCCTGGCGCGACAGTTCCATGCGGGCCGGGTCGGCTTTGCTGTCGCCGGAGGCCTTCGGATACATCTCCTCGAGCTCGGCCAGGGTGACCGGGCTTTCCTTCGGATAGGGCCCGGTGAAGCTCTTGTCGAAATAGGGCAGGTCGGGCCGGCGCAGCGCCAGCTCGGAGATCAGCATGCCCATCTGCAGGCCCCAATCGCCGAGATGCACGTCGCCGATAGTTTCGTCGCCGGCGAATTTGTAGATGCGGCGGAGCGAGTCGCCGATGATGCCGGCGCGCAAATGGCCGACATGCATGGGCTTCGCGATGTTGGCGCCGCCGTAATCCAGCACCACCGTCCGAGGCGTCGCGCGCGGCGAGACGCCGAGCCGCGCGTCGGCGTGGATGCGATTCATCTCGCGGGCGAGATGGTCGTCGGCGAGGTTGAGATTGATGAAGCCCGGTCCCGCCAGCGAGACCTCGCGGAAGATCGGGTCCGCCTTCAGGCGCGCGGCGATCTTCTCGGCGATGGCGCGCGGCGGCTGCTTCGACGCCTTGGCCGCGGCGAGCGCGCCGTTGCACTGGAACTGCGCCAGGTCAGGCCGATTCGAGAGCGTGACCTTGCCGAACACGGCGTCAAGGCCTTCCGCGGCAAAGACGCGGCCGACAATCTCGGAGAGCAGGTTGGAAAGCGAAGACATGATGAATCGATTTCAGAAGCGGAGAGTGGAGCGGGTGAGGGACGCCGCTCTCCGCGACGTCCCGGCAAGGCGTGCCTAGAACGCGGCTTCTTCCGAAGCGCCGCGGTCGCGTCGTCGAGTGCGCTTCGGCCCCGCCGTGGAAATGTCGCCGCCCGCCAGCAGGGCGGCGGCGCCTTCCGTCACGGGACCCAGGCGCGAGACGATCTCGGCTGCGCTCGGCCTGGCGCCCGGCTGGTGCGCGTCGAGCGCGGTGCGGATCGACCGCAGATGTTCCGGCGAGGTCCCGCAGCAGCCGCCGACGATCCGTGCGCCGGCATCGCGCACGATCCGCGCGTAATCGGCCATCAGCTCAGGCGTGCCGTTGTACTTGATCTTGCCTTCCTCGTAATAGGGGATGCCGCAATTGCCCTTGGCGACGATGATGTCGTCCGGGCCCGCGGCCTCGGCCAGCTTCACGATGGTGGCGACCAGGTCAGAGGCGCCGACGCCGCAATTGGCGCCATAGGCGACCGGCTTCGGGTCCAGGCTGTTTACGAAGGCGACGAAATCCGCCGGCGAGATGCCCATCATGGTCTTGCCGTTGGTATCGAAGCTCATGGTGGTGACGATCGGCAGGCCGGTCGTCGCGGCGCCCTTCACGGCGGCCGCGACTTCCTCCTTCGAAGACATGGTCTCGATCCAGAGCACGTCCACGCCGCCATCCTTCAGCGCCTGCGCCTGCTCGGCGAAGGCGGCGATGCCGTCGGGCTCGGTCAGTGCGCCCAGGGGCTCGAACAGCTCGCCGGTCGGGCCCATGGAGCCCGCGACGACGACTTCACGGCCCGGATGGTCCTTCATGGCGCGATCGGCCACCTTACGGCCGATCTCGGCGGCGCGCTTGTTGACTTCATGCACCCGATCCTGGGCGTGGTGCAGCTTCAGGCGATGCCGTGTGCCGCCGAAACTGTTGGTGAGGAACAGGTCGGCGCCGGAATCGACGAAGCTCTGGTGCAGGGCCTCGATCCGTTCCGGATGCTCAAAATTCCACAGCTCCGGCGAGTCGCCGGTCATCAGCCCCATGCCGAACAGATTCGTCCCGGTGGCCCCGTCGGCCATCAGGAAGGGTCGTTCGCTGAGGAGCTTCAAGAAGCGGTTGCCCATCGCCAGTCCCGTTGTGTTTCTTGCCAAAGCGGCAAATTAGGCTCTTCGCACCTGCGGGGCAAGCCGCCAAATGGCGCTTCTGTGTTGCAAAAAATGTAAGACAATCAGTCCACTTGAGGGTATTTCTTGAGAACGGTCGGCGGCCGTCGATAGTCGGGGACAAGCTTGCAGTTAAGACCGAGCCCAAGGAAACTAGGCTTGGGAGAGTTGATTTGCATCATAATCAGGCGGGCATGCTGGACTCGCAAAGCACCTCAACGCGGGATGACGCGGTGTTTCAGGCGCTGATCGCCACGGCGGTGGACGGCATCATGGTCATTGATGCGCACGGCCATATCCAGGTGTTCAATTCGGCCTGCGAGCGCCTGTTCGGCTATAAGCCCGAAGAGGTCATCGGCAAGAACGTGAAGATGCTGATGCCGTCGCCCTATCGCGACGAGCATGACGGCTATCTCGCGCATTACCGGGAGACGGGCGAGAAGCGGATCATCGGCATCGGTCGCGAGGTGTTCGGCCAGCGCAAGGACGGCACTACCTTCCCGATGTATCTCTCGGTCGGCCAGGGCAAGATGGAAGGCGTCGACATCTATGTCGGCATCATCCACGACCTCACCGAGCGCGACGTCGCCGCACAGGAGGTGATGGAGCGCGAGGAACGGCTGCGCTCCATCCTCGATACCGTGCCGGACGCGATCATCTTGATCGACGAGCGGGGCATCGTCGAATCCTTCTCGCCCGCGGCGGTGCGGTTGTTCGGCTATCCGGCCGATCAGGTGATCGGCCAGAACGTCAAGATGCTGATGCCGGCCGGCTATCGTGAGCACCACGACGGCTACCTGCAGCGGTACCTGACGACCGGGGAGAAGCGGATCATCGGCGTCGGCCGTGTGGTCGTCGGCCAGCGCAGCGACGGCAGCACCTTCCCGATGGAGCTCGCGGTCGGCGAGGTCAAGCTCAAGGACCGGCGGCTCTTCACCGGCTTCGTCCGGGACATCACCGAGCGCCAGACCACCGAGCACCGTCTGCAGGAAATGCAGGCCGAGCTGCTGCATGTTTCTCGCCTGAGCGCCATGGGCCAGATGGGCTCGGCCCTGGCGCATGAGCTCAACCAGCCGCTGGCTGCGACCATGAACTATGTGAAGGCCGCGCAGCGCACCCTGGAGCCGGTCGCGGATCCGCGCGGCGTCAAGTCCATCGAACTGCTCGGCAAGGCGGGCGAGCAGGTCGCGCGGGCCGGCAACATCATCCGCAATCTCCGCGATTTCATCGGCAAGCGCGAAGCGAACCGCCGCGAAGAGAAGCTGCACAAGATCATCGAGGAGGCGATCGCGCTCGGCCTGGTCGGCGCCGCCGATTCCAACGTAAAGGTGAAGATCCTGCTGGATCCGGCGCTGCCGCCGGTGCTGGTCGACAAGGTGCAGATCCAGCAGGTCATCATCAACCTGATCCGCAATGCGGTCGAGGCGATGCTGCAGATGCCGGTCCGACGCCTGGTGATCGAATCCAGCCTCGGCGAACCGGGTATGGCCCAGGTGACGATCTCCGACACCGGACCGGGACTGTCGGAAGCGGTTGCCAGCCGGCTGTTTCAGCCCTTCATCACCACGAAGGAGAAGGGGATGGGGCTGGGCTTGACCATTTGCCAGTCGATCATCAATGCCCATGGCGGCCGGCTGTGGGCGGTGCCCAACGAGGAGGCCGGCGTCACGTTTTGCTTCCAGCTGCCGCTTGCCGAAAAGACGGAAGATTAGATGGCCGATGAGATGGTGTTCGTCGTCGATGATGACGCCGATGTCCGCGACTCACTCTGCGCCCTGCTGGAATCCGCCGGCGTGGCCTCAGAGTCGTATGATTCCGCCCGCGCCTTTCTCGACGTCTATCAGCCGCAGCGCTCCGGCTGCCTGATCGCCGACATCCGCATGCCCGACATGGACGGGCTCGAGCTCCAAGAGGAGCTGAACCGGCGCAACGCCGCGCTTCCGGTGATCGTGGTGACGGGCCATGCCGACGTGCCGCTTGCGGTTCGTGCGATGAAGGCTGGCGCGGTCGACCTGATCGAGAAGCCGTATGATGACGCGCTGCTCCTGGCGAGCGTGCGGCGGGCCCTGGCCAAGGCCCAGAGCGTCCGCGAGCAGGCAGCCACGGCGGAAGCAGCCAAGGCCCGGATCGCGAACCTCTCGGCGCGCGAGCGCCAGGTGCTCGAGCTCCTGGTGGCGGGCCAGCCGAACAAGATCATTGCCTACGAGCTCGACATCTCGCCGCGCACCGTGGAGATCCACAGGGCGCATGTGATGGAAAAGATGGAGGCGAAAAGTCTCTCCGATTTGGTGCGCGCGGCGATTGCCGCCGGCATCCCGGGTGCTTCCAAATGACGCGTTTGACCCGGGTCATACTCGATGGTGCAAACCCTAGGAAAACCCTGCCAATTTGGCCTCTTGAGCGCATGCGCGTAGGGACTATTGCGTATATGTTGCGGGCGATGGCCGCCCCTATCTTCAGGAGTCGATTTCAGCGGCCCTTCGGAGACGGTCCTTGGCTTCAGCGCTTCGTGAAACGGTCTACATCGTCGATGACGATGACAGCGTTCGCGATTCCGCGCGGGCCTTGCTGGAATCCTACGACCTGATCGTTGAAGACTTCGAATCGGCCCGGGCCTTTCTCGCCAGTTTCGACGCGGGCAGCCGGTGCTGTCTGGTGCTCGACGTCAACATGCCGGAGATGAGCGGGCTCGAGCTTCTGGAATTGCTGCGCGGACGGCAGATCGGCATCCCGGTCATCATCGTCACGGCCCAGAAGGATGACGCGGTCCAGGAGCGTGCCCAGCGCGCCGGCGTCTTCGCCTTCTTCGAGAAGCCGGTCGATGAATCCATCATCGAGGCGATCGCCCAGGCCCTGAAGGCGGCCTAAATACCGCGGATTCCACAATCGATTCAGCGTCCTACGTAGTAACCCTTACGGGACTTTCCGCAATTTCACCGCGGCGGGTTCCGGGCGATGCTTTGATCATCATCAATGCATCACTCGGGTGAACGCCATGACCGCCATGCTGCAGATCGCGCCAATCGCCAACGACAAGATCTCGGCCCGCACGCGCGCGCCCTGGCCGGTGCTGGAAGGCGGCAAGAGCATGCCGGCCGATCCGCTGGCGGCCGCCCTGCAGAGCATCGGTGCGGTGCTGAAGTTCAAGCGCAACGCCGCCGTGTTCAACGAGGGCGACCCCGCCCGTCATGTCTACAAGGTGATCAGCGGCGCGATCCGCACCTGCCGCGTGCTGATGGACGGCCGGCGTCAGATCGCGGACTTCTACCTCCCCGGCGACTTCTTCGGTCTCGACTGGCAGAGCGAGCACGGCTTCACCGCCGAAGCGATCGCCGATGCGGTCGTCGTTTCCTACCCGCGCTCGCAACTCGACCTGATCGCCGAGACGCAGATCGGCATGCAGAGGCTGCTGATGTCGCTGCTCTCCAAGAGCCTCTGCGCGACGCAGAACCATGTCGTCATGCTGGGCCGACAGACCGCGCAGGAGCGTCTGGCCTGGTTCCTGCTGAACCTCATGGAGCGTTCGGACGACAATGCCGACCTGGACCTGCCGATGAGCCGGCTCGACATCGCGGACTATCTCGGCCTGACCATCGAGACCGTCTCTCGCGGCATCAGCCAGTTTAAGCGTCAGCATCTCATCGATGTCTGCGGCGCCCACAAGGTGACGCTGAAGAAGCTGGAGGCGCTGGAAGCGCTGGCCAACGGCGAAAGCGAGATCTGAATCGGATTTACGGGTGCGGGTCGGGCAGGCCGTGACGGTCGGCAAGCACCCTGAGGATTGCATCCTTGCCGGCGACGAACCGGCGCCCTTCGAAGCTTCCCGTTTCTATTCCTGAAGCCGCGTCATCCGCCAGGATCAGCACGGGAAGCGACTGGTTTTCGACTCCGATCAATCCGACGAGTTCGGCGCGTGGCTTCGGCCATGCGATCCGCTCGACGTCGATGCGGGATCGCAGTTCCGGAAACGACGCCAGCAGGCCTTCCATCACCATGCAATGCCAGCAATAGAAGCGCTGGCCGGGATAAGCCGGGTCGGAGAAGTCGGTCTGAAGAATGACCAGCTTGTCTCGGGTCATGGCTTCCGCCGCAGGTTCACGATGGCGACGCCAACCAGCGCCATCGCACCGCCGGCGATCCCGAGCAAAGCCGGAATCTCGCCGAGCCAGAGGAAGCCCATCAACGTCGCGGTCGGCGGGATGCAGTAGAGGAAATTCGCCGCCCGGCTTGCGGGAAAGCGCGACACCGTCACCGACCAGCCGCAATAGGCGATGAAACTCGGCGCGATGCCGAGATAGAGCGCGGCGAACCGCGCCTCGTTTCCGGCTGCCGCGAATTGCTGGAATGCGCTGGGCAATCCCGGCGCCAGGAACAGAGCCGCGAAGATCATCGACCAGGCGGCGACGCTGAGGCCGTTATGCCGCTTGAACAGCGGCTTCTGGATCACGGCATCGACCGAGGTGCAGAGTGCGGCCGCGAGAATGAACAATACACCGGTATCGAAGCTGAAGGAGTCGCTGTCGCTGATCGCGACCAAGGTGACGCCGATGAAGGACACCGCCGTGCCGAGCCATGCCGCCTTGCCGAACCGCTCGCCCAGCAGCAGCATGGCCCAGATCGCGGTCAGGATCGGGCTCACGTTGACGATGAAGCTGGCGGCGCCGCTCGAGACGGTCTGCTCGCCGATATTGAGCGACACGGTGTAGATCGAGACGCAGACCAGACCGCGCAAGGCGAGGCGAACGAACTCGCGCGCCGTCGGCCGGGCCGGTCGCATGATCGCGAGCAGGACGGCGCAGGGCAGGGCGGCGATGGCAAAGCGCAGGGAGCCCAGTTCCAGCGGCCCGAACGCCGTCAGGCCGGCGCGGATCGCCGGGAAGGCTGAGGCCCAACCGATCACCGTGGCGGCGAGGGCGAGGATCGCGATCCAGTCGAGCTTGCGCGGCACGGGCAGGGTTTCCGAACCCAGGGACATCTGAAACTCCATCTATGTCTCTGGCAAAATGCGAGAAAGCCAGCTGCTTGACAATCGACAGGATGAATGGCGAGCTGTGACTATGAATCACATCTCCCAGCCGTTGCTGCCCTTGGACACCCTGCGCGCCTTCGAGGCCGCCGCCCGGACCGGCAGCTTCTCCTCGGCCGCGGATGCTCTCAACGTCACCCATGGCGCGGTCAGCCGCCAGATCGCCAAGCTCGAACGCTGGCTCGGCCAGCGGCTGTTCGACCGCCAGGCACGCGGTGTCGGCCTCACCCCGGAAGGCCGGCGCCTGTTCCTGCGCACCACGGAAGCTCTGGCGCTGATTGCCGACAGTTCAGATCGATGGATCGAGGCCAAGGGCAGCGCCGTCGTGCGCCTGGCCTCTCTGCCGTCGGTGAGTGGGCTCTGGCTGATGCCGCGGCTCCGCGCGCTGGAGGCCGGCGATCCCGATCTCCGGGTCGAGCTGATCATCGACCATCGCGAATCCAATCTCGCCGATGACGGCATCGACTTGGCGCTCCGTTGCGGCCGTGGCGGGATCCCGAAACGCAACTCCATCCAGCTGTTCGAGGAGCGCTGCTTTCCCGTGGCCGAGCCTGAACTCGCCGCAAAGATCGGCAAGGGCAGGCCGGAGCGCCTGCTGGCCTATCCCTTGATCCACGATTCCGACGCCTCCGGCTGGCGCGCCTGGTTCGGTGCCCAGGGCCTGGACTATCGCCCGCGCCATCAGGACCGGCGGTTCGAGGATTACAACCTGGTGCTCGACGCGGCCATGCACGGGCTCGGCATCGCGCTCGCCCGGCCGCCGCTGGTTCAGGATGTGCTGGCGCAGGGGCGGGTGGTCGCGGTCGACGATCGCACCGTGCTCAATCCCGTCGCCTATTGGCTCGATCGGCCGGAAGGCGATCTCCGGCCAGCCGCAGCCGCATTTGCCAAGCGTATCATGCAAGCCGCCGGGGTGGGTGAGAGCGCCGCCCGCGACTTCCTCGCAACCGTGCGCTGATCGTCGCAGGGACAGCATTGTCATCGGCTTGCGATATCCAACCGGCCGATAGCGCGCTCTGATTTGAGGTATGGGTCTTAGATGCGGGCGTTGATGAAATGAGGACGATCGGCGTCGTATTGTTCGATCAGTTCGAGCTGCTCGACGTGTTCGGGCCGCTGGAGATGTTCGGTATGCTGCCGGAGGAGTTCGCGATCCGCTTGGTCTCGGAACAGGCGGACGAGATCGCGAGCCGTCAGGGCCCGGCCTCGGTGATCGAGCATTATGCCTCCGACGGTCACGACTACGACATGCTGCTGGTGCCGGGCGGCCAGGGCACCCGACGCGAGGTGCAGAATCAGCCACTGCTGCACTGGCTCGTGAAGGCGAGTGCGCATGCCGAAGTGGTTGCTTCAGTCTGCACCGGCAGTGCGCTCCTGGCCAGGGCGGGCTTGCTGGATGGACGCCGCGCCACGACCAACAAGCTCGCCTTCGACTGGGTTGCCGGCCAGGGTGCGAACGTGTCGTGGCAGCGGCGCGCCCGCTGGGTCGAGGACGGCAAGTTCTGGACTTCATCCGGCGTTTCGGCCGGAACGGATATGGCGCTCGCGTTGATCGCACGCCTCTGCGGCATCGTCCAGGCGCGTGAGGTGGCGCACTGGGCGGAATATGTCTGGAACGAGGATAGCGGGAACGATCCGTTCGCGGTGGCTTGAACCCCTAGTTGTCGCCGCCGCCGCCGTCACCACCACCATCTCCGCCGCCATCCCCTCCGGAATCGCCGCCTCCGGAATCGCCGCCATCGCCGGAATCCCCGCCGTCGGAATCCCCACCGTCCGCGTCGGAATCGCCGCTGTCGGATCCATCGGAATCCGCGTCGCTTTCAGCGTCGGCGACGGCGGACTCGATCTCATTGGCCTCGTCCGCCGAGAAGCCGAGATCGCTCAAGCCCACATCGGCAAGGTCGGGATCGCCGTCCAGGCCCGGATCATCGACGAAGCCGTCCTCAACCTCCGGCTCGCTGGATTCCACGTCGCTGAGGCCTTGGTTGTCGCAGGTGACGCTTTGTCCGCCGCCGAGCGACGCGGTCGCGCCGGTGCGCCGCGAGGTGATCTCGACTTCGCCACGGTTGACCACCACCAGGGTCTCGCCGCTGGCGAGCACGCGGATCTTCAGATTGGTGCCGCGCACCGCGATCGCCGCGGTCGGCGTCAGGATCTTCAGCTTGTCGTGCTTGATGGCGCCGGAGACCAGCCGCAGCGCCCCGGCTGCGAGCTGGTAGCTGGCCTGCTCCACGCCGGATTTGGGATCGAAGACGAAGGTATCGATGGTCATCTCGGCCTTCTCGCCGAGCAGCACATGCGATCCGTCGATGAAGCTGATATTCGCCTTGGCCCCGGCCTCGGTCAGCACCCGCTCGCCGAAATGCGCCGGCGACTTCAACTGCTTCGGTTCCGGCTTCTGCCCCGGCAGGGCACCGCTGACGCTGTTGGAGATTTCGGCGAAGCCGCCGACCACGCTGCCCGCCGTCGTGTCGGCTTGCGCATCCGCCAGGGCGAACACGCAAAGCAGCGCGGCGCAGGCGGTGAATTGATGGACTCTGCTCATGACGATCCCCCGGAACGCCATCCTGGGGTCCGGCAAGGCCCGAAGGCAAGCCCCAGCGGTGGCGCTCAGCTGGTGCCGTTCGGGCGCGGATCCTTGAGAATTCTCAGCGTCTGGTTGCGTTGGAACAAAAAAAGAACCCTAGTCCCTCGTGCCTGAGACTCAGCTCCGCGGCTTCAAGTTCTCCGGGTCATAGAGCGGCTTGTAGCCGACGCCGGCGACTTCGACCGGGTAGGTCTCGCCGAAATACTCGACTTGGAGCTTGCGGCCTTCCTGGCAATACGACCACGGCAGATAGGCGAGGGCGATGTTCTTGCCGATGGTCGGACCATAGGCCACCGAGGTGGTGAACGAGCGGCGGCCGAGTTCGTCCACCAGGCCTTCGCCGGTCGCGGGATCGAGCACCGGCATGATGCCGACCGGGTAGCGGGCGACGCCCTTGGAATCGGTGTTCTCGGTCATCACCAGGGTGCAGAGCATGGCCGGTTGGTTCTTCCGGGCACGGTGCTCGAGATGCTTGGCCTTGCCGCGGAAGTCGGCTTCCTTGACCTTCGGACGCTGCAGGTCGGATTCGATCAGGTTATATTCGGTGAGAAGATCCGCGTTTTGCAGGCGCAGGCTCTTCTCCATGCGGCGGCTGTTGGCGTAGGTCTCGACGCCGAAGGCCATCACGCCGGTGGAGCGCAGCGCATCCCAGACGGCGAGCCCGTCCTCGTATTTCATATGCAGCTCCCAGCCCTGCTCGCCGACATAGGAGATGCGGAACGCCATGACGTTCTTGCCGCCGATCTTGATCGTCTTGATCGCGGCGAAGGGGAAGGCCTCCGGCGAGAGACCGGCCGGATCCTCGACGACCTTCTGCAGGGTCGTCCGCGCATTCGGGCCCCAGATGCCGATGGTGACGAACTTCTCGGTGACATCGGTGACGGTCACGTTGAGGCCCTTGTCCTGGGCGACCCGGCGCAGGTAGTGGAAATCGCGCGGCCCCGCATCGGCGCCGTCGATGACACGGCAGCGATCCGCCATGCGGATCACGGTCAGATCCGCGCGCACCATGCCCTCGTCGTCGAGGAAATGGGTGTAGATGCCCTTGCCGACCATGTTATCGCCGCCGATCTTCGCGGCGCAGACCCATTCCATCAGCGCCACATGATCCGGGCCTTCCACATCGCACATATAGAAATGCGAGAGGTTGACGATGCCGCAATCCTCGCTCATCGCGAGATGCTCGGCATTGGAGACCCGCCAGAAGTGGCGGTTGTCCCACTCGTTCTCGCGCACCGGCACGCGGTTGCCGTATTTCTTCAGCAGGTGCTCGTTGGCGGCATAGCCATGGGCGCGTTCCCAGCCGCCCAGCTCCATGAAATAGCCACCGAGCTCCTTCTCGCGCTCATAGAACGGCGAGCGGCGGATGTTGCGTCCGGTGGCGTAGGGCTCGCGCGGATGGACGGCCGGATTGTAGATCTTCTGCGCCGCCTCGCCGCAGCGGCCCTCGATGAACTTCTCTTCGAGCTGATGCGGATAGAAGCGCGCATAGTCGATCTTGGCGTGGTCGATCGGGGTGCGGCCGTCGGTCATCCAGTCGGCCACCAGCTTGCCCATGCCGGGCGCGTCCTTGACCCAGATCGCGACCGCATACCAGAGGCCGCGCACCTTCTGGCTCTCGCCGATCGAGGGCCCGCCATCGGCGGTCACCTGCAACAGGCCGTTGAAGGAGCGCTTCTCGTCATAGCCGAGTTCGCCGAGGATCGGCGTCAGCTCGATCGCCCGCTCCAACGGCTCCAGGATCTGCTCCATCTCGAGATCGCGCTGCGAGGGCGAGAGCCGGGACTGGTGCTTTTCCAGGAGATCGCGGGGATGGCAGAGCCGCGGGTGCTTCTCCTCGTAATAGCCCCATTCGATCATGCCGCCCTCGGCCGTCTTCGGATCGCCGGTGTCGCGCATATAGGCGGAGTTGCCCTGGTCGCGCAGCAGCGGCCAGCCGATCTCCTTGCCGGTGTTCGCGAACTCGGTGTAGGGCCCGAAGAAGGTGAGCGGGTGATCGACCGGCATGACCGGCAGGTCCTCGCCGGCCATCTCGGCGATCAGGCGGCCCCACAGGCCGGCGCAGACCACGACGTAGTCGGCCATGATCGTGCCCTTCTCGGTCACGACGCCCTTGATGCGGCCGTTCTCGATCACCAGCGACTTGGCCGGCGTGTTGGCGAAGGCCTTGAGCTTGCCGGAGGCCTCGGCCTCGCTGACCAGCTTATGCGCCACGGTCTGGGAGCGCGGGATGACCAGGCCGGCATCGGGATCCCAGAGGCCGCCTTGGACCATGCTCTCTTCAATGAGCGGGAACTTCGCCTTGATCCCCTTGGCGTCGATCAGCCGCGCGCGAGTGCCGAACGCTTTCGCCGAGGCGACCTTGCGCTTGATCTCGTCCATCCGCGCGTCGTCGCCGACCCGGGCGACTTCCAAGCCGCCGACCCGCTCGTAATGGCCGAGTTTGTCGTAGAAATCGATCGAGTAGAGCGAGGACCAGCAGGACAGGAAATCGTGGCTGGTCATGTAGCAGAAGTCGGAGGCGTGCGCCGTCGAGCCGATATCGGTCGGGATGCCGGACTTGTCGATGCCGACGATGTCGGTCCAGCCGCGCTGGATCAGGTGATGGGCGACCGAGGCGCCCACGATGCCGCCCAGACCGATGATGACGACCTTTGCCTTCTGCGGAAACTCAGCCATGGCCCCGACTCCGAATTGGTATGGCGCGGGACTATAAAGCGGCGGCGGTCTGATTGCCGCCTGTTTGCGACACCGGGCCAAGGCCGCGCGACACCGCTTCGCCCGGCCGGAGGAAGCTGTATAATACCCTCTGGAATCCTTGGGAAATTGGCCGGTTCCGGGCGGGCCGGGCGGGGCGCGAAAAGGGCAGCGCCTGTCGCTCATCCGCTAGAGCGGAAACGCCCGGAATGTCGATATGAGGCCCATTCTCGCCCCCAAAGACCGCTCCAGGATGAGGCATTCCGATGACTGTTTCTGACCGCGCCGAAGGTACACCGGAAACCGGGCGCCGGACCCGTGGCGGCGCCGATGCGCGGCGCGCCCTGCGGCAGAAGCCGAAGATCGTCCAGAACCCGTATATCGTGCGCAAGATCCCGCTGGTGACGGTGCTGGACGAGGAAGGCCTCACCGTCATCGAGAACAATGCCGACACCATCCTGCAGGAAGTCGGCATCGAGTTCCGCGACGAGCCCGAGGCCTTGGAGCTCTGGAAGAAGGCCGGCGCCGATGTGAAGGGCACCCGCATCCGCTTCCCGAAAGGCCTGCCGCGTTCGATCATCCAGAAGTCGGCGCCGAAGGAATACATCCAGCACGCCCGCAATGCGGAGCGTTCGGTGCGGATCGGCGGCGACGCCACGGTGTTCGCGCCGGTCTACGGCCCGCCCTTCATCCGCAACCTCGATGACGGCCGTCGCTACGCGACCATCGAGGACTTCCGCAATTTCGTGAAGCTCGCCTACATGTCGCCTTCGATCCACCATTCGGGCGGCACGGTCTGCGAGCCGGTCGATCTGCCGGTCAACAAGCGGCATCTCGACATGGTCTACAGCCACATCAAGTATTCCGATAAGCCGTTCATGGGTTCGGTGACCGCGCCGGAGCGCGCCGCCGACACCGTCGAGATGGCGAAGATCGTGTTCGGCGAGAAGTTCTTGGAAACCAACACCGTCATCACCTCGCTGATCAACGCCAACTCGCCGATGGTCTGGGACGGCACCATGCTCGGTGCCATGAAGGTCTATGCCCGGGCCAACCAGGCTTCGATCACCACGCCGTTCATTCTCGCCGGCGCGATGAGCCCGGTCACCGCCGCCGGCACCCTGGCGCAGGTCCTGGCCGAGGTGCTCTCGGGTGCGGCGACCTGCCAGCTCTACAAGGCCGGCGCGCCGGTGATCTTCGGCGTGTTCGCGAGCTCGATCTCCATGCAGTCGGGTGCGCCCACCTTCGGCACGCCGGAACCGACCCTGGTCAGCCTCGCCGCCGGGCAGCTGGCGCGGCGCCTGGGCATTCCCTATCGCACCGGCGGCTCGCTCTGCGCCTCCAAGGTGCCAGATGCGCAAGCCGCCTATGAGAGCGCGCAAACTCTGCTGCCGACCCTGCAGGCCGGCACCAATTTCGTGCTGCATGGCGCCGGCTGGCTCGAAGGCGGCCTGGCCTCGGGCTACGAGAAGTTCGTCATGGATGCCGACCAGCTGGGCATGATGCAGGTCCTGGCCAAGGGCATCGACCTCACCGAGAACGGCCAGGCGCTCTCGGCGATCCGCGAAGTCGGCCCCGGCAGCCATTACCTCGGCTGCTCGCACACCCAGGCCAATTTCGAGACCGCCTTCTATCGCTCGTCGATCGCCGACAACAACAGCTTCGAGCAGTGGCTCGCCGAAGGCGAGCAGGACGCCGCCCAACGCGCCAACAAGATCTGGAAGCGCATGCTGAACGAATACGAAGCCCCGCCGCTCGACCCCGCGATCGACGAAGCGCTGCAGGCCTTCGTTGCCCAGCGCAAGGCCGCGGCACCGGATTCGAACGTCTAACCGGCCTTCCCGAACAGCCCGCGATCCCGCGCCAGTCGTTCGACCAGGAAGTCGATGACGGCGCGGAACCGCGGGGCGTCTTTCAAATCGCGATGCACCAGCAGCCAAAGCTCGCGGGTCATCTCTGACGGCGTTGCGATCATTTCCGCGCGGACCAGGCCCATTGCGGCATAGTGCGGCAGGACGCCGATGCCGAACCCGGCACGCACCGCTTCGACCAGTGCCATGCGGGAGTTCGAGCGAAACGCGATCGGGCGATGTTGGGCGGCCTGGTGCAGCCAGCCGACTTCCGGGAAGTCCGGCGGATTCTCTTCGAAGCCGACGAAAGCCAGAGCGTCCGCTTGCGTCCTCCGCAGATAGCGGCGCGTCGCATAGAAGCCGTAGCCGATGGTCGCGACGCGCCGGGCCACCAAAGTGCCGTCCTTCGGCCGGGCCAGGCGGAGCGCGATATCGGCCTCGCGCCGGGCCAGGCTCAAGCTGCGTTCATCGACGATGAGCGCAATATCGATCAGCGGCTGCTGCTTGCGGAGCGATGCCAAAGCCGGGGTCAGATAGACCGTCGCGAGCATGCCGGTCGTGGTGATGCGCACCGGCCCGGCCAGCTTCGGCCGCGCTTCGGCGAGGCGCGCGATGGTCGCCGCGGCATCGCGCATCCGCTCGGCCTCCGTGAGTGCGGCCTCACCAAACGCGGTGAGCACAAGGCCCGGTCGCTGCCGGTCGATCACGGCGCGGCCGAGAACGCGCTCCAGCCGCCGGATGCGCCGTCCGATCGTCGCATGGTCCACGCCGAGCGCCCGCGCGCCGGCGGAGAGGCTGCCCTGCCGCACGGCTTCCAACAGGTAGTGCAGATCGTCCCAGCTCGGTGCGCGCATCGATCCTCGTGCAAATTTGCACAGCAAGGGTGAAATATTGCCACTGGGCGAGATATTTCGCACGGCATAAATCAGCTCCATCAAGTCACGATGGAGATGATCCGATGACCCCTCCCAAGACCCTGCGCGACCATGCCGGCATCGCCTGGCCGGCCGCCGGCTTCGACGACGCTGTCCTGCTTTTGATCGACGCACAGCGCGAATACACCGATGGCAAGCTCCGGCTGCACGGCATCGACGCCGCCGTCGAAGCGGTTGCCGGCTTGCTGGATCGGGCCCGACGCGCAGGCACGCCGATCGTGCATGTCGCCCAAAACGGCAGGCCCGGCAGTGCCTTGTTCGATCCGGAGGGGCCGATGTCCCGCTTCATCGCCGGCATCGGACCGGGCGCGGGCGAAGCCACGATCGTCAAGTCGCTGCCCAATGCTTTCGCCAAGACTGACCTCGACGCCACGCTGAAGGCGACCGGCCGCACCAACCTGATCGTGGCCGGATTCATGACTCATATGTGCATCAGCGCGACCACCCGGGTGGCGACCGATCTCGGCTATCGCGCCACGGTGATCGCCGGTGCGACGGCGACGCGCGACCTCCCGGATGGCAATGGCGGCGTGATCGACGCCGCGACGGTGCAGCGTGTCGCCTTGGCGGAGCTCGGTGATCGTTTCGCGACGGTGGTGCCGAGGCTCTAGAACAGCTTCCCGCCGCGCGGCGTCACCATCGTGTAGTCGTCGATGCTGATCGCATGCGTCACCCGCTCGCCGTCATCGGAGAGCGGTAATGCGGCCCATTCGAACACGCGGTCGGCCTTGGCCTGGAAGTTGGTGTAGGAGAGGCCGTAGAGCGGCTTGGCCTCGCGGTAGAGGCGGTCATAGATGTGGGTGGTGTCGGCAATGTCCTGGGGATCCCAGTCCATCTCGTCGATGAACCGGCCCTGGACGCTTCGGCCGTAGAGCCGCCCGACCTCGTTGCCGACCAGGCGGAACTGGATGCGGTAAGGCTCGTGCTGGTATTGCAGCACGGACACATAGGGCAGGGCGTTGTAGATCGCGGTCGGGTCGATCTCGGAGCGGGGCGGGAAGCGCCGGCCGTTGCGCAAGCTTTCCCAATGAGCCCGAACCAGCGCGATCATTGCGGATCGTCCGGTCGGTTCGTCGAGATAGAGGATCTCGCCGAGCCATTCCTGATCCGTGGTCATTCGTGCGCGGCACCCTTGGCTTCGGCATCCGGCGGCGGATCGGGCAGCATGTGCCGGCGCATCATCGGCAGCTGGGTCGCCATGAACAGGAAAGTGAGGAAGATCGAGCCCAGCTTGAAGTCGCCCCAGATATCGGTGCTCTGAGTCCGCCAGACGATCTCGTTGAGTATCGCCATGACCGCGCAGAAGGTGGCGTAGCGCCCCTCGAGCTTGCGCCATCCAGCATGGTCCATCTTGAGACCCCCGCCGATCAGCCGTTCCAGCAGCGGCTTGCGCAGCAGCAACCCGACCCAGAGCGAGACCGCGAACAGGGTATAGACCACGGTCGGCTTCATCTTGATGAAGGTCTCGTCCTTGAAGATCAAGGTGAGACCGCCAAACACGACGACGATCGCCGTGGTCACCAGCGGCGCCCAAGCGAGACGACGTTCGCGGATATAGCCGAAGCCGACGGCCAGCACCGAGGCCACGATCAATGCGGCCGTGGCCGGCATCAGGCCCCAGATCTTCAGGATGATGAAGAAGAGCACGACCGGCCCGTATTCAACGGTTGGTCGGAGCCAGCCTCTGCGTTGCGATTCACTCATTGGGCTATCCTAGCGTGGCCTGCATACCCAGGACTAGGCGGCTTCGGAACGGAAACGTGGCGGGTTCCACGCCGATGACCTTTAAACGCAATCTAAAATAGAGTATTATGCGTCGTTTCGCGTCCAGGTGGCTCGTGGTCGCTGAGCCCGGCGGGGGGAACCTATGCGGAAGAATGCGGGAAACAGCAAGTTCCAAGTTCGCGCCATTGGCGGCAGCCATGTCGTGTTGCTGGCGATCGATGCCACGCCGCAGGCGCGGCGCGGTCTGCTTGGCTTCGCCATCAATCGCAGCACCGGAGCGGGGAAGAACGATGCCCGTTGGCTGGAAGGCTTGAAGGTTTTCCGTGAGATTGTGCCGCGGCCAAAGCCGGGCAAGCGCTACAGCAGCCTGGAGCATCCGATCCAGAGCTTCCTCTGGGGTGACTACAGCGCCCAGCCCGGACAGAGTTACAACTTCATTATCCGTCCGGTCTACGGAAAGCCCGGCGCGCTCACTTATGGTGACGACGTCAAGATAACGATTTCGACCGAGAATGAGGATGAGGGCGCCCACGCCGTCTATTTCAACCGCGGCGCCATTGCCAGCCAGGCCTTTGCCCAGAAGTTCGGCAATAAGAAACCTCAGAGCATCGACGACCCGAAGGACCCCACCGTCAAGTGGCTCTCCCGTGGTCTGCTCGAAGCCGCCCTCAAATTCATCGACGACACCAAGAAGGGTGAAAAGCTCCGGGTCGCCGCCTACGAGTTCAGCTACGCGCCGATCCTCGACGCGCTGGTCCGCGCGCACAAGCGGAAGGTGGACGTCAGCATCGTGTATGAGGCGGGCACGGAGACCGTCAAGAAGAAGAAGGTGAAAACCCAGGCGACCATCGCCAATGCCAAGGCGATCAAGGCCGCGGCGATTCCAGACGCAATCCTGATTCCCCGCACCAAGCGCAACGACATTCCGCACAATAAGTTCATCATCCGGCTCTCGGAAACCAGAGGGCGTACCGCGCTGTGGACCGGTTCGACCAACCATACCGCCTCGGGCTTCCTCGGGCAGACGAATGTCGGACACATCGTCCGGGATACTAAGATTGCCAACAAGTATCTCGCCTATTGGAAGCAACTTGCCAGGGACGCAGAGTGGAAGCCGTTGCGCGAATGGGACGAGAAGAACACGCCGAATCTGAAAGGCGCACCGGCAAGGATGTCGATCACGCCTCTGTTCAGCCCCCGGCAGAACGACTCCCTGCTCGCCTGGTACGCACAGCGCATCGTCGATGCGGAAGAGACGGTGATGTTCACTGCGGCCTTCGGTGTGAACGCAACCCTCGCCCAGTCCTTCGCAGCGGATGAGCCCTTCCTGCGTTACATTCTTCTGGAGAAGCCCCTGGACGACAAGGCGAAGGCGCTGCTGTCCAAGGACAGGGATGTGCAGATCGCCTATGGCGCAGCCCTGGGCAGCAAGGCGCTGCGTGCCAAGGTGCCTGGTTGGAAGGTGGATCAGTGGTTCATCAAGGAGGGCCACTACCGCTACGAAGGCAACATCTTCTACATCCACACCAAGATCCTGCTGATCGATCCGCTGTCGGAAGATCCGATCGTAATCTCGGGATCGGCCAATTTCTCCAAGAACTCGCTGGTCAACAATGACGAGAACATGCTGGTGATCCGCGGCGATACAAGAATCGCCGACATCTATATGACGGAGTTCGACCGCATCTTCCGGCATTTCTATTTCCGCGATGTGGCGAACGAGTTGGCAATGAAGGGTTCGGAGAAGACCGAGGTGGTGTTCCTGCATCCGGACGATACCTGGGTCTCGGAGAACTTCGATCCACACCGCATGAAAGCGAAGCGCCGGAAGCTGTTCTTCCCGAAATCGACGAACTGAGCGCAGGCTATTCCGGGACGCCCGGATGCTCCGGCACCGCCGGCCGAGGGTATCTCGCCAGCCGCGCCTCGCGATGGGCGATATAGAGATTGGCGCCGATGATCAGCGCGGCGCCGACCAGGACGGCGACCGTCGGCAGGTCGCCCCAGAACCAGAAGCCGAGCGCGGTCGCCCAGATCAGCGCGGTGAACTCGATCGGTGCCAGCATCGACGCTTCGCCGAAGCGGAAGGCGCGGATCATGGCAAGCTGGCCCGAGGCGCTGGCCAGGCCTTGGATCAGCATGACGCCGGCCGCCTGCCAGGAGATCGGCTGCCATTCCAGAATGGCCGGCGCCGCTGCGGCGACCAGGGTGAAGGCGGTCGAGTAGAAGAGCAGGTTGTGCGTGTGCTCCTTACCGGAAAGGCCGCGCAGGGTGAGCAGAGTGAGCGCATAGGCGAAGGCGGACAGCAGCACCAGCCCGGTGCCGATGCCGGTATTGCCTTCGAACGATCCGGTCGGATCGACCGCGACCACCACCCCGACAAAGCCGACGCCGACCGCCGACCACCGGCGCCAGCCCACTCTCTCCTTCAGCATCGGACCGGAGAGGGCCGTGACGAAAATCGGCGCGGCAAACGCGATCACGATGCAATCGGCCAGCGGCAGGTATTTCAGCGCGGCGAAGAAGGTGGTCGTGGTCAGCAGCACCAGGACGCCGCGCATCATGTGCGTCCAGAAGAACGCCGTCTGGAACCGAAAGGGACTGCCCATGGCCTGCATGGTCACCGCCAGGGCGACCAGCAGCGACGGGATGCGCGTCAGGAAGGTGATCTGCCAGGTCCCCAGGTCATAATCCACCCGCAGCAGCCGGGTCGCCGCATCGACCACGGCAAAGCTCAGCACACCAAGCGTGTAATAAACGAAGGCCTGGACGGGTGCCGAACGGGTTTGGGCGGGAAGGATCATGGGGCTTGCTCAGTCGGGTGCTGAGCATTAGCGGATCGGTCGAGAAATAGCGAGTGGGGCCAATATCCGGGGGCTCTAACGGATCGAGCGCGCCGGCAGGCGTCTGCGGGGCGCGGGTTGCGCGGGCGGAAGTCCGGCTTCCGCACCGAAAATCTCCACCAGCTTTCGGCCGAGATCCGCGGCGCGGAACGGCTTGGCGAGGGTGAAGGTGCCGGGCTGGTGCGCGCGTTCTCCGACGGCGCGGTCGCCGAGATAGCCGGAGGTCAGCAGCACGCGCAGCTCCGGCCGGCGCCGGCGCGCCATGTCCGCCAATTGAATTCCGCTCAATCCGTCTTTCAGCACGATGTCGGTGAAGAGGAGCGCGATATCCGCCCGCGTATCCAGCAGCTTCATTGCGGTCTTGGCGCAAGGCGCCGAGAGGGCGCGGTAGCCGAACGAGCGCACGGCGCTCACCGCATAGCCGCGGAGATCGACATTGTCCTCGACCACCAGCACCACCTCCTTGCCGCGGCGCGGCACCGGCAAGGGCGGCTGGACCTCGGCGGCGTCGACCACGGCGCCGACCTGCATCGGCAAGTAGATCCGTACCGTCGTGCCGCCGCCGGGCTCGCTCTCGATTTCGACATGGCCGTCGGACTGTTTCACGAAACCATAGACCATGCTCAAGCCCAGCCCGCTGCCTTGGCCTGCCGCTTTGGTGGTGAAGAACGGCTCGAAGGCGCGCTCCATCACGCTCCGCGACATGCCGACGCCGGTATCGGAGACCGAGAGCACGAGATGCGCGCCGGGCTGCAGATCGTGCAGCCCCGGCGGACGGTATTGGTCGAACACCACGGTCCGGGTCTTGATCGAGACCGTCCCGCCTTCCGGCATCGCGTCGCGCGCATTGATGCAGAGGTTGAGCAAAGCGCCTTCGGTCTGCGGCCGGTCGATCAGGCAGTGAATTCTGCCCGCGGCCAGCGAGGTCTCGACCAGAACCTTGTCGCCGAGCGTCCGGCGCAACAGGTCGAGCATGTTCACGACCAGCTCGTTGACGTCGGTCAGTTGCGCGTCGAGCGTCTGCTTGCGCGAGAAGGCGAGCAATCGGCGCACCAGCTGCGCGCCGCTTTCGGCGGCGGCGACGGCGCGTCCGACCAGGGCGTTGGCGCGGCCTTCGGGCGCGATCTCCTCGGTCAGCAGGTCGAGATTGCCGAGGATGGCGCCCAGCAGGTTGTTGAAATCGTGTGCGATGCCGCCGGTGAGCTGGCCGACGGCTTCCATCTTCTGCGCGTGCTGCAGCTGGGCCTCGATCGATTCCCGGTCGGTGATGTCGATCGTCGTGCCGGAGATGATCGGGTTGCTCGGCCCGAAATCGGCGATCGGCTCGCCGTGGGTCTGCACCGTCCGCACCGATCCGTCGGCCCGCACCAGCCGGCAGCGATAGGTGTAGGGCCGCGGATTGCCCGGGATGGTCTCGATCAACGCCTTGACGGTCGGGCGGTCGTCGGGATGCACCTTGTCGAGCCAGGTTGCCGTCTGCACCCCCGGCACGTCCGGCGAGACGTCGTAGATCCGGTAGCATTCATCCGACCACCAGCGCTCGCCGGTGCCGAGGTTCCATTCCCAGCTTCCGAGTTTGGCGATGCGCTGCGATTCCGCCAGGCGGTGTTCCATCTTCACGCGGTCGGTCACGTCCATGACCGTGCCGGCATATTGCCCGGCGGCGATCGGCTCGCCGGTCTCGAACACGGTCCGCACCTGCCCGTCGGGCCGGATGATGCGATACTGGTAGCGATAGGGCTTGTTGCTGCGCCAGGCATCGTTGAAATCGAGCTCGGTCCAGCCGACGTCGTCGGGATGGGTGAGCGAATCCCAGGCGGCCTCGGTGGCGGGCACGGTCTGTGGATCGAGGCCGAGGATGCGATAGCATTCCTCGGACCACCAATGTTCGTCGCGCTCGACGTCCCATTCCCAGCTGCCGATCCGCGCGATGCGCTGGGCGTGGCTCATGTTGCGCTGGGCGCGCGTCAGGTCGGTGATGTCCCAGAGGATGCCGGTGAAGGTGTCGGTCGCATTCCGCTCGGACTGCTCGTAGTAGAGCCGATAGCTGCCGTCCGGCTGGCGCATGCGGAATTGGATGGTCAGCCCGTCGGGCCGCGCACCGGCTTCATCATAGGCGCTGCTGACGCGCTCGCGATCGTCGGGATGCAGCAATGCGAACCAGCGTTCGTGCGTGTAGCTCCAGTCCGCGCCTAGTCCCAGCATCTTGAGAAGCTCGTCCGAGATCCAGGTCTGGTCGGTTGCGGGATTCCACTCCCAGCTCCCGATGCGGCCGATTTCCTGTGCCTTGGCGAGGCGGCGCTGGATCCTCTCGCGCTCGGTGATGTCCATGACGTAGCCGGCAAAGCGCCCGTTGCCGTACTCGCATTGCTCCAGCATGGTGCGGGTCTGGTTGTCAGCCCGCAGCACGCGATACTGAATTGAGTAAGGCCGGCGGCTCCGCGTCGTCTCGGCATAGGCGTCGCTGACGCGCTGCCGGTCTTCGGGATGCACATGGGCCAGCGCGACCTCGGCGCTGGCCGGGACCGCGCCCGGCGTCAGGCCGAACAACCGGTACATCTCGTCGGACCAGCGGGTCTCGCGGGAGATCTCGTCCACCTCCCAGCTGCCGATCCGGGCGATGCGCTGCGCCTCCGCGAGGTTGCGCTCGATCCGGACCCGGTCGGTGACATCGACCAAAGTGCCGACGTAGCGGTCGTCGGACAACGGCTCGCCGGATTCGATCACGGTGCGCTCGCGCCCGTCGCGCAGCACGATGCGATATTGCGACGTGTAGCTGCGGCGCGCGATCAGCGCCTCGTCGTGCCATACCTGGGTGGCAAGGCGCTCCTCTGGATGGAGCAGGGATTGCCAAGTCTTGCTGTCGAACCGGTCGTGCTGCGGATCGAGACCGAGGATGCGATAGCACTGGTCGGAAGCCCAGTGATCTTCCGAGGTCAGGCTCCATTCCCAGCTGCCGATCTCGGCGATTTTCTGGGCGAGATTGAGGTTGCGCTCGGCCCGGTGATGCTCGGTGATATCGACCAGCACGCCGGTATAGATGCCGTCCGGATCGCATTCAGCCTGTTCCAGCATCAGGCGGTGGTCGCCGTCCGGCCGCACGATATGGTACTGCGCGGAATAGCTGGAACCCGTGCCGGCTGCGCTGGCATGGATTCGCATGACGCGCGGTCGGTCCTTCTTGTGCACGAGGTCGAGCCAGCGCCGCGAGCTGTGCATCCAGGTCGCCGGATCGACGCCGAGAACCCGGTAAAGCTCGTCCGACCACCAGGACTGGCCGGTCCGCCGGTTCCACTCCCAGCTGCCGAAGCCGGCGATTGCCTGGGCACGTGACAGGGTCCGCTCGATTCGCAGGCGTTCGGTGATGTCCATCAGGTGACCGACTTCCAGCCCGTCGATGAACTCGCCCTGGTCCACCATCACCCGCGTGGTGCCGTTCGGCAGGCGCACCCGATACTGGATCGAATACGGTTGTTGCCGCATGGTCGCCGCGTCCAGCGTGCGGCGCACCATGTCGGAATCCTGGGGATGGATCCGTGACAGCCAGAGCGGCATCGAAGGTGCAAGCTCGTTGGGTTCGAAGCCGAGCAGGCGATAGGTCTGCTCCGACCACCAGAGCGCGTTGGTGCGCGGATCGAACTCCCAGGTGCCGAGCTTCGCCGTGCTCTGCGCACGCACGAGATTGCGTTCCAGCCGTGTCCGATCGGTGATGTCGGTGATGCGGCTTTCGAAGACGCCGGGCTCCTTGGGATGCCCATCCTCTTCGAGGAACCGGACTTCGCCGCTGGGGCGCAGGATGCGATAGCGGTGGGTGAACGCACCACCGCTCCGCCGTGCCTTCTCATAGGTCCGCCGCACCCGATCCCGGTCCTCGGGATGGATGAACTGGTTGCGCTCCTGCTCGCAGATCATGCCGTTGGCACTCAGCCCCACGATCTGCAGCGCTTCCGGCGAGGCGCGGAAGGTCTGCAGCGCGCTGTCCCAGCGCCAGGTGCCGGCCCGCGGCGGGGACAAAGATTCCGCACCGTCCACCGCGTCGTCCAGCACGGTGATGCGGTCGGTGACGTCCATGATCGTGCCGATGACCTTCGGCGCGTCGGTGGTCCAATGCGGGCTGGCGCCGCCGGCCTCGCGCACCGTGCGCACGGTGCCGTCGGGCCGGCGGATCCGGTAGTAGATGCTGTAGGCGGCCGGCGCGGCGGAGGCAGCGTCGATGTCATGGACCCAGCGGTCCTCTTCCACCGTCATCGCCGCCAGCCGTGCGAGGGTCGGCGCGAATCCGTCCCGGCTGACTCCCATGACGCGGTAGATTCCGTCGGACCACCAAAGCTGTCCGCTCCGTGGATCCCACTCCCAGGTGCCGAGGCCGAGGAAGGGTTCCGCGGTCGGTGCGGCGGCCGAGGCCTCCTGTTGGCCGTTGGCGTCAGGACTCATGACAGGGTGGATGTCCCCGCAGGCTGCGATCGGCAATTCTAGCCTGAATGCGGCGAGCGGTCACCTCGGGCGCGACCGGGTCAGGCGGGGTGGAGCAGGGGCTCCTTGGGCGTCAGCAGATGGCGCCGGGCCAGCTCGCCGTAGCCCTGGATCAGGTAGCCGCCATTGGCCGCCAGCAATTCCTCGCGGGTTTCCCGATAGCGTGCGGGCCGCTGCCACCACACCAGGCCCGGCTCCAGGTGATGCAGGACGTGGAGGTTGTTGTAGAGGAACAGGATGCTCCAGAACGGCCCCGACTCGATGATCGCGCTGCGGTGGTTGTGATTCGGCGCCCAGCGGTGTTCCGCGAAGGAACGCACCAGCGCCATCGAGGTGCCGGGATAGGCGAAGAACAGGACATATTGCCAGAACGGCATGTGGCAGACCCCGATCACCCAGCCGAGGATCCCGGCGACCGCAAAGACATGCCAGAACCAGGGAGTCAGGATGCGACGGTCGCGCCGCACCAGCGCCTCGCCGAGCTCGATGTAGTTCATGACCGCGAAATAGATCGGCCCGAGGATGAAGCGGCCCGCGAGGCTGCCCATCGCCATGCGGATGGTGCGATGGAACTTGCCCATCTCGCCCCATTGTGCCGCGGTCACGTAATTGGATTCCGGATCGCGCAGGGGATCGGTGAGCTGCTCGTCGATATGGTGCTGCAAGTGCAGGCGACGGTAGCTGCCGTAAGGCAGCCAGAGCCACAGCGCCCAGCCGGCGATCAGCAGGTTGGCCAGAGGCCATCGCGTCGGATAGCCATGCACGGCTTCATGCTGCAGCGAGCCGTGAATGCCGACGATGATCGCGCCCATCGGCAGCAACAGCCACCAGGGGATCGATGCGTGAAAATAGGTGGTGACGAGAAAAGCGGAATAGATGATCACCGCCAGCCCAATGGTCGGCCAGTCGATCGAATAGGGCCTGCGTCCAAAATCACCCTTGGACGCTGACTGCGGCGAACTCATCGTTTTCCCTTGTCGTTACTTGTATAGACAACTCTATCAAGAGGGTCTTCCTGACGCAAGATGTCAGGAGCGTTAAGACGGGGATATTGCCGTGATGTCGCACACAGGCCAGCGTGTTTTTCTGGCTGGTGCTTAACCGGCACGGCTGAGAACAAACCAGGACAGGATGCATTCATGGTCAGAGGACAGTGCTTCTGCGGCGCCGTTTCGTTCGAGATCGAGGGCGCCTTGTCGGCGCCCAGCCTGTGTCATTGCGGACAATGCCGTCGGCTCCACGGCGCGCCCGGCGCCTATACCAGCGCACCGGTCTCAGCCTACCGGATCAGCGGTGAAGAAAGCCTGAACTGGTACGCCACTTCGAAGCGGGCCGAGCAGGCTTTTTGCCGGATCTGCGGCTCGAAGCTGTTCTGGCGCGAAATCGGCGGCCAGGATCTTGACGCCTGCATGGGCAGCCTGGACGCTCCGACCGGCTTGACGCTCGGCCGGCACATCTTCACCCGGTCCCAGGGCGACTACTACGAGATCGGCCATGACGGGGTGCCGCGCTTCGCCGCGTCTTCCGCCGGTGCGGAGCCGATCGGCGAAGAAATGCCACCCCAGTCCGGACCGAAGAAGACCGAGCATAGCGGCGGTTGCCAATGCGGTGCGGTCGGCTACCGCGTCAGCGGCAGCATGCGCGATGTCGTTGTGTGCCATTGCGGCCAGTGCCAACGCATCCATGGATATGCGCCCGGCTACAGCGCCGCCCGCGAAGCGGAACTGATCATCGAGGGCGAGGAGAATCTCGCTTGGTATCGTACTTCCGATCGGGCGCGGCGTGGCTTCTGCCGAAGCTGCGGCTCCAGCCTGTTCTGGAATCCGGACGACCGCGACACCGTCTCGATCACCGCCGGCTCGCTCCAGCCGCCAACCGGGCTCAAGACCGTGCTCCACATCATGGTCGCCGACAAGCGCGACTACTACACGATCGCCGATGGCGTGCCGCAGGTCCCGGGCAGTTCGGCCGCCAATCCCATCACCTTCTGAGCCACGGCATTCATGTTCGCATCTCTCGGCATGTACGATCTCCCGGAACTGGCGGCGGCCACCGATGCCTGGTGGGCCGGCCTCAGCCGACACTTCGCCGCACAGGGCCTCCGCGATCTTCCGGCCGGCTTGACGCGCACCGGCGATCCGGTTGAGCGCCTGAAGGCCGAGGGCTTGATCTTCGGCCAGACTTGCGGCTTTCCGCTGACCCACAGGCTGATGGATCATGTCCAGGTCGTGGCGACGCCGCGCTATGCCGTGCCCGGCTGCGCCGGCGCGACCTACGTGAGCTGGATTGTGGTGCGGCGGGACGATCCGGCGAAGACGCTGGTGGATCTCCGCGGCCGCCGCGTCGCCTATAACGACGACGGCTCGCAATCCGGATACAACACCTTGCGCGCCATGATCGCGCCGCTGGCCCAGGCCGGCCGGTTCTTCGGAGCCGCCATCGAGAGCGGCGCCCATCGCCGCTCCCTGGCCATGGTCAAAGCCGGTGAGGCGGATGTCGCCGCCATCGACTGCGTGACCTTTGCCTTGGTCGCCCGGGTTGCACCGGAGGAGGTGCGGGGCATCCGCATCCTGCTCGCCAGCGGCGCGGCGCCTGGACTGCTCTACGTGACCGCCTCGAGCGCCACGCCGGCCGATCTGCGGCGCCTGCAAGCCGGGCTGGTCGCCGCCTGCGCCGACCCGGATCTGGCGGCGACGCGCTCCGCGCTCTGCCTGGATGGTTGCGAAATCCTGCCGCGCGCCGCATATGAGGTGATCCCGGCAATGGAATCGGCGGCGATCGCCGCCGGATATCCCCGATTGGCGTGAGTGTATGAGCGGGCAGGTTCAAGGTCAGGGTCAAAGCGTCCTCCTTCCGAGCCTTGCCGTCGCGGCTTCCGCGGTCTTCTGGGGCACCACCTGGATTCCCTTGCGCGAGATCGACGGTCCCGGCGTGCCGGCGGAGTGGAGCGGTCTGCTGATCTATCTGGTGCCGGCCTTGCTGGTGCTGCCGATGATCCTGATTCGTCGCCACAGGGTGATTGCGGGTGGCCTGCCGCTGCTGGTCGCTGCCGTCGCGGTCGGCGCCTGCAACGGGCTATTTGCCGTCTCCATGGTGTTCGGCGAGATCGGCATCGTCATCCTGCTGTTCTATCTCAATCCGATTTGGGCGACGGTGCTGGAGCGGGTCGTCATCGGCACCCCGATCGCCGGCTTTCGCTGGGCCGGGATCGGTCTTGGACTGCTCGGCCTGGTGGCTTTGCAGGGCCTGGCCGGTCGGTGGCCGTTTCCGTCCAATGCCGCGGAATGGATGGGCCTGGGGGCGGGCGTCTGCTGGGCGGTCGGCCTGGTCGCCACCAATGTCGCGCGCGACTCCTCGATGGTCGAGAAGACCTTCCTGCAATTCGTCTTCGCGGCGCTGACCGCCGGCCTGCTGATCTTCCTGCTGGGCTGGACCGACCAACATCCAACCGTCGCGGGCCTCAGTGCCAGCCTGCCCTGGATCCTGGCCGCGGCGGCACTCTGGGTGGTGCCGGCGATGGGCCTCAGCCTGTGGGGCGCCAGCCACATGTCGCCGGCCCGCGCCAGTATGCTTCTGATGCTGGAAGTGCTGGTCGGGGTCGGCTCCGCGGCCTGGCTGGCCGGTGAGGAGCTGGGCTTGAACAAGATCGTCGGTGGTGCGCTGATCCTTTCGGCCAGTCTGGTCGAGGCCTGGGGCAGCGCCAGGGCCGATGCGAAGAGGGTCGGATGATGGAACTGCGCCAGTTCGACGCCAAGGGCATGAAATGCCCGCTGCCCGTCCTGAAAGCGCGACGCCTGCTGAAGGAGATGCACCCCGGCGAGCAGATCGAGATCGAGGCGACCGATCCCGGCGCGCCGAAGGATTTCGTGCATTTCTGCGAAACCACCGGCCACAAACTGGTGGACAGCACGGAGCGCGACGGCGTCTACGTGATCAGGATCGAAGCCGTTTGATCGGCCGTCCGAGGCTCTAGTTGGTCGAGGCCGCGCCCGCGCGGTGCTCGTCGTAGAACCGCTGCGCTCCAGGATGCAGGGCGAGCGGCCCGGTGTTCTCGGCCAAGGCGAAATCGATCGGGCTCTTGTCGCCGGCGGCTAGGCTCTGGCTGGCCAGCGCCTTGGCGAGGTCGTAGGCGAGCTTCGGATCGAGCGTGTCGGCCACGGTCCAGAGAATCGGCACTTCCAGGGTCGCGATTGCCGGCAGGCCTTTGTAGGTCTCGTTTTCTATGATCGTCGCCTTGATGAAGCCGTGGCGGGCAATCAGCTTCTGCGCCGGCGCGCCGTCAATCGGCAGCAGCCGCGCATCGGCGCTGTAACGCAGCGCCGCGATGTCCGGATTGGGCACGCCGTCCGACATGATCAGCGCGTCGATCTCGCCATCGACCAAAGCCGCGATGGTGGGCTGCATCTCGTCGAAGGTGAACTTCGCCCGCTTGGGCGTGATGCCATAGGCCGCCAGCACCATGGGACCGGTCACTGCGGAATCCCGCAGCTTCGGACCGAAGCCGATGGTCTTGCCCTTCAGATCGGCGAGCGATTTCGCCTTGGATGTGCCGGCCACCAGCACCTGGACCTGCGCCGCGCCGATCCGCGCCAACGCCCGCAACTCGGCTTGCGCAGCGTCGCGCTTGAACGGTTCCTCGCCGGCCATCGCCTCGGCCGCCACATCGGCCTGGGCGACCGCGGATTCGATCGCGCCTTCGTGCAGGCTCTGCAAGTTCTCGACCGAGCCCGAGGTGGTCTGTGCAAGACCGACCAGGCCGGGCACGCCGCAGGCCGATTTTTCGTCGCACTTTGCGGCGCCCGGCGGATTGGTGATGGCGCCCGCGATCGAGCCCGCGAGCTGATAGAGCCGCGAGCCCACGCCGCCGCCGCCGATCCGGAAATAGTTGATGTCCTGGGCCACCGCATCGGAGACGCCGGACAGGCCGGAGGAGAAGAGACGCAGGGCGCCGAAACCGGTGCCGCCGATCGCCGCCGCGCCAAGCCCCAGCAACACACGCCTCCGGTCCAGCCGCAACGCCGAGGCACCCGCAAGCGGGCGCTTCAACAAGCGTCGGATATCGACCGTTCGGCTGGTCACGGCGCGTTCCTTGAGAAGCGAATCAGCGCATCAATCAAGATATAGGCGGGAGTCTTTAAGCTCCAGTAAAACGCCCGTTATAATGACACCCGTCACTGTGCGTTTTTCTCATTGAGAAAGAACGATGCCGGTGCGGCGGTGCGGTGACCGAAGTGAGGCGCTTTCGCGGCAGCGCGCCGTGCCGGAGCAACTGGCTCCATCGCCGTGGAGGAACTGGCCCGCTGGAACGTATGTCGCGTCGGATTTGCGCAGGGTCCCGGCGAATGGCATCAATCCCGGAGGCTCTGCTATCAGCCATCCAGATACCCAGATGATCGGGGGAGCATTTCCAGTGCAGTCGGCCCATGTGAAGTCGGCGGATACAAACTCGGGGCGGGCGCGAAATCTGCGTCGCCTGCTGAAGCCGCGTCATGTCTGCATCGTCGGCGGTCAGGCGATGGAGGACTCGATCCGACGCTGCGCCGATACCGGCTTCGGCGGCGAGATCTGGGTGGTGAACCCGAAGCGGAGCGAATTGGGCGGCCGCAAATGCTACGCCTCGATCGCCGATCTCCCCGAGGCGCCCGACGCCACCTTCATCGCAGTGCCGCGCGAGCCGACGATCGAGATCCTGCGTGCCCTCAACGCCGCGGGCGCCGGCGGCGCCATCTGCTATGCGGCGGGTTATGCCGAGGTGGGCGGCGAGGGCCACGGGCTGCAGAAGCAGCTGATCGACGCCGTCGGCGACCTCGCCATGGTCGGCCCGAATTGCTACGGCATCCTGAACCAGCTCGACGGGATTGCGCTCTGGCCGACGGGACATAACGGGCGCCGTGTGGAATCCGGCTGCGCCTTCATCGGCCAGAGCGGCAACATCGCGCTCAACGTGACCGCCAACGACCGCTCGGTCCCGTTCGCTTATGTGATCAGCTCCGGCAACCAGGTGATCCTCACCGTCGCCGATTTCGTCGATGCGCTGACCGAGGATCCCAAAGTCTCGGCGATCGGCCTCTACATCGAGGGCATCGACGACGTTCCGGCCTTCAGCCGCGCCGCCGCCAAGGCGATGCAGGCCGGAAAACCGCTGGTCGCCCTGAAGGCCGGCAAGTCCGCGCTCGGCGCCAAGCTCGCCATGAGCCACACCAGCTCCCTGGCCGGCAGCGACCGGATGTATGATTCCCTGTTCGAGCGCCTCGGTGTCATCCGCGTCGATTCCCTGCCGCAGCTGATGGAGACCATGAAATTCGTCTCCACCGCCGGCCTGCCCAAGGGCAACCGGCTCGCGGTCTTCACCTGCTCGGGCGGCGACGGCTTGATGACGGCGGACATCGCGGAGGCGATCGACCTGCCGCTGCCGCAGCACAGCCCGGCCCAGGTGGCGGATCTGCGTGCCCAGCTGCCGAATTTCGCGACGATCTCCAATCCGCTCGATTACAACACCTCGCTCTGGGGCCATGAGGACCTGCTGACCCGCTGCTTCGACACCGTGATGGCCGGCCATTATGACGCCGGCATGCTGGTGATCGACTATGCGACCGATGGCGAGGCCAGCGAGCAGGCCTGGGACTGTTCAGTCAAGGCGTTGCTCACGGCCTGCAAGACCAACGGTAAGCTGCCGATTGTCACCGCGACCCTGCCGGAGCTGCTGCCCGCGCGCGTGCGCGACCTGGTGATCGGCGGACATGGCGCCCCGATGCAGGGCCTGAAGGAGGCGTTGTGCGCCTTCGCCGCCACCGAGCGCTTCGCGCGGCACCGCGAGCGTCTGGAGAAAGACGGCCTCGATGGCATCACCGTCCCGCCGACCCCGAAGCCTACCGGCGACGGCCACCTGCTGCCCGAATACGAGGCCAAGCAGCAGCTCTCGGCTTACGGGTTGAGCGTGCCCGATGCCCGGGTCGTGGCGCCCGCGGATGCCGCTTCCGCCGCAGCCGCGTTGGGCTTCCCCGTGGTGCTGAAGGTCGCCGAGCCGGTGCTGGCGCATAAGACCGAGGCGGGCGCCGTCGCCGTCAACCTGAAATCGGCCGCCGACGTTGAGGCGGCCCTGGAGCGCATGGCCGCCTCGCTCGCGCAATACAAGCCCGGCGCCGTCATTGCGAAGGTGCTGGTCGAGCGCATGGTCGCCGATGTGGTGGCCGAGCTCATCATCGGCGTGAAGCGCGATCCGCAATTCGGCATGGCGCTGGTGATCGGCGCCGGCGGCATCCTGGTCGAGATGGTGCAGGATTCCGCCATGCTGCTGCTGCCGACCGACCGTGCCGCGATCGAGCGCGCGATCGACGGCTTGAAGATCGCGAAGCTGCTGAAAGGCTATCGCGGCCGTCCCGCCGGTGACCTTAGTGCGGTCGCCAACGCCGTGGCCGCGGTCGCCGCCTTCGCGGAATCGCATCGCGGAGAACTGCTGGAACTCGATGTCAATCCGCTGATGGTGCTGAAGACCGGCGCCGTCGCCGTGGACGCGCTGGTGGTGCTGGCGGAGGGGTAGGGCGGGGCGCTAACGCCGCCGCTGCTGCAGCTTCAGGATCGACTTCAGGTATTCCGGATCGACCGACCAGCGCTCGACCATCTTCTTGGCGGCGTCCGTGCTGACGCGGTCGAACAGTTCCAGCGATTTCGACATGAGATAGGGGTCGCGGGTCATCGGTTCGGTGCGTGCGCGCTGCATCAGCATGAACAGGGTGACGAAGCTCGAGCGGTCGATGCCGGCCGCCCGGCAGGCAACCACCAGGCCTTCGCCGGTCGAATCATAGATCAGCTTGCGCGCCAGGATCGGCTTAACACCGATCCGTTCACCGAGCATGGCTTCGAACAGCGGCGTCTCGCCCCGGCGCAAGGTCTCGACGATAATATCGGGTGTCAGGTCCTGGCGTTCGGCCAGCTGTCGCGCGAGGTTGATCGCCGGATCGTCGGCGGCCGGCAATGAAACGCTCTGGGCCGCCTGTTGGGCGATCTGGCTCAGCGCCAGATCGAGTTCCACGGGGTCGACCGGGAAATTCTCGACGATGAACTGCCGCATCGCCGCGGAAACCCAACAGTACATCCGCTTGGCGAGGTCCTGGGGCAGGTCGGCGCGCCGCAGCAGCGGTTCCTGATAGACGTCGAGCGTCTTCGACTGGTCGACGAGATAGGTCATGGTCGCCGCCGAGATCCGCGCACCGTGATTCTCCAGCAGCGCCTTGATGACATCGACCGAATTGGTGGCGACCAGTGCGTCGCAGACCGGCTCGTTCAGCGAGCGCCGCATGGCGATCGCCAGGCGATGGCTGATGGTGCGGTGGCGCACGATCTCCATCAGGTCCTCATCCTCCAGCAGCGGGCTGTTCAGCAGGATCGGCGAGGCGATGTCGAACTCGTCATTGGCCAGCAGCGTGGTGACCTCGCGCGGCGCATGCGGCGAGAGCGCGAGCTTCTCCGCCAAGGCCTTGCGTACCGGGCGGGCGACGTCCTGGATCAGCTTCTTCAGAATGTCGTTGACGAGGGCGCGCTCCTGCAGGGTCAGGATGCGGCCGTGATCGCCCATCAGGTCGCCGATCGCTGTCACAAGATGGCTCCGACCCTGGGTCGTGCGATCGTGCGCGAGGTCGATCAGGCTCCGAACGTCATTCGCAATCGCGGACATGGTGGCAGATGCGCCCAAGACAGTATTCCCAGAGAGATCAGCCCGCTCCGACCTAAGCCGCCGAGCTGGCGCGCTTTTTCATCGAACAGAATGACCATTGTTAATCAGAAGTTAGCTGAGCATCGGTTAGCAAAGCATTAATCCGCCGGGCGATCGGCTGCTAACCTTTCCGTCGATTTTGAGCATCACGGTGTGGGCGACGGGGCGAAGCCGGTTCAGGCCGGCCGGATCACGTCAGGTTTTCCGTCATAATCGTAGTCCATGCCGATGGAATCCGGCGTGCCGTCCTCGTTGTCGTCGATCTCCCAGACGTCGCATTCGCCGGTCTTCTCATTGCCATAGATGATGCGGGCTTCCGGCTTGCCGTCCTGATTGCGGTCGAGCAGGCCGTAATCGACCGCGCCGTCGCCATCCTGATCGAGCAGATAGAGATCCGGCTTGCCGTCGCCGCTGACATCGACGCCCCAGCGTTCCGGCTTGCCGTCGTGGTTGTCGTCGTAGCTCCAGGTCTCGTAATCGTTCTCGCTGCTGCCGGTCTGCGCGGCGCTCTGCACTTTCGCGCCGCTGTCGTTGGACTCCGATGCCTTGGCTTCGATCAGCGAGCCGTCGGCCAGGCGGTCGCCGTTCATCTGCATCACCCGCGTGACCTCATCGACCGAGACCGCGTAGTTCAGCCCCTGCGCGCCGGCATCGACGAAGCTGTTGATCCCGATGAGCCGGCCCTCGTCGTCGAGCAGCGGCCCGCCGGAATTGCCGGGATTGATCGGCGTCTGGGTCTGGATCACGTCGGCCTGGTGCTCGTAGTGGGAATCGTCCCAGCCGTATTTCGGCCGGATCTGGCTGACATAGCCGCGGGCGTAGCTCCAGAACTCGCCGTGCGGATGGCCGATTGCATTCACCTCCTCGCCGATCTCGACGCTCGAAGGGTCGCCCAGCGCGACCAGGGTCATGTCCTGCGGCGGGTTCTTGATGCGAATGAGCGCCAGGTCGGCCACCACGTCGATCCGCTCGACCGTCGCGTCATAGGACTTGGCGCCATCCACCGAGGCGCCGGCCGCCGGCATGAAGATGACCGAGACTTCGTCGGCGCCGGCCACCACATGGTGGTTGGTCACGACCAGTCCGCCCTGGTTCAGGATCGCGCCGGCGCCGATGAAATCGCCGTTGACCACCAGCACGACGCCGTTCGCGACCTTCTTGAAGACGTTCGAGCCGACGCTGCGGTTGGTGGAGGCCGCCGCGGCCGGAGCCTGCTCGAGCGCCTTCGCCACCGTTTCCGATTTTGCGACCACGTCAGTCGCCTGATCATAGGCACCGAGATTGACCCCGCCGATCGACCGGGTCCGCGTGGCGCCGCTGCCGGCGCTCTCGGTCACCAGATTGCCGATCTGCATCACGCTGGAATCGACGATGCGATAGCTGGTCTTGGCCAGCACCGCGCCGGACGCATCCTCGGCCGCGAGTTTCTCTTCGCCGAGCCCGCTGGTCACCGAATACCAACCGCCGTCCTCCGGGACGCGTTTGCTCTCACCGGCTTTGAGCGCGATCCCCTGTGCCAGCAAGGCCGGCGCGCCGTCGCTGGGCGTGTAGCGGAGGCTGACCGTGGCATCCGCCCTGGCCGTGATGATCAGGGCCAGCTTGGTGCCGATGGTGACGGGGTCGCCGGCATCGATGTTGATCGGCCGCGCATCCGCGGTGCCGTTCCGCGGCTGGGTGATCATCTGGAGCTGCACGGCGTCTTCGGCCCGCGCGGGTTGCGCCACGCAGCCCAGTACGGCCAGCAGCACGGCCGCCATAACCCGAACCCACATCATCTGACCCTCCCACCGGTATGTGCGGAATTTTGCGCCAGTGCCGGGACGCGGGGAAGGGGCGAATCAGCGAGCGCCCTGACAAGCGGGTGTGCGCAGCCTCGGATTGCCGAGATCGAGCGTCGGGCTCTCTCGATCAGCCCCCGACCTTGCCGCCGAGCTCATCCTCGATATGAATCTTGATGATCTCGTCGAACGAGGCCTCGGCCTTGAAGCCGAGGGCGACCGCGCGCTGCGGATCGAAATCCCGCGGCCAGCCGGCGACGATCTTCGCAATCGTCGCGTCGGGCTCGCGCCGGATCAGTTTCAGCGCCTTCTCGCCGCCGAACCGTTTCAGCGCGTCGAGCTGCTCGCCGACGGTCGCCGAGAGGCCCGGCATGTTGAGATTGCGGCGCGCTCCAAGCTTCGCGGTGTCCAGCGTCGCCGCATGGATCAGGAAACCGACCGCCGCGCGGGGGGATGCATGCCAATGCCGCACGTCCTCGCCGACCGGCAGCACCGCTTCCTGGCCGGAGAGCGGCTCGCGCAGGATGTTGGAGAAGAAACCTGACGCCGCCTTGTTCGGCTTGCCCGGACGGATGCAGATTGTCGGCAGGCGGATGCCGATCCCGTCGAAAAAGCCCTTGCGCGAGTAGTCCGACAGCAGCAGCTCGTCGATCGTCTTCTGCGTGCCATAGCTGGTGAGCGGCGCCTGGATGAACTCGTCGCTGATCTTCTCGGGGAAAGGCGAGCCGAACACCGCAATCGACGAGGTGAACACCACGCGCGGATTGTAGGGCGACTTCAACCCTTCCTGCCGGATCGCCTCGAACAGCGCCCGGGTGCTGTCGAGATTGATGCGGTAGCCCTTGTCGAAATCCGCCTCGGCCTCGCTGGAGACGATCGCCGCCAGATGGAAGATCGTGTCGGGGCGCAAGGCCGCCAGCTTCGCCGCGGCGCCCGGCGTCGAGAGGTCGCTCACGTCGGTGACGGCCTGGCCGCCGAAGCCTTGCGGCTGGGCCGGCGCGACCACATCGCTCAGGGTCAGACGGGTCACGCCCCGGCCGCCGAGGCTTCCGTCCCTGACCAGCTTGTCGGTCAGCTTGCGACCAACCATTCCCGCCGCTCCGACAATCAAGACATGCATGCGCCGTGTTCCTTCCAGACGACCATTTCGCAGAATTGTGTGATGCGCAGGGGTCGCGTGGAACGGCCGTTCTGTCAAGAGGCGGTGGCGGGCCGACCCCGCCCGAGACTCCTGCCGAGCCGGGATGGCTGAGGGGTGACCCCAATTTCTCTACCCACCGTTGAATGCGGCCATGATCGGAGGTATAAACCGCTGGTTCTGGGAGTGGGGCAATGCGGGTCGTCTCCGGTCTTGCGGTTCTCGTGACGCTGGCTGTGCTGACGCAGCCCGCTCTGGCGGTCTGTATCATCAGGGGCGGGGCCACCACCTGCACCCGTGACGCCCCATATCCGAAGTATCCGAACGCCACGCAGAAACTCGACCCGGATCCGCCTGCGGCAGATCCCAACGCCCAAACCGCCGTGCTGGTGCCGACGGCATCGAGCGCGAATGCCTGGGTGGTCTCCCCGCAGAGCGCCAATGCCAATGCCGTGGTGCTGGTCTGCGGGTCGAACGCAAATTGCTAGGCTTAGGATCTCGGCGCCACGGCATGCGGCGCAGGGATACTACCCGTCGCGGCGCTGGGCGGGAATGTGGTGCCGGCTGCGGGATTTGAACTCGCGACCTACCGCTTACAAGGCGGTTGCTCTACCCCTGAGCTAAGCCGGCATTCCGGGATCCTGTCGGAATCCGCTCCTCATAACCCTGCGGACCCCGGTTTATCAAGTCCGGCCGGAGGGCTATGCTGGCCCCAGCATCCGCCTGGAACGAGGACCCGTCATGCCCAATTCCGTGAAAGTCGCGCTGATCCAGAACTGCGCCGAACGCGATGTCGCCCCGAGCGTAGCCGCGGTCGAGCCCTTGATCCGCACCGCCGCCCAGGACAAGGCCCAATTCATCCTGCTCCCCGAGATGGTCGCCATGCTGGAGCCGGACAGCGCCAAGCTCCTGCAGAAGACCACGTCCGAGGCTGAGGATCCCGCGCTCAAGACCTTCCGCGCCCTCGCCCAGGAAACCGGGACCTGGATCCTGGTCGGTTCGCTGCTGTTCAAGGAGCCGGGCAAGTCGCGGGTGGTGAACCGTTCGCTGCTGGTCGATCCGTCGGGCGCCATCACCGCGCGCTATGACAAGCTGCATCTCTTCGACGTCGATGTCGGCGACGGCCAGGCCTACAAGGAATCCGCCACGGTCGAGCCCGGCGAACGCGCCGTCGTCGCGGCGACGCCCTGGGGCCTGGCGGGCCTCTCGATCTGCTACGACCTCCGCTTCGCCTATCTCTACCGGGCGCTGGCCCAGGCCGGCGCCGGCATGCTGACCGTGCCCGCGGCCTTCACCCATGCGACCGGCAAGGCGCATTGGCACGTGCTGGCGCGGGCCCGCGCGATCGAGACCGGCAGCTTCGTGCTGGCGCCCAACCAGTGCGGCACCCATGCCGAAGGCCGCAAGACCTGGGGGCATTCGCTGATCGTCAATCCCTGGGGCGAGATCCTGGCCGATGGCGGCGAGGAGGTCGGCATCGTCACCGCCACGATCGACCTCGACCAGGTCACCGAAGCCCGTCGCAAGATCCCCGCGCTGAAGCACGACCGCACCTTCCCGGCCCCGGGCCGACCCGTCTTGCAGAGCAAGGCGGGGGAGTAGGGCGCATGCCGGACGAAGTCGAGATCTTCCGCAATGGCATCCGGCGCTTCCGCACCGGCGGTCTTGCCGTCGCAGTGTTGCCGCTTGTCCTCGGCATCACGCTCCTGCTGATCGGCGACCGAGCCATTGCCGTACAAATGATCATCCTCTCGGTGATTCTGCTTTTCCTGGTCTTGTGGGCCATAAATTGTGCTGAAGACGTCGTCAGCAAGTTGCAGGCCAGGCGGTCGGGTCGGCCCTAATTTCTGTACTTCACGCCCGGCAGGACGCAGAGCATCTCGTAGAGCAGGTTCGCCGCCAGCAGTGCGGTGTTGCCGGTCGGGTCGTAGGGCGGCGAAACCTCGACCAGGTCGCAGCCGACCAGCTGCAGGCCGAGGCAGCCGCGGATGATCTCGATGCCCTGGATCGTGGTGAGGCCACCGATTTCCGGCGTGCCGGTGCCCGGCGCGGAGGAGGGGTCGAGCCCGTCGATGTCGAAGGAGAGATAGACCGGGCCTGAGCCCAGCTGTTCGCGCACTTCCTTCATCAACGGCGCCAGAGACTTGTACCAGCACTCTTCCGCCTGCACGACGCGGAAGCCCTGTTGGCGCGGCCAGTCGAAATCCTCCGCCGAATAGCCGGTGGCGCGCAGCCCGATCTGCGCCACGCGCTTGCCGTCGAGCAGGCCTTCCTCGACCGCGCGGCGGAACGGCGTGCCATGGGCGATCTTCTCGCCGAACATATTGTCGTTGATGTCGGCATGGGCATCGACATGCACCATGCCGACCGGCCCGTATTTCTTCTTCAGGGCGCGCAGGATCGGCAGGGCGATGGTGTGGTCGCCGCCCATCGTCATCGGGATGCAGTTGTGCGAGACGATCTCGTCATAGGCACCCTCGATGATCCCGATGCTCTTCTCGAGATTGAAGGTGTTGATGGCGACGTCGCCGATATCCGCCACGGACAAGCTGTCGAACGGCGCCGCCCGGGTCGCCATGTTGTAGGGGCGGATGAGACAGCTCTCGGCCCGGATCTGGCGCGGGGCAAAGCGCGCGCCGGCGCGGTTCGAGGTACCGATGTCGAAGGGCACGCCGACAAAGGCGGCATCCAGCCCCTTGGCGCTCGGCAGGCTCGGCAGCCGCATCATCGTGGCGGGACCGCCGAAGCGCGGCATCTGGTTGCCGCCCAGCGGCTGGTGATGGATCTTCTCGCTCATGACGTCCTCGGTTCGGGCAGATGATTCACTCCAGAGTAAACCACTGCGCCTCGACCCGTCGATTCTTGTCGCTGTCCGGCCCCGCCGGCTCTTCCCAGCCGCGGCCGACAATCTCGATCCGTTTCGGATCGATGTTGGGGTACTTCTTCAGCAGGGCCTTCCGCACCGCATCGGCGCGCTGCTTGGAAAGCTCCATCGATTTCAACGCCATGGATTTCACCAATTCCTCGCCGCCCTGCTTGCGGAACTCGTCGATCCGAGCGTTGTCGACATGGCCGCGCAGCAGGATCTCCGAACCCGGGCTGATCTGCAGGAAGTTCTTCACCGTGTCGAGATACTGCTGGTTCTCCTGCGATTGGTCGTCGAGCTGGGCCGAGTTGGGCTCGAAGAAGAAGCGGATGTCCTTCTTCAGCAGCGGATCGCCCTCCAGTGCCTGCGTGGTCGTGGTGCGGATCGGCGCGATCGCCACCACTTGGTCGGCGAACTTGCCCTCGCTCTTCAGCGCCTGGAGCTGCGTCGTATCGACGAAGCGGTCGCCATCGACCGGATTCTTGATCCGGTCGCCATAGGCCAGCACCGAGGACTGGTAGATGCCGGAGAACGATCCAGCGGCGTCGATCGTGCCGTTGAAGAAGGCGAGGTTCTCCGGAAGGTTGGAGAGATGGACATGGGCGAGCTCGTCCTTGGTATCGGCCTCGCTCCATTTGAACGCCTTGGCGACGACGCCGATATTCTGGTCCGGCTGGTCGCGCAGGCGCCGGTTGCCCTCCAGCAGGCCGTGCACGATGCCCTTCACCATCTTCGGATTGGCATCGGCGAAGCCCTTGTTGACGGTGAGAATGTCGGCGACGATCAGCAGGTTCTTGTTGGAGACCAGCATCTTGGCCTTGCCGCCGGAGGCCTGGATCACCTCGTCGGTGCGTGGCGTCCAGCCGACGCAGCCATTCAGGCGGTTGGTGCCGTTCTTCAGCTCCGCCTCATAGGCGTCGCAGGCGACGAAGGAATCCTCGTAGAGAACCAGGCCGACCTCGTCCGCCGCCGGCCTGGCGTCGAGATCGCGCAACAGCTTCACCTTCAACCCGGCTTCACCGGCGAGGTAGCGCAGGAAGAACTCGCTCTCGTTGAACTCCGACCCGGAGACCGTCTTGCCGGCGAGCTGGTTGACCGAGGTGACGCCCTGGTCGACCACGATCATGTCCGAGCCACGCGAGAAGCCGATCTGCGCCGGCACGACGACGTTGAACTGCCGCCCCAGCACCGCCAGCACATCGGCGGTCGTCGCGGCGGCGGCGAACTTCCCATTGTTCAACTTGCCCCAGGTCTCCTCCTCGGAGACCGAAAGCTTCACCTGGAACCCGTATTCCTTGGCGAAGAAGGAATCCGGATTGGGTTCGAGGCCGCCATTGGCGACGATCAACCCGCCATAGCCGGCATATTCCGAGATGTCGATCTCGACCACGTTGTTCTTCGGCACATAGGCGGCAGCCGCTTCGATCTGCGGACTCCCCGCGGAAGGCTCGACCGGGGTGGGTGCATCGACCTGCGCGTTGGCAGCGGCCGGCGTCGCCGGGGCAGTCTGCTGGGTCGTTGCGGCCGGCACCGAAGCGGTCTGGCTCTCCTGGTTCCGCATGTAGAGCCAGCCGCCGAGGCCGATGATGCCGAGGCAGAGGATCACCGTGACGATGATGCCGACCGGCGAGCGCCGGGGCGTGCGGTTGATCGAGCCCGGATCCGTCATTGCGATTCTCCCACGCGCTTGCTGTTCCGTTGTTTTGCTGAATCCGACAGAGTGGAGACGTAGGGCGCGGTCTCCAGATCGCCGATCTCGCCGAAGATATCTTCCTGGTCTTTCAGCCAGCGACCCGATTCATTGAGGAATGCCGCAAGGCCATCGACCGACCGGCCGATCGATGCTGGATCGGAGCTCAGCAGCGCCTGGTCGCGCATCAGCGCCATCTGATCGCGGATCCGCTCGAGCTCGGCGTCGAGCACGTCGATGCGCCGCGCCGCTTCGGCCCGCATGCCGATGCGCTCGGCGAGGATTCTCTGCTGGTCTTCCAATGTTTCCTTGAGGTCGCCGTCGAGGCCTTCGGCGCCGAGGCGCTTCTTCACATCGTCGAGTTGCTCGGCGAGCGATTTCTGGCCTTTCTCGCTGCGATTCTCGGTCACGGCCACCGCCGAGGTGCGCGCCACCAGCAGCTTGAGGTGCAGGCCCGCGAGCTGCCAGACACCGGCAATGTGCTGTTGTCCGGCGCGTGCCGTTTCCAGCACCTTCTGCAGTTCCTGGCATTGCTCCTCGATCTTGGCGTGCCGCTCGCGGCTCCACGGATCGAGGCGCCGCAGCAATGCCGACTGCTCGCTCTCGATCGGCGCCTGGAGCAGCGGCGCATCGACCGTCGTGCGGAAGCGCTTGCTGCTGGCGAGGATGCCGGTGAACATCGCGGTCGCGCCTAGGCCGATCATGGCCAGGGGCGGGGCAATGAAATATCCGATCAGCCCCGAGGCGATGACCGCGAACCAGAGCGGTGGCACCGGCATGCCGAAGGGCCGCGCGTTGAACGCCTTCCAGAGATATCTAGGCCAGTGCATCGGCCTTCTCGGCGAGCTTGCGCAGGGATTCCGGCACGAAGGCGAGATCGGTCGCCTCGCGTATGGCGATCTGCATCTGGAACAGCAGCACGTCCTCCGGCACCGGCGGCTGGTAGCCGGTCAGGCAATCCTCGATTGCCCGGATCGGCTCCAGGTTCTTGGTGCGCGCCATGCGGTAGGCCTTGACCGCGATCGCCTCGGCCGCACCGGGCGTCAGCAACAGCGGGATCTTGGCGCCGAGCGCGGTCAACTGTTCGACCGTCACCGCCAGTCCCAGGCGCTTGCAGAGCGCGCGCAGCAGCTTGGCGCTTTCCTCGATCGTAGTGGTCGGCAACAGGGGAATCTTCACGTCGACCCGGCCCGGGCGCTTCAGATCGACCTCGATCATGTCGGGGCGGGAGGAGGCGAGGATCCAGATAACATGGCCGCGGGTGTCGGGATCGCTCATCTCCTGGGCGATCATCGAATAGATGCGGCCCGAAAGGCCGCTGTCGCCGCTCTCGGTAGTGCGGCGCCCGAGCGCCTGGTCGGCCTCGTCGATGAACACCATGCAGCGCCCGAGCGCGCGCACCAGGCCGATGATCTTCTCGAGATTGCCTTCGCTCGAGCCGACCCAGCGGTCGCGGAAGTTCTTCAGCTTCACCACTGGGATGCCGGCCTCGCCGGCCAGGCATTCGACCAGATAGGTCTTTCCGGTCCCGACTGGTCCGCAAATGAGGTAGCCCTTGGGCAGCGCCTTCAGGTCGCCGGCCTGCCAGAGCGCCACGTCCTGCTGCAGCCAGGCCTTCAGCGCCGGCTGGCCCTCGTAGTCGGCGAGGGTGCGCTTGGATTCGATGAACTCGATCAGGTTGACGCTCTCGCGCTCGACCAGCTCTTTCTTGATGTCGACCAGGTCGTCGTTCTTGATCGGCCGCTTCTGATGGGCGCGCTGCTTGGTGAGAGTCTCAACCGCGGTGATCGCGACGCCGGTCAGCGCCGCCGCCATCTTGCCGTCATCGGCCATGGTCGTGTCGAAGGCCGCGCCCTGGTCGCGCCGCAGCAGCTTCAGCGCCTTGCCGAGCAAATCGGTATCCGGCAGCGGCACCTTGACCCGCGCGGCGCGCGGGTTCAGCGCGACCGAGGGATGCAGGTCATTGAGATTGTCGGCGATGATCAGGCTGACGAAGGGGAGATCACTGAACGGCGCCTCGCCGGCCCAGTCGCGCAGCAGACTGGCCATGCCGCCTTGTTCGTAGTTCCAGCCGCCGGTGGCGGGCAGGATGTCGTCGGCGTCGCGCAGCACGCAGGCGACGTGCAGCGCCTGCTTCTCCTGGCCGAGCGCGCGCAGGTTGGCGCGGTAGCGCAGGAAGGCGCTGACCAGCTCGATTGCCGCCAGTGGCTGCCGAATCGTGGGGTCGAGACGCTTGGCGCCGCTCCAGCCCTCCAGCAGCTCGGCGCCCCGGGTGACGCGGAGCCCGTTGCCGAGATCGAAGTTGAAGATCACCTGGAAGCCGGCCAGCAGTTCCTTCTCGATGAAGCCGCCGAGATTGACCAGCGCGCCACCCACCGGCAGCCGGTCATGCACATTGCCGCTGAGGATGAATTGGCCCTGCGCGGTGCTTTCGTATGCCAGAGCGATCTCGGCAGCCCAGGCCGGGGCCTCGGGCGAGAGGGGCATCAGCTCTTCTCCGCGACCCCTTCGGAGCCCATGGCCCGTGGCGCGGCCTGCGTCGGCTGCGCGGATTCCAGGGTCAGCCCTTCACGCGCGGCGAAATCGGCCAAGGCCTGGTCGGCCAACGCGTTCTGCTCGGATTCCTTCAGGTTCACCTCGGTCATGTCGATCGAGTCCCTGGCGACCCGGGCACGGCCGGCGGCCTTGGTGCGTTCCTCCTCGACCATCTCATGCAGGCGGTTCAGCGTATCGCCGCTGCCGCCGATCTGGCCGATCATGCCGGCCGCCATCTCCTGCATTTCGGCCATGGCGGAGTTCATGCGCATGTCGGCGATGGCGCCGCGCAGGCTCTCCATCTTCGCACGCGCGCTCTGTACCGCGACGTCGCGGGCCTTCAGCATGTTCTGATAGGTGGTCTCGGCGCTTTCGAGCTGACGCCGGTTCTCCTCCAGCTCCCGTTCCACTGTCTGCAGCCGCAGCGCATACTGTCCCGCCGCCTGCCGGTTGCCGGCCTTGAGATTGGCGCCGGCCTTGGCGCGGAGCTCCTTCTGGTCGCTCTCCAGCTTCCGCACCTGGCCCATCAGCCGCTCGGCCAGGCCGGCATGGGCGGCGAGCCCCTGGTTGAAGTTGGCGATCTGCTTGCGGAGATTCTCCCGCTCCAGCTCCAGCAGCGCTTCCGGATTCTGCCGCTCGACGCTGCCGATGAAGACGTTCAGAAACGCTTTGAACAGATTTGCGATACGTCCGAGCATGAATCCCCCTCGTGGCGCCAAGCAGCCCGACAACCGGAGTGCCAGACTGCCATTGATCCGTCGCGGCATCTAGGAAAAACGTTCAATAAGAGCAGCCTAGCTCCAGGTGCTCACGGGCGAGTCGTCACATTCGCGCCATCCCTCATGGCGCAATGAGATGTGGATCGTGGCTCTTGATTTCAATGCCGAGGCCTTGCACTGTCCCGCCAAAGTCTTAACGGGTTCATCGACATGCGATATTCAAGTTTCACCCAGCGCATCGGCGGCGAGGGTGCCCGCGCCTGGGAAATCCATCACCGCGCCGTGCAAGCGAAGCGCCGCGGAGAGGATGTGATCATCCTCTCGATCGGCGATCCGGATTTCGACACGCCGGCTTCGATCAAGCAGGCCGCCGTCGCGGCGCTCGATGCCGGAGACACGCATTACACCGACATCCTCGGTTTCCCCGCTTTGCGCGAGGCGATCGCCGCCTATCATCGCCGCATGTCGGGCCAGGACGTGACCGCGGAGAATGTCGCCGCCGTCTCGGGCGCGCAGGGTGGCCTCTTCGTCTCGTCGATGCTGGTGCTCGATCGGGGCGATGACGTGGTCGTGCCCGAGCCGATGTATCTGACCTACGAAGCGACGTTCCGCGCGGCGGGTGCGAACCTGATCCGCGTACCGATGCGGCCGGAGAACGAGTTTCATCTGCTCCCGGCGGATCTCGAGCAGGCGCTCACGCCGAACACCAAGGCCATCGTCTTCGCGACTCCGGGCAATCCGACCGGTGCGATGTTCGCGCGTGACGTCCTGGAAGCCATGGCGAAGCTCGCGATCGAACGCGATCTCTGGGTGATCGCCGACGAGGTCTATGCGGCTTTGAGCTTCGGCAAGCCGCATGTGAGCATCGGCGGCCTGCCGGGCATGGGCGAGCGCACGGTCACGATCAACAGCTTGTCGAAGTCGCATGCCATGACCGGCTGGCGGATCGGCTGGATCGTGGCGCCCAAGGAGTTGATCGAATTTGCCCATGACCTGGGCTTGAGCACGCAATACGGCCTGCCGGGCTTCATCCAGCGCGCCGCCATCCGCGCACTGGCCGAGCCGGTGCCGGAAGTCGATCAGATGCGGGACGCCTATCGCCGCCGGCGCGACGCGGCGGTCACCACCCTGAACCAGGTGCCCGGCCTCAAGGTGCACGTGCCCGAGGCCGGCATGTTCATGATGCTGGATGTGCGCGGCACCGGCTTGAGCGCCTTCGATTACGCGCTTCGCCTGTTCGAGCAGACGGGAGTCGCCATTCTCGACGCGACCCCCTTCGGCCGGAGCGCCGAAGGGCATTGCCGGGTGTCGTTCGTGGTCGATGAGAAGAGCCTGACGGAAGCCTGCCGCCGGATCGCGTCGTTCACCAACAGCCTGAGCTGACCAGAGAGACTCAGCTACTCCGACTTGCTCATATCCAGCGGGGCGACGCCGCCGAACAGCCGCGCCTTCTGGCTGCCATCCTTGTTCGACCAGGTCACCTTGTGACCGACCACCTCGACCCGGTAGCAGCCGTCCTCCGAGGCGACGGCGCCGGGCCATTTCAGGCAAACGTCGCCGCTCTTGTCGAGCGACCAGGTGCCGGACACCGGCTCGGCGGTCCCCTCCTGGATGGTGGCCTGGCCGCCGGGCAGGAAGTAGAGCTTGTAGGGCGTGCCGTTGCCCATCTTGCCGGTGAGCGTATTGCCCTGCATGGCGGTGATGAAGGCATCGCCGCGCAGCGACTTGGCCTCCGCGGGCACGCTCGCCAGCAGCGCCACCGCACCGAGTGCGGCCAAAGCGAATTTGTTAAACATCTCTCTCGTCCTCGTTTTTGTCCCCGGCAGTTAAATGCACATGGGGCCATGCCGGTTCACCTGGGAGAGGCAGGGCCGTTTCGCAAGCCATACGTGCGTATAATGCCGTGCTCGATACCGACCGTTACAAAGGTCGTTACCGATCGAATGCGTCTAAAAAGCCGCGAATGAGCGCCCGCATCCGATCCCGGCCGAAACTCGGATAGTGCCCGCCATGGACCACGCGCACCGGCAGGTCCAGGAGGCGCTTCATGCTGGCCACGTATTGCCGCATCTCGGCGGCATTGCCTTCATCGTAGGCGAGGGGACCGTCATAGACGACATCGCCGGCGAACAGGATGCCGCTGGCTTTCTCATAGAGCGCGATCGAGCCGGGCGAGTGACCCGGCAAATGAAACACCTCGAAGCTGCGATCACCGGTATCGACCACGCTGCCTTCGGCGAGCAAGGTGGTGGCCGGTGCCGGCGCCACGTCATAGTCGAGCGGCTGCCAGTCGCCGGGCGGCAGTTGCGTGAAGATGTCGTTGTCCGCGACGTAATGACCGGCACCCGTGTTCGCCCGTGATGGGTGTGCGAGAATATCGGCTTCATCCGGATGCACCGCACGCTCGGCGAACTCGTGATGCGTGCCGATATGATCGAAATGAGTGTGCGATGCCACCGCCAGGACCGGGCGACCGCTCAGCAGCGGCATCTGTTCACGCAGGCTCACCACGCCCATGCCGGAATCGACCAGCAGGTCGCGCTCGCGGCCGCGCACGTGCCAGATGTTGCAGCGATAGTATTCCTTGATATGCGGCTCGAAGATCCAGGTGACGCCGTCGTTCAGAGTGCGGCTCTCGTACCAGGTCTCCGGCGTTGCGATCTGCATCTAGCCCTCGGAATTGCCGAGGCCAGAGAACACCAGGCGCACCTGCCGCGCCAGCGCCTTCTTCAGCAGCGCGATCGGCATTTCTTCCCGCGCAACGAAGACCTGGAACAGGCTGTTCACCACCTCGAACAGCACGTCGCCGGCGGTCTTCGAATCGACGCCGCCGTCGATCTGGCCGCGCGCCTGCAGGCAGGCGACCAGCTCGCCGACCTGGTCCGCCAGCTTGCGGTCGAGCGCGGCATAGGCGAGGCCGAACTCCGAGCTCGGCTGCGACAGCGCGTTGGCCATGGCGTTGCGCCAAAGCTCTTTCGAGAGATGGATCAGCGAGTGGTCGATATAGAAGGTGAGGAGCCTGTGCACCGCCGTGACCGCGTCCTTCGGCGGATTGGCGATGATGCTCTTGCCGGCGGCGCGGACTTCCTCGCCGTCGAGCGCCACCAGCGAGATCAGCAGATCGCCCTTGGATTGGAAGTAATTGTAGACGGTGCCGGCGGCGACCTCGGCCTCGGCGGCGATCGCCTCGATGCTGGTGTCAGCGAAGCCGTCGCGGCGGAACAGCTTGGCCGCCGCCGCGAGAATGTCGCGCCGCCGTCCCGCCTTCTGCCGTTCGCGCAAGCCCGCCATTCGCCCATCCGTAAAATGAATTGACTTAAGTTTGTAGTTCATTCATTTTTTTCCGACAAGCAAATTCAAGCCCGCAAAGGGCGCCGTGGAAGGGCGAGAGGGGCAACCCTTCCTCCACAACAGACAGGAGCGGGCAGATGAACATTTCGAAGAGTCTTTGGGTCGGCGCGGCGCTGCTGGCGCTGACGCCGGCGGCGCAGGCGGCCGACACCTTGAACGTGCTGACCTGGTGCGACCACGAGGATCCGGCGCTGCTGGAGCCGTTCGAGCAGGCCAACGGCGTCAAGATCAACTTCAAGGACATCGACAGCACGGCGGCGATCCTCGCCGTGCTCGGCCAGTCGAAGCCGGGCGACTGGGACGTGCTTGTGCTGGACCAGACCGACACCGGGCGTCTCGCCGGCATGAAGCTGCTGGAGCCGCTCGACGCCAAGGACTATCCGTTCAGCGACATTCCGGCGGAGATCGCCGATCCGAAGCTGAGTTCGGTCGGCGGCACGCTCTACACCATCCCGGAAAAGTTCGGCTACAACACCGTCGCCTACAACAAGGCCGCGGTCGATCCGCAGGCGATGACGGACATCAAGGCGATCTGGGATCCCAAGTTCAAGGGCCGGGTCGCGATGTATGACTACTACGTGCCGATGATCGAATATGTGGCGATCGCGCTCGGCAAGAAGCCCGCCGAGCTCTCGGAAGCCGACCTGCCGGCGATCAAGGACAAGCTGATCGCGCTCAAGGCCAATTCCTCGATGATCGGCGACGTCACGACGGTGCAGCAGGCGCTGGCTTCGGGCGCGGCCGATATCCTGGTCGGCGGTGGCGAGTGGGTGACGGCCGGCATCGCCAAGGACAACCCGAACCTCGACTACGTGATCCCGACCCAGGGCGGCGTGCGCTGGCAGCAGGCCCTCGCGATCTTCGCGGAATCGAAGCAGAAGGACCTGGCCAAGAAGTTCGTGCAATACATCGTCAGCCCCGAGGCCCAAGGCAAGCTCGCGACCTCGTCCTGCTACTGGGGCATGCCGGCCAACAGCAAGGCGGTGCTCAGCGACGAGCAGAAGGCGATCCTGCGCTGGAGCGACCAGCCCGGCTACATCAAGGTCTCGCATCCCTACCTGCAGATGACGCCGGAGTTCGACAAGGCGCTGCAGGCGATGTGGGCCGAGGTGCTGCAGGCGAAGTGATGGTGTCGTCGAACGAGGCGCGCGCGGCTTCCCAAGCGCGCCTCGCCGGCCTCGGATTCACGCTGCCGGCGGTCGCCTGGATCGTCCTGTTCTTCGGCGCACCGCTGGCCGTGATGGCGGTCATGAGCCTGCTGCCGCTGACCGCCGACGGCACGCCGCCGCAGCTCAGCCTCAAGGCCTATCGGGACTTCTTCAGCCAGCCCGCCTATGTGCAGGCGATCTGGAACTCGGTGGTGACCACCGCGCTCGTGGTCGCGATCAGCCTGCTGCTCGCCTATCCCTTCGCCTATGTGCTGGCCACCAGGGTGCCGAAGCGTTGGCAGCGTTTCGCGCTGGCCTGCGCCATCCTGCCGTTCTGGACCTCCTATGTGGTGCGCTCTTACGCGTGGCTGCTGGTCCTAGCGCCGACCGGGATCGTCAACTGGGTACTGATCAACCTGCACCTGATCGAGCGGCCGATCACGCTCGCCTATAACCCGAGCGCGACCGTGTTCGGCTTCGTGCACTTCTTCATCATGCTGAACGCCCTCACCATCTATGCCAACCTGGTGCAGATCAACCCGCGCTATGTGCTGGCGGCGCAGGATCTCGGCGCCTCGGCCTGGCGCAGCTTCATCGCGGTGACCCTGCCGCTCAGCGTGCCGGGGATGGCGGTCGGCGCCTTTCTGACGGTTGTGCTCTGCATCGGCGATTTCATCACGCCGCAGATCCTTGGCGGCAACAAGGAGCTGCTGCTGCCGCAGGTGATCATGATGCAGATCCAGCGCCAGCTCGACCTGCCGATGGCCTCGGTCATGTCGCTGGTCCTGACCGTGATCGTCGCGGCCGTCTACTTGCTGGTGCAGAAGCCGATGCGGAGCGCGCGGCTGTGATGCGGCAGTTGGGAAATGTGCTGTCGGGCTTCTACCTGACCGCCTGCTACATCTTCATCCTGCTGCCGGTCGCGGTGCTGATCCTGTTCTCGTTCCAGGACGGGCGCCTGGCCGTGCCGCCGTTCAAGGGGCCGGTGCTCGACTGGTACGTGACCGCCTTCAACAATCCGCGGATGATGGACGGGCTGGTCAATTCCCTGATGGTCGGGATCGTCTCCTCGGCGATCTCGGTCATCCTCGGCTTCCTCGCCGCCTATGGCATTTCCCGCCACGAGTTCCCGGCGCGGCGCCTGTTGCAGGGCGTGATCATCTTGCCGCTGGCCGTCTCGTACCTGTTGGTCGGCATGGGATTGCTGGTGACCCTGTCCTCGCTCGGGCTCGGGCCCTCGCTCTGGATGGTGATCGTCGGGCATGTGGTGATCAACATGCCGCTGGCCTTTGCGATCTGCCTGGCCCAGCTCGGCGAGCATCAGCGCAAGATCGAATGGGCCGCCAGGGATCTCGGCGCCTCGACCCTGCGCGTGCTGACCCAGGTCACCATGCCGATGATCGCAGCCGCGCTGGTCGCGGCCTTCTGCCTCTGCTTCACGCTGTCCTGGGACGAGTTCATCATCGCCTTCCTGGTGACGCGCTTCGACGTGACCTTGCCGATCGTGATCTGGACCATGCTGCGCGGCGGCTTGAACCCGCAGACCAATGCGGTCGGCTCGTTCATCTTCCTCTGCTCGATCCTGATGCTGGTCGCGGTCGAGCTTCTGCTGTTCCGGAAACGCCGCGCATGACCGCCCATCTCGAAGTCGACTCCATCTCCAAGGTCTATGGCGTGGTCACCGCGCTCGACCAGGTGTCGCTGGCGGTGGAGCAGGGCGCCTATGTCGTGCTGCTCGGACCTTCGGGCAGCGGCAAGACCACCTTGCTCTCGGTGATCGGCGGATTCACCGTGCCGAGCGCCGGCCGCATCGCGATCGCCGGCCGTGACGTGACGGCCATGAGCCCGGCACAGCGGCCGACCACGACCTTGTTCCAGGATTATGCGCTGTTTCCGCATATGTCGGTCGCCGGCAATGTCGGCTTCGGTCTGAAGGTGCGGCGCGTGCCGGGGCCGGAGCGCGAGAAGCGCATCGCCGCGGCCTTGGAACTGGTCGGCCTGGCCGGCTATGGCGGGCGCGGCATCCATGAGATGTCCGGCGGTCAAAGGCAGCGCGTGGCCCTGGCCCGGGCCTTGGTGGTGGAGCCCGAGATCCTGCTGCTGGACGAACCGTTGGGCGCGCTTGATCTCAACCTGCGGCGCCAGATGCAGGACGAGCTCTTGGCCCTGCAGCGGCGGACCGGGCGCAGCTTCGTGCATGTCACCCATGACCAGGAGGAAGCGATGGCCTTGGCCTCGCTGGTCGTGGTGATGAACAAGGGCCGGATCGAGGATCATGGATCGCCGAAGCGCATCTACGAGCGCCCGGCGACCCTGTTCACCGCGACCTTCATGGGCGAGAGCACGCAGATCTCGGGGCGCGTCTCCGGTGCCAATGCGGTCGAGACCGTGATCGGATCGCTGCATGCCGACATGACGCATCCAGCCGGCGCCGAGGTCGTGCTGATCGTGCGGCCGGAGAACATCCGCACCGACGGCGCGGCGATCGATCTCGGCACCGCCCGAATCCGCGAGGCCACGTTTCAGGGCGCGCATTATCGCGTGCTGGCAAAGGCCGAGCGTGGCGACCAGGATTTCGTCCTCCGCCTGCCGCCCGACCAAGTTGTGGAACAAGGCGCGGCGCTGCGCCTCAGCTGCCGGGCGGAGAGTCTGGTGGTGCTGGGACGGTAGTTGCGGGGCGTCCGCTGTTCGTCTAATCCTCCCACCCAGAAGCCAGGGGAGTACCCATGTCCGTGGGCATGAACGAGCTGAAGCTCAATGAAGTCGGCCGCTTGAAGCGGGTGGCGCTGCGGCGGCCGGAGCAGGCGATGCTCAGCCAGGCCAAGATCGATGCCGAGTGGAAGCCGCTCAACTACCACACGCGGCCGGATTTCGAGGTCGCGATCGCCGAGCACAAGCGCCTGGTCGAGATCATCCAGGGTGTTGGTGCCGAGGTCATTTATCTGCCGGCGCAGGAATCGCTCACCATGGACAGCCTCTATGTGCGCGATGCGGCGACGCTTTGCGCCAAGGGCGTTATCCTCTGCAACATGGGCAAGCCGGCGCGTGCGGCGGAGCCCGGTGTCCATGGCGAGCATTTCCGCAAGGCCGGCATCCCGGTCGCCGGCGCCATCACCGGCGAAGGCAAGGTCGAGGGCGGCGACATCATCTGGCTGGACCAGCGCCATGTCGGGATCGCGCGCGGCTATCGCACCAACGCCGAGGGCATCCGGCAGTTCAAGGAGATCGTCGGGCCGGACGTTCATGTCGAGGTCGCGGTACTGCCGCATTACAAGGGCCCGTTCGACGTCTTTCATCTGATGTCGATCATCAGCCCGCTGGACGAGAAGCTGCAGCTGGTCTACTCGCCGCTGATGCCGGTCACCTTCCGCGAATGGCTGCTCGACCACGGGCACCAGCTCGTCGAGGTGCCGGAGGAGGAGTTCGCCAGCATGGGCTGCAACGTGCTCGCCATCGCGCCGCGCGAGGTCGTTATGGTGAAGGGCAACCCGGAAACCCAGCGCCGCATGGAAGCGGCCGGCTGCAAGGTCCATGTGATCGACGCCGACGCGATCTCGGTCCCGGGCGAGGGCGGGCCGACCTGCCTCACCCGGCCGCTGATCCGGGCCTAGCAAGAATCGGAACGTTTTGCCGGCCGGCCAAGGGCATCATCCGACCATCCATTATGGAGGTCTGTCATGTCGTTCCGCATTTCCAGCCTGCCGGTCGAGCCCTTCATGCCGCTGTTCGGCCTCAGCGATGAAGCGCTGCTGCGGCACGGCGCCCGCCGCGCCATCGCCGACGAGAAGCCGGGCTTTCCCTGCCGCGTCACCCTGGCCGATGCCGAGCCGGGCGAATCGCTGCTGCTGCTGAATTACCAGCACCTCGCGGAAGAGACCTCGCCCTATCGCGCCCAGGGACCGATCTTCGTGTGGGAAGCCGCGCGGGAGGGGCGGGTGGTGGTCGATGCCGTGCCGGACTACCTCGCCAAGCGATTGCTCTCGATCCGGGCCTATGACCGGGACGGCATGATGCTGGAGGCCGATGTGATCGATGGCGGCGAACTTTCGCCGATGATCGACCGGATGTTCGCGATCGGCGGCGTCGATTATCTGCACGCCCATTTCGCCCGCCGCGGCTGTTACGCCGCGCGGATTGATCGGGCCTAGACGCCCGAGATAGGCGGAGGTTCCTCTCCGCCTATGGCCTCGTCGCCGCTTGCGAATAATTCGCATTTGCGATAGCGTCCCCGGCCTCATCGACAGGAGGCAGGGACTATGCGGCATACGGGGATGTTGATCGGCGCGGCGGCACTGCTGCTCGCGGCCATGGGCGCGGCACAGGGGGACATGACGTTTCTCGACCACCGCGGCAAGACCATCACTTTGAAGGAGCCGCCGAAACGCATCGTCTCGATGTTCGCCTCGGGCCCGCTGGTGCATGCCGCGGTCGAGGGCACGACCGAGCACTTCGTCGGCGTCAACGTGAAGGGCAAGAAGACCTATTCGAACAGCATCTATGCGGAGTTGATGCCGGAGCTGCTCAAGCTCAACTTCGACGTGGCCGGCGAAGGCTTTGCGCCGAATGTCGAGGCGATCCTGGCGCTGAAGCCCGACGCGGTCCTGCAATGGACCTTCGATCCGAAGATCATCGAGCCCCTCGAGCGGGTGAACCTGACGGTGATCGGCTGGGATTGCTGCACCAAGGAGCAGCGCCGCGACTACCTGCGGCTGGCCGGCTACACCGCGAACCGGATCGACCGCGCCCAGACCATTCTCGCCTTGCAGGACAAGTCGGAGAACGCTTTGCGCGATCTCTTCGCCAAGGCCAAGCTCGACAAGCCGGCCACCATGCTGGTCATCGACCAGGTGAAAGAAGGCGTCCAGGTCATCGCTAACAGCTCGCAGGATTACAGCTTGAGCGGCACCAACAATCTGGCCGCCGACAACACCGGCGAATGGTGGCGGACCATCGACGCCGAGCAGCTGCTGGTCTGGAATCCGCAGATCATCGTCATTCCCGCCTATGCGACCGATTTGAAGCCGGCGGATATCTACGGCAATGCCATGTTCGCCAGCATCGATGCGGTCAAGAACAAGCGGGTCTACAAGTTCCCGCAATTCAACCGTTCGCCGGATTCGGCCGAGATCTATCTCTCCGACGATTGGCTGGCACGGGTGGCCCATCCGGATCTGTTCAAGGGTGACAAGTTCGCCGGCACGGTCAAGGACAGCTACAAGCTGATCTACCTGAAGGACGTCACCGACGACCAGCTGAAGTCGATCCTGGAGATCGAGCAGAACAAGGACTCGGCGGGTTACAGCGACATCTTCGGCTGACCGACGGTGCGCTCCGCGACGGCGACTTGGCGCGTGAGTTTCGCCGCACTCGACGTGCGGCGGCGTGGCTGGCTGGTCGTCGCGGCGCTGGCCCTGCTGCTGGTCTTCAGCGTGGTCTACTCGATCACGCTGGGGCGCTATGGCGTCAGCATGACCAATGCCTGGCTGATCCTCTGGGACCACATCGTGCCGGTCGCCAACCCGACTTGGAGCGACGTGGATGCCAATGTGGTGACCGCGGTGCGCCTGCCGCGCATCCTCGGCGCGCTGCTGGTCGGGGCGGGACTGGCGATCTCGGGCGCGGCTTTGCAGGGCCTGTTCCGCAACCCGCTGGTCGATCCCGGCATCATCGGCGTGACCGCCGGCGCCGGTTTCGGCGGCACCTTGGCGATCCTCATGGTCGGCGGCGGGACGGTCGTGCTCGGCGCCGCCTTCGGCTGCGGCATTGCGAGTCTGCTGGTGGTGCGGTTCCTCGCCACCGTCAAAGGCCGCACTTCGACGCTGACCTTCGTGCTGGCGGGGGTGGTCGTCACGGCCTTCTTCGAGGCCGCGATCTCGATCATCAAGCTGCTGGCCGATCCGCACCAGAAGCTGCCGGCGATCACCTATTGGCTGATGGGCAGCATCGCCGCGACCGGCTATAGCGATCTGGCACTCATGGCCGCGGCGATCGTGCCGCCGTCCATCCTGATCTTCATGCTGCGCTACCAGATCAACATTCTCTCCCTGGGCGAGGAGAAGGCGCGGGCTCTGGGTTCGCCGATCGAGCGGGTGCAGTGGATCGTCTATGCCGCGGTCGCCTGCATCTCGGCGGGGGTGGTCGCGACCTCGGGCATCGTCGGCTGGGTCGGCCTGGTGATCCCGCATCTGGCCCGTGGCCTGGTCGGGCCGGATCACGGGCGGCTGCTGCCGGTCTCGGCGCTGCTGGGTGCCATCTATCTGCTGCTGGTGGACGACATCGCGCGGACCGCGACGGTGGCGGAGCTGCCGATCGGCATCATCACCGCGCTGGTCGGCGTGCCGGTCTTTGCGCTGATCCTGCGGCGGCTCCAATCCAAGAGCGGATGGGCGCATGATTGAAGCTCCGATCCTTGCAGTCCGCGATGTCGGCGTGTCGCTCGGCGGCCGGACCATCCTCGAGGGCTACAGCCTCGACGTCGGCAAGGGCGAGGTGCTGGCGATGCTCGGCGCCAATGGCGTCGGCAAGACCACCTTGCTGAACTGCATGGTCGGGCTGCGGCACCCCGAACGCGGCTCGGTCACCAGGATGGGGCGGATCGGCTATGTGCCGCAGCTGTTCCAATCGACCTTCGCCTTCTCGGTGCTGGACATCGTGCTGATGGGCCGCGCCCGGCATCTCGGCCTCTTCACGGCGCCCCGCAAGGCCGATTACGAAGTCGCGGAGCGCTATCTCGAGCTGATGCAGGTGGCGCATCTGCGCGACCGGCCGTTCAATGCCTTGAGCGGCGGCCAGCGGCAGCTGGTGATGATCGCCCAGGCCCTGGCCTCCGAATGCGAGATCATGATCCTGGACGAGCCCTGCTCGGCGCTGGACTACAAGAACCAGGCGATCGTGATCGCGACCCTGCGCCGGCTCAACCGCGAGATGGGCCTCACCATCGTCTTCTCCACCCATGCGCCGCAGCACGGGCTGGAGGTCGCCAGCCACGTGCTGCTGATGAACGACCGGCAGCGCTATCGGCATGGGTCCGTGGCCGAGGTGCTGACCGCCGACAATCTCACCAACCTCTATGACGTCGCCATCGGCCGAGCCGAGTTCGGCATGGGTGGACGCTTCACTTTCGCTCCCACCTACGTCCAGTAAGGGCCTATGCCGCATGAACGCCGTGACCCTTTCGACCGCGACGCGCACCCGCAAGATCGCCTATCTGACCTGGGGCTGTGCCAGCCAGCTCACCAGCTTCCAGGATTTCTCCGGCTGGCTGGACGACATGCTGTATCTGCGCGAGCTGGAGACCTGCGACCTCAATCAGTACGCCGCCGTGGTGATCCCGGACAGCATGGACAGCGCCACCATCCGGCGCTACGCGGCGCAGCTGAACGCCTATGTGCGCAACGGCGGGTTCCTGATCGCCTTCTCCTGCAAGGGCATCCACGAATGGATCGACGTGGTCGAACTGAAGATGCGGCCGATCGATGCCAAGGATTGGCTGTGGTGGACCCGGCCGCAGCCCTATCTGGAGATCCGGCAGCCGGAGCCCAGGCACCCGGTCTGCGACGTGATCCCGCTGAAGGACATGAGCTGGCACTGGTTCGGCGTGTTCGACCATCACCCGCAAGCGATCAGCGCGCTCAACCTCGACGATGACAGCGGCAGCCTGTTCCTGGATTTCCCGAAGCTGGAAGGCGGCGGACGGCTGATCGTCTCGACCCTGGACCCGCATGTGCATAACGGCGAGCGTTTCATGCCGGCCTGCGCACGGTTCCTGAAGGCCTTCTATCCCTGGCTCAACCGCGAGCTCGGCATCGAGCGGGAGCCGGGCGATTTCACCGTCACCTATCTGCAATGCTACGAGAACTCGCCGGAATGGACCGCGCCCGGTTTTGCCGAAAGCTTTGAGGGCACGAAGGGGCGGGCGCGGCTGCACCCGCAATACCGGCTCGACGAGAAGATGCTGGCCAAGACCGACATCCTCTATGTGCCGCATATCCACGATCAGCTGTTCCTGCGCGAGCAGCAGCCGTTGCTGCTGGACTATCTCGCCCATGGCGGACACCTGATCCTCTGCGCCGAGCCGGCGATCCCGTTCCTGCCGTTCCTGAGCGCGTTCCAGGCGGTGCCGCCGCGGCCGTTCAGCAACATCAAGGTCCGGGTCCGCAACGATCCGCTCGGTTTCTTCCGCAACATGGATCCGGATTTCGACGGCTGGCAGGGCATCTTCGGGCAGTATGCGCGCGGCTGGTCGCGGATGCCCGAAGGGGCGATCTGGCTGACCGAAGTCGGCAGCGCCGAGGATCCGAAGCCGGCCGACTGGCTCTGGCAGTGTCCGACCGACCATGGCCGCGGCGGCCTGGTCTTCATGCATAACGGCGACAACATGATCCGCTATCCGGATCATGGAGCGCACCAGCAAGGCCTGGTGCGCGACATCTGCCTCGGGCTGATGTCGCATCGGGCCGGACCGCTCAACCGGTTCTGACAGACGCGTCATCGGCGGTGGGCGCTTTCTGCTTGGCCGAGCATTCTCAAGCAAACTCGTGGATCCCAAGGCCAAGCCTTGGGATGACGAACGCGTGGTTGGTCGGCAACGGAATCCGCACCTGAGACCGCTCAATTGTAGGCCGGCGCCGCTTCGCGCTTCGGGCGCGCATAACGCTCGTAGAAGCCGCCGCACTCCTTCGCCGCCTGCGCCAGGAAGCGGGCGGCGCGCTCCGTATAGTTGGTTTCCTCCGCGCGATTGGCAAAGCGATCGAGCATCCGCAGCCGGACCACCTTCTGCGCGATGCCGATCTCGGCGGCGGCGTCCAGGAATTTCGCGCGGGTCGCGGCGTGCAGGTCGATCCAGCGCTGCGCCGGCGGCCGCGATCCGGCCGGGTCGTAGGCGTAGACCTGCCGGCGGTCGATCGTAATGCCGAACTCCGCCTGCACGGACGCCGCCACGCGCGTCGGAGTCTCGTAGCGCGCCAGGCCGCGCACGATGTGGGCTTTCTGCGCATCGGTCAGGACGGACCTGGTTTTTTGATCCTGTCTGCGTCCGGTCTGCGTTGCCGCATCTTCGGCCCGCGCGCCGTCGGCGTTTTCCGCGGGGTCGGGTGCAATGCCGAGCCGCGCCTGCGCCAGCGCGGCCAAGGCCTGGAACCCCGCCTCTTGCGCCTCGCGGGTGACGCGGGGCTCATCGACCGGGTCGGCGGGAATTTGCAAGGCGGGCGGAATTTGCAGTGTGTCCGTGTCCTGTCCGGGTCCGGTCTGCGTTGCGGGGGCATCGTCTGCGTCCGCGGCGCCTTGCCGGGATTTCGCATCCTGTCTGCGTCCGGTCTGCGTTGCCGGCGCATCGCCTGCGTCCGCACCGCCTCGCCGGGATTCCGCATCCTGTCTGCGTCCGGTCTGCGTTGCCGACGCGTCGTCCGCGCCCGCATCACCGGGGGTCGGAGCAGGGGCGGTTGCGATGGAGAACAGTGTCCGTGCGGGCGTCTCGACCTCAGCGATGCGCGTGAACAGGGGTTCCTTCGGCTCGTCCGCCGGAAACTGCACGGATTCCTTATCCGGTCTGTGCTCGGTCTGCGTCGGCAGGGTGATTTCGCCTCTCCAGTAGGGGACGACCTGGTCGGCGTCGAGCGCGACGCCGAAATACCCACGCACGGCCTTGGCGATCCACGCCGGATCTTCTCTGCGGCGCAGGCGCGTTTCGATGAACGCCTTCAGCCGGTCGTGCGAAAATTGCGGGGCGTCTGCGTGCTGTCTGCGTGCGGTCTGGGTCATGGTTTCCTCACGGGCTCGGCGACGCGGGGGAAAACCGTCGCCTTCGGTTTTTGCCAAGCGGGAACGCGGCACGAGCGGTGCCGGAAAAGCGGATGGGCCCGCAGGGCGGGGGCGCAGGGGACCGGGTCGCGGTCAGACTGCGGAAAGCAGTATAGCTGGAAAGAGATACTTACACAATAGTGTGTTGAACTTAGAATGCCCCTGGGAGAAATGGAGGCCGATCCACCGCTACCGTCGAGAATCTGTAGAAAGGTCAATATCTTGCGGTGCGCTGCGTGCTGGGGACTTGGCCGCAACGCGTGTGCTTGCCACCACCAAACTATGCGATCTCCCAGAGCTGCTGCGCTGCACGAAGTGCGATCAGCGATCCTCGGCAACCAGGGGTAACGGTGCTGCGAAGGTAACTGGAACTCCGCCAAGACGCCGTTTAACTTGCAGCTGAGGAAGCTTAGCGGGGGGCTCGCAATGAAGGTGCTGAAATGGCTGGTGGCGACCTGCGGGGTTCTATTGGTTGGAGCAATCAGCTCGGGATTGTGGGAGGTGATGCTGAAGCCAATCCTGGCAATTGTAACGCCGATCGCTATTCACATAACAACCCTCGGGATGACCTCGCTGGATAACAATATCTACAAGGATATCGCGCAGGGAACGCATAGTCGGGCCGACTCACTCCTGCTAGGTCTGTTTCTTGGACTGATAGTGGGAGTCGTGGGCGGGATAGTGATCACCATATCCAAGCGAAAGGATCCCGACGCCGAGGCGAAAAACCGCCGAACACGACGACAGGTCTTAGCAGGAACTATGGTGCTGCTATTTTCGGTTACGCTACTAACCTTGATCTCGTTCCGAACGGTTTATGTGCAGCAGGCAGCCGTTTATCTTGCTCAGCTCAACAGGATCGTAGCTCCCTATATCGCTCCGCAAGAAGCCTTGGCATTTCAGTCGCGCGCTGCGTTAGTCGAGACACGAGCGAGCTACGTCGCGTTGGAGGCCGAGTTGAAAGCAATTGCAGAAAAGAATGGTGTGGCCGCCCCGGAGTTCTTCGTTTACTGAGTGGAGATTACGGAACCTGCTCCATCCCGCACTGGCTCGGCTTTTTATCAGGCGTCGGGCGGATGGACCGCGACCCGTGCCGCATCCGAGCCCCGGCGATGTGATCGGCTCAAGCTTCGAGCACCAGCTTCGGCTTCAGCGGCGGGATTACGGTGACAATTTACTCAATGCACCAAATGATCGACTGCCCGCGCGGATCGAGAAACGCCGCCGAGCCGGGGCCGAAGCCGCAGCGCTGTGTGCGCGGGCTTCGTGCATATGATAAACTGTCACCTTAGTACTAAATCATAGCTTGCCAGTTGCTCGGGGAGAGACTCAGAAGATGCGGATGCTGTTAGGCGCTTTCTGCTTACTGGTAGCGTGTGAAGCTCCGGCCGGTGCGGATGACTTTCTGACTGCCGACGCGATCAAGACTCGCTTTGTCGGCAACACGCTCAAGGGCACCTACCCTGAGGGCAAGCAATGGGCAGAATACTATAGCCCGGAGGGGGAGATCCGCGGGCATGATGACATCGGAGGCAGCTACAGCGGGCGCTTCACCTTTAGGGGGGATGAAATCTGTTTCGACTTCGACGATACCGATCAGGATTTCTGCGGACCGGTCTCCGATGGCGCGGAGGGAATCAGGTTTTATCGCAACGGCAAGATGATTACGGACATTGGACACGTAATCTTGATGCCGGGAAACCCCAACAACCTGTGACTGGCCCCGGGATTGCGGTGACAGTTCGACTAGAGCACCGATTGATGGACTGCCCGCGCGGATCGAGAAGCGCCTAACCGGGGCCGAAGCCGCAGCGCTGTGTGCGAGGGTTTCGTGCATTTGGTAAACCGTCACCGTAATTCCTAATCTATTGGAGAGACCGAGCGACCCCTCACCCCAGCCCTCTCCCGCAAGGGGAGAGGGGGACATTGTCCGCGCTCCGCGCGTAAGCCGGTAAGTTCGTCTCTACCAACAGCGATGAGAAACTCACTCTCCCTTGCGGGAGAGGGCGGGGTGAGGGGTCGAAGACTCTCGCCGAAGAGAGCTAGACGCTGCCCTCGGCGCCCATCAGCTGCCGCCTGGCGTAATGCAGGTGGCTGGTCACCATCGCGACCGCGCCTTCGACGTCGCGCGAGGCGATCGCCTCGGCGAGCGCGCGGTGCTGGCGGTTGTAATCGGCGATGCGCTGCGGGGTGAGGATCTTGTCGCGCATGGCGGCCCACTGGTCATGGGCGCGGATCTCGTTCACCCGGCGGTAGATCCAGAGCATCAGCGGGTTGTGCGAGGCCTCGGCGATGCGGATGTGAAACTGGGTGTCCCATTCGGTGAAGCGGGTGGCATCGTTGCCGGCGGCCTCGGCCAGGTCGCAGGCCTCGAACAGCTTCTCGAGGTCCTTGGCCGAAGCGTTCAGCACCGCGAGCCGCGTCATATAGGGCTCGATCGCGAGGCGCGCTTCGATCAGCTCGACCGGCGAGGTGATCTCGGCGATATCGTCGGTCTCGCCGGGCTGGCGGTAGGAGACGAAGGTGCCGCTGCCGATCCGGCGCGCCACCAGCTTGTCGGTCTCGAGTCGGTCGAGCGCCAGACGCACCGTGGTGCGCGAGGCGTTGAACGCCTCGGCCAATTGGCGCTCGGCCGGCAGCTTCTGGCCGAATTTGTAGGTGCCTTCGACGATCGCCTGGCGCAATTGGTCGGCAATCCAGGCGGAGCCGCGCGCCGCATCGACCGGGACCATCATGGGACCGGGTTCCGTCAGCGTCGCAGTGTCCGAGGCTTCTGCACCAATCCGAGCCAATTCAATACCTTTGCAAAAAATAGGTTGGCAAATGGGCCTCGCCTATGCTGAGATTATGGGCGCGCCGAACCTTGCCGGTCAACTCGCACTGCGTGAAAACGGGGCGTGGTGAGCAGGGCACCGGATGGGGAAGCGCGCCTGCTAGAGCTGTACCAGTCATTCGACCTGCCTCGGAGTTGACTCGGCCATGGCGCTTCCCGCGCACGTAAAATTCGTCGTCATCGGTGCCGGCATTCATGGGCTGAGCTCGGCCTGGCACCTCGCTGAAAATCTCCGCAAGTCCGGCAAGGGCAGCGGCAAGGACGTGATCGTCATCGACAAGGGCGGGATCGGCGCCGGCGCTTCCGGCATCGCCTGCGGGGTGGTGCGCAACAACTACTTCCAGCCGGCCATGCGCCGGCTGATGGCGCACAGCGTTTCGGTCTGGGAGACGGATCCCGAAGCCTTCTCCTATCACCCGGTCGGCTACATGCAGATCAGCCCCGAGGTGATGCACCAGGACGTGGCCTCGATCTATGCCCAGCAGAAGGAGATCGGCTACACCTCCGATTTCATCGAGGGCGAGAAGGACTGCATGAAATACATGCAGGGCCTGTTCAGCGACTGGCAGGCCAAGGGCATCACCTCGGTCCTGCATGAGAAGAAGGGCGGCTACGCCAACAACACCGCCTCGCTCTATGGCCTCGCCAAGAAGGCGGAGGCGGAGGGCGTGCGGATCGCGACCGGCATCAAGGTCACCGGCTTCAAGCGCGACGGCAAGGGCGCCATCACCGCGGTCGAGACCGACAAGGGCGCCATCCAGTGCGACCAGGTGATCGTCGGCGTCGGCCCCTGGGTCCGCTCGATCTGGCATATGCTGGACCTGCCCGATGCGATCTCGATCAAGGGCAAGGACGGCAAGGTCCACGACAACGTGCCGATGTGGGTCTACTGGTCCCTGCAGGAAGGCACGCTCGGCGTCGATCCCGACTACCAGAAGACCAATGACGGCAAGATGCCGCCGGTGATCCATGTCGATACCGACGCGCCGCTCTATTCCGACGACGACAAGTCGCTGATCACCGACAAGCTCTGGGGCATCTACTACAAGCCGGATTTCCATTTCGGCGGCATCCAGGGCGGCGCCATGCCGTTCAAGGTGAAGACGGCGATCGACAGCGTGGCGGTCGATCCCTATGGCACCGAGAGCCCCGATTTCATCGTCGGCGACGATTTCGCGCATATGTGGGTCTCGGCTTTGGCCTTCTGCCAGAAGCGCTTCGAGGGCCAGATGCCGAAATACAAGAAGGAGCCCTCGGGCGGCATCGGCTGCTTCACCGCGGATTCCTTTCCCGTGTTCGACCGGTTCTGCGAGAACGCCTATTTCATCGCCGACTCCAACCACGGCTACAAGATGATCGGCGTCGGCAAGCTGGTCGCGGACGATATCTGCGGCCTGGGCGACGAGATCCTGCGGCCGTTCCGCTTCTCGCGCTTCGCCGAAGGCAAGCTGCATCCGACATCCAATTCACCCTTCCCCTGGAGCTGACCGAGACGAAACAGAAGAGACCCAGAGGAGGGCGTACACCGAGTTCTGCGGCGGGATTCCGCCGATACAGGGAGGCGGGGCTTCAACGGGCCCGCCGATAAAAAACGGGAGAACTCCGATGACTGACCTCGAGGCACATGTATCCGCGAAGGGCCGCAAAGAGCTCGTCAAACAAGTCCGCGCCAAGATCAACGAACTCGACATCAAATACATCTACTACCAGTTCGTCTCGGTGACCGGCCGCATCGTCGGCAAGGGCATCCCCGCCGATCACTGGGAAGCGATCGCCGAAAAGGGCTTCCAGCTGGTCTACGGCTCGACCGCGAACCTGTTCACCGACCGCCACAAGCGCTATATCGGCTACGGTCCGGAGGCCTCCGAGCTGGTCGGCATTCCCGATCCCGAGACCTTCGTGCAGTTGCCCTGGGACAAGCGCGTCGCGCGGGTGTTCTGCACCTGCTTCCGGAATCGCGAGGAGCGGAAGAACCCCGGCGGCCATCTGACCTCGGATTGCCGTGGCAACCTGCGCATCCTGCACAACGAGTTCCAGAAGAAGCACAAGGGCCTGTCGCTGCGCCATGGCTGCGAGCCGGAGATGATGTGGCTGAAGAAGGGCGCCGACGGACTGCCCGACGGCGGATTCTCCAAGCCGAACTGCTATCACATCGACCAGTTCGAGAAGCTGCGCCCGGTCTTCATGCGGGTGATCGAATACGCCAATGCCATGGGTCTCGACATGATCCAGGGCGATCATGAGGACGCGCCGGGCCAGCTCGAGTTGAACTTCATGTTCGACGATTGCCTGCGCACGGCGGATCGCCTCACCACCTACCGGCAGATCTGCGCCCAGGTGGCGCGCGAGTTCGACCTGATCGCCTGCTTCATGCCGAAGCCGTTCATGGGCGTCTCGGCCTCCGGCTGCCACCACAACCTCTCGCTCTGGCGCGGCGGCGAAGACGTGGTCAACGACCTGCACAACAAGCCGCTGCCGGGCATGAAGGACGTCTTCTCCTACCGCAAGGGCGGCGAGAACACCTTCATGCCGCTCAAAGGCCAGGCGAAGCCCGGCCCGATCGGCCTCCACTGCATCGGCGGGGTGATCAAGCATCTCGGCGCCTTGACCGCGCTCGGTTCCTCGACGGTGAACTCCTATCGCCGGCTGTGGGATACGGGCTTCTGGGCGCCGGTCTTCGCCGATTGGGGCTACCAGAACCGCACCTGCGCGCTGCGCATCTCCGCGCCGGGCCGCTTCGAATACCGTTCGGTCGATGCCGCGGTGAACCCGTATCTCATGGCGGGCGCGCTGCTGAAGGCGTTCGACGACGGCATCACCTCGAAGCTCGATCCCGGCGAGCCGGAAGAGCGCAACATCTACGAGGCGATGTCGGCCGGCAAGAAGGTGAAGAAGCTGCCGATGTCGCTCGGTGAATCGCTCGATCACCTGGCCGCCGATGAGGTGATCAAGGAAGCCTTGCCGGACGAGATGTACCGGGTGTTCAGCCACTACAAGCGCGACGAGTGGGAGCGCTTCATGGCCACCGTGACGCCCTGGGATCTCGAGACCTATTGGGACTGCCTGCCGTAAGGATGAGTGCGACGATGCAGGCGGTGACTCTTACCCCCACCCTGACCCTCCCCCGATTCGGGGGAGGGCCGCGGACGAATGTCCGCATTCGCGGACGGCGGTGGGGGTACGAAACCCCGCTCAGCCAACACTGAAAGGAGCTTCGCCATGTGCGGAATTGCGGGATTGATTCACCGCGGCAAGACCGGCGAGATCGGCAAGGAAATGACGGCGATGCTGCAGAGCCTGAAGCATCGCGGGCCGGATTCGACCGGCTATGCGCTTTACGGCTCGCCGAAGGGCAACGCGCTGATCATGCGCTTCAAGGCCGCCGAGCAGGAGGAAATGAAGCACGGCTTCCACATCCATGACCAGGTCAAGGAGCGGAAGGTCGAGGTCGAGAAGCGGCTGAAGGAGCTCGGCGCCACCATCGTCTCCGAGGAAGACGCGACCGAATACGCCTACCGCTACGTCATCGATTTCGGCGGCGACAAACGCAAGCTCGCCAACTATATCGAGGACATCGAGGGCGTGGAGATCCTGTCGCTCGGCTACGGCCTGGAGCTGATCAAGGACCTCGGCGACGCGGCCACCGTCACCGACCAGTATCACTTGAAGGGCTTCAAGGGCAGCCACGCGATCGGCCATACCCGCATGGCGACGGAATCCGATGTCGATATCCGCTCGGCGCATCCTTATTGGGCCTATCCGTTCGCCGACGTCTCGGTCGTGCACAACGGCCAGCTCACCAACTATTGGGGCGGAAGGCGGGCGCTCGAGCGCAAGGGTCATCGCTTCATGTCGAACTGCGATTCCGAGCTGATCGCCGTCTATCTGGCCGACAAGATGCAGCAGGGCGCGGAGCTGAAGGATGCGATGACCGATTCCATCGACGAACTCGACGGCGTGTTCACCTACGTGGTGGCGACCGCCGACAGCCTCGGCATGGCCAAGGACGTGATGGCCGCGAAGCCGATGGTGCTCTACGAGAGCGACGATCTCGTGGCACTCGCGTCCGAGGAAGTCGCGATCCGCAGCATCTTCCCGAAAGAGATCGACACCTTCGACCCCTATGAGGGCGAAGTGCGGGTCTGGAAGCGATAACGAGAGAGAACGGAAACCTGCCATGGCGCTTCGCACCAAATCGCATGACATGGGGATGCACACCGAGCGTCTCTCGGGCCGCACCCAGCAGCGCTTCTTCGAGCCGGACGAGGAAGAGAATTTCACCTATCCGGGCGCGTTCGAGGTCGATTTCAACAAGCGCGCCGAGTTCGACGCGGCCAAGCTGACGCCGACCGAGATCAACCACAAGATCCGCGAGCTGCTGTCCAAGGGCAACGGCACGATCGTGATGAAGAACCCCGGCGCCAAGCACGGCGTCGCGGTCGGCATCCTGAACAAGCTGAACCTGATCATCGAGGGCAGCCTCGGCTATTTCGGTTGTGGGTTGATCGATGGGCCGAACATCCGGATCAAGGGCCGGGTGGGCTGGTCCTGCGCCGAGAACATGCTGGCCGGCACCGTGATCATCGAGAAGAACGCGGGCTCGACCTTCGGCGCCGCGATCCGCGGCGGGGATCTGGTCTGCATGGGCGATGTCGGCGCCCGCATGGGCATCGACATGAAGGGCGGCACGATCATCGTCGGCGGCCGGGCCGGCGCCTTCTGCGGCTTCATGATGCAGCGCGGCCGGATGGTGATCCTGGGCGATGCCGGCAAGAATCTCGGCGATTCCATGTATGACGGCACGATCTATGTCGGCGGCAAGATCGAGGATCTCGGGGTCGATGCGGTGCCGGGCGAAATGACGGAACTCGACTGTCAGTGGCTGGAGCGGAAGTTGAAACTCTACGGCCTGAAGGCGCCGAACGGGGTCAAGAACATGACCAAGATCGTCGCCGGGCGGCAGCTCTGGAACTACGACAATCTCGAGCCCGCCGAGAAGAAGCTCATTCTGTGACCGGGGATCGAAAGGAAAGCATCATGGCAAAATCGAAGAAGTCCCCGGCAAAGAAGAGCAGCAAGCTCGCCAAATCCAAGGCCGCGGTGAAGCTGATCAAGACCGCGCCGAAGCCCGCCGGAAAACCGGCGCCGCAGAAGAACAAGAAGCCGCTGAGCCGCGACACCCATCGCCTGGGCAACAGCTTCATGTTCCCGCCTTCGGTGATCGACGACATCCACATCAAGTCGGAGCTCGGCCGCTACCGGATGCGCGGCTTCTCGCTGTTCAAGAAGATCCCGAGCTGGGACGACCTCACCTTCCTGCCGGGCACCTTGACCCGCTTCGTGATCGAGGGTTATCGCGAAAAATGCCTGACCAAGACGGTGATCGGCCCGAAGTCGAAGCGTCCGCTGGTGCTCGACATCCCGGTCTACATCACCGGCATGAGCTTCGGCGCGCTCTCCTTCGAGGCCAAGATCGCGCTCGCCCGCGGCGCCACCATGGCCGGCACGGCGACCTGCTCCGGCGAAGGCGGCATGATTCCCGATGAGCGCCGCTATAGCTCCAAGTGGTTCTACCAGTGCATCCAGTCGCGCTATGGCTTCAACCCGCACCATCTGCAATTGGCCGATGCCTGCGAGTTCTTCATCGGCCAGGGCTGCAAGGTCGGCTTGGGCGGCCATTTGATGGGCCAGAAGGTGACCGACCAGGTCGCGGAAATGCGCTCGCTCCCCGCCGGCATCGACCAGCGCTCGCCGGCGCGCCATCCGGACTGGCTCGGCCCCGACGATCTCGCCCTCAAGATCAACGAGGTGCGCGAGGCGACCGACGGGCAGATTCCGATCCAGCTGAAGCTCGGCGCCGCGCGCGTCTATGACGATGTCCGCATGGCCGCCAAGACTGGGCCGGATTCGATCTATATCGACGGCATGGAAGGCGGCACCGGCGCCGGCCCGCATGTGGCGACCGAAGAGACCGGCGTCCCCGGCATCGCGGCGATCCGCCAGGCCCGCAAGGCGCTGGATGACGTGGGCAAGACAGGCGAGATCAGCCTGGTCTATGCCGGCGGCATCCGCAACGGCGGCGACGTGGCGAAGGCGCTGGCGCTCGGCGCCGACGCGGTCGCGATCGGCCACTCGGCCTTGATGGCCTTGAACTGCAACAAGGACATCCCGGAAGCCGATTTCCCCAGCGAGATCGGCTGCGAGGCGGGTTACTGCTACCACTGCCACACCGGCCGCTGCCCGGTCGGCGTGGCGACCCAGGATCCGAAGCTGCGCGCGCGGCTGGATCCCGACGAGGCGGCCGAGCGGGTCTACAACTTCCTGCACTGCCTCACCATCGAGGCGCAGATGATGGCCCGCGCCTGCGGCAAGACCAACATCCACTCGCTGGAGCCGGAAGACCTGGCCGCACTGACCATGGAAGCCTCGGCGCTTGCCCAGGTGCCGCTGGCCGGTTCCCAGCACACCGTCGGCCGGCCCGACATGACCCGGTACTAGAGGAGAGCGTCATGGCTAAACCAATCGGGGCAAAACCGACCGCGCCGAAGGGCGGCAAGCCCAAGGAAGACGTCAACAAGTTCCTGAAGAGCCCCTCCGGGCTCGACAGCGCCCGCGAGAAGGAGATCGGCCAGCACATCGGCTATCGCTACGATGTGAACCTGGTGCCGGACTACACGCGGCTGACGCCCTTCCTGAAGAAGTACCTGGAGATCATGGGCTGGGACGACCTCAACTGGCTGGAGGACGTCCATATGGGTTACGAGGAAGGCCGGGCCGCGGTGTTCGACCGCAACATCAACGGCTGGGTGACGGTGCCGAAGAACATCAAGCTGCCGGACAACCAGCAGGACCGCGACATGATCGCCCGCGAACTGCTGATCAAGTTCCAGATGTCGAAGCGCCACCCGATGGTGGATCTGAACAAGGCGTATCGGAAGTTCTGATTGGCTCGAGGTGGCCCTCGCTCTGCGACGCAGCGGAGCGAGGGCTCTTTTTCAGGCGGCCTCGACCTGCGCGCGGCGCCAGTCGGGCTCGAAGCAGAGGACGCGGACGCCGGCCGGCATGTTCGGATTGAACAGGCGGTTGTGCCAATAGGTGGATTGATAGAGCGGATGATGCTCCGGCAATTCCAGCACCGAGACCGGCAATTGGAAACGCTGGCCGTATTCGGCGAAATTGAGCTGGACGCGGCCGTGGTTCAGCATGGCGTCGCTGATCGGCGCGGCCGGACCGAACAGGGCGGTCAGCCGCTCGTCGAACTCGGCGGATTTCTGGAAATAGCCGGCGGCCATGTGCTCGATGGCCTTCTCCCAGCGTTCGACCGGATCCTGGGTCTTCAGCACCTGGTGCCGGAACAGCGAGGTTGTGTGCTCGGGCTCGCTCTTGTGAATGACGATCATGATGCCGGGATGCAGCTCGGCCCCGTCCTCGGTGTGGACCGCCGGCCGCATGCCGGGCGAAGGCCGACCGGCGCCGTCGCGCATCGCCATCTGCCGGATGCGGCATTGCCAATGCAGGAAATCATCCCGCACCTTCTCGGCGGCGGGACCCATGCGGACGATGTTGCTGGCGCGGCATGCCATGGCGGGAAGGGTGCAGCGAAGCCGGCGCTTTGGCAAGGCTGCGGTTGGTGAATGATGGGAAAGTTTGTTGAACCGAGGGAAAACGGCGGTTATCGTCCGGCAACCTCCGAATCCGGGATCTGAAGCCAATGTTGCCGGCCTTTTTACCGACTGGGTTGCTGAAATACGGTCTCCGCAAGAAGTATCCGGCGTTCCGCTACATCCCCGGCCCGAGCGAACTCAAGTCCCACTATGACGTGGTCATCATCGGCGGCGGCGGCCATGCCCTGGCCTGCGCCTACTACCTCGCCCGGAATCACGGCATCACCAATGTCTGCGTGCTGGAGCGCGGCTATCTCGCCGGCGGCAACACCGCGCGCAACACCGCGATCATCCGCTCGAACTACCTGACGCCCGAAGGCGTGAAGTTCTACGAGGAGTCCTTGCGGCTGTACCGCGACCTCTCCCAGGACCTCGATTTCAACATCCTCTATTCCGAGCGCGGGCATTTCACCCTGGCCCATACCGATGCCGCGATGCGCACCAGCCGCTGGCGCGCCGAGGTGAACAAGCATCTCGGCGTCGATTCCGAGCTCATCTATCCGGACGACATCGCAAAACTCTGCCCGTCGCTCAACATGAGCGAGGACGTGCGCTACCCGATCCTGGGTGCGCTCTATCATCCGCCGGGATCGATCGCCCGGCACGACGCCGTGGCCTGGGGCTATGCGGCGCGGGCCAGCCAGATGGGGGTCGAGATCCACCAACAGACCGGCGTCACCGGCCTGGTCATCGAAGGCGGCAAGGTCAAGGGCGTCGAGACGACCCGCGGCCGGATCGGGGCGGGGCAGGTGATGCAGGCGGTCGCCGGCATGACCTCGGTCGTTGCGGACATGGCCGGCTTCAAGCTGCCGATCCGGACCATCCCCCTGCAGGCCTGCGTCTCGGTGCCGCTGAAGCCGTTCCTCGACCAGATCATCGTCTCCGGCAGCCTGCACGTCTATGTCTCGCAATCCTCGCGCGGCGAACTGGTGATGGGCGGCTCGACCGATCCCTACGGCCTCTATTCGACGCGCTCGACCCTCGACTTCAAGGAAGGCCTGCTCGGCCACATGCTGGAGCTGCTGCCGATGCTGGGCGAGGTCAAGATCCTGCGGCAATGGGCCGGCATGGCCGACATGACGCCGGACTTCTCGCCGGTGATGGGGCTCACGCCGGTCGAGAATTACTACATCGACAGCGGCTGGGGGACCTGGGGCTTCAAGGCGACGCCGGTCTGCGGCAAGACCATGGCCTACACGATCGCCAACAACAAACCGCACGCGCTGATCAAGCCGTTCTCCTATGAGCGCTTCCTCACCTACAGCCAGGTGGGTGAAAAAGGCGCGGCTTCGGTGGGACATTAGATGGCATCGAGTTTGTGTCCCCCCTCACCCCAACCCCCCTCCCACGAGGGGAGAGGGGCTTTGGACCGAGCGTCAGCAACAGCGTCCCCTCTCCCCTTGTGGGAGAGGGACAGGGTGAGGGGTGGCCCCGCAATGACTCTCTCCAAGCGAAACGCGGTGCGTCCATGAAGGTAATGAACTGTCCCCTGAATGGTCCGCGCAACATCAGCGAGTTCGTCTGGGGCGGCGAGGTGAAGCCGATGCCCGACGAAACCAAGCTCAGCGATCGCGAATGGGCAGAATACGTGTTCCTCGAGAACAACACGGCCGGTGTCGTGCGCGAATGGTGGTGCCACGTGCCCACCTCGTTCTGGTTCATTGCCGAGCGCAACACCGTGACCGATGAGATCGTGAAGACCTATCCGGCGTCCGAAGTGTTCAAGGCGCGCGTCGATTTCGCTCCCAAGTCCGAGAGAGCCAAGCCATGAACGCGCCGGTGTCCTACGGCGGCATGAACCGCTTGCCCAACCGCGGCCAGTTCATCGACCGCTCGAAGCCGGTGACCTTCAGCTTCGAAGGCGCCTTCGTCGAGGGCTATGAAGGCGACACCATCGCCAGTGCACTCGCCGCGAACGGCCAGTGGATCGTCTCGCGCAGCTTCAAGTATCACCGGCCCCGCGGCGTCCTCACCATGGTCGGCCAGGACGCGAACACCCTGGTCCAGGTGGCCGAGGAACCGAACTGCCTCGCCGACAAGCGCAAGATCGCGCCCGGTCTGGTGGTCGAGGGGCAGAATTACTTCGGTTCCTTCGAATCCGATTCCGGCCGCTTCGTCGAATGGGTCTCGAAATTCCTGCCCGTGGGCTTCTATTACAAGACCTTCCATGAAAAGCGCGCGTCCTGGAAGTTCTGGGAACCGATTGTCCGCAAGATGGCGGGCCTCGGCAAGATCGACCCGCATGCCCATCACGGCTACTACGACAAGCAGTATCTCTTCGCCGATGTCGCGGTGATCGGCGGCGGTCCGGCCGGCATGGCGGCAGCGATCGAAGCGGCCAAGGCCGGCGGCGAAGTCATCCTGATCGATGAGAACCCGAAGCTCGGCGGCTGCCTCAACTACGCGCGCTTCGACGAGAGCGGCGAAGCGGCCTGCAAGGCGGAAGGCGACCTGCTGAACGCGGTCCAAGCGGCAAGCAACATCCGGGTGATGACCGATGCAGTGGTCAGCGGCTTGTTCGCCGACAACTGGATTCCGGTCATTCGCGGCAACCGCTTCTACAAGCTGCGCGCGAAAGCGGTTGTGGTGGCGACCGGCTCGATCGAGCAGCCGGCGGTGTTCCGCAACAATGACCTTCCCGGCATCATGCTGGGCTCGGCGGCGCAGCGTCTGATCCATTTCTATGGGGTGCGGCCCGGCAAGAAGGCGGTGATCCTGACCGCCAATGACGACGGCTATGCCCAGGCGATCGACCTGCTGAAGATCGGCGCTGAAGTCGCCGCGGTGGTCGATTTGCGCGAGGTACCGCCGGTGACGCCGCTCTCATTTGCGGTGCGCAAGGCGAGCATCCCGGTTCTGGCCGGCCATGCCATCCAGGAGGCCTATCACCACAATAAGGAACATGTGGTCGGCGTGGCCGTGGCACCGATCGTGGCGGAAGGCCAACTCGGCGATCCCACGGCAAGCTACGACTGCGATTTGGTCTGCATGTCGGTCGGTTACAGCCCGGCGGCGCATCTGTTGCTGCAGGCCGGGGCCAAGTTCGCTTACAGCACCGAAACCGCGATGTTCCATCCCGCTCAGATCCCCGCGGGTCTCTACGCCGCAGGTTCGGTCGGTGGCGTGTTCGACCTCGACCGGGTGCGGGCCGATGGCGCGCGGGCCGGCTGGGCGGCGGCGAAGCAGGCCGGCCTCTCGGTCGGCGCGGAGCCTGTGACCCCCGGCGACACCCAGGACCGGAACCAGACGCATCCCTGGCCGATCTTCCCGCATGCCAAGGGCGGCGAGTTCGTCGATTTCGATGAGGACCTGAAATATGCGGACCTGATCAACGGAATTGCCGACGGCTTCGACAATGTCGAGCTGCTGAAGCGTTATTCGACGGTCGGGATGGGCCCGTCCCAGGGCAAGCATTCCGCCGTCGCCGCTGTGCGCATCGTCGCGCGCGAGACCGGCCGCGACCTCGCGACACTGACGGTGACGACGCAGCGTCCACCGTACACGCCGGAGAAGTTCGGCCATCTCGCCGGACGCATCTTCGATCCCGAGCGGCGCACGGCGATGCATCACCGTCATCTGGAGCTCGGCGCGCAGATGATGCCGGCGGGCATCTGGTGGCGTCCGGCCTATTATGGGCCGAAGGCGGAGCGGGAGAAGGCGATCCGCGAGGAGGTGCTGGCGGTTCGCAACAATGTCGGGCTGATCGATGTCTCCACCCTCGGCGGGCTCGACGTGCGCGGGCCGGACGCGGCCGAGTTCCTGAACCGCATGTACACCTTCACCTACGCGAAGCTCGCCATCGGCAAGTCGCGCTATGTGCTGATGACCGACCAGGCCGGTGTCATCACCGATGACGGCGTCGCCTGCCGCTTCTCGGAAGAGCATTTCTACGTCACCGCGACCACCAGTGGCGTCGATGCGGTCTATCGCTCGATGCTGCAATGGAACGCGCAATGGCGGCTCGATGTCGATGTCGCGAATGTGACGGCCGCCTATGCCGGCGTGAACATCGCCGGGCCGAAATCCCGGGCCGTGCTGCAGAAGGTCTGCACCGATATCGACCTCTCGTCGGAGGCTTTCCCCTATCTCGGGGTGCGGATGGGCACGGTCGCCGGTATTCCGGCGCGGCTGCTGCGGGTCGGCTTCGTGGGCGAGCTCGGCTACGAGATTCATGTGCCCTACGGCTTTGGCGAGGCCTTGTGGGATGCATTGATGGAGGCGGGGGCTGGCGACAACATCCGCCCGTTTGGGGTGGAAGCGCAGCGCGTGCTGCGTCTGGAAAAGGGCCATATCATCGTCAGCCAGGACACCGACGGTCTCACCAATGTCTGGGAGGCCGACATGCCCTGGGCGCTGGCCAAGACCAAACCGTTCTTCGTCGGCGGCCGCTCGACCCAGATCATGGCCAAGATGCCCCTCATTCGGAAACTGGTCGGCTTCACCCTGGACGATCCGTCGCTGCCTTGTCCGGAAGAATGCCATCTGGTGATCCGGCAGGGCGAGATCGTCGGCCGCGTGACCTCGGCGGTGCGATCGCCCAACCTCGGCAAGGTCGTCGGTCTCGCCTACGTGCATCCGGATGACGCCGAGCCGGATGCCAAGATCGCGATCAAGGTCGATGGCGGGCGGATGATCGAAGCGAGGGTCGTGGCCTTGCCGTTCTATGATTCCGCCGCCAAGCGGCAGGAGATGTGAAGGAATAAACCATGGGGGCCCTACCGAAAGTCTTCGCCCAGAACCAGCTGCGCCGCTCGCCGATCTATCGCCTGACCCAGGCCGCCGGCGCCTTCTGCGAGGTGATCAACAGCGGCGCCGTGCCGATGCATTACGGCAACTCGGATTCCGAGCTCGACCGGGCGCGGCGCATGGCGATCGCGGATCTCTCGGGTTTGCCGCGCACCGGGTTCAAGGGCACCGGCACGGTCGATTGGCTGGCCGGGCAGGGGCTCACGATCGGTCCCGACAGCAACATGGCCTATCGCCAGGACGGCGGTGCCTTGGCCGCCCGCCTGGCGCCGACCGAGATCTTCCTGATCGACGGGCTGGAGGCGACGGGGGCGCTGATCGACCGGCTGAACGGCGCCTGGAACTGGGGCACCGAGAAGCCGCGCAAGCTGATCGGCTATCCGATGCCGCGCCAGGACAGCCATGCCTGGTTCATGATCACCGGCGATGCCGCCCCGGACATGTTCGCCAAGATCTGCGGCGTCGATCTGCGGCCGCACAAGTTCGCCCCCGGCCGGATCGCCCAGACTTCGCTGGCCAAGATGAGCGGCATCGTCATTAGGGATGATCGGGGGGCGATTCCGGCTTTCCACCTCTTGGCGGACGTCGCTTCGGCGGAGTATCTCTGGGGCGCCGTCCTCGACGCCATGTCGGAGTTCGGCGGCGCGCCGGTGGGCCTGCAGGCCCTGCGCCGGTTGGGTGAGGTCCCCTCATAGGCGGATGCCATGATGGAATGGGCCATGGTGGAAAAGCGACGGGAAACAGTCGCGGCCAGGCAAAAAAGGGTCATTAAACCCCACTAATCTCTCGGCAATTCAATCGGCCGACCCGCCCCCAAATCGGCCCATCAGGGAAGTCAGGAGCGCATTCCAATGAGCAAGAAAGTCGGCAGCGATATCGAGATCGCACGCCAGGCCAAGATGAAGCCGATCCGCGAAGTCGCGGGCAAGCTCAACATCGCCGAAGAACATCTGATCCCCTACGGCCATACCAAGGCCAAGGTGTCGATGGAGTTCGTGAAGTCGCTGAAGGGCAAGCCGGACGGCAAGCTGATCCTGGTGACCGCGATCAACCCGACCCCGGCCGGCGAAGGCAAGACGACGACCACCGTGGGCCTCGGCGACGGCCTCAACCGGATCGGCAAGAAGACCATCATCTGCCTGCGCGAGCCCTCGCTCGGGCCCTGTTTCGGCGTCAAGGGCGGCGCGGCCGGCGGCGGCTATGCCCAGGTCGTGCCGATGGAAGACATCAACCTTCACTTCACCGGCGACTTTCATGCGATTGGTACCGCGCATAACCTGCTCTCGGCGCTGATCGACAACCACATTTACTGGGGCAACGAGCTCGGCTTCGACGCCCGCCGCATCCAGTGGCGCCGGGTCATGGACATGAACGACCGGGCCTTGCGCGCGATCACCAACAGCCTCGGCGGCGTCGCCAACGGCTTTCCGCGCGAGGACGGCTTCGACATCACCGTCGCCTCGGAAGTCATGGCGATCTTCTGCCTCGCCACCGACATTGCCGACCTCACCAAGCGGCTTGGCAACATCATCATCGGCTACACCCGCGAGAAGAAGCCGATTTATGCCCGCGACCTGAAGGCGGACGGTCCGATGACCGTGCTGCTGAAGGACGCGATCGCGCCGAACCTGGTGCAGACGCTGGAGAACAACCCGGCCTTCATCCACGGCGGCCCGTTCGCCAACATCGCGCATGGCTGCAACTCGGTGATCGCGACCACCACGGCGCTGAAGCTCGCCGACTACGTGGTGACCGAAGCCGGATTCGGCGCCGATCTCGGCGCCGAGAAGTTCTTCGACATCAAATGCCGCAAGGCGGGGCTGAAGCCCGCCGCCGTGGTCATCGTCGGTACGATCCGCGCCCTGAAGATGCATGGCGGGGTCGCCAAGGAAGAGCTCGGCAAGGAGAATGTCGAGGCGGTGAAGAAGGGTGCCGCAAACCTCGCCCGCCATATCCAGAACGTGAAGAAGTTCGGCGTGCAGATCGTGGTCGCACTGAACCGCTTCAGCGCGGACACCGACGCCGAGATCAAGGCGATCCGCGAACTGTGCAGCGGCCTCGGCGTCGATGCCTTCGAGTGCAACCATTGGGCTGAGGGCGGCGCCGGCACCGAGGACCTCGCCAAGGCCGTGGTGGCTCTCTGCGACAAGCCGAACAACTTCGCGCCGCTCTATCCGGACGAGATGCCGCTCTGGGAGAAAGTAAAGACCATCGCCACCAGCCTTTACGGCGCCCAGGACGTCATCGGCGACAAGGTGGTGCGCGATCGTTTCCACGAGTTCGAGAAGATGGGCTTCGGCAAGTACCCGGTCTGCATGGCGAAGACCCAGTACAGCTTCTCGACCGATCCGAACCTCAAGGGCGCACCCTCGAACCACGTGGTGCCGATCCGCGAGATCCGCCTCTCGGCCGGGGCCGAGTTCATCGTCGTCATCTGCGGCGAAGTGATGACCATGCCCGGCCTGCCGCGCGTTCCCTCCGCGAATCACATCAAGCTGAACGAAAAGGGCGAAGTCGAGGGGTTGTTCTAGGCTTTGTTTGGATGTCGTCATGCCCGGGTCGGCCCGGGCATGACGACTAAACCCGACCTGCGGCGGCGAAGTAGGCCAGCGCGCACAGCTCTGCCTGAGTCCGCGCGATCTGCCAGCCCTGCACCGCCACGACCGTCCCGCTGTGGAAGTCTTCAGCGATGGCATTTGCCAGATTGTGGCGCAGGGTGTCGGTGTCGGCATCCGCCGACCAGCGCAGGCGCCGCTGCAGGCTTTCCAGGATTTCTCTCGGCTCCGTGTGTTCTTGCGCGACCCATTGCGCCCCGAGCCTGGCCGCGCCGGCCCGGTCCGGGAGCAAGTCCAGCATGGCTTCCGACTGTGTCGGCGGGGCAGCGCGGACCGAGCCCGGCCACAGCATGAGCATGGCGGCGCCGGCCAGGAGACGACGGCGATTCAGCGTCATCCGAGCGATCCTCCCTTGATGTGATCCGCCATGCGGATGGCGAGGGCAACGATGGTGAAGGTCGGATTGACCGGGCCGCAGGACGGGAAGACGGAACTCCCTGCGATCAGCAGATTGCCGATGCCGTGCACCCGGCCATTCGCATCGACCACGCCCTGTCTGGGATCGGTCCCCATGCGGGTCGTGCCCATGTGGTGATTGCCCCAGCCGATCTCGTCATCCGCCCAGTCGGAGCCGTCCGTCAGCAGGATCTTCACGGCACCGCCCCAGGCGCCGAAGGCGCGCGCCATGGCGCCTAGGTTGTCGGCCAGGGCCTTGCGCTCGGTGCGGGTCGGGCGCCAGGTGAGGCGTGACTTCGGCAGGCCGAGCGCGTCGCGCTCTTCGGTCAGCGTGACACGGTTCTCCGCCGACGGCACTGGCTCCAAGGCACAAGCGACGCCGTAGATCATGCCGGTCTGCTCTGCATCGCCACCAAGACTGCGCAACAATGCGATGACGGCTGGCTCGAGCTGCTGGGCATCGGTCTTCGGTTCGGCGCCCGGCTTGCGCGCCTCGTAAATCGACAGGCTGGTGCCGAGGCCGTTGCTGCGCGCCAGGTACGCGTCCGACGGCATCAGGACCGCCCGCATGCTGGCGTGATCCACATCCGGCGTATGGACGTAGTAGTAGGGGACACGCGTCTGGTCCGGCAGGGCGATCGCGGCGACGTCGCCGGGCGCCGTGACATGCTCCATGAAGTAGCGCCCGACCAAATCGCTGCCATTGCCGAGACCGGCAGTCTGCACGCTGTGCGACGCCAGGAGGAGCCGGGCGTTCTCGATGCCGCCGGTCGCCAGGATGCAGAGCTTCGGCCGGATCTCGAACCGGTTGCCGCCGAGTGTCGCGAGCTGCAATCGCTCGATCCGGCTGGCCTCGGCATTGGGAAGGATCTCGACCACATTGCTGTTGAGATAGGTCCGGACGTTCGCGGCGCTGACGATGTCATCGCGATAGACTTCGCCGAACCGGGTCGGCGGGCTGTAGATGAAGAACCGGGTCGTCAATTCGTCGCCGGGCAGCTGCATCGGCACCAAGTTCATCCGCGCCTGCCAGGGCGCCGGATCGTCGAAGTCGAAGGCGCCGAGCTGGCAGATCGATTGCGCGCGCCGGTAGTAGGGTTCGAGATCGGTCCTGGTCAGCGGCCAAGCTGGAATCTCCAGAGCCGGGCGCCCCGCGAAATCGATCGGCAGCAGCGGCCGGCACCAGCCGCCCCAATGGTTGGTCGTGCCGCCGAAATAGCGCAGCCGGGATTCCGCGAGCGGATACTCGACCGCGCCGCTCTGGCCCTCGTAGAGCGCCTGGGTGTCGGCATCGAGGTCCAGGCCGCCGCTTTCGATCAGCGTGACGTCACGTCCGCCGTTCCGCAACTCGCGCGCCAGCGTGATGCCGGCGGCTCCCGCGCCGATGATGGCGATATCGGTCTCGATCACCGTGCCCTGCGGCAAGGTCCGTCCGTCGATGAACATGGATCACGGAATCCGCTCCTGATGAGACCCAAATGCTAGGTCGATTCCATGACAGATGCGTTGCAACGGCGCGTCGCTGCGCTTGGGGCAGCCATGCCCGGACGGCATGGAACAACTGCGTGAGGCTATTCCGCGGCGTCCAAGGTGGCGCGGAGCCGCTCGGCCAGTTCGGCCTTGCGATAGGGTTTGCTGAGCAGATTCTTGAGATAGGCCGCCGTGGCGCCCTCCTGAATGGAGGCGCGCGCGAAGCCCGAGGTGAGCAGAATCTTCAACCCCGGCCGAATTTGTGACGCTGCCTCGGCGAGCTGGGTCCCGTCCATGCCGCCCGGCATCACCACATCGCTGAACAGGAGATCCACCCGTTCGGCGCTCTTGAGCACGGCGATGGCTTCCTTGCCGCTGGAAGCCTCGATCGTTTCGTAGCCGAGATCGCGAAGCTGCCGCATCACGGTCTGGCGTACGTCGGCATTGTCCTCGACCACGAGAATGCGCTCGTTGGAGCGCGCCGACTGCAGCGCATCCGGCTTTCTCGCGGCGCCTGCCCCGGCCGGGGCGTCGGCACGCGGCAAGTAGAGTCGGATGCTGGTGCCGCGGCCGGGCTCGCTGTAGATCTTCACATGACCCTTCGACTGGCGCGCGAAGCCGTAGACCATGCTGAGGCCGAGGCCGGAGCCCTTGGCCGCCTTGGTGGTGAAGAACGGCTCGAAGGCGCGCGCCAGCACCTCGGGTGTCATACCGCTGCCGGTATCGGAGACACAGAGCATGACATAGTCGCCGACCGCCACATCGAGATTGCCGCGGGCGTAATCTTCATCGAGATGCATGTTTGCGGTCTCGATCGTCAGACGGCCGCTCTGCTCCATGGCGTCGCGGGCGTTGATGGCGAGGTTCACCAGGGCGGATTCGAACTGACTGGGATCCGCCATGGCGGACCAGAGTTCGGGCTCGAGCACCAGCTTGATCTCCACGTGCTCGCCGAGGCTGCGCTGCAGCAGGTCGACCGTCGCGCTGACCCGATCGTTCATGCTGAACGCCTTGGGCACCAGCGCCTGACGCCGGGCGAAGGCGACCAGCTGCCGGGTGAGGTCGGCGCCGCGCAAAGCGGCACTGAGCGCGAGATCGATCGACTGGATGGCTGCGGGCGGGATCTTCGGCAGTTCCTTCAACAGATCGAGATTGCAGACAATCACGGTCAGCAGGTTGTTGAAGTCATGAGCGATGCCCCCGGTCAGCTGCCCGACTGCCTCCAGCTTCTGCGCCTGATGGAGCTGCTCCTCGAGCTGCGTGCGCTCGGTGACGTCGCGTCCAACCGCGACGATTGAGGGCCGGCCCTCGTATTCGATCGGCGAGGCCTTGACCTCGAGCAACACCGGCTTGCCGTCGGCGCGCATGAACTTCATCACGGTCAGCGGCGCGCGCCGCCCGGTGCCGCGCATCATGGCCCGGCGCTCCCGCGCCCGCGCGCGCTCGTCGGGATGGATGATCTCCTCAACCTTGCGCCCGAGCAGTTGGCTGGGATCGGCGACGCCGAAGACCTTTGTCGCCTCGGGGTTCAGGTAGACCAGGATGTCGTCGGTGTGGATCCAGATCGCATCGAGGCTGAACTCGACGAGCTGCCGATAGCGCGCTTCGCTCGCCTGCAGGGCGGCCGAGCGGCGGCGGATCGCGCTGAGGGCGTAGCCGAGCAGAGTGATCGCGAGGCCGTCGATCAGATACCGCGCCACGCTCCAGATCTGCTGCTCGCTGAGCAGGAACTGCCCGCGCGGCTCCAGAATGAAGAACCAGGTGCCCAGCGCGCCGAAGATCATGGCCAGGATCGCCGGGCCGAAGCCGCCATACCAGGCGACGAAGGCGAGGGCGATGTACTGGAAGGCAAAGGGGAGGCGGGCCTCGACCCAGGGATCGAGCGATTGCCGCGCGAGGATCGCGACGATCACCGCGGCGATGGCCGATCCGTAGCGGAGGGCGGGCGACGGGGTACGCAGATTCATTCGGCTCGCGCAGTCCTAAGCCCGCGCAGGGCAGGGAGCCGGATTATATTCTCTGCGGCCGGTCTGTGTATCGCCCTTTGTGATTGTGTCCGAGGTGCCTATTGCAGTGCGATATCGGGACCGGTCGGCGCCTTCGGCGACAGTCGGAAGCCCTTGCTGGTCTCCAGCGCCCGGGTGAAATCGGGGTCGGAGAACAAGGCCCGCAAGTTGGCGGCGGTGAGGCTGCCCTTGATCTCATTCAACTCGACATCGCCGGTGCCGAACGTCACCCCTTTGGCGCCATGGCGCATCAGGGCATCGCGCAGCGTCCCATCCCGGCTGCCGGATCGGAAGTCGACGCTGCGGAACACCCAGCCGCCGTCGGAGGCACGGGTGACGATGGCGTAGACGGCGGGCTTGGTCGGATCCGGATCGGTCCCGATGCCGAGCAGAGTCCCGTCATTCAGTCTCAGCAGCCGGACCAGGATCGGCGCATCCTTGTGCTCGCCTTCCGAGAAGGTGAGGCGGAAGGTGCGGGCGCCGATCGCCTCCATGGTCCCGTCGATCGCCGCCGTGGTTGATTTCTCCTCCGGGAAGTCGGTCGCGTAATAGGCGCCGGCGAAACCGGCCGGCTCGGCCAGGTCTTCGGTGGCAAGATCGGGCGCATCGCTGGAGAGACAGGCGGTGAGGCCGAAGGCCAGGGCCAGGCTCAGCAAGCCGGCCCGCAAAACCGATGATTTCACAGCAAACTCCCTCGATGGACCCGTGTCACGGATGGTCGCGCAAGATCGTCGCAGGGTTCAAGAACCCATCGCATATTCAAGGTCCGTTAAGGAAGCGCGCGCAGAGTCCAGGGAGGCGCCCGCTGCCAAGAAGTTAAGGAAAATGCCGCAAAGTCTGTGCCCGAGGCAGCTAGGCTCTGAACCGGCCGCTCAGCCGATAACGGCTGCCCGGATAGGTGAGATCGACGCAGCTCACCAGCTTGCCGTCGCTCCAGGTGCGGCGATGCAGTCGAATGCAGGGCTCCTTGGCGGCAATCTTCAGCAGGCGGCGGTCTTCCGCCTGGGGCAGCACGGCCTCGATGACGTGCTCGGCTTCCGAGATCGGCGCGACCTCGGTCAGGTAGACGAAGGGCGTGATCCGGGTGAAGTCCTGCTGCAGATAGTCCTTGGCCATGCGTGGCACGACCAGGCGATCCTCGATCTGGACGGGAATGTCGTTCTCGAGATGCAGCAGGAGCGAATGGTAGACCTCGTCGCCGGAATTGATCTCGAGCAGGCGCGCGGTCGGATCGCCGGCGGCCTCGCGCCGGAGGAGAATAACCTTCGCTTGGTGGCGGCCGCCGCGGGCGCGGATTTCATCGGCGATGTTCTTGACTTCGAACAAGGCCGATTGGGCCTTGTTCTCGGCGACGAAGGTGCCGACGCCCTGGACCCGGATCAGCTGGCCTTCGAGGGTGAGTTCGCGCAAGGCCCGGTTGATGGTCATGCGGCTGACCCCGATGTCGCGCACCAGCTCGGCCTCGGAAGCGATGCGGTCGCCCGGGCGCCAGTCGCCGGACTGGATCCGCGCCGAGATCATCCGCTTGATCTGGCTGTAGCGTGGGATCGGGGATTGCGGGTCGGTATTCACGAAACCTCATTCACAAACGGAAAATGTGAATATAGACAAGCTCCAGGACTTCTATACATGTACAGACAAATGAACGGAAGCTTCTGATGGTTGCAACGCTCTTCGCCGAACAGGCGCTCCTACCGGATGGCTGGGCCCGCAACGTTGCGATCGGGATCAACTCCGACGGCACCATCGCTTCGATCGAGGCGGGTGCGTCCGCCGAAGGACTGCAGCGGGTCAACGGCCCGGTGCTGCCGGGCATGGTCAACCTGCACTCCCATGCCTTCCAGCGCGCGATGGCCGGGCTGACCGAGGTCGCGCTCAAACCCGATGACAGTTTCTGGTCCTGGCGCGAGTTGATGTATCGGCTGGTCGGCCGCCTGCAGCCGGACCAGGTCGGCGCGATCGCGGCATTCCTCTATATCGAGATGCTGAAGGGCGGCTATACCTCGGTCGCCGAGTTCCACTACCTGCATCACGACGTGGACGGCCGGCCTTACGCGGATCCCGCGGAAATGTCGCGCTGCATCCTCAACGCGGCGGAAGCGACCGGTATCCGCCTGACCCTGCTGCCCGTGATGTATGCCCATGGCGGCTTCGGTGGAAAGGATCCGAGCGCGGCACAGCGCCGGTTCATCCATGATCCGGAAGCCTATCTCGGCCTACTGGAGACTCTCGAAGGCGACTGCGCCAATGGCCGCGCGGCGCTGGGCGCCAGTTTCCATTCGCTGCGGGCGGTCACTCCCGAGGAGATGACGGCGGTCCAGCAGGGCATGCGGCCCGGCCTGCCGATCCACATCCATATCGCCGAGCAGCAGAAGGAAGTCGAAGACTGTCTGGCCTGGAGCGGCAAGCGGCCGATCCAGTACCTGTATGACGGCTGGAACGTCGATCAGCGCTGGTGCCTGGTGCACGCGACCCATGCCGACGAGGCTGAAGTGACACGGATGGCGAAGAGCGGCGCCGTGGTCGGTCTCTGCCCGACCACAGAGGCCAATCTCGGCGACGGGCTCTTCCCGGCGGTCTCCTACACCGAGCAGGGCGGGCGCTTCGGCATCGGCTCCGACAGCCATGTCTCCACGACCGCGTTCGAAGAGTTGCGCTGGCTGGAATATGGACAGCGCTTGAAGCATGAGCGCCGCAATCGCCTCCATGGCGGCGGACAGAACAATGTCGGCACCTTTCTCTATGAGGCCGCGCTTCAGGGCGGCGCGCTGGCCATGGGCCAGAAGGTCGGTCGCATCGAGGCGGGCGCCAAAGCCGACCTCCTGGTGCTCGACAGCCGGCATCCGCTGCTGGCAAACGTCAGAGCCGACGACATTCTCGGGCGCTGGATCTTCGCCGGCGCCAGCCGCATGATCCGCGACGTCATGGTCGCCGGGGACTGGGTCATTCAAGACGGCCGCCACCCCGACGAAATCGAAGCGGGTCGCACCTTCGCCGCGGCGATGCGGCCGCTGTTCGAGGATTAGCCGCTCCTATTGCGGCGCGCCTGCTCACGCAGACAATTTCCGCCCTTAGCACCATCGGCGCGGCGGGTCTGCGCAGCATCGGTGAATTCGGGAGTATGTGGTGAGCCTCGAGTTCAAGAACCGGCGCCGGGTCGCCATTCGATCAGAGTTTCCACGAACTTCCGCAGCACCGGGCGCACCCTCTCGGCCTCGGTCTCGATGTAGTCGAAGGGCAGGGCTTCGCGCATATAGGTGCGCTGGGCGAGTTCCAGCTGGACCGCATGAATTCCGTTTACCGGATTGCCGTAGTGGCGCGTGATGTAGCCGCCTTTGAAGCGCCCGTTCACCACATGCCGATAGCCCGGGGCCGAGCAGACTTGCGCAAGACGCTCGGTGAGATCGGCCGCTGCGCTTTTGCCCTCGTTGGTGCCGATGTTGAAGTCGGGAAGGTCGCCTTCGAACAGCCGCGGAATATGGCCGCGGATCGAATGCGCATCGAACAGGACCGCGTAGCCGAAGCGCTGCTTGATGCGCTTCAGCTCGCCTGCGATCTTCTCGTGATAGGGCCGCCAGATCTCGGAGAGGTAGAAGGCCCGCCGTTCCGCGCCGGGCGCGGCGCCCGGCTTGAAGGCCGGCGTGCCGTCGAACAGGATGTCGGGATAGAGTCCGGTCGTGGCGGTCGCGTAGAGCGGCTTGTCGTCCGGCGGGCGGTTGAGATCGATGGTGAAGCGGGAATAGCGCGCGCCGAGCACGCTCGCCCCCATGCCGCCGGCGAAATCGTAGAGCCGTGTCAGGTGCCAGTCGGTGTCGGGCAAGGGGCGCGCTGCATCGCTCAGGCCGGCCTCGACCTCCGGCGGGAGGTCGGTGCTGACATGGGGAATGCTGATGAGCAGCGGACTGTGACCTTCGAAGAAATGATAGGGCCGGGTAAGGCTCACGGTCATGGTCAACCGCCGATCCGAATCACGGCCAGGATCGAGGGCCGGGTTGCCGTGATCCTGGGCCGGCCCACGGCGCCGTCGATCCGCAAGGTGTCTCCGGCGGCGAGATCGCGCCCGCATGCGGCGATTTGGCCGCGGAACAGGTGCAGCACCGTGATCGGGGCCGCAGCCACCGACTCCTCGCCGGGCACCAGGCGCAGGACGTCGAGGATCGCCGTCAGGCCGCGGCGGGCGATCAGGTTGAAGTCGCGCACCGGACCGTCGATCAGCGTGCAGTCGCACGGACTTTCGCCGCTGAAGCGGAACGGCTCGAAGGTGCGGCTGAAGTGCTGCGCCGGCTGCTGGGGAAATGCCAGAGTGAAGCCGGCACCCTCCACCAGCATGGTGGTCCGGTCGTATCCCGTGAAATCGGAGAATGGGCCGGATTGCGCGACCTCGGCGATGCTGAGGCGCCAGTCATAGCCGAGGGCGGCATCTGACGGCTCAATCATCAGCTCGGTCGTGGTGCCGCCGCCGTTCTTCCAGGGCATGCGCCTGTAATCGGCGGCGGTGAGGTGCGTCAGTTGCATAGTGGCTTGCTCCAACGCCCCGCCCGCAGCACGGCTGCGGTCGGATTGCCGCCGATCCAATAGGCGAGTTCCGCCGGTCGGCCGATGTCGAAAACGGCGAGATCGGCCGCCTTGCCGGCCTCGATCGTGCCATGGCTCGCCTGCAGGCCCAAAGCCTTTGCCGCGTTGACGGTGATGCCGCGCAAGGCTTCTTCCGGCGTGAAGCGGAAGAAGGTGCAGGCCATGCTGAGCATCAGCAGCAAGGAGAGGGCTGGCGAGCTGCCGGGATTGCTGTCAGTCGCCAGCGCCATGGCGACGCCATGCTTGCGGAAGCTCTCGATCGGCGGAAGCCTGGTCTCGCGCAGGGCATAGAAGGCACCCGGCAACAGCACCGCGACGGTGCCGGATCTGCCCATCGCGGCGATGCCGGCATCGTTCGCCCATTCCAGATGCTCGGCCGAGAGCGCACCGTATTCCGCCGCCAGCGCCGCGCCGTTGAGATCGCTCAGCTGCTCGGCGTGAAGCTTGACCGGGATGCCGAGCTGCTTCGCGACGTCGAAGACGCGCCGGGTCTGCTCGGGCGAGAAGGCGATCTTCTCGCAGAACACATCGACCGCATCGACCAGACCTTCCTTGGCGAGGGCTGGCGTGATCTCATTGCAGACCAGATCGATATAGGCGTCCGCGCGGTCCTTGTATTCCGGCGGCAAGGCGTGCGCCGCCAGGCAGGTCGTGCGGACGGTCACCGGGAGTTTCCGGCCGATCGCCCGCGCCGCCTTCAGCATGCGTCGCTCGGTGTCGAGGTCCAGGCCGTAGCCGGATTTGATCTCGAGGACGGTGACGCCTTCGTTGAGCAACGGTTTTACGCGCTTCGCGGCGCTGGCGACGAGCTCGTCCTCGCTGGCGGCGCGGGTGGCCTTGACGGTCGAGACGATGCCGCCGCCGGCCTTGGCGATCTCTTCATAGGTTGCGCCCTTGAGGCGCAGCTCGAATTCGTTGGCGCGGTCGCCGCCATAGACGATGTGGGTGTGGCAGTCGATCAGGCCGGGCGCCACCCAGCGCCGCTTGAGGTCGATGCGTTCCTTGGCGGTACCGGCTTCTTTGCGCGGGCCGACGAAGGTGATCCGGCTGCCGCTGATGCCGATCGCCGCGTCCTCGATGGCGCCATACGGCGCGTCGCCGGTCATCGTGGCGACGTTGCAGTTCTCGAGGAGGAGGTCGTAGGGCACCGTCATTGCAGGCCACACTCGCTTATCACCCCACACTCATTCGTCATCCCAAGGCTTGGCCTTGGGATCCACGAGTTTCTTTCCGGTCTCTCCAAACTCGTGGATGCCAAGGCCAAGCCTTGGCATGACGACCGAGTTAGAGAAAACCAGCCGAGTGCAATCGGCAACGCCATCACTTCTTCAGCATCGGCAGATTGAGGCCCTTCTCCCGCGCAAAGTCTTGAGCAATCTCGTAGCCGGCATCGGCATGGCGCATCACGCCGGTGGCGGGGTCGTTGGTCAGCACGCGCTCGAGGCGGGCCGCCGCTTCCTTGGAGCCGTCGCAGACGATGACCATGCCGGCATGCTGGGAGAAACCCATGCCGACGCCGCCGCCGTGATGCAGGCTGACCCAGGTCGCACCCGAGGCGCAGTTCAACAGGGCGTTCAGCAGCGGCCAGTCCGAGACCGCATCGGAGCCGTCCTTCATGCCCTCGGTCTCGCGGTTCGGCGAGGCGACCGATCCGGAATCCAGATGGTCGCGGCCGATCACGATCGGCGCCTTCAACTCGCCCTTGGCCACCATCTCATTGAAGGCGAGGCCCAGTCGCGCGCGATCGCCCAGGCCGACCCAGCAGATGCGGGCGGGGAGGCCCTGGAACTTGATGCGCGCCTTCGCCATGTCGAGCCAATTGTGCAGATGCCTGTCGTGGGGCATCAGCTCCTTCACCTTGGCATCGGTCTTCCAGATGTCCTCGGCCTCACCGCTGAGCGCCGCCCAGCGGAACGGGCCGACGCCCTTGCAGAACAGCGGGCGGATATAGGCGGGGACGAAACCGGGGAAGTCGAAGGCGTTGTCGACGCCGGCTTCCATGGCCATCTGGCGGATGTTGTTGCCGTAATCGAAGGTGGGAATCCCGAGCTTCTGGAAGCCGAGCATGGCGCGCACCTGCACGGCCATCGATTCCTTCGCGGCCTTCACCGTGCCGGCCGGATCCTTCACCCGCATCTCGGCCGCCTTGGCGAGCGACCAGCCGGCGGGGAGATAGCCGTTCAGCGGATCATGGGCGCTGGTCTGGTCGGTGACCATGTCGGGCCGGATGCCGCGCTTCAGGATCTCCGGGAACACTTCGGCCGCGTTGCCGAGCAAGCCGACCGAGATCGCCTTGCCGTCCTGCTTGGCCCTGTCGAGGATCGCCAGCGCCTCGTCGAGGCTCGCGGCCTTGGTGTCGAGATACTTGGTTTCCAGGCGCTTCTCGATGCGCGAGGGCTCGCATTCGACGGCCAGCATGGAGGCGCCGGCCATGGTGGCGGCCAGCGGCTGCGCGCCACCCATGCCGCCGAGACCCCCGGTCAGGATCCATTTGCCTTTGAGGTCGCCGCCGTAGTGCTGGTTGCCGGCTTCGGCGAAGGTCTCGTAGGTGCCCTGCACGATCCCCTGGCTGCCGATATAGATCCAGGAGCCGGCCGTCATCTGGCCGTACATCATCAGCCCCTTGGCATCGAGCTCGCGGAAATGCTCCCAGGTCGCCCAGTGGGGGACCAGGTTGGAGTTCGCCAGCAGAACCCGTGGTGCGTCCTTGTGGGTCCGGAACACGCCGACCGGCTTGCCGGACTGGATCAGGAGGGTCTCGTCCTCGTTGAGCTCTTTCAGGGTCGCGACGATGCGGTCGAAGCATTCCCAGTTCCGGGCGGCACGGCCGATGCCGCCATAGACCACCAACTCTGCTGGATTTTCAGCCACTTCCGGGTCGAGGTTGTTCATGAGCATGCGGAGCGGCGCCTCGGTCATCCAGGATTTGGCGTTGAGCTTGGAGCCGCGCGGGGCGCGGATCACCCGCTGATTCTGGACGGGAGCGTTCATAGGAGGTCGTCCCTCAACTTGTATATACAAGCTGAATTGCTATCACTCCCGGAAAACGGCCGCAAGCCGCCATGAATTGAACACAGGGCTCTGCAACAATTAGGGTCCCGGCTGGTTGATGGCCGGATGAACAAGCAGCGAGGACCGCGATGACTTCGAGAAAATTCGTGCTGGCCGCCGTGATTGCCGTGGCCACAGCCCTGGCGTTGCCGGCCTTGGCCCAGGACGCGACGGTCTCCCCGCAGCCGAGCAACAACTGCGCCCCGACCGACAAGATCGACGGCTCGACCGCGGCGCAGGCCCAGCAGAAGCTGGAAGCCGCCGGCTACACCGATATCACCGGGCTCAATAAGGGCTGCGACAATGTCTGGCACGCCCAGGCGCGGGCCAACGGCAACCCGGTCAATGTGATGGTGGCGCCCGATGGCTCGGTGAATCAGGAGACGAACTGAGCGGCCTTCAACCCGCCAGCGACAGGGCGAAGCCGATCACCACAATACCCGCCAGACCGCCCGCGAAAACGGCGCGCATCCACGGTTTCCGCAGCACGATCCGGCCCTGGCGCGCCTTGCCGGCGGGATAGGCGGATGATTCGCCGTGCAGCGGATAGGTGAACCGGTCGGGGCGGGGCGTTTGCATGGGCAGGATCCGAATCTGGTGCACATCCGAATGCGGTGTCTCAACGAAATGTGCGCAGGCACTTTGCGTTCCCAGTGAATTGCATTCAGACGTCCGTCGAATTCCCACACGCGCTATGGTGGTTTCGGTTTGATGACGCCGATTTCCCCCCAAGGGATGAACCCGCCGAAGCATGACGACCGTCACTCTTGCTGCAGTGCACTTTGCCAAGCGCACCGCAAGTCGTATGATGGTCGCAGCCGATGGGCGATTCCAGACGCCCTCCCAGAATCGGCGAAGGAGGCTTCGTCATGCTGAACGTCTCGACCTGCAACGCGGCTTTGGCCGTGCTCATTGTCCTCGCCGCGCTCGGCCCGGCGATTGTCGACGTCGCCCGCTTGGCGAAATGCGCCTTCGTGCCCTGCCGAAACAAAGGGCAGGCCTGAGCCTGCCCGCTTAGGAGACGGCTTCGATTTCCTTCCGCCGCTTCTCGCGCTTAACCTCGCGGTGGTCGGTCGCGAGCAGGGTGTAGAAGGTCGGCAGCACGAACAGCGTGAACAGCGTGCCGATCGACATGCCGCTGACGATTACGATGCCGATCGAGAAGCGGCTGGCAGCACCCGCGCCTGAGGCGATCAGCAGCGGCACCAGGCCCACCACCATCGCCGCCGTGGTCATCAGGATCGGGCGGAGGCGCACCGCGGCGGCTTCGACGATGGCGCTGCGCTTGTCGAGATTGCGGTGGCGCTGCAGCTCGTTGGCGAACTCGGTCATCAGAATTCCGTGCTTGCTGATCAGCCCGACCAGCGTCACCAGCCCGACCTGGGTGTAGATGTTGAGCGTCTGCACCCCGAAATAGAGCGGGATCAGCGCGCCGCAGATCGCAAGGGGCACCGAGACCAGGATCACGATCGGATCGCGCAGGCTCTCGAACTGCGCTGCCAGCACCAGGTAGATCACCACGATGGCGAAGACCAGGGTGATCATCAGCTGATTGCCCTCGGTCACGTATTGCCGGGATTCCGAGAGGAAGTCGCGGTGATAGGCGGCGGGCAGCACTTCGTCCGCGGTCTTGTTCAGGAAATCGACCGCCTGGCCCATGGTGACGCCCGGCATCGGCACCGCCGAGAAGGTCGCCGAGTTCAGCTGGTTGTAATGGGTGAGGGCGTTGGGATCGACCGCGCTGGAGACCGAGACCACGGTCGAGAGCGGCACCAGGTTGCCGCTGGTGGTGCGCACGTAGTATTGCGTCAGGCGCTCCGCGGTCAGGCGATCGTCGCGCGGCACTTGCGGAATCACCTCGTAGGACCGGCCGTTCAGGTTGAAGCGGTTGATATAGTTGCCGCCGACCATCAGCGCCAAGGTGTCGCCGATCATCGACATGCTGATGCCGAGATCGCTGGCCTTCGAGCGGTCGATGTTCACCCGGGTCACCGGCGAGTTGTAGTTGAGGTCGCTGTCCACCACGATGAACATGCCGCTTTCGCGCGCCTTGGCCTTGATGGTCTCCATGTTCTTGAAGATCTCGGGGAATTCGTCGGGCGCCGAGATCACCATGGAGACCGGCAGGCCGCCGGTGCCGCCGGGGAGCGGCGGCAGGTTGAAGGCGAAGACCTGCATGCCGGTGATGTTGTTGAGCTTGGCCTGAACGTCCGGCAGCAGTTCTTCGATCGAGCGCGTGCGCTCGTCCCAGTCCTTGGTGATCATGCCGGAGATCGAGGAGTTCAATCCCTGGAACCCATTGACGATGAAGCGGCCGGTCGTCTCCGGATAGGAGGCATAGGTCTTGTCGAGCTGCTCGCTGAAGATCTTGGTGTAATCGAGGTTGGAGTATTGCGGTCCCTTGCCCAAGGCGAAGATGACGCCCTGGTCTTCGTTGGGCGCCAGCTCCGAATTGGTGTGCAGGAACAGGAAGCCGAGCAGGGCCATGATGGTGAAGCCGAACACCACGATCGCCGGCCGGTAGTTCAGGGTCGAGCCCAGCATGCGGGCATAGACATTGGTCACGGCGCCGAAGCTGCGGTCGATCAGGCGCGGGAACCAGCCGCTGCTCATTTCGTGATTGAGCAGCAGCGAGCACATCATCGGCGAGAGCGTCAATGCCACGATGCCGGAGATGATGACCGTGCCGGCGAGCGTGAAGGCGAACTCGCGGAACAGGGTGCCGGTCAGGCCGGAGAGGAAGCCGATCGGCGCATAGACCGCGGCCAGCGTGATGGTCATGGCGATCACCGGCCCGGCGATCTCGCGGGCGCCCAACAAGGAGGCCTGGATCGGCGAGAGGCCTTCCTCGATATGGCGGTGGATGTTCTCCACGACCACGATCGCGTCATCGACGACCAGGCCGATCGCCAGCACCATGGCGAGCAGGGTCAGCAGGTTGATGCTGAAGCCGAGCGCGAGCATGATGATGCCGGCGCCGATCAGCGAGAGCGGGATGGTGACCACCGGGATCAGCACCGAGCGGATCGAGCCCAGGAACAGGAAGATCACCACGATCACGATGCCGATGGCCTCGGCCAAGGTCACTTCGACTTCGCGGATCGAGGAGGTGATGAACTTGGTCGAGTCATAGGCGATGCCCATCTTGACCGTCGGCGGCAGGCTGCGCTCCAGGTCGGGCACCATCTTGCGGATATCGGCGACGATGTTCAGCGGATTGCCCGCCGGGGTCGGCTGGACCCCGATGAAGACCGCGTGCTGGCCGTTCATCAGCACGTTGGAGTTATAGGACTGGGCCGAGAGATCGACCGTGCCGATGTCCTGCAGGCGGATCAGCGTCCCGCCGTTAGCCTTCACCACCATCTGGCGGAACTCGTCCAGCGACTTCAGGTCGGTGTTCGCGGTGATGTTGGAGACGGTGAAGAAGCCCTTGGTCTGGCCCGGCGCCGATTGGAAGTTGTTGGTCTGAATCGCGGTCGAGACGTCGGAGGCGGTGACGCCGAGCGATGTCATGCGCGCGGGATCCAGCCATAGCCGCATCGCGAAGGTCTGACCGCCGAGGATCTCCGCCGAGGCGACGCCGTCGACGGTGGAGAGCAGCGGCTGCACCACGCGCGAGAGATGGTCGGTGATCGCCGCCTCGTTCAGCTGGTCCGAGGCGAAGCCGATATACATGATGGCGGTCGTCTCGCCGGTCTGCTTGGTGATGACCGGGTCGTTCGATTCCTGCGGGATCAGGTATTTGACCTGCTGCACCTTGGCCATGACGTCGGTCATGGCCTTGTTCGGATCGAAGTTGAGCTTGATATAGGCCTGGATCTGGCTGGTCCCCTGGGTCGAGGACGAGGTCATGTAGTCGATGCCCTCTGCGCTCGCCACCGCCTGCTCGATCGGCTGGGAGATGAAGCCCTGCATCAGGTCCGGCGAGGCGCCGGGATAGGAGGTCGCGACCGTGATGACCGTGTTCTGCAGCTCCGGATACTGGCGGATCGGCAGATCGAAGAAGGCGCGCCCGCCGATCAGCAGGATCAGCAGGCTGACCACGGTGGCGAGCACCGGCCGGCGGATGAAGAGGTCGGTGAACCGCATGGCTCTATTCCACCGGCATCGTTTCGGGATTCTCCAGGCTGCGATCCTGCGAGATCGTGACCGCCGCGCCGTTGTGCAGCTTCAACTGGCCGCCGACCACCACGACATCGCCCGGCGCGACGCCCTTCACGATCCCGACCTTGCCGTTGTTGTGCGCGCCGGGCGTCACGAAGACCTGCTCGACCGTGTATTGCGGCTTGCCGTCCTTGTCCTTCTCTTTCCCTTCTCGCAGGATGAAGACGGAATCGCCATAGACCGTGTAATCGATGGCGGTCTCCGGGATGGTCACCACGTCGGGCACCGGTGGCAGCACCACCGCGACGCGGCCGTACATGCCGGGCTGCAACAGGTGATCCGGATTGGGCAGCGTCGCGCGGAGCATCACCGCCCGCATATTGGGATCGACCTGGGGATCGATGGTGGCGAGCGTGGCCTTGAAGACGCGATCCGGATAGGCATCGAGCCGCACCTCGACCTCTTGGCCGAGGGTGAGTTCGGCGCGATTCTGCTCCGGCAGGCTGAAGTCGATGTAGAGGTTGTCGAGATCGGTCAGCGTCACCACGGCCGTGCCGGCGCTCAGGTATTGGCCGAGATTGATCTGGCGGATGCCGAGCTGCCCGTCGAACGGCGCCTTGATCTGCTTGTACTCGATCGTCGCCTGCGAGCGCTGGATGCCGGCATTGGCCTGGTCGAGCTGGCTCCTCAGGTCGTCGATCGAGGCCTTGGTGCTGAACTGGTTCTGCGCCAACTTCTGCTGCCGCCCGAGATTGGCCGTCGCCAGCCGCGCCTGGGCCTGATAGGTGGCGATATCGGCGCGCTCGGTCGCGTCGTCGAGCTGGACCAGGACGTCGCCGGCTTTCACGCTCAGACCGGATTCGAACTTGACCGCCGTGACCCGGCCCGACACTTCCGGCGCGATCGTCACCTGATGCACCGCGGTCAGCGTGCCGATGCTCTCGAACCGCCGGGGCATGGATTGGGTCGCCGCCTTGTAGACTTCGACGGCTGTGGGCGGCTGGGTCGCGGTGGCGAAATACTGCGCGATCATCTTCTGCTTGAACTGCTCGAAGGCCCAGAAGCCACCCAGCAACACCGCGCAGAGGATCAGGATCACCAGGAACCAGAAAACGCGCCGCCGCCGGCTCGGCGTGCGAAGGGGCGGGCGGATGTGCTCGCTCATGTCGGGCGCGCTCAGAGGTGCGCCCGGTTTCGAAGCCCCCGGCCTGTCGGAATTGGGGCTGCCCGGTTGAACCGTGTCCATGAGAATTCCTGATCCACCATCTATGCCGGCGTCTGTCGGCCGGCCTCTCCCAGTACGACGATCGACCCCCCGACGGATCGACAGAAGCCGGTACCAAACAAGCGCCCCGCGCACCGGTTGCAGAGGAACCCGCGGGCCTAAGCCATTTGCGCCGCAGGCGGCGGTAAACTAGTCGGTTCAATGAGCCTGTAAAGTAGATTGCCGGTGAACGGCATCGCCCGCCTGTGGTCGCCCAGGCGGGCATTGCGGAAGATCCCGCATATAATAGTGTGAGAGTCCTCCGCCGCCGTGGGAGTCGACAACCGGGCGGGCTAGCCGCGCTGCGCGGGCTGGATGCCGAAGGTCTCCACCACGGAACCGCCGGCGGCGAGGCGGTCGATCCAGGCGGCCTCGCGGGCGAGCCGGGACTCGGCATCGCGAATGCGGCCGCGCACGGTTTCCGGCGAAAGCGCCACCAGGCCGTCATCGTCCCCGATCACCAGATCACCCGGGGTCACGCGACGCCCGCCGACCATGACCGGCGCGTTGATCGTCCCGTGCTCGGCCGAGCTCGGTCCGCGCGGGGTGATCCATCGGGAGAACACGGCGAAATCCGACCAGCCGCTCAGCGTGACGACGTCGCGCACGGCACCATCGCAGACCACGCCGGCAGCGCCGCGGTGGCGGAGATGGCCGCTGAGGATATCGCCGATCATGGCGGTCGCGGCGTCGCCGCCGGCGGCGATCACCAGGACCTGGCCGCGGCCGACATGTTCCAGCGCATGCACCACGGCGCCGAAATCCGGCGGCGTGCAGGAAACCGTGACCGCGCGGCCGAACAGCCGCGGCTGCCTGCCCGGCGGATTCAGCGGCCGGATGGCGGGATCGATCTGGCTTTCCGGCGAAAGATCGACCGCAACCGCCACCGGGACGGTGCGCCAGGGATCGATGTCGCTGAAGCCGAGGCCGGGCGCGGCGGGATGAATGGTGACGGTCATGCTCAGTTCCTGTTTGCTTGCATCGCCTGCACCGCCGTCGCGAGGCGGCGCACGCCCTCGCGGAGCTTTTCCGGTTCGTTGCGGGTGAAGTTGATCCGGATCGCCCGGCGGTTCTCTCCGCTCGCGTCGAAGACGCTGCTCGGCGTGACGCAGACGCCGGCCTCCATGGCACGCTTCAGCAACACGTCGGTGTCGAGTGCGGGATCGCGCGCGACCGCCCAGACGAACATGCCGCCGGTCGGAATCTCCCATTGGAACCAGGCCGTCAGGTGTTCCGCCATGGCGGCGCAGAGGGCGTCGCGGCGGGCGCGATAGAGATCGATGACCGCGGGCTGGATCTGTTCGATCAACCCTGCCTCCAGGGCGCCGAGCGCGATCCGCTGGGTGACGCCGCTGGTGCACATGTCCGAGCCTTGCTTGGCCAGGGTCAGCGCTTCGATCATCGCCGGTGCCGCGATGACCCAGCCGATGCGCAGGCCCGGGGCGATCTCCTTCGACAGGGTGCCCATGTAAAGCACCGGACCGTCATAGGGTGAACGGGGATACCTGCGCGCCGAGAGCTCGATCAGGCGCGGCAGCGGCCCGCCGTCGTAATGGAGCCCGCCATAGGGATCGTCCTCGACCAGCCAGGTGCCGGTGCGATGCGCGGCCTCGACCAAAGTCTCGCGCATCGGCGTCCCGACCAGGATGCCGGTGGGGTTGGAGAAGTTGGGGACGGTGTAGGCGAATTGCGCGCCGGCGAAGAGAGCGACCGGATCGAGATCGGGCGCGTCGAGCATCAGTTTGCGAAACCGCGGCAACCGCGGTCGCCAGGCATCCAGCGCGCCGAGATAGGTCGGAAACTGGCCGGCGATGATACCGCCTTCCTCCAGCAGTACCTTGCCGACGAGGTCGAGACCCTGCATGCCGCTGGTCGTCACCAGCACGTTGTCGCGGGTGAGCTTGAGATCGGCCGTGCTGAAGCGTTGCGCCAAGGCATCGCGCAATTCCGGCAGGCCTTCGATCGGCCCGTAGCCGAGGGTGTCGCCGGGATGGTCTTCGATCGCGCGGCGGGCGATCTCGGCGATGGCCTGCGCCGGAAAGGTCTCCGGCGCGGGCAGGCCGCCCGCCATGTTGATCAGGCCGGGAATGCGCCCCGCGGCCAGGAAGGTGTGCGTGACATTGTTGGTCGTGCCGAGCCAACGGGCGAAGGCGGGACGAAGGCGGGAATCGGGAGACGCGTTTGGCGCCGCTGGAAGAGTGGCTCCTCGGGTTGGACTCGAACCAACGACCTGCGGATTAACAGTCCGACGCTCTACCAACTGAGCTACCGAGGATCAGCCATGCCGGGGTGGACTCCCCGGCGGCGCTGCTTATAGCAAAGCAGACCCGCCGCTGCAAACCCCTTAATCGCCGGGGTAGTCGGGGTTAACGTGCTGAATTTACGGAATTATGCCGCGACCTTGGCGCCTCGACCATAGAGCAGCAGCATGGCGACGATGACCGCGCCAAAGATCAGCTGGCGGTAGGCCTCCGGGATCTGCTCCACCGACAGGATCGATTGCAGCAGGGTGATCAGGATCACGCCGGCCACCGTGCCGAGATAGGTGCCGCGCCCGCCGAGGATCGAGGTGCCGCCGAGCACCACCGCGGCGATCGAGGGCAGGAGGTAAGGATCGCCCATGCCCTGGTAGGCCTTGGTCGAATAGCCGGCCAGCAGCGCGCCGGCAAAGGCGGCCAGGGCGCCGGAGATTCCGAACACCGCCAGCACGACGCGCTGGGTGCGGATGCCGGAGAGATAGGCGGCGGTCTCGCGGTTGCCGATCGCATAGATGGCACGGCCGAAGACGGTCCGGCGCAACAGGAACACGGTGACGGCGCCGACGGCGATCCAGACCCAGACCGGGTTGGGAATGCCGAGGATCAACCGCCCGGTCGCAAGGTCGTGCATGCTCTCGGTCGCCATGTCCTGCGGCGCGAAGCCGCCGGTGCGGAGCACCATGAAGCCTTGCGCAACCGCATTGATGCCGAGGGTGAAGATCATCGAGGGGACCCGGAGATAGGCGACCCCGATCCCGTTGACCAGCCCGAACACCAACCCGCAGAGGACCCCGATCGGAATGGCAAAGGTGGCGCCCCAGGGTCCCCAGCCGACCGCGGCGGTCGACATCATGCCGCCGACGGTGATGATCCAGGGCACCGAGAGGTCGATCTGCCCGAGCAGAATGACCAGCATCATCCCGGTCGCGACCATCGCCAGGAACGAACCGACCTGCAACTGCAGAAGCAGATAATCCGGCGAAAGGAAGTTCGGATTGCGCATGGCGCCGAACAGCAGCAACAGCACGATACACCCGAAAGCGGTCAGCACCGCGGGATCGAGCCGGCGCAACACCGGAAGGGTGGCGAGGGGATTGGTCATAGCGGCATCATCCGAAAAGATCGAGCCGGTTGCGGATGCGGATCAGGCGGAAGGAACCGAGACAGACCGAGATCAGCAGGACGACACCGAGAAACAAAGGCTGCCAGAGCGGATCGAGGTCGAAGACGAAGAGGAGATCGCCGATGGTGCGGAAGATCAGCGCGCCGAAAATGGCGCCGATCGCGCTGCCCCTTCCGCCGAACAGCGAGACGCCGCCCAGGACCACCGCGGCAATCGAGTTCAGCGTGTAGGTGTTCGCGTTGGTCAGCGACGCCTCGCCGGTATAGGTGACGAAGGTGATGAAGAGGCCGCCGATCGAAGCCAACAAGCCCCCCAAGGCATAGGCAATGAACTTGGCCCGCCGGATATGGAGGCCGGACATATAGGCGGCGGATTCCGAAGAGCCGACCGCATAGACCACGCGCCCCAGCATCGATTTGCGGAACGGAATCCAGATCACCAGCACGACCACGAGCAGTGCCACCGCGCTGGCCGGAATGCCGCCGGGAAACTGATTGGTCAGGAAATCGGCGAGCGCCTCGTTGACGTCCCCGCCGGGTTGCTCGCGCAGGAGCAAGGCAATCCCATAGAAGGCGGCGCCGGTCGCGATCGTGGCGACGATCGGCTGCAGCCTGCCGTAGATCACGATCGCGCCGTTGAGCGCGCCGCAGGCGAGCCCGGCCGCGAGCACGCCGATAACGCCGAAAGTCGTCTGGATCGCCGAGCCGAGCACGATGTGCGAGGCGAGACAGTTGCACAGGATGAAGATGAAGCCGACCGAGAGGTCGATGCCGGCGGTCAGCACGACGAAGGTCTGCGCCATCGCAACCAAGGCCAGCAACACACCCTTGTTGGCGGCGGTGGTGACGACATCCGCGCTGAAGCCGGCCGGATGGTTTGACGTGTAGATCGCGAACATCGCGATGAACACGGCGAGTGCCAGCAGGGTGCCGCGCTGCTCGCCGAACCAGTAGCGCCAGTCCCCGCCATGCCGCGCGGTGAGAGCCTGATCGGTCATCCTGCGGCTCCGGCACCGGCCATGGAAGATGTGCCGGTTCCGACCTGGCCAGCGCCGATGTTGAGCGCGCTGGATACCAACGCGCGCTCGGTGATCTCGTCGCCGGAAAGGACACGGCCGACCGCGCCGTCATAGAGCACCAGCACCCGGTCGCAGCAGCCGATCAGCTCGTCATAGTCGGTGGAGTAATAGAGGATCGCGGCGCCCTGATCGGCGAGCTTGCGGAGCAGCTGGTAGATCTCCGCCTTGGTGCCGACATCGATGCCGCGGGTGGGATCGTTGAGAAGAATGACCTTAGGCTTGGTCATCAGCCATTTGGCGATGACGATCTTCTGCTGGTTGCCCCCGGACAGCGTGCCGACCGGAACCGCGGTGCCGTCGGTCTTGATCGCCAGCAGGCCGATCATCTCGTCGATCGCCTTGGTCTCGGCCGCGCGATCGACCAGGCCGCCCTTGGACAGCCGGCCGAGCGATGCCATGGAGAGGTTGTCGCGCACCGACATCGGCAGCATCAGGCCTTCGGTCTTGCGGTCCTCGGGGATCAGCGCCATGCCGATACTGCCCTGCTTGGCGTCGTTCGGGCAGTTGAGATTGCACTTCTTGCCGTCGATCAGGATCTCGCCGGTCGTGCTCCGCAGCACGCCGAACAGCGCCAGCAGCAATTCGCGCTGGCCCTGGCCGTCGAGCCCACCGAGGCCGACGATCTCGCCGGCCCGCGCGGTAAGCGATATGTCCTTGAGCCGGTTGTTCCAGGAAAGATTGCGCACTTCCAGCGCCGGCGTTCCGGTCGCCGCCTGCGGTGCCGGCTTCGGCGGGAAGACGTGGCTGTATTCGCGTCCGATCATCAGCTCGACGATCTCGGTGTCGGACTTGGTGCCGGACTTGAACGTGCCGACATTGCGGCCGTTGCGGAACACCGTGCATTCATCGGCGAGCTCGGCGATCTCCGCCATGCGGTGCGAGATGTAGAGGAGGGCAAGACCCTCCTGGCGCAGCCGCTTCAAGACCGAAAATACCTTGCGCACGTCGGCGGCGGTCAGCGCCGAGGTCGCTTCGTCGAGGATCAGAATGCGCGGCTTGCGGACCAGGGCCTTGGCGATCTCGACCAGCTGGCGGCGCGAGAGCGGCAGATCCTTGATCGGCGCCAGGGGATGGATGTCCTCGCCGCCGGCGCGCGCGAGCGCTTCTTCGGCGATGCGGCGCTGGGCGCGCTGATCGATCAGGCCGAAACGCTTCGGCGGATTGCTGATGCAGATGTTGTCGGCGACCGACAGCTCCGGCACCAGCGACAATTCCTGGAAGATGCAGACAATGCCCGCGGCATTGGCCGCGGCGGGATTGCCGAAGGCGACGGGATTGCCGTCCAGCGTCATTCGGCCTTCGTCAGGCTGGACCACGCCGGCCATGATCTTCATCAGAGTCGACTTGCCGGCGCCGTTCTCGCCCAGCACGCCGTGGATGTGGCCCGCTTCGACGGTGAGATCGGCATTGGTCAGCGCTTTGACGCCGCCATAGCGCTTGGAGACGCCTTCCATGCGGAAGAGGGGGGCGGAGCTGGGACCGTCCATCGCGTGCTTCTCAAATCATGCCGGTGACAAACCGGCGCCGCCGGGGAGCATCCCCAACGGCGCCGGGTTTCGTCAACGTCAAATCAGTCGGTCGTTACTGATTGCCTTCCGACTGGCCCATGATTTCCTGGGCGGTGAAGTTGATGCCACAGGTCGGGAAGGAATTGCCGACGAAGAAGTTGTCGCCTTCCTTGCTGTAGAAGTTCTCTCCGTCCTTGAAGTTCGGATCCTCGGTGGTCGCCAAGGGGAGCTTCACGGATTGCGGGACCACTTCGCCTTCAAGCGCCGCGATCGCGGTCTTGATGGCGACGGCGACCTGCGCCGGGCCGGTGCCGCCCGAAGCGCATTTCAGGCCTTCGCCGGCATGCGCGGCGCACAGCTTGCGGAAGCCGTTCTCGGTCTCGCCGCCGACGGGCACGAAGGGATGCTTCGCGTCCATGAAGGCGCGCACGGTGCCGGTCGAGCCGCCCTGCACGGTGATGCCGTCGAAGTGCTTCTGGGTGGCGATCGCATCGGCCGAGGCCTTCTGCGCCGTGCCGTCATCCCACTTGCCGACGACTTCCACCACGTCCCACTTCTTGCCGGAGGCATCGAGCACTTCGTGGATGCCGTTGTGGCGGTCGGTGTCGACCGAGGTGCCGGCGACGCCGCGCACTTCGAGGACCTTGCCGCCGTTCGGAATGTTGTCGACCAGCCACTTGCCCCAGTATTCGCCGAGGCCCTTCTGGTCGACGTTGACGTTGATCGCATCCTCGGTGTCGAGAATGTTGTCGAAGGCGACCAGGATCACGCCCTTCGCCTTGGCGCGCTTGATGACCGGGGTGAAGGCGGTCGGGTTCTGCGCGTTGATGACGATGGCGTCATAGCCGGAATCGATGAAGTTCTGCACGGCCGCGATCTGCGCGGCGACATCTTCGCCGGTCGACACCACCTTGAACTCCTTCAGCTTCGCCTTGACCTCAGGCTGCTCGGCATAGGCCTTGGCAGTCTTGATCATCTGGATGCGCCAGGTATTGCCGATGAAGCCGTTCGCGAGCGCGATGCGATACGGGCCTTCCTTCTTCGGGAACTTGAAAAACTTGGTGCTGTCGGCCCAAGGCACGTAGCACTTCGGATCGGCGCTGGGTCCGGAAACGACTTCCGGGCCGGCGGCAACGGCAGAGAAAGTGAAAACGGAAGACAGGAGCACGGCAGCAGCGATGCTCGCCTTCCGGCGCGTGAGCGTCCGGTACATTGGCATCCTCCCAAGGACGGTTCTTTATGTTTCTTTCCCGGTCGAACGCAGAAGGGTGCTCTGTTCGTTGTCCCCCGCGACGGTGTCAGACGCCACCACGCAAGCGAGATTCCCACCGACGTTGACCTAGCATCGATAGAGGTATTATAGGATGAAAGCGCTGTCAATGCCGGCCGTAACAACGCTTCAAATATAAAGCACGGCCGCAGCAGGGGAAGAAATCGGCGTATGCCGCAACGCTCTGGTCGCATACCGGGTAAGTCACGCCCCGTAAAATCAGTCGGGCGCGCCAAGCTGTCCGATGTGGCGGCGCGCGCCGGCGTCAGTGCGGTCACGGTTTCGCGCGCGCTGCGGAAACCGGAGATGGTTTCCGACGATGTGCGGCGGCGCATCGATGCTGCGGTGCGAGAGCTTGGATATGTTCCAAACTACCTGGCAAGCGCGCTGGCTTCCTCACGGACCCATATCATCGGCGTGGTGGTGCCCTCGCTGACCAACGGCGTCTTCGTGGAGTATCTGAAAGCCTTGCATGACGCATTCCTGCCGAAGGGCTTTCAGGTCCTGGTGCTGAACAGCCGGTACTCCCAGGACGAGGAGGAGCGGGCGATCGCGACGCTGATCGGCCATCATGCCGAGGCGATGATCCTCGCCGGCATCGACCAGACCGATCGGGCCAGAAAACTGTTGGAAGGTTCGGGCGTTCCGGTGGTGCAGACCATGGAGCTCGCCGAGAAGCCGATCGACATCAACATCGGCATGTCGCAGCGCGGCGCCGGCTATGCGGCGACCCGGTTCCTGCTCGATCTCGGCCACCGTAAGGTTGCTCACATCGCCGCCCGGGTCGATTTCCGCGCCCGGCGGCGCATGGAGGGCTATCAGAAGGCGATGGCCGATGCCGGGCTCGACAGCGACGGCATGGTGATCGCCAATCTGATGCAATCCTCGGTGCAGCGCGGTGCCGAGCTCTTCACCGAGATGCTGGCGAAGGCGCCCAATCTCGAAGCCCTCTTCTGCTGCAACGACGATCTGGCTTTGGGTGCGCTGTTCGAATGCCAGCGTCGCGGTATCCGCGTGCCGGAAGACCTCTCGATCATCGGCTTCAACGATCTCGACTATTGCGCCAGCGCCTATCCCGCGCTGAGCTCGGTTGCGATCCCGCGCTACGAAATGGCGCGCCGTGCCGCGGAGATCGTGCTCGAGATCATCCGCGGCTCAGGATCCCGGCCGAAGCAGACCCGGATCGATCTCGGCTTCGAGATCGTCGCACGGGACAGCACGGCGCGGCGGACTCGGGGCTCCGCGCGCGGCCCGCGGACCACCCGCGCCCTCGCGAAGTAAGCCCCTGATCGGCAAGGCGAAATGTCTCAGGTTCGGCCGGGCCTTCAGGGTTGACAGGTCCCGGCTTCCCCACCATTCTCGCGCCCCGAAGGCCGATTTCCGGCCAATTTTCCGGAGACTGAATGAGAGCCGTCATCCTGAGCGCGGGCCAGGGCTCGCGCCTTCTGCCGCTGACCGAAGGGCGCCCGAAATGCCTGCTGCCGCTGGGTCCGAGGACCCTGATCGAATGGCAGATCTGGGCACTGACCCAGAACGGCGTCAATGACATCGCGGTCGTCACCGGCTATCACGCGCCGGATGTTGCGGCGCTGCTGAACAAGCTCGCCGGCGCCAAGCTTTCGATCCGCACGGTCTACAATCCCTTCTTCAAGCTGGCCGACAATCTCGCGAGCTGCTGGATGGCGCGGGCCGAGATGGATCGCGACTTCATCATCCTCAACGGCGACACCGTGATCGAGCCGGAATGCGTGAAGCGCCTGCTCGCCAGCCCCGACGCGCCGATCACCGTCACGGTCGACGTGAAAGAGAACGGCTACGACGCCGACGACATGAAGGTGCACCGCAAGGGCACGCGCCTCCTGGAGATCGGCAAGCATCTGCCGCCCGAGCGCTCCAATGCGGAGTCGATCGGCATGCTGTACTTCCGCGGGCAGGGGCCGAAGCTGTTCACCGATACGCTCGAGGCGATGATGCACACGCCCGAGGGTCTGAAGTGGTGGTACCTCAAAGTCATCGGCCAGATCGCGGAACGGAATCCGGTCGAGACCTGCTCGATCGAAGGCCTGCGCTGGGGCGAGGTTGATTTCCCGGCCGACTTTGAACGCGTCGGCGCGCTGGTCGAGACGTTCTGACGGTTACCGTCCGATGAAATAGAACAGGCGTTGACTTGCATCAACGCCTGCTTCCAGGCTGCGGCTCAAGGTTCTCCAAGGTTCAAATGCGTGGAGGACGTGATGCCGAAGATGAAAGCCGCCGTGTTCGTCGAGCCTGGCCGGATTGTCCTGGAAGACAAGCCGATCCCGGATATCGGTCCGAACGATGTGCTGATGCGGGTCAAGACCACCACCATCTGCGGCACCGACATCCATATCCTGAAGGGTGAATACCCGGTCGCGCGCGGCCTCACGGTTGGCCATGAGCCGGTGGGCGTCATCGAGAAGCTGGGTTCGGCGGTGATCGGCTTCAAGGAAGGCCAGCGCGTCATTGCCGGCGCGATCACGCCGAGCGGCCACAGCGCGGCCTGCCTCTGCGGCTGCCTCAGCCAAGACGGCGCCGGCACGAAACACGGCTTCAAGGCGATCGGCGGCTGGAAATTCGGCAACACGATCGACGGCTGCCAGGCGGAATACCTGCGGGTTCCCGACGCCATGGCCAATCTGGCGCTGGTGCCGGACAACCTCACGGATGAGCAGGTCCTGATGTGCCCGGACATCATGTCCACGGGCTTCAGCGGGGCCGAAAGCGGCAGTGTCCGCATCGGCGATACCGTGGCGGTCTTTGCCCAGGGACCGATCGGTCTTTGCGCCACCGCCGGCGCGAAGCTCTCCGGCGCCACCACGATCATCGCCGTCGACAGTGTGCCCAACCGCCTGGAGATGGCGAAGAAGCTCGGCGCCAGCCACGTGGTGGATTTCCGCGCGGTCAATCCGGTGGAAGAGATCATGCGCCTGACCGACGGGCGCGGCGTCGATGTCGCCATCGAGGCACTGGGTACGCAATCCACATTCGAGTCCGCCTTGCGCGTGCTGCGTCCGGGTGGGACCCTGTCCAGCCTCGGGGTCTATTCCACGGATCTCACCATTCCGCTCGCCGCCTTCGGCGCGGGCCTGGCCGACTTGAAGATTGTCACCACGCTTTGCCCCGGCGGCAAGGAACGGATGCGGCGCCTGATGGAAGTGATCGCCAGCGGTCGCGTCGATCTGACGTCCATGGTCACGCACCGCTTCAAGCTCGACGACATCGAGGCGGCCTACGACCTGTTCGGCCACCAGCGCGACGGCGTCCTCAAAGTCGCCATCGCGGCATGAGCTAACCGACGGCGCGGCGGCGCTTGAGGATGGATTCGACCAGGATGTGGTCCGAAGGCTTGTCCACATCGGTCGCCGCCTCGGCGAAGGGCAGGATTACCGGGCTGATCTTCGCACCGGTCAGCCTCGAGACGTGGTTGAAAGCCTGCTCCAGGCTGAGCAGTCCGAGCGCGTAGCGGATGAGCGCGCCGAGGCCGATCTCGCGCACCAGGCGCAGCGGATTCTTGCGATGTCCTTCCATCCGCCGCCAATACTCGGCGACGCGGACGGCGCCGGGCCTGCGAGCGAGGAAGAGGTTGCAGCCGCTATAGCCGCGTCCGGCCAGGCGATAGAAGGTGCGCTTGCCTTCGGGAAAAGCCTTGGTGATGGCCTCCGCCTCCGCCAGACCGACGCAGAGATCGGCATCCTGCGGCGCTTGGCTGAGAAAATGCGCGATGATCTGCGGGGTCAGCAGCGGGTGATCCGCCGTGGTGATCAGCAGCGGCCGATCGCCGTCGATCGCCTGCAGCGCCGCGGCGACGCTGGCAGCGGGGCTGTTGGCGGGCGGAATGCGGTTGAAGGCGGTGCCGTTGGTCACGGCACGGAGATCGGTTTCCGCATCGATGCAGATGAAGATCCGCTCGACCTCGGGAACGCCGCGCACCGCATCGAGCACGAAGGCCAGCATCGCCCGGCCGGCGATCGGCGTCAGGGCCTTGTGCGGAACCCCGCCGAGCGCCGCCACCGGATCATTCGGACCGCGGCTGCCAGCCAGGATCAGCGCGTCGATCGCGTTCAAGCGAGCGCCTTCTCGTAAATCCGATGGGTCTTGTAGGCCTTGCCGCCGATGCCTTCCAGCACCCGGCGCATGGCGGTGTTGTCCTCGAGGATCCAGGACATTTCCAGCCGCTCGAGATTGCGCTCCAGAAAGCGGACGCGCAGCTTCTCGAACATCAGCGGCAGCAAGGTGGCGCCGAGAATGGTGCCGTGATGCTTGCGGCGGATGCCCATCAGCGGGATACGTCCCGACCGGACCTTGTTGGTCTTCAGGCGATACAGCAGTTTCGGCAGGCCGAAGGGCAGGAGCCTGCCGTCGAGATCGCGGGCCGCCTCGAGGAGATTGGGCAGGCAGACCATCATGCCCGCGGCCTCGCCGTTCTGCTCGGCGATCACCACCATCTTCGGATCGATCAGCAGCTTCAGGCCCTTGGCGGCGGCGGCCATCTCCTTCTCGGTGAACGGAACCATGCCCCAGTTCTCGGCCCAGGCGTCGTTGAAGATGTCGATCACGGTCTCGATTTCCGCCTGGAAGCGCTTCATGTCGATGTTGCGCACGATCACGCCGCTCTCGTCGGCGGCACGCTCCAGCATGCGCTTCGAGCCCAGCGGCTTGTACTCGTCCTTGTGCAGGTGATAGGCGATCACGTCCTTGGTCTTGGCATAGCCTTCCGCCTCGATGTGCCGGGCGGTGTAGGGCAGGTGGAAGGGCATCAGCAGCATCGGCAGGGCGTCGAAGCCCTCGATCAACGCGCCGATTTCCTCGTTGGTCGAGAAACTGAGCGGACCAACGGCGTGGACCACGCCCTTGCTCTTCAGCCAGTCCTCGGCCGCCGCGATCAAGGCGGCGAAAACCGCGGGATCGTCCTCGGCGTCGAGGAAGCCGAAATGGCCGGTGCCGTCGCCGTACTTCTGCTGATGCAGCTTGTCGATCTGCGCCGAGATGCGGCCCACGACCTTGCCGTCGCGGCGCGCCAGGAACAGCCGGACCTCGGCGTGATCGAAGAAGGGGTTGGTCTTCGGCGACAGCGCTTCGGCGCGCTCCATGTCGAGCGGCGCTACATAGCCCTTCTGGCCGCGATAGAGGCGCTTCGGAAGCTGGATGAACGCCGCCAGGTCCGACCGGCCGGCGACCGGGGCAACGTCGATGGCCGCGCGCATGAAAGCCTAGGCGCTTTCGCCCGGGGCAGGCTCGCTGCGGAAGCGCCGCGGATTGCCGTCGCCGCGGGTGAAGTTGGAAAGCCGGTTCACCCAGGGATACTTCTGCGCCATCTCTTCGGTGTAGCCGATATTGAAGACCGTGGCACTCTTCGGCACCAGCTTGGCCTTGGCGTAAAAGGTGCCGAACAACCGGTCCCAGACATAGTTGGTGATGCCGTAATTGCCCTGCTCATTGTGGAAGTGATGCGCGAGGTGAAGCTGCTTGATGCGCTTCATGAAGGCGGTCTTCGGGGCGGTGTTCAGGTGCTGCATGCAATGGCAGAACTCGTAGAACAGCGTGATCACGATCCCGGCACCGAAGGCCATGGCCGAACCGGCAGGCCCACCGATCAGGTAGCCGATCGGAATGGTGACGATGCCGATGGTCGGCAGCGTGGTGTAGAGCGCGCCGAACAGGACGACGAGATTGTGCGGATCCTGGTGATGGTCGAAATGGATCCGCTTCCACACCGCGGCGGTCAGCGGCGAACGGTAGAGATACTGGCCGTGCAGCACCCAGCGATGCAGGCAGTACCAGACCATCGGATAGACGAGGCCGGTCGCCACCCAGGCAACCGCCAGCGGCAGCGGGGACTCATACCAGCGATAGACGAAATAGAAACTCGCCGCCGCGACCGCGATATAGGCGAGCACCGAGGGATAGGTGAAAAAGGCGCGAAACAGGTCCGCCAGGGACATGCGTGCCAGGTTGTGGGTCCGGTTCTTCCAGAAGCCGCTCATCGGGTCGCTTTTCTATGCTGAGAATTGGCGAGTAATCTAGGCGAATCAATGGATTGGAGCAAGCGGCAAAGGGTTACGGCTGCAACCCGTCAGCGCCCCGGATCAGGAGACGTTCCCCTGCGGCCGGGCCCGCTCCACGAAGAAGATCCAGAACGTCCGCCCGCCGTGATAGAGGCAGGTCAGGGCCTGCCAGGCCACGATCAGATAGAGGGTCGGAACCCCGAGCCCGAGGTAATAACCGACTGTGAATAAAGGAAGGTTGATGTTGCGCCGGGAGATGAAGGTGCGCACGAAGGCGTCGATCGGAGCGTGGGTGTGGAGACCCTTGTGGAAACGCCGGGGATAGATCGCGAGGATCAGCCGGTCGAGCACGTACAGGCCCAGCATCACCAGCCCGGCCTGCCAGGCCGGCGACGTTGTGTCGCCCCCGGTCAGGCCCCAGGCCCAGGCGAGATACCAGAACGGCGGATGCACCAGATCCAGTCCATGGTCGAGGATGTTGCCGAGCCAGGAATCGGTGAAGGTCAGCCGCGCCAGCTTGCCGTCGACCGAATCGAGCACGCTCATGCCGTAAGCGCACAGGAAGCCGAGCAGGAACTGGCCCTCGGCGAAGAGCGGAACGGCGATCAGTGTCAGGAAGATGCTGACCGCCGTCACCAGGTTCGGATGCACGCGTGCCCGCGCCAGCGGCGGCACCATCAGCCAGACCAACGGCGGGTAGACGTACTTGGTGAAGAAATCGGTCGAGCCCTTGTAGTTCGACCAGAACAGAAAGCGCTCGAGTTTGCGTGCCTGCTCCGCCGTCTCGACGCGAAAGAGGTAGTAGGGCGTGCTCCGCCGAAGCTTGCGGATGAAGGCCGGGAACTCCGCTTGGGTCAGCGGCGCCAAGCCCGCGACGGAGTTCGAGAGCCGCGTCGCATTGCGGTCGATCCGGGCGATGTCGCCGGGCTCGATGCGGGCCATGACCGCGTCGCTGTCCGGAGCGTCGCCGCGCGCGACTTTGCTGCCGGCATTCTGGCCGAGATAGCCGTAGAGGCGCGCATCGGCAAGCGTGGCCGCGTCGGTGGCGAGCACCGCCTCGTTGGCGGCGGCGGCCGCGAGCCGCTCGCCGCAAGTGCCGGTCGATTGCACGATGCGCACCGGCGCTTTCAGCCGCGGCTCGAGCACGAAGCGGGTTTCCGTCGCGCTGCCGCAATCGACGATGACTTCGCTGATCTCGATCTTCTGATGCCGTGCCGCCTTCAGGTGGCGTTCGATCAGGGACATGCCGAAGACCCGCTGCGATGAGGCCTCCGCAGCGTCGATCCACAATTTCATGCTTTTAGTAACCTTCGAGACGAATGAGCCATGCGCCGCCGACACTGGCGAAGACCAGGATCGGCATCCAGGCGGCGACGACGGGCGGGACGGCGCCGGTCTCGCCCAGGGACATCACGAGACCGTCGGAGATGAAATAGAGGAAGCCGAGGCCGAAGCCGATCGCCATGCCGGCGGCGAGACCGCGGTCGCGGCGATAGAGGCTATGCGCAACCGGCGCCGCCAGCAGGATCATCAGGATCGAGCTCATCGGCAGGGAGAAGCGCTTCTGCAACCAGGCTTCGTAGAAATAGGTCGGTCGCACGCCGACATCGGCGGAGGTCGCGAATGACCAGATCTTCGCCAGGGTCATCGCCTGCGGCAACTCGATGAGATTGGAGAACTCGGCCGGAGTCAGGGTCGTCTCCCAGGTCATCTCGGCGCGGTGCTCGGCTTGCGAGGGCTGGTCGGGAATGATGGATGTGATCCAGACGTCCCTCAGGGTCCATTGACGCTGCTTGGTGTCATAGTGCGCTTCGGCCGCTTGGCGCACACGGTTGAGGATGCCGTTGTCGCCGCGCTCGTAGATCCGCGTCTGTTTCAGCGTCGCGCCGTACTTGCCCACGCTGGTGACCTCGATCACCGAGCGGCCATCCTGAATGAACACGGCTTCATCGTCGTCTTTCGAGGAGCGGTCGACATAGATATCGCGCTGGACCATGGCATTGATCGCCCGCGGCACGATCTGATCCGCCAGCGCAAAATGCGCCAGGCCGACCAGGATCACCGCCGGCAGGAACGAGAGCAATACGGCATTGTAGGGCGCCCCGGCCGCCTTGTAGGCCAGGATCTCGTTGTCGCGCTCCAGCCGTCCCAACGTCATCAGCGTCGCCAGCAGGACCGCGAACGGCGTCAGGAAGCTCACGATCTCCGGCAGGCGCAGCACGGCATAAAGCGCCAGGGCGCTGAAATGGCCGCCGCCGCGATTGAGCACCTCGATGCTGTTCGACAACAGGTCGAAGACCTGCAGCAGGGCGGTGAAGCTGATCAACAGCAGCGCCATCTGAAGGAAGAATACGCGGAGGATATAGCGGCTGAAGGTGCTCATGCGCGGCTCACTCCGCCACCTTGGGGAGGCGTCGCGGCAACAATCGGCGGAACCAGGTGCCGATCGTGCTCAAGCCGTCAAACAGATGCGCCAACGGATCCTGGCCTGGCTTTCGGTCCGCCACCCAGAACAGCCAGAGGCTGCAGGCCGCAAAAATGGCGCAGGGCACCCACAGAGCCGGGATCGGACCGAGCGCCTGCCTCCGCACCATGGCCTCGCCGAACTGCAGGACTTCGTAATAGAAGATCAGGAACAGCACGCCGACGATCATCCGCAGGCTCTTCGATGTGCGCCGCGACGAGATGCCGACCGGAAAGGCCAGGAACGGGAGGAAGAGGATCGAGACCGTGCGCACCAGGCGTTCATGCAGCTCCGCCGTGATATCCTCGATATCCAGGTAGGACGGCGTGTTGAAGTAAAAGCGCACGAGCTCGGTGAAGGTGAGCTCGGATTCCTTCTCACCGCGCGGACGAAACGGGTCCGGCGCGATCGATTCCAGCGGCAGGTCGAGTTGATCGAACGTCATCGCGCGCGTGGCGTCGCCGTTGGCCGTGGTTTCGGACCGGATCCCGTTATGCAGCTGCAGCACCAGCGAGAAGTCGGATTGCTTGCGCAGATCGCCGCGCTCGGCGGTCAGGATGATGCTGCGCCCGGCATCGTCCTTCTCCTTGACGAAGATCCTGGTGAGCGTTCGACCTCCGTCGGAGATGTCGCCGATCAGGATGGTCTTGCCGCCGAATCCGGAGAAGAAGGCGCCGCGCTCGATCGCGGAATCCCACTGGGTGTCGGTGACGAGATGCACCAGGGCGCGATAGCCGAAACGGGTGTAGGGCTGCAGCCAGCCGAGCAGATAGCTGCTGATCATCACCAGCACGACGGCGAGGGCGAGCACCGGCGCGATCAGGCGCAGCAGCGAGAGGCCACTGGCCCGCATGGCATCGAGCTCGCTCTCGCTGGAGAGTCGCGAGCCGGCATAGAGCACGCCGATGAAGAGTGCCGCCGGCAGGGCGATGCCGAGATAGAACGGCACCAGGTTGCCCAGCATCTTCAGGATGATCGAGAGCGGGCTGCCGCGATTGGCGAAGAGATCCAGCAGGTGGATCAGGCGCTGCATCAGCAGCGCCGCCATGGCGATCCCGACCGCGGCCAGCAGGGGCATCAGCACGCGGCGCAGGATGTAGGCATCGATCAGGCGCATTGCTGCAGCACCGGCGGGTTGGCGTCGCCCAGCAGCACGATCTCGCCGATCGGTGCGAAACCCGACCCGTCGGGCTTGAGCTCCCGCATCGACACGGTCAGCGTCCACGCCCCGTCGTTGCGCTCGGCGCGGGACAGGCGATAGAGGTGGTAGCGCGACGGGTCCCGATGATCGGTCGACACGGCGGAGGCGGACGGCACGCCGATCACCGGCACCGAAGTGCTCGGCCCCTTCATCCGGCCGAGCTGGGACATATGCGTATGGCCGTGCAGCATCAGCTCGCATCCGCGCTTCCGGACGATTTCCGCCAGCGCTCCGGCGTCGCGCAGACTCTTGCGCTTATAGGCGCCGCCACCGAACGGTGGGTGATGGATCAAGACGATGCGGAACGCGCCGGCCTCGCCGAGCGTCTCGAGCATGGCGTCGAGGCGCTGCAGTTGATCCGTGCCGAGCTCGCCGGCCGCGCTGAATGGCCGCGTGGGGAGGGCGGTCGAGACGCCGATCAGCGCCACGCCGCCCAGTCGCCGCATGAAGGGAAAATCACGGACGTCCCGCGGCGGCCGATCGTTATCGCCGCCGTCGAAATGGCGGCCCGTCATGTATTCGCTCCAGAGCCCGGCTGCTTTCGCCCAAGGCAGAGCGACATAGGCATCGTGATTGCCGGGCACCACCGTCACTTGGTCGCCGGCACCGATCCGCTGCAGGAAAGCATGCGCCTGGATGAACTCGGCGGGCAGGGCGATGTTGACCAGGTCGCCGGTGACGGCAATGTGATCGGGCTTCTGCGCCGCCAGGTCCTTGGCGAGCACGTCCAGCACTTCCAAGCGATGGATCTTCGAGCGCTTCAGGCGCCAGGAGAGAAAGCCGGTGACCCGCTTGCCGGCAAGCGCCCGCAAACCGGGGCGCGGCAGCGGCCCGATGTGCAGATCGGAGATATGGGCGAGAGTCAGGCTGGGCACGCCATAGCCTCGGTTCCCCCTTGGGGTTCCTGTTGCGGTTCCTGGATCGTGAGCGGTACATGGTCCTGAACCCGGAAACCGGTCAAGCCTTGATTTTCCTGCGGTAATTCAGGTGGACGCTCGGCCGGGGATAGGGCTATTTCAGGCCGATGAGAACGCCCCAGCGGCAGATTCGTTAACGTTTTGAATGAGCGACAGGATTTCCGAACGACCGAGCGTCCGGATCGTGGCAGGCCCGGCCGGCGGAAGCGCAGGCATCGGGGCCCAACCGCGCCGTTTTTGGGGCATGACGGCCCGAGAGAGACTGGAACGGGCGTTGGCCCGGGCCGGCGCCAAAACGGCTGACACCGGCCTGCTGCTGGTCCGGGACGACTTCATTTTCGATGAGATGCTGATCCCGGCTTTGCTGCGACAGCCGGGCCTGCTCTTGACCGGCACCGGCGGAGAGCCGGTCGCCGCGCATCTCTTCGACGCCAGTCAGGCCGCAGCAGTGGGCGCGGCGCTGGCATCGGGCAGCGACAAGACCATTCCGGCCGAGCTCCGGCGCGTCGACTCGGGCGGCCTGGCCAGCACGTACAACAAGACTTTGCGGCGGCGCGCCCCGCCGTACCTCATGCGGGTCGACTCGATGCCGTCGGTCGCGATCGAGCGCCGGATGTTTAACGGCGCTTATAAGGGCGTTACCGATTTCGTGACCAAGCGGCTCTGGCCCTGGCCGGCCTTTCACGTCACGCGATTCTGCGCCCGCTTCGGCATTTCGCCCAATGTCGTGACCGCGGTCAGCCTGGTGCTGGTTCTGCTGGCGATGGCGCTGTTCTGGCAGGGCGCATTCGCGCTCGGCCTTGCCTGCGCCTGGGGCATGTGCTTCCTCGACACGGTCGACGGCAAGCTCGCACGGGTCACTCTGCGCTCGACGCCGTTCGGCAATGTGTTCGACCACGGCATCGACCTCATCCATCCGCCGTTCTGGTACTGGGCCTGGTATCACGGCCTGTTCGCCGCCAATGACGGGTTTACCGACTCGCTGCTCAACCTGTCGCTGCTCGTGGTGATCGTCGGCTATGTGGCCGGCCGGCTGCAGGAAGGCCTCTTCACCTGGCTGCACGGGATCGAGATCCACATCTGGCGGCCGGTCGATTCCTGGTTCCGCGAGATCACCGCGCGGCGCAACCCCAATCTGTTCATCCTGACCGTGGCAGTGATCCTCGGATCGCCGCGAGAGGGATTTGTGCTGGTCGCGATATGGACCCTGGTGTCTTTCGCCTTCCACACGATCCGGATCCTCCAGGCGTCCCTCACCAAGGCGATGGGGCGTCCGCCGGTCTCCTGGCTGAGCGAACCGATCAAACCATGAGCGCCAAGATCGGCGTCCTCAGCAACGCCCACAGCAAGCGGAACCGGGAGGCGCTGGGTGCATTCTCCGCGCTGCTGCACGATCATCCGCAGGTGAAGCACCTCGCCTTCCACGACATTTCCGACCTCGTCGAATGTCTGCGGGAGATGGCCGCCGCAGGGGTCACGCATCTCTGCATCAGCGGCGGCGATGGGACGGTTCAGGCCACGATCAGCGCGCTCATCAATGACAAGCCGTTCCCCACGCTGCCGAAGCTGAGCCTGCTCTCGGCCGGCATGACCAACGTCATCGCCCGCGATCTCGGCGAGACCGAGCTGCCGGCGCCGCACTTGAAGCGGCTGATCGAACGGGTCGAAGCGGGTGATCCCGGGGAGACGGTCGAGCGCGCGGTGATGACTCTCGAACTCGGCGATGATGGCCCGCCGATCCACGGCTTTCTGCTCGGCGCGATCGCCTTCTACCAGGGTACGATTCTCGGCCGGCGCAAGGTGCACGGCATGGGCTTCACCCAGAGTCTCGCCAGCAAGATCGGCATCCTGCTCTCGGTGCTGCGCGTCCTCTGGTACGGGCCGGGGGCGAAATCCGGCTTCACCGGCGAGCGCGTCGCCATGGCGCTCGACGGCCGGGCGGACGCGCCGCAGGAGCTGTTCCTGCTGGTCTGCACGACGCTCACGCAGATCCTGCCCGGCATCAAGCCGTTCTGGGGCCAGGGGCCGGGGCGAATGCAGATCACCACCATCAGTCATCCGCCGCGCCGCTTCGCCTGGGCCGCTTTGCCGGCCCTGCGCGGCAAGCCGCGGCCATGGATGGAGGCCTATGGCTATTGCAGCCGGCGCGCGGAACAGCTTGAGTGCGACCTGGTGACGCCGGTTGTGTTCGACGGTGAGTTCCTGGAGACCGATGGCGGACCAGGGTTCAAGCTCTCGGTCGGCCCGACCATCACCTTCACGCGCTATTGAGGAACGTTTGGCGGACGCGCTGCGCGAAACCTTGAGCGAGGAATTGAACCGGCCGGTCGCCGCGACGGTTCACGCCATCGCCGATGTCTTGCGCGCGCGCTATGAGCGCGCCGCCGTGGCGGTGCTGTTCTACGGATCCTGCCTGCGCTCGCCCGAGGCCGAACTCGCCGACAATCTGCTCGACTTCTATGTCCTGGTGGACGATTACCGCCGAGCCTACGACAAGACCTGGCTCGCGGTCGCCAACCGTCTCCTGCCGCCGAATGCCTTCTATTGCGAGACGGTGTGGCAGGGGGGTCATATCCGCGCCAAGTATGTCGTGATCTCGCTGGAGGATTTCGCGCGCTTCTGCCGGCCCGAGACGCAGAACGTCTCGGTCTGGGCGCGTTACGCGCAGCCGGCGCGCATCGTCTGGACCCGCGATGGCGCGACCGCCGAACGCATCGTGACCGCCTGCATGGACGCGGTGCGGACGATGCTGCGTCGGGCCTGGCCGTTGGAGCCGGCGAGCCGAGATGCGCGCAGGCTCTGGACCCGCGCGATGCGGGAGACCTACGCGGCGGAGCTGCGGCCGGAAGGGAGCGACCGCGCGGTCAAGATCTTCGAGAACGATCAGGCGCGCTACGAGCGCCTGACGCCGCTGGTGCTGGACGAGCTGGGGCAGCCGGAGATGTCGCCGGAGCAAGCTGCGGCCGGCTGGAAACGCCGCCGCCGGCTCGGCAAGACCTTGAACCTGCTGCGCATCATCAAAGGCATCTTCACCTTCGACGGTGGCCTCGACTACGCGCTGTGGAAGATCAAGCGCCATTCCGGCATGACCGTGCCGGTCACCGACTGGCAGCGCCGGCATCCGCTGCTGGCCGCACCGGGGCTGGCCTGGCGACTCTATCGGATGGGTGCGTTCCGCTAGCTACTCAGCCGCCTGCTTGTTCGGCACCGACTGGTTGTGGATGACCCGGCTGTAGGCCGACATCTGCGGATTGAAGATGAAGCCCAGCACCACCGCGACCCAGGACCGGTAGTAGAAACGGTTGTCGTAGAACTCGCCCGCGACCTTCTTGAGCTTGGGCAGGTTGTTCCAGGGCACGTTGGCGAAGTCGTGGTGCTCGACGTGGTAGCCCATGTTGAAGCAGAGCCGGTTCAGTGGGCCGTAATACGAATGCGTGTCCTGCTTGCGATCCACCGAGTAGTGCTCCTGGATCCAGCGGCCGCCCATCGGGTGCAGGCCAAGTGCGAAGAAGGTCGAGAGCACCAGGTAGAGCAGGGCATACCAGCCGAAGAAATAGACCAGCGCCGCATCGACCAGCACCTGGATCACCATGTTCGCCGTCATCCAGTTGTCGCCGATAGGCTTGCCGATCAGCATCTTCACTTTCAGCGGCCGCAACATCTGCGAGATCGAGAGGCCGGCGATCCAGAGCGCCTTGCGCACGGCCGAGTTGCCGACCAGCTTGGCTTCGCCATGCAGCACGATGTCCGGATCCCGCTCGTACTGGCCGAGATACTTGTGGTGCATCAGATGGTACTTGCGGAACGCCATCGCGCTCGGCAGCGCCAGGGCGAAGTCGCAGACAATGCCCAATACCCGATTCCAGACCGCCTTTTCGAACACGGTGTCATGGGTGCATTCGTGCATCAGCACATAGAGCGCGTGGTTGATCACAGCCCCGACGAAATAGGCGACCAGCAGCATCGCCCACCAGGGCGCCTGCGTAATATTGGCGGCGATGATGAACTGCGCCGCGCCGAGCCCGATCACCCAGGCGGCGGTCCAGGGATTCTTGGCGATCAGCTGCCGCACTTCGGGATGCGCCTTCAGGATGTCGCGCCGGCGCTGGAAGTGCTCGTTGACCGCGTCCGAGTATGTGAAGTCCAGGTTCTGCATGTTCCAAATCTGCTGTCCGCGGCCGTCGCCGGGCCGCCTGTGCCACAGGTTCTTTACCAGAAGATGGGCGATTCCGACCACACATCATCCGGGACCCATCGTCGCGGCCGGAAACGTTAACGCAGGCGCGTTTCGGGTGAAGCGGGAGCCAGAAAAAAAGCCGGCCAGCGCGAGGCTGGCCGGCTTCCCCCTAAGCTCGGCTGGTCCCGGCTATTCGGCAGCGGCCCTGACTTGGCCTGCGCCGTCCTCGGCCGGGATGATGCCGAGCTGACGTCCCACTTCACCCAAGGCTTCGATGACTTGCTCGAGCTGTTCCGTCGTGTGCGCCGCGCAGACCGAGCAGCGCAACAGGGCGGTGCCGCTCGGCGTCGCGGGCGGCAGAGCGAGGTTCACGTAGACGCCGTTCGAAAGCAGGCCGTGCCACGCCATGGCGGCGAGCTCGGGGCCGTTGATATGGACGGCGACGACCGGGCCGCGCTGCTTGCCGAGGCGGAAGCCCTTGGCCTGAAGCCCGTCATAGAGAGTGTCCACGTTCTGCCAGAGGCGGGTCATCATCTCCGGCTCGGCGCGCAGGCGCGCCAGCGAAGCGCGCACCGAGGCGACGATCGAAGGCGGCAGCGAAGCGGTGAACATGTAAGGCCGGCAGGCGACGCGCAGGATGTCGAAGTCCGGATGATCGGAGATCAGGAAGCCGCCGATCGCGCCCATGCTCTTCGAGAAGGTGCCGGTGATGAAATCGACATCGGCATCGACGCCGTCATGCTCCAGGCAGCCGCGGCCGGTCTTGCCCATGACGCCCATCGAATGGGCCTCATCGACCAGCAGGTAGGCGCCGTGCTTCTTCTTGACCGCGACGAACTCCTTGAGCGGCGCGTGGTCGCCCAGCATCGAATAGATGCCTTCGACCACGACGATCTTGTTGCCGGGCTCCTTGGCAAGGCGCGCCAAGCGCTTGTCGAGATCGGCCGGGTCGTTGTGCTTGAAGCGGATCACCGTGGCATGGCCGAGGCGACACGCGTCATAGATCGAGGCATGGCTGTCGGCATCGACCAGCAGATAGTCGCCCGGGCCGGCCAGGGTCGAAATCGCGCCCAGATTCGCCTGGTAGCCGGTGGTGAAGACCATGCAGTGCTGCTTGCCGTAGAAATCGGCGAGATCCTGCTCCAGCGCCTTGTGGTCGTCGTAGGACCCGTTGGCAATGCGCGAGCCGGTCGTGCCGGTGCCATACTTGTCGAGCGAGGCCTTGGCGGCGGCGAGGCTATCGGCGTCGAAGGTCAGACCGAGATAGTTGTTGCTGCCGCAGAGAATCGTGTGACGACCCTCGATCTCGGCTTCGGTCGACGAGAGAATGCGATCCATCTTCACGCCGAACGGATCAGCGCCACACGCCTTGATCTGGCCGTGTGCGGCGCGCAATTCCTGGAACCGATCAAACAAACCCATCGTTATGCCCCCGCCTTCTGGTCGCGGACGGCCTTCGCCAGCTGCCCGACCGTCGTGATCTCCGCCACCATGTTCAGCGGAATCGACACGTCGAATTTGTCTTCGAGCACCATCAGAAGATCCATCACCGCAAGCGAATCCAGTTTGAGGTCGCGGGCGATCTCGGTCTCGGCGGTGATTGGCTCATCCGACTTCTTGAAGGGCAGGAGCGCATTGATGATCTCGGCGAGGACTGAATCCTCGGTCGGTGCGTCCATGCCCATGATTGCGACTGCAGCCAAAATGCCTTACCGAATTCTCTATTGCCCCGGGACCCTGAACTGCCCCTTCCGCGTCGACTTACGTGACGCTTGCGGGGTCACTTGTCACCCGATTGCGGCGATTTGGTGAAATGACATTTTGTTACCGAATGTAACAATTGGGCCGAATCAATGGGTTGCGGGCCGCATTTCGTTGGTCGCTTGGTTAACGAAGCCAACCTATAGCGCGATACCAAGCCAGCGTATCCGCGAAACCTCTTGTGACGTCGAAGGCCGGTTTCCATCCGGTCCGGGCCTCCAGCCGGGGCCCTCGGGCCACCCAGTCCGCGTGGTAAAGCTCCGGCACCTTGGCCAGCGAAAGCGCGGTGAGCGACCCCGCGACCCGGCGGTGCGCCTCGACGCCCAGGGCGATCGCGGTGAGAACCGGGCGAGGCACCCGGATCATCCGCACCGGCCGAGCCAGCGCAGCGGACAGTCCGGCGCCGATCTCGGTCCAGGCGTAGCCGCCGGCATGCCCGTCGTCCAACTCGTAGACCGGATCCGGAAGGATGGTTTCCGCCGCGGCGACGATGGCTGCGGCGAGATCGGCGCCGTGAATCAGCGAAACCCGACCTTGCGGCGCCGCCGGATACGCGCAAATGCCCAGCGCTGCGGCCTTGAACATCGGGTAGATCTCGGTGTCCCCCGGGCCGTAGACCGCGGGTGGGCGGAGGATCGTCAGCCGCGCCGGATTGGCGAGCGCCTGGATCGCCTCCTCGCCGCCGCGTTTGCTGGCGCAATAGGGCGAAAGGCTCGGTTCGCGCGCGGCCAGCGACGAGACATGGATGACGCGGAGGTCCGGCGACGCGTTCGAGAGTGCCGTCGCCAAATGCCGGGTACCTTCGACATTGACCTTGTGAAACACGGCGGCGTGGCGGGCCTTGATGACGCCCGCCACATGGATGACCACATCGACCCCGCCGACCAGGCGGTGCAGCGCCGGCTCATCGTCGAGGTCACCGAGCACAACCTCGAGCGGCCTGTCGGGTGTCAATGCCGTGATCGGCATGCGGCGCGCGAGGATGCGGACCTGATGTCCCGCGGCGATCAGCCTGCGGATGACATGGGAGCCGACAAAACCGGTCGCCCCGGTGACGGCGACCCGCAACATGGGCGTTAAGCGGAAGCAGCCTCGGCGCGGGCGTAAGCCCCACCGAGGAAATTGGCCTTGGCCTTGGCGCGGCTGAGCTTGCCGGAGGAAGTCTGCGGCAGGCCGTGCGGCGGAACCAGCACGACGCTGGCCTCGACCGCCATCGCCTTCTGCAGGACCGCGGCGACCTCACGCTCCAGCCTGGCGCGCGCGTCAGGATCGCTGCTGCGGCATTGCACCAGGACGACGATGCGCTCGGCGTCTTCCTCGTCCGGATTCTCGACCGAAATCGCGGCCACATCGCCGCGGCGCAGCTCGTCTATGCCGTCCTCCGCCGCCCATTCGAGGTCCTGCGGCCAGATGTTGCGGCCGTTGAGGATGATGAGGTCCTTGGCCCGGCCGGTGATCACGATCTGGCCGTTCAACAGATAGCCGAGGTCGCCGGTATCCAGCCAACCCTCCGGTGAGAGCGTCTCGCGTGTCAGTTCCGGCTGGTTGAAGTAGCCTTTCATCACGCTGGGGCCGCGGAAGAAGATGCGGCCGATGCGCCGCTCCGGCAGCGGCTTCCCGGCGGCGTCACGCACCTGCAATTCATGACCCGGCAGAGCGGGGCCGCAGGCGATGAAGCCACGCGAGTCCGGCCCTGCTTCGGCCGGCTCGGCGCGGTCGCGCTCCAGCGCGGCGCGCGAGACGGTGTCGAGCGTGTAGACCTCTTCCAGCGGCGCGAAGCTCATGGCGAGCGTGGTTTCCGCCATGCCGTAGCTCGGGCAGAAGGCGGTCTCCCGGAAGCCGAACGGGCCGAAGGCATCGACGAAGCGCTTCAGCACCGCCGGCTGCACCATGTCGCCGCCGATTCCGGCCGCGCGCCAGGAGGAGAGGTCGCCTTTGAACTCGGTGCCGTCGCGGAGACGTCGGACGCAGAGATCGTAGCCGAAGCTCGGACTGTAGGCGAGCGTGCCGCCGTATTCGGAGATCAGGTTCAGCCAGGTCAGCGAACGGCGCGCGAAGTCGCGGGTCGCGAGGTAGTCGACCGAAAGCTGGTTCAGGATCGGCGTGAGCATGAACCCAACCAGGCCCATGTCGTGATAGAAGGGCAGCCACGAGGCGCAGCGATCGCCGGCGCGCACCTGGAGCCCGTGATTGCCGATCCCAAACGCATTGGCCAGCAGCACGCTTTGCGGGATGTCGATGCCCTTCGGAAAGCGCGTGCTGCCCGAGGAATATTGCAGGTAGCTGGGCTCGTCCTTGGCGAAAGGCTTCAAGTCGCCGCCGCCGGTCGGCAGCGCGGCCAGATCGGCGCTGCCGCCGACCAGCTTCAGCGCGAGGCCTTCCGCCGCCTCCCGCAGGAAAGGCAATAGATCGCCCGGAGCCCACGCCAACTTGGCGCCGCAGCCGTCGATCTGATGGCGCAGCTGCTGGACATAGGCGGCTCGGCCACCGAGGCTGGTCGGAATTGCGACCGGCACGGGCACCAGGCCGGCATACTGGGTCGCCATGAAGGTGATGCAGAACTCGGGAGTCGTATCGGCGATCATCACCATGCGATCGCCGCGTGCCAGGCCAAGCGCTGCCAACCGCTGCGCGAGGTCGCGGGCCTGCTCGCGGAGCGCGCGAAAGGAAAGAACCTGCTTCAACTCACCGCGCGCGGTGAAAAAGTTGAATCCGGCGTCACCGCGGGCCGCGTAATCCAGCCCTTCCCAAAGCGTTTCAAAATCAGCCCGCCGCAGCGCCAAACTGGCGCTGGTCGTCGGCGTCGCGGTCAGTGTCATTGGGACCTTCGGTCGCACCGATGATAATATGCCGCACAAATGATAGATTGCGGAGGGGCGGCACGGCCCCTAGGATTTGTGTGTGCATAGCAAATGTCCGGTGCGATCTCAAGGCGCGCGAGTAGCCTTGGATCATGCCCGACGCCTGGGGAGGGCCGGGCGGCGCCGCGGCCGAAATCGATCATGAAGACTTCCGATCTGCAAATCGCCGAAAGTGGTGGCAACGGTGCGGGCAGTGCGCTCCGCGCGCTGTTCAATCTCGACTGGCTGAGCGGCTCCAAGACAAGCAAGAAGAGCAAGTTCAAGGCGGGAACCCATCCTTCGGCCGGCGGCCAGCCCGATTCCAAGACCAAGGTCAGCCAGTCGGCCGCCGACGTGCTGAAATTGCTGCGGGCCGACGGCGCACGCCGGATCGGCGTATTCGGGGATCGCGGCTTTGCCGATCTGATGGCGGCACAGGCCGGCGACATGAGCCAAGTCTGGCTCTCCACCGACTTCGTCTCCGACATTCCGGCTGGCGCCCGTCGCTTCAGCAAGGACGCGCTCGGCGGATTGGACGCGATCGTGGTCGGCGGCGGTGACATCGCGACCCGCTTCCGCTTCGCGGTCCGCGAGGTCGGGACGCATGCGCCGGAGTTGCCGGTGCATTGGGTCGCCGACAATTGGGAGTTCTGCGGCGGCACCGCCGCCGTTCCGGTCGAGATCGACGATGTCGACGCGCTGGTCTTCAACCACTTCGAAGAGTTCTTCGGGATCAAGGACGACCTGCAGTTCCGCTTCGAGGTGATCGCCGAGAGCGGCATCAAGCGCCACTATCGCATCCTCGGACCGAACCAGTCCGTGGCGCTCAACCTGAACACGCTGGCCGGTGTCGGTCCGGATGGCCGGCGCGAAGGCCCGGTCTGCCTGAAGATCTATGTCGCGCATCCATTCCTGACGCGCGGGCGCCATTACCGCTTCAGGATTTGCGGCGACGTGTTCTGGAAGGACTCCTTCACGATCATCCACGGCTCGCATCAGTTCTTCAAGAATCCGAACCGGCTGCAGGAGTTCCGCCTGATTGACTCGGTCGTCCGGGAAAAGGGCCATGTGCTGATCACCGTGCCGAACTACGATCTCGACATGGGCACGAACGACGTCGTCTGGGTCGGCTCCGGCGCGAACAAGGCGCAGCAGCGCCGATCGCGCAAGCGCCCGGTCGAAGTCGTGGATTTCGAGCGCAAGCCGGCTCCTGACAATGCTCGGCACTATTTTGCCGCGGCCTATCACGGCTACGGCACCTCGTTCTGGTACGCGCTCGAGGAAGGCCTGCCGGGCCGGCAGGGCAGCATCGCGGCCAACCATCTCTGCCGGGTCGGAGTCGATGACCGCGGCGATATCGCCTTCAAGCCGGAAGAGCGCGCCATCGTCGAAAAGGCGATCGAGGCCGGCTTCTTGATCAACCCGGTGACCCTGCCGGTGCGCTGGGGCAAGGACGATCTCAGCTTCGGCTTCAATTTCGATGCGTCCAACCCGCCGTTCGAGGATTACCTGGTCCGCTTCTACGACGCGAGCGGCAAGGCGCTGGGTGACTACGCCTATCACAAGGATTTCACCGGCGCGGTCCTGATCGAGGACGTGGTGCGGCGGTGGAACGGTCCGGACGCCGCCAAGGTCGCGGCCGCCCTGGTGGCACCGGATCATCTGAAGATCGGCCTCGCGCCACAGCGTCTGGTGACGACCGCCGACATGCTGGTGCGGCACCTGAAGACCGGCGACCAGGACTACACCGAGTTCCAGAATTCCTGGCGCAATCTCGGCGCCGTCGTTCCGACTCTGCCGCACTGGCTGCATCCCTCGATCGGCGTGATCGGCCGGACCAACATCATCGGCCGGGTGCGCACCAAGGACGGATACCGGACCGGCGTCTATGTCACCAATGCCAGCGGCAATCTGGCCTATGACATGCCGGCCGAGGTCGAGATCAGCGCCATCAACAATGCCGGAAGGCGGCTTTCGCACTTCCTGACTTTGCCTGCCTTCGGCGCGCGGGTCGTGTGGCTCGACGACGAGCTGCCGGGACTGGCGCAGCATGTCGGCCCGAGCGGCATCGCGACGCTCCAGGTGAAATCGGCGGATGCCGATCTCAACGCCCATGTGATCGGCGTGTCGCCGCAGGGGGCGGTTGGCTTGCAGCATCTTTGGGGCTACTGATCGCGGGATGGGCGATCTCTTAGAAGACCTCCGGCGCCGTATGGCGCCGGTTTCGTTAAGGCTATGGCCGGGACTGGGTAACCCGGCCTGGAACTCGGCCGGCGCCCGCCATCTGTTCGGCGGCCGGCTGCAGATCGCGATTGATCCCGGTCGGGTGCTCCGGAAAGTCACCTCCGAAGCGGCCGGTCGCTTGCGGGGGGCCTTTCTGGTTTCCGGCCTCGATGCCCTGCCGACCACGCCCGTTTCGGCGCTTTACACCTATCGCGACATGGAGGATATCGCTCGGTATGGAGCCGATTGGCGGTCGACTCGGCTGGGACAATGGCTGATGGCCTGCCTGGCCGCCGGACGGCCGCCGCTCGTGCGCGGCGCGCTGGTTACCAATGAAGCCGAGATCGAGGCCTATTATCGGGGCTATCTGACGATGTTCGAGAGCATGCGCGATCGCGGCTATCGCTATGACGGCACCGACCACATGTGCTTCGGCGTCGGGGCGGGCGGCGACTTTGTCCTGGTGCGGCGCGGCACCCATCGTCTCGCGGCGGCGCATATTCTGGGCTTGAAGCAAGTGAACGGCATCGTGACCAAGATCGACCGCCGCTTCGCCGAAGCCGCGCGGACCAAGGCGGCGAACCTCTCGGTTCCGGAAGCGATCCTGCGCGGCGTTCAAGACGCGGCGGCGGCATGAAGAACGCCTTTCGGATCTTCTTCTACAACGGCTGGAAACGCGAGCTGCTGATCATCGGCATCGTCCTGCTGACCGGCGCCGTCGAGGGTGTCGGCATCGCCAGCCTCTGGCCGATCGTCAGCCTGATCTCCGGCGGCCCCGCCGAAACTTCCCATTCCATGGGCAATGCGATCGTGGTCGCGCTCGACGCCATCCGGCTGCCGCTGACCGTGGAAGTCCTGCTCGGCGTGATCGTGGTTGTCTCGTTGCTGCGCTTCGCCTTGACGACGACCGCCACGATCTTCATCGGGCGTTCGGTCGCGAACATCGCCACCGAGCTGCGCCTCCGCCTGATCAAGGCCGCGGTCCGCGCCCGGTGGTCCTATTTCACCACGCAACCCAATGCCCGCTTCACCACGGCGATCGGTGCCGACGGGACGCGCGGCTCGGCGGCCTACCGCGCATCAGGGAGCGTGATCGCCGCCACGGCCAAAGCCATGGTCTATCTCTGCATGGCGTTCTGGGTGTCCTGGCAGTTCTTCCTGGCCGGCATCGCGGTCGCCGTGCTGCTCTGGCTCGGCGTGAGCCGGTTCATGAAGATGGCGCGCACGGCGGGGCGCGGCAAGACCAAGCAGACCCTGGCGCTCAACAAGAGCATCACCGACGCGCTGACCAACATCAAGGCGCTCAAGGCGATGAACCGCCACGGATTCATCCTGCAATCGTTCCGGCGCAACATCGAGTCGCTGCGCCAGGCGCTCGCTGCGGAGACATACAGCGAGTCCATGGTGCGGGCGATCCAGGAGCCTATCCTCATCGTCTTCATGATGGGCGGCATCTATGTCCAGCATACGCTGTTCGGCATGTCGATGCAGCAGATCCTGGGGTCGATCCTGGTTCTGGTCGGCCTGGCCGGAACGATTGGCGACGTTCGCGGGGCGATGCAGCGGGTGATGGTCGACTCCTCGGCCTTCTGGTCGATGATCCGCCTGATCGAGGAGACCGAAGCGGAGGCCGAGGCGGTGCATGGCGGCAGCGAACCGCGCTTCGACACCGGCGTGCGACTCGACGGCGTCAGCTTCGGCTATGGCGACAAGCCGATCCTGACCGATGTCGACCTCGCGGTGCCGCCGCATGCGGTGACGACCGTGATCGGCGCGTCCGGCGCCGGCAAGACCACGATCGCCGATGTGCTGGTCGGGTTGAACCGCCCCGACAAGGGCAAGGTCATGGTCGGCGACGTCGAGCTGGACGATATCGACACCATCGCCTGGCGCCGCCAGCTCGGCTACATCCCGCAGGAAACGGTTCTGTTCAACGACACGATCGCCAACAACGTGACCTTGAACGACGAGACGATCAGCCGCGAAAGCGTCGTCGCGGCGCTCAAGGCGGCCGATGCCTGGGACTTCGTCTCCGCGCTGCCGGGCGGCATAGACTACGTGATCGGCGTACGTGGCAGCCTGCTCTCCGGCGGCCAGCGCCAGCGCCTGTCGATCGCCCGCGCGCTCTGCAACAATCCGCAATTCCTGATCCTGGACGAGGCCACCAGCGCGCTCGATCGCGAGACGGCGGTCGAGATCGCCAAAGGCATCCGCAAGCTGATCGGCGAAAAGACCATCCTCGCGATCACCCACCAGCCGATCTGGGTCGATGCCGCGGATCGCGTCTATGAGATCCGCGCGGGCGTGGTCAAGCCGGCGGAAGCTATGGCTTCGCCCAAGCCAAGGTCGGCGTGATCGCTGTGCCGTCGGTGGTTTCGACCGAACCTTCGATCACGCGATAGACCCGATCGGCGATCGTCACCCACGCAGGCTGGTGGGTGATCGCCAGCACCGTCAGCTTGCCGGCCTGCCGCTGGACGGTCTGGCAGATCTCGGCCTCGGTTTCCGGATCGAGAGCACTGGTCGCCTCGTCGAGAATGAGCAGGGCCGGACGATGAACCAGGGCGCGCGCCAGCGCGATGCGCTGGCGCTGGCCGCCGGACAGCATCGCGCCGTGCTCGCCGACCGGCGCATGAATGCCTTCGGGCAGCGCCTTCACGAAACCCAGGGCGCCGGCATCTTCCAGCGCCCGGTTCACATCCGGCTCGGAGATTGCCGGGTCGCCGAGCGCGATGTTGTCGTAGATCGTGCCGTTGAACAGGAGGACTTCCTGCGGCACATAGCCGACCATGCTGCGCCAGCGCAGCAGGTCGATCTCGTCGAGCGGCACGCCGTCCAGGGTGATGCGTCCGGAATCCACCACGAACAGGCCGAGCAGCAGGTCGGCGATGGTCGTCTTGCCGGAGCCGGATTCGCCGATCAAGGTGGTGATGCGTCCCGCGGGAATTTCCAGCGACACATCCTTCAGCACCGGCTTGGCGCCGTAGGAGAAGGTGACGCGATCGAACCGGCAGGCATCGTTGAGCGCAGGCGCACTCTTGCCGGTGAAGATCTCGGCGGCTTCCCGCGCTTCATTGATCGTCGCTTGCAGCGACCAATAGAAGCTCTCCGAGGACGCGGTTTCCTGGATCGCCCGCTGCACGGTCGAGACGTTCGCCATCAGCCGGAGGACGATGACGCCGGAGACCAGCATGGCGCTGAGATCCAGGCCGAGGATCTTGAAACAGACATAGGCCGCCGCGACCATGACCAGGTTGATGAGCAAATCGGGCAGAGCGTTGGCAAGCTGCTGGTAGAATACCAGGTCGTACATGCTGCGCCGGATGGCCTTGGTCTCCTTCGACAGGCCCTTGATCAGGGTTTCATGACGCGACATCGCCTTCAGCGGCTTGAAGCCGGTGATCACGTCGCCGAAATCGCTCAGGAGGCCGCGCATGGCGAGCTGCTGGTTGCGTCCCGCCCGCCGCCCGGCCCGGGTGAAGAAACGGTTGATCAGGCCGAGGCCGATGCCGAGCACGATGGCGATCACGGCCGCACGCCAATCGATCAACAGGCCGATGGCGCAATAGATGATCGCCCGGATCAGGGCCGCGAGAACCGTCAACGAGGTGCGATAGACATAAGCGCCCCAGACCGCCTCGATCGATACGGCGGAGACGAAGCGCCCGACCGGATTGACCGTGAAATAGGACCAGCGCGCCTGCAACAGCCGGTCCAGCACTTCGTTGCGGAGCTCACTCGCGATCTCGGCCACGATCCGGCCGACAAAACGGGAGGTCTGTTGCGAGATGGCCGCCCGCACCATCATGCAGAGCGAGAAGATCAGCACCAGGGCGCCGAGCGTGTGTGGCAGATGCAGGAAGTCCAGGACGGAAAAGACGATCTGTTCCGGCTGCCCCAGCTTTCCCGGATTGGGATTGTCGATCACCCGCAGGATCGGAAGCAGGGTGGTGATGCCGAGCCCCTCGATGAATCCCGCCAGCACCAGCGCCAGGCTGAGCGGAACCTGGCGCCAAAGGCCGTGTTTCCGCAGCACCCGGAAGGCATTGGCAAGGGCCGAGGAACCGAGAACTTCGTCTTCTGTCATTGGGCGGCGAATCGACGCCGTGGCCTTTCGGGACATGCCGGTTGGCGGGTGGGCTTACTTAACACCGGGTGTCGGCTTGTCAACCGGGCCGGGGAGAACCTTGCTTCGGCGGCATTTTGCGGCAAAACCGCGCATTTTCCGTGGGTTGGATTGCGCTCCTCCCTCCCCGAACCTATCATGCGAAGCCAACAAGCCAGGCTGAGGGTGCCGGCCGGCGGCGATCGGAGAAAGGACGGTTGAGGGTGGAATACAAGGTCTTCATCCAATCCAACGAAGAGCAGTATCTCGGCGCGCTGATCGCGGCCTACGCGCTCAAGCGGAACAGCCGGCATGCCGACAAGTTCGGCGTCGAGATCATGCACGTGCGCGACTACCCGTGGCTTTTCAGCCACGTCGGTGAGCGTTTTCTCCGCGGCGCCGAGCACCGGGTCTGGGAGAAGGAAGACCTGCAGTCCTTCACGCCGCTGCGGTTTACGCCGCCGAAGACCATGGGCTATCAGGGCCGCGCGGTGGTCATCGATCCCGATTGTTTCGCCTTGGGCGATGTCTGGGACTTGCTGACCCGCGACATGCAGGGCAAGGCCCTGATGTGCCGCTGGCGCCCGGCCTTCAAGGACCTCGAAGGCTACCGCGCCTCCAGCGTCATGCTGCTGGACAACGCCAAGCTGACCCACTGGGACGCCGAGCGGACTTTCCACGAGCTCTTCGCGTTCAAGACCGATTACATGAAGTGGATCAAGCTGGAATACGAGCCGGAGGAGACCGTCGGCTTCCTTGAGCCGGAATGGAACGACTTCGACAAGCTGACGCCGGCCACCAAGATCCTGCACAACACCTATCGCCGCACCCAGCCGTGGAAGACCGGCCTGCCGGTCAGCTTCACCGTGCGGTTGAAGCCGAACAAGCCGAAACCCTTCCCGGCGAATATCGTGAAGGCGGTGAAGAATCTGGTGAAAGAGAAGAAGCCGGATGTCTACGAGCCGCATCCAGACCCGAAGCAGGAGCAGCTGTTCTTCTCGCTGCTCGGCGAGTGCCTGGAAAAGGGCATCATCGACCTCGACCTGGTGAAGCGCGAGATGGCGGCCAATCACGTGCGGCACGATGCGCTGGAACAGGTCCAGCGCCGGGCGGCTTGATGCCACTCGGCCATGGGTGGCGACCGATTGACGCTGCGGCGGAGCGTGATCTGGCGCCGTCGCGGACCGCGGGTCTAGCGTTCGGCACGGTCTGAAACGCGAGAGAATGGGGACGAACATGTCGGCAATGGCGGCGAGTGCAGCGCAGGAAACGACCCAGGCCCAAATGCGGGCGCCGCATCTCCTGGCGGACCTGCGCAAGGAGGATATCCTCGACGAGCCCTATGCGCATTTCACCCGCGGCAACGTGGTCCCGGCGGATGTCTACGCCGCGCTGGAGGCGGACTTCCCCAGCCTCGATATGATCCTCAACGGCCGCACCGCCGGCAGCAATCAGGCCGTGCGGATGACCGTCAAGCAGGTGCTGAACGACCGACGTATCTCGCCGCTGTGGCGCGAGTTCTTCGAGTACCACACCTCAGGCGAATACTGGCGCGACGTGGTGCGCCTGTTCGGTGACCGCTTCCGCCGCGCCTTTCCCAATCTCGAGGAGCGGATGGGACGGCGCTACGAGGATTGGCGCGTCGTGCCGCGCGGGTTCGCCGGCGAGGCCGATATCCATCTCGACTGCCAGTTCGTGATGAACACGCCGGTGACCGAGGTCGGCAGCGTGAAACCCGCGCATGTCGATCTTTGCGACAAGATCTTCAGCGCCCTGTTCTATTTTCGCGAGGCCGGGGACAACACGCCGGGCGGCGATTTCGAGGTCTATCGCTGGCGCCGCAGCCCGCGCTTCATCAAGCACCGCAGCATGGATCGCGACGTGGAAATGGTGAAGATCGTCAAGTACGAGGCCAACGCCTATGCCTGCTTCCTGAATTCGGAACAGGCGGTGCACGGCGTCAGCCCGCGCGGTATCACCAATATCCCGCGGCGCTACATCAATTTCATCGCCGAATTGCCGATGAAGGCTTTCGAGCCGAAGCAACTGACCGGCTGGCAGAAAGTCTGGTATCGGAACGACGTCCAGGCCGCATCGCAGGACGAGCGGTACTAGTCTAATCCAACTTCACCGTCTTCGCCGCGACTTCCACCGGCGCGCGATCCTTGTGCTGGGCTTTCTCGATGCACAGGATCCAGAACGTCCGGCCGGCGTGATAGAGCGTGGTGGCCGCCTGCCAGGCGACGATCAGGAAGAAGGCTTCGCGCCCGAACCCGATCAGATAGCCGACGGTGAACAGCGGCAGGCTGATGTTGCGCCGCGCGATGAAACTGCGCACCAGCCCGTCCATGCGCGAATGGGTATGGAACGCCCGCTTGAAGACGTAAGGATAGATCTTCAGCACCACACGATCGATCACGTAGAGCGCGAAGATCGCAATCGCGCCCTGCCCGAGCGGTGAGGCCCAGCCCTCCGTCGCAATACCCAGCCCATAGGCCCAGGAAAGATACCAGAGCGGCGGATGGACCATGTCGAGCCCGTGGTCCAGGTAATTGCCGCTGACACTGTCCGTGAAGGTCAGGCGCGCGAGCTTGCCGTCGACGGAGTCGAGCACGCTCATTCCATAGGCCATCATGAAGCCGGTGATGAAGTATCCGTCCGCCCAGCAAGGGATGGCGGCCAGGGCCAGGATGATGCTGACCAGCGTCACCCAGTTGGGATGCACCCGCCAGCGGGCCAGCGGCCGCACCGCCAGCCAGACTAGCGGCGGATAGACATAGCGCGTGAAAAGATCAGTCGAGCCCTTGTAGTTCGACCAGAACAGGAAGCGCTCCAGCTTGGCCGCGCGCCCGGCGCCGTCCACGGTGAAGAGGTAGTAGGGCAGGGTGCGGCGCAGCCGCCGCACGAACCCGCTGAACTCGTCGTCCTTTAAGCTGGGGATGCCGCCGGAATCCACCAGCCGCCTGGCGAGCGCCGCCGTGCTGCCGGGATTCGCGACCAGCTCGCCGGCAACGACCGCGCGATCCCCGGCGAGGAACAGAATGGCGGCGGGGTCTTGCGCTTCTCGGCTGAGCACGACGGTGGAAGCGGTGCGGGCCGCGAGCGCAGCCGGCAGTCGGCCGTCCGCCAAGGTCGTGGCATCGAGCACAAGCAGAGGCTCGCTGCCGGCCGAAGCAAGAATCTGGCCGAGGCGCGCGGCATAGGCCTCGCCGCTGCGCCGCCATTCCAACGGCAGCCGGTAGAGCCGCTTGTCGCCGAGCTTCGGCTCCGACCTACCGGCCGCGAGATCGATGATGATCCGCGACGGCAGCGGCTTCAGCCCGCGTAGACCGTGCAGGTGGCGCTCCAGCAGGCTCAGGCCAAATATGGGTGGCGCGGAATCCGCGGCGAGCGCGTCGATCCAGACAATCATCGATCAAGCCTGCTGTTCGGCGCGCTTCGCAGCGAACTGATCGCGGATCCTGGCCACCACCATGTCGCGCTCTTCCTTCGGAACGCGACGCGGATTCCAGACGCGCGGACGCACCGTGGCTTCGACCGGGCCGAGCGGACGCGCAAGCCCGGCCTGATAGAGCCGGCGTTCGAAGGCATCGACGCTGCGCCGCGGCCGGGCATGCCCGAACCGGGTCATCGCGTCGTAGAAGCGATCGGAGAAGTCCGGCGTGAGGCCGGCCACGCGGCGGGTCTCGCGGCGGCTGCGGAAATAGTGCCTGATCGTCTGAATCAGCCCCATGTTGCGGCGCTTTTCCCGGCGCGGCACCTGGAAGACGTAAAGCGGCTTCATCAGGTCGACCGCCTCGGCGATCATCGAGACGCTGTCATTGGTGACGATGAAATCGTCCGCCAGCCGCAGGAAGGCCTGATAGGGGTTGGGCGCGTGCCGCGACCAGCGGTGCAGGAAATGCGCATGGCCGATCTCGTTTTCGAACAAATCGGCGACGTCCATCGTGGTGCGCGGGCTCGTCGTCACCAGCAAGGAACCATTTGCGCCGGCGACATGGGCCTTGGCCCGGATCAGAAGGTCGCTCCCGACCTCGCGATCGAAGCGCAGCTGCGATGTCGGCCCGCCGACGAACACCGCCGTCCAGGGGCGCGGCAGGTTGCGGAGCTGCGGCTCCCAATGCCGCGCCTCGGCATCCAGGGCCGCATCGTCGTGCATGATGATCGGCAGGGTCAGCGTGGTCACATTCGGCCCCGGCGGCAGGCCATATTGTGGCGTCGTCACGATCAGGTCGAAGTGGTGATAGGCGATCCGCGGTCGCCCGAGATGGACGTTCAGGAGACGCCCGCCGGTCTGTTCCTTGATCCAGCGCGAAACCGGTGCCAGGCGCCGGCCGACCGCCACGATGACATCGGGCCAGGGCGCGCTCAACGCATCGCTGAGGCCGACATCGACGCCGATCAGGGTCGCGCCGCGTTGATGAAAGGGAACCTCGCAGGTCGGGTCGAAGCGAATCTGCTTGACCGCGCAGTCCCAGCCCAGATCCAGCATCAGCGCCCGGCCGAGTGCCAGAACCTGGGCATTGTCGCCCTGACGCTCGCCGAGCAGCAGCCAGACCCGCGGTGCCGGGACCGCTTCCTCGACGGTGTTAATCACCCGCAGATGACGTCTCGGCGATTCGCTCATTCTTTAAGGACTCTGGGTCGCGATGGCGCGGAACCTATCAGAGCGCTCCCCAAGCGCCAAGAGCGGTCGGTCTCGGCCCTTGGGGCGGCAGCGGCGGCTGTGCGCGAGTTCACAAGACCCTCGGATTTCGGAATCGGCGTCGGCAAAACGGCCCTATAATCATAATTGCGGCCTTACAGCCGCCACCGTCTTCAGCGAACCTGAAGGCCGACTGCCGCGACAATGACTCGACCGATTGTAGTCAAAGCACTTAGCACCGGGGCCCCGACTTCCATGAAATCCCTTCCACGCGTCTTGATTGCCGTCATCCTGCTGATGCTCGGTCAAGTAGTGTTCGACCGGCCGGCTCTCGCCGCCGATCTCTCGGAGATTGAGAAAAGCGCCCAGGCCTATCGTGACCGGATCATCAACGCCGCGGCTGGGCTTGACCCGACGCTGATCGAGTCCAGCGTGGCGGCGGCGGCCGAGGCGGAGCAGGCCGGCCGATTTGCCGAGGCGGCGGCCAAGTTGAAGCAGGCGATCGGTCTCGGCCGCGAGAATGCCGCGGGCTGGTGGAGGCTCTCCGAGCTGGAGGAGAAGGCCGGCGCGCTCGAGGACGCCGCCAGTGCCGCCTTCCTCGGCGCCCAGTCTGCCTTCGGCGAACAGCGCGGGCAGGCTTTGCTGCGGGTGGCACAGCTGCTCGACAAGGCGAACCGCGTGGAGTTGGCCATCGTCGCCTATGAGCAGGGCCTGCGCGATTCCTGGGATTCCGACGCAAACACGCGGCTGGAACAGCTGCGCGATTCCCAGGCCTTCCATCCGGTCAACAGCCGGTTGGAAATGGCCGGCGATACACCGCGGGCCTGCATCGAGTTCAAGGGCGTGCTGCAGGAGCCGGACAAGCTTCACTATCAGGATTACGTGAAGGTCGAGCCCCAGGTCGATTCCAGCTTCGCGCTGTCCGATGGTGGCGTGACGCTGTGCATCTCCGGCCTTGCCTTCGGCACCGACTACCGGGTGAAGTTGCTGCCCGGCCTGCCTTCGGCGGAAGGCGAGACTCTGGCGCAGAGCGAGGATCTCAACTTCACCGTCGGCGATCGCGAGCCCAGCATCGGGTTCCGCGACAGCGCCTATGTTCTGCCGAAGGTCGGCAGTACCGGCGTACCGGTGATCACGGTCAACACCGAACGAGTGGCGCTGCGGCTGCTGCGCATCAACGATCGCAAGCTGGTGGACCAGTTGGTGGATCAGCGCTTCCTGGTGAATCTCTCGGGCTATGACGCCGAGGATGTCGCCGAACGTTCGGGCGAGTTGGTCTGGAAGGGCTCGATGGCGATCGAGAACCAGCGCAACAAGCGCGTGGTGACCGCCTTCCCGATCCAGGAGGTCGTGCCGGAGACCAAGCCCGGCATCTATGTGCTGATGGCCTCGCCCTATCGGCCTGGCGAGGAAGGCGGCATCGCCGACGAGGACCGTTGGACCAACCAGGCCACGCAGTGGCTGGTCGTTTCCGACCTGGGACTGACGACATTCTCCGGCAGTGACGGCTTGACCGTCGCGGTCCATTCGCTGGAGAGCGGCACGCCGCTCAATCGGGTCGAGATTAAGCTGATCGCCCGCAACAACGAAGTGCTGGCGACAGCGACCAGCAGCCGATCCGGCCTTGCGAAGTTCGATCCCGGCCTGTTGCGAGGCGAGGGCGGGCGCGCCGCGACCGCGGTCATGGCCTTCCGCAAGGACGGCGATTTCAGCTTCCTGGACCTTACCCGCGGTGCGTTTGACCTCTCCGATCGCGGCGTTGGCGGTCGTTCGATGCCGGGCGAAACCGATATGTTCTTCTACAGCGACCGCGGCGTCTACCGGCCGGGCGAAACCGCGCATGTGGTCGGACTGTTGCGCGACCAGGGCGCCAAGGCCATCTCGGAGATGCCGGTCACGTTCAAGCTGCTGCGGCCCGACGGGGTCGAAAGCGCGCGCTTCACCGGCGTAAAGGACGAGGGCGGCGGCTATCAGCTCGATCTGCCGATCGCGGGCAGCGCCCGCACCGGCCATTGGACGGTCGAGGCCTATCTCGATCCCGAAGGCACGCCGATCGCCGATTTGAGCTTCCTGGTCGAGGATGTGGTGCCGGCCAGGATCGAGACTGAGATAAAGCCTTCGGTCGATGCGCTGGCGCCGGACACTGACGCCGTCGTCGATGTGAAGGCCAAGTTCCTCTATGGCGCGCCGGCGGCCGACCTGCCGGTCAAGGCCGACCTCACTATCGCGCGGGACACCGATCCGTTCCCGCAGTTGAAGGGCTATCGCTTCGGCCTCGCCGACGAAGATGTCGAACCGGTGCGCAACCCGCTCGACGACAGCAAGACCGATGCCCAGGGCGCGGTCAGTCTGCCGCTCTCGCTGGGCGACTTGCCGGATACCGCGCAGCCGCTGGCCGCGACTCTGCGGGTCGAGGTCTATGAATTCGGCGGGCGCCCGGTGATCAAGTCGCAGAAGCTGCCGATCCGCAACCGGCCCTTCAGCATCGGCATCAAGCCGGTCTTCGAGGGTGACGAGGCGCCGTCGGGAGGATCGGTCGATTTCGAGGTGATCGCCGTCGACGCGCAGGGTCAGCCGATCGAGCGCGCCGGGTTGTCTTATCGCTTCGTCCAGGAGGATTGGGACTACCAGTGGTTCTACGCCAACAGCGCCTGGGACTACGATGTCGTCGTGCGCGACAAAGGCGTTGCCAACGGCAATGTCGACGCGGCCGCGGCGGCGCCGGCGAAGCTCACGCTCAACGTCGATTGGGGCCATTACCGGCTCGAGGTCTATGACGCGGCGAGCGGCACCGCGAGCTCGGTGCGGTTCTACGCCGGCTGGTGGGCGAAACCAGGCACCTCGACCACGCCGGATCGTATGCAGGTCGTGGCCGACAAGGCGCTCTATCAGGTCGGCGATCAGGCGGAGGTGCGCCTGGCGGCGCCGTTAACCGGCCAGGCCCTGGTAACGATTGCGACCGATCGCGTGCTGGAAACGCGCGTGGTCGATGTGCCGGCCGCCGGCAGCAGCATCAGGGTGAAGGTCGATGCCGACTGGGGCGCCGGTGCCTATGTGCTGGTCAGTGCGTTCAGGCCGGGCCAGGCCGATCAGCACGGCCCCGGCCGCGCGATCGGCACCGCCTGGCTCGCGATCGATCCGAAGCCGCGCCAATTGCAGGTGACGATGACCGTGCCCGAGAAGGTGCTGCCACGCCAGAGCGTCAGCATTCCGGTCAGCATCGCCAATCTCTCGGGCGGTGCGGCCTATCTCACCGTGGCGGCGGTCGACGAAGGCATCCTGCAGCTGACCGATTTCAAGACGCCGGATCCGCTCGATCACTATTTCGGCAAGCGGCGGCTTGGCCTCGAGATTCGCGACCTCTATGGCCAGCTGATCGACGGCAAGGAAGGCAAGCGCGGCGACATCCGCGAGGGTGGTGACGAAGAAGGCCTCGGCAACCGCGGTGCGCCGCCGGAGCTGAAGCTGGTCGCTTTGTTCTCCGGCATCGTGCAACTCGACGATGCCGGCAAGGCCGCCGTCAAGTTCGACATCCCCGACTATAACGGCCGTCTGCGCCTGATGGCGGTCGCCTGGGACGGCGCCAATGTCGGCGCGGCGGAGGCTGGGCTGGTGGTGCGCGATCCCGTGGTGGTGCTGAGTTCGACACCGCGCTTCCTCGCGCCGGGCGACCGCAGCGCGTTCTCGCTCTCGATCCAGAACCTCGATGCCGCGGCCGGACTCTATCACGTCGTGCTCAGCGCCTCGGATGCGGTGCAGCTCGGCGACGGCGCGGTGTTCGATGCCGATCTCAAGGTGGGCGACACGGTGAACAAGGCGATTCCGATGCTCGGCCGCACGCTCGGCACCGGCAAGGTGACGATGACCGTGACCGGGCCGGGCAACTTCACCCTGACCCATGATATCGAGGTCCCGGTGCGGCCGGCGCAGACGCCGATGTCGCAAACCCTCTCGCGCGTGCTGCAGCCGGGCGAGACGTTCACCCTGTCGAAATCCGCGCTGACCCAGTTCCTGCCGGAGACCGCGTCCTTGCAGGCCAGCATGAGCGCGCGGCCCAATCTCGATGTGCCGCGGGTGCTCAGCGATCTCTCGCACTATCCTTATGGCTGCCTCGAGCAGACCACCAGCATCGCCTTCCCGCTGCTTTACGTGAAGGAGCTGGCGGAGGTCTGGGGCGTCGATAACGCGACGGTTGCGGGCGACAAGGAGCGGATCCAGGCCGCGGTCGATCGCGCATTCGAGCACGAGCGGAGTGACGGCCAGTTCGGTCTCTGGAGTGGATCGGATCCGGCGGATCGCTGGCTCTCCGCCTATGCCATGGACTTCCTCACGGAAGCCAAGGCGCAGGGCTACCAGGTGTCGGAGCTGGGCTACCGCAACGGCATCAAGGGGCTGCAATACATCATGGGCGGCTACAGCCAGGACGATCCGGAGACGCTGAACGCCCGGGCCTATGCGCTCTATGTGCTGGCCAAGGCCAAGGCGACCAACCTGAGCGACCTGCGCTACTTCAACGACACCTATCTGAACCGTCTGCCGACGCCGATCGCGGCGGCACAGATCGGCGCCGCCCTGGCGATGACCGGCGACATGGAGCGGGCCGGCAAGGCCTTCGCCAAGGCCAAGGTCGATTCCGAACGGGCGCTCCGCGGCTATTGGGACTACAGCTCCGAATGGTACGGCTCGGGCCTGCGCGACAGCGCGGCGATCATCGCGCTGATGGTCGAGGCCAAGGCGCCGGGTGCCGATCTCGCCAACCTGCTCGATCGCGTGGCGGGCGAGATGAGCGGGCGGAGCTATCTCAGCACCCAGGAGGAGGCGTGGATCCTGCGCGCCGCCCATGCGACCGCGCGCGACCAGGCGAAGCTGAAGCTGGGCCTGAGCAACGGCCAGGCCGCGGATCAGGGCAAGCCCTATCTGGTGAAGGCGGGGCTGAACGATCTCGACCAGGACCTGACCGTCACCAACCAGGGCGACCAGGTGGTCTATCTGCGCGCCACGGCGAGCGGCGTGCCGACCGAGGCACAGCCCGCGGTGTCGCATGGCGCCGAAGTCGACCGGAAATTCTTCACCCTTGACGGCAAGCCGGCCGATCTCGCCAAGCTGAAGCAGAACGACATCGTCGTTGCGGTCATCACCGGCAATTTCAACGATGAGACCAACCACCGGGCGATGGTCATCGACCTGCTGCCGGCGGGCCTGGAGATCGAGAACGAGCGGCTCACCAACACCCGCCGCACCGGCGATCTGGCCTGGCTACCGGAACTGACCGAGGGCAATTACAGCGAATACCGCGACGACCGTTACATCGCGGCCTTCGACACCCGGCCCGACAACGGCAACAAGTTCACGTTCGCTTACATCCTGCGCGCGGTAACGCCCGGCCAGTACAAGGCCCCCGCGGTCGAGCTCGAGGACATGTACAAGCCGGAGCTCCGTGCCCGTGGGCCGATGGGTACGGCAGCGGTGGCAGCGTATCAATGAGGCACCTCCGCCGCATCGGCTTTGCGGCGGCGGCGCTGCTGATCGCGGCGCTGGGCGGCGGTGTCGTGCTCGATCGGGTCTATCCGCCCGATCTCGCGCGGCTGCAGTCGCATTCGGTGATGGTGCTAGCGCAGGACGGGCAGATCCTGCGTGCCTTCTCGGCCTCGGGCGGCGCCTGGCGCTTTCCGGTGACGCCCGAGCAGGTCGATCCCAAGTACCTCCGCTTCCTGATCGCCTATGAGGATCAGCGCTTCTATCACCATCCCGGCGTCGATCCCTTCGCCGTGGTGCGGGCCGCGGGGCAGGCGATCGCGGCGGGCGAGATCGTTTCCGGCGCCTCGACGCTCAGCATGCAGACCGCGCGCCTGCTGGAACCCCGGCCGCGCGTGCTGGCCTCGAAGCTGATCGAGATGGGACGCGCCGTGCAGCTCGAAGCGCGCATCGGCAAGCCGGGCATCCTCGGCGTTTATCTGACCCTGGCACCCTATGGCGGTAATCTCGAAGGGGTGCGCGCGGCGAGCCTGGCTTACTTCGGCAAGGAGCCGGGCCATCTGACCGAGGCGCAGGCGGCCCTGCTGGTCGCTCTGCCGCAGTCGCCGGAGACTTTGCGTCCCGATCGGTATCCCGCCGCGGCGAAGGCAGCACGGGACAAGGTGCTGGCGCGCATGCTCGGCGCCGGCGTGATCGATGCGGCGACCTATCGCAACGCCTTGACGGAACCGTCGCCCAGTACGCGGCTGCCGGCCCTGAACGAAGCGCCGCATCTCGCCTTGCGGCTGCGGCGGCAATCGCCGGGCGATCTCATGGTCAGGACCAACATCGACGCCGATCTGCAGCGGCGGACCGAGGTCATGGCCACGCGGGTGCAGGCGACGCTGGAGCCGGGCGCCGGCGTCGCGGCCCTGGTGGTCGACAATACCGAGCGGCGGGTGCTCGCCTATCTCGGTTCAGCGGATTTCTTCGACGACCGTCGCTTCGGGCAGAACGACATGGTCGATGCGGTGCGCTCGCCGGGCTCGGCGCTGAAGCCCTTCATCTACGGCATGGCCTTCGAGGATCTGGTCGTGCATCCGGAGACCGTGGTGAAGGACGTGCCGATGCGGTTCGGCGACTATGCGCCGTCCAACTTCGATCATCTCTATCGCGGCGAAGTGACGGCGCGGGAAGCGTTGCAGCTCTCGCTCAACCTTCCGGCGGTGGCCTTGCTGAACGAGATCGGGCCGGCGCGGTTTGCGCAGCGACTGGCTGATGCCGGCGCGCCGCTGATCCTGCCGGACAAACATGCGCAGCCGGGCCTGCCGATCGCACTCGGCGGCGTCGGCACCAGTCTCGAGCGGATGGTGACGCTTTATTCTGCGCTGGCGGAAGGCGGTGTCGCGCGGCCGCTGCTCTATCGTGCCGGCGACAAGGCGGGGGAGGGGCACCAACTGATGTCGCCGCTCGCCGCCTGGTACGTGACGAAGATTCTCGACGAGACGCCGCCACCGGCGCGCTGGCTCGCGGCCGGCAATCGGCGCAACGCCAGCACCGTCGCCTACAAGACCGGCACATCCTACGGATTCCGCGATGCCTGGGCGATCGGGGTCAACGCGCGCTACACCGTGGGCGTCTGGGTCGGCCGGCCGGACGGCGCCTTCTCGGCGGGCCGCATGGGCCGCGAGGCGGCGGCACCGATCCTGTTCCAGATCTTCGATCAACTGCCGCAAAGTGAAAGTGCCGCCGCGACGCCGCCGGCAGGCGCCATCATCGGCAGCACGAACGACCTGCCGGTCAATCTGCGGCGCTTCGACCCGCAGCCGGGATTGGAGAACGAGGCCGCGCCGCAAGTGTTGGCCGGCCCGGCGATTCAGAGTCCGGTCGATGGCGCCACCATCGACCTCGCCAGCGCCAGCCTGGTGCTGAACGCAAGGGGCGGGGTGCTGCCCCTGCGCTGGCTGGTGAACGGCAAGCCGATCGACTCCGCGGTGTTTAGGCGGCAGGCGGAGTGGCAGCCCGATGGGCGCGGCGCGGCGCGGGTAACGGTGGTTGACGGCCTGGGCCGCAGCGCCAGCGCGGAGGTCTGGCTCAAATGAGGCCAAGCAAGAACCCCGTTAGATCGGAGACCTAACGGGGTTTGATGGCAGGGCCTTAGCGGCCTTCGGCGGAAGATCCGTTACTGCGCGGGCAGGGTCCGGCGGAACACCGTCAGCAGCGCCACCGCAAGCGCCGTCTTCACCAGATCCCCGACGATGAAGGGCACCAGGCCGAACGCGACGGCCTTGTCGAACCCGATCACATGGGAGAGCCAGGCGACGCCGAGCGTGAAGCAGGTCACCTCGGCGACCAGCAGGGTCAACGCGGCCGGGATCGGGCGGGCGGTCCAGCCGCGCTCGGCCATGATGCCCACGAAGGCGGCCATGATCGGGAAGGCGGCCAGGTAGCCGTGGGTGGTGGCGACCATCAGCAGGGTCTTGAACTCCGAGAGCAGCGGCAGCGGCACCGAGAGTGCCAGCCAGAGGAGTACGGTCGCCACGCCGAGCCGCCAACCGCAGAGCGCACCCACCATCAGCACCGCGAAGGTCTGCATGGTCATCGGCACCGGCCACATCGGGACCTGGACCCAGGAGGCGGCGGTCAGGAAGGCGACGCCCAGCAACACCACGACGGCCTTCAGGGCCAGGGGCCGACCGGCGAGCCGCAACGGCACGTACGCCTGGGCGGGGGCGATCGGGGTCTCGATGCTCATATTGTCTTCTCCATGCACAACGGATGGCTCAAGCCTTCGTCCGTAATCCTTCGCGTGTCAAGTCGTCGGCGACTTCCTGGATGCCCTGTTTCAGGACCTCGACGGTCTCGTCGATCTGCGCGCGCGTGATGACCAGCGGCGGCGAGAGGATGACCAGATGGCTGAGCGGCCGGACCATCAACCCCTTCGGCCGGCACTTTTCGAAGATGCGCCAGGCGTAATCCCAGTTGGTCGGCGGGACCGTCTTGTTCTTCTTGTCCGCGCTCAACTCGACGCAGACCATGAACTGGCTGCCGCGCACGTCGCCGACCATGTCGAGTTCCAGGAGCTCCGCCATGCGCTGCTGGAAATAGGGGCCGTTCTCGCGCACCCGGCCGCAGATGTCCTCGCGCTCGATGATGTCGAGATTGGCCATGCCGGCGGCGCAGGCGACCGGGTGGGCCGAGTAGGTGTAGCCGTTGGCGAAGAACTGGCCCTTGCCGGCCGTCGCCGTCAAGTCGGCGAACAGGCGGTCGGAGACCAGCATGGCGCCAAGCGGCACATAGCCGGAGGTCAGGCCCTTGGCGCAGGTGATGATGTCGGGCTCGATGTCGAAAACCGGCTTCGAAGCGAAGACATGGCCCAGCCGGCCGAAGCCGGTGACGACCTCGTCGGAGATGTAGAGGACGTCGTGCTTGCGGCAGATCTCCCAGGTCCGCCTCTGGTAGCCGGGCGGCGGCACGATGACGCCGCCGGAGGCGAGCAGAGGTTCGGCGATGAAGCAGGCCACGTTCTCCGGCCCGAGCTCCAGAATCTTGTTTTCCAGGTCCGCGACCTTCGCGTCGCAGAAGGCTTCGAGCGACATGCCCTCGGGACGGCGATAGGGATTGGGCACCGGCAGGTGATGGATATAGTCCGTGATCAGATCCATGTTGCCGCGATCGGCCGGCTTGCCGGAGACCGAAGCCGAGAGCAGCGTGCTGCCGTGATAGGCGTATTCGCGGGTGATGATGTGCTTCTTCTTCGGCTTGCCCAGGAAGTTGTTGCGGAAGGACACGAAGCGCAGCGCGGAATCCACCGCGGTCGAGCCGCCGGTGGTGAAGAAGACGTGCTTCAGGTCGCCCGGCGCGTATGCGGCCAGACGCGCGGCGAAGTCGATCGAGGGCGGCGTCGCGATGATGCCGAAGGGCGAGAAGTAGCAGAGCCGCCGCGCCTGCTCGGCGATCGCCTCGGCGATCTCATTGCGGCCATAGCCGACATTGACGCACCACATGCCGCCGATTCCGTCGATCATGCGATGGCCCTTGGCGTCGGTGACGGTGGCGCCTTCGCCCTCGACCACGATCAGCGGCTCGCGCGTCCGGGTGAGACCGAGATCGACCCAGGGATGGATCATGTGATCGCGGTCCTTCTCGGCGAGCGCGTCGAAGTCGAAGCCGAAATTGTTGGTGTCCATGATGGGCCTGTGGCGTTGAATGAGCGCGGCAAATGGTTGCGCGACGCTAGCAGCCGCCGCGTCAGCCTGTCGAGGCTTCAACCGTTGATCGTCAATCCGCGATCTTGTGCTGCTCGTTGTACTGCTTCACGAGCTGCGAGGCCCGGGTGACCTCTTCCTGGGACATCGCGCCTACGATGTCGCTGAGCGCGTTCTCGATCTCCATCTTGCTGGCCTTGCCGGTCTTGCCGTCCTTCGCATTGGAGAGCGACTGCATGGCAACGGTCAGCCACTTATAGGCCTGCACGCGATCGATCGGAACGCCGGTGCCCCGCGTATAGGCACGGCCCATCTTGTACTGCGCATAGGAATCGCCCTGCTCGGCGGCGATCGTGTACCACTCCGCGGCCTTGGCGTAATCCTGCGGCAGCTTCTGGCCGAACTCGTACATGCCGCCGATATTGACCGCAATGCCGGTATCGCCGGCCTTTGCCAGCGGCTCCCAAATCTCCAACGCCTTCGCGGTATTGCCGGAGGCCAAGGCTTCTTCGGCAAGCTCTTCCTGCGTGGTCGAGGGCTCCGGCGGTGGTGCCGTCACCGCCGCTTGCTGGGTCGGCTCGGGCGTGGTCGGTTCCGTCGCGGTCGATTCCGGAGCAGGCGTTGCTTCTGCCGTGCTTTCGGCGGGCGGCATGGGTTCGGTGCTCGGCTCCGGCTCGGGTGTCACCATATCCGTGGTGCTGCTCGCGGTCGCCGGCTCGGATGGCATCGGCGCCGGTGTGATCGGTTCCGCGGCCGGAACTTCAGCCGCGACGGCGGCAGCCGCCGCGCTCGCAGCCTCGGCCGCCTTCTCTTCCTCTGCCTTCTTTGCCTTGTCGGCGATGCTGGCGGGCGTGGTCGACTTCGGCAGAGCGGGCGCAGTTGGTTCCGCAGCGGCTTCCGCAGGCGCGGGTTCAGGCGGCGTGGTTTCGGGCGCGGCCGCGGCGGGTTCCGCGACTGCGGGCGCCTCGGCCGTCTGTGCTGCGGCGGATTCATCCGGCCTCAGTTCGGGGATGATCGGTTCCGTGGTGGCGGCCGGTGCCGACGTCGCTTCGGGCTCCGGTGCTGGTGCGGGCGTCGCCTCAGGCTCCGGCGCGGATGCGGGCGTCGTCGTGGGCGGCAGGGCCGGAGCGGATTGACCCGCAGCCGGCGCACCGGCGATCGGCGCGGTCGTTTCGGCGTACTGCTTCGCCGATTCCTTCGGCGACACCTGGTTGTCGGTCACCGGCGGCGTCGAGTCAGGATAGACCGCCACCGGCGCGGCGATGTTCGCCTGCTGCGTCTTGCTGGGCTCGGGGCCGCAGCGCCGATGTGCGGCACCCAGCAGGGTCCGCGGCATGTTCTGCGGCACGCCGACGATGATCATGCTGTTCGCGCCGGTCTTCTGATAGACATAGTCTTGCGTGATGCCGTCGGGGCCGACCGTCGAGACGGTCACGGTGCCCGGCTCGACGCGATAGGCGACCGGCAGGGTCGCGTTGACCTTGCCCTTGTAGTAGATGACCGATTCACGCTCGGTGAACTTGATGCCGGCGCCCGGGGGACAGCCTTGGGTCGGCCCCTGCCATTCGCCGAGCAGCCAATTCTCCAGCTGAGGTTGAGGTGCGGGCGCGACGACAGCGGCGGTTTGCATCGGCGGTGTCGTGGCCGCGGGGCTGGTCGGTGCCGGCGTCGCTTCCGCCGCCGGAGGTGTGGTCGCGGGAAGAGTCTCCGCCGGCGCGGCCGGCTCTGCGGCAGGAGCCGGAGTGGGCGCCGGCACAACCGCCGGTGCCGGTGCCGTCGCGACTTCGGTGTTCGCAGTAGGTTCGGCGCTCGGAGCGGGCGGTGTGGTCTCAGCGGCCTTCGCTGGCTCGGCCGGTGCGAGTTGCAAGGGCTCCGTCTTGGTCGTCATCGCCTCGGTCGCCGGCGAAGCGGGTGTCGTGGCCTCCGCAGGCGCCGTCGGCACACTGGGGGCGGGCGTCTCTGCGGCGACGTCAGGCGCGGGGGCGGTCACGGCCTCGGCCGACTTCTTGCCTTTGGAGGATTCCGGTTGCGGCGGCGTCGATTTCGGCAGGCCGCTCTCGTTGGTCGCCGGTGCCGGCACAGGCGACGGCGCGACCTCGGTCGCCGCTGGCGTCGGCGCGCTGGCTTCCACCATCGGTTCCGGCGTCGGCGCCGCATTCGATTCCGGCGTCGGTGCTTCCGTCGCCGGGGCTTCCGTCGATGTCGCCGCGCTCGCCGAATCCGCAGGCGAAACGGCCGGCGGGACTTCCGTCAGACCGTCGAAGGTTCCGGTCACGCCCGAAGGCGGCGGCGCATTCGATTCCGTCACCGGCGCCGCGGTCCCGGATCCCGGTTCCGGTGTTGGATTGGGCTGAATAGCCGCCTGTTGCGGCGGCTCGGTGGGAAAGCTGGTCGCGGCGCCGGCATCGGCTGCGGGCTGCGGCGGAACCGCGCGGGTCAGTGCGGCGAGGCGCTTGGCCGCCTGCTCATCTCCGGCATCGGCCGCCTTCTGCAACCAGAATTGCGCCTGCTCGAAGTCGAGGGGCACGCCATGACCATTGGCATAGAGGGTGCCGAGATTACGCATGGCCAGCGGGAAGCTTTGCTTCGCGGCCTTCTCGTACCAGTAGGCCGCCTTGACGTGGTCTTCCGGCACGCCGAGGCCATGATCGTAAAGAGCACCGAGGCTGTTCTGGGCGGTAGCATCGCCTTCCTGGGCCAGAGGCTGCCAGGCCTCATAGGCGGCGCGGAAGTCACCCTGCTGATAGGCGGTGACACCGGCCTCGTAATCCGCCCGTGCCGGCGCCATGTCGAGTCGGATTGCTCCAACCATCACGGTCAGCAATAATGCCGACGCGCACACATGCTTGCGCAAGTTTCTCCCCGAACCCATAAGACATCCCTGCGGCGTTCTTTTAGTCTCTAAGCCGGGAGTTTGACCACCGAAGGGCCCATGCGCAAAGCGATTTCTGCATTTATTCTCGCAGTTTGCGGGGCGGTCGGCCTGATTGCGGCCGCTACCTGTGCGCAAGCTGACGGGACCAAACCGGCGGGCCTGGTGGTCGATGCCGAGAGCGGCCAGATTCTGGTCGCCAATCGGGCCAATGCGGCCTGGTATCCGGCGTCCTTAACCAAGTTGATGACCGCCTACCTTGTCTTCAGCGAACTCAAGGCCGGCCGTCTCTCCCTGGATACGCAAATCACCGTCTCCGCCACGGCCGCCGGCCAGCCGCCGACCAAGTTCGGCCTGAAGAAGGGCCAGAAGCTGACGGTAAAGCAGGCGGTCACGGCGATGCTGGTGACCTCGGCCAATGACGCGGCGGTGGCCCTGGCCGAGCAGATCGGCGGCAGCGAATCGGGCTTCGTGCAGCGGATGAACGCGGCGGCCCAGTCGCTCGGCCTGATCGGCACCCGCTACCGGAACGCGACCGGCCTGCCCGATGACGGCCAGGTCACGACGGCGCGCGACATGGCGGTGCTGGCGCTCCATGTGATCCATGACTTCCCCGATCGCTATCCGCTGTTCAGCCAGCGCGAGGCGAGGGTGGCGGGGCGCAGCCTGCCCACGGTGAACGGATTCCTGGTCAACTATCCGGGCGCGGAAGGGATGAAGACCGGCTTCACCTGCGGGTCCGGCTACAACATCATCGGCACGGCAACGCATGGCGGCCGACGTCTGGTCGCGGTGCTGCTGGGCGCCCATGACCGGAACGATCGCGCGGCCAAGATCAAGAAGCTGCTCGACAGCGGCTTCGCCGGCGGCGAGACGGTACCCTCGACCTTCTCCAACATCGCCATGCTGCCGGCGGCGCTCGACGCCGGCACCCCGCCGGTGGTGCTGAGCGGCTCCGAATGCGCGGCCACGGATTCCTCCGACAGCGACGCCTCGGGTGCGCCGAGCAAGCTGCCGGGCTGGGGCATCATCTTTGGTGCCTTCGCCGATCCGGGTAAGGCCCAGCAGACCATCGGCACCATGAAGCAGAAGCTGAAGGGCGATCTCAAGGGCCGGCCCACGATCGTGCAGCGCCAGGTCGAAGGCACCAAGCGCTATGCCGCGCTGATGGTCGGGTTGAGCGCGGACGATGCCGGGAAGACCTGCCGGATGGTCTGGCATCGCGGCCAATACTGTCTCGCCCTGAACCCGGTGGTGCTGAACGACCCGACCGCCTTGTGGCGTTGATCACCCGGAGCGAACGCGGCTCTGGCGACTTGGGTTCAGGATGCCTAACTATCAGGCATCGAAGCATCAGGACCTGAAACCATGCTGCGCGTTCTTGCCGCAGTTCTGCTGATCTCGCTGGCCGCCTGCGCGACGCCGGCGCCGCCGAAGCCCGCCATGGTCGCGCTCGGAACCGGCGGCGGCGATTTCGGCTACACCTCCCGGGATCTCGATTCCGATCGCATCGAGGTGCGCTATCGCGGCGACGCCGTGTCGGTTTCCGCTTCAAATCCGCGTGAGGACAGCCGGACCAAGGCGGAGCAGGACAAGGCGCATGACCTGGCCCTGTGGCGCGCCGCACAGATTGCGCAGGAGCGCGGCAAGGCCGGACTGAAGGTCGAAAGCGAGAACCGCGACAGCGATATCGAGGTGCAGCGCCGCTCCACCTATCGTCCGAGCCCGTTCTACGATCCGTTCTGGGGTCCCTATAACGACCCGTTCTGGCCCCGTCATAGCTATTACCGCCGGCCGTTCCTCTATGACGATTGGCCCTATTCCTACCAGCAGGTGCAGACCGCAACGGCACGGGCCGAGATCAAGCTCACCGTGCGGCTCTATCCGGAATACGACCCGAAGGTCGATGGCATGTTGTCGACGGCGGAGACATTGTCGAAGCTGCAGGCGGCGCGGAGCGGGGCGGTTTATTAGGCGTTCGTGCGATCAGTCCGTCGTGTCGTCGCCGCCATCCGCGTCCTTCTTTCTCTTCGGATTGACGGCCATCAGCTCGATCTCGGCGGCCTTGATCTGGTCGCCGTTCATGCCGGACTTGATGTCGTCGTAGAGTGAGTCGGCTTTCTTCTTGTCCTGATTCTTGGCGATCTCGCGCGCCTGCGCCGCCCAGACATAGGCTTCGATTTGGTTCTTGGCAACGCCGCGGCCCTTCCAATAGCAGTGGGCGATCAGGATCTGCGCCTTGGCGTATTTCTGCTCGGCGGCCTTGAGGACCAAGTCGGTGCCCTTGGTCGGATCGGGCGTCACGTCGTCGCCGAAGATCAACCGGCGGCCGAGCTCGTGCTCCGCTTCGGGCATGCCCTTGTCCGAGGCCTTCTGCAACCAGGACAAACCGGTCTCCTTGTTCTCATCGACGCCGTCGCCGTCCATGTACATCTGCGCCAGATAGAACTGCGACTTGGCATGGCCGCCCTGGGCCGCGGCGGTGTACCAGCGCGCAGCCTGCATCTTGTCGCGCGAGACCCCGCGTCCGTCGTAATAGAGATTGGCCAGATTGTACTGGGCGATGACGAATCCGAGTTGCGCCGCCTTTTCGTACCATTCGGCGGCCTTGCTGAAGTCGCGCTTCGTGCCGTAGCCGATCTCATAAAGCGTCCCAAGCTTGGTCATGGCATCGGGATCGCCTTGTGCGGCCTGGCCTTCCCAGGCCTGGAACGCCGCGGCGTAATCGCCGTTGTTGAAGGCGTCGGTGCCGGGATCGCCGTCTTCCTGGGCATAAGCGACGTGGGCGCCGCAGAGCAGCGCCGCGGCGCAAAGGGCCGCGCGAATCAAACGCATCGTGATCCTCTCGAGAGTTCCGCCCGGTTTCCGGTCATGGCCATCAGATAGCGGAAACAGACCCCATTCGGAACCGGATTCTGCCGGTACCCGGGGGTCAAGTTGCGCAGAATCGCCCCATCATGCTTGATTGCCGGACGTCGCTGCAAATGCAGGAGACCCAATGCCAAGCCCCACCGCTCCCGAGTCTTCGCGGCCAGAGTCCGCTCGTTCGGGCAGCGGCCGGATCGGCCTAGGTGCCCGGTTCCGGACCTATTTCCTGGCCGGCATCCTGGCGACGGCGCCGGTCTGCCTGACGGTCTACATCGCCTGGCGCTTCATCACCTGGGTCGATGAAGGCGTGTTCGCACTGCTGCCGCCGGAATACAACCCGGAGACTTATCTCCCGTTCAGCATCCCCGGGATCGGGCTGATCATCGCGCTGGTCGGCGTCACGCTGATCGGGGCGATCACCGCCGGGTTGCTCGGGCGATTGCTGCGGCAGTTGATGGAGGCGGTGGTCAACCGGCTGCCGATCATCCGCACCATCTACAACCTGATCAAGCAGGTGACCGAGACGGCACTCGCCAACCGCGCCCAGGCGTTCCGCGAATGCGCCCTGGTCGAGTATCCGCGCAAGGGGAGCTGGACCGTCGGGTTTATCACCGGAAAGACCGCCCCCGAGTTCGACACCTTGACCGGCGAAGAGATGGTCAACGTCTTCGTCCCGACGACGCCGAATCCGACCTCGGGGTTTCTCATGTTCATCCCGCGGCGCGAGGTGCATATCCTCGACATGTCGGTCGAAGACGCGCTCAAACTGGTGATCTCGCTGGGTCTGGTGCTGCCGCCGGCACCATTGCCGAAGCCGGATCAGCCGGAACGCAGCGTCCTCACCACGGAATCCCGCTCGAACAAGTAGAGCAGGACGCGGAGCGCACGGCCGCGATCGCCGACCAGTTCGGGATCCTGCTCGAGCGCCAGCTTGGCATCGTCGCGAGCGACCGGGATGAGATCGCCATGGGCGGCGAGATCGACCAGGCGGAAATCGGGCAGGCCGCTTTGCCGCGTGCCCAGGGCTTCGCCGCCGCCCCGCAGCTTCAGATCCTCCTCGGCGATGCGGAAGCCGTCCTCGGTGTCGCGCATGATCTGCAGGCGGGCCTTCGCGGTCTCGCTCAGCGGGCCCTGGTAGAGCAGGAGGCAGCTCGACTTGCCCTTGCCACGGCCGACCCGGCCGCGCAGCTGATGCAACTGCGCGAGGCCGAAGCGTTCGGCATGCTCGATTACCATGACAGTGGCTTCCGGCACATCGACGCCCACTTCGACGACAACGGTGGCGACCAGGATGTCGATGCGGCCGGCGGCGAAATCCGCCATGGCCTGGTCGCGGTCCTGGGCCTTCTGCTTGCCATGGGCGAGGCCGACGCGCTTGCCGAAGATCTCCGACAGCGCGCGATGCCGCGCGGTCGCGGCGGCGAGATCGGATTGCTCGGATTCATCGACCAGCGGGCAGATCCAGTAGATGCGGGCGCCTTTGTCGATGGCGCGCTTCAGCGCGGGGATGATCTCCTCCTGGCGTTCGACCGGCAGCACGCGGGTGTCGATCGGCTGGCGGCCGGCCGGCTTTTCGGTGAGCCGCGAGACGTCGATGTCGCCATACGCCGTCAGCATCAGGGTCCGCGGGATCGGCGTCGCGGTCATCACCAGGAGATCGACGCCCTTGCCCTTCTCGGCGAGGGCGATGCGCTGCTGCACGCCGAAGCGATGCTGCTCATCGACCACGGCCAGGCGGAGGTCGTCGAAGGCGATGTCGGATTGCACCAGCGCATGGGTCCCGACCACCATCTTCAACGTGCCGTCGGCAAGATCCTTCAGGATCACATCGCGGCTCTTGCCCTTCTCGCGCCCGGTCAGGAGCACGATGTTGACGCCCGCGGCAGCGCAGAGCGGCCGCAGGGTGGCGAGATGCTGGCGGGCGAGAATGTCGGTCGGCGCCAGCAAGGCCGCCTGGCCGCCGGCCTCGACCGCGATCAGCATGGCCATCAGGGCCACCACGGTCTTGCCGCTGCCGACATCGCCCTGCAACAGGCGGAGCATGCGGTGAGAGCCCGCCATGTCGCCTTCGATCTCGGCGACGGCCATGGTCTGCGCGCCGGTCAGGCGATAGGGCAGGGCTTTCAGCACCTTGTCGCGCAAGGACCCGCTGCCGATGCTGGGGCGACCGGGAAGGCGACGGTTGTGCTGGCGGGTAAGCGCGAGGGCGAGCTGGTTGGCCAGGAGCTCGTCATAAGCGATGCGCTGGCGCGCCGGCGATGCGGGATCGAGATCGGCGTGGCTTTTCGGATTGTGCACGGCGCGGACGGCGTCGTCCCAATCCGGCCAGTCGTGGCGCTTGACCAGATGCGCGTCCGCCCATTCCGCCGGATCGGGCAGGTGCTCCAGCGCGGCGCGGACGGCTTTCACCACCACCTTCGGCGGCAGGCCGGCGGTCAGCGGATAGACCGGCTCGAAGCGGGGGATCTCGTCGCGGCGGCTGACCGGGAGGATGTAGTCCGGATGGACCATGTTCGGTGTCCGGCCGTACCGCTCGATCCGGCCGCTGACCACGCGGAGCTCGCCGACCGGCAGGATCTTCTTCAGGTAGTCCGCCTGGGCCTTGAAGAAGACCAGGTCGAGAGCGCCGGTGTCGTTGACGCAGGAGACGCGGTAGGGCTGGCGCGGGTTGTTGGGCGGCATATGGGCGAGAGGCTTCACCACGGCGGTGATGATCGTCCCCTCGACGGCGTCGTCCAGGTCCGGCTCGGCGCTGCGGTCCACCAGGCCGGTCGGCAGGTGCCAGAGCAGCGAAACGACGCTCGGGCCGCACAGCTTCTCCAGCAGCTTGCCGAATCGGGGACCGATTCCGGGCAGGCTGGTCACCGCGGCGAACAGCGGAAAGAGAATCTGCGGCCGCAAGGGCTTCTCCGGTGGTTTAAGCGGGTGGGCAAGGTATAACGAAGACGATGACCGGAGACCAGATTTCGGGAGATGAGGCGGGGCTGCGGCGCCGGCTGCTGTTCCAGAGCCGGCACCGCGGGGTGAAGGAGCTCGACCTGATCCTGGGGCGGTTCGCCGAGGCCCATCTCGCCGGTTTCGGCATGGCGGAACTGCAGCAATTCGCCGTGTTGCTGGGGGAGCCCGACCCCGATATATACGACTGGCTCGTCGGGCGCGTCCCCCTGCCGACCCGGCTCCAGAACCCTCTAATGCAACGGCTCCTCGACTTCACCAACCGTGAAAAAACTTCCCTTTGATCTGCCGGCTTTCGGCCGCCTCGACGTCGGAGGTGTCCCGGAAGGCCGCGATGCCCAGCTGATTGCCGCACTCGCCGAGGCGCATCCGGGAGGGGTGCTGCATGTCGCCGTCGATGACGTGCGGCTGCAGCGCCTGGTCGATGCGCTGGAGTTCTTCGCGCCCCGGCAGCGGGTCGTGGCCTTTCCGGCCTGGGACTGCCTGCCCTATGACCGGGTCTCACCCCACCGCGACATCCTGGCGCGGCGGGTCGACGCACTGACCGATCTGGCTTACGCGCCGGCCGAGGCACCGAAGCCGATCGTGGTGACGACGGTATCCGCGATCCTGCAACGGGTGCCGGCACCGGGGACATTCGCCGCGGCAGCGCAGGAACTGAAGCGCGGCCAGACCTTGAGCCAGCAGCAGTTGATCGAGTACTTGCTCGGCAATGGCTACACGCGCTCCGGCACCGTGGGCGAGCCAGGCGAGTTCGCGGTCCGGGGCGGAATCGTCGATCTTTATGCGCCGGGTGCGGCCAACCCGCTGCGGGTCGATTTCTTCGGCGATGAGGTCGAGGACATTCGCCTGTTCGATGCGCTCAGCCAGCGCAGCCTGGAGAAGCTCGAGCGCTTCGTGCTCAAGCCCGTGAACGAGGTGACGCTCAATCCAGCGGCGATCGAGCGGTTCCGCACCAACTATCGCAACGAGTTCGGCAATGTCAGCGAGGATCCGCTCTACGAGGCGATCAGCGCCGGCCGGCAGTATCCCGGCATGGAACACTGGCTGCCGCTGTTCCTGCCTGACCTGGTGCCGCTGACGCGGTATCTGCCGGAGGCGGTGCTGACCCTCGACCATCAGTTCGAGGAGGCGAAGACCGCGCGCCTCGAGACGATCGCCGATTTCTATCAGGCTCGCACCGACCTGCAGCGGGCCGAGCGGGAGAGCGGAGCGGCGCCGTACAAGCCGCTGCAGCCGGGCAAGCTCTATCTGAACGAGAACGGCTGGCACCAGATGCTGAAGAGCCGGCCGGTGCTGGCCTTCAACCACCACCGCCACCCGGAGAGCGCCGGCTGGGCCGATGCCGGCGGACGGGCCGGCCTGAGCTTTGCCGAGGCGCGCACCAATCCGGATATCAATCTCTACGACGCCGTCGCGCAGAAGCTCCGGCCGGAACTCGCATCCGGGCGGCGCGTGCTGCTGACGGCGAGCAGCGCCGGCGCGATCGAGCGGCTCTCGGGCCTGCTCAAGGATCACGGCCTGCCGGCGCCGCGGCCGGTCGAGCACGCGGATGATCTGGCCGGACTGGAGAGCGGTGTCGTCGCCCGTTCGGTGCTGAACTTCCCGACCGGATTCTCGGCCGACGATCTGCTGGTGGTGACCGAGCAGGACATCCTCGGCGACCGCATGACCCGGGCGATCAGCCGCAAGAAGAAGAGCGAGACCTTCCTCGCCGAGCTCTCGAACTTCCATGCCGGCGACTATGTCGTGCACAACGACCACGGCATCGGGCGCTATGAGCGTCTGGAGACGCTCGATGTCGGCGGCGCGCCGCATGACTGCCTCCGGGTGGTCTACGAGGGCAATGACAAGCTGTTCGTGCCGGTCGAGAACATCGAGGTGCTTTCCCGCTACGGCGGCGAGGATGCGATCGTCGCGCTCGACAAGCTCGGCTCCGCCGCGTGGCAGAATCGCAAGGCGCGGGTCAAGCAGCGGATCCGGGATATCGCCCAACAGCTCATGAAGATCGCAGCGCAGCGCGCGATCCGCGAGACCGAGCCGATGCTGCGGCCGGAAGGCCTCTATGACGAGTTCTGCGCCCGCTTCCCCTATGCCGAGACCGAGGATCAGCTGCGCGCCATCGACGAGGTGCTGGGCGATCTCGGCTCGGGCAAGCCGATGGATCGGCTGGTGTGCGGCGATGTCGGCTTCGGCAAGACCGAGGTCGCGTTACGCGCGGCCTTCACCGTGGCCATGGGCGGGCGGCAGGTCGCGGTCGTAACGCCGACCACGTTGCTCTGCCGGCAGCATTTCCGGAATTTCAGCGAGCGGTTCAAGGGCTTCCCGGTCCAGGTGCGCCAGTTGTCACGCCTGGTCGGCACCAAGGAAGCGGCCGAGACCAAGGCGGCGCTGAAGGAGGGCAAGGTCGATATCGTGATCGGCACTCATGCAGTGCTGGCCAAGTCGGTCGAGTTCTCCGATCTCGGCCTGGTCATCGTCGACGAGGAACAGCATTTCGGCGTGACCCAGAAGGAGCGTCTGAAGGAGCTGCGCGGCGACATCCATGTGCTGACCCTGACCGCGACACCGATCCCGCGCACCCTGCAGCTGGCGCTGACCGGCATCCGCGAGATGAGCCTGATCACCACGCCGCCGGTCGACCGCCTCGCCATCCGAACCTTCGTGCTGCCCTACGATCCAGTGATCGTGCGCGAAGCAATCCTGCGCGAGCAGTTTCGCGGCGGCCAGATCTTCTATGTCTGCCCGCGGATCGAGGACCTCGACATGCTGGCGGAGCGGATTCGCAGGCTGGTGCCGGAGATCAAGCTGGTGGTGGCCCACGGACGGATGTCGCCGACGCAGCTCGAAGCGGCGATGACGGCGTTCTACGACCGGCAGTACGACATCCTGCTCTCGACCAACATCATCGAATCCGGCCTCGACATTCCGAACGCCAACACGATGATCATGCACCGCGCCGACATGTTCGGCCTGGCGCAGCTCTACCAGCTGCGCGGCCGCATCGGCCGGGCGAAGCTGCGCGGCTATGCCTATCTGACGACGCCGCCGGGCAAGGCATTGACCGCCGATGCCGAGCGGCGGCTGGAAGTCATGCAGACGCTCGATCAGTTGGGCGCGGGCTTCACCCTGGCCAGCCACGATCTCGACATCCGCGGCGCCGGCAACCTCTTGGGCGACGAGCAGTCGGGCCATGTGCGCGAGGTCGGCATCGAGCTCTATCAGCAATTGCTGGAAGAGGCGGTGCGCGAGGCACGCGGCGATCGCCAGGCGGCGCAGCGCGACTGGCAGCCGCAGATCAACATCGGCACCTCGGTGCTGATCCCGGAGAATTACGTCACCGATCTCTCGGTGCGGCTGGGACTTTATCGCCGCATCGCCGTGCTGGAGAGCGACGAGGAGGCGGAGGCCTTTGCGGCCGAGCTCATCGACCGCTTCGGCCCGCTCCCCGTCGAGGTCGAGAACCTGCTCGGCATCGTCGCGATCAAGCGGCTCTGCCGGAAGGCCGGTGTCGAGAAGGTGGAGGCGGGGCCGAAAGGCGCCGTGCTGCAGTTCCGCCACAACAAGTTCGCCCGGCCGGAGAAGCTGGTCGGCTTCATCACCAAGCATGCGCGGCTGTTCAGCATCCGTCCGGATCAGCGCCTGGTCTGCAAGCAGGACTGGCCGGAACCGAAGTCCCGTGTCTCAGGCGTCGAGAAGCTGATGAAAAATCTGGCCGCGCTGGCCGCCTAGTATACTCAGTCGTCATGCCCGGGCTTGGCCCGGGCATCCCTGATGTCCAGTTCTTCTAAGAGCGAATTCAGGGGTCCCCGGGACAAGCCCGGGGATGACGATCGCACCTAGACCCGCACCAGCGCGTCGTCTTCCCGCGCAAGATCGAACATGTGGTAGAGCGCCTCCGGCTCCTGCGCGCCAGACAAGCCGAAGCGGCCGTTGAAGACGAAGTAGGGGACGCCATTGATACCCTGACGGCGTGCCAGAAAATCCTCCGCCAGAGTCGTCCCGATCGGGCTGTCCTCGGCAAGGGCGGATTCGATCTCCGGTCGTGGGAGACCCGCCGAAAGCCCGATTTCGAGCAGCACCTCGGCTGTGCCGGTGTCGCGGCCCTCGGTGAAATAGGCGGCGAACAGGCGGTCGAGCAGGGCGCTTTGCATGCCATGCTGGCCCGCCAGCGCCAGCAGGCGGTGCGAGCGCATCGTGTTCGGCGTGCGGGTGATGCGGTCGAAGCGGAAGCGGATGCCTTCTTCGGCGCCGACCCGGGTCACCGTGTCATAGAGCCGGCCGGCCCGTTCGGCGCTGCCGAATTTCGCGGCGAGATATTGCTGCCGGTCCATGCCGCCGTTCGGCATCCCGGGATTGAGCTGGAACGCCCGCCAGCGCAGCGAGAGGCCGGGCATCGGCCGTGCCTTCAAGGCACGCTCCAACCGGCGCTTGCCGATGTAGCACCAGGGGCAGATCGTGTCGGAGAAGATTTCCAGATGCATGCAACGATTCTGCGCTCTGTCCCGAGAGCGCGCAAGATCGAAATCGGCCGGCGCCGAGACCGCCGGCGTCAAAGGGGTTTGGGATCGATGAAGCGACGGAGCACATTCCCGGTTATGCGGGCGACGTTGTTCTGATAGCCGTCATGGCTGAGCGAGGCGGCCCAGGTGATCGAGCCGGTCGAGAACACGCCGCCGCCCTTCGCCGTCTCGAAATAGACCAGCTCGGCCCGCACCCTCGGATTCTCGATCGCGTCAGTGCCCGGAAACCCGGCGAGCATCTCCTCCGGGGTCAGCAGATAGACATTGGAGTGTTCGACCGAGCGCGCGAGCACCAGCGCATGCGGCGGCGTGCCGAGCTCCGGATCGGCGGCGTCGAGCTCGTAGCCGGCGGCACCGCCGAGCACGCCGAAATCGCCGATCCGCTCCTCGGGCCCGATCCCTTCGAAGATGAATTTCGCCCGCGGCTCGAAGCTGCCTTCGGTTCGGACGAAGTGGGAGTTCTCATCGAAGCCCTCGGCGACGAAACCGACGCCGACCAGCGCCTGCGGCGCGCGGCCGTTCGAGCGCCAGAGGCCGCCCCACTCGCCGGAGAAGCTGTGGAAACGCTCGCCGGCCGGCAGCTCGAAGCAGCGCGTGCCGGCCTCGCCGCGACGCACTTCGATCACGCCGGGCAAATCGGCATGGGTCGCGACCCGCCAGTAGAAGCCGTTGCCGCCGAGATACATCAGCCGGCCGCCGGCCTGCAGATAGGCGTCGAAGGCATCCAGCATCGCGGTCGAGTGGTACTCCGGATGGCTGCCGGTGACGATGCAGCGGTAGTCGCTGAGCAAAGCGAGGCCTTCCTCGTGAATGCGGTCGTCCGTGATGACGTCGAATGCCTGGTCGGTCTCGGTCAGCCAATCGACCACATGGAGGTCGGCGTTGAAGTTCCAGAGCGCGCGCTTCGGTCGCGTGTTGAGGATCGGCCGATGCCAGGAACTGTAGACTCCGCCGCTGCCGTCGCGGTGACGGTCATACAGGGATATGCCGAAGTCGCGGCGTTCCTTCAAGAACTGCTCGGTCGGGCCAAGTTCCAGCAGCGCGCCGTAGCAGACCTCCGAAAGCGAGTCCTCGTAGCCGTGATGGCTGTTCGCATACGCGAGGAAGGTGAAGGTCGAGGCAAGGAAGGCGACCGGCGCCTTCTTCGCGGTCTTGGCCGGCAGCACGAAGAACGGCAGGTAATCTTCTCCGCCGCCGGCGCAGCTCACGCGCGCGGCATAGACCCCGCTGGGGAGATTGGGCGGAATGGTCCAGCTGAAATCGGTCTCCCATTGCATGTCGTGGAGATCGTCGCTGTGGAAATGGATGGCGCCGTAGAGATCGGGACGCTCCGACCAGCGCAGCGTCTGGCCTTTCCAATTGGCTCCGGTGACGGCCCGGGTCGGCAGGTTCACCAAGCGGCCATGGCGGCCGTGGCGGCTGATATCCGTAATCGTCTGCGTGTCGATGCCGATCGAGAAGTCCCAGTGTCCGACCTCAAGTTCCCCGGGTGGGAGGATGACCGGCGCTTCGATCCTGCCGTCGAAATGCCGGGTCGTCAAAAGCCGCGGGCCATCGATCGCGGCAAGCTCCGCGGCGATCGTCACCGGAATGCCGTGAAAGGGGGGCGGCGGGAAGGTGAGATCGGCGATCACCTTCAGCTCCACATCCTCTCCGGGAAGCGGGCTGACCAGCCGGTGCACCAGCGTGATCCGTTGCTGCACCGACGGATCGGCCACCAGCAAGAGCTGGGACCATCGCCGCTCCGGCAGAGCGCGGTCGAGGGTGACGGCGACATGCCGCTCGCCGTCGGTGAGCTCGAAGCGCGGCCGCCCGGTCTCGTCGAGCAGCAGGGTCCAGCCGGGCCGGCCTTGTGTCGGCGTCCGGCAGGCCATCACCGCCTGCTCGGCGCGCTTGGCGAGCCAGGTCGGCTGCACGAAGACCGTGACCGCGAACCGCGCACCCGCAGCCATCTCGACGCCGGCGTCGATAATGCCGAACGAGCCGGCATTGATCCGTTGCTTGCGGCCGGGATACCGGCCGTTCACCGAAGCCGCGACCGGTTCGGCCTTGAATCCCGGACCGTGCGGGCTGTCGTCGCCGCAGATCAGCCGCTGGATCTCCGCCTCGAACTCGGTCGCGCCGGCTTCGCAACTGACCTTGAAGGCGAGACTCTCGCCGGGACGGACGGAGGGCCGATCGGTGTATCCGACAATTTTCAGCACGGGTTCAATCCAACGCCAGGTCTTGGCCGGTCAAGCGCTTCCAACGCATCTTGAAGACGATCCATTCGGCTTCGCGCAGACTTTGGAACACGTGGCCCGTCGGGGTGATCGGATCGGCCGGCGTCGCGCCGAACCGGCCGAGGCGATAGGGACCGAAGCGCCCATCGCGCAGCAGGACATAGTGGCCGTCAAAGGGTTCGGTGCGCATGCGGTTGAGGACGCGTTGCAGCTCGGCGCTGTGGCGGCCATAGGGTTTCCGGCGAAACTCCTCGGCCAGGTCCAGGCGTGTCGGATCGATCTCGTACATGAAGCCCCCAGGCAATCCCCGGGCACGACGTTAGCAAAGAAAAACCCCGCCGGTAAGCCGGCGGGGCTGTTCCAGAAAGTGCGAGGCGCGCTTACGGCTGGATGACGATGTCGTTCTGCACGCTTTCCACGCCTTCGACGCCTCGGGCGACGCTTTCGGCCTGCGCCTTATGCGCCGCGGAGTCGACGAAGCCGCTGAGTTGCACCACGCGCTTCGAGGTCTCCACATGGATCTGGTTGGCCGGCGTCAATCCAACGTCGGAAGCCAGCTGCGTCTTCACCTTGGTGGTGATGGTGGCGTCGTCCACATACTCGCTGCCGCTCTCGCGCCCCGAAGTCACCGAACATGCCGACAGGGCGCCCGCCAGCAAAGCTGCGCTCGCGATACGCCAGAAGTGGTTCCGATTCCGCAACACGTTGTCCTCCTGCAAAGCCCGAATCCGTCTCGACCTTGGGGAGGAAACATTTCGCGCTGGGCAAGGTTCCGAGCGCCGACCGGTTGTCGCGCGCTTGAATTGGCGGAACCAACCCGGCGGGACATGCATTTGCACCCGTCGCTCGTCCAGGTCTCGGAGATTCCCGCATGTCTCTTCGGTTCGTGCGCGATACCGTCTACCTACCGGACCACCACGCCGTGAAGACCACGGCACTCGACGGAAACAACGTCGTGCCCTGCGTCACGACGCGATCCGCCCTGATGCTCCTCGGCTGCGGCCATCGCGACGATCCCGGGCGCATGGTCGAGAAGTTCGAGCATCACCGGCCGATGATCGAAAGCGCGGCGGCATTCAAGCATCGGAATGGCCAGCACTGGCAGTCCGGCGCCGTCATCATCGATGAAGGGGATCTCTGCGCCTTGTTCGGTTTCAGCGGGGTGTGAAACTTGTCGTTTGCTTCGCGCGGAACAAAGCCGAAACATTTTTATTCTTGGTAGGAGAACGGACTCATCCCGTATAACGCCGCGCACCGGACGATTTCGATTCGGCAGATCTGATTTCGACAAGGGCGGGACATGGCCGGCGAGAGCGACGACTACGTTTACGACGAAGCGACCGGCGAATGGCGCCCGGCCTCGGAAATGGCCGCTGCCGCGGCTGCCGATCAGACCGTGGTGTGCGATTCCGCGGGAAATGCCCTCGCGGACGGCGATTCGGTCACGCTCATCAAGGATCTGAAGGTCAAAGGCGCCAATCAGACCCTGAAGCAGGGCACGGTCATCAAATCGATCCGCCTCACGAGCAACCCCGAAGAGATCGACTGTCGGCACGACAGCATCAAGGGCCTGGTCTTGCGAACCGAGTTCGTCCGCAAGCGCAAGTAGGCGCGCGGCAGGTCGGTTCTACTCGAAGAGCATTCGCGGCATCCACTGATCCGGCGCGTGGTACTGGTTCAGAATGCGGTTGTTCTCGTCATGCGACGGCATGGGGGCGACGCAGCCGGTTAGGGCCAGCAGCAGCACCGCGACAGCAATCTTGATCATTGTTCCTCCGACCGGGCCCGATGGGGCTGATTCAACGCACAGGACCGGGCGTCGTGCCAAGGGGGAAAGCTCCGGCCGAACTCCAAGGAGAGCAGCCTTGGCGGATGGGGTGAGATTCGAACTCACGGTGAGCTTGCACCCACGCCGGTTTTCAAGACCGGTGCCTTAAACCACTCGGCCACCCATCCTCGCCGGGCATTTCCTATCGGAGTGCGGCGGCTGCGCCAACCGCCATTTGGCCCGCCCGGCACAAGCGAACTCACGACAACTTGAATCTAATCGAATCAAAGAGATTCTTGCATCTCTTGAGTCCCGGCCTTTATGTTTCGCGCAAAGTTTTTGTGCATCCGAGTCGACCGTTAACGGAGTTAAACATGGCATCGCGCGTCCAAGCACGTTCGACCCCCTTTGGATTGGCCGTCGTGGCGGCGGCCGGACTGCTGCTGGCGGGTTGCGCCGGGATGGATAACACCGAGCAGCGGGTGCTCAGCGGAGCCGCGATCGGCGCGGGCGCGGGCGCTGGGCTCGGCGCCGTCACCGGCGGCTTGAGCATTCCGGCGGGCGCCATCATTGGCGCGGGTGCCGGTGCCGTCACCGGATTGGCCGTCGACGTGCTGAAGAAGCGATAGCGGTACCGCTATCGGTTTTTGATCCCGTTGGGGTCCTTGGGGAGAGCGGTGGGCATGCCGCGGCAGAATCGTTTGATGCCGCCATGCCTATTGGCTAGCCTGCCACGGCTTGAAATCGGGGGCCGAGTCACAACACGATGAAGCGCACAAGCCAGGCATCGCTGGGCCGTGGGCGGATCCTCCCCGGATGGATTCTCTGGAGCGGAGTCCTTCTCGCTTCCGTCAGCCTGGCCGGCTGCGCGGAGACGACGCTGGTCACCAACGGGTCGAAGATCGCGACCGAGGACCAGAACAACGTTCCCCCCTATAAGCTCGGCAAGCCCTATCAGATCGACGGTGCCTGGTACTATCCGAAGGTCGATTACGACTACAACGAGACCGGTATTGCCTCGTGGTACGGGCCGGATTTCCACGGCAAGAGCACGGCCAACGGCGAAATCTTCGATCAGAACGGGCTGACTGCCGCGCACAAGACCCTGCCGATGCCGACCATCGTGCGGGTCACCAATCTCGAGAATGGCCGCTCGATTGAAGTCCGCATCAACGATCGCGGTCCCTTCAAGAACAACCGCGTCATCGACCTCACGCGGCGCGGCGCGCAGCTGCTCGGGTTCGAAGGTCAAGGCACGGCGCGGGTGCGGGTCCAGGTCATGAAAGAGGACAGCATCCTGCTCGCCAACAAGGTCGGCGGCGCGCAGCTCGCCTATGCCGGCGAGCCCGAACCGCAGGCCGCCGGGCCGAAGCCCCAGGCTGCGCCGGCCGGCACCGTGGTGACCCAGAAGCTGCCGCCCGGACAATCGACGCCCATGCCGACGGCGGCTCCCGTTCAGCCGCAGGCGTCGAGCTCGGTGGTCGGCTTGCCCAAGCCGTCCGCAGCGCAAGCCGCGGCGACGATTCCGTCGCTTAACGGCTCCATCTCATACACGCCAGTGAAGCCGACCAGCATCTTCATCCAGGCCGGCGCCTTCCTGCAGCAGAGCAACGCGCTGAAGCTCACGCAACAGCTCGCTTCGCTGGGTCAAACGCGCGTGACCCAGGCGCGGGTTGGCACCCAAACTTTTTATCGGGTCCGACTCGGGCCGATCCAGCGGATCGAGGACGCCGACGCGTTGTTGCAGAAAGTCATTGGAACCGGCCAGCCCGACGCCCGGATCGTCGTCGAATAGGCCGTAAATCGCGGCTTTTTGTGACATCCTGTTCGGTGCAGCACGGTGCTTGACGGCTTCGCGTCTTTGCCGCAAAGGTCCTCCCATGACTCACACGAATTGGCGGCGAGGAAGGTTCATGTCGCGTCGGTGGCTGGCTTGCGGCTTGGTTGTGGCCCTTGAGATCACAGGGGCAATGGCAGCTACGACGGCCCAGGCCGTCGAGCCGCCAAACGTCGAAGCGCAGCATGTGTTTATCGTGGACTACAACACCGGTTCGGTGCTGTTCGACAAGGCCGGGCAGGAGAAGCTGCACCCGGCCTCGATGAGCAAGCTGATGACGCTTTACATGCTCTTCGATGCGCTGAAGCGGGGTGACGTCAAGCTGACCGACAGCTTCCATGTCAGCAAGAAGGCATGGTCGACCCAGGGCTCGAAGATGTTCGTGCCGATCGACGGCGACATCGTCGTCGAGGACTTGATCCGGGGCATCATCGTGCAATCGGGCAATGACGCCTGCGTCGTCGTCGCCGAGGGGCTCGCCGGCAGCGAAGAAGCCTTCGCCGATCGCATGAACAAGAAGGGCGCCGAGATCGGCCTGAAGAACAGTCATTTCGTCAACGCGTCCGGCCTGCCGGACCCGAACCATCTGATGACGGCGCAGGATCTGTATCTGCTGGCACACCATCTGTTCGTCGATTTTCCTGAGTTTTACCACTACTTCAGTGAAAAAGAGTTCGTCTTCAACAAGATCAAGCAGGGCAACCGCAATCCGCTGCTCTATCGCCCCAATACGGGTGTCGATGGGTTGAAGACCGGGCACACCGAGGAGGCGGGCTTCGGCCTGACCGCCTCCGCGAGCCGCGACGGAAGGCGGATCTTCATGGTGGTGCACGGGATGACCTCGATGCAGGACCGCGCTGACGAGACCGGGCAGCTGCTCGACTGGGCGTACCGCACTTTCGGCGATTACACCGTCGCCAAGAAGGGCACGATCCTGGCCCAGGCGAATGTCTGGATGGGGCAGCAGAAGACCGTGCCGTTGACCGTCGACAAGGACCTGCTTGTAACGCTGCCGGTCTCCGAGCGCGAGAAAGTTCAAGTGAAGGCGATTTACGACGGACCGGTCGCGGCGCCGGTCGCCGCCGGCCAGCCGGTCGGCGAGCTGGTGATGACGATACCGGGGATGCCGGAGTTTCGCGCGCCGCTGGTCGCGGCATCCGATGTGCCGCAGCTCGGGTTCGGCGGCCGCGTCGTCGCTATGCTGCAACAGATGATCTTCGGCGCCGAGCAGCAGCCGCAACAGAACTGAAGCGGCGGCGGCAATGTCGACTCCCGTTCGGCCACCGCTGAAATTCGTCACATTCGAAGGCGGGGAGGGCGGCGGGAAGTCGACCCAGCTCCGCCTGCTTGCTGACGCATTGCGCCGGGGCGGCGAGCCCGTGGTCACCACCCGCGAGCCGGGCGGCGCGCCGGGCGCCGAGGAAATCCGCCGTCTGCTGGTCGAAGGCGAGCCGGGGCGCTGGCCGCCGGATGCCGAGGCGCTGCTGCATTTCGCGGCGCGGGCAGAGCACCTGGCCAAGGTGATCCGGCCGGCGCTGGATGCCGGGCAATGGGTGCTGTGCGACCGCTTTGCGGATTCGACCTTGGCCTATCAAGGTTACGGCCAGGGACAGGATCTCAGCTGGCTGCAGCAGTTGCGTTCGCAGATCGTCGGCAAGACCGAGCCCGGGCTGACGCTGATCCTCGACCTGCCGGTGGAGGTGGGTCTCGGCCGGGCCCGCGAGCAGCAGCGCTATGAACGGATGGGGCGCGCCTTCCACGAGCGACTGCATGCCGGGTTCCTGGCGATCGCCCAGGCGGAGCCGGAACGCTGCTTCGTGATCGACGCAACGCGGCCGATCGATGCCGTTTCGGCGGACGTGCGGCTGGCGGTTGCCAAGCGGTTCCGCGTGAAGCTCTGATGGCGCGCCGTCCCGCCGTCGATGCCGATGCCCGCGTCCTGCCGCCTCCGGCTGCCGCCTCGGCGATCCGCCTGATCGGGCACGGCGCGGCGGAGAAGGCGTTTCTCAACGCGCTCGAGGCCGGGCGCATGCCCCATGCCTGGCTGATCACCGGCCCGAGAGGCGTAGGCAAGGCGACCCTCGCCTTCCGCATGGCCCGGGCGTTGCTGGCGGCGCCCGCGGAGGCGCCAGCTGTCGAGGGTGGACTGTTCGGTGACACGCCCGAAGCGACGCTCGACATGGAGCCGAGCCATCCGGTCTTCCGTCGCTTGGCCGAGCTGGCGCATTCGGACGTGCGGCTGCTGCGGCGCTCGCTGAACGACAAAGGCAAGCTGCGGAGCGAGATCGTCATCGAGGACGTGCGGGCGGCGATCGATTTCCTACGCCTGACGCCGGCGGAAGGTGCCTGGCGGGTGCTGATCGTCGATGCCGCCGACGATCTCAACCGCAATGCCGCGAATGCCTTGCTGAAGATCCTGGAGGAGCCGCGGCCGCGCACCGTCTTGATCCTGGTCAGCCACGCGCCGGGCCGGCTGCTGGCGACCATCCGCTCGCGTTGCCGGCGGCTGACGCTGGCGCCGCTGCCTGAGGACGTGATGTCCGCTGAGATCAAGGCCCGCGCCCCGGATTTGGGCGACGCGGATTTGCACCTCGTCGCCACATTGGCCGAGGGCAGTCTCGGCCATGCGCTGACCCTGATCGAGACCGACGCCCTGGCCTTGTTCCGGGAGATCGCCGGGCTGCTGGTGCAATGGCCGCGCGCCGACACCGCTGCGCTCCACAAGCTCGCCGATCGCCTCGGTGGGCGCGGGGCGGAGCGCGAGTTCGAGCAGGGCGCGGAGCTGCTGGAATGGATCGGGGCGCGGTTCCTGCGGAACGCGGCTTTGGGCGGAAATGTGACGCCGGAGCGATTTCCCGGCGAGGCCGACCTCACCCGCAAATGGCTGGGGGCGGCCGGGCTTGATCGCTGGCTGGAGCTGTGGGAGAAAGTCGAGCGGCTGTTCGCCCGGGTGCTGAGCGTCAATCTTGACCGCCGGCAGGCTTGGCTGACGGCCTGGCTCGCCCTCCAGACCGTGGAGGCGGGCGGTCTCGGCGAAGGATAAGCTGGGGCCGAGAGAGCCGGATTGGCGAACCTCGCCACTCTCCACATAACCTCAGGAAACAGATGGCCGATCGCAAGAGCTACTACGTCACCACGCCGATCTACTATGTGAACGATTCACCGCATATCGGGCACGCCTACACGTCGCTCGCCTGCGATGCCTTGGCGCGGTTCATGCGGCTCGACGGCTATGACGTCCATTTCCTGACCGGCACCGACGAGCACGGGCAGAAGGTCGAGAAATCGGCTGAGCTCGCGGGCAAGGACCCGCTGGCCTTCACCGATGAGGTCTCGCAGCGCTTCCGCCTGCTGGCCGAAGCGATGAATTTCTCCAACGACGACTTCATCCGCACCACCGAGCGCCGGCACATCGAATCCTGCCAGGAGCTGTGGCGCCGGCTGAAGGAGCGCGGGCAGATCTATCTGGGCTCCTATTCCGGCTGGTATGCGGTGCGCGACGAGGCTTTCTACCAGGAAGACGAACTCGAGACGCGGCCGGACGGCAAGAAGGTGTCGAAGGCTTCCGGCGCTGAAGTCGCCTGGGTCGAAGAGCCGAGCTATTTCTTCCAGCTCTCGGAATGGCAGCAGCCCTTGCTTGATCACTATGCGCGCAACCCGGACTTCATCGGCCCGGATTCGCGCCGAAATGAGGTGATCAGCTTCGTGAAGTCGGGGCTGAAGGATCTCTCGGTCTCGCGCACCACCTTCAAGTGGGGAGTCCCGGTTCCGGACGATGCCGACCACATCATGTACGTCTGGCTGGACGCGCTGACCAACTACATCACCGCGGTCGGCTTCCCGGACACCGAGCAGGAAAAGTACATCAAGTTCTGGCCGGCCGATCTGCACATGGTCGGCAAGGACATCCTGCGCTTCCACGCGGTCTACTGGCCGGCCTTCCTGATGGCGGCCGGTCTCGAGCCGCCGCGCCGGGTCTTCGCCCACGGCTGGTGGACCAACGAGGGGCAGAAGATCTCGAAGTCGCTCGGCAACGTGATCGATCCGCACGACCTGATCGCCCGCTATGGCCGCGACCAGGTGCGCTATTTCCTGCTGCGCGAAGTGCCGTTCGGCAATGACGGCGACTTCTCGCACCGGGGCATGGTGCAGCGGATGAACGGCGATCTCGCCAACGGCATCGGCAACTTGGCCCAGCGCGTGCTGTCGATGATCAACAAGAACTGCGACGCCAAGGTGCCGGTGCATGGCGTGCTCACCGAGGCCGACCTGAAGCTGCTGGGCTCGGCCCATGGGCTGCTGCCGGCGGTGCGGCCGCTGATGACCGCACAGCAGTTTCATAAGGCCCTGGAGACGATCTGGCAGGTGGTTACCGAGGCCGACCGCTATGTGGACGAGCAGGCGCCCTGGGCGCTGAAGAAGACCGACCCGGCGCGGATGGGCACGGTGCTCTATGTGCTCGCCGAGACGATCCGGCACGTCGCCCTGCTGGTGCAGCCCTTCATGCCGGAATCCGGTGCGAAGATCCTGGACCAGCTCGAAGTCCACGGCGATGACCGCAGCTTCGCTGCGTTCGGTCCGGAGCACGCCTTGGAGAGCGGCACCTATCTGCCGAAGCCCGAGGGCGTCTTCCCGCGCTTCCTGGAAGAGCCGGCGGCATGAGTGCTCGGCTGATCGACAGCCACTGCCATCTCGATTTTCCGGACTTCACAGGGCAGGTGCCGGAGGTGCTGGCGCGCGCCGAGGCCAACGGCGTCGCCCATCTGGTCACCATTTGCACCAAGGTGTCGGAGTTCGACAAGGTTCTGGCCATCGCCGAGAGCGATCCCAGGATCAGCTGCTCGGTCGGCATCCATCCGCATGAGGCGGCCGAGGAACCGGAAGTCGACGCTGCGCGCCTGGTGGAACTGGCCAAGCATCCAAAGGTCGTTGGGATCGGCGAGGCCGGGCTCGATTACTTCTACGACAAGAGCCCGCGGGAACGGCAGCGCCAGGTCTTCGCGACGCATATCGAAGCCGCGCGCCGCTCCGGCCTGCCGCTGATCGTGCACAGCCGCGATGCCGACGACGACACGATCGAGGAGCTGAAGATCGGAGCGGGGAAGGGCGGCCTCACGGGGGTGATCCACTGCTTCACTTCGACCCAGAAGCTGGCCGATGCCGCGCTGGAGATCGGCTTCTACATCTCGCTCTCTGGCATCGTGACCTTCAAGAATGCGGAAGAGCTGCGTTCGGTGATCAGGACCGTGCCGCTGGACAGGTTGCTGGTCGAAACGGATTCGCCGTACCTTGCGCCGGTGCCGAAGCGCGGCAAGAAGAATGAGCCATCCTTCGTGAAGCACACGGCGGAGTTCGCGGCGGATCTGTTTGGAATGTCGCACGAGGATTTCGCCGCGAAGACCACGGAGAATTTCCAGCGGTTGTTTTCGAAAGCGCATGTTTAGGCATAACCCTTTCACGTCATGCCCGGGCTTGACCCGGGCATCTGGTGCCGACGCGGATACAGACCCCCGGGTCAAGCCCGGGGGTGACGAGAAGATGTTATGAAGGTGACCGTATTGGGCTGTGGCGGCTCCGGCGGGGTGCCGCTGATCGGCAATCAATGGGGCTCCTGCAATCCCGATCAGCCGAAGAACCGGCGGCGCCGGGTTTCGGTCCTGGTGCAGCATGACGACGCCAACATCGTGCTCGACACCTCGCCGGATTTCCGGATGCAGATGCTCGATGCCGATGTCGGCAAGCTCGACGCCATCCTCTACACCCATGATCACGCCGATCATACGCAGGGCATCGACGATGTGCGTTTCATGCGTTCCTACGATAAGAGCCAGCGCATTCCGGCCTATGGATCGGAAGAGACGCTGCGCACCTTGACCGAGCGGTTCGCGTATATTTTCAACCAGAGCACCGACGGGTCCGGGCATCTCTACAAGCCCTTCCTCGAAGCGAAGACCGTGAACGGCCCGTTCGAGCTCTGCGGCCTCACCGTGACGCCGTTCGAGCAGGATCACGGCTTTGGATCAAAGACGCTCGGCTATCGCGTCGGGCCCATGGCCTATTCGACCGACGCGGTCGATCTGCCGGAGGAAGCCTTTGAGATCCTGCAGGGGCTCGATCTCTGGATCGTCGATTGCCTGCGCTTCGAGCCGCACATGACCCATGCGCATTTCGACAAGGCGATCGGCTGGATCGAGCGCCTGAAGCCGAAGCACGCGATCCTGACCCATCTCAACCACCAGACCGACTACGATGCGGTGAAGGCCAAATGCCCGCCGGGCGTCGAGCCCGGCTATGACGGCTTGAGCATCGAGCTATGACAGGCAGCGTCGTCGCAGTGAGCCGCGGCCCGCGGCACAAGTTCAGCAAGTCGCCGGAAATGCGCATCCGCCTGCTGGCGGGGCTCGGCGTCGAGGGAGATGCGCATATGGGCGAGACGGTGAAGCACCGCTCGCGCGTGCGGGTGGATCCGACCCAGCCGAATCTGCGGCAAGTGCACCTGGTCCATGCCGAGCTGCATGCCGAGCTGAAGGCCGCGGGGTTCAAAGTTCATCCCGGAGATATCGGCGAAAACATCACCACGCGCGGCATCGACCTGCTCGGCCTGCCGACCGGAACGGTGCTGCGGATCGGCGCGACCGCCGTGCTTCGGATCACCGGGTTGCGCAATCCCTGCACGCAGCTTGACGGATTCCAGCAGGGCCTGACCGCCGCGGTGCTGGATCGCGATGCCGAGGGGCGGATCGTGCGCAAGGCCGGCGTGATGTCGGTCGTGCTGGAGGGTGGCGAGGTCATTCCCGGCGACCCGATCAAGGTCGAGCTGCCGCTAGAGCCGCATCTGCCGCTGGCGCCGGTTTGATGCTAGAACGCCGACCATCACTCGACGGGAGCCCTGCCTGATGGCCAAGACACGCAAGATCCTGCTCGCCGGAGAATCCTGGGCGAGCGCCGCGACCCATTACAAGGGCTTCGACCAGTTCTCCTCAGTGACCTTTCACCTGGGCGCCGAGCCGCTGGTGGCCGCGCTGAAGGGGACGAGCTTCAATCTGCGTTACATGCCGGCGCATGAGGCGCAGGAAGCCTTTCCGCAAACCCTGGCCGAGCTCTCGGCCTATGACGCGGTCATCCTCTCCGATATCGGCGCCAACACGCTGCTGCTGCATCCGGACACCTGGCTCCGCAGCAAGCGCACGCCCAATCGGCTGAAGCTGCTGAAATCCTATGTCGAGGCCGGTGGCGGCCTCATCATGGTCGGCGGCTATCTCAGCTTCCAGGGCATCAACGGCAGCGCCCGCTATCACGGCACGCCGGTCGAGGAGATCCTGCCGGTCGAAATCCACCCCTATGATGACCGGGTCGAGGTGCCGGAGGGTTTCACGCCGGCGATTCGCAAGAAAGGCCATGCCATTCTCGAAGGCCTGGGCGGTCGCTGGCCCCAGCTGCTGGGTTTCAACGAGGTGCGGGCCAAGCCCGAGGCCGAAGTGCTGGCCGCGGTCTCGCCAGAGTATGGCGGCAAGCCGCTGCTCGTCGCCGGCCGCCACGGCAAGGGGCGAACCCTAGCCTGGACCTCGGATATCGGCCCGCATTGGCTGCCGCCGGAGTTCGTCGCCTGGAAGGGCTACGCCCGGCTCTGGACCCAGTCCTTGGCCTGGTTGTGCGGCGATCGCTGAGCGGCTTGCAGAGGCGACAGGGCCGTGCCGGAAGGTCACACCCTGGCCGTGGAAGTTGCCCGCCGCGACCCTTTGGCTTACACCAATGTCAGAAATCAAGGCGGGCAGGGCCCGTTGCGGGGTAGGAAGCGTGGCGGCTGAAACCGAGGCTGTGGATAAAAAGAAGCCGTTGCTGCGCCGGATGCGGAAGGCGCGGCGGCGCTTCGTCAAACGGACCGGGCGGCGGTTCATCCTCGGCGTCGCGAATTTCATCGGTCGCCAGGGCTTGGTGCCCGACCGGCCGGTGCATGACCGGGCGCTCTACCCGTTCCTGACCCCAATCGAGGCGAACTGGACCACGATCCGGGCCGAACTCGACGAACTCCTCAAGGATCGCGACCGGCTGCCGGCCTTCCACCAGATCTCGCCCGACCAGAAGAAGATCTCGAAGGCGGATCGCTGGAAGGTCTTCATCCTCTATGGCTTCGGCGTACCGAGCCAGCGCAACTGCGCGCGCTGCCCGGAGACGGCGCGGCTGCTGCAGCAGATCCCGAACCTGCAATCCGCCTGGTTCTCCATCCTCTCGCCGCGCTATCACATCGCGCGGCACCGGGGCGTCACCAAGACCGTCCTGCGTTCGCATCTCGGCCTCAAGATCCCTCAGGAGCGCGAGCGCTGCCGGATGGAGGTCGGCGAAGACATGGTGGTCTGGGAGACCGGCAAGTGCGTCGTGTTCGACGACTTCTTCCCGCATGAGGTCTGGAACGACACCGAAGAGGAGCGGGTGGTCCTGATCTTCGACTTCGATCGCCCAATGCATCTGCCGGGCCGGCTGGTCGGCAAGTTCCTGACCTGGGGCATCAAGCGCACCGCCTATTTCAAGGATGCCGAGCGCAACCTGAAGAACTGGGACGAGCGTCTCGAGACCGCGGTCTCCACCGCCAACGAGATGCTGGACGCGAAGAAGTAAGCGGGTCTGTTTCCGCGCTGGACGCGTCGCTGCGGCTCCGGATGGACCGGAACCAGGCCGCTTAACTATATCCGTTCATTGTGATATTCAAATCCGTGGTTCGCATAATGTATATTATGGAAAATACTGGATAACCAATTGGAGCTGGTTCGAGGAACCTTGCTCCGACGCCGCGGTTAACGTCGAGTGTTGTTGCGCCCTTTAAGGCTCCTATGAGCCGTGTTTGCTTGATTTCGTCGCTGAGGCGCAGCGCCGGGTACGGGGATGCGCCATGAGTGTCGAGGACGTTGCTGCCAGATTGCAGGGGGCGTTGGCCCAGCCTGGCGAAGAGCTCGCGACTTTGCACCTGCCCCGCATTGAAATCCTGGGCGAAACCGCTCAGACGCAGAAGAGCCAGCGCCTGTCCTCCACGCTGGACCATGCCGGCGTCGGCATCGTCGAAGTCGATGCGGAAGGCCGGCTGCTCCGGGTGAACCGCCATCTCTGCGCGCTCATGGGCTGCGGCCCTGAGGACCTCGTCGGCCGCTCGATCTTCGACGAGAGCTTTGCCGAGGACGGCGGCACTGATCGGGCGCGGTTCCAACGTCAGGTGGCCGGCGAGATCGATCGCTACACCATCGAAAAACAGATCCGGCGCAAGGACGGCAGTTCCTTCTGGGCCTCTGTCGATTCCTGCAGTGTGCTCGATCCGGCCGGGCATTTCCTCTACGCCGTGCGCGTTCAGCATGACATCACCGACCGCAAGCGCGCCGAAGCCGCACTGGCACGGCGGGCGGAGGAGCAAAGCGCCCTCTTCGATTTCACCGACGCGATGCAGCAGGCGCATGCGCCGGAACAGGTGCACGAGGCGGCATTGGACGCGATCCTGCGGGCGCTCCGCTGCGACCGAGCCTCGATCCTGCTGGCAGACGATGCCCAGGTGATGCGGTTTGTCACCGCCCGCGGCCTCTCGGACACGTACAAGCGCGCCGTGGAAGGCCATTCACCGTGGTCACCGGACGAGCAACAGCCCCAGCCGGTCACGATCCCGGACCTCAGACGCTCTGATCTCCCGGAGGATCTCAGGGCCAGCATCGAGGCGGAAGGCATTGCCGCCGTCGCCTTCATTCCGCTGCGTCAAAACCGGCGGCTGCTGGGCAAGTTCATGGCGTATTACGACACGCCCCATGCCTTTACGGAGCCCGAGATCAATATCGCGCTCACCCTCGCCCGCCAGCTCGGCTTCGGTCTGGAGCGGATGCAGGCCGAACGCGCCGCCCAGCGCCTGGCCGCGATCGTCGCGTCCTCCGACGATGCGATCATCAGCAAGAGCCTGGACGGGATCATCCAGACCTGGAACGGCGGCGCCGAGAGAATTTTCGGCTACACGGCGCAGGAAGCGATCGGCCAGCCGGTCAGTATCCTGATCCCGCAGGATCGCCAGAACGAGGAACCGCAGATCCTGGCGCGAATCCGCGCCGGTGAACGGGTCGATCATTTCGAGACCATTCGCCAACGCGAGGACGGGCGTCTCATCGACATCTCGCTCTCGATCTCGCCAATCCGGGACGAATGGGGCCGGATCATGGGCGCCTCGAAGATCGCCCGCGACATCACCGAAAAGAAGGAAGCGGAGGCCAAGCTTCGCCATAACGAGCAGCAGTTGAAGGACCTATTGGCGGCGATCCCGGCGGCGATCTATACGACAGACGCTGAAGGACGGGTGACGTACTACAACGAAAAGGCCGTGGAACTGGCCGGCCGCGTACCGGTGATCGGCAGCGACGAATGGTGCGTCACCTGGAAGCTCTTTTGGCCGGACGGCACGCCGCTGCCCCACGATCAATGTCCGATGGCGGTTGCGCTCAAGGAAGGCCGCGCCATCCGAGATGCCGAGGCCGTCGCCGAGCGCCCGGACGGGACGCGCGTCCCCTTCATCCCCTACCCCACGCCGCTCCGCGACGAGAATGGCCGGGTGATCGGCGCGATCAACATGCTGGTCGATATCAGTGAGCGCAAGCAGGCGGAGACGCAGCAGCGCATCCTGCTGAACGAGCTCAACCACCGCGTCAAGAACAACATGCAGATGCTGCAGTCGCTGCTGGCCAATGCGGCACGCAACACCCAGAACCCGGAAGCCAGAGAGGTGCTGGGCGAGGCGAGCGACCGCCTGGCGGCCATGTCGGCCGCCCAGCGTGTACTCTATGGCACGACCGACGCCACGCGGTTCGACGGAGAGGAATTCCTCGACGCGGTCTGCAAGACAGCACAACACGCGTTTCCCGACGACGTCCGGATCGAGAGCCGGTCCAATGTCGGGCAATTGCCGAACGATGCGGCGATGCCGTTGGCGTTGATCCTCAACGAGTTGATGACCAACGCGGTCAAGCATGGGCTGAAAGGGCAAGCGGGCACGATCCAGATCGCACTGGAACGAGAGGGCGATGCTTTCGTCCTGTGCGTCGCCGACGGCGGCCCTGGATTCGATCTCGACACCGTCAAGAGGCGTTCATCCGGATTGCAGCTGGTCCAGGGCTTGGCCCGTCAGCTGCGCGGCCGCTTCGAGGTGCAGCGCGATCCCACCCGCTGCGTCCTGCATTTCACATGAGCCTCCTGATGCCGCAAGGGACACGGCTGGGCGCGCCGGCCGGCACGGATTTCTCGCCGGCGGTTTACCCGCACCGACCTCAGCGCTTCGCCCGAGAGGACAGCCGGGGCGCCGACGGTTCGACCCAGGCACCGGGCCCGGTCCTGGTCGTCGAGGATGACTTCCTTGTCGCCATGCAAATCGAGGCCACCCTGGCCGAGGCCGGATTCGCGGTGGCGGGCGTTGCCGCTTCCGGCGAAGAGGCGATCGACTTGGCCGGTTCGGTCCGCCCCGCCCTCGCCTTGATGGATATTCGCCTGGCCGGAACGATGGATGGCGTCGATGCCGCCCTGGTGCTGTTCCGCAAGCTCGGCATCCGTTGCATCTTCGCGACAGCGCATAACGATCCGGAAGTCCGGCGCCGTGCGACACCCGCCGAACCCCTCGGCTGGTTGCGAAAGCCTTACACCATGCCGGCGCTGCTGGAAGCGGTCCGTCAAGCGCTCTCCGACCTCGAAGCGGATTCCGAATGATCCGGCTCTTGTAGCCGCCCCCTCCCGGCGGGCATTCTCACGGCCACTCTTTCTTTCCCGGTGAGTGCGCCATGACCGACCTGCTTCAATCCCCCGCCCCCAGTTCCGCCGCTCTTGCCTTCGATCGGCTGCTGGCGATCATGGCGCGTCTGCGCGATCCGCAGGACGGATGCCCCTGGGATCTCGAACAGAGCTTCCGCACCATCGTGCCGCACACGATCGAGGAGGCCTATGAGGTGGCCGACGCGATCGAGCGCGACGATTTGAAATCACTGCCGGGCGAGCTGGGCGATCTGCTGTTCCAGGTGGTCTTCTACGCGCAGATGGCCGCGGAGGCCGGACAGTTCCGGATGGAGGATGTCATCGCCGCGATCAACACCAAGATGATCGAGCGTCATCCCCATGTCTTCGGCACGGCGACCATCGAAACGGCGGCGGCGCAGACCGTGGCCTGGGAAGTCCAGAAGGCCAAGGAGCGTGCCGCGGAAGCCGCGGCCGCGGGACGCGCACTCAGCGTGCTGGACGGCGTTGCCGCCGGCCTCCCCGCCCTCATCCGCGCGGAGAAGCTGCAGAAGCGGGCGGCGCGCATCGGTTTCGACTGGCCCGCGGCCGGGCCGGTGATCGACAAGGTCGAGGAAGAGATCGGAGAATTGAAGGCCGAGCTGGGCGATCGGCCCAAGCCCGAGCGTCTGGACGAGGAAATGGGCGACCTGCTGTTCGCCTGTGCCAACCTGGCGCGGCATCTGGGCGTGGATCCGGAAGGCGCCCTGCGCCGCGCCAATGCCAAGTTCGAGCGGCGATTCAAGCGGATGGAGGCGCTCGCCGCCGTGGATTCGGGGTCAGGCGGTGGTCAGGAGTCGATGCCAACATCATTGGAGCATCTGGAGGCATTGTGGCAGCGCGTGAAGGCCGAGGAAGGCAAGCACGCGCCGTAACGATATGCGGCGGCCATCCCGGCCGCGCGCAATGCCTCGGTCCCGGGAGTGGCATGCGCAGTCTGGTTCTGCCGTCACGCGGCGTCGCGACGCAAGCGGTGACTTCGACGAGTACGGATATGGCGGCGGTCCATCCGCCGCTCGGCGCCTGGGCGCGTCAGCTCGAGGCCCGGGCCTTGCTCCGGCGGCCGCTGCCGATCTGGCTGGCGCGGATCCTCGGCATTCGCCTGCTCGATCTCGCTCGAATTGCCTGGTATGCACCGCGCCTGGCCCCAAAGGTTCGGGCCCTGACCGGCCAATCGTTTCTCAGGCAGCTGCGGGAACAACTGGAGCTGGCCTTTGGCCGGGGCATCGATCCCTCGGTCTATTATTTCGAGGAGCTCTACAAGCCGGGCGGGCTCGCCGATATCGATCAGTATTTCATGCGGCGCGAGGTGAAGGGGGAGCTACTCGGTCACCTGCATCGTCTCCAGCCGCCTGCGGCCGAGCGCCGCATCAATCTCGGCGACAAGCTGCAGTTCCTCGCCTGGTGCGCCCGCACCAACTTGCCCCATGCTGCTCCTCTGATGCTGATTGAGGACGGCCAGGTGGTCTGGCAGACCGGCGACCTGCTCGACCTCGACCAGGATCTCTTCGCCAAGCCCCGGACCGGTCGGGGTGCCTCGGGAGTCCGGCTCTATCGCCGCAGCGCCGCGTTCAGCTTCGATGATGAGAACGGGCGACGCCTGACCTTGGGAGAGATCGCGAGCGACCTCATCCATCGCTTCGGCACCCGGAACGTGATGGTGCTGCCCCGCCTGCGCAATCATCCGGAACTCGCCGGACTGGCCGGCGAATCTCTGATCACGATCCGCTGCGTGACCTGCCTCGACGAGCGAGAGCAGCCGGAGCTGGTCCTCGCCTATCTGCGCGTGCTGGCGAAGCTTGAGCCAGACTGGCCGGTGAAGAAGCCGATCAGCGAATATGCCGCCGCGGTCGATCTCGCCGACGGACGTCTGTCCGCCATGACCGGCGACAAGCCCGAATGCCTGTCACAATGGTACGATCAACATCCGGTGACCGGTGTCGATGTCGCTGGCCGCATCGTGCCGTGCTGGGATGCCGTGGCCGCCCTTGCGGAACGGGCCCATCGGGTCACCCGCGACCGCGTCCTGGTCGGCTGGGATATTGCGATCACACCGTCCGGCCCGCTGCTGCTCGAGGGCAATTCCTACCCGGATGTGCATTATCCGCAGCGCATCTTCCGCCGACCCTATGGCGCGATGCGAGTCGGGCAGCTGCTCCGCCACCATATGGGCCGGCTGGAGCAGAAATGGGCGGTGGAGAACCGCCCGGCCTAGGGCCGGGCGACGAGGTCCATCAGGCTCGACGTATCCCAGCGATTGCCGCCGCGCTGCTGGACCTGGGCGTAGAACTGGTCGACCAGGGCGGTCACCGGCAGCCGCGCGCCGTTGCGCTTGGCCTCGTCGAGACAGATCGCCAGATCCTTGCGCATCCAGTCGACGGCGAAACCGAAATCGAACTTGCCCTCAACCATGGTGCTGGCCCGGTTCTCCATCTGCCAGGACTGCGCTGCGCCCTTCGAGATCACCTCGACCACCTTGCCGGTGTCGAGCCCGGCCTTCACCGCGAAGTTCATCGCTTCGGCCAGGCCCTGGACCAGGCCGGCGATGCAGATCTGATTCACCATCTTGGTGAGCTGGCCGCTGCCGACGGGGCCTAGCAGGACGCAGGCCCGGGCATAAGCGTCGATCACCGGCTTGGCGCGGTCGAAGTCCTTCCGCGCGCCGCCGCACATGACGCCGAGCTTGCCGTTTTCGGCGCCGGCCTGGCCGCCGGACACCGGCGCATCGACGAAGCCCAAGCCGAGCTTCGCGCCGGCCGCCGCCAGCTCCCGCGCGACTTCCGCCGACGCCGTGGTGTGGTCGACGAACAGCGTGCCCTTGGCCATGCCGGCGAAGGCGCCGTCCGGGCCGTTGACGACGCTGCGCAGGTCATCGTCGTTGCCGACACACGCGAACACGATCTCGGCGCCCTGGGCGGCTTCGCGCGGCGTCGCCGCGGAGCCGCCTTTGTGCGTCTCGACCCATTTCGCGGATTTGGCGGCGGTGCGGTTGTAGACCGTCACGTCGTGCCCCGCCTTCTTGAGATGACCGGCCATGGGAAAACCCATGACGCCCAGGCCCAGAAACGCAACCTTCATCGTCCCCTCACTCTTGACTGGATCAATCCGCGCCCAGCATCCGGCGATGGACCTCGTCCCAGGTGGCGCGGTCGCGCGCTGCCAGGATGCCGGTGGCGGTTTCCGCCTGGCTCGGCCGATATCCGTCGGCATTGAAGTAGCCGACATATCCGCCGAGTTCCTGGACGATCGCCGCGCCCGGTGCGTGGTCCCAGGGCATGACGCCGCTGAACATCAGGAAATCCACCTCGCCGCGCGCCAGCCGCAGATATTCGAGGCCGGCGCAACGCATGCTCTTCACTTGCTGCACACGATCGCGGCGCTTCTGGACCTTTTGGGCGGTCTCGCGATCGCCCTTGGAACCGACCGCAAGAATGCCGCGATACTGGTTCGGCGTCATGGGCGGCGCCAGGCGTTTGCCGCCGCTCCAGGCACCCTCGCCCTTCACCGCATAGCTGGTCGTGTCGGTGACGGGGTCGTAGATCCACCCGCCGAGCACCTGGTCGCGCTCGACCAGCGCCATCATCGTGCAGAACTCTTCCTTGCCTTCGGCGAAGTTCGCCGTGCCGTCCACCGGGTCGATGACCCAGACCGGCTGGTCCGAGGCGAGACGCCGAATGATCGAGGGATCGCGGGCGCAATCCTCTTCGCCGACCAGCAGCGACCCCGGCAGCAACGCGGCCAGCTTGGGGGCCAGCGCGGCTTCCATCGCCTCGTCGGCGACGGTCACGAAGTCGCCGGGGCTCTTCTCGCGGATCTCATGGCTCTTCAGCTGCCGGAAGCGCGGCAGCACCTCGACCAGCGCGATCTCGCGCAGCAGCTTTGCAACGGTCCCGGCTTCCGGAACCTGGGCGGCGGTCGTGGCGGTCATCCCCGCCCCTCGATCCAGTCGCGGATGGTCGCCTCGTCGTGCAGATAGGCATCCCCGGATTTGACGTCGAGGCTGGCGGCGAGGCGCAGCAAATGCCACATCTTGGGCTCGACCGCATCATGGTCGAGTTCCTCGATCTCCTCCTGCACCTCGCTCGCCCATTCGGCCGCCGCTGTGCGGCTGGTGGTGCCGTCCAGCACCGCCTGCAGCAGCGCGACGATCTCCTCGCGTGTCGGAACTGCGACTTCAGCCATGGTCTCGCTTCGCCTCCTCATCGGCATCGTGGATCGCCGCGACGCCGAAGCGGCGCTCGAAGCGTTCGGTATCCTCCGGCGACAGCCGCACCGTCAACTCGGAATGGCCTTCCTGGTCCCGGCGCTCCAGTACCTCGCCATGCTCGTAGAGCCAGGCCGTGGCGGCGCCTTGATCATGCGCCAGCCGATAGGCCGCGGGTTGCCGGGTGTTGCGCAGCTTCGCTTCAATGATCGCGATCAACTGATCGCAGCCCTCGCCGCTGATCGCCGAGATGGCGACCGCCGGATGCCGCTTGGCCTGCTCGAGCAAGGCTTCGCGCGCCTCGGGCTCGATCCGATCGATCTTGTTCAGGACTTCGATCATCCGCTCGCCCAGCATTTCGCCGAGCCCGAGACTCGCCAGCACCGCCTCGACATCGGCCTTCTGGCCCTCGGCTTCGGGATGCGAGGCGTCGCGGACGTGGAGCAGCAGGTCGGCTTCCAGCACTTCCTCGAGCGTTGCGCGGAAGGCGGCAACCAGTTCGGTCGGTAGGTCGGAAATGAATCCGACGGTGTCCGACAGGATGATCTCGTGGCCATCCGGCAAGGTGATCCGGCGCATGGTCGGATCGAGGGTGGCGAACAGCAGATCCGCCGCCAGCACGCCCGAGCCGGACAGCCGGTTGAACAGCGTCGACTTACCGGCATTGGTGTAGCCGACCAGCGCCACGACCGGATAGGGCACGCGGCGCCGCGCCTTGCGGTGCAGGCCGCGGGTGCGCTTCACGTCTTCGAGGTCGCGTTTATTGCGAATGATCCGTTCGTCGATCAGTCGTCGGTCGATTTCCAGCTGGCTTTCGCCGGGACCGCCGAGGAAGCCGAAGCCGCCGCGCTGGCGCTCGAGATGGGTCCATGACCGCACCAGGCGGCTGCGCTGATAGCTGAGCGCGGCGAGCTCGACCTGGAGCTGACCCTCGCTGGTCCTGGCGCGCTCGCCGAATATTTCCAGGATCAAGCCGGTGCGGTCGATGACCTTGGTCTTCCAGGCGCGCTCGAGATTGCGCTGCTGGATCGGCGTGATCGCCGCGTCGATGACGACGACCGCGATCTCCTGCTCGGCGATCAGGGCGCCGAGCCGCTCGACGCCACCCGAGCCGAGCAACGTTGCCGGCTTCGGCTCGTTGATGCGGATGATCTCGGCGGCGATGACGTTGAGATCGATGGCGCGCGCAAGACCGGCCGCCTCTTCCAGGCGGCTCTCCGGCGAGCGACCGCCGGAATAGACCGATCGCGGCCCGGTCTTGAACGATGGATGCAGAACCAGCGCACGGTCGTGGTGCCGCATGCCGTCGCCATCGACCATCGGCCGGTCGTTGGAATGCGGAGATCCGGTCATTGGCCCGCCTCACTCGACAGCGCACCCATGGCCGGTGTCACGGCGCTTGGGCCGAAGGTGGGACGACGGGGAGGCGTCAAGCCTCCTCCGCCTCCTTGGCACCCTCGAAGAGCTGCAGCGGACCCGCCGGCATGATGGTCGAGATCGCGTGCTTGTAGACCAGCTGCGAATGCGCGTCGCGGCGCAGCAGCACGGAGAAATTGTCGAACCAAGTGACGATGCCTTGGAGCTTCACGCCGTTCACCAGGAAGATGGTGACCGGCATCTTGTTCTTGCGGATGTTGTTCAGGAAGACGTCTTGGACGCTTTGGGATTTCTCGTTGGCCATTATTATCTCCGTCCATTGTTCTTGGGGCCGCCGGTTCTGGGGCCGGGCGACCCAGCGATAGCGGTCAGGGGTTAACCGCCGGGATGACGAGTAACATAATTCCCGATCAGTGCAAACAGGGCCAAGCGGATGGTCGATATGCCGTAAATGCTTGGCAACTGAGGACTATTCGTCTGTCGCGGCCCCACCAGACCCGGGCGCCCCGCGGACCAACACGGCAGATTTGCGGGTGTTCCGGCCAGGCCCCGGGCGGCGCGCCATCTTGACGCGTCCCGCGACCGTCTAAAGCCGGCGCAGATGCTCCGCGAGGGCGGAAAGGTCGGGGAAATGGAGGTCGGGCGCCGCCACCGCCATTTCCTCTTCGGTCGGCGGCTGCGCGCGCACCAGGATGGCACGGCAGCCCGCGTTGCGGGCGCAGACGATGTCGATATCCGCGTCCCCGACGAACCAGACGTCCGGACCGGCGGCGGGCCCGGCTTTGCCGCTGCCGAGCCCAAGGGCAAGATCGACATGCTCGCGGCAGGGTTTGTCGCGCGCCGCGTCGCCGGCCCCGGCAAGCTGGTTGAAATAGCGGTCCCAGCCGAGATGCTCCGCCTCCAGGCGCAGAAAATGGCCGCGCTTGTTGCTGACCACGCCGAGATAGGCGCCCGCCTCCGCCAGTTGGCGCAGCAGCTCGGCGGCACCCGGCAGCGGCGTCAGGTTTTCGAGATGCAGCCGGCCGAAAGCGTCATAGAACGTCTTTTCCGCATCCTGCCAGCGCGCCCCGAACATGCCCGGAAACGTATCGCGCAACGAGCCGCGGACCCGCGCCTCGGTCTCCGCGCGCGTCCAGTTCGGATGGTCCATCGCCGTGAAGGTTTCGTTCAGCGCCGCATGGATCACGGCCCAGCTGTCGACCAGGGTGTTGTCCCAGTCGAACAAGACCGCGGACGGGCGCGACAGGGCGGCGCTCATGCCGCGGTCGCCTGCCGCTCCGCGTGATCGAGATAGAGCTGGCGGAGGCGCTTCGAGAATTCGCCAGGCTTGCCGTTGCCGACCTTCCGCCCATCGATTCTGGTGATGGGCAGCAGATAGACGCTGCTGCTGGTGAGAAACGCCTCGGCGGCGGCCAGAGCCTCGTCCAAGGTGAAGCTGCGCTCCTCGAGGGTGAAGTCCGTCGCCTGCAGAAGCTCGAGCAGCGCCCGCCGGGTGACGCCGGGCAGGATTTCATGGCCGAGCGGTCGGGTGACGATCTTGCGGTCCTTGGTCACGATCCAGGCGTTGGTCGAGGTGCCTTCGGTGACATTCCCGTCCGGATCGACCTGCCAGGCCTCGTAGGCGCCCTCCTCCGCCGCGCGCTGCTTTCCGAGCACGTTGGGCAGCAGCGCGATGGTCTTGATGTCGCAGCGCTTCCAGCGCAGGTCCGGCAGCGTGATGACGCCGACTCCCTCTTCGAGATACTTCGCGGGGACGGGCTTCAGCCGCTTGGCGGTGATGACCAGCGCAGGGCGTGCCATTACCGGGAACTTGTGGTCGCGCGGCGCCACGCCGCGGGTAACCTGCATATAAAGGATGCCGCGATCGATCCCGTTGCGGCGCAGGACCTCGCGCAGGACCAGCTTCAGCGCGCGCCGCTCCATCGGCGCGGCGATCTCCAACTCGCCCAGCGAAAACTCCAGGCGGTCGAGATGCAGGTCCTCATCGATCAGCTTGCCGCGCTGGACCGGCACCACCTCATAGACTCCGTCGGCGAACTGGTAGCCGCGGTCCTCGATGTGAACGGCGGCGGCTCTGTGCGGCTGATAACGGCCGTTGACGTAAGCGATACGAGACATGTCGGAGATTGATCCTGAAAATGCCCGGCGATCAGCCTTCCGGCCGCTCGCCCTTGTCGGAAGTGGTGATGCCGAGGGAGCGCAGCTTGCGGTGCAGGGCCGAGCGCTCCATCCCGATGAAATTGGCGGTGCGCGAGATGTTGCCGCCGAAGCGCGTCACCTGGGATTCCAGATAGCGGCGCTCGAAGATCTCGCGCGCCTCGCGCAGCGGCAGGGACATGACCTCGCTGCCGTCATTCATGGCGACCGGCGACAGCGACACCGCGCCGATGTCGGGCGGCAGCATGTCGCCGCGGATCGGATCGTCCGGGCCGCCGGGCGGCATGATCAGCAGCCAATCGATCACGTTCCGCAGCTGGCGCACGTTCCCCGGCCAATCGTAAGCCTGCAGGATCGCCAGGGCGTCGTCGCCGAGCAGCCGAACCGGCAACCCGGTCTGGTCCGCGGCGCGGCGCATGAAGTATTCCAGCAATGGCACGATGTCATCGCGGCGTTCGCGCAAGGCCGGCAACCGCATCGGCACGACGTTCAAGCGATAGAACAGGTCCTGCCGGAACCGGCCGGCCGACATCTCCGCTTGGAGATCCTTCGAAGTCGAGGCGATCACCCGGACGTCGACTTCCACCCGGGTCTTCCCGCCGACCCGCTCGAAGGTCTGTTCCTGCAGCGCGCGCACGATCTTGCCCTGGGTCTCCAGCGGCATGTCGGCCACCTCGTCCAGCAGCAAGGTCCCGCCATGGGCCTGTTCCAGGAATCCGACCTTGCCCGGGGCGTCCGCGCTGTCGCCGGTGCGTTCGACCCCGAACAGCTCGATCTCGAGCCGATCGGGGTGCATGGTCGCGCAATTGACCACCACGAACGGGCCGCTGGCGCGTTTGGAGCGCCGATGCAGCATGCGGGCCGCGACTTCCTTGCCGCTGCCGGCGGGCCCCGACAGCAGCACACGACTGCCGGTCGGCGCCACGCGCTCGATCGCCTGGCGCAGCTGGGTAACCACCGGGGAAACGCCGATCAGCTCGGTCTCGGTGCCCGAACGCGCGCGAAGCTCGTCGTTCTCGCGGCGGAGACGGGCGGCTTCGAGCGCGCGCTCGATGATCACCAGCAGACGGTCGGCCTTGAAAGGCTTCTCGATGAAATCATAGGCGCCGTTCTTGATCGCGTTGACGGCGGTCTCGATATTGCCGTGACCGCTGATCATGATGACCGGCAGCTCCGGATAATCGCGCTTCAGAATCTCCAGCAGGCCCATGCCGTCCAGGGCGCTGTTCTGCAGCCAGATGTCCAGGATGAGCAGATGCGGCCGGCGGTGGCGCAGCTGTGCCAGGGCGGCGTCGCTGTCGGCGGCCTCCCGGGTCTGATAGCCTTCGTCCTGCAGAATGCCGGCGATGAGATGCCGAATATCGGCCTCATCATCGACGATCAGGATGTCCTGCGCCATGCTCGTCTACTACTCTATGCCGTCCCGGCGGCGGCGTGCGCCCTGCCGGAGTCTGCGACATTCGCTGCGGCTGCGTCCAACGGAAACGTCACCAGCACCGAAGCGCCGCCGCCATCCCGGTCGCTGAGCGACAAGGTTCCGCCGTGATCCTCCAGGATCTTCTTCACGATGGCGAGGCCGAGGCCGGTGCCTTTGCTGCGCGTGGTCACGTAGGGCTCGGTCAGTCGATCACGATTGTGCTCGGGCAGGCCGCGGCCGTTGTCGTCGATTCCGATCAGCAATCGATCGTGCATCGGCTTCATCCATAGATGGATCTCGCCCGGCGTCAAGTCGGTATCGCCGCGCGACGCCTGTTCCTCGAGCCGATCGCCGATCGATTCCGCGGCGTTCTTCATCAGATTCGTGATCGCACGGTTGAACTGCGACGCGTCACAGACAAGCTCGACCGGCGCGGTCGGAATATCGAGCCGGTAATGGATGGCCGGATGCGCATTCTGCTGCAGGAAGGCCGCCTGCTTGGCCAGCTCGGCGGCATCTTCCGGACGCAGCGCCGGCGCCGGCATTCGGGCGAAAGCCGAGAACTCATCCACCATGCGGCCGATATCGCCGACCTGGCGAACGATGGTGTCGGTGCACGCGGTGAACGTGTCCGGATCGTCGGTGATCTGCCGCAGGTACTTCCGCTTGAGGCGCTCGGCCGAAAGCTGGATCGGCGTCAAGGGATTCTTGATCTCGTGGGCGATGCGGCGCGCGATGTCGGACCAGGCGGCCTTGCGCTGCGCCGAGAGCAGCTCTGAAACATCGTCGAACGTAACGACCAGCTTGGTGCGACCCTCCTCTTCCGCCTCCGATACGACACGGACGTGGAAGGTGCGGGTGACCGTGCCGTGACTGAACAGGATCTGGCCGTCGGCGGTGCCGGAATTGCGGCTGCGCGCCTTCTCCACGATTTCCGCCATCTCGGGCGAGATAACGGCGAGCGGCTGGCCGATGAGATTCTGCAAATTGACCCCGAGGAGTTCCGAAGCAGAACGGTTCGGCAGATTGATGGTTCCGTCATCGGCGAGGCCGATAACTCCGGCGGAAACGCCGGAAAGAACCAGTTCGGTGAACCGCCGGCGTTCGTCGGACTGCCGATTGGCGGCGATCAAGGCATGCTGCTGGCTCTGGAGCTGGATGGCCATCACGTTGAAGGTGCGGCTGAGCGCCGACAGATCGTCTTCGGCCAGCCCGATTTTGACCCGCGCACTGAGATCGCCGCCGCCGATCTGCTCCGCGGCGGACGCAAGGCGCGAAATCGGCTTGACCAGTTGGGTGGCATAGACAATGGCAACCCAGATCGCCGCCGTCAGGACCAGCAGGGCCAGCACGGCAAAGATCAACCCGACCGTGATTTGCAGCTTGGATCGGGCGTTCTCAATCTGATGGTACAGCTGGACCGCATTGCGGTTCTGCTCGATCGCAATCGAGATCCGCGGATCGAACGCCTTGCCCACATAGAGGTAAAGCCCACTGGCTGGCCCGAGGGCAACCAAGGCACGCGTGCCTGATTGGGTATGGTCGACTTCGACGGCGCCAAGATCGGCCTTGTCGAATATCGTCGCGCTGAGGTCGGAGCGCTGCAGAAGGTTCGGGCCGAACCGCCCGCCACCGGCTTTCACCTGGCCGAGCCGCGTGATGATCAGGGCCTGGGTCAAGTTGCGATTCCAGACCTCGCGGCCGATCACGTTGTTCAACGCCGCCTGATCGCCGGATTCGAGAACCCCGGAATTCTGCAACACCCGCACGATCTCGGTCGCTTCCCGCCGAACCTGGGACCGCTCTTCGGCCTGATAGGATTCCACCATGATGACGGAACTGCCGACCGCGTCCTGGATGCGCTGGCTGAACCACGAATCCAATCCGCGATTCAGGAAGGCCGTCGAAAAGGTCGAGACGACGACCGTCGGAATGACGGCGATCAGCGCAAACAGCATGACCAGCCGCGCATGCAGCTTGGCGCCGGTCTGGCCGCGGCGGCGACTGAGCCACAGCATGAACAACCGCCGGATCACGATTCCCGCGAGCACCAGGGTGATCGCGACATCCGTCGTTAGCAAATAGGTGGTGACGCGCTCCGCCACCACCTGGGAATTCCAGCTGTGGAACAGGGCGTAGCAGGTCGCGATCGCGCAGGCGCTGCCCAACGCCATCAGGACGGCAGCCAAGCGCCGCTCGACGCTCGTCGCCGCAATGCGCGCGAGCATCCTGCGCAGCAACCCGGGTCCGCCGGCCCTCACATTCCCATCGGTGATGGTGGAGTTCACCGCCTGGGCCCCATCACTTCGTGCTCCGGCTCGGCTGCAAGTCGAGCTCGCGGAGTTTCTTACGCAAGGTGTTGCGGTTCAAGCCGAGCAGCTCGGCCGCGCGGATCTGGTTGCCGCGGGTAGCCTGCAGGGAGAGCGCCAGTAGCGGCCGCTCCACCTCGCGCAGGATCCGATCGTAGAGTCCGCTGGCCGGCAGGCCGTGCGGATGCGCCTTGAAATAGCCGTCGAGATGGCGCTCGACCGACTGCGAGAGCGTCTCATCGCCGCCGCCATTCGGGCGCACCGCCGGCGACGGCTCCTGCTCGGCCAAGGCGGTGTTGACGATGCGCCGATCGATCACGGACTCGCTGTAGAGCACGGCCATGCGCCGCATGAGATTCTCGAGTTCACGGACATTGCCCGGCCAAGAGTAGGTCTTCATCCGCTCGATCGCCGACGGATCGAGCGTTTTCGGCATCAAACCGTCACGCTGCGCGAGCGCCAGGAAGTGCCGGGCGAGATCGGCGATGTCTTCCGGCCGCTGCCGCAAGGGGGGCAGGCGGATCGGCACGACGTTCAGCCGGTAGAACAGATCCTCGCGGAATCCGCCCTGTTGAATCATCAGCCGCAGATCGCGGTGGGTCGCGGCAATGATGCGCACATCGGCGCGGATACCCTGGCGGCCGCCGACCGGCGAGAACTCGCCGGATTGCAGCACACGCAACAGCCGGGTCTGGGCCTCGATCGGCATGTCGCCGATCTCGTCGAGAAACAGCGTGCCGCCGGCGGCCTGCTCGAACCGGCCGATGCCGCGATTGACTGCCCCGGTGAAGGCGCCCTTCTCGTGGCCGAACAGCTCGCTCTCGATCAGCTCCCGCGGGATCGCCGCCATGTTGACGGCGACGAAGGGCTTGTCGCGGCGGCGGCCGAAATCGTGCAGTGCGCGGGCCACCAGTTCCTTGCCGGTCCCGGACTCGCCATGGATCAGCACCGTCATGTCGGTGTTCACAAGGCGGGCGATCACCCGGTAGATTTCCTGCATCGCCGGCGAGCGGCCGATCAACGGCAGAGCATCGGGGCTGCTGGCCGGATGATCTTCGGGTGGGGCGGGCGCGGCGTGGCCGGGTTCCTTCACCTCGGCCAACGCGCGCTCGACGGCGCCGACGAGATTGGTGAGGTCGAACGGCTTCGCCAGATATTCGAAGGCGCCGCGCTCGGTGGCGCGGATCGCCGTCACCAGCGTATTCTGCGCGCTCATCACAATGATCGGCAGGTTCGGTCGGCGCTCGCGGATGCGGGGAATGAGATCGAGCGCGTTTTCGTCCGGCATCACCACGTCGGTGATGACGACGTCACCCTCGCCTTCGCGCACCCATTGCCAGAGCGTGGAGGCATCGGAGGCGGCCCGCACATTGTGGCCAAGCTGGCCGAGGGCCTGGGAAAGCACGACGCGGATGGCGCGATCGTCGTCGGCGACCAGGATGGTGGCAGCCATCGGCTCAGCTCCTTGTCCCAACGTTGATCTTGGATGTGGCGATCGCGTCCGGCGCCTTCGATTCCGGCTCGTCGGCCGGCTCCGCGTCCGCCAGCGGAAGCGAGATCGAGAACACGGTGCGGCGCGGCTGGCTCTCGAACTCGATGACGCCGTCATGTTCGGCGATGATCTTCGCGGCCAAAGCGAGGCCGAGCCCCTTGCCGCCCACCCGCCCGGTGACGAAGGGGTCGAACAGGCCGTCACGGATATGCGAGGGGATGCCGGCGCCGTTGTCCTGGATCCGCACGGTCAGCGCGAGGCGCGGCCGCGGGCCGGAGAACCGATCGCCGAGACGCAGCCCCGGCACGAACTGCGTCGCCATGACGATGCTGCCGCCGTGCTCCGGACACGCCTCGGCGGCGTTCTTCACCAGGTTCAGGAAGACCTGGATCAACTGATCCCGATTGCCCCAGACCGGCGGCAGCGACGGGTCGTAATCCTCGCGAAAGCCAACATGGCGCGCGAAGCCTGCGGTCGCGAGTCGTCGCACGTGGTTCAGGACCTCGTGGATGTTGACCGGCGACATCGGGGCCGGCCGCTCGTCACTCAGCATTTCCATCCGGTTGACCAGGCCGACGATGCGATCGGTCTCGTCGCAGATAAGCTGCGTCAGGATTCGTCCGTCCGTCTCGACACGCTTCTCCAAAAGCTGCGCCGCGCCGCGGATTCCCGACAGCGGATTCTTGACCTCATGGGCCAGCATGGCGGCCATCGCTTTCGCCGAGCGCGAGGCATCGCGGCTGAGGCTCTGGCGATTGAGCCGGCGCTCGATGCTGCGGTCCTTCACCACCAGGACGACATGGCCTGGCTGCTCGGCGATCGGAGCGGCGTCGATCGCGACATGCGCGGCCTGCAGCTTCGGTCCGGACAATGCCAGATCCGGCTCGGCCACGGCGATGCTGCCGTTCCGCGCTTCCCCGATCAGGGCAAAGACGGGGCTGTCGCCGGCGATATAGTCGCTGAGCGGCTTGCCCTGAAGCAGGGTTCGACCCGCGCCGAGCAGTTGCTCGCCCGCATGGTTGGCGGAGATGATGAGGTCGCCGGGATCGAGCACCACCAGGGCAAACGGCACGGCATCGAGCAGCACCGACCAGGCAAACGGCGAGACATCCGCCCCCGCACTCCGCTCCGATGTCTGGTCCGGCACAGAGCGCGTTACGGCGGCGGCAAGGTTTGTCATCTAGGCGGCGGCTCGCTCGATTTGTGGGTTGTAGAAATCCAAGATCGCCGCCTCGACATTCTTCGGATCGTCCATGAAGTTGATCCGGGTCCGGAACTCGTTGGAGCCATAGAGGCCCTTCGAATACCAGGCGACATGCTTGCGCGCGATCTTCACGCCGTGCTGGACGCCATAATGCTCCAGAATGGCGCGATAGTGCTCGAGCAGGATGGCGAGCTGTTTCGCCAGCGGCGGATCCGGCAGCCGCTCACCGTTCCGCAGGAACTGCATGACCTGCTTCAGGAACCAGGGCCGCCCATAGGCGCCCCGCCCCACCATCACGCCATCGGCTCCGGATTCGTCCTTGGCCCTGGCGGCATCCTCGAGGGAAACGATGTCGCCGTTGACCACGACCGGCAGGTTCACGGTCTCTTTCACTTGGCGCACGAAGGCCCAGTCGGCGGAGCCGTTGTACATCTGACAGCGGGTCCGGCCGTGCACGGTGATCATCTGAATACCGCAATCCTCGGCGATCTTCGCGAGGTTCGGCGCATTGCGGTTGTTGTGGTCCCAGCCGGTGCGCATCTTCAAGGTCACCGGCAGCTTCACGGCTCTCACCGTGGCCTCGAGAATCTTGGCGGCCTTGACCTCGTCGCGCATCAGGGCGGAGCCGGCCTCGCCGTTCACCACCTTCTTCACCGGGCAGCCGAAATTGATGTCGATGATCGCCGCGCCCCGGTCTTCGTTGAGCTTCGCGGCCTCGGCCATCACATGGGGCTCGCAGCCGGCGAGCTGGACCGACATTGGGAATTCGTCGGCGCAGTTGGTCGACATCTTCATCGACTGCCGGGTCTGGCGGATCATGGCCTCGCTGGCGATCATTTCACTGACCACCAGACCGGCCCCCTCCCGTTTGACGAGGCGGCGAAAGGGCATGTCGGTGACGCCGGACATCGGCGCCAGGATGACCGGGTCACTCAAGGTGACAGGACCGATTTGGATGCTCATTCTCTAAGCACTGATACCGCGTTGCACAAAATCCAGGCGATAACAGCCCAATTATGGCGCGGAAGCAACAGTTTTATCGTTGTCTGTTGCGCTGCGAAGTTCAGCCGATCAACACGTCCTTGACGAACTTAACACCCGGATAAGCCAGCAATAACAAGAGGTAACCGGCCAACAACCAGCGCGCGGCATGGCGGCCTCGGATTCCGGTCCGATGGTGCAGCAGCAGAAGCGCCACGATCAAGGCAAACGCCAGAAAGGCCAGCAGGATCTTATGAGTGAGAGCAAGGATCTGCCCGGTCTCGATCACCTCATTGGCCGCCCCGGTCGCCAGCGCCGCCGCCATCAAGCCGGCGGACCAGGTCAAGAGCCGGATCTGCATGGCCTCGGCCTCCGCCAAGGGTGGCAGGGTTCGGCCGGTCCAGCCCGGCATGGCCCGGCGCTTCAAGGCGCGTTCCTGCAGCAGCACGGCGGTTCCGGCGATCGCCGCCAGAGTCAGCGTTGCGTAGCTCGCCACCGCGAGCACCACGTGCAATGAGAACCAGGTCCCGGTGAGGATCACCGGTCCTTCGGCATTGGGCGCACTCGAGAAGGCGATCGCCAGGACGGCGCTCAGCGCCAGGTAAGGCAACAGCAAGGCGCCCAGACGATAGGCACCCGGCCGAATCAGACAGAGCGCCGCAAAAGCCAGCAAGGTTGCGGCAACGCCGGCCCAGAGATTGGCCGACAGTCCGGGCTGCCAGCCGGCGCTGATCTGCGAGGCGACCAGCGCGGCCGGCCCGACCAGGGCGGCCGCCAGCAGGAGCCAAAGGAGCAGGTTCCGGCCGAGCCGCGCCGCGACGGCGGCGGCGGTCAGGGGCAGCATGGCCACCAGGGCGGCCAGTTGGGGGATGAGATTGGCTTGCATGGGCGCGCATTATGGTTATCCCGCCCAACCTTGGCAAACCGGGCGGCTTGGCAAACCGTGCCGTCCTCACTAGTTTGCGCGCCAATTGAGGGTCCTGAATGACGAATGTCGTAGCATTGGTCGTGGCCGCGGGCAGCGGGCTGCGCATGGGCGGCGAATTGCCGAAACAGTTCCTGCCATTGGCGGGAAAGCCCCTGCTGCGCCATTGCCTGGAAACCTTTGCCGCGCATCCGCGCATCGCCGGCGTCAAGGTGGTGATCAACGAGACCTATCGCGAGCTCTACGAATCGGCGACCACCGGTCTCCCCCTGCTCTCGCCGGCGCTCGGCGGTGAAACGCGGCAGGCCTCCGTGCATAACGGTCTCGAGAGCCTGACCGGCAGCCCGCCCGACCTGGTGCTGATCCACGACGCGGCGCGGCCTTTCATCGATGCGCCGACCATCGACCGGACGATCGACGCGCTGCACGACCACGACGGTGCGCTGGTCGCGGTCCAGGTGGTGGACACGCTGAAGCGCGCCGAAGGCAAGTTCAGCGGCGCGACGGTCGACCGCACCGGCCTGTGGCGCGCGCAGACGCCGCAGGGCTTTCGCTTCCAGCCGATCCTGGCGGCGCATCGCCGGGCAGCGACCGGACCGGAGATGACCGATGATGCCGCGGTCGCCGAGGCGGCGGGACTGAAAGTGGTGCTGGTGCCTGGAATCGTGAACAATTTCAAAGTCACTACCCGAGCCGATTTCGAGCGGGCCGAGCACATGATGGCGGAACAGCGGGCCGTCGCACCTTTGGAATATCGGACCGGCAGCGGTTACGACGTGCACCGGCTGATCGAAGGCGACGGTGTGTGGCTGTGCGGCGTCAAGATTCCGCACGACCAGAAGCTCGAAGGCCATTCCGACGCCGACGTCGCCATGCATGCCCTGACCGATGCGCTCCTGGGTGCCATCGCCGCGCAGGATATCGGCGCCCATTTCCCGCCCTCGGATCCGCAATGGCGGGGCGCCCCATCCTGGAAGTTCCTCGATCATGCGATGAAGCTGGTCGCGAGGAAGGGCGGCCATGTCACCCACTGCGACGTCACCATCATCTGCGAGCGACCGAAGGTCGGCCCGCATCGCGAGGCAATGATCGCACGGCTCGCCGAGATCATGGGGATCGATCCGCATCGCATCAGCGTGAAGGCCACCACAACCGAGAAGCTCGGCTTCACCGGTCGCGGCGAGGGCATCGCCGCGCAGGCGATGGCGACCGTGGCGCTGCCGCTCGCCTGAGGGAAGATCCTGAAATGGATGTCCCCGCCCTCCTGCAACGCTATCGCGCGCTCAATCTGAAGATCGCCACGGCCGAGAGCTGCACCGGTGGCTTGGTCGCGGGGACGCTCACCGCCGTCGCCGGTTCCTCGGATGTCTACGAGCGTGGCTGGGTCACCTATTCCAACGACGCGAAGCGCGAGCAGCTCGGCGTCTCGGCGAGCCTGCTCGAAGCCCATGGCGCCGTAAGCGGCGAGGTGGCCGAAGCCATGGCCAAGGGCGCCCTGCATCGCTCCAAGGCCGATGTCGCCATCTCCGTCACCGGCATCGCCGGTCCCGGCGGCGGCTCGGTCGAGAAGCCGGTCGGCCTGGTCTATATCGGCGTCGCGCGCAAGGACGGTTGGTCCCAGGTCGAGCGCTGCCAGTTCGACGGCGACCGCGATTCGGTCCGCGCGCAGACGGTGAGCCGCGCCCTGACCCATCTCTATTCCGCCACGGTGTGATGCCGAGGCGCCCGCGCCCGCGCCGCGTGCCCCCGCGAATCCTGGGCGTGGACTTCAGCGGCGCGGCCGATGCCGGACGCAAGATCTGGATCGCCGAAGCCCGGCGCGGCCGCGGCAATCGCCTCAAGCTCATCGATCTCCGGTCTGCGGCCGAGCTGCCGGGTGGCGGAATCGATCCGCGCACGGCGATCGCCGCACTGGCTGCGCATATCGTGCGCGAGCCCGACACGATTGCCGGCTGCGACTTTCCCTTCACCTTGCCGATGCAAGTGATCGATCGGCCGAGCTGGGACGCCCTCATCGCGGACTTCGCCCTGCGCTTTCAGAATCCCGATTCCTTTCGCCAATGGGCCCTGCAGCGGGCAGAGGGTCGCGAACTGCGGCGCGCCGCGGACCGCGAAGCGAAGACACCGTTCAATTCCTACAATCTTCGCATCTATCGCCAGACCTGGTGGGGCATCGCATACCTCCTGGGTCCTCTGGTCGCGCGCGGACAGGCGAGCGTGCGCCCTTACCATCCCCTTCCCGCAAAGCCTCACCCGATCGTGATCGAGGCCTGCCCGGCGAGCAGCCTGAAATCGATCGGTTTCTATCCCGCCTATAAGGGCCGCAGCGGCGCCCACCGGCTCGAGCGAAAGGCCGTGCTCCGTAAGCTGGTCGACTGCGGGTTGCTCGAGCGTCCCAAAGCGAACATCGAGCGGATCCTGCTGGACAATATCGGCGGCGATGCGCTCGATGCGGTCATCGCCGCGGTCGCCACCGCCCACGCCGCGACCGAGCGCGAGCCCGATCTCGCGCAGCGGATCGAAGGCATCATCTACGCGGCGATCCCTGGTCGCACCTGACGTTATTTCCTGACAAGGTCAGCGCCGCGTCAGTGAACGGCGTTCACTATGCCCCCTGTCGCGGAGACAGAACGTAGCTCCGCACAGCAACTGGGAAGGATCTTGCACCATGAAGAAGAATGCAGTCGCCGGCGCGATGCTGGCGGCAATGACATCTTGTGTCCTGATCACCCCGGCCTTGGCCGTGGGCCAAACACCGGTCGAGGTCGAGCTCTGGAACAAGCCGGACGGCAGCCAGGGCATGACTCTCAGCGCCGACCACGTGAAGGCGGGCAAGGTCAAGTTCGAGGTGAAGAACTCATCGAGCAACATGGTCCACGAGTTCCTGATCGTGAAGACCAATATGACCTTCGATCAGTTCCCGAAGGACCCGGAGAACCCGGCTGTGGTCGACGAGGACAAGCTGAAGGGCGCGAAGGAACTCAGCAGCGATCTCAACCCCGGCAATTCGGGGACGCTGACCATGGATCTGAAGCCCGGCCGCTACGTCGTGTTCTGCAACCAGCCGGGGCATTTCGACGGCGGCATGCATCTCGTCTTTACCGTGACCCAGTAAGGCGGCGATGGCGAAGTGGCGACGACGCGTCGCCGCTTGCAGCCGACTATTTTCTTAAGCCGCACCCGCAGCCATCACAGTTCGGGAACTTGCACGGAAATTGCTTACCGGGGCCGTCTTGGGCCTCAGTTGTCGCGTCATGCATCCAGAGAGAGTCGTTTCCGTCGAGGCGCTGAACCATCTGCAGCGCACCTGGACGCGCCTGGTGATGAGCGGCAAGCCCAATGGACTCGCTGAAAAGCCCGGTCTATTGGCGTCCTTGGAGCAGGTCGGCGGCGAGTTCAACAAGCTGCGCGCGGAACTGCTCGGCGCGCTCGCCGAATCCCAGGGCCGCGAGACTGCCGTCGAATTGGGCACCCGTGCCCAAATTTCAATCGATATTCTGATCCGCAATCTGTTCGAGCGCACGGCGGATGTCGGCTTCCTGGCCGAGGACGGCGCGATCATCGACAGCCTGACCGCCGCGGAAAGTTCCGATCGCGATCTGGCCGCGCTGCGCCAGCGCCTCGAGGAATATGTGGCGAAGTACTCCGTCTATGACGACATCGCCGTGTTTCGGCCGGATGGAACATTGCACGTGACCCGGCTCGACGCGGCGAGCCGCTTCGCCGCCGACGATCCGCTGGTTGCGGCGGCGTTAGGGCAGCCGGGCGCCTTCCGTGAAATCTTCCGCCAAGGTCCGGACGGCGTCGCGCAGCTGCTCTATGTCCAGACCATACCGGGACCGGACCGCGTGCCGGTCGGCGTCCTCGCCCTCTCTTTCAAATTCGACGACGAGATGCGCGGCATCTTCGGCAGCTTGCTGAAAGGCGCTGCGCCCGGGCTCGTCCTGGGTATCGTCGATCGCGACGGTGGGGTCATCGCCAGCAGCGACTCGGGTAGCCTCGCGATCGGAACGCGGCTCGACATCGAAGCCGACAAGCTGGTCACCGTGACTCTCGAGGACGAGGATTACCTCGGCCTGCGACGACCGACCCGGGGCTATCAAGGCTTCTCCGGTCTCGGCTGGAGCGGCGTCGCTTTGCGCCCCGCTCTGCTCCGTCAGATCGGCACCGAATCGACGGAAGCCGAGTCGGCGGAAGAACACGACGAACGGGCGATTGCCGCCTCCGCGATCGTATCCGACGCGTTGAAGCAGATCTCGCGCCGCGCCTATGCCATCGATTCCGACCTGCATCTGATCGGCCTCAACGGCAAGCTGGCCGCGGATCGTGAAAACAACCGCGTCCTGCCCGCCGTCCTCAGCAGCATCCGCGAAGTCGGCGAGCAGATCCGCAATGCCGTGCATGGCGTGATCGGCACGCTCTACGACCAGACCCATGGCAGCCTGCGCCGCGAGGCCGAGCAGATGGCGGCACTCGGCGTCGATATCATGGACCGCAATCTCTATGAGCGCGCCAACGACAATCGCTGGTGGGCGCTGACACCGAGCTTCCGCGCGATCCTCGCCGCCGGAACACCGAGCCCCGCCGCGGCGACCGAGATCGGACGCATCCTCGGCTATATCAACGGCCTCTACACCGTCTACAGCACGCTGTTCGTGTTCGATGCCGCCGGCCGCGTCATCGCGGATTCCCGGAACGGCGCCAGCGGCATGGTGGGCGAGAAACTCACCGGCCGCCACATCGAGGCGGCATTGGCCGGCAGCAACACGCAGGCCTATTCAGTCTCGGCTTTCGAGCCGACACCGCTCTATGACGGCCGGCCGACCTATATCTATTGCGGCTCGATCCTGGCGCCGGATTCCGCCCGCACGGTCGGCGGTGTTGCCATCGTCTTCGACGGCGAGCCGCAATTCCGACAGATGCTGCTGGATGTGCTGCCGGTCAATGACGGCGGCATGCCCTATCCCGGCAGCTTCGCGGTCTTCGTCAACGCGTCCGGGACGGTGATCGCCTCGACCGAGACCACCCAGGCGCCGGGCAGCGCGTTCGACGACCGGCAACTCGACGACTTCCAGATCGTCGCCCGGGGTCGATCTCCGGGCTATCGCGAGTTCAAGACATCCGATGGTTACAACGACCCGATCACCTGCATCGTCGCGATCCCCGGCTGAGTCGATGCCACCGTGATTCGAAGACGCTAGAAATAGGCGATCAGGCGGCCGCAACTTGCGACCGAAAGCCAGGCGAGGCCCGACAATACGGCCTGCAGCCTCGCCGGTGCGGGCACCGGATCCGTCCCGCCGGCGATCTGCCGTTGCCAAAGCCAGCGAAACAGCAATGCATTGGCGAGAGCTGCGGCGAGGATTGCCATTTTCAAACGGAAGATCGGATGGCCTGCCAGCGCTGCGGCATCGGCCGAGAACAGCACGGCGCCGCTCGCCAACGAAAGGCAGATTCCAATGATCGAGAACGGCGTCGTCAGGCGCGACAGCGCTTCAACGGCAACCCATCGCCCGATCCCCAAGACTCGGAGATCCAGGATCAGAATCGACCCGACCAGCAGCGCCAGGCCGAGAATGTGCGACAGATTGGCGGTGGGATAAATCCAAGTCGAATCCCGGATCGCGAAGGCGAAATTCGACTCCTGCAGCGCCGCGGCCCAGTCCGGCGCTCTCGCGGGGTGTTCCACGGGCTAACGGAGTTCGATCGTCTTGCCGTCGAGGATGATCCGCTCGGCGCGCATCTCCCCATCGACCGTGCGGCTGGGATATCCGACGACCGTCACCGTCTTGCCGGCGACGAGTGCATCCTTGGCGATGCCGCGCCGCTCCATCCGGGACGGCGGCGCCAAGATCACGTTCCATTCCTTACCGGCCCGGTCCTTCAGGGAGATAGCGCTGTGCGGGTTCTGGTAGGCCGCCGCCAGGATCGGCGCCTCGATGGTGAGGACCGTCCCGGCATCATAGGTGCTCCAGCCATGGTGGGCCAGGGCGGGCAGGCTTGCCGCTCCCAATCCGATCGCAAGGACAGCAAGAATCAACAGCTTACGCATGATTCCTCCCGAGGTTCGCATGAACGACAGCTATCTTACGAGAGATTGGCGCCACACCTTGCGCTTTCAACCCGGCCTCAGCCGTAAAGCTGTCTCGCCCGGGATTCGAAGGCGGCGACCATGCGGCGGACGGCCTCGTGGAACAGCACGCCGATCAACTTCTGCAGCATGAGCGAGCTGAACTCGAACTCCAGGAAGAACTCGACCCGGCAGCCGCCCGGATCGTCGTGAAAGGTCCAGTGGTTCTGCAGCTGGCGGAACGGGCCGTTGATGTATTCGACGTCGATGCGGCGTTCGGCGCGGTGCAGCCAGACCCGGCTGGTGAACTTCTCGCGCACCATCTTGAAGCCGATCATCAAGTCGGCCAGCACCATGTCCGGCTGCTGCTCCTTGATCCGCGCGCCGACGCACCAGGGCAGGAATTCCGGATAGCGCGCGACATCGGCGACCAGGTCGAACATCTGCTGCGGCGTGTAAGGCAGCAGCCGGGTTTCGGTGTGGGTCTTTACCGCCATGAGCAAACAGCAGCCACTCGGAGACGCGTCACTTTAAGCGTTCGCCTTCGCGGCGCGCGCTGCCTGCAGGCGCTTGAAGTCGTCGCCGGCATGGTGCGACGAACGGGTGAGCGGCGAGGAGGCGACCAGCAGGAAGCCCTTGCCGAGGCCTTGCTGCTTCAGCTGGTGGAACTCGGCCGGCGTCACGAAGCGATCGACATGGTGATGCTTGCGGGTCGGCTGCAGGTACTGGCCGATGGTCATGAAGTCGACATCGGCGGCGCGCAAGTCGTCCATGACCTGGACGACCTCGTCCATGGTCTCGCCGAGGCCGACCATCATGCCCGACTTGGTGAAGATGGTCGGCGAGAGCTCCTTCGCCCGCTGCAGCAGGCGCAGCGAATGGAAATAGCGCGCGCCGGGGCGGACGCTGCGATAGAGCCGCGGCACGGTCTCTAGATTGTGGTTCAGGACGTCCGGACCCGCCGCGACGACGGTTTCGAGCGCGCCCGGCTTCTTCAGGAAGTCCGGGGTAAGCACCTCGATCGTGGTGTCCGGCGAGGTCGCGCGGATGCGGCGAATGGTCTCCGCGAAATGCCCGGCCCCGCCATCCTCCAGGTCGTCGCGGTCAACCGAGGTGATGACGATGTGATGGAAGCCGAGTGCCGCGCAGGCTTCGGCGACATGGGCCGGCTCATGTGGGTCGAGTTGGTCCGGTCTTCCGGTCGCCACATTGCAGAAGGCGCAAGCCCGCGTGCAGCGCGAGCCCAGGATCATCACCGTCGCATGCTTCTGCTTCCAGCACTCGCCGATGTTGGGACACGCCGCCTCTTCGCAGACCGTGTTGAGCCCGAGCTTGCGCATGAGGGCGCGGGTCTCGGCAAACTCTTGAGACATCGGTGCCTTGACGCGGATCCAATCCGGCTTGCGCAGGATCGGCGTGTCGGGCCGATGGGCCTTCTCGGGGTGACGTAGGACGGTTGCTTCAGCCATCGTGTCTCAGAAGACCTTCTCCGCTCCGATTCCGGCGGCGCGCTCCTCGACCGGCCAGCGAGCCAGCGCGAATACCCAAAGCATGATCAAGTTCACCAGTGGGATGAAGACGACCAGCACCCACCAACCCGAATAGCCGGCCTTCTTGATGATCTTCACGTACGGGATGACGAAGATCACAAACGCGATCAGAAAGATCAAAACGTGCCATAGCGAAAACGAGTCACCCGATCCCATAGTTTCCCCCTTGTTGCATCAGCTAGAAATGGAGCGTCCGGCCGTAAGCCGCAAGCACCGACTCGTGCATCATTTCCGAGAGGGTGGGATGCGGGAATACCGTGGCCATCAACTCGGCTTCGGTGGTTTCCAATGTCTTGGCGATTGTATAGCCCTGGATCAGCTCCGTCACCTCGGCACCGATCATATGGGCCCCCAGCAATTCGCCGGTCTTGGCGTCAAACACGGTCTTCACCAAGCCTTCAGGCTCGCCCAGCGCAATCGCCTTGCCATTGCCAATGAAGGGGAATTTCCCGACCTTGATCTCCCGGCCGTTGGCCCTCGCGGCCTCCTCGGTGAGGCCGACGCTGGCGACCTGGGGCATGCAATAGGTGCACCCGGGAATGTTCTTCACGTCCATCGGGTGGACGCCTTTCACCCCGGCGATCTTCTCGACCACCAGCACGCCTTCGTGCATCGCCTTGTGCGCCAGCCAGGGCGGGCCGGCGAGGTCGCCGATCGCATAGACGCCGGGCTCGCCGGTGCGGCCGTATTCATCGATCACCACATGGGTCTTCTCGACCTTCACCTTGGTGCCTTCGATTCCGATATTCTCGACATTGCCGACGATGCCAACCGCCATGATCACGCGATCGACGGTCAACTCCTCGGTCTTGCCGCCGGCCTCGATCGTGGCGGTGACGTTGTTGGCGCCCTTCTTCAGCGCCTTCACCGTGGCGCCGGTCTTGATCTTCATACCCTGCTTCTCGAAGGCTTTTTGGGCGAAGGCGGAAATCTCGGCGTCCTCGACCGGGAGAATGCGCGGTAGCACCTCGACCACCGTCACTTCGGCGCCCAGGGTGCGGAAGAAGCTGGCGAACTCGATACCGATGGCGCCGCTGCCGACCACCAGCAGCGATTTCGGCATCATGTTCGGCATCAGCGCCTCACGGTACGTCCAGATCAGCTTGCCGTCCGGCTCGAGCCCGGGAAACACGCGGGCCCGCGCGCCAGTGGCGAGGATGATGTGCTTGGCGCTCAGATCGGCGACCGGCTTGCCGTCCTTCTCGACCTTGACCTTGCCGGCGCCGTTGAGCTTGCCGGTGCCGTCGAACACCGTGATCTTGTTCTTCTTCATCAGGAACTTGACGCCATCGGTCAGCTGCTTCGAGACCTTGCGCGAGCGCTCGACCACCTTGGCGAAATCGAAGCTCACGTCCTTGGCCGAGAGGCCATAGGCATCCCCATGCTTCATCAGATGATAGACCTCGGCCGAACGCAGCAACGCCTTGGTGGGGATGCAGCCCCAGTTGAGACAGATGCCGCCCAGATTCTCGCGCTCGACCACGGCGACGTTGAGCTTCAGCTGCGCGGCACGGATCGCCGCCACATAGCCGCCCGGGCCGCCGCCGAGAATGACCACGTCAAAGGATGTATCGGTCACGTCAGTTCCTTCCCTTGTTCGCCGCTCTCATTGCGGCGCCGCGATGCCGGCTGCCTCCGAGCAGGATTTGGTGATGGCGAGAATCTCCGGATCGCTGGCCATCGTGCCGGCGAGTTCCGAAACGGTCATGACCGGCCGCTTGGCGAGGGCCGCGATCACCGGATCGCGGGCGCATTTGCAGGCCGCTTCCGCGCCGGTGAGTTGCTCCTCGGTCGGCGGCGTGCCGGCCTTGGTGAGTTGCTTCTGATAGGTGGCGACGCAGTTCTTGCCGTAGGTCTCGGTGAACTTGCCCACCATCTGCGGGTCCTTGAAGTCGACCTCGATGTTGGCGAGCCAATAGGCGCCACCGCCGACCACCACGACGCCGAGCACGACCACAGTGACGATGCCCCAGAAGACGTATTTCATTGCACCCCGCCGGCCCGGAAGCCGTCAGACCAACATCGCGGCCGGTGCCTCGACCAGCCGCTTGAAGGCCGCCAGCAATTCGGCACCGAGCGCGCCATCGACCGCCCGGTGATCGACCGCGAGCGTGGCACTCATCACCGTGGCGACGGCGAGCTGGCCGCTCTTCACCACGGCGCGCTGCTCGCCGGCACCGATCGCGAGGATGGTCGCCTGGGGCGGATTGATGATCGCGCTGAAGCTCTTGACCCCGAACATGCCGAGATTGGAGAGCGAGGCGCTGCCGCCGGTGTAGTCCTCGGGCTTCAGCTTGTTCGCCTTGGCCCGGCCGGCGAGTTCCTTCATCTCGGCGGAGATCTGGGTCAGGGTCTTCGATTCCGCCTGCCGGATGATCGGCGTGACCAGGCCGTTTGGAACCGAGACTGCGACCGAGATGTCGGCGGTCCGGTACTGCTTGATCCCCTCGTCGCTCCACGAGGCATTGGCTTTCGGCACCGCCTTCAAGGCAAGCGCATAGGCCTTGATCATGAAGTCGTTGACCGAAAGCTTGTAGGCGTTCGGCCCCTCCTTGGGCGAACCGGCATTGGCGTCCTCGCGGAGCGCCAGCAGCCGGTCGATCTCGCAATCCACCGTCAGATAGAAATGCGGAACGAACTGCTTCGATTCCTGCAGGCGGCGCGCGATGGTCTTGCGGATCGTGGTGTGCGGAATGAGCTCGAACTCCGGCTCGCCGAAGCCGCTGAAGCTCGGCGCCGCCGGCAAGCTCGCCGCGCGTTGCGCCGCTCCGCCAGCCGGCGCCGCCTTCGCGGTACCGCCGGCCACCGCGCCCGCCACGTCGGCGCGAATGATGCGGCCGTTCGGACCGCTGCCCTGCACGCTGGCAATGTCGATGCCCTGCTGCTGCGCAATGCGGCGCGCCAGCGGACTGGCGAAGACGCGCTTGCCGTCGCCGGAAGGCGCTGGGAGCTTCGGCGCCGGAGCAGCCGCGGGTGCCGGTTTCGGCGCGGCCGGCTGAGGCGCCGGCACTTCGGCCTTCGGCTTCGCATCGGCGGTCTTCGCGGCCGGTTCCGGATTGGCCTTGGGTGTCGCCGCAATGTCGGCGGCGCTCTCCCCCTCTTCCAGCAGCACGGCGATCACGTCATTGACCTTGACGCCCTCGGTGCCGGCGGGGACGACGATCTTGCCGATCTTGCCCTCATCGACCGCCTCGACCTCCATGGTCGCCTTGTCGGTTTCGATTTCGGCGATCACGTCGCCGGCCTTGACCGCGTCGCCTTCCTTCTTCAGCCATTTGGAAACATTGCCCTCGGTCATGGTCGGCGAGAGGGCGGGCATCAGGATGTTGATCGGCATCGCGCCCTCCCCTTACCGGTAGCAGACTTGCTTGGCCGCTTCCGCGATCTGCGCGGCCTGCGGGAGCGCGAGCTTTTCGAGATTGGCGGCATAGGGCATCGGCACATCGACGCCGGCGACCCGGGCGACCGGCGCATCGAGATAGTCGAAGGCCTGTTCCATCATCACCGCGGCCATTTCGGAGCCGATGCCGGCGAAGGGCCAGCCTTCCTCGACGCTGACCAGACGATTGGTCTTCTTCACCGAGGCGACGATGGTCGCGGTGTCGAGCGGACGGATGGTGCGGAGATCGATGACTTCCGCGTCAATGCCCTCTTTCGCCAGCAGTTCGGCCGCTTCGAGGGCGACGCCGACCATCCGGGAGAAGGCGGTGATGGTGACCTGATTGCCCGGGCGCACGACCTTGGCCTTGCCGATCGGGACGATCCAATCCTTGTCCTGCGGCACCTCGAAGCTCTGGCCGTAGAGCATCTCGTTTTCCAGGAAGATGACCGGATTGGGATCGCGGATCGCGGACTTCAGGAGACCTTTCGCATCCGCCGCCGACCACGGGGCCACCACCTTCAGGCCCGGGATATGCGCGTACCAGCTCGCATAGCATTGTGAATGCTGCGCGGCCACCCGGGAGGCGGCACCATTGGGGCCGCGGAACACGATCGGGCTGCCCATCTGTCCGCCCGACATGTAGTTGGTCTTGGCCGCCGAATTGACGATCTGGTCGATTGCCTGCATGGAGAAATTGAAGGTCATGAACTCGACGATCGGCTTCAAGCCGGAGAAGGCCGCGCCGACGCCCAGACCGGCAAAGCCGTGCTCGGTGATCGGCGTGTCGATGACGCGGGTCGGGCCGAACTCTTCCAGCAGGCCCTGGCTGACCTTATAGGCGCCCTGGTATTCGGCGACTTCCTCGCCCATCAGGAACACCTTGTCGTCGCGGCGCATCTCTTCCGCCATGGCGTCGCGCAACGCTTCGCGCACGGTCTGGGTCGCGGTCGGGCCGCTGTATTCCGGCTCGGCCGCCTGCGGAACGGCGGCGGGCTTCGCGGGCGCCGGTGCCTTGGCCTCGGCCTTGGGCGCCTCGGCTTTCGGCGCTTCCGCTTTCACTGCAGGTTTCGGCGCGGTGGCCGGCGCCGGGGCGGCACCCTCGGCTTCGTCCTCACCACGTAGCACGGCGATCGGCGTGTTCACGGCGACGTTCTCGGTGCCTTCAGGCACCAGGATCTGCTCGAGCACGCCTTCGTCGACCGCTTCCACTTCCATGGTCGCCTTGTCGGTCTCGATCTCGGCCAGGATATCGCCGGCCTTCACCGCATCACCTTTGGCTTTGAGCCATTTCGACAGCTTGCCCTCGGTCATGGTCGGCGAAAGGGCGGGCATCAGAACTTGAGTCGACATGGATTGCCCCCTTACGCCCGAACTGTTTCAAGATCGATCAGGACATCGGTGTAGAGCTCCGCGGGATCGGGCTCCGGCGAGGCCTGGGCAAATTCGGTCGCTTGCGAGATCAGGTCCTTCACCTCGCGATCCATGTTCTTCAAGCCGTTCTCGTCGATATGCTTCTCGGCGAGCAGGCGCTCGCGCAGGCGATCGATCGGATCGTGCTCCTGGCGCATCTTCGCGACCTCTTCCTTGGTCCGGTACTTCGCTGGATCGGACATCGAATGGCCGCGATAGCGATAGGTCATCATCTCGAGGATGGTCGGCCCTTCGCCGTCGCGTGCACGACCCAGCGCCTTGGCGGCGGCGGCGCGTACCGCGGCGACGTCCATGCCGTCCACCTGCTCGCCCGGAATGCCATAGGCCAAACCGCGGTCGCAGAGCTTGGTGCCGGCGGCGGAGCGCTGCACCGAGGTGCCCATGGCGTATTTGTTGTTCTCGATCACGTAGACCACCGGCAGCTTCCAGAGCGCCGCCATGTTGAAGGCCTCGTAGACCTGGCCCTGGTTCACGGCGCCGTCGCCGAGATAGACCATCGCGACCTTGCCGTCCTTCTTGTACTTGTGCGCGAAGCCGAGGCCGGTGCCGAGCGGGACTTGCGCGCCGACGATGCCATGGCCGCCATAGAACTTCTTCTCGGCGCTGAACATGTGCATCGAGCCGCCCTTGCCCTTGGAGTAACCTCCGGCCCGGCCGGTCAGCTCGGCCATGACGCCCTTCGGATCCATGCCGCAGGCCAGCATGTGGCCGTGGTCGCGATAGGAGGTGATGACCGTGTCGCCCTCCTCCGCGGCCGCCTGCATGCCCACCACCACGGCCTCTTGGCCGATATAGAGGTGGCAGAAGCCGCCGATCAGCCCCATGCCATAGAGTTGGCCCGCCTTCTCCTCGAAGCGGCGGATCAGCAGCATGTCGCGATAATGTCGAATGAGGTCTTCGGAAGGGATCTTGGCCGGCTGGGCGGCGGATTTGGCGACGGGCTTGGTGGCGGCTTTGGCCATGAGACCCCCTGATTGGGTTTATTGGGCGGGCGGACTTTCCCCCTCGGGAAATCCTTGGGGAAACCCGCCATCACCCGCCCGGTTCGCCCAGGTTTTGAATGATGTCAGGGAAGCCGCCGCAGGGGTAAATTAGGCGCTGCGCAATAAAAGTTCAATCGCGCTTATAGCGCTGAATCTAAAGCACAATGTGACAGTTAACTGAAATGAAGTTAACTGGAGCCGGCGGGGATATGCTCAGTTCACTGCAGGCTTCGGCGCTGTGCCCGGCTTTTGCTGCGCATTGAGGAAGATCACGAGGTCGTCGGGATGCGCGAAATTCAGCATCACGCGCGCCCGCTCTTCGAGCATGTCGAGATCCAGGCTGGTGTTGGAGAGTAGCGCGACGCGCTGCTCCATCTCCTGGCGTTCGGCATCGGTCTTGTCACGCTCGGTTTCGGCGACACGGATCTGCTGGTTCAACTGCATCCACGCGACAATGCCGCGATCGCCCTGCACCGCGTGGTAGACGAAGTAACCCGCAAGGCAGGCGCCCAGCATCGGCCAGGCCACTTGAGCGAGTCGACGCTTGATGTCGCGGCGAAGATCCATAAGAAGAGCGAATCACAGACTGATTCCCGGCGTCAACCCGAAATCGATTCAAGAGGTTACAGGGGATTCATTTTTCGTGAGTCGAACGACTTGTCGCAAATGACGCACCTGGATCAACGCCGGAACACGCCCTTCCCGGCATAGCGCGCCGACGGCCCGAGCTGCTCCTCGATCCGGATCAGCTGGTTGTACTTGGCGTTGCGGTCGGAGCGGCTGAGCGAGCCGGTCTTGATCTGGCCGGCATTGGTGGCAACGGCGATATCGGCGATGGTGGAATCCTCGGTCTCGCCCGAACGGTGCGAGATCACCGCGCGGTAGCCCGCCTTGTGGGCCATCTCCACGGCTTCCAGCGTCTCCGACAGGGTGCCGATCTGGTTCACCTTCACCAGGATCGCATTGGCGACGCCCTGCGCGATGCCGTCGGCCAGGCGCTTCGGGTTGGTGACGAAGAGGTCGTCGCCGACCAGCTGGACCGTCTTGCCCATGGTGTCGGTTTGCGTCTTCCACCCCGCCCAGTCGTCCTCGGCCATGCCGTCCTCGATGGAGATGATCGGATACTTGTCCGCGAGGGCGGCGTAGAACTTCACCATGCCGGCTGAATCAAGTGTCTTGTTCTCGCCGCTGAGCACGTACCTGCCGTCCTTGAAGAACTCGGTCGAAGCCGGATCCAATGCCAGGGCGATGTCGTCCCCGGCCTTGAAACCTGCCTTGCCGATCGCTGCCATGATGGCGTCCAGTGCCGCCTCGGCGCTGGCGATGTTGGGGGCGAAGCCGCCTTCGTCGCCGACATTGGTGTTGTGTCCGGCGGCCTTCAGCTGGGCACGCAGGGCATGGAACACTTCCGAGCCCCAGCGGATCGCCTCGGCGCAGGAAGGGGCCGCCCAGGGAACGATCATGAATTCCTGGAAGTCGATCGGATTGTCGGCATGGGCGCCGCCGTTGATGATGTTCATCATCGGCACCGGCAGGGTCGCGGCCTGGGTCCCGCCGATGTAGCGATACAGCGGCAGATCCGCTTCCTGCGCGGCGGCTTTTGCGACCGCGAGGCTGACGCCAAGGATCGCGTTGGCCCCCAGACGTGCCTTGTTCGGCGTGCCGTCGAGCTCGATCATGGTGCGGTCGATATGCAGCTGACCCGCGGCATCCAGGCCCGAGATCGCATCAAAAATCTCGCCGTTGACCGCTTCGACGGCCTTCAGGACGCCTTTGCCGCCGTATTTCGATTTGTCACCGTCGCGCAGCTCGACCGCCTCATGGGCGCCGGTCGAGGCGCCGGACGGCACGGCCGCGCGGCCCGTCGCGCCGCTCTCCAGCGTCACATCGACCTCCACGGTCGGGTTGCCCCGGCTGTCCAGAATCTGACGGGCGTGGATGTCGATGATGGCGCTCATTCCGCTTTTCCTCAGGTCATTCGGCTGGAGCGGAAGTTATAGCGGCGCTTCTCCGGGTCGACTACCCGGAATTGGCGGCTTCTTTGGTCTCAGCGGCCGGCTTGTCGAGCGAGGCCAGCGCCGCCTCCACCGGCTGCGCGAGCATGCGCTCCTCCTCCTCCGCGAGACGGCCGATCAGCGGGCCGACCCGGGGCACGGTGCCGCTCTCCGCCCCGGCCAGGCTGATCCCAAGGACACGGCAGAGATAGTGCATGGTCATCGCGGTGAGGTCGCGGGTCAGCACCCAGCGGCTGCCGTCGCTATAGGCGACGATGTTGGCGCGTTGCAGCTGCTCGAGCAGCTCATGTACCTGAACCGGATCCGCGCGCAGTTCCTGGATGAAATCCAAGGCGCGCAACCCGACCCCATGGCTGCGCGCCTGCCGCAGCAAGGCCAGGAGCGCGAGGCTGAGGCTCAACCGATCATCGCGACGGTGATGCCCGGTCGCGGAGCGCCGGCCGGCGCGCCACTCCGGCAACGCGGCGGTCACCTCCGCGCCGATCAGGGCAATCACCCAGGCTAGATACATCCAGACCATGAAGATCGGGATGGTCGCCAGCGCGCCGTAGAGCGCCTGATAGCTCGGCATATAGGTCAGATAGAGCCCGAACAGCCGCTTCGAGAGCTCGAACAGAAAGGCGGCCGCGATGCCACCCCAGATGGCATCGGGGGTCAGCACCGGCCGGGTCGGCATCAGCCGGTAGAACAATGCGAAGCCGATGGCCTGCAGCACGAAGGGCGCGATCGCACCGAGAACCTGCACCCCGGTGCTGACGCCGTAGAGATCGGAATCGCCCGCCTTCTGGAAGAAATAGGTGGAGATCGAGAAACTGACGCCGAACAGGATGGGGCCGAGCGTGATCAACGCCCAATAGATCGGAAATCGGCTCCACTGCGTCTTGCGCGAGGTTGCCCCAAAGATTCGGTCGAACGCGACCTGGATGGTGTGGATCAGCAGGATCGCCGTCAGCGCCAGGCCGATGATGCCGGCGCCGGTCGCCTGCACCGCGTTATCCATGAATGTGTAGAGGTAGGTCCGCACCGTGGCGCCGAGGCTCGGCGTCAGGTTCTCGAACAGGCTCTGGATCAGCGCATCGCGGGTTCCGGAGAATCCGGGAAAGGCCGCGAACATCGCCAGCCCGATCGCCAGCATCGGCACGATGGCGAGCAGCGACGTATAACTCAGCGCCGCCGCCGACGTGCTGCAGCCGTCGCTTTGAAACCGGGCAAGGAGATAACGGAGAAAGCTCGGGGTTGCCTTGGATGTCCTGCCGGCAAGCGCCCGCGCCCGCTCCGCCGCCTGGGCGGCGGCGGTGAGATTTGCGTGTCGCGGTTCGACATTCTCGGCCATCCCGGATTCCGGCGGCTTGGGTGCAGCGCTTGCCACCGAGGCTACGCTTCGCGGAGAGTCCCGGTCAATCATTGCCCCTCAACCCATCTGTTCGCCACGAAACCGGGAGCCGTCCGACTCCTCGGCACATCGGAACTGAAGCCAGCAGCACCGGTTGCCTCTTCACTCAACCGACAATTCCCCAAGGAGATTTCGATGACCATTCTGAAAACCACGCGCAACGGCCTTGCCGGTACGGCAGCCGTCGCGCTGATCGTCGCGGCCTTCTCGCTGCCCGCCGCGGCCCAGTCCAACACCACGCCGACCGACAATGGCGCCGGCTGCTCCGGCTCAGCCGCCAATCAGGCCAACTGCGCCAACAATCAGAACAACACCGGCACCACGCCTGGCGGCGGCAGCACCAACGACAACGGCACGGACAACAGCAACACTGGAACCGGTGGTGCCAATAACGGCGGCGTGACCAACCCGGGCGGCGCCAGTTCCGGCGGCAGCGGCGGTGCTTCCGGCGGCAGCGGCGGTGCTTCCGGTAGCAGCGGTGGCTCGAGCGGCGGCGGCTCCGGCGGCAGCAGCGGCAACTGATCGATTCTCCGACAAGAGATCCCTGCGGCACGCCCGCGGGGATCGTTCTGCTCAGCCCTTCGAAACTCGGTTGCGACGCGCTAGAGTGCCGCCCCGATCAGCGAGGGGAAACCAAGTGGGCCTCACCGTAAGACCGGCCACGGCCGCGGACCGCAATGCGGTCTATGGCATGCTCGGCGAGTTCATGGCCTATCTCGACGCGATCGAGCCGGCCGACCATCCAACCGATATCGAGCATCTGCTCGACCAGGCCTTCGGCGCCGATCCGGTCTGCCAAGTGCTGGTTGCCGAGAGCGACGGCCAAGCCGTCGGCTACCTCAGCCATCATCCCGGCGTCTGGGAGATCTTCCGGGTGCTTTACGTGGTGAGCCTGTTCGTCCGCAGCGACGCGCGCAACACTGGCGCCCGCCGCGCGCTCATGGATGCGGCGAAGGCGATCGCCCGGCAAAAGGGCGCAACGCGCCTGGTCTGGGAAGTCTGGAGCAAGAACCCGCTGGCCATCGATTTCTACAAGGCGATCGGCGGTGCCGTGTTCGAGGATAACCTCCGGATGAGCCTGGCGGTCGAATGATCGAGGTCTCTCGCAGCGCGGTCATTCCGGCGCCGGCGCAGCGCGCCTGGGCGCTGGTGCGCGATTTCAACGCCATGCCGGAATGGAACGCGACGATCAGGTCCTCGACGATCGAGGACGGACCGGCCGACCGGATCGGCTGCCGCCGCATCCTGCGCTTCGACGACGGCAGCACCTGGACCCATCAGCTCACGGATCTCTCCGATGCTGGAATGACCATCGCTTATGCCATCGTCGGCATTCCGCCCGCGACGAAACTGCCCATGCGGAATTACCATGCCGTCATCCGGATCGAGCCGATCGACGGCGATCGCTGTCGCATGACCTGGCGCGCGACGCTGGAAACCGATCAGGAAGACGCCGTGCGCGAGCGCGCCGGCGCCGTGTTCCAGGCCGGCTTCGACGGGCTGAAGCGGCGGCTGGGCGTCTAGCCGACGCCTTCCTGGCCGATCCGGATCTTGATTTCCTCGAGATTGGGCGTGAGATCGAACACCAGGTGCCGCTTGAAGGTCCAGCCCACGGTCCACATGCCGATCGGATCGCGCGGCAGCTCCACGGTGAAATGGATCGGCGATTCCGGCCTTCGGCTGGCATCCTCGACCACGTCGCGGACCAGGGCATAGAGCGTCCGGCGCTGCGACTCGGGCAGGCCATCGATACCGACGTGCCGCATCACCGAGTGCTTCACCAGATAGTAGACGTCGTTCGCCTGCTGGTGGCGCAGCACCGTGGCGTAGACGCCGAACCGCACGCGGTCGCGATCGTGATGCTGGATGATCTCCTCCAGCATGTCGAACGCCATCTTCTGCCCCTTCACCCCCGAAAGCTCCAGGCGGAAATAAAGATCCTGATCCTCGCCGCCATAGCCCTGCATCACCTCGTCATAGCGATCGATCCGGAGATAGTCCGCGCGCCGGACGACGCAGCTGCCGCAGGCGGACTGGGTCGCGATGCTGTTCGGATAGAAGCGATGGAAGGTGCCGTGCAGGTCGAGCGCCGCGCCCAGCCGCCGGACGAAATCCGGCGCCATGACGATGTCGGCGTCGAAGAAGGCGATCCACGTGCCGCGCGCCGCGGCGGCGCCGAGATTGCGCGCCCGCGCCCAGTTGAACCGCGGCTCGTTCTCCACCTTGACGACCCGCACCGCAGGATATTCGCGGGCGCAGACGCCGGCCGTGTCGTCCGGGCAATCGTAATCGACCACGATGACCTCGGTATCCGGCTGGGCCAGGAAATTCGGCAGCGAGCGGCGCAGGTGATGCAGCCGTCCCTTGCAGGTCGTGACGATGGAAACCAGCGGCGCGGCGGCTTCGGTCATTTGGGCTGCACCAGGTCCCATTTGTTGCCGTAAAGATCCCGGAACACAATGACGGTGCCGTAGACCTCTTCGCGCGGCGCCTCGGTGAAATCGACGCCGCGCGCCTTATAGGCGTGATAGTCGCGCCGGAAATCGTCGGTCCGCAGGAACAGGAACACGCGACCTCCGGTCTGATCGCCGATCCGCGCCGCCTGCTCCGGGTTCGCCGCCTTGGCCAGCAGCAGCGCGGTCTCACCGTCGCCCGGCGGCGCCACGCGCACGAACCGCTTGCCCGGGCCTTGCGGCGTGTCCTCGATCAGGCGGAAACCCAGGACCTGCGTGTAATAGGCGATGGCGCGGTCGTAGTCGTCGACCAGCAGGGCCAATGCGCTGATGTGCTGGGACATCGGCGCGGTTACGGCGCGATGCTTTCCACCGGCCGCTCTTTGGCGAGCTTGTCGAACGCCATGATGGTCTCGAGCAGCCTGCCGAGATGCTTCAGCGGCACCATGTTCGGGCCGTCCGACGGCGCGTGGTCGGGATCCTGATGGGTCTCCATGAAGACCGCGGCGACGCCCACGGCCACCGCGGCGCGCGCCAGCACCGGCACGAACTCGCGCTGGCCGCCGGAGGTGGTCCCCTGCCCGCCCGGCTGCTGCACCGAATGGGTGGCGTCGAACACCACGGGATAGCCGGTCTCCGCCATGATCGGCAGCGCGCGCATGTCGCTGATCAGCGTGTTGTAGCCGAAGGAGACGCCGCGCTCGCAGGCCAGCACGTTGTCGTTGCCGGCAGCCGAGCACTTGGCGATCACGTTCTTCATGTCCCAGGGGGCCAGGAACTGGCCCTTCTTGATGTTGATGGCGCGGCCGGTCTTGGCCGCGGCCACCAGCAGATCGGTCTGTCGCGAGAGGAACGCCGGGATCTGCAGCACATCGACCGCTTCGGCGGCCTGCGCGCACTGCTCCTCGGTATGCACGTCGGTCAGCACCGGTACGCCGTATTTCTCGCGCAGCTCGGCGAAGATAGGCAGGCTGTCCGTGAGACCGATGCCGCGCGCCGTGGTGATGCTGCTGCGGTTCGCCTTGTCGAAGCTGGTCTTGTAGATGAGGCCGATGCCGAGCTTGCCGGTCAGCTCGGTCAGCGCATGGCACATCTCATGGGCATGGGCCCGGCTCTCGAGCTGGCAGGGCCCGGCGATCAAGGCCAGCGGCCGATCGTTGCCGAGGGTGAGATTGCCGATCTTGACGTGGCGTGGCTTGGCCATGGTGCTTTGTTCCTCACCGGCGCCAGATTGCCGGGTCAAGCCCGGCAATGACGCCCTATTTTACCGTCATGCCCGGGCTTGACCCGGGCATCTCGCGCCGACGCTGCAAATCCTACACCAACCGCGACTGCGTCAAAGCAGCCCCGATGAACGAGGTGAACAGCGGATGCGGCTCGAACAGCCGCGATTTCAGCTCCGGGTGAAACTGGACCCCGACGAACCAGGGATGATCCGGGATCTCGACCATCTCCGGCAGCACGCCGTCGGGCGACATGCCGGAGAACTTGAGGCCCACTTTCTCCAGCCGGTCCTTGTAGTTGATGTTGACCTCGTAGCGATGGCGGTGCCGCTCGCTGATCCTTGTCTTGCCGTAAATGCCGGCGATCAGGCTCCCCGGCGTCACGTCGCATTCATAGGCGCCGAGCCGCATGGTGCCGCCGAGATCGCCGCCGGCCATGCGCTTCTCCAGCATGTTGCCGCGCAGCCATTCGGTCATCAGGCCGACCACCGGTTCGGGCGTCTCGCCGAACTCGGTCGAGCTCGCCTGCTTGATGCCGACCAGATTGCGCGCGGCTTCGATCACCGCCATCTGCATGCCGAAGCAGATGCCGAAATACGGCACCTTGCGCTCGCGGGCGAACCGCGCCGCCTGGATCTTGCCTTCCGAGCCGCGCTCGCCGAAGCCGCCGGGCACCAGGATCCCGTGCACGCCGTCGAGATGCTGGACCGCGTCCTCGCGCTCGAAGATCTCGGAGTCGATCCAGTTCAGGTTGACCTTCTGGTTGTTGGCGATGCCGCCGTGCCGCAAGGCCTCGGCCAGCGACTTGTAGGCATCGAGCAGGGACGTGTACTTGCCGACGATCGCGATGTTCACCTCGCCTTCCGGATGGCGGATGCGATCGACGGTGTCGTCCCAGTTCTTCAGGTTCGGCGCCGGGACATCGAGCCCGAAATGCCGGCAGACTTCGTCGTCGAAGCCCTCGGCGTGATAGGCGCCGGTCACCGCGTAGATCGTATCGACGTCCAGCGCCTGGATGACGGCGCTCGGGCGTACGTTGCAGAACTGCGCGATCTTGCGCCGGCTCTCCGCCGGGATCTCGCGGTCGCAGCGGCAGAGCAGGATATCCGGCTGAATGCCGACCGATTGCAGCTCCTTCACCGAGTGCTGCGTGGGCTTGGTCTTCAATTCCCCGGCCGCCGGGATCCAGGGGATCAGGGTCAGGTGGACGAACATCGTGCGCTCCGACCCCAGCTCGTTGCCGAGCTGGCGGATCGCTTCCAGGAACGGCAGGCTCTCGATGTCGCCGACCGTGCCGCCGATCTCGCAGAGCACGAAATCCTCGTCGGCGAGGTCGGCCTTGATCCAGTCCTTGATCCCGTCGGTGACGTGCGGGATCACCTGGATCGTCGCGCCGAGATAATCGCCGCGCCGCTCCTTGGTGATCACGTTCTGATAGATCCGGCCGGTGGTGATGCTGTCCGACCTCCGGCCCGAGATGCCGGTGAAGCGCTCGTAATGGCCGAGATCGAGATCGGTCTCCGCCCCGTCATCGGTGACGTAGACCTCGCCGTGCTGATACGGGCTCATCGTGCCCGGATCGACGTTGAGATAGGGGTCGAGCTTGCGCAAGCGAACCTTGAATCCGCGTGCCTGCAGCAGAGCACCGAGTGCTGCCGAAGAAAGACCCTTGCCGAGAGAGGAAACCACGCCGCCGGTGATGAATATGAAACGCGTCATGGGCGGTCCTTATGGAACGAGTCGGGACACCCCGGCAAGTGCTGCTGACTTGCCGGGTTGAGGAGCTTTCGTTTCAAGGGATTACTGGCCGGTCGGCGCGGCGGGCGCGGCCGGTTCGGCCGGCGCCGCGGGCGCTGCTGGCGTCGTCGTGCCCGAGTCGCCCGTTGCTGGGGTCTCCGGACCGGTGTTGGTCGGGGCCGTCGTCGCCGGATCGCTCGGGGCTGTCGGAGCCGCCGGTGCGGTGGTCGAAGCCGGAACCAGGGTGGTCGGCTTGCCGCGCCCGGCATGATCGCCGTAGGCCAGGATCAGCGTGCTGGCCAGGAAGCCCGCCGCCAGGATGGCCGTGGTGCGGGTGATGACATTGGCCTGGGCGCGCCCGGTGAGGAAGCCGCCCATGCCGCCGGAGCCGCCGCTACCGCCGCCGCCGAGGCCGCCCAGCCCGCCTTCACTGCGCTGCATCAGCACGATGATGCCGACGAGGCCGATCGCCAGGAAGACCTGGATCACGCGGACAACGGTGTAGATGATCTCGGGCATTGGGAAGGATCGCTCCGGGGGCCTTGTTCGGGCGGGTTTCTAGACGGTTTAACGTGGGATTTCCAGCAAGGATTTCCAGTGGCGGATGAAGGCGTTAGTGGCCCGCTTGAAAGGGTGATCCGTACCCCCACCCTAACCCGCCCCCGGATCGGGGGCGGGGACTGCACCGAGCCCGCCCTCCCCCGATCCGGGGGAGGGCCGGGGTGGGGGTACGTGACACCATCAACCGACTAGCCGCACGCCGCCGCGATCCCCAGGAAGTCCGCCGCCTTCAGGCTGGCGCCGCCGACCAGGGCGCCATTGACCTCCGGCACCGCCATCAGCTCGGCGGCATTGCTGGGCTTCACCGAGCCGCCATACAGGATCCGCACCGCCTCGCCGCCTTTGACCCCGGCCACCAGGAGCTTGCGGATCTGGGCATGCACCGCGGCGACGTCGCCGGCCGTGGGCGTTTTCCCGGTGCCGATCGCCCAGACCGGTTCATAGGCGACGACCAGGTTGGCGGTGGTCGAGCCGGCCGGGATCGAATTGACGATCTGGGATTCGACCACCTTCAGCGTCTCGCCGGCATCGCGCTGGCTGTCGGTCTCGCCGACGCAGACGATGGCGATCAGCCCGGCGCCCTGGGCTGCCTTGGCCTTGGCCGCGACCTGGGCGCTGGATTCGCCGTGATCGGTGCGGCGCTCGGAATGGCCGAGGATGACATGGCTGCAGCCGCAATCCTTCAGCATCGCCGCCGAGACATCGCCAGTATGGGCGCCGCTTTCCTGCGGCGCGCAATCCTGCGCCCCCAGGGCGATGTTGCTACCCATCAGGAATTCCGAGGCGTGGATCAGATAGGGAAACGGCGGGCAGACCAGCAGATCGGCGGAAACCCCGCCGCCCCCGCCACTCAAACACTGCGTCTTCAGCTCCGCGATCAAGGCCGCCGCCATGCTGCGGCTGCCGTTCATTTTCCAGTTCCCCGCCACCAGATGCCGCAGCTTGACCATCGATTGTCCCCGTTCAGATCCGCGTCAGACGCCCATTACCAGTCCCATGCGGAAAAGCCCATAGGCTGTACCGATCAGCAGCAGAACCAGGGCGAACATGGCCAGGATGAAGCCGGGCTGGCGGCGCGGCGGCGCGCTCCAATAGCCGAACACATAGACGATCCGCCCGAACAGCCAGACGATGCCGAGGATCGCCGCCGGCAGCGGCTCCCAGAAGATGGCGCACATCCACAGCGCCACCAGGAACGGCACCAGGTATTCCAGCGTGTTCCCATGGATCCGGGTCGCCAGGTCGAAATCGGGATGGCCGCTGGTGGCCGGTGCGGCGATCCGATGCCGTCCGCGCAGCATCGCCGCATGCATGGCAACGCCCAGGTAGAAGACCAGGGTGACGAGGGTGATCCAGCCGATCCAGATCATTCCCGGCGTGATTTTCATATGTCCTCCCAAAAGGTTTCAGCTTGAGGGTCCTGCAGCTGCTTGAGACCTTGCAAGGATATGAACCACCCATAGTGCGCTCCGGTTGCGGTCGGATGCCCCTATCCCTATGATGCGCGCCGATTTCCGGCCTTTTGCCGGGGTTTATTCAAGCGGTGGACCAGACCTCCTTATGCTGACCTCGATCCGTAACAAGAGCACCTCCTTCGTCGCGAAGGTCCTTTTCGGCCTCCTGATTGTCGCCTTCGCGCTCTGGGGCATCGGTGACATCTTCAGCGGCGACCAGGCGCAGAAGCCGGTCGCGACCATCGGCAGCGTGAAGTATTCGCAGGCCGAGTTCCGCCGCGACCTGAAGCAGGCCATGGATCGCTTCGCCCAGCAGATGCAGGGCATGCAGTTCACCGCCCAGCAATTCGCCCAGTTCGGCGGCGTCGCCCAGGTGGTGGCGCAGGCGATCAACCGCAACTCGCTGAAGGTCTACGCCCAGGAGCATGGGCTCAGCGTCAGCCAGGCGACCGCGGTCGCCGAGATCCAGGCCGACCCGCAGTTCCAGAACGCGACCCGCCAGTTCGACCGCAACCGCTTCGTGCTGGCGCTGGACCAGCTCGGCTTGAGCGAATCCGGTTATGTCGCCGAAGTGCAGAGCGATCTCGTCAACCAGGCGCTCTATCGCGCAATCCTGACCGGCATCACCGTGCCGAAGCCGATGGCCGCCGAACTTTATCTCTATCAGGCCGAGGAACGCGCGGCCGACGTGCTGGTGATCCCGAATGCGTCGATGAAGGACATCCCGGCGCCGGACGATGCCGCCCTGGAGGCGTATCGGAAGGAGCACGCCGACGCCTACAAGGCGCCGGAATATCGCGCCGCCACGGTGCTCACGGTCGCGCCGGAGGATCTGGTCGGCGAAGTCACCGTGACCGATGACGAAATCGCCCAGGAATACGAAGCGCAGAAGGCGAACTTTTCCACCCCCGACATCCGCGAGGTCGAACAGGTCGTGGTGCAGGACCAGGCCCAGGCCGACAAGATCGAGGAAGCGGTCAAGGGCGGCGCCGCCTTTGCCGACGCGGTCAAGCAGGTCACCGGTGGCGATCCGGTGGCGCTCGGCAAGGTGACCAAGGAGAAGCTGCCGGCGGAGATCGCCGACGGTGTCTTCGCGGTTGCCGCGGGCGGCGTCTCCGCGCCGCTGAAGAGCCCGTTCGGCATCCACGTCGTGCACGTGATCTCCTCCGAGCCGGCGACCACCAAGACGCTGGACGAGATGAAGGTCCAGCTGAAGCACAACATCGCCCTCGCCAAGGCGACCGAGGCCCTGGACTCCATCATCAAGCAGCTCGACGACACCCTGGCCGGCGGCGCCTCGCTGGACGAGGCCGGCGCCAAGCTGAAGATGAAGGTCGCCAAGGTCGCGGCGGTCGATACCGCCGGCAAGGACGAAAAGGGCGCCGACACCGGCCTGAAGCCCGACGTGGTGCAGCTCATCTTCAGCACCGATGCCGGCAACCAGAGCTCGGTGACGCCGTTCAACGACGGCTCCTACGCGGTGGTGCAGACCACCAGCACGACGCCGCCGGCGGACAAGCCCTTCGACCAGGTGAAGGAGCAGTTGAAATCCGACTGGCTGGCCGAGAAGCAACACGAGGCGGCCCAGGCCAAGGCCAAGGAGATCGCCGAGAAGGCGAAGACCGGCGACCTGCAGGCCGAGGCGACCGCGCTCGGCCTCACCGTGAAGCAGTCCCCCGCCTTCACCCGCGACAAGGGCGATCCGCTGAACGACATCACGCCCTCGCTTGCCGCCAGCCTGTTCGCCGTGAAGCAGGGCGAGACGGCGGTCGGCGACAGCAAGGATGGGCCGGTGGTCGCCAAGGTCACCGGCATCACCCCGCCCGATCCCGCCGCGCATCCGGACGACGTCGCGACCCTGACCCAGGCGGTCAACAACCAGATCCGCGGCGATCTCGCGGCGCAGTTCAGTGCCGCGCTCCAGCAGGAGATCAAGCCGGTGGTCCACGAGGACGTGATCAACTCGCTGATCGCGGAATAGCATGCGCACCGAGCCGGTTTTCGAGGACTTCGCCGCGCGCTATTCCAGCGGCCGGCCGCAGCTGGTCTGGACCAAGCGCGTCGCCGATCTCGAGACTCCGATCTCGGCCATGCTGAAGCTGGCCGACGGCCGCGCCAATGCCTTCCTGCTGGAATCGGTGGAAGGCGGCGCGGTGCGCGGCCGCTACTCGATCATCGGCTTGAAGCCCGATGTGATCTGGCGCTGCCGCGGCGACAAGGCCGAGATCAACCGCAACGCCCGCTCCGACGCCGACGCCTTCACGCCAGAGGAGAAGCCGTCGCTCGACAGCCTGCGCGCGCTGATCGGCGAGAGCCGGATCGAAGTGCCGCAGGGCCTGCCGCCGATGGCCTCGGGTGTGTTCGGCTACATGAGCTACGACATGGTGCGGCTGGTCGAGAACCTGCCGCAGCAGAATCCCGACAAGCTCGGCGTGCCCGACAGCATCTTCCTCCGGCCCACCGTGATCGCGATCTTCGACAACGTCGAGGACATCGTGATCATCGTGACGCCGGTCTGGCCGCGGATCGGCCTCTCGGCGCGCGCCGCCTACAACCAGGCGGTCGAGCGGATCGGCGACGTGGTGCAGGATCTCGATCGCAGCCTGCCGCAGCAGCGCACCGACCTCGACCCGCTGCTCTCGCTGCCGGAGCCGAGCTCGAACATGAGCCCGGCCGAATACGTGGCGATGGTGGACAAGGCCAAGGAATACATCCTGGCCGGCGACATCTTCCAGGTGGTGCTGTCGCAGCGCTTCAGCCTGCCCTTCACCCTGCCGCCCTTCGCGCTCTACCGCTCGCTGCGGCGCCTCAATCCCTCGCCCTTCCTCTACTTTCTGGATTTCGGCGGCTTCTCGATCATCGGCTCGAGCCCGGAGATCTTGGTGCGCCTGCGCGACGAGACGGTGACCATCCGCCCGATCGCCGGCACAAGGCCGCGCGGCAAGACACCGGAAGAAGACCGCGCGCTCGCCGCCGATCTCCTCGCCGACAAGAAGGAGCTGGCCGAGCACCTGATGCTGCTCGATCTCGGCCGCAACGATGTGGGACGCGTGGCCCGGATCGGTTCGGTCAAGGTCACCGAGCGCAACATCATCGAATACTATTCCCACGTCATGCACATCGTCTCCAATGTCGATGGCAAGATCGACCCGCAATACGACGCCATGAACGCATTGATGGCCGGCTTCCCCGCCGGCACCGTCTCCGGCGCGCCCAAGGTCCGCGCCATGGAGATCATCGAGGAGCTGGAGCCGGAGAAGCGCGGCATTTATGGCGGCGCCATCGGCTACTTCGCCGCCAACGGCGCCATGGACACCTGCATCGTACTCCGGACCGCGGTGGTGAAGGACGGGGTCATGTACGTCCAAGCCGGCGCCGGCATCGTCGCCGACTCAGTGCCGGAATCCGAGCACCAGGAATGCCAGCACAAAGCCCGCGCCCTGATCCGCGCCGCGGAAGAGGCCGTGCGGTTTGCCCAGGGTGGGGCGGCGAATAGGTAGCGCCCTGCGCTGAACGTTGGAGCTTCCCGCCCGTCGCGCCGACAGCTATTCTCTCACCCGCGGGAGTTGCGGGGATGATGCGGGCGATTTGGTCGGCTTCGATTCTGATCGTGCTCACGGGGCTTTGGGCGTCGGTCGCCGCAGCCGAGACCGATGAGGACGTCTGTCATACGGCATCAGAGAGCATAGCGGCGGAAGCGGCCATTGCCGCCTGCACGCGCGCGCTCGATGCCGATCCGCCGGATGAGAGGCGTGCCGCCCTCCTGCTCGACCGCGGCGTCCGCAATGCGAACCTGCATGCATTTGAGAGCGCCGTGGCCGATCTCGACGCGATGATCAAGCTCCGACAGGACAATCCCGGCGCCTACCAGGTACGCGGTTGGGTCCATTCGAAAATGGGCGACGCGGAGCGGGCCATCTCCGATTTCACCGAGGCACTTCGTCTGGACCCGGATCGTCCCGTCACGCTTTGGTACCGCGGCGGCGCACTCGCATCGATCGGCGAACGGACCCGCGCTTTGGAGGATTTCGACCGGGCAATCAAGCTCCAACCGGACTTTGCCGAGGCTTACGCAGACCGATGCCTGACCTTCATCGATCTCGGCATACCCGATCAGGGGATTCCGGAATGCACCAAGGCGATCGATCTCGCGCCCAACTATCCTTACGGCCATGCCAATCGCGGCTACGGCTATCTCACGAAGCATGATATCGACCGCGCGGTGGCGGATTTCGATCATGCGCTCCGGCTGGCGCCGAATAGCGCGGAGATATACTCGAACCGCGGCGCCGCCTTTGCGGAGCGAGGTGATCGCGATCGCGCAATCGCCGATTTCGATCGGGCCATCGAACTGGCTCCCGAGTACAGCATGGCCTACGACAATCGCGGCCTGATCTATTTCGAAAAGGGCGACAATGCCCGTGCCATCGCGGATCTCGACAAGGCGCTCGCGCTCGATCCGAAGTATTGGCGTGCCTATTTCCACCGCGCCATGGTCAAGGCACACATGGGCGATAGTAGCGGCTCCTTCACCGATTGCGGCAATGCGTTAGAGTTTGCTCCTGACCCTCAGGCAAAGCTCACCTACACAGTCAAAGGCCTCGTCCTGTCCGACACCTTCAGCTGTTCGAGATAGCTTCGCGACGCTGCTCGACGTCCGACGGCCGGTCAGAACCGATCGTTGAACTGCGCTCAGCGACACCCCGCCCTTACCCGCGTCGCAGAACCCGTCTTCCGCCAACACCATCTCTCCAGCGCGCGCTTCAGCCCGCCGCTTCCGCCGCTTGCGGCAGATGGCAACACCGTCGCGCTCGGCAATAACGATGTCGCCCCATTCCCGCGGCGCCTGGCGGGAATGAATTCAGCCGAGGATAGTAACCCTGATGTTGTTTGCACTGTATGCGCGCGGCCACTAGATTTCATGCAACGGCCGGGGTGGCTCCGGACTGATATTTGGGGGGGGTAAATGGATCGTGTATTGGGACGAGGTGGGATCCGCGCTGCGGGAGCCATCCTCTTGGCATTCGCCGCCATTTTGATGGGCGGCGCCGCTCCGAGCGCCGCCGCGAGCTATTCACTCGCCTTTACAGGGGCTGTCACAGCCATCCCAGGTCCCCCCGGTGGCCTGTTCGGGACACTTGGACTCGTCGCCGGCGACTTTGTGTCCGGCACCGTGACCATTAACAGCTTCAACGCAGATATCTACAGCTCCGGCCCGGTCAGTACCGTCTTCAGTCAGCCCTCGGTCGCCTATTCCTTTCATCTCGAACATCCCGGCGCGATCGACATGACCATCTCGGATACTGGTCCTGGTGATATCGTGACCGCTGGAACTCCGTCGACAAAGAGCGGGATGCAGTTTCAGCTCTTCGGCGCCAAGTCCTATTTTGAACTCACATTCCAGACCGACGTCACCGGCGGTCCGCTTACCACGCTTGCCGCGCTACCCTCGACGGCGACCGAGCTCATCGCCCTGTTCGGCGGGACCACGCCTCAAGCAAGAGGAATGTATACCCTTGATGGTTTCGGAACGGTCATGTTCGACATCGCTTTCTCTGCCACCGCCGTAACCCCGATTCCGGCAGCGCTGCCGCTGTTCCTCTCCGCTTTGGGTGGGCTCGGTCTCTTAGCCCGGCGGCGGCGCGTCCGAGAAAAAACCGCCTAGAGGAACCGGAACCGCGCATAGGCCGCAGTCAGCGACATCCCGCTTTTGACCGCGTCGCGGAACCCGTCTGGCCATGCGGTCCCGCTAGCGCGTCTGCGGCGCTGGGGCTAGGGCAGCGGTGTCCGGCTCAGGCAGCGGTCGATGCGGTCGCAGTGATCGGGATGCGTGCAGTTGGGCGGCTGGCCGTTGTCGAGCAGATAGGCGCATTTGAAATCGAGCGCGGCGGCGAGCGCGGTCACCTGGCCGGCCGCGTCGCTCAGGGGCACGACCATGCGGTCGTATTCGACATAGCGATCACCCATCATCAGGCTGTGGGTGCAGAAGACCGGCCGGACTTCGGCAATCGCGGTTTCGTATTGCTGCTGGATGACGGATCGCGCCTCGCCAAGCGGCATCTGATCCAAGGAAAGGCCGGTCAGTCTCAAGCCGAAGCGGTCGTCGATTTCCGTGCCGGCGAGGCGGCAGCTGAATGCATGTCCAGACCCGCTCGGTGCCGGCGCGACATCGATCAGCAACAGGTTGGGTAGGATCGCCTTCAGTTCGATGGGATCGAGTTCGGTGCGGCTCGGCATGGCGCGTTCGCCACGCTTGCCATGCCACCAGTCCAGCAGCGCCTGGGTCGCCATTCTATCGCTTGCCATCCAAATCATGTGCCCCGTGTCGGATGGCCTGGCCTTGATCTATGACAATGACGCCCCGACTTGATCTGTGACAGCCCGACGCAACAATACCCTCAAGCGGCCGCAGGGGCGGCTCAGCCCGTCATCCCGCTCCGCTTCTTGGCGACTTGGCTGATCGGCACCAGGACGAAACCCCTGGCCTGCGCTTCGGGGATCCATTCGCGCAAGGCTTCGACCGTGTCGCGATGCGGGTGGCCGATCGCGACGGCGACGCCGTGCTTGCGGGCGATCGCCTCGGTGCGGGCGAGCTCCTTCATGATGTCGGCCGCGTCGATCACGTCGTCCAGGAAGACGTCGCGCTGTAGATGGGTGACGCCGATCTCCGCCGCGAGCGAATCGCCGACCGAATTGGCGATGGTGCGGGAATCGAGGAACAGCAGGCCGCGTTCCTTCAGCGCCTGCAGGACCACGCGCATGCCGGCGGCGTTCTGGGTGAACTTGCTGCCCATGTGATTGTTGATGCCGACATAGCCCTGGAACTGGGCGAGGCCCCAATCGAGCCGCCGCGCGATCTCATCGGCGCTCAAGTTGGTGAGCAGCGCATTCTTTCCCGGATCGGCGTCACGGTTGATCGGCTCCATCGGCACATGGACCATGATCTCGTGGCCGGCGCGATGTGCTTCGGCCGCGATCTTCGCCGCATTGGGCGCATAGGTCATGATCGACAGCGTGACCGGCGCCGGGAGGCCGAGCGCGCCCGGCACGTCCGCCGGTGCTGCGCCGACATCGTCGAGCACGATGGCGATGATCGGCCGGTTGCCGGCATCGACCGAGGCGACGGCGTTCTTCAACCAGGCCGGCTCGGGCGCCGGCCCGGGCTCTGCGGGCTGGGGCGTCGGCGCGAAGCCCGGCGCGGGCTGCGGCTCCGCTGATTGCGGCACCGGCGCCGGTTCGCTCACCGCCGGCGGCGCGGCCTCGGTCACCGGCGCCTCCTCTTGTTCCGGCGGCACGGGTTCGGTTTGCTCGATATAGGCTGGCGGCATCGCCGGCGCGACGGGCTTCGCCTGCTGAGGCGGCGCGACTTGCGCCACCTGCGTCTCCGGCGCCCGCCTGCCGTCGAGCCAGGTGAGGCCGACGCCGACGCTCAAGCCGATGGCGAGGCCGATGCCGAGCCCGATCACGAACACCGAAGAATGCGGCGGGCGATAGGCCAGCGCCTTCTTCGGAAGTTTCCGCCATGTCGCGATGCGACGGCTGAGGGTGGGTTTCTTCGATCGGCGCGGCGCCATTGCTCTAGTCTTCCTCGTCGATCTCGGTCGCGGTCGAGGTCACGAAGCCGAGCAGCTGCGCATTGGCGATGACGCCCACGAGGCCGATCAACGCGGCCAGCACCAGGATCGCGGCGGAGGATTGCCCGTTCGCGATCAGCCAGAGGCCGGGCAGGGTGAAGACCGCTGCCAGCAGATAGCCGAACTTCTCGCGCCTTCTGGTGTCGCGGCAAAGGCGCAGCAGATCCAGGATCAGCCGCGGATCCTCGCGCGCGGTTGCCGCGGCCCAGTCGCCGGCCACGGCCGGCACGGCGTCGCCGGCGACCGGCATCCCCATCAGCAGCCGCGGTCCCACCGGCGCATCCGGCACCGGATCGCCGCGATGCTGCACGATCACCGGCTTGAGCCCCAGCGTGCTCCATTCGGTCGCCATTGCCTTCCGGGCCAAGGTGTCGTCCTCCACGAAGCGCAGGCCGAGATAGCGCGCGAGCTCGGCGCCGCCTTCGGCGCCGCGGCGATCCAGCAGCGCGCCGGTCAAGCCGGATCGCTTGGCATTCTTGCACATCTCCGAGGCGCCCGGCTTCAGCCGCTCGCCGCCGATGATGACGCCGATCAGCACCGGCGCCGGCGTCACCTGCGCCACCCAAAGCGCGCGCCGGCCGGTGGTCAGGCTCTCGCGCGCCTGGTTCTCCAGCAGCGAGGTGCGGATGCCCTGATCCGCCACCCAGTCGCGGGTGCCGGCGATCAGCCCCTGCCCGCCCTGGGTCAGGGCCCGCAGGCCGAAGCCGGTCTCCAGGATCTCGTCGGTCCATTCGGCCAGGGGCGCGAGGCGCAGCTTGCGCGACACCGCATAGCGCAACAGCGCCCGCGCCCAGACGCCATGGCTCGATTGCGCGATGCTGGCGGCGGCGGCGACCAGCTCGACCGCCTCGACATCGATCGCGGGATGGATGGCGACGATCTCCATCTCCGGCCGCGTCACCACGCCGCCGCGTCCGCAGACCAGGGCGCTGATATCGGCCAGGGCATCGATCACCGCGGTACCGTTCAGCACCCAGCCGAGCTTCCGCGCCCGCCGCACCACCTTGGCATGGATCAGCGGCCGCACCAGGCCGAGCGCCACCGGCGTCGCGACGCAGAGCACCAGCAGGCCGAGTTCCAGACGCAGCGCCGGCAGCGCCGCGCCGGTCATCGCCAGCACCACGGCGAGCGCCAGCAGGCCGATGAAGATCAGCAGCGCCTTCGCATGAATCATCTTCGGAAACAAAGCGGCGGCGGTGAAGGCCGGTGCCGCCGCCGGCGCTTCCACCATGGGATCGATGGTGAGGCGGCCGTCGCCGTTGCGGGCGCCGCGATGGACGATGTCCCCGGCGCCGCGCAGGCTGCCCAAGGGCGAGCCGCCGGCCAGACCGTCATCGACCTCGGATCGCCCGCCGATCACGAAGCCGTCGAACGGAATGAGCGTACCCGGCTCGACCGTCACCGCCGCCACGACGGGGCTCGGCGGCAGGCGCGGCTTGCGGCCCGGCCCGGCCAGCAGCCGGCGCCCGAGCACCGCGGCGGCGACGATCCCGTCGGCCAGGGCGAGGGCGGCGAGCCCGGATTCCAGGTGCCAGGAATCGCCGCGTTCCAGGCCGAACAGGATGCCCGCAACCAGGCCCGCATCGGCGCCGAGCGCCAGCAGGAAGCGGCCGGAGATCCGCAGGTTGAGCAGGTCGGTGACGGCGTCGATCTGGACCCGCTTGCCGAAGCCCAGGCAGACCAGGATCGAGACCGCCGCGATCAGCCAGTAATTTCGCTGCAAATCGGGCCAGAGGCTGAAATCCTGGCCCGGCGCGGTGGCCGCCAGGATCAGCCCGGCCAGCCCGAGGAACACCAGGAAGGCGCCGGCCACGGCCAGCCAGGGACTGCGGACCCAGGAAGGGCCTGTCCGGGTTGCGCTTTCCGGCGCCGCACCCTCTAGACGCGGCTTGCTTCCCTCCTCCAACATCGCCTGCTAAACTTCTCGCCCGACTGCTGAATTGGCCTCTTTAACGATGTTCATCCTAATCGACAACTACGACAGCTTCACCTACAACCTGTTCCACTATCTGGGGGAACTGGGCGCCAGGCTCGAAGTCCATCGCAACGACAAGATCACCGTCGATGAAGTGATGGCCAAGCATCCGCAGGGCATCATTCTCTCGCCCGGCCCGTGCACCCCCGACACCGCCGGCATCTGCCTCGAGCTCATCAAGCGCGCCGCCGCGGCCAAGGTGCCGCTGTTCGGCGTCTGCCTCGGCCATCAGGCGATCGGCCAGGTGTTCGGCGGCGAGGTCGTGCGCGCACCGAAGCCGATGCACGGCAAGGTCTCGAAGGTGCACCACACCGGCAAGGGCGTGTTCCGCGACGTGCCGAACGATTTCGACGCCACGCGCTATCATTCGCTCACCGTGGAGCCCTCGACCTTCCCGGCCGCGCTTGAGATCACGGCCACCAGCGACGACGGCGTGATCCAGGGCCTGCAGCACAAGACCCTGCCGCTCTTCGGCGTGCAGTTCCACCCGGAGAGCATCGCCTCCGAGCACGGCCACAAGATCCTCGCCAATTTCCTGCAGGATTGCGGCACCAATCTCCGCATGGACAAGGTTGCGTAAGATGAACGCGCCCGTTCTGCCGGCCGCCGCGGCCGTCGACTTCAAGGGCCTGCTGGGCGTCGTCGCCCAAGGCAAGCCGCTCACCCAGGCCCAGGCCGAAGCCGCCTTCGGCGCGATCATGGCCGGCGAAGTCACGCCGGCGCAGATCGGCGCCTTCCTGATGGCGCTCCGCGTCCGCGGCGAGACGGTCGAGGAGATGACCGCCGCCGTGAAGGTGATGCGCGAGAAGATGACCCGCATCACCGCCCCGGCGAAGGCGATCGATGTCTGCGGCACCGGCGGCGACCACGCCGGCACGCTCAACATCTCGACCCCGGTCGCGATCATCTGCGCCGCCTGCGATGTCGCCGTGGCCAAGCACGGCAACCGCGCGGCCTCATCGAAGAGCGGCGCCGCCGACGTGCTCTCCGCGCTCGGCGTCAACCTCGAGGCGGACATGGCGACGCTCGAGCGCGCGCTGGCCGAGATCGGCACCTGCTTCCTCTGGGCGCAGAAGCATCACAGCGCGATGCGCCATGTCGGGCCGACCCGCGCCGAGCTCGGCACGCGCACGATCTTCAACCTGATGGGCCCGATGTCCAACCCGGCCGGCGTCAAGCGCCAGCTGCTCGGCGTCTTCTCCGGCGATTGGCTGGAGCCGATGGCGCAGGTGCTGCGCAATCTCGGCACCGAGCATGCCTGGCTGGTGCATGGCAGCGACGGGCTCGATGAGATCACCACCACCGGCCCGACCCGCGTGGTCGAGCTGCGTCATGGCGCGATCCGCGGCTTCACCATTGCGCCGGAGGATTTCGGCATCGCGCGTTCCGATGCCGAAGCGCTGAAGGGCGGCGATGCTTCGACGAATGCGCAAGCCATCCGCGCTTTGTTCGAAGGCGTGCAAGGTTCCTATCGCGACATCGTGCTGCTCAATGCCGCCGCGGCCCTTGTCATCGCGGAGCGGGCTTCCGATATGCCCTCTGCGCTGGTGCTCGCCGCCGATGCTCTCGACACCGGCAAGGCCAAGCGCGTTCTGGCCGATCTCGTCCGCATCACGAATTCAGGTCACGCATGAGCGACGTCCTCGCGAAGATCTGCACCGATAAGCGCGAGCATATCGCCGCGCGCAAACGCGCCGTTTCCCCGTCCGAAATCATCGCTTCCGCCGATGGGCGCAACCGCATGGATCCGCCGCGCGGCTTCGCCAAACGGCTGGAGCAGGTCATCGGTGCCGGCAAGTTCGGCCTCATCGCCGAGATCAAGCGCGCCTCGCCGTCGAAGGGCCTGATCCGCGCCGATTTCGATCCGCCGGCGCTGGCGCGGGCCTATCGCGACGGCGGCGCCAGCTGCATCAGCGTGCTGACCGATTTCCCCTACTTCCAGGGCGAGGACGGGTTCCTGACCGCGGTGCGCGCGACCGTCGACCTGCCGCTGCTGCGCAAGGATTTCATGCTGGAGCCCTACCAGATTTATGAATCGCGCGCGCTCGGCGCCGATTGCATCCTGCTGATCATGGCGGCGCTCGAAGATGCCCAAGCCGCGGAACTGGCGGCATTGGCCGACGATCTCGGCATGGACAGCCTGGTCGAGGTCCACAATGCCGAGGAGCTGGACCGCGCGCTGAAGCTCGATGCCAAGCTGATCGGCGTCAACAACCGCAACCTGAAGACGCTCACCGTCGATCTCGCGGTGACCGAAGCGCTGGCGCCCAGCGTGCCGCGCGACCGCATCCTGGTCGCCGAGAGCGGCCTCAACACGACCGCGGATCTCGAGCGCATGCACCGCATCGGCGCCTCGGCCTTCCTGGTCGGCGAGAGCTTGATGCGCCAGCCGGACGTCACCGCGGCCACCCAGGCGCTGCTCGGCAGTCGCGCACCGCTTCCGGCAGATTCAGCACGGCGCTTGAGCGCCTGATCTATCCCCGATGACCCGCCTCACCCATTTCGATGCCGAGGGCAATGCCCGCATGGTCGACGTCTCCGAGAAATCGGAGACCGAGCGCATCGCCGTCGCCAAGGGCGCCGTCATCATGGCGCCGGAGACGCTGGCGCTGATCCGTGCCGGCAACGTCAAGAAGGGTGATGTCCTGTCCGTGGCGCAGCTCGCCGGCATCATGGGAGCGAAGCGCACCCCGGACCTGATCCCGCTCTGTCATCCGCTGGCGCTCTCCTCGGTCAAGGTCGAGCTCTCGATCGACGAGGCCCAGTCCGCCGTCGCGATCGCGGCGACCTGCAAGCTGAAGGGCCGGACCGGCGTCGAGATGGAGGCCTTGACTGCCGTCTCGGTCGCGGCCCTGACCGTCTATGACATGGTGAAGGCGGTCGATAAGGGCATGCGCATCACCGACATCCGCCTGACGCACAAGAGCGGCGGCAAGTCCGGCACCTTCGAGGCCCCATGAAGGCGATCGGCTGATGATCTCCGTGCCGGATGCAACCGCGCGGATTCTGTCCGCCTTCGCGCCGCTCGGACCGGAGATCGTGGCGCTCGACCAGGCCCTCGGCCGCGTGCTCAGCCTTCCGGTGACCGCCCGCCTGGATCATCCGCCGCAAGCCGTCTCCGCCATGGACGGCTACGCGGTCCGGTCGGAAGACGTCCAGCAGCTTCCGGTCCGGTTGAAGGTCGTCGAAGCGATCGCCGCCGGCACCCTCCCCGCGCGCGCGATCGGCGCGGGCGAAGCCGCGCGCATCTTCACCGGCGCCGCCTTGCCGCAAGGCGCCGATGCGATCGTCATCCAGGAGAACACCGAGAAAGACGGCGACCATGTGCGCATCGTCGATGGCGGCCCTGCGATCAAGGGCAAGCATATCCGCGCGACCGGCAACGATTTCGCCCAAGGCCAGGTCGGCGTCGCCGCCGGGCGTCGCCTGACACCCTCCGATATTGGCCTCGCCGCGGCGATGAACTGGCCCTGGCTCACCGTCACCAGGCAGCCCCGGGTCGCCATCATCTCCACCGGCAACGAGCTGGTGCAGCCGGGCGAGACCCTGGCACCCGGCCAGATCATCGCCTCCAACGGCTTCGCCCTCGCCGCCTTTGTCGCCCAGTGCGGCGGCGAAGCCATCAATCTCGGGATCGCCCGCGATGAGGAGTCTTCCCTCGCCGATCTGATCGACCGCGCCGCCGGCGCCGACCTGCTGCTGACCAGCGGCGGCGCCTCGGTCGGCGAGCACGACCTCGTGAAAGGCGTGCTGAAAGCGAAGGGCATGGTGCTCGATTTCTGGAAGATCGCCATGCGTCCGGGCAAGCCGCTGATGTTCGGCACCCTGGGAACCGCGGGCGGCGCGCTGAAGGTGATCGGCCTTCCGGGCAATCCGGTCTCGGCCCTGGTGACGGCGACCCTGTTCGTCGGCCCGGCGATCGCGCGCATGCTGGGTGAGACGGATGTCGGCCCCCGCATCGTCAAGGCGCGGCTCGGCATCGATCTCCCCGCCAACGACGTGCGGCAGGACTATCTCCGCTCCGCCGTCACCGAGGATGCGCAGGGCTTCATCGCCACCCCCTTCGGCAAGCAGGACAGCGCCATGCTCTCGGCCCTGTCGCGCTCCGGCGGCCTAGTGATCCGGGCGCCCCATGCCCCGGCCGCCAAGGCCGGATCCGAGGTCGAAATGGTCCGGCTCGGCTAGGTGGAACCCGGGCCCGGTCACAATGTCTCCTGACAAGTTCTGTCGGGAAGTTGCGACTCGCTTGACTTTTCCACACGAACCAAACTAGAACATGGGCACAGTTTTTGCTTTGTTCCGCGTCGACACGCAATTTTAGCGAGCGACAACCGGCCCGAAGACGGGTCGGCGGAACCGGAGAAAGGATCGGGCACCATGCTGACCAGGAAGCAACGCGAGCTGCTGCAGTTCATTCAGGAGCGGTTGGGCGATTCCGGGATTTCGCCGTCCTTTGACGAAATGAAGGACGCCCTGGGATTGAAATCCAAGTCCGGCGTACACCGCCTGATCACCGGCCTCGAAGAGCGCGGCTTCATCCGCCGCCTGCCGCACCGGGCGCGCGCCCTGGAAGTGACCCGCCTGTCCGACGATCAGATGGGCCGCGGCGAGCAGGCGCGCGGCGGCGCGGCGACGGCGGCCGGCGGCGATGCCGGACGGCGCGGTTTCTCGGCCAATGTCATCCGCGGCGATTTCACGCCGAGCCTGGCCGGCGCCATGGTGGCCCAGACCACCGAGACGGTGCAGCTTCCGCTCTACGGCAAGATCGCGGCCGGCACCCCGATCGAAGCGCTCCGCGACAGCAGCAATGCGGTCGATATCCCGGCCAGCATGCTCGGCCGCGGCGAGCATTATGCGCTGACGGTCGACGGCGATTCGATGATCGAGGCCGGCATCCATGACGGCGACACGGTGCTGATCGAGCGCTGCGAGAATGCCGAGAACGGCACCATCGTGGTGGCGCTGATCGACAACAATGAAGTCACCTTGAAACGTCTCCGCCGCAAGGGCGATTCGATCGCCCTCGAGCCCGCCAACCAGGCCCACAAGACCCGCATCTTCGGCCCCGACCGGGTGAAGATCCAAGGCAAGCTGATCGGCTTGATGCGGAAGTACTGAGCGTCGCTCAACTGAACGTCATGCCCGGGCTTGACCCGGGCATGACGTTGCCATCGGAAGATCCGGTCTGGACCTAGTCCAGCTCCACTCCTTTCAGCTTCCAGATCGTCAGCCGGATTTCCGGTCACCCACCTTCGCCACGAGCGCCGACATCAGGATCGCAGCTTCTGAGCACCGCGCAATTCAAACATCGTGAGCACTTCTTCCGGCCGCGCAGCCAGATCGAGGCAGTTGATGTCGATCGTTTTGCATTGCGCGTCCCAGCCGCGCTCCGGCTGGATTTCGATGAATATCCCCAGTGGGATGCCCTTGGGCGCCCAGATTCGGCAGTTGAAGATGCGGGACCAAGCGATGTTCTCGAGACGCGCGGTGCGGTCGGTGAGGCCGTTTGCCGAGACGATCATCGGGAAACGGCAGCGTCTCCAATAGATGAAAGAGAACGCGCCGGCCGAGATCACCAGGAGCCAGGGCAGACCAACGATTGACGCATGCAATTCCCCCGCCAGGTTGATCGAGACGGCGATTGCGGTCAGCGCCATCGAGATCATCGTCGCGGCGATCGCCACATGCGGGCGACGTGTTATTGTGACCGGGGCGCCGGACTGCAGCGCCGCCAGGTAGCGGCCGCCCGTCCGGTAGCGCAACACCCGCCAAACAAGACCCCAAGTGAACCCAAGAAATATGACGGCAACCGCCAGCCAAACGGCTCTTGAGAACCCGGCGGCGGCGTGCGCAACAAACGCGCAGACGAGGGCAACAAGCAGACAAACAACCGGCGCGAGACATCGCAGAGCAATTCCGGTCCAGGACCGAAAGCGTCGCGTCGATCGCTGATGGACATCGCTCATCATGCGTTAATCCGGCCGGAGACGGTTGTCACACGGGCTGCCTTCGATCTTACGAAGAGCACCGGGCGGCCCGCAACGCCATTGCGGATTTGCCGCGGCGGTCAATCTTGATCGGCGATTTCCTCGGCATTCTCAAGATCGTCAACCGGATCCTCGATCAAACGCCCCGCGCGGATCCCTTCGCGCATGCGGTCCAGCACCCAGGGCCGGTCACCCAGCGTCGCCCCCACGCTTTGGATGTGAAGCTTGCCGTCGGCCTCGACGCGCAGCGCATGGGTGCCGCCGCGCCAAAGATCGAACCGATCGATGGCGATGACATCGCCGCACCCCCGCCTGATCGGCACCAGACTCACGACAACATCGGCCGTGGTGCAATCCTCGCGCAAGGCTTCGGCGGTCTGCGCCAGCGCGATGGTCTTGCCGTTGCGCCGATAGACACAGCCGGCGCCGTCGCAACCGAAGAACGGTAAGCCCGCATCGTCCGGTGACGGAAACGATGCCGCCTCGATCTGGCCGTTCCGGCGCAGCCAGGTTTCGGCCGCGAGTTTGCTCGCCCGCAGCGAGCTCAGTTGGTACGCCCCTGCTTCATCCTTGATGGCAAGCAGCTTGGCATCGCCGGCGACCAGCAGGTCCGGCGTCGCCACGAAGAAGATCGTCGCCAATCCGCCCAGCACCGGCGCCAGCCCAAGCAGCCGCGCCCGGCTCCGCATCAGGCAAAGCACCACCAGGCCCAGCGAGATCGCCACCAGCGCCGCGATCGGCATCGCCCGCGTCACCAGGACAGCGTAGGGCCACGCGCTGACGGTGTGCGCGACCCACAGGATACCGTCGCAACCGCGGGCCGCCAGATGCCAGAACGGCCCGTCGAGACCGAACGGCATCAGCAGCAGCGCCGCCATGCCCATGGGCATCACCCAGAACCCGGTCAACGGCACCGCGATCAGGTTGGCAACCACGCCGTAAGTGCTGATCCGGTCGAAGTGATACATGGCGAAAGGCGCCGTCATCAACGTGGCGACGACGCTGGTCAGCATCGTGGTCGCGAGCCAGAAGCCGGCGCTCCGCACAGCGTTGGAAACGCGGCCGAACCAGTCGGTCTCGAGCGCGCGGCCGCCGCGCCAGCGCGTGAGCTGCGGGCGCAGCGCCTCGAACACCGCGATCAGGCCCAGCACGGCGAAGAACGACATCTGGAAACTGGCGCCGGTCAGCGCTTCCGGCTGCAGCAGCATCACGGCAATGGCCGCCCAGGCCACCATGCGGAAGGAGAACGGCGAGCGATCGACCAGCACCCCCAGGAAAACGATGGCGATCATGACGAAGGAGCGCTGGGTCGGCACCGTGGCACCCGCCAGCAGCGCATAGAAGCCCGCCGCCAGGATCGCCGCTGCCGCCGACCATTTCTTGATCGGATAGTGCAGCGCGAGCGGCGGGATCAGCGCGAGGAGTCCGCGCAGACCGAAGAAGAACAGTCCAGCCGCCAAGCCGATATGCAGGCCGGAGATCGAGAGCAGATGCGCCAGGCCCGAAATGCGCATGGCCTCGGTATCGGCCTTGCTGAGCGCCGTCTGGTCGCCGACCGTGAGCGCCCGGGTCATGGCGCCGGCGCTATTCGGCTCGAGTTCGGCAATGCGCTGGCCGATGCGCGCGCGCAGCCGGTCGATCCAGAGTCTGAACGCGCCCGCCTCGCCCGCCGCGACCACGCGCGCGCTGCCGAGAGCAAAACCGGTGGCGCCCGTTCTTTGGAAATACGCCTGGCGCCGAAAATCGAACGCGCCCGGCACCACCGGCGGCGAAGGCGGCTGCAAATGCGCCAGCACATCGATCCGGTCCCCGAGCTTCAGGGTGTCGGAGCCTTTGAAGATTTTCACCTGCAGGCGCAGCGGCGTGGCCTCGGCAGGCAGTTCCGCGATCGTCACTTCATCCAGCGTGGCCCGGATCGCGTTCGGGAAGGGCTCGATCCCCGCCAACCGGCCGGTGACATGGGCGAAGCGGATCGGATCCTGGAGCTGGGGCGCCGCAACGGCCCAACTGCGCACCTGCGCCGCGCTGAAGCCGATCGCCGCCGTCACGAGAGCCGCCGCCACGATCAGCACCAGCGGCGTCCGGCGAAACAGGATGCACAGCACCAGGCCGCCTGCGGTCATGCTGCCGCCCAACCAGAGTGGCGGTTCGACCGGCAGCGCGAAATAGACCGCGATGCCGAGGCCGAGCGCCACCGCCAGCCAGCCCGGCCAATTCGCCCGCTCGCCGGCGAGGAAGATCTCCCAGCGGTCTCGGATCGCCCCCCAATCCAACCCGTTGCCCTCCCCGTCTTCAGCCCTTCCAGCATCGCGAATTCGGCGGGCAGATGCATCAGGCTCGTTCACCGGATGATCTCTCTGCACGAGATAATTGTCGAATTCAGGCCTGAATTCATTGGGGTTTTATAGGTTACCCCTTGCGCTGGAACATATCAGGAACTATACTTCTTCTCGCAGTGGCTGTGAAGCACAGGCTGCGACCCGCCCTGCGGGTCTTTGGTTTTCCGGCGCGCCGCGGTGCGCCGTTCCCATTCAGCGAAATGGAAGCGCAGGCGTGTGTCCTGCGGCTATGGAGCGCGCATGAATCAGCCCCCCGTCAAACTATCGCCGGCCACATACACAACGGACCCTGACTCTCTCGAAGATATCCTGAGGCGCAGCTGGGCGCGCAAAGCCGAGCAGGCGCGCTTACAGGTCGCGCAAGCCTCGATCCAAGTGCATCCGGTGCCCCCTCGGGTTGAGGCAACCCTGCCACCGTGGAACGGACAGAGTGAGGATAAAGAGACGGCGAACTTGCTGAGCGACGAACTGACCGCGTTGTCGATCTCACCGGCGACATCTTCCGAAGAGCCGGACGTGCTCGAAACTCTGACCGAACACGGACCGGATGCGGAGGCGACGGCCGACCTGGCCGACGCGGTCTCGGCGCCTTCGTCAGCCACGCCCAACGGCGGTCCAGGGTTTACCCAGGGTTTACAGAATGGAAAATCGAACGGCGCGAAAACGGCCCTGACCGACGAGATAAAGGAGTTCATCGTCAAAGGCTTGGCCTGCTACGACACCCCCTCCCAAGTGGCCGAGGCGGTAAACCAGATGTTCGGCGTCACGGTCAGCCGCCAGCGGGTTTACCGCTATGTCCCGGACAACCCGAGGCCGCCGGCCCAACGCTGGCGAGACCTGCACGCGGCGACGCGCCAGGCCTTGCTGCGCGAGCTTGCGGACATCGGTGTCGCGCATCGGGCAGTCCGCCTCCGGCGGTTGGATCGCCTGGCCAGCCGCTCCGAACGCCACAATGTCATGATGGCGCTCAAATGCCTGGAGATGGCGGCGAAGGAATGCGGCGGCATGTATGAAAACCGCAGGCGCGTCGCGCCGCAGGTTCCCATGCCGCTTCCGCAGTTTCCGGCGCCCATCCCCGCATTGCCAATGCGGGGGTCTGATGTGTTAGACCTTTCTTCCAGCCCCGATAGCATCACGAATTTATCCGGATTTCTGCAATCATGAGTGTCGTCACCCGTTTCGCCCCCTCGCCGACCGGCTACCTGCATATCGGCGGGGCCCGGACCGCCCTCTTCAACTGGCTCTATGCCCGCCACCACGGCGGCAAGTTCCTGCTCAGGATCGAGGACACCGACCGGGTGCGTTCGACCGATGCGGCGATCCACGCGATCATCGAGGGGATGAAGTGGCTGGGCCTCGACTGGGACGGCGAGGTCGTTATGCAGTTCGCCCGCCAGGCGCTCCATGCCGAGGTGGCCAACAAGCTGCTGGCCGAGGGCAAGGCCTATCGCTGCTACTGCTCGGTCGACGAGCTGGAGCAGATGCGGATGGCCGCCATGGCCGCCGGCAAGCCGGTCCGCTATGACGGCCGCTGGCGCGACCGCGACCCCAAGGAGGCGCCCGAGGGCGTCAAGCCCGTCATCCGCATCAAGGCTCCGCAGAGCGGCAAGACCGTGGTCAAGGATGAGGTCCAGGGCGAGGTCGAGGTCGGCAACGAGCAGCTCGACGACATGGTGCTGTTGCGCAGCGACGGCACGCCCACCTACATGCTCTCGGTCGTGGTCGATGACCACGATATGGGGATCACCCATGTGATCCGCGGCGACGACCATCTGACCAACACCTTCCGCCAGGTCATGATCTACGACGCGATGGGCTGGGCGCATCCCTCCTTCTCGCATATCCCGCTCATTCACGGCGCCGATGGCGCGAAGCTTTCCAAGCGCCATGGTGCGCTGGCCGTCGATGCCTATCGCGAGATGGGCTATCTGCCGGAGGCGCTGCGCAACTACCTGCTGCGCCTCGGCTGGTCGCATGGCGATGAAGAGATCATCTCGACCGAGCAGGCGGTCCAGTGGTTCGACTTGGGCTCGGTCGGCCGGTCGCCGTCCCGCTTCGATTTCACCAAGCTCGACAATCTGAACGGCCATTACATCCGCGAGGCCGATGATGGCCGGCTCGCGAGCGACGTGGCGGCGCGGCTGGACTGCAAGGATCCGGCGGCGATCGAGCGCCTGCGTCGCGGCATGCCGGGATTAAAGGCACGCGCGAAAACCCTGAAAGAGCTGGCCGAGAACGCGACGATCTACGTCACGGCGCGGCCGGTCGCCATCACCGAAAAGGCCGCCGCCCTGCTGACGCCGGAAGCGAAGGCCCTGCTCGGCAAGCTCGCCCAGGCGCTCGAGCCCGACGCGGCCTGGACCGCGGCCTCCCTCGAGGCCGCGGTGCGACAGTTTTCCGAGCAGGAAAAGGTGAAGCTCGGCCAGATCGCCCAGCCGTTGCGGGCGGCCCTGACCGGGTCCACCACCTCGCCCGGAATCTTCGAAGTCATGGAAATCCTTGGCCGATCCGAATGCCTGGGGCGGCTGGCGGACGCGCTGTAAAGGAGCTGACGTCGGAGTGCATCGGGGGTGGCTTTTCGGACTCCGGAGTCATGGACCCTTAACCATCCTTCTGTTAGCGTAAACCCGATTTGCGGCGGTGCAACATCGCCGATCCAGCCCCCAGCCGAAACCCCGCGCCCCAGAACGCGCGGGACCATAACGAGGTGTCCCATGACGACGATCGCGGCGAGAAGCAAAACCACCAAGAAACGGATGGCGGAGAAGTCGAAGCCTGCCTCCAAGGCCGCCCCCAAGGGCAAGGCGCCGAAGCCGCAAGTCAAGGTCAAGGACAGCGGAATCAAGCCGGCGGCGCCGAAGCCTTTCGCCAAGGTTGCGGTCAAGGACGAACGCCTCGGCAAGAACTGGGATCTGCCGGTGCTGAAGGGCACGGTCGGCCCCGACGTGATCGACGTGCGCAAGCTCTACACCGAGCACGGCTACTTCACCTATGACCCGGGTTACGGTTCGACCGGCTCGACCCAGTCCTCGATCACCTATATCGACGGCGACGAAGGCATCCTGACGCATCGCGGCTACCGCATCGAGGATCTCGCCGCCAACAGCAGCTTTATCGAGGTCTGCTACCTGCTGCTCGAAGGCGAGCTGCCGAACAAGAAGCAGCTCGCGCAGTTCGAGAAGAACATCACCTACCACACCATGCTGCACGAGCAGATCGCCCGCTTCTTCAGCGGCTTTCGTCGCGATGCGCATCCGATGGCGGTGATGGTGGCGGTGGTCGGCGCACTCTCGGCCTTCTACCACGACAGCACCGATATCCACGATCCGCACCAGCGCATGATCGCCACGCACCGGTTGATCGCGAAGGTGCCGACCATTGCGGCCATGGCCTACAAGTATTCGACCGGCCAGCCCTTCATCTACCCGCAGAACGATTTGTCCTATGCGGAGAATTTCCTGCGCATGACCTTCGCGGTGCCGGCCGAGGAATACAAGATCAACCCGGTCGTGGCCAAGGCCATGGACCTGATCTTCATCCTGCACGCCGATCACGAGCAGAACGCCTCGACCTCGACCGTGCGCATCGCCGGCTCGTCGGGCGCCAATCCGTTCGCCTGCATCGCCGCCGGCATCGCCTGTCTCTGGGGCCCGGCCCATGGCGGCGCCAACGAGGCCGTGCTGAAGATGCTGGCCGAGATCGGCGACAAGTCCAAGGTCAAGGACTACATCAAGCGGGTGAAGAACAAGGAGGACAACACGCGCCTCATGGGCTTCGGCCACCGGGTCTACAAGAACTACGACCCGCGCGCCGCGGTGATCCGCACCGCCTGCCACGACGTGCTGGACGCGCTCGGCAAGCGCGGCGAGCCGCTGCTCGACCTCGCCATGGAGTTGGAGCGGGTCGCGCTCGAGGACGAGTACTTCATCTCCCACAAGCTGTTCCCGAACGTGGACTTCTACTCGGGCATCATCCTGCAGGCGATCGGCTTCCCGACCTCGATGTTCACCGTGCTGTTCGCCGTCGCGCGCACCGTCGGCTGGGTGGCGCAGTGGAAGGAGATGATCGAGGATCCGACCCAGCGCATCGGCCGCCCGCGCCAGCTTTATACCGGCTACGGCGAGCGACCCTACCTGCCGATCGACAAGCGGAAGTAAGTATCCCGGTCAGACGGAAAGGGCGGCCTTCGGGCCGCCCTTTCTTCTTTCCGCTCGCGTCGGTATCGAAGGCCTACTTCTGGATCAGCTCGATCTTGTAGCCGTCCGGGTCCTCGATGAAGGCGATCACCGAGCCGCCATGCTTCATCGGTCCGGGCGGACGCGGGATCTTCACGCCCTCGGCGGCGAGCTTCTCGCAGGTGCCGTAGATGTCGCCGACGCCGATCGCCAGGTGCCCGAACGCGGTGCCGAGCTCGTACGGTGTCTTCTGGCCCCAATTGTGGGTGAGCTCGATCACCGTGTGATCGGTCTCGTCGCCATAGCCGACGAAGGCGAGCGTGAACTCGCCGGACGGGTAGTCCTTGCGGCGCAGCAGTTTCATGCCGAGATGCCGGGTGTAGAAGTCGATCGACTTGTCCATGTCGAACACCCGGACCATCGTGTGCAGCAGCTGGTTTTCCATGCTCACTCCCCTATCCGCTCGTCGCGGATCATCGCGGCGAAGGTCGCCTCGGCAACTTTCTGGCCGTTCACCAGCGCGACGCCGTTGAATTTCCAGATCATGCCGCGGCTGCGGTCCTTGGTGACATGCAGGCGCAGCTCGTCGCCCGGCACCACCGGCTTGCGGAAGCGGCAGTCGTCGATGCTCATGAAATAGACCAGCTTGCCCTCGAAGGCGGCGCCGAGCGTGTGGACGACGAGCACGGCAGCGGTCTGCGCCATGGCTTCGATGATCAGGACCCCCGGCATCACCGGGTCGCCGGCGAAGTGGCCCACGAAATAGGGCTCGCTCACGGAGACCATCTTGACGCCGGTCGCCTCGATGTCGGTCCGCATCCCTTCGACGCGCTCGATCATCAGGAACGGCGGCCGATGCGGGATCATCCGCATGATGCCCTTCACATCGACCGAGATGGCGTCGGGCGACGCTTGCGCGCCGGCTTCTGGCTTTCCTTGGTGTTCCATGTCGGGTCTCGAACAGGCGATCGCGCGGCAGGCGCGGGATTAGAGTTTGACGGTGGGCAGGGCCTTGTTCAAGCGCGTCATGACCTCATCGGTGATGTTCCAGGGCTGCGGCGAGTACGGCACCGCGGCGCGATCGAGAATGAGCGTCAAGCCGCGCGCTTTGGCCACGTCCTGCATCGCCTTGCGCGCGGCATTGGCGATCGATTCCCGCGCCTTGTTCAGCCGCCCGTCCCAGGCCTGCTTGTTCTTGGCAAAGGCCTGCTGGAACTGGATGTCCTGCTGCTCCAGGGCCTTGCGCTTGGTGGCGTAGTCCGCCGGGGCGATCGGCGGATTCCCGCTCCGCGCCGCTTCCAGCTGCTGGGCCTGGGCACGGAGGCCGTTCTCCTTCTTGGCCATGTCGTCGTTCAGCGCCTTCATGGCCGCATCCCACTGGGTGTTCAACGACTTTCCGGCGCTCGACGCATTGAGGATCGCCTGGGTGTCGAGCACGCCCACGATGATCGGAATCTGGTTGGGGGCGACGGTGCCCTGCGCCGGCTGGGCGGCCGGTGCCGGCTGGGTCGCCGTCTGGGCGAGGGCCGGTCCGGCGAGCGCGAAGGCGCAAAGGGCGAACGCCGCAGCGATGATCCGAGCGGAACGGCGAATGGGGAGAGAGGGCTGGCTCACGTAACGTATCTCCAAAAGAAGGCTAAGTTTCGACCAAGAATTGCTTGGTAACAGGCTTGGTCAGAAGTTGGTTCCGAAGCTGAAGCTGAAATACTCTTTCTCGTCCTGCTTCTTCCTGAGGAAAGGATAGGCGAGGTCGATGGCCAAGGGGCCGAACGGCGATACCCAGGTCAAGCCGAACCCGGCGGAAGCCCGGATGCTGCCGTCATCGATGATGTCTTCGTCGCTGTCCTTGGTATCGGAACCGGTCAAGACGCCGAAATCGCTGAACACACGGCCGCGGATCGCATACTCCTCCGGGAGGCCGAGCGGGAAACTGGCCTGCACCGAGCCATCCCACAGGAACTGGCCGCCGATCGAGCCATCCTTCTTCTTGGCCCCGGCTTCGCGCGGGCCGACGCCGCGATCATCGAAGCCGCGCAGGCTGCCCGGGCCGCCGAGGAAGAAACCGTCGGGATAGTGCAGGTAGTCGCCGAACAGCGGCTGGATGTAGCCCACTTCCTGGGTGGTGGACAGGGTCACATCCTTGGTGAGCGGATAGTAGTAGCCGCCCTGCAGCGTTCCGCTGACATATTTGACGTCGCCGCCGAGGCCCGAATAGTGGCCTTCGAGCGTGGCGAAATAGCCGTCTCGCGGATCGATCGAGCTGTCGCGCCGGTCGTAGGTCAGCGTGGTGCCGATGATCGAGTAGTATTTCCAGCCGACTTCGTCGCGGATCACCTGAGCGGCGTCGTTATCCACGTCGTGGATGCGATCGGCGCGGAACTGATAGGACAGCGTGTTCCTCAGATACTCGCTGATGTCGTAGCCCATGCGCAGGCCGAAGCCGATCTGATCCTCGTCATTGGTGCTGGGCGTCAGGCGGCGGTAGAAAATATCGAACCCGGCGCTGACGTCCTTATCGAGGAAATAAGGGTCGGTGAAGCTGAACGAGCCGGATGACCGCTTGCCCGAAATCGTGAGATCGATCCGCGCGTCCTGGCCCTTGCCGAGCAGGTTGCGCTCCCGAAGACCGATATTGCCGAGCGGACCGAGGCTGGTCGAATAGCCGGCGCCGAAGGTGAGTTCGCCGGTCGACTGCTCCTTCACCTTGACCTTGATAATGGTCTTGTCCGGCGCGGTGCTGGGAACGGTGGTGATGTCCACCGTCTCGAAGAAGCCGAGGTTCCGCAGCCGCTGCTCGGTGCGTTTCAGCTTCTCGGTGCTGAACGCGTCGCCCTCGGCCAGCCGGAACTCGCGACGGATCACCTTGTCCTGGGTGCGGACGTTGCCGGCGATGTCGATGCGCTCGACATACACTTTCGGGCCTTCCTGGACGTCATAGGTCAGGTTGAGCACGTGGTTCTTGGCGTCGCGGTCGATGCGCGGCCGCACATCCACGAAGGCATAGCCGAGATTGCCGACGTGATCGCTGATCGCCTGGACCGTGTCGTCGACCTTGCTGGCGTCGTACCAGTCGCCTTCCTTGGTCGTGACGTCGCCCATCAGGGTCTTCGGGTCGAGGTCCTTCAAGGTGGTCTTCACATCGACCTTGCCGAGCTTGTAGCGCTCGCCCTCCTCCACCGTGAAGGTGATGAAGAAGGCTTCCTGGTCGGGAGACAGCTCGGCCACGGCGGAGAGCACGCGGAAATCGGCATAGCCCTCGGAGAGGTAGAACTTCCGCAGGTTCTCCTTGTCCACGGTGAGCCGGTCCGGGTCGTAGGTGTCGGTCGTGCTCAGGATCCGATAGAAGGCGCTTTCCTTGGTCGCGATCTCATCCCTGAGATTGCTGTCGGAGAATTCCTTGTTGCCGACGAAGTCGATGCGTTCGACCTGGGTCACGTCGCCTTCGTTGATCTCGAAGACCAGATTGACCCGGTTCTGGTCGAGCTTGATCACCTTGGGATCGACGGTCGCGGCGAAGCGGCCGCTGCGGCGGTAGAGATCGAGGATGCGTTTCACGTCCGCCTGGACGCGGGTCTGGGTATAGACCTGGCGCGGCTTCAACTGGACTTCCTGGGTCAGCTGGTCGTCCTTGATGCGGTCGTTGCCCTCGAAGGCGAGCTTGTTGATGATCGGATTCTCGACCACGGCCACCACGAGGTTGTTGCCGTCGCGGCGCAGGTGCACGTCGGCGAACAGGCCGGTCGCGAACAGGTTCTTCAGCGCCCGGTCGACCTTCGCGGCGTCGAACAGATCGCCGGGGTTGATCTCCATATACGAACGAATCGTGTCAGCCTCGATGCGCTGGTTGCCCTCGATCACGACCTGCTCAATCGGATCGCCACTGGTAATGGTCTGCGCCACGGCGGAAGAATTTCCCGCCCCGACGACACCCCCCAAGCAAAGCCCCAACAACAGGCCCAACAGCCCCAGACGGCCAACTAGACGCAGAAACCCCATCTCCCCCGACTTCCAATCACGTAAACAGGGATTTCACAAAATCGACAACCTTCAGATAAACCAAGTCATTCCAGGTGGCAAACAGCATCAGGCTCAGCACCAGGGCGAGCCCGACCTTGAGACCGAACTCCTGGGCGCGTTCCCCGAGCGGCTTACCCCGCACGGCCTCGACCGCGTAATAGACCAGGTGACCGCCGTCGAGCATCGGCACCGGGAAGAGATTGATCAGGCCGAGATTGATCGACAGCGCCCCGGCGAAGGCGATCAGCGAGACGAGGCTGACCTGCGCCACATCGCCCGACATCTTGGCGATCCGGAGTACGCCGCCGATCTCGTCGGTCGACCGAAGACCGGTGACCATCTGCCAGAGACCCTTCAGAGTCCCGACCGTTCCGCGATAGATATCGCTGCCGGCGACCACGACGGATTCACCGAGCGAGAGATTCTTGGTGACGCTCTTCACGTCCTCGGCGAGCCCGAAGCCGAGGCCGACAAAGGTTGTCTCCTTCCCCGACGCGTCCTTGGTCGTGACCTCGCCGGGCTGCACCTGCACGCGGACCGGCGCGCCGTTGCGCGTAAGGTCGATTGTCAGCATCTTGCCAAGGCTGCTCTGAACGACATACTGAATGTCGAAGAAACTCTCAATCTCGGTCCCATCGACCTTTACCACGGTATCGCCCGGCGCAATGCCCGCCCGGGCGGCTGGCGATTCCGCGAATACCTTGCCGATGACCGGCGGGATGACCTGCTTGCCGCCAATTGCATAGAGCGCGGTGAAGATGGCGAAGGCTAAGATGTAATTGGCAGCTGGTCCCGCGAAGACGATCGCCATGCGCTGGCCGACGGTCTTGTGCTTGAAGGAAACGCTGCGCTCCGCGTCGGTCATCGGCCGGGCGGCTTCTCCCTCGATGACATTCTCGTCCTGGCCGAACATCCGCACATACCCGCCCAAGGGCAGCCAGCTGAACTTCCAGCGCGTGCCGGTGCGGTCGGTCCAGCCGAAGAGCTCCGGTCCGAAGCCGATCGAGAACACCTCGACCCGCACCTTGCACCACCGAGCGACGGCGAAATGCCCAAGCTCATGGATGAAGACCAGGACGGTCAGAACGACGAGAAACCAGAAGCCGTAGTGCTGAATTTGGTTGAGGATTTCCATTTCCGGTCCGGACCTGTGGCGGCAGTTCCCCCGCCTGCCGAAGGCCCTGTCTAGCACAGTCTAAAGCCGTGCCATAGCCCAGAAAAGGATTTCACGCCAACGTGTTAGCCGGCTTGTTTCGCCGTCTAATTGTGGCGAAGGGTCGCAACCTTGCCCTCCGCGGCCCGGCGGGCCTCGGCATCGGTCTGGATCACGTCCTCGATTGAGGTGAGTTCGACGCTGGGCACCGCCTCCAGGACCGCCGCGGCCAGGGCCGGGATGTCCATGAAGCCGATTCGCCCGCCCAGGAAATGCGCCACCGCCACCTCATTGGCGGCGTTCAGGATGGCCGGGGCCGTGCCGCCGGCTTTTAGGGCCTCCCGGGCGATCCGCAGCGCCGGGAAGCGGACCGGGTCGGGCGCCTCGAAGGTCAGCTGGGCGACTTTCGCGAAGTCGAGTCGGGCCGAGGGGGCGGCGATCCGCTTCGGCCAGCCCAAGGCATAGGCGATCGGGGTCCGCATATCCGGGGTGCCGAGTTGGGCCAGGACCGAGCCGTCCTGATAGGCGACCATGCTGTGGATGACCGACTGGGGATGGACCAGGATCTCGATCTGCTCTTCCGGCATCCGGAACAGGTGATGGGCCTCGATCAGTTCCAACCCCTTGTTCATCATCGAAGCGGAATCGACCGAGATCTTCGCCCCCATCGACCAGTTGGGATGGGCGACCGCCTGGGCCGGGGTCGCCGCGGTCATTTCCGCGATCGACTTGGTGCGGAACGGGCCGCCGGACGCGGTCAAGATGATCTTCTCGATGGCATCGAGCTTGTCGAAATCGAACACCTGGAAGATGGCGCTGTGCTCGGAATCGACCGGCAGCATGACCGCGCCATGCTCGGTCAGTTCGCGCATCATCAGCGCGCCGGCGCAAACCAGCGTCTCCTTGTTGGCAAGGCCGATCATCGCGCCGCGCCGCACCGCCGCCAGCGTCGGCTCCAACCCCGCCGCGCCGACGATCGCCGACATGACCCAATCGGAGGGACGCGCCGCCGCTTCGATGACGGCGGCACGGCCGCCGGCGACCGCGATGCCGGAGCCGGCGAGACCGTCCTTCAGCCTGCCGTAAAGCGCCTCGTCGCCAATCGCGACGAAGCGCGGCTTCAGGCGCAGCGCCTGCTCGATCAGCTTGTCGACATTGCTGTGCGCGGTCAGCGCATCGACCCGGTAGTCGTCGGGATAGCGTTCGACCACATCGATCGTGTTGCTGCCGACCGAGCCGGTCGAGCCGAGAATGGTCACCCAGCGCGGCCCTTCCGCCTGCGCCCGCACCGAGGGCGCCTTTGCGGCGGCCTGAACTCTTGCCTCGGTCACAGCCATGTCAGCACGCTACTTCCCATCAGAAGGTTGATTCCGGCCACCGCGGCCGCAACGGCGATCAGGCCGTCGACCCGGTCCAGGGCACCGCCATGGCCGGGGATTATATGGCTCGCGTCCTTGACCCCAAAGTGCCGTTTGAACGCCGATTCGGCCAGGTCGCCCGCCTGCTCGATAATCGCCAACCCGGCGCTCACGGCGGCGAGGGGCCACACAGTGGGCCGGTCCATGACCAGCGCCGTGATCGCTCCGACAATGGCCGCCGAAACCACCGCGCCGCCAAGCCCCGCCCAGGTCTTGTTGGGGCTGACCCGCGGCGCCAGCTTCGGCCCGCCGATACTCCGCCCGGCAATATAGGCGCCGGTATCGGCCGCAATCACCAAAGCCACGATCCAGAAGATCTGCTGCAGGCCGACAGCAAGATCATTGCGCAGCCAAATGAGCGCTGCGCACGGGACGAATACATAGACGATGCCAAGGGCGTACCACGACACCGCGCCGGAGCGGCGCGCCGCAATCTTGCACCACTCCACGATCATAACGATGGAGAACAGGGCCACGAGCAGGGTCCAGGCAATTCCGCCCGCATAAACCGCGACGACGACGATCGGAATGAGCACCGCGGCCGAGATCAGCCGCAGTGTCAGGGGTTTCTTAGACCAATGGATGGAGGGGTCAGCCTGCGCCGCCATAGCGCCGCGTCCGACCGAGATATTCTTGGATGGCGCCGTTGAAGTCGTTCGCGTCGAAGTCGGGCCACTGGCGCTCGAGGAAGACGAACTCGGCATAGGCGCATTGCCAGAGCAGGAAGTTCGAAATGCGCTTCTCGCCGCTGGTGCGGATCAGCAGGTCGGGATCCGGCATGTCGGCGGTCAGCAGGAACTGCGAGAAATTCTGCTCATTGAGCTGTTCCGGCTTCAGCTTGCCGTCGAGCGCCGCCTGCATCGCCCTCTGGGCCGCAGCGACGATCTCGTCGCGGCTGCCATAGCTCAAGGCGATGGTGAGATTGAGCCGCTGGTTGCTCGCCGTGCGCCGCTCGGCATTGGCGATGAGCTCGACGATATCGGCACCGAGACGGTTGCGGTCGCCGATGACGTTGAGGCGGATGCCGTTCTTGTGGAACTCTTCGATTTCGCGCTTCAGATAATGCCGGAGCAGGCCCATGAGATCGTCGATCTCCGAGGCCGGCCGCTTCCAGTTCTCCGAGGAGAATCCGAACAGCGTCAGATAGCGGACCCCCGCCTCGATCGCCGCCTTGACCGTGCGTCGCACCGCTTCGGCGCCGCGGTTGTGCCCCGCGGTGCGCGGCAAGCCGCGGGCGCGGGCCCACCGGCCGTTGCCGTCCATGATGATCGCGACATGGGTCGGCGCGGACTGCGCCGCGCCGGTTTCGGCGGCGGTCTCTTTGCTGGGGTCGGAAAGCGGTTTGGCCGTGCCGGTTTGATTCACGTCAGACCTGCATAATCTCTTTTTCCTTGGCGGCCAGGGTTTCATCCACCTTCTGCACATGCTCATCGGTGAGCTTCTGCACCTGGTCGCTCAACCCGTGATGCTCGTCCTCGGTGATCTTGCCGTCTTTCTCCTGCTTCTTCAGGAAGTCCATGCCGTCGCGCCGCACGTTGCGGATGGCGACCCGCGCATGCTCGGCGTATTTGTGGGCGATCTTTGAGAGTTCCTGGCGGCGTTCCCGTGACAATTCCGGGATCGGCACGCGGACCGTGCTGCCGTCGGCCATCGGGTTGACGCCGAGCCCGGCGTCGCGGATCGCCTTCTCGACCGCGCCGACCAGGCCGCGGTCCCAGACCTGAACCGTGATCATGCGGGGCTCCGGCACGTTGATGGTGCCGACCTGGTTGAGCGGCATGTCGTTGCCATAGGCGCTGACATGCACCGGCTCCAGCAGGTTGGCCGAAGCGCGGCCGGTCCGCAGGCCGGAAAATTCCTTGCGCAGCGCTTCCAATGCGCCGTCCATGCGGCGGCTAAATTCGCTCAGTCTTGCATCGGACATCTCGGACTATCCCCCAATCATCGCAGGCGCACTCAAGCTGCGCCCTTCTTCAGCTGTTCGCCGATGACGGTGCAGCGGCCCCGGCCCTGCAGCACCTCGGCCATCATGCCGTGCGTGTGGATCGAGAAGACGATGATCGGAATGTGGCTCTCGCGGGCGAGCGAGATCGCCGACGCGTCCATCACCTTCAGATCGCGCGACAGCACCTCGTGATGCGTCAATGTCTCATAACGCTCGGCCTTGGGGTCGAGCTTCGGATCGGCGCTGTAGACGCCGTCCACCTTGGTGCCCTTCAGCAGCGCCTCGCAGCCCATCTCGGAGGCGCGCAAAGCCGCGGCGGTGTCGGTGGTGAAATACGGATTGCCGGTGCCGGCGGCGAAGATCACCACCCGCCCCTTCTCCAGGTGCCGCATCGCCCGGCGGCGGATATAGGGCTCACAGATCGATTGCATGGAGATCGCCGACTGGACCCGGGTCTGCACGCCGGCCTGTTCGAGGGCGTTCTGCATGGCGAGCGCGTTCATGACCGTCGCCAGCATACCCATGTAGTCGGCCGAGGCGCGTTGCATGCCCTGGCTGGCGCCGGCGATGCCGCGGAAGATGTTGCCGCCGCCGATCACCAGGCAGCATTCGACGCCCATTTCGGCGACCTGCTTCACCTCTTCAGCGACACGATTGACGGTCTGGGGTTCAAGGCCGAACTCCCGGGTTCCCATCAGGGCTTCTCCGGAAATCTTGAGAAGCACCCGCTTGTACAGAAGTCCCGGTTTGCCTGGCCCTGCCATTCCCAGCCTCATCTCCTGCCTAGGGGTTCGGCGCCGGTCGAATGATCGCCCGGCGCCGAGTCTTCCATCGGGTCCTTATACCACGAACCCGCCGACTCGAAGGACTGTCGGTCGCCTTACGCGGCGTCCTGCTGTTCCTTCGCGATGCCCTCGCCGAGCGCCATGCGGGCAAAGCCGGTGATCGTCACGGGCGCGCCGATCTCCTTGGCGGCCTTCTCGACGACCTGCTTCACCCGGCTCTCGCCGTCGATGACGTAGAGCTGCTCCAACAGCACCACGTCCTCGTAGTACTTGCGCAGACGGCCCTCGACCATCTTGGCGATGATCTCTTCCGGCTTGCCGCTGGCGCGGGCCTGCTCGGAGAGAACCGCGCGCTCGCGGTCGAGCTCGGCCTGGCTGACCGACTTGATGTCCAGCGACGACGGGTTGGCGGCGGCGACGTGCATGGCGATCTGCTTGCCAAGGGCGGCCAGCTTCGCCTTGTCACCGGCCGATTCCAACCCGACGAGCACTCCGATCTTCCCCATGTTCGGGACGGTCGCGTTGTGCATATAGGTCGCGACAACACCGTCCTTCACGGCAACCGTCGCCATGCGGCGCAGGTTCATGTTCTCGCCGATGGTGGCCACCAAATGCGTCAATTTTTCGGCGACCGTCTGGCCATCCGGCAGCTTGGCGTTCTTCAGCGCCTCGATATCGCCGGCACCCAGCGCCTGCTGGGCGACGCTCGAAACGAAGCCCTGGAACTGGTCGTTGCGGGCGACGAAGTCGGTCTCCGAATTGACCTCCACCAGGACGCCCTTCTTGTCGCCGGAAACGACGGCGACCAGGCCCTCGGCGGCGACCCGGCCGGCCTTCTTGGCGGCGGCGGCGAGGCCCTTCTTGCGCAGCCAATCGACCGCCTCTTCGAGGTTGCCCCCGTTCTCGCTGAGGGCCTTCTTGCAGTCCATCATGCCGGCGCCCGAAACTTCGCGCAGTTCCTTGACCAGCGCGGCGGTGATCTCGGCCATGGTTTGTCTCCTCAAATCTCGATGTTGAGCACGTCAGAAGCGGCGGACCGGAGCCTTCTCAAGCACTCCGAATCCGCCGCTGTTGACGCAATATTTAGTTCGCGACGGCGGCTTCGGTAGTGCCGGTTTCCGCAGCCGGGAGCTGCTCGGCCGGCAGGTCTTCCGCTTCGCCGATGTCGCGGCCACTGGAGATCGCCTCTTGCTGCAGACCGTCCAGCACCGCGCCGGAGAACAGGTCGCAATAGAGCTGAATGGCGCGGATCGCGTCATCGTTCCCCGGGACCGGGAAGGTAATGCCGTCCGGCGAGGAATTGGAATCCAGCACCGCCACGACCGGGATGCCGAGCTTGTTGGCTTCCTTGACCGCGATCTGCTCCTTGTTGGTGTCGATCACCACCAGGATGTCCGGCTGGCCGCCCATGTCCTTGATGCCGCCCAGCGCCCGCTCCAGCTTGTCGCGGTCGCGGGTCATCATCAGCTGCTCTTTCTTGGTCAGGCCGCCGACTTCGCCGGTCTCGAGCATAGTGTCGATGTCGCGCAGGCGCTTGATCGAATTGGAGATGGTCTTCCAGTTCGAGAGCATGCCGCCCAGCCAGCGATGGTTGACGTAATACTGGCCGCAGCGCTTGGCGGCGTCCGCAACCTTGTCGGAAGCCGCCCGCTTGGTGCCGACGAACAGGATCCGGCCGCCGGAGGCGGCGACATCGCGCACCGCCTTCACAGCGTGGTCCAGCATCGGGACGGTCTGCTCGAGATCGATGATGTGGATCCCGTTGCGGACGCCGAACAGATACGGGCCCATCTTGGGGTTCCAGCGGCGGGTGTGATGGCCGAAATGCACGCCAGCTTCCAGCAGCTGGCGCATCGTGAAGGATGGCAAAGCCATTGTTTTCAGTCCTTTTCCGGTTATGCCTCTGCGGGTGGAGTGACCCGGCCACCCATGGATTGGAGGGGGCCCGGCACCGGAGCGTGGTCTGTCGGGATTTCTCCCCGGCAGCGCGCGCACCCGCATGCGTTTTCAAGCGGCGCTTAAGTACCGAAGTCCGGGGGGAAAAACAAGCGCTTAGACGGGGAAAACTGCCGCAGGGCTACGGCAGGTCGGCCTCGACCACCCCGGCCGAGCACAGGAACATGCCCCGCCAGGTTCCCTCATGCTCCAGCGCCATGGCCGCCTGGCGGAAAGCCGCCTCCATGCCCCCCTCCAGCATCGGCGGCGCCGGGTGGTAGTGATACCAGTGCAGGCGGAAGTTCTTGAACCCTGCCGCGGTGTATAATTCCTCAAGTTCCAATGGATTATGAAACTTTGCTAAGATGGCGTCATAGCTCGGGCCGTCACCGGTCGCCTGGCGTTGTTTCGGCAGATCGGTGGCGAGGCGCTTGTCCAGCTCGGCCGCGACCCGGTCCTTGACCGGCGCGGGCACCGTACCCAACAGGTCGTCCAGGATGAACTCCTTGGTGTAGCGGTTCATGGTGAACAGGGAGAACAGCTTGTTCCGGAACTCGATCAGGACCTTCCCGCCCGGCCGGAGCAGCATCTTCACGTTTTCCAGGAACAGCCGGTCGTTCCGGACATGGGGCATGACCCCGGCCGCGATCACGGCGTCGAACCGCCCGCCCGCCAGCTGGCCGGCCAGGGTCGCGCTGTCTTCCACATCGCCCCACTGGATGAGATTCTCGGCCAGGTGCTGGGCCTTGAAGTTGCGCCGGGCCGCCGCGACCATCTCCTGGGAGATGTCGCAGCCCGCGACCTCGAAGCCCATCTTCGCCATGGTGAGGAGCGGCGTGCCCTCGCCCACCCCGACCTCATAGACCCGCTTCACGTTGGCGGAGGCCAGCCGGCTGACCAGGATCTGCAGCCGGAAATAATTCGCCGGATAGCGTCCGGGCTTCTCCAGGTTCTCGCGCTGGTACATCTGATGATAGTCGCCGGACTCCGCATCATAGAGCTTGGCGATGTCGTGCTTCACGTCACCCGGCATGGACCGGTCCCCCATTCCTGTCTTCGAGGCGCTGGAGCAGGCCATGCTGCTCGAGCGCTGCCGCGATCGGCGCGAGATCCCAGACCGGGACCTCCAACATGTCGGCGACGGCGAGCAGATCATGCGTCCCGTCGGCATAAGCCAGCACATTCATCATCGAGCGCACCTGCCGCGCCGTGTCCTTGGTGCTCAAGGTCGGATAGAGACCGCGCTTGCCGAGATTGGGCTCGCAGGGCGTGGTGGCGCGGAAGGTCGCGTTCGCCTCGACCGCCATCACCGCCTTCTTCAAGGCCTCGAATCCACCGCCGAGACCCGACGGCGTGATGAGCGAAAGATCGTCCTTCGAGGTGTGGTACTCCGGGTACATCGCGTATTTCGAACGCATGATCGAGGCAACCGGAAGATCCGCGCCGGGACTGCAATACTGCCGCTCGTCGCTACCGCGGTCGAGATAGGTGTAGCGCGTGAAATCACCCGCATGATGGCGGAGCGCGTGCAAGGCCGCACGATCCGCCAACGTACCGCCGAGCCGTGTCGGCAGGTAGGAATAAGCCCGGTCGTCGCCGATGCAGGTGACGTTGAAGCCCGCGACCACGCGCCGCTTCAACATATCGAGATGGCGGCTGAGATAGACGATCGAGCCGATCGTCTCCGGGATGAGCACAATGCGATAGGTGTAGCGCCGGCGCGGCAGGTCCTGCAGCCATTGCGCGAGGGCGGTCGTGACGACCGGACCGGAGAGCTCGTTGTTGCCCATGGACGGATGGCAGACATAGGTCGAGACGAAGACTTCCCGCTCCTCCTCGCCCGGAATCACCAGTTCGGCGTAGGTAAGGCTGCCGGGCGCCAGCGTTGCATCGATCTTCACCCGATAGTCGCCGGGCGCGAGAGTCTCCAACTGCGCGTGCGTGAGACAGAAGCCCCAGCGCTCCTTGTAGTAGGAGGTCACGTAGGGAACGGCGTCAGGCTGCTCGGGAAGACTATAGAGATGCGGCCGCAATTCATCGAGGCTGAGCGTCGCATCGATCGGCGTCGAATAGCCGACCACATGCAGGTTGTTCGCCTTGAAGTCGACGATCTTCCCTCCGTCAGGGGCCAGGATATAGCCGTCGCGGATATTCCATTCCGGCGGCACCACCCAGTCGAAACAGGGCGTGCCGCTCGGCACTTCGAACGTCTTCAGCGCCGGCAATTCGCGGCGGAGAATCTCCAGCGTCTGGCGAACCCCATTGCCGGTGATGCTGCGGCAGATCGGGAAGAGCTCGGTCGCGAGGGCGTGCATCGCCACGCCTGGATTTCCTTGGAAATCGAGACCAGCCGTTCCGATTGCGGCGGATGAATCCATGCACGCTCCTGCCTCTGGAGCGTTCTAGGTCAGTTCACCGAACCGCTCAAGCGTCTTGGATATCCATCACCCCGGGCACCGCCTTGATGGCGCTGCGGACCGCGCCGGAGATGGCGAAGCCGCCCTTGATGGTCACATCCGTCTCCCAGCCCAATTCGGCGAGGTCCAGGGAGATCTGCACCCTGCCCTTCCCCTTCCCGGCCCGGTCGAGGATCTGCTTGATGCCGGTGACGGGGCTTGGATCGCGGAGATAGATCTTGAGCCCGGCGGCGGTGGCGGCGACCGCATTGTCCAGCCCTTGGGCTTCGGCCACCATCAGCCGCAGATTGTCCTCCTCGCTGCGGACATCGACGGTCAGCAGCAGCGCCCTGCCCGGTTCCAACAATTCCCGGTATTCGACCAGGCGCTCGGAAAACACCGTCGCCTCATAGATGCCGGAGGCGTCGGTCATCTGCACGAAGGCATAGCGGTTGCCCTTCTGCGAGGTGCGCTCCTGCTTGCCGACGACGATGCCGGCGAGCTTGGCCCGGCTGACGCCGCGTTGCTGCAGCAATTCGGCATAAGAGACGACCTGCAGCCGCTTCAGGCCCATGCCGTAGGAGTCGAGTGGATGCGCCGAGAGATAAAAGCCGATCGCCGAGAACTCCTGCTGCAGCCGTTCCATCGGCGGCCAGTCCATGACGGTCGGCAGGGTGATCCGGACCGAGGCGGCGTCGCCGAACAGGTTGTTCTGATCCGAGCCACGGGCATCATGCGCCGCGTTGGCCTGCCGCAGCATCTGTTCGACGGAATCATAGACCTGGCGGCGGTTGCGGTTGAGGCTGTCGAAGGCGCCGGCGAGCACCAGGTTCTCGAGCTGCCGCTTGTTGAGGCCTTTGGGATCGATGCGCTCGCAGAAATCCTCGAGCGATTTGAAGGCGCCGCCGCTCTGGCGCGCCTTGAACATGCCGTCCACCACGCCGAAGCCGACATTCTTGAGCGCGGCCAGGGCATACCGCACCGCCAGCGTCCCGTCGGGCAGCGCCTCCGGTGCGAAGGTCGGCTCCGAGCGGTTGACGTCCGGGGGCAGCAGCTTGATCCCGAGCCGCTGCAGCTCCTGCCGGAAGACGTTGAGCTTGTCGGTGTTCCCCATGTCGTAGGTCATGGAGGCGGCGAAGAACTCGACTGGATGATTGGTCTTCAGCCAAGCGGTCTGGTAGGCGACCAGCGCGTAGGCCGCGGCATGGCTCTTGTTGAAGCCGTAGCCGGCGAACTTGTTGACCAGGTCGAAGATCTCGCCGGCCTTGTCCGCCTTCACGCCCTTCCCGACCGAGCCGTCGATGAAGGTCTTGCGCTGCGCCTCCATCTCTTCCTTGATCTTCTTGCCCATGGCGCGGCGCAGGAGATCGGCGCCGCCGAGCGAATAGCCGGCCAGGACCTGGGCGATCTGCATCACCTGCTCCTGGTAGATCATGATCCCGTAGGTTTCTTTGAGGATCGGCTCCAGGGTCGGATAGAGGTAGTCCGGCTCTTCCTTGCCGTGCTTGCGGTTGATGAAGCTCGGGATGTTGTCCATCGGGCCGGGGCGATAGAGCGCCACCATGGCGATGATGTCCTCGAAGCGGTCGGGCTTCAGCTTCCGGATCGCATCGCGCATGCCCGAGCTTTCCAGCTGGAAGATGCCGGTCGCCTCGCCGCTCGCCAGAAGCTGGTAGGTCTTGGCGTCGTCGAGCGGGATGTGGTCGATGTTGAGATCGATGCCGCGCCGCCGCAGCAGCTTCAGCGCGGTCTGGATGACGGTCAGGGTCTTCAACCCGAGGAAGTCGAACTTGACCAGGCCGGCCTTCTCGACGTCCTTCATGTTGAACTGGGTCACCGGCATGTCGGAGCGTGGATCGCGGTAGAGCGGCACCAGCTCGTCCAGCGGCCGGTCGCCGATCACCACGCCGGCGGCATGGGTCGAGGCGTGGCGATAGAGGCCTTCCAGCTTGACCGCGGTTTCCATCAGCCGCGCGACGGACGAATCCTCCTTGATCGCCTGCTCCAATGCCGGCTCGCCCTTGATGGCATCCTTCAGCTTCACCGGGTTGGCGGGATTGTTCGGGATCAGCTTGGACAGCCGGTCCACCTGGCCATAGGGCATCTGCAGCACGCGGCCGACGTCGCGCACCGCCGCGCGGGCCTGCAGCTTGCCGAAGGTGATGATCTGGGCGACCCGGTCATGGCCGTATTTGCCCTGGACGTAGCGGATCACCTCGTCGCGCCGGTCCTGGCAGAAGTCCACGTCGAAGTCGGGCATGGAGACGCGTTCCGGATTGAGGAAGCGCTCGAACAGCAGGCCCCATTGCAGCGGGTTCAAGTCGGTGATGGTAAGCGCCCAGGCGACCACCGAGCCGGCGCCCGAGCCGCGGCCCGGACCGACCGGGATCCCTTGCGCCTTGGCCCAGCGGATGAAGTCAGCGACGATGAGGAAGTAGCCGGCAAAGCCCATCTGGATGATGACGCCGAGCTCGAACTCCAGCCGCTCGCGATAGGGCTTGGCCTCTGCTTCGTTGAGGTTCATCACCGCGAGGCGCGCATCCAGCCCCTCGCGCGACAGCTGGCGCATCAACTCGGTCTCGTCGCCCTTGTCCGAGAAGGGCGGCAGGATCGGCTTGCGGCTGGGCGGCATGAAAGCGCAGCGCTGGGCGATCACCAGCGTGTTGTCGCAGGCTTCCGGGATGTCGGCGAACAGGCGCCGCATCTCGCCCGCGGATTTGAAGCGGTGCTCGCGGGTCACGCGACGGCGGTTGCTCTCGCCGACATAGGTGCCCTCGGCGATGCAGAGCAGCGCGTCATGGGCGGCGTACATGCCCTCGTCGGAGAAATAGACGTCGTTGGTCGCGACCAGCGGCAGGTCGAACTTGTAGGCAAGATCGATCAGCGCCGGTTCGATGCGCTCCTCGATCTCGGTGCCGTGGCGCATCAGCTCGACATAGAGCCGACCGGGGAACAACGTCATCAGATGCTGCAGCGCTGCGGCCGCCGCGTCCGGCTGGCCGTCACCGAGCAACCGGCCGACCTGGCCGGAAGGTCCGCCGATCAGCGCGATCAAGCCATCGCTATGGCCCTCGAGATCCTTCAGCGCGACATGCGCAACCGTGCCCGGCTCGCTGGCGAGAAAGGCCTTGGACGAGAGCTTCATCAGATTCCGGTAGCCGGCCTCGCTCTGGGCCAGCAGCAGCAGGCGGTCCGGAGCCGGCTGCTTCAGCGCATGCGGATCCTGGTCCGGCCGCGCGACGCCCAAGAGGCAGCCGGTGATCGGCTGCACCCCGGCATCCTTGGCATAGCCGGCAAATTCCATGGCGCCGAACAGGTTGCCGGTATCGGTCACCGCCACCGCCGGCATCTCGGCTCGCTTCGCCAACTCCGCCAAGGCCTTGGGCGTGATCGCGCCCTCCGACAGTGAATAGGCGGAATGGACCCGGAGATGGACAAAATCGGCGTGCGGCATTCTGATTTCCTGGTGGGCGACTCGCGACAGAAGTCTATCCCGAATCGGCCGCGTGATTCCATTTCGGATCGGCGCGACGCCGGACTCCTGCCCAGCCTGGACGACGTGTTCTGGATCGTCGCGGCCCTGTCGCTGATTGTCGAATCGTGCGCGATTTCGCCGGCTTCGTCGCCGGCATGATCAAACTCTTCCGCCGCGTTGCCGTCGTCCTGATCGGGATCGCGGCGATCGTCGGTTTGCCGATCCCCGATCCCTATGTGCGCTGGCCGGCTAGAACCGGAATGCGGTGGAGAAGCGCACGGTCCGCGGTGCCCCCATGGAGAGGTAGCCACCGCCAGCCGAGGACCAATAGCTGGAATCCAGCAGGTTCTCGACATCGGCACGGAACGTGATCGGCGTCCCATGTGCGTCGAGCGTGTAGCGGAGACCGAAATCCCAGCGTGCCCAATCCTGCAGCTCCTGGGTGTTCGCAGCGTCGTAATACTGCGTTCCGGTGTAGATCACCCGAGACGTCACGGTCAGACCGTCCACCTGCGGAATATCGAACTCGCCGCCGATATTGGCCTGCGCGTTGGGGACGCCGACGCCGCGGTTCCCATCATTGTCGCCGTCCAGCGTGCCGCTGAGCTTGCTGTCGAGCAGGGTCACGCCGCCGAGCAGACGCACGCCCTTGAGAGGCTCGCCAGCCAGCGAGAGCTCTATCCCGCGGTTCCGTTGGTTGCCGTCATCGACGAAGGTGTTCGTGCCATTGAGATAGGCGTTCGGCCGATTGATCTGGAAGAAGGCCAGACTGGCGGTCAGGACCTCGAAATCGAGCTTCACGCCGAACTCCACCTGATCGGTCCGATAGGGCTTGAAGGCTTGGCCAGCATTGGTCGCGGTCGCAGGCGCGACGTCGCCCGGTGTCAGCCCTTCGATATAGTTCGCATAAAGCGAGACGGATTTGATCGGGCGAATCACGAGGCCGAGCGCCGGCGTCAAGGCGTGCTCGTCATAGGCGCTGGTCTCGGCGCCGGTCGAGAAGTCGAAGGCCGTGACCTTCACCTGCTGCAGGCGTCCACCCAAGGTGAACTGCACGCGGTCGTCCCAGAGACCGACCACATCTGCGAGAGCCACGCTGTTGAGCTGGGTCTCGTTCGACTTGCCAATCGTGTTGTTGCTGAAGTCGGGTTCCGGGTCGTAGCTCGGATCATAGATATTGGTGTTGTTGAGTGCGCCGAAACCGAAGCCGAAGCCCTCCTCGAACCGCACCGTATTCGCCGCCACGGTCGCCGCTTGCGTGATGCCGAAGATCGAGCCGGTGGCACGCAAGCCCGCCTGGGCCGATATCGTATCGCGGTAATAGGGAATATCGGCGGCAATGCCCGAGGCCTCGCCTTCATCGTTGAGCACGGTGATGCCCCGGCTGGCGGAGAACTGGTCCGAGGAGTTGCCGCCGAAGGCACCATAGACGGTCAGGTGATCGGTCAGGTCGTATTCGCCGCGCAGCACGCCGAAGATGTCTCGGGTATCCGTATAGGTCCAGGAATCCTGGTTGTTGGTCTTAGCGTCCGGCGCCTTCGGCATGTCGATGCCGGGCGAGATATAGGTGAAGTTCTGCGGCCGGTCGTAGTCCTGATGCTGGTAGCCGACATCGAGCGAGAGACGCAGACGCTCGCCTTGATAGTCGGCGCCGAGGGCGGCGAGGCCGATCAGCTGCTCGCGCTGGTCGGCCGCGGTGTCGCCGGCGCGGACCGCGCCGTTGAATCGCACGCCGAATTGCCGATCGGGTCCGAAACGCCGGCCGAAATCCACGGCGGTGCCGAATTGAAGGTCGGAGGAATAGGTCAGCGCCACCTCGTTGATCGGCTCATCCGTGGCGCGCTTGGGGACGAGATTGATCGTGCCGCCGATCGTGCCGCCGGGCGAAACGCCGTTCAGCAAGGCCGAAGGTCCCTGGAACACCTCGACGCGCTCGATGGCTTCGGGCGTCAGGGTCTGTCGCGGCAACACGCCGTACATGCCGTTGAAGGCAAGGTCGTCGTTGAAGACCGTGAAGCCCCGGATCATGTACTGATCGGTGTAGCCGCCGCGCGACGAGATCACGCGGACGGACGAATCGTAATCGACGATGTCCGCGATCGAGCGCGCCTGGCGGTTCTTGATCGCCTCCTCGGTATACGCATGGACGCTGAAGGGGGTGTCCATGTCGTCGCGATTGCCGAGAATGCCGGCCTGCGCGCCCTTCGCGACCTGACCGCCGGCATAGGGCGCCGGCAGATTGCCGATCAAGGCGCGATCGTCCGTGCCCTCGCCTTCGACGGGAATGGCCGGCAGCGGCGTCACGCTCTGTGCCAGCGCCACCCTGCCGGGCGCCGTCACGGTGACGTCGAGGCCGGTGCCGGCCAGAAGCTGCCGGAGCGCCACCTCGGGCGCCAGGTTGCCGCGCACCGCGCTCGAGCGCTTGCCCGCCAATAGGGCCTGGTCGACGGCGACCTTCCACCCCGTTTGCGCCTCAAACGCGGCGATCGCCTGATCCAGCGGTTGCGCCGGAACCTCCAAAGCAACCGCCTGTGCGAGTTGCGGCGCGATCGTTTCCGCCACGGCCGGAGGCGCTGCGTTGGCGATCAGCAGAAGGCATGCAACACCGCCCAGCACGGCGGTCCGGTAGGCGCGCGGCGCGTTGCGGCGCGTGATCCTGGCTTTGTCCACGTCCATCCCCACGAAAGGCTAGTTTGCGAATCATTCTCATTCGCATCTTTGTATGACAAATCACGTTTGCCAGGATGTTGCAACGGCAGACTGCGGGGAAAAGCGCGACGTGCGCTAAGAAAATGAGGGCATGACCGCACGTAATGCCGTGAGGCGCGTGCGATTGAGCACCTAGCGCTTGACGTTGGTCCTATAGGGCGGCTTCGGGATGGCGAGATGGGCCTCGCGCAAAGCCTCGGACCAGCGGTGGCGAAGGTCGGAAAAGTACGTGTCCTCGGACGTGATCCGGTAACTGAGCTCCGGCGTCAGCGTGTCGCGCTTCAGCACCAGGATGTCGATCGGCAGGCCGACGGCAAGATTCGAACGCATGGTCGAATCCATGGAGATCAGGCCGATCTTTAGGGCGTCGTAGATCTCGGTCTCGTATTTGACGGCGCGATCGAGGACCGGCTTGCCGTATTTGTGCTCGCCGATCTGCAGGAAGGGCGTGTCGGAGGTGGCCTCGATGAAATTTCCTGCGGAATAGATCATGAAGAGTCGCAGGCGCCGGCCGTTGATCTGTCCGCCCAGCAGCAGCGATATCTCGAACCGCGTGTCATGCTGCTCCAGGCTCGGCCCGTCGATGCGATAGACCTCGCGCACCGCCTGCCCGACCAACTGCGCCGCATGGAACATGCTGGTCGCCTTGGAGAGCGTCTCAGTCTCACCGGTCTCCGGATTCGCGAAGCCCTCGCTCAAGAGGCCGATCACCGCCTGGGTAATGGAGAGGTTGCCCGAACTCGCGATCGCCAGCATGCGGTCGGGCGCCTCGAACAGATGCAGCTTCCGGAAGCTGGCGATGTTGTCGATGCCGGCATTGGTGCGGGTGTCGGAGATGAGAACCAGGCCTTCCTTGACCAGGAGGCCGACGCAATAGGTCATGGCGCTATAAACCTGAAGGGGCGAGACTCAGCTCTGTTGCTGCTGTTGCTGGGCAGTTTGGTCGACCGTGACCGTGACCGCCAGCTTTTCGTCGGAGCCGCCGATCTGGGCACCGCGGACCGGCGCCGCCCCCAGGGCATCCAGGCCGATCGCGACCCGGACGTAGGAATCGGTCGGCGAAATCCCGTTCGCCGGATCGAAGCCGATCCAGCCGAGATCCGGGATATGCGCCTCGGCCCAGGCATGGCCGGCCTCCTGCGGCGTCACCATGTCCGAGCGGAACAGATGGCCGGCGACGTAGCGGCAGGGAATCCCGAGCGTGCGCGCCGCCGCGATGAAGACATGGCTCAGGTCCTGGCAGACCCCGCGCCCGGACTGGAACGCCTCGATCGCCGAGGTCCCGGAGTCCGTGGTGCCGATCTCGAAGCTCATGTGGTCGTGCAGCTCGACCAGCAGCTTGTGCAGGCGGTCGAGCGGGCCGTTCTTGGACTTGCCGGCGGCCGAGCGGGCGAAATCGACGATCGCGGCATCGGGCCTGGTGAGCGCGGTCTCGCGCAGATAGAGCGCCGGTGGGAAGTGTTCGGTGGCGCCGCGGACGATGCCGGCGGTGTCCTGGGTCTCGACCTCGCCATCGACCGAGAGGCTGAACTGGGTGAACTCGCCCGAGGCCGAGAGCACGTGGATGATGTTGCCGAACGCGTCCTCGCGCTGGCGCAGCACGCCGCCATGGTCGAGATCGATGCGCCAACGCCGCACATACTGCCCCTCATGGTCGCGCGGCGTCAGGCGCAGGATCTGGATCACCGACTGGGCCGGCCGGTCGTAGGTATAGGCGGTTTCGTGATGAATACGGATCCGCATGCTCGGCCTACACCAAGTACTGGGAACTGATCGCCGAGCCGACCCGGTTGTTGTCGGCGATGAAGGTGGTGATGAACTCGTGCAGGCCGCTCTGGAACACCTGCTCGATCTTGGTGGCGCCGAGCTGGCGGTGGATGGCGCGCGCGGTGCGCTGGGCCGGGCCGGCGCGGTTATAGGCGCCGGCGATCTCGTCGAGATTGGCGACGATGCTGTGATAGCAGGCGGCCAGAGAGCGCGGCATCTGGGTGTTGAGGATCAAGAGGTCGGCGATCAGCCAGGGCTTCAGGCTCTCGCGATAGACCCAGTGATAGCTGGTCAGGGCCGAGACCGCGCGCAGGATCGCCGCCCATTGCGAATAGTCGATGGCGCCGCCGACCGTGGCGTTCTCGGGGAGCAGGATGTGGTACTTCACGTCGAGCAGGCGCGCGGTGTTGTCGGCCCGCTCGACCGAGACTCCGAGGCGCGAGAACCAGTAGGCGTCGTTGCGCAGCATCGTCCGGTAGGCCGAGCCGTCGACCCGGAGCGAGGTCTCCTTCACCCAGGCCAGGAACTTCGGCCAGTCGCGCGGCGTCAGCTTCGAAGGGTTGAGGCCCTGCAGCTCCAGCCAGGCGCCGTTGATCGCATCCCACATCTCGCTGGTGAGCGCGGTCCTGACCGCGCGGGCATTGGTGCGGGCGCTCTCGAAGCACTTCACGATCGAGGACGGGTTGTCCGGCGAGCAGATCAGGAAATGCGCCACCGTCTCGGCGGTCGCGGTCTCGTGTTTCTCATGGAAGATCTCGCCGGAGCCGGCGGTTTCGACGGCGCTCTCCCACTCGTTGGCCTCGCCGGCATAGGCGGCCGGCAGCGAGGAGAGGCGCTGCGCCGCCTCGATCGAGCGGGCGAGATAGTCGGCGCGTTCGATGTAGCGGGAAAGCCAGTACAGGCTGTCGGCGGTGCGGCTCAGCAAGGCGGCAAACTCATTCGATGACCCAGGTATCCTTGAGCCCGCCGCCCTGGCTGGAATTGACCACCAGCGAGCCGTCGCGCATGGCGACGCGGGTGAGGCCGCCCGGCACGATGCGCACGCCGTCGGAGCCGCTCAGCACGAACGGCCGCAAGTCGACATGGCGCGGGGCGATGCCGCTCTCGACGAAGGTCGGACAGGTGGAGAGCGAGAGGGTCGGCTGCGCGATGTAGCCCTCGGGGTTGGCCTTCAGCAGCGCGCGGAAGGTCTCGATCTCGGAAGAACTGGCATGCGGGCCGACCAGCATGCCGTAACCGCCGGAGCCGTGGGTCTCCTTCACCACCAGCTCGGCCAAGTGGTCGAGCACGTATTGCAGCGCCTCCGGCTCGCGGCAGCGCCAGGTCGGCACGTTCTTCAGGATCGGCTCTTCGCCGAGATAGAAGCGGATCAGCTCGGGGATGTAGCTGTAGATCACCTTGTCGTCCGCCGCGCCGGTGCCGATGGCGTTGGCCAGGGTCACATTCCCCGCCGCATAAGCGGCGAACAGTCCGGGGACGCCGAGCCCGCTGTCGGGACGGAAGGTCAAGGGATCGATGAACTCGTCATCGACCCTTCGGTAGATCACATCGACCCGCTTCGGACCCTCGGTGGTCCGCATATAGACGACCTCGTCCTTGACCAGCAGGTCGCGGCCCTCGACCAGCTCGACGCCCATCTTGTCGGCGAGGAAGGAGTGCTCGTAATAGGCCGAGTTGTACTGGCCGGGCGTCAGCAGGGCCACGGTGGGGTCGGCGGCGGAGTTGCGCGGCGCGACCGAGCGCAAGGACGACAGCAGCTCGTTGGCATAGTTCTCGATCGGCGCCACGCGGTGCTGGCCGAACAGCTCCGGCATCAGGCGGATCGAGATCTCCCGCCCTTCCAGCATGTAGGAGACGCCGGACGGCGTGCGGGCATTGTCCTCCAGCACGTAGAAGTCATCGGCATCGACGCGCACCACGTCGATGCCGCCGATATGGACATAGACGCCGTGCGGCACCTCGATCCCGGCCATCTCCGGACGATAGGCCGGGTTCTGCCAAACCAGATCCGGCGGCACGATGCCGGCCCTCATCGCGTTCTGCGCGCCGTAGACGTCGGCGAGATAGAGGTTGAGGGTCCGGACCCGCTGCTCGAGCCCGCGCGCCAGATGCTCCCATTCGGCGCGCGCCAGCACGCGGGGCACGATGTCATAGGGGATGATGCGCTCTTCACCCTGAGCGTCGCCGTACACCGCGAAGGTGATGCCGCCGCGGCGGAAGAACAGCTCGGCCTCGAGCCGGCGCTGCTGGAGCTGCTCGCGCGGGACCGTCTCCAGCCACTGGGCGATCTTCTCATAGGGCGCGCGGACCCCGCCCCCGCCTTCCGTCATCTCGTCAAAGGCCACGCGCGCTTCCCCTCCGCGTTCGTCCCGCCGAGCGCGTTGCATGCCCTGTGCCGGAACGAATGTGATTTAAAACCAGACGGTTAGCAGACACTCCCCGAAGCGCGGCTGCCGCATTTTTGGGCATTGTGCACGGTAAACCCGCTGCAAACCACCGCGAAACTCACGGCTTCGCTTTGACGGCCCGGACGGTAGCGTGCGCCAATGAAAGACGGCCGCGACGGAGGGGCCGTCGCGGCCGCACCATTCAAGCGCAGGGGCTCGGGGGGTGCATGCACTCGAACGTTCAGCGGGGAGGCCTCGCTGTTCGCCATCTAGCGCCGCAATGCGCAGGGGCCACTGTCTCCGATTGAACAGAACGGCGCGATCGTTGCGAAACCTGTCGCTATTCGTTCCCAGCCCAACAAAGCCTCGCCACTGGACCGACGCGCTCCGTGGTCTACACCACAGACGGCGTTTGAGCGGTGTGTGACGGTCCGGACCACGAATATTGCCAGGTGGTCGGTGTCGGAAGCGGACGCGTACCGGAGGTTTGCGCTCGAATGCTTGCGTTTGAGCGCCGACTGCAGGCAGCTTGCGGAAGCCGCCCCTACCGCTGAACTGCGGCAGCGCTACCTTCAAATGGCTGAGCACTGGGCCGCGATGGCCGAGACCGATCCGGCCTCCGATCCCTGAGGCTGCCGATCCAACGACGATCGAGGCCGGCTCGCTCAGGATGTCGCGAAAGGCGGGCCGGAATCACCGCCTCGGACGCAGCCTTCTCAGGCGAACGCCGCCGCGGAACAGCTCGATATTCCAGCCCTTGTTGGCGGTGCGAGTATCGACGAGCGAACCGCCGCAATCCTCGACCGGCACCAACCGCAATGTCGCCCCGCCCGACATGGCGCGCCGGCGCTGAACCGTTGCCGCTTCGATGGCGGCGAGCCGCGCCTGCATCGCGTCACGGTACTCCTCCATATCGACGAGCAGCGCTTCCATTTCATCGCATGGCCCGGCGCCCGTGATCTTGATCTTCTGGATGCGCTTTTCCTGGCGATGGATCCGCTCGATCAGATCGGGGATTCGAAGCTGCAATTCGGCGGCCCGCATATCGAGAATGCCGGCGCTGGCTGAAACGGTCATCGTGTTCTCCGGTCGCGCACGGGCCGGCCGGTGCGCACAATGAGGGTCAAGACGCAGCCTGAAGCGAGACAGGCGCTCAGCGGGGTCCGTGCTGCTTCGTCGCGAGCGCCTCCAGAATCGACGGGTCGTCGTCGCTGAGGAGAAAATCCTTCGCCGTCGCGGCCCATTCGTCGGCGAGGCGATCGAACTCTTCGGCCCGGTGTGGCTTGTCCGGCGCTTGGTGCGGATTGAAGGCAGTGCGTCCGAAGATCATGCCGGGATCGTGCGCCCAGCCTCGGCCGCGCAATGTCCTGTTTTGCACAGTTTTGCCTGTTTCGCGTGTCTCCGGAATTGCAGCGCGCCGATTCGGGTTCGATACGAGGCAACGTCACGCGTGGGGCCTCAAAAGGCAAATCAGGCCGCCAGACGCGGCGGGCCGGCCACAAGCAACTTCGCAAAGGCATCGGACGGAATTGGGTGGCTGAACAGGAAACCCTGGGCCTCGTCGCAGTGTCGCTGCCGCAAAAACTCCACCTGCGCCCAGGTCTCCACCCCTTCGGCAACGACACACAGATCGAGATTGTTGCCCATGCCGATGACGGCGCTGGCGATGATGCCGTCGTGCGGACCGGTTTCGATGCTGCTAACGAAGGAATGGTCGATCTTCAAGACGTCGATCGGAAACTGACTGAGATAGCTCAAGCTGGAATAGCCAGTCCCGAAATCATCCACCGCCCATTGCACGCCGATATCCTTGAGTTGTTGGAGGACTGTGCCGTTATGCGCGGCATCCGCCATGAGAACGCTTTCGGTAATTTCAAGTTGCAGATGGCGGCCCGGAAGTCCGGTCTGGTGCAGGATCGCCTTCACGCGGGAGACGAAGTCCTCCTGGCGGAGCTGAATCGCCGAGATGTTGACGGCTATGGCCCCGATCGGGAGACCGAGATCCAGCCAGCGTTTCGCCTGCTTGCAGGCTTCGCCTAGAACCCAGCGCCCGATGGGCAGAATGAGCCCGGTCGCCTCCGCGACCGGGATGAATCGCGCCGGCGCAACCATGCCCCATTCGGGATGGCGCCAGCGCAACAGCGCCTCGGCACCGGTGATCATGCCGGTGTCCAGGTTCACCTTGGCTTGATAATGCAGCGTGAACTCCTCGTGATCCAACGCGCGGCGCAGGCTGGCTTCGACCTGCTGCCTCTCGACCAAATGCAGGTTCATCTCATCCTTGTAGAATTGATAGTTGTTCCGGCCCTTCTCCTTGGCGTGATACATCGCGGTATCCGCACTCTTGATCAGCGCCTCCGGATTGTCGCCGTCCTCGGGATAGAGGCTGATACCGATGCTGGTGGTGGTGATCAGCTCGTGCCCGTCGATCCAATGCGGCAACGTCAGCGCGGCCAGGATCTTCGCGGCTATCGAAGCCGCCTCCCCCGCCCCTTTCTGCTCGGCCAACAGCAGGACGAACTCGTCTCCACCCTGCCGGCTGACCGTGTCGGACGCGCGGACGCAGGTCAGCAGACGCTGGGAGACGGATTGCAGCAGCTTGTCGCCGAACGCGTGCCCGAGGGAGTCGTTGACGCTTTTGAACCGGTCGAGGTCGAGAAAGAGCACCGCGAACCGGACCCCCATGCCGCTTCGCCCGCGCGATCGCCTGCGCGATCCGGTCATCCAGCAATGCGCGGTTCGGGAGGTCGGTGAGCGTGTCGTGCTGCGCCTGGTGGGTCAGCTTCTCGTTCATCGCCTGCGTGGCGGTCACATCGTGGAACACCATCACCGCGCCGGTCGTCGTTCCGGCTTGATCGCGGATCGGCGCGGCGGAGTCCTCGATCAGCAGCTCGGATCCGTCCCTTCGGACCAGGATGGTGCCGGCGGGAAGCGGCATGACCCGATCCTTGGCCAGCGCCGCCTCGATCGGATTGGGCTCGACCCGACGCGTCACTTTGTTGACGAGCGGAAGCACTTCGGTGATCGGTCGTCCCTTGGACTCCTCATCGGTCCATCCAGTCAGCGACTCGCCGGCGGGGTTCAGGTACTCGACCCTGCCCGATTTGTCGGTGCAGATAACCGCGTCGCCGATCGATGCCAACACGGTGTGGATGCGAGATTTTTCCCGATGCAGCGATTCCTCGAGGGCCTTGCGTTGGATCATGCTGTGCAGCGCCTGCGGCACCAGACTGTTGGCCAGGCTGCCTTTCGACAGATAGCGTTGGGATCCGTGCGCCACGGCCTCCCGCGCAAGCGCATCATCTTCCAGTGGCGCGATCGTCATGATCGGCACCCATGGTGCGGCGGAATGGAGCCGATCGAAGGTCGCGAGGCCGCTGCTGTCGGGCAGCGTCAGATCGACCAGGAGCGCGTCGACAGTGCCCTCATGCATCCGCTCCAGCCCTGCGGCGAGATCTTTCTCCCAGGTGATCTCGAATGGACCATCCGCCGCCCTGGAGAGCGCATCTTTGAGAATTTTCGCATCGACGGCTTCGTTGGTCAGGATCAGTACGCGATTGGGCATCTCAACTCCATTGGCGCGCGGTTCAAGGCGGGCGCGGCCGCAGGCGCGGCACCAGGGAACTGACAACTGAAAAGCGCGGCCTGTGCTCAGCAACAAGCGTGCGCGGCATGCGTTCCCAGGGCGAGGCTACGAACGTTCATCGGTGAATGTGCAATTCTGCACAGGACGCAGATCGGGGAGAACTTACTCGCAGATCCTGAAGCCCGTCTCGCCGCGCGGGGCGAGATCGAGGTGAAGATGCTCCGCATGTGACGCGTCCGCCCCCGGGCCAAGGACCGTGAGGAAATATCCGCAGGCGGTGGACCTGACCGCCGCGAGGAAGGTGGTAACCGGGAGTGGCGGCCGATCCTCCGGGCGCACGGCGATGCGACGGCCGTCCCTGACGGCAAAGGCAGCGATATCCACGGCATTGCCCTTGGCATGCTCGCTGAGCTTGCCGGTCGCCGCATTATTGCGCTTGCGGCACACGTAGCCCGGACCGGTTTCTATCGCCGCCAGGCCGGACCCCAGATGATGCCGCGCCAGCGGTTCCACGACATTGCCGATCCAGTCGGCCAGCCGCACCGCCATGCGGCAATCCAGAACCGGCTCCGCGCCGAAGGCGATATCGTTGCCGTCGATTGCCACGGACCGCAGCCGGACCGGCAGGGCTATCCCACAATCCCCCTCGGCAACGGGCGGCGTGAACGTGAATGTGACGTGCCTGGCCTCTAGCAGCGCCCGGCATGTCCGCGGATGCAGCGCGGCGGTGACCGCGCCAGTGTCCAGCGGCGGCGCATCGGCGTCTTGCGCTAAGCCAGAGCGCTCAGGCATCGAACAACCGAACAGGATCGCCACAGCGATTGTGATCCGAGCTGCAGCCATGGATTTCTCTGCCGCTTCTACTCCCTAACAATTCGGGCCTGGTCTTGCGACCAGGCCCGTGTCTCAAACGATCAGATTCAGCGTCCGGAGCTTAGAACCGGAAGGTGGTGCCGATCGTCGTGTTGAGGATGCCGCCGCCGAGATCCCGGTTGAACGGGACGTCGTAGGCGACTTTCCAATTGATGTATTCCCACTGCATGCCGACCTCGGGGCCGGCGATGAACTCGTCGTGGATGCCCTCGCCGTAAAGGACACCGAAATTGCCGCCGACATAGAACATGTCGCCGAGATAGAAGTCCGGGCCGATCACCGACCGGCCGCCCAGGCCGTTGTCGCGGGTTTCGAAATGATAGAATCCGGCCTGCTCCACACCGACGCTCATCCAGTCGGTCACGTGGTAGTCGAGGCTGAGATTGAGACCGCCCAGCTGGCTGTGGGTCGCCTGCTGATCATGGAAGTTGTAGCCATAGAACAGACCCGGCGTGAAGCTCCAGCGGGGCGCCTCATGCGGAGCGGGCGGCGGCGGCGGCGGAGTCTCGGCGACGGGCGCCGGTGCCGGGGCTGGAGCCGGCATCGGCGGGGGCGGTGCGACGACGGCGATGTCGACCCGCCGGTTCTGCTGCTCGCGGACGTTGTCGCCGGTCTGAACCGCGGGATCGCTCTCGCCGACCGCGGTCGCGGAGATGGCATTCTCCGGCACGCCGAGGCGGATCAGCTCATTGGTCACGGCCTGCTCGCGGCGCTCCGAAAGTCTCTGGTTGTAGTCGGAGGCTCCCGATGTATCCGTGTTGCCTTGGACCGAGATGCGGACAGCGCCGGTGCGCTTGAACTCATCCGCAGCGGAATTGATCGTCGCCTGGGCCTGGCTGTCGATCGAGGCCTTGTCGAACGGGAAAAGGACGACAAACCGTCCGTCCTGGGCCATGGCCTGACCGCCCCAGACCAGGCAGATCGCCGTTGAGAAAAGTAATGCGCGCGTCATGGTGCCTCCAATGCAGTTGGGAACGCCTCGAACAGTCGCCCTGCCGGACTCTCTCCGGCACCCCCCGATCCGTCGCGGCCTGGAACTTGCCGGGCAACACAGTTGGGCTTTGGGCCATCCGCACTAAGGCTCGATTAGCTCACGTCAACGCCAACACGGGGCATAGGTTGCTTTGCGAAGCGAAACAAAAGTGTATTAAAAACAACGGCAAAGCGATGCGCCGCCACTTCATCCAATACCCGAGTCGCATACCACCGTCTGTTCAATGCAGCACGGTGCTGGGCACGAAAAAGCAAGGCACCTGTCGAATCCCGGTCCAGCCGTTCGACGCCTGGGTGAAAGCCGGGTACCGTTGCCACGGCCCGGCCCGCTTGAGAGGAGGACGCCACTATGTGCCGCAATATCAAGACGCTGTTCAATTTCGAGCCGCCGGCGACTGAGGCTGAGATCCAGGCCTCGGCACTGCAATTCGTGCGCAAGCTCTCGGGCTTCAACAAGCCTTCGCAGGGCAATGCCGCGGCATTCGATCGCGCGGTGATCGAGGTGAGCGACGCCGCGCGACGGCTGCTGGCCTCGCTGCAGACCCAGGCGCCGGCGCGCGACCGGGAAACCGAGGCGCAGAAAGCGCGCGAGCGATCGCGCCTCAGGTTCACCGCGTGAGTTACATCATGCACATCGATGCGGGCAGGACCCAGGCGGCCTTCTTGCGCTGGTCCTCGGTCAGGCCCTCATAGAGCTTCAGCGCGGCGTCGCGGTTCGCCTTCATGGCGTCGAGATGCGCCTGCATGACCTGGATGTGCAGGTCGTAGGCCTTGTCGAAGGCCGGGCCGCCGTCCTGCCGCCAGGCGCCCATCATCGCCTGATGCGTGCCGGCCATCTGGGCACTCCGGTCGTGCACGGCGGCGGCATAGGCCTTCCAGAGCGGTTCCTGCGCCGCCGTGATGGCGAGCTCGGTATGGGCGTAAGCGAGCTGTCCGTCCAGCCAAGCCGAGGCCGAGCGCTGGAAGTCCGCGCCGCGCATCATGCCCCCACCCATCATGCCGCCACCCATGGTCGGGCAGCCCCGCATCATGCCGTAACCGCCGCCCTGGCCCATCATGCCGGGCCCCCAACCGTCACCGTTGCCCCACATCATGCCCGGTCCGGGGTAGTTCTGATCGTCCGGTTCGGATTGGGCCAAAGCCGCGACGGGGGCCAGCAGCGCCGCCGTCAAAGCCAGAGCGCGCAAAGTCGTGGATCGCATGAGATTTCTCCTCTCGCTGCAAGGTGCCGAGGATAGCGATGCCGGCGCCGGCGGCTTTGCGATGGGTCAAAGAATGCACAGGCTTCCGGCGCCGCATGCGGGAGAACAGGCTGGGCCGAGCGAAGTCGATCAAACAAATCGGGCCCGATCTCGCGATCGGGCCCGGAGGCTAGGGGATAAGAGGATAATGCCGCGGTATCAGGCGGTGGCCGGCAGGCCGGTCAGATAGCCGACCGCGCCGCCCAACATGCCGCGGCTGTCGGCATAGTTCTTCTCGATCAGCGGCTCGAGCTCCTTGTAGAGCTTGACGTGGAGGCCGCCGGTCACGTTGCCGGCGTCGTCCTTCTTCAGCTCCCAATCGGCGGCGTGCTGGAAGTTTGACATGATGTAGGTGAAGCCGTTGATCTCATCGACCGCGTGCAGGCCGGTCGATTCCGCGCCGGCGGGCGTGGAAAGGATGCGCGACAGCTCCTTGGTGTCCACGTTGTAGGCCCAGAGGAAGTTGTTGACGTGCATACCGCTGTCCTCGCCGATGAACAGGGTGCGGAGCTTCTCGGAGTACTTGAGATTGTCGGGGTTGCCGATCTTGTCGGCATTGGCGAGGTTGCCGAGCGCATCCGGCTCCTTCAGGTCCTCGCCGGCGATGAGGCCGGCCATATGCACCGGGACCCACTCGCTGTCGATCGCGGCGCCGGTATCGTCCTTCTGCCCGCCGCCGAGCGTGTGGGCATAGACCACGCCGGCCTCGATCTTGTCGACCGCGATGCCGCCGGAACCGTCGCTCATCTGCTTGCGAACCGCCGCCATCGCCGAATAGGCGATCTTGTCCTTCACGTTGACGGTGGTGCCTTCCATCTTGGTGAAGCCCATGCTGCCGCCCTTGACCGCGGCATAGCGATGGGTTTCGAGGAACGCCGCCGCCTTCTCCTGGCCCGGCATGATCTTCACCCAGCTCGGCTTGCCGTTATAGGCGATCTTCACATAGGCCGGGTCGTTCGGGTCCTCGCTCTTTGCGTCGAGGATGTCCTTGGCGGTGAGCTTGTCGGCCAGCGCCTTGATCTCGTCGCTGGTCGCGTGGCCGAGGTTGATCCAGCTGAGGTCGGCCGAACCGCCGTTCTCCTTGGTCTTCTGCGTCCACTTGGCGACATAGAGCGTGCCGGCCGAGAGGTCGCGCGGCTTGTCGGCGACGAAGATGAACAGGCCGCCATTGGTCGCGTCGTCGCCCATCAGCGCGGTGCGCTCATCCGGCATCACCTGGATCAGTTCGTGCGAGATGCGGCCGAGATTGTAGTGCTTCTTGACCGAGCCGGTGCCATCGGCGTTAACGGTGACTTCCGGCATGTGGCCGTAGTGATAGGGATTGGCCTTCTTCGGATCGCCGTAGAGATTCTGGCTGAAGCCGATGAACTCCTCGTTCTTCTCGATCTTGGTGGCGTCCGGCTCGTATTCCTCGCTGGAGAGATGGGTGTTCCAGGGCGAGAGGCTGGCGCCGCAGGTGATCCAGAGGCCGTTGACCGGCGTCGTGTCGATGTTGTGGTATTTCACCAGGCTGAGCTTGCCGGTCTTCGGATCCTGGTCGAGGGTGAGCACGGCGATCGGCGAAGGCAGCTGGCCATAGGTGTCGTCTCCGGCCGCGTTCTTCGAGGTGTATTCGAACTGCACCACGGCGAACAGCGCGTTGCCCTTGACGCCTTCGACCTGCGGGTTGTCGAGCTTCATCAGGCTCATGCCGTCGGGACAATCGGAGAAGATCTGCGGCTTGGTCGCCTCCTTCGAGCTGGCATCGAGAAGCGGCTTCCCGGCAATGTCGTAGCAGCCGCCGGCGAGGATGGTGCCGCCCTTCCCGTCTGGCACCTGCGCGCCGGTCACGAAGAACGGCTCGTATTGCAGCTTGAACAGCTGCTCGGTGCCGTCGGCGTATTTCAGCTGCATCGAGGAGCCGACCGTCATCGACGACATCGCCGCCGGATTGTCGAGGCCGGGCGCCGGCATCGGGATGAACTTCGCGCCGGTGATCTCCGAGGTTGCGGCGCCGGCGGCGTTGGAGAACAGCATGGACGCGGCGGAACCGGCGAGCGGCAGCAGCGGCGCATAGGCCAGGGCTTTCAAGGCCTGGCGGCGGGTGGCGTGGATCGGCTGATTCATCGTGATGCACTCCCTATGTCTTGGCAGACGGCAGGTTTCTGGGTGGGACGCACGGCAGTCCGAAGGACTCGGATGCGGCGCTGCCCCGACACTAGAGGCGGTCAGTGTCCGGTTTACTGCCGGTTCATGACGGAATCATGTCATCGAAGTTTCCGGACATCGCGCGTGCAGCCCCCCTCCCCTCAACCCGCCGGGGGAGGAAGCAAGACAGGGCAGGCGACGCTATTGGACCGAGACTTCTTCCAGCACGCCTTCGCGGATGGTGACCACGCGGTCCATGCGCCGGGCGATATCCAGGTTGTGGGTGGCGATCAAGGCCGCCACGCGGAAGTCCCGCACCAGATCGGTCAGCATGCCGAAGACATCGTCCGCCGTGTGCAGATCGAGATTGCCGGTCGGCTCGTCGGCCAGCAGGATCTTCGGCGCATTGGCGAGGGCGCGGGCGACCGCGACGCGCTGCTGCTCGCCGCCGGAGAGCTTGCCGGGGCGATGCTCGAGGCGGCTGCCGAGACCGACGCGCTCGAGCAATTGCACCGCACGCGGACGTGCGGCCTTGCGCGACTTGCCGGCGATCATCTGCGGCACGATCACGTTCTCCAGCGCCGTGAATTCCGGCAGCAGGTGGTGATACTGGTAGACGAAGCCCATCGTGTTGAGGCGGAGCTTGGTGCGGCGGTCGTCTGACATCTCGCGGCTCGATTGGCCGGCCACCACGACCTCGCCGGCGGTCGGCTTCTCCAGCATGCCGGTGATGTGCAGCAAGGTGGACTTGCCGGCGCCGGATGGGCCGATCAGCGCCACCATCTCGCCGGGATAGAGCGCGAGATCGGCGGACTTGATGACGTCGAGCCGCCCCCCACCCGCTTCCGTAAAGCTCTGTTGGATGCCCTTCAGTTCCAGAACCGGTGCGTCACTCATAGCGGAGCGCCTCCACCGGATCGAGCCGTGCGGCGCGCCAGGCAGGATAGAGTGAGGCCAGAAGCGTCAGCACCAGGGACATGGCGGAGATGAGCGCGACCTCCATCGGATCGACGATCGCCGGCAGCTTGGAGAGGAAATAGATCGTCGGGTTGAAGAGATCGGTGCCGCTGACCTCCTGCAGGAAGCGGCGGATGTTCTCGATGTTGTAAGCGAAGGCCGTGCCCAGCAGGCAGCCCAGCGCCGTGCCGATCACGCCGATGCTGGCGCCGGAGATCAGGAAAATGCGCAGGATGGTGCCGCGACTGGCGCCCATGGTGCGCATGATGGCGATGTTCCGGCCCTTGTCCTTCACCATCATGATCTGGCCGGAGATGATGTTGAAGGCCGCGACGATGATGATCAGGGTCAGGATCAGAAACATCACGTTGCGCTCGACCTCGACCGCGGTGAAGAAGTCGGCATTGGCCTGCTCCCAGTCGCCGATCACATAGCTGGTGCTGCCGCCCGTGCAATAGGCGGCGCGACCGGCGTTGAAGTCGAGCTTGGTGCCGAGGGCGGCGCAGATAGCCGGCTTCAAGGCGGGCACGTCCTGGATATTGTCGGCCATGATCTCGACGTCGGTGACGCCGCCCTTCTTCTGGAACAGAACCTGGCCGGATTCCAGCGGAATGAAGATGATGCTGTTATCGTACTGATACATGCCGACATCGAACAACGCGACCACGCGATAGGTCTTCATGCGCGGGATCGGACCAGCCATGGTGGTCTGGACGATCGGCGTGATCAGCGTGACCTCGCCGTTGACACCGACCCCGATCGAGCGCGCCAAGTTGGCGCCCATCACGGCGACGTCGTCATCGGCGACGAAATCCTTCAGCGTGCCATCGACGATGCTCTCGGCGATCAGCTTGCGGGCCTGCAGGTCCTCCTGCCGCACCGACTTGACCAGGGCGCCGGCGCCGCCGCTGCGGGTGCCGGTGGCGAAGACCTGCCCCTGCACGGTCGGGGTGACCGACGCGATGCCGGGGACCTTGCGCAGCTTCTCGGTGACCGCATCGAAATCGCCGACCACGCCGTTGCCGGAGCTGCTGGAGAGCGAGAGATGCGAGTTGAAGCCGAGGATCTTGTTCAGAAGTTCGACATGGAAGCCGTTCATCACCGACATGACGACGATCAGGGTCGCCACGCCGAGGGCGATGCCGAGGAACGAGAATCCGGCAATGACCGAGACGAACCCTTCCTGGCGGCGCGCGCGCAAGTAGCGCATCGCCACCATGCGCTCGAAGGCGTTGAAGATCATGCTGCGGTCAGCCGGTTCAATGCTTCTTCGGCGGAGATCTCCTGCTTCTCGCCGGTCTTGCGGTTGGTGAACTCCACCTTGCCCTGCGCCGCGCCGCGCGGACCGACCACAACCTGCCAGGGCAGGCCGATCAGGTCCATTTCGGCGAATTTCTCGCCGGCGCGGATATCGCGGTCGTCGTAGAGCACCTCGACCTTGGCCTTGGTGAGCTTGGCGTAGAGGTCCTCGCAGAGCTTGCTGCAGGCGGCGTCGGCGACCTTCAGGTTGACGATGCCGGCCTTGAACGGGGCGACGCTCTCCGGCCAGATGATGCCCTTGTCGTCATGGCTGGCCTCGATCACCGCACCGACCAGACGCGAGACGCCGATGCCGTAGGAGCCCATGTGCAGGGTGACGTTCTGCCCGTCCGGGCCCTGGACCTGGGCCTTGAGCGGCTCGGAATATTTGGTGCCGAAATAGAAGATATGGCCGACCTCGATGCCGCGCGCTTCCACGCGACGCTCCGGCGCGATGGCGTCGAAACGGATGGCGTCGTGCTTCTCGTCGGTGGCGGCGTAGTCGGTGGTCCACGCCTTCACGATCGGCTCGAGATCGCTCTCGTAGTCGATGTTCATCGAGAGCACGTCGCGTTCGGTGAAGCTCTTGTCGCAAAACACCGCGCTCTCGCCGGTCTCGGCCAGGATGATGAACTCGTGGCTGAGATCGCCGCCGATCGGGCCGGTATCGGCCGCCATCGGGATCGCCTTCAATCCCATGCGGGCGAAGGTGCGGAGATAGGCGACGAACATCTTGTTATAGGCGCGCTTCGCCCCGGCGAAATCGAGGTCGAAGGAGTAGGCATCCTTCATCAGGAACTCGCGTCCGCGCATCACGCCGAAGCGCGGGCGCACCTCGTCGCGGAATTTCCACTGGATGTGATAGAGCAGCGCCGGCACGTCGCGGTAGCTCTTGGCGCCGTTGCGGAAGATGTCGGTGATCACTTCCTCGTTGGTCGGGCCGTACAGCATCTCGCGCTCGTGGCGGTCGGTGATGCGCAACATCTCCTTGCCATAGGCCTCGTAGCGGCCGGATTCCTTCCAGAGATCGGCCGACTGGATGGTCGGCATCAGCACTTCCTGGCACCCGGTCGCGTCCTGCTCCTCGCGCACGATCCGCTCGATGTTCTTCAGCACCCGGAAGCCCAGCGGCAGCCAGGCATAGATGCCGGCGGCGGTCTGGCGCACGAGGCCCGCGCGCAGCATCAGCCGGTGCGAGACGATCTGCGCCTCGGTGGGGTTTTCCCTAAGGGTGGGCAGGAAGAACTGGCTCGAACGCATGTGGTTGGGAATCCTTAAGGAATCTGCGGCTGGAGCGCGAATTTAGGCAATGGATTGTGGCCTGTCGAGGGCGGTGGTTTGGGAATTGGGGCGGCGGCGCGTCGCCAAGCCTACTTGTACGGAACCTGCTGCCGGCAGAGATCGGCCAAGGCCGCCTGCTCGGGGTCGGTCAGTTCCTGGCCGTTGAAATAGACCCGGTTGCCGTGGACCGTCACGGTGCCGATCTCGGCCTTGGCGGCGAACAGCACGGAATTGGCGGGGATATGGTACTTGTCCTGGATGAACAGCTCGATCGGGATGACGATCGTTTCCGGGAGCTTGAGATTGATGCCGCCGTTGAGATCGGCCGGCACGACCGCCTGGCCATGGGCGTCTACGCCCGGCTGGTACTCGACACCGGGCGGCTGCTGATACTGCACCAGCCGGTCGCAGTCCTGGCGGGTCACCGCGATGTCCGCCGCCGCGGGACCGGCGGCGATGCCCAGCACAATGGTTAATGCGATCGCGCGGAATTGCATGCCCCTAAGATGGGCGTTTGCCGGTCGTTGCGCCAGAGGAGTCACACCCGGATCACGTGAACGCGCGTGATCGGCTTCTTGTCATGGGCCTTGTGGAACCAGCGGCGGGCGGCGAGGCGCGCCGCTTCGGCGATCTCGCCGTCATTCTCCAGCTTAGCGGCGGAGAGGTTCTCGACCGCGTCGGCCACGGCATCGGCGATGTCGTCCTTGGCGTCGGTCTCCAGGTCGCCTTCCAGTAGGCCTTCCAGGGTCACCTGCGGATCGGTGACGAGGTCGCCGCGCCAGTTCATCACCAGCGAGACCAGGATTACGCCGTTGAAGCCGAGCCGGTGGCGGTGGCGCACCACCTCGCTGGTCATCTGCACCAGGGTCTTGCCGTCCACGCCGAGTCTGCCATTCGTCACCCGGGCGATGATCTCCGCCGGACCGGGTGCCAGGCGGATGATGGCGCCGTTGGCCGCCTCGACCGCCTGCGGCACCTGGCATTCGCGCGCCAGCGCCGCATGCTCGCGGATGTGGCGGGCCTCGCCATGCACCGGGATCGCGATCTTGGGCCGGACCCACTGATACATCTCGGTCAGCTCGTCGCGGGCCGGATGGCCGGAGACATGGATCATCTCGTCATGGTCGGTGATGACCTCGACGTCGCTGTGGATGAGGTTGTTCTGCAAGAGCGAGATCGACTTCTCGTTGCCCGGGATGACGCGCGAGGAGAAGATCACCGCGTCGCCGGCCTCGAGATGCACATGCGGATGCTCGCCCTTGGCGATCCTCGCCAAAGCCGCCCGGGCTTCGCCCTGGCTGCCGGTGCAGATCATGACGATCTTCTCCTTGGGGAAGAAGCCGACGTCATGCTCCTCGATGAACTCGGGAAGATCGGTCAGGTAGCCGTTCTCCCGCGCCGCCTCGGTCATGCGCCACAGGGAACGGCCGACCAGCGCGACCTGGCGGTCGTTCGCCATGGCGGCCCGGGTGATGGTCTCCAGCCGCGCCACGTTGCTGGCGAAGCAGCCGACCGCCACCCTGCCCTTGCGTTCGCCGATCAGCTTGGTCATCGACGGCAGGATGTCGGCCTCGGAGCCGGAGGTGCCCTTAACAAAGACGTTGGTGGAATCGCAGACCATGGCGAGGACGTTGCCGTCGCCCAGGCGCCGCAAGGCCTGCTCGTCGGTGGTCTCGCCGATCACCGGATCGGGATCGAGCTTCCAGTCGCCGGTGTGCAGCACGGTGCCGAGCTTGGTGCGCAGCACCACGGCATTGGGCTCCGGGATCGAATGGGTGAGCGTGATCAGCTCGAGCTCGAACGGGCCGATCGAGAACTTGCCCGACATCGGGATCTCGGTGATCTTCGCTTTGCCCTCGAGCCCGTGCTCTTTCAGCTTGCGGCGCAGCACCGAGGCGGTGAACGGCGTCGCATACATCGGGCAGCGCAGCTTCGGCCAGAGATAGGGCACCGCGCCGATATGGTCCTCATGGGCATGGGTCAGCACCAGCCCGGCCAGGTCCTGCACCCGTTCGGTGATGAAGGCCGGGTCCGGCATGATGACTTCGATCGACGGCGTCTCGTCGCCGCCGAAGGTGACGCCGAGATCGATCATCAGCCACTTGCCGGCATGGCCGTAGAGATTGAGGTTCATCCCGATCTCGCCCGCCCCGCCCAGCGGCAGGAACAGCAGCTCGTCGGCCGAGGGCTTGTGGAAGTCCGAGCTGGGCGTTGCGCTTTTTTGGGTTGGTGTTTTCAATTTTTGTTCCGCCGGTAGATCTCGACCAGGCCGCGCATGGTGATCTCCGGATCCAAATGATGAATGAGCGGCGTGACGCCGACGAAAAGCGGGGCCAGGCCGCCGGTGGCGATCACCGCGAGATCGGCGCCGAACTCCGCCGTGATCCGCTGCACCATGCCCTCCACCAACCCGACATAGCCCCAGAAGATGCCGGATTGCATGGCCTCGGTGGTGCTCTTGCCGATGACCCGGTTCGGGCGCTCGACGGCGATGCGCGGCAGCATGGCGGTGGCGCTGTGCAGGATCTCGACCGAGAGGTTGATGCCGGGCGAGATGGCGCCGCCGAGATAGTTGCCCTCCCCGTCCGCGACGTCGAAGGTGGTGGCGGTGCCGAAATCGACGATGACCAGTGGCTTCTTGTAGGTGATATGGCCGCCGACGGCATTGGCGAGCCGGTCGGCGCCGACCGTCGAGACCGGAATGTCCATCTTCACCTGGATGCCGAGCTTCACAGCCGGGTCGCCGACCACCAGCGGCTTGGTCTTCAGGTGCTGCTCGCAGAGCATGGTCAGGTGGAAGACCGCTTGCGGCACCACGCTGGCGATGATGGCACCGGTGATCTTCTTGAAGTCCAGCCCGGCCATGATCATCAGCTGGTTCAGCCAGACCACGTACTGGTCGGCGGTGCGGCCGGCCTCGGTCTTCAGGCGCCAGTCGCCGACCGGCTTCTCGCCGTCATAGACCGCGAATTTCACGTTGGTGTTGTTGGCGTTGATGCACAGGAGCATGGGCGCTCTCAGAGATTCGGAAAAAAGATGTCGCCGGCGGCGATGCGGCGCTGCTGGCCGGAATCCAGCTGCATGATCAGCGCGCCGTCGGGGTCGAGGTCGGCGAAGCGGCCGGCCACTTCCTCGCGCTCCAGGCGCGCCACGACCCGCTCGCCGACACCGGCGGCAAAGGCCAGCCAGTCGGACCGGATCACCTGGAAGCCGCCCGCGACCCAGGCATCATAGAATGGGCCGAACACATCCAGGAAGCGATCGAGCAGTGCCCGCGGGCTGAGAGAGGGCCCGCCCGAGGCGACCAGATCGGTGGTCGGATAGAGGCCGGTTTCCGGATGCGAGAGGATGTTCACGCCGATGCCGAGCACCAGCCAGTCGACTTTCCCGTCGGGCCCACTGCCCGCTTCGAGCGACATGCCGGTCATCTTGCGGCCGTCGATCAAGAGATCGTTCGGCCATTTGTGCAGCACCTCGGCCGGCGTGAGGTCGCGCAATACGCGCCCCAGGGCGACCGCGGCGACGAAACCAAGCGTAGCGCCCTGCGCCGGGCGACAGTCGGGGCGCAGCAGGAACGAGACATAGAGATTACCGAGCGGAGAGAACCAGTCCCGGCCCCGCCGGCCCCGGCCCGCGGTCTGTTCGTCCGCGCGCAGCACCAAGCCTTCCGGCTCGCCTTCGGCGGCACGCTGGCGCAAGGCCGCGTTGGTGCTATCGATGGACGGGACTTCCGTGATCCGGAAGGCGATCGTCATCCAGGGAACAGGCTGGCGGCCGCACTGGTCGCCGCTTCCGCGACCGGGCCCGGCACGAAGACGCCGAGCAGGACGAACAGCGTGCAGACCAGCAGCACGACGCGGATCGTCGGGTCCGGCCGGTCGAACACGCCCTCGCCCGTATCGAAGCACATCACCTTAACGACCCGGATGTAATAGAAGCAGGAGACCACACTGGCGACGACGCCGATCACGGCCAGTACGTAGAGATGCGCGTCGATCGCGGCGTTGAACACGAACAGCTTGCCGAAGAATCCGGCGAAGGGCGGGATCCCGGCCATCGAGAACAGGAAGATCACGAAGGAATAGGCCAGCAGCGGCTGGCTCTTGGCGAGACCGGCCAGGTCGCCGATCTCCTCGACCATCTCGCCCTTGCGGCGCATGGCGAGGATCACGCCGAAGGCGCCGATCGTGGTGACGATGTAGATCGCCATGAAGATCAGCACGCTCTCGACGCCGAGCTGCGTTCCGGCGGAGAGGCCGACCAGGGCGTAGCCGATATTGCCGATCGAGCTGTAGGCCATCAGGCGCTTGATGTTGCGCTGGTTGATCGCCGCCACGGCGCCGAGCACCATCGAGAGCACGGCGATCACCACGATGATTTGCTGCCACTGGAGCAGCAGCGGGCCGAACGGGCCGATCAGCACGCGGGTGAACAGCGCCAGCGCCGCCACCTTGGGCGCCGCGGCGAAGAAAGCGGTGACCGGCGTCGGCGCGCCCTCGTAGACGTCGGGCGTCCACATGTGGAACGGCACGGCGGAGATCTTGAAGGCGAGGCCCGCGGAGAGGAACACCAGGCCGACGATCAGGCCGACCGCGGGCTGGCCGTCCGAGGCCAGCGACTTGGCCAGCACGGTGAAGTCGGTCGAACCGGTGAAGCCGTAGATCATCGAGGCGCCGTAGAGCAGCATGCCCGAGGAGAGCGCGCCGAGGACGAAGTACTTGAGGCCCGCCTCGGTCGATCTCACGGTGTCGCGGCGGAACGCGGCGGTGACATAGAGCGCCAGGCTCTGCAGCTCCAGGCCGACATAGAGCGAGATCAGGTTGTTGGCCGAGATCATCATGCTCATGCCGAGCGCGGCGATGGTCATCAGGATCGGAAATTCGAAGCGCATCATGTCGTTGCGCGACGCATAGCCGATCGAGATCAGGATCGCGGCGGCGGTTGCCAGAAGGGCAAGCACCTTCATGAAGGCGGCGAAGCCGTCGACGATGAACTGGCCGCCGAAGGCGGGATCGGCGCCGGTCGCCGGGGCCACATGCACCGCCAGATAGGCGGCGATGCAGAGCGCGCCGGCGGCGAGCCAGGAGATCAGCCGCATCGACTTGTCGCCCAGGAACACGCCCAGGAGCAGCAGCGCCATGGCGGAGATCGCCAGGAGAATCTCCGGCGTCGCGGCGGCGAGGTTGAGTTCGGCGAAGCTCATCTTACTCTCCCGAACCCGAAGCGCCCGCTTGGGCGACGTTGGTCTGCTGGGTGTGCAGCAAAGCGGTCTGGTGGGTCTTGATCAGGTTGTCGACCGCGGGGCCGAAGATCGCGGTGAACGAGCTCGGATAGATGCCCATCCAGAGCACGATCGCGATCAGCGGCACGAACAGCGCGATCTCGCGCGGGCTGAGGTCCAGGAAGTTCTTCAGGTCGGGCTTGGTCAGCTCTCCGAAGATCACCCGGCGATAGAGCCAAAGCATATAGGCCGCACCCAGGATCACGCCGGTGGCGATGAAGAACGCCGCCCAGGTGTTGTCCTTGAACACGCCGACCATGACCAGGAACTCGCCGATGAAGCCGCTGGTGCCGGGCAGACCCACCGACGCCATCGTGAAGATCATGAAGGCGAAGGCATAGCGCGGCATGTTGTTGACCAGGCCGCCATAGCGGCCGATCTCGCGGGTGTGCAGCCGGTCATAGACCACGCCGACGCAGAGGAAGAGCGCGCCGGAGACGACGCCGTGGGAGAGCATCTGGAACAGTGCGCCCTCGATTCCCTGCTGATTCAGGCTGAAGATGCCGGCGGTCACGAAGCCCATATGCGCGACCGAGGAATAGGCGATCAGCTTCTTCATGTCCTCCTGGGCCAGCGCCACCAGCGAGGTGTAGATCACCGCCACGACGCTGAGGGTGTAGATCAGCGGCGTGAAATAGACCGAGGCGTCGGGCAGCATCGGCAGCGAGAAGCGCAGGAACCCGTATCCGCCGATCTTCAGCAGCACGCCGGCCAGGATCACCGAGCCCGCGGTCGGCGCTTCGACATGCGCGTCCGGCAGCCAGGTGTGGACCGGCCACATCGGCACCTTGACCGCGAAAGAGGCGAGGAAGGCGAGCCAGAGCCACTTCTGCATGCCCGGGTCGAAATGGGTCTGCATCAGGGTCGGGATGTCGGTGGTGCCGGCCTGGTTGTACATGGCCAGGATCGCCAGCAGCATCAGCACCGAGCCGAGCAAGGTGTAGAGGAAGAACTTGATCGCCGAGTAGACGCGCCGCGCACCGCCCCAGACACCGATGATCAGGTACATCGGGATCAGCACGCCTTCGAAGAAAACATAGAAGGCCAGGAAGTCGAGCGCGCAGAAGGTGCCGACCATCAGGGTCTCGAGCACCAGGAAGGCGATCATGTATTCCTTGACCCGGACCGTGATCGCTTCCCAGCTCGCCAGGATGCAGATCGGCGTCAGCAGGGTCGAGAGCAGCACGAAGGTCATCGAGATGCCGTCGACGCCCATCCGGTAGCCGATCTTCAGGCTCGGCATCCATTCCGCGTTCTCCTCGAACTGGAAGCCCGGATCGGTGCGGTCGAAGTTGAACCAGATGTAGAGCGAGAGCAGGAACACCACGGTCGAGGTGATCAGCGCCAGGATCCGGGCGCTGCGGGCCACGAAGGCATCGTCGCCGCGGGTCACCAGGATCAGCAGCGCGCCGACCAGCGGCAGGAAGGTGGTGAGGGAGAGGATCGGGAAATCGGTCATCTGAGCCTCAGCCTCGGAACGCGACCAGATACCAGGAGACCAGCGCGACCACGCCGATCATCATGGCAAAGGCATAGTGGTAAACGTAGCCGGTCTGCAGCTTGCTGGCGCGCCGCGCCAGATCGACCGTGACCTGGGAAATGCCGTCGGGGCCGAGCCCGTCGATGATCTTCCCGTCCCCGCCTTTCCACAGCACGCGGCCGAGCGCCTTGGCCGGATTGACCAGGGTGGCGTCGAACAACTCGTCGAACAGCCATTTCCTGTAGACGAAGGTGTAGATCGGGCCGAAGGCGGCCGCGATCTTCGCCGGCAGGTCGGTCCGCTTCATGTAGGCGATGAACGAGAAGCCGATGCCGACGAGGCCGGCCAGCAGCGGCAGCAGGGCGACCCAGGTCGGCACTTCATGCGCCTCGTGCGGCACATGGTTGTCCGGTGCAAAGAACAGGGCCTCGCCCCAGAACGCTTCCATATGCTCGCCGACGAAGTACGGCGCGAAGGCGATACCGGCCACAACGGCGCCGACCGCCAGCACGATCAGCGGCACCAGCATCACCCACGGGCTTTCATGGACGTGCTCCATGGTGTGGTGATCGGCGCGCGGCTTGCCGTGGAAGGTCAGGAACAGCAGGCGCCAGGAATAGAAGGCGGTCATCACCGCGGCCAGGATGCCGAGCCAATAGGCGTACATGCCGACGCCGCTATGCGCGGCGAAGGCGGATTCCAGGATCGAATCCTTGGAATAGAAGCCGGCGAAGCCGTAGACGCCCGGGATGCCGATGCCGGCGAGCGCCAGGCTGCCGATCCACATCAGCGCATAGGTCCAGGGGATCAGCTTGTAGATGCCGCCCATCTTGCGCATGTCCTGCTCGTCGGACATCGCATGGATCACCGAGCCCGAGCAGAGGAACAGCAGCGCCTTGAAGAAGGCATGGGTGAACAGGTGGAACATCGCCGCGCCATAGGCGCCGACGCCGGCCGCGAAGAACATGTAGCCGAGCTGCGAGCAGGTCGAATAGGCGATCACCCGCTTGATGTCGAATTGCGTCAGGCCGATCGTCGCCGCGAAGAAGGCGGTCGAGGCCCCGATCACCGTCACCACCAGCTTGGCGTCGGGCGCGAACTCGAACATCGGCGACAGGCGGCAGACCATGAACACGCCGGCGGTCACCATGGTCGCGGCGTGGATCAGCGCCGAGACCGGGGTCGGGCCTTCCATCGCGTCCGGCAGCCAGGTGTGCAGCGGGACCTGGGCCGATTTGCCCATGGCGCCGATGAACAGCAGGATGCAGAGCGTGGTCATGACATCCGGGGTCCAGCTCAGGAAATGGAAGGTCTTGCCGACCTGGTCGGGCACCGCCGCGAAGACGGTCTCGAACTGCACCGAGTTGAAGATCATGAAGACGCCGAAGATGCCGAGGGCGAAGCCGAAATCGCCGACCCGGTTCACGACGAAGGCCTTGATCGCGGCCGCGTTCGCGCTGGGCTTGTGGAACCAGAAGCCGATCAGCAGGTAGGAGCAGAGGCCCACCCCTTCCCAGCCGAAGAACATCTGCACGAAATTGTCGGCCGTCACCAGCATCAGCATGGCGAAGGTGAACAGCGACAGATAGGCGAAGAAGCGCGGCTTCGAATGGTCGTGGCCCATGTAGCCGATCGAATAGACATGGACCATGGAAGAAACCGTGGTCACCACCACCAGCATGACGGCCGAGAGCTGATCGACCCGGATCGCCCAATCGGCCTTGAAGTCGCCGGTCGAGAACCAGGAGAACAGCACCGTCGTGCGCGGCGTGCCGCCGAAATTGACGTCGAAGAACACGATCCAGGACATCACCGCCGAGGCCAGCAGCAGGCCGGTGGTGATGTACATCGCCGGCTTGTCGCCGAGGCGACGGTTGCCGAGACCCGCGATGAGCGCGCCGACCAGAGGCAGCAATACGATCCAGGCGTCCATCTCTGCCTCAGCCGTTCATCATGTTGATGTCTTCGACCGCGATCGAGCCGCGGTTGCGGAAATAGACCACCAGGATCGCCAGGCCGATCGCGGCTTCCGCGGCGGCCACGGTCAGCACGAACATGGCGAAGACCTGCCCCACCATGTCGCCCAGGAAATGCGAAAAGGCGACCAGGTTGATGTTCACGGCCAGCAGCATCAGCTCGACCGACATCAGGATGATGATGACGTTCTTGCGGTTCAGGAAGATGCCGAAGATCCCGATGGTGAACAGGATCGCCGCGACGGTGAGATAGTGCGTCAGGGTGATTGCCATGGCCTAGACCCCCGTCCCGCTCGGCACGTTCTTGATCTCGACGGAATCCCGCCCGCGCTCCAGCTGGGTCGCGATCCGCTGGCGCTTCACCCCCACGCGCTCGCGATGGGTCAGCACGATGGCGCCGATCATGGAGACCAGCAGGATCATGCCCGCCGCCTGGAACAGATAGAAATACTTGGTGTAGAGCAGCTGGCCGAGCGCCTGCGTATTGGTGGCCTGCTCGAGCGCCGGCGTCGGCGCGCCGAGTGCCGCGGTCGCGGCGGGCGTCAGGCCCCAGCCGCCGAAGATGAAGACCAGCTCGGCCACCAGGATGACGCCGACGATGGCGCCGATCGGCAGATAGCGCACGAAGCCCTGCCGGAGCGCCACGAAGTTGATGTCCAGCATCATGACGACGAACAGGAACAGCACGGCGACCGCGCCGACATAGACCACGACCAGCATCATCGCCAGGAACTCGGCCCCCAGCAGCACGAACAGGCCGGCCGCGTTGAAGAAGGTCAGGATCAGGAACAGCACCGAATAGACCGGGTTGCGGTTCGCCACGACCAGAATGCCGGAGATCACGGCGACGACGGCGAAGATCCAGAAGGCGATGGCTTGGATGATCATCGCATCCTCACCGGTACGGCGCGTCGGCGGTGATGTTGGCGGCGAGCTCGGCTTCCCAGCGCTCGCCGTTCTGCAGCAGCTTGTCCTTGTTGTAGAACAGCTCCTCGCGGGTCTCGGTCGCGAACTCGAAATTCGGGCCCTCGACGATCGCATCGACCGGGCAGGCCTCCTGGCAGAAGCCGCAATAGATGCACTTGGTCATGTCGATGTCGTAGCGCGTGGTGCGTCGGCTGCCGTCGTCGCGCGGCTCCGCCTCGATGGTGATGGCCTGGGCCGGGCAGATCGCCTCGCAAAGCTTGCAGGCGATGCAGCGCTCTTCGCCGTTCGGATAGCGGCGCAGCGCGTGCTCGCCGCGGAAACGGGGCGAGAGCGGTCCCTTCTGGTAGGGGTAGTTGATGGTGACCTTTTCCTTGAAGACGTAAGAGAAGGTCAGGGCCATGCCCTTGACCAGTTCCTTCAGGAAGAAGCTGCGGATCGTGCGGTCGATCGCGCTCATTGGGACTCTCCCGTCGTAGCAGCAGGTGCCGCAGTGTTCTCGGCGGCGGTCGCGGGCGTCTGGTTGGGCAGCCAGCCCATGCCGACCAGCACCGCGGAATAGAAGACGACCATCGCCAAAGACAGCGGCAGGAACACCTTCCAGCCGAGACGCATCAGCTGGTCATAGCGGTAGCGCGGGAAGGTGGCGCGCACCCAGAGGAAGCAGAAGGCGACGAAGGCAATCTTGCCGCCGAACCAGAAGAAGTGCCAGGCGCCCTGCAGGAAGCTGTGCTCGGCGAACGGCTCCCAGCCCAGGATCGGCTGCCAGCCGCCGAGGAACAGGATGGCGGTCATCGCGCTCATCAGCCAGATGTTGGCGTATTCGCCGAGGAAGAACAGCGCGAAGGTGAAGGCCGAATATTCCGAGAAGTAGCCGGCGACCAGCTCGGATTCCGCTTCCGGAAGATCGAAGGGCGGCCGGTTGGTCTCGGCCAGCGCCGAGATGAAGAACACCACGAACATCGGCAGCAGCGGGATGCAGAACCAGATTGAGTGCTGCGCCTTGACGATGTCGTTGATGTTGAGCGAGCCGACGCAAAGCAGCACGGTCACCATGACGAAGCCGATCGAGACTTCGTAGGAGACCATCTGCGCCGCCGAGCGCAGCGCGCCGAGGAACGGGTACTTCGAGTTCGAGGCCCAGCCGGCCAGGATGATGCCGTAGACGCCGAGCGAGGAGATCGCGAAGAGATAGAGCACGCCGACATTGATATTGGCGAGCACCACGCCGTCGGAGAACGGGATCACCGCCCAGGCCACCAGGCTCAGCACGAAGGTGATCATCGGCGCCACGATGAAGGTGACCCGGCTGGCGCCGGACGGGATGATGGTTTCCTTGAACAGCAGCTTCACGCCGTCGGCGATCGGCTGCAGCAGGCCGAACGGGCCGACCACGTTGGGGCCGCGGCGGATCTGCATCGCCGCCATCACCTTGCGCTCGGCATAGGTCAGATACGCCACGGCCAAGAGCAGCGGCAGGATGATGCAGACGATCATGATGATCGTGAACACCGCCGTGCCGAGATACGGCCCCATCTGCTCGATGAACCAGTTGCTAGCCATGGGTGCCGGTCTTCTTCTTGGGGCTGACGAAGGCCTCGGTGCATTCCGCCATGGTCGCAGAGGCGCGGCTGATCGGGTCGGTCATGTAATAGTTGGCGATCGGCGATGCGAACGGCTTCGCATCGGTCGAGCCCGCCCCCATTGAACCCATGTGGCCAAAGTCTTCCCAGAATGCAGGCTCGACGGCGTTCAGGCGCTGGAAGCGCTTGTTCGCCTGGTAGAGCTTGGTGCGGAGCTGGTCGAGCGTGTCATAGCCGAGCGGCTTGCCGAGCTTCTCGGAGAGCGCCCGCAGGATCGCCCAGTCCTCTTTCGCTTCGCCCGGCGGGAAGATCGCCAGCATCGCGAGCTGCGCCCTGCCCTCCAGGTTCATGTAGGTGCCGTCCTTCTCGGTATAGGCGGCACCCGGCAGCACGACATCGGCGCGATGTGCGCCGCGATCGCCGTGATGGCCCTGGTAGACCACGAAGGCCTTGCCGAAATGGCTGGGGTCGATCTCGTCGGCCCCCAACAGATAGACGAACTCGATCTCGCCCTTGCGCGTGCCGTCGAGGATGCCGGCGATGTCGCGCCCGCCCTGTTTGGGCACGAAGCCAAGCTCGAGACCGGCGACACGACCGGCCGCAGTCTGCAGCACGTTGAAGCCGTTCCAGCCCTCTTTGATCAGGCCGCAGGCGTCGGCGACCGCTTTTGCTTGTGCGAGGATCGCGGCGCCGTCGGGACGCGCGAGCGCGCCCATGCCGACGATCAGCATCGGCGCCTTGGCATCCTTCAGCACCTGCGCGAAGGCATGGCTGCCATTGGCGAACTGGCCGAGCGTATCGGCGCCGGCGCCGAGCACGTCCACCGGATAGGTGAGATCATACTTGGGCCCGATCGCCGCGACCTTGAGGCCGCCCTTCAGGTAGCGCTTGCGGATGCGGGCATTGACGATCGGCGCTTCCCAGCGCGGGTTGGTGCCGATCAGCAGGATCGCGTCGGCCTTCTCGATGCCGGCGATCGTGGTGTTGAAGAGATAGGAGGCGCGCACCTTCGGATCGACCGCGGCGCCGTCCTGGCGGCAGTCGAGATTGCCGGAGCCCAGGGAAGTCATGACTTCCTTCAACGCGAACATGGACTCCGCATCGCAGAGATCGCCGGCGATGGCCGCGATCTTCTTGCCGTCGAGCCCCTTGAGCTTCGCCGCGATCGCATCCAGCGCCTCGGTCCAGGTGGCGGGCTTCAGCTTGCCGTCAACCCGCACATAGGGCCGGTCGAGGCGCTGGCGCATCAGGCCGTCGACGTTGAAGCGGCCCTTGTCGGCCATCCACTCCTCGTTCACGTCCTCGTTCAGGCGCGGCAGCACGCGCAGCACTTCGCGGCCGCGGGTGTCGAGGCGGATGTTGGTGCCGGTCGCGTCGGCCACGTCGATGGAATCGGTCTTCACCAATTCCCAGGGCCGCGCGGTGAAGGCATAGGGCTTCGAGGTCAAGGCGCCGACCGGACAGACGTCGATCAGATTGCCGGAGAGCTCGCTGTCGAGGGTCTTCTCGACATAGGTGGTGATCTCGAGATGCTCGCCGCGGCTGACGCCGCCCAGGGTCTCGGTGCCGGCGATCTCGGTCGCGAAGCGGATGCAGCGCGTGCACTGGATGCAGCGCGTCATCACGGTCTTGACCAGCGGGCCGAACTCCTTGTCGGTGACGGCGCGCTTCTCCTCGGCATAGCGCGAGAAGCCGCGGCCATAGGCCATCGCCTGGTCCTGCAAATCGCATTCGCCGCCCTGGTCGCAGATCGGGCAGTCGAGCGGATGGTTGATCAGCAGGAATTCCATCACGCCGTTGCGGGCCTTCCTGACCAGCGGCGTGTCGGTCTTGATCACCATGCCTTCGGCGACCGGCATGGCGCAGCTGGCGATCGGCTTCGGCGCCTTCTCCTGCTCGACCAGGCACATCCGGCAATTGCCGGCGACCGACAGCCGCTCGTGATAGCAGAAGCGCGGGATTTCCTTGCCGGCCAGCTCGCAGGCCTGCAGCACGTTGATGCCCGCCGGGACCTCGATCTCGATGCCGTCAATCGTCATCTTCGGCATGGGTTTACTCCGCCGCCCGGCGTAATGCGTATTGCGACATGCGTTCCTCGATCACCGGGCGGAAATGCCGGATCAGACCCTGGATCGGCCAGGCCGCCGCGTCGCCGAGCGCGCAGATGGTGTGGCCTTCGACCTGCTTGGTGATGTCCTGCAGCATGTCGATCTCGGCGGACTTGCCGTCGCCGCGCACGAAACGCTGCATGATGCGGTACATCCAGCCGGTGCCCTCGCGGCACGGCGTGCACTGGCCGCAACTCTCATGCATGTAGAAATGCGAGAGCCGGGCGATCGCCTCGATCAGGTCGGTGCTCTTGTCCATCACGATCACCGCCGCGGTGCCGAGACCGGACGTGACGGCGCGCAGGCTGTCGAAGTCCATCAGCACTTCGTCGCAGATCGACTTGGGAAGCAAGGGAACGGAAGCCCCGCCCGGAATGATCGCCAGCAGATTGTCCCAGCCGCCGCGGACACCGCCGGCATGGCGCTCGATCAGCTCTTTGAGCGGGATGCCCATTTCCTCTTCGACATTGCAGGGCTTGTTCACATGGCCCGAGATGCAGAAGAGCTTGGTGCCGGTATTCTTCGGCCGGCCGAGCGCGCCGAACCAGGCGGCGCCGCGCCGCATGATGGTCGGCGTGACCGCGATGGTCTCGACGTTGTTCACGGTCGAGGGGCAGCCGTAAAGGCCGCAGGCCGCCGGGAATGGCGGCTTCAGGCGCGGCTGGCCCTTCTTGCCTTCGAGGCTTTCGATCAGCGCGGTCTCTTCGCCGCAGATATAGGCGCCGGCGCCGCGATGCAGGAAGACGTCGTAGTCATAGCCGGAGCCGCAGGCATTCTTGCCGATCAGGCCCGCCGCATAGGCTTCGTCGATCGCCGTCTGCAGGTTCTTGCATTCCAGCGGGAACTCGCCGCGGATGTAGATATAGGCGGCGGTGCAGCCCATGGCGAAGCCGGCGACCAGGCAGCCCTCGACCAGCGTGTGCGGGTCGAAGCGCATGATCTCGCGGTCCTTGCAGGTGCCGGGCTCGGACTCGTCCGCGTTCACGACCAGATAGGCCGGACGTCCGTCCGAGGCCTTCGGCATGAAGGACCATTTGAGACCGGTCGGGAAGCCGGCGCCGCCGCGGCCGCGCAGATCCGAGGCCTTGATCTCGTTGACGATGGCGTCGCGGCCCTTCGCCAGGATGTCCTTGGTGTTGTCCCAGATGCCGCGGCGCCGCGCGCCGGCGAGCTTCCAATCGTCCTGGCCGTAGAGGTTCAGAAAGATGCGGTCTTTGTCCTGGAGCGCCATGATTACTGCCCCGCTCCCTTCGCGACGTCTTTCAGCGTGGTCATGCCGCCTTCCGGCGCAGAGTTCAGGCGATCGACCTGCGGGCCGATCTTCGGCTGGCGGCCGGCCGCCAGTTCATCGAGCACCTTCGCCAAAGTCTCCGGCGTCAGGTCTTCATAGAAGTCGTCGTTGATCTGTACCATCGGCGCGTTCACGCACGCGCCGAGGCATTCGACTTCCATGATGGTGAACTTGCCGTCGGCGCTGGTGCCGTGCAGATCGACGCCGAGCTTCTTCTTGCACATCTCGGTCAGGCCATCGGAGCCGCGCAGCCAGCACGGCGTCGTCCGGCAGATCTGCACCAGATGCTTCCCGACGGGTTTGAGGTTGTACATCGTGTAGAAGGTCGCGACCTCGTAGACCCGGATCGGCGCCATCTCGAGCATCTCGGCGATGACGTCCATCGCGACGCGGCTGACCCAGCCTTCTTGGTATTGCGCCAGCCAGAGCAGCGGCATCACCGCCGAGGCCTGGCGGCCCTTCGGGTATTTGGCGATGTGCTTCTTTGCCTCGGCGAGGTTCGCTTCCGAGAAAGCGAAGCTCGTCGGTTGCACGAAGTCGTCGTTGGTCGCAGCAGCGCTCATCGGTCGATCTCACCGAAAACGATGTCGAGGGAGCCGAGGATCGCCACCGAATCCGCAAGCATGTAGCCCTTGCAGAGGAAATCCATGGCCGCGAGATGCGGGAAGCCCGGCGCGCGGATCTTGCAGCGATAGGGCCGGTTGGTGCCGTCGGAAACCAGGTAGACGCCGAACTCGCCCTTGGGCGCCTCGACCGCGGCGTAGGCTTCGCCTTCCGGCACGTGGAAGCCTTCGGTGTAGAGCTTGAAGTGATGGATCAGCGCTTCCATCGAATGCTTCATCTCGCCGCGCTTCGGCGGTGCCACTTTGCGGTCGACCGAGCTCGCCGGGCCGCCGGGCATCGCCTTCACGCATTGGCGGATGATCTCGTTCGACTGCTTCATCTCCTCGACGCGGATGAGGTAGCGGTCGTAGCAGTCGCCGTTCTTACCGACCGGAATGCCGAACTGCACCTTGTCGTAAGCCGCATAGGGCTGCGACTTGCGCAAATCCCAGGCGACACCGGAGGCGCGGATCACTGGGCCGGTGAAGCCCCAGGCGATCGCGTCCTCGGCCGAGACCGGCGCGATATCGACTAGGCGCTGCTTGAAGATGCGGTTCTCGGTCAGCAGGCCTTCGAGATCCTGCAGCACTTTCGGGAAACGCTCGGTCCAGGCCCAGATATCGTCGAGAATGCCGGCCGGGAGATCCGCGTGCACGCCGCCCGGACGATAATAGGCCGCATGGAGCCGGGCACCCGAGACCCGCTCGTAGAATTCCATCAGCAGCTCGCGTTCCTCGAAGGCCCAGAGGAAGGGCGTCACCGCGCCGACATCCATGGCATAGGCCGGGACGTTCAGCAGGTGGTTGAGGATGCGGGTGATCTCGTCGAACATGGTGCGGATGTACAAGCCGCGCTCCGGCACCTCGAGGCCCATCAGCTTCTCGACCGCGAGCACGAAGGCATGCTCCTGGCACATCGGGCTGACGTAATCGAGCCGGTCGAAATAGGGAATCGCCTGCAGGTAGGTCTTGTACTCGATCAGCTTCTCGGTGCCGCGATGCAGCAGGCCAATGTGAGGGTCGACGCGGCGCACCACCTCGCCGTCCATCTCCATGACCATGCGCAGAACCCCGTGGGCCGCAGGATGCTGCGGCCCGAAGTTCATGGTCATCGGCTTGATCTGCATTTCGGCCATGTTACGGAGCCTTCGGCGCGGAGCTGGCGCCCGGATTGTTCGTCGGATTGGCGGTCGGGCTCGGGCTTGCAGCCCCCGGCGCGGGATTGGCCGGCGCCGGATTCTTCGGGCCGGGTGCGGGTGCGGGTGCGACGGCGGCGGTCATCGGCGCGGTTGCCTTCTCGTCGCCCGGCAGCACGCGCGGCTGCAGCATGCCTTCCCAGGGCGAGAGGAAGTCGAACGAGCGGAATTCCTGGCGCAGCTCGACCGGCTCGTAGATGACGCGCTTCTGCGATTCGTCGTAGCGCACTTCGATATAGCCGGTCAGCGGGAAGTCCTTGCGGAACGGATGCCCCTCGAAGCCGTAGTCGGTGAGGATGCGCCGCAGGTCCGGGTTGTCGCTGAAATAGATGCCGTACATGTCATAGGCTTCGCGCTCGAACCATTGCGCGGCCGGCCAGATCGAATCCACCGACGGGATCGCCTCTTCCTCGCCCACCTTGGCGCGGACACGGACCCGGTGATTCTTCTTCAGGCTCAGCAGGTGATAGACCACGTCGAAGCGCTTCTCGCGCTCCGGATAATCGACACCGGCGATGTCGATCAGCATCTTGAACAGGCAATTCGGATCGTCGCGCAGGAACTTCGACGCCTTCACGACATCGCCCGGCCGCACCTCGACGGTGAGCTCGCCGAGCGAGACGCTCGTGCCGATCACCGCCGGACCCAGGGCGCCCGCGATGTACTCGCCCAGTTCGCGCAGGCTGTCGCTCATGCTTGCCGAGACCTCGTCTGGATTAGCGCGCGATGGTGGAGGTGCGCCGGATCTTCTTCTGCAGCTGCAGGATGCCGTACACCAAGGCTTCGGCGGTCGGCGGGCAGCCCGGCACGTAGATATCGACCGGCACGATGCGGTCGCAGCCACGCACCACGGAATAGGAATAGTGATAGTAGCCGCCGCCATTGGCGCAGGAGCCCATGGAGATGACCCAGCGCGGCTCGGCCATCTGGTCGTAGACCTTGCGCAGAGCGGGCGCCATCTTGTTGGTCAGCGTGCCGGCGACGATCATCACGTCGGACTGGCGCGGGGAACCGCGCGGGACCACGCCGAACCGGTCGAGGTCATAACGCGCCATATAGGCATGCATCATCTCGACCGCGCAGCAGGCGAGACCGAAGGTCATCGGCCAGAGCGAGCCGGTGCGGGCCCAGTTGACCAGCTTGTCCATCTGCGCGACGACGAAGCCCTTGTCCTGGAGCTCGTCGGTCACCTGGCGGATCGCCTGGTCCTGCGCCGGTCCGGGCTGCAGCGGCGCGAGGTTGGTGCTCACTCCCATTCCAGCGCTCCCTTCTTCCATTCGTAGATGAAGCCGACGGTCAGGACGCCGAGGAAGATCATCATCGACCAGAAGCCGAACACCCCGATCTGCCCGAGCGTCACCGCCCAGGGAAACAGGAAGGCCACTTCGAGGTCGAAGATGATGAACAGGATCGAGACCAGGTAGAACCGGACGTCGAACTGGCGTCTCGCGTCGTCGAAGGCTTCGAAGCCGCATTCATACGGGGAGAGCTTCTCGGAGTCGGGATTCTGCTTGGCCAGAAGCAGCGAGGCCGAGAGCATGACCACCGTCAGGCCGACGGCGATCACGAGAAAGATCAGGATAGGCAGGTATTCCCGAAGCAGTCCGTCCATACTCAACTCCCACTCTTACCGGACCCACCCCCTGGATCGCGTATAAGAGGCCTTTGCTGCGCCGCACTCTGTGGCATCGCGCCGGGCCAAACTCCAGCAAAATCGCGAGGCTAGAGCAGCCGACTCAAAAGCCGCGCTACTATAGAGCCGGCATTACCACCGTGAAAGCGCAAAAACGCCGATTTCGGCGCGACTCGGCCGTGAAGACTTCTGCGTAGTCGGTTGTTTCTCAAAGATGATTCCCGGTTACGGAATCGAAAGTGGCGCGAGCGACGGGACTTGAACCCGCGGCCTCCGGCGTGACAGGCCGGCGCTCTAACCAACTGAGCTACGCCCGCGCATTTCGTGCCTAGAAGAAAGATCGGTGATCCGGCAGTGCGGGTCGATCCGGCAGCGGCGCCGATGTACTGCACGGGTGGGGTGGTGTCAACAAATGTATCGACGGCCGGTGTTCTGCCGCCCCATGGGCGCAGGCCGCGCGGACGGCCGATGGCGCGCGCATGAAATTTCGTGGTGACCCCTGCCGCGCTGCAACCAATGTCCGACTCGCTGCTTGGTCGGATCATGGCACAGGCACTCCAGATCGATCCGGCGGTTTTTGAGCAAGCTCCGACCCTCTGTTCAGCCGCCGAAACTGTGGCCGCTGTGCCGAACCCTGTTGCGGTTGTGCAACCGAGCGCCGAACCCTCCCCCGTGTGGTACCGAACGCCGGTCGCGGTCATCCCGATCGCCGCGGCAGCGTTCATCATCGGCAATGTGCTGATGATGGTCCCGTGGTCGGTGTTCTGAGATGGGCATGATGCTCGATGCCCGCGAAGAGCGGATCCGCGCCAATGCCCACGAGCTCTGGGAGGCCGACGGCCGTCCGGAAGGACGCGACCGGGAGCATTGGGAACAGGCCGCCAAGTTGATCGCGGAAGAGGACCGCCAAGCCGCCAAGGCGGAAGCCGATCCCGAAGCCGCGCCGCCCACCAACGACCCGATCGGCGTCACCCTCGCCGCGCTGAAGCGGCAGGGCTGATGCGCAGCGCGCGTTAAACCCCGCCCGCCAGCGCCGTTCCCGCGCCGCTCCGAACCCAAGACCGCTATTCGCCGCCCGTGGCGGCCGTTAAGCTCCGACCCCATAGGCGGTGCGGTACGAGTGCGAGGTGGTCGATGCGGGTGATGGCAGGTGGGATGCTGGCGATTTTGGCCGCGATGGCCCAGCCGGCCCGCGCCGATCCGCCTCCGCTCGGTGCCGGCTGCGACGACGCGGTCGCGCGCGGGGTCTGGGAGCTGGCGATCGACCTCTGCTCGCCCGAACTGATGCCCGCGGATACGCCCGACGCCACCAAGGCGCATATCCTGCTCGGCCGCGCCACGGCCTATGAGAAGACCGGCGACAGCGCGCGCGCCGCCGCCGATGTCGCGGCGGCGTCCCAGCTCGATCCGGACAGCGCCGATCTCCACGCCGCCCGCGCCCGTGTTCTCCAGGCCAAGGGCCAGCATGCCGCGGCCCTGAAGGAGATCGAGACGGCGTTCGGCAAGATCACCAATCCGCCGGCCGCCTTCCATGTCCTGCGCGCCGGGATCTTCCGCGATCTCGGCCAGGACGATCAGGCCCTGCCCGACCTCGACCGCGCCATCGCGCTCGACCCGAAGTACGCGCAAGCCTATGCGATGCGGGCGACCATCTATCTCGCCCGGCAGGACAACGGCCGCGCCCAGGCGGACATCCAGAGCGCCACGTCGCTGACCCAGAACTGTGAATTGAAGGCCAAGCAGCAGACCTACGTCTTCAGCTGCCCGGAGTGACCTGCCCCGGAGTGACTGGGCACCCGGCTGGACGCCCGAGTCCTGGTTGCATTTCAGAATATGTTCCTCTCGCACCGGTCGGTGGACAGCGGAGTGCGCATGTTCTCCTATTGTTCTTATGCCGAACCCGAGGATCCGCAACTGGTCGCCGCTCTCCAGCCTGAAGAAAGGCGAGGTGCTGGAGTTCGAATGCGGCCGCTGCCATCGGACCGGGCTGGTCACCCTGCTCCAGCTGATCCGCCGCAACATCAGCCTGGAGACGCCGATCGAGACGATCCTGCAGAAGAGCTTCTGCCAGCGCTGCGGCCGGCCGCATCCGCGGAATCGCGTCCGGGTGCGGCCGGGGCGCGACTGAAGCCGCGCCCGGCCGGGAATATTGCAGTCGGAGCGATTACTCCCCATGTCTGCGATGCGACAGGGAGAGAAGAAAGAATGCCACGTTTCGCCATCGTCGAGGCGCCTTCGGTGCTGGGTCTCTTTCCGAAGGGCGTGGAGACGCTGCCCGCGGCCCTGGTGGACGCGGGTCTGGCGGAACGCCTGGGCGCGCGCCATGCCGGCCGGGTCGAGCCCCCGCCCTATGACGATCGGCGCGACCCCGAAACCCGGCTGCTCAATCCGCGCGGCCTCGCGCACTATGCCGTGGCGCTGGCCGACCGGCTGCAGCCGCTGCTCGAGGCCGGCGAATTTCCCGTCGTGCTCGGCGGCGATTGCTCGATCCTGCTCGGCTGCACGCTGGCAAACCGGCGCCGCGGCCGCGCCGGCCTGCTGTTCCTCGACGGCCATGCCGATTTCTATCAGCCGGAAGCGGAGCCGAACGGCGAGGCCGCCTCGATGGACCTCGCCTTGGTCACCGGACGCGGACCCGATCTCGTCACCAATCTCGAAGGCTGCCTGCCGCTGGTTCGCGACGAGGACGTGACGCTGCTCGCCCATCGCGACACCGCCGATGCCGCCGGCCATGGCAGCCAGCGCGTCGAGGACACCGGCATCGGCGTGATCAATCTCGAGGCCTTGCGCGAATGCGGTGCGGCCGCCACGGCCCGTCGCGCCCTCGAACGCCTGACCAGATCGGAGCTCGACGGCTTCTGGATTCATCTCGACGCCGACGTGCTCGACGACGCGATCATGCCGGCGGTCGATTATCGCATGCCCGGCGGCCTGCAATGGGACGAGTTGACGACCATCCTGCGCACCGCCATCGCGAGCGGCAGGGCGCTTGGCATCGACATCACCATCTTCAACCCGAAGCTCGATGCCGACGGCGCGATCGCGCGCCGCTTCGCCGCGGCGCTCGGCGAGGGTCTCAACGGCGCGGCACACGCTCCTCAGCGCCGCGCCACGTCCGGATAATATTGCGGCGCCTCGCGCCGGTCGAACATGCCGTAATCGCGCAGGATCCGCACCTGCCGCAACTGGGCACTATCAGGCGCCGCCGCGATCTCCAGCCGATCGCGCGACGTGATTAGCAGGATGACGTCGCCCGGCGTGAGCACCGCGTCGAAAACATCCCAGCCAACCACCTCGGGCGCATCGGCGCGCAGACCGAGTGCCGCCGCGACCTGCTCCGGCGCGGTGTCCTTCACCCAGTCCGCCGGTCGCCTGGCATCGATCAGCGTCACCGCGCTGCCCGCGCCGACCTCGGTTGCATCGGATCGCTCGGCCGACCCGCTGTCCAGTTCGCCGACGCGCAGATGATAATCGCCGAAGATCTCGAACCGTCCCCTCTCCTGCGCGCCATGATGCTTCGCCTGCGTGCGCCAGCGCACCAGGGCTTTCTCGTCCCGCCAGGTCGACAGCGACAGCAGCCAGCCGTCGCGAGTCAGGCTGCGATAGCGGATGTTCTCGACGAAGCCGTCGATCGCCTCGAGCTCCGGTTTCAGCATCCTGGCGACGCCCAGATATTCGTCCCATTTCTCGGATTTCGGCTGGACCTCGAACAAGACCGCGAACATCGCCCGCTCCCGTCAGCATGTACCGGATAGATATAGGCGCTAAATTCCCGCTAGGCTCACCCGTTCAGTTCGGCCGGAACCGTATCGTCATGCCGCTGCAGAATCGCGTCACCCCGTTCGGCGAGATCATCGCGACCCCGGCGCGCGGCATGTTCACCGGCAATCGCGGCATCATCCACGATCCCGCGACCCGCACGCTCCTGAAGAAACGCTGGAGCCTGAAGTGCTGGCTGATCTGCCAATTGCGCTACAAGAACCTTCACCGCGAGCCGATGGCGCAGCGAAGCTGGACCGAGCTGTTCTTTCTCGACGAGGCGACCGCGCTCGCCGCCGGCCATCGGCCTTGCTTCTATTGCAGCCGCGAGCGGGTCGAGGCGTTCCGCGCCGCCTGGGCCGAAGGCAATGGCGGCCCGATCCCCGCGGCGCCCGAGCTCGACGCGATCCTGCACCGCGAACGCCTGCAACAGCGCCGCAAGCGCATCCATCCGATTCCCGGCAAGCTCTCCAATCTGCCCGACGGCGCGATGCTGGCCGCCGGCGAGGCCGCCATCCTCATTCTCGGCGGACACGCAATGCGCTGGTCGCCCGCCGGCTACGCGCCGGTCCAGGACCTGCCGCGGCCCGACGGGCTGCTGACACCGCCTTCCACCCTCGCCGCCTTGCGCGCCGGCTATCGCCCGGTGCTGCATGCGAGTGCGATCATATGATCCCGGATCTCTTCGCCGAACCCCGCGCGGCGATGGCGCCCGGCGCCGTGCTGCTGCGCGGCTTTGCCCTGCCGCGCGAGACCGCGTTGCGCGCCGCGATCGACACCGTCACCGCCGAAGCGCCGTTCCGCCACATGACGACTCCCGGCGGCTTCACCATGTCGGTGGCGATGACCACCTGCGGCGAGGTCGGTTGGGTCACCGATCGCAAAGGCTATCGCTACAGCCCGGTCGATCCCCTCAGCGGCAAGCCCTGGCCGGCGATGCCGGCACCGTTCCGCGCGCTCGCGACCGAGGCGGCGGCCGCGGCCGGCTATCCCGGCTTCCACCCGGATTCCTGCCTGATCAACCGCTATACGCCCGGCACCAGGCTTTCGCTGCACCAGGACCAGGATGAGAAGGATTTCAGCCAGCCGATCGTCTCGGTCTCGCTCGGCCTGCCCGCCACTTTCCAGTTCGGCGGCCCGCGGCGGACCGATCCGACGGTCAAATTCCCCTTGAGCCATGGCGATGTCGCCGTCTGGGGCGGCCCGTCCCGCCTGTTCTTCCACGGTGTCGCCACGCTCAAGGACGGCGCGCACCCGCTGCTCGGCCGAAAGCGGATAAACCTGACCTTTCGCAGGGCCTTAGAGTGACATTGGAGTGATAAATCGCACTGGCGCTTTCGCGCCGGCGGGAGTAAATCAGAAGCACGTCGTGGTGATTTGGCCGGCCGGCTTGCAGCCACGTTAAAAAAATCGCTAAAGGGCCGCCTGCGATTCCAAGGCTGCGGACCCGAGGCGATTCATTTGCCGATTTTTGGGTGACCGCATATGCCGATCAAGATTCCCGACAAGCTCCCCGCTTTCCAGACCCTCGTGAACGAGGGCGTTCGTCTGATGACGGAAACCGTGGCCGTGCGTCAGGACATCCGCCCGATGCAGATCGGCCTGCTCAACCTCATGCCCAACAAGATCAAGACCGAGCTGCAATTCGCGCGCCTGCTCGGCGCCACACCGCTCCAGGTCGAGCTCTCGCTGATCCGGATCGGCAACCACACGTCCAAGAACACGGCCGAGGAGCACCTGCTGAATTTCTATCTGCCCTGGGAAGCCGTGCGGCACCGGAAATTCGACGGCCTCATCATCACCGGCACGCCGATCGAGCACATTCCCTATGAGGACGTCACCTATTGGTCGGAGATGCAGCAGATCTTCGATTGGACCAAGACCAACGTCCATTCGACGGTCAACGTCTGCTGGGCCGGCATGGCCGCCCTCTATCACTTCCACGGCGTGCCGAAGCATCCGCTGCCGGAGAAGGCCTTCGGCGTCTACCGGCAGAAGATCCTGAAGCCGGCATCGCCGTATTTGAGCGGCTTCTCCGACGAGTTCGCGATTCCGGTCTCGCGCTGGGCCGAGATCCGCGTCGCCGACGTTAGGGCCTGCCCGGAGCTCGAGATCCTCGCCTATTCGGAAGAGAAAGGCGTCAGCGTCGCGCAGACCAAAGGCACGCGCCGCCTCTACGTGCTCGATCACCTGGAATACGACGCGACCTCGCTCGGCGACGAATACACGCGCGACGTCAGCGCCAATGTGCCGATCAAGCTGCCGCACAACTACTATCCGAACGACGACCCCAAGCAGGTGCCGTTGAACCGCTGGCGGCCGCACGCCCATCTCTTCATGTCGAACTGGATCAACGAGATCTACCAGACGACGCCGTTCGAGATCGAGAACGTCGGGGAGTAGCATGAGCGTGGACAGCGAAATCATCGAAGCCGCCACCGACGGCAAGGCCGATGATCTCGCCCGCCTGCTGGACGCCCATCCGGAGAAGCTTGCGGTGACCGGTGGCCGCTGGAACACGCCGCTGCTGCATCTCGCCGCCGCGCAGGGTCATCTCGACTGCGTGAAACTGCTGCTGGCGCGCGGCCTCGACGTGAACATGCGCGATGCGCTCGATCGGGCCACGCCGCTGCTCTGGGCGGCGTCGGGCGGACACCTGGACGTCGTGAAGCATCTGGCGGAATCCGGCGCCGATCTTGACGCCATGGGCGATCATCACGAGATCGGCGCGCTCGGCTGGGCCACCTGCTTCCAGGAGGTCCAGCACGCGGTCGCCGAATACCTGCTCGCCCGCGGTGCCAGGCCCACGATCTTCCCCGCCGTGGCGCTCGGCCGGGCCGATCTGATCCACAGCGTGGTCGGCGCCGATCGGCGCCAGTTGCATGCCCGCATGAGCGCGTTCGAGCACCGCGCGACGCCGCTCCATCTCGCCGTGCTGAAGAACCAGCCGGAGAGCGTGGCGGCCTTGCTGCAGCTCGGCGCCGATCCGGGCGCGCGCGACAGCCGCGGCCGGACGCCGCTGGCCTGCGCGGCGCCGAACACCGACTCAGGGATCGCCGCGGCGCTGATTGCCGCCGGGGCCGATCCGGCGGAGAGCAACCCGCTCCGCTTCGACTATGCGATCCCGATCCTCAACGTGAAGAACGTGCCGGCCTCGATCGCCCACTACGTCGACAAACTCGGCTTCGAGAAGGAATGGGATTGGGGCGAGCCGGCGACCTTCGGCTGCGTGCGCCGCGACGGGGTGCAGATCTTCCTCTGCGAGGGCGGCCAAGGCGCCGCCGGCACCTGGATCTCGATCTTCGTCCGCGATGTCGATGCGCTGCACGCGGACTACCAGCGGCGCGGCGCCCTGATCCGGCAGAAGCCGACCAACTTTCCCTGGGGTCTCAAGGAAATGAACGTCGAGGACCTGGATGGCCACCGCCTGCGCTTCGGCAGCGAGGCTACCGGGCCCGCCGACGGCGCGGCTTTGAACGAGGCTTAGCCGCGCCCGCCGCGAGGTGCTCGATCAGCCAGCGCGCGGCCGGTCCCAGCGCCTTGTCGCGGCGGTGCGCGATCACCAGCGGGAAGCGCGGCATCCGGTCGGAGCCTTCCCAGCGCAACGGCTTCAACGCGACCAGCCGTCCCGCCTTGAGATCGGCCGCCACCAGGTTGCGCGGCATGCTGCACCACCCGACGCCGGCCAGCAGCAGCTTGTGCCGCAGGTTCATATCGGCGATGCGCCAGTGCCGGACGGCATGGATGCCATAGTCGCGCCGGTCGAACACCTCGCTCCGCGAGCTCAGCACCAGCTGCAGATGGTCGCGCAGCAGCTCCGGTGCGAACCGCCCCTTGATCTTGGCCAGCGGATGATCGGCCGCCGCGACGGCGACCAGCTCGATCTCTCCGCATTGCACGCGCTCGATCTCCGCCGGCATCGGCGTCGAAGCGGTCATCAGCGCCAGGTCGACCGTGCCTTCCAGCAGCGCGTTCCGCGTCGCCTGGAAGAACTCGACCGTGATCCGCAGGGTGACCAGTGGAAACGCCTCGCGGAATTCCTTCAGCACCGTGGCCAGCGTTTCCGGCGCGAAGGCGTCCAGCACCAGGGAAAGCTCAGCCTCCACGCCCTGGGTCACGCCGGCGGCCTGCAGCCGGAAGTCATCGACGTCGTCGAGGATGCGCCGCGCGCGCGGCAGCAGCGCCCGCCCGGCCTCGGTCAGCTCCGCCCGATAGGCCGCGCGGTCGAACAGCACCACCCCGCTCTGCTCTTCCAGCTTCTGGACCGCATAGGTGATCGCCGATTGCGCGCGATTCATCCGCCGCGCCGCCGCGGCGAAGCTGCCCTCGGCGACGACGGTGGCGAAGACAGCGAACTGGTCCAGGGTCAGGGAATCCACTTGTTCAGATTATCCGAATGAGAGCTTCTAAACTATATCTATTTAATCCGAGGGCCGGACCGACCAATTTTGGGCTCACGTCCGGAATCCACACCGTGCCCCCAGGAGAGTCATGACCGACACCAAGACCGCCCCCTATGCCGCCCTGCTGCTGCGCCTGACCCTCGGCGTGCTGTTCCTGGCCCATGCGAGCCTGAAGATCTTCGTCTTCACCCCGGCCGGCACCGCGCAATTCTTCGAATCGATCGGCCTGCCCGGCGCCCTTGCCTACATCACCATCGCCTGGGAAGTCGCCGGCGCTCTCGCCCTGATCCTCGGCCTCTGGCCGCGCCTGGTCGCGATCGCCATGGTGCCGGTCCTGCTCGGCGCGCTGTTCACCGTGCATCTCGCCAACGGCTTCTTCTTCAGCAACCCGAATGGCGGCTGGGAATACCTCGCCTTCTGGATCGTGGCCCAGGTGGCGCTCGCGCTGACCGGTGACGGCGCCTATGCTCTGAAGCCGGGCCTGCCTTTCGGCTCGGCGCCGAAATCCGCCACCCAGCCTGTCTGAGCGCATCGATGGCCCGACTCCCCAGCCTCTACATCACCCATGGCGGCGGCCCGTGCTTCTGGATGGAGTTCGGGCCGCCGTTCGGGCCGCACGCTTTCGACAAGCTGCGCGCCTATCTCGCCGGCCTCATCGACAGCCTGCCGGAACGCCCGAAGCAGATCCTGATGATCTCCGGCCACTGGGAAGAGGACCGGCCGACGGTCAGCACCGCGGCGAAGCCGGGCATGCTGTTCGACTATTACGGATTCCCGGAGCACACCTATCATCTCAGCTACCCGGCGCCGGGCGCTCCGGCCCTGGCCGAACGCGTCCGCGGGTTGCTGCAGTCGGCCGGGATCGACTGCGGCACCGACGACCGGCGCGGCTTCGACCATGGCGTCTTCGTCCCGCAACTGATCATCGATCCGGAAGCGCGGATCCCGGTCGTGATGCTCTCGATGCGCCACGATCTCGATCCCGCCGCCCATATCGCCATCGGCAAGGCGCTCGAGCCGTTGCGCGATGAAGGCGTGCTGATCATCGGCAGCGGCAGCTCCTATCACAACCTGCGGGAGTTCTTCAGCGGCCGCAGCGCCGAGGCCTCGCTCGCCTTCGACGATTGGCTGAACGAGACGGTGGCGGTGAACGATCCAGCCACCCGCAACAAGCGTGTGAGCGAATGGGCGCAAGCGCCGGGCGGTCGCGCCTGCCATCCGCGCGAGGATCACCTGATCCCGCTGATGGTCGCCGCCGGCGCCGCGGGCAGCGATCCCGGCCGCCGCAGCTTCCGCGACCTGCTCGGCGGCAAGGCGGTGTCCTGCTTCAGCTTCGGCGGGTGACGCGAATTCTCTCCCTGAGAGGCAGGGCCCGTTAGCGAGAGTTTGCCTCCTCCCGGCTGAACTTGAAATCCACCGGAAGTCTTCCGCGGAACTGGCGAAGCTGCTTCAAGAGTTCGGCGCGATTGCCTGCGCTGTGGATCTCGACATCATCGCCGGCCCCCAGTCGCAGAGCCTTCAATAGGGCCCGCGGAAGGCGACTAGCAAAGCTGCTGCCCCGCTTAGAGACCCGCATGCTCACCTCATAACGATCTTCTGCCAAATGTCGTCTTCGCAGAAGGCGCCGTCAACCATGGGCCCGCCTTCCACCCTTGCTCTTGACTATCGACCGGGAAAACACAAGCTCATATCCATGGAATTGAACGCCGACTTCTCCCTGCGCGCCGCAGTCCATACCGCGGCGCTGCCTTGGATTCCCTCGCCCATGGCCGGGGTCGATCGGCGCATGCTCGACCGCATCGGCGAAGAGGTCGCGCGCGCGACCTCGATCGTCCGCTATGCGCCGGACAGCCATTTCTCACCCCACACCCATGGCGGCGGCGAGGAGTTCCTGGTGCTGGACGGCGTGTTCCAGGACGAGCATGGCGACTATCCGCCGGGCGCCTATGTGCGCAACCCGCCGACCACGCGGCACCAGCCGGGCTCGGCGCCGGGCTGCACCATCTTCGTCAAGCTCTGGCAGTTCGATGCGGCCGATCGCACGGAGGTGCGGATCGACACCGACCGGCAAAGCTTCGCGCCCGCGCCGGACCGCGCCGGCGTCGAAACCCTGCCCCTCTTCCACGACAACCGCGAAGACGTGCGGCTCGAACGCTGGGCCGCGCACGCCAATGTCACGCTCGACCTGCCCGGCGGCATTGAAATCCTGGTGCTGGAGGGCGGCTTTGCCGAAGGCGGCGAAAGTTTCGTCCCGCAATCCTGGCTCCGCCTCCCCGCCGGCGCACGTCTCATCGCCAAAGCCGGCCCGGACGGCGCGCGCGTCTGGATCAAGTCCGGCCACCTCGCGCTGCCCCAGCACGCCCCAAAACCCGCGGCGGCCTGAGCTTACCCGACACAGATCACAAGATTCCCCTCCCCCAAGATGGGGGAGGGCTAGGGAGGGGGTTGATGCAGCCGTGAATTTTCATGGGCTGTAAGTTGGGCGATCCAGCCCTGGATCTCCCCTTTTCACTCGACCCGTGCGCGGCACAGCTGCATCAACCCCCACCCCACCCCGCCCCGCCCCCATCTTGGGGGCGGGAGAAGAATGGACCCGCTTGCTCAGCCGTTCCCGCGCTCCAGCTTCTCCACCATGCGGATCAAGCCGCTGCGCATCGCATCGGCGCTCGGTGACTTCATTTCGGCTTCGATCGCGCCGTGGAATTCCTGCCAGAGCGCATAGGCCTTCGCCAGCACCGCATTGCCCGCCGGCGTCAGCGCCAGGCGCTTGATCCGCCGGTCGTTCTCATCCGCCGCAATCCGCACCAGCCCGCGCCGCTCCAGCGGCTTCAGCGCCGCGGTCAAGGTCGTGCGGTCCATGGCGAGAAAATCCGCCGTGTCCCCCATGGTCGGCGCGCCTCCGGTCGAATCGGTCCGGTTCAGCGACATCAGCAGCGAATACTGGCCGCTGGTGAGGTCGAGCGGCCGGAACACATCGTCGAAATGCCGCGCCAGCGCCCGCGCCGCGCGCTGCACATGCAGGCAGAGGCAGGCCTGCGCGACCGAGCGCGCGATATCCTTCGAGATGATTTTGCGGTTTGACATGCGTCAATATACTTTGATATCAACCTATCCGTCAACCACCAAGAAGCAGGGGGAGGATCGCGATGAAGCTGCACTATTTCGAGACCATCAACGGCCGCAAGGCCTGCGTGGCGGCGAAGCATCTCGCCGCGCCGGTCGAGTTCGTCCGCGTCAACCTCGGGAAGAACGAGCACACGCAGCCCGCCTATCTCGCCTTGAATCCCAACGCCCGGATTCCAGTGCTGGAGACCGAGACCGGCTCGATCTGGGAATCCAACGCGATCATGGCCTATCTGGCGCAGAAGATGGGCTCCGATCTCCTGCCCACCGATGAACGCCTGCCGGAAATCCTGCGCTGGCTGGCCTGGAGCTCCGAGCACTTCAACCGCTATGCCAGCCGGGTCTATTTCGAGAACCTGGTGAAGACCCAGTTCGGTCTGGGCGCGGCCGATGCCGCGCTGGTCGAAGAGGCGAACGGCTACATCCGGAAATACGGCGCGGTCTTGAACGATCATTTGAAGGGCCGCCGCTACCTGGTCAGCGATGCGCTGACCATCGCGGATTTCGCGGTCGGCGCCGCCCTGCCCTACGCCGAAGGGGCGAAGCTTCCGCTCGACGGCTTCACCGAAATTCTCCGCTGGGCCGATCGCCTCAACGAACTGCCGGCCTGGCGCGATCCCTACCCCGCCACCAAAGCCGCCGCCTGACCCCGTTTGGAGCGAAAGGAGTCCGCCATGCAGAAGATCGTCTCGCGCGAGGAATGGCTCGAAGCGCGCAAGGAACTGCTGGGCAAGGAGAAGGCGCTCACCCGCCTCCATGACCATCTCGCCGCCGAGCGCCGCAAGCTGCCCTGGGTGAAGGTGGAGAAGCCCTATGTCTTCGAAACCGAATCCGGCAAGGCCTCGCTCGCCGATCTGTTCGAAGGCCGCAGCCAGCTCATCATCCGGCATTTCATGCTCGGTCCCGGCTGGCAGGCCGGCTGCATCGGCTGCTCCTTCGTCACCGACCACGACCAGGGCGCGCTCATGCACCTCACCCATCACGACGTCAACTTCGTGCGGGTGTCGCGCGCGCCGCTGGCGGAGATCCAGGCCTACAACCAGCGCATGGGCTGGAAGGGACGCTGGGTCTCGTCCTCCGGCAGCGAGTTCAACTACGACTTCCACGTCGCCTTCCGCAAGGAAGACGGACCGATGTTCTACAACTACCGTGACGTCGAGTTCATGGGCGAGGACCAGCCGGGCTTGAGCGTGTTCGTCAAGGACGAGGCGGGCCAGCTCTTCCACACCTATTCCAGCTTCGGCCGCGGCGATGAAGGCGCTGCCAGCAGCTACTTCTATCTCGATCTGACGCCCAAAGGCCGCCGGGAGAACGGCCCGCGCCACAACCTGATGGATTGGGTGAAACGCCACGACGAGTACGAGGCGTCCGCTCCATCGAGCTGTTGCGCCGCAGAGTAAGCAAAGCAAGGAAAGAAGAAATGGCAAGCCTGCAGAAACTCACCTCCTGCCTCTGGTTCGACGGTCAGGCCGAGGACGCCGCGAAGTTCTATGTCTCGGTGTTCAAGAACGCGAAGCTCGGCCGAATCAGCCACTACCCCAATGAAGGCCAGGATGTGCATCGGCAGCCCGCAGGCAAGGTCCTGGTGGTCGAGTTCGAGATCGAGGGTCAGCAATTCATCGCCCTCAATGGCGGCCCGCAATTCAAGCTCAGCGAGGCGATCTCCTTCGTGGTGAACTGCGAAACCCAGGCCGAGATCGACTACTTCTGGGACAAGCTCTCCGCCGATGGCGGCGAGCCCGGTCCCTGCGGCTGGCTCAAGGACAAGTTCGGCCTGTCCTGGCAGATCGCGCCGTCGAAGATCGGCGACTGGATCACCGACCCCGACCAGCGGAAATCCGCCCGCGTCTTTGCCGCCGTGATGCAGATGGGCAAGCTCGACATCGCGGCTTTGGAGCGGGCTTACGCCGGGTAGGCGCGATTGGCCGAGAACTTGCATAGTCCGGGTGAACGGCGCCCGGACACTGGAGATCGGCCATGCGACGGCCTTCGGCAATTATCGGATTTTTACTGTTGATTCAGCCTGTTGCAGGCTGCTCGTGGATTCATAACGACCCGATCGCGATGAAGCTGCCGGGCACCACGGCGCAGGTGACCCCCTGCATCGCCAACAACCTCGGCAAAGAGTTCCAGGACGGGGTGCCGGTGATCGAGCACGGCAACACCCCGGGCTCGAGCGAGATCACCATCAACGCCCCCCGCGGCGCGGCGGTCGGTTTCGTCACGGTCGAGCCGATCCCGTCCGGCGGATCGTCGGTCACCTACTACGACGGCCAGCTCTATTGGCCGCACCGGGCGCTGAGCGGCGTCGTCCCGGATTTCGCCCGCGACAATTGGCATCGTGCGGAACGCGCGATTTTGCTGTGTAATCGCGACACCACGACCTGAAGCTACGTCGCGAAAAAGTCGGATGAACTTGCATCAAATTATCTATGCCAGCCACAGCCTGGTGCCGATGCGCCGCGAAGACCTGCTCGAGCTGCTCGCGCAATCCCGTCGCGACAACGCCGCCGCCGGCATCACCGGCCTGCTGCTGCATGCCGATGGCAGCTTCATTCAGACGATCGAAGGTGAGTTCACCGCGGTGCAGTCGCTGTTCGCCCGGATCGAGCACGATCCGCGGCATGGCGGCATCATCCTCATCGCCGACGAACCGATCGCGCGCCGCAGCTATGGCGACTGGTCGATGGCCTTCCGGGAAATCAGCCGCGACGACGCCGCGCGCCTGCCCGGCTTCCAGCAGGGCGAGCGCAGCATCAGCGCCCAGGAACGCGACCTCGCGCGCAGCCTGATGCACACCTTCTTCAAGACCTCGGGCCTCACCCAGCACGGTTAACCGCTGGGCGGCATGCCGCGCAGATCCTCGGCAAACCTGGTCATCAGGCCGACCAGCGCGTCGATGTCCTTGGCGTCCCAGTGCGCGAACAGCGCGCGCGCCATCCGCTCGCGCGCCGCGTCGAGGCGATCGGTCAGCGCTTTTCCTTGCGGCGTGATCACCGCCTCGCGGACCCGTCGGTCCGCGGCCGCGTCCTGACGCTTCACCAAGCCAAGGCTTTCCAGCTTGGCGACTTGGCGGCTGACGGTCGTGTAGTCGCGCCCCACACGATCCGCGAGGTCGACGACGCCGATCGGGCCGATCCGCTCGATCAGCACCAACGGCGGAAACAGCGCGCGGTCGAGCGCAATTCCCGCCTCCCGGATCAGTTCCTCGTCCCGCTGCGGGCGGTTCATGACACTGACGATCTCGATCAGCGCCAGATGGAGGGTCCGGATCCGATCGGATATGTGTGTATTTTGCACTCTTTTCCTTGACGGCATCGCAATCTCCTATTATGTGCAAATTACACATATGGAGAGAACGATGCCAGACGCTTTATCGCCAGACGCCTTATCGGATGCCTTCGCGACCGACGTGCTGATCTGCGGGGCCGGCGCGGCCGGCCTCACGCTCGCGATCGAACTGGCGCGGCGCGGTATCGCCTTTCGCCTCATCGACAGCTTGGAGGCGCCGTTCCCCGGCTCGCGGGGCAAGGGACTGCAGCCGCGCACGCTGGAGGTCTTCGAGGATATTGGGATCTTCGACCGGATCTTCAGCGCGGGCGGCCCCTATCCGCTCCAGCGCCTCTATCGGACGGACGGCGGCTTCACCGACGCCGAGATTGTCGCGCCCCAGGACCCGACGCCCGCGGAGCCCTTCCCTATGCCGCTGATGGTGCCGCAATTCCTGACCGAAGCCCTGATGCGCGAACGCCTGCTCGAGCTCGGGCACCGGCCCCGGTTCGGATGCACCCTGATCGGCTTCGCGCAGGAGGATCGCGGCGTCACGGCGCGCCTCGCCGGCCGGGCCGGTGAAGAGACGATCCGCGTGCGCATCCTGGTCGGCGCCGATGGCGGCCGCAGCTTCGTGCGAAAAGCCCTTGAGATCGGTTTTCCCGGCAAGACGCTCCGAGTGCGGGGGCTGGTCGCCGACGTCGCGCTCACCGGCCTCACGCGCGATGCCTGGCACCGCTTCAACGACGGCGACATGGACGCGCAGATCATGCTGTGCCCGCTCGCCGGAACCGGCCTGTTCCAGATCCAGGCGCCGATTCCGTCCGAGGGCGAGATCGACCTCTCGGCCGAAGGGCTCGCGGCGATGGTGGCCCGGCGCACCGGACGACGCGATATCCGGATCCAGTCGGTGTCATGGGCATCGGCCTATACGATGAATGCGCGGCTCGCCGATCGTTATCGCGCCGGTCGCGTCTTCCTGATCGGCGATGCCGCGCATATCCATCCGCCGACCGGCGGGCAGGGACTGAACACCAGCGTGCAGGATGCCTACAATCTCGGCTGGAAGCTTGCCGCCGTCCTGAACGGCGCACCCGCTTCTCTGCTCGACACCTATGAGGAAGAACGCCGGCCGATCGCCGCCGGCGTGCTCGGCCTCTCCACGAAGCTGCTGGACGCCGCCAACCAGGGCGACATCCGGCGCGGCCGCGACACGCGGCAGCTCGATCTCGGTTACCCGGCCTCGTCGCTCGCATTCGCGCCACCGGAATGCGGAAGCGGCCTGCAAGCCGGCGACCGCGCGCCCGATGCGCAACTCCGCCGCAGCGACGGCCGGACGATCCGGCTGTTCGACCTGCTCAGAGGGACGCACTGGACGCTGCTGGGCGACACGGTCGCGCGCGACGGCGTGCCGCCGCGGCCCGGCCTGCACATTCGCGTCATCGGCCCGCACGGCGATAGCGCCGACGCCTTCGGCCACTTCCGCGCGGCCTATGGAACGGCGCCCGGCGATTGGGTCCTGGTCCGGCCGGACGGCTATATCGGCGCGATCGTGACCGCGGGGCAGTCCCCCCTGCTCGAGCGCTATCTGAACGCCGTCGGTCTCGGCGCCGGGGGGTTCGCCCATGCCTAAGACCGCATCCTTGCGCCGCTGGGCCACACCGCTCACGATCGGCGCCTTCCTGCTGATGGCGGTGACCGGCGTCGTGATGTTCTTCGAGGCGGATCACGGGCTGACCACCGTCGTGCATCAGTGGTTCTCCTGGATCTTCATCCTCGGCGCGGGCGGGCATATCGCCGCCAACAGCCGCCCCTTCGTGAACTATCTGAAGACGCGCGGCGGCCAGGCCAGCGTCGCGGCTTGCTTGCTTGTGCTCGCGGCATCGTTCTTCTCTTGGGGCCTCGTCACCGGGCCGCAATTGGAACGACCGATCGAGCAGTCGCTGATCGAGGCCCCGCTCTCGGCCCTGGCCCCGCTGACCGGCACGACAGCCGAAGCCTTGCTGGCGAGGCTGAAGGCGGAAGGCATTGCCGCGAATGCCGGGCAATCGGTCCGCGATTTGGCCCGCGCCACCGGCATCGGCGAGAATCGTCTGCTCGGCATCGTCTTTCTCGCCGAGTGATTACAGCCCCAGCCGCCGCTCCAGGTGCCAGGCCAGCAATGCGCCGTAGCGCGCATTGCCGATCGGCCGGAGCTCGACGCGCTGATGGATGTCGGCGTCGGGCCCGGTATTGCCCTCGATCAGGCACGGCCCGTCCGGCAGGAAGCCGATATCCCAGCCGACCATGACGCGGGGCGCCACCAGGCGATGCGCCGCGATCGCCAGCGCGACGGCCGCTTCCCATTGCGGCAGGCGGCGGTCGCGGATTCGCGCGCCGGTCAGCGGATGGGTCTCGTACCAGTGGAAATCGCCGCCGAGCCCGAGGCCGGTGGCGGCGCCCAGCGTACCGGTCGCCAGGTCGACCGGTGCCGCGATGCCGCCGGCATGGAAGTTGTCGACGGGCGAGGCCTTGCTGATCGCCATGCGGAACGCCGCGTTGACCGCCTCCGGCTCGCCCTGCTCGTTCAGGATGGTCAGCAGCCGCACGGTCGAGAGCGCGCCGGGCGTCAGGTCGGCGATCTCCGGATGGTTCGACAGCCGCGGCTGGATCAGATAGTCGCCGGCTTTCGAAAGCTCCAGCACATGCGCGACCAGCTCCTCGGCCCGGCTCTCCGCGCCGCGGCTGCTGCGATAGCCGCCATGCGGCTGGGCCAGCCAGACCTCGGCGCCGATGCCGCCGCGGCCCTCGATCTTCTTCACGAACAGGTCCTGCCCCTCGGGCAGCTTTCCGTCGCCGACATTGCCGACCCTGAGGCCGGCGCGAAAGGCGGCCAGCACCGGCACGACCTTGAGGCCGTTGCGGCCGAAGAAGGACGAGAAGGACAGCTTGTCGTTGATGCGCACGAACTTCGAACGGTCGCCGCGTTGCTTCAGCGCGCGATAGACTCCGCTCTTGCACTCCGCCCGGGTGAGATACTCGGCGGCGCGGCGCCGCAATTCCGGCCGGTGCAGCTCGAAGATGTAGTAGTAGCGCGGCACGATCCGATAGGCGAAGGCCAGCCAGACCTGTTCCGCGATCTGCCGCGCCACGCCCGGCCCGCCGCCGCGGGCGACCGGCCCGCCGAGCTTGATCCCGGCCTGCAGCGCCAGCACCAGGCTGATCAGCGGCCAGAGCAGCCAGCCGACCGCCGTGCGGAGATAGTCGCGGAGCCCGAAGCGACGCCGCCAGGCGATACGGTAAGCCCGCCGCAGCCGCCAGATCGGCGTGCCGACGGCGTATCCCGGCCACAGGATGAGATGCGGCGGCGGGAACTGGCGGACCTTGATCGGAACGCGCCTCCGCTTGCCGGCACCTCTTGCGAGCGGCGGCGTCAAAGCGCGCGCTGCTCCAGGTGATGGGCCAGCAGGATCCCGAACCGGCCGTCGCCGATCGGACGCCGCAGGCAGCGCTGGATCACATGGATGCCCGGACCCTTGTTGCCCTCGATCAGGCATGGGCCGTCATCGAGGATGGCGATGTCCCAGCCGATCACTGTCCACTCCGAAAACGCGGCATGCGCCTTGGCCGCGAGCGCCATGGTCTCCGCCCAGTAAGGCAGGACGCGGCCGGCGATCTGCGCGCCGGTCTGCGGCTGCCGCTCGTGCCAGACGAAGTGCGGTCCGTAGCCGAGATCGGAGGCCGGCCCGAGCCGGCCGGTCGCGAGGTCGACCGCCGCCGCGATGCCGCCGGCATGGAAGTTGTCCACCGCGGATTGCGGATTGATCGACATGCGCAAGACCGCGTCGGTCACTTCCGGCACGCCGCGCTCGTCGAGGCAGCTCAGCATGCGCACGGTGCACAGCGCGCCGACCGACAGCGCGCGCAGATCCGCGTGGTTGGTCATCGCCCATTGCATCAGATAGGGCTGGCGCCGAGACAGGTTCGCGATCCGCTCGACCAGCGCCGGGCCGGTCAGCTCGTCGCCGGTGGTGCGGCGATAGAGGCCGTTGCCGGCCCAGTTCCAGCGCTCGGCGCCGAAGCCGCCCTTCGACATCACCGGCTTCACGAAGAGATCGCGCTCGGGCAGCTGGCCGCCGGCGAATTCGGCCGTCCGCGCCCCGTCGCGAAACGCCGCGACCAGCGGCACGGCGCGCAACCCGTGCTGCGCGCAATAATGCGCGAAGCCGATCTTGTCCTTGATCGGGATGCCGGGCGTCTGCACCTTCGGCCGCAGCAGGCGGTAGGCGATCTCCTTGGTCTCGTAGCGCATCAGGTAATTGCCGGCGCGCGCCTTGTGCTCATCGAGGTAGAGCTCGAACGCGAAGTAGTATTTCGGAACGATGCGATGGCGGACGGCGAGCGCGATGATTTCCCGGAACTGACGGCCTGCGCCTTTTCCGGTCAGCCTGCGGACAGCCGCCGCATTGCGCCACCACAGCGGAAGCGCAAAGGCCGCCGCGGTCGCCGGCCACACGATGCTCAGCAGCGCGGCCCAGACCCGTTCCGCCCCGCCCAGCGAGCGCCAGACCGCGCGGTTGCAGATCTCATGCACCCGCCGCGCCGCCGGCGACGGCGCCCGGTTGCCCGCGCTGTTGAACCAAGGTGGCGGAAACAGATTGTCACGCATACGACGCCGTGCCGGTGATTGGGTTGCGCATGATCGGGATGTTATTGCACGGCGTGCGAGTCTGGTGCGCCTTAAACCGGTCGGTATGCCGCGTTGGTGAGCCGGCCGGGGTTCGAACCCGGGACCTACTGATTAAAAGTCAGTTGCTCTACCGCTGAGCTACCGGCCCGTTCGCGGGCGATGAAATCCCAAATAACGCGAGAAAATGCAAGCTTTTAGTCCCGGGTCTCCGCGAACTTGCGTTTCAGGGTCTGGGCCACCCGGGGCGAGACGAACTGGCTGATTTCCCCGCCCAATTTGCCGATTTCCTTGACGAAGCGCGACGAGATGAACTGGTGCCGCTCCGAGGCCATCAAGAACACGGTCTCGATCGCCGGGTCGAGCCGCGCGTTCATGCCGGCCATCTGGAACTCGTACTCGAAATCCGAGACCGCGCGCAGGCCGCGGACGATGAAGGTCGCCTTCACGCTGGCGGCGAACTGGATCAGCAGGTTGTCGAACGGCACCACCTCGACATTGCCGCCGTTCAATCCGTTCTGCGGCTCCTTGATCTCCCCCTGCACCAGCGCCAGCCGTTCCTCGATCGAGAACAGCGGGCCCTTGCCGGCATTGGTGGAGACCGCGACGATCAGCCGATCGACCACCCGGCTCGATCGCCGGATGATGTCGAGATGGCCGTTGGTGATCGGGTCGAAGGTTCCCGGATAGACCCCGATCCGATCACCCGTCCGGTCACTTGCCGCCATTGCCCTCTCCCCCGGACTCTGCGTCGGATTCATCGCCGTTCTCGTCGCCCTCTTCCGCCATGCCCGAGAGCTGGGCGACCGCGACCACGCGCTCGTCCTCGGCCACCTTGAAGATGGTGACGCCCTGGGTCTGGCGCCTTGCGATGCGGATGTCGTGGACCGAGGTGCGGATCAGCTTGCCGGCATCGGTCACCAGCATGATCTGATCGGTCTCCTCGACCGGGAAGGACGTGGTGACATTGCCGTTGCGGCTGGAGACCTCGATATTGGCGATGCCCTGCCCGCCGCGGCCCGCGGTGCGGTACTCATAGGCGGAGCTCCGCTTGCCATAGCCCTTCTCGGTCACGGTGAGGATGAACTCCTCGGCCGCTTCCAGCTCGGCGATGCGCTCGACCGAGAGTGCCACATCGGTGGCCGTGCTCTCGCCGTTCGCCTCCTCCGGCGCCTCGACCTCCTCGCCGATGCTGCGGCGCTTCTGCACGGCATAGCGCAGATAGGCGTCGCGCTCTTCGGTCTCGACCTCGATATGGCGCAAGACCGACATCGAGACGACCTCGTCGCCCTCCTCCAGCTTGATGCCGCGCACGCCGGTCGAGGCGCGGCCGGCGAAGACGCGCACGTCATCGACCGGGAAGCGGATCGCCTTGCCGCTCTTGGCGGCGAGGAGAATGTCGTTGGCATCGGTGCAGACCGCGACGCCGATCAGCCGCTCGCCCTCGGCCAGCTTCATCGCGATCTTGCCGTTGGCCTTCACATCGACGAAGTCCGAGAGCTCGTTCCGGCGCACGTCGCCGCTCGAGGTCGCGAACATCACGTTGCTCTGGCTCCAGGTGCTCTCGTCCTCCGGCAGCGGCATGATGGTGGAGATGGTCTCGCCCTCCTCCAGCGGCAGCAGGTTGATCAGCGCCTTGCCGCGCGCCTGGGGATTGCCGACCGGCATCTTCCAGACCTTGGACTTGTAGACCATGCCGCGGGTCGAGAAGAACAGCATCGGCACATGGGTGTTGGCGACGAACACCTTGGTGACGAAATCCTCGTCGCGGGTCGCCATGCCGGCGCGGCCCTTGCCGCCGCGGCGCTGCGCCCGATAGGCGGTCAGCGGCACGCGCTTGATATAGCCGCCATGGGTCACGGTGACGACCATGTCCTCGCGCTGGATCAGGTCCTCGACATCCTCCTCGAACTCGAGGTCCTGGATCGTGGTGCGGCGCGGCGTGCCGAACTGGTCCTTGATGGCGACCAGCTCGGCCCGCATGATCGCCTGGCGCTTCACCCGGTCGTCCAGCGTCTCCAGGTGGTCGCCGATCTGCTTGGCGAGCTCGCCGAGATCGTCGGCGATCTTCTCGCGCTCGAGCCCGGTCAGGCGCTGCAGGCGGAGCTCCAGGATCGCCTTGGCCTGCGCCTCGGAGAGCTTGTAGCTGGCATCCGGCCGGTCCTCGAAGTCCGGGTTGTCGATCAGCCGCACCAGCGGCACGATGGTCGCCGCCGGCCAGGCGCGGGCCAGCAGCTGCTCCTTGGCGCTCTCCGGATTGGGCGCGGCGCGAATGAGGGCGATCACTTCGTCGATATTGGCGACCGCGAGCGCCAGGCCGAGCAAGGTGTGCGCCTTGGCGCGGGCCTGCGCCAGCTCGTAGATCGTGCGGCGGGTGATGACCTGCTCGCGGAACTCCAGGAAGGCGACCAGCACGTCGCGGATCGACATGACCTGCGGCCGGCCGCCGTTGAGCGCCAGCATGTTGACGCTGAACGAGGATTGCAGCGGGGTGAAGCGATAGAGCTGGTTCAGCACCACGTCGCCCATGGCGTCGCGCTTCAGCTCGACCACGACCCGCACGCCGTCGCGGTCGCTCTCGTCGCGCAGGTCGGCGATGCCCTCGATGATCTTCTCGCGCACGCATTCCGCCATGCGCTCGATCATGCGGGCCTTGTTCACCTGGAACGGCACCTCGGTGATGACGATCGCCTCGCGGTCCTTGCGGATCTCCTCGATGGTGGCGCGGCCCCGCATCGCGATCGAGCCGCGGCCGGTGAAATAGGCCGAGCGGATGCCGGCGCGGCCGAGAATGAGGCCGCCGGTCGGGAAGTCCGGACCGGGGATGTGCTGCATCAGGGCTTCGATGTTGAGCGCCGGATCGTCGATCAGCGCGCAGCAGGCGTCGATCACCTCGCCCAGGTTGTGGGTCGGGATGTTGGTCGCCATGCCGACCGCGATGCCGCCGGCGCCGTTGACCAGCAGGTTGGGGAAGCCGGCCGGCAGCACCGTCGGCTCCTGATAGGCGCCGTCATAGTTCGGCTGGAAATCGACCGTCTCCTTGTCGATATCCTCGAGCAGCGATTCCGCGACCTTGTTCAGGCGCGATTCCGTGTAGCGCATCGCCGCCGGGGGATCGCCGTCCATGGAGCCGAAATTGCCCTGCCCGTCGATCAGCGGCACCCGCATGGAGAAATCCTGCGCCATGCGCACCATGGCGTCATAGATCGCGCTGTCGCCGTGCGGATGGTACTTACCCATGACGTCGCCGACCGCGCGCGCCGACTTCTTGTAGGCGCTGGTCGAGGCGAAGCCGCTCTCCCGCATGCCGTAGAGGATGCGGCGGTGGACCGGCTTCAACCCGTCGCGCACATCGGGCAGCGCGCGCGACACGATCACGCTCATCGCGTAGTCGAGATAGGAGCGTTTCATCTCCTCTTCGATCGTGATCGGCGCGATGTCGGAGGGGGGATTGCCGGGAGGGACTGCAGGCGGGTTTGTAGGCGCGTCGGACACTTGCGGGTTACGCTTTCAAAATCAATGAGTTATGGCTGAGCCCTGGCATCACGGGGCAGCGTGGGAATCGACCGGAAAAAGATACCAGATTCCGCCCCGCGCAACAACAAAATCGGAGCGGAATCCGGGGTCGAATCAGGTGGCCGAACTCATTGAAATATCAGCGGTTTTTTAGATCGATTTAGAGCCGGTTTCAGCGCCGCCGCACCTACTCGCGCGGGATGAACTGCGGGCGCCAATCCGGGCTCTTCAACGGCAGCCCCCGCACCCAGCGCACGAAGCCCACCAGACTGCGCCACAACGCCCACAGGCGCCGCTGCAGCGGCTCGGGCGCCACCTGCCGCGACGGATCCTCGGCCAGCCGGAGCGAGCCGTCCGCGGCCCGCACCAGCCCCATGTCCAGCAACTGCCGCGCGTCCACCTCGGCCAGCTCCAAGGTGAGGGCGCGGCGGTTGGAATAAAGCTCGAAACTGCTGATCGGCTGCATCTGTGCCTCCATCTATCGGAGACCGGTTCTCGGAAGGACTTGATCGCCGGTCCAATGGATGCATATTTGGCCGCTCCCGGCGCGAAATCGCGTCAGAACTCGTGCGGCCGATCGTTAGTAGAACTATCGGATGGATATGGTCCTTCTCCCCTTGTGGGAGAAGGATACGCAGGCTCGGCGAGGCGTGAGCCGCGCCTAGCCGGAGTTGGATGAGGGGTAGCGCACCGGGAGGTGCGCGCGCTCGCCAGAGCGCCATGCCTGCGCGCTGAATCGATCACCCTGAGAACGAGGAGGCGGCATGGCCAAGAAATCCAAACCGGCGACCAAGGCCCGCGGGCAATACAAGCCCCGCACCGCCGCCACGCCGACACAACGCCCGGCGCATCCGGCCATCCACGCGCAGCCGACGCGGATGCCGCCGCTCTCGACCTTGCGCGCCTTCGAGGCCGTGCTGCGGCTGGGCAGCATCCAACTGGCCGCGCTCGAGCTGCATGTCACGCGCGGCGCGGTCAGCCAGCAGGTGAAGGCGCTGGAGAACGACCTCGGCGTGCAGCTGCTCGCGCGCACCGGCAACCGCTTCACGCTCACCGAGCACGCGTTGCGCGGCCGCGATCAGCTCTCGGCCGGCCTCCGCCTGCTGCAACAGGGTGTCGAGCGGATGCGGCGCCGCCCGCCGCTGGACCGCCTGCGGCTCACCGTCGAGCCGGCCTTCGCGGCGAACTGGCTGATCAAGCGCCTGCCCGCCTACCGCGCCCTGCCCGGCGGCATGCACGTGCTGCTCGATCCCGCGAAGCAAGTGGTCGATATCGCCGGCGGCGAGGCCGATCTCGGCATCCGCTTCGGCCAGGGCCGCTATCCGGGGCTGGAAGCGATCAACCTGTTCGAGGACGAGATCTTCCCGGTCTGCGCGCCGGATTATCTCAAGCGCCATCCGCTGAAGAAGCTCGCCGACCTGAAGCACCACCATCTGCTGCGGCTCGATTGGAAGGTGACCCATCCCTGGCCCGACTGGGCCGAATGGCTGCAAGCCGCGGGCGTGCTCGACGAGCAGGACGCGCTCGAGGCCACCCAGCGCGGCACCTTGATCGGCGACACCAGCCTGCTGCTCCGCGCCGCCCTCGAAGGCCAAGGCATCGCCCTCGGCCAGGGCTCACTGGTCGCCGACATGATCGAGGACAAGCTGCTCGTCGCCCCGGTGGCGCGCCGATTAAAGACCGGCTTCGGCTACTACCTGGTCTACCCGCAAGGCGCCGACGAACGGCCGGAGATCAAGCTGTTCAAGGACTGGATCGTGGCGGAGGCGAAGAAGGGGTGAGGGACAAACTGGCGGGAAACGCGTTATGATTGAAACCATTTCCGAATCGGCAGCGTCGCCAGGTGAAAGTACGTGACTCCTAGTAAGTCAGAAATGTCCGCCCTGTCGCGGCTGTTTTCGTCATCCGTCTTACGCGAAATGGCGAAGAAGGGTCGATCCGGACTTTTTGCGCGGCTCTTCAGCGAATCGGGCCTTGCTCCCAGTCATCCGGATCAATCTGTCGCGGAATGTTTCGAAGCGGCTTTCGGCCGCCTCCGTCGTGCTGGCCTGCGCAACGAGTACATCTATCGAGCTGCTTTGACGCACAACGTCCTGCTGGGCTCACATTCGCTCGCCACAGCGTCTATGTTGACGGAATTCCGAACAGGTGCATCTAAAGCCGATCTCGTGATTCTGAACGGGACCGCGACCGTCTACGAGATTAAGTCAGACCGCGATTCACTTTCACGTCTAGAGAAGCAACTCGCCGACTACCAGAAAGTGTTCGCAAAGATCTACGTGATCGCGGGTGAAGCACACTTACGCGATGTTCTAGAGGCTGCACCGCCCCATGTAGGAGTTATGCGTCTAGCACGCTGGGATCGTATCACAATCATCAGAGAGGCGAGCGATCGCGCAAGTAACATATGTCCTCGTGCGGTCTTCCAGTCCTTGCGTCTTTCGGAGGCACAATCCGTTCTTCGGGATTTAGGCGTTATCGTTCCGGAAGCACCTAACACTTTACTTCATGCGGTCGTGGGGGCGAGTTTCGAACGGCTCGACCCAGACGACGTGCACAGATCCACGGTAAAGACGCTCAAGCGGAGTCGCGGCTTGGCGTCGCTGGGAGAGTTAGTCGATCGGTTGCCGAGATCCCTACAACCAGCGGCGCTTTCAGTGCAAATCCGACGCAAGGATCACGACCGCTTGGTTCGAGCAATCGAAACGCCCCTCCATGCAGCTATGACGTGGACGTGAGCTGGGCATGTATCATCCATACTTCCGCGGTAAGCAATTCGAACTCATCACAATCCGGGAGACCGCCAGTATCTTGGCGGAATCAGGATTCGTGCCGATCATCGAGCCGGTCAGAGAATCGCTCGGTGGCCTTGAAAAGACCCTTCGAGCCATTTGCGATGCACGGGGCAAAGCAGTGGTCATCGTTAACCCATATCACGGCGACCATCGAGAAGATGGAGTAGACATTACCGAACTCCTGCGAGACGGGTTTGCGGATCGGGAAGACATAGGTGTCGGCATTCTGCTCAGGGCCGACATGTCGGCCAACGATGCAGTGGCACTCTATCGTCGACACCAAGCTCACCCGATTAGCTTCGTTCACGCCGGTTTCAGTCAAGCCAGGGCGCTTTCGGAAGCGCTCGGTACCTCACCAGTCGCCCGCCAAGTCTTTGTCGAGGCCTACTGTAACAGGCTATACCGGCGCCACTTCGCAGTCGGGGAGCGTATCCTCGTCCGCGACGGCTTCAAGAGACAGCGTAATCGCGACTATCCGTTGGTGGAACTCTTTTCCGACCTCCACATCACCTACCGAGAGGAGGGGATGGATGGTTTTGGGGATTTTTTAATCGTCGGAGACGACTATTCCGAGACGGGTGGGCCGGCCTATGCGGTGGCAATTCATCTGACATACATCGATCCTGATCAGGACGATGCGATGTTCATCTATCATTTTGTTTCTGATCGACAGGACACACCGACCGATCCGGCTGGAAAATTTGCTGAGGCCCTCGCGAAGTTGATCCGAAAGTGGAATACCGGCAACTCCAAACTCCTCGAGACGTCCGCCATTGGAGAGTTTCTTGATCTCCACGCCAAAGGGCACTTTCCGGGGCTCGGATACCTCAAGAAGCTCTCGATGAAACACCACATCGAGACGCTCGCAGATTTCGACTTTCTAGAGTGAGACACCATGCGTTCGCGCTGTTGCCCTGAGTGCTTCGGCGATCGCGGTCTTCGCAAGGATATTATTCCCTCTAGAAATCCGGCGAAAGGTCGATGCGATTTCTGTGGATCTATCGACGTCGATGTCGTCGATCCCCGCGAACTCGCCGACGTCTTCGGCCTTTTGGTCAGCGTCTACACCGAGGACGCCGCGGGGAAATCCCTGGTCGAATGGATGAAAGAGGACTGGGAACTCTTTTCGCATTCGAAGATGGACGTCGCCCATGCCAAGGAGCTACTCGGCGAGATCCTCGACAATGGGGAGATCGTGCGGAAGAATTTCTCGCCGTCGGCTACTTACAAGAGTGAAGCCCTCGTTCGCTGGGAAACTCTCCGCGACGAACTTATGTACAAGAACCGGTATTTTCTCGATGTTGCGCTGGACTCGGACAGGCTCAAAGAACTACTCGGCCTCTTGCTAGCGGACGATATCCCACCTGACTCGAAGTGGTATCGCGCGCGAATTCGCCCGGATGACGCGCCATTCACAATCGACAAAATGGGCGCGCCGCCGAAACGCCTCGCAACGCATGGCCGCGCCAATCCGCCCGGGATTCCTTATCTATATTTGGGCTCTTTGCCTGAAACGGCAGTTGCTGAAGTACGCCCGCATACCGGCGAGGTGGCCTGTGTTGCTGATTTCACTATTGACGGACCACTGAAGGCTGTCGATCTGCGGAATCCTAGGAAATTGGTGTCGCCCTTCCTTTTGGCGGATGCCGGCGCGATCGGACAGCTCAGAGCGGATATCGCCTTCTTAGAAAGATTGGGCGATGAGTTGACCCGCCCCGTCCTGCCGCAAGGAGCGGCAATCGATTATCTTCCGAGCCAGTACTTATGCGAATTCATCAAGAAGAGCGGCAACGACGGCGTTGTTTATCGCAGCTCAGTCAGCAAGGGCGTCAATCTGGCTCTATTTGATCCAAACAGAGCGGTTGGCAACGCCGTAGCTCTGTACGAAATTTCCCGCGTCTCTGTTGAAGTGACCCCCAAGTAGTCTCTCGAAGAACCAGGGGCGGAGTCCGACTCATGCCACCGTCGTATCGTCCGCGCGGACGACGCGTCTCCTGCGAAACCAGCAGGCGGCCTTCCACCCAAGGAACGGCAGCGAGAGCAGAAATAGGCCGCCGCCATAGAACGCCAGGGCGACGAGCAGAGGTCCCAAACGTTGCGCCTGCTGCATGCTTTCCCACCCGGCGAGTTCGGCCACACAATCCGCTTCGATGACATCCGCTCTGCACGCGCGTTCATGTTGGGCCGGGCTGGGTGGCTTCAGCATGCTCGGGAAACACAGGTCGCAGTCTACCGACCAATGTTCCTGCCAATGCCGATCGTGGCAGAGTTGCCGCCGCACTTCTGCCGCCACGCACCGCTCCATCGGCGTCGACGCGGGAAAGAGCGCGCGGAAAACGCCATCCCGCTCCAACCATTCGGTTGCAATGATCAGCCAGGTAGCGGCAAGCGCCAGGCAAGCCCACACACGCTTGTTCGCCATGCCCTTCTTGATAGGAGCCGATCGTGGCGGAAATTGGGTGACGCATATAGTCGTTTCCGCGAACACGATGATTGATCCAGGCCCCAGCATGCCCGCGCTGCGGGCCTCCGCGGCGCAGCGGCACGTTGATCGGCGACACCAGACTGCTGCCCCACTCCGGCCCACCCTTGAAGGCCAAGGCACTGCCCTCGACCAAAGCTCCCTGGTCGCCGACATGATCCAGGAGCGGCAACTCGTGGTCTCGGTCGCCCAGATTAAAGACCGGCTTCGGCTACTACCTGGTCTATCCGCAAGGCGCCGACGAACGGCCGGAGATCAAGCTGTTCAAGAACTGGATCGTAAGGGAGGCGAAGGTGGGGTGAAAGTGGTAAGCGCCTGAAATGGTGTTCAGCGCCAAGCGGTTGAGTATCTCAATCGACCTTTCGCGTCAGCCTAAGAGACAGCGAACTTTACCTGGCGCATCACGAAGCTCGACCAGTACGTGGAAAAAACTCATAGCGATTCACCCATCCGCTGGCGTTCTAATTTGGCCTTGGACGCTTCAGGAGCACAATCATCCAATCGCCTTCCTTACCTTGCCCGGACTGGCAGAGAACGCTTCCCAGCCCTTTGGAGAGCAAGAGAATCGGGGTCAGACCCGGATTTCGATCGGCTTGTCCCTGAGCTTGCCTCTGCGCGAATGAATCAACACCTCGCGGCGACAATGAGGAGCTTTCAGAGGTCGAAGCAGATGCGCCGGAAGCGGAGCAATAGTCAGTCGCGACTGACTGCAATCATGCTCCGCTACGTCGTCGTTTCGCCGTCCGCTCGGATCAGCCGGTGTGGCACTCGTTGGCGCAATAGTAACAACCATTCGACTGTGGGTAGAACCTCTTGGCCTCCGCGACCGCCGGCCCGCAAGAACTGAATTCGCCCAGATATTGTCGGTTCTGAGGAGCGGGCATATAGGCGCACCCTTCTTTGTGCACTTCGTGATCACCATTGTCCTGTGCGTTCTTATTGACGTAGTAGCTTGCCAACTCTTCCTCCCATGCTGAATTGCGAAATCGCCCTTGATCTTCCGAACCGCTGACGGTCCCTCGACAGCCAAGCGCTAGGATTTGCGATTGTATGGACTCTGATTGGTGGGCTTAAGACTCACACCTTCGGACGAGGCCATCGATCGAACAGAATTTTCCGTTCGCCCCAACTTGAGGCCGATCACGCGCGTCGGCGTGTTCTGTTTGGCCAGTTTCGAAAGGGTGGCCTTGTCCGATTTGGACCAAGACTGTCCAGAATTCCGCGTTGACTTTGACATGCACAATCTCCTCGTTGGAGCCGGCGTTTAAATGGGAATCATGCTGCACTACGGCACAAATGGTCGCTATTCGCCGCGGCCCAAGACCGGCGAAAGCAGCTGGAGGCGCGCTAAATCGGCGACTCGATACTCTCGCGAATCGAGCACACGCGAACCGAGTCTGGCAATAGACAGTTTCTACCTAACCGTCGTTCGGACAAACACGGATGCCGGTCTTTGCAGAGCATGACGACCCAGGGAGCGAGATGCGTATGGACGGCCGCACCTCGAACGATCGCGAATTCCTGAAGCGCGTCTTCGCACGCCTACAGCATGCCGGTTTCGCGCCGCTGCTGTTCGGCGGCTGGGCGGAGGAATTGCTCGGCTTGGCGCCGGCGCGGGTGCATCGCGATGTCGATCTGCTGCTGCCGGCGGATTCGTTTGCGGCGCTCGATCGTTTTCTCGGTTCGGCGGCGGCCGGCGACTGGCGCGAGATCGCGGCGAAGCGGTTTGCGCATAAGCGCGCGCTGCTGGCCGAAGGCGTGATGGTTGAGTTCACCCTGGTCGAGCCCGGGCCGGTCACGCGCTTCTGGGGCGATGTCGAATTCCGCTGGCTGGAGCCGTTGGCGCATGACGGGCCGCTCGCGATCGACGGCGTCGCGCTGCCGACCGTCTCCGCGGCCAATCTGCTGCGCTATCGCGAACTCCATCGCACCACCGAACCCTGGCGCTGGCGCGCCGGCGTCGCAGAGGGCGGCGCCGAATTCTGAGCGCGGCGTTTCTCGCGGTGAAGATGGCATTGGAACAGAAGATCGGCTATAATGTGCTTCGCGCGATGGACCGGAACGGTTCCGCTTGCACCGATGAAATGCCCCGCGATTCATCCGGCACATTTTCAAGCCGCAAGACCGAACCGCTGAGCCCGAAATCCGCCGCCGCGCGCATCCGGTTTTTTCCGCACGGCAACGCAGACCGGACGCAGACAGAATCAAACGCAGACCGAACGCAGACCGAACGCAGACGGAAACAGGAGTCCGAGTTCAACGCAGACCAAACGCAGACGCGATCAACAGCTGTCTGCGTCCAACGCCGACAGGACGCCGGGCAGAATGCAGGACTTGCCGGGCGCCAACGCAGACCGGACGCAGACAGAATCCGAACGACCTGCCGCCAAGGTTTACCGGAGGTTTACAGAATGGAAGATCGATCCGGGATTTGGGCGCGACAAAGGGGTTTCACGGCAATGCTTTAGGGCGCGTTTCCGGCCCAAAGATGGCAGCGGCCGTAAACCCGATTTCCGACGCAGACCGAACGCAGACGCGATCAAAGCTGTCTGCGTCCAACGCAGACCGGACACAGACAGAATCAAGGACTTGCCTGACCTCCCACGCAGACCGGACGCAGACAGAATCCAATCGCGACCCTCGCCTGTCCACCCTCCCCTCCTTAAAACCCTTCCGGAGTTTTCATGTCCAAGCATGCTCTCGTTGTCGGTGCCAGCGGCATCATCGGTGCCGCCACGGTCGAGGTCCTGGCCGAGGCCGGCTGGACCGTGTCCGGGCTGGCGCGGCGGCCGGCCCCATCGGACAGCGGCAAAGCGCGCGCCGGCGTGACACCGGTTGCCGCCGACCTGCTGGACCCCGGCTCGCTGCAGGCCGCGCTGAAGGGTGCCGCGCCCTCGCATGTCTTCTATGCGAGCTGGCTGCGGCAGCCCACCGAGGCGGAGAATATCCGCGTCAACGCGGCGATGGTGCGCAACCTGCTGGATGCCCTGCGCCCGGCCCGGTCGCTGCGGCATGTCGCGCTGGTGACCGGGCTGAAGCACTATCTCGGGCCGTTCGAATCCTATGCCCAGGGCGGCCTGCCGCAGACGCCGTTCCGCGAGACCCAGGACCGGCTGCCGCTGGAGAATTTCTACTACGCCCAGGAGGACGAGGTGTTCGCGGCGGCGGCGCGCGACGGCTTTCACTGGAGCGTGCACCGGCCCCACACCGTGATCGGCAAGGCCGTGGGCAATGCGATGAACATGGGCACCACCCTCGCGGTCTATGCCACGATCTGCCGCGAGACCGGGCGGCCGTTCCGTTTCCCGGGTTCCGCCGCGCAGTGGAACGGCTTGACCGACATGACCGAGGCGCATCTCTTGGCGCGCCACATGCTCTGGGCCGCGGAGACGCCGGCCGCCGCCGACCAGGCCTTCAACGTGGTCAATGGCGACGTCTTCCGCTGGAGCTGGATGTGGCCGAGGCTGGCGGGCTGGTTCGGCATCGCGGCGGCGCCGTTCGACGGCACCGTCCATCCGCTCGAGCAGCAGATGGCGGGCGATGCGCCGGTCTGGCGCGAGATCGCGACCCGCCACAAGCTCGCCGAGCCCGATATCGCGCGCCTCACCAATCCCTGGCACACCGATGCCGATCTCGGCCGGCCGATCGAGGTCATGACCGACATGTCGAAGAGCCGCCGGCTCGGCTTCAATCTCTACCAGCCGACCGACGACGCCTTCCTCGCGTTGTTCGCGCAGCTGCGTAAGGACCGACTCATACCCTGATATTCAGCAGGAGCGCGGATATCCGCGCGGGATCGCTAAAATGCAGTTCAATTGCCTGCCAACGCGACGCGGCACGCTTTTACGTTTGCGCAAGCTTTCGGCCATAGGCTTCCCGCCATGGGCTCGCTTTGAGCTTCGATGGAAACGGGAGATGGCGGTGGGGCGGAGCAGCGGACGGACGGCGGCGGTTGCGGTGGATCGCGGCCGGCATTCCAGGGGACCGGCGCGGCGGCACGAGAGCGTCGCGAAGCCCGAGCGCGCGGCTCCGACCGCGGCCGTCGTTGCTCCGCCCGCCTTCCACGAACGCTTCCTGATCGAGGAAGGCCATGCCGCGGCGTTCCGCATCGAGGTCGGCGGCGGCTGGGCCAATGGGACATTGCCGGCCGGCGCCGGCGAGAACGCGATCGCGAAATTCCTGAGCGAGGCGATCGGTCTCGCCAAGCAGATGCAGGCCGCCATGGGCGGGGAGACCGCCACGGTACAGTTCCTCATCGCGGATCCGCAGGCGGGTGCGTCGCGCCAGAGCGCCATCCAGGTCTCGGTCGAGAAAGCGGGCGGCACCGTGGTGACGCTGCAGCCCGGCGGCAGCGGCCACTTGGTCGCGATGCTCCAGCACTTCCTGATGGCCCTCAACCAGCCGCCGCGCGACACCACGCCGCGCAACCCGGTGCCCGCCGCGCGGCCCCGCATCCCCGGCTGGCCCTACGCGCCGCTGTCGGCCAGCCGCGCCGGCTAGGCCCTCAGCCGAACCGGCGTTGCGCGTCGATCGCGAGGCCGAGGCCGACGCTGCCGAACATGTCGCCGGGAACCGCGCGCGCATTGGGCAGATGCCCGAGGATGCGGTCGCGCACCGCGGGGATCGCGGTCGAGCCGCCGGTCAGGAAGACCGACTGAATTTGCTCGGGCTTGACCGAAGCCGCTGCCGTACAGCGGGCGATGGCTGCAATGAGACGGGTGGTGTCGTCATGGACCGCGCGGTCCACATCGGCGCGGGTCATGTCGACCGCGACCGGCGGCTCGAGCGGCAAGGCGAACGAGACACGGGCGGCATCGGAGAGCGCGATCTTCGCCGCCTCGACCTCGCCGGCGATGCGATGGCCGTTGCGATGGGCGAGCACATCGATCAGGCGGCGCAGCAATTCCGGCCGGTCGGCGGTCAGCACGATGCTGCGCAAATAGTGCAGGTTCTGCGCGGTGTAGAGGAACGGGATCTTGTGCCAGGTGGCGAGGTCGTGGAACAGGTGCTGCGGCATCGGCAGGCGCTTCTCGCCCAGCAGCACGTCGTAGCCGAGATAAGGCATCACCTTGTCGATGCTGAGCCGGCGGTCGAAATCGGTGCCGCCGATATGGACGCCGCTGCGGCCGAGGATGTCGGCGGCGCGGTCGGTCTGTCTGGCGCGCTCCGGCGACAGCCGCGCGATGACGAAGTCCGAGGTACCGCCGCCGAGATCGACGATCAGCGAGAGTTCCTCGCGGTCGAGGCTCTGCTCATAGGCCAGCGCCGCCGCGATCGGCTCGAGCTGGGTCTCGACATGGCGGAAGCCCTCCGCCTTGGCGGCCGCCACCAGCTCGGCTTCGGCGCGCCGGTCCGCCTCTTCATCGCCATCGACGAAATGGACCGGCCGGCCGAGCACCACGCTGTCGAGCGGGCCCGGCATGCCGATCGCGGCGAGATGCGCTTCCGCCGTGCGCTTCAGATGCCGGATGAACATGCCGATGATGGCGCGCATGGCGACGCGCTTCCTCTGGATCAGCGTCGTCTCTTCGATCAGGGTGCTGCCGAGTACGCTCTTCAAGGCGCGCAGCAGCCGGCCCTCGACGCCTTCGACATAGTTGCGGATGGCATCGCGCCCAAAGCGGACCGAGTGGTCCTCCGCGTCGTAGAAGACGGCGCTCGGCAGCAGCACCGAATCACCCTCCAGCGGGCAAAGGAACGACCGCCCGTCGGCGCTCAGCGCCAGGGTCGAGTTGGACGTGCCGAAATCCAGCCCGCAATACCGTGTCGCCATGGCAGATCCTGCGAAAAAGGGGCGGACAATATGAGATCGCGCGCGGGACGCGCAAGCCCGAAACCGACATTCCTCGACCACCCTTCCCGGCGTAGAATGCGTGCAGGCAGAGTGCGGGGTTCGGCGCGTGAAGCATCTCGGATGGCTTGCAATCGGCTTACTGGCGCTGGCCGCGGCGGGCTGCACGTCGTGGGACAAGTACGCGGCCGGGCAAAGCCAGAAATATTCCGGCTCGCCGCTGTTCCAGATGTACGAGGAATGGGGCACCCCGGTCAGCCGCACGCGGCTGCTCACCGGCGGCCGGTTCTATCAGTTCCGGAAGAAAGCGACGGACTGCCAGGCCTCGGTCTGGACCAACGATCTCGACATCATCGTCCGCATGGCGGTCGCGGGCCCCGGCAGCTGCGCCGCCGGATGGTGAGGCACGCCTACGCGGAATCGAGTGCCGCGTGGATCTTCGCCGCCTTGGTCACGTGATAGCCGAGCTCCCTCAGGACGTCCGACGAGGAGTCGCGCGGCGGCGCCCCGACCGGGGTTCAGTTGCCGGGCACGGGCGTGAAGCCCGGTTGCGTCAGGATGGCAGGATTGAAGGTCCCGACGCGGGGCGGCTTGCTTGTGCTCGAACCCTCGCTGCCGCCCGGCGCCGTCGTTGCGCCGGCGACCCCGCCCGGACCGATATTGGTGCCCGTGGCGACGCTGGGGTTAGGCGGGAAGATGTGAAGCTTGTTGAAGGTCAGGGCGTAGACATGCCCGAGCGGTCCGATCGCGGGTTGCTGGCGGCCGCCGTATTCCAGGTCGTAGGTGGCCACCAATGCGAGATCCTCGATCCGAAAAGTGGCGAGGCGGTAATTCTCCGAGGCATAGAGATAGTTGCGACTGGCGGTGGGCGAGACATAACTGCGCGTGTTCTCGGGGCCGGGCGCCCCGCCCGCCTCCTCCAGGCCGCCCTGGCTGGTATGGATGATGCGTCCATTCGGCAGCACGGCCGGCGGAGCATCGCTTTCATAGTGAACTTTGCGCCGGACAGACGTGCCGTCGTTCTGCAGGATCAGCACGTCACCGGGCCGGTTGAAAAGGACGACGCCATTGTTGGCCACGACCGGCGCAGAGATCGCCGGATATTTCTCGCCCTGCTTCCAGCGATCGATCTCGGTGAAGCCTTGGGCGAAACGGCCGCTGAAGCGATAGCGCGCCACTGAACCCATGTCGTCATTGACCACGACGACCGAGGAATCGAGGCCGTTGCCATGCGGCACCGCGGCACCAAGCAGCGGCGACTGATACTCCTCGGGAGCATTGGGGTCGTCGGGAGATGCAATCGAGAAATCATGTCCCCAGTCGAGGCTGCTCGCGCTGCCGATCGTCCCGTGCTCGGCGCCGACCTTCACCTCTGCCTCCACCACGCCGAAGCGGTTATAGGCGAGGAGCCAAAGCTCGTGGTAGTAGCCCTGCGAAAAGGCGTAGCGCATCGGAAACACGACGACCTCGGCATTGGCCGGATCGCGCACGATGTTGAGCGGCGCGGTGCTGATCCCGCCCAGGCCACGCGCCGGCAGCGGAACCTGGAACAGAAGCGCGCCGCCGTCCGCGAAACCCAGAAGCAGGCTCTCGATGCGCTTTGTCTCCACCGTTCCGCGATGGTCGTTCACGATGCGCGAGGCCAGCACGAACAGCTCCCCTCGGCTGTTGACGGCCGGCGTCGAACGCACCGACCAGCCGGACCCTAACTGATGATTCCACCATCGCGTCCCATCCGCGCGCAGGGCGATGACGTTGCCTTCCCGGTCGCCGAGGAAGACGTTGCCCTCCGCCGACACGATCGGGCTGATGCCGTCCGCAAAGGTGCCGAGATCGCTCATAACCCTGATCGGCGAGACTGCCGGAGCGGTCAGGACGTTCTGGTAGCTGGTGTTGGCGGGATTGCCATGGGCTACCGGCCACCCGTCGGCGCCGGCACTCTGTGCCCAGAGCGCGCCGCCGATCATCACCAACGGCACCAGTTGCCGCAGAGAATTGGACCAGCCGGAAAAGGCCACTGATAGAGATCGATGCATCGCATGCCTCCATGTATCGCCAGCCATGCAATCATGTGGACGCCTCCACCGCGCGAACTGCAAGGCAGGAATCCACGTGAATCGTCGATCCGTGAGGGTCATCACGGTGGCAGCGCACCGCCTGCAAGTCACCGTGTGAGTGCCGGCGGAATAGCTGAACGGAAAGCGGCGGTGCCGGTCGATTCAGCGCATCCTTGGATGTCGACGTCTGGCGCCATGGCGGGGGCGCGCACGGTCCGGCAAGTCTCACGTCGAGGGAAGGGAAACCATCGAGGTCCCGAACGAGCCTGTCTTTAGAGATGGGTATGCATCCATCTCCCGCGTCAGACCTTCTCCATCGCCTCCGCGAGATCCGCGATCAGGTCGTCGGGGTTCTCCAGCCCAACGGAGATGCGCACCAGCCCGTCGGTGACGCCGACGCTGTCGCGGATCTCCTTGGCAACGCCGGAATGCGTCGTCGAGGCCGGGTGCGAGATCAGCGATTCCGTGCCGCCGAGACTGACCGCCAGGGTGAAGAGATGGAGGTCGTTCAGGAAGCGGAACGCGCCCGCCTCGCCCGCTTCCTTGAAGGTGAAGGCGAAGGTCGAGCCGCCGGCCTTGCAGAATTTCCGATAGACCGTCTGATAATTGCCGCGCGCGATCAGCTCGGGATGGTGCACCTCGGCGACCTTGGGATGGTCTTTGAGCCAGCGCGCGATCTTCGAGGCGCTGGTGCTGGCCCGCTCCATGCGGAGGTGCAGCGTCTCCAGCGAGCGCCCGAGCATCCAGCTCGAATGCGGATCGAGCTGCATGCCGAAGGCGCTGCGGATCTTCTTGATCGCCGCCAGGTCCTTGGCGCGGCCGATCACGCCGCCGGCGACGAGATCGCTGTGTCCGCCGACATATTTGGTCAGCGAATAGACCACGATGTCGGCGCCGTGCTGCAGCGGCGCCTGGAAGATCGGCCCCAGCATGGTGTTGTCCACGACGATCAGCGGCCGCGAGCCCTGGCGCTTCTCGATCTCATCGGCGGCCTTGACCATCAGGTCGAAATCCACCAAGCCGCAGGTCGGGTTGGCCGGGGTCTCGATATAGATGATCGGCACCTTGCCGCCGGCAGTCTTCGCCACCGCCGCCTCGACCGCGCCGGCACTCAACCCGTCGGTGAAGCCCACCGCCTTCAGCCCGAACGGCGCCAGGGTCCCCACGAACAGGGTCTCGGTGCCGCCATAGAGCGGCTGGCTGTGGAGGATGGTGTCGCCCGGCCGGGCGAAGGCCAGGATCGCCGCGGTGATCGCCGCCATGCCGCTGGCGAACATCAAGGCGCCCTCGCCGCCTTCCAGCACGGCCAGCCGCTCCTCGACGATCTGCAGGTTGGGATGGTTGAAGCGCGAATAGACCAGGCCCGCATCCTCGGCATTGGGCGGCGCCTTGCGGCCAGAGACATAGTTGAAGAACTCCTTGCCGTCCTCGGCCGAGCGGAAGGCGAAGGTGGAGGTGAGAAACACCGGCGGCTTCACCGAGCCTTCCGACAGAAAGGGGTCGTAGCCGTAACTGGTCATCAGCGTTTCGGGACTGAGCTTGCGGTTGCCGATCGAACGCTGGCGATAGCTGGATTTCATGGCGCGTCTCCTTGAAGAGGATGCCCTGCCGCCATCATGCCGCTCGCGATGCGGAAAAGAGAACAGAAATCACAGTGATATTGCGCACCCGCGCCGCGCCCTTTGACAAGCGGGCCGCATCGGGGTCTCCTGCCGGGCGGTCTCGACAACAGTGGAAGTGTCATGAAACCTGAAGTGATCATGCTGATGACGTCCTCGCTGGACGGCAAGCTGCACCCCAGCCGGTGGACCGCGACGCCGGACGGCGAGCGAAAGAACTGGGGCACGATGTTCGAAAGCGTGCATGACACTCTAGGCGGCGATGCCTGGATCGTGGGCCGGGTCACCATGCAGGAGATGAGCAAGGCCGCCGCCCATCCGCCGGCGCAAGTGCCGGCGGTGCAACGGCCGCTGCACGTCGCCGCGCGGGAGGCGAAGAGCTTCGGCATCGTGCTCGACCCGTCCGGGCGCACGCATTTTTCCGGGAGCACGATCGGCGGTGATCATGTGATCGCCCTGCTGGGCCGGAATGTCGACGACGCGCATCTGGCCGAGCTGGCGGCCGACGGAGTTTCGTACATCGTCGCGGAGGGCGCGGAGATCGATCTTGCGGCGATGCTGGAGACGTTGAACCAAACCTTCGGCATCAAGCGCCTGCTGCTCGAAGGCGGCGGCAGCGTGAATGGGAGTTTCCTGGCGGCGGCCCTGGTCGATGAAGTCCATGTCCTGGTCGGGCCGGCCTTCGACGGCGATGTCAGCCAGCAGGGCATCGTCGCCTACCCCGGCGGCCTCGCCGGCAAATGCGAGCTGAGCTTCCGCTCGGCCACGCCGATCGCGAACGGCATGGTCCACCTGCGTTACGCGGTCACTCCGCCCCGCGCCGCCTGAGCCGGTCAGGCGAACAGCGGCGCCGGGTCGGGGGTGTAGCGCGCGAGCTTTTCGCGGTCCAGCGTGACGCCGAGGCCGGGCAGTTGCGGGATCTCCAGATTCCCCTCTGCGTCCAGGGCGAACGGCCGTTCGGTGATCCCGTCCACGTAAGGGCTGCCGCCGATGAACTCGACCAGATCGGTGTCCGGCATCGCGGCGGCGAGCTGCAGGTCGGCGGCGACGCCGAGCGCGGTGTTCCAGCCGTGGCCGATATACTTGATGCCGAAATCCGCCGCCAGCCAGGCGATCCGGCGCTGCTCGCTGATGCCGCCCACCTTGGTGACGTCGGGCTGGACGATGTCGAAGGCACCGCGCTGCAGCCAGGGCATGAAGCTCTGGCGCCGGGTCAGGACTTCGCCGCCGGCGATCGGCACCGGGCTCCGGCGCCGCAGCTCGCAGAAATCGTCGAGCGCGTCCGGCTTCAGCGCCTCTTCGAACCAGCCGATATCGTAGGCCTCGAGCATATCGGCGGTGCGCAACGCCCATTTCAGCCCATGCGGCCAATAGGCATCGCTGGCGCCGGCATCGACGAAGAGCCTGGCCTCCGGCCCGGCCGCTTCGCGTGCGGCGCGCACGATCGCTTCGTCCAGCTTGACGTCCTGAGCGCGCCCGAACGGCCCCCAGCCGATCTTGAACGCGCGGAAGCCGAGGCCGCGGTACTTCGCAACCACCTCGCCCATGATCTCCGGCTGTTCCATCAGCAAGGAGCAATAGGGCTGCACGCGCCGCCGATAGGTACCGCCCAGCAGGCGGCCGACCGGCTGGCCGGTCGCCTTGCCGAGGATGTCCCAGAGCGCAATGTCGATGGCGCTGATCGCATGGGTCAAGGTGCCGCCGCGCCCCATCCAGAACGTGTTCTGGTGCAGGGTTTCGGTCACCCGCTCCGGTTCCAGCGCGTTCTCGCCGGCGAAGATCGGCTCCAGCACTTTGAGCGCCGCGGCGACCAGGCCGCCATTGGTGAAGGCGCTGCCATATCCCGTGATGCCGGCATCGGTGTGCACGGCGACCAGGGTGTGGACGGAATCCTCGGGGCGAATCTCGCTGGACCAGCCGCCCTTCGGGCTTTCGCCGAGCAGCGGCGCCGACACGATCTTGCGGATCTTCACCGCGCCGACGCCGGGCGTCGGGGATTGCTCGTTCACGTCCGATCTTCCCTGATGTTTGTCAAAGTCAGGGGGAGTCAGAGCATGTCACGGAGCATTTCGCAACGCGCGCGGAACGGAACGCCCCAATGCGGCGCAGCTGCGATCATTTCGCGCCGGTTTGGCCGGCTCTGTGGCAGCAGCGGCGCTGGCGCCCCATGTCCTGGTCGCCGCCCTTATTCTGCTGGGAGGCATAGGATTGACCGGTGGCGGTGGATGACGGCTGTTGGCAGGCGGCGAGAAGCACGGAACTCATCAGCAGACAGAACAGAATGAGGCCCGTGCCTCCTGTTACGACGGTGTTCATGGACTCCTCCTCTAGGTGTCTCGAGGGAGCAAATTGAACGCTCCAGCGCGCGGCGGCTACCATCCATGAGTATCGGGTCAAGCCACCGGTGGTATGCATCGCCGGACCCGAATAGTTCAAAGCACACCACTTTAGGGCGATAGTCGCTTCAGGGTGTGTGTTCCGGCCGTGATATCGCTAGGGCGGTGCCGGGATCGCCACCATCTCTCTTGCATGGTCCCCTCACCCGAACTCCGTCCGCCGTCACGCTTCGCCCTGGCAGGCGACGAGTTGCGCTGTCTGGAGTGCCTCCGCGGCAAGTCGTCCGAATCCGATGTTCCCTCGGTCACGCGCTCGTTTCTTCTGGCACGGGGATACATCGAATCGTTCAAGGGTGGGGTGGCACTGACGCCCCGCGGACGCACGGCGCTGCTGTGCGCGACGAACGTCCAGATGCCGTCGAATCGCGATGGACGCATCCCGATGAAGCTTTCCCTTATTGCGGACACCGAATTGCCGGCAACGGCAAGTACACCGTGCAAATCCGATGTACCCGCCGTCGGCTCAACCGACCCGTTCTTCATCAGTCTCGTTGGCGCGATTCAGGGTCCGGTGTTCGTGAAAGACCACCGGCTCCAATACGTTTACGTCAACGAGCCGCTCTGCCGTCTCCTGGGGCGAACCCACGCCGAGTTGATCAACCGAAGCGACTTCGACATCGGTCCGGTCGAACAGGCCGAGGAGTTTCGTCGGGCCGATCGCGCGGTAATGGCGGACGGCTTGCCGCGGAGCTTTGCCGAGACACTCATCAATTTCAGCGGCGACCGGATCCCCATCCTGACCAGCAAGTCCCGATTCCAAGTGCCGGGTCGCGAAGCCGAGGACGGTCACTACCTGCTGGGAATGATCACCGACACCACGCAACAGAAACGCGCCGAAAGCGCGCTCCGATCCTCGAAGATCGCGGCGGAGGCGGCCAATCGCTCCAAGTCCTCTTTCCTCGCCAACATGAGCCATGAGCTCCGGACGCCGCTGAACGCGATCATCGGCTTTTCCGAAGTGATCAAGGACGACGTGTTCGGCCGGGACCACGAGCGCTATCGCGCTTACGCCGACGACATCTTCCAGAGCGGCGGCCATCTGCTGAAATTGATCAACGACATCCTGGACATCTCGAAGATCGATGCCGGAAAATACCAGTTGAACGAAGAGCCATGCGATCTTGGCGAAGCCGTTTCCGGGGCGCTGCTGTTCGTCCGCGACGTCGCGGACCGCGGCGGCGTGGCCCTGCATCAGGCTGTTCCAGCGACACTGCCGCTGCTGCGGGCCGATTTGCGCGCGGTCACCCAGATCCTGATCAACCTGGTCGGAAACGCCGTGAAATTCACCGGTCCCGGTGGGCGCGTCGATATCACGGCGACGATTGCCGAAGATCGTCTTTCGGTCACCGTGGCCGATACTGGGATCGGCATGAAGGCGAGCGATATCCCGCTCGCCTTGGCGCCGTTCCAGCAACTCGACAGCGCCTGGGAGCGAAAATACGAGGGGACCGGGCTCGGCCTGCCGCTGACCGATGCCCTGCTCAAGCTGCACGGCGGATCGATCGAAATCGACTCCACGCTCGGTTCCGGAACCACCGTCGCCGCACACTTTCCCGCGGATCGTACCCTGGCGCGCCCCTGACGGGGCACGGATAGGGCGCCGTGCCGGCTTCGATGCGGATGACAAACCCGCGCTGCTCCGCTACCGTCGGGACAACGAATAACATGACGGGCGGAGCCCGGCGGGATTCCGCCGGAATTTTTTATGACCTCTCCGATCTCCAATGCCCGCGGCATCGCGGCGATGCTGTTTGCGACCGCGTCCTACGTGGTCTGCGACACCTTCATGAAGCTGGTCACCGAGGACGGAGTGCTTCCGTTCGAGGTCCTGTTCCTGCGCGGGATCTTCGCCGTCACCTGCTGTGCCGGCCTGCTGCTGGCATTAGGCCAGTGGCGCGGAATCGGTCGTGCCTTCAGCAAGGCGTCGCTGCTGCGCGCCGGTTTCGAGACCGCCAGCGTGCTTTGCTACATCGTGGCGCTGGCGGGCATGGGGATCGCCGATGCGATCGCCATCATCCAGACGGCACCCCTGCTCTTCATCCTGCTGATTGCGACACTCGGACGCGAGCGCATCGGGATGGTGCGGATCGGGCTGATCGCGGCCGGCTTCGTCGGAGCGCTGCTGGTGGCCCAGCCCGATGCGAGCGGCTTCACACCCGCAGCTTTGCTGGCCTTCGCCGCCGCCCTCGGCCTCGCCATACGCGACATCGCCGGCCGTGCCGTCTCCTCGGCAATTCCGGCGCTGGCAGCCACTCTGGTCACCAACATCGTCGTGCTGGTCGCTTCCGGCGTGGGCATGGCGCTGACCGAAGCGGTGGTGATGCCGAACGGGCAGCACCTGCTCTATCTCCTGGCCTCGGGCTTCTTCGTGACCCTGGGGCATTACGGGGTCTTCATGGCCTATCGGCTCGGTGCCCCTGGCGTGATCGCGCCGTTCTTCTACAGCTTCGCGGTCTGGGCGGTGCTGTCGGGGCTCATTGTGTTCGGGAACTTGCCCAATCCGCTGGCGCTGGTCGGGATCGCGGCCATCGTCGCGAGCGGCCTGGCGATCGTTCTGCTCGATCGGCAGAAGGCGCGGGAACTGGCGACCGTGCCGGAATAGAAAAGCGCCGGGCAGATGACCCAGCGCTCATTATAGAACCCCCGTCCCGGCCCTCTCCTGAAAGGACAAAGGACCGTGCGGTTCGTGCTTAGGCGGCGTCCTGCGTCAGGATGACCGGGCCACTGGCGCTGGTGTGGAAGGGAACGGCGCGAACTTCGCGCAGGATCGCGCGGATCGTGCCCATCACGCTCGAGAAGGGCTGTTCGGCGACCGCGTAACCGGCCGGCAGCGCGGGATCGGTGGCAAGCCGCAGCGAACCGTCTTCGCCGCGCACCAAGCCGATATCCAGCAGCTGACGGTCGTCATGCTCGGCAAGCTCGCGGACCAGGGACCGGGTGGTCATAATGTCGCACTCCTTCTAAACAGTCGGCGAGGCGTCTCGTTTTGCCTTCGCTCCATGACTTGCATATTTAGCCGGTTCTCGGGGATTTTCGACTGAGTTCGGGTGTGGTTTCTGTTAACCTGAGCTAAACAGGCGCTTCACCCTCCGTTAAGGAACAGGGACGATATGGCCACACCGCCGCCCACCCGCATGCCGGCCTTGGCTGCCTTGCGCGCATTCGAGGCCGCGGCTCGGCTCGGTTCCGTGCGCCGGGCGGCGGAAGAGCTGCACGTGACGCCGGCCGCGGTGACCCAGCAGATCCGCGCCCTCGAAGCGGATCTCGGGCTGCCCTTGGTCCGGAAGCGCGGCAATGCGCTGGAATTGACCGAGGCGGGCCTGCGCGGCAAGGACCCGCTGATCAGCGCCTTTCGGCAGATGCAGCAGGCGGTGGAGCGGATGCGGCGCCGGACCCCGCCGCGCCGGCTGCGCCTCAGCGTCGAACCGGCTTTCGCGGTGAACTGGCTGATCGCCCGCCTGCCCCGCTATCGCGAGCTGCCGAACGCGCTCGACGTGCTGCTCGACCCCACCAAAGCCGTGGTCGATCTCGCCGCCAACGAGGCGGATCTCGCGATCCGCTTCGGCCGCGGCCTCTATCCCGGGCTGGAATCGATCGATCTGTTCGAGGACGAGATCCTGCCGGTCTGCTCGCCGGAGTATCTCAAGCGCCATCCGATCGCCAAGCCGAAGGACCTGCTCCAGCATCGTCTGCTCCGCCTCGACTGGTCGAGCCGCGAGGGTCTCTGGCCCGACTGGCCGGCCTGGCTGGAGGCGGCGGGCGTCTCCGACAGCGGCACCGTCGAGGAGCGGAGGCACGACATGACCTTTCCCGAAAGCAATCTGCTGCTGCGCGCCGCGGTCGATGGCCAGGGCGTCGCGCTGGGCCAGACTTCGCTGGTCAAGGATTACATCGAGAGCAAGCAGCTGGTGGCGCCGATTCCGAAGCGGCTCAAGACCGGCTTTCGCTATCACCTGGTCTATCCGCTGGGCGCCGACCAGCGCCCGGAGATCGCGCTGTTCCGCGACTGGATCGTCGGCGAGGCGCATCGGGAGTGAAGGCGGTGCCTAGGCGCTCTTTCGCAGGAAGTCCACGAACACCATCATCATGTCGATCTCGCCGCCGTGAAGGCCCAAGGGAAGCTGGGCGGATTCGATGAACTTGAATTGCCTATGCGGGCCAAGATAGGCCGGACGGTAGAAGCGCGGCCGGCGGTGCTCCAGGACCCAGAGGTGATGCCGCCAGATCGGGTTCGGGGCCCGCTGCATCGGAATTTCCGACATGCGCTTGCCGGTCCATTCCGCCGCCATGTTCTCGCGCACCGCCGTCCCGATGTAGCGGTAGCGGAAATCGACGGGATCGCGTTCCACATCGACCAGCACGAGGTTGCGCGAGAGCTTCGGCTGCTCCAGCAACGGATCGAAATCGGCGCGTGCCGGATACGGCCGATCGCCCTTCTTCAGCAGCCAATACTCATAGCCCGCGCGCGTGATCGGCGAGCGCAGGTCCGTCGCTTCGATGGCCGTCAATCCGGGATCGCCGATGGCCGACAGAAGGACCCTCCCCGAATACCAAGTTGTTTCGGTTCCGATCCAGACTAGGCCATCACGAGACGTTTTGGGAGTGGGATGCGGCGCACGGCGCCGACGGTCAGGCCGGCACGGCCACCGAGGCGCGGTAGGCGCGGACCGGCTCGCCGTTGTTCTTCACCTGCTGGGGGCCGAGGTCTTCGTACTGCAAATGAAGAGAGCCGGCCGTACTGTCATAGACTGCGTCCGAAACACAGACGCCGCCCGGCGGCGCCAGCGCCTCGAGGCCGGTCGCAATGTTGAACCCTCCGCCCGAGACGTCGTAGCCACGGACCACGATGCTGCCACGGCCGATGCCGACGCGCAGTTCCATGCGGCGTTCCTCCGGCTGCTCGGCATTGCGCTCGCCCATTGCCCGCTGCAGCGCCAGGGCCCAGCTAACCGCATCGGCCGCGGTGTCGAACTCCAGCAGGTAGCTCTCACCGGCAATGCCGAGAATGCGGCCGCGATAGGCGACGATCATCGGATCGATCACACGCCGGACGTCGGCCAGCACGTAAAGGGCACCGCCTTCGTCATGCGCCATCATGCGGCCGTAGCCCACGATTTCCGCCGCCACGATCACCGCGTCCCGTCGCTGCACCCCGTCAATGGGCAACCGCTCGTCGGTCGCATCCGGCGATGGGACGGCAATGCCCGGCCCCCCGGCATTGCGCGGCGGTCTGTCGGCCATGCCGACCAGCAGCGCCTCCGCCTGCCCAAGCTCGAGCGGCCGGCCGAACAGCCAGCCTTGGGCATCCTGGCACCGCAGGTTCGCCAGCACGTCGCGCTGCTCTTCGGTCTCCACGCCTTCCGCCACCACACGCAGCCCGATCTCTCGACACAGGCTCAGCATACCTTTCAGCAACGGCGAGGCGACGCCGGCGGCGATCGTGTTGACGAAACTGCGGTCGATCTTGAGCTTGTCGAACGGAAAGCGGCCGAGATAGCTCAGTGAAGAATAGCCGGTGCCGAAATCGTCCATCGCCAGGCTCACGCCCTGCAGCTTGATCGCCATCAACGCCTCGCGCGCGCGCTCCGGATTGGCGAATAGCGCGCTTTCCGTCAGTTCGAGGGTGAGGTGGCGCGGCGGCACACCGGTCTCGGCGATCACCGCCATCAGATGGTCGATCGCCTCCGCATCGTCGAGCTGGCGACCGGAGATATTGACGCTGACCGTGAAATCGGAGTCTTCGGCGATCAGGCCCGCCGCGCGCCATGCGACGACCTGGCAGCAGGCGGTGCGCAACACCCAGGAGCCAATCTCGCGGATCAACCCCAGGTTCTCCGCGATCGGGATGAAGACGGTCGGCGGCACCTCGCCGACCGCCGGGTCGTGCCAGCGCAGCAACGCCTCGAAGCCACGCAGGGCGCCGCTTTCCAAAGCGACAATCGGCTGATAGACGAGTTTGAGCGCATCCCGCTCTATCGCGCGGCGCAGCGCCGCCTCGATCCGCAACCGCTCGGCGGCACGCTCGCGCATCTCGAGATTGAAGACGCAATACGGCTGCTCCGAGATATCGGTATCGAGCGCCGCGGTCGCGTCGTGCATCACGGCTTCGGGGTCCGAATAGGCGGCGCTCGTCACCACCACGCCCATGCGCATGGCGGGAACGACGCCCTCACCGTCGATCAGGATCGGTGCGAGCAGGTTGTGACAAGCGCGACCGGCGATCGCCATCGCCTCATCGGCGCCGGCTATGCCGTCCAGCACGACCGCGAGCTCGCGCACCCCCGTGCGCGCCACCATATCGCCCGGCCGCGCGGAAACCTCGATCAGGCGGGCAGCGCCGGTCATCAGAGCGTCGCCGGCGACCTGTCCCATGGTCTCGACCACGGCGTCGTAGCGGGATAGCGTCACCAGCAGCAGCGCCGAACTGCGGCCCGCCATCGGCCGGCGCTTCATCACGCTGCGCAGGCGATCGATCAACAGGGTGCGGTTCGGCAGCCCGGTGAAGGGATCGTAATAGGCATCGAGATTCGAAAGATCGGTAATCGAGCCGGCCATTCGCCGGCCGCGACCGTTGGCATGGGGCTCGCCCAGACCGCGCATCAACAGCCAGCGGGCCCCTTCATTGGGCACCATGACCCGCGCCTGCTGCCGAAAATCCGCCGTTCCCCCCTTCAAATGCGCCGCCAGCGCATCGCCGAACCGGCCGACATCGTCGAGATGAATACGCCGGGTGAAGGCCTCCATGCTGAGAACGGACTCGCCTTCGGTCAGACCGATGATGGTGCCGGCGCGAGGCGAGAGAAACAGGTGGTCGGTGGCCATCTGCCAATCCCAGATGCCGTCGCCGGATCCGGCCGCCGCCAGCGTGAATCGCTCCTCGCTGTCACGCACGCGATCCGACATGCCCTTGCGCTCGATCGCCTGGCGGATCGTGCGCACCAGCATCGCGGCATTGACCGTGCCCTTGACGAGATAGTCCTGCGCGCCCTCCTGCATCATGCGCAATCCGGTCGCGTCATCTTCGACGCCGGTCAGCATAACGATCGGCAGATTGGGCGCCGCCGCGACGATCTGCGCAAGGCCGCCCACATCGTCGCTCCCAGGCAGGTAGTCCAATAGAGCGACATCGACGACATCGCGCTCCAGGAACTTCAGCGCCTCGTCGATACGCTGGAAATGCGCCACCTGGAAGGTGAAGACCGGATGCTCGGCCAGCGCTTCCCGCACCAGACGCGTATCGGCCGGATTGTCTTCGACCAGCATGACGCGATACAGCGGGCGCCCGCTGTCATTCTCCAGCGAGGCCGCCAGCTCGGGCCGGGATAAATTGTTGATAACGATACCTTTAGGGCGATCGAAAGCGCCGACAGGTTCACGTAAGGGACCCGATCGGGGTTAACCCTGCCATATTATCGTTAATCGAGCGTTAATATTCCTAAACGACGGAACGTGGGTTTGGCAGTAAAGTCAGGGTCGCACGTGGGCCAACCATCCGGGCCCACCGCAACAGTTAAATGATACCGGTTAGGATCCCGAGTCCGGCAACCGCCAAGGCGACTCCGCCGAACTGGATTGCGCGCGGCGCGGCGGCGCGGCCGAACCGCGCGATGCCGAGGCCGAGACCGATACCCGCGGCATGCAGCAGAGCCGTCGCCAGCATGAACCCCAGTCCATATTCAAGACCCGAGGCATCGACGGGCATCTCGGCGCCATGGGCATGGCCGTGAAAAATCGCAAAGATTCCGACCAGTCCTATCGCCGCGGCGACCGGCCACTTCCATTGCAGCGCGACCGCCAGGCCGAGCACGATCACCGACATCGCGATTCCAGCCTCGACGAAGGGCACGCCGATCCCGGCAACGCCGAGCGCGCCGCCCACGGCCATGACTGAAACGAAGCTGAGCGGCACCGCCCAGAGCGCCCGGCCGCCGAGATTGGCCGCGAACAGGCCGACCGCGACCATGGCGAGGACATGATCGAGCCCGGTAACCGGATGCACGAAACCCTGCAGGAAGCCGACGGTCGCACCGTGGCCGGTATGAGCCCAGGCGGCGGTCGGGAGCAGGCTGGCAGCAATTGCCAAGGCGGCGCGAAGGACGGAGCGTGTGGACATCGAGATCTCCCTGCTGGCTGGGGTAATACTTTTTCCGAATATTTCACACGCGGCCGGGCATGGTCAACGATTCAGCCGCGCTTCTCGATGAATACTGCGGCCGCACGAATGCTGACAGCCGTCGTTCCGACCGATAACCTCCCCGTTGCGGCATGAGTCGCCGCGCTGACGTGGGGATCCGATGGCGCACCGCAAGCGATCGAACCTGGTGGCGCACCTGTTGCGCGGAAACTCCATCACGACGCCGCCCGCGCTCGTTCTCAATCCTTGGATCGGGCACAATGGCGGACCCTTGCCGGACGATCTCGATCCGAATGGTTCCTGGCGGCTCTATTGCTGGACCAAGGCGCATAACGAGGCATGGAAGACGCCGCCGCGAGAGATTGCGCTTCGGCGCCTGGCCCGCGCGGAGGAGCTTGAGATGAGCTATCGGGATTACACGTCGGAGATCCTCGACACCGGACGATTCCTCTAAGAGAGTGCGCGGATGGCGCAAATGACCGTCGAGCTGCGCAACATCGCAGGCACCGAGGCGGCGCTCGGCTGGGCGGGCGCGCACACGCTGGTCGTGGACCGAGCGGAAGGCAAGGCCGGCGGTCAGGGCCTCGGCTTCAACGGCGGTCAATTGCTGGCGCTGGCGATCGGCGGTTGCTTCTGCAACGACCTGCGATATGTGGCGCATGCACGCGGGATCACCCTGCGCGGCATTGCCGTCAAAGTGACGCTCGAACTCGCCGGCGAACCGCTGCTGGCGACCGCCGCCACGATGTCCGTCGAATGCGATTTGCCCGAGGGCGCCGCGCGCAACGCGCTCATCGCCGAGGCCGAGCGCATCAGCACGGTCTCGAACTCGCTGCGCGCCGGCCTGCCGGTGCGCATCGTCACCGCGCCATGAAACGCGATCTCATGCTCGGGGCGCTGGCGGCGCTCAGCGTCGCGGCCGCGCTGGTGTTGGGACAGATCGCGACCTTCCCCAATCTCGCACCCTGGTATGCCGGGCTCGTGAAGCCCTCTTTCAATCCACCGAACTGGGTGTTCGGGCCGGTCTGGACCACGCTCTACGTGCTGATGGCGTTCGCGCTCTGGCGGGTATTGCGAAGCGATGCGACGGCCGGGCGACGGGTTGCGGTGGCGCTGTTCTATCTTCAGCTGCTGCTGAATGCGGCCTGGCCGTGGATGTTCTTCGCCGCGCAAAGCCCCGGGCTCGGCATGATCAACATCGCGCCTCAGCTGATCGCGATCCTGGGGACGATCGTCGCCTTCAGCCGGATCGATCGGGTCGCGGGCGCGTGCCTCGTGCCGCTCGCCGCCTGGGTCGGCTATGCGACGGCGCTCAACTTCGCGCTTTGGCGATTGAACGGCTGAGCGATCGGCAGCCGCCTAACCTGTGCGCGCCCGACAGCTGAACTGGATTGAGCGGACTCCCCAGGAATTGGTGTCCTTGGTGCGGAGGATGGCATCCTTGCCGTAGCGGCTGCAATGTTCCTGGGCCACGGCCTGGACATTGCCGAGGGTTGTCACCGCGGGATCAAAGTCGATCCCAATCGCGGTTTCGCTTTCGTAACGCACCTTGTAGGTCGATCCCCAAACCGCCAGACAGCCGGAAACCGACGCCGCCATCGTCAGCGCACCCAACGCCTGTCGCCACCGCAGCGCCTCAGCTCTGCCGGAAGCCGATGCGGAAGGCGCCCCAGCGGCGGCCCTTGACGTGGATCGGGGCGGAGAGATCCTTCATCAGCACGAATTTCCCGCCACCCATGTCGCGCCGATAGGTTTGCAGCAGAAAGGGCTTGGTGTTGGCGGCGGTCTTCTGCACCGCGCGGTCCTTGAAGATGCGGCGATTGCGGCAGTTGGCGGTGTTCCAGACCGGATCCGGGCCTTGCGGCTTGCTGTATTGCGGGTTGTGCGTCGGCAGATAGCCGCTGTTGGTCCAGGCGACGCAGAAGGCGATGCGTGGGTCGAGCGCCAGCATCGGGTCCTGGATCGGCGGCAGCAGAAGATCGGTCAAGGCCGTGAACTTGGCGAGATACTGCTTCGGATCCGAGTTGGGAATCTCGCGGTAGTTCTCGTCGAACAGATCCGCGAGCGTGATCTCGCCGCGATCGAGCGCCTGCTCGAACGCCGCCTCGACCTTGCGCGCGGCTTCCAGCACGGCGCGGATCAGCGGCGTATCCGGCGTCTCGACGCCGCTCTCGGCGATGTACTCGATCAGCGTTTCGCTGAGCTTCAGCAGGCCTTCGACCCGCTCCTCGGCCTGTTTCAGGTTCTGCGAGGAGGCTTCGACGCCCTTGGTGAGATCGTCCAAGGCCGTGATCACCGTGTCGCATTGCTGCAGGTTGTCGGCGGCGGTGGAAGCGATCGAGTTGACCTCGCGGTCGGCGGCGGTGAAGCCGTCATGCACCCGCTCGATCACGCCCTGGATCTGGCTGGTGCTCTGCCCCACCTGCTTGGCACGCGAGGTGGCGACGCTGCTCTCGGTAATGACGTTACCGATCTGGCTGGTCAGGTCGTGCACCGTCTCGTTGATCTGGCGGGTCGCCTGGCGGGTCTGCTCGGCGAGGCTCTTCACCTCGCTCGCGACTACGCTGAAACCTCGGCCCATCGCGCCGGCGCGCGCCGCCTCGATCGTCGCGTTCAGAGCCAGCAAATTGGTCTGCTTGGCGATCGTCTCGATCGTGCCGGAGAAGCCGGCGACCTGCTCGAGCACGCTGTTGACCGTGTTCAGGCGCTCGGCGATGCGGCCGACCGCGGAGATCAACTCGGAGATGTCGGCGACCGCGCCGTTGACGGCGGTCCGGGACTCCGCCACTTCCGCGCCGGCGATCGAGGCGGCGGACTGGGCTGCTTTGGCCGCCCGGTCGATCTCGCGGTTCGCGTCGACCATGGTCTTCGCGGTCTCGTCCAGGGCCTTGAACTTCTGCGCCTGGTCGGTGACCCGGCCGGTCACGTCCTCGACATTGCCGGCGATGTCCGCCATCTCGACGCCGAGCGTGCCGATGCGATCCGCGATTTCGGTGATGAGACGGTCCTTATCGACCACCTTCTGTTCGACCATTTGGGCAGTGCCGTCCGGGGCGGCGGCACGGACCGGTGCCACGCTGGTCCTGGCGGTGTCATTCATTGCAACGGGTCCTGGCGCTGGCTGCGAGGGGCTATGGGATGCACTGTTATTCGAAAGGATTAAATTCTGATTTCTTTTCAATCATTGGAATGAATTTTGCGCCCCGATTCGAGTGGCCTCAAGACGACTTAGGATCGATTTCTGGAAATGGATGGCTCGGCGTGGCGCCGAAGACGCGGCAATAAGCGCTTCAGATCGCTGGATTCCCGTCGATCAGCGGTGCGGGCCCATATGGAGCTCGAAGGTGCCGACCGCGATCTCCGGCGAATCGTGCCATTGCAGATCATGCACCCGGGATTCCGGCGTCAGCTGGCGCGGGGCGTCGATGCGATTGAGCCAGCCGTCTATGGCGAGACGCGGCGTCGCGTATTTCGCGTCCAGCGCTGCGATCAAATCGGCCAGTTGCTGGTAGCGATGCGACTTGTCCTCGGACAGGAACCGCACCTTCAGCGAGGCCGGCTTGCCGGCGGCGATATCGGCGAGAGCCTTCGCCGCGGTCGTGTCGTCGCGCTCCAAAGATGATCCTTTCCTAACCGAGATCGGCGAAGTGCCGTGAGGCGGCGGAGCGCAGCAGCTTCTTCTTGGCCTCCCACTGTTCGGCGGGCTCGATGCTCGCAGTGTACTCGATTTTCCCACCGGCGAGCAGCGCCATCGGAATGCCGTCCTTGAATAGAATGCGGTTGCCGGTGAGCGCGCTGAGCTTCGCGCCGGGCGTCAGGATGCCGACGAGATTCAGGGGATCGGCGCCAGAGATCGAGACCCACTCCCCGCTCGGCGGCTTGCGGCGCATCTCGCGCAAGGCGCCCACCGCTTCGGGCAGCGCGTATTGCTCGCCGGAGAAGCCGGCCACGAAACGGCCGCCGCGGATCTCGCCGCGCGCTTCCATGCGGCGATAGATCTTCAGCAAATCGCGCCAAGGCGGCAGGAACGGCGCCTCGCGACCGAGCAGACGCCAGAACACCACGCCGTAGCGGCGCAGCAGCGTGCGCGCCATGTGCTCGACCGCCGCGTCGCGGAGCTTCGGATCGGCGGTCTGCGTGGCGCGCCGCATCAGCGCCCAACGGCCGCCATTCTCCATGTCGAACGGCAGCACGCGGCCGCGCCGGTAGCCACCGCCGAGCGGCTTGCGCTTGTCGGCGGGCACCAAGAGCGCGCGCAACCCGCCGAAACTATCGGAATTGACCAGGCCCAGATTGACCAGCTCGCCCAGCGCGTCCTCGACTTGGGGACGCAGCAACCCGGTCTCGGCGACGACTTCGTCGAAGAACGAGGCACCGTGGGCCTTCAGCACGTCGAGCACGGTCTCGGCGCGCTGGCTCGGTTCGAGAGTCGACTTGCTCTGGCCGGCGAGCGCCATCCAGAGCGGGGCCGAGCGGCGCTCCATCACCGCAATCGGCGTGGTGCGCACGGGCGAGGCGACGCGGTCCTTGTCCTTGCCGCCGGCAGCCGGTGTGAGGCGTGCCCAGGAGAGCCGGCCGGAGAGACAGAGTTCGTCGAACCAGCTCGGCTCATAGCCCTTGATGCGCGCCGGCAGGATCTCGGTCTCCCAGGCGCCGGCCGGGGCCTCGAAGCCTTCGAGCGTCCCGACCGCGACGGTCATCGCATCCGGACCTTCGAGCCGCGACTCTTCGGTGACGCGATGCCATTGGAACAGGAAGCGCAGGAAGTCCTTCGCGGCGACCGGTTCGATCTCGGCGCGCAGGCGGCGCAGCGTGTAATGATGGATGCGCGAGAGCAGCCGCCGGTCGCACCACTCCTCCGCATTGCCGCCGGCGGCGAAGCGGCCGCGCATGACGAAGCCTTCGATCTCGAGCGCGATCAAGGCGCCGTCGACATCCGCGGCCTCGAGACCCAGCGGCATGGCCAGTGTCGTCGCGGTGACCGGGCCGAGGCCCTCCAATCGGCCGCGGATGATTTCCACCAGCGCTTCCTCGCGGGTCTGGGCCGGCTGTTCCTGGCCCGCGACTTGGGGCTGAACCTGGGCGTTAGACCAGACCAACTTGAACTGGTCTAAGCGTTCCGCGGCGATCCAGAGCCGGGCAGTTCCGGTATCGAGGCGGGTCACCCGCTTGTCGGCTGCGAGCGCGTTCAGCCACCCCTGCCATTCCGGCTTTGCGGTGGCCTCTTCGTCGTTCAAGCAGCCGAGCCACAGCAAGGCATCGTGCAGCTCCTCGGCATTGCCGGGTTCGGGCCAAGCTTCCTCCTTGACGCGAGTGATCGCTTCGCCGTCGAGGCGGCCGAGATCGGCGGCGCTGTCGGCATCGAGCCAGCGGCGTGCCATGACGGCTTGAGTGCGGCGCTCTTCCAGCGGAGCGTCGTCGAGATAGGCATAGGGCCGCGCCGAGAGGACTTCCAAGGCCAAGGGCGACGGTTGGGTGAGATCGACGGCGACGATGCGGATCTCGCCGGCCTCGATGCGCTTCAGCAGAGCCTCGAGGCCGTCGATGTCCATTGCTTCGTGCAGGCAATCATAAATCGCCTGGTTGGTCAGCGGGTGATCGGGTATCTCGCGCTCGCCGGCGAGATTCTCGGCGCAGGCGATTTGGTCGGGGAAGACCGCGGCGACGAGATCCTCGGCCTGCATGCGCATGAATTGCGGCGGCACCTTCTTGCCGCCCTGGAAGCGCGGCAGGGCCAGCGACACGCCGGCCACCCAGCGCCAGCGCGCATTGAACATCGGGGCGTCGAGCAGCGCCTGGATGAGTATCTGGCGCACGCTGGAGGAATGGAGATAGCGCGCGACCTCGGCCAGGTCGAAGCTGTGCGCGGAGGTGAGCGACAGCACGATGTTGTCTTCGGTCGCCGCCGCCTGGAGCTCGAAGTTGAACTTGCGGCAGAAGCGCTTGCGCAGCGCTAGGCCCCAGGCGCGGTTGATGCGGCTGCCATAGGGCGTATGGATCACCAGCTGCTGGCCGCCCGCCTCGTCGAAGAAGCGTTCGAGGACAATCGTGTCCTTGCTCGGCATGGCGCCGAGTGCCGCCTTGCCGGCGGCGAGATATTCCACTTCCTGCTCGGCGACGGCTTCGGCGATGCCCACTTCCTCGATCAACCAGGGCAGCACGGAATCCGGCTTGGCTTCGAGGCGCTGGCCGATTTCCTTGCGCAGGCGCGAGACGGAATCCGACAGTTCGTCGCTGCGTCCCGGCGCTTCGCCCAGCCAGAACGGGATGGTCGGCGGCTGGCCATGCGCATCCTCGACCCGCACCTGGCCGCGCTCGACGCGGATGATCCGATAGGAGGCATTGCCGAGCTGGAACACGTCGCCGGCCAGGCTCTCGACCGCGAAGTCTTCGTTGACCGTCCCTATGACATGGTTCTCCGGCTCCAGCACGACCTGGTAATCGGCATTGTCGGGGATCGTGCCGCCGGAAGTGAGCGCGGTCAGCCGCGCGCCGCGCCGGCCGCGGATCACATGGTTGATCGTGTCCCAGTGGATCAGCGCGCCGCGCCGGCCCCGCCGGGTGGTGAACCCCTCGGCGAGCATCTTCAGGACTTCGGTGAACTCGACGCGGGTCAGGTCGCGATAGGGAAAGGCGCGGACATAGCGCTCGAAGAGTTCGTCTTCGGTCCAATCCTGGGCGGCGGTCTCGGCGACGATCTGCTGCGCGAGCACGTCCATCGGCTTCGAGGGAATGGTGAGCCGGTCCAACTCGCCGCGGCGCACGGCATCGAGTAGCGCCGAGCATTCGACCAGCTCGTCACGCGAGAGCGGGAACAGATGGCCCTTCGGCGTCGCGCCGACGGCATGGCCCGACCGCCCGACCCTTTGCAGGAAACTCGCGATCGAACGCGGCGAGCCCAACTGGCAGACCAGATCGACATCGCCGATATCGATACCGAGTTCCAACGAAGCGGTCGCGACCAGCGCGCGCAGTTGGCCGAACTTGAGGCGCTGCTCGGCGGCGAGGCGATGTTCCTTCGCCATGCTGCCGTGATGCGCGGTGACCGCGGTTTCGCCAAGGCGGTCGGACAACGCCCGCGCGACCCGCTCCGCCATCCGGCGGGTGTTCACGAAGACCAAGGTGGTGCGATGCGCCTCGATCAGAAGCTGCAACTGGTCATAGACCGTCAGCCAGGCTTCCGCCGACATCACCGCTTCCAGCGGCTGGCCCGGCACTTCGATCACCAGCTCGCGGTGGCGCTGATGGCCGGTATCGACGATCCGGACCCTCGGCGCGCCTCCCGCTCCGCCGGTGCCGGAGAGCAGGTTCATCACCGCGTCGATCGGCTTCTGCGTGGCCGAGAGTCCGATGCGCAGCAGGTTGTCGCCGCAAAGCGCGGCGAGGCGTTCGAGCGACAACGAAAGATGCGCGCCGCGCTTGTTGGCGGCCATGGCGTGGATTTCGTCAACAATCACCCAGCGGGTCGTCCCCAACATCTTCCGGCCGGATTCCGACCCCAAGAGGATGTACAGCGATTCCGGCGTGGTCACGACGATATGCGGCGGACGCTTCGCCATCTTGGCGCGTTCGGCGGACGGCGTGTCGCCGGTGCGGACCCAGGTACGAATCTCGACATCCGGCAGGCCGCGCTCCTTGAGCGCGGCGCGGATGCCGGCGATCGGCGCTTCGAGGTTCTTCTGGATGTCGTTGGAGAGCGCCTTCAGCGGCGAGACATACACGATCTGCGTCTGGTCGGTCAGCGTGCCCTCGAGACCCTGCCGCACCAGCCCGTCGATCGCGGCCAGGAAGGCGGCAAGCGTCTTGCCCGAACCCGTGGGTGCTGCGATCAGCGTGTGCTCGCCCGCCTTGATCGCCGGCCAGGCCCGGGCCTGCGCCGGGGTGGCGTCCGGGAAATGGCGGAAGAACCAGTCGGCGACGGCGGGGTGAAACAGATCCGAGGGCAGCATTGTCGGGGATCGAGGCTCCATGCGGCGTGGACCTATTACGTGGTGTCCTGAGAACTATTTGGCAACAGAAGCCTGCCGGCGTCCAGCGTGCATCTCATTCCTGTCGCGGTTTCGGGCCTTGAACTATCGTAAGCATACACTTACAGTTAGATATGACTTACGGAGTTGCTTTCACGGCTTTGGCCGATCCGACCCGCCGTGCGGTGTTCGAACGCCTGGGTTCCGGGCCGAAGCCGGTGGCGGAGATCGCCCGCGGCATGGCGGTCAGCCGGCCCGCAGTGTCGCAGCACCTGAAAGTGCTCAAGGCGGCCGGGCTGGTGAGCGATCACCCGGAGGGCACGCGCCGCATCTACACCATCGACCCCCAAGGGCTCCGCGCGCTGCGCGATTGGCTCGATCGGTTCTGGGATGAGGCCCTGGAGAATTTCCGCGTCGAGGCGGAAGCAAAGACGGAAAAGGACAGGAGCTGAGCGATGAACGACAACCGCCGGGTCACAATTGCGCCGGTGCGGAAGTCTATCCGCGTTGCCGCCCCACAAGCCCATGCCTTCGAGGTCTTCACCGCGGGCCTGGACCGCTGGTGGCCGAAGTCGCACCACCTCGGTGCTTCGGCGGTGAAGCTGCTCACGATCGAGCCGTGGATCGGGGGCCGCTGGTACGAACTCGGCGAGGACGGCACCGAGACCACTGTCGGACATATCCTGGTCTGGGAGCCCCCATCTCGTTTCGTGGTGACCTGGGAGATCAGCAGCCAATGGAAGTCGGACCCCGGCCGCGGCAGCGAGGTCGAGCTGCGCTTCGTCGCCGAGGGCGAAGACAACACTCTGGTCGAACTCGAACATCGCCTGTTCGAGCGCATGGGCGCCGAGCACGGGACGGTCATGCACGACGCCGTCGATCGCGGCTGGCCGCAAATTCTGCAACTCCTGAAAGAGGAGGCAGAAAATCAGCGGCGCGGTTAAGCGCTCCGACCGGGATGAATGGTCAGCGAATGCTGCGCCAGCCCCGGGTGTTGCGCGAGCCATTCCGCGGCGCGGGTCTGCGCCTCGACATAGGCGGTGATCGGGTTGGGGCCGGCGGTGATCAACATCTCATGGGTGCGACAATCACCCTGAGAGGATGCAAGGCAGGCGACCAGAACTGCAGTGTACAGCACGTGGGTACCCCTTCTCCGTTATCAGCCGCGCCCTGACGGCTCCGATAAAGGGTAGCCCGCAGCCCGTGAAGGATGCGTCTCTTTGTGCGGCGCAGCAAGTGTCATCTTCGCAACAGGTTAGATGCGTAGATTCGTTCCGAAGATCGAGACATTGAAATAGGCGCTGAGGGCTTGGAGTTCAGGACCCAGGATCCGATCAGCAGTGACGACCGGCACGGTCTCACGCACCTTTCCTAGGAGATTACGCAGCGGACCCGACTGCGGATCTCGCGCGGTGAGGTGCAGCGCCTGGGACGCGACGACCGAGAGCACGGCCAAGGCACGATCGAGAGTCTCGCCGGCCTTCGCCGCCTTCGGCCAGGCGAGGAAGACCGGGGCGGCGACATCATCCTGGCCGAAGACCGAGGCATCGACCGCGGGAATGAAGCTCCGCTGGGCCAAGGCGCGCGCCTCCTCGACGAAGCCCGCGATCGCCATCGGCAGATAGCCGAGGGCGCCGTGGCCATCGGATTCGCTGGGATCGCGATCGCCCAGCAGGAAATCGGAGAAGCCGGAGACGCGACCGTTCAGCAGGCCGGCAGAGAGCCGCCCGGCGAGCAGGCAGAGATCGGCCCAAACGCCGGTCACGTTGTCGATCACCGGCGCGGCCAGGGCGTTGTGAAAGCCGCCGGTGCTGACGCAGCGCCCGAGCGGATGCACTGCATCCGGTTCGAGATAGGTCGGATTGTGGGTGACCGCGCCGAGCGCGGTGATGGCCGTCTCCTCTGCTTGGCTGACGGCCCAATGCGCCTGTGCCAGCAAGGCCGGCACGATGCGATAGCTGACCGGCGCCTGATGGCTGCGCACCGGCGCCTCAGCCGGGCCGAGCAGCGCGTCGAGAGCCTCGAAGGCCGCGCGGTGATGCGCGCCGCCCCACAGCGCGCCCAGGGCCGGATCGTAATGCTCGCGCGGCGCACCGAAGGCGACCACGGCAAGCGCGAGCACCTGCTGGACCAGATCGAGCCGACGACGCGATGCCAGCGCGACGTCGGCCAGCAACGCGCCCGCGCAGGGCGCGCCGTTGATCAGCGCACCGCGCTCGCCGGGTTGCAGATCGAAGCGCTCGGATAGCGCCGCGAACAGCGGATAGGTGGCCAGGATCTCCCCGGCGCCGCCCTGCCCGGTATAGGCGACACGTGGCACCGCGTCGGCGTTCAGCATGTCGATCAGCGCATCGGCGAGACGCGGCGTCGCGGCGGCGTGGCCGTCGAGAATATTGGCGAAGCGCGCGAGCACCATGGCGCGCACCACCCGGGGCGGAAAATCATCGCCGAACGAGACCGCCGCCGGAAACGGCTTCAACTGCGCGAGGCGCGCAACCTGAGCCGCGTCGAGCGCATGGTGGATCATCTCACCCTGACCCTGGTTCACGCCATAGACGCCCTGGCTTGGATCCTGGAGCAGGCGTTCGAAGACGCCGCGCCGTTCGGCAATGCGCGCCTTAGCCCGCTGCGTAAGCGCGATCGGCTCGCCGCGCCAGGCGACCCGATGCACGAGATCCAGCGTCAGATCGGCGCGTGATGTCAGTTCGAGCACGATGGCCCCCTGCGATTCCCTATTGCCGCAACGATAGCATCAGGAAGGTTTGTGCGGCAGATTGGCCGCAGATCGCACATCCGCCCTACCGGCTCGGGCATCCTCCGATTCAGTCATGCTTTGGAACGATCGGTCGATCTGCGCCGAACCTTGTTGGCCGACCCCGGTTGTCCGAATGCGGATCGCTGTCAGACAGCACGCAAACCGGAGCGAACCATGGAGCGGAACATGAAGATCACCTTGATAGCGCTTGGCGCCGGCACCGGGTGCCTGCTGTTGGCCGGCTCGGCCATGGCGGGGCCTTGCTCAGCGCAGATCGACGCATTGACGAAGCAGATGGCGGCCACCGATGCCGGCATGGGACCGACCGGCGGCGCCGGCGCAAGCACGCTGCAGCAAAGCGGCGCCAACCCGGTGAGCCCGAGCGGCACCCCGCAGACCCCGACCACGCCCGCCACTGGCACGATGAACGAGGCGAGCCAGAACAAGGCCACCTCACCGCAGGACGTGCAGAACCAGAATACCGGGCAAGGCACGATGGCTGACCAGGCTGCGGGCGATACGGCGGGCGGCAGCACCGCGGCGGCCGCGGCGCTGGCTCGTGCGCAGGCGCTCGATGCCGCGGGCGACGCCAGTTGCTTCGGCGAGGTCAACAAGGCGCAACATGCGCTGACGCCGTAATCGACTCAACTAGCCGCCGAAGGCTGCGACCAGCTTGTCGGCCAGGCCCTGTGCGTTCGGCGGACGCAGGCGCTCGATGCGTTCGCCGAGCAGCGCTTGGAAGGCGGCAATGCCGCGATCGGTGTAGGTGATGGTGCCGTCCTTGTCCAAGGCGGCGATGCCGTCATAGGCGAGCGCGGTCGCGTTGATGCCGAGGGCCTGGTCGAGGTCCCAGGTGGCGGGCAGATCGACCTCCGCGCCGCGCCGGTTGATCTTCACCGGATAGCCGCCAATCAGCCCGTTCGGCGCCGGGACGTGGAGATCATGCACGCCGTCATCGCCGAGCGCCGCGAGCAGATCGAGCGTCGCCGAGGCGGCGATGCGCGCCTGATCCAAGTCAGACAGCAGCGGAACCTTGGCCTTCAACTTGTCGCGCACCGCGAGCGTGATGTCCTGGCCGTGCCAGGTGACCTTCAGCATGAAGGGCGGCCATTCCTTGAGAGCGCCCTCTCCCGCCATGCAGTCAGCAAACGATGCACCCGCGACCAGGCGCACGACGATCTCCTGCGCCGGCGCTTTGGCCTGTTGCGCGGCGAGGAAGCGGATGCGCGGTACGCAGGTGGCGATTCCCCCGCTGCCCGCGGTCGGCCCGCTCCCGGTCAGGTGCAGGATCGCGTTGACGAGATCTGGTTCGGCCGCGCCGACCCAGGGCGCGCTCAAGCCCGACGTCTCCCAGGTGTCGCGCAGGCGCAGCATGGGCGCCAGGTGGCAGGCGAGCCAGATTCCGCTCGGCAGGGCGCGCAGTTTGGGGTCGGCGCGGATGCGCCGGCGCGGCAGCAGGCTGGGGGCGGCAAAGGCGACGTCCGGCGCGATCCGCTTCAAGGTCTCCGGCGCGGCCGCGGTATTGAAGTCGAACGGCACGAACTCGATCCGCGGGAACTCGCCTTCGAGCGCCGCGCCGATCCGGGCCGCCAACACCTTCGCCCGCCCCAACTCGGCATTGCGGCCGGCCAGCACGATCTGGGCAAAGCGGCCGTCGCGAGCGACCGAATCCAGGACCGCGCCGGTGAGCTGGCCGAGACCGATCAGGAGAAGCTTCATGGGACCGCGCGAATCCGCTGGGTGGACGAAAGAGCGGAGTATAGAGGCTCGCGCACGGGAATGCTGCGGGAAGGGAATCCAGCGGCTAGGATCGGCCGCATGATCCCTTCAATCGACATCGCCCCGCTGTTTCACGGCGCGCCTGCAATCCGCGCTGCCGTGGACGGGGCGATCCTGCGGGCGGCCGGGGAGACCGGATTCATGACCGTGACCGGCCTGCCGGGTTCCGCACTGGCGCCGACGACCCGCAGGCGGCTGCTCGCAATCTTCAGCCTGCCGGAGGCGCAGAAGCGGGCCATGAGTCGGCGCAGCTTCGTTGCCGGGAACGCCAACATCTATCGCGGCTGGTTTCCACTGCAGGACGGGCATCCGACCTACAAGGAGGGCATCGATCTCGGTCCCGACCTGGTGCGCCCGGTGCGGCATGATCCCGGCGATCCGCTGACCGAGCCGACGCCGCTGCCGTCCGAAGCCGACCTGTCCGGCTGGCGTGAGACGGCCGCCGCCTACTACCGGAACATGGAAGCGGCCGGTGCCGTGCTGATGCGCGCCCTGGCGCGCGGCCTGGGCCTCGGGGAAACGGCGTTCGATTCCGCGTTCGAGAACGGCATCTCGACGCTCCGGTTCATCCGCTATCCGGTGCGCGATGTCGCGGCGCTCGACCCGGCCTTGCGGATCGGCGATGGCTATATGCTGGGCGCGCCGCATGTGGATTCCGGCTTCGTCACCCTGCTCGCCCAGGACGGCGTCGCCGGGCTCGAGGTCGAGGATCGCTCCGGAAACTGGATCGGCGTGCCGCCGACCGAGGGCACGCTGGTGGTCAATTTCGGCAAGCTGCTGGAGCGCTGGACCGGTGGGCGGGTTCGGGCCACCCGGCATCGCGTGGTCGGTTCCGGAGCCGAGCGCTTCTCGATCCCGTTCTTCTATGAGCCGGCCGTCGATGCGGTGATCGCTCCGCTGGGCCTGGGCCAAAGCTTCGCGTCGGTCACCTATGGCGATCACCTCTGGGAAGCGACCACCAAGTTCATCGAACAGCGCGGCATCGCCCATCTCAGGAAGCCGCGCGCCGCCCAGTAGTGAACTGGGAACTGGCGGTGCGCCGCGCTGTTCAACCTGGATGCGCAGAAGCAGGAAGATCGCCCCTCTCCGCATCGGCACTGCGGGCTGGAGCGTGCCGGCACGCTACTCCGCTGACTTTGCGGACGAAGGCAGCCATCTCCAGCGTTATGCGCAAAGGCTCAGCGGCGTGGAGATCAATTCGTCGTTTCACCGGCCGCATCGGCGCGGCGTTTACGAACGCTGGGCCGCCGCCACGCCGGCGGATTTCCGCTTCTCGGTCAAAGCGCCGAAGACAAAGCGCCGAAGACGATGACCCACGAGAACGGCTTGGTGGATTGCGCCGGGCACATCGACCGGTTCGCCGGGGAGGTGGACGGGTTGGGCGACAAGCTCGCCGTACTCCTGATTCAGCTTCCACCGCATCTGGCGTTGCAGAGGCGCAGTGCCGGCGCTTTCTTCCGCCGCCTGCAGGATGCCTTGGACGTGTCGCTGGCGCTCGAGCCACGGCATTCCAGTTGGTTCACGCCGGCGGCCGAGACCTGGCTCGCCGAGCGTCGCATCGCCCGGGTCGCAGCCGATCCAATCCCGCGGCGCGTGCCGGACGCGGTTGGCGCCGACCGGCCGGGCGGCTGGGACGGGCTGGCCTATTACCGCTTGCATGGAGCGCCGCGCATCTACTATTCCGACTATCCGCTCGCGCGGCTGAACTTGCTGCGACAACACGCTGTGAAGCAGCGTCGCGCCGGCCGAGCCGTCTGGTGCATTTTCGACAACACCGCCGGCGGTCACGCCTTGGGCAACGCACTCTGGCTGACCGAGGCCGCCGGCCGATAAACCCGTCTTCAGGCCGGCAACGGCAGTTCCGCCAAGGGCAGCAGCCGGGAATCTTCGAGCGCCGCGGTGCGATGGCCCAAGCCGGTGAGATAGCCGGCATGGTTGGCGAACGCCATGAAGGACTGCACGCTGCTCTGGCGCACCAGCAAGGCGCGGTCCCAGCGCTCCTCCGCGGGGCCGATCAGGAACCGCCCGCCTTCGCCCAGGAATAACAGGCCGCCGCCGCTCTCCTCCAGATAGGGTAAGGTGTGGGCAATATAGCGGTCGAAAGCCGCGGCGCCGCTGATCGGCGCGGGGGGTGCCAGTTCCGGATGGGCCGAATAATCGGCGACGATACGGAAGCGCAGCAGGTTAAGCATGACCACCGGTCCGGCGATTCCGCGCTGCCAGAAGGCGCGACCGGCATCCTGGGTGGGCTCGAGAAATGCAGGGGTCATGGTCCGATCCGGGCTGTTCACCATCTTCTTCCTTGTCTCATAGGCCGAACCGGCGCAAGCAGTCCGGCGAGACGCGAAGATACGTTTAACTTTAGGATTATGCGCGACGTTGGAAAATCGGCCGAGGATCGTTATCTAGAGGCCCCGGAAAGGACTTCATTCGGCGCTATGACGCAGAATGCCTGACGACGAGAATGCCTGATCAAAAGGAAGTGCAGCGGTTGCTTGGGTTCGCGCGGGAGCACGCGCGGGCCGCCCTGAGCAAGCCTGAAGTGCAGCGGGAATCCTACCTCGCCTTCTGCCGCTTGAACTTCAAGCGCTATGCCGCGGGGGTCTGCAAGAGTGCCGCGGAGGCGGAACGGTTCGCAGCCGCGCTCGATCGCGCGACGCGCGACATCATGATCGAAATGCAGGATCCCGCATCGGCGGAACACGTCGAAAACGTCTCGCCCTGGTATCCGCTGCGCGACGACGCGATCGAAGGCGCGCTGGATTCCGTTACCGTCTACGAAGCTGCAATCGAGCCGCAGCTTCCGCCGCCGGAGCCGCCGTCGCCCGAAAAGGTGAAGAGCGACCTCGCCATCGCGGAAGAGCTTTATCGACAGGAACTGGAAAGGCTCCACGCCCCGATGCCGCCGCCGGTCGCGCATGACGAGGCGGTCGCCGCGGAGGAAGAGGATCGCCAGGCAGCCAAGTTCAGCTTCGGCGGACTTGAGCGCCCATCGGCGATCCAGGCCGCACCGCTGCCGAAAGCCGACCCCGAGCTGAAGCGCAAGGTGCAGGATATGCTGCGCGCCCGCACGTCGGCGAAGACCGACGACGACGCTTAAGGCACGCCATCAGTTTCCGAGATAAAGGCCGAGCTGCCATTCCATGTCGGCATGCGCGATCGGATAGCCGCCGCTGGTGGTGGGGCCGAGCGCGGTCTGCGGCGAGATCCCGCCGACATGGGTCTGCAGCGACTGAGCCTGCGCGGCGGAGAGCCCTGCTTTCCAGGCCAAAGCCACCAGCGCCTTCGGATTCTTGGAGGTCAGGATCCGCATCGTGACGTCGGTCGGGATACCGGCCCGCAGCGAGATCGCGGCGCCGACCGGGCCGATCTTGCCGCTCTTCATCACGGTGATCAGGAACTTGTCGGCCGCGGGCTTGACCGCCGGCGCTTCCTCTTCGCGCTTCTTGGTCAGTTCCGCCATGCGGCGCGCAACCATGCTGGAGAGCGCCGCCATCGCCGCGTCGTCGAGATCACTCCGCTGCGACAGCGTCTCGGCGATCGCATCCGATGGAATTGCGGCCACGCGCTGCAGGTTGTCGGAGGTCAGATCCTTGCGCGCGGCGAGCGCGCCGTGCCAGTCCCCGTATCCGGGCGCGACGTCGATGATCTTGTCCATGGTGCCGGCGCCGATGCGCGCCGTCTCATTGGCGAGCAGATCGGCAACAGCGGATTCTTCGCCCGGCGTGGCGATGGCACGGTTGACCAGGAGCTCGGTAACGCCCTGCCCCACGTTACGGCGCTTGGCGATCGCGTTGAGCACCCCCTTGATCGGGCCGCTGTTCATGATGTCGACGAGATCACCGTCGCCGAGCAGCGGCGAGTTCTGCAGGATCGGCGCCGCCACCTTGATCTCGATGTCGCGCGCCAGCGCCTGCACGATGTGGGGCGGCGCGTCGATCGATAGCCGCAGGGCGCGCGCGATCGCCTCGCGCACCCGGCCGGAATTGTCCACCGCCAGGGCTTCGATCGTCTCGATGGCGAGCGCCTGCTTCTTCGCCGTCAAGGGCGGCAGGTCGACGGGCCGCGCCTCGCCGAGCTTCTCGCCGACCCTGGCGCGCACCGCATCGTCGGCGTCGCGGGCGAGCTCGATATCCGCCTCGGGCGGCGTGCGCCGGTTGCCCGCGACGGCGAGCCGGACGCCCACATCCGCATCGCGGCAGAGGAAGAACAGGATCTCGGGCGCAATGTCGTCCCGGGACGCGAGGTCGCGCCGTGCCGCGACTTCGGCGCTTCCGGCCAGCCGTTTTGCTTCCTCGTACTGCATCCCGATCTCCGGCGCGAACTCCGATTCCGGCAATTGCGGGTCGGACGGCCATCCCACCCGCCATTAACCGTGTCGGCCGTTAAAATCGTATTACCAGGGGGTTCGGGACCCCTAGGTCCAACGGCCTAAAGGACCGGCAGCAATCGCCTTCCGCCGGGCCCCCGGCCCGTGCTAGAGACCTGCCTTATCCCCGCTGCAACGCGATTGGAGTCATCTTGAGCGACGACCTCCGCCTTTGGACCACCGATGAACAGGGCCAGAAAGTCCTGCGTGGCCTGACCGTCGAAGAGACTGAGTGGTACCAGGAATATAGCGAGAAGGAGCTGGCGCAGCGGCTCGGCGTATCCAAGCCCTGGGCCAACGCGGAAGCCTTCGAGAAGGACAAGGCGCGCTGGCGGGAGCTGAACCGGGCCCATGAGCTGGCACGGGCGGAAGTCATCCACGCCGACGACAACAAGCGGATCGCCGAGGAAGAGGCGAAGCCCGGCTTCAAGCGCGCCAAACGGCGATATTAGGCGGGCCGCTTCACCCTGCCACAGGCGATCTTTCGCCCGCCCCTTGCAATCGGGGCGTTTTGCCCCTATATCAGGCAGGTCGATAGACGGCCGGAATAACTTGGGCCTGCGCTGAGGACCCTTCGTAACGAAGCTGCTAAGCGCCACGCTGGTTTGTTCTCTCCCGAAAAAACGCAAATTCGACGGTTCGCGCATCCAGTCATAACGATCGGGCGCGGGCAGCATGACACTTGTTTTGAGAAAGGGTTTCCCTCATGGCTACGGGAACCGTGAAATGGTTCAATGTTCAAAAGGGCTTCGGCTTCATCACGCCGTCTGACGGCGGGAAGGATGCCTTCGTCCACATCAGCGCCGTCGAGCGCGCCGGTCTCGGCAATCTGCGCGAAGGCCAGAAGCTCGGCTACGAGCTGGTCTCCGATCGGAAGACCGGCAAGATGTCGGCCGACAACCTCGAGAACCTTGACTAAGCACTAGCACTCCGGAATTCCGGAAGGGCACAACCGGCAGCTTTTTAACCTGCGCCGACCACGGATGTACTGGCGGCTGGGTTCTTAAGGCAGCAACGGCGACCTGATCCGGACGGTGCGCGCCGCGTCTTCAATGGTGAGGCGCCGCACCATGGGAGCCCCGCGTCTGCCGGAGACGACAACGTCTTCGGGTCAGTCGCGGGGTTTTTCGTTCCCCGGTTTTCGTTCAAGGGAAAAGGATCAATGCGATGATGAGCAGAGGAAGAGCGAGCATGCGTTACCTGGGTGGATTGCGCGGCGCGGGCACTTTGCGCTGCGGCGGCCAGGTTCTCGCCCCGGCCGATTACGAGCTCGACGGCTATCTGGTGCCGCCGGCCGGCGTTGCCGGCAGCGGCGAGATCCGGACCGCGCCGGAAGTCCTGCGCAAGGTGTTCGGCCGCCGCGACCTGGAGCTGGTCACCGAGAACGGGCGGAGCCTGAGCTTTCGCTTCTCCGACAAGAAGCTCGCGGCCGGTGACGATGCCGCGCATATCGACGTGACCGGCGGCCTGCCGGAAGCGAAGAACTGGCGCGCGGCCTAAGCGCCGCCCCGCTCAAGGGCCGGCCATTTCCGGCCGGTCCAGGAAGCGGACGATCTCCTCCCGCAGCATGCGGCCCGGATACCACGGCGAGAGCTTCCACAGCACATCGGCGTGGCCGAGGCCGGGAAGTTCCAGCAACCGCACCGGACTCTTTGCCGCTGCGAGACGGCGCGCGAGGCTGCGGCTGTTTTCCGGATCGACCGTCTCGTCCCGGTCGCCCGTCACCAGCAGGACCGGCGGTGCGCCGGAAGCCGCGAAGCGGACCGGTTGGGTCGCGCTGAGGTCGGACGCCGCGCCGAACACCCAGCGCCACAAATCGGTATCCAGCTTGAAGTCATAGGGCCCCGCGAGCCCCACCACGCCGCGGATCCGCGCCGCATCGACTCCCGCCGCCGCGCCATAGTGCCGGTGGAGCGCCAGCATTATCGCGTTATAGGCACCGGCCGAATGGCCCATCAGGAACAGCCGCTGCGGATCGCCGCCATGCTCCGCGATGTGGTCCTGGACCCAGCGCAGAGCCTTGGCGCCGTCATCGAGGAAGGCGGGAAACGCGGCCTCGGACCGGAGCCGGTAATCGGGAATGACCGCGACGAAGCCCTCGCCCGCCAGGAAGCGGCCGACGAAGCGGACATCGGCGCGATCGCCGCTGCTCCAGGCGCCGCCATAGAAGAACACCACCACCGGCGCCGGAACCGCACGCGACTGCGACGGCCGATAGAGATCGAGATGCTGCCGCGCGAGATCGCCATAGGCGATGTCCGCCTCGAGGATGCCTTGGCTTCCGATCGACAGTGCGTTGAGCAGGCCGGTCGGATCCTTCGCCGCGCGCAGGATGCCGACGGCGAGCAGCCCGGCGAGAGCGCAAGAGACGACCGTGCGAACGAGCCTCCTGGAGCGACCCGGGGTCACGTCGGATCGTCGCTCTTTCGCGGTTGGGTTCGCGCCAGCACCGACCCGGGTTCGACCCGTCGATGGTCGCGGTAGTCGAAGTAGAACAGCAGGATCATGTTCACGGTCTCGCCGTCTTCGGACAGCGGCAGGAAGATCACGTCCTCGTTCTCGACGAAGCCGTCCTGCACGTCGAAATCGCCGCGATAGCAGTACGGTGCTTTGTGCTCGACCACATAGCCGTAATGCTCGAAGGCGAGTTCGCGGTTGGGGCCGAAGAACCCCTCGCCTACCGACTTCCCGGTCGGGTCGTAGCCGCGCAAGGCCACTTCCTCGGTGCCGACCAGCCGATAGACGAAACGCCGCTCGTCCGGCACCACGTCGATCAGGCTGATCCGCGGCAGATAGGGCTTTAGTTCGGCGGGATCGATATCGCTGCGCTTGGGCATGCGCCGCTCGCCCTTCTTGCCGCGCCAATAATCCACCAGGACGCGGATGTCCGGATGGCTTTCGGCGATCAGCGCCTCGATTTCGGCCGCGGTGGGGCTGTCGGACGCCAAAGACGGACCTTTCGTTGCGCCGGATTCGCTGTCCGGCAGATGAGACGCTGCAACCTGGACAATCCGAACGGGAACGGCAAGCGCCTTCGGCCGCGCCGGGCGCACATTCCTATCCGCAGGCGAGGACGGAACCTTTGGGGCGGAAATCCGCTGTTTCGTTGCACAGCAAAGAGAGTCGTCCATGCCGCATGAGCCAGCGAACGAGCCCGTGAGCACCGTCTTCGAGGGCTCGAATCACGTGCTGCGCGGAATCCTGCAACAGCTCGATTTCTGGAATGCGCTCGAAGGCCATGTTGCGGAAAAGCGGGAGATGCTGCCCGGACTGACGGCCGCCGCCGAAGCGCTGCGCGGCGCGCTGCAGCGCGCCAGGGGTGGGACCGCGCTCTGAGCCGGCAACCAACCGGGGGCGCCCGGGTTGTTGAGCCACACCGCGAAATGCACCTACTGGAGGTATGCTATGCAGAACCTCGTCCCCGGCGTCACCACGCCAAGCCTCACGACACGGATCCTGATGACCGCCCTGGTCTACATGATGTTGCAGGGCGTGCTGTTCGGCTTCGGCGCCATGCTGATCCTCGGCACCCCGCTCGCTGCCCATGCCATGGCGCTGATGCCGTGGATGATCGGCGTCACGGCGCTCGTCGCCCTGCCCCTCTCCTGGATGCTGGTGCCCTATTTGCGGACGCGGCGGGAGAACCAGATCGCCCGCCAGCGTGAGCATCTCAACCTGCCGGGCGTCGGCCAGGTCAGCTAACCCGCCGCCCGATAGCTTTCGTAGCTGCGCTGGATCACGATCTGGTCGGCGATGAACTTGGCATCGTGCCAGACGCCCCAGATGAAGCTCGAGCCGCGGCGCGACAGCCAGGGCAGCCCAAGGAAATAGAGTCCCGGCACCGCCGAGACACCGCGGCGCTGTCTCGGCTTGCCCTTCGCGTCGAGCACGGGGAGCTTCAGCCAGCCGTAGTCGACCGCGAAACCGGTCGCCCAGACGATCGACGTGACGCCGGCCTGCTTGAGGTCGAGCTCCAGAATGGGCTTGGCCATGCAGGCGGGATCGGGGCCGATCTTCCGCGCTTCGGGCTCCTCGGGAAGGTCGAGGCCGTTGCGGGCAATATAGGCATCCGCTTCGTCGAGCAGCGCCAGATAGTCCGCATCGCCCTGCGCCACGTTGCGCGCGAGATCGGGGGCGAAGCGCATCACGCCGTTCTTGAAGGACTCCGCGCGACCGACCAGTTGCATGCCGCGCGCGGCGAGCCGGCGGAAGTCGACCGTGTTGCCGCCATAGGCACCACTCACCGCAATGGTGACATGCTCGGCGCCGGCCGGCGGGGTCTCGAGGTCCCATTTGCCAAGCACGCCCAGCCACCAGACGAAGTCGCGGCCGCGATAGCGCCGCGGCGGCCGGCCATGCGGACCGACCGAGAGAAACACCCGCCGCCCGGCGCGCAGCAACTCGTCGGCGATCTGCGTGCCCGAGGACCCCGCCCCCACCACCAGCACCGCGCCTTCCGGCAACTGCGTGGGATTGCGATAGGCGTTCGAATGGATCTGCAGCAGGCCCGCGGTCTCCGGCACGATGGCCGGAATGATCGGCCGCTGGAACGGGCCGGTGGCGACCACCACGCGCGCCGCCTCGATCGGGCCTCGCGAGGTCTCGACGCGAAAGCCGCGCCGGCCGGATTGCGCTTCGACTGAAGTCACTTCGACGCCGCAGCGGATCGGCGCGCCGATCTTCTCGGCATAGGCGACGAAATAATCCGCGACGCTTTCCTTGCCGGGAAAGGCATCGGGATCGCCGGCAAACTCCAGGTTTGGAAACCGGTCATGCCAGGCCGGCCCGTTGGCGACCAGGGAGTCCCAGCGCTCCGACCGCCAGCGCTCGGCGATGCGGTGCCGCTCCAGCACCAGATGCGGCACCCCGGCCTTGCCCAGATGCTCGCTCATCGCGACGCCGGCCTGGCCGGCGCCGATCACCAGCGTATCCACTCTCTCGACCGACATGGCTGCGTCCCTGTTGCGCTCTGATGTCAGCCTAGTCGAGCAGCCTGCATAGAGAAAATATGATTTATCGAGGCATTGCTTCGGATATTTCTATTGGCCGGCTACCGGTCCTTCTTCGCGGACTTGACCAGCCGGCCGAACGCCCGCTCCTTCTTCCGCTTCTCGGCGGGCGACAGCGCGCCGAGCTTCGCCTCCCGCGCCAGCTTGAGGAAGTTGTCGTAATGTCCGCGATCGAGGGTACCGGCGCTGACGGCGGCGAGCACCGCGCAGCCCGGCTCGCTGACATGCGTGCAGTTGTTGAACTTGCATTGCGGTGCCAGCGCCAGGATGTCGGCGAAGCCGCCGGCGAGGCCGGCCTCGGCGTCGAGCAGGCCGAACTCGCGCATGCCGGGATTGTCGATCACCATGGCGCCGTTCGCGAGCACGATCAGCTCGCGGCGCACCGTGGTGTGACGGCCCTCGCCGCTGCCGCTGACGGTCTTGGTTTCCTGTTGCGCATGGCCGATCAGCCCGTTGATGAGCGTGCTCTTGCCCACGCCCGACGAGCCGACGAAGCAATAGGTCTGGCCCGGCACCAGCATGCGCTGGAGCTCATCGATGCCCTCATGGGTGACGTTGCTCAAGCGCAGCACCGGCGCGGCGATCCCCGCGCCGCGGATCTCCGCGATCTGCCCTTCCACGATCTCCGGCGCGACCAGATCGGTCTTGGTCAACAGGATCCACGGCGTTGCCCCGCCTTCGGCGACCATGGTCAGATAGCGCTCCAGCCGCTTCAGGTTGAAGTCGTAATGACAGGACTGGACGACGATCACGCAATCGACATTGGCGGCGATCATCTGCTCCCCGACGGCGCCCGCTGCCTTGCGGCGCAGGGAGGTCTGGCGCTCCAGCAAGGCCTGCACTGAGCCGAAGCCGTCGGCCCCGGCGCGCGCCACGCAGACCCAATCGCCGACGCAGGGCCGCGCCGCCGCCGCCCGCGCGCTGTGCAGCAGGTTGCCGGAGAGCTGCGCCCGAAAGACGCCGGTCTCGTTCAGCAGCACCAGCCAGCCGCGATCCACCGAGGTCACCCGCGCCGCGGTGTCCGCCGGGCCGCAATGCAGCCGGGCCTGCTCGGCGAACCAGGGGTTCCAGCCCAGGGCGGCGCGATCAGGGTTCAAGTCAGGCACTCATTCAACTCCGTTGCCGATTGCCGCATGACGAGCCACGCTTTCGCCCGCGGCGTCAAGGCCGATGGCGCGCCGCGCGCGACGCTTCCTGCGACCCGCGCAGGAAGTCGACGAAGATCATCAGCATGTCCACGTGCTCGTGGTCGGTCGCGAGCGGCAGTAACACGGATTCGATGTGCAGGAACTCCCTGTGCGGCCCGACATAGGCCGGGCGCAGGAAGACCGGCGCCCGGGTCGCGACCGCTTCCGCGTGATAGTCCCAGAGCGGATTGCCCGGCCCCTGGCCGGGGATCGCGGTCATCCACTGTCCGGTGGGGTCGCGCTCAAGATGGTGGCGCACGGCGGAGCCGACCAGGCGATAGCGGAAATCCAAGGGCTGAAGCCGCACGTCCTTCAGCATCATATAGGGCGCCAGCTCGGGCACCTCGATCAGCGGATCGAAGTCGCCACGCGCGGGCAGCGCGCGCGCCCCCTTCTTCGCGGTCCAGTACGCCACCCCGGCGCGCACCAGCGGCGACTGCAGCTCCATCTCGGCGATCATGGCAGGCATCGCCGGCATCCTACCGGCTTTCCACCGCAGCGCAGCGCTGTAGCTGATGATCTGCATCAAGCATCGCGCATGAAGCTTGGGATTCCGGACGCCTGCGACAATTCGTCGGCGCCGGTTACGCACGGCAACTCAACGCTTGAGCCGCAAATCCCGAAAAGTTGAGGAAGAATTAATAGGTCCATCGATAGCGTCGATCGAAGTTGCAACCGCATCCGCTCGGCCCCGCCATGTACAAGAAGCCTGCGATTACCCTCGCCTCGTCCTGGACCGCCCTCGGCGTCGTGCTGGTCGGATGGAAGGCGGCGAGCCCGAACATCGGGATGCCGACCTTCTCGGGCGAGCTGGCCGAGATCGCGGCTCTCGTCGCCCTGGGCGGAGCGCTGCTCTATTTCGGCACGATCTGCCTGGGGCGCCGCCTCGAGGCGCGCTACGAGTTGATGTTCGCCGACAACCCGAGCCCGCTGCTGGTCTATGACCGCGAGACGCTGCGGATCAGCGCGGTGAACGACGCCGCCCTCACGCTCTACGGCTACAGCCGCGAGGAGTTCCTGCGGATGCGGGCCGACCAGCTGATCGTGCCCGAGGAGATCCCCACGCTGCATGAATACCTCGCGTCGCTGAAGGGACCGATGCGGGCGCAGCGGATCTGGCGGCAGGTCCGCAAGGACGGCCGCCCGCTGCTGGTCGAGATCGCCTCCAACGACGTGCCGCTGTCGGGCCGCCCGACGCGCCTGTGCTGCATCCGCGACGTGACCGAGGTGCAGGAGTCGCTGGCCCGGCTGCAGCAATCCGAGCAACGCTATCGCACGCTGACCGAGCAGCCGATCGCCGGCGTCTACATGCTGCGCGACGACCGCATCGACTATATCAACAAGCGCGGCGCCGAGATCTTCGGCTACAGCCCCGAGGAACTGACCGGCAAGCCGGTCCACGCGCTGATCCTCCCGGCCGACGTGACCCGGATCGAGAACCACATCCAGCGCCTGCTCTCCGGCGCGGTCAAGGCGGTGCGCGACGAGTTCGGCGTGCGGCGCAAGGACGGCGTGGAGATCGTCATCGGCGCCCATGCCGCGGTGACCGAGCTGCAGGGCGACCGCGTGATCCTGGGCATCATGCAGGACATCACCGAGGTGGCCCGTTCGCGCGACACCATCGACGAATATGCCGAGCGGCTGGAGCGGACGGTGGTCGGCACGCTGGACATGATCGCGCATGTGATCGAGCTGCGCGATCCCTACACCGCCGGCCATGAATCGCGCGTGGGCGAGCTCGCGGCGGCGATCGGCGCGGAGATGGGCCTGGACGAGGCGAAGCAGCGCGGCCTGCGCATCGCCGGCGCGGTGCACGACGTCGGCAAGATCCGCGTGCCGGCGGAGATCCTGACCCGGCCCGGCAAGCTCTCCGCCACCGAATACCATCTTGTGCAGGAGCATGCCCAGTCCGGCTACGACATCCTGAAGGCGGTCGACTTCCCCTGGCCGGTCGCCGAAGTCGCGCGGCAGCATCACGAGCGTCTCGACGGCAGCGGCTATCCCGCGGGGCTCAAGGGCGACGCGATCATCCTCGAGGCCCGCATCGTCGCGGTCGCCGACGTGGTGGAATCCATGGCCGCGCACCGCCCCTACCGCCCCGGCCTCGGCATCGACCGCGCCCTGGCCGAGATCGAAGCCCATGCCGGGACCCATTACGATCCGGACGCCGTCGCCGCCTGTCTCCGGCTGTTCCGCACCCAGGGCTACCACCTGCCCGCGGAATAGCGCCGCGCGCATCAGCGGCCGCGTTTCTCCCGCGGCTGCATCGCGGTCATCAGCGGGAGTTGCAGCTCGCGCGGATCGGGCCGCTTGCTCTTGGCGCGCCGGCCGGTGCCTGCGCCAGGGGGCGGCGCGGTCTTGCCGGCGGCGCTCTCGGTTAGGCGCAAAGCCATGGCGCTGACCTGGAACGCGGCACCCGATTGCAGCACCGGACGCACGGCGCGGATGAAGCGGTTGCGGATCCGGACCGGCGTCTCGGCCCAGCCGGTCCGGTTGCCGGCCGGCCCGAGCTCGTCGGCGATGAGCGCGCTCCACAGCGCGTCCATGAACGGGTCGGTCGATTTCTTCGGCATGGGTCTCTCCCGGCGAGTCCGACTGGAATCGCATGATAGAGCAGCGGACCCAAAATGGCGGCCCGTTGCCGGCGGCACCGGCGCGTCCGCAAACCCTTAACGCAAACCTGAACAACACAGACAACCCGCCAGGGCGCGACCCGGTTGGGCATTCGCAAAGCCTTGAAGAATTTACAAAATTCCCACCCCGACCCAGACGATGCGGTGAAATCGAATGCTCGTTCTGTCTGCGTCCTGTCTGCGATGCGGTGCAGCAAAGCGGGCTCGGGCCGCGCGCAGCAACCGGCCGCGAAATCCCCGTTCGTCAACGTCCGGTCAACCTTGGCGAACCGCCTTCGCGCGGCGCGCGGTGAGAGAAGCACTGCAGGCGACACAGACCGCTGTGGTTGCCCTGCAGAACCGATATGGAGTCTTTTCCGGTCTGGGTCCTGTCTGGGTTGCCCGCGACCGAGGGCGATCTGCACATGTCAAACAACAGACTATTGTACTCGTTTTGTTCTTGCCGATCAATCGACCGTCCTTGCCTGCAGGCGCCTCGCGTTGCGCCAGACCCCGCGGAATCAGGCGGCGCGGAATCAGGCCGTCGCGGGCGCCGCCAAGCGCTTCTCCGCCCGCGCGCGCCGCCAGTGCAGACCGCCGAGGCCGGCCAGCGCCGAGAGCAGCAACGGCAGGGCGCCGGGGATCGGGGTGGTCGCGACCGCCGAGACCTTCACGTTGTCGATCAGGAAGGTCGCACCCGGCCCGATCGGCTGCAGCCACACGTTGGAGAGGTTGGTCAGACCGAGGTTCAGGGTCTGCAGTCCCGCGGCGGCATCGGTCGTGATGACGCTGTTCAGCACCGGAACCCCGTCGATGCGCGACGCTTGGATCTGAAACGACACCACGTTGCCGCTGTTCGCGATATCCGCGAAGTCCAGACTGTCGAGATTGAATGCGACCAGGCCGCCGAGGCTGAACATCATCGGCCCGAAGATCGACAGGGTGTGGAACGGCTGCGGTTGGAACTGGTCGAAGGTGTTGGCACTCACCGCCCCCGCGAACGTGTATCCGGACTCGGTGTAGATGCCGGTGGTCGGCGCATCGAAGGTCACGGTGGTGGCCGATGCCCCCGCCGAGAACAGGCCGCACAATCCCGCCGCTGCCGCGGCCAGCACGAGACTCCGTAAGTTCGAACCCCACATGATGGCCCCCCCATTTGGCGTTGCAGGAACGCAACTTTACGGTTTCAATTTCCGCGTGTCTGCCAAAAATCGCCGCCGCGGCCGCCGGTTCGCCAAACATTCATCGCCGCCTAGGAATATGATGACGACAGCGCGACAGGAGACGCGCCGACATGACGACACGCGAAGCCAAATGCTGCTGCGGCGCCTGCGCGATCCAGGTGAAGGGCGAGCCGGCGATCAACGCGATCTGCCACTGCGAGGACTGCCGCCGCCGCACCGGCTCCGCCTTCGGCTGGTCGGCGTATTTTCCGAGCGAGGCCGTGACGGCGACGCTCGGCGCGTTTCGCACCTATTCGCCGCGCGGCAAAGAGCCGGACACGGGGAAAGACGAGTGGCAGGAGCGCGTCTTCTGCGGCAAATGCGGCACCACCCTCTCCTGGCGCTCGGCCGATTTCGCAGGCCTGACCGGCATCGCCGGCGGCTGCTTCACCGGCGCGGCGCCGCTGCCGGAGCCGACGCTGAGCGTCGCCAATGAAACGCGCTGCGCTTGGGTGACGGTGCCGGCGGGGTGGAAGACGGCGTGGTGAGAACCGCCGGCTGCACGCGCCGAGGAACTAGGCCGCGGCCTGCCCGCGGCGACGCCGCCAGCCGACGAAGCCGAGCCCGCCCAAAGCCGAAATGAACAGCGGCAGTGCCGCCGGGATCGGCGTGGTCGCGACCGGCGCCGCCGGCGGCAGGTTGATCGAAAAGGTGACGCTGCCGAGATTGGTCACTTCGAACTTGCCGAACAGACTCGCAATCGAACCGGACAGCAGGCCGGGCACCTGGCCCCAGTCGGTCAACCCGACCAGGCTCTCCAGCGGCACGTTGGCGGCGCCGGTCTCATAGTAGAGCGAGAGCTGGGTGACCGGGCCGAAGGCGGTCAAGAAAAGCGAGCTCGTGGTGCCGCCGTACAGTTGGGAGAGGATGCTTCCGATGCCATCATTCTCGAACGTGAATTTCGACACGCCATGGCTGACCTGGAAAGCGCTCGGCATCGGGAACTGGCTGAACAGGCGGTTGAACACCAGGGCCGAAGAGAACTCCGAGTAGACATCGAGGTTCTCCAGCCCGACCGTCCCGGAGACCGCGTCGCCCCCGGTGACCCCGAGCGTGCTGAACATGCCGGTCGCGGCGGTGACCTGACCGGAATAGGTCAACGTATAGGTTGACGCAGCGCTCGGCGCCGACGCCGCGAACAGCATCGCGGCAAATCCGAGCAAGCCAGCGCCGATCGCGCGCAACCGCGCGTTGTTCAACATCGCAATCATGGTTTTCCCCAATTCGGTCTCGACTTTTCGGTGCGGGATGCTAGGGGCGCGGCACCGCTTGAAGCAACCGAAATGCAGCGTGTTGAACGGGTCGCGGCGCGAATTCGCACGAAATGGGCGCGCGTTCCTGCGCATCTGACGGCGCGCCGACCGGATGTTCGTCGATACGAAACACGGCGATCGGCCTGTCATCGGGAGATCACAGTTTCGCTCTATCCAGGAGGGGTAACCGAATCCCCGCCCCCACGAGTCCCCCGAGATCACCATGACCTTCAAAGACTTCATCGCCGATCCGGCGCGGCCCTGCGCCGTCGTCGCCCATCGCGGCGCCTGGCAGAACGACGGCCCTGGCGCGCCGGAGAACAGCCTGGCCGCGCTCGAGCGCGCCATCGCGCTGGGCTGCGCCATCGTCGAGGTGGATATCCAGCAGAGCGCGGATGGCGACCTGTTCCTGCTGCATGACGATACGCTGCAGCGCATGGCGGGCGTCGATGCGCGCGCCGATACGCTGACCCTCGCGGAGCTCCAGCGTCTCAGGCTCCGCAGGGGCGATGGAGGGCCGGACCGGGTGATGACGGCCGAGACGATCCCCAGCTTCGACGCGGTGCTGGAGACCGCGCGGGGCCGCGTCTTCCTCGACCTCGACGTCAAGCATCCGGCGCAGATGCCGGCGGTCGCGGCCCGGGTCAAGGCGATGGGCATGCAGGATCAGGTGGATCTCAAGGAGCGCATCGACTCAACCGCCGCGCGGGCCTGGCTCCAGGCGCAGCCCGGGCTCGACGGCATCCCCTTCATGGGCAAGGCGCTGTTCCGCGGCGCCGCTGCCGACGCGACCGCCGCCGAGGTGATCGCGCTCCGCCCCTTCATGTGCGAGGCCGAGTTCGACCGGCTCGAGACCCTGGCCGCGCAAGCCGAGCGCCTGCGCGCCGCCGGCATCGCGCTCTGGGTCAACACGCTGGATTCGGTCTCGTCGGCGGGGTTCACCGACACCGCCGCCCGCGCCGATCCGGACGCGGTCTGGGGCCGGCTGATCGCGGCGGGGGTCAGCGTGATTCAGACCGATGCGGTGGAGGAACTGCTGGGGTATGTGGGGCGGGAGAATCTCGAAATCGTTGAGTGGTCGAGATAGGCGGCGTATTCGCTGGCTTGCATCGGGCGGAGGTGGAACACCGAGCCGTTCCTTTGTTGGCTTCATCGAGAGGCCAGAGACATAGCGTTGAATTGGCTTTCCGCGCCGAGAGCTCGATAATTAAGTATTGTGTCCCCGGATGGTCTGTGTCCCCGGATGGGATGGTGACGTTGCCTGAAGGGTGGAAGACGGCGTGGTGAGGCACCGGCTCCGGACGCTCAGCGGTATGGGGGAATGCCGTTCACGAACTCCTTGAAGCGTTCTCCCGTCTCCTCGGGAGACAAGAACTTCTGAAAAGGATCGCGGAGAATGTAGCCCAATTGGGCGTTCTCGACGGCGTTGCACAAATATGTATCGCGCGTCGCAGACTCCACATTCGCCTTTGCCAGCAGTTTTTGAACTTCCCGCAGGCTGCGCCGCCGGAACTGCTGCATATTCTTCATCTCGAGCAGCTCATTGATGCGCGTTTGATTGCGCGCCAGCGGTATGCAGACAACGGCGCTGGCCGCCAATAGCAGGAAGAGCGACCACCCGTTACCGATCTTGAGAGTGACGGTGAAAACCACCACGATCGTGATCACGCTGATGGCCACGACGAAGCCGACAATATAGCCCATCAGAGCTCCCACGGCCGAGGCCGCTGCCGCAGCGGGATCCCTGTGAACGCGATCGATGCGCGCCAGTCTTCTGGCAATCGAGCGCGCTCTGCGCAGGGCCCATCTTCGGTTCCAGGTTGCCGTCCAGTTGAGAACTGGACGCCAGCTCTGCCCGATTCCGATGAGGAGCGTGACGATGAGTGCGAACCAGGCGAGTGCATTCGGGATCGCCGGAAAACTATCAAGCATTCGTTCTTCCCCAGACTTCCCCAGACGACGGACGACAACCGATGTCTGCATCTTGGAATTGCAGACCAGGCCTCCTGACTGCCGCGACCGCTCTCCGGGCATTGCCCCCTGCACGCTGTGGGAGGCTGCCCGCAACGGCTGCACCTTCCCACCGCACGTGACGTCCCCGAGACAGTTGCAGGCCCCCCAAGATAATACGGCTATTAAGGGAATGCTGTCGACTCTGGAGTTGTCGCGCGCGTCGAGGCCCGCGTGACGTTGCCGGCGGGGTGTAAAGCGGGAGAGAACGATTGAGTCTCGGGCTTGCCGTCGGCTTCAATCGGATGGCGGCGGTTTTGCGCGTCAAATCAGAAGGCTGGCGCCGATAGAGGGGACGGTTTCGACGGCGAAGCGGAAGGCGACGCAGCGTCACTCCGCCACGAGCGACTTGCTCATGTTGATCCCGGTGACTTGAAAGCCGGTCGCTTCATAGACGCGCCGGGCGCGCGCGTTGTCCGGCGCCACGCGGAGCTTGATCTGCTCGAAGCCTTCGCGTTTCAACTCGCTGGCCAGCAGCGCCATGGCCTGCTTGCCGAGCCCCTTGCCCCGATGCGGCGGGAGAATCTCGAAATCGTTGATGAAGACCGAGCGCTTCGCCGCATCGGGCTTGACCCACAGGTAGCCGATGACCTCCTCCGCCCCGCCGGCCGGATCGACCAGACAGAGCAGGCGGTGGCCGTCGGTGTGAACGCCCTCCGGCAGATCCGCCGCGATCTCCCGCTTCACCCGCGCGAGCGCGTCATCCGCCGACAGCCCGTAGCTGGCAGCGACCTCCGCGGCATAATCGGGGACGAAGTATTCGAGATAGGCGGCGTATTCGCCGGCTTGCATCGGGCGGAGTTGGAGCACCGAGCCGTTCCTTTGTTACCGTCTTTGAGAGACCAACCCGTAGCGCAGAGTTGGCCGCTCCGGCGAGATCGCATCCGGGTCAGGCTGGGATCAGGCTAGGATGACGGTCGGGCGTGGGACGCGGGGAGGCGTGGGTGACGCTGCCGGCGGGGTGGTGAGCCTCGCCCTTCCCGCCTTTCTCAGGCCACCGCTTCTCCGCTGCGGCGACGACTGCCGAGCTTCCATGCGGCGAGACCGCCCAGCGCCGTCACCAGCAGCGGCAAGGCGCCGGGGATCGGGGTGGTCGCGACGTTCGACAGAACGCTCTGCGTCACGACGATTCCATTCGTGCTCAACCAAAGATTGCCGTTCGTCCCGTTGGTCATCACGAAACTGAGCAGCGCCGGCGAGGTCGTGAAGTTACCCACGACCACGGCGAAATCGACATCCGTAGTGGTCAAGGTCGCGGGGCCAAAGGCGCTTCCGCCGATGGTCAGTCGATCGTTCGCGAGGTCGTAGCCGAAGGTCACCGGCGAACCGACCGCAACGCTGAGGAACGTCGTGCTGATCGACGAGTCCAGGTAGTCGCCCGGTACAGCGTAGTCATGCGTGGGGTCGAAGGTAAGCCTGAACAGGCCGCCCGCCGTCGTCGTCGGCACCGGAGCGGGCCCCGTAATGTTTTGGGCCGCGAACAGGACGTCGAAAGTGAGGGGGGCGGCTTTGGCCGGCAGTACCGGCAGTACCAGGATCGCCAATATGGCGGTCAGCCAGAAGCTGGCGCGTTTCCACGGACCGGCAATCATCTCGAAATCCTCCCCTGCAGGCATCGGTGGCAAGTCTGGCACGGTGCTTGGGACGAGGCAATGCGGAACGGGCACTGGATGAGCCAGGCGCAAATGCCCTGTTCCGCACCCTCCCCTCGGGCGCCCAGCCGGAGCGCGCCAGGCCTGCGGCCGCCTCGAGAACCGCACCACCGGGCCCTGCAAGCCGGCGGCTTTATAGACGCGCCGCGTGCGCGCATTGCGCGGCGGCGGCCGGAGCTCGATCTGCTCGAAGCCTTCGCGCCGCAGCGCGTCGGCCAGGAGCGCCATGGCCTGTTTGCCGAGCCCCCTGCCCCGATGCGACGGGAGAATCTCGAAATCGTTGATGAAGACCGAGCGCCTCGCCGCATCGGGCTTGAACCACAGGGTGCCGATGCCCCCGACCGGATCGACTAGGCACAGCAGCCGGTGGCCGTCGGTGTGCACGCCGTCCGGCTGATCCGCCGCGATCTCCCGCTTCACCCGCCCGAGCGCGTCATCCGACGGAAGCCCGTAGGTGGATGCGACGTCCGCGGCGTAGTCGGGGATGAAGTGGTCGAAGTAAGCGGGGTATTCGCTGGCTCGCATTGGGCGCAGGGAGAGCACCGGGCGGTTCCCTCTATCAGAGCACTGAGAGGGCCGAGACATAGCACTGAATCCGCCGATCCCGTCAAAGGTTCGTTGATTCAGTACAGTATCCCCCGGATGATCTGCTGAAAGCCGTGTACTGGTCAGCGCGGCATCCTAATCTGCCTCCGAGTTCTCTGCGTTCACGCCAGGCCGTTCCGGCTTCTTGCGGTAAACGTCGAGTGCGACGCCTACCGCCGGCGTTGCAAAGTAAACGTAGCGCGTCACGTACTCCCACATCTTTTGCTCTTCGGCGAGCGTATCCGGAAGCGCGAGGCCAAGTTGCTTGGCGAGCGGCACTCGGCCGAGATTGACGATAGCCTGAACAACCTGACTCCAGTTCTGGGTAGTACGCACTGCGACCCAGTGAGATAGAACCGCTATGCCGAAGCTGGCGAGTGTGATCACCATCAGGTCAAGTGGGAAACTCTGCCTGGCGGCGATTACGAACGTAACAACACCGAAGGCAGCGCAGAGATAGATTCCGGCAACGAAGAAATCGACCGCGGCTTTCGCGCGGTCCTCTTCCGTCTGCAGGTATTCAGGCGCTGCGGCGCAAATCTCGCTCCATAGGGTTTGCGAGTCGAGATTGAACCTCGTCTTGCCGTAAGTTTCGAACGAACGTAGCGCGTTGCCGAAACGGGTTGGCACTACCTGCTCGTCATTCATCGGATAGAGTGCCAGCGCCTCGAGCGCTAAGCCGCGCTTCCAGCCGGTACCGTTCACAGCCCCCTCCATCTTCCGCTTACGCGCAAGTTGGCGCTCGACGCCCCAACGCTGCAGACAGGCGGGCCACAGCAGATAGCCCTCGAGGATGCGGTAGAGCGGGGTCGAGAAGGTGCTGAGAGTGAAGGCGATAGTGCCAGCTAGTGCGACGAAAACAATAGCCTTCTCCTCGGCCGTCGCCGTGTCTAACCATGAGATCTTGAACTGGGCCTGCGGATATACCAGCAGCCAAAAGGCGCCAAGCGTGAGAGCGCTAGGCATGGCCCAAGCGTATAGCTTGCTCCAAATGTTATTGAGTACATCAGCCACGACAGTCCGTCCGGGCAGACACCGTGCGGATTGCCCGCAACCGGCGGTCCGAGTTGGATGCCACCATCAACGACCACGCGGTCCCGGATCGGGCGGTCCGGGTGGGCGGTTGACGGGTTCCGGCGGCAGCGGAGGCTTGGGGATAGCCAGCAAATCCAACAGAAATTTCTCGGTCTTCATGCGCCACGCCTCCTCGGTCATGTGCATCCCGGCTCCCGGCCATCTTGGGACAAAACCGCCTTGGTTGCAAGTAATTGGTGTTTTTCTCGCCGACTCCTGCAGAATTCCGGTGACGGTTACTGAATGCACCGCCGGCTTCGAAGGCCTCGCAGGCGCCAACGACCGAACCGTGATCCAACAGAGTGACCGATATCCACCATCGAATTGAGGCTGGTCTAGCGACTGGCACCATAATTCCGCCGTACCGACTCTGGCTCTGGAGGAAAGCCTGTCAGGCTGCTGGTTGGTGTCCTGCCCATTCGGCAATTTCCTGCCTGACCATCCCGAGATCTTCGAACTGACGAGCATAATGGTCGCGCTGACTTCTGATCCAATCGAGTTCCTTGCTATGTGGGCCAATGAAGACCCCTTGTGGAAATTTGGTCGCGAATTGCCGATTCATCTCGCTGAGTTGAGCGCAGCAGTTCAGCAATCTATCGCTGGTCTTCGCACCGAGAACATGAAGCGTGTGCCACGTCTGGTCAACGAAGGGCGGTATTTCCACCTGTGTCTGCTCATAGCTAAGCACATTGTTGCTTCCCGAGTTTTCTAGCACAGCGGAGAGCAAATCTCTGACACCATCACACCGATTGTGAAGAAGCCTTAACTCCGGCACCAACCTGATCGATAGTGCTCTCCGTAAAATAGCGTCTTGCTGAGCGCGTTCCTGTTGCGCAGAGCGGCCTTCGAGTTTGTGCTGAATGTCGACCAACGCCACGGCCAAGACGATCGCCACCAATGTCCCTACGGCCTGGATCAAGGCCGGCACGTCATGAGTGCTATCGAACTCCCAAACGCCCCAAGCACTGACGGCCGTGACCACAAGGCAGATAATCGAGTATCGCCACAACTCGCCCCTAACGTGTCCCAAGCCTTCGATCGTTCTTCTAATTTTTCCGCGCTGACTTCGAGACCAAAGCTGCAAACGCATCTCATCACCTCTCTGCTGGCGAGGCAGGACAGATTAGCAACCCCAACATACAGAGATTTAGATGCTGTGAAAGACGCTCCCCGCGTGCGCTCTTCCGGCTTAACGATGGTCTGGCTGGTACGGCCCTCCGCGCGGTGGGACGTCGGCGGCGCTAGTCCTTGTTCGCATCTAACTGCGCCATGGTCCTCCTACGTGGATCATGGCGTTCGTAACGACCAGAGCAGGTCATTCCTGCTTATGCTCCAGGTATCGCTGCGTTAGTGCTTCGATCTTTGGCTTTCTGGTTTCGCAGAAAGCTATCAACTCGGAGTAAGTGCTTTCGCTGCTAATCGATCCTTCAATCGCAATTCGCATCTTTGGGTCGGATCGTGCCCAAGCCCAAGCCTCAATCAGGAAATTTTCCACGTACTTGAGAGTCGAAGGGGCGATCTTTCTTGCGTTTGCAAGGTGAGCAAGCGCTTCTAACAAGTTTAACAGCTCACGGAATTCGAAATCCCAGTCAGCCTCGCTAGCATCTCGAACTCTTCTCTGAGCCTCACCGAGGCTTGCTACGATTTCCAGGCAACTGTCGAATTCTGCTAGATCTGCTCCAACTCGAGTTGATCTCCACATGAATCCAGCTGCAGCCAATGAACCGCAGGCCGATATTGCGGACGCAACGGCAGCAACGATTGCCCAATCACTCGGATCCATCTATTTCTTGGACGCGCCGCCTTGGCTCGATTTGCCGCCGCCGCCGGAACTGGATCCGGAAGATTGGGAATGTGCTGGTGCCTTTGACCCACTACCCAGCGATTGAAAGTTGCTACTGCTCAGGGATTTCTGTGAGCCCGTCAAACCTGAAGTGTTCTTCTGCCCTTTATCACCAGCCACGTGACTACCCTCCTAACGTGCTTTCTACCTCAAAACGGAATATCGTCGTCCAGATCCCCGCCGCCACCGCCGCCGCTAGAACGGCCACCGCCGGAACCACCACCGCCGCCGCCATAGCCGCCGCCGCTGCCCCCACCGAAGCCGCCGCCACTGCCGCCGCCGTAGCCGCCCGCGTCGGCCATTTCATCGCCGCCGCCTCCGCCGCCCCGGCCGCCCAGCATGGTGAGCTCGCCGCGGTATTTCTGCAGGACGATCTCGGTGGTGTATTTCTCCTGGCCGCTCTGGTCGGTCCATTTGCGGGTCTGCAGCGCGCCCTCGATGTAGATCGTGGCGCCCTTCTTCAGGTACTTCTCGATCACGTCGACCAGGCGGTCGTTGAACACCACGACGCGGTGCCATTCGGTCTTCTCGCGGCGCTCGCCGGAGGTCTTGTCGCGCCAGTTCTCCGAGGTCGCGAGCGAGAGGTTCGCCACCTTGGTGCCGTCCTGGGTCGTGCGGATCTCCGGATCGCGGCCGAGATTGCCGATCAGAATCACCTTGTTCACGCTGCCTGCCATGATGTCCCCGTGTCTTTCCGATTTGTCTGTGTGGTGGTGGTTGGTGGTCGAGTGCGTGTTCTTATTTGAGAGAGCGGGCCGCCGTCCAGACCCCCACCCTGCCCTCCCCCGAATCGGGGGCGGGTTCTCCACCGAGCGGTCTCTGGCGATGAGAATCCCCGGATGGATCGGACGGAGTCAAAAGCGCAGTTCAGCCAGTTGACACCCGCTGTCAGGAGGCACACTTAGCACCGAACGATCGTAGAACAAAGGGCTTTGCACAAGCCCGGGTCCGGCTATAGTGGCGGCCCGGCTCAGAGCCGTTCGGCGCCCCCTAACATCTTGATTTTCCGGTTGAATACTCATGGCTAACGGCTCGACAAAGCGCGATTCTTCGGTGAAATCCACGCTGGAACCCAATGCGGGTCACGTGATCTCCGTGCGGGGGGCGCGAGAGCACAATCTGAAGAACGTGGACGTCGATATTCCGCGCGACCAGCTGGTGGTGATCACCGGGCTTTCCGGCTCGGGCAAGTCGAGCCTTGCCTTCGACACGATCTATGCCGAGGGGCAGCGGCGCTATGTGGAATCGCTGTCGGCCTATGCGCGGCAGTTCCTGGAGCTGATGCAGAAGCCCGATGTCGATTCGATCGAGGGCCTGTCGCCGGCGATCTCCATCGAGCAGAAGACCACCTCGAAGAACCCGCGCTCGACCGTCGGCACGGTGACCGAGATCTACGACTATCTGCGCCTGCTCTATGCGCGGATCGGCATCCCCTACTCGCCCGCGACTGGCCTGCCCATTGAGAGCCAGACGGTCAGCCAGATGGTCGATCGGATCATGGCGCTGCCCGAGGGGTCGCGGCTCTATGTGCTGGCGCCGATCGTGCGCGGGCGCAAGGGCGAGTACAAGAAGGAGCTCGTGGACCTGCAGAAGCGCGGCTTCCAGCGCGTGCGGGTGGACGGCAAGATCTATGAGATCGGCGAGGCGCCGAACCTCAACAAGAAGCTGAAGCACGATATCGAGGTGGTGGTCGATCGCGTGGCGGTGAAGCCCGGGATCGAGCAGCGGCTGGCGGATTCGGTGGAGACGTCGCTGGGCCTGGCCGACGGGCTGCTGTTCGTCGATTTCGCCGACACGCCGCCGAAAGGATACGAGCCGAGAATCCTGTTCTCGGCCAAGTTCGCGTGTCCCGTGTCGGGTTTCACCATCGATGAGATCGAACCGCGGCTGTTCTCGTTCAACAACCCGTTCGGCGCCTGCCCGGTCTGCGACGGGCTCGGCTCGAAGCTCTATTTCGATCCGGAGCTGGTGATCCCCGACGAGCGCAAGACCCTGCGCGACGGCGCAATCGCGCCCTGGGCGCATTCCAGCTCGCAGTATTACACCCAGACCATCGACAGCCTGGCGCGGCATTACAAGTTCAGCCTCGGCATGCCGTGGAAGGACCTGCCGAAGAAGATCCGCGACGTGATCCTGTTCGGCTCCGGCGACGAGGCGGTGACGCTCACCTTCGACGACGGCACCCGCAGCTACAAGACCACCAAGCCGTTCGAAGGCGTCATCATCAATATGGAGCGGCGCTTCCGCGAGACCGATTCCTCCTGGATGCGCGACGAGCTCAGCCGCTATCAGGCGAGCTCGCCCTGCGATGCCTGCCATGGGCAGCGCCTCAAGCCCGAGGCGCTGGCGGTGAAGATCGACGGGCTCAACGTGGCGCAGGTCTCGGAATTCTCGATCCTGCAGGCGGCGCAGTGGTTCGGCGCGCTCAACGCCAAGCTCGGGTCCAAGCAGCAGGATATCGCCTATCGGATCCTGAAGGAGATCAACGAGCGGCTGGGATTCCTGAATTCGGTGGGCCTGGAATATCTGACGCTCAGCCGCGCCTCGGCGACCTTGAGCGGCGGCGAGAGCCAGCGCATTCGCCTCGCCTCGCAGATCGGCTCGGGGCTGACCGGCGTGCTCTACGTGCTGGACGAGCCGTCGATCGGCCTGCATCAGCGCGACAATGACCGGCTGCTGACCACGCTGAAGAGATTGCGCGATCTCGGCAACTCGGTGCTGGTGGTGGAGCATGACGAAGATGCGATCCGCGAGGCCGATTACCTGATCGACATGGGACCGGCCGCCGGCATCCATGGCGGCCAGGTGGTCGCCAAGGGCACGCCCAAGCAGGTGATGCAGGGCAACTCGCTGACCGCGCAGTATCTGAACGGCACGCGCACCATCCCGGTGCCGGAGGTGCGGCGCGCCGGCGCGACCGACCAGAAGGGCAATCCGCTCAGCGTCAAGATCGTCGGCGCCAAGGCCAACAATCTGAAGAATGTCAGCGTCGAGATTCCGCTGGGCGTGATGACCTGCGTCACCGGCGTCTCCGGCGGCGGCAAGTCGACCCTGATCATCGAGACGCTCTACAACGCGCTGGCCAAGCGCCTGCACGACGCGCGCACCCATCCGGGTCTGCATGACCGGATCGAGGGGCTGGAATATCTCGACAAGGTGATCGACATCGACCAGTCGCCGATCGGGCGCACGCCGCGCTCCAATCCGGCGACCTATACCGGCGCCTTCACCCCGATCCGCGACTGGTTCGCAGGCCTCCCCGAAGCGCAGGCGCGCGGCTACAAGCCGGGCCGGTTCTCCTTCAACGTGAAGGGCGGGCGCTGCGAGGCCTGCGAGGGCGACGGCGTCATCAAGATCGAGATGCACTTCCTGCCGGACGTCTATGTCCAGTGCGACCAGTGCAAGGGCAAGCGCTACAACCGCGAGACCCTGGAGATCCACTTCAAGGGCAAGTCGATCGCCGACGTGCTCGACATGACGGTCGAGGAAGGCGTGGAGTTCTTCAAGGCGGTGCCGGTGATCCGCGACAAGCTCGCCATGCTGGAACAGGTGGGGCTCGGCTATATCCATATCGGCCAGGCGGCGACCACACTGTCCGGCGGCGAAGCGCAGCGGGTGAAGCTCTCGAAGGAGCTGGCGCGGCGCGCCACGGGCCGCACCATGTACATCCTCGACGAGCCGACCACCGGCCTGCATTTCGAGGACGTGCGCAAGCTGCTGGAGGTGCTGCACCAGCTGGTCGACCAGGGCAACACGGTGGTGGTGATCGAGCACAGTCTCGAAGTCATCAAGACCGCCGACTGGATCATCGACCTCGGCCCCGAGGGCGGCGACAAAGGCGGCAAGATCGTCGCCGCCGGCACGCCGGAACAGGTGGCGCAAACGGCGGGCAGCTATACCGGCCACTACCTGGCCCCGCATCTCACCGCGAAGGCGAAAAAGAAGCGGGCTTGAGGGCCGTGAAGGCCTTTGCCGGCTGGGATTTCGGCGACACGGTGCGGGTGGCGATGGTGGCCGGCATGGTCTGGCTCACCATCGAGGCGCCGGCGACGACCACGCTGCCGGAGCCCTGGGCCACGCTCTCGCTGACCGGCTATTACGGCGCCCTGGCGAGCGCGCTGTTCGCGCCGCAATTCTGGGCCCGGTTCGGCCGGCCGCGCGCGCGGTCCGGCGCGGCGGTGATCCTGCCGGGCGACCGGCTGTTCCAGATCGTGACCTTCCTGGCGCTGCTGGCGGCGACGCCGCAGACGATCCTTTGGGCGGTCGAGACCCCCACATCGGAGCCGTGGAGCCTCGGCTTCTACTGGCTCTGCGTCGCGCTGTTCGTGCTGGCGGCTTTGGTCTGCCTGCGCAACCTGCTGCGCTCGAACGCGCTGCTGCGTCTCCAGGACGATGGCATCGCCGCGCCGCGGCTCTGGCACGCGGCGATCCCGTGGAACGCGCTCACCGCCGCGCGCGCGATCGGCACGCGCAGCAACAACGCGCTGCTGCTGCAATTCGCGACCCCGACCGAGCTCGCGCTGGCGAAACGCCCGTGGCTGGACTGGTCGGTCCGCCTCGGCACCGAGAAGCGCTCGGTGACCATCCCCGGCATCATGCTCGGCATGCCGGCCGAGACGGTGGCGAGAATGTTAGAGGACCGGATCCCGAGCCCCGCCGCGCCTCCGTCCACCTTCAGCGGACTTTAGGAAAGCGGTCCGGCGATACGGCGGCGGCGCCAAGCCAATCCGCCGAGAGCGCCCATGCCGGTCAGCAGCATCAGGACCGCGCCGGGGATCGGGGTGGTGGCGACCGCCGGCGCACTGGCGGCGACCACGGATCCGGCGATCAGACCGGCGGGCGCGCCCGGTCCGGCGGGATCCCGGTACATATCAATCAGCAGCGTGTAGCTGCCGGGGGCGGCCAAGCTGCCCAGGATATCGAATGCATTCAGCACTTTCACCAGAGGGGAGCCGCCCAATATCCCGACCGCGAAGCCGCCGGGCCCACTCAGCTGCATGCTGAAGTTCACGGCTTCGAAAATGCCCGGCGCCATGATATTGGTCGCGGTGGTCACGATCACGCTCGGGGCGGTGAGCGTGAACGTGAACTCCTGTGAACTCAAGCCGGTCGCCGTCGCGCTGAAGGAAAAGGCGACCGCATTTCCGGAGGTGAGGGTCCCGAGATCGATCGGCAGGGCCGATGCGCCACGACCGCCCAGCACCAACACAAACATGAAAGCCACAACGATTCCGGCCAATCGACGCATGGTCAGCTCCCTGTCTTTTGGGTTCTCTACCATGCCTTGCGGAGCCTGCCAACCATGCCGAATGGCTAACGACCCGGGCTAGCCGTTCCCTGCCGTCACGATCCAGATGCCGGCGCCGAGCAGGACCTTGCCGTCCTTTTGCAGCGGGGTGAAGACGGTGCGCAGCGCCTCCTTGGCCTTGGCGTGCACTTCCGGCGCGGCGCCTTGGAGCGCGCGGCTGGCCGGGCCGATCTCCATGGCGTTGACCAGCGCTTCCGCCATGCCCTGGCCGTTGCTGATGTCGGATTGGACATCGACCGGCTCGAGCGCGACCCCCGTGAAGCCGGCGGCCGAGAGGATGCGCTTCACCCGCTCCGGATCCTGAAAGGCGAAGGGACCGGGATCGTCCGGGTTCATCTTCGGCAAGGGCGGCACGAACTCGCTCACCGCCGCCAGGATGGTGGTGATCAGCCCGTTCTCCTTCGGCGTGCGGAAGCAGGAGAAGGCCACGCGGCCGCCCGGCTTCAGCGCGGTGCGGAGGTTGGCGAAGGCGCGCTCCGGCTCGGCGAAGAACATCACGCCGTGGCGGGAGAACAGCAGGTCGGCGGCGGCGCGCTCGAACGGATAGGTCGTGGCGTCGGCCTCGGCGAAGCGCAGCACCGGGTTGCCGGCGCCCCGCTCCTTGGCCCGCGCCAGCATCGGCTTCGAGACATCGACGCCGAGCACGCTGCCCTTGGGGCCGACCAGCTCGGCGAGCTGCAGCGACGTGGCACCGCAGCCGCAGCCGATGTCGATCACCCGCTCGCCCGGCCGGACCGCCGCCCGGATCAGCGCCGCGTCGGAGAACGGCTTCATGGCGGTGTCCCAGGATTGCTGCCGGGCGACCCAGGCCCGGCCGGCCTCGGTGTTCCAATATTCGATCTGGTCGGGGATGGCGCGCTGGCCCGTCTCTTCCTGACTCATGGTGACAGGATCCTTGTGCTATGGAGACGCAGAACAACACCTCACCATAGAACCTCACGGGGGAGAAGCATGTACAAACTCTACTACGCACCGGGCAGCGCGGCGATGGCGCCGCAGGTCATCCTGAACGCGATCGGCGCGAAGCACGAGTTGATCCTGGTCGATGACGACAAGCGCGAGCAGAAGAGCGCGGCCTATATGGCGCTCAATCCGCACGGCCGCGTGCCGACCCTGGTCTATGACGGCGCGAACGTCATGTACGAGAGCGCCGCGATCTGCCTGTTCCTGACCGAGCGGCATCCCGAGGCCGGGCTCGCCCCCGCCGTCGATCATCCGGATCGCGGGCTGTTCCTGCAATGGATGGCCTACCAGACCAACACCTTGCAGGAAGCGCTGATGCATTACTGGCACGGCGAGTATTTCATCGACGGCGTGGACCAGCAGGCACAGCTCTCCGCCAAGGCGGAGCAGCGCTGCGACGAGATGTTCGGCTTCCTGGACGGCGTGCTCGCCCGCTCCGGGCCCTATCTCTGCGGCAAGAACTTCTATGCCTGCGACATCTTCCTGGCGATGCTGGCGCGCTGGACCCGCAAGATGGAGAAGCCTGCCATCCGGCATGCGCAGATCAAGCGCATCGTGCAGCACTGCCTGGCCCTGCCCGCCTATGCGAAGATGCTGAAGGACCAGGGCATCGAGCAGGCGGCGTAGCCTATTTCAAGAACCGGACGCCGATTTCCTTGCCCATGGCGCGGACGCGCTCGCATTCCATGCTCGTCCCGTCATGCAGCTCCAGGGTAAAGGTCCGCGGCACCGGCATCAGGTCGCCGAGGCTGAGCTTGGCGCCGGTCGGCGACAGATCGCGCACGAAGCAGTCGATCACGCTCTGCCTTTTGTTGAAGATGATCTTGGCGCTTTTCAGCGTCTTGCTGCGGGCGGTCACGCGGCGCGGGCCGGTGCCGGCCCGTTTCGCGCGACGCCTGTCGGATGTCCCTACGGCCACGCATCCCCTCCTTGCCGCCTGCCCCAACCGCGGCTATTGCTGACCGGATATTCTAGCCCCCAATCCGATGGTTAATGCAATGCGCGATATGAGCACAGAATGAGCGTTCCCGCGGCGATCCATATCATCGGCGGCGGCCTGGCCGGGTCGGAAGCGGCCTGGCAGGCGGCCTCGCTGGGCGTTCCGGTGGTGCTGCACGAGATGCGGCCGGTGCGCGGCACCGATGCCCACAAGACCGACTCCCTGGCCGAGCTGGTCTGCTCCAATTCCTTCCGCTCCGACGACGCGTTGAACAACGCCGTGGGCCTGCTGCATGAGGAGATGCGGCGGATGGGATCGCTGGTGCTGGCGGCGGCCGACCGGCACAAGCTGCCGGCCGGCGGCGCGCTGGCGGTTGATCGCGAGGGCTTCGCCGCGGAGATCACCGCGCGGATCGCCCAGCATCCGCGGATCGAGATCCGGCGCGAAGAAGTCGGCGGAATTCCCCCGGCCGATTGGGACAACGTGGTGATCGCCACCGGGCCGCTGACCTCGCCCGATCTGGCCCAGGCGATCCTGGAGCTCACCGGCGAGACCGCCCTCTCCTTCTTCGATGCGATCGCGCCGATCGTGCACAAGGACAGCATCGATTTCGACAAGGCCTGGTTCCAGTCGCGCTATGACCGGGTCGGGCCGGAAGGCGACGGGGCCGACTACATCAACTGCCCCTTGAGCCGCGCCGAATACGACGCCTTCCACGCGGCGCTGATGGCCGGCGAGAAGACCGACTTCAAGGAATGGGAGAAATCCACGCCCTATTTCGAGGGCTGCCTGCCGGTCGAGGTGATGGCCGAGCGCGGACCCCGCACGCTCTGCTTCGGCCCGATGAAGCCGGTGGGGCTGACCGATCCCAAGACCGGGCGCCGGCCGCATGCCGTGGTGCAGCTGCGTCAGGACAACGCGCTGGGCACGCTCTACAACATGGTCGGCTTCCAGACCAAGCTGAAGCATGGCGAGCAGGCGCGGATCTTCCGCATGATCCCCGGCCTCGAGCACGCCGAGTTCGCGCGCCTGGGCGGGCTGCACCGCAACACCTTCATCAACTCCCCGCGCCTGCTCGACCGCGACCTGCGCCTGAAGCAGCAGCCGCGCCTGCGCTTCGCCGGCCAGGTGACCGGGGTCGAGGGCTATGTCGAGAGTGCCGCGATCGGTCTCCTGGCCGGGCAGTTCGCGGGACGCGAGCGGCTGGGCCTCGCCACCGAGGCGCCGCCGGCGACCACGGCTCTGGGCGCGCTGCTGAACCACATCACCGGCGCCGCCGATGCCAAAACCTTCCAGCCGATGAACGTCAATTTCGGCCTGCTCCCCGAGCTGCCGGCACCACCCGGCCTCACCCGCGCCCAGGAGAAGCAATGGCGCGCCGAGCGCAAGCCCGCCATGGCGCGGCGCGCCCTGGACGAGCTCGCCGCCTGGAAGGCACGACTCGGAATCGGCGACCCGGCGCCGCTGGCGGCGGCGTCCTGATCGAGGCTCGCCCACCGCGCCGCGGTCACGCCGCCGCAGGGATCAGATGCTGAGCCCCGGCAAGCGGGCGATGTGCTCCTGCAGGAAGCGGACCGTCGCCGCCTGGGCGAGGCAGGAGCCGCGTTCCCCGGTGGAGAGATCGTGCCCGCATTTCTTTGTCAGCGCCTCGGGCACGGTCAGCTTCGACTGCAGGTAGTCGAACATGCAGGTCGTCGCCGATGCCTCGGTCTTTGCGTCGCCGCATGCCGCGATCGTCGAAACAACCACGATCTTTCCCAGGAAGTCCGCGAAGGGACGACGGCCGGTCCAGACCGCGGGATCAACCTTGATGTTCGCGTCGAGCCGCTTCGCGAGGTCCACGGCCATGTTCCCGAGAACGATGCAGTCGGTGAACCCGTCGATGTCGGTCTGTGACTTGCAATTGCTGCGACCCTGGCCGCTGTCGTCGAACGTGTCGACCAGCCCTTTCCTGAGGCAGGCCTCCATCTCGCCGCGATTCTGAAGATGGGAATAACAGCCGCCCAACAGGCCGGAAATCATCCGCTTGCGAACATCTGTCATCTCGGCCTCGAAGTATTTCGACTTCTGCTCGCCGCCGCGCGCGCTCCAATCCTGGGGAATATCGCGGTTCTCGATGAAGGTCTCGGATCCGGCGGCTGCCGGGCCCGGCGCCGGCGGCTGCTGGCAGGCCGCCAGAAACAGGAATCCCGCAATCGCACACCACCGCCACATCTTCATCCCCGCTATTTTGTCCCGAACAGCCGGTCGCCGGCATCGCCCAATCCGGGAACGATATACGCGTTCTCGTTGAGATGGGAATCCAAAGCGGCCACGTAGACCGGAATGGTCGGATGGGCGGCGCTGAGGACCCTGACCCCTTCCGGCGCCGCCACCAGGGCCATGAACCGGATGTTGTCGTCGGAGACGCCGCGCTTGTTGAGAACATCGACCGCGGCCGAAGCGGAATGGCCGGTCGCCAGCATCGGATCGACCAGGATGAAGATGCGGCCCTCGGGATCGGGCAGCTTCACGAAATACTCGACCGGCCGCTTGGTCTCGTGGTCGCGATAGAGGCCGATATGCCCCATGCGCGCCGCCGGAATGAGATCGAGCAGACCGTCCGCCATGCCGAGCCCGGCCCGCAGGATCGGCACCACCGCCACCTTCTTTCCGGCGATGGTCGGCGCCTGGAAGATGGTGATCGGCGTCTCGATCTCCTTGGTCGTCATCGGCAGGCTGCGGGTCAGCTCGTAGCCCATCAGCAACGCGATCTCCTTCAGCAACTGCCGGAACTGGGTGGTCGACGTGGTCTTGTCGCGCATGATGCTGAGTTTGTGCTGGATCAGCGGATGATCGAGCACGAAGAGATTGGGGAAGTCCTTGTGCGGCGTGGCCATGCGCATCCCTGGGTTTTCGTGGTGCTGGGCGGAGATTAGGGAGATCGACGGAAGGCCGCAACGTGGCTAGTTTGCCGCCATGGCCGAGGCTTCCGAGATATCCACAGACGTTGCCATCATCGGCGCCGGGCCGGCCGGACTGATGGCCGCGGAACGCCTGTCCGGCCGGGGCCTCAAGGTCACCGTGTTCGACGCCATGGCAACGCCGGGACGGAAGTTCCTGATGGCCGGCCGCGGCGGGCTCAACTTGACGCATTCCGAACCGCTGCCGCAGTTCGTCGCACGCTATGGTGAGCGGGCGGCGCAGATCGCGCCGTGGCTCGAGCGGTTCTCACCCGAGGATCTCCGTCGGTGGGCCGACGGACTGGGTGCGGAGACCTTCATCGGCAGTTCGGGGCGGGTTTTTCCGAAGGCGATGAAAGCGAGCGGGCTGTTGCGCAACTGGCTGAAGCGGCTCGCCGAGAGCGGCGTGGACTTCAAGCTCCGCCAGCGCTGGAGCGGCTTCGACGGCAATAGGCTGTTGTTCGACGGGGGTCCGTCGGTCTCAGCCCGCGCGACGGTCCTCGCGCTCGGCGGCGCGAGCTGGCCGAAGCTGGGCTCGGATGCCGCGTGGGTCCCGATCCTGGCGGCCCGCGGCGTCCAGATCGCGCCATTGCAGCCGGCCAATTGCGGTTTCGACGTCGCCTGGTCCGCGCATTTCCGCGACCGCGCCGCCGGGCAGCCGTTGAAGAACATCGCGCTCATGATCGACGGCCGCCGCGTGCTCGGGGAAATGGTGATCACGCGCAACGGTATCGAAGGCGGCGCCGTCTATGCGATCAGCGCCGCCTTGCGCGACCGGCTTCCGGCGGTCCTGTCGCTCGATCTGAAGCCGCAGATACATGCCGACGCACTCGCGGGAAAGCTGGCCGCACGCCGGAAAGGCCGCTCGCTCTCGGCTTGGCTCAGCGGAGAACTCAATCTCACCCCCCTCGCCTATTCCCTGCTGCGCGAGGTCGCCGACCCGCTGCCGGACAATCTTGCAGCGCTGGCACGGCTGATCAAGAACGTGCCGCTGAAGATCGAACGCGCGCGCCCGATTGCCGAGGCGATCTCGTCGGCGGGCGGCATCGCGTTCGACGCCGTCGATGAGACACTGATGGTGCGGACATTGCCGGGCGTGTTCGTCGCGGGCGAGATGCTGGATTGGGAGGCGCCGACCGGCGGCTATCTGCTGCAGGCGTGCATGAGCTCGGCGGTGGTCGCGGCGGATGGCGTGGTGGCGTGCGTGGGCCGCTAGTAAGTCAGTCGAACATTTAACCCAATACTCGGCCGTCATCCCAAGGCTTGGCCTTGGGATCCACGAGTTTGTGGGTCGCAGATCGGCTATCCGTTGATCTGATCGTAGAGGTCATCCCAGTTCGGATTCATGCCGGTGATCAGCCGGACCTTCCATGCCCGCGGCCAGCTCTTGATAAGAGCCTCGCGCTGGATCGCCTGCTCGATGCGATCGTGTTGCTCGACATAGACCAGGCGGCGCAGCTTGTAGCGGCGCGTGAAGACACCGCCGTTGCCGTTCCGGTGATCCCAGATGCGCTGCGGCAGATTCGCTGTGACGCCTACGTAGATAATTCCGTTCGGCTTGTTGGTTAGAATATAGACACAGCCGGACACGCCTCAGCGCTCGATGTGAACTCGTGGATCCCAAGGCCAAGCCTTGGGATGACGAGCGAGTGAGGGGAAAGAGCAGAGGAACGCTTGTGACATGACGATTTCATTCGATGAATGAAATCGTCACTGCACAACGAAGCCGTGCTTATACGGATCGCGGTCGTCGATGAAGATCGTGTTGTAGCCGGTGACGCGGGCCCATCCTTCGATCGAGGGGATGATGGCGGCATGGTTGCCGACCTTCGCCTCGTTCACCACGCGGCCCTTGAACAGGCTGCCGATGATGCTCTCGTGGACGAAGCTGTCGCCGACCTTCAGCTTGCCCTTGGCGGCGAGCTGGGCCATGCGGGCCGAGGTGCCGGTGCCGCAGGGCGAGCGGTCGATCGCCTTGTCGCCGTAGAAGACCGCGTTGCGGGCGTCGGCCTCAGGATGTTTCGGCGCGCCGGTCCACAGGATGTGCGACAGGCCCTTGATGGTCGGGTTGTCGGGATGCTGGAAGGTGTATTTCTCGTTCATCCGCTTCCTGAGGATCGGGCTCATCCGCACCAGATCGCCGGCGGCGAAATCCGCCATGTCCCGATAGTTCGCCTGCGGCTCGACGATCGCATAGAAGTTGCCGCCATAAGCGACATCGACCTTGATGGTCCCCAGATCCGGGCAGTCGATCTCCAGGTCTTCCGAGTGCAGGAAGGCCGGCACATTGGTGAGGCGCACGGATTCCACGTATTCGCCGACCTGATTGTATTCGGCGATGACCAGACCGGCCGGCGTTTCGAGCCGCAATGTCCCCGGCGTCTTCGGCTTCACCAACCCGTTCTCGATCGCGACCGTCACTGTGCCGATCGTGCCATGGCCGCACATCGGCAGACAGCCGGAAGTTTCGATGAACAGGATGCCGACGTCGCAATCCTCGCGCGTGGGCGTGTAGAGAATGCTGCCCGACATCATGTCATGGCCGCGCGGCTCGAACATGAGGCCGGTGCGGATCCAGTCGAACTCTTTCAGGAAATGCTGCCGGCGTTCGCTCATGCTGGCGCCCTGAAGCTGCGGGCCGCCGCCGGAGACGACCCGCACCGGGTTGCCGCAGGTATGGGCGTCGATGCAGGAGAAGGTATGCTTGGCCATGATGGTGTTCTTAGCGACCTTTCTTCAGTTCGTCGCGGATCTCGGCGAGCAGCTTCTCGCTGGTGGTCGGCGGCGGAGGCGCCACTTCGCCGGCCGCTTCTTTCCTGTGGAAGCGGTTGATCTGCTTCACCACCATGAACAGCGCGAAGGCGATGATCAGGAAGTTGATGACCGCGTTGATGAAGACGCCGTAATTGATGGTGACCGCCCCCGCGTCCTTGGCCGCCTTCAGAGAGGCATAGCTGGCCGCGCCGTCGGCACCCGGCTTGAGGGTGACGAAGTAGTTCGAAAAGTCGAGACCGCCGCTGATATAGCCGATCGGCGGCATGATGATGTCATTGACCAGCGAATTCACGATGGCGCCGAAAGCGACGCCGATGATCACGCCGAAGGCGAGGTCGATGACGTTGCCCCGCATCGCGAAGTCCCGGAATTCCTTGAGCATGTCCGTCCCCCTCGGTGGATGTTCCTAGAGCGAGGCTAAGTCAGCGGATCAAGGCTTGCAAGGCACTGACCACGCGGTCGACGTCGTCGTCCTGCATGGTGGGATAAAGCGGGATCGAGAGCGCGCGCGCATAGTAGGCCTCCGCCCCCGGCAAGCGGATCTCGCCGTAGCGCCAGCGGTAGTATGGCTGCCGGTTGACCGGAATGTAGTGGACCATGGTGCCGATGCCGGCCGCCTTGAGGTCGCGCATCACCGCGGCCCGGCTGCGCCCGAGCACGGCGAAATCGATCAGCACCGCGTAGAGATGAAGGACCGGATCGTCACCGGGCGCCGGCGAGACCGGACGGATGACCGGGGCCAGCGGCGCCAGGAGCCTGTCATAGCGCGCGGCCAAGTCGCGCCGCCGCCGGGAATAGGTGTCGAGCCGTTTCAACTGGCTCGAGCCGAGCGCGCAGGCGAAATCCGTGATCCGGTAGTTATAGCCGAGCGCCTGCATCTCGTAATACCAGGGGTTCGCCTCCCCGTCGGCGTCGAACCCGAGGTCGGCGTGCAGGAAATCGGCCGGCTCGCGCACCATGCCGTGGCTGCGGAAGGTGCACATACGCCGGTAGGCGGCTTCGTCATTGGTGCTGGTGACCCCGCCCTCGCCGCTGGTGATGGTCTTCACCGGATGGAGCGAGAAGCAGGCCAACTCCGACAGCGCACAGGAGCCGACCGGCGCCAGCGAGCGGTTGCCGGCCTGGTGCCGGCCGCCGATCGCATGGCAGGCATCCTCGATGACGGCGATGCCGCGGGCTTCGGCGATGGCGCGGATCGCCGGCATGTCGACGCAATGGCCGTTGAGATGCACCGGCAGCACGGCGCGGATGGAAGCCTGGGGATGCTGCGCCAGCGCCGCCTCGAAGGCGGCGGCGGTCAGCCGGCCGGAGTCCGGATCGACATCGGCGAAGATCACCTCGGCGCCGCAGAAGCGCGCCGCGTTCGCGGTGGCCAGGAAGGTGACGGCCGGCACGACCACGCTGTCGCCCGGGCCGAGATCGAGGGCGATGCAGGCGAGATGCAAAGCGGCGGTGCCGCTGTTGCTGACCACGGCATGGCGGGCGCCCACGCTCTTGGCGAACGCCGCCTCGAACTCTGCGACCCGCGGGCCGGTGGTCAGGTAGCCCGATTGCAGCGCCTCGGCGACAGCCGCGAGGTCGCTCGCGTCGATATCCTGCCGTCCGTAAGGCAGGAACGGGCCGCTCACGCGGGCTCTGCCTGGAGAATCCGCGCGAGGCTCTCGGCCGGCATCCATTCGGAGTTGTTCAGGCTGTCGTAGCGGAAGCCTTCCGCAACCCGGTTCGCGCCGGAAATCGCCGGGCGCTTCGCTTCCCAATGGGCATGCGCGGGCTCGATCACGAAACGGTCCGGCAGCTCGTAGGTGGTCCAGGCGTCTTCCTCGGTGATCAGCACCTCGTGAAGCTTCTCGCCGGGACGGATGCCGATCACGTTGCTCTTGAGCTTCGGGCCGATGGCGGCGGCCACGTCGGTGATCTTCATGCTGGGGATCTTCGGCACGAAAATCTCGCCGCCGCGCATCAGCGACATCGAGGACAGCACGAAATTCACGCCCTGCTGCAGGGTGATCAGGAAGCGGGTCATGCGCGCGTCGGTGATCGGCAATTCCTTCGCGCCTTCGGCGACCATCCTGCGGAACAGCGGGATGACGCTGCCGCGCGAACCGATCACGTTGCCATAGCGCACCACGCTGAAGCGGCAGCCATCGGCGCCGGCCAGATGGTTCGCGGCGATGAAGATCTTGTCCGAGGCCAGCTTGCTGGCGCCGTAGAGATTGATCGGGTTGGCGGCCTTGTCGGTCGAGAGCGCCACCACCCGCTTGACCCCGGTGCGGATCGCGGCATTCACCACGTTCTCCGCGCCGTGCACGTTGGTCGCGATGCATTCGAACGGGTTGTATTCCGCGGTCGGCACCTGCTTCAGCGCGGCGGCATGGATGACGAGGTCGACGCCGCGCATCGCCATTTCCAGGCGGCCGGCGTCGCGGACATCGCCGATGAAATAGCGGAGCGCCGGATTTTTCGCGACCGGCAGTTCCAGGCCCATCTCGTATTGCTTCAGCTCGTCCCGGCTGTAGACGATCAGACGGGACGGCTTGTAGTGCTCGGCCACGGTCTTGATGAACCGTTTGCCGAACGAACCGGTGCCACCGGTGACCAGGATGCTATGCCCGTCGAGCTGCGCTCGCGGCTCCAGAAAATCGAACAACGCGATATTCCCCAACTGTCATTGGCTGCGGTGCTTATCAGCCCGGACCCAAGGGCGTCAATTCGATGGGATGACGCTGGGTCCCCGGCCCGCTCGCCGGTTTCCGAGTCGACTTGCCAGACTCCGGCCCAGCGCCGGAACCGGTGCGATGCTTTCATATTTTATCTTTTATAATCAATATAATACTGCATATTTTGCGACATGGCTTTCCGATTGCGACAAGGCACCTGAGGGGCTATCACTCGGTCCTGCGTTAACGAATCCGGCGTGCCATGAGCGACCTGTTTGAGAATGCGCCCAAGAAGGGCGGCGAATATTCGGCCAAGGATATCGAGGTCCTGGAGGGCCTGGAGCCGGTGCGCCGGCGCCCCGGCATGTATATCGGCGGCACCGACGAGCGGGCGCTGCACCATCTGGTGGCCGAAGTCCTCGACAACTCCATGGACGAGGCGGTCGCCGGCCATGCCAGCCGAATCGAAGTCGAGCTCGGCGCCGACTTCTATGTGACCGTCCGGGATAACGGCCGCGGCATCCCGATCGACCCGCATCCGAAGTTCAAGAACCAGTCGGCGCTGGAGGTCATCCTCACCACCCTGCATTCCGGCGGCAAGTTCAGCGGCAAGGTCTACCAGACCTCCGGCGGCCTGCACGGCGTCGGCCTGAGCGTGGTGAACGCCCTCTCCGACGACCTCATCGTCGAGGTGGCGCGGGACAAGCAGCTCTACGTCCAGCATTACAAGCGCGGCAAGCCCACCGGCAAGCTGAAGAACACCGGCGCGGTCAACCGGCGCGGCACGACGGTGAAATTCCACGCCGATCCGGAGATCTTCGGCCCGCAGGCGCATTTCAAGGCGGCGCGGCTCTATCGCATGTGCCGCTCCAAGGCCTATCTGTTCCGCGGCGTGGAGATTCGCTGGTCCTGCGATCCCAGCCTGATCGCCGAAGGCGACGATACGCCGGCGAGCGACACCCTGCATTTCCCGGGCGGCTTGAGCGACTATCTCACCTCGACGGTCAACGGCCGCAAGATGGTGACCGCGACGCCCTTCGCGGGCCAGGCGGATTTCCCCGACAGCCAAGGCCGCGCCGAATGGGCGATCGCCTGGCCGGTCGATGGCGACGGCTTCCTCAACTCCTATTGCAACACCGTGCCGACGCCCGAGGGCGGGACCCACGAGGCGGGCTTGCGCAGCGCCCTGGCCCGGGGCTTGCGCGCCTATGGCGAGCTGGTCGGCAACCGCAAGACTTCGATCATCACCGCGGAAGACGTGACCGGCGGCGCGGCCATGCTGCTCTCGGTGTTCATCCGCGATCCGCAGTTCCAGGGCCAGACCAAGGAGAAGCTCGCCTCGGCCGAGGCGACCAGGCTGGTCGATACCACGATCAAGGACCATTTCGACCACTGGCTCTCCGGCGATACCGGCCGCGCCCGCGACCTCCTGGAGCGGGTGATCGAAGTCGCGGAAGAGCGCCTGCGCAAACGCCAGGACAAGGAACTCTCGCGCAAGACCGCGACGCGGAAGCTGCGCCTCCCCGGCAAGCTGGCCGACTGCGCGAAGGATTCCCAGGACGGCACCGAGCTCTTCCTGGTCGAGGGCGATTCCGCCGGCGGCTCGGCCAAGCAGGCACGCGACCGCGAGACCCAGGCCGTGCTGCCGCTGCGGGGCAAGATCCTCAACGTCGCCAGCGCCTCGGCCGACAAGCTCTCCGGCAACCAGGAGCTGGTCGATCTCATCCAGGCGCTCGGCTGCGGCACGCGCGACAAGTTCAATCTCGACCGGCTGCGCTACGACAAGATCGTCATCATGACCGATGCCGATGTCGACGGCGCGCATATCGCTTCGCTGCTGATGACCTTCTTCTATCGGGAAATGCCGGGCCTGATCGAGCACGGCAAGCTCTATCTCGCCCAGCCCCCGCTCTATCGCCTGGCGCAAGGCGGCAAGGTCGCCTATGCCCGCGACGACGCCCATCGCGAGGAGCTGATGAAGGCCGAGTTCTCCGGCAAGGGGAAGATCGAGGTCAGCCGCTTCAAGGGCCTCGGCGAGATGCCGGCGAGCCAGCTCAAGGAAACCACCATGGACCCGCGCAAGCGCATCCTGCTCCGGGTCCGCATGCCGCACCGCTATAACGAGGAAGAACGCGCCGAGGCGCGGGAAACCGCGGACCTGGTGGAACGGCTGATGGGCCGCAAGCCGGAGCTGCGCTTCCAGTACATCCAGGAGAATGCGCAGTTCGCGCACGATCTGGACGTGTGAAATGACTCTGTGAGGGTCCGCACACCCGGAGCCTCAACCCGCATCCGAACCACCCTGGCGCCCGTAACGTCTCTAAGAATAGACTGATTGGCGTGGAGGGTCGGGGCGCGATGATGGGTCACCACAGCTTGGGCACCGCTCGGCGGCTGGTCGTCGCCGCGATCCTTTGCGTGTCCCTGATCCTGGCGGCGTCCCAGGCCTTCGCCGCCGCCTTCGTGGCCCAGGCGGTGAAGACCCGCGGCGACATCCGCATCACCCGCGACGGCGGCGACATATCCTGCTCGATGGGAACGGCGGTCCAGCTCGGTGACCTGATCAGGACCGGCGCCGACGCGCGGCTGCGGCTGCGCTTCGTCGACGGCTCGATCCTGACGCTCGGCGAGAACACCAAGCTCTCGGTCGATCTCTTCGCGGTCGATGCGACCAACAAGTCGCGCACCGTGGTGCTGACCGTGCTGGAGGGCATCGTCAACGCCAGCGCCGCCAAGTCGGGCGAGAGCAAGTTCGACTATCAGATCAAGACCGGCGCCGGGTATTCCGCGGTGCGCGGCACGAAATGGATCGTGTCCTTCCGGCAAGCCCTGATGACCGTCTATGTGCTGAACGGCACCGTCGAGATGGGCGGCAATGCCGGCGGCCCTCCGGCGCTGATCAACGCCGGGCAATGGGGTTCGATCGACGCCGCCGGTATCCTCTCGCCGGTGCAGCCGACCACGCCCGAACTGCTGAAGCCGGTGCTGGATGCGACGTCCGATACCGCGATGAACAGCGTGCCGCCATCGACCACGCCGGCCCAGCCGCCGATCCCACTGCCGCAGATTACGCCGACACCGACGCAGCCCAAGCCGCCGACCCGTGCCAACAAGGGCAACCAAGGCGGCAACAACAACAACAGCGGCGGCAAGGGCGGCTACGGCGGCAGCGGCATGGGCACCAATTAGCCGAGCGGTTCACGCGTCCCAATTGCCGCGCGGAACCACCGCGCGGAGAGGCGCGATGCCGTCGATCGGATCGAAGCGAGTTTGGGGCGCGGAGCGCGCGGCCGTGTCAGGCCACCGGGACGATATGCACGCTGATATCGGTCGGGAAATAGACGGTGACCCCGTCGCCGAAGGCGAAATAAGCCAAGCCGGAAAGATCGCCGCCATTGGCATCGACGGCCTCGACCGCCACGCCGTGCTCGACCACGGACTGATCGGTGACGAGCTGCACGGCCAGATTGCCGCCATCATACTCGATGACGATGTTGCCGGCGCTGTCCGGCAGCAGATCGCCCAGCGCCAAGCTGATGGTATCCGGTTCGGCGGACACGGGAACGCCGTCGCCGGGCTCGGACATGTCGGGGGCTGCGCTTTGATCGATCATCATCATCACTCTTCAGAGATAGATTTCGGCAGTTCGCCCCCGACTCGAGACAGGATTCGGAGGCACTCGACAGCAAGATAAGCATGGAACGGGCCGGGGCAAAACGCTGTGCGCCGCAGCATCTGTATACGATGGTGTGTGCAAGGCAGCTTTTAGCGCGAATATCGCGAAAATTCTCGATTTCCGGCTTGCAGGCCCGAAATGGCGAGAAATGGTCGGAGTGGCCGGATTTGAACCGACGACCCTCAGTCCCCCAGACTGATGCGCTACCAGGCTGCGCTACACTCCGACCGTGGGGCCGCGCCGGCCTCGAACAGAGGCTAATGCGCAGCAGGGGCTATATATCCAGCCCCTGGAGCGGGTGCAAGCGAGATACCTCAGCGGCCGTCGATGGCCTTGCGGAGACGATCGCGAAGCTCGGAGAGCTCGCCGGCGATGCCGCGGATCTCGCGGAGCTGCTGGTCGTCCATCGAGGCGCGGAACAGAGGCAGATCCTCGGAGGCCGCGCGCGCAGCCGTGCCGGCGGCGCCCGGCTCCGCGGCAGCCTCGGCTTCCGCTTGCGTCTCGACGACGCCTTCCTCGCCGATCTTCAGGCCGCCCTCGCGCATCAGCTTCTGGACGCCCTTGATCGTATAGCCCTGCTCGTAGAGCAGGTCGCGGATGGCGCGCAGGAGGTCGATGTCCTCCGGCCGGTAATAGCGCCGGCCGCCGCCGCGCTTCATCGGGCGGATTTGCGGAAACTTGGTCTCCCAGAACCTGAGCACGTGCTGCGGCACTTCGAGGTCGTCGGCGACCTCGCTGATGGTGCGGAAGGCGGTGGCGGACTTCTCCGCCCGGCGCGGCGCCGGACGGCGGGCCGCTTCCCCAGTCGGCTGAGGGGCGTGCGGATTGCGCGCGCGCTGTGCGCCGGTCATGCCGGATTACCCGCGCCCTTGTTCACGCGGTCCTTGAGGACGTGCGAGGAGCGGAACACCAGAACCCGGCGCGGCTTGATCGGCACTTCCTCACCGGTCTTCGGATTGCGGCCGATGCGCTCGCCCTTCATGCGGACCAGGAAGCTGCCGAAAGACGAGATCTTCACGCTCTCGCCGCGGGCGAGAGCGTCCGAAATCTCGTTGAGCACGCTATCGACCAATTCGGCCGACTCGTTCCGCGACAGACCTACCTCCTGGTAGACCGCCTCGGCCAAGTGCGCACGGGTGACTGTGTTGCCCTTCATGGCTCGCCTCTCGCTGATCCGGCGCCCTGTTCCAGCGCCCGCTTTCCGGCTGAGGGAAAAGCCTATCGATTCCTCTGAAATCAGTCAATTAGAGAGGGACGTTGCGACGGAAGCTGGCCCGTCATGGTTACCAGCGCAGAAGCGCCGATCCCCAGGTGAATCCGCCGCCCATCGCCTCCATCAGGACCAGCTGGCCGCGCTGGATCCGGCCGTCGGTCACCGCCTCGGCCAAGGCCAGCGGCACCGAGGCCGCCGAGGTGTTGGCATGGCGCTCGATCGTGTAGACGACCTTTTCGGGCGGCAGCTTCAGACGGTGCGCCATCCCGTCCATGATCCGCCGATTCGCCTGATGCGGCACCAGCCAGTCGATCTCCTCGGCCGTGATGCCGGTGGAGGCGATCGCGGCATCCACGGCCGCTGCAAGGTTCACGACAGCGTGCCGGAAGACTTCCTTGCCGTTCATCCGGACGCTGCCGGTGGTCTGGGTCGAGGACGGCCCGCCGTCCACATAGAGCTGCTCGTAATGGGCGCCGTCCGAGAACAGGTGGGTGCAGAGCACGCCGCGGTCCTGCGACGTCCCCTGCCCTTCATGGGCTTCGAGGATCAGCGCGCCGGCGCCGTCGCCGAACAGCACGCAAGTGTTGCGGTCGTTCCAGTCGAGGATGCGCGAGAAGGTCTCGGCGCCGATCACCAGCGCGCGCTTGGCCTGGCCGGCCTTGATGAAATTGTCGGCGATCGCCAGCGCATAGATGAAGCCCGAGCAGACCGCCTGGACGTCGAGCGCGAAGCCGCCCTTCATGCCGATCCGGTGCTGGACCCGGGTCGCAGTCGCGGGGAAGGTGTGGTCCGGCGTGGCGGTCGCAAGCACGATGGCGTCGATATCGGCACCGCGCAGGCCGGCTGCTTGCAGCGCCTGCTCTGCCGCTTTCACCGCCAGGTCGGAGGTCATCTCGCCTTCGGCGGCGACATGACGCTGGGTGATGCCGGTGCGCTGGCGAATCCATTCGTCGGTGGTATCGACGCGCTTCGACAATTCGTCATTGCTGACGACGGTCTTCGGCAGATAGGCGCCGACGGCGAGCCCGACAGAGCGTCTCATTGAATCCCCCCTGATCCGGTCAGAGCGCTGCGGCTTGGGGGCCGGTGGAAGCGGTCATGGTGGCGAAATCCTGGCGCATCTTCTCGATCGTGCCGTTGGTCAGCATGTCCACGGCGACGCCGATCGCATTGGCGAAGCCGAACGCATCGGTGCCGCCATGGCTCTTCACGCAGACGCCGTTCAGCCCCATGAAGATGGCGCCGTTGTAGCGCCGAGGATCCACCCGCGCACGCAGCGCATTCATCGCCGGCCGCGCCAGCAGATAGCCCAAACCCGCCATCCACGAGCTCTTGAAAGTCTGGCGCAGGAAATGGCTGTAGAGCTTCACCGCGCCCTCGATGCTCTTCAGCGCGACATTGCCGGTGAAGCCATCGGTCACGATCACATCGACCGTGCCGCGCGTGATGTCGTCGCCTTCGACGAAGCCAATGAATTTTCCGGGCAGACCGGTCGCCTGACGCAGGATGCCGTGCGCGACCTTGACCGCGTCATGGCCCTTCAACTCCTCGGAGCCGACATTGAGCAGACCCACGGTCGGCTCGCGCACGCCGAGCACGGTGCGGGCGAACACGTTCCCCATCACCGCGAATTGCACGAGGTTGTCGGCGTCGCATTGCACGTTGGCGCCGAGATCGAGCATCACGCTCTCGCTGCGCAAGGTCGGGAAGAAGGAGGCGATCGCGGGGCGGTCGATGCCGGGCATGGTCTTCAGCACGAACTTCGCCATCGCCATCAGCGCGCCGGTATTGCCGGCCGAGACGATCGCATCGGCCTCGCCGTTATGCACGGCGTCGATCGACAGGCGCATGGAGCTGCCGCGCCCCGAGCGCAAGGCCTGGCTGGGCTTGTCGTCCATGGTGACGACCGAGACGGTGTGACGAAGGGTGCTGACCTTCTTCAGCTCGGGCAGCGAATCCAGCAATGGCCGGACTTTCGCTTCGTCGCCGAAGAACAGGAAGCGGCATTGCGGAAAGCGGCGCCGCGCGATGTCCGCGCCGCGCACCACCATCTCCGGCGCATTGTCGCCGCCCATTGCATCCAGGGATATCGCCAGACTGGCGCTCAAGAGTGGTCACTCCTTCCTGGGCGCACTATAGCAGGCAATGCGGTTAGGCCGCGCTGGACTCCGCGCTGGCGACGACTTCGCGCTTGTCGTAATGGCCGCAGGAACCGCACACGTGATGCGGGCGCTTCAGCTCGCCGCAATTCGGGCATTCCATGGCGGCAACCACCTTCAACGCATGGTGGCTGCGCCGCATATCGCGCCGCGACTTGGAGACTTTCTTCTTGGGGACTGCCATGATTGTGCTCGCACAAAAGAAAAGGCAGCCCAATGCTGCCACCGAATGGCGGGTTCTTATCCAAAAACCGACGCGCTGGCAAGTTAATCACGCGCCTGCCGATTCCAGGGTGGATCCGGGTCTAGTTTGGTTTCTTCAATATTGAGAAGGGGTTAATGGGCCGGACGGGCTCGTCCTCCGCGTCGGGGTCAGGGCTGAGCTCCGGCGGAATGGCGGCTCCGGGGGCCCTCGGGTAGGGATCCAGGGCCAAAGCCAGCTGTTCCGCCGCCAATTCCCCGAGGTCGATATGCCCGTTCCGGATCGGTTCCGGCGGGTCGTCCGCCTCGAAATCAACGTCCAGCTCGGTCGTCCGGCGCCGGTCTTCGTCCGCGAAATCGGCAGAGAATGCCTCGGCGACCTTGGCCGGGACCGGAGCCAGAGTGACCACGCAGGCCTGGGTGACCTCCGCCGCGATCTCGCCGGCGACATGGATGACCCCGCCGCCGGCCCGCTTCAACGAGAAGACGGCCTCCAGCCGCTCGATGCCGAGCAGGCCGAAGCGCTTGGCGAGGGCGGCACGCTCCTCGGGATTGGCGCTAATCCGGCGCTCCATCCGATGGGTGCCGACGCTGTCGGCCTCGACGAAGCGCGAGAACTCCTGGGAATCGGAATGCTGACGGGGCATTGCTCTAACTTAGTAATCCAGGCGGTCCGGTGCGAGGGCCGGAAAATGCAGCACGCCACGCATCAGCTGGTCGATCGGCAAGGCAGCCAACTCGGCATCGGCGCGCTTCAGGTAATCCGCCATCCGCTTCAGGCATTCATCGACCGGCTCGATGGTGCCGTAGAGATTGCGCTTCAAGGCCAGCTCCAGCTCGGTTCCACCCTGGGCGAGCCCCGCCTCGTAGGCCGCGAACCGTCCGTTCATCGCCTCGGTCATGAACTTGATGCGCCGCCCGACCCCGAGATCCTGCGCGCCCATCTCACGCACCGAGGCGTCGAAATCGGCGAACATGACGTCATAGACCGATTGCGCGACGGCCCCGGCCTTGTCGCCCTGCCCCTTCAATCGCCGGAACAGCAGAAAGGCGTGCAGCGCCACCATCTCGAACCGGCCGTCGATCGTGTCCGGGACCCCGTAGGAGACGTAGAAATCCGGCCGCCGCGCCTGGGCGGTCAGCGCGGCATAGAGCCGTTGGGCAATCACCTCCCGGCGGTCCGGGCCGCTCAGGACGCGATCGATCAGTTTACCGAGCACACTCACGGCGGATTTTCCTTTGCTGCTGAGACCCTTAACGCCCCGGTTCCTGGCGCTGCCAATTCTTGACAGCGTGGGGGGTGGGTGCAATCTTCGCCCCGCCGGCCGCTACAACGCCGAGCCTAGGCGCCGGGTGCCATGATTCGCAACACGCGGCATCCGGAGGCAAGCGGATCGGCTGGATGATCGGGACCGCCATGGTGGATGTAAGGAAGATCGCGACTGCCCTCTGCTCCGGCCTCTGGCTGGCCGGATTGGCCGCCTGCGCGCCGACCATTCAGCAGGAAGGCAACGTCCCCGACCCCGACCAGGTGGTGCAGATCAATCCGGGCGTCGATGACAAGAACCGGGTGACCCAGGTGCTCGGCTCGCCCTCCTCGGTCTCCGCGTTCCAGGATCGCACCTGGTACTATATCTCGCGTCGCACCGAGCAGACCGCCTTCCTCGATCCCGAAGTGGTCGAGCAGGAAGTCCTGGCGATCAGCTTCGACAACCAGAACATCGTCCAAGACATGAAGGTCTACGGCCTCGAGAACGGCCGCATGGTGCCGATGGTCGACCGCGTCACGCCGACCCACGGCAACGACCTCACCTTGATGCAGCAGGTCCTCGGCAATCTCGGCCGCTTCAACAATCCGAACAAGAAGTCGACGCCGTTCTAAGGCGCTGCGCCGAGTTCGTTTCGCAGGTACAGACGGCCTCCGTCATCCCGCGACCACAAGCAAAAACCCCGGCGGATCGCTCCACCGGGGTTTCGCTTTTCAGCCGATGTGTCTTGCTATCACATCGCCAGGTTCGCGAGCGCCGCGAGCAGCAGCAGCGCCACGATGTTGGTGATCTTGATCATCGGGTTGACGGCCGGCCCCGCGGTGTCCTTGTAGGGATCGCCGACCGTGTCGCCGGTCACCGCGGCCTTGTGGGCCTCGGAGCCCTTGCCGCCGTGATGGCCGTCCTCGATGTACTTCTTCGCGTTGTCCCAGGCGCCGCCGCCCGAGGTCATCTGGATCGCGACGAAGAGACCGGTCACGATCGTGCCGAGCAGCATCGCGCCCAGGGCGGTGAAGCCTTCCGCCTGGCCTGCGACCGCGTAGATCACGAAGTAGAGCACGATCGGCGCCAGCACCGGGAGCAGCGACGGGACGATCATCTCCTTGATCGCCGCCGTGGTCAGCATGGCGACGGCCTTGCCGTATTCCGGCTTGGCGGTGCCTTCCATGATGCCCTTGATCTCCTTGAACTGACGGCGGACCTCGATCACCACCGAGCCGGCCGCGCGGCCGACCGCCATCATGCCCATGGCGCCGAACAAGAACGGCAAGGCGCCGCCCACGAACAGGCCGATGACCACGTAGGGGTTGTTGAGCTGGAACGAGATCGTGTCGGTCAGCTGCGGGAAGTAGTGCTTCAGGTCCTCGGTATAGGCCGCGAACAGCACGAGCGCCGCGAGCGCCGCCGAACCGATGGCGTAGCCCTTGGTCACCGCCTTGGTGGTGTTGCCGACGGCGTCGAGCGCGTCGGTCACCTTGCGGACCTCCGGGGGCAGGCCGGACATCTCGGCAATGCCGCCGGCATTGTCGGTGACCGGGCCATAGGCGTCGAGCGCCACCACGATACCGGCCAGCGAGAGCATGGCGGTCGCCGAGATCGCGATGCCGTAGAGGCCGGCGAGGTTGTAGGCCGCGATGATCGCGGCGCAGATCACGATCACCGGCAGCGCGGTCGCTTCCATCGAGACCGCGAGGCCCTGGATGATGTTGGTGCCGTGGCCTGTGGTCGAGGCCTGGGCGATGCTCTTCACCGGGCGATACGAGGTCGAGGTGTAGTATTCGGTGATCCAGACCAGGAGGCCGGTCACCGCAAGGCCGACCAGGGCGCACCAGAACAGGCTGGAGCCGGTCACCACATGCTCGCCTTCGCCGAAGGTGTTGCCGAAGCCGAGCACGAAATGCGTGAAGACCGCGATCAGGATGATCGAAATCACGCCGCTGGCGATCAGGCCCTTGTAGAGCGCGCCCATGATGTTCTGGCTGGCGCCCAGCCGGATGCAGAACATGCCGATGACCGAGCTGACGACGCCGACGCCGCAGATCAGCAGCGGGTAGAGCATCAACTGCTCCTGCTGCGCGATGTCGGTGAAGAAGATCGAGCCCAAGAGCATGGTCGCGACCACGGTGACCGCGAAGGTCTCGAACAGGTCGGCGGCCATGCCGGCGCAATCGCCGACATTGTCGCCCACGTTGTCGGCGATCACCGCCGGATTGCGCGGGTCATCCTCGGGGATGCCGGCTTCGACCTTGCCGACCAGGTCGGCGCCCACGTCGGCGCCCTTGGTGAAGATGCCGCCGCCCAAGCGGGCGAAGATCGAGATCAGCGAAGCGCCGAAGGAAAGGCCGACCAGCGCTTCCAGCATCGGGCGCATTTCCGTGCCCTGGCCGCGCAGGAACATGTAGTAGCCGGCGACGCCGAGCAGGCCGAGACCGACCACCAACAGGCCGGTGATGCCACCGGACTTGGCGGCGATCGCCAGCGCCTGGGACATGCCCTGGCGCGCGGCTTCCGCCGTGCGCACGTTGGCGCGGACCGAGACGTTCATGCCGATATAGCCGGTGAGGCCGGACAGGATGGCGCCGAGGATGAAGCCGACCGCCGAGAGCGGCGACAGCGCCACGAACAGGATGATGGCCACCACGATGCCGACGATGCCGATCATCGTGTACTGCTTGTTGAGATAGGCTTTGGCGCCTTCCTGGATCGCCGCGGCGATCTCCTGCATTCGGGCGTTTCCGGCGGAAGCCGCCAGAACCGAGCGGGTCGCCCAGAACCCATAGAGCAGGGCCAGGACTCCGGCTGCGATCACCAGCCAGTACAACATCGGATCCATCATTCCATCCCTTTGAAAGTTATCATTTTTCTTTGATTGCGGCGTGGCGATTCGAGCCCGCCCCCGCGCCGCAAAGTCGGCGGAAGATACTGAAATCATTGGAGGGATGCAATCTGGCGGGAGCCTCGGATAGCATCCGCAGCATGCAGACCTACCAGGGTTCCTGTCATTGCGGCCGCGTCCGGTTCGAGATCGATGCCGATCTCGACCATGTCCGGGTCTGCGACTGCTCGATCTGCCGCAAGCGGGGTGCCCTGCTCCACCGGGTCGAGGAGGCGCAGTTTCGCCTGCTGACCCCGCTCGAGGACCTGGCGCTCTACCAGTTCCATACCCACACGGCCCGGGACTACTTCTGCCCGACCTGCGGCATCCTGCCGTTCCGCCGCCCGCGCACGGCGCCCGAGCAATGGAGCGTCAACGTCCGTTGCCTCGAGGGCGTCGATCTCGACGCCATTCCGGTGAAGCGGGTCTTCGGCAGCAGGCTGCCCTGAGCCTCGCCGGGGCATCAGGGTACCATCGACACAAATAGTTCTTGGCGATCGCCCAGCTATCGCTTGCAAAGGGTGGGGCCGGCACCCCTAGTGAGCTTTGATCCTGGCGGTCGATTATCCGCTGAACCCGCGGGCACAAGACAGCGCCCGAACCAAGGAGCGCGGCGATGAACCTGAAACCATTGGATGCCGGCGATCCCGCCAACAAGCAACAGATCAAGGCTTCGATCACCGACGCCATCGCCAAGCAGGTGACCGGCTCGGATCACGACGAAATCGCGCGTCGCGTGGAAATTCAGTACGAGCGGCTCCTGGTCGGCGCGGCCGTTATGACGATGATACCCTCGCTCACAGCCGGCTATGTCCGGCGCGAGATGGTGGCGCTCGCCGAACTCCGCTAATGCGGAATCAACAGCGCGGCTGAGGCGAGCAGCAGCACCGCGAAGGCGATATTGATCGCCCGGCTGGCCCGCGGGCTCCGGAAGAAACGCGCCAACCCGGCGCCGACGTTGAGCCAGATCACGTTCACGAAGACGATGATCACCAGGGTGACGGCAATCTTCAGTGCGGCGTCGGTGATCAGGTTTGCGGCAATCAGGGTGTGGCTGGCGAACAGCGCCAGCATCGCCGCGTAGCCCTTGGAGTTGACCAGCGACAACAGCAGCCCGTCGGCGAGCGACGGCGCGCGGCGATCCGGCCCGGCTTCGGACAGAGGCGGCGCCGTCGCGATCTTCCAGGCGAGATAGGCGAAGTAGAGCAAAGCCGCGATGGTCGCGACCGGCGCGATACCCGGCACCGCCAGCAGCATGGCCACGACCCCGCTGGCGACGATGGCCATGACGGCGAGCATGCCGAGTGCCAGCCCGATCATATAGGCGATCGACTGTTTCGCGCCGAACGCCGCCCCGGCTGCGGCGAGGCTCATGGTGTTCGGGCCCGGGCTCCCGGCCAGCACCAGGCCGGCGAGGATCAGCGCGATGAGGGCGTCAGCGTCCATGCCGCACGCTAGTCATGAGCAAGAATGCAGTCTTGAATGTTTGTGCGGCTAGACCCGTCGCCCGCTCACCGACGATCACTCCGCGCCCGCCTCAAACCTCCTTCGCCTTCTCGCGCAGCACGTATTTCTGCACCTTGCCGGTGACGGTCTTGGGCAGCTCGCCGAAGACGATGTAATGCGGGCGCTTGAAGCCGGCCATGTGCTCCTTGCACCAGGCCTTGAGATCGTCGGCGCTGGGCGCGGCAACGCCCTCCTTCAGCGCCACATAGGCACAGGGCGTCTCGCCCCAATGGCTGTCGGGCTTGGCGACGACCGCGACCTCGCGCACCGCCGGGTGGCGTGACAGGATCTCCTCGATCTCGAGCGAGGAGATGTTCTCGCCGCCGGAGATGATGATGTCCTTGGAGCGGTCCTTGACCTCGACATAGCCGTCGGGATGCAGCACGCCGAGATCGCCGGAGCGAAACCAGCCGCCTTTGAACACGGCGTTCGAGGCTTCGGGATTCTTCAGGTAGCCCATCATCACCGTGTTGCCGCGGATCGCGATCTCGCCCATCGACTCGCCGTCGGCCGGCATGGTCGCGCCGGTGTCCGGATCGATCACCGTCAAGCCGGCCGAGGTCACGTAGCGCACGCCCTGCCGTGCCATCAGCTTGGCCTTCTCCGGCAGCTCCAGATCGTGCCATTCCGGCTGCATCTCGCACAGGCTCGCCGGGCCGTAGGTCTCGGTCAGGCCGTAGGCGTGGATCACCTGGAAGCCCATCCTTTCCATGGCGCCGATCACCGTGCTGGTCGGCGCGGCGCCGCCGGTCATGATCGTCACCTTCTGCTTCAGGCGCCGGGTCTCGCTGCCCGGCGCGAAAGCCAGCATGCCGAGCACGGTCGGCGCGCCGCAGAGATGGGTCACGCCATGCCGCTCGATCTTCTCGAAGATCTCGGCCGGCACGATGGCGCGTTGGACGACATGGGTGCCGCCGGCGGCGGTGACGCCCCAGGTATAGGTCCAACCATTGCAATGGAACATCGGCAGGGTCCAGAGATAGACGCTGTCCGGCCCCAGCCGCCCGGCCATCCCCTGCCCCAGCGCGTTCAGATAGGCACCGCGATGATGGCAGACCACGCCCTTGGGATTGCCGGTCGTGCCCGACGTGTAGTTGAGGCTGATTGCGCGCCATTCGTCTTCGGGCCAGTCGATCCGGCCCTCCGGATCGCCGGCGCCGATGAAGGCCTCGTATTCGATGAAATCGCCGCTGGCGGCGTGCTTCGGCGCGGCGATCTCGACCACGGTCAGCTTACGCTTCACCTCGGCCAGGGCCGCCCGCGCGACCGGTGCCAGCTCGGCGTCGAACATGAAGACCTTGGTCTCGGCATGCTCCAGGATGAAGGCGACGGTCGGCGCATCGAGGCGGAAGTTGATCGCGTTCAAGACCGCGCCGGCCATCGGGGCCGCGAAGTGCATCTCCAGCATGGCGATGCTGTTCGGCGCCAGGACCGAGACCGTGTCCAGGGATCCGACGCCGGCCTTGCGCAGCGCGTCGGCGGCCTGGCGGCAGCGGCGGAACATATCGCCATAGGTGATGACGCGCCCCTCTTCCGCACCATTGCCGTCGATGATGGCGCGGCCGTTCGGATAGACCAGGGCCGAGCGTTCCAGGAAGCTGATCGGGGTCAGCGGCTCGTAATTGGCCGGGCGCTTCTCGAGCCCGGTGACGTATTTCTCCATGGACGCTCCGCCTCCCAGATTCCGCTCTTTCGAAGAGCGGTTGATGCGGCGATGTTAGCGCGGTCGGCGCGCCGGAAGGAAGCACCGTGTCAGCGAGGTTTCCTCGCCCGCATCCGCGCCGGCCGCAATTCGCCCTTGTCGAGCACGACGGTGAGCGAGCGCCAATCCTCGATGAAGAAGTCGCGCGCTTCGGCCCCCAGCGCCTGAGTGAGGGTGTCGTGGAGCGGGCCCTTCATGCGCGCGAGCTCGTCTTGCGCATCTTTGGCATTCCGCGCAGTGATGTCTTCAAGCGTGACATCGCCGAAACCGGCCCCATGCACGAGCTGCCCGTATTCGGCCAGGGTGACCAGGTTGTAGGTCAGCCCCTCCATCTTGAAGAAGTACTCCATGTCGCGGCTGTAAGGCCCGGGCGACTTCATCCAGTCGCCGCAGGTCACGATGCCGCCGGGCTTCAAGACCCGGAACACTTCGGCGAAGAAGCCGGCCTTGTCCGGAATATGCAGCCAGGCATCCTTGCCGAACACCACGTCGAAGCTGGCATCCGCGAAGGGCAAGGGCCCCGGTTCGGTCAGCCGGATCTCGATCCGGTCGCGCAGCGGCGACCTGGCGATGCGCGCCTGGCCCAGCTGGACGATGAGCTTCGCCACATCCAGGCCGACGACGCGCGCGCCGCATTCCCCGGCCAGGACTTCATCCAGGCCACCGATACCGCAGCCGATGTCGAGCACCGTCTTGTCCCGGAGGTCCAGCCCTTCGACGATCGCCCGCACCGCCTGCGGACCACCCGGCGAGAGAAAGCCTTCGCCCCAGATGATTTGCAACAGCGTCAGCATGCGGGCGTCGTATTCCTCATGCGCCGCGCTTGCTTCGGCGCTCACTCCGCCCGCTCCATGTTGGTGACCGAGACCTGGTAGACCGTGCCGGCGCCGAGCCGCCGGTCGCAGACCTTCTGCAGCTGCTTCTGGATCAGGTCCGGATCGTACTTGCTCTCCTCGACCAGCTTGCGCGCCATCAGCCCGTGCAGCTCCTCATTGAAGTCGTTGATCAGCACCGGCATCAGCTTGCTCGCCTTGTCGCGTTTCTCCGGCGCGTCGAAGATCAGGGTGAACCGGAAGAAGAAATGCTTCTCGATCTTGCCGTTCTTGACGATGTTGACGACGAGGGAATCCTCGGACTTCTCCGGGATGGTGAGCTGCGACAATTCCGGGGTCGGCGGCGGCGGGGGCGGCGCGTTGGGATCGGCGCGGAAATAGAACCACCAGGCGGCGGCCCCACCGCCGCCGAGCAGCAGAAGAACGAGCAGGATGATCAGCACTTTCTTCATGGGCCCGCGGTCGTCTTCTCCCCTACCCGACTCAGACTGTCACTTGTCAAGCGCGGGCGCAGTCTATACGACGCCAGCGGTCGAGAGAAACAGTGGAGGTTGGTGTGGGCGTCGAGGCGATGATCTTCGATTTCGGCAATGTGCTGATCGGCTGGGACCCCGAGAATCTCTATCGCAAGCTGATCCCCGACGCCGCCGAGCGGAAGCACTTCCTGACCGAGATCTGCCACGGCCAGTGGAACGCGGTCCAGGACGCCGGCCGCTCCTGGGAAGAGGCGATCGCCGAGCGAATCGCCCTGCACCCCGATCGCGCCGACCATATCCGCGCCTATCGGGACCGCTTTGCCGAGATGCTGACCGGTCCGGTCGCCGAGGGTCATGCCATCCTCGACAAGATCCATGCCGCCGGCATCCCCTGCTACGGCCTCACCAACTGGTCGTCGGAGACCTACCATGCGAGCCGGGAGGCGATGCCCTTCCTCGACCGCATGACCTATACGGCGGTGTCGGGCGACCTGAAGATGGCGAAGCCCGAGCCGGAGATCTTCCGGCACCTGCTCGGCGTGATCGGCAAGCCGGCCGAGGTTTGCGCCTTCATCGACGACAATGAAGCCAACATCGCCACGGCGAAGCGGCTCGGCATCCGGGCGGTGCTGTTCAAGAACGACGGCAGTGCGACGGCGGAACTGCGGGCGCTGGGACTGCCGGTCTAGAAGTGCTGCCAGCCGCCGACCGTCAGCGGAATCTCGACGCCGTCCCGGTCCAGCACTTTGACGCCGCTGCCTGAAACGACCGCACCGATCTCCGCGACGGGCGTGCCGGATCCGGGCGCGGTGAAACCCGCGCCCGCCGTGAACAGCAGTTCGTAGTCGTCGCCGCCGCTGAGCAGCACCGGCAACAGGTCGAGATCCTCCGCCAGGGCCTCCTGCGCCGCCGGCGAGAGCGGCACGCGGTCGGCGTGGATGATCAGCCCGCAATGCGAGGCGTCGGCAATGTGGCCGGCATCGGCGACCAAGCCATCGGAGACATCCATCGCCGCCGTCACCGCGCCGCCGGCCAGCAGCGCGGCGCCGAGCTGCACTCGCGGCTGCGGCAGATGATAGCGATCCGCCAGGGCGTCGCGATGGTTCGAGCCGAGTTCGAGCAGCTCGGCGCGCAGCACCTTCAGCCCCAGGATGCCGTCGCCGATCGTGCCGCTCACGAACAGGCGGTCTCCCGGCCTCGCACCCCTGCGCCGCAAGGCGCGGCCGGTCGGCACGATGCCGAGCGCGGTCACCGACAGCGTGGTCGGTCCCGGCGTCGCGACCGTGTCGCCGCCCATGAGGGCGAGGCCGTATTCCCGCTGATCCGCCGCGAGGCCGGCGGCGAATTTCGCGATCCAGTCCTCGTCGATGTCGGGTCCCAGCGCGGTCGTCATCAGATAGCCGACCGGCTTGGCACCCTTGGCCGCGAGATCGGAGAGATTGACCCGCAGCATCTTGCGCGCGATCAGGTCGGCGGGATCGGTGCCGAGATAGTGCCGCCCCTCGACCAGTGCGTCGGCGGTCAGCACCAGCTCATGCCCCGCCGGCACCGCGTAGGTGCAGGCATCGTCCTCGAGGTCGAGCGCGCCGGAGAACCCCGCGGCCAGCGGGGCGAAGTACTTCCGGATCAGCGCGAACTCACCGGGGAGCGGCGCTCGGTTTCCCACGCCCATGCTCCATCTCCGCCGGCCGCAGCAGATGGGCGAGACGGTCCAGCACGCCGTTGGTGAGCGCGGTTTCCTTGTCACCCAGGAAGGCATCGGCCACGGCCAGGTATTCGCTGATCGTCACCTTCGGCGGAATGTCGGTACGGTGCGCCAGCTCATAGGCGCCGCCGCGCAGGATCGCGCGGAGGATCGATTCCAGCCGCTCGACGCTCCAATCCTCGGTGAGCACGCCGGCCACCATCGAATCGAGCTCGTCGGCGGTCGCGATGGCGCCGCGCACCAGGTTGCCGAACAGGCGGATATCCGCCGGCGGCAGCTCCATGCCATCGACCGTGTTGCCGATGCGGTGCTCGGCGAACTCCTTGACGATGGCGTCGGCGGAGGCGCCGCTCTGCTCCCACTGATAGAGCGCCTGCACCGCCGCGAGCCGTGCCGCGCGGCGCTCCATGGCCTTGTCGTGCTTCGGGCTCACGCGGACAACCCGAGCTTCTTGCGGATGGCGATCAGCGCGAGCACCGCCTCGGCGGCACCCCCGCCCTTGTCCTTCTCGGTCATGCGGGCGCGGGTCCAGGCCTGGTCGTCGTTCTCGACCGTCAGGATGCCGTTGCCGATGCAGACGCCGAAATGGATGCCGAGCTCGGTCAACCCGCGGGCGCTCTCGTTGCAGACGGACTCATAATGCGTGGTCTCGCCGCGAATGACGCAACCGAGCGCGAGATAGCCATCGAACGGCTTCTTCAGCGCACCCTGCTTCTGCGCCTCGATCGCGAGGCGGATGGCGCCCGGAATCTCCAGGGCACCGGGCACCTGGAAACGCTCGTGCGTCGCCCCGCCCTTCTTCAGCGCGCGCTCGGCGCCCTCGAACAACGCATCGGAAATCTCGGTGTAGAACCGGGCCTCCACGACCATGATATGCGGTTTCTTCGCCACGCAATCCTCTTAAGCGATATCCAGTGGAATGGCCTGCTGGCCCTCGACCGTGAGGCCATAGCCCTCCAGGCCGACAATCGTCTTCTTGTGGTTCGATAGCAGCGTCATCTTGCGCACGCCGAGATCGAGCAGGATCTGCGCGCCGACGCCGTAGTCGCGCAGCTCCGCTCCGCTCTTGCCCTTCGATCCATCGCCGGACCGGCTGCGCACCGCATCGGACAGCGAGGTCGCCAGCGGCTCGCGGATCAGCACCACGACGCCGCGGCCCTTGCGCTCGATCTCGCGCATCGCGGCGGCCAGCTCGCCGCCGCGTCCCGAGCGCACATCGCCGAGCACGTCGTCGAGAATGCTCATCGCATGCATGCGCACCAGCACCGGATCCTCGGTGTGGAGATCGCCCTTCACCAGCGCCACGTGCTCGGCATGCGCCACGGTGTTGGTGTAGACGTAGAGCTTGAATTGACCGCCGAACCGGCTCTCGAAGGTGGTCTCCAGCGTGCGCTCGACGATCCGGTCATAGCGCCGACGATAGGCGATGAGATCCGCGATGGTGCCGATCTTCAAGCCGTGGAACTGCGCAAACTGCACCAGGTCGTCGCGCCGCGCCATCGAACCGTCTTCGTTCAGCACCTCGCAGATGACGCCCGCCGGCGTCAGACCCGCCAGCCGCGCCACGTCGACCGCGGCCTCGGTGTGGCCGGTGCGCACCAGCACACCGCCGTCGCGCGCCACCAGCGGGAAGACATGGCCCGGCGTTACGATATCGCCCGCGCCTTTAGAAGGATCGATCGCGACCTGGATGGTGCGCGCGCGGTCGAAGGCCGAGATGCCGGTCGAGATTCCGTCGCGCGCCTCGATCGAGATGGTGAAAGCGGTCTGGTGCCGCGTGCCGTTGCGCAGCGACATCAGCGGCAGGCCGAGCTGCTCGACGCGCTCGCGCTCCATGGCCAGGCAGATCAGGCCACGGCCGTGCTTGGCCATGAAGTTGATGGTCTCCGGCGTCGCCATCTGGGCCGGGATCACCAGATCGCCCTCGTTCTCCCGGTCCTCGTCATCGACCAGGACGAACATGCGGCCCTGCTTCGCCTCTGCGATGAGGTCGGCCGTGGTCGATTTGAACTGCTCGAAACTCAAAGGGCATCCTTCCCGAGAAGGCGCGCAACATATCGCGCCACCTGGTCGATTTCCAGGTTCACGGCGGAACCGGCCTGGATCGAGCCTAGATTGGTAACCTCTTGGGTTATCGGGATAATGTTCACGCCGAAGGTCGTGTCGGTGACCTCGTTGACGGTGAGCGAAATGCCATCGACCGCAATCGAGCCCTTGGAGGCGATGAAGCGCATCATCGGCTTCGGCGCCTCGAAGGTGATGCGGATGCTGCCGCCGTCCGGATGCTGCGCGACGATCTTGCCGACCCCGTCCACATGGCCGCTGACCAGATGGCCGCCCAACTCGTCGCCCACCTTCAGCGCCCGCTCCAGGTTGACCCGCGTCCCGACCTTCCAGGTGCCGAGCGTGGTCACCGACAGCGTCTCGCCGCTGACCTCGAAGGCCATCCAGTTCGGGCCTTTCTCGACGACCGAGAGGCAGCAACCGTTGCAGCAGACCGAGGCGCCCAGCGCGATCTCAGCCACCGGATAGGCGGTTTCGATCTCGAGCCGCGTCACCGGTCCCGGCGTGATCCGCCGCACCGTGCCCAGATCCGTCACGATTCCAGTAAACATGCTTTGTATTCAGGACTTTAAGAGGATTTCTTCCGGTAGATCTCGACCGTGTCAGGGCCGGCGGCGAACTGCGCCGTGCGCTGGAACCTAGTCATCTGACTGACCCTATCCAAGCCGATTTCCGCGATCGACGCCAGCCCATCCCCGCCAATGATGCCCGGCGCCCGGAACCAGTGCAGCCGATCCACCAGATCGGCCTTGAGCAGCGCGGCGGCGACTGTCGCGCCACCCTCAACCAGAAGGCGCGTGATCCCGAGATTGCCGAGCGCCTTCAGGACCAGATGAAGATCGGGGTGCCTGTCGGCGCCTTGCGGCGCTTCCACGATCTCGACACCGGCCTTGCGATAGCGATCGAGCGCGGCTTCCGGGTGCCCGAGAATCGTCGCTAGATAGGTCGGTGTGGCCTTGGCTGTCGTCACGAGGCGGCTCGAGAGCGGCAGCCGCAAGCGCCCATCGAGCACGACGCGGCGCGGCGAGCGGTCCTCCAGCCCGGGCAGCCGGCAGGTCAGTTCCGGATCGTCGGCCAGGGCCGTGCCGCTACCAATCAGGATCGCGTCATGGGTCGCGCGCAGGCGATGCCCGTGCGCCCGCGCCAGGTCGCCGGTGATCCATTTGCTGTCGCCGCTCGCCGTCGCGATCCGGCCGTCGAGGCTGCTTGCAAGCTTCAGCGTAATCATGGGCCGGTGGCTCGCGACATGAGTCAGGAAGCCGGCGTTCAGTTCGGACGCTTCGTCATGCAACAGGCCCAGCTCGACGGCGATGCCTGCATCTTTCAGGCGCTGGATCCCCCGCCCATCCACCTCCGGATAGGGATCCCACAAAGCCACGACGCAGCGCTTGATGCCGGCCGCGATCAGCGCATCGGCGCAAGGCGGCGTCTTGCCGTGATGCGAGCAGGGTTCCAGCGTGACATAGGCGGTGCCGCCGCGCGCCGCCGAGCCCGCCATGCGCAAGGCCTCGGTCTCGGCATGCGGGCGACCGCCGGGCTGGGTCCAGCCACGCCCGACGACATGGCCCGCCGCATCGACGATCACGCAGCCGACGGCGGGATTGGGCGCGACGCGGCCCAGCCCGCGCTCCGCCAGCAGGAGCGCGGTCCGCATGTGCTCGAGATCGGTGTGCTTATTCGTTGCCGTCGCCAAGCTTGTCCACGAAGGCCTCGAAATCCTTCGCCTCGCGGAAGTTGCGATAGACCGAGGCGAAGCGGACGAAGGCGACCTTGTCGAGGTTGGAGAGCGCGTCCATCACCGCCTCGCCGATGGCCGAGGTCTGGATCTCGTTCTCCCCCGAGCTTTCCAGCCGCCGCACGATGCCGTTGACCACCCGCTCCAGGCGCTCGGCCTCGACCGGGCGCTTCCGGAGCGAGATCTGCATCGAGCGCATCAGCTTGTCGCGGTCGAAGGGCTCGCGCTGGCCGTTGCTCTTCACCACCGTGAGCTCGCGCAGCTGCACGCGCTCGAAGGTGGTGAAGCGCGCGCCGCAATTGGTGCATTGCCGGCGCCGGCGGATCGCCGCGTTGTCGTCGGTCGGCCGTGAATCCTTGACCTGGGTATCCTCGTTACCGCAGAACGGACAACGCATCGGTTCCCCTTATCCCCGCATTCGCCTCAGTTGTAGATCGGGAAGCGCTTGCACAGCGCACTCACTTCCTTGCGGACTTCCTGCTCGACCGCGCCGTTGTTCTGCGGGTTCGCCGCCAGAGCGTCCAAGACCTTCACGATCATCTCGCCGACCTGTTTGAACTCCGCGGTGCCGAAGCCGCGCGTGGTCGCGGCCGGCGTGCCGAGGCGGACGCCGGAGGTGATGGTCGGCTTCTCGGTGTCGAACGGAATGCCGTTCTTATTGCAGGTCATGCCGGCATGCTCGAGGCTCGCCTCGGAGATCTTGCCGTTCAGCTTCTTCGGCCGCAGATCGACCAGCATCAGGTGATTGTCCGTGCCGCCGGTGGTGATCGCGAAGCCGCCGTCGACCAGCGTCTTGGCCAGCACTTTCGCGTTGTCGATGACCTGCTGCGAATAGACCTTGAACTCCGGCAGCAGCGCCTCGCCGAACGCGACCGCCTTGGCGGCGATCACATGCATCAGCGGGCCGCCCTGGAGGCCCGGGAAGATCGCCGAGTTGATCTTCTTGCCGAGTTCCTCGTCGGTGGAGAGGATCATGCCGCCGCGCGGACCGCGCAGGGTCTTGTGCGTGGTCGTGGTCGCGACATGGGCGTGCGGGAACGGGCTCGGATGCACGCCCGCGGCGACCAGGCCGGCGAAATGCGCCATATCGACGAAGAAATACGCACCGACCGCGTCGCAGATCTTGCGGAAGCGCGCGAAGTCCCAGAACCGCGGATAGGCCGAACCGCCGGCCAGGATCAGCTTCGGCTTGTGCTCATGGGCGAGGCGCTCGACCTCGTCCATATCGACGGTCAGCGTCTCCGGATTGACCGTATAGGGCACCGGCTTGAACCACTTGCCCGACTGGTTGGCGGGTGAGCCGTGGGTCAGATGCCCGCCGGCCGCGAGATTGAGGCCCATGAAGGTGTCGCCGGGCTGCAGCAGCGCCATGAACACGCCCTGGTTCGCCTGCGCGCCGGAATGCGGCTGCACATTGGCGAAGGCGCAGTTGAACAGCTTCTTCGCGCGCTCGATCGCGAGGGCCTCGGCGACGTCCACATACTCGCAGCCGCCGTAATAGCGCCGGCCGGGATAGCCCTCGGCATATTTGTTGGTCAGCACCGAGCCCTGCGCCTCGAGAACGGCGCGGGAGACGATGTTCTCCGAGGCAATGAGCTCGATCTGGTCCTGCTGGCGGTGCAGTTCTTCGCCGATCGCCTTGAAGAGATCGGGATCGCGCTCGGCGAGCGTGGTGGTGAAAAATCCGGGCATCGGCTTGTAGGCATTCATCGTCTGGCTATCCCTCGTATGCGCGACGGGCGCACTGCCCGTCACCCCAGTTTCGCGACACGGTTTTGGTGGCGCCCACCTTCGAAATCTGTCTCCAAAAACACCCGCAAACAGTCTTTTGCGACATCGAGCCCGATGATCCTGGCGCCCAGGCAGAGCACGTTGGCGTTGTTGTGCAGGCGGGTCAGCCGCGCCGTGGTCGCGTCATGAACGACGCCGGCGCGGATGTGGCGATGCCGGTTGGCGGCGATCGAGATTCCGATCCCGGTGCCGCAGACCAGCACCCCGCGCTTCGCCTTGTCCTCGGCCAGGGTGCTGGCGAGCTTTCCGGCGAAGTCCGGGTAATCGACCGAGGCGGGTCCGTCGGTGCCGAGGTCCAATGGCGAAAAGCCGAGCTCCTCCAGGGTGCCTTTCAAGGCCTCCTTGAGCTCGAAACCAGCGTGGTCGCTGGCAATCGCGATGGTTTCCCGGTTACCCGTCATCTCCGCCCGGCCGCCTTGGGTTTCGGGGCCTGGGGCTGCCCCGTTCGCCCCGGATCTGGAGGGCCAGACCCGGAAGGCGCATACCATATCTCCGGGGCCGGGCCGTCGCCAACCACAATCTAGGGGGTGGCCGTTGGTACCCCGGTGGATCAGGGCCTGATCTTAACCGGCCGGAATTGCGTCATTCCGGCGCCTCGGTATAGGTGCCGTCCTTCCAGACGTACCAGGTGAAGTTCTGCTGAACGAGGTCGCCCTTGGCGTCCCAGGCCAGCGTGCCCATGACGGTCGGCACCTGGTTGTTCCGCAGCCATTCGCCGAGCTTGCGGCCGTCCGTCGAGCCGGTGGCGGAGGCAGCCGCCGCGAAGGCCTGGACCGCCGCGTAGGCGTTCAACGTGTAGCCCTCGGGCTCATAGTGATCGCGGCGGAAGCGGGCCACAGCCTCTTCAGCCGAAGGCCGCCCGATAAGCGAAGGCGCATCCGAGAAGCGCAGCCCTTCCCCGGCGGGGCCGGCCAGGCTCCAGAACTCGCCGGTGTTCATTGCATCGACCGAGACGAACTCGGCCTTCAGCCCTTGGGTGCGCGCCTGTCGCATCAGTGGCGCAACCTCGTCATGATAGGCACCGACATAGACGACATCGATTCCGGCCGCCTGCAGCTTGCCGATCACGGACTGAAAATCCTTGCTCCTCCCCGGGAAGCTGGCGCGGAGCGCGGGAGAAAGGCCGGCCCCCGTCGCCACGCTTGCGGTCCGGTCGGCAACGCCGCGGCCGTACGCGGATCCGTCATCCAGCACCGCGAGCTTGCGCCCGGCATAGGCCTTCGCCAGCCACCGTCCGGCGAAGACACCCTGTTGATCGTCCCGGTTGCCGACACGCATCACGGTCTTGATGCCCTTGGCGGCCGCATCGTCGGTCAGGGCCGGATTGGTCGATGACGGCGTGATCTGCAAGACGCCCGCCTCCGCATAGACCGCGGACGCGGGGATGGAAGAGCCGGAGCAGAAATGCCCGTCCACGAAGACAGCGCCCTGGTTGACCAGCGCGTTGGCGGCGCGGACCGCCTTGGCGGGGTCACATTGGTCGTCCCCGATCGCCAGCCGCAGGGTCTTGCCGAGCACCCCGCCTTTGGCGTTGATGTCCTTGACCGCCATTTCGGCGCCCCTGCGCTCCTGCTCACCGAAGACGGCCAGATCGCCGGTCATCGGACCAGCAACCCCGATGACGATCTCGTTCGGATTGATCGGTGTTTTCTGAGCCGCACAAGCGGCCAGCATCGCGGCCGTCGCAAGGGTTGCGACGGCGAACGTCCGTGTCCTGGTGAGCATGCGAGTCCCCATTGTTTCTCGGCCGATACTAGACAGCCGCGGGTTGCATCTCAATGACACGGACGAAGGAATCGCTCGCAAAAGAAAAAGGCCCGGGCTTGCACCCGGGCCTTTCCGTCAGTCCTCGAAGGGCGCTGCTTAGTTCAGCGGCTCCTGGGTGGCCTTGCCGTCATGATAGACGTACCAGGCGTAGTTCACCTTGGTCAGGTCGCCCTTGGCATCCCACTTCAGTTCGCCGATCGCGGTGTTGAACGGATGGCTGCGGAGAGTCGCGGCAACCTTCTCGCTGTCGGTGGTCTTCGCCTCGTTGGCCGCGGCAGCCCAAGCCTGGATCGCCGCATAGCTGTTGAGGGTGTAGCCTTCCGGCTCGTACTTCGCGGCGCGGAACTTCTCGACCACCGCCTTGGCGGAATCGAGGTTCACCGCCGAAGCGCCGTCGCTGTAGCGCAGGCCTTCGCCGGCCGGACCGGAGATCGACCAGAACTCCGCGGTGTTCAGAGCGTCGGCGGAGATGAAGTCCGCCTTCAGGCCCTGCTCACGCGCCTGACGCACCATCAGGCCCACGTCGTTGTGGTAGCCGCCGATGTAGACGGCGTCGATCTTCGCTTCCTTCATCTTGGAGATGAGGGCCGAGAAGTCCTTTTCCTTCTGGGTATAGGTCTCGCGCAGCGCGGTCTTCTGGCCGGCCGCGTTGAAGTTCTTCTCGGTCTCGATGGCGAGACCCTGACCATAGGCCGACTTGTCGTCGAGGATGGCGACGTTCTTGCCGGCATAGGTCTTGGCCAGCCACGGACCGGCGAACACGCCCTGGGCATCGTCACGGCCGCAGGTGCGCATCACGGTCATGACGCCCTTCTTCGCCGGATCCTCGGTGAAGGCCGGATTGGTCGAAGCCGGAGTGATCTGCAGCACGCCTTCCTCGATGTAGACGGCCGAGGCCGGGATCGAAGAGCCGGAGCAGAAGTGGCCGGCCACGAACACCGCACCCTTCTTCACCAGATCGTTGGCGACCTGCACCGCCTGCTTCGGATCGCACTGGTCGTCGCCGACTTCCAGCTTCAGCTTCTCGCCGTTGACGCCGCCGGCGGCGTTGATGTCTTCCACCGCCATCTCGGAGCCGCGACGCAGCTGCTCGCCGAACGCGGCGAGATCGCCGGTCATCGGACCCGCGACGGCGATCGTGATGTCCGCCTGGGCCGAAGGGCCGAAGGCAAACGCGCCGACAGCCAAGGCCGCGGCCATGGCCGTCGTGGTAATGAGCTTCTTGTACATTATAGGCCTCTTCCCGTTCGTTTATGCCCGATCGACTTCCGCAATCGAGCTTGATTTCAGTCTTGCGCACCAAGCCTCGCGGGGTCAACCCGCTTCCCACCGCCGGTTGCGCCAGCCGGCGGCGATATCCATCACCCTTGCGTTACGCTCCGGCGCCGCCGCCCGCCCGCTCCCGCCACGAGAGCAGGCCGCTACGCTCATACAACCAAGGGTACTGCTGAACCATCTTGCGGGCAAGCGTCACGCGGTGCGCGAACAGCGCGATCACGATGATGATCGCCGCGTCGAGGAGGTAATGGCTGAGCGACAGCCAATCCCCGCCGAACAAGGCGCAATCGATGAAATGATTGCCCAGCGCGAGCAACAGGCCATAGCCGATGTTCTGCCAGGCCGGGCGCCAGGTCTCGGCGATCGCCTGGCCCATCAGGAACGCCGCGAAGCCGAACATCACGAGGCTGACGCCGAGAATCTCGCCGAAATTGAACTCGCTCATGACCTTCCCCTCACGCCTTCAATGATGCCCGCCCTCGAGATAGGCGGCGCGCACTTCGGCATTGCTGAGCAATTCCCGCCCGGTTCCGGACAGCGTGATCGTGCCGTTGACCATGACATAGCCGCGATGCGCGAGGCGCAGCGCGTGGTTCGCGTTCTGCTCGACCAGGAAGACGGTGACGCCCTGCTGCTCGTTGATCTCCTTGATGATGCCGAAGATCTGCTTGACGATCAGCGGCGCCAGACCGAGCGACGGCTCATCGAGCAGCAGCAGGCGCGGACGGCTCATCAACGCCCGGCCGATCGCGAGCATCTGCTGTTCGCCGCCGGAGAGCGTGCCGCCGCGCTGGCTGCGGCGCTTGTCCAGGATCGGGAACATCGTCATCACGCGGGCGAGATCTTCCTCGAACACCTTCGGATCGGCGGTCAGCGCGCCCATCTTCAGATTCTCCAGCACCGTCATCCGCGGGAAGATGCGGCGGCCTTCCGGCGACTGGGCGATTCCGAGGCGCATGATCTCGTTGGTCGGCAGGCGCGAGACATCCCGTCCTTCGAACACGATCGAGCCTTCGCGCGCGCGCGGCGAGCCGCAGATCGTCATCAGCAGCGTCGACTTGCCGGCGCCGTTCGCGCCGATCAAGGTCACGATCTCGCCCCGATTGACGGTCACGTCGACGCCCTTCAGGGCCTCGATATGGCCGTAGAACGTATGGATCCCGGAAACCTGGAGAAGAGTCTCGCCGCTCATCGGTCGTCTTTTTCCTCTTCGCCGAGATAGGCGCGGATCACGGCCGGGTCGCGCTGGATCTCCGTCGGCGTCCCGTCGGCGATCTTGCGGCCGTAATCGAGCACGACGATATGGTCGGAAATCCCCATGACCACGCTCATGTCATGCTCGATCAGCAGGATGCCGATGCCGATCTGGTCGCGGATCTCGAGCAGCAGGTGGTTGAGCTCGGCCGATTCCCGCGGGTTCAACCCGGCCGCCGGCTCGTCGAGGCAGAGCAGCACCGGGTCGGTGCACATCGCGCGCGCGATCTCCAGCCGGCGCTGGGCACCGTAGGGCAGGCTCCCGGCGGGGTCGTCGGCCAGGTTCACCATGCCGAGGCGCTCCAGCCATCGCACCGCCTTCTCCTTGGCCTCGGCTTCGGCCCGGCGATAACCGGGCATGCCGATCAGGCCGAGAAAGGTGAAGCCGGAGGCGCGCATCAGCTTGTTGTGCTGGGCCACCATCAGGTTCTCGAGCGCTGACATGCCGGGAAACAGCCGGATGTTCTGGAAGGTGCGGGCCACCCGCGCCTTCTGCCCGATCAGATAGCCGTCCATCTGCTCCAGCAGCAGCGGCGGGCCATCGTCGCGGTGCAGGCTGAGCCGGCCGGTGGTCGGCTTGTAGAAGCCGGTGATGCAGTTGAACAGCGTGGTCTTGCCGGCGCCGTTCGGACCGATCACGCCGGTGATCTGCCGGCGCTTAGCTTCGAACGTGACCTCCTCGACGGCCACCAGGCCGCCGAAGCGCATGGTCAGATGCTCGACGGTCAGCAACGTGTCGTCGGGCAACGCGACGGACGTGGCGGCGGCGGCGCTCATCGGGAATACCCGCGCTTCTTGAGCTGGATCGTCGGCTCGCGATGGGCGAGCAGGCCGCGCGGGCGCAGCAGCATGATCAGCACCATGCACATGCCGTAGAACAGCATGCGATAGAGCGAAAGCTCGCGCATCACTTCGGGCAGGCCGATCAGCAGGATCGCCGCCAGCGCGACGCCGACCTGGCTGCCCATGCCGCCCAGCACGACGATTGCCAGGATCTGCGCCGATTCGATGAAGACGAAGCTCTCCGGGCTGACGAAACCCTGGCGACTGGCGAAGAAGGAACCGGCGAAGCCGGCGAACATCGCGCCGATGGCGAAGGCCGTGAGCTTGGTGTTGGTCGGATTGATGCCGAGCGCGCGGCAGGCGGTCTCGTCCTCGCGCAAGGCTTCCCAGGCGCGGCCGATCGGTAGGCGCCGCAGCCGGATGGTGACGAAGTTGGTGATCAGCGCCAGCACCAGGATCACGTAATAGAGAAAGAAAACGCGATGGGAAGTGCTGAAATCGAGCCCGAAAAAGCTCGCGAACGTATCCTCTCCGGGCGGCGCCTTGCGCTCGAACGGCAGGCCGAAGAAGTCGATCTTCGGGATGCTGCCGATTCCGTTCGGGCCGCCGGTGAAATCCTGCCAGTTGATCAGCACGATGCGGATCATCTCGCCGAAGCCCAGGGTGACGATCGCCAGATAGTCGCCGCGCAGCCGCAGCACCGGGAAGCCGAGCATAACGCCGAAGCTCGCCGCCAGGATGCCGGCCAGCGGCAGGCACTCCCAGAAGTTCAGGCCGAGCTCGGTCGACAGCTTCGCATAGGTGTAGGCGCCGACCGCGTAGAAGGCGACGTAACCGAGGTCGAGCAACCCGGCCAAGCCGACGACAATGTTGAGCCCCCAGCCCAGCATTACGTAGGTGAGAATGAGGACCAGGGTCTCGACCACCTGCCGGGTCGCTCCCGACCATGGGGAGAATGGCATGAAGACCGGGATCACCACCGCGACGCCGACCAGCATCGGACCGAGGATGCCGGACATCCGCCGCGCCCAGCTGGCGCTGCGCTGCTCCTTCGCCTCGCGCTGATCGATGGTGAGGCCGCCATGGCGCCGCGTCCGGGTGCCGTGATACGCGGCGCCGAAGATGTAGATTCCGCCGAGCCCGAAGATGATGTTCACCATCGGCTCGTCGAAGGGATGCGGGAACGTGTCATAGGCCAGGCTGCCGGCCAGGCCGAACGTGCCGACGCCGAACAGATAGACGAAGGAGACGATGCCGCCGATCAGCGCCGGCAGGTGCAGGCCCTGCCGGTCGAGCGCGATCAGATAGCGGCCGCAGGGCACCAGGATGCAGGCCCAGAACACGTCTGCGAAGCGGGTGGTGAAGCTCAGCGGCTGGCCTTGCGAAGCCTGGGTCTGCAAGCCGACCATGTAGACCGAGAGCAGGAAGACCAGGACGGCCGTGACCGAGGCTTCCTTGAACGCCTCGACATAGATGTTCGGCTTCTTCGCGGGCAGCGCGGTTCTCATGACGGCGTCAGTCATGCCCTACACCTTCTCGACTTCCGGCCGGCCGAGCAGGCCGGTCGGACGGAAAATCAGCACCAGGACCAGGATCGAGAACGCAGCGACATCCTTGTATTCGGCGCTGAAGTAAGCCGACCAGAAGGCCTCGATCAGCCCGATCAGGATCCCCCCGAGCATCGCGCCCGGCAGCGAGCCGATGCCGCCCAGCACCGCCGCCGTGAACGCCTTGATGCCGGCCACGAAGCCCATGAAGAAGTCGTTGTTGCCGTAGTAGAGCGTGACCATCATGCCGGCCACGGCCGCCAGGGCCGCGCCGAGCACGAAGGTCAGCGAGATGGTGCGGTCGACGTTTACGCCGAGCAGCGAAGCCATCTTCATGTCCTGCTCGCAGGCGCGCTGCTGCCGGCCCAGCGAGGTGTTGCCGATCGCCATGGCGAAGGCGCCCATCAGGATGATGGTGATCATCACGATCACGATCTGCATGTAGCCGAGCTGGACGACGAAGGAATTGTCCGCGCCGCCGCCCATCAGCTGAAAGCCGCCGCGAATGAGCGGCTCGACCGGCTTCGGCCGCGGCCCCTGCACCAGCTGCACGTAGTTCTCGAGCAGGACCGACATGCCGATCGCCGAGATCAGCGGCGCCAGCCGGCTGGAGCCGCGCAACGGCCGATAGGCGATGCGCTCGACCGTCCAGCCGTAGGCGGCGGTGAGGACCACGGAGACGATCAGCATCAACAGCAGAATGGCCGGCACCCAGCTGATCCCGAGCGCGCCGCAGATCAGCAGCATGATCATCGCCTGGAAGGCGCCGATCATATAAACGTCGCCATGGGCGAAATTCACCATGCCGATGATGCCGTAGACCATGGTGTAGCCGATCGCGATCAGCCCGTAGACCGAGCCGAGCGTCAGGCCGTTGATCAACTGCTGGAGAAAATACGGAAACCAATCCATGAACGGTGCCTGACCGTATTATTCCGAGGAAAGTCGGATCGGCGTCGCCGAGACGGACTGGCTCGCCGGCGCCTGCGGATGGCCGCGCGCTTCACTGCCCGTGTTCCAGATCTGAACGATTGTCTTTCCCGGCTCCGAAGGAACCAGGCTCCACTGCACGACGCTCAGCATTCCCCGCTCTCGACCTTCGCTGGCCGGCCGATGGTTCGGCCCGGACCGCGCTGTCGTTATGGGCCGGAACCTAGCGCAACCCCCTTGAAGGAACAAGAGATATCACGCCGCTGGGTCTGCGTTCCTCACTCGTTCCCGGAATTGGTCCCGCGCTTGGCGAGCATGTATTCCAGCTTGCGCACGACCAGCCGGGTCAGTTCCTTGTCACCGAAGCCCGGCGCGCCGACCATCGATACTTCGGTCAAGGTGACCGGGTCCATGGCGGTCACTTTGACCGCATTGCCAACCCGATGGAACTCGATGATATACCCTTCAGCGTCGGACATGCCCTTCCCCGGGATGAACCGTATTTTTAGATTCTAGCATCGATCAGACGTCGAGGAGAGTGAGATGAATTCCGCCCGCAATGCTTCCAAGCCAGAGTTCATCTGGGACGACGCGCTGCTGCTGGACGAGCAGCTCAGCGAGGAAGAGCGGCTGGTGCGCGACACGGCCCGCGGCTACGCCCAGGACAAGCTGATGCCCCGGGTCCTGCTGGCGAACCGCCACGAGAAGTTCGATCGCGAGATCATGAACGAGCTGGGCGAGCTCGGCCTCCTGGGCTCCACCATCGACGGCTATGGCTGCGCCGGGACCAACTACGTCTCCTACGGCTTGGTCGCGCGCGAGATCGAGCGCGTCGATTCGGGCTATCGCTCGGCCATGTCGGTGCAGTCGAGCCTGGTCATGCACCCGATCCATGCCTATGGCAGCGAGGAGCAGCGGCAGAAGTACCTGCCCCGCCTCGCCTCCGGCGAGATCGTCGGCTGCTTCGGCCTGACCGAGCCCGACCACGGCTCCGATCCCGGCAGCATGAAGACCACGGCGAAGAAGACGTCCGGCGGCTACGTGCTGAACGGCGCCAAGATGTGGATCACCAATTCACCGATCGCCGACGTGATGGTGGTCTGGGGCAAGACCGAGGACGGCGTCATCCGCGGCTTCATCCTGGAGCGCGGCATGAAGGGCCTCTCCACCCCCAAGATCGAGGGCAAGTTCTCGCTGCGCGCCTCGGTGACCGGCGAGATCGTGATGCAGAACGTCGAGGTGCCGGAGGCGAACCTGCTGCCCAACGTCTCAGGCCTGAAGGGCCCGTTCGGCTGCCTGAACAACGCGCGCTACGGCATCGCCTGGGGGGCGCTCGGGGCCGCGGAATTCTGCTGGCACCAGGCCCGCTCCTACACCCTCGACCGCAAGCAGTTCGGCCGGCCCTTGGCCGCCAACCAGCTGATCCAGAAGAAGCTCGCCGACATGCAGACCGAGATCACGCTCGGGCTGCAAGCCTGCCTGCGGGTCGGCCGGCTGAAGGACGAAGGCAAGGCGGCGCCGGAAATGATCTCGCTGATCAAGCGCAATTCCTGCGGCAAGTCCTTGGACATTGCGCGGATGGCCCGCGACATGCACGGCGGCAACGGCGTCAGCGACGAATTCCACGTCATCCGCCATGTGATGAACCTGGAAGCCGTGAACACCTATGAAGGTACGCACGACATCCACGCCCTGATCCTCGGCCGCGCGCAGACCGGGATTCAGGCGTTCATGGCGGAGTAGCGGCCCGCTCTACGCGACCCGCACCGCCTCCAGGAAGCTCTCGACCTCGCCGCGCAGAGCCTGGGAGCGATCGCCCAGACTGTCCGCCGCCGCGCGCACCTCTGAAGCAGCCGCACCGGTCAGGTCCGCCGCGTGCGTGACGCCGGTGATGTTCTCGTCCACCGAGGCGGTGCCCTGCGCCGCTTCCTGGACACTGCGGGCGATCTCCTGGGTCGCGGCGCTCTGCTCGACCACGGCGGCCGAGACCTGGGCGGTGATGTCGTTGATCTTGTCGATGGTCTCGACGATCGAGCGGATCGCCGCCACGGATTCGCCGGTCACCGACTGCACGGCGCTGATATGCGCGCCGATTTCCTCGGTCGCCTTGGCGGTCTGGTTGGCGAGCGTCTTCACTTCCGAAGCCACCACGGCGAACCCGCGGCCGGCATCCCCGGCCCGCGCCGCCTCGATCGTGGCGTTCAGCGCCAGCAGGTTGGTCTGCTCCGCGATGTCGTTGATCAGGCGCACCACGGTGCCGATCTTCTCCGTTGCGGCGCTGAGGCTCTCGACCAGCGTGTTGGTGGCCTTCGCCTGTTCGGTGGCTTCGCTGGCGATCCTGGTGCTGTTCTCGAGCTGGCGCCCGATCTCCTGGACCGAGGCCGCGAGCTCCTCGCTGGCGCCGGCCACCGCCTGGACGTTGACCGTCGCCGCGTTCGAGGCCTTGGCCACGGTCTGCGCCCGTTCGGCGGCGCCGCTCGCCGTACCGGTCATCGATTCCGCGGTCGCTCGCATCTTCGACACCGCATCCGTGACATCGCCCAGGATTCCCGAGACCGCCGCATCGAAGCGTCCGGTGATCTCGGTCACGCGTTCGGCCCGCGCCGCGCGCGCGGCCTGCTCTTCCTTCTGCTGGGCGTCCATGGCCCGGGCGTGGATCATGTTGGTCTTGAACACCGCCAGCGCGCGGGCCATCGCGCCCATCTCGTTCTTCAGATGCGCATCCGGAACCTCGACCTCGAGATCGCCGTCGGAGAGACGGCCCATCGCCGCGGTCAGGCGCGAGATCGGCCGGGTCAGGGCGCGGATCACCACCAGGGCGATCACGGCCGCGGCGAGAATGCCGCCAAGCCCGAGCCCGGCGGTGACGATCATCAGCAGGCGCGAAGCGTCGATGATCTGGTTGCCGCTCTGCTTGAGCGAATCCGCCTGGCGCTCGACCAGGCCGCCATGGCGCTGGCCGTCCTCGCCGGGCTTGCCGCTGAGGATGTCGAGGATCGCTTCGAAGGTCGGGGTGACCTCGTTGTTGAGCTTGGTCTGCGCCGCGTTCCAGCCGTCGCCGCTGCGGATCTCCTGGACCTGCGGCAGGATCGGCGAGATGACCGCCATCTGCTTCTGCAACAGGTCGAAGGTGACCTTCTGGCCGGTGGTGAACAGCGCCTGGCTCTTCTCAAGCTTGGTCATCCGCGTGCCGGTGATGGTCCAGTTCTTCTTGAAGCCGGAGATGAAGCCGTCGTCTCCGGTCAGCGCATAGGGGCGGATGTTGGCCATGCTCAGCGCGAAGCCCTGGCGCAGATCCGCGAGGGTGAGCAGGAGCTCCTTGCGCTCATCGGTGCTGGCCTGGGTCCGCTCTTCATTGGTCATGGCGATCAGGCCGCCATTGATCCGCGCCTCGGCGAATTTCGCATCCCGCTCCAGCAGGGTGAGCGCGGGCTGCTCCAGCGCGCTATGGGCGATCGTCTCGGTCTCCTGCTGGGCTGCGCGCAGCTTTTCCAGCAGGGTCTTCACCTGCTGCCAATCGGTCTGGTCCTGGGTGGCGTCCCAACCCGCCGCCAGCGCGTCGAGATCGGCGACGTCGCGGTCGATCGCCTTCCAGACATCGCCGCGCGCCGCCTTGAACACGGCGTTGTCGCTGATCATCCAGTCGCGCAGGGCCGCGGTCGAGGCCTGGACATTGGCGACCAGCCGGTCGCCGGTCATCGTGCTCGGCAGGCGCTCGCCCACCATCTCGCCGGTCATGGCCCCGTTGGACTGGATCTGCCGCAGGCCGACGGCGACGATCACGATCATGATGGCCGCCATCAGGCCGAAGCCGGCGATCAGCCAGGTCCGGACCTTGAAGCCGGACAATTTTGCTTTTATTCCCATGGAGTTGGACTGCGCCTCCGAGGTCAAATATGATTCCCGTCAACTTTTGACGGCAATCCCTTTCCACGTCGTTAACGTGGTGAGACCGGATGACGCATTCCGGTTCATCGCAACAATTCTGATGGTCTTTCTGGGCTAGTTTGTCGTCATGAGCACACGCAATCTCAGAAGCCTGCTTCGCCCGCAATCGATCGCGCTGATCGGCGCCAGCGACCGTCCCGGCCATATGGGCCAGGTCACCTGGCGCAATCTCACCCAGTCCGGCTTCGCCGGCCGGCTCTACCCGGTCAATCCGAACCACGGGCAGGTCGGCGACACGATGGCCTATCCGAATATCGCCGCCCTGCCGGAGGCCCCCGACCTCGCCGTGATCGTCACCCCGGTACAGACCGTGCCGGGCATCGTCGCGGAACTGGCCGAGAAGGGGGTCAAGGCGGCGATCATCATCACCGCGGGCTTCGGGGGATCCGAGGGGCAAGCGATGAAGCAGCGCATGCTCGATGCCGCGCGGCCGAGCACCCTGCGCATCCTCGGCCCGAATTGCCTCGGCCTCATCGTTCCCGGTCTCGGCGTCAACGCGGCTTTTGCGCATCTGATGCCGAAAACCGGCGGCCTCGCCTTCCTGTCGCAATCGGGCGCGATCCTCACCTCGGTCATCGACTGGGCCCAGCCGCGCGGCATCGGCTTCTCGCATCTCGTGTCGATGGGAGAGCTGGCCGACGTCGATTTCGGCGACATGCTGGACTACCTGGCCGACGATCCGGAGACCACCGCGATCCTGATGTATGTCGAGGCCGTGACTCAGGCGCGGAAGTTCATGTCCGCCGCGCGCCGCGCCGCCCGCGTGAAGCCGGTCATCGCCATCAAGGCTGGCCGGCACTCCGAAGCGGCCAAGGCGGTCGCCTCGCATACCGGCGCGATGGCCGGCGCCGACGCGGTCTACGACGCCGCCTTCCGTCGCGCCGGCATGCTGCGGGTCTATCAACTGGATGAACTGTTCGCCGCGGCCCAGACCCTCGCCGTCTCCCGCATCCCGCGCGGCGGCCGGCTCGCCATCATGACCAATGGCGGCGGCATGGGCATCCTCGCGACCGACACGCTGATCGATGCCGGGGGCCGGCTGGCGGAGCTGGCGCCGGCAACGGTCGAACAGCTGAACGCGGTCCTGCCGGCGGGCTGGTCGCACGGCAATCCGGTCGACATCATCGGCGACGCGCCGCCCGAGCGCTTCGCCGCGACCGCGCAGATCCTGCGCAACGACCCCAACGTGGACGCCCTGCTCGCCCTCAATTGCCCGACCGCGATCGCCGATCCGGTCGCCGCGGCGGACAAGGTGATCGAGGCGGTGGCCGGCAGCCGGCTCTGCGTGATGACGAGCTGGATCGGCGAAGCGACCGCGGTCGAGGCGCGCCGGCACTTTTCCGAGGCCGGCATCCCGACCTACGAAACGCCCGAAGCTGCGGTGCGCGCCTTCGGCCATGTGGTCGCGTACCGCCGGAATCGCGAAATGCTGATGGAGACCCCTCCTTCCATGCCGACCTCGTTTCAGGTCGAGATGGAGCCGGTGCGCGCGATCGTCGATCGCGCCCTGGCGGAGAAGCGCGAGATGCTGACCGGCCCAGAAGCGCAGACGATCCTGGGCGCCTATCACATCCCGACAACCCAGGCGGCCACGGCGGCAACTCCGGCTGAAGCCAGGGCCGTCGCGCAGAAGATGTCCGGCCTGTTCGCAGTGAAGATCCTCTCGCCCGACATCACCCACAAGTCGGATATCGGCGGAGTCACGCTGGGCGTGGACGGTGCCGAGGCGGTCGAGCAGGCCGCCGAGGCGATCATCGCCCGCGCGAAAAGGTTGCGCCCGGCGGCGCGGATTCTGGGCGTCAGCATCGAGCCGATGATCCGCCGGACGGATTCGGTCGAGCTCATCCTCGGCATGATCGAGGATGCGCAGTTCGGCCCTGTGCTGCTGTTCGGCCATGGCGGCGTGGCGGTCGAGCGCCTCGCCGACAGCGCGCTCGCGCTGCCGCCGCTGAACATCAGCCTGGCCCACGACCTGATGGAGAAGACGCGGGTCTACCGCCTGCTCACCGGCTACCGCAATCAGCCGAAGGCGGATATCGATGCCATCGCCCTCACCCTGGTCAAGCTCTCGCAGCTGATCGTCGACGTGCCCGAGATCGTAGAGCTCGACATCAATCCGCTGCTGGCCGACCAGAATGGGGTCGTCGCTCTGGACGCACGGATGAAGGTCCGGCCGACGCCGCTCAAAGGAGCGACACGGCTTGCGATTCGGCCCTATCCGCGGCGGCTCGAGGACACGGTGGAGGATCAGGACGGCCGCGCCTTCATGATCCGGCCGATCCTTCCGGAGGACGAGCCGGAGATCCAGGCGCTGATCGCCCGGCTCTCGCCGCGGGCGATCCGTCTCCGCTTCTTCGCGCCGCTGAAGGCCTTGTCGCACATGGATGCGGCACGGCTTACCCAGATCGACTACGACCGCGAGATGGCCCTGGTGCTGACCCAGCCCGGCCCCGCCGGCAAGATGCCGATCCATGCCGTCGTCCGCCTCATCTCCGACGCCAACAACGAGCACGGCGAATATGCCGTCGTGGTGCAGGACGACCTGACCGGCAAGGGCCTCGGCATGCTGCTGATGAAGCGCATCATCGAATACGCGAAGACGCGCGGCCTGGGCGAGATCATCGGCCACGTGCTCTCGGAGAACACGACGATGCTCAAACTCTGCGAGGAACTTGGCTTCAGCATCCATCGGCAGACCGACGATACCTCCGGCGTGATGGTGCGGCTGAAGCTCGGTTAGCCGAAAAATCCGTTCAAGCGGCGTCGAAGATTTTTTGCATCGCCGTGCTTCCGGCACGCTGCTAAAAGACCGCTCCCTGGAAGACTGCCGGGAGGATCCGTCATGTCGTCTCTTGCAGGACAAGTCGCCCTGGTCGCAGGCGCCACGCGCGGTGGCGGACGCGGCATCGCGGCGGAGCTGGGCGCCGCCGGCGCCACGGTCTATGTCACCGGCCGCACCACGCGGGCGCAGCAATCCGAATACAATCGGCCGGAGACCATCGAGGAAACGGCGGAGCTGGTGACCGCCCTCGGCGGCAAGGGCATCGCCATCAAGGTCGATCACCTGGTGCCGGCCGAGGTCGAGGCGCTGGTGGCAAACATCAAGGCCGAGCAAGGCCGGCTGGATATCCTGGTCAACGACATCTGGGGCGGCGAGAACCTGTTCGAATGGAACAAGGCGGTCTGGGAGCATGATCTGGAGAATGGCCTTCGCCTGCTCCGCCTCGCCATCGACACGCACCTGATTACCGCGCATCACGCCCTGCCCTTGCTGATCGCCCAGCCGGGCGGGCTGATGGTGGAGGTCACCGACGGCACGGCGGAATACAACGCCACGCACTACCGGCTCTCGGTGTTCTACGATCTCGCCAAGACGGCGGCGATCCGGATGGCCTGGGATCACGCCAAGGATCTGGAGAAGCACGGTGCGACCGCGGTCGCGATCACGCCGGGCTGGATGCGCTCGGAGATGATGCTGGGGCATTTCGGAGTCAGCGAAGCGAACTGGCGCGACGCCACCAAGGATCAGCCGCATTTCGCGATCTCGGAAAGCCCACGCTTCGTCGGCCGGGCGATCGCGGCGCTGGCGGCCGATCCCAACAAGGCGCGCTGGAACGGGCAGTCGCTCTCCAGCGGCGGGCTGGCGCAGGTCTACGGCTTCACCGACCTTGACGGGTCAAGGCCGGATTGCTGGCGCTATATGATTGAAGTTCAGGAAGCCGGAAAACCGGCGGATACGACCGGATATCGCTAGGTCGCCGGGCCTCAGCGGTAATCCATGCTGGTGGCCCAGAAGCGCTCCAGCTTGCGCAGGGTCCCGTTGACGCCGTCGAGATCGCCCTCGTTGGCGACCTCCGCGGTCATGTTCTTGAGGTGCCGGTCGTACATCTCGTGCATCCGCTCGACGACCTTCAGCGCCTTCTCCGAGAGCTTCACATGGACGGCGCGGCGGTCGTGTGGCGAGCGCTCCTGCACCAGATACCCGTTCTCGACCATCTTCTTCACGTTGTAGGAGACGTTGGAGCCGAGGTAATAGCCGCGGTTGGTGAGCTCGCCGACCGAGAGCACGTCGGATCCGATGTTGAACAGGATCATGGCCTGAACGTTGTTCAGGTCGCGAATTCCCTGGCGGTCGAGGTCCGCCTTGATGACTTCGAGACACTCGCGGTGCAGGCGCTCGATGAGCGCGATCGTGTCCAAATATGCCTTTTTCACCTTAAGCCCCCGAAACTCGAATCCGCAGAAAATCAGGATGAGCGCTGAAACTAGGCGATCGTCCTAAAAAAAGGGTTAATTTTGCAGGAACTGACCCTAACCTGCCGAAAAATGAGAATAAAATGATTCGCGTCCTATTGCGAGCATCCTGCTACGCAGCGGGCGACCATTCCATCCCGCGATCCATAGGCGCGAAAAGGGCGTCCAGTGCGGCCGGCGAGACCTCGCGCAGGTCGCTCGGCTGCCAGGTGGGCTTCTCGTCCCGGTCGATGACGAAGGCCCGGATTCCTTCCCGGAAATCGTGGCCATCGATCAGGTGCTGGCTGAGCCGGTAATCGGTCTTCAGCACCGCCTCGAGCGGCTGGCCCTTGGCGCTGCGCAGATGCCGGTAGGTCAGCGCCAGACTGGTCGGCGACTGGTGCCGCAGCTGTTCCAGCGTGCCCTTGGCCCATTCGCCGCCGCGCGCCGCGAGCACGCCCATGATCTCGGGCACGCTGCCCAGGCCGAAGATCTGGTTGATGTGCGGCTCGATGTCCGCGAGCGTCGAAACCGGCGGCGGCAGCGAAAGCTCGTTGATCAGCAGCGGCGTGATCAGCGCCACCCGGTCTTCCGGCACCATATGCGTGACCAGCCCGGCGCGGAACAGACCGCGGGCCCGCAGCGCCACGCCGGTCAGCGCCAGGAACATGCCGATCTCGCCGGGACACTTGTTGTAAAAGGCCGCCGCGCCGCCATCGGGGAAGTAGCCGATCTTGCAATCGGCGAAGGCCAGGTAGGTGTTGCGGGTGCCGACCCGGATCCGGCAATGCGCCGCCAGCGCGACGCCGCCGCCCATGGTGATGCCGTCCATCACCGCGATGATCGGCTTCTTGTACGAGGCGATGCGGTAAAGCAGTTGATAGAAACGGCGGTAGAACAGCGCGCCGTATTCGCGGTCGCCGGAGAGCAGGGCATGATAAAGCGCGCGCTGGTCGACCCCGGCGCAGAACGCATCGCCGGTCCCGGCCTTGCCGAGCACGGCACCGGTCACCTTCGGATCCGCTGCCCACTCGGCAAGCTGCCGGTCGATCGCCTCGATCATCTCCAGCGTGAGCGCGTTCAGCTCCTCCGGCCGGTTGAGGCGGATTTCGCCGGTACCGGCGCGCAAGGAAAACTCGACATGGGGCGTGGCGGACATAAGCCGTTCTAATTTGACAGTGGATCCGAAGCCGGGCCGGATGGCGGGCCTGATTGGCACGTTTTTGACCGTTTTGACAAGTGTTTGCGGTTTCAGTTGAAACCCGTTTGGGACTGGGGCGATTTCATGGTTGGATGAAACCCAACGCAACCGAGGCGCCCTCAGGCCCGGCCGGGGTGACGAAGATCACTTGATCTCCCCCGGCGCATCAAAAATAGTCCGACCCATTCAGATCGACCTCATTCCATCGAAAGCGATAGGGAGAACGTCATGACCAAGAGCAAGCATCCAGAGACCATCGTCCTTCACGCCGGCCATCGCAAGGATGCGACCACCAACGCCGTTGCGGTGCCGATCTACCAGACGACCTCCTATCAGTTCGACAGCACCGAGCACGCGGCGAACCTGTTCGGCCTGAAGGCGTTCGGCAACATCTACACCCGGATCATGAATCCGACGACCGACGTGCTGGAGCAGCGGCTGGCGGCGATCGAAGGCGGCGTCGCCGCCCTCGCGGTCTCCTCCGGCCAGGCGGCCAGCGCCTTGGCGGTGCAGAACATCGCCCGGACCGGCGACAACATCGTGAGCTCGACCGATCTCTACGGCGGCACCTGGAATCTCTTCGCCAACACCTTCAAGGACATGGGCATCGAAGTCCGCTTCGTCGATCCGAAGGATCCGGAAGCCTTCGCCAAGGCGACCGATGCGAAGACCCGCGCCTACTACGCCGAGACCTTGCCCAACCCGAAGCTGCGCGTCTTCCCGATCAAGGAAGTCGCCGATATCGGCCGCAAGCTCGGCGTGCCGCTGATCATGGACAACACCGCGGCCCCGATCCTCTGCAAGCCGTTCGAGCACGGCGCGGCGATCATCGTCTATTCGACCACCAAGTATATCGGCGGCCATGGCACCTCGATCGGCGGCGCGATCGTCGATGGCGGCAACTTCGACTGGGAGAAGCACGCCGAGCGCTTCCCCGGCCTGAACCAGCCGGATCCCTCCTATCACGGCGCGGTCTGGACCCAAGCCGTTAAACCGCTGGGGCCGATCGCCTATATCATCAAGGCGCGCGTCACCCTGCTCCGCGATCTCGGCGCCGCGATGAGCCCGTTCAACGCCTTCCAGTTCATCCAGGGCCTGGAGACCCTGCCGCTGCGGATGCGCGAGCATTGCCGCAACGCCCAGGCGGTGGCGGAATTCCTGAACGGTCATCCCAGCGTCACCAAGGTGATCCATCCGGGCTTCATGGAGGGCGAGGAGAAGCGCCGCGCCCAGGCCTATCTCAAAGGTGGTCTCGGCGGCCTGGTCGGCTTCGAGATCAAGGGCGGGGCGGCGGCCGGGCGCAAGTTCATCGACGCGCTGGAGCTGTTCTATCACGTCGCCAATATCGGCGACGCGCGCAGCCTGGCGATCCATCCGGCCAGCACCACGCATTCGCAGCTTTCACCGGAAGAGCAGCTGAAGACCGGCGTCAGCGACTCCTATGTGCGGCTCTCGGTCGGGTTGGAGCATATCGACGACATCCTCGGCGATCTGCGCCAGGCGCTGGACCAGGCCACCGGCGCGAAGAAAGCGGCCGAGTAGTTTCTTCACGGTCTCGAGAAGGCGCGCTGGTTCTTTCGGCGCGCCTTTTTGTTCAAGGGACCGGGCCTGATTCGCCGGGCCCGGGCAGGACGATTCAAACCGCGGCGACCTTCGGGCGCGCATAGCGTTCGTAGAAGCCGCCGCATTCCTTCGCCGCCTGTTCCAGGATGCGGCAGGCGCGCTCCATCTGATTGGCTTCGTCCGCGCGATTGGCGAAGCGGTCGAGCATCCGCAGCCGCACGATTTTCTGCGCGACACCAACCTCGCCGAGGGCGCGGTTGAACTTCACGCGGGTCGCGGCATGCAGAGCGATCCAGCGCTTGGCCGGGCGCCGCGAACCGGCCGGGTCATAGGCGAACACCTGCCTGCGGTCGATCTCGATGCCGAAATGCGTCTTCACTGATGCCGCCACGCGCGTCGGCGTCTCGTAGCGCGCCAGGCCTTTGACGATGAACGTCTTCACCTCGTCGGTCAGAACGATCGGGGTTTTTCGATCCTGTCTGCCTCCGGTCTGCGTTGCCGGCGCGGGATCCGGCGCGATGCCGAGCCGCGCCTTCGCCAGATCCGCGAGGGCTTGGAGCGACACGTCGCGCGCCGTCGGCTCGTCCACCGTATCCGCCGGAATTTGCAGGGATTCTTCTTCATCCTGTCTGTGTTCGGTCTGCGTTGCCGCATCTTCCTCGCTCGGTGCGTCTTCAGCGTCTGTGCCGGCGACGTCAAGTTCCGGGTCGGGCACGCTGGCGGGCGGCGGCGTCTCAGTCTCCGGCGCCTCGGCGTCTGAAATGACGTAAGGCATCGCAGTCTCGGATTTCGTGGCTTGCGCCTCGTCGGGCGCCGTGCGCGTGAAGAGCGGCGCCTTCTCCGCATCCGCCGGAAATTGCACGGATTCTTTGTCATCCTGTCTGTGTCCGGTCTGCGTTGGGGGCGTGTTGCGGGCGTGCCAGCAGGCCAGCATCTGTTCGCGGCTGACCGCGACGTGAAAGTTCGCCTCCACCAGGGCGGCGATGCGCTCGGGCGGCCACTGCAGCCTCATGCCCCAGATGATCTGGGCCTTCACGGCGTCGTTCGTCATGGGGTCTTCAAAAAAGCGCGGGGCGGTTTCGCCCAAGCTTGGTGAAATGGGCATGGGCGCGGTCTGCATGGCGAGCATGTTGCGAGCCTTTCCAGCGATGGGGGCGTGCGGCATCGTCCGCTGTTCGGTTGTGCGGAAGGGAGGTCGTGCGATGGCGCATACAGCAGTCTCCGCGCGCGGCGGGTTACGCGGCGCGACGGAGAATGCTGGAAGTACTCTAGATCACTTTTTGTTCTTTTGCAACTCTGCCGTGCCGAATTCGGGGCATCGCTTACCGGACGTGGTACTCATTTGCGCGGGTTGGGATGTGGGTTGACGTTTCCGCTCCAGCGCGGCTGTGATCGAATGCGAGATCAAGCAACGATCACCACTCAATCACGCGTGGCACCATGTACGACCTCAATCACTGGATCGTCTTCTTCACCGCGGCCTTTGCGCTGAACGTCTCGCCGGGCCCGGACATCGCCTATATCGTCTCGAACACCGTGGCGCATGGTAAACGGCACGGTTTCGCGGCGTCGTTCGGGGTCTGCTCCGGGGCGATCGTGCATGTGCTGGCGGCGGCCTTCGGCCTGTCGGCGATCCTCGCCGCCTCCGCCCTCGCCTTCTCGGCCGTGAAATGGGTCGGCGCCGCCTATCTCATCTATCTCGGCATCCATGCCCTGATGACGGCCGGGGACGGCTTCGCAATCGACGGCAAGCCCCGGCAGAGCCGGTCCAGCTTCGCGATCTTCCGCCAGGGCTTCATGATCGACGTCCTGAACCCGAAGGTCGCCGTCTTCTTCATGGCCTTCCTGCCGCAATTCGCCGATCCGACCCTGGGGCATGTCCCGCTCCAACTCGTCTTGCACGGCGCGCTGGTCATTGCCGTTGGCTTGATGGTCGAAGCGGGCATCGTGCTGGTCGCCGCACGCTTCACCGAGGCGCTCCGCCGCAACCCGCGGATCGGGCTCTGGCTCGACCGCGCGTTGGGCACGGTGCTGATCGGCCTCGGCGTGCGGCTGGCGTTGCAGCAGCGTGGGGCACACTGAGCGACAATAGCCTTGCGAGCCTATATATGGATCCCTCACCGGTTCATGTTCCACCAGTTGGTACGCCTCTAAAGCCCACGCAACGCCGGTGGCGGGATCTGCGTTTCAATCGTTTGGTCATCGGCCTGGTCTGCGCCTCAGCGGTGAATGCCGCGCTTCTAAACGGTGCTTTGTTCGCCCTCTTTCACCTAACGGGTCCGCAAGGAGAACCTGCGCATTTCAGGACTTACGCCTGCTACGCGATTGTCCCGACGACTTGGCTGGTGCTTTGCGGTTTGATCTACGTCTATTCAGTGTCTCGGCTGCGCGGCCAAATTGGGCGCATCGAGTGTCTGTTCATCGGATGCGCCAGCACATTCATGCTTCTTCCGGCTGTGTTCCTGGCCGTTTCATTCTTCGGCAGCCGAGAACTCTTGACGATGGAAGCATTCACCCTGCTGCCCCAGTACTTTCCATTTGGGCTCGCCACACTGCCCTTCGGCCTGTTCAGCGGATGGGCCTTCTGGCGCCTGGGCGTGCGACCGGCCATGGCGCCAACCGCCGAGCTCGCAGCAGTGTTTGAGTAGATTCCGGCCGGATCTTGCTCACCCGATCGGCGTCTCTTTCAGAATCTGCAGCAAGGTCTGCGCCGGCGGCGTGAGCTTGCGCGCGGCGACCGCCACGTATTGCACATCCGGCAGTTCCGGCAGCGAAATCGGCAGGCGCGGCGGCGCGAGGCCGGCGGTCGGCAGATGGCCGGGCTGCACGGTGATCCCCAGCCCGGCGCGGGCGGCCGCCGCGCAGGCGGCGTAGCTGCCGCTGCTGCAGACCACCTGCCAGCGAAGGCCCGCCTCGGCGAGGGCGTTCAGCGCTTCGGTGCGGGTGACACTGGGCTCGGATAGCAGGATCAGCGGCAGCGGACGGTCCGGATCGAACTTCATCCCGGTTTGCGCCAGCCAGACCAGGGATTCCCGGTGCAAGGCATGGCCGCGGCTTTCGCCGGGGCGACGCTTGCCGGTGATGATGTCGAGCTTGCCGGCATCGAGCTGGCGATAGAGTGCATCCGTAAAACCGATGGTGATGTCGAGATCGACGTCGGGATGCCGGCGGCGGAACGCCGCGAGGATATCGGGGACCGGCCCCTGCACCAGGTCGTCGGAGGTGCCGAAGCGCACCCGGCCGCGCAGCCTCGGGCCGGTGAACTGCGCCTCGGCCGCGGCATGGGCTTCCAGGATCAGCCTTGCATGGACCAGCAGGGTCTCGCCGTCCTGGGTCAGCGCCAGGGAATGGGTATCCCGGGTGAACAGGCGGCGGCTCAAGGCCGCTTCGAGCTGGCGGATATGCTCGCTCACCGTCGACTGGGTCAGGTTGAGGCGCCGGCCGGTCTCGCTGAAGCTCGAAGCGGCGGCGGCGGTCGCGAAGGTGGTCAACCATTGCGGATGCAGCATGGGAGCTGGTTATCGGATTATCCGATAGCAGTCAATTAGATCAGCGGACTTCACGATAGCGGGTGGAACCGCCAATTTCGAGGGGTACACCCCAGAGCCCCGGACCGCCGCCATGACCCGCTTCCTGCCCGACAAGTTCATCCTCTCCCTGCTCGCCACCGTCGCCCTGGCCAGCTTCCTGCCGGCGACCGGCGAAATGGCCGTGATCGTCGGCTGGGCCAGCAACATCGCCATCGGCCTGTTGTTCTTCCTGCACGGGGCGCGGCTGTCGCGCGAGGCGGTGATCGGCGGCTTGAGGCAGCCGAAGCTGCATGGCGCCGTGCTGGCCAGCACCTTCCTGCTGTTCCCCATGCTCGGCTTTGGATTGCAAGCCGCCTTCCCGCATCTGCTGGCGCCGCAGCTCTGGACCGGCGTGCTGTTCGTCTGCACCCTCTCCTCGACGGTGCAGTCCTCGATCGCCTTCACCTCGATCGCCCGCGGCAACGTGCCGGCGGCGGTCTGCGCCGCGACCGCGTCCAACCTGCTGGGCATCCTCATCACGCCCCTGCTGGTCGGGCTGCTGCTGCACAAATCCGGCAGCGCCGGCGGTTTGGATTCCGCGCTCAACATCGTCGTGCAGCTGCTGCTGCCCTTCGTTGCCGGCCAGCTGCTGCGGTCCTGGATCGGCGGCTGGGCGGCGCGGCACAACAAGATCCTCGGCCTGGTCGATCGCGGCTCGATCCTGCTCGCCGTCTACAGCGCCTTCGGCGCGGCGGTGGTCGAGGGCATCTGGCATCTCTTCCCCCTGCCCCAGCTCGGCGAGCTGGTGCTGGTCAACGCGATCCTGCTCGGCCTGGTGCTGGCCATCACCACCTTCGGCAGCCGCCTGTTGGGCTTCGCCCGCGCCGACGAGATCGTGGTGGTGTTCTGCGGCTCGAAGAAATCGCTGGCGGCCGGCATCCCGATGGCGACCGTGCTGTTCGGCGCCTCGACCGTCGGCGTGGTGCTGCTGCCGATCATGATCTTCCACCAGATGCAGCTCATGGTCTGCGCCGTGCTGGCGCGGCGCTACGCGGCGGCGCGGTCGGCGATTACGAACGCGGTGCCGGTCGCGGCGGAGTGATGTAAACTCCGGTCGCATGACCGCCGCGATTCCAAAGCAGCATGAGCCCGGCCAGCGGCTTTGGCGCGATCTTTCCAAACGCCGCTTGTTCTGCGTCCTCGCCTTCGCACCGGTGCCGCCAATAGCACTCGGTGCGCTTCTTCTATGGATTCTCGGCGTGCGCATGGAACTCATTCCCTTGGGACCTATCTTGGCGGCGGCTGAGACCTGGTCGCTGCTGGTCGGCATGGTCTACGTGACCATTGCGCGCGCCCGTGGCGTCGTGCACCGCGCGCATTGCCTCTTGCTCGGCGCCTTTCTGGCTGGATCACTGCCCACAGCTGCCTTTCTCACGAGCAAGGCGGTCGACTGGGTCTATGAAACCCCGCCAGCGCCGGAACCGGTCGATGAGGAATTGGCCGACAGTCTCGATGGTCCGTCGGACGGCGCCATCGTCTTCGTGCTCGGCGTGATCCTGGTCCCCTTCGGCACGCTCGGCGGGTGGGTGTTTTGGCGGGGCGGCGTCTATCCGGCGCGGCCGAAAGTGCTCGACGTGATGACCGTGTTCGATTGAGTGCGGGGCCGCAAGTCCCTACAATTGGCGTCGGGGGAATGATGGCAAGCACTGCAGAAACTATACATGGCGCAACGCTGACACCGCGACACAGGCGGTGGCGGGATCTGAGCGGCTGGCGGCTGAGCTTCGGGTTATGCCTGGGGCCGATTGCGTCGGCACTGCTTTTCGCCCTTATCCAGATCTTCAACATGGGCGCGACGGCGGACGACATCCTGGCGGGGACATTCGGACTTCTTGCCTTCGGCATGCTCTGGGCACTGGTCGGCGGCTGGATTTATCTGCTCGCCGTTGTCCGCACCCGGCGCAAGATCGCGCGGATGGAATGCCTGCTGCTCGGCATTGTCCTGACCAATCTGATAGCGCCTGCCTTGTTCGCAATTACCTTCGCCATTGAGGGTTGGGGAGGCATTACCGAAATCATCGACGATAGCGACGTTTCCTACTTCTTCGCATTGCTGCTCTTCTCCGAGCTCCTATTTTCGCTCCCCGGGCTGTTGAGCGGGTGGCTGTTCTGGCGGTTCGGGGTGCGGCCCGCGCCGGTGCCGCAGCCCGATCTAACCGCTGTCTTCGACTGATCTTGCGACATTCCGCCCGATCGGCCGGTGTTGTTGATCGGGATCAAGCGGCCTAGTATCCGCGCATAACCAAGCACAAACGGCCTGCCCCTCCCATGTCCGACAGCCCCAAACATTCCCGCCAGCCCTTCGGCCAGTACCCGCGCATCCGCATGCGGCGCAACCGCAGCGACGACTGGGTCCGGCGCATGGTGGCGGAGAAGGTGCTGACGCCGGCCGATTTCATCTGGCCGGTCTTCGTCAAGGAAGGTGGAGCGGCGAAGGAGCCGGTCCCGTCCCTGCCCGGCGTCAACCGGCTGACCGTGCCGGCGCTGCTCAAGGCGGCCGAGCAGGCGGCGAGGCTCGGCATCCCGATGCTGTCGCTGTTCCCGTTCGTGCCGAAGGAGAAGAAGACCGAGGATGCGCGCGAGTGCTGGCGCGCCGACAATGTCATCGGCAAGGCGATCCGCGCATTGAAGAAGGCGGTGCCGGAGATCGGCATCATGTCCGACGTGGCGCTCGATCCCTATATCAGCCATGGCCAGGACGGGTTGGAGCGCGGCGGCCGGATCCTCAACGACGAGACCATCGAGGTGCTGATCAGGCAGAGCCTGGCGCTGGCCGAGGCCGGCTGCGACGTGGTCGGGCCTTCGGACATGATGGACGGCAGGATCGGGCGCATCCGCGATGCACTGGATGCCAACGGCTTCCAGCATGTGAAGATCATGGCTTACTCCGCCAAGTACGCGTCGAACTTCTACGGACCATTCCGCGAGGCCGTGGGCTCGAAATCGGCGTTGGGGCGAGCGGACAAGCGGACCTATCAGATGAACCCGGCGAACGGCGACGAGGCCTTGCGCGAGGGGGCGCTCGACGTCGCGGAGGGCGCGGACATGCTGATGGTCAAGCCGGGCCTGCCCTATCTCGATGTTCTCTGGCGGATGAAGGAGACGTTCAAGATGCCGACCTTCGCCTACCAGGTCTCGGGCGAATACGCGATGCTGAAGGCCGCCGCCGCCAATGGCTGGCTCGACAACGACAAATGCGTGCTCGAGACGCTGATGTGCTTCAAGCGCGCCGGCGCCGACGGAATATTGACGTACTCGGCGGTTGAGGCTTGTGAACTGCTGGCAAAGGGCTGAGCGCGACGCGCTGCCGATCGCCGTCGGCGCGCTCTTCCTCCATCAGGGATGAGAGCATCACCGCCATCCCGAACAACCCGCCGAGCTGCACCAGCAGCATGAAGATCGGCAAGAAGACGGCCTGATCCCGCGCGATCAGCGTGCCGATTCCGCCGACATCCAGCAGCAGCAGCGCGCCGACGAACAGGCCGCCGCCGAGACAACCCGCGGCGAAGGGAACGAGCGAGGCCTTCATGGAACGCCAACCTGGGTTGGTTCGGCGCGTTCCTGAGGGGTGCGGAATTCGGAGGGATCAGACCATCGCGCCGAGGAAGCGCAGGAGCGCGAGGTCATGCCAGGGCATGTCGAGTCCTTTGGCGTGGAAGCCGACATGGCCGCCGGAAGGCGGGATCAGCGAGATGAGGTTGGGATTGGGATCCAACGCGCGATAGCTCGCGGCGGGGATCCAGGGGTCATCCGCGGCGTGGATCATCAGGACCGGACGGCGGATCGCGCCCAGCACCGGCGCGGCGGAAGAGTGCCGGTAGTAGTCGCGTGCATCCTTGAAGCCGTTGACCGGCGCCACGAAGTGGTTGTCATAATCGAGCAGGCTGCGGATCGGCGGCTGGACCTCCTTCCGCTCGCTCAACAACCATTTCAGAATCTCGCGGTGGTAGATTCGGTTGCGCGGCGTGGCGAGGCGCCGCTGGGCGGCGTCGAGGTCGATCGACGCGGAAATCGTGACCGCCGCCATGACCGGCGCCAGCGCGCCGCTTTCGGCGAGATATTTCAGCACCAGATTGCCGCCGAGCGAGAAACCGACCAGCACCACCCCATGCGCGGCGAGCGCGCCGTCGAGGCTGCCGATCACCTGCTTCAGATCCTGGCTCCGGCCGGCATGGTAGAACTGCCGGGTGGCACCGGGCCGCTCGCCGGCGCCGCGCAGGTTGAGGCGCAGCACCGGGTAGAAGGCGCGCAGCAGATGCACGGCGGTGGTGCGGATATAGGCGCTGTCGCGTGTTCCGCCCAGGCCGTGGATCAGCAGGACCAGCGGTCGGCCGTGATCCTCCTTCGGCCGGTGCAAGAGGCCGTGCAGGCGATCGCCGGTGCCGTCCGCCATATCGAACGATAGGGGCTCGGCCGGCCAGTTCTCGATCGGCGGACGCGGCTTCACCAGCGCGTTGCGGATGGTCTGCAGATCGCCGCCGAGCCACGGCAAGCGCGGCCGGAACGGCGGCAGGCGGTCGATGACGGATCTTAAGGTTGCCGTGCCAGCCATTGCGCGACCACCTCGGTCTGGTCGGTGCTCATGAGGGCCGGAGCATGGCCGATTCCCTCGAACCTGACGAGTTCGGCCTTGGGCCCTCGTTTCGACATGGCATCGGCGACCTCCGCGCTCAAGAGATCGGATTGCGCGCCGTGCAGCACCAGTGCCGGACAGGCGATGCCGTCCCAGCTGGCCCAGAAATCCCAGTCCCGCACCGCGGCGCGCACATTGACCGCAATCCCCGGATCGTAGGCGAGGCCGTAGCTGCCATCGGCGTGGAAGCGATGGCCGTGCATCGCCAGATGCCGCCATTCCGCGTCGCTGAGCGGACCGAACGCGGCATGGATGCGGCGCAGATGCGCTTCGAGCGCGTTGAGATCGGGAAAGCGCTCATCGCGGCCGACATATTCGGCGATGCGCAGCAACGCCGCGCGCGGCAGCACGGGTCCAACATCGTTCACCACCAGTGACCGGATCGGCGTGTTCGGCGATGCGGCCAGGAACATGCCGATCAACCCGCCCATCGAGGTGCCGATCCAATCGACCTGCGGCACGCCCAAGCGCGCGATCAGCGCCGTCATGTCCGACATGTATTGCGGGTAGCCGTAATTGGCCGGATCCTTCAGCCATTCGCTGCGGCCGCGCCCCGCCACGTCGGGACAGATGACCCGCACCGGCACCGGCTTCGGATCGAGCGCGCGCGGCGCCGGCTCCGGTCTGCGGCGCCAGAGGCCGGCCAGCCGGGCGCCGAACCCGGTTGCTTGGGTGTCGGGCTCCCGACGCTCGGCCAGCGCAAAGTCGATGCCGCTGGCGAGCCGCGCCGCGAGCACATCGAAGTCCCGGCCGTTCCGGGTCAGGCCATGACAGCAGACGATCACCCGCTCGGCCGCGGGATCGCCCCACTCGGTGTAGAAGACCTCGTGAAAGCCGCTGGGCGAGCAGCCTTGGAAGGAGCCGATGCGGGGCTGCATGTCGATTCGGTCCATTCGCCGCCTCAATCGTTGTTGCAGTGCAGCAAATGGGTGTTTGATAGCAGGTTGGCAAGCTTCGGTCACGTGGGATGACCGGCCGGGCCGGCGCCGATCACCGAAACTTCATGGGAAGCAGGCGGTTACAGCGACGGCATGATCGCGCGGTCGTGCACCGTCACCATGGTTTCCGGATGGAAGCCGTTGAAGCGGGTTGCCAGCGCGTTGGAATAGGCGCCGACCCGGTCGATCTCGATCCAATCGCCCTCGCGCACATCCTCCGGCAGAGAGAAAGGCGACGGTAGGACGTCCAGGGAATCACAGGTCGGGCCGTTCAGGGTGAAATCGCATGTGGGCACCCGGGAATCCTCGCCGATCCGCACCAGGCGGGCCGGCAGGCGCAAGCCGGCATCCACCGTCTCCGACAGCGAGCCGTAGATGCCGTCGTTGATGTAGAGCTGATCGCCCTTGCGGAGCTGGACCTGGGTCACGACCGAGATCGCATGCGCGACCAGCGCGCGGCCGGGCTCGCACATCAGCACGCAATCGCGGCGCAGGCCGAGCCGCTTCACGCCCTCTTCGATCGCGGCGACATAGTCTTCGAGCGGCGGCATGTTGGTGCCGAGATAGGCAGCCGGGAAGCCCCCGCCGACATCGAGGCCGGCGATCTGCACCTTGGCCTGGTCGAGCACTTCGCCGACCAATTGCAGCGCCGTCGTGTAGGCGCCCGGAGTCAGGCATTGCGAGCCGACATGGAAGGCGACGCCGACCTGGCAGCCACGCGACTGCGCCTCTTTCAGCATCGCCACCGCTTCGGTGACGCCGGCGCCGAATTTCGCGGCGAGGTGATAGAGCGTGCCTTCGGCGGGCGGCGTCTTGATGCGGACATAGATCGTCAGGCCTTCGGCACCGCCGGTTTCTTTGAGGATCTTGTCCAGCTCGTCCATATGGTCGATGACGAAGGTGTCGATCTCATAGACCCGGGCGGAGGTGTTGATCACCGCCCTGCCCTTCACCGGATGCATGAAATAACAGGCCGCATCGCCGAAGCTCTCGCGCACCTGCGCGATCTCCGGGAGCGAGGCGGTGTCGAAATGGCGGATCCCGGCGTTGTAGAGCGCCTTCAGCACTTCCGGATGCGGATTGCATTTGACGGCATAAAGCACGCGACCGGGGAAGAGATCGAGGAAGCGCTTGGCGGTCTCGGTGATGATCTCCGGCCGCAGGCAATAGACCGGGTAGCTCGGCTGCAAGGCCGCGACCATCGCTTTGACCGATTCGAAATCCTTGGCCATGTCGTCTCCCAGCCCTATTCACGTCATGCGCGGACTTGATCCGCGCATCTGCCGGACGCAGACCCGCGGGTCCCCGAAGCGAATGTCCGCATTCGCGGACGGGGCCCGCGGGTGATGAATGGGCTTCTTAGCCCAGGCGTTCCCCACTGTCATCCGTTGAACGGTTCGGCTATCAAGGCGGAACGGAGACATTTGGGGTTATCGATCGTGGCCAAGACCGGTCCAGGTCCGCTTTCGGACATTGTTGTCATCGATCTGACGCGGGTGCTGGCGGGGCCATTCTGCACCCTGCTCCTCAGCGATCTCGGCGCCAGGGTGATCAAGGTGGAGAACCCGGAGGGCGGCGACGATTCCCGGCATTACGGGCCCTTCATCAACGGCAAGTCCGGCTATTTCATCTCCCAGAATCGCGGCAAGGAGTCGATCGCCCTCGACCTCAAATCCGCCGACGATCTCGGCATCCTGCACCGGCTGCTGAGCCGCGCCGATGTCATCATCGAGAATTTCCGGCCGGGGACCATGCAGCGGCTCGGCCTCGATTGGGATTCCTTGCACCGGAAGTATCCGAAGCTCATCTATGCCTCGACCTCGGGATTTGGCCAGACCGGGCCTTATGCCACGCGCGCTGCCTATGACATCATCGCGCAGGCGATGGGCGGGATCATGAGCGTCACCGGGCATGAAGGCGGGCCGCCGACCCGGGTCGGCTCCTCGATCGGCGATCTCGGCGCCGGCCTGTTCACGGCACTCGGCATTCTCACGGCGATGCATCACCGCGCGAAGACCGGCGATGGCATGATGATCGACGTCGCCATGCTGGATTCGCAAGTGGCGCTGCTGGAGAACTCGATCGCGCGCTATTTCGCCAGCGGCAAGCCGCCCAAGCCCCTGGGCGCGCGGCATCCTTCGATCGCACCGTTCGAGCCCTATCAGACCAAGGACAGCTATGTCGTCATCGCCTGCGGCAATGACGAACTGTTCACGAAGCTCTGCCGCACGCTCGGCTGCCCGGCGGTGGCGCAGGATGCGCGCTTCGCCACCAACGCGGCGCGCAGCGAGCATGTGGTGCTGCTGAAGGCGGAGCTCGAGGATCTGTTGCTGCACCATCCGACGCAGCATTGGCTCGACCTGCTGCTGCCCGCCGGCATTCCCTGCGCCCCGATCAACGATGTCGAACAGGCGGTGCACGATCCCCAGGTGCAGGCCCGCAACATGGTGCTGCCGGTCGATGATCCGAGTGTCGCGCCGCTGATGGTGGCCGGCATGCCGATCAAGATGTCGGCCTATCCGGACGCCGAACGACGGCCCGCGGCGCCGGCGCTCGACGGCGACCGCGCGCGCATCCTCGCGGACTTTCCGTAGATCATGCGACGCGCGTTCAAATGGATCGGCCGCGGCCTTCTCGCTCTGCTGGCTCTGGTGATCGTGGTGGCGATCGGCGGGTATTTCTGGCTGCGCACCTCGTTACCACAGCTTGATGGCGCCGTGACCGTCGCAGGACTCTCGGCGCCGGTTGAAGTCGCGCGCGACGATCGCGGCGTGCCGACCATCCGCGCCGCGTCGCTGAACGACGCCTATTTCGCGATCGGCTTCGCCCATGCCCAGGATCGCCTCTTTCAGATGGAGCTGATGCGCCGGGTCGGCGCCGGACGCCTCGCGGAGGCCATCGGCGAAGCCGGCGTTGCGACCGACAAGCTCATGCGCACGCTCGGCCTCTATCGGATGGCCGAGGAGGAAGCGGCGTCGGCAAGCCCGCCGCTCAAGGCGGGGCTCGATGCCTATGCCGCCGGGGTGAACGCCTTCCTGAAGCAAAGGCGGGGCGCGCTGCCGCTCGAGTTCCAGCTGCTGCGGATCACGCCGGAGCCTTGGCGGCCTGCGGATTCGCTGGTATGGGGCCGCATCATGGCCTTGCAGCTCTCGGCCAATTGGCGCGAGGAACGGCTCAACCGCGCTCTGCAGAAGGCGTTGCCGCCGGATCTTTTCCAACTCCTTCTGCCGGAGGCGAAGTCGCTGGCGGGCTTGCCGACGCCCTGGTTCGGACACCTGAACGTCGCCTCCAACAACTGGGTGATCGGACCGCAAAAGAGCCAAAGCGGCGCGCCGATCCTGGCCAACGATCCGCATTTGAGCCTCGGTGCGCCGGCGATCTGGTATCTGGTGCATGTCGTGACACCGGATCGGCAATGGATCGGCGGCACCAGTCCCGGCATGCCGATGATCGTGATCGGTGCCAATGACCGGGTCGCCTGGGGGCTGACCACGACCAGCGGGGATACCGAGGACCTGTTCGAAGAAAAGCCGGTCGACGGCAATCCCGGCCTCTATCAGACGCCGGAAGGCGCCGCGCCCTTCGAGACGCGCAACGAGACGATCAAGGTGAAGGGCGGTGCTGATGTCGTGATCGCGGTGCGCGGCACGCGCCACGGGCCGGTGGTTTCCGACCTCGACGGCGATCGCAAGGCGGGCGATCCGGTCTTCGCGCTCTCCGCCGCCTTTCTGCTGCCGGACGATCGCACCGCCGATGCGCTGTTCGAGATGAACATGGCGCGTTCGGCCGACGAGTTCCGCACGGCGCTCGCGGACTTCCATGCGCCGCAGCAGAACGTCGTGTTCGCCGATCGCGCGGGTCATATCAGTTTCGTCGCGGCAGGCCGCGTGCCGGTGCGCCGCAAGGTCTTCGCCGCCGGCCTGTTGCCGGCGCCGGGCTGGACGGGCCAATACGACTGGACCGGCACCCTGCCCTTCGACCAGTTGCCGCAGGCGCGCGACCCGGAAGCGGGATGGCTCGCCACCGCGAACAACAAGATTATCCCAGATGATTACCCGCACTTCATCGCCGGACGATGGCCCGATGACGGCCGCTATCGCCGGATCGCGACGATGCTCCAGGCAAAGCCGAGCTTTGGCGTCGAGGATGCCGAGAAGATGCAGATGGATACGCTGTCGGCGCCGTTGCGGGACCTGGTCCAGTCCTGGCTGCCACAGGTCAAAGGCGTCGATCCGGTGATCATCGGCATGCTGCAGCGCTGGGACGGACATGCGAATCTCAGCATTGCCGAACCTTCGATCGCGACGCTTTGGGTGTCGCTGACGGCGGAGCGGCTGCTCCGCAAGAAGCTCGGTGGGGCGTATGAGGACTGGTGGTTCTGGAACGACGGTGTGCTGCGGCAGATGCTGAGCGACCCCAAGTGGTGTGCGCCCGATTCCTGCAGCGCGCTGCTCAGCGCCAGCCTGAATGAGGCCATCGATCGCCTGCGGACGCATTTCAAGACCGACGCCGCGAGCTGGAAATGGGGGCTGCTGCACCGGCTGCATTTCCGCCATCCGGTGTTCCGCAACGTGCCGCTGCTCGCTGACTGGCTGGATCCCGAACTCGCGACCGACGGCGACATGTATACGGTCAATCGCGGTGTTCCGGTCGAAAATCCCGATACGCTGGAATTCCCCGACGCGCACGGGCCGACCATGCGCATTGTGGTCGATCTCGCCGATCCTATGCAGGCAGTGGTGACCCTGGCCGGCGGCCAGTCCGGCAACCCGTTCTCGGAACACTATGCGGACTGGCTGCTGGACTGGCGCGACGGGAACTATCGCCCTATCGTGCGACCGTCCGTCCATACGCTCACTCTGACGCCGGGGAACTAGTCTTGTCTTCCGATCTCGCCTTTCCGACCGCCGATGACATCCGCGCCGCCGCCGGACGCGTTCTGGGCCAGGTGGTGCAGACACCCTTGGTCAGTTCACCGCGGCTGGCGCAGATCTCGGGTGCGAAGAGCGTGCATCTCAAGCTGGAGAACCAGCAGTTCACCGGCTCATTCAAGGATCGCGGCGCTCTCAACAAGCTGCTGAGCCTCACGCCGGAGGAAACCAAGCGCGGCGTCATCGCCATGTCGGCCGGCAATCATGCCCAGGGTGTCGCCTATCACGCCCAGCGCCTCGGCATTCCGGCGACGATCGTCATGCCGAAGGCAACACCCTTCACCAAGGTGGAGCGCACCGCCGGCTTCGGCGCGAAGGTCGAGCTTGAAGGTGACACGATCGATGCAGCGGCGATCTATGCCCGCAAAGTGGCGGAGCAGCACAACCTGGTCTTCGTCCATCCCTATGACGATCCCCTGATCGTGGCCGGCCAGGGCACGATCGGCCTCGAAATCCTCAAGGCGCTTCCGAGCTTCGACAGCGTGATCGTGCCGATCGGCGGCGGCGGGTTGATCAGCGGCATCGCGATCGCGGTGAAGGAGAAGCGGCCGGCGGTCGAGATGTTCGGGGTCGAGGCCGACCTCTATCCCTCGATGCACCACGCGGTGAAGCACCTTCCGCCCGACAATCGCGGCCAGACCATCGCCGACGGCATCGCGGTGAAGTCGCCCGGCCGGCTGACCCAGGCGATCATCCAGCGCCATGTCACCGACCTCCTGCTGGCGACCGAAAACCAGCTCGAACATGCGGTACACATTCTTGTGGAACGTCAGGGACTGGTGGCCGAGGGTGCCGGCGCCGCCAGCCTGGCGGCCCTGCTGGCCGAGCCGGGGCGATTTGCCGGCCGCGACGTCATTCTCATCGTTTCCGGCGGCAACATCGATTCCCGGCTGCTGGCCCAGGTGCTGATGCGGGGCTTGATCCATGACGGGCGGGTCGTGACGCTCCGGATCGAGATCTCGGACCAGCCCGGCGTGCTCGGCCATCTCGCCCGGCTGATCGGTTCAACCGGCGGGAACATCATCGAAATCTACCACCAGCGCATGTTCTTCGACCTGCCGGTGAAGCGCGCCGATGTCGACGCGGTGATCGAGACCCGCAACGCCGCACACGTCCATGAGATCATTTCCGCCCTGGAATCCGGCGGTTTTCCGACCCGCCGCCTCTCCTCCCGCTCCGAGGAAGAATCTCAATAAGCGGATCGATACGACCGCCCCTAACCAAGTTTTAACTTTATTCGTCAATGGTTGGGCCGGTTCGAATCAAAGGTCTGGTCCGGCTCCCGCATGCTCGTCATCGTCGGCACTCTCATCGTGATCGGCTCCATAGCCGGCGGTTATATGATGGGCGGCGGCCATTTTGGCGTGCTGTTCCAGCCCAACGAGTTCATCATCATTCTGGGTGCCGCGGTCGGCGCTTTCGTCATCGGCAACACCAAAACCAATCTGAAGGCGGTTGGCGCCGGTATGAAACGGGCTCTCAAGGGCCCGACCTATAAGAAGCAGGACTACGTCGAGCTCCTGAGCCTGCTCTATCAGCTTTTCCGCCTGGCGAAGACCAAGGGCATGCTGGCGCTCGAACAGCACGTCGAAAAGCCGGACGAGAGCACGCTGTTCGCGCAATTTCCGAACGTGCAGAAGAACCACCACGCGGTCGAATTCCTCTGCGATTATCTGCGCATGATGACCCTCGGCACCGAGAATGCGAACGAGGTCGAAACCCTGATCGACGCCGAGCTCGAGGCCCATCATGCCGAACACCATAATGCCGCCCATGCGGTCCAGCTGATGGCCGACGGCATGCCGGCTCTCGGCATCGTCGCGGCCGTGCTGGGCGTCATCCACACGATGGGTTCGATCACCGAGCCGCCGGAAGTGCTGGGCCATCTGATCGGCGCGGCGCTGGTCGGCACCTTCTTCGGCGTGCTGATGTCCTATGGCCTGGTGGCACCGATCGGCGGCGCCATGGCCGGCGTGGACAACGCCGATTCGAAGTACTTCCAATGCATCAAGGCCGGCCTGCTGGCGCACATGCAGGGCTATCCGCCGGCGGTCTCGATCGAGTTTGCGCGCAAGATGCTGTGGTCCACCGACCGACCGAGCTTCTACGAAGTCGAAGAGGCGGTGAGCGCCCTCCCCGCGGTCTGATCAGGAGCCCCGGGCTGTGGCCGACGACAGACCAATCATCATCAAGCGGATCAAGAAGTCCGGCGGCGCCCATCACGGCGGCGCCTGGAAGGTGGCCTATGCCGACTTCGTGACCGCGATGATGGCGTTCTTCCTGCTGCTCTGGCTGCTGAACGCAGTGACCGAGGAGCAGAAGAAAGGCATTGCGCAGTATTTCAAGCCGACCATCGCGCCGCAGAACCAGCAATCGCAAGAAGCGATCCTCAACGGCCAGCCGGCAGTGATGATGGCGGTCGACGGTGCCTCGGCCGCGCAGGCGCAGGTCGATATCGACAACGCCGAAGAGGACGCCCAAGACGCACCAAAGAAGACGTCGGACACCGAAGCTGTGCCCGCGGGAGCCGACCAGAAGGCCGAGAAGCCGGTCGACGTCAAGGAGGCGCAGGAAGTCGTCGCCAAGGCGGAGCAGCAGCAGTTCGCGGACGTGAAGCAGAAGATCGAGCAGCAGATCCAGCAGGATCCCGGCCTCGCCGACCTGAAGAATAACATCGACATTCAGCAGACGCCGGAAGGTCTGCTGATCCAGCTCCTCGACAAGGAGAAGGTCTCGATGTTCCCCTCCGGCAGCGCCTCGATGAACGAGCGGAGCCGGCAGCTCCTGTCGTTGGTCGCACACGTGGTCGCGCCGCTCGACAACAAGCTCTCGATCGCCGGCCACACCGACGCGACCCCCTATCAGGGCAAGGCGGATTACAGCAACTGGGAGCTCTCGACCGATCGCGCCAATGCGGCGCGGCGCGCTCTGGTGACTGCCGGGGTCAACGATCGCCGGATCGAGAACGTCTCCGGCCGCGCCGACACCGATCCGAAGGTCAAGGACAACCCGCTCTCGCCGGAAAACCGGCGCATTTCCATCGTGCTGCTGCGCGACAAGCCGATCGCTCCCGCTGGCTTGAATACGCCGCCCGCACCCGCACCCACTCCGGCGCCCGCCTCGGCACCGGCAGAGCCCAGCGGACCGCCGCCGGAAATCGTGCCCTCGGATCCGCTCCTGCCCGAAAGCATCACCCAGCCGCAGGATTCCACGCACTAAGAGGCGGACCAAGGTGAGCACACGCCGCCGTGATCGCACGTCCCCACTTGCATTGGGGTCTCACCGGGCCATATAGCGGATTGGCGTGAACCAGCAGCGAGTTTCATTTTGGCCGAGCGGAAACCCCCGCTGATTCTTCTGGGATCCCGCGCGGGGGCGGGTCGAAACAGCAACTTCGATACGGCGGGACTCGAATGGCGCGAGCCGGAATGGCTGAGTGATTCGGCGCTCTATGAGGGCGTGTTCTTCCGACGGAGCATGGCCTATTTCCTGGATGCGCTGCTCGCCTTCGTTCTGGTCGCCATGCTGTTCGGCGTGAGTTGCACGCTGACCGTGGGGACGTTCGGGTTGCTGGCGCTTCCGACCTTCATCTTCGGCACGCCCTTCGTGCACTTCGTTCTGGCCGCGGCGACGATCGGCGGACGCCGCGCCGCGACACCGGGCATGCGCGCCATGGGCCTGCGCACCATCGCCTGGAACGGCGAGAACCCCGGCCCGTTGCGCGGCATCATCATGACCGCGATGTTCTACGTGACCGTCCCGGCGACCGGCTTCCTGATCCTGGCGTTCGGCCTGTTCGACCCGCGCGGCCGGTTCCTGCACGATCATCTGGCCGGCATCCTGGTCTATCGGGCCGAGGCGGTCGCCGGCCGGATTTGATCCCGCGCAATCCGGCGCGACTAGCGCAACGGCCCGGTATCGCTTAAGATTCCGGGCCATGAGCGTTCAAGGTCGCGGCTTTCCGATCCCGTTCCTGGTGACCACCGAGGTCCCCTGCCCCTATTTGCCTGGGCGGATGGAGCGCAAGATCATCACCGAGCTTTCCGGCGCGCAGTCGCCGGAACTGTTCGAGATTCTCAGCCACGCCGGGTTCCGGCGCAGCCATTCGATCGCGTATCGGCCCGCCTGTGCCGGCTGCCGTGCCTGCGTGCCGGTCCGGATCGTCGCGGCGGATTTCGTGCCCGAGCGCTCGATGCGCCGGGTGATGAAGCGGAACGCCGATCTGCGCGCGACGGTGACCGAGGCCGTGCCCACCCAGGAGCAGTTCAAGCTCTTCGCCCGCTATCTCGAGGCGCGGCACAATGACGGTGAGATGGTCGGCATGGGGCCGCAGGACTATGCCAGCATGGTCGGCGACAGCCCGGTCGATACCCGGATCGTCGAGTTTCGGGATAGAAAGGGCAAGCTCATCGCGGCCTGCCTCACCGATTGGGGGCAGGACGGCATCTCCGCCGTCTACAGTTTCTTCGAGCCGGATCTCGCGCGGAACAGCCTGGGCAGTTTCATCGTTATCTGGCTGATCGAGGAAGCGCAGCGCCGGAACCTGTCCTATGTCTATCTCGGCTATTGGGTCGCCGGCAGCCAGAAGATGGATTACAAGCGCCGGTTCCGGCCGATCGAGGCCTACGGTCCGAAAGGCTGGGTCCGCATTTCGCCGATCGAAGAGCCGGCCTGAACGCGCGCCTGCGTCCTTCCTTTGCTCTATGAACATTGTTAGCTTAGCACCTGCAACAGCCAGGCCCCTCGTTCGGGCCGGCACCGTCAGGCGAGCGCACTCGCCGTCCATCGAATCCCGGATTGCGCCGGGGGAGGCCATTGAATGAATCGCCGCGGGTTTCTGGCTGGAGCGGGTCTGACCGCTGGAGCCAGTGTCGCCTCCGCATTGCCCAAGCCCGCCATCGCCCAGGACAAGACGGAATGGAAGATGGTGACCGCCTGGCCGAAAGGCATGGCGGGTCTCGGCTCCGGCGCCGAGCGTCTGGCGGACCGTATTGCCAATCTCTCCGGCGGTCGCCTCACGGTGAAAGTGCTGTCGGCCGGCGAGCTGGTGCCGGCCTCGCAATGCCTCGATGCGGTGAGCCAGGGGGGCGCCGACATGGCGCACGACTTCGCCCACTATCACCTCGACAAGGCGCCGGCCGCCGGCTTGTTCTCCTCCGTCCCGTTCGGACTGGCACCCGATGAGTTCGCCGGCTGGATCTCGTTCGGCGGCGGCCAGGAACTCTGGGATGAGCTCTATGGCCCGTTCGGCGTGAAGCCGTTCCTCGCCGGGAATACCGGCGTGCAGATGGGCGGCTGGCTGAAGAAGGAGATCAGGTCGGTCAAGGACCTCACCGGTCTCCGCTTCGCCGTATCCGGCTACGCGGCGCAGGTGCTGGAGCGGCTCGGCGCGAAGCCCACCAACCTGCCGGTCGGCGAGATCTTCGACAATCTGCAATCCGGCAACATCGACGGCGCGGAATGGATCGGCCCCTACAACGATCTCTCGCTCGGCCTCTACAAAGTCACCAAGCTCTATTACTGGCCGGGCTTTCAAGAACCGGGCTGCGGCATCGAATGCCTGGTGAACAAGCGCAAGTACGACGCGCTCGCGGACGACCTGAAGCAGATCGTGGCCGCGGCCTGTGCCGCCGAGAACGCGATCAGCCAGGCGGAATATGCCGGGCGCAATCCGACCGCGCTGGCGACGCTGGTCAACGAGTACAAGGTCCAGTTGAAGCAGTATCCGAAGCCGGTTCTCACCGCCTTCGGCAAGGCCGCCGGCGAGACCATGCAGGAGCTCTACGACAAGGGCGACGACACCACGCGCAAGATCGCCGGCTCTTACTTCAAGTTCCGCAAGCAGGCCATGGCTTGGACCCGAATTTCCTACGCGGCCTTCGCCGATGCGCGGGACCAGAAGTTCGACTATCCGAGCGGCTGACTCCTATCGACCAAAGTCGAATACCGGGATAACCGAGTCGGGCACGCAAAGCGCTTGAACTGACGGGGGAATCTGCACACTCTGGCCGGGCCTCGTCCCGGATCGCAGGGCCGAGGCGCGCCGCGTTCGCGGCGAAAAAGAACACGATCGCGGTCAGCGGAGGAAGTGCCCAGCATGAATGCCTTGCTCGCCCTCAGCCGGGGGATCGATCGAGTCAACGCTCTGATCGGCCGCGCCGTGATGTGGCTCATCCTGGCCGCGATCCTGGTGAGCGCCGCCAATGCGACCGTACGCAAGGTTTTTGACATTTCATCGAACGCCTGGCTCGAATTGCAATGGTATCTGTTCGGCGCCGCCTTCCTGTTCGCCGCCGCCTACACGTTGCAGCGGAACGAGCATATCCGCATCGACATCGTCTCGAATCATCTGCCGAAAGGCTTGCGCCACGCGATCGAGATCTTCGGGCATCTCTGCATGCTGATTCCGTTCTGCCTGCTGATGCTGTGGGAGACCTGGCCCACCGTGCTACAGTCTTACGAGATCGGTGAAACCTCGTCGAATTATGGCGGGCTGCTGATCTGGCCGGGCAAGTCGTTCATCGTGATCGGCTTCGCGCTGCTGTTCGTCCAGGGGATCTCCGAGCTGATCAAGCGGATCGCGATCATCGCCGGAATCCTTCCCGAGACGCTCCATTCCCATCACACGCCGTTGCCGGTCGAGTAGCGGGAAGCCCGATGGAAGCCTTCATCATCGCGAACATGGCACCCATCATGTTCGCCTCCCTGGTTGTGGTGCTGCTGCTCGGCTATCCGGTCGCCTTCGCCCTCGCCTTCAACGGCCTGCTCTGGGGCGTGATCGGCATCGCGCTCGGCCTGTTCCAGCCGACCTTCTTCCAGGCGCTGCCCGACCGCGTCTTCGGCGTCATGAGCAACGAGACCCTGCTCGCCATCCCGTTCTTCACCTTCATGGGATTGATTCTCGAACGATCCGGCATGGCGGAGGAGCTGCTCGACACGATCGGACAATTGTTCGGGCCGATCCGCGGCGGCCTCGCCTATGCCGTGATCTTCGTCGGCGCGCTGCTGGCGGCGACCACCGGTGTAGTTGCAGCCTCGGTCATCGCCATGGGGTTGATCTCGCTCCCGATCATGCTGCGCTACGGCTACGACCGCCGGCTGGCAACCGGTGTCATTGCGGCGTCCGGAACGCTGGCGCAGATCATTCCGCCAAGCCTGGTGCTGATCGTGATGGCCGACCAGCTCGGCAAGTCGGTCGGCGACATGTACGAGGGCGCGATCGTGCCGGGCCTGGTGCTCTCCGCGCTCTATGCCGGCTATGTGCTGATCATGACCTTGATCAGGCCGAACGCCGCGCCGGCCTTGCCGCTGGAGTTCCGCACACTGCGGGGCATGAAGTTGCTGGCGCGCGTCATCGTCGCATTGATCCCGCCGCTGATCCTGATCTTCCTGGTGCTCGGCACGATCTTCATCGGCGTTGCGACGCCGACCGAAGGCGGCGCCATGGGTGCGGTCGGCGCATTGGTGCTCGCCGCCCTGAAGCGGAAGCTCAGCTGGAGCATCGTCCACCAGGCCCTGGAATCGACGGTCAAGCTCTCGTCCTTCGTGCTGTTCATTCTGATCGGCTCGCGGGTGTTCAGCCTGACCTTTTACGGCGTCGACGGCCATGTCTGGGTCCAGAGCCTGCTGACCGGCCTGCCGGGGGGCGAGATCGGCTTCCTGATCGTCGTGAATATCCTGGTCTTCGTGCTCGCCTTCTTCCTGGACTTCTTCGAGCTCGCCTTCATCGTGGTGCCGCTGGTGGGACCCGCGGCGGCGGCGCTCGGCATCGATCTCATCTGGTTCGGTGTGCTGCTCGGCGTCAACATGCAGACCGCCTTCATGCACCCGCCGTTCGGCTTCTCGCTGTTCTACCTGCGCTCGGTCGCCGCGCGAACGCCCTACAAGGACCGCGTCACCGGGGCCACGGTCCAACCGATCACCACCGGCCAGATCTATTGGGGTGCGGTGCCGTTCGTCTGCATCCAGGTCCTGATGATCGCCCTCACGATCGCCTTCCCCGGGATGGTGATGCGCTACAAGGATGATGCCGCGCCGACCATTGAGATGCAGGCGCCCGCCGCGGGTGAAAGCGGCCCGGATTTCAACACCGGCACGCCCAACTTCGGCGCGACGCCGGCGCCCGTGCCGGAAAGCGGCGCGCCGGAAGCGCCGAACTTCGGCACCGCCCCTGCGCCCGCGCCGTCCGGATCGGAGGCGCCCGCCTCGGACGGACCGAATTTCGGGACGGCACCGGAGCCGGCGCCCGCGGGCTCTGACCAGCCTGCCGCACCGAATTTCGGCACCGGGACCTCGCAATGAGAAAGGGCTCCGGATCGCTCCGGAGCCCTTTGTTTGGTGAGCTTGATCGCGCTTATGGGTTCAGCTTGCCGGCGCGCTGTTGGGCGAACATGAAGCTGTCATAGGTGCCGTCGGCGACCTGGAACCAGAGGTTCTCCTCGTTGCGGAAGGCCTTCATCGATTCATAGACCTTCTTGAAGTTCTCGTTCTTGGCGCTCATCTCGGCATAGGTCTGGTTCGCCGCCTCGAAGCAGGCTTCCAGGATCTGCGGCGAGAAGGCGCGGAGCTGCACGCCGCGCCCGACCAGCTCGCGCAGGGCCTTCGGATTGAGCGCGTCGTACTGTGCCTGCATATCGACGTTCACATGCGCCGCCGCGTTCTGCACGATCGCCTGGTAGGCCTTCGGCAGCGAGGCCCACTTCTCGTCGTTGACGAGCAGATGGACCTGGGCGCCGCCTTCCCACCAGCCCGGGTAGTAGTAGAACTTGGCAACCTTGTCGAAGCCGAGCTTCTGGTCGTCATAGGGGCCGACCCACTCCGCCGCATCGATCGTGCCCTTCTCCAGCGCCGGGTAGATGTCGCCGCCGGGAATGTTCTGCGGCACCACGCCGAGCTTGGAGAGCACCGCGCCGGCGAAGCCGCCGACCCGGAACTTGACGCCCTTCATGTCCTCGACCGACTTGATCTCCTTGCGCCACCAGCCGCCCATCTGCGCGCCGGTATTGCCGCAGGGGAAGCCGATCATCTTGAACTTGGCGAAGAATTCGTTCATCAGCTGGTTGCCGCCGCCGTAATAGGCCCAGGCATTCTGGCCGCGGGCATTGAGCCCGAACGGCACCGCGCCGCCGAAGGCGAAGGTCGGATCCTTGCCGAAATAGTAATAGACGATGGTATGCGCCATCTCGACGGTGGCGTTCTGCACGGCATCGACCACGCCGGGCGTCGGCACGATCTCGCCGCTGGCGAAGACCTGGATCTGGAACTTGCCGTCGGTCATCTCGCTGACCTGCTTGGCGAAACGCTCGGCCCCGCCGTAGATCGTGTCCAGGGACTTCGGGAAGCCCGAGGTCAGGCGCCACTTCAGTTCCGGCGCCGACTGCGCGATGGCAGGCGCCGCCAGGGTCGCGCTGCCGCCGGCCGCCGCGGCGACCAAGCCGGCATTCTTGATAAATGAGCGACGATTTGAGCGACGATTCATTCCCCTATCCTCCCGTTGGAGCTTTGTTGGTGGCCGAATTTCCCGCAATTGTCGGCGCTTCGCAAGTTCGACCATTGTCTTGGGTCAATTCAGGCACAGCCCAGATAGAGGCTTGAACCGGGCGCGTCAGCCGCTATGAATCGGTGAAGCCGAGAGGATGTCCATGACCGTCGCCCGTACCGTCACCGTCGCCGCCACCCAATTCGCCTGCGGACCCGAGACTGCAGGCAACGTCGATCGGGCGGAACGCGTGGTGCGCGCCGCCGCCGCGCGCGGCGCGCAGATCATCCTGCTGCCGGAGCTGTTCGAGACACCGTACTTCTGCAAGGACCAGAACGTCGATCTGTTCGAGCTCGCGCAGCCGGTCGAGGATCATCCCACCGTCGCCCGCATGCAACAGCTGGCGCGCGACCTCAAGGTGGTGCTGCCGGTCTCGATCTTCGAGCGCGCGAACAACGCGCATTACAACTCGGTCGTCGTCATCGACGCCGACGGCGAACAACTCGGCCTCTACAGGAAGTCGCATATCCCGGACGGCCCGGGCTATCAGGAGAAATTCTACTTCAGCCCCGGCGATACCGGCTTCAAGATCTGGGAGACCGCCTACGCGGCGATCGGCGTGGCCATCTGCTGGGATCAATGGTTCCCGGAATGCGCCCGCGCCATGGCGCTGCAGGGCGCCGAGCTGCTGTTCTACCCGACCGCGATCGGCAGCGAGCCGACCGACGGCGACTATGACAGCTCGGAGCATTGGCGCCGGGTGATGCAGGGCCATGCCGCGGCGAACATGCTCCCGGTAATCGCCGCGAACCGGATCGGCTTCGAGCAGGGCCAGTCCTGCGCCCTCTCCTTCTACGGCCGTTCCTTCATCGCGGGCCCGCGCGGCGAAATCGTCGCCAGCGCCAACGACCAGGAAGCCATCCTCACCCAGTCCTTCGATCTCGCCCGGCTGCGCCGCGACCGGGCCGGCTGGGGCCTGTTCCGCGACCGCCGGCCTGACCTGTACACCGCTCTGATGACCTTGGATGGCCAGAGCTGGAGCGATTGACGCCTCTGGCCCCGCGGCTGGGCGGTTAAGTCTTTCAAGCGCAATTCGAATTTGCCGGCTGTAACGCACTCGTCCCGGGGCCTCGGTTGACTTTTAGGCCATGGGCGAGGACAAATGCGCATGGGATTTCGCGGGCAGCGGAACCGTTCCGCGCCGTCCACCGAGTCGACCTGATCCAAAGCTGCTGAGACCCAAACCTGGAGGACATCGTGAGAGCATTTTCGATTGGCACGGTAGCGATCGTGTCGGCGCTGCTGCTGGCCGGTTGCGGCAAGGAAGAAAAGCAAGAATCGTCGCAAGCCGAGCAGAGCAGCACGGCAGCGCCGGCGACCACCAACGAGACTGCGACGACCCCGGCACCGGCCGCGACCCAGGAAGCCGCGGCGACGCCCGCGGCAGCCGGCGGCAAGGTCAATGTCTACAACTGGTCCGACTATATCGGCGAGCACACCAACGAGAACTTCACCAAGGCGACCGGCATCGCCGTCACCTACGACGTGTTCGATTCCAACGAGACGCTGGAAGCGAAGCTGCTGGCCGGCAACACCGGCTATGACGTGGTGGTCCCGTCGGGCGCGTTCCTCGGCCGCCAGATCGCGGCGGGCGTGTTCCAGAAGCTCGACAAGTCGAAGCTGCCGAACCTCGCCAACATCGACCCGATCATCATGAAGGCGACCGACGCCTTCGACCCGGGCCACGAGTATTCGGTCCCCTATTTCTGGGGCACCGTCGGCATCGGCTACAATGTCGACAAGATCAAAGCGGCGATGCCGGAAGGCGCGCCGACCGACAGCTGGGACCTGGTCCTGAAGCCGGAGGTCGTCTCCAAGTTCAAGGATTGCGGCGTCACCATGCTTGATGCGCCGAGCGACGTGATGCAGTCCGTGCTGATCTATCTCGGCAAGGATCCGCACACCGACAAGGCGGAGGACTATGCCGAGGTGCAGAAGGTGCTGACCGCGGTCCGCCCCTACATCAAGTATTTCCACTCCTCCAGCTATATCAACGACATCGCCAACGGCGAGATCTGCCTGGCGATCGGCTGGAACGGCGACTTCGGCATCGCGCAGTCGCGCGCCGACGAGGCGAAGAACGGCGTGCATATCCAGTACGTGATCCCGAAGGAGGGCGCGCTGCTCTGGGTCGACAACCTCGCCATGCCGAAGGACGCGGCCAATATCGAGCAAGGCCTGATGTACATCAACAACATGCTCGATCCGCAGGTCGCGGCCGACAATGCCAACTTCGTGCACTACGCCTCGCCGAACAAGGCCGCGCTCGACAAGGGCCTGATCGCCGCGGAGGACAAGGACAATCCGGCGATCTATCCGCCGGCGGATGTGATGAGCAAGCTCGCCGGTGACAAGGTTGCGTCGCCGGAGCTCGACCAGCTCCGGACCCGCACCTGGACGACGGTCAAGACCGGCCAGTAGGCCGCAGCCTCGACCACATGACGGCATGAACCCCGCGTCCAGCCTCTGGGCGCGGGGTTTTCCTTTGGGATTTTCTTGCTGCGGCCGTGATTGACAATCCGGGCTCGGACGCGGTCAGATACCAAAAGGGGAAACAATGACGTTCCGGTTGCAAACCGGACGCGGAAATCAGGCCTCATTGGGGCCGACTCTCTACAGGGAGGGTGACATGTCGCGAACGACCGCATGGCCAAGGGCGATGGCCTGCGCCGCCGCCTTGGGCGCGGGCTTTCTGTTGTCGATGCTTCCGGCCAGCGCCCAGGACAAGGGCGATGCGGAGAAGCTCGTCAACGTCTCGAACTGGTCCGACTACATCGACATGGAGAACGTGAAGGCGTTCGAGAAAGAATACGGAATCAAGGTCAATTACGACACCTATGACGGCGACGAGACCTTGGAGGCCAAGCTGCTGACCGGGCATACCGGCTACGACGTCGTCTTCCCCTCCTCCAACTACTTCGCGCGCGGCATCCGCACCGGGCTCTATCTGAAGCTCGACCGGGCCGCCCTCTCCAACTTCAACAATATCGACCGGTGGATTCTGGACCTGCTGTCCAAGCAGGCCGATCCCGGCAACCAGTATGCCGCGCCGTATAACTACGGCACCAACGGTTTCACCTACAATGTCGACATGGTCAAGAAGCGCATGAGGGATGCGCCGGTCGACAGCCTGAAGCTGATCTTCGACCCCGAAGTGCTGGCGAAGTTCCAGGATTGCGGCGTCTCCTTCCTGGATTCGCCCGAGGACGTGATCCCGTTGGCCCTCGCCTATCTCGGCAAGAATCCGACCTCGCAGGACGACGCCGACATCAAGGCAGCGGTCGAGACGCTGATGAAGGTCCGGCCTTATATCAAGAAGTTCGACTCGGCCGGCTATCTCGGCGACCTGCCGAACGGCGATCTCTGCATTGCGATGAGCTGGTCCGGCGACTATGCGACCGCCACGCAGCGCGCGCTCGACGCCAAGATCAAGATCAACCTCGCCTACACAATTCCACAGGAAGGCACCAATATCTGGTTCGACGCGATGGTCGTGCCGAAAGACGCGCCACACCCGAAGAACGCCATGCTGTTCATCAACTTCATGATGCGGCCGGAGGTGGCGGCGGCCAACACCAACGTGACCTATTACGCGACCGCCAACATGGCCGCGATGAAATACGTGAACAAGGAAATCCTCGATGACCCGGCGATCTATCCCGATCCGAAGGTCATGGCGAACGGCTACCCGAGCGTCGTCCGCGACATCGAGATCCAGAAGCTGATCACGCGGGAATGGACCCGTTTCAAGACCGGACAATAGGAACCATCATGGCAGCAGAGACGCCGGCCCATTACCACACCAACACGCCCTGGAACGAGCCGGGCGCCGAGCCCTATATCCGGGTCGAGAACGTCACCAAGAAATTCGGCGACTTCGTTGCCGTCAACGACGTCTCGCTCAACGTCTATCGCGGCGAGCTGTTCTCGCTGCTTGGCGGCTCCGGCTGCGGCAAGACCACCCTACTGCGGATGCTGGCCGGCTTTGAGGAGCCGACTTCCGGCAAGATCTATATCGACGGGGTCGATATGGCGGGCATCCCGCCCTACGCCCGCCCGACCAACATGATGTTCCAGTCCTATGCGCTGTTCCCGCATATGACGGTCGAGGCCAATGTCTCCTTCGGGTTGAAGCAGGACAAGGTGCCCTCGGCCGAAATCAACAACCGGGTGCGACAGATCCTCGACATGGTCCAGCTGACCCAGTTCGCCAAGCGCAAGCCGCATCAGCTCTCCGGCGGCCAACGCCAACGCGTCGCGCTCGCGCGCGCTCTGGTCAAGGCTCCGAAGCTGCTGCTGCTGGACGAGCCCCTGGGCGCGCTCGACAAGAAGCTGCGCGAGGCGACGCAGTTCGAGATCATGAACATCCAGGACAAGCTCGGCATCACCTTCATGGTCGTGACCCATGACCAGGAAGAGGCGATGACGCTTTCCACCCGGATCGGCGTCATGAATCAGGGCCAGATCGTGCAGATCGGTACGCCCCAGGAGATCTACGAATACCCGAATACCAAGCAGGTCGCCGACTTCATCGGCTCGGTCAATCTGTTCGAGGGCCGCATCGTCGAGGACGAATCCGATCACGTGCTGATCGATTCACCGGAAGCCGGCGGCCGGATCTATGTCGATCACGGCATCTCCTCGGCGCCGGGCGCCAAGGTCTGGGCGGCGTTGCGGCCGGAGAAGATCCAATTGGTCAAGGGCGACCGCGGCGAGCCCTATAACTGCATCAAGGGAACCGTGAAGGGGATCGCCTATATGGGCAATCTCTCGGTCTACCTGATCGCGCTCGACAGCGGCAAGGAGGTCAAGGTGACCATGCCGAACCAGGTGCGTGCAGCCGAGCAGATGATCGGCTGGGATGACCGGGTCACCTTGACCTGGCATGCCAACAGCCCCGTCATCCTGCTGTCCTGAGGACATATCATGAGCAATGACGCATCGATCCAGGGCGGCCGCCTGCGGCGCGCACCCGGAGCGCAGTCCATCGGACGGGTGCTGCGTGCTCTGGGGGTCCAGCCGCGGCTGGCGGTGATCCTGATCCCCTATGTGTGGCTGGTGCTGTTCTTCATGATCCCGTTCCTGATCGTGCTGAAGATCAGCTTCGCCGAGCTGGCGATCGCACAGCCGCCCTATTCGCCGCTGCTGGTTTGCGCCGATCCGGAGATCAGCTCGACCTGGCTCTGCTTCGTGGAAGGCAAGATCAGCGTCCACCTGTCGACGAAATCCTACGTCGGGATTGTCAGCGAGTACGGCAAGCCGTTCTACGACACGCTCTACGTCAGGGCCTATTGGAACTCCGTCGTCACCGCTTTCTTCTCGACGATTCTTTGCCTGCTGATCGGCTATCCGATGGCCTACGGCATCGCACGATCCAGCTCGACCGTCCGCAACCTGCTGATGATGATGATCATCCTGCCGTTCTGGACCTCGTTCCTGATCCGCATCTATGCCTGGATGGGGCTGCTGAAGGATTCCGGGGTGATCAACAACGCGCTCATTTGGCTGGGTGTGATCGATTCCCCCTTGTCGATGATGAACACGCAGTTCGCCGTCTACGTGGGGATCGTCTATTCCTACCTGCCATTCATGATCCTGCCGCTCTACGCCAATCTCGAGAAGATGGACCTGACGCTGCTGGAAGCCGCCGCCGACCTCGGCTGCAAGCCGCTGAAGGCGTTCTTCGTCATCACCGTTCCGTTGTCGCTGCCGGGCATCGTCGCCGGCTCGATGCTGGTCTTCATCCCCGCGGTCGGCGAATACGTGATCCCGGAGCTTCTGGGCGGCTCCAACACGGTTATGATCGGCCGCGAGCTGGTCAATGTCTTCTATCAGAACCGTGACTGGCCGGCGGCCTGCGCCCTGGCAATCGCCGTCCTCATCCTGCTGGTGGTGCCGATCACGCTCTATCAGTACTATCAAAACAAGGAAGCGGAGGCCGGCAAATGAGCAAGCGCCTCTCCTGGTTCATCATCCTGGTCCTGATCCTGGGTTACTTCTTTCTCTACGGCCCGATCGTTTCGCTGATCTTCTTCTCCTTCAACGCATCAAAGCTGGTGACCGTCTGGGGCGGCTTCTCGACCAAGTGGTACGGCGAGCTGATCGGCGACGATCAGGTTATCACCGCGTTCCTGCTCAGCCTCAGGATCGCCCTGATCAGCTCGACGATCGCAACCATTCTGGGCACGATCGCCGGTTATGTGCTGGCGCGGTTCGGCCTGTTCCGCGGCCGAACCGTCTTGTCGGGGATGGTGACGGCGCCGCTGGTAATGCCGGAGGTGATCACCGGCCTATCGATGCTGCTGCTGTTCGTCCAGATGCAGCAGCTGTTCGGCTGGCCGACGCGGGGCTCGCTCACCATCACCATCGCGCACATCACCTTCACCATGTCCTACATCGCCGTGGTGATGCAGTCGCGCTTCTCGACCCTGGATATCTCACTGGTCGAGGCGGCGCAGGATCTCGGCGCGCGGCCGCTCAAGGTGTTCTTCGTGATCACCCTGCCGATCGTCGCACCGGCGATCGTGTCCGGCTTTCTGCTGGGCTTCACCATCTCGATCGACGACCTGGTGATCACCAGCTTCACCAGCGGTCCGGGCGCCAACACACTGCCGATGGTGATCTTCTCGAAGGTCCGGCTCGGCCTCAATCCGGAGATCAACGCGCTCGCCAGCCTGATCATCGCGGTGGTCGCGACCGGCGTGGTGGCCTCCACCATCTATATGGCCCAGGCCGAGAAGCGCCGGCAGCGCGACATGCAGATGGCGGTCCAGGCGAACGAGTAGCTATTCGGCAACCAGCCGGAGGACCGTGCCGTTGTGGTCCTCCGTCACATAAAGCGCGCCGTCGCTGCCGGCCTTGATATCGGTCGGCGCGCCGTCCGGATTCTCCCAATCGAAGACCAGCTCTTTCGGCTGGTTCTCCGGCTTCCCGTCGCCGTCGATCGGAAACCAGACGATCCGGTGACCGGCCTTGCGATAGCCGTGATAGCCGACCGCGAGCCCGCCGTTCCAATAGGCCATGCCGATCGGCGCCGCATGCGCCGGCAGCGGGATCAGCGGCGGGTGATAGCCGGTGCAGTTCCAGTGCAGGTATTCCGGGCTCGGAATGTTGGCGCCGTAGCAATAGGGCCAGCCGTACCGTCCGCCCGGCTCCAGCACATTGATCTCGTCCGGCGGCAACGCCTCGTCGTTCTCAAGCTCCGGCATGACATCGTTGATGTTATCGCGCGCGTTCTCGACCTGCAGGATCAATCCGCTGCCGGGAAACTCGGCCAGCGCCAGCGAGTTGCGCAAGCCCTCGGCGAAGACCGTCCAGCCCTTGGCCTTGCCGGTGCTCCAGTCGAACTCGTATTCCCGCACCAGCCCATGACCCGCGGGCGCCCGCGTTTCGGGACAGATCTGATCGGCCTGCGGCGGGTCGCCGTTGGCGTGCTCGCAGTTGTCGCTGACCGAACCGACATTCACCAGCAGCGTCCGGTGCCGGGTGAAGATCAGGCTCACCAGCGGATGGCGGCCATCGCCCGGCGGACCTTTGACCGTGGTCTTGCCGCCGATCACGTCCTCCACCGTCTTCTCGGGATCGGTGCGATCGAAGCGCTTCACGCCGCCGACCACGCCGATATAGATCTTGCCGTCCGGCCCCAGCGCCAGCCCGTGCGGCTGCTTCAGACCTTTGAGCAGCGGCTTCTTCGCGTAGCGCCCCTTGCCGTCCGGCACCAGAGCCGTGACCCGGCCGCTCTTCGCGCCCCAGCCGATCATCTCGGCGACCAGCACCGTCCCGTCCTTGAGCGGCAATACGCCGCGTGGAAACTTAAGGCCGGTCGCCACCAGGCCGACGCAGAGGCCCGGCGCCGTGTGGAGCGCGACCTTCGGCAGCCCGCCGCAGCTTCCGGAAATCGAATACGGCCCCCGCGGCTCCGCGGAGGCGCTTGGGCCGGTCGCGGCAACCACCGCGGCGACCGCCGAGATCAGAAGGAAACGCATCGCGCGTGACTACTTGCCGGCTTCCAGCGTGATCGAAGCGATGCCCGCCGCGACATTCAGACCGACGCCGCCGGTGATGCTGAGCGGCTGCAACGCAACCTGCTTGTTGCTCCCGCCGAGCAACACATTGGCGCCGAGACCGAGGCCGATCTCCGCCTCGCCGGTGACGCCGCCATAGTGACCCGCCAGCGAGCCCTTGGCGACCTGGCCGGGCGCGAACACCGCCCAGATGATCCGGCTCTCCGTGGTGAATCCGATATCGACGCCGTACTTGTTGATCTCGCCGTGATAGCGCTCGGTCTCGCCATCGGTATGCTTGAAGACGCAGTCGAGATCCTTGGACGAACCGAAGATGAAACCGATGCCGCCGGATACATGGCAGGACAGCGCGCCGATATTCACGCTGGAATCCGCACCGGCCGGCAAACTTGCGCACAGGCCGGTTCCCAGCATGCCGATCCCGAGCACTGCAGCCATACGCGCTTTCATCGCTTCCCTCTCTCTTTGATCCCCAAGAACCAGCGGAATGCACGATCCTAGCATGAGCCCTTATCGGCCACCAATGCCGGGCACAGCCGCTTTCCGGCCAACGATCACCGGCGTGTGAACGCGGAGTGCATTGTTGCGCAAGGGTTTTCGAATCTCGATGGAAGCGGAGCCGGCTTGTGATCGCGGTCACAGAACTTTTGCCGGGCTGCGACTACCTTAGTAGTGCGAGGCGGGAACTACACCCAACCGTCCCCACGGACCCGTCTCGAGGTCATAGGCGCCCGACGTTCATCCCCGTCGGGCGCCTGCCTTTTGGGGCCAAGCGATCCCACATGCGTATCTTTGACCGGCGCCCCATCGCGGTGCATGCGATAGCGGATCGCCATCACAGCCGTGCAGGCGTCCTGTGGCGACAGGTCGAGGCCATTCCCGGCGAAACGGCCAATCGACACATGAATGCACGCCGCGCCCAGCGTTTCGGTGACCGGCATCACAGCGCCACGGGCGTCGCCGGGCGCCGGATCGGCGAGCAAGTGCCCGGTCTCGTTCAACAATCCGGCGATACCATGAAATTTCGGAGAACTTGAACGAGTTCCACACCGCGCGGCACCCACTCGCAGAGGATCGATGAGCGATCCTCTTCTGAGAGAGGAGACTGAATCATGATTAAGCACAGTGTGAAGCTTGCGGCCTGCATCGGGGTTCTGGGTGCCGCGGTTCTGGCGAGCGATGCCATGGCCCTGAACAAGCAGCAATGCCAGGACCTGCCGGGAAACATGTTCCTGGCCGCGATCGAGCGCGGCGACTGCGACGTCAACATCCAGACCGCGGCGGGCCCGCAGGAAGAGCTGATCCCGGAAGAGGGCGGCAATCGCCCGCGCGACGGCCGCAATGGCGGCAAGAGCGGGACGAGCGGCGGAGACGGTGGCGACGGCGGTCGCGGCGGCACCGGCGGCAGCAGCCGCACCCACCCGTAAGGTCCTTGGAAATGCGCTCCGTCACCAGCCGTGCCGTTCTTCGAGAACCGGCACGGCGGTACGGCGCTGTCGTTCAGGCGGCCTTGACGCCGCCCGCTGCCTTGCGGCGCGCGACGAAATCGCGCAAGGCCTCGTCGATGCCGGGGTCCAGCGTCGGCGCCGCGAAATCCGCCAGCGCCGTCTTCCAGATCTGATTGGCGCGCTGCGCCGCATCGAGCGCCCCGCCCAGGCGCCAATTCTCGAAATTCCGCCAGTCCGACAGCAGCGGCGCGTAGAACGCCTTCTCATAGCGGGCCAGGGTATGGGCCGCGCCGAAGAAATGCCCGCCGGGCCCGACTTCCTTCATCGCCTCGAAGCCGAGCGAATCCTCGTCGACAATCAGCGGCTGCAGGAATTCCACCATCGACTGGATAAGCTCGACATCGACGACGAGTTTCTCGAACGAAGCGACCAGCCCGCCTTCCATCCATCCGGCGCCGTGCAGGATCAGATTGGCGTGGCCCATGACCGCGCCCCAGAGCGACATCTCGGATTCATAGGCCGCCTGGGCATCGACCGCATTGGCCGCGCAGGCATTGCTGGAGCGATAAGGCAAGCCATAGCGCCGCGCGAGCTGCCCGCCGACCAGAGCGGCGCGGGTGTATTCCGGCGTGCCGAAGGCCGGCGCACCGGTCTTCATGTCCACGTTCGAGGTGAAGCCGCCATAGACGCAGGGCACGCCCGGATTGACCATCTGGATGAAGGCGATGCCGGCCAGGGCTTCGGCGTTCTGCTGGGCGAGGGCGCCCGCGATGGTGGCCGGCGCCATCGCGCCGGACAGCGTGAACGGCGTCAGCACGACCGGCTGGCCGTGGCGGGCCATCGCCATCAGGCCCTGCAGCATCGGGATGTCGAGACGCAGCGGCGAATTGCTGTTCACGATCGAGAACAGGCTCGGCTCCCTGGCGAGCTGAGCCTTGTCGATGCCGCGGGCGATGCAGATCATCTCGACCGCGTCCTCGATACGCTCGCGGCCCAGCGAATACGGATGCCAGACCTTGTCGGTCAGAGTGATCGCCGCGTGATGCGCGTCGAGATGCCGGGTCGATGGCGGCAGGTCGGCCGGCTCGACCGGGTAGCCGCCGGTGAACTGGATCACGTTGAAGGTCTGCACCAGCTTCAGCAGGTCGCAGTAATCGGCAAAGTTGCCGGGCCGCCGGCCGCGATCGAGATCGGATACGTTCGGGGCCGAGGCCACCGAGCCGAAATTGATGTGATTGGCGCCGAAGGTCAGGTTGTGTTCCGGATTGCGCGCATGCAGCGTGAACTCGCGCTGCGCCTTTGCCACGTACTGGAGCACCAGTTCGCGCGGCAGGCGAACGCGGGTGCCGTCGGCCTGAACCTCGGCACCGTGCTGCTTCAAGATGACCCGCGCCTCGTCGTCCAGGAACTCGATGCCGAGCTCTTCCAGGATCCGCAGCGACGCGTTGTGGATGGCCTCCAGCTGGTCCGCAGTGACCGCCTGGATGGGGCTATAGGGGTTGCGATAGTTGCGCCACGGCAGCTGATTGATCGCGTGCTGGACGCGCCGTTCGCGCCGTGGACGTTGTTCTCTGGACATGGATTGCGCTAGGGCCCTGTTTCCGAACTGGAAGTCGGGCGGACCCTAGCAGACCGCGGGGCGCGGTCCTGCGGCAGAAAAGCTCATCCGGGCAATGCCGTCACGGCATCGCCCGGATGGATCGGAAAGACCGCGGGAATCAGTTCGCGGAGGCGACGACGACCGGAGCGCCTTCCGTCTTCTTCAGCTTCACCTTGGTGGTGGTGATGCGGCCGGCCTTGATCGAGAGCTTCTCGACCCCCCACATATCGCCCTGCCGCGCGACCACGAGGTAGTTGCCCTCGCGGACCAAGAGCTGCGGCGAGGCATCGGCACTGGTCGTCACGAGCTGGTGGGAACCGTCGGCGCCCGGCTTCTCGCGGACGATCTGCCAGGCCACATCCTTCTTCAACTGCGTGCCGCCGACGTTGACCGCGCTCAGCTTGGCCTGACCGGCATAGAGATTGATCGTGTAGGTGTAGGACTGGTTGGGCGAGAGCGGGATCACCAAGTCGGACTGCGTCCCCTTATAGGCGGCGCGGATCACATAGCTGCCGGCCGGGAGATTGAAGGTCGCCGACGGCGCCATCTTCTCCGCCACCAACTGGCCGTTCTCGGTGACGCCCTTGGAATAGGTGAAGACCTGCCAGCCGATCGGATCGGTGATGGCACCGCGGCCGGAATTCGGGATCATGCCGATGGTCAGCTTGGAATTGGGCTTCACGATAACCTGATTCGGCACGGCAGCCGCCGCGGTCTGCGCGGGTGCCAGCGGCTTGACGGTGCCGGTCGCCGGGGCGCCGGTCGCCACCGCCGCCGGCTGACCGGTCGGCTTCACTGCCGCATTGGCGTTGCTGACGACGATGTTACGGGACTCGGCCGCGGAGCCGACCACCAGACCCTGTTTGATGTGCAGGGTGCCGCGAATCGCTTCGACCACGTAATGGCCGGGCTTCAGCTCGGCCTTCAGCACCGCATCCGATCCGACCGCCGCCGGTGTCGGCACTTCCTTGCCTTGGTTGTCGAGGCGCATCACGCGCCATTGAATTGGCTCTTTGAGAACCACGCCGCCGGGACGATCGACGGCGTTCAACGTGACGGGGCTCGCCCAAACCGGCGACGCCGCGAAGACGATGGCTGCCGCAAGCGCCAGCCGACCAAATCCGATGCCCACGCGAAGGACTCCCCTGAGAGGTGGAATTTCTATCGGATTGATACCCCGGTGAATCATGTGAAGACAAGTCAAATCTGGAATCGTGTCAGCAAATCATTGTGTTAATGGACACCGGCCGATTCGTCCGAGTGTAAAATCGCAAGCCCGCGACCGCGTAGGAAAGCCGCCATGTGAAACGCCATGGCCCGATCCGGATAGACTTGGCCCGCCCCGATCGGACAAGCCCGGCGGGCGAGACAACCGGTAGATCGGCAAGCCCGCCCTTCTCGGCTCCCCACATGCCGGGCGCAGTTATCCACAGAGTAGCCTTGATCTGTGACAGCCTCGACCGGGCAAGTTGTCAGGCAGGGCCGTCCGGCACAGGTGTCGCATGGATGCGCGCGCACCGGCGCTGCCGGCAGGTCGAGCACCCGGTCGAAGACCAGTGCCGCCCGATAGGCGTGCCACAAGCCGAACTCCGGATGGATGAGGACGCCCAGCGGCGAGGCCTTCACCCCCTCGGCCCGCATCGCCCAGCGCTGGAACGGCAGCCAGGGCGGCCCGTCCGACGGAAAGGCCGCGCGGGCGCCGAGCCTTTCGGCAATCGGCAGGACCACCCGCCGCGTCCAATCGTCCAGCGGATTGTCGCCACCGGTTTCGGCCGCGGCGAAGAAAGCGTCGTAGAGCGCCGGGCCGGCATTGCCGATCAGCACCAGCGTCCGGCCCCGCGTCGCCGAAGCCAGGCCGGGGAACCCGGCCAACCCCTGCTCGTCATCCTCGGTCAGTGCAAAACCGCCGCGGATCAGCATGCCGTGCCGCCGCAGCGCCGCGGCGAGGTTCGATAGTTCAGCGATATTGTCCTTGTCCGCCATGGGGCGGAACTCTACCCTTCCCGCCGAAAGCGACCAAGCGGAGAGGCGCCATGGATTCCGAGACCATCGATTTCATCAACATGGCGGACGGCACGCGTGAGGAATACGAGCTGCTCGAGCGGCACTACCGCCGCTTCACCGATGGCTTGCCGGAACGGCTGATGGCACATCTGCAGCTGCTCTCCGGCGACCTCATGGGCTACAAGATCGATCGCTTCCAGCATTCGCTCCAGACCGCGACCCGGGCGCAGCGCGACGGCGCCGATGACGAGACGGTCGTGGCCGCCTTGCTGCACGACATCGGCGACACGATCTCGCCGGAAAACCATTCGGAACTCGGTGCCAGCGTGCTGCAGCCCTATGTCAGCGCCAAGACCCACTGGATCATCAAGCATCACGGCGTGTTCCAGGGCTATTACTACTTCCATCACCTGGGCGGCGACCGCAACGCGCGCGACCGCTTCCGCGGTCATCCGATGTTCGAGCCTTGCGCGGAGTTCTGCGCGCGCTGGGACCAGAACTCATTCGATCCGAACTATGACACGATGCCGCTCGTCGCCTTCGAACCGGCGCTGCGGCGGGTCTTCGCGCGCCAGCCGTTCGGCGAACACGTCGGCGCGCCGGTCGCGTAGTCCAACCTACTCCGCGCCGGCCAGCACCGGTGCTTCGGCCGGGCTGCGCTGCACCGGACCGGCGCGCTCGCGCCGCGGCGTCTTGCCGAAGAAGTCGCGATAGCATTTCGAGAAATGCGAGGCCGAGACGAAGCCGCAGGCGAGCGCGATGTCGATCACCGACATGTTGGTCTGCAGCAGCAACAGCCGCGCGCGGTTCAGCCTGAGCTCGACGTAATACCGCGCCGGCGATTTCTTCAGATACTTGGCGAACAGCCGCTCCATCTGCCGGCTGGAAAGCCCGGCCGCATCGGCCAGATCGCCGCGCGACAACGGCTCCTCGAGATTGGCTTCCATCTGCTGGATCACCTGGATCAGCTTCGGATGGCGCACGCCCAGGCGCGCGGTCAGCGCCATGCGCTGATGATCGTGGCGATCGCGGATCCGCTCGTGGATGAACTGCTCGGAGACCGCGGCGGCAAGCTCATGTCCATGCTGCTGGCCGATCATGTTCAGCATCATGTCCAGCGCCGCGGTGCCGCCGGAACAGGTGAAGCGGTTGCGGTCGATCTCGAACAGCTCCGCCGTCGCCTCCACTTCGGGGAAGTTCTCGGTGAAGCTCGCGAGGTTCTCCCAATGGATGGTGCAGCGATAGCCGTTCAGCATATTGGCGCGGGCCAGAATATGGCTGCCGGTGCAGAGCGCCCCGATATCGGCGCCCTGGCGGTCGGCGCGGCGCAGCAGCGCAAAGACGTTGCGGTCCTCGTAGAGATGCCCGTCGATGCCGCTGCACAGGATGATGGTGTGGTAGTTCAGGATCTGGTCGGCCGCACCCTCCGGCGTGAGCTGGATCCCGTTGCTGGCCGCGACCGGCTTGCCGTCCGGCGTGAACAGGTGCCAGCGATAGAGCTCCTTGCCGCTGGCCCGGTTCGCAAGTCGCAACGGCTCCACCGCCGAGGTGAAGGCGATCATCGAGAAATTGGGCACCAGCAGGAACGCGATCTGCTGCGGCAATTTGGCCGGAAGCTCCCCGAACATGTGAACGATACCGCCTTCCGAATGCGTCCCAGATGGACGTAAGGTTCGACTTGCCCATTTGCGCCATTCCCATCCCGGAGCACGTGACGGGAAACGACGCCAAGAGGATACTGCGCGACGCTTATAGACCGCCTTGGACGGCGTACCAAGCGCAATCCGGCATGCCCCGAACTATTTCGCAAGCCTCTCTGTCGCACCGGAATTACTTCCGGATTAATGATTAATATCAACTGCCTATTGCTATAAGCCTTGGCCTCCGATCATCGCCGGATTCGGTGGATCACCAGGTCGGAATGAGAAAAAGCCATGGCTGGAGCACGGTTTTGGTCGCGACCCACGGCCCGCCACGGCGAAAACGACGCTCTGAGGCAAAATCGGGTGCCGGCCGACTGGGCATTTGCCCGATCCGTGAGCCGCGGCATTTCAACGGCTTGGCCGGGGAAGCCGATTGACCCTGCGGCGGGTTCGCGACATTAGATGGCGCGCGGTCATTTGAACGGCATCGACCGCCTTGGCAGTATCCGCGCCGAATCACGACACCGCCAAACGGGGCGCCGGCCACTGGCGCCTCCCGGGGACATGTATGAAACAGGCCTATTCGATCTTCACCCTGGTGCGGAACGCGCTCAGCTATCACCAGGACTGGCAGGAGGCCTGGCGCAGCCCGGAGCCCAAGCGCGAATACGACGTGCTCATCATCGGCGGCGGCGGCCACGGCCTCGCCACCGCCTACTACCTCGCCAAGGAACACGGCATCACCAATGTGGCGGTGCTGGAGAAGGGCTGGCTCGGCGGCGGCAATACCGGGCGCAACACCACCATCGTCCGCTCGAACTATCTTTGGGATGAATCCGCGCATCTCTACGAGCATTCGCTGAAGCTGTTCGAAGGCCTCAGCCAGGACCTGAACTACAACGTCATGTTCAGCCAGCGCGGGCTGATGAACCTCTGTCACACCGAGCATGACATGCAGGCGACGCGGCGCCGGGTCTATGCCATCCAGATGAACGGCATCGATTCCGAAATGCTGACCCGCGAGCAGGTCCAGGAGATGGTGCCGATCCTCGATTGCTCGCCCAAGGCGCGCTATCCGGTGCTGGGCGCCAGCCTGCAGCGCCGCGGCGGCGTGGCCCGCCACGATGCGGTGGCCTGGGGTCTCGCCCGCAAGGCCGACGAGCGCGGCGTCGATATCATCCAGAATTGCGAGGTCACCGGCTTCGACATCGTCAACGGCGTGGTCAAGGGCGTGCAGACCACCCGCGGTGCCATCGGTGCCAAGAAGATCGGCATCGTCGTCGCCGGCCATTCCGGCGTGATGGCCGGCCTCGCCGGCTTCCGCCTGCCGGTCGAGAGCCATCCGCTCCAGGCCCTGGTCTCCGAGCCGATCAAGCCGATCCTCAACACCGTGGTCATGTCGCCGCAGGTGCATGTCTACGTCTCGCAGTCCGACAAGGGCGAGCTGGTGCTCGGCGCCGGCATCGACGCCTTCACCTCCTATGCCCAGGCCGGCTCGCCGCCGGTGATCGAGAACCAGCTCAACGCGCTCACCGATCTCTATCCCTGCTTCAGCCGCCTCAGGATGCTGCGGCAATGGGGCGGCATCGTCGATACCTGCCCGGATGCGAGCCCGATCATCGGCAAGACGCCGGTCGAGAACCTGTTCATCAATTGCGGCTGGGGCACCGGCGGCTTCAAGGCGACGCCCGGCTCCGGCAATGTCTTCGCGCATACGATCGCGCGCGGCGAGCCGCATCCCTTGGCGGTGCCCTTCGCGCTCGAGCGCTTCACCACCGGCTATCTGATCGACGAGCACGGCGCCGCCGGCGTCGCGCATTGAGAGGTCGCATTCCATGTTTGTAATCAACTGTCCCTATTGCGGCCCGCGCGACGAGCACGAGTTCGGCTACGGCCACGAAGCCCATATCGCCCGGCCCACGCTCGAGCAGCAGGGCACCATGTCCGACGCCGAATGGGCCAACTACCTGTTTCTGCGCACCAACACCAAGGGCGTGCATTTCGAGCGCTGGGTCCACACCAAGGGCTGCCGCCGCTGGTTCAACGTGGCGCGCCACACCGTCACCCATGAAATCCTGAAGGTCTACAAGATGGGCGAGCCGAAACCGGACATCAGCGCGGAGAACCTGCCGCGATGAGCCAGACGAATCGCCTGAACACCGGCGGCCGCATCGACCGCAGCCGCGTCGTCACCTTCACCTTCGACGGCAAGAGCTACAGCGGCTTCGCCGGCGACACGCTCGCCTCCGCCCTGCTCGCCAACGGCGTGCGCCTGGTGGGCCGCTCGTTCAAGTATCACCGGCCGCGCGGCATCGTCACCGCCGGCGCGGAAGAGCCGAACGCGCTCATCCAGCTGGGGGTTGGCGCCCGCACCGAGCCGAACACCCGCGCGACCCAGATCGAGATCTATGACGGATTGGTGAGCGAGAGCCAGAACCGCTGGCCCTCCCTCACCTTCGACATCGGCGCGATCAACAGCCTGATCCACCGCTTCATTCCGGCCGGCTTCTACTACAAGACCTTCATGTGGCCGGCGAAGGCCTGGCTGTTCTACGAGAAGTTCATCCGCAATGCCGCCGGCCTCGGCAAGGGCCCGACCGCGCCCGATCCGGACCGCTATGACAAGCTCTACCACACCTGCGATGTGCTGGTGGTCGGCGCCGGCCCGGCCGGTCTCGCCGCAGCGCTCGCCGCCGGCCGCACCGGCGCCCGCGTGGTGCTCGCCGACGAGCAGTCGGAGCTCGGCGGCTCGCTGCTGAGCGAGAGCAGCGCGACGGTGAACGGCCAGGCCGCATCCGCCTGGATCGCCGATGCATTGCGCGAGCTCGGCGCGCTCCATGACGTCAAGCTGCTGCCGCGCACCACCGCCTTCGCCTATTACGACCACAATGCCATGAGCCTGGTCGAGCGGCTGACCGATCATCTCGGCCCGACCGACGGCAAGCCGCGCCAGCGGCTGTGGCGCATCCGGGCGAAGAAGATCATCCTCGCGACCGGCGCGATCGAGCGGCCGCTGGTCTATCTCGACAACGATCGGCCCGGCTGCATGACGGTCTCCGCGGTGCGCACCTATGTGAATCGCTACGGCGTCATGCCGGGCCGTCGCGTCGTGCTGATGACCAACAACGACAGCGCCTATCGCGTGGCGCTCGATCTCGCCAATGCCGGCGTCACCGTGCCGGTGATCGTCGATCTCCGCGCCGAGGTCACCGGCCCGCTCGCCAAGGCCGTCCGCGAGAAGGGCATCGAGATCCTGGCCGGCCATGCCATCGCCAAGGTCCATGGCGAGCAGGGCGTGAAGGAAGTCGAAGTCGCGCGCCTCAGCGATGACGGCAAGAGCGTCACCGGTTCTGCCCGCCGCATCTCCTGCGACTGCGTCGGCACGTCGGGCGGCTGGCAGCCGACCGTGCATCTCCACTCCCAGACCCGCTCCAAGGTGAAATGGGACGATGCGCTGAACGGCTTCGTCCCCGGCGACACCATCCCCGGCCAGAACTTCGTCTCGATCGGCGGCGCCCATGGGGTCTTCGACCTGGCCGCATGCCTGACCGAAGGCCATGTCGCCGGCACCACCGGCGCGCTCGAGGCCGGCAACGGCGGCAATGCCGGATCCGCCCCCACGGCGGATGCCGCCGCGGAAGAGCAGCCGCAGCGCCCGCTCTGGATCGTGCCCGGCGAGAAACCCGTCGGCCAGGGCGGCAAGCACTTCATCGACTATCAGAACGACGTGACCGCCGGCGACGTGATGCTGGCGCATCGCGAGGGCTATCGCTCGGTCGAGCATCTGAAGCGCTACACCACCATGGGCATGGCGACCGACCAGGGCAAGACCAGCAATGTGAACGCGCTCGCCATCATGGCGGGCCTGCGCAATGTCGACATCCCGTCGGTCGGAATCACGACCTATCGCCCGCCCTACACGCCGGTGACCTTCGGCGTCTTCGCCGGACGCGACAAGGAGGACTTCCTCGAGCCGATCCGCAAAACCCCGATGCATGTCTGGCACGAGGACCACGGCGCCAAGTTCGAGCCGGTCGGCCAGTGGCACCGCGCCTGGTACTACCCGAAGCCCGGCGAGAGCATGCATGACGCGGTCAACCGCGAAGTGAAGGCGGTGCGTACCTCCGTCGGCATCGTCGATGCCTCGACCCTCGGCAAGATCGACGTGCAGGGTCCGGATGCCGCCTGGTTCCTGGACATGGTCTATACCAACGCCTGGTCGAAGCTCGGCGTCGGCAAGTGCCGCTACGGATTCATGTGCGGCGAGGACGGCATGGTGTTCGACGACGGCGTCACCAGCCGCATCGCCGAGAACCATTTCCACATGACCACCACGACCGGCGGCGCGCCGCGGGTGATGGCCTGGCTGGAGGAATGGCACCAGTGCGAATGGCCGGACAAGAAGGTCTACTTCACCTCGGTGACCGAGCAATGGGCGGTGATCGCGATCGGCGGCCCGATGGCGCGCAAGCTGCTGGGCGAAGTCTGCACCGACATTCCGCTGGATGACGCATCCTTCCCGCATCTCTCCTTCAAGGAAGGCACCGTCGCCGGCGTGCCGGCGCGGGTCTTCCGCATCACCTTCACCGGCGATCTCTCCTACGAAATCAACGTGCCGCCCTCCTACGGCCTGCATGTCTGGCGCGCCTTCATGCAGGCGGGCGAGAAATACGGCATCACCCCTTACGGCACCGAAGGCCTGCACGTGCTGCGCGCCGAGAAGGGCTATGTGATCGTCGGCCAGGACACCGACGGCACCGTCACCCCACAAGACCTCGGCATGGACTGGATCGTCTCCAAGGCGAAGCCGGACTTCATCGGCCGCCGCTCCATGCTGCGCTCCGACACCAAGCGGCCGGACCGCAAGCACCTGGTCGGTCTCCTGACCGAGGATCCGAAGGTGGTCGTCCCGGACGGCGCGCAGATCGTCGAGCACCTGAAGGACCGCCCGCCGATGACCATGCTGGGGCATGTCACCTCGAGCTACTGGAGCCCGAACATGGAGCGCTCGATCGCCATGGGCCTGGTCAAGAACGGCCGCAACCGCATGGGCCAGACGCTCTATGCCTGCTGGGAGAACAACCGGGTGAAGATGAAAGTGACCGAGCCCAAGTTCTTCGATCCGGAAGGAGCGCGCGTCAATGGTTGAAGCCTATCAGCGCCGCAGCGCCCTCGCCCATTTCGGCCTGAACGCCCTGGCCAGCCAGAAGGCGGACGGTGCCGGGATCACCTTGGGCGAAAGCGCCCATCGCGCCATCATCAACATCCGCGGCGACGCCAAAGACCCCGCCTTCACCGCCGCGGTCAAGAACGCGACGGGCTGCGACCTGCCGGCCGCCGCCAACACGGTGGCAACCGCGGGGGACGTCCGCATCCTCTGGCTCGGCCCGGACGAGTGGTGGGTGGTCGGCACCGATGCGCGTCGCGCCGGCCTGATCGACGGCTTGCGCAGCGCTTTCGCCGGCCAGCATACCAATGTGACCGACGTCTCGGAGAGCCGCACCGTCATCACCATGACCGGCCCGGCGGCGCGCGACGTGCTGGCCCGCGGCATCAGCCTCGACCTGCATCCCCGCGCCTTCGGCCCCGGCCAATGCGCACAGACCAGCCTCAGCCGCACCAACGTGCTGCTGCACCAGACCGACAACGCGCCCAGCTACGAGATCTACGTGTTGAAGAGCTTCGCGGACTATCTCTGGCGCTGGATCGGCCTGATCGCGGAAGACTTCGGCATGGCGGTGAAGGCCGAATAGCAGACGCAGACCGAAGCTCGGTACAGGTTTACGAGCTCCGCCCGTTCGAAGGCGGAAAAAGCGCGGCAAGCCTTTGCCGATGAACGCCTTTGTCTCGATCCAGAGGCAAAAGAAAATTCGCGTTCTGTAAACCCTGGGTAAACCCTGCAGCACGCCGACGCCGGGTGGGTCACTTTGATTTTGTCTGCGCCGGGTCTGTGTTGCAGACCGTAAGCACGTCGCGAACCGGACCGGTAAAACTTTTACGGCCGCCGCCGCTTCACGGGCTGAAAACCCATATCAGCCCTTTGATGATCAACGAGATTTCCCAGCTCCGGGGCCACAAACGATTCTGCGTTCTGTAAACCCTGGGTAAACCTCGCGACGCCTGCGATGCGCCAGATCGGCGCCGCTTATCCCGCGACAGCATTCACGATGTCAAACAACGCGAAACGTTGCCATGCGCCTCCGGTCTCGCTCAGCGGACAATCGAAAGGCAGGTCGCGATCATACCACAATCGGCGCCATGTGTCCCAGGTACTCGCGTGAATTCGGGAATATGCAGCGTCGCGCAGAATTCCTGCGCGGATGGCGTTACGATGGCCAGACCGCTTCAACCAGTTCCGGCAGCACCACGCCCGCCGGGCCGCGCAGGTTGAGCGCGATCTTATCGAACGGGGTCGGCTCCGGATTGATCTGAACCAGCAGCGCGCCGGCGTCGCGCGCGACCAACGGGATGCGCGCCGCCGGATGCACCGTCGCCGAAGTGCCGATCGAGAAGACGATCTCCGCCCGCTGCGCGGCCGCCATCGCCGCATGCCACGGTTCCTGCGGCAGCGCCTCGCCGAACCAGACGATGTCCGGCCGGCACAGACCGCCGCAGGTGTCGCAGCGTGGCGGCGTTTCCAGATCGTGCGGCACTTCCGGCATCTCGGTGCCGCATTGCGCGCACTTGTTGCGGAACACGCTGCCATGAAGGTGGATCGGTGCCGCGCTGCCGGCCAGTTCGTGCAGCCGATCGACGTTCTGGGTCACCAGCACCGTCTCCGGCAGCCGCGCCTCGAAGCCAGCGATCGCATGATGCGCCGGATTGGGCGCCACATCGGCATGCACCCGGCGGCGCCATTGATACCAACGCCAGACGGTCTCGGGATCGCGGGCGAAGGCCTCCGGTGTCGCCAGGTCCTGGGGCTTGTAGCTCGCCCAGAGCCCGGTCTGGGCGTCGCGGAAGGTCGGCAGGCCGGATTCCGCCGAGACGCCCGCACCGGTGAAGAACAGCACGCGTTTCGCCGCCCGCAGAGCCTCGACCAGCTCCGTGGGAAAGTCGATCACGCGTCCGCCCCGGCAAAGTCCTTGGGGATGAGGTAGCGCGCGGCGATCAGCACCATGACCGTGGTCAGGGCCAGGATGATCGCCACCAGCGCGTTGATGTCCGGCGTGAAGCCGAGCCGCATCATCGCCCAGAGCCGCAGCGGGAGGGTGTTCTGCGTGCCGGTCACCAGGATGGTGATCATGGTCTCGTCGAAGGAGAGCGCGAAAGCCAGCACCCCGGCGCCGATCAGGGCGCTCTTCAGGTTCGGCAGCAGCACGTAGAAGAAGGTCTGGGGCGCGCTGGCGCCGAGATCGTAGGACGCCTCGATCATGCTGAAGCCGATCCCCTGCAGCCGCACCAGGATGGTGCGGTAGACCAGGGCGAGGACGAACACCGTATGGCCGATGATGATGGTCAGCATCGAGCGGTCGATCGAGACCTCCCGGAAGAAGATCAGCAGCGAGAGGCCGGTGATGATCGGCGGCATCAGAAACGGCAGGAAGACGACGAATTGCAGCAGCGCCCGCGACCGCGACTTGCCGCTGTTGCAATGCAGCGCGATGACCGTGCCGAGCACCAGCGACGCCGCCACGGCGGAGAGGCCGACGATGAAGGTGTTCTCCACCGCCTCGATCACGCCCTCGTTCCCTGTGAGCTTTGCATAGGCATCGAGATTCATCTGGCTCCAATCGACCGAGCCGTATTTCACGGTGAAGAACGAGGTGACGATCGGAATGAAGATCGGCCCATAGAGCAGGATGAAGACCAGCAGGGTCACGAGCGACAGCAGCAGGGTCGCGAGCGGAGAGCGCTTCATCGATGCACTCCCGCCTTCTCGCCGCCGAACCGCGCGCCGACCAGGATCGCCACGATCACCACCGCCGCCAGGATCACGCTCAAGGCCGAGCCGAACGGCCAGTTGAAGGCGGTGCCGAACTGGCTGTAGATGATCCGGCCGAAGGTGAAGCCGCTCTGCCCGCCGACCATCTGCGGGGTGAGGAAGTCGCCGATCGCCAGCACGAAGACGAAAGTCGCGGCGCTGATGACGCCGGGCAGGCTCAAGGGCAGGATCACCCGGAAGAAGCTCTGCGCGTTCGAGCCGCCGAGATCGGCCGAGGCCTCCAGCAGGTTCTTCGGGATCCGCTCCAGCGACAGGAAGATCGGCAGGATCGCGAAGGGCAGCAGGAGGACCGACAGCGTCAGCAGCACGGCGTTCAGGTTGAACACGAAGAAGGTCAGCGGCTGGTCGATGATGCCGAGCGCGATCAGGCTGCGGTTCAGGAAGCCGTTGCCGCCGAGGATGCTGCGGATCGCATACATCTTGATGATGTAGCTCATCAGCAGCGGCACCAGGAGCAGCATCAGCAGCGTGTACTTCTTCCGCCCCTTCAGGCCCGACAGGAAATAGGCCACGGGGTACCCAAACGCGATGCAGAGCCCCGCCACTTCGAGACACAACACCACGGTCTGCCGCAGCACCGGCACGTAGATCTCGTCGGTGAAGAACCGGCGATAGTTCACCAGGGTCAGTTCGTAATGCAGCTCGGTCCCCTCGACCCAGAACAGCGAGTAGACCAGGAACCCGCAAAGCGGCAGCAGGATGAAGAAGATCGGCAGCCCGTAGGCGGCGAGCAAGGCGATGCCGCGCCAGATCCGATCGGCCTCGATCGGTTTCGCGGTCATGCGGCGACCAGCCGGCAGTCTTCGGTGCGCCAGGCCAGCTGCACGCGGTCGCCGACCTTGAGCGGCAGGCCCTCGGCCCGGCTCGGCAGCTTCACCCGCAGCGGCACGCCGGCCACATCGACCACCGCGACGGTCGCGGCGCCGCCGAAATTGACGCTGCTCACCTGCCCCGCCACGACGGTGTTGGCGCCCGGCTCGTTGCCGATCCGGATCGCTTCCGGCCGGATCACCGCGAAGGCCTTGGCACCCGCGGCGGGCTCCGTCCCGTCCGCGGCGCAGGGCAGCGTCCCGATCGGCGTCGCGACGCTGCCCCGATCCCCGGCCACGCCTTCGATCAGGTTGTTGTCGCCGAAGAAGCGGGCGACGAACTCCGAATGCGGCCGGTAATAGACCTCGGTCGGCGAGCCCAGCTGCAGGATCTTGCCGTAATTCATCACGCAGATCCGATCCGCCATGGCGATCGCCTCCTCCTGGTCGTGAGTCACGAACAGGAAGGTGGTCTTGATCTCGCGATGGATGTCCTTCAGGAACTCCTGCATCTGCTTCCTGAGCTCGACGTCGAGCGCCGCCAGCGGCTCGTCCAGCAGGATGAGTCGCGGCTGGCAGATGATCGCCCGCGCCAGGGCCACCCGCTGCCGCTGCCCGCCGGAAAGCTGCGCCGGGTAGCGCGCAGCCAAGCTTCCGAGCTGCACCAGGTCCAGCACTTCGCCGACCCGCTGCTTGATCACCGCATTCGCGGTGCCGCGCACCTTCAGCCCATAGCCGACATTGCCGGCCACGGTCATATGCGGGAACAGGGCGTAGTCCTGGAACACCGTGTTGAACGGGCGCCGGTTGATCGGATCATGGGCGATGTCGCGCCCGTCGAGCAGGATCTGCCCCTGATCCGGCTGGGTGAAGCCGCCGATCATCCGCAGGATCGTGGTCTTGCCGGAACCCGACGGCCCCAGGATGGTGATGAACTCCCCGTCTTCGACGGCGAGGTCGATATGCTCCAGCACCCGGGTCGCACCGAACGCCTTGCCGACGCCTTTCAGCTCGAGAAGAACCGCCATTCGCCCCCCAAGAATCGAACCGGCCCGCCCCCGTTTCGGAGACGGGCCGGTCGGTTCACTCTACCTTACTGCGCGGCTTTGATCTCGTTCCAGAGATCGGCCCGCTTGGTCGGGTCCTCGACCGTCTCGACATAGATCAGCTTGTCGTCCGGCTTGGCGTTGCTGGACGGGGCGGTCGTGCTGCCGAACCCGGTGCGTTCCGTCAGCTGGGCACCGATCTGCTTGCTCATCAGGAAATTGATCCACTGCTCGGCCAGATCCTTGTCCTGAGCGCCGACCGTGACGGCCCAGGTGTCGAGCCAGGAGAGCGCACCCTCCTTCGGGTTCACATAGGCGACATGGGCACCGGCATCCTGCAGCGACTTCACCTGCTGCTGGCCGTAATTGGCCCAGACCAGCGCGATGTCGTTGTTCTTGTAGATCTGGGTCGCTTCGTCGGCCGTCGTGTAGAAGCTGAGCACGTTCGGCTTCAGCTTCAGCAGCTTCTCCTTGGCCGCCGCCATCTGCTCGGCGGTGAGGTGGAACGGATCCTGGACGCCCTGGGTCAACGCGGTGAAGGAGAAGTTGTGCTCGCCATTGTCATAGGCGAGGACCTTGCCCTTGTATTGCGGATCCCAGAGCACATCCATCGAGGTCGGCGGCGTCTTCACTTCGTCGGTGTTGTAGATGATGCCGATCGAATCGAAGCAGAACGGCACCGCATAGAGCTGGCCGTCCCGCATCACGCCCTTCACCTTGGTGAGGTCGTTGAAGATCGGCAGCTGGTTGGCCTTCTGGTCTGGAATCTTCGAGAGGTCGATCGGCTGCACCAGCTTGGCGTCGATATAGCGCTGCAGCTGGCCGGTGTTGACGGCCATGACGTCGAAGTCCTTGCCCTCCGAGCCCTTGATCTTGGCCCAGATCTCGTCGTCGCTGCCGATGAAGACGACCTTCACGTCGGCGCCGGTCTCTTTCTCGAACGCCTTCACCCAATCGTCGTCGGCATAGCCCTGCCAGGCCAGCACGCGCAGTTCCTTGGCCATGGCCGGCGCTGATGAAGACATCGCCAGCATAGTTGCGGCTGCCAGCATCGGCAGAGCGCCGCGGATCACCGATTTCAGCATGTTGATCTCCTTCTCCCTGTTTATCGTTATTGTCGCCGTTCCGTTCAGAGCGGCGTCACCGTCACCAAGCCCTCATCGGGCTCCAATTCCATCCGGTTGCGCAAGGGCTGTCCGAAAGCCGGCACGTCGATCTCGAACGTATCACCCACTTGTGTCTTCACCCCGGCGCCGTAGCTCAACACCGCCGCCCCCATAAAATAGGCATGGAGGTCGCCCGGGCGCCTGAACATGCGGTAACGGAAATGGAAATGCTCCAGGTTCGCGATCGAATGCGACATGTTGGCCTCGCCCAGCAACACCTCCGCCTCCCACAGCACCTTTCCGTTGCGGATGATGCGCGAGGCGCCGTGGATATCCTGCGGCAATTCTCCGATCATCAGCTCCGGCCCCATCGAGCAGGCGCGCAGCTTGGAATGCTGGGTGTAGAGATAGTTCTGCGCCTCGGTCACGTGGTCGGAAAATTCATTGCCCAGGGTAAAGCCGATCCGGCGCGGCCGTCCATCGGAGTCCACCAGATAGAGGCCGACCACCTCCGGCTCCTCGGCCCCCGCCAGCGCGAAGCCCGGCAGCGGCATCGGCGCTTCCGGCGCGACAATCTCGGTCCCGACTCCCTTGTAGAACCATTCCGGCTGGACGCCGATCTTGCCCGCTTCCGGCTTGCCGCCCTTGATCCCCATGCGGAAGATCTTCATGGAATCCGATTCCGGCGCATTGGAACCGTGGGTCGTCACATGCATCTTGTTGCGCGCATCGGCGCTGCCGAGATGGGTCAGGCCCGTCCCGGTCAGGAAGAAACGCGCCGGCTCGGGATGCTCGATCGGCGGCAGCACCTTGCCGGCCTTCAGCAGCGCCACGTAGTCCACGGTCTCCGTCGACGCCGCCGCCTTGACCAGATCGGCCAACGGCCGGTTCTGGGCGATCGAAGCCTCGGCCAAGCTGAACACCGTCTCGTAGCCCTGCAACGGATGGGCACGCACGCCGTCTTCCGCGACCAGGCCGACGGCCCGTTTGCCGTCGGTCTTGTATTGAATGAGCCGCATATTGCCGGTCATACCCAACCACCATCCACGATGAAATTCTGCGAGCTGCACATGCGGCTGTCATCCGCGGCGAGAAACAAGGCCATTCGGGCGATATCCGGCGCGAACAGACGATCGGGCAAGCACTGCCGTTCGGCGATCTGCTTCTCGCCGGCCTCATTGAGCCAGAGCTTCACCTGCCGCTCGGTCATCACCCAGCCGGGCAGCAGGCAATTGACCCGGATCCGCTCCGGCCCGAACTCGCGGGCCAGCGCCCGCGTCATGCCGGTGATCGCCGCTTTCGAGGTCACATAGGCCGGGCAATCGCCGTCGCCCACCAGCCAGGTGATCGACCCGAACATGACGATCGAACCGCCGCCGGCATCGCGCATCATCGGCCGCACCGCCTGCGCCGCGAAGAACTGATGCCGCACATTCACCGCCATGCGGTCGTTCCAGTAATCGACCGTGACATCCGCCGTGGCATGGCGATCGTCGTTGCCCGCGTTATTCAGCAGCGCCCGGATCGGCCCCAACTCCTTGGCCGCCTGCGCGACACAGGATCGCAAGGCCTCGATGTCCCGCAGATCGCATGGCATGAACAGCGGTTTCGGATCGCCCTTGGCCGCGATCCGCTCGACCAGCGCCTTGGACGGCGCCGCGGCGATATCGACGAAGGCGACCTTGGCGCCTTGCGCGCAGAAATGCTCGACCAGGCTTTCGCCGATCCCACTGCCGCCGCCGGTGATGAAGACCACGCGGTCCTTCAGGCTCGGATAGACCGCCGGCTGGTCGATCGCTCCTTTGCGTTCGTTGCTCAATGCGACTGCCGCGGGATCGCGGCCCCCCTCTGCCCGACCAGGAAGTCGAAGTCGCAGCCGCGATCCGCCTGCAACACGTGATCGACATAGAGCTGCTGATAGCCGCTGGTCATCGCATGCTGCGGCGGCGACCAGGCCTTATGCCGGTCGGCGAGCTGCTGGTGCGAGACCTCGAGCTCCAACCGGCGTCCTGCGACATCCAACTCGATCCAATCCCCATCCCGCACCAGCGCCAGCGGTCCCCCGACCGCCGCTTCCGGCGCGGTGTGCAGCACCACCGTGCCGTAGGCCGTGCCGCTCATTCGGGCATCCGAAATCCGCACCATGTCGCTGACGCCCTGCTTCAGCAGCTTCTGCGGCAGCGGCATGTTGCCGACCTCGGCCATGCCGGGATAGCCGCGCGGGCCGCAATTCTTCAGCACCATCACGCTGTCCGCGGTGATGTCGAGGGCCGGATCGTCGACCCGCGCGTGATAATGCTCGATGTTCTCGAACACGACCGCCGGCCCGCGATGCTGCATTAGCTTCGGCGTGGCCGCGGAGGGCTTGATCACCGCGCCGTTGGGCGCGAGGTTGCCGCGCAGCACCGCGATGCCGCCCTGGGGCGTCAGCGGGTTGTTGAGCGGCCGGATGACCTCTTCGTTGTAATTGGTGACGTCGCCGACCAGCTCACCGATGGTCTTGCCGGTCACCGTCATGGCGTCGAGATGCAAGGTCCCGGTGGTGCTGATCGCCCGCATCACCGCCTTGAGACCGCCGGCGTAATAGAAATCCTCCATCAGGAACCGGCCCGACGGCATCAGGTCGACGATGGTCGGGATATCGCGGCCAAGCCGGTCCCAATCGTCGAGGCTGAGATCGACGCCGAGCCGCTGCGCCACCGCGATCAGATGGATGACGGCATTGGTGGATCCGCCGATCGCGCCATTGACCCGAATCGCATTCTCGAAGGCGCGCTTGGTCAGGATCTGCGACATCCGCACATCCTCGTTGACCAGCTGCACGATCCGTCGCCCGGCGAGCTGGGCGAGGACGCCGCGCCGCGCATCCACCGCCGGGATCGCAGCATTGTCCGGCATGCCGATGCCGAGCGCTTCGACCATGCTGGCCATGGTGGAGGCCGTACCCATGGTCATGCAGCTGCCGGCCGACCGGCTCTGGCCCTGCTCGGCCGAGAGGAAGTCCTCGACCGACATCCGCCCGGCCTTCACATCCTCGTAGAACTTCCAGACATGGGTGCCGGAGCCGATCTTCTGGCCACGGAAATCGCCGTTCAGCATCGGCCCGCCGGAAACGACGATGGTCGGCAGGTCGCAGCTGGCCGCGCCCATCATCAGCGCCGGCGTGGTCTTGTCGCAGCCGACCAGCAGGATCACGCCGTCGATCGGATTGCCGCGGATCGATTCCTCGACATCCATGCTGGCGAGATTGCGGAACAGCATCGCGGTCGGCCGCATGTTGGACTCACCGGTGCTCATCACCGGGAATTCCAGCGGCAGCCCGCCCGCCTCGTAGACCCCGCGCCTCACATGCTCGGCCAGGCCGCGCAGATGCGCGTTGCAGGGCGTCAGCTCGGAGAAGGTGTTGCAGATGCCGATCACCGGCTTCCCGTCGAACAGATCGTCGGGGATGCCCTGATTCTTCATCCAGCTGCGGTGCATGAACGCATTCTTGCCCGCGCCGCCGAACCACGCGCTGGAGCGCAGCACCCGCTGCTTCTTTGTCATTCCGCCCTGCTCTCGTCTCGTTTGGCTGATTTGGTATAGCCAAACCATGTTTTGTATCGCTATGCTAGACCATCTGCGTGAGACACGCCAAGGGGGAAGTGAAGAAGATGGATCAGCCGGTCACTAAAGCCGTTCGTACCGTGGATGAACGCTATCGGGTGCAGAGCCTCGGCCGCGCCCTCGACCTCATCGAGATGATCGCCACCCGCGGCAAGGACGGTGCCCGCCTGACCGATCTCGCCCGCGAGCTGGGCATGTCGAAGGCGGCGGTCTATGCCCTCCTGCAGACCCTGCTCGCCCGCGGCTTTCTTTCCGACATTTCCGAAGGCGCCAACCGGCGCTACCGCCTTGGGCTTTCCCTGGCGCGGCTCGGCGACATGGCGCTGGCCAACATCGCCCTCGCCGATGTCGCGATGCCGGAGCTCCGCAAGCTGACCGCCGATCTCGGCATGACCTCACGCCTGGCGATCCTCGATGACGGCTACGCGGTGGTGGTCGGCCGGGTCGATGCGCCGGGGGCCATCCGCTTCGACGCCGCGCTCGGCCGCCGCGAGATGCCGCATTGCTCGGCGGTCGGCAAGGCGCTGCTGGCGGCGATGCCCCGCGACGAGGCGCAGCGCATCCTGGAGCGCGGCGAACTGCCGAGGCGCACGCCGCGCACCATCACCGCCGTGCCACAGCTGATGAAGGAGTTGGCGCTCAGCCAGGAGCGCGGCTATGCGATCGACGACGAGGAGGATACCGAGGGCGTCGCCTGCATCGGCTCCTGCGTCTTCAGCCGGGGCGGCGCCGTGGCCGGCGCGATCAGCGTCACCGGCCTCAAGCCCCGCGACTGGCGCAACCGGATCGCCGAACTGGGCGAGCGGGTCCGGCAGAGCGCCGGCGCCCTCTCCCGCCAGCTCGGCTATGCGGGCGCCTAAACCCACAAATTTCCACGAGAATTAGGGTCTTTGTCCTTCGACCCAGGGTGCCGATGGGAGGCGCACACCCCTGTCTGGTGATGAACGTCACGCCCGAGAACAAAACCGGTCGCGAGTTAACCATCTGAGAACGATCTTGCCCAATACTCTTTGATCGGTATCAGATTGGTTCCGGGGAGTTCCCACACCTCCGTGTGGGCGGGCTGAGGGCAGAATTCAATGGAGACGACGGTTCTTCGCAACAACTTCGCCTTGCGCAAAGTTGCGAACCGATACCCGCTGCGACGCCACATCACCGCGTTCTTCGCCACGCTGCTGGTGATCGCCATGTTGGCACTGGGTGCGTTCGGCGCCTGGCAGATCAGCGCGCTGATGTCGTTGCCGCAGGACCAGATGGAGCTCGGCTTCAAGCGCATCATGTGGATGCTGGTCACCGTATCCTGCTTGCTGCTGCTGATGTCGATCTTCGCGGTCTGGGAACTGGCGCGCCGCCTGTCCAAGCCCCTGCGCTCGCTCGCCGAAGAGGCGCAATCGATCCGCGATTTCGACTTCTCGAACGCCGCCGCCGTAAACACCGGCATCGAGGAGGTCGATGAGCTCTCGATCATCATGAACGAGATGAAGACCACGATCCGCCGCTTCCTGGAGATCGGCAGCAGCCTGACCGCCGAACGTGACCTGCACTCGCTGCTGAACCGCATCCTGCGCGAGATGGTCGATGTCAGCCGCGCCGTCGGTGGCGTGATCTATCTGTTGGAAGACGACGGTTCCGCGCTCCGCTTCGAGACCGGGCGCCACGCCGGCGACCAGACCTTCGACACCCTGGATGAGGACTACGCCATCCGCGTGCCGCTCGAGATCCGCAACAGCATCATCTCCGACGCCGCCATGCGCCGGAAGATCGAAGACCGCCGTGTGCGTACCGACGAGATCAAGTCCGTGGACCGGGCCATTGCCCAGAAACTGAACGTCATGGGCCAGCATGTCGAGCTGATCGCCGTGCCGCTGCTCAGCCCGCGCGGCGAGGCGCTGGGCGTCGTGCTGCTGGTCTCCGAAGCCGATGGCAAGGGGGATAACGAAACCGCCTCGGGCCACCTGCTCTCGCTGATCAAGGCGATTGCCGGCAGCGCCGCCATCGCGCTCGAGAACCAGCAGCTGATGCTGGCGCAGAAGAACCTGATGGACTCCTTGATCAAGCTCGTGGCGAGCGCGATCGACCGCAAGTCGCCCCATACCGGCGGCCACTGCACCCGCGTGCCGGCCTTGGCCAAGATGCTGGCCGAAGCCGCGGTCAAGCAGAACTACGGACCGTTCGCCAACTTCCGCCTCAGCGACGAGGAATGGGAAGCGCTGGAGCTCGCGAGCTGGCTGCACGATTGCGGCAAGGTCACCACGCCGGAATACGTGGTCGACAAGGCGACCAAGCTGGAGACGCTCTACAACCGCATCCACGAGATCCGCACGCGCTTCGAGGTGGTGAAGCGCGAGAACGAGATCAAGATGCTGCGCGACTTCCTCAAGGGCGGAAGCAGCCTGCGCGAGGTCGAGCGCAAGATCGTGGAATTCAACGTCCAGATCGACCAGGAATACGCCATCGTCGCCGAGGCCAATATCGGCGGTGAGGGCACGCCGGCCGAGACCATCGAGCGCGTCCGGGAGATCGCCCAGCAACGCACCTGGACCCGCACCCTCGACGACCGTATCGGCATCTCCCACGAGGAGATGACCCGCCTCAAGGCACGGCCGCCGATCGAGCTGCCGGTCGTCGAGCACGTCCTCGACGACAAGCCGGAGCACATCGTCATCCGCGAAGAACGCGACCAGATGCCGGAGGACAATGCCTGGGGCTTCAAGCTCAGGGTCCCGGTCCACAAGTTCAATCTCGGCGAATTGCACAACCTCTCGATCCAGCGCGGCACGCTGACCGACGAGGAGCGCTACATCATCAACGACCACATCGTGCAGACCATCATCATGCTGGAGAGCCTGCCCTTCCCCCGCCACCTGCGGAACGTGCCGGAGATCGCCGGCGGCCATCACGAGCGCATGGACGGCGCCGGCTATCCGCGCCGCCTGATGGGCAAGGACATGTCGGTGCTGGCGCGCATCATGGCGATCGCCGACGTGTTCGAGGCGCTGACCGCGGGCGACCGCCCGTACAAGAAGGCGAAGCCCTTGAGCGAAGCGATCAAGATCATGGGCGCCTTCAAGCGCAACGGACACCTCGATCCGGACCTTTTGGACCTGTTCCTCGAATCCAACGTCTGGATGGACTACTCCTACCGCTTCCTCAATCCGGAGCAGATGGACGAGCCCGACATCCGCAGCGCCCTCGCCATCCGCCCCGCCACCGAACCCATCGGCCCCCGCGTCGGCAACATGGGCGCGGAGCCGCCGCGGCGGATCGCTTAGGACGGAACCGACGCTGGATCAACGGCGCGCAGGCTGCATCACGGCTCGCTAGACGCGAGATCCCGCGCTATCCTCCGATTCACGCAATAACAAAACATCCGGAGGCTCCCGATGGCAGTCGAACCCACGGCCGGCGCACCCGCCGGCAAGCTCGTCATCCGCAACATCGGCCTCCTGCTGACCGGCGACCTCGATGCCCCGATCGCCTCCGCCGACACGCTCATCGCCATCGACGGCAGGATCACCGCCTTCGGGCGCGAGAAGGATCTCGACACCGCCGATGCCAAGACCGTGGTCGATGCCAACGGCACCGCGCTCGCCCCCGGCCTGATCGACAGCCATGTGCATCCGGTCGCCGGCGAATGGACCCCGCGGCAGAACCAGCTCGGCTGGATCGAAAGCTGCCTGCATGGCGGCGTCACCACCATGATCTCGGCCGGCGAGGTGCACATGCCCGGCCGGCCCAAGGACATCCCCGGCCTCAAGGCCTTCGCGATCTCGAGCCAGCGCATCTTCGCGAATGCCCGGCCATCCGGCGTCAAGGTGCATGGCGGCGCGCCGGTGATCGAACAGGGCATGGTCGAGGACGATTTCAAGGAGATGGCCGCGGCCGGCGTGACCCTGCTCGGCGAAGTGGGCCTGGGCGGTGTGAAGACCGGCGAGGAAGCCAAGAAGATGGTGGCCTGGGCCCGCAAATACGGGATCCAGAGCACCATCCACACCGGCGGTCCCTCGATCCCCGGCTCCGGCCTGATCGACAAGGACGTGATCCTGGAAGCCGATCCCGATGTGATCGGCCATATCAACGGCGGCCACACTGCGCTCCCCGACGACCAGATCCGCTGCCTCTGCGAAAGCTGCAAGCGCGGGCTGGAGATCGTGCATAACGGCAATGAGCGCGCCGCACTCTATACCTTGCGCACGGCGCGGGAGATCGGCGATCTCCACCGCGTGATCCTCGGCACCGATGCGCCGGCCGGCTCGGGCGTTCAGCCGCTCGGCATCCTGCGCATGGTCTCGATGCTGTCCTCGATCGGCGAAGTGCCGGCCGAGATCGCGCTCTGCTTCGCCACCGGCAACACCGCGCGGATGCGCAAGCTCGATGTCGGACTGATCGATAAAGGCCGGAGCGCCGATTTCGTCTTCCTCGACAAGGCCCAGCATTCCGCCGGCAAGGACCTGCTGGAGAGCATCCAGCTCGGCGACCTGCCGGGCGTCGGCATGACCATCATCGACGGAATCGTCCGCACCCAGCGCAGCCGCAACACCCCGCCGGCGACCCGGGTGCCGAGCATCGCGAAGTAGATCTACCGCAGCTTCTTCAGCAGCGTCAGGAACTGCTCGCGCTCTTCCGCGCTGAGCGGCTCGAGCGTTTCCGCCGTGATCTCCAGCCCGGCCGGGATTGCGCGCGCGACCACGCCCACCCCGTCGCTGGTGAGCGCCAGCATGCGCCGCCGTCCGTCCTCTGGATCCACAGTCGCCGCGACGAAGCCGCGCTGGATCAGGCGATCGGTGACGCCCTTGATGGTCGCTCCGTCCATCGCGGTCAGGCGACCGAGCTGGTTCTGCGAGCACGGCCCCACTTCCTGCAGCCGCACCAGGGTGGCGAACTGCGTGGTGGTCAGCTGCTCGGGAATGCGCGCGGCGAAGATCGACGCATGCCGCTGCGAGGCCTGGCGCAGGATGTAGCCGACCTGCTCTTCCAGCCGGTAGCCGCTGTCCGGCGTCACCTTCGCCACCTGTTTCTGGGCGCTGGGCTTCACCGCAGCCCGTCCTCACCCTTGATCTCCGAAACCTTAAGCCCGCCGACCCGCGGCAGCGGCCGTCCGGAATCCGTCACCGCGACCGCGACCAGGATCTCGTCGGCCGCGGGTGCATCGACCACCCGCACCTCCATGCCGTCGAAATGGCTGCGCACGAAAGCCGCGTCCTTGTGGCCGAGCGGAATGTCCAGCGCCACGCCCGGACCGCCCCGCTTCTTCGAGGACGGGATCAGCGCGGCGCCCTTGCCGAGCACCTTGCGGAAGGGTGCCCCGAGCTTCGGGTGCAGGATCGCCGCCGCATGCTCCAGCTCGCCGTTGGCGCCGACCGCCGCGGCCTTGCCGTAACTCTCGGCCTTGGCGGGATCGATGCCGAGCGCCTTGACCGCGCGTTCGGCCAGCAGGCCGCCCAGCTCCTCGCCGACATCGATCAGCTCGGAGAGATCCTCCTGATAGCGGCCGGCGAAGGGATTGGCGATCACCGCAATTGCCGCCGCGCGGCGGGTCGGCGGACTGACCGCGCGCCCGGCTTCGGTCAGCGTCTCCTCGACCACGGTGACGATCTTGCGAATCTTGGCTTTCATGCTTCTCCCCTATGCCGCCTGGATTTGCAGCATGCCTTCGACCTGCCGGGTCTGCCCGCCGAGATGCAGGGCCGCGGCGCGAATCAATTTGCGGTCCAGACACTGCTCCGCCGCGCGGCAACCCCGCGCCAGCGCCTGCGCCCTTTCATCGGCGGTCAGCGCGCCCACCGCCACCGTCACCCGCCTCTCGCCGAGATCGTTGCCCGGCGCCAGCTCGACGGCCGGACGCCGCTCGATCGCCGCATGGCCGGGCAGATCCACCGCATTGGCGATGACGGTCGCCGCGGCATCGGCCAGCGCGGCGGTGTCGGCCAGCACGGTCACCGCATCGGCGATCCCCAGCGAGAAGCTCCGGCCGCGCCAGCCGCTGGTCGCGATCCCGCGCACCGGCTGATCGGCCGCGAGGAACAGCGAGCCGAACATGCTGGGCCGATCCGGCCGATCGACCATGCCGATCCGCAAGGTCTCGCCCGGCGCCAGTTGGACCGCGATATCGCCGCCATTGTTCACATAGGCGCGCTGCAGGTGCGCGGCCGCGGCCATGGCGCCGAGAACTTCCTCGGCGACCGCGCCGGCGACCGCCGCCATCGGCGTGATGAACTGTTCGCGGGCAAAAGGCTGCACGGCATTCCACATCCGCCGCGCCACGACGCCCTTCGGGACTGCCGCGGAAGCCGCGCGCAGCAACGGCAGTTCTTCGCACAGCGCGTCCAGGATGGTGATGAACCGTGCGCTCGCCGCGCGATAAGCCTCGTCGATCTCCGCCGCAGCGCCGAAGGCCTCGACGATGAGATCGATCGGCCCGTCTTGCAAATGCAGCCGGTTGTGGCCGAGGCGACGGATGACCGGGGTCCGGCGCATCAGGCGGCGCCCTTCGCCGTCGCGCGCACCTGGCGCAGCGAGGAATCCTTCAAGACCTCTTCCACCGGCCGCACATGATCGACATGGCCGCCCAAAGCCGCGTAATCCTCGAGCTTCAGGGTGAACTCGATCGGTGCCACCAGCGCCGGGGTCGGTACATAGCCGAAGGCACGGTCGGGCAGCAGGGTCACATCCACCATGTAGGTGATGCCGCCGCCCGGCCAGACGTAGACCGGGGCGCCGCCCGCGGTGACCCGGGTGATCGCCTGGCGCACCGAGCGCGTCAGCCGCACCGGATTCTCGGTCACGCCCGCGCGCAAGGAGCCGCCGGCGCCGGCCATGAACAGCACCGTGCTCAAGGCGGGTTCGCAATTCTCGGCAATGCGCTCGACGGATTCCTGCAGGTTCGCCGGCAGATCCTTCTCGACCGGTCTCAGGTTGTCATCGAGCTCGTAATAGGCATGCTGTTCGCCGGTCGTGCTGACCATCAGCATGCGCAAGCCGGGCTTGGCGTGCTTGGCGTCGAAGCCGGTCACGATCTCCAGCGGGTCCATGACATTGGTGCCGCCCCAGCCCGAACCGGGCTCGGCCACATGGAAATAGCGGCCCGGCGTCGATTTGCGGCCGCGGATCTTGATGCCGGTGTCCTGCGCACCCAGCACCTTGCCGGCCTGGTGCTCGGAGAGCACGCCGGTGATGTGGTCATCGACCACCACCACCTCATCGACCTTGCCATACCATTGCTTGGCGAACATGCCGATCGTGGCGGAGCCGCAGCCGACCCGCATCCGCTCCTCGATCTTGCCGTTGATCACCGGCGGCTTGCCGGCCTGGATGATCGCGGTGGCCCCTTCGTCCACCGTCAGCTCCACCGCCTCGCCGTTGCAGAGGCGCAGGAGCGCATCGCAGGTGACCCGGCCCTCTTTCTTGCCGCCATGGGTCAGGTGGTTGACACCGCCCAGCGACAGCATCTGCGAGCCGTACTCACCGGTGGTCACATGGCCGATCGGCTCGCCATCGACCCGCACCAGGTTGCGCTCGGGCCCAAGGTGCCGGTCGGTGTCGATCTTCACCTTGCAGCCGCAATAGCTGAAGATGCCCTCGGTCACCACCGTGACCGTATCCACGCCGTCCACCTTGGACGAGACGATGAACGGCGCCGGCTTGTAATCGGGATAGGTCGTGCCGGCGCCGATCGCGGTGATGAAAGTGCTCGGCGACTTCACGATCTCGCCGTTCCAGTCGCTGCCGCCGGAATCCAGGAACGGCACCACCTGCTCGCCGGCTTCAATCGCGTGCTCCAGCACCACCAGCGGATCGACCCGCACCAGCTTGCCGTCCTCATTGGCATAGCGGTCGCAGGCGCCGGCCCGGCCTGGTTTGATGTAGCAGGTGACGGGACAGGCATCGCAGCGCACCAACTCAGGATCAGCCATGCCGCGTCTCCTTGCGTGCCAGCAGCGCCGCGCGCACGCGATCGGGGATCGCCGGAATCCGTCGCAGACGAATACCCGTGGCGTGATAGATACCGTTGAGGATCGCCGGCGCCGTTGGAATGAGCGCCTGCTCGCCGATGCCCTTGGCGCCGAACGGGCCGACCGGCGATTCCTCCTCGATCAGGATCGATTCAACGGGCGGCATGTCGCCGATGGTCGGGATCAGGTAGTCGTGCAGGTTCTCGCCGCGCCCGGGGAAGAACTCTTCCATCAACGCCATGCCCAGGCCCTGCGCCACGCCGCCTTCGATCTGGCCCTCGATCAGGGTCGGGTTGACGGCGCGACCGACATCATGGGCGCAGGTCATCTTCAGGACCCGCACGATGCCGAGGTCGGTATCGACCTCGATCTCGGCGATATGCGCGCCGGAGCCATAGACCGCGTAGGGCGCGCCCTGCCCGTTCGCATCCAGCGGCGAGGTCGGCGGGTCGAAGGTCTCCTCGACTTGCAGCACATAGCCCCGCGCGTCGACCGGCAGCCGCTTCAGCGCCAGTTCCTGGCGACGTCCCTGCTCTTCCACGACAATGACGCCGTCACCGAAGGAGAGGCGCGCATCCTCGCCGGCATTGGCGATGCGCAGAATCTCCTGCCGCAGCTTTCGCCCTGCCAGGAACGCCGCCTTGCCGGTCACGAAGGTCTGGCGCGAGGCCGAGGTCTTGCCGCAATCGGGCGTCTGGTCGGTGTCGGCGCTCAGCAGGTCGAAGCGCTCGATCGGCGCACCCAAGGCATCGGCGCTGATCTGGGTGACGACGGTGTTGGAGCCCTGGCCGATATCGACCGCACCCTGATAGAGCGCGATGCGCCCGTCCGGCTTCAGACCCATCCGCATCGTCGAGGGGTTCGGCAGCGAGGTGTTGCCGCAGCCATACCACATGCCGGCGATGCCGGCGCCGCGGCGATAGCGGCCGCTGTTCGCTTTGTTGAACGCCTCGGCCTCGGCACGCGCCCGCCGCCAATGCGGCGCCAGCGCCTCCAGACAAGACTTGAAGCCCAGGCCGCCGCCCAGCACCTGGCCGCAGACGGTCGGCTGGTCGGCGCTCAGCGCGTTCTTGAGGCGAAATTCCAGGGGATCGAGCCCGAGCTTCTCCGCGAGTTCGTCATAGAGCTGCTCCTGCGCCACCGCGCTCTGCGGCACACCGAAGCCGCGGAAGGCGCCGGCCGGCACCAGATGCGTGTGGATGGCGCGCGAAGTCGCCCGGTAGTTCGGCACGAAATACGGACCCGAAGCATGCACCGGCACCCGGTTGGCGACGGTCGGGCCCCAGGAGGCATAGGCACCGGTGTTGAAGTCGCCGTGGAACTCGATCGCGCGGATCCTGCCATCCTTGGACGCGCCCACCTTCATGCGGATCCGCGCCGGATGCCGCTTGGTGGTCGACATCATGGATTCGCTGCGCGAATAGACCATCCGCACCGGCCGGTTCAGCACCCAGGCGGCAACGCCGATGAAGGGCTGCACCGAGAGGTCGAGCTTGGAGCCGAAGCCGCCGCCGACCGCGGTCGGGATGATCCGCACATCCTCCGGCGCGATGCCGAGGATCGCCGCCATCTCGTCGCGATCGAGATAGGGCGACTGGGTGCAGGCCTGGATCTCGATCCGGTCGCCGACCCTGCGCGCGAAGCCCGCCTCGGGCTCGATATAGGCATGCTCGACGAAGCCGGTCTCGTAGGCGCCTTCGACCGTGACATCGGAATCGGCCATGGCGCCCGCGGCGTCGCCCCGCTGCACCAGGCCGGTGGTCAGGATGTTGCCGGCACGGGTTTCGTGCAGCGGCGTGGCCTTCGGGTCGGTCGCTTCCGCAATGCCAAGCAGCGGCGACAGTTCCTCCCAGGTCACCGGAAAGCTCTTCAGATCGAACTGCCAGGCGTTCTCCGGCTCCAGAATCACCGCGGCGACCGCTTCGCCCTTGAAGCGCGTGATGCCGCGGGCGAAGACCGGCTGGTCGATGAAGGGGCCGATGGTGCCGAACAGGTTGCGCCCGGGCACGTCATCGGCGGTCACCACCCGCACGACGCCAGGATGGGCCGCCTGCCAGGCCGCCACATCGCCGAGCGCGAACCACGCATGGGCATGAGGCGAACGGATGCAGCGCAGGACCAGCGCATCCTCCGGCCAGTCGTCGGCGCCGAAGATCTCGCTGCCGTCGAGCTTGCGCACGCCGTCCAGCCGTGCGAGCCGCGCGCCCACGGCCTGTCCAGCCTTCGCCGACGTTTCCGGCGCTTCGCTCCGGTTCACATCGCAGACCGCGTCGATGATCTTGCGATAGCCGGTGCAGCGGCAGAGCACGCCGCCCAAAGCCTGCTCGACCTCATCTTCGCTGGGTGTCGCATTCCGGCGCAGCAGCGCCGTGGCGCTCACCAGCATGCCGGGCGTGCAGATGCCGCATTGGGCGGCGCCATGGCGGTGGAAGGATTGCTTCAGCTTCTCGGCCAGCGGATCGCCGAGCCCCTCGATCGTCTCCACCGCCGCGCCGTTCACCTGGCCGAGCGCGGTCAGGCAGGCGCAGACCGGCGCGCCGTTCAACAGCACCGTGCAGGCGCCGCAATCGCCGGCGTCGCAGCCGACCTTCACGCCGCGCTGGCCGAGGTTCTCGCGCAGGGCATGGGACAGGCGCCGGCCGGCCGGAGCATCGGTGCTGATCTGCTGGCCGTTGAGCTTGAAGCGGATCGGTGCCGGTTCCGGCTTCATGCGATGCCTCCGGCGCGGCCTTCGACCGCGGCCAGCAGCGCCTCGCGCACCAGCTGCCGGGCGGCATCCTTGCGATAGCCGGCACTCCCGCGCACGTCGTCGATCGGCGCCAGACCGGCGACATGCTCCGTCTTCACAGCATCCACCAACGACGCATCGAGCACCCGCCCGACCAGCGCCGCTTCCAGCTGCGGCAGGCGCTGCGCCACCGCCGAGCAGGCGCCGACGGCGACCCGGGCCTCAATCACCTTGTTGCTGCGATCCGGCACCAGCAGCGCCGCGACGGAAACGATCGAGATCACCAGGTAGCGCCGGCTGCCGAGCTTCAGGAAACTGGAACGCCCTTCCGCCAGCTGGCGCGGAATGCGGATCGCGGTGACCAGCTCGCCCGGCTGCAGCAGCGTCTTGCGGTTGCCGGTGATGAACTCCGCGACGGCCACCCGCCGGCGCGTTCCGGCGGACTGGATCTCCAGCTCCCCATCCAGGGTCAGCAAAGGCGGCACGCCATCGGCGGCCGGCGAGGCGTTGCAGAGATTGCCGGCGATCGTGCCGCGGTTCTGGATCTGGATCGACCCGACTTCCAAAGCCGCGGCCTTCAATCCGTCGAAGCCGTGTGGCAGTTCCGCCGCCACCAGTTCGGACCAGGTCGTCCCGCCGCCGATCACAATTGAATCATCGGCGACGGCGATGCCTTTCAGCTCGCCGATTCGGGAAATGTCCAGCACCGGGCCGGGTCCGAGATCGGCAGACGCGCCGACCATCAGGTCGGTGCCGCCCGCCAGCACCAGCGGCCGGATGCGGGCCGCCAGGTCCAAGGCTTCGTCGAGCCGGGTCGGTTGTGCGAACAGGAGGCAGGCCCTCGCGCAAAAGGGTTCGACCGAGGAGATTGTTTGTGTACAAATGATCTTGTCGGCGGGCCCTGGAGTCAAGAGCGGATTGCCGCTCGGCGGGGCCAACGGCATGATGCGCCGATCGCGCATGCGGAGAGAGCAGCCCATGAACATCGCCACGCCGGTTCAGAACCCGTTGATCAAGCAGTTCACCGAGATCATGCCGCTGGCGTTCAGCAGCGCGACGGTCGGCATGACCGGCTTGGTGATCGTCGATGAGGTGAACGGCTTCGCGACGGTCGGCGCCGGCTATCTGGCGCCGCCGACGCCCAATGCCCAGGTCACCCGCATGATCGAGGAAACCGACCGGCTGGCGAAAGCCTTCACCGCAGGCAAGCGCCCGATCCTGGCCTTTCTCGACACCCATGTGCCGGGCAAGGCCGAACCACCCTATCCGCCCCATTGCGAGGCCGGGACCGGCGAGGAGAACCTGGTGCCGCAACTCACCTGGCTGGAGCAGGATCCGAACACCACGCTGGTGCGCAAGGACTGCATCAATGGCTTCGTCGGCGCGATCACGCCGAGCGGCAGCAACCGGGTGGTCGATTGGGTCAACCAGCAGAAGCTGGCCGAGATCCTGGTGGTGGGAATCTGCACCGATATCTGCGTCATGGACTTCGTGCTGACCATGCTCTCCGCCCGCAACCACGGCATGATGCCGAGCCTGAAAGAGATCCTGGTCTACGACGCCGGCTGCGCGACCTACGACATGCCGCGTGCCGTCGCCGAGAAGCTCGGCCTGCCGTCGAGCCTGGCGCATCCGCAGGACGTGACCCATTACATGGGCCTCTATTTCATGCATATGCGCGGCGCGAAGCTGATCAACGAAGTGGTTTTGAAGTAATGTCGTTCGACATCAGGAAGACCCAGGTCGCGGTCGAGGAAACCTGGCATGAGCGCGGCCCGCGCCTGACATCGCCGCTGCGGGTCGGCATGGCCTGCGCCGTCATCCGCAACCCCTTCGCCGGCCGCTACGAGAAGGACCTGCTGCCCTTCATGGCCGAGCTGCGCGAACTGGGGACATTGCTCTCCAAGGCATTGATCGAGCGGCTCGAGGCCAACAAGGTCGAGGCCTATGGCAAGGGCGCCATCGTCGGCGAGGACGGCGAACTGGAGCACGGCGCGCTCTGGCACGAGGCGGGCGGCTGGGCCATGCGCTCGGTGCTCGGCGAGCCGAAGGCGATCGTGCCCGCGGCGAAGACCGTCGGCACCCTCGGCACCCGGCTGATGATTCCACTCGGCCACATCCAAGCGGCATACGTGCGCAGCCACTTCGGCACCGCCGAGATGACGGTCTGGGACGCGCCGCGCCGCGACGAGATCGTCTACGGCCTGGCCATGGCGACCGGCGGCCGCGTGCATGAGCGCAGCGGCGGGTTGAAGGCGATCGATATCAAGATCAACGACGGGCAGCGGTAGCTGGAGAGCCTTGGCGCTGGATCTTCTTTCGGCCCGATTTCGGAAGCATCACAGCGGCATCAACCCCCACCCCAACCCGCCCCCATCTTGGGGGCGGGAGACGGATAGAGCCGTCAGTCGCGACAGCGTCTTCACAAGATTTCCTCCCCCCAAGATGGGGGGAGGCTAGGTCGGGGGTTGATGCAGCCGGGATGCTCGAGAGCCAGCGCCGAGTAGCGGCTCTACATCCCCACCGGATGGTGGCACGCCACCAGCCGGCCCGGCTCGATCTCCGCCAGCTTCGGCCGCTCGACCTTGCAGCGTTCCGTCGCATAGCGGCAGCGCGGGTGGAAGCGGCAGCCGCTGGGCGGATTGATCGGGCTCGGCACGTCGCCTTGCAGCACGATGCGCTCGCGGCGGTTGGTGCGGTCGAGATCGGCCGAGGGCACCGCGGAGATCAGCGCCTCGCTGTAGGGATGGCGCGGCGACTGGAAGATTTCCTCGGTCGGTCCGGATTCCACGATCGAGCCCAGATACATCACGGCGGTCCGGGTCGAGACCTGGCGCACCACGCTCAAGTCGTGGGCGATGAACACATAGGTCAGGCCCAGACGCTCCTGCAGATCGGCGAAGAGATTGACGATCTGCGCCTGGATCGAAACATCCAGCGCCGAAACCGGCTCGTCGGCCACCACCAGGCTCGGTTCCAACGCGATCGCGCGGGCGATGCCGATGCGCTGGCGCTGGCCGCCGGAGAACTCGTGCGGGAAGCGGTTGAGATGGTCGGGTTGCAGCTCCACCAGCCGCATCAGCTCGGCGACGCGCTCCTTGATCTCGGCGCGGCTGCGCTTGCCATGGACCTTCAACGGCTCGGCCAGCAGGTCGGCGACGCGGCGGCGCGGGTTCAACGACGCATAGGGATCCTGGAACACCATCTGCATGCGCTGGCGAATGGGACGCAGCGCGCGCGTCTTGGCGACGGAAATATCGACGCCTTCGAACTCGATCCTGCCCGCAGTGATCTCATAGAGCCGCACCAGGCAGCGGCCGAGCGTGGACTTGCCGCAGCCGGATTCCCCGACCAGGCCCAGGGTCTCGCCGCGCCAGACATCGAGCGAAACATTGTCCACCGCATGCACGACCGTGTTGCCGCCGGGCAGGATGCTGTTGCCGACGCGGAATTGCTTCGAGACGCCGCGCGCCCGCAGCAGCGGCGCACCCGAGGGAGAGGTCTGTCCGGCGCCGATCATCGTCCGGCCCGGCTCAAGCGGCTGTCGGGATGGGCGGCGCGGAAGCGCGCCTCGGCGCGCTGGGCCGGCGGAATCCAGCAGCGCGCCAGATGCCCGTCGCCGCCTTCGAGCGCCGGCATCTCGGTGCAGGGCTCGAAGCGCTGGCTGCAGCGCGGACGGAAGGAACAACCCTGCGGCAGGTCGAGCAGCGAGGGCGGTGCGCCAGGAATGGAGACCAGGCGCTTCATGCGCGCGCCGGTCAAAGGCGGAATCGAGTTGAACAGGCCCCAGGTGTACGGGTGCTGCGGGTCTAGGAAGATCTGCTCCTTCATGCCGGCCTCGACGATCTTGCCGGCATACATCACCACCACCCGGTCGGCGATCTCCGCGACCACACCCATGTCATGGGTCACCAGCATGACCGCCGAGCCGAAATCCTTCCGCAGCCGGCGGATCAGGTCGAGGATCTGCGCCTGCACGGTGACGTCGAGCGCGGTGGTGGGCTCGTCGGCGATCAACAGCGAGGGATTGCAGGACAACGCCATGGCGATGAAGGCGCGTTGCCGCATGCCGCCGGAGAGTTGATGCGGGTAGCGGTCGATGGTCTTGTCCGGATTGGGGATGCCGGTCTCGCGCAGCAGCTCGATCGCCCGGTTGCGCGCCGCCTTGGCCGAGAGATCGGTATGGGCGCGCAGTTGCTCGATGATCTGCCAGCCGATCGTGTAGACCGGCGTCAGCGCCGTCATCGGGTCCTGGAAGATCATCGCGATCTCCTCGCCCCGCACATGGCGCAGCTCGTTCTGGGGCATGCCGATCAGCTCGCGGCCCTTGTACTTGATCGAGCCGCCGATCACGGCGTTCGGGTCGTTGATCAGGCCGACGATGCTCAGCAGCGTCACGGTCTTGCCGCAGCCGGACTCGCCGACCACGCTGACGATCTCCTGGCTGTCGATGGTGAAGGACACGCCGCTCACCGCCCGCACCAGGCCCTGCTGGGTGCGGAAGGAGACCGTGAGGTCCTGGACTTCCAGCAGCGGTACGGTGCCCGGCTCCACGGCGCTAACGCCCACGGACGCGCGGGTCGAGGATTGCATAGGCCATATCCACCACGAAGTTCGCGCCGACCACGAAGAACGACGCGTAGATGACCGAGGCCAGGATCACCGGCAGGTCCAGGCTCTTCAGCGAGTCATAGGTGAGCTTGCCGACGCCCTGCAGGCCGAACACCACCTCGGTCAGCAGCGCGCCGCCGCCGACCAGGGCGCCGAAGTCCAGGCCGAACAGCGTGACGAAGGTGATCAGCGAGGTGCGCAGCGCATGCCGCAGCATGATCCGCGTCTCGGTCAGGCCCTTGGAGCGCGCGGTGCGGATGTAGTCTTCTTCGTTCGCCTCGATCAGGCTCGCGCGCAGCACGCGGCCGTAGAGGCCGATATAAAGGATCGCCAGCGAGATCCAGGGGATGAGCATGGTCTTGAACCATTCCCACGGGCTCTCCAGCAGCGGCTTGTAACCCAAAGCGGGCACCCAGGAGAACATCCAGGTGTCGTGAAAGCGGCTCTGGGTGATGAGATTCATGACCGAGCCCAGCCAGAACACCGGCATCGAAATGCCGATCAGGCCGAGGATCATCAGGCCGCGGTCGATCACGCTGCCTCTGGTCGCGGCGGCGGCGAGACCGACGCCGATCCCGCCGATCACCCAGAGGATGGCGCCGCCGATCACCAGCGAGAGCGTCACCGGCGTCGCCTGCACCAGCTGCGGGATGACCTTCTGGCCGCGATTCTGAAACGAGGTCAGGTCGAAGGTGACCAGCAGCTTCTTCATCATCAGCCCATACTGGACGTAGAGCGGCCGGTCGAAGCCGAAATCCTTGCGCACCGCGGCCAGCACTTCGGGCGAGGCATTGCGGCCGGCGATCCGGGCGGAGGGATCCGATCCCGGGGTGGCGAAGAAGATCAGGAAGACGATGACGCTGATCCCGAACATCACGAAGACCATCTGGATCAGCCGGCGAATGAGCGTGTTCAGCATCGAGGGACTCAGTCGCCTCCGATCCGAAGCTTGGAGCGCGGGTCGAGCGCGTCGCGCACGCCGTCGCCGAACACGTTCAGGGTGAGCACGGTGACTGCAATGGCGATGCCTGGCGCCAAAGCCACCATCGGCCGCGAATAGAGTAGGTTCTGGCCGTCCTGGATAATGGTGCCCCAGCTCGCATCGGGCGGCTGCACGCCGATCGACAGAAACGACAAGGCGGACTCGGTCACCATGTTGAGCGCCATCATCAGCGGCACGAACACGATGAGGGTGGTCGCCACGTTGGGCAGGATGTCCTTCCACAAGATTCGATGGCTCGGCACGCCGAGGCCGACGGCGGCCAGCACGAACTCGCTGTTCTTCAGGCTCAGCACCTGGCCGCGGATCGGCCGCGCCACGTAAGGCACATAGACGATGCCGATGATGAAGATCGGCAGCCACAGACTGCCGGCCCGGATCACGATCGGGCCGATATTGATGCTGCTGTTTATCAGGACGATCGAAAGCGAGATCGCCAGCAGGAAGATCGGGAACGCCCAGATCACGTCCATGATCCGGGAGATGGCGGCATCGGCCACCCCCCCGAAGAAGCCGGCGGTGACGCCGAGGACCGCCGCGAAGAGCAGGCAGATCACGGTCGAGGCGCTGGCGATCCAGAGCGAGTTGAGACCGCCGTACAGCATGCGGGCGAAGACGTCCCGCCCCTGGTCGTCAGCCCCGAGGAAATAGCCCTGCAGCTTCCAGGTCGGACCGATTGGCGTGCTGCCGAGACCGAGCCCTTCCGTTGAGGGAGCGATGATTTGCTGCTCGACTCCGTCGATGACGATCTTGCCCTGCAGATTCGAGCTGAACGGGAAGGTGTGGGCGACGTGGCTGGCATAGTAAGACGCGAAGCTACAGCCGATCACGATCAGGATGAACACCAGCAAGGCCGCCATCGCCGCCTTGTCGTGAACCAGCTTGCGGAACGCGGTGGCCCAAGGCCCGGCGGCCGGCCGGCGCTTCGCGCCGACCGGATCCGCCTGCCGAGGGTCGTTACCGGCAATCGAAGTCTCTGACGCTGCCATGTTCAAGAAAAGGTGGCGTCAGCGGTCATCTCAGACGCGGATTCACTGCACCCACGCCTGATACACCATGAAGTAGAACTGCGGATTGAACTGGAAGTTGCCCAGCCGCTTGGACACGAAGTCGACATGCTTCGGCGTGAATAGGATCGCCGCGGCCGCCTTGTCGGTCACCGCCCTGTCGATGCCGGCCCACATTTCATCGGCCTTCTTGGGATCGGTGACCGCGACCTTCATCGCCTCCTTCATCTTGGCGTCGATTTCCTTGTCGCAGAAACCAGCGATGTTGACCGAGGAGTCCGAGCCCTCGTGGAAGCTGTCGCAGCCGAACAGGATATTCAGGAAGTCCGAAGCCGCCGGATAATCCTGGTACCACTGGGTGACGCTGATCTGCACCTTGTTGTTGGTGTTCTGGATATAGGTGAACTGGATGTTTGACGAGATCGGCTTCAGCTCCGCCTTGAATCCGAGCTCGTTCAGCACGCTCTGCAGATAGGTGCCGACCGACTTCGAGACGGCGCTGTCCTCGGAGATCACGGTGACCGGCTGGCCGATCTGGCCGGATTCCTGCATCAGCGCCTTCGCCTTATCCATGTCCGGTGCGGACCACTTGTTGGCCTCCGGATTCTTGGTGAACGGGCAGTAGTCCACGTGCCCGGGGAATCCCGGCGGCAAGATCTGGCAAACCGGCGAGGCCAGCACATCGCCACCGAACAGCTTCACCAGCGCCGCGCGGTCGATGGCGTAGGAGACCGCCTGGCGCGCCTTCTCGTTGTTGAACGGCGGAATGTTGACGTTCATCGGCGCGTACCACATGGCGGTCAGCGGCGTGACATGCACCTGGTCCTTGTACTTGGTGCCGATCTCGGCCAGGCGGTCGGCCGGCGGCGGGTCAAAGGCCCAGTCAGCCTGGTCGTTGGCGACGGCCGTCACTTCCGCCTCGTCGGTGAGGCCGAAATCCATCACGACCACATCCGGATAGCCGTCCGGCTGCGCGTCCTTGCTCCACTCCTTGAAGTGCGGATTGCGCACGATCTTCAGCTGCTTGTTGGGATCGTAGCTCTCGACCATATAGGCGCCCGTGCCCGGCAGCGCCGTGGTGCCGACATCCTTGGCCGGAGAGTCGGCCGGGAGAATCACCGCGTGCGGCACCGCGAGCTTGTAATAAATCTCTGCGTCCGGTTGCGTGAGGTGCAGCGTCACCGTGTTCGCCGCCTCGTCGGCGACGACGCCGCCTTCCAGCGTGCAGCTGGCGGGCTCCGCGAGACACTTGTCGGCCCCGACGATGCCGGAATAGAAGCCGCCGGCGGTCGGGCTGGAGACCTTGAAGATGCGCTGGAAAGAGGCAACCACGTCCTTGGTGGTCAGGTCCTGCCCGTTCGAGAACTTGATGCCCTTGCGGATCTTGAAGATGAGGGTCTTGCCGTCATCGGCAACCTGCGGCATGTCCTCGGCGAGATCCGGAACGACTTTGAAACCTTCCTCGCCGACGCCCTTCTTGAAGTTGAGCAGGCCGTCATAGAGACCCTGGTAGAGCTGCCAGTATTGCAGGGTATAGTTGATCTGCGGGTCGATCGTCCCGCCCGCGCCGACCGCCACCAGGCGCATGGTGCCGCCGCGGTGTTCCACTGCCTTCGCGGCCTCCTGCGGTGCCGGCGTTCCTCCGCCCGGTTCCGGCGGCTTGCGCATGAAATACGCACCTGCCGCCACGACGATGATCGCAACGACGGCGACCCCCAGCCATTGAGCCCGCTTCATCGATAGCCTCCTTGTTTCAACCCATTCTGCGCCGTCTCAGCGCAATCCCGTTTTCAAGTCCGGCCTTGGGCTTGGACCGACTCTTACACAAGTGCGGGAGGGTACGTCCCGCACCTGCGAACGGCAAAGCTAGCAAATTTACTAGGGGGTGGGTAAGCTGATCCCCCATGCATGACCCCTTTGTCGCGTTCGAGACGGAACTGGACCGGGCGCATGGGCTGGAAGACCGCCTGGATGCCGCCCAGGCCGCCCTCGCCGCCTACGGCTTCACCTCGATGATATATGATTACACACCGGTGCCGTTCGCCCATGACGGCGAGCTGATCACACCCAGCCTTCTCAAGCTGCGGAACATCGAGGCCAATATGGCCGATCTCTGGTGCCGGGGTGGGTATTACCAAATCGATCCGGTGCAGCTGGTGGCGGCCAAGAGTGCCACGCCTTTCGTCTGGTCTTACGCCCAGCCGGAGGGCTCGGCGCTCGGCCGGGTGATGGCGCCGCGACACGCGCCGGTCGTCTCCTACCTCAAGGACACGCGCATGACGTGCGGCGTCACGGTGCCGATCCACCTTTCCGGCGGCGACTTCGCCACCTTTACCGGCATCCGCATCGACCCCGAGGGCGATTTCGGCGCCGCCTTGCGCCAGCATTTGGCCGCAATCAGCCTGATCGGCCACATCTTCCACGGCGCGGTCTATCCCGATTTCGACCCGCGGATCCGGACCTGCCAGCATGTGAAGCTGACGGCGAAGGAGATCGAATGCCTGCGCCTGACCGCCCAGGGCCTGACCGCGAAACAGATCGCGCACAAACTCGACCGCGCGGTCGGCACGATCAACCTGCACCTCACCCTCGCGATCAAGAAGCTCGGCGCCAAGAACCGGGTCCAGGCGATCGCCCGCGCCGCGCATTACCGTTTGCTCGACGGCGCCTGCTGACTTCTGTCGCACTATAATTTTTGCTAGCTGGCTGGCGGTTCCGCCGCGGCGCTAGGCTCGCCCGAATTTTCCGGACAGGGGGCGATCATGGCAGAACCGCAATCGACCGAAGGCTTCGCGCCGTTCCGCGGCCACCGGACCTGGTATCGCGTCACCGGCGATCTCAAGGCGGCGAAGAAGCCGCTGGTGATCCTCCATGGCGGCCCGGGCGCATCCCACGACTACACCGACCGCATGAAGCTGATCGCGAGCCAGGGCCGCGCCGTGGTGCATTACGACCAGCTCGGCTGCGGCAAGTCCACCCATCTCAAGGACAAGGGCGTCGACTTCTGGACCGTGCAGCTGTTCCTCGACGAGCTCGAGAGTCTGCTGGATCATCTTGGCATCCGCGGTGCCTATCACGTGCTCGGCCAATCCTGGGGCGGCATGCTCGGCGCGGAACACGCGGTGACCCAGCCGAAGGGCCTGAAGTCGCTGACCATCTCGGACTCGCCGGCCTCGATGGAGCTCTGGGTGCAGGAGGCGAACAAGCTGCGCGACGCACTGCCGCCCGAGGTGCAGAAGGTGCTGCTGGAGCACGAGGCCGCCGGCACCACGAGCTCCAAGGAATACACCACGGCGATGATGGTGTTCTACGCGCGCCATGTCTGCCGGGTGCAGCCGATGCCGGAAGAGGTGGTCCGCAGCTTTGCCCAGATCGAGGCCGACCCGACCGTCTATTTCACCATGAACGGACCCAGCGAGTTCCATGTCATCGGCAGCCTGAAGCATTGGAGCATCATCGACCGGCTGCACAAGGTGCAGGTCCCGACCCTGCTGATCTCCGGCAAGTATGACGAGGCGACGCCGGCGACCGTGCAGCCCTATAAAGACAACATCAAGGGCGCGCGCTGGCAGATCTTCGAAAACTCCAGCCACATGCCGCATGTCGAGGAAACCGCGCTCTATATGAAGAGCGTCGGCGCCTTCCTCGATCAGAACGACTGAGGCGCGAGGAACGCGTCGCCCAGAACCAGCTCCGCCAGGGGTCTTCCGGCGGCCAGGGCGGTCACGAAGCCGATGGCGGCGGCATCCAGCGCAACGCAGGTCACCGCGCCGGCCTTGCGCCAGATCATGAGATCGACGCCGCCCGCATCGAGCGAGGCGCCCTCCTCCCGCCCCGCCGCGACATCGCGGATCTTCAGCAGCGGATAGAGCGAGCGCAGCAGCGTCAGCGACGGATGCGGGCGCAGGCGCAGCGCTTCCAGATGCGCCGAATCCATCTGCGCCAGATGCGCTGCGCCGAAGGTCGGGAGATCGTCGGCGCGTTCGGCGATGTTGTGCGCCCAGTCCAGACTGGCAACATCGCCGAGATAGACCAGGCGTCGCGCGCGCGGGTCGCTTTCGAGGAAGGCCGGAAAGCCGCGGCCGTATTCGGCAACCCGCGGGTCGCGCGGCGGATCGATCGCCAGGAAGGACAAGGCCAGAGCCTGGAACGCCGCCTCGCCGATGACTTTCTCGACGGTCGGAAAATTGGCCGCCAAGGCGGCGGCGAGGCTGAGCCGGTGATGGTTGCGATAGACCGCGAGCCGGCGTTCGGCATTGAGGCCGGTGGGATCGATGCCGAGGCGCGCGACGGCCAGAGCATCGCCGCGCACCGCCCGGGCGAAATCGCGCTGCAGCTCAGCCAGCATGGCGTAGCTCCATCGCCGCGCGATGTCCATCCGCCTTCGCGGCTTCGTTCAGCAGCACCTCGAGCGCCGGGATGCGGCTGTCCCATTCCACCAGGGTCTTCGCCTGCGTGAACCGCACGACGGCGTCGCGGTAGAGATCCCAGACCGCATCCGAGACCGTCGAACCGTGATCGTCGATCAGCAGCGTTGCATCGCCGAGCGCGGCGACGTGATGGCCAGCCACATGGATCTCGCCGACCGTCGCCGGATCGAGCGCGGCCATCGCCGCCCGCGCCGGACGGCCATGGTTGCGCTGGTTGACATAGAGATTGTTGACGTCGAGCAGCAGCCCACAGCCGGAGCGCCGCGCCATCTCGGCCAGGAAGGCGCCTTCCGGGATCGTCGAATGGGTGAACTCGAGATAGGTCGAGGGATTCTCCATCAGGATCGGCCGCTTCAGCCGGCCTTGCACCCGATCGATGTTGCGCACCAGGACCGCGAGCGCCTCCTCCGTATAGGGCAAGGGCAAGAGGTCGTTGAGATAGACCCCGTCCTGGCGGCACCAGGCGACGTGCTCGGAAACCAGCACCGGATCGGTCGCGTCGACCAGTTGCGCGAACCAATCGAGATGCACGCCGTCAACCGGCTCGACGGAGCCCAGCGAAAGGCCGACGCCATGGATCGAGATCGGGTAGTCGCGGCGCGCCTGCTCCAGCACCGCGGCGCGCCGGCCGCCGCCCATGTGGTTCTCCGCATGCACCTCGAGAAAGCCGAGCGCAGGACGCCGCTCCAGCAGTTCTGCATGGTGCGGCGCGCGCCAGCCGATACCGGCAAGCATCATGTCCCGCTCACTCCGGATCGACGCCGGGCGAGGTGATCAGCCGCGCGCCCCGCCCATAGGTGATGTAAGCCCAGATCCATTGCAACGCCACCAGCGTCCGGCTGCGATAGGTGTTGAGAAAGCCGACATGGATGATACCCCAAAGCAGCCAGGCCAGGCGGCCTTTCAGCTTGAAGCGGCCGAAATCGGCAACCGCGGCGGCGCGGCCGATCGTGGCCAGCGAGCCGAGATGGCGATACTTGAACGGCGGCACTGTCGTGCCCGCGATCCGCGCCCGGATCGCGCGCGCCGCATAGGCGCCCATCTGCTTGGCGGCGGGAGCGAGACCTGGGACCGTGCTGCCATCGGGCAGCGGCACATGCGCAGTATCGCCGGTGACGAAGATCTCGGGATGGCCCGAGACGGAGAGATCCGGGCCGACGATCACACGGCCGAGCCGATCCTTCTCCGCGCCGAGCCAGCGCGCGGCCGGCGACGCGGCGACGCCCGCGGCCCAGACCACGGTGCGCGAGGGAATGGCGATCTCGCCCACCATCACGCCGGACGCGGTGCAATCGGTGACCGGTCTGCCGAGCATGACTTCGACGCCCAGCTTTTCCAAAGCGCGCTTGGATTCCGCGGACAGGGATTCCGGAAAGGCCGGCAGCAGGCGCGGACCGGCTTCCACCAGAATGACTCGCGCCTCGGCGGGATTGATGGCGCGGAAATCGTCGACCAGCGAGTGCCGCGCCAGCTCGGCGATGGCGCCGGCCATCTCGACGCCGGTCGGCCCGCCGCCGACCACGACGAAATTCAGCAGGCGCCGGTGCTCGATCGGATCGGTGCAGGTCTCCGCCCGCTCGAAGGCCAGCAGCAGGCGGCGGCGGATCTGGGTCGCGTCGTCGATCTTCTTCAAGCCCGGCGCCAGCGGCTCCCAATCGTCATGACCGAAATAGGCATGCCGCGAACCGGTGGCGATGACGAGATAGTCGTAGGGGATGGTCCGATCCTCGAGCAGCACACGGCGGTGCTGAAGGTCGATGCCCTCGACCCGCGCCATCAGCACCGCGGCGTTCTTCTGGCGCCGCAGAATGCTGCGGATCGGGGTCGCGATGTCGGCCGGCGACAAGGCTGCCGTCGCCACCTGGTAGAGCAAAGGCTGGAACAGATGATAGTTGCGGCGGTCGATCAGCGTGACCTTGCAGGGCGCGCCGGCCAACGCCTTCACCGCCGTCAGCCCCGCGAAACCCGCGCCCAGGACAACTACATGGGGGACGGCGATCGGTGACAGCGCCTCGGTGGCGCCATCGCCGGTCGTCATGGTCGTGGGATCGGGCATCGCGTTCACGGAATTGTCTCCGTTACATATGGCGATCGAAGGCCTTCTTCGCCAGATGGTCCAGCGAGAAGATGCCGGGACCGCGGCTCAAGAGCAGGAGCAGCAGGGTCATCCAGATCAGGTGATCCACCCAAGCCATCGGGTAAACGAAAGACTGGATCACCAGTGTCATGCCGATCATCGGCAGCGTGGCGAGCCGGGTGAACAGGCCGAGGACCAGCAGCACTGGGCAGCTCAGCTCCACGGCGGCCGCCAGCGGCGCCGCGATCTCCGGCGGCAGGACCGGCACCTTGTATTCGTTGGCGAAGAGCTGGAGCGTCAGGTCCCAGTTGGCGAGCTTGGCCTGGCCGGAGCGCCAGAAGATCACCGCCATGCCGACCCGCGCCATCAGCTGGAGGACGCTGAGCGGCAGCAGGCCGAGCCGATCGTAAAGCCGGTGCACGCGACCGAGCAGGCTCGGCGACGGCGTCTCCGCCATTTTCATGGTCATGGTCATGACCCTCTCCTCTTGTGCATCTCTGATAAGCGCCGGACCGACCGCACAGTGATCGCCCCGCACCGCGGCGATGATCTCCGCTTCGCTCGAGCCCATCACCTGGCGCCGCACCTCTCCGCGGCGATTGCGGTACGGTTCGGATATGCCTGGTGACGCCATGTCGTGACTGCGGGAAATGGCGGCGGGACCACGGTGACGCGGCCCCGCCGCTGGTTGGCGATTAGGACTTCTTCGGCTCGAGGCTGCCGCCCGAAATCTTGCCGCAGACGCCCGTCGGCACGTAGATCCAGGCATCGCCCTGCATCGGCTGGGTGACCGTGCCGGCGCAGGAATTGGTCGCGGTCTGGCAGTCGTTGGCGGCGCCGGCGGCGACGCCGAAGCACTTCTCGGATTCATACATCGGCTTGGCGGCCGGGCCGGCATTGGCGGCGTTCATGGCGACGAGGCCGAGCGCGGCGGTCGCGGCGGCCATCAGGAGGGCATTGCTGGTCTTCATCGGGTGGTTCCTCACATCTGGTTCAGGATCGGGGGCAATCCCCAAGGGACGTCCCCCGGGGGACAGTTCGAAGGTAGGCGCTTCGGGGTTACAGGCGAAATGCCGCTTTGTTAGGAAATCGATAGCGGGAATGCATGAGCCGTTCACAGATACGTCTTGTTGATGTCGACGGTGGAGCGGCGGCCGATCGAGTCGAAATTCTCCTTCAGCCAGGCGTCGGCATGGGTGCGGCCGACCTCCTTCAGGTCGAGCAGGAAGTCCCAATCGGCGTTGAACTTCGAGAGCACGCTGAACTCCTGCATCTTCTCCTCCGCCGAGATCGCGTGGATGTGAAGCCGCTTCAGCCGGTCCATCTCGATCTCGCCGTCGTCGATCAGGCGGGTGACGAAGCTGATCGCCCGCATCTCGCGCATCAGCGAGGAGTTGAAGCTGATCTCGTTGATGCGGTTCAGGATCTCGCCGGCGGTGACCGGCAGCGCCTTGCGCATCAGCGGATTGATGTGCACGACCATGATGTCGGGGCTGCCGCATTTGTAGATCAGCGGGAAGATCGCCGGGTTGCCCATGTAGCCGCCGTCCCAATAGGCCTCGCCGTCGATCTCCACCGCCTTGAACAGGAACGGCAGGCAGCCCGAGGCCAGGACCGCATCGGCGGAGATTTCGCCGTCGCCGAACACCTTGACCTTGCCGCTGCGCACATTGGTGGCGCAGAGGAACAGCTGGATCGGCAGCTTCGCCTTGCGCATCACCTCGAAATCGACCGAGGCGGTCAACACCTCGCGCAGCGGATTCCAGTTCAGCGGATTGAGCTGGGTGGGCGACAGCACGCGGGTCACGAAATCCAGCCAGACGAAGGCCGGCGAATTGTCGAGCGCATGATTGCCAGTGAACTTGTCCCACCAGGTCGCCTGGAACGGGCTCTGTGCAGCGGCATGGGCGACCCGCCGCCAGAAGTTGCCGAGCGCGGCTCTCGCCCCTGCCCGCCCGCCCTGCTGATAGCCATAGACCATCACCGTCGCGTTCATCGCGCCGGCCGAGGTCGCCGAGATGCCGTCGAACACCAGCCGCTCATCCTCAAGCAGCCGGTCGAGCACGCCCCAGGTGAAGGCGCCATGGGCGCCGCCGCCTTGCAAGGCCAGGTTCAAATGCCGGGTTTCGACCGAGGCGTTGTCCGCCGGACGGGGGTCGGTCCTGGTCTCGAGATTCATCGGATCCTCCTCAATGCGCGGTCCAGCCGCCATCGACCGGCAGAGCCGTGCCGGTGATCGCGCCGGAATGGGGGCCGCACAGGAACGCCGCCAGGGCGCCGATCTCGCCGGCTTCGGCAAAGGTCCTGGTCGGCGTGTTCTTCAGCAGCACCTCGCGCACGACCTGGTCCTTGCCGATCTTGTGGGCGGCGGCCTGCTCCTCGATCTGCTTCTCGACCAAGGGCGTCCACACATAGCCGGGGCAGATCGCGTTCGCGGTGACCCCGTGCTCGGCCCCCTCCAAAGCCGCGACCTTGGTCAGGCCGAGCACGCCATGCTTGGCGGCGACATAGGCCGACTTGAATGGCGAGCCGATCAGCGCATGGGCGGAGGCGATGTTGACGATGCGGCCCCAGCCGCGGGCCTTCATCCCGGCCAGGCTGGCGCGGATCGTGTGGAAGGCGGCGGACAGATTGATCGCCAGAATCGCGTTCCACTTCTCGACGGGAAAGCGCTCGATCGGTTCCACATGCTGGATGCCGGCATTGTTGACCAGGATGTCGAGCGCGCCGAGGGCACGGCGCGCCGCCTCGACCATCGCCTCGATCTCCTCCGGCTTGCTCATGTCGGCGCCGTCATAGCGGACCCGGACGCTGTAACGTTGCTCCAGCCCCGAACGTATGGCCTCGATGGACCCGGGATCGCCGAAGCCGTTCATCACCACGTCGGCGCCCTCGGCCGCGAGCTTTTCGAGGACGGCCAGGCCGATGCCGCTGGTCGAGCCGGTCACCAGGGCAACCTTGCCGGCGAGGGACCGCGTGGTCTTCAAGGGAGAGGTCTGCGTGACGCTGTTCATGGCCGCCATCCGAATGGGTTTGCATGGCGACAATCTGCGACGGCTCTTCCTTCGGCGGAAATGCCGGGGTCCTATGGTTTCGATGCGGCATCGGCATCGCCGGATCAATGCCTTGCGGGTATAATCGCCCCATCGATCGGCGGGATCAGAACCGGGATAACCCTATGGAAATGCACCAAATCCGCTACTTCCTGGCGGTCTGCAGCACGCTCAACTTCACCCGCGCCGCGGAGCAGTCGAACGTGACCCAGCCGGCACTGACTCGCGCCATCCAGAAGCTCGAGGAGGAGCTCGGCGGGCAGCTGTTCCGGCGCGAGCGCAAGCTCACCCACATGACGGACCTCGGCAACCTGGTGCGCCCGCAGCTGGAGGCGATCCTGAAGCAGAGCGAGCAGGCCCGCACGACCGCGCAGAGCTTCCTGCAGCTGAAGGAGGCGCCGCTGCGGCTCGGTGTCATGTGCACGATCGGACCGGTGCGGTTCGTGAGCTTCCTCTCCCGCTTCGGCGCCGATCATTCCGGCATCGAGGTGTCGCTGACCGAGAGCATTCCCGACGAGCTGATCTCCATGCTGATGGAAGGCGCGCTGGACGTGGCGATCACCACCGCGCCGGAAGAGCCCAACGCGCGGCTCGATTTCCGGAAGCTCTATGACGAGCGCTTCGCCGTTGCCTTTCCGCCCGGCCATCGCTTCGCGGAGATGGCCGAAGTGCCCATCAAGGAGATTGCCGGCGAGGCCTATCTCTCCCGCGCCAACTGCGAGTATTATGAGCGGATGGAAAACGTGCTGGCGCAGGAGCAGGTCACCGTCGAGGACGTCTTCCGCTCCGAGCGCGAGGACTGGATCCAGATCATGGTCATGGCCGGCATGGGCATCTGCTTCATGCCCGAGTTCTCGGCCGTGCTCCCCGGCCTGATGACGCGGCCGATCTGCAATCCGCCGGTCACCCGCACCATCCACCTCGCGACCGTCGCCGGCCGGCGCTTCTCGCCCGCGGTCGCGACCTTCGTGAAGGCGGTCGACCGCTATCAATGGCCGGATCGGCCGGAGGTGCTCACCGGACCGCTCGACGCCGCGCTGGCAGCCGTTCCGGACAAGCAGAGCGCCTGACGACAGGCCATGTCCGAACCGTCACAGAACCTGCCCGCGAGCACGCGGCGCTTCCGGCGGCTCGGCCTCGGCACCGCGCTGATGTTCCTGCTGGCCGGGATCTGCATCCTGATGGCGGCCCTGGTGCATGGCAGCTGGCAGCGCACTTCGACCAAGAACGCCAATGATCTGGTCAAGGAGATCAACAACCGGATCGCCGATACGGTGGCCGGCAACCTGCAGCAGATCCTAACCAATGCCAGCGCCAGCCAGGAAGCGTTGCGCACGATCTTCTTCCAGGACGTGATCGAGATTACCAACGAGGCGAAACGCGAGTTCGTGTTCCTCTCGCTGCTGCAATCGCAGCCCACCATCTCCTGGGTCGCGTTCGGCTGGCCGGACGGCAATTTCTTCGGCGCCCGCAAGGATTCGGATGAAGGCATCCGTATGGTCGAGGTACGCCATGGCGCCGAGGGGCCGGAGCCCGATCTCTTGCGTGTCGACAGCTACCAGCCGGAGATCGGCGATATCCATTTCCTCGACCGCGCCTTGAGCGCCACGCCGTTCCGCTCGACCGAGCAGGACTGGTACCAGGCGGCCGACCAGTCCAAGATGCCGGTCTGGACCGAATACACCGATACGCCGCTCGGCAAGCAGCCGGGCATCGCCATCTCCAGCAAGCTCACCGTCTACAGCCACTATCTCGGCGTCGTGATGATCGGCATTGATCTCGACCGCCTGGCGCGTTTCCTGACCGCGCTCAAGGTGACGAGCCACGGCCGCGCCTTCATCCTCGACAGCGGAAACCGAGTGCTGACCGCGAGCGAGGTCGGCACCACCGCGGGCGGCTGGCACGAGCTCGCGGCCGTGAAGGATCCGCTGGCCGGCGCGATCCAGCTGGCCATGTCGGAGCACGACATCGAGCTGGCCCGCCTCACCATGCCGCGCAACATCGCGGTGATGGACGGCATGAGCGAGGTGGAGCAATACGTCACCTTCACCCCGCTGCCCTTCCGCCACTGGGTGGTGGCAACCGTGATTCCCGCCGAAGACATCCTCGGCGAGATTCCCGGGGCGACCCGGCGTCTCTACATGATCGTGATCGCCTCGGTCGTCGTCGTCTCGCTGTTCGGCGCCTTCGTGGCGCATCGGCTGATCAGTCGCCCGATCGCGGTCATCGCGGGCCAGATGCAGCAGATCGAGCGCTTCCATCTCGAGGGCCTGACCTATCACCCCTCGCGCTTGCGCGAGCTCGATGAGCTCTCTGAGGCGCTCCGCCGGATGGGGCGTGGTCTGTCCTCCTTCCGCAAGTATATGCCGGCTGATCTTGTCGAGATCCTGATCCGCCAAGGCATCGAAGCCAAGCCCGGCGGCCAGACCCAGCCGCTGACCGTGCTCTTCACCGATCTCGCCGGATTCACAGGCCTCAGCGAAGCCAAGCCGGAGCAGATCGTCGAAATTCTCGGCGACCACCTCGATTTCATGTCGCGGATCGTCGCCGCCCATGCCGGCACGGTGGACAAGTTCATCGGCGATTCCGTGATGGCCTTCTGGAACGCGCCGGCCAGCAACCCGCTGCACGCCCTCTCCGCCTGCCAGGCGGCCTTGGCCTGCCGCGACGCCTTTCGGCAATCCGCCCAGGGCATGCGCGCGATGGATCTCGGCAAGATCGGCCTCAGGATCGGCGTCAATTCCGGTTCCGCGCTGGTCGGCAATATCGGCTCGCGCGATCGGCTGAACTACACCGCGATCGGCGATGTGGTGAACGTCGCCAGCCGTCTCGAAGCACTCAACAAGCGCTACGGCACCGACATCCTGATCGGCGAGGCCACGCGCATCGAAGCCGGCGACGGCGTGGTCGTCCGCCGGGTCGACCAGGTCGCGGTCTATGGCCGGCGCGGCGGCATCCAGGTCTATGAGTTGCTTGGCCTGACCGAGACCAAGGACGCGCTCGGCGATCTCTCCTGGATCGCGCAATACGACGAAGGCTTCGAGCGCTATCTCCGCCGCGATTTCGACCGCGCCATCGAATCCTTCCAAGAAGCCGACCGGCGCCGCGGCCGCGACGAGCCCTCGCGCCGCATGATCCTGCGCTGCCGCCGCTACATCGACCAGCCGCCGCCGGTCGATTGGGACGGCACGGACATGGCGGAGAGCAAGTAGCGCGATAGCTCCGCGCTATTGAATCCAGTCCCGAACGGCATTCGTTCTCACCCGCTGCTTCAGCGATGTTGCACCTGCCGCTGCGGCCGCTTCCGGACCTCAGCACAGACTCGTTGAAGGAGAACGAAGATGACCATGTCCACCCGGTCCTGGCGGAACCTGACTTTTGCCGCCGTCCTCGCCGGTACCTCGATGCTGGCCGCGACCGCCGCCAGCGCCAATGGCTGCCCCGCCAGCCAGATGGGCCAGAACGCGCTCGGCAACGCCCCGACCAAGCCGGTCGGCGTGACCGACACGGTGCTGGAGCAGGTCGATCTCGCCCAGCAGATGGTGAAGCTCGACGATCACAAGCTTCGCATCCGCCGGCTGGAGATCCAGCCGGGCGGGATCGTGCCGCTGCATGACCACGCCGATCGCCCGGCGCTGATCTACATCGTCTCGGGCGAGATCACCGAATATGCCAGCGACTGCAAGGTCGGGATCGTGCACAAGGCCGGCGACACGTCGCGCGACGCCGACCTCAAGCACTGGTGGAAGAACACCGGCAAGAAGCCGGTCGTGCTGATCTCCGCCGACATCCTGCACGATCCGATGGACCAGAACATGTGAGGACGCTCCGCCCCCCACCACGTCTCCGGGGGCGTCCTTCCTTGAGGCGTGATGCCGGTGCCCCCACCCGGTATCACGCCGCCTTCTCTTCCTGAGAGACCCTGGCCATGCGCACAGAGCGATTCAGCAACCTCGTCATCGGCGTGATCGCCTTCCTGACCCTGGTCGATCTCTTCGCCACCCAGGCCATCCTGCCGTCGCTGGTCGCGCATTACGGGGTCAGCCCGGCCGCCATGGGTCTCGCGGTCAACAGCAGCACCTTCGGCATGGCCGTCGCCGGGATCGCCGTCTCGCTGCTCAGCCGCCGCATCGATCGCCGCAAGGGCGTGGTGGTCAGCCTGGCGCTGCTTGCGATCCCGACCGCCCTGCTCTCCGTCGCGCCGGATCTGGCGAGCTTCGCCGCCTTGCGCGTGACCCAGGGCCTGTTCATGTCGACGGCTTTCACCCTGACCCTCGCCTATCTCGCCGAGCGCTGCAGCGTCCGGGCGGCCGGCGCCGCCTTTGCCGCCTACATCACCGGCAACGTCGCCAGCAACCTGTTCGGCCGGCTGATGTCGGCGGCTCTGGCCGATCATTACGGGCTCTCGGTCAGTTTCCACCTCTTTGCCGCGCTCAACATCGTCGGCGCCGTTCTGGCGTTCGCCGGTCTGCGGCGTGCAACCCCCATGGCCGCTGAATCGGCAGCAGGCCCCGGGCTGGTGCAGCATCTGCGGAACCCCGCCTTGCGCGCGTCCTTCGCGATCGGCTTCCTCATTCTGTTCGCCTTCATCGGCACCTTCACCTATGTGAACTTCGTGCTGGCGCGGGCGCCGCTGGCGGTCGGGCCGATGCAGATCGGCCTGGTCTATCTCGTCTTCCTGCCCGCCATCCTGACCACTCCGCTGGCTGGCCATGCCGTCGCGCGCCTCGGCACGCGCCGGACCTTCTGGGCGGCCTCGGCCCTCGCCGGCCTCGGCCTGCCCTTGCTGCTCGCCGCAGTGCTACCCGCGGTCCTGTTCGGTCTCGCTCTGGTCGGCGTCGGGACGTTCTTCGCCCAGGCGGTCGCCACCGGTTTTGTCGGACGCGCCGCGACGGGCGATCGGGGATCGGCCGGCGGGCTCTATCTCGCGAGCTATTTCCTCGGCGGCCTCGCCGGCAGTTTCGTGCTCGGCCAGTTGTTCGACCGCTTCGGCTGGCCGGCCTGCGTCGCCGGGATCGGCGCGGCCTTGGCCCTGGCCGCTTTGCTTGCGTTCCGCCTCGCGCACGGGCGTGCTATGGAGAACCATCCCTGGCACACCGGACAAGAACATGAGCAAGCCCAAGTCTCCTGACTCTCTCCGCAGCGCGCGCTGGTTCGCGCCCGACGATCTCCGCTCCTCCACCCATCGCTCGCGGGCGATGCAGATGGGCTATGCCGCCTCGGAATGGTCGGGGAAGCCGGTCATCGCCATCATCAACACCTGGTCCGACATCAACCCCTGCCACGCGCATTTCAAGACCCGGGTCGATGACGTGAAGCGCGGCGTGCTGCAAGCGGGCGGCTTCCCGATCGAGCTCCCGGCGATCTCCCTCGCCGAGATTTTCGTGAAGCCCACGACCATGCTCTATCGCAACATGCTGGCGATGGACACCGAGGAGCTGATCCGCTCCCACCCCGTCGACGGCGTGGTGCTGATGGGCGGCTGCGACAAGACCACGCCCGCTCTGCTGATGGGTGCCACCAGCGCCGGCCTCCCGGCGATCTACGTGCCGGCCGGGCCGATGCTGCGCGGCAACTGGCAGGGTACGGTCCTGGGCTCCGGCTCCGACGTCTGGAAATACTGGGACGAACGTCGCGCCGGGCGGATCGGCAAGACCGAATGGGAAGGTGTCGAGGCCGGCGTCGCGCGCAGCCACGGCACCTGCATGACCATGGGCACCGCCGCCACCATGATGGCGATCGCCGAGGCGCTCGGCATGTCGCTGACCGGCGCTTCCTCGATCCCCGCCGCCGACGTCAACCATATCCGCATGTGCTCGGCCTCCGGGCGCCGCATCGTCGAGATGGTCTGGGAGGACCTCACCCCGGCGAAGATTCTCACCCGGGACGCGTTCGAGAACGCGATCCGCACCGGCATGGCCATGGGCTGCTCGACCAACGCCATCATCCATGTGATCGCCCAGGCGCGCCGCGCCGGCATCCCGATCGATCTCGACGATTTCGAGAAGGCCAGCCGCATCATCCCGGTCATCGCCAATATCCGCCCCAGCGGCGACACCTATCTCATGGAGGACTTCTTCTATGCCGGCGGCCTGCCCGGCCTGATGAGTCGTCTGAAGGACAAGCTGCATCTCGGCGCGTTGACCGTCACCGGCAGGACGCTCGGCGAGAACATCGACGGCGCCGGTGTCTTCAACGACGACGTGATCCGGACCATCGACAACCCGATCTATAACGAGGGCGCGCTCGCGGTGCTGAAAGGCAACCTCGCGCCCGACGGCTGTGTCATCAAGCCGAGCGCCTGCGCGCCGCATCTCCGCAAGCATTCCGGCCCCGCTCTGGTGTTCGACGATTATCCGTCGATGAAAGCCGCGGTCGATAACGAGGATCTCGACGTCACGCCCGACCACATCCTGGTGCTGCGCAATGCCGGGCCGCTGGGCGGGCCGGGTATGCCGGAATGGGGCATGCTGCCGATGCCGAAGAAGCTGCTCAAAGCAGGCGTCAAAGACATGCTCCGCCTCTCCGATGCGCGGATGAGCGGCACCAGCTATGGCGCCTGCATCCTGCATGTCGCGCCGGAGGCCTATATCGGCGGGCCACTGGCTTTGCTCAAGACCGGCGACATCGTCTCGGTCGACGTGCCGGGACGGTCGATCCGCATGGAAGTCTCTGACGAAGAACTTGCCCGCCGCCGCGCCGCTTGGACCCCGCCGCCGCCACGTTACGAACGCGGCTATGGCTGGATGTTCGCCAAGCACATCCGTCAAGCGAATGACGGCTGCGACTTCGACTTCCTGGAGACCCAGTTCGGCGCCCCCGTTGCCGAACCGGTCATTTACTGACCAAAGTCGGTCTTGACTGGCGTTCATATCTAAAGTCTCTTTTCTCTAATAAGACCAAGACAGGTTTCTGGCGGAGTCTGCCGCCGCCCGGTGACCTTTGGGGGAGGGAGAGCATGTCCATCGACGACGTCGAGGATCGCTACCGTGCGCCCGCTTTAGACAAGGGCCTCGACATTCTCGAACTGCTCGCGGAAACCGAGGAAGGCCTCTCGCAGGCCGAGATCGCCAAGGCGCTGAACCGCTCCCCCAACGAGATCTACCGCATGCTCGACCGGCTGGTGCGGCGCGGCTACATCGCCCGCACCACGACCGACCGCTATGAGCTGACCTTGAAGCTCTTCGCCCTCGCCCATCGGCATGCGCCGATGCGGCGCCTGGTTTCGCAGGCGATGCCGATCCTGCGCGACTTCGCCCGCGCCGCCGGCCAGTCCTGCCATGTCGCGGTCTACGACCGCGGCGAGGTGATCGTCGTCGCGCAGGTGGATTCACCCCATTACTGGGGCATCGCGATCCGGGTCGGCGCGCGGGTCGGCCTGTTCGACACCGGCTCCGGCCATATCCTCCTGGCCTATGCAGCACCCGCCGAACGCAAGCTGATGGCCGAGGAGCATGAGATGATGCCGCTGGAAAGCCGGCCGGTCGATCTCGAGGCCCGCCTAGCCGACATCGTCACGCGCGGCTTCGAGCAGATGGAGAGCCGGCAGACGCCGAGCGTGGTCAACCTCGCGGTGCCGATTCTCGGGCCCCACGGCGCGATCGTCGCCGCCCTCACCTGCCCCTATGTGCAGCGGCTCGACGCCACGGCGCCGGATCAGCATGCCGTGTTGAAGCAGCTGATCGCCAGCGGCACCGCGATCTCCCGCAATGCCGGCGGCGCGGACTGACCGATGCCGATCGAAATCATCGACACCCACCTGCATCTCGTTTACCTGGATCGCTTCTCCTATCCCTGGCTCGGCGACGTGCCGGCGCTCAACCGCGATTTCACGCTGGAAACCTATCGCCCGCAGGCCGAAGCCGCCGGTATCACCCAGGCGATCCATATGGAGGTCGATGTCGCGGAAGCCGATCAGATGCGGGAAACCGACTTCGTCACAGCGCTCGGCGGTCCGGTGGTCGCGGCGATTTCATCCTGCCGGCCGGAGCGCGCCGACTTCCCGGCCCAGCTCGAGCGTCTCGCCGCCAACCCGAAGGTGCGCGGCCTGCGCCGCATCCTGCACACCTCGCCCGATGAACTCAGCCAAGCGCCGCTGTTCACCGAGAACCTGAAACGGCTCGCCGCACTCCAGATGAGCTTCGACATCTGCGTGCAGGCGCGCCAGCTGCCGCTGGCCCTCCGGATCGCGCGCGCCTGCCCACAGGTGCAGTTCATCCTCGACCATTGCGGCGTGCCCAATGTGAAGGACCGCGCCTTCGATCCGTGGCGCGCGCACATCGCGGAACTCGCCCGCGAGCCCAACCTCGCCTGCAAGGTCTCCGGCATCGTCGCCTATGCCGATGCGAACTGGACGGCCGACGACCTCCGCCCCTTCGTCGCGCACGTGATCGAAAGCTTCGGCTGGGACCGCGTGGTCTGGGGCAGCGACTGGCCGGTCTGCACCTTGACCGCGGATCTCGGCCGCTGGGTCGCCGCGACCCGCACCATCATTGCCGGCGAGAGCGCCGAACGTCAGGCCAAGCTGCTGAACGGCAATGCGCGCCGCATCTATCGTCTCAACTGAGGGGTATCCATGAAACGCATGGGTTTCGTGCTCGGCATCAAGGCCGACCAGATCGCCGAGTACAAACGGATCCACGCCGCGGTCTGGCCCGAGGTGCTGGCCACCATCGCCCGCTGCAACATCAAGAACTACACGATCTTCTTGAAGGAGCCGGAGAACCTGCTGTTCGCCTATTTCGAATACCACGGCACGGACTTCAAGGCGGACATGGCGAAGATGGCCGCCGACCCGAAGACCCAGGAATGGTGGGTGATCTGCGAGCCGATGCAGGTTCCGCTCGAAACGCGCAAACCCGGCGAATGGTGGGCCGAGATGGAGGACGTCTTCCACACCGACTGAGGGCTCGGTTCGGCCTTGCCCTAATACCTCATTAATGAATATATGATTTAAATAAGAACGCCGCCCCGGAAGCCGGGGATCGTCGCCTTGGGAGGACCTGCGTGGGCACCACGCCTGTTTCGAACTTGCGCCAAGCTTGGCCTCGGCCGAGCCGGCCACGCCCGATCGTCATCATCGGCGCGGGTGGGATCGTCAACGACGCCCATCTCCCCGCCTATCGTCTTGCGGAGTTCCCGGTCGCCGGGATCTTCGACCTCGATCGCGGCCGCGCGGACGCGCTCGCCGCGAAATGGGGGCTGACGGTCTTTTCCAGCCTGGCGGAAGCCGCCGCCGTGAAGGACGCAGTGTTCGACTTGGCGACCCCGCCGGCCGCGCATGTCGATGTGCTCCGCGCCCTGCCCGAAGGATCGGCGGTGCTGATCCAGAAACCGATGGGCCGCGATCTCGACGAGGCGACCCGCATTCTCGAGCTGGCGCGGGCGCGCAACCTCACCGCCGCGGTCAATTTCCAGCTCCGCTTCGCGCCAATGATGCTGGCTCTGTCCGATGCGCTGGAGCGCGGCCTGCTTGGCCGCCTGATCGATGTCGAGATCCATCTCAACATCCTGACGCCCTGGCATCTCTTTCCGTTCCTGAAAGGCCTGCCGCGGGTCGAGATCGCGGTGCATTCGATCCACTATTTCGATTTCATCCGCAGCCTGCTTGGCAACCCGACCGGGGTCTATGCCCGCACCATGGGCCATCCCAGCTCAGACATGGCGCAGACCCGCACCTCGGCGATCCTCGATTTCGGCGACAACGTGCGCTGCACCCTCTCGATCAACCACGATCACGATTTCGGCCGGCGCTTCCAGGATTCCACCTTCCGCTTCGAGGGCGACCAGGGCGGCGCGGTGGTGAAGATGGGCATCCTGCTGAACTATCCCCAAGGCGAGCCGGACGAACTCTGGATCGCGCAAAAAGGCGGCGACTGGGCCCAGGTCCCCCTGCAGGGCGGCTGGTTCCCGCACGCCTTTGTCGGCGTCATGTCCAACCTGCAGCGCTTCGCCGCGGGCGAAGACCCGAAGCTGATCACCGCCGTCGCGGATGCCTGGCACACCATGGCAGTGGTCGAGGCCTGCTTCGCCTCCAGCGCCGCGCCGGCCACGCCGGTCCCGTCCAACCCGAAAGTCTGACCATGTCCGCCGCCTACGATCCTCCCCTCGCCGGTCTGGTCGTTCTCGACCTCAGCCAGTTTCTCTCCGGCCCCTACGCGGCCCTGCGGCTGATGGATCTCGGCGCACGGGTGATCAAGATCGAGCGGCCCGACGGCGGCGATCTCTGCCGGCGTCTCTATCTGAGCGACACCGAGATCGGCGGCGACTCCACGCTGTTCCACGCGATCAACCGCAACAAGGAAAGCCTGGCGCTCGACCTCAAGAATCCGGCGGACCTCCAGGCGCTGAAGCAGCTTATCGCCAAGGCCGATGTGATGATCCAGAACTTCCGCCCCGGCGTCATCGAGCGCCTGGGCCTCGCTTACGCCCAGGTGCGGAAGATCAACCCGCGCATCGTCTATGCCGGCATCACCGGCTATGGCGAGCACGGGCCCTGGGTCGATCGTCCCGGCCAGGATCTGCTGGCGCAGGCGCGGTCCGGCGTCATGTGGCTCAACGGCGACGAGGACCAGGGCCCCGTGCCGATGGGCCTGGCGGTGGCCGACATGCTGGCCGGCGCCGATATCGCGCAGGGCATTCTCGCCGCCCTGGTGCGCCGCGGCGTCACCGGCAGGGGCGCCCATATCCAGACCAGCCTGCTCGAAGCGCTGGTCGACTTCCAATTCGAGGTGCTGACCACCCATCTCAACGATGGCGGCCGGCTGCCGAAGCGCGCGACTTTCCGCAGCGCCCATGCCTATCTCTCGGCGCCCTACGGCGTCTACACCGCGAGCGACGGCTACATCGCGATCGCCATGACGCCGATCTCCAAGCTCATGGCTCTGATGCAGATCGAGGAACTGGCACTCTACGCCGCCGATCCGCAGAGCTGGTTCACCGAACGCGACGCCATCAAGCGCATCATCGCGCGCCGGGTCGCGGAGCACGGCGTCGAGCATTGGCTGGCGATCCTGGAGCCCGCCGACATCTGGTGCGCCAAGGTGCTGGACTGGCGCGAGTTGATGCAGAGCGACGCCTTCCGCGCGCTCGACATGCTGCAGACGGTGGAGCGCGAGGACGGGGTGCGCATCCGCACCACCCGTTCGCCCTTGACCATCAACGGCGCCCGCCCGCCGGTCTCCCGCGCGGCGCCCCGGATCGGCGAGCACACGGCCAAGATCCGCGCCGAGTTCGGACTCTGAGCGATGTCCGTCACGCTCAAGGGCATGACCTGGAGTCACCCGCGCGGCTATGACCCGCTGGGCGCCTGCAGCAGGCTCTGGCAGGAGAAAACCGGCGCCGCCGTCGCCTGGGACAAGCGCTCGCTGCAGGATTTCGAATCCTTCCCGGTCGAGACCCTGGCGCGCGCCTACGACCTCATCGTCATCGACCATCCCCATGTCGGCCGGATCACCGCGGAGAATTGCCTCGTGCCGCTCGACCTCCCCGAGCGCCACGCCGAATGCGCCGCGCTGAAGCAGGGCAGCCTCGGCCAATCCTATCCGAGCTATCATTGGCAGGGCCGGCAATGGGCCTTCCCGATCGATGCCGCCGCCCAAGTCCAGGCTTGGCGCGCCGATCGTCTGGACGCGCCGCCCGCGACCTGGTCCCACATGCTCGATCTGGCCGCCCGCGGCCAAGTGGCGATTCCGTTGCGGCCGCCCCATGTGCTGATGAGCTTCTTCACGCTCGCCGGCAATCTCGGCCGCCCCTGCTCCATCGCCGGGCCGGCGCTGATCGACAGCGCCACCGGCATCGAAGTCTATGAGCGCATCGCCGAGCTCGCCGCCCGGGTCGATCCGATCTGCCTCGACCAGGATCCGATCGCCGTGTTCGAAGCCATGGCGCAACCGGATTCGAAGATCGCCTGCGTGCCGCTGATCTACGGCTATGTCTCCTATGCGCGCGACGGCTTCCGACCCGCGCGGATCGCCTTCGCCGATCTTCCCGCCTTAGGCCATAATGGCCCGGTCGGCTCGGCGCTCGGCGGCACCGGCATCGCGGTCTCCGCGCATTCGGAACAGCGTGCCGCCGCGATCGACTTCGCCTATTGGATCGCCAGCGCGGCGGTGCAAAGCGGTCCCTACGCCGCCGCCGGCGGCCAGCCCGGACATGCAGCCGCCTGGAGCTCCGCCGCGGTCAACACAGCCGTGGACGGCTTCTACACCAAGACCCGCGCGACCTTGGACGGCGCCTGGGTGCGTCCGCGCCATGACGGATACATGGCGTTCCAGGAGCGCGCTTCCGAATGCCTGATCGCCGGGCTGAAGAACCGCGAACCCGCGAAGAGCGTGATCGATGACCTCAACGCCCTCTTTGCCACCAGCTTCGACTAGGAGCAGCCATGCACACGCGCCCGCGCCATTTCGAGGATTATTCGATCGGTGAGGAGCGGATCAGCCATGGCCGCACCATCACCGAGACCGACTTCGTGGTCCATGCCGGCCATAGCGGCGATTTCTTCCCGCATCATCTCGATGCCGAGTTCATGAAGGCGACCGAGTTCGGCCAGCGCATCGCCCATGGCACCATGACCTTCGCCATCGGGATCGGCCTCACCGCCAGCGAGATCAACCCGCATGCCTTCACCTATGGCTACGAGCGGCTGCGCTTCCCGAAGCCGGTCTTCATCGGCGACACGATCCACACCGTGCTGAAGGTGACGGCGAAGGAGCCCGATCCGAAGCGGCCCGGTTTCGGCAAGATCGTCGAGACCATCCGCGTCCTCAACCAGCGCGGCGAGACGGTGCTCGCCTGCGATCACATCCTGCTGGCGAAGATGAAATCGGCCGGATAGCGCGTTCCACAACGGAACGAAGTGAAAACCAGGGGTTTGTTTCGAGCATGAGCCCCGTCCAGACACCCATAGACCGGCCGGATTCCGCGCCACAGCCCGGCGCTGTCCGCTCCGTCGCCTTCCTGCTGAACGGCCAGGCGGGGAGTTGCGATGCCGGAACAGCGACGGCGCTGATTGAAAAACTCGGCGCAGAGCATGGCGTCGATGTGCGGGTCACCGCCTTCGGCGCCGGCAGCGACCTCACCGCCCTGGCACGCGAGGCGGTCGAGGGCGGCGCGGTGATCGTCGTAGCGGGTGGCGGCGACGGCACGATCAGCGCGGTCGCCGCGGCCCTGGTCGGCACCGATGTGGCGCTCGGCGTGCTGCCGCTCGGCACGCTCAACCATTTCGCCAAGGATCTCGGCATTCCCCTGAAGCTCGAAGAGGCGGTCCGCGCGCTGTTCAAGGGCGACAGCGTCGAGATCGACGTTGCCGAGATCAACGGCAAGGTCTTCCTCAACAATTCCAGTCTCGGCCTCTACCCGCGCATCGTGCGGCAGCGCGAGGCGAGCCAGAAGCGCGGCCTGCCGAAATGGGTCGCCTTCCTGCGCGCCCTGCTCTACGTCGCGCGCAACCACTCTTCCCTGTACCTGCGCCTCAAGGTCGACGATGAGCGCTCCGAGCACCGCAACACGCCGTTCATCTTCATCGGCAACAACAAATACGAACTGGCCGGCTTGCAGATGGGCAAGCGCAATTCCCTGGTCGGCGCCCATCTTTGGATCTGCAAGGCGCCCGAAGCGACCCGCGGTGGATTGTTGCGCCTCACCCTGCGCGCCTTGTCCGGCCGGTTGCGGGAACAGGACCTCGAAGCGACCGAAGCCAAGGAGGCCTGGATCGAGACCCGTGGCCGGCATGCCCATGTCTCGGCCGATGGCGAGGTCCTGGCGATGGCGGGCCCGCTGCACTACAAGAGCCGGCCCAAGGCGCTGAAGGTCATCATCCCGCAAGCCACGCCGCAGGCCGCCTGAGCTCATGCGGACGATCGTCCATCTGTCCGATCTGCATTTCGGCCGGACCGATCCGGATGTGGTCCGCGGCGCCTGCGAGGCCGTGAACCGGATCAAGCCCGACCTGGTCGTGGTCTCGGGCGATCTCACCCAGCGGGCGCGCTCGTACCAGTTCCGCGCCGCGCGCGCCTTCCTCGACCGCCTGCCGAAACCGCAGATCGTCGTCCCCGGCAATCACGACATCCCGCTCTGGAACCTCATCGCGCGCGGCCTCCGTCCCTTGCGGAAGTATCGCCGCATCGTGACGCCGGACCTCGAGCCCTTCTTCGCCGATGACGAGATCGCCGTGCTCGGCCTCAACACCGCGCGTTCGCTGACCATCAAGGACGGCAGGCTCAACCGGCGGCAGATCGACGTCGCGGTCGCGCGCTTCTCGGCCGGCGCGCCGCATTGCGTGCGCATCCTGGTGACGCATCATCCATTCGACCAGCCTGAGAAAGGCGATGCGGGCGACATCGTCGGCCGCGCCGTCCTCGCCATGGGCGCCATCGGCAGCCGGGTGGATCTCATCCTCTCCGGCCACTTGCATCTCGGGCGCAGCGGATCGAGTGCCGTCCGTTATCCCGGCAGTGGCGCTCTCATCGTTCTCGCCGGCACCGCCACGTCGACGCGGATGCGCGGCGAACCCAATGCCTTCAATCTGCTGGAGGTCGACGCAAATGCCTTGCGGCTGCAGCGGCAGGAATGGTCCCCGGCGCAAGGCGGCTTCGTCAAAGCCGCGCAACAGGATTTCGCGCGCTCCGACCGTGGGTGGGTCGAGCGGAAGACCACATGAGGATGCGACGTGGCCAAAGGAAACCAGGGCTGAAAATATCCCGTTAACCGCCCGGACTCAGCCCTGATATCGCTCCCACCAGAGTTGGAACATGAGCAGATTCCAAAGGCGATCACCCCGGCGCCCGCCAACGCCCTGCGCGTCATCCAGCAAGGCAGCGACGTAGGCTGGATCGAACAGTCCGTGCGCGGCGAGCCGCTGCGGCGCCAGCCGGTCGCGCGCATAGGGAAGCAGCTTTTCCAGGATCCAATGGCTGGTGGGCATCAGGAAGCCCTCCTTTGGCCGGTCGATGACGGCATCGGGAATGATGCCGCGCACGGCGCGCTTCAGGAGCTGCTTGACGCCGTTCTGGTTGATCTTGAGATGGCCGGGAATCGTCGCGGCGAACTCGATCAGGCGGTGATCGAGGAACGGCGGCCGCACCTCGACCGAATGCGCCATCGACAGGCGATCGACGAAAGCGAGGACTTGGTCGGGAAGCAAGGTGTTGAAATCGACGAAGAGGGCGCGGTTGAGCGGGTCCTGGGTCCCGGCCGCCGCATACTGCCGCTCGGTCAGGGCTTCGGTCGAGACCGTGACTTCGGCGCGCATCTTCGGGGAGAACAGCGCGGCTTTGGCCCGATCGTCGATCAGATACTGTTCCATGCGCACGGCCGCTTCACCGCCGCGCCCAATCAAGCCGTCCAGGTCTTCCGGCGATAGACGCAGTTCGGCGATCAGCGCCTGCTCTTCGTTGCTAACCGGCTGACCAGAGCCGCGGTAGCGGCGCCATGCGGCGAGCGGCCGCGCCAGGCGATGCGCGCGGTAGCTGGCAAAGAGCTCGTCCGCGCCGTCGCCCGAGAGCGCCACCTTCACGTCGCGGCTGATCAGCTCGGTGACGAAGAACGTCGAAATGACACCCGAGAAAGGCTCATCAAAGGACGCCACGACGGCATCGATGGCGTCAGGCAGTTCGGCGGCCGTGACCAGGCGTTCGTGATGATCGGTGCCGTACATCGCCGCGACCTCGCGGGCAAACTGCTGGTCGGCGCTCTTCCCGGCCGAGCCGTCCTCGTAGACCAGCGTGTAGGTCCGAACCGGATGATCGTGGAGCTGCGCCATGATGCCGACGACCGTCGAGCTGTCAACGCCGCCGGAAAGATAGGCGCCGAACGGCACGTCCATGGCCATCTGCAGACGCACGCTGTCGAACAGCAGCCGCCGGATCTCGGCCGCCGCATCCTCGATCTCCATCTGCGGATCTTCGCTATAGCGCAGGGTCCACCAGCGCTTCCGCTCGAGCCTGCCCTTCTCCCAGACGACGAGCTCGCCGGGAAGCACCTGGCCGATCGCGGCGAAAGCAGATTGCGGCGCGGGGATATTCTTGAGCGTGAAATAATGCGCCAGCGCATTGAAATCCGGTGCGCTGGAGACATCCGGATGGGCCAGCAGCGCCTTGGGCTCCGAGCCGAAGACGAGGCCCCGGCCCGGCTGCTCCGCGATGTAGAGCGGCTTGATGCCGGCCCGGTCGCGCACCAGGATCAACCGCTCGGCGCGGGTGTCCCAGATCGCGATGGCGAACATGCCGTTGAGCTGGTTCGGGAAGTCGAGCCCGTATTGCTCGTAGAGATGGACCAGGGTCTCGGTATCGGAATGATGCGTGCGGAACTGATGGCCCTGGGCAATCAGCTGCTCCCGCAGCTCGACGTGGTTGTAGATCTCGCCGTTGAAAACGCAGACCAGGCTGCGATCCTCGTTGTAGACCGGCTGCTGGCCGGTGGCCGGATCGACGATGGCAAGGCGCCGCATGCCGAGCGAGGCCTGCGGGCTTTCCCAATGGCCCGCGCTGTCGGGGCCGCGGTGTTCAAGAGTGGCGACCATCCGGGAAAGGAGCCCCGGACGCTCGGTGCCTGCAAATCCCGCAATACCGCACATCGAATCTTACTTCAGGAGGAACCGGTAACGGCGATGGTCGATCATCTTCACCGCCCGCAGGGCAGAGATCACTGCTCCTGAACCTGGGCCTGGAAATCGTCATGCTCGGTCAATTGGCCGAGCTTCGCGACGCGCGCTTCTTCCGCGTTGCGAACGACCTTCCAGTAGTTGTGATGCCAGGACCGGTACTTCCAGTCGGGGCAGCCCGCGCACATCGAGATCTCACCGCCACGACCGGCCAGATGCTTGTCCCGGTAGAACTTGAAGCCCTCGCCGTGCCAGATCTCGCTGATCGTCTGGGTGTTGACGTTGCCCATGCTGGTATTGGCGGAGATATCATAGCCGCAGACCATAACATTGCCGCGGCTGTCGATATTGAGCCGCTCGAAAATGAACGGGCACGGCACTTCATCGGTGTTGAGATACGCCGAGGGATCCGCGGACTTGCCAGAATCGAGGGTCGTGTTGACGCCCCAGGTCAGGAACTTGCGCTTGATCAGATAGTCAACGCCGATGCCTTCGACCCAGAATTTCTCGACCGCATCGATATCGACGCCCTGCTGGTTGACGGCGGAGGCGATGACCTTGGTCGTGCCCCGCATCTCGTTGCGCAGCCGGATCATGCGCCTGACGTTGGTTGTCAGCTCTTCCCAGACCAGGCCCTTGCGGACCACCGAATAGGTCTCGGCGTCGCAGGCATCGACCGAGAACTCGATCAAATCAACCCCGGCTTCGATCAGGGCGCGGGAATTCTCTTCTGTGAACATCGAGCCGTTGGTGATGAGGCCGATCTTGCAGCCGACCGACTTTGCATAGACCAGAAGCTCGGTCGCTTTCGGATGCAGCATCGGCTCGCCGCCCCCGGAAATCCGGAGATAGGCGCCGTGCGGACCGGATTCGTCGGCGATCTTCTTGAAGATCGCCTCCGACATGTAGGGCGCGTCGCGATACTCGGCGCGGATGTTAGAGTTGGTGTAGGGACAGTGCGGGCAGAGCGCGTTACACGGATAAACGTAGGACAGCACCAGCATCATCGGAAACTTCGCCGCTTCCGGGCGAAGACCGTACTCCGCCTGCGCCGCTTCCAGCGCGGCTGCGTTCTGGGCTGCCGAGGCCTGGTTGCTTTGCACGGTCACTCCGCCGCCCCTGCGGCGGCGGTTGCCGGCTTTGCCGCCTTCTTCTCGTCGTACCAGAAGGGACGGGTCCCCTCGACCTTTTCTTCCTCGTACTGGGCGCCGGCCACCTGCCAGTCGCCACAGCCCTTGCAGATGTTCGGAATATCGCGCCAGCGGTGCTCGCGATGCGGCTTGCGGACCTTCTCGCCGAGAATGTCCCACAGTTCCTTGACCGACTTGTCCCGGACGTTGCCGGCTTCGAACATGCCTTCGTAATCGACCGCGCAGGCCACGACCTTGCCGTTCTGGTGGATCGCCATCGTATTGTTGGACCACGGGCAGGCGATGCGGAACTGCGTGTTGTGGTCGATCGTGTCGGTGCGCACGGTGCCGGTCGCGGTCCATTCCAGCATCGGCCGGATCTTCACCTCGGCGCCGCGCGCCGACCAGAACTCGTAATAGCCGGCGGCCTCGTGGGCGTTCTCTTTCATCACCGAGAACTGCGCCGTGATCGTCGGGTAGATCTGGCCCCGCTCCATGCGTCGGCGGCAGAGCTCCTCGACCATCGGATAGACCTCATCGTACTTCGCCTTGGCGCGGATGTGCTCGAAGGTCTCCTTGGAGAGGCCGTCCAGGCTGAGGATGAAGCGCTTCAGCGGCGAACGCAGGATCTTCTCGATGTTGTCGTCGCGATCGAGCAGGGTGCCGTTGGAGTTCAGCACCAGATTCTCGCAGCCGACCGAAGCCGCGTAGTCCAGGCGGTCCCAGAGCTCGTTGCCGAGAATGAAGGCCTCGCCGTAGAAGGTCGGCCAGACCTCGCATTTCGGCGATTCGCGGCCGACTTCCTCGACGATCTTGTTCCAGAGCGAGCGGTCCATATGCCGCTGCTCGCGAATCATCTCGCGATGCGAGCAGTGGATGCACTTAAGGTTGCAGTAGGACGTGTTCTCGACGACGAGCTGCGGGGGGAATGGGTGATCCACCAGACGCGATTCGATATCGAGCAGCGTCTTGCGCCGCTCTTCATCAGCCAAGTGTTTCTTGCGTAACGAAAAGTCCGTCATGCTGCCAGCTGTCCAAAAATTGGTGCAAAGTTGCGCGGAGTATATAGACTGCGGCCTCTTATTTAAAGTCAAACTCGGGCAGTGGCTTAACCGCCCGAAGTCCAGAAAATTCCCGTAAACCGGACCGTTCCGAGTCGACCGTAGCACGAATAATGAGCATCAAGATCAAAGGCTATCTCTTCACCGGCCCCTTCCCGGTCGAGAAGACCAACCGGCGCGCGAATCAGGCTGAAACGGTTTTTGCGGTTGTCCGAAAGGGCGGCTCCGCTTGGGATCCCGTATTCGAATTGCTGGATTTGGGCCGGACCGGCAGCACCGGGATGGCATTTGCCGACCATCCGCACGCCGCTGCGTGGCGCGGCGGCGATGGAACGCTCGCCAGCATTTACCTGCTCGACACCACGACACAACCGGAAGCTGCCGCAGACCTGGACAAGGTGGTTGGCGACATCCTGGCGGCACATACTTTGCCGGCTGCGCTGAAATAGCGCCGATGCGGCTCGCCATCCTGCAGCCGAGTTATCTGCCCTGGCTCGGCTATTTCGATCAAATCGACCGCGTCGACACCTTCGTCTATTACGACGATGTCCAGTACGACAAGAACGGCTGGCGGAACCGCAACCGCGTGAAAGGTCCGAATGGACCGGTTTGGCTCACGGTTCCGGTCAAGCTCAGCGGCCGCGGCCTGCAGCGCATCTGCGATGTGGAAATCGACGGGCAGCAGAATTGGGCGCAGAAGCACCTCCGTTCGATCACGCAATTTTACGCCAAGGCGCCCTACGGCAGTGATTATATCCCCGGCCTGACCGAACTCCTGGGACGGACCTGGACGCATCTGGCGGATCTCGATATCGCGATCAACCAGACCATCATCCAGTGGCTGGGGCTCGGCGCCCGGGTGGTCAGGTCCTCAACCCTGGGCATCGACGGCGACCGCAACGAGCGCCTGATCCGCATCTGCCGGCACTTCGGCGCCGATCACTATCTCAGCGGCAACGCAGCCAAGGCCTATATCGATCTCGAGACCTTCGCCGCCTCCGGGATCTCGGTCGAGTGGCAGGATTACGAGCACCCGAGCTATTCCCAGCTCCACGGCGCGTTCGTTTCCCATCTCTCGGTGATCGATCTGCTGATGAACGCCGGACCCGAAAGCCGGGCGATTCTCCGCTCCGGCCGGCCTATCGACAGCAAACCAGCCTAACCTTATAAGTGCTCGCCCGGCCGGGGCCAAACTAGGATGATTCACGGAGTTCATCATGGAAGAAAGGCCGCTCAAGAAGTCCGAGGTTCTCGCCATCGAGAACATCAGGCGCATCGCGGATCAGATCCGCGCGGAGCGCAACGATGCCTTGGCCCTGGCTCAGGAAATGCGCGAGAAGCTGGAAACGGCGGTCGCCGGCCTCACCGAGCTGAAGGTCTTGATCGGACCCGCGGCGCCCGGCGGCGCCGTGGAAAGGATCGATAGCCTTCTCGCGCAGCTGAAGGTCCAGTAAGCGCGGTGCGATCGGGCAAGGCGGCATGAGCGATCCGTCGGGCCGCGAAGACGGCGACGCCGCTGCGATCGAGCAGGCCGTCTCAGCTGGGCGCCATCCGGTCCGGTCGATCGCAATCACCCTGCTGCAGCTGCTGATCTGTGGCTTTGCGGTGTGGCTCGTCGTCCGCCTCGATCTTGTCGATTTCTCCCTGCTGGCGGGGCTGCTGGATCATCCGGGCGCCATCGCGATCGTGTTCTGCCTGTCATTGGCCACGGTGCCGGTGGCGGGGTTCCGCTGGTATCTTCTGATGCGCGCGCAAGCGGTCGATGTCCGGCTGCTGCCGACGATCCGCGTGACCGCCATCGCCGCGGCCGGCAACGCCCTCATTCTGGGCGGGATCGGCGGCGAAGTCGTCCGGGTCGCGTTCGCCGCACGGCGAATCCCCGGCCAGCGTACTGCCGCATTGACCAGCATCGTTCTGGACCGGGTGCTGGCGATGCTCGGGGCGCTCTTGATCGGCAGCGCGGCAATCCCGACCTTGAGCGCGGCGATCGCCGGGTCGCACGTGCTTTCCGTCGCCGCGACGTTCCTGATCGGCGGATTGCTCGCGGCGATTTCGGCTATGGCAATCGCCATCCTCGCCGTCGGCGCCCGGCAAATCACGCAGCTGGTGGAGGGCTGGGTCCGGCCCCGGCGCCTGGCGGAATTCATCCTCCACACGATGCGGGCCATTGCCTGCTATCGGACCCAGTGGCGCGTCCTGGTGGCATGTGCGCTGCTTTCCGCCTGCGTCGCCGCAGTGGGGCCGATCTGCCTCTTCATCCTCTGCAGCACGCAGGGAGCGGGCGACGTCGGTTACGCAGGATTGGTTTTCGCGACCAGCATCGCGTCAATCGCCAATCTCCTGCCGATTTCGCCGGGTGGCCTGGGTGTTGGGGAAGGCGTGTTCGCCCAACTGTGCGTGCTGCTGGGGGGAGCAGCCGTGGCGGCGCAGTATGGCACCGTGTTCCTCGGCAACCGCGCCGTTTCGACCGTGGCGTTGCTGGCCGGACTGCTCGTGGCACTCGGGCAGAGATCCAAGGCTTCCTGAATCTCGGCGAGGTCGACGTCGGTCAGTGCTGCTCGACCTTGCCGCTCGCCGTGATGATCGGAATCGTACGCATCCACATCTGCTGTTCCCAGGCCGATCGGTTGTTCGTGAACCAGTCGATCGTGTGTTGCAGGCCGACATCCCAGGTGTACTTGGCCTTCCAGCCGAGCCGCTCCGCGATCTTCCTGGCGTCACCGGAGTGGCGTACGACCTGACCCGGGCGATTGCCGATGAAAGTGATGCTGTCCTTTCGCCCGTTCATCTTGGCGACGATGTCATGAGCGATGGAGAGGATGCTGCGATCCTCGCCGGAGGCGACGTTGAAGACCTCGCCCACCACCTCGGCGTCGGGGGCGTGCATCACCAGATCGATCGCGCTGCAGGTGTCTTCGGCGTGGACGAAGTCGCGCGCGGCCGAGCCGTCGCCGTGGACGGTGATCGGCTGGTCCAGCAGCACGCCGGTGATGAACCGCGGAACGACCTTCTCCAGATGCTGGCGCGGGCCGTAATTGTTGAACGGGCGAACGATGACGGCGGGAATCTTGTAGGTCGCCCAGTATGAATAGACCAGGCGATCGGCCCCGCATTTCGCGCTGGCGTAGGGACTCATCGGGTTGAGCGGATGCTCCTCGTTCATCAGCGTCTCGTTCGCGGTGCCGTAGACTTCGGAAGTCGAGACGTGGATCAGCCGCTTCACCTGCTTGCCGCTCTTCAAGACGGCATGCGCCACGGTCTGGGTGCCGAGCACGTCGGTTTCGAAGAACAGGCGGTTGTCGTAGATCGAGCGCGTCACATGCGTCTCGGCGGCGAAATGCACGATGTAGTCCGAACGCTGGACCAGCGACGTGACGAGATCCGGGTTGGTGACCGAGCCGTACCAGAACTCGAACCGGTCGGTCGGCCGGTCGACAGCGTCAGGCAGATTACTGAATGATCCGGCATAGGTCATCGCATCGAGCACGAGGATGCGATAGTCGGGATACTTCTCGCGCAAGTGCCGCACGAAAGTAGACCCGATGAACCCCGCGCCACCGGTCACCAATACGGTTTTCGACATCGCCTCATTTTCCTGCTTATTCAGTCCGACCGCGGCCCGGCCGCGCATATGTTTGCTGGGCAACTCCCCTGCCCGGATCGCGACGCAAATTCCCGTACGGCTTGCACTTTGTCAATGCTTTGGATAGCTTGGCCCCTTTACCAGCTTCGCGCGCTTCACTCCACGATCGGGCGATGAGCGCCACCGGTTTGGTTGAATTTAACGCCCCGCCTCACTGGATCCTCGCATGACGCCGATTCCCTTCTACCGGCACGATCTTGGCCAGCCCGAACTCGACGCCCTGGCCAAGGTCCTGGCCGGACCGATCCTCACCACCGGCGCGACGGTCGCCGAGTTCGAGTCGCGTTTTGCGGCACTGCTCGGGCGTCGTCACGCGCTGGCGGTGACGAGCTGCACAGGAGCGCTGCACATGTCGCTGATGGCCCTCGGGATCGGGCCCGGCGACGAGGTGATCACGACGCCGATGACCTTCGTGGCGACGGCCACCGCAATCATGGAATCCGGCGCGACGCCGGTTTTCGTCGATGTCGAGCCGGATACCGGCAACCTCGACGCAGCCCTGGTCGGTGCCGCGGTCACACCGCGCACCAAAGCGATTCTCCCGGTGCATCTCTACGGCTTGATGTGCGATATGCGCGCACTCCGGGAAATCGCGGACGCGCACGGCCTGGCCATCATCGAGGACGCCGCGCATTGCATCGAAGGGGTGCGTGACGGCGCGCGCCCGGGCGAGCTCGGCGACACGGCCTGCTTCAGCTTCTTCGCGACCAAGAACATGACCTGCGGCGAGGGCGGGGCGCTCGTCACGGACGACGATGCACTCTACGAGAAGCTGAAGCTCATCCGGTTGCACGGCATGACCAAGACGGCGTTCGACCGGCATCAAGAAGGCTATAGCCACTGGGACGTTCCCGTCCTCGGCTGGAAGTACAATCTCAGCAATATCGATGCGGCGTTGTTGCTTCCGCAGTTCGATCGGATCGCCGGCAACCTCGAGCGCCGCCACGCCCTGGCCGAGAAGTACATCGATCGGCTTGGCAATCTGCCGGGTGTTCGGGTGCCGCAGTCGCGGCCCGATACGGTTCACGCGCGCCATCTGTTCACGATCTGGATTGACGGCATGAAGCGGGACGATGCTTTGGCGGCCCTGCGCGCGGCCGGCGTGGAATGCGTTGTCAATTATCGCGCGATTCATCTCATGACGCTGTTGCGTGAGCGCTTCGGCTTCAAACCCGGCGACTTCCCGGTGGCCGAGGCGATCGGCGAGAAGACCATCTCCCTGCCCTTCTATCCGCGCATGCCGGACTCGCACATCGACGAGGTCGGCAGCCGCCTGACACAGATCCTGCTTTCCCGATGACCAAAGCCATCGACGCCGGGATGCTGCGCTTCGGAAGCGCCGGTCTACCACCGGAGCGGCGGCTCGTCGAACGGCTGACCGAAGTCGCCACCAGCGCTCTGCTGGTCGGGCTTCTGGTCGTCGGCGGTATCATGGTCATGCGCATGGGTTTTCCGATGCACGGCCGGGTCTACGCGACGGCCTTGCTTTGGGTGGCCTTCATGCTGTTCGCGCCCCTGGCCCTCATCCGTCGCCTGGCGGCGACGCCGGCGTCCGATGCGATGCTGTATGCGCCCTGCTGCATGCTGAGCTTTGCCGCGCTGATGGCTGTCAGTTACCTGGGCATGGCCGGCACGATCCTGCTTGCCTGCGCGACTCTCGCGGCCATGGCCGAGCTGCGCGGCGCCCTGATCGCCGCGCTTCCCAGCACGCCGCGGCGCCTTGGACGGTGGGTGTTTCTGCTGCTGGCGGGGTTGCTCCTGGTGCTCGAGCTTTCCGGTTCGAGGAACGGTTCATTCATCGCCGATATCGTGGCCGAGTACGGCCGGGTCAACAACGACGTCTATTATCACTGGAGTCTGACGAACGCGCTGCGTTGGTTCGGCGTCACCGGGATCGGCGTCGATGGCGTCGTGCCGGTCACGTATTACCACACCGTGCATTTGGTCGCCGTGCGCCTGGCCGAGGCGGCGAATGCCGAGACCGGCATTGCCTTCATGGCGATGCGCCACGTCTTCCTGCCGGCGCTGACGCTGGCAGGCTTTGCGACGATGAGTCTGGCCATGGACCGGACCGGTCGGCTCAAGGGTGCGACGGCCCTGGCTCTGGTAACCATCCTGGTGCTCACCGGCAATCTGTACATTCTTGCGTTCGACGGCGAGAGTTTCCTTCTCGCCCTGATGTTGCTTTCCTGGGGTGCGGTGGCGCTCAACGACCTCGGCGAGACTCCGTCGGCGGACTTCCGCCGCCGCCTGGTGTCCTGGTCGAGCATCATTGTCATTCTGATTGCGATGGGTCTCACCAAGAGCTCGATCTGCCTGATCTTTCTCTGTCTCGCCGGATACACTGATCTGCGACAGAACTGGCGCCGGCCGCTCAGGCTCATCGGCCTCGGCTTCCTGCTCCTCGCGATCGTCGGGACATTGCTCTATCTCGTTGCGCCGCGCGGCACGATCACCGGTGTGGGCGGCGGCATCGCCGAAAACTTTCGCGCTGACGAAGGCCTGAAACCGGCAATGGCCACCTATTATGCAACGGCTCTGTTCGCGATCTGCATGAGTGTGATCGCCGCTTCCGGCGGGAGAGCGTTCCTCGGCAAGCTGGTGCGGGGTCGCTTACTGCAAGCCGAGCTCATGTTTGGCTGCATCGCAGCGTCCACGGTTCCCGCGCTCCTTTTCGTCATGCTGGACGGCGGCGCGGTCAATTTCACCGGCGTCCAGGTCTTTTGGTGCGCGGCGGCTGGCGTCGCGCTGCTGCCCGCCGCCAGCGAGCAGCTTCGAAACTATGCGGCTCGAGGGAAACCGGGGCGCATGCCCGCGGTCCGCTTTGCGGGTGTTCTGCCCTACCTGGTGCCGATCGCGATGTTTCTGCCCATCAGCGACAATCTGGCCAGGAACAACGGCAATCTGGCAATCTCAGCGAGCCTGTTGATCCGTACCCAGGACATGACCTATTTCGTCGACGATAAGAAGCTGCTCAACAAAGCCGACGCGCGCCGGGGCCGTCCCTTGCTGACGCAATCCGCTTTCTGGCATCCGGCCAACACCAGCACGCCGGCCGGAGCGCTGGTTCACGCGCTCCAAGATCTTCGGCATCGTTACGGACAGGATCTCGCGGCCTACGCGTCGCCGGACAACAAGGCCTTCTGGAATCTCAAGGAGTCCTGTCCAGGCAAGTCTCTGCTTGTGTTCGGACTGACTTCGGTCCCGTTGATAGACGGGTTGCCGCCCTTGTGGACCGGATGCGTTTTCGACCTGCGCCGCCCGCTTTACGGCCTGGAAACGATACCGCTTCGCCGGAGCGATGCGCCGCTGGACGACACGGCGCTCTGCAATCTCGCCAAAGAACGCGGCTTCGGCCTGGTTTACCGGATCGAGGATCTGAACGCGCTCGATCGGAACCGGCTTCTCACCTGTTCCTGAGACTACCCGTCGCGGCTTGCCTCGATGACGCAGACCGAGTGGGGGAACGGCAGCAAGCCCCGGATATGGTGGCGCTGCGCGTCGGGAAAGACGCGTCTCACCAGATCGAGATAGGCGTCGATCGCACGGACGTGCTGCCCCCGGTCCTTGGAGATGATGAACCGCGTCAGCGGATTCTGACCCGGGAAATAGCACGGATCGGCGGTGACCAGCCGGCCGTTCGGCGCGAGAGCATCACGTGCGGCCCGCAGCATGTCCTGGGCGGTCTGATCGTTGATGTGATGCAGCACGCCGATGGCGATCGCGATGTCGAAATGTCCGAGGCGATCGAGCGGCAAATCGCCGACATCGCCCAGGTGAAAGGTGGCACGGTCGCCAAAGGCACGCCGGGCGCGGTCGATGTAGCTGGCGCTGTGATCGACGCCGCAATAGCGGACGTCAGGCAGGAACTTGACGATCTCGGCGGGGCCGCAACCGATATCGAGTATGGATTGCCCGGCCACCGGCCGGATATGCCGCTCCAGCAGGATGCGCAGGCCGCGCTTTGCGCCGACCAGATACTGCACCGTCTCGTAGACCAGCGGGTGCGAGAGCAGCCGGCGCCAACCGACGGTCTTTTCATCGATGCCTGTCTGGCCTTGCCGGGGTGCCGTGCCCGCCATGGGAATCAGCGGAACTCCTTGAATAGGCCCGCGGTCAAATGGATGATTTGTTCGTCGAGGAACACCGGCTCCGCGACACGATAGATCGGCTTCGCGATTTCGGCCCGTTTGCTCAAGCGCAAGCGCCAACCCCATTTCAGCCAATGGCGCAGGACGTCGATGGCGGACCGGATGACGAAGTCGATGCGGCCACCCTTGGACTCGCCGGCCTCGCGCGGCAGAAACCCGATCGGAACTTCGATGATCTCGAGCCCGCGCGCCTTGGCTTTGATCAGGCCTTCGGGATTTGCAAAGGCGGTGGTCGATTGCAGATCCAGGGATTGCGCCACCCGGGTGGGGTAGAACGTGACGTTCTGCATGTCGTGGAAGCGAACGCCGAACAAGACTCGGATGATGTAGTAGTTGGCGAGCGACACGATTGCCTGGCGCAGGCTGTCGGACCGTGATCGCACGCGGTAAATGGATCGCAGCACGGGGATGTAGCTCAGCAGCCGGATCGGCACCGGCCGGACGCCCTGGACGATGTCGAAATGCTTCGTCAGTTCGAGAAAGATGCGCAGGTTGCGGATGTCGTACGACCAGTCGACGGTCTGCCAGAACAGGATCTCGTTGCGGGCGGCCTTGATCGCCCGCCAGGACGAGATGCCGACGTTCAGGTTCCGCTCGTTGTGCAGCACGCGCAGTCGAGGTTCGTGGAGCGCGTAAGCGTCCGCTATGGCGCCGGTCCGATCGGTGCTGCCGTCATTGATGAAGACCAGCTCGAAATTCTCGGCCGTGGCGTTCAGCAATGCGAAGGCGCGGTCGAAGAAGGATTTCAGCGATTCTTCTTCATTGAAGCCCCAGGCGAGCATCGATATGGGACGGTCGAATTTGGGCAGCGCGTCGGCCTGCTGAACACTGTCGGGTTGCATCTTAAGATTGAACTCGATCGGCCCCATGCCGCTGCGGCCCGGATACTATACGAGCCGATCCCGGAAAGCCAAGGGCACTCAGGCCATGCCCGGCCGTGCCGCGGGGCCTTGGGCGTTGCTGTGGTGCCGCGAAAAATGCTACTGCGGCAGGCGGTTCGATGTCCGGCCGCATCTCTTGGGGTATTGAAGCTTGACGGCTTTGCGCCTTTTCGGTGGGGGTACCCGCGCCAGCGTGATCGTGGATTTCGTGCGCTGGCGCCTGGCAGATCGGTTCGAGCTCCAAGGCTTCTACGACGACAATCCGAGCGCCGGTGGCGCGCTGGGCATACCTCGGCTGGGCGACGTCGCGGACGGCCTGCGCGACATGAACGGCGGCGACGGCGCTGCCGTTCTTGCGCTCGGCACCTATGCCTCCTGGCGTGCTTGCGAGCTGCTCCATGAGCTTCGCCGCCGGCGCGTGCCGGTCGCGAGCCTGGTCTCGCCGATGGCCTCCATATCGCCGAGTGCGGAGATCGGCCCCGGTGCCTTGATCCTGGACGGCGTCTTCATCGGCGCCCGCGCCCGGATCGGGGCGCTGCTCACCGCCAATGCATTGGCGATCATCGAACACGACACCACTCTTGGGCACAATGTCATGCTCGGCTCAGGCGCCGCCATTGCAGGCTTTGCGCACATCGAGGACCATTGCTTCATCGGGACCAACGCCACGGTCCTGCCCAAGGTCGTCGTCGGGTCCGGAACCCTCCTCGCGGCTGGGAGCACGGCGTCGCGGGACTTGCCGGCAGGCGTCATCGCCGTTGGCGCGCCGGCCAAGACCCAGCGCAGCGTCGGCGAAGGCGACGAAGTTCCAACCTCCGCCCGGATATCCGTTCTGCCTCGACCATAATCGGCGACTTGTATGCGCGGCTCGGCTGAAGGGCACCCCGCTTGGTCCGTGTGGCGCCCTCAAAAGCAAAACGCCCCAGCATTTCTGCATGGGGCGTTTTTGCGTGTTGTATGGAGATAGGGTTTGGTTGCGGGAGTAGGATTTGAACCTACGACCTTCAGGTTATGAGCCTGACGAGCTACCGGGCTGCTCCATCC
>JAUYVI010000004.1:0-334802 GCA_030715195.1 Dongia sedimenti
GTCCGCCTGCATTGCCTTCACGACTTCAAAAGCCATTGGTAAACTCGTGATCGTCGCAGCTTGCTGTGGCATGGGGGTGCTCCTCTTGTGTGCTTGGCAGTTCACATCTGGAGTACCCCTTCCTTGCCCTGACACAGAATCCTTTACGTCACCCTTCACGCGCCGCGGCAGGGACGCGCGGCGGCGATTGTGGTATGATTGGTGCCTTGTTTGAGATCGGAAATGCCGCAGGGAATTTGCGCCCGGCGGTACCGTGATTGCTGCGCTGCAACGCAGACCAGGCGCAGACAGAATCGAGACGGCGTCGTTCGCGACAGGGTTTACCAAGCGAAGATTCGATGGGCCTTGCGATTGAGCGAAAGGCCTTCATCGTCAATAGCTTGATGTGGATTCACGCCGCCGCGCAGAGCAACCCCCGTCAGGGCAGGCGACCCGTCTGAAGCCATTCCCTCTAGCGATGCCGTGCCGCGGCCAGGACGGCGCTCGCGCCGATCAGCATCCCGCCGGAGATCCGGTTGCGCAATCGGCCGTGCCGCGCCAGCAGGTGGCGCGCCCGTCCCGCCGCCAGGGCCCAGCTGCCGTCCAGCAGCACGGCCAACACGACGAAGGTCGCCGAGAGCAGCAGAACCTGCGGCCCGAAGGCATGCTCGGCTGAAACGAACTGCGGGAAGAACGCGCCGTAGAACAGCAGCGTCTTCGGGTTGGTCATCGAGACCAGCAGCGCCCGGGTGAGCATCGCCCGCGCGGACTTCCGCTCCGGCCGGGTCTTCGTCAGGTCGATGGCCGGGGCGCGCCACTGCGCGATGCCGAGATAGAGAAGATAGGCGACGCCGATCCAACGCAGCACCTCGAACCCGGCGCCCAGCATGCCGAGAAACTGCGTCATGCCGAGTGCCACCAGGCCGAGCTGCAGGATCATCGCCGCGCTGGTGCCGGCGACGGTCAGCAGACCGTAGCGCGGACCGTGCGCCACGCTGTTGGCGACGATCAACGCCACATTGGGGCCGGGGATCAGCATCAGGACGGCAACCGCCGCGATGAAGCCGAGATAGAGACTGAGATCGATCATAGGGACTCCTTGGATTGCCGGATGGCGGCGGGAGCCCGAAACGAACAACCCCGCCGGAAGGGCGGGGCTTGGGTCTCGACCAGGCGGAGGATCAGCCGGTTGCGGCGATCCTCAAATCCCGGCCGGCACAAACGCCGCCGCGCATTGGCGACGTTGGCGTTGGCGACGGAGGGAAGCGGCGCGGGTCATGTGCGGAGTTCTACGCCTGAGACCGCGGCAAATCAATCGCCGCTGCCTTATGCTGCGCAGCATGGCCCGCGACAAAACCTCGCCCCTGTTCCCCGGAGTAGGCCCGGTCACCGAGCAACGGCTGATCGCCGTCGGTATCGGCGATCTCGCCGCCTTGCGCAAACTCGGCGCGGCCAAAGCCTACCAGCGGCTCAAGTTCCGCTACGACAAGGCCGTGACACTGAACGCACTCTATGGACTCGAGGCCGTGCTGCTCGGCTGCCATTGGCAGGCGATCCCATCGGCACGCAAGGACGCCCTGAAGAAGGCCGTCCGCGATTCTGAGCGCGATCAAGGACGATGAACCCAGCGCGGCGATGATCCCTTGAGCTTTCTCATATTTGTCGGACAAATGCGCGCGGTTGTCGCGGGTCATATGGACGCTGCGACCAAGTGATCGCGGAACCGGGCGGCAAAGCTCCTTAGCATCGTCCCCGCGTCGCGCTCTTGCATGCGGCGCAGGATTCATCTCTGGAGTTCATCATCATGCGTATCAGACCCACTGTCCCGGCAGCCTTGGCGCTGCTCGCCGGAATCATCCTGCCTGTCGCCGCTTCCGCCGGAACCGCCCCGGCCCAGACCGCGCCCGCTCCGACCCAGACCGCCGGCACCCAGCCGGCACCGGAAGAGAAGCCGTTCTCCGGCAAGTCCGGCGGCGATTTCATGGTGCGGCTGCGCGGCATCGCGGTCATCCCGCGCGACCATTCGGATTACGTCGATCCGATCGGCGGACATGTCGAGCAGACCAACGCCTACGTGCCGGAGGTCGATCTCACCTATTTCGTCACCGACAACATCGCGATCGAGGCGATCGCCGCCTTCACCAAGCACGACGGCAAGGCGAAGAACACCGCCGCCGGCGACGTCGATCTCGGCTCGGTCTGGGTGCTGCCGCCGACGGTGACACTGCAATACCATCCGTTCCCGAAGGAGCGCCTGAGCCCCTATGTCGGCGCCGGCGTGAACTACACCTTCTTCTTCAACGACGACACGCCCGATGACGGCCCGGTGAAATCGATCCACTACAGCGACAGCTTCGGCTGGGCGCTGCAGGCCGGTGTCGATTATGCGCTGACCGAGAACGTCTATCTCAACGTCGATGTGAAGAAGCTCTTCGTCAGCACCAAGGCGCGGATCAACGGCGGCGACATCAAGTCCAAGGTCGATGTCGATCCGTGGATCGTCGGCGCGGGCATCGGCTACAAGTTCTGATCGTTTGCGGCGGAGGGCAAATCGCGAAGGCAGCGACAATCACCAACGACCGTTGCCCGCCTTCATATCTTCCGCCTTGAGCAGGATCGGAAACCGCTCGCGCAGCTTCGCATCGGTCGCGGGATCGATGTAGGCCGGGTAGTGCGCGGACAGGATCTCCTGTGCGCGCACCCTGGCCGCCTGGCGAATGTCGGGGCTCCCTCGGCTCTGCCAGCCGTTCATCGAATCGCGATCGGCGATGTGCGGATAGATGTATTCGGTCTCCATCAGCTCCAAGGTCTTCGGCGAGCCGAGGTAATGGCCGGGACCGGCGATGGCGCGGGCGATCTCGTCGAAGCTCAGCGTCTCGTCGCTGACATCGATGCCTTTCAGCACGCGCTGGATGTTGCCGAGCATGTCGTTGTCGATGACCATCGCCTCGACCGAGCAGCCGATCAGGCTCGCCATCATGCCGCAGCACTCACTGACGTAATTGCCGCCGGCCACCGCGGCGAGGGTGACGGTGACGCCCTTCTCGTAGCCGGCCTGGGCGTCGATCGCCTTGGCGTCGGTCATGCCGGCGCCGACCGAGCTCGGCAGGTCGTAGAAGCGGCACATCTGCACGGCGGCCGCAGTGAGCAAGGCTTCCTCGCCGCCGCCGCCGGTGAAGGCGCCGGTGCGCAGGTCGGAGACGAAGGGCCAGATGCCGAAGGAGACCGGCAGGCCCGGCGTGATCAGGTTGCCCACGATCAAGGTGACCAGCGTCTCCGCGACGGTCTGCACCAGCGTGCCGGCGAGCGCCGCGGGCGCGGTGGCGCCGGCTTGCGCGGCGATCGCCGGATCGATGCAAAGGCCCAGCCGCGCATTGGCCACCATCACCTCGGCATTCTCCTTGCCGAAGCGCAGAGGTGAGACGATCGGGCAGCCGCCGATCACGCAGAACGGCCGCTCGACGAACTTGCCCTCGCCGCCGAGAAAGGCGTCGAAAAAGGAGATCAGCCTGGCGTGGTGCTCGACATTCTCGATCGAGACGCCGAAGGATTTCTGGGTGCCGGCGAGACAGGCATAGGCGACATTGAAATCCGAGGTCAGCCGGTCCGGCATGTCGGTCGCGACGATGGTCTGGCCGAAGCAATGCACATGCTCCAGCCGATCGGCCAGGCGCGCGAAGTCATAGAGGTCGAGCAGGGTGGAGGGCCGGTATTCGCCGCTGTGGAAATCCAGCACCTTGATCGCCTCGCCGGCGGTGGCGAAGTTCACGCGATCGCCGCCGATCTCCAGATCGTGCTCGGGCGAGACGCCATAGGCAGTGTAGCTCCGGCAGGCGCCGGCGAGAATGTCCTCGACCAGCGCGCGCGGGAAGCAGAGCCGCCCCTGGCTGTTGACCCAGCAGCCGCGCGGAAGAGCGACCTCCAGGATCTCCGGGATCGGTTCGCCGACCCCCAGCTTCTCCAGCACGTCGAGCGCGGTGTGGTGGATGCGCTTCATGTCTTGCTCGGAGAGCGGTCGATAGGTGCCGCCGGGCATGCCGGCGCGCACGGCACTGGCCTTCGGTCCGGACTTGCGCAGGGCACGCCGCGCCGCGCTGCCGCCGCGGGCGGCGCGGGGGCCGGGGCCGGAAATGTTGGTAGTGTCGGTCATCGGCACCTCCCGCTGAATGAACATTCATTCTAGAGCCGGCGTCCGGCAGGGTGAAGGCTTGCAACGTCGCACCCGGTTTTCTATATTTCTAGAAAGATTTCCAGAAAGGTAGAAACATGGCGCTCAGCATTAAAGACGCCAAAGCCGACCGCCTGGCTCGCGAACTGGCCGCCGAAACCGGCGAGAGCCTGACTGAGGCGGTGATCGGAGCGCTCGAAGTCCGCTTGCGCCTGGTTCGCGGCGACAATCGAACCCGAGAGCAGCGCCTGGCAGACGTGATGAAGATCATCGAGGATTTCCGTGCCCACAAGGTCGGCGACTACCGCAGTGCCGACGAAATCATCGGCTACGACGAACGTGGGCTGCCGGTCTGATGGTGATCGACGCTTCCGCCATCGTCGCCATCTTCTTTGAAGAGCCGGACTATCGCGTGCTGCTCAATTTGATCGAAGGCGCCCCCTCTCGCGTGATTTCCGCGGGAACGCTGCTCGAGGCGGGTATCGTGCTGGACCAAAGCGCCATCCGCTCCAATCAGTATCATGACAGATTGGACAAGTTCCTCGAGGCGATGCACATCCAAGTCGCCGCCTTCTCCGAGGAACAAGCGCAGATGGCGCGCGAAGCGTACCGGCAATACGGAAAGGGTCGCCATCCAGCCGGCCTGAACTTCGGCGACTGCATGTCCTATGCGCTCGCCAAGAGCCTTGACGAGCCGCTGCTGTTCAAGGGCACGGATTTCAGTCTGACCGACGTGCGCGCTGCCGAAAAGCCACAACGTTTAGGCGGTTGAACCAAACCCCGCGCCAGCGTTTGATCCTCGAAGCACTTGAAGGATCAGCGATGACCGCCCCCGCGCCCCGGCCGAATCCCGAGAACAAGCTCGGCGAATCCACCAGTCCCTATCTGCTGCAGCATCGGCACAACCCGGTGAACTGGCGGATTTGGGGCGAGGACGCGCTGGCCGAGGCGCAGCGGGACAACAAGCCGATCCTGCTGTCGGTCGGCTATGCGGCCTGCCATTGGTGCCATGTCATGGCCCATGAGAGTTTCGAGGACCATGACATCGCGGCGCTGATGAACCGGCTGTTCGTCAACATCAAGATCGACCGCGAGGAGCGGCCGGATCTCGACACGATCTATCAGCAGGCGCTGGCGCTGCTCGGCCAGCACGGCGGCTGGCCCTTGACCATGTTCCTGATGCCGGACGGGCGGCCGTTCTGGGGCGGGACCTATTTCCCGAAGGAAGCGCGCTACGGCAGGCCGGGCTTTGCCGACGTGCTGAACTTCGTCTCGGAGATCTACCACAAGGAACCGCAGAAGGTGACGACCAACGTCACCGCGATCGCCGAGGCGATGCAGAAGCTGTCGACACCGAAGAGCGGCGGCGAAATCCCGGATGCGCTGCTCGACCAGATCGCCGAGCGCCTGCTGCAGGAAGTCGATCTGGAGAAGGGCGGCATCGGCTCGGCCCCGAAATTCCCGCAGCCGGCGATCTTCACCCTGCTGTGGCGCGCCTACAAGCGCTCGGGCCGGCCCGAGTTTCGCCATGCGGTCGACGTCACGCTGACCCGGATGGCGCAAGGCGGAATCTACGATCACCTCGGCGGCGGCCTGGCACGCTATTCGACCGATGCCGACTGGCTGGTGCCGCATTTCGAGAAGATGCTCTACGACAATGCCGAGTTCATCGCGCTGCTGACCCTGGTCTGGCAGGAGACCCGGAACCCGCTCTACGAGGCGCGGGTGCGCGAGACCATCGACTGGGTCGTCGCCGAGATGCTGACCGGCCCCGACCGGAAGACCAACCACGCCTTCGCCGCCTCGCTGGACGCGGATTCCGAGGGCGAGGAGGGGCGCTTCTATGTCTGGAACGCGCGCCAGATCGAAGGCGTGCTGGGCGAGGAGGCCGCCTTTTTCGCCGCGCATTACGACGTCACACCCGGCGGAAATTGGGAAGGCCTCACCATCCTCAATCGCTCCCAGAAACCGGAACTGCTGGACGCGGCGGGCGAAGCGCGCCTGCTCAAGGCGCGCCAGGCCTTGCTTTCGGCGCGGGCCGAGCGAGTGCGGCCGGGCTGGGACGACAAGGTGCTGGCCGAATGGAACGGGCTGATGATCGCGGCGCTGGTCGAAGCGGGCATGGCGTTCGAGGAACCGCATTGGATCGACCTCGCGCGCGACGCCTTCGCCTTCATCCGCCGGCACATGTTCAAGGACGGGCGTCTCTATCATGCCTGGCGCCAGGACAAGCTCGCCCATCCGGCGACGCTCGACGATCACGCCGACCTCGCCCGCGCGGCTCTGGCGCTCTATGAAGCGACCGCCAAGGTGCAGTATCTCGACGCCGCGCGCGAGTTGACCGCGCTGCTGGACCGGCATTTCTGGGATCCGGCCCATGGCGGCTATTTCATGACCGCCGACGACACGCGCGACATGGTGGTGCGGCCGAAATCCGCCGGCGATAACGCGGTGCCGAACGGCAACGGGGTCATGGTCGGCGTGCTGGCGCGGCTGCATCTCCTGACCGGCGAGGCCCATTTCGAAGAGCGCGCGCGTGCCCTGGTCGCGGCCTTCAGCGGCGAGCTCGAGCGCAATTTCTTTCCGCTCGCAACCTTCCTCAACAACGCGGCCTTCCTCGCCCATGCGCTGGAAGTGGTGATCATCGGCGCCCATGATGCGCCCGATACGCAGGCCCTGGTCACGGTGGTGATGCGGCATTCGCTCCCCGACCGGCTGCTGCAGGTGGTGCCGCCGGAGGCCGCGCTGCCGGAAGCGCATCCCGCCTTCGGCAAGACCCGGCAGAACGGCCAGGCGACCGCCTATCTTTGCCGGAACCGGAGCTGCGGCCTGCCGATCACCGAGCCGCAGGCGTTGGATGCGGCGCTATCGACCCGACTCACGGCGGTCTGACCCGAGTCGACGTGAAAATCCCGCGACTTTGTCACCGCACGCCCGATTTTCGCCTTAAGTTCGCCCGGATTGGGTTGCAGGTTCTTCACCGCTGCGCGACGATTCCGAGTCGCAATTCATATTGGGGACACCGATGAAGATCAGGATGATGGCGGCGCTCGGCGCTGCGCTGCTGCTTGCCGCCTGCGGAAGCAGCGGATCCGACACCAGTGGATCGCTGCCGGCGACCGACACGACGCAGCTCTCGAACGCCGGCACCGGCTCGGTCGACGGCTCCGGCCTCGACAGCGGGATCCAGAGCGCGAGCATGGGGCCCGGCAGCGCCGGGGAATTCGAGACCAAGATCGGCAACACCATCCACTTCGACACGGACAGCTATTCGCTGAACGCCGAGGCCCAGGGGATCCTGCAGAAGCAGGCAGCCTGGCTGCAGCAATATCCGCAGCACATGGTGACGATCGAAGGCCATGCCGACGAGCGCGGCACGCGCGAATACAACCTGGCGCTCGGCGACCGCCGCGCCACCACCGTGCTGAACTACCTGGTGGCGCTCGGCATCGACAAGTCGCGGCTCTCCGAAGTCTCCTACGGCAAGGAGAAGCCGGTCTGCGTGGAGGCCAATGATTCCTGCTGGAGCCAGAACCGCCGCGGCGTGACCGCGCTCGGCAACTAACTCCCCACCACAAGCCATCGCCATGCCTGTGCGAATATTGCCGGCGCTCGGCGCTGGGCTGATGCTGGCTGCCTGTGTCAGCAACGGCGCACCCGGCCAAGATGCCACCGAAGGCGTGGTGTCTGCCGGTGCGCTGACGCCGGGATCGATCGAGGACGAACCCTGTGGCTTCGGCAATATCGGCAACACGCTCAATTTCACGACCGACAGCGCCGTTCTGACGGCGGAGGCGCAGAAATATGCGCAGCGCCAGGCATGCTGGATCCAACTCTACCCGCAACACAATCTGACGATCGAAGGTCATGCCGACGAGCGCGGCACGCGCGAATACAACCTGGCGCTCGGCGACCGCCGCGCCCAGGCGGTCATGGACTACTTCGTCGCGCTCGGCATCGACCGCAAACGCTTGAAGGCAATCAGCTACGGCAAGGAACGCCCGACCTGCACCGAGCCGACCGAGGCCTGCTGGAGCCAGAACCGCCGCACCGTGACGACGCTGGACGATTAGCCGCGCTTTTTCCTCGCGGCCCGCACAAGCGAACCCTGTCTTGACGCGACGCTGCCGGCTCTGCCAGTGTCCTCGGTGTTACACGTCTTCAGGGCGGGGTGAAACTCCCCACCGGCGGTAGGGGCAAGTTCAAAAGCCCGAGCCCGCGAGCGCCGCGATCCTCCTGGGATAGCGGGTCAGCAGATCAGGTGAAACGCAGACGACCTGCGCCAGTCCTGAGCCGACGGTTAAAGTCCGGATGAAAGAAGACGAAGCGTCATGACGCCCGTAATCCGCTTGCGCGGAGCGGTTCGTCAGAGCGTTCGCCCTGAAACGTTTATCGCAACCGTTGACCCTGCGAGGAGCGTTTCACCCATGACCACCCTTCTGAACCAGAGACTGTCAGCGGCCATTGCCGCCATGCGCGCCGGCATCCCGGTCTGCATGCTGGACGATCATGACCGCGAGGACGAGGCGGATCTCGTGGTCGCCGCCGAGACCCTGACCCGCGATGTGATGGCGCAGCTGATCCGGGCCGGTGGCCTGGTCTGCCTGGCGCTTGAGGACGAGCGGCTGAAGCAGCTGGATCTCCCGCCGATGGTGCCGGCCAATGACAGCTTGCACGGCACCGCCTTCACGGTTTCGATCGACGCACGGCACGGCGTTTCGACCGGCATCTCCGCCGCCGACCGGCTGGCGACGGTGCGGGCCGCCATCGCGCCCAATGCCAAGCCCGCGGACCTGGCGCGGCCGGGTCATATCTTTCCGCTGCGCGCGGCACCCGGCGGCGTGCTGGTGCGGCGCGGCCATACCGAGGGCTCTGTGGATCTTGCCAAGCTCGCCGGGCTGATGCCGGCCGCGGTCATCGTCGAGCTGATGGACCGCGACGGCGAAATGCTGCGCAGCAAAGCCGCAAAAAACTTCGCCCGACGGCATGGCTTCCCGGTCATCACCATCGCCGAGATCGCCACCCATCGCGGCGCATCGGAACGGCGCGCCGCCGAGTAGCATCGCACCATCGTAAGACACATGCTGCGGCCGAGCGTCGCAGCAAACGGCCGCACCACGGTCGTGGGAGTTCCGTTGACACATGTCAATAAACTCCTGACAGCGCCGCTCTAGACTTTCTGCATGCCGTCACGGAGCTGACGGTCGGGGCAGAAACTTGGAGAGGCAATCATGAAGCATTGGATCCTTGCCGGCGCATTGATCGCCGGTCTGATGGGTGGCGATCTGCTGCCCCCCGGCCTGATGCCGGTCGCCGAGGCGGCATCGCCGGGCAAGCCGCTGCTCTCAGGCATGAAGAACGAGAACGACATCGCCGTGCAGCAGGTGCGCGACGCACTCAGCGCCTTCAGCGGCGCCAACAAGCACTGGCCGGCCAATCTCGGGGAGCTCGCCGTCTTCGCGCAGCAATACCGGCTGCCGCTCGATCTCTCGGTCTTCCAGACCGCGAACTACACCGTGCAGAACCAAGGCAACGCCTCGGTCGCCGTGTTCGAGTTCGTCATGAAGAGCTCGCCCGTCAAAGGCGCCTTCGCGCTCGCCAACTACACCGTGAAGTGAGGGGACACGCCATGAACAAGAAACGACTCGCCACGCTCGGCGCTCTCACGCTCCTGCTCCTTTCCGGTACCGCGCTCACCGCCTGCGCCCCGAGGCACGAGAACGACACGCTCTTCGCCATGGAACCGCCCCCGGCGCCCTACAATGTCGATGCGGTCGGCGACGCGATCGCGACTGCGGCGGGCAGCACGCCGAAGACCACGATCTACACCAACGTGCTGAACGGCTCCGGCGGAAGCTGCGTCGATGCCGCGACGACCCGCGGCCAGGCGATCGCCGACAAACTTCAGGGCATGAAGAACAACGGCCAGATTCCCGCCGACCACACCGTGGACGTGCACACCTACAGTGGCTATCGCGTGCCCTTCACCACGGATGCGAGCCTCCACACCTACACCGTCACCCAGGTACGCGGGCCGGACGGCACGGTGAAGGACACCTGGACCTCCGACAATTACCTCGGGCCCAACAGCAACACGCATTACACCGGCGACGGCGGATACACGAACTGGGACAGCGACTATCTCACCAATCCGGTCGCCCCGACCAACACGCCGGCCAAGCCGCCGAAGCCCCGCACCGGTGGCAGTGGCGGCGGGGGTGGTGGTGGTGGCGGGGGTGGCGGCGGCGGAGGTGGCGGCGGCGAGGGCTGACGGCGTCATGGCCGGCAGCCTCACGCGACGGCAGGCTTTGGAGGCGGCGCTCGTCGCCTTCACGGCCGCAGCCGTCGTTCCCGGCATACGGCATGCGGCGCAAGCCGGCACCGAACCCTCCAAATGGGCACGGCTCTACGTCCCAGGCTATCGCAGCGAGCTCGCCACATCCGGCGACCGGCTGCTGGTCGATATCCCCGAGATCACCCGGGTACCTGCGGATTGGACCGCCAATCGCACCATCCTCAACGTGCTGGATCTGGCCGATCCCACGGCGGAGCCCAGGCGCGCGGCCTATCCGGTGCGCGGCCATGGCCTGCAGGTCTTGCCCGCGCTCAATGTCGGGGTCTTCTCCGGCATGGAATCGGACACGGTTGTCGGTTTCGACCTCGACACGCTCGACATGACCGCGTTCGTGCGGCCCGCGCAGGCAGGCTGGCGCTTCGGCGGCCATCCCGCAATCATGCCGGACGGCAAGCATGTCGCGATCGCCGAGCGACATCCGGCCGAGCCGAAGAGCGGCGACCGCGCGGCCGACATCGCGCGGCTTTCCGGGCGCATCGTCATCCGCGACGCCGTCACCCTGGCACCGGTGGGCGCGATGCCGAGCTACGGCATCCGGCCGCATGAGATCCAGGTCACCGATGACGGGCGCCATCTCGTCGTCGCGCATTACGGCAGCACCAACGTCGCCGGCAGCGGCGACGACAACCCCGACATCCCCGATCCGATCGCCCCCGGTATCGCCGTCATCGAGATCGCCAGCGGCAAGCTGGTGTCCTGGATCGACGGCACCGATCCGATGGCGGAACTGCGCCATCTCGCCGGCAAGCGGCTGGACCGCATCTTCGCGGTGACGGCGAAGATGGCCTGGGCCGGTTCGCCGGAAGCCGCCGGTCTCGAAGCCGATCCCGGCGCCGAGCATGGCTTTGAATATCTCGCCTCGCAGCCCGTGCGTGCGGTCGGCGGCCATGCGCAACAGCTGCTCTCGGAGCATGTGCCGCTGACACGGCATGGCCTCTCGGTGCTCTATGACGGAAAATCCGACGAGATCCTGATGACCTTCCCGGCCACGCACAGGATCGCGCTGTTCGACGGCGCGACCGGAACGCTGAAGAAACTCATCCGCACCGACGCGCTCGGGCTGCGCTGGCCCTGCGGCGTGGCGCTCTCCCCGGACGGCGCGGCATGGCACGTGACCGGCTATTGGAGCGGCATGATGACGCTGAAGACCGGGACGCATCTGGTCGGCAGCGTGGCCCCGGTGCCGAAATGGTGGGGCCATAGCCATACCGTGATCGGCTAGCGCTCCAGACTCCGCGCTTCCATTTTCACCGAGGCCGCGCCAGAGTCGCCGCTCCTATTTTGCAGTCGGGAGAGAGCGATGAAGGCCAATGCCATCCGCATCCATGAACATGGCGGACCGGAGGTGATGCGCTGGGAGGAGGTCGAGGTTCCGCCGGCCGGGCCGGGCGAAGTCACGATCAGGAACCATGCCTGCGGCCTCAACTTCATCGACACCTATCAGCGCAGCGGCCTCTATCCGCTGACCATGCCGAGCGGTCTCGGCCTCGAAGCCGCGGGCATGGTGGAGGCGGTCGGCCCCGGCGTCACCGAGTTCAAGCCGGGCGACCGCGTCGCCTATTGCTCGGCGCCGAACGGCGCCTACGCCACCATCCGCAACTATCCGGCCGAGCGGCTGGTCAAGCTGCCGGACACGGTCGACTTCGAGACCGCGGCCGGCATGATGCTGCAAGGCATGACGGTCGAGTTCCTGCTCCGCCGCACCTATCCGGTGAAGGCTGGCGACTTCGTGCTGTTCCATGCCGCGGCGGGCGGCGTCGGCACCATCGCCATGCAATGGCTGGCCAGCCTCGGCGCGGTCACGATCGGCACCGCGGGCTCACCGGAGAAATGCGCCATCGCCAAGTCATTGGGCGCGACGCATGTCATCAACTACCGCAGCGAAGACTGGGTGAAGCGGGTCAAGGAGATCACCGACGGCAAGGGCGTCCATGTGGTCTATGACGGCGTCGGCAAGGACACCTTCCTGCCCTCGCTCGACTGCCTCCGGATGCGCGGCATGATGGTGACCTTCGGCAACGCCTCCGGCCCGGCGCCGGAGATCCAGCCGCTGATCCTGAGCCAGAAAGGCTCGCTGTTCCTGACGCGTCCGACCCTGTTCCATTACATCGCCAGCCGCTCCGATCTCGAGCTCTCGGCCGGCGCGCTGTTCGACGTGGTCAACCGCGGCCTGGTGAAGATCCAAATCGGCCACCGCTATCCGCTGAAGGACGCGGCTGAGGCGCATCGGGATTTGCAGGCCAGGAAGACGACCGGCGCGACGATCCTGATTCCGTAGAGCGGGCTAAGCCGCCTTCGCCAGGGCCGGGCCGGGGAAGGTGACGCTGGCGGTGGTGCCGGCGCCCGGGGTGCTTGCCAGAGCCAACGTCCCGCCGTTGAGCTCGGCCAGGGATTTCGAGATCGCGAGGCCGAGGCCCCAGCCGATCTGGGTGCGCGACTGGCTGTTCTCGATCTGACCGAACGGCTGCAATGCGCGCTCGAGATCGCCGGGTGCGATGCCGATGCCGCTGTCCTTGACCCAGATGCAGAGCCGGCCGTCCTGGGTGCGATGCGCGCCCAAGGTCACCCGCCCGCCGGGCTCCGTGAACTTCACCGCATTGCCGAGGAAGTTCAGCACGATCTGCTTCAGGTGCTTGCGGTCGACGAACAGGCGCGGCAGCTCGCCGTCGAGTTCGGTCGAGAGCTCCAGGCCGCGCTCGGCGGCCCGCTGTTGCATCATGCCGATGCAGGCGACCCCCAGCTCGCGGATGTCGATCGATTGCGGCGTCGGCGTCATCTTGCCGTTCTCGATCTTGGCGATGTCGAGCACGCCGTCGATCAGGCCCAGCAGATGCCGCCCGGCGCCGACCACGTCCCGCGCGTAGGAGAGATAGCGCGCCTCGCCCAAAGGTCCGAAGGCTTCCAGCGCCATGATCTCGGAGAAGCCGATGATCGCGTTCAGCGGCGTGCGCAGCTCGTGGCTCATATGCGCCAGGAATTCCGACTTCGCGCGGTTGGCGACCTCGGCGCGCAGCTTCGCCGCGGAAAGCTCATGGGCCAGATGCCAGAGCCGCCGACGGTGGCGGATCAGCACGGCGACCAGGATCAGCAGCGAGAGCAGCACCGCCGCGGTGATGCCCGCCAGCAGGCCGAAATCGACCTCGATCCGGCCGCGCTCGGCGTTGACCGTCGTCAGGCCCTGCTGATAGCTGGCCAGTGCGATCCGCCGCACCGAGCCCTCGGTCGCGCGCAGGATGGAATAGATTTCCGGCGCCGCGGCGGAAAGCGAGCCCTTGGCGGCGATGAGGCCGGTGATCTGGCCGTCGAGCGCCGCGATGCGCCGCAGCTCGATTCCGAACATCTCGTCCTGGGGCAGCTGCGCGCGGGCATCGCCGGCGCTCACCACATGGACCCAGGTCTGAAACGCGTTCCAGCGGTCGCGGAGCTCCGCCGGATCGTCGTGTCCGGCAAGCGATGCGGCGACCGCCGCTTCGAACCGCGTGTAATGCGTCTCGAGCTGCGTGCCCATCCAGGTGATGTTGTAATGCGGCGCGTTGCGCAGGGAATCCAGGCGATCGACGGCGCGGCTGCCGGTCCAGCCGGCGGCGATCACCATGGCGGCGATTCCAAAGGCGATCAGGACGTCGCGCAGGATTCCGGCACGCCGGCGCAGCATCGTGCTCCGGCCGAACGGCATGCCAGCGAAGCTGCTGCGTCCGCTCATTGCACGGTCAGCCGGTTGAGCTGCCAGACGCTGCGCGAGAAGTAGAGGTCCTTCTGCAGCCCGAAATTCTCGGAGTAAGGATAGATGACCCAGAGCGGGCCCTTGTCGTCGACCGGCAAGAGCCGGCCGTTCATCGCATAGGCGACGATGACGTCATAGTTGCGGATGTCGTCCATCGGGATCGGGACCTGGTAATCGTCGATCGCATCGGCCAGGACTGCATCGCCCTTGGCGCCGAGCCGCTCCAGCAGATCGCGGATCCGCACGCCTTCATAGAGGTTCTCGCCCTCGGTCCACGGCGTCATGGTCGTGATCCGGGTCACCGGCAGGGACTTCAGCGCCGCCAGGTCGAAGACGGCGGGTTCGCCGCCGGCGATGGCGCCGTCGACCACCAGGACCGTGCCCGCCGGCGTCACGGCTTCCGCCGCGGCGCCCGAAGACACACTCCAACCGGTCATGGCGACACCGATCCCCATCAGCATCGCAGCGAAGGCTCGGCGGAAACGGCCGTGCGGTCTCATGCTCAATCACCCCAAATGAGCAGCAATTGAACCGATTTTGCTCAGGGATTGATTGAAGCAGCGTTAACGAAAATGGGAACGCTGGTAAGAAGAAATTCCGCAGCGGCGCTGCTCAGCGCGTCAGCAGCACCGCGGCTTCGGCCGGGAAGGTGAGCCAGACCGGGCGGCCGATCGCCTCGATACCGTCGAGGCTGCGATCGACGTTCTGATAGGCGACCGCGATCGGCCGGTCGCTGCCCGGAACGGCGATGTAGTAGTGGCTGCGATCGCCGAGATAGGCCTGGGCGTCGACCCGCCCGGCGACCGCGTTGGCCTGGCTCGCCGGCTGTTCCCAGGCGAGGCGCAGCTTCTCCGGCCGCACCGCGATCGAGACCGCGGTGCCGACCGGCGGCGGGGCGCCCTCGAGCATGGCATTGAGCGAACCCAAAGGCCCGGCATCGACCACGGCGCGCCCGCCGCCGGCATTCCGCAAGGTCCCCTGGAAGAAATTCATCGAACCGATGAACTCCGCCACCTCGCGGCAGTTCGGCGCCTCATAGAGTCTGGTCGCGCTCTCGATCTGCAGCGCCTTGCCGCGCGACATGACCGCGATCCGGTCGGAGAGGGTCAATGCCTCCTCCTGGTCGTGGGTCACGAAGACGAAGGTGATGCCGACACTGCGCTGGAGCTGCCGCAGCTCGATCTGCATCTCCTCGCGCAGCTTCTTGTCGAGCGCACCCAGGGGCTCGTCCAGCAGCAGCACCTTCGGCTGGCAGACCAGGGCGCGCGCCAGCGCGATGCGCTGCCGCTGGCCGCCGGAGAGCTGGTTGCTGGCGCGCGCGCCATAGCCCTCGAGCTTGATCAGCGCCAGGGCTTCATCCACCCGCCGGTTCAGCTCGTCCTTGCTCAGGCCCTTCTTGCGCAGGCCGAAGGCGATGTTCTCGCGCACGTTCAGATGCGGGAAGATCGCGTAGTTCTGGAACACCATGTTGGTCGGCCGCGCATAGGCCGGCACGCCCGCCATCTGCTGGCCGTCGATCAAGAGGTCGCCCTGGCTCGGCTGCTCGAAGCCGGCGAGCATGCGCAGCAGGGTGGTCTTGCCGCAGCCGGACGGGCCCAGCAGCGAGAAGAACTCGCCGCGCCGGATGTCGAAGCTGATGTCGTCCACCGCCTTCACCGGCCCGAAATGCTTCGAGAGATGGCGCAGCGAGATGATGGCGTCGGACTTAATCTCTGGCATGGCTCATAACCCGGTCGGTTTTTCGGACTGGACGCCGCGGCGGCGCAGCACTTCGGAGATCACGACAATGATGGTGGAAGCGATCAGGATGCTGCTGCCGAGTGCCAGCGTGATCGGCAGGCGCTGCGGAAAGCGCAGCATGCTCCAGAGATAGATCGGCAGGGTCTGGTCGATCCCGGACAGGAAGAAGGCCAGCACGTATTCGTCGAACGAGGTGGTGAAAGACATCAGCAGGCTGGATATGACCCCCGGCAGCGCCAGCGGGAAGGTCACGCGCCAGAAGGTCATCCAGCCGTTCTCGCCGAGGTCTTGCGCCGCCTCCTCGAGATTCTTGTCGAAGCCCTCGAGCCGCGAAATCAACACCAGCATGGAGAAGGGGACGCAGAGCAGCACATGGCCGGCGCCCACGCACCACAACGACAATTCGATGTCGAAGACCTGGCGCACCAGCACCAGCAGCGCGACGCCGAGGATGATGCTCGGGATCACCAGCGGCAGCATGATGGTCCCGACCACCGGGCCCTTGCCGGGCAGGCGGTAGCGCGTCACCGCCATGGCGGCCAGCAGGCCGAAGGTGGTGCTGATGAGCGCGACGCAAATCCCCACGACGATGCTGTTCCAGACCGCACCCTGCAGCTTGGTGTCGTCGGCCAGCTGCTGATAGGCGCTGAGGGTGAAACCCTTCAGCGGGAAAATCGCGAAGATGCTGTCGTTGAAGGAGAACAGCGGGAGCAGCAGCACCGGCGCATAGAGAAACACCACGAAGCCGAGGCCGTAGAAGGTCAGGAAGTCCCAGCGCCGGCTCATTGCGCCGCTTCCCGCTTCTGCATCTTGCGGTAGCCCACGGCCCAGAGGAACAGGCAGACCAGCAGGGTCACGATCAGCATGACCACCGCCGACAAGGCGGCGCCCAACGGCCCATCGTTGCGCTGCCCGAACAGGGTCTGGATCGTGTTGCCGACCATGACGCCGGTCGGCCCACCCACCAGGGTCGGCGTCACGTAATCGCCGACCGTCGGAATGAACACCATCAACGTACTGGCGATGACGCCGGGTAAAGAGAGCGGCAGGGTCACGTGCAGGAAGCGCTCCCACGGCCGGTCGCCGAGATCGGTCGCGGCTTCCAGCAGCGAACGGTCGATCTTCTCCAGTGAGACGTAGATCGGCAGGATCGCATAAGCGACCCAGGCATGGGCCAGGGTGATGATCACCGAGAGCGGATTGTAGAGCAGGAATTCCAACGGCTTGTCGATGACGCCCAGCCAGATCAGGCCGCTGTTGATGACGCCGTTATAGCCGAGGATGATCTTCCAGGCGAAGACCCGCAGCAGATAGCTGGTCCAGAATGGAATGGTGATGATGATCAGCCAGAGCATCTTGTGCCGCACCACCCGGAAGGCCAGGAAATAGGCCATCGGATAGGCGATCAGGAGAACGGCGACCGTCGCGCCCAGCGAGATCAGCAGCGATTTGACGATGACGATGGCATAGGCCGGGTTCTTCAGCGGGAAGGGAATGCCGGACCACCAGGTCACCTCGTCGGAGGGCGCGATCAACTCCCAGTAATTGTGCAGCGTGAATGTCTTGTCGATCTCGAACCCGTGCTGGGTCCAGAAGCTGCGCAGGAACAACGACGCCAAAGGCGCAATCAGCAGGCCGCACATCAAGAGGATGGTCGGCGTCATGAGGAGATAGCCGCGCACCCAATCGAGCCGCTGCAGCAAACCAATATTGGTCCGGGCGGCCGCTTCCTGTCCGGGAGTCGGGCCCTGCGATTCCACAGTAGTCTCAGCCATCCACCTGCCCTGTCGGCACCGTCCCTCAACGAGACGGCCTCGGTTCCCAACTGGCGGCTCTTGCGGCCGCCGGATTTGAAAATCAGGCCCGAAACTTCATTGACAGCGATTTGGCCGCGGATGTCAAATCGAAGAATTGAAGAAACGTTCAAAAAATCAAACCGCCAACAGGACAGGCCTCGCAACAGGGAGATTGACTATGAACAAGCTGAAATTCATCGACCGGATGGCGCAGGGAAAGATCTCCCGGCGCGACATGATGCGCGGCGCCGCCGCGTTCGGCGTCGGCATGACGGTCATGCCGCGGCTCGGCCGAGCCGAAAGCGTGCTCACCTGCATGGAGTGGAGCGGCTACGACGTCGACAACCTCTTTTCCTCCTATGTGAAGAAGCACGGCAAGGCGCCGAATTTCTCGATCTTCGCCAATGAGGAGGAAGCGCTGCAGAAGGTGCGCGGCGGCTTCAACGCCGACGTCATGCACCCTTGCACCTATTCGGTGTTCCGCTTCACCGACGCGAAGATCGCCGAGCCGATCGACACGTCGAAGCTCTCCAACTGGAAGGACGTGTTTCCGGCCTTACAGGAGGCGCCCGGCGTGGTGGTCGACGGCAAGGTGGTGATGACGCCCTGCGACTGGGGCAATTCCTCGATCTGCTATCGCCCCGACCTGGTCGACGCGGATTTCGACAAGAATCCGAGCTGGTCGATCTTCACCGACGACAAGTATGCCGGCCGCGTCGCCATGACGGACGATTATGTGGTCGCCGAGATCGCCGGCCTCCTCCTGGGCTATGACAAGCAGAAGATCTTCAACATGACCGACGAAGAGCTGGCCGCCACCAAGCCGCTGGTCGAGAAGGTCGTCAAGAACGCGCGCTTCCTGTGGAAGGACCCGACCGAAGTCAACCAGGCGCTGGCCTCCGGCGAGATCGTCGCCGCCTATGCCTGGAACGAGACCCCGAAGACCTTGAGGGAGCAGGGCATCCCGGCCGCCTATGCGGTGCCGAAGGAAGGCATCTTCACCTGGCTCTGCGGCCTGACGCTGCTCACCACCGGCAAGGCCAGCAAGGAAGAGGCCTATGACTTCCTCGACGCCTGGCTCTCGCCCGAGACCGGCAAGCAGCTGATCGAGGATTTCGGCTACGGCCACAGCAACAAGAAGGCCTTCGAGTTGGCCGACCCGGCGAAGGTCGCGGCCCTCGGCATCACCGATCCCGAGAAGGCCCTCAACGCCGGCATCATGCTGCAGAAAGCCGATGCCGACAAATACACCAAGCTCTGGGAAGAAGTGAAAACGATGAAGTAACGCGCCTGCCGAGACGCGAAGCGGGAAGGGCGGCGGAGCGATCCGCCGCCCTTTTCTTACGCCGCTGTGTCGAAGCGGAGCTTGGCCTCGGTGCCTCGGCCGGGGGCGCTGGTCAGTTCGAACTCGCCGCCGTTCAATTCGGTCAGCGATTTGGCGATCGGCAGGCCGAGGCCCAGGCCCTCGTGATGGAACACCAGGTGGTTGCGCACCTGGTTGAACGGGGTGAGGACGTTCCGCAAGTCCTCGGGCCGGATGCCTGGCCCGTCATCCTTGACCCAGATCTCGAGCCGGCCGGCATCGCAGCGCCGGGCGCCGAGCTCGACATGGCCGCCGTTCGGGCCGAACTTCACCGCATTGTCCAGGAGCTGCAGCAGGATCTTGCGCAAGTGCGCAGGATCGACGCGGAGCGGCGGCAGATCCTCCGGCACCATATTGGCGACCTCGACCGCGCCGTTGCGGGCCCCACCCTGGATCGCGGCGACGCAGCTGCGGGCCATCTCGTCCAGCGCCACCAGCTCCCGGGTTACCGGCACGCTGCCGATTTCGATCCGGGAAACGTCGAGCACCGAATCCACCAGGCCGAGCAGGTTGTGCCCCGAGGCGAGGATGCCGATGCTGTAATCCCGGTAGCGCGGATGGCCGAGCGGACCGAACATTTCCTTCTGCATCACCTCGGCGAAGCCGATGATGGCGTTCAGCGGCGTGCGGAGCTCGTGGCTCATCCGGGCGAGGAAGTTGGTCTTCGCCATATTGGCCTGATCGGCCGCCCGCAAGGCCGCCTTCAGCTCCACCGCCATGGTTCCGAGCCGGTGCCGCTGCACCACGATGACGATCTGGTTGGCGCAGAGCAGCAGCAGCAGCCCGCCCAGCGCCAACGCCAGCGACTGGATCTTATCGACCAGGGCGCCGCGCCGGCGCTCGGTGAGCTGGCCCCAATACTGGTCGCCCATCACCGCGAGGCGCCGGATCGGCACCGCCAAGGCCGTCGCCGGCCCCTCCAGCACATCGACCGATTGAACAAGATTGCCGTTGCGGACCCGGACATAGGCGGACATCTCGGCGATGTCCGCCTTCACCTGTTCGAAGGTCGGCGCGAAGTCCGGCTGGCTCGCCCTGAGATCGGGGGTGATCGCCGCGTCCAGGGGATCGACCCGGCTGAGCAAATTGTCCCAGCGCCGCTGCAGCAGCAGGCGTTGCGGATTGCCCGCCTTGGCCTCGGCCAGCAGATGCTGCAGCTTCACCAGCTGCACCTCGAGCTGGCTCGCGTTCCAGCCGACATTGTCGAGCTCGTTGGCGCGCAACGTATCGACGGTGACGGCCAGCTCCTTGGCCGACCACAGGACCAGGGCGGCGAGCAATACCAGGCCGACGATGAAGAGCCGCCGCCAGTTCCGGATCGCCCGCGGCGTCTGCATCACCGCACCGTCATGGCGTAGACGTTCCAGACCGCGCGCTGGTAGAAGGTCTCGGTCCGGGTCTCCGGGCGGTCGCGGAACGGATAGACGATCCAGAGCGGCCCGCGATCGGAGGGCAGCATCGGCTCGCCGTCGAACAGATAGACCACCAGCGCGCCGTGCGCGGGCCCGTCCTTGATCGGCACATCGACCGAATAGTCGTTCAGCGCGTCGACCCTGATCGTCTGGCCCCGCGCGCCGACCCATTTCATCAGCGCCTCGAGCGGGACACCGGTGAAGCGGTGCGGCCCCTTGGTCCAGGGCGTCTCGGTCACCAAATCGCGCGCCGGCAGGGTCTGCAGGAGCGCCAGGTCGAAAAAGACGTTGCCGTCGCCGTTGCTGTTGGCGATCGCGCCGCCGACCGTGAGGATGATCGCGCCGCCCAAGGGCTTGGCCAGCGGCTCCGCCAGGGCCGGGAAAGACAGTGACAGGGCCGCACCGGCCGCCATCGCGGTGATCCAGCTCCGCAGCTTCCGCCGGGGTGCGCATCTTTCCGCCAACCGCATCCGCAGGATCCCCGATCCCAGTCGCGCCGCCGTTCGAAGTCGTCCCCTAAAGACGTAACGCGGCATCCGGCGACCAGCAAGTGGTCCTAGGATCGGCGGGCGAGCGTTAACATGGCGTGAACACCCAAAGCAGAGCGGGCCGTGCGCCTGATCTCCATCAAGCCCACGGCCCGCAAGTGTCAGCCAAGCTGGGTCGGGTTGACCCTACTGGTTCATCGACTGGAAGAAGTCGTTGTTGGTCTTCGAATGCTTGAGCTTGTCGATCAGGAATTCCATGGCATCGACCACGCCCATCGGCATCAGGATGCGGCGCAGCACCCACATCTTGGACAGCGTGCCTTTGTCCACCAGCAGCTCTTCCTTGCGGGTGCCGGATTTGGTGATGTCGATCGAGGGGAAGGTGCGCTTGTCGGAGATCTTGCGGTCGAGGATGATTTCCGAGTTACCGGTGCCTTTGAACTCTTCGAAGATGACCTCGTCCATGCGGCTGCCGGTGTCGATCAGCGCGGTCGCGATGATGGTGAGCGAGCCGCCCTCCTCGATGTTGCGGGCGGCGCCGAAGAAGCGCTTCGGCCGCTGCAGCGCGTTGGCATCGACACCGCCGGTCAGCACCTTGCCCGAGGACGGGACCACGGTGTTGTAGGCACGGGCAAGGCGCGTGATCGAATCCAGCAGGATCACCACATCGCGCTTGTGCTCGACCAGGCGCTTGGCCTTCTCGATCACCATTTCCGCGACCTGGACGTGGCGCACCGCCGGCTCGTCGAAGGTGGAGGACACGACCTCGCCCTTCACGGAGCGCGCCATGTCGGTGACTTCCTCCGGCCGCTCGTCGATCAGCAGCACGATCAGGTAGCATTCCGGGTGATTGGCCGCGATCGAATGCGCGATGTTCTGCAGCATGACCGTCTTGCCGGTCCGCGGCGGCGCCACGATCAGCGCGCGCTGGCCTTTGCCGATCGGGCAGATCAGGTCGATGATCCGAGCGGTGATGTCCACCTTCTGGACGTCGTGCGATTCCCGCGAGCCCCGGAGCTTGCCCTTGCCGAGCTCCATGCGCTTGCCGGGCTCGACCTTGATCGCCGGCGCCGCTTCCTCTTCCTTCTTCGGCAGCTCGACGTCGCCCTTGCCCTCGAGCTCCATGGTGAGCTTCTCGTCGGGATAGAGCGGCGTCAGGTTGTCGAAGTTGATGCGGTGGCGGATCTTGTCGGGATCGTCGAAGTTGATCTTGTTGACCTTCAGCAGGGCGAAATACCGCTCGCCATCCTTGGGCGCGCGGATCTGCCCCTCCACCGTGTCGCCGGTGCGAAGCCCGAAACGGCGCACCTGGCTGGGTGAAACGTAAATGTCGTCCGGGCCGGGGAGATAATTGGCCTCGGGAGAGCGCAGGAAGCCGAAGCCGTCCTGGAGGATTTCCAGCACGCCGTCGCCGAAGATCGCGGTGTCGTTCTCCGCGAGCTGCTTCAGGATCGCGAACATCATGTCCTGGCGGCGCAGGGCACTGGCATTCTCGATATGAAGGTCCTCGGCGAACGCCAGCAGCTCGGCGGGCGTCTTGCGCTTAAGTTCTTGGAGATTCATAGGGTTTTGATGGTTCTGTGGTTGTTTGGGGAAACACGCGGAAAGGGAGACGGTTCTGGGGAGTGGGACGCGAGGCGACCAATTCCGGTTCGCCCGCTCCTTCAAGAGTGCCGGCCTTGATGACCGGTCTTCTGCTAAGACGCGCCTAGGCTCTGGTCCGATCCCCTAACGCCAAGGCCCAGGTTCTAGGGCCAAACACACGGATTTTCGTGGGGGAGCGAGGAGCGACCGGTCCTGCCAGGGTGCTATCTCTGCGGATACCGGAGTGGCCTTACAAAGTCAAATGGCAATTTCGTGCGCGGTTTCAAGGCCCCTTCCGGAGCGGGTTCTATCAGGGTCCCAAGTTCCACAGCGGGGCCAACCCGTTTGATGGCGATGGTTCCGATTGCAGTCCTATCGGCGGCGGACAACACCCCGAGACTGCGCTACACTTATGATTGCGCCGATCGGGCTGGACGCGCGCTGCGGGGGGAGATCGGGGGACATGCTTTTGCCATTCGGGACCGGCCAGGCCGAGGGGCATGCGCCGCTGACGGACGCGGATATCGCAACGCTGCATCTCCAACGCTTGCGGCAGGCGCTGGAGGATTCCTCCCTGCTGATCTCGTTCATCACCGCCTCCAAGCGCGAGGCGCCCGCCGACGCCGTCACCAAGCTGGTCGCCGCCCAGCATGCTTATGCGAGCGCGGGCAAGCTCTCCGATGCCCAGGAGGCGGTGTTCTGGCTCGCCTACAGCGCGCTTGCCAATGCCGCGCTGCCGGCGACGGTCGATGGCATCCGCCATGTGGCGCTCAATCGCCGGGTCACGTTTCTGGGCTGGATGCACCGCAACCTGTGGATCACGCTCACCGCCAGCGTGGTGGTGCTGGCCTATCTCGCCATCCAGGTTCATGTCGTCAGCGGCAGCACGATCCTGAACCGCTACGACGCGACGCAAATAGCCATGGCCGCCGCGGATGAGGCGAAAACGGCTGAACTGAAGGACGAAGCCACCCGCCTGGAAGGCCTGGTCGGCAAATGGAACGCCTGCCCGATCTATCCGATCTTGTTCCCCTGTTTCGACAATATCTCGGAGGGCGCGCCCGATCAGGTGCTGCGGGCGCAGATCTCGCTCAACAATCTCAATGCCTATGCCCTGCCGCTGATCCTGGCCTTGCTGGGATCCTGCACCCAGGTGCTGCGCTCGATCGCGCGCCGGATCATCGACCAGTCGATGAACACCATCTTCCTGCCGGCCTATTACGTCCGCGTGCTGCTCGGCCTCATCATCGGCGCGACCATCGGCCTCTTCCTGACGCCGACCTCCGGAGCGACGCCGACCGACCCCTTGGCTTTCCTCAAGTCCCTCCCGCTCCTGACCGCGGCCTTCCTGGCCGGCTATGCGGTCGAGATCTTCTTCGCCTTGCTGGACAAGGTGGTGAACGACGCGCGCGCCTACATCGCCGGCGAGAAGGCCGACCCACGGCAGCCGGACAAGTAGCTAGCTAGAACGGCTTCACCACCGCCAGGATCACGATCCCGATCAGCAGCAGCGTCGGGACCTCGTTCATGAAGCGGTAGAAGCGATCCGAGTGGATGTTGGCGTCATTGGCGAAGGCCCGGCGCCAGCGGGCCAATGCGGCATGGATCAGCTGCATGCCGAGCAGCAGCGCCAGCTTTCCGTGGAACCAGCCCTCGCGCCAATGATCGCCCTGCCAAGCCAAGGCGAGGCCCAGGATCCAGGCGGCGATCATCGCCGGATTGATGATCGCCCGCAGCAACCGGCGCTCCATCACCTTGAAGGTCTCGCTGAGTTCGGAGCCCTTCGCAGCGCCCTTCTGCAGAGCCTGGGCATGATAGACGTAGAGCCGCGGCAGATAGAGCATGCCCGCCATCCAGGCGATGACCGCGATGATGTGCAAGGCCAGCAGCCAGTTGTAGAGCATCGCCTAGAGCTCCTCTCTTTGGCAGGCGCAGCGCGGCCAGGCGGCGCAGTATTGGGCGCCCGATCCCGGCTGCACGCGCTGCGGCTGTTGGAGTGCCGTCCGCACCAGCTGCGCGAGACCGGCGATGAAATCCGGTTCCTCCGACACGGTCGGCGCGCGTTCATAGGCCGCGGCGCCGCGTTTCTCGGCCAGATGCCGATACTCGATGTCGAGTTCCACCAATGTCTCCGAATGTTCGGAGACGAAGGCGATCGGCACCACGACAACGGCCTTGCCGGCCGACGCCGCTTCCTCGATCGAATGATCGGTCGGCGGACCCACCCATTCCAAGGGACCCACCCGGCTCTGGAACGCAACCATCCATTCCGGGACCGCGAGGCCGAGCGTATCGACCACCGCATGCACCGTGGCCGAAACCTGCGCCACATAAGGATCGCCGCGATCGACGATCTTCTTCGGCAAGCCATGGGCCGAGAAGATCACGAAGATCGGCGCCTTGGTCTTCGCCTTAGCCCGTGCGATTGCCGCCGCCGTGACCTTGGCCACCCCGGCGATGAATCCGGGCTCGGTCGGATAGCAGCAGATCAGCTTCCGCGGCGCGGTCAGCCCCTGGCGCTTCGCCGCGACCCGCCAGACCCGGTCCGAGGATTCAGTCGTCGTGGTCGAGAATTGCGGGTAGAGCGGCAGCAGGATCACCTCGTCCGGCGCGAAGCGCTTCACCGCCGCGACGGTTTCCTCGGTCAGCGGATGCCAGTAGCGCATGGCGATGAACACCTTCACCTCGCCGAGATCGCCGAGCGACGCCTGCAAGGCCGCAGCCTGGCGTTCGGTGTTCGGCAGGATCGGCGAACGCCCGCCCATCTCGGCATAGATCGCCCCGGCCGCCTTGGCGCGCCGGCTGGAGATCAGCTTGGCCAGCGGCCAGCGGAGGACTCCCGGCAGATCGATGATGTTCCGGTCGTTGAACAGGTTGAACAGGAACGGCTCGACCGCGGCCGGGGAATCCGGCCCGCCGAGATTGAACAGCACGATGGCGATGCGGCGGTTGCTGCTCATCGGTAGGCGCGGACCGTCGCGATCAGCTCGGCCACATGCTCGGGCGGCGTTTCCGGCACGCAGCCATGGCCGAGGTTGAACACCAGCGGACCTCGGCCCAGCGCATCGAGGATTCCATGGATCGCCGTGCGCATGCCTTCGCCGCCAACCACCAGCCAGCGCGGGTCGAGATTGCCCTGCACCACGCATTTGCGCTGCACCGCGTCGCGGGCCCAGACCGGGTCGATATGCTGGTCGAGGCTGATCGCATCGCCGACACCGGCCTCCGCGAAATCGCGGTAACCCGTCCCGACGCCGCGCGGAAAGACGATCACCGGCACGCCCGGCGCAGTCCGCTTCAGCCGCGTGACGATCGCCCGGATCGGTTCCAGCGACCAGCGCCGCATTGCCGCGCTGTCCAAGGCGCCGGCCCAGGAATCGAAGATCTGCAGCACTTCGGCGCCGGCCGCGACCTGGGCCTCGAGATGCGCCGCCACCGCATCGACCAGCAGATCGATCAGCTTCTGGAAACTATCCGGCCGCCCGTAAGCCCAGAGCTTCGCCTTGGCGAAGTCCCGGCTCGAGCCGCCCTCGATCATGTAGCTGGTCAAGGTCCAGGGCGCCCCGGCAAAGCCGATCAGGGTCCGGTCCGCCGGCAGTTCCTGCTTCAGCCGACGCAGGGTCTCGTAGACCGGCTGCAAAGCCTCGATCATCCGCGTCGTCTCGAAACCCTTCAGCGCCTCGGTATCGACGATCGGGTCCAGCAGCGGTCCGATCCCCTCCTCGAACCAGACCTTCTGCCCGAGCCCATACGGCACGACCAGGATGTCGGAGAACAGGATCGCCGCATCGAGGTCATAGCGCCGGATCGGCTGCAACGTCGCCTCGACCGCGAGATCCGGGGTGAAGCAGAAATCCAGGAAGTTCTTCGCCTCGGCCCGAAGCGCTCGGTATTCCGGCAAATAGCGCCCGGCCTGGCGCATCAGCCAGATCGGGGTCCGGTCGCCTTTGCGGCCATGCAGGGTTTCGACGAGCGTCTTTGGGTGGGTCATTCCAGGTGAGCCAGGCAGAGTTTCGATCCTCTACTCTTACACTTAAAGAGAATCTCTAGAGAGAGGTAGATGAGGTAGATGGGCGGTGAATCATCGTAATCCCCGGTCTCCGTCTTTCTTGCCCGCTTTGCATGCGGATGGAATCCGAGACGGGTGGGCGTCGAATCAAAGGATAAGACCGGGAGAATCCGCAGCCGCGTTGATGCCGAATAGCGGGGATAACCGGGATAAAGCGCGCCTGGAAACTATCCCCGTGATTCAGATGATCCATTGCGCCGGCGGTGCCGGGGGTTGATCCGGGAGATGGGCAATGCCATGACTGGGGACAAGTTGCCGCAGTGGATAAACCGGCCTGTTGTCCCCGGCCTGGTGGGGACTTATCCCGGACTTGTCCCCGGACCGTTCCGGGGCTTTCCAACGAGCGATTGGGCGAGCGATGCCGACCGGCTTTCACATCCATCTGGTCTCCGATGCCACCGGCGAGACGCTGAACAGCATCACCCGCGCGTGCCTGGTGCAGTTCGAGGACGTGACCGCGATCGAGCACAGCTGGACCCTGATTCGCACCACCGGCCAGATGCAAAAGGTGCTGCAGGGCATCCAGCAGAATCCCGGGCTGGTGCTCTACACCATCGTCGATGACAAGCTGCGCAACCTGCTGGTCTCGAGCTGCCGCGATCTCGGCGTCACCTTGGTTCCCGTGCTGGACCCGGTGATGACGGCCTTGGCCGCGCATTTCGGCCAGACCGCCAAGGGCCTTTCCGGCCGCCAGCACATCATGGACCAGGGTTATTTTCACCGCATCGAGGCGATGGACTACGCCCTTTCCCATGACGACGGCCAGTCGGCCCGCAATTACGAGGCCGCCGACGTGATCCTGGTCGGGGTCAGCCGCTCCTCGAAGACCCCGACCTGCGTCTATCTCGCCAACCGCGGCATCAAGGCGGCCAATGTGCCGATCGTCCCCGGCTGTCCGCTGCCGGCCGAGCTCTTCACCATCAAGAATCCGATGGTGGTCGGTCTCACCAAGGATCCCGGCCAGCTGGTGCAGATCCGCAAGAACCGGCTGCAGATGCTCAACAGTGACGAGGAGTCCGATTACGTGGACCTCAACGCCGTGCGCGAGGAGGTGGTCCAGGCCCGCCGCCTTTGTGCCGAGCACGGCTGGCACGTCCTCGACGTGACCCGCCGCTCGATCGAGGAGACCGCCGCCACGATCATCCAGCTGCTGCAGGAACACCGCGAAAAACGCGGCCTCGCCGCGGTGCGCGAAGCCTGACACGGGTTGCTTCGTGCCCGCGCCGCTCATCCTCGCCTCCGCCAGCACTGCGCGCGCGAACATGCTGCGGGCCGCGGGCGTCGAGATCGAGATCGTCCCGGCCCGGGTCGATGAATCCGAGCTGAAGCTTTCGCTGAAGAGCCAAGGCGCCGATGTGGAGACCGCGGCCATCTCGCTGGCGGAGCTGAAGGCGATTCAGGTCAGCCGCGGCCGCCCCGGCCGGCTGGTCCTCGGCGCGGACCAGATGCTGGATTGCGAGGGCGTCTGGTTCGACAAGCCGGAGGACCGCGCGGCGGCCAGGACCCAGCTCCTGGCCTTGCGCGACAAGACCCACCGTCTGACCAGCGCCGCCGTACTGGCACGGGACGGGCAGCGGGTTTGGCATCACGCCGCCGCCGCAAGACTCACCATGCGGCGCTTCACAGAGGGCTTCCTGGAATTCTATCTTGAGCAGGCGGGAGAGACGGTCCTGAGCGCGGTGGGGGCCTATCAACTCGAAGGCTTAGGCGGGCAGATGTTCCGAAAGATCGACGGCGACTTCTTCACCATCCTCGGCCTGCCCTTGCTGCCCGTGCTCGACATCCTGCGTGAACAGAACGTGCTGCCCCGATGAACGACGAGGCCCTCACCGTCACCCGCACCCTCACCGGCAAATCGAAGATCGCCGGGGTGTTCGGCTATCCGGTCGATCACTCGCGCTCGCCGCGGCTGCACGGCTTTTGGCTGGCCCAGCACGGGATCGACGGTGCCTATGTGCCCTTCGCCACCCATCCGCGCGACCTGCCGCGGGCGGTCCGCGCCTTGCCAAGCCTCGGCTTTCGCGGCGGCAACGTGACGCTCCCGCACAAGGAGCCGGCGCTCGGCCTGGTCGATGAAGTGACCCGGGTGGCGCAGCGCATCGGCGCGGTGAACACGCTGGTGGTGCGCGAGGATGGCTCGATCCTCGGCGACAACACCGACGGGTTCGGCTTCCTCGCCAATCTCGAAGCGGCCCAAACCGGCTGGCAGCCCGACGCGGGACCGGCGGTGCTGCTCGGTGCCGGCGGTGCCGCGCGGGCGATCGTCGTCGCGTTGCTGGAAGCCGGCGTGCCGGAGGTCCGGCTTGCCAACCGCACCCAGCGCCGCGCCGAGGAACTGGCCGAAGCGCTGGATGTCGCGCTCGGCGGCGACCTCGCCGGCCGCGTCAAGGTGGTCACCTGGCATCACCGCGATGCGGCCCTGGACGGTGCCGGCCTGCTGGTCAATTCGACCCAGCTCGGCCAGGCCGGTCAGCCGCCGCTCGACATGAACCTGGAGGCGCTGCCGCCGTCCGCGGTGGTCTATGACATCGTTTACGTGCCGCTGGAGACGCCCTTGCTCGCAGCGGCGAAGGCGCGTGGCAATGCGACGGTGGACGGACTCGGCATGCTGCTGCACCAGGCTCGCCCCGGCTTCGCCGCCTGGTTCGGGGTCGAGCCCCAGATCACCCCGGCGCTGCGGGATTTCGTGCTGAAAGACATTCCGTGATTGTGGTCGGCCTGACCGGCTCGATCGGCATGGGCAAATCCACCGCGGCTTCTGTGCTGCGGCAATTGGGGGTACCGGTGCATGACGCCGATGCCAGCGTCCATCGCCTGATGAATCACGGCGGCGCCGCGGTCGGCTTCGTCGCGGCGGCCTTTCCCGGCACCGGGCTCAACGGGGCGATCGACCGCAAGGAGCTCGGCCGCCGCGTCTTCGCCGACCCGGCGAAGCTGAAGCGCCTGGAATCCATCCTGCATCCGATGGTGCGCGAACAGGAGCGGATCTTCCTCCGCACCTGCCGCGCGCTGCGGCGCCCGGTCGCCGTGCTCGACATTCCCCTGCTCTACGAGACCGGCGGCGAAAAGCGCTGCGATGCCGTGATCGTCGTGACCGCGCCCAAATTTCTCCAAGATCAGCGTGTATTGAAGCGCCCGGGCATGAGCCGGCAACGGCTCGACGAGATTCTGGAGAAGCAGATGCCGGATGCGGAAAAACGCCAGCATGCGGACTTCGTGGTGCCGACCGGCCTCGGCAAGCGCGCGTCTCGTGTCGTGCTTTCTCGCATCCTCAAGACGCTGAAACAGCGGTGATCGGCGTCTTCGACAGCGGCTACGGCGGCCTGACAGTCTTGGCCGCCTTGCATGCGCGCCTGCCGCGCCAGCGCTTTCTCTATCTCGGCGACAACGCGCATGCGCCTTACGGGCCGAAGAGCGGCGCCGAAATCCTGGCGCTGACCCAGGCCGGCGTCGAACGGCTATTCCACGTCGGCGCGCGCGTGGCCATCCTGGCCTGCAACACCGCGACCGCAGCGGCGATTCGGCCGCTGCAGCAGGCCTGGCTGCCGGTGCATTATCCCAACCGCCGCATCCTCGGCGTCATCGCGCCGATGATCGAGGAGATCGCCCAGACGCCCTGGCATGCGACCGCCGGTCCGGACGAAAAACGGCGGCCGGTGGAAACAGTGGCGGTCTTCGCCACCCAGGCCACCGTCGAGAGCGGCTTCTATCCGCGCGAGATCGCCTTGCGCGCGCCGAACATCGCGGTGATCCAGCAGGCCTGCCCGGAGTTGGCCGGCATGATCGAAGCCGGGGCGCCGGAAGCGGCGCTGCGTGCGACCGTCGTGGGCCATGTCGGCGCGCTGCTGCAACGGCTCGGCCGGGCACCCGACAAGGCGGTGCTGGGCTGCACCCATTTTCCGCTGGTGGAAGCCTTGTTTCGCAACGCGCTGCCGCTCGAGACTCAGATCTTGAGTCAGCCGGCGCGGGTCGCCGCGGCGATGGTCGCCTACCTCTTCCGCCATCCCGAGATGAAGGATTTCGCGCCAGAGGTGGTCGAGCCGCTCTGCTTCACCACCGGCGACGCGGCAGCGGTTTCCGTGCTTGCCAGCCGATTCTATGGGCGGCATCTTCGATTCCAGACGGTCGACTCGGGACCGCGGGAATCATCGGAGACTCTGCTCGATGCGTGAGGTCGTCCTCGACACCGAAACCACCGGCTTCGACGCGGTCGGCGGCGACCGGCTGGTGGAAATCGGCTGCGTCGAGCTGATCAACCACGTGCCGACCAACCGGACCTTCTGGAAATACATCAATCCGGAACGCGACATGCCGCAGGCGGCGTTCCAGGTGCACGGGCTGTCGGCGGAATTTCTCTCCGACAAGCCGAAATTCGCCGAGGTCGCGGACGCGCTGCTGGAGTTCGTCGGGGATTCCCCGCTGATCATCCACAATGCCGAGTTCGACATGAAGTTCATCAATGTCGAGCTCGAGCGCGCGGGCAAGCCCACCATTCCGTTCGCCCGGGCGATCGACACCGTGGCGATGGCGCGCAAGAAGTTCCCCGGCGCCCCCGCCAGCCTCGACGCGCTCTGCAAGCGCTTCAACATCGACAACTCGAACCGCACGTTGCACGGCGCGCTGCTCGACGCGCAATTGCTGGCCGATGTCTATCTGGAGCTGATGGGCGGCCGGCAGGCCGGCCTGGTCCTCACCGAGGAGATCACGGTCAGCGTCGATCTCGACTTCACCGGCGGAAGGCGCAGCGCCTCACCGGGCATCACGCTGCCGGTGCGGCCGCCCCGCCCCCATGCGCCGCTCCCCGAAGAACTGGCGCTGCATCAAGCCTTCGTCGCCAAGATCAGCAACGCGATCTGGCTCAAGGCTTAGGCCCTGTACTAAGCCTTCGCGCCTTCGGTCGCCTGGGCGTCCTTGATCGCTTCCTGCAGGTCGGGCTGCCGGTCGCGATAGAGCTGCACGAAATCGACCGGGTTGATGTAGAGCGGCGGGAAGCCGCCGGCCTGCACTGCGGTCGCGATCAGCTGGCGCGAGAACGGAAACAGCAGCCGCGGCGCCTCGATCATGATCAGCGGCAGCATGTGCTCCTGCGGCACCTTGCCCAGGCGGAACACGCCGGCATATTCGCTCTCGACCACATAGATCGTGGTGTCGCCGATCTTCGCCTCGGCGGCCAGGAACAGCGAGACCTCGATATCCGGCGGGGTCATCGGCTTCACCCGCACATCGACCCGGATATAGCCGGTCGGCATCTCCTTCAGCGGCGCGAAACCGTTCGCCGCATTCGGGTTCTCAAAGGAGAAGTCCTTCAGATACTGATGCACGACGGTCAGCGGAGCGGCCGCCTGCGCGGCGGCATCGGCGGCGTTGGGCTGGGTCGGACTCTGGTCGGCCATGGTTGTCCCTGAAATTGAGATCGCGATATTTTCTGCCGGCCCTTGCACGGGGCGTCGGGCGAAGCATGTTCGGAATCGGCGCTCCCGCTACACCTTTCGATCGGGCTTGGCAACCATGCCGGGCCCAGGGGCGCGGTTTCCTGGGCTTAACCTTCTAAAATCAGAGGATATTGCAATGGCGGATGCGAACCGGAGCGAACTTGCGGTCATCGTCGGCGCCGGATCCGGCCTATCGGCCAGCCTCGCCCGTACCTGCGCCGCCGGAGGCATGAACGTGGTCCTCGCGTCCCGCAATCCCGCCAAGCTCACCGATCTCGCCAAGGAGACCAAGGCCACCGCCATCGCCTGCGACGCGACCCGGCCCGCCGAGGTCAAAGCCCTGTTCGGCGACGTGGCCAAGCTGGGCGTGCCCGACCTGGTCGTCTTCAACGCCGGCTATCGCACCCGCGGCCCGCTCCTCGAGCTCGACCCGGTCGAGGTGGAGAAGACCCTGATCTCCTCGGCCTTCGGCGGATTCCTGGTGGCGCAGGAAGCGGCGAAGCGGATGGTGCCGAAAGGAAAGGGCTCGATCTTCTTCACCGGCGCCTCGGCCAGCGTGAAGGGCTATGCCCTGTCCGCACCCTTCGCCATGGCGAAGTTCGCGCTGCGCGGCCTGGCGCAAAGTCTCGCCCGCGAGCTGCAGCCCAAGGGCATCCATGTCGCGCATTTCGTGATCGACGGCGGCATAGCCAGTGCCGGCCGGACCTCCGAGGACGACAAGTGGCTCGACCCCGATGCGATCGCCCAGACCTACCTCGCGGTCCACCGCCAGCACCGCAGCGCCTGGAGCACCGAGATGGAAGTGCGCCCCTGGGTGGAGAACTTCTAGTTCGCTACAAAGTCGCTCGCCGGCAGCTCCAAATACACGCTGTCGACCCAGTTCTCGCCGATCTTGAATGTCCGCTCGGCAAAGCCGGTGCGCCTGAAGCCGAGCCGCTCCAGCAGAGCCAGCGAGCGCTGGTTGTCCGGATCGACATCGGCGCGCACGCTGGTGAAGCGCAGCGTCTCGAAGCCATGGCGCAGCAGGGCGCCGACCGCTTCCCGCGCGACGCCCTGGCCCCAGACGTCGCGGTGAAACAGAAAGCCGATCTCGTTGCCCATCCAGAAGGCGACGCGGCCGACCAGGCGTCCGTCGCGCAACACGGCGAAATCATGCGCATCGCCGCGCGCCGTCGCGGCGACGCTTTCCGCGACCCAGGCCTCGGTTTCCGCAAGATCCACATGCGGCAGGCTCGACCAATAGCGCATGGTCTCGGCATCCGAGAGCATCGCGTGCAAGGCCGGCGCGTCGTAATTGGCCAGCCGCCGCAGGATGAGGCGCGGCGTCTCGATGATCGGCGGGGTCATCCCCGGGTCAACGCATCGGTCGGATCGAACGGCACGACCTCGGCGTTCTTCACGTCGCGCCCAGTCAAGGTGCGGATGAAGCCCCAATGGCTGACCACGCCGACATGGCGCCAGTCGGCAAGCTGCGCCGCCTTCACCCGGAAATCGGCGCAGCGGCGATGCACGGATTCCGGCTTCTCGTCCTCCGGCCACCAGATCTCGTCCATATGGCTGAAGTCCAGCCCCGGCCAGCGTTCGCGCAGCGCGCTGATCGGCGTGCCGATGTCGCAGCTCCAGCAGGCATGCTCATGCACGATCGGCTCGACCGCGACCGGGAGCTTAAGCTCTTCCGCGAGGATCGCCGCGGTCTCCAGGGCGCGGGTATAGGGGCTGGTGATCAGCCGGCGGATCGGGTGGCCGTCGTGCCGGATCTGCTCGGCCGCCCGGCGCACCTGCTCATGGCCGCGCGCGGTCAGTTTGGGATCGGCGATGCCGGGATCCTGGCGGGTGCGCTCGAAGACGACGTTGAACTCGGACTGACCGTGGCGGATCAGGATCATTGGCCGGACGACCCATCCTTGAGCCGCGGCGGCGCGCTGTCCGGCAGGTCCGAATCCACCACGGAATACTCGCCCTCGATCACCCCGCCCCCTGGCCGCGGCTCCCCGCCGGCTCCGAATCCACGCCCGTAAATGTGCACGTCAAAATGCCCGGCGGCGCGGCGCAGCAGGTAATTGCGGGTCCAGGGCAGGAACAAAGCCAGCGCGATGATATCACTGATGAAACCGGGAATGGTCAGCAGGAAGCCGCCCAGGGCGAAGCAGGCGGCGTCGATCAGGGTGTGGCCTGGCTCCTCGCCGCGGGCCAGGGCCAGCCGCAGGTTCACCAGCGCGTTCATGCCGACCCGCTGCAGCACCATGATCCCGACGATCACCCCCGTCACCACCAAAGCCAGCATGGGAATGACGCCGATCCAGGCGGAAACCAGGACAAAACCCGGAATTTCCAGGAAAGGCAGCAGAACGGCGGTCAAGGTCACGAAACGGGTCATAGTTGTTGGCGGGGCCAAGGCTTCCTATGTAAAATGCAAATCAATGCTTTACTCTGTTCCGGAAGGGCGTTCCACCCGTCCGAAGCAAGGTTTCCAGTGAGATAGATAGGCACCGAACCCCATCGTGACCGGATTTGATCTGATTATCTTCGCCGTCCTTGCCGTGTTTCTCGGCTGGAAGCTCTATTCGGTGCTGGGCCGGCGCACCGGCAATGAACGTTCGATCGATCCCTTCGTGACCAAACCGGGTGCGGCGCCCAACGGCACGCCCAAGGCCGAGCCGGCCGGCCGCGCACCCCGGCTGGAAGCGCCGGCGAATGAGGATGCACCCCCGCCGCGCGAGGACCGTCAGGTTCTGCCGCGCGAGCAGCGCCAGCTCGAGGCGATGATCGCCCAGGCGCCGGAATCGGCCCGCAAGGGCCTGGACGCGATCCGCGCCGCCGATCCGGAGTTCGACGCGGTCGCCTTCCTGGCCGGTTCGAAGATCGCGTTCGACATGATCTTGAGCGCCTTCGCCGCCGGCGATGCGAACGGGCTGAAGCCCCTGTTGGCGCCCGAAGTGATGCAGCAATTCGGCGCGGCGATCACCGACCGCCAGCGCCGCAACCTGACCTTGAAGACGACCCTGGTCGGCATCATCGGCCTCGAGCTGCTGGATGCCGAGATGAAAGGCCCCGACGCCCGGATCAAGCTGAAGTTTACCTCGCAGCAGGTCAACGTGACCCAGGACAGCGAAGGCCGGATCGTCGATGGCCATCCCAACGAGGTCGCCACCATCACCGATATCTGGACCTTCAGCCGCCCGGTGACGGCGCGCGATCCGAACTGGGTCCTGATCGGCACCGAAAGCCCGAACTGAAGCCAGAGCTGACGGGGGGATAAATGCAGGCTCGGCACGCCGGACAGCATCGCCGGCCCGGCAAGCGCCGCAGCCAGCCGCATCGTCCCGGCACTCCGCACAAGGGCAAGCGCAAACCCGCCAAGCAGCCGGTCGCGAAGCGGCGGGCGGCGCGCAAGCCGTCGCGCTTGGCGACAATGCGCGGCCTGCTGCGCCGCGGGCGCGGCTCGCTGGCCTTGGCTTCGCTCGGCCTGCTGATGATGGTGGCGTCCTGTGCGACGCCGCGGGTCGGCGAGACGCCGGATCACAGTCTTGCCTTGGTGGCGACGGATTTCGACTCTCTGCCCGGCTGGGAGCGAGACCGCCTGTCCGAGGCGCTGCCCGCGCTGCAAAACACTTGCGCGGTGTTCGCCAAATGGCCGGATGCCAAAGCCGTCGGCAAGCTCGGCGGCCAGGCCGGCGACTGGCGTCCCGCCTGCAGCGCGGCGATGCAGGTCGCGCCCGGCGACAATACCGGGATGGCGATCTTCCTGAAGACCTACTTCAAGCCCTATGCGGCGCTGGACCGCACCACCGATCAGGGCCTGTTCACCAGCTATTACGAGACCGAGCTCGATGGCGCGCGGCAGCCGGGCGGCGCCTACACCGTGCCGCTCTACAAGGCGCCCGATCCGCCGGTGAACCTGACCCGGGCCGAGATCGACGGCGGTGCGCTCAAGGGCAAGGGCCTGGAGCTGATCTGGCTCAAGGACCCGATCGACGCCTGGATGCTGCACATCCAGGGCTCCAGCTTGGTGAAGCTGCCCGACGGCAAGGTCACCCGGATCGGCTACGCCGGCAATAACGGGCATGATTTCGTCCCCGTGGCGCGGTTGATGATCCAGGAAGGCCTCATTCCGAAGGGACAAGCCTCGATGCAGTCGGTCCGGGCCTGGATGAAGGCGCATCCGGCCGAAGCCAGGACCTGGATGCAGAAGAACCCGCGCTACATCTTCTTCCGCGAGCTCGACGCATCGGGCGGCATGCCGGCCGGGCCTTCCGGGGCATTGGGCGCCACCTTGACACCCACCCGCAGCATGGCGGTGGATCCGGCCTTCATGCCGCTGGGTGTCCCGGTCTGGCTCGACACCCACGGCCCGGACGGCAGCCCGCTGCAGCGGCTGATGGTGGCCCAGGATGTCGGCTCGGCCATCAAGGGCCCGATCCGCGGCGATCTGTTCTGGGGCACTGGCGAAACCGCGCTGGAATTTGCCGGGCGGATGAAAAACAGCGGGCGCTACTATGTCCTGTTGCCGAAAACCGTGGCGACGCGTAACACGCTGACGGTCAGTGAGCTCTCCAGCGACGGATCGAATTGAGTATGCCTTCCGCAGTCCAGGCCAAGCCCCCGGGCGGGCAGAAGCGTGTCGCGCTGTTCGTCACCTGCCTGGTCGATCTCTTCCGCCCATCCGTGGGTTTTGCCGCGGTGAAGCTGCTGGAACAGGCCGGCTTCACCGTTGAAGTCCCGGAAGCGCAGACCTGCTGCGGCCAACCCGCCTACAATTCCGGCGACCGCGCCGATGCCCAGGCCATCGCCCGCAACACCATCGCCGCCTTCGAAGGCTACGACTACATCGTGGCGCCGTCCGGTTCCTGCGGCGGCATGCTGCGCTGTCACTATCCCGAGCTGCTGGCCGAGGATCCGCAATGGGCACCGCGCGCGTCGGCTCTCGCCGCGCGCTGCTATGAGCTGACTCAGTTCCTGGTCGATATCGCGCAGCTCGACGCACTCGATGCCACATTCCCGTCGCGCGTCGCCTATCACGATTCCTGCTCGAGCCTTCGCGAGATGAATGTGAAGGCGCAGCCGCGCGCGCTGCTCGGCAAGGTCAAGGGCGTGCAGATCTCCGAGCTCGCCGAGACCGAGGCCTGCTGCGGCTTCGGCGGCACCTTCTGCGTCAAGTTTCCCGACATCTCCAATAGCATGGTTGAGCGCAAGACCGCCGACATCGCGGCCAGCGGCGCCGATACGGTGCTGGCCGGCGATCTCGGCTGCCTGATGAACATCGCCGGCAAGCTGAAACGCGAGGGCAGCAACGTCAAGGTGCGCCACGTCGCCGAGGTTCTGGCCGGCATGACCGACGACGCGGCGATCGGAGACGCGGAATAGCCATGCTGCACCCGAACTCCAACGCGTTCACCGCCGAATCCACCAAGGCGATCGCGGATCCGCAATTGCAGGAAGCGCTCGGCGTCCTGCGCACCCAGTCGATCCCCAATCGCCTGAAGGCCGCGAACAACCTGGCGGAGTTCGAACAGCTACGCGACCGCGCGCGGGATCTCAAGGACCACATCCTCGGCCATCTCGATCAATACCTGCTGCAGTTCGAGGAGCAGGTGAAATCGTCCGGCGGTCAGGTCCATTGGTGCAGCGATGCCGAGAGCGCGCGCCAGACCATCTTGAAACTGTGCCGCGAGGCCGGCGCCAAGACGGTCACCAAGGGCAAGACCATGATCGGCGAGGAAATCGGTATCAACGATTTCCTGGCCGAGAACGGCATCGAGCCGGTCGAGACCGATCTCGGCGAATACATCATCCAGCTCCGCCATGAGACGCCGAGCCATATCATCGGCCCGGCCCTGCATGTCACCAAGCGTCAGGTCGAGGAGACCTTTCGCGAGCATCACACTGATCTCGACGCCGGGCGCTCGCTGGAGGAGCCAGCCGCCCTGATGGCGGAAGCGCGCGCGAAGATGCGCCACCGCTACTTCGAGGCGGATGTCGGCATCACCGGCGCCAACTTCCTGATCGCGGAAACCGGCTCGACGGTGATCGTCACCAACGAAGGCAACGGCGATCTGACGCAGATGCTGCCGAAGATGCACATCGCGCTGACCTCGATCGAGAAAGTGGTGCCCACGCTCGACGATGCGATGACCCTGCTGCGCATCCTGCCGCGCTCGGCCACCGGCCAGGAGCTCTCGGTCTACGTCACCTTCTCCACCGGGCCGCGGCGCCAGATCGATCCCGACGGGCCGAAGGCCTTCCATGTCGTGCTGCTGGACAACGGTCGCAGCGCCTATCTCGGCGGGCCGATGCAGGAGATGCTGCGCTGCATCCGCTGCGGCGCCTGCATGGACCATTGCCCCGTCTATCACGCGGTCGGCGGCCATGCGTATGGCTGGGTCTATCCGGGGCCGATCGGCGCGATCCTGACTCCGGCTCTGGTCGGCGTCGAGAACGCGAAGCATCTGCCCAACGCCTCCTCGCTGTGCGGACGCTGCGAGTCCGTCTGTCCGGTGCGGATCCCGATTCCGAAGCTGCTGCGGCATTGGCGCGAAGAGGAGTTTACGCGCGCGATCACGCCGGCCACGCAGCGCACGGGCCTCGGTGTTTGGGCCTGGTTCGCCCAGCGGCCGGCGATGTACCGGCTGGCCGCGCGCTGGAGCATGCGCATCCTGCGCTGGAGCGCCGGCGCGCGCGGAAGGTTCAAGAGCCTGCCGCTGGCGGAGGGCTGGACCCGGCATCGCGACTTCCCGGCGCCGCAGGGCAAGACATTCCAGGACCAGTGGCGCGCGAGAAGCCGGCGATGAGCACCGATCGCGACCGCATGCTGGCGACGATCCGCGCCGGCGTTTCCCGCTCAGTCACCAAGGATATGCCAAAGCCCGCGCCGGTCATACCGCGGCGCGGCCAATTGCAGGGCCGGGCCCTGGTCGAGCTCTTCCGCAAGCAGGCGGAAACGGCATCGGCGACCGTGGCCGAAGTCGCGCGGGCCGAGGATGTGCCGGCCGCCGTCGCCGAATATCTGCGCGGTCGCAATCTTCCGCCGCAGATTCGCCTGGCGCCCGATCCGCGCGTCGAAGCGCTCGATTGGAAGAGCCAGCCTATGCTTGAGACCAGTCGTGGCGCCAGCGACGGCACCGACACAGCATCCGTGACGCCGGTTCTCGCCGGCGTTGCGGAGACCGGGACCCTCATGGTGCATTCCGGCGCACCGACGCCGAACACGCTGCACTTCCTCCCGGAAACGCATATCGCCGTGGTCTATGCGGACGAGCTGGTCGGCACTTATGAAGATGCGTGGACGCAATTGCGCGCGAAGCAGGGTGGCGATCTCTCCAGCGGCGCGATGCCGCGCACGGTGAGTTTCGTGACCGGACCCTCGCGCAGCGCCGATATCGGCAAGATCCTGCTGATGGGCGCCCATGGCCCGAAGCGGCTGCACATCATCCTGGTCGATGCCAAGCGCCCGACGCACTGACGGGCGCACGGAACGCTGATGGCGCGCCGCCCGATCAGCGAGGAAGAGCGGGCGCTCTGGCAATTGATCGCCAAGACTGCGACGCCGCTGAAGCGCCGCCGCAAGTCGGAGCCGAAACCGGCGCCGATCCAGCCGCCGGAAAAGCCCGCGGCGAAGACCGCACGGCCGAAGGAGAAGCCGGCGGCACCGAAAGCGCCTGCATCCATCCCTCCGCCGCCCGCACGCCCGCACCCGCTCTCGCACGGCCTGTCGGTTGGCATCGACAAGCGCCAGGCCGAGCGCTTCCGTCGCGGCAAGACGCCGATCGAAGGCAAGATCGATCTCCACGGCCGCACCCAGGCGCAGGCCCATGACGACCTGCACGACTTCGTTGCCCGCGCCCATGCCGCCGGCAAGCGCATGGTGCTGGTGATCACCGGCAAGGGCATGACCGGCTCGAAATCCGGTGTCCTCAAGGAGAACGTGCCGCGCTGGCTCAACGAGCCCAGCCTGCGCCGCCATGTCCTCGCCTTCGACTATGCCGAACCGCAGCACGGTGGCGAAGGCGCGCTCTACGTGCTGCTGAAGCGGAAGAAGGACGACCGGCCATGACTCCCTTCGGCCAGCGCCTGCGCGATCTCCGGCAGCAGCATGGCCGCGCGTTGAAGGACATGGCGCGCGCGCTCAAGGTGTCGTCGGCCTATCTGTCGGCGCTGGAGCATGGGCATCGCGCCCAACCGAAGCCGGGCTTCGTGCAGCAGGTGGCGGCCTATTTCAATCTGGCCTGGGAGGAGGTCGATGAGCTCAAGGCGCTGGCCGAGCTCTCCGATCCCAAGCCCAGCATCGACACCGGCGGGTTGTCCCCATTGGCAACCGAAGTGGCGAACCGACTGAAGCGGCGAATCAAATCGCTGGACGAGACGACGCTGAAGGCGCTGCTGAAACAGCTCGGCAAATGATGTCAGCTTGGCGTCACATATACTCTGTGACGGGAACTCTTGCCGGATTCGCCGCGTTCGCGTAAGCCTCGTCGCCTCCCCGCCACCCTGCTGAGGACTTCATGAATCACGACTCGATTTCGGCTCTGGTCCTCGGCGCGATCGAGGGCTTCACCGAGTTCCTGCCGATTTCCTCGACCGGCCATCTGATCCTGGCCGGGGAGTTGCTGGGGTTCCAGGACAATACCGGCAAGGTGTTCGAGGTGGTGATCCAGCTGGGCGCGATCCTCGCCGTCGTGGTCTTCTCTTTCGGTCGGCTCTGGCAGGTGCTGGTCGGCCTGCCGAGCGATCCGGCGGCGCGTCGCTTTGCCTTCGCGGTGATCCTGGCCTTCCTGCCGGCGGCGGTGCTCGGCGCGATCTTCCACGATTTCATCAAGTCTGTGCTGTTCTCGCCCTGGGTGGTCTGCGTCAGCCTGGTGCTCGGCGGCGTCGCGATTCTGGTCATTGAGCGCATGGCGCCGCGCCCGCGCTTTCGCAGCATCGAAAGCATCCCGATGACCACCGCGCTCGGCATCGGCTTCTGCCAGGCTGTGGCGATGATCCCCGGCGTCAGCCGCGCCGGCGCGACCATCCTTGGCGGCGAGCTGCTCGGCGTCGACCGTCGCATCGCCACCGAGTTCTCCTTCTATCTCGCGATCCCGACCATGCTGGGCGCCACGGTGCTCGACCTCTACAAGGCGCGCGATGACCTGACCGCGAACGGCATGGGCCTGATCGCGCTCGGCTTCATCACCGCCTTCGTGGTGGCGATCCCGGTGGTCAAGGGCCTGATCGGCTTCGTCGGCCGCTATGGCCTCACGCCCTTCGCCTGGTACCGGATCATCTTCGGCCTCGGCTTCGGGGCCTGGCTGTACTACGCGGGATAAGAAGCGACCTGCCGCGCCTCACTCCGGCAGGTTCGATAGGCCCTCTCGAATCGCGTCTAGAATCGCCGGACCGTACAGGACCACGGTCCCGCGCGCGTTCGGGTGCAGCACGCCGGTCGGTAGCGCGCCGATCTCGGTTGACGGGCCTACCTGGACGAAGGGCGTCCGCAGCAGGGGCGGAACGGCGCGGCTAAGCGCACCGCTCAGACATGAATCCAGTGCAGCCGTGGCTGTGCTCGCGGGCGGCAGGCCTTCAGCGGTGACTTTGCCGCTCGGCGTCATGCCCTGTCGCAACAAGGTCAACTCAACATTGTTGAACCAGGGATCAACGGCGGAACAGAAACCATGCCCGAGCGCACCGTCCCGAATCCCGGAGATCAGCAACCAGCCGTCGTCCTTGTGGCGGGATACCGCCTTCGCAACTTCGTCGTCGAGGGGTATCAGCACGTTGTCGAGGGCGGCCTGGGCTTCCTGCTTGCTTGTGCCGACGCCCAACACCGACAAGACGCCGAAAATGGAAGGCTGATATGATCTGAGCTTGATCCAGCTCCCCTCGTCGCAGAGCTGCCGCGACTTGCCCCAGGTGAGCAGATTGGGATACTCGACGAGCCCGATGAGCTTTGGCTTGATCCTGGCGCTGATCTCCTTCGCGAGCTGGTCATAGCCATCAGCAAGGCAGGCGATCGCTTTTCGATGGTAGGACTTGATCGCCTCAATGGACGTCGAAGAGTCGTTCGCGAGTATGTTACGGGCGATCGGCCCAAAGCCCACTTCATTGCCGCCTGTTGACACCAGCAGGACATCCGGTTGTCTGGATGATCCCGTGCATGCCCCATTCTCGAACTTTCGAGTGGAGCAGAGGCTGAGTGCGAGCGCATCGATTTGCGCCGGGATGAAGCCGGTAAGATTCTCCGTGCTGGCCTGATAGGTGATTGCAAGTCCGAGATTGAGTTTGACGATTTGATCCGGCAACGCACGGCCGACGTAGCCTGTGAGGATGCCATCATTGATCGCCGCTCCTGAACAGGCGAACGATACAAAGGTGACGGATTTCTGTGCAAAGGCAGGATCGCGCGCCAGCAATGCCGCGGCAATAGCTGGACCGGAGAAGAGCGAGCGATGACAACGCTCGTCCCACCAGCGCGCCGGCGTCTGCGCTGCCCTGCCGTCCTTCGGACGCAGATGCAGGTCGGGCGCCCCCTCGCCTGAGAAGAAGGAATCTCCAATGACGGCAATCAGGATGTCTCGGGGTCTTACCGTGACGGTCCGGGAGCCTACGCGTCTTGCTTCCTGGCGCTTGGTGACATCCACCTGCACAACGGCATCGCGACGCATATCGGCTTCAAAACCGCGCGCGCAATTGCTGGTCCGCATCGGAAAGGTCGCGACGGACCAGGTACAGTCATAGTCGGATGCACGTGCAAGACCGTCCAGTTGTACCGAGATGGTCCATTGCTTGGGAAAGACGTAGTCCACGTCATACTGGTTGCTCTTGGCGACCCAACGCGTGCGATCGATGAGGATCTTCCCGCGGCTGTTGCGCGCCACTGTCCAGGGAATCGGGCTGTCATAGGCACCCGACGTGCCCGACTGCTTGGCAATCCGATCGATGTAGGAGAAATACTCCTTCTGGTCGATGGCGTTCCTAAGCAGCCGGAAGCGATCGACCACCTGCCATTTCAGGCTGACGTCGGGATCGAGCCCCTGCGCCATCGCCACCCGTGCGCACAGCAACGCGGGCAACAGCCCGAGAAGGAGGAGAAATTTTCGGATCATCACAATCGCCCCCGACGGTGATGACCTCAACTATACAGCGAACGATCCGAAAGTTCAACGACCGAGCGAACGGCCGTCTTCCTAGAGGATGAACTTCGAAAGATCCGTGTTTTTGGCCAGCGGGGCGACCTTGTCCTGCACCATCTGGGCGTCGACGCGGATGGTCTTGCCGCTCTGCTCGCTGGCGTTGAAACTGACCTCTTCCAAGAGGCGCTCCATCACGGTTTGAAGCCGGCGGGCGCCGATATTCTCGACCGTGGAATTGATGTCGGTGGCGAGATCGGCCAGCGCGTCGATCGCATCCTCGGAGAAGTCGAGCGTCACCTCCTCGGTCTTCAGCAGCGCGACGTATTGCTTGATCAGGCTCGCTTCCGGCTCGACCAGGATCCGCTTCATGTCCTCGCGGCTGAGCGCGTTGAGCTCCACGCGGATCGGCAGGCGGCCCTGCAGCTCGGGCAGCAGGTCAGAGGGCTTGGCCAGATGGAAGGCGCCCGAGGCGATGAACAGGATGTGGTCGGTCTTGACCGGTCCGTGCTTGGTCGAAACCTGGGTGCCTTCGATCAGCGGCAGGAGGTCGCGCTGCACGCCTTCACGGCTGACATCGCCGCCGATGCGGCCACCATCGGAGCGGGCGCAGATCTTGTCGATCTCGTCGAGGAAGACGATGCCGTGCTGCTCGACCGCGCGGATCGATTCCGCCGTCACCTTCTCCTGGTCCAGCAGCTTCTCGCTCTCCTCGGCGATCAGCACCGCGTAGGAATCGGCGACCGTCATGCGGCGCGGCTTCTGGCGGCCGCCGCCCAGCGCATTGCCCAGCACCTCGTTCAGGTTGATCATGCCCATGCTGGCGCCGGGCATGCCGGGAATGTCGAAGGTCGGCAGATTGCCGCCGCCGCTGTCGCGGACGCTGATCTCGATCTCCTTGCCGTCGAGCTCGCCCGAACGCAGCATGCGGCGGAACTTCGCGCGCGTGTCGGCGCTGGCATCGGTGCCGACCAGCGCGTCGAGCACCCGCTCTTCCGCGAGACCCTCGGCCTTCGCGGTCACCTGCCGCTTCATCTTCTCCTTGGTCATGGCGATGGAGATCTCCACGAGATCGCGGATGATCTGCTCGACATCGCGGCCGACATAACCGACCTCGGTGAACTTGGTCGCCTCGACCTTGAGGAACGGCGCCTGGGCCAACTTGGCGAGGCGGCGCGCGATCTCGGTCTTGCCGACGCCGGTCGGGCCGATCATCAGGATGTTCTTCGGCGTCACCTCGTCGCGGATCTCCGGGGCCAGCTGCTGGCGGCGCCAGCGGTTGCGCAAGGCGATGGCGACGGCGCGCTTGGCCTCGCCCTGCCCGACGATGAAGCGGTCGAGCTCGGACACGATCTCGCGCGGCGTCAGCGCACTGGCTGCGGCTTCGCCCGTGGCGCTGCTGGCGGACGCTTCGATCTTCTTGGCGGGTTCGGCCATGGCGTTACAGCTTTTCCAGGATGACGTTGTGATTGGTGTAGATGCAGATGTCGCCGGCGATCTTCATCGCCTTGCGGGCGATCTCCTCGGCCGTCAGCTCCTCCCGGTCGATCAGCGCACGGGCGGCCGCCAGGGCATAGGCCCCGCCGGAGCCGATGCCGATCAGCCCGTCCTCGGGCTCCAGCACGTCGCCGGTCCCGGTCAGCACCAGGCTGACCGACTTGTCGGCCACCGCCATCATCGCTTCCAGGCGCCGCAGATAGCGGTCGGTGCGCCAGTCCTTGGCCAGCTCGACACAGGCCCGGGCGAGCTGGCCCGGATGCTGCTCCAGCTTGGCCTCGAGCCGCTCGAACAGGGTCAGGGCGTCGGCCGTGGCCCCGGCGAAGCCGGCGATCACCTGGCCCGCGGGCCCGTGCGGTCCGTCGGCCTTGCCCAGGCGCCGCAGCTTGCGGGCATTGGATTTCATGACCGTGGCGCCGACCGTCACCTGGCCGTCGCCGGCCAGCACGACCTCTGGCCCTTTGCGGATCAGCAGGATGGTGGTGCCGTGCCATGGGGCCAGGCCATGGGCGGCGGCGTCTTGGGATGCGTTGTTCGACATGCGGCTCAAATAGGTTAACGGACCGGTCTCTTCAAGCTGCGAGAAGGCCGCGGTCCTTGGCCTTCCCGGCTAACGCTGGTAAGAAACCCGCCGACAACGGCTTTGGCAAGGATTGCGCTTTCATGCAGGCTTTTGGGCGTCGCGCGTCGGTCGCGCGGAAGACCAAGGAAACCGAGATTTCGGTCTCGGTCGATCTCGACGGGTCGGGGAAATCCGAGATCTCGACCGGGATCGGCTTCCTCGACCATATGCTGGAGCAGCTCTCCCGCCACAGCCTGATCGACCTCACCGTCAAGGCGAAGGGCGACTTGCACATCGATTTCCATCACACCACCGAGGACACCGGCATCGCGATCGGCGAGGCGGTCTCCAAGGCCTTGGGCGAGCGCAAGGGCATCAACCGCTATGGCGATGCCGTGATCCCGATGGACGAGACGCTGACCCGGGTGGCGCTCGACGCTTCCAACCGGCCCTATCTCATCTGGAAGGTGAATTTCTCGAAGCCGAAACTCGGCGAAATGGACACCGAGCTGTTCAAGGAGTGGTTCCAGGCCTTTGCCCAGAATGCCGGCCTCACCCTGCATGTCGAGAACCTCTACGGCGAGAACAACCACCACATCGTCGAGAGCTGCTACAAGGGCCTTGCCCGCGCGCTCCGCGCGGCCGTCGAGATCGACCCCCGCAAGTCGGACGCGATCCCCTCGACCAAGGGCGTGCTCGGCGGAACCCTCAAGGCCTGAAAGTGAAAGCCTGAAATGGCGGTGGTGGTCGTCGATTACGGCGCGGGCAATCTGAAATCCGCCGCCAAGGCGCTCATGGAAGCGGCCAAGGGCACCGGTGTCGAAGTCGCGGTGACGGCGGATCCCGCCGCGGTCGCGCGCGCCGACCGCATCGTGCTGCCGGGCGTCGGCGCCTTCGCCGATTGCAAAGCGGGACTCGAAGCCCATGCCGGGCTGATCGAGGCGCTGAACGAGGCGGTGCTCGCAAAGCAACGTCCTTTCCTCGGCATCTGCGTCGGCATGCAGCTGATGGCGACCCTCGGCATCGAGTATGGCGAGCACAAGGGCCTCGACTGGATCGAGGGCAAGGTCGTGCGCCTCACGCCGAACGATCCGACCCTGAAGATTCCACAGATCGGCTGGAACAACCTTTCGCCATCGACACATCCGGTCCTGCGCGGCTTGCCGCAGGACGCGGATGCCTATTTCGTGCATTCCTATCATTTCGTCGCCGCGCGGGACGCCGATGTCCTGTCGCGCATCGATTACGGCGGCCCGGTCGTTGCCGCGGTCGGCCGCGACAACCTGATCGGCGTGCAGTTCCACCCCGAGAAGAGCCAGGCCGTCGGCCTGCGCCTGCTCGCCGATTTCCTGAAGTGGCAGCCATCATGATCCTGTTTCCCGCCATCGATCTGAAGAACGGCCAATGCGTGCGCCTGAAACAGGGAGATATGGGCCAGGTCACCCTGTTCAACGCCGATCCCGCCGACCAGGCGGGCAAGTTCGCGGGCGAAGGCGCCGAATGGCTGCACCTGGTCGATCTCGACGGTGCTTTCGCGGGCCAGCCGGTCAACGCCGCCGCGATCGAAGCCATTCTGAAGGCGGTGAAGATCCCCTGCCAGCTCGGCGGCGGGATCCGCGACTTGGTGCGGATCGAGGGCTGGCTGACCAAGGGTGTTTCCCGGATCATCCTCGGCACCGTCGCCCTGAAGAAACCTGAGCTGGTGAAGGGTGCCGCCCGGGTGTTCCCGAAGCGCATCGCCGTCGGCATCGATGCCAAGGCCGGCCGCGTCGCGGTCGAAGGCTGGGCCGAGAGCAGCGACGTGACCGCGCTCGACCTCGCGCGTCGCTTCGAGGATGCCGGCGTCGCCGCGATCATCTACACCGACATCGATCGCGACGGGCTGCTGCAGGGCGTCAATGCCGAGGCGACCGCCGAGCTCGCATCGCGTCTGACCATTCCGGTGATCGCCTCGGGCGGCGTCGCGGGACCGACGGATCTCGATCGCCTGAAGGCCGTACTGCCGCGCTCCCAGGCCGGCGGTGGCGGCATCGCTGGGGTGATCGCCGGCCGTGCGCTCTATGACGGGCGGCTGGATCTCAGATCCGCCATCGCACGCCTGAAAGCCGCCTGAGGGGGGATGAACTTTTGCTGAAGATGCGCATCATCCCCTGTCTCGACGTGAAGGGCGGGCGCGTCGTGAAGGGCGTCAACTTCGTCAATCTCGTGGACGCCGGCGATCCGGTCGAGCAGGCGCGGCTCTATGACCGGGCCGGCGCCGACGAGCTCTGCTTTCTCGATATCACCGCCTCCTCCGACAACCGCGACACGCTCTACGACGTGGTCCAGCGCACCGCGGAAGCCTGCTTCATGCCGCTGACCGTCGGCGGCGGCGTGCGGAAGATCGAGGACATCCGCCGCCTGCTGCTGTCGGGCGCCGACAAGGTCTCGATCAACACCGCCGCGGTCAAGGACCCGGACTTCGTCAAACAGGCGGCGCAGAAATTCGGCGATCAATGCATCGTGGTCTCGATCGACGCCAAGGAGACCGCGCCGGGCCGGTTCGAGATCTTCACCCATGGTGGTCGCGAGCCCACCGGCATCGACGCGGTCGGCTTCGCCAAGCGCATGGCGGAGAACGGCGCCGGCGAGCTGCTGGTGACCTCGATGGACCGCGACGGGACGCGTGCCGGCTACAACCTCGCCCTCACCCGGGCCATTGCCGACGCGGTGACCGTGCCGGTGATCGCCTCGGGCGGCGTCGGCACGCTGGACCATCTGGTCGAGGGCATTCGCGACGGTCACGCGACCGCGGTCCTGGCCGCATCCATTTTCCATTTCGGCACCTATACGATCGCCGAGGCGAAAGCGCACATGGCCGGGGCCGGCCTGCCGATGCGGCTGCTGCATTGAGGGGATTCATGGCGGAAGACAATGTTCTCGAGCATCTCTATCAGGTGATCCTGTCGCGGCGCGGCGCCGACCCGGCGCAGTCGAACACCGCGCGGCTGTTCGCCAAGGGCAAGAAGAAGATCGCCCAGAAGCTCGGCGAGGAAGCGGTCGAGACCGTGATCGAGGGCGTCAAGGGCGACAAGGATGGCGTGATCGCGGAATCGGCCGACCTGCTCTATCACCTGCTGGTGCTCTGGGCGGCGCTCGATGTGAAGCCGGATGCAGTCTGGGACGCGCTCCGTTCGCGCGAAGGCATCTCCGGCATCGCCGAGAAAGCGGCGCGGCCCCGGGACTGATGTCCGACCGGGCTTTCGTGTAACGAAAGGTTACGCGCATCGGATTCAAATTGACGCGTTGCGGCCCGCACACTAAGTGCTGGCGCGATCGGTCCTGCGGGACGATCCGGCTCCATTCATGCAGAGGACGAAACACCATGGAGAAGGCGCGATGTTGCGGCAGTCCTCTCCCGTTTCCGTCCAAGCGGGCGCCCTGCAAGGCGTGCGCCGCGGCTTCAGCCTTTATGACCTCGTCGCCGCCGGGCTGATCCTCGCCTTCCTGCTGGCTTTTGCCGATGCCAGCCGGCACATGGCGGCGCCGATGGCGGCCGAGAGCCGGCCGATCTCGCTCTCGCCCTGGGACCTGCCGCTCTATGCGCTGCGCTCGACCATGCGGATGCTGGCGGCGATGGCGGCGTCCCTCGTCTTCACCTTCGCTTTCGCCAGCCTCGCCGCGAAGAGCCGCCGCGCCGAGACGATCCTGGTGCCCCTGCTCGACATCCTGCAATCGGTCCCGGTGCTCGGCTTCATCTCCGTCACGGTCACGGCGTTCATGGCCCTGGCGCCCGGCCATGCGCTCGGGGCGGAGCTCGCCGCGATCTTCGCCATCTTCACCAGCCAGGCCTGGAACATGGCGTTCAGCTTCTATCAGTCGCTGAAGACCATCCCCGACGATTTGAAGGAGGCCTCGCGCAGCCTGCGCTTCTCCGCCTGGATGCGCTTCTGGCGCCTCGAAGTCCCGTTCGCCGCGCCCGCGCTCATCTGGAACATGATGATGTCGATGTCGGGCGGCTGGTTCTTCGTGGTGGCCTGCGAGGCGATCAATGTCGGCTCGACCAATCTGCTGCTGCCGGGGATCGGCTCCTATATCGCCGTCGCGGTGGCCGATCGCAATCTGACCGCGATCGCCTGGGCGATCGCGATGATGCTGGCGGTGATCCTGATCTATGACCAGCTTCTGTTCCGGCCGCTGGTCGCCTGGTCCTATCGCTTCCGTGCCGGCGAGGAAGACGAGACGCCGCGCCCGCGCCCCTGGATGCTGAAGGTGCTGCAGCGCTCGAGCCTGATCGATCTCGCGACCCGGCCGGTGCTGGCGGGTTTCGACGCGTCCTTGCGCTGGACCCGCCTCGCCGCGGAGAAGCAGATCGGGCCGATGGAGCCCGATCAAGCCAGGCCGATCGGCGACCGGCTGTGGAATGCGGGCTTGATCATCGTCGGTCTCGCCGGCGCCGCCTTCTTCGCCCTGCATGTGCACCGGGCCTTTCCGAACCGGGACATCGTCGCGGCCTTCCTGCTCGGCCTGCCGACCCTGGCACGGGTGCTGGTGCTGATCGCGCTGGCCAGCCTGGTCTGGGTGCCGATCGGCATCTATATCGGCCTCCGCCCGCGCCTCGCCGCGGCGGTGCAGCCGGTGGCGCAGATGCTGGCGGCCTTCCCGGCGAACCTGCTGTTCCCGCTCGCGGTCTCCGCGATCGTCTTTCTGGATCTCAATCCGGACGTCTGGCTCTCGCCGCTGATGGTGCTCGGCACCCAGTGGTACATCCTGTTCAACGTGATCGCCGGCGCCTCGGCGATCCCGCGCGACCTCAAGGATGCCAGCGGCAATCTCGGCCTGAAGGGCTGGCTGTGGTGGCGTGATTTCGCCCTACCCGCGATCTTCCCCTACTATCTGACCGGCGCCATCACCGCGAGCGGCGGCTCCTGGAACGCCGCCATCGTCGCCGAATGGGTGAGCTGGGGCGACAAGCATCTCGCCGCGCACGGCATCGGCGCCTTCATCGCCGATGCGACGCAGAAGGGCGACATGGACCGCGTGGTCTTGGGCATCGTGGTGATGATCGTCTACGTGATCGGCCTCAATCGCCTGCTCTGGCGGCCGCTCTTCGCCCTGGCCGAGCGCAAGTACCGGATGAACTGACGAGGTGACGCATGCCCGGTGAACAGATCCTGGCGGTGAAGGCCGCCAACAAAAGCTTTCGCCGGCCCAACGGCGAGCCCCTGGTGGTGCTGGAAAGCGTCGATCTCAGCTTGAAGGAAGGCGAGCTGGTGGGCCTGCTCGGCCGCTCGGGCTCGGGCAAGTCCACCTTGCTGCGGCTGATCGCCGGCCTTTCCCGGCCCAATGGCGGCGCGGTGGAGTATCTCGGGAAGCCGGTCGCCGGCCCGCCGCCCGGCATCGCCATGGTGTTCCAGAGCTTCGCGCTCTTCCCCTGGCTGACCGTGCTGGAGAATGTCGAGATCGGCCTGGAGGCGATGGGCACGGCCCCGGCCGAGATGCGCAAGCGCGCCCTGTCGGCCATCGACATGATCGGCCTCGACGGCTACGAGAGCGCCTTCCCGCGCGAGCTTTCGGGCGGCATGCGCCAGCGGGTGGGCTTCGCCCGCGCCGTGGTCACGCATCCCAACATTCTCTTGATGGACGAGCCGTTCTCGGCGCTCGACGTGCTGACCGCCGAGACCCTGCGCACCGACTTCCTCGACCTCTGGTCCGAAGGCCAGCTGCCGATCAAGGCGGTCGTCCTGGTCACCCACAACATCGAGGAAGCGGTGCAGATGTGCGACCGCATCCTGCTCTTCGCCAGCAATCCCGGCCGCATCCTGCTGGAGCTGAAAGTCGATCTGCCGCATCCCAGGAACCGTCAGGATCCTGCCTTCCGCGCGCTGGTGGAGCGCATCTACGTGGCGATGACCGCGCGCCAGGATCCCATCGCCGCCCTGGCGCGGGCGGAGAAATTTCCCGGCACCGGCATCGCCACCATCCTGCCGCGGGTCTCCACCAACCTGCTGGCCGGCATGACCGAGGCGGTGGCGCAGCCGCCCTATTCCGGCCGCGCCGATCTGCCGGAAATCGCGGCGCGGCTGCAGCTCGAGATCGACGAGCTCTTCCCGGTCGGCGAAACCCTGCAGATGTTGCGCCTGGCCGAGTTGGAAGGCGGCGACATCCGCCTGACCGAGGCCGGCCGGCGTTTCGCCGAATCCGAGATCACCGAGAAGAAGCGGATCTTCGCCCAGCACCTCTTGGCCTATCTGCCGCTGGCGGCGCATATCCGGCGGGTGCTGGACGAGCGCCCCAACCGCGAGGCCCCGAAGGGCCGGTTCAGCGAGGAGCTGCAGGACCATATGACGCCCGAAGCGGCTGAAATGACCTTGCGGAGCGTGATAAACTGGGGCCGTTTCGCCGAGATCTTCGCCTATGATGACGACGCCCAGCGCTTTACGCTGGAGAACCCGAGTTGACGGGCCAAAAGGGAGCCGGTTTGGGGACCGCCATGAGCTACGACATGAACAACATCTTCGCCAAGATCATCCGCGGCGAGATCCCGAGCGACAAGGTCTATGAGGACGCGCACGTGCTCGCCTTCAAGGACATCCGGCCCCAGGCCAAGGTCCACGTGCTGATCATCCCCAAGGGTCCCTACATCTCCTCGCAGGACTTTTCCGAGAAGGCTTCGGATGTGGAGATCGTCGCCTTCAATCGCGCCATTGCCAAGGTCGCAAAGGCGGCCGGCGTGGCGGTTACCGGCTATCGCGTCATCGCCAATACCGGCCCTGATGGTCGGCCCGAGGTGCCGCACTATCACGTTCATATTCTCGGCGGCCAGAACATGGGCCGGATGGTCAGCCTGGACTGATTGCATCCATACATTTTTCCGCTTTTTCTCACAGGTGATGTGAGGAAACCTATATTGCCGCTGGAGGTGTCGCCTGCGATCTTCCGGCCGTTTCAAGCGGAGGGATGGATGCACCGGCTCTATGACAGCGCGATCTCGGGCAATGCCTACAAGGTGCGGCTGCTGCTGCATCACCTGGGCATTCCGTTCGAGCGGATCGAGATGAATGTCGATGACGGCTCGACCCGCAAGCCGGCGTTCCTGAAGATCAATCCCAACGGCAAGGTCCCGGCGCTGCAATTTCCCGACGGACGCGTGCTGTTCGAGTCCAACGCGATCATCTTCTACTTGGCGCAGGGCACGAAGTACTGGCCGAGCGACCGCTGGGATCAAGGCCAGGCGATACAATGGATGAATTTCGAGCAGTACAGCCATGAGCCGACCATCGCCGTGGTCCGGCATTGGATCGCCCATCTCGGCAAGACGCCGCAGAACGAGCCGCTGCTGCCGGCGAAGATCGCGGCGGGCGAACGCGCGCTCGGCGTCATGGAAGGGCACCTGAAGAACCACCGCTGGTTCGCCGGCGACGCCTATTCGATCGCCGATATCGCGCTCTACGCCTACACCCATGTCGCCGAGGAAGGCGGAGCCTTCGATCTCAAGCGCTACCCCGCGATCCAGGACTGGCTGAAGCGCGTCGCCGCCCAGGAGCGGCACATCGCGATCACGGCTTAGGCGCCCGGCTGAAAGACTATTGGTCGGCGAGCCTGTAGTTCAGGAGGATTTCGCGATTGTTGGCAAACAGCACGCATTCGCCACCGTCCCGGAGACAGATGTTCATCGCAGCATTGGGATAAGCCGGGCCGCCGATGCATGAATCGTATTCGCAAAGGCTGTAGTGATAGTCATCGGTCTGGCCATTGGTCACGTGCAGGCTGAACGCGCCGGGGCGCGTGCTTCCGATCAACGACAGATACGTCTGGAATCCCGCCCACTCCGCCTTGGTGATCACCAGGGTCTTGCCGTTAGGCGCGTCGTAGGCGCTTTTGAACGGCGACGCACAGGCGGCCGTCAGCGCGATCAACAGGACGGCGCCTGCAAATCTCAACATCGGAGTGGCCATCATTCGTCCTCGACCTTGTAGTTCACGAGGATGTGGTCGTCGCTCGCGAACAGCAAGCAGGGGCCACCTTCGCGACACATGCGCATGGCCTGAGTCGCGGCATTGCCACCGATACAGGCGTCGTAGCTGCACGATGTGCTGGCCCAGCCGTCGCTGCGCCCGTTGGTGACGCCCATGGCGAAGGCGCCGTCTCGGGTGCTGCCTATCTTGCCCAGATACTTCTGAAAGGCCGCCCAGTCCCGTTGGCTGACCAGCAGGACCTTGCCGTCCGGCGCATTGTATTCGCTCTGGTACCCGCTGACGCAGGCGCCAAGCAGAAGCGCCGCGGCCACGACCACGGCGGACATGCGGACGAACGACCGTGCGGCCTGCACGACGGCGCCCATATTCTTCGACATATACCCAGATTCCCCACGCAGAATTCCCCGAACGAGATACTACTTCGGGCTGCAGCCGGGTCAAGCCGGTATAAAATCCCCAGTTGTATGATCGGGGTTAAGCGCGGGCCGAGGAGAAGATCAGCTTCAACCCAAGCGCGGCCATCACGCCGGCCGCGGCGCGATCGATCCAGGTCTTCCAGCGCAGATAGGCGGCGCGCGGTTTCCCCAGCGAGAAGACCAAAGCCACGATCATGTACCAGCCGGTCTCGATCGCCATGATCACCGGCGGCAGCACCAGATAGCTCCAGACCGGGAGATGCGCCGGCAGCAGCGCGAACACGCTGCCGTAGAAGACGAGGGTCTTCGGATTGCTGAGCTGGGTCGCGAGGCCGAGCAGGAAGCTTTTCAAGACCTGCGGCCGCGACCCGGCGCCGGCCTCGGCGACGAACGGCTGCTTCGCGCCGCTCCACATGCGGAAGGCGAGATAGAGCAGATAGGATCCGCCGGCGATCTTGAAGCCGAGATAGAGAAAGGGCGCCTGGGCGAAGACCGCGCGCATGCCGAGAAGCGCCAGGGTGCAGAAGATCACGCCGCCGATTCCCATGCCGAAGGCGGCGGCGACACCGTCGCGGCGCGACCGTGCCAGTGCCGTGCGCATCACCATGACGAAGCTCGGGCCGGGGCTCGCGGCGCCGACGGCGATCGCGCCGGAAATGGCGAGAATGGCGAGAGTCGGAGTCATGGTTTCCTCCGTTGGCTACTTGTAGGGATCGGCCGCGTCTCGCAGGCCGTCGCCCATGAAGTTGAAGGCGAGCACCACGATGATGACCGGAACGATCGGCATCATCAACCAGGGATACAGCGCCACGACCTGGATGTTCTGCGCTTCGTTCAAGAGCACGCCCCAGGAGACGATCGGCGGCCGGATACCGAGGCCGAGGAAGGAGAGCGCGGTCTCGCCGAGAATCATGCCGGGGATCGCCAGCGTCGCCGAGGCGATGAGGTGACTCATGAAGCTCGGCATCAAATGGCGGAAGATGATGCGGCCGGGGCTGGCGCCCATCAGCTCGGCGGCGACGCAGAAATCCTCCTCGCGGAGCGAAAGCAGGCGCGAGCGCACGGCGCGGGCGAGGCCGGTCCAGTCGATCAGGCCGAGGATGATGGTGATCCCGAAATAGACCAGCAGCGGCGACCAGTTGACCGGCAGGATCGCCGCCAAAGCCAGCCAGAGCGGCAGATGCGGGATGGAGCGCAGGATCTCGATCGCGCGCTGTACCAGGTCATCGACCCAGCCGCCGTAATAGCCGGCGAGTCCGCCGAACAGCATGCCGAGCGCGAAGCTCACGCTCACGCCGATCAGGCCGATGGTGAGCGAGATCCGCATGCCGTAGAGGATGCGCGAGAACATGTCGCGGCCCAGCCGGTCGGAGCCCAGCAGGAACAGCGTGCCGCCGTTGGGTGGGCAGAACAGATGGGTCTGGCCTTCGATCAGGCCCCAGAACTTGTAGGAATCGCCGCGGCAGAGGAAGCGGATCGGCTGCGGCTTCTCCAGATTGGGCGTGTAGACCCGCTTCAGCGTCTCCATGTCGAGCCGGTAATCATAGGCGTAGACGAAGGGGCCGATGAACTCGCCCTTGTCGAACAGATGCACGCGCTGCGGCGGGGCGAAGATCGAATCCACGTTGCGCGAATGCAGGTTGTAGGGCGACAGGAACTCGACGAACAGGATCGCCGTGTACATCACCGCCAGCACGATGGACGCGACCACGGCCAGCCGGTGCTTCTTGAAGCGGAGCCACATCATCCGCCATTGCGAGGCGAGATAGAGCTTCTCCTGCTCCGGCGAGACCACCTCGACCGAGTAGGGATCGAACGGCCGCTCGCAGACGAAGTGCTTCAGCGGTTGCGGATCGGCGTTCATCTCGATCATCGGCTGCCTCCGGCGCCGAAGCGGATCCTGGGATCGAGCATGGCGAGGGCGAGGTCGGAGACGAAGATCCCGAGCACCGTCAGCCCCGCCATGAACATCAGGAACGAGCCGGCGAGATACATGTCCTGCGAGCGCAGAGCTTGGAGCAGGATCGGGCCGGTGATCGGCAGCGACATCACCACCGAGACGACGACCGAACCGGAGATCAGCTCGGGCAACAGGCTGCCGATGTCCGCGATGAAAGGGTTGAGCGAGATCCGCAGCGGATACTTCACCAGCAGGCGGAACGGCGGCAGGCCCTTGGCGCGGCCGGTCACCACATACTGCTTGTTCAGCTCATCCAGCAGATTGGCGCGGAGGCGCCGGATCATGCCGGCGGTGCCGGGCAGGCCGATCACCAGCACCGGAATCCACATATGCTCCATCAGCGAGGCGAGCTTGCCCAAGCTCCAGGGCTGGTCGATGTATTGCGGATCGAGCAGGCCGCCGATCGAGGTGCCGAACTGGACATTGGCGAAATAGAGCAGCACCAGCGCCAACAGGAAGCTCGGCGTGGCGAGGCCTATGTAGCCGAGGAATGTGAAGATGTAGTCCCCGAGGCCGTATTGATGGGTCGCCGAATAGACCGCAATGGGAAAGGAGATGATCCAGACGAACAGGACCGATGCCAGCGAAATGATCACGGTCAGACTGAGGGCGTCGCCGATGACATCCGTCACCGGCATGTTGTGCTCGAAGGAATAGCCGAGGTCGCCGAAGATCAGCCCGCCGTTCTGGTGCTGGAGCCCGTCCCAGGTACCGAACATCCAGTGCAGGTATTGCAGATAAAAGGGCTGGTCGAGCCCGTAGGTGTGCCGCAGGAACTCGATCTTCTCGGTGTTGACGTTCTCGCCGCGTGACTGCTGCTCGGCAATCATGCTCTCCAGGAAGTCGCCGGGCGGCGCCTGGATGATCGCGAAGACCAGAAAGCTGATGACCAGCAGCGTCGGTATCATCACGAAAAGCCGCTGGACCAGGTAACGCAGCATCGATTTCCCCAAAGCCTCTAGCGCCGGATAGCCCTGTTGGTTCGCATCGCCCTACTTGTTGTCCGCGACCGGACTGAGCGGACCGGGCTGGTCCAGCCAGAACGTATCCGGTTTATAGACGCCGAAGGCCGCCCCCGGGTCGAATGCCCACATGCCGCGTTCCGGCACGTTCTGCAGGTGCCGTGACACGACCACCGGCTGCGGGATGCCCGCCACGGTGCCGATTGTATAGACCTGATCCGCCCAGATCGCCAGAATCTGGCCCCAGATCCGGGCGCGCGCGTCGCTGTCGCCGGCGCGCCGCCACTGGCCCATCAGGTCCTGCAGCTGCACCGCTTCGGGCAGGTCGACCTTCTGGCCGTCCTCGCCCCCGGTCTCCAGATACTGTCCCCATTTCGGCCACTGGTATTGCTGCTGCGTGGTGGGGGTGAAGTCCTGCGGGCTCATGTCCGCCGAAGGAAAGCCGTTGTCGATGCCGTAGGAGAGCGACATCTGCGCGTCACCGGAGAAGATCCGGTTGCGCATGACCTCGATCTGCGAGGGCTTGGGATAGAGATCGATGCCGATCGAATGCCAGGTGTCCTTGATCAGCTCGAGAACGTCGGTCTCTTCCGTGGAATCGCCGGCGATGTCGATGATGATCACCGCGGGCCGCCCGTCCGGCAGCAGCCGGATCCCGCTCTCGTCGCGCTGGTTCAGGCCGATCTGGTCGAGCAGCCGGTTGGCAAGGACCGGATCGAAGTTGGCCCAGGCGTTGCGGTATTCCGGCTTGAAGAGCGGGCTGGCCGGGATCACGGTGTTGGCGCCCTCGTTGCCGAGACCGAAATAGATCGCCTGGTTGATCTCGTGCCGGTCGATGCCGAGCGACAGCGCGCGGCGGAATCGCACGTCGCGCATCAACCTGCGCCAGACCTCGTCGCTGGTGTTGAGGTTCGGGAACAGCGCCAGATTGCTGCCGCGTCCGTCGTCCCAAAGCCGCACCCAGTAGGTCCCGTGCTTCTCGCCCACCTTCAGGAAGGTGTAGTTGTCGAACCGCAGATAGCGCGCCTGCAGGTCGGTCTCGCCGGCCCCGGTCTTGGTCGGGATCAGCTGCGACGCGGCGACGTTCACAATCAGCTGGTCGATGTAGGGCAATTGATGCCCGGATTGGTCGACCCGATAGTAGTAGGGATTGCGGGTGAAGACGAAGCGCTGCGCCGGCGGCTTGGTCCGGAGCACCCAGGGATCGAGCGTCGGGAGCTTCGGATTGTCGTTGCGCCCCATATTGTCTCGCCGGTTGTGCAAAGCCGCCCAGCTCGGCTGTCCGCTCTCCTTGACCGCCTCGGCGAGCTTGTCCGCGTTGACATACTTGGCGTGGAACTTCCTCAGGTAGTGCGAGGGCCGGTAGATGTAGAGCGGCGCGGCGCCGGCGAGCTTGGGGAGGAAGTCCGCATTGGGCTCGTCCCAGGAATAGCGCACCGTCGTCTCGTCGAGGAACTCGACCTTGGGCGGCTTGCCGTTGACGATGAGATCCTTGGGCGGGCCGGACGGCGAGAGGTCCTTGTTATTGGCGACGTCTTCCCAGTAGTAGCGGAAATCCTCGGTGGTGAACGGCTGGCCGTCGGACCACTTCATCCCCTTGCGCAGATGCAGGGTGAAGACCTTGTCCTTGTCATCCTCGAAGCTCTCGAGGATGTCGGGCACCAGCTTGTAGTCGCGGTCGTAGCAGACCAGGCGCGCATACGAATAATAGGAGATCTGCCGCATGTCGCGGGCGCTGGCGAGCAGCGTCTGCAGCTCGCCGCCCTGCTGGCCCTGGCGCGGCATCTCCGCAACGGCCGGGTGTTCCGGGATCCGCTCGGCGACCGGCGGCAGCTTGCCGTCCTGCTCGTCCTTGGCGAAATAGGGCGGGCTGATCCAGTCGGCCTGCGCCGAGGCGGTGGCGAACAGCAGCGCGACGGTCGCGATTGCGGCGAGGCGAAAGCTCATGCCGCGCTCCGGATGCTGATGGCGGCGCGCACCCAGTGATCGTCGCCGATATCGACCAGGGCCGGCTGGTTGTCGGGATCGATGGTGAAGGGCGCCGGCCAGGCCGACGGGATCGAGGCCTTGCCGCCCATCAGCTTGGCGAAATCCAGGCGATGGGTGAGCGAGGGATCCGGCACGGCCGCCAGGAGCGCCTTGGTGTAGGGATGGACCGGGTTCTTGAACAAGCTCGCCGCCGGCGCCAGCTCGACCACGCGGCCGGCGCACATCACCATGATCCGGTCGGCGACGTAATCGACCACCGCGAGATTGTGCGAGATGAAGATCAGCGTGATGCCGAGCCGCTCCTGCAGGTCCTTCAAGAGGTTCAGGATCTGTGCCTGGATCGACACGTCGAGCGCCGAGACCGGCTCGTCGCAGATCAGCAGTTCGGGTTTCAAGGCGAGCGCTCGCGCGATGCCGATGCGCTGCCGCTGGCCGCCGGAGAAGCTGTGCGGATAGCGCCGCAGGTGTTTCACGTTGAGGCCGACCAGCGACATCAGCTCCTTCACCATCTCGATGCGCTCCTTGGGCGTGCCCACATTGTGGATCACCAAGGGCTCGCTGATGATGTCGAGCACGGTCATGCGCGGATTGAGGCTGGCGAAGGGATCCTGAAACACGAACTGGATCTTCTTGCGGAACTCGCTCAGCGGCCGGCCATCGAGGCGCAGCACGTCGATCATGCGGCCGCCGTCGTTGAACCGGATCGTGCCGGAATCCGGATCGATCGCCCGCATGATGATCTTCGACAAGGTGGTCTTGCCGCAGCCGGATTCGCCGACCAGGCCCAGGCACTCGCCGCGCTTCACCTCGAAGCCGACATCGGCGACCGCCTGGATCACCCGGTCGCCGCCGCCGAACCAGCCGCCCTTGCGGATACGATAGTTCTTGGAGATGCCCTCGATCGAGAGCAGCGGCAGATCGGAGTCCGTCGATGGCTGCTGCCGCGTCGCGGCGAACATGCCGGTCGGCTTCGACTTGATTTCGCGGATCGGGGTCAGCCGCTCGTCGGGCTCCATGCCGAAGCGCGGCACGGCCTTCAGAAGCGCCTGCAGGTAGGGGTGGTGCGGGTGGGTGAAAATCTGCTCCGCGGTGCCCGATTCCTTGACCTCGCCGTGATACATGACCACGACCTCGTCGGCCATGTTGGCCACCACGCCGAGATCATGGGTGATCATCAGCATCGACATGCCGAGCTCGGCCTTGAGATCCGACATCAATTTGAGGATCTGCGCCTGGATGGTGACGTCGAGCGCCGTGGTCGGCTCGTCGGCGATCAGCAGCGCGGGGCGGCAGACCAGCGCCATGGCAATCATCGCACGCTGGCGCAAGCCGCCCGAGAGCTCGAAGGGATAGGTCTTCAGCGCGCGCTGGGGATCCGGGAAGCCGGTCAGGCGCAGCATCTCGATGACGGCCGCGGTGCCCTCGGCCTTGCCGACCTGGCGGTGGAGATGCAGCGCCTCGCAGATCTGGTCGCCGACGGTGTGCACCGGCGAGAGCGAGGTCATCGGCTCCTGGAAGATGATCGAGATCGAGCCGCCGCGCAGGTGCTGCATCACCGCGCCGTTGCGCGGCTGCCGGGCGATGTCGATCACGGTCCCGCCGCGCGCTGAATCGTCGAACAGAATCTCTCCGCCGGTGATGTTCGCGACCTTGGGCAGGATGCCCATGATCGCCTGGGCGCAGACCGACTTGCCGGAACCGGATTCGCCCACCAGCGCCACGGTCTTGCCGCGCGCCACCCGGAAGGACACGCCGCGCACCGCCGGAATGACGATGCCGTCGAGCACGAAGTCGACCTTCAGATCCTTGACGTTGAGGAGATCGGTCACGCTGCGTCCACCTTGACGCCGATGGCGTCCATATTGTCCAACGTGATCTGGTCCAGCGGCAGGCTGACCTGCTTGGCCGCATAGGCGGCGCGGGCGACGATGTCGGCGAAATGCGGCAGGGTGGATTCGATGTCGATCTTGTCCTTGCCCGATTTCAAGGTCAGGGTCATCCAGCCGTTGTTCGCGGGCTTTCCGTGCGCCGCATCGTCACGATCGCGTTCCATCTTCTTCCGGCCTTTGCGCTTGGTCGAATAGTAGCGCAGTTCCATCCGGTCCAGCCCGGACCAGACGATGGTTTTCTTCGGCCAGGGCACGGTCCGCAAGCCCTCTTCGTCGAATCGGATGCGGCTCATGTGCCGCAATGCAGTATTGGCCAGCCAGACCAGGAACAGCACGGCCAGGCCCAGGATCACCCAGAAGATCGGCGTGTCGAGCCCGATCGACTGGATGATCACCAGGCTGATGCCGAGGCCGAGAATGCCCCGCAGGTAATCGTAAACCAGGCTTGCCAGCGGATAGCGCAGCTCGACCATGTTATGCGGACGACCCCGAGGACTTTTCTGACTTGAACGCGACGGACGGGTCGAGCAGACGCGCTGCCGCTTGATTCGCAAGGAAATCTCGCAGTTTCTCGAGGAAACGCCAAGTGGCCGGATCATGAACAAGATGATGGCTTAAAACCCCGGTCGGCTCGTGCGGATCGACCGTGCCCAGGCGGCGCGCCCGGAGATGGCCGACGAACAGGTCGAGACAGGCGCTTTCCCCCAGAAATCCCCCCGGCGGTCCATTCTTCCCCCGCCAATCGATGACGTCGACATGTGTGTTCACCAGGTTCACGCCCTGGGCCTGCGGTGCCGGCCGGGGCAGATAGCGCGTGAGCCCTATAAAGCCGATCGATTGCAGGATTGCGACGGTCCGCCCGCCGATCCGGTTCCAGGGCGGGGTCAAGACCGGCAGGAATTGCGGACCGAAGGCCTCCGACAGCTTTCGGAAGCCCGCGGTCAGATCCCGCGCGCCGGCCTGCAAGTCACGCTCGTCCGGAAACTCGCTCTTGCGTCCCCCCTCCGGCGCCTCGTTGCGATGGGCATAGCCGTGCTGCAGGACCGCGGCCTCCGGGCTTAGCTTCAGCCGTGGCGCCAGATCGGGCTGAAGCCTGGCGGGAATGACCGCCACCGCGATCGGTCCCCGCGCCACCCGCAGCAATTGGTCCAGCGCCGGCGTCGCCGCGATCGCATCGTCGTCGCGCCACCACCAGGTCGCAGGGCGGCCGGCCTCGCCCCAAGCCGCGCATTCCCGCGCGAGATCGTCCCAAACCGTCACGCCGTCCTCTTTGCCAGGGCGTCGAGGATAATCGCCGCGGATTGCCGGGCACCATCGAGATTGATGGTAAAGGAAGGGATCTGCATCACAGCCGCGTGGTCGATTTCGCGTGCCAGCCGCCTTGCCTCGAGCTCCGGCGCCGGCAGCAGTCGCAGCAGGTTCTTCGCGGCGAGCAGCCGCGCCCGGTCGGTCTGCTCGCTCTCCGCTCCCTCGGCGAAGGGCACGATCACCGCGGGAGTCCGGCTCGCCAGGATCTCCAGCACGGTGTTGTAGCCGCCCTGGGACACCGAGACCCGGCAGCGCGCCAGCAGCTCCTTGAAATCGGTGCGGAAGCGCTCGACGGTGAATCCGCCGGCCATTGCCCGCAACTGGTCGAAATCGGCTTGCGGGAGATTGCCGCCGGTGATCAGCCGCCAGGGCCGGTCGCGCTGCGCCGACAAGGCCCGCGCCCCGACCGCCGCCTGCAGCAAGGGCCAACCGACCGCGCCGCCGCCGGCGGAGATCAGGATCTCGCCGGCGCGGCGATCGGCACCCGTGGCCGGGGGTTTCGCCTCGGTGACATAGCCGGTGTAGCGGATGAGGTCCTGGATTTCGCCGGCGCAGGGGAAGCTCGCTTCGAACGGAATGAGCTTCGGATCGCTGTGCACCAGCACCAGGTCGTAGAACCGCCGCGCGGTCTCGGCCATTTCCTCGGCCCGGCCGGGCTTCTGCTTGGTGACCAGGATGTCGCGCACCGAGCCGGCGATCAGCGGCCGCTGCGGCCGCGCGCGGGCCGCCTCCAGCAAGGGCATGAGCTCGAAGCGGAACGGCCGGCGCCCGAACGGATACATTTCGGTGATGAGAATGTCGGGCTTCGTCGCGGCGAAAAGTGCCAGCACCGCATCCCGGCGCCGCGCCTTCCAGGCGTCGTCCACGACCTTGCCGTTCTCGTCAACCAAGGCCGAGAAACTGGAATCCGCCGAACGCGCAACGGCCAGGCGCACAATCTCGACACCGCGCCGCTCCAGCGCGGCCTCCACCTGCGGGACCGCCGCGCCGCCGGTCGCCAGCACGACCCTGGCGCCGCGTTCCCGCAACGCGCCCGCGATCGCCGCGGCGCGCTGCAGATGCCCGATGCCGAGCAGATGCTGGACATGGATCAGAACGCACGGGGTCATTCCGGTACCGCCGCCTGCGGCAGCAGCGACACGTTCATCCGCTCGATCGAGATCTTGCCCTGCGCATCGAGCCGGAACAGATGCGCGCTGTCGGGCTTCAGCTTCACCGGCGGCTTGCCGAGCATCGCCCAGCCGGTCGCCAGCGAGAGCAGCGCGCGCAGCACCGCCTTGTGCGTGACGATCACGGTCGGCGCGCCCACCGCCGCGATCTCCGTCAGCAGCGGTTGCAGCCGCGCCTGCACCTGGCGTGGGGTCTCGCCGCCGGGCGCGCTGAAATCGAGGCCGAGGCGCTCGCGCGCTTCCGCCTCGGCGCCCGGCTCCGCGCGCAATTCGGCGAGGGACTTCCCCTCCCAGCTCCCGAAATCCATCTCCATCAGGCGCGGATCGAGCGCGATATCACGGCCGGGAAACAGCAGCCGCGCGGTTTCCTGTGCGCGCTTCAGCGGGCTCGCCAGCAGGCGATACGCCGTCCAGGCGGCATCCGCGCGCCACACTCTCGCCGCGGCGATGCCTTCGATGCTGAGCGCGATGTCGGTGCGGCCCTGCAATCGCCGCGCTTGATTCCATTCGGTCGGCGCGTGACGGATCGCGACCAGCGGCAGGCCCGCTTCGACCGGCGCGGTCATTGTCCGATCGTCTTCTGGATGCTCGCGACCAGCTTGCGCGCCGCGCCGCCGATGTCGTGCTTGGCGAGCGCATTCTCCCGCGCCGCCTGGCCGATCGCCGCGAGATCGGCATCCAGCGCGAAATCGACATCGGCGCTGAACGCCGTGGCGTCGCCGGGCTTGGAGAGCCAGCCGGTCTTGCCGTCGACGATGATCGCCGGCACGCCGCCCCAAGCGCCCGCCACCACGGGCAAGCCGCAGGCCTGGGCCTCCAGCAGCGCCATGCCGAAGGCTTCGTTGACGGCGGGCCAGACGCAGAGATCGGCGGCGGCGGCGATCTCCGGCAGTTTCTCGCGCGGCTGCGCGCCGAGCAGGAACACGCCGCCCGCGACCGGCTTGAACGCGCGCTCGACATCGGCACGCGCCTCGCCGTCGCCGACGATCAGCAGCTGCCAAGGCCGGTCGAGGTGCTGCAGCGCCTCGGCCAGGAGTTTGTAGGAGGCGAGCTTGTCGCCCTTGCGCATCATCCCGACCGCGAGCAGCCAGGGCTGATCGCCGTCGATGCCGTATGCGCGCGCCAGCTTGGCACGCGTTGCGGCACGATCCGGCAGGCCCCGGGTGAAATTCGCGAGATCGAGAAAGGGCGGCAGGTCGATCAGCCGGCGCTTGCCGACCAGCGGTGCCACGCATTCCCGGTCGATCGGGTTCAGGCAGAAGATGGCGTCGGCCTTGCGGATCGCGGCCTCGGCCGCGGCGTGGCTGAAGGCATAGGGACCCTCCGCCCGCTTCGGCGCGTGACTCGCTTCCGCCAGCAGATAGGGGATGTCCAAGGCCGCGGCCACCTGCGGCCCGATCCAGTCCACCGCTTTATAATAGAGATGATAGGAAAACCAGGCCTGCGGCCGTTCCTGCTTCGGCCGCGCGCGGTATTTGGCGATCAGGCGCTTGGCCGCCGCTTCGCCTTTTCTAGCCATCGCTTGCTGCGCGGCTTCGGTCGGATCGGAAAGCCGCGTCCGGATCCGGCTGGCGATCTCGACCGTGGCGCCGCCCTGCTTCAGCGCCGCCAGCAGCAGACGGGCGATGGTCCGGTCGCCCGAAGGCACCGGGTGATCGGGGGCTTTTAACGGTGCATAAAAGGCGATCCGCATGGCCGCACTCTACAGGCGGCCCCCGCGCCGCGCCAAGGCGGACGCGCACTCTCCGATGTGCGGATCAGGCCCGGATGCCGCGCAGGCGCTCTTGCCGCCGGCGCAGCAGTTCCAGCGAGGTCAGCAATGCCACCGAGACCAGGATCAGCAGGGTGGCGGCGGCGGTGATGGTGGGGTTGATGTTCTCGCGGATGCCGTTGAACATCTGCTTGGGCAGGGTGCGCTGCTCGGGGCTGGCCAGGAACACCGCGACCACCACCTCGTCGAACGAGGTCACGAAGGCGAACAGGGCGCCCGAGATGACGCCGGGCAGGATCAGCGGCATCACCACCTTGAAGAACACCGTCATCGGCGGCGCGCCCAGGCTGGCCCCGGCCCGCATCAGCGAATGGTCGAAGCCGCTCAAGGTCGCGGTCACGCTGATCACCACGAAGGGCGCGGCGAGGCAGGTATGGGCCAGGATCAGCCCGACCGGCGCCCAGGTGATGCTGAGAATGCCCAGCGAGACATAGAAGAAATACATCCCGACCGCGCTGATGATCACCGGCACGATCATCGGCATCAGCAGCAACGCGATGATCGCCGCCTTGCCGCGCATGGCGAGCCGCGACAGGCCGAGCGAAGCCAGGATGCCGAGCGTGGTCGCGATGATGGTGACCGCGACCGCGACCTCGATGCTCATCACGACGGAATCGATCCAGCGCGGGTTGGTGAAGAACTCCTTGTACCATTGCAAGGAGAGGCCCGGCATCGGATAGGTGAAATAGGATTCCGAATTGAACGAGAGCGGCATGATCACGATGATCGGCGCGATCAGGAACAGCAGCACCGCGGCGCAGATCAGCCGCAGCCCGACATGCCAGGCGCGTTCCATCGGCGTTGCATAGGGGCTCATCGCCATTACCCGAGCCTGATCTTGTCGATGCCGACGAGGCGGTTGTAGATGAAATAGAGAATCAAGGTCGCGAACAGCAGGATGCCGCCCAGTGCCGAGGCCTTGCCCCAGTTGTTCTCGCTGTTCATCGCCCGCTCAATGATGCCGCTCACCATCTGGTCGGTCGGCCCGCCGACCAAAGCCGGCGTGATGTAGTAGCCGAGTGACAGGATGAAGGTGAGCAGGCAGCCGGCGGCGATGCCCGGCACCGTCAGCGGAAAATAGATCCGCCAGAAGGCATAGAACGGGCCGGCGCCCAGCGAGCGCCCGGCGCGCACGTAGGAGGGCGAGATCGTCTTCATCACGCTGTAGATCGGCAGCAGGGTGAAGGGCAGCTGGATGTGAGTCATCGCCACCACCGTGCCGAACCGGCTGAAGATCAGCGGCAGCGGCTCGCTGGTCAGATGCAGGGCCTGCAGCATGTCGTTGATGGTGCCGTTGTCCTGCAGCAGCACGAACCAGGCGGTCGTGCGCACCAGCAGCGAGGTCCAGAACGGCAGCAGCACCAGGATCATCAGCAGGTTGCTGGTGCGGGTCGGCAGGGTCGCCAGCAGATAGGCCAGCGGAAAGCCGAGCAGCAGCGTCGCCACGGTCACGGTGAGGCTGATGTTCAGCGTTCGCATGAACACGGTCACGTAGATCGCGCGCTCGGCCGGAGTCGGCGTGAGCGCGCCGTCGGCGTCGAGGCCGAGGTCGAGTGCGTCCAGCACATAGAAGCTCGTATAGGTGGCGCCGGCGCGTTTCAGCACCGCCCAGGTCTCGCGCTCGCCCCAGATCTTGTCGATGCCGATCATGGCCTCCTTGTAGGGGCCTTGGGTCAGTTGCGCGGCCTTGCGACCGCTCACCAGGATCTTGCTGCGGATGCCGGAGAGCTCGTAATTCAGCCGCTTGCCGATGAGGGCGATGGTCTTCGCCTTGTTGGCGGCGGCGAGGTCGGCTGCCAGCGCCGCGAAGGCGGCTTCGTCGGGCAGGTCCTTGCCGTCCCACGCCGCCAGCGCGGTAACGGTTTGCGGCATGTTCGCGCGGATCGACGGATCGAACACCGCGTTGCGCAGCAGCTCGCCGATCGGAATCACGAAGGAAACCAGGATGAACAGGAAGAGCGGCAGCACCAGGGCCAGCGCCCGCAGGCGGCGGCCGCGCTCGACCGCGCGGAGGCGGCGCTTCAGCGCATCGCGTTCGGCGATATCGAGCCCGAAGTTCTCGGCAATGGCGGTCATGGTGCGGCGGCGCTTACTCGGAAGGAAAAGGAGGGAGCGTTTCCGCCCCCTCCATCAGCGGTCTACTTGGACAGCCAGGCGTTGAAGCGCTCGCGCAGCTGGTCGCCGTTATCCGCCCAGAACTGCGGATCGACGTAGAGCACGTTCTTCATGTTGTCCGGCGCGGTCGGCAGGTCCTTCAGCACCTCGGCCGAGATGTTCGGGCCCGCGTCCTTGTTGGCCGGACCATAGGAGATGTACTTGGTCTGCTCCGCCATCGGGCCCGGCTGGCTCGACCAGGCGATGAACTTGTAGGCGGCATCGAGGTTCGGCGTGCCCTTCGGCATCGCCCACCAGTCATAGTCCGGTGCCTGGCCGTCCCAGACGATCTGGAACGGCTTCTTGTCCTTCTTGACGGCATCGAAGAAGCGGCCGTTCCAATCCGAAGCGATCGCCACCTGGCCGTCGGCCAGCAGCTGCGGCGGCTGCGCGCCGGATTCCCACCAGACGACGTCCTTCTTGATGGTGTCCAGCTTCTTGAAGGCGCGGTCGACGCCTTCCGGCGTGTTCAGCACCTTGTAGATGTCGGCCATCGGCACGCCGTCGGCGATCAGCGCCCATTCCAGGTTCACGAACGGGCTCTTCTGCAGGGCCCGCTTGCCCGGGAATTTCTGCATGTCGAAGAGATCGGTGATCTTGGTCGGCCCGGGCTTCAGCTTGGTCGTGTCATAGGCGATGACGGTCGAGTAGAGGATGTTCGGCACGGCGCAGTCGGCGATGTCGCCGCCGATGAACTTGGAGCGGTCGAGACCGAGCTTGGCCCAGTCGATGGTCTCCAGCGTGCCCTCGGCGCAGGCCGCGAGCGCGGTCTGGGTGTCGACATCGACCACGTCCCAGGTGACGCTCTTCGATTCGACCATGGCACGGATCTTGGCGATCTCGCCGTTATATTCGCCCTCGTTGATCTTGGCGCCGGTCTCCTTGGCATAAGGCTCCATGAAGGCCTTGCGCTGGCTTTCCTGATAGGCGCCGCCCCAGGAAATCACCGTCAACGTGTCCTCGGCCGAAGCCTGCTTCGGCACCGAGATCGCCGTGGCGGAAACCCCCGCCAGCAGCGCGGCGCACAGCCATGGTAATGTTTTCATTCCCTCATCTCCCTGTTTTGCCGGATTGTTCCGGCGGTTGCTTTTCACGCCACTCGTAGCTGAGACTGCGTCACTGGGCCGCGTCGAGCGCGCGGCAATCCTCTTTCTTCCAGCCGACCGAGATCGAGCTTCCGGGCACGAGATCCGGCGCCCCTTCCGCATTCGGCACCTTGATGATGAACTCGCTGCTGCCGCAGACCGTGGCGCGCACCCGGGTGAAGTCGCCGAGATAGATCAGCTCCTCGACCCTGGCTTCGAACACGTTGCTGCAATGGCCGCTCGCGGGATTGAGCCGCACCCGTTCCGGCCGCAGTGACAACGTGGTCGCGGCGCCCACGCCTTCGATCTTCACCGGCAGCGCCTCGACCCGGCCGCCGCCGTCGATCTCCACCTGGCAGCCGGTGCCGTTCATCGCGACCACCTTGCCGCGGAGCCGGTTGTTCTCGCCGATGAACTGCGCGACGAAGGAATTCTGCGGCCGCTCGTAGAGATCGTCGGGCTTGGCCAGCTGCTGGATCACGCCGTCATTGAACACCGCGACCCGGTCCGACATGGTCAGCGCTTCGCTCTGGTCATGGGTCACATAGACCACGGTGACGCCGAGGTTGCGGTGGATGTGCTTGATCTCCAGCTGCATCTGCTCGCGGAGCTGCTTGTCGAGCGCGCCCAAGGGCTCGTCCATCAGCACCAGCTTAGGCTCGAACACCAGGGCTCGCGCCAGGGCCACGCGCTGCTGCTGGCCGCCGGAGAGCTGGCCCGGCCGGCGCTTGCCCAGGTTGGAAAGCTGCACCATGCCGAGCGCGCGCTTGATCCGGGTCTCGATTTCCGCCTTGCCGATCTTCCGCACGTTCAAGGGGAAGGCGAGGTTCTCCTCGACCGTCATATGCGGGAACAGCGCGTAGTTCTGGAACACCATGCCGATGTTGCGCTTGTGCGGCGGCACATGGTCGATCGGCTTGCCGTCGAGGAAGATGCGGCCATGGGTCGGCACTTCGAAACCGGCCAGCATCATGAGGGTGGTGGTCTTGCCGGAGCCCGATGGCCCGAGCAGGGTCAGGAACTCGCCGGCGCGGATGTTGAGATCGAGGTTTTTGACGACCAGGGTTTCGCCGTCATAGGTCTTCTGCACGCCGACGAATTGAACGTAGTCATCCTGAGCCATCGTTCGGCGTGTGCCCCCTTAAGTCCGCACTCGGCTCTGCGCGCGCGGTCGCATACGGTGCGGGCGCATGACCCGGCTCCGTGGCGTCGCTGCAGAGAGAATGCGGGCGTCCTGCTGCAATCTCACTTCTTCCCGGTCACCCGGGCCAAACTTGTCTTCATCCGATCCGACCGGTGCCATCCCTGTTTGGCTTGCCGATCGATGTGGTCGAACATTGTCTGACCACACAATTGACTCAACGCTATGTTACGGCTTCAATGGAGTCAACGCTAAATGAAAGTTCTGTCTCGCAAGCGCGAACCATTCGAAGAAATGGTGCGATATGACGAGGCAGACGAACAGTGCGTTGCCACAAATTTCAGAACGATCGAATGGTGTATGGCGCAGATATCCGGCCATACAACTTTCAAGGTCGCGGATGAGGTTGAATGGAAGAGCTGGGAATTTCATTCCGGTCCGGATTGGGCGAGCCGATCGCCGAACCGCCGATCTATCGGCGCATCGCGGATTCGATCGCGGCGCGCATCGCCCGCGGCGAGCTCGAGCCGGGCGACCGCCTGCCCAACCACCGCGATCTCGCAACCGAGTTCAAAGTCAACGTCACCACGATCACCCGCGCCTTCCACACGCTGAAGCGGCGCGGACTGGTGGAGACGCGGCCCGGCCGCGGCACGGTCATTCTCGACTTCCGCAACGGCGCCGGCCGCTTCCAATCCAATCCGACCGACGAGCGCGGTGTCTTCGATCTTTCGGTCAATCGTCCGGCGACCGCAGGCTATCTCGATGCGCTCGCGGATCTGATGCCGCGGCTGGCGCGCGATCGGCGCTATGCGAGCTTGAAGGACTATCAGCCGGCGGAAGGTCCGACCTGGCTGCGCGAGGCCGCGGCGCTCTGGATGAAAAGCTTCGTGCCCGCGGCCGATCCGTCATCGCTGTTCATCGCCGGCGGCGCGCAGCATGCGCTGGCCTGCGTGCTCGCCAGCGTGGCGCGGCCCGGCGACGTCGTGATCGCCGACGAGATCACCTACATGGGCATGGTGGCGCTGTGCCGCGCGCGCGGCCTGATCCTGCGCGGCATCGCCATGGACGAGCACGGCATGCGGCCCGATGCGTTCGACGAAGCCTGCCTGCGCTGGCAGCCGCGCCTGGTGTTCGTGATGCCGAGCCTGCACAACCCGACGGCGATCACCATGCCCGAGGCGCGGCGGCGCGCCATCGCCACGATCGCGCGGCGGCACAATGTGCTCATTCTCGAGGACGACGTCTATGCGCCCTTGCTGGAAGAGCGCGCGCCCGCCTTCGCGACCCTGGAGCCGGAGTTGACGGTGCATATCGCGGGCTTGTCGAAATGCGTGGCGCCTGGACTGCGCATCGGCTTCGCATTGACGCCGCGGGCCTTGGCCGCCGACGTGGTCGCGGCGCTTCGGGTCGATTGCTGGAACATCTGCCCGCTTTCGTCGCTGACCGCGGCGATGCTGCTCGAAGCGAACGCGGTCGAGACCATCATCGAATCGCAGAAGCAGGAGCTGCTCGAGCGGCAGGCGCTGACCTCGGCGATGCTGGCGGGCTACGACCTCAGGAACCACCCGGCCTCGCCCCATGCCTGGCTGACCTTGCCGGACTCCTGGCACGACCGCGACTTCGCCCAGGCCTGCCTCGAACGCGGCGTCATGGTGATGCGCGCCGATCCCTTCTCGATCGGCCGCGACGAGCCGCTCCCGGCGGTCCGCATCAACATCGCCGCCGCGCGCAATCGCGACGACCTCCGTTCGGCGCTCGGGATCATGCTGGAATTGCTGGGCAGCCCGGCGGCCTGACGCTCAATCGCCGCGCTTGAACCGACGCTCCAGGTCGGCAATGCCACGGTCCATGGCGAACACGCTCCGTACCCGCGCGAAACCGGCATCGGCCATGCCTTGACGCAATGCCGCGTCGTTCAGCAGCCGCGCGATCGCCTGGCCGAGCGCCGTCGGATCATCCGGCGGCACCAGGGCGCCGGTCTCGCCGTCGATCACCAATTCCGGAATGCCGGCGAGGTTGGTGGCGATGACGGGCAAGCGCTGGCTCTGCGCCTCCATCAGCACGTTGGGCAGGCCGTCGCGGTCGCCGTCCGCGGCGATCCGGCTGTTCAGGATGAAGAGATCGGCGCCGCGATACTCCTCCAGCACCGTCTCCTGCGGCCGGGCGCCGAGCCAGGTGATGCGGGCGGCGATGCCGAGCCGCTCGGCCTCGGCCTGCAACGCGTCCTTCAGCGGTCCGCCGCCGATCTGCCGAAAGCGCCAGTCGAGATCCTTGGGCAATTTCCCCAGCGCCTCGATCAGCCCCGCATAGCCCTTCTTCGGCACCAGCCGCCCGACCGAGAGCAAGGTGAAGGGACCTTGCCGCCTCGCCGGCCGCGCGGGCGGCTCGGGGAAGCGCGTGAAGTCGAGCCCGTGATAGACCAGCGACACCTGCTGCGGCGTCGGCGCGAGACCCGCCAGCACGCGATGCCCGGTCTCGGTGCAGGTCACCAACCAGTCCATCGAGGCGAGCTTCTCGCGCTTCTCCCAATCCGGGGTCAGCCAGATGTCCTTGGCATGGGCCGAGCAGCTCCAGGGAATGCCGGTCATCAGATGCGTGTAATAGGCGACCGCCGCGGGCGTGTGGATGAAATGCGCGTGCAGCCGCTTCGGATACGCGTTCGGTGCGCCGAGTTCCGCCGCCAGCACGCAGGCCTGGCCGAAGCGCCGGCCGCGGTTGCTGGTGCGGTCGCGGCGGAGATCGGCGATCCACTGCCGGAACGCCGCCGCATATCCCGGTAACCGCCGTGCCTTCCACCAGCCCCGCAGCACTCGCAGCGGCTCCTGGTAGAGGTATTCCGGCAGGTACGCGACCGGGGCCTGGATCTCGCGATGCACCGGATGCACATGCTTGTCGGTCGGAAAGCGCAGCGAGACGATGCGGATCTTGATCCCGCGCTGCTCCAGCGCCCGGATCTCCTGGGCGATGAAGGTCTCCGAAAGGCGCGGATAGCCTTTCAGGATGAAGACGATCTCGTCGGTCATCAATCGGGGATGGGCTACCGCGCGCGGCGGCTGGCGAGCCTGAGGCGCGGGCGCGGGGTGCGGGCCGGCGCGGCGTCGATGGCCTGATCGACCAGCCGGTTGATGTTGGCGAGCCCGTCCATCAGGCCCGGTACCACGACCTGGCTCGGCAAGGCCTGCTGCGGGAGCTGCCGGAGGGCGGTCGCCATCTGCTTCCAATCGCGCGTGCCGTCATCCTCCAGCATGGAGACCAGGCCGTATTCCTTGGCCCTGGTCGCGCGCAGATACTGTTCCATGCGCGGCCGGGTGCGCGGGATGATGAGCGCGCGCTTGTCGAAGGAGAGGATCTCGCAGAAGGTGTTGTAGCCGCCCATGGCGACGACGCCGATCGCCCGCGCCATCAGGTGCTCCATCTGCGCGTCGAAGGTGATCGCCTCGACATTGTCGAGCTTGGCGGCGCGCTGCAGGAACTCGGCCTGCCGGTCGGAATGCATGAACGGCCCGAGCACCATCACCGCCGGATGCGGCTGCTGCGGGTCGTTCTCATAGGCTCTGAGCACCCAGTCGACCACGTCCTCGCCGTCGCCGCCGCCGCCGGTGGTGACCAGCAGATAGGGCTCATCGACCTTCGAAAGCGGCGCGCTCGTCGCCGGACCGTGCGGCAGGGTGCGGTGCAGATAGCCGGTGTAGATCATCTTGCGCCGCACCGACTTCGGCAGGTCGATGCCCTCCAGCGGATCGCAGATCTGGGGCAGGCCATAGACCCAGATCTGGTCGTAGAGATCGCGCAAGGCCGGCACCACCTTCTTGCGCTCCCATTCCGGCACCAGGGCCGCGGGCTCGTCCATGATGTCGCGCAGGCCGAGGACCAGGCGCGTGCCGCGTTCTTTCAGCATGACCAGGGTGTCATGCACCTCGCCGCGCAGGCCGAGCGGCTCTTTGTCCACGATGAAGATGTCGGGATCGAAGATCTCGGCGGTGTGGCGGATGATCGAGGCGCGGAGCTCCAGCGTCTCCTCGATGTCGATCAGCAGCGAGAGCGGCGTGTAGTCGCCGCTCCGGAGCTTGATGACGCCGGGGATGCGCACGAAGTCCACGCGGGCGCGGAAGTTGAAGCTGCCGATGATCGGCGACCCGGTCAAGATGATGACCGAGAGATCCTTTTCCAGATCGACCAGCGAATGCGCGATGGTGCGGCAGCGGCGCAAGTGGCCGAGGCCGAACGTGTCGTGGCTGTAGATGAGGACGCGGGCATCCTTTTTCGGAATATCCCGGTTCGGGTTGTCCATGGGAGTCACGCGTCCATCCCCCGATTGCCGCGTTCGCCACTGGCGAGCCCGGCGGAGTATTGCACAGCTGTTTTGACCGGAGAAAGCCAAAGTTTCATGGCAGGCCCCACGCGTTAAATCCTTGATAGCCTTGTGGAATGGTCGGGCGAAATCGACCCGAACGAGGTCCTATCGCTTGCGGCTGGGCGCCGCCCGCCCTATTGTCCAGAGGTCGCGGCCAACCCCGGGGGACGGCGTACCCGCGACCTGGACCGGGCGATGGAACGCAATCTCTTCAAATATATCTGGCGCCACTCCTGGCGCGAACAAGTCTATATCCTGGCGATCGTCCTGCTCTTGCAGGTGTTCTACTTCATCTCGCTCGACCTGCCAAAGCGCATTGTGAACGACGGTATCCGCGGCGACGCCTTCAAGAACGGCGAAGTCCGCGTTGAAACACTGCCCTTCATGCAGATGTCGTTCGGGCCCTATCCGTCGATCGGCATGCCGCAGGTGACGCTCTTCAACGGCATCCCGCTCGACCAGATGCAGTATCTGTTCGCGCTCTGCTTTTCCTATCTGTTCTTCGTCGTTCTGAACGGCTGGATGAAGCAATGGGTGAACACCGAGAAGGGGCGTCTCGGCGAGCGCATGCTGCGCCGGCTCCGCTTCGAGCTCTATGATCGGATCCTGAAGTTTCCGCTCAGCCATTTCCGCAAGGTGAAGCAGGCCGAGATCGCCACCATGATCAAGGACGAGGTGGAGCCGCTGGGCGGCTTCATCGGCGATGCCTTCATCCAGCCGGCGATGCTCGCGGGCCAGGCGCTGACCGCGCTCTATTTCATCTTCCTGCAGAACTTCTGGCTGGGCGGCCTCACCTTCGGCATCCTCGCGGTGCAGATGGCGGTCATCCCGAAGCTCCGGGTCAAGGTGCGGCTGCTGGCGCGCGAGCGGCAGATCACCGCGCGGGCGCTCGCCGGCCGCATCGCCGAGAGCGTCGACGGCGCCATAGAAATTCATACCAATGACACATCGAATTACGAGCGCGCGGATATTGTCGATCGCCTCGGCAAGATCTTCCTGATCCGCTTCGAGCTCTACAAGCGCAAGTTCTTCGTCAAATACCTGAACAACATGCTGGCGGCCACCACGCCCTTCCTGTTCTACCTGATCGGCGGCTATCTGGCGCTCAACGGCAAGTTCGATACCGGTTCGCTGCTTGCCGCGATCAACGCCTACAAGGATCTGCCCGACCCGATCAAGCAGCTGATCGACTGGGACCAGCAGCGCCAGGACGTGCAGGTGAAATACGATCAGGTGATGGAGCAGTTCAATCCGGACGGCATGCTGTCGCCGGAGCTGCAATCGCTGGAGGGCATCCAGGATGTCGATCCCGCGCCGCTCGCCGCCAGCAACCTCGCCTTCACCGACGAATCCGGGGCGCGCCTGGTCGAGGATGTCAGCCTGGAGATCGGCCCGGACGCGCATATCGCGGTGATCGGCACCGGCGCCAGCGGCAAGGAGTATCTCGGACTGCTGCTCGGCCGCCTGGCGCGGCCGGTGGCCGGCCAGCTCCGCTACGGCGACCACGACTTGTTGCAGCTGCCGGAATCGGTCACCGGGCGCCGCTTCGCCTATGTCGGCGAGGAGAGCTATCTGTTTCCCCTCTCGCTGCGCGAGAACCTGGTCTATGGCCTCAAGCATCGCCCGGTGGAGCCCGCGCGCTATGAAGGCGAGCTCCAGCGGCATTACGAGCGCCGGATCCGCGAAGCCGTCCGCTCCGGCAATCCGCCGCTCGACAACGGCGCCAACTGGCTGGATCTCGAAGGCGCCGGCGTCGCCAGCCCGGCGGAGCTGGACGGTCGCGTCGTGGGCCTGCTGAAGGACGTCGGGTTCGACGAGGACGTCTACCAATTCGGCCTGCGCGGGCGGCTCGATCCGGTGCGCGACGAGGACATTGCCGCGGAGTTCCTGGAAGCCCGCCGCAGCCTGCGCGAGCGGCTGCAGCGTCCGGACGTGGCGGCCCTGGTCGATCCGTTCGATCCGGCGCGCTACAACAAGAACATGACGGTCGCCGAGAACCTGCTGTTCGGCACGCCGGTCGGCCCGGAGCTGGCGCCGGACAACCTGGCCAACAACGAATTCATGCGCACCACCATGCGCGGCCTGGGTCTCGGCGACGATCTCGTCAACATGGGCCGGAAGATCGCCGAGACCATGGTCGAAATCTTCGCCGACCTGCCGGCCGGGCACCCGTTCTTCGAGCAGTACAGCTTCATCTCGTTCGACGACCTGCCGATGTACCGCGAGCTGATGCAGCGCACCGGCAAGCTCGGCACCGAGGCGATCCAGCGCGAGGACCGCTTTCGCTTCGTGCGCCTGACCTTCCCCTATATCGAAGCCCGCCATCGCCTCGACTTGATCGATGCCGAGATGGAGGAGAAGCTGCTGCAGGCGCGTCGCGCCTTCGCCGAGAACCTGCCGGAAAGCCTGCGGTCGTCGATCGAGTTCTACGATCCCGAGGTCTATAACAGCCAGGCCTCGGTGCAGGACAACATCCTGTTCGGCCGCCTGGTCTACGGCCAGGCGCAGGCGGGCCAGAAGCTCGGCCGCGTGATCGCCGAGGTGATCGACGCGATGAAGCTCCGGCCCCGGGTGATCGAGGTCGGCCTGGACTACAATGTCGGGCCGAGCGGCAAGCGGCTCTCGACCGCGCAACGGCAGCGCGCCTCGCTGGTCCGGGCGCTGGTGAAGCGGCCCCGGCTGCTGATCCTCAACAACAGCCTGGCGGTGTTCGACGATTCCACGCAGCGTCGCCTGGCTGAGCGCATTAACAAGATCATGGAGGGCGGCGCGCTGGTGCTGATCACCGACAACCTCGCGCTGGCCAGATTGTTCGACCGTGTCATTATCATGAAAGAAGGCCGTGTCATCGAGCAGGGCGAAGTCCGTGAGCTCGATCGAGACGGCAGCCGCTTCCGCGAACTGGTCGGCACGGTCGCCGCGGCGGCGGAATAACAGGGAACGGCTTTGTCTAGGATTTGAGTGTGAGGGACGTATGGGCATACAGGACGATGTCGAGGCCTTGAAGCGGATCCCGCTTTTCGCCAAGGTCGAACCCGCGAAGCTGAAACTGCTCGCCTTCGCGGCGGAGCGCGCGCAATACATGCCGGGCGAGGCCCTGTTCCATCAGGGCGACCAGGCCGATGCCGCCTATATCGTGCTGGGCGGCAAGGCGGACGTGCTGGTGGAGACACCGAGCGGACCGCTGAAGGTCGCCGAGGTCGGCAAGGACGCCTTCGTCGGCGAGATCGGCATCCTGTGCGACGTGCCGCGCACCGCGACCATCCAGGCGACCGAATCGCTCACCACGCTGAAGATCACCAAGGACCTGTTCTACCGCATGGTCGCCGACTTCCCCTCGATCTCGCTCGAGGTGATGCGGGTCCTGGCGCAGCGCCTGGAGCACATGAACGAACAGCTCCGCGACGCGGTGGCGGCGAAGAGCTAGGCGTCGGGGCTGGCCGCACGCGTCTCTTTGGGAAACTTCGGCGCCAGCCATTTTCGCGCAAGCGCAAGCGTGCGCGTGGGCGGCTCCCGAAGCGTCCAGTCGTTCGGCGAGGTAGCCAAAATGAGCACGCTGCATTGGTCCTGCCCTGCATCACGCCCATGGCGAACGACGCGGAGCGGATTCCGCCGCCCGACAGCGCCAGCCCGAGCCAAGGTCCATCGGTCTTGGGAGACGTGCCGTCGCCGCGCAAGACTGCGACCTCTCTGCGCTCGCGGTCGAGCATAGCCGCGGTATCGACGCGATCTTGTTCGGATTCTGGGTTCGGCTTCGCCGCTGTCATGACAATCTCCCCCGAGACAACCGACAGTAGCGATACCGTAACGCAAACGGCGCGCCTTGCCACAGGCAACTCAAGCCGCTTACGGTAACGACAATCTGTCAGTCATTTGAGCGTGTTATGCAGACGACCTTCTCCCTTGCTCCCGATCTGCAGCAACTTCAGTCCGTCTATGCCCGGGACGGTGTCGTCATCATCCGCGGCGCCTTCACGGACTGGGTCGAGACGCTGCGAGCCGGCTTCGAGCGCAACCTGGCGGCGCCCGGGCCGTTTGCGATCGAGAACGTGCGTTCCGGCGAGGGCGGGCGGTTCTTCGAGGATTACTGCAACTGGCAACGCATCCCGGAGTTCGAGGACTTCATCCTGAACTCGCCCGCCGCCGAGATCGCCGGCCGCATCATGGGTGCCGGCTCGGTGCAGATCTTCCACGAGCATATCCTGGTCAAGGAGCCGGGCACGTCGAAGCCGACGCCCTGGCACCAGGACATGCCCTATTACTGCGTCACCGGCCGCCAGACCGCGAGCTATTGGATTCCCCTTGATCCGGTGACCGAAGCGAACACCCTGCGCGCGCTTCGGACCTCGCATCTCTGGCCGAAGCTGGTGCGCCCGAAGCGCTGGGCCTCGAACGAGAACTTCTATGCGTCCGAAGACGATTTCATGGACATGCCGGCGATCGGCGACGACGACCCGCGGATCCTGATCGCGGCGCTGGAGCCGGGCGACGCGATCGTGTTCGATTTCCATTGCGTGCATGGCGCGCCCGGCAACGTGGGGACGAACCGCCGCCGCGCTTTCTCGGCGCGCTATGTCGGCGAGGATGTGACCTTCCTGGAACGCCCCGGCCGCACCTCGCCGCCCTTTCCCGGCATCGGCCAGCGGAGCGGCGAGCGCCTGCGCGAAGACTGGTTCCCGGTGGCGTGGCGGGCCTGAGCTACAATCCGCCGCCGTTTCCCCCGACCACGCTGAGCTTCGGGGTGCCGCGGATGATGCGACTGGCGGGGAGGTGGATGGTAACGGCGGTGCCTTCGCCTTCGCGGCTCTGGGCTTCGATCGTGCCGCCATGCGCCTGCACCAGGCGTTGGGTGATGGCGAGTCCCAGGCCGATCCCTTCCTTGGACTGGCGTCGGTAGGCCTCGTTCTGCCAGAACGGCTCGAAGATCCGCGGCAGATCTTCCGGCTTGATGCCCAAGCCGCGGTCGATCACCGAAAGGGCGATGCCGCCGAGCTCGAGCGCACCCCGGATCAGCACTTCCGATTCCTTCGGCGAGAACTTGACGGCATTGGTGAGAAGATTGATCAGCGCCTGCCGCATCGCCTTCGGATCGACCATCACCCTCGGCAGGCCTTCGAATCCCTGCAGGCGGAGCGCGATCCGCTTGTCTCGGGCACGCAGGGTCAGGAACTTCACCACGTCGCCGGCGATGTCGGCTAGGGCCACCGGCTCTTCCTTCAGCTGCATCTGCCCGAGCTCGATCCGCGACATGTCGAGCAGGTCCTCGATGATCGAGAGCAGGTAGCGGCCGCTGGAGCGGATGTCGTTGGCATACTCATAATAGCGCGGCGAGTTCTCGCCGAGCGCCCGGCTGGCGATCATCTCGGAAAAGCCGATGACGGCGTTGAGCGGCGTCCGCAACTCGTGGCTCATGTTCGCCAGGAAGACGGTCTTCGCGGCATTGGCGAACTCCGCCTCCTGTGACGTGCGCCGCAGATCGTCGGCGATTCGCTGCAGGGCGGCGGACCGCTCCGCCAGGCGGTGATTGGCGTCGGCCAGTCCAGCCGTGGCGTGGCTGACCTCGTCGGCAATGCGCCGGTACTCGGTATCGGCGCGCAGCAGGCGCAGATAAAGCAGAACGGTCAGCGCCAAGCCGATGCCGAAGATCAGGCCCGGCAGCCACAGCCCGGATTCGATCGGCTGCGCCTGCCCGTCGACTTCCAGCCGCCAGGTGCGATCGGCGACGGCGAGGGTCGTGGGCGCCACCGTCTGGTAGGCGGTGCCGCTGGCGAAGACGAGCGCGTTGCCGTCATAGATCCGCACCGAAAGCGTGGTATCGACAAAGGCATCGGCCAGGAACTGGTTGAAGAACCCCTCGAGCGAGATCGTGGCGACGAGAAAGCCCCGCAGCGCCGTCACCGTCTGAACCGAGGGGTCTCGGAAGATCGGCATGAAGGCCTTGATCGACATGCTGCGATGGCCGGCCAGGGTCATCGGGCGCGGGGGCGTGATCACCGTCTGGCCCAATGCGGCGGCGCGCATCATCAAGGCGCGGTCCTGCGGGTCCGCGGCGGCGTCCATGCCGAGCCGCTCGCCGCTGGGCATGGGCTCAATATAGGTGAGCGGAAAGCGCGCCGTTGCCGCGGCCGCGCTCTCGAGCGGCGCCCAGGCGACATTGACCCACCAGTGCTTCTTGCGGATGTCGGGGTCGAGCTGGGCGAAGCGCCGAAATTCCACCACGCTGACGAAGTCCGAGGAGTCGTAGAGACCGCGAAAGTATTGGGTGAAGTCGAGTTCGCGCTCGATATGGCTCTGCAGCCCCGCCGCGAGCGACTGCCGCGCGATCTCGCGCTGCGCCGCCGACTCTTCGCCCAGCATGTCGTGCACCACCCCGGCGACCGCCGCAGAGATGGCCAGCCCGAGCAGCAGGATCGCCGGGCGCCAGAACCGGTGCTGTGCCACGCGCCGGGCAGCCCGATCCTTGGCAAGGCCGGTTGGATCCGCAGGTGGGGGCGGCGTCGAGGGCAATGTGACTCCCATCCTCGGAGCCTGCCTCTAAATTCCTAACGGATGTTTACCCGGGCGCGAAAAACCAGCCTAATTCAGGGGGAATAGAGCCGGGTTACGCGGGCCAATGGCTCAAAAGGGCTTCTTCTTGATGTCGATCAATCGAAATCGACGATCACCGGCACATGATCGCTGGGCTGGGTCCAGCCGCGGGACTCGCGCAGGATCTTCGCCGCCTTGAGGCGGGGCTTCAGCGCCGGCGAGACCCAGACATGGTCGAGCCGGCGTCCCTTGTCGTTCTTCTGCCAGTCGGCGGCACGGTAGCTCCACCAGGAATAAAGCTTCTCGGTCTCCGGGGTGAAGTGCCGGACCCCGTCCACCCAATCGCCGGCGCTCTGCACCGCGTTCAGCTTCTCGACCTCGATCGGCGTGTGGCTGACGATCTTCAGCAGCTGCTTGTGCGACCAGACGTCGTGCTCCAGCGGCGCGATGTTGAGGTCGCCGACCATGACGGCGTTCTTCGATCGCTTCTCGGTCTTGAACCAGTCGCGCATCTCGTCGAGGAACTGGAGCTTGTGCGCGAACTTCGCATTGACCGCCGGATCGGGAATGTCGCCGCCGGCCGGGACATAGAAGTTGTGCAGCTCGACATCGCCCGGCAGCAGCACGACGCCGTGGCGCGAATCGTTCTTCAGGCACCAGTTGTTCGGCGCGCGGGTCGTCAGCGGCAACTTCGAGAGAATGGCGACGCCGTTATAGCCCTTCATGCCGTGATGGACGACATGGTCGAAGCCGAGCGCTTTCACGTCTTCCATCGGAAACAGCGGATCGTCGACCTTGATCTCCTGCAGGCAGAGCACGTCGGGCTGCTCCTGCTGCACGAAGCGCCGCACCAACTCCATCCGCAGACGGAGCGAATTGATGTTCCAAGTAACGATGCGCATGAATGATTTGTTTCGGCTGCTTCAGTGAGTGTGATTCCGAAGGGGAACGATTGCCACAAAAGCGAACGCCCGGCCAGGGGAGGACCGGGCGTTCTATACTCCGTTGTCGGAGTCCGGTTGCGGTGGGGGAGACCGCTTCCGGTTAACTGCCGGCATTGCGCCGACAGTCACTGCTAGTGTTCTGATAGATGTGGTTGATACACCCGATATCAAGCCGGGACAGCCCAGTTGTTTGCATGTCAGAGCGAGAACAGACGCATAACTGCAAGCGTCTGATTCACCAGGATTCTCGCGGCTCACAGAAAAATGACGCGGGCTCCGCCCGAGCAAAAGCCTTCAGGCTGCGACCGGCGGTCGCGCCCTGCGGAGCTTGGCGCGCTCGCGCGCGGCGACACCGAAGGCCTGGAAGAGTTTGAGAGAATCCGGATTCTCGGTGGCGCGGAACTCGGGATGCCACTGGGCGCCGAGCGCGAAGCCGGCATCCTTCACCCGCACCGCTTCGACGACGCCGTCCGGCGCGCGGCCTTCGACCACCAGGCGGTCGGCGACGCGATCGATGCCCTGCCAGTGCAGGCTGTTGACGATGGTCGACGTCTTGCCGATCAGGCGCGCGAAAGTGCTGTCCGGCGCGAACACGATTTCGTGCGCCGGGCCGTACATCTCGTCGAAGGGCACGTCGGTCCGGCCGCGGTGATCGTTGAAGCCGGGCTGCTCGTGGATCCGTGTGTGCAGGCTGCCGCCCAGCGCCACGTTCAGCTCCTGGAAGCCGCGGCAGATGCACAGCACCGGCACCTTCTGCGCCAGCGCCTCGCGAATGAGCGGCAGCGTGATGGCGTCGCGGCCGGGATCCTGCGGGCTGTCCAGGCGGTCCGGCGCGCCGCTGTAATGATGCACGGCGACGTTGGAGGGGCTGCCGGTGAACAGCACCCCGTCGAGATGGGCGAGCAGCGCTGCCGGTGGGATCGCCTCGCCGAGGGCCGGGAAGGAAAGCGGGTAGGCCCCGGCCGCTTCGATCAGCGCCGTCAGGTACTTCTCGCCGACGGTGTGGAAGTTGTGGTTGTCCAGGTGCTTGACGCACATGGGGACGCCGATGATCGGGGCGTCGGCCGGCAATTTGGTCTGCATGGGGTCCGCTCGCTGCCTGTGCCGGTGGAATCTAGCGAGGCAGCGGTAGCCTCACAACACACATGGGCAGGACAACAGGCTTGCGCCCCGCGCAAGCGGGGCGGCCGGCTTTCGGAAAAGCTTCAGAGAAATGAAAGGCTTACGCGGCCTTCGCGGCCGTATTTACGCCGCCTTCGCGGCCTGGGCCTTCTCGATGCGGCGCTTCAGGCGCTTCGCCTCGAGCGGCAGCTTCAGATCCGAGGTGCCGAGCAGGAAAGCGTCGAGGCCGCCATTGTGCTCGATGGTGCGGATCGCGTTGACCGTCAGGCGCAGGCGCACCTGCTGGCCCAGCGCGTCCGACAGCAGCCGGGTGACCTGCAGGTTGGGCATGAAGCGGCGCCGGGTCTTGTTGTTGGCATGGCTGACATTGTTGCCAACCTGGACGCCTTTGCCGGTGATGCCACAGCGACGAGCCATAATCTTAGTCCTTTTGGATCAAAGTCTTGCGGTCAGGGTCTGAAATCAACGAACAGCCGACACGCGGTCGGCCGGGTTTTTAGGCGGTTCCGGGCGCCACGTCAAGGTTCAGGGGTCAAGGCTTGGGCCAAAAACCAGCGGAAACCGGCGGGCGGCAGGAGCGGGCCTGAGGGATGGGCCCTAGGCCGCCTTCTCCTGCCGCGCCGCCCCGGTTTGTCCCGCGTGTTGCTGGCCTTCGGTGGTCTTCAGCATTTCCTTGAGGAAGCTGTCGACCCTCTCCTTGAGGAAATCGACGCTTTCGGCGACCTCGCCGGCCACTTTCAGCACTTCGCTCGATTCTGCGCCGGTGGTCTCGGCGGCGCTCTTCACGTCGCCCACCAGGCCGGCCATTTCCTGCTGCCGCTTGGAGGATTCGGTCACGTTGCGGGCGATTTCCTGGGTCGCGGCGTTCTGCTGGGTCACGGAGGCGGCGATGCCGCTCGCCGCGCCATGGATCGCGTCGAGCTTGCCGACGATCTCGGTGATCGAGGCGGCGGCGGAACCGGAAATCTCCTGCACCGCCTGGATCTGAGCGCGGATCTCCTCGGTCGCCCGGGCGCTACGGGTGGCGAGGCCCTTCACTTCGTTGGCGACCACCGCGAAGCCCTTGCCCGCCTCGCCCGCCCGCGCGGCCTCGATGGTCGCGTTCAAGGCGAGCAGGTTGGTGTTGTCGGCGATGTCGCGGATGATGTTGAGGATGCCGGCGACGCTGTCTGCCGTGCGGGTCAGGCCGGTGACGATCTCGGCGGCGGCGGCGCCGTCCTTGGCGGCGGTCTCGGCGCTTTCGGCGGCATCATGCACCTGCCGGCCGATCTCGCCGATCGAGGCCGAAAGCTCCTCGACCGCGGCGGAGATCGACTGCGCATTGCCGGCGGCGACGCCGGCCAGCTCGACCACGGAATTGGAGCGGTCGCCGGAAGTGGCGGCCGCTTCGCCCATGACGCCGGAAGCTTCGCGGAGCGTGCTGGTGCGGCTCACCATCTCACCCAACGCTTGCTTGATCTCGCCGTCGAAACTGCGCGCCAGCGTCTGCATGGCGTTGAAGGTCTCTTCGCGCCGGGCGTTCTCGGCGCGGGTCTCGGCTTCGAGCGACATGCGCTTCCCGATGCCGATCTTGAACTTGGCGACCGCTCGCGCCATGGCGCCGAGCTCGTCGCCGCGATCCACCAAGGCGACCTCGACTGTCGTGTCGTCCTCGGCCAAGCGTTCCATGGCGGCGGTCAGCGTGCCGATCGGCCTCACCACCATGAGGCGGATCGCCAGAAAGACCACCAGGACGGCGACTGCCAAGGACGCAATGGCGGCGGCGAATTGGGTGTAGCGATCGGTCCGGAGATTTGCGAGGCGGCGCTCGAAGAGATCGCCCATCGCCGTGCTGCCGATGTCGGCGAATTGCAGGACGGCGGAGCGCGCCGCGGCTTCGTCGGCTTCGAAGCCGCCCTCGGCGATCGGAGTGGCGCCGCCGGCCAGGACGGAGGCGTTGAAATCGGCGAGCAACTGGTCGACCGCCTGGAACATCGCCTGCGCCGCGGGATCGATGCGTTCCTTCAAGTCTTTCGGGTCGTTGCCGATCTCGGCATTGCCCTTATAGGCCGAGTCCAGCGAGCCGCGCGCGCCGTTGAGGGTGGCTTGCAGCGCCGCGGTCAGCTTCAGGAATCCGGCGACCGCGTCGATCTTCGGCGCATCGCCGCCGGCATTGTCGGCGGCGTATTGCGACGACGCCCGCACCGAATCCAGCAGCGCCGGGATCTTCAGCAAGACGAGATCCATCATGTAATAGCTGTCGAGATCGGGATCGAGAATGAGGTTCGATTTGTCTCCGACCCGGACGATCAAGGCATTCAAGGCGGCCGTATCGCGCGCCGTTTCCTTCGAGTCCAGCGCGGCCTGCGCGGCCTGCGCCTGTTCGGCCGCTTCCATCTCCGCTCCGAACGCACCATCGGCCTGGGCGATCGTCGCCTTCAGAGCGGCCGGATCGATGTCCTTGGTCGGGTCGACCAGGGCGGCATGCACGGTGCGGAGGGCGGTCAGATAGTGATTGCCGACGGCCTCCTTCTCGCCGAAGTCGATATTCACCTGCTGCGACTTGTAGAGCAGCACCGACAAGAAGCCCGCCGGCACGATGAATAAGGCAATCGCCAAGGCGAGCTTGCCGGCCACACCGAATCGACCCCTCATCGAACGACTCTCCTCCAGAGCAGATTGACCATGCGTGCTGGCCAAAGTGGCGGAAGTCTGGCTGGGAGAAGTTAGAAGGTTCTTAATATGAAACGGGAATTTCGCGCGAAACCAAGAGTTTATGGGACAATTGTCTTATTTGTGCGCGGAATTTCTGTGACCCAGCAACCGGTCGACCAGTTGCCGCGCCGCCCCGGCCGGGCTGGCCTTGCCCTTGGCCACCCGGCTCTCCTGCTCGACCAGCAATCGGGCGAGGTCGGGGTCTTCGGCCAGCCGTTCCAGGGTGGAGAGGCTGAGCTCGCGCTGGAACCAGAGACCGGCCTGGGCCCGGCGATGCGCGGCCAGCTCGCCGGATTGCGCCAGCGCTTTGCGGAAGGCTTCGACCTTCTCGGCGATCTCCGGAATGCCTTGGCCGCTGAGCGCCGAGCAGCGCAGCACCTCCGGTTCCCAAGCGCGATGCCGCGCCTGCATCAACCGCAGGGCATGGGCGTAATCGGCGGCGGTGCGGCCGGCCGCGGCTTCCAGCGCGCCGTCGGACTTGTTGACGATGACGAGGTCGGCCAGCTCCATGATCCCGCGCTTGATGCCTTGCAGATCGTCGCCGGCCGCGGGCAGCAGCAGCAGCAGGAACATATCGGTCATCTCGGAGACCGCGGTCTCGGACTGGCCGACGCCGACGGTCTCGACCAGGATCGGATCGAAGCCGGCGGCCTCGCAGATCAGCAGCGCCTCCCGGCTGCGGCGCGCGATTCCGCCGAAGCCCAGGCCGTCGCCACCGAAGCCGGAGGGCGAGGGCCGGATATAGGCTTCCTTATGCTTGGCCAGTTCGGCCATGCGGGTCTTGTCGCCGAGGATCGAGCCGCCGGAGAGCCGCGAAGAGGGATCGACCGCGAGCACCGCGGGCCGCTTGCCTTGGCCGATGAGGTACAGACCGAAGGCCTCGATGAAGGTCGACTTGCCGACGCCGGGCGCGCCCGAAATGCCGATGCGCAGCGCCTTGCCGGTGCTGGGCAGAAGCGCGTCGAGCAAAGCCTCGGCCTCGGCGCGGTGATCCGCGCGGCTCGATTCGACCAGGGTGATGGCGCGCGCCAGGGCGCGGCGGTCACCGGCGATGACCCGCTCCGAGAGTGGCGCGGTCACTTCACCGCCTCTGTGAACGGAACCGGCACCTCCGCCGCGTCGTCGTCCGGCACATCGATCGCTTCCTGCTGGCGGCGCCACATGGCGGCATAGCGGCCGTTCAAGCCGAGCAGGACGTCATGCGTGCCGCGTTCGGCGATGCGGCCGTCCTCGAGCACGATGATCTCGTCGGCGTGAATGACGGTCGAGAGCCGGTGCGCGATGATGAGCGTGGTGCGGCGGCGCGAGATCTCCATGAGATTCGCCTGGATCTCGCGCTCGGTCCGGGAATCCAGCGCCGAGGTGGCTTCGTCGAACAGCAGGATCGGCGGCGCCTTCAGGATGGTGCGGGCGATGGCGACGCGCTGCTTCTCGCCGCCGGAGAGCTTCAACCCGCGCTCGCCGACCTTGGTCTGGTAGCCGTCCGGCAGGCCGGTCACGAAATCGTGGATATGCGCCAGATGCGCCGCGTTCTCGATCTCCGGCCGCGAGGCGCCCGGCCTTCCGTAGCCGACATTGTATTCGACCGTGTCGTTGAACAGCACGGTGTCCTGCGGGACGATGCCGATCTGCGAACGCAAGGACTTCTGGGTGACGTTGCGGATATCCTGGCCGTCGATCAGGATGCGGCCGGCGTTCACGTCATAGAAGCGGAACAGCAGGCGCGAGATGGTGGACTTGCCCGCACCCGAGGCGCCGACGATCGCCATCGTGTCGCCGGGTCCGACGGTGAAGCTGATGCCTTTCAGGATCGGCCGGCGCGGATCGTAGCCGAAGGCGACGTCCTCGAACTTGACCTCGCCCGCCTGGATCACCAGCGGCTGGGCATCCGGCTTGTCCTCGATCGCGGCGCCGATGCTGAGCAGGGAGAACATCGCCTCCATGTCGATCAGCGACTGGCGGATTTCGCGATAGACTGTGCCGAGGAAGTTCAAGGGCAGATAGAGCTGCAGCAGATAGGCGTTGACCAGCACGACGTCGCCGACGGTCATATGCCGGCCGTTCTCGCCGTAGACCACGCCGGCCGCGGCCATCCCCATGATCAGGGTGGAGCCGATGGCAATGATCACCACCTGGCCGATGTTCAGCGCTGCCAGCGAGACCCGCGAACGCACGGCGGCGGTCTCGTAGATCTTCAGCGCCCCGTCATAGCGCTGCGCCTCATGTTCCTCGTTGTTGAAGTATTTGACGGTCTCGTAGTTGAGCAGGCTGTCCACCGCCTTGGTGTTGGCCGATTGGTCGCTCTCGTTCATGGTGCGGCGCAGCTTGATGCGCCACTCGGTGACCATCAGCGTATAGGCGATGTAGAAGCCGATGGTGACGATGGTGACCGCGGCGAAGCGCCAGTCGTAGAGCGTCCACAGGATGACCGCGACCATGGCGATTTCGACCAGGGTCGGGATCACGTTGAAGATCAGGAAGGACAGCAGGAACTCGATGCCCTTGGCGCCGCGCTCGATCGCGCGGGTCAGGCCGCCGGTCTGGCGCTCGAGATGGAAGCTCAGCGAGAGCGCGTGCAGGTGCCGGAAGGTCTTCAGCGCCAGCGAGCGGATCGCGCGCTGCGCCACCTTGGCGAAGATGCCGTCGCGCAATTCGGCGAAGGCCTGGGCCATGACCCGCGCCAGGCCATAGGCTGCGAGCAGGCCGATCGGCAGCGCCACCAGCGCCCCCGGCGTGCCCAACGCGTCCACCATGTGCTTGAAGACGATCGGCACATAGACATTGGCGATCTTGGCGACCACCAGCGAGGCCGAGGCCAGCACGACCCGGAGCTTCAGCTCGGGCTCGCCCTTGGGCCAGAGATAGGGCAGCAGGCTCTTCAAAGAGCCGAGGGTGCCTGGGGAAGACGCCTGGGTCATGGAATTTGGATCGATCCTCTACTCGGTCGTCATCCCAAGGCTTGGCCTTGGGATCCACGAGTTTCTTCCAGCCGCTCGAAACTCGTGGATGCCCAGCCTAAAGCCGGGCATGACGACCTAATATAGGACGGCCGCCGCAAATAAACGACGGGCAACGGAACTCAGTGCTCCACGGCCCGACCGAGCGATTTCGCCAGGATCAGGTAGAGCTTGCCGACATCGGCGGTGATGAAGGCGGCGGAGAGGACGGATTCGGGGTCGACCTGCTGCGACTGACCGAGCAGGGTCTCGAATTTCGACACATAGCGGTCGACCTGGTCGCGGAACCGCTCATCGCGCTGATAGCGCTGCTCCAGCGCCGGGACCACGTAGGAGTCCTTCGATTTGAACAGGCGCCGGGCGAAGATCGAGCGGTCGCCCTCGCGATAGCGTTTCCAGACCTCGTCGGGGATCTCGCTGTCCAGCAGTTCGTGGATGTCGAGGGCGATCCCGTTCAATTCGCCGATCATGCTGGTCGCCGCTTTCAGGAAGGCGTCGCGGCTGATCACGGTCTGGGTCTTCTGCAGCTGGCCGATCCGCTCGACCGCGGCGGCGGAGGCGGTGTTCAATTCCGCGCTCTGCACCCGGAACTTCTCGGTGAGCTCGGTCGCCTTGCTGTTGGCGCTTTCGAGCAGCTTGGTCAGCTTCTCGGCCTGCTGCTCGAAGCCCTGGCCGATGCCGCCGGCCCGCGCCACGGCGCGGATCGAGGTGTCGGTCATCTCGCGGATCCGGCGATCGACATCGGCGGTGATCAGCGTCAGCTGGCGATTGAGCTCCTGGGTGGCGTTCTGGACCGAGGCCAGCTGCACCTCCATGATCTTGCCCATCTCCGCGGTGTCCTCGCGGGCCGCCGCGGTGCTCTGGCGCGCGTTGGCGGCGACGCTGGCGACCTCCTGGGCATGGGTCTGCAGCTGCGCCCGGACGCTCTGCGCCAGTGAGGCGACCTGGGTCGAGATCTCGGTCAGCTCGCGCACCTGCTCATCGACCGCGAGCTTGACGCCCGAGATCTGCAGCGCGGTCCGGCGCGACACCTCCGCCAGCGCCTCGCCGCCCTCGCGGAACGACTTGATCACCTGCTCGGCCTGATTGGCGCTTTCGGTCGTGGTCCGGCGCAGCAGGTCGGCGATGCTGGAAAGCCCCTGGCCGAGGGCGACGATCTCCTGCTCGCCATGCTTGCCGGCCTTGTCCACCAGGCCCATGCGGTTCTCGAGCGCCGCGGTCAGCTCCTTCTGGTTCTCGGCGGCCCTGCTCACCATGCTGTGCAGGGTTTCGGCCTGCTGCTGCATGGTCTTGCCGGTCGCGTTCAGGCTCGAGCTTGCGACATCGGCGGCCTCGCCGAGGCGCTGGGCGTGGACGTGATAGAGCTCGGCCAGCTGGGCCGAGCGTTCGCCGGTCTCGCGCCCCGCCGCGCGCAGCAGTTCGGCCTGGCGCTCGACGTTCTGGCGCAGCGCCTCGGCGCCGTTGAGCGCGCGCTGAGCGACCGCGTCGAGCTCGGTCACGTGGCGGCGCATGTCGTCCTGCAGCTGGGCGGCGGCGCTGGACGCATTGCCGGTCACCTGGGCCAGCCCCTCGACCTCGCCGCGCAGCACCGCGCCGATCGCACGGGCTTCGTCGGTCACCTTGTGCGCGGTCTCGGTCATCTCGCCGATCTGCGTCGCCAGGGCCTCTTTCACCACCTGGGTGGCATTGGCGGTCTGCTCCAGCGCATCGGCGAGGTCGGCATTCTGCCGCTGCAGGGTCTCGTGCAGCAGGGTGGCGCTCTGCGCCGCGGCGTCGCTGGCCTGGCGGATGCCTTCGGCCTGGGCATGCATCAGCGCGGGCACGCGCTGCGTCAGGTCCGCGAGATGCGCGATCAGACCCTGGGTCGCCGCTTCGCTGCGCTCGACCAGCGTATCGCCGGCCGCGGTCGCGCGGTGCTGCGCCTCCTCGCCGGCGGTGACCGCCTGGCGCGCCTGGTCGGCCAGGGCCGCGCGCATCTCTTCGGCGCGCTCGGCGGCGTCCTGTGACGCACCGGCGAGATCGGCCGCCTGGTTGCGATGGGCGGCCGCCATGCGTTCGCCATGCTCCAGCAACTCGCCCAAAGTCGTTTGGATGGCGCTGGTCTCGGCGCGGATCCGCTCCAGGAAGCCCTGCGCCGCGTTGGCGCCGGTCGCCGCCAGTGCTTCGGCGTGTTCGCGGGCCTGGTCGCCGAAGCGCTGGGCGCTTTCGGAGACGGTCGCGATCAGCTTCTCCGCCTGGGCCTGGGCGGCGGCGCCGATCGCCTCGGTCCGTGTGCCGACCGCCTCGGTGGTGCTGGTGAGGTCCGAGGCCAGCTGGCGGAGCAGCTCGGCCTGGCGGTTGAGCGCCGACTGGAACAGGTCGCCGGCATTGCCGGCCGCCGCGGTCAGGCGCTCGCTTTCGGCGCGGATCGTCTGCTCGGTCGAGTCCGAGCGCTGGCCGACGGCCTGCGACAGGGTATCGAGGCTCTGGATCTGCGCGTCGATCCGCTGCTTCAGCAGCTCGGCCGCGGCCGCGGCGCGCTCATCCAGCCGTCCGGTCTCGGCGGCGAAGGTGGCGCGGAAACCGTCGGAGAGCGTGCCGGCGGTCGCCGTCAGGCGCTCGCTTTCGCCGCGCAGCAGCTGGTCGGTCTCGTCGGCGCGGTTGCTCACGTCGCGCGACAGGTCGGCCAGCGCGGCGATCTCGGCATCGATCCGCTCCTTGAGGAGATTCGCCGAAGCCACGGCGCGCTCGCCGAGCTTCTCGCTCTCGTCGTGGAAGATGGCGCGGAACTTGTCGCCAGCGCTGCTGGTCGCGGCCTCCATGCGCTCGGCTTCGGCGCGGATCAGCTGGTCGATCTCGTCGGTGCGGCGGCCGACCGCGGCCGCGACCTCGCCCAGCGAGCGGACCTGCAGCTCGACCCGCTCGCGCAACCGATCGGCGGCGGCATTGGCCTGGTCGCCCAGGCGGCCGCCATGGCGATCGATCTCGCTGCGGAGCTCGGCCACGCGCTGGGCGAAACGCGCCAGCAGATCCTCGCTGGCCTGGCCCAGTCGCTCGGCCTGGGAGGCGGCTTCCTGCTGCAGGGTAAGGGTGCGCTGGTCGGAGGCCTCGGCCAGGCGCTGCAAGGTCTCCTGCTCGACCGCGAGTCTTTTCCCGAAGCGCTCGCCCACCACATCGGCGGCGGCGGCGAGGCGCGCGGCCAGGCCATCGACCTGCTCGGCCAGGCCCCGGGCCTGGGCGGCAGCCGCGTCGTTGACCGATTGCAGGCGGCCCTCATGCAGGTCGATCTCGGCGCGGAAGCGCTGCCCGGCCTCGGTCGCGGCGGCGGCGAGCCGTTCGCCCTGGGCGCTCGCCACCTGCTCCAGCCCCTCGGTGCGCTCCTTGACCGAGCCGCTGGCATTCTCGATCTCGCGGGCGAGCTCGGCGATCCGGCGGCCGAACAGCTGCGCCGCGCGCTCGGCGCTGGTGCCGAAGGCCTCGGATTCCGAGCGCATCACGGTCTTGATGTCGTTGTTGTGCTCGATCACCTTGTCGGCGACCGATTTGGTCAGCGCCTCGACCTCGATGATCATCTCGTTCATCTGGCCGCGGAAATGCTGCGCGCCGATCTCGGCCGCGTGGCTCATGCGCTCGATCTGCACCCGGCTCGCCTGCTCCAGCGCCGCGCTGTCGGCCTGGGCGCGCTCGGTCGCGTTGCCGATCTGGTCGAGGATGCGGTTCAAGGAATCGATGAAGGTGCCGGAGAGCCCGCGCACCGCGGTCACCACGCCGTCGCCCTGGTCGCGGATCGCGCGCTGCACGTCGCCGGTCTTGCGCATCATGTCGGCGACGATCGCGGTCGCATTGGCCGCGGTCATCTCCTGGTGGCGCTTCAGCGCGGCGTTGAACTTCTGCGCCGCCTCTTCCGCCGCCGCGACCATGGCGTCGCGCTGCTGGTCCATGACGCCGGCCAGGGCGCGGTGCCGCTCCTCGGCCGCCTGCAGCGCCTCGCCCAGCCGGTCGCGCTCGGCGACGGTGGCGTTGGCCAGCACCCGCACGTTGTTGGTGATCGCATCGCCCAGCGAATCGACATGGCGCGAGAGGATCTGGTCGAAGTCGCGTTGCTTCGCCTCGGTGGCATGCACGACCTCGGCGATCTTGGCGAACTCGGCGGTGATCTGCTGGTGCAGGTTGTTGAGGGTGTTCTTCGCGCTGCCGACCAGCGCGCCCGACTGCCGCTCCAGCAGTTCCCGGAGTTCGGCCTCGGCGGCGGCGATCTGGCCGCGGCTGGCGCTGATCGCGGCCAGGCGCTGCTCCAGCGTCTTCACCAGGGTGTCGGCCTGGGCATTGGCTTCTTCCAGCCGGTTGCGCGCGCTGCGCTGCAAGGCCGCCTCGTGCTCGGCGGAGGCGCGCTGCGCCGCCTCGATCCGCTCGGAGAAGCGGCTGGTCAGGCCGTCGGCCACCTCGCCCATCTTGGCGCTGACCTGCTCGGCGGCGCTGCCGAACAACCCGCTCAGGCGCTCGGTCGCGTCCATCATCTGCTGGGCCTGGCGGCGCTGGCCCTCGGCCGCGGCGTCGATGCGCTTCACGATGCCGTCCGACGCATTCTCGAAATCCGCGGCGGATTGCTGGGCCTCGTTGCGCAGGCCTTCGATCTGGCGCTCGATCGCCGCCTTGACCACGCCGCCATGCTCCAGGATGCGGTCCACCACCGCTTCCATCTCAGGCTGCTTGGCCGAGAAGGCGTCGGCGACATGGCGCGCCGCATCCTCCGCGGCGTTCTGGATGGCCTTGGCCTGGTCGGCGGCGACATCGACCAGCAGGTCCTTCTGCTGGGTGACGGTCTTGGCGAGATCGCCGAGGTTGAGGCGCTGCTGGGCGAGCCGGACGTCGATCGCCGCCGCTTCCGCCTCGGCCGCCTTGGCGGCGCTTTCCAGCTCGACGGTCTGGTCCTTGAACTGCTTGCGGATGCGGTCCACGACTTCGGCGGCCTGGGCGCTGGCGCGCTCCAGCTCGGCGGATTGCTGTTTCAGCGCGCCGGCCAGGTCGTTGACCCGCTGGGTCGCGTGGTTGTCGGAGATGGTCAGGCGCTCGAGCTGGGTGTTGATGCGGTCAGTCTGGCGGGCGAGCTCGCGGCCGCGAGTCCAATAGGCGATCAGCACCCAGATCAGCACCGGCGGCAGGAACAGCGCGAAGACGATCGAGGCGACCTGGTCTGGCGGCAGGATGGCCAGCGTCTCCAGTCCGAGCGAGGTCGAGATGTAGAAGCCATAGAGCGCCACCCAGGCGAGGCTGGCCGCGCCGCCGGCGATGGCGGCGATCCGATGCATGCGATCGTTGCTGTTCATGAGCATGAGCCTAGACCCGGTGCCTCCCAAAAGAACTCTTGGAGTCTTATTGGCGCGTCAGCACGCGATTGTCGACGTTCATGACGCGCAGGCTCAAGGAACGTCGCCTGTCCGATTCAGATCCTGACCGATCCGGCCCCTATTCCGCGGCTTGGGCGCGGCGATGGATCAGCCGCAGGATTTCCGCCGCAGCCTTAGGAATATTGGTGCCCGGGCCGAAGATGGCGGCAACCCCCGCCTTGGCCAGCATGTCGTAATCCTGGGCCGGAATGACACCCCCCGCCACCACCAGGATGTCCTCGGCCTGCTCGGCCTTCAACGCCGCGACGAGCTGCGGCACCAGGGTCTTGTGGCCGGCGGCCTGTGAGGAGACGCCGATCACATGCACGTCGTTCTCGATCGCCTGGCGCGCGGCTTCTTCCGGAGTCTGGAACAGCGGGCCGACATCGACGTCGAAGCCGATATCGGCGAAGGCGGTGGCGATGATCTTGGCGCCGCGGTCATGGCCGTCCTGGCCTAGCTTCACCACCAGCAGGCGCGGGCGGCGGCCTTCGTCGCGGGCGAAGTCATGGACCTTGCGCTGGATCATCTGGAAATCCGGATCGTCGCGATAGGCCGCGCCATAGACGCCGGCCACCGAGCGGATCTCCGCCTTGTGCCGCCCGTAGACCTGCTCCAGGGCGCTCGAGACTTCGCCGAGCGTGGCGCGGGCGCGCATCGCGGCGACGCTGAGCTCCAGCAGATTGCCGCTGCCGTCCTGAGCGGCCTTGGCGAGATTGCTGAGGGCGGCGGTGACCGCGCCGGCATCGCGCTTGGCCTTCACCGTGTTCAGCCGGGTGATCTGGCTCTCGCGCACCTTGGTGTTGTCGACATCCAGGATGTCGATCGCATGCTGGTCGTCGGTCCGGTATTTGTTGACGCCGACGATCACGTCCTCGCCGCGATCGACCCGCGCCTGGCGCCGCGCCGCGGCCTCTTCGATGCGCAGCTTCGGCATGCCGCTCTCGACCGCCTTGGTCATGCCGCCCAGCTTCTCCACCTCGCCGATCAGCGCTTCCGCCGCCTCGACCAGGCTCGCGGTCAGGTGCTCGACGTAATAGCTTCCCCCCAGGGGATCGATCACATGCGGGATGCCGGTCTCTTCCTGGATGACCAGCTGGGTCGCACGCGCGATCGCGGCGCTGGCCGGCGTTGGCAGCGCCATCGCCTCGTCGAAGGAATTGGTGTGCAGCGACTGGGTGCCGCCCAGGACCGCGGCCAGGGCCTCGATCGTGGTGCGCACGACGTTGTTGTAGGGATCCTGCTCGGTGAGAGAAACGCCCGAGGTCTGGCAATGGGTGCGCAAGGCGAGCGACTGCGGGTCCTTCGGCGCGAACTGCCGCATCAGCTTGGCCCAGAGGAAGCGCGCCGCGCGCAGCTTCGCCACTTCCATGAAGAAGTTCATGCCGATCGCGAAGAAGAACGACAGGCGCGGCGCAAACTCGTCGACCTTGAGGCCCTTCGACAAGGCCGCGCGCACGTATTCCAAACCGTCGGCCAGCGTGAAGGCGAGTTCCTGCACCGCGGTCGCGCCGGCCTCCTGCATGTGATAGCCGGAGATCGAGATCGAATTGAACTTCGGCATGTTCTGCGCCGTGTATTCGATGATGTCGGCGACGATGCGCATCGAGGGTGCGGGCGGATAGATGTAGGTGTTCCGCACCATGAACTCTTTGAGGATGTCGTTCTGGATCGTGCCGGAGAGCTTGGCCGCGGGCACGCCCTGCTCCTCGCCGGCGACGATGAAGCTCGCCAGCACCGGCAGCACCGCGCCGTTCATGGTCATCGAGACCGACATCTGGTCGAGCGGGATGCCGTCGAACAGGATCTTCATGTCCTCGACGGAATCGATCGCGACCCCGGCCTTGCCGACATCGCCCACCACCCGCGGATGGTCGCTGTCATAGCCGCGATGGGTCGCGAGGTCGAAAGCAACCGACAGGCCCATCTGCCCGCGCTTCAGGTTCTCGCGATAGAAGGCGTTGGAATCCTCGGCGGTGGAGAAGCCGGCATATTGCCGGATGGTCCAGGGCCGGTTGGCGTACATGGTGGCCCGTGGGCCCCGGGTATAAGGCGGGAAGCCCGGGACGCCGCCCAGCGTCTCCAGCCCTTCGAGATCGGCCGCGGTGTAGAGCGGCTTCACGGTGAGGCCTTCCGGGGTCAGCCAGTCGAGGCTGGATGCGGGCGTGCCCTTCAGCTCGGTTGCCGCGAGCTTCGCCCAGTCCTCCAGCGTCCGCTTCGGTTCATCGACCATTCGCCGCGCCCATCTCCCGTTTTTCCGCGCTGCAAAACGGGTGAACGATAACAGAGCGTCCGGCGGGAAGTCCAGGAAGCGGAACTAGACCTTAAGGCCTGACAAGAAAGGCTTATTGCCCGTACATCGTGTAGTCCTTGACCTCGTAGGGGACCAGGGTGTTGCGGTCCTCGGCGAAGATCAGGCAGGGCGTTCCGGCGCTGAACTGCTCGCAGCGCTTCAAGGCGCTGGCCTTCAGCTGGTCGTCGGGCGGGCAGGAGCCCTTGGTGCAGCCGGACTGGCCCCAGATCTGCCCGTCCTTGGACATGGCGAAGAAGCCATGGCGCTGGTCGGTCGCACTGGCCAGATACTGCTGATAGCCCTGCCACGCCGGCTTGGTGACCTGGATCTTGGCATCCTCGGCCCAGGCGGCTTGCAGGAGCGCCGGGCTGCCGAGCAGCAGCGCGGCGGCGGCGATTGCGATCGGCTTCATGGCGCGATCTGGTAGCGCACTTGCGGGTGGTTGTCCTTGGCGAAGATCAGGCAGGTCTTGCCGGGATTCGACTCCTGGCACTGCTTCATCGCGGCGGCCTTGCCGTCATAGCTCATCCCGCAGAGCGCGTCGCTGCAGGACCAGCTGGCCCCGCCCACGCCGTCCTCGGTGATCGCGTAATAGCCGTTGCCGATCCGCCCGACCCGGGAGAGATAGAGCTGATAGTCGTCCCAGATGCCCTTGTTGATGCTGAACACCTGGGTCGACGGCGTCAGGCTGGACGTGTCGGCGGCCGGCGGCTCCGGAATGGTCGAGATGCGCGTGTTGTCGCCGGGATTGGCGCCCGGACCGCCGGTCGCCATCTTGTTGCCATTGCCGCCGCAGGCCGCGATGGCCCCGGCGACCAAAGCCAGGACCAGAACCCTGGAAACCGTGCCCTTGCTGAGACGCATGCTTCACTCCCCTTGTGTTCGAACCTGATCCGCCAATGTCCGGCGTGATCCGAAGGTTCCGGCCGCGCCCGCTTGCTTGACATCCCCGGTCGCGGTCGACAGCGTGGCGGGGAATTTACCCATCACCCGCATCCGAGTCGAGATGGGGAGTCCATTGCGCGAGACCGAGCCTGCCCTGATCGCCGCTTGCCGGGCTCTGATCGGCCGCGAAACCGCGCTTTCTCCGGCCGAAACGGCGGTCACGACGGGCATCGCGCCCGAACCGGATCGCGCCATTCTTGCGACGTTGCGCCGGGAAATCGGATCCGGCGGCGATCCGCTCGGCGCAGCCTTCGCCCGAATCCGCGCCGCGAAGGCGCGGCGCGCGCTCGGCGCCACCTACACGCCGCGCGAGATCGTGACCGCCATGCTGGCCTGGAGCGCGCGCCGGAGCGGCGCGATCCCGGATCGCATCGTCGATCCCGGCGCCGGCTCCGGTCGATTCCTGCTGGCCGCGGCCGCGCGCTTTCCCGAGGCGGCGCTCGTCGGCATCGAGATCGATCCGGTCGCGGCGCTCGTGCTGCGCGCCAATCTCAGCACCCGCGGGCTGATGCGCCGGGCCACGGTGCTGGTCGGCGACTATCGCGCCACGCCGGTGCCGTCGATCGCCGGCCGGACGCTGTTCATCGGCAATCCGCCGTATCTCCGCCATCACGGTATCGCGCCGGAATGGAAAGACTGGTACGCGGCGACGGCACGGCGCTTCGGCGTCCAGGCCAGCCGGCTCGCCGGATTGCATCTACACTTCTTCCTGCGCACGCTCGAGCTCGCCAAGGCGGGCGATCTCGGCTGCTTCGTCACCGCGGCCGAATGGCTGGACGTCAATTACGGATCCGCCTTGCGCCAGCTGCTGGCGACCAGGCTCGGCGTCACCGCCTTGCATCGGCTCGATCCGAAGGCGCTGCCCTTCGCCGATGCGGTCACCACCGGCGTCATCACCGGCTTCGAGATCGGCGCCGCGCCGGAGCCGGTGCGGATCGATCACGTGTCCTCGGTCGCGGCTCTCGCCGATCTCAGCGGCGGCGCGGATGTGCCGCGCGCGACGCTTGCCGCCGCGCCGCGCTGGACCCTGATCGCCCGGCCGGCGAAGGCCGTGCCGCCGGGTTGGGTCGAGCTCGGCGAGATCTGCCGCGTGCATCGCGGCCAGGTGACCGGCGGCAATGCGGTCTGGATTGCCGGTCCGCACGGCGCCGACCTGCCGCCGCAATTCCTCTTTCCTGCGATCACCAAGGCGCGCGAATTGCTCGCGGGCGAGGTGCTGCGCGACCCTAAGCACCTGCGCCGGGTGATCGATCTGCCGCGCGATCTCGACGAAGTGCCGGTGCGCGATGCGGTCGATCGCTTCCTCGCCTGGGCCCGCGCGCAGGGTGCGGATCGCAGTTACATCGCGCGTCATCGCAAGGCCTGGTGGTCGGTGGACTTGAAGGCGCCGGCGCCGATCCTCTGCACCTACATGGCGCGCCGCCCGCCGGCCTTCGTGCGCAACCTCTGCGGCGCCCGGCACATCAACATCGCCCACGGCCTTTATCCGCGCGCGCCGCTCGATGACGCGGTGCTCGACGCGCTGGCCGCCTTCCTGCGCGAGAACGTCGCGCAAACGGCAGGACGCACCTATGCCGGCGGCCTCACCAAGTTCGAGCCGAAGGAACTGGAGCGGATCGCGGTGCCGCGCCTGGAAGAACTTGCCGCCGGTTGTGTCGAGAGCAGGATCACATCGTCGCCATTGTCGGTCCAGATCCGCGTTCGCCTGCCGGGCACGTTATTCTGACTTCCACGGCTGCTGATCCCTCCTTGTCAGGTCGCGATGTCCATGCACGATCGCAACGATGAGGACGCGTTCTGGAGTTTCGGGCCGATAGATGATTCTGTAGCTGCCAAAAATCAGCTCTCGCACGTTCTCCATTTCCGATTCAGGGACGTGCCGGCCGCTTTCCGGAAATTGAGCGAGGCGCTCAACGGCGGCGATCAGCTTCTCGACAAACTGCTGTGCGGCGACCGGTGAATCTTGGGCGATGTAGGTCTGGATGTCACGTAGGCCGTCACGAGCCGGCTCTGACCAATCAATCCGCATTGCCCAGCAGCTGACGCTTCACCTCTTCGTGTGAAATGACGCGTCCTTCGGCGACGGCTTTCAACCCAAGCTCGACTTTCTGCTTCACATAGAGTTCGTACATGATCCGATCCCAGTCTGCGTCTTCCGGGAGTCGAGCGAGCGTCTCTTGCGCGGATTTCTTAGCGCTGTGCGGCATGGCGTTCAAAGCTCACTTCGAAGCGATGGTGCAATGATGGGCGCGTGACGGACCCAAATCAAGTCCCACCCCGATTGCGGGATGCGAGGTCTGAATTCTGAATCGGCGGGCACGCTCCGCGCGACTGAAATTGCGCGGGAATGCAAAATGCAGTATAGTTCATTCTGTACGGACTGATCGAAACAGCACCGCCTCCGTCGGTGGATGCCGCGCGATCGATCCCGCAAATTCAAAGTCGCAAGAGCAACGGTCAGTGCCTGCATCCTTCACGGCGCGGGGGTCTTGGTCGCAGGTTCTCTCCGCAACTTGGACAGGGCTTTCACGGGATCGAGAACGGCGCCGGCCGTCAACCCCGACGGGACCCAGACAGAATCGAAAGACGTTTCCGCCGCGCGGAGCGGCGTGGCGCCTTCAGCATCAAGGACTTGCCCGCATCCACGACCCGCAGAAACGCGCGAAGCCGTCAGGGTAACGAAACCATCATCGCGGCCTGAACGCAGACGTGACGCAGACAGAATCGAAAACAGCGCCGGCCCAGGTTCCGCTTCGTCAACCCCGACGGGACCCCGACAGAATGGAGAAACACTTCCGTCGCGCGGAGCCTTTCAATGCCTTCATCATCAAGGGTTTGCCTGCATTCACGACGCTCAAGAGCGCGCCAGGCCGTCAGGGTGGCAAGACGGCCATCACGCCATCAACGCAGACAGGACACCGATAGATCGATAACCCGCGCAACGCAGACCGGACGCAGACAGAACCACTCGCATGATCGCCGGATGGACAGGATGGAGAATCGAAGACGACTTCGCCTCAGAACTCCATCAGCGCGTCGATCTGCGCCTGATCGACCGCGTGGTCCGTGCCGTGGATGATGGCGCTGGCTTGGCCGATCAGGTCCTGCAGGTTGCGCGAGGCGCGCTCGGCGATCATGCGGGTCACGTCTTCATTGCCTTCGGCGAGTGCGGCGTCCAGCTTCTCGATGCTGAGCGCGACCAGCCGGTTCATCTCGGCCACCAGCTGGTCGAACGGTTCCTTATAGGCCGGCGGCGAGAAGTCATAGGCCTCGATCGCGAGGTCGCGGTCGGCGATGTGGCTGGCGCGGAAATGGTCCTGATAGCTAAGCGGCTGCCAGGCCTTGCAGTCCTCCAGGCATTCCGGCGCGTCGGGCACCAGGTCGAACAGCATGACGATTTCGTTGATGTGGTTCAGGTAGTCGGTGGCGAGCAGCGTCTTCTCGTTGACGTTGGAATCGCGGGCGCGCTCGCACAGCGCGCGCGTTTTTGCCGCGCGGTCAATGACTTCCCCTGCGATGCCGAGTTCGCCGGTCACGTTCCTCAATAACCCCAAGCCTCAAGCGCGCTCTCGGCCATCCTGGCGGCTGGCTAGGAACGCCGACCCAGTATGCCATGCAAGAGTTAAGCAGATATTGGCGACCGAAGCATTGATAAGTGTTTTGGACCAAAGGATTAGTTATCCGGGGAAATTCAGCCGCCGGAACTCCAGGGGTGCGGCGAAGCCCTTGAGGCTGGCTTGATCGCGTTTGGCGGGGATGCCCTCTGCGGCCAGGCGGTCCAGGATCGGGGCGACCGCCGGGTCCTCGGCGATCTCCCGGCTGAGCACGACGTCGCCGCCCTGGCTCTGGCCTTGCAGCCGGGCCGCCAGGTTCACGGTCGAGCCGAAATAGTCCAGGCGGTCGTTGAGCGTGACGATGATGCAGGGGCCCTGATGCAGGCCGAGCTTGATCGCAATGGCGTCGCTCCCGTCGCCCACCGGATGCTCGCGATTGAAGGCGGCGACCTGCCGCTGGATCGCGACCGCGGCCTGAAGACCGTCCTCGGGCCGCGCGAAGGCCGCCATGACCGCATCGCCGATGGTCTTCACGATGGCGCCCTGATGGTCGCGGATGGTCCGGGCCATGAAGGCGAAATGATCGCGCACCAGGTGATAGGCGGTCGCATCGCCGATCTTCTGATAGAGCGCGGTCGAGCCGCGGAGATCGGAGAACAGCAGCGTGACGCGGCCGATGCTCACTTCGTCGCCCGGGCGCAGCACGTCCTCGGAGAACAGGTCGCGGAACGCCTGCAGGGCCGTCACCCGATCCGCGGTCAAGGCATCCGCCACCCAGGCGCGACTCTCGACGATCGCGGTCAGCGGCCGCCGGCTGCGGTTCTCGAGCCGGATCGTGCCGCGCGGCGCCGGTGCGCCGGCCGTCACGGCGTCGTCTTCCAGGACCACCGTTGGAAAGCCCGCGATGCCGGAATCGATGTCGCATTCCGGACCGGCTTCGAGCGTGCGCAGGCGATAGGGGCCGAAGGAGAGCTGCGCCTTGATCTCCCGCGTCTCGCCGGGATCGAGCGCGACCTGCAGCTTGATATGCGGCGTCGAGACCGGGCCCATCAGGCAGTATTCGCCGCTCTCCATCGGGCGGATCGCTTCGGCCGGGCGGAAGCTCGCCTCGACGTTCTTCGAGAAGTCGCGGCCGTAATCGATGTTGCAGGAGTCGCAATGCGCGCCGTCCGGCAGGCGATCGAGGCCGCCCGACCAGGCCTTGGCCACGCGGCAGCGCGGGCAGAGCAGGTCCCAGCGCAGTTCCAGCAGCCCGGCCCGCACCGCTTGCAGGCAGAGCTCGATCACCTCGAGCGCCGGCCGATCCCAGTCATGGGCGAGCTTCAACGGCCGGATGTGCCAGAGGTCGACCTCCTGGGCGTGGAGCACCAGGTCGGCCAGCCGTTGCGCGAGGCCGTGGCCGTTCGGCGAGGCGTCGATCTCCTTCACCAGGCGCGCGACACGCGCCACGACCTCCGGCTTCGGCTGCGGCGCGGCGTAGCTGAACAGCGACGCGGAGTCGCCCTTGGCGAAGGCGTTGGCCTCCTCGGCCAGGCGCCCGAAGGTCTTGGCCGAGGAAGGGAAGAAACCGGTCGCCAGGATCAATCGCCCGATCAGGTTGGCCGGCGCGGCGCTCAGCCGGTAATGCCCGAGCGCGCCTTCGCCGTTGGGCTCCAGTGAGAATTGCGCGCAGAGCGACTTCAAGGGGCCACTGTCGAAGTACCGGCAATGCTCGAACCATTGCTCGGCGACCCAGTTGACCGGCTTCTCGCGCCACCGGATGTCGAACGGCCCCATTTTCACGCGGCCGAGGAACTTCACGCTGCCGTCGGGCTGCGGAATCTCGGTAATCGCGTGCTTGGGGATCTTGGCGGCTTCGTTGACGCGGGCGGTATCCGCCAGCAGCGGCCAGATCTCCGCCGGCGGTCGGTCGAAACGCCAAGTCCAGCTTGCGGATTTCTCGCCCATGCGCGTTCCAGTCTCCGCGACTATCCTAGATACGCAGGAGCCGGGCGGCCGGATGACTCCGGATCACCAGGCGAGGAGAGGCAGTCCGTATTCGGGGATGGTCTCGAAGGACCGGTTGAGTTCCCGGAGGAACTTCGGTTCGATCTTGGCGGCGTAGAGCAGTTCCGAGCGATGGATGCCGCCGGCGATCAGCAAGGCTTTGGCGCCGGCATCCTGGGCTCCGCGCATATCGGTCCGATAGGAATCGCCGACGCCGAGCACCCGGGCCGGGGCCGCGCCGGCCGCCTTGAAGATCACGTCGTAGATCTTCCCATGCGGCTTGCCGTGATAGACGACGCGGCCGCCCAGGTTCTCATAACGCTGGGCGATCGCCCCGGCGCAGATCTCCTCGACGCCGCCGCGATGTACCATCAGATCGGGATTGGCGCAGAGCATCGGCAGGCTTTGCTTCAGCGCCAGCCGCAGCACCGGGTCGAAGTCCTTGGCCGTCGCCTTCGCGTCCTCGACGCCGGTCACCAGCACGAAGCTCGCCGCGCCGATCTCATCGACCCGCTCCAGCTGGAGCCCGTCGAGGATTCCGGCATCGCGGTCCGACATGATCGCGTAGACGCGCCGGCCGAGGCGCTGGCCCAATCCATCGGGCCGCGTCTTCAGGTATTTCCAGGTCTCTTCCCCCGACGTGTACATGTCTGAATAAAGCGCGCGGTCGATGCCCATCTCGGTCAGCTTGGCTTCGACCTCGGCGGCGCGGCGCGGTGCGTTCGACAGGATTGCGACAGACTTGCCGGCGTCGCGCAGCCGCGCCAGGCAATCGAGCGCCGCCGGATAGGGCTTCACCCCGTCATGCACACAGCCCCAAAGGTCCATGAGCACAAGGTCGAAGCCGGCGGCGATCTCGCGAACGCCGGTGATGATGCGGGTTTCAGGCTGAAGCCCATTGACAATGCGGGTATCGGGCATGGAGCTCTATGAAGCGGTGGCGGCCAAGTCCGGCTTGGCGATCCGGGGTTCGCCAAAGAGATAGCCTTGTCCGAAGTCGATGGAAAGCTCCAAGAGTTCCAGCAGCATGGGCTCGGACTCGATGCGGTCGACGATGAGGTCGATCGCATAGGAGTCGAGCATGCGCTTGAAGTTCTTGGGATCCTCGCCGATGGCGCCGCTCGCCGCCGCCTGGGCCAGGCGTGTCGCCTCGATCTTGATGAAGCGGAAATGCCGGCTGGACAGCGCCGGCACGTCGATGTCGAGATTGGTGACCTTGTCGAGCGAGAAGCGATAGCCGAGCTGGGCCAGCCGGTCGAGATCGCGGTAGAGCGTCGGATCGGCTGTGTCGAAGGCGCGCTGGGAGAACTCGAACACGATCGCCGGCGCGAGCTCCGCATTCTGCGCCATCAGATTGATGAACTCGCGGAAGAAATCGCGGTCGGCCAGCGTCCGCTGCGAGATGTTCAGGAAGAAGCCGACATTGGCGTTGGCCTTGCGGAGCTTCCGCAGCAACTGGATGCAGCGGAACAGCAGCATGTTGTCGATCGCGGTCACCAGGCCGAAGCGCTCGGCGATGTCGAGATACTGCTCGGGCACCAGGACCTTGCCGTCGGCCGCCTTGATCCGCGAATAGCATTCGAAGAAGCGCCGCTTCCGCTGCGGCAGGCTGACGATCGGTTGCAAGGCGAGCTCGACGCGGTTCTCGCGCAAGCCGTCGCGGATCAGGTCCAGGATCTGCCGTTCGCCCAGGCCCTGCACCACCGGCGGCATCGGCAGGCTGCTCGAGTTCTCGTCCTTGGCGGGCGTGACGGGCTTCGGCGGCTCGGCGCGCACCGGGACTTCGCGACTCAAGGTTTCGCGACGTTGCGCATTCGGATTGTCGACCACGCGCAGGCTCGGCGGCGCGGCGGGTATCGCCGGCGCAGCGATCGCCGCCGTGGTGCCGCGGGACTGATAGAGCTGCTCGATCAGGCTCTGCAGCACTTTCACCTCGGCGACCACCTCGCCGACATCGCGCTGCGGCTCGGCCTCGAGCGTGCTCAAGGCGCCGGCGATATTCTGCATCTGCTCTTCGACCCGGCGCTGGTCGCCGATCATCAGGCCCATCGCCTGGTTCATCTGGCCCATGATGTCGGCGCATTGCCGCACCGTCGCGCGCTGGCGCAGCGCGAGCACCAGAAGCGCCCCCACGACGAACACGAAGCCGCCGATCACGGCGCCCATCTGCGGCGAGATCTCGGCCGGAAAATATTGCGGCAGGAACCAGGCCGCGGCGACCGCCACGGCGAGGCTCGACAGCAACAGAAGGAAGTGGCGCCCCGGAGACATGGCGTCTGCTTATCCCATGATGGTTAAAATGACCTTAACCATCACCTGTGGTCGGCGCCAACCGCGTCGGCGATGTTGGCGAAGCCGTCGCGCGCCAGCAGTGCCGCCAATCCGTCCTTGATGCGTTGGACCAGACCCGGTCCTTCGAACACCAGCGCGGAATAGACCTGCACCAAGCTGGCCCCGGCGCGGATCTTGGCGTAGGCGTCCGCGGCGCTCGCGATGCCGCCGACGCCGATGATCGGCAGCTTGCCGCCGGTGCGGCGATAGAGATCACGCAGGATTTCGGTCGCGGGCTGGAACAGCGGCCGGCCGCTCAAGCCGCCGGCTTCCTGGGCGAAGCGCGGATCGAGGCCCGCGGGCCGCGCGAGTGTCGTGTTGCTGACGATCAGCCCGTCGAGACCGGAGGCCAAGGCCACGTCGGCAATATCCTGGCGATCGGCATCGGTCAGGTCCGGGGCGATCTTCAGGAGCAGCGGCGGGCGGCGCGCGAGCCGGGCGCGCGCCTCCAGCACGGCCGCGATCAAAGCGGCCAGCGCGTCGCGGCTTTGCAGCGCGCGGAGGCCCGGCGTGTTCGGCGAGGAGACGTTGATCACCAGATAATCGGCGAGCGGACCGAGCGCCGCCGTGCCCGCCGTGTAATCGGCCGCGGCATCGGCCTGATCTTTGTTCTTGCCGAGGTTGACGCCGACAATGCCGCGCGCCCGGTCGCGACCCTGCAGCCGCGCGGCCATCGCGACCATGCCCTGATTGTTGAAGCCCATGCGGTTGATCACCGCGCGATCGGCGGTGAGGCGAAACAGCCGCGGGCGCGGATTGCCCGGCTGCGGCTTCGGGGTGACGCTGCCCAGTTCGACGAAGCCAAAACCGAGGCCCAAAGTCTGCCGGTAGACCTCGCCATCCTTGTCGAACCCCGCGGCCAGGCCGACCGGATTGGGAAAGGCGAGGCCGAAGACGGTCTGCGCCAGGATCGCCGGGTCGGGCCGGCGGTCGCCGCCGATCAGTCCGGTCTTCAGCGCGGCGATGGCCAGGCGGTGGGCCCGCTCCGCATCGATCCGGTCGAGGAGCAGGAAAGCCCAATGATATAGCATCGCCACCGCCACCGTTTTGACTGTGCAAAAGCTATCAGGCGGCGGCGATTCGCAAACAGCCGGACGCGACAGGACGATAAGCAGTTTCAGAACGCGCGGTGACCCAGCGGAGCGGCCCCCAAAGTGCCGATTTTTCGCAATTTGCAAATGGGTGGCCGCCGAACTGTACCAGAAACCACCAAAACAGCACCAAATTGTGCTAGCACCGTCATCTTTTTCCCAGTAGCGCCATTTATTCCTGAAGACTGAAACTCTACACTGCCTTCGCGAGTCAATCGGAGCCACTGCCACGGCGCATGCGCTGTATCAGACCCGATTATCGATTATCACCGATCACGGTGGATCGGTGGCACCGCCCTCGGTCCAGGGCGATTGGGGACTGGCAGATGACGATGGCCAAATTGGCGACCGAGCCGAATGACGAGGAGGCGCGCGTGAACAATCCAATCATCCACACCCAGATGCTGCAGCATGGCGATGTGTGGCGCGGCATCGACCGGCTCGCCGCCAAGCACGGGCTCTCGGCCTCGGGCCTGGCGCGGCGCGCCGGCCTCGATCCGACGGCCTTCAATCCTTCCAAGCGCATCACCCGCGAGGGCCGGCCGCGCTGGCCGAGCACGGAATCGGTCGCGAAGATCCTGGCGGTGACCGGGGAAAGCTTCAGCAGTTTTGTCCAGCTGACAGGTGCCGCGGGCAGCAGTGTCGGTGGCTATGACGAGGCGATCGGCGCCGGCCGCATGGCACCGCGTCCGGCGGCGCGGGCGCTGCCGATCATCGCCCTCGAGCGTCTGACCGAGAGCGAGTGCTTCAGCACCGACGGCCAGCCGAAGGGCGAAAGCTGGGGCCGCATGAGCTTCGGCACGATCAACGACCGTGGCGCCTTCGCGATCGAGATCAGCGGCCGCGACCTCGACCCGATCTATCGCGACGGCGACGTCGTCGTGGTCTCGCCCAGCGCCGAGATCCGCCGCGGCGATCGTGTCGTGGTGCAGGGCGGCGACGGCTCGGTCCGCATCCGCCGCGTCGGCCGCCAGGATGCCGACGGCGTGCTGCTGGAGCCGGTCGCGTCTTCCGGCCCCGGCGAGTATGTGGCGGCGGCGCAGACCCGCTGGATCGCGCGCATTCTCTGGGCCAGCCAGTAAGTCGATCTTCAAAGCCGGCTGCTTTGCGTTGCGGCGGCCTTGCGGCCGCCGCTGCGTTTTCGGGACCCAGCTTGACCGCGCTGCCGCGGCCCCGCTACCGTTGACCTCCTCGGCCAAGCCGCACTGACACGGCCGAGCTCGGCCGGCTTTCCACGCGACAATCGAGGTTTGCCAATCCGGCGGGAGGAGTCCGACGGAGCGGCAGAGAGTGCGGCGGCAGATCTGGGAGGTTTTCACGTGAGCGCCATCGTGCCCGATGCGCTGCATTTCATCGATGGCAGCTGGGTGAAGGGCGATCCCTTCATCCTGCGTGCCTTCGACCATGCGACCTGGCTGATGGGCGGCGTGTTCGATGGCGCGCGCGCCTTCGAAGGCGTCACGCCGGACCTTGAGCTGCACTGCCAGCGCGCGGTGCGCTCGGCCCGCAACATGGGCCTCGCCTCGCCGCTTTCGGCCGGCGAAATCCAGGAGATCGTGCTGGACGGCGTGGCCAAGTTCCCGCGCGGCACGGCGCTCTACATCCGCCCGTTCCTTTGGTCCACCGCGGGCTGGATGCAGCCCGATCCCGCCAGCACGCGGATCGCCATCTCGCTGACCGCGACGCCGATGCCGGAGCCCAAACCCTTCCGGGTCATGCTCTCGCGCTTCCGTCGCCCGTCGCCCGAGACTGCGCCGACCGATGCGAAAGCCGTCTGCCTCTACGCCCAGGCCGGCCGCGCGGCGGGCGAGGCGGTCTCCAAGGGTTTCGACGATGCGGTGATGCTGGACCCCTTGGGCAATGTCGCCGAGTTCAGCGCCGCCAATCTCTGGATCGCCAAAGACGGCGCCGCGATCACCCCGGCGCCGAACGGCACCTTCCTCAACGGCATCACGCGGCAGCGGCTGATCAAGCTGTTCACCGCCGCCGGCGTGCCGGTTTACGAGAGGAGCTTCGGCTTCCAGGACGTGCTGGAGGCCGACGAGGTGTTCTCCTCCGGCAATTTCGGCAAGGTCCTCCCCGTCACCGGCGTCGAGGACCGCGAGAAGCCGCTCGGTGCCATCTACAGCCTGGCGCGCCGACTCTACTGGGACTTCGCGCACTCTCGAAATTGAGCGGACCAAGAACGGAGATTGCCGAATCAGTGCCGATGATCCAGCATCCGCGCCGTATGGAGCTGGAATCGTGAGCGAGTCGACGGCAACCCCACGCAAGAGCTGGGGCGAGGCGTTTGCCGTCTATCTGGAGCCGCGCCAGCTCATCATCCTTGTCATGGGCTTCGCCAGCGGCCTGCCGCTGCTGCTGACGCTGTCGACCCTGTCTTATTGGCTCTCGAAGGTCGGAATCGACAAGACCACGATCGGCCTCTTCGCACTGGCTGGTGCGCCCTACACCTTCAAGTTCATCTGGTCGCCGCTGATCGACCAGATGCCGTTGCCGGTGCTGACGCGCCTGCTGGGCTGGCGCAAGGGTTGGCTCTTTCTGCTCCAACTCCTGCTCGCCGCAGCGATCTTCGCGCTGGGCTTCACGGATCCGGCGGTCAATGCCGAGGCCACGGCCATGATGGTGTTGGCGGTCGCCTTCTTCTCGGCGAGCCAGGACATTGTCATCGATGCCTATCGCATCGAGATTCTGAAACCCGAAGAGCAAGGTGCGGGCGCGGGCACGACCCAGGTCGGCTATCGCATCGGTCTGTTGCTCGCCGGTGCCGGCGCGGTCGCGATGTCGGACTTCATCTCCTGGCAGGCAATCTTCGCGATCCTCGCTGCGGCAGTGCTGGCGTGCGCGATATTCACACTGTTTATCCCGGAGCCGGAACGGCGCGACCCGCTGGTGATGCGAAAGATCGCACGGAAAGAGTTCGTCGGAATTGCGGCGCTGACGAACTTCGATTATCGCGGCCGGATCAAGGAAGCCGTAGTCGATCCTTTTGCGGATTTCATCCGGCGGCCGGGCTGGTTTGTGATCCTGATATTCATTCTGTTCTACAAGTTCGGGGACGCGTTTGGCGGGACGATGGCGACGCCGTTCTACAACGAGCTTGGCTTCACCGGCGTCGAGATCGCGGCGGTGACGAAAGTCTGGGGCGTGCTCGCCACCGCGATCGGGGGCATTCTCGGGGGATTGGTGGTGGCGCGGATCGGCGTCTTCAAGACGCTGATGATCGGCGGGGTCCTGCAGGGTATCACCAACCTATTGTTCAGCGTCCTGGCCATGAAGGGCCATGACCTGATCTGGCTCGGTGTCGCGGTCAGTGCCGACAATCTCGCCGGCGGCGTCGCCGCAGCTGCCTTCGTCGCCTACCTCTCGGAGCTCTGCAATCTCGCCTTCACGGCGACGCAATACGCGCTGCTCACCTCGTTCATGGCCTATGGCCGCACCATGATGTCCAGCGGCAGCGGCTGGCTCGCCGATCATATGCCCTGGCCAGAGTTCTGGGCGACGACTGCGTTGATGGCAATTCCGGGCTTGGTGTTTCTCCTTTGGATCACGCGGCTCTATCCCAATGAGAAAAATCTGGTGCCGGACCAGACGCTGACCCCATGACCGATCTCCCGTGCATCGAGATCGAGTATTGCACCCAGTGCCGCTGGCTGCTGCGCGCGGCCTGGATGGCGCAGGAGCTGCTGACGACCTTCGAGGCGGAGATCGGCGGGGTGACGCTGGTCCCCGGCACCGGCGGCGTGTTCGAGGTGCGCAGCGCGGACAAGCTGCTCTGGTCGAGGAAAGCCGAAGGACGCTTCCCCGATATCAAGGAATTGAAGCAGCGCGTGCGGGATGAGATTGCGCCGGAGAAGCCGCTCGGCCATTCCGATCGCAAGCCCGAAGCGGATTAGCCCTCGACGTCCAGCGAATAGCCGGCGGCGCGCACGGTGCGGATCACGTCGGCGGCACCCTCGATGTTGATCGCCTTGCGCAAGCGGCGGATGTGCACGTCCACGGTCCTGGGCTCGACATAGATGTCCCGGCCCCAGACATGATCCAGCAGCTGCTCGCGGGAGAAGACGCGGCCCTGGTTCTCCATCAGGAAGCGGAGCAGGCGGAACTCGGTCGGGCCGAGATGTACGTCCTTGTCCATCCGCTTCACCCGATGGGTCGCGAGATCCATCGAGAGGTCCTTGTAGGTCAGCGTCTCGGTCGAGAGCTGCGGGCGGGCGCGGCGCAGCACGGCTTTGACCCGCGCCATCAGCTCGCTCGGGCTGAACGGCTTGGTCACGTAATCGTCGGCGCCGACTTCGAGGCCGCGCAGCTTGTCCGCTTCCTCGCTCTTGGCGGTCAGCATGATCACCGCGATCGACTTCAGGTCCGGCAGACGCCGCATCTGGCGGCAGACTTCGATGCCGGACAGGAAAGGCAGCATCCAGTCGAGCAGCACGAGGTCCGGCTTGGTCTCGCGGATGAGAGTCAAGCCCTCTTCGCCGTTCTTGGCTTCGAGGACGCGATAGCCTTCACTCTCGAGATTGTAGCGGAGCAGCGCCAGCAGGGCCGGTTCGTCTTCCACCACCAGCACGGTCGGCCGGTTGGCGGGATCGCGGTCGGTTTCGCGTCCCGCGGCGGGGCGGGCAGCGCGATCAGCCATCGAGTGCAACATTCGTGGTATCGCCCTTCGGTCTGGTTTCGTCGATCGTCCGGCCGAGCGCCAGGAAGTGGACGGTCTCGGCGATGTTGGTGGCGTGGTCCCCGATGCGTTCGATGTTCTTGGCAATGAAGAGCAGATGGGTGGAGGGCCCGATGTTCCGCGGATCCTCCATCATGTAGGTGAGCAGTTCGCGGAACAACGAGGTGTAGAGGTCGTCGATCTCCTCGTCGCGGCGCCAGGCGGCGAGCGCCAGCGCGGCATCCTTTTCGACATAGGCATCGAGCACGTCCTTCACGATCTGCTGGGCGAGCTTGCCCATGCGCGGGATCGAGGAGACCGGGCGCAGCGGCCCGAGCTGGTTGAGCTGCAGCGCGCGCTTGGCGATGTTCTTGGCATAATCGCCGATGCGTTCGATGTCGGAGGAAATCTTGATCGCGGCCACCACCTCGCGCAGATCGGTCGCCATCGGCTGGCGCAGTGCCAGGATGCGCACCGCGAGATTGCCCGCGTCATGCTCCATCGTGTCGATGCGTCGGTCGCTCTCGATCACCTTGGTCGCCGCCTCGGAATCGCGGCGGGCAAGGGCGTCGATCGCCTGCGCCAGCTGCTCTTCGGCCAGGCCGCCCATCTGGGCGATCTCCTGGATCAACCGCCGAAGCTCGACGTCGAAACTCTTCACCGTGTGGTCCTGGGGCGCCATGTTCGTACTTTCGTGGGCGGGGTCTAAGGCTTTGCTCGGCATATGTACTACCGTTTTATGACAGTTTCATGAATGCCAAACGTGCGCCAGCAAGAGCCGAACGCGCCCGTCCGCCCGTGGCAATTTAAGTCCCTCCAATGACGCGAATGTTTCCCTTGTATGACGCTTCCGTGACGCTGCGTCGGACCCGGGGTTTCAGGCCTCGACGGGCAGGAACAGGGTGAAGGTGCTGCCTTTTCCAGGCTCGGAGTCGATATCCAGGCTGCCCCGGTGGCGGTTTACGATGTGCTTCACGATGGCGAGCCCGAGGCCGGTCCCGCCCAGCTCGCGCGACCGCGCGGCATCGACCCGGTAGAATCGCTCGGTCAAACGCGGGATATGCTCCTTGGCGATGCCCTCGCCCTGGTCGGAGACGCTGAGAGCGATCATCGCCTTGGGCGACCGGATGCCCTGCAGCTTCTCCCGGCAGGCGATCGGATCCTCGATCCGCTGGTAGCCGACGCGGACTTCGCCGCGATCGGGACTGTACTTGATGGCGTTATCGACCAGGTTCTGGATCGCCTGGGTGAGCTCGTCGGGATCGCCCGGAATGGTCGGCAGCTCGGCCAGGCCGGGAAAGACGAGGTTGAGCTGGCGCTGCTCCACCTTCAGCGTGAGGCTGTCGCGCACCGTCTTCAGGATATTGCCGAGATCGGCGCGCCCCGCGGGCGGCTGGTGCTCGTTCATCTCGATGCGGGAGAGCGAGAGCAGCTCGGAGACCAAGCGGTTCATCCGCTCGGCCTCGCCGCGCATGATGCCGAGGAAGCGCTGCCGCGCCAGCGGATCGTCCCGCGCCGGACCCATCAAGGTCTCGATGAAGCCCAGCAGCGCCGCGATCGGCGTCTTCAATTCATGGCTGACATTGGCGACGAAATCGCGCCTGAGCGTCAGCGCCCGCTCGGCGGCGGTCGTGTCCTCGATCAGCACCATGACCGATGCCGAGGCCATGGGCGGGCGAATCGCCTGCAGCCGCGCCACCAGGCGGCGCTGGCCGCTGCGGCCCTGGCTCTCGGGCAGGGCGACCGGCTCGGTGGAGCGGCCGGCCTCGCAGGCCTCGACCGCGTCCACCAAAGGCGGGTGGCGCAGGAAGGCGAGCAGGTTGCGTCCGGTGATCGTGCCGCCGAACAGCTTGCCGGCGGCGACATTGGCGGCCACGACCTGCCGGTTGCGATCCAGGGCGAAGAGCGGGGCGGGCACGGATTCCAGCATGCGTCCCAGCGATTCGATGGCGGCGCCGTTCACGAGGGCGCCCGCCGCGGCGGCCTCGGCGGGGTCCTCCGGCTTGCGACCGCCTTGGGCTCCGATCGAACTCAAAATCAGCTTCGGTAAACGCATGAAAGCCCGCAAAATGGTCGCTGCCGGCGCAGGCGCTGAACGCGAGCCGAAACTTCAGGCGACTCGAACGCAACCTGCCTGGCGGAATCCTGTTACTATGGCTTATTCCTATAATGTCGGGGAGGATGTCATGAAAACTTCGCAGATCGGCAAGACCCGCTGCCTGCTCGCCGCCAGCGCGATCGCACTCGCGGCCTATGTTGCCGTGCCGGCGGTTCAGGCCGATACCACCACTACGACGACGACGCCGGCCTATCAGCCTTGGTCGGGCGCCACCGGACAGCAGCTGAAGAGCTTGATCGCCGATCTCAAGGCGAAGATCGCGGCGGCGGAGCAGTCGCAGGCGGCTTCGCCCGATTTTCTCGCTGATCTCAAGGCCTTGGTCACCAAATACGAGGCGCTGCAGATCTCCGGGCAAGGGCAGGGCACGCCGAGCGGCATGGCGCCGGGCACCCAGGTCTTCACCGACACCTTCGCGGATGGAAACTATACCGCCAATCCCGCCTGGAAGGTCAGCGCCGGCACCTGGACGGTCGATCCGAACGGGAACAATCGTGGCCTGAACAGCAAGGTCCGCCCGCAGAAGCTCAATATCAACAACGTGCTCGGCGCGCTGCTGAATTCGCAAAGCGGCAGCACCAGCGAGCAGAACCAGTTCGCCTCGATCTACACCCCGGTGAAGATCCCGAACGCCTTTGCCTTGAAGGTCACCTTCACGTCGAAGGACAAGCAGGGCGCGCTCAATCTCGGCGTTTACCAGGGCAGCTCGGGCTCGACCATGTACCGGGTGGTCTACCAGCCGGGCGCCGCGCCGGGCATCGCCATCCAGAAGGTGACGTCGCAGGGCGCCACCACGCTCGGCAGCTATAACAGCACCGTCAATCTCGAGGATGGCAGCCCGCACACGCTGGTCTTCAGCCGCGACGCCAAGGGCAACATGAAGGCCACGCTCGACGAGCAGTCGGTCGCGACCGCCAAGGACACCTCGCTCACCGGCGACATGACCGGACTGCTGTTCATCAATTCCGGCGGCGCCTATTACATGCGCGAAGTGACGGTGGTTTCGAACTGACGATCTCGGAAAATGCCCGCCCCCAGTCACCGGGGGCGGGTTGCTGGGCAGGCCTTCGCGGCGAAAGTCCGGACGATGCCTAGCGGCTGAGCGGCGTGGTGGCGAGTGCCGCGAAGGCGGCGGCGGTGACGATCTCGTTGACCGTCGCGCCGGTCTGCACGATCTGCACCGGCTTCTCCAGGCCGACCAGGATCGGGCCGATCGCCGTGCCGCCCAGCTCCTGCATCAGCTTGGCGACGATGTTGGCCGAATGCAGCGCCGGCATGATCAGCACATTGGCCGGACCGCCCAGGCGGCAGAACGGATAGAGCTCCTTCATCAGCGCGTAATTGAGCGCGACGTTGGCCTGCATCTCGCCGTCATACTCGAAATCGACCTTGCGATCGTCGAGGATATGCACCGCCTCGCGGATGCGCTCGGCCTTCTCGCGCGGCGGATGGCCGAAATTCGAGAAGGAGAGCAGGGCGACCCGCGGCTCATGCCCGAGATGCCGCGCGATCGAGGCGCATTGCACGGCAAAGTCAGCGAGCTGGTCCGAGGTCGGCAGCTCGTGCACCGAAGTGTCGGCGATCAGCACGGTGCGGCCGCGCGCGATCAGGATCGAGACCGCCATCAGGGTCTGGCCCTCGCGCGCGTCGAACACCTTCATCGCGTCGTCGAGGCAGACATAGAAGCTGCGGGTGACGCCGGTCACCATCGCATCGGCATGGCCTTCGGCGACCATGCAGGCGGCGAAGATGTTGCGGTCCTGGTTGACCATGCGGAGCGCATCGCGCTGCAGGAAGCCCTGGCGCTGCAGCCGCGCGTAAAGCCGGTCGGCATAGAGTTTGTTGTGCGGCGAGACCCGGGCGTTGACCACTTCCAGCCCCACCGCGTCGGTCAGGCTCGACTGTCTGATCGTTTCCTCGATCCGCTCGGTGCGGCCGATCAGGACCGGCGTGCCATAGCCGGCCGCCCTGAAGGCAATGGCGGCGCGGATCACCTTCTCTTCCTCACCCTCGGCGAAGACCACGCGCTTCGGGTTGTGCTGCACGCGATCGAAGATCATGTGCAGCGAGCCGGCGCTGGGGTCGAGGCGCCCCTTGAGGCTCGCGACATAGCTTTCCATGTCGATGATCGGCCGGCGCGCGACGCCGCTGTCCATGGCTGCCCGCGCGACGGCCGGCGGGACATGCGAAATCAGGCGCGGGTCGAACGGCACCGGAATGATGTATTCCGGACCGAAGCGCAGGCGGCGGCCGGAATAGGCGGCATCGACCTCGTCCGGCACGTCCTGGCGCGCGAGCTCGGCGAGCGCGCGGGCCGCGGCGATCTTCATGGTTTCGTTGATGGTCGACGCGCGGACGTCGAGGGCGCCGCGGAAGATATAGGGGAAGCCGAGGACGTTGTTCACCTGGTTCGGATAGTCGCTGCGCCCGGTGGCGACGATCGCGTCGTCGCGCACGGAGCGGACTTCCTCCGGCGTGATTTCGGGGTCGGGGTTGGCCATTGCGAAGATGATCGGCTTCGCCGCCATCTCGCGCACCATCTCCGGCGTCACCGCGTCCTTGACCGAGAGGCCGACGAAGGCATCGGCGCCGTTCAGGGCCTCGGCAAGCGTGCGCTTCTCGGTCGGGGTGGCATGCGCCGACTTCCACTGGTTCATGCCCTCGGTGCGGCCGGTATAGATGACGCCCTTGGTGTCGCAGAGGATCACGTGGTCGCTCGGCATGCCCATGGCCTTGACCAGCTCGGCGCAGGCGATGGCGGCGGCACCCGCGCCGTTGATGACGAGCTTGGTCGTCTTCATGTCGCGGCCGGTCAGGTGCATGGCGTTGATCAGGCCGGCGGCGGTGATGATCGCCGTGCCGTGCTGATCGTCATGGAACACCGGGATGTTCATCAGTTCGCGCAGCTGCTGCTCGATGATGAAGCATTCCGGCGCCTTGATGTCCTCGAGGTTGATGCCCCCGAACGAGGGTGCCAGATACCGCACGCTGTTGACGAAGGCGTCGACTTCCTTGGTATCGATCTCGAGATCGATCGAATCGATATCGGCGAAGCGCTTGAAGAGGACGCACTTCCCTTCCATCACCGGCTTCGAGGCGAGCGCGCCGAGATCACCGAGGCCCAGCACCGCGGTGCCGTTGGATATGACCGCCACCAGATTGCCCTTCGACGTGTAGTCGTAGGCGGCGTTCGGATCCTTGGCGATCCGGAGGCACGGCCAGGCGACGCCCGGCGAATAGGCGAGGCTGAGGTCGCGCTGGGTGGTCAGCGGCTTGGTGGAAATGATCTCGATCTTTCCGGGCCGCCCCTGCATATGGAAGCTGAGGGCGTCTTCCTCGGTGAAGGTCGGCTTGATCGCGGTCATCGGGGGCTCGGTCCTGACAGTGGCGGCGCCGCCGGTCTTGAGCGCCGGCTGGGGCACATCCGCCAATAGTGCATCATCCCCGCGGCGGAACCAAGCGGCGGGGCATAAGCACCTGTATCAAATCAGTTATCAGGGAATTGTTAGAACCACTCTGCCGACGATCTTGCCGCGCCGCATGCGGTTCAGCACCGCATTGGCGGCGCTCAACGGAGCGGTCTCGATCTTCGCCGCGACCTCGCCGCGGAGCGCAAAGGCGACCGCCTCTTCGAGATCGAGCCTGGTTCCGACCGAGGAGCCGCGTATCGAGAGCTCGCGTCCCGAAATCTGCGCGATCGAGGCGCGGAGCTCGTCGGCCTTGCCGCCGGGCAGCCCCAGGAACACCACGGTCCCGCCGGCCCGCAGCATGCCGATCGACTGCTCGAAGGCCTGGGTGGCGACCGCGGCGACCACGGCGCCATGGACGCCGCCGATTCCCTTGCGGATCGCCGAGACCGGGTTCTCCTCCCGCGCATTGACCAGGAACTCGGCGCCGAGCTTCTTGGCGAGGGCAAGTTTTTTCGGGTCGATGTCGACCGCGGCGACGCGCAGGCCCATGGCGACCGCATACTGCACGGCGATGTGGCCGAGACCGCCGATGCCGACCACCGCGACCCACTGGCCGGGCCGCGCATTGGTGCGCTTCAGGCCGCGATAGGTGGTGACGCCGGCGCAGAGGATCGGCGCCACGGCGACGAGGTCGGTGCGCTTGGGCAAGCGCGCCACGAAATCGGCACGCGCCACCATGTATTCGGCATAGCCGCCGGGCTTGGAATATCCGGTCGCCTGGCCGGTGCGGCAGACCGTCTCCATGCCGGAGAGGCAGGCCTCGCAATGGCCACAGGCGCTCCACATCCAGGGCACGCCGATGGGATCGCCGCGCCGGAATCCCGTGACGCCGGCGCCGAGCTCGGCGACATGGCCGGTGACCTCGTGGCCGGGAATGAGCGGCAGGACCGGGCCCGGATTCCAGTCGCCGTCGATCGCATGCAGGTCGCTGTGACAGACGCCGCAGGCCACCACCTTGATCAGGATCTCGCCCGGCCCCGGCTCCGGAATCGGCAGCCGCTCGATCTTCAGCCTGGTCTTCAGCTTGCGCAGCACCGCCGCGCGCATCTTGGCGGGTCTAATCCCAGTTCCTGCACTCATACTGCCGTCCCGTTCTGCCTTGCTCGAATGAGGCCGATGATGCGCTGCTTCACGCCGTCGATCTCGCGTGCCTGCAGCGCCTTTCCCCGCCCTGCAACCGGAGGTTCATCAGCCGAGGCGCCCAGACTGCCGACAATGGCGGCCTTGTTCAAGACATGGAGCAGGTCGCGCATGTCGCGATAAGGAAAGAGAAGACGCTCCGTCACCAGGAAATCGCGGAAGCGATCAAGAAAGTCTGGTGCCAACCCTTCGCGATGCCGCCGCCGCCGCCGAGCATCCAACGAGAAACCGAGCCCGCGGGACGAGAAGCGCGTCAGGTATTCGGGAATCGTCAGCATGAAGACCTCGACTGGCTTCCCCGTGACGCAGGCATCGGCGATCATCGACGCGCTGTCGCAGGTGACCAGGAACCGGTCGGCGAGGGCGAGCAGGGCCGGATAGGGATTGGGTTGCGGCGGCGGCCAGCCGAACACCCGATGCGCGCGGTCGCCGGAAAGGCCGAGCTCAAGAATCTCGCGCACCGGATTGGGCGTGCGCGGCCCATAGGCGATCAGCAGCGAACCGCCGAGCCGGCGCTTCAGTTCCGTGATCCGGCGCAGCAGCCGCGATCCGTCCGCCGCCTCGAACGGGATCGGCGAAGCAGGACCGCCCACCAGAACGCCGAGCCAGGGCCGCGGCAAGTCGTTGAGGTCATTCTCCCAGGCGGCGACCGCGGCGGCTTCGCGCACGGAATCGCGGCGCACGATCGGCAGGGTGAGCGAGATCATGTTGGCGGTCGGCGCCACGCCGTATTGCGCGGTCTCCAGTACCAGGTCGATCGCCTGAGGCTTCACGCCGAGCCGGCCGAGCTGCACATGCACCAGGCGTCCGCCGGCCAGTTCCTTCAGCCACTGCGCGACGATGCACGGCGTGCGGCCGCAAGCGATGACGACATCCGGCCAGGGCGGCGACATCTCCGATGCGGCGAATTGATCGAGCGCCGGCCGCTTCGGCCAGCGGCGCTTGGCGGCCTGGCGCAAATCCGGGGATAAGCTCTTGATCTCCGCCTGCCAGCCGGTGCCGGCGGTCAGGCTCTCGCCCAGAGCCAAGACCTGGGCATTGTCGCCGGCGGTCTTGCCCTGCAGCAGCCAGAGGCGCGGCCCGCCAACCGAATCCTGCATACTGCCCCGTGCTCAACGTCCCCGCCGGACTATGACCGAGGCCCCACCGGCGGACAACAGGCCTAAGGTGTGACAATGGCCAATCGGGGCGTTCAGTGCTAATCGGATCGGTATGAACGACCAGACGCCGACGCAGGCTGTGGATAAATCGGCCGAGGACAAGCCGACTGGAGAGAAAGCCGCCGTCACGCCGATGATGGCGCAATACCTCGCGGCCAAGCGCGAGCATCCGGACGCCCTGCTGTTCTACCGGATGGGTGATTTCTACGAGATGTTCTTCGAGGATGCGGTGAAGGCCGCGGCGGCGCTTGACATCGCGCTCACCAAGCGCGGCAAGCATGACGGCGACGACATCCCGATGTGCGGCGTGCCGGTGCATGCGCATGACGCTTATCTCGCAAAGCTGGTGCGCCAAGGATTCAAGGTCGCGGTCTGCGAGCAGATCGAGGACCCGGCCGAGGCGAAGAAGCGCGGTGCGAAATCGGTGGTGAAGCGCGCGGTCGTCCGCATCGTGACGCCGGGCACGCTGACCGAGGACGAGCTGCTCGAGGCGCGGTCGCACAATTATCTGGTCGCACTGGCGGACGCGGCCGGCGGCTTCGGCCTCGCCTGGGTCGATATCTCGACCGGCGGCTTTTTCGTGCAGGCGATCGACCCGGCGGCCTTGCCGGCGGCTTTGGCGCGGCTCGATCCCAACGAGATCCTGCTGCCCGACCGGTTGCTGGCGACGCCCGAGCTCTTCGAGATGTTCGGCGATTGGCGCCGGCAATTGTCGCCGCTGCCCGGCAGCCGCTTCGACAGCGAGAATGCGCGGCTGCGCCTGCAGCGCTTCCTGAATGCCGCCACCTTGGATGCGTTCGGTGCCTTCACCCGCGCCGAGATCGCCGCCGCCGGTGCCATCCTCGACTATGTCGAGCTGACCCAGCAAGGCAAGATGCCCCGTCTCGCGCTGCTGAAGCGCGTTTCCGCCGCCTCGCTCCTGGAGATCGATGCCGCCACGCGCCGCAACCTCGAGCTCACCCGCACGCTGTCCGGCGAGCGTGCGGGCTCGCTGCTGGCGACCATCGACCGCACGGTCACGGGCCCGGGCGCCCGGCTGTTGAACGAATTTCTCGCCGCACCGCTCACCGATCCCAATGCCATCGCCGAGCGCCAGGACCTGGTGCAGTACCTGCTGGAAGACGATGGCCTGCGCGACTCGTTGCGCACGGCGTTGCGCCAGGTGCCGGATCTCGAGCGCGCGCTCTCGCGCCTCACCGCCGGTCGCGGCGGGCCGCGCGACCTCGCCGCGATTCGGGACGGGCTGAGCCAGGCCGCCGCCTTGCGCGGGGTCATCGCGACGCCGCGCGGCGAGCCCGTTCCGACACTGCTGAAGGCGGCGGAAACCGGGCTCGGCCATCACGCCGCGCTGGTCGATCGCCTCACCCGCGCCCTCAAGAGCGAGCTGCCGTTCCTCAGCCGTGACGGCGGTTTCATCGCCGCCGGCTATGCGCCGGAGCTGGACGAGCTCTTGCAGCTGCGCGACGGCTCGCGGCAATTGGTGCTGGAGCTGGAAGCGCGCTTGAAGAGCGAGAGCGGTATCACCAGCCTGAAGATCCGCCACAACAACGTGATCGGCTATTACATCGAAGCCACGCCCGTCCATGCCGAGAAGCTGAAGAGCGATCCCAAATTCGTGCTGCGCCAGAGCATGGCCAATGCCATGCGCTTCTCCACGGGTGAACTGGCCGAGCTGGAGCAGAAGATCGTCCATGCCGCCGACCGCGCGCTCGCCTTGGAACTGCGACTGTTCGCCGATCTCACAACGGAAGTCATCGCCCACAAGGACCCGATCGCCGAAGCCGCCGCCGCCCTGGCGCTGATCGATGTCGGCGCCGCCCTGGCCGCGCTGGCGCGCGACGAGGATTGGGTGCGCCCGAAATGCGACGACAGCCGCACCTTCCAGATCGAGGGCGGCCGTCATCCGGTGGTGGAAGCCGCGCTTCGGCGCCAGAATGCCGGCGCCTTCGTCGCCAATGATTGCGATCTCTCGCCGGAACGCCGGCTCTGGCTGGTGACGGGCCCGAACATGGCCGGCAAATCGACCTTCCTCAGGCAGAACGCGGTGATCGCCGTGCTGGCGCAGATCGGCGCCTTCGTGCCGGCGAAGTCGGCGTGGATCGGCGTGGTCGATCGGTTGTTCTCGAGAGTCGGCGCCGCCGACGATCTCGCGCGCGGCCGCTCGACCTTCATGGTCGAGATGGTGGAGACCGCGGCGATCCTGAACCAGGCCGGCGAGCGCGCGTTGGTGATCCTCGACGAGATCGGCCGCGGCACGGCGACCTTCGACGGCCTTTCGATCGCCTGGGCCTGCCTCGAGCATCTGCACGAGGTCAATCGCTGCCGCACCCTCTTCGCGACGCACTACCACGAGTTGACCAGCCTCGCCGCGCGCCTGCCGGCGCTGAAGCCCTATACGATGAAGGTCATGGAATGGCAGGGCGAGGTGAAGTTCCTGCATGAGATCGCGGCCGGTGCGGCCGACCGCTCCTACGGCATCCATGTGGCGCAGCTCGCGGGCGTGCCGCAAGCCGCGATCCAGCGCGCCGAGGAAGTTCTGAAGACCCTGGAACAGGGCGAGCAGGCGAGCGCCCTGACGCGCCTCGCCGACGACCTCCCGCTCTTCGCGGTCGCCGCCGCGCCCGAGCCCACGAAGCTCTCCGAGCCGAGTGCGGCCGAGGAAGCCTTGCGCGCGGTCAATCCCGACGAGCTTTCGCCGAAGGAAGCGCTGGAACTGCTCTACAGGCTCCGCAGCCTGGTCGGACTGAAATGAGCAGCAAAGCCTGGGCGCTGGAGATGGCGCTCTACAGCAAGTGGCAGAACGAGAAGCTCTATGGGCTCTGCGACGCCTTGAGCGACGCCAGCCGCAATCAGGATCGCGGCCTCTATTTCGGTTCGATCCACCGCACCCTCGACCACATCCTGATGGTCGATCGCGTGCTCTGGGATTTCACCGTGAGCGGCCAACCGCCGCGCGATTGGGACGCCAACCGCAAGCTCTATGACGACTACGCGGTGCTGCGGCAGGAACGCATCGCGTTCGATGCCATGGTGCTCGACGCGCTGCGCCTGCAACCGAAGACCTGGCTGGATGAGACCGTCAGCTATCACCACCCGCGTCTCGGCCGGGATCGCAACCATCCCCGCCAATTCCCGCTGATGCAGATGTTCAACCACGGCACCCATCACCGTTCGCAGGTGACCTCGGCGCTGCATCAAATGGGCATCGACTACGGCAGTACCGATATGCCGGCCAATCCGCTGTCGCAGTATTAGGCCGCGGCGATCCGCACGATCAGCTTGCCGAAGTTCTTGCCCTGCAGCAGGCCGATGAAGGCCTGCGGGGCGTTTTCCAGTCCATCCACGATGTCCTCGCGGTACTTCAACCGCCCGTCGCGGATCCATTGCGCCATCTCCCGATAGAAGTCGGGGCGCTGCTCGGCGAAATCGAACTGGATGAAGCCGCGCATTAAGAGCCGCTTCGACAGCACCTGGCGCATCACCACTGGAAAGCGGTCCGGGCCGGGGAAGGCGTCGCCATCGACATTGTATTGGGCGATCAGGCCGCAGACCGGGATGCGGGCGAACGGATTGAGCAGCGGAAATACGGCGTCCCAGACCGGGCCGCCGACATTCTCGAAATAGACGTCGATGCCCTGCGGACAGGCCTCCGCCAATTGCGCGGGGAAATCCTTCGCGCCGTGGTCGAGCACGGCGTCGAAGCCGAGCTCATTGCGCGCGAAGTCGCACTTCGCCGCTCCACCCGCGATCCCGACGGCCCGCGCGCCCTGGAGCTTCGCGATCTGGCCGACCGCCGATCCGACCGGACCCGTCGCGGCGGCGACGACGACGGTCTCGCCCGGCTTCGGCTGGCCGATATTGCGCAGGCCGACATAGGCGGTGAAGCCCGGCATGCCGAGCACGCCCAAGGCCGTCGTCACCGGCGCCTCCTTGGGATCCAGCTTGCGGAGCTCGTCCGCCTTCGCCACGGCATGCGTCTGCCAGCCGGAATAGGACAGCACGGTCTCGCCGGGCTTGAAATCCGGATGCCGCGATTCGAGCACGCTCGCCACCGTGCCGCCGTTCATCTCCTGGCCGATCGCCCGGCCCGCGGCATAGGATTTCGCGTCGCTCATCCGGCCCCGCATATAGGGGTCGAGCGAAAGATACTGCACCTTGAGCAGCACCTCGCCGTCCGCCGGCCGCGGAATCGGTGCTTCCTCCAGGCGGAAATCCGTCGGCTTGGGCAAGCCGCGCGGCCGTGCCGCCAGGACGATACGGCGATTGATCTCAGGCATGATCCCTCAAGCTCTCTCGCACCATCTCCTGGAAGTACCGCACGCCGTCTTCATGGCGCGGACTCAACGGACCGTCGCGATAGATGCCCGCCTTGAGGTTCTGCTGCACCTCCTCGCAGATGCCGAAATCCTCGCGCACGATCTGGCAGTTGGTCTCGATCGTGGCGCGGTGCTTCTCCAGCAAGGCGGGGCTGCGGTCGGCGAAGTAGAACTCGTAGCGGAGCTCGGTGCGATCCTCGGCGGTCGGGATGATTCGCGAGGTGTTCATCCCGTCCGGATAGACCGAGAGCGTCATGTTGGGCCAGATCCACAGCCACAGCCCGCCATAGATCGACCCGCCCTTCTGCGGCGCGCGCATGATCACCACGCCGCGCTGATGCGTGGTCTCGAAGCGCTGCATGTCGACCGCGGCGTTGAGGCCGGGATGGATACCGGGGATATGGTAGCCCTCGACGAAATTGTCGGTATAGGTCTTCCAGTTGCAGTTCATCGCGAACTCGGCCTGGTCGAGCTTGCCGAAGGTCTCGATCGGATAGGGCTCGAGCAAGGCGGGTAGGTCGCCCAGGAACTCGACCAGCGGCACGGCCCGGTCGTCGAGCGTCGCGAAGACCAGGCCGCGCCAGGTCTCGACCCTGACGGGGGTGAGCCCGTGCGCCTTCTTGTCGAACCAGGCGGCCTCGCCGAAATTCGGCGTCGCCATCAGCCGCCCGTCGGTGGCGAAGGTCCAGCCGTGATAGCGGCAGCGCAAGACGTCGCAATGCCCATCGCCCTCGCTGAGCAGGGGTGCGGCGCGATGCGGGCAGAGATTGTGGAAGGCCTTGAGCGCCCCGCCCCCTTGGCGTCCCTTGGGCTCGCGGATCACGAACAGCCGATAGCCGGCGATCTGCACGGCGCGGTAGTCGCCGGCCCGCGCGAACTCGGCCTCCGGCCCGATAAACTGCCAGGTCCTGGCGAAGATCGCCTTGCGCTCGGCCTCATAGACCGCGGGATCGCAATACCAGGCGGCCGGCAGGGACCGCATCGGCGTCGTGGAGAAAGTCTGGATCGGCTGGTTCATGACACCCCGGCGGGAAGGACCGGGGCTCATGATAAAGGGCCGCGCCGGGCGCGTCTAATCCTGGGGCGGCGCCGGCGGGAGGGTCTCGATCGACCGGCGGTTGGCGCCGTCGTCGAGATCGATATGCAGCACCCAATGCTGCCAATCCCGGCGATAGGCGGCCATGTCCGGCACGGTGAAGCGGATGGTGCTGGTGGTCATGGAATGGGTTTGCGTGCCGCCGGGGCCGCCGCCGCCGAACAGCGGAAAGCCGAAGCCGATGCCGCTGGAGACGCCGCCGTTGGAGCCCCCGGCGACGCCGACGCCCAAATTGGGCCCATAGCCCGTATTCTCGCTGTAGACGTTGCGCTCCCGGTCGATCTGCGCGGCGGCGACGGTCCGGCCGTCGGGCAGTTTCAACATCGCCGCCTTGACCGGCAGGACATCGACGATCGTGGTCTGAATCTGGTCGGCCGAGCCCAGCACGAAATGGCTGGCGACGGATTCCCGCGGCGGCGGCGTGGTGCCGCCACCCCAGCAGCCGGACAGCAGCAACGCGGCGAAAGCCGGGATCGACAGGCGGAACCATGCGGAAGGCATGGTGAATAGTGTGCGGAAGGCCCGCTCGGTCACAAGGCCAGAATGCCGCGTCACGCCGAAGTGAAAGGTACCGGCGCCTGCTTCATTCCGTCCCATGCGTCGGCAGGGAAATTACGGGATTTTTAACCACCCGACGTCAAAATCGCCCCAACAATTCGGACAGCTCCAGGGAGCATGCTTCATGACAGTGGATCGATCCTTGACGGGTCGCGAGCGGTTTTTCGAATCCTCCGATGTCATCGTCACCAAGACCGATCTCAAGGGCCGGATCACCTACGCCAACCGCACCTTTCTCAACATCGCCAATCTCGACGTACGCCATGCGCTCAACGCGCCGCACAGCCTGATCCGTCATCCGGACATGCCGCGCTGCGTGTTCTGGCTGCTCTGGGAAACCATTCAGGCCGGCAAGGAGATCTTCGCCTATGTGCTGAACCGCGCCGTCAACGGCGACCACTATTGGGTCTTCGCACATGTGACGCCGAGCTTTGGCGAGCAGGGCGAAATCATCGGTTACCATTCGAACCGCCGCGTGCCGCGCCGCGAGCCGATCGACACCGTGATCAAGCCGATCTACGCCGAGCTGCTGGCGGTCGAGAACAGCCATGCCAACCGCAAGGACGGCATGCACGCCGCCGTCGTCGCCCTGACCGAAAAGCTGAAGAGTGCCAAGGTTTCCTATGACGAGTTTATTTTCTCGATTTAGCCCGCTGCTGTTCATCGCACTGGCCGGTGTGTTGGGGCTGGTGGCCGTGGCGCTTGCGGTTTCCGGCCTGGCGCTTCCGGCCTATGTCCTGGGCGGCCTCGCTTTGCTGGGACAGGTCTTGGCGCTGATCGGCCTTCTGCGTGAACGCCGACTGGTGGTCGAGGTCACCGCCATGCTGAAGCGCCTCAAGGCCGGCGATCTCGAGGCGCGGGTCGCCCGGATCGAAGGCAGCTCGCCGATCGAGCTGCTGGCCTGGGAAGCCAACGACGTCATCGACTTTGCCGATGCCTTCGTGCGCGAGGCCACCGCTTCGCTCGAGGCGGTGAGCCGCCAGGTCTATTACCGGCGGGTGATCACCACCGGCATGCCCGGCGCCTACCGGCGCGGCGCCGATGCGATCAACGCGGCGACCGACGCCATGCAGCACAAGATCAAGAACTTCGCCGCCGCCCGCGGCACGTTCGAGCAGAACACCGCGCATGTGGTCTCCGACCTCGCGACGGTCACCCTGGAGATCGGCGCGGCGGCAAGGCAGATCGGCGCCGCCGCCGGCTCGACCACCGAGCGCACCGCCGCGGCCGTCGCCGCCAGCGGCGAGGCACGGAGCAACCTGGAGACCGTGGCCGCCGCGACCGAGCAGCTCAATGCCTCGATCGCCGAGATCAGCCACCAGATCCATCGCACCGCCGAGATCGCGCATGAAGCCAAGCGCGAGACCACCGAGGCCAATGTGCGCACCCAGGTCCTGATCAAGAGCGCCGAGCGGGTGCGGCAGGTGGTCGCCCTGATCAAGGAAGTGGCCGATCACACGAACCTGATCGCGCTCAACGCCACGATCGAAGCGGCCCGTGCCGGCGAGGCGGGCCGCGGTTTCGCCGTCGTCGCCAACGAGGTGAAGAACCTGGCCGGCCAGAGCGCCCGCGCCGCCGACGAGATCACCGGCCATGTGACCGAGATCGAAGGCGGCGTCGGCGCTGTCTCCGGCGCCATCAAGGCGGCGAGCGACGTGATCACCGCCATGGACGAGGCGGCCGGGAGCATCGCATCGGCGATGGAAGAGCAGAGCGCCGCGACCAAGGAGATCGCCCGCAGCGTCGAGCAGGCCCTGGCCAGCGCCACGACCGTGGCCGGCAACATGGACGGCGTCCAGCGCGCGACCGGGGAGACGCAGAAGTCGGCCACCGGCCTCAGCCAGTCGAGCGCCGATCTGGAGACCCACAGCGGCCGGCTCTCCGGCTCGGTCGGGGCGTTCCTCGACGAGCTCAAGAAAGTGATCTGAGACCGGCCTTCATGACGTCCGAAACACGGCGCATCATCTTCTCGCCAGAGGAGCTGATCCAGGCGGTCAGTAAGCTTCGCCGCGACGAAAAGCAGCCGCTGCCGGAAAGCCGCATCCGCGGTTGCAAGGTCGAGAGTGGTGAAGGCCCGGTGCCGCAGGTGTCGCTCGTGCTGGATCCGGCGGGCGGTGACGGCGCCAGCGCGATCACGTTCCGTCCGACCGAAATCGCCGTGGCGCTGATCAAGTTCTGCCGGCTGAAGCGGATCCCGCTGCCGAAGCGGGCGGAGAAGTCACTCGGCGTCGATCAGGGCCGGATCGCGCTGGTGCTGCATCTCGGCGAGCACTGACGCGCTACGGCCCGAGCGAATCGATCTCGCGCTGCAGGCTGGCCCGTTGCGCCGAGCCCTCGGGAATGAGCGCCAGCACCTTCAGCCACATATCCTTCGCCGCCTGCTTGTCGCCCTGGCTGCGCGCCACCAACCCGCCGTAATAGAGGCCGAGCGGATTGTCGGGCGCGAGGGTCCGGATCTTGGTCACCGTCTCGGCGAAATTCGGCGGCAGCGTCTTGCTCAAGTCGCTGCTGCCCTCGATCAGCGCATTGGCATATTCGAGCTGCACGTCGAGCCGGGTCGGCGCCAACGCGGCGGCCTTGGCCCAGGCAGCGCGCGCTTCGTCATGCTTGCCGAGCACGCTGTAAGCCTTGGCGAGGCGCAGCCAGCCGTCGAGATCGTCCGGCGCGGCCTTCAGGCGCTCGGCCAACTGCCCCACCATGCTCTCGATGAACGCCTGGCGTTCGCTGTCCGACATCTTGGCGGCGGCATCGAGATCGGATGGGCTCGGCGCGCCGCCGGCCTGCGGCGTCGCATTCGCGGCAGGGGCGCGGCCGGGCAAGGTGGCCGGATCCTTGCCGAGCCCGCGGGCGACGCGGTCGATATTCTGGGTGAGATCGGCATGCCATGGAACATCCGCCGGCAGGTCGCGTTCCAGCGCCAGCCAGTCCGTCAGCGCGCCGGTGGGATCGCCGCCCTGCTCTTTGGCGAGTCCGGTGAAGAAGCGCGCGATCGGATCGGTCGGATCCGCTGCCAGGGCGGCGGCAAAGGCGGCCCGCGCCTTGTCCTCGACCCGGCCCTGCGACGCGAGGACGAGCGCGGAGCCGTAGCGCGATTGCAGCTTCGGATCGCGGTCGCCGAGTCCGAGCGCGCGGGCGAAGGCATTGGCCGCGTCGTTCGGCCGGCGCGCCACCATCAACCCTTCGCCCAGGTCACGCCAGGCGGCGGGATCGGTCGGCGCCTTCTCGACGGCGGCTTGCAGCGCCTGCAGCTCCGGCGATGCGGCGACGGAATCGGCGAGGCCTTGCGCCGGCTGCCCCGGCAGCCCGGGCGACCCGAGATGCAGGTAGAGGCCGAAGGCGCCGAGCGGCAGCACGACCGCCATGGCGATGATCAGCAGCGGCGCGGGCGCCTTGGCCGGCTGGAACTTCGGCGCATCGGCGAGCGCGAGGATGCGCCGCTCGATCTCGATCTGCGCGGCACGCGCCTGCGTCTCGTCGAGAATGCCGCGCGCCGCGTCGTGGTTGATCTCGGCCAGCTGGTCGCGATAGACGGCGAGCGCGAAGCTGCTGTCGTTCTTGAAGCGCCGGGAATCGAACAACGGCCAGGCAAGGATCAGCGCCGCGGTCAGCGTCATCACGCCGAGGATGATCCAGAGCAGGATCATGATGCCCCTCGCGATCCGTCCGGGCCCTCAGCGAGCAGGCGGTTCACCCGGGCGCGCTCGCTCTCGCTCAGCTCGGGCGGCGCCAGCCCGGCACCCTCCGGCGTCGCGTTCGCTTTCCGGCGTCGCTGCAGCAGCATGACGCCGAAGCCGATGGCGACCAGGACGAAAGGGCCGACCCAAAGCAGCAGAGTCGAGGATTTGAAGGGCGGCTTCAGCAACACGAAATCGCCATAGCGCGCGACCAGGTAATCGCGGATCTCGTCCTCGTTCTTGCCGGCCGCCATCTGCTCGCGGATCGCGTTGCGGAGCTGCGCCGCGATCTCGGCATCGGATTCGTCGATCGCCTGGCTCTGACAGACCACGCAGCGGATCTCATGCATGAAGGCCCGCGCCCGCGCTTCCTGCGCCGGATCGGCCAGCGGCTTGTCGCGGGTCGGATCGGTGACGTCGGCCAGCGCGATATGCGCGTTCAGCACCAAGGCGAGGATGGCGAGCAGCCACGGCCAGGCCTTCATTGTTGCAGGCTCTTCAACAGCGGCCCGATCTCATTGCGCATCCGATCGGCATCGAGCGGCATCGGCAGGCGATAGCGGACGATGCCGGTCTTATCGAGGATGAAGGTCTCCGGCACGCCCATCAGCCCGAAATCGAGGCCGGTGCGGCCGCCTTCGTCGAGACCGATCTTGGCATAGGGGCTGCCCATATCCTGAATGTACTTGGCGGTGTCGGCGGGGCGGTCCTTGAAGGCGATGCCGTAGACCGGCACGCCGTAATCCTTGCCGAGCTCGAACAGCAGCGGATGCTCCGCCTTGCAGGGCAGGCACCAGGAGGCGAAGAAGTTGATCACCGTGACATGGCCGGCGACGTCGGCGGCCGTGAGCTTGGCCGCGTCGGCCGCGAGCGGCGGCAGGTCGAATTGCGGCACGGGCTTGCCGATCAGCGCCGAAGGCAAGGCGGAAGGATCGCGGTCGGGCGCCAGGCCGCGCCAGGCGAGCCAGCCGAACAAGGCCAGCAGCAGAATCGGCAGCGCATAAAGCAGGCGACGCATTTGCATGATTCAGAGGGGCATACGTTTTTATGCTCCGGTCGCCTGGACGACGGGGAGGCGGTTGGGCACGCCGATGCGATAGCGCCGGTCGCTCAAGGAAACGATGCCGCCCAGCGCCATCAAGAGCCCGCCGGTCCAGATCCAGGGCACCAGCGGCTGGTGATAGATCCGCACCGTCCAGGCTTGCTCACCCGTCCGGTCGCCGATCACCGCATAGATATCGCCGCGGATGCTGGATTCGATCGCCGCTTCGGTGGTCGGCATCTCCTGGACTTCGTATTGCCGGCGCTCGGGGTGCAGGACGGTATAGGGCTTGCCGTCGCGGGTGACGGTGAAGGTGCCGCGTTCGGCGAGATAGTTCGGGCCGCGGACAGGCTCGACCCCGTCGAAGCGATAGATGAAGTCGCCAAGCGTCACGCTCTCGCCCAAGCGCATGGTCTTGACGCTCTCGCTCTTCCAGGCGGCGGAGCCGGTCATGCCGACGATGGCGACGGCGAGGCCGATATGGGCGAGGGTCATGCCATAGGCGCGGCGCGGCAGATGCCGGGCGCGATTCCAGTTCTCCGCCGGTCTGGCGCGGAACAGCCGCACCCGCTCCGCCCATTCGACCAGGGTGCCGACGAACAGCCAGACACCGAGCGCGATGCCGAGCGGCGCCAGCCAGGAGCTGCCGGTTTCGCGGCTGAGCGTGTAGCCGGCGGCGAACACCGCGAGCACGCCGGCAACGGCCAGGCGTTGCAGCGCGCCGGGAAGATCGCCGCGCTTCCAGCCGAGCAGCGGCCCCACCGCCATCAACAGCACCATCGGCACCATCAGCGGCACGAAGGTGACGACGTAATAGGGCCAGCCGACCGAGACCGCGCTGCCGCCGATCACCGAAAGCGCCAGCGGATAAAGCGTGCCGAGCAGCACCGTGGCCGCGCCGACGCTCAAAAGCAGGTTGTTCAGCACCAGGGCGCCTTCGCGGCTGATCGGCGCGAACAGCCCGCCGGGACTGAGATGTGGCGCGCGCCAGGCGAACAGCGCGAAGGAGCCGCCGAGGGCGATCCCGAGGATCAACAGGATGAACAGGCCGCGCGCCGGGTCCTGGGCGAAGGCATGAACCGAGGTAATGACGCCGGAGCGCACCAGGAAGGTGCCGAGCAGGCTGAAGCCGAAGGCGAGGATCGCGAGCATGATGGTCCAGACCTTGAGTGCGTCGCGCTTCTCGACCACGGTCTGGCAATGAAGCAGGGCCGTGCCGACCAGCCAGGGCATGAAGGAGGCGTTCTCGACCGGATCCCAGAACCACCAGCCGCCCCAGCCCAGTTCGTAATAGGCCCAATGGGCGCCGAGCGCGATTCCCGCCGTGAGCGTGGTCCAGGCCAGCAGGGTCCAAGGTCGCACCCAGCGGGCCCAGGCGGCATCGACCCGGCCCTCGATCATCGCGGCGACCGCGAAGGAAAAGGTCATCGAGAAGCCGACATAGCCCAGGTAGAGCATCGGGGGATGGAGCGCGAGGCCGGGATCCTGCAGCAGCGGGTTGAGTTCTTGTCCTTCGAGCGGCGACGGCGACAGGCGGGCGAAGGGATTCGAGGTGAACAGCATGAAGGCGAGGAAGGCGAAGCCGATCATGCCCTGCACCGAAAGCGCGCGGGCTTTCAGCCGCGGCGGCAGGTTCTCGCCGAACAAAGCCACCAGCGCGCCGAAGATCGCCAGGATCAGCACCCAGAGCAGCAGCGAGCCCTCGTGATTGCCCCAGGCCGCGGCGATCTTGTAGATCAGCGGCTGCTGGGAATGCGAATACTGGAACACCGTCGCGACCGAGAAATCGGAGCGCACGAAGCATGCGACCAGGGCCAGGAACGCAAAGCCGACGAAGCCGAACTGCGCGAAGGCCGCCGGCCGCGCGAAGGACATCCAGGGCCGGATGCCGCGCTGCGCGCCGACCATCGGCAGCACCGACTGCGCGAGGGACAGCACGAAGGCGAGCACCAGGGCATAGTGGCCGAACTCGGCGATCATGGATTGCTCCCTCCCGAGCTTGCCCCGGCGGGCTTTGCCCCGCCCGACGGATCGGCGATCGGCTGCCCGTTTTCGCCTTCCTGCCAGCGGCCGGATTCTTTCAGGGCCTTGGCGACTTCCGGCGGCATGTATTTCTCATCGTGCTTGGCCAGCACTTCCGTCGCGGTGAAATTGCCGTCGCTGCCGTAAGCGCCCTCGACCACCACGCCCTGGCTCTCGCGGAAGAGATCCGGAAGCACGCCGCGAAAGGTCACCGCCACCGTATTCGTCAGATCGGTGACCTTGAAATGGATGGTCGAGCCGTCGCCGGAGCGTTCGACGCTGCCTGCCTCGACCAAGCCGCCCAAGCGCACCACGCGTCCGGCCGCCGGCCGATCGGTGGCGATGTCGCTGGGGCTGAAGAAGTACACGATCCGGCTCTGGAACGCGAACAGCGCCAGGCCGACCGCGACGCCGAGCAGGCAGAGGCTCGCCACCAGCAGATAAAGTCGCAGCGTCTTGCGCCTCATCCGCTGCTTCATGCGCCAGGATCCATCGAGTCTTCCGGTCCGTCTTTGCCGTCGAGCGCGCGTTCCGCGGCTCGCAGGCGCCGCGCGGAAAGCAGGAACAGCACGACCAGCAGGATCGCGGCGACGCCGTAGCTCGGCCAGACGAACGCGGCATAGCCGCCCATGGCGAAATACTCGCTCATGCGCCGCTTCCCCCGGTGGTCAGGCCGGCGGTACCGCGCGGGCGCGCGGTGTTGCGGCGATAGGCGAGGGTGCGCTGGCGCGCTTCCAGCAGCAGCGCGCGCATCCGCATGAAGGTGACCAGGAAGAAATAGCACTGGCAGGCGAGCGCCATGATCAGCAGCGGCCGCAACATCGAGGGATCGATCGAGGGCCCACCCATCTTCAGCACGCTCGCCGGCTGATGCAGCGTGTTCCACCAATCGACCGCGAACTTGATGATCGGCAGATCGATCAGGCCGACCACGGCGAGGACCGCGGCGGAACGGCGGCCGCGCTGCCGGTCGTCGAACGCGTTCAGCAGGGCGAGGTGGCCGAGATAGAGGAAGAACAGCAGCAGGAACGAAGTGAGCCGCGCGTCCCAGGCCCAATAGGTGCCCCACATCGGCCGGCCCCAGAGCGAACCCGAGACCAGCGCCACGAAGGTGAAGACGGCGCCTACCGGCGAGGCGGCTTCGGCCGCGACGTCGGCCAGCGGATGGCGCCAGATCAGCGCGGCGGCGGAAGCGAGACCGACCCAGCCATAGGCGAACATGGCGATCCAGGCGGCGGGAACATGGATGTACATGATCCGCACCGTCTCGCCCTGCTGGTAGTCCGGCGGTGAGGCATAGAGCGCGAAATAGAGTCCGACCGCAAAGCTGATGGCGGTCGCCGCGGCGAGCCAGGGCAGCACCCGGCTCGCGAGGCGTAAGAACCTGCCGGGATTGGCAAATCGGTGAAAGGCAGATCCGGACATGGGCCGGAGTTATACAAGGATCGTGCCCCCGGCAACAGTGATCCGGATCAAATGCCCGGCATCGATCCAAAGGGCGACGATCGGTCGCTGGGCTATGAAATCTCCATGCCCGGACTTGACGGGCAATCCAAAAGAAATCGGGCGCCACCCAGGGGTGACGCCCGTTTCCTTCAGCTCGTGTCGTCTGGCCTGCCGCAGCAGGCCGGACGCAAGGGCGATTACATGCCCTTGTTGTAGGTGCCGTGCGGGGCAACCATGACATCCACGCGACGATTCTCTTGGTTGTCGGTGTTGTCCGGGCTGTCCTTCGGCTCGCCGATCGCGTCGGCGGCAACGGTCGCCGCCAGCGGAACGCCGGCCTTCTTGAGAGCTTCGACGGTCGAAGCGCAACGACGACGGGCCAGTTCCTTGTTGGCGCCGGTCGAACCCTTCGTGTCGGTGTAGCAGTCGATCTGGATGTGCGAGATCGGATACTGGCTGAGGAAGTTGCCGACCTGCGCGAGCTTGCCGGCTTCCTCGGCAGTGATGCGCGAGCTGCCGGTGGCGAAGTAAACCGACGCCTTCAGCGGGCCGACATCCTGCGGGACGTGGAGCGATTCGAGATAGGCGAGGCGGGCGCGGATCGGATCGAGGATCCGGTTCAGCGCAGCTTCGGCCTTCTTGCGGTGATCCAGCGCCTCTTCCGACAGCTGCACGCCCTTTTTGCGGAGCGGCAGGTTCGTGTAGAGGTACGGCGCATCGGCATCAAGGCTCGCCTTGATGTCGGACGCTTCACGCGCCTTGTCCTCGGCTTCGACCAAATTGTACAGGAAGTCCCCGAAGTCACCTTCGCGGGTCTGGTCGACGTTGGACTTGATGTTGGAAAGATCGGGCTCACGGTTCGGAGCGGCGCACGCCGTCACGGCGAGGCAGCAGGAACCAAGCAAAAGAAGCTTGAAATCGCGAATCATGGTTTAAGACCCCCTGGGACAATCTTCGGTCATAGGCGTTGCTGCGAAACGCGTCATAGGCGCATTAACCGCTGCACCGCGCCAAGATAAGCCATTTCAAACGGCGGAATCCATGGGGATTCCAGTTTTCTACAGCGCTCTGTGACGGAAAGCACTCCACTGTGGCGTTGATGCAACAGATCGTTGCAAATTTCTCAATTTGCGAAATTGTGATTGCCCGGCCTAAGGACTGACTTCCCGCAGCGCCGCGGCCGTCGCCCAGGGGCAGAGCGCGAGGGCCGCCACGTCCAATCCCGCCAGGATCAGCCAATGTGCGGTGCCGCCGGCGCCGGTCAGGCTGGCATCGAGCCCCGCCGCGCCGAGGATCAGCGCCGGGACGTAGAGCGGCATGACCAGAAACGTCAGCAGCACGCCGCTTCGCCGCGCGCCGAGCGTCAAAGCGGCGCCGAGCCCGCCGAGCAGGCTCAGGATCGGCGTCGAGAGCGCCAGGGAGAGCAGCAGAGGAATATGTCCCTCGATCGGCAGGCGCAGCATCATGGCGAGGACCGGCGCGGCCAGCAGCAGCGGCAATCCGGTCAGCAGCCAATGCGCCAGCGACTTCGCGACCGTCACGAGCTCGAGCGGCAGCGGCGAAAGCAGGATCTGATCGAGACTGCCGTCCTCATGATCGCTCTGATAGAGCCGATCGAGCGAGAGCAGCGCGGCCAGCGCCGCCATGGCAAGCGCAACGCCGCCGGCGAGGCGTGACAACCGCTCCGGCTCCGGACCGACGGCGAAGGGAAAGATCGCGCCGGCCACCAGGAAGAACAGCACGACCACCAGCGCATCGATGCCCTGGCGCAGGCCGAGCCGGAGCTCGCGACGGAGCAGCGCGATGAAGGCGCTCATGCGGCCAGCGCCAATTGCTGCATGCCGGGCACCGGTAACGTGTCATGGCTGGAGAAGATGACGATGCTGCCCGCTGCGCGCGCCTCGGCGATCAAGCCGGCCAGCCGTTCGATGCCGTCGCTGTCCAATGCCGCCGAAGGCTCATCAAGCAGCCAGAGCGGTGCTTTGCCCAGGGCGAGCCGCGCCAAGGCGGAACGCCGTCGTTGTCCCGCCGAGAGCTGGCGCGCCGGTGCGTCGGCGAGATGCGCAATGCCGAGCCGCGCCAAGGCCGGCGCCACCGCGCGCGGTGCGAGGCCCCAATAGGCGGCCCAGAAGCCGAGATTCTCCCCGACGGTCAGATGCGATTTCAGCGCATCGAGATGGCCGAGATAGCGCAGCCGCGCGCGATGCGCTTCGCGATCCGCGTGGATCGGTGCGTCGTCCCAGGCGATCGTGCCGTGCACGGGCGTCAGCAGGCCCGCCATCAGCCGCAACAGGCTGGATTTGCCGCTGCCATTGGGCCCGGAGAGCCAGAGTGCGTCGCCGGGCGCGAGGGCGAAGTCGACCGCCTCGAAGATCAGCGCCTCGCCACGCCGGCAACCCAGCGCCTCGCCTTGAAAGAGAGTCATTCGTTCCCCAACCGTCGTCCCCGGGCTTGACCCGGGGATCTTGTGCGGAGTTCGCATGAAGCAGATGCCCGGATCAAGTCCGGGCATGACGTTATCTTTGCGGGGAAAGGTGGGCCGACGCCGCGTCCCCAAGGGGATGGGGTGGGACGCGGCGTCGAACCCGTTCTGGGCTGCGTCGCTCGGGGGTAACACGACGCTGCCCGTCGGCCTCTTCCGGTGAGATCCCCATGATTCAAAGGATCATCGCCGTCGGTCAGGGGCGCCCCAGTAAGGGGGCAATACGACGGTGGGCCGACACCGTTTCAAACAGAGGGGATGATCTCTGTCCGAGAGGGACGGTCGCAACGCCCTGGGGCCGAACTAAGACCAGATTGCGGCGAAATTGTGATTTCGCCCCCATGGCAGGTTGGGCTAGGGCGACAATTCTCGTGGATTTACCGAAGCCTACAGGCCTTCTCCGCAAAGCCCCTCCCTGCTATCTCAATCGCGTGATATACGATCTTGCGACCCCGGCCGGTCGGCTTTCCTTCCGCCGATTCGTGTCTTTCACCCCTCCTCGGGCCTGGGTCCCGGATTCCACCGCGCGCCGATGCCGGGGAAGGGCAGGCGCGACAGCATCGGAGACGAGACGTGCCTGCCGCACTCAACAGCCTGAAGACCCGCAAGACCCTGAAGGTCGGGACCCGGTCCTATGACTATTTCAGCCTGAAGGCCGCCGAGAAGTCGCTCGGCGACCTGAAGAGCCTGCCCAATTCCCTCAAGGTCCTCCTGGAGAACCTGCTGCGCTACGAGGACGGGCGCACGGTCACCGTCGAGGACATCCGGGCGATCGCCGCCTGGCTGAAGAACCGGAAGTCGGACCGCGAGATCGCCTACCGTCCCGCCCGGGTGCTGATGCAGGATTTCACCGGCGTTCCCGCGGTGGTCGATCTCGCCGCGATGCGCGAGGCGATGCTCAAGCTCGGCGGCGACGCGACCAAGATCAACCCATTGTCGCCGGTCGATCTCGTGATCGACCATTCGGTGATGGTGGACTTCTTCGCTGGGCCCGGCGCCTTCAAGAAGAACGTCGATCTCGAATACGAGCGCAATGGCGAGCGCTACGCGTTCCTGCGCTGGGGCGCGGACGCCTTCAACAATTTCCGCGTCGTTCCCCCCGGCACCGGCATCTGCCACCAGGTCAATCTCGAGAACCTGTCCCAGGTGGTCTGGACTGCCAAGGAGACCGAGGCGCCGAAAGGCAAGCGCCCGGCGACCATCGCCTATCCGGACACTCTGGTCGGCACCGACAGCCACACCACGATGGTGAACGGCCTCGCCGTGCTCGGCTGGGGCGTGGGCGGCATCGAGGCGGAAGCCGCGATGCTCGGCCAGCCGGTCTCGATGCTCATTCCCGAAGTGGTCGGCTTCAAGCTCTCCGGCAAGCTGCGCGAGGGGGCGACCGCGACCGATCTCGTGCTCACCGTCACGCAAATGCTGCGCAAAAAAGGCGTCGTCGGCAAGTTCGTCGAGTTCTACGGCGCCGGCCTCGACGACCTGCCGCTGGCCGACCGCGCGACCATCGCCAACATGGCGCCGGAATACGGCGCCACCTGCGGCTTCTTCCCGGTCGATGCCGAAACCATCCGCTATCTGAAGGCCACCGGCCGCAAGGCCGATCGCATCGCCCTGGTCGAGAAATACGCCAAGGCCCAGGGCATGTGGCGGGACAAGAAGACGCCGGATCCGGTGTTCACCGATTCGCTCAGCCTCGATCTCGACACCGTCGAGCCGAGCCTCGCCGGGCCGAAGCGGCCGCAGGACCGCGTGCCGCTCAGCCAAGTCGCCGTCTCGTTCAAGAGCGCGCTCACCGAAACGTTCGGCCGCAAGGGCAATGAGAGCATGGTCTCGGTGCGCGGCAGCGATTACGAGCTCGGCGACGGCGCCGTGGTCATTGCCGCCATCACCAGCTGCACCAACACCTCGAACCCGAGCGTGATGCTGGGTGCCGGCCTGGTCGCGCGCAACGCCGTCTTGAAGGGATTGAAGACCAAGCCCTGGGTAAAGACTTCGCTGGCACCCGGCTCCCAGGTCGTCACCGACTATTTGAAGAATGCCGGCTTGAACACCTATCTCGATAAATTGGGCTTCAACCTGGTCGGCTATGGCTGCACCACCTGCATCGGCAATTCCGGCCCGGTGCCGGATCCGATCGCCGACGCGATCGCCAAGGGCGATCTGGTCGCCGGCGCGGTGCTTTCCGGCAACCGCAACTTCGAAGGCCGGGTCAATCCCGCCTGCAAGGCCAACTACCTCGCCTCGCCGATGCTGGTCGTTGCATACGCTTTGGCCGGCAGCCTGAAGGTCGACATCACCAAGGACCCACTGGGCTATGACAAGAAGGGCCAGCCGGTCTACCTGAAGGACGTCTGGCCGACCGCCAAGGAGATCGCCGACGCGGTCGCCAAGTTCGTGAAGCCCTCCGACTTCAAGAAGCGCTATGCCGACGTCTTCAAGGGCGATGCCAACTGGCGCAAGGTGAAGACCTCGAAGGGCCTCACCTACAACTGGGACGGCAAGTCGACCTATGTCGCCAACCCGCCCTACTTCACCCACCTCACCAAGGAAGTCGGCGCCGCGGCCGGCGACATCAGCGGCGCGCGGCCGCTGGCCATCCTCGGCGATTCCATCACCACCGACCACATCAGCCCGGCGGGCTCGATCAAGAAGGACGGTCCGGCCGGCCAGTACTTGATCAAGCACGGCGTCGATCCCAAGGACTTCAACTCCTATGGCGCGCGCCGCGGCAATCACGAGGTGATGATGCGCGGCACCTTCGCCAACATCCGGCTGAAGAACGAGATGGTGCCGGGCACCGAGGGCGGCATCACCAAGCTCATGCCTTCCGGCGACGTCATGTCGATCTACGACGCCGCGATGAAGTACCAGGCGCAGAAGGTTCCGCTGGTGATCGTCGCCGGCAAGGAATACGGCACCGGCTCGTCGCGCGACTGGGCGGCCAAGGGCACCGTGCTCCTCGGCATCAAGGCGGTGATCGCCGAGAGTTTCGAGCGCATCCACCGCTCGAATCTCGTCGGCATGGGCGTGCTGCCGCTGCAGTTCCAGGGCGAGATGACGCGGAAGTCGCTCAATCTCGACGGCACCGAGACCTTCAACCTCACCGGCATCGCTGGCGGCTTCAAGCCGCGCATGGATGTGAAGGTGAAGCTGATCCGCGCCAACGGTCAGACCCAGGACTTCACCGTCACCTGCCGCATCGACACGCTCGACGAGGTCGAATACTTCAAGAACGGCGGCATCCTGCCTTATGTGCTCCGCAACCTCGCCAAGGCGGCGGCGTAGCGAAGCGGTCGTTCTCCGCGCGCCGCTGCCCGCCGATCATCTCGAGATCGCGGCCCTGATCGAATCGCTGATCCCGCGCTATCTGGCGCGGGATCTGACGGCGGAGGGCGTCGCGATCGTGCGCGCGAACGCGCAACCCGGCCTGATCGGAGCGCGATTGGGCGGGCTGGTCTATCCCGTCTGGTCGCCGGCCTGCGTCACCGCGGTCGGCAGCCGTATCATCGGCTTCGGCGCGGTGCGCGACGCGACTCACATCACCCAGGTTCAGGTGGCCGAAGGCTGGCATGGATGCGGGATCGGCAGCCGCCTGGTGCGCGCGCTGATCGAAGGCGTGCAGCGGCGCAATCCGCAAGCGCAGGGCGTTACGCTGAACGCCGCGTCCGGGGCGCTCGCCGCCTATCTCCGGATGGGCTTCGTGCCGGTTGGCCCGCGCTGGACCTGGCGCGGGGTTACCGCTCAGCCGATGCGGATTCGGATTGCGGGTTTGATCCAGCGCAAAGCCGCGCCGCCGCCGCTCGACGACAACTGAGCCGGGCAGTCTGAACGCGAACGTGGCGGCTGCCTTCGGGGGTCTGGGAGAAAGCGGGGGCACCGGCGCGCGGGATCTGACGAACGCTGCGCCGGTCGCCGCCCCTACAACACCGCGCGCAAGGTGTCCATCAGCTCCGGCACGTTCACCGGCTTGGTCAGGTAACGATAGAAACCGAGCTCGGCCGCGCGCTCGATGTCGGCGTTGCTGGCCCGCGCGCTCAAGCCGATCACCGGCACGTCGGCGGTATCGCGCCGCGCCCGCAACTGCTGCAGCGCCTGGAACCCGTCCATGCCGGGCAGGGTGATGTCGAGGATGATGACCCGAACCGGATGCGAGCGGGCGATCTCCAGCCCGAGCTCGGCGCTGTAGGCGACCTTGAGCTCGACGCCCGGCACCTGGCGCATCAGCGATTCCATGAGGTGCACGTTCTTCGGATTGTCCTCGACATAGAGCACGATCTTGCGCGGCTTGAATGCCGCCTTGCGCTCCTCCTGCTTCTCGATCCGCGATGCCAGAGGAATATCGAGGAAGAAGGTGCTGCCGACGCCGACCGTGCTCTTCACCGAAACGCCGCCGCCCATGGCCTCGATCAATTGCTTGGTGATGGCGAGGCCGATGCCGGCGCCTTCGACATGCTCCAGCTCGGGATGGAGGCGTGTGAACGGTCGGAACAACTCGAGCACCCGCGCCTCAGGAATGCCGACCCCGGTATCCCGCACAGCCAGCTGCAGCAGTCCCTCCGACCGGCGGTCGTCGAGCGCATCGAGATAGACTTGGCCGGCCGCGCGGTTGTACTTGATCGCATTGGTCAGCAGATTGACGATGCACTGGCGCAGCCGCACCGGATCGGCCTGCACCGTCAGGTCGCCTTCGGCGTCCTCGACCCGGTTGATGACCGTCACGCCCAGGCGCTCGGCCAAAGCCAGGGTCATCCGGATCGCCTCGGCGACGGCCTGGGCGAGGTTCAGCGCGCGGCACTGGAACCTCAGGGCGCCCCCATCGACGCGGGCGAACTCCAGGATATCGTCGATCAAGGCGACCAGATGCTTCGACGCGCCGACGATGGCGTCGAGATACTCGTTGTAATGGGTCTCCGAGACCTCGGCCGGTTTCGCCATGCGCAGCAGCTGGGCGAAGCCGAGCACGGCGTTCATCGGCGTGCGCAGCTCGTGCGACATCCGCGACAGGAACTGCGTCTTCGCCGCGCTGGCCAGCTCGGCGCGCGAAGTGGCCTCGGCCAGCGCGCCATAGCTGTGCTTCTGGGCGGTAAGGTCGCGAACCACGCCGACATAGGCGTAATCCGTTCCGCCCTTGATCTCGCCGACCGCCAGGTTCATCGGAAAGACCGTGCCATCCTTGCGCTGGCCCTGGACCTCGCGCCCGATGCCGATGATGCGGCGCTGTCCCGACGCGTGATAGCGCTGCATGTAGTCGTCGTGGTGCTCGCGGTCTCCCGGCGGCATCAGCATGGCGACGTTATGGCCGACGACTTCCTGGGCGGTGTATCCAAACAAGTCGCAGGCGGCCCGGTTGAAGATTCGCACCACCCCGGCGCGATCGATGATGATCATGCCATCGACCGTGGTATCGACCACGGCGCGCAGCAGATCGTTGCCGTGCGAGCGCCGATCCTCGGACTGGTTGCGCATGCCCTACCCCAGGGACCCCTTGATGCGGTCCAAGAGGTTTCCCCGGAGTGTCCGAGTCTGCCGCATGGCCCTCCCCGTGTGCTCAGGGGGTCGGTTGATCTTTGGGTATTATGTCACAGATTGGCTTGACTGTCAGCAAATTCGAGGATTCGGCTATAGGAAATATTCAACGAAAACGCGCTGTTAATGACGGAAATGCCGGATTCCGGTGAAGACCATGGCGAGACCGGCCTCGTCCGCCGCCTTGATCACCTCGTCGTCCCGCATCGACCCGCCGGGCTGAATGACCGCCGTGGCACCGGCTTCCGCCGCGGCCAGCAATCCGTCGGCGAACGGGAAGAACGCGTCCGAGGCGACCACCGAGCCTTTGGCCCAGGTCTCGGCATCGCCCGCGGTCTTCGCCGCTTCCGCGGCTTTCCAGGCGGCGATGCGGGAGGAATCGACCCGGCTCATCTGCCCGGCGCCGACTCCGACCGTGGCCCCGTTCTTGGCGTAGACGATCGCGTTCGACTTCGCATGCTTCGCCACCTTGAAGGCGAACAGCAGGTCGGCGATCTCCTGTTCGCTCGGTGCGCGCTTGGTGACGACCTTCAAGTTCCCCGCGCCGGTCTTCTTCGCGTCATTGGTCTGCACCAGCAGGGCGCCGGCGATGCTGCGCACGGTCAGTCCGGCGGTCGCCGGCGCCGGCATCCCGCCGGTCTCGACCAGACGCAGATTCTTCTTGGCGCCGAGCACGGCCAGCGCCTCCGGGGTGAAGCCCGGCGCAATGATCACCTCGGAGAAGATCTTGGCGATCTCCTCGGCGACCGCGCCGTCCAGCCTCCGGTTGGCGGCGATGATGCCGCCGAAGGCCGAGACCGGATCGCAGGCCAAGGCCCGCAGATACGCACTCCGCAAATCGGACCCGGTCGCGACGCCGCAGGGATTGGCGTGCTTGATGACGGCGATCGCCGCGCCTTCGTCGAATTCCGCGACCAGCTCGAACGCCGCATCCGCGTCGTTGAAGTTGTTGTAGGAGAGCTCCTTGCCCTGCAGCTGCTTGCCCAGCGCGATCCCAGGCCGCCGCTCGCCGGTGAGATAGACCGCCGCCTCCTGATGCGGATTCTCGCCATAGCGCAGGACCTGGCTGCGCGTGCCGGCGAAGCTGATGCGCGGCGGGAACTTCTCGCCCGCCTGCTCCGCCATCCAGCGCGCAATCGCCGCGTCATAGGCCGCCGTTCGCGCATAGGCTTGGCGGGCGAGCCGGCGCCGCGTCGCCAGGGTGGTGGCGCCTCGGTGTGCGGTCATCTCCTCGATCACGACGGCATAGTCGGCCGGATCGACCACGATGGTGACGAAGTCGTGGTTCTTCGCGGCGGCGCGGATCAGCGCCGGCCCGCCGATGTCGATGTTCTCGATGCAGTCTTCCCAGGGCTTGCCGGCCGCGACCGTCGCCTCGAACGGATAGAGGTTGGAGACCAGCAGGTCGATATCGCCGATCCCATGGGTCTGCTGCGCCTCGACATGGGTCGCGAGATCACGCCGCGAGAGCAGGCCGCCATGGATCTTCGGATGCAAGGTCTTCACCCGCCCGTCCATGATCTCCGGAAATCCGGTATGCGCGGAGACGTCGATCACCGCGATGCCGGCCTTGCGCAGCGCTTCGGCCGAGCCACCGGTGGAGAGGATCTCGACGCCCTGGCTGCTGAGGAATTTTGCAAAGGGCTCGAGGCCGGATTTATCGGAAACGGAAATCAGCGCACGGCGGATAGGTCGTTCAGTCATCGCTCTCTGCTTTGTTGACTAGATTTCTTTTGCTCATACCCCCACCCTAACCCTCCCCCGATTCGGGGGAGGGGACTGCAGCGAGGGCGGCTACTTCTCCCTCCCCCGAATCGGGGGAGGGCCGGGGTGGGGGTACGAAACAACGCGCGGGGACTGAGCACTACCGCCGTCCTCCCTCGCGCTGGATCAGCCATTTCACTTCGGTGCGGTCGTTTTCGATCGCACCCATGATCACCAACTGCTGCGTCCGGCGCACGCGGCCGCCGGCGCCGATCGCGGCGCTCTCGGCCAGAGCGAGCTCGCCGCCTTGCACCCGCATGCGCCAGAACGAGCCTTTGGCCAGCTTCATCAGCGCCGCCTGGCCGTTCTGGGTGATCGAAACCTGGACCGCGGGATGCAGATGAAACCGCAAGGCGAAGGAATTGCCGCCCTTGCCGACCAGCTGGTCCTCGCCCATGAAATCCTCGCCATTGGCGGAGAGATAAAGCCGCCTGCGGTGGATCAGGCCGAAGCCTTCCTCATAGCCGTTATGCGAGAGGTCGAGCCAGATCTGACCGTTGGTCTCCTCGCGCCGCGAGGTGACGATGTCGGGCTTCAGGGCGATGCCGCCCATCTTCACGCCGCCGCCGATTGCCTTCCTCGGCGGCAGCAGCATCGACGAGTTCACGTTGTCCACGATCAGCGTCGAGTGTGCTGCGGACGTGCGCTGCACCTGCTGCCATTCCTTGGACCAGGGATGGGCGCCGCAATTGACGATCAGGTGATCGCCATCGACCGACATCTCGAAGGCCAGCGTCCCGGCATGGGCATGGGCATCGAGCCCGTGGCGCGGCGGCGCGCCGCAATCGACCAGCACCAATGTGCGCGCGCATTCCATGCGCTGAAACCCGGTCAGTGGCAGTTGATTGAGCGGCCGCAATCGGCCGCCGGCGCGCCGCAGCGCCGCTTCGACCAGGCGCGGGTCGCGCTCCGCCGTGTCGTTGAACCGCGCGAGCTGGCCGTCGCCATGGGCCAGCATCAGCACGACCGAGGCCATGGTCTCGATGCTGATCTGCAGACTGTCGGGCAGCGGTCGCCGCGCCGCGGTGAAGACGTCGCGGAGATCGATCAGCTGCATCAGCAGATCCAGCATCGCCTGCGGGCTGCGCTCGACATGGCCGCCATCGGCCAGCAGCTGCCGCGGCAATTCGCGGCCGAAGATCTTGCGGCCCTTGACCAGCAGCCGCTCGCCGCGCGGCAGCATCAGCCCGGCGAGCATCAGCGCGATCACCGCCTCCAGCAAGGCCGCGCCGTAGAGGCCGTCGGGCAGGGCGCGTCCGAGATGCGCGGCCTGGCGATAGAGGCTGCCCATCAGCAGCGCCTTGAAACCCGCATCGCCGCCGTTCGACAGGTAGCCGCTGTTCAGCAGCAGATTGCGCAGCCGCGCCGCCAGGATATCGCCGCGCCAGCTGTCCTCGCGATAGCGCAGGTTCTCGCCGAGCCAGCGCCGGGTCAGCTCGACCGCGGCGGCCTGCGCGCCCGGCGCGCCGGCGGCGCGCAGATCGTTCAGCCAGTCGAAGCGGTCGAGACCCTCGCGCCAGGCCGTCGTCGCGCCGCTCGGCCGGCTCAAGGGGCGCGGCTCGCGGATCGTCTCGCCGGAAAAGCGGAACTCGCCGGAAAGCAGGGCTTGGCCCGCTTGCGAATCCGCCGGCCATGGCGTCGCGAAAGGCGCCACGTCGAAGGGCGTCAGGAAATCGCCGGGTCCGACCCGGCCCAGCGACAGCCGATAGGGGCCGCTGCGATAGAGCGGTTGCAGCAGCTTCCGGCGCGCCCGCGAGATGAGCAGGCTCGCCGGCTCGGCGAACAGCATCTGCAAGCGCGGCCAGACCAGATGCGGTCGCTGATTGCCGGGCCGCGATCCGTGCCGGCCGCCGGCACGCGGCGGCACCGCGTGTTCCACGTTGTTCTGCTCTGACACTGGATCGCGGGTGATGCCGTCGGCCACCCGGGGCCTCACTGCCGCAGGCGTGCGATGTTTTCGGCGTAGCGCGCCGAGCCGCCCTGGAAACTCGCCGTGCCCGCCACCAGCACGTCGGCCCCGGCCTTGATCGCGGCGGGTGCGGTGTCGGCGGCGATGCCGCCATCGACCTCGAGATCGATCGGCCGACCATTCTGGGATTCCGAAACCGCGTCGATCTTGCGCCGGATCGCCGCGATCTTGTCGAGCGCCTGCGGGATGAACTTCTGCCCGCCGAAGCCGGGATTGACGCTCATCACCAGGACCAGATCCACATTCGGCAGCAGATAGTCGACCACATCGACCGGCGTCCCGGGATTGAGCGAGATGCCGGCTTTCTTGCCCAGCGACTTGATGAGCTGCACCGTGCGATGGGCGTGCGGCCCGGCTTCGGGATGAAAGGTGATGATGTCGGCGCCCGCCGCCGCGAATTCCGGCACGTAGGGATCGACCGGGGCGATCATCAGGTGCACGTCGAAGGTCTTGTTGCTGTGGGGCCGCAGCGCCTTCACCACCAGCGGGCCGATGGTGATGTTGGGCACGAAATGCCCGTCCATGACATCGACGTGAACATAATCCGCGCCGGCAGCCGTGATCGCCTCCACCTCCGCGCCCAGGCGGGCGAAATCGGCGGACAGAATCGAGGGCGCGATCCTGATCGGCTGCTGCATGGCGGCACACTTACCAGCGCCGTCCCGGCCTGTCACGGGGCAATCTGGACGCGGCTCCAAGGCCGTCCAGTGACGCGGAAATCCGGCAATTTCGGAACCGGATCGCCCACGCGCCGTTCCCGAGTCGACGCGGTCATGCCGGTCCCGTGGGTGCGCCATTGTGGAAAAATCATTGGACCGGGCTGCCAAAAGACGGGTCAATGCCCTATATCCAATCAACGGTTTCGGCAGCCCCCCGCATCATGAACGCCGCCTTCCTTTCATCCGTCTCTCAGACCCTGGACACCATCCGCGCCGACGGCTTCTGGAAAGCCGAGCGCCGGATCGCGACCCCTCAGGACGCCCACATCACCCTGGAGGACGGCAGTAAGGTCCTCAATTTCTGCGCCAACAACTATCTCGGCCTCGCCGACGATCCGCGGTTGATCGCTGCCGCCAAGCGCGGCTTGGACGAGCACGGCTTCGGCATGGCCTCGGTGCGCTTCATCTGCGGGACCCAGACCCTGCATAAGGAACTGGAAGCCAAGCTCGCCCGCTTCCTCGGCACCGAGGACGCGATCCTCTACGGCAGCTGCTTCGACGCCAATGGCGGGCTGTTCGAGACGCTGCTCGGCGAGGAAGACGCGGTCATCTCCGACGCCTTGAACCATGCCAGCATCATCGATGGCGTGCGGCTCTGCAAGGCGAAGCGCTTCCGCTACGCCAACAACGACATGGGCGCGCTGGAGAAGGAATTGCAGGCGGCCGACGCGGCCGGCGCGCGCTTCAAGATGATCGCGACCGACGGCGTCTTCTCCATGGACGGCATCATCGCCAACTTGAAGGGCATCTGCGACCTCGCGGAGAAATACCGGGCGATCGTCATGGTGGATGACAGCCACGCCGTCGGTTTCGTCGGCGCCACCGGCAAAGGTTCGCCGGAACTCTGCGGCGTGGCCGATCGCGTCGACATCTACACCGGCACGCTCGGCAAGGCCCTGGGCGGCGCCTCCGGCGGCTATATCGCGGCCAGGCAGCCGGTGGTCGATCTGCTGCGCCAGCGCTCGCGCCCCTACCTCTTCTCCAACAGCCTGGCGCCGAACATCGCCGCGGCCTCGCTGGCGGTGCTGGATCTGCTGCAATCGCCGGAAGGCGATACGCTGCGCAGGAAGCTCATCGCCAACGGCGAACGCTTCCGCGGCGAAATGTCCAAGCTCGGCTTCACCCTGGCCGGCGCCGGCCATCCGATCATCCCGGTCATGCTGGGCGAGGCCAAGCTCGCGACCGCCATGGCCGACGCGCTGCTGAAGGAAGGGATCTATGTGATCGGCTTCAGCTTCCCGGTCGTGCCGAAAGGCCAGGCCCGCATCCGGACGCAGATGAGCGCCGCCCATTCGCCGGAAGACATCGACCGCGCGGTGACCGCCTTCGCGAAGGTCGGCCGTGCCATGGGCGCGATCAAGTGATGGACTCGAAGCTCAATCCAATCTCGGTCGTCATCCCAAGGCTTGGCCTTGGGATCCACGAGTTGCTTTGTTTCAGGCAAACTCGTGGATGCCAAGCCTTCGCTTGGCATGACGGCATCTTTCATTCTGAACGCTAGGCAACGCGCACATGAAAGCCCTCGTCAAAACCGAAGCCGGACCCGGCCTCAAGCTCCAGGACGTGAAGGAGCCCGAGGTCGGGCATAACGACGTCCTGATCAAGATCCACAAGACCGCGATCTGCGGCACCGACATCCACATCTGGAAATGGGACGAATGGGCGGCGAAGACGATTCCGGTCGGCATGCATGTCGGCCATGAATATGTCGGCGAGATCGTCGCCATGGGCCAGGAGGTGCGCGGCTTCAATATAGGCGACCGCGTGTCGGGTGAGGGTCACATCACCTGCGGTTATTGTCGCAATTGCCGCGCCGGCCGTCGCCATCTCTGCCGCAACACCTTCGGCGTCGGCGTCAACCGGCCCGGCGCCTTCGCAGAGCTCTTGAGCATCCCCGCCTTCAACGCCTTCAAGATCCCGGATAACATCCGCGACGACCTCGCCTCGATCTTCGATCCCTTCGGCAACGCGACCCACACGGCGCTCGCCTTCAACCTGGTCGGCGAGGACGTGCTGATCACCGGCGCGGGCCCGATCGGCATCATGGCCGCGGCGATCGCCCGGCATGTCGGCGCCCGCTTCGTCGTGGTCACCGACGTCAACGACTACCGCCTGGAGCTCGCGAAGAAGATGGGCGCCCACCGCGCCGTCAACGTGACGCGCGAGAAGCTGAAGGATGTGATGACCGAGCTCGGCATGGTCGAGGGCTTCGACGTCGGCCTCGAAATGTCCGGCGTGCCCACCGCCTTCACCACCATGCTCGAGCACATGAACCATGGCGGCAAGGTGGCCTTGTTGGGGATTCCGCCCGCCAACACCGCGATCGATTGGAACCAGGTCATCTTCAAGGGCCTGGAGATCAAGGGCATCTACGGCCGCGAGATGTTCGAGACCTGGTACAAGATGGTGGCGATGCTGCAATCCGGCCTCAACCTCGATCCGATTCTCACCCACCATTTCCCGGTCAAGGATTACGTCGAAGGCTTCGAGACCATGCTGAGCGGCAAGTCGGGCAAGGTCATCCTGAACTGGGCTTAGCGCTGGGCTGAACCCGTCGTCATGCCGAGGCCTGGCTTGACATCTACGAGTTTCATTCGAGCGATGGGTGCAAACTCGCTGGTTGCCGACGGGCGCAACGGCGGTCGTCGCAAGAAAAAATTCATGCAGAACGTCCTGTGATGGCGTTCCTGGGGATAACCACAAAGGTTCAATCGGCCGCAGGCATCTCATCCTCCTGCCGGGGCGTGGAACGGTGCGGCACACACGCCATCCTATGCCGTCATGAGGTCCATCATATGATCATATGCAGTGGTCCCGGCGATGGTGCGTGCGGCGGGTAAGCTTTCGTTAAGCGCGGACTCGATAAAGCTTGCAGCCTCGCTCACCGCTCATCGACAGGACCTCCCCATCATGTTTGCCGAAGACCTGGCTGCCCGGATCGCTCTGGCCGGACTGTCGCCGGATGACTGCGCCTTGCTGCCCGTCGCGTTCGAGCGCCTGGCCCCCGCACTCGACACCTTGCTCGACGACTTCTATGTCGCGGCGGCGCGGGTGCCGGAGCTGGCGCGGCTGGTCCAGGGCCACGTGCCGCGGCTGAAGACCGCGCAGCAGGGGCACTGGCGCGAGATCTTCAGCGGCCGGTTCGACGACGCCTATCTCGCCCGCGCCACCGCGATCGGCCGCGCCCATTTCCGCATCGGGCTGCAGCCGCACTGGTATGCCGCGGGCTACACCCGGATCCTCGCGGGCATGTCCGCGCTGCTGATCCGCGACTTCCGCCGCAAGCCGGAACAGGCGGCGAAGATGGTCGCCGCCGTCGAGAAGGCGATCCTGCTCGACATGGCGGTGGCGATCGCCGTCTACATCCAGGCCGGCGACGAGCATCTCAAGCAGCGCCTCGGCGAGACCGCCGATGCGATCGGCGGCGAGATCGCGAGTGCCATCGCTGAAACCGGCGCCCGTGCCGTGGAGGTGCGCCGCCTGACCGAGGAAACCTGTGCTTCGGCGACGCGCATGGCGGAGGAAGCCGCCGCGGCGCGCGACGCCTCGGACGCGACCGCGCAGCAGGTCGCCGCCGCCGCTTCGGCGACCGAGGAGCTCTCGGCCGCGGTCGCCGACGTCGCGCGCTCGATGACCCATTCCAACAGCGCCGCCGAGAGTGCCGTCGCCAAGGCCGACCAGGCCGCCGCCACGCTTTCGGCGCTGCGCGGCGCGGTCACCCGAATCGACGGCGTGGTCGGGCTCATCGCCGACGTGGCGCGGCAGACCAACATGCTGGCGCTCAACGCCACGATCGAGGCGGCGCGCGCGGGTGCCGCGGGCAAGGGCTTCGCCGTCGTCGCCTCGGAGGTGAAGCAGCTGGCCGGGCAGACCGGCCGTGCCACCGACGAGATCCGGCAGCAGACCGCCGAGGTCGAGCGCATCACCGGCACCGCGGTGACCGCCGTCGCCGCGGTGGTCGATGCGATCCGCGCCATCCAGGAAGGCAGCACCACGATCTCCGCCGCGGCCGAGCAGCAGGCGACCGCGACCGGCGGGATCAGCGCCAACATGGCGGCGGCGCGCGACCAGACCGCCGGCGTCAACGGCAACATCGCCGAGGTCTTGCGCGACAGCGTCGCCGCCAAGGCGCAGGTCGAGGTAGTGCGCGGCGAGCTCGCGCGGATCGAGGCGGGCCTTCGGCAGCTCTCGGAACGCGTCAGCGCCATGCTGGTCCGGTTGCGCGATCCTTCGGCCAGGGGTTCGGAGCCACGCCCCGTGGAGCGCCGCGCGGCGGAGTGAACGTCGGCCGATGTAAAGACTCAGATGAAGCAGATCAGATCGACCATGAAATGCAGTACCACGACCGGCCAGAGGGCGCCGGTCCGGCGGAAGAGCAGCATCGCGAACACGCCGAAGACCCCGGCAAAGATCATGTTGGGCACTCCGGTCCACCAGTGATAGCCGCCGAACAGCAGGCTGCTGACAGCGGTCATGGCCCGGCCGTCGCCCAGGCCGCCCAGCGCGAGACGCATGGCACGGCGGAGCACGATCTCTTCATGCAGCGCCACCAAAGCGAGGCCGAATGTGAGATCGAAGATCAGGAGCCAGCCGTCGGGCCTCGGGTAGGTCCCGAGCCGGAATGTGGGCAGATAGGCGGCATAGACGTGCCCGGCGACAATGGCCGCGCCGCAGATCGGGATGAGCAGCAGCCCCCAATTGATCACGATCGCCAGCGAGATCTTCAGGGGTTCCGCGCGATAGACCACGCCTCGCACCGCCGGGTTGGCGGCGAGCAGTGCGAGCGCCGCAAGGCGTCCGGCGTAATCGCAGAACAGCCAAGCCGGCGGTTCCGTCTGTTGCAGACGGATGAGCTGCGACATCACTTCCGCACCGGTCGCTGCGATCATCCAGCCGATGATCGCGCGCGATGCCGCGAATTGCTGGCCGTTGCCCGCAGACGCCATTTGCCATATTAGGCGGCAGTACCGACCGCCCGGAATGACCTGGGTCACAGAAGCCGCGACTTATCCATGACCGCTATCTATATCGACGCCGATGCCTGTCCCGTGCGCGAGGAAGTCTATCGCGTGGCGGAGCGCGTGGGGCTCGATGTGTTTGTCGTCTCCAACGGCTCGCGGCCGATCCGGCCGTCGCAGAATCCCAGGATCAAGATGGTGATCGTCGCGGAAGGCGCCGATGCGGCCGACGATTGGATCGCCGAGCGGATCACCGCCGCCGACATCTGCGTCACCAACGACATCCCGCTGGCCGCGCGCTGCCTGAAGAAGAACGCGCGCTCGCTCGCCGCCAACGGCAAGCTCTGGACCGAGAACAATATCGGCAATGCGCTGGCGGGGCGCGAGGTCGGCAAGTATCTGCGCGAGACCGGCGTCAACACCGGCGGGCCGCCGCCCTTTTCGAAGGCGGACCGCTCGCGGTTCCTGAATGCGCTGGATACGGTGGTGCAGGCGGCCTTGCGGGACGCGGGGCAGCCCCGGGCCTGAGGCGGAGACGGATTCACGGCTCCGGGACGCGAGACAACGAGAGCGGCGTGAAGTCGGATGGCATCATTTCGGCAAGGCCGAGAATTCACGCTGCGCGCAAGATCTCACTGCATATTCCCGAATTCACGCGCTTGCTGCGGCTGACGCGCGCCGCCGATCGTGGTATGATCGGTGCGCTGTTTGACATCGTGAATGCCGTGTCGAGATGCGCGCCGGCGCGACCGTGATTGCTGCTCTGCAACGCAGACCCGGCGCAGACAGAACCGAACAAGGCATCGGTTGGCCAAGGCGCCTACCCGCGAGCCGAGGTTTACCCAGGGTTTACGAAACGCAGATTCGCGTTGGCCGATAGATCGCGAGAAAGCCATCATCGTCAACAGCTTGGCGTGGATTTATGCCCCTTATCCAGGCAGAGGCTGTAAACCTCGGCGCGCACGCGAATCGAAAGCGTTACCGCGCTAGTTTATGCCGACCAGGCTCTTCATCTTCTCCATGAAGCCGCCGGGCTTGCGCTCGGTCCGGCCGGAGAGGCTCTGGCGCATGTTGCGCATGAGGTCGCGCATCGCGGCGGCATCCGCGTCCGGCGCCGCCGGCTCGGTCTTGTGGCTGAGGCCTAGGGTCGCGGCCGGAACACCGACCTCGGCTGCGGTCTCGGTGATCTTGCCGGCGATATGGTCGGCCGGGATGTCCTTGTCGTGCATCAGCGTGTAGTGACCCGGTTCCGGCCGCGAGACTACGCCGCCGGCCGCGTTGTCGATCAAGGTCTCGCCGATCTTCTGCTCGAGCTCCGCATGCTTCGCCGCGGAGAGGCCGGCACCCGAAGGTGAGACGGTCAGCGCGTGGGCGCGGAACACCGAGAGATCGAGCGGCTTGCCGGCGCCGGCGGCCGCGGCGCTCGCCACCGCCGCAAATTCATCCTCGGTCGCCAGCGCGTCGCCGTCGCTCACCTCCGCGATCGGCCGCGCCGTCTCGGCGCCGTTCTCGGTAAGCAGCAGCCACCAGGCCATCGGCCCGGAGCCGGGGCGCGCCTGCAACGCGACCTTGTGCTCGCCGCTCATCGGGGTGCGGAAGGTGACCGAGACGACCTCGGTCCAGTTGCGCTGGGAGAGGCGCCCCATCATCCGCATGAAGGCCAGGCGGTCGTCGTCGCCGATGAAATTGACCAGATGCTTGCCGATCAGCACCTGCTGCAGCATGCCGAAATGCCGGGAGAGATTGCCCCTGGCTTCCTGGATCTGGGTCGCCTGATCGACCAGAAAAGACATGTCCCAGGTGTCGGCCATGGTTGCGTTCCATCTTTGACGCCGCGAAAGCCCGGGGATTATCGCCCGCCAAGGTTAATCAGACGTCAATCCAGGTCCCAAAGCTGGGGATAACCAGCGGATTTCCGCCCCTTAACCGGTGTCGCGCAGCCACACCCGAAGCGGTGCGAGCGCTTGAAATCCCAGGGTTTTCATCATCTCCAGCGCCGCACCCGTCTCATAGCCGACGATCGGCAGACCGGGCGCGAAAGCCTGAACGGCGGCGAGGCAGCCGGCGCTGCGTTCGGGCGGTCCGAACAGGTTGGAGATTCCGACCACCGCGGCCGAACGGCTGGCGACGCAGCCGGCGACGATCCGGCCCTTCTCCTCGCCGGCGATGAAGGCGTGGTCGCGCTCGTAAAGCAGAGTCGGCCTGAACGGCGAGGGTCCATTGTCATCGCCGCGCCAAGCCGTGTCCCAGCGCGAAAGCGATGCCGTGTCGCGCAGGATGCGCCAGGTCGCGGCATCCGACCCCGACACAGGCTGTGGATCGCGCCAGATCCATGTCGCCTCGAACAACGGCGCAAAGCCGAGTGGGGCGAGGTCGAGCGTCGCGAAACTGTCCTTCACCGCGAAGTCGACGGGCGCTGCGGCGATCGCTGCGGGCGGCGTCGCGATCGGTGCCAAGGTCACGGCGTTTGGATAGAGCGGCGGCGCGGCACCACGGTTGATCCACACCGTGTCCTCGAAGACGCCGCTCTCGCCCCAGCTTCGGGCGACCGCGTCGCACCATTCGGCATTGTTGCGGGCGGCCTGCGCGACGCGGTCAAGCATTCCGCCAAAGATCCTCTATCGCCGCTTCGCGATCGGCATGCTGTTTGCGGGCCTCTATTGTATCTTCCAGGAAATTCAGGAGGAACCGGCGCTCACCGCGGGCCATGGCTCGGCCGACGCCGAGCAGCGCAATTCCAAACGATGCGAAGACTAGGGGTATGAGTAGGCTTTCGAGGTCGGGCGCTCGGCTATTCCCCAGATCGACGGCGACGAAGAAGATGATGATTGCCAGAAACGGGGTGAGCCACAGCGCCATGAACAGCATCACAAACCAATGCATGCCGAACCGACACGTAAGGAGGGTCGACGCTCCATTGCTGGCTAAGCGCCCAGTGGCATAGGTCTGGAACGAATTGTACGTTCCGCGCGCGAGCCGCTTACGCAGCTTGAAAGTCTTTTCGCCAACCCGACCGACCACAGGGCTGTGTCCAAAGATCGCCCATTCACTCTGGACGGTGCCGCGCAGTCTCGTGAGACATTCGGCGACCGGCAGGGGCGAAGTCAACGTTTCGGTCTCATAGCCCAACCAACGCCCCAGTCCCATCAATCAATCCGCCTTCACCAGCCGCGCCGCATAGAACCCATCCATACCGCCCTCGCTTGCGAGATGGCAGGGCAGAGTGCGCAGATCCCCTTCCGGCGTCAGGACTTCGCGCAAGCCGAACACCTCGGCCTCGGTCAGCGGTGCGCGGCGCAGGCTCTCATGCCGCGCCAGAGCTGCGGCGATCCGCTCCGGCCCTTCTTCCGGCTGCAGCGAGCAGACGCAGTAGAGCACGGTGCCACCGGGTCTTGTTAAGCGCACAGCCGCGTCGATCAAGCGATTCTGAGCCGCGGCGAGCTTCTTGATGTCGCGCGGGTCCTTGAGCCAGGCGACGTCGGGATGCCGCCGCAGCGTGCCGGTGGACGAGCAGGGCGCATCCAGCAGCACGATGTCGAAATCACCCGCCGCATCCCACCGGGTCGCATCGGCCGCCGCGCATTCCGCGCTCAGCCCCAGCCGGTCGAGATTCTGCTGCAGCCGTTGCAGCCGGTCCTCGGAGCGGTCGAGTGCGGTCACTATGGCGCCGGCGGCCGCGAGCTGCATCGTCTTGCCGCCGGGCGCGGCGCAGAGATCCAGCACGCGTTTCCCGACGAGATCACCCAGCAGCTTGACCGGCAGGCTGGCGGCGAAATCCTGCACCCACCAGGCACCCTCGGCGAAGCCCGGCGCCTCATCAAGCCGCTGCGGTCGCTCGGGATCGTGCGCCGCGCGGCGCAGGCTGCCGCCGGGCATCACGCGCGCATGCAAGGCTTCCGCCCATTGCGCGCGCTCCGCCGGCCGCTTCACCGAGAAATCCAGCGGCGGCTCATCGAGCAAGGCGCCCGCAATTTTCGCCGCTTGCTCTTCGCCATAGGTCCAGACCCAGGATGCCCACAGCCAATCCGGCAGACTCGCGACCCCGGGCGGCACCTGGGCCAACAGGGCTTCGCCTTCCCCGGCGATCCGCCGCAGCACCGCGTTGACCAGCCCCTTGTAGCCCGCGGCACCGCCGAGCTGCGCGGTCAGCGCCACGGCACTATCGACCGCCGCATGGGCCGGCGTGCCGAGCACCAGCAATTGCGCCGCACCCAGCCGAAGGATGTCGGTGACCGCGCGCGCCTTGTTGGGGAGCGGCCGTTCCATGCAGAGCGCAATGATGCGGTCGATCCGCCCCAGATGCCGCAACGTTGCCGAAGTCAGCGCGCGCACGAATTGCCGATCGCGGTTCTCGAGCTTGGGCAGATCGGGATGCCGTTCGAACGCTTCTTCCAGCGGCCGCTTCTGCTCCAGCACGCGCGCCAGCAGATCCAGCGCCACGCCGCGCGCCGAGACCTCCCGGGTCGCGGCCGATTTCGGTTTGGTTTTCATGCCGTCTTCTAGCCTTGAACCGCGTCGCGGTCGCGCGGGAAATCCCTCGTCGGACGGCCGGGGGCCGGCGTTTGGGGGCCGCAATCGCCCCTTTTGGCCCGCGCGGCGTGATCCCGGTCACAGCCCATGGCATCTGCCAGAAACCTGACGGCCCGACCCCGCGACGGGTCTGAGGACAGGCTTTCGTACCCACCCGTTGAACAAACAGGAGTGTGTCATGCAGAGCAGCAACAATCCCGGCACCACCCAGCCCGGCAACGGCCCTTCCTCGCCTTATGCATTCTATTGGCCGATCACCGGCGACGAGCTCGCCAACAACCTTATCGGTGGTTCGAAGAACGAAGCCATCTACGGCTATGGCGGCGACGACGTGATCGATGCCGGTGCCGGCAACGACATCGTGTATGGCGGAGCCGGCACGGACGATATCTCCGGCGGCACTGGCAACGACACGCTGTGGGGCGGCGCCAGCCTTGACTACCTCTATGGCGAAAACGGCAATGACGTGATCCATGGCGAGGACGCCGGCGACTATATCTACGGCGGCCAGGGCAACGACATTCTGTTCGGCGAGGCCGGGGGCGACCGCCTCAATGGCGGCGCGAACCAGGACATGCTCAACGGCGGCGACGGCAACGACCGGCTCGAAGGCGCGGGCGGCGCCGACATCCTCCTCGGCGGTGCCGGTAACGACAATCTCCAGGGCGACGGCGACTACAACACCTCCGGCATCGATGGCGATGATGTGCTGGATGGCGGCGCCGGCAACGACCGTCTGTTCGGCGACGACGGCAGCGATCAGCTGACCGGCGGCGCCGACCACGATCAGTTCTTCATCGACGTGGCGCTGGCCGGCAATGACGTGATCATGGACTTCAACGCGGCCGAGGACTCGTTGATCCTGGAAGGCGTGCTCGATGCCGACGATCCCAATGTCTCGCTCGGCGCGTCGGCCGACGGCGATGTGCTGCTGACTTTCGCCGGCAGCGGCGCCACGGTCGAGCTCAACGGCTTCCAGGCGACGAACTACGCCAACCTCGGCCAGCTCGACGCCGCGATCGACATCACCTACCAGTCGTAAACCGGCGACGAACCAGGCATCCCCGCCCCTGACCGGGCGGGGGTGCTTTGTTTTTGCGCAATCGGCGCGGTCCGCTTCATACCTAGCCGCGTTCAGTACGGTTCTCTTCGACTCAAACCGGCGAATCGGCGGGCAAAGAGCCCCTTCTCCGTGGATTCTGCGTGATCCCCGTCACAGCGCGACCGGGTTTTCGAAACCCTGTGGCCCGAGCCCGCGACGGTCCTTGCAGAAGCAACCGGCGCGTCGCCGGTTCAACAAGGGGAGGCAACCATGGCTTTGAACAGCAACAATCCCGGACCCACGCCCGGCAATTTCCCGGCGCCGCAGCCGAACATCCTATGGCCGATCTACGGCGACGAGCTCGCCAACACCCTGGTCGGCGGCGCGAAGAACGAAGCGATCTACGGCTATGGCGGCAATGACACAATCTATGGCAATGGCGGCGCGGACAAGATCTACGGCGGTGACGGCGAAGACAAGATCGACGGCGGCACCGAAAACGATTTCCTCGTCGGCGGCGACGACAACGACACGCTCCTGGGCGGCAGCGGCGACGACGTGATCTACGGCGACGGCGATGTGCTCCTGCCGATCGGCAATGCCACCGGCGACGACACGATCAACGGCGGGTCCGGCAACGACACGATTTATGGCGGCCTCGGCTGGGACGAGATCGAGGGCGGCATCGGCAACGATACCATCTACGGCGGTTCCGGCGTCGACACGATCAATGGCGGCTCGGGCAACGACACCGTTTATGCCGGGGCGGACGGCGGCCGAATCAAAGGCGACGACGGCAACGACACCCTCTACGGCGGCGAGGATGGCGATCGCCTCCACGGCGGCAAGGATACCGACACGATCTACGGCGGGGGCGACGATGACCGGCTGTATGGCGAGGGCGGCAACGACTGGCTCTTCGGCGGCGACGGCAACGACGACCTCCGCGGTGACCACAGCAATTACAATGATGTCGGTGCGCCCGGTGATGACGTGCTGGACGGCGGCGCGGGCAACGACCGACTGACCGGCGAAGAGGGCAATGACACGCTGACCGGCGGCACCGGGATGGATTGCTTCAGCTTCGACGCGGCGCTCTCCGGCCACGATGTCATCACCGACTTCAACGTGGCCGAGGACGACATGCTGGGCCTCAGTGGCGTGCTGGATCTGGTTGATCCCAACGTCAAGGTCACCAGCGCGGACGATGGCGATCTGCTGATCGTTTTCCAGGCCAGCGGCGGCACGATCGAGTTCGACGGGTTCCAGAACCAGGGCTGGACCAACCTGACCCAGCTGGACGCGGCCATCAACCTGGCCACCAACCCATAAGGACAGCGCTTAGCCCCAGGGACCGCGTTGCGGACGCGCGGTCCCCGTTTCCGGGAGAACGCTCCGCCCCCGTCGGGTGGATTGGGGCCGTGCGGACTGTTGCGGCGCCGGCGCCGGCGAGACGCTCTCGTTCGTCCCACCCTCCATCTCCAGCAGCCGCGCGATGCGGTTCTCGGTCGAGGGATGGGTCGAGAACAGGTTGTCGGCGCCGGTGCCGTGCAGCGGATTGATGATGAAGAGATGCGCGCTCGCCGGATTCTGCTCGGCGCGCGGGTTGGGAATCGCGGCCGCGGCATTCGAGATCTTGTGCAGGGCCGAGGCGAGCGCCCGCGGCGCGCCGGAGAGCTCGGCGCCGGCCTTGTCGGCCTCGTATTCCCGGCTGCGCGAGATCGCCATCTGCACCAGCATCGCGGCGAGCGGCGCCAGAATCATCACCAAGAGCGCGCCGATCCCGCCCAAGGGCGAATTGCGATCTCGTCCGAGTCCGCCGAAGAAGAACAGCGACTGCGCCAGCATGCCGATCGCGCCGGCCAGCACCGCGGTGATGGTCATGGTGAGGCTGTCGCGGTTCTTCACATGGCCCAGCTCATGCGCCAGCACCGCGCGCACCTCGTCGCGGTTCAACCGCTGCATCAGCCCGCTGGTCGCGGCGACTGCGGCATTCTCCGGATTGCGGCCGGTGGCAAACGCATTCGGCTGGTCGCTGTCGATCAGATAGACCTTCGGCACCGGCATGCCGCCGCGCGCCGCCAGTTCCGCGACGATCGCGTTCAGCTCGGTGTTCTCGACGGCCTGGGCGCCGTACATGCGCAGGACCAGCTTGTCGGAGAACCAATAGCTCCCGACATTCATCACCAGCGCCAGCCCGAACGCGAACAGCATCCCGGTCTGGCCGCCGATCAGCCAGCCGCAGGCCAGGAACAATCCGGTCAGTGCCGCGAGCAGCAGAGCGGTGCGTGCGTAACCCATAGGCGTTCAATCTCCTTGTCCGCAAAAAATCGTGGTGCCGTTGGGGTTTTTCAAGCGGCCCCGCTTGCCGCAAAGGGCCGGCGCGGCTAGCGTCGGCGCATGGCCGACACACCGAAGTCACCCGAAGCCAAGCCCGAGCCACAGCCGGATTCCAAGCCGGCGAAGCTGGTCCTGCCGAAGGAGATCGGCGGGCCCAAAGGCCCCGAGCCGACCCGCTACGGCGATTGGGAACGCAACGGCCGGGTCTCCGACTTTTAGCTTTTCTTCACGGACCGCCGCTAATGTGATCTTGAGGGATTCCAGGTGTTTAGCCCGTCACCCGAACGTGATTGGCGACGGCTTCCGCAAGGGACTTAGGTTCGGCGACATGCTCTTCGGTCGGTTTCATAACAGCCCCTTCTGGCGGAGCGCGGGCCTTGCCGCGTTGCTCGCGGGCGGCCTTGCCGTGTTCGCGGCCCCGAGCTTTGCCCAGCAAGCGCCGGCGGTGCCGTTGCCGATGCCGCTGACCACGCCGAAGCCGCCCAGTGTTCCCGTGATCGGTGCCGAGACCCCGCCGCCGCAGGGCTACGAGCCGGTGGCGCCGGGCACCATCCCCTCCGCCAACCTGCCGGCGGCCCCGGTCGGTGTCGCCGCGCCGGCGCCGCAGCGCCAGTTGATCCGGCCGGAGACCGAATCACGGCCGATCGTGATCGAGCTCTTCACCGCCCAAGGCTGCGCCAACTGCCCGGCGGCGGATGCCTATCTCGGCCAGCTCGCGCGAAGGAAGGACGTGCTGCCGCTCTCCTTCCATGTCGACTACTGGGATTACATTGGCTGGAAGGACCCATTCGCCGATCCGGTCTTCGTCGGCCGCCAGCGCGCCTATGCGATGACCTTGGGGCAGCACATGGTCTACACGCCGCAGATCGTGGTCGGCGGCGCCAGCGACGCGCAGGGCGCCAACCGCGCCATCATCGAGCAGCGCATCCGCGAGGCGAAGGCGCGCCAGCGCATGTATCCGATCGAGGTGGTGCGCGATCCGCAGACCGGCCAGGTGCTCTTGGAGCTGCCCGAGGCGAAATTGCCGGTCCCGGCGACGATCTGGCTGGTTACCTATCAGTACAAGGACCAGACGGCGATCGACCGCGGCGAGAACAGCGGCCGCAAGTCCGAATCCTTCAACACGGTGCGCTCGTTGCAGAAGGTCGCGGTCTGGAACGGCCAGCGCGCCACGCTGCCGTTGCAGCTCGACGCCAAGGCCAAGGCCGCCAAGCCCGAGGGCTGCGCCATCATCGCCAACCTGGCCGATTACGGTCCCGTCGTCGCCGCCGTCGCGTTCGACTTCGGCGACGCCTGGTAGGCGGCGGCGCCCTTCGGCAGAGTTCAGCAATCCAGTTCAACTCGCGCGCATTCCACGCTAGCGTGCCCCCGAAACCGCAGGGGCACCCATGACCGATTCCATTCCCTTCGTCTCATCCGAGGCGATCGACGCCAAGCTCGACTACCCGTCGCTGATCGCCGCGCTGAAGGCCGCCTTCGCCGCCGACTGGACCGTGCCGGTGCGGCACCACCACGCCGTGCCGATTCCGGGCGAGCCGGATCAGACCCTGCTGCTGATGCCGGCCTGGGAAGGCGGCAAGTCGGTCGGCGTCAAGCTGGTCACCATCACGCCGGGCAACGGCGCCCGCAACCTGCCCGCGGTGCAGGGCATCTACCTGCTGCTCGACGGCGGAACCGGCGTGCCGAAGGTGCTGATGGAAGGCACCACCCTGACCGTGCGCCGCACCGCCGCGGCCTCGGCGCTCGCCGCCGGCTTCTGCGCCCGCAAGGATGCGGCCGTGCATCTGATGGTCGGCGCCGGCGCGCTCGCGCGTCCGCTGATCGAAGCCCACCGCGCCGCGCGCCCGATCCAGCGGACGCTGCTCTGGGCCCGCAAGCCGGAACAGGCGGAAGCCAAGGCCGCCGATCTCGCCAAGGCCGGCATCGCGGTCGAGGTCGCGCACGATCTCGAAACCGCCGCCCGGCAAGCCGACATCGTCTCCTGCGCGACGCTTTCCTCCGAGCCGCTGATCCACGGCGCCTGGCTGAAGCCCGGCGCGCATCTCGACCTGGTCGGCGCCTATCTGCCGGAGCTGCGCGAATCCGACGATGAAGCGGTGCGGCGCGCTACGCTGTTCTGCGATACCCGCGGCGGTGCCTTGAAGGAAGGCGGCGATCTCGTTCAGCCGCTGAAAGCCGGCGTAATTCAAGAGAGCAGCATCGCCGCCGAGCTTGCGGACCTCTGCAAGGGCAAGCACCCGGGCCGCACGCGCGACGAAGAGATCACGCTGTTCAAGAGCGTCGGAACCGCGATCGAAGATTTGGCCGCGGCCAAGCTGATGCTGGAGCGAATGTAATCACCCCGATTCATCGCCGACCGCGGGCTCACGGCGAAGCCGACCCATACTTCAGGATAGATTGATATCCGAACCGGGCTGCCGAAATAATGTCAGCATCATAACGCCCGCATGGCGCTTGCCACGGCGTTGCGACGTGACGGAACCGAACAAGCCGGTGGTGGGTTCACGAGCGGATTTCCCGCGCGCTTTCAACCGCCCTTCCTTCACTTGGAAGACCCTCCATGGCAAGCACCTCCGTCTGGTCCGAGCTCCGGAGCCTCACGCCGTCGCAGCGGAACGCGGTCGTCGCCAGCTATCTCGGCTGGACGCTCGACGCCTTCGATTTCTTCATCATGGTGTTTGTGCTGAAGCACATCGCCGAAGACTTCGGCACCGATGTGAAATCCGTGGCACTCGCCATCACCCTTACGCTCGCCGCACGGCCGGTCGGCGCCCTCTTCTTCGGGCTCCTCGCGGACCGGTATGGGCGCCGCCCGGTGATGATGGTCGACGTGCTGCTCTATTCCGTGCTGGAATTTGCCTCGGGTTTCGCGCCCAGCCTCACGGCGCTCCTGGTGTTGCGATTCCTCTTTGGTGTCGCCATGGGCGGCGAATGGGGCGTGGGCGCTTCGCTGACCATGGAGACGATCCCGCCCAGGACCCGCGGCCTCATCTCGGGCTTGCTCCAGGCCGGCTATCCCAGCGGGTATCTGATCGCCTCGATCGTGTTCGGCCTGCTGTTCCCGCTGATCGGCTGGCGCGGCATGTTCATGGTCGGCGTGGCGCCGGCCCTGCTGGTCCTGTTCATCCGCCGCAATGTCGAGGAATCGCCGGCCTTCATCGCCAATCACGCGCGACCCGACCGGCCGAGCTTCCTCGCCGTCGTGCAACGCCACTTCGGGCGGCTGATCTATGTCGTGCTGCTGATGACCGCCTTCAACTTCTTCAGCCACGGCACCCAGGATCTCTATCCGACCTTCCTGCAGGTACAGCGCGGCTTCTCGACCGAGACCGTCAGCATCATCGCCATCGTCTACAATATCGGCGCGATCCTCGGCGGCCTCTGCTTTGGTGTGCTATCGGAGCATATCGGCCGCCGCCGCGCGATCGTCATCGCGGCGCTGCTTGCCTTGCCGATCATCCCGCTCTGGGCCTATGCGACCGCGCCCGCCATCCTGGCCCTCGGCGCCTTCCTGATGCAGGTCGCGGTGCAGGGCGCCTGGGGCATTATCCCGGTGCATCTCAACGAGCTCTCGCCGGACGAGATTCGCGGTACCTTCCCCGGCTTCGCCTATCAGCTCGGCAATCTGCTGGCTTCGGTCAACGCCACCGTGCAGGCAGGCATCGCCGAGTCGCATGGCAATGACTATGCGCTGGCGCTCGCCCTGGTCTGCGGCGTGGTCTCAATCGCCGTCGCCCTGCTCGCCGGCTTTGGCCGCGAGGCGCGCGGCATCGCGTTCGGCAAGCCGGAAGCGCGGCCGGGATAGGCGCGTGGCGAATGCCGTCATGCGGCCGGCGGCGGCTCCAGAGCGCGTTCGGCGGGAAAGACGAGCCGTGCCGTGGTGCCCTGGTCCAGGCGGCTTTCGATCTCGAAGCGCCCACCATGCCGCTCGAGCAGCGCCTTGGTGATCGACAGCCCGATCCCGGTACCGCCCTTGCGGCGGGTGTAGATGTTGTCGCCGGATGCGAAAGGCTCGGCGATATTGCCGAGCCTTTCGGGTGCGATCCCGGCGCCGTTATCCGAGACCGTGACGACCGGCTCTCCGCTCGTGTTGCCGGCGGCGGTGACACGGATGTGCCCGCCGGCCTCGCTGAACTTCACCGCGTTCGAGAGCAGGTTGAGCACCATCTGCTTCAGCGCGCGCCGGTCGGCATAGAGACGGAAATCGGCCGGCACCGTGGCGCTGAAGAGGATCGCATGCTCGTCCATCCTCCGCTCGAGGATGTGGCGGCACTCCTCGACGACTTTGGCGACCTCGACCTCCTCCTCGGCCAGGGCGAGCTTGCCGGCGTCGAGGCTGGAGAGATCCAGCAGGTCGTTGACGATTTCCAGCAGGTGCTGGCCGCTCGAGTGAATCAGCGCGCCGTATTCCCGGTACTGCGGATGCTCATGCGGGCCGTGAAACTCGCGCTCGATCAGTTCGGAGAAGCCGATGATTCCGTTGAGCGGCGTCCGCAGCTCATGGGTCATGTTGGCGAGGAACATCTTCTTGGCGGAAACCGCGGCATTCGCGGCGTCCAGCGCCTGCTGCAAATGGCGTTCATGGGCAATGCGCTGGCTCATGTCGCGGAAGAAGCCGACCAGATGCAGGTTCTGGTCCAGCATGACCGGCGAGGCGCAGATCTCAACCGGCACCGGCTCGCCGTTGGCGGTCTGGATAACGGCGTCCGGAACCACGACGCGGCCCGCCTCGATATGCTCGCGGAAGGTCTGTCGGAACCGCTCGCGCGAGTCGCTCGGATGCAGCTCGGTCTGATGCAAGCCGATCAGGTCCTCCCGCCGGCAGCGGAACAGGCGCGCGGCGGCATCGTTCGCCTCGACCAGGCGCGCGGTCTTCACATCCGCGATCAGGATCGGCTCGGGAGACGTCTCGATGATGGCGCGGTACTTCTGCTCCGAGGCGGCCAGATTCGCCTCACGCTGATATTGCTCGGTCACGTCACGGACGATGGCGAACATCACGGTGCGCCCGTCGCGGCGCCCCTTGGCCAGCGTCACCTCCGCCGGAAAGACGTTGCCGTCGCGGCGCTGGCCGAATACTTCACGGCGGCTCTGCATCAGCCGGGCTTCCGCATTGGACCGGCGGAACCCGTCAGCCAGCGAGCGATGGTGCTCGCGGAAGGCCTCGGGCAACAGGATGTCGAGGGGCCGGCCCATCACCTCGCCCGCGCCATAGCCGAACATCCGCTCGGCCGAAGCGTTGAAGAAGGCGATGTTCTGATCGATCAGCACGCCGACCACCGCCTCCGGCAGCAGGGCCAGGATGTCATCCACCTCGTCTCGGGCGGTGCCGTCGGTCGCGCAGGTCGGGCTGATCACGGCCGCTTCCTCACGCCTGGGTAACCTGCTTCAGGAAGGCCGCGACTTCGCTGCGCACGGATCGCGTCTGTTCGTCCAGCGCGGTGGCGGAGGAGAGCACTTGCGTCGATGCGGCGCCGGTGTCGGCCGCGGCCGCGGTCACATCGACCATGTTCTTCGACACCGCCGATGTGCTGTCGGCTGCCTGCTGGACGTTGCGCGCAATCTCCTGGGTGGCGGCGGCTTGCTCCTCGACCGCTCCGGCGATGGCGGTTGCAATCTCCGAGACGGCGGCGATCGTGCGCCCGATGCCGGTGATCATTTCGACCGACTTTCGGGTCTCGTCCTGGATGCCGCCGATCTGGATGCTGATCTCGTCGGTCGCGCGCGCGGTCTGGTTGGCGAGGTTCTTCACCTCGGCGGCCACCACGGCGAAGCCCTTCCCGGCGTCGCCGGCCCGCGCCGCCTCGATCGTTGCGTTGAGCGCCAGCAGGTTGGTCTGTCCCGCGATGTCGCTGATCAGCTTGACCACGTTGCCGATCCGCTCCGCGGCGCCGGCAAGGCCCTGGACGCTCTCATTGGTGCGTCGGGCCTCATCGACGGCGCGGCGGGTGATCTCGGTCGATTGCGAGACCTGGCTGCCGATCTCGGCAATGGAGGAGGAGAGTTGCTCGGCGGCCGCGGCAACCGCATCGACATTCTGCGTCGCCTGGCCCGCCGCGTGCGTCACCAGGTCGGCCTGCGCCGAAGTCTGCGATGCACTCGAGGCGAGTGAGCTGGCGGTGGCCGACATCTGCTTGGCGGCATCGTCCACCGATGCCAGAGATTCGTCCATCGTGGTGCCGAAGGCATCCACCGCCGCTGTGATGCGGCCCTGGCGCGCTTGGCGCTCTTCCAGCAGCGCGTCCTGGTAGGTCGAGATCGCGAGATCCATGTCGAGCAGCACGGCCTGGGCAATCGCCGCGGAGAGCGCACCGGCGCGCTCGGGCGCGAAACGGTAGTGGCGGGTCGCGACCCGGAGCAGGCGCCGAAGCACGAAGGAGTATCCTCCGATATACCAGCGGGGTTCCAGCCCGATCCGGTTATGCGCCAGGCCGATGCTTCGGATCGATTGGAAATAGGCGTCGTCGAAATCGCCGGAGAAGAGACGCTCCCAATGCTTCGCCTGCGCGCCCTTCAGGCGCGCCGACTGCTCTCCCACCAGCCTGGCGAGGCAGTCCACACCGCTGACATGCGCATAGAAGCCGTCGAGGATCGACGGCAGCTCCCGCGACACCGCGGGCCAGAAGCCGCGCAGGACGTGGCGCGATTGGTCGCTGATCTCATGAAATGAGAAGCGGGTGATTCGGTCGTCGGATCGGGCGGCTTGAGCCGCAGCGGAACTGCCCATTGTAATTCCCCTGTATGACGTATGCCCTGCCGCCCGGTGCTCGTCAGAGCAAGGCGTCGTGGATATTGTCTTGATTTCTATTAATAGCTGGTGAACATTTATCCTAATTACCCCATGATATATTGCAAACAATCCTACTATTATTGTATACGTGAGTTGGCAACCTATGTTGCGGACTCCGGTCCTGCCCTTCTGCGGTGGCGGCGAGCCGGGCACATATGCTGGTATTCGCAGGGTGATTCGCGACCAGCGACAAAGCCGGGGAGACAACCGGCGATCAAGGCGGAGGGAGAAAAATCTGAGCGATCATGCAAAAGGCGGCCTCGATGCAGGCAGGCGCCACGCGTTGAAGTTGCCGGGAGGATGCGACCACTGTCCGTTGCGGAGCCTCACGGTGTACGACGGCAGCGGTGCGGAGGACGGGTCGAGGATCGAGGCGTTGCGCCTACGCTGCACGACCTTTGCGGCACGCCGGACCATCTGTTACGAAGGCGATGCGCCGACCGAGCTGTTCCAGCTGTTCGACGGTTGGGCGTTCCGCTACAAAGTGACTCGGGACGGACGGCGGCAGATTCTGTCGTTCATTCTGCCCGGCGATCTGATCGATCTTCCGCTGCTCGGCACCGAACGCATCGCCCACGCCGTCAAGGCGCTGACTGCGATCAGCGTCTGCGTGTTCAGCCGCACCGAGCTCGCAGACTTCATCTACGGCGATGCGGAGCGCGCCCGCCGCGCGGGGGCGGCGTTCGCGGCGCAAAGTGCCGCGACGGACGAGCAGATGCTCGATCTCGGGCAGCGCTCGGCCTTCGAACGGATCGCGCGGCTGCTCAATCATCTCGCCGTCCAGCTTCGCAAGCGCGGGCTGGCCGAGGCCGAAGGCTTTCGCCTTCCGCTCACGCAGTCCCATATCGCAGACGCGACCGGCCTCACCGCCGTTCACGTCGGGCGAACCTTGCGTGAGATGCGCAAGAGCAAGCTGCTGAGCCTGGCCCAAGGCTGGCTCACCATCGAGGATCCCGAGAGCCTCGCCGCGATCTAGCCGGACGCTGTCTACAAGCCGCGCTGCAGGAAGGCGTTCATCCGCCGGGCGAAGGCGGCGGGGTCGGGCAGGGGCTCGCCATCCTGGATCCGCGCCTGGTCGAGCAGCAGGAAGCAGGCGTCGCTGAGCGCCTCGTTCGCTCCCTTCGAGACGGCTTGGGCGAGGCTGGCGATCATCGGGTGGGTACCGTTGATCTCCAGCACGCGCGGGAGGCCCGCCTCCAGCTTCTTGTGCTGGCGAAGCAGCTTCTCCAGATGGATATCGAGGTCGCCCTCGGCCGCCACCAGGCAGCAGGCGCTGTCGGTCAGGCGATCGGAGATCCGCACATCCTTGACCGCATCCTTGAGCGTCAGGCGCATCAACGCGATCAGGTTGTCGATGCCTTCGGCCTTGGGCTCCGGTTTCTCGTCCTTGGCGCCTTCCGCCGGCTTCACCGCGGCGAGATCGGCGGCGCCGCGGGTCGCCGATTTGAACGGCTTGCCCTCGTATTCGCCGACCGCCTGCATCCAGAACTCATCGACCGCGTCGGTCAGCAGCAGCACCTCGACACCCTTCTTGCGGAAGCCTTCGAGATGCGGCGAGCGCTGCAAGGCCTCGATCTCGTCGCCGCTGATCGTGTAGATGCCGTTCTGCCCATCCTTCATGCGGCCGATGTACTCGGCCAGGCTGACCGGCGCCTCGCTGGTGGTGGAGCGGAAGCGCGCGAGCTTCAGGAGCGCGGCGCGGTTCGCCTCGTCCTCATAGATGCCTTCCTTCAGCACGGCGCCGAACGTCTCCCAGAACTTCAAGTACCGCTCCGGCTCGTTCTCGGCGATCTTGCCGAGCTCGCTCAGCACCCGCTTGATCAGGCCGGCGCGGATCTTGGCGATCAGCGGATTGGCCTGCAGGGTCTCGCGGCTGATGTTGAGCGGCAGGTCCTCGGAATCGACGATGCCCTTCAGGAAGCGCAGCCAGCCGGGGAGCAGGTCCTCGCAATGGTCGGTGATGAAGACGCGCTTCACATAAAGCTTCAGCGACTGCTTGCGGTCCGGATGGAACAGATCGAACGGCTTCGAGCTCGGGATGAAGATCAGACCGGTATAGTCGATCTTGCCCTCGGCCTTGAAATGCAGGGTCGCCCAGGGCGCGTCGAAGGCGTGGGCGATGTGATGATAGAACTCGGTATACTGCTCCGGCGTGATCTCCGACTTGGAGCGGGTCCAGAGCGCTGCCGCCTGGTTCACATGCTTCTGCGAGGTGCCGTCCAGCAGGCGGACCGGGAGCGCGATGTGGTCGGAATACTTGGCGACCACCTTGGCGACATTGGCGCTGTCCAGCCACTGGTCTTCGCCGCTCTTGATGTGCAGCGCAATCTCGGTGCCGCGGCTCGTCTTCTCCGCCGGCGTGACCGTGAACTCGCCGCGGCCCTCGGACTCCCAGGTCCAGGCTTTGTCGTCTCCGGCGCGGCGCGAGGTGACCGCGACCTTGTCGGAAACCATGAAGGCCGAATAGAACCCGACGCCGAACTGACCGATCAGCGAAACCTTCTTCTCGGCACTCTCCTCGGTGGCGAGCTCGCTCATGAACTGCGCTGAGCCGGACCGGGCGATGGTGCCGAGATTGGCGATGAGCTCGTCATGGCTCATGCCGATGCCGTTATCCGCAATGGTCAAGAGCCGGTTCGGCTTGTCGATGGTGATGGTGACCGCGAGGTCGGGATCGTCGCCCAGCAGGCCGGACTGGGTCAGGCTGAGGTAGCGCAGCCGGTCGCAGGCATCGGATGCGTTGGAGATCAGCTCCCGCAAGAAGACCGATTTATCGCTGTAAAGCGAATGGGCGACGATGTCGAGCAGACGGCTCACCTCCGCCTGAAAGCCATGACGCTCCGCCACCATGATCCGACGCTCCTCCGAAGTCAGTTGCTCCGGCGGTCATATGCTGAATTTTGCGGGCAGTTTCAAGATGGCCGGTGGCCGGGCCGGGCTCAGGCCGCCTTGGCCACCGCCAGCATGGGCAGGTAGATCCGGAAGATCGTGCCGAATCCCTCGGTCGTCTCGACCGAGATCGTCCCCTCCAGGCCGAGGACGATGCCATGCACCGCGGCGAGGCCGAGGCCGCTGCCCTTGCCGACGCCTTTGGTGGTGTAGAACGGCTCGAACATGTGCTCGAGCACGGTGCGGGGGATGCCGCCGCCATTGTCTTTGACGCTGATGCAGACGCAGGGCCGGTCCGGGGCGATCGTGCCGACATGGACGAAGTGCGTGCGGCCGTCGCCCGTGGTCATGACGTTGAGCGGCGCCCCGTCGGCGGGCGGCATGTGGCGCGCGCCCAGCCGCTCGGCCGCGCGGTCGAAGGCGGGGCTCTTCACCTCGATCTCGATGGCGCCCGGGCGCATGCCGATCGCATCCCGGGAATTGACGCAGAGGTTCATGATGATCTGCGAGATGTTACCGGGGTCGGCGCGCACCAGCGCCCCGTCGCTCCCGACGAAGGAGGTCAGCAGGGTCTGGGGCGTGGTGGCGCGGAGCAGGCCCAGTGTCTCGCGGGCGATGCCGGAGATGTCGACCTCGACTTGGTCCGACTTGCCCTTGCGCGAGAAGCTCATGATCTGCGTGACCAGCCCGGCCGCGCGCTTCGCCGCGCCGACGATCTTCGTCGCCATGCGCTGCTGCTGCGGCCGGTCGGCAAGATCGGCCTGCAGCATCTCGGCGAAGGTGAGGATCGCGGTCAGCACGTTGTTGAAATCATGGGCGACGCCGCCGGCCAGCCGTCCGACCGCTTCCATCTTCATGGCATGATGGAACTGGTCGCGGAACTCTGAGCGCTCCCGCTCGAGCCGGGTTCGCTCCGATAGGTCGGTTCGCATCAGCACCAGCCCGCCCTCCGGGGTGCGATGGGCGCGATAGAGAAAGGTGCGGCCGTCCGCCAGGCGGGCGAGAAAGCTGTGCCCGGGCTCGGTGACCCGTGTCGCGAAGTCGGCTCTGAGCGACGCGGCGGCCGGATCTGCGCCGTCCAGCATGCCGGCTTCGGCCTGCAACAAGGCGCCAAGCGAAGCGCCGGGATCGGCGCTCACCGTGCAAGGCGCCAGCAGCGCGCGATAGGCCTGGTTGGCAAACACCACCCGGCCGTCGCGGTCGCTGACGACGAACGGATCGGCTGCGGTGTCGAGCGCGCTTTCCAGGCGCTCGCGCTGGCGGACGGTCTCCTCGCGCGCGGTCATCGCCGCGCACTCGGAAGCTTTCGCGGCACCCGCCTGCCGGATCGCCAGAACGACCAGCGCGCCGCCGGACAGCAGCAGCAACAGCACCGAACCGATCATCTGCTCGAACAACTCGGTCATGCGCGCGCGATTGAGCAGGGTCGAATCCTTCAGCAGAAGAAACTGGGTCAGGTCCCGCGTCTTGAACCGCTGCGCCGCGATCAGCGAGACCAGCGGGTCCTCGACGCTGCGGTCTCCGGCAATGACGTGGTCCACGCTCTTGTCGATCATGCCCATCGTGCCGACCAGGCTGGAAAGGGCGGCGTCGAGCTCAGGCAGGTCGCGAATCTGGCTCGCTTCCGCGGAATCGCGCAGGAACAGCACGCGGCTCACGTAGATCTCGCGCTGCAGCCCGAGCGCCTGCGCGGTGTCGTCGGTTCTCTCGCGACGGAAACGTTCGAGCGCCAGCGCCAGCTTCAGCGCCTCGGAGTCCATTTGCACCGCGCCCCAGCTGCCCTGGCGATAGGTGTGCTCGATCAGCTGGCTCTGCCGCAACAGCGCATGGCCGAGATAGGCGCCGGCCGCGAGCGACGTCAGGACGGCGGCGATCAGGCCCCAGCGGCAAAGGTCCGCGACGCGGGGCATCATTCGCCGTCGATCGCCTTGATCTGCCAGATCATCTTGGTGGCAGTCTGCTCGTTCCGCAGCTCGGGATGCTGGTCCAGCGGATAGATCAGCCAGAACGGCCCCTTGTCCCGCACCCGCATGTACTTGCCGTCGACCTTGTAGGCGACGATCACGTCGTAGTTCTCCGCGTCGCTGGCGGGGACCTCGACCCGATAGTCGTTGAGCGCAGTCATCACCAGGCTGGGCGCGGTGAGCTTGGCGGCCTTGAGCAACTCGCGCAGCAGCACGCCCTCGAAGGTCGCCGTTCCGGGCAGGAAGGGCGTCGCGGTCACGATGCGCGTCTGCGGCATCTTTTCCAGATCGGCCACGGTGACTTTATAGCCTTCAGTGCCGATCGCCAGGGGCAGCGTCTCGGGCTGTTCCTGCGCCGGCGCGAGGCCGCTCCAGGAAAACAACAGAAAAACAGCGAGCAATCCGGTCCGGAGAATGAACATCGTCTGATCTACATCAAAGGCTGTTGGGGCCGCGCAACAGGATCGCATTCGCCGCTTAATTCGGAATTAACACCTAGGGTTTATTTTTGATCGACGACCAACCAGCCATCGCGAGGGATGCTCGTGTCAGCGACAGAGATGCAGAGCGGGAGCACGACCATTCTCCTGGTGGAAGATGACGAGACCGTCCGGGACGCCCTGTCGCTGATGCTCGAACGCGCGGGCTATACCGTGACCGCCGCCGAGAACGGACTGATTGCCGCCGGCCTGCTCGAAGACTGGCAGCCGAACCTGGTGATCACCGACATCTTCATGCCCGACGGCGACGGCATCGAGACGCTTAATCTGGTCAAGCGCCGCTGGCCCTCGACCCCGGTGATCGCGATCTCGGGCGGCAGTCCGATGCTGCGGATCGACTATCTCCAGGTGGCCGACGATTTCGGCGCCGCGGCCACGGTGGCGAAGCCCTTCGTCGGCGAGCAGTTTCTCGCCACCATCGCCCAGGTCCTGGCCGGCGGCGCGGCCAAGGCGAACCTCTAGACGAATCTCGGCTCCACCGGGCTTCTTTCCGGCCGCGAGTTCTGGCAGCATGGCCGGAACTTGGTCCCGCGGAGGAATTGATGGCCGCCACGTCCCGCCTGCAACCCGTTCCGGCCTCGGATGCGCCGGGCACCGTCCGGTCCGACGAGGAATGGCGCCTCCGGCGCGAGCTCGCGGCCTGCTACCGGCTGATCGCCCATTTCAAGATGACCGACCTGATCTTCACCCATATTTCGGTGCGGATTCCGGGGCCGGAGCATCACTTCCTGATCAACCCCTACGGCCTGTTCTTCGACGAGATCACCGCCTCCAACCTGGTGAAGATCGGCCTCGACGGGCACGCGGTCGAGCCGACGCCCTATTCCGTCAACCCGGCCGGCTTCGTGATTCACAGCGCGATCCATGGCGCGCGCGAGGATGCCCATTGCGTGCTGCACACCCACACCAAGGCGGGTTGTGCGATCGCCGCGCAGAAAGACGGGCTGCTGCCGGTCAACCAGATCAATCTCGAGTTCTACGGCAAGATCGCCTATCACGACTACGAAGGCATCGCGCTCGATCTCGATGAGCAGAAGCGGCTGGTTGCCGATCTCGGAACCAAGCCGGTGATGATCCTTCGGAACCACGGCCTGCTCACCGTCGGCAAGGACGCGCAGCAGGCCTTCTTGCGCATGTACTACCTGGAGAAGGCCTGCGAGATTCAATTGACCGCGCAGGCCGGCGGCCAGGCGCTGGTCCTGCCGCCGAAGGAGGTGTGCGAGCACACCGAGCGCCAGTTCAACGCGCCGCCGCCGCCCGCGCAGGACGGGCGGACGCTGAGCGATCCCGACGGCTACGATCTCGCCTGGAATGCGCTGCTGCGGCTGCTGGATCGGATCGATCCCGGCTACAAGAACTGATGCGCCGCATCCTGCCGCTGCTGGTCCTGGTGCTCGGCGCCGCGTTGGCGCCGGCGGCCGCCCCCGCGGTTGCCCAGGACATCGCCGGCATCTACGACGCGCAGGGTCACAATCCCGGCGGCGGCGGCGCCTACAAAGCCGTGGTGCAGATCGTCCCCTTTGGGTCGGCGCACGCGATCCTCTGGAAGCTCGGCGCTGGCAAAGGCAATGAAGGCCTCGCCATCCGCCAGGGCAATGTGCTGGGCGCCGGCTACACCGCGGGCAAGATACCGTTCGGCCTGGTGGTCTATCGGGTCGCGGGCGGCGTGCTCGACGGCGAGTGGATCAGCAGCGGCGATCCGAAGGCCGAACTCGGCCGCGAGACCCTGGAGGGCCCCGCCACTCTCGGCGGCAATTACAAGATCACGCTGGGGCAGAATCGCGACGGCACCACCAACTACACCGGCGAAGTGATCATCAAGCCGGACGGCGACACCTATCTGCTCGCCTGGATGGTGCCGAAGCTTGCCTATGTCGGGCGTGGGGTGATGATCGGCGACGTGCTGGTGGTGGCCTATGGCCGGAGCCAGGATCCGAAGAAGCTGCCGGGCGTGGTCGCTTACAAGATCGACAATGCCGACACCCTGTCCGGCGTCTGGGCGACGCCCGGCGCCAAGCTCACCGGCACCGAAACGCTCAAGCGCCGGCCCTGAGCGATCGGATCAAACGATCAGGTTCTGCGGCTTGCCGGCGAAGAAGTTCAGGATGTTGTCGAGTCCGCCGCGCACCAGGCGCTCGAGCGCCGCGGTGCTGTTGAAGCCGATATGCGGCGTCAGCACCACGTTCGGCAGCTGCTTCATCGGCCGATCCGGAAAGGGCTCGGTCGGGAACACGTCGAGCCCGGCGCCGTAGATCTTGTTTTCGGCCAGCAGCTTCTCCAGGCAGTCGTAATCCATCAGCCCGCCGCGCGCGGTGTTGATGACGATGGCATTGGGCTTCAGCTTGCCGAGCAGCACGGCGTCGATCAGGCCGCGGGTCGCATCGTTCAGCGAAAGATGCAGCGAAACCACATCCGAGGTGGCGAACAGTTCGGCGAGGTCGATGAACTTGACGGTGGAGAAGTTGCGGCGATAGCGGCCGGCGCTGCGGGTCCAGGCCACCACCTCCAGTCCCAGGCCGAGCGCCATCCGTGCCGTCTCGCGGGCAATCGGGCCGAAGCCGACCAAGCCGATGCGTCGGCCTTTAAGCTCCAGCCCCGACGGATGCTCGGCCCAGCCGCCGCCGCGCACGATGGTGTCGAACTGCGCCACCCGGCGCGCGACCGCGAACATCAGCGCAATGGCATGTTCGGCCACGGTGCGGTCGCCATAGCCCGGGACATTGGCGACCCGGATGCCGCGCTCCCTGGCGGCGGCGAAATCCACGAAACCATCGACGCCGATGCCGAGGAAGGAGATCACCTTGAGGTTGGGACAAGCCTCGATCGCGGCGCGGCTGACCTTGGCCCAGTTGAGCAGGATCGCATCGGCCTTGTTGCAGCGCTCGATCAGCAGCGCGTCATTGTCGATGGTGCCGGTCTCGACCGCGAGCGTCACGTCCGCCGGCAGTTTCCAGCTCTGCAGCAGGCCGACCGTTTCCGGCGAGGCGTCGGGTGAAGCGATCAGCGGCACCGCGTGGATTCCTTGGCTGGTTCGACACATTCTCGCCGATCCCGGCGTCGCGATCCAGCATCTCGACGATTGCGGACGGAGCACCTAAACTCGCCGCCATTCCGAACACGAACACAGGGGAGCAACCCATGAAACCGGTGGTCTGGGGCATCGTCAGCACGGCGCTGATCGGCATGGAGAAGGTCAACCCGGCGATGCTGAAGGCGAAGGGCGTGGAGGTCCGCGGCCTCGCCTCGCGCGATCTCAAGAAGGCGCAGGCGGCCGCCAAGCAGCTCGGCATCCCCAAAGCCTACGGCTCCTATGCCGAGATGTTCGCCGATCCGGAGATCGAGGCGGTCTACAACCCGCTGCCCAACCATCTCCACGTGCCGGTCACGCTCGAGGCGCTGAAGGCCGGCAAGCACGTGCTCTGCGAAAAGCCGATCGCCTTGACCGCCGCCGAAGCCGAGCAGCTCGAGGAGGCCGAGCGGGCCAGCGGCAAGCTGGTGGCCGAGGCCTTCATGGTGCGCTGGCATCCGCAATGGCTGACGGCGCGAAAGCTCGTGGCCGAGGGCGCCATCGGCGAGGTGCGCGCGGTGCAGGTCGGCTTCAGCTATTTCAACGACGATCCGACCAATGTCCGCAACATGAACGACATCGGCGGCGGCGGCATCTATGACATCGGCTGCTACGCCATCGTCGCCGGCCGCTGGTTCTTCGGCGCGGAGCCCGAGCGCGTGGTCTCGATCATCGACCGCGACCCGAAGTTCGGCACCGACCGGCTGGCCAGCGCCCTGGTGAAGTTCCCCGGCAGCCGGCAGCTCTCCTTCATGGTCTCGACCCAGCTCGTGCCCTATCAGCGGGTCCAGGTCTACGGCACCAAGGGCCGGATCGAGATCGAGATTCCGTTCAACGCCCCGCCGCCTCATGCCTGCCGGGTGTTCAAGGATTCCGGCGCCGATCTCAAGGGCAGCAGCATCGAGACCATCACCATCCCGCCCTGCGACCAGTACACGCTCCAGGCCGAGGCCTTCTCCAAGGCGATCCGCAAGGAAGCGGCTTGGCCCTTCCCGATCAGCGACGCGGTGCAGAACATGCGCATCATCGACGCGCTCTATAAGAGCGGCGACAGCGGCAAGTGGGAGGCGGTCTAGCGCGCTTCCAACTTTTACAAGCCTGACCCTCTAAAAGTCATTAAGCATCTGATAATATTGACAAAAATAACACAATAGACGCGCGCTGAATCGGCGTGGCGTAAAAGCCCTGTCAAAGTCCTGGTGCGCCCGTCGCGGCCGGTCGTGATCAGGGATATTGTACCTGGTTTGTTCCAGAAAGTCCACGCCGCATGGCCGCTGACTTGGCCCTTGCCAGCCGGCTGGAAATCCCTATATTCGCCGCAAATCCCAGGATCGTTATGAGATCCATTGATAAGGGTGGGCCGACGGCCCGCCTTTTTTATTGGCCGAGTCTCATCGCGCCCTGAGACCTACCGAAACGGACGATTGGAAGCATGGCGCTGAGCCAGGTCATCGAACGCATCATCACGCCGACCGTCGAGGGCATGGGCTATGAGGTCGTGCGCCTCACCGTCTCCGGCGGCCATCGCAAGACCCTGCAGGTGATGGCGGAGCGGAAAGACGGAATCAACATGTCGCTTGACGATTGCACGCATCTGTCGCGGGCGATCTCCGCGGTGATGGATGTCGAGGATCCGATCGAGGGCGCCTATTCGCTCGAGGTGTCGTCGCCGGGCATCGACCGGCCGCTGACCCGCCCCAAGGATTACCAACGCTTCGCCGGCTTCGAGGCGAAGCTCGAGACCCGCGCGCCGATCGACGGCCGCAAGCGCTTCAAGGGCCGCCTCCGGGGCCTGGAGGCGGAGACCGTGAAGATCGAGGTCGAAGGCGCCGAGCTCGCGCTGCCGCTCGAGGAAATCGAAAAGGCCAAGCTGGTGCTGACCGACGATCTGATCGCCGCGCACCAGGCGGCCGATGAACAACAGCCAAACTGAGAGACCAGAGAGAAAAGACCATGGCCATGGACACCACGATCGCCATCCCCCGGATGGAGCTGCTGCAGGTCGCCGACGCGGTCGCCCGCGAGAAGAGCATCGACCGCGACGAAGTGCTGATCGCGATGGAGCAGGCGATCCAGAAGGCGGGCCGTTCCAAATACGGCCATGAGCACGACATCCGCGCGGTGATCGATCGCAAGACCGGCGAGATCAAGCTGACCCGGGTCCAGGAAGTGGTGGACGAGGTGGTCGAGAACGAGGCGACCCAGATCCCGCTGAAGGCCGCGGTTCGTCGCGATCCCAATCTGAAAGTCGGCGATTTCATCATCGACGAGCTGCCGCCGATCGATTTCGGCCGCATCGCCGCCCAGACCGCGAAGCAGGTCATCGTCCAGAAGGTCCGCGAATCCGAGCGCAAGCGCCAGTTCGAGGAATTCAAGGACCGCAAGGGCGAGATCATCAACGGGTTGGTCAAGCGCGTCGAGTTCGGCAACGTGACCGTCGATCTCGGCCGTGGCGAGGCGATGTTGCGCCGGGACGAGCTGTTGCCGCGCGAGACCTTCCGCAACGGCGATCGGGTCCGCGCCTTCATCCTCGACGTGCGCGAGGAGCCGCGCGGCCCGCAGATTTTCCTCTCCCGCACCCATCCCGATTTCATGGCGAAGCTGTTCGCCCAGGAAGTGCCGGAGATCTATGACGGCATCATCGAGATCAAGGCGGTGGCCCGCGATCCCGGCTCCCGCGCCAAGATCGCCGTCATCTCCCATGACAGCGGCATCGACCCCGTGGGCGCCTGCGTCGGCATGCGCGGCAGCCGCGTCCAGGCCGTGGTGCAGGAGCTGCAGGGCGAGAAGATCGACATCATTCCGTGGTCGCCGGATCCGGCGACCTTCGTGGTCAACGCGCTCGCCCCGGCCGAAGTCGCCAAGGTCGTGCTCGACGAGGATTCGGGCCGCATCGAAGTCGTGGTGCCGGACGAGCAATTGAGCCTCGCGATCGGCCGCCGCGGCCAGAACGTGCGCCTCGCGTCCCAGCTGACCGGCTTCGACATCGACATCCTGACCGAAGAGCAGGAGAGCAAGCGGCGGCAGGAAGAGTTCAAGTCCCGTTCGCAGATGTTCATGGACGCCCTTGATGTTGACGACGTCATTGCCCAATTGTTGGTGACCGAAGGGTTCACCTCCATTGAAGAAGTCGCCTTTGTCCCGGCCGAGGATCTGGCCGGCATCGAAGGTTTTGACGAAGACGTCGCGACCGAGCTGAAGACCCGGGCCGTCGCCTGGATAGAAGCCGAGGCCGAGCGCCTGAACGCGCGCCGCCGCGAGCTCGGCGTCGCCGACGAGGTTGCCGCCATCGAAGGGCTGACCCCGGCGATGCTGGTCGCCTTGGGCGAGAAGGGCGTGAAGTCGCTGGACGACCTCGCCGACCTCGCCGCCGACGAGCTCAATGACGAGAAGGACGGAATCCTCAAGGACTTCGAGGTTTCGACCGAGGACGCCAACGCCATCATCATGGCGGCCCGCGCCCATTGGTTCGCCGACGAGAAGCAGGCCTAAGAGCAGGACGCATGGAAGCAGCGATGACGCCGATCAAGGACGGAGAGGACGCAATGCCGCTCGGCGATGCGGCCGATGCCGCCTTGGCCGGGGCGTCGCCCGAACGTCGCTGCATCGTGACCCGTGAGGCCCTGGAGAAGGACCAGCTGATCCGCTTCGTGCTCGGCCCCGACAACGCGGTCGTGCCCGATCTGGCGGAGAACCTGCCGGGGCGGGGCTATTGGGTTACGGCCAGCCGGAAGGTCCTGGCAGAGGCGGTCAAGAAGAACGCCTTCGCCAAGGCGATGCAGGCCCCGGTGAAGCCGGCGCCCGATCTGGTGGACCGGATCGCCGGCATGATCGACCGGCAGATCGTCGATCTGCTGGGTCTGGCCCGGCGAAGTGGCAGTTTGGTGACCGGTTTCGAGAAGGTCGATGTCGCTTTGCGGACCGGCAAGGCGGTCCTGCTGATCGAGGCCAAGGATGCCGGGGCGGATGGGCGCGCAAAGCTGGCGCGACACACCCTTCCTGGGGTAGAGATATGGGCGCCGCTGGGTGCCGAGCAGCTCGGCCGGGCCATCGGGCGGGATTATGCCGTGCATGTCGCGGTGGCCCCGGGCGGTTTGGCCAATCGCCTCAAGGCGGTGCTGCGGCGCCAACAAGGACTGATCGACGACGGGGTTGCCGGTGCGGGCCACGCGCCTGCTCAACCTCGAACCGAGTAACGAAGTGCGACGAAAGCGGAACTGAAGCAACGATGAGCAACGAAACCGAAGCGCCGACCCGGAAGCCGCTCAAGCTTTCCTCGCCAGGCAAGCTCGAGCTGAAGAAGACGGTCGATGGCGGCCAGGTTCGCCAGAGCTTCCCGCATGGCCGCACCAAGACGGTCACGGTCGAGCTGAAGAAGAAGCGCACCTATACGCAGGGCGCCGGCGGCAAGATGACCGAAGTGCCCCACGAGGCGGAGGCCAAGCTCGGCCTTTCGACGCCGGCACCGGTGGTCGAGGTCGATGACCGGCCGCACCACACCCTGACCGAGCACGAGCGGGTTGCCCGCACCAAGGCGCTCGAGCAGGCGCGCCGCGACGAGGACGTCCGCAAGCAATTCGAGGAAGAAGAGGCCAAGCGCGCCGCCGAACGGACCGAGCGCGAGAAGGCCGAGCTCGACAAGCGCCGCCGCGAAGAGGAAGAGCGCAAGGCCGCCGAGGAAGCCACCAAGGTCCAGCGCGAGACCCAGGCGCAAGCCGCGGCGGTGACGGCCGCCCGCGCGGAGAAGACGACCGACGCGGCGGGCCATGCCCATGTCGGCAAGATGCATCTCAACAAGGCGATCGCCAAGCAGGGCGCCGAAGAGGCGGAGGACGCGCCGCGCCGCCGTGTCGCCGGTCCCGGCCATCGTCCGGCCGTCGCCCCCAAGCCGGCGCCGAGCCGCGCCCGCGAAGACCAGCGGCGCCGCGGCGCCAAGCTGACCGTTGTCCAGGCGCTCGATTCCGAGACCAGTGAGCGCATGCGTTCGGTGGCGGCCTTCCGCCGCCGCACCGAGAAGGAAAAGCGCGCGCTGATGCAGGATCAGCCGCAGCTCAAGATCGTGCGCGAAGTGACGCTGCCGGAGGCGATCACCGTTCAGGAGCTGGCGAACCGCATGGCGGAACGCGGCGGCGACGTGATCAAGTCTCTTATGAAAATGGGTGTAATGGCGACCATCAACCAGACGATCGATGCCGATACCGCGGAGCTCATCATCTCCGAGTTCGGCCATCGCGTGCGCCGCGTCTCCGCGGCCGACGTCGAAGTCGGCGTCGAGGGTGAAGAGGATTCGCCGGAGCACATGGTGTCCCGTCCGCCGGTCATCACCATCATGGGCCATGTCGATCACGGCAAGACGTCCCTGCTGGACGCCATTCGCCAGACCGACGTCGCGGCCCACGAGGCGGGCGGCATCACCCAGCATATCGGCGCCTACCAGGTGACCGTGCCCTCGGGCAAGAAGATCACCTTCATCGACACGCCGGGCCACGCCGCCTTCACCGAGATGCGCGCGCGCGGCGCCAACGTGACCGATATCGTCGTGCTGGTCGTCGCCGGCGATGACGGCATCATGCCGCAGACCGTGGAGGCGATCCGCCACGCCAAGGCGGCGAACGTGCCGATCCTGGTCGCCATCAACAAGATGGATAAGCCGGATGCCAACGCGCAGCGCGTGCGGCAGGAACTGCTGAACCACGAGCTGGTGGTCGAGGAAATGGGCGGCGACGTGCTGACCGTCGAAGTCTCGGCCAAGACCCGGATGGGCCTGGAGAAGCTCGAGGAAACCCTGCTGCTGCAGGCGGAAGTTCTCGATCTCAAGGCCAACCCGGATCGCGCGGCGCAAGGCGCCGTGATCGAAGCCAAGCTGGAGCGTGGCCGCGGCACGGTCGCGACGCTGCTGGTGCAGAAGGGCACGCTGCATGTCGGCGACATCTTCGTCGCCGGCACCGAATGGGGCCGCGTCCGCGCTCTGCTCGACGACCGGGGCAACACGATCGACGCCGCCGGTCCGGCGATGCCGGTCGAGGTGCTGGGTCTGCAGGGCACGCCGCAGGCCGGCGATGTCTTCTCGGTGGTCGAATCCGAGGCCCGCGCCCGCGAAGTGACCGAGTTCCGCCAGCACACGCTCCGCCAGAAGACGGCGGCGGCGGGCGCCCGCGGCACGCTGGAAGAGATGTTCTCGAAGATCGCGACCGGCGAGGCGCGCGAACTGCCCGTGGTGATCAAGGCCGACGTCCAAGGCTCGGTCGAGGCGATCGTCAACAGCCTGAAGAACCTCTCGACCGACGAGGTCGCGGCCAAGATCCTGCATTCCGGCGTCGGCGGCATCAACGAGGCCGACGTGACGCTGGCCCGGGCGTCGGGCGGCATGATCATCGGCTTCAACGTGCGTGCCAACCCGCAGGCGCGCGAGATGGCCAAGCGCGACCAGGTCGACATCCGCTACTACTCGATCATCTACAACGTGGTGGATGACGTGAAGGCGGCGCTCTCGGGCATGCTGGCGCCGACCCTGCGCGAGCAGTTCCTGGGCAATGCCGAGATCCGCGAAGTGTTCCAGATCACCAAGTCCGGCAAGGTCGCCGGCTGCATGGTGACCGAGGGTACCGTGAAGCGCGGCGCCAAGGTGCGCTTGCTGCGCGACAACGTGGTGATCCACGAAGGCAGCCTGAAGACCCTGAAGCGCTTCAAGGACGAGGTCCGCGAGGTGAAGGAAGGCTTCGAATGCGGCATGGCCTTCGAGAACTACGAGAACATCCAGAAGGGCGACATCATCGAGTGCTTCGAGATGGAAGAAGTCGCCCGCGCCCTGGCCTAACGACGTCGCACAAGGCAGAACGAAGAAGAGCGGATGCCGCGCGGCATCCGCTCTTTTCTTTTGAGCGATCTCTCCTGGGTCAGCCGGCGGTGAAGCGGGCGTAGGCTTCCTGCCAGAGCTTCTGCCCGGCGCTCGAGAGCTGGCCTTCCTGCAGCGCCTCCGGGCCGAAATCGTCCGGGCCGATGATCGCGGTCTCCAGATTGGCGGGAATGAGCTTCTCCTGGACCAGCCGCTCCGCGGTGATCGCGGTGATCGGCGGCTGATAGCCGTTATAGTCCACGAAGTTGTGGTAGGCGTTGTCGTTGTCGAGCAGGAAGTTCAGCCAGAGATGCGCGAGCACCGGCTTCTTCGATTGCGCGGTTACCGCCCAGACGTCGTTCTGGATCGGGCCCTTGCCCTTCGGCGCGACCCAGTACTGCAGCAGGCTGGTGTCGAAGCCCTCGGGCGCGTTGTACATCGCCGCCGCCAGCATTTGGCCCGACCAGATGTGGTGCAGCATCGTGTTGCCGTCCGGCAGGGTCTGGTAGCCGGTGGTGACGATCTTCGGGTTGCAGATCGGAATGAGCGCCATCAGGTCGTCGAGCGCCTGCGCGATCCGCGCCGGATCCTCGGTGTTGAGGTCGTATTGCCCGCGATAGAGCATCGGCAGCACCAGCGCCTCGCGCGAATCCGCGAGCACGCCGGTATAGCCCTTGTATTTCTCCGCATGCCAGAAGATCGACCAGGGATTCTCCAGCTTGTGGATGTCCTCGGCGACCTTGTCGCCGCGCCAGCCGATGCCGGTCGTATAGACCGTATAGGGCACCGTGTATTGGGAGCCCTGGTCGTAATAGGGGCTCTGCATCGAGGGCCAGACATTGGCCTTCAGGTTCGGGATGTAGTCGTGGTTCAAGGGCTGCAGCAGCTTGCCCGCCACGGTCTGGGCGATGCGGTTGTTGGTGAGCTCGGTGACGTCGGCGTCGATCGTGCCGTTGGCGAGCTTGGTCACCGCCTCGTCGATATCGCTGAAGGCGTTGAGCACGACCTCGACGTCATATTTCTGGCCGAAGTCCGTCATCAGCTTCGGATCGACATATTCGTCGTAGTTGAAGATGTAGAACTTGCCGCCGCTCTCCGGCTTCAGCCCGCTCGCGATCGGCTGCTGATGCAGCGGCAGCGTCACCGGCTTGTCGGGGCGGGCCAGCGGAATCCCGCCGACATCCTGCGCCCGCGCCCCGAACGGCAGTGCCGCCGCCGCGGCGGCGGCGGTGAGTGCCAGCAACGCCTCGCGCCGCGTCATGCGCCCCGCCAGCAACTCGGAAATGACACGCCCGTTGTTGATCCCGGCTCCCATATGCGCCTCCGTCGTTTTGCCGCGATCTTATGACTCGCCAGTTAGTTATGGCAAGCCGTACCTGCCGGATTTCCGCTAAATTCGCAGAATTGACGCCAATCGGTAACTGAATTAGTAACTTCCGAGTCATATCTTCAGGACGCCCATGCAGACAAGCCCAACCGCCCTCGTCCCATCCCCGCGCCGCCGGGCCAAGGGCGCCGACCGGCGCCGCCAGGTGGTCGAGGCGACGCTCGACGTGCTCGCCGCCAAGGGCTATGCGGAGCTGACGATCGGCGACATCGCGCGGTCGCTCGGCATCTCGACCGCGCTCATCCTGCAGCATTTCAAGACCAAGGACGCGCTGCTGCTGGAAGCCCAGCGCCTGCTCGCCGCCGAGTATCACGACAACTGGCAGCGCGCCTTGGCGGCAAGCGGCCCGAGCGCCGCGGAGAAGCTCTGGAGCCTGGTGGCGGCGGAGTTCGCGGAAGCCATCTGCACGCCGCGGAAGATCATGGCCTGGAAGGCATTCTGGGCGGAGGGGCGCGGGCGGCGCGAATACATCGCCGAGTTCGGGGCGCGCAACGTCGAATACTTGAAACTGCTGACCGCGCTCTGCGCCACCATCATCAAGGAAGGTGGCTATGCAGGCTATGACGCCAAGGTGGTCGCGCGCACCATCGATTCCCTGGAGACCGGGCTCTGGCTGGAACTGACCTCGACGGCGACGCCGATGACGGTCAACCAGACGCGGCGAACCGCCTTCTCGCATCTCGCCATGATCTTTCCCCGGCACTTCACGCCCAAAGGTCCGATCCGCGGCCCGATCAAGCGGGCGCGATGACCTTCACGCTGGCGAGCTACAACATCCAGTACGGCACCGGGCGGGACGGGATCTACGATCTTGCCCGCGCGATCGACGCGGTGTGCGCGGCCGACATCGTCGCGCTGCAGGAAGTCGAGCGGAACTGGAAGCGCTCGGGCATGAGCGACCAGCCGGCGGAGATCGCGGCGATGCTGCCCGGGCACTTCTGGGTCTATGGCGCGCCCTTCGATGTCGATGCGGGTGTGCGTGACGCTCAGGGCCATGTGGTCAACCGGCGCCGGCAGTTCGGCATGATGGTGCTGAGCCGCTGGCCGATCCTCTCCAGCAAGCTCCACCCGCTGCCGAAGGCCGATGCCGGGCCGGCCTACAATCTCGCGACCGGTGTGTTGGAGACGGTGATCGCGGCACCCGGCGGACCGTTCCGGCTCTACAACGTGCATCTCGGCCATCTCGGCGCGGGCGAGCGGCTGGAGCAGATCACCTGGCTGCGACGCATCCTGCGGGCCGCACCGGAGCAGGGCGGCGCCTGGACCGGCCGGGACGACGACGCCGCGCATTGGGAATCCGATGGCTCGCCGCCGCCGATGCCGGAGGCCGCGATCCTGCTGGGCGATTTCAACGCCGAGCCGGAAAGCGCCGAGCACATCGCGCTGATCGGGCACGGCAACGGCGAAGCGCCGCTCTACGACGCCTGGGCGGTGCCGGGGGCGGGAAGCGGCGACGGCGTCACCTTCCGCGCCGACCCGAAGCAGGGCGCGGACACCGATATGCGGATCGATTACTGCTTTCTCTCGGCGGATCTCGCCAACGGGCTGCGGCGCGTCTGGGTCGATGGCGCGGCCGCGGGCTCCGACCATCAGCCGCTCTGGGTGGAGCTCGATCCCGAAGGCGCGGCCTAGCCTGGGTCCGACTCGCCGAATGCGTACTACACGGAGCGTGGGGCGATGGGGCGATCTGGCCTGAAGAGTTGCGGCACGCCCTCCCGGCGAAGCCGGCGTCGTCCGATGAACCCAAGCATGGCGAGCGCGGCCACAAAGAGCGGCAAGCTGGCGGGAATCGGCGCTCCGGCCACATCCACGCTCGTCACGTCCCAATGAACGTCGAAGACATGCATGCCCGGTGCGTTGGCAAAGATCTGCCCGATCAGGCTGTACGGAGAGTTCTGCAGATAGCTCTTGATCGAGGCGAGATCTGTCGGAAGGGCTTGTAAGGAGCCGAGCAACGGTATGGCGCCATGTCCCTCGAAATAGATGCTCTCGGCGTACTGGACGCTGCCGATTGTTTCCGAAACGCCAAATGAAAGAGATGCGAAGCCGGACAGAGACCGATTGTCGACGCTTCCGAAGCCCGAGATGGTGCTGCCGTTGATCGCGCTCGATCCGCTTCCGTTGTATGCGTCGAAGAAGGGTACCCCAGACAAGTAGGATCGTTGAGGCGTATCGGGCAGGGATAAGATCATCTTGCCGGTGATGGATTGCCCGACCGAGTAGCCCGAGACCGCATTGGTATTGTTCACTTCCGTGACAACGCCGGTGTAGTTGACGAAGATGGTCGACGCCGAGGCCGGGCCTGCGGCCATCGCGGCAACCAACAGGATGCCGCTGAGGAGTAGCTTCAAGATCGGCTTCATGTTCTGGCTCCACTCGGTTCTTCGCGAGCCCCGGGCAGTGCGTCCCGGCGTGACGATATCCTTCCACAACCGAACCGGGTATGCATCAGGTTTGTGTTCCGTCGGGGCTGCACGGCGGGAGGCGCAGACCGGGCCCAGAAACGCGGCCAAGGGACACCACACGGCGGTGCGCGGAACGCGGCCCCGCATTGGAACGCGGAACGCTTGACTCCGGTCGCGATCCGGGTGATTGGCTGCGCTGAAATGCCCAGGAAGAAAAAATCCTCCACCCCCACCGGTCAGCGTCCCTTGCGGGTCGGCGAAGAGATCCGCCATGCGCTGTCGCATATCCTGACCTATGAGATGGACCGGCTCGACGATCCCGAGCTCTATGGCAAGAGCGTCACCGTCACCGAGGTCCGGGTCAGCCCGGATCTCCGCAGCGCCACCGCCTTCGTGGTGCCGCTGGGCGCCACCATCGAGGGCTATGAAGCCGCGCCGCTGATCAAGGCGCTCAACCGCGCCGCCGGCTATTTCCGCGGCATGCTGGCGCGCGAGGTGCGGCTGCAATTCTCGCCCACCATCCGCTTCAAGCTCGACGAGAGCTTCGACGAGGCGAGCCGGATCGAAGCCGCGCTGCACGATCCCGCCGTCGCCCGCGATCTGGAGCGGGATGACGAGGATGAAGACGGCGAGATCGACGAAGAAGAGAAAGACTGATGGCCCGCCGCAGGAAGGGCCAGAAGGTCGATGGCTGGGTGATCCTCGATAAGCCGGTCGGCATCACCTCGACCGCGGCGGTGGGCGCGGTGAAGCGCCTGTTCGACGCCCAGAAGGCGGGGCATGGCGGGACCCTCGATCCGCTGGCGACCGGCGTGCTGCCGATCGCGCTCGGCGAGGCGACCAAGACCGTCCCCTTCATCATGGACGGCGAGAAGACCTACCGCTTCACCCTGAAATTCGGCGAGGCGCGCGCGACCGATGACGCCGAGGGCGCGGTGATCGCGACCTCCGACCACCGGCCGAGCGACGCCGAGATCATCGCCGTGCTGCCCCGGTTCACCGGTTCGGTCACCCAGGTCCCGCCGGCCTTCTCGGCGATCAAGGTCCAGGGCGAGCGGGCCTATGACCTGGCGCGGGACGGGGAGGTGGTCGAGCTGCAGCCACGGACCGTGGAAATCCATGAACTGAGCCTCGTCGAGCGGCCCGATCCGGACCACGCGACCTTCGCGGTAAAGTGCGGAAAAGGCACGTATATGAGGGCCTTAGCCCGGGATATCGCCAAGGCGCTGGGCTCGGTCGGGCATGTCTCGGCCCTGCGCCGGACGGGGGTGGGACCGTTCACGGAAGAGGGGGCGATTTCGCTGGACCCCCTGAAGGCTTTGGGCCATAGTCCCGCCGCTTTTAAGCACGTTTTGCCGATCGAGACCGCGCTGGACGACATCCCGGCACTGGCCTTGACGGCCACCGAGGCGATACGCCTTCGGTCCGGGCAACCGGTTGGGCTTCTCCACCGTCTAGACCGCGACCGTATCCGGGGATTTGCCCCGGGCGACATGGTTTGCGCCATGTCGGAAGGCAGGCTCGTTGCTTTGACCCGCTTCGAAGCAGGCGAGCTCGTTCCGGTGCGCGTGATGAACCTTTAGATTCTCGAAAGGAGAACCCGATGTCGATTACCGCAGAGCGGAAATCGGAAGTCATCAAGGAATACGCCAAGGGCGACAAGGACACCGGATCGCCCGAGGTCCAGGTCGCGATCCTCTCCGAGCGGATCAAGAACCTGACGGAACATCTGCAGAGCCACGAGAAGGATTTCCATTCCCGTCGCGGTCTGCTGGTCATGGTCGGACAGCGCCGTCGCTTGCTCGACTATCTCAAGAAGAAAGACAACGCGCGGTACACCGAGGTCATCGGCCGACTGGGCCTGCGCCGCTAACGATCAAGCAATCCCGTCCCCGCGAGGGGGCGGGATTGTGCTTTTCAGGATCCCGCCCAATTCACGCGACCGGCAAGCGGGATTCAATCGGGGCCGGGCCGACGCAAGCAACGCAGGTCAATTCAACAGCAGCGTTGCTTCCGCGGGTCCGGCGTCGCATCGGTCGCATCACGCTGTATGAGACTCCTGAAGGCAGGAGTCTGAAAGGACTCAATCCATGTTCAAGATTTTCCGCAAAGAACTCATCTGGGGTGGGCGCAAGCTGGTGCTCGAGACCGGCCGCATCGCGCGCCAGGCCGACGGCGCCGTGCTCGCGAGCTACGGCGACACTGTGGTGCTCTGCACCGCAGTCGGCGCCAAGGCGCCGAAGCCGGGTGTCGATTTCTTCCCGCTGACCGTCAACTACCAGGAGAAGACCTTCGCCGCGGGCAAGATCCCCGGCGGCTTCTTCAAGCGCGAAGGCCGTCCCTCCGAGAAAGAAGTGCTGACTTCGCGCCTGATCGACCGGCCGATCCGCCCGCTGTTCCACGCCGCCTATCGTCATGAGACCCAGGTGGTCTGCACCACCTTGAGCCATGACATGGAGAACGATCCCGACATCGTGGCGCTGGTCGGCGCCTCGGCGGCGCTGACGCTCTCCGGCATTCCCTTCATGGGCCCGATCGGCGCCGCGCGCGTCGGCTATATCGAGGGCGAATACGTCCTCAACCCGAAGATCAGCGACCTCCCGGAATCGAGGCTCGACCTGGTCGTCGCCGGCACCGCCGAAGGCGTGCTGATGGTGGAATCCGAGGCGCAGGAGCTCAGCGAAGACGTGATGCTGGGCGCGGTGGCCTTCGGCCACGCGCAGTTCCAGCCGGTGATCAACGCGATCATCGAACTGGCCGAGCAGGCCGCGAAGGAGCCCTGGGCCCTGGCCGAGGCCGATCCGGAGAAGGAATCGGTCTATGGCGCGCTGAAGGCGCAGTTCTCGGCCTCGCTGACGGAGGCCTACAAGGTCACCGCCAAGCAGGACCGTACGAACCGCGTCGCCGAGGTGAAGACCAAGGCGAAGGAGACCATCGGCACCGACGACAAGAAGGCCGAGCTGGTCGGCAAGCTGTTCAAGGATCTCGAGAAGGACATCGTCCGCGGCAACATCCTCGACACCAAGAGCCGGATCGACGGCCGCGACCTGAAGACCGTGCGCCCGATCGTGTCCGAAGTCGGCGTGCTGCCGCGCGCCCATGGCTCGGCGCTGTTCACCCGCGGCGAGACCCAGGCGCTGGTGGTGGCGACCCTCGGCACCGGCCAGGACGAGCAGATCATCGACGCGCTCGCCGGTGAATACCGCGAGAAGTTCATGCTGCATTACAACTTCCCGCCCTATTCGACCGGCGAGGCGGGCCGCATGGGTTCGCCGGGCCGCCGCGAGATCGGCCATGGCAAGCTCGCCTGGCGCGCGATCCGTCCGCTGCTCCCGGTCGGCGACGACTTCCCCTACACGCTCCGCATCGTCTCGGAGATCACCGAATCCAACGGCTCCTCGTCGATGGCGACGGTCTGCGGCAGCTCGCTCGCCATGATGGACGCGGGCGTTCCGCTGAAGCGCCCGGTGGCGGGCATCGCCATGGGCCTGATCAAGGAAGGCGACCGCTTCGCCGTGCTCTCCGACATCCTGGGCGACGAGGATCACCTCGGCGACATGGACTTCAAGGTGGCCGGCACCGACCAGGGCATCACCGCCCTGCAGATGGACATCAAGATCACCTCGATCACCGCGGAGATCATGAAGATCGCCGTCGAGCAGGCCCGCGACGGCCGGCTGCACATCCTCGGCGAGATGGCCAAGGCCCTGACCGGGGCGCGTGACTCGGTCAGCCAGAACGCGCCGCGCATCACCGTGATCAACATCCCGAAGGACAAGATCCGCGAAGTGATCGGCACCGGCGGCAAGGTGATCCGCGAGATCACCGAAGTGACCGGCGCCAAGATCGACATCGAGGACGACGGCACGATCAAGGTCGCGGCGGTCGATGCCTCTGCCGCCACCGCCGCCATCAACTGGATCCGCGGCATCGTCGCGGAGCCGGAAATCGGCGTGGTCTATGACGGCAAGGTCGTGAAGATCATGGACTTCGGCGCCTTCGTGAACTTCCTGGGCAGCAAGGACGGCCTGGTGCATATCAGCGAGCTCGCGCCGCAGCGGGTGAAGCAGGTCGGCGACGTCGTGCAGGTCGGCCAGTCGGTGAAGGTCAAGGTCATCGGCATGGACGACCGCGGCAAGGTGAAGCTCTCGATGAAGGTGGTCGATCAGGCGACCGGCGCCGACATCAGCGACCAGGTCGCGAAAGAAGACGCCGCGCGCCGCTCCGAGCGCAACGCCGACCGCGCCTCGGAGTAATCCGCGGGGACGGGCGGTGGATCTCAAGCTCCCGCAGGTGATCGGGCATCGGGGCGCGGCCTTGGCCGCCCCCGAGAACACCCTGGAAAGCTTCCGCGAGGCGGCGGCCCAGGGCGCCCGATGGGTCGAGTTCGACGTCGGGCTCTCGGCCGACGGACAGTGCTTCGTTCTCCATGACGACACGCTCGACCGCACCACCAGCGGCAAGGGCCCGGCGCATCTGAAAACCGTCGCGGAGCTGAAGACGCTCGATGCCGGCTTCTGGTTCGGCAAGGCGTTCGAGGGCGCGAAGCTCCCGACCCTGGCCGAGACCGTCGCGCTCCTCACCGAGCTCGACTTGATGGCCAATGTCGAGATCAAGGGCGCGCCGGAAGGCCGCCATGCCGAGCTGGCGACGGCGGTGATGGCCGAGCTGCGCAGGCTCTGGCCGGCATCGAAGCCGAAGCCGCTCATCTCCAGCTTCGAGCTGGAATGCCTGCGCACCGCCCAGGCCGCTGCACCCGAATTTCCGCGCGGCTATCTGATCTGGGGCCGGCAGGTCGATTGGCTCGCCAACGCGCGGAGCGTCGCGGCGGCCACCATGAACATCGACACCGACCATGCGACGCAAGGCTGGATGGCCGAGCTGAAGCAGGCCGGCTATGGCGTGCTGGTTTATACGGTCAACGCACCGGAACGCGCCGCGCGGCTCATCGAATGGGGGGCGGACGGGGTGTTCACCGACGCGCCCGGCGCCGTCTTGGCCCGGTTGGGCAAAGGCGTATAATCGGGTTGTTCCCGCGTCGCGCAGAAGGACGGCTCCGCTCCGCCGTCATCCCCGCGCTAGGCGCGGGGATCCACGCCTTGGGTGCCGCACCGACGAAAGGCGTGGATGCCCGGACCAAGTCCGGGCATGACGGGGTATGAAAGAGCACCGAGTCTGCCTGGGAGTAAGAGTTTGAAGCCGCTGAACACGCTGAGAATGTCGGGGATCGATGCGCTGCCGCTGGTGGAAGGCGGCAAGGGCATCTCGGTTTCGAACGGCGAATCCTCCGGCGCCTGGGCGGCGGCGGGCGGCATCGGGACCTTCTCCGGCGTCAATGCCGATTCCTACGACGCGCACGGCAACCCGATCCCGCAGATCTATCACGGCAAGACCCGGCGCGAGCGCCACGAAGAGCTGCTCGCCTATGCGATCAAGGGCGGCATCACCCAGGCCAAGATCGCCCACGAGGCCTCGAACGGCCGCGGCCGCATCCATATGAACGTGCTCTGGGAGATGGCCGGGGCCGAGCGGGTGCTGCACGGCGTGCTGGAAGGCGCCAAGGGCCTGATCCACGGCGTCACCTGCGGCGCCGGCATGCCCTATCGCATCTCCGAGATCTGCGCGCATTACGGCATCCACTACTATCCGATCGTCTCCTCGGCGCGCGCGTTTCGGGCCCTGTGGAAGCGCGCCTATCATAAGTTCCAGGATTACCTCGGCGGCGTGGTCTATGAGGATCCCTGGCTGGCCGGCGGCCATAACGGCCTCTCCAATGTCGAGGATCCGAAGCAGCCGCAAGCGCCCTATCCGCGCGTGCTCGAACTGCGCAAGTTGATGCGCGACGAATGCGGCCTCCCTGAGACGCCGATCATCATGGCCGGCGGCGTCTGGTACCTGCGCGAATGGGCCGACTGGATCGGCAATCCGGACATGGGACCGATCGCCTTCCAATTCGGTACGCGGCCCCTGCTCACCCAGGAAAGCCCGATCTCGGACGCCTGGAAGCAGCGCCTGCTGCATCTGAACGAGGGCGACGTCTATCTCAACCGCTTCAGCCCGACCGGCTTCTACTCGTCGGCGGTCAGCAATCCCTTCCTCGACGAGTTGAAGGCGCGGGCCGAGCACCAGGTCGCCTACAGCCAGAACAAGGTCGGCGAGCATGAATGGCCGTTCCCGGTCGGCGCCCGCGGCCGCCTCGTGTATCTCACCGCGGCCGACAAGCTGCGCGCCCAGAGCTGGGTCGAAGCCGGCTTGAGCCAGGCCCTGCGCACGCCGGATTCCACCCTGATCTTCGTCACGCCGGAAAAGGCCAACGAGATCCTGACCGACCAGATCAACTGCATGGGCTGCCTCTCGCAGTGCCAGTTCTCCAACTGGTCGCAGAACGAGCAGGGCACCACCGGCCGCAAGGCCGACCCCCGGAGCTTCTGCATCCAGAAGACGCTGCAGGAGATCAGCCACAGCGACAGGATCGACGACCAGCTGATGTTCGCCGGTCACAACGCCTATCGCTTCAAGGACGATCCGTTCTACTCGAACGGCTTCATCCCCACCGTCAAGCAACTGGTCGAGCGCCTCGTCACCGGCGACTGATCTCCAAAGGAATCACCACGCGTGTCCCGATCGCATGCCGGCTCGCTCCTGCTGCTGCTCGGCTTGGCCGTGTGCTGGGGTTACAATTGGGTGGTGATGAAGATCGGCCTGCACGATGCCGGGCCCGTCGCCTTCGCCGCGATCCGCTGCCTCGGCGGCGCGATCATCCTGGGCTGCGTGCTGCTGGCGCTGCGGCGCAGCTTCAAGATCGTCGAGCCCTGGACCGTCGCCGCGATCGGCCTGCTGCAGACCGCCCTGGCGCAAGGGCTGATCGCGATGGCGCTCAGCGGCGGCCAGGCCGGCAAGAGCGCGGTGCTCAATTACACGCTGCCCGTCTGGGTGATGATTCTCGGGTTTCTTTTTCTCAAGGAGCGGCCGCGCCTGATGCAATGGCTGGCGACGGCCGTGGCCTTCGGCGGGGTCATGGTTATGACCTTCCTGAACGAAACCACCATCTCACTGGCACCGATCTTCCTGGCCCTCTCGGCCAGCATCTGCTGGGGCGCCGGAACCGTCGTGACCCAATCGCTGATGCGCCGCCACAATGGACGTATCGACACGGTGGTGTTGACCGCGTGGCAGCTCTTCATTGGCGGTGTGGTGCTCACGGCGCTGGCCTTCATCGTGCCGGAAGCGCCGCTGCACTGGACCACCAGCCTTGTCCTGGCGCTGCTCTACAATGTCGGTCCGGCAAGCGCGGTCGCCTTCCTGCTCTGGTTCATGCTGCAGCAGCGGATCGAGGCCAATGTGCTGTCGCTGATCGTGCTGATCGTGCCGCTGGTCGGCATCGCCGCCGGCTGGCTGCAGCTCGGCGAGCGGCCGACCGGACCCGACGCGATCGGCATGGCGCTCATCCTCGCCGGCATCGCGGTCATGGTCGTGAGCCAGCGCCGCAAGCTGCCGGTCACCGCCCAGGCCGAGGGCTAGGCCATGGCGGCGGCGCGCAGCGACGTTCTCAGCCGCACGCTTTCACCCACCATGTCACTGGTCGTCATCGTCGGCCTGTCGATGATCTGGGGCTATCACTGGGCGGTGATGAAGATCGGCCTCTACTACTGCGGCGGCCTCACCTACACGGCGATCCGCTGCATCATCGCCGCACCGGTGATGCTGCTGATCGTGAAGCTGCGCGGCGGCAGCATCCGGCTGAAGGCACCCAAGGCCGCGATCATCGTCGGCATCGTCCAGACCGCCGGCAATTTCGGCCTCGGCGCGATCGCGGTGAAGTTCGGCGAGGCGGGGAAGAGCGCGGTGCTCACCTACACCATGCCGTTCTGGGTGCTGCTGCTGGGTTTCCTGTTCCTCGGCGAGCGCGCCGGACCGCGGCGTTGGATCGCCGCCACCTTGGCCGGCATCGGCACGCTGCTGGTCGCCCTGGCCGGCGGTGTCGCGCAGTTGATGCCGGTGGCGTTGGCGATCCTGGCCGGCATCTGCTGGGCGAGCGGCGTCCTGCTCTATCAGTATTTCCACAAGAAGAACGCCGACGAACCGACCGTGTTCGCCGCCTGGCAGCTGCTGGTCGGCGGCATCAGCATGGGCATCTTCATCCCCTTCGTGCCCGGCGAGCACGCGATCCAATGGACCCCGGCCTTCATCGGCGCGATGACCTACACGACGGTGCTCGCCACCATCGTCGCGGTCTATCTCTGGTTCCTGCTGATCTCACGCCTGGAAGCCGGCATGGTCGCCCTCGGCATCCTGCTGGCGCCGGCGATCGGCTTGGCGTCGAGCTGGATCCAACTGGCCGAACGCCCCTCGTTGCTGGAAGCCACCGGCCTCGGCACCATCCTCTTCGCCATCGCCTTCTTCGCCTGGGCGGAATGGCGAAGGTCTAGAGCAGTGAAGACGGACTGAGAGCGCTACCGCTCCACAGCGGCGGACGCTACGGTCGACGAAGCATTCCAGTCGGTGTGATAGAAGGTCGAGGCGATCGCGCCTGCGCTGAATCCAAGCGCCATGATGATGCAGATTGCAGCAGCGTGAAGCAGTGCGGTCCTGTCTTCTACCGGTCGCCTTGGTCGGAAGAGCAAGCGATAGAGCAGGTCGAGCGCCCTGACCGTGATCTGCAGAAAATGCCCGACCATCTCGAAGAAGCCGCCGATGATGCGTCCAAAGAGATGCTGAACGAGCTCGACCAGCGCGTCACGCAGGATCCCCAGGAGGAAGTGCAACACGGCGCCAATCGCCCGGACCACACCGCCCGCTACTTCATCGACCAAAACTTTACGTCCCGATCGCGGTCCACCCGCTCGGGCGTGATATTGTCGTGCGCAAGTCGACTTTCAAGTGTGTGGTGCGTGACCCGGAAACGAGGGTCGCTACTCCGCCAGCGCGAACGGATTGAACCGGGTCCCGCGGTCGTAGACATCGACGCCTTCGTGGCGCTTCAGATAACTCACCACCAGATAGGTGAGTGGCGTCGCCGCGGTCTCATAGGTGACCTTGAACAGCCACTGGAAGACGACGAGGCTGACCAGCACTTCGTTCGGCATCAGGCCGTAGAAGGCGATGGTGCAGAAGATCGAGCTGTCGAGCGCCTGGCCGATCACCGTGGAGCCGATGGTGCGGCTCCAGAGATACTTGCCATTGGTCCAGACCTTCATCTTGGCGAGCACGGTCGAATTGGCGAACTCGCCGACCAGATAGGCCAGGAACGAGGCGGCGAGGATGCGGAACTGCGTGCCGAGGATCGCCTCATAGGACGCCTGGTCGTGCCAGTCCGGATTGGCGGGCAGCCTCTGGCCGAGATAGATCGCGCAGGCGGCGAAGAAATTGCAGGCAAAGCCGATCCAGATCGCCTTGCGCGCGCGCTTGAAACCGTAGACCTCGGTCAGCACGTCGCCCAGGATATAGGTGACCGGGAAGATGAGGTCGGCGGCCTGCAGCGTCACCGGGAAGCCGAACACGGTGAAGGTCGAGATCATCTTCACCGCGATCACGTTGGAGACCAGCAGGTCGGTGACGAAAAAGGCCACCACGACGACATAGAGCGTGGAGTGTTCGGCCTTCCTGAGGGCGGTCTGCATGGTCAATTCCTGAGCGATCTGAGGCGTTTGAGACGCGAGGCCGGTAAGGCTGGCTTTCCGCAACGGCCGCTGTTATAGCCGCGCCCGATGGGCCTGAAAACCGCCGATTTCGACTTCCCCCTGCCCCCGGACTGCATTGCTCAGTTCCCGGCAAAACCGCGGGATTCCGCGCGTTTGCTGGTGGTCGGGGCCGGTCTGGAAGATCGAGTGGTCCGCGACCTGCCGGGGATCTTGCTTCCGGGCGACCTGCTGATCGTCAACGACACCAAGGTGATCCCGGCCCAGCTCACCGGCCGGAAGGGCGAGGCCAAGATCGAGGTCACCCTGATCCGGCGTCATGAGGATGACGCGCGGGCCTGGGAGGCGTTCGCCAAGCCGGGGAAGAAGCTGAAAGTCGGGGATGTGGTGGCGTTCGGCGACGCTCTCTCCGCGACGGTGACGGAGAAGAAAGACTCCGGCGAAATCGCGCTCCGCTTCGACTGCGCCGAAACCGAGATCATGGCGGCGCTGCATCGCCTCGGCTCGATGCCGCTGCCGCCCTATATTCGCAAGCTGCGGCCGGTCTCCGCGGCGGACGATGCCGACTACCAGACCATCTTTGCGTCGCGCGCGGGTGCGGTGGCGGCGCCGACCGCGGGCCTGCACTTCACGCCGGAGCTGCTGGCCGCCTTGGACAGGCGCGGCGTCCAGCAGGCGCGCGTGACCCTGCATGTCGGCGCGGGTACTTTCCTGCCGGTGAAGGTCGATGACATCGCGCAGCACCGCATGCATGCGGAATGGGGCGAGGTTTCGGCGGCGACCGCCGAGGCCTTCAATCGCGCGCGCGCCGAGCGGCGCCGCATCGTCGCCGTCGGCACGACGTCGCTGCGCCTGCTGGAAAGCGCGCTCGACGCCGCCGGCAAGCTGCAGCCCTTCGCGCGCGAGACCGATATCTTCATCCATCCGGGAAAGACCGTGCGTTCCGCCGACCTGCTGCTGACCAATTTCCATCTGCCGAAATCGACCCTGTTCATGCTGGTCTGCGCCTTTGCCGGAACGGAGAAGATGCGCGCGGCCTATGCCCATGCGATCGCCAGCGGTTATCGCTTCTTCTCTTATGGCGATGCCTGTCTGCTGGAGCGTGCCGCATGAGCGACTTCTCCATCCTCGCGACCGACGGCAAGGCGCGGCGCGGCGCGCTCACGACCGCGCATGGCGTGGTGAACACGCCGGCCTTCATGCCGGTCGGCACGGCCGGGACGGTGAAGGCCATGCTGCCGGAATCGGTCAAGGCGACCGGCGCCGAGATCCTGCTCGGCAACACCTATCACCTGATGCTGCGGCCCGGCGCCGAGCGGGTCGCGCATTTCGGCGGCCTGCATAAGTTCATGAACTGGCCGGGGCCGATCCTGACCGATTCCGGCGGCTTCCAGGTGATGAGCCTCGCCAGCTTGCGCAAGATTACCGAGGAGGGCGTCGCCTTCCGCTCGCATATCGACGGCGCCAAGATCATGCTGACGCCCGAGCGCAGCATCGAGATCCAGCATCTGCTCGATGCCGACATCACCATGTGCTTCGACGAATGCACCGCCTTCCCGGCCACGCCGGAACAAGCGGCCCATTCGATGCGGCTCTCGATGCGCTGGGCGGAACGCAGCCGCAAGGCGTTCCAGGCGCGGCCGGGCTATCATCTCTTCGGCATCGTGCAGGGCGGGATCTATCGCGAGCTGCGCGAGGAATCCGCGAAGACCCTGACCGGGATCGGCTTCGAAGGCTATGCGATCGGCGGCCTCGCCATCGGCGAGGGCCAGCAGGAAATGTTCCGGGTGCTCGACTTCACGCCGGATTTCCTGCCCCTGGATCGGCCGCGCTACTTGATGGGGGTGGGGCGGCCGGAGGACATCGTCGGCGCGGTGGCGCGCGGTATCGACATGTTCGATTGCGTGATGCCGACCCGTTCGGGCCGCACCGGTCTCGCCTTCACGCGTCGCGGCGAGCTCAATATGCGCAATGCGCGCCATACCGACGACACCGGGCCGATCGATCCCGAGTGTTCGTGCCCGGCCTGCCGCAACTATTCGCGCGGCTATTTCCACCACCTGATCAAGGCCAAGGAGATGCTGGGGCCGATGCTGCTGACCTGGCACAACCTGCACTATTATCAGGAACTGATGCAGGGCCTGCGGGCTGCGATCGCGGCGGGAACGCTCGATGCATTCGTTGCCGACTTCCATGCACAAAGAGCGGAAAGCGAGAGTGACCGAAGTGCCGATTGACCTGATCGCGAGCGATCTCGATGGAACCCTGCTGCGCCATGACGGAAGCCTGTCGCCGCGCACCGTAGCCGCGGTGCAGGCGGCGGTGGCGGCCGGGTTCAAGATGGTGCTGGCGAGCGGGCGGCCGCCGCGCACCGTGCAGCCGATCGCCGACCAGCTCGGCCTCAAGGGCCTGGCGGTCTGCTCCAACGGCGCCATCCTCTACGATCTCGATCGGCAGGAAGTGATCAGCCATGCGCATGTGCCCCAGGAAGCGCTGCGGGATATCATCACGCGTCTCCGGGAACGCGAGCCCAGCGTGAGCTTCGCCACCGAGCACGGCCATCATGTCGGCACCGAGCCGCAGTTCCCGCGGCCCGACACCTGGGTCAGCGGAATCGCGCCGAAGATCGGCGACATCGACACGCTGACCGCCGATGCGGTGGTCAAGCTCGCGATCCATCACCCCGACCAGGCGGTCGAGACGCTGGCGGCGCTGGTGCGGGCCGTGGTCGGCAACGAGCTCTCGGTGACTTTCTCCGGCATGCATTTCGTCGAGGTCGCCGCGGCGGGCGTCTCCAAGGCGCTCGGCCTGGCGCGGGTCTGCGAGCGGCTCGGCGTGGACCCGAAGCGCGTCGTGGCGTTCGGCGACATGCCGAACGATCTCGCCATGCTGGCCTTCGTCGGCCGCGGCGTCGCCGTCGGCAATGCCCATCCCGACGTCATGGCCGAGGGACACGAGACCACCGGGACCAATGACGAGGACGGCGTCGCGCAGGTGATCGAGTCACTGGTTGCGGCCCGTGCGCACAAGGTGAGTGCATGATGTTTCCGTCATCCCGTGACCAAGTCACGGGATGACGAGTTCCAATCGGAGGCGCATGAGATGGCAAAGAAGACTGCCTACACCAACCTCACCCAGCTCGGTGCGAAGACCGAGTTGCCCAGCGCGCCCAGCGTGAAGACACTCGAGCACGTGCCCAATCCGCATCCGCGCGAGAACTACACCGTGCGCTTCACCGCGCCGGAATTCACCTGCCTCTGTCCCGTCACCGGTCAGCCGGATTTTGCGCATTTCGTCATCGACTACCTGCCGGGTCGGTGGCTGGTCGAATCGAAGTCGCTGAAGCTCTACCTGCATTCCTACCGCAACCATGGCGGCTTTCACGAAGGCACCACGCTCGACATCGCCAAGGACCTGATCGCGGCGATCGCGCCCAAATGGCTCCGCATCGGCGGCTATTGGTATCCGCGCGGCGGCCTGCCGATCGACGTTTTCTTCGAGAAGGGCAAGCGACCGGCCGATCTCTGGGTGCCGGAGCAAGGCGTCGCGCCCTATCGCGGACGTGGCTAGGAAGCCGGTGTTCTGTACCCCCACCCCAACCCGCCCCCGATTCGGGGGCGGGGGCTTTCTTCTCCCTCCCCCGAATCGGGGGAGGGCAGGGGTGGGGGTACGTAGCGCCGCGGCATATCCCCGATGAACGCCACGCCGACGAGCCGCGCCGCCATTCGCGCGAAGGCCCTCGAACTCGGCTTCGACGCCGTCGGCTTCGCGAAAGCGGAACTCGCGCCGGAAGCGCAGGAGAATCTCAAGGCCTTCATCGCCCAGGGCCTGCATGGCGAAATGGATTGGATGCCGGCCAAGGCCGACCGCCGCGGCGATCCCCAGGTGCTGTGGCCCGCGGCCAAGAGCGTGGTGGTGCTGGGCCTGAACTACGGACCCGAGGAAGCGCCGGTCGATCTGCCGCCCGATCGCGCCAACATCTCGGTCTATGCGCGGCATCGCGATTATCACGACGTGCTGAAGAAGAAGCTGAAGGCGCTCGGTCGCTGGATCGCCGAAACGCATCAGATCGAGGTGAAGGTCTTCGTCGATACCGCGCCGGTGATGGAGAAGCCGCTGGCCCAGGCCGGCGGAATCGGCTGGCAGGGCAAGCACACCAACTTGGTCTCGCGCGATCTCGGTTCCTGGCTGTTCCTGGGCGAGGTGTTCCTGGCGCTCGATCTTCCGCCGGATGACGCGGAGAGCGATCATTGCGGCGAATGCCGGCGTTGCCTCGATGCCTGCCCGACCCAGGCCTTTCCGGCGCCCTATCGGATCGATGCGCGGCGCTGCATCTCCTATCTCACCATCGAGCATAAGGGGCCGATCCCGCATGAACTGCGGCCGCTGATCGGCAACCGGATCTATGGCTGCGACGTCTGCCTCGCGGTCTGCCCCTGGAACAAGTTCGCGCAAGCGGCCGCGCAGCCGGCGCTCAAAGCCCGTGCCGATCTGACGGCGCCGGACCTGGCCGAGCTCGCGACCCTCGACGACGCGGCGTTCCGACTGCGCTTCTCGGGCTCGCCGATCAAGCGGATCGGGCGCGATCGCTTTCTCCGCAATGTGCTGATCGCCATCGGCAATAGCGGGATGGTCGCGCTCCGGGGGCCCGCCCTGCGGTCCTTGTCCGACCCCTCGCCTTTGGTGCGCGGGGCGGCGGTGTGGGCGCTGGGACGCCTGTCGTCGCCGGCCGAGCTGCGTGCCATGGCCCCCGCCACCCCGGACCCCCATCCGGCAGTGGCCGAGGAATGGCGGATCGGTTTGCATCACACCTAGGCTCCACGCCGGGGCGACAGGCGCGCTTTGGTGATTGAAGGTTAACTTTCTTCCACCAACGTGTGGGGTATCACAACGCCTCGGCTTGAGGCCCGGGTGAATAGGCCTATAATTTTGCCAATTCTCTGAATATTTGAGCGGCTCGGTCGTTCGCGCCCGCCGCCGTTGGGATCTGACGATGCCGCATCTTTCCTTCTCTCGGCGTGGTGTGACGGCCTTGGGCGCGCTCTGCGCCGGCCTGGCACTCATGCTCGGCCTGCTGGTCGCGCGCCCCGCCTCGGCGGAGCCGCGCGTCGCCTTGGTGATCGGCAACTCGGCCTATAAGGGCGATCTGCCGGCGCTGCCCAACCCCTCCAACGACGCCAAGCTGATGGCAAGGACGCTGAAATCCATCGGCTTCGACGTGGTCGAGGCCGAGGATGCCAGCCAGGCGGAGATGAAGCAGAAGATCCAGGAGTTCAGCGACAAGCTCGCGGCGGCGGGCAAGGAAGGCACCGGCCTGTTCTTCTATGCCGGCCACGGATTGCAGGTCGCGGGCGAGAACTACCTCATTCCCGTCGATGCCAAGATCAAGAGCGAGCGGGATGTGGACCTCGTCAGCGTCTCGGCCACCACCGTCATGAAGCAGATGGAGTTCGCCGAGAGTGCGGTCAACATCATCATCCTCGATGCCTGCCGCAACAATCCGCTGGGCGACGGCGCGCGGAGCCTGAGCCGCGGCTTGGCGAAGATCGAGACCGCGCCGCGCGGCAGCTTCATCGCCTATTCGACCGCGCCGGGCTCGACCGCGGCGGACGGCGACGGGGTGAACAGCCCCTACACCAAGGCCCTGGCCGAGACCATCACCCAGCCGGGCCTCTCCATCGCCGACGTGTTCCAGGAGGTGCGCACCAAGGTGCTGGCCTCGACCGGCAACGAGCAGACGCCGTGGGATTCGTCGTCACTCACCGGCCGCTTCTACTTCAAGGCGCCGGAGGCCACGCAGACCGCTTCGGTCACGCCGCCAGCCGCGCCCGCCACTTCGGCCGAAGAAGAGGCGCTGAAGACGGAGAAGGCCTATTGGGATTCGGTGAAGGACAGCGGTGACGCCGACAGCATCAATCTCTATCTGGCCAAGTATCCGAACGGCTACTTCGTCGACCTCGCCAATGCCAAGCTCGACGAGCTGAAGGGCGGGTCGAAGGTCGCGAGCGCGGGGACGGGCGACGGCAATGCCATTTCCCGCGACAGTGTCGCCGATCCGACGCAGGTCCAGCCGCAGGCCGCGGAGGTCAGCTTCATCGCTCAGAGCCAGACGGTCTACGCCAAGTCCGGCGGCCAGGTCCGCGCCGCGCCGAATGCCGGCGCGAAAATGCTCTCCAAGCTGCAGACCAACACCGAGGTGACCGCGACCGGCCTTTCCGCCGACGGCAAATGGTGGCGCGTCGCCTTGGCCGATGGCCGGACCGGCTACATGCATCGGACCGTGGTTGCGGAGCAGCCGATCCAGACCGCCTCGGCGGCACCCGCCGCTCCGCCAGCCGCGCAACCCGCCGTGGCGCAGACCCTCGGCCCCGATGCCTTCGAGACCGCGGGCGCGCCGCAGCCGGCTCCGGCGCCGGTCCCGAGTTCCGAGGTCGGTCAGGCGCTGCTTTCGGGCGTTGCCAGCCAGCTCGGGATCAGCATCCCACAGGTGCCGTCGGCGGCGCCGACGCAGCCACAGCAGCCAATGGCCGCGTCTTTCTCGTTCAACCCGGTCAATGTGACCATCAAGGTGCGCGAGGGCGCGCAGATCTTCGATGCGCCCGGCGGTCAGCCGATCTTCAAGCTGCGCCAGGGCGGGCCCTTGCTCGCCACAGCGCGCAGCAGCGATGGGCGCTGGTACCAGGTCTCGCTGTCGAACGGCGCGCAGGGTTTTGTGCCGCGCCAGTCGGTGATGAAGTAGGGCGCGGCGCCGACCAAGAAAAATTCGGACCATGGCCGATTTCTTTCTCGGTAAAGCCGCTTACACTGCCCTGACGGCGCAGATGGGCCGCGCGAGGGATACGGGGAGCGGCGTTCAAAGATGACGGAAAGATCTGCGGCTCTCCTGGCCCTGGCCCTGTCGGCCGCGCTCTTCACCCCTGCATTGGCTGATCCGTTCGCGTCCGCACCCATGCAGATCGCCCAGGGCGAAAGCGAGCTCGATTTCTGGAATGGAATCAAGGACAGCAAGAAGGCCGAGGACTATCAGGCCTATCTCGACAAGTATCCCGACGGCAACTTCGCCGATCTCGCCAAGCTTCGGGTGAAGAAATACGCACCGGCTCCGGCACCCGCAGCCACGCCGGCGCCGGCGGAACCCGCGGTCGATCCGCAGCAGGCCGACATCGCGTATTGGAACTCGATCAAGGCCAGCACGAAGGCCGAGGACTACAAGGCCTATCTCGAGAAATATCCGAACGGCGAGTTCGTCGATCTGGCCAAGCTCAGGGTGGAGAAGTACGGCGCTCCGGCTCCGGCCCAGGCACCGACGGAGCCGCCGGCCGCTCCGGAACCGAAGGCCGCGGAGCCGGCAGCGGTCGAGCCGGCGCCCGCGCAGCCACCGGCTGCCGCACCCGCGCCCGCCCAAGCGCCGACCTTCGAAGCGAAAGACGCCACCGTCTATGCCAAGAACGGCGGGCAGGTGCGGTCCGAACCGGATTCCAAGGCGGCGCTGGTCACCAAGCTGAAGACCAACACCGAGGTCCACGCGACCGGCCTCTCCTCCGACGGCAAGTGGTGGCGGGTCGAGGTCGCCGGGCAAAGCGGCTACATGCACCGCACGGTGGTGAGCGCGCAGCCGGTGGTCCTCGCGCCCAGCAGCCAGAAGAGCGCGCCGGAAGCCGCCGCCGCGCCGACCGGACCGGATGAAGAGGTCTGTCCTGCGGCCTCGCAGGTCGCGGCCAACGACCGCGTCGCCGCCTGCGAGCGCCTGGTGGTGAAGGCCGGCGACGACACGGCGAAGCTCACGGCGCTCGGCAATCTCGCCGTGTCGCTCAGCATGGCGCGGCGCTATGACGAGGCGATCCGGAAATACGAGCAGGCGGCGGCTTTGGCGCCGCGCGATGCGACGATCTATTACGACATCGGCCTGGTGCGACTCGACCAGCGGCGGTTCAAGGAGGCCTATTCCGCCTTCGAGAAAGCGGCCACGATCGACAACAAGAATCCCGACATCGTCTTCCAGCGCGGCGTCGCCGTCATGGGCTTCGGCGATGTCGAGAAGGCGCGGCTCGAGGTGAAGCGCGCGCTGCTCACCAAGGACGATGCCGGCTATTACGAGAAGCTGGGCGAGATCGAGATCGCGCGCGGCGACCTCGATTCCGCCAAGACCGCGCTGGAGCGCGGCCGCAAGGCCGATAGCAGCCGCCAGTCGCTGATCCTGGCGGCGGTGAACTACTTCACCGGCGACCTGGACCAGGCCGGAGCCCAGGCCACCGCCAGCCTGGGCGCGCCGACCGCGCCGCTCTGGAGCGCCCTCGCCAAGAAAGCGAAGGGCGATGCGGCCGGCGCCGCCGCGGCCCTGGAGGCAGGCCGCTCCGCCGCCGGCGATGCCTGGCCGGGACCGGTCTTCGACGCGCTCTCCGGCGGGCTCAGCCTCGCCCAGGCGCGGGCGGCGGCGAAATCGAAGGACGCCAACACGCAGTTCGAGCAGCTCTGCGCGCTGAATTTCTTCGCCGGCGAATGGGCCTATCTCGCCGGCGACAAGGATGCCGCGCGCGCCGCGCTGCAGGCGGCGCTCGACACCCGCGCCTATTGGACCCTGGAATTCGCCGCGGCCAAGGCGCGGCTCGCCAATATGGGCGGATGAGCTGAACGGCATGCGGATCGTCGCGTTCGTCTTCGCCGCACTGCTGCTCCTCGCCCTCCCGGCGCGGGCCGAGCCGCGCGTCGCGCTCATCATCGGCAATTCGGCTTACGACGGCGATCTGGGCGCGTTGCCCAACCCCGCCAACGACGCCCGGCTCATGGCGAAGACCCTGAAGGGCATCGGCTTCGAGGTGATCGAAGCGGAGAATGCCGACCAGGCGCAGATGAAGCGCGTCATCCAGAGCTTCGGCGAGCGCCTGGCCAATGCGGGCGAGGGGGCGACCGGCCTGTTCTTCTATGCCGGCCATGGCGTCCAGGTCGGCGGCACCAATTACCTGATCCCGATCCACGCCAAGATCGCGCGCGAGCCCGATGTCGATATCGAGGCGGTGCCGGTCGATCTGGTGATGAAGCAGATGGCCTTCGCCGATGCCGCGGTCAACATCGTGATCCTGGATGCCTGCCGCAACAATCCGCTGTCGCGCGGCTTTCGCGCCGTGACCCGCGGTCTCGCCGATCCGAGCGCGCGGCCGATGGGCAGCTTCATCGCCTATTCGACCGCGCCGGGCGATGTCGCCGAGGACGGGAAGGGCGTCAACAGCGCCTATACGACGGCGCTCGCGCAGGCGATCACCCGGCCCGGCGCCAGCATCAACGACGTGTTCCAGGAAGTGCGCGGCAAGGTGCTGGCGGCGACCGGCAAGAAGCAGGTGCCGTGGGACGCTTCCTCGCTGACGGCGCCGTTCTACTTCGTGCCCGCGGCGGTCTCGGCCCCGGCGGCACCCGATCCCGCATCGCTGGATCTCGCCTTCTGGAACGAGGTGAAGGACAGCAAGTCGGCCGAGGACTACCAGGCCTATCTCGGCAAATTCCCCGATGGCGTCTTCGCGCCGCTGGCCCGGCGTCGCCTGGAGCAGGCGGACCAGACGGCCACGCGGGTGCTGCACCAGAACCCGGAAGCGGCACTGCCCGCCACGCCCAGCCAGGCGGATGCCGCCGCCTTCGAATCGGCGTTCTGGAGCGCGGCCGAAGACGACAAGTCGGTCGAAGGCTACGAAGCCTATCTCAACAAATATCCGCAGGGCCGGTTCGCCGACCAGGCGCGCCAGCGGATCGCGACGCTGAACGTGGCCCCGAAGGCGCCGTTGCCGGCCATCGTCGCGACGACCGCGAAACTCTATGCCCGCGACCAGGCCCGCCTGCGTGAGGCACCGTCGATCGATGCACCGGTCGTCGCGCGGCTTGCGGCCAGTCAGGCCCTGGAGGCCACCGGACGCAGCACCGACAGCGCCTGGTGGCGGGTGCAGCTGGCGGATGGCCGCATCGGCTTCGTCGCGGCCAGCGTGGTTTCCGATCGGCCGCCACCGCCACCGCCACCGCAAGCGGCCGCCGCCAAGCCGGCGGCGCTGCCCGCCGTGGCGGCACCGCCGCCTGCGGGCACCGATTCCGACAATTGCCTGAACAACACCGACTTGCCGTCGCCGCAGCGCGCCGAGATCTGCCGGCGCTTCGTCGCCGCGGGCATCGCCGACGAGACCGACCACTACAACGCGCTGCTGCGCCTGGGCGAGGCGCTGTTCGACCAGAACCTGAGCGACGAGGCCATGCGCAACTACCGCACGGCCGTCGATATCGATCCCAACTTCTGGGGCGCCTATTACCTGATCGGCCGCGTGCATCGGAGCGAGAGTCGTTATGCCGAGGCGCGGGCCGCTTTCGACAAGGCAGTGGCGCTCGATTCGACCCAGGCCGATCCCCTCATGAATCGGGGTGCCGTCGCCCGCCGGCTCGGCGATTTCGACGCAGCCGAGGCCGACATCGAGCGCGCCATCGCGATGAAATCCGACGACCCCGACTACTTCGACGAGTTGAGCTATCTCCACCTCTACAAGGGCGACATCGCGGCGGCACTGGCGGACACCGAGAAGGCGCTGGCGCTGGATTCCAGCTACCGGACCGCGACCGGAATCTTTGCCCTGTATTTCGCCCGACGCTTCGACGAGGCCATCGCCATGGCGGACCGGGCGCGGGCCGAAGACCCGGGCTTCCTCTACTGGTGGATCTGGAAGGCGATGGCGCAGCGCGCCAGGGGTGATGCCGCCGGCGCGTCGGAAACGCTGACGGCGGGCCGCGCGGCCTTCGGCAAGCCGGACTGGCCGGCGCCGTTGCTGGACTACATCGCGGGCCGGATTTCCGAGGCGGAGGCGCGGCGGCTGGCCCGCTCCGACAACGCAAAGACCGCGGTGGAGCAGCTCTGCGAGGTGGACTTCTACACCGGCGAGCGGCTCGCCGCGGCAGGTGACCGGGCGGGCGCGATCGCCGCGTTCAAGCGCGCCAAAGACAGCCGGGTCTATTATTACATCGAAACCATGGTCGCCCCGGCCTGGATCGCGTTCCTGAAGACGCCCTGACCCGGTTCTTTAACGATTATAATATCGGGTTCCAAGCCTGCGTCGGATATGGCAATATTCCCGTCATGGAAGCGCGTCCGTTTACCCCCATGGTTCAGAAGCTGCGCACGGCGGGCCTGCGCCCGACGCGCCAGCGCATGTCCCTGGCCAAACTGCTGTTCGATGCCGGCGACCGCCATGTCACCGCCGAGCAGTTGCACCATGAGGCCACCGCGGCGCGGGTCCGGGTGTCGCTCGCGACCGTCTACAACACGCTCCACCAGTTCACCACCGCCGGCCTGTTGCGCGAGGTGGTGGTGCAGCCGGGGCGCTCCTACTTCGACACCAACACCACCGACCACCACCACTTCTTCATCGAAGCCAACGGTCATCTCGAGGACATCCCGGGAGATTCCGTTGCCTGGGCGCGGCTGCCCGAGCCCCCGAAGGGGACCCGCATCGAGCGCGTCGAGGTCATTGTGCGGGTCACCCGCGACTAATCGTGCCGCGAGTTTCGCCTTTTATTTCAGGCGCAAGACGCTCTATTTAGAGTTTTTCTAATCTGTTGACAGCGCCGGTTTCGGCTGCCTATGATTCGGGCCTGCAGCGGGTCCCCGGCATCGTGACCGGCCCGGCCTGCAGACCGTTTCGATAAGAATACTGCCGAGAAACGACTCCGCCACTGCAAAGGGAGCAAGCAAATGGCAAACCTCAAGAACTCCAAGACCGAAGAGAACCTGAAGGCGGCCTTCGCCGGCGAGAGCCAGGCCAACCGTCGCTATCTCTATTTCGCACAAAAGGCCGATGTCGAAGGCTACAACGACGTCGCCGCCGTGTTCCGCTCGACCGCGGAAGGCGAGACCGGCCATGCCCATGGCCATCTCGAGTTCCTGGAAGTCGTCGGCGATCCGGCGACCGGCCTGCCGATCGGGCCGACCGGTCCGAACCTCAAGGCGGCGATCGCCGGCGAGACCCATGAGTACACCGATATGTACCCGGGTATGGCCCGCACCGCCCGCGAAGAGGGCTTCGAGGAAATCGCCGACTGGTTCGAGACCTTGGCCAAGGCCGAGAAGTCCCATGCCGGCCGCTTCCAGAAGGCGCTCGACACGCTCGGCTGATCTCCAGTCGATGACATCCGCCGGAGCCGCGCTGATCCAGATGTCAGCGCGGTCCGGCCGATGCTTCCACGTTTCCGGCCGAACCTCTCACGGATAGGGCGATGCGCGAAGGCAGCCTAGAGCCACCGGTCCGCCACCCGATCGCGTGGCAGGATCCCGATTTCTACGACATGGCGAAGATCGAAGCGGAGATGCACCGCGTTTTCGACATCTGCCATGGCTGCCGGCGCTGCTTCAATCTCTGCGATTCCTTCCCGCGCCTGTTCGACCTGGTCGATGCCTCGCCCGACGAGGTGGCCGGGGTCGATACCAAGGACTACAAGCAGGTCGTCGACGCCTGTACGCTTTGCGACCTCTGCTTCATGACCAAGTGCCCCTACGTGCCGCCGCATGAATGGGCGCTCGACTTCCCGCATCTGATGCTGCGCTATCGCGCCGCCGAGCTGAAAGCCGGCAAGGAAGACAAGATCGGCGCGCAGTTCACCGAGACCGACCGCAACGGCAAGGCCGCGGGCCTGATGGCGCCGCTCGCCAACGCCATGGTGGAGAACGGTCTCGCCCGCGCCGTGCTCGAGAACGTCGCCCATGTCGACCGCGAAGCCTACCTGCCGAAGTTCCACGGCCGCACCCTGGTGCTGCGCGCCGCCGAGAACCGGCCGGAGGTGAATCGCGACGCGCCGGCCTACGGCCGCAAGGCGGTGCTCTATGCGACCTGCTTCGCCAATTACAACAATCCCGAGATCGGCACCGCAGCGCAGGCCGTGCTGGCGCGCAACGGCGTCGAGACCGAGGTCGTCTATCCGCGCTGCTGCGGCATGCCGCATCTGGAGCGCGGCGACGTCGCCCGCGTGGCCGAGCATGCCGTCACCGTCGCCGACGCGCTGCTGCCTTACGTCGCCGAAGGTTATGACGTGATCGCGCTGGTGCCGTCCTGCGCGCTGATGCTGAAATTCGAATGGCCGCTGATCCTGCCGAACGACGCCCGGATCAAGACCTTGTCCGACGCGACCTTCGACGTCGCGGAATACGTGGTCGATATCGCGCGCCGCGAAGGGCTTGCCCCCGGCTTAGCGGCGTTGCCGGGCGGCATCGCCGTCCACATCGCCTGCCATTCCCGGGCCCAGAACATGGGCCAGAAGGCGGCCGAGATGCTGAAGCTCATTCCCGAGGCCGACCTTGCGGTGATCGAGCGCTGCTCCGGTCACGGCGGCTCCTGGGGCATCTTCAAGGGCAATTTCCAGACGGCGCTCAAGGTGGGCAAGCCGGTCGCGCGCCAGGCGATCGCGTCGGGCAAGGCGTTCGTCGCCTCGGAATGTCCGCTCGCCGGCGAGCATATCGTGCAAGGCATGGAACGGCTCGACGCCGCCAAAACACCCGAACATGCCTGGCATCCGATCCAGCTCTTCGCCCGCGCCTACGGGCTGAACTAGACGATCCACGGAGTCTCTTTCATGGCCGCTGCCAAAAAGACGGTGATCAGCCGTTCCGACATCCTGCCGCCGAATGAATATGCCGCGAAGCGGCTGGAGATGCGCAAGGCGGTGGTCGCGCTGAAGCGCCGGCGCCGGGTCGAGGTCGGTCCGGTCGCAACCTTCTACTTCGAGAGCTACGAGACCATGCTGCAGCAAGTCCAGGAGATGCTGCATATCGAGAAGGGCGGCGAGGCGCAGATCGAGGACGAGCTGCGCGCCTACAATCCGCTGATCCCGCAGGGCAGCGAGTTGACCGCGACGGTCATGTTCGAGATCGACGATCCGGTGCGCCGCGCCCGGTTCCTGGGGCGGCTGGGCGGCGTCGAGCACACCGCCTTCATCAAGCTCGATGGCGAGCTGGTGAAGGGCGTGCCGGAAGCCGACCAGGACCGCACCAACGAGCAGGGCAAGGCCTCCTCGGTGCAGTTCATCCATTTCCCCTTCACGGCGCCGCAGATCGCGCTGTTCCGCGAGCCGGGCCGCCAGGTGATCGTCGGCTTCAGCCATCCGGAATACAGCCACATGGCCGTGCTCCCGGAAGAAATCCGCGCCGAGCTCGCCGGGGATTTCGCGTAATCTCGCGGGATAGACGCCCGCGCTCGCCTCAAACTCGATCGTCATCCCAAGGCTCGGCCTTGGGATCCACGAGTTAAAATCTCCACGCTCTGCAGCAACCGCACTAAACTCGTGGATGCCAAGGCCAAGCCTTGGCATGACGGAGCGGGGGCGGGACGGGGGAGAGCTTGAAGACAACCGCGCGGACCTCGCGCAGCACCTGGCTGTTCGCCGGGACCATGCTGCTCAGCGCTTGGCTGGTCTTTCTGATCCAACCGATGCTCGGGCGGATGATCCTGCCCAGGCTCGGCGGCGCCGCTTCGGTCTGGATCACCGTCTCGCTGTTCTTCCAGATCGCGCTGCTCGCCGGCTACTTCTATGCCCATGTCATCTCCGCCCGGCTCCGCCCGCGCGCGCAGATGGCGGTCCACGCGGCCCTCGCCATCGCGGCGCTCATGTTGCTTCCGGTCGTCGTTCCGGAAAGCTGGGTCCCGCCGGCGGAGCGCCCGCCGCAGGGCGACCTCATCCTGATGATGGCGATGACGGTGGGCCTGCCTTTCGTGGTGGTCGCGGCGACGGCGCCGCTGCTGCAGCGCTGGTATTCACTGACCGGTGCGCGGGATGCCGGCGATCCCTATTTCCTCTATGCCGCCAGCAATCTCGGCAGCCTCGCGGCGCTCATCCTCTATCCGCTGCTGGTCGAGCCTGAGCTCGGCCTCAAGAATCAAAGCTGGTTCTGGGCGGCGACCTATATTGCGCTGCTGGCCGGTTTGATCGCCTGCGGCTGGACGACCTTGCGCCAGTCCGGCACCGCCGTGCCTCGCGCCGATCCCGCGATCGACGCCCAACCCGCGCCGGACTGGAAACGCCGGCTGCATTGGCTGGCGCTCGCGGCGGCGCCGTCGAGCCTCTTCCTCGGCGTCACCTTGCAGATCTCGACCGACATCGCCTCGGTGCCGCTGCTCTGGATCCTGCCGCTGATGGTCTATCTGCTGACCTTCGTCATCGCTTTCGCGCGCAAGCCGCTGCTCACGCGCAACGCCGTCGTGCGCACGATTCCCTATGCGGCCACCATCGCCGTCCTCACCGCCGGGTTCGAGACCAGCATCGGCCTGCCGCAGATCGCGGTCGGCATCGCGCTGCTGTTCCTGCTGGCATTGAGCTGCCACTCCGACCTGGTGGCGCTGCGGCCCGCACCACGGCATCTCACCGAGTTCTTCCTGCTGATGTCACTGGGCGGCGCGCTGGGCGGTTTGTTCAACGCCGTGCTGGCGCCGCTCATCTTCCCGGGCGTCTACGAGTATCCGATCGCGATCCTGGCGGCGATCGCACTCTGGGCGATCGGGCGCGGCACGGACACGAAAGCCTGGCTGAATTGGAAATGGGTCGCCGCGGCGGTGGTGCTGTTTCTCGTCTTGCGCTTCGCTCTCGCCATCGCATCGGGGCATGGCGCGCTGCAATGGATGGTCGCGGTCAAGGCGGCGGCGGCGCTGATCTGCTTCGCCGCGCGCCGCAAGCCCGCCGCCATGGCCTTGCTTGCCGCCGCGATCCTGGCAGCGGGTTCGGACATTTCCCTCCGTCCCGAACTCGCGCGCTACCGCAGCTTCTTCGGTGTGCATCGGATCGAGGCCGATCCGACGGGCTACAAAGTGCATTTCCTGATGCACGGCAACACCACCCATGGCGCGCAGTCCATGGATCCGGAGCGCCGCCGCGAGCCGCTGCTCTATTACGCGCGCAGCGGCCCGGCCGGGCAGGCGATCGAAGCGCTCCGCGGTGCGGGTAGGCTGTCGCCGGTCGGCGTGATCGGGCTCGGCGCCGGTGCCATGGCTTGCCTCAGCAGCGCGGGCGAGTCCTGGACCTTCTTCGAGATCGACCCCGCCATTCTCGCCACCGCGCGCGATCCGCGTTACTTCACTTTCCTCAACGATTGCGCGCCCGATGCCAAGGTCGTGCTGGGTGACGGAAGATTGAAGCTCGCCGCTCAGCCGGACGCGTCCTATCGCCTGCTGGTGCTCGATGCCTTCGGCTCGGATTCGATCCCGGTGCATCTGCTGACCCGCGAAGCCGTCGATCTCTATCTGCGGAAGCTGCAGCCGGGCGGGCTGCTGCTGCTGCATCTTTCCAACCGCAACATCGAGCTGCTGCCGGCGGTGGCGCGGCTGGCCACCGACCGCGGCCTGGTCGGGCGCTGGCAGTTCTTCCCCGGTGAGCCGCCCGAAGGCAGCCTGATCTCACCCTCGGAATGGGCGGTGCTGGCGCGCGGCGAGCCCGATCTCGGCACCCTGGCGGCGGACCCGCGCTGGCAGAAGCTGCCGCCGCTCACCGAGGCGCGGGTCTGGAGCGACGATTATGTCGATATTCTCTCGGTAATCCGCTGGCCCTGGAAGTAGGCCGGCCGGCTATTCCTTGCAGTTCCCGGTGATCCTCTGGCCGCAGCGCTGAGTCCTGAAGCGTCGCCGCGCGCCGGGCGGCAATCGCTTCAGAGCTGCGCGTCCTGGGTCTCCTGTTTCCAGCCGCCGCCCAGAACCTTGTAAAGGGTCACGAGGTTGGAGAGCTTGCCGAAGCGGATGGTGATGAGGTCCTGCTGCGCGGTGTACAACGACCTTTGGGCGTCGAGCACATCGAGGTAGCTAGAGACGCCCTTGGCATATCGCTGCTGGGCCAGCCGATAGCTGGCGGCGGTCGAGTCGACCAGCGACTGTTGGGCGGCGACCTGCTCGTCGATCGTGCCGCGCTCGGCCAAGGCGTCGGCCACCTCGCGGAATGCGGTCTGGACCGCCTTCTCGTAATTCGCGACCTCGATGGAGCGATCGACCTTGGCGGCATCGAGATTGGCCCGGTTGGCCCCGGCATCGAAGATCGGCACGATGATATCCGGGGCAAAGGCCCAGCCGCCGGTTCCGGCCTTGAACAGGGTAGAGAGCGCGTCGCTGGTGCTGCCGGCATTGGCGGTCAGGGTGATCTTCGGGAAGAACGCCGCCCGCGCCGCGCCGATATTGGCATTGGCGGCCTTCAGTGTGCGCTCCGCCTCGCGGATATCGGGGCGCGCCTCCAGCAGATCCGACGGCAGGCCCGACGGCACGTCGCTCATCTCGGTGATCGTGCCCAGGCCGCCCACGGGCAGAAGATCGTCGGGAACGCCCTGGCCGACCAGCAGCACGAGTGCGTTCACGTCCTGGGCGACGGCCGTCGTGAACTGCGCGATATCGACCCGCGCCGTGTCCACGCTGGTTTCCGCCTGCCGGACATCCAACTCCGAAGCGGTGCCGATCGCGAAAATCCGCCGCGTCAAATCCAGGGATTGCTGCTGACTGGTGGCCGTGTCCCGCGCCAGCTCCAACTTCTCCTGGTCGGATTCCAAGGTGAGATAGGCGGTGGCGATTTCGGCCACCAGGGTGATCTGCGCGGCGCGCTGCGCCTCCTCGGTGGCGAAATAGGTCTCCAGCGCCTGCTCGTCCAGACTGCGGAGTCGTCCGAACAGATCCAGCTCGAACGAACTGACGGAGGCCTGCGCCGTGTAGCTGTGCTCGGTGGTCGCGATGCCGGTTTGCGAGGTCGCGCGGCCGACGCGCTGGATCGTGCCGTTGGTATCGGCATTGATGGTGGGCAGCAGGTTGGACCGCTGTACGCGGTATTGCGCCTGGGCCTTCTGCACATTCAGCATCGCAACCCGGAGATCGCGGTTGTTGGCGATCGAGAGGGCGATCAGCCGGCGGAGCTTGTCATCCGTGTAGAAACTCTGCCAGTCGATATCCGCGGCCTTCGCGGCGGTCGAACTCACCGGCTGGGCGGCATAGGCAGGACCCGATGGCCAGGATGCGGCAACCGGGGCGTCCGGGCGGAAGTAGTCCGGGATCAAGGTGCAACCGCCGAGCAGAAGCCCCAGTGCGGCGGCGGGGAAAGGAAGACGTCTCATGAACATCACTCTGCTATTCGGCCGGCGCCGCGGCGGGCAGGCCGGCGGGCTTCGCTTTGCCCTTGAAGATCCGGCGGATGACCACGAAGAAGACCGGCACCAGGAAGACGCCGAGCACGGTCGCCGAGATCATGCCGCCGGTGACGCCGGTGCCGATACCGGTGCGCCCGCCGGCCCCGGCGCCGGTGCTGAGCACCATCGGCAGCATGCCGAGAATGAAGGCGAGCGAGGTCATCAGGATCGGCCGCAGGCGTAGGCCGACCGCATGCATCGTTGCGTCGATCAGGCCCATGCCCTGTTCCTGCAGCTCCTTGGCGAACTCGACGATCAGGATCGCGTTCTTCGCTGAAAGACCGATCGTGGTCAGCAGGCCGACCTGGAAGAACACATCATTGGAGAGTCCGCGCAGGTCCGCCGCGACCAGGGCGCCGAGCACGCCCAGCGGGACCACCAGCATCACGGAGAACGGAATCGACCAGCTTTCATAGAGCGCCGCGAGGCAGAGGAACACCACCAGGGTCGAGATGGCATAGAGCGCGGGCGCCTGCGATCCCGACAGCTTCTCTTGTCGGGAGAGCCCGGTCCATTGGTAGCCGATGCCGGCCGGCAGCTTGGCCGCCAGACTCTCCATCTCCGTCATCGCCTCGCCGGTGCTGCGGCCGGCCGCGGCATCGCCCAGAATCTCGACCGAGGAGACGCCGTTATAGCGTTCGAGACGCGGCGAGCCGTAGGTCCAACTCGCCTTGGCGAAGGCGGAGAACGGCACCATTGCGCCGCTGCCGTTGCGCACGTACCAGCGGTCGAGGTCTTCGGCGGAAGCCCGGAACGGGGCGTCGCCCTGGACATAGACCTTCTTGACCCGCCCGCGGTCGATGAAGTCGTTGACATAGGTGCCGCCCCAGGCGGTCGCGAGCGTATCGTTGATATCCGCCAGTGCGACCCCCAGAGCACCCGCCTTGGCCTGATCGATCTCGACGTGGAGCTGCGGCGTGTCGTCCTGTCCGTTCGGCCGCACCCCGCTCAGCACCGGGTCTTTCGCGGCCGCGGTGAGCAATTCGTTGCGCGCGGCGATCAGCGCGTCGTGGCCGAGGCCGCCGACGTCCTGAAGCTGCATGTCGAAGCCGGTCGAATTGCCGAGGCCGCTGATGGAAGGCGGCATGAAGGCGAAGATCACGGCGGAGCGGATCGACGACAGGGCGGCATAGGCCTTGCCCACCACGGAGGAGGCCGCTAAGCCCGGCGCCGTGCGCTGGCTCCAGTCCTTCAGGCTGATGAAGCCGATGCCGGTATTCTCGCCCGCGCCGCCGAAGCTGAAGCCGGCCACGGTGAAGATCGAATTGACCGCGTCTTTCTGATCGACCAGAAAGTGGTGCTCGACCTGCCGCAGGACATCGACCGTCCGCTCCTGGGTGGCGCCCACGGGAAGCTGGACCTGGACGAACAGAAGTCCCTGGTCTTCGTCCGGCAGATAGGCGGTCGGCAGGCGCATGAACAAGGCGACCATGCCGCCGATCAGGACCAGATACACGAGGAGCGCCGTCTTGCTGCGCTTGAGGATGCCGGAAACCCCCGTCTGATAGCCGCGGTTGCCCGCGTTGAAGGCGCGGTTGAACCAGGCGAAGGGCCCGCGTTTCGGGGCGTGGCCGTCCTGGCCTGCGGATGTCAGCAAGCTGGCGCAGAGCGCCGGGGTGAGCGTCAACGCGACCAGGACCGAGAGCACCATGGCGGACGCGATGGTGATGGAGAATTGGCGATAGATGACGCCGGTCGAGCCGCCGAAGAAGGCCATCGGCACGAACACGGCGGAAAGCACCAGGGCTATGCCGACCAGGGCGCCGGTGATCTGGCTCATCGACTTGCGGGTGGCGTCGCGCGGCGACAGGCCTTCCTCGCGCATCACGCGCTCGACGTTCTCGACCACCACGATCGCGTCATCGACCAGCAAGCCGATCGCCAGGACGGCACCGAACATGGTGAGGGTGTTGATCGAATAGCCGAAGACCGCGAGAACGCCGAAAGTGCCGAGCAGGACCACCGGCACCGCGATCGTCGGAATCAGCGTCGCGCGGAAGTTCTGCAGGAAGACGAACATGACGACGAAGACCAGGATGATCGCTTCCACCAGGGTCTTGACCACCTCCTCGATGGAGATCCGCACGAACGGCGTGGTGTCGTACGGATAGACGACCTTCATGCCGGCCGGGAAGAACGCCGCCAGCTCGGCGATCCGCGCCTTCACCGCCGTCGCGGTGTTGAGTGCATTGGCGCCGGTCGCGAGCTTGATGGCGAGGCCGGTCGCCGGCTTGCCGTTGTAGCGCGCCACCGTGTCGTAGCTTTCGCTGCCGAGCTCGACGCGCGCGACATCGCGCAGCCGAACGGTCGAACCGTCGGTGTTGGTGACCAGCAGCACGGCGCGGAACTGCTCGGCCGTCTGCAGGCGGCTCTGTGCCGTGACCGTCGCCGTCAACTGCTGGCCTTCGGCCGCAGGCGAGCCGCCGACCGAGCCGGCGGAGACCTGGGTGTTCTGCGCTTCGATGGCCGTTGTGACGTCGGCCGGGGTGAGCTTGTAGTTGTTGAGCTTGCTCGGATCGAGCCAGATCCGCATCGCATATTGCGCGCCGAACAGCGTGACGTCGCCGACGCCGTCCACGCGGCTGATCTGGTCCTCGACATTGGCGGCGAGATAGTCGGAGAGATCCGACTGGGTCATGCCGTCGTTCTCGGATACGAAGCCCATCACCATCAGGAAGTCGCTGGTCGACTTGGTGACCGTGAGACCTTGCTGCTGAACCTCCTGGGGCAGCAGAGCCGTCGCCAATTGCACCTTGTTCTGGACCTGGACCTGGGCGATGTCGGGGTCGGTGCCGGCCGCGAAGGTCAGCGTGATCTGCGCATTGCCCTGCGAATCGCTGGTCGCGGCCATGTAGTCGAGGTTGTCGATCCCCTTCATCTTCTGCTCGATCACCTGGGTGACGGTGTCTTCGAGCGTCTTCGCCGAGGCCCCGGGATAGGAGGCGCTGATCGAAACCGAAGGCGGCGCGATGTTCGGGTATTGCGAGATCGGCAGGGTGCGGATCGCCAGAGCGCCCGCCAGCATGATGACGATGGCAATGACCCAGGCGAAGATCGGGCGATCGATGAAAAAATGCGACATGATCGACGGCCCGCGCTTTACGAGGTGCCGGCGGATTTGGCGGCCGGGGCGACCGGCTTCACCACCATGCCGACGGCGATCTTCTGCAACCCATCGACGATCAGCCGGTCACCGGCCTTGAGCCCGTCGGTGACCAGCCACTGGTCGCCGATCGCGCGGTCGGTTGTCACGATGCGCTGCTCGACCTTGTCCTCCGCGCCGACCACCAGGGCGGTCGCCTGGCCCTTGGGATCGCGGGTGACGCCGGCCTGCGGCACGAGGATCGCATTGTCGAGCGTGCCGGTTTCGAGGCTGGCTCGGACATACATGCCCGGCAGCAGATCGTGATCGGGGTTGGGGAAGACGGCGCGCAACGTGATGCTGCCGGTGCCCTCGTCCACGGTCACATCGGAGAATTGCAGGATGCCCGCTTCCGCATAGGGCGAGCCGTCTTCGAGAGTGAGCTTCGCCTTTGCGCGGTCCGCGCCGGCGCCGACGATCTTTCCCGCGGCCAGATCGCGCTTCAGGCGGAGAAACTCGATCGAGGACTGGGTGACGTCGACATAGACCTGATCGAGCTGTTGGATCGTGGCCAGTGCCGTGGTCTGGCTGGCGGTCACCAGCGCACCCGGCGTCACCGACGACTTGCCGATGCGCCCGGAGATCGGCGCCTTGACCGCGGTGTAATCGAGATTGATCTGCGCGGAATCGACCGCGGCCGCGTCGGCGGCGATGTCGGCGTTGGCGGCGTCCATCGACGCCACGGCGTCGTCGTAATCCTGCTTCGCCACCGCGTTGATCGCGACCAGTTCCTTGTAGCGCTGGGCCTTGGAGCGCAGCGAGGTCGCCGTGGCCTTCGCCTTGGCCAGGTTGGCCTTCGCGCTGGCCAGCTCCGCCTGATAGGTGGCGGGGTCGATCTGATAGAGCACCTGGCCCTCGGTCACGTCGGCACCCTCGACGAACAGGCGCTTCAGGACGATGCCGCCGACTTGGGGCCGCACCTCCGAGACCATGAGTGCCGAAACCCGCCCGGGCAGCTCCGTGCTGAGGGCGAGCGGCGCCGTCGCCACCGCCACCACGCCGACCTCGGGGGGCGCGGCCTGCTGCGCTGCCGCGGTGCTGGCCGCCGGCTTATCGCAGGCCCAAAGCAGCAAGGCCGTCAGGCTGAGGCCGATCAACACATTGATTTTCATTCAATTTCTCTCAAACTCTGCACATTCCAGATATTAGAATGAACGCTCAAACTATTTTTATAGACAAAGCGGAGATGTGGCACCAGATTGATTTTTGCAAGCCTGTCCCCCAGAGATTCGACCTTAGCCCCGAGAGTCTAAGAAGAGATTAAATGCCTACGCAGACCGTCAAGTCGTCGGCGCGCGCAGCCCGCGCCGACCAGCGTCGCCAGCAAATCTTGAACGCGGCCCTGGGCTGCTTCCGGCGCGAGGGATTTCATGGCGCCAGCATGGACCAGATTTCGAAGGCGGCGGGCATGAGCGTCGGCCACATCTATCACTACTTCGAAAACAAGGAGGCGATCATCGCCGCCATCGTCGAGCGCGACGTGGCCGAACTCGAAGCCGACTTCGAAAAGATTCGCGCGAGCGCGGACGTTGCCGCCGCCATGGTGCAGCACGCCGCCGGAGTAATCGCGCGGGGCGACCACGCGAGCGATGGCGGCTTCAGGCTGGAGATGCTGGCCGAGGCAACGCGAAGCCCGCGCATCGCCGCCATTCTCCAGGATGCCCACCGCGAGATCGGCCGAATGGTCGTCGATACCATGCGGCATGCCAATCCCGGATTGAGCGAAGCGGAGGCGCAGACCAAGTTCGAGCTGTTGGGTGCGCTCTTCGCCGGACTGGACATCGCCATGGTGCGCAGCCCGGGGCTCGATCGCGCACGCCTCAGCGCGGACCTGCTGAAGACGATCCAGCACGTCCTGGGCGAAACGAAGAGCTAGCCCGAATCAAAAGACGAAGCCGGACTGGCTCTGCGCGCGCTATTCCTTGAAGTTCTCGGTCGGGTTGACGCCCCAGATCTCCGCGCGCTTCAGCCAGCCCTCGTAGCCCTTGACCTCGAGCCGGCACCAGTCGCCGCTGCATTCCTCGATCCGGCCGATGACTCCGGGATCGAGCTCGGCCACGGCCGGCGCGGTCGCGCTGGGGGAATCATGCAGCGTGCGCCTTGTCTCGATCACGACGGCCATGCGCTTGCTGGTGAGCAGGTTGACGCTGACCCAGCCGACCACGCCCTGATAGTCGCGGATGCGCCGCCAGGTGTCCCACTCCTCGAAGATCTCCACCGGCATGCCGGCGCGCTGATAGACCCATTGCTTGGGATAGTTCTCCCCGGGCCCGGCGCGGAGATTGACCTCGCTCGACTTGAACGAAGCGTAGCGCGGCAGCGGCAGGTTCTCCTGCGCCAGCGCATGCTGCGCCGGAATGACGCAGGCCAGCATCAGCAGGCCAAAAAGGACAGGGCGCGTGCTGCGAACCCGCGGCATCGCGCGAAGGGCGCGGCGGATGGGACCCGGAGCGTCGGGCGCGGGCGGCGAATCGGGCATTGCCGGACCAATCTAGATCGGATCGGACTCGCGTCAAGCCTCGACTTGCATTGGATTTTCCACCTTTCGGACATTCCCGGGAGCGGTGCTGGACAACGTCGCTCCCGGCTTGCTATTGCATGATCTCCAGCGCCGGAGGCGCATCTGGAGGTCTCGATGCCCGGCAAGCCCTATGTCGTCGTTACGCGGAAGCTTCCGGACAGCGTCGAAACCCGGATGATGGAGCTGTTCCGGGTGAAGCTCAATCTCGAGGACCGGCCGCTCGAGCAGAACGAGCTGATCGAGGCGGTGAAGACCGCCGACGTCCTGGTCCCGACCGTCACCGACCGGATCGACAATGCCGTGCTTTCCCAGGCGGGGCCGAACCTGCGCCTGATCGCCTCCTTCGGCACCGGGGTCGACCACATCGACCTGGCCAGCGCCAGGCAGCGCGGCATCACCGTCACCAACACCCCCGGCGTCCTCACCGAGGACACCGCCGACATGACCATGGCGCTGCTGCTGGCGACCGCGCGCCGGGTCAGCGAAGGCGAGCGCCTGATCCGCTCCGGCGAGTGGAAGGGCTGGGGTCCGATGTTCATGCTCGGCCACCGGATCTACGGCAAGCGCCTCGGCATCGTCGGCATGGGCCGCATCGGCACGGCGGTGGCCCGGCGCGCCAAGGGCTTCGGCCTCTCGGTGCATTACCACAACCGGCGCCGCGTCCATCCCAGCCTCGAGCAGCAGCTCGAGGCGACCTATTGGGAGAGCCTCGACCAGATGCTCTCGCGGATGGACATCATCTCGATCAACTGCCCGCACACGCCGGCCACCTATCACCTCTTGTCGGCGCGGCGGCTGAAGCTGATGCAGAAGCATGCCTACCTGGTGAACACCGCCCGCGGCGAGGTGGTGGACGAGAATGCGCTGACCCGCATGCTGGAGAAGAAGGAGATCGCCGGTGCCGGGCTCGACGTGTTCGAGCACGAGCCCGCGGTCAACCCGAAGCTGCTGCGGCTCGACAACGTGGTGCTGCTGCCGCATATGGGCTCGGCCACGCTCGAGGGCCGGGTCGATATGGGCGAGAAGGTGATCATCAACATCAAGACCTTCGCCGACGGCCACAAGCCGCCCGACCGTGTGCTGGAGGCGATGCTCTGAACAACGAAGCACCGCCGCCTGTCGTCGCGATCGAGGATCCCGACCAGCCGGAAATCCGCGCCCTCCTGGAAGAGGCCGACCGCTACTACGCCGGCCTCTACGCGGCCGAGGACAACTTCCTCGTCGACGTTGCCTCGCTGAAAGAGCCGGGCGTCGCCTTCTTCGTCGCGCGCGATGCCGGCCAATTGCTGGGATTCGGCGCCATCGCCGCGCGCGGCGCCGATGAATCCGGTGCGGACTGGGGCGAGCTTAAGCGCATGTATGTGGCACCCGCCGCGCGCGGTCGGCGCATCGGGCGTTTGATTCTTGAGCGGCTGCTGCAACACGCCAAGGGCGAGCGCATCACCGTGCTGCGCCTCGAGACGGGCAACAAGCAGATGGAAGCGCTGAGCCTCTACCGCTCGGTCGGCTTCGCCCATCGCGGGCCGTTCGCCGACTATCCGGACAACGAATCCTCGATCTACATGGAAATGCGGATCGCCTGAATCTCCGGCATGGTGCTAATCTCCGGCGTCCAAAAAAATACCGGAGGAAGCACGATGTCGTTTCAGGGCAGCTGTCACTGCGGCGCCGTCAAATTCTCGGTCGATGCCGACCTGCCGACCGAGGCCATGAGCTGCAACTGCTCCATTTGCCGCCGCAAGGGCACGCTGATGGCATTCTTCCCGATGGCGAAATTCAATCTCGAACAGGGCCAGGACTCGCTCCAGGCGTACCAATTCAACAAGCACCGGCTGTCGCACTGGTTCTGCAAGACCTGCGGCATCCATCCCTTCGCCGGCGGCATCGGCCCCGACGGGACCGAAATGCGCGCCATCAACCTGCGCTGCGTCCCGGATGCCGATCTGGATGCGCTGAAGGTCCAGCAGTTCGACGGCGCGTCGGCCTAGCGGTCCCAGCCCTTGTTGGCCAGGACGACCCGGTAACCGTCCGGGTCCTCGAAGGTCTTGCCGTGCTGGTCCCAGTACGGATTGTAAGACGGTACCGGCTTGAACCCGGCATCGACCATCGCGCCGATCGCCGCCTGATAGGCGAGGCGCTGCGGCAGATAGATCACCAGCAGATTGTCCTTGGTCGGCGCGCGCCCGGCCTTGTGGCCGCGCTGATGCGTGAACTCGAGGTGATAGGCCTGGCCGGGATGGCCGAGCACGATGCCGGAGAATCCCTCGTGATCGTCGAACCGGGTCAGGATCTGGAAGCCAAGCCCACCGACATAGAAGGGCAGCAGCGCCTCGATATCGTCCGTCGGCCGTGCGATCCGGAGCGTCGGCGTCCAGACGTCATAGCCCTGGGACATCAGCGGGTCCTGCATCGCCCGCGGACTCAGCCCCCGGTGGGCGGCTGCGCGCAGCACGGACAGTCGGGATCCTTGGCGATGCGCACGGTGCGGAAGGCGGGCGCCAGCGCGTCGTAGATCAGCAGCCGGCCGGAGAGCGAATCGCCGAGATCGAGGATCTCTTTCAGCACCTCGGTCGCCTGCAGGCAGCCCATCACGCCGGCGACCGCGCCGAAGATGCCGGCCTCCTCGCAGCGCGGAATGAGATCGGCCGGCGGCTGGTCGGGGAAGATGCAGCGATAGCAGGGATAGCCTTCGCCGAGATGCGCCTTGTAGGTCGAGAGCTGGCCGTCGAAGCGCAGCAGCGCCGCGCTGACCAGGGTCTTCTTCAGCTTGAAGCAGACGTCGTTCAGGAGATAGCGGGTGCGGAAATTGTCGCTGCCATCGGCGATGATGTCGTAATCCGCGATCAGTCGCTCGACATTCTCGGCGTTCAGCCGCTCCTGATGCGCGACGACGCGCACGTCGGGATTGAGCTTGGCGAGGCGCGCCTGGGCGCTGGCGACCTTCGCCAGGCCGAGCGTGCTCTCGTCATGGATCACCTGGCGTTGCAGGTTGGAGAGATCGACCGTGTCGTCATCGACCACGCCCAGCGTGCCGACACCGGCGGCACCCAGATAAAGCAGCAGCGGCGCGCCCAAGCCGCCGGCGCCCACCACCAGCACGCGGGCCGCGATGAGCTTGGCCTGGCCTTCCTCGCCGACCTCGTCGAGGATGACGTGCCGTGCATAGCGTTCGAGCTGGCGGTCGCTGAGTTCGAGCATTGGTTGGTAAGGCCTCACCAAATTCGTCATGCCCGGACTTGGTCCGGGCATCCACGCCTTTCGTCGCTCACAAGCAAAGGCGTGGATCCCCGGGCCAAGCCCGGGGATGACGGCTCAGTTTTGCGCAGCGTTCGGCGCGAATCCTAACCTATTCTAAGCCTTCGAACAGCGCCGTCGAGAGGTAGCGCTCGGCGAAGCTCGGCAGAATCACCAGGATTCGCTTGCCTTCCATGCCGGGCCGCCGGCCAAGCTCACACGCGGCGGCGAGCGCACCCCCGGAGGAAATGCCGACCGGCATGCCCTCGACCCGGGCGGATTTGCGCGCCATCGAGAAGGCGTTGGCGTTGGAGACCGTCAGCACCTCGTCGATCACCGCGCGGTTGAGATTCTCCGGGATGAAGCCGGCGCCGATGCCCTGGATCTTGTGCGGGCCGGGCTGGCCGCCCGAAATCACCGGCGAATCTTCGGGTTCGATCGCGATCACCTTCACGCCCGGGATCTTCGCCTTCAGCACCTCGCCGACGCCGGTGATGGTGCCCGCCGTGCCGACGCCGGACAGGAAGTAATCGAGCTTGCCGCCGGTATCCTTGATGATCTCTTCCGCCGTGGTCTTGCGGTGGATTTCCGGATTGGCCGGGTTGCTGAACTGCTGCGGCATGATCGAGTTCGGGATTTCCTGCAGCAGCTGCTCGGCGCGCTGGATGGCGCCCGACATGCCGCGCGGCGCCGGCGTGAGTTCGAGCTCGGCGCCCAACAGGCGCAGCATCTTGCGGCGCTCCATCGACATGCTTTCCGGCATGGTGAGGATCAGGCGATAGCCCTTGGCCGCCGCGACGAAGGCGAGGGCGATGCCGGTATTGCCGCTGGTCGGCTCGACCAGGGTGGCGCCGGGCTTCAACCGGCCTTCGCGCTCCAGCGCCTCGATCATGGCGAGTCCGATCCGGTCCTTGACCGAGGACAACGGATTGAAGAACTCGCATTTGCCGAGGAGGTCGGCCTTCACGTTCTCCGACTTGGCGAGCTTCGCCAGGCGCACGATCGGCGTCGCGCCGATGGTGTCGAGGAAGCTGTCATAGATCCGCCCGCGAAACTGGGCCGCTGCTTCGGTCATTGCCGTTCTCTGTCCCTAAGATGCTCGATGATCCAGGCCGGGGTCGGTCTAGATGCTGAAGTCCAAACGTTGATGCGCGTCCGAGCGTATGCCGGCGGTCTGCGCCTTGTTGCACAGATCCTCCAGCGTTACGGCATCGAGCTTGGCCAGCATTTCGAGCTGCAGCTGGCGCCAGAGCGGACGAACCACTTCGAGTCCGACCCGGGATCCGGAAGCGGTCTCGACCGGATCGCTTCCGCCTTCGAACTGGCGGACCGCGCGAACGATCTCGCCCATGGAAATGCGGCGCCGCTCCTTGGCCAGCATGTAGCCGCCTTTCGGGCCACGATGCCCCGCCAGGATGCCCGCCCGCACCAGATGCTGCAAGACCTGTTCCAGGTAGCGCCGCGGGATGCCCTGGCGGCCGGAGATCTCGCCGGATTGCACCGGCTGGGAGCCGCCGTAATAGGCGATGTCCAGCACCGCCTCGATCGCGAACAGGAGGCGCTTGGATGGGTGCAGCATGGCGACCGCCCTATCCATGGAGTCCCTCCGATACAGCGATTTGAATGCCGGTGGAGCCGAATCCGCCGGCGCCGCGCGCGGTCGTGTCCAAAGCGGCCTGCTCCGACCATTGCAGCCGCGTCACCGGCGCCACCACCATCTGTGCAATCCGGTCGCCGCGCTTGATGGTGAAGGCCTCCTGGCCGTGATTGATGAGAATGACGCCGACCTCGCCGCGATAATCGGCGTCGATCGTGCCCGGCGTGTTGAGCGTGGTGACGCCGTGCTTCAGCGCGAGGCCTGAGCGCGGCCGCACCTGCGCCTCGTAGCCCGGCGGCAAAGCCATCGCGAAGCCGGTCGGGATCAGCGCGCGCTCGCCGGGGCCGAGGCGGTATTCATCGGCGACCGCGGCGACCAGGTCGAGACCGGCACTGTCCGCCGTCGCGTAATGCGGCAGCGGCAGGTCCGCGCCATGAACGAGGCGCGTCACCTTGACCGTCACGGTGGGCGCGGTGATCACGGGTTCAGGCATGCACTCTTCCGAAATGGGCGGCGATGCGGCGGCCGAGACGATCGGCGACTTCGAGCTTGGAGAGATCCGGCCAGTCCTCGCTGTTCGCTTGCGTCACCAGATGAATGGTGTTGCGGTCGCCGCCGAAGGTGCCGCGATCCGGCGACACGTCGTTCGCCAGGATCCAGTCGCAGCCCTTCTTCTCCAGCTTCGCCTTGGCGAAGGCGATCAGGTTCTCGGTCTCGGCGGCAAAGCCGATGACCAATTTCGGGCGCCTGGCTCCAGCATGCGACATGCTCTGTAAAATGTCGGGATTGGCGGCAAGTTCCAGTGCTGGCGTGCGGCCGGAATCATCCTTCTTGATCTTCTGGTTGGCGGGCCGCGCCACCTTCCAGTCGGCGACCGCCGCCGCGAACACACCCACATCCACGGGCAAGGCGGCCTCGCAGGCCGCCAGCATTTCGGCCGCGGTCTCGATATGCCGCGTGGTCACACCAGGCGGATCGGGCAGGCGCGTTGGCCCTGACACCAGTGTGGTCTCCGCACCCATGCGTGCGAGTGCGGCGGCGATGGCATGGCCCTGCTTGCCGGAGGATCGGTTGGCGATGTACCGCACCGGATCGATCGGCTCGAAGGTCGGGCCGGAGGTCACCAGCGCCTTCAGCCCCTTCAGGGTCGCATCGGCGAGCAGGGTCTCGATCGCATTCAGAATGTCATGCGGCTCGGCCATGCGGCCGGCGCCGACTTCGCCGCAGGCCAGATCGCCGGCATCGGGGCCGACCATCCGGATCTGCCGGGCCTTCAGGGTCGCGACATTGGCCTGGGTCGCCGCGTTCTGCCACATCAGCTTGTTCATCGCCGGGGCCAGCAGCACCGGCGCCGAGGTCGCCAGCAGCGTCGTGCTCGCGAGATCGTCGGCCAGCCCGTGGGCCAGCTTCGCCATGATGTCCGCCGTGGCCGGCGCCACCAGCACCAGATCGGCCTCGCGCGACAGGCGGATATGGCCCATCTCGCTCTCGTCGGTGAGGGAAAACAGCTCCTGGTAGACCTTGTGCTCGGAGATCGCGGAGAGGCTCAGGGGCGTCACGAAGGCGGCGCCGCCTTCGGTCAGGATCACCCGGAAGGAGAGGCCGCGCTCCCGCCCGCGCCGGATCAGCTCCAGCGTCTTGTAGGCGGCAATACCGCCGGCGACGATCAGCAGAATGCGCTTCCCGGCCAGCATTGGACCTCCAGATTCCACAGTTCCTGCCAGTATTTATTCCGCAGAACCACTATTTTCAAGTTTGGCGGAAAGTACCGTCAAGGTCGGTGGATTTTGATTGAGGCGCGTCCCAGCGCAATAACAACGAGGGGCGCCCATCGTTCCCCGAGGCCGCAGGGACATATGTGGAATCGGGCGGATTCAGGACTTCAGGGCATACCGGCCCATCAGCAGCATGTCGATTCTGGAACCACTATCCGAGAGCGGCAGGATCAGTCGCCCATAGCGCACGGTCTGCCCCTCGTCGAACCGCTCCAGCGCCTCGTAATCCGGCTCGCCATGCTCGAGCACCTTGAGATAGGTCCGCCGGACCGCCTCGCGGTGTTGCGGCAGGGGATAGTCGTCCAGGGTCTTGCCCTGCATGTTGAAGCCCTCGTCGCGATCGATGTTGCTCCCGGAAACCCGGAAGCGGAACACCAGCGGGTCATAGGTGACCTCGACCAGATCGATATTGCCCAGCGCGAAGCGCATCTCCACGGGATCGATGGCGTCGCGTTGCGGCCAGCGCCGGCCGGCGCGCTTCGAATCCCAGTAGTCATAGAGCTGCACCAGTTGCGGATGCGGCAGGCGATCGCGGAGCATCGGCAAATGCTCGGTGCCAAGGCCCGGCTCTGTCAATCCGCCTTCCACATGCTCTAGTATGCGCTTTGGCGATTCCATTCTCTCAGCGAAAGAATACATTCTTATGGGGCCCGTTCCTGATCCCGTCACCAGCGACACGGCTCACCCGGCGAAGACCGATGTCGTCGTCATCGGCGGCGGCATCATCGGCACATCGACGGCGCTCGAACTCGCCGAGCGCGGCATTTCGGTCGTGCTCTGCGAGAAAGGCACCATCGCGGCGGAGCAGTCGAGCCGCAACTGGGGCTGGGTCCGCAAGATGGGCCGCGACCCGCGCGAGCTGCCGCTGATCATCGAATCGCTGCGACTGTTCGAAAACCTCAACGCGCGCACCGGCGCCGAAACCGGATTCGCAAAGTCCGGCATCCTCTACACCTGCGCCGACGAAGCCGAGGTCGCGCGCAACGAAGCCTGGCTCGAACACGCGCGGCCCTATCAGCTCGACACGCGGATGCTCTCGGCCGCGGAAACCGCGAAGCTGCTGCCGGGCATGGGCACCAAATTCGCCGGCGGTCTCTACACCGCTTCCGACGGCCGCGCCGAACCGCAGAAGGCCGCGCCGGCCGTCGCGCGGGCGGCACAGGCGAAGGGCGCCGTCATCCTGCAGAACTGCGCCGTGCGCGGCATCGAGCGCAGCGGCGGCCGCATCTCCGGCGTCGTCACCGAACGCGGGCGGATCGATTGCGCCGGCGTGGTGCTGGCGGGTGGTGCCTGGTCGAACCTGTTCTGCGGCAATCTCGGCATCGACCTGCCGCAGTTGAAGGTGATGAACTCGGTCCTGCGCACCGAGCCGCTCAGCGGCCTGCCGGAAACCAACACATGGTCGGCGAAGTATGCGTTCCGCAAGCGGCTCGACGGCGGCTACACCGTGGCGGACGGCGATGCCAACGATGTCGAGATCGTGCCGAACACGTTCCGCTATTTCACCAAGTTCATGCCGGCGATGCGCAGCCAGTGGAAGGCTTTGCGCATCCATTTGAGCGGCGCCTTCCTCAACGAATGGAACACGCCGCGGCAGTGGCAGCTCGATCAGGTGACGCCGTTCGAGAGACTGCGCATCCTCGATCCGGCGCCGAACCGGAAGGCGACCGAAGGCGCCTTGCAGAGTTTGATCGCCGCCCATCCCGGCTTCGCCGGCGCCAAGGTGGCGCAGCATTGGGCCGGCATGATCGACGTGACACCCGATGCGGTGCCGGTGATCTCTCCGGTGGAGTCTCTGCCCGGCTTCATCATCGCCACGGGTTTCTCCGGCCACGGCTTCGGCATCGGCCCCGGCGCCGGCAAGCTCGCCGCCGACCTGGTCACCAATGCCCGCCCGGTGGTCGACCCGAGCGCGTTCCGCCTGAGCCGCTTCTTCGACGGCTCGAAGATCGAATTGATCGGCGGGATTTAGCCAGCAATTCTTTGCTGGATGGGTCTCACGCTGCGTGAAGGCCCTCACCCCAGCCCTCTCCCTACGGGCGAGGGAGTGCACCGAGACTGAAGGTTAGTGCCGCAGCGTCCCCTCGCCCGTAGGGAGAGGGACAGGGTGAGGGTCTTTGAGCTGCTTGAGACTGATCAAGCAAGAACACATGTCGGAAGAATCTGCTACCGCGTGAACAGCAGCCCCGCGGCCAGCACGGCGATGATGATCCAGAGCCACCAGTTCGAGCCCGTGCGGTTGATGACCTTCAACGCCTCGGGATCGAGCTTCAAGCCGCCTTCGGCCAGGTGACCGACCAGGCGGTCGATGTTGCGCATCACCGCCGGCAAGCGCTCGATCGCATGCACGAGTTCCCGGCCGGCCTGTTCCACACGCGCCTGAGGCCCGCGGTTCTCGATCATCCACTGCTCGATCAGCGGCTGGGCCAGGCCCCAGATGTTCAAGTGCGGGTTCAACTGCCGCGACACGCCTTCGGCGATGAGCATGTTCTTCTGCAGGAGCAGCAGTTGCGGTTGCACCTCCATGTCGAAGGTCTCGGCCGCGGCGAAGATCTGGCCGAGGATGCGGGCGAAGGAGATATCCGCCAGCGGCTTGCCGTGAATGGGCTCGCCGATCGAGCGCAAGGCCAGGGTGAAATCCTCGACCGATTGCGAGGCCGGCAGATAGCCGGCATCGACATAGACCTTGGCGATCCGCGCGTAATCGTGCTCGACGAAGCCCATCAGCATGTCGGCCAGGAAATAGCGGGTCTTCTTGTCGATCCGGCCCATGATGCCGAAATCGACCACCTGGATCGCGCCGTCGAGGCCGACGCTCATGTTGCCCGGATGCTGGTCGCCGTGGAAATAGCCGTCGCGGAACGCCTGGTGGAAGAACACGCCGGCGGCCTTGGTCAGCACCTCATCGACGTCGAGTCCCGCCGCGCGCATCGCCGGCCCGTCGTCGAACGGAATACCGGAGAGGCGCTGCTGGGTCATCACCCGGCGCGCGGTGCGGCTCCAGTCGATCTCCGGCACGCGATAGGTCGGATCGCCTTCGAAATTGCCGCGCAGCTCCGAGGCGGAGGCGGCCTCCAGGCGCAGATCCATCTCGACCCGCACGGTCGCCGCGAAGGTCTTCACCACCTCGACCGGCTTCAGGCGCCGGAGCTTCGGCTGGGTGCGCTCGATCACCTCGGCGATCCAGAGCAGCAGGTCGATGTCGCGCGCGAAGGCGAGCTCGATATCCGGCCGCAGCACCTTGACCGCGACGTCGCGGCCCTCGGGATTCTCCGCATCCGGGATGGTGACCGCGAAATGCACCTGGCTGATCGACGCTGCGGAAACCGGCACGTCGTCGAATTGCAGATAGAGCAGATCGATCGGGCTGCCGAGCTCGGCCTCGATCGTGCTGCGCGCCTCGAAGGCGCTGAAATGCGGCAGCTGGTCCTGCAGCTTGGCGAGATCGGCCGCGACCTCTTCGCCCAAGAGGTCGGAGCGGGTCGACAGCACCTGGCCGAACTTGATGAAGGCGGGCCCGAGTTCGCTCAGCGCATTGGCGAGGCGCTCGCCGGGCCTGAGATCGCCGACCGGCCGGCCGAAGATCACGCGGATGAAGAACAGCACGACCGGCGTCAGGCCGGCGCCGGCCAGGGCCTCCTCGAACGGCGACAATGCCCCGTGCCGCGCCGCGCTGCGCGCCATCTGGAACAGACGATAGAGCGACCTTAGAGCCCGCAGCATTGTTCTAGATCCGCCAGCCTGAATGGAGTGCGGCAATGCCCGCGGAGAGATTGCGATAGGAGACGTTCTGGAATCCGGCCTCGGCGATCATGCCGGCGAGATGATCCTGGCTCGGGAAGCGCCGGATCGATTCCACCAGGTACTGATAGGAGTCGCGATCCTGCGCCACATGCTGCCCGAGCCAGGGCAGCACCTTGAAGGAATAAACGTCGTAGAGCTTGGCCAGGGCCGGCACCGCCACATGCGAAAATTCCAGGCAGAGGAACCGCCCGCCGGGCCGAAGCGCGCGGTAGGCCTCGCGCAAAGCCTTGGCCTGGTCGCCGACATTGCGCAGGCAGAAGGCGATCGTATAGGCGTCGAAACTCATCTCCGAGACGGGCAGGGACTCGGCATTGCCCGAGACCCAATCGATGCCGCCCATGATGCCGCGGTCGATCGCCCGGTCGCGGCCGACGCTGAGCATTTCGGGCGTGAGGTCGCAGACCGTGATCTCGGCTTCGGGCGCGCGCTCATGGATGCGGAAGGCGATGTCGCCGGTGCCGCCGCCCACGTCGATGAAGCGCTGGCCGTTCCTCGGATTGAGCCAGTCGATCATCGCCGCTTTCCACAGCCGATGGATGCCGCCCGACATCAGGTCGTTCATCAGGTCGTAGCGGCCGGCCACGGAGGAAAAGACCCCGCGCACCAATTCGGTCTTCTCCGCGGCGTCGACGCGGCGGAATCCGAACCAGCTTTCGTTTCGTCCTTCATTCATGCGCCGGACAATAACGAGCGGAGTCCGAATAGGCCAGTGCCCGACGGCCGCAGCCTCCTGACACGCCCTGGCAGTGGCCAGCCTTGGAAGCCTCGGGCCGAAGGGCTAAGTTGGAACTTCCGTCGAACATCCTCCGTGACTCATGCCTGAACTGCCCGAAGTCGAAACCGTCGCCCGCGGCCTCGCCAAGCGGCTGGAACGCCACCGCCTGGTCAAGGTGGAAACCCGGCGCGGCGACTTGCGCTGGCCGTTCCCCAAGGGTTTTGCCGAGAAGCTGACCGGGCGGAAGGTGATCAAGGTGCGGCGGCGCGCGAAATACATCGTGGCCGAGCTCGATGACGGCAACGCCTTGCTCGCCCATCTCGGCATGTCCGGACGCATGCTGCTCTCGAAGGGCCGGCCGGAAACGCTCGAGACCCACGATCATGTCATCATGGAGACCGATGACGGCTGGTGCCTGCGCTTCAACGATGCGCGCCGCTTCGGCATGATGGACATCGTCCGCACCGACCAGCTGGAGCAGCACAAGCTGATCAAAGGCATCGGCCCCGAGCCGCTCGGCAACGATTTCAACGGCCCGGTCCTCGCCGCGGCGCTCAAGGGCAAGAAAACCTCGATCAAGGTGGCGATCCTCGACCAGAAGGTGGTCGCCGGGGTCGGCAACATCTACGCGTCTGAGGCTTTGTTCCGGGCCGGCATCAGTCCGAAGCGCATGGCCTATACCGTGCAAGGCGACCGCGCCGAGAAGCTCGTCCATGCGATCAAGACCGTGCTGAACGAGGCGGTCGCCGCCGGCGGCTCATCGCTCCGGGATTACGTCCAGGCCGACGGCGAGCTCGGCTATTTCCAGCACCGCTGGCGGGTCTATGAGAAGGAGGGGCAGCCTTGCCCCAATTGTAAAGGCACGATCAAGCGGATCACCCAGGGCGGCCGCAGCACTTTCTATTGCCCAAAGTGCCAACGATGACCATCTCGGGATGGCCATTGGACGAAAAGCGCAACCGGAAGAGCCCGATCTGATGCAGGAAGAAGCCGTCTCCGCCGCCGTCGACTGGCTGGTCCAGGCCGCGCTCGCCGGAAGCAGCCAAGGCGAGTTGCTGCAAGGCATCTGTGATCGCTTCGTTGCCGGCGGGCTGCCGCTGAAGCGGGTGGCGGCCGGCTCCGGCCTGCTGCATCCGACCATCGATTCCCGCGGCTTCCGCTGGGCCCGCGGCGAAACCGTGCAGCGCGAGGAATATTTCCACGACCGGGTCAGCATGGACGATTGGGAGAAGAGCCCGTTCCGCACCCTGGTCGAGGGCAATGAGCGCTCGATGCGCCGCCGGCTCGACGGCGACTACCGGGTCGGTGAATACGAGCTGCTCGACAACCTGAAGGCTGCCGGCTCCACCGACTACTACGCGGTCATCCATCGCCACGGCGATCCCACGGTCAGCGGCAAGCTCGGCGACTTCGTCTCCTCCTGGACCATCGATCGGCCCGGCGGCTACAGCGACACCGAGATCGCGCAAATCGAGCGCGTCGCCTCGGCCTTCGCGCTCAGCTATCAGAGCCGGTCGATGCACGGCACGATCCGCACCCTGCTCGAGACCTATCTCGGCCGCGGCGCCGCGCAGCGTGTTCTGCTCGGCAACATCAACCGCGGCCAGGCCGATGCGATCGAGACCGTGATCTGGTACAGCGACCTCGCGCATTTCACCCGCATCGCCGACGAGGTCGAGCGCGAACACCTGCTGAGCTTCCTCAACGAATACGCCGCCTGCCTGGTCGAATCGATCGAGGCCCATGACGGCGAGGTGCTGAAATTCATCGGCGACGGCATTCTCGCCATCTTCAACGAAGACGATCTCGGCATCGCGCGGTCGAATGCGCTGGACGCCGCCTTTCGCGCCGAAGAAAAGATCGCCGCGCTCAACGAATCGCGCTTGGCGCAGGGCGTGCGCACCACCGACTTCTACCTGGCGCTCCATGTCGGCGACCTGCTGTTCGGCAATTTCGGCAGCACCAACCGCCTCGATTTCACCGTGCTCGGCCCCGCGGTCAACGAGGCCAGCCGCATCGGCGGCATGTGCCGCTCGCTCGACCAGCGGGTGATCGTCTCCTCGGCCTTCGCGGAAGCCGCCGGCCCGCGCCGCCGCGACCTGGTCTCGCTCGGCCGCTACGCGCTCCGCGGCGTCGGCCAGCCGCAGGAGCTCTTCACCATTGACCGCAGTGCGCGGCGGGCTTCCTGACAGGCACGAACCGCCACACCATTTTTCTGCCTGCATCGGAGAGCATTGGCCGGCCAGGGTTCTTGTTTCTAATAACTCAACGCAGGATAATTCATCTGATCCGATCTCCTCGTTAACCGACTCGAGGATCGCGATGGACGATGACAAGTTCATTCTCGACGATCTGCTCGCTATGATGGCCGATGCAGATATCACGTCCGTCTCTTTGCACTCAATCGTCTCCGAGCACCCTGAATCGATTGGTCGCCTGCGGGATTTTAACCCCGTTACGACAGCTTCGATATTTGGTGGGCTGCTTACAGTGCCGGATCTGCAGAGCAATTGTATCCGACTCGAAACGCTAGTTCATATCGCACTAGCCCTCGGTTCGTTCGATAGAGATCCAGATCTCGCTATTGTAGCCGACATTTTTTCGACGTTAGGCGATGGTGTCTGCGGCCGATGCGAAGATCCTGCTGAAGATCTGTTTGTAAGCCTAGTCGAAACGCCCCGCGGGAACTTCCGAATCTTGGAGGGGACCTGGGAATCGGCATCGTTTTATCTTCAAGTCTTTGTTGACGCAATCGAGAGAATGCCGAGGAATTCTGACTACTACGATTCGCTCAGAGATAGCGTCTACTCTCTCTTGCTCTTATCTGACGTCGTCTGTGAACGCGCCGGGCTTTTACGCTACCAACTTGGCAGCGCGATACCCGAGACCTCAATAAATTCGCAAATTGCCGAAAGGCTAAGTTCCATTGGAGAGTTGGTACATTTTTCCGAATCCGACTTAACGCTCCTTGATCTGTCCCTGAAATCTCTTTCTGCATTTGGCTTCATCCCAGACTTTCGTGCAAAGCTGATAGACGAATCAATCGGGAATTCATCGCTTGAGAGATCTCCACTCCTCTACTGGAACGATGAAATCTATCTTGCGCTACCAACGGCGGTTAGTAGCGCCATCCGACGGTTCGTTATCGAGCAAATGGATGCCAGCGGAATGCGAGAAGCATTCATAGTGGGTCTAAGCCATGAGTACGCGCGTAGGTTCGCAAAAGTCCCTCTGTTTGGAGGCCGAATCGGGGCCCCTATTCAGTTCATGCGCACTCCGCGTTGCATTCTGGCGGGCGTCATCATGCCGGTGGAACGCGGCAGATTTTTAAGCTTCGTGTTTGTATTGGATACACTCGAGGCGTTCGAAAAGCGTGGCCTTGCAGGCTATAACCCGACCTCTCAGGAACTAGAAGAGAATGTACGGGCCTGGCTTGAGCATTCATACAAGGTAGCTAGAGAAGATCCAGATTTCCGCGATGGAGTAACTCTGCTAGTGCCCTGCGGAGTGGGTCGTGGTTTTGCCTTCAGTCTTGAGGAACCAGATTGGCCTAACTGGCGTATCGAACTAATAAGCGCTGCCGACCTCTATACGCTTAGCTGGGCAGATAGGATTGGGCCGCTTACATTGTGGCGAGTCTTCGAAGCCGTTGAGAAGTTAGGCGCCCTCGGCGTTGCGCTTCAAAACGTCAACGGCCTAATAAACCTGTTCTCTTGGATGCGGTCTCTCAATGGGCACATTGTACCACATGCATCTTTGCCTGACGACTTTGCGAATGAAGCCAAAGCGTTCGTTCAAATCAGTCAAAATGCGTTGCGCGACATACGGTATGAAGTAGCAACCACGCATGATCCGCATGTTGAGCTAGACACGGCTGGAAATTGGATCACCGTAAGACGCGATACATCTTCGAGTTTTGATGAAGATTTGCGGCGACCGCTCTACGTTAGCATCGAGGACCGTAAGGACGGAGGCGCCCGTTCCGTCTATGTCGCGCCAAATCGCCGGTGGTGGGTCGAAATCGAAACCCCTCAGGCAGCATCTGGCCAAAGCAATTATCAGCGCTGGCGAATGGTTACCACGTGGCTTGCCCGCGCAGCCCCGGTTTTGGATATGACGTTCACTGGTCTCCCCAAGGGGCCAATCCTTTGGCGCATGCAGTTCGGAGAGCCGCTTGATGCGCTCGATGAGAACTCAGAGATGATGAGCTATGCCGAGACCAGAGCCCAGCTATCCTTCAGCGCTGCTCCAGGAGGGAACACACTGACGCTCGTTGCGGAACCTGCATTCGACGCAGCTCACTATAATGAAGAAAACATAGCTGAGTTGGCGATGGTCGAGACTCTTATTGATGCTATGGAAGTTGCCTCTGGACAAATCCTCGACGCCAGAAAACGCGCGGAGATCATTTTGTCGATTGTCCCGAATAGTTCGGCACGAGAGACACATATGTTTCGCACTCAGGGCTTTCGCGATCATATCCGCTCTTGGCTACCCAAGTTGCCAACAAGAATCGACGAGATTGATGCAGCTACACTGAAGCTAGGACTCGGGTGGGGAGCGCGCGACAGGAGGGAAGGTTCGTACCTTCGGGGCAAGCAAGCATGCATGGCCTATCTTAACGATCTAGTTAAGCATGCAGAAGATGAACTATGCGGCGAACTGCATAAGTTCGATCGAACGAACATCATCTTGGCCATGTTGCAGAGTCATGAGAAAGCAGCGGTCGAACGAAATCGCTGGTCGCGTACGGCAGCAGCGGTGATTGCCTTACGTAACGATAGCGAAGCCGCAATGACCAAAATTGCTGAACATGATTTTGAACTGAACGCCGTGTTTCAATCGACTCGATTGCTTTCTGAAATCGCCATTTGCGAATGCCCCTCATCTGGAGGAGCAGCACCTTCATCATCAGACGTATCGAAGCTAATGGCTAGAATGGCCATCATTCAACAACTTGGAGGATGGTCGGACGCAATTCGATGGGATGTAATGGAGCCCTACATCAGAATAACCGCGCTGGGAGATGTGTACGCACAACAAGACTTTCTAGATGAGATTGTCGCTCCATTCGCGAAGGTCGCATCGGACGCCAGAACCAAACAGGCCATCGATGACTATGCGAGCAACTTGGCGCGTCCTGAAGAATACAAGTCCGCGAAACAGGTATTAGAACCCGCATTTTTGGAAGCATGGCTAGACGAAACGGGAGCGGAACTTGACGACTTCCGCCTGTTCGTCGAATTTGTGGAGAACATAGCGATTCAGCAAGAAACCGCTGTCCTTCTGATACCCAAAAGCCGCCTCGAACACGTCACGGTGGAGCAGCGGTCATTGTCGAGCGAGACAGTCAACGCAATTGTCGAGTTCTTAACTTTCAAGAGTCGTCTCACATGGAAGACCCTTCCAACTGAGTTTGACGATTCTGATCGTCAACCTTGGAAGTTCAGGCGGCGACTCAGCCTGCTGCGTAGGCCGCTCCTCCAAGTTAATGACGAGGAAGATCCGACTCTGATTGTTGCGCCGGGCATACTACGAGAGTCGCTCACATACATGGTTCGCAACTACTACGAAGGGGATTTTCCGCTTCGGCAGTTGAAGAAGCGCATGAGAGTCTGGACTGGCGCACAGAGCGATCGGACTGGTCACAGATTTGGCGCGGAGGTGTCCGAAAGACTTCTGCAATTGGGATGGAAGACAGAGGTCGAGGTGAAGGTAACCAAACTTTTACGTCAGGGCTTTGATCGGGATTATGGAGACGTCGATGTACTAGCCTGGGATGAGAAAACTGGCAGAGTGCTCATAATCGAATGCAAAGATCTCCAGTATCGCAAGACTTACGGCGAGATAGCCGAGCAGCTTGCTGATTTTCGGGGAGATATTGGTATGGATGGCAAACGCGACGATCTGCGCAAGCACTTAGATAGAGTCGACTTGATTTCGGATCATATGTCGGCCGTGACCAACTTCTTGAAGTTGGGGCCTGCGATTAGACTGGAAAGTCACTTGGTATTTCGGAATCCCGTGCCTGTCGAGTTCGCGCTCAAACATATGACGGATCGCGTATCTGTTTGTACGCTGGATCGGCTCAATGCAATTTGAGCCCAATTCCTGCCTAGGCGGATTTCCTCTCGCGTCTGCGGCCGGTGTTGGTGCCGAACTCTTGGCGCGCAGTCGCTCAATGCCGCGCCGACGACGCTCGAATTCTCGCATCTCCCGTGAGAAACGAGAATTCTAGCCAGCGACTTGCAAGCGTTGCCGATCCGGCATGGCGTAACGCGTTATGGACGCAGGGGGCCTTGCTGCTCCGAGCGAATTGTCCGCTGCATACTCCTGAATTCACCGATATCGCGGCGACACGCGCGGCCGATCGTGGTATGATCGCCGCGCTGTTTGAGATGGTGAATGCTGCGCCGAAAGTCGCGCGGCGCGCGGGATGGATGGTGCTGTTTGCTGCGCTGCATCGCAGACCCAACGCAGACAGGATAAAAACCACCTGCAAATTCAGCGCAACGCGACGCACTCATCGTCGACGCGTGCATGGCTCGTCTTCTGCATGGCGCCGGGGAGCGAAGTCGCTCGCCATCTTGCGGCATGTCGCAACCCCGACCCAACCCAGACGGATCGGAGAATGAGCCTCACCGTCCCGAAGCGATAAAGGCGTTCATCTTCCGGGGCTTGCCGAGGCTTGACGCCTCCCGAACGCGCAGGGGCCGTCCGGGTGACGGGGGTTGGCCTTGCTCCCGACCGTCCATGCCGTCGCCGAATGCGCCGGCAGGCCGCAAGGTTTACCCGGGGTTTACAGAACGAACATCTCCTTCGACCTTTCGCATCGGAAAGGCCTTCATCGTCAGGGGCTTGTGTGGTTTGACGCGGCGGGAGGCGTAAAAGTTGGAGCCGCTTGGTCCGTGGCTCCGGTCCGGCACCTTGGCCTCGGCACCCGATCCGGGCTAGAACGGGCGCCCCAAGTTTCGGAGAGGTCAAATGCGCCGGTGGATTGCCGTCCTGTTCCTGCTTGCCGCCGCCGCCGCCCCGGCCGCCGCGCCCGTCTGGGCCGCCGAATACCTGAAGGCGGTCAGCGACTTGCCCCTGGCCGACGGGCTCAAGGAGCAGCTCGACAAGGCCACCGTCTTCGACACGCCGCTCGGCCGGATCGTCAACGCCTATGCGACCGGCAATGTGACGCCGGAAGCCGTGCTCGACTTCTACGACGACACCCTGCCGGCGCTCGGCTGGGAGCGCGAGAAGGCCGGCACCTATCAGCGCAAGAAAGAGATCCTGAAGATCGACGTCTGGGGCCCCGACGCCGGCCCGACCAATGTCAGCTACACCCTCTCTTCCCAGAATCAGTGAGCCCATCAGTGAGCAGCATGGCTTTCGAGAACATCCTCGTCTCCACCCAGGGCCGGGTCGGCCTGATCACCTTGAACCGCCCGAAGGCGCTGAACGCGCTCTGCGACGCGCTGGTGGCGGAGCTGGGGACCGCGCTGGACGCCTTCGAGGCGGATGCGGCGATCGGCGCCATCGTCATCACCGGCTCGGAGAAGGCCTTTGCCGCCGGCGCGGACATCAAGGAGATGAAGGACCGGGGCTTCATCGACGTCTATGCCAAGGACTTCATCACCGTCGGCTGGGAGCGGGTCGCCGCCTGCCGCAAGCCGGTGATCGCCGCGGTCGCGGGCTTTGCCTTGGGCGGCGGCTGCGAGATGGCGATGATGTGCGACTTCATCATCGCCGCCGAGACCGCCAAGTTCGGCCAGCCCGAGATCACCCTCGGCATCATCCCCGGGGCCGGCGGCACCCAGCGCCTGACCCGCGCCATCGGCAAGGCCAAGGCCATGGACCTGGTGCTTACGGGCCGGATGATGGATGCGGCGGAGGCCGAGCGGGCCGGCCTGGTGTCCCGGGTGGTTCCGGCCGAGAAGCTGCTGGAGGAGGCCATGGCGGCCGCCGAGAAGATCGCCGCCATGTCCCTGCCGATCGCGATGATGGCCAAGGAATCGGTCAACCGGGCCTTCGAGAGCACCCTGGCCGAGGGCATCCGGTTCGAACGGCGGCTGTTTCACGCCAGTTTCGCCACCGAGGACCAGAAGGAAGGCATGGCGGCCTTTGTCGATAAACGGAAGCCCGCCTTCAAGAACCGCTGACGAAACTAACGGTTTGGTAACCCTATTGCGGTTCTCTAGGGGCGAACAATCGCTGGACCGTCACCCGCACCATGTCGCAACCGCAAGCCACCACCATGCCGCGCTTCACCTTGAAGTGCATGCAAGTGTCGATCGACCTGAAGCTCTATCCGGTCGTCGGCATGAACATCCAGGACGTGATGATCGGCGGCGCGCCGGACTGGATCGCGCCGAAGCAGCGGCTCGACTTCTCCTTCGTCATGGATCTCCAGGGCAAGGAGCGCCGGCTGCCGACCTACGGCGTGGTGCTCAGCAACGATTCCCGCGGCCTCGACATCCGCTACCGCCCGCCCACCGCCCAGTGGCGCGCGATCCTGACCAAGCTCCTCACCGACGAGAACGCGCGCTAGCATCGTTCGCGCAAACAAGAACGCCCGCCTCTTGCGAGGCGGGCGCTTTCGTTTTCAGAGAGGTTGTCGGCGCGGGTTCCGGGGGATGGGGTGGAACCCGCGCCGACGAAAGGACCGGCGGTTACGGCCTCGCGGGGCGTGGAGGCAGGGGCTGGCCGCAGCCCGTTCGGTCCTATCTGTTGAGTGCCTTAGGCGTTGTCGAGCTTCACCGCGACGAACAGGCTGCGGCCCTGGCGATCGACCAGCATCAGCAGCACGTTCTCCTTGTTCTCCTTCGCCTTCTCGGCGAGGCGCTTCACGTCGGCGGGCGAGCTCACGGCGGAGTCCGAGACCCGCTTGATCACGTCGCCCGGGCGGATGCCCTGGTCGGCGAGCGGTCCGTCGGAATCGAGGTCGGCGACCACGACGCCCTTCTCGCTGTCATCCAGGTTGAACATCTGCCTTGTCTCCGGCGTCACCTTCGCCAGCGTGGCACCCAACGCCGAGACCTGCACGCCCGCGGTGTTGTCGGCGGTGGCGCCATCGTCCTGGCTCTGCTGGTCGTTGCTGGCGACCTTGGTATCGTCCTTCAGCTTGCCGACCGTGGTCGCGACGGTGATCTCCTTCTTGTCGCGGACGACGCCGATCTCGACCTTGGCGTTGGGATCGGTCTCGGCGACCAGCCGCGGCAAGTCTCGCATCTCGTGGACCGGCTGGTTGTTGTAGGAGACGATCACGTCGCCGGGCTCGAGCTTCGCCTTGGCCGCCGGGCTGTCCGGCTGGATGCTGGCGACCAGTGCGCCCTTCGGCTCGTCGAGGCCGATGGCCTTGGCGATCTCCGGGGTCACCTGCTGGATCTCGACGCCGAGATAGCCGCGCTGGATCGAGCCCTTGTCCTTCAGCTCGGCCAGGATCGGCTTGGCGAGGTTGGACGGGATCGCGAAGCCGATGCCGACCGAACCGCCCGAGGGCGAGAAGATCGCGGTGTTGATGCCGACCACGTTGCCGTTCATGTCGAAGGTCGGGCCGCCGGAATTGCCCTGGTTGATCGAAGCGTCGATCTGCAGGAAGTCGTCGAACGGACCTTCATGGATGTCGCGGCTGCGGGCCGAGACGATGCCGGTGGTGACCGTGCCGCCGAGGCCGAACGGATTGCCGACCGCCAGCACCCAGTCGCCGACCCGCGCCTTGTCGCTGTCGCCGAACTGGACATAGGGCAGCGGCTTGGTGGTCTCGATCTTCAGCAAGGCGAGATCGGTCTTCGGATCGGCGCCGATCAGCTTGGCCGGATGGTCCACGCCGTCCGTGGTGGTGACCTGGATCTCGGTCGCGGATTCGATCACGTGGTTGTTGGTGACGATGTAGCCGGTCGGGTCGATGACGAAGCCGGAGCCGAGCGCCGTGGCCTTGCGCTTCATCGGCTTGCCGCCCTGGCCCTGGTTCTCCATGAACTGCTTGAAGAACTGCTCGAACGGCGAACCCTTCGGGAAGTTCGGCATGTCGGGCTGATCGGCCGCGGCGGTCTCGACATGGGTCGAGGAGATGTTGACCACCGCCGGGGTGACCTTGGCGGCGAGGTCGGCGAAGCTCGCCGGCACCATCTGCACGCCGCCGGCCTGGTTGCTGAGGTTGGTGTCGGCCCCCATGGAATCGGCATGCGCCGACTGGATCACCGGCACGTCCCTGAGGGCATAGCCCCCGACGAAAGCCGGCACCGCGACGAAGCTGGCCGCAGTCGCGGCCAGGGCAAGCCGGCGCGCCACGCGGTTCTGCTTGAAGACATCGAACATAGATCAGATCCTCCGGGAAAGGGTGGCGGGGCCAGGTGTGCCCCCGCTCTGTTGCGAAGGATATTGGGGTCTTATCGTCTCGGCGCGATGTCGACCAAAGCCTCGATTGGTAACGGATTGCGACGGCTTGAGACGCTGTTACAATCGGTTACACTTTTCCGGTCGCACCGGTTCGCCGCGCTCCCAAGATGACGCCCGCAAGCCTTCGGCCGACCCGAATCCGGCCTTCGAGAATCTGGTCACCGAGACGTGGAGGATCATGGAAAAGACGCCGCACATCCTGATCGTGGATGACGATCGCGAGATCCGCGATCTGCTCTCGCGCTTCCTGCAGAAGCACGGCTTCCGCGCCAGCACCGCCGCCGACGGCCGCGACATGCGTAAGATCCTGGCCGACGCGCGGATCGATCTGATCGTGCTCGACGTGATGATGCCGGGCGAGACCGGGCTGCAGATCTGTGCCCAGCTCCGCGGCCAGGGCATCCCCGGCCCATCGGGTGCCGGTGCCGCGCGGACGCCGATCATCATGCTCACCGCGGCCGGCGAGGAGACCGATCGCATCGTCGGCCTCGAGATGGGCGCCGACGATTACCTGCCGAAGCCGTTCAACCCGCGCGAGTTGCTGGCGCGGATCCGCGCCGTCCTGCGCCGGACCGAGGATGGCGGCCGGCCGGTCGGTGAGGCCGACACCTCGATGCTTCTCCGTTTCGAAGGCTTCCAGCTCGATCTCGGCGCCCGCCGCCTGGCTGGGCCTGAGGGCAACGACATCGATCTCTCCGCCGGCGAGTTCGATCTGCTGGCGGCTTTGGCGCAACGGCCGCGCCGCGTGCTCTCGCGCGACCAGCTCTTGGATCTCTGCAAGGGCCGCGCGGCGCAGCCTTTCGATCGCAGCATCGACGTCCAGGTCGGGCGCCTGCGGCGCAAGATCGAGCCGGACCCGTCGGAGCCGCGCATCATCACCACGGTCCGCGGCGGCGGCTATATGTTCGCGCCGGAAGTGACGCGCGGCGGCAAGGACCCTGCGCGCGGCACTTCCGACGCCGCCGAGGGGGTCGGGCCGCCCGGCGCATGAAGCCTCATCTATGAAGATCAGGCGGTTCGCGCCCGACAGCATCTTCGGATGGCTGGCGCTCATTCTGATCGCCGGGCTTGCAGCCTCGCAGGCGCTGACCGCCTTGTGGCACAATTTCGATCGGAACGAGAGCGCCATCGCGGTCAACGATGTCAATATCGCGGAGCGCATCGCCAATCTCGTCGGCGTTCTGCAGCATACCGCGCCGGTCTTCCGGCCGGGGCTTGCCTCCTCCTTCAGCGGCCAGTCGATGGGCATCGCGATCACCAACCGGTCGAATGTGCCGGAAAGCGCGACGCCGGATCGCCGCCTCAACCGCCTGGCCCGCGCGGTCTCCGAGCGGCTGGATGGGCGATACTGGCAGGAGATACGCGTCGCCGGCGTCGCCCCGAGCGAAGACCAGGAGGCCGCGCGCCTGATGCCGGTCCACATGTCGATCGGCCTGCGCGATGGTGCTTGGATCAACCTGGAGTTCGTGACGGTCGAGTCCCTTCCGCTGGCGACGCCGGGCTTCATCGCCTGGAGCGTCTGCAGCGTGCTGCTGGTGCTGGGCTTGAGCTTCTTCGCCTTCCGCCGCGTGACGCGGCCGCTGGACAGCCTCACCCGCGCCGCCGAATCGCTCGGCCGCTCCGGCCGCACCGAGGTGCTGCAGGAAACCGGCGCGAGCGAGGTGCGGCGCGCGGCGCGGGCCTTCAACGACATGCAGGGCCGGATCCGCCGCCTGATCGAGGACCGCATGCAGATGGTGGCGGCGATCTCGCACGATCTCCGCACCCCGATTACGCGGCTGAAGCTGCGCGCCGAGTTCGTCGACGATGCCGAGCAGCGGGAGAAGATGCTGCGCGATCTCGACGAGATGGAGACCATGATCAAGGAGACGCTCTCGCTGGCGCGCGAGGACGCCAATCCCGAGCCGCGCGCGAAAACCGATCTCGCCCGGCTGCTGGCCGACAGCGTCGAAGGCATGGAGCATGTGGCGATCGAGCTGGATCCCGCGCTCGCCAAGGGCGCGGCCACGATGGAAGCGCAGCCGATCGCGCTCAAGCGCGCGGTGGCCAACCTGGTCGAGAACGCCGTGGTCTACGGCAAGTGCGCCAAGGTCCGGCTGAGCCAGACGCCGAAGGAGTTCGAAATCCGCATCGAGGACGAGGGACCCGGCATTCCGGAGAACGAGTTCGAACGTGTCTTCCGCCCGTTCTATCGCCTAGAGCCGTCGCGCAACCGGGAGTCCGGCGGGGCAGGCCTGGGGCTCGCCATCGCCCGCAGCATCGTGCGCAGCCAGGGCGGCGATATAGTTTTGGCGAACCGGCCCGAAGGTGGCCTCCGCGCGACCATCTCTCTGCCAAAATAGCTGTATCGCGACATTTCCGGCATGCTGCGTCGCAAAAAGTCGGATCGCACTAAAATAATTGGTCAGGCCACTTTTCCAGTTGACCAATTGACCGGCCCAAGCGCACCGTTCGCCGCGTCAGGGAAAGAAACAGGCGAATGCCGTTCCAGGTCGTTGAGTCCCAGCGCCTCTATCAACAGGTGGCCGAGCAGCTCGGCGGTCTGATCGACCGCGGCGAGTTCCGTGAGGGCGACCGTCTGCCTCCTGAACGCGAACTCTCGAAGAAGCTCGGCGTCAGCCGGCCGGTGGTGCGCGAGGCGATGATCGCGCTGGAGATCGCCGGTCTGGTCGAGGTGCGCGGCGGCGCCGGCGCCTTCGTCAAGAACGCCCGGCTCGGCGCCGATCGCGCTTTGGCCGCCTTGCCCGACCAGGGACCGAGCCCCTTCGACCTGATCGCCGCGCGGAAGCTCCTCGAAGGCGAGATCGCCTTCATGGCGGCGGGCGCGATCCAGCCCGACGATCTGAAGCGCCTCGAACAATCGATCGAGGACATGCGCACCGACATCGATGCCGGGCGCGACAGCCGGCCCGCCGATCGCGTGTTTCACGTGCGGCTGGCGGAGGCCACGCGCAACGCGGTGCTGGCGCATGTCGTCGATGGCATGTGGACGCATATGCTGACCCCGATCTTCGACACGCTCGGCAAGCACGCCAATCTTTCCGGCAATGATCGCATGACGGTGGACGACCACGCCGAAATCGTGGCCGCGCTGGCGCGGCATGACGGCGAGGCGGCGCGGCACGCCATGCGCGCGCATCTGGAACACGTGGAAAAGATCCTCCTGCAGGGGGATCTGACCTGACGAACAGGCGATCGCGCCGGAACGGCGCGGAGCGGTCGGCCTTCTTGCAGTCCAATCAGCCGAAACAGCGGGACGTTACACAGTCTGAGGAGGAATGAAATGCGTAAGACCTTGCTAGCGATGACCAGCCTCGTGGCGCTGGGCTTCGGCGTCAATGCCGCCGCGGCGGAAGAACAGGTGGAGGTGCTCCACTGGTGGACCTCCGGCGGCGAGGCGAAGGCCCTCACCGTCTTGAAGGACAATCTGCAGAAGGAAGGCGTGGGCTGGCAGGACATGCCGGTCGCGGGCGGCGGCGGCGACGCGGCCATGACCGTGCTCCGGACCCGGGTCACCTCCGGCAATCCGCCGACCGCGGCGCAGATGCTCGGCTTCGACATCACCAGCTGGGCCGAGCAGGGCGCGCTCGGCGACCTGACCTCGATCGCCACCAAGGAGAACTGGGACAAGGTGATCCCGGCCGCGCTTCAGAAGTTCTCGAAGTATGACGGCAAGTGGATCGCGGCCCCGGTCAACGTCCACTCGACCAACTGGATCTGGATCAACAAGGCGCTCTACGACAAGGCGGGCGCCCCGGCGCCGAAGGACTATGACGGCTTCATCGCCATGCTCGACAAGTTCAAGGCGGCGGGCGTGACGCCGCTGGCGATCGCCGGCCAGGGCATGGACGAGATGACTCTGCTGGACTCGGTCACGCTCAGCACCGGCGGCCTCGACTTCTACAAGAAGGCCTTCGTCGATCTCGACCAGGCCTCGCTCGGCTCCGACACCATGAAGAAGATCTTCGAGCGCATGGTGCAGCTCCGCGGCTATGCGGACGCCAACATCGAAGGCCGCAACTGGGACCAGGCGACGGCCATGGTCATCAAGGGCGAAGCCGGCGTGCAGGCGATGGGCGACTGGGCCAAGGGCGAGTTCCGCTCCGCCAGCAAGAAGCCGGGCGAGGATTTCGTCTGCCTGCGCTTCCCGGGCACCCAGGGCATGGTGACCTTCAACTCCGACCAGTTCGCGATGTTCAAGGTCGGCGCCGACCGCCAGGACGCGCAGTACAAGCTGGCCGCCGCCGTTGAGGATCCGAAGTTCCAGTCGGCCTTCAACGTGGTGAAGGGCTCGGTGCCGGCGCGCACCGACGTGCCCGACACCGATTTCGACGCCTGCGGCAAGAAGGGCATGAAGGACCTCGCCGAAGCCAACGAGAAGGGCACCCTGGTGGGCTCGCTGGCCCATGGCCATGCGGCACCGCCGGCGGTGAAGCAGGCGGTCACCGACGTGGTGGTGAAGCTGTTCTCGAAGCAGATCACGCCCGAGCAGGCGGTGAAGGAACTGCCGGAAGCGGTCGCGGCCGCGCAGTAAGCCTCGACGACTGCGGTTGGGGGTGCCTCGGCATCCCCAACCGTCTTTCCTGGGAGTTTGACGATCCGCAATGTCCGTTGAGCAAACCGTAGAAGCCGTGCCGCAAGTGCTGGCGGCCCGCAACCAGCCGAGGCCGGATTCCCCGGCCGGGCTGTGGCTGCAGCGGCATTTGCCGAATCTGGTCTTGACGCCGTCGCTGCTGGCGATCGGTCTCTTCGTTTACGGCTTCATCCTCTGGACCATCTATCTCTCGTTCACGCGCTCCAAGATCCTGCCGGTCTACGCCTTCGTCGGCACGGAGGCGCACCAGCGCCTCTGGTCCACGCCGAACTGGTACAAGGCGCTGGAGAATCTCGCGATCTTCGGCAGCCTCTACATCATCATCTGCCTGGCGCTCGGCCTGTTCCTCGCGATCCTGATCGACCAGAAGATCCGCGGCGAGGGCCTGTTCCGCCCGATCTTCCTCTACCCGATGGCGCTTTCCTTCATCGTCACCGGCACCGCCTGGAAGTGGTTCCTCAATCCCGGCTACGGGTTGCAGAAGACGGTGCAGGATTGGGGCTGGACCAGCTTCACCTTCGACTGGATCTCCTCGACCGACATGGCGATCTACACCGTGGTGATCGCCGGTGTCTGGCAGGTCTCCGGCTTCGTGATGGCGATGTTCCTGGCGGGCTTGCGCGGCATCGACAACGACATGCTGCGCGCGGCACAGATCGACGGCGCCTCGGCCTTCAACACCTATCGCCGGATCGTCATTCCGCAGCTCCGGCCGATCTTCCTCTCGGCCTTCGTGGTGCTCGCCCATATGGCGATCAAGTCCTATGACCTGGTCGTGGCGCTGACCGGCGGCGGCCCCGGCAACGCGACCGAGCTGCCCGCGACCTTCATGTACTCCTACACCTTCACCCGGAACCAGATGGCGATCGGCGCCGCCAGCGCGGTGGTGATGTTGGCGATCATCGCCGCGGTGATCATTCCCTACCTCTATCTCGAGCTGAAGGAGAAGAAGTCGTGAGCGCGGCGGCAGGCGCGCGCGGCCTTTCGCTCGGCCGGATCGTGCTCTACGCGATCCTCGGCCTCTTCGCGATCTTCTACATGCTGCCGCTGTTCGTGATGATCGTGACCTCGTTCAAGTCGTTGGACGAGATCCGGCTCGGCGACATGCTGGGCCTGCCGCAGCAGCCGACCGCCGATGCCTGGTTCGCCGCATGGCAGACCAGCTGCATCGGCCTCACCTGCGAGGGCCTCAAGGGCTATTTCTGGAACTCGATCAAGATGGTGGTCCCCGCCGTCTTCATCTCCACCATCCTCGGCTCGCTGAACGGCTATGTGCTGACCAAGTGGCGCTTTCCCGGCCATCGCTGGGTCTTCGCGCTGATGCTGTTCGGCTGCTTCATTCCGTTCCAGTCGGTGCTGGTGCCGATGGCGCTCATCCTCGGCAAGCTCGGGATCGCCGGCACCACGGCGGGCCTGGTCCTGGTTCACGTGGTCTACGGCCTCGGCTTCACCACGCTGTTCTTCCGGAACTATTACGAGGCCTTCCCCAACGAGCTCATCCGCGCCGCGCAGATCGACGGCGCCAGCTTCTTCCAGATCTTCCGCCGCATCATGCTGCCGAGCTCCGGACCGATCATCGTCGTCACCGTGATCTTCCAGTTCACCAACATCTGGAACGACTTCCTGTTCGGCGCCTCGTTCGCGTCCGGCGACAGCGCGCCGATGACGGTGGCGCTGAACAACCTGGTCAACACCTCGACTGGCGTGCGCGAATACAATGTCTACATGGCGGCGGCGATCATCGCCGCTCTGCCGACCCTCCTAGTCTACATCATTTCCGGCCGTTATTTCGTGCGCGGGCTCATGGCCGGCGCGGTCAAAGGATAAAGCGATGGGATTTCTCGAGATCCGCAACGTCAAGAAGCGCTATGGCGGGACCGATGTCCTCAAAGGCATCGACATCTCGATCGAGCAGGGCGACTTCCTGGTCCTGGTCGGTCCCTCGGGCTGCGGCAAGTCCACGCTGCTGAACCTGATCGCCGGTCTCGACCAACTCAGCGAGGGCGAGATCTGGATCAACGGCGTGATGGTCAACGACCTTCATCCCTCGAAGCGCGACATCGCCATGGTGTTCCAGTCTTACGCGCTCTATCCCAACATGACGGTCGCGGAGAATGTCGTGTTCGGCCTGGAAATGCGTGGCGTTCCGAAGCCCGAGCGCGAGGCGGCCGTGGCCGAGGTCGCGAAGATCCTGCAGATCGAACACCTCTTGACGCGCAAGCCGAGCCAGCTCTCCGGAGGCCAGCGCCAGCGCGTCGCCATGGGCCGGGCCCTCGTGCGCAAGCCGCTGGTCTTCCTGTTCGACGAGCCGCTCAGCAATCTCGACGCCAAGCTCCGGGTCGAGATGCGGACCGAGATCAAGCGCCTGCACCAGAACATGGGCGCCACCATCGTCTACGTGACCCACGACCAGATTGAGGCGATGACCCTGGCGACCCAGATCGCCGTCATGAATGGCGGCGAGATTCAGCAGCTGGGCAGTCCCAAGGAAATCTACAACCGCCCGGTCAACACCTTTGTGGCCAGCTTCATGGGCTCGCCCTCGATGAACATGATCCCGGCGGTGCTCGGCAATGGCGGCGTCGAGATCGCTTCCGGCAATGGCGCGCCGATCTCGCTGCGCCTGCCGGCGAACGGCCGCGGCCCGAATGCGGCGTCCGGCCGCAAGGTCATTCTGGGCCTGCGCCCGGAGGCGGTGACCGACCCGGGCGCCGCCGACCGCAATGGCGCCGTCACCGACGCGAATTGCCATGTCGAGGTCGTCGAGCCCGCGGGCTCCGACACGTTCGCGGTGATGCGCCTGGGCGGAGTCGAGGTCATCGCCCGGATGCGGGCCGACACCGACCTGAAGCCGGGGCAGACCGCGCCCTTCGCCTTCAATATGGAGAAGGCCGTGCTGTTCGACCCCCAAAGCGGCAACCGGATCGACTGAGCCGCATTCGTTTCGAGATGAGGTGAGCCATGCTGAACCTGCGCATCGACAATATCGGCGAGAGCATCAAGACCACGAAGCGCGCCATGCGCGCCAAGCTCCCCGACCTGAAGAAGATCATGGCCGAGGTCGAGGAAGACCTGAAGCGCGAGGTCGATGTGATCGCGACGGCGCGCGCGAAGGGCGGCAACGTGGTCCCGATCATCGAGTACCAGGACATCGTCGATGAGAAGATCCCGGAATCGCTCAAGGCCGACCTCCGCCGCCGCGGCGTCGCCGTGGTGCGCGGCGTCTATCCGCGCGCCGAGGCCGAGGCCTGGAACGACGAGCTCGGCCAGTATCTGGAGAAGAACCGCTACAGCGAGCGCCGACCGGCGCCGCAGGTCAAGGACGAGTATTTCAGCAAGCTCAAATCCGACAAGCCGCAGATCTTCGGCATCTACTGGTCGAAGCCGCAGATGGCGGCCAGGACCCATCCGCATTCGGCGCGCACCCGCGCCTTCATGAACCGGCTGTGGAAGTACGAGACCAACGGCAAGAAGCATTTCGACCCCGATCGCGAGACGCTGTATGCCGACCGCATCCGTCGCCGCCAGCCGGGCGACAAGACCCTGGGTCTCTCGCCGCACATGGATGCGGGCTCGGTTGAGCGCTGGCTGGACGACGAGTACCAGCACGTGTTCCGCCATGTCTTCTCCGGCAACTGGCGCGCCTATGATCCCTTCGACGGCGCCGGCCGGGCCGAGACCGATGAGATCCCGTCGCCGGCGGTCTGCAGCGCATTCCGCAGCTTCCAGGGCTGGACCGCGCTGACGCCGCAGGGCCCGAAGGACGGAACGCTCCAGGTCATGCCGCTCACCAAGGCGATGGTCTATCTGCTGCTGCGCCCGCTGATGGACGATGTGCCGGAGGACGTGCTCTGCGGCGCCGAGCCGGCCCGCGCCTTCTCGATCGAGCCGGAATGGCACCCGCTGCTGACCCCGGCGCTCTGCTCGATCCCGAAAGTGGAGCCGGGCGACACCGTCTGGTGGCACACCGACATCGTCCATTCGGTCGAGGACGTGCATCGCGGCACCGGCTACAGCAATGTCATCTACATCGCCGCGGCACCCTATTGCGCGAAGAACGCGGCCTATCTGGAAAAGCAGAAACCGACCTTCCTGGCCGGCAGGAGCGCACCGGATTTCTCGGCGGAAGACTATGAAGTCGATTTCGAAGGCCGCGCCACGCCCGACGACCTGACCGAGCTCGGCAAGAAGCAGATGGGTTTGATTCCGTGGTAGGCTTGCTGCTGCCGTCTTCTCGATCGTCATCCCCGGACTTGGTCCGGGGATCCACGCCTTTTCATACGTCGCTTCCCAAGGCGTGGATCCCCGCGCCTAGCGCGGGGATGACGGGGGAGAGAGCTGCCCCTTCTCAGCACAACACGACAGATTAACGAGGCACCACACGTGGAAGAGACCTGGCGCTGGTTCGGTCCGAAGGACAAGGTTCCGCTGCAGCATGTGCGGCAGGCGGGGGCCACCGGCATCGTGACCGCGCTGCATCACGTCCCCAACGGGACCGCCTGGGACAAGGATGATGTCGCCCGGCGCAACGCGGAAGTGAAGGCCGGCGGCATGCGCTGGTCGGTGGTCGAGAGCATCCCGATCTCCGAGGAGATCAAGACTCGCACCGGCGACTGGAAGAAGCATCTCGAAGCCTATGGCCAGTCGATCCGCGCCCTGGCAGCCAACGGCATCGAGACCGTCTGCTACAACTTTATGCCGGTGATCGACTGGACCCGCACCGATCTCTATTACAAGATGCCGGACGGTTCGCTTTCGTTGCGCTTCGACGCGAACGAGTTCGCGGCCTTCGACCTCTTCATCCTGCGGCGCCAGCATGCCGCCGCAGAATACACGCCCGAACGGATCGAGGCCGCGCGCCGATGCCATGAGGCGATGACGACCGAGCAGCGCGAGAAGCTGACCCGCACCATCATCGCCGGCCTGCCGGGCGCCGAGGAGAGCTACACCATCGAGATGTTGCGCGCGGCGCTCGACAAGTATCGCGGCGTCACCAAGGACGAGTTCCGCGACAGGCTGGGCGAGTTTCTCGACGCGATGACGCCGATCGCCGAGGAGGCGGGCGTGCGGCTGGCCATCCATCCCGACGATCCCCCGCGCTCATTGCTCGGCCTGCCGCGCATCGTCAGCACCCAGGAAGACGCGCGCTGGATCCTGAACCGGGTGGAGAGTCCGAACAACGGCCTGACCTTCTGCACCGGCTGTTACGGCGTGCGGCCCGACAACGACCTCGTCGCCATGGCGAAGGAGTTCGCGTCGCGCATCCATTTCCTGCATCTGCGCGCCACCAAGCGCGAGGACGACCCGGAGAGCTTCTTCGAGGCCGACCACCTCGCCGGCGATGTCGACATGGTCGGCGTCATCACCGAAGTGCTGAAGGAAGAGAAGAAGCGCGAATCCGCCGGCCGCGGCGACAGGGAAATCCCGATGCGCCCGGATCACGGCCACCAGATGCTGGACGACATCGACAAGAGCGTAAACCCCGGCTATTCCGCCATCGGCCGGCTGCGCGGCCTGGCCGAGCTGCGCGGTGTCGCGACGGCGGTGAAGCGGATGCTCGGCTAGGACGACCAGTTCTTCTTGAAATCGCCGAACAGGGTCAGCCCGCCGCAGGCGAAAATGGTCTGGCCGGTGATGTAGCTGGCATCGTCGGAAGCCAGGAAGGCGAAGACTGCGGCCATTTCCTGCGCTCCAGCAGCACGGCCCATCGGAATATGCGATTCGACATCGTGCCGCATCTTCGGGTCGTTGATCCAGCGCGCGTTCATGTCGGTGTCGACCGCGCCCGGCCCGACCGCATTCACCCGGATGCCCTTGTCGGCATATTCCAGCGCCAGGGTGCGGGTCAGGTTCTCCATGCCACCCTTGCTGATCGAATAGGCGATGTAGCCCGGCTTCGGGATGATCTCATGCACGCTGGAGCAGTTCAGGATCACCCCGCCGGAATGCTTGGTCGCGGCGCCGTAGCCGAGGCTGCCCGTGGGGCGGTTGAGGAAATGCCGCAGCGCCGCTTGTGAGCAGAGCAAGGCACCGGTCAGGTTGACGGCGATGACGCGCTCGTAATCCGCGAGCGGGTAGGTCTCGCTCGGCGTCTCGGTCTGGATGCCGGCATTGTTGACCAGGATGTCGAGCCTGCCGAAGGCGGCGAGCACGTCCTTGAACATCGCCGCGATCGCTTCCGGCTTGCCGACATCGGCCTGGACGATGCGATGCTTGCGGTCGGCGAAGCCTTCTTCGGCGCTGATCGCCTGGACCGATTTCAGCGTCTCTTCAGCCGCGCCCTGCGATCCCGCGTAGTTGATCGCGACCGTGGCGCCTTCCGCGGCGAAGCGTTCGGCGATGGCGCGGCCGATCCCGCGCGAGGCGCCGGTGATCAGGGCGAAGCGGCCGTCCAGGCGGCGGCATTGGCTGGTCATGGGTCACTTCCATTCGTCGCGTTTTGCGCGGCTGGGACTAACCCATCCGCGTGACGGCGGCAACCCGAATGGAAGCGGAACGCGGGCTAGGCGCGGCGGGAAAACAGGTACGGGCCGTACTTCGCAGCGAACAGCAGGAAGGCGCCGGCCCAGATCAGGCCGGCGAGGCCGACCGTTGCCGGATAATCGGTCGGCAGCCAGCCGGCCGCGACACGTAGGGCCGCACCCAGGGTGACCAGGGCGTAGATCGCCTTGGTGCCGAAATCGGCCGTCAAGGCCCGGCCGGTATGGCCGAGGCTGGCCCGCGTCATCACCGCGAGAGTCATCGTGCCGACGGCTCCCGCCGTCAATGCATGCAGCGCGATCGCCGTGGTCACGAACTCCGGTGCCAGGGCGGAAGTGGCCAGCGCCAGCAGTCCGAGGATCAGCCAGAGATAGCCGAGATGGAGAATGATCACGAGCGGTTCGCGGAAGGTGCGCTGTCCCTGCCAGCGTGTCAGGCGAATCACCTGGATGACGCCGGCAATCAACAGCAGCACACCTGCCCAGGTCTGATCCGGCCACACCGCCCAGGCCAGCATGGCGACCAGGGTCGCAGCGACGGCCAGCTTGTCGATCGGGCCGAAGGGCGCGGGGAAGGGTTCGCCTTTCTCCTTGGCCAGCCAGTTACGGGTGAAGCTCGGAATGATCCGGCCGCCGATCAGCGAGATCAGCGTGGTGGCGAGCGCGATCGCCAGCCGCGCGCCGAGCATCGGATCGGTTGCGGTCCAGTCCGGCAGGAAGGAGACGACATCGGCCAATCCGAAGGCCGCGATCATCGCCACCACCGGCAGGTTGCGTTTGTTGTTGCCGGCGATGATCTCGCGGAAGGCGGATCCGCTGAGCGCGATCCAGTACAGCAGGGCGAGCACGATCCCGATCTCCGGCCCGATAGCGCCGGTTGCCTGCAGCACGGCACCGATCCGACCCAGCAGCCAGAGCGCCAGCAACCCGGCGAGCGGCCGGCCGGAGACCGGCAGGCGCCCGGTCCAGTTCGGAATCGCCGTCAGCAGGAAGCCGCCGATGATCGCGCCGAGAAAGCCGAACAGCATCTCATGGACATGCCAGCGCATGGGATCGAAGCCCGGCGCATCGACGACCAGGATTCCGGTGAACGACGCGGCCCAGGCGGGGATCGCGAGGCCCGCGAACAAGGCGCCGCAGAAGAAGAACGGCCGGAAGGCGAAGCTGAAAAACGCGGGGCCGGACGACCGGCGCCCGGCAATTGGGATCTCGGACATGGATCGCAGATTAGGCTATATCGCGCAGCGATGCACCCGGGCCAAACGTCGCGGCCTACCGGGCGTCGTGGAAGATGATGCCGAGCGAGAAGCGCCGCCCGCTCTTCAGGCGGCTGACGCCGTGCCGCAGGGTGACGCGGTAGGTGCCGCGCTTGCCCTCAACAGGGCGCTGATTGACGGCGAAGATCACCGCCTCGCCCTGCTGCAGGGTGACCACCTCGCCGCGCGACTGCATGCGTGGCCGCTGCTCGGTCAGCAGGAACTCGCCGCCGGTGAAATCCTGCTCCGGCGCGCTCAGCAGGATCGTCGCCTGGAGCGGGAAGGCGAGCTCGCCGTAGAGATCCTGGTGCAGGCAGTTGTAATCGCCCGTCTCGTATTTCAGGAGCAGCGGCGTCGGGCGCTCCTGGCCCGCGGCGTGGCAGAGCTCCAGGTAATCACCGAGTGCCGCGGGATAGGGTTTCCCGCCGAGCTTCGCCTGCCAGCGATTGGCCGTCTCGGCCAGTGGCGGATAGAGCGCTTGGCGCAAGGCACCGATCACCTCGGGCAGGGGCGAGGCGAAATACTTGTACTCGCCGCTGCCGAAGCCATGCCGTGCCATCACCACGCGACTGCGGAATGGCGCATCCTCAGCGTAGAGCGCGGCGAGGCTGACGCATTCCTGCGGCGTCAGGATCGGTCCGGTCGTGGCGCTGCCGTGCGCATCCAGCGCTGTGGTGATCTCGGGCCAATTCAATGCTGCGACGCGGTCGGCGATGATCTTCGGCATGGTGTCTCCTTCCGGAAACACCTAGGCGTCGCGCCCCGCCGCTTCACTCCGAATCTTGCTAGGCCGCCTTGATGCCCCAGGGGGCCGCCCAGCCGAGGCCGTCGGTCGTCTTGCCGCGCGGCCGGTATTCGCCGCTCACCCAGCCGGAATAGCCGAGCTCGTCAAGCAAGGCAAAGAGGGCGGGAAAGTTGATCTCCTGAGACGAATCCGGCTCATTGCGTCCGGGCACGCCGGCGATTTGCACATGGCGGATGATCGGCTGATGGTCGCGGAAGGTCTGCAGCAGCCGGCCCTGACTCATCTGCAGATGATAGGCATCATATTGCAGGAAGACGTTGTCGGAGCCGGATTTCGCGATCAGCCAAAGGGCGGTTTCCACGCTGGCGTTCACATAGCCGGGAAAATCGACCGCGTTCAGCGGCTCCAGCATCAGCTGTACGCCCGCCTGCTTCGCCAGTGGTGCCGCCCAGGCGAGATTGGCGGCGAAGGTCTCGACATTGGCGCCATCTTTCGAGAGGCCCGCCATCACATGCAGCCGCGGGCAATCGAGCGTGTCCGCGTAGTCGAGCGCGATCTCGATCGCCTCGCGGAACTCGGCTTCCCGACCGGGGACCGCGCCGATACCACGGTCGCCCTTGTCCCAGTCGCCCTGCGCCACATTGAACAGCACCTGCTGCAATCCCGATCCGGCGAGGCGCGCTGCGATCTCCTTCTTTGGGAAGGCATAGGGGAACAGGAACTCCACCGCCTCGAAGCCGCATTTCCGCGCCGCCGCGAAGCGGTCGAGGAAGTCGTGCTCGTTGAACAGCATGGAAAGATTGGCGGCAAGACGCGGCATGTTGGCTCCTCAGGGGATCGGATACTTCGCCACCAGGGTCGCGACCTGTTCCTTGCTGAGAAACCGGGTCGCGTGACCCTGCAGCAGCAGATAGAGCTTGGCCGTTTCTTCCAGCTCCTCGATCGCGTTGACCGCGGCTTCCAGCGAGGTGCCGGCGACGATCGGCCCGTGATTGGCGAGCAGCACGGAGGAATGCCTGGCCGCGACGGCACCCACGGCATCGGCCAGGGTCGGATCGCCCGGCGGGAAATAGGGCAGCAGCTTCAGCTTGCCGACCCGCATCACGTAATAGGCGGTGATCGGCGGCAGCGCATCGTCGGGATCGAGCCCGTCCAGCACCGAGACCGCGACCGAATGCGTGGAATGGAGATGCACCACCGCCCCGGCGGATTTCCGCGCGCCGTACATCGCGATATGCAGCAGGCTCTCCTTGGTCGGCGCATCGCCGCCGACATGCTTGCCGCTGTCGTCCAGCTTGGAAAGCCGCGCCGGATCGAGTCTCCCCAGCGAGACATTGGTCGGCGTCATCAGCCAGCCGCCGTCAATCCGCATCGAGAGATTGCCGGCGCTGCCGAAGGAGAGGCCGCGCTCGAACATCGAGCGGCCGAAAGCGGCGAGGCTGTCGCGCGCCTGGCTCTCCCCATTCATTTGATTGGGCTCATTTCAGCACGTCCAATGCCTTCATGAAAAAGTCCTCCGCGCCGAAATTGCCCGACTTCAACGCGAGCGCCAGACGCGGCGTCCCGATCGCCAGGCAGGCCGGCACGCCGGGATCGATCTGCGGCCCGATCTGCAAGGCCTTCACGCCCAAGCCCTGCACCACCGCGCCCGACGTTTCTCCGCCGGCCACCACCAGACGCCGCACGCCGGCCGCGACCAGGCCTTGCGCGATCTTCGCCAAAGCCTGCTCCACCAGCTCGCCGGCGCGTTCGCGGCCGAGCTTCTCCTGCACGGCCGCGACTTCCTTCGGCGTTCCGCCGGCATGGATGAGAACCGGACCGCTGCTGAGCTTCGGCCGCGCCCAGTCCAGCACCGCGGCGACGCTCGGCTCGAAATCCTCCGCCAGTTTCAGCGGCTCCAACGCCAGCGCCGGATGCTGCGCGCGCATCGCCGCGATCTGGCCCATCGTGGCCTGCGAACTGCTGCCCGCCACCACCGCACCCAAGCCGCCGACGGAGTCGAGCGGCGTCACCGCATCGCGCTTCGGGATCAAGCCGGCTTGGCGGAAGTTCTCCGGCAGCCCGATCGCGGCGCCGGAGCCGCCGGTCATGAGCTTCATCTCGGCGCAGGCGGCACCGAGGGTCAACAGGTCCTCGTCTTCGATCGCGTCGATGACGGCGTAACGCACCAGCTTGCGCGTGAGATAGCCGAAGCTCGCACTCATGGAGGAGGCGCCCTGCCGCACCGTGGTGATCGGCACCAGATCGACCCGCGCCCGCGTCTGCCGCGACAGCACGCGCACCAGGTTGGCATCGCGCATGGGGGTGAGCGGGTGGTTGCGCATCGGCGAATCCGAGAGCAGGTCGCGCCCGACGAAGAGATGGCCGAGATAGATCGTGCGCCCGGTCTCCGGGAAAGCCGGGCAAACCGTGGTGAGGCCGGCATCCAATTCCTCGACCAGGGCGTCGCCGACCGGGCCGATATTGCCCTGGTCGGTCGAATCGAAGGTCGAGCAGTATTTGAAATAGAACTGCCGCGCCCCCGCCGCCTTCAGCCAGCGGCAGGCCTGCAGCGAGAGGGCAACCGCGTCCCTGGCGGCAATGGTGCGCGATTTCAGCGCGACCACGATCGCTTCGGCATCGGGTACCGGATCGCCCGGCGAGGGCACGCCGATGGTCTGCACAACCGACATGCCGCGCCGCGCCAATGTGTTGGCGAGATCGGTGGCTCCGGTCAGGTCGTCGGCGATACAGCCGAGGAGGAGAGGCGCCATTGAACTCTTTGTGATTACTTTGCGGCTGAGATGCGGGTCACGGCATAGGGACGAAGGGCGATGGTGCCGACCTTCTTCGTCTTCTTGCCCGATTTCTTGAGGAAGGCCAAGTCCGTCGTCGCCTTCACGAAACTGCCCTCGTCGAGCACCGCGACCTCGGCCGGTCCGGCGAAGCCCTGGACCCGTACCGTCTGCGGCTGCGCCGTCAGATTGCTGAGCCAGAGCACGGGACCGGCCGCACCGCGATAGGCCAGCGCCCCGATCTTGCTCTCCTCGCCGATCTCCGTCGCGATCCGCTTCGCGCCGCTGGCTTGCGCCAGATCGGCGATCAGGTGATAGACCGGATAGACCGCCGTGCCTTTCAGCCCGTCGAAATAGGGCTGGGCATGCTCGGTCTTCCGATAGACCATGCCCGCGGGCCCGGTCGTGGCGCCCAGGGTCACGACCTCGACGCCGCCTTTGGCCCAGGCGCTGACATAGCCGACGCTCCAGGCCGCGCCGAAGATACCGCGCTGCCTGGGATCGATCTTGGACAGGCAGACGCGCTCATTGTTCGGGTTGTCGACCGAGCTCGCGCCATAAGGATTGTTGCGCGCCGGAATCGTGCTGGGGCCGAGGTGATAGCCGGCCTTGCCCATGAAGCTCCGCGTGGTCTTGATCTGATAGGCATGCGCCTCGATTGTCTCCATCACCGAGACGTCGTCGGCCGCATGCACGATCGGGCTGGTCGTGTGGGTGAGATAATCGAACACGCCGACCGGCGGCCGCTTGCGGTTCAATTCGGTGAAGAAGGAGAGCATGCCGCCGCCGACCGAGGCGCCGGGAAAAGCCGCACGCGCCGCCTTGGCCATCTCCTCGAAACTCGGCGCATCCGGGAACTTGCTGCCCGGCAAGGTGCCCTTGAGATCGACCGCCGGCGAGGTGGTGACCGCGGCGGGCTTGAGCCCCGCCCGCTTCGCCGCTTCGGCGATGGGTGCGAGCTCGGCGGCCGCGGCGGCCTTGCCCGGCAGCAGGACTTCAAGAATGACCGCGGCGCCGGTCGCATCGGCCAGGCGCTTGTAGTTCTGGATCGCCTCGGCGACGCCGGATTGCCTGCCATCGACGTGGCAGACCAGGTGCTTCGGCCCAGCCGCCTTGATCGCGGCGGCGGCGTCCAGTGAAGCCTTGGCCTCTTCCATCGGCACCGCGACGCCGAGCTCGGGCAGCGCGCCGCCGGCGCGGCCGAGCGTCACGTCGATCTTCTTCGCGGCCCCGGCTTTCTTCGGCCGCGGCAGCTTTCCGGTGAAGGTCAGCGAGACTTCCTGGGTGAACGACCGGCCCGCCGGCATGGTGTGGGGCCAAGGCTCCGCCAAGGGCCGCACATAAGTCTTGAACGAGGCATCGCTCCAGTTGCGATGATCTTCCATCTCGAAGGCATAGCCGTCCATCCGGCAGGTGACAGAGAGGCCGTCCGAGACCTTGTGCTTCAAGGCGCGGATGTTGGTGAAGGGGCAGGCCGGGTTGACCAGGGCGGGGAACTTGCTCTTCTCTCGTCTGCCGTCGATGTATTCGACCTCGACCGGGAAGCCCGCCACGCCTTTCAGCGGGTGCAGCACGACAAAGCCGGTGCGGTTGGTGGTGAAATCCTGCTGCGGCGTGGCGGTCGCGGCGAATTCCAGGTTGCCCGCGGCATCGCAGACGATCGACGCTTCATAGACGATCGAGGCGCTCGCATCGCCGCAACGCGCCGTGTAGTGGATCCCGAAACCCTCTTTCTTCTGGCTCACCTTGAGATCGCTGATCTCCGGCGTGAAGGTGCCCCAGTTCTTGTCGCGCACCAGGAAGGCGATGGCGCGGATCACCTCGACATCGCCGACGCGGATGTAGCGCAGGGCGCCGTTGCCGAACTCGGCGCTGATCGGCCCGGCGCGGAAGGTCCGGCTCTTGGGATCGGCCGATTCGGTGCCGGTCAGCTTGATGTTGCGGCTCAGTTTCGCAGCGGCCATCTCAATCTCCCAGAGTTAGAGCACCCGGCCGGTTTCCGGGTCGATCAGCACCGCCCGGCCGATATCCATGTAGAGGTCCAGGCTCTCGCCCGGACCCTGCACGTCATGGCTCGCGAGCTCCGCCATGATCGGCTTCCCGCCGAGCGGGAAGGTGATGAAAGCGCGAGAACCGGTCGGCTGCAACAGCTCAACCGTCGCCCGCACCCTGGCGGCCTGGCCGGACAGGCTGCCGGGATCACGGCTGAAATGCTGCGGCCGGATGCCGAAGACCACCGGGCGGTTGCCTTCCGGCCCGCGCGGCAAGGCGAGGGCGGTGCCGTCGGCGAATTTGACCGCCGCGCCCGATCCGTCGCGCACATAATCGGCCGGAATGAAGTTCATCTTGGGCGAGCCCAGGAATCCCGCGACGAAGCGCGTCGCCGGGCGCTCGTAGAGATCGAGGGGCGTACCGGCCTGCTCGATCAGCCCGTCCTTCAGCAGCACGATGCGGTCGGCCAGGGTCATCGCCTCGATCTGGTCGTGGGTCACGTAGATCATGGTGGTGCCCAATTCCTGGTGCAGCCGCTTGATCTCGCTGCGCATCTCGTCGCGGAGCTGGGCGTCCAGGTTGGAGAGTGGCTCGTCGAACAGGAACAGCTTGGCATTGCGCACGATCGCCCGGCCGATCGCGACCCGCTGCCGCTGGCCGCCGGACAGTTGCCGGGGCAGCCGGTCCAGGAGGCCGGTGATGGCCAGCATCTCGGCCGCGCGCTTCACCCGCTTCTGGATCTCGTCTTGCGGCGTCTTCCGCGCGCGCAGGCCGAAGGCGATGTTCTCGAACACGTTCATATAGGGATAGAGCGCGTAGTTCTGGAACACCATGGCGATGTCGCGGTCGCGCGGCCGCACATGGTTCACGACGCGTCCGCCGATCTCGATCGTGCCTTCGCTGATTTCCTCGAGGCCCGCGATCATGCGGAGCAGCGTGGACTTGCCGCAGCCGGACGGCCCGACCAGCACCGTGAACTCGCCGGACGGCACGTCGAGATCGATGCCGCGCACCGCCGGAACGAGGCCGTAGCGCTTGTGGAGCCGGGTGATCTTCAGGTCCGACATAAGCTATCCCTTCACCGCACCCATGGAGATGCCGCGCACCAGATAGCGCTGCATGAAAGCGACCGCGACGAAGACCGGCAATGTGCCGAGCACCGACATCGCGGCGATTTTGGCCCAGAAGTTCGACTGGCCGCCGAAGTAATGTGTGACCTGGACCGTATAGGTGATGACCTCGGTCCGGGTCAGCACCAGCGCGAAGATGAAGTCGTTCCAGGCAAAGACGAAGGTGAACACCGCGGTCGCGAAGAGTCCCGTGCGCGCCATCGGGAAGACCACGCGCCAGAGCACCTGCCAGCGGGTCCAGCCATCGACCAGCGCGCTTTCCTCCAGCTCCAGCGGGATGTCCTCGATATAGCCGCGCATCATCCAGATCACATAAGGCAGGTTGAAGGCGGTGTAGAGGATGATCAGCCCGTGATAGGTATCGACCCAGCCGAAGAAGACGTAGAGCAGGAACACCGGAAAGATGATCGCGATCGGCGGCACCATGCGCTGGGAGATGATCCAGACCGCGAGATTCTCCCCGCCGGTCTTGAACCGCACCAGGCTGTAGGCTGCCATGGTGCCGAGCACCATGGCGATGACCGTGCTGGTGCCGGCCAGGATCAGGCTGTTCAGCACCGAGACCGCATCGCCGTCCTTGAACAGGCCGACGTAATTTCCGAACTGGAGCTTCGATGCGTACCATTTGGGCGGAAAGGCGAAGATCTCGGCCGGCGTCTTGAACGAGATCATGAACAGCCAGTAGATCGGGAAGACGAAGATCACGGTCAGCACGATCGCGATCGCATAGCGGATCGCCAGCCGCGTGCCCGGCCGCTGCAACAGCGGCTTCGTCTCGACGGCGCTCATTTCGCCAATCCCATGCGGCGGATCGCCCAGGTGACGATCACGGTCAGCAGCGCGATCACCAGGAAGGCGATCGCCGCGGTGTAGCTGGTCTCGAATTGCGAGAAGCCCTGGACATACGTGTAGATCGAGATGGTCTCGGTCATGGTGCCGGGGCCGCCCGCGGTCAGCGACCAGATGATGTCGAAGATGCGCACCAGGTCGAGGCCGCGGATCAGCAGCGCGATCGCCATCACCGGCCAGATCGACGGCAGCACGATCTTGAAGAACACCCGCCAATAGCCGGCGCCGTCGATCTCCGCCGCCTCGGTCAGCGACTTGTCGACATTGGAGAGGGCGGCCAGCAGGATCAGGAACATGAACGGGGTCCACTGCCAGATCTCGCAGAAGATGATCGCCGGATAGACCAGGTTCGGGTTGACGTTCCACAGCAGGGTCATCGGATGCCCCGCGAACCAGCCGATGATCTGGTTGATAGGCCCATAGCGGTTGTCCAGCAGCAGGCGCCAGGTGGCGCCGGCCACGATCGGCGAGATCACCACCGGCAGCATCAGCAACGAGACGAAAATCTGCCGGCCGGGCATCCGCTCCAGGAAGAGCTGCGCCATAGCCATGCCGAAGACGAGCTCCAGCGGCAGCGCGATCACGGTGATGATCACGGTGTGCAGCAGCGATTCCCAGAGCCGGGTATCGACGAAGAGATGCGCGTAGTTCTTCAGCCCGACGAACGAGGTGTCGGCTTCGGTCATGGTCAGGTGCTGGAAGCTGATGATCAGCGAATAGACCAGCGGGAACAGCCCGACCAGCAGCAGCAGGAAGATCGCCGGCGCGATGACCCAGTACTTGAAATTCCGATCCGGCGCGCGGCTGGCCGTGGCGCTGTCGATGGTGGTGACGGTCATAGCGATCGGCCGCTTTCTTCACGCGGAGAGGTCAACCCCCACCCCAGCCCGCCCCCATCTTGGGGGCGGGAGCAGGATGGAGCCGTTACGCACTCATGATTCATATTCGATTCATCCAGTCCCCTCCCCCAAGATGGGGGAGGGTTAGGGAGGGGGTTGACGGTAGAGCGACCCTCTGTGTCTGCAAGCCAGCCAAACGATTACTTCGGATAGGCGCCGGACTTCGACGCCCAATCCGCATAGACCGCCTTCTGCTTGTCCACGCCGATCTCGGCGGTGATCGCGTCCCAGTCCGCCGCGGCCTTGTCGAGGATCGCCTTCGGATCCTCGCCGGCCCAGAGCTTGCTGATCGACTGCCGCAGCACCTCTTCATACTTGTCGGTCTGCAGCAGCGAGAGATCGAGCAGGCCGGTATCCGCCGCGTCCTGCAGGGTCTTCAGGTAATCCTTGGCATCGGGCCAGAGCGCCAGATAGCCGGGATCGGTGAAGTGCGAGGTGCGGAACGGATCGCGCAAGGCGGTCGGCAGCTTGACGCGCTGGCTGCTGATCTCCTCGCTGTTCAGCCACTGGATGAACAGATAGGCCGCTTCCTTGTTCTTGGAGGTCGAGGCGACCGAGAGCGCGAAGCCCGCGGCGAGCTCCGGATGGCCTCCCGGCGGCAGGGCGTAGCCGACCTTGCCGGCGATGGTCGATTTCGGCACCCAGTTCATCGCTTCTTCATCGGTGCCGTAGCTGGCGGCCCACCGGCCATAGGGCGGCCAGGAGATGGTCATCGCAGTCTGGCCGGAGAGGAAGGCCGCGAGGTTTTCGACGAAGCCGAATTGCTCCACTCCCGGGGGCATGAACTTGTTCTCGTTCCGCATGTCGGTGAGAACCTTGACGCCGATGTCGCTGTTGATCGTGGCCTTCATCGTATCCGCGTCGAAGAACTTACCGCCCTCGTTGCGGAAGCGCTCCTCCAGCATGAACATCGTGTAGGGCGGCTGGCGGAAGAAGGCCGCGCCATAGGTGTTGGGCTGCAGCTTGTCGGTCAGAAACTGGCCGACCTCGTCGAACTCGGCCCAGGTCTTCGGCACGGCGAGGTCATGGCCGGTCTTGGCTTTGAACTCTTCCTTGTTCTTGGCGTCGTCGAAGATGTCCTTGCGGTAGTACATGACGAAGACGTCGCCATCGTCCGGGAAGCCGTAGATCTTCCCGTTCACCTTCATCTGGTTGTCGCGATAGATCGGCGCGATCTTGTCGAGTTCGCCGGCATAGCCGTACTTCTCGACATAGGAATCGAGCGGCTCGAGCGCGCCGGCCTGCGCGAGGTCGGGCATCCAGGCCGGGATCACGTTCAAGGCGTCATAGGCGCCGGTGCCGGCCCGGTATTCCTGCATGATCTTGGTGAACATCTCCGCGGTCTGCACCTCGACCACGTTGACGTGGATGCCGGTCAGCTTCTCCCACAAGGGGCCGGAGAAGTTCTTCGGGTCCAGCGATTGCAGGCCCGCCTCCCAGACGATGTTGATGGTCGTCCCTTTGTACTGCTGCGCCGCCTTGACCGCGGTCTCGGCTGCGCTTTGCGCGCTGGCCGCCTGCGACCAGGCGGCGAGAGCGAGGCCCGCAACGGCGCCCGCCCAGGTCATCTTCTTGACGAGACTCATAGCACCCTCCCAGTGTTTGGCGAGACGCGCATGCGCTCGCCGCGCTCTCGCGCGCGATCGGTCATCGCGTGCGAGATCTCCCCACAAGGCTCCGGCGTCTTTAAGCGCCGTATCGAGCCTTGAACGCTTCCAGCCGCGCCCTGAAGCGCGGCGCATCCAGGACGGCGCGGTTCACGACGCCGCGCGGCACTTGCCCCTTCTGCAGGTCGAGCACCGCCCTGACGTCCGCCGCGCCGTTGCCGGCAAAGCACTGATCGGTCCAGCACAAAGCGTGCGGCGCCACGATCACATTGTCCAGCTTCAGGATCGGCTCGTCGGCCGGCACCGGCTCGACCTCGAACACGTCGAGGCCGGCGCCGGCAATTCGCTTCTCCTGCAGCACCTTGGTCAGCGCCTTCTGGTCGACGATCGGGCCGCGCGCGGTGTTGATCAGGTATGCGGTCGGCTTCATCAGCGCCAGGCGCTCGGCATTGACGATATGATGCGTCTCCGGCGTCAGCGGGCAGTTGACCGAGAGCACGTCGGCGCGGCGGAACAGGTCCTCCAGGCCGACCAGCTCGATGCCAAGCTCCTTCGCGACCGTCTTGTCGGCGAAGGGATCGTGGGCGATGAACTTCATGTCGAAGGGCTTCGCCATGCGGAACAGCTCGGCGCCGATATTGCCGATGCCGAGCGCGCCCAAAGTGCGGCCGACCAGCCCGACGCCCATATGCTGGGCGCGCTGGTTGAAGGTCTCCGGCCCGCCGCGGGTCAGCTTGTCCTTGATCAGCATCTTGCCGGTCAGCGCGAGCATGAAGGCGACGATCGAGACGGCGACCGGCCGCCGCACGCCGTCCGGCGTGATCACCAGCGCGATCCCGGCCTCGGTGCAGGCCTGCACATCGACATTGTCATAGCCGACGCCGAACCGCGCCACGACCGAAAGGCGGCCGTTCGGATGGATGCTCTCCTTGCCGAACCGCGGCACCAGGAGGATCAGCGCGTCGAAATCCGCCAGCTGCTCGGCCTTGAGCGGGCTGTCGGCGCCGATATAAGCCATCTCGACATTGGGCGCCGAGAGCAGCGGCTGCAGGTCGAAATCCGGGAAGGTCGGCGAGCCGTCGGCCTTCTTGAAATCGCCCGAGAGCGCGACGCGGAACGGGCCGCTCATTTCTTCTTCTTTCCCTTGCTGCCGCTCTTGCAGCCAGCGCGGAGCTGGTTGACCGCGTCCTGCAGCGCGTTGTGCAGCACCCAGACGTCGCCCGAATAGCAGATGAAGTCGAAGCCCCAGCGGTTGTTGATCTCGATGCCGGTCTCGACATTCGGCACCAGGCGGCCCAAGGACTTGCCGTGCTTGGCGGTCGCGTTGGCGACCGTGTCGATGGCTTTCAGGAACTTCGGATTGTCGAACTGGCCGGGAATGCCCAGCGAGACCGAGAGGTCGAAATGGCCGACCCAGAGGCAATCGACGCCGTCCATCCGCGCCATCTCGTCGGCGTTCTTTACGCCCTCCGCGGTCTCGATCTGGCAGAACAGGGTGGTGCTGGCGTTCGCCGCCTTGAACTTCTCGGAAACCGCGCCCGGGCGATAGCGGTCATGCGCCACGCCGAGCGCCACGCCGCGCTTGCCGGCGGGATCGTATTTCATGCAGTCGAGGATGTGCCGCGCCTCTTTTGCCCCGGCGACCATCGGCAGCATGATGCCTTCGGCGCCCATGTCGCAGGCGCGGGCGATGTGGTGATACTCCTTCGACGGCGCGCGCACGATCATGGCGACGCCGGCCGCCTCGAAATAGCGCACCGCGCTCTTCACCGTCTCGAAGCCGAAGCCGGAATGCTCGAGATCGAACAGCACGAAATCGCAGCCCGCCGATTTCATGATATGGCCGATGCCGGGCGTCGCGAACTCGACGATGAAATGCCCGAATTTCGGCGCTTTCGTGCCGGCCATGGCCTTGAGGCCGCGGTCACTCATGATCCTATCCTCCCAAACTTGCGCCGGTGATTCAGCGCGTACTTTCTTGGCCGCTTAAGCGGCGGAACCTTCGCAAACCAGGTCGTATTCGCAGACGGTCTTGGCGGCGACCAGCGGCGCGCTCGCCTCGTTGAAGACCGCGAAATGCCGGGTCTTCAAATGCGCGTCGAAGGCGGCCCGGTCGTCATAGATCTCGTAGAGCAGGACCCGATCGGCATCCTTGCGGTCGGCGCAGACGTCGAACCGGCTGCAGCCCGGCTCGTCGCGCACGGAAGCGCGCGCATTGTCGTCGATCAGCTTGCGGAATTCCGCCATCCGTCCGGGCTTGATCTGGAAATCGACCGCGATCACGAAACTCATGACGGCATCTCCCCGCCATTCTCGGCCATGGCCCGCCAATAGGCGTTGGAGATCTGGTTGAGATGCGCGCGGATCACGCGCTCGGCGCGGTCCGGATCCTTGGCGGCGATCGCGTCGTGGATCGCTTTGTGCGAGCGATAGGCGAGCTGGTTCTGGCCCGGATAGGCCAGGGTCACATGCCGCTGCTCGACCAGCCAATCGGCGATTGCCGAATGGAGCGCGGTGTAGATCGGATTCTGCGGAATGACCGCCAGCACGTAATGGAAGGCGACATCGGTCCGCTCGAACTTGGCGAGATCGCCGATCGACTGCCGGTTGGCGTCCAAGGCGTTCGACAGGGCGCGGAGATCGGCGGCCGTCGCATGCTTCGCCGCATGGCGCGCCAGGCCGACCTCGAAGAAGATGCGGGCCTCCTGGAATTTCTTGACGCCGTTCGGCTCGGCCAGCATGTGCCGGGCGGCGCCCGCCAGGCCTTCCATCATGATCTCGGGGGTCGGGCGCGTGACCTTGGCGCGCTCGCCCGATTTCAATTCGATCAGGCCCAGCTTCTGCAGGTGAAACAGCGCTTCCCGCACCGCGGTGCGCCCCACGCCGAACTGCACGGTGAGCTCGCGTTCCGAAGGCAGCGCATCGCCGGCGCTGAGCGCGCCCTCGCGGATCATCGCCTCCAATCCCGAGGCAACGTCCTCATAGAGCCGGCGCCGCCGGACCGTGATGTGGTGAGCTCCCGAATGCATCTGGTCTACCTATCATACCAGCAGACGCAGGACGCTATCGAGAATCGGGAAGACGAGTCAATCCCGAACCAATTGTGCGGCGCAGTTGTCTCGCTAGAGGGTCATCGAGCGCGGATTGCCGGAGAGGAACTCCATGCGGCAGAACTCAATGAACGCGCTGGCGGGCGCCGGCAGCGCGGCATCGCGCGACCAGGCGAGGCCCACATCCATGGTGGGAATTGCCGCGGCGATCTCGCGGGATTCCAGCTTGTCGCCCTCCAACGACCACGGGCGATAGACCATGTCGGACAGAATCGTGATGCCGGTGCCGGTCGCAACCAGGCTGCGCACGGCCTCGACCGATTCCGTCTGGAAGATCACGTTCGGCTTCAGCTTGTACTTGGACCAATAGGAGAGGGTGGTCGCCGCCGCTTCGTCGATCAGCAATTGGATATAGGGCTCCTTGGCCACATCCTTCAGGGTCACGCGCGGCTTGGAGAGCAGCGGATGACCGGTCGCGGTCCAGAGACGGCGGCGGGACTTGGCCAGCGATTCGGTCGCCAGCACGTCGCTATGCTCCAGATTTGAAACCAGCACGATCCCGATATCGAGCTGCCCTTGCGCCAGCTGCTTCTCGATGACATTGCGGTCGAGCTCCCTGATCACCAGCTCGACCTCCGGAAAGCTGCGCCGGAAGCGCGCCAGCGGCGCCGCCAGGAAATAGCCGGCGACGGTGATGGTGACGCCGATCGACAAGGGTCCCGCGACCCGCGGCCGGTTCTGTCCCACCGCCGAAGTCGCCGCGGTCAGCGCGGACAGGATGTTCCGGCAGTGCTGCAGAAAGACGTAGCCGTCATAGGTCACCTTGACGCCGCCGCGATGCCGCGTCATCAGCGGCGTGCCGACGGTTTCCTCAAGGTCCTGGATCGCCTCGGTGATCGCCGAGGGTGAAATGCCCACCGCCGAAGCGGCGGCGACCACCTTGCCGGCCTCCGCGGCCGCGACGAAGTAACGGATCTGCCGGAGATTTAAACTCATTCCAGACTCGCGTTGAACGGCCTCCGAAGAAGCTGGTTTGAGGTTTCGGATTTTCCGAAACCCTATTTCAAAATATCGCCCTTTACAAATACCGGCTCTCTCCCGCCAAATCGATGGAAATGCGGCGGTGCACAAAAGCCCGCCCGAGATTCCCGGCGCGGCCGGGGGCGTACAGGAAGGCAAAGGGAGTCGGAACGATGAAACTGTCATTGCAATTGGCAGCGGGCGCCGCTGTCCTCACTTCGGCCAGCGCGATCGCGCTGGCCGCCGATTGGTATCCGTACAAGATCGAGGTCTGGGACAGCTTCGACATGGCGAGCGCGCGCCATTCGATGGATTACAGCCCGGTCGAGAAGGCCGCGGCCAAGCACAAGATCTGCGTCTCCTTCCCGCATATGAAGGACGATTACTGGCTGGCGGTCGATTACGGCGTGATCGCCGAAGCCAAGCGCACCGGCGTGGCCATGCAGGTGCTGGAAGCCGGCGGCTATACTGAGCTCAACAAGCAGATCAGCCAGATCGAGAACTGCGTCGCCGGCGGCGCGCAGGCGGTGATCATCGGCGCCATCTCGTTCGACGGCTTGAACAACCTGGTCGGCCAGCTCGCCGACAAGAAGATCCCGGTGATCGATGTCATCAACGGCATCTCCTCCGACAAGGTCACGGCGAAGTCGCTGGTCTCCTTCGGCGAAATGGGCGGCAAGGCCGGCGAATACCTGGTGAAGCTGCACCCGAAGGGCGGCACCCCGGCGAAGGTGGCCTGGTTCCCCGGACCGGCGGGCGCCGGCTGGGTCGAGGCCGGCAATACCGGCTTCACCACCGCGGTCAAGGAAGGCGCCATCGAGGTGGTCGACACCAAGTACGGCGACACCGGCAAGGAAGCGCAGCTGGCCCTGCTCGAGGACGCGCTGACCGCGCATCCCGACATCAACTACATCGTCGGCACCGCGGTCACCGCGGAAGCGGCGATGCAGCTGGTCCGCGACCGCGGCCTCGAGGACAAGGTGAAGATCCTTTCCTACTACTTCACCCCGGGCGTCTACGAGGGCATCAAGCGCGGCCGCATCATGGCGGCGCCGACCGATTCCGCGGTCATCCAGGGCCGGGTCGCCGTCGATCAGGCGGTCCGCGTCATCGAAGGCAAGGAGTTCCAGAAGCACGTCGGGCCTGCGCTCTACGTGATCGACTCCTCGAACGTGAACAACTTCGACCGCGACTCCTCGCTGGCGCCGGACGGCTTCAAGCCGGAATTCTCGGTCGAGTAGGAGTCCCGCGTGATCGCGCCGACCTCAGACGCGATTGTCCAGCAGCCCGGCGGTGCTCCCAGCGCCGCCGGGACGCTGCTCCTGGAGACCAAGGGTCTCTCCAAGCACTATCCCGGCGTCGACGCCCTGGTCGATGTCGATTTCGAATTGCGGGCCGGCGAGGTCCACGCTTTGTTCGGCGAGAACGGCGCCGGCAAATCGACGCTGATCTCGATCCTGGCCGGCGCCAATACGCCGACCCGCGGCGAGATCCGGTTTCGCGGCGCGCCGCTGGTGCATGCCGATGTCGGGGCGGCCCGGGCGCGCGGCATCTCCGCCGTGTTCCAGGAATTCTCCCTGGTGCCGCAGCTCACCATCGCCGAGAACCTGTTTCTGGGCGATGAGCCGGTGCGGCACGGCTTCCTCGACCGCCGCAACGAATTGAAGCACGCCCGCGAACTGCTGGAGCGCCTCGGCTTTGCGCTCGACGCCGATCGCCGGGTGCAGGAGCTCTCTCGCGCCGAGCAGCAGATGGTCGAGATCGCCAAGGCTTTCCGTGGCGATCTCTCGGTGCTGATCCTCGACGAACCCACCGCCTCGCTCACCGAGCGCGAGACCGAGAGCCTGTTCGCCCTGATCCGCCAAGCCAAGGCCAAGGGCGTCGGCATCATCTACATCACCCACCGCATGGTGGAGCTCCGCCGCATCGCCGACCGCGTCACCGTCTTGCGCGACGGCCGCAAGGTCGGGCTGGTCGACGCCCATGCCGCCGACGAGGCGACGCTGATTCAGATGATGTCCGGCCGCCCGATCTCCCAGGTCTTCCCGAAGGTGAACTACGCGCCGGGCGAGACCCTGCTCTCGATCGAGCGCCTGACCACTGCCGACGGCGCGGTGCGCGATGTCAGCCTCGCGGTGAAGGCCGGCGAGATCGTCGGCATCGCCGGCCTGGTCGGCTGCGGTAAATCCGAGGTGGCGCGCGCCTGCTACGGGCTACTGCCGGTCGCCAAGGGCCGCGTGCTGTTCTGCGGCCAGGACGTGACCGGCTGGAAGACCCGCCGCATGCTCGATGCCGGTTTCAGCTACCTGCCGCCCGACCGCCACAAGGAAGGTCTGGTCCTGGCGCGGAGCGCCATCGAGAACACCTCGCTCTCCGCGCTGCATCTGCCGCAATTCTCCGGCAACGTCTTCCTGAAGCGAAAACAGGAGAAGGACACGGTCTCGCGCCTCGCCGACCAGCTCAAGCTGCACCCCTTCGACCTGCAGCGCGAGATGGCCGCCTTCTCCGGCGGCAACCAGCAGAAGGTTCTGATCGCCAAGATGCTGACTCGCGATGTGAAGCTCTTCGTATTCGACGAACCGACCGTCGGCGTCGATGTCTCGACCCGGGTCGCGATCTACCGCCTGATCGCCGATCTCTGCGAGGCCGGCGCTGGCGTGCTGCTGATTTCCTCCGACCTGCCGGAAGTGCTGCACCTCTGCAACCGCGCTTACGTCATGTTCCGCGGCCATGTGCAGGTGGAGCTGCAGGGCAACCAGATCACCGAGGACCGCGTGTTGTCCCATTTCTTCGAGAGAGCCGCATGACCATCGAGCAAGCCGCGCCCCGCGATCCGCAGACCCAGAGCCAACTGCTGGTGCGCCTGTTCCTCAGCATCGGCGTGCTGCCGATCCTGCTGGTGGTGGCGCTGGTGCTGTTCTCGCTGATGTCCGACAACTTCTTCACCTTCAACAACATCGCCAACGTGCTGCGCCAGACCAGCTACCTGACCATCGTGGCCCTGGGCCAGATGATTGTGATGCTGACCGCCGGCTTCGATCTCTCGGTCGGCTCGACCCTCGCGGTCACCTCGGTGACCAGCGCGCTCGGCATGGCCGCCATGGCCGCAGGTTATCCCGATCAACCCTGGCTCGCGATCGCCGTGGGCGCGCCGATCGGCTTCCTCTGCGGCCTCGCGGTCGGCGTGGTGAACGGGCTCGGCGTCGCCTTGCTCGGCGTCTCGCCCTTCATCGTCACCCTCGGCATGGCCTCGGTCGGGTTCTGTGCTGCCCTCTATCTGACCTCCGGGACGCCGGTCCGCGGCATCCCCTACGAGTTCGCCGACACCTTCGGCAGCGGCGGCTTCTGGGGGCTGAAGGCGCCGGTCTGGGCGGCGCTCATCCTCGCCATCGCCGTCTATGTGCTGCTGAATTGGACCCGACTCGGGCGCCATTTCTACGCGGTCGGCGGCAATCTCAAGGCGGCGGCGCTGTCCGGCGTCCACACGCGGCTCACCCTGTTCATGGCCTACGCAGTCTGCGCCGGCCTGACCAGCATCGCCGGCCTGCTGCTGACCGCGCGCATGGAGACCGGCGAGGCCAATATCGGCACCAGCATGCCGCTGCAATCGATCGCCGCCTGCGTCATCGCCGGCGTCAGCCTCCGCGGCGGCACCGGCAACGTGCCCTATGTGGTGCTGGGCGCGGTCTTCTTCGGCGTGGTCGAGAACGGCATGAACGTCTCGGGCACCAGCTCGTATCTGCAGATCGGCGTCACCGGCGCGATCCTGGTCTTCGCCGCGGTGGCCGATGAGTTCCGCCGCCGCCTGATCGGCCGCAGAAGCCTTTAGTTCTGGAGGAAAAGAAAATGGCATTGATCAACTGCGACATGGGCGAAAGCTTCGGCCTCTACAAGATGGGCGACGACGACGCCATCATGCCGCTGATCACCGTCGCCAATGTCGCCTGCGGCTTCCACGCCTCCGACTTCAACCACATGCGCAAGACCGTGCGCAGCGCCAAGAAGAACGGCGTCAAGGTCGGCGCGCATCCCTCACTGCCCGATCTGCAGGGCTTCGGCCGCCGCGAGATGAAGATCAGCCGCGACGAGCTCGCCAATTGCATCATCTACCAGGTCGGCGCGCTGAAGGGCTTCCTCGAGGCCGAGGGCATGACGCTCTACCACATCAAGCCGCATGGCTCGCTCTACGGCATGGCGGCGCGGATGGAGCACGCCGCCCATGCGGTGGCCGACGCCGCCGACGTCTTCAAGGTGCCGCTGATGGGCATGATCAACACCCTGCATGAGAAGATCTACACCGAGCGCGGCCACAAGATGATCGCCGAGTTCTATGTCGATCTCGACTACAATGACGATGGCGGGCTGATCATCACCCGCGAGCACGATGCCAAGGACGCCAAGGAAGCCGCCGAGAAGGCGGTCCGCGCCATCAAGGAGGGCAAGGTGAAGAGCGTCGGCGGCAAGGATATCGCGGTCCGCGCCGACACGATCTGCGTCCATTCCGACACCCCGAACGCGGTCGAGCTCTGCCAGTCGGTGCGCGCGGCGGTGAAGCCGTATCTGAGCGCGGCATAAAGATTTCAGAAAGAGGAACACATGGCCAAACAGATCCTGTCGCCGCTGCCCGGCACCTTCTACCGGCGTCCGGCGCCCGACCAGCCGGTCTACAAGAACGAGGGCGACAGCGTCGCCGTCGGTGACGTCATCGGCCTGGTCGAGGTGATGAAATCCTTCAACGAAGTGAAGTCCACCGAAGCCGGCAAGATCGTGAAGTTCCACGCCGAGAACGAAGACGCCGTCATGGCCGGCCAGCCGCTGGCGGATCTCGAGTAGCGCAGTGCCGATCAAGAGACTCCTCATCGCCAATCGCGGCGAGATCGCGGTCCGCATCATCCGCGCGGCGCGCGAGCTCGGCATCCACACGATCCAGGCGCACAGCACGGCCGACGTGGACTCGCTGGCGGTCAAGCTGGCGGATGAAGCCATCGCCATCGGCCCGCCCCAGGCGGCGAAATCCTATCTCAACATCCCGGCGATCATCGACGCGGCGAAGAAGACCCAAGCCGACGCGGTCCATCCGGGCTACGGCTTCCTCGCCGAAAACGCAGAGTTCGCCGATGCCTGCGCGGTGGCGGGCCTGGTCTTCGTCGGCCCCAGCGCCAATGCGATCCGCATGATGGGCGACAAGGTGGCGGCGCGCGAGGCCGCCATGCGCGCCGGCGTGCCGACCGTGCCCGGCAGCGACGGCCGCGTCGACGACCTGGAGACCGCACGCCGGGTCATCGCCGAGACCGGCTTCCCGATCATGATCAAGGCCGCGGCCGGCGGCGGCGGTCGCGGCATCCGCATCGCCGCCAACCCGGAGGAGTTCGACCGGCTGGTGCCCCAGGCCAAGGCAGAGGCGCTCGCCGCGTTCGGGGACGGCGGACTCTATCTGGAGAAGGTGATCGAGCGCGCCCGCCATATCGAGGTGCAGATCCTCGGCGACGGCCATCGCGCGATCCACTGCTTCGAGCGCGAATGCTCGTTGCAGCGCCGCCGCCAGAAGGTCTGGGAGGAGGCGCCGTCCATCAGCCTGCCGGAAGCGGTGCGCCGCAAGCTCTGCGCCTCCGCCGTCGCGCTCGCCGAGGCGGTGCATTACAGCGGCGCCGGCACGCTGGAATACCTCTATGACGATGCCAGCGGCGATTTCTACTTCATCGAGATGAACACCCGCATCCAGGTCGAGCATCCGGTGACCGAGTTCATCACCGGCGTCGATCTGGTGCGCGAGATGCTGAAGATCGCCGGCGGCGAGAAGCTCCGGCTGAAACAGAGCGACATCTTCATGCGCGGCCACGCGATCGAGGTCCGCATCAATGCCGAGGATCCGGCGCAGAACTTCATGCCCGCCCCCGGCACGGTGACTGAGCTGCGCGTGCCCGGCGGCAACGGTGTCCGCTTCGACACGCTGCTCTACCAGGGCTACACGATCCCGCCCTTCTACGATTCGCTCTTGGGCAAGCTGATCGTCTGGGACGAGGACCGTCCGGCAGCCATCGCGCGGCTGATCCGCGCCCTGCACGAATTGCAGATCGGCGGCGTGAAGACCACGCGGTCGCTGCATCTGGCGCTGGCCGCCGATCCCGCCGTCGCGTCGGCACAATTCCATACCCGCTGGCTGGAAGGCTGGCTCGAATCCAACGCAACGAAGCTGGCGGCGGAATGAACACGGAGGTGGGGCGATCATGAAGACCCGATATTCCTTTGGCGGCGACGAGCACATCTTCGTCGAGGTGGACGAGGAGATGTCGCTGGAGGCCTTCTTCAAGAGCCTCTCGATGACCACGGCGGTGAAGGAAAGCCGGATCAAGGGCGTCACCGAGATCTGCCCGGCCAACGCTTCGTTCCAGATCAAGTTCGATCCGGACGTGATCGCGCCGGACGACATGCTGGCAGAGCTGAAGCGGCTGGAAGGGGCGGCCGACAAGGCGGAATCCAGCATCAAGACCCGCATCGTCGAGATCCCGGTCCTCTACAACGATCCCTGGACCCACGAGACCCTGATGCGCTTCCGCGAGCGCCACCAGGATCCGAAGAGCACCGACATCGAATACGCCGCGCGGATCAACAATCTCGACGGCGTCGACGGCTTCGTGAAGGCGCATTCCGGCGCCCCCTGGTTCGTCTCCATGGTCGGCTTCGTCGCCGGCCTGCCGTTCCTCTACCAGATGGTCGACCGCAAGCGGCAGATCGAGGTGCCGAAATACCTCCGGCCCCGCACCGACACGCCGAAGCTGACCGTCGGCCATGGCGGTTGCTTCGGCTGCATCTATTCGGTGCGCGGCGCCGGCGGCTATCAGATGTTCGGCATCACGCCGATGCCGATCTACGACCCGAAGCAGGAGATCAAGTACCTGAAGGACTTCATGGTGTTCTTCCGTCCGGGCGACATCGTGAAATGGAAGCCGATCGACCGCGCGGAATACGATTCCGCCGTCGCCGACGTGGAGGCCGGCAAGTTCGCGCCGCGGATGCGCGACGTCACCTTCTCGCTCGATGAATTCCGACGAGACATCGACGGCACCAACGCCAAGCTCATGGGGGTGCTCTATGGCAATTAAGGTCATCAACCCCGGCCTCTCCACCACGGTCCAGGATCTCGGCCGTCCCGGCTACTACCATCTCGGCATCCCGCTCTCCGGCGGCATGGACCGGTTCGCGCTCCGCGCCGCCAACCTGCTGGTCGGCAACGACGAGGGCGCCGCGGTCCTGGAAGCCGTGTTCATGGGGCCGGAGCTGCAGTTCGCTTCGGACGCCATCGTCGCCGTCACCGGCGCCGAGCTGCCGCCGAAGGTCGACGGCAATGTCCAGCCGACCTGGACTGCCTTCAAGGTGAAGGCCGGCCAGACCCTGGGCTTCGATTTCCTGAAGAGCGGCGCCCGCGCCTATATCGCCGTCCAGGGCGGCATCGACGTGCCGGTCGTGCTCGGCTCGCGCTCGACCTACACCCTGGGCGCGCTCGGCGGCCATGAGGGCCGCAAGCTGGCCGCCGGCGATGCGCTGAAGGTCGGCGGCGTGGCCAAGGCGGCCAAGGAAGGCCGCAGCATCCCCGCCAACCTCCGCCGCCTGCCCGGCAATCCCGCCGAGCTCCGCGTGGTGCCCGGCCTCTACTGGCACCGCATCACCGACGCGGCCGGCACGGGCTTCTTCGCCGATACCTGGAAGGTCGCACCGGAAGCCGACCGCATCGGCTACCGCTTCAAGGGCGGCAAGCCTCTGGAGTTCGTGCCCAGGAAGCAGCCGTTCGGCGCCGGCAGCGATCCCTCGAACATCGTCGATGCCTGCTATCCCTATGGCTCGATCCAGGTGCCGGGCGGCACCGAGCCGATCGTGCTGCACCGGGACGCGGTCTCCGGCGGGGGCTATTTCATGGTCGGCACCGTGATCTCCGCCGACATGGACCTGATCGGCCAATTGCAGCCGCACACGCCGGCCAAGTTCGTGAAGGTCGACATGAAGGGCGCCCTGCAGGCCCGGCACGACCGCCAGGCGCTGCTTCAGAAACTGCGCGCGGCGGTGAATTGAGCATGCACCCGGCCTGCCACACAAAGACTCCCACCGACTGATCACGAAGAGGATACGATGCAACTCACCCTCGCCGATAAGCTCTGGTCCGGCGCCACCACCAACCTCGTCAAGCAGGCCGCGCTGGTCATCGGCGGCAGCCTGCTGCTCGCCGCCTCGGCCCATGTGAAGGTGCCGTTCTGGCCGGTACCGATGACCATGCAGACCTTCGTCGTGCTGATGATCGGGGCCACGCTCGGCCGCAATCTCGCGCTCGCCACCGTCGCCGCCTATCTGGTCGAAGGTGCGGCGGGCCTGCCGTTCTTCGCCGCGGGGGGCGGGATCGCGATCCTGGCCGGCCCGACCGCCGGCTATCTGATCGGCTTCCTGGTCGCCGCCGGCCTGGTCGGCCATCTCGCCAATCGCGGCATGGGCCGCAGCGTCGCCAGCGCCGTCCCGATCTTCATCGCCGGCGATGTGGCGATCTTCCTCTGCGGCGTGGCCTGGCTCTCGACCCTGATCGGCTTCGAAGCCGCGATCGTCAACGGCCTCGTTCCCTTCCTCCTGGCCGAGGTGGTGAAGATCGCGCTGGCCTGCACCCTGCTGCCCTGGGCCTGGAAGCGCGCCTGAGCCACGGTGGATGACAGCACGCATGTGACCGACGGCCGGCTCGTCGGCAGGCCGGTCCGCCGCAAGGAAGACCGCCGTTTCCTCACCGGCGAGGGTCGCTATGTCGACGACATCCAGCTCCCCGGCATGACCCATGGCGTGGTGCTGCGCTCGCCGCATGCCCATGCCCGGATCACCCGCATCGCCACCGACCATGCGCGCGCGCTGCCCGGCGTGCTCGCCATCATCACCGCGGCCGATCTCGACGCGGCGAAGATCGGCGGCCTGCCCTGCGGCTGGGGCGTCCCTTTGGGCACCGGCCGCAAGCAGGCCGAGCCGCCGCACCCGGTGCTGGCGGGCGAGACGGTGCGCCATGTCGGCGATCCCGTCGCCTTCGTGGTCGGCGAGACCCGCGAGGCCGCGCTCGACGCCGCCGAGGCGATCGAAATCGACTATGCGCCGCTGCCGCACATCACCAATCTGGAGCAGTCGGTCGCGCCCGAGGCGCCGCAGATCTGGCCCGAAGCGAAGGGCAATCTCTGCTACGACTGGAATGTCGGCGATGCCGCGGCCGCCGCGCAGGCCTTCGCCCGCGCCGCCCATGTCACCACCGTCCAGCTGATCAACAACCGGGTCCATGCCTCACCGATGGAGACCCGCGGCACGATCGGCCATTACGATCCCTCGTCGGATCGCTACACGCTCTACACCTCGAACCAGAATCCGCACATCATCCGCGTGCTGCTCTCGGTCGCGACCCTGGGCGTGTCCGAGGACAAGATCCGCGTCGTGGCGCCGGATGTCGGCGGCGGCTTCGGCATGAAGATCTATCACTATGCCGAAGAGCTGCTGGTGGTGTTCGCCTCGAAGCGGATCCGCCGGCCGGTCAAATGGATCTCCGACCGCAGCGAGGCCTATCTCTCCGACACCCATGCCCGCGACCACGTGACCACCGTCTCCGGCGCCTTCGACCGCGACGGCACCATGGTCGGGTTCAAGGTCGACACCATCGCCAATATGGGCGCCTATCTCTCGACCTTCGCGCCGGCGATCCCGTCCTTCTTCTACGCCTATCCGATGCCCGGCCCCTACAAGGTGCGCGCGGTGCATTGCCGGGTGCGCGCCGCCTTCACCAACACGGTGCCGGTGGACGCCTATCGCGGCGCCGGCAGGCCCGAGGCGACCTATGTGCTCGAGCGGCTGATGGATGCCGCGGCGCGCGAGCTCGGCATCGACCGCGTCGCGATGCGCCGCCGCAATCTCATCCCGGCCGAGGCGTTTCCCTACAAGACGCCCTTGCTCTGGACCTATGACGTCGCCGATCTCCACGCTTTGCTGGATCGCGCGGTCGAGGTCGGCGACTTCGCCGGATTCGAGGCGCGCCGCGCCGAATCGGAATCGCGCGGCAAGCTGCGCGGCCTCGGCTTTGCCTATTACATGGAATCCTGCGGCATGGGCCCGTCGAAGCTCCTGAACGAGCAGGGCTGCCGCGCCGGCCAGTACGAGGTCGGCACCGTGCGCGTCAACCCGACCGGCTCGGTCACCGTGCTGACCGGCAGCCATGCCCATGGCCAGGGCCACGAGACGGTCTACGCGCAGATCGTGTCGGATGCCTTGGGTGTTCCCTTCGACCAGATCGAGATCGCCCATGGCGATACCGACCGCGTGCCCTATGGCATCGGCACCTATGGCTCGCGCTCGCTGGCGGTCGGCGGTTCGGCGATGAAGCTCTCGATCGACAAGGTGATCGAGAAGGGCCGCAAGATCGCCTCGCATCTGCTGGAGGCCGACGCCGGCGACATCCGTTTCGAGAACGGCGCCTACAGCGTGATCGGCACCGATCGTCAGGTCACCTTCAAGACCGTGGCGTCCGCCGCCTACAACCCGATCGCCTTCCCGCCCACCGAGATCGAGCCCGGCCTGGAAGAAACCACCTATTTCGATCCGCCGGATTTCACCTTTCCCTATGGCGTCCATCTTTGCGAGATCGAGATCGATCCCGAGACCGGCAAGATCGACCTTCTCGCCCTGGCCGCGGTCGATGACTTCGGCAACCAGATGAACCCGATGATCGTCGCCGGCCAGATCCATGGCGGCCTGGCGCAGGGTGTCGGCCAGGGCATGTTCGAGCATTGCGCCTATGACGATGCCACGGGCCAGCTGCTCACCGGCTCGCTGATGGACTATGCCCTGCCGCGCGCCGACGACCTGCCGCCGATGCGGATCGAGTCCATCACCACCCCCTGCAAGAACAACCCGCTCGGCGTCAAAGGCTGCGGCGAAGCCGGCGCCATCGCCGGCCCCGCCGCTTTGGTCAGCGCCGTGCTGCACGCTTTGACGCCACTCGGCGTCACGTCGATCGACATGCCGGTGACTTCGGAGAAGGTCTGGCGGGCCATCAACAAGGCCTGACTTCCACGCGGTTTGGTGCCAGACTCCGGCCATAACTCAGCCAGAGCGCGCCATGGATCAGACCGAGAAACGCCCCAGCACTGCCTTCACCTCGATCGACTACGACAAGAAAGGCAAGCAGGCGGGCTTCATCATGATCCCGCATTCGCCGCATGAGGATGCCTGGGGCGCGACCCGGGTGCCGATCGCGGTGATCGCCAACGGCACCGGTCCCACCGTCATCATCGAGGGCGGCAATCACGGCGACGAATACGAAGGTCCGATCGCCATCGCCGAACTGATCCGCGATCTCGATCCGGGCGCGATCCAGGGCCGCCTGATCCTGCTGCCGGCGATCAACGTCAACGCGGCGATGGCGGGGGCCCGCACCTCGCCGGTCGATGGGCTCAACTTCAACCGCGTCTTCCCGGGCGATCCGCATGGCTCGATCACCCAGCAGATCGCGGCCTATATGATGGACGTGCTGTTCCCGATGGGCGACGCCTTCCTGGATCTCCATTCCGGCGGCTCCTCGCTCGACCTGCTGCCGAGCGCCATCATCGAGCCCTCGCCCGATCCGGAGCTGCGCCGCAAGAACATTGAGGCGGCGAAAGCCTTCGACGCGCCGCTGACCGTGGTCATCGACAACATGGGCGACCCGCGCACCGCGACCGCCGCGGCCTGCCGCGCTGGCCTGATCACCACCGGCACTGAGATGGCGGGCGGCGGCACAGTGCGGCCCGAGGCGCTGGCGATCTGCCGCCGCGGCGTCAGGAACGTGCTGGCCCATCTCGGCGTGCTGCCGCCGTCGGAGAAGGCATCCGCGCGCAACGACGGCAAGCTGCTGGAGCTGCCCGGCGCCGAAGCGCATGTCTTCGCGACCATGGACGGCATCTTCGAGCCGTTCCACACGCACGGCCGCGAAGTCCACGCGGGCGAAGCCGCCGGCCGCATCCACTGCACCTGGGATCCGACCAAGCCGCCGGAGACCATGCACTACCAGGCCGACGGGATTCTCTATGGCCTGCGCCAGCCGGGCCGCGTCCGACCGGGCAATTGCTGCGCGGTCGTGGCGGCGCCTTACAGCGGCACGCTCTAAGCCGTCTCTTCGAACAGCTCGCGGCCGATCAGCATGCGGCGGATCTCGGACGTGCCGGCGCCGATCTCGTAGAGCTTGGCGTCGCGCAGCAGCCGGCCGGTCGGATAGTCGTTGATATAGCCGTTGCCGCCCAGGAGCTGGATCGCGTCCAAGGCCACCTTGGTGGCGTTCTCGGCCGCGAACAGGATGGCGCCGGCCGCATCCTTGCGCGTGGCCTGGCCGCGGTCGCAGGCCTTGGCCACGGCATAGACATAGGCGCGGCTGGCATTGAGAGTGGTGTACATGTCGGCGAGCTTGCCCTGCACCAGCTGGAAGCTGCCGATCGGCTGGTCGAACTGCTTCCTCTCATGCACATAGGGCAGGGCGACATCGAGCGCCGCCTGCATGATGCCGAGCGGTCCCGCCGCCAGCACCGCGCGCTCGTAATCGAGACCGGACATCAACACCCGCACGCCGCGGCCGACCTCGCCCAGCACATTCTCTTCGGGCACCTCGCAATCCCGGAACACCAACTCGCAGGTGTTGGAGCCGCGCATGCCGAGCTTGTCCAGCTTCTGCGCGGTCGAGAATCCCTTGAACCCCTTCTCGATCAGGAAGGCGGTGATTCCTTTCGATCCCGCCGCCGGGTCGGTCTTGGCATAGACCACCAGCACGTCGGCATCCGGCCCGTTGGTGATCCACATCTTGTTGCCGTTGAGGATATAGCGGTCACCCTTCTTCTCGGCCTTCAGCTTCATCGAGACCACGTCCGATCCGGCGCCCGGCTCGCTCATGGCCAGCGCGCCGACATGGCTCCCGTCGATCAGCTTCGGCAGGTAGCGCTTCTTCTGCGCCGCATTGCCGTTGCGGCGGATCTGGTTGACGCAGAGATTGGAATGCGCGCCGTAGGAGAGGCCGACCGAGGCCGAGGCCCGGCTGATCTCCTCCATGGCGACGGCATGCTCGAGATAGCCGAGCCCGGCGCCGCCATATTCCTCCTCGACGGTGATCCCCAGCACGCCGAGATCGCCCAGCTTCTTCCAGAGATCCATCGGGAACTCGTTGGTCTTGTCGATCTCGGCCGCGCGTGGCGCGATCTCCTTCTCGGAAAACGCCTCGATCTGGTTGCGGAACGCGACCACCATGTCGCCCAGATCGAAATCGAGCGTGCTTCCCGTGTTGCGCATGCTTCCCCCTAAAGTGCCGGCTGCTCGACTTTAGCAGAGGCCGGCGCGGCCTTGGCAATGCCCCGATAGCGCGCCTGCAATTGCGGCCATAGTGCATCGAACTTGTCGAAGGCCGCCATCTTCACCGGCCCGAAGCCGCGCACTGGGTCTGGCGCCGAGGCCAGCGCAATCGCCGCAGACCGGTTCTCCGGCGTCAGCGACCCCGCGAGCTCGTCCAGCATCGCCTCATAGGTCTTGATCAGCCCGCGCTCGCGCTTCCGCTCCTCGGTCCGCCCGAAGATGTCGAAAGCGGTGCCGCGCAGCCCCTTCAGCCGCGCCATCCAGCGCAGCGGCACCCGCATGCCTTCGCCGAAGCGTTGCTTCTTCGGCCGGCCGAGATCCGGATCGAGCTTGGCGATCAGCGGCGGCGCCAGATGGAAGCTGAGCTTGCCGTCTCCCGCGAAGGTCTCGTTCAGCTCCCGCTCGAAAGCGGGATCGGTCAGCAGCCGCGCGACCTCATACTCGTCTTTGTAGGCGAGCACCTTGGCGTAATTGATCGCCACCGCCCGAGTCAGGGCATCGCTCTGCGCGACCTTGCTTTCCAGCACCCGGACTCGTCCGACGGCCGTGCGGTATTTTTCCGCCAGTTTCGCGTCCTGGTATTCGGTCAGGTGTTGGGCGCGATGGGAGCTGATTTCGTCCAATGTCATATCCGACAGCGGTCGGTCGCCGGTGGCCGGCACCAGCAGTTCGGCGATCCGCTCCGGATCAGCGGCGGCGACGCGGCCCCAGCGGAAGGCCGTCTTGTTCATGGCGATGGCGACGCCGTTCAACTCGATCGCCCGCATCAGCGCCGCTTCCGACAAGGGCAGCAGGCCGAGCTGCCAGGCATAGCCCACCATCATCATGTTGGAGGCGATGGCATCGCCGATCACCTTGGTGGCGAAGCGGTGGAAATCGACGATTCGCGGCCCCGGCTTCACATTGTCCTTGATCGCCTGCAGCACGGATTCCTGGCGGAAGTCGAAGTCCCGCTCGCGCACGAAGCTGGCGACCGGCGCGGTATGCGCATTGACGACCGCCGCCGTGCGCGACGCCGAGATCATGTCCATGCCTTCGCGCGAGATCGCCACCACGGAATCCGCTGCCAGCAGCAGGTCGGCGCAGCCACCGGCGATGCGCGGGGTCGAGATGTGGTCGGGATCGCTGCAGAGCCGGATGTGCGAGATGACCGCGCCGCCCTTCTGGGCGAGGCCGGAAACTTCCAGCACCATGGCGGCCTTCTCGTCGAGATGCGCCGCCATGCCGATGATGCCGCCGATGGTCAGCACCCCGGTCCCGCCGATGCCGGTGACGGCGATGTTGAACGGTGTGTCCAGCACCGGCGGCACCGGCGGCTGCGGGAGATCGGCATCGCCGAGCGCGATGCCTTCGCCCTGCCGCGGCTGCACGCCCTTGATGGTGACGAAGGAGGGGCAGAAGCCCTTGAGGCAGGAGAGATCGACATTGCAGGCCGACTGGTTGATCTCGCGCTTCCGTCCCAGCGGCGTCTCGGCCGGCTCGATCGCGATGCAATTGCTCTGCACCGAGCAATCGCCGCAGCCTTCGCAGACCGCCTTGTTGATGAAGACCCGCTCCACCGGCTCTGGCGCCAGGTTGCGGTGGCGCTTGCGCCGCAGCTCCGCGGCGCAGCCCTGGTCATAGACGATGACCGAGCAGCCCTCGATCTCGCGGAACTCCTCCATCGCACGGTCCATATGGTCGCGCGAATGCACGGTGACGCCGGTCGGAAACTCGCCGACCGGCAGGTCATCGACATCGTCGCTCAGCACCGTGATGTGCTGGACGCCCTCGGCGCGGATTTGCTGCACCAACTGCCCCAGCGAGAGCTCGCCATCGACAGCTTGCCCGCCGGTCATTGCCACCGCCTGGTTGTAGAGCAGCTTGTAGGTGATGTTGATCTTGGCCGCGACCGCCTGGCGGATCGCGAGAATCCCGCTGTGGAAATAGGTACCGTCGCCGAGATTGGTGAAGATGTGCTTCTCGTCGGTGAAGGGCGAGATGCCCATCCAGGTGATGCCCTCGGCGCCCATATGGGTGAAGGTGTCGGTGCGGCGGTCCATCCACTGCACCATGAAATGGCAGCCGATCCCGGCGGCGGCGCGACTGCCCTCGATCACCTTGGTCGAGGTGTTGTGGGGGCAGCCCGGGCAGTAATGCGGCATCCGGTTGACGATCGGCGTGTAGCCTTTGAGGCGCTGCTCGCGTGCGGTGAACCAGGCGACGCGCTCCTGCAGCCGCGCCTTAATGTCCGCCGGAATGTCCATGCGCATCAGACGCGCGACGATCGCCTGCGCGACCTGCGCCTCCGAGAGCTCGCGGTCGAGCGGCAGGAAGGGCACCTCTTTCTCGTCGAACTTGCCGACGATGCGCGGGCGCACGTCGGTGCGCCAGTTGAACAAAGCCTGCTTGATCTGGTTCTCGATGATCTCGCGCCGCTCCTCGATGATCAGCACCTCCTCGAGCCCCTCGGAGAAGGCGCGGATCCCGTGCGGCGCCAGCGGCCAGGGCATGCCGACCTTGAACAACCGCAGCCCGATCGCCTCGCCGGTCTCCTTGTCGATGCCGAGCAGATCCAGCGCCTCGCGCACGTCCTCATAGGCCTTGCCCGAGGCGACGATGCCGAAGCGCGGCCGCTTGGCGTCGATGATCAGCCGGTCCACGCCGTTGACGCTGCCGAACTCGATCGCCGCATAGGCCTTGTAGGTCTGCAGCCGGTGGTCCTGCGACCAGCGGTCGTCCGGCCAACGGATATGGAGGCCGCCCTCGGGGATGACGAAATTCGGCGGTTCGGTGAAGGAGCAGGCCTCCTGGTCGAGATCGATGACGGCGTTGGATTCGACCGTGTCCGACAGCACCTTCATCGCGACCCAGCAGCCGGAATAGCGCGACATGGCGAGGCCCAAGAGGCCCATGCGCACGAACTCGTGCACGCTGGAGGGATAGAGCACCGGGATGACCGCCGACATGAAGGCGTGGTCCGACTGGTGCGGGATCGAGGAGGACTTGGCGCCGTGATCGTCGCCGGCCAGGCAAAGCACGCCGCCATGCTTCGAGGTGCCGGCCGCATTGGCATGCTTCAGCACGTCGCCGGACCGGTCCACGCCCGGCCCCTTGCCGTACCAGATGCCGAACACGCCTTCTTTCTTGGCGCCGGGCCAGAGCCCGACCTGCTGGGTCCCCCAGATCGCGGTCGCCGCCAGGTCCTCGTTGACCGCCGGCTGGGCGCGCACGTCATGGGCGGTGAGGAACTTCTTGGCCTTGCCGAGGGCCGTGTCATAGCCGCCCAGCGGCGAGCCGCGATAGCCGGAGATGAAGCCGCCGGTATTCAGGCCCGCGGCGCGGTCGCGGCGGATCTGCACCATCGGCAGGCGCACCAGCGCCTGGATGCCGCTCATCAGCACCCGCCCTGAGGTCTGGGTGTAGACGTCGTCCAGCCGAACGCTCGCACGATTGGGGGGAATGAGCATGGGTTGCGCGCTCTCCGAGTCGCATTGCCTCGCCGCTTCCGCTGCAATCTAATCACGAAGCCCGCGAAGGTCCTTGCGTATTGCATCAACCCGCCGGACGCTTTGTTGTTTCGTAGAGGGGCGCGGACGCAACTTTGCGATATTGCTGCGCCGCAGCGTGACTTTCGCGCGGCCAGACCGCTAGGATGCGCCCATTCAGGGAGAGCCCATGGCGCGTTTGGAAACCAGTCTTGACCGGCGATCGGAGACCTTTCGCCAGAACCACGCGGCGCTGGCGCAGGCGGTCGCCACCCTTCGCACCAATGTGGACAAGGTGGCGGAAGGCGGCGGTGCCGTTGCCCGCGAGCGCCATCTGAAGCGCGGCAAGCTGCTGCCGCGCGACCGGGTGCGCACGCTGATCGATATGGGCTCACCGTTCCTGGAACTCAGCCAACTCGCCGCCTGGGGCCTGTATGACGACGAAGTGCCCTGCGCCGGCATGATCACCGGCATCGGCCGGGTCTCGGGTCGGGAATGCCTGATCGTCGCCCATGACGCGACGGTGAAGGGCGGCACCTATTTCCCGATGACGGTGAAGAAGCACCTCCGGGCCCAGGCGATCGCGGCGGCCAACCATCTGCCCTGCATCTATCTGGTCGATTCGGGCGGCGCCAACCTGCCGAACCAGGACGAGGTGTTTCCCGACCGGGAGCATTTCGGCCGCATCTTCTACAATCAGGCCCGGATGTCCGCCGCCGGTATCCCCCAGATCGCGGTGGTGATGGGCAGCTGCACCGCGGGCGGCGCCTACGTGCCCGCCATGGCCGACCAGACCATCATGGTCAAGAACCAGGCCACCATCTTCCTCGGCGGCCCGCCGCTGGTGAAGGCCGCGACCGGCGAGGTGGTGACGGCGGAGGATCTCGGCGGCGCCGAAGTGCACAGCCGGATCTCCGGCGTCTCCGACTACATGGCGGAGAACGACGCCCAGGCGCTCGGCCAGGCCCGCAGCATCGTCGCCAACCTGAACCGGGCGAAGCGCCACGGGCTCGAAGTGAAGGAGCCGCGCGCTCCACTCTACGATCCCGCCGACATCTACGGCATCGTCTCGGCCGATCCGCGCCAGCCCTATGACGTGCGCGAGATCATCGCCCGGATCGTCGATGCCTCGGAGTTCGACGAGTTCAAGCCGCTCTATGGCGCGACCCTGGTCACCGGCTTCGCGCATATCTGGGGCTATCCGGTCGGCATCGTCGCCAATAACGGCGTGCTGTTCTCGGAATCCTCGCAGAAGGGCGCGCATTTCATCGAGCTCTGCAGCCAGCGCGGCATTCCGCTGGTCTTCCTGCAGAACATCACCGGCTTCATGGTCGGCCGGAAATACGAGAGCGGCGGCATCGCCAAGGACGGCGCCAAGATGGTGACCGCGGTCTCCTGCGCCGCCGTGCCGAAGTTCACGGTGATCATCGGCAACAGCTTCGGCGCCGGCAACTACGGCATGTGCGGCCGCGCCTATGACCCGCGCTTCCTCTGGATGTGGCCCAACGCCAAGATCGCCGTCATGGGCGGCGAGCAGGCGTCCGGCGTGCTCGCCCAGGTGAAGCGTGACGGCATCGAGGGCAAGGGCGGAAAATGGTCGGCCGAAGAGGAAGCCGCCTTCAAGGCGCCGATCGCCGCACAGTATGAGCGGCAGAGCGATGCCTATTACGCGACCGCGCGGCTCTGGGATGACGGGTTGATCGATCCCGCCGAGACCCGCAACGTCCTGGGGCTGGCTCTGTCCGCCTCCCTGAACGCACCCGAAGAGGAGACACGCTTCGGCGTGTTCCGCATGTGAGGTTTACAGCGTGAGCCTGCTTGTAGAAACCAGCGGCGCCGTCACCGCGCTGACCCTCGACCGGCCGGAGATCCACAACGCGTTCGACGAGGCGTTGATCGCCGCCCTCACAACTGCCTTCACCGAAGCATCCGTCGACGACAAGGTGCGCGCGGTCGTGCTGCGCGCCAACGGCAAGAGCTTCTCCGCCGGCGCCGACCTCAATTGGATGAAACGCATGGCCGGCTTCTCCGAGGCGGAGAACCTCGCCGATGCGCAGCGCCTCGCGGAACTGCTGCGGGTCATCGACACCTGCCCCAAGCCGGTGATCGCGCGGGTCCACGGCAATGCCTTCGCCGGGGCGATCGGCCTGATCGCCTGCTGTGACCTCGCCGTCGCGGTGCCGGAGGTCGAGTTCGCGGTGACCGAGGTGCGGCTCGGCCTCATCCCGGCGGTGATCAGCCCCTATCTCATCCGCGCCATGGGCGCCCGCCAGGCGCGGCGCTGGTTCCTGACCGCCGAGCGCTTCTCGGCCGACCAGGCCCTGGCGATGAACCTGGTCCACGAAGTCGTCGATCCCGGCGAGCTCGATGCCTGCGTCATGCATTGGCTCGACGCGATTCAGAAGGCGGGGCCGCAGGCGCTCGCTGCCGCGAAGGCGCTGGTGGCGGCGGTCGATGCATCGCCCGATGCGGCCGTGATCGAAGATACGGCGAAGCGCATCGCCGCGATCCGCGCCGGCGCCGAAGGCAAGGAAGGCGTCACATCCTTCCTGGAAAAGCGCAAGCCGGATTGGGTGCAATGACGCGCGCGATCAACACCGTCCTCATCGCCAATCGCGGCGAGATCGCCTGCCGGATCATCCGCACATGCAAGCGCATGGGTATTCGCAGCATCGCCGTCTACTCCGAGGCCGATCGCGATGCGCTGCATGTGGCGCTGGCCGACGAAGCTTATGAGATCGGCGCAGCACCCCCACGCGAAAGTTATCTCAACCAGGGCGCCATCATCCGTGCCGCCGAGCAGAGCGGCGCCGATGCGGTGCATCCCGGCTACGGATTCCTCTCGGAGAACGCCGTCTTCGCCGAAGCCTGCGCCAAAGCCGGGCTGATCTTCATCGGTCCGCCGCCCGCCGCCATCCGCGCCATGGGCTCGAAGAGCGAGGCCAAGGCGCTGATGGAGAAAGCCGGCGTCCCGCTGGTGCCCGGCTATCACGGCACCGACCAGTCGCCGAAAGTGTTGCAGGCGGCGGCCGACCAGATCGGCTATCCGGTGCTGATCAAGGCCTCGGCGGGCGGCGGCGGCAAGGGCATGAAGGTCGCCTCCAGCGCGGGCGAGTTCCAAGCGGCACTGGAATCCGCCCAGCGTGAGGCGAAGAACGCCTTCGGCGACGACCGCGTGCTGGTCGAGAAATACCTCCAGCAGCCGCGTCATATCGAGGCGCAGATCTTCGGCGACTGCTTAGGCAACATCGTCCACCTGTTCGAGCGCGACTGCTCGATCCAGCGCCGCCACCAGAAGGTGATCGAGGAAGCGCCCGCGCCTGGTCTCTCGCCGGAACGCCGCGCCGCGATCGGCAAGGCCGCGATCGAAGCCGGCAAGGCGGTCGGCTATGTCGGCGCGGGAACGGTCGAGTTCATCGCGGAAGGCGAGAGCTTCTACTTCATGGAGATGAACACGCGGCTCCAGGTCGAGCATCCGGTCACCGAGGCGATCACCGGCCTCGATCTGGTCGAATGGCAGATCCGCATCGCGCGTGGCGAAAAACTGCCGAAAGCGCAGAGCGAACTCGCCATCCACGGTCACGCCATGGAAGTGCGCCTCTATGCCGAGGACCCGGCGCGGGACTTTCTGCCGCAGACCGGGACCTTGCATCATCTCCGCTTCCCCGAGGGCGCGCGCGTCGATTCCGGCATCCGCGAAGGCGACGCGGTCTCGATCCATTACGACCCGATGATCGCCAAGATCATCACCCATGGCGCGGATCGCGCCGAGGCGATCGCGCGTCTGCGCCGTGCTCTGGCGGCAACGGAGGTCGGCGGGCTCGCCACCAATCTCGATTTTCTGCAGGCGATCCTGCGCCAGCCGGATTTCGCTTCCGGCAAGGTCGATACCGGCTTCATCGAGCGCCACCGCACGGAGCTCCTGCCGGAAGGGCAACCGCTGCCGGTGAACGCGCTGGCGCTCGCGGCCCTCGCCGTCTTGCGCGGCGGCGAGCGCGATGCCGCGGCCGCGGCGCCGGCGGGCGATCCCTATTCGCCCTGGTCGCTTCTCCCCGGTTGGCGGGTCAACCGCGACGCTTATTCCGATCTCATCTTCCAGCACGGCGAAGCGACGCTTTCGGTGCGGGCGCATTACCGCGCGACCGGCTACGCGCTCGATCTGCCGGACGGCACGGTCGAGGCGCAGGCGGAGCTCGGAACCGACGGCGCCATCGCGGCGCGGATCGGCACGGCGCGCTGCAAGGGCCGGGTGGTGCGGCGCGACACGGAATGCCTGGTCTTCCTCGACGGCGCAACCCATCGCCTGACCCTGGTCGATCCGCGCCGCCCGTCGGCGGCCGATGCGGCCACCACCGGCCGGATCCTGGCACCCATGCCGGGCACCGTGACCAAGATCCTGGTCGTGGCGGGTGCGGTGGTGGCCAAGGGCAGCGTGCTCGCTATCGTCGAAGCGATGAAAATGGAGCATGCGGTGAAGGCGCCGCGCGACGGCAAGGTCACGATCGTGCATTTCGCCGCCGGCGACCAGGTGACCGACGGCGCGGAATTGCTGGTGCTGGAGGAGGCATGAGCCTGCCGTCTTCGGTCCGCATCGTCGAGGTGGGTCCGCGCGACGGGCTGCAGAACGAACCGATTGCGGTCTCGGTCGCGGCGCGGATCGCGCTGATCGAAGGCCTGGTCGATGCCGGCTTGAAGGCGGTGGAGGCGGGCAGCTTCGTCTCGCCGAAATGGGTGCCGCAAATGGCGGACACCGCCGCGGTGCTGGCGGGGATCAAGCGCAGGGAGGGCGTGCGCTATCCGGTGCTGGTGCCCAACCTTCAAGGGCTCGAAGCGGCGGAAGCCGCCGGCGCCAAGGACATCTCGATCTTCGCCGCCGCCTCGGAGAGCTTCAGCAAGAAGAACATCAACTGCTCGATCGCCGAGAGCCTCGACCGTTTCCGCCCGGTGGCCGAGCGCGCCCTCGCCGAGGAGCGGCGGCTGCGCGGCTATGTCTCCTGTGTGCTCGGCTGCCCCTATGAGGGCGAGATCGCGCCGGAGGCCGTCGCGCGCGTTTCCAGGGCGCTCTACGACATGGGCTGCGCAGAGATTTCCCTCGGCGACACGATCGGCACCGGCACGCCGCTCAAAGCCAAGCGGATGATCGAGGCGGTCGCGCGGCACGTTCCGATGCGGCAGCTCGCCGTGCATTTCCACGACACTTACGGCCAGGCGCTGGCGAATATCCTCGCCAGCCTGGAGCTGGGCATCGGCGTGGTGGACAGCTCGGTCGCGGGCCTCGGCGGATGCCCCTATGCCAAGGGCGCCTCCGGCAACGTGGCGACTGAGGATGTCGTCTACATGCTGAACGGCATGGGCATAGCGACCGGCATCGACCTCGACCGGCTGGCGAAGGTCGGGCGCACTGTGTTGCAACAGCTCAATCGCGCGCCTGCATCCAAGGTCGCACAGGCGCTGGCGGCGAAGGCGTAGTACAATCGCCGCTCAAGCCCCGCGGCAGACGGGGCAGCTCTCTGGGAGGACGCGATGACGGACGTCATGAGCTATGTCAGCGGCACCAGCGACACGCCGCTGCTCGGTAAGACCATCGGCCAGGCGCTCGACGATGCTGCGGCTTCATGGGCCGATCGGCCGGCGCTGATCGATCGCGGCACCGGCACGCGCTGGACCTGGGCGGAATTGCGCGACCAGGCCGATGCCTTCGCCGCCGGCCTGCTGGCTTTGGGCCTGAAGCCCGGCGAGCGGATCGGCATCTGGTCCTTGAATCGCGCGGAATGGGCGCTGACGCAGTTCGCCGCGGCCAAGGCCGGCTTGATCCTGGTGACCATCAACCCCGCCTATCGCCTGACCGAGCTGGAATATGCGCTGAACCTGGTCGGCTGCGCGGCCCTGGTGACGGCGACGCAGTTCAAGACCAGCGACTATATCGGCATGCTGAACACCCTGGCGCCGGAGCTGGCGACGGCGCAGCCGGGCGCGCTCAGGGCGGCGAAGCTGCCGACCCTGCGCATGGTGATTCAGATTGCGGGCAACGCTCCAGGCACCATTCCGTTCAGCGAGGTCGCCAAGCGCGGGAGCGACATCCAGCGCGCCGAGCTGAAACGCTTGGCCGCGGCCCTGCAATTCGACGACCCGATCAACATCCAGTTCACCAGCGGCACGACCGGAAATCCGAAGGGCGTCACGCTCACCCATCACAACATCCTCAACAACGGCTATTTCGTCGGCCGCGGCTGCGTGCTCACGCCGCAGGATCGGATCTGCATCCCCGTGCCGCTCTACCACTGCTTCGGCATGGTGATGGGCAATCTCGCGGCGGTCACCAACGGCGCCGCCATGGTCTATCCCGGCGAGGGCTTCGATCCGCTGGCGACCCTGGAAGCCGTCGCGGCCGAGCAATGCACCGCGCTCTACGGCGTGCCGACCATGTTCATCGCCCAGCTCGAGCACCCGCGCTTCAAGGAATTCTCCATGGCGAGCCTCAGGACCGGCATCATGGCCGGATCGCCCTGTCCGATCGAGCTGATGAAGAAGGCGATCGCGCTGATGAATCTCCGCGAGATGACCATCTGCTACGGCATGACCGAGACCAGCCCGGTCAGCTTCCAGAGCGCGGTCGATGATCCCCTGGAACGGCGGGTCTCCACCATCGGTCGCATCCATCCGCATCTCGAGGTGAAGATCATCGACCCCGAGGGCCGGATCGTGCCGCGCGGCGAGAAGGGCGAACTTTGCACCCGCGGCTACTCGGTGATGCGCGGCTACTGGGCCCAGGCCGACAAGACGGCGGAAGCCGTGGATGCCGGGCGATGGATGCACACCGGCGATCTCGCCACCATCGACGACGCGGGCTATTGCAACATCGTCGGCCGGATCAAGGATCTGGTGATCCGCGGCGGCGAGAACGTCTATCCGCGCGAGGTCGAGGAGTATCTCTACCGCCATCCGAAGATCCAGGACGTGCAGGTGTTCGGCGTCGCGGATCCGAAATACGGCGAGGAGCTCTGTGCCTGGGTGCGCCTCCGGGACGGCGAACAACTGACCGAGCGCGAGCTCCAGGCCTTCTGCGAAGGCCAGATCGCCCACCAGAAGATCCCGCGCTACGTTCGCTTCGTGGACGCCTTCCCGACCACCGTCACCGGCAAGGTGCAGAAATACAAGATGCGCCAGGCGATGGAAGAGGAACTGGGCGTGCAGGCGGCGAAGACGGCGTGAATGGTTGGCGCCCTGGATCTCGAGCGCCCAGGCTGCAGTGCCCCCCTCCAACCTCCCCCCTGAAGAGGGGGAGGCTTTTCACCGAGTGGCCGATCCAAGCGAGTAAGACCGGATGCGCGTGCTCTTCTCCCCCCTTCAGGGGGGAGTAAGCGGGGGGCAATGCAGCCGTGATGTGACCGAATCACCCCGTTTGCTGATCCAGTGCACCGCCCTTGGCATTGCTCGGTTGGTCCGCTAGCGTGCGCGCCGGGAATCCAACACGTAAGAAAGTCGCACCATGAGTGATCAAGGTAAGGTCGTGCTCGTTACCGGCGCCGGCTCCGGCATCGGCCGGGCGGTCGCGCTGGCATTCGCCAAGGCCGGCTATCGCCTGGCGGTCACCGGCCGCCGCGCCGAACCGTTGAACGAGGTCGTGGCGGAGGCGGGGAAGCCCGCGATCGCCATCCCGGCCGACATGACCGATCCCAAATCGGTCGCAGCCTTGTTCGCCAAGGTGAAGGCGACCTTCGGCCGGCTCGACGTTCTCTTCAACAATGCCGGCACCAACGCGCCGGCGATCAACCTCGAAGAGCTCACGGCCGAGCAATGGAAGTCGGTGGTCGACACCAATATCAGCGGCGTCTTCTACTGCACCCAGGAAGCCTTCAAGATCATGAAGGACCAGAATCCGCAAGGCGGGCGGATCATCAACAACGGCTCGATCTCGGCGACCGCGCCGCGGCCGAACTCCGCGCCCTACACCGCGTCGAAGCATGCGGTGCATGGCCTCACCAAATCGACCGCGCTCGACGGTCGCAAGTACAACATCGCCTGCGGCCAGATCGACATCGGCAACACGCTCACCCCCATGGCGCAGCAGATGACCAAGGGCGTGCTGCAGGCCGATCTCTCGGTCAAGACCGAGCCGACCTTCGACGTGGCGCATGTCGCCAGCTCCGTGCTCTACATGGCGAGCCTGCCCTTGGACGCCAACGTGCTGTCGCTGACCGTGATGGCGACCAAGATGCCCTTCGTCGGCCGCGGCTAGGTTTCCATGACTCGGGTCGCGCGCATCCCGATCACCAACGTCTACGCCGACGGTGCCTATACCGGCCGCATCCTGGTGGGCCGCGCGCTGAATCCGATGAACGTGCTGCTGGACAGCGGCAGCGCGGTCTTCGCGCTGGACGGCCGCAAGTACCGGCCGGACAAGGCGGCGGGCGATCGCACCACCCGGTTCGCCCAATACATGAGCTATTCCGACGGCTCGCACTGGGCCGGCGGGGTCATCAAGACCACGGTCGCGGTGGGGCGGCCGGGCAAGCTGATCAGCGCGGATACGATCAACGTGGCGCTCGCCACCGAGCAGACCAAGGACATGTTCGGCGCGACCGACGGGATCCTCGGCCTCGCCTATGCGCCGCTGGACGAGGCCTGGGAGATGCCGAAGGACACGATCGCGAATGCCTATAGCAGCACGCGGATTCGCGGCGGCCGCTACACCCAGATCACGCCCTATCTCCGGCACCTGGATCAGCTCAACGTCGTCTCCGATATCTTCGCCTTCTACACAATGCGTTCCTGCATCCATCGGGGCGGCAAGAATCCGGCGGACGATCCGCTGAACCAGGGCTGGATGGTGCTGGGCGGCGGCGAGGACTGCCGCGACTTCTATAGCGGAAAATTCCAGACCGCGAAGGTGCTGGCCGAGCAGTGGTACAACACCAACCTCAAAGCCATCATCGTCGGCGACACCGATCCACTCGCGGTCCATCAGCTGCCGCCCGCCGGTTATCCGTCCAACTCGATCGTGGACAGCGGCACCACCAGCATCGACCTGGGGCCGCAGCTGCTCAAAGCGGTGATCTCGCGCTTCAGGCCGGCGCAGCGGGCGCTCATGCAGGCGGCCCTGGCGCGCAAGAAGCTCTGCGTCGCCATGGCGGATCTCAATCTCAGAAAATGGCCGGATCTCACCTTCATCCTGCAAGGTCTGCAGAAGACCGATGTCGTTCTGAAGGTGCGGCCGCAGGATTACTGGCAGGTCAACGCGCCGAAGCCCGGCCTCGCCCAGCTCGCCTTGACCCAAGGCGAGCCGGGTTTCGCCATCCTCGGCCTGCCGCTGATGAACGGCTATTTCACCATCTTCGACGGCGAGGCCGACAACGACCGCGGCGTGGTCAAGTTCGCGCCGCGGACGTGATCATTTCGCTGCGCCGGGCAGGGTGAGCGTGGCGCCGTCATCGGCGACGAAGACCGCGATCAGCGAAGCCGGCTCGGTCGCGCTCGCATTCTCGCTGACCAGATGGCTCGATCCCGGCGGCTCGAAGAAGGACTCGCCGGCCTGGTAGACCTTGGCCGGCCCGTCAGTGGAGACCTGCGAGCGGATGGCGCCCGAGAGCACATAGGCGAAGACGCTGCCGGCATGGTGGTGCGCCCCCGACTTGCCGCCGGGCGCGTAGTTCACGACCACGGCGCTCAGCACCTTGCCCGGCACGTTGGGCAGCGCCTGCGAGAACACCTGCTTCACGTCGGCGTCGGAATTTGCACCGGCGCCGAAGCCGGCGAACAAGGCTGCCGCGCCGAGCGCGAGCGCGGCGATGGTGTGGGATTTGCGGACCATGTTGGTTCTCCTCTGTGAAATCAGGCGGCCTTGGCCTTGACCGGGTGCTGGTAGCGGAGGCTGATGGCGATGCGGTTCCAGGTGTTGATCACCCCGATCAGCGACGTCAGATTGGCGGTCTCGGTGTCGTTGAAGTGCTGGCGCAGCTCTTCATAGACGTCGTCCGGCGCATGGGTCTGGCTGATCAGGGTCAGCGCCTCGGTCCAAGCCAAGGCGGCACGCTCGCGCGCGCTGTAGAGCGGAGATTCCCGCCAGGCATCCAGCAGATAGATCCGCTCCTCGGTCTCGCCATGGGCCCGGGCATCCTTGGTGTGCATGTGGATGCAATAGGCGCAGCCGTTGATCTGCGAGGCGCGAATCTTCACCAGCTCGATCAGCGAGGCTTCTAGCCCGCTGGCGGCGATGATCGGTTCGATCGCGGCGACGGCCTTCATGGTCTCGGGGGCGGCGGTATAGGCGTTCAGGCGAGCTTTCATCGGGGTCTCCATTGAGTTTGGGTTCGCTCTGCCCTTAAGACGGAGCGCCGACCGCCGCTGTGACCAGGTGCGGTGTGACGGTCCGCACAGAGGTGACATCGCCGCGCAACGGAACTAGATTAAGGTTCTGCACAGGGGGAACGGCGGACCAGGAGTTCCTCGATGCCCGACATCACCGTCAAACCGGTCATCAAGCCCGAGCTCAAGGTCGAAAGGCCCAGGCTCTATAAGGTCATTCTGATCAACGACGACTACACGCCGCGGGAGTTCGTGACCCGGGTGCTGAAGGCCGAGTTCCGCATGACCGAGGACCAGGCCCATGCCGTGATGTACACGGCCCATACCAGGGGCCTGTGCGTGGTCGCGGTCTTCACCAAGGACATCGCCGAAACCAAGGCAACCCGCGCCACCGATGCCGGCCGCGCCAAGGGCTACCCGCTCCAATTCATCACCGAGCCGGAAGAGTAAGCGGCGGCGCCCGACTCTCTCGGTAGCAACGCTCGATCCTCAACCAGACTCCGTCATCCCCGGACTTGGTCCGGGGATCCACGCCTTCCTTTTCGCGCCCAAGGCGTGGATCCCCGCGCCCAGCGCGGGGATGACGAATGAGAGGCTGCGACCGTCGCAGTTTCGACTTCCCTTCGCCATATATCTGTGACATACTAAAAATATATCAACATAATAACAATAACTTAACTTGAAACACGCGGGAACACGGCAGAGCGACACGGCTTACGAGCGACTGCGGGAGATGGTGATCCGCGGCGCCCTGAAGCCCGGTGCGCTCATCGAAGAGGGGGCCGAGATGGAGCGGCTCGGCGTCGGCCGCACGCCGTTGCGCGAGGCCCTGCAGCGCCTCGCCCAGGAGGACCTGATCGAGGTCGTGCCGCGGCGCGGCTATTTCGTCACCACGATTTCCGCCGCCGAGATGTTCCAGATCTTCGAGGCGCGGCTCAGCATGGAGATCCAGGCGGTCCGCCTGGCGGCCGAGCGCGCGACGCCGGAAGATCTCGCGGCCCAGTGCGCGCTCCTGGATGAGGCGCGGACCGGCATGGCCGCCGATAACCGCGATCCCGCCTGGAATCTCGACATCGACGAGCGCTTCCATGGATTGATCGCCGCCGCCTCGGGCAACCGCTATCTGGCGGCGACCCTGACCCGGTTCTACGGCCTCTCGGTCCGCACGCTCTATCTCTCCAAGATCCCGATCACCCTGGCGAAGGACGAGATCGCGAATTTCGTCGCGGTGTTCGATGCGATCGCCGCCGGCGATCCCGATCAGGCCGAGCGGGCGATGCGCCGCCATCTCGAGTTCGATCCGATGACCATGATCGGCCTCGCCCCCAAACAGTCGGTCGAGGCCTGATCGGCATGGGGGCGATGGCAAACCGGCGCGGCTTCATCGTGACCCTGCTGATGCTGGCGCCCTCGACCGTGCTGATCGCGGTCTTCCTGATCGCGCCGATGCTGATCGTGCTCGGCTACAGCTTCGCCGGCCGCGACGCCTATGGCGGGATCGTGCCGGGCTTCAACCTCGACTCCTATCGCGAGCTGTTCCAGCCGCTCTACTTCCCGATCTTCTGGAACTCGGTGAAGCTGGCCTTCTGGAACACCGTGCTCTGCGTGCTGACCGCCTATCCGATCGCCTATTTCATCGCCTTCCGCGCCGGGCGCTTCGCCCCGGTTCTGCTGATCCTGATGCTGATCCCGTTCTGGATCGACTTCCTGATCCGCATCTCCGCCTGGGTGGTGCTGATGGGCCGCAACGGCATGATCAACTCGGTGCTGACCGCCACCATCCTCGATGAGCCGGCGCGGATGCTCGGCACCTATGGCGCGGTGCTGGTCGGGCTGGTCTATGCCTTCCTGCCCTCGGCGGTGTTTCCGATCTATGCCGCTCTGCAGCCGATCGACCGCGCGCTGCTGGAGGCCGGCCGCGATCTCGGCGCCGGCCCGGTGCAGAACTTCCGCCGCGTCACCCTGCCGCTCTCGATGCCGGGCGTGATGGCCGCTTGCCTGTTCGTCTTCGTGCCCTCGATGGGCGTCTTCGCGATCCCGGTGCTGCTGGGCGGCGGCAAGAGCATCATCATCGGCAACCTGATCGTCCAGCTGTTCCTCGACTTCCGCAACATGCCCTTGGGTTCGGCGGTCTCGGTCGTGCTGCTCGTCTTCTCGTCGCTCGGCATTCTCCTCTACATGCGCGCGCTGCGGCGCGTGGAGGCGGCGCGCGCATGAGCGAGACCTCCGTCCTCACCCAAGGCCAGAAGACCCGGATCTGGATCGAGGCGAACCTGCTCGGCCGCCTCGCGCCGGCGGTGACGCTGCTCGCCTATCTCTTCCTGTTCGTGCCGATCGTGGTGCTGGTGGCCTATTCCTTCAACGCCTCGCGCTCGACCGTGGTCTGGAGCGGCTTCACTTTTGACTGGTATGGCGAGGTGTTCAAGGATCGCGGCCTCCGCCAGGCCCTGCAGGTCAGCGCCATCATCGCCTTCGTCTCGGCCCTGGTCAGCACCGCGATCGGCGCCCTGACCGCGCTCGCCATCGTGCGGCGGCGCTTTCCCGGCCGCGACGCGCTGGCGACCCTGCTGCTGGCGCCGATGGTGCTGCCGGAGATCGTGATGGCGGTGGCGCTGCTGGTTTTCATGGTCGCGCTCAACATCACGCTCGGCTATTTCTCGATGATCGTCAGCCATGTGCTGATCACCGTGCCCTTCGCCACCCTGATCGTGCGCGCCGCGGCCGCCTCGCTGGACCGGCGGCTGGAGGAGGCGGCGGCCGATCTCGGCGCCAATGAATGGCAGATCTTCTGGCGGGTGACCTTCCCGCTGCTGCTGCCGCCGATCGTCACCGCCTTCCTGCTGGCGGCGACGCTCTCCTTCGACAATTTCGTGATGTCGACCTTCACCTCCGGCGTCGGCACCACGCCTTTGCCGCTCCGGATCTATTCCATGCTGAAGCTCGGCATCACGCCGAAGATCAACGCCCTGGGCGCGCTGATGGTGCTGCTCAACGTCCTGGTCGTGGTGGCGGTGATGGGTCGCCACTTGAAGCTCATTCTGAAGAAGTAACCAAGTCGATCGAAAACAGAGAGGGTGGGATTATGAAGACGACAAAGACCTTGCTGCTGGGCGTCGCATCTGCCGGTGCGCTGCTGCTCGGATTCTCAGCGGCCTCGGCCGAGGAGTTGCATATCTATGCCTGGGCCGATGAAGTGCCGCAGGCGGTGCTGGACGATTTCTCGAAGGAAACCGGCATCGAGGTGACGCTCGACACCTTCGATTCCAACGAATCGCTGATCGCCAAGCTCGAGGCCGGCGCCTCCGGCTACGACCTGATCGAGCCCTCGCAATACGCGGTGCAGATCCTGGCGAAGAAGGGCCTGGTCGAGAATCTCGATCATGCGAAGCTGCCGAACCGCGCCAACCTGAGCGACGTGTTCCAGAACATCTCCTTCGATCCCGGCAACAAGGTCAGCATCCCCTTCATCTGGGGCACCACCGGCTTCGCCTACAACTCCGATTGCGTGAAGGAGCCGATCACCTCCTGGAAGTCGCTCTGGGACGAGCAGTACAAGGGCCGCATCTACATGCTGGACAACATGCTGGCGGCCTATATCGCCGGCCTGCAGGTCAACGGCTTCAAGGCCAACACCACCAATCCGGACGAGATCGCCAAGGCGACCCAGAGCCTGATCGACCAGAAGCCGCTGCTCGCCGGCTACAACGCCTCGAACTTCGCCGATCTGGTCTCCTCCGGCGAGGCCTGCATCGTCGAGGCCTGGAGCGGCAACGTGCTGCAGGCGATCGAGGAGAACCCGAAGGTGCATTACGTGCTGCCGGACGAGGGCGGCACGATGTGGGTGGACGGCTTCTCGATCCCGAAGGGCGCGAAGAATACCGACGCCGCCTACAAGTTCCTGAACTACGTCCTGCAGCCCGAAGTCGCCGCCAAGGTCACGACCCTGACCAAGGTCGCGAGCGCGGTCGAGAAATCGAAGGCGCTGCTGCCGAAAGAGCTGGCCGAGAACACCGCGGTCTTCCCGCCCGCCGACCGGTTGGCCAAGGCCGACTTCATCCTCGATCTCGGCGATGCGATGAAGCACTACCAGGACGGCTGGACCAAGGTGAAGGCGACCGAGTAGTTCCTCCCGAGCCTGACGGCGAGGCGCGGATCACGCGCCTCGCCGCTTTCTCAAGTATTCCGAATCGAGTCCTGATGAGCGACATCGCCGTCGAGCTGCGCAACGTCTCCAAGAGCTTCGGGTCCACGTCCGGAGCGACGGCGGAGATCAATGCGGTTTCCGACATCAACCTTGCCATTCCCAACGGCGAGTTCTTCACTTTGCTGGGGCCGTCCGGCTGCGGCAAGACCACGACCTTGCGCATGATCGCCGGCTTCGAGCAGCCGACCGCGGGCGCGCTGCTGATTCGCGGGCAGAACATGAACGGCGTCCCGGCGCATCTCCGCCCGGTCAACACCGTGTTCCAGTCCTACGCGCTGTTTCCGCATCTCAACGTCGCCGACAATGTCGGCTTCGGCCTCGACGTCAAAGGCGTCGCCAAGCCCGAGCGCCAGAGCCGCGTGCTGGAGGCCCTGAAGCTGGTGCAGATGGACCATATGATCGGCCGCAAGCCATCCGAACTGTCCGGCGGCCAGCAGCAGCGCGTCGCTCTGGCGCGCGCGCTCGTCAACCGGCCCTCGGTGCTGCTGCTCGACGAGCCGTTCGGCGCCCTCGACCTGAAGCTCCGCAAGGAGATGCAGATCGAGCTGAAGCACATGCAGCGCCGGCTCGGCATCACCTTCATCTTCGTGACCCATGACCAGGAAGAAGCGCTCACCATGTCGGACCGCATCGCGGTCATGCACAAGGGCCGGGTGCTGCAGGTGGACGACCCGGTCGGCATCTACGAGCGGCCGACCACCCTGTTCGGCGCCGGCTTCATCGGCGAGATGAACTTCCTGAAAGCCCGCTTGATCGAGAACGGCCGGTTCGCGATCGGCGACCGGACGATCGCCCTGCCATCCACGGGAATCGCGCCGGGTGCCGAAGTCACCTTGGCGCTCCGCCCCGAAGCGCTCTCCTTCGCGCCCTTCGAGAACGCCAAGGCGCCTTTGCTGCAGCTCGACGGGACGTTGCAGGAATCGATCTATATCGGCACCGACCGGCGCTATCAGGTGCGCCTCGATTCCGGCGAGACCGTGTTCGTCCGCATCCAGAACAGCGGCCGCCACATCCCCGCCCATCTTTCGAACGGCGACCGCTGCAGCCTCTATTGCTGCACCGCCGACATCCGCATTCTGACCGAGTGAGTGAGCGTATGAGTTTCAAATCGTATCGAATCCAGGACATGCCGCCGCAACTGCCGGCGGACGCCATGGCCCAGCTCTGCAAGGTGGAGGCCGCGACCGTCGGCCATTACCTGCACGACCGTTTCATGGCGCCGGCGCTGAAGCCGATCATCGAAGCCCGGCGCATCGCCGGCACGGCGGTGACGCTGTCGATCCCGGGGCCGGATTCGACGCTGCTCTATTACGCGATGGACCGGCTGCGGCCGGGCGATGTGCTGGTGATCGATCGCGCCGGCGACGACCGCCATGCCTGCTGGGGCGGTTTCATGGCGACCGTCGCCAAGCTGCGCCAGGTCGCGGGCGTGGTGATCGACGGCCAGGTCACCGATCCGGTCGAGATCAAGGCGCAAGGTGTCGCGACCTGGGCGCGTGGCGTCTCGCCGATCACCACCAAGCTCCTCAACCTCGGCGGCGCCTTCAACCTGCCGATCGCCTGCGGCGGGGTCGCGGTCAATCCGGGCGACGCGGTGCTGGCGGATGATTGCGGCATCGTCGTGCTGCCGCCGGCGGAAGTCGCCGGTGCCACCAAGGTGGCCCTGGCCGACCAGGCCGACGAGGGCCAGTGGCTGGACAAGCTGAAGGCCGGCGTCGCGCTGAAGGACATGGTGGACGTGGAGAAGATGATCGCCGAGCGCAACAAGCTGGACGAGGCCGCGCATGGCTGACGACGCATCGAAGCTCGCGGTCTGGCTGACCACGCCGAACCACATCTTCGTCGAGATCGCCAAGGATCTCGGCTATTCCAAATTCCTGCTCGACATTGAGCACGGCCTGTTCGACCTCGAGCCGACCGACCGCCTGGTCGCCTTCATCAAGGCCTTGGGCTGCGAGGTCTATGCCAAGGTGCTGGGCCCGAGCCCGGTCCCGATCCAGCAGGCGCTGGACATGGGCGTCGACGGCGTGATCATCCCGCATATCCTCGGGCTGGAGCATGCGCGCGAGGTTTGCGCCGCCGCGAAATATCCGCCGCATGGCGTGCGCAGCTTCTCCGGCACGCGCCCGGCGAAATACGGCGGCGCGCCGCAGAGCTATTTCGACGGCGAGAACGTCCGCACCAAATGCTTCCCGATGATCGAGTCCAAGGAGTCCCTGGCCGACGTCGAGAAGATCCTCGCTTTGCCGACGGTCGATGGCTGCTTCCCGGGCACCAGCGATCTCTCGCTGAGCAGCGGCCGCGGCGCCTACAAGAACACCGACGCGGATAAGAACGACCTCCGCCGCATCGCCGCCGCGGCCAAGGCGGCCGGCAAGCCCTGGATCATGCCGGCCTGGACCCGCCCCGAGCGCGCCTTCGCCCAGGAGCTCGGCTGCGCTTGGATGGTGGTCGTCGACGAAACCGGCTCGCTCTACACCGGCCTCTCCCAGGCCCTGAAGGACTGACAATGACGAAAGAAATCGCAAGCGGTGCGGCGCTGATGCAACTGCTCAGCGCCTATGGCGTCGACACCGTGTTCGGCATGCCGGGCGTGCACACGCTCGAGGCCTATCGCGGCCTGGACGGCGCCGGCATCCGCCATATCGGCGTGCGGCATGAACAGGGTGCCGGCTTCATGGCGGACGGCTATGCCCGGGTCTCCGGCAAGCCCGGCGTCTGCCTGATCATCAGCGGCCCCGGCGTCACCAATGCCGCGACCCCAATCGGCCAGGCCTATTCCGATTCCCAGCCGATGCTGGTCATCTCCAGCGTCGCCGCCACCAACGATCTTGGCATGGGTCGCGGCATGCTGCATGAGATTCGCGACCAGGCGCGGGTCACCGAGCCGATCACCGCCTTCTCCCTGGTGGCGCAGAATCCCGACCAGGTGCGCGAGCTGGTGCACCGCGCCTTCGCGGTGTTCGCGACCGAGCGGCCGCGTCCCTGCCATATCTCGATCCCGCTCGACGTGTTCAAGCAGCCGGATGGGCGCGAAGCCAAGGCCCGTGTGGCGCCGGCCCTGCCGCTCTGCGATCCGAACTCCGCCGAAGACGCCGCGAAGCTGCTGGCCAAGGCCAAGCGCCCCGTGATCATCGCCGGCGGCGGCAGTATCGGCGCCGCGAAGGAGCTGGCCGCCCTCGCCGAGAAGATCGGCGCCGCGGTCATGCCGACCATCGCGGGCAAGGGCGTCATTGCCGACGATCATCCGCTGGCTTTCGAGGTGACGTTGGACCGGCCGGCCACGCAGGAATTCCTCGGCAAGGCCGACCTGGTGCTCGCCGTCGGCACCGAGCTCGCCGAGCCCGACATCTGGCAGGACAAGCCGCTCGCCTTGGGCGGCCCGCTGATCCGCATCGATCTCGACGCCGCGGTCCTCGCCCGGGACTATGACGCGGCAGTCGCGATCCGCGCCGATGCGAAGGCGAGCCTCGCGGCGATCGGCGCCGCCCTGGATAAGCTGGGCGCCAAGGGTCCGGGCTTCCGCGGCGGCAACGAGATCGCGGAATGCCGTGCCGCCGAGCGTGCCAAGCTCACCGCCCTCGAGCAGAAGCACATCAAGGTCCTCGAAGCCCTGCGCCGCGCCGTGCCGCGCGACGGCATGGTGTTCACCGACATGACCCAGATCGCCTATACCGGCTACGGCTTCTATCGCTGCTTCGACCCGAAGACCTGGTTCTTCCCGGCCGGCTACGGCACGCTCGGCTTCGCGCTGCCGGCGGCGATCGGCGGACAGCTGGCGGCGCCGCAGCGGCCCTGCGTGGCGATCATGGGCGACGGCGGCTTCCTGTTCACCATGCAGGAGCTCGCCACCGCCGTGGAGCAGAAGCTGCCGCTGGCGATCCTGCTCTGGAACAATGACAGCCTGGCGCAGATCCGCGACGGCATGAAGGCGCGCGGGATTCCCGCGATCGGCGTCAACCAGCTCAACCCCGATTACATCGCGGTCGCCAAGGCGTTCGGCTGCAAGACCGCACAGCCGAAGTCTCTTGCCGATTTCGAGCGGTCCTTGCAGGATGCCTTCACGGCCGATCGGCCGACGCTCATCGAAATGCGCGAAGACGCATCCTTCCTCGCCTGACGTCAGGGAACAGCATGGACAGCACGGAGACCGTCACCCTCGCCAATTGGCGCCGCTCGCCCTGGAATCGCTGGGCCTTCCACCACGTGTCCGAGCTGGTGCCGGTGGCGATGATCCCGACCGACCCGTCGCGCGCCAAGCCGCTGCCGGAAGAGTTGGTGGTGCCGAACCGCCTCCCCGACGGCGCCAGCATCGACCAAGTGCTGCGCGAGACCGAGACCGACGGCTTTCTCGTTCTGCGCGACGGAACGCTGATCTACGAATGGTATGCCAACGGCCTCGGCGCCGACATGCCGCATATCGTCTTCTCGATCTCGAAATCGATCTCGGCCATTCTCGCCGGCATCCTGGTCGGGCAGGGCAAGCTGGACCCGGACGCGCCGGTCACCCGCTACATCCCGGAGGTCGCCGGCTCCGCCTATGCCGATGCGACGGTGCGGCATGTGCTCGACATGACCGTCAGCATCGACTTCGACGAGAGCTATCTCGATCCCCATGGCGCCTTCGCCCGCTACCGCGAGGCGATGGGCTGGAACCCGGTCGCCGATCCCGCCCGGACGCCGGGCCTGCATCCCTTCCTCACCACCCTGCCGCGCGGCAGCGGCCCACATGGCGAGCGCTTCCACTATGTCTCGCCGAACTCCGACCTGCTCGGCTGGATCATCGAGCGCGCTGGCGGGCGGCCCTATGCCGAGCTGCTCTCCGATCTGATCTGGAAGCCGATGGGCGCCGCGCATGACGCCTATATCACCATCGACAAGGCGGGCGCATCGCGCTCCGCCGGCGGCATCTGCACCACCTTGCGCGACCTCGCGCGCTTCGGCGAGCTGCTGCGCCGCGGCGGCGAGGGCATCGTGCCGCGCGCCTGGATCGACGACATCCTCAAGAACGGCGACCGCGGCGCCTGGACCCGCGGCGACATGGCGGCGCTGCTGCCCGAGGGCCGCTATCGCAGCAAATGGTACCTGACCGGCAACGATCACGGCGCCTGGACCGCGATCGGCATCCACGGCCAGTGGCTCTATATCGACCCGCAGGCCAAGCTGGTGATCGCGAAGTTCTCGTCCCAGGCGCTGCCGGTCGACGACCCGGTGGACTTTCGCCTGCTGAAGTTTTTCGCTTCAATCGAAGGCTGCCTCGCCTAGGTCCGCACGGGTCTGGCCGCCCGGCCATGCCCTGCGCTATCCTGCTGGAAACAGTCACAGGGAATGCGTAGGTCATGACGCCACGGATGAAGCTCGACGTATCGAAGATCTGCTTCGGGACCTCTTCGCTCTCGAGCATGCCGGACACCTACGGCTACGAAGTTTCGCCCGAGCGCGCCCATGCGACCGTGCGGGCGATCTTCGAGAGCGCGATCAACTTCCTGGACACGTCGCGGATCTATGGTTTCGGCCGCAGCGAGGGAAGGATCGGCGATGTGATCCGCGAGCGCGGCGGCCTGCCGAAGAATTTCGTCATCTCGACCAAGCTCGATCGCGATCCCAAGACCAACCGCTTCGACGCGAGCCAAGCCCGCCGCTCGCTCGAAGAGAGCCTGAAGGCGCTGAACCTCGACCGGGTCCAGCTGTTGCATCTGCACGATCCGGAGCACGCGAACTCGCTCGCCGAAATCACCGGCCCCAACGGCGCCCTGCCGACCCTCATCAAGATGAAGGAGGAGGGCCTCTGCGACGCCATCGGGCTGGCGGCCGGCACGCTCGACGTGATGATGCCGCTGCTGAAGGACTGGGAATTCGACGCGCTGATCACCCACAACCGCTTCACCCTGGTCAACCGCAACGCCACGCCGATGATCGACTTCGCCGCGAGCAAGGGGATCGCCGTCCTCAACGCCGCGCCCTATGCCGGCGGCGTGCTGGCCAAGGGCACCGACTCCTTCAAGCGCTACGTCTACCAGGAGGCGACCGCCGAGATGCTCGATCCGGTCCGCCGCGTCGAGGCGGCCTGCGCCAAGCACGGCGTCCCGCCTGGCGCCGTCGCCCTGCAATTCTCGCTCCGCGACCCGCGCATCACCGCCACCATCTGCGGCGTCAGCAAGCCGGAACGGGTGCGCGAAACGCTGGAATGGGCCGACTGGAAGATTCCCGATGCACTCTGGGCGGAGCTCAAGGCGCTCCCCTTCGCGACCGACGATCCGGAGGCCACGCGCCAGTACAGCGCGGGGTAGGGCGGGCTTACGCGCTCAAGAAGCGCACTTGGCATAGGTCGGGGTGATCTCGCCGCGAGCGTGCTCCGAGAATCGGTCTGAGGTCGCTCGTGAAACCGACATCGCCATCGCTGCCGAGCGCGCTAGCGCTCGGAGACCGGTGGGCGGCCGAACACGAAGAACAGGAAGCCGAGCACGGCGAAGAACGACCAGGCCGGCGCCACCAGGATCGGCCAGATGCCGAGATCCCAGATCGGGCTCCAGAGATGGCGGGTGATTAAGGCCTCGACCAGATTCATGCTGCGGACACTGATCAGGGCCCAGAGCCGGCCCATGGTGATCGCCTGGGCGCCGTAGCTCTGGACAACACCGAGCCACATATCGGCGGCGCCGAACAGCAGCGCCGCGCCCAACAGTGCCATTCCGATGATCCGTCTCAGGGTCATGGGCGACACTCTACGCCGCTTGATTGGGATTGTCATCCCGGAAAACAGCCTAAGCCATTGATTTATTTGGATAAAATCTACTGAAAACTGAATGTAAACCTAACGATTAAAAGCCAAACTCACCCTCCGCGGGTTGGCTTCGGATGGGTTGCACCGCAATGACGGCTCGGTTAGGTTCCCGCCCGCGTTGGAGAGGTGGCCGAGTGGTTGAAGGCACACGCTTGGAAAGCGTGCATAGGTGAAAGCCTATCGCGGGTTCGAATCCCGCTCTCTCCGCCAGCTTCGCCCCTCCGGAGCTTCGGATGGCAGGGCACCCTGGAGCCCCGCAGGGGCGCAGGGATCTCCGGAAGCCTTGGCGTAGAGAGACTGGTCTCGCCCTTTTTTTCGGCTGGCCGATCTAGAGCGAACCCCTTCATTCCGCGGCCTCCTGCGCCGAGCGGGTTTCCCCGTCGCGCAACTTGATTTCAGTCAAGCTTCGAAGTGACTATGGGTCGGGGGACGCGTCTGGCGCACCCTCCGGTCTGCATGTCCGCATCGACGGATGTCCGGCAGGCCGCCGGCCGATCGCAATCAACGAGGCTCGGATGAACTGGCTCAGCGCCTTCTTCGATACCCAGCAATTCGCCCCGCATGGCCAATGCCTGCTCTGGCAGCCGGACCTGCTGATCCTCTACACGCTCTCGGACGGCGCCATCGCGCTCGCCTATTTCTCGATCCCGCTGGCGCTGGCCTGGTTCGTGATGAAGCGGCGCGACATCGCCTTCCGCTGGGTCTTCGTCCTGTTCTGCGTCTTCATCGTGGCCTGCGGCACGACCCATGTCTTCGACGTCTGGACGTTGTGGAACCCGGATTACGGTCTGGCCGGCCTGGTGAAGGCGGTGACGGCGGTCGCCTCGGTCGGCACCGCGGTGATGCTCTGGGACCTGATGCCGAAGGCCCTGGCCTTGCCCGGGCCGGCGCAGCTCAAGAGCCTCAACCTGCTGCTCGAGCAGGAGCTCGGCGAGCATCGCGCCGCGCGCACCACCTTGCAGGACATGACCGAGGCACTGGAGCGCCGGGTGCAGGAGCGCACCGCCGAGCTCGAGCGCGAGATCGCCCAGCGCCGCGAGACCGAGGCCGAGCTCCGGAAGAGCCGCGAGCAGTTCCGCCACCTCTTCCTCAGCAACCCGCTGCCGATGTGGATCTACGACCGCGACACCCTGCGGTTCCTGGAGGTGAACGACGCTGCGGTCGAGAATTACGGCTACTCGCGCGAGGAGTTCCTGGCGATGACGCTGACCGACATCCGCCCGCCGGAGGAGGTTGATCGCCTGATGGGCGTGCTGCGCAAGGATGCCGCGCCCTATGAGCAGAGCAGCAACTGGCGGCACCGCCGCAAGAACGGCGACATCATCTCGGTCGACGTCTTCACCCACCAGATCGCGATCGAGGGCCACAACGCGCGGCTGGCCGTGGTGCAGGACGTGACCCAGCGCAACCACGCCGAGGAGCAGCTCCGCCAGGCGCAGAAGATGGAGGCGATCGGCCAGCTGACCGGCGGCATCGCCCATGACTTCAACAACCTGCTGGCGATCATCCAGGGCAATATCGAGCTGGTGCAGGAGCGGGTGAAGGGCGATCCGAAGCTCGCCGAGATGATCGACTATGCGCTGCGCGCCTCGGAGCGCGGCGCCAGCCTGACCAAACGCCTGCTGGCCTATTCGCGGCAGCAGCCCTTGGCGCCGAAGCCGGTCGATATCGCCGTGCTGATCGCCGGCATGACCGATCTCCTGCGCCGCGCGCTGGGCGAGACCATCGAGGTCAGGACGCATATGGCGCCCGGGCTCTGGCAGACCAGGATCGATCCCAACGAGCTCGAGCACGCCATGCTGAACCTCGCCGTCAACGCGCGGGACGCGATGCCGAACGGCGGCGCGCTCTCGATCGAGGCCGAGAACACCCATCTCGACGCCGCCTATGCCGAGCACAACATCGAGGTGAAGCCCGGCCCCTACGTGATGATCGCGATCACCGACACCGGCTCCGGCATGTCGAAGGAGGTGATCGAGCGCGTCTTCGAACCCTTCTTCACCACCAAGCCGGTCGGGCAGGGCAGCGGGCTCGGCCTCTCCATGGTCTATGGCTTCGTGAAGCAGTCCGGCGGCCACATCAAGCTCTACAGCGAAGCCGGCCACGGCACGACGATCAAGCTCTACCTGCCGCGCATCCTCGAGCACCAGGAGGCCGAGCCAGCGGCCGGCGATGCCGCCTTTGCCGCCGCCGGTCCCAGGAAAGAGGTCGTCCTGGTGGTCGAGGACGATCCCGACGTGCGCAAGCTGGTCCTCGGCATGGTGGAGAGCCTGGGTTACCGCACCATCGCCGCGATCGACGGGCCGGACGCGCTGGATGCGCTGGCCCGCGCCGGCAAAGTGGATCTGCTGTTCACCGACGTGGTGCTGCCGCGCGGCATGAACGGCGCCGCGCTCGCCAAGGCGGCCCAGGCGCAGCAGGCGGACCTCAAGGTGCTCTACATGTCCGGCTATACGCGCAACGCCATCCTGCACAACGGCGCGCTCGACGAAGGCGTGCAGCTGCTCACCAAGCCGTTCCGCAAGGCCGACCTCGCGGCGAAGCTGCACGAAGTGCTGAGCGGCTAATCCAGCTTGCGGGCGTAGTTGCCGCGGACCTGTTGGTTGATGTAGGTGGCGAGGCCGGCGCCGGCGCGGGCGAGCGAGATCATCTGCGCCACATGCAGGCGGCCGGGCTTGCTCTGGTCGTAGAGATAGGTGCCGCCCTCGGCGAAGCGCACCGTGATCGACCGGTCGCCGATCTCGAAAGCTTCGACGCCCGACGCACCCGTCTGATTCTCATAGAACCGCATGACGGGCTAAACGGCGGTCGGTCGCCTCGGTTCCCGTGAAACCGGGTTACTCCGCGGCGTCGGCCCGGGCGGAGGCCATATGCGCGGCTCTCAGCGGCTTCACCACCGCGGGGTCGGTGACGATGTAGGCCGCGACGCTCTTGCTGTGCTTGGTCCCGCTGCCGAGGATCCGCCATGCCAGGGGCTTCATGCCGGTGTAGAGGTCGATCTGGCTGCTTTGCATGGCGCCGATATCGGCGACGAAGAAATAGCCGTCATGCTTCTTGCCGTTCGGCAGCTTGAGCCCGCGCGCCGACGGAATGTAGAGAACGGTGCCGAGCTTCATGCCGCCCGATTTCACCGCGACGGTGCGGTAGGGCACCAGGCCGTAGGTCCGGGCGCCGAGCCCCTCGCTGCTGGTCAGCTTCACGAAGCGGTTCTGGCCGAGGTTGAAGGCGGCGCAGCGCGGGCAATCGAACTCCGGCTCGGCGCAATCGACCAGGCTGTCGCCGCCCTTGCCGGTGACGCCGTACAGCACGCCGGAGACCTCGACCGTGCCCTGCAGGGCCGCCGTGCAGAAATCGCCGCGCGACAGGCCGACGCCGAGCGGCTCGTCGTCGATGTTCAGCAGCTCGATCTCATCGCCGGGCGGGGCCTGCACCACATGATACTGGCTCACGTTCAAGGTCAGCTTCTTCAGGTCGCCGGTCGCGGCCTTCGGCAGGCTGAAATCGTCGGCTTGCGCCGCGGACGCCTGAATCAGAGGCGCCCCGGCCAGCAGGACCAGGATCAGGAACAGCAGACGAATCCCCATGGGCCGCACGCTGGCCCAGCCGGGCGGCCCTGTCAAATCACGGAATGGCGGATCGCGAGGGTCAGGCGGCTTCGGTTTTCCGGCCGGCCTTCGCTTCCGCCGTAGCCTGCTGTAATTGCTGCTTCAGCTCCTCGGCCATCTGCTTCAGGACCGCGTCCCGCTCGGCCGGCTTCATGGCCTTCAGCTTGTCGCGGTCGAGGCCGTGCGCCGCCAGCCAGGCATCGGCCATCCGCTCGGCCAGCGACTTCTTCATATAGGCGAGGAAATCGTCGACCGCGGCGTCGCCGCCGGCCTTGCTGTCGCGCAGCTCGCTTTGGTTCATGTTCAAACCGGGTGTGGTGACCAACCCGAAGCTCAATCCGCCGATGCCTGACATGCCCTGCCTCTTCTTGTTATCCAAGCGCCATCGCCTGCACCCCGGGCAAAAACTGCCCGGCGCCCGATCCGCGCCGTATCTGTCGCAAGGCCCGTGCCAGAAGTCCTTCTCCTGGCGCCGCGAATCCGGGCAGAATGCGCCCGCGCGATTCGCAAACAGGCCGGCCCTCAGCGATGTCCTCCTATCGAAATTCCGAAATCCGCCCGCCGATCATGGCGGGATCGCCGCCGGCGCTCGTGGTGCCGAAGCTGGACTGGGACCGGCCGCCCTGGAATCGCTGGGCCTTCCACCATGTCCGCGAGCTCGTGCCGACGGCGGAAGTCTGGCGCGGCAGCGGGCACGCGAAGAAATTGCCGCGCGATGAACGCGATCTCGATGCGCTCGCGGTCGAGAGCAGCATCGACGGCCAGACCACGCTGGCCGGCCTGCTGGACGAAACCTTCACCGACGGCTTCCTGGTGCTGAAGGACGGCACCGTCCGCACCGAGCGCTATTTCAACGGCATGACCGAGCGCTCGCTGCATCTTTCGCAATCGATGGCGAAGTCGGTGACCGCGGCGGTCTGCGGCATCCTGGTCGGCCGCGGGTTGATCGATCCCGAGAAGCGCGTCACCGACTATCTGCCGGAGCTCAGCGAGACCGCCTACAACGGAGCGACCCTGCAGCAGGTGCTCGACATGCGCAGCGGCGTGCATTTCAGCGAGGAATACACCGATCGCTATTCCGAAGTGGGACAGATGGATGTCGCCTGCGGCTGGAAGCCGATCCCGCCCGGCAGCGATCCCGCTTTCATCTGGCCGCAGCATATCTGGGAGCTGATCCTGCGGCTGAAGACCCTGGACCGGCCGCACGGCACCGCCTTCAACTATCGCTCGATCGAGACCGACGTGATCGCCTTCTGCCTGGAGCGGGTCACCGGCAAGCGCCTGCCGCTTCTGGTCTCGGAGGAGATCTGGCAGAAGCTCGGCGCCGAGGAGAGCGCCAGCTTCACCGTCGATCCCGCCGGCTATGCGCTGGCCTGTGGCGGGTTCAACGCCACGCTCCGAGACTACGGCCGGTTCGGCCAGATGATCCTCGACGACGGCGCGGGCATCGTGCCGGCCGATTGGATCGCGGCGACCCGCAACGGCGGCCGGCACGGGCCGGATTACTGGTCGATCCTGGCGCAGGGTTCCTACAAGAACCAGTTCTGGCTGGAGGATCCGCGCGCGCGCTCGCTCATGTGCGTCGGCGTGTTTGGGCAGATGATCTGGATCTCCTGGCAGCACCGCATGGTCGTGGTCAAGCTCTCGACCTGGCCGGATTTCACCGACACGGCCAAGGAACGCGCAACCGTGGCCGCCCTGCACCGCATAGCGGAAGCCCTGGCATAGGCACCCCGGCGCTCCATATAATCCGCTTGGAAACCAGGGAGTGGGCCATGGCCAAGCGGATGCAGATCGATTTCGTGTCGGACGTGGTGTGCCCCTGGTGCGCCGTGGGCCTCGCCAGTCTCGAGACCGCGCTGAAGCGCCTGGACGGCGAGATCGAGGTGGAGATCAGCTTCCAGCCCTTCGAGCTCAATCCCGACATGCCGCCCGAGGGCGAGGATCGCGACGAGCACCTGATGAAGAAATACGGCCGCACCAAGGAAGACTTCGCCGCGGCCCGCGAGACCATCCGCCAGCGCGCCGCCGCGGTCGGCTTCACCATGAACGGGCAGGACCGGATCTACAATTCCTTCGACGCGCACCGCCTGCTGCATTGGGCGGCGCTGGTCGACCAGGCGAAGCAGGGCGAACATCAGGCCGCGCTGAAGCACGCGCTGCTCCGCGCCTATTTCACCGACGGACTCGACATCTCCGACCGCGCCGTCCTGGTGGCGAAAGCGGCGGAAGCCGGCCTCGATCCCGACGAGGCGCGCGCGATCCTCGCATCCGACCGCTATGCCGCGGAGGTGAAGCAGGAGGAGCAGGCCTGGCTCGCGACCGGCATCAATTCGGTGCCGGCGATCGTGGTCAACCGCACCTATCTCATCTCCGGCGGCCAGCCGCCCGAAGTCTTCGAGACCCATCTGCGCGAGATGGCGAACCGCGCGGATTAACCCTGTTCCGGTGCGATCTCGCACCGGATTGTGCGGATCGCTGCCGAAATGCCGCCGGGAAGCGCGCGGCCGTTACGAAGCCTTCACACTCCTCGCTTATCCTGACCCTGCATCTGGACCCATCGTTTCCGGGGAGGTCACGTGAGGGGCTTCAAGCTGGCGCTGCCGCTGCCGCGTTTCATGATCGCGGCCTGGGTGATGACCTCGGTGGTCGTCGCCATCGCTTACGGCCTCTGCCTCGGCACCGCCGAGGCGGTCACCCCGCACGGCACCGACACGCACCGCGCTTAGCCGACCTCCGCGATCAGCACCACCAACGTCGCGCAGTCGAGCGGCATCCCGCCCCACCGCCAGCAAATCGATACCATGGTCCCGGTTGTCGAAGCCGCCGGCCTGTCGCATGATCGCCCGCTTATGATTGGGGAGGTCGGTATGCTGCTGGACGAACGGCTGAAGGCATTGCGCAGCAAGGAATCGGCCGAGACGCCCGACGCGCTGAAGAGCGTGATCTCGACCGAGATGAAGGCGCTGATCTCGTCCGGCCAGGCCGGGCGCGCGGTCAAGGTCGGGGCCAAGGCGCCGGAATTCGTGCTGCCCGACGTCGACGGCAACACGGTCTCATCTGTGGATCTGCGGGCGAAGGGTCCGCTGGTCGTCACCTTCTATCGCGGCTTCTGGTGCCCGTTCTGCAACGCCGACCTGCAGGCGGTCGAGGCGGCGGCCGAGCGCATCCGCGGCTACGGCGCGGCCCTGGTCGCGATCTCGCCGCAGACCCCCGCCAACAGCCGGCTCTCGCTGCAGGAGAACCGCCTCAGCTTCCCGATCCTCTCCGACAAGAACTGCGAGCTCGCGGCGAAGTTCGGCATCCGCTGGATGCCGTCCCAGGCGCTGCAGGGCGTCTATCGCAACTTCGGCACCGATGTCGGCAGCTATAACGGCGACGGCAGCTGGGCCCTGCCGATGCCGGCCCGCTACGTGATCGCCGAGGACGGCACCGTCGCCTATGCCAAGGTCAACGCCAACTACACCCACCGCCCGGAGCCGAACGATGTCTGTCCGGTGCTGGAGAAGCTGAAGGCCGGCGCGGCTTAATCTATTCCGCGGCGCAGGCCGAAGCCGCCGCCGGCGGCGCATCGTCATGCGCGGCCGCAGCCTTGCGTGCGCGCCGGTCCTGCAGCACCGTGGCCAGCACCACGCCCAGCCCCACCAGCGAGGCCGCGGCGCCGATCAGCGGCAGTTCGCCATAGCCGACGCCGACATTGATCGCAGCACCGCCGAGCCAGGCGCCGCTGGCATTGCCGAGATTGAAGGCACTCTGGTTCAGGGTCGAAGCCAGGGTCGGCGCGCCGCGCGCCGCATGCAGCACCTGCATCTGGATCGAGGGGATGATCAGGAACACCAGGAAGCCCCAGAGGAAGATGGTGATGCCGGCCGGGATCATCGAGACGGCGCTCCAATGGAACACCAGCTGGATCGCGATCAGCGCCACCGTGCCGCCGATCAGCGTCGGCATCAGCTTCCAGTCGCCGAGCCGCCCGCCGACCGCATTGCCCGCCGTCAGCCCCGCGCCGAACAGCAGCAGCATGATGGTGACGCCATGCGCCGAGACGCCGGTCACGTCCTGCAGGATCGGCGCGATATAGGTGAAGACCGCGAACAGCGCCACCGACGAGACCGTGCTGATCGACATCGCCAGCCAGACTCCCGCACGCCGGAGCGTGCGCGCCTCGGCGATGAGGCTGGTGCTCTGGTTCGGGATGTTGCACGGCAGCCAGACGGCGAGTGCCGTGGCGGCGACCACGCCGATCGCGACCACCGCCCAGAACGTCGCGCGCCAGCCGAGCGCCTGGCCGAGCGCGGTGCCGAACGGCACGCCCAGCACGTTGGCGAGGGTCAGGCCGGAGAACATCATGGCGATCGCCCGCGCCCGCATCTTGGGCGGCACGATGCTCGCCGCCACCACCGCGCCCAAGCCGAAGAATGTGCCGTGGCAGACCGCGGTCACGACCCGCGCCGCCATCAGCAGCGCATAGGTCGGTGCCACCGCGCAAAGCAGGTTGCCGGTGATGAAGATGCCGATCAGGAACAGCAGCGCCTTGCGCCGGTCCGCCTTGGCGGTCATCAGCGCCAGCACCGGCCCGCCGAAGGTGACGCCCAGCGCATAGCCGGTCACCAGCAGCCCCGCCTGCGGGATGGTCACCGCCAGATCCCGGGCGACATCGGGCAGCAGCCCCATGATGACGAACTCGGTCGTCCCGATCCCGAAGGCCGCGGCGGCCAGCGCAAACAGCGCCCAGCCGTAATGCCGCGGCGCGCCGCTGGACGCCCGTCTCAAGCTCGGGTCCGGCAGCCGCATCTCGCTGATATTGTTCATGAATCCCGCTGGTCGCACCGGCCCGGCAGCCAGGGGAAGCCGCCGCTTTCAGCCGATCCAACCCAGCTTATGCTGCAACGCAACAGAGAAGAAGTGGGATTATCGCGCGACGCGATGCAAAGGGTGCATGGGTGATGGTCCCGTACCCCCACCCCGGCCCGCCCCCGCATCGGGGGCGGGAGAAGAAGAACCCCCTCCCCCGAATCGGGGGAGGGCAGGGGTGGGGGTGCGAATCACCCGAGCCGGCTACCCCTTCACCACTTCCCACTGCTTCGACGCCGCGCTCTTCAGCACCGCGTCGGTCACATACTCCGTCGCCAGCGCATCGCGGAAGGTCGGCGCCGCCGCCTGGCCCTTGCTCAGGCCCTCGATGAAATCCGCCGCCTGGTGCACGAAGGTGTGCTCATAGCCGATCTGCAATCCCGGCACCCACCAATGGCTCATATAGGGATGGTCGCCGTCGGTGATGTGGATCGAGCGCCAGCCGCGCAAGCGTCCCTCGTCGCCATGGTCGAACCATTGCAGCCGATGGAGATCGTGCAGGTCCCAGAAGATCGAGGCCTTCTCGCCGTTGATCTCCAGCGTGTAGAGCGCCTTGTGGCCGCGGGCATAGCGCGTCGCCTCGAACATGCCCAATGAGCCGTTCTTGAAGCGCGACAGGAACATGCTCGCATCGTCGATCTTCACGTCCGCCACCTGCCCGGTGGTCGCGTGCTTGCGCTGCTTCACGAAAGTCTCGGTCGCGCCGGTCACGGTCTCGATCCCGCCGTTCAGCCACAGCGCCGTGTCGATGCAATGCGCCAGCAGATCGCCGGTGACGCCGCTCCCGGCCACACTCGCATCCAGCCGCCAGGTACCGGTGCCGCCCTGCGGCACGTCGGCGGAGATGGTCCAGTCCTGCAGGAACTTGGCGCGGTAGTGGAAGATCTTCCCCAGCCGCCCCTCGTCGATCAGCTTCTTGGCCAAGGTCACCGCCGGCACCCGGCGATAATTGTACCAGACCATGTTCGGCACCTTGGCCGCCTCGACCGCGGCCACCATGCGCTCGGCCTCGGCGGCATTGCGACCGAGCGGCTTCTCGCACATCACCATCTTGCCGGCCTGGGCCGCGGCCACCGCAATCGTCTCATGCGTATCGTTGGGCGTCGCGATGTCGATGAGGTCGATGTCCTTCCGCTCGATCACCTTCCGCCAATCGCTCTCGGAAGACTCGAAGCCCCAATTCGCCGCGAACTTCGCCGCCCCCTCGGCCGAGCGCGTGCAGACGGTCTTCAGCACCGGCTGGTAGTCCAGGGCAAAGAATTCCGGCGCCTGGCGAAACGCATTGGAATGCGTCCGCCCCATGAACCCGCCGCCGATGATCCCGATATTCAGCTTCTTCTTGGCCACGTCTTTGTTCCCTAAGCCGGAATGTACAAGGAGAGAGTCATTGCGGGGCTACCCCTCACCCCACCCTCTCCCACAAGGGGAGAGGGCTTGCTGTTGCAGTCGCCCAGTCTAAAGCCCCTCTCCCCTCGTGGGAGAGGGGTTGGGGTGAGGGGGCCTAACAGAGACTCGCCGAAGGCGCCGCGCTACTCCACCCACCCATGCGCATCGCGCACCTTCAGCATCGCCCCCAGCACGTCATTCCAGGTCTGCTGCTGCGTCATGACAGCATTCGGGAACATGCACCCATCCCACGACAGATGCCGGATCTTCTTGGTCAACGCGCCCGCATCATCGCGCAGCCAATACCCGGCATGCTTGGCGATATCGAGCTTGCCGTTGGGATCGGTCGCCTGCACATGCCGCCCGGTCTTCTCGTGATCGCCGGAGCCGAACACCGTGCCGTCGTTCTGCGCCACGTGGAAGTCATAGGTCCAGAGCCGCAGCGCATCGGCCACCTTCTTGTACGCGGCATCGAGCGCCGCGCGGTCCTTCCAGTCGTAATCCTTGGGCAGCAGCCGGTCCTCTTCCGAATTGTAGCCGAGCGTGAACAGCATCGAATGCGCCATGTCGGCCTGGTAACCGACCACGCCCGGCATGCCGACCTCTTCCAGCAGGTTCACGTTCTTCTTCCAGGACTGCATCCCGCCCCAGCAGATCTCGCCCTCGGCGAACAGATACTCGCCATGATCCTGCGCCACCTTGCCGGCCTCGCGGAAGGTCTCGGCGATCTTATGCGTGTTGCCGACCGGATCCTTCTCCCAGTCGCCGACGCCGGAGGATGAATCGATGCGCACGCCACCGGTCGGACGGATGCCCATCTCGCGCATCCACTGGCCGATCTTGCAGGCCTTCTTCACCTGCTCGACGAAGCGGGCGCGCTCCTCTTTCGTGCCCATGGCCGAGCCGCCGCCGGCCCCGCCCCAGATCGGCGCCACGAACGATCCGACCTTCAGCCCATAGGAGGCGATGTGGTCGGTCACCCGCTTGATGTCGTCCTTGGAACTGTCGATCGAGATATGCGGATCGGCGAGCCAGAGATCGACCCCGTCGAACTTCACCCCATCGACCTCGGCGTTCTGGGTCAGCTCCAGCAGCGTATCGAGCCCGATAAACGGCTCCGCCCCCGGCGCCCCCTTGCCGACCACCCCCGGCCACATCGCGTTGTGGAGCTTCGGATAGTTGTTGGTATGTGCAGCCATGGCGCATCTCCTCCCAAAGGGCGCCGCGCAGCCTCGAGGACAAGGCGCGGCGCCGGAACATCCATCAGCCGGGAAATCGCCTCCGCCCGTTCCTCTCTCTCACCGTCATCCCCGGGCTTGGCCCGGGGATCCACGCCTTTCTCTCCACCGCAAGAAAGGAACGCGGACCATGACGAACAACGAGAGGGCCAAACGCGATCGCCCCGGTAATTCAGTGAGGGAGGAGCCCCGTTGCGCGCAGCACCGATAACCGCCCCGCAACAAATCCCCGTCAGTCGAAATCGGCTTCTTTTCGTTGTCGCGTCACCGCCAAAGCAGGACCCGTTCCCTCCCGCCCGTCCGGCGCTTTGCTGCGGCTGGACTGGACATGGGGAGGATGTTCAGGCGGGCGGGGGAGGGTGTCAAGCGCGACGGCGGCAGCGGCGCGGAGGATGAGCGGTTTGTACCGGGCTGTGAGCGATTTGTTATATCGGCGCTTCCATGCCTAAAGTGGCGAATCGTTTTCCCGTGAGATCAGCGTCATGGAAATAGACACCGACAAGATTGACGACGCGGTTCTAGCCCTGCTGTGGCTGACGGTGCATGACCACAGGCGCGCCTGGAAGGGTCTCGACTGGGAGGCGCTTGGTCGGCTGCACCGTAAGGGGCTGATTTCCGATCCGGCCAATAAGGCCAAGTCAGTGGTTCTGAGCGACGAGGGGTTGGAGCGCGCAGAAGCGCTGTTTCAATCTCTGTTTATGCGCCCTAAGTGAGTCTCCTCGCGTGCCGCGTTCCGCCCTTGTCTCAGAATCGGGGTCAGAATCGGGGTCAGAGTAAGATTTCTCCCGCCTCGAGATTAAGCGTCGCGGCGCCGAAACGCGCTTCGCCTTCTTCGGTTTCGCAGCCTTCGTCCGCGCCACGGGCCGCGCTGCAAGCTCCAGGCCCAGCGCCTTCGCTACCCGCAATACAGTCGCCAGTTCCGGATTGCCGCTGCCGCTGAGTGCCTTGGTGAGGCTTTCGCGCCTGAACCTGCTCAGGCGCGCCACCTTCGCCATGCCGCGCGGCCGCACCGAGAGCATGCGCCACGGTGGCCGTATCGCCGGTCTCCAGCGTTTCGGACAAACAGATCGCAATGTCCCGTTCGGTCTCCAGGACCTTCGGCACATCGAACTTCCGCGTCTTCAGCGCCATCGACCGATCACGCCGCCCTCCGCGGTGCCTTCTTCCCGCTGCGCCGTTGCGGCATCGGCTCCAGCTTGATCATCGGCAGAGTGCCGAGCTTGAACGCGATCCGGGCCAAGCGGTCGGTCGAGAAGCCACGGTGCTTGCCGTTTAGGATGCGCGAGATCTCCGGCTGCTTGAGGCCGGTCTTGGCCGCCAATTCCACCTGAGTCATCCGCGAACCGCGCATCAGCTAGCCGAGCTCGACCGACAGACCCGCACGCAGGAAGAGTTCATCAAGTGCGGAGGGCACCGCCTCAGGCCTTGCCGGTCACCGCGCCCTGCGGCTCCTTGCTGAGCCAGTGGTAGAGCGCGCCGCCGATGGCGCCGCCGATCAGCGGCGCCACCCAGAACAGCCAGAGCTGCTGCAAGGCCCAGCCGCCGACGAAGAGCGCGGGGCCGGTGCTGCGCGCCGGATTGACCGAGGTGTTGGTCACCGGAATGCTGATCAGGTGGATGAGGCAGAGCGCGAATCCGATCGCCAGCGGCGCGAAGCCGGCCGGCGCCTTGCCGTGGGTGGCGCCCATGATGATGAACAGGAACAGCGCGGTCAGCACCACCTCGGTGACGAGGCAGGCGGCCAGGCTGTACTGGCCCGGCGAGTGCGCGCCATAACCGTTCGAGGCCATGCCGCCGGCGATGTCGAAGCCGGGCGCGCCGCTGGCGATGAAATAGAGCAGCCCGCCCGCGACCACGCCGCCGACGACCTGCGCCGCGATATAGGGGAGGATCTGGTTGACGGGAAACCGCCGGCCGGCCGCGAGCCCCACCGTCACCGCCGGGTTGAGGTGACAGCCGGAGATGTGGCCGATCGCATAGGCCATGGTGACGACCGTGAGACCGAAGGCCAGCGAGACTCCGAGCAGGCCGATGCCGACGCCAGGAAAGGCCGCTGCGATCACCGCGCTGCCGCAGCCGCCGAAGGTCAGCCAGAACGTGCCGATCGCCTCGGCCGCCAGCTTGCGCATATCCATGATGGTCCCCCGAATGAATCCCCGTGATTCGGAGGATAGCCGATCGGCGTCCGATCGCAAGGACGTGGCGCCTTCAAATGCGCGTGTTCTGCGTGAGTAATCGGGGCCACCGGGGAGTAATCTGGGTCGGAGTAATCTGGGTCAGAGTAAGATTTCTCCCCTCCGCCTATGTCTCACTCGCTTCGTTCGTCGTGATGGCGAGGATGTCCTGGGCGAGCCAGTACCGGCGACCCTTGAAGGTCTCTTCCTTGACGATCCCCACCTCGGCCAGGCGCTTCAGGTTGTTCTTCGCGGCGTTGTAAGAGATGCCGAGATCGCGCGCGATCGTCGGCACGAAGAGGATCGGGTGTTCGAAGAAGAGATCGATCAGCCGGCCCAGCAGCACCGATGACCGGGCTCGCTGCACCCGTCGCATGAAGTCCTGGCGCATGTCCTGGAGCCGGCGGATCTTGGTGACGGTGGCCCGGCATTCGGCCTCGACCCCGCGCAGGAAGAACGCAATCCAGCGCTCCCAGAGCCCGTCGGTGCTCACGTCGAACATGAGATCGATGTAGTCGTCGCGGTTGCGCTCAAAGTAGCTCGACAGGTAGAGCAGCGGCTGCGGCAGGGCTTTTCGCTCACAGAGAATCAACGGGATGATGAGACGGCCCAGACGGCCGTTGCCGTCGGGATAAGGATGGATGGCTTCGAACTGATAGTGAAGCAGGGCGAGTCTGACCAGCAGCGGAAGTTCAGGTTCCGCTGCCTGCATATACTTTTCGAATGCATGCAAGGCCGGCATCACCTCTTGAGGCGGCGGGGGAACATATCGGGCGTCTTTGATGCGGGTGCTGCCACCGATCCAGTTCTGCTCGCCTCGAACTTCGCCGGCCCGGACGCGTGCGCCGCGGCGATCGGTGACGCTCTCGAGCAGAATCGTATGCATCTCGTTCATCATGCGGAGACAGACGGGCAACTCCTGGAGCCGCGCGATGCCATGTTCCAATGCCCGGACGTAGTTGTGGACCTCGCGCGCGTCGGGGGCATCGCCCGCGACATCCATTCCCGATTCGAACAAGGCGAGTTGCCTGACCGAGGTGATCGTTCCCTCGATGCGCGATGATGCGACCGCTTCTTGGCGCAGGAGCGGCCGGATCAGGAGATAGGGGTTGGTCATGATGCCGCCGATGCCGGCAAGCTCACCAAGGCTCTGACTGGCGCTCGCCAGCAGATTGATCATCGGCTCAAGGTCGAGAACGCGGCGCGGTGGCAGCGGGTCAGGCAGAAACGCCACCGCTCCGTCGATCGTCGGAACGAGCTTGCCGGGAGCGGTCCTGCCGAAATCCTGGGCTTTCACGAAGGTGCCATTGAGTGCACTAGGATTGCAGACGATTGCATGAAATGGGTCAAAAATGCAATCGCGGCGATAACTGTGCAGTTAACAGCACTATTATAAAATTAGATATTTCAATGGTTTACTGTAAAAAGGGCGCTGGCGGGGCATCGCCGGTCTCCAGCGCTTCGGAGAGAGTGAACGCAATGTCCGGGTCGGTCTCCAGGAACTTCGCCACGTCGAACTTCCGTGTCTTCAGCGCCATCGCGCTACGCCTTCAATTCCTGTGTCATTGCCTTGGCGGCCGGTCGTGACCACGCCTGTCCCCAAGCGCGCCGTCACTCGGGAACGGCTCCGTATTCGGAAACTCCCGGTACTCATGCAGGATGAATTCGAACCGGCCGCCGTTGTCCAGCTGGGTCACGGTCTTGATGCGCTCTGGGTCGGTGCGGTCGTAGGTCATGTCGCCGTTCTGCCCGTTGTCGCAGAGCAACCGGCCGGTGCCCTTGCCGTTGACGGCGGGCCACCAGATGAAGGCGCAGATCATATGCGGGTCAGCGCGATTGCTGCAGACGAAGCCACCAATGCCGCCAAGGCGGCCGCGATGCGGCCGCTGCTTCTTCCGTGACTCACGACAGGCCCCCGTTCCCCGTTCTTGCCGGGCATGCCGCGCGCCCATCGGCGGTGCAACCGCCGACGCACGCATCCCGCAAAGCAGCGGCTCGAAAGGCTCGCCCTGATGTTGCGAATTCTGCCTCGGCGGATGTTGGAGATATTCTGCGACCTTGTGACTCCGCGACAGGGACGCGCTAGGCTTGGGCATGGAAAACTCTCCGCATCCCTTTCACCCGTACACCGTTTGGGTTGTCGCTGCTCTGATCGTGGTGGGTTTTGCCGTCGCACTCGCCGGGTATCTGGATCTGTTCTGAGCGCCGCAGCGACGCGTTGCGGCTTGCGCTGAATTCAAGAAATCTTTCTCGCCCGCGCGGGCATGTGCGGACACGCGCGGCGCAATCGTGTATAGTGAGCTTGCGCTGTTTGACATCGTGAATTCCGCGGCTGTATCCGTCGCCGTGCAGATCACGCGGCGTCACCGCCGGTGACGGCACCCGGACCGGACCCGGACAGAAAAAGCTCTGCAAGCAAATTCTGCGGGACGCGATGCGGAGCCCCGCGCAGACCGGACGCAGACAGAAACAAAGCGCATGCAAATTCTGGGGGACGGAATGCGGAGCTCCGCGCAGAACGCAGGTCACCCCGACCGGACCCCGACAGAATCAAGAACCGGTTGCGCACAGACGAACGAGAATCCCGCTTTCATCGCGGAGACTTAGTGCGGCTTTTCCCCCTCGGGAACGGCCGGACGCGTCTGGGTTGCTCGGGTGTCAAAATTCTGCCGGACGCGGTGCCGAGCCCCACGCGGAGCGCAACGCAGTGCACGCAGACCGGACGCAGACAGAAGCGAAAGACGTTCCGCCGCGCGATCCCCGCAGGGTTGACTCAGGGTTTACCGAATCGAAAAGCGCTTCCGGCCGCGCGCATGAGAAGCACGCTGCAATCTCAAAGGCTTGCTGCGTCCGGGCGCCCGCCGAAATGGTCGCCGCCGTAAACCCCGACGCCGCGCCCCCACACAGACCGGACGCAGACAGAAGCGAAAGACGTTCCGCCGCGCGATCTCAGCAGGGTTGACCCAGGGTTTACCGAATCGAAAAACGCTTCCGGCCGCGCGCATGAGAAGCACGCTGCAATCTCAAAGGCTTGCTGCGTCCGGACGCCCGCCGAAACGGTCGCCGCCGTAAACCCCGACGCCGCGCCCCCACGCAGACCGGACGCAGACGGAATCAAACACCGCTGGCGCACAGACGCATGCGAATCCCGCTTTCATCGCCGAGACGTAGTGCGCCTTTCCCGCTTCCAAACAGAGCGCGGCCGTCTGTGTCGGTGCCCGGTCAGCGGCTCTTCATCCAGCCGACCACGTCATGTTTGCGCCGATCGCTGCCGGCGGCCATCGCCGGCTCGTCCCCGGCGCCGCCGGGATAGGGGAAGGCCAGGATCACCTCGGTGCCCCGACCCGGCGCGCTGCGCAGCGACAGGGTGGCGTCGTGCAGGTCGCAGAAGGACTTCACCAGGGAAAGGCCGAGCCCGACACCTTCCATGGGACTGGTGGTCGGATTGCCGATTTGCCGGAACGGCTGCAGCGCCTGCGGGATGTCCGCTTCACGCATGCCCTTGCCGGTGTCGGTGACGGTGATCCGCAGGCGATCGTCGGCACGGTCGATCGCGAGGCGGACCGTCCCGCCCGGTTTGGAGAACTTGATGGCGTTGTCCAGCAGGTTGATCAGGCATTGCCGCACCATGCGCGGGTCGGCCCGGAACCCGGCGAGGTCGCGACCGATATCGAAATCGAGGGCGACGCCGCAATCGGCCGCCTTGTGGGCGATGACACGGGCCACGGTCTCGACCAGCGGATCGAAGTCGATCGGCTGGTATTGCGGCAGCAGCTTTCCGGCTTCCAGCCGGGTCAGATCGAGGATCGCAACCGCGAGTTCGAGGAGGTGCAGCGCGCTGTCATTGATGTCGACGCCGTAGCCGACATAGCGCTTGATCGGGATCGGCCCCAGGCGCTCGTTCCGGATCAGGTCGGAGAAGCCGATGATGGCGTTCAGCGGCGTGCGGAACTCGTGGCTGAGATGCGCCAGGAAGTTCGATTTCGCGTTGCTGCGGGATTCCAGCTCGGCGCGCCTTTCCTCCTCGGTCAGGTCCCGCGTCACCTTGGCGAACCCGGTGACGACGCCGTCGCTATCCCGGATCGGATAGATCTCCACTTCGGCCGTGAACAGGCTGCCGTCCTTGCGCACGCGCACTCCGCGCTCCTGGAAACGCCCGTTGCGCTCCGCCATCATCAAGGCGTGCTTGGGCTTGCCCCAGTGGCGGTGCTCGCGCGTGTAGAACACGCTGAAGTCCTGGCCGATGATTTCCGCGGCGCTGTAGCCCTTGATCTTTTGCGCACCCGCATTCCAGCTCGCCACCCGGCCGGTGCGGTCGAGGCGATAGATCGCGCGGTCGGTGACGCTGTCGATCAGCAACCGGAGCTGCTGCTCGCTGTTCGCCAGCGCTTCGTCGGCCGCCAACTGCGTGGTCAGGTCGCGCGTCACCTTGGCGAAGCCGGTCAGATCGCCGTCTGCGTTTCGCACCGGATAGATCTTCACCTCCGCGAGAAAACACGTGCCGTCCTTGCGCTGACGGATCCCGCGGCTGCAATACCGGCCGCTCAACTCGGCCTCGGCCAGGGCGCGGCGCGGAATATCCCGCGCGCGGTCCGCGTCGGTGTAGAAGATCGCGAAATCCTGGCCGATGATCTCCGCGGCGGAATAGCCCTTGAGCGCCGCGGCGCCGGCGTTCCAGCTGCGGACGATCCCCCTGGTGTCGAGCATGTAGATCGCCTGGTCGGTGACGCTCTCGACCAGCAGGGCGAACAGGTCCGCGTCGGCGCGTCCCTCGACTGGAGGTCCCTCGGCTGGAGTCTGTGCTGGGGCCATCGACTTGCTCCTTCCGTATCGGTTGCGGGGAGAGCCATAGCGGCGCCGCGACAGCAGCTTAGTCACAGCTGAGAACGAATACCTAGCATTAACAGTGGCATTTATCGCCCGTCGATAGTTTTCCGATCAGCCCGCACCGGCTGCCAGAGGCGGGCCCGGCGTTGGGCTTCGGCAACCTCATCGGCTGGCAGTCGTTCCATGAGCGCGGCGGTCAGGCGGTCGGCATCGGCTTCGCTCTGGAACACCCAGCCGGGGAGGCCGTCCTGGTCGCGGCGCGCGTTCTTCTTGGCGATCAGCCACCAGGTCAGCGCCTCGGTCTCGCTCGGGGGCACGCCGGTGCCGGTCAGATGGCATTTGCCGAAGTTGCGCGCGGCCTCGCTGCTTTCGCCCTGCAGCGCCGCGCGGCCCCACCAGCGGCAGGCGGTCGCGAAGTCGCGCGGCACACCCGCCCCTTCGGCATAGAGGTCGCCGAGCACCTTCTGGGCGACCGGCAGGCCTTGCTCCGCCGCGCGCCGGGTGAGCGAAGCCGCCTTCGCTGCATCCCGTTCGAGGATCAATCCGGTGCGGTAGTTGCCGGCGAGCGCGAAGGCGGAAGCGGTCTCGCCGCGGGCGGCCGCGATGCAGGTCGCTGCCATGCCGTCCGCATCATAGGCGACCCGGCCATGTGCGCGGTCCTGCAGCACCGTGACCATGCAGAAGGCGATCGGATCGCCCGCATCGGCCAGCGGCGCCAGCAGCCGCAGCGCGGTCGCGCTGTCCTTGTTGGCAAAGGCAGCGGTTCCGTCCTGGAGCGCATCGGCGTAAGCGACCGGGCAAAGATGCACCAACAGCGCCAGCACAATGCCAAACCGGATGGAGCTTCCCTGGGGCGGACTCATCACCCGCCGAGACTGCAGAGCGCCGCGCCCGCTGTCCACCGCGCCCGGGTGAAATCTGCGCCCGGCGCTTCGGCCCGGCCGCAAGCAGCCGGGGCGTGACGACCGTCACGGGCGTTCTGCGCGCATCGCAGGGCTGACCTAAACCTAAGCATGATTGTCGGGGCGCGGCGCCGGGCTCATCTCTGCTCGAAGACTTAGACGAGGAGTCCGGTCATGGACAGGACCAACGCCATCTTCATCGCCAATCCCGAGCACGAGCCCATCGCGGACGCGGAACCGGCCGGGACGGAGGCCCCACATTTCGAGGTGTTTGTGGCGATGCAGAAGCGGGCGGTCCACCGCCGCCTCGACGATCATCTGGCCGCGCTGGTTCGCGACCGGGCTGCGGCTTTCGCTGGCCTGACGCCGCGCGAGCAGGCAGCGGTCGCCTGGGTCGAGGCGGTGATCTCCAGCGGCAAGACCCAATCCGCGGACGGCGCCTATGCCGCCTTGCGCAAGCATTTCGACGAAGCCGCCATCGCCAAGCTGACCGCGCTCGCCGGCACCGCCAGCGCGCGGGCGAAGCTCGGTTCCGCCAACCGCGGCTGAGCCGTCAGGCCGCGAGCATGTTCAGCACGACCGCGCCGCTGTCCAGGTCATAGCGGCCGAACACGATCTTCACGGCCTCTTCCTCGACATGCTCGCGCACGATCGCGCTCTTCTCCAGGATCCGGGCGGCGTTGGCGCGGGCATTCTCGACCACCGCCAGATCGACCAGATCGCCGCCCTTGCCTTTGACCGCTTCGACCGACGGGACGATCTCCGCGATCATCGGCTTGATGAAGCCGGGGAGGTCGGCGCCCTTGGTCACGACATCGACCGCCGCGGCGACGGCGCCGCAGCGCTCATGCCCGAGCACGACGATCAGCGGCGCATGCAGATGCTCGACCGCATATTCGATCGAGCCCAGCACCGCGGTGTCCGCGACATTGCCCGCGTTGCGGCAGACGAACAGCTCGCCCAGCCCCACGCCGCCGAACAGCAGCTCGGGCGCCACCCGGCTGTCGGCGCAGGTGAGGACGATGGCATAGGGATGCTGCGCCTTGGCGACCTTGGTGCGGTTCTGCGCCATGTCGGTCGCGCAGAGCTGCGGCGCCTCGACGAACAGCATGTTGCCCTCGCGCAGCCGGGTCAGGGCCTGGTCGGGCGAAAGCCCGGCCTCGCCGTCGGCCGCGGCAGCCTTGGACAAAGCCAGCGGCAAGGCGAGCGGGGCGAGCAGCCCGGCAAGGCCGAGGAAGCCGCGGCGGGAGGAGCAGATCTGGCACATGGAGAGGGCCTCCTGGAAGGCGGGACGGATCGGACCCTCTCCGAGTATCAGCAAAAGGTTTAGGAATTATAACCCTGTGCGGATTTTGGGCGCGGCCGATGCTATCGCGAGCGCCGCCGCGTGCCCCGGCGCGCCGTGGTGCGCGCCACACCTTCGCCGTTGCCGCTCTCGGGCTCCACGACGGGTTTCGCGGCGGGCGCCTGGGCCCGCGCCGGCGGCGCCGCCGTCGCCACCGCCTGACCCTTCGGGCGGATCAGCATGTCGCCGCTGGCCTGGCGCTTGATCTCGAAGGCGCCGGACTTCGCGACCAGGTCGCCGAGCTTGGCCGCGCCGTAGGTGCGCGGATCGAAATCCGGAGCGAGGTTGCTGAGCCGTTGGCCGACGCCGCGCAGGCCGACCCAGCCGTCCTCATCGGACATCTGGGCGATCACCCGGGTCAGCAGCGCCACCGCGGCGGCGGTGGGCTCCAGCGACTTCGCCGCTTCGGGCGCCGCGGCGCGGTTCGGCGCCGGCGCCTCGGGCAGCAGGTTCTCGGTGTAGATGAAGCGGCGGCAGGCCTGGCGGAAACTCTCCGGCGTCTTCTTGGCGCCGAAGCCGTAGACATCGACGCCCTGCTCGCGGATCCGCGCGGCGAGCCGCGTGAAGTCGCTGTCCGAGGAGACCAGGCAGAACCCGTCGAACCGCCCGCTATAGAGCAGGTCCATGGCGTCGATCACCAGCGCGATGTCCGAGGCGTTCTTGCCGGTGGTGTAGGCGAAGTTCTGGTGCGGCACGATCGCGTATTTGTTCAGGAGATCGGCCCAGGACTTGAGGCGTGTGCTGGAGAAATCGCCATAGATGCGCCGCACGCTGGCTTCGCCCATCTTGGCGACTTCCTCGAACAGGCCGGCCGCGATCCGCGGCGAGGTGTTGTCGGCATCGATCAGCACCGCGAGCCGCGGGGAACGGGGTTCGATGGCCATGAGGGAGGTCAGTTCTCGGTCTTGGTTTCGGCCGGCGCATCACCCGGCTGCTCGCCCGGCGCGCCGCCCTCGGCGATCCGCTTGGCTTCCTTGGCGGCGGCCTTCTCGGCCTTCTTCTCGGCCTTGCTCTTCTCGCGCTGCATGCGGTCGAAACGATAGTTCGGTGTCCGTCCCATCGGCGGTCCTTTCTTTTCTTGGTTATGAGGTCATGTCCTAGCATGCCAACGGCCCGGCGGCGCGGCCGAATCCCAGGCCGGGGCGAGTTCCAGGCTAAGCTTCTGAACGGGCGCGCTTTTGTCGCGGCGCCAGACGCCAGATTCTGGCTACTCGTGCATCTTCAGGGCGGCGATGAAGGCGCTTTGCGGGATCTCGACGTTCCCGTATTGGCGCATCTTCTTCTTGCCCTCTTTCTGCTTGTCGAGGAGCTTGCGCTTGCGGCTGATGTCGCCGCCATAGCACTTCGCGGTCACGTCCTTGCGCATGGCACTCACCGTCTCGCGGGCGATCACCTTGCCGCCGATCGCGGCCTGGATCGCGATCTTGAACAGCTGCCTTGGGATCAGGTCCTTCAGCTTCTCGCACAGGGTCCGGCCGCGCGCCTCGGCCTGGGACTTGTGGACGATGCAGGAGAGCGCATCGACCGGATCGCCGTTGACCATGATGTTCAGCTTCACCAGGTCGCCTTCCTCGTAGCCGTCGAGGTGATAGTCGAAGCTGGCATAACCGCGGGAGACCGATTTCAAGCGATCGTAGAAATCGAACACCACTTCGTTCAGCGGCAGGCGATAGGTCAGCATCGCGCGGGAGCCGGCATAGGTGAGGTCGATCTGCACGCCGCGCCGGCCCTCGCAGAGCTTCAGGATCGAGCCGAGATACTCGTCCGGCACCAGGATGGTCGCCTTGATCCAGGGCTCTTCCATATGGTCGATATGCACCACGTCCGGGAAGTCGGCCGGGTTGTGCAGCTCGATCATCGTGCCGTCGGTCTTGTGGATCTTGTAGACCACGCTCGGCGCCGTGGTGATGAGGTCGAGGTTGAACTCGCGCTCCAGCCGCTCCTGGATGATCTCCAGGTGCAAGAGGCCGAGGAAGCCGCAGCGGAAGCCGAAGCCCAAGGCCGCGCTGGTCTCCATCTCGAAATGGAAGCTCGCATCGTTCAAGTGCAGCTTGCCCATGGCCTCGCGCAAGGTCTCGAAGTCGTTGGCGTCGACCGGGAACAGGCCGCAGAACACCACCGGCACCGAGGGCTTGAAGCCGGTCACCGCCTGGGCGGTCGGGCGCTTCTCCTCGGTGATGGTGTCGCCGACCGCGACGTCGGCCACGGCCTTGATGCTGGCGGTGAAGAAGCCGACCTCGCCGGGGGTCAGTTCGGCCATGTTCTCGGCCTTGGGCGTGAACACGCCGACCTTCTCGACGTCGTAGGCCGCGCCGTTCGACATCATGGTGATGCGCTGCTTCGGCTTCATCACCCCGTCGATCACCCGCACCAGGATGACCACGCCCAGATAGACGTCGTACCAGGAGTCGATCAGCAGTGCCTTCAGCGGCGCGCTGGCATCGCCCTTGGGGGCGGGCAGGCGGTGCACGATCGCTTCCAGCACGCCCTCGATGTTGATGCCGGTCTTGGCCGAGATCTCCACCGCTTCCGAGGCGTCGATGCCGATCACGTCCTCGATCTGCTGCTTGACCCGCTCCGGCTCGGCGGCGGGCAGGTCGATCTTGTTGAGGACCGGCACGATCTCGTGGTGGTTCTCGATCGCCTGGTAGACATTGGCGAGGGTCTGCGCTTCCACGCCTTGGGAGGCATCGACCACCAGCAGCGAGCCTTCGCAGGCGGCGAGGCAGCGCGAGACCTCATAGGCGAAGTCCACATGGCCCGGCGTGTCCATCAGGTTGAGCTGATAGGTCTCACCGTTCTTCGCCGTGTAGGCGAGCCGCACGGTCTGCGCCTTGATGGTGATGCCGCGCTCGCGCTCGATCTCCATGTTGTCGAGCACCTGCTCCTTCATCTCGCGGTTGGTCAGCCCGCCGCAGGCCTGGATCAGCCGGTCGGCCAGGGTGGACTTGCCGTGATCGATATGGGCGATGATGGAGAAATTGCGGATATGCGCGAGGTCGGTCATGTCGGTCGGGTGGCCCTTTGAGTGCGGCGCAAGATAGGGTGTGGCGCGGGTTCGTGCAACCGGTGAAAAGCACGCTGCTTCAATGGGTTGTAGCGCCAAGCCGACGCTTCGGCGCCGGCCGAACCATCGGCGGCTGACGGCGCCGCCGGGCCGGGGTATCAATCCGCATCGTGACCCCGCCGAAACCGAACCTCACCCTCGAACTGCTGCTCCTGCTCGTCCTGGCGACGCTCTGGGGCGCGTCCTACACGTTCATCCGGGTCGGCGTCGAGACCATCCCGCCGATCACCTTCATCGCCGCGCGCACCCTGATCGCCGGCGGGCTGTTGCTGGTCGTCATGCGGGTTCGGGGGCTGAAACTACCGCGCGACGGCACCACCTGGCGGAAGTTCCTGTTCCAAGCCGGCCTCAACAGTGTCGTGCCCTTCACCTTGATCGCCTGGGCCGAGCGGACGGTCGATGCCGGGCTCACCACCATCCTCAACTCGACCTCGCCGATCTTCGTCTTCCTGCTGACCGCGCTGATCACGCGCCATGAAGCGCTCACCGCCCGGAAACTGTTCGGCGTGGTCGCCGGGATCACCGGGATCGGCCTTATCGTCGGCATCGAGGCGCTGGGCGGATTGGGGCATGAACTCGCGGCACAGCTCGCGATCGTGGCCGCCACGGTCTGCTATGCGGGGGCGGCGATCTTCGGCAAGACCTTCAAGGGATTGGATCCGCTGCTGCCGGCCGCGGGCTCGATGCTCTGCGGCGCGGCGATCCTGATCCCGGCCAGCCTCATCGTCGAACAGCCTTGGACGCTGGCCCCTTCCACCGATTCTATCCTGGCGCTGCTCGGCCTCGCGGTGTTCTCGACGGCCTTGGCTTTCACGATCTATTTCCGCCTGCTGCACACGCTGGGCTCGATCGGCACCACGTCGCAGGCCTATATGCGGGTGCCGATCGGCGTCGCCATCGGCGTGGTCTTCCTGGGTGAGAGTCTCAGCGCCGGCGCCTGGGCCGGCCTGCTCTGCGTCATCGCCGGCGTCGCCGCGATGACGATTCCGGCGCGCACGGCTTAGGGCACGTCCAGTACGGTGTCGGCCAGCTTCTGGAAGCGGGCATCGCCGCGCAGCGCCTTGAAGGATCGGTCGATGCGGATGCCGAGCAGGTCGGGCTCGCCCCCGGCCAGCGATTGCTCCAGGGAGGCGAAGGCGGCGTCCCGGTCGCCGAGCAAGGCCGCGGTACGCGCCACGTTGAAGGCGGTCTCGCGCCCGGCGGCGAGCTCGCTCTTCTGCACCGCGAGCATCGCAGCGAACAGGCCTTTCGCCCCACCCGCCCGATAGCCCCCCATGCCGGCTTCGATCTCGGCCTTCAAGGCCAGGTTGCCTTCGATCTCCGCCGCCTGCAGCGACTGCCGGAGATAGTCGTCATAGCGCTGCTGATCGAGATAGATGGTGGCGAGATAGTAATGCGGCGCGAGGTAGGCGGGCGCGCTTCGGGTCAGGTCGGTCAGCACCGCGATCGCTTCCTCGGTGCGCCCGGCATAAAACAGGATCAGCCCGCGATTGGCGCGCACCGCATGGGATTCCGGATCCAGCTCCTGCGCCCGTGTGATCGCGCGCAGCGGCTCCTCGAACTTCCCCGTATGCATCGCGATCAGTGCGTACCAGTGGAAGGTGCGGCTCGAATGGGGGTCGAGCGCCAGGGCCTTTTGGAACAATGCTCCCGACTGGCGCAGATCCTTGAAGCCGTAGAACATCGCAAAGCCGAGTGCGCTGTAGCCGGTGGCCAGATCGGGATCCAGCGCGATCGCCTGTTCCGCCGAGGCCTTTGCCAGGGGATAGGCTTCGGCCGGCTTCATCACGCCGTATTGCGCCAGGAGATTGTAGGCGGCCGCCAGCCCGGCCCGCGCCTCGGCATAGTCCGGATCGATTTCGATCGCGCGGCGAAACTCGTCCTGTGCCTGCTTGAGCCCGTCGGCCGTACGGGTGTTCCAGTGATAGAGGCCCGAGAGATAGAGCTGCGCGGCTTCGGCCGGCAGCTGGTGGGCGGCCACCCGCGCGGCCGGGTTCGCCGGCTGGCGGAAAAGATGGAACGCGCCGCCGCCCAGCACCGAGGCCAGGACGATCGCGACCATCGCCGCAACGAGATAGCGGCCCCGGCGCTCGAGCCGCAGCTTCTGCCGTGGTTGCTGCGCCGGCTCCGCCGGCTCCGATATCTCAGGCTGCGGCAGGCCGCGACTGCCGTTGAGCCAGCTTTCCAACTCGTCGGCATAGGCGAAGACGGCGGTATTGGCGCCGCCGGGCAGACGGTGCACCGGCAGGCCGCGCTGTTCCCAGCGCTTCACCGTCCGTTCGTTCTTCTGGAAGAACGCGCCGATTTCCTTCCAGCCGTTGAGGCGCCGGCGGGTTCCTTTCCGATGAAACCGGGCGTCGCCATTCGCCGCGAGATGTTCCGCCGTCATGTCCCGATCTGTCCTGATCCGCACCTCCTGAGATTATCATCCTCGTCCGGCATCGTGTCGAGCGAACACAGTTAACGCCGAACCCTGAAAAGCGAATGTCCTGAAATGTCCCGACCGGGCCCGAGATGCGCGGCGCGCCTGTCCCGATGCCCCGAATAGGGTTTCGGATCAGTGGCGATTCGACCGCCGCAACACATCGGTCATGGGGCAAGGCATGGTTCGCACGAGACTGGGTCTGATCGCACAAAGCACGGCCGCGCTGGTCGCACTGGCCTTCTTCGCAAGCCCCGGCGCGGCCACGACGCTGCCGGTCACCACGCAGATCAACGGCCCTTACACTTTGGTGGGGAGCGATGCGGTGGCGATTTCGGCGCCGCCCGCTCTGGGAAGCTCCGGCGCGACCAGCTCCGGTGCCTATTTCGATTATCTGTTCGAGTTCTCGATCAGCCAGGACAGTTACATCACCGCGACCGTCGGTCCGGTCGGCGGCTCGGCCTTCTCCGAGATGCATATGCAGTTCTATGACCAGACGGCGCCGTCGGGTCCGGACGACGACCTCTACACCGGCGGCGACCTGGCCGCGCTGTACACCGACCCCGCCAATCCCAATCCCAACCTGATCGACACCGGGCCGGACGCGCACTGGACCACGTCGGGCTCGGTCGGCCAGCCTTCAGCCGGAGGACCCGCTTTGCCGAGCGGCGCCGCCGCGGTGCTCGAGCCGACCGGCTTCGATCAGGCCACCCAGACGCCGTATCACCTGGTTTCGCTGTCCGGAACCTACTTCCTGCGGATCTTCGGCATCCTCGACCCGAGCGCCACGGAATTTGCGCTCGCGGCCACCATCAGCAGCACGGTGGCGGTGGCGGCGACGCCGATCCCCGCGGCATTGCCGCTGTTCCTCTCCGCGCTCGGCGCGCTCGGCTTCGCCGCGCGGCGGCGCAAGCCGGCGGCATGATCCAGCCGACGCGTTTCGCTCGGAGATCGTTCAAACATCAAGCGGGCTGACGGGCAAACACGTCACCCGCCACAGGGGGCAGTTCGGTGCGAATTTATCACCGCATGGTGTGGCGGATGCTTTTCGCATCCGCCATCGCCACAGGCATGCTGTTGCGTATCGGTGCGGCCCAGGCCGAAGACGTCAACATCGCCGCCAGCACCAACGACGGCGTCAATCTCGACGGCTTCGCCGGCACGACGGCGTCGATCGCACCGGGCGTCACCGTGAACAACACCAACGGCAACGCGAATTGCTCCAGCAGCACCTCGGTCTGCGCCTCTACCAAGGCCTGGACGCTGACCAATCAGGGCACGATCGGGCCGAACCCGACGGGCAACGGCGTCCGCTTCACCTTCGGCGGGGCGCTGGTCAATTCGGGGTCGGTCTCGAACGCCAATATCAGCATCACCGGCGGCACTGGCGCGGTCACCAACCAGGCCGGCGCCAGCATCACCAGCACCACCAACGGCATCAACATCGCGACCTCCGGTGCGCAATTCATCGGAACCGTCAGCAATGCCGGCACGATCACCGGCACCGGCAGCGGCGACCTGGTGGCCCTGTTCGGCGGCGGGAGCGTCACCAATCTCGCGACCGGCACGATCTCGGCCAACAACAGCAGCAACGCGGTCTCGATCTCCGGCGGCACCACGCGGACGGTGACCAACAGCGGCACCATCACCAACACCGGTCCGAGCTTCGCCACCGGCATCCTGATTCAGGGCGCCGGGGCCACCAACACGGTCACCAACAATGCGGGTGCCCAGATCGACGGTGGGTTCAACGGCATCTTCACCAGTTCAACGGCGGTGCTCAGCCTGGACAATGCCGGATCGATCACCTCGACCCGCGGCTCCGCCGTCGAGGCGACCCTGGGCGGCACCCTCACCAACAGCGGGACCATCGCCTCGACCAATTCCAACGGCATCCTGACCCGCAACACCGCGGCGGCGGAAGTCATCAACAGCGGCACCATCACCGGTGCCGTGAATGCCATCAACTTCACCAATGCCGGCGGCGGCGCGGTCGGTGCCACGCACACGGTGCGGCTGCGGACCGGCTCGGTGCTGAACGGGAATGTCCTCGGCGGAACCGCCACCGACAATCTGATCCTGGAAGGAACGGGAACCGAATCGATCGCCAAGTTCTCCAACTTCGAGACCCTGTCGATGACCGGCAGCGACTGGACGCTGACCAACACCGGCACCTTTTCCACCAGCGCCGCGGTTCAATCCGGCATGCTGCATGTCAACGGGACGCTGACCAGCCCGGCGGTGACCATGGCGGTAGGCGGAACTCTCGCCGGCACCGGCACGATCATCGGCACCGTCATCAACAACGGCAATGTCGCACCCGGAAATTCCATCGGCACGCTCAACATCACCGGTCCTTATACCCAGGCCGGCGGATCGACCTTGACGGTTGAAGTCGACAGCGGCGGTGCCTCCGACCTGCTGGCGGTGACCGGCGCGGCAACGATTCAACCGAACGCCACCGTCAGCGTGCTCGCTGCACCCGGCACCTACACCGTCGGCACGCGCAGCACCATCCTGACCGCGTCCGGCGGCGTGACCGGCACCTATGACACGCTCACCGACAACGCGGCCTTCGTCGATTTCGCGCTCGCCTATGATGCCAACAATGTCTTCCTCGACGTGCTGACCAGTTCGGTTGCCTTTGCCAGCGTGGCCGAGACGCCGAACCAGGCGGCGGCGGGCGGCGCGGTCGACAGCCTCGATGCCGGCAACGGCGTCAAGACCGCGGTCTTCGGCCTGACCGAAGCGCAGGCGCGCGAGGCTTTCGACCTGTTGTCCGGCGAGATCTATGCCAGCACCAAGGGGCTGCTGTTCACCCAGAGCGAGAGCCTGCGCAACGCGCTGGACGATCGCCTGCTCCAGCCGGGCGGTGCCGAAGCGACCTCGGTCGGCACCTCGCAACTGACGTTCAGCTTCGCGCCGGGCGGCGCATCCTGCACGGCCGCCTCCTGCGCGATGAACGCGGCGCCCGTTCTGACCGCCTGGGCGCGGGCCCTGGGCAGCTGGGGCAGCGCGGATGGCGACGGCAACGCCGGATCGGCCAGGAGCGAAACCGCCGGCATGCTGGCCGGCGCCGATGCGACCTTCGACGAGCGCTGGCGCATCGGGATCGCGGCCGGCTACAGCCATACCGGAGTCGATGTGGATTCCCGCGCCTCCACAGCATCGATCGACAGCTATCACCTCGCGGCCTATGGCGGTTTTTATCAAGGACCCTTCTCGGCGCACCTGGGTGCGACCTATTCCTTCCACGACATCGACACCGAGCGGCATGTCGAATTTCCCGGCTTTTCCGAACGGGTCGATGCCGATGCCGCGGCGCGCAGCGCCCAGGCATTCGGCGAGATCGGCTATGACATCCATCTCGGCGCGGCCATGATCCAACCGACCGCGGGCCTGAGCTATGTCAACATCGACAGCGATCATTTCGACGAGGGTGACGGTGCGGCGGCCTTGCGGGCCGGAGACGAGAGCGATGATCTGCTGTTCTCCAGCATCGGCTTCCGGGCGGCCATGGTCACGCAAGCCTTCAACATGCCGCTGCGCCTGCACGGCATGCTTGGCTGGCGCCATGCCTATGGCGACACCACCCTGGAAAGCCGGCTGGAATTCAGCGACGGCAGCTCGGCCTTCACCGTGAGCGGCACGCCGATCGCGCGCAACGCCGCGCTGATCGAAGCCGGCGCCGATCTCGACCTCACCGGCAACCTCACGGTCGGCCTATCCTATGCCGGCCAGATCGCCGCCGATTCGCGCGAGAACGCGGTCCGCGCGGACGCGCGCCTGCGATTCTGAGCCTACTTGCGGAGCTCGCCGCCGGTCGTCTTGTTGACCGCGCCCACGATCTTGGCGGAGACCGCCTCGATCTCGGCGTCGGTCAGGGTCTTCTCGCGCGGCTGCAGCGTGACCGAGAGGGCGATCGACTTCTTGCCCTCGCCCAGGGATCCGCCTTCGAACACGTCGAAGATCGCGACCTCGGTGATCAGCGCCTTGTCGGCGCCTTTCGCCGCCTTGATCAGCTTCTCGGCGGAGACGTCGCTCGCCACCACGAAGGCGAAGTCGCGCGCCACCGGCTGGAAGCTGGAGGCGTCGAGCAGCGGCCGTGCCGTGCCTTTGGAACGCGGCATCGGCACGCGGTCCAGGAAGATCTCGAAGCCGACCGCCGGGCCCTTGAGGTCGAGCGCCTTCATCACCTTGGGATGCAGTTCGCCGAACAGCGCGAGCACGTTCGGCCCCAGGCGCAGCGCGGCCGAGCGGCCGGGATGGAAATAGCCGGGCGCATCGGCGGTCGCCTGCAGGTTCTCGACCGGCGCACCCAGACTTTCCAGCAGCGCCACGGCATCGCCCTTGGCGTCGAAGGCATCGACAGCGCGCGGCTTGCCGCTCCAGTGGCGCTCGGCATGGGCGCCCACCCGGATGCCGGCGGCGACGGTGAGCTGGCCCTTCGGCGTGTCGTTGGAATAGCTCGGCCCGACCTCGTAGATGGCGAGGTCGGCCAGCCCGCGCGCCGCGTTGCGGCCGGCGGCGAGCAGCAGGTTGCCGAGGATCGAAGGCCGCATCACGTCGAGATCGGCGCTGATCGGGTTGGCGAGCGGGATCAGGGCGTTGTCGCCGGCGAACAAAGCCGCGACCGTGCCCGGCATGAAGCTGAAGGTGACCGCTTCCTCGATGCCGCGGGTGGCGAGGATGCGCTTCGCCTGCTGCACCCGGCGCTGGGCCGGTGTTACCGCCGTCTTCGGCAGACCGCTGTCGCGCGGCATGGACACCGCTTCGATCGCATCGAAGCCGTTCACGCGCAGCACCTCTTCGACCAGATCCGCCTCGCCTTCGACATCGGCGCGCCAGGTCGGCGTCGTGACCTGCCATGAGGCCGAGCTGGCGGGAATGACGCCAAAGCCCAGCACTTCCAGGAACTGCCGCTGCTTCTCCGGCCCGACGACACAGCCGCCGAGGGATTCCACCCGCGCCGGGCGGAAGGCGAGGGTGCGGGTGCCCTTGGGCATCGTCCCCGCCACGGTGACTTCGCTGGCCTCGCCGCCGCAGAGCTCGAGGATCAGCTGGGTCGCGACATCGACACCCCAGCCGGCCGATTTCGGGTCGACGCCGCGCTCGAAGCGGTAGCGCGCATCGGACTGGATGCCGAGCTTGCGCCCGGTGCGCGCGACCTGGATCGGGTCGAACAGGGCCACTTCGAGGAAGACGTCGGTGGTGTCGAGCGAGCAGCCGGATTCCTCGCCGCCCATGATGCCGCCGATCGCCTCGGGACCGCGGGAATCCGCGATCACGATCATGCCGGCTTCGAGCGCGTAGGTCTTGCCATCGAGCGCGACGATGGACTCGCCCTCTTTCGCCGCGCGCATGGTCGGGTCGCCCGCCACCTTCTTGGCGTCGAACACATGCAGCGGACGGCCGAGGTCGTAGGTCACGAAATTGGTGATATCGACCAAGGCCGAGATCGGCCTGAGGCCGATCGAGGTCAGGCGGTCCTGCAGCCATTGCGGGCTCGGCCCGTTCTTCACGCCCTTGAAGTAGCGTCCGGCGACATAGGGGCAGCCGCTGGCGGCGGAGGGATCGATGCGCCACTGGATCGGGCTCTTGAAGGTGCCGGAGACATGCTTCGGCGCGAACGGCTTCAAGGTCCCGAGACCGGCCGCCGCGAGATCGCGGGCGATGCCGCGCAGGCCGAGGCAATCGGCGCGGTCCGGCGTCACCTTGATCTCGATGATCGGGTCGTCGAGGTTGCGATACTTCGCGAAGCTCATGCCGATCGGCGCATCCTCGGGCAGCTCGATGATGCCGTCGTGATCGGTCCCCAAGCCCAGTTCGCGGGCCGAGCAGAGCATGCCGTTGGAGGCTTCGCCGCGGATGGTGCCCGCCTTCAAGTCGAGCCCGGTGCCGGGGATATGGGTGCCCGGCGGGGCGAACACGCCCTTCATGCCGGTGCGCGCATTGGGCGCGCCGCACACCACCTGCACGACGCCCTTGCCGGTATCGACCCGGCAAACCCGCAGGCGATCGGCATTCGGATGCTGCTTCGCTTCCGCGACAAAGCCGACCACGAAAGGCTGCAGCGCCTTGGCCGGATCCACGATGCCCTCGACCTCGAGGCCGAGCGCGGTCAGCGTCCGCGCGATCTCCGCCGCCTCGGCCCGGGTGTCGAGATGAGTCTTCAGCCAGGAGAGGGTGAACTTCATCGCGTCAGCCCTCCCACCACCGAAGGTACGTCCAGCGGCAGGAAGCCGTAATGCTTCAGCCAGCGCAGATCGGCGTCATAGAAGGTGCGCAAGTCCGGAATCCCGTATTTCAGCATGGCGATGCGCTCGATCCCCATGCCGAAGGCGAAGCCCTGGTATTTCTCGGGATCGAGACCGCAATTCTTCAG
>JAUYVI010000004.1:334844-756414 GCA_030715195.1 Dongia sedimenti
GTCATTGCCTTGGCCGAGCTTCAGCTCGCCGCCGGAGCGGTCGCAGCCGATATCGACCTCCGCCGAAGGTTCGGTGAAGGGGAAGTAGCTCGGGCGGAAGCGCAGCTTCAGCTCGTCGATGCCGAAGAAGGCGCGGCAGAAATCCTGCAGGCAGCCCTTGAGGTGGCCCATATGGGTGCTCTCGTCGATCACCAGGCCTTCGACCTGGTGGAACATCGGCGAGTGGGTCATGTCGCTATCGACCCGATAGGTCCGGCCCGGGCAGATCACCCGGAGCGGCGGCTTCTCGTTCTGCATCGTGCGCACTTGAACCGGTGACGTATGGGTGCGCAGCACCATGTGGCTGCCGTCGGGCTTCTGCGGCAGGTAGAAGGTGTCCTGCATCTGGCGCGCCGGATGGTCCTTCGGGATGTTGAGCGCCTCGAAGTTGTGGAAGTCGTCCTCGATATCCGGACCTTCCCGCACGCCGAATCCCATCTCGCCGAAGATCGCGATGATCTCGTCGATGGTCTGGCTGATCGGGTGGATGCGGCCGACCGCGCCCGGCCGCGCCGGAAGCGTCATGTCCAGTTTCTCGGTGGCGAGGCGCGCCTCGATCGCGGCGTCGCCGAGTGCCGCCTTGCGGGTCTCGATCGCGGCGGTGACGGCGTCCTTCACCAGGTTCAATTGCTGGCCGAAGCTCTTGCGCTCCTCGGGGGCGAGGGTGCCGAGCGTCTTCATCAGCCCGGTGATCTCGCCCTTCTTGCCGAGCGCCTCGACCCGGATCGCCTCCAGGGCGTCCACGGTGGCGGCCTGCTCGGCGGCGCCCTTCCACTTGGTTTCCAGCTCGGTCAGGTTCTGCATGATCCCACTCGCGCCCCCTTGGCGCTTCCCGCTTTTCACAAAGAAAAGGGGAGGTCCGGATACCCGGCCTCCCCAATCCCGTCAACAGGACGAAGCCGGCCGCCTATTCCAACTGCATCAAAAAGACGGCGAGAGCGCCGGACAGCATGTCCTGCTTCTTGCCGTCCACGATGGCGCCGTCGAAGGCGACCTTCTTGGTCTGCCGATTGTTGATGAAGTCGAGCTCCACCTCGTGCCGGTTGCCGTTGGCGCTGATCCGCTTGATCACCGCCTGGACGCCGACGATATCCGCGCTCTCGTATTTCGGGGCCGGGCCGCCCTTCCATTCGACGGTGCCACGGGCGCCGGCGATCTCGGTCGCCATCGCCTCGTTGGTGCCGCCGACGATGCTCTGGGCCTGCTTCACCGCGTCAATGTCGTCGCGATAGCGGTCGCAGCCGGTCAGGGCCGCAACCGCGACGACGAGGATCAGGGCGAGCCGGACCGGAGCCAAGGTCCCGCGCCTTACTTTACGAGGGCCTCTTGGGCCTGGCGGCAGAGCTGCGCAAACGCCGCCGGCTCCTTGCCGGCCAGGTCCGCGAGCACCTTGCGGTCGATCTCGATGCCGGCCTTCTTGATGCCGTTCATGAACTGCGAGTAGGTGAGGCCGTGCTCGCGCACGCCGGCATTGATGCGCTGGATCCACAGACCGCGGAAATTGCGCTTCTTGGCGCGGCGGTCGCGATAGGCGTATTGCAGGCCCTTCTCGACCTTCTCGATCGCGATCCGGTAGTTGGTGCCGGCGCGGCCGACATAGCCCTTGGCCATGTCGACGATTTTCTTGTGACGGGCGTGCGAAGTGACGCCGCGCTTGGTGCGTGCCATGTGTGCTGTTCCTCTCTCTGATCCGCTTTAGAGGCCGTTCGGCAGGAAGAACCGCCGAACTTTCTTGGCGTCCTGCTCGGCCATCACTTCCATGCGCCGGCTCTGCTGGCGCATGTCGGTGGGCCGCTTGGACATCCCGTGCTTCTTGTTGGCCGGCTTGAACTTGACCTTGCCGGTCGCGGTCAAAGAGAAGCGCTTCTTGGCGCCGCTCTTGGTCTTCATCTTGGGCATTTTGCTTCCTTCGGATACGGGTTGCTCGTCGGCGACATGGGCATGCCCTATCCTGAGCCGGTGCCGCCTTTCCCGAGGCTCAGTGGCCAAGGGACGCGGGGTTATAGCGACTGGGGCCTAGGGAAACAAGGGGATAAGCGGGGCAAAGCGCCGCTTGACAATTTTTGCCAATCTACAATATCGTAACGATAACAATGGAGTAGGCTAATGCCGACGATGAATGTCAGCCTCCCTGCGGCGCTTGCCGAGTTCGTCGAGAAGGAAGTCGCCTCCGGTAATTACAGCACGGCGAGTGAAGTGGTCAGGGACGGACTGCGAATGCTGCGCGAGGAGCGCGCGGTTTACGAGGAAAAGCTCGCGATCCTGAAGCGGGAGATCCAGGTCGGATTGAATGAAGTCAATGCCGGGCATTATTCCGATAGCACGGTGATGGAAATCCTCGCGGAGGTTCAAGCCGAAGACGAAGCCAAGCGCTGAGTCTCCGGCCCGATGCGTCCGCAATATCGGTTTGCGCCACAAGCAAAGCGCGATCTCCGGGACATCCTGCGAGAATCGACACGGATGTTCGGGCCGCTACAGCGGGATCGTTACGGTGAACTGATCGACAGGGCCGTGCTTCTGGTTGCCCAAGATCCGCAGCGTCTTGGCTCCGCCTCGCGAGACGATCTTGCGCCCGACCTCAGATCGTTTGCTGTTTCACACGCTGCGGGGCGCGCAGGCGCCGCGGCGCACGTTGTTTACTACCGCAGGGAAGCGATGCGCGACGGCAGCCCGGGAATTGTAGTGATTCGCATCCTTCACAGCCACATGGACGCCGGTCGGCATTTTCCAGAAGGCTCTTAACCCAACAGTCCCAGTGCCCGTGCCAGCCAGTAGAGGCCGGCCAGGCCCCAGAAATAGGGGTCGATCGCCAGGGCGGCAACGGCCGAGAGGATGCCGATCAGGCCCCAGCCCCATTGCCGCTTCAGGCAGGCGATCAGCCCCGCAATCAGCGCCAAAGGCGCCAGCAACAGGGTCGCCTTGTAGAAGGCGGTGATGCCGAAGATGACGCTGAGCGTGCCGAAGACCGGTGGGGAGAAGCTTGGCCGCTGGGTTTCCGGACCGGCCCAGGGGCGCAATTCTTCAAGCAGGGTGGGTGGGGGTGGCACCGCCGGCGGGGCCGGACTGAAGCCGGCATCCACCGCTTGGCCGAAGACCCGCGCCGGCAGGCGCGGGTTTTCATTTTCTGGTTCCGAAGGTGGGCGCGGGTCGTTCATGCAGGCCCAACCCGAAAGTCAGTCGTTGGTGGCGCTCATCCAAACGGACGTCATTTGGGCGCCACCACCATGACCATCTGGCGGCCTTCCAGGCGGGGATGGGATTCCACCTTGGCCACCGCGTCGAGATCGGCGCGCACCTTGTCCAGCACCTTCATGCCGATCTCCTGGTGCACCATCTCACGGCCGCGGAAGCGCATGGTGACCTTCACCTTGTCGCCCTCCTCGAGGAAGCGATGCACCGAACGCATCTTCACCTCGTAGTCGTGGATGTCGATGCCCGGCCGCATCTTGATCTCTTTGACCTCGATGACCTTCTGCTTCTTGCGGGCCTCGTTCTTGCGCTTCTGGGCCTCGTACTTGAACTTGCCGTAGTCGAGGATCTTGGCGACCGGCGGCGCTGCCGTCGGCGAGATCTCGACCAGATCGAGGCCGGCTTCCTGCGCCATGGAAATGGCTTCGCGGGTGGAGATCACACCGTGCATGGTGCCGTCGGCAAGCACCAGGCGGACCTGGGGAATGTTGATCATTCCGTTGACACGCGGTCCGGACTCACGGGGCGCGTTGTCTTTCTCGGGTGGTCTGGCTATGGCCTGCTCCTGTTTCGGTTTTCAAAAATAAAAAACGCCGCCTGCCGCGGGTCCTGAGAGGTCTCAGGCCCGACGGTGGGCGGCGTTCAAACGATGTCATTCAAAGGACGTCATCCGGCCCGCATTATGGCAGATATCGGCCCGGACTCGCAATTCGCGTCCTGGCGCCCTCAATGAGTATTTTCCAGCGGCGAGCGTGCTTGCTCGGCCAGGGTCCGGACGGCCTCGTCGAGCTGGAGCACCTTCTGGGCCTCCTCGCCGAGATACCGCAGTGCAACAGTGCCGCCTTCCTGGTCGCGCTTGCCGACGGCGAGGACGACCGGGACCTTGGCGAGGCTGTGCTCGCGGACCTTGTAGCCGATCTTCTCGTTCCGCAGGTCGAGATCGACGATCAGCCCGGCCTTTTCCAGCGCGTCCCGGACCTTGCGGGCATAGTCGTCCGCATCCGAGACGATGGTGCAGACCACCACCTGCAGCGGCGAGAGCCAGAGCGGGAACTTGCCGGCATAGTGCTCGATCAGGATGCCGATGAAGCGCTCCAGCGAACCGAAGATCGCCCGGTGCAGCATGACCGGGCGGTGCTTCGCCCCGTCCTCGCCGACATAGGAGGCGTCGAGCCGTTCCGGCAGCACATAATCCACCTGGAAGGTGCCGCACTGCCAGTCGCGGCCGATCGTGTCGCGCAGCACGAACTCGAGCTTCGGGCCGTAGAACGCGCCCTCGCCCGGATTGATGCTGAACTCGACCCCGGCCGCCGCCGTCGCCTCTTTCAAGGTCGCCTCGGCGCGGTCCCAGACCTCGTCCGAACCGGCGCGCACTTCCGGCCGGTCGGAGAGCTTCACCTTGACGTCGGTGAAGCCGAAGTCCTTGTAGACCGAGAGCAGCAGGTCGCAGAACGCTTTGCACTCGGCGCCGATCTGATCGTCGGTGCAGAAGATATGCGCGTCGTCCTGGGTGAAGGCGCGCACCCGCATGATGCCGTGCAAGGCGCCCGAGGGCTCGTTGCGATGGCAGGAGCCGTATTCCGAGAAGCGCAACGGCAGGTCGCGATAGCTCTTCAGCCCCTGCTTGAAGATCTGGATATGGCCGGGGCAGTTCATCGGCTTCACCGCGAGCGTCTTGTTCTCGCCGTCCTCAACGACGAACATCGCCTCGCGGAACTTTTCCCAGTGGCCGGAGCGCTCCCACAGGCTGCGATCCAGGATCTGCGGCGTCTTCACTTCCTGGTAGCCGGCCTTGTCGAGCCGCTGGCGGAGATAGTTCTCGAGCTTGCGATAGAGCCGCCAGCCCTTGGGGTGCCAGAAGATGGCACCCACCGCCTCTTCCTGCTGATGGAACAGCTCCATCTCGCGGCCGAGACGGCGATGGTCGCGCTTCTCCGCCTCTTCGAGCTGATGCAGATAGTCCTTCAGCTGCTTGTCGTCGGGGAAGATCGTGCCGTAGATGCGCTGCAGCTGCGGGTTCTTCGGATCGCCGCGCCAATAGGCGCCGGAGACGCGCAGCAGCTTGAACGCCTTGCCGAGCTTCCCCGTGGACGGCAGGTGCGGGCCGGTGCACATGTCCAGCCACTGACCCTGCTTGTAGATCGAGATCTCCTCGTCGGCGGGAATCTGCGTGACCCATTCCGCCTTGAAGCGCTCGCCATGGTCTTCGAACCATTTGACGGCCTGGTCGCGCGACCAGATCTCGCGGGTGATCGGCTCATCGCGGTCGACGATCTCCTTCATGCGCTGCTCGATCGCCGTGAAGTCTTCGGGCGTGAACGGCGCATTGCGGAAGAAGTCGTAATAGAAGCCGTTCTCGATCGCCGGGCCGAAGGTGATCTGGGTCCCGGGGAACAGCTCCTGCACGGCTTCCGCCAGCACATGCGCGCCGTCATGTCGCAGCAATTCGAGCGCTTCGGGACTGGTCTTGGTGACGATCGCGACTTTCGCATCCTTGGCGATGACATGCGAAAGGTCACGGAGCTCGCCATCGACGCGGATCGCGAGCGCCGCCTTGGCCAGACCCGGACCGATCGAAGCGGCCAGCTCCGCTCCGGAAACCGGCCGGTCGAAGGGGCGCTGCGCGCCATCCGGCAGGGTGATCGTCGGCATTGAAAAGCTTCCTCTAAGCACGAAAAACCGGCCCAAACGGCCGGAATCCGGGAATTTAGTGGGATTCAGGGGGGTGTCAAGGAAGCCACCTTCAACCCCGTCATGCGCGGACTTGATCCGGGCATCTCGATTGCCGGGTCAAGCCCGGCCATGACGAAGTGGCGCTATTCCCAGCCGACGCAGTAAGGCTCGGGCTGCATATCCTCCGGGCCGCCGGTCTCGTCCGGCTGGGGGAAGCGGGCCTTGAAGGTGAAGGCTTCCGGTGTCGGCCCTTCGGCGTTCAGCTTGGCCAGCTTGGCGAGGCCCTCTTCGACCGTGGGCTTATGGCCTTCCGGCACCCACCACAGCACCTGATAGGCGCCTTCCGGGCGCTGAAACCATTCGCGGCGGCGGGCCATCACCAAGCGGTGGGCGCTCTTATAGGCGAAGTCGAACAGGCTCTCGACGCTGGCCCAGACCGACATGTTGACGATGAACTTCGGGTCGGCGCTGGCCTGGATGTCGGTGGCGTTGCCGCTGTCGCTCTGCAGGCGCCAGACGAAGCCGGGGCTGCCATCGGCGAGGGCGTTCACCTCATCCAGCTGCGCGACGAAATCGGCGAGCTGGGGGTGATCCAGCGCCTCGACCGCGGTCGCGACATTGATCTGCGCGATCTGCCAACCCATGCCTCGCTCCCCCGAAAGGCTGCCCCAAGAGGCAACTATATCGGGAGAGCGACGCGGATGGTCAAGGTGCGGCTGTCAGGCGGCCAGGGTCTCGGTGTGCCAGCGGGTGGCGTGGCGCGGCTGGTGGAAGATCGGCGCGGCGGCGTGCTCGGTCAGCCAGTCGCCGGTCTCGGCCATGCCGGCCGCTTCGAGGAAGGCGGCGTAGATGCCGGGATGGGCGACCACCAGCACCGGGCCGTGATGCGCCAGGGCCGCGTTCATGGCCGCGATGCCGCGCTGGCGGAATCGCTGCAGCGATTCCGCCCCGTCCGGGGTGACGCCGAGGCGCCATGCGGTGAACCAGTCGCCGGCCGCGGCGCCGTCGTGGTCGCCGAAGCAGCAATCCTTCAGCCCGTCGATGGCGACGATCGGCGCATGGATATGCGCGGCGACGATCTCGGCGGTCATCATGGCGCGATCCTGCGGGCTCGAGCAGATGGTGCGGATGCCGGCGGAACGCAGCATCTCGCCGGCGCGGCGCGCCTGGGCGAGGCCGCGGCCGTTCAGCGGCGCATTGATGCGGCCGGCCAGCTTGCCGTCGCGATCCCACTCGGTCTCGCCGTGATGCAGGAAGAAGAAACGGGTGCGGTGCAGGTTGGCGGCGATGGTCATGTTCATTCTCCCACTCTCGATCATCGTCTCACTCGATCCCGGATCGCCAACCATCCCCAAATGGTCCGAGATCGCCGCATGTCGGACCACAACAGCTCCGGCATGCAATGGTTTCCACGCAAATGCGCGATCAACCATGCGCTTGAGATTACTCGTTGAATGCGGCGCGAATGCGGCACCGCGTTGACGATGACGAGACATCGTGCGCGCCATCACAGTCGCATGATGGGAGCGTGCAGCGCAGCATCACGCAATGATGCCGAATGTTTCAGAGAAACTGTCGCGCCGCTGACTCGGCAGACCGATTCAGGCCGCGACCGCGGCACCCGGTCGCATGCGCTGGTAGATGTCGAGCGCCGCGCCGCACATGCGCTCGCGGCTGCGATGCTCGCGCATGATATCGATGATGTGCCGGCTCAATTCCTCGCGGCGATCGATGGCGACACCGAGCGCTTCGCGGATCGCCCAGCTCAACGCCATGGCATCGCCCGGCGGCGCCAGCCAGGCCATCTCGTTGCCGGACAGCAGGTCGCGCATGACCGGAAAATCGCTGGCGACGATCGGACGGCCCAGGGCGAGGGCCTCGATCACCGCGCGATTGTGGGCGCCGGGCTCGAGCGTTGGCGCGACGACGACATCGGCCAGCATGAGTGCCGCCGGCATGTCGCGGCATTCCTCGGCGAGCAGCACCCGGTCCGACAGGCCCTGGCCTGCAATCTCCTTGCCGAGCTGATGGCGGAAGGCGGGGCCGTCGGCATCGGGGCCGACCATGATGCAGCGCAGATCGACGTCGCGGATCAGGCTGAGCGCTTCCACCAGCACGCCGTGGCCGCGGGCGCGGGCGAACCGCCCGGGCAGCATGACCACCGGCCGGTCATCCGGCACCCGCCAGAGCTGGGCCTGCTGGATCACGCGGTGGGCGGAAACCTGCGCCGGATCGAAGCGGCTGAAATCGATGCCGAACGGGATCACCGCGACGCGGTCCCTGAGATTCGGAATGGCGCCCAGCAATTCGCGCGCGGCGAGATCGGAGAGCACCGTGATCTCGTCGGCGCTTTCGAGCGCGGCGCGCTGGCGCTTGCTCAGCCGCGCGACGCGGGCCGCGTCTTCATAGAAGCCGACGATCAGTTTCACGCCGGCTTCCGCAGCGGCGGCGCGCGCGATCAGCAGCAGGTCGAGACCGTGGGCGTGGAGAATTTCCACTTCGCTGTCGACGATCAGTTTCGCGAGGCGCTTCGCCGCGCCGAAGCCGCTGAACGGCGCGCGGCCGCCGAGCTTGATCTCGACCGGCTGGATGCCGTGGCGCTGCAGCTCATGCGTCGCCGACGCGGCGTGATAGGCGATGGCGGCGCGGCCGCCGATATCGTTCAACGCCGCCGCGAACTCGATCGCCATGCGGGCCTCGCCGCTCTGGTCGAGTCGCCGCAGCAAATGGAGGACGGTCGCCGCGCGCGCCGGCCTCTTGGCCGAGCCGCGGCTGCTGTAAGCAGTGGTTCCGATGGCGCTGTCGATTGACATGGTGCTGAATTTCGCTGGTCAGGTATTTTACCGGGATGACGGAAGCCAATCCATCGCGAATCGCGGGCGAGCCCACACAAAGAAGCGAGTCGGGCATCGCACAGTTGCAGATCGATCACGGTTTCTTTCTCGCCTACCGCCGACGCCGCGCGTCGGGAGAGGGCGCGAAACGGCCCGGAATCGTCTTCCTTGGCGGATTCAGGTCGGACATGACCGGGGCAAAGGCTTCAGCGCTCGACCAATTCTGCCACGCGCGCGGTCTTGGATTCCTGCGCTTCGATTATTCGGGCCATGGTGCGTCGAGCGGCGAATTCCGCGACGGGACCATTTCCCGGTGGTTCGCCGATTCGCTGGCGGCTTTCGATCGCCTGACCGAGGGCCCGCAGATCCTGGTCGGTTCGAGCATGGGCGGCTGGATCATGCTGCTGCTGGCGCTGGCGCGGCCGGAGCGAATCCAAGGGCTGGTCGGCCTGGCCCCGGCGCCGGATTTCACCGAGGACTTGATCTGGCGCACGTTGCCGGATGCGGCGCGTGAAAAATTGCTGCGCGAGGGAAAACTCGAGCAGCCTTCGGACTATTCAGCCGAGCCAACCGTTATCACCCGGGCGCTCATCGAAGACGGGCGCAAGCACCTGTTGCTCGGCGATGCGATTCCGATCCCGGTGCCGGTGCGGCTGCTGCACGGTCTCAGCGATCCGGATGTGCCGCATACGGTTTCGCTGCGCCTGCAGCAGCGCCTTGCGACCGAAGATGTGGTGGTCCATCTGATCAAGGACGGCGATCATCGCCTGTCGCGGCCGCAGGATCTGGCAAGGCTCTGCACTGTGGTGGAGGAACTGATTCAGCTTTCCGCCGCCAGCAATGCATTAAGTCCGGTGCGGTAGTTCGGGTACTTCAGCACGACGCCGAGCTCGCGCTTGATGCGGTCGTTGCGCACCCTCTTGTTGTCGTCATAGAAGCTGCGCGCCATGGGCGAAAGCTGGGCCTCGGCAAAGGGCACTGCCGGTGGCGGCGCCACGTTCAGAAGCTTGCAGGCATAGCTGATGACCTCCGCCGGATCGGCCGCGTCGTCATCGCAGACATTGTAGGCGGCGCCCGCGTGCGGTTGCGCGATCGAGGCCAGCAGCACCTGCACGATGTCGTCGCGATGGATCCGGCTGAACACCTGGCCGGGCTTCAGCACGCGCCGCGCCTTGCCCGAACGCACGGTGTCGAGGGCGGAGCGGCCGGGGCCATAGATGCCGGCCAGCCGGAAGAGATGCGCCGGAAGCGGCAAGCCGCGCCAGGCGGTTTCGGCGGCGACCCGGCGCCGGCCGCGTTCGCCGCTCGGGGTCAGCGCGCTCGATTCATCGACCCAATCCCCGTTGCGATCGCCGTAGACTCCGGTGGTGGAGAGATAGCCGATCCATTGCAACCGCGGCGCGGCCCGGGCGATTGCGGCGCCGTGCAGGTCGAGCACCGGATCTCCACGCTCGTCCGGCGGCACCGAGCTCAGCAAATGGGTCGCGTCGGCGAGGTGGCGGTCGATCTCGGCGATCGGATGGTCGCGGTCGAAGATCACGATTTCGAGACCGCGGCGCCGGGCCGCCTCGGCATGGGACGGGTCGCGACAGGTTCCGGTCACCCGCCAGCCCCGTTCCGCCAGGGCGCCGGCCAGCGCCATGGCGGTATAGCCGAGGCCGAAACAGAACAGGTGCGGCTGCTGCGTCATGTCCTAGAGGCTTGCATTTTGGGCGTGCGCCATCGATCTTCACGCCGCCGTTCCAATATCCGGGCGGAGCATGCCTGACAAGGATATGTCACTGCGATCGATCCGCTGTCTTCTGACCGCTCTGCTGCTGCTCGCCGCGGTCCCGCCAAGAATCGCCGCGGCGGAAACGGCCGAGGCCGGCGCCACGCCGCCGGCCGCCCAGGACCAGGCGGCGCAGCAGAAGAAGTACCAGGCCTGCATGAAGCTCGCCGGCAAGACGCCGAAGGCGGCGCTGAAACAGGCGATGGAATGGGAGAAGGCCGGTGGCGGCGATGCCGCCCGGCATTGCGTGGCCGCGTCCTACATGGGCCTGAAGCAGTTCGACGATGCCGCCATGGAGCTGGAGCGGATTGCGCAGACCCTGCCGCAGGATCAGGCGCCGATCATGGCGCAGCTCTTCTTCCAGGCGGCCCAGGCCTGGAATGATTTCGGCAAGTCCGAGCTCGCGCTCAACGATATCGGCCAGGGCCTGAAGCTCAACAAGAACAGCGTCGATCTGCTGCTGCTCCGCGCGACCATCTATGGCGACCAGGAGAAATATTTCGAGGCGCTGGACGATCTCAACGCGGCCTATGATCTCACTTCCGACCGCGGCACCATCCTGACGCTGCGCGCCAAGGCGTATCGCAAGCTCGGCCAGCCCGATCTCGCCAAGGACAATGTGGAGATGGCGCTGAAAGCGGATCCGAACGATCCCGACGCGCTGCTGGAACGCGGCACCCAACGCGCCGAGGCCGGCGACAAGGACGGCGCCCGCGCGGACTGGGTGAAACTGATCGAGATCGCGCCGGATTCATACGCGGCGGAAGGTGCGCGCACCGGCCTCGCGGCGATCGACGTGAAGACGAACTAGAAATCCAGATCCGCGTAATGCGGCGGGGGCGGGGCGCCCGGCAGGTTGTCGGCGAGCAGCGCGCGGAAGCTCGGCCGCGATTTCAGCCGCGCATACCAGTCCTTGGCGCCTTCGTGCTCGTCCCAGGGCACGTCGCCCAGATAGTCGATCGCCGAAAGCTGCGCCGCCGCCATCAGGTCGGCTAGGCTCAGGGCCGATCCGGCCAGCCAGGCGCGCCGCTCGGTCAGCCAGGCGATGTATTGCAGATGGGTGGCGATGTTGGCCTTGCCCGCCCGTATGGCACTCGAATCCGGGCCGCCGCCGGCATTCGGCATGAAGCGCTTGAAGATCTTCTCGTGCAGCAGATTGCGCGTGACCTCGCGCTCGAACTTGCCGTCGAACCAGCCGATCAGGCGCCGCACCTCGGCGCGATCCTGCAAGCTGCGGCCGAGCAGCGGCGCGCCGGCCCCTGCCGTGTCCGGATAGGCCTCCTCGAGATATTCCAGGGCCGGATAGAAGCCGCACAGGGTCGGCCCGTTCTCCTCGATCAGCACCGGCACTTCACCGGCCGGATTGACCATCAGAAGCTCGTCGCGCCGGTCCCAGGGACGCTCGACGACGAGATCGGCATCAAGCCGCTTCTCCGCCAATTGCAGGCGAATGAGGCGGGATTGTGGCTGCAGCGGGTGGTGTAACAGGCATCGCATGATTCGCGCCGGACCTTAGCAGCGCGGGTTTCCGTTCGCCAGGGCTTCGGCTTCGGATTTGATCCGAGACTAGACGCAACCCGATGGCCGCGCTGCGCTTGTTTACCAGGATACGCGAACGAGGAGATGCGGATGACCGCCCAGCAGAAACGCGAGAAACCCGAAATCGCCGGCAAGGCGAAGCCGGAGCCCGAGATGTCGGGGCGGACCCAGCCGCGCCCGGAAATGACCGGAAAGAACAAGCCGGGGACGATGCCGGAGAACCCCGCGAACGTCGATCGCGAGCACGAACCGGCGGGTATCGATCCCGGTACCGACCGCACCAAGGAACGTTGAAGAAAGAGGCCAAGATGAACACCACCAGCAAGACATTCGGCAACGGCGTGGAAGCGGCGCGCGACACCGTGAACGAGGCCGGCGAGCGCCTGGAGGAAGCGACTCGCGGCGCGCGCAAGGCGGCGGCGGAAAAGCTGCAGGGTGCCGCGGCCTATGGCCGGCAGCATGCCGGCGAGGCGCTGGACGCGGCGCAGGGTCTGGCGCGTTCCGCCGGGCGCTATGCCAAGGAAAATCCCGGCCAGGCGATCCTGATCGGGCTCGGCGGCTTGCTGCTGGCGAGCCTGCTGTTCCGCCGGCGCTAGCCCGCTTAGACCCGGAGTCCCCGGGTCGTCAGCGGCAGCCCGGGGATGAGCCCGGTCCGGGCGCCGGGCAAGATCAGCCCACGTTGGTGGGTGTCGCTGAAATCAGCGCCGCGGAGATCCGCGGCGCTGAGATCGGCTTCCGACAGATTGGCGCCCTTCAAGTCGGTCGCCAGCAGCCAGGCCTGCTTCAGGTTGGCGCGGGAGAGCAGGCAGCGCACCAGCTTTGCGGCGGCCAGGTTGACCCCGCGCAGATCGAATCCGGAAAGATCGAAGCCTTCGAGTTCCAGCCTGCGTCCGGCGCGGCCGAGGCTGTCGACCCATTGCGCGTGGTCGCCCAGGCGCTTCCGCACCTCGCTCTCCGTCAGCCGCGGTGCGGAGCCGACCGGCAGGGAAGCGGCCATGACCTGGTCGCGGGTCGCGTCATCGACCACGGCCGCCGTGGTGAAGTCGGCGCCTTCCAACTCGGCGCCGGCCAGCCGCACGCCCTGCAGCTGCGCCGCGGCGAAGCTGGTGCGGCGCATATCGGCGCCGGAGAAATCGGCTTCCAGCAGATAGGCGCCGGCGAAATCGACGCTGATCAGCTTGGCGCCGACGAAGGCGGTCTGCTCCAGTCGCGCGCCGCGGAAACGGCAGGCGGCGGTGGGGTTCTGGTTGGCGCCCTGGGAGAAATCCTTGCGCAGATCGGCGGCGCTCAGCGAGGCGCGGGTCATGTCGCTGCCATGGAACACGGCGCCGCGCAGATCGGCGCGTTCGAAAATCGCGCCGGTCAGGTCGGCCTCGTCGAAGCTGCTGCCGGTCAGGATGGCGTCCCGGAACACCGCGCCCCGCAAATTCGCGCGCTCGAAGTTGCAGCGCAGGAAATAGGCGTCGGTGAAATCCATCAGGCTGAGGTCGAGTCGCCGGAGGTCGCAATCCGCCAGCATCATGCGCTGGCTGCGCGGCCGTCCCAGGCGCCAGTTGCGGTGCAGCTCCTCCAGCCGGCGCATGGCGCCGACATCCAAAGCCAGACCCTTGAGTACCTTTTGTCCCGTCGAATCCACTGGTGGCATATCCGTCGAATGGGCACCGAGTCCGATCTGCCATCATGGTGCCGCCAGGAAGCCCGCAGCACAAGCGGAGAACGCACACGCGGATGCGCGCGAGTCGCGGAAGACTTGCCGATGCAAAAGCATTCGAGTCGAAGTTTAGCGAGTCATCTCGCCGGCTAAGCCGTGATCACGGCCTGCGGCGAAGGCGCGCCGCTGAGCAATGTGATCTGCCATGGGCCACCGACGGTGGCCGGCGGGTCGAACCGCGCGACGACCGCGTTCGGAATATGCGCAAGCTCGGCGAAGCCGAGCATGCGCTGCAACGCCCAGAACACACCGCCATGCGCCACGATCAGCACCGGATGTTCGAGGGTGAGCGCCTCGATCATTCCGCCCAGGATCCGCTGGCGGAAATTGCTGAAGCTCTCCGGGCCTTCGACCGCGCCGTCGGTGAACCAGTGCTCCAGCCAGCTGCCGTCGGTGCTGCCCTCATACGGCCCGACGTCGAACTCGCGCAGCGTGTCGTAATGCGTGACCGGCAGGCCGAGATCGCGGTTGACGATTTCCGCCGTGCGCCGCGCCCGCGACAGCGAACTGACCGCGATCGATTTCAACCCGAGCCCGGCCGCGATGGTTCGTGCGAGTGCGGCTTGCTCCTCGCCGCGGGCGTTCAGGGGCACATCGGTCAAGCCCTGCAGGCGGCGCGCCTTGTTCCAATCGGTCTCGCCATGGCGCAGGAAATAGAACGAATGATGCGGCAGCATCTTCAGAGCAGCGCCTCCAGGCGCTTCCACAGGCCGGCATCGGTGAAGTCGTCGATCGCCGCCACGGCGCCGGAGCTCAGCAGAGCCGCGTCGGGATGCGCGGTGCGGATGCCGTAGGTCGCGATGCCGGCGCCGCTCGCGGCGCGGATGCCGGGCAGCGAATCCTCGAAGGCGAGCGCGCGCTCCGCCGTGGCGCCGAGGCGCTGCAATCCGGTGCGATAGGGCAGGGGATCGGGCTTGGCGCGTTCCAGCTCGTCGCCGATCACCAGCTCGGTCATGCGCCGATCGAGGCCGAGCCCGTGCAGCATCATCTCGGCATTGGCCCGCGGCGCATTGGTGACGACCGCATAGGGCACGCCGTGCGCATCGGCCCAGTCCAGCACCTTCAGGACACCCGGCGTCGGCGTCAGGGTCGCGAGCTGATCGCGGAACAGCTGCTCCTTCTGATCGGAGAGCGCGATCCGGCGCTCGGGCGTCTCCCCCGGAAACATCTCGCGCATGATCTGGTCGTTCGGATGGCCCATGATCCGCGCCTTGTAATGCTCGGGCGTGATCGCGCGGTCGAAATCCTTCAGCAGGATGCGAAAGGCCTCGAGATGCAGATGATCGGTGTCGGTGAGCGTGCCATCGAGATCGAAGAGGAGTGCCGTGCCGTTCGCCATAATGCCCCCAAATGCCGCCCGCTATTTGACCCAGGCCCGACCTGGGGTCAAGGGAGCGAACCGAGGCATTTTCAAGGCGTGATGCGCTGCAGAGGATCGGGCGCGCGCTGGATGAAGTCGCGCCGGATCGCCTCCAGCGCCGCCTTGTGTCCGGCGAAGGTCAATTGCGCCAAGGCCGCGTCGACCGCCAGCCAGGCGTAGTCGCTCTGGGCCTCATCGAGCGTCACAGCTTCCTCACGCGGGATCGTGAACAGGAAGACCGGCATCATCTCGATGGTGTTCGCCGCGGGATCGTAGAAGCTGTCGGTGACGCCCGTGGTGTAGAGCGTGCCGTCGGTGAGGCCGGTCTCTTCGCCGATCTCGCGCAAGGCCGTCCGCCAGGCGGTTTCGCCGGGTTCGATGCGGCCGGAAACCGGACACCAGGCGCCGACCGGCGGCGTCCTGCGCTTCAGGAGCAGAACGCGTGCGCCTGCGCCGGTGCCCGCGACGATAAAGGCGATGACGCCGCGCGCGCGAACGGGGAGATCATTCGGCAAGCTTCTTGGCCGCCTGGTCCGAGAGCGGATGCTCGAGCTTGCCGATCATCTCCTTCGGCGCCACCTGCCAGAAGCGGCCGCGCTCCAGCGCCCAATCCGACAACAGGCGCGTGGCGAACTTGGACTGCGTCTCCTTGGCGTGTTCGGCGATCAGCTCCTTGAGATGCTGCTCCCAATGCGCCGATTCCAGCCGCTGCCACACGACACTTTCGCCGTTCACATGCGTCGCGAAGTTCTCGGCCGCGTCATAGACGAAGGCCATGCCGCCCGACATGCCGGCCGCGAAGTTGTCGCCGACGCCGCCGAGGATTACCGCGGTGCCGCCGGTCATGTATTCGCAGCCGTTGGAGCCGCAGCCCTCGACCACCACTTCGGCGCCCGAGTTGCGCACGGCGAAGCGCTCGCCAGCCTGGCCGGCGGCGAACAGCTTGCCGGCGGTGGCCCCGTAGAGCACGGTGTTGCCGATGATGGTGTTGAGGTTGGTGACCAGCGGGCTCGAGGGTAGCGGGCGCACCACGATCATGCCGCCGGAGAGGCCCTTGCCCACATAGTCGTTGGCATCGCCGAAGACTTCGAGCTTCAAGCCCTGCACCGCGAAGGCGCCGAGCGACTGGCCGGCCGAGCCGCGCAGGCGCACGGTCACATGCCCCGGCTTGAGGCCGAACATGCCGAACTTCTTGGTGATGTGCGACGACAGTCGCGTGCCGATGGCGCGGTAGGTGTTCCGGATGTTGTATTGCAGCTGCATCTTCTCGCCGGCCTCGAACAAGGCGGTCGCGTCCTTGTACATCTGCGCGTCGAGCGTGTCCGGCACCTCGTTACGGCCTTCCAGCGTGCAATAGCGCGCCTGGTCGCCGGCATCGGCTTGCGCCAGGATCGGATTCAAGTCGAGATCGTCGAGATCGGCGGCGCCGCGGCTGACCTGCTCCAGGAGCTCGGTGCGGCCGATCACTTCGTTCAAGGTGCGGTAGCCGAGCGAAGCCAGAATCTCGCGCACCTCCTCGGCAATGAAGCTGAACAGATTCACCACCTTCTCCGGCGTGCCGGAGAACCGCTCGCGCAGCTTCGGGTCCTGGGTGCAGACGCCGACCGGGCAGGTGTTGCTGTGGCACTGCCGCACCATAATGCAGCCCATGGCGATCAGCGAGGCGGTGCCGATGCCGAACTCCTCGGCGCCAAGGATCGCGGCGATCACCACGTCGCGGCCGGTCTTGATGCCGCCATCGGTGCGCAGCTTAACGCGATGCCGCAGCCGGTTCAGGGTCAGCACCTGGTGCACCTCGGAGAGGCCCATCTCCCAGGGGATGCCGGCATATTTGATGCTGGTATGGGGCGAGGCGCCGGTGCCGCCGACATGGCCGGAGACCAGGATCACGTCGGCCTTGGCTTTCGCGACGCCCGCGGCAATCGTGCCGATGCCGGAACGGGCCACCAGCTTCACGCAGACCTTGGCCTTGGGGTTGATCTGCTTCAGGTCATAGATGAGCTGCGCCAGGTCCTCGATCGAATAGATGTCGTGGTGCGGCGGCGGCGAAATGAGTGACACGCCGGGCGTCGCGTGGCGCAGTTGCGCGATCTCGACCGTGACCTTGAAGCCGGGCAGCTGGCCGCCTTCGCCGGGCTTGGCGCCCTGCGCCACCTTGATCTCGATCTCGCGGCAGTTGGTGAGATACTCGGCCGTAACACCAAAGCGCCCCGAGGCGATCTGCTTGATCGCGGAATTGGCGTTGTCGCCGTTCGGCCGCGGCTTGAAGCGCGAGGCGAATTCGCCGCCCTCGCCGGAATCCGACTTGGCGCCGATCCGGTTCATGGCGATGTTGAGCGTGCCATGGGCCTCAGGCCCGAGCGCGCCGAGCGACATGCCGGGCGTCACGAAGCGCTTGCGCAATTCGGTGATGCTCTCGACCTCGTCGATCTGCACCTGGCGGCCGGTCGGCACGAAGTCCAGGAGGTCCCGGATCGCGACCGGCGGCGCCTTGAACACGCCGTCCGAATACTTCTTGAAGGTCTGGTAGGATTCGCTCGCGACCGCACTCTGCAGCAGGTGGATCAGCTCGGCCGCCCAGGCATGGGTCTCGCCGCTCTTGCGGAACTTGTAGAAGCCGCCGACCGGCAGCGCCACGAAGTCTTCCGACCAGGCGCGGGCATGCAGCGCCAGCACGCGCTTCTGGATGCCGGTCATGCCGATGCCGGAGATGCGCGAGGCCATGGCGGGGAAGTATTCCGCAACCAATGTGCGCGAAAGGCCGAGCGCCTCGAAATTGGCGCCGCCGCGATAGGAGGAGATGACGGCGATGCCCATCTTGGACATGACCTTCAGGAGACCCTGGTCCACCGCCTTGCGATACTGGTCCAGGCACTGGTCGAGCGTCATCTCGCCGAACAGCCCGCGGCCGCGACGGTCTTCGATCGCGGCCTCGGCCACATAGGCGTTGACCGTGGTCGCGCCGACGCCGATCAGCACCGCGAAGTGATGCACGTCGAGACACTCGCCCGACCGCACGTTCAAGGAGGTGAAGGTGCGGAGCTGCTGGCGCAGCAGATGCACATGCACCGCGCCGGTCGCGAGGATGGTCGGGATCGCGGCGCGGGTCGCGGAGACCTTCTCGTCGGTCAGGATCAGATGCGTCGCACCGCCGCGCACCGCGTCTTCCGCCTGGCGGCGGATCGACTGGATCGCATCGCGCAGCGCATTCTCGCCGCCGCTCACATCGAAGGTGCAGTCGATCTCGGCGCCGCTCTTGCCCATATAGGCGCTCATCGCCTGGAACTCGGCGGTGGTGAGGACGGGTGAGTCGAGCTGCAGCAGCTTGCACTGGCCCTCGTCCTGGTCCATGACGTTGCCGAGATTGCCCAGGCGGGTCTTCAGGCTCATCACCCGCTTCTCGCGCAGGCTGTCGATCGGCGGATTGGTGACCTGGCTGAAATTCTGCCGGAAGAAATGGTGCAGGCCGCGATAGTGGTCGGAGAGCACGGCGAGAGGCGTGTCGTCGCCCATGGAGACGATGGCTTCCTTGGCCTCCTCGACCATCGGCTGGAGCACCAGCTCCAGGTCTTCCAGCGAAAGACCCGCCGCGACCTGGCGGCGGCGCAGGGTGTCCTTCTCGAAGATCGCCGGCTCGCCGCGCCGCCGCTTGATCAGGTCGTCGATGACGGTGATGTTCTTGACCCAGGCGCCATAGTCCTCCTGGGCGGAGAGGTCGGCCATGATCTCGTCATTGCCGTAGAACTTGCCCTCGGCCAGGTTGACCGCCAGCATCTGGCCCGGCCCCAGGCGGCCCTTCACCCGGATCTGGTTCTCGTTCAGCTTCACCATGCCGGCTTCGGAGCCCGCGACCAGCAAGCCGTCCTCGGTGATCGCATAGCGCAAAGGCCGCAATCCATTGCGGTCCATTGCGGCGATCACCCAGTTGCCGGCGAAGCCGCAGATCGCAGCCGGCCCGTCCCAGGGCTCCATCACCGAGTTGCAATAGCTGAACATGTCGCGGATCTTCTGCGGCATGGCGGTGCGGCCGTCCCAGACGTCGGGGATCAGCAGGCACTTCACCATCGGCAGCGAGCGCTCCTCGGTGGTGAGGATCTCGAACACGTTGTCGAGCGCCGCGGAATCCGAGCCCGAAGGCTGGATGACCGGCTTCAGCTCCGCCATATGCTCGCCATAGACCGCGGAATAGAGCCGGGTCTCGTGGGCGCGCATCCAGTTGACGTTGCCGCGGAGCGTGTTGATCTCGCCGTTGTGCGCGATCACGCGGAACGGCTGGGCCAGGCTCCAGGTCGGGAAGGTGTTGGTCGAATAGCGCTGGTGATAGATCGCGAAGTTGCTCTCGAACCGGTCGTCCAGCAGGTCCGGATAGAAGGCGGTGAGCTGTTCGGCGAGGAACATGCCCTTGTAGATGACCGAGCGGCAGCTGAGCGAGCAGATGTAGAGCTCGGTGATGTGCTCGTCCAGGGCCGCCTTCTCGATATGCCGGCGGATGATGTAGAGATCGGTCTCGAACGCCTCCTCGCTGACGCCGCGATTGTTGGCGATCATGATCTGCTCGATCTCGGGCCGGCTGGCATTGGCCTTTTCGCCGATGATGTCGATGTTCACCGGGACCTGGCGCCAGCCATAGATCGTGTAGCCGTAATTCAGGATCTCGCGCTCGACGATGACCCGGCAGCGCTCCTGCTTGCCGAGATCGGTGCGCGGCAGGAAGATCTGCCCGACCGCGAATTTCGAGGGCCCCAGCTCCTGACCGCCCTTGCGGATGAAGTCCTCGAAGAAGGCATGCGGAATCTGCACATGGATGCCGGCGCCGTCGCCGGTCTTCCCGTCCGCGTCGACCGCACCGCGATGCCAGACCGCCTTCAGGGCCTCGACGCCCTTCAGCACCACTTCGCGGCGCGGCTTGCCGTCCAGGGCCGCGATCAGGCCGACGCCGCAGGCGTCATGCTCGTCGGCGGCGTCATAGAGACCCTGCGCCTGCAGATGCGCGGCGTTCCGGCGGAAGAGGTCGAGTTCGGACTGGCTCATGGTGATCGATTCCAAATCAGGAATTGGGCTGGTGGTCGCAATCCAGGCTGATGGCGGTGTCGGGGATCAGGGCGCCGCCCTTCGGCGTCAGGGTCTTCTTGAAGGCGGCCATGCTTTCGGGAATGCCGCTGTTCGCCGGGGCGGTGAGCTTCAGCTTCTCGCGCTGCGGCTCGGTCTTGATCAGGAAATAGGCGTAGTCGATGAAGGCGATGGCCACGCCGGCATCGGACGGGCCGGCCTTGGTCTGCGCTTGCAGCTCGCTGGTCGAGGATTGCGAATTGTAGAACACCTCGGCGACCAGGCAGACATATTGCGGCTTGTGCGCCAGGGCGAAGGGCAGCAGCGCCTCGTTCAGGTACTTGAAGACGGCGTCCTCGCGGCCGGGATTGGCGTTGAGCGTCGCGACGGCGATGGCGGCCACGATGTTGTAGGGATCGTCCTCGCCGCCGACCGCCTTCTCGAACCGGGCACGGTCATAGCGCTGCGGCAGCTTGTCGAGACCGGCCTGGGTCCAGTAATGCGCCGCCAGCGCCATCGACACGTGCGCGCGCTCGGTGTCGATCTTGGCGTTCTTCGCATGGGCCGGGCTGGCCTGGACCAGCACCAGGCCGGCCACCGCGCCGCAGACGACCAGCAGCGCCAGCAGACGCCGTCGCCCGGATCCGGAAGATGGCACCGCCATCACTCCGCCGCCGCACGTTGCGATGTCGTCGAAAGATACTTTTCGATGCTCATGGCGGCGTCCCTCCCGTCGCGGATTCCCCAGACTACCAGGGAAGCGCCACGCACAATATCCCCGGCGGCGAAGACGCCTGGGATCGCGGTCATGAGGGTCCGCCAGTCGATCTTGATCGTGCCCGCGGCGGTGACCGCCAAAGCCGGCGAGTCGAAGAGCCGCGGCAGGTCCTCGGCATCGAAGCCGAGCGCCTTCACCACCAGATCCGCCTCGACGTCGAAGTCGGAGCCTTCGATCGGCGTCGGCACCTGGCGTCCCGTGGCGTCCGGGGGGCCGAGATGGATCCGGGTGGTGCGGACCGCGCGGACCTGGCCCTGCGCGTCGTCGAGGAAGGAATGTGGCAGCGACTGCCAGAGGAACTCGACGCCCTCTTCCTCGGCATTGGCGACCTCGCGCTGCGAGCCCGGCATATTGGCGCGGTCGCGGCGATAGAGGCACTTCACCGACTTCGCGCCCTGGCGCACGGCGGTGCGCACGCAATCCATCGCGGTGTCGCCGCCGCCGATCACCACCACGTTCTTGCCGGCGGCATCGAGCGCGCCGGATTCGAACTCCGGCACCGTGTCGCCCAGGCCCTTGCGGTTGCTGGCGATCAGATAGTCGAGCGCCGCGACGATGTTCTTCGCACCCGAGCCCGGCGCCTGCAGCTCGCGCGCCTTGTAGACCCCGGTCGCGACCAGCAGCGCGTCGTGCTTCTTGCGCAGTTCGTCGAGGCTGGCGTCGCGGCCGATCTCGAAACCGGTCTTGAAGGTGACGCCGGATTCCCGCAGCAACTCGGCGCGGCGCAGCACGATCGGCTTCTCGAGCTTGAAGTTCGGAATGCCGTAGATCATCAGCCCGCCGACCCGGTCGTGCCGGTCGTAGACCGTCACCTGATAGCCCCTGCGGCGCAGCAGATCGGCCGCGGCCAGGCCGGCCGGCCCGGCGCCGATGATCCCGACCGATTCCTTGCGCTCATGCGTCGGCTTCGCTGCCTTCACCCAGCCCATGTCGAAGGCGGTGTCGGTGATGTATTTCTCGATGGCGCCGATCGTCACCGTGCCGTGGCCGGACTGCTCGATCACGCAGTTGCCCTCGCACAGCCGGTCCTGCGGACAGATGCGGCCGCAGATCTCCGGGAAGGTGTTGGTGGCGGAAGACATCTCATAGGCCTCTTCCAGCCGCCCCTCGGCGGTCAGTTTCAGCCAATCGGGGATGTTGTTCGAGAGCGGGCAGTGCACCTGGCAAAAGGGCACGCCGCATTGCGAGCAGCGGCTGGCCTGGGCCGTCGCCGCCGGGGCGGCGAACTCCGCGTAGATTTCGCCGAAATCGTTGCGCCGGGCCTCGGATGCCCGCTTGTCCGGCATCGCCCTTTGCAAATTGACGAATTTCAGCAGCTTCTCGGCCATGTCCGTATCCCGCTCCATCCCGGCCGATGCGTCTTCAAGGGCGTTCCAAACGCCGTGCAGAGGGCAGGCTGCTGCAGGGCGGTCGGAACAATTAACCCAAACCGGCGCCTCCATCGAGCGGAAAATGACGATTAGGACAAAAATAGTGACCTATAATTCCGCAAACCTTCATCTTATCAGTCTCGGTAGGGATGTGGGCGCCTGCTTTCCTCAACATTAGTTCCGAAATGGGACTAATATCTAAGCGTGAACAGCGCCGACCGGGATGTTATAAGTCCGGACCCCTACAGGTTGAGACGCCTCAGTGCCGAATGCCGATATCTTGATCATGGCGATCCTCCGGGGCGTTTCGGAGATCCTGCCCATCGATCCGGACGCCCATTTCGCCCTGATCGCACGGCTGTTCTGTTGGACGGATGGCGGACATTTGATTGCCGCTTCCGGCGCCCTGGGGCTGCTGGCGGCCCTGGTGCTTTATCTCTGGCGGGATGTCCTGCAGATGGCGCGGAGCTTCCTGCGGGTGCTGCGGGGCAAGCGCGATCCGGGCGCCGCGATCATCCTGCATTTGCTGGCGGCTTCGGTGCCGGCCTTCCTGATCACCTTCGGCCTGCGCGGCCTCCTCGATGTGACGATCCGGGAGCCGATCTACATCGCCGTGCTGCTGGTGGCCTTCGGCGTGGTGCTCTACGCCGCGGATCAGGCTGGACTTACGGTGCGGCGCGTACAGCAGATGAACCTGCGCCAGGCGCTGATCATCGGCGTGTTCCAGGGCCTCGCGGTGCTGCCCGGCGTCAGCCGCATCGGCATCGTCATCACCGTCGCGCGCACGCTGGGTTATGAGCGCCCTGATGCCGCGCGCTTCGCGCTGCTGCTCTCCATTCCCTGGATGCTGGCTTCGGGCCTCTACAGCGCCTGGGCCGGCATCGCCGCCGGCGAATCACTCGAACGGGATACGGCGCTGCTGACCGTCGTGGTCGCCGGCATCGCCGGCTTTCTGGCGATCGCCTTTCTCACCTACTGGGTGCGGCGCGGCGGCTTCACGCTGTTCGCGCTCTATCGCGTGGCCCTCGGCGGCGCGTTGATCTACGCGCTCTACCGTCTCCCCACGCTCGTCTGCACCTGAATCACTTCGAGGGTGGCATATGGGGTTGGTGGGGCGGCCATATGCCGCCCTCGCAACTAAGCGCGGCTGTAATAGCCGTGCGGGCGATAGCGATCGAGATAGGTGGGCAGGATCGGCTCGAGCGCGGTCGGCGTGATGCCCAGCGCCGCGAAGCCCGCGGCCTGCGGCCCCACCACATTGTCGCGCTTGAGCAGCTTCACCTGATCCACGGTCAGCGCTGGGCGCATGAACGGAATCGACTGCAGCACGGCGCCCTGCAGCGATGCGAGCGCGAAGGGCAGGCTGCACAGGCAACGCTTGCGGCCGATCTCGGCCAGCATCAGGGTCATCAATTCGCGGAAGCTGTAGATCCGCGGGCCGCCCAGCTCATAGGTCTTGCCGGCATGGGCCTCGGGATTCTCGATCGCGCGCGCGATCGCCTCGGCGACGTCGAGCACATAGACCGGCTGGAACCGCGTGGTGCCGCCGCCGATCAGCGGCAGGGCCGGTGACAGCAACGCCATCTTGGCGAAGCGGTTGAAGAACTCGTCCTCCGGCCCGAACACGATGCTCGGGCGCAGGATGGTGGCCGCGGGGAAGGCCTTGGCGACATTCGCTTCGCCGGCCGCCTTCGAACGCGCATAAGCGGCGGGCGATTGCGGATCGGCGCCGATCGCCGAGACATGGGCCAGCGCCCGCACGCCGGCAGCTGCGGAAGCCGCTGCGACATTGGCGGCGCCTTGCGCCTGGACCGCGTCGAATCGCTGCGGCCCGCCCTGGAACAGGATGCCGACCAGGTTGACGACGGCGGAGGCGCCGGAAACCGCGGCGCGCACCGACGCCTGGTCGCGCACATTCACCGCGACCGGCACGACCTGGCCGACCTGGCCGGCGGTCTTGCAGAACAGGGCCTGGTCGGGGCGCCGGACCGCCACCCGCACCTGCCAGCCTTCGCGGGCGAGGCGCCGGACGACATAGCGGCCGATGAAGCCGGAGCCGCCGAAGACCGTCACCAGTTGGCCACGCCCAAAATTTCCCACGGGGTTGTCCTCATCCCTTTGCCGAATAAGGGCTAGATATGTGCCAAAGGTCGGGGTTTGTAAACGCTCCGGCACACCCTGCGTGGCCGCCGCGAGCGCCGAGATTTTGACGCTTTAATGATTGACTTCGAATCGTTTCTGGACAGAATGCGCCGGCCAAACGCCCGGGCGCTCCGGGCGACCAAACGGCCTGTGCCCAGGTGGCGGAATTGGTAGACGCGCTGGCTTCAGGTGCCAGTGGCCGCAAGGCCGTGAAGGTTCGAGTCCTTTCCTGGGCACCATCGCTCCGATGATTCGCGCCGGCTGACTCAAAGCGATGGACCGGCGGGCGCGGCAATCTTCGGGGTGAGGCGATGAGCATCCATCTTTACAAGGGCGACCTGCCGGCTGGGCTCGATCTCGGCCGCGAGGTTGCGATCGACACCGAGACCATGGGCCTCAATCCGGCCCGCGACCGGCTCTGTCTGGTGCAGATGTCCGCCGGCGACGGCGTCAGCCATCTGGTGCAGATTCCGAAGGCCGCACCGGGCCGGTTGCACGAGGCGCCGCGCCTGAAGGCCCTCCTGGAAGATCCGAATGTGCTGAAGATCTTCCATTTCGCCCGCTTTGACGTCGCGGCCCTGAAGGCCTATCTCGGTGTGCGGGTCAGTCCGGTCTATTGCACCAAGATCGCCTCCAAGATGACCCGGAGCTACACCGATCGGCATGGGCTGAAGGATCTGTGCAAGGAACTGCTCGATGTCGAGCTCTCCAAGCAGCAGCAAACCTCCGATTGGGGCAGTCCCGATCTCACCGAGGATCAGCTGCGCTATGCCGCGTCGGATGTCCTTCACCTGCACAAGCTCAAGGCAAAGCTCGACGCGCTGCTGGCCCGCGAAGGCCGGACCGCTCTGGCCGCGGCCTGCTTCGAGTTCCTGCCGAGTCGGGGCGAGCTCGATCTCCTGGGCTGGGACGAGCCGGATATCTTCGCGCATTGATGCAGGCTAGCCTTGGTTGAACCGTTGTTGACGGTGCGCTGACCACGGATTGTGCGGGCCGTCATGCCCCGGTCAGGTTCGGGTCAGTCAATGGACCGATGCGAGGTGGGAGCCGCGCTTGGAAATCCCTTCTGTTTTCAAGGGATATCTGAGAAAATTGCCCCAGGGGAGACCCTTGGGGGCGAGGGTTAGGAATCGATTGGATGAACAAAGTGCCGAATGCGGTCGCAAGCGCCGAGACTGCCAAGGCGACGGCGGCGGCCATGTCAGAGCGTGACGATCTCGCCGCGGCGCAACGCGTGCTGCATCAGGAGGCCGACGCGCTGCGCCGGCTCGCCGACAGTCTCGACGGCGAGCTCCTGCGCGCACTGGACATCCTGGCGGCGGTGACCGGCCGCGTGATCGTCACCGGCATGGGCAAGTCCGGCCATATCGCGCGCAAGATCGCGGCGACCTTGGCCTCGACCGGGACGCCCGCGCAGTTCGTGCATCCGGCCGAAGCGAGCCATGGCGATCTCGGCATGGTGACCTCGAAGGACGCGGTGCTGGCCTTGAGCAATTCCGGCGAGACCGCGGAGCTCTCCGACATTCTCGGTTTCGCGCGGCGCTGGAATATCCCTGTGATCGGCATCACGATGAAGCCGGAAAGCGCGCTCGGCAGCGCCGCGGACGTGACGCTTGCCTTGCCGAAGTCCGCGGAAGCGGGTGCAATGGGCCTCGTGCCCACGACCTCGACGACGATGATGCTGGCGCTCGGCGATGCTTTGGCGATCGGGCTGTTCGAGCGAAAAGGTTTTTCCGCCGAGGATTTTCATGCGTTGCATCCGGGCGGCAAGCTGGGGCAGATCCTCGTGCGGGTCGGCAACCTGATGCATGTCGGCGAGGAAGTGCCGCTGATCGGCACCGATGGGGTGATGTCCCAGGCACTGCTCATCATGACCGCCAAGACCTTCGGCTGCGTCGGCGTCACCAGCGACAGCGGCGAGCTGGTCGGGATCGTGACCGACGGCGACTTGCGCCGCCACATGGGACCCGATCTGCTGCGCGCGCGCGCGGGCGACGTCATGACCAAGGGTCCGCTGACCATTCGCGCCAATGCCCTGGCGGCGGAAGCGGTGCGGGTGATGAATGAACGCTCGATCACCAGCCTCTTCGTGGTCGATGGAACGACGCCGGTCGGCATCGTGCGGCTGCACGACTGCCTGAAGGCGGGCGTGGCCTAGCCGATGACCAGCGCGCGTCCTGATCTCGAAACACCTGAGCAGAGCCGGCGCGGTCCGCTGTCGGAGCTCGCCGCGCCGCGCCGCGTCTTCAAGCGCAAGCGCCGCAACGGCCTGATTCTGATGTTGAAGATCGCCCTGCCGCTGATCGCCCTCTCCTGCGTCGGATATATTTATTACTGGTGGCGCCAGGCGCCGGTGATCCACCCCACCGAGGTCCTCAGCGACGCCAAGCAACAGGCCAGCTCCGACGTGAAGCTGCAGAAGGTGCAGTACAACGGCGTCGATGCCAACAATCGGCCGTTCTCGATCACCGCGGATCACGCCTCGCAGCCGCAGAAGGCGGAAACCGCCCCGCCGCCGCAGTCCGGCGCGGCCGCGGGTGACGCGAGCATCGTCAACCTGGAGAAGCTGATGGCCGACATGACCATGGGCGACGGCGCCTGGGTGGCGGTGACGGCGGATAACGGCGTCTATCACCGGGACGCCGGCACGGTGGACTTGAGCGGCAACGTCACCCTGTTCCACGACACCGGGCTCAGCTTCGAGACCGATGCGGCGACGGTCGATCTGAAGAACGACTGGGCGCGGGGCGACCAGCCGGTCGAGGGGCAGAATGCGGACGGCCAACTCGCATCGCAGGGCTTCGAAGTGCGCGACGGGGGTCAGACCATCGTCTTCACCGGCCGCGCCTACCTGAAGCTCTTCCCGAAGAAATCGAATGGAGGCGGGTCGTGACGGCGCTTCGCCTGCTGGCACTCGCGGCCGCTTTCGCCCTGGCGGCGCCGCTCGGTGCCGGCGCGCAGGATGCGTCCTCCGGCGATGCCGGTTTCGATCTCGGCGGCGGGCAGCCGATCGAGATCAGCGCCGATAACGGCATCGAATGGAACCGCGACGCCAAGACCTACACCGCGCGCGGCAATGCGGTCGCGGTCCAGGGCACGTCCGAGGTCCATGCCGACACCCTGATCGCCACCTACAGCGCCAGCAGCAGCCAGATCGACCACGTCGTCGCCGAAGGCGCGGTGAAGATCATGAGCCCGTCCCAGACCGCTTACGGCGATCACGCCGATTTCGATCAGACCCGGCGGCTGCTGGTGATGACCGGCGCTGCGCTCAAGATCGTGAGCGCCGATCAGACCGTGACCGCGCGCGACGCATTCGAATACTGGCAGGACCAGGACGCGCTGGTGGCCAAGGGTGACGTCGTCATCCTGAAGAGCGACGGCACCCGGATCGACGGCGACCAGGCCACCAGCTATTTCCGGAGGAACGCCACGACCGGCAAGCGCGAGGCTTTCCAGGTGAAGGCCGAAGGCAACGTGCGGATCGACACCGGCAAGGAAGTCGCGACCTGCAGCCGCGCGCTCTACGATCCCAACACGCAGATTGCGGTGCTGACCGGCAACGTGGTCCTGACCCAGAACAAGAACGTGTTCCGCGGCGCCCGCGCCGAGATCGACATGGCGAAGGGCATCAGCCGGCTGCTGCCCGCGCCGGGCGAGCGCGTCCGCTCCACGATCCAGCCGAAGCAGAAGTCGAATCAAGGTTCCTCGGCGCCGGCGAGCCCGGCCACCAGCGCTGCACCCGCCGGCGGCGGTGCGCTCGCGCTCGGTACGGCGACGACCCAATGAACCGCGCCCGCGCCTCGCAACCGCGCATCGAGCAAGGCCTGTCGGCTGAGGTCAGTTCGGTCGGTGACACGCCTCTGAACGGGAAAGCACAAGAGGGCGCGTCGATGAGCCGGGCGGCTGACGGTCACGCGCTGATTCATGTCAACGGCGTCACCGTCGATCCCCGGACGGTCGAGGGCCTGGTCGCTTATCACATCGGCAAGCAATACAAGGGCAGGCCGGTGGTGCGCGACGTATCGATCGGCGTGCAGCGCGGCGAGGTCGTGGGCCTGCTCGGCCCGAACGGCGCCGGCAAGACGACCTGCTTCTACGTCATCACCGGGTTGATCCGCGCCGACGCCGGCGCCATCTATCTCGACGGCGAGGAGGTCACCGATCTTCCGATGTATCAGCGCGCCCGCGGCGGCATCGGTTATCTGCCGCAGGAGGCCTCGGTGTTCCGCGGCATGTCGGTCGAGGACAACATCATGACCGTCCTCGAGGTCACCGAGCGGGACCGTTCCAAGCGCAAGCCGCTGGTCGACCGCCTGCTGGCCGAGTTCTCGATCGAGCATCTGCGGCGGACGCAGGCGATGGCGCTCTCGGGCGGCGAGCGGCGGCGCGTGGAAATCGCGCGCTGCGTCGCCATGCGGCCGAATTACGTTCTGCTGGATGAGCCGTTGGCCGGCATCGATCCGATCGCGGTCGGCGACGTACGCGACATTGTCACGCACCTTAAGGATCGCGGCATCGGCGTGCTCATCACCGACCACAACGTGCGCGATACGTTAGAGATTGTCGACCGCGCCTACATTCTCCACGAGGGCCATGTCCTTCGCGAAGGCACGCCGCGGGACATCGTCCGCGACCCGCAGGTGCGGCGTGTTTACCTTGGAGAAAGATTCTCCCTGTAGTACCGTTGCCTCATGGCGGTTACGCAGAGGATAGATCTCCGGCAGGCGCAAACCCTGGTGATGACGCCGCAGCTCCAGCAGGCGATTAAGCTGCTGGAACTGTCGAACCAGGATCTCGTCGCTTATGTCGAAACCGAGCTCGAGCAGAATCCCTTGCTCGATCGGGGCGACGACGACCGCGGCGGAGAAAATTCTGCCGAGCGTGCGGAAGATTTTGCCGCGATGGACGCCGGTGGGCCGGAATCTCCTGCCGAGTCATCGGATCGCATACTCGACACCGCCGAGTACAACGCGCGGGAGTCGATGCCCGACGCGAAGGACTCGCCGCTCGACACCGACTACGAAAACACCTATTCGAGCGCGCCGCAGGAAGGCATGGCCGGCGGCGAGCTCTATGACGGCGCCTGGCGCGGCACCGGCGGCCGCAGCGACTTCGGCGACGGCGAATACGGCATCGAGCAGACCGCGCAGCGTCCGACCACGTTGCGCGAGCATCTCGAGGCGCAGCTGACGCTCGACGTCTCCGATCCGACCGAGCGCATCATCGGCTTGCAGATCATCGACATGCTGGATCCCGCCGGTTACATCAGCGGCGATCTCGACGGCCTGGCCGAGCGGCTGGGCTGCCCCCCGGCACTGGTCGAGTCCACGCTGAAGAAGCTGCAGCAGTTCGAGCCCTGCGGGGTCTTCGCCCGCAATCTCGCCGAATGCCTGGCGCTGCAGCTGAAGGAACGCGACCGGCTCGACCCGGCGATGCAGACCATGCTCACCCATCTCGATCTGCTGGCCAAGCACGACCGCGTTCAGCTGATGAAGCTCTGCGGCGTCGATGCCGAGGATCTGGCCGACATGGTGGGCGAGATCCGGGCGCTCAATCCGAAGCCCGGCCTGTTCTTCGAGGCCGGCGAGGTCGAGACCGTCATTCCCGACATCCTGGTCAGCCGCCGCCAAGACGGGAGCTGGTCGGTCGAGCTCAACACCGACACCCTGCCGCGCCTGCTGGTCAATCAGCAGTATCACACGCTGGTTTCTTCCAAGGCGCACAGCAAGGCCGAGAAGGAGTACATCAGCGACCGCCTGGCCGCCGCCAACTGGCTGGTGAAGACGCTGCATCAGCGCGCCACCACGATCCTCAAGGTCGCCTCGGAGATCGTCCGCCAGCAGGAGGCGTTCCTGCTGCACGGCGTGCAGCATCTGAAGCCGCTGATCCGCCGCGACATCGCCGAGGCGATCGGCATGCACGAAAGCACCGTCAGCCGGGTGACCACCAACAAGTACATGGCGACCCCGCGCGGCCTGTTCGAGCTCCGCTACTTCTTCAGCGCGGCGATCCAGGGTTCCAACGGAGCGGACAGCCATTCCGCCGAGGCGGTCCGGTCCCGGATCCGGGAATTGATCGATTCGGAGCCGGCGGACGACATTCTTTCCGACGACAAGCTGGTTTCCATCCTGCAGGCGCAGGGCGTCGACATCGCCCGGCGGACCGTAGCTAAGTATCGGGAATCGTTGAAGATACCTTCGTCGGTTCAACGCCGGCGCGAGAAAGCCTTGCGTTCGGCCTGATCCTCGCCACATGCTTTGTAAGGGGTTTCTTCTGGGAGCCCTCCCGGAATCCCCCTGAAGAGCCTGGGGCGGTATTGACTTCGCCGGGAACGGTTCCTATGGTCCCGGCCGTTTTGCGGGGGCGCGTTCGAGCCTTGATTGCAATGTGCCCAGCGACAGTGGAGACGCGGCACGCGGAGACGGTGCGGCCGCGAATCGATTCGGTGCTCACCCTGGCGGCGCCGTTGCTCCCGACATCGAATCATCATTGGCAAGCGGACGAGAAGCGATGAACCTGACCGTCAATGGCAAAGGCATCGACGTTGGTGAAGCGTTGAGAGCCTACGTCGCGGAAGGACTCGACAAGGTGTTCGAGAAGTATTTTTCGAACCCGATCGAGGCCACGGTAACCTTCTCCAAACAAGGCTACCGATTCCACACCGCGATTTCCGTGCATGTCGGTCGCGGCATCCTGATGCAGGCGGAGGACGACGGCGGCGACGCCTATGGCGCCTTCGACATCGCGGCGGAGACGATCTCCAAGCGCTTGCGCCGGCATAAGCGGCGGCTGCGCGACCATCATCGGGCGGAGACCGATTCCTACGCCGCGAAGCAGTTCGTGCTGGCGGCCGACATCGGCGACGAGACCGCCTTGGATGCGAGCGAAGGCGCCGACGCCGCCAACGGGCATTCGGCGGTCATCGTGGCCGAGCTCGAAGCCGACATTCCCACTTTGACGGTCGGCGAGGCGGTCATGCGCCTCGACCTCGCCGAAACGCAGGCGATGCTGTTCCACAATCGCGCGCATGGGGGGCTGAACATGGTTTACCGCCGCAACGACGGCAATATCGGTTGGGTTGATCCGGCGTCGAAGCCGGATGCCGTGGGCACGGAGCCTCGCAGAGTCGGAGCGCCGGCGCGGCGCTAAAAGGAGCCGCCGCGACGAACCTCCCGCCACGCCGGTCCGACAGAGAGTGCGGGATCGGTGGGGACGCGGATATCTGGCCGGAATGGAGTACGAGGGATCATGGAGATCGAGGATCTACTGTCGTCACCGGCGCAGGTCATGCCGCGCCTCAAAGTCTCGAGCAAGAAGCAGGCGCTGCAGGACCTGGCGCGCCGCGCCGGCGAGATCACCGGCGTCCATGAACGGCAGATCTTCGACGTGCTGCTGGAACGCGAGCGCCTCGGCACCACCGGTGTCGGCAACGGCATCGCCATTCCGCACGGCAAGCTCGCCGATGTGAAGAAGATGTTCGGCCTGTTCGCCCGGCTCGAGCATGCGGTCGATTTCGAGGCGATCGACGAGCAGCCGGTCGATCTCATTTTCCTGCTGCTGGCGCCGGAAGGTGCCGGCGCCGATCACCTGAAGGCGCTCGCCCGCGTTTCTCGCCTGCTGCGCGACCGCGCCATCTGCGAGAAGCTCCGCGGCGCCGACCAGGCGGAGGCGATCTACGCCCTCCTCACCGACCGCGCGCACAGCCACGCGGCGTAAGGCCGAACCCGCTTCAAGGCCGCTGCAATCTCTGATAGATTGCGGCATCGCGCAGCCGGGGGCGTGGGATGCTGTACGCGTTGTTCTCTTGGGACGGCCGGCTGGGGCGGCTGGCCTATTTCGGATATTCGATTCTGTTGGTGACCATCCTGGTCGTCCTCGGGCTGGTTCTGCTGCTGCCCTTGCGCAATGCGGAGGGCGCGACGGGGGTCACCGTCGCGATCATGGTCATTCTCACCGTGATGGGGACCGTAGGCGGCTTCTGCCTCGCGGCGAAGCGGCTCCACGATCTCGACCTCTCGGCCTGGCACTATGTCTGGATGGTCTTCTTCCCGGCCATCTTCAACGGCTTCGGCGCCGCCTTCAGGCAGCTCGACATGCCCGGACCCGCCTTGATGACGGCACTGCTCGGCCTCGTGATCTCCTTCGGCATCGGCCTCTATCTGCTGTTCTGGCCGGGCTCGGACGGCGCCAATCGCTTCGGCGAGCGCCCTTGAAAGATCCGAGCGGGGAGACCGGCATTGCTTGAAGGCTATTTCGCGCTGAGCGGCCGCCTCCGCCGCTGGCGTTTCTTTCTTTATGGGCTGGTGCTCTGGATCATCATCCCGGTCTTGATCTTGCTGGCGATCCCGGCCGTCGGCAACGCGCGTTATCCATTCGCGGCGTCGCTGATCGCCGTGGTCGCGATCGGCGCCTTCTGGTGCTGGGCGGGAATGGCCCTGGTCGTGAAGCGGCTCCACGATCTCAACCGGTCGGGCTGGCACTATGTCTGGATGTTCTTGCTGCCCGGCTTGCTCGGCGGCGGGTTGTCGTTCGACTGGTCGCGCGGGCAGTGGAGCATCGGCTACAGCCAAGCCGGCGGCATCATCCCGCTACTGGCGCTGCTCTATCTGATCTTCGGGCGGGGAAGCGACGGGCCGAACGATTACGGCTATCCGCCCTGAAGGAATCTTCAGGGCGGCCGCTTGGTGAAGCTCCAATCTAGTGCAGCGTGACCGGGGCGAGGCCGTTCTCGACTGCGGCGGCAATGGCCGCGTTGCGATCGGGCAGGAGTGCCAGTTGCTGGCCGTTGGCGGCGAAGATGCCGACGGCGGTGCTGCCATCGACCTCGACGTCCTTCAGATAGGCGACATCGCGCACGCCCAACGAGAGCAGGTCTTCGGTCGTGATCTGGCGGATCTGTTCAATGGATACCATGGTGTTTCTCCTGGGATGCCCCCAGTGACTCCTATCGTTCTTCCGACTGGGTGTTCCGCGTTCAGCTCTTGACGCTGCCGGTCACAGCGATCTCCGTGGCGCCGTCTTGCCGGTCACTCAACCGCTGCGCTGCCTTCTTGATCGGCACGGTGCGGACTTGCGGTTCCACCTTGGGCCGCTGCAGGTCGATCGAAAGCAGACCGTTATCAAGGCTGGCACCGGTCACTTCGATCCCTTCGGCCAGCACGAAGCCCTTCTGGAACTGCCGCGCCGCGATCCCGCGATGCAGGTAGATCCGATCCGGGTCGTCCTTCTGGCGGCCGCGCACCACGAGCTGGTTGTCCTCGATCTGGATCTCGAGGTCGTCGATGGCGAAACCGGCGACGGCCAGCGTGATGCGCAAGGCTTCGTCGCTGACCTGCTCGATGTTGTAAGGCGGATAGCCCTCGGAACCGGTCTTCGAGATCCGGTCGAGCGTGCGTTCGAAATGATCGAAGCCCAAGAGCAACGGGCTGTTGAAGAGCGATAGTCTCGACATCCTGCCCCTCCATGCGAGCGAGCTTGCGAACAATTCCCGCGATGTCCGTTTCCGGCCCATCGCGGCGGCCCCGCCCGGTTTCCGGGCCCGGCGCCACAACGAATAAATGGTCGCCAAAATTAACTTTTCAAGCGGGTCCAAGAGGGCCCCCGCAGTCGGGCGATAATTCACACAATCATCCACAAGGCTGTCCACAGAAGAGGATAATCCTCGTGTTCAAAAAAGCCTGACGCCGCCGGGGCTTGGCGGGCATGCCGCAGTGCGTGCCGCGGGAGAGCGAGGAAGCTCCTTTCAAAGTTGTGGCGGGATGCAATATGCGGCGCTGCGATCCGTCCCTTCCGGGAAAGTCGGATCCTCTCGCCGACGGTAGACATTGCCATCGGCGCGTGTAAGGTTGCGCCCCGCTGATTCCACACGAGATCCCGCCTTAGAATGGGATCCAAACAAGGACGGGCGATGGGGGCGACATCGGCAGGCGTAGCCAAGGCGGAATCCGGCGAGGCCGAGCAGGCAAAGCTGGCCCGGCCTGGGGCGATCCGCGATATCCGCCTGGACGGGCATCTCGCCGGCCGTGGCGGTCGCGCCACCTTGGCGCGGATCGACGCCGTGGAACTGCGTCTCGACGATCCCGAAGTCGATGCCGACCTCAATCTCGCCTTCGAATATTGGCAGCAGAAGCGCGGCGGGCGTCTGGCGCCGACCCGCGCCGATATCGATCCGGTCGACATCGCGCCGTTGCTGCCGCGGGTGACGCTGGTCGATGTCAGCACGGATCCGATCGATTTCCGTTTTCGCCTGGCGGGCACCGGCTTGTTCAAGATCCATGGCGCGGAGCTCACCAACAAGCGCGCGCTGGATCTCAATCCGCCGGCCTACGGCGCGCTCCTCCACCGCCTCTATTGTGACGCTCTGGCGCGCCGGGCGCCGATCGCGCACCGCCTGCTGATCGAGTGTGCGACCCGCCGCAGCGCGTATATGCGCATTATCCTGCCGCTGTCGGAGGACAATCAGGCGATCAGCCGCCTGATGACGGTGGAGAGCTACGCCGATGCGGCGCAGGAGCTGCGCGACTGTTTCGAGGAAGCGCGGCTGAGTTCAGGCGGCTCTTGAATCCGGAGCGCCGGCTGCTGATCAGTCCAGCGTGCGACCGATATCCAGCGCAGCGCCGCGCAGACGCGGCAGGTATTCCAGCGCCTGGGCGAGATCGAGCCGGGCCTTCGCGGCATGCAGGGCGACGGCGCCGATCAGCCGGCCCTTGGGATCGGTCACCGGCACGGCGATCGCCACCAGGCCGACGATGAATTCCTCGTCATCCGTGCCGTAGCCGCGCTGCGCGATCTCGGCCAGCTCGGCCTCCAGCCTGGAGCGCGACGTGATGGTACGCTCCGTCATCGCCGACAGGTTCAGCGTGTCCAGCATGCGGCGCCGGCGTTCCGGCTCCATCATCGCCAGAAACAGCTTGCCGCTCGCCGTGCAGTGGATCGGCACGCGCGACCCGGTTTCGAGATGGATGCGCAGCGGCCAGCGCGATTCGACGCGCTCGACATAGACCACTTCATTGCCGGCGGGTGCGGTGAAATTGCAGGTCTCGCGGATCTCATCGACCAGCGTCTCCAGGATGGCGCGCCATTGTACGCTGGCCGAGCCGCGCCGGATCGCGTTGAAGGCGAGGCGCTCGGTGGCGGGCCCGACCCGGTAGCGATAGCGGCCGGGTTCCCGGGTCAGATACTTGGATTCTTCCAGCCGCACGCAGAGCCGGTGCACGGTCGGCTTCGGCAGCTTCAGCTGCGTGCCGATCTCGGCCAGGGTCATCGGCTGCGGCGAAGCCGCAACCAGCTGGATCAGGTCCAGCACGCGAAACACCACCGAGCGGCGGCCCTTGCTGCCGCGCTCCGTCGGTTCGGCCAGTGGCTCGGCCAGTTCCATCTCCCGTGACATTGGGGGGTTGTAGCATCCAATTCCTAAAAATTGCTGAATTTGCGCTTTGAATCTCCATAAAATGGTGTGTGGGGATGCGAATCGCTTCGCTGGGTGAGCCGTCTTTTCGAATCAAATCAAAGAAAAACCCCCGCGCGATCGCTCGCGGCGGGGGTTTCGTCTGGTGGACCCAAGCGGGATCGAACCGCTGACCTCCACAATGCCATTGTGGCGCTCTCCCAGCTGAGCTATGGGCCCGAACTCAAGTCCGCCGCCCCACGGAATGCTGGGAGCCGGGGGCGGAAAAGCGGCTGGAAGCTAGAAGCGGCCGGCCTTCATTTCAAGCAAAATCAGTCGCCGATCCGGGAAGGGTTCAGCGCTCCCCTTCCTCCTCGCCGGTCTCGATCGTCTCCGGGATGTCGGCGTCGTCCTCGCCGAGTTCCGAGGTGTCCTCGATCACGTCGTCGGCCTCTTCGACGACCTCCTCGGTCTCGACATCCGCCTCGACATCCGGCAGTTCCGGCTCCTTGACCGGCTTCACCGGCACGACCTTCTCAGGGGCGCGGCGGCGGCTCTTCAGGATCGCCTCGGGATCGTAGGTGGCGCCGCATTTCGGGCAGACGATCGGGTCTTTCCGAAGATCGTAGAAGTGGGCGGCGCAGCTCTGGCAGGTGCGCTTCGTGCCCCATTCCGGTTTGGTCACTACGGCTCTCTCCATATTCGCTTTCGGGGAGGCCGGTGTCGGGCGCCGCACCCCCGCGGGTCGGGTGCCGTTTGCCACGCAAGGCAGGCGCTGTCAACACGCGATGGGACAGGAAAACCGGCAACGGCTCACAGTCGGCGCGGTTCGGAATTTCCATCCGGACCGCCGTTTGTGGTAGAGAGGCGCGCCTTCATTCACCCCAGCGCCTCCCGGCGGCAGCGATCAGGCCGACCCGTCTCATGAGCAAGACCCAATCTCTTCCCCGGCCGCTCCATTCCGGCACCGCGTCCAAAGGCATCAAGGGTCGCATCCGCGTGCCCGGGGACAAGTCGATTTCCCACCGCTCGCTGATGCTGGGCGCGCTCGCTTTGGGCGAGACCGAGATCCACGGTCTCCTGGAAGGCGAGGATGTGCTCCGCACCGCCGAGGCCATGCGCTTGCTCGGCGGCGCGGCCGAACGCGGCGAGGACGGGGTCTGGCGCGCCCGCGGCCGCGGCATCGGCGGCTTGCGCGAGGCGGCGGAGGTGCTCGACCTCGGCAATGCCGGCACCGGCACGCGGCTGCTGATGGGTCTGGTCGCGGCCTATCCGATGGTGACCTTCTTCACCGGCGACGCGTCCTTGCGCTCGCGCCCGATGGCGCGCGTCTCCGATCCCTTGAAGCTGATGGGCGCGCAGGTGATCGCGCGGCAAGGCGGCCGTCCGCCGCTCGCGGTCATCGGCACCAAGGATCCGCTGCCGATCACCTACAAGCTGCCGGTCGCTTCGGCCCAGGTGAAGTCGGCGATCCTGCTCGCCGGCCTGAACACGCCCGGCGTCACCACGGTGATCGAGCCGGAACCCACGCGCGATCACACCGAGCTGATGCTGAAAGGGTTCGGCGCCAAGCTCGTGGTCGAGCAGACCAAAGAGGGCCGCGCGGTCTCGCTCACTGGCCAGCCGGAGATCACCGGCCGCAAGATCGTGGTGCCCGGCGATCCGTCCTCCGCGGCCTTCCCGATCGCCGCGGCCCTTGTGGTGCAAGGCTCCGAGCTCACCATCGAGAATGTCGGCCTGAACCCACACCGCATCGGCCTGATCGAGACGCTGCTGGAAATGGGCGCCGACATCCGGATCGAGAATGAGCGCATCGAAGCCGGCGAGCGGGTCGGCGACCTGCGCGTGAAGCACGGCGCCTTGCGCGGCGTGACCGTGCCGCCGGAGCGGGCGCCTTCGATGATCGACGAATATCCGATCCTCTCGGTGATCGCCGCCTATGCCGAGGGCGAGACCCGGATGCTGGGCCTGGGCGAGCTCCGCGTGAAGGAGAGCGACCGCCTGGGCGCCATGGCGCGCGGCCTCAAGGCCTGCGGCGTCGATGTCTCCGAAGGCCCGGACTGGCTCAGCGTCAAGGGCACCGGCAAGCCCCCGGCGGGCGGTGCCGAGATCGCCGTCAATCTCGACCATCGTCCGGCCATGTCCTTCCTGGTGCTGGGCCTGGCGGCGAGGAAGCCGGTCACCATCGATGACGGTTCGCCGATCGACACCAGCTTCCCGACCTTCGTCGATCTGATGAACGGCATCGGCACCGGAATCCGGCTGCAGAACCGATGACTCTCACCATCGCGATCGACGGACCCGCCGCCGCCGGCAAGGGCACTTTGGCCCGGCGCCTGGCCGCCGCTTACAACCTCGCTTATCTCGATTCCGGCTCGCTCTACCGCGGCACCGCGCTGAGCCTGCTGCGTTCGGGGCTGGAACCGGCCGAGCCCGCCGCGGTCGCCGCCGCCCGCGGGCTCAAGCCGGAGCTGCTCGCCGATCCGGAGATCCGGGCCGAGGCGACCGGCAAGCTCGCCTCCCAGGTGGCGGCCATCCCGGCGGTCCGGGCCGCCCTGCTGGACTGGCAGCGCGGCTTCGCCCAGCACCCCCCGGAAGGCAAGCGGGGCGCGGTCCTGGACGGCCGGGATATCGGCACCGTGGTGCTTCCGGACGCAATGGTTAAGCTCTTCATCACCGCCAGCGACGAAGCCCGGGCGATGCGCCGATTCAAGGAGTTGCAAGCCAAGGGCGAGACCGCTATATACGCGCGAGTTTTGGAGGATATGCGGGAGCGGGACGCCCGGGATACGGCCCGTTCGACAGCTCCCATGCGGCCGGCGGAAGACGCCCTGATCATCGACACTTCGGCATTCGATGCCGATCAGGTGTTCCGCCAAGCCAAAGATCACATCGACCAGATCATCATTCGCACCTGAACCCGCTTCGGCGCGCCCCGCTTGTTGCAACCGGCGCACGCCGTCGCATCATCGTTTCAAGACCGCCGGAGACAACCGGTCGGCCTGAAAATTTGGAAAGGAACTGACACCACATGGCTAAATCCGCAGCCGCCCGCGTCACCAAAGAACGAGCCGAGAGCGAGAGCTTTGCTTCGCTGCTCGAGGAGACCTTGGGCGCCGCCCAGGGCCTGGAGGGCAGCGTGCTCTCCGGCACCGTCGTCTCGATCGACGGCGAGTTCGCTTTGGTCGATGTCGGCCTGAAGTCGGAAGGCCGCGTCGCGCTGAAGGAATTCGCGATGCCCGGCCAGAAGTCCGAGATGAAGGTCGGCGACGTCGTCGAAGTCTATCTCGAGCGCATGGAAGACAAGAACGGCGAAGCCGTCCTGTCGCGCGACAAGGCCCGCCGCGAGGAGGCCTGGACCCAGCTCGAGAAGCAGTTCAAGGACAACCAGCGCGTCAACGGCGTGATCTTCGGCCGCGTGAAGGGCGGCTTCACGGTCGACCTCAACGGCGCCGTGGCCTTCCTGCCGGGCTCGCAGGTCGATATCCGTCCGGTGCGCGACGTCGGCCCGCTGATGGGCACGCCGCAGCCGTTCCAGATCCTGAAGATGGACCGCGCCCGCGGCAACATCGTGGTCTCCCGCCGCGCCGTGCTCGAGGAGAGCCGCGCCGAGGCCCGCAACGAGCTGGTTGCGAACCTCAAGGAGGGCCAGGTGCTCTCCGGCGTCGTCAAGAACATCACCGATTACGGTGCGTTCGTGGATCTCGGCGGCGTCGATGGCCTGCTGCACGTCACCGACATCGCGTGGCGCCGCATCAACCATCCGTCGGAAGCCTTGCACATCGGCCAGACCGTCAACGTCCAGGTCGTCCGCTTCAACCCGGAAACCCAGCGCATCAGCCTCGGCATGAAGCAGCTCGAGGCCGATCCCTGGGAGGGCGTGCAGGCGAAGTATCCGGTGGGCAGCCGCTTCAAGGGCCGCGTCACCAACATCACCGATTACGGCGCCTTCGTGGAGCTGGAGCCGGGCATCGAAGGCTTGGTGCACGTCTCCGAGATGAGCTGGACCAAGAAGAACGTCCATCCGGGCAAGATCGTCTCCACCTCGCAGGAAGTGGAAGTGATGGTGCTGGACGTCGATCCGGTGAAGCGCCGCATCAGCCTCGGCCTGAAGCAGTGCATGGAGAATCCGTGGGCTGGCTTCCTCGAGAAGCATCCGGTCGGATCCGAGCTCGAGGGCGAGGTGAAGAACATCACCGAGTTCGGCCTGTTCGTGGGCCTCACCCCGGAGATCGACGGCATGGTCCATCTCTCCGACCTCGATTGGGAGCGCCCGGGCGAGGAAGCGGTCGCCGACTACAAGAAGGGCGACATGGTGAAGGTGAAGCTGCTCGACGTCGATGTGGAGAAGGAGCGCATCTCGCTCGGCATCAAGCAGCTGAAGAAGGACAACTTCGCCGAAGCGTCGACCGCGCTGAAGAAGGGCGAGGTCGTGACCTGCACCGTCACCGGCATCAACGAGGGCGGCATCGAGGTCTCGGTCGGCGACGGTGTCACCGGCTTCATCCGCAAGACCGATCTGTCGCGCGAGCGCAGTGAGCAGCGTCCGGACCGTTTCGCCGTCGGCGAGAAGGTCGATGCCAAGATCACCCAGATCGACACCAAGACCCGCAAGGTCTCGCTCTCGATCAAGGCCCGCGAAGTCGAAGAGGACAAGCAGGCGATGCAGGAGTTCGGCTCGTCGGATTCCGGCGCCAGCCTGGGCGACATCCTGGGTGCTGCCCTCAACAAGGCGGGCAAGAAGCCCAAGAAGGACGAGGCCGAGTAAGCACCTCACTTCGCAATAAAATTACAAAATAGCGTGAGTTTGGGCCGGAGGGGCATCCCCTCCGGCCCATTTTTCTGCCCGAATCCTGGCCGAATCCGCCCTCAGCCGGAAAAACGTATTAAAATGAGCGACTTATCCTTGACGGCGCACGATTCCCTTGGCACGCTTTTGAAACTCCTGGGGTCGGCCCCTTGGGGTGACGAGGGGAAGGCCGGTTGCAGGGCGATTTTCGCCGGCGCGACGGGCGTGCGGGGACAGGATGACGAAATCCGAACTTATTCTGCGGATCGGGGAGCTTAATCCGCATCTTTATCATCGCGATGTCGAGCGGATCGTCACCACGATCTTCGAAGAGATCACCAACGCCTTGGCAAAGCGTGATCGGGTCGAGCTCCGTGGCTTCGGCGCCTTCTCGGTGAAGCAGCGCGACGCCCGCAAGGGCCGCAATCCCCGCACCGGCGAAACCGTCGCGGTCGATCAGAAGGTCGTGCCATTCTTCAAGACCGGCAAAGAGTTACGCGATCGGCTCAACGCCAAGATCGAGCCCGGCGCGCCGGCCAAGGCGCCCGAGCCCGCGCCGTCCGCCAACAAGCCGCCGATGACCGGCGGCGGCGAGTAACTTCAGGCCAGCTTCGACACGTTCGATCTGTAGAATGCGGCAGCAATCCTGCGGCATGGTTAAGCTTGCCAGATCGGCACGGCGGAACTAGACCGCAAGGCATCATGGGTATCGGTGAGGATTCGACATGCGCCGCTTCGCCTGGATTGTGACGCTCCCGCTCATCGCCATCGTCGCTTTGTTCGCGGTGGACAACAGGCAGGCGATCGAGCTCGACCTCTGGCCGCTGCCTTGGGCGCTGCCGCCGGTGCCGCTGTTCCTGCTGACCCTGCTGCTGGTGCTGTTCGGCTTCCTGCTCGGCGTGCTGGTGATGTGGTTCACCGGCGCCCAGCAGCGCCGCCACCACCGCCAGACCCGGCGCGAGCTCGACGAAGCGAAGCTGGAACTGCACACGCTCCGCCGCCAGCCGCCGCAACCGCGCGGCACCGCGCTCGCCACGACGCAGACCCGCCTGCCGCCGGCGGCTTAAGCGCGCTGTTGGATGCAAGCCGACGGAGAAACCGAAACGTCCTCGCTAGGCCGTCTGCGCGCGGCGCCGCTTACGGCACCCATTCCATATTGGCCCGCCACAACTCGGCGCGTTCCTGGGCCTGGGCGATCTCGGTCTTGGTCATGCGCGGCGCGATCTCCTGCATCTCGGTGATGGCCGCGACCGCATCGCCGCTGCCCGACAGCTCGAACCACTTATAGGCCTCGACGCGATCGAGCTCGGTGCCGATGCCGTTGGCCAGCATCAGCCCGAGATTGTGCTGCGCCCGGGTGTTGCCCTGGTCGGCCGCGCGCTTGTACCAGGTCAGCGCTTTCTCATAGCTCTGCTTGGTGAGCGTGCCTTCGTAATAGATGACGGCGAGATTGAATTGCGCATAGAGATCGCCGGCATCGGCGGATCGTTTGAAATAATCCACCGCGCGCCAGCGATCGGCTTCGACGCCGAGCCCGTTCAGGTAGATCAGCCCCATGATGCGCATCGCCCAGGGATCGCCCTGGGACGCCGCCTTGCTCGCCCAGGAACGCGCGCTGCGCATGTCCTGGGTGAGGCCGGTGCCCTGGCCGTAGCGGATGCCGAGCTCGCGCTGCGCGTCCGCCCTTCCGGCATCGGCCAGTTGCTGGACTTCCGCCAGCGGCTCGTCGCGCAGATCTTCCGCCTGCGCGGCATGGAGGCTGCTTAAGCCGAGCACGCCCGCCAAGAGGGCGCCGAACAGCAGTGGTCTCATTTTATCCGTCTCCCGATGAACCGGCTTCGCGGCCAATTCAGCTCCCCTGGGATTCAGGCTGGAGCATCATCGCCGCGCGTCTTGACGGCATGCAACCGTTTTCGGATTAAGATTTGGAAAAGATTGTCTTTGTAATGAGTTAGTAAGGTTGAATCGCGACAATTCGCCCTTTCTCACCTCTCCCCATGATGTGAGAAAGGTCGATTTGGCTCCCTTGATTCGGAGTTTTCGCAAGATGCGCATCCTGGCCGCCGCCGCAATCTGCCTGCCCTTGCTCGGCGCGGGCGCTCCAGCCTTTGCCTTCTCGGATACGCCGGCGCCCGACGGACCGGGCGTCCAAAGCCAGTTCAGCGACCCCGACGAGGCCGTCGACAACCTCGCCGACAGCGCCCAAGGCGGCTCCGGCACCGCGCTCAGCACCGGCACCCAGCTCCCGTCCAACGCCGCCGCCAGCGGACCGGCCCCGGCCTCGCCGCAGGATGCCGAGCCGGTCAATCCGGCCTGGCCCGCCTGGATGGTCTGGCATCAGCAGTAAGCCCTTGCCGGGCCGAGATTTTTTGCCGCATGCGCCGCGATTGACTTGCGGCGCCCGAACGCCTAGTTTCCGCCCCGCTTAACCCGGAATTGTTAGGCCGCTGGCCCCGAGGGGCTCCGTCCGTCCACGAGTATCGTGCGCGGGCGCGATTGTGTTTTGCGCATTTGAAACGGGCCAATGTTCGAGAAACTCTCCGAACGTCTGAGTGGTGTCTTCGACAAGCTGACGCGGCGCGGTGCGCTCTCGGAAGCCGATGTCGACGAAGCCCTGCGCGAAGTCCGCGTCGCCTTGCTCGAAGCCGACGTCGCGCTGCCCGTGGTGAAGGATTTCATCGACCGGGTCCGTGTCGGTGCGGTCGGCGAGAAGGTCGTCAAATCGGTCAGTCCCGGCCAGATGGTGGTGAAGCTCGTCCATGACGAGTTGATCCGCACCCTCTCCGCCGGCGAGACGCAAGAGCCCGGCATCAGCCTCAACGCGCCGTCGCCGGTCGCCATCCTGATGCTCGGCCTGCAGGGCTCGGGCAAGACCACCACCACCGCGAAGATCGCCAAGCGCCTCACCGAGAAGCAGAACAAGAAAGTGCTGATGGCGTCGCTGGACGTGCGCCGTCCGGCCGCGCAGCAGCAGCTCGCCATCCTCGGCGAGCAGACCATGGTGCGCACCTTGCCCATCGTCCCCGGCGAGCCGCCGGTCGCCATCGCCAAGCGGGCGATGCAGATGGGCAAGCTCGAAGGCTTCGACGTCGTGCTGCTCGACACCGCCGGCCGCCTCGCCATCGACGAAGAGCTGATGGCCGAAGTCGCCGCGGTCAGCGCCGCGGTCAATCCGCATGAGAGCCTGCTGGTCGCCGATGCGATGACCGGCCAGGACGCGGTCACCGTCGCCAAATCCTTCAAGGAGAAGGTCGGCGTCACCGGCATCGTGCTGACCCGCATCGACGGCGATGCGCGCGGTGGTGCTGCGCTCTCCATGCGCGCCATCGCCGGCGCGCCGATCAAGCTGCTCGGCACCGGCGAAAAGCTGGATGCGCTGGAAGACTTCCACGCCGACCGCCTGGCCGGCCGCATCCTCGGCATGGGCGACATCGTCAGCCTGGTCGAGAAGGCGATGGAGACGACCGAGGCCGAGGAGGCCGAGCGTCTCGCCAAGAAGATGCAGAAGGGCCAGTTCGATCTCGACGACATGGCCTTGCAGCTGAAGCAGCTGCAGAAGATGGGCGGCCTCGCCGGCGTCATGGGCATGCTGCCCGGCATCGGCAAGATGCAGAAGCAGCTCGAAGGCAAGGTCGACGAGAAGCACGTCAAGCGCAGCCTCGCGATCATCTCCTCGATGACCCCGAAGGAGCGCCGCAACCCGGACCTCATCAAGGCCTCGCGCAAGAACCGCATCGCCAAGGGTTCCGGCGTCGGCGTGCAGGAGATCAACAAGCTCCTGAAGCAGCATCAGGAGATGCAGCGCATGCTGAAGCAGGTCTCCAAGCTCGGCCAGAAGGGCCTGATGCGCCACGGCCTCGGCGCCTTGATGAAGGGCGGCATGGGGGGAATGGGCGGCGGTGGAATGGGCGGCGGTGGAATGGGCGGCGGTGGCGGTTTCGGAGGGATGCGATGATCGACCATCTCTCGATCGGCGTCTCCGACCTGAAGCGCGCCAAGCAGTTCTACGACGACGTGCTGGCGACCATCGGCTGCGCCTGCATCTTCACGGTGGACGTGCCGGGCGAGGGCGTGGTCGCCCATGGCTATGGCGAGATCGGCAGCGACCATCCGCGCTTCTGGATCGGGCTCCCGGAGCGGGTCGATCCGGGCTGCAATGCCAAGGGCGGCACGCATATCTGCTTCGTGGCCAAGCGCCGCAAGGATATCGACGCGTTTCACGCCGCCGCGCTCAAGGCCGGCGGCAAGGACAACGGCAAGCCGGGCCTGCGCCCGCACTACCACCCGAATTACTACGGTGCCTTCGCCTTCGATCTCGACGGCAACAAGATCGAAGCCTGCAGTCACCATCCCGAACCCTGATTCGAACTTTCGATTTTATAAGGAGAGACCATGTCACTGAAGATTCGTCTGGCCCGCGGTGGCGCCAAGAAGCGCCCGTTCTACCGGATCGTTGTGGCCGAGAGCCGCTTCGCCCGTGACGGCAAGTTCGTCGAGCGCATCGGCTCCTACAACCCGATGCTGACCAAGGAAGACCCGCTGCGCGTCGTGCTCGACGCCGAGCGCGCCAAGTACTGGCTCTCCAAGGGCGCCCTGCCGTCGGAGCGCGTGCAGTATTTCTTCTCCAAGGCCGGCCTGATGGAGGCGCCGAAGCGCCACGAGCAGACCAAGCAGGACAAGCCGAAGGCGAAGGCCCAGGAGCGCGCCAAGGCCCAGGCTGACGCCGCCGCCAAGGCCGCCGAAGCGCCGGCCAGCTAAAGCCTTTCATCCGGAGCGATGAAGGATAAAGGGCAGATGATCCTGTTGGGCGCGATCGCCGGTGTGCATGGCGTCAGGGGCGAGGTGAAGGTGAAATCCTTCACCGCCGATCCCCTGGCGATTGCCGCCTATGGTCGGCTCTACGACGACCAGGGCCGCAGCTTCGCGCTGAAGCTGAGCTCGAAAGCGGCCAAGGACGCGGTGGTGATCGCCAGGATCGACGGCATCGCCGATCGCAACGCCGCCGAGGCGCTGAAGGGCACGCGGCTCTATGCGCCGCGCGACGCCCTGCCCGCGATCGAAGGCGAGAACGAGTTCTATGCCAGCGACCTGGTCGGCCTCGCCGTCGAGGATCGCAGCGGCAAGGCGCTCGGCAAGGTCGTCGCGCTGCAGGATTACGGCGCCGGCGACATCCTCGCGGTCGGCGGTGGGACGCAGGGCGATTTCGATCTGCCTTTCGCCGATCGCTTCGTGCCGGTGGTGGATCTCGCCGCCGGCAAGATCGTCGTCGATCTGCCGGAAGACTTCTTCACCGCGAAACCGGTCGGAGAAGAAGAGGAAAGAGGAGGTGACTAACCAGCGTCCTTGGACGGCGCGCGTGCTGACCCTGTTTCCGGAGATGTTTCCGGGCCCGCTCGGGCAGAGCCTCGCGGGCAAGGCTTTGGAGAAGGGTCTGTGGCGGCTGGAGACTTCGGACATCCGGAGCTTCGCCACCGACAAGCACCGGACCGTCGATGACACGCCGTTCGGCGGCGGGGCGGGGATGGTGATGCGGCCCGACGTGGTCGATGCGGCGCTGGAAGCGGCGACGCAGGACGGACTTGGGCCGGCCATCTACCTCACGCCGCGCGGCCAGCGGGTCGAGCAGGCGCTGGTGCGGGACTGGGCGGCGGGACCGGGCTTGGTTCTGGTCTGCGGCCGCTACGAGGGGCTGGACGAGCGGGTGATCGAAGCCCGCGGGCTCCTCGAGATCAGCCTCGGCGACATCGTCCTTTCGGGCGGCGAGCCGGCGGCCCTGGCGGTGATCGATGCCTGCGTCCGTCTGCTGCCCGGGGTGATGGGCGCGGAGGAGACGCTGGAGGAGGAGAGTTTCGAGCGGGGCCTCCTGGAGTACCCGCATTACACGCGGCCCGCCGAATGGCAGGGCCGCACGGTTCCGGAGGTGCTGCTCTCCGGACACCACGAGAAGATCAAGGCCTGGCGGCTGAGCCAAGCCGAGGCGGCGACGAAATTGCGGCGGCCCGATCTTTGGACCGCCTACGAGAAACAGAGACCCCAGGTCCTGGGAAACAAGAGTTCGAGACGAAAGGAAGACTGACATGAGCACCCTGACCAAGATCGAAGAGGCGCAGGTCGCCAAGCTGAAAGAGACCGCCAAGCTGCCGGAGTTCCGGCCCGGCGACACCGTGAAGGTCAACGTGAAGGTGGTCGAAGGCGACCGCGAGCGCGTGCAGGCCTTCGAGGGCGTCTGCATCGCCCGCAAGAACGCCGGCCTCAACTCGTCCTTCACCGTGCGGAAGATCTCCTACGGCGAAGGCGTCGAGCGTATCTTCCCGCTCTATTCGCCGCGCCTGACCTCGGTCGAGGTGGTGCGTTCGGGCGACGTCCGCCGCGCCAAGCTCTATTATCTCCGCGGCCGCCGCGGCAAGGCCGCCCGCATCTCCGAGCGCGTGGACAACACCCAGGCGACCACCACCACCGAGTAACGCTTCCTGCTCATGGCAGCACTGCCGTGAGCGGCGTTGACCGTTTCGGTCAGCGATCAATACTTGGCGTGAAGTGATACGCACCCCCACCCCGGCCCTCCCCCGATTCGGGGGAGGGTGAAGAGGGCAGACCCGCTCTAGTCCCCTCCCCCGAATCGGGGGAGGGTTAGGGTGGGGGTCCGAAACACCGCAACAGAAGCACGACGAAAACCTGCCATGCCGAAAACGCTCTTCGACAAGATCTGGGAAAACCACCTGGTGCACCGTCAGGACGACGGCACCTGCCTGATCTACATCGACCGCCACCTCGTCCATGAGGTGACCTCGCCCCAGGCCTTCGAAGGGCTCCGCACCGCCGGCCGCAAGGTGCACCGGCCGCATGCGACCTTGGCCGTGGCCGACCACAACGTGCCGACCACCGACCGCTCCAAGGGCATCACCGAGCCCGAGAGCCGGATCCAGATCGAGACCCTGGAGCAGAACTGCCGCGATTTCGGCGTGCCCTATTTCTCGATGGACGACATCCGCCAGGGCATCGTCCACATCATCGGCCCGGAGCAGGGCCTGACCCAGCCCGGCATGACCATCGTCTGCGGTGACAGCCATACCGCGACCCACGGCGCCTTCGGGGCGCTGGCCTTCGGCATCGGCACCTCGGAGGTCGAGCATGTCTTGGCGACGCAGACGCTGATCCAGCGTCCGGCCAAGAACATGCTGATCCAGGTGAACGGCGCGCTCGGCACCGGCGTCACCGCCAAGGACATCGTGCTGGCGATCATCGGCAAGATCGGCACCGCGGGCGGCACCGGCTATGTCATCGAATACGCGGGCGACGCGATCCGCAGCCTCTCGATGGAAGGCCGGATGACGGTCTGCAACATGTCGATCGAAGGCGGCGCCCGCGCCGGCCTGATCGCCCCGGACGAGATCACCTTCGAATACCTGAAGGGCCGCCCGATGGCCCCGAAGGCCGGCGCTTACGAGCAGGCGGTCGCCTATTGGAAGACCCTGCCCAGCGACGCCGGCGCCAAGTACGACACCGAGATCAAGCTCTCGACCGCCGACATCGCGCCGCAGGTCACCTGGGGCACCAGCCCCGAGGACGTGCTGCCGATCACCGGCGCGGTGCCCAATCCCGGCGACGTCGCCGACGAGAACCGCCGCCGCTCCATGGAGCGGGCGCTGGACTACATGGGCCTGAAGCCCGGCACCAAGCTGACCGACGTTCCGATCGACCGCGTCTTCATCGGCTCCTGCACCAACGGCCGCATCGAGGACCTGCGCGAAGTCGCCAAGCTGGCGCAGGGCAAGAAGGTGGCTTCCAACGTCAACGCGATGGTCGTCCCCGGCTCCGGCCTGGTGAAGCAGCAGGCTGAAGCGGAAGGCATCGACAAGATCCTGATCGAAGCCGGCTTCGAATGGCGCGAGCCCGGCTGCTCGATGTGCCTGGCGATGAATCCCGACAAGCTCCAGCCCGGCGAGCGCTGCGCCTCGACCTCCAACCGCAACTTCGAAGGCCGCCAGGGCCGCGGCGGCCGCACCCACCTGATGAGCCCCGCCATGGCGACGGCGGCCGCCATCACCGGCAAGCTCGCCGACGTGCGCCAGTTCGGGAAGTGACGTTGCGCTGACGCACGGCTTCCCGGCCGCAGGTCGGGAAGCGACTGCCTTCCCCGGCTTTCAACTCAGGCAAGGCGGCCGGCTTGAGCGCTGCACCGTCCGTGCTATGGTCGCGTCGTTTGCAAACAGCAATCGCGACGCGTCCCATGACTCGCTTCCCTTTGCGCCTCTGCTCACTCGGTGCCGCGCTGGCGCTGCTGCTCTCGGCCTGCGCGCCCGAAGCCGACACCGTCCCCGCGGCCACGCTCGGCCAGGCGAAGACCGTCGGCATCATCTCGGCGATCGGCGATAAGTTCTCCTCCATCACCACCACCTTCGAGAACCAGCCGGCGGAACGCTACGGCATCGATGCCTATGCGATCGGCCTCGTCAAAGACCGGCTTGCCGGACGCTATTCCGTCCAGCCGGTGAAGTACGATGTCGTGGAGTTCGGCCCGGACCGCGCCGAGCTGCCGGACACCGGCCTGTTCACCCCCGGCGATCCGCTCGGCGCGGTCATCCGCGCCCATGCCTCGCCCAGCGATCTCGACCTCTACATCGTCCTGATGAAGGGCATGACCAAGGTCGAGAACGGCAACCGCGCGCTGCACGGGCTCGGCCTGATCCGGGGCGGCGATCTCTTCACCACGAAATACTGGGTGCACGCGACCTATTCGGTGATCGTCGTCGACGGCCATACCGGCGAGGTCCTGGCGAATAACAGCGCCATCGACAACGCCCATCCCTTCGACCTGCTCGATCCGCCCGATCTTCCCGGTCCCTTCGTCGCGGTCGATGCGAGCTTCTGGCCGGAAGACATCGAGCATGTCCCCGCGGACAAGATGGAGCGCCTCGCGGAGACGCTGAAGCCGCTGCTCGCGCGCACCCTGCCGGACACGATGCGCGCGATGAAGCTGGCGCCGTAGGCGGCGCCTCGCGGTTACTCCGCGGCCCTGGCCCCGACGGGAATCCACGCCACCACCTTGATCTCGAAATCGAACCCCGCCAGCCAGTTCACGCCGATCGCCGTCCAGCTCGGATAGGGCGGTTTGCCGATCTCTTCCGCACGAATGGCCAACACGGCTTCGCGCTGCGCCATCTCCTGGTCGCTGCGCGCCGGGGCGATGGAAGGCCGATGATCGGCGTCCCAGCCGTCAGGTTGCTTGCAACGGCAGTGGCGATTGGGTTAGGTAGCGAACCCCGGGGACTCGGCGGCGCGGCGCCGCCATGCGCCCAGCGATGACAGGAGCCCACGATGATGAGCAGCCAACTCGCCGCCCACGCCACCAGGATGCTGGGCGTTCTTCGCATCATGTCCGGACTGCTGTTCCTGGCCCACGGGACCCAGAAATTCCTTTCGTTCCCGGCGGGAGAAATGGCGGGATACGGCTGGACCTTCGGCAGTGCTGGCGCCTTCGCCGGCATCATCGAGCTGGTCTGCGGCGCGCTGATCGCGCTCGGCCTGTTCACCCGCCCCGCCGCCTTCCTCGCCTCCGGCACGATGGCGGTCGCCTATTTCATGGCCCATGCGCCGCAGAACTTCTGGCCGCTCAACAACGGCGGCGACGCCGCCATCCTCTACTGCTTCGTCTTCCTCTACTTCGTCTTCGCCGGCCCGGGCGCGTTCAGCCTCGACGGCAAGCTGCGGAAGTAGGCGGCCCTTACGCGACCACCGCCGCCCCGAACGCCGCACCGACTGCAAAGCGTCCCCTCCCCCAGGATTGGGGGAGGCTAGGGAGAGGGTCGATGCCGCCGCGGCGCGTCCGACCGAGCACCCAGCACGGTCCAGCGCTCTCTCACGAGAACATCACCCGCCGGCGCCACCCGCCGCCGGAATCCGCGCCACCACCTTGAGCTCGAAGTCGAACCCGGCCAGCCAGCTCACGCCGATCGCCGTCCAGCTCGGATAGGGCGGTTCGCCGATCTCGGCGTCGCGCAGCCGGAGCACGGTTTCGAGCTGCGTCTCGGGGTCGGTGTGGAAGCTGGTGACATCGACCACGTCGTCGAAGCTGCAGCCCGCGGCTTCCAGCACCGCGCGCAGATTGGCGAAGGCGCGCCGGACCTGGTCCTCGAACACCGGCTCGGGCGATCCGTCCGGGCGGCTCCCGACCTGGCCCGAGACGAACAGCAGATCGCCGGAGCGGACCGCCGGCGAATACTTGTGCAGGTCATAGAGCGCGTGCCGGTCGGTGGGAAAAATCGCGTTGCGCTGGGACATGGTGGGTTCCTTCTGATGCTCGAAACACCAGATAGGGCATCGACATTTCGCCGAATAGACGTTGAAATGCTTATGGGTTGATGCAAAATCCCCAGCAATGGCCCGGCCGCCCATCAACGACCTCACCGCCTTCGTGGCGGTCGCCACCCACCGCAGCTTCCGCGGCGCCGCCGACGTGCTCGGCACCGCGCCATCGACTCTCAGCCACGCGATGCGCGCCCTCGAGGAGCGTCTCGGCGTCCGCCTCCTGAACCGCACCACCCGCAGCGTCGCGCCGACCGAAGCCGGCTTCGCATTGCTCGGGCGCCTGCAGCCGGCCCTCGCCGCGCTCGACGACGCCCTGGACGGCGTCGCATCTTTCCGCGGCAAGATCGCCGGCACGGTCCGCATCAACGCGCCGCGCCTGGCGGCGGCGCTGCTGGTCCGCGACGTGCTGCCGCGAATGGCCGAGCGCCATCCCGATGTCACCGTCGACCTCGTGGTCGAAGGCCGGTTGATCGACATCGTCGCTGGCGGCTTCGATGCCGGCATGCGCCTCATGGGGTCGGTCCCCAAGGACATGATCGCCGTCCCGTTCGGTCCGCCCCGGCGCTTCCTCTGCGTGGCCGCGCCGAAGTATCTGAAGCGCGCCGGCGTCCCGAAGACGCCCGACGACCTCCGGCGCCATCGCTGCATCGGCCACCGCCTGCCGGGCGGCAAGCTCTATCGCTGGGAGTTCGAACGCGCCGGCCAAGCGCTCACCATCGACGCCCCGGCCGCGGTCGTGCTCGACGACGAAGACCTGATGGTGGAGGCCGCCGTCGCCGGCCTCGGGCTCGCCTATGTCCTCAGCCCCGCCGCCGCCGCGCCGCTCAAGGCCGGCAAGCTGCGCGAAGTCCTGGCGCCCTGGCTGCAATTCGCCGAGGCCCCCGCCATCTACTACCCCGGCCACCGCAAGGTCCCGCCGGCTTTGCGCGCGTTCCTGGACGTGGTGCGTGACGTGGGGAAGGCGCGGTGACGGCGTGCGCTCTGATGGCCTGCGTCGTATCGCGTGCCCATCACCTGGGGACTCAATAAGCGACTCGAACCTGTCGTATCCTGCCTCTGCGGCGCGGTCCACTTTGGGTCGATTGTGTTGAAAAACTCCGAGCCAAGGAATCTCGCGAAACAATCATTCTCCCACAGATCGTGGCGAGCAAGTTTGATTCAACAACGCAATTCTTCTTGAATCATTGTTTCGCGAAGGGCCGATTGCTCGACGCTCGGAAGAGTTTTTCAACACAATCGGTCAAGAACGGACATTTACAACCAGCTTAGTGCTTCCGCCTTAGCGACCTCATCGGTGACTGGTTCACCATTTCGGCCGATAACTTGGCCGTCATTGACGACGACGACGAACGGAACTCGACGTGCAGGATTTCTATCGGCCGAGTTGCCCTTGAATATTCTAACGCTGTTGCCCGGATTATCCGGGTCATCCCATCGGAAACCTTCGGAAGAGGCGGTAGGCGATCCTATCCAATGGGCTGGAATATTACCGGGTCGCTGACCGCGAAGCAGATCGTCTATATCGTAATTCATCAAACTTACTTCGGTCTGCCGTACTTGGGGTGTCCGTCTTGGGTGAGCGGCCGCCCCTGCTAGACCAAGAATATCGCCTATCGCGAGTACACTCAATTATCGGTTATAACCGATCATGGCTGCCCCAAGATCGTCTCCCCGCCGTCTCATTATCATTCTGGATCCCGAGTTCGGCGAGCGCCTGCGCGCGATGCAGCCCGGCATCCCAATCTGGATCGAGTTGAGCCCAACAAACGAGCCAACCGTCCGTGCGCTCTGGGTGGAGCACCCTGAGCCCAGCCACTTGCTCGGCATCACCGGCCTTAAATTTGAGCCGTCGGTCCGCGCCGAAGAGCGCTTGCTGGGCAATATGGACATGATCGAGCTCCACCATGGCCCCCACTCAGCCAGCGAGCCATACACCGAGTTGGAAGTGATCGGATGTGACCTTAGCCCAAGCATCCGGATGGCGCTTGGTGATCTGGGATTTGACCGCTTTGAAGAACTTGAGCAGGGCTTTTTAGCGCGGCGAGCTCCGGAGCAGGCAGCGATACGGAGGTAGGCTTAACGCGTCAGTGCCCGCCCTGGTCACTAGCGGACCCCGCAACTATTCCTGGATGACCAAGTCATCATTACCCAGTCGTCCGATACCAAACAGCTTATGCTCCTCGTTTTCATGGAGGAGCATCTTTGCGGTTCGCCCATCACTGCATGTCAGTTCCAGTGTGCCGAAGCCACGAGAGCCGCCGACGAGGCTATTGACTGTCGAATAGTCACCATCGCATTTGATGCCGCTGGGACTGGAGAGCGTCAGAGTGCCGCCGGACCATCTGGAGCCATGAAATGAGCCGGAGAAAACTTCCGATGACTTGCTCGTTCTACCCGTTATCGGGACGTCTACGCTTGTAGAAGCGCAGCCGCCGCAGAGGAGCGCCGTTAACAGTGACGCCGCGAAGCCATGTATTCGTCGCATTCGACAAGTTTTCTGAGTCATCGCTTTGGGCCAGAAACAGACATCGCGTAAGAGTGCTCAGATTGCTTCCACACGCAAAATGATCTTCGATTAAACGCGCCAACGACGCCGGGCTCGCCTTTCGATTTCGATGATCCTCCATCTCGTGATGAGATAATCGAGCGACAGGCGCCTCAATGTGTCCTCGTGCCACGAAGACCTCGATCTCAAGAACGTCGGGAAATCACGGGTTCTTGCGGGCATCGCCTCTGAGGACTTTAAGATGCCCCACAATACTCGGAGATCCCTGAGACTTCGGAAGGCATTCCGGCGCCGTCCTCGGCCGGAGAATTGCCGCCGCAAGGATAGGCACTCATCTGGAGGAACCGGCAGAGCTGCAATCCGCCTCAGCAGGTCACGACGCTGCTTTCGCAATTTTGTCTGTAACCGTATGAGCTTCCACGCCACCGGCATTTTGATCCTCGAATTCACACCACTCGTCTATAGCGTGCGCCAACCTCCGAAGCAATGGACTGCATTGGCAACGGACGATGCTCCAAAAGCCCGCCGAATTCGGAAGTTTCTTGCGCACAGCAAACCGGTGGCATGGCGTCTCTTCTTGCCTTTGCGGATGAACTGCGCTACATTACTCGCGCATAGGCTGCAATCAATCCGCAGCCTCTCCGCCGTGCCGGGGCCTTGATGTCCCGATAACGCGGCGCCTCATCAGACTCTCGCCGTGCCGGGCATTTGCTGCCCGATAACGCGGTCCTTCCGTCAACGACTTGCAGCGATCGATGCCGCGCGCATCGCGCGTTGTCGAAACTTGCATGCGTCAAACCGAGACGCGACACAGACGAGGACACACCACCGATGGCGGTCCTGGACGACATGGAAGCGCGGCCGATGCAGATCGCGCCGGGCTCCGCGCAGGACTGAACGCCGTCAACCCCGACCCAACCCCGACAGGATGAAGAGCGATGCCGCACCTCACGGATGAGATCAAGACGTTCATCGTCAAAGGCTTGGCCTGCTACGACACCCCCTCGCAAGTGGCCGAGGCCGTCAGGGTCGAGTTCGATATCGTGGTCAGCCGCCAGCAGGTTCACGAATACGATCCGGCCTGTGCGCGCCCGCCGGCGCAGCGCTGGCGGGATCTGCACGCCGCGACCCGCGCGGCCTTGCTGCGCGAGCTGGGCGAAATCGGCATCGCCCATCGGGCGGTCCGCCTGCGGCGCTTGGATCGCCTGGCCAGCCGCTCGGAACGCAACAACGTCACGACGGCGCTCAAATGCATCGAGATGGCGGCAAAAGAGTGCGGCGGGATGTACGAGAACCGCAAGCCCATCGTCTTGCAGCCCAGCCTGCCACAGAGCGCGACGCCGACGCCGCCCGCCCTGCAACCGGCGGCCCCGCAGCCGGCAATGCCCCAACCTGCGGCGATACAGCAACCTTCATCGCCGAAGCGCCCCACGCCAAAGGCCGCCGCGCCACGGCCACGGCCCCAGCCGACAACGCTCGAGTCCACAGCAATCGCGCCCACCGTGCTCCGGCCCGCACCGCCGCCGCAACCGGCACCGTTTCTTTCCGTGCCGCTGCCCGTCATGCCACAGCCCGATAAGCCGGCGTCTTCCGCGCCGCAGCCGCTCGCCGTGCTGGCGCAAACACCGGCGAGCCCCGCGTCACCGCCGAGCCCGCCGCTCAGCCGGGTCGAGCGCTACCTGGCCTATGTGGCCGACCGTCACGCGCGCGACCGTGCCGTCGCCGCGCAAGCGCGCTTGGACAGTGCAGGAACCCCCACCCTGCATGTTCCGTCGCAGTGCGAATCCCTATAATCCCCCGGACGTCTAGGACGCAGTGGAGATTCCATGACCGAAACCAGCCTCACCGGTTCCTGCTTCTGCGGTTCCGTCCGCTACCGGCTGACGCGCGGGCCGATGTTCGTGCATTGCTGCCATTGCCGCGACTGCCAGAAGCAGACCGGCGGCGCCTTCGCGATCAACGCGCTGATCGAGCGCAGTTGCATCGTCCTGGCGGAAGGCTCGGCCGAGCCGGTGCGCACCGAGGCCAAGACCGATTCCGGGCGGCCGCACGACATCTATCGCTGCCCGGAATGCCAGACCGCGCTCTGGAGCGACTACGGCCGGCGCGGCGTGATGGTGTTCCTGCGGGTGGCGACGCTGGATGAGGGCTACGGGATCGAACCCGATGTCCACATCTTCACCCGCTCCAAGCTGCCCTGGGTCGTGCTGCCGCCGGGTGCCCGCAGCTTCGACGTCTACTACGACATGAAGCGGGAATGGCCCGCCGCCAGCCTCGCCCGCCGCAGAGCCATTCTCGGAGACGGTTGAGGCGGTGCGGGAATCCGGCCGCAGGTGGCAGTCAACCCGCCAGCGTCTCCATCACCCGCCACGCCGCCTTGGTCCGTGCCTCGTTCGGATAGAACTTGTTCGCCAGCAGCACGATGCCGAGCTTCTTCTCCGGCGCGCAGAACACATAGGCGCCGAAGCCGCCGGTCGAGCCGGTCTTGTTGAGGATGACGTCGGCGCGGGGCGGCATCGGCGGCAGGATTGCGGTCGCGGGGTTGGGATTGGCGCCCATCACGCCGGAAGAATTGCCGCGCGTCATGTCGTCGAGCGTGGCCGGGGTCTGGTACTGCTCCCAGATGAGGTCCTGGACGAACGGGCCGCTGCGGTAATAGCCGGTATGGGTCGCGGCGACCGCTTGCGCCAGCGGCTGCGACACGTCCTGCGCCAGTCCCATCTGCACTTCGAGGTAGCGCAGCATGTCGGTGCTGTTCGAGACAACGCCCCAAGCCTCGGCCGAGATCGGGCCGAAGCCCGCACGGACGGCCTTGCCGTCCTTGTTGGTGCCCCAGGCGTAAGCCTTCGAGTCGACGAGGTTGACAAAGGTATGCTCCAAGCCCAGAGGCCGGAACAGGCGTTCCCCGGCCAGGACGTTGAAGCTCTCGCCCATGGCCCGCGCCGTCGCGATGCCGAGCAGCGCGACGCTGGGATTGGCATAGACCCGCATCGTCCCGGCCGCGTATTTCGGCTTCCAGGCGCGGTACCAGGCGATCAGCTGCGCCTCGCTCTTCACTTCGTCGGGGAGCTGCAGCGGGAAGCCGCCGGCGGTATGGGTGCCGAGATCGACCAGCCGCACCGCGCCGATCGGGCTGCCCGCGAGCTCCGGCATATGCCGGCCGACTGTGTCGGTCAGCTTCAGCTGGCCCTCGACCTCGGCCAGGGCCGCCAGCGTCGCGGTGAAAGTCTTGCTGATCGAGCCCAGCTCGAACAGCGTGTCGCGCGTGACCGGGATCTTCTGCTGGGGCGAGGCGCTGCCGTATTCGACGAAATGCCGGCGTCCCGCCAGCGTGACGCCGACCGCCATGCCCGGAATGCCGTGCTGCGCGAGGAGCGGCCGCACCGCTTCGTCGACCGCCTTGCGCACCTTCGCCGCCTCATCCGAATTTGCGGCAAAGGCGCCGCCGATCCGGCCGAAGGGGAGAGTCGAGAGCGAGCCTGCAAGGAGAATCCATTGCCGACGGTTGATCATCACGCGCATTCCATGTGTTGCGGCAGCGAGTTGTGCCGACTTCGTCATCGCCGCGCAATGGGCCGATTCTGCGGCGAGATTGAGGAGAAATCGGGATGCCGGTCGCCGGTGGAATGCGGCCGTGAGGTGAAAGCCCTATTCGGCCGCCTTGATGGGCGCCGCTTCGGGATCCGCGCCTGCGGGATCCTCCGGCACCTCCAGCGCCGCGGCGAAGACGGCGCGGCCGCGGCCCAGCTCCTTGGCGGCATAGAGTGCTTCGTCGGCCGCGCGCAGGATCGCCGAGCCGGTGATGCCGCAGAGCGGCGCTTGCGCGACGCCGAGGCTGACGCCGACATCGGCCGCTTCGCCGCCGTCCAGCGGGATCGGCTTGAGGATGCGCTCAATGATGCCGGCGCAGAGCAGGTCGAGCCGCCGCTTGTCGGTGAAGGCGTGGATCAGGATGATGAACTCGTCGCCGCCGGTGCGGCTCACCAAGCCGCTGTCGCCGATCTCCTGGACCAGCCGTTCCGAGACCGCGCGGATGACGATGTCGCCGGCGGCATGGCCATAGGTGTCGTTGACCGCCTTGAAGCGGTCGAGGTCGCAGGCGATGACCGCGAAGGGCTGCTGCGGCAGGCCGGCCACGGCCTCTTCCAGCGCCTCGCCGAAGCGGACCCGGTTGGCGAGGCCGGTGAGGGCGTCATGCCGGGACATGTGCCTGGTGCGGCGCTCGCTGGTCTCGAGCTGGTTCGACATCTTGGCCAGTCGCTGCGCCATGAACAGCGCGGCCACGGCCACCAGCGCGCCGATCGCGACCACGATCGGCAGGATCACCGACCAGATGTGCGCACCGGGCGAGGCGTTCTGCCAGACGAAGGTGCCGACCACGGTGCCGCTCAGAGTCTTGATGTCCTCATGGGCGCCGGTCGTATCGGCACTCTTGCCTGCAGGCACGAAATCCAGCGAACGGAAGCCGAGCTGCTGCCGCAGGTAAGCGAGTTCGTCGGCATCGATGAACTTGGCGTTGACCATGACCACCGGCGGCCCATCCGGCAAAGCCACGTCGTTCACGTCCGGCACCACCGCCATGGCGCTCACCAGCGCGGGCTTGCCCTCGATGGTCTGGAACGCGCCCTCGAAGATGTTGCCGATGTCGCTCAGCATCACGCCGCGGTCGCCGGCCGTGGCGGCGCGGGCGCTGAAGCCGCCTTTGATGGTGATGCGGTTCTTCATGTATTGCGCGACCGACTTGGCGATCAGCGCACGGAGGTCGGGATCGAGCGCCGCCGCCTGCGGGCTGAAATCGACCTCGCTCTCGCGGGCATAGGCGAGCAGGTCGCCCTTGGGACCGACCAGCATGGTACGGTCGAGGCCGTGATTGTACCAGAGCGAAGAGACGATCTGGTCGGCGACATAGTCCTGGTCGAAATCGAGGCTGACATGCTTCACCGTCTCGTCCCAGACGCCGACCTGGAACTGGTCGCGGGCCAGCATGATGAAGCGGCTGTCCAGCACGTGGCGGAACAGGCTGATCTCGCTGTCATAGGCCTGCCGGTCGGCCTCCTCGGAGGAGAGCTTGCCGACATAGAGCATGGCGCAGGTGAAGACCGCGATCAGCGCCGCGGCGAAGATCAGGATCAGCGACGAGATCCGGAGCGGCAGCAGCCGCTTCGGTGCGCCTCCGTCATCCTTGGCCCGGGCCGTTCGATTCATCGCCGCGATCTCCTCCCAAACCGCGGAAGTCTGCGGGGAAGACCATTAAGAGAGCGCTAATGCGTGCCGAACGAGCCGGCGGCCCGGCTTGACGCGGCGATTGGTCTCGATTTCCGCCATTGCAGCCTGGGGCCGGGCCGAGTGTTATGCTGCACAGGGGAATCAAGCCGGATCTGACGATGACCGAGAGCCGAAGCAAGAGTACCGCCGCCGAGCGGGGCAAGCCGCAGACCGCCGACTACCGCGCCCTCGCCAATTTCCGCTACGCCTTGCGGCAATTCCTGGCCTTCAGCGGCGATGCCGCGCAGAGCGTCGGCCTGACCCCCCAGCAGCACCAGGCCATGCTGTCGATCATCGGGGCACCGGAGGGCCAGGCGGTGACCATCGGCTTCGTCGCCAAGCGGATGCTGCTCAAGCATCATTCTATGGTCGAGCTGGTGGATCGCCTGGTGGAGCTCAACCTGGTGGCGCGCCAGCAGGACGCCGCGGACCGGCGGAAGGTCCTGCTCAGCCTGACGCCAAAGGCCAAGCGCCTGCTGACCAGGCTCTCCGCGGCGCATCTCCAGGAACTGCGCCAGATCCGCCCGGTCTTCGCCGACCTGCTGGAACGGCTGGACAAATAGCGCGGCGCTAGCCTGCGAACTGCGCCGTCGCGAGGATCAGCCTCATCGCATCCAGTCCGGACTGCCAGGCTCCGTGCACGGTCTGGAACGCGTCCGGCGAGGTCGCCTCGCCGGCGAAGAACAGCTTGTCGTCGAGCGGGCGGGCCAGGGCCGCGCGCGCCTCGCCGCCGCCCGGCACCAGCACCGAATAGGCGCCGCCGATACAGGCGTTGGTGGTCCAGTCCGTTGCCTTCTCGCGCCGAATGTCCTTCAGAATATCCGCGCCGAACAGCCGGCCGAGCACCTCGCGGCCATAGGCCAGCATGGTCTCGGACCCGGCCAGCGCCAGATCGCGGCATTGCGTGCCGCCGAGGTAGAGCGTCGCCATCGGCCGGTCGAAGGGATGGATGTGGAACGAGCCCATCGGCGCGTCGGGCCAGTCCATCATCGCGAAATGCGGCTGCAATCCCGCAAAGGGATCGCCGCCGAACTCGAAGGCGATCTTCTCGGCACAGCCGAGCGGCAGCTTGGAGAGCGCCTCCTGCTTCCAGTCGGGCAGCAGGGGGAAGAATTTCACCCGCTCCCCGGCCAGCACTGCCGTCGACACCGTCACCAGCACGGCCTTGGCGAACAGCATCCCGTCGAGCGTGCCGACCATCACCGCCTCGCTGCCCCAGTCGATCGACTTCACCGGACAGGACAGGCGGATCTCGACCGCGCGCCGCACCTCCTCGGCCAGCGCCTTGATGAGAGCGCCGAGCCCGTCCTCGACCGGCCAGTTCTCGCCGGTGTCGTTGTAACGGGCGAGGTTGAAGGTCGAGGCGTTGCGCGGCTCGGTCGAAATGTACGGTGCGAAGCTCTGGCGGAACAGTTGCGCCCAGCGGCTGGCGGAGTCGATGCAGCTCTCGCAGGAGACATCCTCGCCGGCCTTGCCGGCCTGGTCGATCCGCTCATAGGTCGCGGTGTACATCGCGGCATACTCGGCGGCGATCGTGTCGTTCAGCCACCAATGGCCGTCATGGATACGGAAGTCGATCTCGCCGCGGCGATAGCGGAACCCGAGCCGGTCGGCGACCGGGCGCAACGGGTTGATGCTGGCCGCGTGCAGCCATTGGCAGCCATGGTCGAAGGGCAGGCTGAAGCTTTCGTAGTCGGTGAAGCCGCGCCCGCCGACCCGGTCCTGCGCCTCCAGCACGATCGCGTTCAACCCGGCATCCCGCGCCGCATGCGCCGCGGCGATCCCGGCCGCACCCGCGCCGATGACGATGAGATCGTATTCGTTGCTGGTCATGGGCGGACGCCGGTCCATCATGGGCGATCCATCATGGCCTATCGCACGATCTCGCCGAGGAACGCATCGGCCAGGGTGACATAGCGCGCGATATCCCCCGCATTATGAGCAAAGGAGACCTGCGGGCCGGCTGAGACGACGGCGTCCCAGACCGCGCGGTTGGCCATGAAGACTCGCCGCGTATCGATCATCTCGATGTCCATCGACTCGGAGGCTTCCGCCGCGTTCGTCGGAAGATCCGGCTTCATGCAATATCCGGCGCGCGGGCCCATGCGGAAGGAGCGCCAGTCAAGCCCGTGTTTCTTGAACACGGTCTCGAGTCCGTCGGCCAGCGCGTTGCCGAGGTGACCCACCCGTTCATAGTTCTCCGGCGTCAGCACCTGTTCCAGCGCCGCCTTCGCGGCGGCCACCGCAATCGCGCTGCCATAGGTCGTGCCGCCGGTTGCGAGGCCCTTCGAACCGGTGTCGAGGCCGATGTCGCTGTCGAGATGCTTCTCCATCACATCGGCGATCGCGCGGGTCATGCCGTAGAGCGCGAAGGAGATTCCGGTGCCGAGGCCCTTGCCGAGCGTCACGAAGTCGCATTCGAGCTTGCGACTCCCGGTGAGACCACCATACGCAAACTGGAAAGTATGCGCTTCGTCGAGGCAGAGCAGGGCTCCATATCGCTGCGAGAGCGCGCGCAGGCCTTCGAGATAGCCCGGCTCCGGCTCCACCAGCAGGCAGTTGGTCAGCGCGGGCTCGGTGATCACCAGTGCGATCTCATGGCTCTTCAACGCGGCCTCGGCGGCGGCGAGATCGTTGAAGGGCACGATGATCGAGTCGCGGGCTGTGCGCGCCGAGAGGCCGAGTTGAATCGGCACCGTGTCATTGCCGCGCTTGGTCACCAGCGATTCGTCGATATGGCCGTGGTACTGGCCGTCGAAGATCAGGATTTTTGTACGCCCGGTGATGAAGCGCGCGATGCGCATGACCTCGGTGTTGGCGGCCGAGGCGGAGAGCGTGAACTGCCAGCAGGGCAGGCCGACCCGCCGCGCCAGCTCCTCGGTGACCGACCTTGTGTCTTCCACGGCGAGCAGGAAATGCGCGCCGTTGGCGACCGCGCGCGACACCGCCGCGACGATCGGCTGCGGACCGTAGCCCATGGTCATCGCCAGATCGCAGACATTGAAGTCGCAATAGCGGTTGCCGTCGATGTCGCGGAAGAACGCGCCTTCGCCGCCGGCGGCGACGATCGAGTTGTGCCGGTACAGTCCCGCCATCCAGGCGACCGGCACGCCATTCGGCATGCTGGCCCGCGCCGCTTCCAGCCAGGCGCGGGACTTCGGCGTGCGCGCGGCGAAAGCCGTTTCTTCGCGCACCCTGAGCGCGGCGAGGGACTTGCGGTCGATGCGGGCGGCGAGGTCGGTGGCGGACATGGCCTGTTGTAGCAGGCGCGCCGCGCATTGGGGAGAGGGTGCCGCGGCCTACGCGGTCTCGGTATTCGCTCCGGCCGCGGCCCGCCTTGCGCGCATGACCGCGTCCAGCAGCGAGGCCGCGTTGTAGGGCTTGGCGATGATCTCGAAGCCGGCCTGGTGGACTTCGGCGGCGGGCCGGGCGTAGCCGGTCGAGAGCAGGATCGGCAGCCAGGGGAAATGCCGGCGGACCCTCTGGGCGAGCTCCAGCCCGTCCATCCCGCCGGGCATCACGATGTCGGAAAGCATCAGGTCGAAATGCTCGCCGCCCAGCAGCAGGGCCAGGGCGGTGCCGCCGTTCGGCACATGCTGGGCGCGATAGCCGATCATGCCGAGGATGGTCATGGCCGCAACCGCGACGTCCTCGTCATCCTCGACCAGCAGCACGCTGCCGCCGGCGGGCGTCCGCGCATCCGTCGCCGCTTTGCTTTCGGCCGTTTCCGCACCCGCGGCGGCCATGCTGCGCGGCAGGAAGATCGAGACCGTGGTGCCGATGCCGACCGCGCTTTCGATCTCCGCGGCGCCGCCGGCCTGCTGGGCGAAGCCGTAGACCTGGCTCAGCCCCAGGCCGGTACCCTTGCCGATCTCCTTGGTGGTGAAGAAGGGTTCGAACGCTTTGGCGAGCACCTCCGGCGCGATGCCGGTACCGGTATCGGTGACGGAGATGCGCACGAAATCGCCGAGCGGCGGGCCGTCGGGATTGGGCACCAATCCGCCGACCCGACTGCCGGCCCCCGATGCATCCGGCGCCACGCCGTTGGGGCAGTTGCAGGCATGCACGCGTACCAGCCCGCCCGAGGGCATGGCATCGCGGGCATTGACGCAGAGATTCATCAAGGCGAGCTCGAGCTCGGCGGCGTCGCATTCGAACGGCCAGAGGTCGTTGGGAAAGTCCGCGACAATGCGGATGTCGCCGCGGGTCGAGCGGCGCAGCAGGTCCACCAGTTCCGTGGAGCGGCCCGTGAGTTCGATCACCTCCGGTTTCACCGCCTGGCGGCGGGAGAAGGCCAGGATCTGTCGCACCAGCCGCGCGCCGCGTTCGGCGGCGCGGACGATGGTGCCGGCGGCCTGGCGCTCCGGACCGGCCGCCAGCCGGTCCTCGAGGAAGCCGGCATTGCCCATGACCACGGTCAGCAGGTTGTTGAAGTCATGGGCGATGCCGCCAGCCATCTGGCCGATCGCCTCCAGCTTCTGGGTCTCGCGCATGGTCTCGTGGATGCGGTTTCGCTCGGCGATCTCCGCTTCGAGCGCGCTGCTGCGCTCGGCGACGCGCTGCTCCAGGGTCTCGTTCAACTGCTTCAGCCTTCCCTCGCTCTCCTGCAAGGCGGCGTTGGCGAGGCTGAGCTCGCCGGCCCGGCGCTCCAGCGAACCGGCGAGGCGCGAGAACAGCGCACGGGTCTCCAAGAGCAGCACCAGCAGGATGAAGCTCGCGGCGAGCGCCCCGTAGATTCGCCCGACATAGAAACCAAGATCGAAGCGGCGCTCGTTCAGCATCGCGCTCAGCGAGATGTCGAAGAACCAGATGCACATCGTGGCCATCAACCAGATGTCGAGCACCGAATGCGACTTGCGACGCCAGACCGCCGTCAAAGCCAGCAGGCTGAGCGCGGCCACCGCTCCGACGACGATCCGGAACGCCAACGTGTAGTAAGGCACGCCGTCCACGACGAACAGCAGGACCGGCATCAAGTCATGGCCGAGCGTGGTGAGCAGGACCACGGCCAACACCGCGCCGACCGCGCAGCCAGCCGCGATCGCGACGCCGCCGCGCCCAGGCATGTCGGCATCACCCCGCAGGGCATAGAGCAGCACCATTGTCGGCAGGCCGGCATGCCAGAACATGTAGAGCCATACCGTGGTCTGCGAACCGCCGGTGAGCAGACCCGCCGGCGCCAGCAGGCCCGGGAAGGAGAACATGTGGCTCACGGCCATCAAGCTGGTGAAGAGGTAGCCGCAGGCGAGAAACATCAAGCCGCGCTTTCCGAGCAGCGTGAACTGTCCGAACAGCAACACCGCGGTGATGAGGTCGTTGATTGTAACCGTCGCGGCATAGGCCGGGATAAAAGCATCGATATGGAGGATCGGCTGCTTCGCGAATGGAAGGCAGACCAGGAAGACGCCCAGCGATATGGCGACCACCGTCAACGCAAGCCGACGCTCGCCCCGCGTGGCCGGGAGGATCGACAGGAAGATGCCGCGGTCTTGCACCATGGTTCGACGCCGCTGTTGCGCTGGCCTGGGTTCGTTTCTGTTCTCAATCTACATCAAGCTGTCATGAGAGGTCGACGGCTGGTCTGCCGAGCGCAAACTCGACGTCGATGGGTCGCAGGGCAAATTTTGCGTTAAGAGCGCGGCGTCCGGCCGCCAGATTGCGCGCCCGTCACAGAATGCGAACTGGAATCGTCTCGATCGGAGATACGGGAGGACACTCATGTCGCTGAACGAATTGCTCGATCCACCCCTGAAACCGCAACCGCGGCGCAACGACCTCGCGGCGGCGGGCGCCGTCATTCTGGGCCTCGCCGGCATCGTGGCCGGTCTCGGTGTCAACGGGGCGACCCATGCACGGCGGTCCCGCATGGCGCGGTGCAGATGCCCGCCGCCGGCGACGATGCATCGGCGCGGCCGCGCGCGGTGCAGCATCCGGTCGCCTGCGAAAAGCTGCCCAACGTGCCGGGGAGCCCGACCGAGCCGGCGGAGATCATGGCGATCTTCGTCGCCGATTCCGATTGCGGTGCGCTCACCATCTTCGACGACTAGGCCGTATACAGCTCGACAACCATGACGGTCGGCGGCGTTTGCCCGAATGCGCGGCCCTGTGCTATGCCCAAAGGATGGAACGCGACGAGACCGGCATCGAAATCAACCCCGAGGAGAGGAGCGGCGGCGGGCGCAGGCCCGCGCGCCGTGCCGTGGCGCGCAATGACAGCGCCGCGGATCTCTGGCTCGGCCAGCAGATCCGCGCTTTGCGCAAGACGCAGAGACTCTCCCTGGCGCAGCTGGCCGAACGGACGGACCTTTCGATCGGCAATCTGAGCCAGATCGAGCGCGGGGTGCGCTCGCCTTCGGTGCGCTCCCTGCAGCGCCTGAGCGAATGCCTCAAGGTGCCGATCGCCGATCTGTTCCAGACCCGCGCCCTGCCGCCGGCCGCGGAGCTCGGCACCATCATGCGTAGGAAGGCGCGGCCGATCCTCAATCTCTCCAAGTCCGGATGTCACAAGGAACTGCTGACGCCGATGATGCCGGGCACTTTGCAGCTCCTGCTGGTGACTCTCGATCCCGGTGGCTCGTCGGGAGCTGAGCATTACAGCCATAAGGGCGAGGAGGCGGGCGTGGTGATCGCCGGCGCCATGAAGCTCTGGATCGAGGACCAGGCCTATATCCTGAAGGAGGGCGATTCCTTCCGCTTCAAGAGCACGCGCCGGCATCGCTTCGAAAGCGCCAGCAAGCAGACCACGCGCGTGCTGTGGGCCATGACTCCGCCGATCTACTAAATCCAAGCTCCGCTTCGGGAATCCGCTCCTGCGGTCGGCGGCCGGTGTGAAACTCTTGTGTCGAATTTCACCGCCGGTCATATTGCTGACAGGGACCGCGCGCGGCTTTCCGGCTCCAGGGGTGGCGCGATAAAGCAACGGAGCTGCAAAACAGGGACGGGCATCATGCAGAAACAATTCTTCGGCGCGGCCGTGGCAGTCGTGCTCGCCTGCGTTGCCGGCGCGGCGTCGGCCCAGGACAAGATCGTGATCTCCAACTGGGACGCCTACATGCCGCCGGAGCTCCTGGCGAACTTCACCAAGGAGACGGGCATCCAGGCCGAGCTATCGGTCCATGCCACCAACGAAGAGATCATGGGCAAGGTCACGGCCTCGGGCGGCAAGGGCTATGACGTGCTGTTCGTCTCCTCGCCCTTCGCCGAGGCCCTGCACAAGCTCGGCCTCGCGGCGGAGCTCGATCACGCCAAGCTCCCCAACCTCAAGAACTTCTATCCGGAAGCGATGCAGCTGCCGCACGATCCGGGCCTCAAATTTTCGGTGCCCTATTCCTGGGGCACGACCGGACTCTGCTACCGGAGCGACAAGGTCGGCACCGAGCCCACGAGCTGGAACGACCTCCTGAAGCCGAATGATACGCTGAAGGGCAAGACCACCATGCTGGCGACCGACCGCTGGCTGATGGTGCCGGCTTTGCTCTCGCTCGGCTATTCGATCAACACGCCGAAGGAAGACGAAGTCGCCAAGGCGAAGGACCTGCTGATCGAGACCAAGAAGACCCTGCTCGCCTATGACGACACCACCTTCTATTCGAAGCTGGTCTCGGGCGAGGCGCTGCTGGTCGAGGCCTGGGACGGTTGGTGCAACTACGGCATCGCCGAGAACAAGGACATCAAATACGCGATCGCCAAGGAAGGCAGCGACATGTGGGTCGATGCCATGGTGGTGACCGCAGCCAGCGAGCACAAGGACGCGGCCCAGGCCTTCATCAACTACATCCTCCGCCCCGAGGTGCACCGCTGGGTCGCCGAGAACATCCTCTACAAGGTGCCGAACAAGGCGGCGATGGACGGCCTCGATCCGGCGCTGATCAAGCAGTACCCGAACCTCGGCATCACGCCGGCGGAACTGCTGAAGTTCGAGCAGATGCGCGACCTCGGCGATGCGCAGAAGCTGTGGTCGAAGACGGTGACCGAGATCACCTCGTCGAACTAGATTGTGGCTCTGGATTTCACCGTCATCGCCGGACTTGGTCCGGCGATCCACGCCTTTTTTGCCTATGAAAGAAAGGCGTGGATGCCCGGGCCAAGCCCGGGCATGACGGAGTTGCTGATCAGGAGAGGGCGATGACGTCCAACCGCCTCCTCCTTCTCGCACCTGGCCTCGCCTGGCTGACCGCGCTGCTGATCATCCCCTGCGGGCTGATCTTCGTGCTCGGCTTCTTCGAGCGCGGAGTCTATGGCGGGATCGACTATACCCTCACCACCGAGAACTTCGCCCGCGCCGTGGATCCGCTCTATGCCGGGATATTCCTCTACTCGGCGCGGATCGCGCTCACCGCCGTCGTCTTCTCGCTGCTGATCGGCTATCCCGCCGCCACCTGCATCGCCAAGCAGCCGAAGCGGCGGCAGATGCCGCTGCTGATCCTGGTGATGATGCCGTTCTGGAGCAATTATCTCATTCGCACCTATGCCTGGATCGTGCTGCTGAACCGCGAAGGCCTGATCAACGGTGCGCTGACCAAGCTCGGCGCGATCTCCGAACCGCTGCCTTTGCTCTACAACGACTTCGCCATCGTGACCGGCCTGGTCTACGGCTATGTGCCGTTCATGATCCTGGCGCTCTACAGCTCGATCTCCAAGCTGGGGCCCGAGCTGGCCGAGGCCTCGACCGATCTCGGCGCCGATTCCTGGCGCACCTTCCTGCGCATCACCCTGCCGCTGACGCTCCCCGGAATCGCCGCCGGCTCGGTCTTCGTCTTCGTGCTCTCGATCGGCAATTTCGTGACGCCCGATCTCCTGGGCGGCGGCAAGCGGACCATGCTCGGCAACCTGATCTACGACCAGTTCCTGACCGCGCGGGACTGGCCGTTCGGCGCGACCCTCGCCTTCCTGCTGGTCGCCTTGATGATGGTGCTGCTGACCTGCCAGGCCGTCTTCGTGCATCGCAGCGCCACCCAGGAAGAGGCGCGGGCATGAGCGCCGCCAATCCCACGCAGCGCTGGCTGCAGGCGCATCTCGGCCTGGTCTATCTCTTTCTCTATGGGCCGATCATCGTGCTGATCGTGCTGAGCTTCAACCGCGCCGGCCTGCCGACGGCCTGGACCGGATTCTCGACCGAGTGGTACGGCAAGCTCGCCGCCAATACGAAGATCATCAATGCGGTTCAGAACTCGCTGATCGTCGCCTTCGCCTCGACCGCGATCTCGACCGTGATCGGCACCCTGCTGGCCATGGGCATGGAAGCCCGCCGGCCGCATCCGGCCCTGGAGGCGCTGGTGGCGGCCCCGATGATCATTCCGGATATCGTGCTGGCGATCGCGCTGCTGAGCTTCTTCTCCCTCCTGAAGATGACGCTCGGGCTGCATTCGATCATCCTCGCCCATGCGGTCTTCAACATCGCCTTCGTCTGTACCGTGGTGCGGACCCGGTTCAAGCATTTCGACCGCTCGATCGTCGAGGCCTCGATCGATCTCGGCGCCGGCGCATTCACCACTTTCCGCCGCGTCACCTTGCCGGTGATCGCGCCCGGCGTGATCGCCGCGGCTTTGCTCGCTTTCACGCTCTCGATCGACGAGTTCATCATCGCCTATTTCACCGCGGGTCCTGGCTCCAGCTCGACCACCTTCCCGATGCAGATCTACGCCATGATCCGCTTCGGCGTGACCCCGGAGATCAACGCCGTCGCCACCATCGTCATGGGCGTCTCCTTCGTGCTGGTGTTCCTCTCGCAGCGGCTGAACCGCGAGGTCGAGGCATGAGCGCGCTCTTGGAAATCGCCGGCGTCGCCAAGAGCTTCGGCACCATCCGCGCGGTGGATGGGATCGATCTCGCCGTGGCGCCGAACGAATTTTTCGCGCTGCTCGGACCCTCCGGCTGCGGCAAGACCACCTTGCTGCGGCTGATCGCGGGCTTCGAACATCCCGATCGCGGCACGATCCGGCTCGACGGCGCCGACATCACCGCGACCCCGCCGAACAAGCGGCCGATCAATCTCATGTTCCAGTCCTATGCGCTGTTCCCGCATATGACGGTCTTCGCCAATGTTGCCTATGGCCTGGAGATGGAGGGGTTGCGCGGCGCCGCGCTGAAAGCCCGCGTCGAGCAGGCGCTTGGCCTGGTGCAGCTCAGCGACCAGGCGTCGCGCAAGCCACATCAACTCTCCGGCGGCCAGAAGCAGCGCGTCGCCTTGGCGCGCGCCCTGGTCAAGCGGCCGAAACTGCTGCTGCTCGACGAGCCGCTCGGCGCTCTGGACAAGAAGCTGCGCGAGAAAATGCAGATCGAGTTGAAGCGGCTGCAGCAGGAAACCGGCATTGCCTTCCTGGTCGTGACCCATGACCAGGAGGAGGCGCTGACCATGGCCGACCGGATCGCGTTGCTCGATCACGGGAAGGTCGCCCAACTCGGTCGCCCGCGCGATCTCTACGAGCGGCCGGAGAGCCGCTTCGTCGCCGATTTCGTCGGGCAGATGAATTTCTTCGAGGGCCATCGCCGAGGCTCTGGATTCGCGGTCGCCGGACTTGGCCTGCTTCCGGCCCAGGATCTCGATGCCGTGCCCGAAGGCACGGCGGCCAGTCTCGCGGTCCGACCTGAGCGGGTCGTGCTCTCCGATACCGCGCAGCCCGGCGCTTTCGCCGCGGAGGTCGTGGGTTCCGCCTATATGGGCCAGGACCTGGTGGTGCACCTGGCGCTGGCCGGTTCCGGCCTGCCGCTGGTGGCGCGGCTGCCGGCCTCGCACCGCCTGGCTGCGGATATAGAACGGGGCCGTCAGGTCCATTGCAGCTGGGCGGCGGAGCATGCGCGGCTGCTGGTGAAATGACGCGCGTTTCGATTATTGTGTCGGCCGTTCAGGCCGGGGAGGGGAGACCGAATGTCCACGGGTAAGACCATCGTGCTGTTTCCAGAGGCCGCCTTCGGCCCGGCGCTGAACTGTGTCGGCATTGCGCAGAAGCTGAAAGCGGCCGGCCACAATCCGGTCTTCGTCTGCGACAAGGGTTTCAAGGGCGTGTTCGCCGGCTACGGCTTCGAGGAGAACCTGGTCGATATGTCCGGCGGCATGTCCGACGAGGAGATCGCCAAGTTCTGGGCCAATTTCATCGCCGAGAAGCAGCCGCATTTCCGCCTCTCGCCGATCGACCAGCTGCCGACCTATGTGATCCCGGTCTGGGAAGCGATCGTCGATTCCGCGGTGATCGCCGAGGATGGCCTCAACGAGCATCTGCAGCGCATCAAGCCGGACCTGGTCGCGGTCGATAACGTGATCCTGTTCCCGGCGATCAAGCGCGCCGGCTGCCCCTGGGTGCGGATCATCTCCTGCTCGGAGAACGAGATCCCCGACCCGGATATCCCGCCGCATCTCTCCGGCTGCCATGAGAACGATCACGCCGGCTTCGCGGCGTTCGAGAACCGGTTCCTGGAGCTGGTGAAGCCGGTCCACGCGCGGTTCAACGAATTTCTCGCCAAGGTCGGCCACGCACCCTATCCGCTGGGCCAGTTCTTCGAGGCCTCGCCCACCATGAACCTGCTGCTCTATCCGAAGCCGCTGGCCTTCAAGCGCCGCACGCCGCTCGACCCGAAACAGTACCAGTATCTCGAAGGCTGCGTGCGCGACGAAGGCCGGTACGAAGTCCCGCAGTTCAAGACCAACAACGACAAGCCGCTGATCTACGTCTCCTACGGCTCCTTGGGTGCGGCCGATGTCGATCTCTACAAGCGATTGATCACGGCGTTCGCCAAGCTGCCCTATCGGTTCCTGATGAATGTCGGCGACTACATCGGCGAATATTCCGACGTGCCGGGCAATGTGCATCTGGAAAAGTGGTATCCGCAGCCGGCGGTGATCCCGCATGTCGATCTGTTCATCCATCACGGCGGCAATAACAGCTTCAACGAGGCTTTGTTCTTCGGCAAGCCGGCCATCATCATGCCGTTCTGCTGGGACGGGCTGGACAATGCCGCGCGCATCCACGACACCGGCTATGGCGAGCAGCTCCCGCGCTACACCTGGACCGAGGAACAGCTCAGCGGCACGATCGACCGATTGCTGAAGGACAGGGCCATGGCGGGGCGGCTCGCCGCGGTGGCGAAGCACATGCAGGCCGCCAAGGGCACCGACAAGGCGGCGCAGATCCTCGCCGAGATCGCGACCACGGGGACGTTCAAGCCGTGACCAATCTCGCATCCTCCGCCCCGCACATCACCGACGCGCTGACCTTCAGCGATCTCGCCGATTGGGGCATCCAGCCGGACTGCCTGGAAGGGCCGTCGAAATCCTCGGGGCGGCTGCTCTACAAGCGGCCCGATCCGGCGGTCGGCGGCAATTCTCCAGAGACGGGACTCTGGGTCTGCACCCCGGGCAAATGGCCGCTCACGATTCCGCGCGACGAGTTCTGTCATTTCATCGCCGGCCGTGCCACCTATGTGCGCGACCCAATCGATGGCCAGGGGGGTGAGACCATCGACGTCCGGCCCGGTACCTGCGTCCATTTCCCCGCCGGCTGGTCCGGCATCTGCACCGTCCATGAGACCATCCGCAACGCCTATATGCTGCGCTAGGAGCTTGAAACCGTGACCACGCCCGTTCTCTACGACCCGAAGACCGTGTCCGACGTGAAGGATTGGGGGCCGGTCCCGACCATGATCGAGGGCCAGTCAATGACCTCGGGCGTGCTGCTGTCGAAAGGGCCGAACGGCGAGAACGAGACCGGCATCTGGATCTGCACGCCGGGCTATTGGAACTGCCACGTGACCCGCGACGAGTTCTGCCATTTCCTGCTCGGTCGCTGCACCTACACCCACGAAAGCGGCGAGGTCATCGAGATCAAGCCGGACACCATCGCCTTCTTCCCCAAGGACTGGAAAGGCACCTGCCGCGTCCACGAGACGGTGCGCAAGGTCTATATGATTAGGTAGATGCTCGTGACTCATCGTCTCCGCGTACTCTGTCGTCATCCCGCGACTAGGTCGCGGGATCCACGCCTTGGCTGCCGCACTACGGAAAGGCGTGGATGCCGGGACCAGGTCCCGGCATGACGGTGTTTGGGGGAGGCGACGGAGTCCGGCTATGAAGCATCTCTATCACCCCACGGCGCTGGACCCTCGGACGCCGGCGCCGAGCTGGTGGCGGGACTCGGTCGGCGCGCCACCTGCCGAATACGCGCCGCTGCAGGGCGACGTGGAGACCGAGGTCGCGATCATCGGCGGCGGCTATACCGGCCTCTCTGCCGCCTACCACCTCGCCAAGGAGCACGGCATCAAGGCGGTGGTGCTGGAGCGGGCGACGCCGGGCTGGGGTGCATCGGGGCGGAATGGCGGCTTCTGCTGCATGGGCGGCTCGAAGCTCGGCTGGAAGAAGATCATCACCACCTATGGGCTGGAGGAGGCGCGTGCCTTCTACCATGCGCAGGCGGAGTCGGTTGGCCTGGTGGCGGGGCTGCTCGAGGCCGAAGGCATCGATGCCGATCGCACGGAATCCGGCGATGTCGCGCTGGCGCATCGCGAGTCGATGGTGGCTGAGCTCGCGACCGACGCCAAGTTCATGGCCAATGCCTTCGGGGCGAGGCACAGCCTGCTCGATCGTGACGACCTGAAGGCGCGTGGTCTGGCCGGGCCGCATTTTCATGGCGGTGTCGCCGGGGAAGTCGGCTTCGGCCTCAATCCTTTCAAGTATGTGACGGGCCTCGCCCGGGCCGCCGCGGCGCGCGGGGCGACGCTCACATCGTGGAGTCCCGTGACCGCCTGGCGGCGCGAGGCCTACGGGCATCGCCTGACCACGCCGCAGGGCAGCGTGCGCGCGGCCAAGGTGCTGATCGCCACCAACGGCTACACGCCGGAGGATCTGCATCCGCAATTCGGCGGGCGCCTCTTGCCGGCGCTGTCCTCGATCGTGGTGACGCGGTCGCTGACCGAGGCCGAGCGTGCGGAAGCAGGCTGGACCTCGACCGCGCCGAGCTACGATCTTCTCAACCTGCTGCATTACTTCCGCCTGTTGCCCGACGGCCGGTTCATGTTCGGCGGGCGCGGCGGCGTCTCGGCGGAACCGGGCGCCTTGGCGCGGCAATCGGCCCGGATCGAGGCGGCGTTCCGCCGCTATTACCCCGCCTGGCGGGATGTGGAGATCACCCATCGCTGGTCCGGCTTCGTCTGTCTGGCGGCGGACCTGGTGCCGCATGTCGGTGCCTGGGCGGATGAGCCGGGGATCTATTTCGCAATGGCCTATCACGGCAATGGCGTCGCGCTGGGCACCTGGTCGGGCCGCGCCATCGCCCGTCTGATCGGCAGCGGCGAGACGCCGGCGCCAAAGCTGATGCGTACGCCCCCGCCACGCTTCCCGCTGCCTTTCCTGCGGCCGCTTTATCTCCGCGGCGCCTATGTGAAGTTCGGGCTCGAGGACGCTTTCGGGCGCTAGGCGAAACCCGATCGCGGGCTGAGTGACGCGGATCACCGGGCGACGGTTTTACCCCGGCGCACCGTTGCGCCGCAGTGAACGAAGTGGGATGTTCCCGCGACCCAACGGGGCATTCCAATTTTGGGGACTCTCATGTCGCGCTCTTCCGCTTTCCGGGCCGGTTTGCTCGCTTCCGCGCTGTTTCTCGCACTTCCGGCTCTGGCCGAGGATCTGGTGAAGGAGCAGGCGCCGTCGGACGTCAAGATCACCGCCAAAGGTGACGTCTTCGACATCAACATCACGAACCGGCGCTACGAAACCGACATCCTGGCCTCGAGCCTCGGTGGGCCGGAGATTCTCTATCAGCTGCTGCTGATCGAGGAATCGCATGAGAGCAAGGAAGGGCTGGAGGCCGAGCCGGAGCCGGTCTCCGCCAAGGTGAAGGTCACCGCTTTCCCGATGACCAAGGACGGCAAGGGTGCCGCGAAGTTCACCATCGAAGCCGATGGCGACGCGGCCAAGGCGAGCGGTCCCTATCTCACCGTCACGCGCTACGGCTGCTGCGTCGAGCAGCCGACCTACGCGATCTACAGCCTGGAGACCGGCGCCTACCTGTTCAACGCGACCGGCACCGGCGATTCCGGACAATGGGCGACCCTTGGCGCCCAAGGCGGCTGGAAGAACGAGCGCATCCTCGCCTATCACGCGGCGCCCACCGCGGCCGACGACACACTCCTGAAAGGCGCGGAGAACGCCCAGATCGTCATCAGCTACGCCACCACCACCAAGGCGCTGCAGCGCGTGCTGGTGACCGTGCCGAAGGCGGTGATCGACGGCGACACGGCGCTCGAATGGGCGCCGAAGCTCGAGCTGGTATCGAAAGACCAGCCGGACGGCACCGACCGCATCTTCATCGACCGCAAGGATGATGATCCGGCGATGTTGTTCACCGGCGTCACCGTGCGCCTCACGCTTGACGAGAACACCAGGATCGAGATTCCGCTCGAAGGCGATGCGCTGAAGCTCGACGCGGCGAAGCTGCCCGAGGGCTATGCCCTGGTCGCGGTGAAGCCGTAAATTCTCGGGAGGTTTCTTTTCGGGAGGAAAAGGATCGCCGGCGGGCAATCGGGGGCTGATCGCCCGCCGGCGGGGATTTGAGCATCAGGATCCTTCCAGAGACCCTTCCACCAATCCCTCTAGTCAATCGCAAACTTAGGGAACACTCACTCTGCCGAACGGCGAGGGGACGCCGCCCGACGCGTTTAGATTTGGTGCTGAACGGCCGTTGATCCAGTGACGATGGTCACACGACCGCGTGAGGTCGCTAAGCGTCTGATTCGGCGAAGAATCCATCCAGGCCAAGAAAGCTTGCGGTCAGCATGATGCGGGTTCCGCTGACCGGCGCGCAGCGCCGGACGCGGTCGAGCGCGGCATCGAAGCGCGCGGCATCGAAGTCCGGCGATTGCGCCATGAAACGGCGGATACCGGCGACGAAGTCGCGATCGAACGCGATCCAGCGCGGCCACTGCACCGAATTGACGCGGCCGAAGCGAAGATTCTTCTTCAGCATCAGCGAGGCCCGGAAGCTCGAAGTCTCCAATCCGTAGCGCAGGATGCGGGCGAAAACGTGGACGGCGTTCGGCGCGCCGGGCGGCAGCAGCGAATCGTCCAGCGGCACGCCGGCGATCCGCGGCAGCTGCGCGCGATAGAGCCGGCGATAGAATTTCTTTCCGGCCGCCTGCGCGGTGCTGATCCGCGCCGCCACGGCCTGAACGTCGCGGTCGAGGAAGGGATAGATGGTCTCGACTTCCGGCCGGCAGATCGCGCCCTGCAACGCCACGTCCCGGCGCATCCGGTTGCGGATCGCAAAGCGGATATAGCGCCGCTCGAACGGCTGCCCGGGCTCGCAGTTCGGAAACTCGCGCGCGATGTCGTCAAGCGCGTCGGCCTTCAAGGCGTCGATCGCCTGCATCGCCGCGTCGCGCAAGGCGGGCAAGGTCGCGTCGGGGACCCGGATCTGGCTGAAGATGATTTCCGCCGCCGCCGCATTGGAAACATTGGTGCCGAGCGAGGGGCCGGCCATGCCGAGGACGTTGCGCAAGGTCGCGCCGATGCCGCCCTTGCGCTTCAGCGCCAGGCCGCCGAACAGCACGTCGCCGGCGATGCCGTCCAGCGCGCAGTCGATGCCGGCGCCCTGCATCGACGGCGTCAGCGCCTGGTGGAAGAACTCGGCGATCGCCTGTTTGGGGAAGAGCGGCGCATGCAGGCGGGAGAAGAAATCGCCCTCGACCGTAACGACATCGAGCGGGAGCGCGAGCGCCCGGGCGAGGCGCCGGGTGATTCCGCATTCAATCGTATCCGGCGCGGTGTAGGTGAAGGCGCGCAAGCCGGGATCCTGCCAGCAGCCGGCGATCAGCCGGCTGTCCATGCCGCCGCTCAGCTTGACGCCGTAGCGCCGTTCCGGCGTGTACAGGCGCCGGCAGGCGATCCGCATGGCTTCGATCAGTTCGGCGCCGACTTTGTCGGGATCGCCCGGTGCCGGCCGATCCGCCGGGTGCCACCAAGTCTCGGTCGTGATCCTGCCGTCCCGCCAGTCGATGGTCAGGATCGATCCCGGCGGCGTGCGGAACACGTCGCGGAAGATGGTGCGGTTGGCGATCTGGTAGCCGAACCAATAGAGCTCGGCACAGCCCAGCGGGTCGCGCTCCAGCTTGGGCGCGATCGCCTGCAGGCCGGGGAGATCGTTGGCGAAGCTGATGCGGTCGCGCCCGAAATGGACATAGAGCGGCTGGCAGCCGGTCGGATCATTGGCGATGACCGTCACTTTCCGCGCATCATCATGGGCGACGATGTTGCAGCAGCCGTTGTCGATGCGGTCCATGAACGCGGCTGGGTTGGCGCGGAAGGCGCCGGCGAGCAAGCGGGCTTCATCCGGATCGCCGAGGCGGAACGTGCCGTCCTGGACCAGGTAGCCGTCGATCGCGAAGCGGAAGTCGGAGAGCGCCGCGACATCGGGCCAGAGCCGGCCGACCGCGCGGCGAAAGAGCGCCGCCGTGCCGGCGCCGATCGCGATCCGCCCCGCCAGGCTGGTGCCGGCGGTTTGCAGTTTTGCGAGTTCGTCCGGTTCGAACGCCGACATCAGGTGCCGGAGTGCCGGACGGTGCTGTCGATCGGCTGCTTCGGATCGACACGCCGTGCAAACAGTCCGGCGAGCAGGCCGGCCGCGTGGAAATTGATCAAGGCGATCGAGTAGAGGCCCATGGCGAAGCTGTCCTTGCGCAGGCTCTGCACCAGTGCCGGACCCAGCAGCGCGACGGCAAAGGCGCCGCCGCAGATCACTGGGATGGAAGAGACGAAGGTGCCGGCGAGCAATGCCAGCAGCACGATCCACCAGAGGATCACGGCGAGGCTGAGCCGCGCGCCGCGGACACAGCGCCACCAGAGATCGGTGCCCCATTTCGAGCGCAGCAGCTCGCCATGGCCGTGGAGATAGCCGGTGTGCCAGCGTCGCAGCAGGAGCGGGAAGGCGGCGGTCGAATGGCCGTAGTGATAGACCGAGGGCAGGTTGAGCCGGCGCAGGCGCCACCCGGCTTCGGTCAGCCGAAGCCCGAGATCGAGCTCCTCGAAGGCATGCAGGTTGCGGTCGGTGAAGAAGCCGAAGGGCTCGATCGCGTCCATGCGGAACAGGCCGCCGCCGTTCAGGTGATCGAGCAGGCCGGGCTTCGCCGTGCGGTCCGGCTTCTGGTTGCGGCGCCGGAACTCCATCGTCATGACCCGGTCGACCACCAGGCCGGCGACGCCGGCGAGGCCGGGGTCGGCATCGAGCGCCGCGTGGGCCGCGGGCAGGAAAGCGGGATCGAGCTCCATGTCGCCGTCGAGCAGCAGCAAGCGCTTGCCGCGCGCGTATTGGAAGCCGAGCTGGGCCGCGCTGCCGCAGCCGCGGTCTTCGCGCCGCGCCAGCTGCACCACCTTTACCGGGAAGCGCGAGGCGATCGCGACGGTTTCATCGTCGGACAGGCTGTCGGCGACGATGATCTCGGTGGTGGCCGCATCGGTCGCCGCCAGCACCGAGCGCAGGCAGGCTTCGATCTTCTCGGCCTCGTTCAGGGCCTTGATGACGACGGAGAGTTCGGGTTGCGACCCGGCAGCGGTCACGGCCTCTGCGCCACCCGGGGGCGCCGTTTCGGCTTGTGCGGTCATGCCGGCGATCCGCTAGAGATGGCGGTAGATCCAGGACGGGATGTAGTGCTTGCGCCGGTTCAGCACCACGCCCTGGAGCTTGCCGCCGGCGGCCTCGATCTCCTCCATCGCCCGCTTGACGACCGGGATGCGGGTGCGCCCCGCCTCGACCACCAGCAGGCAGGAATCGGCGAGACCGGAGGCGCTGACATAGCTGGCGCCGGTCATCACCGGCGGGCAGTCGATGATGATGATGTTGAAGACGTTGCGCAGCCGGCTGAACAGCGATGGCAGCAGCCGGAGATCGACCTCGCTCGGATCGTTCGCGCTGTCGATCGGCAGCGAGGCGAGATCGAAGGCGCCGCCGCGCGGGATGGTCAGGCGCACGGTGCGGATCGGCGCGCCGCGCGCGGCCGACCAAAGCGTCTCTGCGTAGCTGAGGCCGAAATGCTTGGCTTGATCCGAAGGGCCGGCATTGCCGTCTACCAGCAGCACGGTATTGGTCGGCGAGCGGCAGACCGAAACCGCCAGCTCGCGGGCGGCGATCGAGGCGCCTTCGCCGGCCTGCGAGCCGTAGATCGCCAGGATCAGCGAGCCCTTCTCGATGGCATAGGCATTGACCGCGGCGGTGACGCTCAGCAGATGGCGGCCGATATCGCTCAGTGCCGAACGATCGACTTGCCGCTTCTCGATGATCGTGTGGCGTTCCCGGAACTGCGGCAGCTGGCCGCTGGCCGAGGCCATCACCTGGTTGGCGTCGCGGCCTTGGGTCGCGGGCAAATGCGTTTCGTCGCTCATCGCGGGGTCCGGATCGCCGGCGCGCGCATGCGGCCGTCATTTGACGAAAGAGCGCGCAGACGCATTCTAGATCACCTGCCGCAATTCGGGCTGCGACCGGTCGAGCTTTGAGGTCGAGAGCAGCTGGTCGAAATAGGCGACGGTCGCTTCGATGCCCTGGCGGAGCTGGATCGCGGGCTCCCAGCCGATCAGCTTGCGGGCGAGGGTGATGTCCGGCTTGCGCTGCCGCGGATCATCCTTCGGCAGCGGCAGCTCGACGATCGGCACCGCGTTGCCCACCACCTCGCGAATCACGTCGGCGAGCTGGCGGATGGTGAACTCGGTCGGATTGCCGAGATTGACCGGACCGGTCACGGATGGCTCGGTCGCCATCAGCCGGATGAAACCCTCGATCAGGTCGTCGACATAGCAGAAGGAGCGGGTCTGTGCGCCGTCGCCGTAGACGGTGATCGGCCGGCCCTGCAGCGCCTGCATGATGAAGTTGGAGACCACGCGGCCGTCCTGCGGATGCATGCGCGGGCCGTAGGTGTTGAAGATGCGCGCAACCTTGATCTTCAGCCCGTGCTGGCGGTGATAGTCGAAGAACAGGGTCTCGGCGCAGCGCTTGCCTTCGTCGTAGCAGCTCCTGGGCCCGATCGGATTGACGTTGCCCCAATAGGCTTCCGGCTGCGGATGGATGCTGGGATCCCCATAGACCTCGCTGGTCGAGGCCTGGAAGATGGTCGCGCGCAGGCGCTTGGCGAGGCCCAGCATGTTGATCGCGCCATGGACGCTGGTCTTGGTGGTCTGCACCGGGTCGAGCTGATAGTGGATCGGCGAGGCCGGGCAGGCGAGGTTGTAGATCTCATCGACCTCGACATAGAGCGGGAAGGTCACGTCGTGCCGCATCAGCTCGAACCGCGGATTGCCGAGGAGATGGGCGACGTTGGAGCGGCGCCCGGTGAAGAAATTGTCCACGCAGAGCACTTCGGCGCCGGTCGCCAGCAACCGCTCGCAGAGATGCGAGCCGAGGAACCCAGCGCCGCCGGTCACGAGAACGCGCTTGCTCTGACTACTCACGCGATGCTTTCCCCCTGGCCGACTTTGCTTGCGCTTGCGAAAAGACTTATATCCGTTCGACTTGGCTAGGCCAATGAGGCGGGGCATCAAAGCGAATATCTCACACCATCGTGGAGATTCCCCTTTCCATTCAAGGACTAGGACAGGTTCTACGCGGCCCTGACCGAAATCCCTCGCACGATCCCCGCTGAAGCCTCGATCGAGAAAGAAATCCGACCCGCCATGCTCCGCGACAGCGCCATCTATATCCTGAGCCGGGTGGTGCCGAGCGGGCTCGGCTTCGTCACCGGCATTGCGCTGACCTGGCTGCTCACGCCGGAGGCCTACGGCATCTATGGCCTCGGCCTCACCATCGTCGTGCTCGTCGCCGGCATCTTCTTCGACTGGCATGGGCTGAGCTTCATGCGGTTCTTCCAGGCGAATGCCGACAATCCGCGCTTCATGCCGACTGTGGTGCAGACCTTCGTGCTGCTCTGCATCGCCAGTCTGGTTCTGGTCCCACTGGTCCTCCTGGTCGCGGCCGAGATCGCCGGGGCGTTCGGCGCGGCGGGCAAGGACTATCGGCTGCTGATCGCGATCGCGCTGCCGGGCTGCTGGGCCTATGCCTGGTTCGAGCTGGCGGCGCGCGTCCAGGTCGCGCAGTTCCGGCCGATGCGATATTTCTGGATGAATCTCACCCGCAACCTGCTGATCCTCGGCTTCGGCCTGGCCGCGGCCTGGGCCTGGCACAGCGCCTATCCGGTGCTGGCCGGCGGCTTCGTGGCGATGTTGGCGGCCGGCCTGCTGTTCCGGATCCCGCATTTGAGCCTGATGCCGCGGCGGTTCGATCCCGAGATGGCGCGCCGGCTGTTCGCCTTCGGCTGGGCGATGGCGCTGGTGCGGGCGCTCGGCAGCGCCTCCTTCGCGGTCGACCGGTTCCTGCTCGAAACCCTGATCGGCACCGATGCGGTCGGGTTCTATACCGCGGCCTACCAGCTGGCGCAGACCGCGATCGTCACGATCGGCGCCGGGATCGGCTCGGCCACCTATTCGCTGGCGGTGCGCGCGGTGGAGAGCGGCGACCTTGGCGCGGTGAACCGGCAATTGTCGCGCAACAGCACCCTGCTGCTGGCGCTGCTGCTGCCGGCCTCGATCGGCGCCGCCATGGTCTCGCCGACCCTGGCCAAGCTGCTGGTCGGTCCGGACTATGTCGGGCCGGTGGCGAATCTCACCGCCTGGATGGCGCTGGGCGCGTTCTTCACCGGCTTCCGCGCCAATTATCTCGACCACGCTTTTCAGCTCGGACACAAGACGCACGGCCTGCTGAAGGTCACCCTGGTCACCACGACGGTCAACATCGTGCTCGACATCGTGCTGATCCCGCGCTTCGGCGTGGTCGGCGTCGCGATCGCCAACCTGATCTCGGGCGCCACCGGCATGTGCTATGCCGCCTGGGCCGCACGCGCGGTGATGCCGATGCCGATCGCCTGGCGCGATGCGGCGAAGATCGCGATCGCGGTGCTGGCGATGGCGCTGTTCCTCTGGCCGTTCTACGGGCGCGGCGCGCTGCCGGCGCTGGCGGCCGCCGTGTTCGGCGGCGCCGCGGTCTATGGCGCGGCGCTGCTGGCGCTCGACGCCATGGATCTGCGCGGCGTGCTGAAGCGGCGCCTGGCGCGCTTCAGCTAGGCCTTGGCCAGCGCCTCGGTGTCCTTGCGGCCATAGACGTCGTCCAGCCGGACGATGTCGTCCTCGCCGAGGTAGGAGCCGCACTGGACCTCGATCAGGGTCACCGGCTTGTCGGTCTTGTTCTCGAGCCGGTGCACTTCCTCCAGGGGAATGTAGACGCCTTCATTGGCCGAGAGCTCGAAGGTCTTCTCGCCGACCGTGACCGTGGCCTTGCCATCGACCACGGTCCAGTGCTCCGAGCGCTTGAAGTGCTTCTGCAGCGAGAGCCGGCCGCCGGGCTTCACCGTGATGCGCTTCACCTGGAAGCCCTGGCCCTCGTGGACGCCCTGATAGAAGCCCCAGGGGCGGTGCACCACCTTGTGGTTCTGCACCTCGCCGCGGTTGGCCGCCTTCAGCTTGGCAACCAGCTTCTTCACGTCCTGAGCCTTGGTGAGGTCGGAGACCAGCACCGCGTCCTCGGTGACGATCACCGCGAGATTCTCGACCCCGACCAGCGTGGTCAGCTGCCGGTCGCTGACCACCAGGCAGTCCCGGGAATCCTCGACCACCACATCGCCGCGCATCGCGTTGCCGTCGCCATCGCGCTCCGAGATCGCCCAGAGCTCCGACCAAGCACCGACATCGGACCAGCCGGCGCGCAGCGGTACCGTCGCCGCGCGGTCGGTGCGCTCCATCACCGCATAGTCGATCGAATCCGACGGACTCTTGCCGAAGGCTGCGGCATCGAGGCGCAGGAAGTCGAGATCCGCGGTGCGGCCGGCCAGGGACGCCTTGGCGGCTTCCAGGATCTCCGGCGCATGGCGCTCCAGCTCGGCCAGGAAGAAAGCGGCGCCGAAGATGAACATGCCGCTGTTCCAGAAATGCCGTCCACCCGCGATCATTTCCGCGGCGCGCTCGGCATCCGGTTTCTCGACGAAGGAGGCGACGCGGAAGGCGCCATCGACGCCCGCGACTCCCGTGCCGTGCTCAATGTACCCGTATCCGGTCTCCGGCCGTGACGGCGGGATCGAGAAGGTAACCAGCAGGCCCTGGCGTGCCGCCGCAACCGCGACATCCAACGCGGCATGCAGCGCCGCGACATCGCGGATCGCGTGGTCCGACGGCGCCACGACGATGGTCGCCTCGGCATGCTCCTCCAGCGCCAGCAGGGCGGCGATCGCGACCGCGGGCGCGGTGCCGCGGCCGACCGGCTCCAGCACCAGGGAAAGCGGCGCGATATCGACCGCCTGCAGCTGGTCGGCGATGGTGAAGCGGATCGCCTCGCTGGTGACGACCAGCGGCGCCGCGAAGCGGCTGCGGTCGGCGAAGCGGAGCGCGGTGTCCTGAACCAGCGAGCGCTCGCCCAAGAGGGCGATCAGCTGCTTCGGATACTCCTGGCGGGAGAGCGGCCACAGCCGATTGCCGGCGCCGCCGGCCAGGATCACCGGAATGACGGGCGGTACGGGGCGCAGGGTCTGGCGCGGGTTCTGATCGGTCGGCACGGTCATCCCTTCCGGTTGGATGAGGACTTGGTCCTAGAGCTTACAGACTCTCGGCAGTGTCGTCTATTGCACTGCACAAATTCGGATTTAACAAGCCGGTTCCTGCACTTGGCTGATAAAGACCGGCGCCTTGCCGCTGGCGAGCCGATAAGGGGCTTCGCGAACGTCGATCCTGAGGTCCACGTGGTGCGGAACTTTGAGGTAGAACTTCCGCCGCAGGGTCGCGAGGGTTTCCTCGGTGTACTGGGCGTTCGGCACCACCACCATCAGCACCGCTTCCGACGCCACCTGGACGATCTGCACCGAGGCGGCGCCATCGACCCCCGAGGGGACGCGGTCGAGGCCGAACACCCTGGTGCCGTCGGCGAGCTTCAGGCAGTCCGAGCGGCGGCCCTCGATGCCGTTGAAGGTGGAGAAGCCGAGCGAGATCTTTTCCCGCTCGCTCTCGCTCTCCGCGGCCGCTTCGGGCAGCACGGCGATGTCGCCGATGTCATAGCGGATCAGCGGCTGGGCGCGATTCCAGAACGGCGTGCCGACGATGCTGCATTTGCCGTCCGCCCCGGGAATGAGCTCCGGATAGGCATAGGGAAAAATGAACCGGTAGACGTCGTCCTCGAGCGAATAGGCGGCGCAGCTGCGCTCGGTCTGGCCGTAATAGTCCAGCAGCGGCGCGCCGAAGACGCGCTTCACCCGCGCGCGCAGGCCGGCACCCAGGGTCTCCGACGAGGTGATCGCGAGCTTGAACGAGATCGACGAGTTGCGCGGCTGGGCCAGATGCGTGAGCAATTCCAGGCTGCTCGGATAGCAGGTGAGGATGTCCGGCTGAAATTCCTGCAGCTTGCGCTCGTAATGCGGAAAGGTGCGGTTGTTCAGGTGCACGGAAGAGAAGATGACCTTGTTGCGACCCACGTCTTCCCAATAGGGCGGCGTCGGGTCGTTGGGGTCCTTCACTTCGTCGCCGCGCAGCACGGCGATCCGGCTGTTGCCGTAATCGAGGCCGACCTTCGCGGCCATCCAATCGAACATCGCCTGCTCAATTGCCAGGGACTGGATCGAGCGCTTCAAACGCAGCGGCACGCCAGTGGTTCCACTGGTGGCGACGTCGACCTGCGGAATCACGGTATGGCGCTGGAAATCGCCGGCTTCGGCCTGCAGCCGCGCCTTCGACAGCAACGGCAGCTCGCTGAACGGCCGCGAGAAATCGTAGCTCTTGTAGCCCGGAAGCCTGGACGCCCAGCTCGCGACACGCGCACGCAGCCGTTGCGCCATCGCGCGCCGCGCCTCGAGATCGGCATCTTCCATCTGCTCGAGGGCCTGGCGAAATTCAGAGTAGAAAAACGGATTGCGTTTGATGATCCGTTCAGCCGCCGGGATCTGTTTCAGGAACAGGAACATGCCGGCGCCAGTCTCGAGAAAGGCGAAGTTCCAGAATCGATCATGGGCACCGGCGGATGCGGGGAACTCCGGAACAACAAGGGAGCATCAGGGTTCTAACGAAGCCTAGAATAGGCGTCAAGAAACCACCCTCCGAAACGAAGGGTAATCCTGCTTTCTATCACCATTGTGCAGCCTACGCGCGCTGGGTCGGCGGGAGCAAACCGCGCCGGCGAGGTTGCAGGGCGTCTCATCCGAGGTCCTGGTGCATTGACGGGAAATGTGAAAATCTTCGAACCGGCTGCGGCGGAATGCCGACATGGCCGCTGCCGACTTCCGCCTATTGCTTGTGCAAAGAGAGCGTCGCGTGCAAAAGGACCGGGCGGAGGCATAAGCAACGGCTTCCGGTTAACCCTGGCGTATGGAGACGAGGCGCTCGATGAGGCAAGCGATAGTTCTGGTTCTGGCGGCTCTGTTGATCGGTCTGGTCGGCTGCACGCCGAAGATGAAGACCAACACGATCAGCCAGTTCAATGCCGAGTACGACAGGGTCAAGGGCCAGGGATATCAGATCCAGCCCGGCGATACGCTCGACATCACCTTTTTCTACACGCCGGAATACAACGCCACCTCGGTGCCGGTGCGGCCTGACGGGCGGATTCAGCTCTCCCTGGTCGGCGACTTCCCGATTGCCGGCATGACGCCCGACCAGGCCGCCGCCGAGCTGAAGAAGATCTACACGAAGGAGTTGAAGAACCCGGACCTTGCCGTCATCGTCAAGACTTTCGGCGCCAGCGCCGTGGTGGTGCAGGGCGAGGTCCGCAATCCGGCGCAGATTCCGCTGATCGGCAATGCGCGCCTGCTGCAGATCATCAGCCAGGCCGGCGGCTTCCTGCCGACCGCCGACATCCGGAATGTGACCATCGTGCGACACTCGACTGGCGGCAAGCCGCTGGTCACCGTGGTGAACCTCCAGGATGCCCTGCAGGGCGTCAACCCGGCCAATGATATCGGCATGTTGCCGGGCGATGTGGTCTTCGTGCGGCCGTTGAAGATGAACAATGAGAATCGCGGCGGCGGCATGCCGGTGCTCACCGCGCCGAGCGCCGAACCCGAATAACCGAATAGTCGCTCCGATTCGGAACCAGACGAACGCCGCGCGATTGCTTCGGCAGCGTAGCGGCGACCACGTTCGAGGATTTCACGCGCAGTCATAGCCGAGCGCAGGAATCGCGGTCTCCGCCGTATCACGGTGATGGCTGGGACCTCCGCGAATCCTCGATGTTCGAATTTTTGAAACGGGCGCCGTTTGTCGAAGATCTGATTCGCCGCAATCCGATCTTCTATTCGCAATTCCGACAGCTTCTTGACGAGGCCGAAGCGCTCTCGGAAGCGGATCGCCGGGCGATGCGGCGGCGCCTGCTGGCGCGCAGCGTTTCCCATGCGATCCGGCTGCCCGGCTACCGCGATGCATCGGGCGCCATCGCCATCGATGCCCTGCCGATCCTCACCAAGGAGATCCTGCAGGCGCGGACGCCGGACTTTCATTCGCATCAATGGCCGGGCATTCCGGCCTCGACCGGCGGCTCCACGGGTCGTCCCCTGCGCCTCCTGCGTTCGGCCCGCTCGATCGTGGTCGAGCAGGCGACCATCGATTGGCTGGCGGCAAAGGCCGGCGTCGCGCTCGATCGCTGTCGCATCGCAGTGTTGCGCGGCGACCACTTCAAGGACCCCAATGACCAGCAACCGCCGTTCTGGCGGCGTGATGGCGCGCGCCGCCTGGTGCTGTCCTCGAATCATCTCGGCCCGGCGCATTTCCGCGATTTCGCCGCCACCCTCGAGGCGTTCCAGCCCGACGTTCTGCACGCTTATCCGAGCAGCCTGCAACTGCTGGCAAGCCTCGCCGAGGAATATGGTACGAAGCTGCGCTTTCCGCTGGCGATCACGTCCTCGGAGACTCTGCGCCCCGGCTTGCGCCGGCGCGTGCGCGATGTGTTCGGCGCGGCGCTGCTGGATCACTACGGGATGGCGGAACGGGTCTCCGCCGCCTATTCGCTGGAGGACGGCGTCACCAGCTTCGTCTTCCCCTATGCGGCGACCGAGCTCATTCCCGAGGGCGATGATGCCTGCCGGGTGGTCGGCTCGGCGCTCTGGAACACGGTGCAGCCGCTGCTCCGCTATGACACCGGCGACATCGCCCTGATGCCGCCGCGGACCGATCAGCGCCGCCGCGAGCGGATCGCGCTCGGCCTGGAGCCCTTCCTGCGCATCGAGGGCCGGGCTTCCGACGTGCTCGAACTCGCCGGAGGCTCCAGGGTCTATGCCCTGGATCAGGTCGCCCGCGGCATCGACGGCGCGAGCTCGATCCAGTTTCTGCAGCAGGAAAGCGACTTGGTGCAGATCATCGTGGTGCCGAACCACCACTATGGCGCCGACACCATCGCCGCCATTACCCGCAACTTCTACCGGAAGGCTCCGAGATCGGTGCGAATCGAGTTCGATCTGCGGGACGCGCCCTATCGCCTGCCGAACGGCAAGGCGCCGGTCTTCGTCAGCGCCATGGCCCACGTGTGAGCCTGATCAGTTTTTCGTAATCCGACGCATTTTCGGCGTGCGGCGAAGGACTAAATAACTATATCTCTTACCGGGTTATCGGGCGGAATGACCGGCGTTCAACCGCTGGCGCTCCGGGGGGAGCCGCTCGATACGGGTGGATGATGAGCGCTTTCGTTAAAAGCATTCCGCTGGCGGACCGGCTGATCCGAAGAAACCCACTGTATTACGGGGGCTTTCGCCGGCTGCTGCAGCAGGCCGAACGGGCGACCCTTCAGGAACGCCGGGCGATGGCGCAGCGCCTTTTGGCGCGCAGCCGGGGCTGGGTCGCGGAGCTGCCGGGTTATGCCCGTTTCGACCTCGCGCGCCCGATGGCAGAGCAGCCGGTCCTGTTGAAGGACGCGCTGCAGAACCGCGCCGACGATTTCCAATCGCGGTCCTGGCTGCCCGCCGCGCATGCCGCGACCGGCGGCACGACCGGGGTTCCGTTGCAACTGGTGCGCTCGCTGAAATCGCTGACCATGGAACAGGCGATGATCGATCATCTGGCCGCCAAGGCGGGGGTCGCGCTGCCGGAGGCCCGGGTCGCGTTCCTGCGCGGCGACGGGATCAAGGATCCCAACGACCAGCAGCCGCCGTTCTGGCGCCAGGCCAGCCCGCAGCGGCTGGTCTTCTCGTCGAATCATCTCAACGCCGCCAACTATCCCGCCTTCGAGCAGGAACTGCAGCGCTTCCGCCCCGATGTGCTGCTGGCCTATCCGAGCAGCCTCGAGCTGCTGACCGATCTCGCGGAGGAGCGCGACTCCCCCGTGCGCTTCAAGCTGGTGCTCACCTCTTCGGAGATGCTGCGCGCCGGCCAGCGTCAGCGCGTGCGGCGCTGCTTCGGTGCCGCGCTGCTCGATTACTACGGCATGGCCGAGCGCGTCTCGGCCGCCTATGCGCTGGAGGACGGCCAATACCGCTTCGTCTTCCCCTATGGCTTCACCGAGTTGGTGGAGACTTCGCCCGGCCGCTATCGGATCATCGCCACCGGTCTCTGGAACAAGCGGCAGCCGTTGTGGCGCTATGACACCGACGATATCGCGATCCTGCCGGAAGGGGCGAGCGCCGAGCAGCTGGAACGCATCGCCCTCGGCATCGACAGCTTCTCCGGCATCGAGGGGCGCACCACCGATTATTTCCTGCTGCCGGACGGCTCGCGGATCTGGACCCTGGACCAGGTGCCGCATGGCGTCAGCGGCGCGGCGATCGTGCAGCTTCTGCAGGAATCGCTCGACACCGCGGTGCTGATCGTGGTGCCGAACAGCAAGTTCTCCGACCATACGCTGGATATGCTGCGCCATAATTTCTATTTGAAGGCGCCGCGCAGCATCAAGCTCAAGCTGGAATTGCGCGACTCGCCCTATCGCCTGGCCAACGGCAAGGCGCCGTCCTTCATCAGCACGCTGGCGCAGGACCTGACCCGCCGCGCCGCCAGCCCGGCACGCCAGAGCGCCCCGGTTTGAGCGCCCCAGCTTGAGCGTCCCCGTGTGAGTATTCGCCCGACCGTTCTCGTCCTGACGCCGTTGGGCGTGGGAGGCATGGGCGGCATCGACCGCCTGATGGATGAGATCCGCCGCCGCTGGGCGGCGAGCGCGCCGGATCTCGATGTGAAATTCCTCACTACCCGTGGCCCCGGGCATATCCTGTTCTCGCCGTTCTATTGCACCGCCGCCGCGCTGGCATTGGTCTGGCATCGGCTGAGCCGCGGGCGCTGCCTTTGCCATGTCAATCTCGCCTCGCAGGGCAGCACCTTGCGCAAGCTGTTCCTCACCGGACTGGCGACGCGCCTCGGCCATGCCACGGTGATCCATCTGCACGGCGCGATGTTCCACGACTATTACCGTGGCGTGGGTGCGTTCCAGCGCAGGCAGATCCACCGCATGTTCGGCGAAGCCGCGCGCGTCATCGTGCTCGGCAGCGTGTGGCGCGATTTCGTCGCCGACACTTTCCATCTGCCGGATGCGCGGATCCTCGTGCTGCCCAATGCCAGTGCGGCGCGTCCGCCGCGTCCGCCCGAGGCCGTGCCGCCGGAGATCCTGTTCCTTGGCCGGCTCGGCGAACGTAAGGGCGTGCCGGTGCTGGTCGCGGCGCTCGGTCGCCTGGCGGCTCGGGGACTGGACTGGCGCGCGGTGATCGCCGGCGATGGCGATGCCGCGCCGTATCGTGCCGAGGTCGAGCGCCTGGGACTGAGCGCGCGGGTCAGCTTTCCCGGCTGGCTCGGCGAAGCGGAGACGCATGATCGCCTGTCGCGGGCGGCTGTGCTGGTGCTGCCTTCCGAAGCCGAGGGTCTGCCCATGGCGGTGGTCGAGGCCTTCGCCTGGGGCGTGCCGGTGATCTCGACACCGGTCGGCGCGACACCCGACATCCTGCATGACGGCGTCGAAGGGCTGCTGGCTCCGGTCGGCGACGCGGAAGCTTTGGCGCGTGCCCTGGAACGGCTGATCGGCGACGCGAATCTGCGCCGGTCGCTCGGCACCAACGCGCACGCCTTCTTCGCGCGCCATCTCGATTTCGATCCCTATCTGGAAAAGCTCGCCGCCTGCTGGCGCGCGGCGATGCCGGGAACCTAGGCCGTCACCGTGCGTGGCTGGATCGTCACCGGCTCTGCCGAGCGAAAAATGAAGCGCGCAGCCGCGGGCGTGGTCTTCCGCGGCTGCAGGGCGACGCCTCTGAGCCCGCGCTCAGCCAGCGCCGTCAGCACGCCCGGCAACAGCAGGCGCGTCGCCAGGATGGCGCTGTCCTGCGGCTCGGTGATCGCCGCGTCATGCAGCAGCAGGATGCCGCCGTCGAGATCACGGCATTCCATCAGCCGCGCCGTCGTCTCCGCGCAGGCCCGGCGGACCTCCGCCTCCGCCCTGAGCTTGCCGGCGATCTGGTAGTCGGCGATGGCGTGGCTCCACCAGGCGAACTGGACGTTGGGATGGAAGCGCCGCATCGCGCGATGAATGGCCGTCGAGCGCAGGCCCGCATTGTAGGGCAGGCGCAACAGATAGGTGGCGGGGGTCGGCCGGTGCCGGGCCAGGAGCTTCTCGGTGCGCGCCATCGCCTGCATCGCCTCGTCCGCTTGGGCCGCGCCGTAGAGTTGGTGATCCCAGCCATGGGCATAGACCGTGTGTCCGGCGGCCACCAAGGCGGCGATCAGCTCTGGGTGTCGTTCCACTCGCACGCCGCAGCAGAAGAACGTTGCCTGCGCTTTGGCTTCGGCGAGCGCTGCGATCAGATGCGGCGTACTGGCGGGATCGGGCCCGTCATCGAAGGTGATGGCAATGCTCCGCTTGTCGCCGCCATTCTCGTCGATGCGGCGGATGACCGGCGACCAGTGTCCGAGCGAGAGGCGGAACGGAATCAGGGCTCGACCTCCGCGCTAGCCGCATCGGTCGCGGGGCTGGCTGCGCTGCGATCGCCGAGCGCGGCGCGATAGGCCGCCAACAGGGGCGGCACGGAATAGTTCCAGGCCAGCACCTCGCGCACCCGGGCATAGCCGGCGGCGCCGAGGCGCTTGCGGCGCGCGGGATCTTCGAGCAGGTCGACGACACCCTGGGCCAAAGCGTGCTCGTCATTCGCGGTGACGAACATGCCGGCCTCGCCCGCGGAGACCCGCGTCTCGTGCAGGTCGTAGGAAAGAACCGGCAGGCCGAAGAACATGTATTCGATCACCTTGTTCATGGTGCTCTGGTTCGACCATTCGTTCTTCGGGTCGGGGTCGATGCCGATATCGGCGCTGGAAAGCACACGGCAGAGGTCCTCGTCGCTGACCCGTCCGGTGAAGGTACAGAGCTCCTGGACGCCGATCTCGACGGCGTAATCGGCGATCGCCTTCTGATGCGGCCCGCCGCCCATGAAGATGCAATGCACGTCGCTCCGCTTCAACTCGTCGCGCAGGATCTTCACCGCGCGCACCAGGTGATCGACGCCGTCCTGTTTGCAGATCTCGCCGAGATAGGCGATCAGGAAGGGCTTGCCTTGCCGCCATTTCGGGTCGGGTTCATAGACCTCGAAGCGCGAGAGGTCGGGGCCGGAGCGGACGATGAACACGTCCTCCGGCCGCTTGCCGCCGCGCTCGACCGCGATCCGCTTGTGGCTCTCGTTCGTGGTGATGACGACCTGCGCGGCATTGAAGGTCATGCGCTCCAGGAACAGCAGCGCCTTGAACAGCGCACCGCCGCCCTCCCGCGTCGCCGGCCGTTCGAACTTCACCGCGAACATCTCCGGCGAGAGATCGTGATGGTCGAAGATGAAACGCTTGCCGAAGACGCGCCAGAACCAGGCCAGGGGCCAATAGGTCTCCGGCGGATTGCAGACATGCAGAACGTCGAAGCCACGGCCCGCGAGCGCAACCTTGAGGCTGAGCAGCGACGTCGCCAGGAAGCACCAGAGGAACTCCAGCACGAAGCCGAGCTTGCCCTGGGCGTCGATCGGCAGTGGATAGCGATAGACGTCGATATCCTCGATCGTCTCGCGGCCCCGATTGAAGCCGCGCATCTTCGGGCAGATCACGCTGACCCGATAGCCGTGCTTGGCGAGCGTGGTCGCTTCGAGCCAGACCCTGCGGTCGAACGGGACAGGCAGATTCTGGACCACGATCAGCACGCGGTTGCGGGTCACGCGGAGAGCTCCTTCAAGCCATGGCCTTCGGCCGGCGCCTCGACGGCGCCGATCACCAGCCTGGTTTCGAGGCGTTCTCCTGGAGACATCTCACCCGATCCGATCAAAACGGTCGTCGGCATCTTCTCACCGAACTCCGGCGAAAACCAGCCGAGCGGCGGATGCTCCGCGCCCTGGTGAACGGCCCATGACAGATTCTCCGGCAGTTCGATGACCGCCGCGCCGCCGGTCCAGCGCAATCGCGCCCGCTGGCCCTCGAGCGTCACCGTGATCGCGGGATGCAGGTGTAGAGCGAGGCGAACCGGCAGCGCCGTCGCGGCGTCGATCCAGTCGGTGATGGCGAGATCGAGAGTGCGGCGATTCAGCTGGAAGCGGCGGAAATGGGTCGCCTTGGCGGCGAGGCGGCGGTAGCCGTCATGGGCCACCGTGAGCTCGGCCTGATCGCCGCCGTCGATGCCGCTCATCGCTTCAACCCAGCTCGTCGGTTGTGTTGACCAGAGGAACGGCCCGGCCTGGACCGCCTGGTCGGTCCCGGCGATCTCCAGCGTGTTGTGGGCGAGGGTCGAGCGGAAGTAGCGCCGCCATTCCGTTTCGCCCTGATAGCAATAGGTGCCGGGATCGATCAGCACCGGCCGGCCGCCGATCGAAAGCGCGAAGGCCAAGGCATCGGCATGGCCATGGGCCGCGGTCGAGAGAAAGCCATGCGGCCCGTGATCCACCCGGACGGAGACGGCATCGTCTTCCGTGCGCAGGAAGGTGACCCCGGCCTCCTTGAAGGCATCCGGGCGTGTTGCGGGCCGGAGGTCGAGGCCGCGCCGCTTGCGCGCGAGCGGTGCCACGACGTGATCGAGGATGAAGCCGCCCGCCGGCCTGGGCCACCAGTCGCGCGGGCCGAGCACGGCCGAGGCGAGGGCTAGCAGCGGCGACCAGGGTCCGACTTCCGGCGCATCCACGAGCAGGGCGACGGCGTCGTCGCCATCGCCCTGACGCGGTGCCTGCAGCGCCCCCGCGGAATCCACGGCGAGATTGGCGGCCAGCGCGTCGGCCATCCGCGTCAGTGCATGCCAGCAATCGTCCGGCAGCGGCCGGTCGTCGGCCTCGCCTTCAATCGCGGCCAGCAACAGCAGGCCGAGCACATAGCCGTGATAATCGAAGGCGAGCTCGCGGTTCAGCCCATCCGCGAAAGTCTGGGTCAATGCCTCCTGCTCGAGAATACCGGCCGCGAGCACCGCCCAGCGTTCCTGTTGCGGCGTGCCGGAGAAGGCGGTTGCCGCGATGAACAGGCCGGCCGCCTCGGCGATCAGATGGTTGTTGGCGGAGGAGCCGCGGCTGTGGAGCGTGGCCAGCCAGCGTTCGTGGTGGTGGAGCTGCAGCAGGAAATCCGGATTGCGCTCGAACAGCGCCGCGACGCCGGGCCAGTCACCGAGCAGGCGCCGGGACCAGACGAAGGCGATCAGCCGCATGCCGAGCTCGATGCCGCTCAGCCAGTGGATCCCGCGCAAAGGGGGATTGCGGCGCCACCAGGATTTGAGATGCGACGCGGCATGCTCGGCGAAGCGCGCGTCGCCGGACAGCCGATAGGCGGCGGCCAGCAGCGTCACATGATGCAGCCGCGACGGCTCCCAGACATATTTGACGGTCCCCACCTGCGCCGGGTCGCGATAGGGGACGGCGAAGCAGTATTGCGCCGGATCGGAGCGGAGGCCGGTGCGGATGTCGCGGTGCCAGTCCGGATCGGCGGCCGCGGTATCGAAGGGATGTCCGAACACCTTCCAGCGCCCGGCCAGGATCTCTTCCGCACAGTGCAGCAGGCGTTGTCGCGCCGCCGGGTCGGCATCCGCCGCCGGCGGCGGCGCACCGGTCCAGGCGATGCTGCCGACGGCAGGGCCTCTCGGCGTGCCGAAGCGCCAGGCTTGCTGAATGAACGCGGCGCGTGCGCGCCAGCCGATCTCGGCGATCGACATCCGTCGCAGGCGGCGGAGATACCAGGCGAAATCCAATCGGGCCTCGTTTCGAACGCGCGCTGAAACGCCGCCGCCTACTTCGCGGGCAACGGCTTCAGGTCGGGCAGGGCCGCCACGACCGGGACGCCGAAGATCCGCTCCGCCCCCTCGACGGTGATGATCGTGTTGCCGAACGACAGGGACAGCAGGGTGATCAGGCCCGCGATCAGCACGCCGACGGCGATGCCCGCAAGGCCGAACAGGCTCTTCTTCGGGAACACCGGCCGCGGCTCGAGCCGCGGCGCATCGATGATCGAGACGCTGGAGACCTTGGCCTGGTCCATGTTCTCGGCGAGCCGTGCCTGTTCCAGGTTGGTGCGCAGGTTCAGCAGGTCGGCGGTCAGGCTCTCGATCTGGCGGGTGAGATTGTTGACCTCGAGTTCGCTGTCCTGGAGCTTCTTCAGCTGGTCGTCGAAATTGGCGATCTGGCCCTTGTAGCCCTCGATCTGCGAGGTGATCGGCGTCAGCTCGGATTGCGCCGTCAACAGCTGCTGGTCGATCGACGCGAGCAGAGGATTGGCGCCGGTGCGGGTCTTCGACGCGCTCGGCGACTGCGCCTGTTTGACGAAATCCTCGGCCTGGGCGATCTGCGCCCGAAGCTGCACCACCGCCGGCGCGGTCGGCTGATAGTGCTGCAGCATCTCCTGCTCCTTCGCGCGCAGCGCCATCAGCTGTTGCAGCGCTTCGCTCGACGACTGCGAGCTTGGATCGACCTCGGTCTCCAGCGCCGACATCTTCGGCGTGTTGGCCTTGCTCTTCTTCAGGAAGGCGACCTGCTGCTCCAGGGCGCCTTCCTTGATCTGCGCGTCCTGCAGCAAGGTCTGCACCTGCGCGCGCTGCTGGATCAGGCTCGCGCGCTGCTCCGGAATGGAGAAGGCGCCGGTCAGATTCTGATACTCGATGCGCTTGGCGTCGAGGGTCGCGAGATCCTTCTGCTTGGCGGCGATCTGCGCCACGATCGGCTCGATCTGCCCGCCGCTATAGGCGCTCACATGGCGCGCCTGGAAATCGGCGAGCAGCGCCGTCAGCACCTTGGTGGTGATGTCCGGGTCCTCGCTCTGGAACCCGACATTGACCACGTTGGAGAGGTCGATCGGATCGACCCGGAGCTGCTTTTCGAAGCGGGTGACGGCGCGTTCCAGCGCCACGTCGTCCGGGGCCGCGGCCAGGTCGGGGTACAAGCTCGCGACCGTGAGCTTCTTCAGCGTCGCCTCCGCCAGATCCTTGCTGTTCAGGATCTCCACCTCGGACTTGACGATCTCCGCCATGGTCGAGGAGGGCAGGGCGAACTGGTTCTGGCCCATGTTGGTGGCCGGCATGAACTCGCGGCCCGGCTTGATCAGCAGCTTCGCATCCGCCTGGTAGACCTTTGGAAAGGTGAAGGCCAGAACGACGGCGACCACCGGCGGCACGATCAAGGCCAGCGCGATCCACCGCACATTGCGGAACACCGCGGCCAGCAATTCCCGAACCGAAGGCAAAGTGCTCAAGCTGAACTCCTAGCGCTCTCTCATCTCGCGCCCTTTGTACCCGGTTTGGCGCGATTTTCTTAACGAAAACGCCGACTTCCACGGCTGCGCCGTGCCGGCCCCGCGAAAATGCGGAGGTGCTGCGCAGGGTGCCCGCGCCTCATCCGTTTGTTTCGCAACGAAAGCGGGGCAGGGGGGATGCGCCCCCGTTGTGGAACCCCACCATAAGGGGCTTGTTCTTGGACTGGGAGGCTGCAGGAGACGGATTCCACGATCCAATACATTATGGTATGCGGGGGCCGGTCATGCGACGATCACACCATGGATGGCCGCAATCCACTAAATCGTTGTTGATCTGCTGCGGCTGACGCGGTCGCGCGGCTGAGGATTTTGCCGAAGAGAAGCCGCCACGGGGCTTCGGTACAGGGCTGAGGGGAGTTGGGTTGCAATGGAGGGATCGTTCCTGCAAGCGGTGCGCAAGCGTGCTGTCGGTGACGCCGTCCCCAATCCGTCGTCGCGGCTTTACATCGACCCTCCGACTCTCGGCCTGCTGTTCCTGACGCTGGACGTCACGCTGTTCCTGGTTCCGGGTTTCGTCATCGCGAACAGCGCCGGTCTGCTGGCCGCCGGCGGCATGACCACGCTGCAAAGCGGTCTCGCTCTGTGCCTGGCCATCGCCTTCTTCCTGGCCGCGGCGCGCGCCTTCGACATTCATGAGGGCTTGAAGATCATGCGCCGCGCCATGCCGGCGCAAATTGCGCTGAGTGTCGTCTGCGTCGCCGGTCCGGTTCTGGCCTTGCTGTTGATCTGCCGCATCCTGACCGGCGATGCGCCGGCGGGGCGGCCGGTGATGGCCTGGCTGCTGGCCTGGGCGGCGTGGAGCGGTGGCGGCGCGCTGGCCCTGCAGATCCTGGCGCGTCCGGCCGTGCGGCACTGGCGCGCGGCGAGCCTGACCGGTCATCGGGTCGCCATCGTGGGCTCGGGCGAACCGGCGCAGCGGCTGGTGAACTGGCTGGAAGCCAATGCCCGCGACGTCGTGCAGGTGGTCGGCCTGTTCGACGACCGGCGCGGCCGCGGGCCTGATCGGGTCGGGCTGTCGCACCTGATCTGCGGCACGACCGGCGATCTCATTGAATATTATCGTCACGCGCCGCTCGACAAGATCATCATCGCCCTGCCGCATCACGCCGAAGAGCGCCTGCTCGCCATCCTGCAGCGGCTGAAGCAGCTGCCGGTCGATATCGCGCTGGCGCCGGACCTGGTCGGCTTCCGGGTTCCCGATTCCGCCACCGCCGAAATGGCCGGCTTGCAGATGCGCTCGCTGGCGCAACGGCCGCTCCGCGCCTCGCAGCGCTTCATCAAGGATCTGTTCGACCGGGCAATCGCCGCGCTGCTGCTGCTTATGCTGGCGCCGCTCCTGCTGGTGCTGGCGCTCGGCGTGAGGCTCTCCAGCCCCGGTCCGGTGTTCTTCCGGCAGGAGCGCCATGGGCTCGGCAACCGCGTCTTCGAGGTGCTGAAGTTCCGCACCATGCGGGCGGAGATGCACGATCCCGGCGGACGGCGGCAGACCGCGCGCAACGATCCCAGGGTGACTGCCTTCGGCGCCATCCTGCGCCGCACCAGCCTCGACGAGCTGCCGCAGCTGATCAACGTGCTGAAGGGCGACATGTCGCTGGTGGGTCCCCGGCCACTGCCCTTGCAGATGCGGGTCGATGACCGGCTGAATTACGAGATCGTCGCCGAATATGCCTTCCGCCACCGGATGAAGCCCGGCATCACGGGTCTCGCCCAGGTGAAGGGGCATCGCGGCGCGGTCAGCACGGCGGAGGCGCTGCGCTCCCGCGTCGCCTGCGATCTCTATTACATCGACAACTGGTCGCTCTGGCTCGATCTCAAGATCCTGGCCTTGACCAGCGCGGTCTGCGTGCTCGGCAAGAATGCCTTCTAGGCGATCGCCTGGACATCGGGCACCTGGACATCCGGGTGGGGCGCGCGGAATATCGATCCTTCATCTCGGTTTCGGGGCCTAAGAATGCGAATCTCGGTGTTTGGCATCGGCTATGTTGGAGCCGTGTCCGCCGCTTGCCTGGCGGCGGACGGCCACGACGTGGTTGCGGTCGATACCAATCCGCAGAAGGTCAAGATGATCAACGACGGCGTGGCGCCGATCGTCGAGGCCGGGCTGGCCGAGCTGGTGCGCGAGGGCGCCCGCAGCGGCAAGCTGCGCGCCACCACCAGCGCCGCCGAGGCGGTCATGGCGAGCGGCTGCTCGCTGGTCTGCGTCGGCACGCCGAGCCACGGCAACGGCAATCTCGACCTCACCCAGGTCGAGCGGGTCTGCGAAAGCATCGGCGCGGTCATCGCGCGCAAGAGCGATTTCCATGTGGTCGCCATCCGCTCGACCATGCTGCCCGGATCCATGGCCGAGGTGGTGAGGCCGGCGCTGGAGCGCAGCTCCGGCAAGAAGGCGGATACGGATTTCGGCCTGGCCATCTTCCCGGAGTTCCTGCGCGAAGGTTCGGCGATCCGCGACTATCGCGAGGCCGGCGCCGTCATCATCGGCGTCGCCGAGCCGGAGGCCGAGCGGGTGCTGAAGGAGATCAACAAGGACGTGCCCGGCCAGCTGCACGTGACCGATCCCGGCACCGCAGAGGCGATCAAATACGCCAACAACGCCTGGCACGCGACCAAGGTGGTCTTCGCCAACGAGATCGGCGCGTTCTGCAAGGCCCATGGCATCGACAGCCACAAGGTGATGGAGATCGTCTGCGCCGACCGCAGGCTCAATATCTCGACCGCCTATCTCCGTCCCGGTTTCGCCTATGGCGGCTCCTGCCTGCCGAAGGATCTCAGGGCCTTGCGCTACCGGGCTCGGGCGCGCGATCTCCATCTGCCGATGCTGAACGCGCTCTCGGAATCGAACGATCACAGCATCCAGCACGTCGCCGAAATGGTGATGAATGCCGGCAGCCGGAAGGTCGGCCTGATCGGCCTCTCCTTCAAGGCCGGCACCGACGATCTCCGGGAGAGCCCGGCTGTCGGTCTCGCCGAGCGCCTGTTCGGCAAGGGCTATGACCTGAAGATCTTCGACGCCAACGTGAACTATTCGAAGCTGATGGGCTCGAACCTGAGCTACATCCAGCAGCACATCCCGCATCTCTCGGAGCGGCTGACCGACGATTTGGGCGCGGTCGCCGCCCATGGCGACACCATCGTCGTCACCCATTCCGATCTCGGCGGCGCGCCCTTCCCCAAACTGCGGCCGGAGCAGACGGTGATCGACCTGGTCCGCCTGCCGGCGGCGACGCAAGCCGGCGGCCGCTACATCGGCCTCTGCTGGTAGCTCTAAAGTCCTCGGGTGGCGAGGCGCAAGCCGGGGACCGCGCCGATCTTGCTGTTGCTGAGGTCGATGTCGCGGCGATGGGTGTCCTGGAAATCGGCGCCGCGGAGATCGGCATGTGCGAGATTGGCCCGGGTGAGATTGGCGCCGCGGAAATTCGCCGCGATCAGTAGCGCGGATTTCAGCTGGGCGCCGGCCAGAAGCGCGCCGGAAAGGTCGGCCAGGCACAGGTTGTGGCCCGAGAAATCGGCCGCCGTCAGGTCGGCGCAGGAGAAATCCGCACGGCTGCCGTCGTTGCCCTGGCTCTTCACCCAGATCGCATGGTCGCTCACCATCCGCGCCACGTTCTTGGGATCGAGGCGCCGGAACTCTGGACCCTTCATCCGCAGCACGTCCAGGCGCCCGCCCATGTCGCCGGCGATGATGGCGCCGGAGAAATCGGTATCCGCCATATGCGCGCCGGCGATCACGGTATCGGCGATCTCGGCATGGGAGAAATTGGCGCCGCGCAGATCCGCCGCCATCAGGTTGGTGGAGGTGAGCAGGGCGCCGGAGAGATCGGCGTTGCGCATCTTCGCTTCGCTGAAATTCACCCGGGTCAGGTTGGCGCCCTTGAACGAGCTGCCGGTCTCGTCGCCGGAATCCATGTCGCGCCGGAGGTCCACGCGGTCGAGCACGGCATCGACCAGCTGCGCGTCCAGGAACGAGGCGCCGCGCAGATCCGCCCGGGCGAAGTCCGCGGCGGTGAGATCGGCCTTGTCGAACTTGGCGCTGCGCAGCACGGCGCCGGTGAACTTGGCGCCGCGCGCCTCGATCGCGGTGAAGTTGCACTCGACGAAGATCGCGTCGGTGAAATTCATATGGCTGAAGTCGAGGCCGGTCAGGTCGCAGCGGCGCAGCATGGCGCGCCGCCCGCCCTGTCGGCCGGCGACGTAGGCGGAATGAAACTGGTAGAGACGGCGCAGGGCATCCTGCGGGAGCCGGACATCCGCGACTTCATTCGGATGCGGCTTGGGTTTCTTCTTCATTCGGAATGCGGCCGGCTGATCTGATCGGGCCGGGACTATCGCCGCAGCGCGGCGCGATTTCAAGTATAGTATATATGACTATTGTACATGTGAAAAAATGTGCAATCGAGTTTCTGTAAATTATTTCAAATGCCCGCCAAATCAAGCTGGTTCGGGCCTGGATCTCCGATTAAAATCCTCGCATGTTCGAAAGCGGCGGCGGCCTGAAGAAAGCGCGCAACAAATACGCGGTCGAGGTGGAGCTCGACGACGGACGGGTGCAGATTCTCTTCATCTTCGTCTCGCCGGGCACGCGCGTCATCGACATGCTGAACGACGAACGGGAATTCATTCCGTTCGAGACCAGCGAAGGCGCGATCATCATCTACCGGAAGAGCGCGCTCAAACGCCTCAATCCGCTGTTCGCCGCCGAGCGCCTGGCGAGCCGCGATCCTTATGACATCATCGACGTCTCACACAAGGCGAGCGACCAGGAGGTGCACGAGGCCTATCGCAAGGCGGTCGCCTCCGTGCATCCCGACCATATTCAGGCGCTGGGCCTGCCCGAGGAATTCATCGAGCTCGCCACCAGGCGGGCCATGGCGATCAATGACGCCTATGACCGGATCAAGCGCGACCGCGGCCTGAACAACCGCTAGCTAGGCCGCCTCGCGCCAGCCGCAGGTCTCGAGCGCCGCCCGCATATGCGGCGGCACCGGCGCTTCGGCCGCGACCGGCGGTTTGTTCGGATAGAGCTTGAACGAAACCGCGCGGGCCAAAAGATGCAGCGGCCGCTGGCCCGGAGTCTTGTCGCCGTATTGCGGGTCGCCGAGGATCGGGGCGCCGAGCGCTGCCAGGTGAACGCGGATCTGATGGGTGCGGCCGGTCTTCGGATGGCATTCGATCCACGCCAGTCTTTGACCGGAAGCGCCCTCTCCGGTGCCGAGCACGCGATATTCGGTGACGGCGGCCTGCCCGTCCGGCGCGCTCACCATCTTCCAGCCGCCGGTGCGGTTGCTGACCTTCTTCAGCGGCAGTTCGATGCGGCCTTCCGGTTCGGTCGGGACGCCGACGGTCACCGCCCAATAGGTCTTCTCGACGCCGCCGCTCTGGAACAGCTTGCCGAGGCGCGAGAGCGCCTTGCGGTGGCGGCCCAGCACCAGGCAGCCGCTGGTGTCGCGGTCGAGTCGATGTGCCAGGCCCGGCGGATGCGGCAGGCCGAAGCGCAAGCCGTCGAGATACTGCTCGAGATTGGCGCCGCCGCCCGGCCCGGCATGGACCGGCAGGCCGGCCGGCTTGTCGAGGATCAGGCAGAGCCCGTCGCGGTAGAGCAGGCGCTGGAGCAGCTCGGCTTCGCGCAATCCTCTCTCCTGAATAGAAAACGGGCGGCCGCCATTCGGCGACCGCCCGTTTGAAGCGTTCGATCGGGCTTAGACCGCCTTCAGATTGACCGCTGCGGTCTTGCCGCGCTCGGTGGCCAGGTCATAGCTGACCTTCTGGCCCTCGGCCAAGCCGCTCATGCCGGCCCGCTCGACCGCGGTCACATGCACGAACACGTCGCTGGATCCGTCGGAGGGGCGGATGAACCCGAAACCCTTCACGGAATTGAACCACTTCACAGTACCCTCAGCCATACCGGCCTCCTCAAGCTTGAAACAACCGCGCGATACACACGCGGACCACACAAACAACCAGTGATGGGAAGCTTGAGAACCACCGGCGGGGACTGCCGGGCCGCCAAGACCAGCCAAAACGTCGATTGCGGGCGCATCTGTGCGGCTTTCGGCGGCTGGTGTCAAGCCGCCGCCGGGGGCCCCGCCCCGCGGCCACAGGCATGAAGTCCTGCGAGCAGTCGGGGAAACCAACCTTGCGTCAACCCGCTATCAGCCTGGAACCGGGCGCATGGCTGGGTCCGTTGACGGGTCCGATTTGGTTAAATTACTGTTTCAACCGAGAGCGCTTATCCATCTTGGGGATGATGGGGAAATGTTCGGAAGCCTGCTGAAGCACGGCCTGAAAAAGGGCCGGATCCATTTGATCGATCACCACGGTCGCACGGCCTCCTATGGGTCGGGTACGCCGGAGGTGACTTTGCGCCTGCATGACGCGCGGATCGGCTGGGAAATCGGCCTCAACCCCTGGCTCAAGGTGGGCGAAGCCTATATGGACGGCCGGCTCACCATCGAGCAGGGCACGCTCTACGACCTGATGGATATCGGGCTCGCCAACACCAACGAGCTCAGCGGCGCCTGGACCCAGGCGCTCAGCAACGGTCTCAACCGGGTCTTGCGCTGGTGGCACCAGAACAATCCGGTCGGCCGGGCGCGCGAGAACGTCGCGCATCACTACGACCTCAGCCGAAAACTGTTCTCGCTCTTCCTCGACGAGAGCATGCAGTATTCCTGCGCCTACTGGCCGAAGCTCAACATCACGCTCGGCGAGGCGCAGCAGGCGAAGATGCGCCATATCGCCTCCAAGTTGCTGCTCGAGCCGGGCCAACTGGTGCTCGACATCGGCTGCGGCTGGGGTGCGCTCGGCATCTACCTGGCGAAGACCGCCGGCGTGAAAGTGATCGGTGTGACGCTTTCCAAGGAGCAGCTCGAGGTCGCCCAGCAGCGCGCCAAGGATGCCGGCCTGGAAGGCCAGGTCGAGTTTCGCCTGCAGGACTATCGCGAGGTGCCGGAACGATTCGACCGCATCGTCTCGGTCGGCATGTTCGAGCATGTCGGCATCAAGCACTATCCGGAGTTCTTCAGGCAGGTCGAGAACCTGCTCAAGCCCGCGGGCGCCGCGCTTCTCCACGCGATCGGCCGCCGCGACGGGCCGGGCTTCACCAATCCCTGGCTCCGGAAGTACATCTTCCCCGGCGGCTACAGCCCGGCGCTCTCCGAAGTGCTGCCCTGGATCGAGAAGACCGGACTCTGGGTCACCGATGTCGAGGTGCTGCGGCTGCATTACGCCGAGACGATCAAGCACTGGCGCGCCAATTTCGAGAAGCACCGCGCCGAGATCAAGGCGCTCTATGACGAGCGCTTCTGCCGGATGTGGGAGTTCTACCTGATCGGCAGCGAGCTCTCCTTCCGCTACGACTACAACATGGTGTTCCAGATTCAGATGGGACGCGGCATCAACACCGTGCCGATCACCCGGGACTACATGTTCGACTGGGAGCGCAAGGAGGCCGAACGCGCCTTCCCCCAGGTGCCCTGGAAAGAGGGCCGGGCGGCCGAGTAGGGCGAGGCCTTAACACACCCTTGGAACGTAGTTGTCCCAAGGGTGTTCGATCTCCAGCACGGCATCCGCCGTGCCCAAAGGAGTTCCAATGTCCCTGATCCTGATCATCGTCGTCCTCCTGCTGCTGTTCGGCGGTGGTGGTGGCTATTATGCGCACCGGAGCTACGGAGGCCGCGGGCTGGGCGGCGTGCTCGGCGTCGTGCTGGTGGTCCTTGTCGTGCTCTGGCTGCTGGGCGTTTTCACCACCCACATGTAGGGAGTCGCGCGGCTTAGGGGTCAAATCAATCGACCCCCGGGAGCCGCAATTTCTTGCATTCTATGTGGTCTAGCCCACCGACACGATCGGCGCGCCGTGCGACCATCGAGCATGGAAATTTCCGCTCGGTGGACCGTGTCGAAGTTCGAAAAATCGCGCAAGCATGCGTTGGAATGTCTGCGGTTGGCGGCAGACTGCCGATATTTGGCGCGTGTGATCGAGCGCCCTGCAGCGCAGCGGCACTTCCTCCGAATGGCGGAAGAGTGGGCCGCGCTTGCGGAACATGGACCGGAAGCGGAAGCCCGAGGCCTGCAAACCCTGCATTGACTGCGGAGATCCGTGCGCGGACCGGTCAGACTTCTCTTAAGACGAGAGAGGCTTGCCTCGCCGTCTTGAGTTTCCGGCAACCGCGGTCGCGGGCGGCTTCAGGAAGGCGTCGAACCGCTTCTTGACGATCGCATAGCACTCGCACGACACCCTTTCCAAACCGCGCCGATCGACAATCTGGATCTTTCCCCGGCTGTAGCGGATGAGACCGGCGCGCTGTAGCGACAGCGCGGCCAGTGTCACCGATTTGCGGTTGGTGCCCAGCATGTGCGAGAGGAACTCGTGCGTGTAGGGCAGGGCTTCGCCCTCCGCACGGTCATGCATCATGAGCAGCCACCGGCACATTCGCTCCTCGGTGCTGTGCAGGGCGTTGCAGGCGACCGTCTGCTGGACCTGCGAAAGCAGCGTCTCCGAATAGCTGACGAACAGATCGCGTACGTGTTCGCTGTTCCGGAATTCCGTCTGCAGCACCTCGATCGGGCAGCGCACCATGCCGCCCTCCAGCTGCACCAGGCAGCGGTTGAAGGAGACGCGGCTGTACATGGCCGCGAACAGGCCGAAGGCGCCTTCGCGTCCGATGTTGGCGGTCTCGATCGCCGAGCCGTCTTCCAGCACCGTCAGCAGCGAGAGGACGGCGCCCTGCGGGAAATAGGCGTGGCGCAGCAAGCCGCCCGCCTCGCAGACGGTGACGCCCAGCTTGAAGCTGACGGGACGAAGATGCGGGTCGATGCGCTTGCGACTGGCAGGCTCCAGGGCATCGAGCAATCGGTTGCTGGTGAGGTCGGCGACTTCGGCTTTCGGCATCGCGGCACCTTGGGCTCGCTCACGCTTCCGATCTGGTCAAAACTGAACACATTTGTCATTCGGCCGGACGCGCTGATTTTCCGCGTTTCGCCTTGATCCGGGACACGGCGCCGATCTGCGGCTTCTCATGCAGAACGGCGTTCAGCAAGGAGCGACGGACTTCAATTCTGCCGTTGTAATCGATGAAGCCCAGCTTCCGAAACTTGTTCATGAAGCTGTTGACCCGCGAGCGCGTCGTACCGATCATTTCCGCGAGCGTCTCCTGGCTGATCTTCGCCAAGATCGGGGCCGGCTCGCCCTCGCTGCCGAAATTGGCCAGGAGCAGCAGGGTCCGCGCCAGCCGCTTTTCGCTGGAGTTGAACAGTTGATCGACCAGGTCCTCTTCCGCGCGCGCATTGCGTGCCAGAAGATAGGCGATGAACACCTCGGCAAATGCCGGTTCATCGTGGATCACGCGGACGATTTCCGATTTGGCGATCCGCGTGATGACGGATGGCTCCAAAGCCGTCGCGGTCGCGAGGCGCAGCTTCTGCCCGGCGACGCAACCCTCGCCGAAGAAGACGCCTGCGCCCAGCAGCGCGACCACGGCTTCCTTGCCTTGCTCGGAGACGACGCTGATCTTCACCTTGCCGGTCTGGATGTAGAAGGCGGAATCCGCGACATCGCCTTGCGCGTAGACGATCTGATTGCGCGCGTAATTGGCGACGGTTCGCCCGCCGTCCATGATCGCGAGGAACGCGTTGGGGTCGAACTGGATCGGCTTGTGGTGCGCCATGGCAGCTTGGGTCCGTTCTCGGCTCGAGACACGACCGGATCGCATCCGTTGGAAAGCCCCTGAATCCCCACCTGTGAGAGGCGATTTCCGCCTGGCGTTCCAGACCGCCCTCTCACCGGCTCCGCTTCATTCTACGCCTCTAATCTCCCGTGTTGAATACGGGTTCGGCCGCCGCGACATGACGGCAGCTCGGATTGCTCCCCCTAGAACGCCTCGGCAGGCAGCGCCATCAGCGTCGCCTTGCCGGCGGTCAGCATGGTGAACAAGCTGTTGGTTTCCGGCAGCAGGCGGGCCATGAAGAAGCGAGCGGCGGCGAGCTTGGCTTCGTAGAAGGCGGCTTCCTCGCCGCCCTGCTTGTCCAAGGCGATCTCGGCCATGCGGCACCACATGTAGGCGAGTGCCGTCAAAGCGAACAGGCGGAGATAGTCGGTCGCGGCGGCGCCGGCTTCTTCCGGATCGGCCATGCCGGCTTGCGCCAGCCAGGCGGTCGCCTGCTGCAGCTTGGCGAAGGCCTTGGCGGTCGGCAGGACGAACTCCTGCAGCGCCGGCTTTTCGCTCGCCGTCTCGATATATTCGGAGACCGGGTGGAAGAAGCGGCGCGCCAAGCGGCCGACGCCGGTCCCGAGCTTACGGCCCACCAGATCGAGCGCCTGAATGCCGTTGGTGCCTTCATAGATCTGGGTGATGCGGGCATCGCGGACCAGCTGCTCCATGCCCCATTCGCGGATATAGCCATGGCCGCCGAACACCTGCACGCCGAGATTGGCGGCATCGAAACCGTGATCGGTGAGGAACGCCTTCACGACTGGCGTCAGCAGCGCGACCAGATCGTCGGCGGCCGCACGGCGCTCCGGATCCGGATGATGCGCGGCGATATCGAGCTCCATGCCCATCCAGTAGGAGAGCGCGCGCGAGGCCTCGGTGAGGGCGCGCATCTTCAGCAACATGCGGCGCACGTCGGGATGGACGATGATCGGATCGGCCGGCTTCTCCGGGAACTTGGCGCCGGCGACCGAACGCATCTGCAGCCGGTCCTTGGCGTAGGTGACGGCGCCCTGATAGGCCGCTTCGGCGATGCCGAGACCCTGCATGCCCACGGCCAATCGGGCTGTGTTCATCATGGTGAACATGGCCGACATGCCCTTGTGCGGCCGGCCGACCAGCCAGGCTTGCGCGCCGTCGAAATTGATGACGCAGGTCGAGGAGGCCTTGATCCCCATCTTCTTCTCGGTCGAGCCGCAGGCGACCTTGTTGCGGGCGCCGACGCCACCGTCGGCGGTCGGCAGGAATTTCGGGCAGACGAACAGCGAGATGCCGCGGATGCCGGCCGGCGCATCGGGCAGGCGCGCCAGCACCAGATGAATGATGTTCTCCGTCAGGTCATGCTCGCCCGCCGAGATGAAGATCTTGGTGCCGAACAGATTGTAGGAGCCGTCGGCATTGGCCTCCGCGCGGGTCTTGCACAGGCCGAGATCGGTGCCGCATTGCGGCTCGGTGAGGCACATCGTCCCCGACCATTCACCGGTCACCAGCTTCGGCAGGTAGAGCGCCTTCTGCGCCTCGTCGCCATGCGCATGGATCGCGTTGTAATTGCCGTTGGAGAGGCCGGGATACATGCCGAAGGAGAGATTGGCCGAGCAGATCATCTCCTCGACCGCGAAGTTGATCAGCTTCGGCAGGCCCTGGCCGCCGTAGTCCGGATCGCAGGGCAGGCCGGGCCAGCCGCCTTCGACGAATTTCGCATAGGCTTCCTTGAAGCCTTTCGGCGTGGTCACCGCGCCGTTGTCGAAGTGGCAGCCTTCCTCGTCGCCGGAATGGTTCAAGGGCTGCAGCTCGTTCTCGCAGAACTTGCCCGCCTCTTCGAGAATCGCGTCGATCACGTCCGGCGTCGCGTCCGCATAAGCGGGCACGGTGTTGGACAGCGTTTCGGCTTTCAGCAGCTCGTAGAGGATGAACCTGATCTCGCGGAGCGGGGCTTTGTAGGCGGGCATTCTGACCTCAATTCCGCAGCGGCTTGCCGGTGGTGAGCATGTGCTCCATGCGCGCGAGAGTCGGGCCGGTGCGCAGCAGCGCCATGAAGGCCTTCTTCTCCAGCTTCTGCACCTGGTCCTCGGTGACCACGGTGGTGAAATCGGTGGCGCCGCCGGAGAGCACATCGGCTAGTGCCGCGGAGACCGTGACGTCATGCGGAAGGGCCCTGCCTTGCAGCCGGAAACCATCGACCGCGAGATGCAAGGCGGTGACGCCGGTCGGGCCGGGGAGGCGCAGTTCCTTCGGCTCCGGTGGCTTGTAGCCTTCTGCCAGCATCTGCAGCGCGCGCGCCTTGGCGTCGAACAGCAGGCGGTCGCGGTTCATGGTGATGCCGTCACTCGCGCGCAGTAATTTGAGTTCTTTCGCCTCGGCGGCGGATTTCGCGACTTTGGCGAGCGAGATGGTCTCGAACGCAGCCGCCACCGGCGGCATCGGCCCTTTCGGATCCTTCGGGCCCGGCTGATTGCGCAGCAGCAGTTCCTTGCAGCCGCCCCAGCCGGGGATGAGGCCGACGCCGACTTCGACCAGGCCCATGTAAGTTTCCGCATGGGCCTGCACTGAAGCGCAATGCAGCAGGATCTCGCAGCCGCCGCCGAGCGCCATGCCGCTCGGTGCGCCGATCACCGGGAAAGGCGCGAACTTCACCGCCTTGTAGGTGGCCTGGCCCTGGCCGATCAGGTCCTCGATCATCGGCCACATGGCGATGTTGGCGGCGAAGAGCGCGAGGCCGATATTGGCGCCGACCGAGAAGTTGTCGCCCTCGTTGTGGACGACCAGCGCCTTCATGCTCTTGCCGACATGGGCGACCGATTTCTTGACCAAGTCGAGCGTGTCGGGATCGATCGCGTTCATCTTGCTGTGGAACTCGAGACAGGCGACGCCATCGCCGATATCCCAGAGGCTGGCCGAGCCGTTCTTCAGGATCGGCTTCGACGCGCGCTTGATGTCGGCGAGCAGCAGCACGCCCTCGGCGCGCTTCAACGGATGATAGGCGCCGTCGGTGCCCAGATATTGCAGCTGCCCGTTCTCGGTCTTGTAGAAACCGCCTTTCTCGGCGGCGAGCTTCAGCAGCGGCGGCACCGCCAGTTTCTCGGCGGCGAGTTTCTCCGCGAACCAGGCGGCGCCCAGCTGGTCGATCATCTCGAACGGCCCGCGCTTCCAGTTGAACCCGGTGCGCATGGCGAGATCGACATTGGCGATGTCGCCGGAAATCTCCGGCACCAGCGACGCGGCATAGCGCAGCAGTTTCGACAGCACCGCCCAGGCATAGTGACCGCCCTTGTCTTTGTGGGTGACCAGGACTTTCAGCCCGCCTTTTGCCGCGTCGGCCGATTCCAGCCGTGCGCGATCGGAGACATGGTAGTCGCCGGTCTTGAGGTCGATCGATTCCTTGACCTTCTCCGCCCCGTTACGCTGCAGGCGATAGAAGCCGCCTTTGCCTTTGCGCCCCGTGTATCCCTCCTTGATCATCGTCTCCATCAAGGGAAAGTCGCGGCGCACGGTCTGGTAGGCATCGTCGGGTTTCAGCGCTTCGCGCATCGACTTGTCGACATGCGGTTGCAGGTCGAGGCCGACCAGATCGAGCAGGCCGAAGATGCCGGTCTTCGGCGCGCCGATCGGGCGGCCCATGATCGCGTCCGCTTCTTCGACGGTGAGGCCGAGATCGAGCGCCGCGTTGACGGCGGCCTGCATCCAGAACACGCCGATTCGGTTGGCGACGAAACCCGGCGTGTCCTTGGCCGCGATGATCGCCTTACCGAGCCGCCGGTCGCCGAAATCGCTGACCGCCGCGAGCGCTTCCGGCCGGGTCTTCGCGCCGCCGAGCACCTCCAGCAGGCGCATATAGCGCGGCGGATTGAAGAAATGGGTGATGACGAAATCGCGCTGCAGGCTCTCGGGCTCATCCTTGATCAGGGTCTGCAGCGGGATGGTCGAGGTGTTGGAGGAGACCACCGAGTCTTTCTTGCGGAACGGCTCAAGCTTGCGGTAGAGCGACTGCTTCACATCCAGCTTCTCGATCACCGCCTCGACGATCCAGTCCACGTCCTTCAGCTTGTCGAGATCGTCCTCGATATTGCCGGGAGTGATCAGCTTGGCCGCGGATTTCGACATCAACGGCGCCGGATCGGCCTTCAGCAGCTTGTCGATGGCGCCCTTGGCAATGGCGCTGCGATCCGCCCCGTCCTTCGGCACGATATCGAGCAGCAGAACGGGCACGCCGGCATTGGCGATCTGCGCGGCGATTCCGCTGCCCATCAGCCCGGCGCCGATGACGGCGGCGCGCTCGATCGCCATTACACTGCCTCCAGGATCGTCGCGATCCCCTGGCCGCCGCCGATGCATTGGGTGGACAGGGCGAATTGCTTGCCTTCGCGCTGCAGGAGCGCCGCCGCCTTGCCGGTGATGCGGGCGCCGGTGGCACCCAGCGGATGCCCCAGCGCAATCGCACCGCCGTCGAGATTGACCTTCTTCGGGTCGATCTTCAGGTCGCGCATGCAGGCCAGCGCCTGGGCGGCGAAGGCCTCGTTCAATTCGATGATATCGATGTTGTCGATGCTGAGCCCGGCGCGCTTCAGCGCCTTCTGGGTCGCGGCGACCGGGCCGATGCCCATGATCTCCGGCGCGCAGCCGGCGACGCCGATGCTCTTCACTTTGGCGAGCGGTTTCAGCCCATGCGCCTTGGCATACTCGGCCGAGGTCACCAGGCAGGCCGAAGCGCCGTCGGTCAGCGGCGAAGAGGTGCCGGCGGTGACCACGCCGTGCTCGTCGAAGGCGGGCTTCAACCCGGCCAGTGCCTCGAGCGTGGTGCCTTCGCGGATGCAGCCGTCGCTCACCACCTGGTCCTTGCCGTTCTGGATCGGGGTGATCTCGTCCTTGAGCTTACCGGCTTGGCGCGCGGCGGTCGCTTTCGCCTGGCTCTCGACCGCGAAGGCTTCCTGCTCGGCCCGCGAGATGCCGTATTTCTTGGCGACGTTCTCCGCCGTCGAGCCCATGGAGATATAGGCGGCGGGCAGGCGGTCGTTCAGTGCCGGGTTGGGCATCGGGTTGAAGCCCATCATCGGCACACGGCTCATGCTCTCGACCCCGGCGCAGATGAAGACGTCGCCGGCCCCCATGGCGATGGCACCGGCCGCGCTGTGGATCGCCTGCATGGAGGAGCCGCAGAACCGGTTGATGGTGGCGCCCGCCACCGATTGCGGCAGTTCCGCGATCATCGCGATCAGCCGCGCGACGTTGAGGCCCTGTTCGCCCTCGGGGAAGGCGCAGCCCAGCAGCAGGTCTTCGATCTCCTTCGGGTCGATGCCGGTCTTCGCGATCAGCGCCTTGACCACGGCGGCGGTCAGGTCGTCCGGGCGGACCCGGGTCAGATCGCCTTTGTTGGCGAAGTGGAACGGCGAGCGGACGTAGCCGGCGATGACGGCCTCTTTCATTTCGTCTCCTTAAGGGCCGCGGCGGCGGCCTCCTCGATCAGGATCTTCTTCTGGATCTTGCCGATGGCGGTCTTCGGCAGTTCGTCCCGGAACTCATATTGGGTCGGCTTCTCGATCTTCGAGAGCCGGGTCTCCAGGAAATGCGCCAGCTGCTCTTCGCCCAGCACGGCATCGGCCTTCAAGGCGACGACGGCTTTCACGGTCTGGCCGCGATAGGGGTCGGGCACGCCGATGACCGCGCATTCGCGCACCGCCGGATGCTGATAGATCGCCTCTTCGACCAGCCGCGGATAGACCTTGAAGCCGGAGCAGTTGATCATCTCCTTCAGCCGGTCGGTGATGAAGATATAGCCGTCCTCGTCGATATGCCCGACATCGCCGGTGTGGAGTCGGCCGTCGATCAGGACCTCGGCGGTCGCCTCCGGCTTGTTCCAATAGCCCATCATGACCTGGGGTCCGCGGATGCAGACCTCGCCGGTCTCGCCGGTCGGGAGCACGGTCTTGCGGTCCTCCAGCGAAAGGATCTCCACGATCGTGCCGGGGATCGGCATCCCGATCGAGCCGGGTTTCGAGCCCAGCTCCGGCGGGTTGATGCAGGCGACCGGCGAAGTCTCGCTGAGGCCGTAGCCTTCCAGCAGATGCGCCCCGGTCTTGGCGTGGAAGGCCTTGGCGACCTCCAGCGGCAGCGGACCGCCGCCGGAGATGCAGAACTCCAGCGAGGAGAGGTCGTAATTCTCCGCGCCCGGCGTGTGCAGCAGCGCGTTGTAGAGCGTCGGCACGCCGGCCATGGCATTGGGATGCTTGCGCGCGATCAGGCGCAGCAGCTTCAGCGCGTCGAAGCGCGGCTCCAGCAGCATGCAGGCGCCGAAGGCGAGGCTCAGATTCATCACGCAGGTCATGGCGAAGGCGTGGAACAGCGGCAGCACGCCGACGATCCGCGTCTCGCGCTTGTCCAGGGCGTGGAACCAGAGCTGGATCTGCCGGGCGTTGATGGTGATGTTGGCATGGCTCAAGGCGGCGCCCTTGGGCACGCCGGTCGTGCCGCCGGTATATTGCAGCACCGCCAGCGTGGTGGCCGGATCGATCAGCGGCAGCTCGATCTTGCCGTCATTGTCGAGCAGCGTCCGCATGGTGATGCAGCGCGCGTCCTCGGGCGGATGCGCGATCGACTTCCGCATCACGATCGGAAACAGGAAATTCTGCGGGAACGGCAGCTGCTCCGCCATCGGGCAGACCACGACATGCTTCAGCCGCGTGGCGCCGAGCTGCGCGGTGATCTTGGGCAGCAGGATCGCGAGATCCAGCGTCACCATGAAATCGGTCTCGGAATCCTCGATCTGGCGCGCGATCTCCGGCTCGACATAAAGCGGGTTGAAGTTGACGATGACGCCGCCCGCCTTCAGGCCGGCATAATAGAAGACCACGAACCAGGGGCAGTTCGGCAGGAACAGGCCGAGCTTCATGCCGGGCCGGAAGCCGGCATCGATCAGGCCCTTGGCGGCGCGGTCGGAGAGGGCCTTCACCTCGGCATAGGTGAAGCGCTTGTCCTGGAAGTCGATGCAGTCATGCTCGGGAAAGCGCGCCGCGGACTCCTCCAGCAGCGCGAAGACCGGCTTGGCATGCAAAGGCGCCGCCCAATCCACTTCGGGCGGGTAGTGCTTCAGCCAAGGATAGGGCGGCGCGGCGGAATCCATCGAGCCTCCAGCTCCGCCGCCCAGTCGATGCGGGCGCGGCGGAGAGCCAAGTCTCCCATCCTCGCCAATTGAAGGCAAATTAATGGTTAATGCTTACCGGAGACTCGCGCCGATACAGCCGGCGAAGCTGATTCCGGCGATGCGCAGGTTCTCGAAAACGCCCAGCGCGCCCTGCTCTTCCAAGCGCCCGGCGAGGCCCGGCGTCTCGTCGGTGACCACCAGCACGTTCTCGAACCAGGTGGCCGAGACCAGCTTCGCACCTGCGGCAGCGCCGGCCGCGACCGACTCGGCCGTGCCGGTGCCGGGCGGGAAGAGCACGATCACCGTGCCGCTCGCCTCGGGCGGGAGGGCGGCGGCCTCGAACAGCACGCCCAAGATCACCAGCCAGATGCCGCTGATCCAGGCGAGCAGCTTCAGGGCGAAACGGTGATCGGCGGCTTCAGGCACCTTGCGCCGCCAGCCGCGCGGGCCGCTCGGCGATCGGCCAATGCACCGCGGCAGAGAAGACCCCGAGCCCGACGCTGATCCACCAGACCAGCGTATAGGAGCCGAGCACGTCGTAAGCCCAGCCGCCGAGCCAGACGCCGAGGAAGGCGCCGATCTGGTGGCTGAGGAACACCACCCCGAACAGCATCGACATGTAGCGCGGGCCGAACATCAGCGCGACCAGGCCGGAGGTCGGCGGCACGGTCGAGAGCCAGAGCAGTCCCATGGCGGCGGAGAAGATCAGCACGCTGGCCGTCGAGACCGGCGTCAGCACGAACAGCGCGATCACCGCCGCGCGGCCGAGATAGATCGCCGCGAGCAGGTTCTTCTTGCTCCTGCGCCCGGCCAGCACGCCGGCGGCATAGGCGCCGATCGTGTTGAACAACCCGACGAAGCCGATCGCCCAGGCGCCGACCGAGGCGTTGAGCCCGAAGCCGGCGATATAGGCCGGCATATGCACCTGAATGAACGCGAGATGAAAGCCGCAGACGAAGAAGCCGGCGATCAACAGCCAGTAGCTCCGATGCGCCGAGGCTTCGCGCAAGGCGGCGCCGAGGCTCTGTTGCGCTTCGGCCGCCACCGGCTCGCTCCGGCTCCTGAGGGCGAAGGCGACCGGGATCATCGGCAAAGCGGCGGCGGCGAGCAGCACCAAGGCCACCTGCCAGCCCCAGGCGGCGATGAAGCCCTGGCCGATCGGCGCAAACAGGAACTGGCCGAGCGAGCCCGCCGCGGTCGCGATGCCCGAGGCCCAGGCGCGGCGCTCCGGCGGCAGCAACCGGCCGAAGGCGCCGAGCACGATGAACATCGAGGCACCGGACAGGCCGAGCCCGGTCATGATGCCGAGCGTCAAATGCAGCGCCACCGGCCCTTCGGCCATGGCGCCGAGCGCGATGCCCGCCGCGTAAAGCAGCGCGCCGCCCACCAGCACCCTTCCGCTGCCGTAACGGTCGGCGATTGCGCCGGCGATGGGCTGGCCCAGGCCCCACATCAGGTTCTGGACGGCGAGGGCGAGCGCGAAGGTCTCGCGGCTCCAGCCGCGGGTGCCGAGCATCGGCTCCTGAAACAGGCCGAAATCGCCGCGGATGCCATAGCCGATCAGCGAAATGATGGCGCCGCCGATGACGATGAGGGCCGGCGTCCGGAAGCGCGACATCACGCGCCCGCATTCCCGGCCGCCGCGCGCCGCGCCCGCTCGGCGGCGAAGCGCGGGGTCAGCACGGCCTTGACGTCGCGCGCGGTGACCGCCTCGCCGCAGGCGGCGCAGGTGGTGACGGCGTGGAGGCGGTGGTTGCAGCCCTTGTGGGTGCGGATCGTGGCCGGGCCCTGGGCGCTCTTCAGCCATTTCTCGCCCCAGCCGATCAGCGCGATCAGCGCCGGATAGAGTTCGTGGCCACGCTCGGTCAGCCGGTATTCGTGGCGCGGCGGACGGTCCTGGTAGCGCCGCTTCTCCAGCACCTTGTGCGCGACCAGCTTCTTCAGCCGCGCCGCGACGATGTGCGGCGCCGCCCCGAGGTTGCGCTGGAACTCGTCATACCGCCTTGTGCCGAGAAAGGCCTCGCGCAGGACCAGCAGCGTCCAGCGGTCGCCGATCACCCCCAAGGTGCGGGCCAAAGAGCACAGCGAATCGTCGATCTCGTCCCAGCGCATCGCGCCAGCCTAGTCACTTCTGAAACGGAAGTCACTAGGGGATTTGCCGATGCCGGTCGGCCATGGCATATCTCCGCCAATGAGCTTTGGGATATTCTTCGACTCCATACAGTCAGAGGCTTTGCGTGTGCTGGCGGCGCAATGGGCGGCGGTTCGCGGCGACCGCCGCATGCCGGCCTTCCGCGACATCGATCCGGTCGGGATCGGACGCCACCTGCGCTATGTCTGGGCCTGGAAGTATGACCGGGCGGCCGACGGTTTCACCGGGCGGCTGGCCGGCGAGGAGATCGATCGCGCCTTCGGCAAATCCCTGCGCGGCGCGAAAATGGCCGAGTTCTATACGCCGGATGTCTATGCCATCGTCTTTCCGCGCCATCGCCGGGTGGTGACCGAGCCGGCTTTCTTCCATGGCACCGGCATGGTCTTCGCGCGCATGGGCTATACGATGGGCGGCGAACGAATAGCGATGCCGTTGTCGGAGGACGGCAGTGCCGGCGACGGCATTCTCGGCGGCACTTACTATACCGCACTGCCTCAAGCGACTGACGATCGTCCGCCTGGACTGGATTTCACGCGCGAACAGGTCGCCTTCTTTCCTCTCGATCCAGCATGATGGTCAAAGGATGAGTTTTCAGGATTTCCGGGACGGCATCGTCTCGCCCGACCTGCAGGCGATCGCGGCCCATTGGGACGCGGCGCGCGGCACGAAGCGCATGCCGGCCTGGAGCGATATCGATCCGGTCGCGATCGGCCGGCGCCTGCGCTATGTCTGGGCCTGGAAATACGAACGCGAGACCGGGGATTTCATCAATCGCCTCGCCGGCGACGAGATCGTCCGCGCCTTCGGCAAGTCGCCGCGGGGCCGGAAGATGACCGAGTTCTTCGCCCCCGACACCTACAGCGCCTTCCTGCCCTGGCATCAGCGCGTCGTGCTCGAGCCGGCCTTCCTGCATGGTTCTGGCAAGGTCTACAGCCGGGTCGAGCGCAACTTCACGGGCGAGCGGATCATGCTGCCGCTCTCCGAGGACGGTGACAGCGGCGACGGGGTGCTCGGCGCGACGGTCTATCTGGCTTCGGCGGGCGTCGGTGCGGCGACCTCGTTCGACGGAGAGAAACTCGACTTCTATCCGCTGGACTAGCTCCACTTCCTCGTGACGCTCTCGACCGCGGCGGTGACGAAGCGCCGGGGCAGGAACCGCATCGCAGCGGTGGCGAGATAATTGCCCGGGCCGACGATGTGGACGGTGCGATGGCCGAGCGACTGCAGGCCCTCGCGCACCACGCGCTCGGGCTCATGCATGGTGAAGCCCAAATGCTCGATGCCGGCGCGCTCGAAGAACCGTGTTCTGGTCGCTCCCGGACAAAGCGCCAGGATATCGATCGGCCGGTCGGAGAGTTCCTCCGCCAGGGCCTCGGTATAGTGCAGCAGGAAGGCCTTGCTGGCGGCATAGGTGGCGAAATAGGGCATCGGCCCGAAGGCCGCGGCGCTGGAGACATTGATGATGCCGGCACGGGCCTGCCCGGCCTCGGCGCGGCGCAGCATGCCGGGGATCAGCGCACGGCAGATCTCGACCGGGGTGAGCGCGTTCACCTTCACCATCTCGGATTCCCGCTCGGGCGTGTTGTCGATCACCCGGCCGAGCCGGCCGATCCCGGCATTGTTGATGACAAGATCGACCCCGGCGCTCTCAGCGGCGGCAATCGCGCTGCCGCGCTCCGAATCATCCGAAAGATCGGCGACCACGATCCGGACCATGCGGCCGGGCGAGGCCAGCTCGTGGGCGAGCTTGGTCAGGTGATCGCGATCGCGGCCGGCCAGCAGCAGAGCGGTCGCCCGCGGCAGCCCGCGCGCGAAGGCCGCGCCGATCCCGCTGGAGGCACCGGTGATCAAGGCGGATCGAAACGCCATCAACTTCTCCCCATGACCCGGGAATCTTAACCGTCAGGGAGGCGCGGTTGCAATCCACGGCGGTCTATGGCACGTGACCATAGCCCTTCCGAGCAGATGGATATGATCATGAGCGACTTCCGCACCCTCGACGACCTCGACTTTCGTGGCAAGACCGCGATCGTGCGCCTCGACCTCAATGTCCCGATGAAGGACGGCAAGGTGACCGATTCGACGCGCATCGATCGTTCGGCGGCCACTTTGAAGGAACTGGTCGGCAAGGGCGCCAAGGTGATCGTGATGGCGCATTTCGGCCGGCCGAAGGGCAAGCGCGCGCCGGAATTCTCGCTGAAGCCGCTGGTCGAGCCGCTGGCCAAGGCCTTGGGCCGGCCGGTCGCCTTCGCCGAGGATTGCATCGGCGCCGCGGCGAAGCAGGCCGCACAGAAACTGAAGGACGGCGATGTGCTGCTGCTGGAAAACCTGCGCTTCCACGATGCCGAGGAGGCGAACGATCCGGCCTTTGCGAGAGAGCTCGCCGCGCTGGCGGATATTTATGTGAACGATGCATTCTCGTGTGCGCATCGCGCCCATGCCTCGACCGAGGGTATTGCGCATCTCTTGCCCGCGGTTGCGGGGCGCCTGATGCAGGCGGAGCTCGACCACCTGGGTGCTGCGCTCGGCAATCCGCAGCGGCCGGTGATGGCGATCGTCGGCGGCGCCAAGGTTTCGACCAAGCTCGACCTCCTGGGCAACCTCGTTGGCAAGGTCGATCTGCTGGTCATCGGCGGCGGCATGGCCAACACCTTCCTGTTCGCCGAGGGCAAGGAGATCGGCAAGTCGCTGGCCGAACGCGACATGGCCGAGACTGCGCGCAGCATCGTCACGCAAGCGAAGGCGAAGAACTGCCGCATCGTGCTGCCCGTGGATGCGGTGACCGCGGCGGAATTCAAGGCCGGCGTGCCGACCAAGACGGTCGACATCGCCGCCGTGCCGGCGGACCAGATGATCCTCGATATCGGCCCGAAATCGGCCGAGGCAATCGCCGCGCTCTTGAAGACCTGCAAGACCCTGGTCTGGAACGGTCCGGTCGGCGCCTTCGAGACCCCGCCGTTCGACCAGGGCACCACGGCGACGGCCAAGGCCGCGGCAGCGCTCACCCAGTCGAAGGCCTTGCTCTCGGTCGCCGGCGGCGGCGATACCGTGGCGGCGCTGGCGCATGCCGGCGTGGTCGATCAGTTCTCCTATGTCTCGACGGCGGGCGGCGCCTTCCTGGAATGGCTGGAGGGCAAGGACCTGCCCGGCGTCGCGGCGTTGAAGCGCGCCTGAAGCACGCGATGAGCGACGACGCCGTTCAGCAGAAGAGCAATTTCAAGCGCTCCGTCCCGGAGGGCGACAGCCTCGAGCGTATGGTCTGCGTCGATTGCGGCTTCATCAACTACGAGAATCCGAAGATCGTCGTCGGCTCGGTCGTGCATGACGCGGGCAAGATCCTGCTCTGCCGCCGGGCGATCAATCCGCGCAAAGGCTTCTGGACCCTGCCCGCCGGCTTCATGGAGCAGCACGAGACCGCCATGGCCGGCGCCATGCGCGAGGCTTGGGAGGAAGCCACCGCGAAGATCGAGATCGAGGCGCTGCTTGCGGTCTATTCGATCCCGCGCCTCTCCCAGGTCCAGCTGATCTACCGCGCGCATCTGGCGGCGCCGGAGATCGCGCCCGGCCCGGAAAGCGCCGAGGTCGGCATGTTCGCCTTCGACGAGATTCCCTGGAAGGAGCTGGCCTTCCCCTCGGTGCACTGGGCGCTCGGCCAAGACCGCGAAGTTGCCGGCCAGACCCATTTCCCGCCCTTCGTGAATCCGCCGGGCGAGTTCGGCGATCTGAAGGATCCGGCGGGACTTTAGCGCAGCCCCGCAATCACCGGGCTGGTGAACCTCGGGGCTTGGCGCGCGCCGTCGGTTCCGCCTGCAGCGGATCATCCGGCCAGAAGTGTTTCGGATACTGGCCGCGGAGATCGGCCCGCACGGCGGAATAGCCGTTCTTCCAGAAGCTGGCGAGATCGCGGGTCACCTGAACAGGTCGCCGCGCCGGCGAAAGCAGATGCAGCAGCACCGGCACGCGGCCGCCGGCAAGGCGCGGCGTGTCCACGGCACCGAACATCTCCTGCAGGCGAACGGCGAGCACCGGCGCCGCCGGGTCGCTGTAATCGATCGCGATGCGCGATCCGGACGGCACGGCGACATGGGTCGGCGCCGCCTCGTCGAGCCGCTTCTTCAGCTTCCAATCGAGCAGGGCCTCGAGCGCGGATCTGAGGTCGAGGCGCGCGAGATGGGCGCGCCGCGTGATGCCGGTGAGGAACGGCGCCAGCCAGTGCTCCAGATTTTCCAGCAGCGCGGCATCGCCGAGATCGGGCCATCCGCCGGCCTCGCCTTCGACCGCGCGCAGGAACGCAATGCGCTGGCGGAACGCTTCGATCTCCGGCGTCCAGGGCAAGGCCCCGAGACCCATGGCGCGGATGCCCGCGACCATGGCCGCAATGACGGCATCGCCGGACGGAGTCGCTAGTGCGCGCTCCTCCAGGACCAGCGACCACAGCCGTCGCTCGGACTTCGCCTCGACGGTTTCGGAGCGGGCGTTCCAGGCGATCGCCGCAACCGTCTCGATCTCCGCTTCGAAATCGGCTTCGATCTCGGCCAGCGTCAGCGGCGCCGCCAGAAAGATCCGCGCCTCGCGCCGGTCGCCGTCGAGTGCGGCGACCGCCAGGAAGTCCTCGCGTGCCAGCGGATCGGTCTCCGCAAGCCGCGCGCCCTTGCCGTTGGAAAGGCGATACTGGCCTGGACCGCCCCGCCGTTGCGCCAGGCGATCGGGATAGGCCAGCGCGACCACGGCACCGATGGCGGTGCGGTCGGGATTGCGATCGAGCGCGACACCGAGCTGCTTGCGCCAGGCTTCGGCCGCGCGGCGGATACGCTCGCGGGCGCCGCGATCGGCCCCACCCTCGCCATGCAGCAGGTCGAGGCGATGCCGCAGGTCGGCGTCGTCCCGGCGGCCTTTCACCAGATCGCGTTCGGAAAGCAAGGCGGCGAGATCGCAGCTGAGCGAGCCGCGGCCCTGGTCTTTCGACTTGAGCATCATATGGGCGAGCCGCGGATGCGTGCCGATCTCGGCCATGGCCTTGCCATGCGGGGTAGCGCGGTGCCGGGTGTCGAGCGCGCCGAGCCGATGCAGCAGATCGCGGGCCTGAGCGAGCGGTGCCGCCGGCGGGGGATCGAGCAAGGCCAGCTGCGCCGGATCGGTGCTGCCCCAAGCGCCGAGCTCCAGTGCGAAGGGGGCCAGATCAGCCGAGAGAATCTCCGGCGGGTCGTAGGGGGCGAAGGCGCGCTCGGTCGCCTCGCTCCAGAGTCGATAGCAGATGCCCGGTGCGGTGCGGCCGGCGCGGCCGCGGCGCTGGTTGGCCGCGGCCAGGGAAACTCGTCCCGTCGTCAGCCGCGTCATGCCGGTGGTCGGATCGAATTGCGGCAGGCGCTTCTCTCCGCTGTCGATCACCAGCCGGATGCCGTCGATGGTGAGCGAGGTCTCGGCGATCGAGGTTGCGAGCACGATCTTGCGCCGGCCGCGCGGGTCGGGCTTCAGCGCGAGATCCTGCTCCGCCGGCGGCAGATCGCCGTGCAATGGCAGGATGGCGACCTCGGCGCTGGGCAGCCGGTCTTCGAGCGCCGCCTGCGCGCGGCGGATCTCGGCGAGGCCCGGCAGGAAAACCAGCGCATCGCCCGCTTCCGCATCGATCGCCTGCAGCACGGCCCTGACGACGCGATCCTCGATGCGCTCGGTCATGCGTCCCGACGGATCGCCGAGATGACGGGTTTCGACCGGGAAACTGCGCCCCTCGCTGCGGACGCTCGCGGAATCCGGCAGCAGCGCGCCGATCGCCGCGATGTCCAGCGTGGCCGACATGACCAGCAGGCGCAGGTCGGGACGGAGGCCCGCTTGGGATTCGAGCGCCAGGGCCAGCGCGAGATCACCGTCGAGCGAGCGCTCGTGAAATTCGTCGAACAGGATCGCGGCGACGCCGTTGAGCTCCGGGTCGCCCTGCAGCTGCCGCAGGAAGAGGCCGGTGGTGACGCTTTCGATCCGGGTCTTCGGCCCGATGCGCCGGTCGAGCCGCACGCGATAGCCGACCGTTTCGCCGACCGCCTCGCCCATCAGCTCGGCCATGCGCTGGGCCGCCGCCCTTGCGGCCAGGCGCCGGGGCTGGAGCAGCACGATCCGCCCGGCTTCCGCCCAGGAAGATGACAGCAAGGCGGGCGGGACTCGGGTGGTCTTTCCGGCGCCCGGCGGCGCGGACAGCACCAGATTGGGCCGCGCTGCCAGCGCATCCAGGATGGTTGGAATGGACGAATCGATCGGAAACTTGTGCATTATCAGTGTATTAAGTCATTCGCCCGGTTGGCGAGCCGGACGTGGGCGCCGCGCGCTGCGGCGCCGTGTCGCTCGGCAATCATCGTGAAGGACCCGTAAGGATTCTGTCAGGCACGTTGGCTAGCTTACAGTCAGTTCAAGGTTCGAACGATCGGTCGCCGGCCTCAAAGGCGGGCGTCCGAAGACTACGGTGCGGGGCGCACCGGCGGGGGCTGTTATATCGGAGTTAGGAAGAACATGCGGCTCCTGCTGGTTGAAGACAACGATCGCCTCTCGGAATTCCTGGAAAAGGCTCTGCACGACAGCGGCTTCACCGTCGACCGGTGCGCCAGCGTGACGGATGCCGACGCGGCTCTGGCCGGCGTCAAGTTCGATGCCACCATCATGGATCTCGGCCTGCCCGACGGTGACGGGCTCGGCTTGGTCAAATCCATGCGCACCCGCGGCGATCAGACACCGGTCCTCATCCTGACCGCGCGCGACGCGCTGAACGACCGTGTCGGCGGCCTCAACGGCGGCGCCGACGATTACATGGTGAAGCCGTTCGCCATGGAAGAGCTGATCGCCCGGGTCAAGGCGCTGCTGCGCCGTCCCGGTGCGGCTCTGGGCGTCGAGCTGACGCTCGGCAATATCACGCTCGATACGACCGGACCCAATCTCACCGTCGCCGGCAAGCCGGTCTCCTTGACCCGGCGTGAAGTCACCCTGCTCGAGATCCTGCTGCGCCGCCCAGGCAAGGTGGTCAGCCGCAGCGCCATCGAGGACGGGCTCTACGGCTTCAACGACGACGTCGGATCCAACGCACTCGAAGTGCTGGTCTCGCGGCTGCGCAAGAAGCTCATCTCCGTCGGCGCCGATATCCACCTCCATACGGTGCGTGGCGTCGGCTACATGGCGATGGATCGGGGCTGAGGGACAGGATCGGATCGGGCCGGAGATCGGCATGCCGGGAGGGCGTCCCCTTCGCGATCCTCCGCGCGCCGAGACCGGCCTGAACCGGTCGCCTGCGCCGGTGGCGGAGGCTACAGTGCTCGACATGGGCCACCATCGCGCCTCGCTGCAGTCTCGCCTCATCGTGCGGCTTTGCGCCGTGTTCGTGGCCTTCTTCCTGGTTGCGGGCATGGTGGTCTTCCTGATCTACCATACCGATTCGGAGGAGATCCCGTTCGACGTCCTGGCGGACGATCTGCACAGCCTGACGCTGGCCTTGACGGTCGAGAGCGACGGCAGCGTCAAGGTCGACGAGACCAAGCTCTCGCCCAGTTTCGGCTACATGGTGCGCACGCTGGACGGCAAGGTGATTCTGTCCGGCGGCCGCCATGCCGACGAGCTGCAGATCATCGAAACACCGGCGCCGGACGAGGTGACACAAAGCTGCCGCTTGACCGGCAAGGAACGGCCGCAGCGGGCGCGCCCGCGCAATCGGCAATGCAGCCTGTCCGAGCAGATCGACATCAACGGCGATACGCTGGTGATGCAGGTGACGCGGCGGGTCTCGCGGAACTCCACCGCGCTCGATGCCCTGTTCTATGAATGGCTCGGCGAGTATCTGCCGGTCACCGTGCCGATGCTGCTGGCGCTGATGGCGGCGCTGATCTTCACGCTGCGTGGCGCATTGAAGCCGCTCGAGCGGCTGATGCGCTATGCCCGTTCCATCACGCCGTCGCAGACCGGCGTCCGCCTGCCGACCGACGATCTGCCGCGGGAGCTGCTGGGGCCGGTCGAGGCGATCAACGGCGCGTTGGACCGCTTGGATCGCGGCTTCCAGGCCCAGCGCGATTTTCTGGCCGATGCGGCGCACGAGCTCCGGACGCCTTTGGCGATCCTCGCCGCGCATCTCGACAGCATCCAGGATCCCGCCGGCACCGCGGCGCTCCGCGCCGATGTCGAGCGGATGACGCGGCTGGTGAGCCAGTTGCTGATGGTCGCGCATCTGGAAGCCCTGACCATCCGTCCCGACGAGCAGGCCGATCTCTCCGAGATCGCCGCCGAAGTCGCGACCCTGATGGCGCCGCTCGCGGTGAAGAACGGGCGCAACATCGCGGTCCTCAATGCCGAGCATCCGGTGCCGGTGCGCGGCAACCGCGATGCGCTCTATCAGGCTTTGCGCAATCTGGTCGAGAACGCATTGAAGTTCACCCCGCCCGGTACCGAGGTCGAGATTGAGATCGACCCCAGCGGCGGCGTTTCCGTCTCCGATCGCGGCCCCGGCATTCCCGAGGCCCAGCGTGCGCTGCTGTTCCAGCGATTCTGGCGTGCCGACCGGCGGCAGTCCGGCGGTGCCGGTCTCGGGCTCGCCATCACCCAGCGGATCGCAGCCGCCCATGCCGGGCGGCTGCTGGTCGATGACAATCCCGGCGGCGGCGCCCGCTTCACCCTCCGCGTGCCACGGCTCGGCTGAGGTGTTGCGGCGCCGGCCGCCGCTTCAGCGGATCAGATCGTCCCGGTCGAGCATGCCGCGATAGAGAAAACCGCCCTTGCCGTCCGGCTTGAAGATGGCGGCTTCGCCCGGTGCGAGCGTGACGCCGGCGATCCGTCGCACCTGGTCCTCGGTATCCACCACGACGGTGTTGGTGCCTTCGGCCGGACGTTGCGCCAGCAGGCGACCGACCACCGCGGGGTCGTAGAGCCCCGCATCCAGCGTGGCGTGGCCGAAGGCGAGCTCGGCGGTCTCGCGCGTGCGGCAGAGCGGCAGGGCATAGACCGCGCCGACCGGCACGCTTAAGGACAGGAAGGCTCGGCCGATGCGCACCGCCTGCCCGCGGCCCGCCGCCGACAGGTTGCGTTGCCGCGTGCAATCGGAGAAGCCGGCCAGCGGAGTCGCTGCGCTGAATGGCTCGCGCGGTCCCGACAGGCGGTCGGCATGGCGCAGGTAGATCACATAGCCCCCCTTGGCCATGGCGTGCTCGATCCACGTCTCTCTCGCCTCATTGACCAGAAAGGGGGCGAGCAGGCCGGCGCCGGCCAACAGCGCCAATAGTGCGCCCAGGCGAAAGGTCTTGCGTGACGGCATGCGCGGAGCGTCCCTGTTATTTGCGACGGCCGCATCATCGCGGCGCCACCTGTCCGGGCGCTTGCCGGCCAAATGACAAGCCGCTGTCCGCTGTGATAGAAGGACCCGACTTTATCGGCAGGGACGGGCATGGCTGGGCTGGGGAAAACGGACGAATCTCCAATCGGAAACCGCCGCGGGCGGATCGCCGGGCGTCGGCTGGCGCGCGTCCTGGCGATTGCGGCGGTGCTGGTCGCTGCTGGCTGCGGCTGGCGGCCGCTTTACGAGCGGCCCTCCGCCAGCCCGACCTCCGGCGGTGCCGGCGCCGCGCTGGCGCAGATCTCCATCGACCCGGTCGTTCCGAAATCGGGTCTCGGCCCGCTGATCAGCGGCTCCACGGATTCGCTCTACGATTCGCGGGCGGCGCAGCTGCTGCAGAACTATCTGAAGAACGCGCTGAACCCCTACGGACCGCCGAATACCGCGCTCTACCATCTCGCCATCGAGCTGCAGCAGGAGTTGCGCGCCGCCGTGTCGCTCGACAACGGGCAGTCCACCCGGGAAGACCTGGTCATGACGGCGGAGTACCAGCTGAACGACGCAAAAGGCGAGCCGGTGATGAAGGACGTGGCGAGTATCGTCACCAGCTACGACATCCTCCGCGAGCCGTTCAGCGACCTCTCGTCACGGCGCGACGCGCAGCAGCGCGCCGCCCAGGAACTGGCCCAAGGCATCCAGACCCGCCTCGCGGTGTTCCTGAAGAAATAGCGCGCCGCCGGGGCCTCCGGGCCGCAGCTTGCATCGCTTGACGCCAAAGTGTCGCAGAGACTGGGAATGGCTCGGTCAATCTGCTTCAATGCCGCAGGCAATAGAACCGGCGGACGTCCTCGAACCGGCGCCGCCAGGAGTGGGAAGCATGAGCGGGGTAGCAACCGGGGGCAATGCCGGGTTGTTGAAGCGGCTGGCGGCGGGTATCGGACTGGCCAAGCCGCCGAAGAAGGCGAAGAGCGGGCTGCCCACCGGAGCCGACACCAAGACCAGCCAGACCCTGGATCAGGCGCTCGGCTGGCTCGCGCTGGACTCGGCAAAGCGCGTGCTGGTTTCCGGCGATCGGGGCTTTCTCAACGCGGTAACGGCGAAGGCCCCCGGGCTCGTGACGACCTGGACCTCATGCCTGGTCGAAGACCTGCAGCAGGGCGCCGCAAATCCGGACCAGATCGATCTCGACGGCTACGACGCCGTGCTCTGCGGCGGCAGCCAGGCCGGCTTGAGCTTCCGCCACGCGGTCGCCCGCATGGCGGAGGTCGACTCCGGCCGGCCGGTGCATTGGGTCGGCCAGGACTGGGAATTCTGTGGCGGCACGCTGCCGGTGCCGAGCCAGGCCGAGGATGCCGAGGCGCTGCTGTTCAATCATTTCCAGCACTTCTTCGGCATCAAGGACCCGCTGCTCTTCCGGATCGAGATCTATCACGGCGCGGAGCGCAAGCACTTCACCCGGATTCTGCAGCCGAATGAATCGGTGGTGATCCGCCTCTCGGATCATTTCCCCAAGCGCAGCCAGGCGGCCTGCATCGCCGCCTTCGTCGCGCATCCCATCCTGACCCGCGGCCGCCACTATCGCCTCCGCGTCTGCGCCGACGTGTTCTGGCGCGATTCCTTCACCACGCTCCACAGCGCCCACGAGTTCCAGCGCAGCCCAAGCCACAAGTTCGAGTTCCGCGCCTCGCAGGAAATCTTGCGATCCGGAGAGATCGTGCTGACCGTGCCGAACTATGCCCGCGACCTGGGCGAGGACCGGGCGCTGATCGCGATCGACGGCCAGGATACGCAAACCAGAACGCGCGATTCCGCGGCCTATTTGGAAGAGGTGAAGGCCACGCGCAACGGCGGCTCTCATCCGTTCTTCGGCTGGAAGTACCGCGGCTATGGCGGTTCGTTCTGGTACAGTTTCGAGGATCAGCAGGCCTTGATGGATGGTCACCGGGGCTCGCTGTCGGCGAATCATCATGCCAGCGTGCCGGTGGAGGATCGCGCCGATTGGTCGACCACGCCCGAAGAGCTCGCCGAGCTCGCACGGTTGCGCGAAGCCGGCTTCATGGTCGAGCCCTCGCCGGTGCCCGTCGCCGGCGAGACCGACGAGTTGCAATACGGCATCGATTTCGACAGTGCCAACCCACGTTTCAACCGGTTTCGGCTGTTCCTGTTCTCCGGCAGCGGTGCCTTTCTGGGTGAACGTGCGTTCGAGAAGACGGAGCGAGGGCCGTTCTTCCCCGGGGCGATCGTGCGTGGTTGGAACGACCCGGCCCTGGCCGATACGCGCCTCGCCATCGTCACGCCGGACTGGCAGGCGATCAAGACCCGTCGCAAGGGCTTCAAGATCCAAAGCGACTTCATCATTCAGAATCGGCGCACCGGCGATCGCGATATCACCGAGTTTCAGACTTGCTGGAGGAACTGCGGGGTCATCGTGCCCGGAATGGCGCATTTCGGCGGCCCCGCCGCCGCCGCGTACGGGCGCACGAACCTGTTCGCCCGGGCTCGGACCGGTGGCGGCTATCGCACCGCGCTGTTGAGCATCAACGCCAGCGGCAGCGTCGGCTACAAGCGCAACGCATCGGCCGAGATCACGGTCTTCAACGCCGAGGGCAGGGCCAGGAGCGCGGGCTTCGCCATGCCGCCATTCGGCTGGCGCCTCGACTGGATCGACGATCTCATCCCCGATCTCGCGGCGCATCTCGGCAAGCCCGGCAACGGTGCCTTGCTGGTCGGTTCGAAGAACGCCGACCTCAACGCCCAGATCGTGACCGTGTCCGACAAGGGCGCGGTCTCACTGCAGCACATGTGGGGCTACTGACCCGTCAGAGATCCCGGAAGCGCTTGTAAACCAGGGACGACCAGTCCGGGATCGCCTTCAGCACGGCCACGATCCGCGCCGAGGCTTCGCCGTCGCCGTAAGGATTGACCGTGCCCTGCGGCCGCAGCGTCAGAGCCTTCCGGAGCGCGGCGCCGATCGCCGCGCGTTCCGGCGCGCAATCGATCACCGAGCTGGCGCGCAGCCGCCCTTCCTGGCGCCGCCCGATATTCACCGTCGGCACGTCGAAGCTCGGCGCCTCGTAGAGGCCGCTCGACGAATTCCCGACCACCACCGCGGCGCGCCGCATCAGGTTGAGATAGCGCTCCGGCCCCAATGAGGCATGCGCGAAGGTGTTCGGCCGGCGCTGGGCGAAAGCCTCGATCGCCGCATTGAGCGCCCGCCCGTCCGCATCGGCATTGGCGAGGGTGAAGACGATGCCGATCGCGGGATCGATCGCCGCCAGCGCCGCCAGCAATTCGTTCAGCTGATCCAGCGACGGCAGCGCGTCCAAGGTCACCGGATGGAAGGTCGCCAGCAGGTACCGCTCCGGAAGCGCATGACCCAGCGCGCGTTCGAGATCCCCGGGGGTCATCTGCGGCGCGCGCAGGATCGCATCGATGCCGGTGCTGCCGACCGCGTGGATCCGCTCTTCCGCCTCGCCCAATTGCCGCAGCCGGCGCGCGGCCTCCGCATTGGTCGGGAAATGCAGGCTGGCCATCTTGCTGATCGAATGCCGGAAGGCATCGTCCAGCGCGCCGTCGGTCACGTCGCCGCCGCAGAGATGGGCGATCGGGAGCTTCTTCACGAAGGCGGCCTGGGCGGCCGCGAAGATCTCGTAGCGGTCGCCCAGCAGCAGCACGAGATCCGGCCGCAGCTGGTCGAAGGCATGCGCGAATCCGGCGACGCCCCTGCCGATCGCCTCGGCCATCGCGGTCGCGTCGTCGCCCCGGCCCAGGGTCTCGATCCGCATCGCGACATCGATGCCGTCGGCCGTGATCTGATCGACCGTCATGCCGAACTCGGCTGCCAGATGCATGCCGGTCGCGATCACCGACAGCTTGAAGGAAGGCTCGTCCAGGATCCGCTTGATCGGCCAGAGCAGCAGCCCGTAATCGGCCCGGCTGCCGGTCACCACCGCGATGTGGCGCGGGCCGTCGCTCATGTCTGGCCGAGGAAGGGCGAGCTCGGCAGGTTGATGATCCGCGGTTGCAGCCGCTCCGCGACGTCGAGCGGCATGCGCGGGCAGTCCTGGTACATCGGCAGGTGATGGCTCAAGCGCCAGCAGGCGCGGGTCATCAGCCCGGCGTCGTGACAGGCCTGCAGCACGGAATCGCGCCGCGCGAGGTCCGGCGCATCCAGCAGCAGCGCCGAGAGCCAGTAGTTGCTCCGGCTGCCTTCCGTTTCGCGGAACACCGAGACGCCGGGCATGCCGGCGAAAATCCGCTCATAGCGTTCCTGCACCCGGCGCTTCGCTTCCAGCAATTGCGGCAGCTGCTCCAGCCCGGCGACGCCCATCGCGGCGTTGATGTTGGGCAGGCGGAAGTTCCAGGCGATCTCGTCGTGGATGAATTCCCAGGGATGCGGCTGCTTCGCCGTCGTCGTCAGATAGCGGATGCGCTTGCCGACCTCGGGATCTTGGCTGAGGATCGCACCGCCGCCGCCGGTGGTGATGATCTTGTTGCCGTTGAAGCTCATCGCCGCGATCGGCGCCAGATTGCCGGCGGCGCGCCCCTTATAGGTGCTGCCGATCGCCTCGGCCGCATCCTCGATCACCGGAATGCGCCAGCGCGTCGCAACTTCGTTCAACGCATCCATATCGACCGGATGGCCGAACACATGCATCGGCAGGATCGCCGCGATGCGCCGGCCGGTGCGGCGATGCCTTGCGCCGCCATCGGTGAGCTCGGCGATGTCCTTGAGATAATCGGCCAGGGCCGCCGGATCCATGCCGAGCGTGCGTTCGTCGCTGTCGACGAAATGCGGCACCGCGCCGACATGGGCGATCGCGTTGTTGGTGGCGACGAAGGTGAGGCTGGGCGAGAGCACTTCCTCATCCGCCTTCACGCCGGCGACCCGCAAGGCGATCTCGATCGCCACCGTGCCGTTGGCCACCGCGGCGCAGGAGGCGGCGCCGGTCAAATCGCACAGCATCTGCTCGAATTTCGCGACATAGGCGCCGTTATAGGAGACCCAGCCGGTGTCGATACAGTCCTTCACATAGGCCCATTCGTTGCCGGTGAATTTCGGCTCGTGCAGCTGCACCGGCTTCTCGCTCGGCCCGACCACGGCCCGGATCGCGGCGACGATCTCCGCCGGCGTCGCGCTGCGCTCGGACGTGATCGCGTCAGACTTGATAGCGGCTGGGGTCATAACCGGCGAGATTCCGTGGATCCTTGAACCAGGCGATGGTCTCGGTCAGGCCGCGCTGGAAGCCCTCGCGCCCGGCATATTGCGGCCGCCAGTCGGTCAGCGCCTTGGCCTTGTCGGTCGCGGCCCAGAGCCGCTCGACCTCGCTGGCATCGGGACGCAGGCGCTCCTCATCGACCCGGATACTGATCTTCCGTCCCATGAGCTCGGCGATGATGTCGGCGGCATCGCCGATCGAGACTTCGAAGTCGCTGCCGATATTGGTGACCTCGCCGACCGCCTGCTCCGAGCGCATCACCGCGATGAAGCCCGCGACCGTGTCCTTCACATAGCAGAAGTCGCGCGTGGCTTTCAGATTGCCGAGCCGGATCTCGTTCTTGCCGCTGGCGATCTGGGTGATGATGGTCGGCAGCACCGCCCGGGCGGACTGCCGCGGCCCGAAGGTGTTGAACGGCCGGATCACCGCCACGGCCAAGCCGAAGCTGCGCTGGAACGCGATCGCCATCTGGTCGGCGCCGACCTTGGTCGCGGCGTAAGGCGACTGCGCGTTCAAGGGGTGCTTCTCGTCGATCGGCACGTATTGCGCCGTGCCGTAGACCTCCGAGGTCGAGGTGTGGACGAATTTCTTGACCCCGAGCTCCTTCGCCGCGCTCAGCAGGTTGAGCGTGCCCTTGACGTTGGTATCGACATAGCTTTCCGGCGCCGCGTAGGAATAGGGGATGGCGATCAGCGCCGCCAGGTGCAGCACGGTGTCGCAGCCCTGGACCGCGGCGCGGGCACTTCCGGAATCGCGGATATCGCCGGTGAAGAACTCGATCTTCGCCTGGACCTCCGGGTCCAGGCGGTCGAGATGGCCGCGGGTGCCGAAGCTGTTGTAGAGGCAAAAAGCCCGCACCTTGGCCCCCTGGCGCACCAGGGTTTCGGTCAGGTGCGAGCCGATGAAGCCGTCGGCTCCGGTTACCAGAATCCGGTCTTCCGCCATGGTTTTCCGCGAGATTCAAGTCGGTAGTGACAGAAAAAGCGCCGGAGTATAAGCATGGGCCGAGCGCGCCGACAAGTTAACGGGCCCCTGGTTTGGCCTATGTCTGGGGGATCGGCACCGGAGGGAGCTTTTGGCAAGCGATCGGGTCGTCGTCATCGCGGAGGCCGGTGTGAACCACAACGGTTCTCCGGAGATGGCCCTGCGCCTGGTCGATGCCGCGGCGGAGACCGGTGCGGATCTGGTCAAGTTCCAGACCTTCAAGGCCGAGGCTCTGGTGACGGCCAGCGCGCCCAAGGCCGACTACCAGAACCGCAACGCGCCGGAATCGAAGTCGCAATTCGAGATGCTGAAAGCCCTTGAGCTCGACCGCGCGGCCCATGAGGCGTTGATCGCCCGCTGCAAGGCGAAGGGCATCGGCTTCCTCTCGACTCCGTTCGATCCGGAGAGCGTCGATCTCCTGACCCGCACCCTCGGCCTGAAGCTGGTCAAGGTCTCCTCCGGCGACCTCACCAACGCGCCGCTGCTGCTACAGCTGGCCAGGAGCGGCGCCGATCTCATCGTCTCGACCGGTATGGCGACCCTGGACGAGGTCGAGGACGCCCTGGGCGTGCTCGCCTTCGGCTTCACGGAGCCGGGCGTTCCCGGCGCCGACGCCTTCAAGCGCGCCTATGCGAACCCGGCCGCGCGGGCGGTGCTGGCGAAGAAGATCACCCTGCTCCATTGCACCAGCGACTATCCGGCGAAGCTGGACGACATCAACCTGCGCGCCATGGACACGCTGGCCGAGCGCTTCGGCATTCCGACCGGCTACTCCGATCACACGGTGGGCATCACGGTCTCGATCGCCGCGGCCGCGCGCGGCGCCACGGTGATCGAGAAGCACTTCACCCTCGACCGCACGCTGCCCGGCCCGGACCACAAGGCTTCGCTCGAGACGCCTGAGTTCACGCAGATGGTCGATGCGATCCGCGCGGTCAGCCGGTCGCTGGGCGCTGCCGCCAAGGCGCCGACCAGCGCCGAGCTCTCGACCCGAAAGGTCGCGCGCAAGGCGATCGTCGCGGCGCGGCCGATCTCCAGCGGCGAGGCCTTCTCGTTCGACAACTTGACGGTGAAGCGCGCCGGCGACGGGCTGGCGCCAATCCGGCTCTGGGAAATGGTCGGCCGCACCGCGCGGCGCGCCTACGCCGCCGACGAAGCGATCGAGGCATGAGCAAGCCGCCCCTGGTCAGACCCATAATCATCCTGGGCGGCGGCGGGCACGCGCGCGTGGTGATCGACGCCTTGCGCTGCGCCGGTCACGTGATCGCCGGCGTGATCGATCCGAAGTCCGATGTTGCCGAGACCCTGCCCGAGGACGTCACCTGGCTCGGCAAGGATCTCTCCGCGGCGCGTCCGGGCGAAGTGCAGGTCGCGATCGGTGTCGGCTCGATCGACGTGGGCGCCAGGAATCCGCGTCCGACGCTCTTCGCGGAAGCCAAGGCTGGCGGCTTCGAGATCCTCTCCGTCCGTCATCCCAGCGCGATCGTCGCCGGCGATGTCGAGTTGGGCGAGGGGTCGCAGATCATGGCGGGTGCCATTTTGCAGCCCGGCGTTCGCCTCGGCGTCAACTGCATCGTGAATACCGGCGCCAGCCTCGATCACGACTGCTGGATCGGCGACCATGTGCACATCGCACCGCGTGCGGTGCTATCCGGAACGGTCGCAGTCGGCGACGGCTCCCATCTCGGCACCGGCGCCATCGTCATCCAGGGCATCCGGATCGGAAGCGAGGCGATGATCGCGGCGGGTGCCGTCGTCACCCGCGACGTGGCGGCCACGGCGCGGGTCAAGCCGGGAAATACAGAGACAGTGCAGCGATGAAGAACTGGCGTTCAGCGATCCTCACCAGCGACCGATCGATCCGGCAGGCCATGGAGGTGCTCGATCGGTCGTCGCTGCAGATCGCCCTGGTGGTCGATCCGCGCGAGCACCTGGTCGGCACCGTGACCGATGGCGACATCCGCCGCGGCCTGCTCCGCGGGCTCAGTCTCGACGCGCCGGCGAGCCAGGTGATGAACACCAAGCCGGTCGTCGCCCGCGAGGGCATGAGCCGTGCGGAGTTCATCGAGCTCCTGCGCCGCCACGACCTGCACCATCTGCCGCTGCTCGACGGCGAGGGTCGGCTGGTCGGCCTGGAAAGCGACGTCGAGCTCTATGAAGGCGCGGAGAAGGACAACTGGGTCGTGCTGATGGCCGGCGGGCTCGGCCAGCGCCTGCGCCCGCTGACCGACGACACGCCGAAGCCGTTGCTCCCGGTGGGCGACCGGCCGCTGCTCGAGATCATCATCAACCGCTTCACCGCCCAGGGCTTCCGCAAGTTCTTCATCTCGGTCAATTACCGGGCCGATCTGGTCGAGGCGCATTTCGGCGACGGCGCCAAGTTCGGCGCGGAGATCCGCTACCTGCGCGAGGACCAGCCGCTCGGCACCGGCGGCGCGGTCGGCCTGCTGCCGGAGCGGCCAAGCGCGCCCTTCGTCGTGATGAACGGCGATCTGCTGACCACGATCAACTTCGAGTCCCTGGTCGATTTCCACCAGCAGCATGGCGCCGATCTGACGCTTTGCGTCCGGCGCTACAGCCACCAGATCCCCTATGGCGTCGCCGAGATCCAGGGCGGCGAGGTGGTCTCGATCGTGGAGAAGCCGAATCATGAGTGTTTCATCAGCGGCGGCATCTACGTCCTCAGCCCGACCGTGTTCGACCGGCTCCGCCCGCAGCGCCGCATCGACATGCCGGACCTGATGCGCGAACTCATCACCGCCAAGCAACGCGTGACCGCCTTCCCGGTCACCGAATACTGGATCGACATCGGCCGCATCGAGGACCTCGAGCGCGCCCGCCAGGAGATCGACCTCGTCGGCTAGCGATTGTTTCTCAGTGAAATAGACGGAAATTCGGGACGCTCGATGAAGACGGTACGCGATCACGACAAGCTCTATCTGGCGGAGCAGCGCTACGACAAGCCGAAGGAGATCTTCAAGTTCATGGCCAACTGCATCGAGCAGGGTGGCCGCGTTCCGCCCGAAGGTGCCGTGGTCTGCGACGTGGGCTGTGCGGCCGGTGAACTCGCCTATTATCTGCGCATGATCTGGCCGCAGGCCCGCGTGGTCGGCTACGACCTGCTCCCGGAGTTGGTCGAGCGCGCGCGCAGCGTCGTGCAGGGAGCCGAGTTCAACGTCGGATCGGCGCTCGACCCGGATCTGATGCCCGAGGCTTTCGCCGATGTGATCTTCATGAGCGGGGTGCTCAGCATCTTCGACGAATACAAGACGGCTCTCGACAACGTCGTGTCCTGGCTGAAGCCGGGCGGCCGGGCGATCGTGTTCGGCATCTTCAATCCGGAGCCGGTCGATGTGATCATCCGCTCGCGGGCGTCGGATGCGGGGCAGGACGCGCCTTGGGAGACCGGCTGGAATGTCTTCTCCACCCGGTCGATTTCCGGCTTCCTCGAGCGGCATCCGGCGCGACCGGAATCCGTGTTCCACCGGTTCAGTCTGCCGATCGACCTGCCGCAGAATCCCGACGATCCCTTGCGCAGCTGGACGATCCCGCTCGCCGACGGAAACCGGATGATTGTCAACGGCTTATGCCTGGTCCACCACTTCATGGCCCTGGAGATTCGTCGCCCATCCTGAGCGATATCCCCGTTGAGTCGGCACCGCAGAACCTATAGACCATCGGGCGCATCCTTGAGCGGTGCGCAGAGGAAATCGAGGGTATGAGCACAGCCAATCGCGAAGCTTATTTCGGGCTGCCGTCCGAGGTGATCTTTTGCAAGCGTTGCGTGATGTCGAACCAGCGCCCCACCTCCTATCCGGAGTTCAAGCACACGCGCGACCGGATCACGCCGACCATGAAGATCGGCGAGGACGGGGTCTGCGACGCCTGCCGCTACAATGAATGGAAGCGCGCCCAGCAGATCGATTGGGAAGCGCGGGAGAAGCAGCTCCTGGCGCTGCTCGACAAGCATCGGCGCAGTGACGGAAACTTCGACTGCGTCGTACCGGGCAGCGGCGGCAAGGACAGCGTCTATGCCGCGCATGTGCTCCGCTACAAGTACGGCATGAACCCGCTCACGGTCACCTGGCCGCCGCTGATCTACACCGATATCGGCTGGACCAACTTCCGGAACTGGCTGGAGATCGGCGGCTTCGAGAACATCTCCTGGCGTCCCAACGGCCGCGTGCATCGCCTGCTGACGCGGCTCGCCATCGAGAACCTGCTGCATCCCTTCCAGACCTTCATTCTCGGCCAGAAGAATCTGCCGCCGAAAATCGCCGCCAAGTTCGACATCCCGCTGGTCTTCTACGGCGAGAACGAGGCGGAGTACGGCAATCCGATCGCCGACAATGCCAGCTCGCTGCGTGACAAGTCGTACTACACGTTCAATCACCTCGACGAGATGTATCTCGGCGGCCTGTCGGTGAAGCAGCTGCTCGAGCGCAATGACGTGACCAAGGCCGACCTTGCCGCCTACCTGCCGGCGCCCGTGGAGGAGCTCGACCGCAAGAACGTCGAGGTGCACTACCTGGGCTATTACCTGAAATGGACGCCCCAGGAGGCCTATTACTATTCGGTCGAGAATGCCGGCTTCCATGCGAACCCGTTCCGCACCGAAGGCACCTACAGCAAGCATCTCAGCCTCGACGATCGCGCCGACGGGCTGCACTACTACACCACCTTCATCAAGTTCGGGATCGGCCGGGCCAGCTACGAGGCCTCGCAGGAGATCCGCAACCGCCATCTGACCCGCGAGGAAGGCCTCGCGCTGGTGAAGCGGTTCGATGGCGAGTTTCCGTCGCGCTACTTCCAGGAGATCATGGACTTCCTGGAGATGGAACCGGAGCACTTCATCGATCTCGTGGATTCCTTCCGCTCGCCGCATCTGTGGGAGCGGCGCAACGGTGACTGGAAGCTGCGGCACACCTCCTATGATGTCTAACGGAAACTGAGGAGCAGGCCTTGAAGTCGAATGCCGAGAACGCGGATGCCTATCGCGAGAAATACGCGCAGGGATACGGCCTCACTGTTCCTGATGGTCACATCATCCGGGTCTACAAACAGATTATCGTCCACCAATGCCAGATCAACGGCGGCCGGGTGCTCGATTTCGGCACCGGCAACGGCACCCATCTGGCCTGGCTGCGAAGCCAGGGCAAATGGGATGTCCATGGCGTGGACATCTCCGACATCTCGATCGGCCAGGCCAAGGCTCTGATGCCGGATGCGGCGGCGAACCTGCACACCGTCGGCAAGCATCCCGATCTGGTCGGCATGTTCGACCAGCCGTTCGACCTCATCCTCGCCAACCAGGTGCTCTACTACGTCGACAACAAGGAGCTCGCCTATCTGGCCGATCAATTCCTGCGGCTGCTGCGTCCGGGCGGCATCTTCTATGCCTCCATGATGGGCGTCGAGAATTTCTACTACGGCCTGAGCGAGGAGCAGCCGGGCAGCGATCTGCGCAAGGTGACGTTGCGCGGCCGGCTGAGCGAGACGACCTTCGTGAATTTCAAGACCCGCGAGCAGATGCTGGCGGACTTCCGCGCGTTCGACAAGCTTCATGCCGGCTACTACGACACCGTCATTCGCGAGGATGAGGGACGCACCATGCATCACTTCTTCGTCGGCCGGAGGCCGTAGCCGGGGTGGTCGTCCCGCACGGCATCATGCTGCATCACTTCTGGGACGATCGGCACCCGAAGGGGCAGGGCGCGATCAGCGGCGACGCGTTCGCGCGGATGATCGAGTGGCTTGATCCAGCGCGGATCCTTCCGGCGCGGGAATGGCTGGAGCGCGCGCAGGCGGGCGCGCTGCAGGACGATCAGCTCTGCCTCACCTTCGACGATGCGCTGCGTTGCCAGTACGACGTGGCCGTGCCGGTGCTGCGGAAATACGGCCTGACCGCGTTCTGGTTTGTCTACTCCTCGGTGTTCGAGGGCGGGGTCGAGCCGCTGGAGGTCTTCCGCTATTTCCGCACCGCGGCCTTCCCCGACATCGAGTCCTTCTACGCGGCCTTCGATCGTGCCGCCCGGAACTCGCCCTACGCCGGAATCATCACGGATTCCGACCGGAAGACGGACTACGCGCGCCACCTCGAGGATTTCGCTTTCTACTCCATGACGGATCGCCGGTTCCGGTACCTGCGCGACCATGTGCTGGGCAACGCGGCGTATGAAGCGATCATGTGGCAAATGGTCCGCGAGACCGGATGGGAAGAACGAATCTCGCCCGAGCTGCTCTGGATGGACAACGGGCTGCTCTCGACGCTGGCTGGAGAGGGCCATGTCATCGGCCTGCACTCCTATTCGCATCCCACCGTGCTCGCCAATCTCAGCGAGGCCAACCAGCGGTCGGAATATGCGAGGAACGCCCGGCACCTGACCGAATGCCTCGGCGCGCCGCCGGTCGCCATGTCGCATCCCTGCAATTCCTACAACGCGACTACATTGGATATCTTGTCCGGCATGGGCATTCGCCTCGGTTTTCGCTCCAACATGGCAAAGCTGGACGGTGGCGCGCTCGAGGCCCCGCGCCGTGATCACGCCTCGGTCATGGCCGAAATGGACGCGCAGTGAAAATCGCGGTCTTCACCAGCAACCAGCCGCGCCATCTGGCGCTGCTGAACGCCATGGCCGAAGTCGCCGACGAAGTGATCGCGGTCCAGGAATGCAACACGGTCTTCCCGGGACGGGTCGCGGATTTCTTCCGCCGTTCTCCGGTGATGCAGGCCTACTTCCAGAAGGTGATTGAAGCCGAGCGATCCGTGTTCGGCGATATCGGGTTTGCGCGGAACAACGTGCGCCAACTCCCGGTGCGCATGGGCGACCTCAATATGATCGACCCCGCGCTGCTGGCTCCCGCGCTCGATGCCGACACGATCATCGTGTTCGGCGCCAGCTGGATCAAGGCGCCGCTGATCGATCGTTTGACCGAGAAGCGCGCGATCAACATCCACATGGGCATCTCGCCTTTCTACCGCGGCAGCTCCTGCAATTTCTGGGCGCTCTACGACGACAACCCGCAGTTCGTCGGCGCCACCATCCACATGCTGAGCCGCGGCCTCGATTCCGGCCAGATGCTGTTCCACGCGCTGCCGAAGCCGGAAGCCGTCGAGCCGTTCCGCCTGGGCATGCTCGCAGTCCGCGCGGCGCACCTGGCGCTGAAGGACGCGCTGGCCGACGGGTCGCTTTGGAAGATGCCGCTGGTCCAGCAGGACAAGGCGGTCGAGATCCGCTACACGCGCAATGCGGATTTCACCGATGCGGTGGCCGAGGAGTATCTCGCCCGTGGCCGCGATGCCGCCTGGGTCGGCAGCATGCTGGCGAAGGCCGAGAAGCCGGAATTGCTGGCGCCGCGCTTCCTCTGATCAGCGCGGCAGAAAGCGGCGGATCATCGCTTCCACCAGCGCCGAGCTGGTCGTATCGGTCGGCGCCACGATCACCTTGCTGAAGCAGCGGCGCCGGTCGGCGATGCTGCCGATGACCGGAAGGCCGGTGGTGAGCGCGCGCTTGACCAGGTCGCGCATCTCGGCCGGACTCGACGGGAAGTAGATGCAATTCCGCTCGAGCGGCTCGTCCGGGTCGAACATCGATCGTTCGCGCGGGACGGCGTCGCCCCAGTTCGGAATGATGACCGGCAGGTCGGTCAGCAGGCCCTCGGCGACCGCCATCGAATTGTATCCGATGACGGCGCGCGAGCGCGGCAGCAGATCGAACAGGGGCCAATCGGCGATAAACTCGGCGCCGACCTCCACCAGCTTGGGCGAGGCGTCCCGGTTCTCCTCGATCTCGTTCTGCTTCTTGATCTTCAGGATGATGCGGGTCTTCGCCTTCACGTCTTGGCAGGCCTCGCCGATCGCCTGCGCGGTCTCGCGATAGGCCGTCGGCGCGTAATAGAGCGGAGAGGCGAAGGAGATCAGCGTCAGGCAGTCGCGCTGTTCCACGGGCAGCGCTTCGATGTCGCGCCAGCGATCGAAGCGCGGCGCGCCGGTGACGAAGACGGTGTTGGGCGCGAAGCAGCCCACCTCGTCCCAGACCTTCTTGGTCGCCTCCGAATACACGCCGGCGGCCGTGCCGCTGTAGCGGAACTTCGCCATGTGATACCGGGTCCAGATGGTCTGCTGGTCGGTCGGAATGGTGTAGTTCTCGCGGCAGAGCGTGATGAAGGGAACGTTCATCTCCTGCCCGGCCAGCCGCAGCGCCTCGTCCTGCCAATAATCGATGTTGGCGGCCATCATGGCGTCGATCGGATGAGTCTTGCCGGCGGCGCGCAGGAGGGCGCGGCCGAACTTCAGGAGATAGGGCCGGAACGCGGCAAGCTCGTTGCCGACCAGGCCGGTGAAGTAGGTCTGCACGCGCCACTCCGGCGGGATCCAACGCTCCTGGACGGCCTTGACCGCCGTCGTATCGAGCTCCGCCAGATTGAGATCGGTGCGCCGGCGCATCTCCGCGACGTCCTTGTTGAAGGTCGCGCGGGCGAGACAGAGAACGGTCGGCCGTCCGGCTTGCCAGTCCGGCCAGCGGATAGCCGATGCGAGATTGTCCGCGGCGCGCTCGATCCCGCCGAGACGATCGTCGAGCGCCGCGCGAAGCCGGTAGAACGCGTCCTTGCCGGATTGCAGAAGGCCGGGCGGTGGCGGAACGATGAGCCCGGTATCGTCACGAACCGGCATCGGTCGAACCATCGAAGCGGTCCCGTTCACGCCTGCAGCTTCCCGCGGGTGATGCGGTCGATGGTCTTGTAGACGTTGAGGCCGACCGCGCCGCTGCGCTCGGGATGAAACTGCATGCCGAAGATGTTGCCGCGGCCGACCGCGGCGCAGATCGTCGTCGTGCCGAAGGCCGTGGCGGCCAGCTCGTCCTGGACGCGCTTCGGCTGCACGAAGAAGGAGTGCACGAAATAGAACATCGAACCGGGCGCGGTCCCGGCGAGTGGCGTCCCCTTCCAGGGCATTCCGTTGCGCACCGGGGCGACCGGACTCCAGCCGACATTGGGGATCGGCAGGTTGCGGTCGTTGGGACCGGCGATCTCCGGCAGCTTGACCACGTTGCCCTCGATCAGGCCGAGGCCCGGCGTCTCGCCGAACTCGGTGCTGCTCTGCATCAGAAGCTGCATCCCGAGGCAGATGCCGACGATCGGCTTGCCTTCCGCCGCGGCATCCTGGATCGGCGCGATCAGCCCGCGGCGCTTCAGCGATTCCATCGCCTTCGGGAAGCCGCCGACACCGGGCAGGATCAGCGCATCGGCTGCGGCGACGGCTTTCGGATCGTTGGTGATCTCCGCCGCGATGCCGCTCTTGCGGCAGGCCTGGGCCACGCTGAAGAGATTGCCGAGATCGAAATCGATGATGGCGACCCGAGGCGACCGATCAGACATGGGCCGCCTCCGGCATGCGGGGATGCAGCCCGCCGGCGGCAAGCTGCTTCTTCAGGTCCTGGACCGTCGTGCTCGCCACCAGCTTGAAGCCGTCCTGGCGATGATAGCGCAGGAACTCGGTATTGCCCTCGTCGGCGAATTCCGCGAGATCGACCGGAATCTTCTTCACCGCGTCGTAATGCAGGATCGAGGCGAGCGCGATGGCATCGCAATGGCCCTTCTGCACCACGTCCAGCGCGTGCTTTATCGAGCCGCAGCCGCCATGGGCGATGACCGGGATCGGCACCACTTGCGCGATCCGTCGCGTGAGATCGAGGTCGAAGCCGCGCCCGGTGCCTTCGCGGTCGACCGAGGTCACCACGATCTCGCCGGCGCCGAGCTCGCCCAGGCGCTTGGCCCAGGCAACCGCCTCGACTCCGGTATATTCGCGGCCGCAATTGGTGAAGCAGAGATAGCCGCCGTCGGGCTGGCGGATTGCTTCCACCACGGCGACGATGGTCGAGGAGCCGAATTCCTCGGCCGCCTCGCGGATGAAGTCGGGATTCGCGATCGCCGCGGTGTTGATCGCCACCTTGTCGGCCCCGGCGCGCAGCACGTTATAGACGTCCTGGCGGCTGCGGATGCCGCCGCCGACGCAGAGCGGGATGAAGATCTCCTGCGCCGTCTCCTTGACGATATCGAGCAGGCTGTTCCGGCCATAGAGGCTGGCGACCGCGTCCTGGTAGAACAGCTCGTCGACGCCGTCCTCGTAATACTTGCGCGCAAAGGCCGCGGGGCGGCCGAGGACGCGCAGCCCTTCGAGATGTATGCCCTTGACGAGATTGGGTCCCTTGATGTCGAGGCGCGCGATCAGTCGGAAAGGCATGAAGCGTGAAAAATCCAGTCGCTGCCGGTAGGCCGGGAATGCCGGCCTGGATAGGGCGGGTGGCCGCAATTGTCAAGGAAACCGGCCTCTATGCGCGCCTAGGCCTTGGCGAGATCCTCGAGCCGCCGGCCGTTGCGGATGTCGCCGGCCAGGAAGTTCTTCAGGTGGAAGGCCATGATCTCGCCCAGCCGCGAGTTGCCGAGGCCGGCCCGGTGCGGACGCTGGATGAGATCGACATCCGGCTTGCCGTTGCCCTCGACCAGGCACGGCCCGTCTTCGAGGATGGCGACGTCCCAGCCGACCACGACCCGGTCGCCGATCAGCGCATGGGCGCGGCGGACCAGGTCGAGCGCCGCGGGCCAATGCGGTAAGCTGCGGCCGAGGATGAGCGCGTTGGTGACGGGATGCCGCTCGTGCCATCGCGATGTGGTCTTGAGGCCGAGATCGGTCGCGCGGCCGAGCTTTCCGGTCGCGAGATCGACCGCTGCGGCAATCCCGCCCGCATGGATGTTGTCGACCGGGGCGCCCGGACGCTGCGGCATGCGGAATACCGCATGGGTCGCTTCGATGTCGCCCGCTTCGTTGCGCGCCGTCACGATGCGCGCCGTCGCCAGTGCGCCGAGATTGAGGTCGGCGAGCGCGTTGTGGTTGGTCAGGCAATATTCCACGATGCGCTTCTCGATCACGGACCGGCGTTTCAGATGCTCGGTCAGTTCCGCCTCGGTCAGGCTGCGGCCCGCGGCATTGCGATAGGTCCCGGCGGCGTAGGACCATTTCTCCGCGCCACGGCCGCCGCGACCGGTCTTGATCTTCACGAAGAGGTCGGCCGGCGGCAGCGCGGTCATGGCGGGATCGTAGAAACCGATTTGCTTTCCGACCACGGCGACCACCGGGCTGGCGCGGAGGCCGTGCCGCTGGCAGGCCTGGGAGAAATAGACCTTGCTCGCGAACGGGAAGACCGGGTCCCGGCGCCGCTTGCGGTCGATCAGCCAGCGATAGATGAAGGGCTTGACCTGGACGCGCTGCAGATAGTCGCCGGCATGGGCGCGCCGCTCGTCGTCGAAGAACTCGAAGGTGTAGTACCAGAGCGGCGGGATCATCCACTTCGCCGCCACCTCGATCTGCTCGACGAACTGGCGCAGCGGCGACTTGCCGCTGAGCCGGGCGCGGCTCGGCCCCAGCCGCGCCGCGAGATAGGCCGCCTGCAGGACGGTGACCGGCCACCAGAGCAGGATGCCGATCGGGAAGCCGAGCCGGTCCTTCCAGCTGCCGCGCCGCCACGCGCCCAGGATCCACTGCCGGCGCAGATAGCCGGAGGCGCTGCCCGGCGCGTCCTTGCCGAGAGCCGGAATCGGCGGCGGGAAGATGGTCAGCAGCATCGCCGCAAATCTACTTGAAGCGGTATTCCGTCACCTGACGGTAGACCTCGCCCGGCCGCAAGGTGGCTTGCGCGAAATGCCGGTTGTGGATCGCGTCCGGAAAGCGCTGCGCCTCGAGGCAGAAGCCGGCATGCGGGAAATGCTTCTGCCCGCCGACCCCCAGCGCCCAGGGCCGCACCACCGCGCCGGTATAGAGCTGCATGCCCGGCTCGTCGGTCGCGCATTCGAGCGTGAGGTCGCCGGTGGGCGACACCACCTTGACCGCGACGTCGCCGGCCTGGCCCACGGGCGACAGGGTGTCCAGCACGAAGTTGATGTCGTAGTCGAACGGCTTGCCGTCCTGCATCTGCCGGATCGGGCGCAAGCTGCGGAAGTCATAGGGCGTGCCCGCGACGCTGCGGATCTCCCCGGTCGGGATCAGGTCGCCGTCGAGCGCGGTGATGAAGCCCGACGCGATCTGCATCTTGTGGTCCCAGATCTCCGCGCCTTCGGCCAGGGTGAAGTACGAATGGTTCACCATGTTGACCAGGGTCGCCGCATCGGTGGTCGCGGTCAGCTCGACCCGGATCGTCGCCGGCTCCAGCAGACGGTAGGTGCAGAAGGCCTCGAGGTTGCCGGGATAGTTCTCCTCGCCGGCCGGCGATTGCAGACGCAGCGTGACACTGTTCCCGCTGTGATCGGCGACCTCCCAGACCCGCTGCGCGAAGCCCTTGTTGCCGCCATGCAGATGGGTCTTGCCGTTCTCGTTCTTGGCGAGCTGGTGCGTCTTCCCGTCGAGGGTGAACTGGCCGCCGGCGATCCGGTTGCCGACCCGGCCGCAGGTGGCGCCGACCGAGCCCTTGCCGGCCTGGTAGCCCTCGACCGAGTCATAGCCGAGGACGACCCGCCGCTTCTGCCCATTGGCCAGCGGCACGACCAGGTCGCGCAAGGATGCGCCGAAGCTGATGATCGAAGCTTCCGCGCCGGCCGCCGAACGCAGCCGGATTTCCTGGACCTTCTTTCCGTCGGCCTCGCCGAAGGGTGCAATGCTCACGCGTCTTCTCCCGTCCGAATCACTTTTGCGGCGGGAGTGTCGCTCAATCGCGGCCAGGGCCGGAAGGCTTTTGCTTGTTCGCCCTCTGTTCCTGGTCTAGAATCCCCGCCATGGCCCGACGCGCCGGCACCGCCGATCTTCCGCTGCACAATGGCCGCGTGCCGCCCTGGCTGGCGGCGCGCATGGCGAAGCTCGGCACCGTCATCACCGAGGCGATCGTCCACCATTACGGCCGCACGGAGTTCCTGCGCCGCCTCGCCAATCCCTTCTGGTTCCAGTCCTTCGGCGCCGTCATGGGCATGGACTGGCATTCCTCCGGCATCACCACCAGCGTCATCGGCGCGCTGAAGCGCGGGCTGGGCCCGCTGCAGAACGAGCTCGGCCTCTATGTCTGTGGCGGCCGCGGCAATCATTCGCGCAGCACGCCGCAAGAGCTGACCGCGATCGGCGAGCGGATCGGCGTCGACGGCACGGCCCTCGCGCGCACCAGCCGCCTCGTGGCCAAGGTCGATAGCGCCGCCCTGCAGGACGGGTTCGATCTCTACCTGCACGGCTTCGTGCTGGCGGCGGACGGGCAATGGACCGTGGTGCAGCAGGGCATGAACGGCGGGACGCGCCTGGCGCGGCGCTATCACTGGCTCTCGGAGGGCCTCAGCAGCTTCGTCGATGATCCGCATGCGGCGATCGAGGGCCGCAACCAGGGTGCGATCGTCAATCTCGCCGATCACCGCGCCGCCGCCTCGCGGCAAGCCCAGCTCGACCTGCTCGCCGATCTCGGTCCCGACCGGATCGCCACCGAGATCGGGAAGCTCGAAGCCAAGCCGGCCGCGGCGCAGGGCGAATTGCCTTATCTCATCATGCCGGCGCATCACGACGTGCGCGCGGAAGACATCATCGGCCGCCGCCTGCACGCGACCCTCGCGGCTGCGGCCGATCGCGGCCCCACGGATTTCCCGGACCTGCTGCTGACGCCGGGCGTCGGCGCGCGCACGGTGCAGGCCTTGGCCATGGTGGCGGAGGTGGTGCATGGCGCGCCCTGCCGCTTCGCCGACCCGGCGCGCTTCTCGCTGGCGCATGGCGGCAAGGACCGCCATCCCTATCCGGTCCCGCTCAAGGTCTATGACGAGACCCTGCGCATCCTGAAATCCGCGGTGCAGAAGGCCAAGCTCGGCCGCGACGAGGAGCTCGGCGCCTTGCAGCGGCTCGACGATCAGGCGCGCAAGCTGGACGGCCTGGTCTCCGGTCCGAGCGTCGATGCCTTCATCGCCAGCGAACGCGCGCAATCAGCGGCGCTCGGCGGGCGCAGCGTGTTCGGCCGGGAAGAGGATCTCGTTGGTGAGGCGAAAGAGGCCTGAGGTCGGACGAACGGTTGCCGGCTTCGAAAGCCCGCCCCACCATACTCCGTCACCCCAAGGCTTGGCCTTGGCATCCACGAGTTTCTGAGAGCTCACGCGGTATTTGCGGAAACAAACTCGTAGACCCCAAGGCCAAGCCTTGGGGTGACGGCCCGAGTATGAACAACGACCGAGTGTAGGGCGAACGACGAGCCCGCTTACCCCACCGCCGGAACGCGCCGCTGCAGCGGCAATTCCCAGTTCGGGGTGAGGCCGCAGAGCAGGTCGAAGAAGCCGATCGCGGTGCGCGCGTCTTCCTGCACGTTCTCGCGGAACGAGGACCAGAATTGCCGCTCTTCGGCATTCGCGGCGGGCTGCAAGGCGGCGAGGCCTTCCTGCTCGATCACCGCCGCCACCACGGAGAAGCAGTAGCTGGCATGGACGTAGCCTTCCGGCCAGCCCGTCATGGCTTCGGGGAAGGTCTTGTGCAGGACCGCCACGCCGCGATGCTTGATTTCGATCGGATGATGCTGGAACAGTTCCTTCAGCATCAGCCCGCCGGCGAAGATCAGCAGGTCGCGCCGGTCGGTCTCGACCTGGTCTCGAAGTTCATCGAAGTTGCGCCGCCATTCGCCGAACGCGCGGGCCAGGGCTTCGTCGTCGATCTCGAAACTGAACGCGCTGCCGGCCAGCAACAGCTCGGCATTGCGATGGAAGGAGGAGGCGACCGTGCGGAACCGCTTGGCGCGCTCGGCCAGACCGGCCTGGCTCAGCATCTCCGGCTTCAATGGGGTCAGCATCGATCCTCCCGCAAATTCCGCCGGCATCTTACCGGACACCGCCGCTCGAGCCAGTTTCGCAAATTCAGATACAGATTGGCATTCAAGTTAACATTTTACTCGGTCAGGACAAGGCTCAATCCGGCCAAAATTGTCCGGCGAAATCGGTCAACACGTTGAAATCCGCGAAAATGCTGCAAAAGCTCAGTGACGACAAAATGAGACATTTGAACTTCCAATAGACATTTAGTATTGTCTCCGCTGAAAGCGCGGGAGCGTTCCGGCAAATGCCCCGTGCCAAAAGGTCACCGTGGCCCGTGTCATGTCTGGTCTCGTGACACGAGAAAACGGCCAAATCAGGCCAGCTTGGGAGGATAAACATGCCGATGAAAGGGGGATCGCCGCTGACGCGGCGGTCAGTGTTGAGGTCTGGCGCCGCTCTGGGTGCCGCCGCCGGGTTCGGCGGAGTCTCGCTGTTCCATGCCGGCCGCGGCTTCGCCGCCGACCTGCCGGATCCGGCCAAGGTGCTGGCCGATATCAATGTCGGCAAGTACGTGAAGGCGGATTACCGCAAGCAGTACGGCCTGGCCGATGACGAGGCGCTCTGGGATCCGAAGAAGGATTGGATCCGCACCGTCGATTGGGAAGCGGTGCGCGGCGAGTTCGCCGGCAAGACCGTGAAGTTCGCGATCGGCGCGGCGGATGCGGAATCCGCCCAGGACGGGTTGAAGCCGTTCGAGCAGCTCTCCGGCATGACGGTCGAGCTGGTGCCGATCCCGGACGATTCGCTCTATGACAAGGTCGTGGCCGAGTTCATCTCCGGCAATGCCAGCTTCGACGCGCTGCAATTCTTCTCGCCCTGGCTCGGCGATTTCGCGGCCCAGGGTTTCCTCGCCAAGCTCGACGAATATGCCGACAAGTGGAAGCTGCCGCTCGACGACTTCTACGACACCTACAAGCTGAACTACGGCTATTGGTGCGGCCAGGGCCTCTACGGCATCCCGTTCGACTGCGACATCCAGATGCTTCACTTCCGGCCGAAGTACTTCAAGGAAGTGACCGGCGGCTCGATCGACACCAAGAACACGATCAAGACCTATGACGATCTCCTGAAGTTCTCGGGCGAGCTCAACAAGGTCGACAAAGGCGTCGCCGGCGTCGGCTTCATGGCGGCGCGCGGCTTCTGGTCGACCTACACCTGGGAGCATGTCGCCGCCCAATACGGCGTCGATCTGTTCGACGACAAGTGGGAGCCGGTCTTCAACGGCGATGCCGGCGTGAAGGCGCTGGAGATGATCATCGCTCTGCAGAAGAACGGGCCGACCGGCGTCGCCGGCTGGGGCTGGGCGGAGAACCGCGCGGCCTGGCTCGGCGGACAGCTCGCCTCCAACATCTCCTGGCAGGATTCCGGCACCCAGGCGACCCGTCCGGACCAAAGCAAGATCAGCGACGACGTGCTCACGATCTACGAGCCGCGCGTGCCCGGCGGCCGGTTCGCGCCGCCCAACATCGCCGGCTCGACCTCGGTCGTGACCGCGAGCTCGAAGAACGCCGAAGGCGCCTTCCTGATGCTGGCCTTCCTCACCACCGCCTCGATCATGGCGATGAACGAGGCCAATGCGAACGGCGTCGCCCCGGGCTACCGCTCGGTGCTCAACAATGCCAGCCTGCGCAAGGTCTCGCAGCCGGCGGCGATCTGGGCGGACGAGCTCGACTATGCCTGGTGCGCCCCGCGCCTGCCCGGCATGTTCGAGATGGAGCAGGCCCTCGGCAACGAGATCAACAAGGCGATCGTCGGCCAGTCTTCGCCGAAGGAAGCACTCGATGCCGGCGCCAAGGCCTGGAAGGACATCATGGACAAGAACGGCTTCTACGGCGGCAAGCCGCCGGTCGACTTCGCCAAGGTTGCCGAAGGGACCTGGATCGGCAAAGGTAAGACACCGCCGGTCTGAAGGTCTTGAACCCCAGCATGTCCATTGCGACGACGAATAACGGGCGGGCGGCTTCGGCCGCCCGTCCGCGCATCTACCGCCGCCGCTCTCCGCTGCGGCGGAAGCTGTTTCCGTATCTGCTGGTCCTGCCGGCGGTGGCCTATCTGCTCGGCATCACGCTCTATCCGGGCATCTATGCCATGGTGCAGAGCCTCTACCGGGTGAAGTTCAATTCCTGGACCTTCATCGGCCTCGACAACTACGAGAAGCTGTTCGCGGATCCGGAGTTCTGGGCCAGCCTCTGGAACACCCTGGTCATCGGCGCCTCGGCGCTCGCGCTCGAATTCGTCATCGCCATGACGCTCGCCGCGTTCGCCTATCGCGATCCCTGGGTGCGCGGCTGGCGCATTATCTTCCTGCTGCCGATGCTGTTCATGCCCTCGGCGGTCTCCTTCATCTGGAAACTCGCCTTCAACGACGGCGGCGTGGTCAGCGATCTCCTGATGGGCATCGGCGTGATCGGATCGCCGCTCGATTTCCTCGGCAATGTCTGGCTGGCGCGCCTTTCGCTGGTGATCACCGATGTCTGGCAGTGGACGCCGTTCCTGTTCATCATCTTCGTCGCCGCCTTGCAGTCCCAGGATATGGAGATCGAGGAAGCGGCCCGGCTGGACGGGGCCCGCTGGAGCCAGATCTTCTGGAACATCTCCCTGCCGCTGATCGCGCCGATCGTCGCCGTCGCACTGGTGCTGCGCGGAATCGACATCGTCACCATGTTCACCTCGGTCTTCATCATCACCGGCGGCACGCCGGGCGGCGCCACCGAAACGGTGAGCTATTTCATCTATCGAACCGGCTTCAAGCGCTTCGACTTCGGCTACGCCTCGGCGGCCTCGGTGGTGGTGCTGGTCGCCACCGTGATTCTCGCGCAGACCTTCGTGAAGCGCTTCTTCAAGTCGGGGCGGGATTAGAATGTCTGTTATCCAGTTTGCGGCCCCCCTCACCCCAACCCCTCTCCCACAAGGGGAGAGGGGCTCTGGACTGAGCGCCGGCAACAGCGTCCCCTCTCCCCTTCTGGGAGAGGGACAGGGTGAGGGGTGGCCCCGCAATGACTCTATCCAGAGACATCCGGTTCTGGCCGCATGAAATCCCTCCGCGGTCGCGCCCCCTCCAAGATCCTGCGCCTTACCATCCTCGGTGCCTGGGCCTTGTTCTGCCTGCTGCCGATCCTCTGGTTCCTCTCGATCGGGCTGCGGCCGCGCACCGAGATCATCCTGCCCCAGCCGCTCTATTGGCCGACCTGGACCGTCGAGGCCTGGAACATGATCTGGAGCGACTGGCCGATGGGCTATTACCTCCGCAACTCGATCGTGGCGGTGCTGGGCAGCGTGGTCATCGACTTGGCTCTGGCGATTCCGGCGGCCTATGCGCTGGCGCGCTACCGCTTCAGGCTGCGCGAGGATATCGGGTTCTACATCCTGTCGACGCGCATGATGGCGCCGGCTGTGGTTGCGATCCCGATCTTCTTCCTGCTGCGCAATCTCGGCCTGCTGGACACGGTCTGGGCGCTGATGCTGGTCTATGCCGCCATGAATCTGTCGCTTGTGACCTGGATCATTCGTTCCTACATGCTGGACATCCCATCGGAGATCGAGGACGCGGCGCGAACCGACGGAGCGACGGATCTGAAGATCTTGGTGATGATCATCGTGCCGATGTGCCTGCCCGGCATCATCACCGCGGCGGTCATCGCGGTGATCTTCGGAATCAACGAATTCCTGTTCACGCTGCTGATCGCCTCGACCAAGAGCGCCTATACCCTCTCGGTGGCCTTGGCGAATTTCACGGGCGGATCGGACGGGGTCATTTACAATGCGATCTCCATGGTGGCCTTCCTCGCCTTCATGCCGGTCCTGGTGCTGCTGATCGCGATCCAGAACCACCTGTCCCGCGGCTTGACAATGGGCGCCGTGAAAGGATGAATCGGACCATGTCCATTTTACCCAAGCTGCCCAACCTCCCCAATTCGCTCGGCTCCCATGCCGCCAGCATGGCGGCCAATGCCCGTGACGGGCTCCGCGCGGCGCATTACTTCGTTCAGGAGTTGGCGACCGCCGACGATCCGGCTGGCCAGGGCCAGCAGCGGAAGAAACCGACCTGGCTGCTCCCGGCCGATGCGCCGACCTCGCTGATCACCGGCTTCATCGCCCAGAACGCCCGGATCGCCGACAAGGTGATGAACTGGTCGAGCGACGCGGCGGCGGCATTGCTGGCGCCGGACTGGCGGGTTCTCCCGTCGCCGTTCAACCGCAACATGATGGCGGAGATCGCCGCGGCGATCGGCAGCCAGAGCTTCGCGGCGAATGCGCTGTTCAACGCCTATTTTTACCGCGCCGCTTTGCACATCCTGCAGCGCTACGGCAAGCCGCCGTTCCTCGTGCTGGAGAACCGGATCGACGCGGCGCGCCGCGCGCTGGCTTCCGCCGAGCAGCCGGACGCCTCGGATATCGCCTTCATCGCGCGGGCGCTGATCGCGCTGGTCCGGGCGGCCCCGATCGCCGAAGCCGGCGAGATCGATCCGAAATCGGTGCTTGCGAAGACCAAGGATCCGAATGTCAGCGTCGCCGCGGTCGCCTGCGTGGCCCTGCTGTTCGGCGACCAGGGCAAGCCCACGGATGAGATCGACGAGGACGCCTTCTTCGCCATCGTCGGCGCCCTGATCGCCCCGCGCCTGGCCGCGATCGAGCAGCTGATCGTCCGCGACGACATCCGCAAGCTCGAAGCCGAGCTGGCCAGCATCAAGGCGCTGTATTAGCGGCGGCGAGCGTCAGACGCTCAACCTCTCGGTAGTCATCCCAAGACCAGCGGGCTTCTATCGTCAGTAGGAAACTCTCGCCCTCTGATTCCACCTCGAGTCTCGCCAGTCGGGCAGTCGTGACGATGCGGCCTTATCGCATTCAGCGCCAACACCCCAATCCAACGCTCTCCTCCAAACCCGAACCGCCATCCATAATCCAAATTCGCCGGTTGCGGAGTATCGTCCGGCACTTGATACGGCGCGCCCATGAGCAGTCATCCGGGAATCGCGCGCGATCATATGCCGGAGGAGACTTCCTGAACGAAGTCGAGAAATGCGCGCACTTTCACCGGCGGTAGGTGACGCGATGGATGGTAGGCATAGAGCGGGTATCGCTCGTCAGACCAGTCCGGCAGCACCTGAACGAGCTCCTTTCGCGCCAGGAGCGGATTGAGGCCGATCGCCAGGCTCTGGAAGATGCCCTGCCCAGCCAGACAGGCCGCGACGGCGACCGAAGGATCGTCCATCACCAGACGCCCGGAGACGTCGATCTCCATCACCTCGTCGCCGCGGTGGAATTCCCACGGGAAGGGCAACCCGCTCTGCGGGTCGCGGAATAGCAGCGCTTCGTGATGGACGAGGTCGTGCGGCGTCCTGGGCTCGCCGTGCTTCTGCAGATAGGCAGGTGCCGCGCAGGTGATGATGCGCGTCTCGAGCAGCTTGCGCGCAATCAGCGACGGCGTATCCGGCGGCCCGAAGCGGATGGCCACGTCGGTGCCGGCCATCATCTCTTCACGATAGTTGCTGGTGCGCAAATCCACCGACAGCAGAGGATAGCGCGCCAGGAACCGCTGGAGCTGCGGCGCCAGCATCGTGCGCGCGAACCAGGGATCGACCGAGACCCGCAGCCGGCCGCCGACGGTGGCGGCGGCGCCCGCCGCTTCTGCCGCGGCTTCTTCGAGGCCGGCGAGCAGCGGGACGACCTGGGCATGAAAGCGCCGTCCTTCTTCCGTCAGCGTGACCTCGCGCGGGCTGCGGTCGAACAGCCTGACGCCGACGCGCGCTTCGAGCCGCGCGACCGCCCGGCTGACACCGGACGGGGTCAAGGCCAGCCGGTCTGCGGCGCGGGCAAACGTCCCGCTCTCGACGATTGCCGCGAATACCCCGACGCCGGCGAGGAGACGCGTGTCGAAGCTCATGGCGGATCTCCCCGTGCAAAGCCGCCGTGGCGGCAGGGTGAATTCAGATCATCTTAGCACTGACCTTATTGCTGCTGAATCATTCAGCCGTTTCCCCTAAATCCCGGGTCACGGCGAGGTCACCGCGAAGCGGTCACCGGGTGGAAAGAAATATCCACGTCTGAACAAGAGGTTAACTTGCGCCGGCCTGGCATAGATCCCGCCCGATGCAATCGGACATCATTCCATCAGAGGAGAAATCTCATGTACGCCATCACTGGAATCACCGGCAAGGTCGGCGGAACCCTTGCGGCCGCACTGCTTGCAGAAGGACAGCCGGTCCGCGCCGTCGTCCGCGACCGGGCGAAAGGCGAAGCCTGGGCCGCAAAGGGATGCGAAGTCGCCTTGGCCGAGATGGAAGATGCCGCGAGCTTGGCGAAAGCGTTTGCCGGCGCGGAAGCCGTCTTCATCCTGCCGCCGTCGGAGTTCGACCCGGCGCCGGACTTCCCGGAGGCGCACCGCGTCATCGACGCGGTGAGAACCGCGCTCCTCCAGGCACCTCCCGCACGCGCCGTGTGCCTTTCGACCATCGGGGCGGATGCGCCGCATGAGAACCTGCTGACGCAGCGCACACTGCTGGAACAGGCGCTGAGCGCGATCGACATTCCGGTGACCTTCCTCCGGCCCGCCTGGTTCATGGAGAACGCCGCCTGGGACGTGGCGGCGGCACGCAACGACGGCGTGCTGCGCAGTTTCCTGCAACCCGCCGACCGTGCGATCTCCATGGTTTCGACGCGGGATGTCGGTCGCGCCGCCGCTGATCTCATGCAGCAGAAATGGTCCGGAATCCGGATCGTCGAGCTGGAAGGACCGCGCCGCGTCTCCCCGAACGACATCGCTTCGGCCTTCGCCGCCGCGCTCGGCCGGCCGGTCCGGGTCGAAATCGTCGCTCGTCCGCTCTGGGAGGGAATCTTCCGCGCGCAAGGTACGCGCAATCCCGAACCCCGGATCCGCATGCTGGATGGCTTCAATGAAGGCTGGATCGCCTTCCGGGGCGACAGCAGCAACCTGATGAAGGGCACCACGCCCATCGCGGAGGTCATCGCGGCGCTCGTGGCCGACGCCGCCGCCAACAAGGCCGCTTGAATAGAGAACCCTTGAAAGGCGAATCCCCATGAACCCGATCCCGAACCTCAAGCCGGACCGCAGCGCGACGCATGGAGTCGCCATTCCGCGGCTCGGCTTCGGCACCTTCCGCATGCCCGGCGCCGACGCCCAGCCGGTGGTGGAAAGTGCCCTCGCGCTGGGTTACCGGCATATCGACACCGCGGCGATGTATGCGAACGAGGCCGCCGTCGGCGCCGCGATCGCGGCCTCCGCCATTGCGCGCGACCAGCTTTTCGTAACCACCAAGGTCTGGCACGACCAGCTCTCGCCGGACCTGCTGCGGCGCGCCTTCGACGACAGCCTGGACAAGCTCGGCCTCGATCACGTCGATCTCTATATGATCCACTGGCCGAGCCCTGATATGAACATGGCCGCGACGCTGGAAGCGATGATCCGGCTGCAAGAGCAGGGCGTCACGCGGTCGATCGGTGTCTGCAACTTCAACCTGCCGATGCTCCGCAATGCGGTGGAGAAGATCGGGGCACCGATCGCCGCGGTGCAGCTCGAATACCATTCCTTCCTGTCGCAAGCGGCGGTGCTCGCCTATCTGCGGAGCAAGGGTATTCCGCTGACCGCCTATGCGCCGCTGGCGCAAGGCCGGGCGTCCCAGGACCCGACCCTCGCCGCCTTGGGACGCAAGCGGGGGGCGAGTGCGGCGCAGATGGCGATCGCCTGGTTGCTCGATCAGGACGGCGTCATCGTCATCCCGAAGGCCGGACGCCCGGAAAGCCAGAGCGCGAATCTCGAAGCGCAAGCGCTCCGCCTGGACGACGCGGACCGCACCGCGATCGCCGCCCTTCCGAAGGACCAGCGCTTCGTCCGGCCGCCGTTCGCGCCGGACTGGAATGCCGTCTCCCTGTAGAGGCAGAGTAGGTCGCGGACGAGCTGCCGTGCCTGGAGATATCGGCCGAGACGCTCACTGCCCTCGGAAGCCGCGGGGTCAAGCTGGGCATCGATCTCCATGGCCCGGGTGAGTGACGGCTGCATACTCCCGAATTCAGGCTTATGCGACAGTGGGCGACAAGTTCGCCCGATCGTGCTATGATCTGCGCTTGTCCGCCGGCCTGTCCGCCGGAGCCCCAGCGAAGATGGAAGCTCCAGCGAAAACGGAAACGTGCAGCGCGGTGGCGGGTGCTTTTTTGACATGGTGAATTCTGCATCGAAAGTCGCGCGCGACGGGACGGACGGTGTCTGCTGCTTTGCAACGCAGACCGGACCCAGACAGGAAAAATGTTTCATGCAGAATCAGCATAACGCGCGGCGTTCATCGTCGACGTGGGGCCTGGCTCGTCTTGAACGTGCGATGCGCTGAACGGGCTTCGATCATCCCGGCGCGAAGCCCCAACTTGTACCCAGCTTTTACGAAACGAAGAATCGCTTCGCGCCTTTCCAGCGGGAGAAAAGCCCGCGTTGCCAAAGGCTTGACCTGCTTTGCGCCGGTTCGAAATGCCAATGGCCGTAAAAGCTGAACCTGATTGCATCGAGTCGCCCGCCGCCGGCCCAACGCAGACAGGACACAGACGGAATCGCAAATCCGTTCGGCTCGCGAATGCCCGAAAAGCGTTCAGCGTCGGGCGCTTGATGGACGCAGACCGATACCGGCCGTCTGCGTCCGCCACCGTTCCCGGCTACCCCGCGATCGCATACTCCGCCGCGGCCTTCTTCACCGGCGTGTTCTGCATGAAGGCCCAGGTGTGGTCGAACGACTGCACGCCGGCCTGGGAGCCCAGGCCCGTGGCGTTGAGCGCCGAGGTCGCCTGGGCGAAGCGCACCGCGGTCTCGGCCGGCATGCCGCGGCAGAGGCCCACCGCGAAGCCGGCATTGAAGGCATCGCCGCAGCCGCAGGTGCATTTCACGTCGATGTCGAAGGCGGGCAGGGCGAAGCGCGTCCCGTTGGCGTGCCGGTAATAGGCGCCGTCGCCGCCCAGGGTGAACACGCAGCACTGGACGCCGAGATCGAGGAAGAAGCGGGCCGCCTGCTCCATGTCCTCGATGTTCGAGAGGGCGCGGGCCTCCTCGATCGAGGGCAGGAAGTAATCGACATGGGGCAGCACCTCGGCGACCGCCTTCATGTCGTCGGGCGAGGTCGCGAACACGTCGAGCGTGGTGATGGCGCCCTTGCGCTTCGCTTCCCGCATCAGCTCGGCATTGCGGCCGCGGCGGTCCATGGTCTCGGTCAGGCCGATGCCGCCGATATGCACCACCTTGGCGTCGGTGACTTGCTCGAGCAGCCGATCATCGACATAGAAGTCGCCGGTGGCGCCCTTCATGTGCAAAGCCGGGCGCGAGCCGTCGGCGCGTGTGGTCACGATCGAGGACGAGGTCTTGCCGCCCTTGATCACCTGCATGCCGGAGGCATCGACGCCGAAGTCGGCCAGCCGTTCCAGCACCCACTTGCCCATCAGGTCGTCGCCGACGCCGCCGACCGCGAGCGTCTTCAGCCCCATCTTCGCCGCGGCGATGGCGGCGGTGCCGGCGGCGCCGGAGACCGCCAAGGTCAGCTCGTCGATGAAGTAACAGCCGCCGCCGGGCGGCACGGCGGTGAAGGGCCAGCCCAGGCAGTCGAAAGTGTAGAAACCGGTCGACGAGAAATCGTATTTCATAAGCCGTTCCTCCCGACTGCGGTTGCCGCCGAGCGACCGGGGACCCGCAGCCTACTTTTTTCGAATCAACAGTTCCTGCGCCGTCGCCTCGGTGGTGATGAGCGCGTTGCAGTCGATCAGCTTCATGGCGCCGAGCAGCGCCTCGACCTTCTCCGACCCGCCGGAGCAGATCACCCGGCGCGGCACCTTGCGCAGGGTCGGGACCGGGATCGACATCACCCGGTCGTTGACCGAATGGTCGACCAGCTTGCCGTCGCGGTCGTAGAAATGACAGAGCACGTCGCCGACCGCGCCCGCGCGCACCAGCTCGGCGCGCTCGGTCTCGGAAACGAGATTCACTTTGAAGGTGCTGGAGCTGGCGGCGATATAGCCGACGCTCATCACCGCCATGTCGAGCCGCTCGGCGCGGCGAAAGACTTCGTTGAGGCCGCAGCGCTCGATCAGCGCGGTGCGGGTCGCGGGCGAATCCACCAAAGCCGGGGCGGGGAGCAGATAGCAATCCGCATCGGTGATCCGCGCGAACTGCCAGGCGAACTCCGCGGGGTTGTAATGCCGCGCCTGCAGGATGCCGCCCATCATCGAGACCACCCGCAGGTTCTCGACATCCTTGGGCGCCAGGGTCTGCAGCGCGTCGTGCAGGGTGGTGCCCCAGCCGACGCCGACCGACATGTCGGAATGCAGATGCTCGGAGAGGTACATGCCGGTCGCGACGCCGATCGAGCGCGCGATATGGGCGGGATCGGTGGGCTCGGGCACGACCACCGCCTCGTCGAGGCCGAAGGTCTGGCGCAGCCGCTTCTCGAGATCGAGGCATTCGGCGATGTCGCCTTCGATCCAGATCTTGACCTCGCGCTGCTTCAGCGCCTCGTTGATGTTGCGGACGACGGTGACCCGGCCGATGTCGAGCTTTTCGGCGATCTCGTTCTGGGTCAGCCCCTCGACATAATACATCCAGGCGATGCGGATGCGGTTGCGGGCGAGCCGCCCGCTCCGGCGCAATTCCCGACCGCTCGCCTGCTCGTCACGCGGCATGACCGACTGTCCCTTTCGCGAACCCCTCGACTGAATAGCATAGGGATCGGGCGTCATCCTAGCAGGCTCTAGACCAGGAGCCGGAGGGGTTGTTCGATCAGGCTGCGGAAGGCCGCCAGGAGCTGCGCCCCGACCGCGCCGTCCACCACGCGATGGTCGCAGGACAGGGTGCATTCCATGCGGGTCCCGATCCGGATCTCGTCGCCGGCCACGACCGGCTGGCGGGTCGCGGCGCCGACCGCGAGGATGGTGGCCTGGGGCGGGTTGATGATCGCCGCGAAGGACTCGACGCCGTACATGCCGAGATTGGAGACCGTGGTGGTGCCGCCGGCATAGTCCGATGGCAGGAGCTTCCGCGCCTTGGCCCGGTCGGCGAGCGTCTTGATCTCGGCGGCGATCTGGCCGAGCGGCTTCGCTTCGACGGCGCGGACCACCGGGGTGAACAACCCGCCCTCGACCGCCACCGCGACGCTGACATCGACGCTGCGGTGCCGCTGGATGCCCGCGTCGCTCCAGCTGGCATTGGCCTCGGGCACTTGGCGCAGCGCCAACGCCAGCGCCTTCACCACGAAATCATTGACCGAGAGTTTCGGCAGGCCCTCGACCGCATTGATCTCCTGCCGGAGCTTCAGCAGCCGCTCCACGTCGCAGGCGGCACCGAGATAGAAATGCGGCACCGTGGTCTTGGAGAAGACCAGCCGCTCGGCAATCGTGCGCCGCATAGTGTCGATCGGAATGAGATCGCTATCGGCGGCGGGTGGAGCCTTGGCCTCCGGCGCGGGCGTGCTCAAATGTTGCTGGACGTCCTCGGCGCGGATCCGGCCGCGCGGCCCGCTGCCGGCGAGCGCCGCCAGTTCGAGACCATGCGCGCGCGCGATGCGGCGCGCCAGCGGTGTCGCGCGCGGCTTCGACGAATCGCCGTTGGTCGCAGGCATGATCGCGACGGGCTGCGGCTTCGGCGCATCTTGCGTCTTTGCTGTCGGCGCTTCGGTGGGCAGCCGTATGGCGCCCACATCCTCGCCTTCACCGAAGATGAAGGCGACGGCGACACCCACGGGAACAACGGCACCCACTTCTGCCGAGATCCGGCCGATCGTGCCGTCGCCCGGCGCCTCGACCTCCATGGTCGATTTGTCGGTCTCGATCTCGAAGATGGTGGCGCCCTTCTTGACTCGGTCGCCGTCCTTCACCAGCCAGCGGCTGATGGTGCCGGCGGCCATGTCCATATCGACCTTGGGCAGGATGACTTCGATCGGCATGTTTCAGATCCGACCCTGCAGCAGATCGCGCACCCTGGCGACGATCACCTCGGTCTGCGGCACCGAAGCCTTCTCGAGGACGGGATTGTAGGGGATCGGCGCTTCGGCGCCGCCGAGGCGCAGGATCGGCGCATCGAGATAATCGAAGGCCTCGCTCTCGGCGATCATGGCGCTGATCTCGGCGCCCATGCCGAGGGTTTTGACGCCCTCGTAGACGCAGGCGAGGCGGCCGGTCTTCTTCACGCTCGCGATGATGGTCGCGGTATCGATCGGGCGCAGGGTGCGCAGATCGATCACCTCCGCATCGATGCCTTCGCCGCTGAGGATCTCCGCGGCCTCCAGCGCGCGATGCACCATGATCGAGGTAGCGACGATGGAGATGCCGGTGCCGGCGCGGCGCACGATCGCCTTGCCGATCGGCACGCGATAGGGCTCGGCCGGCACGTCGCCCTTCATCTTGTAGAGCAGCTTGTGCTCGAAGACCATGACCGGGTCGGGATCGTCGATTGCCGCGAGCAGCATGCCCTTGATGTCATAGGGGGTCGAAGGCTGGATCACCTTCAGGCCCGGCACATGCGCCAGCCAGGCTTCCAGCGACTGGCTGTGCTGCGCGGCGGCACCGGTGCCGGAGCCGGCCGGGAAGCGCATCACCAGCGGCACCGAGACCTTGCCGCCCAGCATGAAGCGGATCTTGGCGGCCTGGTTGACGATCTGCTCCAGGGCGAGTGCGGAGAAGTCGGAGAACTGGAACTCGAACACCGGCCGGCAGCCCGCGAGCGCCGCGCCGACCGCGACCCCCGCAGCACCCAGCTCGGCGATCGGCGTGTCCATGACGCGATCTTCGCCGTAGCGGTGCACCAGGTCGCCGGTCACCTGGAAGGCGCCGCCATAGACGCCGATATCCTCGCCCATGAGAAACACGCGCGGATCGGCGTCCATCGCCTGCGCCAGCGCTTCCTGGATCGCCTGGGCGTAGCTCAGCTCACGGATGGCGGGGGCGTTCATGCGAGATCGACCGTATAGACGTCGCGGGTGACTTCATCGGGCGTCGGATCGGTGCCCTCGCGGGCGAAGTCGATGGCTTCTGCGATCTCCTGCTCGGCCGCGGCGCGGATGGTGTCGACCTGGGCTTCATCGAGGATGCCGCGCGCGATCAGCTCCAGCTCGAAATGCCGGATCGGATCCTTGGCGGCCCATTCCTCGATCTCTTCCTTGCTGCGATAGCGGTTGCGGTCGCTCTTGGAATGGCCGCGGATCCGGTAGGTCTTGCATTCGATCAGGCTCGGGCCTTCGCCGGCGCGAGCCCGCGCGGTCGCTTCCATCACCGCCTCGGACACATCCTCGATGCGGTTGCCATCGACGATGACGCCCGGCATGCGATAGCCGGCGGCGCGGTCGGCGACGTGCTCGACCGCCATCGAACGCTCGGTCGAGACCGACATGCCGTATTTGTTGTTCTCGCAGACGAAGACCACCGGCAGCTTCCAGATCGATGCCATGTTGAGCGCCTCGTGGAAGGCGCCCTCGTTGGAGGCGCCGTCGCCGAAGAAGGAGACCGCCACGTCGTCGCGCTTCTGCTTCTTGATGGCGAGCGCAGCACCCACGGCGATCGGGATGCCGCCGGCCACGATTCCGTTGGCGCCGAGATTGCCGCTCTCGACATCGGCGATGTGCATGGAGCCGCCGCGGCCGCGGCAATAGCCTTCTTCCTTGCCGAAGAACTCGGCGAACATCAGCTTCGGGTCGGCCCCCTTGGCGATGCAATGGCCGTGGCCGCGATGGGTCGAGGTGATGTAGTCGGTCTTGCGGAGGTGCATGCAGGAACCGACCGCGCTCGCCTCCTGGCCGATCGAGAGATGCATGGTGCCGTGAATGAGGCCGCGCATGTAGGAATCCTCGGCACCTTCCTCGAAGCGCCGGATCAGGTACATGCGGCGCAGCGCGTCCTGTAGCGCCTCCGGCTGGAACTGGCGGTAAAACGGCCGCTGGTTGGTCGGATCGGCCTCGCGGCGGGCTTGCACGTTCATGCCGGGACCGCCGCCAGCAGCTCGTCCTGGCGCTTGCGCAGCTTGACGATGCCGGCGCCTTCATCCACCGCGACATTGGCGCTGGTGAGCAGCTCGCCCTTCTTGATCGCCTTGGTCACCTTGCCCTGTTCCAAGAGGCCGCAGGGCACGGCGCGCGCCTTCTGCGCCTCGCCATAGGTCATGATCCAGGCGCGATAGGTGTATTCGCCGATCGCATCCAGCCTGTCGCCGGGCGCCAGATCCTTCTTGGCCACCGCGCAGACCTCGGCGCTGGGCCGTGTCAGTGGGATCATGTCGGCAGTGCCGTAGAGAACGGCGCGGGCGCAGGACAGCGGCACTTCCAGGCTGGTCAGATGATAGGGGCGGTAGAAGGTGTAATAGGGGCCGGCGCCGAGCTTCAGGTCGTGCATGCGCTCGCGGAGCCGCGGATGCGCCATCTCGGCGACCACGAAGACGCCGGGAGCGACGCCCTTGCCGATCGAATAGTCGACGACGCCCTTCTTCGAGAGCACGCCGCCGTCGCTCGCCGGGCAGAGCACCTTCTCCAACTGATCGAGGGTCGCCGCCGGGCCGTGCATGCCCGGCCGGTCGGGGGTGAGGCCGGTCGCGTTGGCGATCGCCGCCATCTCGACCATGGTCTTCGAGCCATCGACGAACTCGACCAGCATGCGCGGATTCATGTTCCGGCGCTTGGCCTCGTCCATATACGCGTCGGGCGTCGCATCGATGTTCAAGGGATTGTTCTTGCCCTTGCCGGCGGCGACGATCGGATAGCCGAGCCCGGTCACGAAGTTGATCAGCTCCATGCAGGAGCTGGGCTCGTCGCCGGCGCCGAGCGTGTAGACCACACCCATCCGCCGCGCTTCGCTGGCGAGGTAGGTGCCGATGGTCACATCGGCCTCGACATTCATCATGATCAGATGCTTGCCGTGCTCCATGGCGACCAGGCCGATCGCGGCGCCGACGGCGGGCTTGCCGGTCGCGTCGATCACCACGTCGATCCGGTCGTTGCGGCAGACCAGCTGCGCATCCTGGGTGATCGCGGTCTTGCCGGCGCTCAGGGCCGCGTCGAAATCCGCGGCGGTCTCGACGAAAGCGAAGCTCTCCGGCGGACGGCCGGCGATCTCCAGCGCGCGCTTCGCCGCCGCGACGTTGATCTCGGCGATCGCCGCGACGGTGATGCCGGTCATGTGGTCGCATTGGGTGACGATGTCGGTGCCCATCTCGCCGGACCCGACCAGGCCGATCCGGATCGGCGCCTTGGCTTGGGCGAGGCGCCGCTGCAGATCCACGGCCAGCCCACTGGCCGGCCCAATCCTGTTCGCGGGCATGCGCGTTCCTCCCCTGCTGTTCGTTGCTCAATTAGATACATTTATGAGTTTATGAGTCAATAAGTGATAATATATCTCGCAGGCGCGAAAACGGCGGGATGCCTGATGAAAGCCGCCCTGAATCCCGATCCAGGCGGGTCTGCAGGCGGTACTTTGGGCGCCACAAGCGGGCACAAAACGTGTGCCCTATGTGTAAGTGTTGCATTTCTGCGTCGATCTTGCGATCTTGCGGCCGGACACCCCGCGACGCAGAGTCCGGCCGAAGAAGCCGGAATAGGCCGCGGGGACGGTGGGAGGACGGAGAGTTTCATGGCTCAGATCATGCTGCGCGGCGTCACCAAGGCGTGGGGCAGCTTCATCGGCGTCGATGCGGTCGATCTCGAGATCCGCGACCGCGAGTTCATGGTGTTCCTCGGCCCGTCGGGCTGCGGCAAGACCACGACCATGCGGATGATCGCCGGGCTCGAGGAGCCGACCGCGGGCGAGATCCAGATCAACGGCGCGCTGATGAACGACGTCGATGCCCGCGACCGGGACGTCGCCATGGTGTTCCAGAGCTACGCGCTCTACCCCAACATGTCGATCTACGAGAACATCCGCTTCCCCTTGCGCATGCGTGAGATTCCACGCGCTGAGCATGATGCGCTGGTGCGCCGCGCGGCGGCGATGGTGGAGCTCGGCGACTATCTCGACCGCAAGCCGCGGGCACTCTCCGGCGGCCAGCGCCAGCGCGCGGCCCTGGCGCGCGCGATCGTGCGCCATCCGCAGGTCTTTCTCATGGACGAGCCGCTCTCCAACCTCGACGCCAAGCTGCGGCTGACGATGCGGGCCCAGCTGAAGCACATCCAGCGCGAGCTCGAGATCACCACGATCTACGTGACCCACGACCAGATCGAGGCGATGACCCTGGCCGACCGGGTCGCCGTGATGAACAAGGGCAAGATCCAGCAGCTCGGCACGCCGGACGAGATCTACAACAACCCGAACCACCTGTTCGTCGCGGGCTTCATCGGCTCGCCGGCGATGAACCTCATTCCCGGCGCGATCGCCGACGGCACCTTCATCGGGCCCGACACCCGCGCGCATATCCCCGGCATCCAGTCGCGCCAGGGCGTGGTGCTCGGCATCCGTCCGGAAGACATGGATGTCGCGGCGCCGGAAGGCGCAAACCTCATTTCGAAGATCTATTCGGTCGAGCCGACCGGCGACCAGACCCTGGTCACCACCTGGGCCGGCGAGCAGCTGGTCGTCGCCAAGGTCGACCGCGCCTTCCGCCAGGCGCTCGATACGCCGATCGCCTTCAAGTTCCGGCCGGACCGGGTGTTTCTGTTCGATGAGGCGAGCGGGGCGCGGATCTGAGCGGCGATGGTGCCGTAGGAGGGATTTGAACCCCCGACCGCCCGCTTACGAAGCGGATGCTCTACCACTGAGCTACTACGGCGCACCGCAATTGGACGGAGGAACCCCGTCAGCGCGGGCGGAAGCTAGTTGATCAACCGGGCGGCGTCAACCGACGGGCCCAGTTGCGTTTCCAGGCGTTTCTCCGCGGCCGGACCCGTCTCCGGAGAGGGAATCTGCGCCGGAATAGTGGGTTCAGGGGCGTGCTGCGGGATCTCCAGCGGCGTCGGCTCGGGCGCCGGCTCGGCGGCTGAGGACGGGCTCGGGACCAGCAGGATGTCGGCCGTGGGCAGTACCGGCCGCTGCCAGCGCAGGGTGTCGATCCCGGCGCAATGCGGGCAGACCGCCTGCCAATGGCCGGAGGCAGGCCCGGCCTCGCCGGGATGGCCGCAGACCGAGCAGATCCAGGCCGGGTCGGGCTGGGCCTCGGCCGCCGCGTCCAGCCACGGACGAACCGCTTTCGGATCGGTGCGTTCGCCGTCTTCGAGCGCCGCCATGGCGCGGCAGGTGCCATGGCTCAAGCCGCCGCCGGCCCGCTCGGCCGCGACCAGCTTCTCCAGATGCCGCCGCGCCTCGCCCCAGAGACCGGCGGCGAGCGCCGCCGTGCCGAGGGCGCGATGGGTTTCGACATGCTCGGGGTTCTGGCGCTGCAGCCGCTCCAGGCGTTTCATCCGATCCAGCGGGCGTTCGCCCGGCTCGGCCTCGAGATAGGCGCGGGCCAGCAGCGGATGCGGGTTGGAATCCCAGTCCTGCTCGATGAGGCGCGTTGCCTCGCGCTTCTTGCCGAGGCGCAGCAGCAGGTGGGCGAGAATCAGCCGCGCTGGGACCAGAGCGCTGTCGAGCTTCAGCGCCTCCCGCGCCGAACGCAACCCGGCATCCAGATCGGCATCGTGCGTCTCGGGGAGAAGATGCAGGCGCGCGCGCTCGGCCAGCAGCACGGCGCGGCGATGCTGGCCTTCCTTGGCGCTCATGGCGCCGGCGCGCACCAGTGCCTTCAGGCTCTCTTCCGCTGGCTTGCCGAACTTCACCTGCAGGCGATGCGCGGTCTCGGCGGCCCATTCCGCATGCGGATGCGCGTGCAGCGCCGCTTCGGCATGGGTGAGCGCCGCATCCTCGTCGCCGCGTTTCAAGGCGGCGGTGGTCAAGCCGCGCAGACCCAGCAGCGCCGCTTCGGGATTCTTGGAGAGCGCTTCGAAATAGCGCAGGGCGGCGTGCTCGTCGCCTTCCATCTGCGCCGCTTGCGCCGCCAGCAGGAGTGTCAGCGGCGAATGATCGAGCAGGCCATGGGCGGTGCGGGCGAGACGCTTGGCTTCCGCGGCGTCGCCGGCGGCGACCGCGACCAGCCCCTTGGTCAGCGCGCGGAAGCCCTTGGCCTGGCGGCGGTTGCGGCGGAACAGGACGAAGTCACTCGGCGCCCGCGCCAGAATGTGCCAGAGGCGCCAGAGCAGATAGAGCAGCAGGATGAAGACGACCAGCACCGCCATCGCGGTACCGACCGCGAGGTCGATGTTGTAGCCGAGCCAGTCGATCGAGACATGGCCCGGCCGGTCGGCGAGCCAGACCGCGGCCGCGACGACGACGGCGACCTTGACGAAGAACCAGACAGTGCGGCCGAGGGTCATGTTCCGGGCGCGCTCACTGTTCCGGGTTCGCTGAATTGGAGTCGGGTGCGAGCAGCGCGGTCGCGGTCCGGTCGAGCGCGGCGCTCGCCTGATCCTGCGCGAGCCGGGCCTGAGCACCGGCGAGCCACGCCGCGGCGGCTTCTGCCGGCTTGCCCGAGAGCGCGCCGATCTCGGCCACCGCGCCGCCGAGATCGCCGGCCTTGAGCTTCGCCTCGCCGCGGGCAAGACGCGCCAACGGCCCGTCGCCCTCGGCCTTCTCGCCGACCGGACGTACCGTCACGGCTTCCGACAGGCGATTGATCAGCCGCTCCGACCAGCCCGCATCGGCGCCGACGGCATTGGCGGTCGTTTCCGCATTGGCCGCTTCAGCGATCTCTCGTGTCGGCAGGCTGCTCTGCAGCTGCGCCAGGGTCGGCGCGCCCGCTTCGGCCAGCGGCCGCAAGGGATCGAGCGCCGGGGCGATCTGGCCTTGCAGCGCGGCGTCGGCCGCGGCGAGATCATCGACCGCTTTCAGGCTGGCGGCGTAGGGCTTGTCGAGCGGCAACGCGCCGCGCAGGGCACCCAGCGCCACCACCGCCGCGGTGCGCCGCTGCTCGGCGGGCGTGACGCTTGGTTGTGCCGCGATCTTGTCCACGGTGCCGGAGAGCGCGCTCTGCCGGGTCTGCAGCGCCTCGATCTCGTCGCGCGCCGTATTGAGCTGCTGGGTCAGCGCCTCATTGGCGGATTTCAACGCCGCGATGTCGCCGGAGAGGTCGGGCGTGGACGGCGCGCTCGATGCCGACTGGGCCTGCTGCGCCAGGTCGGCGAGACTGGATTCCAGGCGCGCGATCCGGTCTTGCAGCGGCTGCAAATCGGGCGCCGGCGCCGCGCTGGCCGGTGCCTGGGCCAGCGTATTGACGCTCTGCTCCAGCTTACCGACCCGATCGGAGAGTGCCGTTGCCTGCCGAGCGATCTCGGCCTTGGCGTCGTTCACCGCCGCGTTGACGGCATCCGGGCTCGGCGTCGCGGCGCTGCTTTGTGACAGCGCGTCCAGTTTGCTCTGGAGCGCGGCGAGCGCGGCGCTTTGATCGGAAGCGGGTGCCGCGTTCTCTTGCGGATGCCAATAGGGCTCGGTGTAGACCATCGCCGCGGCGGCAGCGGCCCCGGCGATCAGCCCGGCCAGCACGCCGCCGAGAACGCCGCCCGACTTCTGCGGCGGCGGATTGAAAGACGGGGGCGGCGGTGCGCTAGGTTTCACGGTCTCCTCGACACGCGGTGATTCCTTCGGAGTCTCTGTCTTGGGCGGCAGCACCTCCACCGCCGGCGTGCGGCGTTCGATCTCCGCTTCGACCAGGGTCAGCATCGCCGGCTGGTCCGGGCGCGCGGCCGTTTCGATCCGCTGCCAGCCGAGATCGGCGATCTCGCGGGCGACCGCGGCGCTGAGACAGAGCGCGGTGGTCTTGGCGAGCGTTGGCGCCGCGGCAGCGCGCCACAATTCGGCGAAGGTGCGGGCGGTACGCGGCGAGAACAGCAGCACCATGTCAATGCCGCCAAGCGCCAGGTTCATCCGCGTCTCGTGGCTGAGCGTGGTCGCGGTCTTCGCCTCGTAGAGCACCACGCGCCGCAGGGTGAAGCCGGCCGCCTCGAGCTTGCCCTGGAGGTCGCCCGCCAGCACCGAGGCCGCGCCATGGAACAGCGGCCCGGCCTTGGGATCGAGCTTACTGATGACCAGTTCCGCCAGGGCATCGACATCGCCGGCCGCCGCGGTCACATCGCTGAAACCGGCCTCGCGAGCGGCCGTCGCGGAACCGTCACCGACGGTCAGCACCTTGAGGTCACGCCGCGAGCTCTTGGCGGCGAAAGCGCGGACGCCATTGGCGCTGGTGAAGAGCAGCGCCTGCACGCCCTCGAGATCGATCACCGCTTCCGGATGCGGCGCAATCTCCAGCAGCGGTTCCACCGTGCATTCGACGCCACGCCCGGCCAGCAATTCCGCCAGCGGCTTTGCATCCTCCAACGGCCGGGTGATCAATGCATGCATGGTAAGTCCTCGATATACCCAGCGAGTCGGAAGCCTAAGCCAGGAAGTTCGGCCCCGCCAGCGCCTTGAGCCTTTCGCCGACCGCGCGGCCAAGGGCCGCAGCGCCTTCCAGCGTGGCGTTGCCGGTGTCTTCCGCGCGATGCGACTCGGTGCCGTCGGGAAGTGCAACCAACCCGCGGAGTCGGAGCGCGGTTCCGAAGATTTCCGCATGCGCCGCGATCGGCGTCCGGCACGATCCATCCAGCACCGCGAGGCAGGCACGCTCCGCGGTGACGGCAATCGTGGTCGGCGCATGGTCGAGCGGCGCCACCAGCGCCGCGATACGGGGATCGTTTGCGCGAATCTCGATGCCGATGGCGCCCTGCGCCACCGCCGGCAGGAAGGCATCGGTGGAGAGAATCGCGGTCGCGGCATCGACGCGCCCGAGGCGCTTCAAGCCGGCCAAGGCGAGCAAGGTCGCCGCGGCTTCCCCGCGCGCCAGCTTTTCGAGCCGCGTGCCGACATTGCCGCGCAAAGGCTGCACCTTGAGATCGGGCCGCAGGGCCAAGAGCTGGGCCTGCCGCCGCAGCGAGGCGGTGCCGACAACGGCCCCCTTCGGCAGAGTCTCGATGCTGTCGGCGACCGGCGAGATCAGCACGTCGCGCGGGTCCTCGCGCTCCAGCATCGCGGCGATGATGAGGCCGTCGGGCAGGAAGGTCGGCATGTCCTTCATGGAATGGACCGCGAGATCGATCCGGCCGTCGAGCAGCGCTTCTTCGATTTCCTTGGTGAACAGGCCCTTGCCGCCGATCTCGGACAGAGGTCGGTCCTGGACCTTGTCGCCGGTGGTCTTGATCGGTACGATCGTGACGCCGGCGGGTGTCAGCTGCGGATGTGCCGCCAGCAAGGCCGCCTTGGTCAGTTCGGCCTGGGCGAGCGCCAGCGGACTGCCGCGGGTGCCGATGTTGATAGCCCCGTGGTTGATCGAGAGTCCGGAAACCGCCATAACTGCTGCGCCGCGCCCGCTTTTCCTCACAGATTGGCGTCCTTTTAGCCGGGTGGGGCGAACAATTGCAACCTTGGGCCGCCCGGCCGGGCAAGCCCACCGGAATCCGCGTCGAGCATGATCGTTCTGGGCATTGAATCGAGCTGCGATGAGACGGCCGCGGCGGTGGTCAACGACCGCCGCCAGGTGCTGGCCGAGGAGTTGTTCTCGCAATTCGAGGAGCACAAGCCCTATGGCGGCGTGGTGCCGGAAGTCGCCGCCCGCGCCCATCTGGAACATCTCGGCCCGCTGATCGAAGCCACCATGCGCAAGGCCGGCATCGGTTTCGCCGATCTCGACGGCATCGCCGCGACCGCCGGGCCCGGCCTGATCGGCGGCGTCATCGTCGGCGTCACCATGGCCAAAGCCATAGCCGCCGTGCACGGCAAGCCGTTCTATGCCGTCAACCATCTCGAGGGCCACGCCTTGAGCGCGAGGCTGTCCGACGACGTGGCTTTTCCCTATCTGCTGCTGCTGGTCTCGGGCGGCCATTGCCAGTTGCTGGTGGTTGAGGATATCGGCCGCTATCACCGGCTCGGCGCCACCATTGACGACGCGGCCGGCGAAGCCTTCGACAAGGCGGCGAAGCTGCTGGGCTTGAGCTATCCCGGCGGCCCGGCGATCCAGCGCGCCGCCGAAGGGGCGACCGATCCGGTGCGCGACCTGCCGCGGCCGATGCTGGGCCGGCCGGATTGCAACTTCTCCTTCAGCGGGCTGAAGACAGCCTTGCGCCAGCGCGTGGAAGAGCTGCGTCCGCTGTCACCGGACATGGTCGCGAACCTGGCCGCCGGGTTCGAGATCGCGGTGACCGAATCCATCGCCGATCGGGTGAAACGCGCCATCGCCGCTGCGCGCGAACGCATGCCCAATCTCACGGCCCTGGTGGTCGCCGGCGGTGTCGCCGCGAACCAGCGCCTGCGCACGTGTCTCGCCGAGACCGCCGCCAAGGCGAACCTGCCGCTGGTCGCGCCGCCGATCCGGCTCTGCACCGACAATGCCGCGATGATCGCCTGGACCGGGCTCGAGCACCTGAAGCGCGGCGAGACCAGCGCACTCGACTTCGCCCCGCGCCCGCGCTGGCCGCTCGACGAAGACGCACCCGCGCTGCGCGGCGCGGGGGTGAAGGCTTAGCGACAACACCGCTTCACTCGCGACAAGAGAAGGAGACGACCCTCATGCCCTATATGGCCTACTGCCTCGACAAAGCCGGCGCGCTGGAGATTCGCATGGCCAATCGGCCGAAGCATGTCGAATACCTGACCTCCTATAACGATAAGCTGCTCTTCGCCGGGCCGCTGCTGGACGAGAAGGAAGCGATGATCGGCAGCCTGCTGGTGCTGGATGTCGCGGACCGTGCCGAGATGGACAAGTTTCTCGCCAATGATCCTTACGCCAAGGCCGGGCTGTTCCGGTCGGTCTCGGTGCATGGCGTCAAGAAGGCCTTTCCGAAATAGGAGCAGCACCGATGCAATACTGGCTGATGAAGTCCGAGCCCTCCGCCTATTCCTGGCAGCAGCTCAACAAGGATGGCAAGACCGGCTGGACCGGTGTCCGCAACTTCCAGGCCTCGGCCAATATGAAGAAGATGCAGAAGGGCGACCGTGCCTTCTTCTATCATTCCAACGAAGGCCTCGAGATCGTCGGCATCATGGAGATCGCGAAGGAATATCACCCCGATCCGACCGACAAGACGGAAAAGTTCGGCATGGTCGAGGTGAAGCCGGTGGCGCCGGTCCCGACGCCGGTCTCGATGAAGGCGATCAAGGCGACGCCGGCCTTGAAGGACATGGTGCTGGTGAAGAACTCGCGCCTCTCGGTGCAGCCGGTCACCGCCGCCGAATGGAAGCAGGTCTGCAAGATGGGCGGCGTGAAGGGCTGACGCTCACTTTCCGCTGAACAATCCCTGCAACTGGGCGTACGGCATCACCGCGCCGTACTCGACCGTGCCTTTCTCCAGCAGCGCCTTGGCGGCGTGCTGGAAGCCGCCCATCGCCGCCAGATAGAGGCCGCTGCCGACGCTCAAGCGCCGCACCCCGAGCCGCGCCATGTCGGCGACGGTCAGCGGGTTGGTGCTGGGTCCGATCAGCACATTGACCGGCCGATCGACCGACTTCACCACGCTGGCGATATCGGCCTCGGAGGCCAGGCCCGGCGCGAACAGCACGTCGGCGCCCGCCTCCTGGAACGCCTGCAGCCGCGCGATCGTGTCGGCGAGATCCTTCCGGCCCCAGAGGAAATTCTCCGCCCGCGCCGTCACGGTGAACGGGAACTTCATCGCCCGCGCCGCTTCGACCGCCGCCGCGACACGCTCTTTCGCCACGCCGAGATCGAGGATGTCGCCGACCGCATCCTCGACCGAGCCGCCGCACAGGCCCGCATCGCCCGCGAGGCGAATGGTCTCCGCCACCACCTTCGGGTCACGGCCGAAGCAGCCTTGCAGATCGGCGCTGACGGGGAGATCGGTCGCCGCGGCCAGGGCGCCGAAATTGGCCAAGGTCTGCTCGCGGCTGACGACGTTGTCGCCGTCCGGTTTTCCAAGCGTGAAGGCGAAGCCGGCGCTGGTGGTCGCCAGCGCCTTGAAGCCCCAGGCCTCCAGCATTCTCGCCGAGCCGATGTCCCAAGGGTTCGGAATCACGAAGGTGCCGCTTTGATGCAGCTTGTGGAAGGTCTCGGCTTTCTCGGCTTGGCTGGCCATGGCAACGCTCTCCGTCATGAGGAGGGACACGCTTTTCCCCGGTTTCGCCTCAGTTCCGCCGCGGGCGGGACCAGAAGGACCCGCAACCTGCCTCTTGGGGACACACCCGAGCAAGAGGGGAATACGATGACCGATCAACACCCTGACACGCCGCGTCAGGAGCAGACACCGCCGCTGCACGGCGAACGGCCGGACGAGCCGCGCCAGCCGGGCACGCACCTTTGGCGCCGCGGCTTCGGCCTCGGCGCCGCCGGCTTCGAGGCGACCAAGCGCGCCGTCTTTCTCGGCCTGCTGATGCTGGTCCTGTTGATCCCGCTCAGCATGATCGAGGACCTGGTCGCCGAGCGTGAGAACCGCAAGCTCGAGGTCGATGCCGAGATCACCAGCCAATGGGGCGGGCCGCAGACCATCCTCGGGCCGATCCTGGTGGTGCCGTATCGCTATGTCAGCGAGTCCAATGACACATCGGGCGCGCCGCGCCTGGGCACCAGCCAGCTCTTCTTCCTGCCCAAGCATCTCGACATCGCCACCGACATCAAGGCCGAGCGTCGCGCCAAGAGCATCTATGAGGTGCTGGTCTATGGCGGCACCGCGAAGCTCAGCGGCGATTTCACCAATCTCGCCAAGTCACGCAGCGATATTGCGCCGGAGATGATCGACTGGAGCGGCGCCAAGCTGCTGATCGGTGTTGCCGATGCCTCGGCCATTCGCGGCATGACCATCGCGGTCGGCGACCGGACTCCGGTCGCGGAAGACGCGCTGCAGCGGGATGCCAGCCTCTCCTCCAGCCTCGCCCTGGCGATTCCGCTGACCGTCGCCGACGTGGCAAAGCCGCTCTCTTTTGCCATCAGCATCGATTTTCGCGGCAGCGGGGCGCTGCGCTTCGCGCCGATCGCCGATGTGACCAATGTGAAGCTGGCGGCGGATTGGCCGCATCCGGACTTCTCCGGCCGCACCCTGCCGGATTCGCGCACCATCACCGACACCGGCTTCGATGCCAGCTGGTCGCTGGGCGCGCTGACCCGCGGCTTCCCATCGACCTGGCGCCTCGGCGAGGCCAATCCGGAGACGCTGTGGAACAGCACGGTCGGCGTCACCTTCGTCCAGCCCGGCGACGTGCACCAGCAGACCGACCGGATCCTGAAATACGGCGTGCTGGTGATCGCGCTCACCTTCGCGACGATCTTCGTCAGCGGCCTGTTCGGAGGAAGGAAAGTGCACCCGATCCAGTACCTGATGGTGGGTACGGCGCTCTGCCTGTTCTATCTGCTGCTGCTCTCGCTCTCGGAGCACATCGACTTCCTGCACGCCTATGTCATCGCCAGCGCGGCCGACATCGCGATGATCGCCTGGTATGCCTGGCGCACCATGAGCCGCAAGCTCGGCTACGCGACCGCGGTCATTCTCACCGCGGTGCAGGCTTACATCTACGATCTCTTGCAGATGGATGATTACGCGCTGCTGGCCGGCACCATCGCACTGTTCGTGGCCCTGCTGGCCGCGATGATCGTGACCCGCAACATCGACTGGTATCGGATCGGCAGGGAGAAGGCGGCTTAGCGCGCTCGCCTTCGTTCGTCACGCGGAGAGGTCAACCCCCACCCCGGCCCGCCCCCATCTTGGGGGCGGGTGATATTTGAAGGCGCTGTTGTAAGAGAGTGCGACGGCTCTCACCATCTTCCCGCCCCCAAGATGGGGGCGGGTGAGGGTGGGGGTTGACGGTTCCGCTACTCTGCGCCGGACAAATCACTGGGGAACGTGCTTACCCCGCCCGCACCCGCTTCAGGAACTCGCCGACCCGCACCTGCAGCTCGTCGCAGCGCTGGCCCACCAACGACACGGCATTCGCCATGTCGGAGGCGGTCTGGCCGCTGCGGCGGGCCGATTCGGCGACGCTTTGAATATTGCCGCGCAGTTCGGACGTGCCGGTCGCGGCCTGCGTCACCGCGCGGCTGATCTCGCCGGTGGCTGCTTCCTGCTCGGTCACCGCCGCCGCGACCGTGCCGCCGATCTGGTTGATCTGCTCGATGGTCTTGGCGATCTCGGCAATCTCCGCCGCCGCGGTGCCGGTCGAATGCTGGATCGCCTGCACCTGGGTGGAGATCTCCTCGGTCGCCTTGGCGGTCTGCATGGCGAGGTTCTTCACCTCGGAGGCCACAACGGCGAAGCCCTTGCCGGCTTCGCCGGCGCGCGCCGCCTCGATGGTCGCGTTGAGCGCCAGCAGGTTGGTCTGGCTGGCGATGTCGTTGATCAGCGTGATGACCGAGCCGATCTGCTCCGCCGTCGAGACCAGGGCGTTGACCCGGTCCACCGCGCCGCGCGCCCGGTCGGCGGCGCTGTTCGCGACCGAGCTCGAGCTGTTCACCTGTTGGCTGATCTCGCGGATCGACGCCGCCAGCTCCTCGACCGCAGCGGCAACCGACTGGACATTGTCGGAGACCTGGCCCGCCGTATGCTCGACCGCGCCGCTGCGCTGGACATTGTCCTGCGCCGTGCCGGACATGGCCTCCGCCGAACGCGCCATCTGCTGCGTGGTATCGGCCATCTCGCCGATCGACTTCGAGACCTCGGCCTCGAAGCTGGCCGCGAGCTCGTTGCGCGCCTTCGTCCGGTCTTCGGAAGCGCGTTGCTGCATTTCCTGCTGCTCGGCCTGCAGGCGCTGGTTCTCGACCAGGCCCTGCTTGAAGGTCTCGACCGTGCGCGCCATCTCGCCGATCTCGTCGCGGCGGCTGGTGGCGGGCACGCCGACTTCGAGCTGGCCCGAGGCGAGCGCCTTCATCACCTGGGCCATGCGGCGCACCGGGCGCGCGGTGCTGGAGCCAACCGCCCAGGCGATAGCCAGGCAGAGCACCAGGATGCCCAGGCCGATACCGACCGCCCAGTTCACCATGTTGTCGACCTCGCCCATGATGACGTTGCGCGGCACCGTCACCATCAGGCTCCAGACGTCGGGCGAATCCTCGAAATGCACCGGCACGAGGACCGAAAAGCTGTCGCCTTCGAGCAGCTTCGAGGGTTCGTTGCCGATCTCGATCTGGCCTTGCAAGGCCTTGTCCTTGTGGTTCTTATAAAAGCCGTCCTCGACCGGCTTGCCGACCAGGTCCTTGTTCGGGCTGGTGGCCCAGTTGCCGGCGGCGTCGATCAGCGCAGCGCGGCCCTCGCCCATCGGCCGGAGCTTGTCGAAATAGGCGAGCAGCTCTTCCATCCGCATGTCGATGCCGGTGACGCCGAGCGCCTTGCCGTTCTCGATGACCGGGACACAGAAGCTGACCAGCCAGACGATGTTGGGCTTATCATCGGTGCCGAAGTTCCAGCCGGCCGGATCGGTCACATGCAGCTTCCCGCTCTGCATCGGCACGCTGTAGTAATCGAGCGGATTGGTGCTGTTGTCGAAATCGTAGGATTTGTCGAAGGTGAGGCCGGTATCGGTGCGATAGACATACGGCACGTACCGCCCGTTGCTCTTCACCGAGGTCGGAATGTCCTTGCCGGCGAAATCCGCGTCCTTGCCGTCGAACGCGTTCGGTTCATAGGTGCCCCAGATGCCGAACCACTGCTGCTCGGGCTCGATCTCGGTCTTCAGGATGGATTCGAAGGTCGTGCGGTCGGTGTTGTTCGCGGCCCGCATCGCCAAGGTGGTGCGGGCCAGGGACCGCGCCGCCGTCAGTGCCCGCGCGAACTCGCCGTTGACATGCTCGGCTTCTTGCCGCGCCGCGGTCGCCAGCCCCTGCTTGGCCGTTTCGGTCAGGCCGTTGGCGGCCTGCCAGGTCAGCAGAGCCGCGACGCTCGCCACGCCCAGCACGGCGATCAGCGCGCTGGTCAGCACGATCTTGCCGCGAATCCCGATGGTGAAGCCCTTCATGATCGAACCTTCGAACCTCGCTTCTGTCGGCGACGGATTGTCGCTAGGTAGTTTCCACGGGCGAAATTGCCCCCTTGAGATTGATCAATCGTTAAGGCGGACCGGACCCGCCGCTTGTAATTCCAGGGTTATTCCGTCGATAATCGATCCAACGGCTGCAAAAGCCGAATTGTCATGCGCCTGACATGGGGAGCAACAAGGCATGAGCGATCCGACCGAGTTTCCGGTCCCGGAAGACTGGGCGAAGCGGGCTTGGGTGAATGCCCAGCAGTATGACGAGGCTTACAAGCTCTCGACCGCCGATCCGGAGGCGTTCTGGGCCGAGCAGGGCAAGCGCCTCGACTGGATCAAGCCCTACACCAAGGTGAAGGACGTCGATTACACCGGCGAGGTGCGGATCCGCTGGTATTATGACGGCACGCTGAACGTCTCGGCCAATTGCATCGACCGGCACCTGCCGAAGCGCGCCAACCAGACCGCGATCATCTGGGAAGGCGACGATCCCAAGGACGACAAGAAGATCACCTATGCGGAGCTGCACGAGCAGGTCTGCCGCCTGGCCAATGTAATGAAGGCGCACGGGGTCAAGAAGGGCGACCGGGTCACCGTCTATCTGCCGATGATCCCCGAAGCCGCCTATGCGCTGCTGGCCTGCGCCCGGATCGGCGCCATCCATTCCGTGGTGTTCGGCGGCTTCTCGCCGGACAGCGTCGCCGGCCGCATCCAGGACTGCGAATCCAATTTCGTGATCACCGCCGACGAGGGCCTGCGCGGCGGCAAGAAGGTGCCGCTGAAGGCCAATGTCGACGAAGCGCTGAAGCAGTGCCCGACGGTCAAGGCTTGCATCGTGGTGAAGCGCACCGGCGGCAACGTCGCCATGCAGAGCGGTCGCGACTTCTGGTACCACGAGGAGACCGCCAAGGTTTCCAAGGACTGCAAGCCCGAGGAGATGAATGCGGAGGACCCGCTGTTCATCCTCTACACCTCGGGCTCAACGGGCAAGCCCAAGGGCGTGCTGCACACGACCGGCGGCTACCTGGTCTATGCCGCGCTCACCCATCAGTTGGTCTTCGACTATCACGACGGCGACATCTACTGGTGCACGGCGGATGTGGGCTGGGTCACCGGCCACAGCTACATCGTCTACGGCCCGCTCGCCAACGGCGCCACCACGCTGATGTTCGAGGGCGTGCCGAACTATCCGGACGCCTCGCGCTTCTGGCAGGTCTGCGACAAGCACCAGGTCAACATCTTCTACACCGCGCCGACCGCGATCCGCGCGCTGATGCGCGAGGGCGAGGCGCCGGTGCAGAAATGCAGCTTGAAGAGCCTGCGCCTGTTGGGCTCGGTCGGCGAGCCGATCAATCCCGAAGCCTGGCTCTGGTATCACCGCGTGGTCGGGCGGCATCACTGCCCGATCGTCGATACCTGGTGGCAGACCGAGACCGGCGGCATTCTCATTTCGCCGCTGCCAGGCGCGACCCGGCTGAAGCCGGGCTCGGCCACCAAGCCGCTGTTCGGCATCCAGCCGCTGATCGTCGATGCCGAAGGCAAGGTCCTAGAAGGCGCCACCGAGGGCAATCTCTGTATTGCGGACTCCTGGCCGGGCCAGATGCGCACGGTCTATGGCGATCACAAGCGCTTCGCCGACACCTATTTCAGCACCTATAAGGGCCGCTACTTCACCGGCGACGGCTGCCGGCGCGACGAGGACGGCTATTACTGGATCACCGGCCGGGTCGATGACGTGATCAACGTCTCCGGCCACCGCATGGGCACGGCGGAAGTCGAGAGCGCGCTGGTCGCGCATCCCAAGGTGGCCGAGGCCGCCGTGGTCGGCTATCCGCACGACATCAAGGGCCAGGGCATCTACGCCTACGTCACCTTGAAGGCCGGCGAGGAGCCGACCGAGGCCCTGCGCAAGGAGCTGGTGCAGTGGGTCCGCAAGGAGATCGGCCCGATCGCCTCGCCGGACCTGGTGCAATGGGCGCCCGGCCTGCCGAAAACCCGCTCCGGCAAGATCATGCGCCGCATCCTGCGCAAGATCGCCGAGAACGAGTTCGGCAACTTGGGCGACATCTCGACCCTGGCCGATCCGAACGTGGTGAAGGACCTGATCGACAACCGCGTCAACCGCGATTGATCTGATCCCAAACCGTCATGCGCGGGGGTGACCCGCGCATCTCGTGCAGACGACGAAAGACCCGCGGGTCAAGCCCGCGGGTGACGCCTTCGCGTCATCACTCCATCACGCTGCGCAGCGCCCGGTTGGCCACGGCGAGCATCGAAAGCTCGATCTTCCCCACCTGCCTCAGGTCCGCGAACAACTGGTCGATGCGCTGCACGGTGACGGCGCGCGCGGCGCGCCAGGCTGCGATGGCTTCCTTCGCCGGCTTGCCCTTCGATTCCTTCAGCACCGCCGCCGTCAGATCGCGCTGGTGGCCATAGAGGTCGTCGATGATGGCGAAGACCGCCAGACGGTCCCAATGGTTGTCGCCGATCAGCTTGCGCGCCCCGTCGCGCAGCCAGTCGAGGCAGAAGACCAGGCCGATCTCGTAATAGACCGCGGCCGCCTGCTCGACCTTGATCTTGGCCCGGCTGGCGATCCGCACGATGTCGAGCGACGACCAGAGCTGCGGCAGGTTGGCGATTCTCTTCGCCAGATCCTCCGGCACGTTCTTCTCGATCAGCGCCGCGCGATACTGGTCCATGTCGGTGCGGTCGGGCTCGGAGATGAGCTCGTACATCGCGGCCTCCAGCGCCGTGATTCCCGGCTGCGCCTCGGCGAGCAGCGCCGAGACGTCGAGCGGATGCGTGCCGTTGCGCAGGAACCAACTGGTGGCCGGTTCGGCCAAGCGGTTGATTTCGATCAGCATCTCGGTCTGGACCTTGGCATCGACCTTGTTGTCCAGCGCCTCGATCGCCGACCAGAGCTCGCGGAAGCGGAAGGTCTCGCGGGTGATCGCATAGGCCCGCGCGACCGCGTTCGCCGGCTGGCCGGTCTTCTCCCGGATCACATGGACGAAGGTGGATCCGACGCGGTTGACCAGCGAGTTGGTGACCAGGGTCGCGATGATCTCCCGGCGCAGGCGATGCTTGTCGATCTGCGGCCGGAACTCCGCCTTCAGCGCCGGCGGGAAGTAATCGTAGAGATCCTGCACCAGCCGCGGATCGTCGGGCAGGTCGGAGGGCAGCAACTCGTCATAGAGCGTGGTCTTGGAATAGGCGAGCAGCACCGCGAGCTCCGGCCGGGTCAGGCCGATGCGCTGGGCCAGGCGCTCGCGCATGGTCTCATCGTCGGGCAGGAACTCGATCGCGCGGTCGAGCCGGTTGCTGCGCTCCAGCGCCCGCATGAAGCGGTTCTGCTGGTCGAGCAGGGTGTAGCTCAGGTTCTCCGCCACCGACAACGCCTGGGACTGCAGGTAGTTGTGGCGCAGCACCAGCCGCGCCACGTCGTCGGTCATACTGGCCAGCAGCTTGTCGCGCTGCTTCATGGTGAGATCGCCGTTGGCGACCGCCTCGTTCAGCAGGATCTTGATGTTGACCTCGTGGTCCGAGGTGTCGACGCCCGCCGAGTTGTCGAGCGCGTCGGTGTTGAGCTTCCTTCCGTCCAGCGCCGCCTCGATGCGGCCCCGCTGGGTGAAGCCGAGATTGGCGCCTTCGCCGATCACCTTGGCGCGCACGGCATTGCCGTTGGTGCGGATCGCGTCATTGGCGCGGTCGCCGACCTCGAGATGCGTCTCGTCGGTCGCCTTCACATAGGTGCCGATGCCGCCGAGGAACAGCAGGTCGACCTCGGCGGTCAGGATCGCGCGCATCACCTCGTTCGGCGTCACCTGCTCCTTCTGCAGTCCGAGCGCCTTCTGCGCCTCGGCCGAGAGCTTGATCGACTTGGCGCGGCGCTCGTAGATGCCGCCGCCGGCCGAGATCAGCTTGGCGTCATAGTCGCTCCAGGCCGAGCGCGGCAGGTCGAACAGGCGCTGGCGCTCGGCGAAGCTCGTCTTCGGGTCCGGATTGGGGTCGATGAAGATGTGCATATGGTTGAAGGCGGCGATCAGCCTCGTCTCCGGCGAGCAGAGCATGCCGTTGCCGAAGACGTCGCCCGACATGTCACCGACGCCGACGCAGCTGAAGGCCTGGGTCTGGATGTCGAGTCCCAGCTCGCGGAAATGCCGCTTCACGTTCTCCCAGGCGCCGCGGGCGGTGATGCCCATCTTCTTGTGGTCGTAGCCGGCCGAGCCGCCGGACGCAAAGGCATCGTCCAGCCAGAATCCGTAGGCCCGTGACACGCCGTTGGCGATGTCGGAGAAGGTGGCCGTGCCCTTGTCGGCCGCGACCACCAGATAAGGATCGTCGCCGTCATGGCGCACCACCTGCGGCGGCGGCACGACCGCGCCGGCCACCAGATTGTCGGTGATGTCGAGGAGGCCGCGCATCAGGGTCTGGTAGCAATGAATGACCTCGGCCTGCATGGTCTCGCGGTCGACGACGCCATTGGGACCCGGGGCGGGCGGGCGCTTGACCACGAAGCCGCCCTTGGAGCCGACCGGCACGATGACGGCGTTCTTCACCATCTGCGCTTTCATCAGCCCCAGCACCTCGGTGCGGAAATCCTCCTTGCGGTCGGACCAGCGGATGCCGCCGCGCGCGACCTTGCCGCCGCGCAAGTGCACGGCCTCGGTGCGCGGCGCGTAGACGAAGACCTCGACCAGCGGCCGCGGCAAGGGCAGCTCGTCCAGTTTCAGGGAATCCAGTTTGAAGGAGACGTACTCCTTGACACCCCCGTTCGCGGGCGGCTGGAAGAAGTTGGTGCGCAGCGTGTTCACCACGGCATTGACGTAGCGGCGCAGGATGCGGTCGTCGTCGAGATTGCTGACGCCTTCCAGCGCCTGCTCGATCTCGGCATTGATCTGGGCGGTGCCGGCGACCCGGTCGCCGGTGAAGGCGGGGTCGTTGCGCAGGTGGAACAGGCGGACGATCGCCTTGGTGATCGCCGGGTTGCCGCAGAGCGTCTGCTCCATATACGCTTGGCTGAAGGCGATCGACGCCTGGCGGAGATACTTGCAATAGGCGCGGATCAGGGTGACGTCGCGCCAGGCGAGGCCCGCGGTCAGCACCAGCCGGTTGAAGCCGTCATCCTCGAGCTCGCCGGTCCAGATGCGCTCATAGGCCTCCTGGAAACGGTCGCGCAGTTCCGCGACGTCGATCTCCACGCCGTCGGCGGTGACCATGGCGAAGTCGTGGATCCAGACCGGCTCCTCAATTCCCGCGGGCTCGACCGCATAGGCGTTCTCACTGATCACCCGGAGGCCGAAATTTTCCAGCGATGGCAGCACGTTCGAGAGGGCGATCTTCTCGCTGGCGCGATAGAGCTTGAGATGCAGCGCATTGCCCGCGGCCTCGACCGGCCGGTAGAGGTTGATCGGCGGGGTCGTGGCCTTCAGCGCCTGCTCGACGCGCTCGATATCGCCGACCGCGGCGCGGGCGCCGAACTGCTCCTGGAAGCCCAATGGGAAGGCCTCCTGGTAGCGCTTCAACAGGCCGAGGCCGACGGCCTCGCCCTTGATCTCGACCAGCGCCTCTTTCATGCGGTCGCGCCAGGAGCGGCAGGCATCGGCGATCTGGGTCTCGATGTCCTTCAGGTTGAAGGCCGGGATCTCGCCCGGCGTGGTCGCGACGATGACGTTCAATCGCGCCAGCGGCCCGTCGTCCATATGGGTGTAATAGGTCGAGACCTTGCCGCCGAAGGACCGTGCCAGGATCTCCTGGATGGTCAGGCGGATGTCGGTGGTCATCCGGTCGCGCGGCAGATAGACGAAGCAGGAGATGAAGCGCTCGTAAGGATCGCGCCGGATGAACAGGGCGACCCGTTGGCGTTCCTGCAGATTGAGGATGCCGATCGCGATCTCATAGAGCTCGTCCTCGGTCGCCTGAAAGAGCTCGTCGCGCGGGAAGGTCTCCAGGATGTGCTGCAGCGACTTGTCGTCGTGGCTGTTCTTGGCGAAGCCGGCGCGCTTGGAGACTTGCGCCACCTTGTGGCGGAGCAGCGGAATGTCCCAGGGGCTGCGGCTGTAGGCGACCGAGGTGAACAGGCCGACGAACAGCCTTTCTCCCACCACCTTGCCCTTCTTGTCGAAGCGCTTGATGCCGATCGCATCCATCGGCGCGTCGCGGTGCACGGTGGAGCGCAGGCTGGCCTTGGTGACCAGCAGGGGCTTCGGCTGGGTGAAGAAGCTGCGGATCTCCGGCGGCGCGTCCTTGCGGTTGCGGATTCCCTCGAAGACCTTGGTGTTGAAATCCCTGAGAACGCCGAGGGTGGGGCCGTCGGTGATGCTGTAGGTCGCATCCTTGCCGTTGCCGCTCACGCTGTATTCGCGGTAGCCGAGGAAGGTGAAGTGGTTGTCGGCCACCCATTTCAGGAAGGCGAGCGCCTCGTCGCTCTCGGTCTTGTCGCCGCCCACCGGCATGGTCGCGACGTCGTCGATCGCGTGCATCAGCTCCGCGAGCATCGCCTGCCAGTCCACCACCGCGGCACGCACGTCGGCGAGCACGCTTTCGATCCGGCTCTTGATCTCCTCCATGCGCGCGCCGCTCGCCGCCTGGGCGACCCGGAGCTGCATGATCGATTCCGCGGGCGCTTCCGGCTTGCCCAGGGAGAGCAGCTTGCCGGCGGCGTCGCGCTCCACGCGCATGATCGGATGAATGACGAGATGAACCGCCATGTCCTGCCGGTTCAGCTCCGCGGTCACGGAATCGACCAGGAACGGCATGTCGTCGTTGACGATGTCGACGATGGTATGCGGGCTTCTCCAGCCGTGCTCCTCGACTTCCGGGTTGAAGACCCGGACCTTCGGCACGCCCGGCATCCGCTTCTGCGCGAAATTGAAGGCGGAGAGTGCGGCGGAGAACAGGTCTTCCGGGACCGAGCCCGCGATGTCGTCATGCGCCACGTTGGCATAGAAGGCGCGGATGAAGTCTTCGACCTGCTTCTGGCGCGAACGCTCGATGCGCTCGCCGACGAAGCGCAAGATATCGTCGGTGAATTTCGTCTTCAGATTCTCGGCTCGCATGATCGGCTCGCTGGGGACTGTTGTGCGGGGTGACTGGAAACGCGGTCGCAGCCGTGTCGCGGATTTCGGGGGGATTTCGACATGATCACGGTAAAGACTAGCTTAAGGGGCCCGGCTCCGCCAGTTACGGAACCATCGATAATGCCCGGGCATTCCTTCTAAGTCCCTGTCCGGGCGACAGATTCCGCGGCTACGGATTCACGCTCCGTTAAACATCTGTTGCGACAGTCAGGCTTGGCGCAAAGTGACGCCTTCGCGCGCAAAGGGAGCCTGCCCATGATGATGGATGATGTGCGTGGCGAGGTCGTGTTGCGGCGCTTGCCGCCCGATATCCTGCACAGCCTCTCCACCGAGCAGGTCGCCGCGATCCGCAACGCGGCAAGCTCGGCCCGCGCCAGGCGACACCCGATCGATGCGCGGTTCGGCATGCGCTTGCCGCTTCTGGGCCGCTCGTATCTCGTCCTCCTGGTCGGCAAGGACATGCGCAGCCCGAAACGTCTCGCCGCCGACAACCAGCTGCGTCCGACCGACCGGCTCAGCCATTTCGTCCTGGCGCTGCTCGGCGTCTCCGCCTTCGCGCTGGCCGCACTGATCGGAATCGTGATCCAGAATGCGCTTCTGGCCAGCTAGCTTCGCCCTTCTCCTGGCGTTCGGCCTCTCGCTCCCGGTCTCGGCCGATCCGACGGCCGCGCCGACCGCGATCGCCCGATCGACCCTCCAGTTCGGGATCGCCGGCGCCGACAATCGCGTGCCGGCTGATTCCGGCGCCTGGCCCTGGATCGCCATCGGGCGCCTCAACCGCGAGGTCGGCGGGCACTGCACCGCGGCGCTGATCGGTGCGCGTCAGGTCCTGACCGCTGCGCATTGCCTCTACAATCTCAGCACCCGGCGCTGGATCCTGCCCCAGGAGGTGCATTTCGTCGCCGGCTATCAGCGCGGCCGCTATGCGGCGCATACCACGGCCGCACGCTTCACCATCGCGCCGGGCTACGATCCGAGCCATCGCACCGCGCTCACCGAGATGGCGCGCGATTGGGCGATCATCCAGCTCAGCGAGCCGCTGGACGTGAAGCCGATTCCGCTGACCACGCGCAGGCTGGCGGACATCATGGCGGCGGCGAAATCCGGCGAGATGAACATCGCCGGATATGCGACGGATTACGGCGAGCAGCTCATGCTCGACAAGGGTTGCGAGCTGCTCGGCGAGGCCACCGACGTGAAGCTGCTGGTGCACCGCTGCGACGTGACCTTCGGCGTCTCGGGCGCTCCGCTGCTGCTGATCGAGGGCGGCAAGGCCGAGATCATCGGCATCCACAACGCCGTCGCCGAAACCGACAAGGGCCCGATCGCGACCGCCGTTCCGGTCTCCGCCTTCGCGAACAGCGTCAGCGCCGCTCTCAGCCTGCGTTAATCAGTCAACGCGGCTGGCAGGCGCCAGCCGCAGCACCACATAGCCCAGCACCGCCGAAAGCAGCGATCCGGCGATCACGCCGAGGCGCAACGGCGCCGCGGCTTCCGGTCCGGCGAAGGCGAGCGTGCCGATGAACAGGCTCATGGTGAAGCCGATTCCGGTGAGCACGCTGGCGCCGTACATCTGCGCCCAGCTCACCCGGTCCGGCAGGCGGAACAGCCCGAGCGCCGCGCCCAGCACCGCGACCAGCATCACGCCCAGCTGCTTGCCGATGAACAGGCCGCCGGCGACGCCGAGGCCGAGCGGCTGCATCAAGGCCTGCAGCCCGCCGCCGCCCAGCGCCACGCCGGCATTGGCAAAGGCGAAGACCGGCATGATGCCGAACGTCACCCAGGGATGCAGCGCGTGCTCGCAGCGGCGCAGCGGCGCTTGCTCGCGCGGGCCGGCGACTTTGAGCGGGATGGCGAAGGCGATCGCGACGCCGGCCAGGGTCGCGTGCACGCCGGATTTCAGCACGCAGACCCAGATGAAGACGCCGACCAGCACGTAAGGCGTCAGGCGCAGCACGCCGATCCGGTTCAGCAGGATGAGGCCGACAATGCCGATCGCGGCCAGCCCCAGCGACAGCAGGGAGAGATCGGCGGTGTAGAAGATCGCGATGATCACGATCGCGCCGAGATCGTCGATGATCGCCAGTGCCAGAAGAAAGATCTTCAGGCCTTCGGGCACGCGATTGCCGAGCAGCGCCATCACCCCCATGGCGAAGGCGATGTCGGTCGCCGCCGGAATCGCCCAGCCGGCGTGGTTTTCCGGCACCGTCCAATTGAAGGCGAGAAAGACCAAAGCCGGTACCGCCATGCCGCCCAGCGCGCAGAGGCCCGGCAGCGCCACTTGGCGCGCACTGGAGAGCTCGCCCTCCACCACCTCGCGCTTGATCTCGAGCCCGACCAGGAAGAAGAACACCGCCATCAGACCGTCGTTGATCCAATGCAGCAGCGACTTGTCGAGCGAGACCGGACCCAGGGCCGGCCCGAAATGCAGCGCGAGCAACTGTTCGTACTGCGAGGCCAGCGGCGAGTTGCTGATCACCAGCGCCAGGGCCGCGGCTGCCAGCAGCAGAATGCCGCCGGCGCTTTCGAGCTTCAGGAACTCGCGCAGCGCCTGCAGCGGTAGCGGCAGGGTCGGCGGCGTTCCGCCGGATCCCCCGCCGGATCCATGGTCACTGGGCATTGGTCCCCTCGGCTGGTTACTGCCGAATAGATAGGGGTCTCAGCGCCCGGTGACACGCGATTTCGAAAGCCGTCGCGGTCTAGAGCAGATGTGGCGCCCACAGGATGAGAGCGATCAGCGCGCCGAAAGCGGCACCCTCGCCGAGCTGGTTCATGATCCCGGTCAGTCCCTTGCCAGACATCGCAACCTCACCCTTTGTATTACCTGTGTACCCATAATGTTCTCATTTTATTCCAGAGTCAACGCCGAGATGCGGTTTGGCTGAAATCGTCGGATCTCTGTCCTTTCCGCCAAGTCGCGGGCGCGCGATGCTGCGCCCATGAACCGCCGCGCCCCATCGCCAACGCCGTCCAAGTCCCCGCATGGCGTGGTGATGGTCGCTTTCGATTCGGCCGAGTATCTCGATGTGATCGGGCCGCTCGAGACCTTCGCCACCGCCGCGGCGGTCACGTCCGATCGCCAGGCCTACAGTCTCGCCATCGCCGCGCGCGAAATCCGCCCGCTCAGCGCATCCTCCGGCCTCGCGATTCTGCCGACCGTGGATTACGCCGCTCTCGCCGAGGCCGACACCGTGCTGGTGGCGGGCGGCGCCGGCATCGAGGCCGCGTCACAGGATGCGGCCTTGCTCGAGGCGCTGCGCCACGCCGCGCGCGGATCCTGCCGGATCGCCTCGGTCTGTACCGGCGCCTTCGTGCTCGCCGCGGCCGGGTTGCTCGACGGCCGCCGTGCGGCGACGCATTGGAACTGGTGCGCGCGCCTGGCCGAGCGCTACCCGGCCGTTACCGTCGAAGCCGATCCGATCTTCCTGGTGGATCGCGGGATCTGGACCTCGGCCGGCGTCACCGCGGGAATCGACATGACGCTCGCCATGATCGAGCGCGACCACGGACCGAATCTCGCCATGCGCACCGCCCAGGAGCTGGTGATGTTCCGCCGCCGCCCCGGCGGCCAGTCGCAGTTCAGCGCCGAGCTCAAGCTTCAGGCGACGCCGCATCGGCCGATCCGGACATTGCAGGAATGGGTCCTCGAGAACCTGGCGGCCGATCTCTCGGTCGAAGCGCTGGCCGCCCGCGCCGCGATGAGCGCGCGGAACTTCGCCCGGGTGTTCCAGCGCGAGACGCAGATGACGCCGGCCCGCTTCGTCGAGCAGGCCCGGCTGCAGAAGGCGCGCGAACTCCTCGAGCTCACGGCGCGTGGCCTCGAGGAGGTCGCGGCAGCCTGCGGCTATGGCAGCGCCGATGTGCTGACGCGCGCGATGCAGCGCCGGCTGGGCGTCGCCCCGATCGACTACCGGCGCCGCTTCGGCGCGATCTGGAACGAGCCCTCGGAAGGAGCCAAGGACCATGCCCGACACTGATGCGGAACTCGCGGCCCGCTTGCGCAAGCGCACCCTCGACGTCGCCATCCTGCTGTTTCCGGAGGTCGAGGTGCTGGATTTCGCCGGACCCTTCGAGGTGTTCTCGGTGGCGTCGCGGATCGCCCGCGACCGTCCCCATTCGCCGTTCCGGGTCTCCACCGTGGCCGCGCGGCGCATGCCGGTCCCGGCCCGCCATGGCCTGCCGGTGATCGCCAATTTCGGCTTCGAGGAGCAGCCGCCAGTGGACCTGCTGATCGTCCCGGGCGGTATCGTGGACGAGCCGCTCGCGAACCCGGCGACCCTGTCCTGGCTCGGTGCGGCATCGAAACAGGCGGCGCTGACCGCTTCGGTCTGCACCGGCGCCTTCCTGCTGGCCAAGCTCGGCCTGCTCGCCGGCCGCAGCGTGACGACACATTGGGAGGACATCCCGGATCTGCGCGCCGCCTATCCGGATCTCCGCGTGGTCGAGAATGTCTCTTATGTCGATGAAGGGGCGATCGTGACCTCGGCCGGAATCTCGGCCGGGATCGACATGAGCCTGCACCTGGTGGGTCGGGTGCTCGGCTTGCCCGCTGCCCGCGCCACGGCGCGCCAGATGCAATACAATTGGAAAGAAGCCGCGGAAGCCGCCGCCGCCTAGCCGCTCAGCGGCTGGCTTGTTCGGCGGTTCCGGTCTCGCCCGGGGTTGCCGGCGCGCGGGCCAGCGGCTCCTGGAGGTTCGACACGGCCGCCCGCTTGCGCAGCTGGTCGAGCAGGTCGCCATAGGCCCAGGCCGCTTCCGGCTGCAGATCCTGCAGCTTCAGGACGGGCCGCAGCTTTTCGGCGCGAACCTCGAGGTCGTCATGGCCGAAGACGGGGTTGTTTGTAAGACGAACCCCGAGCGCGGCGCCGTAGAAATCCAGGTCGTTGAAGCGTGGCCCGATCGGGAATTCGGTGATGGCCTTGACGTTTCCGCCAGCCCATCGGCCGAGCAGTCGGTCTTTTCCGCCCGTCCGTTCGATGAAGCTGTAGAGATCGCCATCGTACCGGCTGGGCAGGCTGATGCTCGTCGCGCTCTTCGCGGTCAGCCGCTCCAGGATCAGGGCGTCTTCCACGTTCTTGATCGGACTCTGCACCGTGCAAAGCCCGGCATATCCGGCCCGGGTGAACTTGACCAGCATGGTGACATTGTCCGGCCGATAGCAGACATCCCCGCTCGCCTTGCGGTACAGGGTCATCGTATTGCTGGACGGTTCGTGGCCGACGACCGAATAGTGGGTTTCGGCGAGCACCTGCATGCAGGCGATGCCGCAGCCGTGCGAGGGCAGCATCACGACGTCGTGCTTGGCTTCCGGCTTCAGGAACGCCCGCTGCTCGACATTCCGGACCTCGAGCATCTGCTGGTAGCCGGACCAGACCAGGACCGCCGCGGGAATCCCGGCGGCCAGGAGGGGACTGACGACCAGTCCGCTGCGCTTGCGGGCGACTCCCATCACGATGAGGGTGAGCGGCGGCACGAAGATCCCGAACGCGGTCAGGATCCCGAGCGTACCGGAAAAGTTCAGAATGGTGGTGATGAGGTCAGGCATCACGCGCAGGAGCAGTGTGCCGCCGCCCCAGGCGATCGCGAGCGTCAGGCAACCGATCAGCACATCACGGCAGAATCGCAGCATTGGGAGCGACGCGTGCATCGTGTCCAGCTCTTCCTTTCGAGTCTCCCCTCTCGGACGAAGCTAGCCGCGCAGCCATTATCGTCAAGTAAACGGCACGAAATCCGGCGCGATTTACTTGGAACCGTGACGAATTGGCATCATATGCGCGGCTTAATTCACACCGGGGGCGCGCCGGGCTGTGATTTACTGCCGTCCGCAAGCGAGGCGGTCAGTTCGGCTTCATCGCCTTCATGCGATAGACGCCGCGCTTCGGGCTCATGAACATTTCGCGCAGCAGCGGATGGCGGCAGGGTTCGCCGGTCTCATCGGGCAGCAGGTTCTGCTCCGAGACATAGGCGACATAGGTGGTCTCCGCATTCTCAGCCAGCAGATGGTAGAACGGCTGGTCCTTGTGCGGGCGCACGTCCTCGGGAATCGAAGCGAGCCACTCCTCGGTGTTGTCGAACACCGGATCGACGTCGAACACCACGCCCCGGAACGGAAAGACGCGGTGCTTCACCACGTCTCCGATCGTGAACTTCGCTTGCCGGAACTCGAATGCCCCGGATGGAGTCGCACTCGCCGCGACCGGCGCCGTTGTATTCGACACTGTTGATTCTGACCCCGTCGGCATGGCTGCCGTCCGATCCTTTCCGATCGTCCCCGAATCAAAGCTAGTCACGCGCCTCGCGCCGTTCAAGCAGATCGAGCAGGGCTGCGCGCGATTGCCCCCGAACCGTGACGATTCCGCATCATGAGATGCCTGAGTTAATGCTTGGGAAACGCCGGGACCTGCCTCGTTGTTCCGGCTTTAACATCGAACCTAAGGCGCAGATTCGGCGCGCTGTGGATTGAACGGGATTCGCTCACGCCTAATCGGGCAGGGGACAGCCTTCCCGTTCGCAGGCGCCCGAATCGCAGTATCGGCAGGTGTGATCCGCCTGCTCGCGGCTGGTCACGAGATTGTTGAGCATCTGCGGTAGAACCCGCTCCAGCACCTTACGGTCGGTTGCGCTGAGGCCGGCCAGCGCCTTGCCGAGACTCTTACGCCGGCCCTCGAGCAGGCGCTCCGCCACCTTCGCACCCGTCTTGGTCAGCACCAGCACGACCGCACGCTTGTCCTCGCAGGTCTCGCGCGCGACCCAGCCCGCCTGGCTCAGGCGGTCGACCAGACGCACGGTGCCCGAATGGCTGAGCGCCAGATAGCGCGCCAAGGCCTCGATCCGGGTATCGGGATTCTCGTGGATCAGGATCATGGCGGCCGGCGCGCTGTCGCCGACCGCGCAGGCCTCGTCGAAGGCGTCATCCATACTGTCGTTGACGGCGACGCCGAACGCGCCCAGCAGATTCTCCAACCGCGTGGTCATGCTTTCTTCCCTCGGGGCGTCGGGTCCGGTTGAGCCGGCCTCCCCAAGGGAAATATGCGCCGAGCACATAAGCGTCAAGTCCGTTAACGGTCGCGCCGGCGGCGGCGCTCGGCCTCGCGACGCTCGTCGCCGTCCATGAGGCTGCCGAGCAGCCAGGGCGCCCGCACCAAGGCCGGCCACATCAGGAAGCTGAGGCCATGCGGTACCCGATTTTCCTTGCGGTTGTTGCGGTCCATGACGTTCCTCCGTTGGGGTGCGTCAGTCTATATATGACTGATGCATGTATTTATATGTGTGACGCATACACATTGTCAAGTCCCCACTGAGAATGCCAGTTCGCGCGCCGAAACCCGGCCCGTCAATGCGTTGCGGCGGGGGTTCCAGAACCTGGATCGATCCAACAGAATCGACTGTGACCGGCCGCACAGAGCTTCCGGCACTATCGATTGAACCCATTCACCAGCATCATGCGCGGGCTTGACTCGCGCATCTGTCGCCGGATCCGGCTCCAGATCGCCGGGTCAGGCCCGGCGATGACGATTGATCTTATTGGAACGCCACTTCGGCGAAGCTGCGGAGCTTGCGGCTGTGCAGCTTGTCGAGGCCGAGCGCGCGCAGGCGCTCCATGGTGCGGATGCCGATCTTCAGGTGCTGGCCGACCTGCTGCTTGTAGAAGGCGTCGGCCATGCCGGGCAGCTTGAGCTCGCCGTGCAGCGGCTTGTCGGAGACGCAGAGCAGGGTGCCGTAGGGGACGCGGAAGCGGAACCCGTTGGCGGCGACGGTGGCGCTCTCCATGTCGAGGGCGATGGCCCGGCTCTGGCTGAAGCGCTGCACCGGCTCGCTGTAATCGCGGAGCTCCCAGTTGCGGTTGTCGATGGTGGCGACCGTGCCGGTGCGCATCACGCCCTTCAGGTCCTGGTCCTTCAGGCCCGTGACCTCGCTGACCGCGCGCTCCAGCGCCACCTGGATCTCGGCCAAAGCGGGGATCGGGATCCAGATCGGCAGGTCGGCGTCGAGCACATGGTCGTCCCGCACGTAAGCGTGCGCCAGCACGTAGTCGCCGAGCTTCTGGGTGTTCCGCAAGCCTGCGCAATGGCCGAGCATGATCCAGGCATGGGGTCGCAGCACCGCGACATGGTCGGTGATGGTCTTCGCGTTCGAAGGTCCGATGCCGATGTTCACCATGGTGATGCCGGAGTGATCCGCCCGGGTCAGGTGATAGGCCGGCATCTGCGGCAGGCGTTGCGCGGACGGTGGGGGTGGGATCTCGCCCGGCCGCGTCACGCGATCGCCCGGCTCGACGAAGCTTTGATACTCGCCGCCGCCGTTGCGCATCAGCTCCTGGGCATGGCGCACGAACTCGTCGATATAGAATTGGTAGTTGGTGAACAGCACGAAGTTCTGGAAATGCGCGGGCGCCGTCGCCGTGTAGTGCTTCAGGCGGAACAGTGAATAATCGACCCGGGGCGCCGTGAACAGCGCCAGCGGATGCGGCACGCCCGGCGGAATCACCGCCGTGCCGTTGACGATGTTGTCGTCCATCGCGGCGAGGTCGGGCAGATCGAACAGGTTCCGCAGGTTCTGCAGTGAATCCGGCGTCAGCTCGCCCTCGACATGGACGTCGGGAAAGGCGAAATGCACCGGGATCGGCGTCTCGCTGACCCCGACCTCGACGCCGACCCGGTGGTTGCGGACCAGCTGGCTGATCTGTTCCAGGTAATAGTGGTGGAAGAGATCGGGCCGCGTCACCGTGGTGGTGAAAGTGCCGGGCCGGTCGACGAAGCCATAGGAGAGCAGGGTGTCGCGCGGGCTGAAGCCGGACACCGTGATCGCGACGTAAGGATAGCAGGCCCGCACCGGCCGGGCCGGCGCCTTGCCGCCGACAAAGGCGCGGAACGCATCGCGCAGCCGCGCGGTGTTGGCATCGTAGATGTCGTGGAGCCGCTGAACCGCGGCCTCGGCGCTGTCAAACCGTTCCGGCTTGAAGGCTTCTGGAGCAATAGGACGATTCATCGCGGGAGTCTTAGCACAGCCGGATGCGTCTGCGTAGCGGCGGCTTCATGACCGTTTGCGGCCCGTCTTGGCCGGCGCGCCGCAAAGCATATCGACGCCGGCATCGGCCAGGCTCTCGAGCGCCGCGCGGTCTTCGCCTGCGCGCGCCCGGACCGCGAGGGCGAACATGAGCGAGGCGGCGAGCTTGGCCAGCATGGCGGGGTCCGCCTTGGTGTCGAGCTCGCCCGCCTTGCGGGCCAGTCGGAAGCGCTCCTCCAGGATCGCATTGAAGAGGGCGAGACTTTCCGCCAGGGCCTGGCGTACCCGCGGATTCCGCACCGACTCGGTCGCCGCCGTGCCGATCAACAGGCAGCCCCGCGGCGCGGCCGGATCCGCGCAATAGACCGCGATCGCTGCGCGATAGACTGCGCGCAATCCATCGGCCGGTGAGAGTCCAGGGTCGAGCGCGGCACGCATTGCGGCGGCGCTCGCATCGCGATAGTCGGCCAGGGCCCTGAGATAGAGCGCCTCCTTGTCGCCGAACGCTGCATAGACGCTCGGCCGGCTCATCTCCATGGCGGCGGAAAGCTCGTCCAGCGAGCTCGCGGCGAAGCCGGCCGCCCAGAACACGTCGCGCGCCCGGGCCAGAGCCGTCTCCGGCTCGAAGCCGCGCGGCCGGCCGCGCGGCCGCGCTTTGTCCTTGGTTTCTGCCATTTTCTTACCGTTTCGCATAATATTCTTGACTCAGTCCCGGCGTCGTATATTTTGTACCAACTCGCATAATAAACAAGTCCGGGAGAAGCCGATGAAACTCTACATGCACAGCGCCGCCTGTTCCCTGTCCCCGCACATCGTGTGTCGCGAGCTCGGCCTCGACATCGAACTGATCGCAGTCGACCGCGCGACCCACCGCACTGCCGACGGCCGCGACTACCTCGCCATCAATGGCAATGGCTATGTGCCGCTGCTGGAGCTAGAGGATGGCACGCGGCTGATGGAGGGTCCGGCTATCGTGCAGTTCCTGGCCGACCTGAAGCCGGAAGCCGGACTTGCGCCGCCGGCGGGCACGCTCGATCGAGCCCGCCTCCAGGCCTGGCTCAACTTCGTCAGCACCGAGCTGCACAAGCCGATGGCGATGCAGTTCTACCCCGAATACGCGGCCTCGCGCGAGGGGTTGCGTGCCCATGTCGTGAAGCGGCTGGCCTGGCTCTCGCAGCAGCTCGCCGGCGACTATCTGTTGGGCGATCGCTTCTCGGCCGCAGATGCCTATCTCTTCGTCTGCCTGAACTGGACCCAGTTCCTGAAGCTCGATCTCGCGCCCTGGCCCAACATCCTCGCCCTGATGCGCCGGGTCGCGGCGCGTCCCGCTGTTCGTGCGGCGATCGTCGCCGAGGGCCTGGTCCCCACCGATGCGGACGGCGCCTATTTCACCGTGAAGGCCGCGCTATGAGGAGAAGCACCGCCGAGATCATGGAGCGCTTCAACGCGGCCTTCCTGAACCACGACCCGGCACTTCTGGAAGACCTGGTCGCGGAGGATTGCGTGATCGAGAACACCGTGCCGGCGCCGGACGGCGAACGTTACCAGGGCCGCGCCGCCTGCCTGGGGCTTTGGCGCGGGATCGCCACCGCGGCCGGCCTGTGGTTCGATGTCGAGGGCGTCGAGGTCTGGCAGGACCGCGCCATCCTCCGCTGGCGCTTACATTGGGGCGAGGGCCCCGCCGAACAGGTGCGCGGCGTCAACCTGATGCGGGTCCGCGACGGGCTGATCATCGAAGCCCTGGGCTACGTGAAGGGGCCGGGGCAATAGACTGCGCGCTTGGTCGCGACGGCCGTGGCGTGTTACGGATTGCACACGCGGCCGCGGCGACCGGGAGCTCCATGAGCGCATCTCTTCAGACCTATGTGCTGGCGCTTTCCGCGCTGTTCTCGATCGTCAATCCGCTGGGCTCGGCTTTCATCGTCAGCACGGTGATCGCCGGCCGCGCCCATGCCGAGCGCGTGCAGCTGGCCGGCAAGATCGCGTTCTATTCCCTGATCGTGATGCTGGTGGCGCTCTGGGGCGGCGCCTATGTGCTGAGCTTCTTCGGCATCAGCCTCTCCGCCTTGCGCATCTCCGGCGGGCTGGTCGTCGCGATCAACGCCTGGAGCCTGCTGCAGGCGCCGGAGACCACCGAGGCCCGCAAGCAGCAGCAGGCCGCGGAGGCCGAGGGCATCGACGCCGTCGCCTTCTTCCCGCTGACCATCCCCTTCACCACCGGACCCGGCACGATTGCGGTCGCAATCACCCTCGGTTCCAACCGGCCTTATGCCGGCGAGGAAGCGCTCGGCTTCGTGCTCGGCGTCTCGGCGGCGGCCCTGACCGTGGCGGCGATCGTCTGGCTGACTTACTCCTTCGCCGACCGGATCGAGGCGATGCTCGGCCGCTCCAAGGCCCAGGTCGTCTCGCGCCTCGCCGCCTTTCTGCTGCTTTGCGTCGGGACCCAGATCGCCTTGAGCGGCGTCGCCGATTTCGTTCGCAGCCTGCGCTGATTCGGAGGCCGCGGCCGGTGACGTCCGTCACGCCCGAAGCCCTAGGAGCCGCCCTCCGGAGGTGTTAGCTTCGCCGCGCATTTCAGGGGGGCTCCGCAACATGATCCTGGTCGGACAGTACGATTCGCCGTTCGTGCGCCGCGTGGCGATTTCTTTGCGCGTGCTCGGCTTCCGATACGAGCACGACACCCGCTCGGTGTTCGGCGATTTCGACTCCATCCGCAAGACCAACCCGACCGGCCGCATTCCAGCGCTGGTCCTGGACGACGGTTCGGTGTTGGTCGATTCCGGCGTCATCCTCGATTACCTGGACGAAACGGTAGGCCCGGAACGCGCGCTGATCCCGCGGTCCGGGCTGGCGCGGCGCGAGGTGCTGCACCGCGTGGCGCTGGCTTCCGCCGCCATCGACAAGGCGGGTGCCGCCAATTACGAGCGGTTGCTGCGGCCGCCGCAGTATCAGTGGCCGGACTGGATCGCGCGGCTCCAGACCCAGGCGGTCGGTGCCATCGCGGCACTCGAGGATCTCGCCTGGCCGGCAGAGGCGCCGCTCGACCAGGCGCAGATCACCACGGTCTGCCTCTTGCGCTATCTGGAACTCCGTTCGCCGGATCTGGCCCCGCGCGCGCGATTCCCGAGCCTCGCGGCGCTGGCCGCGCGCTGCGAGCAACGCGCGGAATTCCAGGCGACTTATCCGCCCGACGATGCCTGAATGGATTTGCCCGCCGCCTTCTGCGCCTCGAAATCGGCGCGCAGGCCGGCAATCTCATCTGCCGACAGTCCGTCGACATTGCCATAGTCGCGCTTCCAGCCGGAATCGCCGGTCCAGCGCAACGGCGATTGCAGCACCGTCCGCGGCGCCGTGGCCTGTTCCAACAGATCGAACGCCAGGCCGAGCGTCAGGTCCTGCGACGCCGGATCGTTCGGCCGGCCCGCCGCATTGCCCAGTGGGAAATCCGAGAACAGGAAGCGCGGCGCGCCCGCCAGCTCCACGATGTCCTTCGCGGCGCCCATGATCACCGTCGGAAGACCGTTCGCCTCCAAATGCCGCGCGACCAATGTGAGGCTCTGATGGCAGACCGGACAATTCGGCACCAGCACGGCCGCATCGGCGCTGTCTTCGCGGCAGCGCGCGAGCACTTCGGGTGCGTATTCATCGCGGGTCACCCGCTGACTGCGATGGGTCGGCACGCCGTGGAAACGCGGCGCCACGCTTCCGATCCGCGTCGTCCGTCGCAAGGCCGCCCGTGGAAAGAAGCTGCCCTGGTCGGCCGCCATCGTGTGTTTGAAGTCGATCGCGACGTGGTTGATGCCGAGCGCCGGTTCCTCCGCCAGGGGCGCCGAATAGACCTCGAGGAACTTCGCCGCCCCGTTATAGGGCGCGCCGGGTTCCTGGTTGCCCTGGCCCGGCCGCTTCAGCGCAGCCGTGGTGATCAGCGCAATCCGGCAGGCGCCGAGCGGTCTTGCCAGCGGCTGGAACGGCACCGCGGCATGCTCGGCCCAGCGATAGGGTGCCGGATAGCCCAGGGCGGCGTAATAGTCGCGCGTGCGGTCGATGTAACGGATGGGGGCATCGGCTTCCATGCCTCAGGCTTCCGCAAATCGCCGGCTTCCGCAAGCCGCTACCGGCGGCTAGTCTCGGCGCAAACACCGAAGGACAGTATCTTGCCGGAATACCATAGCTACGAACCGAAGCAGGGCCACGGCCTCGCCCATGATCCGCTGAACTCCATCGTCGTGCCGCGGCCGATCGGCTGGATCTCGACCCTGGATGGACAGGGCCGCCGCAACCTCGCGCCCTACAGCTTCTTCAATCTCTATTCCTACAAACCGCCGATCGTCGGCTTCTCCTCGAACGGCTGGAAGGACAGCGTGCGCAACATCGAGGAGACGCGGGAATTCGTCTGGAACCTCGCCACCCGCGAGCTCGCCGAAGCGATGAACGAGACCAGTGCGCCCTTGCCGCACGGCACCGACGAGTTCGCGCGCGCCAAGCTCGAAGCTGCACCGTCGCGTCTGGTCAAGCCTGCGCGGGTCGCGGCGAGCCCGGTCGCCTTCGAATGCAAGCTGACCCAGATGATCCCGCTCAGCAACCTCGCCGGCGAGCCGGTCAATTCCTGGCTGACTTTGGGCGAGGTGGTCTGCATCCACATCGACAAAAGGCTGATCGTGGACGGCGTCTACGACACGATCCGCGCCCATCCGATCGCCCGCGGCGGCGGCCCGGCGGATTACTTCGCGGTCGAAGAGAGCGTGCGCTTCCGGATGACGCGCCCCAAAGCCTGAGCCTCACCCGCCGAGCAGGGCGCGGATCTCGTCTCGGCCGCAGCGCAACGAGAGCTTCACATATGCTTCGCGTGTGTCGAAGACGTCGTGCTGGCGGTTCTTCTCATCGGCGAAGGCGTTGAGCACACGCTGGATCGTGTCGCTCATTCTTGCTTCGAGCGCCTCGGTCGATGCATCGACAGCCTTCCCGACCATTCCCTTTCGCGCCAAGCCGGCGACCGCGGCTTCGACCCGCGCCTTCACCAGCGGCAGCATCTTGCGCTCGAGATCGACATGCTGCTGCTCGTGTTCTTCGATCTCCTGATTGGCGCAGGTGCCCCGCCGCAATTCCGAGGCGTAATGCACGACCAAGCCCAGCGTGATCTCGACGGCGACCTTGCTTAAGGTGGCGCAGTACTGCTTGCCGGTCTGCACGATGACGAAGCCATAGTTGATCTCGGTCTCGTGCGAGGCTTCCGTGAGGCCAAATGCGGACCAGTTCGGCCCCACGCCGCCGACCCGGGCTGCCAATGCGCTGCGGGAGAGCGACCGGTCGATGCGGAGCGGCGCCTCCCGGACCGCGACCGTGACCGCGGGATCCTCCTCGGCCGTGCAGGCCGCCGCCGGCGCGGCCACCGCCAGCAACAGGACGAAAGCGAGGGGGACGGCGTGTCTCATGGGTGAATGAATAAAGCGTTTGCGTGGTCTTTTCCGCTCACAAAAGAGTTGCGCCCGGCCCGATCGGAACCTCCGACCGGACCGGGCGCGTTCATGCGTCCTTAGTGCTGCGGCGTCTCATCCGTCGGGGCGACCGCCCCATTGGATTTCGCCGCCGAGATCAGGCTGGTCACCGGATTGCCGCCGGCGGTGAATCCCGCCTCCTTGAGCAGGCTGTCGATCACCGGCGACTGGGCGCGATAGGCGAGCAGGGCATCGACCAGGCTGTCCGCCTTGCCGCCGCCGCCTGCACCATTCGGCGCGCCGATACCGGCCAGCCCGCCACCCATATCGATGATCCGCACCTCGCCGATCTTCTCCAGGGGCTTCACCGCCTCGGCCAGCGCGATGGGAAGGATGCGCAGCCGCTCCTTGGTGATCTCCAGCTCGATCACCGCCGCGGACATCGCGTTGCGCGCCTCGTTGATCTTGCGCTGGCCCTCGGCTTCGACCGCATAGGTCTTCTCCAAGGCATCGGCCTTGATCTTCGCCGCGTCGGCTTCCGCCTGCGCCGAGATCTTCACCGCCTGCGCCGTGTTTTGGGCGGCCTCCCGCTCCGCTTCGGCGGCGACGGTGATCTTGGTCGCCTCCTGCTCGGCCTGCTGGCGCGCCATGATCACCGCGGTCTGCCGGTCACGCTCGGCGATGGCCACCTTGCGCGCGGTCTCGACCGATTCCTGGGCCGCGGTCGCGACGGCGCGGGCTTCTTCCGCCTTGGCCTGGGCGACCGACTGCTCCTGGCTCTTGGCCGCGACCACGATCGAACGGTCCTGGTCGGCGAGCTCGACGTCGCGCTGCTTGGCGATCCGCAGCGTCTCGGCGGTGCGATCGGCCTCGGTCTGCTTCTGCGCGATGGCGAGCTGCGCGTCGATGCTGGCCGACTCCTGCACCTTCTTCGCCAAGGCCTGGCGCTCGGCGATCGACTGCTCGGCCTCGATCTTCGCGGTGGCCTCCGCACGCTGCGCCTCGGCCTCCTTCAGCGCGGATTCCGCGCGGGTCGTCGCCGACTTGTTGACGATGTCGCGCTGCTGATTGAGCTCCGCCTCTTTCTTCTGGCGCTCGATCTCCAGCGTCTTCTGCCGCGCGTCGAGATCCTGCTGCGCGATGTTCACCTCGGCCGCGCGCACGGTCAGGTTCCGCTCCTGGCGCTTGGCTTCGGTGATCTTGGTCAGCGCGGTCAAGCCCTCGGCATCGAACGCGTTGTTGGGGTTGAAGTACTTGGTGTCGGTCTGGTCGAGCTTGGTCAAGCTTGCGCTTTCCAGCTCGAGGCCGTTCAGCTCGAGATCGCTGGAAACCGTGTTCTGCACCGACTTCACGAAGGCCGCGCGCTGCTCCTGCAGGTCGGCCAAGGTCATGGTCGCCGCCACCGAGCGCAGGGCATCGACGAACTTCGCCTCGACCAGCTCGCGCAGCAGCGCCGCGTCATTGGTGCGCGCACCCAAGGTCTGCGCCGCGAGGGCGATCGAGGACGAGTCGGGCTTCACCCGCACATAGAACTCGACGCCGATATCGACGCGCATGCGGTCCTTGCTGATCATCGCCTCGGCATTGTCGCGCCGCACATCGAGCCGCAAGGTCTGCAGGTTGACGAAGGCGATCGAGTGGAAGACCGGCAGAACCAGCGAGCCGCCGTCCAGCACGACTTTCTGCCCGCCGAAGCCGGTGCGCACATAGGCGCGGTCCTTCTCCGAGCGGCGATAGAGCCGGGCCAGCACGATGCCGATGGCGATCAGCGCCACCAGCACCAGCACCGCCGGAATCATCAGTTCGAAGATCATGTCCATCGAGCTCTCCTCCGAGTCACCGGACCCATGCCGCCGGCAAGCCCCCGCGCTACCCGCGCGGGGTGTTTCAGCAATTTGCGGCGAGGGTTTGACGACTCTCGCCGAGCGATCTCACAGCGATTTCTCCAACAGCCGCTCTTCCGCCGGCACCACCGTCAGCGTGCCTGCGACCCGATCCACCACCAGCACCGCCGTGCCCTGCGCGATCGTGAGCCCCTCGCGCGCCGCCTTGACCCGCGGGAAATGCGCGTTGCCATGGGCGTCCATCACCTTGGCGCGTCCGGCGGAACCCGCCTCGACCGGACCCAGGGTCACGACGCCGGTGCGCCCGATCAGCGCCTCCTCATCGACCGCATAGGTCTCGTCCCGCGGCAGGAAGGTCGCCAGCACCCGGCTCACGGTTCGCGTGGTCGGAATGACGCCGAGGAAGGCCAGCAAGGCCGCGACCACGGTCGGCAGCGGCGCGGCCACATGCATCGCCACGATCTGGATCGCGAAGCCCACCACCGCGAAGGCGCCGAGCCCGGCCATCAGCAGGATCAGCAGCGGCACCCGCCCGGCATTCAGCCAGTCGTAGAAACTCCCGAACAGGTTTCCCGCCGGTGTTTCGGCATGCAGGTCGAGCACGGAGCCGTGTGCGACGTCGGCATGCACATCCGCATCGGGATGATCGAGCCCGAGCATGGAGTCGACCGCGCCCGACAGCGAATGTCCGAGCGTCAGGCTCACCGCCTCGACGACGCAAAGCCCCACCAGCACCAGCCCCGCGATCGAAAAGGGCTGGAACCCGGCCTCTGTCAAAAAGGAAAACATCTTCTACCCCGACGCCGTCACACCTCGACAACCCACAAGTTCACGGCGATCCGCAGCTCGAACTTTGCTGCGACTTCCAAAAGCCTCGCCGGACTCTTGCCATTCCATTCCGCGCCGTAACCGGCGACGCGGAAGGGGATGGTGACGCGTCCGTTCAGGGTGGCGATCGAGACCAGCTCGATGCCTTTCAGCCCGTAGAGTTTCTCGTCGAGCGGCGCGCCCTCCACAATCTTGCCGCGCCGCCTCTGCACGAAGTCCTTGAAGGCGAGCGTCACCGCGCGCGCCTGCAGGCCGCTCTGCTTCCGTGCCGCCTCATAGAAATGGCGGTGGATCGCAACCAGGTCGTGGCTGTGCTCCGGCGGCACATGGCCGTCGAGCCATTCGAGCAAAGTCCGGTGCGCCTCCACCGTTTGCCGCAACAACGCGGCCGCGGGTTCATCGCCCAGCAACTGCAACCGGCAGTGCCCAAACTCCCCGCCTTTGCGACCTCTAGTCACGGCAAAGAGATAAAGCACCGATCGGGTGCTTTTCAAGAACCCGTGATCCGGATTTTGTGGATAAGCCGGAAAGAGGAATTAAATCAGTGCATTGTGGCAAGAAGCGCGGCGGCACGCAGTGCCGGCCTGTGCTACAAAGCGGTGCGGCCGACCGGGGCCGTGCGAGACCGAATCGATGATGGCGAGCAGCACGTCGCAAGGCGGCAACTATCCACGCACCACATCGCTGGAATTCCTTCAGCGCTGCCGGCCATCGACGGCCGATTTCTACCGCTACTGGGATTCCAAACGCCGCGGCCGTCGGATGCCGGCGCGGTCCGACATCGATCCCCTGGAGATGAAGCCCTGGCTCACCGGCACCGCGCTCATCGACGTCAAGCGCAGTCCGCCGGGCTCGCTGGTGCCCTACGAGCTCCGCTACCGCCTGGTCGGCATGCGGCCGACCCTGTTGCGCGGGCGGGATGTCACCGGCATGCGGGTCGAGACCGGTTATTTCGGCGCCGATCTCGCGGCGGCGCTGGAGAACTACCGGCTGGTGATCGAGCAGAAGACGCTGGTCTACGACTGGGACCGCACCCCCTCCAGCGACGGCTTCGCGCGCGAAAGCGAGACCCTGCTGCTGCCTTTGTCCTCCGACGGCGAGACCGTGGACATGGTGCTGGTCTACCAGGAAGTGGACACGTTGCCCTGACTTGACGCACGACCGGCGCAATTCTCACACCCCACGCCCCAAATCGCCGTCAATCCCCGTTTGCCCCGCCCGCTCGAATCATCCATGGTTCGCCGTCCGCCGGGAATAGCATGCCAACGCTCACCATCCGCCACCTGACCACCTACCGCTACCGCCAGCCGGTGGCGTTCGGCGAGCACCGGATGATGCTGCGTCCGCGCGATTCCGAGCGGCACCGGGTGATCGAGGCGCGGCTCACCATCACGCCGGAGCCACTCAGCCTGCGCCACACCCAGGACGACTACGGCAACCATGTCGGCATCGCGGAATTCTCCCGCCGTTCGCGCGTGCTCAGCTTCGAAAGCGTGGTCTGCGTCGAGCACGCGCCTCACCTGTTCATCGCGGTCGAAGACGCCACGCCCGTGCCGGAAGCCGGTTTCGATCGCGACGCCGATCCCGATCCGGTCGGCGCCTGGGCGCTCGGCCTGCTGCCCGCCGACGGCGCGATCGGCAGCTGGGCACTGCTGACCCGGCTCTCCGAACGCATCCACAACGACTTCACCTATCGCCGGCGCGAGGCGATGGGCATCCAGACTCCGGCCGAGACGATCGAACTGGGCAGCGGCACCTGTCGCGATTTCGCGGTGCTGCTGATCGACGTGGCGCGGCGCTTCGGCTTCGCCGCGCGCTTCGCCTCGGGCTATCTCGCGGTGCCGCTCACGCGCGAAGCCGGGGACGGGCCCGAGACCGGGCACGGCTCCACCCATGCCTGGGCGGAGGTCCATCTGCCGCGCCTCGGCTGGGTCGCCTTCGATCCCACCAACGGCAGCGTCGGCGGCCACAACCTGATCACCGTCGCCGTGACCACCAGCCCGGAGGAGGCGACGCCGCTCTACGGCAGCTTCCTCGGCTTCCCCTCGGACCATATCGGCCTGGACGTCGCCGTCAGCATCACCCCCGGCCCTATCGCCCCCTGATCAAAGATGACCCCTTCCCCCAAGATGGGAGAAGGCGGGGTAGGGGGGTGATGCAGCCTGAGCGCCCACCACGTCGCACCGGCAGACGATCCAGCGCTCCTACAAGCGGCCCGCGTTATGGATCGACCGCGTCGCTCGGACATTGTACCCTTGTTGCAGTGCATCAAGAGACAGCGGGGGCCACAGCGCGGATGAGGATCAAGGTCGGCTACGAGTTCATCTACGACGTCCCGCAACCGACACCGATGATCCTGGTCCTGGGAACCCATTTCTCCCGCGCCTCCGATGTCGAGGTCCCCGACCACCTGACTAGCAACCCGTCGGTGCCGATCGCCTTCTACCGCGACGGCTTCGGCAACTGGTGCAGCCGCCTGGTGGCGCCGCCCGGCCGCATCACCCTCACCGCCAGCGGCATCGTGCGCGACAGCGGCAAGCCGGATCCGGTCGTCCCCGAGGCGCGCCAGCTGGCCGTCGAGGACCTGCCGGCGGAAACGCTCGTCTTCCTGCTCGGCAGCCGCTATTGCGAGACCGACCTGCTGTCCGAGACCGCGTGGAAGCTGTTCGGCAACACGCCGACCGGCTGGGCGCGGGTGCAGGCGATCTGCGACTTCGTCCACAACCACATCACCTTCGGCTACCAGTTCGCGCGCCCGACCAAGACCGCCTTCGAGGTGTTCAACGAGCGCAAGGGTGTCTGCCGCGACTTCGCCCATCTCGGCATCGCGCTCTGCCGCGCCATGAACATCCCGGCCCGCTACTGCACCGGCTATCTCGGCGACATCGGCATCCCGCCGCCGGAGGAGCCGATGGATTTCGCCGGCTGGATGGAGGTCTATCTCGACGGCCGCTGGTACACCTTCGACCCGCGCAACAACGTGCCCCGCATCGGCCGCATCGTGATCGCCCACGGCCGCGACGCCGCCGACGTGCCGATCACCTACACCTTCGGCCCGAACACGCTGGTCAGCTTCAAGGTCTGGACCGACGAGTTGAAGTGACACCACTGAAGAGACTACGGGACCATCTAGCAGGTGTCGTAATGGTCGATTAGCGCGGTGCAGAATGCCTTTGTAATATGAGTACTGAAAGTCTCAGCTATCAATTTTGAAAGCGCAATGGGTGGTAAGCGGTGGCCAAACTTGCCCCTGCGGAGTTCATCTTTAAATTCGTGATAGAGAGCGAAGATCTCAAACGAGCCGATGTGCTTAGACTTAAGCTGATTATCTATAGCCATTGCCGTTTGCTCGATTAGTGCAAGCCATTTCTTTAAGCGCTCCTCACTAAGGCGCTGCGATTGTGCAAGGACATGATCTCCTGCTCCCGGCCGAAGATGACGGCCAAACGCGTGCCCCACCGAATTTCTAAGTCTTCTAATACTCTCTAATTCCTTCAGGTTCTGCTCCAGGAAATCTGGAGCAGCGCCAAAAAGGCGCCGAAAATTCCTGAGGCGCACTTGCCAAGTTCCGCGGCAACAATCATTGACATGATCTGCAACTATCATCTCTCGTCCAGACTTCAGCAGTTTGACGCCATCAAGCTGCTGTGAGAGGCCATAAACGAGAAAGGGGTCGGAACGCAGTGCGAGTGTAACAGCTTCCCTGATGTATACTTCGAGATAGGATGAAGCGGATAAGACCATTCCAAGCCTCACCCAATTAGAAAACTCGTTAAGACCTCGCCGCCACTCACCGACAGTCGGAGGGGGCCGACGCGCATCGTCTCCAGAAAGGACAAGCGCTGCTTGAGTGTTCTCGCCTTTAGGTATTGCCTTTGTCGAGTATCTAACGAACTGATATGCGGGTACGTATGACCAATATAGGTCATTCAGTTCAGTGTGATGTTTTTTGAATTTGGACAGCGTGAACGTATTGAGCGGAAAGTTGAACCTAGAAAAGCTAATTCGTGTCATGAGATCCCCACACGCCTAAGCTGTTGTCCGTTTCCGGCTACCGGAAGAGTTCTCCGATGTCGTACAATAAGGTCACGCTAGAGAAGATAGACCTACTCTGACTTCAACTGAAAAATGAAGACAAGAGCCAGCTTCGACGAATTCCTCAGGGAGGCTATAGCTGATTCGGGCAATAAATCGCTTGCTCAATTGGCCGAGTTTGCCAAAGACGAGGATGAGACTTTTCTGAAGAGTCCTGCGATTGGCGCGCTTATATGTTGGGGTGAACCCGGTCTGAAAGCCATAAGGCAAATCGCTCTCGACAATCCGACATCAAAAAACATTTCGGCAGCTCTAAAGGCGCTGTCGACAGTAGCCTCCGGCGTACTATTGCCTGCTTCATTGTTGTTCATCCAAGACGAGGAATTAATTCGATCTATAAACCAGCGCCTCGAAACCCGAACCCTACAATCAGCTGGGAGGCGCGAGCTCGCGGAACTAGTGCTTTCATTATCAGAGGATGATCTGCTTATTCCTCTTGGCACTGCCTTTAGTCAGCTGTCATTTGGTGGCCAAGACCTAACTTCCGAGTTAGTCGCTGCCCTATCATCGAAGTGGCTTGGTTTCGGTCCTCCCGTGCTTCAAAGATATGAAGGCTTGCTCTTAAACGCTCCTGACAATGAGCAAGTCTTTCAGAAATTTTTCATCGAATTTCCTCATTTGTTAGACCCCGCGGTCGTTCATATGTGGAGCGAGCCGGATTTCCATGGTGCTTTCGCTCCGGACTTTCTAATACGGAGAGCAGATGATACGTACCTCATTGTTGAGATTGAGAAGCCATCGAAGAATCTTATAACTGCAGGTGGTCAATTGACCACCGAGGCAACGCACGCCGAGAAACAAGTGATCGAATACAAGAATTTCTTGAATGAGCGAATTCTGGAGGTCAGATCGCATTTTCCCAATTATAGAGAACCTGACTGCCTCGTTGTGATTGGCCTTGAGCGTTCTTTGATGCCTGCGAAGCGCAACGCCCTACGACAGATCAATGACTCTCGACAGAGGATAAGAATTGTTGGCTTCGACTGGCTCCTAGATAGGGCAAATGTGGTGCTAGGCAATGTCACCAGCGGTAAGGTGACTGTTGAGACCGGTTTTCGAGTAATATAATCAACCGCTTCGAGGTATCTCGACGGTCCGACGCTCGACTTGGCCGCTCGGACAACGCGATGCTAAGTTGTGGCGCAGAACGTCGTAACCGTCCTGGCTCAGTATGATCACGTCCTCGAACTTCCAGCCTAAGTTCGCCGGCACCTCCCGCTACATCACCACCCGCGACCTCGAGATCGCGGTCAATGCCAGTGTCACCCTCGGCCGGCCGCTGCTGGTCAAGGGCGAGCCCGGCACCGGCAAGACCGTGCTGGCGGAGGAGGTCGCGGCGGCGCTGCAGCTGCCGCTCATCACCTGGCACATCAAATCCACCACCAAGGCGGCGCAGGGGCTCTACGAGTATGATGCGGTGGCGCGGCTGCGCGACGGGCAGCTCGGCGACGAACGCGTGAAGGACATCCGCAACTACATCATCAAGGGCAAGCTCTGGAACGCGTTCGAGAGCGAGACGCCGGTGGTGCTGTTGATCGACGAGATCGACAAGGCCGATATCGAATTCCCGAACGACCTCCTGCAGGAGCTCGATCGCATGGAATTCTTCGTCTACGAGACCAAGCAGACGGTGAAGGCCGCGCACCGCCCGATCGTCATCGTCACCTCGAACAACGAGAAGGAGCTGCCCGACGCCTTCCTGCGCCGCTGCTTCTTCCACTACATCCGCTTCCCCGACAAAGAGGTGATGGAGCGGATCGTCGCCGCGCACTACCCCGACATCAAGCAGACCCTGCTGCGCGAGGCGATGGCCCTGTTCTACGAGATCCGCGAAGTCCCAGGCCTGAAGAAGAAACCCGCCACCTCGGAGCTTTTGGACTGGCTGAAACTGCTGGTCGCCGACGAGATCCCGGTGGAAGCGCTGCGCTCCAAGGATCCCAAGGTCGTGGTTCCGCCTTTGCACGGCGCGCTGCTGAAGAACGAGCAGGACGTGCATCTGTTCGAGCGCGTCGCGTTCCTGGCGCGCCGCGGGCAGTAAAATGAGCGACTTCGTCGCGCACTCTTTGTTCCCCTCACCCTGTCCCTCTCCCACAAGGGGAGAGGGGACGCTGATGCCAACGCTCGGTCGAGAGCCCCTCTCCCCTTGTGGGAGAGGGGTTGGGGTGAGGGGTACAAAAACAAGACTCAAGCATAGCGCTATCTAATGTTCGCCGGCTTCATCACCGCGCTCCGCAACCAAGGCGTCCCGGTCAGCCTCACCGAGTACCTGACCCTGATCGGCGCAATGAAGGCCGGCGTGGCGCAGCTCGATGTCGAGGATTTCTATTTCCTCGCCCGGTCGAGCCTGATCAAGGACGAGCGGCTGATCGACCGTTTCGACCGGGTCTTCGCGCTCTACTTCCACGGCCTTGCCTCGGTCGGCGGCGATATCACCGCCGAGATTCCCGACGACTGGCTGAAAGCCCTGGCCGAGAAATATCTGACGCCCGAGGAGCTGGCGCAGATCCAGACCCTGGGCGGGCTCGACAAGCTGCTCGAAACCCTGCGCCAGCGCCTGGCCGAACAGAAGGAACGCCACGAGGGCGGCAGCAAGTGGATCGGCACGGCCGGCACCTCGCCGTTCGGCGCCTATGGTGCCAATCCCGAGGGCATCCGCATCGGGCAGGACAAGGGCCGCAACCGCTCGGCGGTCAAGGTCTGGGACAAGCGCGAATTCAAGGATCTCGACGGCGAGGTCGAGCTCGGCACCCGCGCCATGAAGCTGGCGCTGCGCGGCCTCAGACGCTGGGGCCGCGAGGGCGAGGCCAACGAGCTCGACCTCTCCAACACCATCCGCAAGACCGCGGAGAACGCGGGATCGCTCGACATCCAGATGCGGCCCGAGCGCCGCAACAAGATCAAGGTGCTGCTGCTGCTCGATATCGGCGGCTCGATGGATGACCATGTCGAGGAATCGGCGCGCCTGTTCTCCGCCGCGCGTTCGGAATTCAAGCATCTCGAGACCTGGTACTTCCACAACCTGCCCTATGAGCGGCTGTGGCGGAGCAACCGCCGGCGCACTGACGACTGGACCCCGACCCTGCAGGTGCTGAACACCTATGGCGGCGACTGGTCGCTGATCATCGTCGGCGACGCCACCATGTCGCCTTACGAGATCACCCAGGCGGGCGGCTCGGTCGAGCACAACAACGACGAGGCCGGCTCGGTCTGGCTCGGCCGTTTCCTGAAGCACTACCCGCGCGCCGTCTGGATCAACCCGCGCGACCGCGAGCGCTGGGATTACACGAGCTCGGTGAAACTTCTGCGACAGCTGATGGGCGACCGCATGTATCCGCTGACCCTCGACGGCCTGGACGACGCGCTCCGGGCGCTGAAGCGACCGCTGTGACTGAAAACCCAGCCGATTAACTCTGTCGCGCGTTGTCCCGCGACGTGCGACATGTTACACGCGCATAAGTCTTTGGCGCTGGGGAATGACATGGGGATTTCGGCACTCTTTGCCCGCCGCGCGCTCGGCGCAGCGGCCCTGCTGGTGAGCTTGACCGTGTTCGGCGCCGCGCAAGCCGTGCCGATCTACACCTACACGTTCACGCAAGACAATTACCGATACGGCGGCTCGCCGGATGGAATCTATCTCGGGACCGTGACGGGCAGCTTCAGCGGTGCGCTCGATTCCACCGGCCATATTTCGCAGAAGACGCTGACCGCGTACCACTTCGAGTTCGGCACCACCGGTAATCCGTTATTGTCCGGGCTGAATTGGTCCAGCACCAAGTCGCCGCTTTTCCTGTCCTACATTCCCGGGGATACCGGCTCGTTCGCTCTCATCGACCAGGGGCTCGTGGCCACAGATTTTTCGTACAATCTGTGCATCGGTATCCCGGCAGGTTTCACCTGCGACGGTGGAAATGCGCGCGGCGCTGTGGCTTCCATCGTGGGTCCGGTTTTCCAACCCGCCATGATCGTTTTCCTCGCTGCAACGAATTCCGTCCCTGTCCTGGTCGGCTCGGTGGCCGATGTCGGCGACCCGGTCTACCTGGCAACCACACCGATTCCGGCTTCGCTCCTGCTGTTCGGCACGGCCTTCGTCGGCTTGGGTTCGCTCGCCGTTGTCCGCCGACACGCCCAACGATCGACGGCTGCGGTCGGCTGAAAGCAGCCGCCGGCATTCACTCGCCCATCGACTTTTTGGAACAAAAAGAGTACAATCCTTTCGCGCCTGGAGACCGCGTGGCCCGGCGCAGCGTCAACCCCGACGGGACCCCGACAGAATGAAATTTGCAGGCGCGCAGGCGGACCGGATTTCAGGAGCTTTACCAGGGAGTTGCTGCGCTTTTTCGCCTGAAAACACGGCCGGAACCGTCAGGGTAATCCCGCCCAATTTCCGGCTTCGAAGGCCTGCCGCAATGCCGCCTCGAACGCGTCCGCAGAAATGCCGGAAATGCCCTGCAGCGTCCCCATGCCGTCGCGCCGGAACTTGGTCGATGCGCCGGCCGCTTCGAGAAATTGCTCCAACCGATCGATCTCCGGATCGAGTGTCCCTTCGGCCCAGACCACCGCATGCACCAGCACCGCCGCCAGCAGAGTTCCGTCTTTCTGACCCTGCCGTCGGCGCTGGGCGATGCCGATGATCTTGCGGCCGCCGATCGCGATGTCATACCGGCCCGGACAACAACTGCCTGCGATCTCGCCGACCTCGGCCGTGATGCCGCAACGCTGCAAAGCGGTCAGCATCGCATCGGCGAAGCTCCGGAAGGCCGCATCGATTCCCGGCGCCCGTTCGCGTGGGACTGCATATGCGAGCGACACGTTGAGCGTGCCCGCGGTCTGCGGCACCGGCCCGCCGCCGGTGCGGCGCACCACCACCGGCCAGCCGCGTTGCGCGGAGGCTTCGGCGGCGGCGGCGAACTCCGGGCGATGCGCCAGCAGCGGCGTCACCACCAGGCAGGGGCTGGTGCGCCACAGCCGCAGCACGCCGCGTTCCGGATGCGCCAAGACGTCATCCAGCAGCGCCATTTCTCCGGCGATATCGCTTTCGGCGCTCGCCCCCGGCAACCCGCGCCTGATCTCGATCTCTCTCGGGGTATCCATGCCGGTCACCTAGCATGTGGCGACCGACCATGCGAGCCCCCGGCTTTAGACCGGCAGGCCGCCGCGCGCCTTGTAGAGCTTCAGGCGTGCCTCGACCTCTTCGATCGTGACGCTGGTATCGACGATCATGCGCATGACCGCGACCGGCACGCCCTCCGCACCGGCGAAGTTCGGGACCGGTGCAGGCCCGGCAATCGTATCGGCGATCGTCCCGATATCCGGAATGTCGGTGCGCATCTTGTCGGAGAGCACGGATTCGAAGGTCGGCGCCACCATGACCCGCTGCCCCAGCCCGGCCGAGACCGGATCGATGCCCTGCCAGCGCAGGATGGTGCTGATGAACGAAGTATGGTCGTAGGGATAGGAGGCCGAGGGCGAGCGGAACACCGTGCCGGCCGGAATCCAGGGCGAGGCCATGATGGTGGGGACCCGCACGCCAAAACGGTCGAACTGGAAATTGTCGGGTGCCGGGCCGCTGTGGCTGTCCGGCTTCTTCGCGCCCCAGCCGGGATCGGCATGGTCGTAGGTGCCGCCATGCTCGTCGAAGGTGACAATGAGCAGCGTCTTCTGCCAAGCCGGGACATTCTTGGTCAGCGCCTGATAGACCTCGGCGACGAACTCTTCGCCCGGGCCAACCTCGGTCGGCGGGTGATAGTCGTTGCCCTGCTTGCCGACCCAACCATCGCCCGGGATTCCCTTGCCGTAGCCCCAGGAGGGCTCGAGGAAGGTGAAAGCAGGCAGGGTGCCGGCCTTGGCGCGCTCGAGGAACGTGTCGAGCTTGGCGATCTCGGCGAACCGGCCGGGGATGACCGCCCGGTCGATCCACGGGAAGGTGTAGTGGGTGAAGCACTGGTTGTTCTGCCAGACATCCTGGTAGTAGAGCCCCCAACTGGTCCCCGTCGGCAGGGCGTTCCAGATTGTCTTGGTGTCGAACTGCTCGATCGCCTGCTCGTTGGAGTTCTTCACCCGGCCGAGCGAGGTGCCGCAGACGGTGAAGGCGCGATTCGGATTGGTCTGGGTCGGCACCGAGGAGAACCAGCGGTCGCTGATCGCATAATCAAGCGCCAGGTTGCCCAGCACGCTCAGCTGGGTCGCCCGATAGGCGCCCATCACCTCATGGAGCGTGCTCCAGTCCTCGTAACTGGCGTCATAGTCATAGGCGAAACCCTTCATCTTCGCCGGCGTGCCGGGCTTCAAGGGAATGGGGACGTTGCCCCCGCTGTCGCCGAACAGCTGGATGGTCACATGCGCGAAGGGCTCGTGCGGATCGTAGCGCGGCACCCGCATCGGCTCGCTGAAATCCTGCGTGCCATGGGCGACGTAGAGATCCTTGCCGTCATAGCTGTTGAAGAAGGTCTTCTTGATCAATCCGTCGAAGTCCGGGCTCGATTTCGCCGGTACCAGCCGTTGCGGCTTGCCGTTCTCGTAGATCCAGCCGGTGACATTGTCGAGGGAACGGTTCTCCAGCATCAGCAGAACGACATGCTCGATCTGCGGCATGATGCGGCTGAGAGTGTCCATGATCGCCTCCTCGCTTCGGGACCGTTGCGGAACGCCGTGCTGTGGAGCGAACCGGAACGGTATTCGCATTCTGTATTAAATACAACCAAAAAGATTTCCACGCCACGACCGCATTTCCGCCCCGGAACCGGCGCTATCGGCTGCCATTGGAAAGCCGGCCACTTCATGGAGCCCGAACAGCGTGCGTCTCAACCGCGGCCTGACGATCGTGTCGCTGCTTGCCTTGATCGTCTCGGCCCTCGCGCTCTACGAGGGCTGGCTCCGCATTCCGTCGCGCCTGCTGCCCTTCGGGCCGGTCGCGCTGGATGAAGAGCCGGGCTGGTTCGCCAACCTCAAGCTGAACAGTCTCGCCGCCGACGGCGCGGCCTGCCGCGCCGCGCTCGGCCGCTCGGCCCTGAAATTCTCGGCGATGGCCGACCGCAAGATCGGCGCGGAATGCGGGTTCACCGATGTGGTGCGCGCGGATTCAACGCCGATCGCTTTCAGCCCGCGCCCCGTGGCGACCTGCAGCATGACCGCCGGCCTCTACTGGTGGCAGCGCCGTCTCAACGAGATCGCCGCCGTCGAGTTGAAGTCCAGCATCGTCAAGATCGACCAGCTCGGCACCTATGCCTGCCGCAACATCAATTCGGCGGCGGAGGGACGGCGTAGCCAGCACGCGACCGCGAACGCGATCGACATCGCCGCCTTCCACACGGCCGACGGCCGCGTCATCTCAGTGCTGAAGGATTACGGGAAGGAGACGCCGGAGGGCCGCTTCCTGGACGGCGCGCACGATTCCGCCTGCGGCCTCTTCAACATCGTGCTGGGGCCGAAGTACAATCGGCTGCACGCCAACCACTTCCACCTCGACCTGGGCGGCTTCCGCTTCTGCCGCTGAGGCTATTCGAGCTGCGCCACCACGTCGCCGCGCTGGAACGGCACTTCGGGCTGGACCAGGATCTTCAAGCGTCCCGCCTTGGGCGCGGTCAGGTCATAGGACGTCTTCTCGACCATCAGCTCGGCGATCAGGTCGCCTTCCTTGACCGGATCGCCGTCCTCGAACAGCCAGGCGGATACGATACCCGGCAGGTCCTCCTCCCAGAGATCCTGGGGCACCACCACCGGAACGGCCATCACGCCTTCCCGAGCGTTGCCCGCGCCGCGGCGGCGATCTTCGCGGCGTCCGGCAGCAGCGGCCGTTCCAGCGCCGGGCTGAACGGAATCGGGATGTCCGGGAAGGCGACGCGGCGCGGTGCCGCCTTCAGCTGCGGGAACGCCGCCTCGCTGGCGAGCGCGATGATCTCGCCGGAGACGCCGAAGCTCTGGTAGTCGTCATCGGCGACGACCAGCCGCCCGGTCTTCCTGACCGAGGCCAGCACCGTCTCGCGGTCGAGCGGCACCAGGCTGCGGAGGTCGATCACTTCGGCCTCGACGCCGTCCTTGGCGAGCTCCGCCGCGGCATCCAGCGCGTGATGCACCGTGGCGCCGAGGCCGACCAGCGTTACGTCCTTGCCGGAACGCGCGATCGCCGCCTTGCCGATCGGCACCAGGTATTCGTCCTCCGGAACGTCGTTGATCGCGCCCTTCACCGTGCCGAGCCAGCCCATGCCCTGCAGCGCCTTGTGGAACATATAGACGACCGGGTTGGGGTCGCGAATCGCGCTCAGCATCAGCCCCTTGGCGTCATAGGCGTTGGACGGCACCACGACCTTGAGGCCGGGCAGATGCGCGAAGGTGCCGTAGAGGCATTGCGAATGCTGCCCCGCATCGCCATAGCCGCCGCCGACCGAAGTCATCAGCACCATCGGCACCGGCGACTGTCCGCCGGAGAAGTAGCAGTTCTTGGCGGCGAGGTTGTAGATCGCATCCATGCAGACGCCGAAGAAATCGACGAACATCAGCTCGACCACCGGCTTCATGCCGACGCAGGCCATGCCGACCGCGGCGCCGATGAAGGCGGTCTCGGAGATCGGCGTGTCCTTGACCCGCGCCGCCCCGAACTCCTCGTAGAGGCCCCGGGTATTGCCGAACACCCCGCCGAGCTTGCCGATGTCCTCGCCCAGCACGAGGACCGACGGATCGCGCCGCATCTCTTCGGCGATGGCTTCCGCCATGGCCTTGGCGATGGTGAGATTGCGCTTGGTCCGATTGAGCGGCGCGTTCATGCGAACACCTGTTCGAAGGCCGCTTGCGCGGCCGGGAAGGGCGCCGCGCGCGCGGCGGCGATCGCCTCGGCGACGGCGCTCTGCGCCTCGGCCTGGATGCGCACATCCGCGGCGACATCGATCGTGCCCTCCTGCAGCAGAAGCTGGCGCAGCACCGCGATCGGATCCTTGGCCTTCAAGCCCACGACCTCGCCCTCGGCCCGATAGCCTTCGGCATCGCCGATGAAGTGACCCTCCAGCCGATAGGTCTCGATCTCGATCAGGGTCGGCCCCTGTCCGGCGCGGGCCCGGGTGATCGCCGCGCCGGCGACGTCGAAGATCTTCAGCGGATCGTTGCCGGTGACGCGATGGCCCGGCATGCCATAGGCGGCGGCGCGGAGCGCGTTGTCGGTGACCGAAGTCGAGTCCTTCTTCGCGACCGAGATACCCCAGGCATTGTCCTCGATCACGAAGACGACCGGCGCCTGCCAGACCGCGGCCAGATTGAGCGCCTCGTGGAAGGCGCCCTGGTTGGCGGCGCCCTCGCCGATGAAGGACACCGCCACCCGCTTCTCGCCGCGCTGCCGGAACGCGGCGGCGGCGCCGACCGCGGGCCCCATGCCCTCGGCGATGATGCCGGCGCAGGAGAAGTTCACCTTGGCGTCGAACAGATGCATATGCCCGCCGCGCCCGCCGGAGAGCCCGGTCTGCTTGCCGAAGATCTCCGCCGCCATGGCCTTGAGATCGACGCCCTTGGCAATGGCGATGTGGTGCGGGCGGTGGGTCGCGGTGACGAAATCGCCCTCGTCCAGATGGGCGCAGACGCCGACGGCGCAGGGCTCCTGGCCGTTCGAGAGATGCATCTCGCCCGGAATCGGCCCGTTGGCCATGTTGAAGGCCGGCTGCTTGCCCTCGAAATAGGCGGCGGCGATCGCCTCCTCGAAGCGGCGGCTCAGCAGCATGGTGCGGTACATCCAGCGCCGCTGCTCTTGGCTCGGAGTCATGGCGGTCACGCCGCCTTGGCGTCGAGCTCCGCCGCCTTGTCGGCGAAGTACTTCCAATCGAGCAGCATCAGGATCGAACCGTCGGGATTGGTGAAGGCGACCGGCCCGTGATTGGTGAACAGCAGCTCGGAATCCTCCAGGAACTCGGTGCGCTCGTGATAGACGCCGAGCGGCTCGTAGCCGTAATCGCCGGCCTTGGCGGTGCCGGCGCGATAGTCCATCAGGCCCTTGGTCATCAGGTATTCGCCGGCGCCGTGGTGGAAGTGCGGCGGGAAGGCGGAGCCCTTGGCGCAGCGGAACATCACGGTCCAGGTGCCGGTCTCGGCGCTGGTCCGCAGCACGGCATAGTCGATGCCCGGCGCGAAGTTGATCCAGCGGCGCTCGCTGTCGCGGCAGAGCAGATCGGCGGGATTGGTGTCGGTCATGGTGGCTCCTCCGGTTGGGCGGCTGATTGACGAGGGCCGCCCTTTAGCGGAGGATCGTGGGGCGAATGACGGCGCGGGTCTTGCCTCAGCGTGACGGGAAGCTTGACCGAACGTGCCGCGCGCCTGGGAGAGAGACGCATGGCGGCTGCCGCACCTGCGGAACTGCTGTTCACCGAGACGATGCCGCCGGCGCGCCAGTATGACACCTGGCGCGACGCGGTGAGTTCGACTCATCTCGCCTGGGATCTGCCGCGCCGCAGCGAGAGCCGGTTCCGGGGCAGGATCCGCCGCCAGGCGCTCGGCGCCGCCGACATCATCCACTGCGTCTGCGACCCCTGCGACGGAAGCCGCGGCCGTGCGGAGATCGCCCAGTCGCCGGAAGCCGCCTACGGACTCCTCTATATCGTCGGCGGGCGCGAGCGGATCCAGCAGGACGAATCCGAGATCACACTGCGCGCCGGCACCTTCATCCTATGGGACAGCCAGCGCCGCATCGATTTCCGCGTGCCCGGCACGCTGCAGAAGATCACGTTGATGCTGCCGCAGCGGATGTTGGAATCGGTCCTGCCCAATGCGCGCGATTTGACCGGCATCCCGGTCAACGCCCGCGAAGGGGCGGGCGCCTTGTTCGCGAACCACCTGCGCTCGCTCGCGCGCCAGGCCGCGGAGCTGCCGCCCGGCCAGCATGAGCCGGTGCTGCAGGCGACCGTGGCGCTGATGGCGACGGCGCTGGAGACGCTGGTGGCCTCCGCCGGCGCCGACCATCGGCGCAAGCTGATGGCGCGGATCAGCGGCCATATCCTGAAGAACCTGGCCGATCCCGAACTGACGCCGGAGCGCATCGCCGACGGACTCGGGCTTTCGCTACGGCAGTTGCACCGCGTGTTCGGCGCCAGCGGCTGGACGGTGGAGCGCTGGATCTGGCAGCAGCGTTTGCTGCGCTGCCGCCAGGAGCTCGATCTCGGAGAGAAGAGGCCGATCTCGCAGATCGCCTATCGCTGGGGCTTCAGTGACGCCGCGCATTTCAGCCGCGCCTTCCGCGAGGCCTTCGGCAGCGCCCCGCGCGACTACCGGAACCGGCAGAAGGCCTAAAGCGACTTCGCGTTCAGCGTGTCGCAGGCGCTGAAGTCGCCGCTTTCCATGCCGCGCTTGAACCAGCGCACGCGCTGTGCCGAGGTGCCGTGGGTGAAGCTGTCCGGCACCACAGTGCCCTGGCTCTGCTCTTGCAGACGGTCGTCGCCGATCGCGCTCGCGGCGTTCAAGGCTTCTTCCACATCGCCCGGCTCGACGATCTTGCGTTGGTTGGCGTGATAGGCCCAGACGCCGGCGAAGCAATCGGCCTGCAGCTCGATCCGCACCGAAGCGGAATCGGCGCCGGACTGGTTGCCGCCATAGGCCCGCTCCATCTCCTCGGTGGCGCCGGTCAGGTGCTGGATGTGATGCCCGACCTCGTGGGCGATCACATAGGCCTGGGCGAAGTCGCCGGGAGCCTGGAAGCGCTGCTGCAACTCGTCATAGAAGGAGAGATCGATATAGACCTTGGAATCGCCCGGGCAATAGAACGGGCCGACCGATGCACCCGCGACACCGCAAGCCGAGTTGACGCGGCCGGAGAACAGCACCAGGCGCGGCGGCTGATAGGTGGCACCCTCCTGCTTGAAGACGGCGCTCCAGGTATCCTCGGTGTCGGCCAGTACCACCTTCACGAAATCCGACATCTCGTCGTCCTGCGCCGAGGTGCCGGTGCTTGCCGGCTCTTCATAGCCACTGCCGACGCTGCCGCCATCGAGTTGCGACAGCAGCATGGTGGGATCGACGCCGAAGAACCAGCCGACCAGCAGGATGATCACCAGCCCAAATCCGCCGACCTTGATCCCGCCTCCGCCCATGCGACCGCCACCGAAGCCGCCGCCACCGCGCCGGTCTTCGACATTGTCGCTGCGCCGTCCACCCCGCCAGAGCATCTTCGCCTACTCCCTGTTCGATCAGGCTTTGGTCAACCTGCGATGATTGGCCCGCACCCGCTTTCGATAGTGCTTGGTGGTCTTGGACACAAGCTCCGGCATGGTCGAGCCGAGGGCGCCGCGCAGGGCTGCGGCCTGCAGGTCGAGGCCGGCCTGCACTTTCTCGCTGACCATCCGCTGCATCTCGGCCTCCGCCGCGGCGCCGCCGGCGGCGACCTTCAGGCCGCGCATCGTCATGACGGCGGCCGACTCCATACCCAGAACCCAGAGATCGTAGCCGGCAAACAGCCAGGCGTTTCGGCGCATGATCATTCCTTCATCTCGCGTTCAGCGTAACAACAGCCCGGTCCTCAAGCAGTTCCGGCACTTTCCGTGCCTGTGGCGTCCGCCTGGGCCGAGCGGCGCCAATGGCCGATCTCGACCTCGACCCGGTCCTGCGGGATGGTGTCGAAGAGATCGAGCGCGCCGCCAAGCGCCCCGGCGGCAACCAGCCCGTCCTGCGACTGGGCCTTGCGCCAGAGCAGATAGATCGTCGCGAACTCCTCGCGCGCCATGCCGATCGCGCGGGCCGCGACCGCGATGCTCTCGCCGTTGCTCTCCTTGACGAAGCGCTGCACCAGCGCGATCGGCAGGTCGGCCATCTTGGCGAACATCGCCTCGGCCATGGCACGCTCGCCGCGCCGCAGGGTCTCCACCATCAGCCGCGGCGAGAGCCGGAAGCGCGGATCCGGCAGTGGCAGGCCGCTCGCCTCCGGCGCCGGGCCGGGCACCGGCATGGCGCCGGTGAAGTCAGGCTCGCGTGGGCTTCCGCTTTCGATGCCGAGGCTCAAGAGATTGCGCAGCCGCGCGGCGATGTCGCCTTCGGGCGCCAGCTCGAAACGCTCGACCAGCGCGGCCCGCACCGCCGGATCGGCCCATTCCGACATCTCGATCCCGGCTTCTTCCATCAGCTCGGGGCGCTTGGCGATGCGCTGCTGCAGGTCGAGATCGTCCCGCGCCATCTCGATCGCATCGGCCATGGCGGGGATCGAGAGCTTGATGGTCTCGTTCTTCAGCAGCACGCGGGCGAGATCGGGGTCGCCGCGCCGCATCAGCGCATCGGCCACCATCATCGGCAAGGCGCGCCGTGCCGCGATGATGGTCGCGCGCTCGGGATCCTCGGCCAGCGCGAGCAGATCCGAGGCTCCCAGCGATTCCGACTGGAACAGGATGAGCGAGGCGATCTCGATGTCGTCTTCGGCCAGCAGCCGGGCCAGATCGCTCGGCGCGAAGGGCGCGTTGGCCGTGGCATAGGCCAGCTCCAACCGTGCCTCGACGGTGGCGAAGGGTTTGAGAATCTCCAGCAATTCGGTGAAGCCGCGACGCTCGCCTTCGCCGAGCGATTGGCCGCGGGCCAGGAAGAGCTGGCCGAGCAGGCCGAACAGCCGCGAACGTCCTTCGGGCGTGCTATCACGCGCCGCATCCATCAAGGCTTCGACACTGAAGACTTCAGTCATGGGACCGCATCATAGCATGCGCTGCTGGATCGGCGCATGACCCCGTATGCGGTTACTTCACCGCCTGCAGGTGGCCGCCTTCGATCGAGCGCTCCGGCGGCAGGGTGACGGTGGCGCGGGTGCCCTTGCCGACCTGGCTCTCGAGTGCGAGGTCGCCGCCATGCAGCCGGGCGAGACCGCGCGAGAGCGGCAGGCCCATGCCGATGCCCTCGAAGCGGCGGTCGAGATCGGCCTCGACCTGGGCGAAGGGTTCCATGACCCGCTCGATATGCTCCGGCGCGATGCCGATGCCGTTGTCCTCGACCGACAGCACGACGCCGCCATCGGCGCCGACCGAGGCGGAGAGGCGGACGCGGCCGCCGGGTGCGGTGAACTTCACCGCATTGCCGAGCAGGTTGACCAGGATCTGCTTCATCTTGCGCTTGTCCGCATGGATGCGCGGCAGGCGCGGGGAGAGGTCGGCGCTGAACTTGATGGCGCGGGCCTCCATGCGGCTGTGCACGATGCGGCGCGCGGATTCGAACAGCTCCTCGACGTTGCAGGCCGCCTCGTGCAGCTCGACCTCGCCGGTCTCGATGCGCGACATGTCGAGGATGTCGTTGATCACTTCCAGCAGGCGCTGGGCGCTGCCGTGGATGTCGCCGACATAGGCGCGATATTCCGGATTCTCCACCGGACCCAGCAGGCCCATGCGCATCACGTCGGTGAAGCCGATGATGGCGTTCAAAGGCGTGCGCAGCTCATGGCTCATATTGGCCAGGAAGTGGCTCTTCGCGCGGCTGGCGACTTCCGCCGCTTCCTTGGCGGTGCGCAGGCTTTCCTCGCGGCGGGTCAGTTCAGTGATGTCGGTGGCGGCGCCGCGGAAGCCTTTCAGGCTGCCGTCGGTCTTGTCGAAGATCGGCGCCGCGCTCATGAGGAAGAGCTTGCGGCGGCCGTTGCTGTCATCGGCATCGAACGGCTGGTCGCGGAACGGCGAGAGCCGCTCCAAGCGCCGACGGAGCGCCTGGCGCAACGGCTCGGAGCTCACCATGGACATCAGGTTTCGGCCGATCAGCTCGTGCGGCGAGAAGCCCAGCACGTTGTTCACCCGGTGGGTGACCATCTGCAGGTTGAAGCCGGAATCGGTCTCCCACATCCAGTCGGAGGAGAGCCGGATGAAATCCATGTGGCGCTCGACCACGACCGGATGCTCATCCGTGCGCTCGACCGTCTCGTTCGACAGGTTCAAGAGGCCGCCGAAGCCCGCGAGCTGGCCGCGCTCGTCGAACAGCGGCACATGCCGCGAGCGCAGGACGGCGCCGGGGCCGATCGGGTCCTCGCGGAACAAAGGTTGGCGCTTCAGGTCGATCTCTTCGGCGATGTCCTTGAGCGGCAACACGTTGCCGACCTGGATGCCGCCGGCCTTGGTCTCGGCGATCTTGCGATAGGCGGCGTTGCTCCAGCTGATCTCGCCGCGGGTATCGCACAGGAACACGGCCGGGCCGAACTCCAGCAGCTCCTTGGCAAAGGCCTGTTGCAGAAGCTCCGGGCGTGGGCCGTTGGGACGTGGCCCTGCGGCCTTGCCTTTTGGGGTCGGCGTCACGACGAACGGGTTGGGCTTCATGCGCGCTGTCGTCCTTGTTGCTCTTCCACGCTTCTGATGGCGTAGAGATAGTCGGGATCGCGGCGCCAGCGGCCAATGACGGTCGCGGCGTTGCCGTGGTTGATGCGGTCGAAAAACTCCAGGGCGCGGCCGAGGTCGGCCGGGTCCAACGACATGCCGCCGGGCCGTGCCTTGCGGGTCAGCAAATAGATGCTGGCGAACTCCTCGCGGCTCAAGCCGATGCCGCGGGCCACCACCGCCAGGCCCTGGCCGCCCGGCTCATAGCAGAGACGGCGGATGAGGGCGGGGCGCAGACCGGACATCTCGGCCAGCATCGCCTCGAACAGGGGCACCTCGCCGCGACGCAGGGTCTGCATCAGCAGGCGCGGCGTCAGCTTTCGGCCTTCGCCCAGCGCCTGGGCGAGCGCGCCGGCGGCGTCGGGGTCGGCCTCCTGCAGCCGTTCTGCCTCTTCACGGGCGATCGGCTCCAAGCTGTCGTCGAGCTTGTCGACGTCGATGCTGAACCGCTCGAGCAGCGACTGGCGGATCGCGGCGGAAACCCAGAGGCACATGCGGCGCGCGAGATCGCCGGGCAGATCGCGGCGCTTGACCAGCGGCTCCTGGAACTCGTCCACCGCCTTCGATTGCTCGACCAGATAGGCCATGGTGGCACGCGAGATATGCGCGTCCTGGTTCTCCAGCAGCGTGCGGATAACGTCCTTCTCGCCGGATTCCACCAGCGCATCGGCGACCGCGGTCGAGAGGTCGCGGCGCATGGCGATCGCCAGCAGATGCTGGGTCGAGCGGTTGCGCACGATCTCGATCAGATCGGCATCCTCCAACACCTTGCTCCTGATCAGGACCGGGCTCGCAATGTCGATCTCGTCATTGGCGAGCAGCACGGCGAGCTCGCGCGGCGTGCCGGGCGCTTCGGCGAGCTTCACCGCAAGCTTGCGGCGGATCTCGCGCGAGACCTCGCGGATCAGCTTTTCCAGGATGTCGGTGATGAGCGCGCGTTCTTGCAGCGTGAGCACCGTGTTCCGTTCCAGGAACACGTCGCCCATGGCTTCGAACAGCTGCTCGCGCGCCTGGTCCGACTTCTGTCGCGCCAGGGAGATCAGCTGCTCGGCACTGAGGGGTTCCAACGCCATCCCGCCCCACTTCGGCACTCCAGGCCCGATTCCCCAATGGGACTCGGGGGCCTGTGAATCGCCTCACATTTGGATACGGTACAGTCCCGATCTCGTTAATGTCAAACCAATACGCGAAGAATCACCGCTATTGTTTTGATTCAGCACGGGAATTTAGGCTTAACGAAAGCTGAACAATCAACATTCCGCGTATGCGAACGCGGCCGACCACTAGGCGTGGGGCATTATCGCCCAAGCGCCGTGTGCGAAAGCTTAACGCAGCGATGGCCGGCCGGCCGGGCCGATACAGTTCGGATGGAAACCTAGAAGTCGGTCGCGGAGACCAGCTTGTTGATCTTCTCGGCTTTCCAGTTGATCACCTTCCCCATGTCGTTGGGGTCCATGCCGAGCGCCCGGGCCGGCTCGCCGACCGCGAGGCCCTGCTTCACGCCGAGATCGACGCCCTTGGCGATCGGGGCGTTCGGCAGATCATCGAGCGTTTCGCCGATGCCCTTGGCGTTGACCGTGCCTTCCAGCACCAGGAGCGAGGTGGTGTGGTCCTTGATCGACATGATCCATTCGGTGCCGCGCGCGGCGCTGGTCACCAGCGAGGAGTTGACCTGGAAGTTCGAGCCGGCGCCGGCCTTGGCGACGGCGGCACGCACGACGCCGTCGAGCAGGGTTGCGGCGATGTCGCGCTTCGAGCCCTCGAACTTCGCCTTGTCGATGTTGAGTTTGGAGTTCTCACCGAGGGTGATGATCGAGCCGTCCTTGAACTGGACCTTCAGCCGGGCATCCGGGCCGGTCACCACCCCGTCGCCGGATTCGATCTTGGTGCCCTCCGCCAGCATCACGTTCTGACCGCCGCGGACGGCGCGCGCCTGCCCCCGGAGCTTGGTGACTTCGCCGACCAAGTCCGCGGCCAGCGCTGCCGCCGGCAGGCCGATGGCGGCGCAAAGGGCGGTGGTCATCCGCAAGAATAGCCGTCGGCCAAAGCCGGTGTTCCGATCGGTCGACATGGAGTGAAAGCCTCTCTCGGTGCGTGAGTCTCAACAGGAGACTCGGGGTCGAACCTATTGCCGCTTTCGACCCCGTCCTTGTCAATATGGCAGGGTTAACAACCCTGCCCGAAAAGCGGCGCCCACACACACGGGTGGCGGCAGGGCATAATCCCTGCCGTTCACGGCTTCGTCAGCACTGCGGCTCGGGCGGTGTCTGGGCAATCGAACGCGGCGAACAACTCTTCCAGCGCTTTTCGCGCCTGCTTGCCGATACCCGACTGCTTGCTCTCGCGCGGGCCCGCGACGTTCAGGGTCTCGATCCGCTGCTCGCGCAGCCAGTCGGCGAAGTCGGCGGCATCGAGCGCACAATCGAGGTCGATGACCAGCGTCGGTTTTCCGTATTCGCGGCAGAGATAGACCGTGCGCTGGGTGCCGCCTTCCGGCCGGCCGCGGGTGAGGATCAGCGTGCCGTCCGAATGCAAGACGTTGAGCGCCGTGCGCATCGCATAGTCGGGCGAGGCGCATTCGGTCAGACGGTACTTCTTGGCGATGCGGCCGCTCTCGGAGCGCCGGCCCTTGGGGCAGTAGCCGCCATGCGCGATGCCGTGCCGGATCGCGAAGTCGAGTGCCGCCCGGTCGACCCCGGTCTGGCCGCCGGACACGATCTTTCTGACCTTGGGCATTGGAGTGGCCGTCTCTGATATTCGAGGCGGTCTTTTGGCACGGCAGGAACAAAATAGCAACAATTGCCGCGGACGGATCCGTGTGCGGACGCCGTCGCTCGTTCAGATCGCGATCTTGGCTTCGGCGTCGGCTTCCCGCTTGGGGAGGGCATCGAGGTCGGGGATCACCCGATCGACCGGCAGGGTGATGGTGACCGTCGTGCCGCGCCCGAGCTCGCTCTCCACCTCGATACGGCCGCCGTGCAGCTCGATCAGGCGGCGCGAGATGGCGAGGCCGAGACCGCTGCCGCCGAAGTCGCGGCTGATCGAATTGTCGCCTTGGCGGAACGGCCGGAACAGGTGCGGCAGGACGTCGGGCGGAATGCCTCTGCCGGTATCCGTCACGGCGATCTCGACTTCGCCGGATTGGGTGACGCGGCCGGCAACAGAGACCGAGCCGTTGCGGGGCGTGAACTTGACCGCGTTGGACAGCAGGTTCAGCAGCACCTGTTTCATGCCGCGTTCTTCCGCCCAAACCAGCGGCAGAGAATCGAAGCCGTAGGCCGAGAGCTTGACCGCGCCTTCCGCGGCGCGGGCCTTGCTGATGTTCAGGCACACTTCGACGATCTCGCCGAGCGCCATCTCCTGCTCATAAAGGACGTGCTTGCCGGCCTCGAGCTTGGACACATCGAGAATGTCGTTGATGATATCCAGGAGGTGCTGGCCGCTCTTGTGGATGTCACGCGCATAGTCCACGTAACGCGCCTGGTCCGAGCCGAACAGCTGATCGCGGATCACCTGCGAGAAGCCGATGATCGCGTTCAAGGGCGTGCGCAGCTCGTGGCTCATGTTGGTGAGGAACTCGCTCTTCGAGCGGTTGGCGAGCTCGGCTTCGTTCTTGGTTTCGATCAGCTCCTGCTCGTGCTGCTTCAGATCCGTCACGTCCTGCAGCGCGCCGAACAGCTGAAGCGTGTTGCCGTCGGTGTCGCGCATGCGCTCGCCGGCGGAGCGGATGTAGATCACGCTGCCATCCGGGCGCAGCATCCGGTATTCCAGCGAGTAGGAGTCGATCTCCTCGCGCGCGAAAGCCGTGCCGATCGGCAGCGTGCGCAGCCGGTCGTCGGGATGGACGAAGCGTTCGATGAAGTCGACCAGGCCGGAGATCGGCGGCTCGGGCACGCGCTGCAGGATCTCGGTGTAGAACTCGTGGTCGAAGACGATGCGCCGCGGACCCTGCGGATCCTCCTCAGTGTGCCAGCAATACAGCCTGGCGACGCGCTGGGCGCGGCGGAGCTGGTACTCCGACCGCCGCAGAGTGGCTTCGGCGGTCTTCACCTCGGTCAGGTCCTGGATGATGCCGATGCCGTAGAGCGGCCGGCCATGCTCGTCGCGGATGCGTTCCGAGACGGACCGCACATGGCGGATCTCGCCGCTCGGATGGGTCACCCGGTAGCTCATGGTGTAGTTGTCGATCAGGCCCTGATCGAACTCGGCGAACACGTGAAGCACCATCTCGCGGTCGTCGGGGTGGACGAAGTGCTCGCAGAAGGCCTTGCCGTCGTCCCAATGCAGCTCCTCGCGGTCGGCGCCGAAGATCTCGCAGATCTCCTCGGAGAGCTGGCTGTGGTTCACGTCCTCGCTGCTGCCGTCGGTGCTCTCCCAATACCAATAGCCGAGCTTGGCGAGGCGATAGGCGCGGCGCATCTGACGCTCGACCCGGCGCATGGAGAGGGCGGAGCGGCGCAGGCCGGTCACGTCCTGCACGATGCCGTCGACCTGGACCAGGCGTCCAGCAGCATCCAGGCGCTTCTCGGCGCTCTCCAGGACGTAGCGCAGCGATCCGTCCGGCAGCACCACGCGATATTCCTGGACGTAGCTTGGAAGATCGCCGCCGAGGAATTCCGCGTCGAGCTTCTTCAGGTCGTCGCGGTCATCGCGATGGACGTAGCGGTCGTAGAAGGTGCCGCCCGACTGATTGAGCTCGGCGGCCGGCACACCGAAGATCTCGGCCGCTTCGTCGGACCAGGTATAGGGCGCCTTCGCCAGCTCGCCCGGCCGGGCGTTCGGATCGAACGACCAGTGGCCCATCTTGGCGATCCGGTAGCCGAGCTTGAGCTTGGCCTCGCTTTCGCGCAGCGCGATGTCGGCGAGGCGCTGTTCGGTCACGTCCTGGATCGTGCCGACGATCTGCACGACACGGTTGGCCTCGTCGCGGATCTTTTCCGCGCTCTCATGGATATAGGCGATCTTGCCGTCGCGCTTCAGGAACCGGTATTCGTGGGTGTAGCTCGCCCGGTCGTCGCGGAGAAAGCTCTCGTTCTGCGCCTTCAGCTGGGCGCGGTCGTCGGGATGGATATAGGTTTCGTAGAAGTTCTCGCCGGAGGCGTCGAGCTCGTCGCCGGAGATGCCGTAGATCTCCCAGACCTGGTCCGAGTAGGTGTAGACGCCGGTGCCGCCTTCCGGCCGCGGCCGGTTGGGCTCGAAACTCCAATGGCCGAGCTTGGCCATGCGGAAGCCGCGGCGCAGCTTGGCTTCGCCTTCGCGCAACGCCTGCTGGGTGCGGTGCGCATCGGTCACGTCCTGCAACGTCCCGGCGATACCGATCAGGCGGCCCGCGGCATCCAAGGTCTTCTCCGCGCATTCGCGGATATAGCGCTCGCCGCGCTTCGGATGGTTGATGCGGTATTCCTGCACGTGGACCGGCGTATCATCGCGCAGGAACTGCAGGAACCGCGCCCGCGCCGATTCGCGGTCGTCGGGATGGGCGATCAGCTCCCAATAATCACCGCCGGCCGCAGCCATGGTTTCCGCGTCATGGCCGAACAGTTCCTCAGTGTCGTCGGTGTAGACGTAGTCGCCGTCGGATTCCTCGTGGCGGCGGCCGGTATGCGGTCGCCATTGCCAGTAACACAGCTGCGCGATGCGGTGCGCTTGGCGGAGCATCATCGACTGGCGCTCGAGCTCGATCGCTGCCGCGCGGGCTCGGCCGCCATGCTGCCGGTTGATGAAAGCCGCTGCGAGCACGCCGCTGACCGCGATCGCCAGGATCGCCAACCAAGGGTGGCCGAACCACACGGCGAGCGCGGCGCAGGCGGAAACGAACGCCACCGCCAGAAGGGCGGTTGCGGTCTGGATCGGCGGCGCGGCGGATTGCGCTGGGTTTACGGCCACTCCGGCCTCAGAGGTGGTTGTAGCGACAGCGCTAAACTGCCGTTCAACCCTTGAAGATTTGGTTTATTTGCGGTGTTGCGATGGCCCACAATTCTTCGAAATTCGACTTAAATTACAGCGACCTGTTGTTGGTTCTCAGAGGCTTGGCGCGATGTGTCGACCATTGCGGGAATTCAGTCCCAATTTTAGCTGCCGTTGTGGCCGCAGGGATCGTCCTTGGGGTCCGGAATATCGAGCATCCGCGCCATGATGGTGCCGGTCCGGGACTGCACATAGGGGCCGGGCTTGGTGACCGACCATTTCAGCGGCGAGGGGAGGACGGCGACCAGCAGCGCCGCCTCGCGGCGGGTGAGGGCGCTGGCTGGTTTCTTGAAATAGGTCTGGGCCGCCGCCTCGGCGCCGTAGACGCCGGGGCCGAACTCGACGACGTTCAGATAGACCTCCAGGATCCGCTTCTTGCCCCACATCAGTTCGATCAGACCGGTGAAATAGTATTCCAGCGCCTTGCGCGGATAGGTGCGGTCCGGCCAGAGAAAGGCGTTCTTGGCGGTCTGGTTGCTGATCGTGCTGCCGCCGCGGATACGACGGGATTTCTGATTGCGGTTCCAGGCGTTCTGGATCGCCTCCCAGTCGAAGCCATAGTGGGCGCAGAAGCCGGAATCCTCCGCCGCGATCGCCGCCCGCGGCAGGTTGGGCGAGATCTCCTCATAGGAGACCCAGTCCTTGGAGAAGCCATAGCCTTCGATCAGCCGGATCGCCATCAGCGGCGTGAACGGGACCGGCAGCCAGGCATAGAGCGCCGTCCACATCACTGAGATCAGCAGGAAGAGACCGATCGCGCGCATGACCAAGCGCAGGAATCGCCGCAGCCGGCCGGGCTTCCGCGGCGCGGCAACGATCAATTCTGGCTCCCCCTCAGGCATGCTTGGTCATACCGGCATCGCGGTAGCTGGACAAGGTGCGGGCGAGGCGGGAAGCTGGGCCATGTTCCAGATTCCGCAGCAGCTTTCGGCGCCCGAGGCGCCGTTCGAATTTCCGATGGCCGCGCAGCGGATCTGCCGCGGCGTCACGCGCCTGCTGGACGGGCTCGGATTCGCGTCGCTGCAGGAATTTCCGTTGAAGGCGCGCCGCCGCGCAGACGTCATCGCGCTGCACAGTTCCGGCGAGATCGTGATCGTCGAGGTGAAATCCGGCCGCGCCGATTTTCAGTCGGACCGGAAATGGCCGGAATATCTCGAGTTCTGCGACCGCTTCTTCTTCGCCGTCGAGCCGGATTTTCCGCGCGACATCCTGCCGCTCGATTGCGGGCTGATCGTCGCCGACGCCCATGGCGGCGAGATCGTGCGTCCCGCACCGCAGGGCAAGCTCAACGGCAATCGCCGCCGGGTGCTGACCTTGGAGATCGCGATCTCGGCCAACCGGCGGCTGGCGAGAGTCCTGGATCCCGACCTTAAGCTTTGAGCCCGAACGGATCGTCCACCGAGGGCGAGGGTTCGGTGAACCACTTCGCGCCCTGCGCGGTCATGTAAAAGTGGTCCTCGAGCCGGATGCCGAATTTGCCGGGGATGCAGATCATCGGCTCGTTCGAGAAGCACATGCCGGCATCGAGCGGTGTGTCGTCGTTCAGCACGAGATAGGGACCTTCATGCCCGTCGAGGCCAATGCCGTGTCCGGTGCGGTGCGGCAGGCCGGGCAGCTTGTAGCCCTCGCTCATCCCGTTCGCGACCAGGCTCTTGCGCGCGGCGCGATCGACCTCGCCGCAGGGGACGCCGATCCTGGCGGCCTCGAAGGCGGCGATCTGCGCGTCCTTCTCGATCTGCCAGTAGCGGCGCTGCTCCTCGTTGGGCTCGCCGAAGACATAGGTGCGGGTGATGTCGGAGAGGTAGTTGTGCAGCCGGCAGCCGGTGTCGATCAGCACCATGTCGCCCTCTTTGAGGATCTGCGGATCCTTGACGCCATGCGGGAAGGCGGTCGCCGGGCCGAACAGCACGATGCAGAACGTGGAACCGGACGCACCCACCTTGCGATGCGCCTGCTCGATGAAGCTCTCGACCTCGGTGGTGCTGATGCCGGGGCGCAGGATGGAAGCGGCGGCCTGCTGGACCTTGAGCGTCATGTCCTTCGCGCGCTGCATCAGCGCCAGTTCCGCCGCCGATTTCTGCATGCGGCAGGTGCGGGTGACCTCGGAGGCATCGAAGAAGTCGTAGCGGTTGCCGAGCACGCGGATCTTGTCGAACAGGAAGAAGGGCGTACTCTCGTCGATGCCGACCCGCGCCGTGGTGTCGCCGGGGCACATCCGGTCGAGCATGGAAACGAACAGCGCCGTCGGCGCCTCGTGTTCCTCCCAGCAATTTACCTTGCCGGGAACGACCATGTAATCGTGGACCGTGCCTTCCTCGAACTTCGGCGCGATGAACTCGATCTCGCCCTCGGCCGGCAGAACGGCGCCCACCATGCGCTCGGAGGCATGCCAGCGCATGCCGGTGAAATAGAGCAGGCTCGACCCGGCATTGAGGTAGACCGCGGCGATGCCGCGCCCGCGCATCAGCTTCTGCGCCTTGGCGATGCGCGCGCGATACTCGCTCTCGCCGATCGGCACGGCGCCAGCCGTCATGTTGGAGAGAGACGCGAGCGCTTCCGCTTCGGTCTTGCCGCCGACGCCGATGGTCATGGTGATACTCCCTGGAAACCGCCTGCCCGGGCCCCCGCGGACAAATGTCCGCATTCGCGGACGGGGCCGGGCGCCTCTTTCCCTACGCGGCGCCAGATTGCCGGGTCAAGCCCGGGATGGGCGATTCAGCGTTGATGACCGGGTCCTCCGCAACCAGATCAATGACCCAGTCCCTGAACCGCCGGATGCGCGGCTCTTCGGCACGCTCCTTGAGACAGGCGAGGTACCAGCGCGCCGGCTGTTGCACGTCGATGCTGAACGGCTGGACCAGGCGGCCGCCCTTGATGTCGGGCGCCGCGAGGAAATGCGGCACCAGGGCCACGCCTTGGCCGTCGATCGCGGCCTCGATCGCCAGCAGGTAGGAATCGTATTTGGCGGCGGTGCGGCCCTTCAACTGCGGCACGCCGGCGGCGTCGAGCCAGACATGCCAGTCCTCGACGGCGGTATAGACCTGCAGCAGCGCATGGTTCACCAGGTCCGCCGGCTGGCGCATCCCCATCCCGGCCTGGGCGATGCCCGGCGTGCAGACGGGAATGAGCTTCGCATCGAAGAGATGGGTATAGGCGAGGTCGGGATTGTCCGGCTTGGTGGTCGAGATCATGCCGATATCGGCGAAGGCCGGGTCGAACTCCCAGTGGAAGTCGCGGGTGTGGAAGCGCACCAGGATGCCCGGATGCCGCGCCTGGAAGAGATGGATCCGCGGCACCAGCCAGCGCACCGCAACCGTCACATAGACCTGCACGGTGAGATCGCCGCCGAGCTCGGCGCGGCTGACCAGGGCGGCACCCTGGGCGATCCGGTCGAAGCCGTCGCGGAGGTAGGGATAGAACTGCGCGCCGGCCTCGGTCAGCTCGATGCCGCGCGAGACACGGCGAAACAGAGTCACTTTCAGCGCTTCTTCGAGGGCAGCCACCTGATGGCTGATCGCGGATTGGGTGATGCCGAGCTCCTCGGCGGCCCGCCGGAAGCTGTGGTGGCGGGCGGCGGCCTCGAAGCTGCGCAAAGCGGTGAGCGAAGGCAGGGCGCGCTTGACCATGCCTCGTCGTAACATGAATCTATTTCATCGGTCGATGAAAAAGCCTCTCTTGCCCGGAGCGGCTTAGGCCAGGAATATCGCCCAAAATCAGCATCCTGCGAGGATTCCAGCCATGAGTGACGTTCAAGCCGAAGCGCCGCGCCCCGAGACCGGCGCCCGGCGCGGCGGGCGCGAGGCGCGGCGTGCGCTGCGGGCAGCGCCCTTGCCCCAGAACGAGCGCCCGGTGCGGGCCGGCATGGAGGGCGGGCGCTACAAGCCGCTATCCGACGGCGACGTCCTGAAGATCCACAACACCGCGCTCGACATCCTGGAGCAGATCGGCCTCGCCGACGCGATCCCGACCGGCATCGAATACATGACCAAGGCCGGCGCCAAGCTGACCGACAAGGGCCGGCTGATCTTTCCGCGTTCGCTGGTCGAGGACACGCTGGCAAAGGCCGGGCGCAACTTCGTACTGCACGGCCAGGATCCGCGCCACGACATGGAGCCCTGGGGCAAGCGGGTCTATTACGGCACCGCGGGTGCGGCCGTGCACATGGTCGATCCGCTGACCGGCGAGTATCGCGAGTCCACCACCAAGGACCTCTACGACATCGCGCGCATGGTCGACACGCTGGACAACATCCATTTCTTCCAGCGCTCGGTGGTCTGCCGCGAGCTGCCCGATCCGCTCGAGATGGATTTCAACACCTGCTACGCGAGCGTCATGGGCACCACCAAGCATGTGGGCTCGAGCTGGGTGCATCAGGACCATCTGAAGAAGTCCCTCGAGATGCTGCACATGATCGCCGGCGGCGAGGACAAGTGGCGCGCGCGTCCCTTCGTCAGCCAGTCGAACTGCTTTGTCGTACCGCCGCTGAAATTCGCCCAGGACGCCTGCGGCTGCCTGGAGATGGCGGTGCATGGCGGCATGCCGGTGCTGCTGCTCTCCGCAGGTCAGGCCGGCGCCACGGCGCCGGCGGCGCTGGCCGGCGCCATCGCCCAGGAAGTCGCGGAATGCCTGGCCGGTCTCGTCTACGTCAATTCGATCAAGCCGGGCCATCCGGCGATCTTCGGCACTTGGTGCTTCGTCTCCGACCTGCGCACCGGCGCGATGTCCGGCGGCTCGCCGGAACAGGCGCTGCTCTCGGCGGCCTCGGCGCAGCTGGCGCAGTTCTACGATCTGACCGGAGGCACCGCCTCGGGCATGACCGATGCGAAGATGCCGGATGCGCAGTCGGGCTACGAGAAGGCCTATAACCACGCGCTGGTCGGCAATGCCGGCGCCAACCTGATCTATGAATCGGCCGGCATGCAGGCCAGCCTGCTCGGCTTCAGCCTCGAGAGCCTGCTGATCGACAACGACATCATCGGCGCCGCGCAGCGCACCATCAAGGCGATCGAGGTGACGGAAGATTCGCTCTCGCTGGAGACGATCCGCGATACCTGCCTGAACGGGCCCGGGCATTTCCTGGGGTCGGAGCAGACGCTCAACCGCATGCAGTCGGAATATGTCTATCCGCTGATCGGCGACCGCTCCAATCCGAAGGACTGGGTCGAGCAGGGCCGGCCGACCATCCTCGACCGCGCGATCAAGGGCACCAAGTCGATCCTGGCCAAGCATTATCCGCGGCACGTCTCGGACGAGATCGACGACGCGATCCGCGCCAAGCTGCCGGTGCGGCTCGCCAAAGAGGCGATGCGGCCGGCGTGATTTTGTATTGAGGCGTCATGCCCGGACTTGATCCGGGCATCTCGCGCCAATTGGAAACAGATGCCCGGGTCAAGCCCGGGCATGACGAGATTTGCTTAGGGGACCACACCATGTCCGATCATGCCCGCGTAGTGATCATCGGCGGCGGGGCCGTCGGTACCAGCGTGCTCTATCACCTCACCAAGCTCGGCTGGACCGATTGCCTGCTGATCGATCGCGACGAGCTCGCGTCCGGATCGACCTGGCATGCGGCCGGCAATGTGCCGAACTATTCGACCTCCTGGAACGTCATCAAATACCAGCGCTACACCTCGAAGCTCTATGCAAAGCTCGGCGCGGAGGTCGATTATCCGATCAACTACCATGTCACCGGCTCGATCCGTCTCGCCCATCGTACCGAGCGCATGGAGGAATACGGCCATGTGAAGTCGATGGCCCGCGCGCAAGGCATCGATTTCGAGGTGATCGGCCCGAACGAGATCAAGGACAAGTATCCGTTCATCGAACTGGATGACATCAAGGGCGGGCTCTGGGATCCGTTCGACGGCGACATCGATCCCTCGCAGCTGACGCAAGCCTTTGCGAAAGGCGCCAAGGACAAGGGTGCGCGCGTCCAGCGCTTCAATCCGGTGAAGGCGATCCGGCAGAAACCCTCGGGAGAGTGGGAGCTCGACACCAAGAACGGCATCATCACCGCGGAGATCGTGGTCAACGCGGCCGGTTATCGCGCCGGCGAAGTCGCGGCCATGGTCGGGCAGTACCTGCCGCTGGTCTCGATGCAGCATCAGTATCTGGTGACCGAGCAGATTCCGGAGCTGACCAAGCTCAAGGAAAAGCTGCCGCTGCTGCGCGATCCCGATGTCAGCTATTATCTCCGCCAGGAGCGCGACGGTCTGCTGCTGGGTCCGTATGAATGGGATTGCAAGGCCGATTGGCTGAACGGCATCCCCGAAGAGTTCTCGTTCCAGCTCTATCCCGACGATCTCGACCGGCTGGAGAAATACATCGAGGCGGCGATCGGCCGGGTGCCGATCCTGGGCCAGGTCGGCATCCAGAAGGTGATCAACGGGCCGATCCCCTATTCGCCCGACGGCAATCCCTATATCGGGCCGCAGCATGGTCTGCGGAACTTCTACAACTGCAACACCTTCAGCTTCGGCATCAGCCAGGCGGGCGGCGCCGGCAAGACCATGGCGGAGTGGATCGTCTACGGCCAGCCGGAATGGGACCTCTGGGGCTTCGACCACCGGCGCTTCACCGATTTCGCCGACAAGGATTACGTCCACCACAAGGCGGTCGAGCTCTATCAGAACGAATACGAAATCGGCTTCCCGGTCGAGGAACGCCCGGCCGGACGCCCGCGCAAGGTGACCGCGCTCTACGACGCGCTCAAAGCCAAGGGCGCCTTCTTCGGCGCCCGCGGCGGCTGGGAGCGTGCCGCTTATTTCCCCCGCAATGCCAAGGAAGCCGAGCAGAAGCTCTCCTTCCACCGCGCCGAGATGCGCTGGTTCGCACCGGTGGCCGAGGAATGCAAAGCGGTCAACGAACGCGTCGGCATCATGGATCTCGGCGGCTTCACCAAGTACTGGGTGAGCGGCGCCGGCGCAGAAGCCTGGCTCGACCGGGTCATCTGCGGCGCGCTGCCGAAGCTCGGCCGCGTGTCGCTGGGTTACGCATTGACCGAGCGCGGCACGATCTTGAGCGAGTTCACCGTCACGCGTGTCGCCGCGGATCGGTTCTACTTGCTCTCGGCGGGTTCGGCCCTCTGGCACGACACCGACTGGCTGCAGGCCCATCTGCCGACGGACGGCTCGGTGACGCTGGAAGAGGCGAGCGGCGCCGGTTCCTCGCTGGTGATCGCCGGGCCGAAGAGCCGGGAGTTGCTGGCGACGCTCACCGACGCCGATCTCTCCAACGCGGCGTTCCCGTGGCCGAGTGCCCGGGAGATCACCGTCGCCGGCAGGAAGGTGCTGGCGCTGCGCGTGAACTATGTCGGCGAGCTCGGCTGGGAGCTGCATGTGCCGATGGCCGATCTGGTTCATGTCTACGACGCGATCTGGAACGCGGGCGAGCCGCTGGGCATCGCCGATTTCGGCATGTATGCGATGGAGAGCCTGCGCCTGGAGAAGGGCTACCGCTCCTGGAAGCAGGACATCACCCATGAATACACGCCGTTCGATGCCGGCCTGGAGCGCTTCGTCAAGCTGGAGAAGGGCGACTTCATCGGCAAGGCCGCCTTGCTCGAACGCCATGGCAAGGGCGAGGCCGAGCGCTTCGTGCCGCTGATCGTCGAGACGCCGACCGCGGACGCGCTCACCTGCTCGATCGTGTTCGACGGTGCGACCCAGGTCGGCATCGTCGGTTCCGGCGGCTACGGCCACCGCATCGGCAAGAGCATCGCTTTGGCTTATGTGCGGAAGGATTTGAGCGCACCGGGCTCGAAGCTGGAGATCGAGATTCTCGGCAAGCGCTATCCGGCGACGGTGGCACAGGAACCGATCTACGATCCGAAGAACGAGCGGCTGCGGGCGTGATGCTGCTGTTGCCGCCATCCTCCATCACCGTCATCGCCGGGCTTGACCCGGCGATCTGGTGCCAGCCTGGCACCGGATGCCCGGGTCAAGCCCGGGCATGACGCGTTTTTAGAAGAGACGAGACCCATGACCCTCCCCAGCAAGGCCCGCGTCGTCATCATCGGCGGCGGTATCGTCGGCTGCTCCATCGCCTATCACCTCGGCAAGCTCGGCTGGAGCGACACCGTGCTCCTGGAGCGGAAGAAGCTGACGAGCGGCACGACCTGGCATGCGGCGGGGCTGGTGCGGGCCTCACTCTACACCGAGAACCTGACCAAGCTCGCGAAGTACACGGTCGATCTCTACACCGGGCTCGAGGCCGAGACCGGGCAGGCGACCGGCTTCGTGCAACCGGGCTCGCTCTCGATCGCCACGAACGAGGCGCGGTTCGAGGAATTGTTGCGCGGCATGGACATGCTGCACGCCTTCGACGTGCCGGCGGAGAAGGTCACCGCGGCGCAGGTCCAGGAGAAATGGCCGCTGATGAACGTCTCCGACGTGCTTGGCGGCGTGTTCTATCCGAAGGACGGCAAGTGCAACCCGGCCGACACGACCATGGCGCTGGCCCGCGGCGCCCGGATGAAGGGCGTCAAGATTGCCGAGGACGTGAAGGTCGAAGAGGTGTTGGTCGAGAACGGCCGCGCGGTGGGCGTCCGCACGCCGGAGGGGACGATCCGGGCCGACTATGTCGTCTGCGCCTCCGGCATGTGGTCGCGGGAGATCGGCGCGAAACTCGGCGTCAACATTCCGCTGCATGCCTGCGAGCATTTCTACATCGTGACCGAGCCGATGGAGGGCATGACCGCGAATCTTCCCGTCATGCGCGACATGGATGCCTGCGCCTATTACAAGGAGGATGCGGGCAAGCTGCTGCTCGGCGCCTTCGAGCCCAAGGCCAAGCCCTGGGGCATGGACGGCATCCGCGAGGATTTCGCCTTCGACGAGTTGCCCGAAGACTTCGACCATTTCCAGCCGATCCTGGAAGGCGCGATCCACCGGGTGCCGAGCCTCGAGAAGGTTGGCATCCGCAAGTTTTTCAACGGGCCGGAGAGTTTCACCGCCGACCAGCGCTATATCCTGGGGCCGGCGCCGGAGCTGGAGAACTTCTTCGTCGCCGCCGGTTTCAACTCGATCGGCATCCAGTCGGGCGGCGGCGCCGGCATGGCGCTGGCGCATTGGATCGTCAACGGCGAGCCGCCCTTCGACCTCTGGGACGTCGATATCCGCCGGTTGATGCCGCATATGAGCCGCAAGAGCTTCCTGGTGCCGCGGGTCTCGGAGGCGCTCGGGCTGCTCTACGCGATGCACTGGCCCTATCGCCAGTTCGAATCCTCGCGCAACGTGCGACAGACCGCGTTCTACGAGGACTGGAAGAGCCTCAACGCCTGCTTCGGCGAGGTCGCCGGCTGGGAGCGGCCGAACTGGTACGCGCCGAAAGGCGTGAAGCCGGAATACCAATACAGCTACGGAAGGCAGAACTGGTTCGACTATTGCGGCGCCGAATGCCGCAACACGCGCGAGAATGTCGGCCTGCTCGATCTCTCGACCTTCGCCAAATTCCTGGTGGTCGGCCCCGATGCCGAGGCCGAGCTGCAGCGCATCTGCACCGCCAATGTCGCGGCGGTCGGGCGGGCGCATTACACGCAATGGCTCAACGACAAGGGCGGGATCGAGGCGGATCTCACGGTGACGCGCCTGCGCGACGGCCGCTTCATGGTGGTGACTGCGGCGGCGACCGCGACGCGGGACTGGCATTACCTCAAATCGGCCATTCGCCCCGAGGCGCGGGTCGATCTGATCGACGTCACGACCGCCTTCGCCGCGCTCGGCGTGATGGGACCGAAGAGTCGCGCGCTGTTGTCGAAGCTCGCCGACGCGGATCTCAGCCATGAAAGTTTCCCGTTCGGCACGACCCAGGGGATCGAGATCGGCGCGGCGCGGGTGCTGGCGCAGCGCATCTCCTATGTCGGCGAGTTGGGCTGGGAACTCTACATCCCGGCGGAGTTCGCCCGCGGCGTGCTGAAGCTGATCCTGGAAGCCGGCGCGGAGTTCGGCCTGAAACCGACCGGCATGCATGCCATGGATTCCATGCGCATCGAGAAGGCGTTCCGCCATTGGGGCCATGACATCGGCACCCATGACACGATCCTCGAGGCCGGGCTCGGCTTCACCTGCGACTTCTCCAAGGACTTCATCGGCAAGGCGGCGGTCGAGAAGCAGCGCGCCGGAAACGTCTTGAAGAGGCGCATGGTGCAGTTCGCCATGGAGGACCCGGCGCTGCTGCTCTATCACAACGAGCCGATCTATCGCGACGGCCGGCGGGTCGGCCTCGTCACCTCGGCCAATTACGGCCACACACTCGGCGCCGCGATCGGCATGGGCTACGTCTCGCACGACGCCGGCGTCGATGCCGATTTCATCAAGTCGGGGAAATTCGAGATCGCGATCGCCGGCGTGCGTCATGCGGCCAGGGCCAGTCTCCGGCCGATGCAGGACCCGTCGGGCGCGCGGATGAAGGCGTAATCGACCCGGTCGATTGCTGCGATCCGGTTTATCCGTTTCCCCGATCGTAATTCGGGGCGTAGCTTCCTGTCAGCGCAACGCTCAGGGAGAAGCTGCACCATGGTCACCGAAACCAAGCCTGCCCATCTGTCCACCGCGGCGGGCGCCCCCGTCATCGACAACCAGAACAGCGAGACCGCCGGCCCGCGCGGCCCGGTCGTGCTCCAGGACGTCTGGCTGATCGAGAAGCTTGCCCATTTCGACCGCGAGCGGATTCCGGAACGCGTGGTGCATGCCAAGGGATCGGGCGCCCACGGCCATCTCACCATCACCCATGACATCTCGCGCTATACCAAGGCGGCGTTGTTCTCGGAGATCGGCAAGCGGACGCCGGTCTTTCTGCGTTTCTCCACGGTCGCCGGCGAGAAGGGCGCCGCAGATGCCGAGCGCGACGTGCGCGGCTTCGCGCTGAAGTTCTACACGGAGGAGGGCAACTGGGACCTGGTCGGCAACAACACGCCGGTCTTCTTCATCCGCGATCCGCTGAAATTCCCCGACTTCATCCACACCCAGAAGCGCGACCCGCGCATCAATCTGCGCAATCCGGACGCCGCCTGGGATTTCTGGTCGCTGCATCCGGAGAGCCTGCACCAGGTGACGATCCTGATGAGCGATCGCGGCATACCGAAGAACTTCCGCGAGATCCACGGTTTCGGCAGCCACACGTTCAGCTTGATCAACGCGCGCAACGAGCGCTTCTGGGTCAAGTTCCATTTCAAGTCGATGCAGGGCATCACCTACTACACCGACGAAGAAGCGGCGGGCGTGGTCGGCGGCGACCGGGAATCGGCGCAGCGCGATCTCGTGACCGCGATCGATGCCGGCGACTTCCCGAAATGGCGCATGCGCATCCAGGTCATGCCGGAGAAGGACGCGCTCACCTATCGCATCAATCCGTTCGACCTCACCAAGGTCTGGCCGCATGCGGATTACCCGCTGATCGATGTCGGCGTGCTGGAATTGAATCGGAATCCGGAGAACTATCACGCCGAGGTCGAGCAGGCGGCCTTCAACCCCGCGCATGTGGTGCCGGGCATCGGCCTCTCGCCCGACAAGATGCTGCAGGGCCGGTTGTTCTCCTACGGCGATACCCATCGCTATCGCTTGGGCGTCAATCATGGTCAGATCCCCGTCAATGCGCCGAAATGCCCGTATCACACGGCGCATCGCGACGGCTTGATGCGGATGGACGCGAATGGCGGCGCGCAGCCGAACTACCAGCCGAACAGCCTCGGCGGACCGGCGGACAATCCGGGCTTGAGCGAGCCGGCACTCGATTTCGGCGGGCCGATTGCCCGCTACGACCACCGCGTCGATGACGACTATTACAGCCAGCCGGGCGCGCTCTATCGGCTGATGGCCGCGGACGAGCAGAAGCGACTGGCCGCGAACATCGTGCGTTCGCTGGGCGCAGTGACACGGAAGGAAATCAAGCTGCGCCAGCTCGGCCATTTCCACCGCGCCGATCCGAGGCTCGCCGCCGATGTCGCGAAGGGCCTCGGCATCGATCCGGCGGAGCTGAAGGCGGCGGAATAGGCCGAGAGAAGGGTCGACGGGGTCTATTCGTCTAATACACCGCCATCGCCCGACGCTGCTGGAGCAAAGTCTCCAGCAGCTCGAGCAGCTTCCGGCGGTCGACCGGCTTGGCCATGACACCGTCGGCGCCGGCTTCGCGGGCGGCGATGTCGACCTCGACGATGTCGCGGCCGCTCAGCATCACGATGACCGGACCCGGTGGCGGCGTGGTGGCGCGCAAGGCCCTGGCGACCTCATAGCCGTTCATGTCGGGCATGGTGACGTCGAGCAGCACGACGTCGAAGCTTGCTTCGCCGGCCAGCAGCAGCGCCTCGCGGCCGCCGCCGGCGCCAATCAGCTGGGTGCAACCGGCCTTGTCCAGGATCGCCTTGATCAGTTCCAGCGCGAACGGCGAATCATCGGCGACCAGGACGCGGCAGCCGGCAACCAGGCTCTCAGTCAAGACAGTTCACCCCGCAAGCGGCCAGCGCGATCCTGGCCCGAGCCGGCATCTTGTCCGCCACCGCCGCCGCTGGCAACGCCCGTGACGTCCATGGCATGCGGCTTGTTCGCCGCGAGCGCCGGATGTCTAATCGCCCCGGGTTGAATTGGGGAGATGCCGCCAAAGTGCTCGATCGGTCGAAACGCGGCTTGATGGTGGCGGTCCTGCTGTTGTCGCTGGGGATCATGGTCGCGCTGGCGGCCGAAGGTCTCGACTGGCAAGACATCGGCGCGCGCCACGCCGTGCTGCTCGCGGCTTGCCTGCTCTGGCTTTGCGTCTCGGCGATCCTGATCGTCTCGATCGCGCGAATCCATGCCCGACTCGAACGGCTGCGCGGTCATGTCGCGCTCGCCGCCTCCGATACGCCGCTGCCGCCGGTCGCCCGCCAGGCGCCGGATTCGATCGACCGGCTGCATCTTGCGGTCGCCGATCTGATCGGCCGGCGCCGGATCGCCCAGGCCGAACGCGACCGGCGGTTGGAGCAGATTCTGGGCGCCATACCCGATCCTGTCCTGGTGGTGACGCCGGAGGGCCTGATCAGCCTGGTCAACGCCGCCGGCCGTGCACTGTTCGACGCCTGTGCGTCCATGGTCGGCACCAGCGTCTACGACCTGGTGACGTCGACGGCCCTGGCGGCGGCGATGGATGAAGCGCGGCGACGCGGCACGGCCGTCGATTGCCGGTTGGAAACGCCGGGCGGCGATCGGCTGAGCGCCTCGGTCAGCGCCTTTCCCGATGCCGGCGGCGCGGTCATTCGTTTCGCCGCCGGCCAAGGCGTACTCGGCACGGTGGAGCATGACCTAGACTTGCACGATCGCCTGCCGGGCACCCGGGTCACGGCCGAGACGCCGCTGGCCGAGCTGCCCGCCCTGGTGCTCGACACCGAGACCACGGGCCTCGACCCGGCGCGGGACCGCATCGTCTCGCTCGGCGCGGTGCGGCTTCAGGGCGCGCAGCTGCTGCGCAGCCAGGTGCTCGATCTGCTGATCAATCCGGGCCGGCAGATTCCGGCGGTCTCCACGGCGGTGCATGGCATCTCCGACCTGATGGTGCTGCCGGCGCCGCCCTTTGCCGAGGTTGCGCCGAAGATCACGGCCGCGCTCCGGGGCATCGCGATGATCGGGCACCACACGGTGTTCGACCTCGCGGTGTTGCGGCAGGCGTCCACCTCCGCCGGCATCGACTGGCAGGACCCGCCCTGGCTGGATACGGCGCTGCTCTATTCGGCGCTGCATCCAGAGGCGCGGGACTTCGACCTCGACGCCGTCGCCGAGGCGCTCGGCGTCGCCGTTCATGGCCGGCATACCGCGCTGGGCGACGCCTTGGCGACGGCGGCGCTCTATCTCAGGCTGCTGCCGCTGCTCGAAGCCCGCGGGATCGTGACACTCGGCCAGGCGATCGCCTTCCAGATGACCGGCCGCAAGGCGGCGCAGGCGCGCCGGGTCGATGGGACGGCCGGGTCATGACCGCCGAGGCCGCGCTCAGCCGGATCGATCCTTTCCCCTATCAACATCGCCTGAACGAGGTGATGAGCAGTCCGGTCGAGACCATCGACCCCCAAGCCACCTGCACCTTCGCCGCGGCGACCATGCGGCGGCTGAAGATCAGCTCGCTGCTGATCCTGGGCGAGGGCGGGCGCCCGGCGGGGATCATCACCGAGCGCGATCTCCTGAATGCGATCGCCGAGCTGGGGGCGGGCGCTCTCGAGCTCCCAGTGGGCGCGCGGATGAGTGGCCCACTGGTCTCGCTGCCGCCCGACGCCTTCGTCTTCACGGCTTTGGCCCGGATGGCGCATGGCGGCATTCGCCACATGCCGGTGGTGGATCCGGTGACCGGCCAGGCGATCGGTATGGTCACCGCCGGCGCGGTCCTGAAGCTGCGCGCGCAAGGCGCATTGGTGCTGGCCGAGGATATCGGCACGGCCACCTCGGCGGCCGATCTCGGCGCGATCCAGAAACGCCTGCCGGAAATCGCCGGCGGGCTGCTGAAGGAAGGGATCGGCGCGCGGCAGATCGCGGCGGTGATCAGCGCGGTGCTGCGCGACGTCTCCGGCCGCGCGGCCGAGCTCGCCGCCGAATCCCTGGAAGCGGAGGGCCGGGCGGCGCCGGCGCGCTGGTGCTATCTGGTGCTGGGCTCAGGCGGACGCGGCGAGAGCCTGCTGGCCGCCGACCAGGACAATGCGCTGATCCACGACGCCGAGAGCGACGACCACCCCTGGTTCGCCGAGCTCGGCAAGCGCGCCTCGGAAATCCTGGACGCCGCCGGCATCCCGTTCTGCCGCGGCCAGGTCATGGCGATGAACCGCCACCTCCGCCACAACCTCAAGGGCTGGCGCGAGGAGGTGGCGCTCTGGATCGAGCGGCTGGCGCCCGAGGCGCTGCTCAACGCCGACATCTTCTATGACTTCTTGCCCGTTGCCGGCGATTACAGCCTGGCCGCGTCCTTGCGCGATGCCGTCACCACGCTCGGCCAGGATCCCGGCTTCATCCGGGCCTTGGCCGGAACCTCGGCGCGGCATGGCAGCGCGCTCAATATCTTCGGCCGGTTCCGCGAGGAGGGCGGGCGGGTCGACCTGAAGCGCGGCGGCCTGCTGCCGATCGTCTCCGGCGGCCGGGTGCTGGCGCTGCGGCTCGGCGTCAAGGCGACGGCCACGCCGGAGCGCTGGAACGCCGCCGTGGCGCCCGGCTTCGTGCGCCGCGAGGATTTCGCCCGGATCGACGACGCCCATGAGATGCTCCTGGAGCTCATCCTCGCGCAGCAGATCGCCGATCTCGCTTCCGGCCGGGCGCCCGGCACCGCGGTCGAGGTGCGGCGCCTGCTCGGCCTCTCGCGCGAGCGTCTGAAGCAGGCGCTGAAGATCGTCGGCGAGATCGACCTCATCCTCAATCATGTCCTGGGACCCTGATGGCACACGCGCATGCACCGGCGGCGAAAGCCCGCTCCATCGACAGCCTGATCGACCAGATCACGGCCTTGACCGAGGAGGACCGCACGCTGTTGCTGCAGCTGCGGGCCGAGCGCGCCGGCCGCCAGCCGCCGGCGCCGCCGCCGCTCACCACCGGCGATCGGGTCGCCGATTGGATCGCCTCGGTGGTCGGCTCCTGGCCCTTCGTGATCGGGCAGTCGCTGCTGCTCACCCTTTGGATTCTGTTCAATGTCTATGCCTGGGTGCAGGCCTGGGATCCCTATCCCTTCATCCTGTTGAACCTGATGCTGTCGTTCCAGGCCGCCTATACCGCGCCGGTCATTCTGATGAGTCAGAACCGCCAGGCGATCCTCGACCGCCAGGACCAGGCCAACGACTACGACATCAACCTCAAGGCCGAGCTCGAGATCGAGCTGCTGCATCACAAGATTGACCTGCTGCGCACCAAGGAAATCCAGCTGCTGACCGAGCTGGTGAAGGACCTCTCGCAGAAGCTGGCGCAGCGCGAGAACCCGAGCGGCTGATTCGGGCGATGCTCGAATTTCGCGATTCGTGATTCTACGTACTCCGCGCGGAAGCGGCGGATTTCCTCGAAATCTTGCATTTGCCGCAATTGCAGCGCGGGCGCGCCATAAACCGGCGCTTAAACATTGTCGCGTAGATTGACCTTGTCGCAGCCAAGTCTCCGGGTCTTGTGATCCCGGTCATAGCGATCCGGCGAACCGGGTGGCAGGTTGCAACGACGGATTGAATACCGACCACCGAGCAGAGGATGACCGCCGTGTCCGTGTCCCGACTTCGCATCGCCAGCAACGCCCTGCCGCAGATTCCGGCCGGGCTGAGCACGTTCCTGGCCCGCGCGGCGCTCGGCGGCTTCGTCCTGTTCCTGCTGGCCCTGGCCAGCCATTCGTGAGGCCCGAGCGATGCTGCCCCGCCCGAGCTTGCAAACCGGCGTCCGGGCCTTCGTCGTGTTCGACGCGCTGGTCGTCCTGGCCCTGGCCTGGCTGATCGCCATCTCCGACCTGTTCTCCTGAAACCGAGAAGGCGGTCCCGGGTGATTCCCGGTCGCTGATCGTGGTTTTGGCCGCCGCCCAGCGGTGCTAGCCTCCGCGCCATGGCATGGCGTGAACTCCTGATCACCGAAATCCCGGCCCAGCGGATTCCCACCGACCTGATGGATTGGGTCGCCGGGTTTGTGGATTGCCCCGGCCTGGTCTTCCTGGACAGCGCCCTCCCGCACGAGACCCTCGGCCGCTATTCCTTCATCGCCGCCGATCCGCTCCACCGGCTGGTGACGCGCGGGGATTCGACCACGATCGACGGTGCACCGTTCGCGGGCTCGCCGTTCGACGCGATCGATCATCTGCTGGCCCGCTATCCGCTCAACCAGGTCCCCGGCCTGCCGCCGTTCCAGACCGGCCTGGCCGGACAGTTCGGCTATGGACTCCGCCGGTACATCGAGACCGTGCCGGCCCATGCCAGCAGCGATCACGGTTTCCCCGATCTTGAGCTCGGCTGGTACGACACCGTTCTCGCCGTCGATCACCAGGAGCGCCGCGCCTTCGTCTTCGCCAGCGGCGACCGGGCCGAGGCGCGCATCGAATGGGCGCTGGCGCGGCTGGACCGCAAGACACAAGTCGCGCCGCCCGACTGGGAGATCGAGCCGGAACCGGACCTGAGCGCCGACCAGTATCGCCGCGCGGTCCGCCGGACCATCGACTACATCGAGGCCGGCGACATCTACCAGGCCAACATCACCCAGCGCTTCCAGGCCGCGCTGCCGCAAGGCTTCGACCGGCTGGCGCTCTATGATGCGCTCCGGCGGCGCAATCCGGCGACCTTCGCCGCCTTCATCGATTTCGGCGAGACCGCTCTGCTCTCCTCCTCGCCGGAGCGCTTCCTCAAGATTGAGGGCGGCGCGATCGAGACCCGGCCGATCAAGGGCACGCGGCCCCGCGGCGGCAGCCCGGCGCATGACGCGGCGCTCGCCCGGGAATTGCTGGCGAGCGAGAAGGATCGCGCCGAGAACCTGATGATCGTCGATCTCTTGCGCAACGATCTCGGCCGCGTGGCGAAGCTGGGCTCGGTCCGGGTGCCGGTGCTGATCGGGTTGGAGTCTTACGCGACGGTGCATCATCTGGTCTCGGTTGTGACGGCGGCGCTGGATGACGGCAAGACGGCGGTCGATCTCTTGCGCGCGGCTTTCCCCGGCGGTTCGGTCACGGGCGCTCCGAAGATCCGCGCCATGGAGATCATCGCCGAGCTGGAGCCGACCGAGCGCGGGCCCTATTGCGGCGCCATCGGCTATCTCTCGGCCGGGGGCGCCATGGACACCAACATCGTGATCCGCACCCTGCTGATCGACGGTGCGCGCATCTCCTTCCAGGTCGGCGGCGGCATCGTCGCCGACAGCGATCCCCAGGCCGAATGGGAGGAGAGCCTGACCAAGGCCAAGGCGCTGATCGAGACCCTGGCCGGTCGCGGCCAGCGCGCCGCCAAGAAGAGCGCCTGATGATCTACTTGAACGGCGCCATCGTCCCGCATGATTTCGCGCGCATCGATCCCGCCGATCGCGGCTTCACTTTGGCCGACGGGTTGTTCGAGACCCTGCGCGCCTATCGCGGCAAGCCGTTCCGCCTGGCCGACCATCTCGAACGGCTGAGCGACAGCGCCGACGCCCTGGGTATTCCGCTGCTGTTCGACGTGCCGGCGATCGCCGAGGCGGTGATCGCGGTGCTGGAGGCGAACCGGCTCGCCGACGCCGCGATCCGGATCACCCTCACCCGCGGCACCGGACCGCGCGGCCTCGCCCCGCCGGCGGATGTGAAGCCGACCCTGCTGATCGCGGCGACGCCTTACACGCCACTGCCGGATATCTGCGCGGCGGTGACCGTCGGTATCCGCCGCAACGAGGGCTCGCCGCTCTCGCGCATGAAATCGCTGGCCTATCTCGACAACGTTCTCGCCGCCGGTGAGGCCGCGCAGCGCCACGCGGAGGAGGCGATCCTGTTGAACAATGCCGGAAGGGTCTGCGGCGCCGCCCGCGCCAATCTCTTCGCGGTGATTGCCGGGAGGCTGGTGACGCCGCCGGTCAGCGACGGCGTGCTGGCGGGAATCGCGCGCCGCGTGGTGCTGGAACTGGCCGCGGTGCTGAAGATCCCGGCGGAAGAGGCTTCGCTGTCGCCGGCCGATCTCGCCGGGGCGCAGGAAATCTTCCTGACCAATTCCCTGTTCGAGATCCGTTCGGTCGCGCGGCTCGACGACCGCGCCTTTGGTCCGGGCGCGGTCGCCGCCAAGCTGCGTGCCGATTACCGCGGCCTGGTCTGATCCCATTGGGACTGATACCGCTTCGGAGGGGGGTGACGCTCCCGGCCGATCCGGCTAGGCTCGGCCACCTTTTTTCGACTCCAACAGGGGAACACCATGGCCAAGGTCTTCGAGACGCTGGACGAGCGTTTCAACAATCTGTTCGTCGGCACCGCGCAACTGGACAAGCTCTACACCGGCTGCCGCTGGGCGGAAGGGCCGGCCTATTTCGCGGCCGGGCGCTACCTGGTCTGGTCCGACATCCCCAACGACCGGATCCTGCGCTATGACGAGACCAGCGGGCAGACTTCGGTGTTCCGCGCCCCGGCCGGCAACACCAACGGCCACACCGTCGATCGCAAGGGCCGGCTGGTCTCCTGCGAGCATGGCGGGCGCCGGGTGTCGCGCACCCAGTTCGACGGCACGGTCATAACCCTCGCCGATTCCTACAAGGGCAAGAAGCTCAACAGCCCGAACGACGTGGTGGTGAAGTCCGACGGCAGCATCTGGTTCACCGATCCGAGCTACGGCATCGATTCCGATTACGAAGGCAACAAGGCCAAGAGCGAGCAGGGCGGCTCCTACGTCTACCGCATCGATCCGAAGAACGGCGCCGTCACCGTGGTGGCCGACGACTTCGTGCAACCGAACGGCATCGCCTTCTCGCCGGACGAGAGCGAGCTCTACATCGTCGATACCGGCGCCACCCATAAGAAGAACGGGCCGAAGCACATCCGTCGCTTTTCGGTGAAGGGCGACAAGCTGAAGGACAAGGGCGTGTTCGCGAAATGCACCGCCGGCCTGTTCGACGGCTTCCGCTTCGACACCGACGGGCGAATCTGGACCAGCGCCGCCGACGGCGTGCATTGCTATGAAAAGGACGGCGCCCTGATCGGCAAGGTCCTGGTGCCGGAGGTGGTCGCCAATGTCTGCTTCGGCGGGCCGAAGCGGAACTACCTCTATATCTGCGGCACCACCTCGCTTTACGCGGTACGGCTCAAGGTCAACGGCCTGAAGACGTATTAGCGCACAACTTCAATGCGTCATGCCCGGGCTTGTCCCGGGCATCTCGTGCCAATCGGCGCAAGATTGCCGGGTCAAGCCCGGCAATGACGGTGGGGGTCAGCGCCCGTGGCTGCCGTCGCTCACCAGCACCGCCATCAGCAGGGCGTTCTCCTTGCCGCGGTTGACCCAGGCATGGTTGGTGCCGCGCTGGATCACGCAGTCGAACGGCTTCAGGGTCCGCTCCTCTTTCTCGAGGACCAGCGTGATCTCGCCGGAGAGCAGGATGATGTAGTCGGTGGTCGGCGACTTGTGCATGGCCGGGTGCTTCGAGGTGTCCGGCTGCAGATGCGCGCCGTTCATCGCGGCGAACCATTCGGCGTTGGCCTTGCGCTTCTCGTCGTCGGAGAGATGCGCAAACTCGGATTCCGGCAGGATCTCAAAATAGCGGAACAGGGTGCCGCCTTCCGGCGGCTCGAGCTGGGTCGACAGCGCACCGTGATCGATGCCGTCGGTGTGATTGACCTTGCCCTTGCCGGTGATCCAGAGCTCGGTCAGGACGGTGATGATGTTGTCGGCGATGCCGTCGATCATGACGCCGGATTTCCCTTCGGCGTCATTGGTGGTCACGATGCGGCGAATCTGTCTCAGCATGCTGGTCTCCGGATTGGACGAGAAGGGGAGGGACGGCGTTCTTCGTTCAGCCGGCGAAGCGCGGCTCCGGAATGCCCTTCACGCCGAGACCGGTGACCGCGAACACGCCGCCGGCGGTCGCTTCCTTCTGCGGCACGCCCTTCATCGGGCGGCCCATCGAGGTGCAATAGAGGACGTCGAGATTCTTGCCGCCGAACATCACGCTGGTGAGGTTGCGGACCGGGAACTCGATCATGCGGTCGATCCGCCCATCCGGCGCGTAGCGGATGATGCGGCCGCCGAACACATGCGCGTTCCAGATGAAGCCCTCGGAATCCACGGTCGAGCCGTCGAACGTGCCGGGATGTTCCCAGGCGGTCAGGAATTTCCGGCGGTTCGAAACATTGCCGGTCTCGATGTCGTAGTCGTAGGCGTACATCACCTTGTCGTAGGAGTCGCAGAAGTAGAAGGTCTTGTTGTCCGGGCTCCAGCACGGCCCGTTCGAGCACTTGATCCCGGAATCGAGCTTGTGGATCGAGAGGTCCGGATCGAGCCGGTAGAGCGCCGAGTTGCGCACCGGCCGCTGGCCGCGATTGGCGTCCTCGCGATCGTGGTCATAGGCCATGTAGCCGGCGAGGAAGCGGCCGCGGCGATCGACCTTGCCGTCGTTCAGCCGGTTCTCGGGCTCGTCGGCCTCGGGATCGCCGATATGGGTCAGCTTCTGCGTTTCGAAATCGTAGAGGCTGAAGCCGTTGGCGAGCGCCAGGACCGCGCCGCCTTTCTCGCGCAAAGCCATCGAGCCGATATGGGTCGGCACGAAGTAGCGCTTGACGTCGCTGCCGTCCTCCTTGGCGCTGTAGATCTCGGCCGCGGAACTGTCGATCCAGTAGAGCCTCTGCTCCTTCACGTCCCAGAGCGGGCCCTCGCCCAGATGGTTCTTGGCGTCGACGATGCAGCGGATCTCGACCATGGCGTTCTCTCCCCAGAGCGGCGTTTGTCAGAGCGGTTTCTCGTTGCCACCGAGGATAGCCGGGCGCGGCCGGATGGCAATCCATTTTGTGATCACATATCGAAGATAGACAGTGTTTCAAACCGCGGCCGGCTGCTGTAGGCTCGTGCCCGAGGCTCTATGATGGGCCGGAGGCCGCGATTCGGCTGGGGTTTGAGAGAACGAGATGGACGACAGGGTCAGACCGATCGACGTCACCACCGTGCAGGAGCGGGTCTATCAGGAGCTGCGCAATGCGCTCTACCAAGGCCGTTTCATGCCGGGCGAGGTGCTGACCATCCGCGCCCTGGCCGCGGCGCTCGGCACCAGCCCGATGCCGGTCCGCGAGGCGATCCAGCGTCTGGTCACCGAGAACGCGCTGACCCAGCTGCCCAACCGCACCTTCCAGGTCGCGGCCCTGACGCTCGAAAATTACGACGAGTGGATCCGGGTCCGCTGCGAGGTCGAGGGCTATGCCGCGCAACGCGCCGCCCTGCGGGCGCGGCCCGGCATCTGCACCGAGCTTCGCAAGATCAACCGCATCTTCGGCCAGGCGATCGAGGCGCGCGATGCCGGCGGGATGCTGGAAGGCAACCAGCACTTCCATTTCGCGGTCTATGAAGCCGCGGATTCCGATGCGCTGCTGAAAATCATCGGCTCGCTCTGGCTGCGCTTCGGCCCGGTCCTCGCCTTCGTGCAGCATATCGAGGGCTCGATCGAGATGTTCCGCCGCGGCGTCGCGGTGCATGAACGGGTGATCGCCGCCATGGAGCGGCATGACGCCAAGGAAGCGCGCTTCGCCCTGGCGCTCGACATCCGGGCTGCTGCCTCCTGGTTCCGCCGCCATCATTTTGGCGCCGGCGAAGAATTGCAGCCGGAGCCGCTGCAGCGCCGCGGCCTGGGTCAGGCCCGACCGCGCTGAGCGCGGCTTCCTCCGCTCAAAATCACGACGTTGTCTGAATGACGGGTGCCGCCAAAGCAGCACAAGAGACTTTGATCCTAACTGTGATCACAGATGTTAGATAGAATATGTTGACGTCTGAAGTCGGGCTGGCATACTGGCGGGGACGCGGCCTCCAGGGTGAGACCGCGCAGGGGTGACGGACGGCCAGCGAAATGAGCCGCCGTAACGACGAACCGGGAGGAATGCGATGAAGCTTCAGTTTAAGTCGAGGATCGCGGCTGCCTGCGTGGCGGGCGCGATGGGTCTGGCGGCGTGGAACGGCGCGGCCGAGGCAGCCGACAAGTTCAAGATCTTCCTGTCGATGTCCTACATCGGCAACGATTGGCAGGCCGAGGCCGCCAACATGATCAAGGCCATGGCCTTGAGCAAAACCTATCGCGACAAGGTCGATCTGCAGGTCCAGGTCGCTGGGCCGAACGCGCAGCGCCAGATCCAGCAGATCAACGCCATGGTGCAGGCCGGCGCTCAGGCGATCATCGTCTATCCGATCTCGCCGACCGCGCTTAATCAGGTGGTGAAGAATGCCTGTGCCAAGGGCGTCGTGGTGGTCGCTTATGACTCGATCATCGAAGAGCCTTGCGCCTACAACGTCCATATCGACCAGAAGGCCTGGGGCAAGCAGTCGGCCGAGTGGCTGGTCGACAAGCTCGGCGGCAAGGGCAATGTGGTGATGGTGACCGGCGTGCCGGGCACCACGGTCGACACCCTGCGCAACGAAGGCGCCAAGGAAGTCTTCGCCAAGCATCCCGGTATCAAGGTCATCGCCGAGGCCAACGGCATGTGGAGCCAGGCGGTCGCGCGCACCGAGCTCTCCAAGGTGGTGGCCACGCGGCCCTGGGACCAGATCGACGGGCTGTGGATGCAGGCCGGCTGCTACACCGCGAACTCGATGCAGAGCGAAGCCGGCATCGCCGACGACAAGCTCCGGCCCTGCGCCGGCGAAGCCTCCAACGGCGGCCGTATCCAGATGCTCCCCGTGGGCACCGAGGTCGAGGGCGCCAGCGGCACCTATCGGCCGATGGGCGCCAAGCGTTGGTCGTCCGGCTCGCAGAACTTCACCGGCGCGCTGGCCTTGTCGCTGGCGGTGAAGAAGCTCGAGGGCAAGGAGATCCCGGCCCTGACCGACGTGCCGCAGACCATCGTGACCAACGAGAACATCAAGCTCTGCAAGGAAGGCTCCTGGGCGGAGATGAAGGCGGGCTGCAACGTGTTCCAGCCGGCGATCATCGCCAATCCGGGCTGGTTCGCCTCGGTCTATTCCGAGACCACGCCGGAGATCGGCCTGAACGCCGCGCTGGTGGGTCAGCCGGAAGAGTAAGTTGTGAGTTGGTCCCGTCGCGATGATCTCGGCGGGACCAACAAACTCTTACGTCATGCCAAGGCTTGGCCTTGGGATGACGACCGAGTGAGCGGAGATGGCGAGTTTCGAAAGATGCGCCGCTCAGGGCAGCAGTTTCAACAATCCCGCGGTGGCGGATTCGATGTCGCCGCGCAGATGGGCCGCGCAGGCTTCGGCGTCGCCGGCGCGGATCGCCTTGAGGATCAGCTTGTGCTCATGGTTGGCGTTGTCGTAGTTGCCGGCGCCGCGCACGCCATGCAGCAGATGGAAGTAGGGACTGACCTGCAGCCACAGGCCTTCGATCAGGGAGAGCAGGGTCGCCGATCCGGACGCGGCGTAGATCGTGAAATGGAAGTCGTGATTGCCCCGGACATAGGCCCTTGTGTCGCCATCCTCGACCGCCTTGGTCATGGTCTCGACCAGGGTCTCGAGCTTGGCGATCTCTTCCGGACCGATGAGCGGCGTCGCCCAGGAGGCGGCGAGGCTCTCGATCTCGACCCGCACCTTGGTGAGGTCGGTGAGGCGATCGGACTCCAATTCCGGGATGCCGACCGAGCGGCCCGAGATCACGCGCAGGGCGCCTTCCGCGGTCAGCCGCTGCAAGGCCTCGCGCACCGGCATCGCGCTGACACCGAAGGCACCGGCCAGGCCCTGGATGGTGACGAGCTCGCCCGGCATCAGGCCGCCGTCGAGAATCATGGTCTTCAAGCGTCGATAGATTTCCTCAGGCAGGGTCACACGCGCCACCTGCATCTGAGGCAGTGCGGAGGTGCGTCGTTTCGATCGCTGAGTCGTATCCATGGACATGCGTCGCTGCGGGTATCGCCTGGCTGAAAGTGCGTCAAGGAGGAACGCACTTGCTCGGCAGATGATATCTGATTTATGATCAAATGATCAAAAAGAAGTTTGGGCTCCGCGCCGATGTGGCCGCGGTCGGGGTCCTGGGCGCGCGACGCACCCGACGCAACCGGCTACGCGATGGGAGAGTGACTATGAGATCCTGGAAAACGGGGTGGCGATTCGTTGCGGCTGGCGCCTTGGCGCTGGGCGTGATGGCCCAAGCGGGCTCCGCCGACGCAGCGGACAAGTTCAAAGTATTCCTGTCGATGTCCTACATCGGCAATGACTGGCAGGCGGAAGCCGCGAACATGGTGAAGGCCATGGCCGCGCATAAGGATTTCGCCGACAAGATCGACCTCCAGGTTCAGGTCGCCGGGCCGAATGCCCAGCGCCAGATCCAACAGATCAACGCGATGGTCCAGGCCGGCGCCAAGGCGATCGTGGTCTATCCGATCTCGCCGACGGCGCTCAACGCCGTGGTGAAGAACGCCTGCAGCAAGGGCGTTATCGTCATCGCCTATGACGCGGCGATCGAGGAGCCCTGCGCCTACAACGTGACGATCGACCAGGAAGAGGCCGGCCGCGTCACCGCCGAATGGCTGGTGAAGAAGCTGAACGGCAAGGGCAACATCATCGCCATCACCGGCGTGCCGGGCACCTCGGTCGATACCTTGCGCACCAAGGCGGCCAAGGAAGTCTTCGCCAAGAACCCGGGCATCAAGATCGTTGCCGAAGCGGTCGGCATGTGGAGCCAGGCGGTCGCCCGCACCGAGCTCTCGAAGATCCTCGCCACCCATAACTGGAACGAGGTCAACGGGCTCTGGATGCAGGTCGGCTGCTACACCGCGAACGCGATGCAGCTCGAGGCCGGCAAGAAGATCGAAGAGCTGCTGCCTTGCGCGGGCGAAGGCTCGAATGGCGGCCGCATCCAGATGCTGCCGACCAGCGCCAAGGTGGAAGGCGGCGACACGCCGCCTTATGCGCCGCTGGGTGCCCCGCGCATCTCCTACGCCTCGCCGCCCTATTCGGGTGCCTTGGCGCTGAAGCTCGCGGTGCAGAAGCTGGAGGGCAAGGACATTCCGAAGCTCACCACCTTGCCGCTGCCGATCGTCACCAACGAGACCATCAAGTATTGCGAGACCGGTTCCTGGGAAGAAATGAAGTCCGGCTGCAACGCCTTCCCGCCGTCGCTCGTGCCGAATCCGGGTTGGTTTGCGTCGATCTTCTCCGACCAGACTCCGGAAGTCGGGTTCCAGGCCGCCCTGATCGGACAGCCTGAGCCCTAAGTCGACCTCGACCTGTGCTGGGCGGCGCGCGCTGCGCCGCCCAGCTTTTTCTTCGGGAATGCGTGATGCTAGGCAGTGGATTTACAATGTTGTCGTCACGGTCGGCCTTCGCCGACCATGACGGTCATAAGAGTGGCCCCGGCAAGTCCATTTCCAATGCGAACGCCACAGCATGACGCAGCCCATCGCCATCGAAGCCGACCACGTCCGCAAGGCCTTCGGCGCCACGGTTGCGGTTGACGACGTTTCGTTCCAGGTGCCGGAAGCCAGCGTCCATGCCTTGCTGGGCGAGAACGGCGCCGGCAAGTCCACCATCGTCAAGCTGCTGAGCGGCCTGGTGACGCCCGACCAGGGCGGCTTCCGCGTGTTCGGCGAATCGGTCGCCTTGAAATCGCCGCGCGCGGCGCATCGCTGCGGCATCCAGACCGCCTTCCAGGAAATGACCCTGGTGCGCGACCTCACCGTGCTCGACAACGTGCTGCTGCCTTACGCGCCGGCCAACCTGCTGGGCCTGGTCAAGCGCCGCGCCGCTCAAGATGCGGTCGCCAGGCATTTCGCCGAGCTCGGCCTCGAGAATATCGACCTGCAGGAAGAGGTCGGCGGACTCGATCTCGCGATCAAGCAGAAGATCGAGATCGCGCGCGCCATCTTCCGCAAGCCCCGGATCCTGCTGCTGGACGAGCCGACCTCGTCGCTGTCCGGCGGCGACGTCGATTGGCTGGGCGCGGTGATCGCGCGGGAGAAGGCGCGCGGCGCCACCGTCATCTTCATCTCGCACCGCCTGAAGGAAGTGCGCGACTTCTGCGATTCGCTGACCGTGCTCCGGAACGGCCAGCACATCGCCACCGGCAAGGTCGCCGATTTCGACGACGAGGAAGTGATCCGGATGATCGTCGGCCGGTCGATCGGCCAGGCCTTCCCGGAGAAGCCGGCGAAGACCCATCAATCCGGCGCCGAAGTGCTGCGGGTCGAGGGCCTGGCGACTCTGGGCAAGCTGACCGACGCCTCCTTCGCGCTCCACAAGGGCGAGATCCTCGGCATCGCCGGGTTGCAGGGCATGGGCCAGCTCGAGCTCTTCCGCGCCTGCTTCGGCGCGGCGGAGATCACGGCGGGCGAGATCGCGGTGGACGGCAAGCCGGTCACCATCGCCAGCCCGACCGATGCGGTGCGCGCCAATATCGGCATCAGCCTGGTGCCGGAAGATCGCAAGACCGAGGCCCTGTTCCTGAAGCTCTCCGGCACCCAGAACACCTCGATCCCGGTGATCGAGCGCTTCTCCAAGTTCGGCTTCATCGACGTGAAGAAGGAGCAGGACGCGGTCGCCGCCGTGTTCCAGCGGGTCGAGGTCGCCGAACGCGCGCTCTGGACCCGGGCCGGCGCCTTTTCCGGCGGCAACCAGCAGAAGATCGCCATCGCGAAGTGGCTGCTGGCGGAAAGCCGCGTCCTGCTGCTCTACGATCCGACCCGCGGCATCGACGTCGGCACCAAGCACGAGCTCTATCGCCTGATGCGCCAATACGTCGAGGCCGGCGGCAGCATCCTGCTCTACTCGACCGAGATCCCGGAGCTGGTGCATCTGGCCGATCGCGTGCTGGTGCTCTATCAGGGCCGCGTGGCGAAGGAAGTATCCGGCAGCGAGCTCAACGAAGACTCGATCATGCGCGCCGCGCTCGGCCATGAGGGACGCGCGGCATGACCAGTCTTTCCGCCACGACTCCGCCGACCCGCGCGCGCCGCGGCCTCCGCATCGGCCGCTATCAGGGCGTCCTGGTCGCGCTCGGCGTCTTCATCCTGCTGCTGCTCATCAACGATTGGATGAGCGTGGGGCCGATGAGCTATTTCGAGGTGAGCTCGCTCTCGACCGGCGGCGCGCCGCTGGCCATCGCCGCGACCGGGCAGACCCTGGTGATCCTGACCGGCGGCTTCGACCTCTCGGCCGGCGCGGTGATCTCGCTGGTCAACGTGGTGGTCGCCACCAACATGCCGGACACGCCCGGCGGTATCCTGCTGTGGTCGCTGCTCGGTGTCGGCGTCGGCATGGCGACCGGCGCCTTCAACGGCATCTTCGTCGCCTTCTTCCGCCTGCAGCCGATCGTGGTCACGCTCTCGACCATGTTCATCGTCCAGGGCCTGACCCTGCTGGTGCTCGACAAGCCCGGCGGCATGGTGCCGATGGGCCTCAGCAACGCGCTCGCCCTCGATGCCGTGCCCGAACTCGTCCCCATGGCGCTGGTGCTGCTCGGCATCATCGTCCTGCTCTGGCTCTGGCTGAAGAGCACGCGGCTCGGCACCGCGATCTATGCGATCGGCAGCGACATGGAGGCGGCGCGGGCCCGCGGCATCTCGGTGCGCCTGGCCCAGTTCACCGTCTATGTGCTGGCCGGCGGCTGCTACGGCTTCGCCGGCGTGTTCGTCAGCGCGCAGACCGGCGCCGGCGATCCGCTGGTCGGCAATTCCATGCTGCTGCAGATCTTCGGCGCGGTGGTGGTCGGCGGCACAAGGCTGGGCGGCGGGCGCGGCGGCGTGGTCGGCTCGATCATCGGCGCCTATATCCTGATGATCATCGTCAACATCCTGCTGGTGCTGAACGTCTCGGCCTATTACTCGACCGTGGTCGAAGGCTGCATCCTGATCCTCGCGGTGCTGGCGGGCGCGATCAGCCGCCATTCGCGCGCCGCCAAGCATCTGCGCGCCGGCTTCGTCCGGTTCCAGGCCTGGCGGCGCGGCATGCTGCCGCGACAGGTCAGCCGCGCGACCCGCCGGCTGGTGCTGCCCGGGATCGAAGCCAGGCCGCACAAGACCCCGGCGCCGTCCTTCCTGGTGCGCAACGCCGAATCGATCCGCTATGCGCTGCCGGCCTATGTCTGTTTCCTGATCGTGCTGGTGATCACCGAGCTCACCGTCGGCCGCGCGCTCACCAGCTGGAGCTATTTCAACTCGATCCTGGTGCTCTCCTCCTTCCTGCTGATCCTGGCGCTCGGGCAGGGCACGGTGATCCTGACCGGCGGGCTCGATCTCTCGGTGCCATGGACGATCGCGCTGGCCGGCATCCTGCTGGCCGGCATGGTCAACGGGCAGAACGGGCCGATGCTCTATGCGCTGCCGCTGGTGCTGCTGGTCGGCTGCCTGGTCGGCCTCGCCAACGGCATCGGCATCGCGATCTTCGGCATCTCGCCAATCGTGATGACGCTGGCGATGAACGGGATCCTGCAGGGCCTGGCCCTGCTCTATTCACAAGGCACGCCGGCCGGATTCTCGGCGCCGCTGATGCGCTGGTTCATGACCGACAAGAGCGGCGCGGTGACCCCGGTCGTCGTCTTCATCCTGCTGTTCGTGATCGCCGCGGTGATCCTGCACCGGCGGACACCCTTCGGCCGCCGGGTCTACGGGCTCGGCAACGGCGAGAAGGTGGCGGCGCTCTCCGGCATCAATGTCGACCGCACGATCATGCTGGTCTACGCGCTGTCCGGCTTCTGCGCCGCACTGGTCGGCTGCATGCTGACCGGCTTCTCCGGCCAGGCCAGCCTCGGGATGGGCGACGAATACATGCTGCCCTCGATCGCGGTGGTCGTGGTCGGCGGCACGCTGATCACCGGCGGGCGCGGCTCCTATCTCGGCATGGTCGGCGGCGTGCTGCTGCTGACCGCGCTGCAGACCTTGCTGGCCGGCACGATGCTGCCTTACGCGACAAGAATCATCATCTTCGGCCTCGTCGTCCTGGCCGCGGTCATCGCGCTCCGCGAACGCAATCACTAGGGAGTAGAGAATGGCGCAACTCGCCGGAAAGAACTGGGTCAACGGGCTGAAGCCCGGTCTGCGCGTGGTGATCTCGGCCGGCGCCTCGGGGATCGGCCGGGCGATCAGCGACATGCTGATCCAACATGGCGCCAAGGTGCATATCTGCGACGTCTCCGACGATTTCATCGCCGATTTCAAGCAGGCGCATCCCGGTCATGGCGCCACCAAGGCGGATGTCTCGAAGGAGAAGGACGTCGAGACGTTCTTCGCCGACGCCAAGGCGTCGCTCGGCGGACTCGATGCGCTGATCAACAATGCCGGCATCGCAGGTCCGACCGGCGGCGTCGATGAGATTTCGATTGAGGACTGGCGGCGCTGCATCGACATCGACTTGACCGGACAGTTCCTCTGCGCGCGCCTCGCGGTGCCGATGCTCAAGGCGGCCGGCGGCGGCGCGATGGTCAATATGTCGTCGGCGGCGGGCCGGCATGGCTACGCCTTTCGCACGCCCTATGCCGCCGCCAAGTTCGGCATCATCGGCTTCACCCAGAGCCTCGCCAAGGAGCTCGGCCCCTCGAACATCCGGGTCAATGCAATCCTGCCCGGCATCGTCGAAGGCCCGCGGATCGAAGGCGTGATCGGCGCCCGGGCCGAACAGCTCGGGATCAGCTATTCGGAGATGGAGAAGGAATACCTGCAGAAGGTCTCGCTGCGCCGCATGGTCTCGCCGCACGACGTCGCCGCGATGGTGTTGTTTCTGCTCTCGCCTCTGGGCGAGAATATCTCCGGTCAGTCACTCGGCGTCGACGGCAACGTCGAGACGCTCTAAGGGAAGATCATCATGGCGAAGATTGCAATCATCGGCAGCGGCTTGATCGGACGGGCCTGGGCGATCAGCTTCGCCCGCGCCAAGCATGAGATTCGGTTGTACGACCAGGTCGCCGGCGCCGCGGAGAAGGCGATCGCCTTCGCCCGCGACATGGCGGCGCCGCTGGAATCGGAAGGCCTGCTCGAGGGCCAGACCGCCGACCAGCTGGTCGCGCGGATCAAGCCGGCCGCGAGCCTCAAGGAAGCGCTCGACGGCGTGGCGCATGTCCAGGAGAACACGCCGGAAGACGTCGCGGTCAAGCAGAAGGTGTTCGCCGAGCTCGATGCGATCGCCGCACCCGAGACCGTGCTCGCCAGCTCGACCTCGGCGATCCTGCCCTCGATGTTCACCGAGCATCTGAAGGGCCGCGGCCGCTGCCTGGTCATGCACCCGATCAACCCGCCCTATCTCATCCCGGCGGTGGAGATCGTGCCGGCGCCCTGGACCGAGCCCGCCACCATGGAGAAGACCAGAGCGCTCGCCGTCGCCTCCGGCCAGGCGCCGATCGTGATGAAGCGCGAGCTCGACGGCTTCGTCATGAACCGCCTGCAGGGCGCGCTGCTCGAAGAAGCGTTCCGCCTGGTCGCCGACGGCTACGCCTCGGTCGAGGATGTCGATGTCGGCATCCGCGACGGCCTCGCCTTGCGCTGGTCCTTCATGGGCCCGTTCGAGACCATCGACCTCAACGCGCCCAGCGGCGTGCGCGACTATGTCGAGCGCTACCAGCAGATCTATTCGCGGCTGTTCCCGTCGATGCAGCGCCGGGTCGATTGGGCCGGCGACGTGTTGCAGACCGTCGAGCAGGAGCGCCGCGCCAGGCTGCCGGCGGCCGACCTGCCGAAGCGGCATCTGTGGCGCGACCGCCGCCTCATGGCCCTGACCGCGCATAAGCGCAAGGCCGCCAAAGAAATCGGATCGTAAGGACAACAGCCATGGCCACTAAACGCAAAGTCATCATCACCTGCGCCGTCACCGGCGCGATCCACACGCCGTCGATGTCGCCGCACCTCCCGGTCACGGCGAGCGAGATCGCCGATGCGGCGATCGGCGCGGCGGAGGCGGGGGCGGCGATCGTGCATCTCCATGCCCGCGATCCGAAGACCGGCAAGCCGGACCAGACCCCGGAGGCCTTCGAGCCCTTCCTCAAGATCATCAAGCAGCGCTCGAATGCCGTGGTGAACCTGACCTCCGGCGGCGCCCCCTGGATGAAGATCGAGGAGCGCATCCAGCCCTCGATCCGGTTCAAGCCCGAGGTTGCTTCGCTCAACATGGGCTCGATGAATTTCGGCCTGTTCCCGATGCTGAACCGCTTCAAGGAGTTCAAGCATCCCTGGGAGAAGGAGCATCTGGAGAACTCGGTCGATCTCATCTTCCGCAACACCTTCAAGGACATCGAGTTCGCGCTGCGCACCCTGAGCGAGACCGGGATCCGCTTCGAGTTCGAATGCTATGACGTCGGTCATCTCTACAACCTGCACCACTTCCTGGAGCGCGGGCTGGTGAAGCCGCCGCTCTTCGTGCAGACCGTGTTCGGCATTCTCGGCGGCATCGGGCCGCATCCCGAGGACGTCATGCACATGAAGCGCACCGCCGACCGGCTGTTCGGCGACAAGTACCAATGGTCGGTGCTGGGCGCCGGCCGGAACCAGATGCCGATCATCTCCATGGCCTTGGCGATGGGCGGCAATGTGCGGGTCGGCCTCGAGGATTCGCTCTGGGGCGGCCCCGGCCGCTTGGCGCAATCGAATGCCGAACAGGTCACGCTGGCGCGCAAGATGATCGAGGGTCTCGGCATGGACGTCGCGACGCCAGACGAGGCCCGCGAGATGCTGGGCCTGAAGGGCGCGGACAAGGTCGCGTTTTAGGGGAGAGCCGTCATGCGGATCGAAGTGCTGGTCGATGTGAAGACCATCCTGGGCGAGGGCCCGCTCTGGGATGTGGAGCAGCAGCGGCTCTATTGGATCGACAGCTTCGGCTGCAACATCTTCCGCTGCACCGTCGACGGCCGCGAGGTGCGCGCCTGGGACGTGCCGGCGAAGATCGGCTCCATGGCTTTGCGCAAGGACGGCAACGGCGCCATCTGCTCGCTGGCCAATGGCTTTCATCTCCTGGATTTCAAGACCGGCGAGACGACGCTGATCCACGATCCCGAGCCGGAGCTGAAGACGACCCGCATCAACGACGGCAAGGTCGATCGCCGCGGCCGCTTCATCTCGGGCTCGATGGACACGATGGAGGCGGGGCCGAACGGCTCGCTCTACCGGGTCGATCCCGATTTCAAGATCACCAAGCTGGATTCCGGCATCATCGTCTCCAACGGCCCTTGCTTCAGCCCGGACGACAAGACGTTCTATTTCGCCGATTCCTGGTCGGGCGAGATCTGGGCCTATGACTACGACATCCAGACCGGCAGCGTCTCCAACCGCCGCACCTTCACCAAGATCGACACCTCGACCGGCGGCGCCGCGGACGGCTCCACGGTCGATGCCGAGGGCTGCCTGTGGAACGCCCAGGTCTATGACGGCAAGCTGAAGCGCTACACCCCGGACGGCCAGCTCGAGCGGGTGATCGACATGCCGGTGAAGAAGGTCACCAGCGTGATGTTCGGCGGCCCCAATCTCGACATCCTGTTCGTGACCTCGATGGCCAAGCCGCCGCTGCCGCGCTTCCCCGGCGACGGCGTGCTCCGGGGCAGCCTGTTCGCGATCTACGACCTCGGCATCAAGGGCGTGCCGGAGCCGCGCTTCGGCGCCTGACCCGGTCTAAGAGGCCACCCGTTGCTGCGGCTCCACCAGCGCTAGCGCCTGCGCGAGCTCGTCCGGGCCGTAGGGCTTGGAGAGCCGCGGCAGGTCCTGGGCGTAGGAGCCGGGCAGGTCGGCGAAGCCGGTCGCCAGGATGATCGGCATGCCGGGGATGAGCTTGTGGATCGCTTCGGCGAGCTGGCCGCCGGTCATGCCGGGCATGGCGTGGTCGGTGATGACCACGTCGATCTGCCGGCCGGACCGCACCACCTCAAGCGCCTCGGCGCCGGAGGGGACCCAGAGTGCCGCATGCCCCATGTCCTCCACCATGGTCGCGGTGACATGGCCGACCAGGGCCTCGTCATCGACCACCAGCACCATGAACTGGCCGCGCGCCGGCACGGCGTCGGCGGTGGCCTTGGCCGCCGCCATCAGCGCGGTCGCCGCGGCCGCGACCGGGAACCAGAGATTGACCGTGGTGCCGTTGCCGGGCGCGCTGGTGATGTGGATGGCGCCGCCCGATTGCACCGCCATGCCCTGCACGGTCGACAGGCCGAGCCCGGTGCCCTTGCCGCGCTCCTTGGTGGTGTAGAAGGGCTCCGTGCAGCGCTTCAGCGTCGCCTCGTCCATGCCGGCGCCGTCATCGATCACCGAGACCTGGACATAGCGGCCGTTCTGCAGGGCCACCATGGCGTTGCTCATGTCGGCGTTGCGGGCGGTGATGGTGATCCGCCCGCCTTCCGGCATCGCGTCGCGCGCGTTCAGGGTGAGATTGAGCAGGGCCAGTTCCAGCTGGTTCGGATCCGCCTCGATCAGGTCGAGATCCTCGGCGAGGTGCAGGTCGATGGCGATGGTCGGCCCGACCGAGCGGCGCAGCATCTCGGTCAGCCCGTCGATCAGCGAGCCCAGATGGATCGCCTCCGGATGCAGCTCCTGCCGGCGCGCGAAGGCGAGCAGGCGCTTGGTCAGCGCCGCGCCGCGCTCGGCGCTTTCCTGCGCGGCCTTCAGCATGCGCTTCGACTTCGGATCGTCCGGGATGCGCTTGCCGATGTATTGCAGGCAGCCGAGGATACCCATCAGCAGGTTGTTGAAGTCATGGGCGAGCCCGCCGGTCAGCTGGCCGAGGCTCTCCATCTTCTGCATCTCATGCACTTGGGCCAGCGCCACCTCGCGCTCCCGCGTCCGCTCCTCGACCCGCTTCTCCAGCTGCTGGTTGATCTCGGCCAGGGCGGCGGTGCGCTCGTCCACGCGCCGCTCGAGCTCGACATTCATGCTCTCGAGCGCACGGGTCTTCCGGTGCAGATCGAGGAAGATGCGGACCCGCGCCCGCAACAGGTCCGGCACGATCGGCACCGGCATGTAATCGACCGCGCCGTGCTCGTAGCCTTTCAAGAGATCGAGCTCGGTCACCGAAACGGCGGAGACGAACATCAGCGCGGTCTTGGCGAAGCGCGGATGCTCGCGGATCATCTGCGCCAGCTCGAACCCGTCGAGATCCGGCATGCAGACGTCGATCAGGATCAGCGCGATATCCTGCTTCAGCAGGATCTCCAGCGCCTCCCGGCCGGAGGCGGCCTTGATCAGGTTCTCGCCGAGCTCGGACAGGATCGCCTCGTAGCTCAACAGCTTGGCCGGCTGGTCATCGACCAGCAGGATGTTGACGGGTTCCACCGGCGTCATGGCCCGTCTCCTAGCGGTGCAGCCACATGCGCAGCGCGGAGAGCAGCTGCTCGGTATTGACCGGCTTGGCGAGGTAGTCGGAGGCGCCGGCCTCCAGGCATTTCTCGCGGTCGCCCTTCATCGCCTTGGCGGTGAGTGCAATGATCGGCAGGCGGCGGAACTCGGCCTTGCTGCGGATCACCTGCATGGTCTGATAGCCGTCCATCTCCGGCATCATGATGTCCATCAGCACCAGCGCGACCTCGTCCGAGGTCTCGAGGGTCTGGATCGCCTCCTTGCCGGTGGTCGCGGTCAGCACCTTCATGCCGCGCCGCTCCAGCACGCTCGACAGGGTGAAGATGTTGCGGGCATCGTCATCGACCAGCAGCACGGTGCGCCCGACCAGGTCCTCGTCGGAGCTGTAGAGCCGCTCCAGCATGCGCTGCTTCTCGGCCGGCAGGTCGGTCACCACTCGGTGCAGGAACAAGGCGGTCTCGTCCAGCAGCCGCTCCGGCGATTCCACGCCCTTGACCACAACGCTGCGCGCCATGGTGTGGAGCTGCGCGTCCTCCTCGGCGGTCAGCTCGCGGCCGGTGAAGATCACCACCGGCAGGTCGGCAAGCGTTTCCTCGTTGGAGATCTGGGTCAGCAGCTCGAAGCCGGAGACGTCCGGTAGGCGAAGGTCGAGCACCACGCAGTCGAACTTGTCCTTGTGCAGCGCGTCCATGGCGGCCGATCCGCTATCGACCGCCAGGATGTCGATATCGTCATAGCCGAGCAGCTCGCTGATGCCGAACCGCTCCGCGGCGTTGTCCTCGACGATCAGCAGCTTGCGCCGCCGTGCCCGGCTGAACTCTGTGATGCGATCGAGCGCCTTCTCCAGGCCTTCCGTGCTGGACGGCTTGGTGATGAAGCTGAAGGCGCCGCGCGCGAGCCCGTGCTGGCGGTCGTCCTCCAGGGTCACGATCTGCACCGGAATGTGCCGGGTGAGCGGATCCTGCTTCAGCTGGCTCAGCACCGACCAGCCCAGCATGTCGGGCAGGAAGATGTCGAGCGAGACCGCGCTCGGCTGGTATTCGCGCGCCAGCGCCAGGGCCTCGGCGCCCTTATGCGCGATCAGCACCCTGAGGCCGTGATCATGCGCCATGTCGCCGATCATCCGTGCGAAGGTCGGGTCGTCCTCGACGATCAGCAGGATCCGGTCGCCGGGCTCCAGCAGGGCGCGGTCGTCCGGCACCCTTTCTTCCGGCATGGCGGCGAGCTGGCCATGGCCCATGACATTGATCGGCGCGTTGCGGCGGCCGCGGTTGTCGGCGCGCGGCTCCTCGATCGGGCCGGCGTATTTCAGCGGCAGATAGAGGGTGAAGGTGCTGCCCTGGCCGGGCATGCTCTTCAACTGGATCTCGCCGCCGAGCAGGCTCGACAGCTCGCGCGAGATGGCGAGTCCGAGACCCGTTCCGCCGAACTTGCGGCTGGTCGAGGCGTCGGCCTGCTGGAAGGCTTCGAAGATGATCTTCTGCTTCTCCAGTGGAATACCGACGCCGGTATCGGTCACCTCGAAGGCGACCACCGCCGGCGCGCGGCTGAGGGTCGGGTGATCGGCCGACCAGCCGCCATTGGCCTTGGTGATCGAGAGCTTGACCCCGCCGCGCTCGGTGAACTTGAAGGCGTTGGAGAGCAGGTTCTTCAACACCTGCTGCAGCCGCTTGGCATCGGTGATCATGCTGCGGTCGAGCGCCGGATCGAGATGGGCATCGAAGCTGAGCTTGCGGTTCTCGGCGGTGTGCCGGAACGGCCGCACCACGGAATCGAAGATCGCGCTGAACATCACCTCGCCCGCTTCGACCGAAACCGTGCCGGATTCGATTTTGGAAAGATCGAGAATATCCGTGATCAGGTTCAAGAGGTCGGTGCCGGCGCCGTGGATAGTGCGGGCGAACTCGACCTGCTTCGGCGTCAAGTTGGTGTCCGGGTTCTCGGCCAGCTGCTGGCCGAGGATCAGGATGTTGTTCAGCGGCGTGCGGAGCTCGTGCGACATGTTCGCCAGGAACTCGGACTTGTATTTCGAGGTGAGCGCCAGCTCGGCGGCCTTCTCTTCGACCGCGCGGCGCGCCTGCTCGATCTCGCGATTTTTGCGCTCCACCTCGACGTTGCGTTCGGCCAGCTGCTGGGCCTTGAGCTCGAGCTGCTCGTTGGTCTGGGTCAGCTCGCGCTGCTGGGTCTGCAATTCGCCGGCCAGCTGCTGCGATTGCACCAGCAGGCCCTCGGTCTGCATGGTCGCCTCGATCGAGTTCAAGACGATGCCGATCGAGGCGGTGAGCTGGTCGAGGAAGGAGATCTGCAGCTCGGTGAAGTCGTTGACCGAGGCGAGCTCGATCACCGCCTTGACCTGGCCTTCGAACAGCACCGGCAGCACGATGTCGTTCTTCGGCACGGCGCGGAACAGGCCGGAGCCGATCGGCACGACATTGTCCGGCATCTCCGCGATCAGGATCCGCTTCGCATCGGCGGCGCATTGGCCGATCAGGCCCTCGCCCAGGTTCAGGCGCTGCGGATGGCCGTCGAGCCCCTGGTCGGAATAGACCGAGAGGCGGCGCAGGCTGTCGTTGCTCTCCAGGAGATAGATGACACCGTTCTGCGCGCCGACCAGCGGCGCCAGTTCGCTGAGCAGCATGCGGCCGACCGCGGCGAGGTCGCGCTGGCCCTGCAGCATGTTGGTGAAACGGGCGAGGTTGGTCTTCAGCCAGTCCTGCTCGGTGTTGCGCTCGGTGGTGAGGCGCAGGTTGCCGATCATGGTGTTGATGTTGTCCTTGAGCTCCGCCACCTCGCCGCGGGCATCGACCTGGATCGAGCGGGTGAGATCGCCCTTGGTGACGGCGGTGGCCACTTCGGCGATGGCGCGCACCTGGTTGGTGAGGTTGGCGGCCAGCAGGTTCACGTTGCCGGTCAGGTCCTTCCAGGTGCCGGCGGCGCCCGGCACGTTGGCCTGGCCGCCCAGGCGCCCTTCGACGCCGACCTCGCGGGCGACCGAGGTCACCTGGTCGGCGAAGGTCGCCAGCGTGTCGGTCATGTTGTTGATGGTCTCGGCCAAGGCGGCGACCTCGCCCTTCGACTTCACGGTCAGGTTCTGCTTCAGGTCGCCGTCGGCAACCGCGGTCACCACCTTCACGATGCCGCGCACCTGCTCGGTCAGGTTCGCCGCCATGACGTTGACGGTGTCGGTCAGATCCTTCCAGGTGCCGGCGACACCCGGCACCTGCGCCTGGCCGCCGAGCTTGCCCTCGGTGCCGACCTCGCGCGCGACGCGGGTCACTTCCGAGGCGAAGGCGTTGAGCTGGTCGACCATGGTGTTGATCGTGTTCTTCAGCTCGAGGATCTCGCCCTTCACGTCCACGGTGATCTTGCGCGAAAGATCGCCGCGGGCGACGGCGGTGGTCACCTCCGCGATGTTGCGCACCTGGGTGGTCAGGTTCGCGGCCAGCAGGTTCACGGAGTCGGTCAAGTCCTTCCAGGTGCCGCCGACGCCGGGCACCACGGCCTGCACGCCCAGCCGGCCCTCGGTCGCGACTTCACGGGCGACGCGGGTCACCTCGGCGGCGAAGGAGCGCAGCTGCTCGACCATGGTGTTCAGCGTCTCCTTCAGCAGCAGGATCTCGCCGCGCACATCCACGGTGATCTTCTTGGAGAGATCGCCGTTGGCGATGGCGGTGGCCACTTCGGCGATGTTGCGCACCTGGCCGGTGAGGTTCGAGGCCATGAAGTTGACGTTGTCGGTCAGGTCCTTCCAGGTGCCGGCGACGCCCGGCACCGCGGCCTGGCCGCCGAGCTTGCCCTCGGTGCCGACCTCGCGGGCGACGCGGGTGACTTCCGAGGCGAAGGAGTTCAGCTGATCGACCATGGTGTTGATGGTGTTCTTCAGCTCGAGAATCTCGCCCTTCACATCCACGGTAATCTTGCGGCTCAAGTCGCCGCGCGCGACGGCGGTGGTCACTTCGGCGATGTTGCGGACCTGGGCGGTCAGGTTGCCGGCCATCGAGTTGACGTTGTCGGTCAGGTCCTTCCAGGTGCCGGCGACGCCGGGCACCTGGGCCTGGCCGCCGAGCCGTCCTTCGGTGCCGACCTCGCGGGCGACGCGGGTGACTTCCGAGGCGAAGGCGTTCAGCTGATCCACCATGGTGTTCAGCGTTTCCTTCAGCTGCAGGATCTCGCCGCGCACGTTGACGGTAATCTTGCGCGAGAGGTCGCCGTTGGCGATGGCGGTCGCGACCTCGGCGATGTTGCGGACCTGGCCGGTGAGATTCCCGGCCATTGAGTTCACCGAATCGGTGAGATCCTTCCAGGTGCCGGCGACGCCCGAGACCTGCGCCTGTCCGCCGAGCCGGCCTTCGGTGCCGACCTCGCGGGCGACGCGGGTCACTTCACCGGCGAAGGCGTTGAGCTGGTCGACCATGGTGTTGATGGTCTCTTTGAGCTGAAGGATCTCGCCGGAGACGTTGACGGTGATCTTTTTCGACAGATCGCCCTCCGCGACCGCGGTCGCGACCTCGGCGATGTTGCGCACCTGGGCGGTGAGGTTCGAGGCCATCGAGTTCACGGAATCGGTCAGGTGCTTCCAGGTGCCGGCGACGCCCTTCACCTCGGCCTGGCCGCCGAGCTTGCCCTCGGTGCCGACCTCGCGCGCCACGCGGGTCACCTCGCCCGCGAAGGCGTTGAGCTGGTCGACCATGGTGTTGATCGTGTCCTTGAGCTCCAGGATCTCGCCGCGCACGTTGACGGTGATCTTGCGCGAGAGGTCGCCGTTGGCGATGGCGGTCGCAACCTCGGCGATGTTGCGGACCTGGCCGGTGAGATTTCCAGCCATCGAGTTCACGGAATCGGTCAGATCCTTCCAGGTTCCGGCGACGCCCGGCACCTGGGCCTGGCCGCCGAGCCGTCCGTCCGTGCCGACTTCTCGGGCCACGCGGGTGACTTCGCCGGCGAAGGCGTTGAGCTGGTCGACCATGGTGTTGATGGTCTCTTTGAGCTGCAGGATTTCGCCGGAGACGTTCACGGTGATCTTCTTGGAAAGGTCGCCGCCGGCAATGGCGGTCGCGACCTCGGCGATGTTGCGCACCTGGCCGGTGAGATTCCCGGCCATCGAGTTCACGTTGTCGGTCAGATCCTTCCAGGTGCCGGCGACGCCCGGGACCTGGGCCTGGCCGCCGAGGCGGCCTTCGGTGCCGACCTCGCGGGCGACGCGCGTCACTTCCGAGGCGAAGCCGTTCAGCTGGTCCACCATGGTGTTGATGGTGTCCTTGAGCTCGAGAATTTCGCCGCGCACGTCGACGGTGATCTTGCGGGACAAGTCGCCGCGCGCCACGGCGGTGGTCACCTCGGCGATGTTGCGCACCTGGTCGGTCAGGTTGCCGCACATCGCGTTGACCGAGTCGGTCAGGTCCTTCCAGGTGCCGGCGACGCCGGGGACCAGCGCCTGGCCGCCGAGCTTGCCCTCGGTGCCGACCTCGCGGGCGACGCGGGTCACTTCCGAGGCGAAGGAGCGCAGCTGATCGACCATGGTGTTGATGGCTTCTTTCAGCTGGAGGATCTCGCCGCGCACGTCGACGGTGATCTTCTTGGAGAGGTCGCCGTTGGCGACCGCGATGGTCACGTCGGCGATGTTGCGGACCTGGGCCGTCAGGTTGTCGGCCATCGAGTTGACGCTTTCGGTCAGGTCCTTCCACACGCCGGTGACACCGCGCACCTGGGCCTGGCCGCCGAGCTTGCCGTCGGTGCCGACCTCGCGGGCGACGCGGGTCACTTCCGAGGTGAAGACCGAGAGCTGCTGGATCATCGTATTGACGATGGTGGCCGAGCGCAGGAACTCACCCTTCAGCGGGCGGCCGTCGACCTCGAGCTGCACGGTCTGCAGCAGGTCGCCCTTGGCGACCGCGGTGATGGCGCGGGTGACGGCGGTGGTCGGCCACAGCAGATCGTCGATCAGCGTGTTGACCGAGCTCTCCATCTCGCCCCAAGCGCCGTGCTGGATGCCGTACTTGACCCGCTTCGAGGTCTTGCCTTCGCGGCCCACGACCTCGCCGACCTGCTCCAGCTGCTGTGCCATCCGCTGGTTGGCCGCGACGATGTCGTTGAAGGCGTCGGCGATCTTGCCGGCGAGGCCGACCCCGTCGGTCGGCAGACGCACGGAAAAATCGCCCATCCGCATCGCCTGCATTGCCTGCAGCAGCGGGGAGAGAATCGGGTCGGAGTCGGCATGGCCGTTGCCGGCGTAGCGGGGCGGTGGAGGTGGCGACTTGCGGGATTTCGCCTCGGAACTACGCTGCTCGACCTTGGCCTGCGCCATGAAAACCCCCGAACCGGATGTGATCGGGGGCCCGAACGCCGCTCAGCCCACGCGCCGTCCCTCCGGCGAAAGCACCGGAGAATTCACGTGTCTGATCAGATGTTTCGCGCAATTTCCAGAACCCCGAGGCGATCTCCGCCACAACCGAAAACCCAGGGGGTTGCGCGGAGTTCCACGGGCTATCGGTGAAAATCGCGCCCCGCTCCGTCTCCGGCAATTTAAGGTAAATCCGCGAAATAACGGAGAAAAACTGCAGTTTGTGCCTGCGCTCCTAGTCCAGGCCCTTGATTGCCATCGCCCAACTGCGGGATGCTTCGGCGCGCAGATCGATGGCCGGATACAACGGCCATTCCAGGGGACCGCAATCGCGAGTGCAGCAATGATCATTCTTCTGACCGGCTTCAACAGGCACGTCGTCCAAGCTGCTGCGTGGTGATGTGACGGCCCGAGTTCACGTGCGATGAGTGCCGTCGTCCTTCTCGAAAACGATCAATTGCGGATCGTCGTCGACCCGATGGTCGGCGGCACGATCCGCAGCGTCGAGCATCGCGGTCTCGGCCTGTCGGTGCTCGGCAAGGTGCCCTGGAAGGCGGAAACGACGCCGCTCGATCCGGCGACGGTCACGGACGAGCGCGTGTGGCTCAGCCGCTATTCCGGCGGCTGGCCGATCCTGTTCCCCAATGGCGGCGACGCCTGCACCTTTCATGGCGTGTTTCACGGCTTCCACGGCGAGGCCTCGATCGCGCCCTGGGATATGCAGATGGACGATCGGGCCATCACCCTGCGCCGGCGCTTCCAGACCGTGCCGGTCGAGATGGAGCGCGAGATCACGCTCGACGGCGACCTGCTGTCGATCCGCGAGACCGCGCGGGCGATCGGCGCCGAGGCCACGGTGATGTGGGGCCATCATCCGAGCTTCGGTTCCGATCTGCTCGACGGGCCGGTCGAGATCCAGTCGAATGCCCGCGGCTTCATGAGCGACGACAATTACGACGCGCCGGCCAATCCGCTGCGCCCGGGCGGCAAGGGGCGCTGGCCGATGGTGCCCAGCAAGACCAAGAACGCGCTGTTCGATCTCAGCCGACCGCGCGAGCCGCTTTCGGCCATGACCTGCCTCGCCGATTTCACCGGCGCCTGGGTTACCATCCGCCGGCTCGACAACGCCGTCGGCATCGCACTGTCCTGGGACGAGGCGGTGTTTCCTTATGCCTGGCTCTGGTTCGAGCTCGGCGGCATCACCGACGAGCCCTGGAAGGGCCAGACCCGGCTGATCGGCGTCGAGCCCAATACCACTTGGCCCGCCAATGGCCTGGCCGAGGCGGAGGAGCGCGGCGGCCATCTGCTGACCCTCCGGCCGGGCAGGGAGGTCACCGCCTCGGTCCGGCTGCAGGTCTTCAAGCCGAACGGCGCGGTGCGCGGCGTCAATCCGGACGGACGTGTCATCGGCTGACCGGCAGCGCTCGCCCCCGGTTGTGCTTCACGTGAAGTTGTCCGGTGCTTCCCGCCGGGTTCCTCCGGAAACCGGGTTTAACGGCTTGATATCACTGCAACCTCTTGTTTAGCTTGGGGTAGAGGATCGAAGGTCGGGCAGGCATGGCGCGTGGGCTTAGAGGTTCTGGGGTCTGGGCTCTCCTGCTGGCCGTGCTGATCCTTGCGCTGGTTGCCGTCGGCGCCTGGTGGCTGTTCAACCGGCAGCCGGCCGTGACGGCCGAAGCCCCGAAACCCCTGATCCCGGACGCGGTCCTGAAGATTCCCGGGGTTCTGCAAAACGAGGTCGCGGCGCTCAAAGAGTCGAACGACCGCCTCGCCACGGGGATCAGTGAAGCGGAAGCCCTGTTGAAGGGCGATGTCTGCGATCCGAAGCGGCAAGCCGAGCTGGAAGCCTTGCTGCAGAAGGTCGAGTTCGCTTCCCAGCTCGAAACCCCGCCGGCGAAGATCGATGAAGCCGCCAAGGCGTCGCAGGCGAGCGCCGCATCGGCCGAGGGCGCGGCCGCCTTGCGCAACGACGCATTGGTGCAGCAGCTCCGCGCACAGACCGTGTTCATTCTGGCGCCCATCGGCGGAGACGACGTGGTGATCGGATCCGGCATGGTCATCGCGCCCGGCCTGGTGCTGACCAATCGCCATGTGGTCGCGGGTTCGGTCGGACGGGATCTGGTGGTGATGGCATCGAGCTTGTCCAAGCCGCTGCTCGGCCGGGTCAAGGTTCTCTCCGCCGAGCCGACCGGCAATGCCGGCGACCATTACTCGGACGACTTCGCCCTGGTCACGGTGGATGGTTCGCTTTCCGCGCCGCCGCTCCGGATGGCGGGCGAGGTCCAGCCGCTGGATCCGGTCATCGCCGCCGGCTTTCCGGCCAACATCATCACCGCCGACAAGCAGTTCCAGGACCTGCAGGCCGGCCGCGCCGTCGGGATGCCGCAAGTCGTGTTGAGTCGCGGCGACATCCGTGTGGTCGAGAACCAGGGCGGCCCCACGGCGGTGGTCGCGCACACGGCGGAGATTTCCGAGGGCAACAGCGGCGGTCCGCTGGTCAATGCCTGCGGGCAGCTGGTCGGCATCAACACCTTCGGCATCCGCCTGCCCGGGCAGGATCGATCGTCCGGCTTCGCCATCGGAGACGCGGCGATCAACCGGTTCCTCCAGAGCCAGAACGTCGGCCTCGAAACCGGCGAACGCTGCGCCGCCGATCGCATGTAAGGCGCCGCCCGGATGAGACGCCTTCGCCTTTCACGAACCACCGCCGACGCGGCCGAGCCGATCCTTCATGAAGGCGCGCCGGCGATCGGCGCCGCTTCGGCGATCCTCGACTATGTCGGCCGCGGTGTGCCGCAGCTGGCGGGCTTCCTGGCGGAACCCGTCATCGCCGAAGACCGCAGCACGATCGACTGGTACGCGACGATCTCCGGGACCGCGATCCCGCTCGCCTCGCTGCAGGGCGGCGACAAGGTCGCCGCCGAGGAACGGCTGCAATTCCGCCTCAGCCAGCTCCGGTCGCTGGCCGCCGCGACCCCGGATGCCCGCCTGAAGGCCCTGCTCGAGGCCGCGGCGCATTATCCGGGGCCGGAGAGCGTCTTCGTGGTCGGGCAGGAACCGGTGCTGACCCAATGGGGCAGCCGCGCGCGCGGCGCAGCGGCGGCGCCGCCGAGTCCGGCGCGTCCGATGGCCGCGGCCGGCGCGGCGTCGGCACGTTCCTGGCTGGCGCCGGCGCTGCTGGCGCTGCTGCTGCTGGTGGTTCTGCTGGGCCTGCTCGGCTGGCTGCAGCGCGATCGGCTGATCGCCTGGCTCTACCCCGGCGCGCCGCCGGAGGCGGCGGCGCTGCAGCCGGCGATCGATTTCGGCCTCGACCAGGTCGCCCAGCTGGAGGCGGAGCGCCAGCGCGCCGCCGCCTTGCGTGACCAGGTGAAGGCGCTGCGCGAGCAGTTCGAAACCAAGAAGGCAGCCTGCGTGGTTCCGCCGCCGGAGCCGCCGCCCGCGCAACCCGCGCCGCCGCCGGAAAAGAAGGCCGAGGTCCCGCCGCCGCCGAAGAAAGTCGAGCCGCCGAAGAAGGTGGAGGAGCCGAAGAAGGTCGAGGCGAAGCCGAAGCCCGCACCGACCCCGCCGGCACCCCCACCGCAGGTCGCCGCCGCGCCGCCGCCGCCACCGGAGCCGACGCCGAAACAGAGCTGCGAGCAGGCGATCCAGGAGCGCAAGCCCTGGGACGCGCCGGAAGTCGTCTTCGTGATCGATGCTTCGGGCTCGATGGCGGAGGATGCGGGCAACGAGACGCGACTCTCGGCGGCGAAGGATTCGGTCGCGGTGATCGCCGACAACCTGCCGGCCGATGTCGACACGGCTTTGGTCAAGTTCACCGGCTGCAACGCGATCGACAACGACTACTTCCTCAGCCGCGATCAATTGAAGCAGAAGGTCAATGCGCTCCAGCCGCAAGGCGGCACGCCGCTGGCCCGTTCGATCGAGCGCGCCGCCAACATCCTCAGCAAGAAGAAGCAAACGGTCATGGTCGTGGTGACCGACGGCGAGGACAGTTGCGGCCAGAAGGATCCTTGCGCCGCCGCCGCCGCCGCCAAGGCGAGCCATCCCAACCTGACGATCAATGTCGTGGATGTGAGCGGCGAGGGCGGCGGCACCTGCATCGCGCGGAACGGCGGCGGCCAGGTCCTGGCGGCGCGCACGCCCGCCGAGATCAAATCGGCGATGCAGCAGGCCACCTATCAGAAGACGCTGCCTTCCGCCTGCAAAGGGACACAGTAGATGTATTCAGGCCCGCTGCTGAAAACCGGCAATCTGCGCGACTATATGGCGCTGGGCGAGATCGGCCAGCCGGTCTATGCGGCCGCCGATCAGATCCGCACCGCCGTCCTGCATCAGATCGGGCGCGACGCCGCCGATCTCTTCGCCGTGCCGAAGTTCGATGCGGTCGGCCGCAACATCGACTGGTATGCGACGCTGGACGGCGACATCGTGCCCTGGGACGCGGCCTCGCCCGAGGAGCGCGAGACCGCGCGCCAGAAGCTGCTCGATCTCGACGCCCGGATCGAGAGCCATGCGCGCCGCATCGTCGCCGACCCGCAGAGCAACGACCAGATGGTGTTCGGCCGGCTGCTCGCTCTGTGCAACCACATCCCGGACACCTCGCACATCTTCATCATCAAGGGCCAGCCGGTGCTGACCTTCTGGGGCTTCGTGCCGGCTGGCGCCGATCCCGCCCGCCACAAGCTCGCCGATCTGGTGAAGCCGGAACCGACCGCCAAGCCGGCCGCCGCGCCGATCGCACCCATGCCCGCGGCCACGGCGGCCGGCGCCACGCTGGCATCCGTGCCAATTGCGGCGGGTGGCGGATTCTGGCCCTGGCTTTGGTGGCTGCTCTCGCTACTTCTGTTGCTGCTGATCCTGCTGATCGCGCTGCGGTCCTGCGGCGTGGTCGACGCGCCGGTGCCCTATGTCACCGATCAAGGCATCGTCTGGCCGGGCGAGCAGCCGACGACCGAAACCGTCGTCACCCCCGGCGGCGACACGGTGACCGGCACGATCGACGGCACCACCAACGGCACGGTGGTGGTCCCCGACGGCACGGTCGATCCGAATGCGCCGGTCGCTCCCGATGCGACCCTGCCGGGCACGACGCCGGAAGACCAGGGCGCGACCGACAAGACCGAGCAGCCCAATGCCGACCAGACCACGCCGCCCGAGGCGCCGAAGCCGGATGATGCGACCCCGCCCGATGCGCCGAAGCCGGACGAGCCGACGGCCGGCGAGCAGACTCCGCCGGAGCCGAATACGCCGGATGCACAGCAGCCCGATCAAAAGAACGGCGAGACGCCGCCCAGCCCCGATCAGCAGGCCGGCGCGCAGCCGCCGATCAAGCCGATCGAGCTTCCCTCCGACGCCGGCACCGCGAACGGTCCCGCCGATTTCATGCAGGGCCAATGGCGCTCGCAGACCGGGCTGCGCACCACCGGCTCGAACGCGCCGGCGACCATCGGCTATCAGTTCGACAAGCAGGGCAAGGGCACGACGACCCTGAAACTCGGCAACGGCGTCACCTGCAGCGGCGCCTCGGCCGCGACCACGCAGAACGGCAAGCTTTCGATCCAGGACCAGGGCGGGCTGCAATGCTCCGACGGTACGCAGTTCCAGGGCTCGACCGTCGAATGCAACAAGGGCGCCGACGGCAAGACCCATTGCGTAGGGCGCTACCCAAACGGGCAGCAATACGACATATTGCTGGGGCAATAGGGGAGATCATGTTGAGCGCCCACCCATCGCGTCGAAAGCGGAGCGGAGACTTGCATGCTCGCTGAGCTGACCAAGTTCGGCGAGGGCGTCACCCTGATCGCCGAAAGCGGCCTGCAATTCCTCGATTTCGGCGTCGCCTTCGATCGCATCAACCGCGCGCCGCAAGCCGGCTTCGCGCGCGACGGCTCGGGTGCACTGGTCCGGCTCGACTATGACGAGGCGGATGACGGTTATCGCCTCCCCGCGCAGGCCGGTGCCGCTGCCGGCACGGTACGAAGCCGCGAGAAGCCGATCATCCAGATCTCGCCCGGCGACAGCGTGGCGCTGCTCGACGCGACCTGGCTGCCGATCCCGATCCTGCGCGCGCGGCCCGGCCGCAGCTTCGATCTCGGCCCCACCAACTGGGCTCGGGCGCGGCTGGTCAAGCTCGCTGCGCCCGACGAGGACGGCTTCACCCATCGGCTGACCATCGCCATCGACACCGCCGTCTTGCCGGTGCCGGAGGACAAGGCGATCGGCTACCTGGCGCCGCACGGCAACGATATCGGCGCCGGCCAGCCGTTCATGCTGGCGGCGCGCGGCTTCGAGCCGCTGCCTTTCGTGCGGCTGGACTGGGTGGCGCGCTGGATCCGCGACGCCTATCGGCAGAACGCGGCACAGCACCTGCGCTATGAGTCCGAGGATATCGAGCGCGAGATCGGCCGCGGCTTCGACGTCGCGCATTACCTGACCTTTATCGGCCTCTTGGACCAGTTCTTCGAAATCCCGCGCATCACCCTGCTGCGCAACGAGGACGACCGCGCCCATCCCACCATCGATGTCGATCTGGTGCTCGATGTCGGCAATTCGCGGACCTGCGGCATCCTGGTCGAGGATCACGACCGCGAGGACAGCTCGCTGCACAACCGATATGAATTGGCGCTGCGCGATCTCAGCGAGCCGCAGCATGTCTACCGCGAGCCGTTCGAGAGCCGGCTGGAATTCAACCAGCCGACCTTCGGGCCGGAGAGCGCTTCCAGCCTCAGCGGCCGCGCCAATGCCTTCAGTTGGCCGACCATCGCCCGGGTCGGTCCCGAGGCGACCAAGCTCTCCGCCCAGCGCCGCGGCACCGAGGGCGCGACCGGATTGAGCAGCCCGAAGCGCTACCTCTGGGACGAAGAGAGCTATCTCCACGGCTGGCGTTTCAACCAGTTCCAGGGCGAGGAGACGCGCGAGCGCCTCGCCACCGCCTATCCCTATTGCCAGTTCATCAACGAGGCTGGCGAGCCGCTCTACACGCTCGAGCCCGGCGATCCGCGGCGCATTCCGGTCTTCGATCCGCACTACTCGCGCAGCTCCCTGATGATGATCATGCTGTCGGAGGTGCTGCTGCAGGCTTTGTCGCAGATCAACAGCCCGATGCAGCGCACGCGCCAGGCCCAATCCAACCTGCCGCGCCGCCTGCGCCGGGTGGTGCTGACCGTGCCGCCCTCGATGCCGCTGCCGGAGCAGCGCATCCTGAAGCGCCGCATGGACGACGCGGTGACCACGGTCTGGAAGGCGATGTCCTGGCACGACGAGACCGCGGCGCCGGACGACGAGACGCATCCGCCCAAGCTGCCTTTCCCCGAGATCATCATGAAGTGGGACGAGGCGACCTGCGGTCAGGTCGTGTACCTGTTCTCGGAATGCGCCAACCATTTCGGCGGCGATCCGCGGCTGTTCTTCAAGGTGATGCGCCGCCGCGACGTGAAGCCGAGCGGCGACGAGCGGCTGCGCATCGGCACGATCGACATCGGCGGCGGCACGACCGACCTGGTGGTCACCGATTACGTGCTGCTGCCGGCCGAAGGCAATGCGGTGAAGATCGAGCCGCGTCAGCTGTTCCGCGACGGCTTCCGTCTGGCCGGCGACGACATCGTGCTCGAAACCATCAAGTCGCAGCTCCTGCCGGCGATCGAGGCGGCGCTCACCGCCGCGGGTGCGACCGAGATCGAGTCCCTGCTGTCGCGCCTGATCGGGTCCGAGAACCTGAAGATCGAGGACCAGGTGCTGCGCCAGCAATTCACCGCGCAGGTGCTGGTCCCCGCGGCGATCACCCTCCTGCATCTCTACGAGAATTACGACCCGGTCGAGCGCGCGCCGGTGCGCAGCATGACCATCGAGGATCTGTTGGAGGGCCGCCGGCCGCAGGAGCGGGCGATCGGCTATTTCAACAAGGGTGTGCGCCGCAGCCTCGGCAACGGTGATGCCGCGTTCGACGTGCTGAAGGTGCCGGTCCCGGTCGATCTCGATCGCCTGCACGACATGTTCATCGGCAAGGACATCGACCTCAACGGTCCCTTGAGCTGGCTCTCGGAGGTCGTCGCGCGCTATGCCTGCGACGTGTTGCTGCTGACCGGACGGCCGTCGCGCCTGCCCGGCGTGCAGGAGCTGGTGCGTTCCTTGATGCCGGTCTCGCCGGACCGCGTGGTGGCGCTGCACAACTACCGCGCCGGCGCTTGGTATCCGTTCCATCGCCACGGCCGCATCCAGGATCCGAAGACTACCGCGGCGGTCGGCGCCATGCTCTGCGTGCTGGCCGAAGGCCGCCTGCCGAATTTCAGCCTGCTGTCGCAGAAGTTCGACCTGAAATCGACCATGCGCTATTTCGGCCGGCTCGACGGCAACAACCTCATCCAGCCGGAGGATGTCTATTTCTCCGATATCGATCTCGACGATCCGGACTACCAGCTCCCCAACCGTTCGATCGTGATCTCCGGGCCCTTGCGGCTTGGCTTCCGCCAGTTGGCGACGCCCTATTGGACCGCGGCGCCGCTCTATTCGTTGAGCTATCGCGAGGACGCCCGAGCCGAGCTGCACAACCTCTCTTTGCTGGTCACGCTGGAGCTCGACCGCAGCGGCGGCAACCGACGCGCCAAGGCGGCGCGCGATCAGGGGCTGGAACGCTTCCGCATCGCGCGCGTTGCGGTCCGGGAGCCTGACGGCACGGAGGGCCGCAGCATCGGCAAGGACCGCCTGGTGCTGCGCTTCAAGACGCTGAACAGCAACGTGCTCGAGGCGAACGACTACTGGCTCGACACCGGTTCGGTCCTGGTCTAGGGCGCGCGAGGAACGACAGGCATGACCGAAACTCTCTCCAGCATCGGCAGCGCGCTCGGCCAGGCCATCGGCGGGGCGATCGATTGGGTCGCCGAGGCACGCGTCACCGCGAAATCGGTCGAGCGTGAGGCCGATCCGACCATCGAAGCCTTGCGCCGCATCCGCAACAAGAGCCGGCGCCTTTCCAAGGCCGCGTCGCGGTCGCCCGCGATCGGCATCTTCGGCATCAGCCAGGCCGGCAAGTCGTTCCTGGTGGACTCGCTCGCCAAAGGGAAGAACGGCCGCCTGGAATCCATGCTGGGCAACACCCGGCTCGATTTCATGAAGCACGTGAACCCGCCGGGCGGCGGCAAGGAGGCGACCGGCCTGGTCACCCGCTTCACCCGCACCAAGTCGAAGGCGCCGGCGGATTTCCCGGTCGAGGTCGAGCTGGTGAGCGAAGCCGATCTCATCAAGATCCTCTGGAACTCCTACATCCGCGACTTCGACCAGGAAGCGATGACCGCACGGGTCGAGCCGGAGAACATCGACGAGGTTCTGCGCCGGGTCGGCCCGCAGCGCCAATCGGCGCCGGTGCCCGGCCTCACCGCCGACGACGTGGTCGATCTCATGGACTATTTCGACCGGCTGTCGCGCAAGACCAGCCAGAGCCTGCGCGGCGCCTATTGGCCGAATGCGATCGAGCTGGCGCCGTATCTGGCGCCCGCCGCGCGCGCGGAACTGTTCAGCCTGCTCTGGGGCGGGCTCGAGCAGCTCTCCAAGCTCTATCTGAGACTCCAGGCCGCCCTCGCCACGGTCGACCATGCGCGCTCGCTGCATTGCGAGCTCGGCGCTTTGGTGGAGCGCGAGCCGAGCGGCGAATTCTCCCAGGCGAAATGCATCAACAATGTCGACTGCCTGCGCCTGCTCGACGGCGATGGCGGCGATCTGGTGAAGGCGCGACCGGTTCTCGACAGCGGTTCCGGCCCGATGAGGGAATTGCCGCGCGGCCTGCTGGCCGGCGTCACCGCCGAGCTCCGCTTCATCCTGACCGAGACGCCGGTCGCCGCGGTGCTGGAAGGCACCGACCTCATCGACTTTCCCGGCTATCGCGGCAGGCTCAAGATCACCGATCCCAAGCGCGAGCTGCTCTCCGCCACGGAAGAGCGCGAGGATGGCTACCACGTCTCCGACATCTGGCTGCGCGGCAAGGTCTCTTATCTATTCGAGCGCTACACCGAGGACCAGGAGATGAACGCGCTCGTCCTCTGCGCGCCCTCGACCAAGCAGAGCGATGTGCAGGATATCGGCCCGGTGCTCGACGACTGGGTCCGCACCGTGCAGGGCGAGACCCCGGCGATCCGCGCCCGCCGCCCGTCCGGCCTGCTGATCGTCACCACCATGTGGGACCTCCGCCTGCTGCCGACCGCCAACGAGACCGCGGAGACCCTGAAGGTCGCCGGCGACGCGGTCATGCAGATGACCTTCGAGCGCTTCCGCACCTATGACTGGGTGCGCGACTGGGACGGCCGCCCGTTCCGCAATCTCTTCCTCACCCGCAAGCCCCGGGTCGAAAGCTTGCTCTTCGCCATGCAGGACGGCGCCGAGACCGGGGTCGTTCCGGCGCAGGCCGGCCGCCTCGCCCAGATCCGCGACTATTTCCTGTCCGGCGAGGAAGTGCAGAAGCACATCGCCGAGCCCGCCGCCGCCTGGGATGCGATGCTCGCCGCTAATGACGGCGGCGTCGAGCGGATCGTCAAATACCTGGAATCGATCGGCATCGGCGGCCTCAAGACTCAGCGCCTGCAGGAGCAGCTGATGGCGCTGGTCACCGACACCCGCGCCAAGCTGGAGATCTTCCATGTCGGCATCGGCGGCGAGGAGATCGAGACCAAGCGCAAGCGCGCCGAATGGCTGGTGAGCGCCATCGCCGACAACGAGCCGCCGCGTTTCGCCGAGTTGCTCGACGCCTTGCTCCCCGATGCGGAACAGATGCGCTCCTGTTATCTCAGCATCGACACCCGGGGCGGCCTCGATGCCGGCAACGGACGCAGCGCCGCGGGCTCGCTGCGCGATATCTTGAAGCGGAAGACCGGGCAGGGCGCCTCCGCCGCCCCGGCGCCGAGCGGCCGGGCGCGACACTTCGCCGACGTGGTGATCGCCGCCTGGGTCAACCAGCTGCGCGAGCTGCCGCACAACGAGAAGCAGCTCCGCCATGTGCGCCTCAAATCCGAGGCGGCGCGCATCATCGTCGAGGAAATGATCGCCGCAGCGCTCCGCACCAAGCTGCCGGACCAGATCGCCCAGGCCTGTTCCGCTACGGAAATGGGCGCCACGCGCCGCCGCGCCCAGGTGGCCGAGGAGCAGGTGCTGATCGCGCGGCAGGAGCTGGCCGCCTTCCTCAACTACTTCGGCGCGTTGAACCGCCCGCGTCCGGTCAACCTGGTGGTCGGCGGTCGGCGCATCTTCGAGCCCATGACGCCGCCGCTCGATCTGCCGGAGCTCGACGAAGCCGATCACGGCGCGCATGCTTTGCTGCTGATGTCCGACTGGCTGACCGCGTTGCACGATCTGGTCATTGAGAATGCCGGCTTCCAGGAGGGATCCGAACTGTCGCCGGCCCAGGCGCGTACCCTCGCCGCAATCGTCTCTGCGGTCGACGTGCAGGCCCGCGCCCTCGTGCAATGAGTGGGGGGATGCAGTGATGGCTCTGCGCGCTGAAATCATCGGCGGCGATCCCGGCCGGGCGCAACTCCGCCTGCATGGGCTGACGCCCGAAGCGGGGAACCTGCGGATCCAGATCCGCCGCAACCAGGGACCGGACACTTATCTCGGCGGCGAAGGTCGCTGGCAGAGCAGCCCGGATTTCTGGTTCGCGATCGACGCGGCCAATCGCAAGCCCAGCGCCGACGGCATCGACATCGCGATTGGGCCTGAGATCGTCGATCCGATCGCCGCATCGCTCGGCGGCAACGCCTTCCAGCTCACCCTCGAGACCTCGGCCGGCACGCTGAGCGCGCCGCTGGTGATCCCGCAGCATCCTGTCTTGCTGGCTTCCGGTGCGGCCGGCGCGCCGCAACGCCCGGCACCGGAGCCGACGCCAGCCCCAGCACCGCCGGAGCCGCCGCCTGTACCGCCCGCGCCGCCGACGACGCTGAAAGCCGATCCGGATCGCGCGCCGGTCGAGCGCCCCACCGGCGGCCGCTTCGGCCTGATCGTGGCCGTGATCGTCGTGATCCTGGCGCTGGCGATCGGCGGTTTCTTCTTCCGCGACCGCGTGACCCCGCTGCTCGGCGGCGCGGAAGAATCGCCGCCGCAGGCCACGGCACCCGCGCAAGGCGAGCTGGAGCAGATCAAGACCTTCCTGAGCGAAAACCCCAACGCGCCCGAACGCCTGGCCAAGGCGCGGGAGTCCCTGGCCGCCTGCCAGTTCAACTGGGCCTCGACGCTCTACCGCGATCTCGGCCAGGCCGGCGATCCCGAAGCGGCCTTGGCGATGGGCCGGATCTACGATCCGACCGATCCGGTCTGTCCCGCGATCGGGGCGCCGAACCGGTCCTTGAGCTCCGACACCGCCGGCTTCTGGTACGACAAGGCGATCGCCGCCAAGTCGGTCGAGGCCATGCGCCGCAAGGGATTGATGCTGGCCGCTTCCGGCAAGGACGCGCCGAAGTATCAGGAGGGAATCGACCTCCTGAAGCAGGCGGCCGGCCAAGGCGATGCCGAGGCCGCGGCGAAACTGAAGGAGTTGGGTCTATGATGACTTTGCTTCGGAGCCTCGCGCTCGCTTTCGTGGCTCTGCTGGTCGTCGCGCAGCCCGGCTTTGCTGCCGATCGCAAGCCGCTGCTGATGGAGGGCAAGAAGACGCTCTACCAGCGCGTCCTGGCCCAGCCCGATGCGCAGCTCTTCTCGAAGCCGGGTGCCGCCGACGGCAAGCCGGTTCCCGCGATGAGTCTCTATTATGTCTATGCGCGCCAGGATTCCGGTGGCGCTTCCTGGCTCGAGGTCGGCCCCGCGGCCGACGGCAAGAGCATCGGCTGGATCCCGGCCAAGAGCGCGCTCGACTGGAAGCAGCAGATCGTCCTCACCTTCACCAATCCCTCGAACCGTGATCCGGCGCTGATGTTCGATACTTCGGAGAATCTGGAGAAGGTCATCAATGCCGAGGATCCGAGCAAGGCGGCAGCCGCGCTCCGCCAGACCATCGCCGCCGGCAATCTGCCGGCCGATTTCCCGGTGATCGCCACCGAGCCGAACACCTACATCGACTTCACCAAGCAGTTCTACCTGCTGCCGATCCTCGACGCGCGCGAGACCATGACCCAGGCGGGCTTCGCCGCGACCGAGTTGCAACTGGCCTCGCTCCCCGCCGTCGCGGTCGATGCCAAGCCGGCTGAAGCGGCGCCGAGCGAAGCCGAGATGTTGCAGAATTTCACCGCCGGCGTGGTCTTCGTCATCGATTCCACAAAGTCGATGGGCCCCTATATCAAGCGCACCCGCGAGGCGGTCGAGAAGCTCTACGAGGACATCAGCGGAAAGTCGGTGAGCAGCAAGGTCGCGTTCGGCCTGGTCGCCTTCCGTGCCGGCGGCAAGGAGGCCGGCATCGACTATGTCTCCAAGGTGTTCGTCGATCCGAACAAGGCGGTGGACAAGGCCGCCTTCATGAACGCGATCAAGGATCTCTCCGCGGCCTCGGTCTCGACCCCGCGTTTCGACGAGGATTCTTTCGCCGGCGTGATGAGCGCGCTGAAGGAGATCGATTGGTCCAAGTTCGGCGCGCGCTACATCGTGCTGATCACCGATGCCGGCGCGCTCGCCGGCGACGATCCGCTCTCGACCACCAAGATGAACGCCGACCAGGTGCGCCTTTACGCAAAGGACCAGGGCGCCGCGATCTACACGCTGCATCTGCTCACCCCGGCGGGTGCCAAGGATCATGCCGCGGCCAAGTCGCAATACGAGATCCTGAGCACCTATCCCGGCGTCGCGAAGCCGCTCTATTACCCGATTGCCGATGGCAGCGTGGACCGACTCGGCACCGCGGTCGAGCTCCTGTCCGATGCGGTGGTGAAGCAGATCGAGGACGCCTCGGCCGGAAAGGTGACGGTCGGCGCCGAGCCCGTGCCGGCGGGCAAGACCGATATTGCCGCCGACACCGCGACCGTCGGCCATGCCATGCGCCTCGCCTATCTTGGCCGCGCCGCCAAGACCACGGCGCCGAGGCTCGTGCAGTCCTGGATGATCGACCGCGATTTCGCCAAGCCGACCGTGGCGACGGTGGATGTGCGCGTCCTGCTGACCAAGGCGCAGCTCAGCGATTTGCAGCAGACTCTGAAGGGCGTGCTCGACGCGGCCCATGAGAAGCAGTTCGACCCGGCCGGCTTCTACGACGCGGTGAAGTCGGTGGCGGCGGCTTTGGGCCGCGACCCGGCCAAGCTCCAGGACAAGAACGCGACCAGGCTCAGCCAGATGGGCCTGCTCGGCGAATATGTCGAGGGCCTGCCCTATAAGAGCGCGGTCCTCAACATCGACGAAGACACTTGGAAATCCTGGCCGATCGCCCAGCAGAACTACTTCCTCGACGAGCTCGAGCGCAAGCAGGCGCTCTACCGCGCCTATAACGACGACGTCGATCGCTGGGTGGCGTTGACTCCGGGTGCTCCGGCCAGCGAGCTGGTCTATCCGGTGCCGCTCGACGCACTCCCGTGATTGACGCGGTCGTCGCCATCGCCGGTCTGGAGATGCAGCGCGGTGTCGGCGATTCCCGATTCCGCATGTTTATCGACCGGCTGGAAATCGAGGGCGGGCAGCCGGTGCTGCTGGTCGGCGAGAACGGTTCCGGCAAGAGCTCGCTGCTCGACGTGATCGGCCTGGTGCTGCGCCCGAAGCGCATGACGCAGTTCGTTTATCACCCGCGTGCGGGCGGCGATGTCGATGTCGCGGCGCTGTTCCAGCGCGAGGATGACGCGGCGCTCACGAATCTCCGCTGCTCGGAGATCGGCTACATGCCGCAGACCGGCGGCCTGGTGCCCTTCCTTTCGGTGCGGGACAATATCGCGCTGCCGTCGATCCTCTGCGGGCGGCGCGATCCGGGTTTCATCGACCAGCTCTGCGGCGCGCTGGAGATCACGCCGATGCATCTCGCGCTGCGGCCGCAGGATCTCTCGATCGGCCAGCGCCAGCGGGTCTGCCTCGCGCGCGCCTTCGCGCATCGCCCGCGCCTGCTGCTGGCCGACGAGCCGACCGCGTCGCTGGACGTGGTCAGCGCCGCCGTCGTCTCGGAGATGCTGCTGGAAGCCGCGCCGAAATACGGCATCACCCCGGTCATCGCCACCCACGATCCTCGGCTGGTCGACAAAGCCGATCTCCGCCGCATCACGCTTCACGCCAAGGCGGTGGGGCCGAGCGAGGTCGAATGTCACATCGCCGCCGCAGCCTGATGCCCGGCGCCGGACAGCGGCTCGCCCAGGTGGCGGCGCTCGCGGCCAAGGGCCTGTGGTTTCACCGCCGCCTCACGCTCTATCAGATGATCGGCCTGGCCGCGGTGCTGGTGCCGCTGCTGCTGATCGCCGGGCTGAAGAACGGCTTCATCGAAGGTATGCTCACCCAGCTCCGCGCCGACCCGCGCAATCTCGAAGTCATCGTCATCGGCAACCGCACGCTGGACCCGGCCTGGTTCCGGACCATCTCCGCCGCGCCCGCCGCCGGCTTCGTCATCCCGAACACCCGCTCGCTCTCCGCCACCATCACCCTCGCGAATGCGACCGGCGGGTTGATCGGCGATGTGCAGATGATCCCGACCGCCGCCGGCGATCCGCTGCTCGGCGGCTTGCCCGTGCCCATCGCCGATGACGACGTCGTCCTGTCCGCCGCCACCGCGCGCAAGCTCGGCGTCGCCGCCGGCGATTCCGTCCGCGCCGCGGTGCAGCGCCGGATGAACGGCCAGGACCAGGCCTCGGTCCGCTCCCTGCGCGTCTCCGCCATCGCGCCGGAGACCTTGGCGACAGGAGACTTCGCCTTCGTCACCTTGCGCCTGCTGGTGCTCAGCGAGGATTATCGCGATGGCGCGGCCGAGAGCATCGACGCGCCGGGACCCGACGCGGCGGCGCTGCAAAACCGGACCTATGCTTCCGCCCGGCTCTACGCCCGGGACCTCGACCAGGTCGAAGCCCTGGGCGAAGCGGTCGAGAAGACCGGCGTCTCGGTGCGCTTGCGCAGCCAGCAGATCGCCGTCGTGCGCACGCTGGACCACGGCCTCAATTGGGTCGCCGGCATCATCGTGCTGCTCGGCATGGTGGGCGTGGCCTGCTCGATCGCGGTCAGCCAGTGGCTGGGTGTCGAGCGCCGACGCCGCGAGATCAGCGTGCTGCGGCTGATCGGCCTGACCCGCGCCAACGCGCTGGTGATGCTGGTCGCGGAAGCGCTGGCGGTGGCGGCCTGCGCTTTCCTGGTCGCCGGCATCGCCTTCCTCGCGCTTGCCCCGCTGGCCGACACCCTGATCGCCGCGGTCGAGATCATCGACGGGCCGATCTGCCGGCTGGCGCCCGGGCAGTTCCTGCTGCTCTTCGCCATCACCGTCTTGGCCGGGGGGCTCGGCGCGCTGATCGGCGGCGCGCGCGTCCTCGCCATCGAACCTGCGGAGTGTCTGCGTGAAGCGTGAACTCACAGCCGCCGCCATGCTCGCGGCCTTCGTCAGCGGCAGCGCCTTTGCGGCGGATCCGCCCTGGCCGGAGAAGCTGTTCAACCCCAATCCGCTCGGCGACGATGTGGTCTTGCCGATGCCCTGCGGCGGGTCGATGGCGTTCCGCAAGATCGCAGTACCCGGCGGCGGGTTGCTGGACGACTACCAGATGACCATCGGCGGCGCCGATCCGAACTTTGCCTATTCGGAATATTCCCGCGCCGGTGCGATCGACGGTCCGTTCTCCGACGGCGGGTCGAGCCGCTATTACCTGCTGGCGAAGTTCGAAACCACGCAGATGCAATACGACGCGCTCATGGCCAAGGCCTGCCCGAAGACGGAGATCAAGGGCCGCCTGCCGGTCACCGGCGTGACCCGGCTCGAGGCCGAGCAATTCGCCGATGCCTATTCGCTCTGGCTGATCGCCAACGCCAAAGACAAATTGCCCAAGGTCGGCAAGGAGCTTGCCTTCGCCCGCCTGCCGACCGAAGTCGAATGGGAGTTCGCGGCCCGTGGCGGGTTGGCGGTGGCGCCGCCGGAATTCGAGGCGCCGGTCTTCCCGATGCCCGAGGGTATGGCGCAATACGTCGCCTATGCCGGACCGGAATCCGCCAACGGCAAGCTGCAGGTCGCCGGCCTGCTGAAGCCCAATCCGCTCGGCCTCTACGACATGCTCGGCAATGCCGAGGAGTTCGTCGCCGATCTCTTCCAGCTCGACCGGGTGAAGCGCCTGCATGGCCGCGCCGGCGGCGACGTGGTCAAGGGCGGCAGCTATCTCACCCCGAAATCCGACATCCGCTCCGCCTATCGGGTCGAGTATCCGCCCTACACCGCCGAAGGCCCGCGCCGCTCCAAGGCGACCGGCTTCCGCATCGTCGTCACCGCGCCGGTCCTCACCGACGATTCCGCGGTCGACGCGGCGCGCGCCGCCTGGGCGAAGCTCGGCAAATCCATCTCGCCCGAATCCAGCCAGCCGCTCAGCAATCCGCTGGATGAGATCCAGGCCCTGGTGCAGATGGCCGACGATGCCGCCATGAAGACGCGGCTGGAGACCCTGGCCGGCACGGTCAAGGAGCAGATGACCCGGGTCGAGGAGCAGCGCGCCAAGGCGGCCCAGGCGCTGATCCACCAGGGCGCCTGGCTCGGCGCCCTGATCCAGCACGATCACGAATATTTGGTGCTGCTGGAACAGCAGCTTGAGCGGCGCAAGAAGGACCAGCCGCAGGATTCCGCCCGGATCGGCGTTGCACAGGCAAGCGTGGACGACCAGAAGAAGCGGATTGACTCGAATTTAACGCTTTACGGGTCGTTGATCATACAACTGCGTGACTATGATCAAAACCTCTTGAAGGGGCAGGCGGATGCCCTGGGGGGCGAGTTGACTCAGCGCGGGGCGTCCTATTTGAATCCGTTCAGCCAGGCGTTGCTTTCGGCGATCCGCCAGTATCGCTCGGACAATACCGTCCGGTCGGAAGATTGGCTCAAAGGGATCGTGGGCGTGCGCGCCCAATAGAGGATGAGATGAAGGTCTACGCATCGGCGCGCGGTTTGTTGCTGGCCACTGCCTGCATCAGTGCCCTGCAAGGCTGTGCCTATAGCAGAGGCGGACCGCCGCCCGGCTATGATCCCAATCGCGGCGCCGGCGCGGCGCCGGTGCAGCAGGGACAGCAGGCCGCCAACAACACCAACGCCCCGTCCGGAAACTTCGGCTCCGTGGTCCAGGCCAAGGGCGTGGCCGGCTGCATGAACATCAACGAAGACCAGGTGCCGGTGAACTATTTCGAGACGGTCGGCGTGGCGACCGCCGCCGGCGCGGTCCTGGCGGCCCTGCTCGGCGCCGCGACCGGCGCCATCCTGTCGAAGAACCCCGGCCGGGGTGCCGCGACGGGTGCCATCATCGGCGGCGTGGCCGGCGGTGCCCTGGGCGCCGCGTCCGGCGTGCAGACCGCGGAGCAGAAGAAGTATTACGCTGTGCAGCTCGCGCGCTACGACTGCCAGCTCGAAGCCGCGCGGTCCGAGAACGCCAAGCTGAAGGCCTCCGGCGAGGCCTTGCAGGCTTCGGTCGACACCCTGACCCACCAGCTCGACCAGCTCGAGGACGACTACGCCAACAAGCGGATCACCAAGGCGCAGGCGCAGAAGGAGCTGGCCTCGATCGACGAGAGCTCCGCGGCGCTCAAGACCCGCCTCGGTTCGATGAAGGCCGACACCAACCAATACCAGCAGATGGCGGCGCAGACGCAGCAGATGGCCCAGGGCACCCGCCGGAAGATCGACGAAGCGCGCGTCGATGAGCTCGACAACCAGATCGCCGACATGCGCGACCAGAACGAGCAGCTGGAGCGGCAGTACGACGAGCTGCTGGAGCGCCGCAAGGCCGTGGTGCTGCAATGAGCGGAGGAATCTTCGGCATTGCCGGCCGGATTGCGCCGGTCCTGCTGCTCGCGCTCCTTGGTGGCGGCGTGAGCGGCTGCTCCTCTTCTTGCACTGGCGATCCGCGCACCGACAATTACTTCTGTGCGCAGAAGAACATGTCCTCCTATCAGAACCGGCTGAACCAGACCCAGCAATCGGCCGAGAACCTGCAGGACGAGAACGTGCAGCTGCAGCGTCAGAACGAGGACCTCGCGGCGCAGCGGCAGGACCTCAACCAGCAGATCGACAAGGTCTCGGTCGAGCTCCGCAATCTCGACGCCGAGCTCGGCAAGATGAACGCACGCATCAAGGCGGCGCGTTCGAACGGCAACGTCAACCAGCAGAAGCTGACCCAGGCCTCGCGCGAACTGCAGCGGGTCCAGGACCAGAGCAAGCTGGCGCAGACCGACACCAGTAGCCCCCTGGCCCAGCGCCAGGCGGAGCTCGATCGCCTGAAGAAGCGCACCCAGGAGCTCGAAGCCGACATCGACGCGATCCTGCAGGCCCACTGATCCAGCCTAACCCGCTGATAGATTGGGTGTTTTTCTCCGTCCCACAGAGAATATTCTGGTTCTGTTCCTAATTCTTGACTCCGGCACTTGTGAGAACACATGATGAACATATGCCTGAGCCTGACGCCCTTGCCGCCAACCAGAACCGCCCAGCCGAGGCCCTTGGCATCGCTGCGCTGCGCGATCAGGTCGCGCGGCTGGAGCGGGCCGGTACGGTCCCGGGTCCTCGCGGCAAGCTGCACCCGATAACCCTCGGCGCGCCGGAACTGGACCGGCACCTCCCCGGGGGCGGCCTGTCCCGGGGCGCCTTGCATGAAGTGGCCGGCGCAGGTGCGGACCGGGAGCAGGGCGCGGCGGCGGCCGGCTTCGCCGCGCTCTGGCTCGCGCGCCTGCAGGACTCCGGGCCGGTGCTCTGGATCGTGCGCGCCGGCAGCCGCGCCGCGATCGATCTCCATGCCCACGGCCTCCATCAGCAGCGCCTCGATCCGAAGCGCCTGATCCTGGTCGCGGCCAAGCGCGACGACGAAGCCCTTTGGGCGATGGAAGAGGGATTGAAGGCGAAAAGCCTCGGTGCGGTGCTGGGTGAGATCGAGACGCTCGATCTCACCGCCAGCCGCCGCTTGCAGCTCGCGGCGGAGGCGGGCGGCGTCACCGCCTTCGTGCTGCGGCGCTGGCGGGTGATGGAACGCGCCACGCGCGATGCCGCGCAGCCGATCGCCGCGGTCACCCGCTGGCGCATCGCCGCGCTGCCGACGACGCAGGAAATCGGCTGGCGCGTCGAGCTCACGCGCTGCCGGGGCGGCAAGCCCGGTAGCTGGATCATGGAGAGAGCGGATGGATCGGACGAGTTCCACATCCAATGGGAACGAGGGCAACCGGAACGGGCCGCGCCGCTATCTGGCGATCTGGCTCCGCTTCTGGGCGGCCGATCGCTGGCGGCGGGCGCACGCACCGGCTGATCGACCATCGGACCGGCCGTTCGTTCTGGTCGAGACGGTTGGCCCGCGCCGTCAGGTGATGGCGGCCGACCCGCGCGCCTTGGCCTGCGGCATCGCGCCCGGCATGGGCGTCGCCGATGCCCAGGCCTTGCTGCCGGATCTCCTGGTCTTGCCGGCCGATCCGGCCGGCGATCTCGCGGCCTTGCATCGCCTCGCCGAATGGGCGACCCGCTTCTCGCCGCTGGTCGCGCCCGATCCCGATGACGGGTTGATGCTCGACATCACCGGCTGCGCCCATCTCTGGGCCCCGGGAGACAGCGGCGAGGAGAAGCTGCTGGCCGATGCTCTGCGCCGTCTGCGCAGCCACGGCTTCGACGTCACCGGCGCCATCGCCGGCACGATCGGCGGCGCCTGGGCCGCGGCGCGGTTCAGCACCGGCGGCGCGATCATCCCGGCCGGTGCCGTCTCCGGCGCCCTCGCCGCCCTGCCGGTGCAGGCTTTGCGCATCGACGCGGCGACCGCCGACGGGCTGCAGCGCCTGGGCCTGCGCAAGATCGGCGATCTCTATCCGATGAAGCGCGCCGGATTGGCGCAGCGCTTCGGCAATGCGCTGATCACGCGCCTGGACCAGGCCTTGGGCTGCGCCGCGGAGACGCTCTCGCCACTGCTGCCGCCGCCGGAGCATCGGATCGGCCTCGGCTTCGGCGAGCCGATCGCGGCGCCGGAGCAGGTCCGCCGCGTCTCGGAGATCCTGGTCGAGCGCCTGGCGCGGGAGCTCGCCGAGCACCAGCGCGGCGCCCGCGCGCTCAAGCTCTCCGCCTATCGGATCGACGGCGTGGTCTCCACGCTCGCGATCGGCACCGCGCGGGCGAGTGCGGAGCCCCGGCATCTCTTTCATCTCATCGCCGAGAAGCTGGAGCGGATCGATCCCGGGCCCGGCATCGAATTCATGAGTCTCGCCGCCGAGCGCACCGAGATCGTGACCCCGCTGCAATCCGGCATGATCGACCCCGGCCTAATCGATTTGGACGAGGCCGCGGTCTCCGCCGCCGACCTCGCCCCGTTGATGGACCGCCTCGCCAACCGCCTCGGGCCGGAACGCCTGGCGCGGCCGGTGCCGGTCGAGAGCCATGTGCCGGAACGCGCGGTCAAGCTGGCGGCGCCGCTGGAAGATCAGAAAAAGACTCAATGGCCGAAGCTGCCGCCGCGCCCAACGCGCCTGTTGCCCAATCCCGAACCGATCGAGGTGATGGCGCCGGTGCCGGACGATCCGCCGATCACCTTCCGCTGGCGCCGCATCCTGCACCGCGTGACCTGGGCCGAGGGACCGGAGCGCGTGGCGCCGGAATGGTGGCGCCCCGCCAGCAGCGACGCCAATGAGAGTCAGGAGACCCGCGATTACTACCGGGTGCAGGACGAAAGCGGCAGCCGCTACTGGCTCTACCGCGCCGGCCTCTATCAGGCTGAGAAGCAGCCGCGCTGGTTCCTGCACGGTGTCTTTGCCTAGTGGTTCCTGATCCATGGCCTATGTCGAGCTCTCCGCCTGCACCAATTTCAGCTTCCTCGAAGGCGCCTCCCATGCCGAGGAGCTGGTGGAGGCTGCCGAACGCGTCGGCCACAAGGCGATCGCCATCGCCGACCGCAACTCGCTCGCCGGCATCGCCCGCGCGCATGAGGCTTGCAAGACCCTGAACTTCCGCCTGGTGGTCGGCTGCCGCCTGACCTTCCGCGACGGGCGCGAGGTGCTGGCCTTTCCGACCGACCGCTTCGCCTATGGAAGGCTCTGCGAGCTGCTGACGGCGGGGCGGCGGCGCGCGCCCAAGGGCGAATGCCATCTCGACTATGCCGACCTGGTGCAATGGGGCGAGGGGATGATCCTGGTGGCGCTGACACCGGAAACGGAGGACGCGACCTTCCCAACCTTCCTCACCCACCTCAAACGCGACTTCCCGAAGCGCGCCCACCTTGCGCTCTGCCATCGCTATCACGGCGACGACCGGCGGCGACTGGAGCGGGATCAGGCCTTGGCCGACCGGATCGGCCTGCCGACGGTCGCGATCAACGACGTGCGCTATCACGCGCCCGAGCGGCGGATGCTGGCCGACATCCTCACCTGCATCCGCCACACCTGCACCATCGACGAGGCCGGCTATCGCCTGCGCAAGAATGCCGAGCGGCATCTGAAGCCGGAGGCGGAGATGCGCCGGCTGTTCCGCGGCTTCGAGGCGGCGGTCGATCGCAGCGGTGCCATCGCCGAACGCTGCCGCTTCAGCATGGACGAGCTCAAATACGAATACCCGACCGAGGTGGTCGGCCCGGACGAGACTGCGCAGCAGACCTTGACGCGGCTCGCCTGGGAAGGCGCCGATTGGCGCTACCCTGCGGGCGTGCCGGAAGCGGTGAAGAAGCAGATCGGCGAGGAACTGGCACTGATCGAGCAGCTCGATTTCGCACCCTACTTTCTCACCGTCCACGACATCGTGCGCTTCGCCAAGTCCGAGAACATCCTTTGCCAGGGCCGCGGCTCGGCGGCCAATTCCGCGATCTGCTATTGCCTCGGGATCACCTCGATCGACCCGGCCGAGGGCAATTCGCTGTTCGCCCGTTTCATCAGCGCCGAGCGCGGCGAGAAGCCGGACATCGACGTCGATTTCGAGCATGAAGAGCGCGAGCGGGTGATCCAATACGTCTATCGGAAATACGGCCGCGACCGCGCCGGCCTGGCGGCGACGGTGATCCGCTATCGCTCCCGCTCGGCGATCCGCGATGTCGGCAAGGCGCTCGGCCTCTCGACCGACGTGACCGATACGCTGGCCAAGACCATCTGGGGCTGGTCGCAGGAGATCGTGCCGGAGGAGCGGGTGCGCCAGCTCGGCCTCGATCCCGCCGATGCGCGCCTCGCGATGGCGCTGCACTATGCCCGCGCGCTGATCGGCTTCCCGCGCCATCTCTCGCAGCATGTCGGCGGCATGGTGATCTCGCGCGGGCCCCTGTCCTCGCTGGTGCCGATCGAGAATGCGGCGATGGCAGACCGCACCGTCATCCAATGGGACAAGGACGATCTCGAATCCCTGGGGCTGATGAAGGTCGATATCCTGGCGCTCGGCATGCTGACCTGCATCCACAAGGCCTTCGATCTGATCGTCAAGCAAGGCGGGCCGCAATACACCCTCGCCACGGTGCCGCAGGACGACACGGCAACCTACGATATGCTCTGCCGCGCCGACACGATCGGCGTGTTCCAGGTGGAGAGCCGGGCGCAGATGAGCATGCTGCCGCGCCTCAAACCGCGGAAGCTCTACGACCTCACCATCGAGGTCGCGATCGTGCGCCCCGGTCCGATCCAGGGCGACATGGTGCATCCTTACTTGCGCCGGCGCGAAGGGCGCGAGCCGATCGACTACCAAGGCCATCCGGAGCTCGAGCGGATTCTCGGCAAGACCCTGGGCGTGCCGCTGTTCCAGGAGCAGGCGATGCGGATCGCCATCGAATGCGCCGGCTTCACGCCGGACCAGGCCGACGGGTTGCGCCGTTCGATGGCGACCTTCCGCCACAACGGCGATGTCGACAAGTACCGCGTGCCCTTCATGGAGGGCATGCGCCGGCACGGCTACAACATGGAGTTTGCCGAGCGCTGCTTCCGGCAGATCGAAGGCTTCGGCAATTACGGCTTCCCGGAATCCCATGCCGCGAGCTTCGCCTTGCTCGCCTATATCTCCGCCTGGATCAAATGCCGGCACCCGGCGGTGTTCGCCACCGCGCTGCTGAACAGCCAGCCCATGGGCTTCTACCAGCCGGCGCAGATCGTGCGCGACGCGGTCCTCCACGGCGTCGCGGTGCGGCCGGTCGATATCAATCTGAGCGAATGGGATTGCACGCTGGAAGATACGCCGGATGGAATCTTCGACCCCTCACCCCGCCCTCTCCCGCAAGGGGAGAGGGAGGTCTTATTCCGCGCTCCGCGCGTAAGTAACTCTGACCCTCTCGCCGTGCAGCGAAAAGAATCCCCCTCTCCCCTTGCGGGAGAGGGCTGGGGTGAGGGGTCGACGGGTCTATCCGCCCTCCCGCCAAAACACCCCGCCATCCGCCTCGGCTTCCGCCAGGCCAAGGGCCTCGGCGAAAAGGAGATCGCCCGCCTGCTCGCGGCACGGGGCGAAGGCTATCGCAGCGCCGAGCAGCTTTGGCGGCGCGCGGAACTGGAAGCGCGCACCCTCGGCCAGCTCGCCAATGCCGATGCCTTCCGCTCGATCGGCCTCGATCGCCGGCAGGCGCTCTGGACGGTGCGGGGGTTGGGCGAGAAGCCGCTGCCGCTGTTTGCCGCACAGGAAGCGGTGATGGCGATTCATGCCGAGGAAGGCGCCGGCCTGCCGGAGATGCCGCTCTCGCAGCATGTGATCGAGGATTACCGCGCGCTGCAGCTCAGCCTGAAGCGGCATCCGATGGCTTTCCTGCGCGCGCACTTGGCACGGCGCGGCATGATTGCCAGCGACGGACTCGCGGCTTGCAAGAACGGCCAGAAGATCGCCGTCGCCGGCCTGGTCCTGGTGCGGCAGCGGCCGGGCACCGCCAGCGGCGTCATCTTCATGACCCTCGAGGACGAGCGCGGCATCGTCAATGTCGTGGTCTGGAGCCACCTGTTCGAGAGGGCGCGCGGCGTGGTGATGAGCGCGAAGCTGATCGGCTGCGAAGGCAAGCTGCAAGTCGAGGGGCAGGCGCCGCACCAGGTGATCCATGTGGTCGCGGAACGCCTCACCGATCTCAGCGGCCTGCTGCAGAGCCTGCGCGAGGATTCCGCAGCACCGATCGAGAACCCGCAGGCGCCGGACCAGCCCTTCCGGCTGCCGCTCGCCTATGCCGATGCGGTGGTGCATCACAACACCAGGCCCGATCCCCGTGATCCGGCGCCGCCGGCACACTGGGATCCGCCGGCGGTCCTGGACATCCGCAGCCGAGATTTCCACTGAGGCGCAGCCGGGATTTTCACTGAGGCGCAGCCGGGATTTTCACTGAGGCGCAGCCGGGATTTCCACTGACCCCCGCTTCGCGCTATGCTTGTCCTCGCGAGCTTCGTTCGGGGAGACTTCCAACGGCCGACCACGCGGATCCCAGCAACCATCATCCGGATGTTCTGGCGGTCCGTCAGTATTGGGAGGAGAAGCGCCGCGGCCGGCCGATGCCGGCGCGGGCCGATATCGACCCCATCGAGCTTCGGCGCTTCCTGCCCGGCATCATCCTGATCGACGTGGTCGATGACGAACGCCGCTATGTCTATCGGCTGGTCGGCACCCGCGAGGTCGCCATGCGCGGCAAGGACCCGACCGGCCAGTCCATGGTCGAGGGCTTCTTCGCCCCCAACCTCGAAGCGGCACTCGCCATCCCGGACCAGGTCGTGGCGACGCGGGCACCGCTCTTCGTGCATCGGGATTTCATCGCCCCGGACGGACGGCTCGGCTATGAGGACCTGATCATGCTGCCGCTTTCAGAAGACGGCCTCAAGGTCACCATGATCATGGGCTATACCCATCACCGCCTGGCATAGACCTTCCAAAGCCGCGCATGCAGCCAGTAGGCGAAGCTGCCGACCATGCCGCCAAGCAGGGCGATCACGAGGCCAAGTCCGGCGGAACCGGTCACGGCGTAGCTGACCGCAAAGCCGATGGCCATCTGCGCCACCGCCCATATTCCCGATTTCACCAGATCGTTCATCATCGTGCGTCTTGTAGTTCAATTGAGAATCATTCTCAATTGAATATGGTGCGCCGCGGATCTTCGGCAAGCGGCAAAATCCCGATCCCGGCAATCGAAGAAATCGATCGCCGAGCGTCAACGCCTCAGATCAGGACCGTCCCGATGGCCAGAACCGCGAAGCAGGCGGCGGCCGACCAGCGGACATATTTCAGCGGGATCTTGGCCGCCAGCTTGTTGCCGAAGAAGATCACCGGCGCATTGGCCAGCACCATGCCGAAGGTGGTGCCGAGCACCACCGAGAGAAGCTCGGGAAAGCGCGCGGCGAGGGCGACCGTCGCGATTTGCGTCTTGTCGCCCATCTCGACCAGGAAGAAGCAGACCAACGTGGTGAAGAAGGCGCCCATGCGCCAGCGGCCCACCCCATCCTCCTCCTCTTCGATCTTGTCGGGAATGAGCGCCCAAACCGCCATCAGCGCGAAGCCCGCGGCGAGGCCCCAGCGCAACAGTTCCGGCCCGGCGATGTCCAGCAACACGCCTTCGAGATAATGGCCGACCGCGCCGGCGCCGGCATGGTTGGCCAGCGTCGCGCCGAGCATGCCCCAGAGGATCGGCCAGGGCCGGCGGAATTTCAGCGTGAGCAACAGCGCCAGCAGCTGGGTCTTGTCGCCGATCTCGGCAATGGCGACGAGGCCGGTGGAGATCAGGAAGGCGTTCAGGGAAAACATTGGGCAGGCGGACCGGATATGGCGGGTCGGACGAGGCGGAACTTCGGCGAGGCATGCCGTCGTCCAACCCGGGACCCGGCAGCCGCGCCAAAGGTCTCGCCAGATTCCGCGGTCCGTAAGACCGCTCGACCAATCCGGCCATGGCAACGTCGAGGCGACGGAACCAAGTTTGTTGACCGGACCCCTGCTGAAGACGCAGGCGGCTACTCCCCAATGGGCAGCAGGCAATTACCGCCTTTTCCCCGAATTGGCAAGGGACGGATCGCCGCGCCGGGAAAGGCCGCGTCAGGCCAGGAACTTAAGGCCGTTCACCAGCTTGTCGATGATCTTGCGCTCGGCATGGAAGCCGAGGCCGACCAGGTCGAGTGCCTCCCGCTTGCAGGCGGCGACCGAGGCTCGGTTGTCGATGTCGTTCGTCGTCTTGAACAAGGGCTCGGTGTAGATCGCGAAAGAGAGATCGCGGTTGCGCGCGCGTTCATAGGTCCGGCGCATGGTCTCGGCCTCGGCGCCGTAGACGAAGACCGGCTCGCGGATCAGCGGCGTATAGAGCGTCGCATCGGCGTCGCGATAGGGCTCGCCGGCCATCTCCGGAAAGCGATGGACCAGCCCGCCGGACAGGAAGGCGGCGATGTTCACCTTCTGCCAAGTGGCGAGATCGTTGCGGATGACGAGGGCGGTCTTGGTCGGGTACAGCATGTCTGGCATCATCGATCGGACGCCGCCGACCGTCTTGGATGTTTGTGCATGGTCGAAAATCAAGACTTCCTGCTGACCGACTGCCCGATGCCGGGCCTGGAGCGGCTCGAGGCGCGCTTCCATGGCCATGCCTATGATCCGCACCGGCACGAGACCTATGCGATCGGCATCACGTGCGACGGCGCCCAAGCCTTCCGCTACCGCGGCGCGGCCCAGGTCAGCCGGGCAGGCCAAATCATGGTGCTGCATCCCGACGAGCCGCATGACGGCCATGCCGCGGTGCCGGACGGGTTCAGCTACCGCATGATCTATGTCGATCCGGCGCTGATCGGCCAGGCGCTCGACCAGGAGGGCGCCGGCGCGCGCGGCTTGCCCTTCGTCCCGGATGCGGTGTCGCGCGATCGTGCCATGGCCGCGCTCATCGGCGAGGCCTTCGCGGATTTTCCCGGCAAGCTCGATCCGCTCGCCGGCGATGCTTTGCTGGCAGGACTCGCCGATGCGTTGGCGCGGCGCGGGCAACCGGAAAGGCGGCGACCGGCGCAAGTGCCGCAGCGCGCGCTGCTCCGGGTGCGCGATTTCCTCGATGCCGAGTTCGCCCGCCCGATCGACTCCGCCGATCTCGAAGCCGTCGCCGATCTCGACCGGTTCAGCCTGGCCCGCGCTTTTCGTCGCAGCTTCGGGACCGCGCCGCACCGTTATCTCGTCGCGCGCCGCGTGACGGCGGCGCGCAGCCTCATCGCCGAAGGCACGCCCTTGGCCGAAGTCGCCGGCGCCTGCGGCTTCACCGACCAGAGCCATCTCAACCGCCACTTCAAGGCGCATTTCGGCATGACGCCCGGCCGCTACGCGCGGCTGGTGGCGCGGTGAGCGAGAGGTGCCGCTGAATTCGCGGCGCGATCAGGCTAGATTCCGCTGCATATTCCTGAATTCACGCGCTGCAGCGAAGACGCGGGGCGCCGATCGTGGTATAGTCGGCGCGCTGTTTGAGATGGTGAATTCTGCATCGCATGTGGCGGCCGACGTCACGCGGGAACTGGCGCCCTGCACCCCGACAGGACCCAGACGGAATGAAGATGCGATCGGCGCCTCAGGGCATCGATTCAGCGCGTCTCAGCAAAGGCTTGCCGGAGTTTCGACGCCTCCGGCTGGCCGATGGCCGTCTGTGTTGCGGGTGGCGGCAGGCAGACCCGGCGCAGACAGGATCCCCGGCCACCAAGGTTGACCGGGGGTTTACAGAATCGAAAATGCATCGGGCCACCCGAATGCAACTTTCTCACACATCTTCAAAGGTTTGATCCGGATTACGGCGGTCCGAAACGGTCGCAGGCGTAAAAGTTGGCACTAGGCCGTCTCGACACCCTTGCGCCCGGCCTCGATCACGAAGCTGGCCAGGGTCGACACGCCGGCATCCGGATCGGCGGCATCGGAGATCGCCTGAAAGCGCGTCACCATGCGATCGGCGTTCACCTCGACGGAGGTGTAGCCGCGTTTCCGGCTCTCGAAGAATTTCACCTGGGGATTCTCCGGCAGCCACTTCGCCACCTGTTCATACGGCGGTCCGTAGGAGGTGATCGACGTTCCGACGAACTCGGTGGCGATGGTGGCGCCGTCGGCTTCGCGCTTCAGCTCATTGGCCCAGAAGGCGTGGTTGTCGCCGCTGAGCACGACGGGATTGGCGACGCCGCTGGATTCGATGTGGTCGAGCAGGCGCGCGCGCGCCGCGGGATAGCCGTCCCAGGCCTCGGTCCATTCATGCGCCGCGGTGCCGGGACGGTTGTCGTGCAGCGGCGCCATCAGCACGGTCTGGCCGATCACGTTCCAGCGCGCCCTGGATTGCGCGAGCCCGTCATAGAGCCAGGCCTCCTGCGCTTTGCCGAGCAGCGATCGCGCGGGATCGATCAGCTCCGGGCATTGCTGCGCCGTCACCACATGGCCGCCGCCATAGGGCGGGGCGTAGCAGGCCTCGCGCGAGCGGTACTGCCGCCCGTCCAGCATGGAGAAGCTGACGAGGTCGCCGAACGCAGTGCGGTCGTAGATCCGCATGCCGCCACCCTGCGGCAGACAGCGGCTCGGCCGCAGCGGCATGTGCTCGTAGAAGGCCTGATAGGCGGCGGCGCGCTGTTGCAGGAACCGGGCCGGCGGTTCGAAGTTCGAGGCCCACTCGCCGGCATAGTCGTTCTGCACTTCGTGATCGTCCCAGATGACCAGCGCCGGCGCCGCTTCGTGCAACGCCTGGAGATCGGGATCGAGCCGGTATTGCGCATAGCGGTTGCGATAGCCGGTGAGCGTCGTCGGGATTTCGCCGTCGCTGTGCCGACGCAGGCTGGGTTTGTCCTTGGCCTGCACGGTCTCGTAGATGTAGTCGCCGAGGAAGAGCACGAGGTCCGGCGCTTCCGCGGCGAGATGGCGATAGGCGGAGAAGTAGCCCTGCTCGTAGTTGGAGCAGGAGACGAAGCCGAAGCGGAAATGGTCGAGCGCCTGGGCCTCGCTCGGTGCGGTGCGCGCGCAGCCGATCGGGCTCGCCGCTTCGTCGGTCATGAAGCGGTACCAATAGGGCCGGCCGGGTTTCAGCCCGGCGACTTCGAGATGGACCGAATGCGCGAAGGCCGCCTCGGCGCGCGCCAGGCCGCGGCGGACGATGCGATGCATCAGCGGATCTTCGGCGATCTCGACATGGAGCAGGATATCGCCGCCGCTCAAGCCGCCCGGCGCGTTGGGGTCGCGCGACAGCGGCTCGGGCGCGAGCCTGGTCCAGAGCACGAAACCGTCGGGCAGCGGATCGCCCGAGGCGACGCCGAGCGGGAAGGGATTGTTCTCGCGCGCGGTGGATTGCGGCGGGGTCAGCCTTCCGCCGGCCAGCGTCGGCCGCGCCAGCAAGGGCTGCGCCAGCGCCGCGAGTCCGAGGCCGAGCGCCTGGCGCCGGCTGAGATGGGAGCGGCGGCCTATGGACGGCCGCATGCTCGGACCCGGGGTTTCATGCAGCGGGATTCCCTGATCGGTCATGGCGCCAGCGCTCTCTTTCGAGTCGACCCGCTGCCGCCCACGCTGCTTCCCGCTACGGGTATTCTGTGACGATTGTCCGAATGAATGGAAGAAGGTTTGATTCACAGCGGGCTGTCCGCCCGAAATTCGGATCGCGAGCGGTGGATTTGCCTATGGGATAGGCAATCCGCGCGCGGATCGTCAGGATGTCGTAATATTCACGGGACCTGCCTCATCGGAGTTGTTCCTTGCGTCGCGTTGCCTCTGCCTTGGACCTCACCTCGTCGAAGATCGCGGGCCTGACGCGCTACTGGGAGGCGAAGCGCGGGCGCCGTCCGATGCCCACCTGGTCGGACATCGATCCCGCCGAGATCAAGCCGCTGCTGCCGCACCTGCTGGTGACGCGCTATGAGCGCAATCCGTTCCGCGCGCGCTTCGTCCTGGTCGGCACCTGGCTCGCGCAATATGCCGGCGGCGATTTCACCGGGCGCTATCTCGACGAGCTCGATTTCTCCAGCGAGATCGACACCGACTGGCCGGCCCATCACCTGCAGTTCATCCGCGACGCGCGGCCGACTTTCGGCGTCTGCCGCTTCCTGACGGAATCGGGGCTCGAGCGCGAGTATGAATCGGCGATGTTCCCGATCGCCGGCGAGGACGGCATCACGGTCGAACGCGCCCTCGGCATCGAGGATTTTCCGGTGGGATCCGTGACCGTGCCGGACGAGCGCATCATCGCGCCGCCGCCGCGCCTGGTCACGCCGGGCGCGGCGCCGGCCGAGAGCCGCGCTGCACCGGGTCAATTGCTCACCCCGATCGCCGCCACCGATGCGGAGTTCCGCCGCTGTCTCGTCGATGCGAAACTCCCGACCGCCGACCTGGTCGGCGCCGGCAAGCGCTATTTCCGTCTGGTGGAGGCGGGGCAGTGCCGCGGCTATGGCGGAATCGAGGCGCGCGGGTCCCATGCGCTGCTGCGCTCGATCGTGGTCGAAGGCCGCGAGCGGGGCCACGGCTACGGCAGGACGCTGGTGCACGGGCTGGTGGCCGAGGCGGAGAAGCTCGGATTGAAGGACGCCTATCTGCTGACCGAGACCGCGGCGCCGTTCTTCGCCGCGCTGGGCTTTAATCCGTGCGACCGGCAGACCGCGCCGCCGGAGATCGCCCAGAGCCAGCAATTCGCCGAGCTCTGCCCGGCCAGCGCCAAGCTGATGCGGCGGGAACTCTAGATCGGATCAGCCGGTCACGCGCAGCGGCACGAGCTCGCGGAACAGCGGCGTCGCGATCAGCGCCTTCGCCGCTTCGATGTCCGGCGCCATCTCGCGGTCCTGGTCCCAGAACGCGACCTTTGCTCTGAGCGCCTGCAGGGCCGCCGACAGCTTCGGACTGGTGGTGACGGGCTTCCGGAGGTCGACGCCTTGCGCGGCGGCCAGCAGCTCGATCGCGACGATGCCGGCGGTGTTGTCGGCCATGTCGCCGACCCGGCGCGCGGCATAGGTCGCCATGCTGACATGGTCCTCCTGGTTGGCGGAGGTCGGGAGCGAATCCACGCTGCCGGGGAAGGCCATCGCCTTGTTCTCGCTGGCAAGTGCGGCGGCGGTCACCTGCGCGATCATGAAGCCGGAGTTCAAGCCCGGTTCCGGCACCAGGAAGGCGGGCAGGCTGCTCATCTTGGCGTCCATGAGCAGGGCGGTGCGACGTTCGGAGAGCGCGCCGATCTCGGCGACCGCGATCGCCATGGTGTCGGCGGCGATCGCGATGGGCTCGGCGTGGAAGTTGCCGCCGGAAATCACCTCGCCGGTTTCGGCGAAGACCAGCGGGTTGTCGGAGACCGCGTTGGCCTCGCGGCCGATCACCGCGGCCGCATGGCGCAGGGTGTCGAGGCAGGCACCCATCACTTGGGGCTGGCACCGGAGGCTGTAGGGATCCTGCACCCGGCCGCAATCCATGTGGCTGGCGCGCAAGGGACTGTCGGCCATCAGCTCCTTCAGCGCCTTCGCCGCGTCGATCTGGCCCGGCTGGCCGCGGACTTCGTGGATGCGCGGGTCGAAGGGCGCGTCGCTGCCGAGGCACGCATCGGTGGTCATGGCGCCGGCGACGAGTGCTGCGAGATAGACATCCTCCGCCGCGAACAGGCCGGCGGCGGCGAGCGCGGTCGAGACCTGGGTGCCGTTGAGGAGGGCGAGGCCTTCCTTGGCCGCGAGCGTGATCGGCTGCAGGCCGGCGATGGTCAGACCCTCGACGGCGGACAAGGTGCGCCCCTCGTGGCGCACGGCGCCGATGCCGAGCAGCACGGCCGAGAGATGGGCCAAGGGCGCCAGATCGCCGGAGGCGCCGACCGAGCCCTTGGATGGAATGACCGGATAGACTTCGGCATTCAGCAGTTTGAGCAGCGCCTCGATCACGCCGCGGCGGATGCCGGAATAGCCGCGGGCCAGCGCGTTGATCTTCAGGATCAGCACCAGCCGCACGATCTCGTCGGCGAAAGCGGGGCCGGTGCCCGCGGCATGCGACAGCACCAGGCGGCGCTGCAGCTCGGTCACCTGGTCGTCGGGGATGCGGGTATGGGCGAGGCTGCCGAACCCGGTGTTGATGCCATAGGCGACCTGGCCGCGGTCGAGGATCGACTGCACCACCGCCGCGGAGCGGTCGATGCCGGCATGCGCCTTGGGATCGAGCGTGAGCTTGCGCCGGCTCCGGGCGAGATCGCGCAAAGCGACCAGGTCGAGGCGGCCGGGCTCCAAGAGGAACGGCGCTTCATCCATGAGTAATTCTCCCGCTCTCCGCACCGGCCTCGTCGGAAAAGGAATAGCCGGCAGCCAAGTCACCTGTACCTGTCTATACAAGCGAACGCTGCCCGGCGCAACGATCCCTATGCTTTCCGCAGCTTAGCGCTCTGCGGCCAAGGAGACAGCCCCGGCGTCGCGCTGTCGCCAGCGCTTCAGAACATGTCGCGGTGGCGCGGCTGCGACAGTGCGAAACCGGGTACTCGTCTTGCCAATTCTGGCCTCTCCCGGCACTCTGCGCCCGCTCCGGCCCAGGGTGAACCGCCCAGGGTAAACCGCTCGGGGCGGCCCAGACTGCGCAACACAGGTGATTCCATGGCGAACGACGCCGGTGAACTCGATCTCAACAGCCTGAACGACGACGACCTCGTTCAGCAGATGCACGACGATCTCTATGACGGCCTCAAGGAAGAGATCGAAGACGCCGTCAACATCCTGCTGAAGCGCGGCTGGACCCCCTACGACGTGCTGACCAAGGCGCTGGTCGAGGGCATGCGGATCGTCGGCATCGACTTCCGCGACGGCATCCTGTTCGTCCCCGAAGTGCTGCTGGCCGCCAATGCGATGAAGGCCGGCATGTTCATTCTCCGTCCGCTGCTGGCCGAGACCGGCGCGCCGAAGGTCGGCAAGATGATCATCGGCACGGTGAAGGGCGACATCCACGACATCGGCAAGAACTTGGTCGGCATGATGATGGAAGGCGCCGGCTTCGAGGTGGTCGATCTCGGCATCAACAACCCGGTCGAGAAGTACCTGGCGGCGATCGACGAGCACCAGCCGGACATCCTCGGCATGTCGGCGCTGCTGACCACGACGATGCCGTACATGAAGGTGGTGATCGACGCGCTGATCGAGAAGGGCATCCGTGCGGACCATGTCGTGCTGGTCGGCGGCGCGCCGCTGAACGAAGCCTTCGCCAACTCGATCGGCGCCGACGCCTATTGCCGCGATGCGGCCGTCGCGGTCGAGACCGCTAAGACCTTCATGGCCAAGCGCCAGGGCTCGGCCCTCGCCAAGGCGTAACGCCCGCTCCCACGCGAAACGCACCAGACCCCGCCCGGGTGACCGCGGCGGGGTTTTTCTTGTCGACGCAGGCCCGGCTAAGGGCTCTGGGAATCGCAGCATCACCCAATTGCGGTACGGAGTTGTCTTGCAGCGCTCGCGATTAACCGTGAGTTGCATTCGCATTGCGGCGCGCTACACTACTGTTGCGCGCGGCCGCGAACCAGCCGACGAAAAACGGGGAAGGCAACATGCGGAAAGTGTCACGGAGCGCGCTCTGCGCGCTGCTTGCGACTGCCCTTGTCGGCGGCTGCGACGGTCCATTCAGCCTCACGCTCAACCACGTCAACGAGAAGGGACCGCAGCGCAACGCAGTCATCGCGATCAGCGATCCCCAGATCTACACGCGCGAGCGGCTGCTGAATGACCGCGACGACGAAGTTGAATTCCTTCGTCAGCAAATGGATGACGTTAATAACCAGGACTTCACACCCCGCCTGAAGCGTGATCTGGACATGCTGCTGGAAATCGTCGCCTCGATTTCCGCAAAGTTCGATCCGGTCGCTGGTGCCAGTATTGTACAGCAAGCCCAGATCGCCGGCTTGGAGAACGAGGCGCAGATCAAGCAGCTGGAAGCTCGGATCGACGAGCTAGAGAAGAACCCCAAACCGTCTGACCCAAAAGAAGGCGCGCAGTCCGCCAATTCGGGCGACCTTGCGCCAATATCGACCAAAGACCTAACCACCGACATGCGTGCCTTTCTGTCCGAGCTCACGAACGCAATTAAAGCTCGGAATACCGATCCGAACACGACCAAGCCGACGCTTCGCGACAACAAGGTGAGCGACGCCACCCCTTCGGAAGTCTTCCGTGACAAGATCGCCTACCGAAACGAGATCCTGGCGGCGCTTCAGCAGGCACAGCTCGACGACCGGCACGATCTCGACGGCAATGCCCTCTACCGCCTGCAGATCAAGGCGACGGTGTTCCCCGGCAAGATCAAGGATAAGTACGCGCTCACGCGTATGACGATCCTCCCGCCGGTGTTCGAGGATAGCAACAGTATCTCGCGCCTCTACCTGGAATGGCTAGCCCACGTCGCCCGTCAGCTCAACCCGGTGCAGGACGCCAAGGGAGTCACGGTGGGTGATGCAGAGATCGCCTCCCGCTACGCCATGTTCGGCGCCGCGACCGGCACATTTCGTACCAGCTACCTGCCCTACAAGAAGCGTGAGAAAGCCGATTGCAGCATCGAGAGTGCGGCCAAGGCGAGCAGCGAGGATGCCGAGAAGGCGAGCAGCGAGGACGCGGCGACAGCTGGAAGCGGGGATGCAGCGAAGGCGGGCAGCGAGGATTCAGCGAACAAAGGCAGCGATCTTCTTCGAGATTGCTTCGTCGTCTCGGTTCCGACACCGCCCGAGTTCGACCAGAACGACGTGATGCAACTCGCCAACCCACAATCGGCAAAGCGACTGATCGCATTCCTCAATGCTGCGGCGAAGGCATTTGAAGCGGCAAGAAATGTGGACCTGACGGATGACGATCCGCGCCGTTGCACCAAAGTATCGGTCGGCGAAGAGTCATTGACCAAGAGCGATGCGGAGATGTTCGATGCAGTAGAGGCCGGATCCAAATCGACCGCAGAGCCGCCCGCGGACAGAAAAGAGATAGCGCCACCGACGGCGAAGCAGCTTGCCGCTGCTTTCGTCTACGCTCGCAATATCTACAATCTGGCCCCGACCTACTTTTTGGCAATCGAGCGTACACGACAGAATTTTGCGCGATCTGCGAATGCATCGCCGGATGTGGTCGCGGCGATGCAAAGCTACGCCGTGACGCTTTCCAGTGCCAAGGATGCATCCTACGAGGTTCTGGTCGCCTTTCGCGATGCGCTTGCAAAGAGTGACGATGACCGAGCCGCAAAAGCCCAGGTCGAAGCGTTGAAGAAAGGCGACCAAGTGACCCGCGCTGAACCGCAGAATCAGGACGAAAAAGCTGCTGGCAAGAGCGGCGTGCCCTGCCGTTCATTCGAGGAGGTGGCTGGACGGATCTGGGTGCCGGAAGCTTTCTACACAGCCGTCGCTGACCGCACCGGCGTCCACAGCAACGGCCCTGACGTGAGCGGGAGGATACGGGAAAAGCCGATCTTTACCGCAGGGTCGGCATACGCCTATTCGACAGCACCGACAGAGCTCGCGCAGCGCGTGTCAACGGTCGCCAGTGCAACCGAGGCGATGGACCTGATCGCTTCCGTTCAGGCGCTAATCCCGAGCGCGAGCGTGGGAATCAATGCTGCGGGTGAGATGCGACAGATCGCGTCGGGCACCGTCCATGCCATCGAGAGCGTGCCCTTGATCGTCGGATTCTCCAATAGCGGCGTCGCCAACAAGGTGATGGGACAGAACCTGGCATCGGAAGTCGAGCCGAGCTTCGGCTGGGTGTTCGGGCCGAAGGTGACGGTCGATGCGAAAGATAGCGAGCTGGAGCTGTCTCAAGTGCTGGTCGATCAGCCAGTGACGGCCGACGTTTCCGTGCCGGGCTGGTGGACCGAAATGCGGCTTAGGGTCGAAACGGCTTGGACAGCCGGATTCGACAAGGCCATGCTACAATCCCTCGACAAATCGGGCAACGCACCGAAGCCCGAGGCGGTCACATCCTATGAGGTGAAGGTTCCGCTCCAAGGCAATCCGGAAAGCTTTGAGCAGCTAACACAATTCCTCGCCAACAAGACATGGGGTTTGCAGCAGCGCCAGCCCGTCATCACGGATATAGAGCCACGAACGCTCTCCGCCTGCTCAGAAGCCACAGTCCTGATCGGCGGTCCCGACCTGTGGCGTGGAAGGGCTGTCTACCTCAATGGCATTGCCGCGAAGCGTACCAAAGTGATGCCTGACATGCGCGGACTTGCGGCGACCTTTGATCTACCGGCAATGGAGGTCGCTGACGCCACTCTCGTCGTCTGGACCCAACTCGGCAAGGTCGAAGCACCGATCAGGATCGGATCGTCAGCCAACTGCGGTTCGGGTCCAGGTGCCTCGCCGGGGCTTAGAGGTCAAGTCACGTCCCAGATTCCGGTGCTTTGGCAGACGGGATCGGTGGACTTACAGGCAGCGGCGCCTTGGCCTGGCAACGGTATTTTCACGGCACGTCTCTACCCCAAGGGGCAAGGCGAAAACGCCGATCTACGCACCGATATCGAAGCGAAGGATCTGCTGCCCAATGACCGGAAACTTACGCTGACATTATCCAAAGCCGCCGCCGGCAATCCGTCACCGGATGGGGCGCCGATGGAGGGTCAGGTATTCATGAAGTCCGGGGCGGAAACCGGGAAGGTCGCCACATTCGGCCCGATCTATCTCTACTCCTCTAAAGCAAAAGCGAGCATCGCCGTCACCACGACAAAGGATACTGTCAAGCAGGCCGATCTCAAGGCCGGCGTCCCATTTAAGGCGACTTTTCCAACAGCCTTCGCCGCCGCGTATCAGAATCTGATCAATCAGAAGCTGAGGATGGTCGTCGCCGCGGAGAATGGCGAGATCATCGATGAGGTCAGCGGCTTCGACTTTCCACTCGACGATGCAAGCAGCCGTGACGTGCCATTTACCGTCCAATTGACCAGCCCGCAGATCAGCGCCCTCGGGGCTGAGCAACGAAGTCTCACGATTAAGGTCGTGGTAGGTTCGGGCAAAGACGCGCCCGATTTCGTCAATCTGACACCAAAGACAATTACTGTTACAAAGCCAACGCCATAATTTCTACCAAAACACCAGCGCCCGGATCTCGATGCTCTCCCTGAGCACCTTGGGATCCGGGAAGTTGGGGTCGGCGAAGGCGCTGTGGGCGCTGAACCTTGCGCGGGCCGGATCGGAATCGTAGGTCTTGAGCAGCACGACCTCGTCGCGGCGCATCTCCGGGAAATAGAACCAGCGCTGCGCCGGGTTGTGGGCGATGGAATAGATCTCGCCGACCCGGTCGGGATAGATGAGGTCGGTGGCGATGATGTCGTCGGCCGCGAGGCTCGCGGCATCGCCGAGTGCCAACGGGAATTGCTGCAGGGGGCCGACGATCGGGCGCCAGACGTTGACGATGGCGAAGCGCTTCTGGAGGCGCGCCTCGGCTTCCTTGGGCAGGAGATCGCGCACCCGCTGCGGGCCGGATTTCAAGGTGTAGTCGTTGTGCACGCGCAGCACCGCCTCGCGCGGCAGGCCGACGCCGCGGGGCCGCTGGTGCGAGGTGCGGATCGTGTGGTCGAAGATCAGCACCTTCGAGGCGCCGGTCTCGGCTTTCAGCAGGGCTTCGGTTTCGGGGTAATAGTGCTCGCGCAGCTCCGCCTCGTCATAGAGGTCGGCGACTTGGGTCGCATGCGGCACCAGCGCGAAGCCTTCGCGGTCGATCGCGAAGGCGTCGGCGACCGGGCGGCCGTCCTGGATGAAGACGCGGCGATTCTCGTACTGATGCGAGCGCACCGGCTGGCCCGGCGGCGGGTCGTATTGATGGGAGAAGGGCTTCCGCCCGTCGGCAAGGATGAAACTCAGCTCGGCTTCGACGCCGGTCCGGCTGGATTCTGCGCTCTGAACCGATGTGCCCGACTTCTGCTGCAACATGCTTGTCTCCCGAGAGAACATCATGTGTGACAGCTGGGCCTTCCGATCTTCCTGGTAAACCGATCATTGTTCACATCAGAGGCGAGGAAATCTCACACGACGGCGGAGAGCAAGTCACCGCCCTGGAGCCGATGGATCCGCCCGAACCCGGCCACCAGCAGGGCTTCCTGGATCTCGAATCGGTAGAGATGAAAGTCGCCGAACCCCGCGTAACCCTGCGCGGAAGGCTGACAGGCGAGGTATCGCGCGCGGTCCTCCGGATTGTCCGCCGGCATGACGCGACCGATCAGCGTCACCCGCGCGCCGGTCAAGGGCTCGGCCAAGCCGGCCGTGCCGTCGTAGAGCAGCGAGGCATGCGGATCGCGCTTCAGGTTCTTGGCGTGATCGCTCAAGTCCGACAGGAGCAAGAGCGGCTGGCCGGTCGCGTCGCGGCCGGGCAGAACCAGCGACACGAAGGGGAAGGTTTCGCCGCGGTCCGCCAGCGATCCGAGATAGGCCCGGGTCGCGCTCTCGATCAGGGTTCGCGCGGCTGTCGCGGGGTCATCGTGGTTAAGAGTCACGGCTACTCACTGTAATTCTGCTTGTGGATCAACAGATTGCACCCATATGCCGGGTTGCCGCAAGGATTTGGCCCCCGGCCTCGAAACGGCGCAGTTTCGCCCCAATTCGGTCACCATTCCGCGCGAACCTTGGCAGGACGCCAGCATTTCTATAAACGTTTCAAGGATAAGGAGAATTCTCGTGGCCCAAGCCGCTGCGCCGCAGACCATCGCGCTGGTCGACGACGATCGCAACATCCTCGCTTCGGTCAGCATGACGCTGGAAGCGGAGGGTTTCGCGGTCAGGACCTATACCGACGGCGCCGAGGCCCTGCGCGCGCTTTCGACCACGCCGGTCGACCTTGCCGTGCTCGACATCAAGATGCCGCGCATGGATGGCATGGAGCTGCTGGAGAAGCTGCGCCGCACCAGCGACCTCCCGGTGATCTTCCTCACCTCGAAGGATGACGAGGTGGACGAGCTCATGGGCCTGCGCATGGGTGCCGACGACTACATCAAGAAGCCGTTCTCCCAGCGCCTGCTGATCGAGCGCATCCGCACCTTGCTCCGCCGCGAGCTGAGCCGCGGCACCACGCAGACGACCGGCGAGGCTTCGCTCATTCGCGGCGAGCTGATGATGGATCCGACGCGCCACCTCTGCACCTGGGGCGAGAAGCCGGTCGAGCTCACCGTCACCGAGTTCCTGTTGCTGAAGGCGCTGGCGCAGCGCCCGGGGCATGTGAAGAGCCGCGACCAGCTGATGGACGCCGCCTATGGCGAGAACATCTATGTCGATGACCGCACCATCGACAGCCACATCAAGCGCCTGAGAAAGAAGTTCAAGGTCGTTGACACCGAGTTCAACCAGATTGAGACGCTGTATGGCGTGGGCTATCGGTACCGCGAGACCTGATCGCGCCCGCCGCGCCCGGCCCGTCGTCCCGAGCCGTTGATCGGCAATGGCCGACACCATCAGGGACAGCGGCAGGGTCGAGCCGACCTTGGGCAGCGGCACCAAGCGCGCCACGCATTCGGATTGGCGGCTGCCGAAATCCGAATCCAAGCCCGGCGTCATCCTCTCCTTCTTCCGCCGCAAGCCGAAGTCCGCGCCGGCCGCTGACGGGGCCCGCCGCGAACCGCAGATCGAACGCCATGCCGAGGCACCGCGCGCGCCAAAAACCGCGCCCATAGAGCGCGCACAGCGTGCGAAGCCGAAGCCCGAGCCGCGCCACGCCGAGCCCGCGCCGGACAGGCCGCGCGGCAAGACAATGCCGGCGCGGCGCAGCCTGTGGATGTCGCCGATCACCCGGCGCATCTTGCTGCTGAATGTGATGGCGCTGGCGATCCCGGTCTTCGGTCTGCTCTATCTGCCGACCTATCGCGACAGCCTCATTCAATCCGAGCTTGAACTCCTAAAGACCGAAGGCGAGCTGTTCTCGGGCGCGCTGGCCTCGAGCGGCGTCGTGACCGACCCCGACGGGAGCGAGCGGTTGCAGCCCGACACGTCGCGCCAGACCATCCGCCGCCTGGTCGATGTTTCGAAGACCCGCGCGCGGCTGTTCATGCCGAACGGCACCTTGATCGCCGACAGCTTCCTGCTCTCGGGTCCCGGCGGCATCCTGTTGATCGAGCCGCTGCCGCCGCCGGAACCGCCGGAAGGACCGATCCTGCAGGCCTTGGGCGGCGCCTATGACTGGCTGCTGGGACGGTTCCCGGCAAGCGATCTCTATCCGCCCTATGGCGAGTCGGCGGTGCAGGTCGCCAACGATTATCAGGAGGTGAAGCAGGCGCTCGAAGGCGAGACCGGCACCTTCGTGCGGAGCGGCGGCGACGGATCGCTGGTGCTCTCGGTTGCCGTGCCGGTACAGCGCTATCGCCAGGTCCTGGGTGCGCTGTTCCTCACCAAAGCGGGCAAGGGCGTCGAGAGCACTCTGCGCAAGACCCGCCTCACCATCATCGCGGTCTCGTTGGTGGCGCTCGGGATCACGGTGCTGGCCTCGCTCTACCTCGCCAGCACCATCGCCTTGCCGATCCATCGGCTCGCCGACGCCGCCGACCGGGTGCGGCGCTCCAAGGGGCGCTCGGCGGGAATTCCGGACCTCTCCAGCCGGCGCGACGAGATCGGCGATCTTTCCGGCGCGCTGCGCGACATGACCGAGGCGGTCTGGCGGCGCATGGATGCGATCGAGCGCTTCGCGGCCGATGTCGCGCATGAGATCAAGAACCCGCTGACCTCGCTGCGCAGCGCGGTCGAGACCGTGGCGCGGGTCGAGGACCCGCAGCAGCAGCGCAAGCTGATGGGCATCATCCTCGACGACGTCCAGCGCCTCGATCGCTTGATCAGCGATATTTCCGACGCGAGCCGCGTCGATGCCGAAATGTCCCGCGCCGAGACCAGCCGGGTGAAGATCCGCGATCTCATCACCGCGCTGGTCGACATTCACACGGTCACCGATGGAGACGGCAAGCCGAAGGTGGTCGCCGATCTGCCGCCGGCGGACGAGTTGACGGTGCTCGGCGCCGAGGGACGCCTCGGCCAGGTGTTCCGCAATCTCCTCAGCAATGCGCTGTCCTTCAGCCCGCGCAACGGAACCGTCACCTTGAAGGCGCGCCGCGACCGGGGTCGCATCGTCATCCAGGTCGAGGATGAAGGCCCCGGCATCCCCGAGGACAAGCTGAAGGCGATCTTCGACCGCTTCTACACCGAGCGGCCGGAAGGCGAGAAGTTCGGCACGCATTCGGGCCTCGGTCTCTCGATCTCGCAGCAGATCGTCGAGGCGCATAACGGGACGCTCACCGCCTCCAATCGTCGCGATCGCGCGAGCCGGGTGATCGGCGCGCGCTTCATCATCGACCTGCCGGCGATCTGAGCGGCCGTGTCATGCGATGAGCAGTTCCGACAGTCTCGCGATCGACGGCACCGCCATCGCGATCGGCAATGCGGCCTTGCTGCTGACCGGCCCCTCGGGCAGCGGCAAGTCCGACCTAGCCCTGCGCATGATCGATGGCGGGGCGCGCCTGATCGCCGATGACCGGGTCGAGTTGGTCATTGAGGCCGATCGGCTTTGTTGCCGCGTCCCCAGCGCCATGCCCGCGAACCTGCTCGGCCGCATCGAGGTCCGGGGCATCGGGATCGTCCCCGCGCCCAGGGCGCCTGGCGCCACGCCGCTGCAATGGGTGGTCGAGCTGGTTCCGGCCGGCGAGGTCGAACGGATGCCGGCGGCGGAAAGCCGCGCCTTTCTCGGCCATGCGGTCCCGCTGCTGCGGCTGGCGGCCTTCGAGGCCTCCACGGCCGTCAAGCTGCGCCTTGCCGCCGCCTGCGGACCGGGACTAATAATGGGCCGCGAATGAGCAGCCCAAAAGCCCTGGCGGCCACCGAAGCCGCCGCACCCTCCAAAACGCCCTTGGGGAACCCTCGCCCGCAGGCCTCGCGCCGCCGCCTGTTGCTGGTGACCGGCCTCGCCGGAGCCGGGCGCAGTACCGCGCTGAAGTGCCTCGAGGATCACGGCTTCGAGGCGGTCGACAACCTGCCGCTTGCCTTGCTGCCGCATCTCGTCTCGGGCGTGACCGCGGCGGGCGAGGCGCCTCGCGCTCTGGCAATCGGCATCGATGGACGTACCCGCGATTTCACCGCCGAGGGCTTGTCGACGCTGCTGCAGGAGCTGAAGCGCGATCCCGCGCTCGATGTCCGGCTGCTGTTCCTGGACAGCGACGACGAGACGCTGCGCCGGCGCTTCACCGAGACGCGGCGCCGTCATCCCTTCGCGCCGGACCGCCCGGTTTCCGACGGCATCGCGCAGGAACGCCGGCTGATGTTTCCGCTGCAGCAGGTCGCGGACCTGGTTATCGACACCAGCGACCGCACGATCGGCGATTTCAAGGCGCTGCTCGCGCACCAGCTCGGCCTCGAGGGCAAGAGCGAGCTGGCGATCACCATCCTTTCCTTCTCCTACCGGCTCGGCCTGCCGCGGGAAGCGGACCTCGTTTTCGATGTTCGCTTCCTGGACAATCCGCATTACGATCCCGCGCTTCGCCCGCTGACCGGCGAAGACGAGCGGGTCGGACGCGCGGTCGAATCCGACCCGGCCTATGACGGTTTCTTCGCCGGCATGACCGGCCTATTGTGGCCGCTGCTGCCGGGCTTCGAACGGGAGGGAAAGAGCTATCTGACGATCGCGATCGGATGCACGGGGGGACGCCACCGCTCGGTCCATGTCGCGCGCCGCTTGGCGCAGTGGCTGGAGGGGAAGGGCAGGCCGGCGATCTTGCGCCACCGCGATCTTGACCGCGGCGTGCCTGATTCTGGTTTGACCAGGGCCGGTGCGCCTCACTCGGGAAGGGGATGATGATCGGCATTGTGTTGGTGACCCACGGCAACCTGGCCAGCGAGTTCGTCGCGGCGCTGGAGCACGTGGTCGGGAAGCAGACCGGCGTCGCCGCGATCTGCATCGGCGCGGAAGACGACATGGAGCAGAGGCGCAAGGAGATACTGGAGACCGTCGCGAAGGTCGACCAGGGCAAAGGCGTGGTGCTGCTGACCGACATGTTCGGCGGCACGCCGAGCAACCTCGCGATCTCGGTGCTCGACAAGGCCAATGTCGAGGTGATCGCCGGCGTCAATCTGCCGATGCTGATCAAGCTCGCCTCGGTGCGCGGCTCGATGAGCCTGCCCGCCGCGGTGACCGCGGCGCAGGAGGCCGGACGCAAATACATCAACGTCGCGTCCCAGCTCCTGAAGGCGAGCGAGTGCTGACCATGGCCGGTGGTGAAATGGGCGGTGGGGATGCGCCGCAGACGGTCAAGGCGAAGATCCAGAACCAAAAGGGCCTGCACGCCCGCGCCGCCGCCAAGTTCGTGAAGGTCGCCAACGCCTATGACGCCGATATCCGCGTCGTCAAAGGCGAAACCGATGTCTGCGGCCGCTCGATCATGGGACTGATGATGCTGGCGGCCGGCATCGGCTGCGAGATCGAGTTGCGCGCGATCGGGCCCGGCGCCGGACCGGTGCTGGCGGCGCTGGTCGATCTCATCGACCGGAAGTTCGATGAAGAATGAGCGACCAGACGAGGGCTCGAAATCGCGCCGCCGGCGCAAGTCAGCGGAGGGCGAACGGCGCGAGATCGTCCTGAAGGGGCTGGGCGTCTCGGCCGGCATCGCGATCGGCGAAGCGCATGTGGTCGAGATCGGCGCGGTCCAGATCCCGGAATACGACATCAAGGAAGCGGATGTCGAAGCGGAAATCGCGCGCTTCGCCGAAGCGCTGCAGAAGTCCGACCGCCAGCTCAAGAAGCTGAAGACCAAGAGCGCCGAGCTGCACGGCGCCGCGGCCGAGGAGCTGGGCTTCCTGCTGGAAGCGCATATGCAGATGCTGTCCGGCTCGCGCATCGTGCGCGGCGTGGAGAACCGGATCCGCCGCGAGCATGTCAACGCCGAGGCCGCGGTGCAGGCGGCGATCTCCGCCGTCGCCGAGGAGTTCGAGCGGCTCGACGACGCCTATCTCGCGGCCCGCGCGGACGACGTGCGCGAAGTCGGCAACCGGCTGCTGCGGAACCTCACCAAGACGCCCTACGAGGCGTTCAAGCACCTGCCCGAAGGCGCGATCGTCATCGCCGAGGAGCTGACGCCGGCCGATACCGCGCTGCTCGATCCGGACCGCGTCGCCGGCTTCGCAACGGCGATCGGCGGCGCGCAGAGCCACACCGCGATCATGGCGCGCTCTCTCGAACTCCCGGCGGTGCTGGGCATTCCGGAACTGCTGACCAAGGTCAGGAGCGGCGATCCCTTGGTGATCGACGGCTATACCGGCCGCGTCGTCATCCATCCGAACCGCGAGCGCCTGGCGCAATACGAGCGCCGCACCGCGGAGATCGAGCAGGAGCAGAAGCAGCTTTCGCGCCTCCGCAAGCTGCCCTCGATGACCACCGACGGCCGCCGAATCGGTCTCTTCGCCAATCTCGAATTGCCGCGCGAGGTCGAGAACGCGATCCAGGCCGGCGCCGCTGGCGTCGGCCTGCTGCGCACCGAGTTCCTCTACATGAACCGGCCGACCTTGCCTTCCGAGGACGAGCAGTACGAGACCCTGCGCGAGATCGTCGAGGGCATGAACGGCCGGCCGGTGACCATCCGCACTCTCGACATCGGCAACGACAAGCTGGCGCCGGCCCTGAAGGACCTCATGGTCGAGACCGCCAACCCGGCGCTCGGCCTGCGCGCGATCCGCCTCAGCCTGCGCCACCGCGATCTGCTGGATGCCCAGCTCGGCGCGATGCTGCGGGCCGGTGCGCATGGGCCGGTGCGGATCCTGCTGCCGATGATCTCGGCCGTTTCCGAGGTGAAGCAGACCCGTGCCGCCCTGGAGCAGGTGGCGAAGCGCCTGAAGAAGCGCGGCGTCAAGATCGCCGATCCGCTGCCGCCGCTCGGCATCATGATTGAGATCCCCGGCGCGGCGCTCGCCGCCGACGCCCTGGCGCAGTGCTCGGATTTCTTCGCGATCGGCTCCAACGACCTCACCATGTACACGCTCGCCATCGACCGCGGCGAGGAGCAGGTGGCGCATCTCTACAACCCGCTGCATCCGGCGGTGCTGCGCCTGATCCAGTTCGCGACCGAGGCGGCCCTGCGCGGCCGCATTCCGATCAGCGTCTGCGGCGAGATCGCCGGCGATCCCAAATTCGCGCCGCTGCTGCTGGGCCTCGGCATCCAGGAGCTCTCCATGGCGGTCGGCAATATCCCGCGCCTCAAGCAGCGGATCCGCGGCCTCGACTTCGCCGCCGCCGCAAGGTGTGCCCGCATCATCATGGAGCAGACCGATTCCGGCCGGATCGCCATGCTGCTGGACGATTTCAACGCATTGGCGACGTGATCTCGACACGGGCGCACCGCAATCCCGCCATGTGCCCGCCGCGATGACCGTGCAGCATTCCGCCCCGATCCATTGCACCGGGGAATTGCGATCATGCTGAAACTGCTGCGGCACCTCGTCCAAGGCGCGGCATTGCTTTGCGTCCTCTATTTCTCCGCCGCGCTCATGCTCGGCGTCATCCCGGTCAACGGAACCTTCACCCAGACGCGGGGCGGCGTGCCGATCGCCGTCTGCTCCAACGGCGTCCACACCGATTTCGTACTGCCGGTGAAGAGCGAAGTGGTCGACTGGTCGATGGCCTTCCCGCCCCAGAGCTTCCCCGCCGATGTCGCGCGCTACGACCACGTCGGCATCGGTTGGGGCGATCTCGCCTTCTACCAGTCGACGCCGCGCTGGAGCGATCTCGACCTTGCGATCACGCTCCGCGCCATGACCGGTCTCGGTCCGACGGCCCTGCACGTCCAGTATCGCCCCGGCCCGGGATCGGCGGAGCGTTGCGCGGCGCTCACCATCGGCGCCGTGCAATATCGCAAGCTCGCGGAATACATCGGCGCGACGCTGGTCCCGACCGGAGCGCCTGTCGCGGAAGGCTACGGCACCAGCGATGCCTTCTTTCCGGCACGCGGCCGGTTCAACCTGTTCACGACCTGCAATGTCTGGGTGGGCGAGGGGCTCAAGGCCGCCGGGATGCCGACGCGGCTTTGGACGCCGTTCGCTTTCCAGGTGATGCCGCCGCTCGAGGCTGCAGCCGGTCGTTGACCTGGGTCAAGGCGGCGGGTCTTGGGCCGAGCTATCCCATCATCGAAGCGAAGAAGGAGCTGTTTCGATGATCATTGAAGTCCAGGGCGATATCCTGTTGAGCAAGGCCGCCGCGATCGCGCATGGCGTGGCGCCGAACGACCATTTCGATTCCGGTTTGGCGCTCAGCCTGCGCGAGCGCTGGCCCGCCATGGTCAAGGATTTCCGCCACTACTGCCAGACCAACCATCCGAAATCCGGCGAGATCTGGGCTTGGGGCGGCGCGGACGGCCGCCGCATCATCAACCTGATGACCCAGGCGGCCGCCTATCAGCACGGCGAGAAGCCGGGTGCCGCTGCGCTGGAGAACGTCAACCACGCACTCAAGGCGCTGGCCAAGCTGGTCGCTTCGGAGAAGCTCGCCAGCCTCGCCTTGCCGAAGCTGGCGACCGGCGTCGGCGGTCTCGACTGGCGGGACGTGAAACCGCTGATCGAACACCATCTCGGCGACCTCAAGATTCCGGTTTACGTCTACACCGTGTTTCATGCCGGGAAAGTCGGCGCGGAAGCCGCCTGATTTCCCGAGCCCCATGCCGCGATCTGCGGGGAGGGTCAAAGCCTTAGGCGGCGACCCTCCCTGCTTCGCGCGATTCAGGCCGCGTAATCGCCCCTATTAGAATCATTAAATCCTTAATATCACAGGGAGATTTGGCGCGGGCGGCGTCAGCGCGGCCTTGCTCCGTCAGGCCTCGCCTGCTATAGCGCTGCGCGAAACAGACGTTCAGGAGAATCCAATGTCCGCAGCCCCCGACACCAAGACCGGAGATTTCAAGGTCCGGGATATGAGCCTCGCCGAATGGGGCCGCAAGGAATTGAACATCGCCGAGACCGAGATGCCCGGCCTCATGGCGCTCCGCAAGGAATACGGCAAGTCGCAGCCGCTCAAAGGCGCCCGCATCGCCGGCTGCCTGCACATGACGATCCAGACCGCGGCGCTGATCGAGACGCTGACGGCGCTGGGCGCCGAAGTGCGCTGGTCGTCCTGCAACATCTTCTCGACCCAGGACCATGCCGCCGCCGCGATCGCCGCGACCGGGGTTCCGGTCTTCGCCTGGAAGGGTCAGAACGAGGAAGAGTTCTGGTGGTGTATCGAGCAGACCATCCAGGGTCCGAACGGCTGGACGCCGAACATGATCCTCGATGACGGCGGTGACCTCACTCAGGTCATGCACGACAAGTATCCGCAGCTCCTGGCCAAGGTGAAGGGCATTTCGGAAGAGACCACCACCGGCGTGCACCGCCTTTATGAAATGGCGAAGAACGGCTCGCTGAAGGTCCCGGCGATCAACGTCAACGACTCCGTGACCAAGTCGAAGTTCGACAACAAATACGGCTGCCGCGAGAGCCTGGTGGACGCGATCCGCCGCGCGACCGACGTCATGATGGCCGGCAAGGTCGCCGTGGTCGCCGGCTTCGGCGACGTGGGCAAGGGCTCGGCGGAGAGCCTCCGCCATGCCGGCTGCCGCGTGATGGTGACCGAGGCCGACCCGATCTGCGCGCTGCAGGCGGCGATGGAAGGCTATGAGGTCGTGACCATGGAAGATGCGGCGAAGCGCGCCGACATTTTCGTCACCGCGACTGGCTGCGTCGATGTCATCACCGTCGAACACATGCGGGAGATGAAGGATCGCGCCATCGTCTGCAACATCGGCCACTTCGACAGCGAGATCCAGGTCGCGGGTCTCAAGAACTTCAAGTGGCACAATGTGAAGCCGCAGGTTGACGAGGTCGAGTTCGCCGACGGCAAGCGCATCCTGCTGCTGGCCGAAGGCCGCCTGGTGAACCTCGGCTGCGCCACCGGCCATCCGAGCTTCGTCATGTCCGCTTCCTTCACCAACCAGGTGCTGGCCCAGATCGAGCTCTGGACCAACCACGGCAAGTACGAGAACAAGGTCTACGTCCTGCCGAAGCATCTCGACGAGAAGGTCGCCTACCTGCACCTCGCCAAGGTGGGCGCCACGCTGACCAAGCTCTCGGAGAAGCAGGCGACCTATCTGGGCGTCGCCCAGACTGGTCCCTTCAAGTCGGACCAATACCGGTACTAGAACGCGCGGCGAAAGCCGTCAGACGGAGGGGAGCTGCCGGGGAAGGCTGCTCCCCTTTCGTTTTAGGGGCGTTTCGTTTTGGGATTTCGCGCGAATCGGCGCTAGACTGCGGCTTAATGGGAATTCGGGGTGGAGTCGCAAGTCTGCGCATCGTGGCGCCGGTCGCCGTGCTGGCGGCCCTGTCGCGTGCCGCTGCCGCGCAGGCTCCAGGCGATGCCCCGGCCGCCGTCGGGGCGGTGGGATGGCTGTTTCTGCTGTTCGCCCTGGCCGCGTTGGCCGTCGCCATCGTCCTGCTGCGCCGCCTGCAGAAGGTCCGCGCTGATCTCACACGCACCGAGGCCGAGCGTGCCGGGTTGCAAGCCCGCGAGGCGGCGCTGCCGCTGGCCCGAATCCGCTGGCGAAGCGGCGGCACTTTCGCGCTCGAGGAAAAGGCCGCCGGCCTGCTGAACGGCCGACCGGACAATATCGAGGCCCTGCTGGCGCTCCTCGCCGAACCGGATCGTGCGGCGATCGGCGCCGGCCTGGCGAAGCTGGATCGTGACGGAACCGCCTTCACCGGCGCGGCCAAGTGCACGGCGACGGGGCGCACCATCAAGCTCAGCGCCGCCGCCGCGGCCGACGGCGAGCGGATGCTCTGCCTGGATGATGTCGAGGATCTGCTGCAGCAGGCCCTCGCCCCCTATGAACAGGGTCGAGCCGAGCTCGGCCAGCTTTCGGCCTTGCTGGATCGGCTGCCCTATCCGGTCTGGCGGCGCGATGCCGGCATGACGGTCACCTATTGCAACCGCGCCCATGCCCGGTTGTTCGGCGGCACACCCGCCGACGTGATCGCCAAGGGACGGGAGATCAGCTCGGCGGCCAAAGCCCTGGCGCGCCGGGCGCAGAAGCTCAGCCTGGCGCAATCGGAAAGCCAACAGCTCGTGGTCGATGGCCATCGCCGGCTCTACGATTTCCACGAGGTGCCGCTGGAAGACGGCAGCCTGGTCGGCTATGCGCTGGACCAGACCGCGCTCGAGGAAAGCCATGCCGAGCTGGTGCGCCACATCGCCGCCCATGACGACGTGCTGCAATCGCTCGGCAACGGCATCGTGATCTTCGGCCCCGACCGGCGGGTCAAGTTCTTCAACGCGGCCTATCGCGATCAGTTCAGTCTCGACGCCAACTTCCTGCGCGGCGAGCCGACCATCGACCAGGTTTTGGAAGCCTTGCGCGAGCGGCGGCAGATCGCGGAACAGGCGGATTTCCGCTCGTTCAAGCAGGAATTCATCCGCCACGTGATGACGCTGATCGAGCCGTTCGAGGACCTGATGCACACGCCGGGCGGCGCCACCTTCCGCATGGTGGCGACCCCGCATCCGTTCGGCGGCGTCACGCTCACCTTCGAGGACGTGACCGACAAACTCACCTTGGAGCGCAACTACAACACCCTGATCGCGGTGCAGAAGGAGACGATCGACAATCTCTATGAAGGCATCGCGGTGTTCGGAAGCGACGGGCGCCTGAAGATCCACAACCCCGCCTATGCCAAGCTTTGGAATCTCGGCGACGAGGACCTCGAGGGCGAGCCCCATGTCACCAAGATCGTCGATCTGGTGCGGCCCTATTTCGAAGGCCCCTACGACTGGGCCGAGATTCGTCAGCGCATCGTCAGCGACGCCGTGGAGCGCATGCCGCGCAGCCTGCGCCTGGAGCGCAAGGACGGCACCATCATCGACATCGCCGGTATCCCGCTGCCCGATGGCGGCAAGCTGTTCAAATACGCCGACGTCACCGACAGCATCAACATGGAGCGCGCGCTGCGCGACCGCAACGAGGCGCTGATCGCCGCCGACCGGCTGAAGTCGGAGTTCATCGCCAATGTCTCCTACGAGTTCCGCACCCCGCTGAACGTGATCATCGGCTATGCCGAGCTGCTGATCCGCCAGTATTTCGGTGCGCTCAACCAGCGCCAGGCGGAATATGCCGCGAGCATTCTCGATGCGGCGCAAGGCCTGCTGCTGATGGTCGGCGACGTGATCGACGTGGCGGCGATCGAGGCCGGCTATATCCGCCTCGACATCGCCGAGATCCGGCTGCAGCCGGTGCTGGAATCGGTCATGCGGCTCTATCAGCAGCGGGCCCACAGCCGCGAGATCGAGCTGAAGGTTGACGACGTCGCCGAAGGACTGACGCTCAAGGCCGATGAGCAGCGCTTGAAGCAGGCGCTCGCAAATCTCATCAGTAACGCAGTCGGTTCCGGCTCGGTCGGCAGCCGGGTTGAGATCACCGCGCGCAACGAAGGCGACCATGTCGCCATCTCGGTGAAGCAGACCGGGCTTCAGGGCGTGATCGGCGGCGAGGCTACCGATTTCGGCGTGACCTCGGTCGCGCGGGCCTCGCTCGGCCGCGGCACCACGCGCGGCCTCGGCATGGCTCTGGTGAAGACTCTGATCGAGCTCCATGGCGGCAGCATGGAAACGCGCAGCGGCCCCGGCTTCCGCATGGTCGTCTGCCGCCTGCCCCTGGAGGCGGTCTCCCGCCCGCCGGTGGCGGTCGGCGGGTAGTCTATAAAGCGTCATGCCCGGACTTGATCCGGGCATCTGTCACCGGCGGCGCAAGATCGCCGGGTCAAGCCCGGCGATGACGGCTTGAAAAACTCAGCCCGGCACGCCCTTCGTCGTCGAATACTCGAAGTGCAAAGCCTCGCCGGGATGGACCAGCGGGTAGATCGCGTGCGCCGTCATGGCGGCTTCCGAGAAGCCGCAGAGGATCAGCTTCAGCTTGCCGGGATAGTTGGCGATGTCGCCGACCGCGAAGATGCCCGGCGCGCTGGTCGCACAGGTCTTGGGATCGACCACGATGTGGTTGCGCTCGACATTCAAGCCCCAATGGGCGATCGGACCGAGATCCATGGCGAGGCCGAAGAACGGCAGCAGGATGTCGGCTTCTAGCCGCTTCACCGCGCCGTCCAGGGTCGCGACCTCGACCGCCTCGAGCTTGCCTTGCGCACCGACCAGGCCGTGCAGCTGATACGGCACCACCAGATCGATGCGGCCCTCCTTGGCGAGCGCCTCCATCTTGGCGACGGATTCCGGCGCGCCGCGGAATTTCGGCCGGCGGTGCACCACCATGATGCGCTCGGCGATATCGGCGAGGCCAATGGTCCAGTCGAGCGCGGAATCGCCGCCGCCGGCGATCACCACGCGCTTGCCGCGGAAATCCTCGCGCCGCTTCACCAGGTAGAAAACGCTGGTGCCCTCATACTGATCCAGATCGTTGAGCGGCGGTCGATTGGGTCCGAACGCGCCGCAGCCGGCGGCGATCACCACAGCGCGGGCTTCGATCACGGCGCCCTGGTTGGTCTCGACCCGCCAGCCTTCGCCGCTGGCCGTGAGCTTCTCGACGCGATGGCCGAGATGATAGGTCGGGTTGAAGGGCGCCGCCTGCTGCTCCAGCTTGGCGATGAGCTCCGCGGCGTCAATCGAAGGATGGCCGGGAATGTCGAAGATCGGCTTCTCGGGATAAAGCGCCACGCATTGGCCGCCGGCGCCCTCCAGCGCGTCGATCACATGGCACTGCATTTTCAGCATGCCGCATTCGAACACCGCGAACAGGCCGACCGGTCCCGCGCCGATGATCGCCACATCCGTCTTATGGGTTTCCCCCATCGTGACTTTCTCCCGTCAAACGCAGCGCATCCTGCCCGCCGGAGGCTTGCCGATCAAGGCGTTGCCTTGAGCGCCTTGGACCGTTACAGCTTGCCCCCAACCATGGGCGACTCGACGCAAATCGACCTCAGTTTGCCGGCCCCCGCGGCGACCGAGAGACTGGCTGCGATCATTGCGGGGCAAGCGCGTCCCGGCGACGCGATTCTGCTTTCCGGCGACCTCGGCGCCGGCAAGACCCATTTCGCGCGGGCCTTCATCAATGCGTTAACGGCGGCGCCCGAAGACGTGCCGAGCCCCACCTTCACCCTGGTGCAGACCTATGACGCACTGGCCCAGGCAGCTCCGGTCAAGATCTGGCATTTCGATCTCTATCGCTTGAAGTCGCCCGAGGAGACGCTGGAACTCGGGATCGACGAAGTCTTCGCCGAAGGGATCGCCCTGGTCGAATGGCCCGATCGCCTGGGTCCCTTCAAGCCGCGCGAGCATCTAGAGCTGCGCCTCGCCATCACCGGCGAGGGCGCGCGTCAGGCCACATTGCTGCCGACGCCGACCTGGCGCGATCGTGCGGCGGCCATCGCCGCGAGGTTCGGGTGACGGACCGGAGCGCTGTCATTGCGCGCTTTCTGGCCGCCCATGGCTGGAACGGTGCGGTAGCGCAGCCGCTGGCCGGCGATGGGTCGGTGCGCCGCTACACGCGCCTCACGCTGCGCGATCGGCGCTGCCTGCTGATGGATTGTCCGCCGGAACTCCCGATCGCACCTTTTCTGAACATCGACGCCCTGCTGAGAAGGCTCGATCTCAGTGCGCCTGCGATCTTCGCCGCCGATTCCGATGCCGGCCTCGCGTTGGTCGAGGATTTCGGCGACGACACATTCACGCGTCTTCTCGGCCATGGCGCGGACGAAACGGCCCTCTATCAGCTCGCCGTCGATCTGCTGATCGCGCTACATCGCCGTGCGACGCCCGCCGATTGCGCCAACCTGCCGGTCTTCGACGACGAGCGGGCGCTCGACGGACTCTTCCGCATGCTGGACTGGTACTGGCCGGCGATTCACGGCGCGAAAGCGAGTGACACGGTGCGGCGGGAATTCGAAGCCGCCTGGCGCGCCGTGCTGCCGAAGATGCGCACAGTGCCGGATTCGATCGCGCAGTTCGATTACCACACCGACAATCTGCTGCGGCTGGATCGGCCCGGCGTGGCGGCTTGCGGGGTGATCGATTTCCAGGATGCGGTGCAGGCGCCCGTGGTCTTCGACATCGCCACCCTGCTGGCCAACGACCGGCGGGCGATTCCGGACCGCCTGCGCGATACGATGATCGACCGTTATCTCCAGGCTTTCCCGGCGCTGGATCGTGACGCCTTCATGACGGCCTTCGCGGTCAAGACCGCCCATTGGAATACGCGGATCGTCGGCACCTTCGCGCGGCTGTTGCGGCGCGACGGCAAGGTGCACTATCAGAGGTTCATGCCCCGGGTCTGGTTCCTGGTCGAGCGTTATATGGCGCATCCCGCACTCGAGCCGGTGGCGGATTGGTATCGGCGCCATCTGCCCCCGGCGGATCGGCGCATTCTCGAACGCGATGAACGGAGTGGCGCGTGACCGCCTTCAATCTTCCGAAAACCGCCATGGTGATGGCCGCCGGCTATGGCACGCGTCTGCGTCCGCTGACCGACACGGTGCCGAAGCCGATGGTCAAGGTGCTGGGCCGGCCGATGATCGACGTGGTGCTGGACCGGCTCGCCGCCGCCGGCGTCCAGCGCGCGGTGATCAACCTGCATCATCTCGGCGAGGTGATCCGCGATCATCTGAAGGCGCGCAAGGATATCGAAATCGTCTACTCCGAGGAGCCCGAGATCCTGGAGACCGGCGGTGGTACCAAGCAGGCGCTGCCGCTGCTGGGGCCAGATCCCTTCTTCGTGGTCAACGCCAAGATCATCTGGCTGAACGGTCGCGAAGACGCGCTGCATCGCCTGGCCCGCGCCTGGGATCCCGAGCGCATGGATTCGCTGCTGTTGCTGCAACCGACCGTGACCGCGATCGGTTACAGCGGACCGGGCGACTTCCTGATGGATCAGGAGGGCCGTTTGAAGCGCCGCCCCGAATGGGAAGTGGCCCCTTTCCTCTACAGCGGCGTGAACATCACCCATCCGCGGCTGTTCGAGGCCTCGCCGGAGGGCGCTTTCTCGGTCAACATCCTCTGGGACCGTGCGATCGAGCAGGGGCGGCTCTACGGCATCCGCCATGACGGCGAGTGGTATCACGTCTCGACACCGCAGCATCTCCGTGAGGTCGAACGCGAACTCGGCTTCCACGGGATTCGTTTTTAGACGATCATCCCGCGGATGAGTCCGCGCAGCACCATCTACACCATTCCGACCGGCGTGCCTTTCGCCGACGCGCTGGCGGCAGGCCTGATGGTGCGCGGGGCGGGCGATCCTCTCGCCCTGTCGAAGATGACGGTCCTGCTGCCCAACCGCCGCGCCTGCCGCGCCTTGGCGGAGGCCTTTCTGCGCCAGGCGGGGGAAGCGGGCGGTATTGCGGGCGGCGGGCTGCTGCTGCCGCGGCTGCAGCCGATCGGCGAGCCCGACGAGGAAAGCCAGTCGATCGCCGAGGCGGGCGTGCCCGGAGTCGATGCGGCGGAGGTTCCGCCGGCGATCGGTGACTTGCGGCGGCGCATGCTGCTGGCGCGGCTGATCCATCATTCGCCGCAAGCGCGCCTCGGTGCTGGCAGCGGAACGATCGCCTTCGACCAGGCGGTGCGGCTGGCGGCCGAGCTCGCGCGCCTGATCGACCAGGTCGCGACCGAGCGTCTCGACTTCTCCAAGGTGAAGGACCTTGCGCCGGCGGATTCCGAATACTGGCAGCTGACCGTGCGCTTCCTGGATCTGGTCCAGGAGAACTGGCCGGCGATCCTCGAAGGCGAGGGCGTGCTCGACCCGCCGACCCGCCGCAACTTGCTGCTGGAGCGGCAATGCGCCCTTTGGCGCTCGAAGCCGCCGCAGGATCCGGTGATCGCGGCGGGCTCGACCGGCTCGGTCCCGGCCAGCGCCGATCTGATCGCGCTGGTCGCGGAACTGCCCCTGGGTATGGTCGTGCTGCCCGGTCTCGATCGCGACGCCGATGCCGAGACTTGGGGCCAGATCGCCGAGGATCAGAGCCATCCGCAATTCGGCCTTCAGCAATTGCTTAACCGGCTCGAGACCGCGCCGAAGCACGTCCTGCTCTGGCCGAGTGACGGCTTCACCGGCGCGCCGCCGCTGCGCGCGCGCATCGTCGCCGATGCCCTGCTGCCGGCCGCCGCGACGGAAAGTTGGGAGAAGCGCGCGAAGCAGTGCATTGCCGACGCCCCAGGAGAGCACGCCGTCGAGCAAGCCTGGCGCGACGTGGCGCGGATAGATTGCACGACCGAGCAGGAAGAAGCGGGCGTCATCGCCCTGCTGTTGCGCGAAGCCGTGGCGCGGCCGGCGCCGGAACGGGCCGCCCTGGTGACGCCGGATCGCGGCCTGGCCCGGCGCGTGAAGGCGGAGCTGTTGCGTTGGGGCATCGCGATCGACGATTCCGCGGGCGAGGCGCTGCGCCTGACGCCGCCTGCAGGATTCTTCTTGCTGATCGCCGAAGCCGCGGCGGCGGAATGGGCGCCCGTGCCCTTGCTCGCGGTGCTGAAGCACCCTCTGGCATCGGGCGGCACGGCACCGATGGAGTTTCGCCAGAAGGTGCGCTCGCTCGAACGCGCGATCCTGCGCGGACCCCGCCCGGCGCCGGGCCTCCAGGGGTTGCGCGATACGATCGAAAGTGCCCGGAAGAATGAGAAGCAGGAAGGCAAGCGCGCGCTGCTACGCGAGGCCGGTTGGTTCGTCGACGGGCTGATCGAGATGACGGCGGCCTTCGACCGGCTCGACGGCCCGCGGCCGATCGCGGATCGCCTGGAAGCGCAGGTGCGGGTCGCAGAGGCGCTGGCCGCGACTGACGCCGAGCCGGGCGTCTCGCGGCTCTGGGCCGGCGAAGACGGCGAGGCCTTGGCCGATTTCATCCAGGACTTGCTGCTGGCCGGGCGCGACATGCCGTCCTTCGATGGGGCCGGCTATGCCTCGCTGTTGCCGGAGCTGATGGAAGGCCTCGCGGTCCGGCCGCGCTATGGCCTGCATCCGCGTCTCTTCATCTGGGGGCCGCTCGAAGCGCGCTTGCAGCAGGCGGAGTTCGTCGTGCTCGGCGGACTGAACGAGGGTGTCTGGCCGCCGGAGCCCGCGGTCGATTCCTGGCTTAACCGACCGATGCGCCAGAAGTTCGGCCTGCCGGCCCCGGAGCGGCGGATCGGTCTCTCGGCCCACGATTTCCAGCAAGCGATGGGGGCTCGCCAGGTCGTGCTCACCCGGTCGCTCCGCGCCGACGGACAGCCCACGATCCCGGCGCGCTGGCTGTTGCGTCTCGAAGCCTATCTGAAGCTGCTCGGCATCGACCAGAACCTGATCGCGGCCTCGGGCCAATCGGCTCCGGTCTGGCGCGGCTGGCGCCAGCGGCTCGATCGCGCCGAGATGGTGCAGCCGATCGCGCGACCGATGCCGCGGCCCGGCGCCAAGCTGCGGCCGACCGCGCTCTCGGTCACGCAGATCGAGACCTGGATGCGCGATCCGTACGCGATCTATGCCCGGCACATCCTCAATCTCCGGCCGCTCGATCCCATCGACCAGGATCCCGACTTTTCCGACCTGGGCACGATCGTGCATCAGGCGCTGCATCGCTTCGTCTCGGAATTTCCGGATGCGCTGCCGCCGGAGGCCGAGGCGCGCCTGCTGGAAATCGGCCGCGCCGAGTTCCGGCCGTTCGAGGACAAGCCCGCCGTCATGGCCTTCTGGTGGCCGCGCTTCGAGAAGATCGCCCACTGGTTCGTCGCCAACGAAATCGCGCGCCGGCCGGGTCTCGACGAGAGCCGCACCGAGCTGGACGGCAAGCTGCAGATCGCCGAGGTCAAGCCTGCCTTCGAGCTGCGCGCGCGCGCCGATCGGATCGACCGGCTGAGCGGCGGGGAGCTGGTCGTGATCGACTACAAGACCGGCGCGCCACCTTCGTCGAAGGAGGTGCTGCTCGGCCTGGCGCCGCAATTGGCGCTGGAAGCCGCGATCATCCAGGGCGGTGCCTTCAAGGATCTCGCCAAGGGTCCTGTGGCGCGCCTGGAATACTGGCGCCTGTCCGGCGGTGCCACGTCGGGCGAGGTCAAGGAAGTACGCCAACCGGGCCGCAGCGGCGGTCCGATCGATCCCAACGAACTCGCCGATGAAGCCCGCGCCGGATTGGTTGCGCTGCTGCGCGCCTTTGGGCGGGAGGGAGCCGCCTATCCGCCGGTGCCGCGCGCCGAGCACGCGCCGAAATACAGCGACTATGAGCATCTGGAGCGGATCGGCGAATGGTCGGTCAACCAGACCGACGAGGAAGCGGGCGATTATGGCTGAGATCGTCGCCCTCAGGCCCACCTCCGATGCCGCGGAACGCGCGACCCGGCTTCAGCGCCAGGCGGCCGATCCCGCGGTCTGCGCCTGGGTCAACGCCTCGGCCGGCTCGGGCAAGACCACGGTGTTGCGCGATCGCGTGCTGCGCCTGCTGCTCAGCGGCGCGCGGCCGACCGGCATCCTCTGTCTCACCTTCACCCGCGCCGCCGCGGCGGAGATGGCGAACCGAATCGCCAGCCAGCTTCGCGAATGGGCGATCCTGGATCAGGATGCGCTCGCCGCCAGTCTCGAGCGCTTGACCGGCGTTCGGCCGCCGGAATCCCTGATGCTTCGGGCGCGCGGCCTGTTCGCCCGGGTGCTCGACGCGCCGGGCGGCATGCGGATCGAGACCATCCATGCCTTCTGCCAATCGCTGCTGCGGCGTTTTCCGCTGGAAGCGCAGGTGGCGCCGCATTTCCGCCTGATCGAGGAACGCGATTCCGCCGAGCTGCTGTTCGAGGCGCGCGAATCCATGCTGATCGCCGCGCGCGCCGGCCAGTCCCAGGCGCTCACCGCGGCGCTCGGCCATGTGGTCGGGCGCATGCATGAGAGCCGCCTCAAGGAACTGCTCGACAGCTTCATGCAGGAGCGCGACCGGCTGGAGACTCTGCGCGACCGCATGGGCTCGCCGGAGGCTTTGCGCCGCGCCATGGCCACAACCCTCGGCGTGGCCGAGGACACCACGCCGGATTCCATCATCTCCGCCGCCTGCCACGAAGGCGCCTGCGACATGGCGGCACTGAAGCGTGCGATCGAGGTCCTCTCGACCGGCGGAAAAACCGATCGGGACCGCGCCGAGGACTTGCGCCTTTGGCTGCATGCCGAGTTGGACGAGCGCGTCCAGGGCTTCCATACCTACAAGAACATCTACTTCACGACCGAGGGCGAGCATCGCAAGTCGCTGGCGACCAAGGCCGTCGTCCAGGCTTGGCCCGGCATCACCCGGGCCTTGCGCGACGAGGCGGATCGCATCGCCGTAGCACTCGACCGGCTGCGCCTGGCGCAATGCCTGGTCGACAGCCATGCGCTGGCGGTGCTGGCGCTCGACATCCTGCGGCGCTACACGGGTTTGAAGGCGCAGCGCGCGGTGCTCGACTACGACGACCTCATCCTCAAGGCGCGCAACCTGATGCGCCGGCAGGGCATCGCGCAATGGGTGCTCTACAAGCTCGATGGCGGCATCGACCACATCCTGGTCGATGAGGCGCAGGACACCAATCATCAGCAATGGGATCTGATCAAAGCACTGACCGAGGAATTCTTCGCCGGCGAAGGTGCGGCGGGCGAGGATGCCGCGCGGGCGACCCGCACCGTCTTTGCCGTCGGCGACCAGAAGCAGTCGATCTTCAGCTTCCAGGGCGCCGAGCCCGATGCCGCCAAAGGTGTGCGCGACTACTACAAGGCGCTGCTGCCGGATGAGTCTTCGCTCGATGATCCGCGGCCGCCATTCCTCGACGTGCCGCTCGATGTCTCGTTCCGCTCGACCGGCGCCGTGCTGAAGCTGGTTGATGCGGTGATCGCCGGTCCGGCGCGCGACGGCGTGCTCGATCCCGGTCAGACACTCTCCCATGGGCTGAAGCGCACCGGCCAGGCGGGTCTGGTGGAGGTCTGGCCGCGCTGCCAGCCGATCAAGGCGGAGGATCCGGAGCCTTGGGCGGTCCCGCAGGTGACCGTCGGTACCGCCTCGCCGCTGGAGCGGCTGGCCCAGGCGATCGCCGCGAAGATCGCCGCCATGGTGGATCAGGAGGAGCTGTCGTCGCGCGGCCGTCCGATCCGCGCCGGCGACATCATGGTGCTGGTGCGCTCGCGTGATCCCTTCGTGCTCAATCTGGTGCGCGCGCTCAAGGGCCAGGGCATCGCCGTTTCCGGCATCGACCGGCTGCGGCTGCTGGAAGACATCGCGGTCATGGACCTGATGGCCTTCGCCGATTTCCTGCTGATGCCGGAGGACGACCTCAATCTCGCGGCTTTGCTGAAAAGCCCGCTGATCGGCCTCGGCGAGGATGAGGTGATGAAGCTCTGCGTCGATCGCGGCTCGGCCTCGGTCTGGTCGCGGCTCAACGCGATGGCGCCGCAGACCCTGTTCTACCGCGAGGCCGCCGACACGCTCGGCCGCTATCTCGCCCGCGCCGATTTCGATTCGCCGTTCGCGCTGTTCGCCGACCTGCTCGGCGCCGGCGGCGGGCGGAAGCGCATCCACACGAGGCTCGGGCCCGAAGCGGACGAAGCGATCGACGAGTTTCTCAATCTCACTTTGCGCTATGTCTCCGGCAATACGCCCTCGCTGCAGGGCTTCCTGCAATGGATCCGCTCGACCGCCTCGATCGTGAAGCGCGAGCCGGGCGACGCCGCCGACGAGGTCCGCATCATGACCGTGCACGGCGCCAAGGGCCTGCAGGCGCCGATCGTGTTTCTGGCCGACAAGCCGCAATTCGACAACCGTTCGACCGGATTGTTCTGGGTCGAAGGGGCCGGCACCGAGTTGCCGCTCTGGTCACCGCGGAAACTCGCCGACGTGCCCCTCACGGCAAGCGCGCGCGAGGCAGCACAGCAGAAGCGCCGTGAGGAATCGAACCGCCTCCTTTATGTAGCACTGACCCGCGCGGAAGACCGGCTCTATGTCTGCGGGCGGCTGGGCGCCAAGGCCGCATCCGAGAAAGGCTGGCACGAACGCGTGGCCGAAGCTTTCGGGCAATTGCCGGGCGCCCTCTCGGCACCGCTCGATCAATGGCGCGCGCCGCCCGGCATCGACACCGCAACGGGTTGGATCGAGGACCACTTCCACTACCACGAACCCCAGGTCGCGGCGCCCGAGCCTGCGTCGATCAAGGCCAGCCTGCCAGTCGAGGATTCCGAGCTGCCATCCTGGTCGACCGCCTTCGTCGCCGCCGAGCCGGATCCGCCGCAGCCTTTGGCGCCGTCGCGTCCATCCGAGCCGGAGCCTGCGACCTTGAGTCCGATCGGCGCCGATCAGGGCTATCGCTTCAAGCGCGGCTTGCTGGTGCACCGCCTGCTGGAATTGCTGCCGAACGTGCCGCCGGAATCCTGGCCGACGGCCGCCGAACGATTCCTCACGCGCCGCGCTCATGGGTTGAGCGCCGACCAGGCTGCGGAGATTCGTGCCGAGGTGCTGCGCATTCTCGCCGATCCGGAGCTGGCCGCCTTGTTCGGCCCCGATTCGCGCGCCGAAGTTCCGGTCGTGGCGACGCTCATCGATAGCCATGGAAGGACTCAGGCCCTGACCGGGCAGATTGACCGTTTGCTGGTGCGGGACCGGGATTGCGTCATTCTGGATTACAAGAGCAACCGCCCGCCCCCCATGCAGGTCTCACAGGTCGCCTCGGCCTATTTGCGCCAGCTGGCCGCTTATCGGGCGGCAATCGCGGTGATTTACCCAGGGAAATCAATCAGCTGCAAGATTCTGTGGAGCGCGGTGCCGGTCTTGATGGATATCCCTGCTGCGCTGCTGGATATGCACGCGCCGCGGACCGGTGCGACCGCCGCTCGGCTTGACCCGGGCCGGGTGCGTCCATAGATTCATTAACAAGTTTGGACGGCCGGGTGGCCGTCCCGATTTGCGCGCGACAGCGATCAACAAAGGAATCCCCATGAGCACGACCCATGTGAGCGACAGCTCTTTCGACACCGACGTCCTGAAGGCGTCCGGCCCGGTGCTGGTCGATTTCTGGGCGGAGTGGTGCGGCCCCTGCAAGATGATCGCCCCCGCGCTGGAGGAGATCGCCCAGAATCTCGACGGCAAGCTGAAGATCGCCAAGATCAACATCGACCACAATCCGGCGACGCCGAAGAAGTACGGCATCCGCGGCATTCCGACCCTGATGGTGTTCAAGGACGGCCAGGTCGCCGCGACCAAGATCGGCGCGCTGCCGAAGCAGCAGCTCGCCGACTGGATCCACTCGGTGATCTGATTCCGTACCGGATAAGATGGCACAAGGCCCCGCGCTGAAAAGCGCGGGGCTTTTGCTTTACTGGCCGAGCGCCACGCGGAAGCCGTAATTGGACGACGCGTAGCTGGCCGGTCCCCGTTCCCAATAGGCAAAGCGGACGATGTTCGGGAGCGAATCCCAGGCGCTGCCGCGCACCGGGCGATAGCTGCAGGAGCCGCCGGTCGGGGAACCGTCGGCCGGGATTTCCTCGATCGATTCGACGCCGCAGCCGGCGACCCATTGCTTCACGTTGCCCAGCATGTCGTAGAGTCCGAACGCGTTCGGTTTCAGCGAGCCGACCGGCGACGTGCCGGCAAAGCCGTCATTGCAGTCCGAGATGGACCAGTTCGCGTGCTTCTTCTTCGCGGCCTTGTCGGCGACGTTGGCATAGGCGCAGGTGTCGCTTTCATCGGACCAGTAATGGGCTTTGGTGACTCCGGCCCGGGCGGCATATTCCCATTCGGCTTCGCTCGGCAGGCGATAGGGCTTGCCGCTGGTGACGGCCAGCCATTCCGCATAGGCGTTCGCGTCCTTCCAGTTGATGCACACCACCGGCTCGTTCTCACCCTGGTCGAAGGCCTCGGGATCGGTCCAGTTGGCGCCCCGCATCTTGCCGGTGCGCTCGGTGTCGCATTCATCGCTCGGCTTGTACTTGGTCGCCTTGATGAACTCGGCAAACTGGCCGACGGTCACCGAATACTTGCCCATCGAAAACGGCTTGATGCTGATCTTTTTCTGCGGCCCCTCGAAATCCTTCCGGTCGTCTTCGTCATCCGGCGAGCCCATCATGAAGCTGCCGCCTTTGATCGCGACCATCTCCGGACAATTCGTGCAGCCCTTGGCCGGGCCTGACGGCGCGGCCGGTTGAGCGGCGGCCGGTGCGGGTGCGGGCGCCGGAGCGATTGCGGCGGTCTGCGTCTCGGCAAGCTTCTGGCCGGGATTGAACGAGAAGGCGCCGGTCAGCGAGGAGGATTCCCAAGGGATCTGTTCTTTGTTGGTGGTCTGCAGAACCTCGACACGCGCATCGCGGAAGGCTTCCTCGATGGCGATCCCGGGCTTCAGCATCGCCTTCGCCAGAGCCGCGGTGTAGGGGCTGTTCTTTCCCTTGCCGTCGGCAGCGGTCTGCCCCGGCGCCGTCGAATAGGCGATGAACGAGCCGAGCGGCGCATCCATCTTCGCGAGGCCGGTGCTGGCCGAGCGCATGCCGCGCGACAGCGGGTTGTTGCGGCAGGCATCGAGGATGACGATGTTGAGCGAGTTCTCGGCGAACTGCATCTGGCCCAGGATCTTCGAAGCCGGCACGGCCTCGAACTCCGCGTCCGCCGATTTCTGGATATTCGCCTTGATCGGAATGAGCCAGTTCTCGCCGTCGATCTGCAATCCATGGCCGGCATAGAAGAACAGGCCGACCGCCTGCGATCCGGCGCTGGACAGCATGTTGCTGAATTCCCGGATCGCCTTGTTCATCTGATTGAGATCGGCATCGCGGCTCTCGACCACCTTGAAGCCGAGCTTCTTCAAGGTCGCCGCCATCAGGTCGGCGTCATTGGCCGGATTGGGCAGCTTCGGCAGGTCGCCGCCATAGTTGGAATTGCCGATGACGAGTGCAATCCGCGGCTCGGCCAAAGCCGGTGCCGCGAGCGCCACGAACGCAAACAGACTGAGCCAGAAACGTCGCATCGATCCCTCCCCGAGAGGGCTCGAATCCTAGTGGATTCCGGAAGCCCGGAGAAGTGCGCCGGCTCACATCTAGAGGTCGGGGTCCGGCAGATTCGAGTTACGCCGACTGCCGGCCGATCTCTTCCTTGCGCTTTGCCACATAGGCGTCGAGCGCCTCGGCAATGCCGGGATCCATGGCCGGCTGCTCATAGCTCTTGAGCAGCTCCTTCCAGATCGCGTTGGCGCGTTCGGTGCCGGTCTTGGCGCCGCCGTCCTGCCAGTTCTCGAAATTGCGCCAGTCGCTGAGCATCGGCTCGTAAAAGGCACGCTCGAAGCGGGCGAGGGTGTGGCCGGTGCCGAAGAAATGCCCGCCCGGTCCCACCTCGCGGATCGCCTCGAGGCCCATGCTGTCCTCGTCGACCTGCAGCGGGTTCAGGAATTCCCGCATCATCTGCAGCATCTCGGCATCGAGGATCAGCTTCTCGAAGGATGCGGTGAGACCGCCTTCCAGCCAGCCCGCCGCATGCTCGATCAGATTGACCCCGCCCATGATCGTGCCCCAGAGCGACATGCCGCCTTCATAGGCCGCCTGCACATCGACGCAGTTGGAAGCGGTCACATTGGAGGAGCGGAACGGGATCTTGTAGCGCCGCGCCAGCTGCCCGCTGGCCAAGGCCGCCTTGGTGTATTCCGGGGTGCCGAAGGCGGGCGAGCCGGTGCGCATATCGACGTTGGAGGTGAACCCGCCATAGAGCACCGGCACGCCCGGATTGTGCATCTGGGCGAGCGCGATCAGCGCCAAAGCCTCGGCATTCTGCTGCACCAGCGCGCCGGCGATGGTGACCGGGCTCATCGCGCCGGCCAGCGTGAACGGCGTCATCGCGACCGGCTGTCCGGCCTTCGCCATGGCGGCGAGACCCTCGCCCATCGGAATGTCGAGCCGGAGCGGCGAGTTCGAATTGACCACGGTGAGTGTGACCGGGCTCGCCTTCAACTGCGCGCGCGTCTTGCCCATGGAAATCGCCGCCATCTCGATCGCATCTTCCACGCGATAGCCGCCCAGGGCCCAGCACTGCCAGGTCTTGTCGGTGAGCGCGATGGCGGCGCGGTAGAAATCGAGATGCCGGGTCTCGGCGGGGAGGTCGGTCGGCTCGATCGGACAGCCGCCTTCCTGGTGGATCACGTTCAGTCGATGCACGACGCGGATGTAGTCGCACATGTCCTGGTAATTGCCGGCGCGCCGGCCGCGGTCGAGATCGCTGGCGAAAGCGGGCCCGCCGGTCGCGGCGAAGATCACATGCGGCCCACCGACCTTCACGTTGTGGGCGGGATTGCGCGCCTCCAGGGTGAACTCGGCGGGCGCCATCGCAACGAAGCTCTCGATCAGTTCCGGCGCGTAGCGAACCCGCTGGTTGGTCTCATCGACCTCCGCGCCTGCGGCCTTGAGAACGCGGCGGCTCTCCTCGTGCAGCACCTCCATCCCGACTTCCTGCAGCAGGCGCAGCGAGGCATGGTGGATGGCGTCGATCTCGTCGGCAGACAGCAGCTGGATCGGCGGATAGCGATTCTCGATGCGCGCGAAGGGCAGCTGGCGGATGCCCTTGACCGGCACCCGGCGTTCCTTGCGCCGCAGTGCTTCGCGGGCGCCCCGTTCTCCGCTCATCCCAAGCTCCCCGACCGTATTGTATCCAAGCTGTATACAGCTTGGTCCGGCCCTGTCAATTGGGCGGCGCTTCGGCCAGGCGGGTCCCGGCCTGCGGCATGGCGCTGGAGACCGGCTGTCTCAGATAGGGCAGGAAATTGCCGGCATTGACCCCAAGGCCGAGCGGTTCGGACTTGTTGTGCGGCATATGGCCGAAACCGGCGATGATGCCGATCAGGGCCGGCTGGCTGGCGCCGTCCAGCAGGATGATCCCGCCGCCGCTGTCGCCGACCCGGAAGATGCAGTCGAGCTGCAGCCAGGTGTCGTCGGGAAACAGGCCGAGCTCTTGCTGCGACAGCAATCGGCATTTCTCATGCACCCTGAGCTCGTCATAGGGGCCGCTGCCATATCCGGCCGTCACCAGCCGGTTGCCCGACCGGATCATATGCAGCATGCCGTCGATGCTGAGCCGCGCGACCGAGATCGGCTGGACCGCGGTGACCGGGGGGCTGATCTGCACCAGCACCCAGTCCTTCGATACGTCTTCATTGCGCAGCTTTCCGGCGCGGAGCACGGCGCCCTGGCCGAGGAAGGCGACGCCGCGCGACGGCGGCAGAACCTGCAAGCCACCCATGTTCGGCCGGAAGATGAGCTCGTTCGGCGCAGCGGGCCGTTTCACGGTGTTCAGGAACAGGCAATGCGAGGCGGTGACGATGACGTCCTGCGCGACCAGCACGCCGGAGCAATGCAGTTCGGAGTCACTGGTCTCCAGCTGACCGATGGCGGCGGTCCATGACAAGGTCGGTCGCGGCTGGATCTGCGGTCCCTCGACGCGCTCCGTCCCGCACCCGCCCAGTGAAACCAGGGCCAGCAGCCCGAGACCCGCGACGATCCGCGCCGTTATCTGTCGCATCACGACTCCCCTTCGATTCGCTTCAGAAAATACCAGTTTGGCCATGACAAGGGCATTGCTTCGTGCAGGCCCGCCCCCAGATTTCCGAGTGATGACGGAGGGTCGGAACTGGGCTAGAAGCTCTCGACCTGAAGCGGGTGGGAGAAAGTGCCTTGGGCTCGATGAAACTGGTGCGCAAGAGCGGTGTCCTGGCGGCGATCGACACGGCGGACCTGGACGCGGCTGCGGCGCAGGCCGGCCGGCTCGGCCCCTCGGTGGCCGGAATAAAGCTCGGCCTCGAGTTCTACATGGCGCATGGCGCGCCCGGCTATCGGCGCATCGCCGCGACCATCGCCGCCCAGAAATCGACCCTCGGCCCGGCGCCGATCTTCCTCGATCTCAAATTCCACGACATTCCGAACACGGTCGCCGGCGCGGTGCGCTCGGTGGCGCCGTTGGAGCCGCTGATCCTCAACGTGCATGCCTCCGGCGGCAAGACCATGATGCGCGCCGCGCGCGATGCCGCAGCCGAGAGCGCCGAGAAGTTCAACCTGCGCCGGCCGAAGGTGATCGGGGTGACGGTGCTGACCAGCCTCGACGACGTCGATCTGCGCCGCGTCGGCCAGGCCGTGCCCGCGCGCGACCAGGTGCTGCGCTTGGCGGAGCTCGCCCGTGAGAGCGAACTCGACGGCGTGGTCTGCTCGCCGCAGGAGATCACGGCCCTGCGCGAGCGTCTCGGCAACGACTTCCTGCTGGTGACGCCCGGCATCCGCCCGGACTGGGCCGCGACCGGCGACCAGAAGCGCGTCATGACGCCGGCCGAGGCCGCGCGCGCGGGCGCCGATTATCTGGTGATCGGCCGACCGATCACCGCCGACGAGGATCCCGCCGGCGCCGCGGGCCGGATCGTGGCCGAAATCGACGCTGCATGATCGTCGAGCCCAAGCGCGATATCCTGCTCGGCCCGTTGCTGCGTGCCGGCCTCCGGCGCAGCTGGGCGGCGCGCGATCACTTCCTGCGGCTCGCCATAATCCCGCTGGCGGTGATGCTGATCATCCTGGTGCCGCTGCAGCAGGTGGTGGTCCAGATGATCATCGATGCCCAGGCGAATCGCATTCCGGAGGATGGCGGCCCGATGCCGCAGATCGCGCTGCTGGCGCTCGGTTATGCCGCGGCGCTGAACGTCTTTGCGGTGAACTGGCTGCGACAGCTGACCCTCGGTATGAGCGGCGCGCCCGGCGTGGGCCTGTCGCTGAGCGGCCGGCACCTGCGCTTCTTCCTGCTGATCATGGCGACCTCGTTCGGCAGCGGCATTCTCGCCGTCATTCTGATGCTGGTGCTGAGCGCGTTCGGCGGCGCCGGCCGGTGGGCGGCCTTGATGGCCAGCATGCTGATCTGGGGCGCGTTGATCGTCCGCATCTCGCCGAGCTGGATCGGCATCGCGCTCGATGCGCCGATGCGGCTGGGCACCGCCTGGCGCCGCACCGCGGGGCAGGGCTTCAAGCTGCTGATCGCCTTGCTCGCGGTAGAGGTGCCGCTGCTGTTCGTGCAGCAGGTGGTCGGCGGCCTGTTCGAGGCGACCGGGTTCATCCAGGTTGCACCCTTGACCTTCATCCTGATCACTGCGGTCTTCCAGCTGGTCGGCACCGCGGTCCAGCTCGCGATCCTGGTCACCGCCTTTCCGCATTTCCTGCGCGAGACCGTCTAGCCATGGTGGCGGCCAAGATCTGCGGCTTGAAGACCGCGGAGAGCATCGCTGCCGCTGTGGAGTACCGCGCCGATTTCATCGGCTTCAACTTCTTCCGGAAAAGCCCGCGCTTTGTCGAGCCGGCGCAGGCGGGCGCGCTCGGCCGTGCGGTGCCTGGCAGTGTGTTGAAGACCGGTCTGCTGGTCGATGACGATGATGCGCGGATCGCCTCCATCCTCGGCAGCTGTCCGCTGGATCTCCTGCAGCTGCATGGCAGTGAGACGCCGGAGCGGGTGACGGCCATCAGGGCGAAGTTCGGGCTGCCGGTGATGAAGGTGATCAAGGTCCGCGATGCCGCCGACATCGCCCGCGCCGCGGATTACGAGGCGGTGGCCGACCGGCTGCTGTTCGACGCCCAGCCCCCCGCCGAGATGAAGAACCCACTGCCCGGCGGCAACGCCGTCAGCTTCGACTGGACCCTGCTCCAGGGCTTCCGGTCCCGGCTGCCTTGGATGCTGTCCGGGGGCTTGACCGCCGGCAACCTGGCCGAGGCCGTGCGGCAGAGCGGCGCCCCCGCCGTCGATGTCGCCTCCGGGGTCGAGGATCGGCCGGGCGAGAAGAATCTGAGTAAAATCAAAGACTTCCTGGAGGCCGCCCGGTCGCTGTGAGGCGGGTTGGCCTTTGACCTTTGTCTTGGTCTATGGTTGATTGCGCCCCTTTCGCTAGACCGGTCACCAGTAAGCCCGTGAACAAACCCAACACATTCCGCGCCGGCCCCGACGAGCATGGCCGCTTCGGCGTTTTCGGCGGCCGCTTCGTTGCCGAGACGCTGATGCCGCTGATCCTCGCGGTCGAGCAGGCCTACAACGAGGCCAAGGACGATCCGAAGTTTGCGGAGCAGATGGACTACTACCGCAAGCATTACATCGGCCGGCCGAGCCCGCTCTATCTCGCCGAGCGCCTGACCCAGGAACTGGGCGGCGCGAAGATCTATCTGAAGCGCGAGGAGCTGAACCACACCGGCTCCCACAAGGTGAACAACTGCATCGGCCAGATCCTCCTGGCCAAGCGGATGGGCAAAACCCGGATCATCGCAGAGACCGGCGCCGGCCAGCATGGCGTGGCGACGGCGACGGTGGCGGCGCTCTTCAACCTGCCCTGCACGGTCTATATGGGCGAGGTCGACATCGCCCGGCAGCAGCCCAACGTCTTTCGCATGCGCCTCCTGGGCGCCGAGGTGGTGCCGGTGAAGTCCGGCACCCGCACCTTGAAGGATGCGATGAACGAGGCGCTCCGCGACTGGGTCGCCAATGTCGAGGACACCTTTTACATCATCGGTACTGTCGCCGGGCCGCATCCCTATCCCGCCATGGTGCGCGACTTCCAGAGCGTGATCGGCGAGGAGGCGAAGCAGCAGCACCACGAGGCGGAAGGTCGCCTGCCGGACGCGCTGGTCGCCTGCATCGGCGGCGGCTCCAATGCGATGGGTTTGTTCCACCCCTTCCTCGACGACACCTCCGTGGAAATCTACGGCGTCGAAGCGGCGGGCGATGGCGTCGAGACCGGCCGCCACGCCGCCTCGATCACCGGCGGCCGCCCCGGCGTGCTGCATGGCAATCGCACCTATCTGCTGCAGGACGCCGACGGCCAGATCAGCGACGCGCATTCGATCTCGGCCGGGCTCGACTATCCAGGCATCGGCCCGGAACATTCCTGGCTGCACGAGATCGGCCGCGCGCAATACGTCTCGGCCACCGACCAGGAAGCATTGGATGCGTTCCAGCTGCTCGCGCGCGTCGAAGGCATCATCCCGGCACTCGAGCCGGCGCATGCGTTGGCTTATCTGAAGAAGCTCGCGCCCAAGCTCGGGAAGAACAAGACCGTGATCCTCAATTTGAGCGGCCGCGGCGATAAGGACATCTTCGCCGTCGCGGAAAGGCTCGGAACCAAGCTATGACCACCCGCATCGAACGCCGCTTCGCCGATCTGAAGGCGGAAGGCCGCGCCGGCCTCGTCGTTTTTGTGACGGCGGGCGATCCCGATTACGCCTCGGCCCTCGACCTGGTGAAGGCGCTGCCCGGTGCCGGCGCCGACGTGATCGAGCTCGGCATGCCGTTCACCGATCCGATGGCCGACGGTCCGGCGATCCAGGCCTCGTCGCTCCGCGCGCTGAAGAGCGGCCAGACCATGAAGAAGACCCTGGCTTTCGTGACGGAATTCCGCGCCAGCGACCAGAAGACCCCGATCGTCCTGATGGGCTACTACAACCCGATCTATTCCTATGGCGTCGAGGCCTTCCTCAAGGATGCGCTGGCCGCCGGGGTCGATGGCCTGATCATCGTCGATCTGCCGCCGGAAGAAGACACCGAGCTCTGCCTGCCGGCACTCGAGGCCGGCTTGAACTTCATCCGGCTGGCGACGCCGACCACCGACGATCAGCGCTTGCCGAAGGTCCTCACCAACACATCGGGCTTCGTCTATTACGTTTCGATCATGGGCATCACCGGCACCAAGTCGGCGAGCGATGCCGATATCGCCAAGGCCGTGCAGCGACTGAAGCGCCACACCGATCTTCCGGTCGCCGTCGGCTTCGGCATCAAGAGCGCCGAACAGGCCCGCGCAGTCGCCCAGGAGGCGGACGCGGCGGTGGTCGGATCGGCGGTCGTTTCGCGCATCGCGGATTCGCTCGATGCGAACGGCAAGCCGAAAGCGGGTTTGAAGGAGCACGTGCTGGAACTGGTGCGCGACCTTGCCGGGGGCGTGCGCGCGGCGGCGAAGCAGCGGAGCGCCGTCGCATGAGCTGGCTCACCAATTTCGTCCGCCCGAAGATCCGCGCGCTGGTCAAGAAACCGGACACGCCGGACAATCTCTGGGACAAGTGCCCGGCCTGCGGCCAGATGATCTTCCACCGCGAGCTCGAGGCCAACCAGCGGGTCTGCACCCATTGCGGCCATCATCTGCGGATCGGCGTGAAGCGCCGCCTGGAGCTGCTGTTCGATGACGGCCAGTACGAGCGCGCCGAGCTGCCGAAGGTCGAGGCGGATCCGCTGAAGTTCCGCGACCGCAAGCGCTATTCCGATCGCGTGAAAGAGGCCCAGGCGAAGTCGGGCGAGCAGGACGCGATCATCGTCGGCTCCGGCACGATCCACGGCGTTCCGGTCGTGGTCGCCGCCTTCAACTTCGAGTTCATGGGCGGCTCCATGGGCATGGCGGTCGGCGAGGGCCTGGTGAAGGCCGCGGATGTGGCGGTCGAACAGGGCGCCGCCTTGATCGCGATCCCGGCCTCGGGGGGTGCCCGCATGCAGGAAGGCATATTCTCGCTGATGCAGATGCCGCGCAGTGTCATCGCGGTCGATCGCGTCAAGGAAGCCGGCCTGCCCTTCGTCGTGCTGCTGACCGATCCGACCACCGGCGGCGTCTCGGCCTCCTTCGCGATGCTGGGCGACATCCATGTGGCGGAGCCCGGCGCCTTGATCGGCTTCGCCGGCCAGCGCGTGATCGAGGAGACGATCCGGGAGAAGCTGCCGGAAGGCTTTCAGCGCGCCGAATACCTGCTCGAGCACGGCATCGTCGATCTGGTGGTGCCGCGCAAGGAGCTGCGCGAGCAGCTGGCCCGTCTGATCGGCCTTCTCACCAAGCGTGAAGCGGCTTAATTTTTGCGGATTGCGCCCGTGAACAAGATCACGTCCGTGAACGCGTCGACCCAAGCTCCCAGCAGCTCCAGCGACATCGTCCTGGAACGCCTGAACAAGCTGCACCCGAAGATCATCGACCTCGAACTCGGCCGCGTGCAGCGCCTGCTGGAGCGCGTCGGCCATCCGGAGCGCAAGCTGCCGCCGGTGATCCATGTCGCCGGTACCAACGGCAAGGGCTCGGTGATCGCCTATCTGCGCGCCTTCCTGGAGGCGGCGGGATATCGCGTCCATGTCTACACCTCGCCGCACCTGGTGCGTTTCAACGAGCGCATCCGCCTCGCGGGCTCGCTGATCGAGGAAGCGGCGCTGATCGACCTGCTGGAAGAATGCGAGCAGGCGAATGGCGGCCAGCAGATCACGTTCTTCGAAATCACCACCGCCGCCGCCTACCTCGCCTTCTCGCGCAATCCAGCCGATATCGTGCTGCTGGAGACCGGCCTCGGCGGCACCTTTGACGCGACCAATGTGATCGACCAGCCGCTGGCCTCGGTGCTGATGCCGATCTCCATGGACCACATGCAGTTCCTCGGCGACACGCTGGAGAAGATCGCCGCCAACAAGGCCGGGATCATGAAGCAGGGCCGCCCGGCGATCATCGGCCGGCAGCCGCCCGAGGCGCTCGCCGTGTTCGAGGCGAAGGCCAAGGAACTGGATGTGCCGCTCTACCGCTACGGCCAGGAGTGGTTCGTCGACGGGTTGCTGAAGGATTCGCTGCGCTTCCTCGACACCCGCGGGCCGCGCCGCTATCCGCCGCCGGGACTGCTCGGCTCGCATCAATTTGCCAATGCGGGGACCGCGATCGCCGCGACCCGCTGGTTGGAGGGTTTCAAGATCGACGACGGTGCAATTTCGCAAGGCCTTCGCGATGTCGAATGGCCGGCGCGCATGCAGCGCCTCACGCGCGGCTCGCTGGTGGAGATGCTGCCCCAGGGCTGGGAACTCTGGCTCGACGGCGGCCACAACGAGGATGCCGGCCAGGTGATCGCCAACATGATCCGCGACTGGCAGGACCAGGACAAGAGAAGCGGCGCCGATCTGCGCGCCCATGCGATCTTCGGCATGCTCTCGACCAAGGATCCGGTGGCTTTCCTGAAGCCCTTGGCGCCGCTGTTGGAGGACCTGAACGCCGTCGCGATCCCCGGCGATCACGCCAGCCTCTCGGCGGAGGATTGCGTCAAGGCCGGCACCGAGGTCGGCCTGATCTCCAGCGCCTTCCCCTCGGTCGAAGCCGCGTTGCGCGCGGTGATCGACAGCCACGACGACGGCCCGCCCTGCCGCGTGCTGATCTGCGGCTCGCTCTATCTCGCCGGCACCGTGCTGGCGGAGAACGGCTAGCGTGACCGGCACCTCCAAGGAGATTCGCGCGATGGGTAGGCTCGACGGCAAGGTCGCGATCATCACCGGCGGAACCAGCGGGATCGGCGCGCGGACGGCCGAGCTGTTTGTCGCGGAAGGCGCCAAGGTGGTGGTCGCGGGCCGAAGGCAGGCGGAGGGTGAAAGCCTGACGAAGGCGCTCGGGCCGGCAGCGATCTTCGTCCGCACCGACGTCACCCGGGAAGACGACGTGAAATCGCTGGTCGAGCGGACGCTCGCCATGTTCGGCCGCCTCGACTGTCTGTTCAACAATGCCGGCAATCCCGGCCGCCTGGCCCCCATCGCCGATCTCGACATGGAACATTTCGACAAGGTCATCGCCACGCATCTGCGGGGTGTCGTCCTCGGCATGAAGTACGCCGCGCCGGCCATGATCCGCCAGGGTTCCGGCAGCATCATCAACACCGGCAGCATCGCCGGCCTGCATGCCGGCCGTTCGGCCCACAGCTATTCCGCGGCCAAGGCCGCCGTGATCCATGTCACGCGCTGCGTCGCCGCGGAGCTCGCCGAGAAGGGCATCCGCGTCAACAGCATCTCGCCCGGCGCCATCGTCACCGGCATCTTCGCCAAGGGCGCCGGCCTGGCGGACGCGGTGGCGGACAGCACCGCCGATGCGCTCAAGGAGCGCTTCACTGCGTTCCAGCCATTGCCGCGTGCCGGCCTGCCCGAGGATGTCGCGCAGGCGGTGCTCTATCTGGCCAGTGACGCCGGCAGCTTCGTCTGCGGTCAGGACCTGGTGGTCGACGGTGGCAATATCGGCGGCAGCGGCTGGTCGCAGCTCGTGAAGAATCGCGCCAGCATGGCCGAGGAGATGAAGGCGCGCGCGGTCTAGCCACGGCGGCGATTGCATTCGCTTCGGTCAAACAGCGCCGCGTGCGGCGTTTGCGATTACCACCCTCAAATGGCGGTACTCAAACTTCCTGAGCCTCGATTAAATGCCGCGCGTAACCAGCGTGTGCGATGGGGAGGCAGATTTGAAATTTACCGCTTTGCTCTGCGGCGCGGCCCTGATGTCAATGGCAGGCCAAGCATCGGCGACCACAATCACCTTCGACGGCCACGCCGTCGGTCAGCCGCCTGACAGTTACCCGAGCATTTTCGCCGGGCCGGTTGGTTTCACCGATCAAGGATTCCAATTCAGCAACAACGCCGTCATCCTGAACGTTTCAAGCGTTGCAAATGGTCCGGCGTATAGCGGCAACAACGCGGCCTTCAACGACTATTACCAATACGGTTACGGACCGGAGTTTACGATCACCAAGAGCGGCGGCGGAACGTTTTCATTCTCCGACGTCGAGATTCAAAGCTGGTCGCACAGCGCCAACAACCCGGTCAGCGTCGAGATCGACGGATTCCTCAATGGCTCCTACGTCGGCATCATAACCGTCGCCAGCATCCTGGGCTGGACCAACGTCTCGACAGCGAGCCCCGGCGCACTCGGGACCTTCGCCAACATCGACAAGCTGGTCATCACGCCGAGCGACTACGCCTTGATCGACAATCTCAGGCTCAATGTCGCAGTCGCTACCACCCCGATTCCGGGGGCGCTCCTGCTCTTTACGTCGGCCCTCGGAGGGCTCGGGCTCTTCGGCTGGCAGAGAAGGCGCCAGACCTCGGTTGGGTCCGCGGCGTAACCGGCAGGCGATTGCGCGCTTAAGCTGCTTAGAAGTTCTGCGCCTCGATCGGCTTCTCGCGGCGGAACAGGTGCTTCGGCCATTCGAAGAACACGTCGAGGCCGAAGCGCCGCAGCACCAGCGCCATCACGATCGGCAGGAACAGGCCGGCCGTGCTGCAGAGCAGGAAGATCGGCCAGAACGAATCCCAGTGGAACAGCTTGACCAGGATCTGCCGGGTCAGCGACGAGAAGATCACATGCGCGCAGTAGATCTCCAGCGAGAAGGTGCCGAACAGGTTCAGCAGCCAGTTCACCACCGGGATATGCGCCAGGATGCGTGAGATCTGCAGGCAGGCGGCGACGCCGACCAGCGAGCCCGGGATCGCCACCAGGTAGTATTTCGAGAAGCCGAACTGGTTGGTGATCAGGATCGGCAGCGCGATCGCCAGCGCGATGAAGACGCATCCCAGCACCGGCCCGAACGGGAAGCCGCGCGCCCGCAGGATCCGGTTGAAGCAGATGCCGAACATGAAGAACAGGAAGAGATAGGGCAGGCGCCGGATCGCCTCCTGGTCGAAGAACGGAATGATGGCGAGCGCGACCGCGGCGACCGCCATCGCCGCCCAGAGCCCGCGCTTCAGCAGGAAATAGGCCGCGACATAGTAGATGAACAGCGACTGCAGGAACCAGAGATGCGAGCCCGGCTCGATCACCGTCAGCAGCACCTCGTTGAAGGTCCTGGCGTCGAACGGCGAGGGCCGGACGTACCAGTAGATCGAATAGACATGGGCCCAGACCAGGAACGGCCAGACCACGCGCTGTATCTTGCCGGTGAAATAGGCCTTCGGGCCCTTGCGCAGCGAGTATTCGACGAACAGGCCGGCCACGAACATCATCAGCGGCATGCGGATCATGTCGCCGACCGGAGTCCAGAAGTCGAACAGGCCCTCCGGGGTCAGCCCGGCATTGTTCATCGCCTGCAGGATGTGGAAGGTGACGACCGAGACCTCGGCCAGGCCGCGCGCCATGTCGATCCAGGCGGTGCGCGACGGCGCCGCCGCCTTCCGCGCCGGCCCTGGCTTATCGACCGCGATCGTGCTGACCATTCCGCTCTCCACCGGGTACGGGGCGAGAATGCAGTGTTGCACTGCGGCAGACAAGGTTAATCCGGTCCGCTCACGATCCTGTGGTGTCGCGGATCTGTCTTATCCGGCCTTCAGCGGATACAGGAACTGCCACCAATAGCCGTCCGGCACCGGATGCCCGCCGACGCCATAGCCGCTGGGCCAGGCCTTGCCCGGCAGATGGTGGGTGCCGAACAGCTTGTCGAGCAGCGGGAAGTGCACGGCGAAATTGACGTCGATCGCTTCCTTCTCGATGCCGTGATGCCAGTGGTGGAATTGCGGCGTCGCGATCACATGCCGGAGCAGGCCGAAGTCGAACCGCACATTGGCATGCAGCAGGGTCGAATGCAGGAAGACATAGAGGATATAGGCCTTGAGCGCGGTCTCGCCGTAGCCGAGCGCGTACATCGGAATGACGGTGAGGCCGCGCAGCGCCACGATCTCGACCACATGCATGCGCGAGCCCGCCATCCAGTCCATCGCCTGGGCCGAGTGATGCACCGCGTGGAACCTCCACAGGAACGGCACCTGGTGGAACAGGCGGTGCACCCAGTACTGCACGAAGTCGGTGAGGAACATGATCTCGATAAACTGCAGCCAGACCGGCTGGCTCGCCATGAAAGCGCGGAGCTCCGACCACTGCGTATGCGCGACGATGGTCAGCGCGGGTTTCAGCGAGAGATAGGTCAGCGACTGCACCAGCAGGCTGTTGATCAGGAAATAGAACAGATCGGCGCGCCAATCCTGACGGAAGACCGACTGCTCCCGGAGCCGTCCGAAGATGCGCTCCAGCGGAATGAAGATGATGCCGAGGAAGGCGAGGTTCATCAGGAACCAGTCGAGCCCGAGATAGACGCCGGTGTCGAGCGCGTCGCTGCTGGTGGCGCGCGAACCGCCGAGCAGGGTCGCGATCAGGATGCCGGTCACCGCGGTGAAGCCCATGATCTTCCGGCGCCTGAGGGCGAGGTTCAGCACCGCCAGCAGGAAGCCGAGGATCAGCGCGACATGCAGCGCGCGGCGCACCAGCCCGACATCGAGCTGCTCGCGCAGCATCGGCGTGGTCAGCAGGTTCGGAAACCGGATGCAGAGCACGGTGATTAATCCGGCGAGCGCGCAGCTCAGCGCCAGCACGCCGCTGATCCACCCCGTTCCGAACTTGCGCTCCGCCGGCTCCGACTGGAGATCGGCCCGCAAAGCCATTCGAATTTCGCTGGGGCGCAATTTGCCCATGATTCATTCTCCGAAGGATCGAGCTTCGGCGCCTAAGACGCAGGCCGGACGATCACGGTTCACAGGTTACCGCGGAATGAACGCGACAGAGGAGGGGAGTCCGAACGGGTCGTGACCGGCGTCACCCCGTTAGGGTTTCTTGCGCACCACGACCAGGCAATCCTGCTTCATCTGCTTGATCACCGCGCACTTGGCCGCGGCGGCCGCCTTGTCGGTGAAAGGCCCGGCCTGGATCCGGTGATAGATCCCCTTAGTGCCGAGATCGACGCTCTCGACCGTCAGCACCAGCCCGTCGAGCTGCGTGCCCAGCGTCTTCTGCAGGCGAGCCCATTCCGGCGTCGCCTCGTCGGCATTCTTCACCGCCGCCAGCTGGATGCGGATGCCGGGGATGACCTGGCCGACCTGGCCGATGACACCTTCGCTCTGCTTCGGCGTGGCGATCACCGGTGCACCCGCCGGCCGCCAATCCTCGACCAGCGCCTCGGCTTGGCTCCGCTCGGCCGGCGAGAGGCGCTTGGCGATGGCGCCGCGATTGGCCTCGGATATGGTTTTCAGCTGGGCCTTGGGATCCGCGCCCCTGGCGGCGAGCGCGAACCAGCGATAGGCCTCGACGTTGTTGATCGGCACGCCCAGCCCCTTGGCGTAAATCATGCCGAGCCGCGCCTGGGCCTGCGCATAGCCCTGCTCGGCCGAGGCCGTCATCCATTTCAGCGCCTGCTGCATGTCGCCGCCATGGCCGCCGAAATAGATCTCGCCCAGCAGGTATTCCGCCGTAGGACTGCCCTGGTCGGCCAGCGGCTGCAACTCCTGGATGGCTTTCCCGTATTCGCCGGCCTGCATGAACTCGCGGCCCTCTTCCTCGCCGGCGGTGGCGAGATGCGTGGCGCCGATCAGGCCCGCACCCAAACCGGCGATCACGGCGATCAACGCCGTGCCGCGTTGCAGGGTCAGGCGCATCGACAGGCTCCCACGATGGTGCGACTCAGGGCGCGGAGCATAGTCGAAGCCTCCGAGTCGGGGCCAGGGCCCACATCACAAAAGCGCCAGAACATGCGCCGGAGCTATTGCCGCAACGAGCGATGGCGATAATGGTGCTTCAATCGCAAACCAGGAGGCTCCGATGACCGAACACAAGGCCGCTCTCCGCTCCCCCGCCCGCCGCGACGTGCTGACCGGCATCGCCGGCGTTTCGCTGGCCACACTGCTCGCCGATCCGATCCGGGTCGCCCAGGCGGCGGCCGGCCTCGAGACCGTCACCGTGAAGACGCCGAGCGGCCGTTCGGTCTCGGCAGCGCTGGCGCTTCCCGCACAGATCCCCGCCGGCGGCGTCATGATCGTGCACGAATGGTGGGGCCTCAACGACCAGATCAAGGCGGTCGCCTCGGAGCTCGCCGCCAACGGCTTCGTCGGCCTCGCGATCGATCTCTATGACGGCAAGGTGGCGAACGATCCCGATGGCGCGAAGGCTCTGATGGGCGGCGTCAAGGATGCGGACGCGACCGAGACCGTCACCACCTGGCTCGACCATCTCTATGCGATGAAAGAGGTGAACGGAAAGGTCGCGACCCTGGGCTTCTGCTTCGGGGGCGGCTGGTCGCTGAACGCGTCGATCGCGCATCCGGTCGATGCGACAGTGATCTATTACGGCCGGGTCGACAAACCCGCCGCCGAGCTGCGGAAGTTGAAAGGCCCGGTGCTCGGCCAGTTCGGCAACCAGGACACCTTCATCAATCCGGCGATGGTCGACGCATTCGGGGGGAATATGAAGGAAGCTAACAAGCCGCATGACATCTACCGCTACGACGCTGACCATGCCTTCGCCAACCCGACCGGCCAGAACTATGACAAGGAAGACGCGCGGCTCGCGTGGGACCGCACCATCGCCTTTCTGAAGGCCAACCTGGCCTAGCCCAGCTCGAACGAAAACCGGCGGCGGTTTCGTCTTGACCGCCGCCTCATCCGCCCGTTTGTTGGCGCGCGTGAGAGTCTGATCATTTCGCTTGCCATCGTGGAACCCCCGTCGGCGGCTGGGGTTGGAGAACGGGGCAATTTCGCCTTTTGCAATCATAGCGCCGACTGCGTGCGTGCAGCCGGTTCCTTCGCTCGGGGAAACTAATCATGGCACAAGCTGACATAGGTCAAACCATCGCCAAACGGCGGGCGGAAATCCTAAAGGATTGGGGTCACCAGCTGCGGGATGGCGGGGCGCTGAGCTCCGGGCGGCTCAAGGAAGCCGAGCTCGACACCCAGGTCCGGGAGTTCCTCGACCTCTTCGTCCAGGCCGTCTCAACCAACGAGGCCGATACCGCCCGCAAGGCGCTGCGTCAGAACGTGGCGGAAGTGTCCCGTGCCCGCGCCATCCAGGGCTTCACCCCGACCGAGACTGCGACCTTCATCTTTTCGCTGAAGCAGCCGCTGTTCGACGCCCTCACCCAGGAGTTCGGCAAGGATTCCGCCGCCCTCATCCAGGGTCTCTTGGCTGTGACGGAGATTCTCGACGGCCTGGGCCTCCATTCCATGGAGACGTTCCAGAAGAGCCGCGAGGAGGTCATCATTCGCCAGCAGAAGGAGATCGCCGAGCTGTCGACGCCGGTGGTGAAGCTTTGGGACGGCATCCTGGCCCTGCCGCTGATCGGCACGCTCGACAGCGAGCGCACCCAGGTCGTGATGGAGAATCTGCTGCAGAGTATTGTCGAGCACGGCGCCGACTATGCCATCATCGACATCACCGGGGTGCCGACGGTCGATACCCTGGTCGCGCAGCATCTGCTGAAGACGGTGGCCGCGGCGCGCCTGATGGGCGCCGACTGCATTATCAGCGGCATCCGCCCGCAGATCGCGCAGACCATGGTTCATCTCGGCGTCGAGCTCAACGTGGTCTCCAAGGCGAACCTGGCCGATGCACTGGGCGCGGCGCTCCGCGCCACCGGACGCACGGTCGCCACGATCAAGTCCGCCAGCGGCGGATCGGCGCTTTCAAAGGCCTGATCATGGAGCGTATTCCGATCCTGAAGATGGGCAGGGCCTTGCTCATCACGATTCAAGTCGACATGCATGACCAGATGGCGATCGCCCTCGAAGAGGACCTGACCACCCGGATCGCCCAGACCGGCGCCAAGGGCGTGCTGATCGACATCAGCTCGCTGGAGATCGTGGACAGCTTCATCGGCCGCATGCTCGACAACATCGCCGCGGTTTCCCGCGTGCTCGATGCCGAGACCGTGGTCGTCGGCATGCGTCCGGCCGTTGCGATCACCCTGGTCGAGCTCGGCCTCACCTTGCAGGGCGTCAAGACCGCGCTCAACGTCGAGCGCGGGTTCGAGCTGATCAGCCGCCGTCTCGCCGAGATCGAGACGGTCGTGGTCGAAATTGGGGCCGAGGATGAACGCTCCGGTGACTGACACGATGCCGATTCAGAGTTCGGACGACATCGTGAGGGTGCGCCAGGAAGTCCGGCGGCGGGCGGCGGCGGCGGGCCTCGGCATTGTCGACCAGACCAAGTTCGTGACCGCGGCCAGCGAGATCGCGCGCAACACCCTCGACTACGGCGGCGGTGGAATCGTGCGGCTGGAAGCCGTGCAGGACGGCGCGCGCAAGGGCCTGCGCCTCATCTTCGAAGATCATGGTCCCGGAATCGCCAGCATCGACCTGGCGCTGACCGATGGCTACACCACCGGCGGCGGGCTCGGGCTCGGCTTGAGCGGCTCGCGCCGGCTGTGCAACGAGTTCGCCATCGAATCCAAGCCGGGCGAAGGCACCCGCGTCACCATCGCCCGCTGGAAGTGAATATGCGCGTCTTTGCCGTCAACGACCAAAGCCACGTCGCGGAAGTCCGCCGCGAGGCCGGTAACATCGGCCGCAAGGCCGGCTTGCCGGAGGACGATCTCGGTCGGCTCGCCATCGTCGCGACCGAGCTCGCCACCAACCAGCTGAAGCATGCCGGTCATGGCGAGATCCTGGTCGGCGTCTATGAAGATGCGACCGGCGGCGGCGTCGAGCTGGTCGGCATCGACAAGGGGCCCGGCATCCGCAATCTCGACGAATCCTTCCGCGACGGCCATTCGACGGCGGGGAGCGCCGGACAGGGCTTGGGATCGCTGCGCCGCCAGTCCGACGTCTTCGACATCGCCTCCTGGCCTGAGCGCGGCACCGCCATCCTGGCCCGGATCACGGCGCGCAAGCCCGGCCGGTCCTATCTTCCGCCGGCGAGCTACAGCTGGGGAGGTCTCAGCGTCCCCTTGCCCGGCGAGGATGCCTGCGGCGACGCCTTCAGCGTCCGCTGCGAGCACGGTCGGCTTTCCGCGCTGGTCGCCGACGGCCTCGGCCACGGGCCGGTCGCGGCCACCGCCTCCTCGGCGGCGGTGCGCGCCTTTGCCGGTCTCAACGGAACGGCGCCGGTCGACGCGCTTCGCATCATCCATGACGCCTTGCGCCCCACCCGTGGCGCCGCGGTCGCCTTGTTGCGTCTCGACGACACCGGTGCGCATTATGCCGGCATCGGCAATATTGCCGGTGCGGTCGTGCGCAGCGAAGGCATGTCGCGCATGGTTTCGGTCTCCGGCACCGCCGGAGTCACCCAGACCAAGGTGCGGGTTTTCACCTATCCGGCAGGCCCTGGCGCGCTGGTGGTGCTGGCCTCGGACGGCGTCATGACCAACTGGCAACTCGATGCCTATCCGGGCCTGAAGCGCGCGCATCCGACCTTGATTGCCGCGGTTCTGTTCCGCGACTTCTCCCGCCGGCGCGACGATGCGACGGTGGTCGTGATCCGGGCCGAGCATGCGGTGGCCACGTCATGAGTTCGCTGATCCATCGGCAGGATATCGCCAACGACCGCGACCTGGTCCAGGCCCGTGCGCGCGCCATGGCGATCGCGGCCGAACTCGGCTTCCCGGTGCGCGAGCAGACGCAGATCGCCGCGGCCCTGTCGGAGATCGGGCGCAACGCACTGATCCATGCCGGCAGCGGCGAGATCCAGTTCACGCTCGAGCCGGAGGGCTCGCCGCGCCGGCTCACCATGCGGATCACCGATCAGGGCCCGGGCATCCCCGATGTCGAATCCGCCCAGGTCGGCATCCGGCGCGAGCCCGGCACCGGCCGCGGCATGGGCATGGTGGCGGCGCAGCGCCTGGTCGATCGCTTCCGGATCGAGAGTGCACCCGGCCGAGGCACGGCGGTCGAGATGGCGAAAGACCTTCCGGCCCGCGCCGACGCGCCGAAGGACATCGTCGATCGGGCCCAGAGCGCGGCGCGGAACGTCCGCACCGAGGACCCGATCCGCATCATGCAGGTGCAGAACCGCGAGCTGCTGACGTCGCTCGCCGCCGAGCGTGAGCGGCAGGAGGATCTGAAGCGCCTCAACCAGGAGCTGGAGGAGACCAACCGCGGCGTGGTGGCGCTCTATGCCGAGCTGGACGAGAAAGCGGAGTATCTGCGGCGCGCCAGCGATCTCAAGTCGCGCTTCCTCTCCCATATGAGCCATGAATTCCGCACGCCGTTGAGCTCGATCCTCGCACTCTCACGCCTGCTGCTCGATCAGGTCGACGGGCCGCTGATGCCGGAGCAGCAGAAGCAGGTCACCTATATCCGCAAGTCCGCGGAAGGCCTGCTGGAGCTGATCAACGATCTCCTCGACATCGCCAAGGTCGAGGCCGGCAAGCTCACCGTCAACTGCACGACCTTCGCGCTGGCCGACATGTTCGGCGGGTTGCGCGGCGCGCTGCGGCCGCTCATGACCCGCGAGACCGTGAACATCACCTTCGAGCAGAAGGGCGAGTCCCCGCCGCTGCACACCGACGAAGGCAAGGTCGCGCAGATCCTGCGGAATTTCATTGCTAATGCAATCCGCTTCACCGAGGCGGGCAGCATAGAGGTGGTGAGCTTCTTCCATGCCGACCGCGACCTCTATGAATTCGCGGTCAGCGACAGCGGCATCGGCATCGCGCCCGCGGACCAGACCATGATCTTCGAGGAATTCAGCCAGGTCGAAGGCGCCCTGCAGCACGAAAGCCGCGGCACCGGCCTCGGTCTTCCGCTGTCGCGCCAACTGGCCGAGCTGCTCGGTGGCCATATCCAGCTCAGAAGCGAGCTCGGCAAGGGTTCCACCTTCACGCTTTGGATTCCGCGCAGCCTGGAAACCCAGGCGGACGAGCCGGACCAAGCGCCGTCGAACCATCGCAAGATCCTGGTGATCGACGACGAGGACACGTTCCGCTACATCATCCGCCAGCTGCTGGGCGGCATCGAAGGGCTCAAGGTTTCCGAGGCCCGTACCGGCATCGAGGGCATCGCCCGGGCGCGCCAGGAGCGGCCCGACGTGATCATCCTCGATGTGCTGATGCCGGACCGCGGCGGCCAGGAAGTGCTTCGTATTCTCAAGGCCGATCCGGAAATGAAGGGCATCCCGGTCCTGGTCACGACCTCGCTGCCGCTCAGCGAAAGATTGCTCGCCGAGCTGCGCGAAGCCAACAGCGTGATGGCCAAGCAGAATCTCTCCAGCGAATCGCTGCGAGCCGCCTTGTCTCAGGTCATTCCCGTGACTGCTGCCGGGGAGATCCGCCATGCCTGAAAATCAGGTCATCCTCAACGTCGACGACACCGAGGCCGTCCGCTACGCCAAGACCCATACTTTGCGCGTCGCAGGCTTCAAGGTGGAAGAGGCGGTCAATGGCGCCGAAGCCCTGCAGAAGGTCGCCGCGCTGCAGCCATCTCTGGTTCTGCTCGACGTGCGCATGCCGGATATGTCGGGCATCGAGGTCTGCCGCCGCATCAAGGTGGATTTCCCCACCACCATGGTTCTGCAGGTCTCCGCCTCCTACATCTCCAGCGCCGACCGCGTGATCGGCCTGGAAAGCGGCGCCGACTCCTATCTGGCGCAGCCGGTCGAGCCGGCCGAGCTGATCGCGGCGGTCCGCGCGCTGCTCCGGATCCGCTCGGTCGAGGACCAGCTCCGGACCGTCAATCAGCAGCTCGAGGACCGCGTCGCCGAGCGGACCCGGCAGCTCATGGAGGCGAACCAGCAGCTGACCCATGAAATCGCGGAGCGCGAGAAGGCCCAGGCCTCGCTGATCCAGGCGTTGAAGACCGAGGCGCTCGGCCAGCTGACCGGCGGCATCGCCCACGACTTCAACAACCTGCTGATGATCATCAGCAGCAACCTGCAGCTGCTCGGGAAAAGGCTCGGCGACGACGATCGGCTGCGGCGCTATTGGGCCGGTGCCAAGGAAGGCACGGATCGCGCGGTGACCCTGACCCAGCGCCTGCTCACCTTCGCGCGACGGCAGGAGCTGAAGATCGAATCCGTCGGCATTCCCGAACTGCTGGCCGGCGTGCGCAGCCTGATCGAGCGCTCGGTCGGGCCGATGAACGAGGTGGTGGTGGATGTGGCGCCGGACGTCCGGCTCGCGGCCATCGATCGCAATCAGCTCGAGCTCGCTCTGCTCAACCTCTCGGTCAATGCGCGCGACGCCATGCCGGACAACGGCCGACTCACCATCGCCGCCCGCAACGCCCGCCCGCCCAAGGGCAGCAGCCTGGCGGACCGGGACTACGTCCATCTCAGCGTCACCGATACCGGGACCGGCATGGACGCCCAAACCTTGGCTCGGGCGACCGAGCCGTTCTTTTCGACCAAGGCGCCGGAGAAAGGCACCGGTCTCGGCCTCGCGATGGTGCGGGGATTCCTGGAACAACTCGGGGGAGGACTGGTCTTGACCAGCGCGCGGGGCGAAGGGACCACGGCCCATCTGTGGCTTCCGGTGGCGACCACGCAGCAGGATGCGGCCGAGGTGACGGAGCCGGAGGCGCCCGCCGCGCGCCCGCTCTCGATCCTGTTTGTCGATGACGAGCAGCTTCTGGTGATGGTCGGCGCCGACATGCTCGAAAGCAACGGCCATCAGGTCACCCCGGCCGGCTCGGGCGCCGAGGCGCTCGAGCTTCTGCAGTCGAAGGGCCGCTTCGATCTTCTGATCACCGACCACGCCATGCCTGGCATGACCGGCGCGGAGTTGGCCGAGAAGGCGAGGGCGATCTCGCCCGAGATTCGCGTCGTCGTGGCCTCCGGCTTCCAGGACATACCCGGGGAGGGCGACGCCAACTGGCTCCGCCTCCGCAAGCCCTATCTCGAATCCGATCTCATCGATCTCATCAACCAGATCTACGCGCGCTAGCGGCGGTAGCGTACGGCCTCAGGCCACCGCCGGCTTCAATTGCGCCGCATCCTTGCCCGGCCGCGCTATCAGCAGCGAAATCACCGCGGCGACCAGTCCGGTGAACCCGGCGATCATGAAGGCCTGCACGTAATTGCCTTGCCAGGAATGCATCCAGCCGGCGAAGGCGGCGGCGCTGGCGGCGCCGATCTGATGCCCGGCCGCCACCCAGCCGAAGATGATCGCCGAATCGGTGGTGCCGAAATTCTCCTGGATCAGCTTCAGCGTCGGCGGCACGGTCGCGATCCAGTCGAGGCCGTAGAACACCGCGAAGATCGCCAGCTCGTAGAAGCCGAAATCGGAATAGGGCAGGTAGATCAGCGAGAGCCCGCGCAGGCCGTAATACATGAACAGCAGCTTTCTGGGGTCGAACCGGTCGGTCAGCCAGCCCGACGCCGTCGTGCCGATCAGGTCGAAGATGCCCATCGTCACCATCAGGCCCGCAGCCTGCACCTCGATGATGCCGTGATCGCCGCAGAAGGCGATGAGATGGGTGCCGACCAGCCCGTTGGTGGTGAAGCCGCAGACGAAGAAGGTGGCGAAGAGATACCAGAAGGCGCGCGTCTTCATGGCGCGCATCAGCGTGCCCAGCGAGAGGGCGAAGAGATTGCGGCGATCCGGGGTGGGATCGGCTTCCTCGGGCGTGGCGCCGTAACGGCGCAGGCCGAGATCCGACGGCCATTCCGGCAGCAGGAAGAACACGACCGGGATCATCACCGCGGTGCCGGCCGCGACCACCAGCACCAGAGGCTGCCAGCCGCTGTGTTCCGCGATCCAGGCGAGGCCGGGAATGAAGATCAGCGTGCCGGTCGCCGTGCTCGCGGTCATCAGGCCCATGATCAAGCCGCGATGCGTGGTGAACCAGCGCGCGACGATGGTCGCCGCCAGCACCAAGGCGACACAGCCCGAGCCGATGCCGGAGAGGAGACCCCAGAGCAGAATGAGCTGCCAGGCCTGTGTCATGAAATAGCTGGCGCCGATCGCGACCGACATCAGCGCCAGCGCGATCGTGATGACCCGGCGGATACCGAAGCGCTGCATCAGCGCCGCGGCGAAAGGTCCCATCAGCCCGTAGCAGAGAATGCCGAGGCTGGCGGAGAGCGACACGGTGGCGCGGTCCCAGCCAAAGGCTTGTTCCAGCGGCAGGATCAGCACGCTGGGCGCGCCGCGCTGGCCGGCCGCCACCAGCAGGGCGAGGAACACGACCCCCACCACCACGAAGGCATAGTTCTGGCCAAACGGCGCGCGACGCATTATCTTCATGTGACTGACCGGTACGTATCCAAGGGATCGCCTATATACGTACCGGTCCGTATCCAAGTCAAGAGGAAGGGTAAGAGACTGAAATGACGGCGAAAAATCCGGAATCGGTGCGCGGCGGCGCGGGATTGCGGACCAAAGCGAAAACAGAAGCCGGAGCTGAGCCGCGGCTCGCGATCGACCGAATCCGCAAGACGGCCCGTGAGCTGTTCTATCGCGAGGGCATCCGCGCGGTCGGCGTCGATGAGATCGTCTCCCGCGCCGGCGTCACCAAGCCCAGCCTCTACCGCAACTTCTCCTCCAAGGACGAACTCGCCGCCGCCTACCTGCGCGACTATGACGGCGAGTTCTGGGTGCGCTTCGAGCACTCGGCGGCGAAGCATCCCGGCGATCCCAAGGCGCAGATCCTCGACTACATCAGCGGCCTCGGCCAACGGGCCCAGCGGCCCGATTATCGCGGCTGCGGTCTTTCCAACGCAGCGCTGGAATATCCTGCGCCGGAACATCCCGCGCGCCTGGTCGCCGAGGATCACAAGCAGCGCCTGCGCGTGCGCCTCACCGAGATGGCGAAGGGCATGAAGGCGAAGCGTCCGGAAGTCCTGGCCGACGGTTTGCTGCTGCTGATCGAAGGCATCTTCACCACCGGCCAGCTGTTCGGCGACCGCGGCCCGGCGATGCATGCCGTGGAGATCGCCGAAATGATGATTGAAGCCAGCCGAACCCGCTGAACCATGGAATTGCCGCCGGCTCTGCGCCAAGCCGTTGACGCAGCATTGGAAGGGGTTTCCGCGCGCGATCTCGCCGCTGCCTCCGAAGCGCTGTCGCGACGCTATCGCGGCGAGGTGCGCGACGGGCATCTTCATGTCTCCGACGACCTGACCGCGCGCGCCTATCTCGCCGCGCGTCTGCCGGCCACCTATGCCGCGATCCGCGCGGCGCTCGATGCGGTCGCCGAGGTGCGGCCGGAATTCGCGCCGCGGACGCTGCTCGATTTCGGCGCCGGTCCCGGCACGGCGCTCTGGGCCGCGCGCGATTGCTGGTCCGATCTCGGTTCTGCGACGCTGATCGAAGCCAGCGCCGCGATGCGCAAATTCGGCGAAGGGTTCGCAGGCGATTCCGGAGTGGCGCAGATCGACTGGCGCAACGATGTGCCGGCCTCGGGCGAGAGCGACCTTGTCACGCTCGCCTATGTTCTGGACGAGCTGGATTCGCAACAGCGCACGACGCTCGTCGAACAGCTCTGGTCGCGCACCGCCGGCACATTGTTGATCGTCGAGCCCGGCACGCCGGCCGGCTGGCAGCGCGTCCTCGATGCGCGCGCGCTCTTGCTGAACGCGGGCGCGCAGATGGTGGCGCCTTGCCCGCATGCGCGGCCTTGCCCGCTCGTCGCACCCGACTGGTGCCACTTCTCCCGCCGCGTCGCGCGCAGCCGCGCGCACCTGCAGGCGAAAGGTGCCGAGGTGCCGTGGGAGGACGAAAAGTTCAGCTATCTCGCCGTCGCGCGGAATTCGGCGAGCTTGCCCGCGGCCCGGGTCATCGCGCGGCCGCGTGCCGGCAGCGGCAAGGTCGAGCTGAAGCTTTGCCAGTGCGATGGGAAGGCGGAGACCGTGCTGGTCACCAAGCGCGAGGGCACGCGCTACAAGCAGGCGCGGCGCCTCGATTGGGGCCAGTCCTGGCCCTAGCGGGGCTTCCGTGCCCGCAGGGAGAAGCTCAGCGGCAGCTGGAGACGGTCCTTCGGCAGCCGGTACATCCTGGCCCCGTCATATTCCAGGCAGGGCCAGAGCTGCCAGGCGATCCGATCATGCTCGTGGAACATCTCGATGGTGAGCCCGGTCTCCAGCAGCGCGCCGAAAATCTCCTGGAGCGGATGCGCCCATTCATGGGTCCTTGTATGGGCTAGCTTCGCCGCCTTGTTGGCGTAAGTGCCCTCCTCGTCGATGACACTCGGCGCGACATGCGCGAAATAGGGCCAGCCGGGAACCAGCGGATCCTCGCGCTTCTTCTGTTCGAGCGTGAGGGCCATCGGATGCCCCTCCAGCAGATACAGGAAGCCGCCGGGCTTCAGCACCTCCGCCACCACCCGCGCCCAACGCGTGAGGTCCGGCAGCCAAACGATGGCGCCCCAGGTCACATAGGCGATGTCGTAGGTATCGGCGAGGGCGGTCGGCGCGTCATAGACATTGCTCTCCACGAAACGCGCGTCGATTTTCGCCTCGGCCGCGAGCTGCCGCGCCGCCCTCACTGCGTTGGGCGCGAAGTCGAGCCCGGTGACCTGGGCGCCGCGCCGCGCCAGCGACAACGTGTCGAGTCCGAAATGACATTGCAGATGGATCAAGGTCTTGCCCTGCACGTCGCCGATTTCCGCACTCTCAATCGGATGCAACGTGTCGCCGCCGTCGCGAAAGGCCTGGGTCAAATAATCCGAAGAGTTGACATGGGTCTCGACCACGCCGTCCCACCAGGCGCGGTTGATCGCGAAGGAGTCGGCGTCCATCAGGCTATTCCCCCTATATACGAAGGTATTATTCAATCGTTCTCATGCCGGGGCAAGCCGCGGCAATGCGCGCGATCCCGTGACTTGAGAAGGGCGCCCGGCCTGCCCACTTCTAGTCCAGCATTGGATCAGCGAGGACCTTCGCCATGCGCGAACAGACGAACATTAAGACCAAGACCAACTGGGCGATTGTTGCAATTGTAGCCGTCGCCCTCACCGGCATCATGGCGCCTATGGCCTTCGCCCAAGACATCGGCGCGCCCACCTCCGCGGCCGGCGGCCTCAGCGCGCCGTCGAGCCCGAGCCTCCCTTCCGCGGCCGGCCCGATGGGCTCGTCGCACGGTGGCTCCATGGGCAGCGGATCGTTCCGAGACGACGACGATTCCATGATCCTGAAACTGCAGCCGGGCACCGGCAAGTTCGAGGGCCGCGACAACGGCAGCCGCGACCCTTGCATCGGCTCCTCGGGCTTCGGTTCGAGCAGCGCGCAGCCCGGGCTCAAGTGCTGAATCGGCGGGGGCCGATGGTCAGGGATGCGCGACTATGGCCGCCGACATGTCGGTGAAGATGTCCGCCGCATCCTGGGCGAGGTCGTCGATCCGCCAGCGCGCGTAGACCGCCGCCGGCAACGGCGCCAGGAAGCGCGCAGCACCCTGCCGCGGCAGCGCGTAGTCGATCCAGACGCGAAGCGCGGTTCCGCCATTCTCGGGCGCCACTTCATAGCCCATCGAGTAGCCTTCCATGACCGGGAGCTGCTGCGCGGCGTCGGTCCGCCAGACCTTGCGCCGGGGATAGGCGCGCTCGGTGATGGTCTCGTGGGCGGTGTCTGCGTCCTGCAGAGTCTGGGCTTCGAGCCGGGCAAAGACCGCGGCCGGCGAAGCGTCGACATGGACGATGCGTTCAAGATGGCGGTTCACGACGAGCCCTCCCCCGAGAGTGGATCGTCGCTAGCCTAGTCCCCGGCGCAAGGCATCGCCTTGCGATGGATCAATGGGCGGTCAGCGCCGTCCGGCGGCGGCGAAGCGGCGCTGGGCCGGGGCGGCATCTTCCTCGAACAAGGCGGCGAGCTGTTCCAGCACCGTTCCGCCCAATTGCTCTACATCAACCAGGGTGACCGCGCGGCGGTAGTAGCGGGTCACATCATGGCCGATGCCGATCGCGATCAGCTCGACCGGCGAGCGCAGCTCGATCCAGTCGATCACCTGCCGCAGGTGATGCTCGAGATAGTTTCCGGGATTGACCGAGAGGGTCGAATCATCGACCGGTGCGCCGTCGGAGATCACCATCAGGATCTTGCGTTGCTCGGGCCGACCGATCAGCCGCTGATGCGCCCAGAGCAGGGCCTCGCCGTCGATATTCTCCTTGAGGATTCCCTCGCGCAGCATCAGGCCGAGATTCTTGCGCGCGCGCCGCCACGGCGCGTCGGCCGACTTGTAGACGATGTGCCGGAGATCGTTGAGCCGCCCGGGATTGCCCGGCTTGCCGCCGGCGATCCAGGCTTCGCGCGACTGGCCGCCTTTCCACATCCGGGTGGTGAAGCCGAGGATCTCGACCTTGACGCCGCAGCGCTCGAGCGTGCGGGCGAGGATGTCGCCGGTCATCGCCGCGACGGTGATCGGCCGGCCGCGCATCGAGCCGGAATTGTCGATCAGCAGCGAGACCACGGTGTCGCGAAACTCGGTGTCGCTCTCCTGCTTGTAGGAAAGCGGCAGCTCCGGATTGACGATGACCCGCGGCAGCCGTGCGGCATCGAGCAGGCCTTCCTCGAGGTTGAAGTTCCAGGAGCGGTTCTGCTTGGCGAGCAGGCGCCGCTGCAGCCGGTTGGCGAGCTTCGCCACCACCGCCTGCAGATGCGAGAGCTGCTGGTCCAGCATGTGGCGGAGCCGCGTCAGCTCGTCGGCGTCGCAGAGCTCGGCGGCGTCGATCACCTCGTCGAACTGTGTCGTGTAGGCGCGGTAGGCCGGCTCGTTGCGGCCGCGGTTGAAGTCCGGCTCATTGCGCTTGGACGGCCGGCCGGGCTGCTCGTCGCCCGCCTCCATGTCCATGTCGGAATCGTCGGTGTCCTGCGATTCCTCGGCCTCGGTCGCCTCGGCCTGCGCCGCATCGGACTCCATCTCGACGCTGGATTCCGACTTGTCCTTCTCGCCGCCCTTGGACTGCTGGTCGTCGGGCTGCTGCTGGTTCTCGTCCTGGTCCTCGGATTCCTCCTCGGAATCCGATTCCGACTCCTCCTGCATGTCCTCGAGCTGCATGTCCTGCAGCAGGCGCCGCGTCGCCTTGGCGAAGGCGCGCTGGTTGTCGAGGACGTCGCCCAATTGGCCGATATCGTCGCGCACCTGATTCGAGAGCTCGCCGCGCCAGGCATCGACCATCGCCTTCGCGGTCGTGGGCACCGGCTGGCCGGTGACCGCCTCGCGTACCAAGAGGCGCATCACTTCGGCGAGGTTGTTCTCCTGCCGGGCGTTGATCCGGGCATAGCCCTTCTGCCGGCAATGCTCTTCGAGCGAGGCGGTGAGGTTCTCGGCGACGCCGGCCATCCGCTTCGAGCCGATCGCCTCGACCCGCGCGGTCTCGACCGCGTTGAAGATCTCGCGCGCCAGCGGGGTGCGCGGGCTCTCCTTGCCGTGGGTCTTGATGTTGTGGTGCTTCAGCTTCAGCGCGATCGCATCCGCTTCGCCGCGGGTGCAGGCGACCTCGTTGGCTGGCATGTGGCGGGACGGCGCGGTGAGGCGCGCCTCGCCGCCGAGCAGTCCGGTCTGTCCGCCGCCGGCCGAGCCGGGGGCGAAGCTCACCTGGATGTCGTTGCGCTCGCCGATCGCGCGGATCGCCGCGCCGGTGACGCGGCGAAACTCATCGACCGGATTCTTGCTGCCCGTCATTGCCCATCCATTGGGATCAGTGCGAGAGCTGCGCCTTGGCCGCGCTGTCCTTCAGGTCGGTGCCGAAGCAGCGCTGGTAGTATTCCGCCACCACCGGCCGCTCGAGCTCGTCGCACTTGTTCAGGAACGAGACCCGGAAGGCGAAGGCAACGTCGTTGAAGATCCGCGCATTGTCGGCCCAGGTGATCACGGTGCGCGGGCTCATCACGGTCGAGATGTCGCCGTTGATGAAGCCGGCGCGCGTCAGGTCGGCGCAGGCCACCATGGCATCGATGGTCTTGCGGCCCTCCGGCGTGTCGTAGGTCGGGCACTTGGCCATGACGATGTTGGATTCGTCGTCATGCGGCAGATAGTTGAGGGTCGAGACGATGTTCCAGCGATCCATCTGGCCCTGGTTGATCTGCTGGGTGCCGTGATAGAGGCCGGTCGTGTCGCCGAGGCCGACCGTGTTCGCGGTGGCGAACAGGCGGAAGGCCGGATGCGGGCGGATGATCTTGTTCTGGTCGAGCAAAGTGAGCTTGCCCTCGACCTCCAGCACGCGCTGGATCACGAACATCACGTCCGGACGGCCGGCATCGTATTCGTCGAACACCAAAGCGGTCGGGTGCTGCAGCGCCCAGGGCAGCAGGCCTTCGCGGAACTCGGTCACCTGCTTGCCGTCCTTGAGGACGATCGCATCCTTGCCGATCAGATCGATGCGGCTGATATGGCTGTCGAGGTTGATGCGGATGCAGGGCCAGTTGAGCCGGGCCGCGACCTGCTCGATATGGGTCGACTTGCCGGTGCCGTGATAGCCCTGGATCATGACGCGCCGGTTATGCGCGAAACCCGCCAGGATCGCCATCGTGGTGTCGTGATCGAAGCGGTAGGCCTCGTCCACATCCGGCACGTTCTCGGTGCGCTGGCTGAAGGCCGGAACCTGCATCTCGGAATCGAGCCCGAACTGCTGGCGCACGGAAATGGTGATGTCCGGCAGCGTGGACTTGTCCCAGGCAGACTTTTCGGTCGCCGATCCGTTCTTCGCGGTGGAGGTTTGCAAGGCCATCAGAACAGGTTCCAAAATCCAGAAATGGGAGGAAGTTCAAGGCGATTCAAGGACTTGCGCGCAGTCCGGCGACCGCGTCCAAGAGCTTGGCCGATAAGGGTTTTAACGGCTTTGCCCTGGCGTGACTAGGGGGATGGCCGGGGGCGGGGGTTGCGAAATCCGAAAGGGTGGCGGCGCCGGTCCAGGAACCGGCGCCGACCTTTGGTGCGGATTTACTGCGCGATCTCGTAGGGAACCACGATCTTGTCCTGGTGCGCGAAGACCAGGCAAGCCCGGCCGCCGTTGCGGGTCGAGCACTCGTTGATCGCGGCCTGCGGGGTCAGCGAGCCGACTTCGCAATAGGTATCCGGGCAGCCGGTGAGGCCCCAGCCGGTGCCGTCCTGGGTGACGGCGAAGTAGCCGTTGCCGACCGGGCCGGAGTAGCTCTTCGGCATGAGCCAGTGCTTGTAGTTGATATAGGCGTCCCAGACGCTTTTCTTGATAACCACCTTCTGGCCGCTCGGCACTTCGGCGACCGGTGCGTCCTTCTTGGATGACGAGCCACAGGCGGCCAGAACCAAAGTCAGGGCGGCGACGGTGGCAAGCGCGATCGATCTCATAACGTAATCCCCTTGGCTGAAATCGGTGAACTTTCATACACGGCCACGGCGTGAAAAGCGAGGCGCCAGAATGGCTTCCCGGCATTGGGCTCGGCTGGGCATTTGCCAAGCCGGGGCCGCCATGGCATTGGAGAGACATGGGGTTTCGGATTTTCCTCGCGCTGCTTGTAGCAAGCGCCGTTCTTGCGGCGGGTTCCGCGGCACCGGCGCGGGCCGATGACAGCGACCTCTGCCTCGACGCGATCGCCACGCAGGAGACGCAGTACGGCATGCCGGCCGGCCTCTTGAAGGCCATCGCCCGGGTCGAATCCAGCGGCAGCCCGTATGGCGACGTCGCCAAGCCCTGGCCGTGGACTCTCAATGTCGGCGGCGCGGGGCATTACTATCCCACCAAGGACGCCGCCGTCGCCGCGCTCCAGGCCTACAAGGCGGAGAGCGACGTCAACATCGATGTCGGCTGCATGCAGATCAGCCTCCGGCATCACCCGAATGCGTTTCCGGATCTCGCGACCGCGCTCGATCCCGCCGCCAATGTCGGCTATGGCGCGTTGTTCCTCGCGGCCCTGCACGACAAGTCGGGTGACTGGATGATCGCCGCCGGCGACTACCACTCGACCACGCCGGGCTTCGGCGATACCTATCGCGGCCTGGTGCAGGTGGCGATGACCGGCGGGCGCCTGTCGCCGCGCGTGGTCAACACGGTGCGCACCACATTGCCGGACGGTCCGGCGATCATCAGCATCAGCCAGGTCGGCGGCCAGATGGTGATCCGCCGGCTCGACAATATGGGCCAGCCGATCGCCGGCAGCGAGACCAAGGCCTCCGGCTTCGGCGCGACCTGCAGCCACCAGCAGAGTCAGCCGTCGATGAGCGCCGGGCAGGGGGTCAGGGTCTGGTCGGGCGTCTGCGCCGATCCGTCGGATGCCGCCGGTGCCGGCAATCGCATCACGATCGTTCAGCCTTAGCCAATTCCAGCAAGGCGTCGACCACCTTCTGCGGTGCCTCGCGCGGGAAGAAGTGGCCGGCGCGCGGCACCACTTCGCGCCGATATGAGGCGGTGAATTGCGGTGCGTCGTGCTCGGACAGGTGCGGCAGGTCCACTTCATCGGCCGCACCGTGCAGCACGATCGTCGGCACGACGATCTTCGGCCGCAAGGCGAGACGGCGCTCGATGTCCTCGTAGGCGGGATCGCTCGGCGCCGCCTGATAGCGGTGGCGATAGGAGTGGATCACGATGTCGACGAAATCCGGATTGTCGAACGCAGCGCCGGTCGCGTCATAGGTGGCATCGTCGAACGCCCAGTTCGGCGACCACATCTTCCAGATCAGGCGGCAGAGGTCGTGACGGTTGGCGGCGAGGCCGGCGACGCCGCGCGCAGTGTTGAAATACCACTGGTACCAGAAGCGCCATTCCTGGTCGGCGGGCTCCGGCTTCACGTTCCGGGCGATGTTCTGAATGTTGTAGCCGCCGATCGAAACCAGGCCGCGCACCCGTTCCGGCCAAAGTGCCGCGACGATGCAGGCGGCGCGGCCGCCCCAATCGTAGCCGGCGAGCAATGTGCGCGCGATGCCGAGCGTATCCATCAACTCTTTCAGGTCGCTTCCGATGGCGCCCTGCTGGCCCGAGCGCATGGCGTTCGGAGACAGAAAACGTGTCGGCCCATAGCCGCGCAGGAACGGCACGATGACCCGGTAGCCTTGCGCGGCCAGCGGCGCGGTGACGCCGTCCCAGGTCCGCACATCGTCGGGGAAGCCGTGCATGAGAAAGATCGGTGCGCCGTCGGCCGCGCCGCTTTCCTCATAGGCAATGTCGAGAGCCGAAGTGCGGGCGTGCCGCAGAGACGCAGTCATGCTTCGGCCGCGGCGGCCTTCAGCGTGCCATAGGCCTGGTTGACCAGCTTCAGCTGCTCCTCGGCGCTCTTGTCGCCGCCATTGGCATCGGGATGCAGCTGCTTCACCAGCGACTTGTAGCGCGCGCGAATCTCGGTCCAGGTAACGGGCGGCGCCAATTCCAGCACGGCGAGCGCCGCCTCTTCCTTGCTGGCGACCCGCTGCTTCTGCCGGCGGCGCTCCTGCTCGGCGCGGTTCTTGGCAGCGTTCATGCGGGCATTGATCGCCTCGCGCACGTCGTCGGGCATGAACTCGGTTTCATCCATCGCGGCGAAGCGGCGCGCCGCGGCGCTGGTGCCCCATTGGCCGAGCGGCCAGGTCGGCCGCTGCCAGACCGTATCGAAGCGCACCTGCTTCTCGATCTGGTCGGTGTTCATGCCGGCGTAGAAATCCCAGGACTTGTTGTATTCGCGCACATGGTCCAGGCAGAACCAGAGATACTGGTTCAGCTGGTTCGGCGATTTCGGCGCGCGGTACAGCCCCTCGGCCTCACATCCGGGATGGTGGCAGCGCATGGCCTGCGGCGGCGGATCGGGAATGTAGTGGCGTCTGACCATCGTCCCAGTATGGCGGAGTGGACCGTACCGGTGCAAGGCGGCGGGCTTGGGAGCCCGCAGCCGACAGCGGTTTTTCAGGTCGGATTGTCTCTCGTGATCGTGCAGATATGGTGACAAAATTCGGCGCGACAAGCGGATGCCCTCGAGGAGTATGAATATGGGTGCGGTGAAGACACGGATCGAAAGCAAGCTCGCGGCGGCGTTCGCACCGGACCAACTGGAGGTCGAGGATCAAACCAATCAACACCACGGCCACGCCGGCTGGCGCGAAAGCGGGGAGACACATTTTCGGGTTTCAATTCGGAGCGCGCAATTTGCGGGCCGTACCAGGGTCGAGCGGCAGCGTGCGATCTACGCGGTGCTGGCCGAGGAACTGGCCGGTCCGGTGCATGCGCTGGCGATTTCCGCACGTGCTCCGGGCGAAACGGAGACGAGCAATTCTCCGGGCAATGTTTCCTAACTTACTAGGATTGAAGCGAAAAACTCCACAACCTGGTTGACTTAATTCTGAATAACATCTAGCGATAAGCGTACTCGATTTGAGTAGGGACGGCACCGGCAGTGGCGGGATGACCAGAGCCGGTGAAATCGGGGTCGAAGTAAAATGGCAAGACGGCCGAAAGCGGCAATGATTGCCCGCAACGTGACTGTGGCGGGCAGGCGAACCAGTCTGCGTATGGAGCCTGAGATGTGGGACGCGCTGCAGGAAGCCGCGACCCGCGAGGGGCTGAGCCTGCACGACTTCTGCACGGGTGTTGCGAAGCGTCGCGGCGCCTACAGCATGACAGCGGCTATTCGCGTGCATCTCTTGAGCTATTTCCGCGACGCCGCCACCGAGGCGGGTCACAAGACTGCCGGCCACGGCAAGATCAAATCCAGACGCTAGCGGCGATCAGCCTTTCGGCTGATAGAACTCCGGCCAGCTCGTCTTCACCACTTCGCCGTCGCCGGCGAGTGCGTGACAGGTGTCGATGAAGGCCGGCCGCTTGCCCCGACTGCCCGCATCCTCGAATGGCGGTGTCGTGTGTTGCACCCGCCGCCGCCGCTGCTGCTCGCCATAGATCGTCTGGAACGCGACCGTCGCCAGCGTTCGCAGCAATTCGACGTGATGGGTGCAGCCTTGGACGCCGCCGAATTTCTCCTTCAGCAGCGCGCCCCAGCCGCGGCCGATCCGGGCGCCTTTCAGCGCCGCGAAAGCGGGCGTGATCACCGGGCAGATTTCGAACGGTCCGGCCGCCGTCTCGGCGACCACGTCGAGGATCTGGAACGCCTCGTCGATGGTGACGCGGATCCGCATGTCGTGCAGCGGCTCGTCGGCTTGGATCTCGCCGCGGAAATCATTCGGGAAGGCGTAGGTCTTTCGGTCCGTCATCCGGCCTTCGATGTCATAGTGGCCGTCCGCGCGCAGATAGCCCTCGAAGGCGAAGTCGCGCTTGTGCAGCAGCTCGCGCCCCGCGGAATCCGGGCTCACGCCGCCGCTCCGGTGGTTCCGCCGCCGGGCTTCTTCGGCTCGATCCTCACGCTGACCATGGTTTCGGAATTGGATGCTGCGTCCGGCGTCGCGGTCGCGGCGTCGCCTTTCTTGGTCTCGGAATCGGGCGGTGTCAGCCGCACCCGGGTGATCTGGTTGCGGCGCCGGTCCAGGATTTCGAAACGGAAGCCGTAGAAGACGAAGATCTGGCCGACCATCGGAATCCGGCGCGCCTCGTAGAGCACCAAGCCGGCGATGGTCGAGGCGTGCTCGTCGGGAAGCTGCCAGCCGAACTCGCGATTGAGGTCGCGGATCGTGACCGTGCCGTCCATCACATAGCTGCCATCCGCCTCGGAGGTGACGCCGGTGACCTTGATATCGTGCTCGTCGGAGATGTCGCCGACGATCTCTTCCAGAATGTCTTCCAGGGTCACGATGCCCATCAGGGCACCGTATTCATCGACCACGATGGCGAAGTGCTCATGCCGGCTGCGGAACGCCTCGAGCTGGGCCAGCAGATCGGTGCTGTCCGGAATGAACCAGGGCTTGCCGGCAAGGGCGACGATGTCCAGCCCCTCGAATTTCCACTGGTTGGCGTGCAGGGCGCGCAGCAGGGCCTTGGCGTGCAGAACGCCGACGACGTTGTCCGGGTCGCCGCGATAGATCGGGATGCGGGTGTGCGGGCTGCTCAAGGCCTGGTTGACGATCTCCTCGATCGGCAGATCGGCGTCCAGCATGGTCATGTTGCGGCGGTGGACCATGATGTCCGAGACCGGCACGTCGTCGAGGTCCAGGATCGAATGCAACATCTGGCCGGTATCCTGGATCTCCTCGACCGAACCGGCATGGAGCTGGATCGCGCCGCGCAGCTCTTCCATGCGCTCCTCGGCTCCCAGATGGTTGACGATCTTCAGGCCGAACAGGCGCAGGAAGCCGCTGCAGATCAGATGCGTCACATGAGTGATTGGATAGGTGAGGTTGACGAAGAACTGCACCATCGGCGCCACGGCCAGGGAGAACCGATCGGCATTGTTGATGGCGAAGGTCTTCGGCAGCACTTCGCTGAAGATGTACAGGAACGCGGTGGCGGTTATGGCGCCGACCGCCGACATGGCGCCGGTGTCGCCGAAGGTATTGGTCAGCAGCGTGCTCATCAGCACCGCGGTCAGCGCATTGACCAGGGTGTTGCCGAGCAGGACGGTGCTGATCACCTTCTCCATCTTCTGATGCAACTTGCCGACGCGGATCGCGCGCTTGTTGCCCTGGCTGATCAGCGCCTGCATGCGGGCGCGCGATACGGCGGTGAGCGCGGTCTCCGATCCGGAGAAGAACCCCGAGGACATCAGCAGCAACAACAGGCCGATGATGTAGATGATCATGGTGTTATCCATGGGCGTCATCCATTGCGATTGTCATGGGCTGGAATCCAAGGCTCAAGCGGCGATGGCGGTTTCCAGCAGCGCGGAAATCTCTTCGAGCGCGGCATGGGCTGGAAAGAAAGCCTGGCCGATGCCCTTGGCGAGGACGAAGGCGATGCGCCCGTCCTGCACCTTCTTGTCGCGGCCCATATGCCGGATCAGCCGTTCGGCCGACCACTCGCGCCCGTCGATCCAGGTGGGCGAGGTGGGCAGCCCGACGCTGGCCAGGTGGCGCTGCACCCGCGCCGCGTCTTCCAGCGTGCAGAGGCCGAGCTGGGCCGAGAGATCGAAGGCCATCACCATGCCGATCGCCACGGCCTCGCCGTGCAGCAGCTCGTCGGAATAGCCGCATTCGGCTTCCAGCGCATGACCGAAGGTGTGGCCGAGATTGAGCAGCGCGCGCGCATCCTGCTCGCGCTCGTCGGCGGCGACCACGCGTGCCTTGTTGCGGCAGCTTTCCAGCACCGCATGGCGCAGCGGGCCGTCGGCGCGTTCGATCACATCGACGCCGTTCGATTCCAGCCAGCTGAAGAATTGCGGATCGTTGATCAGCCCGTATTTCGCGACCTCGGCATAGCCGGCCAGCATCTGGCGGCGCGGCAGCGTGTCGAGCGTCGCGGTGTCGGCCAGCACCAGGCGCGGCTGGTGGAACGCGCCGACCAGGTTCTTGCCTTGCGGCGTGTCGATCCCGGTCTTGCCGCCGACCGAGGAATCGACCTGGGCCAGCAGCGTGGTCGGAATCTGCACGAAGTCGATGCCGCGCAGCGCTATCGCCGCGGCGAAACCGGTCAGGTCTCCGATCACGCCGCCGCCCAGCGCCACCAAGGTGGTGCGCCGCTCGATGCCGATCTCGAGCAGCTGGTTGAGCAGGCCCTCCAGGCCGGTGAAGCTCTTGGTCTGCTCGCCGGCTTCGAGCACGATGCTGTCGATGGCGATGCCGGCGGCGCGCACCGAGCGCTCCAGCCCTTCCAGGTGATGGGGCGCCACATTGCTGTCGGTGATCGCGATCACGCGCTTCTGCTTCAGCAGCGGAAGCATGAGCTTCCCGGCCTCGGCGATCAGCCCGCGGCCGATCAGGATCTCGTAACTGCGCTGGCCGAGATCGACGCTCAGTCTGTCGATCCTAGATCGGTCGCTCATTCCGCGGCGCCCGATTGTGACGGATGGAGATAGGCATCGAGCGCGTCGAGCACGCGGTCCATGGTCATCTCCGGCGGACCGTCGGCGCTGTCGACCGTGACGTCGGCCTCGGCATAGACCGGATAGCGCAGATCCATGAGCTCGGTGAGCTTGGCGCGCTGATCGACATTCTTCAGCAGCGGTCGGTCGTTGCGGCGGCCGACCCGCTTCAGGAGCTGCTCGAGCTCGGCGCGGAGCCAGATCGAGGTCGCCTTTTCCTTGATCATCTTGCGGGTCTGCGGGTCCATGAAGGCGCCGCCGCCGGTCGCCATCACATGGACCGGATTGCTCAAAAGGCGCGCGATAACCCGCCGCTCGCCGTCGCGGAAGGCCTGCTCGCCATGCACCTCGAAAATGTCGGAGATGCTGCAGCCGGCGGCCGCCTCGATCTCGCGGTCGGCATCGACGAAGGGCAGGCCGAAGTGCTGGGCGAGCCTTTTGCCGATGCAGCTCTTGCCGGCGCCCATCAACCCGACCAGAACGATGCTGCGGTCGAGATTGCCGCCGGGAATTGCCTTATTCATCCGTATCCGCCGTATCTGAGCTCCGTACCGACCACCCTTGTTCAACCAGGCGTGATCGAAAACGAGACTAGCATAGAGAATGAGCCCTATGGCAAGTTAACCGCCACCGCAGCCGGCCCGCGCCGGCGAAACGAAGCATTTCTTTTCAAGAACTTGGGCATGAATCGGATCATCCTCGGAGTCGTGGTCATCATCGTGGTCTTGCTGGCGGGCGGGGTGGTTTTCCTCGGCACCTATCAGCAGCCGCCGGCGACTTCCAAGCTGGAAGTCCAGGTCCCGAATGACCGGCTCACCCTGCAATGACGGCGCCAGCCCGGTCGGTCCCCGGGGGCTGGTCATCCTGAAATCGGCCGCCTGCGCCGCGTTCGCTCTGCTTGTCCTCTCCGGCGGCGCGTTTTTTAGTGCAGCCTCGGCGCTGTCGCCGCCGACCGAGTTGGGTCCGCCGGAACCGCCGGCCACCAGCCAGCCGCCGCCGAGCGGGTCGGGGTCCGGGATCGATACCGAGCCGCTGCCGGCTCCCACCACCGCCGAGCCCCTGCCGCCCCCGGATGCCGGGGTGCCCCTGCCCGGCGCGACCCTGCCTAGCGCGACCCTGCCCGGCGCGCAGTCCCTGCCGCCCGCCGCTGCCGCATCCGCGCCGCCCGCTTCGATCGGTGCCGATCTCGGACCCAATCTCTGGCTCGGCAGCGAGACTTCGCGCTTGATGGCGTTGATCGCGCAATTGCCGGCGCCGGTCACCGTGCCCGGCCCGCGCGATCTGCAGCTGCGCCTGCTGACCAGTGCCGCAATCCCGCAGGGTGCCGCACCCGGTACCGATCCGCTGCTCGCCTTCAAGGCCGACCGGCTGAATGCGATGGGCTTCTCCGACGCGGCCCTGGGTCTGACCAGCGCCGCGGCAAACGCCGCGCCGGTCAATCCGCAGCAGGCGGTGGAGCAGGCGCTGACCGCCGGCGATTCCAACGCGGCCTGTGCCACCGTCGACAGCGAACTCGCGAAGATCGCGACGCCGGACCTCTTCTGGCGGAAGGCGCTGATCTATTGCCAGCTGTCGCGCCAGCAGACCGACCAGGCGGGGATCGGGCTCGATCTCCTGCGCGAGTTGCCGAACAAGGATGCGGCGACCAGCAACTTCGTCGCCGTCGCTGCGGTCGTTACCGGCGATGCCAAGGCGAAGTCGGTGAAGAAGATCGCCACGGCCGACCCGGTGCTGATCGCGACGATGAAGCTCGCCGGATTGCCGCCGCCGCCGGCCGCTGCCGCCATTGCGCCGAAACCGACCGGCCCCGCCGGCACGGTGGCGATCGCGCGCGACGGATCGCAGCCGCTGCCCAACCGCATCGATGCCGCCGAGCGGGCCTTTGCAGCCGGCCTCGTTCCGATCGAGGAATTGATCGCAATCTATGAGCTCGCGCCTGCGGCCAGCGGCGATCCGGTCGCGGCGATCTCGGCCTCGGATTCACCGCTGACCCGCGCGGCGCTTTACAAGGCGGCTGCATCGGCGACGACGCCCGACGTCCGCGCGCGGATGATCGCCGCCGCCTTGCAGCGCGGCCGGTTGCGCGGCGATTACTTCTCGCAGGTCGCGCTCTACAAGCCCTATGCCCAGCAGGTGCAGCCCGCCCGCAACCTCGCCTGGTTCGCGCCGGAAGCGGCGCGGCTGATGTTCCTCTCCGGCAACAATGATCGCGGCGCCTTCTGGCTCAACCTGCTCGAGACTTCGAGCGCCAATCCGGATCTCGCGCGCCAGACGCCGGGCTTGCGCCTGCTCGGCAGTCTCGCGCGCAGCCGCGCTGGCAACCTCGGCAATCAGGACCCGGTCGCCGCCTGGGCCGCGTCCACCGGCGCCGGGCAGGAGAAGGCGACGCAGGTCTATGCGCTCTTTGCCGGGCTCGGCCAGCGCATCGGCGGCTGGACCGGCATCGCGCCGATCACCCAGAGCGGCAGCCTCGGCGCGCAGATCAACCAGGCGGCCCTGGCCGGGCGGCGCGGCGAGACCGTGCTGCTGTCGCTGATCGCGTTCGGCGGCGACCGCCTCGCCGCCACCGATCCCGCGGCCTTGACGGCGGCGCTCGGCGGGTTGACCTCGGTCGGCCTCGGCCAGGAAGCGCATGACATCGCGCTCCAGGCCGCGGTGCTGATCGGCCTCTAGCGATGGCCGAAACGCCTTCCTCGGAAACGCTGATCGAACGCTTCCTGGAAATGCTGAGCGCGGAGCGCAACGCCGCGGCCAACACGCACGCGGCCTATGAACGCGACCTCGACGATGCATCCGATTTCATGATCTCGCGCCGGCTGACCTTGGGTCGGGCGGCGACGGCGGACCTCTCCGCTTATCTCGCCGACCTGAACAAGCGCGGCCTGGCCGCGCGCAGTGCGGCGCGACGCCTCTCGGCCCTGCGGCAGTTCTTCAAGTTCCTGGTCGCCGAGAACATCCGCGCCGACGATCCCTCGGCGGCGCTCGACGGGCCGAAGCTCGGTCGGCCGCTGCCGAAGCTGCTCGACGAAGACGAGATGGTGCGGCTGATCGAGGTCTGCGCCGCGCTGGATGGGCCGAGCGGGGCGCGGCTGAAGGCGCTGGTCGAGCTGTCTTATGCCAGCGGGTTGCGGGTCTCCGAGCTGGTCGGCATGCCGCTCGCCGCGGTGCTGCGCGAGCAGCCGGTTCTGATCGTCCGCGGCAAGGGGTCGAAGGAGCGCATGGTGCCGCTCAATGCGCCGGCCCGTGCCGCGCTGAACGCCTACCTGGAACACCGCAACAGTTTCCTGCCGAAAGGGCCTCAGGGACGTCCGATGAATTCGCCGCATCTTTTCCCCTCGCGCGGCAAGGAAGGCCATCTCACCCGCCAGCGCTTCGGCCAACTGCTGAAGGAGCTGGCGCTCGCGGCCAACATCGCGCCGGAGCGGATCTCGCCGCATGTGCTGCGCCATGCCTTCGCGACCCATCTCCTGGATCACGGCGCCGACTTGCGCAGCCTGCAGAAGATGCTCGGCCATGCCGACATCGCGACCACGCAGATCTATACCCATGTCGCCGGCCGCCGCCTGAAGGAACTGGTCGAGGCGCATCATCCCTTGGCAGCAGCCCCGCGCCGTAAAAAAACCGAGCATTGACAGGGCCCTGGATACCCGCCAAAAACCCCGGAGCCGAGCCCCCGCGGCATTCTTCCGTATTTCCAGGAAAGTGTCCGCAAGGGACCAGGAGCAGGGCAAGGGATGAGCTTCAAGATCGTCGAGCAGGCACCGGCGCGCCTCAATCGCAGCGAATTGGCGGTGCCGGGCAGTCAGCCACAACTCTTTGAAAAGGCCGCAAAATCCTCAGCGGATGTGATCTTCCTCGATCTCGAGGACGCGGTCGCTCCCGACGACAAGCCGCAGGCCAGGAAGAACGTCATTGCGGCATTGCGCGACATCGACTGGGGCACCAAGACCATGTCGGTCCGGATCAACGGGCTCGACACGCATTTCATGTATCGCGACGTGGTCGATGTGATGGAGCAGGGCGGCGAGCGGCTCGATCTCATCATGATCCCGAAGGTCGGCACCGCGGCTGATGTCTATGCGGTCGATATGCTGGTCACGCAATGCGAGGCCGCGACGGCGCGCAAGAAGAAGATCGGCTTCGAGATGATCATCGAGACGGCACTCGGCATGCAGAACGTGCACGAGATCGCCGCTGCCTCGAAGCGCAACGAGAGCCTGCATTTCGGCGTCGCCGATTACGCGGCATCGACCAAGGCGCGCACCACGAATATCGGCGGCGCCAATCCGAACTACGCCGTCCTCACCGACAAGGACGATGCCGGCAAGCGCGATGTCCATTGGGGCGACATGTGGCACTATGCCGTCGCCCGCATGGTGGTCGCGGCGCGCGCCAACGGCCTGCGTCCGATCGATGGACCGTTCGGCGATTTCTCCGATGCCGATGGTTATCGCGCCGGCGGCAACCGCGCCGGCGTGCTCGGCTGCGAAGGCAAGTGGGCGATCCATCCCTCGCAGGTGGCGTTGGCGAACGAGCTGTTCACGCCGTCGGATGTCGAGGTGAAGAAGGCGCATCGGATCCTGGAGGCGATGGCCCAGGCGCAGAAAGAGGGCAAGGGCGCCGTCTCTCTCGACGGGCGTCTGATCGACCTCGCTTCGATCCGGCAGGCGGAAGTCTTGGTCGCCAAGGCCAAGCAGATCGCCGCCGCCAGCTGAACCACTGAGCGGAACTTCATGGCCACCTTCCTCGACTTTGAAAAACCGATCGCCGAGCTCGAAGGCAAGATCGCCGAGCTGAGGCATCTTGCTCAGGGCGACGAGGTCAACATCGCCGAGGAAGTGGCGAAGCTGCAGGCCAAGGTCGACAAGCTGACGCGGCAGACCTATGCCAAGCTGACGCCCTGGCAGAAGACCCTGGTCGCGCGGCATCTCGAGCGGCCGCATTTCGGCGACTATGTCGCCGGCCTGGTCACCGATTTCGTGCCGCTCGCGGGCGATCGCGCCTTCGGCGACGACAAGGCGATCATGGGCGGCATCGGCCGCTTCAAGGGCCGTCCGGTCGCGGTCATCGGCCATGAGAAGGGCAACGACACGACCGGCCGCGTGCGCCACAGCTTCGGCATGGCCAAGCCGGAGGGCTATCGCAAGGCGATCCGCCTGATGGAACTGGCCGATCGCTTCAAGCTGCCGGTGATCACCCTGGTGGACACGCCGGGCGCTCACCCGGGTATCGAGGCGGAATCCCGCGGCCAGGCGGAAGCGATCGCGCGCGGCATCGAGACCTGTCTGAAGATCGGCGTGCCGCTGGTCTCGGCGATCATCGGCGAGGGCGGCTCGGGCGGCGCCATCGCATTGGCCGCCGGCAATCACGTGATCATGCTGGAGCACTCGGTCTATTCGGTGATCTCGCCGGAAGGCTGCGCGTCGATCCTGTGGCGCAGCGGCGATCAGAAAGAGGTCGCCGCCGAAGCGTTGAAGCTCACCGCCGAGGACCTCAAGGCACTCGGCATCATCGACGAGATCGTGGCCGAGCCCTTGGGCGGCGCGCATCGCGCCAAGCAGGAGACGATCGAGCGCCTCGGTGATTCGCTCGCCGCCGCACTCGCGCGTTTCGACAACATGGATGCCGGCACCGTGCGCCGCGAGCGCCGCGAAAAATTCCTCGCCATGGGCCGCGGCGGCCTGGCGGCCTAACGCGCCGGGCTCACACCCACACGAAATTCGTGATCGGGATCCGGCCGCAGGGATTCAAAAACGCTGTCGTACTACTTGCATCGGGGCACGAATGGAGCCCCTGACACAAGGAATTACGATGAATATCAAACGTTTAGCCCTGCTGACTTTTGCCGCGACCGCGCTCGCCACGGCGGCGCTGGCGGATGGTCCCGGCGGCGGCCACGGCGGCTTCCTGAAGTCGGCCGATCTCAACAAGGACGGCGTGATCGACCAGACCGAGTTCCAGACCACCCGCGACAAGTGGTTTGCCGACCTCGACGCCAACAAGGACGGCTTCGTCAGCGCCGACGAGCTCAAGGCCTTCGGCGACAAGATGCACGCCGAATGGGCGAAGAAGCACGGCGACCAGGCCGCGAACCAGCCGGACTCGGACAAGATGGGCGGCAAGCACGGCGACTTCTCCCAGCGCATCCTGAAGCGGGTCGATACCGACAAGGACGGGAAGATTTCCAAGGCCGAGTTCGATGCCGAAGGTACGAAACTGTTCGCGCGCTTGGATGAGAACAGCGACGGCAAGATCGCGAGCGACGAGATGCCACAGCGGCATATGGCGCGCTTCGGCGGCCAGATGTTCGACCGCATCGATGCGGACAAGGACGGCAAGGTGACCAAGAGCGAGTTCCAGGCCGCCGGCGAGAAGATGTTCCAGCGGATGGACAAGAACGGCGACGGCATCATCGAGAAGAACGAGATGTCGGGGCCGCGCGGCGACCAGGGCGACATGCCGCCGCCGGCCGGTGCAGAGGCGCCGACACCGTAAGCTTTCGGTCGCCGGAAATTGATGGAGCTTTGACGTATCGCGATGGCGGGTGCTCGGTTCATAATCGGAGTCATGCAGTGTTCGACAATTCCCTTGCAGTGATGCCGAGAATGGATCTGGCCGAGCGCCCGCCGCGCGAGTTCACGGCGGAAAACAGCGACGATGGGTTGCTCTCGCGGATCGCGGAGGGCGACCGCCGTGCCTTTGCGCAGCTGATGGATCGTCACATCGACCGGGCGCACGGCTTGGCGAAGCGCGTTCTCGGCAACAAGAGCGACGCCGAAGACGTGGTCCAGGACGCGTTCCTGAAGGTCTGGCAGAAGGCGGGGCAATGGCAGCCGGGTCGCGCGCAATTCTCCACCTGGCTCTATCGCGTGGTGGTGAACCGCTGCCTCGACCTGAAGCGCAAGCCGGTCAACACCGCGCTCGACAACGTGGCCGAGCAGAGCGACGACCGGCCCGATGCCTATGAGGATATCGCCGCGCGGCAACGCCAGGCGGAGATCGCGGCGGCGGTTGCCAATCTGCCCGAGCGGCAGCGGACCGCGGTCGCCTTGAGCTACACCGCTGGCTTGAGCAATGCCCAGGCGGCGGAGACGATGGAGATTTCGGTGAAAGCGTTCGAATCGCTCCTGGTGCGGGCGAAACGCGAGCTGCGGGGGCGGCTCGCCGGGGATGGAGAGGAATGACCATGGGACATGAAGAGAGATTCGAGGCCGACCTGCGGGCGGCCTTGGCGCCCGAGCCGGCCAGCCTCGCCCTCCGTCAGCGCGTGCTGGCGCAGGCGACGCAGGAGAGCCGCAGTGGCAAGGGCGCGCGGGCGGGCTGGCTCGCGGCCTTGGATCCGCGCAGCTGGCGCTTGCTGGAGCTGGGTTCGCTGGCCGCGGCGGCATCGCTGGCAGTCGGGATCTTCGCCGGCGCGAGCGGGCTGTTGCCCGACACCGCGACGGTGACGACGGTGGCCGGCAACGACAGCAACACGGTGGACCTGGTGGCGCTCGCCTATGACGACGGCGGCGGCATCGCGGGAGACATGCAATGACGATCTCCGGCGCGGGCGCGAAGTGGCTGATCGGCGTCGCCGCGGTCTCGCTCTGCATCAACCTGTTCCTGGTCGGGCTGATGGCCGGGCATTGGATCTACGGTCCGGGCTTCCTCGGCCGGGGCGGTCCCGACGGACCGCGCCGCGGGATCGAGGCGATGATCGCCGGCGTGCCCGAGGATCTCCGCCCGATGATCAAGCAGAAGTTCGACGCGGCCAAACCGCAATTCCAGGCGCAGCGCGAGCAGATTCGTACCGTGCGCGACAAGCTGGCCGCAGCGGCGGAAGCCGATCCTTTCGATCCCGCCGCATTCGACCAGGCGTTCGGCGAGTTCCAGCAGGCGATGGACGGCATGGGCGCGATCGCGCACCAGACCATCCGCGAGATCCTGCCGCAGATCCCGGCCGCGCAAAGAAAGCAGCTGGTGGAGAAGTGGTCGAAGCGCTGGGGCAAGGGTCCCGACGGCCCGCCGCCCCCGCCGCCGGGTGAGGAGCCGTGATCTAAGCCGACTTCCGCTCGACCGCGAATTTCACCAGGGCGGCGCTGGTGCGGATGCGGAGCTTGCTCTTCAGGAGACCCGCGGCGTTGGCGACCGTCTTGTAGGTGACGCCGAGATCGGCCGCTATCTCGGCCAGGCTCTTGCCGTCGCCGAGCCCGTCGAGGATCGCCTTCTCGCGCTCACCCAATTCGGCAAGGCCCGGTGTTTCCGGCTGCAACTGCGTCAAGGCCAGGGCCTGTGCGACAGTCTGGCCGAGATAGACCTCGCCCTCCAGCACCTTGTCGATCGCGGTCAGGATCGCCGCCGGATCGTCGTTCTTCGTGACATAACCCTTCGCGCCCTTGGCGAGCGCCCGCGAGACCCTCCCGGAATCCCCATACATGCTGAGGATGATGATGCGCACCGGCGCATTGTCGGCCACCAGTTGCGGCATCAGGTCGAGCCCGTTGCCGTCGGGAAGATCGAGATCGAGCAGCAGGATATCGGGTCGATGCCGCTTGTTGAGCTCGAGCGCAGCTAGGCCGCGGTCGGCTTCCTGGAGATCGAAATTCCTGCGCTGCGCCAGGAGACGTCGGCAGCCCGCGCGGATCAGCGGATGATCCTCGACCAACAGGATCCGCGTGGTCTCAGGCATGGACCACCGTGCCGAAGATCGGCATGTCAGCCTCGTGCGCAACCGTCGTCGCCTGCGCCGTTTCCGCGCGCGGCCATGGGATCGTGGCTTCGATCACGGTGCCGGATTCCGCGCCGTTTGCGACCGATAGCTTTCCACCCAGCCGGCGGACGCGCTCACTCATGCCGAGCAGGCCGAAGCCCATGTGGAAACCGGCGGGCAGGCCGCGCCCATCGTCGCGGATCGCGACCACGAGCGCGCCGTTTCGGACGGCGAGTGCCACCTCGACGGTCTCCGCCTGGGCGTGGCGCGACGCATTCACCAGGCCCTCCTGCACCATCCGGTAGATGGTGAGCGCGGATTCCTCGGTGGCGCCGTCGATCTCGTCTTCGATCGTGAGCAACCAGGTGATGCCGCGATGCCGCTCGGCCCAGGCATCGACCAGGTCGCCGATCGACTCGCTCAAGCGGGCATGGGCGAGCGAGCCCGGGCGCAGGCGATCCAGCATCCGGTAGTTCTGCTTCTGGATATCGTCGATCATCCCGGACATGGCGGCCGCGTGCTGGCCGATCGCCGCCGGATCCTGCGTCTCGCGGATCAAGGCGAGCTCGGTGCGGATGCCGAACAGGGTCGCGCCGAAATCGTCGTGCAGCTCGCGGGCGATCTCGCGCCGCTCGGATTCCTGCACCATGATCAGCTTGTCGATCAGCAGCCGGTTGTCGCTGCGCGCCTGGTCGAGCGATTGCGCCAGGGCGTTGAACCGCTCGCCGATGCTTTGCAGCTCGGAGACGCGCGACCGTCCGATCGGCGCGAACTCGCCGCGACCCAGACGGTCGAGCCCGCCGGACAGCGCCTGCATCGGCCGCGCCACCAGCCGCGCGGTCCAGAGCAAGGCGGCGAGGATCAGCACCGAGGCGCCGGCGAGCAGGCCGACCAGGAACACCAACTCCGCCCAGACCTCGCCGATCTCGTCGAGCGGATTGCCGACCAGGATGATCTCACCCCGTTCGGCGCCATGGATCATGACCGGATAGGTCTCGACCGGACGTTCTGCGGGAAAGAGATCGATGAACCATTGCGGCGCGTCGAGGCGCGGCGTCTCGGCATGCCAGAGCGGCGGGGTGCCGCCCAGGGTCTCGGTCGCCAGATAGAAGAACTGCACATGGCGCACCGAGGCGAGATTGCCGACCAGGTGCCGGATTTCCGCATCGGGATTGGGCGTCTCGCCGAGGCTTCTGACCGCATAGCCGATCAGCACGCGGCCGGTCTGCATGCCGGAGCGCGTCTCTTCGGCAATGCGCTCTCCCGATCCGGCGAGCAGGACCGTGACTGCAACGGCCAGCATCGCCGGCAGGATCAGCATCGGGATCAGGATCAGGCGCGCGCGGATCGACTGAAGTCGGGCGAGGCTTCGCATGACGTTCGTCCTCGAGAAAATATCGCCTGAGAGTAAGACGGTTCGCGCCGTCGCGCCTAGCCAAAGCCGTCGGGAGAAAGTCCCGAGATGTCCGGGACTAATGGAATTTGCGAAGCCGCGCGGGCGCGGCTCATAGTGGCTTCGCCGATGGATTGCCGCGAAAAACGCGAAATCCACCTTTAGGATGAGAGGGTTGGCCGATGCGCGCAAGATGGATGATGACCGGCTTGGCCGTCGCGGTGGCGGGGCTGATGCCGACCGGGGCCTCGGCCTTCACCGCCTATGTCTCGAACGAGAAGGGCAACACGGTCAGCGTGATCGACCTCGACAAGATGGAGGTGACCGCGACCGTGCCGGTGGGCGAGCGCCCGCGCGGCATCACCATGAGCAAGGACGGAAAGCACGTCTATATCTGCACCAGCGACGCGGACCACATCGAGGTGCTGGACACCGACACGCTGAAAGTGCTGCGCACCCTGCCGAGCGGCCCGGATCCCGAACTCTTCACCCTGTCGCCCGACGGCAAGACGCTCTACGTCGCCAATGAGGACAACAACATGGTGACCGTGCTCGACGTCGAGGCCGGCGATGTCGCCGGCGAGATCGCGGTCGGCACCGAGCCCGAGGGCATGGGTGTCAGCCCCGACGGCAAATGGCTGGTGAACACCTCCGAGACCACCAGCATGGCGCATTTCATCGACACCGCGACGCTCGAGGTGGTGGACAGCGTGCTGGTCGACACCCGCCCGCGCTTCGCCGCCTTCACGCCGGACGGATCCAAGGTCTGGGTCTCGTCCGAAGTCGGCGGCACCGTGGCGGTGATCGACGTCGCGACGCGCAAGATCCTGCACAAGGTCGAGTTCGCGGTGCAGGGATTGCGCAAGGAGACCATCCAGCCGGTCGGCATCTCGATCACGCCGGACGGCAAGACCGTGTTCGTGGCTCTTGGGCCTGCCAACCGGGTCGCGGTCATCGATGCCGCAAGCTTCGAGGTGAAGGATTACCTGCTGGTCGGCCAAAGGGTCTGGCAGCTGGCGCTGACGCCTGACGCGAAGACCCTGCTCAGCGCCAACGGCGAATCCAACGACGTCTCGGTGATCGATGTCGAATCGCTCAAGGTCGTGAAATCAATTCCCGTGGGCGAGCTGCCCTGGGGCGTGGCGATCAAGTAAGGGGAGAGGATGATGCGCCTGGCAATGACGGTCTTCGCGATCCTGCTGGTGGCGGCGGGCACGGCTTATGCCGCCAAGGGAACGCGCTTCTGGAACCTGACCCATGCCGAGATCGACAGCCTCCAGCTGGCGCCGGCGGGCAGCACGGAATTCGGCGAGAACCTCTGCCTCCAGGACGACGACAAGTCGGTGGAATCCGACGAGCGCCTGCAGGTCACCGGCGTGAAGAGCGGCACCTACGACGCCAAGATCCACGATGTGAAGGGCCGCTCCTGCTCGGCCAGGAACATCCAGGTCGAGGAAGGCAAGGTGTTCTCGATCTCGGAGAAAGAGCTGGTCGACTGCAAGGAGTAGGTTTCACCCGCGAAGGCGGACCATCCACGCGTTGCCTGCCCGGAGCGGAGTACGGCCCGCATCGGAAAGAACGCGTTCCCTGACGCAAACGCGTGGATGGTCGGCCTTCGCCGCCGCGCGGCTTCGGCGCCGCCGCCACCGAGTTCGACGCAACATCGAATTCGCGCCGCGACAAAGTGCCCGCTGCATACTCCCGAATTCAGCCTGCGACGAAAGACTTGCGGCGCCGATCGTGGTATGATCGCGCTGCTGTTTGACATCGTGAACGCTGCACCTAAAGGCGCGCCCGGGTTGGCCAGCGCGCTTTGCTGCACTGCATCGCAGACCCAACGCAGACAGGGTGAAAAAATGCCGGCACATTCTGCATGACGCAAGGCGTTCATCGTCTGCGCGTGCAGGACTGTACGGGACCATGCCTTGCGCCTGCTGAGCCTTTACCGGGCCTTTACGGAATGTGGAATCCACTCCGCCCCGTTGGCAGGACAAACGCCTTCGTCTTCAGGGGCTTGAGGACGTTGGCCAGCCGCTAACAGGATCGAGCCCGTAAAAGTGAAAAAGCTTCGCGCCGGCTTTGCCGCGCAGGATGTTTGCTGCGCTGCATCGCAGACCCGACGCAGACAGAATAAAAAGTGCAAGCGGCGAGTTCACCATGACGCCGCGCGCTCGTCTGCGTGATTTGGGAGAATCCCCGCGGGGAAACGCCAAAGCGCTAATACGCGAACTCTTTGAAGACCGGATCGACCGAGCCGCCCCATTTGCCGTGGAACAGTTTCAGCTTCTCCTCGGCCGGGCATTCGCCGGAATCGGCGATGGTCTGCAGCACGTTGATGAAGCCGCTCTCGTCGGCGCCGGCGAGGTCGCCGGACTTTCGGGCATTGAGGCCGTAGCGGGCGATCTTCACGACTTCGAGCGCGATGTCGCGCACCGTTCGGTTGCGGAACTTCGCCTTCAAGGCCTGCTTCGGCACGGCGAGACGCAGGCCTTCGCGCTCCTCCAGCGTCCAGTCCTTGCAAAGGTCCCAGGCGGCGTCGAGCGCGGTCTGGTCGTAGAGCAGTCCGACCCAGAGCGCGGGCAATGCGCAAAGCCGGTCCCAGGGTCCGCCATCGGCGCCGCGCATCTCCAGGAACTTCTTGAGGCGCACGTCGGGGAAGGCGGTGGTCGCATGATCCGACCAGTCGGCCGTGGTCGGCGTCTCGCCCGGCAGGGCCGGCAGTTTGCCGTTGAGGAAGTCGCGGAACGACTGGCCGCTGGCGTCGATGTATTTGCCGTCGCGATAGACGAAGTACATCGGGACATCGAGCAGGTAGTCGGCATAACGCTCGAAGCTCATGCCGGGTTCGAAGGCGAAGGGCAGCGGGCCGGAGCGGTCGGGATCGGTGTCGGTCCAGATCTGGCCCCGGAAGCTCATGAAGCCGTTGGGCTTGCCTTCGGTGAAGGGCGAATCGGCGAACAGGGCGGTGGCGATCGGCTGCAGCGCGAGCGAGACGCGCAACTTCTTCACCATGTCGGCTTCGTCCGAGAAGTCGAGATTGACCTGCACGGTGCAGGTCCGGGTCATCATGTCGGTGCCGAGCTTGCCGCGCTTCGGCATGTAGTCGCGCATGATCTGGTAGCGGGTGCGCGGCATCCACTGGGTCTCGGCGCGCGACCATTTCGGCTGGAAGCCCATGCCGAGGAAGCCGACACCGAGCTCGGCGCCGATCTTCTTCACCTGCGAGAGATGGTTGCCGACCTCGGCGCAGGTCTGGTGGATCGATTCCACCGGCGCGCCGGACAGCTCGAACTGCCCGCCGGGCTCCAGGCTGACGCTGCAACCGTCCTTGGTGAGGGCGATGATCTTGCCGTTCTCCTCGATCGCCTCCCAGCCGAAGCGGGTAAGGCCGCTGAGGATCGCGCCGATGCCGTTCGGCCCCTCATAGGGGATCGGCTTCAGGGTCTTCGCATCGAAGACGAACTTCTCGTGCTCGGTGCCGATGCGCCAGGCCGACTTCGGCTTCGAACCCGACGAGAAATACTCGACGAGCTGGGCTTTGGACGTGATCGGTTCGCCCTGTGACTTCGGTGGTGCCGACAAACCTTGCTCCCCAGGAAAATCCTGATTGGAAAATTTCTAACAAGCGGACGCGTCGATTCCGCAGTCCGCCCGTCCCCCTCAAACGCGCTTTGGTGGCCGTTGTCCACCATCGCCGAGGATCGCCTGAAACGCCGCCAAGGCCGCCAGAGCAGCCGTCTCGGCGCGCAAAATGCGAGGCCCCAGCCCGACGGCCGTAACAAAGGGCAGTTTCTTCAACCGGTCAAGCTCGTCCTCTTGAAATCCACCCTCGGGACCGATCAGGACAGCAAACTTGTGAGAAGAACTAACATCGGATGTGAGCCCCGATAACGCCCGGCCGATCGGTTCGGCAGCGCCGGCTTCGGCGCAGATCAGCAGGCGGCGGTCCTTGGACCAGCCGGTGCGCAGCGCCTCCAAGCTGATCGGCTCCAGCACGTCCGGCACGGTCAGCCGCTCGGACTGCTCGGCGGCTTCGGTCGCGACCGCGGTCAGCCGGCTCTGGTTGATCCGGTTGCTGGCGGTGTGGGCGGTGAGCACCGGCTGGAACCGGGCGACGCCGAGCTCGGTCCCCTTCTCGACCAGGAAATCGACCGCGTCCTTCTTCAGCGGCGCGAAGCAGAGCCAGAGATCGGGCTCCTGTTCCTGGGCCCGCGTCTGCTCGACCGCCTCCAGCACCAGCCGGCGCTTCGCGGCCTCGGCGATGCGCCCGCGATATTCCCCGTCGCGGCCGTTGAACAGCAGCAGAGGATCGCCGCTGCCTCGGCGCAGCACGTTCAACAGATAATGCGCGGCGCGCTCGTCGGCGGGAAAGCGCGCGCCTTTCTGCAGGTGCTCCGCGACATAGAGTCTTGGAATCATTCTTGTGACGCCCCGGCCCAGCCTCTAAGGTCCCGCAACCTATGAGCAGCGCCCCCCACATTCAAGCCGGCGACATTCAAGCCGGCGACTGGATCGACCGGCGGGTCCCGGAGCCGATCCGGCCCTATCTGCGCCTGGCGCGGATCCACGCGCCGATCGGCACCTGGCTGCTGCTCTTCCCCGGCTGGTGGTCGCTGACCTTGGCCGCCGCACCGGGCGATCTCCCCGACGGATGGATGATGGTGCTGTTCGGTGTCGGTGCGCTGGTGATGCGCGCCGCGGGCTGCACGGTCAACGACATCGTCGATCGCGACTTCGACGCGCAGGTCGCGCGCACCGCCAACCGGCCGCTCGCCTCGGGACAACTCAGCCGCAAGCAGGCGCTGGTCTTCCTGGCGCTTCTGCTCCTGGTCGGTTTCGTCATCCTGCTGCAGCTGTCGCCTTTGGCGATCAAGCTCGGCATCTTCTCGCTGCTGCTGGTCGCCGCCTATCCCTTCATGAAGCGGATCACCTGGTGGCCGCAGGCTTTCCTCGGCATCACCTTCAACTGGGGGGCACTGCTGGGTTATGCGGCGGTGACCAATACGCTCGCCTGGCCGCCGGTGCTGCTCTATGCCGCCGGATTCTTCTGGACCCTGTTCTACGACACGATCTATGCCCATCAGGACAAAGAGGACGATGCGCTGATCGGCGTGAAATCCACCGCGCGTCTGTTCGGAGAGAACACGCGGACCTGGCTCACCGGCTTCGCCATCGTCACGGTCCTGCTGCTGATGCTGGTGGTGACGAGTGCGGGCCTCGGCTGGGTGGCGAAGCTCGGCGTGATCGGCGTCGCGATGCACCTCGCCTGGCAGACAATCGCCTGTGATTTCGACGATCACAAGGATTGCCGGGCGAAGTTCAACAGCAACCGCTTCATCGGCTGGATCCTGCTCGCGGGCCTGGTCGTCGCCAAGCTGATGCAGTGAGCGTTCCCCCGCCAAACAATCCGATGGCGACCCCGGAACAGCGGCGCAGTTTCATCCAGGCGCAGACCGTGCTCGCGGCCCCGCCGCTGACACCCGAGATCAAGCTCCATCTCGCGACCGAGATCACGCCGATCTGGGAAGCGACCGAGGCGACGCTGGAAGCGAACAACCTGCCGCCGCCCTATTGGGCCTTCGCCTGGCCCGGCGGCCAGGCGCTGACGCGCTTTCTTCTGGATCAGCCCCAATGGGTGAAGGGCAAGCGCGTGCTCGACTTCGCCGCCGGCAGCGGCCTCTCCGCGATCGGCGCCAAGCTGGCCGGGGCGGAGCGGGTCAGCGCCAATGAGATCGACGATTTCGCGATCGAGGCGATCCTGCTGAACGCGGCCACCAACAATGCCGCGATCGAGGTGCTGCGCCACGATTTGATCGGCCGCAACGAAGGCTGGGATGTCATTCTGGCCGGCGACGTGTGCTACGAGAGGCCGATGGCCGACCGGGTCATTCCCTGGCTGCGGTCGCTGGCCGGCGCCGGGGTCACGGTGCTGATGGGCGATCCCGGCCGCGCCTATCTGCCGGAACAGGGGCTGGTCGAGGTGGCACGCTATGACGTGCCGACCTCGAAGGAATTGGAAGACCGCGAGCTGCGCGTGACCCGCGTGCTTCGCCTGATGCCTTAGGAGTCTGCCAAGGGAGTTCGCATGAAGGTTTCCGCTTTGTGGCTCTATCCCGTGCAATCCGTGCGCGGGCAGAAGATGGAGGCTTTGGATTTCCAGGCTGACGGGCTGCGGCTCGACCGCTGGTTCGGCATCCGCGACGTCGAGACCGGCGGCATGGTCGGCTCCTCGATGGGCAAGCGCGCCTGGCTGCCGCTGATCACCTGGGAAGCGGTTCTGGTCGATGATGCGACGCCCAAGGTCGAGATTCGGTTCCCGGATGGCGGCCATGTCGTCAGCGACGATCCCGCGGTCGATCGCGCGCTGTCGGATCGCCTCGGCCGCGCGGTGGAGTTGCAGGGCCGGGACGGCGTGAAAGCCGATCGGCGCTATCGCATGGCGTCGTGCCACCTGCTGACCAGCGCCACCTTGAAGCGCCTGCGCGAAAGCCATCCCGAAGGCGATTTCGCGGCGGAGCGGTTCCGGCCGAACATGGTGCTGGACTGCGGCGACGCGGTGGGCTTCATCGAGCAGCCCTGGCTCGGCCATCTGATCGCGGCGTCATCAGGCGCGGTGCTCGAAGGCACCGAAGACTGCAAGCGCTGCGCGCTGACCACCCGGGCGCAGGGCGATCTGCCCAGCGACCCCAAAATCCTCCACACCGTCATGCTGGAGAACAACACCAGCGCCGGCATCTACGCCAAGGTGGCGAAGCCGGGGCGGGTGGCTTTGGGGGATGCGGTTTCGGTCGAGAAATAGAAACGCCCCCGCACCTCTCGATGCGGGGGCGTTGAAGCTTGTCGCTTACAGATTCGGCTGCTTGGTCGTGCGCAGGTACGGCTTGATCTTCTTGTAACCCTTGGGGAAGAGCTTGTCGGCGTCGGCGTCGCTGACCGCCGGCACGATGATGCAGTCTTCGCCATGCTTCCAGTTGACCGGCGTCGCGACCTTGTAGTTCGCGGTGAGCTGCAGCGAATCCAGCACCCGCAGGATCTCCTCGAAGTTGCGGCCGGTGGAAGCGGGATAGGTGATGATCAGCTTGATCTTCTTGTCCGGGCCGACCACGAAGACCGAGCGCACGGTCAGGGTGTCGTTGGCGTTCGGGTGGATCATGTTGTAGAGGTTCGAGACCTTGCGGTCGGGATCGGCCAGCAGCGGGAAGTTCAGGGCATGGCCCTGCGTTTCCTTGATGTCGCCGGCCCAGGCCTTGTGATCCGCCAGCGGGTCGACGGAGAGGCCGATCACCTTGGTGTTGCGCTTGTCGAACTCCGGCTTCAGGCGCGCGACTTCGCCGAGCTCGGTGGTGCAGACCGGGGTGAAGTCCTTCGGGTGCGAGAACAGAATGCCCCAGCCGTTGCCGAGGTATTCGTGAAACTTGATGCGGCCTTCGGTCGAATCCTGCTCGAAGTCAGGGGCGGTGTCGCCGAGTTGCAGGGCCATGGTGTCCTCCTTCTGTGACGGTTCGATAAAAAGATTCTTGTTGGGGACTCTATTCGCCGGCGACGCGCAAGACGGGCTGCGGCCGCGCATAGTCCCTATCATGGCGCAGCGACGGTATCATGCCGCGCGCGGTGGTAACCTGCGAGAAATCGACTACGGTTGCAACAGTTCCGGGCGTTTCGCCGGCCTCGGCCAGGATCTCACCCCAGGGGGCCACGATCAGCGAATGGCCATAGGTGCGCCGGCCGCCGGCATGCGTGCCGCATTGCGCCGGCGCGAAGACGAAGGCGCCGGTCTCGATCGCCCGCGCGCGCAGCAGCACATGCCAATGGGCCTCGCCGGTCGGCACGGTGAAGGCGGCGGGGATGCTGATGATTGACGCGCCCGCATGGGCGAGGTCGCGGTAGAGCTGCGGGAAGCGAAGGTCGTAACAGACCGTCATGCCGAGCGCGCCCCAGGGCGTCGGCGCCAGCACCGCCTGCGAACCCGGGCGGATGCGCTCGGATTCGCGATAGACCTCGCCGTTCGGCAGATCGACGTCGAACAGGTGGATCTTGTCATAGTGCGTGATGATCCGGCCCCGATCGTCGATCAGGAAGCTGCGGTTGGCGAGCCGCTCCGGCTCGACCCGGATCGGCATCGAGCCGATCAGCAGCCAGACGCCGAGTTCTTTCGCCAGCTTCGAGAAATGCGGCAGGCCGGGATGCTCATCCTGGGTGAAGGACTTCGCCAGCGCCAACTCGCGGTTGGGCTCGATGATGCTGGTGTTCTCCGGCGTGAAGATGAATTTGGCGCCGGCCGCGGCGGCTTCGCGGATCAGGACCGCCGCAGCGTCGAGATTGGGGCCGACCTCCGGGCCGGCCGACATCTGCACGCAGGCGAATTTCACCGCGGCGTCATCCACGCGAAGAACTCCCAGATTGCGGTCGCGTTACTCCGCGGCCGGTTGGGCCAGCATGGGGGCGAGACCCCCCGCACGGTCAAGCGCATATAAATCGTCGCTGCCGCCGACGTGCTTGCCATTGATGAATATCTGTGGAACGGAGGTCCGGCCGCCCGCGCGCTGGACCATCTCGGCCCGGCGTTTGGAATCGCACATGACGTCGATTTCCTCGTACTGCACCTGGCGCTCGTCCAGCAGGCGCTTGGCCCGGAAGCAGTAGGGGCAGATCATGGTGGTATAGATTTCGACTTTCGCCATTTCACACCATTCGGGTGGGCCCAACCTTCCCACGGGGTCCCTTATTAAATCGCCTCTCGGGCCGAGTTTGGCAAGGCTCCTGCCGTTTAATCGGCCCGCACCACCTTCGCCAGCGCCAGCACATCCACTTGGCGCGCACCGGCCGAAATCAAGGCCTTAGCCGCCGACTCGACGGTCGCCCCCGTGGTGATGACGTCGTCGATCAACAAGACGCGCCGGTTGGTGACGGTCGTCGCATGGCGTTCGGCGACCGCGATGGCGCCCTTCACGTTGCGGAATCGCGCCAGCCGGCCGAGATGGCCCTGGCTCCTGGTGGCGCGGCGGCGGAGCAGCGCCTGGGGCAGGACCGGCAAACCGGCGGTCCGGCCGATCGCCTGGGCCAGCAGGGCCGCCTGGTTGAAGCGGCGCGTCGCCAGCCGGGTCCAGTGCAGCGGCACCGGCACGATCAACTCCGCGGATTCCAGCAAGCCGGCGCCGGCGCGCGACATCCAGCCCGCCAATGTCGGGACGCTCTCGGTGCGGTCCGCGTGTTTCAGCCCGATGACCAGATCGCGGCTCTCGTCGTCGTAGCGAAACACGGCGCGGGCCCGGTCATAGGCCGGCCGCTTCTGCAGGCAGGCGCCGCACAGCGCGCCTGCTCCGGCATCGAACGGAAAGGGCTGGCCGCAGCAGGCGCAGCAGGGCGCGGCGAGCCAGGTGAGCTTGCGCCAGCAGTCGGGGCAGAGACCCTGGGCCGTGCTGAGCACATCGCCGCATTTCAGGCAGCGCGGCGGCAGCACCGCGTCGAGCACGGTGCGCGAAACGCGGCCGGACAGGCGCCCCAGGCTTGCCAACACGGGACTTTGCAGCATGGGCATGAGTGTAACGGATGCGGTTGCGGCCCTGTCAATCGCCGACCGAAAACGCTAGTACTGCCGTCATGAGCACGCCCGCGACGCCGCCCAAGATCTTCGACCGCGTCCTGCTGCGGCGCCGGCGCGACCGGATCGCGTCCGTCGCCGATCCGCGCCGGGATTTCCTGTTCGCGGAATCCGGCGAGCGGATGCTCGACCGGTTGGACGACGTGCGGCGCCGCTTCCCCCTGGCGCTCGATCTCGGCAGCCGCGACGGGTTGTTGGGCCGCCTGTTGCAGGGTCGCGGCGGGGTCGAGACCCTGATTCAGGGCGACCTCTCGCTCGGGATGGTGCGGCAGGCCGGTGGCCGCGCGCTGCAGCTCGACGAGGAGGCCTTGCCCTTCGCGCCGGAGAGCTTCGACCTGGTGCTGGCCAACCTCTCCTTGCATTGGACCAACGACCTGCCCGGCGCGCTCGCGCAGATTCGGCACGTCCTCAAACCCGACGGCCTCTTTCTGGGCGTGCTGTTTGGTGCCGGCACCCTCGCCGAATTGCGCGGCGTCTTGATGGAGGCGGAGATCGCCGAGACCGGCGGGGCGAGTGCCCGCGTTTCGCCCTTCGCCGATCTTCGCGACGCCGCCGGGCTGATGCAGCGCGCCGGCTTCGCCTTGCCGGTCGCCGATGCCGAGACCGTGACCGTGACCTATGTCGGCTTGATGCCGCTGCTCGCCGATCTCCGCGCCATGGGCGAGGCCAACATCCTGGACGCGCGGCTGCGGCGGCCGACGCGGCGCGCGGTGATCGCCCGCGCGGCGGCGCTCTATCAGGAGCAGTTCGCCATGCCGGACGGCAGGATCCCGGCGCGCTTCCGGCTGATCTTCCTGACCGGCTGGGCGCCGCATGAATCGCAGCAGCAGCCGGCCCGCCGCGGCAGCGGCAAGATCAATCTCGGCGAGGCGCTGCGGCCGCCGCGCGCCCCATAAGCCGCCGCGGCTCTAATAGCCGGAGCTGCCGCCGCTGCTGTTGTTGTGGCTGTCACCGCCCGTGGGCGCGGGGTTGCCGCTGCGACGGTGCTCTGGTGGATCGCTCGGGTCGCCGCTACCGCCCGGACCCGCGGACGGGTTGGAGCCGCTGAAGTCGCTGTTGCCGCCGTTGGCGAAAGTCCCGCCCTGACCCTCTGTGAGGCTGGTCTCGTTGTTGGTCACGTCGTTATGGGCATCGACGATGCCCTCGTTCACCGTCGCATCGGTGGTGCCGTCCGGGTGCACGTGAACGGTCACGTCGGTCCCGCGCAGGACCAGGGTGGCGGTCGGTGTCTTGATGGTGGTCTTGCCCTTCGGCATGCCGCCGGTGACGAAGCGCAAGGTACCGATCGAGATCCGGATCAGCGCATTGCCCTCGGCCTTCTCCGGATCGAACACGAACGCGTCGATCAACACCTTGGACCTGGCGCCCACGGACAGGGTGGAATCGTCGATGAAGCGGATCACCGCGGCGCTGTTATCGACGGTTTCCAATGCCTCTTGGAAGACCACTCCATCACCCTGGCGCTTGACCGTCTGGCCGCCTTGCGGCGGTTCGCCATAGACGGTGCGCTGCACCTTCTCAATCGCGCCGACATCCACCGTGTCGGCGATGGCAGCGCCCGCCAGAAGGCCGAGCCCTGCAAATCCGGCAACGAGTGCAGAATATTTGCCCACTGGATCGTCTCCCCGATCGGACCCAATGCCTAGCTTACGGACTCTCCGCACCCGGGTCCAGCACTGCGTGATACCTCCGCCGCGTGCCGCTCGTCAAAGGCAACCGCATCCCTCATCGCCATCATCGCCGTCATCGCCGCCGCTATACCCGCCGCCGGCGGGCTCGGACGGTCCCGGCCGCGCGGTCTGAACCGAATCGCTGCGGCGGTGCTCGGGCGGATCATCGTTCTGTCGCTTGCCGGTACCGTCGTCGAGATCCGGATCCTCGTCGTTGTCAAAGCGGGTCGTGCCGCCCTCGCCGAGCGTCGCACCGTCGCCGGGCACCAGGTTGGTCACCTCGTTGGTGACGGTGTTATGCGCTTCCACCTTGCCGTCATGGACCGTGGTATCCGTTGTGCCGTCCGGATGCACATGGACCACCACGTCGGTGCCCCGCAGGGTGAGCGTGGCGGTGGGCGTCCTGATCACGGTCTCGCCTTTGGGCATGTCGCCGGTCACCCATCGCAGCGTTCCGACCGAGATCTCGATCAGCGCATTGCCTTTCGCCTTCTTCGGGTCGAACACGAACGCGTCGATCTGGACCTTGGACTTGGCACCGAGGGTCAGCTTCGAATCGTCGATGAAGCGGACCAGCGCGCCGCTGTCCTCCAGCGTCTCCAGGGTCTCTTGGAAGGCCACGGCATCGCCCCTGTGCTTGGGCGTCTCGCGGCCTTGCGGCGGCACGCCGTAAACGTTCTGGCGGACCTCCGCCAGGGCGCCGACCTCCATCGTGTCGGCGGCCCCGGCGTGGACCAGCGAGAGCGCCGCCGCGGCGACTGCCGCGACCGTCATAATCTTCTTCACTGCATGACTCCCCAGTCAGGCCCCGGCCGTTGATCCGGCTCTGGGGCTTTGCGCGCCTCCGCGAAGAAGGCGCAACGCGATCTCGTGTTACCTCTTGCCCGGACCTCCGACGAGGGCGAAGGGCCGGTTACGCTGCGACTCGGCCTCAGCCCGGGTTGGTGCCGCCGCCGCTGCTGCTGCTTCCGCCAGTGCTGTTGCCGCTGTTGTTGCTCCGCGACGGCTGGCTGCGTTCGCTGCCGCGGCGCTGCTCGGGCGTGCCCTGGTTGCCGCTTTTCCCGGTGTTCTGCGCGAGACCGTCATCGACGGCCGGATCGCCGGTGTCATCCTCGTCGGTCGAGTTGATGCCGGTGCTGCTGATCTGGACGCTGTCGCCTTCCTCGACGACCGTGTCCTCTCCGGTCTGCTTGTTGTGGACGCTGACGCTCCCCTCGTCGACCACGAGCAGCGTGTTGCGGCCGTCGGTCAGCACCTTCACGTTGGTGCCGCGCAGCACCATGGTGGCGGTCGGCGTGTCGATCGTGGTCTGGCCCTTCGGCATCGCGCCGGTGACGTAGCGCAGCGCGCCGATGGGGATCGAGATCAGCGCCTTGCTGTTGTTGTCGCCCGGGGCATAGACGAACGAGTCGACCATGATCCTGCTGTTGGCGCCGAGGGTCAGCTTCGATCCGTCGTTGAACTTTACCAGCAACCCGCTCTTCTGCAGCGTCTCGAGGGTCTCCTGATAGACGACGCCGTCGCCGCGATGCTTGGCCTCGCGCGCCGCGGCGGGCGGCGTGCCGTAGGCGTCTTCCTTGACCACTTCGACGTCGCCGACGGGCGTGGTCGACGCGGCGCCATAGGCGACCGCTATGGTGGTTGCGCCGAAGAGAATGGTGGCGATGGCGGTGTGGAGCGAACGCATGGTCAAATTCCCCAGGTATTTCTGCTTCCCGACGATGGCGGCTGACTTAGAGGGGCGCCGATCCAGCGTCGAGTGATCTTGGTCACAATCGGCTGCCGGGCACGAACAACAGGGTGTGTGTCGCGCCCGGCCTGGCCGATTCGGTGCTATTGCAGCGCCGCGGTGCTGGTGGTGATGCCGGTCGGCGTGATGTCCACGCTCTCACCGGCGTTGTAGACCATCTGCTGGCCGGTGGTGCGGGAGCGCACGGTGACGCTGCCATTCTCGACCATGAGATGGGTGTTGCCGCGGTCATTGACCCCGACGGAGATGTCGGCGCCGTTCAGCAGCATGGTCGCGGTCGGCGTGTAGATCGTGGTGTGATCCTTCGGCATGGCGCCGGTCACGTAGCGCATCGAGCCTTCCGGCAGCGAAACGATGGCGTTCGCCACCGACTGTTCCGGCTTGTAGACATAAGCGACGACGAAGGCCTTGCTGCCGGCGCCGAGCGCGAGCTTCGAGCCGTCGGTGAACTTCACCTTCATTGCGCCGGATGTCGAGGTCTCGAGCAGCTCGCGGTGCTGCACGACGTCACCCGCGTGCTTCTCCATGCGGGTCCGGCTGGGGGCGGTGCCGTAGGCGGTCTCCGCGACGGTCTCCACCACGCCGGCGTCACCGGCGAGTGCCGCGCTGCTGATGGCTGCCGTAAGAGCGGCCGCGACTGCGGCGATGATCTGGATACGCATCGAGAGTCTCCCGGATAAGGTTAGTTTTCGACGAACGCGGCGAGTGATACGCGCCTCGACGGAATGGGTCGAGTGACGCGCCGCACATGTTCAACCAACCGGCGTGACGCCGATCACAGGAGACCGAAAGCAACTGCGCGAGCGCCGGCGCGTCCGGTTCGCGATCGCGCGGACGCGCCGCCGTCTCGCAAGCTCAGCCGCCGCTGCTGCCGCCGCCACCGCCGCCGCCGCCCGACGAGTCGGAGCTGCCGTCGCTGGATCCGGGTGACGCACCCGTGCTCCGGGCGCCGGCGGGGTGATCGTTGCGGCGGAACTCGACGCCGCTGTCTTTGCGGACATACGGCGCCGGTCGATGACCGACCGAAGGATCGCCGCTGGTGTCCACTGCGGTGTCGCCGGTGCCGATCTGCGCCGTCTCGGGGGTGTCGCCGGTCGTACCGGCCTGATCGGCGAGGGCCGAATAGGCCATGCTCAGCCCGACGGCGGTGCTGAGCGCTATGAACATTCGATTATGCAAGGTGTCGATCTCCTTTGACGTGGAGATCTCCACGTAAAGGTACTCGACTCTATGCTGAAGTGATCATTCTCACCCGGGTCACAACAGGTCCTGCAGCATCGCCACCAGAGGCTTGTCGGCGGGCGGCATCGCATACTCGCCGAGCTTTGCCGGCCGCACCCAGGCGAGAGTCTGGCCCTCGCGTGGCCGCATCGCACCCTTCCAGCGCCGGCAGACATAGAGCGGCATCAGCAGATGGAACGACTCATAGCGATGGGAGGCGAACGTAAAAGGTGCGAGGCACGCTTCCGTCACGTCGATATCGATTTCTTCCTTGAGCTCGCGGATCAGGGCGGCTTCGGGACTCTCGCCGGGATGGATCTTGCCGCCCGGAAACTCCCACAGCCCTGCCATCGCCTTGCCCGCCGGCCGCTGCGCCAGAAGCACGCGGCCATCGGCATCGACCAAGGCGACGGCGACCACGGTGAGGATCGGCAGGGCGGAATCGGCCATGATCAGACCACGGTCGCCTGGGCGGCGGCCCATTGCGCGCGCGTGAGCCTGCGGATGATCACCGGCAACGGATTGCCGCGGACGTCCGAAGGCCGCTCGCCGGCGGCGACGATGACGAAGCCGTTCTTCTCCATCACGCGGTGCGAGGCGTCGTTGGTCGGAACCGCCGCGCCCCAGATCTCCGGAAGACCGAGATCGAGGAAGGCGAAACGCACCAGGCGGCCGACCGCCTCGGTCGCATAGCCCTCGCCCCAATAGCGCTTGCCGAGCCAATAGCCGAACTCCAGCCCGGTTCCGGCTTCGGCGGGCTGCAGGCCGATGCAGCCGATCAGCCGCCGGTCGCTGTTGCGCTCGATCACGAAGGCGACTTCCTCTTCTGGAACGGTCTTGCCCGACCACGCGGCCCAGCGCTTCTGCTGGCTGGCGATGAACTCCTCCGCCATGCCGCGGTCATAGGGATACGGGATCGAGGTCGTGTAGCGCACCACGTCCCAGTCGTTGACCTGCTCGGCGATCGCCGGGGCGTCGGCCGTGTGGAGCGGCCGCAGGCGCAGCCGCTCGGTGGTCAGCTCAACTGCGATAGTCGGCATTGATCTCGATGTAGCGGTGGGTGAGGTCGCAGGTCCAGACCCGCGCCTTGCCCGTGCCGACTCCCACATCGACCTCGATCTTGATGTCGCGGCTCCTGATGTGCTTGGCGACCGGCGCTTCGTCGTAATCGGCGACGCGCTGGCCCTTGGCGGCGATCAGCACACCGCCGATCTTGATCGCAAGCTTGTCGCGCTCGGCCTTCTCGCCGGCCTTGCCGACCGCCATGACGATGCGGCCCCAATTGGCGTCCTCGCCGGCGATCGCGGTCTTCACCAGCGGCGAGTTGGCGATCGAGAGGCCGATGCGCCGCGCCGCGGCGGCACTGGCGGCGCCGGTAATGTCGATCGTCACCAGCTTCTCGGCGCCTTCGCCGTCCATCACCACCTGGACCGCGAGATCGGTCAGCAGCGAATCGAGTGCCGCGCGGAACTCCTTCAGGATCGGATCGCCGGCGGATTTCGGCTTCGGATTCTTCGCCTCGCCCGTGGCCGCCAGCAGCAGCGTGTCGCTGGTCGAGGTGTCGCCATCGACGGTGATGCAGTTGAACGACTTGTCGGCGCTCTTCTGCAGCAAGGTCCGCAGGATGTCGGCCGGCAGCTTGGCGTCGGTGGCGACGAAGGCCAGCATGGTCGCCATGTCCGGCGCGATCATGCCGGAACCCTTGCAGATGCCGTTCAGCGTGACGGCGGTCCCGCCGATCGTCGCCGTGCGGGTGGCGAGTTTCGGAAAGGTATCTGTCGTCATGATCGCCGCGGCGGCATCGGCCCAGGCATCGGCCTTGAGCGAATCCTTGAGCGCGCCGAGATTGGCGGTGATCTTCTCGGCCGGCAGCGGCTCGCCGATGACGCCGGTCGAGGCGACGAAAATCTCGCCCTTCTTGCAGCCGAGGGTCTTTGCCGCGGCATCGACGCTCAGCTCCGCCGCCTGTTTGCCGAGCTTGCCGGTGAAGGCATTGGCATTGCCGGCATTGACCAGGATCGCCCGCGCCTTGCCGCCTTTCAGATGCTTGCGGCAGAGATCGACCGCGGCGGAGGGGGCGAGCGACTTGGTCAGCACGCCGGCGATGGTCGATCCGGGGCTGAGCTCCATCAGCATGACGTCGGGCCGTCCGCGATAGCGGATATTGCATTCGCGGATGGCAAGGCGGACACCGGCCAGCGCCGGCAGTTTCGGCGCATGGGTCGGCGCCAAGGGCGAAGCCTTCTGGCTCATCTCAATTCCCCCGAATGAGCATCCCTGATCGAGACCGAGCGACTTTCCGCCTGGCCGGTTACTGTGGCGCGCCGGTCGGAGCCAGCGGCAGCTTGTAATCTTCCTTGCTGTACTCGATCTTGGCGCCGCCGATCAGGCCCTGCACCTCCTGATGCACCGCTTCCTGGCTCAAGGCCTGGCGGATGTCGTCCTTGCGCGCCTCGAGCGGCGCCGGGGTCTGCATCCGGGAATCGGTGATCTTGATGATGTGCCAGCCGAACTGGCTCTTTACGGGAACCTTGCTGACATCGCCGCGCTGCATCGCGAAGGCCGCATCGGAGAACTCCTTCACCATGGTGTCCTTGGTGAACCAGTTGAGGTCGCCGCCTTGCTCGCCGCTGCCCTTGTCGATCGACTTTTCCTTGGCGAGGGTCGCGAAGTCGGCGCCGCCCTGGAGCTGCTTGATGATCTCCTTGGCCTCGTCCTCGGTCTTCACCAGGATGTGGCTGGCACGGATCTCGATCTGCGGCGGGTGCTCCTTCAAATCCTCGTCGTAGATCTTCTGGATCGCCTCGTCGTTGACCTTGGTCTCGATCACCTTCTGGATGTAAGCCCGGCTGATCGCCTCTTCCTCGGCCTGCTTGACCAGTTTCTTCACCTCGGGATCGTCGGCCAGACCCTGCTCGCGGCCCTTGGCCTCGACCAGCTGGATGCCGATCAGCCGGTTCAGCAGCTGCGGGAACAGCTTGTCGATCTGCGCCATGTATTGCGGCGGCAGGTCGGCGGCGGAATCGAGCACATCCTGGCGGGTGATCGGCTTGCCATTGACGGTCGCCACCACTTCCGCCGGGTCGGCCGGTGTCGGCGCGCCGTTCGCGCTCGGCGCCGGGGTTCCCGTCGGCGCGGCCTCGGCCGGCGCGGGGGTGGTGGTTTCGGTGTTGGTCGTGGCGTCCTGGGCACCCGCTGGGCCGCCGCTCAGAACGAATCCAGCGATCGAGGCGAAGGCAACGGCGCCGGCAAGCAGGGCGGCGCGAAACGACACATTTGGCATTAGCCGGGATCTTTCCTGGTTCCGGGGTTCGCGGGTCCGGCCATCTCCTCAACTCCCGTCAGGCTTGAGGATTGGGTCGGAAGGCGGCGTTTCCCGCCGCAAACGGGCGGCATCATGCCGAACCGTCCCACCCGATACAAGCGGAAACCCGGCCAAAGTATCCAAGAGAATCAATGCAAACCGATGAGATTCCCGTGACTTCGGATCACGTTGACAGTGGGGTCCGGGGGACATATCTGTTTGCCCAAGATAAGGCGGAAATTCAAAGGTTTCTGGACATGTTCGCGGCGCTTGCCAAGCGGGTCTTCGGGTCCGCCAATGACCGTTTCATCAAGTCTCTCAATTCCACGGTCGCGGCGATCAACGCGCTGGAACCGGAAGTCCAGAATCTGGACGACGAGGCCTTGAAGGCGCGGACCGCTTGGCTGCGCGATCGCCTCGCCAAGGGCGAAACCCTCGACGACATCCTGCCCGACGCCTTCGCCACGGTCCGCGAGGCCGCCAAGCGCACGCTCGGCCAGCGGCACTTCGACGTGCAGATGAAGGGCGGCGTCGTCCTGCACCAGGGCAAGATCGCCGAGATGAAGACCGGCGAAGGCAAGACCCTGGTGGCGACGCTGCCGGTCTATCTGAACGCGATCGAGGGCAAGGGCGTCCACGTCGTCACCGTCAACGACTACCTGGCCAAGCGCGATTCCGAATGGATGGGGCAGGTCTATCGCTTCCTCGGCTTGAGCGTCGGCGTGATCGTGCACGGGCTCAACGACACGCAACGCCGGGAAGCCTACGCCTGCGATATCACCTACGGCACCAACCACGAGTTCGGCTTCGACTACCTGCGCGACAACATGAAGTTCCGCCTGGAGGACATGACCCAGCGGCCCTTCAACTACGGCATCGTGGACGAGGTGGACTCGATCCTGATCGACGAGGCGCGCACGCCGCTGATCATCTCCGGCCCGACCGAGGACAATTCCGACCTTTACTACAAGGTCGACAAGCTGATGGCGCATGTGAAGCCGGAGGATTACGAGAAGGACGAGAAGTCGCGCCATGTCGCCTTCACCGAGGAAGGCACCGAGCATGTCGAGCAGCTCTTGAAGGGCGTCGGGCTGCTGAAGCAGGGCGCGCTCTACGACATCGGCAACATCGCGCTGGTGCACCACGCCAACCAGGCGTTGCGTGCGCACACCTTGTTCGCCCGCGACGTCGACTACGTGGTGAAGGACAACAAGGTCATCATCATCGACGAGTTCACCGGCCGCATGATGGAGGGCCGGCGCTATTCCGAAGGCCTGCATCAGGCGCTCGAGGCCAAGGAAGGCGTCGAGATCCAGAACGAGAACCAGACCCTCGCCACCATCACCTACCAGAACTATTTCCGCCTCTTCCCCAAGCTCTCCGGCATGACCGGCACGGCGATGACCGAGGCGCCGGAGTTCTCCGAGATCTACGGGCTCGACGTGATCGAGATCCCGACCAACCGGCCCGCCAAGCGCGTCGACCACGAGGACGAGGTCTATCGCAGTGCGCGCGAGAAGTACGACGCGATCATCGAGGAGATCAACAAGGCGCGCCAGCGCATGCAGCCGGTGCTGGTCGGCACCGTCTCGATCGACAAGTCGGAAGTCCTCTCCGCCCTGCTGAAGCAGAAGGGCATCCCACACGCGGTGCTGAATGCGCGCTACCACGAGCAGGAAGCGCATATCATCGCCGAGGCCGGCGTGCCGGGCGCCGTCACCGTCGCCACCAACATGGCCGGCCGCGGCACCGACATCCAGCTCGGCGGCAACCTGCAGATGCGGGTCGAGCGCGAGACCGCCGGCATGACCGACGTGGCCGCGATCCAGGCCAAGATCGAGGAGATCAAGGCCGACATCGCCGCGAAGCGCGAGGCGGTGCTGAATTCCGGCGAAGTGCTGGTGATCGAACCGGGCAAGAACGGCAAGCCGGACAAGACCGAGACCTTCCCCGGCGGCCTGTTCATCCTCGGCACCGAGCGGCACGAGAGCCGGCGCATCGACAACCAGCTGCGCGGCCGTTCCGGCCGCCAGGGCGATCCCGGCCGCTCGAAGTTCTATCTCTCGCTCGAAGACGACCTGATGCGGATCTTCGCTCCCGCGCGCATGGACAGCATGCTGCAGCGCTTGGGGCTGAAGGAGGGCGAGGCGATCGTCCATCCCTGGGTTTCGAAGGCGCTGGAGAAGGCGCAGCAGAAGGTCGAGGCGCGCAACTTCGACATCCGCAAGAACCTGCTGAAGTTCGACAACGTGATGAACGACCAGCGCAAGGTGATCTACGAGCAGCGGCGCGAGCTGATGGCGGCCGAGGAGCTCAAGGAAGAGATCGCCCAGATGCGCAAGGAGACGGTGGACGAGTTGATCGCCCGCTATATCCCCGAGAAGGCCTTCGCCGAGCAGTGGGATGCCGCCGGCCTGCACGAAGAGGTGCTGCGCATCTTCGGGATCGATCTTCCGGTGGTCGAATGGGCCAAGGAAGAAGGCATCGCCGACGAGGCGATTCGCGAGCGCGTGATGGACGCGGTCGACCGCAAGATGGCGGAGAAGGCGGCCAACATGGGGCCGGAAGTCATGCGCTCGATCGAGAAGTCGCTGCTGCTGCAGATGCTCGATCAGAACTGGAAGGAGCATCTGCTGTCGCTCGACCACCTCAGGCACGGCATCGGCCTCAGGGCCTATGGCCAGCGCGATCCGCTCAACGAGTACAAGCGCGAAGCCTTCGAGATGTTCGAGGCGATGCTGGATCGCCTGCGCGAGCAGATCACCACTTTGCTGGCCCATGTCGAGATCCGGGCGCAGGAAGCGGTCCCGGCGCCGGTCGCGGGTGCTGCCGCCTCGCAGACCACATCGAGCGGCGCCGCGCGCCAAGTCATGGCTCAGGGTGCCGGTGCCGGCAATGGGGCCGCACGGGTCAAATCCGATCTGCCGCCGGGCGTCGATCCCAACGATCCCAGGACCTGGACCCAGCTCGGCCGCAATGCCGAATGCCCCTGCGGATCCGGCAAGAAGTACAAGCACTGCCACGGCAAGCTGGTGAAGGCCTAGGTTTCAGCCGAAGCCGAACCCGACGGCGCCGGTCAGGAACATGTTGACCGTCTTGTCGTCGGGGGCGAGCGGCAGGATCAGGCGCTCGTATTCCAGATGCCGGCCGTTCAGCTTGGTGAACGTCCATTTCCGGGCGACCGGCACGAGATCGCGGGCGGCGCGCTCGTATTCCTCGATATAGGCGGCGGTGATGTGGTCGAGATCGATCTCGTCCAGATACATGCCCAACAGCTTGTCGCCGTAGATCTGGCGGAACCCGTCGCCGACCAGCCGGTAGCGGATCCGCGTCCCGACCCGCTCCATCAGCATCACCCAGGGCAGGATATCGGTGATCTCCTCGGGCGCGATGTCCGCGCGGCTCGGCACCCGCCGCGCGCCCTTCTTCTGCGACCAGTAGGCGTAGAGCCGCCGCAACCGGTCGTCGGAAATTTCAAGCACCATTCCTTGTTCCCCCGCGCAGCATCATAGCCTTCGGGCCGCGCCGATGCAGCAGTTTCGCCCAACCGGCCATAGCCGCCTTGCCGCTGAGGCCTTTTCTGCAATTGACGTGGTCTGGCCGCTCTCTACGGCAACCCGCGGAGATACCTTCGTATGATTGAGCCAGCCGAATGTTTCCGCTATCGCTATCGACAGCAAGGAACTCTCGGATCACGCTTGGATCGCCGCCGAGAAAGCACTTGCGATGCGATGCTTCGCATTACTATCATGATGCTAGTTACTGACGACCGCACAGCGCTGCGCCTGCCTGGCCGGTGCCTCCCCGCAACCCCCGTCCGCGGAGGGCCCATGATCACCCTGACCATCAACGGCGAGAGCAAGCAGCTCGACGTCACCGAGGACACGCCGCTGCTCTGGGCGTTGCGCGACGTGCTGGGCATGACCGGCACCAAGTTCGGCTGCGGCATCGCCCAATGCGGCGCCTGCACCGTGCAGGTCGATGGCCAGGCGGTCCGCTCCTGCATGCTGCCGGTGGGCGCGATCGGCGAGGGCAGCAAGATCACCACCATCGAAGGGATTGGCGCGACCGACGCCGGGGCGCGGATCCAGAAGGCCTGGCTCGATCTCGAGGTCGTGCAATGCGGCTACTGCCAATCCGGGCAGATCATGTCGGCCTCGGCGCTGCTGGCGGCGACGCCGCAACCGGACGACAAGGACATCGACGCCGCCATGGCGGGCAACATCTGCCGCTGCGGCACCTATGTCCGGATCCGCGAAGCGATCAAGAAAGCGGCAGGTGTGGCATGAACGCCGCTTTTTCCCGCCGCACACTCCTGAAAGCGGGCGCCGCCGGCACGCTGCTGCTCGGGTTCCACCTGCCGATGGCGCGCGCCGCCATCGGCACGTTCGAGCCCAATGCCTTCATCCGAATCGCCGGCGACGGCACCGTCACCCTGGTGATGCCGCAGGTCGAGATGGGGCAGGGTACCTACACCTCGATCTCCCAGATCCTGGCCGAGGAGCTCGATGCCGACTGGTCGCTGGTGACCGTCGCGCACGCGCCGCCCAGCGACAAGCTCTACGGCAATCCGTTCTTTGGCATCCAGGTCACCGGCAATTCCAATTCGATCCGCGCCTTCTGGGATCCGCTGCGCAAGGCCGGTGCCACGGCGCGCGCGCTGCTGGTCCAGGCCGCGGCGCAGCAATGGAAGGTCGATGCCGCGTCCTGCCGCGCCGCCAAGGGCGAGGTGTTCCACGATGCGAGCGGGCGCAAGCTCGGCTATGGCGCGCTCGCCGCCGCGGCCGGGACGCAGACGCCGCCGGAAAATCCGCCGCTGAAGGCGGTCAAGGACTTCACCCTGGTCGGCCAGCCGCTGAAGCGGCTGGATACGGCGGGTAAGGTCAACGGCACCGTGAAATACGGCATCGACGCGCTGCCGCCCGGCGTGAAATTCGCCAGCGTCACCCTCTCGCCGGTGCAGGGCGGCAAGGTCGTCAAGGTCGATGACTCGAAAGCGAAGGCCATGCCCGGCGTGCGGCAGGTCGTCGTGCTCGATGACGTGGTTGCGGTGGTCGGCGACCACACCTGGGTGGCGAAGCAGGGCTTGGCGGCGCTCGAGATCGAATGGGATGACGGGCCGAATGCCAAGATCAGCTCGGCCGATGTCTGGAACGACCTTCGCGCGGCCAGCCAGAACAAGGGCGCCGTCGCCAAGGAAGAGGGCGACGCCGACAAGGCGCTGGGCGACGGCGAGCGCCTGGACGCGGCCTATGAAATGCCGTTCCTCGCCCATGCCACCATGGAGCCGATGAACTGCGTCGTGCATGTGACCGCCGATGGCTGCGAGGTCTGGATCGGCACCCAGGTGATGAGCCGGGTCCAAGCCGAGGTCGCCAAGGCGCTCAATCTGCCGGCCGAGAAGGTCATCGTGCACCAGCACCTGCTCGGCGGCGGCTTCGGCCGACGGCTCGAGCCCGACATGGCGGTGATCTCGGCGCGGATCGCGCAGCAGGTGGCCACGCCGCTCAAGGTCACCTGGTCGCGCGAGGAGGACATCCGCCACGACGTCTACCGGCCGGTCTATCGCGATGTGATCTCCGCCAGCCTTAAGGACGGCAAGATCAACGGCTGGACCTACCGCGTCACCGGCTCGGCGGTGCTGGCGCGCTGGTTCCCGCCCGCCTACCAGAAGGACATCGACATCGACGGCGTGGACAGCGCCGCCGACATTCCCTACGGCATCCCCAACCTCCGGGTCGAGTTCGTCCGCAAGGAGCCGGGCGTGGTCACCACCGGCTTCTGGCGCGGCGTCGGCCCCAACAACAACGTCTTCGCCATCGAAAGCTTCATCGACGAGCTGGCGCACAAGGCCGGCAAGGACCCGGTCGATTTCCGCGTCGCCCATCTCGACAAGACCCCGCGCCTGAAAGCCGCGGTGCAGCTGGCGGCGCAGAAATCCGGCTGGGGCGAGAAGCTCCCGGCACGGACCGCGCGCGGCATCTCCGCCCAGGTCGCCTTCGGCAGCTTCATCTCCACCGTGGTCGAGGCCGAGGTCGATAGCAGCGGCGAGGTGCAGCTCCGCCGCATCGTCTCCGCCGTCGATACCGGCATCCCGGTCAATCCGGACACGATCATCGCCCAACTGCAGGGTGGGCTGATCTTCGGCCTGACCGCCGCCCTGTTCGGCGAGATCACCATCAAGAACGGGCGGGTCGAGCAGAGCAACTTCCACGACTATCGTATGCTGCGGATCAACGAGGTGCCGCCGATCGAGGTCCATCTCATTCCCAGCGAGGAGCATCCGGGCGGCACCGGCGAGACCGGCGCGACGGCCGGACCGCCGGCTCTGGGCAACGCGCTTTACGCCGCGACCGGCATCCGCCTGCGCCGCCTGCCGATCGACCGCGACATCCTGGCCGGAAAGAAGCCCGCATGAAACGCGCTCTCGGCATCGCCATCGCCATCGTCATCGTCGTCGTGCTGGGCGCCTTGGGTTGGTTCGTCGTTCTGGCGCCCGGCCCGCTGGATTTCGCCGGCGGCCAGACCGTGCCGCTCGCCGAATACAAGGAGGCGAACCCGACCGGCGTGCCGGGCGCGCTCGCCAATGCCGGCCTGATCGAGCGCGGCGAGTATCTCGCCCAAGCGGGCGATTGCGCCGCCTGCCATACGGTGAAAGGCGGCAAGCCCTTCGCCGGCGGCTTCGCGTTCAAGCTGCCCTTCGGAACGCTCTATTCCTCCAACATCACCCCGGACAAGGAAACCGGCATCGGCGCCTGGAGCGACGCCGATTTCCTCAAAGCCGTGCACCAGGGCGTTGCGCCCGACGGCACCCGGCTCTATCCCGCCTTCCCCTACGCCGCCTATACGCTGATGACCGACGAGGACGTGCTGGCGATCAAGGCCTATCTGTTCAGCCTGCCGCCGGTCCGCGCCGCGACCCCGCCCAACACGCTGAGCTTCCCGTTCAACCAGCGTTGGCTGATGGCCTTCTGGTCGGCCTTCTTCAATCCGAATGAGCGCTATCGGCCGAACACCGCGCAGAGTGCCGAATGGAATCGCGGCGCCTATATCGCCGAGGCCATGGGGCATTGCGGCGATTGCCACACACCGCGCAATCCGATGCAGGCGATGGATCACCGCCGGAAGTTCATGGGCGCGGTCGCGGCCGGCTGGAAGGCCTACAATCTGACGCCGGACAAAGAGACCGGCGTCGGCGCCTGGAGCGACGAGACGCTGGCCAAGTTCATCAGCACCGGCCATGTCGAGGGCTACGGTACCGCCTCGGGCCCGATGGGTGAGGCGATCGACAACAGCCTGCGTCACCTGAAGCCCGAGGACATCAAGGCGCTGGTCGTCTACCTGCGCACCGTGCCGCCGATTTCCGATCCGGCACTGCCGGCGCCGCGCACCGCACTGGCCTCCGCCTCACCAAAGGACGGCACGGCGGAAGCCGATGCGCGCGGCGCGGAACTGTTCGCCGGCGCTTGCGTCAGCTGCCACGGCTGGACCGGCAAGAGCCCGGTCCTGGCGATCGCCACCTTCACCGGCGCCCGCGCCGTCAACGATCCCAGTGCCCGCAACGTCGCGCAGGCGATCGTCTGGGGCGTCACCCGCGAGACCCCGAGCGGCCCGGCCGTGATGCCGGCCTTCGGCCATGCCTATTCCAACACCGAGATCGCCGCGATCGCGAATTACGTCACCAAGCGGTTCGGCGCCGTACCGTCGGCCATCACCGCCGATCAGGTGGCGGAGCTCCGCGGCCAGGCCTCGCAATAGGCGGTTTCGACCGGACGGGGCTAGGCCGCCGTCAGCGATGACCGCAATGCGCTGAGGGCCGCATGGACGGCGTCGTCGCGAACCCGCGGCAGCGCCTGGCCGAGCAGCGCGGTCGGCGAGTCGGCCGTGGGCGCGGCTTCCTTCGCCTCGGCGCCGAGCCGCCACAACGCGTAGTCGAGCAGGCCCCGGCGCTCCGGCGGCAAACGCCCGATCAGCCCGGCCAGTCGCGCCGCGGTCTCGTCGGGCGTGTCGAACCCGGCATAGCGCGGATCGGATTCGTCCAAGTAGCAGACCGCCGAGGCCGGCGAGACGGCATCACCGCCGGCAATGCCGGCTTCGGTGACGATCGCCGCCATGCGGATGTCGTGCGGCTGCGGGTGAATGGTCGGCAGCCGGAACATGCTGGTGCCGATGCCGATCGCCGCCGCGTCGCCGAACTTGGCCAAGGTGCGGTCGAAGAATCCGCCGCCATAACCCAGGCGATAGCCCGCCTCGTCATAGCCGACGATCGGTGCGATCAGGGTCCGAGGTTCGACTTCAGCGGGGTCGGCCGGAATCGGAATGTCCCACAGGCCGCGCTCCATCCGCGTGCCCTTGGTCCAGGGCCGGAAGGTCAACGGCTCGCCGAGCTTGATCGCGACCGGCAGGCAGACCCGAACCCCCGCCGCATCGAGCGCGCGCATCAGCGGCTTCAGGTCCGGCTCGGCCTTGATCGGCCAATAGAACGAGATCGGCTGCGGCCGGTCGTTCAGCACCGGTCGCAAGCGCTCGATCAACTTCCGCGACAGGTCCTCGCGCACCGATAGCGCGATCGCCGCCCGGGCGGCGAGCAGCTTCTGGCGCGCCTCGCGGCGCCAAGCCCTCACCTCCGGCCAGTTCATGCGATGCTCGCGGCACTGGCGCGGATCTCCGCGATCGCCTCGGCCATCATGCGCGCGACGATCTCCGCCGCGGGGCGAATCCCGGTGACCCGCGCCGCACCGTCTCCGGCATAGAGCGCCATGGCTTCGAGATCCCCGGTCGTGGTCCGGAGCGGCGAATCCGTGCCGAAGCGCCAGAGCTTCCGGCCCTCGTCCTCGGCGATCGCCTCGCGCGGCAGCGCGTCGGGATGGTAACCCCAGAGCTTGTCGCCGGCCGCGGCCGTGACGCTGTTCTTCAGCACCCGCACCGGGGAATCCGGCGGCCAGTTGATGGCGAAGAGATCGGTGTGCACCGTCGCATCCGGCCCGGCCTCGACGATCCGCCGCTTGTGATAGTCATGGGCGAAGGATTCCGGGCTCGCCAGGAACACCGTGCCGCAATGGACTCCGTCGGCGCCGAGCGCCAGGGCGGCGGCAAGGCCGCTTCCATCGACGATGCCGCCGGATGCCGCGACCGGAACTTCGACCGCATCGGCCACTTCCGGCAGCAGCACCGAGAGGCCGCGCCGCCCGCGCACATGGCCGCCGGCCTCGACGCCCTGCACCACAATGACGTCGGCGCCGGCATCCTCCGCCTTCACCGCGTCCGCGACCGAGCCCACCTGATAAAGCACCAGGCAGCCGGCCCGCTTCGCCTTCTCTACCGCCTGCACATCCACATCCCAGAAGAAGCACATCGCCGGCCCGCCGGCATGAAAGCAGGCCGCCAGTTCATTCTCCAGCAGGGTCGGGTCGGTCGCCGACGGGATGAGATTGACGCCGAAGACGCGGTTGGTCCGCTGCCGCACCGCCGCGATCTCGCGTGCGATCAGTTCCGGCGATTCCCGGACCATGCCGAGCAGCCCGAATCCGCCGGCGGCCGAGACGGCGGCGGCGAGCTCGGAACGCGCCGGCCCGCCCATCCCGGCCGAGATGATCGGATAGCGGCAGCCCAGCCGCTCGGTCAGCGGGGTCGCGATGGTCTCCGTCGGCTGGTTCATGGTTCGTGTTCCTCAGGCTTCGAATCGGTCAAGAATATCGCAAACCGATGCAGTGAGTAGCCCCGCCGCGTCACCGGATAGTCCGTTTGCATTATTGAAGCCCGCCCCGCCGCGTTGTGAAGTTCCGGGCGGGGACGCATGGAACGGAGGCGGAGATGACCATCGTGGCACGCCTGGTCTTGGCGTCGGTTCTTCTCGTTTGGTTCGGCGGGCCCGCCTTGGCCGACGATGATCCTCCCACACCCACCCAGGAGCAGGTCCTCGGCAATCTCTTGACGGCGACGGCGCCCGGGCAGACGGAGAAGGCGGAGCCGCCACAGCCGATCCAGCCGCTCAACAAGGCGGACCGGAAGGCGCTCAAGGACGAGCACCGGGTCGTCAGCGGCAATCGCTGGAGGGCGCTGACGCCGGAACAGCGCGACGAGCTCATGCGCAACCTGCGCGCCGCCAACGTGGCGGGCGCGATCTTCGTGATCGATGTCCGCACCGGCGACGTCTACAAGTTCGACCCGCTGCCGCCGACCGATGACCCGAACGCAAAGACCGATGCGCGACTGTCGGATCAGTACAAGGTCCATATTGTCGATTTCGACATGCGGGTCGATCTCGTGAAGCTGCCGGTCTCGGTCGGGCAGAGCGACGAATCGCAAAGCGACCGCAGCGGGCGCGACTTCGTGGTGCGCGGGCCGGCGCCGAAGCTTTGAGCCCAGGAGGATAGGTGATGCGCATCGCATTTGCATTGCTGCTGGCCGCGTCCACGGCCCTGGGCCTCGGCGCCTGCGAGCCGGTCATGGTCTCCAACGCGAAGGTGCTTGAGCCCAGATTGACCGGCACCGAAACGGTCATCGATCCGCAGACCGGCGAAGTCACCACGCTGTCGCACTGGGCGTATCCCGATGGCGGCACATGGACGACCGAGGACCGCTTCAAGAAGGACACCCCGGTCACGGACCGCCGCGCGACCAGCCGCGCGCCGCTTCGGTTCGTCGATTGAAACAGGAAGGATCTGGAAATGCGCTTCTTTGCCATGCTGCTCGCCGCTGCGATGCTCCCGGCATTGAGCGGTTGCGAGCTGTTCAACGCCTTCGCGAACTCCCACACGGAGCAAGCGAAGCCGATCAGTGTGGAGATCATCAAAGATCCTGAGACCGGTGAAATCACCAAACTGACGCATTGGCAGTTTCCCAACGGGGACATGACGACGACGACCGACCGTTTCAAGAAGGATACCCCCGTCACCGACCGCCGAACCACGGGCCGCGCCCCGGTCCGGATCGTCGACTGACATACCATGATGTGTCCAGGGCGCTCCCGCGTGCCGACTCGTGCGATGCCATTGACAGCATGCTGTCCTCGGCCGCAGGCTCGGGACGGGGCGGTTGTCGTCTGTGTCGCGGGGTATCGGCATGGAACAGGCACGCGCGGTGGAGGACCTGATCGGCGGGATCTACGATGCCGCCGCCGATCCCGAATTGTGGTCGGACGCGATCGCGCGGATCGTCGAAGCCACCGGCTGCCGCACCGGCGTGTTCTACGAGCACGACATGGCGACGCACCAGTCGCAGCCGCTCGGCTTCCATCGCTTCAACACCGAGTTCATGCAGGACTACGTCGCGCATTACGGCGCGCTCGATCCCTGGAACGCGCGCGTGATGCAATGGCCGGTCGGCATCGCCGCGCCGACCTATCTGTTGATGCCCGAGGATGAGTTCCGCCGGACGGAATTCTATCAGGACTATCTGCGCAAGACCGGCGCGTTCTACGGCCTTGGCGGCCTGGTCGAGCGGGCCGACGGAAGGATCGCGGTGTTCGGTGTTCAGCGCGGATATGAGGACGGCCGTTTCGAGACGGAATCGGTCGACCTCGTCAGCGCATTGATGCCGCATCTGAAGCGCGCCTATCGCATGCACAGCGCGGTGGGGCGGGCCCAGCGTGATCGGGAGATCTTCGAGGAGACGCTGCGCGTCGTTCCGCAATCGGTGTTGATTGTCGACCGCGATGCCAGGCTGGTCTTCGCCAATCGCGCGGCCGAACGCATGCTGGAAGCCGGCGACGGGATTCGGCTGGTTTCCGGTCGGTTGACGGCGGCGCATCGCGACGATCAGGCGAGCTTCGCGTCTCTGTTCAACCCGTTGGGCGCCTTGGAAGGCTCCGGCGCGGTCGCGGCCTTGCGCCGGCCGCAGAACCGGCGGCCCTTGCTGGTCCAGGCCGTGCCGCTGCGGAGCCACGGTCGCTGGAATCCGGCCGGCCGGGTGGTGCTGCTGATCGATGTCGATCCGCCGCCCAGTCCCTCACCCGATCGCCTGGCGTTGCTCTTCGGGCTGACCGTCGCCGAAGCCCGACTCTGGGCCGACCTCGCGGCTGGAGCGACCCTGGCGGAGATCGGCCGCCGGCGGCAGGTCAGCATCAATACGCTGCGCGTCCAATTGGCCCGGTTGTTCAACAAGGTCGGCGTGCATCGCCAGGCGGATCTGGTGCGCCGTGCCCTGGAGCTGCGCGAGGCGCCGGGCGGCGGCAATGCCGAAGCGGGTCGCGGCTGATGCCGGTCCTCCAGGAACTGATCGGCACCATCTATGATGCGGCGGATCAGCCGGCGCTTTGGAACGATGTGATGGCGCGGCTGGTGCGGGAAACCGGCGCCAGCAGCGGCATCTTCTACGACCACAACAACGAGACGCGGCAGGCCAGCATCCTCGGCGCCGAAGGTTTCGATCCGCACTACCTTCGCCGCTACGAGGAGTACTACGCGGCCCTCGACCCTTGGCATCGCCGGGGTGAGACGCGGCCGGTCGGCGAGCTCAGGCAGACCGCCTCGATGCTCTCAGATGCGGAGCTGCGGCGGACCGAGTTCTACCAGGACCATCTGCGGCCCCAGGGCCTGTTTTATGCCATGGGCGCTCCGGTCGAACGCAGCCGGACCCGGATGGCGGTGTTCGGCATCCAGGGCAGCTACGAAAACGGCGTGTTCGGGCCGCGCGCCGAATCACTGGTCCGAAAGCTCGTGCCGCATTTCCGACGCGCCTATCGAATGCAGGAAACGCTCGATGCCGTGCGCCGCGAAGGCATGGAGTTCGAGGCGGCGCTCCATCTCCTGCCGCAGCCGGTGCTGGTCGTGGACCGTGACGCCCGACTGTTCTTCGCGAATGCGGCCGGCGCGCAATTGCTGCGCGAAGGCACGCTGTTGCGCTCGGTCGCCGGCCGCGTCCGGGCGGCCCATCGCGGCGACGTCGCGGCGCTCGACAGGGCATTGCACCCGGTGCCGCAGAGCGGCGACGGCAATGGCAGCCTCGCCTTGCGCCGCGCCGGAGACAAAGCGCCGGCGACCCTCCGCATCACGCCGCTCCGCCGCCGCAACCGCGCGGAGTGGTCGGGCCGCATCGCGCTGGTGGTGGAACTCCCGCCGCCGCGCGGCCTCGCCACTTGGGCCGCCGCCTTCCATCTCTCGCCGGCGGAGACCCGGCTCTGGACGGCCTTGAGCGCTGGTCGCCGGCTGCTCGACATCGCCGAAGAATCCGGCACCAGCGTGAACACGGTCCGCGTCCAGCTCCGCACTCTGTTCCAGAAGACCGGGGTGCACAGACAGGCCGACCTGCTGCGCCTCGCGCTCGAGTTCGGCCGCGCTTCTCCTGAGAATCCGGACACTTAGCGTCCCCGCCTCCACAAGATAATGTGCGGAGTTCGAGCCGTTAGGCCATTTTTCCTCCGGTAGTTCGCCCAGAATTCCGGCCTTTTTGCGTGACGTCCGTCACACCCCGCCAAATTTCCCAGTCTGCGAGACAAACCCTGTCGCCCGTGCGGCGACGGTTCTCCTGAAGACGACAGCATTCTGAAACAGGAGACCAACCGTGGCTTTGCTCAAGCTTGAACCGCTGCTGACCCAGACGACCATCGACCTGACCCTGATGGGCTATTACCGCACTTTCGATTTCTACAAGAAGGGCACCTCCGCTGCCGACACGCTGAACGGGACCGTCTGGGACGACAAGCTGGAGGGCGGCGCCGGCGATGACCTGCTGATCGGATCGATCGGCAACGACTGGCTGAGCGGCGGCGCCGGAGCCGACACCATGATCGGCGGGGAGGGCCACGACGTGGCCAGCTACATCGACTCGCCGTCGGGCGTCCGGGTGAACCTCGACGAGGGCATCGGGCGGGATTTCGATTGGACCGATGCGGACAAGTCGTCCCACTCGATCGGCGACATCCTCTCGGAAATCGAGCAGGTCAACGGTTCGCAATACCGGGACTACATCGAAGGCAATGATTCCGCCAACGACCTCTATGGCTACGGCGGCGATGATTATCTCTTTGCCGCGGAAGGCGATGACAACGTCTTCGGCATGCAGGGCGAGGACTATATCCACGGCGGCTCCGGCAACGACACGCTGGACGGCGGCGCGGGCGAGGACGACATCAGTGGCGGTTGGGGCGACGACACGATTTACGGCGGCGCCGGCAACGACGACCTCGTCGGCGGCGCCATCCCAGGCGTGCCCTCGAACGGCGAGAGCGACACCAACCACATCTACGGCGGGACCGGCGACGACACGATCACCGGCGGCTCGGCGCGCGACTATCTCTACGGCGAGCAGGGCGACGACGAAATCGACGGCGGCAAGGGCAATGACAGCCTGGTCGGCGGCGATGGCGGCGACATCCTGCTGGGCGGCCAGGGCAACGACACCATCCTCGGCGATGCCGGCGAGGACATCCTCAATGGCGAAGAGGGCAACGACTTTCTCTCGGGGGATGCCGACGACGACATCATCAGCGGCGGCGCCGGCGTCGATACCTATTGGGGCGGCAGCGGCGACGACATTCTATACGGCGACGACAAGGCGCTGAAGACCGCCGATATCTTCCAGTTCAGCGTCTTCGGCGACAACGGCGACGACCAGATCTTCGAATTCGACCGCTTCAACGACGTCATCCAGCTCATGGGTGCGACGAAGAACGGCGGCGATGTCGGCGTCAGCCATACCGCGGACGGCTGGCTGCAGCTCGACTTCGAAGGCGGCGGCTCCGTGAGCTTCGTCGGTAACACCGACTTGGCCAACGTCCAGACCATGACCCACCTCAACTTCCTCGCCAACGTCCAATACGCCGACGGCATGGCCTGATCCGGCCGCGGCGTCTCGAGCGCTCTAACACTGCAAACACGCAACTTCATACACACAGGAGAATGACCATGCCCAATCCGGACATCTTTCAGAAGTGGTTCGACCTCCATCTGATGGGGGCCTATCGCACCTTCGACACCACAAAATACGGCACCGCGAATAGCGAGGCCCTGGTCGGCGGCAATCTCAACGACGCGCTCTATGGCAATGGCGGGGCCGACATCCTCCATGGCAACAAGGGCGACGACTGGCTGGACGGCGGCGCCGGCGGCGACATCCTCAACGGCGGCGACGGCTATGACGTCGCCAGCTATATCAACTCCCCCGACGGGGTCTACTTCGACCTGCTGTACGGGACCCAGGCCGGCGACAACAACGACGCCAACAACGTCGAATCCGAGGCCAAGGGCGATACCTTCGCCAACATCGAGCAGTTCAACGGCTCGGTCCATGCCGACACCATGTTCGGCAACAACGACGCGAATGCCTTCTACGGCTATGACGGCGACGACTACTTGGTCGGCCGCGGCGGCGTGGACACGATCCACGGCATGCAGGGCGTGGACAAGATCTACGGCGGCACCGAGGGCGACTATCTCTACGGCGAGGGCGGCGACGACACGATCCACGGCGAGGCCGGCGATGACCAGATCGACGGTGGCAGCGGCCGCGACTGGCTTTACGGCGAAGGCGGGATCAACACGATCAACGGCGGCGCCGGTAACGACATGATCTACGGCGGTGCCCAGGTCGATTATCTCGATGGCCAGAGCGGCGAAGACACCCTGAAGGGCGCCGGCGGCAACGATTGGATCTATGGCGAGGCCAACGACGACGAGATGTGGGGCGAAGCCGGCAACGACTATCTGTTCGGCGGCGAGAACAACGACTGGCTCAACGGCGGCGAGAACGACGACTTTCTCAACGGCGGCGACGGCGACGACATCCTCCACGGCGAAGGCGGCAACGACTACTACTATGGCGGAGCCGGCAACGACATCTTCTTCGGCGACGTGCCGTACCTGAATGGCAAGGATGTCTTTGCGTTCGACGTGACCGAGGATACCGGCGACGACTATCTTGCGATGTTCGACGCCAAGCTCGACACATTGGAGCTCATTGGCGCCAAGCTCGACGACGGCAGCGTGACGGTCAGCCACAACAGCGACGGCTGGCTGCAGCTGAATTTCGCGGGCGGGGGGACGCTGACGTTCGAGGACAACCCGACCATGAATGCCATCCAGAACGTCGGCCAGCTCAACCAGGTCTGCAACGTGCAATACGACAACGCCCTGGCGTAGGCGAGAGAGTGAGCGGGCGGCGGGGCGTCAACCCCGCCGCCCTTTCTTTCATTGGCGCTGAGCCCGCGGTTAGCCTGACCGCAAACTATGATGTGCGGAATCTTCCCTCGAATCCCTGAAATTCTGCGGCGTGTAGCGACTTGAGCCGGTCTTTTTGCGTGATGCCGGTCACTTTTCTCCCGCTTCCCCGGCATTTGCGCCAAACCGCCTCGATCCACCGGCGACAGATCTCCTGAACGACGACAACGCAACTTCCCAATCAGGAGAGAACCATGACCTTGCTCAACTTCAATTCTCCCGTCCTTCAGCAGATCGCCGATCTGATGCTGATGGGCTATTACCGCACCTTCGACGCGACAAAGACCGGGACCGCTGGCGACGACGTGCTGACCGGCGGCTCCCTGAACGACAAGCTCGAGGGCGGGGCGGGGGCGGACATCCTGATCGGCGCCAAGGGCAACGACTGGCTGGTCGGCGGTGCCGGTGGCGACACAATGACGGGCGGTGATGGATACGACGTCGCCAGCTACATCGACTCGCCCGACGCAGTCTACGTCGACTTGCACCTGGACTTCTACAGCGACGCCAACCTCGCCAACGGGGTCGAGGCCGACAGCAAGGGCGACTACCTCGACGGCATCGAGCAGGTCAACGGCTCACTTTACGGCGACGTCATCGTCGGCAATGACGATGCCAACGATTTCTACGGCTATGACGGCGACGACCACCTGGTCGGCCGCGGCGGCGACGACACGATCTACGGCATGCAGGGCAACGACACCATCTACGGCGGCAACGAAACCGACACTCTTTATGGCGGCGCCGGTGTCGACACGATCCACGGCGAAAACGGCAACGATACGATCGACGGCGGTGCCGACACCGACTACCTCTACGGCGAAGGCGGCATCAACACGATCCATGGCGGTGCCGGCGACGACACTATCACCGGGGGCAGCGTGACGGACTACCTCTACGGCGACTCCGGCATCGACATCATCTATGGCGGTGGCGGGGACGATTTCATCTACGGCGGCGAAGCCAAGGATTTCCTGCGCGGCGAGGGTGCCAACGACAAGATCCACGGCGGCGCGGGCAATGACAGCCTGATCGGCGGCGACGGCACCGATTTCCTTTACGGCGATGCCGGCGATGACGAGATGCAAGGAGACGGCGGGACCGACGTCTATTGGGGCGGCGAGGGATCGGACAAGATGTGGGGCGACGGCACCGCGCTCAACACCAAGGACGTCTTCCAGTTCGATGTGTTGGGGCTCAACGGCGACGACGTGATCCTCGATTTCGACCGCAAGAACGACATTCTCGATTTCGGGGAAGGCGTGCACAACAAGGACGGCAACGTCGGCATCAGCCACACCAACAATGGCTGGCTGGTGCTCGAATTCGAAGGCGGCGGTTCGGTGACCTTCACCGGCAATGAGGAAATGGCCCAGGTCACCAGCATGACCCATCTCAACCTGGTCGCCAATGTACAGTACGCCGACGGCCTGGTTGTATGAGCGCGCCAGGTTTTCGGGGGAAGGCGGCGGGGCGGGTACCAGCGCTCCGCCGCTGTCTTTTTCAACAGGCCGAGAGGCCCAGTGCTTCGGCCATCTCGCTCGGGATCAACTCGAGCTGCAGCACCCGCCGGCCGCTGGGATCCGTCGCGCGGCGCGAGCGGTGCAGCAGCAGCGGCGACAGAATGACCGCATCGCCGACCTCGCCGATCAGCGGCACCCAGTGTCCGGCGATGGTTGGAATCTCGGCCTGCTCGATCCGCCCGCGGCGATGCGAGCCGGGAAGCACCTCCAGCGGCCCGTCCTCGATCGTGGCGCGATCGACGAAGATCCGGCAGTTGCGCATCTTGGCCAGCAGCGCCACCGGCGCTTCCGCCTGCCAGCCGTCCGGCTTGCGGGTGACATGGTCGAAGCCGGGCGGCAGCGCAACCGACGGGACCGGAATGCTCCGATCCTGATGCGCCGGCACGAACCAGTTGGCATCGGCATCCTTGCGGAACGCGACCGCGCGCAGGATCGCCATGTCCGGCAACAGCTCCGCAAGCTTGCGCAGGATCGGCTGCATCGGCGGCGACTGCAGGAGGGCGACAAGTTCGTGTCCCGCCCAGCGCCGTCCCGCCGCGCTGCTCGGGATTCGCGCGAGGACCGGCGCCAGTGCTGTGATCTCGGCGCGATCGAACACGCGCCGCAGCAAGCGATAGCCCGGATCGAACGGATCCGTGGCGCTGATCGCCGCCGCTACTTCCAAATCGGATTCCCGCTGCCCGGCAGTCCGAGGCTCGTCCACATCTCGCTGACGCGATCGACCACGTCCTGATCCATGCGGATCTGGCGGCCCCATTCGCGCGTGGTCTCGGGCGGAAATTTGTTGGTGGCGTCGAGGCCGAGCTTGCCGCCGAGCCCGCTTTCCGGCGAGGCGAAGTCGAGATAGTCGATCGGCGTGTCCTCGATGGTGACGATGTCGCGCACCGGATCCATGCGGGTCGAGATCGCCCACATTACGTCCTTCCAGTCGCGCGCATCGATATCGTCATCCACCACGATCACGAACTTGGTGTAGATGAACTGCCGCAGGAACGACCAGACGCCCATCATCACCCGCTTGGCATGGCCGGCATAGGCCTTCTTCATCGAGACGACGGCGATGCGATAGGAGCAGCCCTCGGGCGGCAGCCAGAAATCCTTGATCTCGGGGAATTGCTGCTGCAGCAGCGGAATGAACACCTCGTTCAGCGCCTCGCCCAGGATCGACGGCTCATCCGGCGGACGTCCGGTATAAGTCGAGAGATAGATCGGATCACGCCGCATGGTGATGGCGCTGATGGTGAAGACGGGGAATTTCTCGACCGCGTTGTAGAAGCCGGTGTGGTCGCCATAGGGGCCTTCGTCGCGATAGTCGTCGAGGCTGACATGGCCCTCGAGCACGATCTCGGCCGAAGCCGGCACCTTCAACGGGACGGTCTTGCAATCGACCAACTCGACTTTCTTGCCGCGCAGCAGGCCGGCGAATTGGTATTCCGAAACCGTGTCCGGCACCGGCGTGACTGCGGCCAGGATCGTGCCGGGATCGGCGCCGATCACCACCGCGGCTGGGAAGGGCTCGGGCTTCGCCGCCTTCCAGCGCGCATGGTGCTGCGCGCCGCCGCGATGCTTCAGCCAGCGCATCAAGGTCTGGTTCTTGCCGATCACCTGCATCCGGTAGATGCCGAGGTTGAAGTTGTCCTCTTTTTTCTTGGCCGGCCCCTTGGTCACAACCAAGGGCCAGGTGATCAGCGGCGCCGGCTCGTTCGGCCAGCAGCCCTGGATCGGAAAGTCGCTCAAGTCGATCTGGTCTCCCGTCAGCACCACGTCCTGCACAGGCCCATAGCCGACGGTCTTCGGCGTCATCGCCAGCACGGTCTTGACCAGCGGCAGCATCTCCAGGGCTTCCTTCCAGCCGCCGGGCGGTTCCGGCTGCTTCAGGAAGGCCAGGGTCTCGCCGACCTGGCGCAGCTGGTCGGGCTCGCGGTCCATGCCCCAGGCCACCCGCTCGACCGTGCCGAACAGGTTGACCAGCATCGGATACTTATAGGCCTTGCCAGTGCGGCGGCTGACCGGCTTCTCGAAGATCACGGCCGGCCCGCCCTCGGCAATGAGGCGGGTCTGGATCTCGGTCGCCTCCAATTCGGGATCGACCGGCGCCGTCACGCGCTTCAGGCGTCCGGCGGATTCGAGGCGGGCGATGAAATCGCGCAGGGAATCATAAGGCATGGCGCGGCGAGACTAGCGGTTTCAGTGGAAGTCGTCACCCGCCCCAGTTACGCCATCGCCGGGCTTGACCCGGCGATCTTTCTCAGGCGGATAAAGACATGATTCCAACCGAGTTCGAAGAGCTGCTCTCACCCGCCGGCCGCCGCGTCCTCAGCGGCCGCGACCCCACGCTCTGCGGCGCCCTGGCCGATCCGCGCCGCCGCTTCTTTGCCCATGAAGGCCTGATCAAGAAGAGCGCCGCCGAGGCCCTGCGCAAGACGCTCGAGCGCGAGATGCTGCCGCTGCTGACCGATCTCTCCATGCCGATCCCTCCCGAGACCATCTGGGAGATGCAGCACAACTACGAGGAATGGCTGCCCAAGACCGTGCGGGTGAAAACCGCCACCCTGGAGTCGAAACGCGCCAAATCTCATGCCCGCGCCAAGGAACTCGGCCTCATCGACCTGCTCTCCTCCGAGAGCTTCGTCGCCTTCGCCGAAGCCATCGCCGGCCGCAAGCTGAACCGCAAGGGCGGCCAGCAGGTGCTCTGTTATGGCCCCGGCGACTATGCCGGCCCGCACAACGATCACCACCCCGAGGACAGGGGCTACGAGAAGGGCTATCTCGACATCCACCTCTCGCTCGGGTCTCCGGCGATCGCGCACCAATATCTGGTCTATGCGAAATCCGGCCATTTCACCGAGATCGTGCCGGTCCACGGTCTCGGCACGCTCACCGTCTACCGCCTGCCGTTCTGGCATCTGACCACGCCGCTCAAGGCCAAGCCCGGCCGCGAGAAGGACGCGCGGCGCTGGGTGTTGCTGGGCACGTTCGGGTTCAAGGATGGCGGGCGTTAGGCCTTCAATCGCTTCAGCCAGACCTTCCCGACATCATATTCGAAGGTCCCGCGCTCGCACTTGGTCAGCGCCAGTTCGAGCTCGATGATCGCCTTTGCGGTGGACCGCTCGAGCGCATTCTTCTGGCCAATGTTGAAATGCCCTTGGCACATGGCCTTGTTCCGCGAATACGGCGGCAGCGCGGCAATGGCGTTCAGCAATTGCGCCTCGGATGCCTCGCCGAGCCGGAAGAGCACCGAGATCGTTGCAAATGGCCCGTCGGCAAGTGGCGTGTAGACCTTGAACGCCTCTTTCTGACGCTGGGGATCGATTTCGGCCCGGATCATCGCCGCGTAAAACAGATTGACGCTCGATCTTGCCGCCAGGCGCTCTAGGGCTGCGGCGGCCGATTGCAGTTCTCCCTGCATGTAGGCATAGACCGCCAATTGGACGGGCCATCGATTCCGATCGGTCCCGGAAGCGATCAGCCGGTCCATCTCCGCCTTGGCCGCTTCATATCGGCCCAGCCGCCACAGGGCTTCTGCCCGGCTCTCTTCGACTGCGCGATTGCCTGGGAGCAGGCGCAGCGCCTCGTCCAGGTCCCGCAGGCTGGCCGCTTCCCTGCCAAGCTGGCTTTCGACGATTCCGCGCAGCCCCAGCCCGATGCCACGTTCCTTGTCCGACGTGCTCATCGCCTGGACGAACCGGTCGCAAGCGCGCAGGCGGCGCTCCGGATCGCGCCAATTCTTGCACGCGTCCATCGCGGCCTTCGGCGTCAGCGACGCCTCCGACCGTTCCGCGGCGTCTGCCAGGGCGATGATCTTCTTGCCGTTCTCGAAGTAACGGGTCGGGTCGATCTCTCCGGCTTTTCGAATGTCGGCTTTCGCCTCCTCGAAGTCACCGCGCGCGAAATGCATGCCGCCGCGAATGGCGTAGGCGTCGCTGAGGAGGGCCGGACTGAGCCCCGGTGCGGCAATCGCTATCGAGCAGGCGTCAATTCGGTCGTCGATGTCCTGGGTGGTCAGGCAGGCCAGATGAATCTGCTCGGCGGCCGATTGCTGTCCACTCGCCGGGGCGGCAAATGCCACAGCGCAGCCGACGATAAGAATCGCAGCGAGACTTCGCATGGCCCCCCCGGTTGTGTATCGTCGACCTATCTCGTCTGAAGAAGGCGTGTCAATTGGTGTCTCTCTTCCCCCGGCATGGGACTTCTAGGGGGAGGGTCGGGGAAGTGGGCAAGTCCCGCCGTTATGATGGTGGTCACGCGCTGCGGCGAAGACCCGCGGCGCGGATCGTGGTATAATCTGTCCGCTGATTGACATGGTGAAATCTGCTGCGCGCACCCCTCGAGCGAGGTCGCGCCAAATTCTTGCTGCCCTGCAACGCAGACGGGCGTGTGGCTCTGCAACGCAGACCGGCACAGACGGCGTCTGGCCTCCCGATCCCGGTGATCCGTTGCTGCGCGACGCGGCGAACTTGTACCCAGCTTTTACAGAAGGCTGAATCCACTTCACCCGCTCCAACCCGACAAAGGCATTTGGCGTCAGAGGCTTGATCTGTTTTGACGGCTCGGAAAAAGCACAGGGTCGTAAAAGCTGAACGTCGCTCGAGCCTGCTCCGAAGGGCGGAGGTCGTGAGGGCTTCCAACGTTGACCGGACGTTGACGAAACAAAGAAACGAATGTCCCAACGCAGACCGGGCACAGACCGGGAAAAAACTGCCTGCGCGCTATTCCGCCAGCCGCGCCGCCGCCAGCTCCGCCCATTCCGCATCCAGCGTGCCCTTGAACGGCTCTGCCCCGGCCGTGCCGTACCAGTATCCGGCATTGCCGGCATCGCCTTCCTTGCGATGCAGGTAGGCGTGAATACGCGCGGCATCCTTGCCGGGTTCGTCATCGACGCAGTGATGCGCCTTGTCCCAGTCACCCTTGGCGTCCCACCACAAGGCCTGCAGCGCCGGGGTCAGTCCCTCGGGCGGCGTCTCCTGCTGCAGCGACTGTTTGAAGTTTGCGAGATCCATGATCACCTGCCCTTGAGCATCGCGCCGAGGATGCCGCGCACGATCTGCCGCCCGACCGATGAGCCGATCGCGCGCACCGCCGACTTGGCGAAGGCCTCGCCCATGCCCTCGCGCTGCCGGCCTGTCGGCTTCGGCGCGGAGGTCGTCCAGGGCCCGCGGTTGGGCTCGCGCGCGACTGGATAATCCGCGCGCTTCTGCGGTGCCGGTTTCGGCGGCGGGACGGTCGCCTTGGCCGTCAGCATCTCATAGGCGGATTCGCGATCGATCCCGTGGTCGTACTCGCCGGCCATCGGGCTTTCCTCCAGCACCGCTTGGCGCTCTTCCTTGGTGGCCGGGCCGATCCGCGCCGCCGGCGGGACGATCAGCACGCGCTCGACCACGGTCGGCGCACCCTTCTCATCCAGAGTGGAGACCAGCGCCTCGCCGACCCCGAGCTCGGTGATCGCCGTTGCGGCATCGAAGGCGGGATTGGCGCGGAAGGTCTCGGCCGCGGCCTTGACCGCCTTCTGGTCGCGCGGCGTGAAGGCGCGCAGTGCGTGCTGGATCCGGTTGCCGAGCTGGCCCAGCACCGCGTCCGGCACGTCGAGCGGGTTCTGGGTTACGAAATAGACGCCCACACCCTTGGAGCGGATCAGCCGCACCACCTGCTCGATCTTCTCCAGCAGCGCCTTGGGCGCGCCGTCGAACAGCAGATGCGCCTCGTCGAAGAAGAAGACCAGCTTCGGCTTGTCGGGGTCGCCGACTTCGGGCAGATCCTCGAACAGCTCGGCCAGCAGCCAGAGCAGGAAGCTCGAATAGAGCCGCGGCGATTGGATCAGCTTGTCCGCGGCCAGCACGTTGATGAAGCCGTAGCCCGCCCGCTCGACCAGCATGAAGTCCTTGAGATCGAGCGCCGGCTCGCCGAAGAAGCCGGCGGCGCCCTGGTTCTCCAGCATCAGCAACTGGCGCTGGATGGCGCCGATGGTCGCCTTCGCCACATTGCCGTAGCGGGTCGAGATCTCGCTCTCGTTCGCGGCAACGTGCTCCAGGATCGCCCGCAGGTCCTTGAGGTCGAGCAGCAGCAGGCCCTGCTCGTCGGCCAGGCGGAAGGCGACGTTGAGCGCACCCTCCTGGACCTCGTTCAGCTCCAGCAGGTTGGCGAGCAGCAGCGGCCCCATCTCCGAAATCGTGGTGCGGACGGGATGGCCTTGGCTCCCGAACAGGTCCCAATAGAGCACCGGAAAGGAATCGCCCTGCCAGTCCTTGAGGCCCAAGAGCGCGGCGCGCTCCTTGGCCTTGGGGTGATCGCCGCCGACCTGGCTGATGCCGGAGAGATCGCCTTTGACGTCGGCCAGGAACACCGGCACGCCGTTGCGGGCGAAGCCTTCGGCCAGCACCTGCAGCGAGATCGTCTTCCCGGTTCCCGTGGCGCCCGCGATCAACCCGTGCCGGTTGGCCATGCGGAGCGAGAGGCCGAGCTCCTTGCCTGCGGCAGGGTCGCGCCCGATCAGAATCGACTCGGTCATTTTCAGACCAGCGCCCCTTAAACCAAAGGGGACCGCTCGATCGCCGTGCCGCCCGCTTCCTTGATCGCCTTCTGGTAGGCACGCTCGGAGCCGAACGGGCCCTGCTTCTTGAACTCCTCGATCCGCGCCGGACGGATTTCGCCATGGGAGTTCGGCATCACCTTGAAGAAGCCGCCCTCGCGGCCGATCAGCGGAATGATGCGGTTGAGGCGCGAAAACCGGCGGCGGTGGTTGGCCGACTGCTCGCGCATCACCTTGCGCTCGTAGCTGTCTTTCTCAAACACCATTTCATAGGCGATGATGAACTCCTTGATGAAGTCCGCCTCGACCACCTGCATGTTGGACATCAGCCAGCAGCGGTCCTCGAAGGTCCAATAGGTGGCGAGGCCCACCACTTTGTCCTCCTTGGTGATGTAGGGATAGAACGGGAAGGCGCGGCAGGCGAAGCTGCGGTTGTCGCGCTCGCAATGGGCCGGGCCCTTGCATTCGGCCGCCATGCAGGACTTGTGCATGTCCGACAGCAGGTCGCGGTCGGCGGCGTTGGTGATCTTGAACTTGTGCCAAAGGTCGGACCGGGTCTCGAGCAGCTTGAACTCGGTCTTGTCCATGATCGGGATGGCATGGCTCGTGGTGCAGCAGACCGGCTCGCCGTTGTTCAGCGGCGCGCAGTACTTGCCGCAGTCATAGCGCGACACGCTGGCCTTGAATCGGTCATAGAGGACCCCGTAATCCTGCGGCTGCATCCCTTCGAACTTTGGCACTGACGCCTCCTTGGCTTGGCTTCCCCGGCCTGTCCTTTTTGGGGAACCTGGCCTGGAAACCATCTTTTAATACTGATCCGGCTATCGTCACCGACCGGGAGCCGGTCGGCTCTCGCTGGTGTGATCCCGCCGCCTTGAGCTTTGTGCATAGGGTATCTGTGATGGATCGCACTGTCCGAGACTCGGGATTCTAGCTTAGAATCCTCGGGATTGCAGCAGAACGGGACGGTGCCCGAAGACTTTCGGGCCGACCCCAACGAGACGAAGAGATCATGAAACGGTTTTGGGTCGTCGGCGGCATCTACGCCGACACCGGATTCGATCGGATCACCGAAGGCGGCCGGGAAGAGCGTATCGGTCCCTTTTCGGACTATGCGGCCGCCAAGGCCGCCTGGCAGAAGCGCGCCTGGGAGACCGTGGACAACGCCAATGCCCGGTTCCGCATCGAGGAGGAGGGCGGCGAGCCCTGCTACTGGGTGGTGGGCGGCCCCTATTGCGACACCCATTTCAACGAGCCGGCCGCCGGCGGCGGCGAGGAATGGCACGGTCCGTTCGAGGACTACAATACCGCCAAGATGGAATGGTCGCGCCGCGCCTGGTCCACCGTCGATGACGCGATGTGCCGCTACCGGATCGAGAAGCTGGTGAAGGGCGAGCACCCGCAGACTCATGCCAAGGCAGCCGCACGGGCCGGGAGCCGCCGGTGAGTTCTCCTGGTTTCTGGATCGAGGCGCTCGGCCTGTTCGCCGCCTGCCTCACCACCTCGTCCTTCCTGCCCCAGGCGATCCGCATCTGGCGCACCCGCTCGGCCCGGGACGTCTCGCTGGTCATGTATCTGATGATGGCCGCCGGCAACACGCTCTGGCTGGTCTACGGCATCCTGATCGGCTCGGTGTCGATGATCTTCGCCAACGCGACCTGCCTCTTGATGGTGGCCTCGGTCCTGGTGCTGAAGGTCCGCGACATGCTGCAGCCGAACCTGCTGGTCGAGATCGTCGCGGCCGAAGCCGCGGTCGGCGCGCCGGGCCAGCCCGTCAATTCCAACGAGATCCCCGCCACCCCCCGCAAACCGCCCGCCGCGGCGTAAGCGCCAATTGCACCTAAGGCCGTTGCGCAGCCATCCGCTGCAAGACGGCCGGCCGCGGTTCCGCGACCTCGCCGCAGTGATAGGCGCGCACGACCAGCCCGTCCGCTTGCGCGAAGCCCAGCAACTCCCCCGGCTGTAGGAGAAAGTCCGGATTGCTCGGCCGTCCGAACCGCTCGTTGCCGAGGCCGAAGGTCTCGTAGATCAGCACCCCGCCCGGCTGAAGCGCCGCCGCGATCTCCGGGAAGAGCGGTCGGTGGAGGTAGTTGGTGACGACAATCCCGGCGAATCGCCGTGTCCCCAGCGGCCAGGGCGCGCCGCCTTCCAAATCGGCTGTGATGACTTCGACTTGCGCATCGCCGGCGAGGTCGGCGAGGCCGGAGATGTCGCGGTCTACCGCCACGACCGCATAGCCCAAGCCCTTGATATAGCGCGTATGCCGCCCGTTCCCGGCGGCCAAGTCGAGGACCGGGCCGGGCTTCGGAATCAGATTTGCATGCCGTGCAATCCAGGATGACGGTGGGGTGACTTGCATTGCTCACACCCAAAGATCAAATATCATGCCATTGTCATGTTAACCGGTAACCGAGCCCGTCTCGACCGGTTGATCGGACGAGACCATGTTCAGATGAGTGCGCTTAACCGGCCCGGATCATGATTCTTTACCAGCTCAATTGCGATCGGCAGCACAGTTTCGAAGCCTGGTTCAAGGACGGCGCCACCGCCGACCGCCAGCTGAAGCGCAAGACCGTCGAATGCCCGTCCTGCGGCAGCGTCAAGGTCGCGAAGGCGCTGATGGCGCCACGCGTCGGCAAGAAGGGCAACAGCCGCGAGATCGCGCCGATCGAGCCGCCGGCGCTGCCCAGCGCCCCCGTGGCCGCTCCGGCCGGCAAGGCCGCAGTCGTTCCGGCCGAGCTGCGCCAGGCGCTGATCGAGGTCCGCAAGCAGATCGAAGCCAATTGCGACTATGTCGGCGACAAGTTCGCCGAGGAAGCGCGCAAGATCCATGAGGGCGAAGCGGAGGTGCGCGGCATCTACGGCGAGGCGACCGAGGCCGAGCATGAAGAACTGCTTGAGGACGGCATCGAAGTCGCCCGCGTGCCCTGGGTTCCCCGCGGCGACGCCTAGTCCAGAGGATTGCCTGTGCCCAATGTCTTCGAGCGCATCGCCGCGATCGGCGTGGTCCCGGTCATCGCGATCGAGAATCCCGCCCATGCCGTGCCGCTGGCCGATGCCCTGCTGGCGGGCGGATTGCCGATCGCCGAGATCACCTTCCGCACCGCCGCCGCGGCGGAGGTGATCGCGCGCATGGCGCAGGAGCGGCCGGCGCTGCTGGTCGGCGCGGGCACGGTGCTCGATCGCATCTCGCTCGACATCGCGATCAAGAGCGGCGCGCAATTCGGCCTCGCGCCGGGCTTCGATGCGGAGATCGTCGATCACGCCGCCGATGCCGGCTTTCCCTTCGTGCCCGGCATCATGACGCCGAGCGAGCTCTCGGCGGCGATGCGGCGCGGCGCGCAGGCGGTGAAGTTCTTCCCGGCCGGCACGATCGGCGGGCCGGAGGCGCTGAAGTCGATCGCCGCACCGTTTGCCCATCTCGGGCTCAAGTTCATTCCGACCGGCGGCGTTTCCCCCGGCAATCTCCAGGACTGGCTGAAGGTCCCCGGCGTCGCCGCGGTGGGCGGCACCTGGATCGCCAAGACCGAGGACATCCGCGCGCAGGCCTGGGACAAGATCGCCGCCAATGCGCGCGACGCGGTCGCGGCAATCAATTTACATCGTCATGCCCGGGCTTGACCCGGGCATCTGGTTCCAGTCGGCACAAGATTGCCGGGTCAAGCCCGGCAATGACGATTCAAACTAGTCGCGGCCCCAGACGCGCTTCTCGTTCAGCATCGGGAAGTCGTGCTGGTGCCAGACCGGATAGGCGGCCGGCGCTTCGCTCGCGGCGTCGAGCGCCTTCACCTGCTCCGGCGTCAGCGACCAGCCGATCGCGCCGATATTGGTGATCAGCTGCGCCTCGTCCCGCGCGCCGATGATCACGGTGGAGACGGTGGGCTTCTGCAGCAGCCAGTTCAGCGCCACCTGGGTGAAGGTCTTGCCGGTCTCCTTGGCGACCAGATCGACCGCGTCGACGATCTTATAAAGCCGCTCCTCGTCGTAATGCGGCCCGGTGCCGGGGATGTTCGCGGCGCGCGTGCCCGGCGCCGCCGGCTGGCCGCGCCGGATCTTGCCGGTGAGCTTGCCCCAGCCCAAGGGACTCCAGACCACGGCGCCGACGCCCTGGTCGATGCCGAGCGGCATCAGCTCCCACTCATAGTCGCGGTTCAGCAGCGAGTAATAGACCTGATGCGCGACATGGCGCGGGAAGCCGTGCTTGTCGGCGCAGGCCAGCGCCTTCATCAGGTGCCAGCCGGAGAAGTTGGAGCCGCCGATGTAGCGGACCTTGCCCTCGCGCACCAGCTGGTCGAGCGTGCTGAGCGTCTCCTCGACCGGGGTGTTGTAGTCCTGGCCGTGCAGCTGCAGCAGGTCGATGCGGTCGGTGCCGAGCCGCTTCAATGACCCATGTACGGTCTCCAGCAGATGTTGGCGCGACGAGCCGAAATCGTTCGGGCCGTCGCCCATCGGAAAGGTCGCCTTGGTGGAGATCAGCAGCTTCTCGCGCTTGCCCTTGATCGCGGCGCCCAGCACCTCTTCCGAGGTGCCGGCCGAATAGACGTCGGCGGTGTCGAACATCGAGACGCCGTGATCGAGGCAGACGTCGATCAGGCGGGTCGCTTCCTTGGCCTCGGTCGAACCCCAGGCCTTGAAGAAGTCGCCCTTGCCGCCGAAGGTCGCCGTGCCGAACGAGAGCGCCGGCACGCGAAGGCCCGAGGCCCCCAACCGTCGAAACTCCATGGTGCTATGTCCCTTATTAGAGTGTGGATGTGCGCGCGGGTTGTGATATCCCGCGATACATCAGGACAGCGACAAGCGCAATCGCGGCGGCGAGACAGCGGCGCAAGACCCGCGGGTCAAGCCCGCGGGTGACGTTCGATTTCTTATCCGACCTGCTGCGGCTTCATGTCGGACTTGTCGATGCCGGCGATCTTGACCGGTTTCTTCATGGCGTCGCGGCGGAAGGGTTCGCCGAGCTCCTGGTTGATCATCGCTTCGATCAGCGTGGTTAGCCCATGCTTCATCTGGTCGTCGATCGCCTTGCGTAAGGCGGCGGTCAGCTCGTCCATGGTGAAGGCGCGCACACCCTCGAGGCCGCAGGCCTTGGCGATGCCGGCATAGGAGACGTCGTCGTCCAACTCGGTGCCGATGAAGTTGTCGTCATACCAGAGCGTCGAGTTGCGCTTCTCCGCACCCCATTGGAAATTGCGGAACACGATCTGGGTGATCGCCGGCCATTCCTTGCGGCCGATCGCGGTCAATTCGGTGACCGCGATGCCGAAGGCGCCGTCGCCGGAGAAGCCGACCACCGGCACGTCCGGGCAGGCGATCTTGGCGCCGACGATCGAGGGCAGGCCATAGCCGCACGGGCCGAAGAGTCCCGGCGCCAGATACTTCCGCCCCTCGTCGAAGGTCGGATAGGCGTTGCCGATCGCGCAGTTGTTGCCGATGTCCGAGGAGATGATGGCGTTGCGCGGCAGCGCCGCCGAGATCGCGCGCCAGGCTTTGCGTGGGCTCATCCAGTCGGGCTTCGCCTTGCGGGCGCGCTCGTTCCAGGTGGTGCCGGGATCGTCCTGCTCGTGATCCATCGAGGTCAGCTCCTGCGCCCAGGCCGATTTGGTCTGCGCGATGACCGCCTTGCGCGACGCGCGGTCGGTGTCGCCGGCCCCGGCGCCGAGCTGGGCATGGATCGCCTTCGCCACCGTGGCGGCGTCGCCGACGATGCCGACGCTGATCGCCTTGGTGAGGCCGATCCGGTTCGGGTTCATATCGACCTGGATGATCGCGGCCTGCTTCGGCCAATAGTCGATGCCATAGCCGGGCAGGGTCGAGAACGGGTTCAACCGCGTGCCGAGGGCCAGCACCACGTCGGCCTTGGCGATCAGCTGCATCGCCGCCTTCGAGCCGTTATAGCCGAGCGGTCCCGCGAACAGCGGGTGCATACCCGGGAATGCATCATTGTGCTGATAGCCGCAGCAGACCGGCGCATCCAGCGTTTCGGCCAGAGCGCGCGACGCCGCGATACCGCCCGCCGACAGCACCACGCCGGCGCCGTTCAGGATCACCGGGAACTTCGCCTTGGAGAGCAAGGCGGCGGCCTTGGCGATCGCCTCGGCGCCGCCGGTCGGGCGCTCGAAGGCGAGGATCGGCGGCAGCTCGATATCGACCACCTGGGTGAACATGTCGCGCGGCACGTTGATCTGCGCCGGCGCCGAATGGCGCTTGGCCTGGGCGATGACGCGGGTCAGCACTTCGGCGATGCGGGAGGGATCGCGCACCTCCTCCTGATAGGCGACCATGTCCTTGAACAGGGCCATCTGCTCGACTTCCTGGAAGCCGCCCTGGCCGATGGTCTTGTTGGCGGCCTGCGGGGTCACCAGCAGCAGCGGCGAGTGGTTCCAATAGGCGGTCTTCACCGCGGTCACGAAGTTGGTGATGCCCGGGCCGTTCTGCGCGATCATCATCGACATCTTGCCGGAGGCGCGGGTGAAGCCGTCCGCCATCATCCCGCCCGAGCCCTCATGGGCGCAGTCCCAGAAGGTGATGCCCGCCGTCGGGAAGAGGTCGGAGATCGGCATGAAGGCGGAGCCGATGATCCCGAACACATGCTCGATGCCATGGCGCTGCAGCACCTTCACGAAGGCTTCCTCGGTGGTCATTTTCATTGGAATTGGTCCCTTGGGGAGAATGAACAAGATGCCGCAGATTGCCATGCCGGGCGGGCTGCGGAGTAGGCCCATCCGATCCGCCGGTATGGGTCCAGGGGGTTTACGGGCGGCGCGCCGGAACCGGCGACCCATGGACCGGCGTTGGTCGTCACCCGGGTTTACGGAACCGGCGCTTCCGAAGCCTGGAAAAGGCCATCAAGTGGCTGACGCGGAAGGCCTTTGTCCGATCCGAGAGCGCCGATCGATTCCGCGTTCTGTAAACCCTGGGTAAACCCTGGGCCGGCCCGGGTCCGATCGGCGCGGGCGAAGCCCGATCCTCGTTTCGTAAACCCTGGGTAAACCTTCGGGCGCTGATCGGTCCGATGGTCTGCGTCGGGGATTTCTTGTTCTGTCTGCGTCCGGTCTGCGTTGCAGTGCGGAAGGCAAAGATGGGCGCCGGCGCGGCGACGTCCGATTCCGTCTGTGTCCGGTCTGCGTTGACGGCGTGTCTTCGCACGCAGGCGCGTCGGGTCCTTTTGCATCGACGTTCGATGCCACACTCACCATTTCAAACAGCGTCCTGAACATAGCACATTCCGCGTCGCCTGTCGCGCGCGGCGACGTTGAAGGTGACGTAAAGGATTCTGTGTCAGGGCAAGGAAGGGGTACTCCAGATGTGAACTGCCAAGCACACAAGAGGAGCACCCCCATGCCACAGCAAGCTGCGACGATCACGAGTTTACCAATGGCTTTTGAAGTCGTGAAGGCAATGCAGGCGGAC
>JAUYVI010000005.1 GCA_030715195.1 Dongia sedimenti
TGCCGTCTTCACCCACGAAAACAAGTCTCAGGGCGTCAGTACCCTCTTCCTCCTGACACACAACAATTGACGTTACCGCGCATGAATTCAGGAGATTAGGACGCGACGATCCGAAGACTGGCGCCGCCAGCCGCCTCACCCTGGCGCACCGGCCTCGCCTGGGTGACCGGCCTGCTGATCCTCGGCGCGGCCTCGCCTTCTGGCTGCCGATGATCCCGGGCTTGGTCCTGGCCCGGCGCTGACTCACGCCACCGGGTAGCGGCGATAGAAGAAGTGCTTGGCGATCTCGACCAGCAGCAGGTAGGCCGCGACCGCCGCCGCGAGATAGAAGAAGAACTGGACCGGCAGCGGCACCAGACCGAACCAGGCCCCGACCGGCGTGAACGGCAGGATCAGCGCCAGGACCGCGAGACCCAGCGCGGAGCCGGCCAGCAGCGGATGCGGGCGGCTGCCGAACAGGGGCCGCCGGGTGCGGATCGCGAACACCACCAGGATCTGAGTCACCAGCGATTCCACGAACCAACCGGTCTGGAACAGAGCCTCGCCGGCATCGAACAGCCGGAACAGGACGTAGAAGGTGGCGAGGTCGAACACCGAGCTCAACGGCCCGAACACCAGCATGAAACGCTCGACCGCGCGGTTGTCCCATTTGGCCGGCGTCGCGGTCGCCTCTTCATCCACCCGGTCGAACGGCAAGGCGGTTTGCGAGAGGTCGTAGATCAGGTTGTTGAGCAGCACCTGGATCGGCAGCATCGGCAGGAACGGCAGCAGCACGGCGGCCAGCGCCATGCTCAGCATGTTGCCGAAGTTGGAGCTGCTGCCCATGAACACGTACTTCGCGACGTTGCGGACCGCCCGCCGGCCCTGCACCACCGCGCGCAGCACCACGGAAAGATCGTGCTCCAGCAGGATGAGATCGGCGGCGGCGCGGGCGACATCGGCGGCGCCATCGACCGAGATGCCGACATCGGCGGCATGCAAGGCCGGGGCGTCGTTGATGCCGTCGCCGAGATAGCCGACCACATGCCCGAGCCGCTTCAGGGCAAGGATCACCCGCAGCTTCTGCTGCGGATTGACCCGGCAGAACAGCGTGATCTTGGGCAGCTGGCCGATCAGCGCCTCGTCGGAGAGATGCGACAACTGCTCGCCGGTCATGGTGCCGAGAATCGGCAGGCCGAGGGCCGCAAACAGGTGGCGCGCCACCTGCTCGTTGTCGCCGGTCAACACCTTGACCTCGACCCCGGCGGCGGCGAGCGCGCCGATGGTCTCTCCGGCGGTGGCCTTGGGTGGATCGAGGAAGACCGCGAAGCCGGCGAAGACCAGCTCGGTCTCGTCGGCGATGACGGCGGAGAGATGATCGGCGGGCACGCTGCGGCTGGCGATCCCGAGGCAGCGCTGGCCGTCGCGGCTCAAGCCGTCGAAGGTGGCCGTGATCGCCGCGCGCGCCGAATCGTCCAGGACACGCTCCTCGCCGGCTGCGGTGAGATAGCGGTTGGAAAGGCGAAGCATCTCTTCCGGCGCGCCCTTCACGATCAGGCGCCGTTCGCCGCCATTCTCGGCCAGGATGGAAACCCGGCGCCGCTCGAAATCGAACGGGGCCTCGTCGATCTTGTGCCAAGCCGCCGCATCGAGCACCCCCGCGGGCGGCGGTGCTTTCAGGATCGCCTCGTCGAGCGGACTCTTCATGCCGCTCTCGCAGCGCGAATTGACGAAGGCGTAGAGCAAGGCATGCGGGCTGTCGGCGCCGAGCCCATCGATGCATTTGACGAGGTCGATCCGGGCTTCCGTCAACGTCCCGGTCTTGTCGGTGCAGAGCGTGTCCATGGCGCCGATGTCATGGATTGCGGCCAGGCGCTTCACCACCACCTTGCGCTTGGCGAGCTCGAGCGCCGAGCGCGCCAGCGTCACGGTCAGGATCATCGGTAGCAATTCCGGGGTGAGACCGACCGCCAGTGCGAGAGCAAACATCACCGACTCCAGGACCGGGCGATGAAAGGCGATGTTCACCACCAGCACGAACAGCACCATCAGGATGGCGATCCGCAGAATGAGCATGCCGAAGCGCCGGACACCGAGCTCGAAGGCGGTTGCCGGTGGCTTCAGGGCCAGACTGGCGGCCAACGCGCCGAGGGCGGTGCCGTGGCCGGTGTGGACCACGAGTGCGGTGGCGGTGCCGCTGATGACCGAGGTTCCGGCGAAGACGGCGTTGATCGCGCCGGCAAAGCCCGCGGCGTCGGGTCCGCTTTCGCCGGCGAGCTTTTCCGCCGGATAGGGCTCGCCGGTCAGCAAAGCCTGGTTGACGAACAGGTCCTTGCTTTCGATCAGGCGGGCATCGGCCGGCACCAAGTCGCCGGCGCCCAGCGCGATCACGTCGCCCGGGACCAGGCGGTCGACCGGGAGCGAAACCGTCCGGCCGTCACGGCGCGCCGCCGCGTCGATCGCCACCGAGCGGCGCAGCGCTTCGACTGCGGTCTCGGCGCGGTTCTCCTGGACGAAATCGAGGATCATGCTGAAGGCGACGATCGCCGCCACGATCACGAAGCTGGCGACATCGCCGGCCGCGGCGGATAGCGCGCTGGCCACCAGCAGCATGATCACCAGCGGACTCTTGAAGCGGTTGAGGAAACGCAGCCAGTTCGGCGCGCGCTGGACCGCGGCGGCATCATTCGGGCCATAGGTCTCAATCCGCTGCGCCGCGTCGGCGCCAGTGAGGCCGGCGGGCGTGGATTTCAGCTCGGTCAGCAGGTCGGCGAGCGGCGCGCGCCAGAGGCGGTCGCGGCCCTCGGGCGTGGCCGGCCGCAATGGCGCGGAATGGAGTGGCGGCTGTTGCAAGCGACGATCCCCGGCTTCGACGGCCCGAGGCTTGGCGGCCGTCAGCGGCATTGTATGTTGAATTCCGGGCACCTAGTGTTGATCTTGAGCAAACCCGCCACGAGGGAGCGAGCGATGAAAGTTCATGTCGACATCGACTGCACGCCGGAGGAAGCGCGGGCCTTCTTCGGCCTGCCCGATGTCCAGCCGGTCCAGGCCGCGGTCATGAAGGAATTGGAGAACCGGCTGATGAGCGGCATGCAGGCCATGGATCCCGAGACGCTGATGAAGACCTGGGTTCCGGCCGGGCTGGCCAACATGGAGCAGTTTCAGCGCATGTTCTGGCAGCAATTCGGCGGTTCGGATAAGAAGTCCGGCCAGTAGCCACCGAAGGATTATCGCATGGCCGATCCCGCGCCTTATTACAGCGCCCATGTCTTTGCTTGCGTCAACGAACGGCCCGAGGGTCATCCGCGCGGCTGCTGCAAGCGCAAGGGCGCCGAGAAGCTGCGCAACTACATGAAGGCGCGAGCCAAGGAACTCGGCCTCAAGGACGTGCGCATCAACCAGTCCGGCTGTCTCGACCGCTGCGAGCTCGGGCCGACGCTGGTGATCTATCCGGAAGGCGTCTGGTACTCCTACCATTCGATCGAGGACGCCGAGGAGATCCTGCAGCGCCACCTCATCAAGGGTGAGCGGGTCGAGCGCTTGATGTTGCAGCCCGAAGACAAGCTGCCCGAGGACCGGGCGGCGCGCCTCAAATCCGCGCAATGAGCACCACCATCTTCGCGCTGGCGACGCCGGCGGGAAGATCGGGCGTCGCCATCATCCGCATTTCGGGTCCGGATTGCGGAGATGTGTTGCGTGCGATCACGCAACGCGATCTCCCGGCGCCGCGCGTGGCGACGCGTCGGAAGTTCTATGCGGCGAAGACTCCCTCCGCCATCATCGACGACGGTCTTGCGCTCTGGTTTCCCGGACCGGCCAGCTTCACCGGCGAGGACATGGCTGAGCTGCATATCCATGGCGGTCCCGCGGTCATCGCCGCGATGGCTGAAAGCCTTGCGGCACACGGTCTCCAAGCGGCGGAGCCCGGTGCCTTCACGCGCCGGGCCTTCGACAACGGCAAGCTCGATCTCACCGAAGTCGAAGGCCTGGCCGATCTCATCGCGGCCGAGACCGAGGCGCAGCGGCGTCAGGCGTTGCGGCAATTGGAAGGTGCATTCGGCGATCGGGTCGAAGCCTGGCGCGGCGGTTTGCTCGGCGCCCTCGCCCGCATCGAAGCGGCGATCGACTTCCCGGAAGAGGATCTGCCGGGCGGTCTGGTCGAGGGGGTCGATGAGGCTATGCGCGCAATCGGCGACGAGATCGCCCGCACCCTCGACGACGATCATCGTGGCGAACGTCTGCGCGACGGTCTCTCGGTCGTGATCCTGGGTGCGCCGAATGCCGGCAAGTCGAGCCTGATGAACGCGCTGGCCAAGCGCGATGTGGCGATCGTCTCCGACGAGGCCGGCACCACGCGCGACGTGATCGAATTGCATCTCGATCTCGGCGGCTATCCGGTGCTGCTGGCCGACACCGCGGGGCTGCGCGAGAGCGGCAACAAGATCGAGACCGAGGGTGTGCGGCGCGCGCTCGATCGCGCTTCGCGCGCCGATCTCAAAGTGATCGTGATCGACGGCGCCGTCTGGCCGGTCATACCCGATGCGATCCGGGCGCAGATTGACGCTGCGAGCATTCTGGTATTGAACAAGGCCGATTTGTTGCCGGGGCCGCTGCAGGCGATCGCGGGCCACCAACCGATCGCAATTTCGGCGCTGACCGGCGCGGGCCTTTCGGATCTGCTCGTGACTCTGAAGGAGAGAGCGGCCGGTTTGCTGGCCTCCGGCGACCAGCCGGTGCTGACCCGGTTGCGCCACCGTGAGGCGCTGGCGGATTGCCGCTTGGCGCTGAGCCGGGGCCTTGCCGTCGGCCCGGTGGAGCTGAAGGCGGAAGAGCTGCGGCTGGCGACCCGGGCACTGGGGCGGATCACCGGGCGGGTCGAGGTCGAGGATGTCCTGGACGTCATCTTCCGCGAGTTCTGCATCGGTAAGTAGTTGAAATAGAACAGATATCCGTTGATGTTTCACGTGAAACAATGAGCGACGCGGGTTTCGACGTCATCGTGGTGGGCGGCGGCCATGCCGGGACCGAGGCGGCGGCGGCTGCGGCGCGGATGGGCGCCCGCGCCCTGCTGATCACCCATGACCCGGCCAAGATCGGCGAGATGTCCTGCAACCCGGCGATCGGCGGCCTCGCCAAGGGTCACCTGGTCCGCGAGATCGATGCGCTTGACGGGATCATGGCCCGGGCGATCGATCGCGGCGGCATCCAGTTCCGCATGCTGAACCGCTCCAAGGGTCCGGCGGTCCGCGGCCCCCGGGCCCAGGCCGACCGGAAGCTCTACCGCCAAGCCGTCCAGGCGCTGATCGCCGAGCAGCCGGGTCTCACCGTCCTCGCCGGCGCGGTCGAGGATCTGGAGGTCGATGCGGCGGGCCGGGTTGCGGCGGTCCTGACCCGGGACGGCGGGCGAATCTCCTGCGGCGCCGTTGTCCTGACCACCGGCACCTTCCTCAACGGTCTGATCCATTGCGGCGAAGAGCGGATTCCGGCCGGTCGGGTCGGCGAGGCGCCGGCCCTGAAGCTCTCGGAGACCCTGGGACGGTTCGGCTTTGCTCTTGGGCGGCTGAAGACCGGGACCCCGCCCCGCCTCGACGGCCGGACCATCGACTGGGCTTCTTTGGAGTTGCAGCCCGGCGACGAGCCGCCGACCCCGATGTCGTTCCTGACCCAGGCGATCACCACGCCGCAGATCTCCTGCGGCATCACCTATACCGGCGCGGCCGGCCACGACCTGATCCGGGCCAATCTGCACCGTTCCCCCATGTATTCCGGCCAGATCGAGAGCCGCGGCCCGCGCTATTGCCCGTCGATCGAGGACAAGGTCGTTCGCTTTGCGGACAAGGAGCGGCACCAGATCTTCCTCGAGCCGGAGGGGTTGGACGATCCGACCGTCTATCCCAACGGGATCTCCACCTCGTTGCCCAAGGACGTGCAGGAAGCGCTGCTCAAGACCATTCCCGGTCTGGAAAAGGCCCTGATGCTGCGTCCGGGCTACGCGATCGAATATGATTTCGTCGACCCCCGCGAGCTCCGTCCGACCCTGGAAACCCGGCGGATTCCCGGGCTTTTCCTGGCCGGCCAGATCAACGGGACGACCGGATACGAGGAGGCCGGCGCCCAGGGCCTTCTGGCCGGGGTCAATGCGGCACTGGCCGTGGGCGGCGGCGACCGGGGTTTCACGCTGGATCGGGCTGAGGCCTATGCCGGGGTCATGGTCGATGACCTGGTGACCCGCGGCGCCGACGAGCCGTATCGGATGTTCACCAGCCGGGCCGAGTACCGACTTTCCCTCCGTGCCGACAATGCCGACCAGCGGCTGACCGGCCGCGGGATCGCGATTGGCTGTGTCGGAACCGAGCGCGAGCAGGCCTTCGCGGCCAAGCTCGCGGCATTGGACGCCGCGCGGATTCAAATGACCGGCCTCAGCGCCACGCCGAACCAGCTGAAGAACCTCGGCCTCACCGTCAACCAGGATGGCGTGCGCCGGAATGCCCTGGAATTGCTGGCCTATCCGGACATCACCTGGGACCGGGTGACGGCGATCTGGCCGGAATTACAGGGGCTGGCTCCCGAGATCGCGGAGCAGATGGAGATCGATGGCCGTTATTCCGGCTATCTGAAGCGCCAGGAAGCCGATGTGGTGGCGTTCCGGCGAGACGAAGACCTCTCTTTGGCCCCCGATCTCGATTACGACCGGGTGGCGTCGCTCTCGACCGAGGTTCGGCAGAAGCTGAAGACCGTGCGCCCCGCCACCCTGGGTGCCGCGGGCCGTATTCCCGGGGTAACCCCGGCGGCCCTGGTCGCCCTGCTCCGCCACGTCAAGCGCCGCTCGGCGGCCTGATCGATGGCCTCCACGATGGGTCCGGAGCAGTTCCGGTCGGAATTGCAGTCTCTCGGCGTCGATGTTTCACGTGAAACAATGACCGCCCTCGAGACTTACGCCGGTCTGCTGCGGAAATGGCAGAAGGCCATCAACTTGGTCTCCGGCGCGACCCTGGACGATGTCTGGCAGCGGCATTTCCTGGATTCCGCCCAGCTCGTGCCGTTGCTGCCCGAGGGCGCGGGGCAGATCGTCGATCTCGGTTCCGGCGCCGGGTTTCCGGGGCTGATCCTGGCGCTGCTTTCCGGGCGGCCGACTCATCTCATCGAGTCGGACCAACGTAAGGCGGCATTTCTCGGCGAGGTCGCCCGCGCGACCGGCTGTGCCGGCCGGGTCCAGGTCCATGCCGCGCGGGTCGAGGCCCTGAAGCCCTGGGCAGCGCCGGTGATCACCGCCCGCGCATTGGCGGATCTCGGCCAATTGTTGGATTGGGCGGCGCCCTTCGTGACCGCGGAGACCGTTTGTCTTTTCCCCAAGGGCGCCAAGGCGGAAGAAGAATTGACCGGGGCCTTAAGAGTCTGGAAAATGACCGTCGAGCGCCGTCGGAGCGTCACCGATCCCACCGGGCTCATCCTCCGATTGTCGCATCTCGAAAGACGGGGCCAGACGTGAGCGAGCAGCCCACAAATCATCGAGCGGTGGAGCCCAGGGCTCCCGGCTCACCCCGGATTATCGCCATCGCGAACCAGAAGGGCGGGGTCGGCAAGACCACGACGGCGGTCAACCTGGCGACCGCGCTCTCGGCTTGCGGCCGTCGCACCTTGATCGTGGACCTCGATCCCCAGGGCAACGCGTCGACCGGCCTTGCGCTCGACAGCAACCAGCGCCGGCTCGGCGCCTACCAGGTGCTGGTCGGCGGCGCGAGCCTGGCGGCTGCGACGCAACCGACGGTTGTGCCCAACATGTCGATCGTTCCGACCACGCCGGACCTCGCCGGCGCCGAGATCGAATTGATCGAGCTCGACCGCCGCGAATATCGCCTGCGCGACGCCCTGGCCCGCGCCGCGTCCAAGGAGCCGCTGCCCTACGATTTCATCATCATCGACTGCCCGCCTTCGCTCAGCCTGCTGACCCTGAACGCGATGGTCGCCGCCGACTGCGTGCTGGTCCCGCTGCAATGCGAGTTCTATGCGCTGGAAGGCCTGTCGCAATTGATGCGCACCATCGACCGGGTGAAGCGCGCGCTCAATCCCGTGCTGGAGATTCAGGGCGTCGTGCTCACCATGTACGACAAGCGGTCGAGCCTGAACGAGCAGGTCGCCTCCGACGTGCGCGCGCATTTCGGCGCCAAGGTCTATGAAACCGAGATTCCACGCAACGTGCGGGTCGCCGAAGCGCCGAGCCATGGCAAGCCGGCTTTGCTCTATGACATCCGCTGCGCCGGATCGCAGGCCTACGTGCGTCTCGCCGGCGAATTGCTGAAACGCGAGCATGGCCTCTCGGGCCGCTCGCTCAGCGCTGCATAGCGTGCGCGGCCTCGCATGACCAAGAAACCCCATCTCGGCCGCGGCCTCGATGCGCTGCTCGGCGCCGAAGAGGCGCCGGCCGAACTCGGGCCTCAGCGCAGCATGGCGATCGACCTGCTGCATCCCGGGCGCTATCAGCCGCGCGGCCGCTTCGCGCCGGACGAGCTGCAGGCGCTGGCGCAGTCGGTCAAGGAGAACGGCATCCTGCAGCCGATCCTGGTGCGGCCGCATGCGAAGCTCGGCGGTCATTTCGAGATCGTCGCCGGCGAGCGCCGCTGGCGCGCCGCACAACTGGCGCAGCTCCATGAAGTGCCGATCATCATCCGCAGCCTCGACGATCGCAGCACGCTGGAGATCGCGCTCATCGAGAACGTCCAGCGCGAGGACCTGACGCCGCTCGAAGAGGCCGAAGGCTATGCGCGCCTGATGTCGGAGTTCGACTACACCCAGGAGACCCTGGCCGAGCGCATCGGCAAGAGCCGCTCGGCGATCGCCAACCTGCTGCGCCTGCGCGGCCTGCCGGAAGCCGTGCGCGCGATGATCACCGAAGGCAAGCTCAGCGTCGGCCATGCCCGCGCCCTGATCGGCTCGGCCGATCCGATCGCGCTTGCCAAGGAGATCGTCGCCAAGGATCTCAATGTCCGCCAGGCCGAGGCGCTGGTGAAGAAGCAGAAGCCCGAACCCGCGCGCAAGAAGGGCACCGCCTCCGCCGCGCCGGTGAAGGACGCCGACACCCGCGCGCTCGAGCATGACCTGTCGTTGAAACTCGGCCTCAAGGTCGAGGTGCAGTTCGACGGCAAGGGCGGGCGCCTCGTCCTGCATTACGCGAGCCTCGATCAGCTCGACACCGTCATCGAGAAGCTGAACGGCTGACGCGTCACGCCGCGGCGCGCGGCAGCCAAAGCACGACCAGCAGGCCGCCGGTCTCGCGATTCCGGAGCGTGATGTCGCCGCCATGGCCGCGCAGGATGTTGCGCGCGATCGCAAGGCCGAGCCCGGTGCCGGGCTGCTCTCCGGAGCGCGCCGGGTCCAACCGGTAGAACGGCTCGAAGACACGGCTCTGCTCCGCCTCCGGAATCCCCGGTCCGCAATCCGCCACTTCGATCTCCGCTCGATCGGTTCGATCGGTCACGGTGACGGTCGTCCGCCCGCCATAGGCGGTGGCATTCTCCAGAATGTTGCGCACCGCGCGGCCGAGCGCCAGCGGGCGGCAGGTGAAGGCGAGATGGGACGGCCCCCGATAGGCGATATCCCGCCCGAGATCGGCCAGCGTCTCGCATTCGGTTTCCACCAGGCTGACCAGGTCGATCCGGCATGGCGCCTCGCCGCTGTTCGCATCCCGCGCGAAATCGAGGGTGGCGGCGATCATGCGATCCATGTGCTGCAGGTCGTCGATCATCGATCGGCGCCCGCTGCCCGGGGCCAGGTTCTCCACACGCAGCCGGAGCCGCGATATCGGGGTGCGCAGATCGTGCGAGATCGCGGCCAGCATCTCGGTGCGGTCATCGACGAAGCGCTTGATGCGATCCTGCATCCCGTTGATCGCCGCCGCCGCGGCGCGCAACTCGGCGGGGCCGGTTTCGAGGAGCGGCGAGGCGCTGATATCGAGGCCAAGCCGCTCGGCGGCGCCGGAGAAACGGCGGATCGGCGCCGTCAGGCGCCGGGCGACGAACAGCGAGAGCGGAACGGCGCCGAGCAGCGACAGGCCCCACCATAAGGCCATGCGCAACAGATCCGGCTGGCGCAGCAGATCGCCGGGCACGGTCAGCACCAGCCAGTTTCGATCCGGCAGCCGCAACCAGAGCTTCGCCTGTCGCGGCGGCCCGAACCCGGCGGGCGGCAACGGCATCTCGATCAGCAGCATATCGAAGCGTCCGCCGCTTTCGGCCAGCATCTTGCGGCGGAAGCCGTGCAGCGGCGGCGGATCCACGATCTCTCCGCTCGGCGCGAAGACCGAACTGAGCATGCCTTGAATCTGCCGGTTGCCGAGCGCCGCGGCGGCGGCGGCGCGCCGTTCCGGCGCCGCGGCGAGCACGCGCCCGACCGCCTGTTGGACAATCGCTTCGATCCGGTCGGTGTTCATCAGCGGCAGAAGGCGCAGCCGTTCGCCGGTGAACAGCAGGTAGCCGACCAGCTGGGTCAGAACCAATGCGCCGAAAACCGCCAGCGTCACCCGCAGGGCGATGCTGTCCCGCATTCAGCCCTCGGCGTCCAAGGTCACGGGTGCCGTCAGCTGATAGCCGCCGTTGCGGACGGTCTTCAGCAGTTCGACGCTCCGGCCGACGGACGAAGAGTGCTTCGATGCAAGCTTGCGGCGGAGCCGGCTGATCAGAATGTCGATCTTCCGATCGACGCCGTCGCTCGGTTTGCCGGTGGTGAGCTCGACCAGGTGCTCTCGGCTCAGCACCATCTGCGGATGGTCGCAGAAGGCGAGCAGCAGGTCGAACTCGCCGGAGGTGAGGGTGATCAGCGTATGCTCCGGCGACCAGACCTCGCGGCGCGCCGCGTCCAGGGTCCAGCCGGCGAAGCGATAGAATTGCCGCCGCGGCGAGGGCAGATTCGACCCATCCCTGTCGCCGCCGCTGTCGCGGGTCCGACGCAAGACGGCGCGGATCCGCGCCAGCAATTCGTCGGGATCGAAGGGCTTGGCGATGTAATCGTCGGCGCCACTGTCGAGACCGGCGACACGATGCGGACCCTGGCCGAGCGCGGTCAGCATGATGACCGGCAGGTGTGACGATTCGCGAATCCGCCGGCAGAAGGCGAGCCCGTCCTCGTCCGGCAGCATGACGTCCAGCAGGATGAGATCCGGCGCCGCGGCCTTGACCAGCTTCTGCGCGATTGCCGTGTTCGCGGCCAAGGAGGCGCGAAAGCCGCCACGGCGCAGCAATTGCGCGATCAGCAGGCGATGCTCGCGATCGTCATCGACCACCAGCACATGGCCGCGATGGAATGGCGCCGCCGGGCGCAGCATGGCCCAGCCAGGATCGGACATCACGGATCATTTCCCCCGAAAGGCCCGATGCAGGCCCCTCGCCGCTTATACGATCGCGGCGGGCGGGACCTGCATCGGGTGCCGAAGTTAAGCCGAGACCGAGGTCCCGACCGCGCTTTGGCTCTCCATCAGCTTCTGGAGATCGGTCAGCAGCTGCTTGAAGTCATTCCGCACCGCCGTGGTGGCGCTGGTTGCGGAATCGCTGCCGTCGTCTTCGTCATCGTCGCTGCCGCTGGCGGCACTGGTGTCGCCGGTCTGCAGCATCTTCAGCAGCGTATCGAGGCTATTGTCGCTGCTGTCACTGCCACCGGCTGCCTCTGCCGGCGGTGGCGGTGGCGGTCCATCCGGCCCGCCCGGTCCGCCTTGCTCCTGGGTGCCGATCAGGACGGATCGCATGCTGGAGCTCAGCTTCTGGAAGCCGGTTTCCAGCTCATCCTGGGTCAGGCCTCCATCGCCGTCGGTGTCGAAGGATTTGAACAGCGCCGAGGCGATGCCGCTGTCCATCCCCGACGAACCGTCGGGTCCTTTGGCGAACTCGGTCTCGTCGATCGTGCCGCTGCTATCCGCGTCGAGCTTCTGGAACATCTGCTCGCGCATCTGGGCAAGGCCGGCCGAACTGAAGCCCGAGCTGCCGACGATACTGCTCGTCATGGCAGTTCTCCTGCTTGGTTGCGAAATGGGGTCCGCGCGGCCCTTCCGGATTCCGCTCTCGTCCCCCGCAAAACCGATGCATGGGAAATGCCCTGACATAATTCGGCCCGGGCCGGGCCGGGCCGCTAGACTTCTTGTCTCAGCGGTCAAACTTTCTTTCCTGGGAACACCGTCTCGTCGCAATCAGGGTGAAACGCTGATACGGTAAGGCACGGGTTTTCAAAGATTTTCAGGTTACCCAGATCACAATGTTCGCGCTGGAACGGCCGCCTCATCTCAGCTACGCCGCCCTCGACCAAGTCAGATCCACGCGCATCCGCCAGCTGCACGACTATTGGAAATCGAAATGCAGTGACGTCGCGCCGCCGCCCCGCAGCGCGATCGAACCGGCGGAGATCCGCTCGCTCCTGCCCTATCTCATTCTGGCCGAGTTGATGGCGGATCCATTCCGGATCTCCTATCGGCTGGTGGGCACTGCGGTGGTCCGATCGCACGCCGATGACTTCACCGGACGCGAGCATGGCGCGGTAGCGAGCCTCGCCGAATCCGGGCTGGATGAATCCTACCGCCGCGTGCGTGCGACCGCGGCGCCGGTCTTCGGCCGGACCGCGCTCTATGCCGGCGATCAGTCCTGGATCGGCTTCGAATATGCAATCTTCCCGCTGAGCGACGACGGGCTCACCGTCAACAAGTGCCTCGCCATCGAATGCACGGGCGCAGCCGGACAAGAGGCCTGGGTCGAGGGTGCCGAGGCCGAGCCGGCCCGGGTCTCTCCGCCGCAATAGGCCGGCGAAGTCCCTCATTCTATTTGCAAGTTCGGAAAACGCCCGGCCTCACCCGGCACCGGCCCAGTCCGGACAACGCTAACCTTGACTTAACCTGAGATCGTTTACCTATCACCTATGACTACGGTCGGCCGGCGCGCCGGCCGCGTGGGAATAGGAATGGGCTTAGGAAACCGAAACGCCTTCATCGCAGCGACGACGGCAGGCTATGTCATTCTGGCCAGCCTCTGGATCCTGCTGTCCGACCGGATGCTGGCGCTGCTGGCCGGGGAACAAGCCGGCCTCTCAGCCGTCGCCAGCTTCAAGGGGCTCGGCTTTGTTGCGGTCACGGCACTCGCCCTCGCTCTGTTGCTTCGCCGCGTCACCCGACCGGCGGCCTCCGCCAATCCCTCCATACCGGACGCCAAGAGCGCGCGGTCCGGATCGCTGATTGCGGTCCTGGCCGTGGTCGCCGCCGTGCTCACGGTGATCGGCAGCCTGGTCTATCGCAGCGGCGCCGAGGCCCTGCGGGAGCAGGAACTCGATGAACTCCGCACCGTGGCCGAGCTCAAGGTCACCGCGATCACGCGCTGGCTCGATGAGCGGCGCACCAACGTCCTGGCCTTCGCGCACGACACGGCAACCGGCAGCGTTCTGAACAGTTGGCTCCTCACCGACAACGAATCCGACCGGCTGAACGTCGCCGGCGCCCTCTCCAGCATCCGCCGCAGCTATGGATTTGCTTCCGCGCAGATCCTGCGCCCCGACGGCTCCGTGGTCCTGAGCGACGGCCGGCCGACCTTGACCGGATCGCGGCTGCAACGCGCCCTCGACGAGGCGCTCGCCGGCGGCAGCGTGGCCAGCATCGATCTCTATCGGCCCGACGACGCACCCGGCATTCGCCTCGCCTTCGTGGCGCCGATCGCCGCGCCGCGCCGTGGTGCCAATCTCGGGCGGCTGCTCATCGCCATGGAGCTGACGCCCGACGACTACCTGTACCCCCTGCTGGCCTCGTGGCCCACCGATGACGCCAGCGGCGAGGCCGTTCTGGTGCGGCGCGAATGGGGCGACTTGGTCTATCTCAGCAATCTCCAATACCAGCCCGACAGCGCGCTGAGGGTGCGGCGCCCGCTGAGCGAGAGCTCGCTGCCGGCCGCCAAATTGCTGCTCGGCCAGGCGCGCGAAGTCTCCGGCATCGACTATCGCGGCGTCCCGGTGCTGGCGGCGGGACTGCCAGTGCCCGGCACCACCTGGTTCGTGCTGACCAAGATGGACGAAGCGGAAGCGCTGAGCCCGGTGCACAGGCTTGCCGGCTTTACCGTGGGCATGGGGGTCGCGGCGTTTCTGTTCTCGCTCGCGGTCGGTGGTCTGGTCTGGCAGCGGCAAAGGTTGCAGGCCGCGCTGGCCGAAACGCGGCAGCGCCGGGAAACCGCCGCGGCCGAGCTGCGCTTTCAGGCGACCTTCGATCAGGCGGAAGCCGCGCTTGCCCATCTCGGGCTGGATGGTCGGCTGCAGCGCTTCAACCAGCGCTTCTGCGACCTGCTCGGCTACCGCCGCGACATGCTGCAGGACGCCGACCTCCTCAGCATCACCGAGCCGCAATACCGCGAGGCCGACGAGGCGGCGATCGCACGACTGACATGCGGCGAGACCCCGAGCCGCCATGGCGAACGCTTGATCCATCGTCCCGACGGCAGTGCGGTTTGGATCGATTTCAACCAGTCGCTGGTGCGCGGCGAGGACGGCACGCCGCAATTCAGCCTGCTGGTCATGCTCGACATCACCGAGCGGCGTCGCGCCGACGAGCGGCTGCGCCAGGCGGCGGCCGTGTTCTCGAACACCCAGGAAGGCGTGGTGGTGACCGATCCGCAAGGTACCATCGTCGCCGTCAACCCGTCGGTCTGCACGATGACCGGCTACAGCGAGGACGAGCTGCGGGGCCAGAACATGCGGCTCCTGCAATCCGGCCGCCACGACGCCGCGTTCTACAACGCGCTTTGGCGCGCGGTCGCGGCCGCCGGCTTCTGGCAGGGCGAGATTTGGAATCGCCGCAAGAACGGCGAAATCTATCCCGAGCTGCTGACCATCAGCACCGTCCGCAACGAGCAAGGCGAAATCGTCAACTACGTCGGCACCTTCACCGACATCACGCGGCTGAAGCGATCGCAGGAGCAGCTCGAGCAGCTTGCGCATCACGATCCACTCACCGGCTTGCCCAACCGCCTGCTGCTGACCTCGCGGCTGGAGCACGCGGTGGAACGCACGAAGCGCCATGGCGGGCTCGGCGCCGTGCTGTTTCTCGATCTCGACCGCTTCAAGAACGTCAATGACAGCCTCGGGCATCCGGCCGGCGACGAGCTGCTGGTCACCGTGGCCCAGCGCCTGCGGGCGCGCTTGCGCGATTCGGATACGCTGTCCCGGCTCGGCGGCGACGAGTTCGTGGTGGTCCTGGAAGACCTGACCAGCCCCGAACAGGCGGCCGGCGTCGCCGAGACGCTGATCGCGCGGCTGTCGGAATCCTTCGCCCTGCAGGGCGGCCATGACGTCTATATCGGCGCCAGCGTCGGCATCAGCCTGTTCCCGAGCGACGCCGCGGTCGCCACCGACCTCATCCAGCAGGCCGACACCGCGCTCTACGAGGCGAAGGAAAATGGCAGGGGCACGTATCGCTTCTACCGCACGGCGCTGACCGATGCCGCCAACACCCGCCTCGCGCTCGAGGCCAAGCTGCGCCGCGGGCTCGAACGCGAAGAGATGGTGCTGCACTTCCAGCCGCTGATCGGAATCGGCGACCGGAAGCTGGTCGGGGTCGAGGCGCTGCTGCGCTGGCAGGATCCCACCGACGGCCTGGTCCCGCCCGACCGCTTCATCCCGCTCGCCGAGGAAACCGGTCTGATCGTCCCGCTGGGCGACTGGGTGCTGACCACGGCCTGCCGCCAGTTGAAGGCCTGGCGCGACGACGGGATCATGATCGACATGATGGCCGTCAACCTTTCGCCGCGCCAGTTCCAGCTCCCCGACATCGCCGAGCGCATCCGCGACGTGCTGGCCGAGACCGGCCTGCCGCCGCACTGCCTGGAGATCGAGATCACCGAAAGCGCATTGATGGAGCAGGCCGAGGCGACCCTCACCAAGCTCGCGGCCTTGAAGGCGCTGGGCATCCGCCTCGCCATCGACGACTTCGGCACCGGCTATTCCTCGCTCGCCTATCTGAAGCGCTTTCCGATCGACAAGCTCAAAGTCGACAAGAGCTTCATCGCCGATATCCCGAGCAATCTCGCCGACATGGAAATCACCGCGGCGATCATCGGCCTCGCCCAGAATCTCAATCTCGAAGTCTTGGCCGAGGGCGTGGAGACGACGGCCCAGCTCGACTTCCTGCGCGGCAAGGGCTGCGATACCGCCCAGGGCTACCTGTTCGCGCGGCCGTCAAGTGCAGAAGATCTGATCAGGACCCTGGTCGAAGGCAGGGCGGCCGGCTGGACCGGGCCGATCGGTTCCGGCTGGCATCGCCAAGCCGGCGCCGCGTGACCGCCGACACAGATCGGTGCCGAACCGGATGACGGAAGGCCGCGACTAGCGCATCATGCTGCTTGCGGCCGTTGCGCCGGAGTCCCTTGCGGCGCAGGAATGACGCTTCCATGAACGCCATCACCCGACCCGAGCTGCCGCGCCCGGAGCCGGTCACATCGATGCCGACCCGCGCGTCCGGCCTGGTCTTCGCGCTGAAGGCCGCCGGCTTGCGCGCGCAGCGCCGGGCGACCGACCTGCTTGCGCCGGTCGGGAAGCTGGAGCGCCGCCTTGCGCCGGATTGCCGGCACCTGCTGGCGGAATCGGTGACGCCGCTCTGGTCCGACCCGCGGCACAGCGAGACGCGCCTCCAGTTCGGCAAGGTGGAGAACCTGCGGGTCGCCGCGCGGCATTTCGACGGGCTGATCATTCCCGCCGGCGCCGTGTTCAGCTTCTGGAAACAGCTCGGCCGGCCCAGCGCGCGCCGCGGCTTCGTCGCCGGGCGGATGCTGAAGGAAGGCTGCATGGTGGCCTCGACCGGCGGCGGCCTCTGTCAGATCTCCAACGCGCTCTATGACGTCGCGCTGAAATCCGGCTGCGCCATCGTCGAGCGCCATGCGCATTCCCGCGCCGTCCCCGGTTCCGCCACCCAGTTCGGCCGCGACGCCACGGTCGCCTGGAATTACGTCGATCTGCGCTTCCGGGCGCCGCAAGACCTGTTGCTGAATGTGAGACTGAGCGCCACGACGCTGACGGTGCAGCTGTCCGGCCGGGAGAAGCAGCGCGGCATCGCAGAACCGGTGCTCGACCTCGACCGCCGGCCGCGCGCCAATGATTGCGGCTCTTGCGGCGAGATCCGCTGCCATCGGCATGAAAGGAGTGCTCCCCGCGTGCTCGGCCGAACCGCCTTCCTGCTCGATGAAGCTTGGCCCGAGTTCCGCACCTATGTGGAGCAGCGCCGGGCCCAGGGTGACCGCCTCGGCATTCCGCTCGACGGCTATCGCTGGAACAAGCCGCGCTACGCCTGGCCGACCGACGGCTTCGAGCGTCCGGTGACCGCGACCGTGACCAGCCTGCTCCATGCCGTCCACGCCCGCCGCGCCACCGCGAACGGGCAGCGTATCGCGGCGCAGCTCCGCCGCTGCGAAGCGGTCGCGCGCAAGCTGGTCGGTACCTTGACGCCGGATGTCACCGAAGTCTGCGTGGCGCAATCGCTGCTGCCCTTTCTCTGGCGCATGGGCGTGCTGGGCGGGCGGCGCGTGACCGTGCTGATGACCCGCATGCCGATGCAGCAATTGCAGGCGCGGCTCGATCGCGCGGCGGCGACCCACCCCGATCGCGCGACCCTGGCCGATTTCCGCGCGCCGGCCGAACTGGTCGCGGCGGAAACGGCCGCACTCGCGGCGGCGGAAAGAATCGTGACCCCGCATGCGCTGGTCGCCAGCCAGTTTCCCGGCAAGGCCGAGCTCCTGGACTGGCACATGCCGGGTGCGTTGCGCACACCGCGCATGCCGAAACGCCGGTCCATCGTGTTTCCGGGCCCGAGCCTCGCGCGCAAGGGCGCCTATGAAGTGCGCGCCCTCGCGCTGCGCCTCGACCTCGAGGTCGTGCTGCTCGGCGGTGATCTCGAGGGCGAGGGCTTCTGGTCGGGATTGCCGGTCCGCCGCGCCGCCCGCCACGATCCCGCCTGGCTGCGCGAGGCCGGGCTGGTGGTGCAGCCGAGTGTCATCGAAGAGCAGCCGCGCAGCCTGCTCGCGGCGCTCGCCGCCGGGATTCCGGTGATCGCGACCCCGGCCTGCGGGATCCTGCCCAAGCTCGGCATCACGCTCATTCCGGAGAACGATCCCGAGGCGCTGGTCGAGGCGATCCTGGCGCATACCGATGTTCCCCAGCGCCAGGTGCCCGAGCAGCAGGTATCTGACTTTCCCCCACAGTTTCCCACCGCGGTCACCTGAGCGACCGCGAAGCTTCATAGAAGCTTCATCGCAGCTTTCGCGCTTCATCATCGCGCCCGTGTGAAGAGGGGCGGGTCGATCGGACGGAGTCCGCTCTAACTCCACAAGCCGATCCAAATCCTAAACGATGGGTGTGGCATGAAACTCTCTCTGCTCGGCGCAACCGGCGCCGCTGCGCTGCTGGCGCTTCTTTCCGCGAATGCGTTCGCGGGCGGCAAGACCAAGATCGATTTCTGGTACGGCAATTCCGGCGATATCTCGAAGCGCGTCCAGGAGGTCTGCCAGCACTTCAACGAATCGCAGAAGGATTACGAGATCGTCTGCACCAGCCAGGGCACCTATGCCGGCGCGGTGCAGAACACCATCGCCGCCTATCGCGCGGGCCAGCAGCCGACCATCGTCCAGGTGTTCGACGTCGGCACTCTCGACCTGATGCTCTCCGATGCCTACTACCCGGCCTCGAAGCTGATGGCCGACGAAGGCTATAAGGTCGATTGGAACAACTATCTCCCGGGCATCCGCGGCTATTACGCGACCTCCAAGGGCGAGATGTATTCCTTCCCGTTCAACTCCTCGACCGCCTTGCTCTACTGGAACAAGGATGCGTTCCAGAAGATCGGCAAGACCGAGGCGCCGAAGACCTGGGAAGAGGCCGCGGCCGATATGAAGGCGCTGAAGGATGCGGGCTATGCCTGCCCGCTCGGCTTCAACATCAGCGCCGACGAGAGCTGGCAGCTGCTGGAGCAGTTCTCCGCCGTCAACGACCAGCCGCTGGCGACCAAGGACAACGGTTATGGCGGACTCGACGCCGAGCTGGTCTTCAACAAGACCAAGTTCGTGCAATACGTCACCGACCTGAAGTCCTGGTACGACCAGGGCCTCGCGGTGCTGAAGAGCAAGGAAAGCGGCGAAGAGATGGTGCCGGCTTTCGCGTCCGGCCATTGCCAGATGATCCTGACCTCGGTCGGCGATCACGGCACGATCGGCCGCACCGCCGCGCCCGACATGCATTGGAGCGTCGCCATGCTGCCCACCTATGCCGGCATCGAGCGCAAGAGCTCGCTGGTCGGCGGCGCCTCGCTCTGGGTGCTGCAGGGCAAGTCGAAGGACGAGTACAAGGCCGCGGCCGCGTTCCTCAACTTCATCGCCCAGCCGGAGCAGGCCCTGTTCTGGTCGACCGTCACCGGCTACATCCCGGTGACCAAGACCGGCTACGACTTCATGGTCGAGAAGGGCTTCTACAAGGATCCGAAGTATCAGGGCCGCGAGATCGCGATCGCCAGCCTGACCGCCTCGGACAAGCTCTCCCAGACCCACGGCACCCGTCTCGGCGGCTTCCTGCAGATCCGCAACGAGGTCGCCAATGGCTGGCAGGCGATCTTCGCCAACAAGGTCTCGGTGCAGGAAGGCATCGACCAGATGGTGGAGCGCGGCAACGGCATCCTGCGCCGCTTCGAAGCCACCTATAAGGGAAAGCAGCTGCCGTAAGCGGCGTGAACGTTTCGCTGAGTTTCGTACCCCCACCCCGGCCCTCCCCCGATTCGGGGGAGGGAGAAGAATATCCCCGCCCCCGAATCGGGGGCGGGTTAGGGTGGGGGTACGAGTCAACGCGAGCTCCGCGCTGATGGAAAAGCGCACCCTCTTCACCAACAAGGGACTCGGCATCGCGCTGGTCGTGCCGCAGGTGCTGCTGATCTTCACCTTCTTCTACTGGCCGGCCGGGCAGGCGCTCTATTGGGCCTTTACGCTGGAGCGGCCCTGGGGCGGCGGCAATGAATGGGTCGGCACCTCCAACTTCACCCAGCTGCTCGGCGATCCGGTCTACTGGAACTCGATCCTCACCAGCCTGATCTTCGCCTTCTCCGCCACCGTCCTTGCCATGGGTGTGGCCCTCACCATGGCGCTGCTGGTCGATCGCGAGCTCCGGGGCTTCCGCGTCTATCGCACCGTCCTGGTCTGGCCTTATGCGATCGCCGCACCCGCCTTGGGGGTCGCCTTCCGCTTCATCCTGGCGCCGGAAGCGGGCTTCATGGCGTATCTCAACCATGCCTTCCCTGGCCTGTGGAATCCGGCGCTGAACGGCGCCCAGGCGATGATCGCCATCGTCATCGCCTATGTCTGGAAATACATCGGCTACAACTTCATCTTCTTCCTGGCCGCCTTGCAGGCGATCCCGAAGAGCCTGATCGAGGCGGCGGCGATGGACGGCTCCGGGCTGCTCCGCCGCATCCGCGACATCCAGCTCCCGCTGCTCACCCCGACGATCTTCTTCCTGGTGGTGATCAACCTGACCGACAGTTTCACCGACAGTTTCGGCATCGTCGACCTGATGACCGCCGGCGGGCCGAACCGCGCGACTGAGCTCATGGTCTACAAGATCTTCTTCGACGGCTTCAAAGGCCTCGACTATTCCGGCGCCGCGGCGCAGAGCATCATCCTGATGCTGCTGGTGATCGCCCTCACCGTGTTCCAGTTCCGATTCCTGGAACGCCGCGTTCACTACAAGTAACCGCCATGGTCGAGCGCAGCCCGATCCTCAACCTGATCTCGCAGCTTCTGCTGTTCCTGGGGTTGCTCTCGGCGCTGCTGCCTTTCGCGATCATCGCCATCGCCGCCTCGCACGATCTTCGCACCGTCAACGAGGTGCCGATGCCGCTGACGCCCGGGCCTTATTTCTGGGACAACATCGTCGAGGCCTGGAACCGCGCCGATCTCGGCCCGAAGATCGTGAACAGCATCGTCTTCGCGGCCGGCGTGGCGCTCGGCAAGGTGTTCATCGCGGCCTTGACCGCCTTCTCCATCGTCTATTTCCGCTACTGGGGAAAGATGGTGGTGTTCTGGGCGATCTTCATCACCCTCATGCTGCCGCTGGAAGTGCGGATCGTGCCGACCTACGCGGTCGCCGCCAATGTGCTCAGCCCCTATCAGGCGCTGCTGGATATCAGCGGCATCACCTGGCTCGTGCGCCAGGCGACCGGCATCGAGATCGCGCTGAAATGGGGCCTGCTCAATTCCTATACCGGCCTGATCCTGCCGCTGATCGCGACCGCGACCGGCACTTTCCTCTATCGCCAGTTCTTTTTGACCTTGCCGGATGAGCTGACGGAAGCGGCGCGGATGGACGGCGCCGGTGCGATCCGCTTCTTCTTCGACGTGCTGCTGCCGCTTTCGCGCACCAACATGGCGGCGCTCGGCACCATCATGTTCGTCTGGGCCTGGAACCAGTATCTCTGGCCGCTGCTGGTGACCACCGATGCAGCGCACGGCACGGCGGTGACCCAACTCAAGGAACTCATCCCGCAGACCAACGGCACGCCGGATTGGCACATCGCCATGGCGGGGACCTTGATCGTCATGCTGCCGCCGCTGGTCGTGGTGATCTTCATGCAGCGCTGGTTCGTGCGCGGGCTCGTGGCAGCCGAAAAATAGATGGGCGGGAAATTAAGGGACGCAGCATGGCCGAAGTCGCAATTCGCGGAGTCCACAAGAGCTACAACAAGGTGCCGACCGTGCATGGCGTCGATCTCTCGATCGCCGACGGCGAGTTCGTGGTGCTGCTCGGGCCTTCCGGCTGCGGCAAGTCCACGCTGCTGCGCATGATCGCCGGGCTGGAGGAGATCACCGCGGGCGAGATCGCGATCGACGGAACGGTGGTCAACGCGCTGGAGCCGCGCGAGCGCGGCTGCGCCATGGTGTTCCAGAACTACGCGCTCTATCCGCATATGACGGTCGCCGAGAATATCGGCTACGCGCTGAAGGTCGCCGGCACGCGCAAGCCCGAACGGCGCGCGCGGGTCGCGGCGGTGGCGCAGAGCCTCGGCATCGCCGAGCTCCTGGATCGGAAACCCGGCACGCTCTCCGGCGGCCAGCGCCAGCGCGTGGCGATCGGCCGGGCGATGATCCGCGAACCCAAGGTCTTCCTGTTTGACGAGCCGCTTTCCAATCTCGATGCCAAGCTCAGGGCCCAGATGCGCATCGAGATCCGCCGGCTGCACCAGCGGCTCGGTGTCACCAGCGTCTTCGTCACCCACGACCAGGTCGAGGCCATGACCCTGGCCGATAGGCTGGTGGTCCTGAACCACGGCCGGATCGAGCAGATCGGCACGCCGACCGAGGTCTATCGCCGTCCCGCCAGCCGCTTCGTCGCCGGCTTCATCGGCGCCCCGGCCATGAACTTCCTGACCGGCACCCTGGCGGCGGACGGAAGGATCGCGATCGGCAGCGGTGCAGGAACGCCGGTCACGATCGGCGTGCGACCCGACGAAATCCAGCTGCTCGACGCACCGCTCAAAGGCACGCTAGATTTCGAGATCGAGTTGGTGGAAGAACTCGGCACAGGTCAGGTCTTTTACGGCCGGAGCGGGGAGATGGAAATGACCGTGATGCGCAATGGCGGCGGCGAGGCGGCGCTGCCGAGGTCGGGCCAGCGCCTGTTCCTGAAGATCCCGATGACTTGCGTCCATCTGTTCGAGGTCGAGAGCGGCCGGCGCATCGATCTTCCGCCCTCGCGTCTCGCCGCCGAATAGAGCCGTGATCGCATAGAGCCGGGGCCGGATCGAACAGGGCATGATCGAGATTTTCTCTTCCACCACGGCCGCGCTGCCGGCGCCCGGCCATGCCGAGATCACCGCGGCCTTGACCGCGGAGCCGACCCAGGCCGAGCACGACCGCATCGCCCGCGGCGTCACCGCCCTCACCGCCATCGAATATCGCCCGCCGGAGACGTTCGCCGCGCCGCGCCGCACCCTGCGCCTCGCCGCCTGGAATGCCGAGCGCCTGAAATACGGCGCGGCCTCGGCTGCGCTGCTGGCACCGCTCGATCTCGACATCATTCTGCTCTCGGAGACCGATATCGGCATGGCACGGTCCGGCAATCGGCACACCACCGCCGATCTCGCCGCCGCCCTCGACCTGGGCTACGCCTATGGCGTCGAGTTCGTCGAGCTCGGCCTCGGCGACGTGCGCGAGCGGGAATGGCACAAGGGCCAGCGCAACCATGCGGGCCTGCATGGCAACGCGATCCTGAGCCGCCTGCCACTGCACGAACTGGCGTTGATCCGGCTGGATTCCGGCGGCCGCTGGTTCAAGGACCAGATCAACGGCAAGGGCACCGGCGTCCAGCGCCGGCTCGGCGGCCGCATGGCGCTGGCCGGCCGCATCGCCACCGATGCCGGCGATTGCGTCGTGGTATCGCTGCATCTCGAAAGCGAAAGCGACGCCAACGGCCGGGCCCAGCAGATGACGCGCCTGCTCCATGCGATCAACGGCTGCTATGGCAACGCGCCGATGGTGATCGGCGGCGACTGCAACACCGCCGCCTTCCCCGCGGTCGACCCCGAACGGCCGGCGGATGCGAAGCTCTGGTTCGAGCGCTGCGAAGCCTACGAGCCGCTGTTCGGCGTCATGCGTGACGCAGGCTTCGCCTGGCAGGCGGCCAACGATCCGGCGGCCACCCAGCGCATGCGCCCCGACGGCAGCCCGCTGCCACCGTTCCGCCGCATCGACTGGCTGTTCACCCGCGGGATTGCGCCGTCAGCACCGCGCACGGTCGCGGCGGTCGATGAGCAGGGTGCGGCGATCTCAGACCATGACGCGATCGTGGTGGACTTGACGATTGGCTAGTACGGAGCGCTGCTCAGATCTCGTCGTGGGTCCACTCGAGGCGCCAGGGATTGGACGGTCGTCGTCTGAAGCGAATTCTACGGCTGATGGCGCGGATCGAGCCTGCGACCCCTCCGGCCTTGGCATCCTTCGGCTTTGACGGCTGCGCCAGCTTCGTCAGATGCATCTGGATGTCGTCGTCGATGGCGTCGAGATCGCGAATTCCGTCGTTCGGCGCGACGGCTTGGGATGGTTTCTTCGCCGCCTGAGCCGCGGGCTCCGCGAGCGGCTGCTCGATCAGGACATCGGCGAAGGCAACGATGGTTGGGTAGTCCGACGGCATCGTGTTTTCCGAGGCCTGCTCGGCCGATGCCGGGGCCGGCCAGGGCGGCATCGCTTTGCCTTCCAGCAGCGCGGACCGCTCCTCGACCAGTCCGAGAAGCTCGGCATCGGCTGCGCTCACCGTGCCGCGGTCGATCACTTCACCGCGCGGCGTGACGACGAAGCAGGGACCTCCGTCGGCCGGCGGCAGCGCGCTCACCCGCTCGATCTCCAGCACGACGCGACCGCTATTGTTCGGATAAGTGGTCCAGGTGTCGTTGCCGAAGGCATGGAAGACGCCGTTATGCGCCAAGTTGACCACCGTGACGGACTTCTGTTTCTTGCCGAGGTGCCTGCCCATGCGGATCAGGGAGCGCGCAAGCGGCCTCGGCTCGCGTACGAAGAACAGCGTCAGCAGCCGGCGCAGTCCGAACTCCGCCGCCGGCCAAGGCCGCGGATGCGCGATATGGCCGACCAGCTCCAGCCAGTCGGCGCCGTTCAGCCGCTTCCCGAGCGTGAACAGCCGCCGGATGAGGTCGAGGCCCTGCGGTTTCTGTCCCGCGGGGCCGCATTCCGGCTTCTCCTTGTCCTGCCACTCGCCCTCGACATAGGTGATCTTGTAGATCGAACCGAACTCGAACACGATGCCGGTTCGATTCCAGACGGTCGCGGCTGTGATCGGAATCGCGATCGGATTGTTGAAATTCAGGAAGATCAACCCGTCGCGGGCCAGCAGACTATCGACGATGCGGCGCTGCCCCGCATCGCGTTGCTGCCAGAGCGCGAAAGCCTGCTGCGAGCGGCGGTAGACGGCATCATGCGGGGCGCCGAACTTGCGCACCATCTGCCGCTGCTTGCGTTCGGTCCATTCCGGCCGCGGCACCGGGACCCAGCGCGGCCAGGCGCCGAACACGATCCAGCCCGGCTTGCTCTTGATCTCGTCATGCATCTTGCCGAGCGGTGCGGCCCCGCGGCAGACCGGCAAGCCCCGCTCCAGGGTGATGCCGGCCTTGTCGTCGCGCAGCTTCAGCCCGTGATGATGCGCGATCTGCAGCATCCATTCGAGCGACAGGTCGCCGAGGCTGCGGTTCCCGTAGCCGCCGCCGATATCGGCGTGGACGCCCCGGAACCACACCTGCCGGATCACCTGCTCCGGGCCCGTCCAGCGCGAGCTGGTCATGGTCGGGAAGAATTGCGAGCGCTGCTCGTCCATGGAGAGCGCGTGATAGACGCGCTTGCAGATCTTGGCCGGATTGCTGTCCAGACTCTGGTTCCGCCAGAAGGCGCCGACGCGAAACCACCAGCCCCAGAGCGGTAGGCCGAGCGAGGCCACGGTGTCCCAGATGCCGAGCACCTCGATCCGCACCGAAGCCGGCGGATGGATCAGCGTGTCCTTCAGCAGCGGGATCTTATCCCTCTCCTTCCGTGCGGCTTCCTTCTCCGGCTTGCGCCGGCGGTACAGCGTGATCGCGTCCTTGGCGAAACGGATGTTCTCGCTCTTCAGCAGCCCGCAACGCTCGATCACGCCGGCGATGCAGCGCGCCGTGTAGGCACCGCGCGAGAAGCCGAAGATGAAGATCTGGTCGCCGGGCTCGTAATGGCGCACGATCTCGCGGTAACCTTCCGCGATGTTCTCCTCGATCCAGATGCCGGTGCCCATCTCCAGCAGGCTGGTGAATTTCTGGCCGAGGTCGGGCACGAAGCTCGGCAGGATGCTGACAACCTTGCTGAAGAAACTGGTCAGCAGGTTCGCCTTCTTGGAGGCACTGGATGTGCCGGTCCCGACCCCTTCGTCATACCAGGTGATTTGCACCGTGCCGAACAGGGAATCCTCGGTCAGCGCATCATAGAGGCGAAACACGTTGGTGGCGGCCGGGCGGTCTTCCTCCATCTGCTTGCGGTCGTTCGACGTGCCGTCGCAGCAGATGATGATGGCCTTGCCGCGAAGCTTGGTCGGCGGCACCGCCGGCGGCCGGATCGACCGCAGCGGATCGGCATTGCCGCCATCGGTCGGCGTCACCCGCCAATCGGCGCGCAAGTCGGAAAGCGTGCGCGGGGCCCCGATGTCAGGCATGTCGGGTTCGCCGCTCGATCATCATCAACCGGCCCGCGGTGTCGGTTTTGCCCATGAAGTCGTAAAGCGCGGCCAGGGCCAGCAACGTGATCGCCGCTACCTCCAGGCCCGTGTGATGGCCTTGCAGCATCCACTTCATATCCCGGACGCAGCCATCATCGATGTTCGGTTGCCAGCCGCAATTCGCTTGCGCCATTCCCAGGAGTTCGACCACCGATCGCGCCTTGGCAAAAAGGAACGCGATCCAGCTCTCGATCAGACCCGGGGCGAAGCCGATGGTGCCGAAATAGAGTGCGGCGCCGATCGCTGCATAGATGATGAAGTTCACCAAGGCCGGCCAGGTATGCACCCGCCCGGCGCTGCCCGGCGCGACCCACATCCAGAAGCGCTCGAACAGCCAATAGAGAAGACGCGCGGCAATCAAGTAGCCGAGGAAGAACGGGATCGCGCAGAGCACGACCACCGCCGCGGCGAGGACGAACGCCAGTCCCAGGACGAAGAGGACGCTGAACAGGAGATCGCGCAGACGATCCCCCAGCCAGTTGTCCCGGTCCTGTCCTTCTTCTTGCTGTTCGTCTGCCACCCGATCGCGACTCCCCGACCCGCGAAGCCCTGGCTCCCGTTAAGGTAGCATGGCGCCCGAGATGGGCCAATCGGGGATTTTGGCTAGCGCTTGCCCGGCAGTGCCGCGATCTCCAGCCCGGCGCGGCGGGTCAGCGTGTCGGCGATCTCGCGGTGGCGCATCGCCTGCGACTCCGTCTCGCCGATCTTCTGCAGCGCGAGGGCGATGGCGCGGCTCGACCAACGGCGGCATTGCTTCTCCAGGCGCGGTCGGTCGCGCCAGAACAGCGGTGAGTTCAGCGTGATCAGCGCATCCTGCAGCGACGCGCCGGCTTCCATCCGGCCGACCGCGCCATGCAGCTTCAGGAAGTGCCGGGCGAGGCCGCGCAGGATCATGATCGGCGCGGTCTCGGCGAGGTTGAGGTCGAGCTGGCGCTCGATTGCCTTCGCGTCGCCCTCGGCAATCGCGTGGTTGAGGTCGTCCTGCTCGACACCGGCGGAATGGCCGACCGAGGCCATCGCGTCCTCGAGCTCGATCTGCCTCGCAGCGCCGACATAGAGTGCCAACTTTTCGATCTCCGACCGCGTGGCGCCGCGATCGCCGCCCAGCGATTGCTCCAGATAGGCGAGCGCCGCCTGCGAAGCGCCCTTGCCCAGAGCCGAGAGCTGCGCCTGGATCACCGCTTTGAGGTCGCCCGCGGAATCGTGATAGCAGGCGATCGCGGCCGCGTGCGGCGCGGCCTCGAACAGCTTGCGCAAGGCGGCGCGGCCGGGCAGCTCGCCGGCTTCGAAGATCACCAGCGTGTTCTTGGAATCGCGATGGCTGCCGAGGAAGTCCTCGACGATCTTGGCCTGGCCGTCGGTGATGCCGTTGATCCGCACCGCGCGCCGTCCGCCCAGCATGGAGATGGCACCCGCCTCGTCCATGAGGCGCGCGGGATCGCCGCGCAGCGTGTCGGCGTCGAGCTCGACCACGCGGAACGGATCGTCGCCGCTGCCGGCCGCCGCCTTGACCAGCGCATTGACCCGCTCGCGCACCAGCCCTTCATCGGGACCGAAGACGAGCACCGCAGCGGTCTTCTCGCCGGGATTCTTGAGGAAGTCGTCGATCTGGCGGCGGTCGAGTTTCATGATTCTGATTCGGCCTGCACCAGATCCGCGGGTCAAGCCCGCGGATGACGAAAACCCAAAAGACTCGTCATGGCCGCGCTTGACCCGGCCATCTTGCGCCGCCGCAGACTCAAACGACGATATTCACGATCCGGTTCGGCACCACGACGATCTTCTTCGGCGCCTTGCCTTCCAGCACCCGCTGCACCGCCGGATCGGCGAGCGCCGCGGATTCCGCCGCCGCCTTGTCGCAGTCGCGCGGCAGGCTGATCGTGGCGCGCAGCTTGCCGTTGACCTGTACCGCGACGGTCGCCTGGTCATCGACGATCAGCGCCGGATCGGCGGCGGGCCAGGCGGTCTCGACCAGCATGGTGTTGTGGCCGAGATTCTGCCAGAGCTCCTCGGCGAGATGCGGCATCATCGGGCCGATCAGCAAGGCCAGGGTGTCGAGCGCCTCCTTGCGGGCCCAGAGTCCGGCGGCATCGCCCAGCGCCTCCGGCTTCACCTCGGCCAAGGCGTTCACGAACTTGTAGATCGCCGCGACGCCGCTGTTGAAGGTGAATCGCTCGATCGTCTCGGTCACCTGCGCCACGGTCTTGTGCGTGATCCGCCGCAGGGCCAGGGCCTCGGCTGCGAAACTGTTCGGCGCGGCCCCCAGCTCTTCCTTCAGCGCGGGATGCGCTTCGGTCCAGCTCTCAGCGATGCGCCAGATCCGCTGGGTGAACCGCCAGGCGCCTTCGACGCCGGCATCGGTCCATTCCATGTCGCGCTCCGGCGGAGAATCGCTGAGCACGAACCAGCGCGCGGTGTCGGCGCCGAAGGTCTCGATGATGCGCGCGGGCGGCACCACGTTCTTCTTCGACTTCGACATCACTTCCTTGCGGCCGACCTCGACCGGCTGGCCGGTCTTCACGTGGACGGCGCTGCCATCGGCGCGCTTATCGACCTCTTCCGGATAGAGCCACTTGCCCTCGCGGTCCTTGTAGGATTCGTGCAGCACCATGCCCTGGGTGAACAGGCCGGCGAACGGCTCGTCCAGCTTCGAATGCCCGGTCAGCTTCATCGCCCGGGTGAAGAAGCGCGAATAGAGCAGGTGCAGGATCGCGTGCTCGACACCGCCGATATATTGATCCACCGGCAGCCAGTAATCGACCTTGTCGCGCTCCACCGGGACCTCGGCGCGGGGCGAGCAGAAGCGCGCGAAGTACCAGGAGGAATCCACGAAGGTGTCGAACGTGTCGGTCTCGCGCCGCGCCTTGGCGCCGCAGCTCGGGCAGTTGACATGCTTCCAGGTCGGGTGCCGGTCGAGCGGATTGCCCGGCTGGTCGAAGGTGACATCGTCCGGCAGCAGTACCGGCAGTTCCTGCTTAGGCACCGCAACCGGCCCGCACGTCTCGCAATGGATGATCGGGATCGGGCAGCCCCAATAGCGCTGCCGGCTGACCAGCCAATCCCTGAGCCGGTAGACCGTCGTCGGCTCGCCGTCGCCCTGCTCTTTCAGCTTGGCGCCGACCGTCTGCTTCGCCTCTTCGATCGGCAAGCCATCGAGGAAGCCGGAATTGTAGATCGTCCCGTCATCGGTATAGGCGACGTCGGCCACGGCGAAGCTCTTCGGGTCCGCGTCCGCCGGCAGCACCACCGGCGTGACGCTGAGGCCGTACTTGCGCGCGAAGTCGAGATCGCGCTGGTCATGGGCCGGGCAGCCGAAGATGGCGCCGGTGCCGTATTCCATCAGCACGAAGTTGGCGATGTAGACCGGCAGCGTCTTGCCCGGAATGAACGGATGCAGCGCCTGAACTGCGGTGCGATAGCCCTTCTTCTCCTGCGCCTCGATGACGGCTTCCGAGGTTCCGGCGGCCTTGCATTCGGCGATGAAAGCCGCCGCCTGCGGGTCGGCCATCGCCGCCTCGTCGGCCAAGGGATGATCCGGCGAGACCGCCATGAAGGAGGCGCCGAACAGCGTATCGGGCCGTGTGGTGAAAATCGTCAGGCGATCTTCCCGGCCGACCAGCTTGAAGCGCACATAGGCGCCGGTCGATTTGCCGATCCAATTCTCCTGCATCAACCGGACCTTCTCCGGCCACCGGTCGAGGCCCTTCAGCGCTTCCAGCAGCTCGTCGGCATAGGCGGTGATCTTCAGGAACCACTGGGAGAGCTTGCGCTTCTCGACCGGCGCGCCCGAGCGCCAGCCCTTGCCGTCGATCACCTGCTCGTTGGCGAGCACGGTGTGGTCCACCGGATCCCAGTTGACCGCCGCTTCGCCGCGATAGGCCAGGCCCGCCTCGAAGAAGTCCAGGAACAGCGCCTGCTGATACTGGTAGTAACCCGGATGGCAGGTCGCGAGCTCGCGCGACCAGTCCAGCGACAGGCCCATGCGCTTCAGCTCGGCGCGCATGGTGGCGATGTTGTCATAGGTCCAGCGGGCCGGATGGATCTTCTGGTCGCGCGCCGCATTTTCGGCCGGCAGGCCGAACGCGTCCCAGCCCATCGGGTGCAGCACGTTGAAGCCGCGGGCGCGCTTATAGCGGGCGACGACGTCGCCCATCGTGTAGTTCCGCACATGGCCCATGTGGATGCGGCCCGACGGGTAGGGAAACATCTCCAGCACGTAGTATTTGGGCCGCGACGGATCCGCCTCGGTCTTGAAGGCCTCGCGTGAGGCCCAGACCGACTGCCACTTGGTCTCGGTTTCCAGGAAATTGTAGCGTGATGCCATAGGACTCCGGGGGACTGCTCGCGATCCGTGCTGTCGGACCCGACCCTATGGAAGTTGGGGGCGGTCCGGCGCCGGTTCTACTGCTGGACGCCCGACATGCGCAATTGGCGGGCGCGGGTGAGGATCGCGTTTTCGAGATCGGTGCTGGTGTTGAGCGCGACCGGGGCATCGGCCCAGGTGCCGCCCTGGTTGGTCTGCCGGAACACCGAGGCGCGGACGCCGTCGGCCCGGAGTGCCCGGCCGAGGATATAGATATTGACCTTGAACCGCTCGTCGGGCGTCTGCGGCGGGGTGTACCAGTCGGTGATGATCACGCCGCCGAACGGATCGGCCGAGACCAGCGGCATGAACGAGATCGTGTCGAGCGAGGCTCGCCACAGCAGGCTGTTCACGCCGACGCCGGTCGCGCCGTTATCCGGCCCGCTGGCCTTGCTGTCGCCGAACAGGCCGCCTTCGCCGAAGATGGTGCTGTTGCTCCCCGCGCCCCGTTCGGACCGGTCGCGGTCCTCGGGATAGGTCGGGTCGCCGCCGACCGAGAAATTGCAGGCGCTGAGATACCCACAAAGAATGCCAAGCATAACAACGGGTAGCAAACGCCTGGCAAAGGCAGTCCAGCCCCGAAAGGCTTCGATTTTCATGTTGACGGCCCTTGCTGCTCCCAGATACACGGCGGTCGCTGCGGTTAGCGCTTATTGCGACCCGCCGAAGCCGATGAGACCTAAGCGATTTGCGGCTTTCGGGTCAAGAGCAGGTGCGGAAACCGGGCCGTAACGTCCTGTCGATCACCTGGATTTGCGCCGCGGCGCGCCGTCCCGGCCGGCCCGGTAACCTCTAAGACAGATTTCCAAGGAACCATGGGCCGAATCATCTGGCTGGCGAGCTTCCCGAAGTCCGGCAATACCTGGATCCGGGCTTTCCTGCACAACCTGCTGCGCGACCCCAAGGCGGGCGCCTATGACATCAACCGCCTGGGCGAGTTCTCGTTCAGCGATTCAACCATCCACTTCTACAAGCAGTACCTGACCAAGCCGGTCGCCGAGTGGACCCATCAGGACGTGATGGCGACCCGCTGGAACGTTCAGCGGGACCTCGGCCGGATGAGCACCGACGACGTCTTCGTGAAGACCCACAACGCTCATGTCGAGTTCGACGGCAAGCCGATGATCCACATGGATCTCACCGCCGGCGCGATCTACATCGTCCGCAATCCGCTCGATGTCTGCATCTCGTTGGCCGACCACTACGGCTGCTCGATCGACGAGTCGATCCGGATCCTCAACGATGACACGAGCGGGACCCCGACCAACGACCAGCTGGTCTTCGAGATGCACAGGACCTGGTCGGTGCATGTGTTCAGCTGGACCAAGGAGCCGGGGCCCTGGCTCCATGTCGCCCGCTATGAGGACATGCTGAACAAGCCGATGGTGGCGTTCTCGCGGGCCGCCCGCTTCCTCGGCCTCAATCCGCCGCGCGACCGGCTCGAGCGGGCGATCCAGGCCTCGTCCTTCAAGAGCCTCCGCTCCCAGGAAGACGAGAAGGGATTCCGCGAGCGCTCCTACAAGGCCGAGAAGTTCTTCCGGGTCGGCAAAGCCGGCCAATGGCGGACCGCCCTCAGCAAGGCCCAGATCGACCGGGTCGTGGAAGGCCACAAGCAGCAGATGGAGCGCTTCGGCTATTGGCCGCTGTGAGATTCCCGGCCGCCCGGCCCGGCTTCGGGCCTCACACCTCAGGGTCGGAGCAATCCTTATTAGGACTTACGGCCTAAATCCGGCCTTTGGAGCGAATTTTATCGGAACGGATTCGCACCAGCGCCAAGGCGCTTCGGCTGCCTGTTTCTGTGTCGCCCGGCCAACAAGCCGCTCCGCCGCCCTGCCCGCGACCCTCTAAGAATCAGGTCTTTAGGGCGAACTGTGGCAACCTCGCCACAGATTTGGAAAAATGCCACAGGCTTTGCCTCAAATGGTTTGACACCACAGCAGGGTTTAGAGAAGGTTTCGCTGTTTCCAGGTCGGTGGGATTGTTCGGCCTGTTCTGCCTATCACCAGTGACCCGGTTCCATGCGTCCGCACGCCGCAGGGAACATCGACGGGGCGGGCAAGACGGCAGAACGTACCGAACAAATCGGCCTGAGGACGAGGGGCATCCGATATCGGTACCGGTATCGGTGGCAATCGCAAACTTAGGGAATCTCGAGATGAAGAAAGTTCTTCTGGGTACCACGGCCCTGCTGGGAGTCGGCTCGATCGCCGGCGCCGCGCAGGCGTCCGATGGGATCAAGCTCGATGTGGGCGGTTTCTTCCAGACCGTCTACCAGGGCGTCTTCGACAAGAAGAGTGAAGGCCACTTTGGCAACCATCGCAACACTGATCGCCTGCTGCACAACGCCGAAGTCCACTTCAAGGGTGAGACCACCCTGGACAACGGCCTGACCGTCGGCGCGCAGATCGAACTCGAAGGCGAGAACGCCAACGACCAGATCGATAAGTCGTTCGTGTACTGGTCGGGTGGTTTCGGCCGCGTGTCGGTCGGTTCGCAGGACGGCCCGATCGCGGCCTGCCCGGTGTTCCCCCCGGGAGCGACCGCGAACTTCTCCGGCTTCTCGCCGGCGTCTTGGGGCTCGAACGATCCGGTTGCTTCGAACTCGGTCTGCACTGACACCGTCAGCAACAGCCAGTCGGTCAAGTACACCACGCCGAACTTCGCTGGCTTCCAGCTGATCCTCGCTTATCAGCCGAGCGCCAACGCGGAAGACTACACTCAGGCCGGTGTCAACGGCTCCGGCACCCCGACCAACCCTGACGGAACGGCGCACCACAACTTCGCCGCTTACGCCACCTACTCCTATGCCGGCGACGGCTGGGGCGTGGATTGGGGTGGAGGCGGTTCGTGGCAGGGCAAGTTCAACGAGACCGAGGGCGGCAATGACGGCCACACCTCGACCTACCAGACTGCTCTGACCCTGACCTTCGGCGGCTTCGGCGTCGGCGGTATCTTCGAGTACTACAACAACGGCGGCGACGACAACAACGCCTGGATCGGTGGTGGTGGTCTGAGCTACGGCGTTGATGCCTGGACGGTCGGCCTGCAGGGCAGCCATGGCAGCTACGATGCCACGGGCGGCACCGGCTCCGGTCATCGCACTCTGAACCGGGTCATCGTGACCGGCAGCTACGAGATGGGCCCGGGCGTCCTTCTCGACGCCGAGCTGGGTTACACCTGGTTCAAGGACACCGACAACACGGTCGACGAAGACCGCGACTCGTACCACGCGTTCGACGTCGGTATCGGTTCGAAGTTCACGTTCTAAGCCAGATCCGATCCCGGGCAACCGGGATCGGGCTGCAGTCTCGAGGGGAAGCGGGCAACCGCTTCCCCTTTTCTTTTGTCCGGCATCCAGCCGGCATCTCGCTCTGCTGCATACTTCCAGTCATCAATTCCCAACCTGCCAATCCAATTGCGGAGCCAAGATACTTGGATTACCGCGCTTGCAGTCGGTTGACTTCCGAGCGCGCTGCGGCAACTATCATACAGCTTGCTCCGGTCGAACCGGTGTGGGCCGGGGAATCCGCGGGGGCGCGGATAGCGAAAAGGGGGACACTATGCGACAGGCTTTGCTGCGCACGTCGATGTTGGTTGGCATGGGCGTTCTGAGCTCCGCCGCGCCGGTGGCGGCGTCGGATGGGGTGAAGCTGGAGGTCGGGGGCTATTTCTCCAGCGCCTATGTGGGGGTCGTTGACGGTCCGCATGACGGGCCTTTCTGGGGCACCGACCACAACCGCGACGCCCTGAAGCACGATGCCGAAGTCTACTTCAAGGGTGAGACCACGCTCGACAACGGCCTCACCCTCGGCGCCCGGGTCGAGCTCGAAGGCGAGAACGATGCCGATCAGATCGACAAGAGCTACGTCTTCTGGTCGGGCGGTTTCGGCGAGGTGCGAATCGGTTCGCAAAACGACGCCCTGGAAAACCAGTGCCCGACCCCGCCCGGCGGCACGGCCAATTTCAGCGCCTTCAGCCCGACCGGCTATGGCTCCAACGATCCGATCGGCTCCAACTCCTATTGCTTCAGCGCCGACAACGACTCGCAGAAGGTTCTCTACATCACGCCGTCATTCAGCGGCTTCCAGCTCGCCGTCAGCTATACGCCCAGCGCCAATGCCGAGGACTACACCCAGACCGGCGTGAACGGGTCCGGCACGCCCAGCAATCCGGACGGAACCGCGCATCACATCGTCACCGCTTATGCGACCTACGCCTACGAAGGCGACGGCTGGGGCCTGAACTGGGGCGCTGGCGGATCCTGGCAGCTCAAGCGCAACAACACGGAAGAAGTCCGCGACGGCAAGAGCTCTGCCTATCAAACCAGCGGCGCGCTCACCTTCGGCGCGTTCTCGGTCGGCGGCATCTTCGAGTATTTCAACCAGGGCGGACCCGACAACGACATGTGGATCGCCGGCGGCGGCGCATCCTATACCGCCGACGCCTGGATCTTCGGACTGCAGTACAGCCACGGCTTCTATGACGGCGATTTCCTGGCCGACGGCAACGGAACCGACGGGAGTCAACGTCTCAACCGCGTGGTGCTGACGACGACTTACAATCTGGCGCCGGGCGTCGATCTCGACGCGGATCTCGGTTACACGTGGTTCCGCGATACGCGCTCCGCGACTCCGGACACGCTCGACGACTACCAGGCCTTCGAGATCGGAATCGGCAGCTCGCTCACGTTCTAGCGGCGCGTCTTTTCCCTCGCCTTCGGAAGTCCATCCGGGCAAATTCCTCGGATGGACGACACCGCCCGCATCGCCGCCAATCTCCGCGAGATCCGCGCCCGCATCGCCGCCGCCGCCCGCGAGGTCGATCGCAACCCGGATGACGTGACCCTGGTCGCGGTCGCCAAGACCCACCCGGCCGAAGCCGTTGCCGCGGCGCTGGCCGCCGGCCAGACCGTGTTCGGCGAAAATCGCGTCCAGGAGGCGCAGGCCAAGTATCCGGCGCTGCAACGCGCGCATCCCGCCCTGCGTCTGCACCTGATCGGGCCGCTGCAGACCAACAAGGTGAAGGACGCCGTCGCGTTGTTCGACGCGATCGAGACCGTCGACCGCGAGAAGCTCGCCCGCGCCTTGGCGGGGGAGATGCAGCGCCAGAACCGGCGACCGCAGCTCTTCGTTCAGGTGAATATCGGCGAGGAACCGCAGAAGGCCGGCATCGCCCCGCGCGAAGCCGACGCCTTCATCGCGCTCTGCCGCGACGCGCTCGGACTTTCGGTCGCCGGCCTGATGTGCATCCCGCCAGCCGACCGCCAGCCCGCGCCGTACTTCGCCTTGCTGCGCGAGATCGCGCAGCGCAACGCACTCGCCGGGCTCAGCATGGGCATGAGCGGCGACTACGAAAGCGCCATCCGGCTCGGCGCCACGCTGGTGCGTGTCGGCACCGCGATCTTCGGTACGCGCGAAGCACCGGCCGGCTAAAGGCTCGCCGCAACCTCCGCGAGCAGGCCCCGGAACCAGACGATCGCGGCATGCGCGCCGTGCTCGCGGTGCCACAGCGAATGGATCTCCAGCTCCCGCAGCTCGGTATCCGGCTCGGCGATGTCGAGATCGAAGCTCTGCACGAACAGGTTGGCGAGCCGCCGCGGCAGCAATGCGGCCATGTCGCTGTGCTTGACGATCAAGGGCGCCACGGAAGAGTAGGGGATGCTGGCCAGGATCGGGCCGCCATCCATGTCGCCCAGCGGCACGCCCACGACTCCGCTGTGCTCGTCGAGCGAAACCCGCCGCTCCAATCCGTTCTCCACCACCACGCCCTCAACCAGCGCCGCGCTGCCGCTCGACATTCCGGCGAGGCGCGGGAGTCGCGCGAAGCGATCGGGCGAGAGTTCCGACTTCGGGTGGAGATAGTCCCGGCCGAGCAGCCAGACCGGCGCGTCGAGGAACAGCAGCTCGGAGCCGAAGCGGTCAGGAACATGACCGAAGCCGCCGACCAGCAGATCGACCTGGCCTGCCTCGAGCGCCGCCACCACGCCGTTCTCGAACGAGCGCACGATCAGCTTGGTGCCCGGCGCCTGGGTGCGCATCCGCCGCATCAGTTCCGGCAGCAGCACGGCGCAGATGTAGCCGCTGCACGCGATCGTGAACACGCGGGTACTCGCCTGGGGGTCGAAACCGATCGGGGTCAGCGCCATCTCCAACTGATGCAACCCGTCGCGCAGACGGGGCCCGATCTCGGCGGCACGCGGCGTGGCTTGCATTCCCTGCGGGCCTCGCACGAACAACTGGTCCTCGAACAGATCGCGCAGCCGTGCCAGCGCATGGCTGACCGCCGACGGCGTGATGTGCAGGCGCGCCGCGGCGCGCGTGACGCTGCGCTCTTCGATCAGCGCGTCGAAGACCCGCAGCAGGTTGAGGTCGAGCAGTCTGAATTGCACTTCGCTCACGGCACCCCTGAGCACTCGTCATTTGATCCTGATCGGAACGGCGCCATTTCAGCACGCGGATCGAAGTGCGATCCAGTCCAAGACCAAGAGTACGCGGAAAATAACCTTGTCACTGAATTCCCCCGAACCGCACGACGAATACGCCTGGCGCCATTACGACGCGAGCTGGCGCAGCGTCAAGGCAGGCGCTCTGCTGGCCGCCCTGGTCGTCGCAATCGCCTTCCTCGTCTAGGCGCCTCGGCATCCCGCAATCCCCGCTAACCCTTAGCGCAGCCGTCCCGCGCCCGCGCGCAGCCGCCCGTTGGACCGGCCAGCGCGTGCCGCCGCTTGCCTATTTCGTGTCGATGGTCGCTCCGCGCAATGGCGCCGCGCATCTTGAAAGGCTTTCAGCTGTAACCTGAGCACTCATCATTTGTGTCACCTGACATTCCCTTTTAGTGCTTGGGAAACGAGGAGGTGCACAAATGCCGCATCACTGTGCTCCGAGGCCACCGCCGTTCCCACCACGATCAAGAGGGATTCGCGCAAAGGATTCCGTGCCCAGCGCCAGAGGCAACTCGGCTGGACCCTGATATCGGCAGGCGGAACGCGCGGATCAAGAGGGGCAATGATGGCCGCCGGACATCTGGCGGCCGCGCAATTCAGAGAGCACTCGACATGAAACGTATTCTACTTGGCAGCACGGCGCTCGCAGGCGCCGCGGTGGTGGCCGGCGCTGCGCAGGCCTCGGATGGGGTCAAGCTCGACGTCGGCGGCTTCTTCCAGACCGTCTACGAAGGCGTTTTCGACAAGAAGAGCGGAGGCCATTTCGGCAATCACCGCAACCTCGACCGCTTCGAGCATAACGCCGAAGTCTGGTTCAAGGGCGAGACGACGCTCGACAACGGTCTGACCGTCGGCGCGCGGGTCGAGCTCGAAGCCGAAAATGCCAACGACCAGATCGACAAATCCTTCGTTTACTGGTCAGGCGGCTTCGGCAAGGTGCAGATCGGCTCGCAGGACGGTCCGATCGGCGGCTATTGCATCCTGCCGCCGGGCGCCACGGCGAACTTCTCGGCCTTCTCGCCGAACGCCTGGGGCTCCAACGATCCGGTCGGCTCCAACGCCGCTTGCATCGACGTGCTCGGCAACTCGCAGTCGATCCTCTACGCGACGCCGAACTTCAGCGGCTTCCAGCTTCGACTCGGCTACACGCCGAGCAACAACGCCGAGGACTACACCCAGACCGGCGTGAACGGCTCCGGTACGCCGTCCAATCCGGACGGGACCGCCCATCACAGCTTCGCAGCCTACGCGACCTATTCCTACGCCGGTGACGGCTGGGGCGTGGACTGGGGCGGCGGTGGCTCCTGGCAGGGCAAATTCAACGACACCGAGGGCGGCAATGACGGCGAGAGCCAAGCCTATCAGACCGGGCTCAACCTGACTTTCGGCAACTTCGGCGTCGGCGGCGTGATGGAGTACTTCAACACCGGCGGCGACGACAACAACGCCTGGGTCGCCGGCGGCGGCCTCAGCTATGGCGTCGATGCTTGGACGGTCGGTCTCCAGGGCAGCCACGGCCACTATGACGGCACCGGCCCGGCCTTGAGCTTCGCGACCAATCCCGGCGGCAGCCGGAATCTCAACCGCGTCATCTTGACCGGCAACTACGCGTTGGGTCCCGGCGTTGATCTGGATGCCGAGCTTGGCTACGTCTGGTTCCACGATACGGGCGATGGCGTGGACAGCGATCAGGACAAGTACAGTGCCGTCAGTGTCGCGGTCGGCTCGAAATTGACCTTCTGACGCCAGATTCGGCGTCCGGGTCCGACCGGCGGAACTGAACCGCCGGTCGTACCTGGGCGTCCAACAAAAAATCACCGGCGTTCCGCGTCCCCTAAGCGCGGATCGCCCCCTCTTTGCTCTCGAGAGGGCCCCTCGTCCTCAGCGGGGGAGAGCGTGCGGCTCCTCCCCCGTTGTATTTTTTTCCTGGGACAGACCACCCAATCCCGCCGCCACCTCGGCCAACAGGTCGCAGAACCAGACAACCGGCTCGCGCCGGCCATATGCCGGATGCCGGACCGCGGCGATCCGGATCGCCGTGGCGGGGCCCGCCGCGGCGGACTCGACCATGTCGAGCCGCAAATCCCGGGCGAACAGCTGCGCCAGACGCTGCGGCAGCAAGGCGGCAAGCTCGGCCTGTTTCACCAGCAGCGGCGCGATCAGCGCATGGGGCAGAGATTCCAGCACCGGGCGGTCCAGGCTGCGGCCGACCGGATTGCCGACGATTCCGCAGCACTCATCGACCGTCACCCGGCGCACGAAACCGTATTCCAGAACGGTGCGATGGGCGCGATCCGGCTCCAGCGCCTCCAGCGGCCTGCGCCTGCCCGCACCCTCGGAGTCGAGGACATAGTCGCGGCCCATCAGCCAGACCAGCCTGTCCTCGAACAGGTCTCTGCACTCATACCCATCCGGCACGCGGACGAAATCGCCGAGCAGCACATCGATCTGCCCGGCTTCGAACCGGTCGAACAGCCCGGGTCCCCAGGAGGCGACGCTGATCGCGGCCCTCGGCGCGCGAGATCGAAGCCGGGTGATCACGCCGGGCAGCAGCACCGCGGACACATAGGCGCTGCAGGCGATGGTGAAGACGCGCCGGCTTTCGGCGGCGACAAAGGCGGTCGATGCGAGCGCGCCCTCGAGCGAGTGCAGGCCCTCGCGCACCTTGATGCCGATTTCCGAAGCGCGTGGAGTCGCGCGCATGCCGCCCGGCGAGCGGATGAAGAGGGGATCGTCGAACAAGGCGCGCAGGCGGCCGAGCGCATGGCTCACCGCCGAGGGCGTGACGCTCAAGCGCGAGGCCGCGCCGCCGACGCTGCCTTCGATCATCATTGCATCGAGGACGCGCAAAAGGTTGAGGTCGAGCATCCGAAAGGACACGTCGCTATCCAGCATGGTTGAATCTCACGACTGCAGCGCTGCGCCTCTCGCCGATCCGGAGAGGCCGGTAAGCCTTGAACGCGCAAATCCGGCGCTCCCTTCGACCGCAGCAGCGTCGTGGCCACAAAGACACAGTGTCACGGGAAAACCGGCACAGCGATGCGCTTCGGCCGGACGCGTTTCGGTGCTTCCGTCAGCCGCGGGTCAGCCGGGCGATAGAGAGTCGCAAGTTCGCTGACGAATCACCTTGCCGCAAACGCCGTTCAACAGCCGCGCGTCAGCTTCGCAATCTTCATTGCAGCGGCGCGCGCCGCGTTCACGCCGCGCGCTGAACAGCCATCATTTGCCGCAATTCCGCGCCCAATCTAGGCCTAGAGCGCTCACTGGGAGCCGATGCTGCATCCGCAGGATCGACTCCGACGCGCCGCGCGCCTCGCCCTCCGCCGGCCTCAGTGGGACGCACCGATCCATCTTCCAGCCGGTGCGCGAGACGAGAGGGACAGGGGACGGTCGGCCTTCTCACCGACCACCGCACAGAGGTGAGACACCACTATGAAAAGACTGATACTGGGCAGCACCGCACTGGCCGGCGTCGCCTCCCTGGCGAACGCCGCACAGGCCTCCGACGGCATCAAGCTCGACGTCGGGGGTTTCTTCCAGACCGTTTATCAAGGCGTGTTCGACGACAAGGGCAACGACGATTTCGGCAACCATCGCAACACCGATCGTTTCGTGCACAACGCCGAGGTCTGGTTCAAGGGCAACACCACGCTCGACAACGGACTCACCGTCGGCGCGCAGATCGAGCTCGAAGGCGAGAATGCCACCGACCAGATCGACAAGTCCTTCGTCTATTGGTCGGGCGGCTTCGGCAAAGTGCAGATCGGATCGCAGGACAGCGTGATCGGCGCCTGCCCGGTCTTCCCGCCGGGCGCCACCGCGAACTTCTCGGCCTTCTCGCCGGCCTCCTGGGGCTCGAACGACCCGATCGGCTCCAACTCCGTCTGCACCGACGCGGTCGGCACCGGCAATTCTCAGTCGATCAAATACACGACGCCCAACTTCGGCGGTTTCCAGCTGGCCCTCGCCTACACGCCGAGCGGCAATGCCGAGGATTACACCCAGGCCGGCGTCAACGGCCCCGGCACCCCCACGACGCCGGACGGCACGCCGCATCACATCTTCGGCGCCTACGCCACCTATTCCTATGCCGGCGACGGCTGGGGGATCGATTGGGGCGGCGGCGGCGATTGGCAGGCCGCGTTCAACGGCACGCCCGGGGTGAATGATGGCCGCAGCGCCTTCTATCAGACCGCGCTGAACCTCACCTTCGGCGGTTTCGCGGTCGGCGGAATCGCCGAGTATTACGACCTCGGCGGCAGCAACAACAACGCCTGGGTCGCCGGCGGCGGCGCCAGCTACGGCATCGACGCCTGGACCGTGGGCGTGCAGGGCAGCCACGGCCACTACAACGGCTCCGGACTGAACTTCGTCCCCGATCCCAACGGATCGCGCGACCTCAACCGGGTGATCCTCACGGGCAGCTATCAGATGGGCCCCGGCGTCCTGCTCGATGCCGAGGCGGGCTACACCTGGTTCCACGACAGCGGCGACGCCTCGGCGCTGACCGACAACAACCGCAGCTACCACGCGGTCGATGTCGGCATCGGCTCCAAGTTCACCTTCTGACGATTCCGCTCCGATGACGCCCGGCGGAGAAAGGACCGCAGGGGCTCATCCAACAAGAAACCATGCGGCGATTCGCGTCCCCTAAGCGCGGCTCGCCATGCTCCTCGTCCTCGGGGGGAGACAGCGTGCGGCTTCTCCCCCTCATCTTTTTTCGCCCGCACCGCCGCGCCAAGGGATCCGAGGCAGGCTTCGCGTCGGCATAAAGGCCGCGCGATTCGCGGACCGCGCCGCCTGCATACAGGACTGATCGCCGCGCCACTGCGACAGCGGTCCTTGATCTCCAGCAGTGCTTAGGCATCGCATCACCGCGTTGCGCTTCTATGCACAGGGTTCCGTGAAGCTTTTTCGGCGCGCGGCAAAAATCAGAACCGTCATTTGATTCCGTGAAAGCGCGCCGCAAGGATGACGCCGTTTCGGTCGCGGGGGGCTCACTTCGACCGGAACATCATCGGTCCGCAGCGACCTCCTTCAACCGCGCAACCCCGTTGCGCGGAACGGATCGCTGCGTGCCGGCAACGCAATCTTGGGGACAGCAGAATGAAAAAGCTTCTTCTCGGCAGCTCGATGCTGATCGGCGCCGGCGCGGTGGCGGGATCCGCCCACGCGTCGGACGGTATCAAGCTCGAGGTCGGCGGGTTCTTCAACACCGTCTATATGGGCGTCTTCGACAAGAAGGAAGGCGACCGCTTCGGCAACCACCGCAACACCGATGCGCTTCAGCACAACGCGGAAGTCTATTTCAAGGGTGAGACCAAGCTCGACAACGGCCTGACCATCGGCGCGCGCATCGAGCTCGAAGGCGAAAACGCGACCGATCAGATCGACAAGTCGTTCGTCTATTGGTCGGGCGACTTCGGCAAGGTGCAGATCGGCTCGCAAAACGACGCGCTGGAGAACTACTGCGTCGCGGCGCCTGGCGGCACCGCGAACTTCAGCGCCTTCAGCCCGACGCTCGGCTGGGGTTCCAACGATCCCTTGAAGTCCAACGTCTATTGCAAGAGCGCCGACAACGATTCGCAGAAGCTGGTCTACACCACGCCGAAGTTCGGCGGGTTCCAGCTGGCGGTCAGCTATACGCCCAGCTCGAACGCCGAGACCTACGCGCAGGACGGCGTGAACGGCTCGGGCACGCCGGCCAATCCCGACGGCACGGCGCACCATGTCGTCACGACCTATGCGACCTATGCCTACAAGGGCGAGGGCTGGGGCGTGCAGGCCGGCGCCGGCGGCTCCTGGCAGCTGAAGCTCAACCACACGCCGGGCGCCAATGACGGGAAGGCCAGCGCCTATCAGACCGGCGCCAACTTTACCGTCGGCGGATTCTCGGCCGGCGGCGTCTTTGAATATCGCAACATCGGCGGCGATGACAACAACAGCTGGGTCGCGGGCGGCGGCGCAGCCTATGCCTTCGACGCCTGGAAAGTCGGCGTGCAGTACAGCCACGGCTGGTATGACAGCCTGTTCTCGACCGCGGCCTTCGGCGAGGACGGGCACCAGAAGCTCGACCATGTGGTCGCGACGGTGAGCTACGCGATGGCGCCGGGCATCATCCTCGACGCCGAGGTCGGCTATACCTGGTACAAGGACACGCACGACACCAAGCCGGACGATACCGACAGCTACAACGCGTTCAGCGTCGGCATCGGATCGGCGCTGACCTTCTAGCCAGGTCCACTTCTCTCGAGATGTCCCTGAGTGCTCCGGGAGGGCGACCCCACCGTCCTCCCGGTTTCTCTTTTCAGCCTCAGACCGCCTTGCTCATGAAATAGCGTCCGGGCTTCACGCCCTCCGGCAGATGCGTCGGCGCGAGGCCGGCGGCGATCATCGGTTGGTCGCTGATCACGATCCCGCCGATCCGCATGATGCCTCTGATCATCGGCGCGATGGTTGCGGCCAGTCCCTCATTGGCCTTCTGGTCGCCGGTGCCGACATCGGTATGCACCAGCGCGGCGTGCGGCCCGAGCTGCGCCAGGGCCCGCGGCAAGGTCGCGGTGATCTCGCCGAGAAACAGGTGATCGGCCGCCGGAACGCAATCCGGATGCGCGTTGACCTGGCGGTCGAACACATAGATCTCGCGATCCGGGCAGATCTCGCGCAGATGGTCGAAGGTGCGGCCGTTGCCGAGCCCGAGCTCCAGCACGAAGCCGTCGAGGCCGCGGATCTGCTCGACCGCCTCGGTGAGGCAGGCGCGCTGGGCCTGGAGTCGCCGGATGAAACTGTCGAGCCTGCTCATGCCCAATCCCTTTTCTTGCTGGCGTTCTATGCTGAAATCACGACATGCGTGTCGCGATCGATGGCGGCGAGCAACCGGATGAAATCCGCGCGAGCGAAAGCGACGCAACCTTCGGTCGGCTGGTAATCCGGATGCGCGAGATGCAGAAACACCGCGCTGCCCTTGCCCGGGACCACCGGATCGTCGTTATGCCCGATTACCAGCACCAGATCATAGAGCGCGTCCTCGCGCCAGAGCGTTTCATGCTGCGCGGGGTAGGGGCGGATGATCAGCCGGTTATAAGCGGGGTCGCCGGGCGCGTCGCACCAGCCGTCGCCGGGCGACATCGGCTGGACCGGAAAGACGCAGGCGATCTCGCGCACCCGGTCGGGCCGATAGAACAGGCGGCGGATCGGAAAGCGCCCTGAAGGCGTGGCGCCGTCGCCTTCCACCTTGTCGGCGGAAATGCCGGAACGTCCGAGCGCGCAGCGCCATTGCAGATCGCCGAGCCGCGCCCAGCCCTGCGTTGCGCCGTGCGACGCCGGTTCGATCACGAGATCGGTCACGATGTCGTTCTTCCCCTAGCTTCCCCTCGCCGCCGTCCGAATCGAAGCGGCCGCGATGCCGTTAGCTAGCATGGAATCGGCAGAAGTCTAACCCCGGCAGGCCGAGTGCAGCGCGCTCGCGTCGGCGAGCGCATAACGCGTCTCGCGCGTCGCGGTCTGCACGGGGGCCGCCCCGGCTTCGGGCGCCTCCGCCATATCGGCCGGCGCGGCACCGGTCCCTTCCGGCGTCCCGTCCTTGCCGAACAGCATGGCCTGCAGATTGCCGCCGATATCCCGGCCGGTCGTGTCCTTGACCGCGAGATCGGCGACCGAGGCAATCAGGCCGAGGCCGCCGAAGGGGCCGAAGGGAATGGCGCCGAGCAGGCTGGCGGCGCCGTTGATCTCGTCGCCGGTCACCGCGCGATAGATCTGGGCGATGCCCGGAATATGCTGCAGCGGATTGATCATATCGACGAAGTCGTCCCAGCCGAACGTGCCGTCGGCGCCGAAGAAGAGTTGCCGCGCGCCCGGCGTCTCATCGACCACCCAGCGCTTGTTGCGCATGCGGAGCTCTTTCTGCTCGTCCTTGTCCGGCGGTTGCTTCAGATGGACCACGTCGGGATCGCTCTTGCTCGCGGTCTCGTCGTCACTCTCCGCGGGCTGCTTCGCGGCCGTCTCGGAAGCCGAGCTCTCGAGCACCGGCGCGCTCTTGCGCGTGATGGTCGGGAGGGCGTCGCCGGAGGTGGTCGCCACCGCCTGCGGAGCCGACTTGCGCGAGATGGTCGGCCTGTCTTCATCGGCGGAGGCCGCCGCCGGCAGGTTGCCGTTCGGGCTCGGCGCCGCGTTTCGGTTGGCGCCGGACAATCTCAGCGCCGGCGCCATCGCGGCCGTCGCCCGGGCTTGAGTCTGGATCTGTGCCGCGGCGACCGCCTGGGGATCGCCGGCCGCGCCTTCGACCGGCGCGGCGGCAAGGCCCGGGTCGGCGTTCTGCGCCCCGACCAAAGCGGCAAATTGTGCCGAGCTCAGGGTGGGGATGGAGGGGGCGGGTTGGAAGCGCTGGATCGGCATCGAGACCGGCTTGCCGCCGACCCCGGCGGCCTGCCGGTTCTGCTGCTGTTGCTGCAGCATCTGCAGGAAGGTGGCTTGGTCGATCGATCCCGGACGCAGCAGCCCCCCAGATATCGCGCCGCTCCCCTCCGTCGACCCCAAGGGGGCCGATCCGGACGGCGCCTGCGCGGCGAACAGGCCGGGCGGGGTCTTGGCGGTGAACAGGGCGGCGGCGTCGGTCATCGTTCGTCCTGGGATTTCCCCCCCAAGGGATCTACCCTTGGCTCTCCCCTTCTGGGAGCTACCGGTTAATCGCAAGGGACGTGCCAAACAGGACGCGCCGGTCGGCGCGCCTCAGAACATATGGCCGAAGCGGACTGCCTTGGTGCTGAGATAACGCTCGTTGTGGTCATTGGCCGGGAAGACGTGCGGCACCCGTTCGGCGACCGCGACGCCGCATTGGGCGAGGCCTTTGACCTTGTCCGGATTGTTGGTGAGCAGGCGGACCGCGCTGATGTCGAGCTGCCGCAGCATCTCGGCCGCCGGCTGATAGACCCGCTCGTCGGCGCCGAAGCCGAGCTGCAGATTGGCCTCCAGCGTATCCGCCCCGGCATCCTGGAGCTGATAGGCGCGCAGCTTGTTCACCAGGCCGATGCCGCGGCCCTCCTGCGCCAGATAGAGCAGGACACCGCTGCCTTGCTTCGCGATCTCGTCGATCGCACCGCGCAGCTGGTCGCCGCAATCGCAGCGCAGCGAGCCGAGGAGATCGCCGGTGAAGCATTCCGAATGCAGCCGCGTCAGCACCGGACGCGTGGTGTCGAGCTTGCCGATGACGATGGCGAGATGCTCCTTGCCCCCATCCATCGGGCGGAAGGCGATGATCTCGGTCTCGACCGCACCGGAGAGCGGCACATGCGCTGAGCCGACGCGCTTCAATCCGGAGGCAGCACTCCGCCGATAGGCGATGACGTCGCCGGCGGCGAGGCGGAACGGCTCGGCGACGAAGGTCTCGGCCTTCGCGCGCGGCATCGGCACCACCACCGCGGCGGGCAAGAGGCGCGCCGCCTTGGCGAGCTCGATCACCGCCTGGCAAAGCACCGCCGGAACATCGTCGCTGGCCTTCAGGTCCAGGAAGGCGGGATCGATCGGCTCGGCGGTCGGATCGGCAAGCTGGCGAATGACATCGGCCGAGACCGCGGCGGGCAGGGAGAGCAGGCGGAAGCGCTCGATGCCGGCCGGCGCGCCCAGGCTGAGCCGTGCCGCGCGCTCCGCCGTCATCAGCAGCCGCGCGCCGGTTCCGGCGCCCGCTTCCGCGGCGCTCAGGGCCCAGGCGAAACCCGGCTCCTCGATCAGCTCGGCGGCGATGGCGATGGCGGTTTCGGCACCGGCGGAAATGGCGATGGCGCCGCCGCGCCGCAGCTCCGACAGGGCGCGGGCGACATTGGCTTGCGAGGAAACGGTCTGGGCGAAGGGGTCGGCAAAGGTCATGGCTATCGCCGGATATGGCGCCGCGCCCCGTGAAAGGTCAAGTACAGGACCACGTTAGATCCGGAGTTCCAACCTATGCCCATCGCCGGTAATAAAGTTACCCACCGCCTTGAAACCACCCCCTTTCCGGTGTTAGCTGCCCAGGAAACCGGGAGAGAGAACAAGATGGCCGAACTCGTCGCCAAACGGATCCTGCTCGTCGATGATGACGAAACCCTGCGCAAGACCCTGGCGGAGCAACTGAGCCAGAACGGCGAGTACCAGTGCCTGGAAGCGGGCAGCGGCGCAGAGGCGCTCGCGATCGCCAAGACCGAGAAATTCGATGCGGTGCTGCTCGATGTCGGGCTGCCCGATGCCGATGGGCGCGAGGTTTGCCAGCAACTGCGCAAGGCCCAGGTCTCGGTGCCGATCATCATGGTGACGGCGTCGAGCGGCGAGGCCGATACCATCCGTGGCCTGGATTCCGGCGCCAACGATTACATCGCCAAGCCGTTCCGCCTGGGCGAGCTGGTGGCGCGGTTGAAGGCGCATCTGCGCCAGCACGCGCTCAGCGAGGACGCGGTGCTGGCGATCGGCCCCTACACGTTCAAGCCGAACGTGAAGATGCTGATCGAGGAAAAGGCGAACAAGAAGATCCGCCTTACCGAGAAGGAAACCTCGATCCTGAAGTATCTCTATCGCGCCGGCCAGAAGGCGGTCGGCCGCGACACGCTGCTGGGCGAGGTCTGGGGCTACAATGCCGGCGTCACCACCCACACGCTGGAGACCCACATCTATCGCCTGCGCCAGAAGATCGAGAAGGATCCGGCCAAGGCGCAGATCCTGGTCACCGACGCCGGCGGCTATCGCCTGGTGCCCTAGCGTCGGCGTCTAGCGATACCGTCCTCCGCGGATCGTCATCTCGATCTCGCTGCGGCCGATGCCGATATCGCGCAGCAGGTAATCCGGCTGGCGTTGCAGCCAGGTTTCGTCGCGGCGCATCTGCCGGCGTCGCCGCCAGGCGGCGAACAACCGCGCGAGCAGGCTGGTTGGTTGCGGCATCGCCGCGATAGCGCGCGTCGCGTTGCGCGTGGTGGCTGCGGTCTGGCTCATGATCTTTCTCCGTTTCGCATCGCGGCCGGCTCACAGTCGAGAGGGGCCGCGCGATTCGCGGAGATCTAAACGTGCTTCACGCCGTTTGGCTTGTGACTGCCATCACGAAGCGCGTCGCCGCCGTTCCGAATGCGCAGTGCGGAGTGTGAGGGCGGACACGCCGCCTCAATTTGCCTTCAGCGAGCGGCCGAGAATCGCCGCAACGACCGCCGCCGCCAGCGTCAGGCATGCAATCGCCTGCGCTGCTCCAGTCCAGCTCAAATGCAAGGCATAGCGCTCGGCGCCGATCAGGAAGGCCAGCAGCAATGGACCGATGAAGACACCGATATTGCGTCCGGTCATCACGATGCCGAAGGAGCTCGCACCCGCGGCGCCGCGCGCGATCGCATGGGGCAGTTGGAAGAGACAGGTCGGCGTGACGCCGGCGCCGATGCCGTAGACCACGAGGCCGACGATGCCGGGGATCCCGAACAGCCAGGGTTGCGCAAACCAGACGAGCGCTTGCGAAATCAACGCCGCGATCAGCGCCGGGATCAGTTTCAATCCATGCCGCAAGGCCCAGCCGGTCAGCAGGTTGAACGCCAGCAGCACCACGACCGGCAACAGATAGGCCAGCACCGACGCTGCGGCGCCCAGCGCCAGCACGCTGGTCAGATACTGCGTCAGCCAGGTCATGAAGGCGAAGTACTGGCCGGACCAGAGCAGGAAGATCCCGCCCGCCAGCATGAGCCGCCGGTGCTGTGCGCGATCGGGATGCCGCGGCGCCGGGCGCGGCGCCGCGCGGCCGACCCGGCTTTCGCGCAGCAGAAACCAGGCCCAGAGCCCGAGCGGCAGGCCCAGCAGCAGGCCGATGATCCACAGCCAATGCCAGTCGCGGAAGGCCAAGGCAGCCAAGGCGGCGCCGATCTGGCCGAGCGGGATCCAGGCGGCGATCAGTCCCGTTACCACCGGCAGGTCGCGCGGCTTGGCCGCCGCCGCGGCGATCGCGGGACCGGCGATGGCGGCGATTGCGAAGGCCAGGCCTTCGATGGCGCGCGACAGCAGCATCGCCGGGGCCGACTGTGGGGCCGCCAGGGCAAGTGTGATGCCGGTCACAGTCAGCCCTATTAGCGCGGCGACGCCGATCCCCATATGTCGGTCGAGCTTGCGGCCGAGCGCGGCCGAAGCGCCGAGGCCGACCAGCGCATAGACCGACATAAAGCCCGCGGCGACGACAGGGCTATGCGGGTAACGCGCTAGAAAGTCCGGCAGAATTGGCGGCAGTTTGAACTGCTGATAAGCGGCATAGGCGCCGAGCGATACGCCGAAGGCGACCCTGGACCAGTGCGTGCTCTCGCGGGTGGCCACCCGTCCCGGAGCATCCCCTCGGGCATCCATGACGGGCCTTTGGCGTTCCTTAACTTTGCAAGCGCTAGGGAACAATGCCATCATTTCCCGGTGCGGAACAACCGGGGCCGCCGCGCGGGGGCGGGGCGGTCCAACGGAAGTTCGGCGCGGACGATGGCGATAACGCACGATCACTCCACCGTCCGGTCCAAGGAATGCACGATTGACCACGTCCGACGAGTTTTCCGTTCGCTTCTGGGGAGTCCGCGGCTCGATTGCCTGCTGCAGCGCCGATTATGCGCGCTATGGCGGCAACACGAGCTGCATCGAGATTCGTTGCGGTGACCGGGTTCTGATCTTCGATGCCGGCACCGGCATTCGCCCCCTCGGCAAGCAGTTGGTGCAATCGCTTCCGGTGAGCGCCGACCTGTTCTTCACCCACACCCATCTCGACCATATCGTCGGCCTGCCGTTCTTCGCGCCGCTCTATAAGCCCGGCAGCAAGATCCGCATCTGGTCCGGCCATCTCGAGGCCCCGCTCACCTTCAAGGACGCGCTCACGCATTTGATGGCGCCGCCGCTCTTTCCGGTGCCGCCCGCGGTCTTCATCAGCGAGCCGGAGTTCAAGGATTTCAACGCCGGCGACACGCTGCAACCGATGGACGGCATCATCCTGAAGACCGCGCCGCTCAACCATCCGAATGGCGCCACCGGCTATCGCGTCGAGTGGCAGGGCAAGTCGATCTGCTACGTCACCGATTGCGAGCACACCGGCAAGGGTCCGGATCCGGTGGTGGTTGATCTGATCCGCGGATCGGACATCTTCATCTACGACACCAGCTACACCGATGAGGAATATCCGATTTATTCCGGCTGGGGCCATTCGACCTGGCAGGAAGGGATTCGCCTCGCCGATGCTGCAAAGGTGAAGACGCTGGTGCTGTTCCACCACGATCCCAGCCACACCGACGCGATGATGGACAAGATTTCCGCCGACGCCGTCGCCATCCGCCCGGGCACCGTGGCCGCGCGAGAAGGCATGGTGCTGAAGGCCTGATCGCCGCTGTCTTGATTTGCCTCAAGATTTTATCGTGCCGCGACAGGTCTGGTGTCCGCCCATTTCCGCATGATTTGGCTCGGCCAAGGGGCCCGGGTACTTCCGTAAGATTTGACTTGAATCATGGACGATTCAGGGCGCTACACTATCGTTGCGTGTAGTTAGCCTGGCCATCGCCGCCCCAGTGGGAGCGATGGGAGGCCTGTCGGGGGATCCCATGTCTCTGAAGTCGCTACACCTACCCAAATCCCGCATCCTGGTGCTGGAGCAGAATTGCCGGCTCCGCGCCGATCTTTGCAGCCTGCTGACCGATGCGGGCTACGCCCTGACCGATGGCGAAGACGGCGCCGGCCAGGCCGGCCCCATCGACCTCGCGCTGGCCGCCCCCGACGCCTGGCGGGCGTCCAAGGCCGCGCTGGACCTGCTCGATCGCCCGGTGCCCGTCATCCTCTTGATAGATCGCAAAGCATGGTTCGGCTTCGATTTCTTCGATGCCGCCAACGAGCTCGGCGCGGCCGCCGTGCTGCAACGGCCCTTTCCGAACGCGGCATTGCTGCGCCTTGTCGCCAATATGCTCGCGGAGCCCGGCCCCGGCCCGGCGCCCATCGAGAACGACGGCCAGCAGCCCGGATTGGCGGAGCTCCTGATCCAGCTGGAAACCCCCAATTTCGCCTGAGCGCGTCCCTCCCGCGTTTCCGCAGCCGGAGGTGGTGGTCAAGCTCGCGCGACCGGATGCGCTGCCGACCGTTCGCAATCAAGAAGCGGAATAGAACCCGGCCTCTCTCGTTGTCACTCTATCGGGATAGGTGTGGGACAGCGTCCATGCATTTGCAGCCATCGGCCGCCACGCGGCATTCAATTCTGATCGTCGATGATGACTTGGCGGCCCGGACGCAGTTGCGCCGCCTGCTGGCCGCGAATGGCCACACCGTGATCGAGGCCGGCAACGGCCGGATTGCGCGCGGCCTGCTCGCCGATCGGGAGATCGATCTGGTCCTGTCCGACATCTTCATGCCGGAATGCGATGGCTTCGAACTGATTGCCGCAATCCGCGCCATGGAGCGGCCGGTTCCGGTGATTGCCATGTCCGACCATGAAAGCTGGACCGGCCTTAGTTTCCTCGATGCGGCGAACGATCTCGGCGCCGCGGCCGTGATCGAGAAGCCGTTCCGGGCCGATGTCCTGTTGCGCCTGCTCGATGCGGCGCTCCTCCCGGCCGCACAGAATGCCCGCGTCGTGGCGCTCGGCGTCCTCGCCGAACCGGAACCCAACTGCGTTCCTTCCGGACTCGAATGGGTGGGCGGCCGGTCGGCCGAATAGAGCCTCGGCCGGCCCGGCCTTGCCTCCGCGGCGCCTACGCGCGGATCGTGCGCAGGAACTCGCCGACCTGCATCTTCAATTCAGCGCCGCCGCGGGCCAATGCGCCGGCGGCTGTCAGGACCTCGCTGGCCGCGGCGCCGGTCTCGCCCGCCGCCTGGGTGACGCCGGCGATGTTGGACGCGACCTCGGTGGTGCCCTGCGCCGCCTGCTGGACGTTGCGCGAGATCTCCTGGGTCGCCGCACCCTGCTCTTCGACCGCCGAGGCGATCGCCGTGGAGATCTCGTTCACGCGGTTGATGGTGCCGGTGATCGCGGCGATGGCCTCGGCCGAGGCGCCGGTCGCCTCCTGGATCGCGCGGATTTGCCCGCCGATCTCTTCGGTCGCCTTGGCGGTCTGAGTCGCCAAGGTCTTCACCTCAGACGCGACCACGGCAAAGCCCTTGCCGGCCTCGCCCGCCCGCGCGGCTTCGATCGTCGCGTTCAAGGCAAGCAGGTTGGTTTGGCCGGCAATGTCGCTGATCAGGCGCACGACGTCGCCGATCTTCTGCGCCGCCGCCGCGAGACTCTGCACCTTGGCATTGGTGTCGTCCGCCTGCCGCACCGCGCCGGCCACGATCCGGCTCGATTCGCTCACCTGGCCGCTGATCTCATGGATCGAGGCCGAGAGCTCCTCGGTCGCCGAAGCCACGGTCTGAACGTTCTGCGTGGTCTGCTCGGAGGCCGCCGCCACGGCGGTCGACTGCCGTGACGTCTCCTCGGCGGTCGCCGTCATCGCCTGTGCGGTCGATTGCAGCTGCTGCGCCGAGCTGGTGACGTCGTTCACCACGCCGCCCACCGTCTGCTCGAACCGGCTGGCCAAAGCCAGCATGGCCTCGCGCCGTTCGGCCTCGCCGCGCTGCTTGGCCTCTTCCTGCTCCTGACGCAGCCGCGCCGTCTCGGCCAAGCCGTCCTTGAAGACGGCAACCGATCGCGCCACCTCGCCGACCTCGTCCTTGCGCTCGGTCCCGGACACCGCGACCGTCAGATCGCCCGCGGTGAGCGCCTGCATCACGTCGATGATCCGGCGCAACGGCACCGACACCGAACGGCCGATCACATAGGCGACGCCGGAACCCAGCAGCACGGCGGCGACCAGCCCGGCAATCAGCAGGAGCCGGTCGGCGGCATAGGACGCGCCGGCCTTCTCGTACTCGCTCTTCGCCACATCGACCTGCAGTTGCTTCAGCTTCGCGATGTCGTCCATCAGCTTGGCCAGCGTCGGCGTTCCCTCCGCCTTGGCGAGCGCCTTGCCGCCGTCGAAGTCGCCGGAAGAGAGCGTGCCGAGCACCCGCTCGCGCACCGCGTCATAGGCGTCGAAGCTCTTCTGGGCTGCGTCGGCGAGCACCTTCTCTTCCGGGGTAAGATACGTCGCGAGATAATCCTTCCACCTCCGCTGGGTGTCCTGCACCAGCTGGGCGATCTCGTCGCGGTCCTTCTGGATCACCGAGACGTCATGGGCGGCGACCGCATCCATGACGGCGATACGCACCTTGAAGTAGTCGCTCTGGATATTGCCGATCTCCTCCAGCGGCACCACCCGGTCGACATAGACTGTACGCAGCCCTTCCTCAACTCCGCCCATGCCGCGGATTCCGATGACGGCGATGGCCGCCATCAGCACCACCATCACGGCCACCATGGCGGCGAGACGCACCAATATACGCGTGTTCTTCAGCATCGTTTCCTCCAGCGCCAAGGCCGAAGCCATATTGCATCGTGCTCCGACCAATTGCCGCCATCTTCGCGGGGTCGCCTTAATGCCGAATTAAAGGCCGCCGGCTGCATACGTCTGAATGCGATACGCTTGACCTGGATCACGCCGAGGCTTGACATACGTTAGTATTCAGGCCTTCGGTCCTTGGTTTGGTATATCGTCCGCGTGGCGCGGCACCGCGCCGCGGCGGTCAGGCGGGCTCGTTCTTCACGGCCGGCAAGCGCAAGCTGACCGAGGTGCCGACATCGACCTTGCTTTCGAGGCGGAAGCTTCCGCCCGACTGCTCGGCCAGCGCCTTCACGATCGGCAGGCCGAGCCCGGTGCCCTGCTGCCGCCGCGAATGCGGATTGTCGGCTTGGCCGAACGGCTCCAGCACCTTGGCGATGTCCTTCGCGGCGATTCCCACGCCGGTATCGGACACGCTCAGTTCCACCTGATCGCCGTCGAGCCGCGCGGACAGCGTGATGCGGCCGCCCTTGGGCGTGAACTTCACGGCATTGGTCAGCAGATTGACCAGCATCTGCCGCACCGCGCGCGGATCGACCCGGATCTTCGGCAGGTCGGGCGGCAGGTCGGATTGCAGGGTCACGCCGCTGTTCTGGGCGCGGCCCGAGACCAGCCGCAGGCAGGCCTCGAACACCTCGCTTGCGTCGACCGCCTCGGGGAAGAGTTCCATGCGCCCCGCCTCGATCTTCGAGAGATCGAGGATGTCGTTGATGATGTCGAGCAGCAGCTGGCCGCTGTCATGCACGTCCTTCGAATAGGCGTGATACTGCGGGGCGCCGAGCGGTCCGAACATCTCGAGCTGCATGATCTCGGAAAAGCCGAGAATCGCGTTCAGCGGCGTGCGCAGCTCATGGCTGACATTGGCCAGGAACTCCGACTTCGCGCGATTGGCGACCTCCGCCTGATCCTTCGCCTCGCGCAGGTTCTCCTCGGTGCGGATCCGGTTGGTCACGTCCTGCAGGATGCCGACGAAGTGGATCAGCCGTCCATTCTCGTCATGCAGCGGGCTGATATTGACCTCGTTCCAGAAGGTACGACCGTCCTTGCGATAGTTGCGCAAGGTGACGGTCGTCGCGCGGCCGACCATGATCGCGCGGCGCATGCGCTCGACCGCCTCGCGATCGGTGTCGCGACCTTGCAGGAAGCGGCAGTTGCGCCCCATCGCCTCCGCCGCGGTATAGCCGGTGATGCGGGTGAAGGCAGCATTGGTGAAGACGATGGGCTGGTCCGCCTGGGTCGCGTCGCAGATCACGACGCCGCTGGTGACCGAGGCGACCGTGCTGGCCAGCACCGCGTTGCGCTGCGCGAGATCGGCGAACTGCAGCTCGCGCCGCTTGATCACGGTGATGTCCCGCATGATGCGGAGCGTCCCGCCATCGGTGACGCGCTGCTCCAGGATCTGCATCCAGCTTCCGTCCGGCCGCAGCTCTTCCAGCCGCCAGGGCGGGTTCCGATGCCGCGCGAGCGCATCCTGCAGCACCGGTTCCGTCGCCGCTTCGCCGCGCCGCTCCAGCTCGGCGCGCAGCAGGTCGGCATAGGCGATCCCGGGCTGGAGGTCCGCCGCGAGGTCGCGGTTGAGCGCGCGATACTGGCTGTTGCAGGCCAGCAGCCGATCCTGTTCGTCGAACACCGCAATGCCTTCCGGCAGCTCGGCGATGATCCGCGCCAGGAGCGGCGTGATCGACCCGCGATTCTCCGCGGCATCGGCGATCAGGCCGCTCGGCAAGGCGGCGCGGGGCCAATCGCTCAGCAGGAGGCGCCGCATCGCCCAAAGCGCCGGGACATGCAGCGCGAGCGCCAGGAGCACGAGCAGCATGCCCGTCGCCGTCGCGTGCGAGAGCAGCGGCAGCAGCAGCAAGGCCGGGCCGAGCCCGATGGCGGCGGCCCGCCAATGCGCCGCCGCGTCGAGCGGCGCGTCGAGGCCGAAGGCCTCGGTCTTCGCGCTTCTATTGCTCTGCGCCCAGCGCCAGTCGAGCCAGGTCGCGAAGGGCTCGAGCCGGGCGCGGATCAGCCCGACCCCGATGCCGAGCAGCGCCGGCAGCAGGACCGCCGCCGGCCATGCGGCCCCCGCGCTGCAACCCAGCACCGCCGCGACCACCGTGACCACCGCCGCCACGCCCATCATGAGATCGAGCGAGAGCAAGGCGAGCGGGGGGAGCAGCGCCGCTTCGAAGACGGAAGCGGCGGTCAGCGGATCGGCGATGCCGTGCCCCAGCCAGAGCGGCAGGACGGCCAGGGCCGAGGCCAGGCCGACCACCGCGCCGGCGCCGAGATTGCCCAGCCGCGCATAGCGCCGCCAGCGGCCGATCGCGGCGAAGCGCATGGCGAGCACGGCGGCCAGCACCAGCGCCAGCCCCGCCAGCGGCAGATCGAACGGCAATGCAAGGGATGACACGGCCCCCGCCGTATCCGCGTTCAAGGCCAGCTCCCCAAAACGACTCGGAGCGACCTTTTAGCACATCTCGGATCAAAAGATCGGGGGCGCACCGTCGCCGATGCGCCCCCCAGACTTCACCCCACAAAGGGACTTCACCCCGTGAGGGGCCGTCGTCGAGGATGAGTCAGTTGACGACGTGCCGTTCCTCGGCCGCACGGCTGCGCCGCCGGCCGCGGATCTCGATCTCCATCGAATCGCCGAGCGATTCGGTCAGATTGGCGTTGGCGACTGGCGGCACGTTGCGCCGCGGTTGGGCCATCGCCTCCTCGTCGAGCATGCGCTTCAGATCGAGGCGGGCCCGCGAGACACGGCTCTTCACCGTGCCGACCGGGCATTGGCAATGCGCGGCGACCTCCTCGTAGCTGAGGTCGCCATTGCCGACCAGCATCAGCACCTCGCGCTGGCGCGGGCTCAGCTGGATGAAGGCGCGGCGAAAATCGCAGAACGCGAGCGAGTCTTCCTGGGTCGGTCCGACCGATGGCTGATTGTAGATATTGTCGTCGAGCGCCACGACGCGGTTCCACCGCTTGCGGCCCTCGGTATAGAAGGCATTGCGCAGGATGGTAAAGATCCAGGCCTTGAAGTTGGTGCCCGGCCGGAACTGATGCGCGGCGGCCAAGGCGCGGGCGACCGCTTCGCCGACCAGATCGTCGGCCTGGTCCTTGCTGGTGGCGAGCGAGCGGGCGAAGGCGCGGAGGTGGGGCAGGTGTTCGACCACCGCGGCGCTGACTTCCGAGAATCTCGGATCGGCATTCGAATCGCCGATGGTGGCTCGCGACGAATCGCTGTGCGATGCGGGTTTGGAATGTCCCATAGCACGACCTCTTGAGGTTGGCCCAACCGAAGTCAGACGCGTTTGACATCACAACACGCCGCGGCGAATTCCCCGGCGCTGCTTTGTTGAGCCGCTTCGCCCCGCCTTAATTCGTCCTCCCCGAAGGCGGGGTCTAGAACTCCAGACGCAAGCGACTCCATCGTCAGGTCGACATCACGGCCTCAGGGGATGACCTGACGCCGCAGCCGACGAAGTTGGCGATCCAGCCACCGGTCGTAGCCGGCGACACAGCCGAGCGGCCAAGCGCTCGTCCTCGCACCTATCTCGTTTGTCAGCTTTGTTGCAGTCTTCAATCCGCCGCCGTGCCGTCGATTGCGTTCTTCAGACAATCGATTCGACCCGTGGCGTGCATCGACTATGCGAGCCTCAAACGAAGCGATCAACCCGCGCCATTTTCTGACCTGCATCATGGTGTGCGAAGAGCAGAACGTTATTCCAACGAAGTGCGGCGAGAATGGGGCGATTTCGGGGTCATACCGGGACCCGCGGTATTTCCTCGGGTCATGCATCGGATTCGCGTCCAGCCCGTTTCGCGGCGGATCGAAGAGCAAGAAACAAGGGACCCGCGATTCTGGCTTACCCCGGGGCCATTCTTCATAAGGTGTATTCACCTGTCATCCGTTGCCGCCCCCCGTGGGAGCACCCCAACCGGAGTGTCGTCGGCAATCCGCCCCGACTCGGTCGGAACCGTACCCCGACTCGGCGTGTTCTTGAGTGATCTGGCGCGCCCGCGGGCTTCGTACCCGAGGGCAAGCCGCGTTCCCAGCCCGCTGTTCCCAGCCGCTGGGGGCGTTGGATAGGCGGCCGCTGCCAGGCGCCGTCGAGCGAAGGAGAATTGAAATGTTGGGATGGGCCTTGGTCTTTCTGGTCGTCGCCCTGATCGCCGGTCTGCTCGGATTCACCGGGCTGGCGATGGCCTCGGCGGGGATCGCGCAGATTCTCTTCTACATCTTCGTCGTGCTGTTCGTGGTCAGCAGCCTGATCTATCTGATCCGCGGACGCGCGCCGCCGACCGTCTAGGCCGACGACTTAACTCGAAACAGAAGGGGCGCCGCGAGGCGCCCCTTCTTCATGTCGAAATCCGATGCGTACTACCAGCGCGTGATCAGATCGCTGTTGGTGTCGCGGAAGGTCTTCACCTGCTTCTCGGCCTCTTCCTTGGCGATTCCGTAGCGCTTCTGGATCCGGCCGCTCAATTCATCGGCCGAACCTTCGAGCACGGTGAGGTCGTCGTCGGTGAGCTTTCCCCACTGCTGCTTGATCTTTCCCTTGATTTCCTTCCAGCCACCGGCCGCCTGATCCTTGTTCATGGCAATCTCCTTGCTTCTGTCGCGGTTTCGCAATCCGATTGATGACGAGCGCGCCTTGCGCTCTCACCAACCAACCCGGCGGATCAGGGCGAGTTGCGCTGTTGAATCCCGGATAACCGTTCATGATTCGGGTGAATTTTCTTTCCGGAACCATGGCTTGCGCCCGCCATTGCTCATGGCAAGAGGGAATCGCGTCGTGCTCATGCCCGGTGCGACTCCCCGCCCGAACATGCGTACATGCATCGAGATGGAGTACATGCCATGGCCTTTCAGTTGAAGCCTCTGCCCTACGCCGAGAACGCGCTCGAGCCGCACATCTCGGCGCGCACGCTGCAATTCCACCACGGCAAGCACCACAAGAGCTATGTCGACAAGCTCAACGAGCTCGTCGCCGGCACGCCGCTCGAAAAGAAGTCGCTCCACGAACTGGTTCGCGACCTCGCCGGCCAGCGCGGCGCACGACCGAAGAAGATCTTCAACAATGCCGGCCAGGTCTGGAATCACGACTTCTTCTGGGAATCGATGGTCCCAAACGGCGGCGGCCAACCCGACGGCGCGCTCGCGCACCTGCTGGAAACCTCGTTCGGCGGCTATGACGCCTTCAAGGATTTGTTCAAGAAGACAGCCATGGATCAGTTCGGCAGCGGCTGGGTCTGGCTGACGGCCGAAGGCGACCGGCTCCAGGTGGTCAGCACCGCCAACGCGATGTCGCCGATGGCCGAGGGCAAGGTCACCCTGATCGGCTGCGACGTCTGGGAGCACGCCTATTATCTCGACTATCAGAACCGCCGCGACAGCTTCGTCGATACCTTCCTGGCGCATTTGGTGAGCTGGGATGCCGCAGCCGCGCGGCTGAAGGGCGGGGAATCGAAAGAGGCGCCGCACGCATTGCGGGCCTGAGGGCGGTCGCCCCCTCTCCTTTAGCGCAGAAGAGAGGGCGATCGATCAGCGACGCCGGTTGTTCATCACCATGCCGGCGATGAAGGCGGTGAGCAGAACCGTCACCGCATTGCGCTCCAGTACGCCTTTGATGTCCAAGCCCGGACCGGCGCCCATCGAGGCGCCCAAGGCCGCGGCGCCCAGCGGACCGCCGAGACCGGAAGCGAGGCCCGCCGCTGATGTCTTCATGCGCGAGCGTCGCAGAGAGGCATAGCGGCCCGCCACGCCCAGGACCACTGCCAGGGCAAGCAAGATCCCGCCCACGACCGCGGCGCTGCCGGCGGAGCCAATCTCCGGAGCGAGCGCGAGATAGATCGCCACGCCGAAAGTACCGATCGCCGCAGCGACCATCAACCCAATGACCACCGCCGCCACGAACAAGGCGGCGAGCTTGAACATCGCGCGACGAAAGCCTGCCGCCATGCCGGCACCGGTACCGGCCAGCATGGCGAGGCGCATAATGCTACCCAACATCGGGGCGGTTCCGTCAGCGCATCATGCGTCCGACAATCGATCCCGCGATGAAGGCGATGGCGATGCTCGCCAAGGGCGATTCCTTCACCTGCTCGCGCAGGGTTTCGGCGCCCTGCGCCGGGAGGTCGCGCAGATCCTCGGCCTTGGCGCGGGCCGCGGAGCTGGTGTGCTTCAGCAGGTCGGCGAGTTGGCTCTTCAGGGCGGAAATATCGTCACGGATGGCGTCGTAGTCACTGCCGGCGTTTGCCATGGCTCTCTCTCTTTCTGCAGGTTTGAAATGTGAATGGACAATGCGGCGCTCGAAGCGAGAGTTCCGCCGCCTTCAAGAAGGAACAGGGCGAAAGAAGACGGGGCCGCTGCCTGGGCGACCCCGCTCCGCCGCGAATCTCCGATCAAGCGCCGCCGGTCTTGGTCGGCGCCGCGCTTTCGTCCTTGTGGTCCACCGCGCCGATTGCGATCAACGCCTTGCGGACCCCGCGCAACAGCTCGGCCGAATGGCCTTCCGGCGTGGTTTCGGCCGTCATGTTCTCTTCGGACGCGACCAGGTTCTCCCGAAGGTCGAACTCCCATTGCCGCAGCAGTTTCACCTTCTGCTGCTGCGAAAGATCCTCGGCTCCGATGATATCATTCGGATCCGCATAGACCTTCGCGACATCGGTCAGCGCGTCTTCGAAGCGGGCGTTGTTCATCATGACGTCCCTCCGATTTCTGGATCGGAACACACCAAAACTCCGGTCCACCGGCAGGAGCCGGGCCGGGCCAATTGCGTGTTCCTTCCGAAAACAACAACCCGGAAGGAATGGGGTTCCTTAAGATTCCGGTGCGATCGGCGCCGGAATCGGCGCCGGGCCGCTGCCGTCCCGGCTGGTCGCCATATCGCCGATCCCGGCCAGCACGATCATCGCGCCGCCGACGACCTGCGGCCAGCCGAACGGATCGCCGCTCAGCCAGGCGGCCGTCAGTGCGCCGCTGATCAGCTCGGTCATCAGCAGGATCCCAGTCCGGACCGGACTGATCCGCTTCACGCCCCAGAACAGCAGGAGCTGCGCCGGTATCCAGCCGAGCCAGGCAATGCCGACCAGCCAGGGCCAACCCGCGGCGACGGCAAGCCGATCCGGAACATGCGTCGCGCCGCTCAACAGCGCCAGCAGCAGCGCCGGCCCCAGCCCGCCGAGAAAGAAGGCGACCGCGTTGGCCGCGACGCCGATATGCTCGTTGCGCCGGATCGCGATCGCCGTCACCGCCCAGACCAGTCCGCAGGTCAGCGCCATCCAGTCGCCGAGGTTGCGCGGGATCGGCCAGCCGCCGTCCGCCGAAAGCATCGCGACCAGGCCGGCCAATCCCAGCGCCACGCAGCCCATGCGCGCGGCTCCGACGCGCTCGCCTTGCCAGAAGCGCGCGATCAGCACGCTCCAGACCGGTGAGAGGTAGAACAGGAAGATCACGTTGAAGACGCTGGTATGCGCATAGGCGTTGGAATAGAGGCTGAACGCGGCGCCATTGGCGAGGCCCAGCCAGATCAGCAGCCGCAGATGCGCCCTGATCTCGCGCCGGGCGAGGAAGGCCAGCGGCAGCGCCACGGGCAGGCAGGCGATGAAGATGCCGGCGGTCGCCCATTCGCCGCCGATGCCCAGCGCCTGCAATTGCCGGAGCGGCAGCCAATAGATGCCCCAGGCGGCGCCGACCAGGGCGACACCGGCGGAAGCCGCCCAGGTTTGCGCTGCGTTGCCGGTCATGACCGCATGATGAAGGATGATGAAGGCGGGCGCCCGCCTTACTGCCGGTAATCCGGCTCCTCGCGATCGAGGATCGCCTTCACCTCGGAAAGGTGATCGTCGGCGAGGTTTGGATAATCCAGCCATTGCTTCGCGGTTAGGCGCGCCACGGCGTCGGGCGCGATCTTCAGCTTCCTGCCGCTGGAGTAGGCCACAATCAAGGTTTGCGCAGCGCGCTCGAAGTAGACCATCTCGTCGAAGGCGAAAGCGACGCTCGGCCCGGTAATGGTGATCCCGTGATTGCCCATCATCAGGATCGACTTGTCGCCCATCTGTGCAGCCAGGCGATCACCCTCGTCATTGGCGAGCGCCATGCCGCCGAAATCCGCGTCGGTCGCCACCCGCTCGAAGAAGCGCATGGTGTTCTGGTCGATCGGATAGAGCGTGCTGTCCTCGAGTCCCGCCAGCGCCGTGGTGTGGATCGGATGGAGATGCATGATGCAGCGCGCCGCCGGCAGCAAGGCGTGCAGTCTTCCGTGGATGTACCAGGCCGTCGGATCGGGGGCGTCGGAGCGCTGCAGGGTCGATTGATCCGCGGAATCCAGCAACAGCAAGTCGCTCGCGCGGACTCGCGAGAAATGCCGGCCACGCGGGTTCATCAGGAAGCGCGTGCCGTCTTTGCTGACGGCAACGCTCAAGTGGTTGGCGACCGCCTCATGCATGCCGAGCCGGGCGAACCAGCGGAAACTGGCGGCGAGATCGATCCGGGCTTGGCTGACCTCGGCGTCGGACAGCATGTCGTCGTTGCGCAGCATGTTCATCGTTGTTCCGTCTCCCAGTTCGGATGAATCCAGACCGGCGCGTCGCTCGGTGTCAAGGCCGGCTGGCCGCGGATCATATCGGCCGCCTTCTCGGCGATCATGATGGTCGGCGCATTGGTGTTGCCGCTGACGATCGACGGCATGATCGAGGCATCCACCACGCGCAAGCCCTCCACGCCGTGCACCCGCAATTCGTCATCGACCACCGCGCCCGCATCGCTGTCGCGCCCCATCCTGCAGGTGCCGACCGGATGGTAGCAGGTCTCGACCGCTTGCCGCACCCAGGCATCGATCGCGGCGTCGCTCTTCACGTCGGGGCCGGGGAACAGCTCGTTGCCGCGATAGGGGTCGAGCGCCGCCTGGGCCAGGATCTCGCGGATCAGCGTGACACTGCGCCGGAAATCGTCGCGGTCGCGCTGGCGCTGGAGATAGTTGAACAGGATCGACGGCGGCTGCCGTGGATCGGCGCTCTGCGCTTCCACGCGCCCGAGACTCTCCGGGCGCAACAGATCGATATGCACCTGGAACGAATGCTCCGGTCGCGTCTCCACCGTGCCCGGCTTCACCGCCAGCGGCATGAAGGTGAATTGCAGGTCGGGATGCTCGATCCCGGCGCGGCTGCGGATGAAGCCGCCGGCCTCGAAGTGATTGCTGGCTGCCGGCCCGGACTTCGCCAGGAACCATTGCGCGCCGGTCAGGTATTTGCCCGGCGCCCGCGCCTTCTTTGCCAGGGTCACCGGCTGCTTGCAGGCATATTGCACGACGATGTCCGGATGATCGCTCAAGTTCGCGCCGACACCCGGCAGCGCCTGTTGAACCTTCACCCCGAGCCGTCGCAGCAGCGCGGGATCGCCGACGCCCGAGAGCTGCAGCATTTGCGGCGAATTGATCGCACCCCCGCACAGGATCACTTCCCGTTCGGCCCGCGCCGTCTGCTTCGTCCCGTTGACGGCATAGGCGACGCCGGTCGCGCGCTTGCCCTCGAACAGCACCTCCAGCGCCAGCGCCTGCGTCACGATGGCGAGGTTCGGCCGATCGCGCACCGGATCGAGATAGCCGCGCGCCGTGCTCCAGCGTTTGCCGCCATGCGTGGTGCGATCGCAGGGGCCGAAGCCCTCCTGCTGCGCACCGTTGCAATCCGGCGTCACCGGATAGCCGGCCTGCCGTCCCGCTTCGATGAAGGCCTGCCCGAGCGGTCCGGCATGACCGTTCGGCGATGTGACGCGCAACGGGCCCTCGCCGCCGTGATAGGCGTCGGCGCCGTTCTGGTGGCGCTCGGCGCGCTTGAAATAGGGCAGCAGGTCGGCGTAACGCCAGCCCTTGTTGCCGCCTTGCGCCCAGCCGTCGTAGTCGCGCGCATGGCCGCGCACATACATCATGCCGTTGATCGAAGATGACCCGCCGAGCACGCGGCCGCGCGGGTGACTGAGCCGCCGGTTGTCGAGATAAGGCTCCGGGTCGCCGATATAGGCCCAGTTGAACCGATCATTGGCCAGCAGCCGCCCCAGGCCGGACGGCATGTCGATCGCCCAGGCGCGCGCTTCCGGTCCCGCCTCCAGCAGCAGCACGCGCACATCCGCATCCTCGGTCAGCCTTGCGGCGAGCACGCAGCCCGCCGACCCGGCCCCGACGATCACATAGTCATAGGCCTTCACGGCACCAAAGCCGGCCGCACTGCCTGGTGCACCAGCCTATGGAAGTGATGCACCAGGTGCTCGCTCTCATTGCTGCGCGCGGCGTCGATCAGATAGCGGCCCTGGTTGTAGCCGAAGGAGCGCAGGCCCTTCTGGTTGGTGACGTTGAGCGCGATGTCTTCCGGCCCGAGCTGCTGGTTCATCCATTGGATGCAGGCCTTGGTGACCTCGGGCATCGCCCGCCCGGCCGGACCGTAATAGCCGAAACGCAGCAGCGACTTCTCCGGCTCCAGCGGGATCATGAGAAACGTCCCGCAGATGTCGGCGAAGGGGAAGCAGTAGAAGGTCGTGTTCGGCCAGATGCCGATGTTGAAGAACCAGTCGGTCTGCCAGGTGGCACAAGCGAGCGGCACGCCGTAAGCCGAATCGACATCGCCGTTGGGCGGGCCGATATAGGTCCACCATTTGTCATGGGCTTCGAGCGCGTATTGCTTGAAGTCGATGAGCGCGGCCAGTTCCTTGTGCACCGGACCCGAGAGGCCGAAGTGATAGCCCTCGATCGAATTGTCCATGATGACCTTCCAATTCGCCGGAACGATCACATCGACTTCCGAGATCAACCGCATATCCGCGAGATCGGGCAGGTACTGCGCCATCTTCGCCTCCGCGCCCGGCGCGATCGCGGCGAGCGGCGCGGCATCGGGATCCATGTTGATGAAGACGAAGGAGCCCAGGACCTCCAGCTGCACCGGCTTCAGCCCGAACTGCGTCTTGTCGAAATCCGGCAGGCGCTCGGTGCGCGGCGCGTTGCGCAACGCACCGTCGCGCCCATAGCACCAGGAGTGATAGCCGCAGCGGAACACCGGCCCGGTCTCGCCGCGGCGTTCGTTGGTCAGCCGGTTGCCGCGATGCTGGCAGGCATTGTGGAAGGCGTGCAGCGAGCCCGCGTCATTGCTGACGATCACCGACTGGTCAAGGATGTCGAAGGTGACGAACTGCCCGGGCTGGCGGAGCTCGCTCAGATGCGCGACGCAATGCCAAGCCGGATAAAAGATCCGCTCGCGCTCCGCCTCGAACACCTTCGGGTCGTAGAAATAGCGCGCGGGCAGGGTCATCGCCCGCTCCGGCGCGGTGTCCGCCCAATCCAGCGACTTCTGTTGCAGCATCTTCGGGTTCCTTCGGGGCGCATTGATCCAAGCGGGCACAGAGCTTGACCGAACGCTACGACGGTGCGACAAGCCGACTTGATCGAAAGCGCCAGATCAGTGTCGTAAAAGATCAGAGGCTCCGATGGCCCCGACTCCGCATGATATCGGCCTCCTGCTGCTGCCGAGCTGCTCGCACCTGGCCTTGGGCGCGGTGGTGGAGCCGCTGTTCATCGCCAACTGGCTGACCGGTCGGTCGCTCTATCGCTGGCGAACGCTCTCGCTCGACGGCCGGACGGTGCGCACCGCCAGCCAGTTGCCGATTCCAGTCGATGCCGGCATCGCCGATACGGCGGAGTTCGACGCGCTCTATGTTCTCGCCAGCTTCGACGTGAAGCGCCTCACCCGCGATCGTGGCCTCAAGGCCTGGTTGCGCCGGGTCGCGCGCCACGGCGCCACCATCGCCGCGATCGAGACCGCCTGCGAGGTGGTGGCGGCGGCCGGCCTGCTCGACGGCCGCAAGGTCGCGGTGCATTGGGACAATCTGCAGGGCTTCGCCGAATCCCATCCGCAATGCCGCGCGGTCGCCGAGCTCTATACCGCATCGCCCGGCCGCCTCACCTGCGCCGGGCACAGCGCCATCCTCGACATGATGCTGCACGGCATCGCTGTCGAGCACGGTCCGGCACTCGCTGCCGAGATCGCCGCACATCTGATGCTGCCCAGCCTGCGCAAAGGCGAGGACAGTCAGCCCGCTCCCGGGATCAAGGCGCGCAAGACCGCCGACCCGGTCCTGGACCGCGCCCTCGCGCTCATGGAGAAGAGCATCGAGGAGCCGATCGCTTGCAGCGCCATCGCACGCCGGATCGGCGTCACGTCCCGCCAATTGCAGCGCCTGTTCGCCCGGGAGCTGGAGACGACGCCGGTCCGCCATTACCAGAGCTTGCGGCTGTCCCGCGCCCACGCCTTGTTGCAACAGACCGATCTGTCGGTGACGGAAATCGCGGTCAGCGCCGGGTTTAACTCCTTGGAACACTTCTGCCGGCTGTACCGGCGTCAATTCGCCTGCCGACCCCGCGACGACCGCCGCCAGAGCGTCGCCGCCCCGGTCTTGCGCCGGCGTGCCTAGGCGGGGAACCCGCCTCCGCACCGCGGGTTGGTAACCGGGTCAAAAATCGACCCGCGGAGGGGGCTTCAAACGACAATGGCATTGCAGGAGACTCGCCCCCTGTCGTCGCGCCCCCACAAAGCGGTTTCGCCCCTCGGCAATGCCCCCGGATTTCTCTCGGGCGGCGGCGAATTGGGCGCGCTCATTCGCGCCCATGACTGGCCGGCAACCCCGCTCGGCGATCCCCAGACTTGGCCGCGCAACCTGCAGACCGCCTTGCGGATCATGCTGGCCTCGCGCCAGCCGATCTGGATCGGCTGGGGGCCGGATCTCATCTATTTCTACAACGACCCCTACAAGTCGATCATCGGCGGCAAGCATCCCTGGGCGCTCGGCCGTCCCACCGCCGAGATCTGGCGCGAAATCTGGAGCGACATCAGCCCACTGCTCGAAACCGCGATGTCGGGCGACCAGGGTACCTATTCCGAAGCCCAGCTCCTGATCATGGAGCGCAACGGCTATCCGGAAGAGACCTATTACACCTTCTCCTACAGCCCGGTGCCGAATGACGACGGCACGGTCGGCGGCATCATCTGCGCCAACACCGACGACACTCAGCGCGTGATCGGCGAGCGCCAGATGGCGCTGCTGCGCGATCTCGCCGCCGACGCCACCCATGCCCGGACCTGGCAGGAAGCCTGCGCCCGCAGCGCCGCCGCGCTCGGCGCGGACGCGCGCGACATCCCCTTCGCGCTGCTCTACATGGCCGATCCGGAGGACGGCGCGCTGCACCTCGCGGCCGCCTCAGGGACCGCCGCCGGTCATGCCGCGGCACCCCAGCGCCTGGCGCTCGACGGCGCGGCCGTCTGGCCGGTCGCGGACGCGCTACGCGACCACGAATTGAAACTGATCAGCGGCCTCGGCGACTGGATCGGGGCCGACTTGCCGACCGGGCCTTGGCCGGCGCCGGCCAGCCAGGCCGCGGTCGTGCCGATCCTCCCGGCCGGCGAGACCGGCCGGGCCGGCGCCCTGGTCGTCGGTCTCAACCCCTTCCGCCTGTTCGACGAGAATTACCGCAGCTTTCTCGGCCTGGTGGCGGGCCAGATCGCCGGCGCCATCGCCAACGCCCAGGCCTATGAGGAGGAGCGGCGCCGCGCCGAGGCCCTGGCCGAGATCGACCGCGCCAAGACCACCTTCTTCTCCAATGTCAGCCACGAGTTCCGTACCCCGCTCACCCTCATGCTGGCCCCGCTCGAGGATGCACTAAACGACCGGGGTGAGAGTGCGTTGCTCCCCGTTCATCGCAACCGCCTGGAGACCGCGCATCGCAACAGCCTGCGCCTGCTGAAGCTGGTGAACTCGCTGCTCGACTTCGCGCGCATCGAAGCGGGACGGGTCGATGCGCATTACGAGCCGGTCGACCTCGCGGCTCTCACTGCCGAGCTCGCCTCCAATTTCGAATCCGCGACCGAGAGGGCCGGCCTCGCCCTTACTATCGACTGCCGCACGCTGCCGCTTCCCGTGCATGTCGATCGCGACATGTGGGAGAAGATCGTCCTCAACCTCATCTCCAACGCCTTCAAGTTCACCTTCGACGGCGAGATTGCCGTCGCCCTGCGGCCGACCCCGGACGGCAACGCTGCAGAGCTGACCGTCCGCGACACCGGCGTCGGCGTGCCCGAGACGGAGCTGCCGCGGCTGTTCGAGCGCTTCCACCGCGTCGAAGGCCAGCAGAGCCGTTCCTTCGAAGGCTCGGGGATCGGCCTTGCGCTGGTGCAGGAGCTGGTGAAGCTGCATGGCGGCAGCATCCGCGCCGAGAGCGAAGTCGGCAAAGGCACCGTTTTCGCCGTGACGATCCCCTTCGGCGCCGTGCATCTGTCGCGGGAGCGGATCGGCGCCGCCCAGCAGCGCCGCGCCCCGTCGCTGCGCGCCGATGCCTATGTCGAAGAAGCCTTGCGCTGGCTGCCGGCGTCTTCCGATCGGTCCGCCGAGCCGGCGCCGAGCGAGCGCGCCGACGATGTCGCCCTGCTGCCCTTCGGCGCCCATGCCGAGCCTGCCCGCATCCTGGTCGCCGACGACAATGCCGACATGCGCGCCTATATCGCGCGCCTGCTGGGCGGGCGCTGGGAGGTCGAGACCGTGGCCGATGGCGCCGCGGCGCTCGATGCCATCCGCCGCGCGCGGCCGGACCTGGTCCTGACCGACGTGATGATGCCGCGGCTCGACGGCTTCGGATTGCTGCGTGCCCTGCGCGACGATCCGCTGCTGCGCGATTTGCCGGTCATCGTGCTGTCCGCCCGGGCCGGCGAGGAGGCGCGGGTCGAGGGCCTGGATTCCGGCGCCGACGACTATCTCACCAAGCCCTTCGCCGCCCGCGAGCTGATCGCCCGTGTCAACGCCAACCTCGCGCTGGCGCGGGTCCGCCAGACGGCGACCCGCGAGCTGCGCGAGAGCGAGGCGCGGTTCCGCAACATGGCCGAGCACGCGCCGGTCATGATGTGGATGACCGATCCCGATGGCGCGCTCACCTATCTCAACCAGCTCTGGAGCGAGTTCACCGGCCAGTCGCCGGAAGAGGCGTTGGGGTTCGGTGCCTGGGCGGCAATCCATCCCGAGGACCGCGCCGCTTCGCGCGAGATCTTTTGCGCCGCAAACGCCCGGCAGGAGCCGTTCCGCCTCGAGTTCCGGCTGCGGCGCTATGACGGCGTCTATCGCTGGGCGCTCGGCACCGCGGGGCCGCGCTTCGGCGGCGGGGCCGGCGAGGGCGCCTTTCTCGGCTATATCGGCTCGGTCATCGACATCACCGAGCGCAAGGACGCCGAGCACATCCTGCAGCGCACCAACGAGGTCCTGGAGCAGCGGGTCAGCGCCGCCATGGCCGAGCGCGCCGAGGCCGAGGCGCAGCTCCGCCAGGCCCAGAAGATGGAAGCGGTCGGCAAGCTGACCGGCGGTGTCGCCCACGACTTCAACAACGTGCTGCAGGTGATCGGCGGCAATCTTCAGCTGCTGGTGCGCGATGTCGCCGGCAATCTGCGCGCCGAGCAGCGGCTGCAGACCGCGATCGCCGCGATCTCGCGCGGCTCGAAGCTCGCCGCGCAGCTGCTCGCCTTCGGTCGCCGCCAGCCGCTGGCGCCGAAGGTGGTCAACCTCGGCCGCCTCCTGCGTGGCATCGACGACATGCTCCGCCGTGCCCTCGGCGAAGGCGTCGAGGTCGAGACCGTCATCGCCGGCGGCCTCTGGAACACCTTCGTCGACAAGGCGCAGGTCGAGAACGCGATCCTCAATCTCGCGATCAATGCCCGCGATGCCATGGGCGGGCATGGCAGGCTCACCATTGAGGCCGGCAATTCCGCGCTCGACGAGGCTTACACCGCGCGGCACGACGAGCTTCAGCCCGGGCAGTATGTGATGGTCGCGGTCAGCGACACCGGCTCCGGCATGACGCCGGACGTGCTCGAGCGCGCCTTCGAGCCCTTCTTCACCACCAAGCCGGAAGGCCACGGCACCGGCTTGGGGCTCAGCATGGTCTACGGATTCGTGAAGCAGTCCGGGGGCCATGTGAAGATCTACAGCGAACCCGGACAGGGCACCACGATCCGCCTCTATCTCCCGCGCTCGCGCGAGGAAGAGGATGTGGAGATCGAGTTCGACGCCGGCCCCGCGACCGGCGGCACCGAGACCGTGCTGGTGGTCGAGGATGACGAGGACGTGCGGGGCACCGTGATCGACATGCTGACCGACCTCGGCTACCGCGTGCTGAAGGCGAAGGACGCTCAGAGCGCGCTCGCCATCATCGAAAGCGGGATCGCCGTCGATCTCATCTTCACCGACGTGGTGATGCCGGGGCCCCTGCGCAGCCCCGAACTCGCGCGCAAGGCAAGGGAGCGGTTGCCGAATGTCGCGGTGCTGTTCACCTCGGGCTATACCGAGAACGCGATCGTCCACGGGGGGCGGCTCGACGACGGCATCGAGCTGCTGAGCAAGCCCTACACGCGCGAGGCCCTGGCGCGGAAGCTCCGCCACGTGCTGCGCAACCAGGAACAGCGCCGGATCAGCGAGCAGCGCGTCGCCGAGGCGGCGGCCCGGCGCCGCGAGCAGCAGGCGAAAGAGACGGAGAAGCCGCGCCACCTGCGCGTGCTGCTGGTCGAGGACGACGCGCTCATCCGCATGTCCACCGCGGAGATGCTGCTGGATCTCGGCCATGTCGTGACCGAGGCCGAGAACGGCGAGCAGGCCTTGGCCCAGCTCGAGCGCGGCCGGTTCGACGTGATGCTGACCGATGTCTCGCTCCCTGGCATCTCCGGCGATGTGCTCGCCGCCAGCGCGGTCGCGCGCCAGCCGGGCCTGGGCATCATCTTCGCCTCCGGCTACGACCGCGTGCCGAACCGCGACGAAGCCTTGAAAGACGCCATGCTGCTGCAGAAGCCCTATGATGAGACCGCGCTGGCGGAGGCCCTGAGAACGGTCACGGATCGGAAGACCCAGCGCGACTGAGCCGGCCTTGCGGCCGGTGCGCGCCGCGCGTCAGCCTCTCGGCTTCGGCCTTTGCGCCAAGGCTTCGAACACGTTCAGTCCATCCGGTGCCGGCTTCAGCGCCGATTTGATCGCCTGCGCGACGAAGGCCTCGGCCGCGGCGGCGATCTCTTTCTGGTCCGATTGGGGAATCTGCTTTGGGTCGGACATGAGCATGCCCCTTCGTGTGTAACACGCGAGCACAGTTATTTACACGCCTGCGCGCGGGATTCCAGCCGAATGCGTGCCGCTTCTCTCGGAGCCGAACACGGCGCCGCCGCGCCGCGCTTTTACGGCACTCCACCATTTGCGGCCAAAAACCACATCAAGTCCCTGACCCGGAATGCATTTTGCGCCACGCGCTCGCTGAAGCAATTCGGCGCTGCGTAAAAGCCCGGTAAAAGTTGCGGGCGCGCCGGTTCGATCCGGCAGCGTCTGGCCCAAACTCAGCGCGGTATCCGTCACGAATTCACAATTGCAAACAGCGCGCCGATTATACCGCATCCGGCGCGCCGTTTCGCGCCCGACGGCGCGTGAATTCAAGTTTCTAGCGTCGCTCGCGCTATCGCGCCGGCGCGATCCGGCGATAGGAGAGCGCCTCGGCGACATGCACCCGCTTCACCGCGGCGCTGCCTTCGAGATCGGCCAGCGTCCGCGCGACGCGCAGCACGCGGTGATAGCCGCGGGCGGACAGCTTGAACCGTTCCACCGCCTGGGTCAGCAGCTTCACCCCGTCAGGCTCCGGCGTCGCCACCTGGTCCAACAGTTCGCCGTCGGCCTCGGCATTGGTGCGAATGCCATGATCCCTGTAGCGCGCCGTCTGGATCGCCCGTGCCGCCGCGACCCGCGCGCCGACTTCGGCGCTGCCCTCGGCCGGCGGCGGCAGCGAGAGATCGGCGGCGGCGACCGCGGGTACGTCGACATGGAGGTCGATGCGGTCGAACAGCGGCCCGGATATGCGCGACTGGTAGTCCAGCGCGCAGCGTGGGGCCTTGCCGCAGGCGAGGCTGGCATCATCCAGGTGTCCGCAGCGGCAGGGATTCATTGCGGCGACCAGCTGCACCCGCGCCGGATAGGTCACATGCGCATTGGCGCGGGCGATGGTGACGCGGCCGGTCTCCATCGGCTGGCGCAGGGATTCCAGAGTCTGCCGTTGGAATTCCGGCAGCTCGTCGAGGAACAGCACGCCGAGATGCGCGAGGCTGACCTCGCCCGGCCGCGCCCGCAACCCGCCGCCGACCAGCGCCGGCAGCGAGGCCGAATGATGCGGATCGCGAAACGGCCGCTTGCGAATGAGCCGGCCTTCGTTCAGCGACCCTGCGAGGCTGTGGATCATCGAGACTTCCAGCGCCTCGGCCGGATCGAGCGGCGGCAGGATGCCGGGCAGTCGCGCCGCCAGCATCGACTTGCCGGATCCAGGTGGTCCGACCATCAGCAGATTGTGCCCGCCCGCCGCCGCGACTTCGAGCGCGCGCTTCGCGGTCTCCTGGCCCTTGATGTCCTTCAAGTCGAGCGCACGTTCGTTCGATTCCGCGATGCGCGGCTCGGGTGGGCTTAGGACCTGCGTGCCCTTCAGATGATTGATGAGCGCGATGAGATCGGTCGGCGCCACCACGTCGATCTCGCCGGCCCAGGCCGCTTCGCCGCCTTGCGCCGCCGGACAGATCAGGCCGAGCTCGTTCGATGCCGCGTGAATCGCTGCCGGCAGGACGCCGGAGACGGCGTTGATGCGCCCGTCGAGACCGAGCTCGCCCAGCACCGCGTAGGACGCCGCCGCGTCGCTTTCGATGGCACCCATGGCGATCAGCATGCCGAGCGCGATCGGCAGGTCGAAATGCGAGCCTTCCTTGGCGAGGTCGGCCGGGGCGAGATTGACCGTGATGCGCTTGGGCGGCACGCCGAGCCCGATCGCGGTCAAGGCGGCGTGCACCCGGTCGCGGCTTTCGCGCACCGCCTTGTCCGGCAGGCCGACCACATTGAAGGCGGGCAGCCCTTGCGCGATCTGCACCTCGGCATCGACCGGCAGAACGTCGATGCCCTGGAACGCCACGGTGCGGACCCGCGCTACCATGCGCGCGGCACTTCAGTTCGGAATGCTGGTCCCACCGCTCGCGCCCCTCAACCCCACCGGGTGATGATGGCAAGGGCGGAACGAAAGCGCAACCGCCGCGTGGCGGCGGTGGCTTAGACCATCACGCCCATCTCGCGCACCGTGTCGGGCATGCGCTTCCTCCGGCGATAGACCGCGGGCGTGTCGGCGACCAGCCGCTTGAACAGGCGGCGGAACGAGACGGTGTCGCCGTAGCCGACCTCGCAGGCGACGCTCTCGACCGGCTGGTCGGTGGTCTCCAGCATCTGCTTCGCCTCTTCGATCCTGAGGCGCTGCACGTAATCGAGCGGCGTGATCCCGGTCGCCGCCTTGAAACGGCGGTTGAAGGTGCGGCGGGAGAGGCCGGAGACCCGGATCATCGAGGCGACCGGATCGCCCGCGGCGTAGTTCTCGGCGAGCCAAGTCTGGCATTCCTGGATCAGCTTGTCCTTGGCCTGCAGCCGTGTGGTGAGGCGCGAATACGGGTTCTGGCCGTCGTGATGCCAGTCGAACAGCGACATCTTGGCGAGGCGCCGCGCGTCTTCGGGGCTGGCGAAGGCGCCGACCAGGTAGAGCACCAGGTCCATCCATGAGGTGGCGCCGCCGGCGGTGACGATGCGGTGATCGTCGCTGGCCGAGACCAGGATGCGGTCGGCCAGCCAGCGCACCTTCGGATACTCGGCCTTCATCGCCGCGGCGAAGGCCCAATGCGTGGTCGCTTCGCGGTTGTCGAGCAGGCCCGCCTCGGCCAGCAGATACGCGCCGCTGCAGGCCGAGACCACATGCGCGCCATCGGCATGGGCGCGCCGCACCCAGTCGATGAGCTGTGGATTCTCGCGGCCGAATTGCGCGCCGGAGGATATCAGCAGCGAAGGCACGAACACGATGTCGGTGCGCGCGGTCTCGGTGAAGGTGTGATGCGGCTCGATGCGGATACCGGTGCCGGTCATCAGCGGCTCGCGCGTGGCGGCGACGATCTCCGGGCAGAAGCGCGGCGATTCCGCCTCGCCCATGACGCGATTCCAGAGCGTGCCGACAGCCCAGAAGGCATCGTGGATGCCGATCGCGACCCAGGGTTCGACATCCGGCGCGACGACGATAGAAACTTTGATCTGATTGCGGGCGATCTGATTCACGGGTTTGGTCCTCCCCAAGGGCACTGTGAGGACTCTGGCAGCATCCGTCCGTGATAACGATCACAACTGTGGGAAGTCTGGCAAAACTCGCCTCAACTGGTCCGATCCGCCACTATCGGTTGGGGATCGATCGGAAGAGCTTGGGACCACCTTCCGCACCCTGCGGCAGGCTCACACGAGGAGCGCAAAGATGCGTCGTTTCGTTATCGAGCGGGACATTCCCAAGGTCGGCTCTTTCGAGCGCGAGCAGTTGAAAGGCGCCGCCGCCAAGTCCAACGCGGTGCTGGCGCAATTGTCGCCCGACATTCAGTGGGAACATTCCTATGTCGCCGGCGACAAGACCTTCTGCATCTACCTGGCGAGGGACGAAGCAATGATCCGCCGTCACGCGGAGATCAGCGGCTTCCCGGCCAACAAGATCACGGAAGTTCGGAAGATGATCGACCCCACCACGGCGAACGCCTGATGCTCCCGCGACAGGTGCCGGCACCTCATCTTTTGCGCCCTTCGGCGCAGCCCCATCTTTTGCGCCCTTTGGCGCAGCGGGCGCGCCGGCCGGCGGCCGTGTTCAAGATCGCCGGCGCGCTCGCGACCTGGTCGCTGCGCACCGGCGATACGCTGCTGCTCTGGCTGGAGCGGTATCGCCAGCGCCGCGCGCTCGGCGGCCTGAGCGATCACATGCTGAAGGATCTGGGGCTCTCGCGTTCCGATGCGGGGCGCGAGACCGACAAGCGGTTCTGGGAAGGTTGATGCGCTCAGCCCTGGAGCTGGCGCAGCAGCGTCGGGAGATCGATCAGGTTCCAGCTCTCGCGGATCTGCCCGCCGCCGATGCGCCAGAAGGCCATGCAGCTAAGCTCGATGCGCCGTCCGATCGGCGGCACGCCGCGAAACGGACCCTGATGGGTGCCGCGCCAGGTGCCGCGCACCGCGACCAGGTCGCCTTCCGCCACCAGGTCCTCGATCGTCACCGTGAGATCGGGAAAGGCGGCGCGCAGGCTCCGCGCCTGGACCTTCACGCATTCCGGTCCGGCGAGATCCGGATGCCCGTGATCGACGAAATCGGCGGCGACCTGGCGCTCGATCACCGACGGCCGATAGGCATTGGCGGCGGAGTCGTAATGCGCGCGGATCAGCGCTTTGTTGGCTTCGGTCTGATTCATCGCTGTCCCCAGCTTTGGCGATGAGAATCGTCGCGTCGGACGCGGCTTCGGTTCGACGCAGCGGCCGGGCTCATCTAAGTACGCGGGCCGGGGATCCGCTATGATGCCGGTCACAAGCCTTCTTCGAGATCGGTCACTGGACAGCTCGGGGACATCGGGCTAAAATCTGCGCATGACCGAGACACGCGCCATTCCCGTCAACCGATTTTGGTACCGCTGGTACAATCCGGCGGTTTAGGAAGCGCACGCACGTTGCTCAACCCGAAGCCGCCCGATCCCGAGGCGGCTTTCGCATTTCCGGCCAATGTTTTCCGGCCGAGACCTCCGAAAAACCGCCGAACGGTCCGAGCGGCTTCCAAACTGGAGGCCAAGCTCATGTCCCGATCCACGCCGGCGCGCACACGCGCAAGTGCGGCAGCTTTCGACTTTGATGTCGTAACCGACGTGCCCGCAAGACCGGCGCGCAAGCCGGAGCCCGAGCGCACCGACCGAACCTCGACCGAAAGGTCGAAGACCGAAGCGGCGGAATCGTGCTGATTCACAGCGATTTTCTGTTCTCACGCTTCGGACGGGTCTTTGGCCGGATGGCGCGTTGAACCCGAACGCCGCGGCGTGACGGCGTCAAGGTAAAGGGTTGCTTAAACCTTCAGCCCTAGGCTGATAGGTCTATGGCCGCAGCGCGGGCTTTGCTATCGTTGCGGCGGCCGGACGCCGCCCATCGCTGACGGGAACCCGATGACTCTCACTGCTTCGTGCCGCCGATCACGCCTTCTCGTGCTTGGCGCTCTCGTTCTTGTGCTGCTGGCCGCAATGGCCGCGCCCCACAACGCCTCCGCGGCCGGCTTCGGCGACGACGACCGCCTCGCCAAGGCGCGCGAGAAGGGCACGATCTACGGCGCGATCGGCCTGGTCGTCCACAGCGACAACATCGAGACCGAAGCGGGGACCGGCTTCCTGGTCTCGCCGTGCCATGTGATGACCGCCTATCACGTGGTCGCCGGCAAGCGGAAGATCACCGAGCGCGACACCGCCACCTTCTATGTCGGCGAGGGCGACGAGGGTCCGGCTTACAGCGGCGGCCGGCGCTACGCCGAGAGCACGACCGCCCATCCGGTGGTCTGGGGCAATTTCATCGACGGCGAGAGCGACGTCGTCGCGCAGCGCGTGAAGGCGGTCCAGTCGAACGGCTGGAACGACTGGGTCCTGCTGAGGCTCGACCGCTGCCTCGGCGATGCCGAGCACGGCTGGGGCTACCTGAGGCTCGAGCCGATCGCGACCCGGGATCTGACCCGCGCCGGCGAAACGCCGGAGGCGATCGCAGTCGGCCTGCCGAAGGACAAAGACGAGGACGCGCTGACCGAGGATCCGAGTTGCCGCATCGTCGGGCAGATGTACGAATCCGGCTGGCAGCACGACTGCCTGACCCTACCCGGCAATTCCGGCGGCCCGATCCTGGAGCGCAAGCCCGCGACGGCCGGCGAATGGCCGCGCGTGCTCGGCATCACCGTCTCGCTGATCCTGCTCGACGGCATGGACCCGGAGGAGGCGGAAGCGGCCATGCTCTCGGCCGACGATCCCAGCTATTTCACCTTGCTCTCGACCGCGGTCCCGGTCTCGGCCTTCATCAACAAGGTCGCGCAATACCTGCCGCAGGATCCCGAGGTCGCCGCCTATATCGCCAAGCATGGCCTCGACACCGGCTACAGCCGCGGCGAGGACATCGACTTCGATGCCTCGATCGCCGATCTCGACCAGGCGGTGAAGGCCAAGCCGCGGGATCCGGAGCTGCGCCTGCGCCACGGCCTCTGGCAAGCGGCGGCCAACAACACGGACGCGGCGATCGACGACTACACCAAGGCGCTGGAGCTGGCGCCCGGCTATCCCGCGGCCTTGCTGTCGCGCAGCCAGAGCCTCTCCGACCGCGACGACAACGCCAAGCATGATCTCGACACCGCGATCGCCGATCTCACTGCGCTGATCGGCCGGTTCAAGGATTCCGCCGAGCTGATCATGAACCGCGGCTACATCCTGACCCGCGACCGCCGCTATGACGAGGCCGCCACCGATTTCACCGATGTGCTGCGCCTGCGTCCCAAGAGCAGCGGCGCGCTGCGCGCCCGGGCCGGGATCTACGCCGACCTGAAGCGGTACGACCAGGCGGCCGAGGATTACGACCGCGCCATCGATCTCGAGCCCGATCTGCCGATCTCCTACATCGCGCGCGGCAACTTCCGCTCGCAGCTCGGCCGGGACGCCGAAGCCATCGCCGATTTCGACCGGGCGATCGAGCTCTATCCTTCCGCCGCCGAAGCCTATAGCGGCCGTGCCTATGTTCTCCTGCAGCAGGGCAATCTCAAGGGCGCAGTGAAGAGCTTCGACCAGGCGCTCAAGTTCAATGAGAAAGCCTCCTACGTGCTGGGCGGCCGCGCCAGCGCCTATCAGATCCTGGGCGACCATGACGCCGCGATCCGCGACTACCGCGCGGCGGTCGAGAACGATCCGGGCGAGCCCTTCATCCAGCTGCTCTATTTCGTCGAGCAGGCGCGGGCCGGCAAGACCGACGAGGCCAAGCAGAACTTCGCGACTTTCGCCGCCGACACCCGGTTCGACGACTGGCCGCGGGCCCTGGCCCAGTTCTTCGCCGGCACGGTCGATGCTGCCGCAATCGAGAAACTGGCGGAGGCGGGCGAGACCGATTTCGAGCGCAAGGCCCGCGCCTTCGACCGCGACTTCTATCTCGGCCAGGCCGCGCTGATCGCCGGCAATAACGGCGAAGCGCAGAAGCGCCTCGGCGCGGTCGTGGCAACCGAAGACCGCCAGTACATCGAGTACAACATCGCCGCCGCCGACGTCGCCAAGCTGAAGGGCATCGCCCAGACCAGCGCCCCGGCCGCGAACACCACGCAGAACTGACGAGGCACGTCATTGCCGGGCCTAGACCCGGCAATGATCCCTTTGGTTACAGCTTCGGCCGGTGCGCCGAATCGCGGTACCATCCGCCCACGGCCGTTTCGAACGCTATCGCCGCCTGGAACACGTCGGCATCGCTGTAGGTGCGGCCGATGATCTGGATGCCGGTCGGCACCCGGCTCTTGGCGTGTCCCGACGGCACCGAGAGCACCGGGCAGCGCGACAGCGTGTTGAACGGCGAGGTCATGCACCAGCCGAGCACGGCGTTGAGCTTGGAAACCTTGCCGTTGATCTTGAGATGCTCGTTGCGCACCTCCAGGAACTCGGCCTTGACCGCCGGCAGGGCCAAGGTCGGGCAGATGAAGATGTCGTGTGTCTCCATCATCGGCCCGAAGGTCTCGTACATCCTGGCGGCACCCTCCATGGCGCTCAGGAAATCGGCGGCCGTGGACTTCCGCGCGGACGCGGCGAAATCGAGCGCATAGGCCGTCATCTTCTTCGCGTGCTTCTTGGCCATCTTCGCCATAAAGCTGCCGAACAGGTGATCGAGATGCTTGAGCCCGGTCTCCAACGCCCAGGGCCCCCATTTGAGATCGACCTCCTCGACCGTGGCGCCGAGCGAACGGAACACGTCGAGCGCGGCCTTGGTGTTGGCGACCACCTCCTTGTCGACCTCGAAGCAGTTGAGGTCGATCGAGTAGGCGATCTTCCAGCCCTTGATCGGCTTGTAGACGGTCGGCAGCGTGAGCTTCGGCCGCAGGCTCGCGATATCGGTGGGCGACGGGCCGCAGATCACGTTCTGCAGCAGGATCGCGTCGGCGACGGAGCGGGTCATCGGCCCGGTGTGGCAATAGGGATCGAGGTTGAACGGCGGATCGTCGGAATTGCGGCCGTAAGGCGGCTTGTAGCCGACCACGCCGCAGGCCGAGGCCGGAATCCGGATCGAGCCGCCGATATCCGAGCCCATGGCCAGGCTCGTGCTGCCGGCCGCCAGCGACGCGCCGGAGCCGCCCGAGGAACCGCCCGGAGTGAACTTCGGATTCCAGGGATTGCGGGTGACGCCCCAGGCCTTGGAATGGGTGACCGAGGCGCAGGAAAACTCCGGCGTCGCGCTGCGCGCATGGACGATGCCGCCCGCCTTCAGGATGCGCTGGTTGTTGACCGAGGTCGTGTCCGGGATCGTGTCCTTGGTGATCAGCGATCCGAACGAGGTCGGCTTGCCGGCGATGTAGCTTTCGTCCTTGATGGCGATCGGCAGGCCCTCGAGCGCGCCGGTCCTGGCGCCCCTGGCATACTTCGCCTCCGCCTTCTTCGCGAGATCGAGCGCCTCGTCGTAATGCGTGTAGGTGAAAGGCTTCAGCTTCGACTGCACCTTCTCGGCGCGGGCGATCACCGCCTGCATCAACTCGACCGGCGACAGCTTCTTCTTGCGGAAGCGCTCAAGCGCTTCGCTGGCGGTCAGATAGCAGAGTTCGAGATCCGACATGGTGTCCCCCAAGGTTAGATTTGCGGCCGCGTCCTGGCCGAATTGTACCAGCCACCGAGCGCGGTCTCATAGGCGAGCCCGGCCTGGAACACGTCGGCATCGCTGTAGGAGCGGCCGACGATCTGGATGCCGGTCGGGACGCCGTTTGACGCATGACCCGACGGCACGGCCAAGACCGGACAGCGCGACAGCGTGTTGAAGACCGGGGTCATCACCCAGGCGAGGTCGGTCGGCAGCTCGGTCAATTTGCCGTTGATGCGGATCTTGTCGCGCGAGAGCGTGAAGTCGGCCTTCACCGCCGGAAGCGCCGTGGTCGGGCAGATGAAGGCGTCGTATTTCTCCATCATCGGCCCGAAGGTCGCGTACATCTTCGCGGCACCCTCCATCGAGGCCAGGAAGGTCTCGGCCTTCGACTTCTTCCCGAACGTGCCGAGCTCGATCGCATACTCGGTCATCAGCTTGCGGTGCTGCTTCAGGTGATGCTGTGCGAGATACGTGCCGAACAGATGCCAGAGATGGCCGGTCGCGGTGTGGAGCGCGTCGATGCCCCAGCCGAGATCGACCTCCTCGACCGTGGCGCCGAGGCTTCGGAACACGTCGAGCGCCGCCTTGGTGTTGGCGAGCACCTCCTTGTCGACCTCATAGAAGCCGAGATCGAGCGAGTAGGCGATCTTCCAGCCCTTGATCGGCTTATAGGCCGTGGGCAGCGTGTATTTCGGCCGCAGGCTCGCGATATCCGTGGGCGCGGGCCCGCAGATCACGTTCTGTAGCAGGATCGCGTCGCCGACCGAGCGGGCCAGCGGCCCGGTGTGGCAATAGGGATCGAGATTGAATGGCGCGTCGTCGGGATTACGGCCATAGGGCGGCTTGTAGCCGACGACCCCGCAGGCCGAGGCCGGAATGCGGATCGACCCGCCGATATCCGAGCCCATCGCCAGCAGCGAGGTGCCGGCTGCCAGCGTGGCGCCGGAGCCGCCGGACGAGCCGCCGGTGGTGAATTTCGGATTCCACGGATTGCGGGTGACGCCCCAGAGCCGGGAATTGGTGTAGGTGGCGCAGGAGAATTCCGGGGTCGCGGTCCGCGCATGCACGATGCCGCCGGCCTTCATGATGCGCGCATTGTTGGGCGAGGTGACGTCGGGAACGAAATCGCGGGTGATCAGCGAGCCGAAGGAAGTGGGCTTCCCCTTGATGAAGCTCTCATCCTTGATGCCGATCGGCAGGCCTTCCAGCGCGCCGGTCCGGGCGCCTTTGGCATACTTCGCCTCGGCCTTGCGCGCGAGACCGAGTGCCTCCTCGAAATGGGTGAAGGTGAACGGCTTGTACTTCGCCTGGATCTGCTCGGCCCGGGCGATCACCGCCTGCATCAGTTCCATCGGCGACAGGGTCTTCGCCTTGAACCGCTTCAGCGCTTCGGTGGCGGTCAGATAGCAGAGTTCGGTATCGCTCATGATCTCTCCGGGAATGCGGGCGCGAAAAAGGGGCCCGGTTTTGCCGGGCCCCTTTCCGTTCGAGTCTTACTTCTTCAGGTTGGTCCAGATCTTGTTGTAGATCTCGACCACCTCGGGCGGGCAGGGCGGCACGAACTCGCTGCTGGTGCCCGCCGGCGGGTTGATCTCCGGCGCCTCGCCGAACTCCGGCGGCAGGAACTTGTGGCTGCCGGCGATGCCGTTGTCGTACTTGGCGAAGTCGGAGATCAGCGCGGCGTTCTCCGGGTCCATGATGAAGTTCTGGAACAGCTTGGCGTTCTCGACGTTCTTGGCGCCCTTCAGCACCGAGACGTTGTCCATCCAGCCTTCCATCACCTCCTTGGTCATGGCGAACTTGACCGTGGGGACCGCGATCCGCATGCGATAGGCGGCGCCGTTCCAGGTCTGGGTCACCACCACGTCGCCCGAGGTCATCTTGGTGATGGTGTCGTAGCTGAAGGTCTTCCAGTTCGGCTTGGCCGCCTGGAGGATGTCATCGACCTTCTTGAGATCGGCTTTGTCACTCGAGCAGCGCTTGATGCCGGCATAGCGCTCGGCGGCGTGGATGACCGAGTTCATGTCATCCAGCATATTGATCTTGCCCTTAAGCTCTTCGGGCGGATTGAACAGCAGGCCGATCGAATCCATTGGACCTTTGTACTTGGCGGTGTCCACCGCATAGGTGGTGAGGCCGAACTGCCACGGCACGGAGTAGTGCCTTCCGTCGTCCCAATAGACGTTCACGAACTTCGGATCGACGTGCTTGAAGTTCTCCATCTGCGAAGGCTCGGTCTTCTCAAGCAGGCCTTCGTCCACCATGATCTTCACGGTGTAGTCGGACGGCACCACGATGTCGTAGCCGGTGTTGCCCTCGCGCACCTTGGACAGCATGGTCTCGTTCGAATCGTAGTCGTCGAGCGTCACCTTGACGTTGAACTGCTTCTCGAACTTCTCGATCAGCTTGGGGTTGGTGTAGTCGCCCCAGTTGTAGATGTGCAGCTCCCCGCCCGCCGGTGCCGCCGCGTCCGGCTGCTTTGCGGCCTCCTGCGTCGGCGCGGGTGTGGCGGCCGGTGTCGTCTCAGTCGTGTTGGTGGTCGTCTGGGTATTGGTCGTCGCGGTAGAGGACTGCTGTTGCTCCTCTTCCTTTTTACCGCAGGCCGACACGGCCAGCATGGCGATCACCGCCATGCTGGCCATGCTCATTGTGACTGTCTTTCTCATCATTTCCTCCACATGTAATCAGGCTGCTTGCTTGTCTTCATCCGGCTTTGCGCCGTTGCGCGATCCAGAACGAGATCAGGATGAACAGGATCGAGATGCCCAGCAGGATGGTGCTGATGGCGTTGATTTCCGGCGTCATCGGCCGGCGGATCATCGCCCAGATGTAGAGCGGCAGCGTGGTCTGGCCGGGACCGGCCACCAGCTGCGTGATGGTGAAGTCGTCGAACGAGACGATAAAGGCGAGGGCCGCGCCCGAGCTGATGCCGGGCATCAGCAGCGGCAGCGTCACATGCCAGAACGCCTTGAACGGCGTTGCATAGAGATCCGCCGCCGCCCCTTCGAGCGTCAGGTCCATGCTTTCGAGGCGCGCGCGGATCGGCATATAGGCGAAGGGAATGCAGAACACGAGATGGGCGAGGATGATGTTGCCGATCCCGAAATTGAACCCGAGCGTGCGCCCCAGCAGCGCGAAGAAGGAGAGCGTCGCCACCGCGGTGATGATCTCCGGCACCATCAGTGGCAGGTTGATCACCATGTAGACCGCGTTCTGCCCGCGCCAGGGGGCGACCCGCGTCGTCGCCACCGCCGCCAGGGTGGCGAAGATGGTCGAGCCGATCGTGGCCGAGACGGCGATGATCAGCGTGTTTCGCGCCGCGTTGTGGAATTCCTCGTTGTAGAAGGCCTTCTCGTACCAGCGCGTGCTGACGCCGGAGAACACCGCCACGATGTCGTTCGCGTTGATCGAGAAGACGATCAGGATGAGCAGCGGGAAATAGAGCACGACCAGGCAGACGATCGCGATCGTGTGGAAGCCGAACTGCGAGCGGAGATCGACGCCTTTGGCGGCTCTCATCGCCGATCACCCTTGCCCATGCTTCACCTTGCCGGTCGTCGCGCGCACATAGAAGAACAGCGCCACCAGCACCGCCGACATCAGGATGAGCGCCTGCGCTGCACCCAGCGGCCAGTTGCGGCCCGAGCCGAACTGCTGGGCGATCAGATCGCCGATCATCATGTGGCGGCCGCCGCCGAGAATCAGCGGTGTCACATAGGCGCCCAAGGCCGGGATGAAGACCAGCAGGCAGCCGGCGATGATGCCGGGCTTCGACAGTGGGATGATGATGCGGAACAGCACCTTGGGGCGCGACGCATAAAGGTCGTAGCCGGCCTCGACCAGGCGGAAGTCGAGTTTTTCCAGGCTGGCATAGAGCGGCAGCACCATGAAGGGCAGGAAGGAATAGAACAGGCCCAGCACGATCGCGAAGTCGGTGTAGAGGATGGTGATCGGCTGGTCGATGATCTTCAGCCCGATCAGGATGTTGTTCAGCAGGCCCTCGTCGCGGATGATGAACATGATCGCCAGCGTGCGGACCAGCAGGTTCGACCAGAACGGAATGGTGATCAGCAGCACCCACCAGTTGCGCTGCCGCGGCGGCCGCGTCGCCATGAAATAGGCGGTCGGAAAGCCCAGAACCAGGCAGAGCAGCGTGGTGCCGACCGCGAAGATGAACGAGCGCAGATAGATCTGCAGGAAGTCCGGCGAGAAGACCAGCTCTTCGGTGAAGATGTCCTGCTGGAACAGGAAAGAGACATAGGCCTCGATCGAGGGCGACCAGACCACGCCGCCATAGGGCGCTGCCTTCAGAAAGGAATAGATGACGATGATGATCAGCGGCAGGATGCCGAAGATCGTGATCGTCACCAGGGCCGGCGCGGACAGCAGCCAGCGGCTGATGCGGGCCTTGTCCTCGCGGCTTGCCGACGCGGCCTGGGCGGCGGAGAGCGTCGTGGAGGGTGTGGGTCCCGGCGCTGCGGGCCCCGGATCGGGCGCGGCCAGTTCCGTTGTCGTCATCTCAGTCCTTCAGCACCTGCATCGCCTCGGGGGCGATGCGCAGGCCGACCGCGTCGCCTTGCTTCAGGACTTCCTGGAAGCCGCGCCGGTTCTGCACCCGGACCGTGACGTCGCCGCCGGTATCGAGGTCGATGTGGAAATGCGTGTCGGTGCCGAAATAGACGATGTTCTCGACCTTGCCGGCAAGCTGGCAGTCGGCGCCCGGCTTCACCAGGTCGATGCGCTCGGGCCGGATCGCCAGGGTGACCTTGCCGCCGACCGGAGCGATGGGATCGAGCTCACGGGCCAGCGCGATTCCCGACGGCAGGCGGATCTGACCCCGGTTGCCGATCCGCTGCATCACCTCGGCCTCGATGAAGTTGGTCTCGCCGATGAAGTCGGCGACGAAGCGATCGACCGGATGCTCGTAGATCTCGTTGGCGGTGCCGATCTGCAGGATCTTGCCATGCGACATGACCGCGATCCGGTCGGACATGGTCAGGGCTTCTTCCTGATCATGGGTCACGAAGATGAAGGTGATCCCGGTCTCGTGCTGCAGCCGCTTCAGCTCGATCTGCATTTCCTTGCGCAGCTTCAGATCGAGCGCCGACAGCGGCTCGTCCAGCAGCAGCACCTTGGGGTGGGGCGCCAGCGCGCGGGCCAGGGCCACACGCTGCTGCTGGCCGCCGGAGAGCTGATGCACCTTGCGGTTCCGCATCGGCTCCATCTTCACCAGCTTCAGCATCTTCTCGATCTGGGCGTCGCGGTCGGCGCGGCGACGGCCCAGCATCTTCAGGCCGAAGCCGATGTTCTCGGCGACCGTCAGATGCGGAAACAGCGCATAAGACTGGAAGACGGTGTTCACCATCCGCTTGAAGGGCGGAAGATGCGCCACTTCCTGGCCTTCGAGCAGGATGCTGCCGGCGGTGGGCAGCTCAAAACCGGCGATCAGGCGGAGAAGCGTGGTCTTGCCGCAGCCCGACGGGCCAAGCAGCGTGAAGAATTCGTTCTGCTGAATCGTAACGGAAACGTTGTCCAACGCGACGACCGCGTCAGGACCCGCGCCAAATGTCTTGGTGACATTCTTGGCTTCGACCGCGGGTAATCCGGTCAACTCCACCATCCTTGACCGCATCCTGGGATGCGGCACCGCCCTGTTTGTGAGATTTTTAAGGTTCTTTTCACTCTACGGCAACTTCGTTTCACGTCAATCCGCAAGTTGTTCATTAATGACGCACCGGGAACTGCATGAGGGGCATGCAGAGCCGCGGATGGCATATCCCGGTTGTCAGGAATAATCTTGCGTGGCCTCAAGCGCCGCGCGGCGTTCTTTCCCAACCGTCTTTCACAGCGAGACCACATTGGTTCAAACCGCGGCCACGACCAGGCCCGCTTCCCGGAGCGCCGGCGGGCCAGGATCCGGCGCGCCGCGCGGTCCCGTCGGGGGCGCCTTGCTCGGCATCATCTTCGCCAATTGCGCGGTGTTGAGCTTCACGGTGATGGATGCGGTCATCAAGTCGGTGTCGCAGGTCTTTCCGACCGGCGAGATCATCTTCTTCCGCAATCTCTTCGCCTTCATTCCGCTGCTGGCCTTTGCCTGGTGGCGCCATGGCGGCGTCCCGCTGAAGACCAGCCGGCCTTGGGGCCATGTGATGCGCGGCGTGTTCGGCGTGGCGTCGATGTTCTGCTTCTTCCTCAGCTACAAATTGATGCCGCTTTCCGATGCGATCGCGCTCGGACTGTCCGGCCCGATCTTCATCACCGTCCTCTCGGTGCCGGTCCTGGGCGAGCAGGTCGGCTGGCGGCGCTGGTCCGCGGTCATCGTCGGCTTCGTCGGCGTGCTGGTGATGACCCGGCCCGGCTCGACGCTGTTCGACGTCAACGCCCTGGTGCCGCTGGCGGCGGCCATCCTTTACGCCGCCGCGATGATCTCGATCCGCAAGCTGGGCGCGACCGAGCCGCCGACCACCATCGTCTTCCATTTCACGGCCTTCGCGACGCTCGCTTCACTGCTGACCATTCCATGGGGCGATATCGATCCCGCGCAGGCCTGGGTAATGCCGTCCGGCTGGGGCCAGCTCGGCATCCTGATCGTGATCGGGCTGTTGGGCGGCGTCGCCCAGATCGTCATGACCATGGCGTATCAGCGGGCTAGGGCCGCGACCGTGGCCTCGTTCGATTACACGGCCTTGATCTATGGCTTCCTGCTCGGCGCGATCTTCTACGGCGAGCGTCCGGACATCTTCCTGATCGTCGGCGGCTGCATCGTGGTCGCGGCCGGCATCTACATCATCCACCGCGAGACCGCGGTCGCCCGCGCCCAGCACCGCGAACCCCCGATCCCGCCGCTGCCGACCAACGAGTAGGCTAGGCGCGCCCCAGCCGGGTCTCGATCGCATCCCAGATCTTCATCTCGGGCCGCGTGCCGTCGAAGCGCGCGATCTCCTGCAGACCCGTGGGCGAGGTGACGTTGATCTCGGTCAGGTAGTCGCCGATCACATCGATGCCGACGAAGATCAACCCGCGCTGCTTCAGCTCGGGGCCGAGGATGGTGCAGATCTCGCGCTCGCGCCGGGTCAGCTCGGATCGCATCGGCTTGCCGCCGGCATGCATGTTGGAGCGCGCCTCGCCGGCCTGCGGCACGCGGTTGATGGCGCCGACCGGCTCGCCGTCGATCAGGATGATGCGCTTGTCGCCCTGGCGCACCTCGGGCAGATAGCGCTGCACGATCACCGGCTCGCGGTAGAGCTGGGTGAACATCTCCAGCAGCGAGCCCAGGTTCTCGTCGTTCGGCGTGATGTGAAACACGCCGGCGCCGCCGTTGCCGTAAAGCGGCTTCACGATGATGTCCTTGTGCTCGGCGCGGAAGGCAAGGATCTCGGCCTTGTCCGAGGTGATCAGCGTCGGCGGCATCAGCCCGTCGAACTTGGCGACGAACAGTTTCTCCGGCGCGTTCCTGACCTCGACCGGATCGTTGACGACCAGCGTCTTCGGGTGGATGTGCTCGAGAATATGCGTCGCGGTGATGTAGGACATGTCGAAGGGCGGGTCCTGCCGCATCAGCACGACATCGGCCTTCGCAAGGTCGATCACCTCGGGCTCGCCCAGGCTGAAGTGGTTGCCGCGCTCGCGCCGCAAGGTCATCGCATGGCCGCGCGCGGTCACCTTGCCGTCGCGAAAGGTGAGCCGGCTGGTGTGGTAGTGGAACAGCCTGTGTCCGCGCTCCTGCGCGGCGAGGCCCATCACGAAGGTGGAATCGCCGTCGATATTGACGAGCTCGATCGGGTCCATCTGGACGGCGACGAAGAGGCCCATGGAACTCTCCCGGGATGTTCGCTCAGTTGATCTGCTGGCCGAGGTCCTGGATCAGCCGCGCGACGTGGTGCCGCTGGCCGTCATTGTCGGAGATCTCCAGGAAGCGCTCCAAGGCGGCGCGCGCCGCGCTGAGATTGCCGAGCCGCGCCTGAATGAGGCCCGCCTCGCGATAGAGCGGCGCATGCTTCGGCGCGATCAGCAGCATGCGCTCAAGCACGGCCGCCGCCTTCTCGAGATCGCCTTCCTGGATCAGGCGGATCTTCAGGTTGTTCTCCAGCCGGAGCAGGATGTCGCGGTTGCCGACCGCGGCATAATGCTCGGGCTGCAGCTCGGCCTTTTCGCCGGCCGCGGCCTTCAGCTTGCGCCGAAGATCGGCGGTCGTGCAGGGCTCGCCGCCGGCGAAGGGATCGAGGATCACCGCGCGGCCGGCATTGTGCAGCCGGACCACGAAATGGCCGGGGAAGTTCACGCCCTCGATCGCCCAGCCCTGGCTGCGCGCGGCGTGGATGTAGAGGATCGCCAGTGCCACCGGGAGGCCTTTACGCCGGTCGATGACATGCATGAGATTCGCGTTCTGCAGGTCGTCATAGGTGACGCGATCGCCCTGATAGCTGAACGTGCCGGCCAGCACCTTGGAAAGCGTGGTGGCGCGGGCGTAGAGGCCGGCATCGCCCTCGGCGCTGCAATCGGCGCCTGCGGCCGCATTCCGCATCTCGGCATCGATCGCGGCGAGATGCTCGTGATAGGTCTCCGGCGTGCCGCGCTGCCGGTCCAAGGCCGCCAGGGCCAAGCCCGCCTCGGCGATGTCGATCTCGGAGTCTTCCTGCGCGCCGACCGTGGTCAGCACCTGGCGCGGATCCCAGCTCTCGCCCGACGCCGCGGTCATCGCGTCGCCTTTTGCGGCTGCTTCGCGCTGCGGCGCGGTGCCGCCGGTACGGGTGCAGACATCGTGTTGGAGGCGGCGACTGTCGGCGGGTTGGCGGGGATGGGAGGCAAGGGATCGGTTCTCACGCGCACATGGTTGACCACCGCACGGACATAGGGAACGTCGCGCACATGGTCGATGACGCGTTGCAGCTCCGCCGGGGTCCGGGCGACGCCCATCAGATACACCGTCGAGCGGATGCAATCCACGCTGTAATTGATGGCCCGGATGTCGCGGTCGAGCATCAATTTGAGGCGGATTTGCTGGATCAGCCAGACGTCCTCGGAAAAGTCGCCGGCGTCCAGGCTGCGCCCGAGCTTGATCTCGTCCACCACCTCGCGCACGCCGTCGGGCTCCCAGGCGAGGCGGGTCGCGTCGATCCGGTCCTCCGGCCGCTGCACGAAGCCGGACAGCAGCACCCGTCCCTCATGCACCTGCACGTCCACGTTCTGGAACAGCTTCTGATTCCGGTCGAGCATCCGGGCGCTGATATCGGTCCAGATCGCCTTGTCCCGGGCCGAGTTGACGAAGCCGCGTTCCTCCATCGCCATGTTGGTGACGGTGGCCCCGGCCCCGACCGCCATGCCGACCGGCGAGCAGCCGGTCAGACCAAGGGGAAGCAGGGCAACCGGGAGCAGGCTGGTCAACAGCATTGCGCCGATCCACGACCCCCCGATTCGTCCGATTGGCGCCATCTCCGAATCATGCCTAACCGGAATCCGGCCGCCAAGCGTCTTTCATATGGACCGGGCGGCCCAAGCGGCCGAAAGCCATCAGATCGAACCGCAGGGTGAGATCGGCCAGCGCCGGGCGCTGCGCCACGAACAAGCCGGCCGCCCGCGCCAGGCGGTGGCGCTGCTGCGGCGCGAGCGAGAGCACCGCCGTGTCCGGATCGGCGCGCTGTTTCACTTCGATGAAGGCCAGGGTCGCGCCGCGCCGGGCAATGAGGTCGATCTCGCCCGCGACCGAGCGCCAGTTGATGGCCAGGACGCGATAGCCCTTGAGCCGCAGCCACCAGGCGGCGCGCCGTTCGGCACCATGGCCGCGGTGAAAGGCGTCGCGGCCCCAGCCCGACTTGCGCGAGCCCTGGGCCGTCATGGCTTTCCCTTCAAGGCCAAGGCGCGCGCATAGATCTCGCGCCGCGGCCTGCCGCTGGCCGCGGCCACCGCGCCCGCCGCATCCTTGACGGCCATGGTCTTCAGCGCGGTCTCGAGCGCGCTGTCCACGTCATAGGCCAGCTCTTCCGCGAGCGGCGGCCCGATCACCACGACGATCTCGCCCTTCGGCGCGCCACTCTCCGCATAGTGCCGCGCGAGTGCGCCGAGCGTGTCGCGGCGCACCTCTTCGTGCAGCTTGGTCAGTTCGCGGGCGACCGCGGCGGGACGATCGCCGAGCACGTCCGCGCAGCTCGCCAGACTGCCGGCCAGGCGCGGTCCGGTCTCGAAGAACAGCAAGGTGGCCGGCACCGCTTTCAGCGACAGCAAAGTCTCGCGTCGCGCGCCCTCCTTCACCGGCAGGAAGCCCGCGAACAGAAACCGGTCGCTCGGCAGGCCGGACAGCACCAGCGCGGCCAGCGGCGCGGAGGCGCCGGGAATGACGGTGACGGCGATTCCGGCTTCCGTCGCTGCACGCACCAGCTTGTAGCCGGGATCGGAGATCAGCGGCATGCCGGCATCGGAGACCAAGGCCACGGTCTCGCCGTGAAGCAGGCGCTCGATCAGCTTCGGGCGCATCGTCTCGGCGTTGTGATCGTGATAGGGCAGGGTCGGCCGGCGGATTTCGAACTTCGAGAGCAGATTGCCGGTGACGCGCGTATCCTCGCAGGCGATCACGTCGGCGTCGCGCAGGGTCTCCAAGGCGCGCGCGCTGATGTCGCCCAGGTTGCCGATCGGCGTCGCCACCAGTGCCAGCAAGCCCCCGCTCGACGCTTGGAACGATCGGGGGCGGCGTTGCCTTCCTTCCCTGCTGTCGCTAGGCTCAGGCATTGGTCATTCCAGGGCGTTCCCCAAGGCGTGTAATCGTGACAATCGGCATTTCAAGCGCACTTCGTCCCCTGACATCGGCACGGGTGTCATTGGCACGGGTGCATCTGGCGCTGGCGGCGCTCGGTTTCCTGCTGGCCGGATGCGCGCCCAACCTACCGCCGCCGCAAGCGCCGAGCCAGCAGCAACCTGCGGCGCCCACGGCCACGGTGACGCCCGCCCCGAGCCCCAATCTGACGCTGCCGGCCCCGTCCGCCGAGGCCAAGGTCGCGCTGCTGCTGCCGCTCTCCGGCCAGAACGCCGGAATCGGGCGAACGCTGCTGCAGGCGGCGGAAATGGGCGTGTTCGACGCCGCCGGCGATGATTTTTCCCTGGTGGTGCGCGACAGCGCGGCGCCGGGCGGTCCCGCGGCCGCGGTCAGCAGCGCCCTGCAGGCTGGTGCGCGGCTGGTGCTGGGTCCCGTCTTCTCCACCGAGATCGCGCCGGCCGCCCAAGCCGCCGGCAGCGTGGTTCCGGTGATCAGCTTCTCGAACGATCGCTCGGCGGCGCGCTCCGGCGTCTTCGTGCTCGGCCTCGCCCCGCAGGCCCAGGTCGAACGCGTGGTCGGCTACGCCGCCGGCCAGCAGATCAAGCGTTTCGCGATCCTTTATCCGAACTCGCCCTATGGCAATGCGGTCCGTCAGGCCTATCAGGATTCGGTGGTCCAGGCCGGCGGCCAGGTCGTCACGATGCAGGCCTACGATCCCGCCGCCACCGATTTCATCACCACCCTCCAGTCGCTCTCCGCCAGCTACAAGAGCAGCGGCTTCGACGCGCTGATGGTGCCGGAAGGCGGCCCGACACTGCGCACCGTCGCTTCCATGCTGCCCGGCTTCGACATCCCGATGGCCGGACCCGGCGGCGGACCGACCCCGGCCGGCGCCGTGCGTCTGCTGGGCACCGCCTTGTGGAACGACTCCGGCCTCGCTCGCGAGCAATCTCTTGCCGGCGGCTGGTTCGCCTCCACGCCGCCCGACCGCTGGACCGCCTTCGCGCAACGCTACCAGCAGATCTATGGCGTGGCGCCCGATCCCAGGGCCGGCGTTGTCTATGACGCGGTGACACTCGCCGTGGCCTTGGCGAAGTCCAAGCAAGGAGGCGATTTCAGTCTCGCGCGCCTCACCGATCCCTCGGGCTTCTCCGGGGTTACCGGGCTGTTCCGCTTGAATACCGACGGCACCGTCAGCCGCGGTCTCTCGGTGCTGGAGATCGGTCCCGGCGGTATCACCATCCGCGACCCGGCCCCGGCGACCTTCCAGACCGTCATCAACTGATCGAACCGGAACCGCGGCGTCGGCGACCCAGTCCGGCAAGCTTCTTCGGAGAGAAAACATGCGCGGTCATCTTCCTGTCGCCGTCCTCGTTGCCGGACTGGCGCTGCATCTCGGCAGCGGCGCGGCGCAGGCGGATTGCGGTGCCAAGAACGAGTTCGAGGACGTCTACTGCTACGCCAAGCAGTACATCGCCTCCGACGACGCGCTGAACGCCGCCTACAAGACGCTCACCGGCAAAGTCGATGCCGATGCGAAGGCGGTCTTGAAGAAGGGCCAGCTGGCCTGGATCAAGAAGCGCAATGCCGAATGCGGATCGACCGACAGCGACGGCTATTCCGTCGATCTCTCCTGCGCCGTGGACTTCACCGACACCCGCACCAAGTTCCTGCAGGACCGGCAGGCCGAATGCGAAGCGGGCCAATGCGATCTCACCAAGCTGGCCGAGGTCGAGTAGTTAGGCGAGCAGCGCCCCCAGCACGGCGTCAAGGCGAGTACGCCCTTCCGACGTCGCCGTGAGTCGATCATTCTCGAGCGTCAGGAATCCGCCCTCGGTCATCCGCTTGAGGCGCTGCGCATCGAGCGCGCCTTCAATGTCAAACCCCGTCTCGGCGACGAAGCGCGCCGCCGGAATGCCTTCGGCCAGGCGCAATCCCATCATCACCAGCTCCTGAAGGCGCGCGGCGGATTCGACTTCGTCCCGCTGCCGTGTCGCGTGCCCCGCGCGCTCGACCGCCTCGAGCCAGGCTTCCGGCGCGCGGTGTTGCCGGGTCGCGAGCTTCCGGCCATCCAGCGTCAAGCGTCCATGGGCGCCGGGGCCGATGCCCACATAGTCGCCATAGCGCCAATAGGTGAGGTTGTGCCGCGACTCCTCGCCGGGCCGCGCATGGTTGGAGATCTCGTAGGCCGGCATTCCGGCGCGCTCCAGCCGTGCCGCGGTCCAGTCGAACAGCACCGCCTGTTCCTCTTCCGGAAGAACCTGGAAGTCGCCGCGCGCGACCCGCTGCTCGAAGGCGGTGCCGGGCTCGATGGTGAGCTGATAGAGCGAGATATGGCTGTTGGCGAGATCGAGCGCCGCGGCGAGTTCGCTTTGCCAGGCCTCGAGGCTCTGGCCCGGCCGCGCATAGATGAGGTCGAAGGAAAGCCGCGGAAAGGTCGCGCGGCCGATTTCCAGGGCTCGGATCGCCTCACCGGCGCTGTGCTGGCGCCCCAGGAACTGCAGCACCGCATCGTCCAGCGCCTGCACCCCGATCGAGACCCGGTTGACCCCGGCATCGCTGAAAGCCCGGAACCGGCCGATCTCGACCGACGTCGGGTTGGCTTCCAGCGTGATCTCGAGATTCGGCGCCGTGGTCCAATGCGTGCGCACCGTATCGATCACCGCCGCGGCGGTTTCCGGCTCCATCAGCGAGGGCGTGCCGCCGCCGAAGAACAGGCTGGTGACCGTGCGTCCCGGCGTTTGCGCCGCGTAATGCGACAGCTCCTTCAGCAGCGCATCGCGCCAGCGGCGCTGGTCGATCGCCTCGCGCACATGGCTGTTGAAATCGCAATAGGGGCACTTGGCGCGGCAGAACGGCCAATGGACGTAAATGCCGAAGCCACGATCATCGGGAGTCATGGGGGGAGAGAAAGCAGAGAGCGCGGGAAGCGGCAAGTCCCGCGCGCGCAGGTCAGCTATTCGGCGACCAGCGGCACCGGGGTGATGCATTGGCCGGACAGCCAGTTCCGCTTCAGCGCCGGGCGGCCGAAGTAATAGCCCTGGAGATAGCCGACCCCGGCTTTCAGCAGGAAATCCGCGTCTTCCGCGTTCTCGACGAACTCGGCCACGGTCTCGAGGCCGAAAGTGGCGGCGAGGCCCATCAGGTTGCGCACGAACAGCTGGTTGTCGACATTGCGCGAAAGATTGAGCACGAACGAGCCGTCGATCTTGACCATGTCGACCGTGAGCGCCTTCAGGTGCCGGAACGAGGTGAAGCCGGCGCCGAAATCGTCGATCGCCACCCGGCATCCCAGATCGCGCACCACGTTCACGAAGCGCGCGGATTCCTCGATGTCGTGCAGGGCCGCGGTCTCGGTGATCTCCACGACGAGACGCGGCGCGATATGCGGCGTCGAGCGCACGGCGGAGATGAGGGCGCGCAGCCAGGATTGATCGGAGGCAGTGAGGCCGGAGATGTTGATGGCGAGCGTCGTGTCCGGCGCCTCGCGAAGTTCGTCCACCGCCATGTCGAGCACGTAGCGGTCGAGCGCGCGGGCCATGCCGAGCTGCTCGATCACCGGGATGAAGGCGCCGGCCGGGACGATGTCGCCCTTCTCGTCGCGCATGCGGAGCAGGGCTTCGTATTCGACCACCTCGTGGGTGTCGGCGCGGACGATCGGCTGGTACATGAACAGCAGCCGGTGGTCCCGCATCGCCTGCTGCACCTGGGCGCCGATATCCATGGCGTGGCGATGCACCAGGCCCTGCTGCTCGGAGACGCGGTAGGTGTTGAAGCAGGAGCGGCCGTTGCGTTTGGCGTAGTTCAAGGAGAGCTCGGCCTTGGCCATCACGTCATAGGCGGTGTTGACCAGGCCCGGGAACAGCACGCAGCCGATCGAAACCGAAACCGGGATCGATTGCCCGTCGATCTCGACGGGTTCCTCGCGGATGCCGTCGATGATGCGGTCCATGGCGTGGACCACCATCTCCTCGCGGCATTGCGACAGGATGACGCCGAAGCGGTCGCCGCCCAGGCGGCCCACCACGTCGCTGGATCGGACATAGCGGTCGAGGCGCTGGCCGACCGCGACCAGAACGGCATCGCCGACCTCGTAGCCGAAGGCGCTGTTGATCATCGCGAGCTTGTCGATGCCGATCACCATGAAGGCGCCGGGCACGTAGAACCGGCGCGCGAAGGTCAGCGCCTGGTCGAGCTCGTCGCGCAGGCGCGTCTTGTTGAAATGGCCGGTCAGCTCGTCGTAATTCGCGATGCGCTCCAGCCGCGCCTCGGTCTGCTTGCGGGTGGTGACGACGCGCAGCGTGCCGCTCATGGCGACCGGCGTCTTGTCGGCATCGAACGCGGCGGCCGCGCGATCGTGCACCCAGACGACGCCGCCCTGGTTGTTGCGCAGCCGGTATTCGCAGTCATAGCCGGCCTGCCCGGCGAAATGATCGCTCAGAGCTTTGAGGCGGATCGGCAGGTCTTCGGGATGGATCCGGTTGTTGAAACCGTGGCCTGACTGGATCTCGTCGTTGCTCTCGCCCAGCAGCTCTTTCAACGAGCTGCCCCAAGCCAGGCCGTCGCTGAGGATGTCCCAGCGATAGGCGACGTCCCCCGCGGCTTCCACCGCGCGGGCGACCCAATCCGATTCTCGGGGGTTTGCGAGAGACTCCGACCCCGGAGCCTGTCGTCCCAGCGTGATCATGCCCCGGTTGCCGCCAACGATTTTGCCCGTTTTAGAATTGAGCGTTTAAGGCAGCAGCATAGCGCGCCGAATCCTAACCAAATCTTAAATGCACGGAATCGCGCCGGACCCTTATCCCAGAAGAGTTAGCGGGTTTTAAGGTAAAGAATTGGTGAAGCCCGCGAAATCTTGAGAAATGTGACGCGCCCGACTTGCGCTCCACAGCTGAAATCCTCAAATTTAGGCAAATCCTCCGCGGCCCGTGATTGAGAGACTGAATGGCGGACATCGCCCAGATTCTTCTGCCGCCCCCAACGCCGCCGCTTCAGCGGTTGCCGGCGCGCGAAAGCGAGCTCGCGGTCAACGCCGAGGTGCAAGGCGGTGGCGACACCGCCCGCGCGAAGCGTTTCCGTTTCCGGGTCTATGAGGGCGGCGAGAGTGGCGAGGCCAACACCGATGTCGCGACGCGCCGCACCGATAGTCGTGGTCGCGCCACGCTCGACAGGGCCGGTTCCACGGAAGATGCCACCGGGCAATCGTCCTCGCGGCGCATCCGCGCATCGAGCGGGGATTCCCGCACCGGCCCGTCCAGCGCTTTCCTCGCGCAAGCCTTCGCGCAAGAGCAATTGGGCGAAGGTCTGCACAATCCGCCCTTCGCCGCCGCCACGCAGGCGTACACGCGCACGGGCGCCGCACTGAGCGCGCCCGCCAGCGCCGGCGTCAACATCAGCGTCTAGAGCTTGGTTCAGGCCGTCGTGTCGACGTTGCCGCCCGGCGCGGCGGCATCGTTCGCCGCGGCTCCGCCCTTGGCGACGCCGACCAGCGCCGGCCGCAACAGCCGGTCGTGGATCTTGTAGCCGGCCTGCAGCACCTGGACCACGGTGCCGGCGGGCTTGCCGCTGTCGGGCACTTCGAACATCGCCTGGTGGAAGTTGCTGTCGAAGCGCTCGCCCTCCGGCCAGATGCGCTGGATCTGCTGCTTGCCGAGTGCCGCTTCGAGCTGGCGCTCGGTCGCGGCGACGCCGTCATAGAGCGTCTTCAAGGCCTCGTCCGATTGCAGCGTCTCCGACGGAATGGCTTCCAGCGCGCGCCGCAGGTTGTCGGCGACCGAGAGCACCTCGCGCGCGAAATTGGTGATGCCGTATTTCTGCGCATCGTCGCGGTCGCGCTGGGCGCGGCGCCGCGTGTTCTCGGTCTCCGCCATGGCGCGCAGCAGCTGGTCCTTCAGCTGTGCCGCTTCGGCGCGCGCCGCGGCCAGCGCATCCTCGCCGGTCGCTTCCGGATCGGCCGCGAACGTGTCTTCGGGCAGGCCGTCTTCGTTCTTATCGTCGGTCATCATGGGACCGGTTCTCCATCAATCCACACTTTGTTGCAATGGCGGAAGTCGCCGCGCCCCACATTCATCGGACCGCCGCGATCTCCGAATAACTCAACCCAGGATTCGGCCGATCACCTTGGCGGTATAGTCGACCATCGGGATGATGCGGGCGTAGTTGATCCGGCTGGGACCGATCACGCCCACGGCGCCGATCAGGCGGCGCTGGCTGTCGCGATAGGGCGAGATCACCGCCGAGCAGCCGGCGAGCCCGAACAACTCGTTCTCGGCGCCGATGAAGATCTGCACGCCTTCCGCCGCGTCCGCCGCTTCCAGCAGCTTCAGCAGCTGTTCCTTGGCCTCCAGCGCCGAAAACAGGCCGCGCACCCGCTCGAGATCGGCGATCTCGGTGACGCTGTCCAAGAGATGCGACTGGCCGCGCACGATCAGCGCGCCCTGGCCCGTATTGTTCGACCAGGTGGCGAGGCCCGCCTCGACCACCTTGCGGGTCAGTTCATTCAGCTCGGCGCGCTGGCTCTCGAGATCCTGCACGATTTCGCCGCGCGCGGTGGTGATGGTCCGGCCGGCCAGGCGCTGGGTCAGATAGTTGGTCGCCTCGACCAGGCTGGAGGGCGGCAGGCCGACCGGCACGTCGATGACCCGGTTCTCCACCATGCCGCCTTCGGTGACCAGCACCACCAGGGCGCGGCCCGGCGCCAGGTGCACGAACTCGATATGCTTCAGTGGCCGCTCGGATTTCGGCGCCACCACCATGCCCGCGGCATGGCTGAGGCCGGACAGCATGGTCGAGGCCTGCTCCATCACTTCCGGCATGCTGCGCCCGATCGCCTGGCACTGGCCCTCGATGGCGGCGCGGTCCTCGTCGGTCAGCCCGCCCAGCTCCATCAGTCCATCGACGAACAGGCGGAGGCCCAGCTCCGTCGGCAGGCGGCCGGCGGAGGTGTGCGGCGCGAACAGCAGGCCCAACTCCTCGAGATCGGCCATCACGTTGCGGATGGTCGCCGGCGAGAGCTGGCCGAGCCGGCGCGAAAGCGTGCGCGAGCCGACCGGCTCCCCGGTCTCGAAATAGGTGTCCATGATCAGCCGGAAGATTTCGCGCGAGCGGCTGGACAGCTCGCTCAAGACCGGCCGATGCTGCGGAAAATTGCGTGGCGTGTGCTGCATCAGTCGCCTCTAAAGTCAGCCCGAATCTAGGTATGGGGGTGGGTTGCGTCAATGGCCGCGAATTGTCGTTGCGGCCCCGATTTGGGCATGCTCGACTGCGGCCTCCCCCCAAAAGCCTATACCCTGCAGTATTGAACATGCGTTTCCTGGTTTTTCAGCACATCGCGATCGAGCATCCCGGCATCTTCCGCGACTTCTTCGCGGCGGACGGGATCGCGTGGGATGCGGTCGAGCTCGACGAGGGCGAGGCCATTCCCGATTTCACCGGCCCCAATGCCGTCGATTATGACGCGCTCTGGGTCATGGGCGGGCCGATGGATGTCTGGGAGGAGACCGAGCATCCCTGGCTGAAGGCCGAGAAGCAGGCGATCCGCACCTGGGTCCAGGAGCTCGGCAAGCCCTATATGGGCCTCTGCCTCGGCCACCAGCTTCTGGGCGCGGCGCTGGGCGGCACGGTCGGCAAGATGGAGAAGCCGGAAGTCGGCATCCTCGACATCGCGCTCACCGAGGCCGGAAGGGCGGATCCCCTGTTCGCCGGCATCGCCGATCCGGTCCAGGCCCTGCAATGGCACGGCGCCGCCGTGCTGGAGGCGCCGGAGGGTGCGGTGATCCTCGCCCGATCCCCCGCCTGCGCCAACCAGGCGATGCGGATCGGCGCTCGCGCCTATGGGCTGCAGTATCACACCGAGCTGACCAGCCGCACGGTCGGCGAATGGGGCGCGGTCCCGGCCTATGCCGCGGCGCTCGACCAGACGCTGGGGCAGGGCGCCTTGGCGCGGCTCGATGCCGAGGCGACCAACAAGATGAGCGATTTCGCCCGCGATTCGCGCCGGCTCTACGACAATTTCATGAACCTGCTCAGGACCCGGAGCTGAAGTCATTCAAAAGCAAGCCGCCGCACAGGCCCCGGGTCCAAGGCTGAGCCCGGTCGTGATGCTGGTCGGGCTCGGCCTGGTGGCGCTCAACCTGCGCCCGGCGGTGACCAGCGTCGGTCCGCTGCTGCAGGAGATCGTGCAGTCGCTCGGCTTCGACCGCACCGAGGCCGGCATCCTCACCACGCTTCCGGTGCTCTGCTTCGGCCTGATCGCACCGGTGGCGCCGGTGCTCGGCCGCCGCTTCGGCGCCGAGAACATGATCTTCGCGGCGCTGGTCGCCGTCGCCGTTGCTTGCGCAATGCGGCTCGCCCCTTCGGCGTCGCTGCTCTATGCGAGCGGCGTGCTCGCCGGTCTGGCCATCGGCATCATGAACGTGCTGCTGCCGGGCATCGTGAAGCGCGACTTTCCGCGGCATGTCGGTGCCGTCACCGGCTTCTACACGATGATGCTCTGCGTCGGCGCCGCCGGCGCCGCGGCCTTCGCGCCGCAGGTCGAGATCCTGTTCGCGACCGACTGGACCGCGGCGCTTGCGGTCTGGGGCATTCTGGCGCTGCTCGCCTTGCCCGCCTGGGCGCCGCTGCGCGCGCATTTCCATTCCGCGCCGCAGGCCGGCATCGGCGAGACGCGGAATCTCTGGACCAACGCGCTGGCCTGGCAGGTCACGATCTATCTCGGCCTCGCCTCGTCGCTGGCCTACAGCGTGTTCGGCTGGGGCGCCAAGATTCTGCAGGACCGCGGCATGGACGTCCCGGCCAGCGGCTTGATGCTGGGCTTGAGCATCCTGGTCCAGGGCGTGGGCGCGCAGTTCGCGCCGCTGATGGCGAGCAAGCGCGGCGATCTCCGCTTCTCGGCTTTGCTGATGACGGGATTCGGCCTTGCCGGGCTGCTCGGCTATCTGTTCGCGCCGATGGCCGTGATGTGGCTCTGCTCGATCGTGCTCGGCATCGGTCAGGGCGGCGCCTTCGCGATCGCCCTCACCATGATCGCGCAGCGCGGCGGCACGCCGGAGACCGCGGCGCGGCTTTCCGGCATGACCCAGAGCGTCGGCTATGTCATGGGCGCGCTGGCCGGCCCGCTCGCGGTCGGCCTGGTGCATGATGCCTTCGGCGGTTGGCCGCCGGTCGCCATCCTGTTCACCGTGATCACGCTGGGCGCGGCCGTTTGTGCGCTCGGCGCGGGACGGGTCCGGACGGTGTGAAACAGCGCTGTTCTGTCCCGTTGCCGAGCGGAACGGAATGTCGTATGAGCGTGCCGGCCCAAACCGTGATGATCGCATAACGTGAAGAACGCAACCTTGGCGCAGCCGGCGTCATCTCTCCTACAGAAAGCTCTTAACCGCCTGCGGGAGCTGTTCCTCGGGACCCCGGAAGCACGCTACCTCGCGGCCATGAAGAAGAAGCTGGCCGCCGGTGCGAAGCACAGCACCCTCGGTCCCTTGATCCGCGACGAGGCCTATACCCGCGGCAAGGCCGAAGACTGGGCCAAGCGCATGATCGATTACGGGCTTAAGGAAGATCACCTCTGCGTCGAATTTGGCTGCGGCTCGCTCTGGGCCGCGGAACCGATCGTGCGGTTTCTCCAGCCCGGGCGCTATATCGGCCTCGACCTCACCGACGAGTTCTACGAATACGGCCGCCAACGTCTCGGCGATCTGCTGCGCGAGAAGCAGGTGCGCCTGGCCGTGATCGGGGAAGCGAAGCTCCGCGAGGTCGCAGCGCTGCAGCCCGACTTCCTGTTTTCGCGCAAGGTGCTGCCCCATGTCGCGGAAGACGCACTGCAGCGCTATCTCGCGAATGTCGCCAGCCTGATGACGCCGAAGACCATCGCCGTGCTCGACAACACGCCGATGTTCACCGAGGACGGCAAGATCACCGGCCGCCGCCACAGCGTCGAGGCGATGCAGAAGCTGCTGCCCCCCGGCTACGTGATCGAGCAGAGCCGCTACGCCGCCATCCTCCGCCGCACGGCCTAGCCTCCCTCCCCGGATTGCGCCATCGGGCCGCCTTGTGTAGGGTCCGCGCCGTCTCGCTCAAAGATCGCTCCAGGGAATGTTTCATGGCTTCTGTTGCTGCCCGGCCGTCCGGCAGATCGGCTGACCAATTGCGCGCCGTCGAATTGACGGTCGACGTCAACCGCTATGCCGAAGGCTCCTGCCTCGCCAAGTTCGGCAACACCCATGTGCTCTGCACCGCGACGCTCGAGGAAAAGGCGCCGTCCTTCCTCAAGGGCAGCGGCAAGGGCTGGGTCACCGCCGAATACGGCATGCTGCCGCGCTCGACCCACACCCGCACCGATCGCGAGGCCGCCAAGGGCAAGCAGTCGGGCCGCACCCAGGAAATCCAGCGCCTGATCGGCCGATCTTTGCGCGCTGTCACCGATCTCACCGGCTTCGGCGAGCGCCAAATCCGCCTCGATTGCGACGTGATCCAGGCCGATGGCGGCACCCGCACCGCGGCGATCACCGGCTCCTACGTGGCGCTCTACCGCTGCTTCGCCTTCATGAAGGAGATGGGCGCGGTGAAAGCCATTCCGCTGATCGAGCCGGTGGCGGCGATCTCCTGCGGCATCCACAACGGCCAATGCGTGCTCGATCTCGAATACGAGGAAGATTCCGCCGCCGAGGCCGACGCCAATTTCGTGCTGACCGGCTCCGGCGGCATCGTCGAGGTGCAGGGCACGGCGGAGAAGAGCGCCTTCTCCGAGGCGCAGTTTCTGGAGTTGCTGAAGCTCGCGCGCAAGGGCATCGGCGAATTGAACGCGCTGCAGAAGGCGGCGCTCGGGATCGCATGATCTCGGTCGCGCCGGTCGCTGACGCCGAGACGAAGGCGCAGATCGTCCGGCGCATTCTCGAAACCTTGCCGGACTGGTTCGGCATTCCCGAGGCGATCGATCGCTTCGTCGACGAGGCGCGGACCTTGCCCCTGTGGGCGACGCTGGATCGATCCGGATTCATCACCTTGCGCCGGCATTCTCCGGAGACGGTCGAGCTGCACTGCATCGGCGTCTTGCCGGAGCAGCATCGCCGCGGTATCGGCCGCGCCTTGCTGCAGGCCGCCGCTTCGAGTCTCGCCGACGGCCATACCCGTCTCTGGACCGTGAAGACCCTGGCGCCGAGCGCCGAATCGCAGCCCTACGAAGCGACGCGCCGTTTCTACACCGCCCAGGGCTTTGTTCCGGTCGAGATCTTTCCCGAACTCTGGTCGCCCGAAAATCCCTGTCTGATGATGGCCAAGATCATGTCCCAGCCCCGCCGCTTCACCGAAAGGAAGCTGGTCCTCGCCAGCCACAACCAGGGCAAGGCGGCCGAGATCGCCGAGCTGCTGCAGCCCTTCGATATCGAGGTGATCTCAGCCGCGTCGCTCGGCCTGCCCGAGCCCGAGGAGACCGAGGACAGCTTCATCGGCAACGCGCGGCTCAAGGCGCTCGCCGCGACCCGCGCCTCGAAGCTGCCCGCACTGGCCGACGATTCCGGCCTCTGCGTCGACGCGCTCGACGGCGCGCCCGGCATCTTCTCCGCGCGCTGGGCCGGGCCGTCCAAGGACTTCGGCCATGCCATGGACCGCGTGCTCAAGGGCATCGCCGGCAAACCGCGCGGCGCGCATTTCGTCGCCGCGCTGGCGCTCGCCTGGCCCGACGATCACTGCGAGGTATTCGAGGGCAAGGTCTATGGCACGCTCGCCGATGCGCCGCGGGGAAGCCGCGGCTTCGGCTACGACCCGATCTTCATCCCCGACGGCCACGCGGTCACCTTCGGCGAGATGGATCCCGCGAAGAAGCACGCGATGAGCCACCGCGCCGTCGCCTTCCGCATGCTGGTCGACGGCTGCTTCGGCTAGCCATCTCCTCAGATCCCCTGTCCGCCGGAGACCTCGATCCGCTGCGCGTTGACCCAGCGGTTGTCGTCCGCCAGCAGGCTCGCGATCATCGGGCCGATATCGTCCGGCACGCCGGCGCGGCCGAGCGCCGTCATGTCGGCGAACAGCTTGTTGATCTCCGGGTTGTCGCGCACCGCGCCGCCGCCGAAATCGGTCTCGATCGCGCCCGGCGCCACGGTGTTGACCGCGATCTTGCGGCTGCCGAGTTCCCGCGCCATGTAGCGCGTCAGCACTTCGACCCCGCCCTTGACCGCCGCATAGGCCGCGTAGCCGGGATAGGTCACGCGCGTCAGGCCGGATGAGAGATTGACGATGCGCCCGCCATCGGCGATCAGCGGCAGCAGCGTCTGGGTCAGGAAATAGACGCCCTTGAAATGGACATTCACCAGGCGATCGAACTGCGCCTCGGTGGTCTCGCCGATCAGGGCGTAGTCGCCATGGCCGGCATTGTTCACCAGATGGTCGAAGTTCGCGCGGCCCCAGGTTTCCTGCAGCGCGGCACGCAGTCTGTCGGCGAACGGCGCGAAGGCGGCGACGCTGCCGGTATCGAGCTGGAAGGCACGCGCCTTGCGGCCCATCGCCTGGATCTCGGCGACGGCCGTCTCCGCTTCTTTCGCGCGGCTTTGATAAGTCAGCACGACATCGCCGCCATGGCGGGCGATGCTGAGCGCCGCATTGCGGCCGAGACCGCGGCTGGCGCCGGTGACAAGGGTGATCTTGGTCATGGAATTGGCCTCCGTTGGGGTGACCACACCGATATCGGGCATCCGGCCCGGCCTTTGTTGCCGGAACCTCTGACTTCCTTGCCCAATCCTCCAAGACCGCGTGCATTGACCCGGTGCCGGGGCTAGATTTGCCGCATGATCGACTTGCTCAAAGCCGTACGCCGCTATGCTGCAGCCCATGCGGATGGGAACGGTATCGCCGAGACGCCCGTGCCCGGCCTCACCATCGTGCACGCGGCCGCGCCCAGCGATCTCGTTTACGCGATCTCCCGGCCGCTGGTCTGCCTGGTCGTCCAGGGCAGCAAGCGCGTCACCCTGGGGAAACAAGACTTTGCATTCGCGGCCGGCGATTCGCTGCTGATCACGGCCGATGTGCCGACCGTCAGCCAGATCACCCAGGCCAGCGTGGCGGCGCCCTATCTCTCGCTGGTGCTGGAGCTCGACCCCACGCTGATCGCGGATCTCGCGGCGGCGATGAAGGCGACGCGGGTGCCGGACGCGCGACCCGTGCGCGTCGATCCGACCGAGACCGAGGTGGCCGACGCGGCGCTGCGGCTGATTCGGCTGCTGGACCGTCCGGCCGCCGTGCCGGTGCTGCAGTGGCAGCTGGTGCGCGAGATGCATTATTGGCTGCTCGCCGGCCGGCACGGCGCCGCGATCCGCAACCTCGCTTGGCCGGGCGGACATGCGCAGCGCGTCGCGAGGGCCGTCGCGATCCTGCGTGCCGAATACGCGCGGCCCTTGCGTGTAGAGCACCTGGCGGCCGAGGCCGGCATGAGTCCCTCGTCCTTCCATCAGCATTTCCGCGCCGTGACCTCGCTCTCGCCGCTGCAGTTCCAGAAACACCTGCGCCTGATCGAGGCAAAACGGCTGATGCTGTCCGAAGGCGCCAATGCCGCCAGCGCCGCCTTCGCGGTCGGCTACGAGAGCGTCTCGCAGTTCACCCGGGAATATCACCGCATGTTCGGCGCGCCCCCGGTCCGCAGCACCAAGGCGGCACGGGGCAAGTCCAGGGCGGCCGCCTAAGCGGCGAATCCCGTGAGCGTCATGCTGATGGCCCTGAGCTTCCGCCGCGCCTCGATATCATAAGCCTGCGCATTGGCGCGCGCCTCGCGCTGAACGTCATAGTACCGGCCCGTGATGCCCTTGCGGGCGACCAGCGCCAACACCGCATCCGCACCGGTCTCGACCGTGTTGAGCGGGCTGGCGCCGGAATCGCGCACCATGGCGGTGTCCATGAAGGTGGCGGGGTGCAAGCAGTTCACGGTGACGTTCGTACCCGTCAGCTCCTCGGCCAGATCGAATGTATCCATCACCTGCGCCAGCTTGCTCTGACAATAGGCGCGCATGCCGTCATAGCCGCGCTCCAGCATCACGTCGCTGAAGTCGATGGGAGCCTGGCCCGCGGAAGCGACATTGACGATCCGCGACACCGCCGTCGCGCCGAGCCGCGGCCGCAGCAGGCGCGTCAGCAGGAATGGAGCGAGAAAGTTGACCGCGAAATGCAGCTCGAATCCGTCGGCGCTTTCCCGGGGCTGCGTTCCGGGCTTCGCGATGCCCGCATTGTTGATCAATAGATCGAGCTGCGCATGCTCCGCCGCGACCGCCGCGGCCAGGCGGCGAACTTCGCTCAGTGCGCTGAAATCCGCCGCGAAGAACCTGGCGGAGCCACCCGCGCGCGCGACGGCATCGACCACGGCCTGGCCGCGCGTGGCGTCTCGACCGTGCACCAGCAGGTGGACGCCGGGCGCCGCCAGCTTTTCGGCAACCCGGCGCCCGAGCCCGTCGGTCGAGCCGGTAATCAGGATGACGCGATCTCCGGACATGGATTCAGCGAGGCCTCACATGAAGCTCTCGCCGACCAGTGCCTCGCTCTTGGCCCAGAGCGCATCGGCGCGGGCTGGGTCGAGCGCATAGGGGCGCACGCCGCCGCTCATCATGTCGATCTCTTCGTCGGTCACCCGCGTCGTCACCCGGCAGTCCTCGCAATAGCGTCCGCCGACTTCCTCGGCCGGTGCCACGGCGGCGGCCCAGACGGAGGTCGCTGCGCCCTGCGGAATGCTCTTGAACCGGAACGGCGGCTTCCCCCTGGCGGTCAGCTCCGCGCTCAGCTTGTCGAGCAGTGCCTGCAGCTGGACGGCGTCGAGATGCCGGGCCAACTCGGTCTGGATGCCGCCGGGATGCACGGCGGTGGCGCGCACGCCGCGCTCGCGATGCCGCCGGTCGAACGCGACGGCGAACAGCGCGTTCGCGGTCTTCGAGCGGCCATAGGCGAGCCACGGATCGTAGGCGCTGCGCTCGAAGTTCGGGTCGTCGAGATCGACATCGGCAAAGCGGTGGCCCGAAGAGGAGAGGGCGACCACCCGCGACCCAGACTTGAGCAGCGACGCGATGCGATTGGTCAGCAGGAAATGGCCGAGATGGTTGGTGCCGAACTGCATCTCGAATCCGTCGGCGGTGCGCATCAGCGGACAGGCCATCACACCGGCATTGTTGATGACGAGGTCGAGCGGCTTGCCCGCCGCCACCAATGCGTCGGCGCAGGCGCGCACGCTGGCCAAGGAGGCGAGATCGAGCGCGATCAGCTCGACGCCGCCGCCGTTCTTGGCGGAGGCCCAGGCCGGCTCCATCGCCGCTTCCGCCTTCCGCAGATCGCGCGCGGCGCCGATCACATGGGCGCCATGGGCAGCGAGTGCGCGGGCCGTCTCGACGCCCAGCCCCGCCGACACGCCGGTCACCAGGACTCGCTTGCCGCCGAGATCGACACCGGCCAGAACCTCATCGGTGGTCGAGAGCGCGCCAAAGATCAAACCATTGGAATCGGGCATGTTTCGTCTCCATATCGAGCGTTGAGCGGGATCGGTCTTCGCTTGCCGGCGGATCGAGTTTGCGGTAAACGATAGTGAGCCTCCGTTTATATAACGGAGGCTACCTCCGGTTAGCAAGAGGAATCTCACGCGTGGCCAGATCGCCCGCTCCAAAGCTGCGTTCGAAAAGCGAACTCCCGGGCCTTAAACCCGAGGGCCGCAAGCCGCGCGCCGATGGTGAGCGCAACCGCCAGCGCCTGCTCGACGCGGCGAAGGCCAGCTTTGCCAAGAGCGGCGCGACCACCAGCCTGGAAGAAGTCGCCCGCACGGCCGGCGTCGGCATCGGCACGCTCTATCGGCATTTCCCGACCCGCGACGCGCTGGTGGAGCATGTCTATCGCGATGCGCTGGAACGGCTCGCGGTGGATGCCGAGCGTTTGATGAAAGACGAGACGCCGCTCGAAGCCTTGCGGCAATGGCTGCTGCTCTTCGTCGACTACATTGCGACCAAGAAGCTGATGCACGATCTGCTCGCCACCCTGGCCGGTGGCGCGGCGGCGCTGCAGGCGCAGACCAAGCCGCGGCTCGAGAACGCGATCACGTCCCTGGTCGACCGCGCCAAGGCCAGCGGCGACATCAAGAGCGACGTCGCGCCCTTCGACCTGCTCTTCGCCATCGGCGGTCTCGCCTATATGGGCACCGGTTCGGAATGGGAATCGCGCGGCCGCAAGATGGTCGACATCCTCATCGCCGGCGTGAAACGCGGCTAGCCCCTTCGGCCGGGGACCTGCGGCTCTGCTGCGTGTCAGCAAGTACAGGCGAGAGTCACAACGGAATGTGAGTGCGCGGCGCGACCGGAGGTTGAGGTCGCAAAGAGGCCGCAAACTTCTCCCTTATAACGCGCACCGAACCGTCATATACTTCGTCCCAGCGCACAGCCGTCGGGGAAAACAATGGCGACCGCGTCAGGGAAAATGCTGGTGGCGAGGAAGATCGCCGCTCTGGGGATCGCGGCTAACCTTGCCGCATGTTCCGTCTTCAATCCGCACGTGCGTCCGAGCGGCGCCGAGTCCACGAAGATGCTGCCGACCGATGTGCGGTTCGCCGGCGGAATGTCGGATGCGGTGGCCTACGCCGACAGTTGGCGGTGGGAATACTATGATGCGGTCGGCAACGATTCCGAGCTGCGGAACGCCATTGCGCTCAGCTTGATTCCGATCGGTGCTGCGGCGCTGTTCTTCGGCGTCACCGGGATCAGCACCACCGACGTGATCGCCGGCCTTGGCATCGGCGGCGCCTCCATCTACGGCGCCGGCAGCTACCTGCAAAGCACGCCGCGCCAGAGAATCTATCTCGCCGGCTCCCAGGCCATCGGCTGCGCGATGCTGGCCGCGCGCCCGATGCTCATGCAGCAGGAGGATTGGAAGGCGCTGGGCACCGAGAACCGAGACTTGCGTCTGGCGATCGCCGACGTCGAAGCCAAGGCAGACAGCGTCCGCGCCTGGCTGCTGCAACTCAAGGAAAAGGATCAGGCCGGGCCTGACGCCACCGTCGCGAATGTCGTGCTGCAAACCACCCAGACGCTGCTGGATCGCGGGAACGCGGTCTATGCCAGCGGCAACAAGCTCTACACCCAGGTTGCCCAGGCCGGTGCGACGCTGCATCTGAAGGTGGACAGCATCCGCGACGAGGTCAGCCGGCAGATCACTTTCACCGAGCCAACTCTGGAGGACATCAAGAAGATCGTCGCCGGTCTCGGGTCGTCTGCCACCGAGTTTCGGCCGGTCGCTCCGGTCGCCGCGCCGAAAGCCCCAACGACTCCCGTCACGAAGCAACTGGCGACGAAAAGCGCGGAGGTGGAACAGCTCAACCTGGCCGTGGCGGATCTCAACACGGCGATTCCGACCCTGGTGGCGGCCATCAACGCCGTCGCCGCTCGGGTCGATGCGGCGGCCGTCGGCAATGCCTTCGAAAGCGTGATCGCGTGTCAAGTGGCCGATGCCGTTCCGCACTTCACCGTCAGTCCGGACGTGACCAGTCAGAATCTGCCCGCCGGACAGACCGTAGCCTTCACGGTAACCGGCCAGGCGAAGCAGCCCAGCGCTACCCTGACCGGGAATGTCGTCCCGGGCGTCGATGTGAACGTGAAAGGAAACGGCGTGTTCATCGCCGAGGTCACGGCCAAGGGCGATACGCCTGGCGGCACCACGCAGCTGCTGATCCAGGACGGTACCACCACCAAGACCATCGACATCGTGGTGCAGAAGGGGACGAAGACCGTGCCGGCGGCGCAAAGCCAGTCGCAGGCGCAGCCTGCGGCCGAGCTCCGCTCTACATGGGAGAAGGCTTCATCGAAGCCGCAGCGGATCAACGTCCAGAAGGCCCTCAACATCGAGCGCAAGAAGGCGGACACCAACGCGGTATTGTTGGCGGAGGACGGCGCCTTCGGCGACAAGACGCGCAAAGCCATCGGCGAGTATCAGGCGCTGAATAAGTTGCAGCCGACCGAAGAGATCGACAAGGAGCTTTTCGACCGGTTGATGCTCTTGGTGCCGGCGGACCAGCAAAGTCAGGCGGTAACGCCGGTCGTCTTGCCGCCGCCGACAGGGGATGAGGCGATGCCGGCCACGACGCGCGCGAGCGCCGAAGAATGTCCGACGGGTCCGCAGGGCAAATTTGAGACGGCGCTTGACGCCCCGACCATCAAGCAGATCCAGGAGGGCTTGGGCCTGCTGGGCGACAGGCTGACGGGTGTCCTGGACAAGGACACGCGGAAGCTTGTGTTCAAGCTGAATGGCACGGTCACGCCGCCTCCGCCCGATCTCTGTCTTCTGACCCGACCGCTCGCCGAGTTCATTCTCAACGGTTCGTGACGTCGTCCGATGCGCGGGAATGAGATCAGACAAGCCGTCGATTTCCTCAATGCCTGTGCCGCGCGGCCGGCGAGCGCGATGGCGAACCGGCGGGACTTCCGTTGGCTGCGCGACCCCGCGCTCCAAGGCTATGGGATCGGCAAGGACGGGACCGGTGAGGACGATTACGTCCTGACCGTCCACCTCCATCGCTTGCCGTCCCGTGCGGAGATAAAGGTGCCGGGGAGGATCCGGATCCCTGGACTCCCCGATCCGCTGGAGACCCATGTCCTCTCCGCGCCGGCGCCGGCCCACTGCCTCGGGCCGATGACCTGCGCGGCGCAGATCGCCCGGGGCGACGCAGTGGACGAGGTTGGATCCTTGGGTTGCGTGGTGAAGAGCACCGATCCTGCGGACAAGAACACCTATCTGCTGAGCAACGCGCATGTCCTGGCCTTTTCTGGGCCGGGCGCGCCGACGATCAACAAGGATACGATTGTCCATCCTCCGGGCGACGGAGGCGCGGAGGTGGCGATCGCCATTCTGGCGGCGTGGCTGCCCTTTACGTCCGGCGACGGATATCCCAACGTGGTCGATGCGGCGATCGCGCGAATCCACGACGCAGTATCCGTTTCATCGATCATTCCGGGCATTGGGATTCCCAGAGGGATCGTGGCCAATCCATCGAAGGATATGCCGGTTCGAATGCGTGGTGCGGAGAGCGGCGCGATCACCGAGGGGGTGATCAACGAGGTGGGCTACAGCCACCGGCTCTATTGTCCTCAGCCCAATGGGAAGAGCGGCGATTTCGGCTGGAGCGGAGCGATCCGGACCTCTCCCCTGGCGATCGCGGGCGATAGCGGCTCCATCGTGCTCGACATGAACAATCGGGTTGTAGGTTTGCTTTATGCCGGTGGCGAGAATGTAGATAGCATTTTGACGCCGATCACCGTCGTTTTCAACAAACTGGGTCTCAAACTGCCGGACGACCCGAGCGAGGACCAGATGGCAGAGGCGAATTCGACATTGCCCCTGGGGTTCAAGCCGCCCGTGGAACATCGCTTCAAGGCCACACCGGTCCTTGCCCGCACCATCTGGGGTGAAGCGCGCGGCCAGAGCCGACAGGGCAAGATCGCGGTCGGCGCGGTGGTCGCCAATCGCGCCCATGCCCAGAAACCGAACTGGGGCCTTACTGTCGAAGAGGTCTGCCAGAAGCCCGCGCAATTCTCCTGCTGGAACGAGGGCGATCCCAATCGGGCAAAGATGCTGGCCCTCGATCCGTCGGACCCGGTCTTTTTCGAATGCATGGGAATCGCACGACAGGTCCTTGATGGGGCGATTGTCGATCCCACCGGCGGCGCCAATCACTATGTCAACCTGGGTGTCGTGCTGCCCGACTGGGCGATTCCCAGCAAGCAGACGGCCGTGATCGGAGCGCACACCTTCTACAAGCTGTAGGACCGGCGCCCGCCTAAACCGGCTGCGGGGCCATTCCGAGCTGCGCCGTCCGCAACTGAGTGACCGCCTCTCTGAGCATACGCCGAAGTTCTGCGACGGTCGCCTGATCCGCGCCTTGGCTCAGTGCCGCTTCGATCTGGGCGTTGTAATCGTCGACTAGGGCGCGCAACTGGGCGACGCGTGGATCCTGGCTCGCCGCGACGGGTGCAGGGACCTGCCTAACGCTGCCGAATTGCGCAATTAAACTCTTCGCCTGCTGACCGGACGTGTTCAGGATGTCATCGATATCGAGAGTGGGATAGGCCAGGGTGCTGAAATATTCCTGGGTCTCCAGGCGAACGATGGCGCGGCTTCGGGCTATTGCATCCTTGATCGCCTGGGTGAACTCCTCTTCCCGCTCCGGAACGGTGGCCGCGCCGTCCCATTTTTGTTCGAACGTGTAGAGCAGATCCTTCAGATCCGACATCGCCTTCGAATAGCCCGCCACCACCTGGCGCTTGTCGAGCCAGGCGGATATGCCACGGTAGAATGCCAGCAACCCCGTCAGGATCGCGCCGAACTTGGTGGCCGTATCGGTGCCCTCCGGCAAATACTTCGTCGCCAGCCACAATGCGATCGGTATCAAGGCGAGCAATCCCAGGCTGACCACGAAGTAGCCCCACCGCCATTTGAGCTCGCGTTTGATCTTCCGCTCGTACCAGGCAATGGAGAGATGGCAATTGATGACGAAATCGCGGAGCCGGTTCTCGAAGATGTCAGCGGGAAATTCGTCTCTGAATCCGAGACGGGCCTCAAGTGCACGAAGGTAGACTTTCGCCGCCTGCGAGCCTCGCAGTCCACCACCGGACTCGAAATCATACGGGTGCTCATTCTCGAGCATCGCACGCTCCCCAATAGCCCGGTGGAATTCTACAACCCATGCGCGACGCCAGCCAGGGGAATCGCAGCAGCAAGCTCCGGTTACGAAGCAGCGGCAAACGGCGGGATCATTCGATCATGCGCGTACTACGGGCGTGGCGCGCTTTACAATCCGTACCGATACAGCCGCGGACTGAAGCGGCAGCATGGTTCCGCTTGCGTTCTTGTCGCGTGAACCGATAAAGCTGCGGTCATGGCGCTCGCTTCCCCTCCGGTCCGTGCCGACCGTCCGGTCCTGGTCGTCGGTTTGAAAGACGCCGTCTGGCGCTTTCCCGACGGCACGCTCCGGCGGCTGTCGCATGGCGAGGCGATGCGCCTCGCGCGCACCGAGGTGCCGCTGCTCTGCCATCTCCCCGCGATCTGCCGGCGCCTGAAGAGCGAGCGCTTCCCCGCCTTCGACATCCTTGAGCTCTACGCCTTCGTCCGCCCGGCCAGCTTCTGCCTGCCGACGCCGACCGGCGTCGCCCAGGCGCTCGGCCTGGTGCCGCCGGGTCCGAGCCATCCTTTGCAGCCGGAGCGCCAGGCCGAAGTCTTGCGCGCCTGCGCCCGCGCGCTGCTGCGCGAGCTTTCGACCCTCGACCGCAAGCGCTGGCGGGTCCGTGGGCTTGCCGAGACCATGGCGCGCCATGGCTGGGCCTGGGGCGACGCGGTGCTCAACGCGCTGCCGGTGTTCGAGGGCCGCGCCACCCCGGGCAACGCCGTCTGGGAGGACCTGCCGGAATGGTCGGAGAGCGCGCCCCAGCCGCAAGCCGACAGCATCCCGGTCACCGCGGCGGAAACCCGCGAGCGGCTGCGCCGATTGCTCGGCCATGATTCGGAGGATCGGCCGAGCCAGGCCGATTACGCCTCCTCACTGGCGCCGGCCTTCGCGCCGCGCGACAACGCGGACGAGCCGCATGTCGTGCTGGCCGAAGCAGGGACCGGCGTCGGCAAGACCCTGGGCTATATCGCGCCCGCCGGTCTCTGGGCGGAGAAGAACAAGGGCCCGGTCTGGATCAGCACCTTCACCCGGCATCTGCAGCACCAGATCGACGGCGAGCTCGACCGGCTCTACGCCAATCCGGCGCTCAAGGCCGAGAAGGTCGTCATCCGCAAGGGCCGCGAGAACTATCTCTGCCTGCTGAACCTGGCCGAGCTGGCGGGCGAGCTCGGCCAGCGGCCGCTCGACGCCGTCGCCTTCGGCCTGATGGCGCGCTGGGCCATGGCGACCCGCGACGGCGACATGGCGGGCGGCGATCTCCCCGGCTGGCTGCCCGACATCCTCGGTCAGAATCGCACGGTGGGCCTCGCCGACCGGCGCGGCGAATGCGTCTATTCCGCCTGCCCGCATTACGGCCGCTGCTTCATCGAGCGCAGCGTGCGCCGCGCCCGCAAGGCGGAGATCGTGATCGCCAACCACGCGCTGGTGATGATCCAGGCGGCGCTCGGGCCTGAAGAGCAGAATCTCCCGACCCGCTATGTCTTCGACGAGGGCCATCACCTTTTCTCCGCGACCGATTCCGCCTTCGCCGCGCACCTCTCCGGCCAGGAGGCGACCGATCTCCGCCGCTGGCTGATCGGCGGCGAGGGCGGGCGTCGCAGCCGGGCGCGTGGTCTTCGTCGCCGCATCGAGGACCTGGTGCTCGACGATGCCCGCGGCCTCGAACTGCTGGACGCGATCATGTTGGCGGCGCGCGCGCTGCCGGGCGACGGCTGGCACCAGCGCATCGCCGATGGCCTTCCCGGAAACCCAAGCGAAGCCTTCCTCGGCACCGTGCGCGCCCAGGTCCTGGCGCGAGCACCGGAGGATCGCGCCGGCTACAGCCTGGAATGCGGCACGCAACCGGTCGATCCGCGCGTGCTGGAAACCGCCGCGGAACTCGATCGCGCGCTGAAGAACCTGCAGGTGCCGATGCGCGAGCTGGCGCAACGCCTCGCCAAGCGGCTCGACACCGATGCCGACGTGCTGGATCCGCAGACCCGGCTGCGCATCGAGGCGATGGCGCGCGGCATCGCCCGCCGTGCCGAGAACGAGATCACCGCGTGGCGCGAGATGCTGGGTTCATTGAAGACGGAGACGCCGCCCGATTTCGTCGACTGGTTCGCGCTGGAGCGCAGCGACGGCCGCGAGCTCGATGTCGGCCTGTTCCGCCATTGGCGCGATCCGATGCGGCCCTTCGCCGAGGTGGTGGCGAAGCCGGCCCATGGCATTGTCGTCACCTCGGCCACGCTCACCGATGGCAGCGGCACGGCGGAATCCTGGGGCGGCGCCGAGGCGCGCACCGGCGCGCGGCATCTTCCCAAACCGGCCTTTCGCGTCCGCGTGCCGTCGCCCTTCGACTATCCGGCGCAGACCCGGGTGATGATCGTCAACGATCTCGCCCGCGACGACATGGAGCAGATCGCCGCCGCCTATCGCAGCCTGTTCCTGGCGGCCAAGGGCGGCGCGCTCGGCCTGTTCACCGCGATCTCGCGCTTGCGCGCCGTGCACCGCCGGATCGCGCCGGCGATGGAAGAAGCCGGCATCGATCTCCTGGCGCAGCATGTCGATGCGATGAACACCGCGACCCTGATCGACATCTTCCGCGGCGAGGAGGATGCCTGCCTGCTCGGCACCGATGCGGTGCGCGACGGCGTCGACGTTCCGGGCCGCGCTTTGCGCCTGATGGTGTTCGACCGCGTGCCCTGGCCGCGCCCCGACATTCTCCACAAGGCGCGCAAGGAGCATTTCGGCGGCACCGAATACGAGGACCAGCTGACGCGCCTGAAGCTGAAGCAGGCCTTCGGCCGCCTCATCCGCCGAGCCGACGATCGCGGCGTCTTCGTGCTGCTCGACAAGGCGATGCCGTCGCGTCTGCTGACCGCCTTTCCGGAAGGCGTCGAGGTGCAGCGCATTGGATTGCAGCAGGCGATCGAAGTCACGTCGCGCTTTCTGCAGGCCCATGTTTCCGCCGAAACTGCCCCTATGGTGTAGGGAAACGCGAGCCCCTGGAACCTCATGCGCGATTCCCTTAATGGGAATTTAAGCGTGGCGCGCCATCTTTCTGCCATGGCTCTACACCTCTCCGATCGGCGCTTTGGAGCGTCTGCGCTCGCCGGGAAAATGGCCGACCTCTGGCGCCGTGCCCGGGGCAAGGCGCTGGCCTATACCGCCTATGCCACGGCCATGCTGGCCGCTGCCTGCGGCCTCTGGGTGCTCGGCACGCAGGAATATCAGGCCCGGCTCGAGCGCATGGAGCACGAATCGGCCGATGTCGCCGCCAGCATCGAGATGCTGGTCGGCACCTCCATCGACCATGTTGACATGTTGCGTCACCAGGCCGAGGCGCTGCTCGGGGAAAGTTCGACTTCCTTCGCGGCGCGCCGGCTGTTTGCCGGCCTGAAACCGTCGCGCGACTTCTCGGGCTATGCGCTGGACAGCGTTCCGCGCGGCGTCGATCCGCGCCGGGTCGGCAATCTCACCGGCTCGGGCGAAATCCCGCCGATCGAAAGCGGCGCAGGTCGGGAGATTCTCATGGCCCTGACGCTCAATCCGCTGCTCGACGCGACCCACGACCAGATTCCCGATGCGGCCTGGGTCTATTACACCTCGGCCAACGGCTTCATCGCGATGCAGCCCTGGGTGCCTTCGCGCGTGTTTCACTGGACCGAGGACGTGCCGACCTACGACTTCTACAAGCTCGGCCACCCGACGAAGAATCCCGCGCGCCAGGTCTTCTGGACAGATCTCTATCTGGATCTTGCCGGCAAGGGCATGATGGCCACGGTCGGTGCGCCGGTCTACGACCAGACCGGCCGGTTCCGGGGCACGATCAATCTCGACCTGACACTCGGCACCATGAGTCAACTGGTGGCGCGCGGCGATCTGGGCTTGGCGCGAGCGCTGCTGGTCACCGATCAGAACCATGTGATCGCCGATTCCGTGACCAACGGTGTGGCGCCGGCCGCCCTCGCCAATCTCTCCGGCTTGCTGCCGCAATTGGCCGAGCTGCGGCAGGCGGCGGTCGCACCCGGTGTGTTCCGCCGGCACGCTGACTGGCTGATCCGCTCCACCGCGATCGAAGGCGCGCCTTGGCGCCTGGTCATGGTCGTCGATCGCAGCGCCCTCGCGCTCGAAGTCGTGCGATCGATCTGGATCGGCTTCGTCGGCCTTGCGCTGCTGGCGGTCGCCCTGCTGGCCGTCGAACAGCGCCGCCGCACCGGCGCCGCGCTCGCCGAGAAAGTGGCGCAGCTGAAGGGCGTCAGCATGAAGCTGGCGGCCGCGCGCGACGAGGCGCTGCAGGCCAACCGCGCGAAATCGATGCTGCTCGCCAATGTCAGCCACGAGCTCCGCACGCCGCTGAACGCGATCATCGGCTTCTCCGACATGATGCGGCACAAGGTTTACGGGCCGCTCGGCGATCCGAAATACGAAGGCTATGCCGCCGACATCCAGCAAAGCGGCCAACTGCTGCTCGACCTGATCAACGATCTCCTGGACGCGACCAAGCTCGAGTCAGGTCACTACGAGCTGGTCGAGACACCATGCGACCTCGCGGCACTCCTGCATGAAGCGACCCGCTTGGTGAAGGTGCAGGCCGAGCGCGCCGAGGTCGCCGTCAAGCTGCGGATCGACGGCATCCTCCCGCCGGTCCTGGCCGATGCGCGCGCACTCCGGCAGGTCATGCTCAATCTGCTGTCCAACGGCATCAAGTTCACGCCGGCCAACGGCATGGTGCGGCTCACCTGCACGCGCGCGGCAGACGGAGGTGTGGTGATCACCGTGGCGGATACCGGACGCGGCATCGCGCCCGAGGAGATGAAGGAGCTGTTCCGCCCCTTCGCCCGCACCACGGAAGCCAAGCAGGCGAACACGCCCGGGACCGGCTTGGGGCTCGCCATCGTGAAATCGCTGGTCGAGCTGCATCAGGGCACGATCGCCATGGAGAGCCGGCCCGGTTTCGGCACCACGGTGACGGTGACGCTGCCCGCCGCCCGGGTCATCGCCGCGCAAGTCCAGGGCGCCGCTTAGCTAGGCGACCAGATCGCCAAACTCCGGGTGCTTGCCGAGATACGCGGAAACAAAGGGGCAGGTCGATGCCACCTTCATTCCGCGCGCCCGCACCTGCTCCAGGGCACCCTTGACCAGCCGCGAGCCCACGCCCTGGCCGGACAAGACCTGCGGCACGTCGGTATGGGTGAAGGTGATCACCTTGCCCTCGATCTGGTAGTAGGCTTCCGCGCGCTGCCCCGCGGCCATCAGCTCGAACCGGCTCTCCGCCGGATTGTCACGCACTTGATCGGCCATCGGCACCTCCATCGGGGACATATAGGCGCTGCGGCTTGCAGCGGCAAATTCCTCTCGATATATTCCGATAGACATATCGAAAACGGGAGGCCCTCATGCGGCGGTTTTTCGCCATCGTCCTGTCACTGGCTCTGTTGCTCGGCGCGGCCGCCGCGGCGCATGCGGCGGAAGTGACCGTGCTGGCCGCGGCCAGCCTCACCGACGCGCTCGGCCAGATCGATGCCGACTATGAGAAGGCGACCGGCAACAAGGTGAAGGCGGCGTTCGGCGGCTCCTCGGCCTTGGCGAAGCAGCTCGAGAAGGGGGCGCCCGCCGATCTCTTCATCTCCGCCGACGTCCCCTGGATGGATTATGTCGCCAAGGCGAACCTGATCGATCCCGGCAGCCGCGCCAACCTCCTCGGCAACCACCTGGTCCTGGTGGGACCCGCGAGCAGCACCGAGACCGTGACCATCGACCAGAGTTTCGATCTCGCCGGCGCGCTGAAGGGCGGCAAGCTCTCGGTTGCCGACACCAGCGCGGTCCCGGCCGGCAAATACGCCAAGGCGTCGTTGGAGAAGCTCGGCCAATGGCCGAAGGTCGAAGGCAGTCTGGCCCAGGCCGAGAACGTGCGCGCCGCCTTGGCCCTGGTCGAGCGCGGCGAGGCGCCGCTCGGCATCGTCTACCAGACCGATGCGCTGGTCGCGAAGGTCAAGGTGATCGGCACCTTCCCCGATGACAGCCATCCGCCGATCGTCTATCCGGTCGCATTGACCGTGCAGGGCGCGCAATCGGACGCGGCGAAAGCCTATCTCGAGTATCTCAAGAGCGATGCCGCGAAAGCGGTGTTCGAACAGGCCGGCTTCGTGATTTTGAAGTGACGACCGGGCATGACGGCAGACTGAGTCACGTTCACTGCGCCTTCTTCCGCACCTTGCCCCCCTTGAACATCTTGCGCTCCTTCTCCAGAGCCGCTTCGGCTGCGGCCTCGACGCGGCGATAGGCTTCCAGGGTGGCGATGCCCTCGTCGGTGACCCGGGCGCCGCCGCCCTTGGCGCCGCCATGCTGCGGCTCGACCAGCTTGCGGCCGAACATGGTGTTGAGCGCGTCGGTCAGCAGCCAGGCGCGGCGATAGGACATGCCGAGCGCGCGCCCCGCGGCGCTGATCGAGCCGGTGTCGCGGATCAGCTCCAGCAGCCGCGCCTTGCCCGGCCCGAAGCGGCGGTCTTCCCCGAGATCGATGCGCAAGCTGATTTCCGCCATGAGTTCCCCCCGAGCGCTCAGCGCACGCCGAGCAGATTGAACAGCAGCGATAAAGTCACGACCGAGACGAAGGTCGAGGCGATGATGACGCCGGTCGAGCGCTGGGTATAGACGCCATAGAGATTGCTCAGCACGAAGACCAGCGAGCCTGTCGGCAGGGCGGCCAGCACCAGCAGCGAATCCGCCCAGGTCTTCTCCAGCGGAATCAGCAGCAGCATGCCGAAGGCCAGCAGCGGGTGGAGCAGCAGCTTGAACCCGGTCAGCAGCGCGATCTCGGCGCGGTCGCCCTTGAAGCTCTTGCCGACCATGAAGAGGCCCATGGCGAAGAGTGCGGCCGGCGGCGCCGCGGCGCCGAGGATCTCGCAGAACTTGCCGAGGAAGATCGGCACCGGGACACCCAGACCCGACCACAGGATGCCGAGCACGGCGGAGATCACCAGCGGCGACTTCACCACGCCCAGCCCGGCATCGGCGAACACCTGGGCGCGATGCGCGGCGTCGCTGCGAGTGTATTCGACCACGGCGATGTAGAACGGCATCACGATGGCACCGTTGAGCACGGTCGAGATCACCGCCGGCAGCTTCCCCGCCTCGCCGAAGGCGGTGATCAGCAACGGGATCCCCATGTAGCCGGTGTTGGAGAAATTCGCCGCCATGTTCTGCAGCCCGATCTGGTCTCCCTTCCCGGGGAACAGCCGCCCGGCGATGGCCCAGGTGAGCAAGGCGAGGATCACCACCGCGCCCAGGTAATCGGCGATGAACGGCAGATTGAACGTGTCCTTGAGCGGCGCCGTCGCCATGGCGCCGAAGAACAAGGCGGGTAGGGCGGCGAAATAGGTGAACCCGTTCAGCGCCTGCGACGCCCCATCGCCCAGCAGGCCCATCCGCCCGCAGAACCAGCCGGAGGCGATGATGGCGAAGACCGGCAGGACGACATTGATGATGGCTTCCATGACTGCCCGACCATACAGACGGAATCACTGCGTTAACAGCAGGTTAACCACTGCTTGTGCGCTCTTGAGGGGATCGCTACAGTCCCGGCCTCTTCAGGATAGGACAGGATCGATCATGACCACTCACCATGCCGCCCTCATCTACACCATGGTTCTGATGGCGGCGGCCGACCGCGACATGACCGATGCGGAAATGACCTCGATCGGCGACATGGTGGCGCATTTGCCCGTGTTCCGCGACTACGATCGCTCCAAGATCGCCGCCACCGCCGCCGGCTGCGTCGATCTCCTCAATCAGGATGACGGGCTCGACAAGGTCCTGGCCGAGATCAAGAAGGCGCTGCCCGAGCGGCTGCGCGAGACCGCCTATGCGCTGGCCTGCGACGTCGCTGCGGCCGACAACAAGGTCAGCCAGGAGGAGGCGCGCCTCCTCGACCTCATCCGTTATTCGCTTTCGATCGGCAAGCTGCCGGCGGCGGCGATCGAGCGCGGTGCCCGCGCCCGCCATCTGACGCTCTAGGTTCTCGCTCCGGGATTCTCGGCCTGGGGGTATTCACCCCGAGGTTGCTGTTCGCTCCCAGGGCGATAGGTTATTGTTCCAGCCTGCCGCACCGTCTGGTTTGGGGAAACCGCTCGATGCCTGTACCGAACTTGCGCGCGATCGCGATCGGAGCGGTCGCTTTGGCGGCGCTGCCGGCCTTGAGTCTTCCTGCCCAGGCGGAGACCGCCAGCGAAGCAGCGTTCCAGGCGGTGCTCCAGGACCCCGGCAATCTCGACAAGAACGTCACCTATGCCAAGGCGCTGATCGACGAGGGCGACGTCGAAGGCGCGATCGCCGTGCTGGAGCGGCTGGTCCTGCTCTATCCGGACCGGGCCGAGCTCCACGTCACCCTGGGCCAGCTCTATCAGCGGATCGGCAGCGACGCCGCGGCCGCCCAGGCGTATGACGCGGCGCTGACCGCCCCGACCACCACGCCGCAGGTGAAGGCCCAGGCCGAGGATCTGCGCAAGCGGGCGCTGGACAAGGCCTCCGCCAGCCATCTGACCGGCAGCCTGTTCGCCGGCATGCAATATCAGACCAACGCCAATGCCGGGCCGGACAGCGAACACATCTTCGGCACCGGCGACCTGGTGGAACGCCCGAACGAGGACCGGCCGAAGGACGATTTCTCCGGCGTGCTCGGCTTCAACCTCAATCACACCTGGGATTTCGGCCGCCAGGACGGCATGGCGCTGGAATCGCGGCTGACCGGCTTCAGCCAGCTCTACGCCCAGAACACCGAGCTCGACACGGTGCGCGCCGCGGGCTCGGTCGGCCTCGGCTTCGCGCCCTTGCCCGGCGATGGCGGCTTCTTCCGCCTGCAGCCGCGGGCCAATTTCGAGGCGGCCTCGACCAATGGCGAATGGCTGGAGGGCGGCGGCGGTCCCGGCATCGGCGCCACCTTCGTGTTCAACGACACGTTCAGCCTCGATCTCGACTATGACGCGATCTACCGCGATTACGACCATGTCGGCGGGCTCGGCGAGACCCAGGACTACACCGGCTTCGAGCACCAGGGCATCGTGACCCTGACCTGGCTGGCCCGTCCCGGCACCACCATCATCGGCAGCATCGGCGGCCGTGCCGCCGGCACCGAAAAGGACTTCCTGGACTATAAGGGCCTGCAGGCCTCGGTCGGCGCCTATCAGACCTATGCCTCGCCCTTGTCCTTCCTGCCCTATGACTGGCTGGCGGGCCTCGCGGTCGGCTACGAGGCGCGCTGGTACGATTCCCCCGATCCTTCGGTCGATGACGATATCAGCCGGCAGGACGATATCTTCCAGTTCGACGCCGTGAACACGATTCCGCTCAGCGAATCCTGGAGCGTGACCCAGCAGGTCCAATACCTGCTCGACGATTCGAACCTGCGGAACTACAGCTACGACAATCTCACCGTGGCGATGTCCGCCCGGTGGCGATTCTGAAGAATTAAAGGAGCCCGGCCATGATCAGGCGAGAATGGTTGCTCGGCGTCGGCTTGATCTCCGGCGGCCTCGGCGTGGGCCTCGCATCGAGCGCCCCGGCCTGGGCGCAAAACGCCTCGGCGATCGGCACCGTGGCCGCGGTCAAGCCCGATGCCTTCGGCGCCGCCCCGGGTGCCGCCGAGCAAACCCTGGTGATCGGTGCCGGGCTGGTGGAGAACGAGACCATCCGCACCACCGCCGACGGCACCGCCAATGTGATCTTCGCCGACCGCTCGACCTTGACCGTCGGCAAGGGCTCGCAGGTCGTGCTCGACAAGTTCGTCTATGACCCGGCGACCGGCAATGGCGGCCTCGCGCTCGATCTCGCGCAGGGCGCCTTGCGCTTCGTCGGCGGCAAGCTTTCGAAGGGCGGCAATGTCGCGGTGAAGACTCCGACCGCCACCATGACCGTGCGCGGCGGCATCGCCTTGTTCTACTTCCCGCCGGGCGGCGGCGACGGCTATGCGGTCTTCCTCTATGGCCAGGAGCTGAAGAACGAGACCACCGGCGAAAGCATCTTCCGCCCCGGCTTTGCGTTCAAATTCCCTGCCGATGGCGGTCCGCCGGTCCTCATCAAGATCACCGACGAGGAACTGGCCAACATCCTGAAGAACTTCAACACCGAGAGCGGCTTTGCCGGCCGCTTCCCGGACCAGGACCTGGCGCTGCTCGAAAACAATCCGGATCTCATCAACGATCTCCGCAAGCAGATCGAGGAGCAGACCCAGACCAACAACCCGGCCTTGGAATCGCTCCGGCAGTTCATCGCCACCAACGCCATACCGGATACCAATCCCTACCCGAGCAGCAGCTAGATCACCGAACCCGCGCGTGGCGGCGATGCGCATCCTCTTCGCCAGTCCGCATGTCTATCTGCCGGACAGCACCAGCGGACGCGAGATCAGTACTCACGAACAGGCACTGCGCTGGCATGGCGACGGCATCGCTGTCGCCGTTCTCGCCGAGCGTCCCGGCCTCGCCGGCCTGACGCGCGACGAGGCCCTCGGCTATCCGATCTATCGCGCGGCGGACCCGCGCGCATCCTTCAACGCTGTCCTCGCCGACTGGCGGCCCGAAATCGCGGTCTATCCCCACGACGCGCAAGGCCAAGCCCTGGCGGTCGCGGGATTGCAGGCCGGCGTCAGGGCGGCGCTCCATGTCACCAATGTCGATGCCGCCGGCATCGGCGGCAGTCCGCTGGCGCACCCGGAAACTATATTCATCACCGTCTCCGATTTCGCCGCCCGCCGGATCGACACTCTGCTCGGCATCCGTCCGCCGGTCGTACCGCCGCTGATCGAGCCGGAGCGCTATCGGGTCGCGCAACCGGGTGACGCGGTGCTGCTGGTCAACCCGAGCCTCCGCAAGGGCGTCGAGCTGTTCTTCCGCATGGCGGAGGCGCGGCCCGACATCCCGTTCCTCGCGGTCGAGAGCTGGAACGTCCATGACGTCTGGCGCACGGTGCTGATGAACCGGGCTCGCGCGCTGAACAATGTCGAGCTCTGGCCTGCGGTCGAGGACATGCGCGAGGCCTATGCTCGCGCGCGTCTGATCCTGATGCCGAGCATCCACGAGGAGACCTTTGGCCGGGTCGTCGCCGAGGCCCAGATCAGCGGCATTCCGGCTTTGGTCTCCGATCGCGGCGCCCTGCCCGAGACCTTGGGCGGCGGCGGCATCGCGGTGCCGCTCGATGCCGGTCTCGAGGCCTGGCTGGCGGCGCTCGATCGTCTGTGGACCGACCCGACTTTCTACGGCCGCTGCGCCGCGGCCGCGCGCGCCGAGTCGACCGCCGAGGGCCGCGACCCCGCGCGCGTCTCGGCCCGGTTCCTCGGCCTCCTTCGCCGTTTCTGAATCCGAGACAGTCCGTCCAGCGCGCGGCCCCTCGCCCGCGAATCGGGCGGTCTGTTATGGTCCGGTCAGGACAGTCGGGGGAGTCGACCGTCCATCACGCAACCAGATGGAGGAACCTCTCATGTCGGAATCGCTGCGCTTCCTGCCCCTGATCGGACGCATCCTGATCGCGCTCATCTTTGTCATGAGCGGCTTCGGCAAGATCCAAGGCTTCCAGGAAAGTGTCGCCTACGCGGCGTCGAAAAGCCTGCCGCTCCCGGCAATCGGAGTCGCGATTGCGATTGCTATCGAGTTCGTCGGCGGGCTGTTGCTGATTGCGGGCTATAAAACGCGCTGGGTCGCCGCCGCGATTGCCTTGTTCTGCGTGGTCGCCGCGGTGTTCTTCCACAACGACTTCAAGGACACGAACGAGTGGATCAACTTCATGAAGAACCTCGCCATCGCCGGCGGCCTGCTGCAAATCGTCTATTTCGGCGCCGGGCCGATGAGCGTCGATAACCGGAAGTAAGCGCGGCAAGACCCGTCGCCCCCTCACCCTGTCCCTCTCCCGCAAGGGGAGAGGGAACTCGGTTACGTCAGCCTCTGAGAATCCGTCTCGCCGTACAGCGAAAAAAACCCCCTCTCCCCTTGCGGGAGAGGGCTGGGGTGAGGGGTCGCTCGGTCTATCCGATAAGAACGCCTAAACCGCCTCCTGCTCCGACGACCGCTCCGCCTTCTTGCGGTCGTGCGGGCTCAGGAGCGCCTTGCGCAGGCGGATCGATTTCGGCGTCACCTCAACCAGCTCGTCTTCCTCGATATAGGCCAGCGCCTGCTCCAGCGACATCGAGCGCGGCGGGGTCAGGCGGATGGCCTCGTCCTTCGACGTGGTGCGGATGTTGGTCAGCTGCTTCGAGCGCAGCGGGTTCACTTCGAGGTCGTTGCTGCGGGTATGCTCGCCGATGATCATGCCCTCGTAGACCGCCTCGCCCGGGTTGATGAACATCGAGCCGCGCTCTTCGAGATACCAGAGGGCGTAAGCAACCGACGACCCGTCGCTGTTGGAAATGAGCACGCCGTTGCGCCGGCCGGCGATCGGGCCCTTATAGGCACCGTAGCCGTGGAACAACCGGCTCATCACGCCGGTGCCGCGGGTGTCGGTCAGGAACTCGCCGTGATAGCCGATCATGCCGCGCGACGGCACGTGCAGCACCAGGCGGGTCTTGGCGCCGCCCGACGGCTTCATCTCCACGAGCTCACCGCGGCGCTGGCCGAGCTTGTCGATGACCACGCCGGAGAAGCCCTCGTCCACGTCGATCACCACTTCCTCGATCGGCTCCTGGCGCTCGCCGGTCTCGGGATCGGTGCGATAGAGCACGCGCGGCCGGCTGATCGAGAGCTCGAAGCCCTCGCGGCGCATCTGCTCGATCAGCACGCCCAATTGCAATTCGCCGCGGCCCGCGACCTCGAAAGCGTCCTTGTCGCCGGTCTCGGTGATGCGGAAGGCGACGTTGCCTTCCGATTCGCGCATCAGGCGCGCGCGGATCATCCGGCTGGTGACCTTGTCGCCCTCGCGGCCCGCCAGCGGGCTGTTATTGACCGAAAAGGTCATGGCCAGGGTCGGCGGATCGACCGGCTGCGCGTGCAGCGGCGCTTCGATCTGCGGATCCGCAATCGTGTCGGCGACCGTGGTGTCGGTCAGCCCCGCGATCGCGATGATGTCGCCGGCCTCGGCGCTCTCCACCGGCACCCGCTCGATGCCGCGGAAGGCCAGCAGCTTGGTCAGGCGCCCGGCCTCGATCTGCGTCCCGTCGGGCCGCAGCGACTTCACCGCCATGTTGATCTGGGCCTTGCCGGATTCGATCCGGCCGGTCAGCACGCGGCCGAGATAGTTGTCGTATTCGAGCGTCGTCGCCAGCATGGCGAACGGGCCGTCGCTATCGACCGTCGGCGACGGCACGTGCCGCACCACCAGGTCGAACAGCGGCGAGAGATCGGTGCGCTCGGCTTCGAGGCTCTCGGCGGCCCAGCCCTGCTTCGACGAGGCGAACAGGGTCGGGAAGTCGAGCTGCGCATCGTCGGCGCCCAGCGCCGAGAAAAGATCGAACACCGCATCATGCACCGCATGCGGCTCGGCATCGGGCCGGTCGCACTTGTTGATCAGCACGATCGGCCGCAAGCCGCGCTTCAGCGCCTTGCCGGTCACGAACTTGGTTTGCGGCAGCGGGCCTTCGGCCGCGTCAACCAGCACGACGACGCCGTCGACCATCGACAGGATGCGCTCGACCTCGCCGCCGAAATCGGCGTGGCCCGGCGTATCGACGATGTTGATGCGAACGTCCTTCCACTGCACCGAGGTGCACTTGGCCAGGATGGTGATCCCGCGCTCGCGCTCGAGATCGTTGGAATCCATGACCCGCTCCATCACCTGCTGGTTGGCGCGGAACGAGCCGGACTGCCGGAGGAGCTGATCGACCAGGGTGGTCTTGCCGTGATCGACATGGGCGATGATGGCGATGTTTCTAAGCTGCATAACGACTAACTCATCTTTTCATATGTCTCCCCGGCTTCACGGGGGAGTCGCACTCGGCGATTTCCTTCAGAGCGTCCTGGCACGCGCTTGCGCACCATCCACGAGTCTCATCCGTGCAACGGATGCAGTCTCCTGGATCCGCCGCCTTCGCGGAGGATGACCAGAAACAACAGCATCGAGCGGTCGTGCCCCGACATCTAGCGTCTCTCCGTTACACGCTTTGCAGCAGCAGTTCGGAAAGCGGCGTCTCGGGACGCGCGCCGTAATGGCTGATCACTTCGCCCGCCGCCAGCGATCCGATCCGGCCGCAATCGGCGTGGTTGCGCCCCTGCGTATAGCCGTAGAGGAAACCCGCGGCGAACAGATCCCCGGCGCCGGTCAGATCGACGATCTTCGGCACCGGCCAGGCCGGCACCTCGACCACGGTCTCCGGCGTGGCGATCAGCGAGCCCTTCTCGCTGCGGGTCAGGGCCGCGAGCTCGCAGGACTGGCGGGTGATCGCGACGGCTTCCTCGTAATTCTCGGTCTCCCAGAGCGCTTTGATCTCGCCCTCGTTGGCGAACAGGATGTCGACATGGTCGCGCACCAGGTCCTGGAACTCCTTCAGGTAGCGGATCACGCAGAAGGAATCCGAGAGGGTGAGCGCGATCTGCCGCCCGGCCTGGTGCGCCAGGTTCGCGGCCTTCAGGAATGCCTGCTTGGCCAGCGGCGGATCCCAGAGATAGCCTTCGAGATAGGTGACCTTGGAATGCTGGATCACGTCGGCATCGACGTCGTCCGGCGTCAGCTCCACGCAGGCGCCGAGATAAGTATTCATCGTGCGCTCGGCATCCGGCGTCACGAAGATCATGCTGCGCGCGGTCGGCGTGTTGGTGGCGACGCTCGGCGTCTCGAAATGCACGCCGGCGGCACGGATGTCGTGGCGGAAGATGCCGCCCAGCTGGTCGTTGCCGACCTTGCCGATATAGGCGCCCTTGCCGCCGAGGCTGGAAAGGCCGGCGATGGTGTTGGCCGCGGCGCCGCCGGAGACTTCGACCGCCGGACCCATCGCGTCATAGAGCTCGCCCGAGCGCTTCGGGTCGACCAGCATCATGGCGCCCTTGGTCAGCGACATGCGCGTCAGGAACTCTTCCTCGCAGTGGGAGAAGACATCGACAATCGCATTGCCGATGCCGCAGACGTCAAAGTGCTTGTCCGGCATCAATCCTATCCTGGGCCATTCTGGAGACGCGCCGGGTCTCAACCATGCTGCGGGCGCGAAAGCCGGCGCAGTATAGGGATCGGCGCGCCCGGCACAAGCCGCAGCACCCGTCCCCGGTGTGCGTCCGGCGCGGGTCCGAGTCGACGCCAGGGAGGCCATTGCGGCGGGGGGGCCGAGGCCCTAAATCTCCCGGGGCATACCTTTGAGCCAGCGGGGGAAATTCGTGTTCGGGGCCATCTCAAAAGCGCTCGCCCAATTGGGCGATCCCAAGATCCAGAAGCTGATCGGTCTCTCCATCGCGCTAGCGATCGCCGTCTTCATCGCGATCGCGCTGCTCGCCTGGTGGCTGATCGGCTGGCTCTCCGGCCTGAACGGTTGGTGGGGCGAGATCACCCAGGCGGCCGGCGTGCTCGCAACGCTGGTGATCGCCTGGTTCACCTTTCCAGCACTCGCCGCTGCGATCAGCGCGATCTTCGCCGATCGCGTGATCGACGCGGTCGAAGCGCGGTATTATCCGGGCCGTCCGGCACCGCACGCGACCCCGATCCTGGCGTCGGTCCTCGACGGCTTGAAGCTGGCACTGCTCTCGCTGATTGCAAATCTCCTGGCGCTGCCGTTTCTCATCTTCCCGCCGCTCTACTTCCTGATCGCCTATGGCGTGAACGGCTATCTGCTCGGCCGCGAGTATTACGAGATGCCGGCTCTGCGGCGGTTGCAGCGCCCGGTGGCCAAGCAGGTCTATGCCGCCCACCGAGGACAATTTACGCTGGGTGGGGTGTTAATAGCGATCCTTTCCACCATCCCATTTGTGAATTTGATCGCGCCCATCATCGCCACTGCTTTTATGGTGCATCTTTTTGAATCCGTGGTAAAACTTGAGAGCGATCGGGCTGCTTCGGTGACCCGGCGTCCGCCTTCGGGGGCTAACTGAGTGAACGGAAGGTAACCATAATGTTTGGTAAGAAAAGGGACGACGAAATCGCAGCCGAGCAGGCCAAGGAAGCGGCGGAAGTGTCTCCGCGCAACTATCAGCGGTCGGATGCCGCCGGTGCACAACCGGCCAGCCGTCCGGCGGTGAATCCGGAGATCGCCCGTCGCGGGCCCGATCTTTCGGTCTTCGGCCCGGGCCGGACTGCACAACCGGTGGCGGCGGCCCAAGCGCGGCCGACTTCGACATCGGCGATGGAGCCCGAGCACAAGAAGCTGATCGTCGGTCGCGACATCTCGCTCAACGGCGAGATTCGCACCTGCGACACGCTGGTGGTCGAAGGCCGCGTCGAAGCGGTGCTGCAAGACTGCAAGAACATCGAAATCATGGCGCCCGGTGAGTTCAAGGGCGCCGCGGAAGTCGACGTTGCCGATATCAGCGGCCAGTTCAACGGCGATCTGACGGCGCGCCAGCGCCTGATCGTGCGGGCGGGCGGCAAGGTGCTGGGCAAGATCCGCTACGGCCAGCTCGAGATCGAGCGGGGCGGCGTGCTTTCGGGCGAGGTGGAAGTCCTTCCCGACGCGCAGATCGTGCACGCACCGACTGCGGCAGTCGGCTAAGCATAACGGGAAATTCGGCCGCGGCGCCTCTTCGGGGCGGCGGCCGCGGCCGGTTTTCCTGATCATCTCGGCGCCCGGATCGGGCGTGGTCTGAAGTCCCGAGTTGGGGCCCGGCACAGAGCCGGGGCTGAGCATGCTGGGGTTGCGGGTGAAGTTGTCGCTGGGCGCGGGCCGGTCTCGGTTCGCCAGAAGCGGACTCACCTCAATTTCGTGGCTGCTCGCTCCGCTGCTCCTCGCCGCCTGCCAGATGCCGCAGCACCCGCTGAAATCCGCGAACGGCGCTGCTCCCGCAGCCTCCCAAAGCACGGCCGCGCAGCCGGCCCGCGCGCCCAAGGCGACGCCGCTCGCCGCCACCCCCGCCGTCGCCCATGACGACGCGATCCTGCCCACCGCGGCGCGCCTCAGCGGCGACCCCAAGGAGCTGCTCGGCCTCGACCACAGCGCGCTCCGCCGCGCGCTCGGCAAGCCGGCGCGGATGCGCGACGAGCTCACCGCCCAGGTCTGGCAATACGTGACCGGCGATTGCGTGGTCGATCTCTATCTCTACGACGATGACTCGGGCGCGCTCAAAGTCACCTACGTCGAGGCTCGCTCCCGCACCGCGGAGCCGACGCCCACCGCGCGCTGCCTGAAGTCGCTGCTGGAGCGGCCGACCGCTTCGGCGCAGTGACGAACTTCCGTTAGGTCCGCATCAAACAATCAGTTCGTGATGGTCGGCGACCCATCTCCCAAAGGCGCGTAGAAGGAGAGTGACCATCCACGCGTCTGCCGCCGCAGGCATCGGGTCAGGGCGCCGCGATGACCAGCCGCATCATCCAATCGAGACCGAATGCGAACAGCAGGACAGCGAAGATGATCGCAAGCGTCAGTCCGACGATCTCTCGCAGGTTCCAGTAGCGGCGCTTGAGCCGCTTGATTACGTCAGACAGGTCTTCGTTCATGGATTGAATGAGACAGGTGGTAGATGAGTTGAGGAAGTCGACAAGACCGCGCCCGTTCGTCCCAACATCAAGCGCCTCACAAGACACCAATCTGACGGGCTGATCGTCCACCCAAGCGCAAGATTGTTACTCAAGCACTGTCTTGGCCTTGTACTGGCAGATATCCCGCACCACGCAGACCGGGCAATCGGGCTTCCTTGCCTTGCAGACGTAGCGGCCGTGCAGGATCAGCCAGTGATGGGCGTGGAGGCGGTAGGGCTCCGGCACCCGCTTCTCCAGCATCAGCTCCACCGCCAGCGGGTCCTTGCCCGGGGCGAGCCCGGTGCGGTTGCCGACCCGGAAGATATGCGTGTCCACCGCCATGGTCGGCTGGCCGAAGGCGATGTTCAGCACCACGTTCGCGGTCTTGCGCCCGACCCCCGGCAATGACTGCAGCACCTCGCGGTCGGCCGGCACTTTGCTGTCGTGCTCCTGGACCAGGATCTCCGAGAGGCGGATGACGTTCTTGGCCTTGGTGTTGAACAGGCCGATGGTCTTGATGAAGCCTTTGAGCCTTGCCTCGCCGAGCTGCACCATCTTCTCCGGTGTGTCGGCGATCTTGAACAAGGGCTCGGTCGCCTTGTTGACCGAAGCGTCGGTCGCCTGCGCAGACAGCACCACCGCGACCAGCAGCGTGTAGGGGTTGCGGTATTCCAGCTCGCCGCGCGGGTTGGGATTGGCCTTCTGCAGGCGCGCGAAGAACTCTTCGATTTGCGGCTTCTTCAACATGGGAGATCTGCGGACAGGCGGCTTGTTCCCCGAAAGCCGCAGTCTATACTCCGCGCCCATGGAGCACCAAGACTCCCCGACACCGGAGCGGCCGATCTTCGAAGCCCTGCTCTATCCGCACCGTTCGCTCGGGCCGAAGGGCTATGCGATCCTGCTCGCCGGCACCGCCGCCATCGTCTTTCTCTACGGCATGGTGTTCCTGGTGATGGGCGCCTGGCCGATCTTCGGCTTTCTCGGCGGCGAATGGCTGCTGTTCTGGTTCCTGTTCCGCAAGAACCACCGCGGCGACGATCGCGCCGAGCGGATCCGGCTCTATGCCGATCATCTGCTGTTCGAACGCTACGACCGGCAAGGCGGCCACACCATCGAGCGCCTGCAGCCCTATTGGCTGAGCGTCATCCTCGATCGCGCGGAGGAGCCGGACAACGCGCTGTACCTCCGCTCCCACGGCAAGTCGATCGCGGTCGGCGCCTTCCTCTCGCCGCAGGAGCGCCGCGACCTCGCGGCCGAGCTGCGCGAAGTGCTGAGCCGGCACCGCAGCGCCCCCGTCCCCGCCTGAACCCATCATGAATGCGCCCAGCCCGGTGGTCGGGACCCGGCATCCCGGATTTGCCGATTACGGCCTGCTGCTCTTTCTCTCGCTGCTCTGGGGCTCGTCTTTTCTCACGATCAAGATCGCGGTCGAGCACGGCATGCCGCCGCTGACCCTGGCATCGCTTCGGGTCGGCATCGGCGCCGCGGTGCTGCTGGGCTTCGCGCGCCTGCTCGGCCAGCGGGCGCCGACCTTCCAGGGCCATCAGGGCAAGGGCCTGTGGCTGCGGATCCTCATCCTCGGCGTGATCGGCAACTCGCTGCCTTTCTTCCTGATCGGCTGGGGCGAGCAGACCACCACCTCGCAGCTCGCCGGCATTTTGATGGCGACCATCCCGATCCTGGTGGTGATTCTGGCGCATTTCTTCACCCATGACGAGCGCCTGACCGTGCCGCGCTTCGCCGGCGTCGCGCTCGGTTTCACGGGCATGATCGTGCTGGTCGGGGTCGATGCGCTGCGCGGCCTGGGCGAGCAGGTGATGGGCCAGTTGCTGATCATCGGCGGCTGCATCAGCTATTCGCTCTACGGCGTGAACGCCAAGCGCCTGCCGCAGCTGCCGCCGCAGATGCTGATCGGCGTGATCCTCGCCGCCGGCTTCGTCGCGATGCTACCCTTCTGGCTGGTGATCGACCGGCCCTGGACGCTGCACTGGGATTGGCGCGCGGTGGTCGCGGCGATCTGGCTTGGCGTGCTGTCGACCGGCGCCGGCAACCTGCTCTATTACGTGCTGATGCGCCGCGTCGCGGTCGGCTTCGCCTCGCTCAACAACTACATCGTGCCGCTGATGGCGCTGATCTACGGCTACTTCCTGCTGGGCGAGCAGCCGCATCTGAACGCGCTCGTGGCGCTGGTGCTCATCCTCTCGGGCCTGGCGTTGCCGCGAATCGTGGCGGCTAGGCGCCGCCCGGCTGAGCGGCCGAACCCAGGTTGAAGCCGAGCACGTCCTTCATGCTGTAAAGGCCGGGCCGCTTGCCCGCCGCCCACAGCACCGCCTTGACCGCGCCGCGACCGAAGATCTCGCGGCTGGAGGCCTTGTGGGTGACCTCGATGCGCTCGCCATCCGCGGCGAAGATCACCGTGTGGTCACCGACCACGTCGCCGCCGCGAATTGCCGAGAAACCGATCTCGCCCTTGACCCGCGGCCCGACTTGGCCGTCGCGGCCGCGCCGCGACACGCGCCGCAGCTGCACGCCCCGGCCCTTGGCCGCCGCCTCGCCCAGCGCCAGCGCGGTGCCCGAGGGCGCATCGACCTTGTGCCGGTGGTGCATCTCGACCACCTCGATGTCCCAGTCGGTGTCGAGGATCCGCGAGACCTCCTCGACCACCTGCTCGATCAGGTTGACGCCGAGCGACATGTTGGCGGCGAGCACGATCGGCACCCGCTGCGCGGCGCGGCTGATCGCTCCCATCTGGTCGTTGTCGAGCCCGGTCGTGCCGATCACGTGGGCGGTGCCGGTCTTGGCCGCGAGCGTCGCATGGCTCGCCGTGGCCGCCGGGCTGGTGAAATCGACCACCACGTCGGCCTGCTCGAACAGCGGCTCGGGGTTCTCGCCGATGATGATGCCGAGCGGCTCACCGCCCACCAGGGCGCCGAGATCTCGGCCGAGGACATGCGAGCCCCGGCGCTCGGTGCCGCCGACCACCAGCACGCCCGGCGCGGTGATCAGCAGCTTCAGGAGCATCTGCCCCATCCGCCCGGCACAGCCGGCGATCCCGACTCGAATCGCCCCGCTGCTGCCGCGCTTCAAGGTCGGGGCCGGCGCGGGCTTCACCGGCGTGGCTGCGGGCTTGTCCGGTTTCTTGTTCTTTTCCAACGCTTTAGGTGCGCTCGGCTTGGCGGCGCTCGGCTTGCCCGGCTTGGCGGGTGCGACCTTTGAAGCCTTCGGCGCGGTGCTGCGGCGCAGTGATTTCGTTGCCATTGAACCCCCTGATGCCCGGGGCGGTATCTAATCCGGTCTGCGGCTGATCGGCAACAGGGCTATGGATAACCGAGGGGATATCTCAGCTCGCGAGCTCGTGTGCGACCACCCGGTTGGCGGGGAAATGCAGGGTCGCGGTGGTGCCCTTGCCGCGGGCGCTGGAGAGGCTGAGCTGGCCCTGGTGCAGCTCGATCATGCGCCGCACCAGCGGCAGGCCGAGGCCGGTCCCCTCATGGCGGCGGGCGAGGCCCTGATCGACCTGGCCGAACGGCGAGAGCGCGATCGGAATCTCGGACGGATCCATGCCGATGCCGGTGTCGCGCACCACGATATCGACGCCGTCCTGCACTCCGTTCGGCGTGTAGCTCGGGCGCACCGAGATGACGACCCGCCCGCCCGGCTCGGTGAACTTCACCGCATTGGTCAGCAGGTTGTTGACCATCTGCTTGACGCGAAGCTCGTCGGCCCAGAGCCGCGGCATCGCTTCGGGCAGGTTGCGTTCGATGGTGATGCGGCCGCGCTGGGCGCGCTCCGCCACCACCTTGATGCAGCCGGTGATGACCCGGTCGAGATCGACCGCCTGGTCGCTGAGGTTCATCTGCCCCGCCTCGATCTTCGAGAGATCGAGGATGTCGTTGATGATCTTCAGCAGGTCCTTGCCGCTGTTGTGGATGTCATGGGCGTAATCGACATAGCGGTCGATATCGGCACCGAACATCCGCGAATTGATGATCTGCGAGAAGCCGATGATCGCGTTCAGCGGCGTGCGCAGCTCGTGGCTCATGTTGGCCAGGAACTCCGACTTGGCGCGGTTGGCGAGCTCCGCGGTCTCCTTGGCGTGGCGGAGGTCGCGCTCCTGCCGCTTGCGGTCGGTGACGTCGCGCAGGATAAGGGCGAAGGCAAGCTCGTCATCGGTCGCGAGCTGGAACACCGAGGCTTCCGCGGGGAACTCGCTGCCGTCGCGGCGCAGGCCGACCATCTCCTGCTGCGCGTCGAACTCGGTCGCCCAGAGCTTGCCGACGGTGCGGCGGCTGTCCATCGGCAGCAAGCGGGCGCGCATCCGTTCCGGCAGCAGGATCTCGATCGGCCGGCCGATCACCTCGGCGGCGGAATACCCGAACACATGCTCGGCGCCGCGGTTGAAGAGTTCGATGCGGCTGTCGCGATCGGCGGCGACGATCGCTTCCGGCGCGATCTCCAGGATCGAGGCCAGGCGCTCTTCGGAGACCTGCAGCGCGCGCAACGCGGTCTCGGCGCGGCGGCGCAGCTTCGCTTCGGCGCCGCGGCTCACCCATTCGGCCCCGGCCAGCAGGATCGCGAACAGGATGCCGCCCGGCAGCAGGATGCCGCGCACCTCGGCGAGCTGCAGGCCATCGCTGTCGGTGGCGATCGCGGCGAAGATCGCGATCAATGCCACCATCGGCAAAGCCGGCTCGAGCCAGAGCGTCTGGGATTCCGGCGTGCGCACCAGTTCGGTCTGGACCGGCTGGTTCTTGCGCTCCCACGCCGCCCAGTGCAGCAGGCCGAAGCCGCAGAGCCAGATCGGTTCGGCCATGGTGCCCGGCAGATAGGTGGTGCCCAGCATGCCGATGCCCCAATTGACGGCCGCGATCGCCAGCACGCCGAGCGCGCCCGCTTGCAGCAGGGCGATGGCGCGCTTCCTCGGCTCGGAATAGATCGCGAGCGCGGTCAGCGCGAACAGGAAGGCCGTCCCGTAGAGAAACGGATAGGCGCCCGCCGCCACCGCGAAGACCACGGATTGCGCGCTCGATGCCAGCGAATCATGCAGCAGCATGCCGAGCGTCGTGTAGAGCGCCACCGCGATCATGCCGAGATTGGACAGCGGGCGGAGGAATCCGCTGCGCACCTCGATCCGGCGAATCGAGATCAGCAGGCCGCCGATCGCGAGCAGCGGAAAGCCGAGATAGCCGAGGTCGCTGACGCTCGGAAACGGCGTCTGCCGGCCCAGCGCGAGTTCGAGGTAGTCCCAGTAGAGTTGGCCGATCAGCCAGACCAGGCACGCCCCGGCGAAGCTCAGCCAGGCAAGGCGCTCGCGGCCCTGCAGTCGCTTGGCGGTGAGATAGCACTGGGCGGCCGCGGCGAGCGAAGCCAGAGTCCAGGCGAGATCGATCAGGGCGGCGGCGCGGAACGAGCCGCGGTCGGTCATCCCGAATTGCAGGACGACATAGAGGACCAGCGCGCCGACCCAGCCGATCAGAAGCCGGAGGCGCCGCCGTGCGGTCGAATCCTGGTCTGGGGTCGCTAGACTGGCGATCGACATTCGTGCCCATTCGCGCCGCACGGGATATGCGGCTTCCGGCCCGATCCTGCCGGAACGCGGTGAAGAAAGTCTTAACCCTTAGAATAAAAGGACTTTTCTCTGCAACCGGAGGGTGGCACTGTGGCTCACGCCCGGCTGCCGGCGGCCTTCGTCGCGACCAGCCGGAGCGTCTGCCGCAGCTCGGTCAGCCGCTCCCTTGGCAGGTGAATCCGGACCGTGGTCCCTGAACCGACCTGGCTCTCGATCTCGAGGCGGCCCTGATGGAGTTCGGTCAGGTGCCGGGCAATCGCCAGGCCGAGGCCGATGCCGTCGTGGTTGCGGGAGAAAGCGCCCGCAACCTGGCCGAACGGCGAGAGGGCGAGCGGGATATCCTCCGCGCGCATGCCGATCCCGGTATCGCTGACCGAGAGGACGAGTTCCTGGCCGGGCTGGTGGCGGACCTCGACGATGACGCTGCCGCCGCGCGGCGTGAACTTCACGGCGTTCGACAGCAGGTTGATCAGCACCTGCTTCAGCTTCAGCGCGTCGGCGAACAGGCCAGGCAGCTGGGCCGGCAGGTCGGTCCCGATCGTGACACCGCTTTCCCGCGCCCGCGCGTCGATCATGCTGAGGCATTCGTCGACCAGCTTCGGGACGAACACCTCGCTCTCGCGCAGCGTCACGGTCCCGGTTTCGATGCGGGAGAGGTCGAGGATGTCCTTCAGGATACCGAGCAGGTGCTCGCCGCTCGTCCGGATGTCCCTGGCATAGCCGGGATAGCGCGAATCGCCCGGACCGAACGCCTGCGCCTCGATGATCTCGGCGAATCCGATGATGGCGTTCAGGGGGGTTCTGAGCTCATGGCTCATGTTGGCCAGGAACTCGGACTTGGCGCGGTCGGCGAGCTCGGCCGTTTCCTTGGCGGTCCTGAGCTCCTGCTCGACCGTCAGACGCTCGGTGACATCGCGCAGGACGACCGCGAATAGACGCTCCCGTCCGCCGTCGAGCGGAAAGATCAGTCCTTCGAGCGGCAGCAATTCCCCGCACTTGCGGATCCCCGTCGCGTTGAAGCGATGGCAGGCGAGCGATCCCGCGTCATGGGCCGCGATCAACTGCAGCATCCGACCGGCGGGCAGCGCGGTCTCGAGATCGCGCGACAGCAGGTCGATGCTGCGGCCGAGCAGGTCGTTGCAGCGGTATCCGAACACGCTTTCGACGCCCTTGCCGGCGACGCAGATCCGGCGCAGGTCGTCGATCACCAGCATCGGATCCGGCGAGAACTCGAGCACGGCGCCGAAGCGCGCCTCCGAGTGGCGCAGCGCCTGCTCGGCGGCCGCATGACGATCCCACGAGTCCAGGAGCTGGCGGCGGTTCCAGAACGCCGTGCCGGCCGAGCTGATCGCCAGCAACAGCACCGCCGGCAGCAGCAGCCCGAGGCCTTCTCCGAGCGAGAAATCGCCGATGTCTTCGATCAGGGTGACGGCGATGGCGATCAGCGCGAAAGCCGGCAGCAGTTGCCGCAGCCGGCGGACGCGCTTGCCGATCGCCTCCAGGGTCGGTGCTGCCTGCCGCTCCACGAGACGCGGGTGCTCGAACGCGGCCAGCGAGATCAGCATGAAGCCGGTGCTCCAGGCCGGATCCAGCAAGCTGCCGAGGTCGAAGGCCGGATCCAGCGTACCGAGGGTGAAGATGAAGTCGGCGCCGATGATCGATCCGATGCCGAGCAGCAGCAGGATCAGGATCCAGCGGCGCGCCCCCCAACCGAAGGCCAGGAGGCAATAGAGGCTGAACACCATGAGCAGCCCGCACAGCACCGGATAGACGATGCCGGCGACGCGGATGGAACTCTCCATCGGTGGCAGCGCATCGTTGACCGGAAAGCCGATCACGACGAGCAGCGTCGCCGTGACGACCCCGAGATCGCAAAGCAACGGGATGCTGAACCATTGCTTCACGGCGCGCTGGATGTAGAGGACGAGGCCGATGCCGAGCAGCGGCAGGAACAGGAAGAAGCCGAAGCTGATCGGCGACGGAAATTTGGCCCAGTCTTCGCCGCGGATCTCGGCGGTGAACCAGGCAAGCTCACTCAGCCACCAGACGGCGAGGCCGGCCGTGATGGCCGCCGCCGCCGCCCACACCTGGTCGCGGTTCGTGCGGGCGATCCTCAGCCATTGCAGGCCGGCGAGGGTTGCGGCCACGGTATCGACGCCGTCCCACCACAGCGCTCGCTCGGCGCCCATCTCAAGCATGTAGGGGATCGCGATCGCCACGCCCAGGGCGTAGAGCCAGGCGAGCCAGGCCAAGGGCGCGTTCAGGACCCTGAGCAAGGCTCTCCCGCCGGCACTGCTTGCCGCAACCGAGCCGGATTCTGACGCTAAATGATGCAAGATAGCTTGTGCCCGCCGCGCCCGGATTGGCAGCCGGCGGTGCATTCTCCCGGTCAAGGTGGTCTCGCCACCTTATCGGGGATAGCCCGTTAATTAAGCTTGAATGCCTAAGATCAAGAGCCTGTGCCTAGACTAGCCGCGCCCGCTGTCTAGGAACTCCTTCACCCGGGCAAAGAAGCCCTGGGATTCCGGAGAGGTCTTGGCGTTGGCCTGGGATTCGGCGTCGAACTGTTCCAGCAACTCGCGCTGCTTGCGGGTGAGATTTGCCGGGGTCTCGACCGCGATCTCGACGAACATGTCGCCGCGGGCCGGCGAGCGCAGCACCGACATGCCCTTGCCCTTGAGGCGGATCTGCTGGCCGGTCTGGGTGCCGGCCGGGACCTGGACCTTTGCCTTGCTGCCGTCGATGGTCGGGATCTCGATATGCCCGCCCAAGGCCGCCGTGGCCATGGCGATCGGCACACGGCAATAGACTGCGGCGCCTTCGCGCTGGAACAGGCGATGGGCACTGAGCGAGATGAAGATGTAGAGATCGCCGGCCGGTCCGCCATTCATGCCGGCCTCGCCCTCGCCGGCGAGGCGGATGCGGGTGCCGTCCTCGACGCCGGCGGGAATCGCCACCTGCAGCGTCTTCTCCTTGGCGGTGCGGCCCGAGCCTTTGCAGGTCTTGCAGGCCTTCTCGATCACCTTGCCGGCGCCATGGCAGGCGGCACAGGTACGCTCGATGGTGAAGAAGCCCTGGGTCGCCCGCACCTTGCCGTGGCCGTGGCAGGCGGGGCAGGTGATCGGCTGCGCGCCCTTCTCGCCGCCGCTGCCGTTGCAGGATTCGCAGGCGACAGAGGTCGGGACGCGAATCGTGGCCTGCTTGCCGTGATAGGCCTCTTCCAGGCTGATTTCCATGTTGAAGCGGAGATCGGCGCCGCGGCCCCGGGCCGGCTGGCCGCGCCGTCCGCCGCCCATGAACTCGCCGAACATCTCGTCGAAGATGTCGGTGAAGTCGAAGCCGCCGCCGGCAAAGCCCTGGGCGCCGCCGCGGCCCATTCCGCCATTCTCGAAGGCGGCATGGCCGAACCGATCGTAGGCCGCGCGCTTCTGCTCGTCCTTCAGGACGTCATAGGCCTCGTTCAGGTCCTTGAATCTCTGCTCGGCGGTCTTGTCCCCCGGATGGCGATCCGGATGGCATTCCATGGCAAGCTTGCGAAACGCCTTTTTGATGGCGTCCGGAGCCGCGCCCTTCTCGACGCCTAGCGTTTCGTAGTAATCGCGCTTCATGGTGGAGGTGTCAGTACTCATCTCACATCAATCAGACAAGAAAAAAGGCCAGGGAGTGAATTTTTGAATCCCATCCCTGGCCTGTTTCAAACGAGGCGTTCGGCTCCGCGCGCTTAAGCGGTCTTGCCCTTCCGATCGTCGACTTCCTCGAAGTCGGCGTCGACCACCTTCTCGTCGCCCCCGGTCCCGGCCTGGGCGCCGCCGGCACCCTGGTCGCCACCCGCGGAAGCCCCGGCACCCGGGCCGGCATCGCCGCTCTCCTGGTTGGCGCGATAGAGCGCCTCGCCGACCTTCATCAGCGCCTGGGTGAGGTCGTTGGTCTTGGCCTCGATCGCGGCCGTGTCCTCGCCGTCCTTCACTTCCTTCAGGGCGGCGATCGCGGATTCGACCGCGGTCTTGTCGGCCTCGGCCACCTTGCCCTCGTTATCCTTCAGCTGCTTCTCGGCGCTGTGGATCAGGGCCTCGGCCTGGTTCTTGGCTTCGATCGCCGCGCGGCGCTTTTTGTCTTCCGCCGCATGGCTCTCGGCATCCTTCACCATCTTCTCGATATCGGCGTCGCTCAAGCCGCCCGAGGCCTGGATGCGGATCTGCTGCTCCTTGGCCGTGGCCTTGTCCTTGGCCGAGACGTTGACGATGCCGTTGGCGTCGATGTCGAAGGTGACCTCGATCTGCGGCACGCCCCGCGGGGCCGCGGGAATGCCGACCAGGTCGAACTGGCCGAGGATCTTGTTGTCGGCCGCGAGCTCGCGCTCGCCCTGGAACACGCGGATGGTGACCGCGGTCTGGCCGTCCTCGGCGGTGGAGAACACCTGGCTCTTCTTGGTCGGGATCGTGGTGTTGCGGTCGATCAGCCGGGTGAACACGCCGCCCAGCGTCTCGATGCCCAGCGACAGCGGGGTCACGTCGAGCAGCAGCACGTCCTTGACGTCGCCCTTGAGGACGCCGCCCTGGATCGCGGCGCCGATCGCCACGACTTCATCCGGGTTCACGCCGCGATGCGGCTCGCGCCCGAAGAACTCCTTCACCTTGTCGCCGACCTTGGGCATGCGGGTCATGCCGCCGACCAGGATCACCTCGTTGATGTCGGAAGCCTTGAGGCCCGCATCCTTGAGCGCTTTCTTGCAGGGCTCCATGGTGCGCTCGATGAGATCATCGACCAACGCCTCGAGCTTCGCCCGGGTGAGCTTCACGTTGAGATGCTTCGGACCGGTCTGGTCCGCCGTGATGAACGGCAGGTTGACCTCGGTCTGCATCGCGCTCGAGAGCTCGATCTTCGCCTTCTCGGCCGCCTCTTTCAAACGCTGCAGGGCCAGCTTGTCCTTGCGCAGGTCGATGCCCTGGTCCTTTTTGAACTCGTCGGCCAGATAGTCGATGATCCGCGCATCGAAGTCTTCGCCGCCGAGGAAGGTGTCGCCGTTGGTGGACTTCACCTCGAACACGCCGTCGCCGATCTCCAGCACGGAGACGTCGAAGGTGCCGCCGCCGAGGTCATAGACCGCGATCGTGCCGGAGCCCTTCTTATCCATGCCGTAGGCGAGCGCGGCCGCGGTCGGCTCGTTGATGATGCGCAGCACTTCGAGCCCGGCGATCTTGCCGGCATCCTTGGTGGCCTGGCGCTGGCTGTCGTTGAAGTAGGCGGGGACGGTGATGACCGCCTGGGTCACCTTCTCGCCGAGATAGCTCTCGGCGGTTTCCTTCATCTTCTGCAGGATGAAGGCGGAGACCTGCGACGGGCTGTACTTCTTGCCATGGGCTTCGACCCAGGCGTCGCCGTTGTCGCCATTGATGATCTTGTAGGGGACGAGGTCCTTGTCCTTCTTCGTCATCGGGTCGTCGATGCGGCGGCCGATGAGGCGCTTGATGGCGAAGAGGGTGTTTTCCGGGTTGGTCACCGCCTGGCGCTTCGAAGCCTGGCCGACCAGGCGCTCGCCGTTATCGGTGAAGGCAACCATCGAGGGGGTGGTGCGCGCACCCTCGGAGTTCTCGATCACCTTGACGTCCTTGCCCTCCATGACGGCGACGCAGGAGTTGGTGGTGCCGAGATCGATGCCGATGACTTTGCTCATGAAACAGTCCTTTCTTCAGCAGATCCCGTCGCGCGGCCCTTCTTTAAGGCACCGCCAGGGGATCCCCATGTCGATGTTTGAATGTGCCCGCCCGAACCGGCTTTCGGATCGCCCATCCCGACGGGTAAACCGCTTGATCCGCAGGGATATATAGGCCCTCCGGTCCCCTTTGCAAGCGACCGGATGCGGCAAAATTAACGATTGAAGCCGCCGTTTCTAAGGCCGATCATGGTCCTAGAGGGGCCACCGGAATCGGCGGCGAGGGGAAATTCGAGCATGATCTCAAGGCACGGGCAGCACGGGGGACCGCTACGGGCCGGATGCCACCCGGGAAACGGCCCGGGCGCCGCGACAGCATGACCGTCCCGCAGGACAGCTCGCGCACGGCGATCGCGCCGGAGGCGCCGCCCGAGGATACCACGCCGGAAGTGCTGCAGCGGGAGCCGCTGCATTTCATCGTGGTTGTCCTGCTGCTGGCCGACATCGTCTTCGGCCTGGGCTTGGCGGTCTTTGCCGAAAAGGTGCTGAGCTTCCGGCCGATGGCGATCGTCGGCTGCGGCCTGGCCGCGCTGGGGCTCGGGATCCTCGCCTATTTCATCCTGCTGGGCGGCGGCAGGCGCAGCCGCTGGTAGCGGGTTTCAGCTGTCGGCGAAGTGGCGGGTGACCCAGGCGCGGAAGGCGGCGATCCGCGGGATTTCGATCTCCTCCGCGCGGCTCACCAAGTAGTAGTGCCGGCCGGAATTGACGCTGACATCGAAGACCGGCGCCAGCCGCTTCTGGGCGATCTCCTCCTGGAACAGCCTGGGATCGGCGATGGCGACGCCGCCGCCATTGGCCGCCGACTGCACCGCCTGGTCGGCGGTTTCCAGCACCAGGCCGCGCTCGACCCGGGCCGTGGTCAGGCCGGTCTGCCGCGCGAACAGGCGCCAGTCGTACCAGGGATCGTTGCCCTGGCGGATGTGCAACAGCTGCGCCTTGGCCAGCATGGTGCCGAGATCCGGCCATTTCGCCTCCTGGATGAGGCTCGGGCTTGCCAGCGGCGTGAACTGGTCGGACATCAGGAGATCGACGATCATCTCGGCTCCGGCCGTCCCCTGGGCATCGACCTCGCCGAAGAAGATCGCAAGGTCATGGCCGGAATTGCGGAAATCGACATTGACCGGCGGGGTCTCGATCCGGATCTCGAGGTCCGGATGCTGCTTCTGGAATTCCGGGAAGATCGGCAGGAACATCCGCCGGGCGAAGGTCGGCGGCAGGCTGAGGGTGAGCGGCGGCTTCTTGGACTGCCGCTTGAACCCCGCCACCACCACGTCGATCCGGTCGAAGGCGTCGGTCAGCACGGGCAGGAGCCGTTTGCCCTCGTCGGTCAGCTCCAGATTGGCTTTCCGGCGCAGCAGCGCCACGCCGAGGATGTCCTCGAGATTCTTCACCTGGCGGCTGACGGCGCTTTGGGTCACCAGCAGCTCTTCGGCGGCGCGGGTGAAGCTCAGCGAACGGGCGACGGCCTCGAACGCGCGGAGCGCATTGAGGGGTGGGAGCGAGCGGCGTTCCTTGATGCGGGCCATTTCGGCGGAAATCTGCGGCAGGACGAGACGGGGCCGAATGTAACGAGCGGCTGGCCGCTTGGGAACGGCTTTCGGCTAGCCCAAGGCTTTAGGTCGTCAGTCCGCGCAGGGCGTATTGCCTTCCGTCGAAGATGTCGGAGGCGATCAGCTTCACGTCGTTGAGCCAGGCGATGACCTCGGCGTCTTCCGCGCCGGGCTTGTCGGGGAGGCAGACCCGGGCCTGGTCGAACCCGTCCGGCTGGTAGCCTACGACGACGCTCGGCAACGGCCGCAGGACCATGTCCTGCAAGGTCCGGCGCGGCGGCAGCGCGAGGTCGAGCATGCTCGGCTGGTCATAGGCGATGAGGTCGAGCAGGATCTTGCCAAGGCGATACATCGGCACGTTGCCGAGCTTCAGCGGACCCTTCTGGCCGTCGATCACCATCAGCGGCGTCGCGGTCGAGCGCGCATACATCTCCGGCGTGAACTCGCCGAAGGTCGAGGCCAGGAAGCCGGATTCGACATAGCCCGCGAACTGGCGCCCGAGGATCGGCAGATGGTCGCCGAACAGGATGATGATGGAATCCGGGTCGCCGGCCTGGATATGCGCCAGCGCGTCCATCATCTCCCGCGACTTGTAGTGCACGGTGTTGATGTAGGCGTTGACCTCATCGACATGCGATTTGGTGCCGATCACCTGCGGCCGGAACTTCGAGGCGTCATAGCCCCAATGGCCATAGAAGGTGACGGTGTAGTCGAAGACCGGGCGGCCGTCATCGCTGTCGGCCAGCATCTCGCCGACCTGGGCGTGCAGCGATTTGTCGGACAGGAACGGCCCCGCCATGTCGTCCTGCTTGAAGTCGGGCAGCGACCAGAAGGTCTCGAAGCCGAGCTTCTCGTAGGAGACCAGCCGGTTCCAGAAGCCGGGCGAGTTCGGATGCGAGGCGACGGTGCGATAGCCGATGTCGCGCAGGATCCGCGGCAGCGCCGGCAGGTGGTCGTTGAAGCCTTCCTCGAACTTCACCGAGACGCGGTCGAGCGGAAAGCCGGTCAGGATCTCGAACTCGGCATTCGCGGTCTGGCCGGCGAAGGCGGGCGACAGCGCATGGGTGTAGCCGCTCTCGGCCCAGAGCTTCATGAAGCGCGGATCGATCGGCTGTTCGACGCCGGCCGCGGTGAGCGGCGTCGGATCCCAGAAGGATTCCTCGAGCACCAGGTGAATGTTGCGCAGCTTCGAGGCGCCGAACAAGGTGCTCGACGCCGCGCGCGCCGCGGGCAAGGCGGCGAGGGCGCCGAGACCGAGCGCGCCACCCGAAGCGATGCCGTTGAGCAGCCGGCGGCGGGTCAGCATCATTCGTCTCCCGCGGGCGGCAGGCCGGCGGCGCTGCGGCGGCGCTCGATCGCGGCCGAGACGTCGTCCTGCTGCGGCGGCGGCTTGCGGGTGGCGACGGCGCGCAGCAGCTCCTGGGTCAGATGCACGGTGGCGCCGCGCCAGACGAAGTTCTCGCGCTGGTCCCAGGGCGTGTTGCCCCAGAACTTGTCCATCGCCTGATAGAGTGCCGGACTCTCTGCGGCGGCACCGGCCGGCAGGATGAACAAAGCCGAGAGCGCGGTCTTTCGCAGGCGGCCGGTCAGGCGCAGATTGAACAGGAACAGGCCGGCGATGGCGGCCAGCGGCAGGGCGACGATCGGCCAGCCCCAGGCGCCCAGGATCCGGAACAGCGCGGAGACGTTGTAGATGTCCTCCGGCATGATCGGCCGGTCGAGATAGGTGATCTTGGCGGCGCTGCCGATATAGGCGACGCCCACCAGCACCGTCAGCAGCAGCAGATAGGCCCAGATCCGTCGCGACGCCCAGAACAGCAGATAGGCGATGCCGAGCAGCAGCGCGAAATCATAGGGCACGCGCTCCCACTGGATCTGCACATCGAACACCCAACGGGACACCGAATAGGCGGCGCCGTAGAGCGCCGCGCTGGCGGCAAGCGGCGTCAGCCAGTGCAGGATGGCGCGAAGCCGTTTCGGCCAGGTGCGGGGCCAGTTGGATAGTCTGGGTGCCATCGTCTCAATCCCGGGCGCGGAACCCGCAGTTTCGGGCTCACCGCAGCGGAGCCTGACTTAAGGCAAATTCATGGAAATGTCACCAGTTCCACCGCAGAACTGTCAACAACTCAACGTGAAACGACGCCGGATCCGGCGATTTTCGCAGTCGCGAAGGGGAAGCCCCAACAGGGTGGCGGTTAGACCCGCTCGAACAGGGTCGAGAGCAGGATCGCCGAGGTGGTGCGGTTGACACCCGGCATCTTGCCGATCCGGGTCAGCACCTCGTCGAGATGGGCGGAGGTCTCCGCGGTCAGCATGACGATGGCGTCATGGGCGCCGGAAACCGTATAGGCGGCGGTTGCCTCGGGCAGGCCCTTGACCGCGGACATCGCCCGGTCCTGCATCTTCGGGTCCAGGGTCAGCAGCACATGGGCGGAGACTCCGCCCTTGGCGGCGTCGCTGGCGACGGTCAGGGTGTAGCCCCGGATCACGCCGTCGCGCTCCAGCCGGCGCAGGCGTTCCTGGACGGCACTCCGGGACAGGCCCAGATTGCGCGCGAGCGCAGCGGTCGGGGTCCGGGCATTGGCGCGCAGGAACGCGATCAGTTTCCGATCGGTGTCGTCCAGATTGCGTTTCGCCATGGGTTGACCGTGGATTCGCCGGGTGAGTCCCCGCTTTTCGCCTTTTCGGCAGCTTCAAGCAAGCCTCGCGAGGTGAAAGGTTACGCCTGAAACCCTTTTGGAGAAGAATCCCATGCCCGATCGTAAAGTCCTCGTCCTTGGTGCCGGCAAGATCGGCGGCGCCATCGTCGATCTGCTGCATGGAAGCGGCGACTACCGCATCACCCTCGCCGACACCGACAAGAGTTTCCTCGCGCAGGCGGCCGGCGACCGGGCGCAGGCGCTGCAGATCGACGTTGCCGACAAGAAGGCTTTGCTCGGCGCCATGCAGGGCCAGCAGGCGGTGCTCTCGGCCTTGCCGTTCTTCCTCAACCCCGGTGTCGCCGAGGCTTGCGCCGAGGCCGGCGTGCATTACTTCGACCTGACCGAGGACGTCGAGACCACCCGCGCGGTGCGCAAGGTTGCGGCCGGCTCGAAGACCGCCTTCGTGCCGCAATGCGGCTTGGCGCCCGGCTTCATCTCGATCGTCGGCCATCACCTGGCGAATAAGTTCGACAGCCTGCGCCAGGTGCATATGCGGGTGGGCGCGCTGCCGCAATTCCCGGCCAATGCGCTGAAATACAATCTCACCTGGTCGACCGACGGCCTCATCAACGAGTACTGCAATCCCTGCGAGGCGATCAACCAGGGCCGCATGGTGGAGATGATGCCGCTGGAAGGACTCGAGCATTTCTCGCTCGATGGCATCGATTACGAATGCTTCAACACTTCGGGCGGCCTCGGCACCTTGTGCGAGACTCTCGAGGGCAAGGTCGAGAGCCTGAACTACAAGACCGTGCGCTATCCCGGGCATTGCGCGGTGATGAAGATGCTGCTGGAGGACCTGCGCCTGCGAGAGCGCCGCGGCCTCTTGAAGGACATCATGGAGCAGTCGCTGCCGATCACCCATCAGGACGTGGTGCTGATCTTCGTCACCGCGACCGGCATGCGCGAAGGCCGCCTCACCCAGGAAAGCTACGCCAAGAAGATCTATGCGAAAGAGCTGCGCGGCCACCTGATGAGCGCGATCCAGATCACGACGGCGGCCGGCATCTGCGCCATGGTGGACCTGATGTTCGACGGCCACCTGCCGCAATCCGGCTTCGTCCGCCAGGAGATGTGCGACCTCGAGCGCTTCCTGGAGAACCGCTTCGGCCGGCATTACGAATAGGCCGCTACGGCGCCGCCTGGGCCAGCGCGCCCAGCATCTCGTAGCAGAGCACGGCCTCGCCGCGATCCGGGTTGTAGAAGGCGCGGGGCTCGCCGCACTGGGTGAGCAGGGCGGTCACCGCGCGCGGCATGGCGAGCGTCGCGTTGAAGTCGTCGGTCAGCAGCTGGAACAGGCCGTTCTCGCGCACCGCGTCGGCGATCGCCTGGTCGGCTTCGTCGAAGGTGGGCGCGAAGGCGAGGCGCAGCATCGGCTCGTCTTCGGCTGGCGCACCCTCCGGCGCGGCCCGGATCGGGGCCGGCGCCCCGGGCGACTTGCGATAGGAGTCGAGCCAGCCGCTCCACTGCTTGCGCGCCTCGAGATAGCGCGCGACGCAGGCACCGCGTTCCTGCGACCCGAGCCCGATATGGTCGGCGAGCGGCGCGCTCACCTCGGGGTCGGCGCCATAGGCGAGGCAGGCCAGCGCGTGCCGGCGCGCGGCGTCGAAGCCGGGCGGTGCGGCGCTGCCGGGCGTCTTCTTCTCGATGCTGAGCCACGCATTGAGCCAGGCCAGGATCGCCTGCAGCGCGACCGAGCCGGATTCATCCTCCGCCTTCTCGCGCGCCAGCACGATGGCGCCGGCATCGAGGGTCGCTTCCGCGCTATCCGCCCCGGTGATTTCAGGCGGCGCGAAGGCCGCGAGCACGGTGCGCTCGAACAGGAAGACCGAGGCGCCGACGAAATAGTCGCCGGCCAGCCGTTGGCGGTCGGAGAGCGGATCCGCCGCAGCGGCGGCCCCGCTCAGCAGCAGCGTGGTGACGCAACCAACCAGCCGCGCGTTATTCCGCCTGCTTCTCGGCATCGGCCATGAAGGTGGCGAGCCATTCGTAGCACATGGTGATCTCGCTGGTCTCCGGATCGTAGTAGGCATTCTCCTCGCCGCAATCGCGGGCCACCACCTTGATCTGCGCGGGCAGAATCATGTTCTGATTCATGCTTTCGATCAGCCCCTCGAAGACCTGCTGCTCGGCGACGTAATGCGCGATCTCCCGGGTCTCCTCGCTCTGCGCCGGCTCGACTTCGAGGGTGAAGGACCTGTTGTCGGCCGGCGCGGGCTGCTCTTCCGTGACCCAGACGCCGTCCATCACGCTGTTCCAGCTGGCGGCGGCCGAATAAAAGTCGTTCGGGCAGCGCTCGGCGCGGTCGGCCGGCAGGTCCCATTCCGCGACCAGGTTCTTGTAGCTGTCCGGATCGCTGCCATAGACCAGGCAGACGATGTTGGCGTAGCGCTGCAGGTCGAGGCTGTGCTCGTCCCAATAGTCGGACTCCTCCGCCTCGCCGTCGCGCTTCTTCCAGGAATCCAGCCAGCCCAAGGCTGCGGTCAGAACCGGCTCGCCGCCGACGGAATCGGTCCCGGCATCCATCAGCATCAGCGTCGCGAGCTGGTCGGCGGCATCTTCTTCGCGGCCCAGCACCGGCAGGTCGAGCTTGTGAATGAGGCCGTGTCCAAGCTCGTGGTAGAAAACGAACAGCAGGTTGCCGACGAAATAGTCGGTGACCGGATCGCTCTCTTCCTCCGTCGCCGCATCGGATTGCGCGAAAGCGGTTCCGATCGAAGCGGCCACGACCAGCGCCGGCAGGAACCGGCTCAGCCTCCGCATCAGGCGGCACGCATTAACTATGACGGGTCGTTCCATCGCGCTCGCTCCCCTCACCGCGCCGAAAAACTTGCGCCTCCCCCAAGAGCCGATAGATTGCCGCCGATCGAAGCCGGCGGCTAGACGGGATTTGCGCGCGGCCCAGGGAACGGAGATCCATGCGCTTCCGCCGGCGTCCGCGCCGCAACACTCCAGCGTCCACCTGGCGCCGCGTCGTCGCGGTGTTGCTCGTCCTGGCGCTGCTCGGCGTGCTGGCGGCGACCGTGGCGCCGCTGTTTCACGGAGCCTGGCCGCTGCTTGGCCTGTTTCAGCATTTCTCGGTGCAGCTCGGCGCGGCCGCGCTGCTGCTGCTGGTCGTCGCGCTGGCGTTCCGGATGTGGCGCGAGGCGGCGCTCGCGGTCCTGTTGACGCTCTTGCACGGCATCCGGCTCGAGCCTTTCCTGCCCTATCCGGAGCCCGCCGCGCTCGTGGCCGGTTCGCCGCTGAAAGTCCTCTCGCTCAATCTCTGGTACGAGAACGAGGACCACATGCGGACCGTCCAGGCCTTGCTCGAAAGCGGCGCCGACGTGATCGCGACGGTCGAGACCACGGCGGAATGGCGCGACAGCCTGCAGGATCTGGCATCCGTCTACCCCTATCGGATCGATTGCGTGGGCAAGGCATTCCGCTGCGGCGTGGCGTTGTTTTCCAAGCTGCCGTTCCAGGCGAGTTTCGCGGGCCGGATCGACGGCGCGCTGCCGACCATCGCCCAGGTCACCATCGACTGGCAGGGCGAACCCCTCACCATCGCGGCACTGCAGCTGATCAATCCGCTGATCGGGATCGAGGAGGATTTCCAGGCGCAGCAGGCCGAGGTCGCGACCGATTACTTCGCCAAGCTGCCGGGCGATCTCGTCGTCATGGGCGATTTCAACAGCACGCCGTGGAGCCGCTTGCAGAAGGAGTTTCGCGCCAGGACCGGGCTGGACAATCGCGGGCGACTCGCCTTCACTTGGCCGAGCTGGGCGCCGGGGATCTTCCGCCTGCCGATCGACCAGATTTTCGTCAGAGGCGGGATCGTCGCCCGCAATGTCCGGCCGGGCGCGCCGGAAGGCTCCGACCATCTGCCCATCCTGGGCGACATCTATCGAAAGGCGCGGTAGCGACGGCATGCGACGGCGGTTCGGATCGAGAGGATTTGCGGGCGGGGATCTCTCGCCCGCGCAGCGCATTCTCGCGGCGGTCTTCTATCCGGTGAAGCTGGCGGTGCAGCTCGGCCTGATCGGCATCGCCGCGGCCAGCATCGCGCCGCTGCTGGCCGATGCCTTCCCGCCGCTGGCGACTTTCGAATCCTTCCGCCTGCATATGGCGATGGCGAGCCTGCCGCTGGCCGTGCTGGCGCTCGCCTTCCGGCCGCTCGGCCTCGCGGCGCTCGGCCTGCTCGCCTTCGCCTGGAACATCGTCACGGTCTGGCCTTACTTGCCGATGCCGGATGGCGCGGTCGCCGAAGCGCAGGCCGGCCCGCGCCTGAAAGTCGTCTCGGCCAATCTCTGGTATCGCAATGACGGCTATGACGCGGCGATCCACTATCTCGAATCGACCGACGCCGATGTGATCGCCCTCATCGAGGTGACGCCGCAATGGCTGACCGCGCTGCAGCCGCTCGATGCGAAGTATCCCTATCGCATCGACTGCATGCAGAGCACGCCGCCTTGCGAGATGCTGCTGATGTCGAAGCATCCGTTCCAGCGCGCCTATGCCGGGCGGATCGAGGGACGCTCGCCGACGGTTGCCTGGGGCGAGATCGCCTTCGGCGGCCGGGTCGTCACCGTGGCGGCGACGCATCTCGCCTGGCCTTTGCGTGCCTCGGCGGACCGCGACCGCATGATCGCCGGCGGCGCGCTGCAGCCGGCGCTCGCCGGCGCCTATCCGCTGGTGCAGAGCGAGCAAGCCGCCAATCTCGCGCAGTATCTCAGAGGGCTTGGTCCCGATCTGGTGCTGATGGGCGATTTCAACGGCGTGCCCTGGAGCCGCACGCAGGTCGCTTTGCGCGCGGCCACCGGCCTGGAGAATGCCGGGCCGATGGTGCCGACCTGGCCGAGCTGGCAACCGTTCTGGATCCGCCTGCCGATCGACCAGATCATGACCCGCGGCGCACTCACGCGGCTCAGCTTCCGGCACGGCTTCTACATCGGTTCTGACCATCTGCCGGTTGAAGCGGAGATCGGGTTCGGGCCATAACTCTCCCTTGACGAATTCATCGGGGAAAGTCGGGCTTTGCTCCTCCTGCGCTTCTGTCTCTTTTGCGCGATCGTGCTCACGCTCGCGCCGCTTATCGCCTTCATCGATGCCCGGACCGCGGCGTTTCAGGCCATTGCGCTGCATCTCGCAGCGCTCAGCGCGCTGCTGGCGGTGCCGCTGCTGATCTATCGCCGCCGGTTGTGGGCCATCGCCGGCATGCTGGCGGCGCTCTGGAACATCGCGCTGGCTTGGCCTTCGATCGCCGCCAATGTGACGGCGGCGTTCGCCGATCAGCCCAAGGGCCGGGCGCTCAAGGTGATCAGCTTCAATCTCTCCTACGACAATCCGGGTTTCGGCAAGACCGTGGATTTCCTGGCCAAGAGCGGCGCGGACGTGATCGGCCTCTCCGAGGTGACGCCCGAAGCGAAGGCCGCGCTCGGCAAGCTCAAGGAGATCTATCCCCACAGCATCGACTGCATCGGCCAGGACCGGTTCTGCGAGCTGATGCTGCTGTCGAAAAAGCCGCTGCGCTATTCCTTCGCCGGCAAGATCGGGCCGAAGCTGACCTACATCGCCAGCGCCGATCTCGACTGGCAGGGCAGCGCGGTCAGCGTCGCGGTGGCGCATATCGTGCTGCCCTTCGTGAAGCCCGACTGGGAGCCGCTGCAGACCTGGATTGCCGCCGACGACCCGTCGCCGCTGCTGCCGAAGACGCCGGTGCTCTGGCAGTCGATGCAGATGGCGGTGCTGGCCGGCTATGCGCGCAGCCTCGGCCGCGACCAGATCGTCATGGGCGACTTCAACAGCGCGCCATGGAGCGATGTGCAGACCGCATTTCGCGCCGCGACCTGGCTCGACAATCGCGGGCCTCTGGTCCCGACCTGGCCGGCCCAGCTCCCGCCGCCGCTGCGGGTGCCGATCGATTCCGTCTTCGTCGGCGGCGGGCTCAGCCTGCGCGATGTCCATGCCGGTCCGGATCTCGGTTCCGATCACCTGCCGGTCATCGCCGAGATCGGCTCGAAGCGCGTGATCGCCGAGGCGGAGTGAAAACGCCCTAGGCCCGCCGCGCCGCTGCCACGCTCGCGCCACAGTGGTCGTGAAACTGGCCGCAAGAACTGCGGGGGGCCGAAATGCCATCGTTCTGGGAAAATCGCGCGCGCTATTTTCATGCTCTCGCCCGGTTGACGGCGATCGGCTTGTGGATGTCCGTGCTCTTGCTGCTCGGCGCCGCGATCCTCCCCTGGCTGGCCGGCCTGCCCTGGCCGCAGTCCAGCCGCGCCTGGCTGACCGTGATCGAGAACCTCCGGCTGCCGATCGCCGCCGCGGCTCTTATCATCGCCGTCACCAGCCTGGTGCTGCGCCGCGGACGGCTAGTGGTCGCCGCCAGCTTTGCGATCGCGCTCTGCGGCGTTCCGGTCGTGGCGAGCATCCAGGGGCAGCCGCCGGTCGCCGCAGAGACGCCGACCTTGAAAGTCGTCACCTTCAATATCTGGACCCGCAATCGCCAGTTCGACCGGATCCTGGCCTACCTGCGGGAAGAGCAGCCCGACATCGTCTTCCTCGAGGAGCTGAAGGAGAAGCACAAGCAGGTCTTCGCCAGCCTGTCGGATCTCTATCCGACGCAGGTCACCTGCCATGAGAGCACGACCAACTGCGAGACCATGCTGCTCAGCCGGTTTCCGGCCCGGAGGCAGCACGCCGGCCGCATCGACGGCGCCTTGCCATCGACCGCGCTGGCCGAGCTCGACGTAGATGGCCGAACCCTCACCGCCATCGCAGTCCATGTGGTCTGGCCGTTCCCGTTCCGCGGCCAGGACGCGCAGCGCCAGCAGGTGCTGCATCTGGCGCAATCGCTGCAAGCGGTCGAAGGGCCGCTCCTGATCGGCGGGGACTTCAACGGCGGTGCCTGGGTTCGCAACCAACGGGATCTCCGGGAGCTGACAGGGCTCAGCGGCGAGCCCGGGTTTCATCCGACCTGGCCAGCCTTGCCGATCCATGGAATCGAAGCGCCGCAATGGCTGCGGCTGCCGATCGATCACCTGTTCAGCCGTGGCGGCCCGGTCATTATCGCGGCCGAACTCGGTCCGGAGCTGGGCTCGGATCATTTGCCGCTGATGGCTAGGGTCGCCTGGCCGCCTGCAACGAGGGCATCGCCGCGGTAGCGTCTCTTTACCATTGCGTACGGGGCATTCCTCCCACTCGCTAAAACCGCGCGCCCAGGCTTGCCGGACAGCGACACGGCCTCTAGTCTCCGCCGGCCCTATTTGGAGATTGGAAGGACGATGTCTGACGACCGCACCTATGCCCAAGCCGCGCGCGCCTGGCCGTTCGAGGAAGCGAGGAAACTCGTCGAACGCTACAAGGACGGCGCGCCGAAAAAGGGCTATGTGCTGTTCGAGACCGGCTACGGCCCCTCGGGCCTGCCGCATATCGGCACCTTCGGCGAGGTCGTGCGCACGACCATGGTGCGCCAGGCCTTTCAGCGCCTCTCCGACATCCCGACCAAGCTGTTCGCCTTCTCGGACGACATGGACGGCTTGCGCAAGGTGCCGACCAACGTCCCGAACCAGGAGATGCTGGCGAAGTATATCGGCATGCCGCTGACCAAGGTGCCGGATCCCTTCGGCACCCATGAGAGCTTCGGCCATCACAACAACGCGATGCTGCGCGGCTTCCTGGACGGCTTCGGCTTCGACTACGAGTTCGTTTCCTCGACCGACTGCTATCACTCCGGCCGGTTCGACGAGGGGCTGCTCAACGTCCTTCGGAACTACGACAAGATCCAGGAGATCATGCTGGCCAGCCTGCGCGAGGAGCGGGCACTCACCTATTCGCCGTTCCTCCCGGTCTCGCAGAAGACCGGCAAGGTGCTGATGACCAAGGTGGTGAAGACCGACCCGGCCGCCGGCACCATCGTCTATGAGGAAGAGGATGGCAGTCTGGTGGAGACGCTGGTCACCGGCGGTCGCTGCAAGCTGCAATGGAAGCCGGACTGGGGCATGCGCTGGCACGTGCTCGGCGTCGATTACGAAATGTCGGGCAAGGACCTCATCCCCTCGGTTGATCTCGGCAACAAGATCTGCCGCGTGCTCGGCTCCAAGCCGCCGGAGGGCTTCAACTACGAGCTCTTCCTCGACGACAAGGGCCAGAAGATCTCGAAGTCCAAGGGCAACGGCCTCTCGGTCGAGGAATGGCTGACCTACGCGCCGCCCGAGAGCCTGGCGCTGTTCATGTATTCCAAGCCCCGCGCGGCCAAGCGGCTCTATTTCGACGTGATCCCGCGCGCGGTCGATGACTACCTGACCTTCGTCGAGAAGTTCCCGGCGGAAGCGCCGGCGCAGCAGCTGGAGAACCCGGCCTGGCACATCCACAACGGCAAGCCGCCGCGGCCGGGCGCGACGCTCTCCTATGGCATCCTTCTGAACCTCGCTTCGGTCTGCAATGCCGAGGAGAAGTCGACGCTCTGGGGTTTCATCAGCCGCTACCTGCCGGAGGCGACGCCGGCGACGGCACCCTTCCTCGACAAGCTGGTCGGCTACGCGATCAACTACTATCGCGACCATGTGAAGCCACAGAAGCGCTATCGCGCGCCGGATGCGACCGAACGCGCCGCGCTCGACGAGCTGCTGCGCTATCTGGACAGCGCGCCGGCCGATGCCACCGCCGAGGATCTGCAGAACGAGGTCTACGAGATCGGCAAACGCCATCCCTTCCCGGAGCTGAAGGCCTGGTTCAAGGCGCTCTACGAGGTGCTGCTCGGCCAGGACCAGGGCCCGCGCATGGGCTCCTTCATCGCGCTCTACGGCCGCAAGGAGACCGCCGACCTGATCCGCAAGGTGCTGAACGGCGAAAGCCTCAGCGCGGCTTAGTCTTACGGCTCCAACTGCGGCCTGCAGCCTTCGACGATGCGGCTCATCATCTGCACGGTCTTGTCGCTGGCCTGGCCGCGGCCGATCTTTTCGATCTCGGCCGGATCGACATTGCTCTGCATCGCCTCGGCGACGCAGCCGCAATAGGCGCCGATCTTCGCCTCGGTCGCATCGTCCATCACCAGGTCGCCGCCGCCATTGGCGTGCCGTGCCGCCTTCATGCAGTCGTTGCGGAAGGACTGCAGCGCCGCCGCCCAGGGCGAGGGTGGCGCGGCGATGCGGAACTGGGTCAGGTAGACCACGGCCAGCACCAGCACGAGCACGACCAAGGCGGTCGAAGTCTGGCGCCGGCTGGCGGTCGGCAGGGTGAAACGCTTCGGCATGGCCCGGCATCATAAGGTTCGATTCCAGCCGGGGGAATGCGCCCGGGGAAGCATACCGGGGAAACCCTGGGCCCCTTGCCTTTTGCCCCCGGCTGACCCAACTTGACGCCCAATCCTGCCCATTTCCCGACGAAAGCCCCTCATGCCCGATTCCGCGAACGCCGATTTCCCGACCCTGCTCGAATCCGCCGTGAAATTCGCCAAGGCCGCCGGCGCCGATGCGGCGGATGCGGTGATCGGGCGGAATTTGAGCCTCTCGGTCGGCGAGCGGCTGGGCAAGCTGGAGAAGCTGCAGCGCTCGGAAGACCAGGACCTGGGCCTGCGCGTCTTCATCGGCAGAAAGCAGGCGATCGTCTCCACCAGCGACTTCACCCGCAGCGCGCTGGATGAGCTCGCGCAGCGCGCCGTCGCCATGGCCAAGGTGGTGCCGGAGGATCCGTTCTGCGGTCTCGCCGACCCATCGGAGATCGACCGGCATCCGCCGCAGCTTGAGATCCTCGATCCCAAGGAGCCGAGCGAGGCCGAGCTGATCGCATTGGTGCGTGAGGCGGAAGCCGCCGCGCGTGCGGTGAAGGGCGTCACCAATTCCGAAGGCGCCGAAGCCGGCTGGGGTCGCAGCGAAATGGCCATGCTGGCCTCGAACGGCTTCTATGGCGGCTATGCCCAGTCGCATTCCGGCGTCAGCGTCGCCGTCCTGGCGGGCGAGGGCACCGGCATGGAGCGCGACTACGACTATTCCTCGGCCGTGTTCTTTTCCGACCTGAAATCCGCCGCGGCGCTCGGCACCAGTGCCGGCGAGCGCGCGGTCCGCCGCCTCAATCCGCGGAAGGTTGCAACCGAGAAGGTGCCGATCGTGCTCGACCCGCGGGTATCGAGCTCGATGATCGGCCACGTGCTGGGCGCCATCAACGGCGGTTCGATCGCGCGCGGCACCAGCTTCCTCAAGGACAAGATGGGCGAACAGATTTTCGCCGCCGGCATCGATATCATCGAGGATCCGCATCGCGCCCGCGGCCTGCGCTCGATGCCATTCGACGGCGAAGGTTTGCCGACCCAGCGCCGCGCCCTGGTCGAGAACGGAGTTTTGAAGACCTGGATTCTCGATCTCCGCTCGGCGCGGCAGCTCGGCCTCAAATCGACCGGCAATGCGCATCGCGGCGCCTCCTCGCCGCCTTCGCCGGGTGCTGCCAACGTCCATATGCCGGCAGGCTCGATCAGCCGCGACACGCTGCTGAAGGCGATCCCGCGCGGTTTCTACGTGACCGAGATGATGGGTTCGGCGGTCAACGGCGTCACCGGCGATTACAGCCGCGGCGCCACCGGCTTCTGGATCGAGAACGGCGAACTCGCCTATCCGGTCTCCGAGGTGACGATCGCCGGCAATCTCAAGGACATGTTCAAGGCGATCACCCTGGCCGACGACCTCGAGTTCCGCTACGGCATCAACGCGCCGACCTTGCGCATCGACGGGATGACCCTCGCCGGGGCCTGATCGTTACCGCGCCGTGACGCGGCCGTGACCCTCTGGTGAAACCGGCGGGTCAAGCGCCTGCCTGTCATCGCGCCGTCACCCATCCGGGGATATCTCTCGCGCCGTCCGGAGCTTTCACTCCGAGTCGCGCAGGGTTTGATGAACGCACAGCCGAGCACGCTTCAGCTTCGCCAGTACCGCAGCATCTTCATCTCCGATCTCCATCTCGGCACGCGGGGCTGCAAGGCGGAGTTCCTGCTGGATTTCCTGAAGTACAACGAGGCCGACAACATCTACCTGGTCGGCGATATCATCGACTGCTGGCGGCTGAGGAAGACCTGGTACTGGGCGCAGAGTCACAACGACGTGGTGCAGAAGCTGCTGCGCAAGGCGCGCAAGGGCACCCGCGTCATCTATGTCCCCGGCAATCACGACGAGCCGCTGCGCGACTATGACGGCATGGCCTTCGGCGGGGTCGTGGTCGCCAACGAGATCGTGCATGTGACCGCCGACGGCAAGCGCTACCTGGTTGCCCATGGCGACGCCTTCGACGGGGTCATCAAATACGCGAAGTGGCTCGCCTATCTCGGCGACACCGCCTATCACTGCGCGCTCACGGTCAACCACTGGTACAACCACGTCCGCATGCGGCTCGGCCTGCAATACTGGTCGCTCTCCGCCTATCTGAAGACCCAGGTCAAGGACGCGGTCAAATTCATCAGCGATTTCGAGGACGCCATGGCGGCGGAAGCGCGGCGCCACGGGCTCGACGGCGTGATCTGCGGCCATATCCACAAGGCCGAATCCCGGATGATCGACGGCGTGCATTACGTCAATGACGGCGACTGGGTGGAGAGCTGCACCGCGCTGGTCGAGCACATGGACGGTCGGCTCGAGATCGTCGAATGGGCCGCCAACCGCAACTTCTCCATGCTCGCGCCGCATATCACCGACGATCTTCCCGAAGAGCACCACGTCCCGGCATGAGCCCCGCGGCATGAGGCTGGCGCTGGTCACCGATGCCTGGGCGCCGCAGACCAACGGGGTCGTCCGGACGTTGATGCGCACGCGCGACGAGCTCACTTCCATGGGCCATGCGGTCGAGGTGATCTCGCCCGATATGTTCAACGGCTTTCCCTGCCCGACCTATCCGGAGATCAAGCTCGCCTTCCTGCCGGGCCGCAAGATCGCCCGCACCATGACGGCGTTCCAGCCGGACGCGATCCACATCGCCACCGAAGGCCCGCTCGGCCATGCGGCGCGCGGCTATTGCCTGGCGCAGGGATTGCCGTTCACCACGGCCTATCACACGCGCTTTCCGGAATATGTCGAGGCCCGCTTCGCGGTGCCGGTCGGCCTGAGCTATGCGTGGCTGCGCCGCTTCCACAGCCGCGCGCGCAGCATCATGGTCGCGACCCAGTCGATCGAATCCGATCTGCTCGCGCGCGGCTTCGGCAACATCCGGCGCTGGTCGCGCGGTGTCGATACCACGCTGTTCAAGCCCAGGGACGTCAAGGGCGATAAGGGGCTGCTCAACCTGCCGCGGCCGATCCATCTCTTCGTCGGCCGCGTCGCCGTCGAGAAGAACATCGAGGCCTTCCTGTCCCTCGATCTGCCGGGCAGCCAGGTGGTGATCGGCGACGGGCCGCAGCTGGAGCAGCTGAAGCGCAAATTCCCCAAGGCCTACTTCCTCGGCAAGAAGGTCGGCGAGGACCTGGCCCGGCACTATGCCGCCGCCGATGTCTTCGTCTTCCCCAGCCTCACCGACACGTTCGGGCTGGTGATCCTGGAAGCGCTGGCCAGCGGCCTGCCGGTCGCCGCCTTCCCGGTGCCCGGCCCGCGCGACATCCTGCAAGGCACCGATGCCGGCGCCCTCGATGCCGACCTGGGCGCCGCGGTGAAGCGGGCGCTGGCCGTGCCGGCCGCGCGCTGCCGCGCCTTGGCCGAGCAGTTCTCCTGGAAAGCCGCGACCGAGCAGTTCCTCGGCAACCTCGCGCCGTTCGGGGTGGTTTAGCCGGCCGCAATTCTTGCACCACCGTAACAATTCGTGTTCCATCCCCGCCTGACCTAGGGGAATGCGTTTTGCCGGAACACGTTTTGTTCGGTCTTGATCCGCTTTGGACCTCGACCGCCTTGCTGATCGCGACCTACGCCGCGATCATGAGCGAGAAACTCAACCGCGCGATCGTGGCCTTGCTGGGTGCCGGGTTGATGATCTCGCTCGGGCTCCTGACGCAAGAGCAGGCGGTCGAGGGGATCGACTTCAACACCCTCGCACTGCTGACCGGCATGATGCTGATCGTGGCGATCACCCGGCGCAGCGGCGTCTTCCAATACGTCGCGATCGTCGCCGCCCAGGCCAGCAAGGCGAGCCCGGCCGGCGTATTGGCGCTGCTGGCGGTGGTGACGGCGGTGTTCTCCGCCTTCCTGGACAATGTGACGACGGTGCTGCTGGTGGCGCCGGTCACCCTGGTGATCTGCCGCGAGCTGAAGGTCTCGCCGTATCCCTTCCTGTTCAGCGAGATCTTCGCCTCCAATATCGGCGGCACCGCCACCCTGATCGGCGATCCGCCCAACATCATCATCGGCTCGGCGGCGCATCTCACCTTCATGGACTTCGTTTATGCGCTGACCCCGGTGGTGCTGGTCGTGCTGGCGCTGCATGTCCTCGCCATGCACCTGATCTGGGGCCGCAAGCTCACGGCCACGCCCGAAGCCCGCGCCCGCGTGATGGCGCTGGACCACAAGGCCGCCATCACCGATCCGCGGCTGATGAGACAGGCCGTCGTGGTGATCGTCGCCGTCGTCCTGGCCTTCGCGTCGGCGCGCTTCATCCATATGGAGGCCGGCACCATTGCCCTGTTCGGCGCGGCGGTGCTGCTGCTGCTGGACAATCTTGGCCGTTCGGCGGAACACCAGCACGAGCGCCTGATCGAGAGCTTCAACGAGGTCGAGTGGATCACCATCTTCTTCTTCGTCGGCCTGTTCATCGTGGTGGCCGGCGTCGATCATGCCGGCCTGCTGCGACTCCTTGCCGATGAACTGGTCTCGGCGACCGGCGGCGACCTGAAGGCGCTGACCCTCGCGATCCTCTGGGCCTCGGCGATCCTCTCGGCGGTGATCGACAACATCCCCTTCGTCGCCACCATGATCCCGGTCATCAAGTCCATGGCGCCGGAGCTGGGCGGCGACCAGGCGATCCTGCCGCTCTGGTGGGCGCTGTCGCTCGGCGCCTGCTTCGGCGGCAACGGCACCCTGATCGGCGCCTCCGCCAACCTGACCGTCGCCGGCATCGGCGAACGCGCCGGCGTGCCGTTCCGCTTCATTGAGTTCGTGAAGCTGGCGGCGCCGCTGATGCTGCTCAGCATCGCGGTCAGCCATCTCTATCTGCTCTGGCGATTCTTCTGACCTGGCGGCGCGCAGCGGGGTTGGTGGGGCGGCCGCTATGCGCCGCCGCAAAGACTCAGAGATACCAGTCGTATTCCTGGCGCGAGATCGTGCCCATGAACTTCTGCATCTCGCTCCGCCGCTGGTCGCGCACCAGATCCAGCATGTCCGGCGCCACATAGCGCGGCAGGATCTTCGCCCCGGCAAAGCGCTCGAGCGCCGCGGTGAATTCGAACGGCACGTTCGGATCGGCATCATCCCCGGCATCGCCCTTGGTCTCGGCCGTCGGTGTCAGGCGCTTTTCGATCCCATGCAGCATGCCGGCCAGCACCGCGGCCATCACCAGATAGGGGTTGGCATCGGCGCCGGCCACCCGGTGCTCGATCCGGCGCGCGGCCCCGCCGCCGGCCGGGATGCGGAACGCGACCGAGCGGTTGTTGTGGCCCCAGGCCGGGGTGATCGGCACGTTGTGGCCGGGCTGATAGCGCCGGAAGCCGTTCAGATTGCCGCCGAAGATCGCCATGGATTCCGGCATCGCCGCCTGCAAGCCGGCGATCGCTTGGTGCAGCAGCGTCTCACCTTTCGCACCGGTCTCGCCGAACAGATTCTTTCCCTTGCCATCGACCAGGCTGACATGGATGTGCATGCCGCTGCCGGCCGCATCGAGGAAGGGCTTCGCCATGAAGCTCGCGTGATGGCCATCCACTCTTGCGGCCGCTCTGATTGCGCGCTTCAGCAGCACGGCATGGTCGCAGGCGGAGACTGCATCGGCCTCGTGCTTCAAGTTGATCTCGAACTGGCCCGGCGAGTATTCGGTGATGGCCGCGCCCGCCGGAATGTTCTGCGCCCGGGTATAGGATGCGACGCGGCGGATGAAGGCGCCGTAGGCGTCGAGATCGTCGATGCTGTAGGGCTGCTTCGAAGTCTCGGTCCGGCCGGTGACAGGATTCTTCACCGGCACCGGCAGCCCGTTCGCATCGCGGTCGCGATCGAACAGGTAGAATTCGAGCTCGACCGCCACGACCGGCGTCAGGCCCAGCCGCTTGAAATGCGCCAGCGTGCCGCCGAGCGCCGCGCGCGGGCAGTAGCGCGACGGCTTGCCTTCATTGGCGTCGCCAGCGGGATCGGTCATTTGCAGCAGGATCTGCGCAGTCGGCTCCTCGGCCCAGGGCACCGGCTGGAGCAGGCCCGGGATCGGCCGCGCCGCGCCGTCGGGATCGCCGAGCGAAGTCGAGCGCGCGCCCGGATCGAGATCGTCGCCGGTCGGGTCCAGAAACAGCATGCAGCGCGGCATTTCGAGCCCGGATTTCCAGAGCTTCCCCGCCTCGTCGACCGGCAGCCTTTTGCCGCGCAGATTGCCGTTCAGGTCATGCAGGAAGGCATCGACATGCACGGTATCGGCATGCCGCTTCAGATGGGCGTCGAACGCGTTTGCCGCCGCTTTGGCCAAGACGGATCCTCTCGCAAAACTGCCGCGAAGCTAGGGGATCAGCGGCGCGTGATCAAGCTGGCGGCGGGCCGTAATGGTTGGGCCCCTTGGTGCCGGGCCAGAGGATCAGCGCGAGAACCAGCAGGTATGGGACCCAGCTGAGGAAAAAGAAGATCGCTGTGTCGGCCGCGATAGGGCGCGGCAACTGGTCGTTCAGGACACAGCCGAGCACCACCGAGAAACAGAGCCACGGCGCATGTAGACCGCTTTGGCTCACATCGTGAAGCCTGCGCGCCAAGGGGCCGCCCGCGGTCAGGATGATAGCGATAGTCCAGGTGGGCATTGCGAGGTCGAGGCTAAGCTCACGCAGGAAAGCCAGCGCAAACCCTATACCCAGCGACCGGGCGAAGATCGCGTAGAAGAAGTCGCCGCGTGCCATGCGGCCATCCGGCGCGTAAAGCCAAACCCACGCCTTCAACCAAGCGCGTTGCGGTTCCGCAAGTGGCCCGTTTTCAGCGACGTTGGGCATGGCGCATTTCAGTCTACATTGTACGCAAGACTAGCCAAATGCCAGTACAGCGCCAAGCCCTCAATGCGGGTGCCGCCGCTGACGGCGGGTGTGGCGCCGGTGTTCCCGGGCATGGCGGTAGGCGTGGATGAATTTCAGGCTCCAGCGATAGCCGAGAAAGGCGACCAGGGCCGACCAGGGGATGCAGCCGACCCACATGGCGACTCCCCAGTCCTTGACCAGCACGTCGAACATGGTGACGACCTGCTGCTCCAAGGTCTGGTCGTCGCGGAAGAAGCCGTGCCAGAGCGCCAGGAAGCGCTCGTAACCGGAAACCTCGTCCCAGCGCCCGAGCATGGTGCGGCCGGTCACATAGAACACGTAATAGCAGGGCAGGGCGGTGAACACATTGGTGGTCCAGGTCCAGGCGAGACCCAGGATCAGGCTGAAATCCCAACGGAACACGCGCTTGGCGATCAGCCAGGTCACCAGCACCAGCGGCATCTGGATGCCGACTGTCGGCGTGAACGCCCAGGCGAGCCCGATGGCCGTGCCGCGGGCCGAGTATTCCGCTGTGTGCCGGCTGCGCATCAGCGGCACGACCAGGCGGAACTTCACCAGCCGCGCGAGCCGGTTCCAGAATCCCGTTGTTCTACGCATCGACGCCAAGCCGCCGCGCCAGCCGCCGGGCGCGGGCATGGCGATAGGCGGTGATGAAGCGCAGGCTCCAATAGTAGCCGAGCACGCCGAGCAGTACGCACCAGGGGATGCAGCCGATCCAGAGCGCCAGGCCCCAGTCCTTGATCGCCATCTTGAGCGCAGTCATCACCTGCTGTTGCAGCGGCAGATCGGCGGCAAAGGCGCTTTGCCACAGGCGGGTGAAGCCCGCATAGCCGGTGATGTTGTCCCAGCGCCCGAGCAGCACCTGGCCCGTCGCATAAGAGAGATAGAGCATCGGCGGGCCGGTGAAGATGTTGCTGGCCCAGGTCCAGGCGGCACCCAGCACCAGGCTGAAATGCCAGTTGAAGACGTGCCGCGCCGCCAGCCAGGTCAGCAGCACCAGCCCCATTTGGATCCCCGGCGTCGGGGTGAACGCCCAGGCGAGTCCCACCGCGGTGCCCCAGGCGGTGTATTCCGGCGGGTGCGGGCTGCGCATCAGCGGGACCAGCAGGCGCAGCTTGATCAGCCGCCAGATTCGATGGAAGTACCGTCGCCGCTGTCCCATGCCCTGCTGTCATCTTGCTAAGTTCGGCAGTCTACTCAAACCCCGGGGCCTGGTCATGGTTCGCGGCGCCGCAGTCTGTCATTCATGCTCCAAGAGCGAAACCCTGATAGCATGCGCGCATGACGGAGCAGCGACAGATCACGGCGATGCGGCTGCACCGGAGCGGCGAGGCGCTGCGCCGGGAGTCGATCGCACTGCCCGATCCGGCGCCGGACCAGGTGCTGATCGCGGTCGAGGCCTGCGGCGTCTGCCGCACCGACCTCCATGTGGTGGACGGCGAACTCACCGATCCGAAGCTGCCGGTCGTGCCCGGCCATGAAGTGGTCGGCCGCGTGCTGGAAGTCGGCCGCGCGGTCGAGGCGCTGAAAGTCGGGGACCGGGTCGGCGTGCCCTGGCTGGGCTGGACCTGCGGCACTTGCGCGTTCTGCCGCCGCGGCGAGGAGAATCTCTGCCGTGCCGCGCGCTTCACCGGCTACACGCTGGACGGCGGCTATGCGAGCGCGATGCTGGCCGACCATCGCTATTGCTTCCCGCTCGATCCGGCGCTGGAACCGGCCCACGCAGCGCCGCTGCTTTGCGCCGGGCTGATCGGCTATCGCGCGCTCCGGATGGCGGGCGACGGGCTGAAGCTCGGCCTCTACGGCTTCGGCGCGGCGGCGCATATCCTGGCGCAGGTGGCGCGGCATCAAGGCCGGCAGGTCTTCGCCTTCACCCGCGCCGGCGATCATGCGGCGCAGGATTTCGCGCGCGGGCTCGGCGCGGTCTGGGCCGGCGATTCCGATGCGCCGCCGCCGGAGCCGCTCGACGCGGCAATTCTGTTCGCGCCGGTCGGCGCGCTGGTTCCGGCCGCACTGAAAGCGGTGCGTCCGGGCGGCATCGTCGTTTCGGCGGGCATCCATATGAGCGACATTCCGAGCTTCCCCTATCGCATCCTCTGGGAGGAGCGGCAGATCCGCTCGGCCGCCAATCTCACCCGCCGCGACGCGGCCGAGTTCCTGCCTCTGGCGGCGCGGATCGGGATCAAGACCAGCGTCGAGCGCCACCCCTTGGCGGAGGCCAATCAGGCGCTCGACCGCCTGCGGCGCGGCCTGGTCAGCGGCGCCGCGGTGCTGTTGCCGGATTGAACCGCCTCAGACCGCCAGGTGTTCCGCCACGTGGGCGGCGATGTCGGCCGGTGCGTTCTTGGTCAGGTCCTTGTCGAGCTCGGCGATCACGCGTTCCGTGGCATGGCTCGACAGCGCCTTCCTGAGGATGCCGAGCGTGCGCGGCGGCGCCGCCAGGATCAGCCGGTCGAACTTCTTTTCCAGGGCGGCATGGTTGATCTCGCCGGCGAGGTGTTCGGTGAAGCGCGCTTCTTCCTGCTCGTGCGGATCGGTGCGCGGCGTCATGGAAGAGGCGCCGTGCGCGCCGGCGAAACCCTGCGACCGGCCCGCATGGTCGCTGATCATCTCATGGCTGCGCGCGCCGTCGCGATGGCCGCCGATTCCGTCGATGACCTGCAGGCCCTTGTTCGGTCCGTCATTGTGATAGACCGTCGCCCGCTGTCCGTCGGCGACCACGATCCAGGTGATTTTTCCGCGCATATTTTCCTCCATGTGCTTTCAATCAACTAAGCACGGGCGGCAAGGGTTGCTATTGATTTAGCGCAAACGCGCGGCGCGGCGGCGCGCCTGGGAATCCGGTCGCACACGCCGAGGCGTGACAGGAGAATGTCAGGAGGCTAGGTTACGCGCTGCGAGACTCAGGGAAGGGGAGCTCCATGCGCCGCGCCCAGCGCCTGTTCGACATCATCCAGCATCTCCGCCGCAAGCGCCTGGTCCGCGCCAGCGAGCTCGCCGAGAAGCTGGAAGTTTCGGAACGCACCATCTATCGCGACATCGCCGAGCTGATGGCGAGCGGCGTGCCGGTCGAAGGCGCGCCCGGTCTCGGTTATGCCTTGCGCGGCGGCTATGACCTGCCGCCACTGATGTTCGACTCGCAGGAGATCGAGGCGCTGGTGCTCGGTGCCCGCATCGTCGAGTCCTGGAGCGACCGCGCGCTGGCCGAATCGGCGGGCCAAGCGCTCGCGAAGATCGAGACGGTGCTGCCCGAGCATCTGCGGCGCAGTCTTGCCGAAACCGCGCTCATCGCGCCCAGCCGGCACTTCGCGGAAAAGCTCAATGTCGATTCGATCGAGTTGCGCCGGGCGCTCCGCCAGCGGCTGAAAGTGCGCTTCCGCTACAAGGACGGCCGCGAGACCGAGACCGAGCGGCAGGTCTGGCCGCTCGGTCTCGCCTTCTACGGTCCGGTCTGGATTCTCGCCGCCTGGTGCGAGCTCCGGCAGGACTTCCGCGCCTTCCGCCTCGACCGCATGGACGGCCTGGTGCTCTCCGACGAGAAGTTCAAGCCGGAACGCGGCAAGACGCTCAACGACTATCTGGCGCGGCAGCTCGGCAACGCGCCCTAGCTACAGGCGCCACATCGGCTTCGCGATCTCGCTCTGCACATCGACGCGGCTGAGCCCGATGTCGCGCAAGCTGTGATCGGAGAGCGCCGCGAGATCGCGCCGCTGGCGCGCCCGCCGGAAGCTCTCGGCGACCGCGCGCAAGAACGCCGCCATCACGCCGTCGGTTGTGCTGCGGCGCGTCGTCGGTCGATGGGTTTCGGTCCAGGTTGGGCTGCGCATGGGACACCTCTCCATTCTTGGAGAGAGACTCTACGCGCCCTCTCCTGACAGCATAGTGTCAGGAGCGAACCGGCATGGATTCTGTCGCGAATTCGTCACGATGGCGGCCGCGGCCGCGCGTCACTGCTCCGGGAATCCGGCGATGCGCATGCCGTCGAGGAAATCCTCGAGATCGGCCTTCTCGTAATAGGGCTCGCGGGTCGCCCAGCCTTTGACGTTGATGCCCGGCCGCGCCATCAGCACCCGCCGCGCCAGGGCCTTCGCCTCGCTCACCCGGTCGAGCTTGGCGAGGCAGATCGCGACATAGATGTCGTCGAAGGGCAGCGGCGGCGTCACCTTCTGGAAGGCCTCGAGCGCCTCGGCGGGGCGGCGCGCGGTGATCTGCGCGAGGCCCATCTCATGCCAGATCCAGGCATTGCGCATCGGGTTCAAGCGCAGCGCCTGCCGCAGATAGTCGATCGCCTCCTCGGTCTCGCCGAGATACTTCTTGAAGGCGCCCATCTCGGAATAGAGCTGGGCGTCGTTGGGGTTGAGCTCCATCGCGCGGTTGTAATGCTCCTCCGCCTCGTCGAAGCGATGGCGGTAGAGCGCCACGTACCCGGCGACGAACTGGCACCAGCCATCGGTCGGATCGAGCAGCAGCGCGCGCTTGGCCTCGCGCTCGGCGGCATCCAGTCCCGAAGGATCCTGGTTGCGGAACCAGGTCAGCATCCAGGAATAGGCCAGCATCGCCTGGGCCTGGGCGTAGCCCGGCTGCAGGAAGATCGCCTGCTGCACCAGGCTGCGGATGGCGGTGTGCTGCTCGCCGCCATGCTCATAGAGCAGGTCCCAGGCTTTGAGCACATAGTCATAGGCGACGAAATTCTCCGCCCGCTTGCGACGGCTGCCTTCCAGCCAATGTGCCTCGATCCGGCCGGGCAGCGCCGAGACGATCTCGCGGGTGATCTCGTCCTGGGTCCGGAACAGGTCGGCCTTGTCGAACTCGCGGCGGCTGGTCCACAGCATGCCGCCGGATTCCGCGTCCGAAAGCTGGAGATTGAGCCGGAGCTTGGCGCCGTTCTGCCAGAGACTCCCGGTCAGCACGTAGCGCACGCCGAGCTTGCGCCCGACCTCGGTGAGATCCGCATCGGCGCTGCGATAGGCGAAGCTGGCATTGCGCGCGATCACGAACAGCGCGCGGAAGCGCGCCAGATCGACGATGATGCTCTCGGCCAGGCCCTCGGCGAAATACTGCTGCTCGGGCTCGCCGGTCCGGTTGTCGAAGGGCAGGATGGCGATCGAGGGCCGCTGCGGCAAGGTGAGGGTGGTCGGCTCCAGGGAGCGGCTGGGACGGCCGCTCGCCAGCCGGAACACCTCGATCGGATGGGCGATGTTCTTCAGCCGGCGCTCGCCGAGGCTCTCGAACACCAGGTCCTTGCGGTCGGCGATGGTCTCCAGCACCTTGCGCGAGATCGCCAGGCCGCCCGGCTCGGCGATGCCTTCGAGCCGTGCCGCGATATTGACCGTGTCGCCGAAGATGCGGTCTTCCTCGCCGATGATCTCGCCGTAATTGACGCCGATGCGGAATTCGATCCGCCGTTCGGGATCGATGCCGATGTTGCGTTCGGCCAGGCGCCGCTGGATTGTCACCGCACAATCGACCGCGGAGGGGGCGCCGGCGAACTCGGCCAGGATGGCGTCGCCCGCCACCTGCACCAGGCGGCCGCCGCCGTCGCGGATGGCGGGGAGGGCGATGGCGCCGAGCGTGGCGCGCAGGGCGGAGATGGTGCCGATCTCGTCGGCACCCATCAGCCGGCTGTAGCCGACCACATCGGAATAGAAGATCGCCGCCGTACGACGGTCCAATGTAATCGCGGTATTCATGCGACTCCGGTCCGACTCCCCAACAGCGTTCACGACCCAGCCCACGCGCCTTGTCAGTAACCTCTCGCCGCCGCCCGGTAAAGCGCCCAATCGAGCGCTGCGTGTGAGCTATGACCGGCGGCGCGCCTCACGCATGCGGATCCTCATGCGGATCGCTTGGCGAGCGTGCCCGACAGCGCCTTCGCGGTGCCGAGAATGTGATCTTCGAGCAGCGCGAGCGCCGCCTCGACATTGCGTTCGCGCGACAATGCGACCAGGTCCTGGTGATCCCGGTAGGCCCGGTCCCAATCCCGTGTGATGGCGATCTGCAAGCGTAGATACCGGTCGAGATTGTCATGGATCCGCTTCAGGAAGCGGAGCGACACCGGCCGACCAGCCGGGCGATAGAGCGCCTCGTGGAACTGCCAGTTCAATTCGCCCCACCGCGCAAGACTGTCCGGCGCCCGCGATTCGTCGATGATCGCGTCGAGATGGGCGAAATCCGCCTCGCGCATGCGGGGAATGGCGTCGCGCAACAGCCAGGTCTCGAGCTGGAGCCGGAGCGCGAACAGCTCCTCGGCCTCCGCGGCGGAGAGAGTCGCGACCACGGCGCCCTTATGCGGCGCGATGGTGACGAAGCCTTCGGCCTCGAGCTGTTTCAGGGCCTCGCGCAGGGGAATCCGGCTGACGCCCATGTCCTGCGCGATCTGCTCCTGGCGGATCGGCTGGCCGGCGCGGAGCTCGCCCGTGAGGATTCGCTGCCGCAGCATTTCTGCGGCCTCGGCGGCGATGGTGCGGCGCTCGATCGGGCGATTCATGCGGGGAACGATACCACGCCGGGCGTGACTCCGGCGATCAGGGTTGACGAGCCATCAGTATATTTTATACAATATGCAATATCGGGCAACCGCCAGGAGAGTTCTGCAAATGGGCCGCAAGCCGTTCTGGACCGGGATCTTCCCGGCCGTCACCACCCAGTTTTCCAAGGAAGGCGCCCTCGACCTGGCGGCGACCCAGAAGGAAGTGGACGCGCTGCTGAAGGCCGGCGTGCACGGGCTGATCATGCTCGGGACCTGCGGCGAGAACTGCTCGCTGCTGCCCGAGGAGAAGCGTCAGGTCCTGGCCGCCACCAAGGAAGTGGTGAAAGGCCGGGTCCCGATCGTCTCCGGCGTCTCGGAATACACCACGGCACTCGGCTGCCAGTATGCCAAGGACGCCGAGAAGATCGGCATCGACGGACTGATGGTCCTGCCCGGCATGGTCTACAAGGCCGATGCCCGCGAGGCGGTCGCACATTTCCGCACCGTCGCCCGTTCGACCGGCCTGCCGATCATGATCTACAACAACCCGCTGGTTTACGGTGTCGATGTGAAGCCGGAAGGTTTCGTCGATCTCGCCGCAGAGCAGAACATCGTCGCGATCAAGGAATCCTCCGACGACCCGCGGCGCATCACCGATCTCCACAACACCGTGGGCGAGCGCTACACCCTGTTCTGCGGCGTCGATGACCTGCTCTTGGAAAGCGTCGCGCTCGGCATCGACGGCTGGGTCTCGGGCCTGACCGACGTGTTCCCGGAAGAATCCATCGCGCTCTGGAATACGGCGCTGGCCGGCCGGTTCGACGAAGCCCGCGCGATCTACCGCTGGTTCACCCCGACCCTGCATCTCGACACGCATATGAAGCTGGTCCAGTACATCAAGCTCGGCCAGCAGGTCGTGGGCTTGGGCACCGAATGGGTGAGAGCGCCCCGACTGCCGCTCGAAGGCGAAGAGCGCCAGCGAATCCTCGGCCTCTACGAAACCGCCGTCGCCAACCGGCCGCAGCTGAAGCAGGCGGCCGCCTAGAATCGTCATCGCCGGGCTTGACCCGGCGATCTCTATCCGCGCTTCGCACGAGATGGCCGGATCATGTCCGGCCATGACGCGTCTTATGAAGCGCCGATCTCCATCTGCGTCAGCAACCCTTGCCGCAGCGCTAGGCGTACCAGCTCGATGTCCGAGCCGACGCCGAGCTTGGTCTTGATGAGATAGTGCAGGTTGGCCACGGTCTTCGGGCTGATATGGAGCAGCGCCGCGATCTCATCGGCCGTGCGCTCGGCCAGCAGCAGGCGCAGCACCTCGAACTCCCGCGCGGTCAGGACGTCGGCGGCGACCGTCTCCTCGGCGAGGCGACTCAGCGCCAGTTCGTGGTCGATATCCGGGCTGAGTGCCACCTTTCCGGCGAACACGTCGGCGACGGCGCGCACCAGGGCTTCGGGCGGGCTGGTCTTGGTCACATAGCCGCGGGCGCCGGCGCGGATCGCCTGCACCGCGAAAGCCGCGTTCTGGTGCATGGTGAAGACCAGGATGCGGGCATCCGGATCCCACTGTCGGATGCGCCGGATCGCCTCGATTCCGCCGATGCCGGGCATGGTGAGGTCCATGACCACGAGGTCGGGCCGCTTCTCCTTGTAGAGCCGATAGGCCTCGGCGCCGTCGCCGGCCTCGGCGATCACCTTGAGGCCGGGCTGCTTCTCGAGCACCGCGCGATAGCCTTCGCGCACCACCGCATGGTCGTCCACCAGCATGATGGTTCGGCGGCCCTGGGTCATGCCGCGCGCACGGGATCGAAGGGGATTGCCACGCGCAACACCGAGCCGCTGCGCGCTGTCGTTTCGAAGCTCATGCGGCCGCCGAGTGTCGCGACGCGCTCCCGCATGCCGAGCAGGCCCATGCCGGCCCCGCCCGCCGGCACATTGTCGCCGGCGCCGCCATCGTCATCGACGGTCAGCTGGATCTCGCCGGCGGCATCGACGCTCAGCCGCAAGGTCACCCGCGTCGCCGCCGCATGCTTGGCTGCATTGGTCAACGCCTCCTGGGCGATGCGATAGAGGCTGGTGCCGAACGCCGGCGGCAGCGCATCGGGGTTGCCTTCGAGGCGGAGCTCGAACCGCGTCCGGTCGCGGCTGCGGCCATTCCAGCCGGCGATCAACCCTTCGAGGCTGGCGGCGAGCCCCAGCTCCTCGACATCCGGCGGGCGCAAGCGGAACAGGGCGCCGCGCAGGGATTCCATCATGTCCGCCGTGATCCGGGCAATGCCGCCGCATTCCGGCAGCAAGGCGGGACAGTCGCGCGCCGCCGTTTCCCGCGCCGCCATGGCCAGGGCGCGGATGGCGGTCAGATTCTGGCCGAACTCGTCATGCAGCTCGCGGGCGAGATGCCGGCGCTCGTCCTCCTGCAGGTCGATCAGCCGCCGGGTGAGCGCGGTGCGCTCGGCCAAACTGGCCTGCAGGTTCTCGGCCAGATGGTTGAACACGTCGCGGATCGGCGAAAGCTCGGCGAGATCGAAGGCCGGCAGCCGGGCCGAGAGATCGTTGGCGGCGATGCGTTCGAGGCCCGCATGGATCGCCTGGGTCGGGCGCAGCGCCCGCGCCAAGGCGGCATAGACCAGGACGCAGAGCAGCAGCAAAGTCAGGATCATGATCGCCAGCAGGTGCGCGACCTCGTGCCAGGCCTGGGCGGTGAGTGCCAGGGGAACGCCCCAGGCGATCGCCGCGCCCACGGTCCGGCCCTGAAACACCACCGACCGGGCGCTTTCGCGCCCGGGGTCGAACAGAGCGGTGTAGACGAAAGCAAAGAGGGCGGGCGGATCGTCATCCTGGCTGCCGCTGCAGAAGCTCTGCAGAATGGCACCACCCGCATCGCGATAGCCGAGGCACAGGCCCGGCGCCAGAACGCCGGTCGCGAGGACCTCGAGATCGGGAAAGAACGGCGCCGGATCCTTGATCCACGCGCGCTTGCCGTGCTGGAGCGCGAGATCCTTGGCCGCGACCTCGGTCATCCGGTCCAGCCGGCTGCGCATCGACCGGTCCGCCTCGAACAGGACATAGGCCGCGGCGGCGGCGAAGCAGAAGGCTGCCACGCCGACGATCCGCAGCGTCAACCGCACCTTGAGGTCGCGCCGCCATGCCATTCCGGCATTGAGCCGCAGAACCGGTTGGATGGGAAGCGGCGGCGGCGACGTCGGGAAATTTGCCCGGCTTCTCCCGGGCGGCATTCGGCTTCGGTGCGGCGCCGCGGCCAGTATGGTCAGGACCGGGTCATGTGGACGACAGGAGCCCTTTGCGATGCGACGACTGACCGGTGTTCTCTGCGGCCTCGTCTTGATGGGCAGCATTCTCGGCTCGGCAGGGACACGGGCCGACACGCCGCCGGAGCCGGTCGGCCTTGCGGTCGCGGATTTCGAGTTCCTCGACACCTCCGGCGAGCCGGCCGACCAGGCAGCGGTGCATGCGCGGCGCCTGCGGGATTTCATGGCGGCGCTGCGGCGCGATCTCGCGGCGGACGGCCGGTTCCGCCTGGTGCCGGCCGGCCCAAGCGACGGGACGCCGGAGGCACTGGTCCGGGCGGCTGCCGCCGCCGGTGCCAGGTATCTGGTGGTCGGCGGCATCCACAAGATGAGCACCTTGGTACAGTGGGCCAAGGTCGATGCGATCGACATCGCCGCCGACCGTGTCGTGCTCAGCAAGCTCATCACCTTTCGCGGCGACGACGACGCATCCTGGGCGCGGGCCGAAACATTCGTGTCCCGCGATCTCAATGCGGCGATCATGCCCGCACCGATCAAGCTCGCCATCTTCGATTTCGAGTATGAAGATTTCAGCCCCGCCGCCTCGACCGGCGGCGCGACCGAGGCGGAGCTGGTCCAACTGGACGACACGACCGGCATGGTGCGCCGGGTTTTCGCGAAGTCGGGACGGTACAGCATCACCGACGTCGCCGCCGCCGATGCGCCCGCGGCGAAGACCCGAAGCTTGCGCGACTGCAACGGCTGCGACGCGGCAATCGCCCGCGGGTTGGGCGCGGATCAGTCCTTGGTCGGCGTGGTGCGGCGGATCAGCCGCACCGAATACACCGTGCGTTTCCAGATTCGCGACACCAAGACCGGGACCGTTCTCGTCGATGAAAACAGCGGCCTACGCATGGGCGCGGATTATTCCTGGAGCCGCGGCGCCAGGCGGCTGGTGCTCGACCGGCTGCTGGAGAAGAAGCAGCCTTAACTCAGATATCCGCATCCTTCAGCGCCGGCATCGCGATCTCTTTCACGCAGGCGGCCGGCGAGAGGTCGAGGATGCAGCGGATCATGCCGACGATATCCGCGACCGGCATGCGCTTGCCGCGATGCTTCTTCAACGCTGCGGGCACGCCATCGGCATACGCCACCTCGCTGGCGATCGAGCCCGGCGAAAGGCAGGTGACCGCGATGCCGTCCTTGCGGAAGTGCTGGCGGAGCGCCTGACAGGCGCCGCGCAAACCGAACTTGGCGGCGGAATAGGCGACGGCCGTCATGTCGCCGTTGTCGAGCCCGTTGGTCGAGCCGATGGCGATGATCTTGGCGTGGTCCGCCCGCTTGAGATTCGGCGCGAGGCCGCGCGAAAACGCCAGGAAGGCCCGCAGGTCGACGTCGAGAATCTCGGCGATCTCGTCGTCATGCATCTCTTCGAACGGGGCCTCGTCCCAGATGCCGGCGACATGGATCAGTGCATCGACCGGCGCCTTGCCGATTTCGCGGCGCGCATTCTGCACCGCGCCGAGCTCGGCGAGATCGGCCTCGATCCAATGCCGCCGGATCGCCGACCTCCGCCGCCGCCAAGCGGGTTCCGAGCGCGACAGGCCGAACACGGTATCGCCCTTGCGCGGCAGGCCTTCGACCAAAGCGGCGCCGAGGCCGCGGCTGGCGCCGAGGATCAGGAGGTTGGCCACGACTAGTTCCGGTGCCCGGTGTCGAGTGCCGCGGCGAGATCGTCGTAGAGATCGGCCGCATCCTCCAAGCCGACCGAGAGGCGCAGCAGGTCCTTCGGCGTGGTCGAGGCGTCGCCTTCGATGCTGGCGCGGTGCTCGATCAGGCTCTCGGTGCCGCCCAATGAGGTGGCGCGCTTCCACAAGTTGACATGGGCGGCCGAGCGGATCGCGCCGGTCTCGCCGCCTTTGACGCGGATCGAGAGCATGGCGCCGAAGCCGCCGGTCATCTGCCGGGCGGCGATGGCGTGGCCGGGAAAGTCCGCGAGGCCGGGATAGAGCACGGAGGCGACAAACGGATGCGCCTGCAGCTTCTCCGCCAATTGCTGCGCCGAGCGCGCCGCCCATTGCACGCGCGGGAACAGCGAGCGCATGCCGCGCAGCAGCAGCCAGGCCTCCATGGAGCCGATGATGCTGCCGAGCTGGGTGCGGATGGTCCAGAGCCGTTCCCACATTTCGTCTTCCTGCCGGGTGATCAGCGCGCCGGCGCAGATGTCGGAATGGCCGTTCAGGAACTTGGTCGCCGAATGCATGACGATATCGACGCCGAGCGCGATCGGCTTGCAGAAGACCGGGGTCGCCACGGTCGAATCCACGGCGACCTTGGCGCCGGAAGCATGGGCGATCGAGGCGATGGCGGCGAGATCGGTGATGGTCCAGACCGGATTGGCCGGCGTCTCGGTCCAGATCAGCTTGGTCTGGCCCGGGCGAAAAGCGCGCTTCACCGCATCGAGGTTGCTCATATCGACATAGTCGACCGCGAGGCCCCAGGGCTTGGCGAAACCGTTGAGCCATTTCCGCACGCCGTAATAGACGTGCTCGGCGACCAGCACGTGATCACCGGGCTTGTGCGCGAGAAAGACCGAGGTCACCGCCGCCATGCCGGAGGCGAAGACCAGGGCGGAGGCGCCGCCTTCCAGCTTGGTCAGCAGCGCCTCCACCTGCTCGAAAGCCGGGTTGTCATCGCGGATGTAGATATGGCCGGTGCGATACTGGTTGTCGGGATCGCGCAGGAAGGTGCTGGACATGTGGATCGGCGGGCTGACCGCGCCGGTCTTCGCATCGATCCAGCCGAGCGCCTGCGCCGCCAGACTCTCGGGGCGCCAGTTCGCTGTCGTCATGGTGAACTCCTCCCTGAACCAGGGCGGAATCATCCCATGGCGACGCGGCTTACATCAATGCTGTTGGTTCTCGGGGCTCTAGACGCCGGCGAAGGCGCCGAGCGCGGCCACATCCGTGATCTTGACCATGCGACCGGTCACCAGCACCCCGCGCTCGCGGAACTGCGCGATGGTGCGGGAGAGATTCTCCGGGGTCATGCCGAGCAGGCTGGCCAGGGTCTTGCGGTCGTCGGCGAGCTCGATCTCGACCGGACCGGTTTCCCCAAGGCCGGCTTCCTTGGCGAGCCGCACCAGATAGGCGGCGAAGCGCTGCGGGGCCGAGCGCAGGCGATAATCCTTCAGCATCGCCAGCAAGGCCTGCCATTCGCCGCTCGCCAGTCGCGCGAGATCCATGGCGAAGCCGCGATCGCGTTCGGCCGCCGCCCAGAGATCGGCCAGCGGCACCACGGCGATGCGCGTCTCTTCGATGGCGCGGCCCGAGAGCGGATAGGGTGAGGCGACGATGGCGGCGCCGGGCATGATCAGTTCTTCGCGACCGACGATGCCGATCACCACCGGCTGTTCGCCCGCGATCTGCGTCGAGAGCGCGAGCCGTCCGGAAAGCACGGCCATCACGCTGCTGGGAATGGCGCCCTCGCGGACTGCGAGTTGATGGCGCTGCACGACGTTGATCGGCGTTCGGGCGAGCAGGTCCTGGACCGTCGCGTCATCGGCGCCGGCAAACAGCGGCAGCCGGCGCAAGCGGCGGCGGTCCTCCGCAGTCGGCGGCTGCTCCAGCGAGACATCCAAACCCGAGTAGTTATGAAACGTCGCCTGCATCGCGCTCAAAGCCCGTCTATTCGCCTCTCCAGGATAAAGCATTAGTCCCGGCCGCCGACGAATGCGTTGATCCAAGTCAAAGCCAGTTTTCCGAGCAGGACGCGCGACAATCGGATGCGTTTATTCGTCCGCGGCGGCCGGAATCCACCATTCCTCGCCGCGGCTGGTGGTCACGTATTCCGGCCAGCGATAGTCGATCGGGGGACGGAAGTCCTTGGGAAGCTGAGGGCTGATCCAATTGCTGCCGCCGACCCCGCCGCCGGTCCGCTCGGTGAACTCGGCCTTGGCCGCGCTCAGCAGCTCGGGCCGGGTCAGCAGGTCGCAGATGCTCCCGGCGATGGTCTTGGCGGCCGTTTCGATCATCGGATCGATGCAGGCGGGAATGCCGCCCAGCGCGTTCAACACCCAGTCGGGATAGTGGAATCCGCGCGGCGCCTTGAGCATCGGCCGGCCGATATAGAATCGCGCGGTCGGCGCGTGCCAGCAATATTCCGTGTAGTCGTCCGAAGTGGAGTTGACCTGGCTCGGCGGCAGGTTCCGGCGCAACAGGCGCTCGGCCTCCTCCGGCTCGATCAGCCGCTCGATCGCCTCGAGATAGGGCTTCTCCATCGGCTCGAGGCCGAGCTCGCGCTGGATCGCCTGGGCCGAAGCGATGGCCTCGCCGCCCCAGCTCGGCGCGCCCGCGCGCTTCAGGTTCTCATAGACCAGCTTCGCCATCGCATGGTTGGCAAGGCCCGGCCGCGAACGGCTGACCCAGATCCGCCGCCACTGGCAATGTGCCGCCTTGGCCGCGGCTTCGGCATTGTTGTCGAGCACGCGCAGCACCTGCTCGGCCATGCCGAGATCGGGCACGCGCCAGATGTATTGGATCTGCGCCACATGGGCCGGGAGATTGTCGGCGGTGGCCTGGCCGGCGGTGAGGATCGCTTCGGAGAGCGACCAGCCGGTGGTGAAAGGCAGCATCGAGGCTTGCAGCTGCTTGGTCAGCCCGAACATCGTGAACAGCGCATCGTTCGCGCCAGGTGCGCGCGCCGCGATATGCGAGGCCGGGATCGGGCTGGAGGCATCGGCCGAGCCCCAATATTCCGGCTCGACGCATTCGAAGCTGTAGATGCAGACATAGGCGGCGCCGCAATGCGTGTCCCAGCGCACGGTATTGCAGAGCGGCAGCATATAGGTCGGGTGGAAGCTGATCGCGGCGTCGATGCCGTCGTAATAGCCCTTGGCCGCATGGACCGGCTTCGACAGACGCAGCTTCTCGGCGGGCTCGCCGAAGAACCGCAGCGTGCCCTTGATGTTGTGCCGCTGCATCGCGGCCTTGGCCGCCAGCACGCCGCCCAGCGCCGCGATGCCGAGCGCGGAATGCGGATCGGTGTGACCCGCCGCGTACTTGCTCAAGCCCGGGCGCGGCCCTTTGCGCGCGGCCGCGACCTGGCAGTTGCCGGGGACGGCGTCGTATTCGGCATAGGCCGCGATCACCGGCCCTCCATCACGCCCACTGGCTCCATTCTCGAACGTCGCGGAGAAGGCGGTCGGCATGCCGCCGCTGCCGGCCTCGACCTTGAAGCCCTCGCGGCTCAGCCGGTCCACGTACCAGGCGGCGGACTTGTATTCGCGCAGGGCCGGCTCGGCGTAGTGCCAGATCACCTGGTTCCAGTCGGAGAGCGCGCGGCGGTTCTCGCTGACCCAGTCGAAGGCGACGGACTTCGCATCCGAGTCGTTGCGCTGCTGCTGCATGGTTTCTCCCTGCTGTTTCTTGCCCGTGATTGCGTCGCGCCGGGATTGCTGGCAGACATTCGGTGCCTGACCGAAGCCTGTCAAGTTGCGCTGCCTGAGAGCAATCCCACGTGCAGATCTGGTTCTATCCGCCGCCTCTGAAACGCCGTGTCCCCGCTGGCGCGAATCTCGACGCGGTCCCGGTCATCCGCGAGAACTATCGCAAGGTCGTCTGGCGGCGCGCCTATTGGTATCAGCGGCTCGGGCTCTGGCTGGCGCTGCCGACCTGGCCGGTCTGGTCCGCCCTGGAAGCGCTGCGGTTCAGCCTGCAGCTCGGGGCGCGCGTCCGCGCCGAAACCGGCAAGAGCCGCACGCAGCAATTCAGCGAGCAGGTGGCGCTGGCCTGGCGCCATCTCATTCCGCCCTCCGCTTATTACATGTTCGAGCTCTACCTGGACGCCCATCGCCGGCGCGCCGATGAGTATCTGCTCCGCGCGGAAACCAAGGGCGGCGCCTTCTTTCTGCTGCGGCCGCATGATTTCGATCCCAAGCGGCGCCGGCCGTTCCGCGACAAGGCGACCTTCGCGGCGGAATGCGTCGCGGCCGGCTTGCGCGCGGCACCCGTCCTGGCGCGATTTGCGAAGGGTAAGGTCAAAGCGCGCATGACCGAGGCGCTGCCGCCGATCGATCTCTTCGTGAAGCTGACCGAGGGCAAGGGCGGCCGCGGCGCCGAGTGCTGGCGCTACGAAGACCGCCACTGGCGCCACGGCCGATTCAGCTTGGACGAGGCGGGCCTGATGGCGCATCTCGCCGACCACTCGCGGGTCGGCGGGCTGGTGCTGCAGCCGCGGCTGATCAATCACCCGGATCTCGCCGATATCAATCTCGGCGCGCTCTCGACCTTGCGCATGGTGACCGCGCTCGACGAGCAGGAGAAACCGGAGCTGATCGGCGCGGTCTTGCGCATGCCGAGTCGCGCCGATTCGGCGGTGGACAATTTCCATGCGGGCGGCATCGCCGCGCCGGTCGATGCCGCGACCGGCCGGCTGGGTGCGGCGAGCGACATGGGCCTGAAGCCGAGCACGCGCTGGCATGACGTGCATCCGGTCACCGGCGGCCGGATCCAGGGCCGTGCCCTGCCCTATTGGGCCGAGGCGAGGACGCTGATCACCGAGGCGCATGCCAGGCTCGGCGATCGCGTGGTGATCGGCTGGGACGTGGCGGTGCTGGCGGACGGCCCGGCGATCGTCGAGGCGAACGGCCTGCCGGATCAGGACATCCTGCAGCGCATCCACAAGGCACCGCTGGGCGAGGCCCGGCTCGGGCAATTGCTCGCCCATCACCTGACCCACGGCACCCGGTGGCGCAAGCCCTGAGGGCTAGGCGGCCGGCTGCTCCGAACTGGCGGGGCTCGCGTCGCTTTCCTCCAGCACCGGCAGATGCTCGAAGACGTCCTGGTGCTCGCGCGCGGCGCGGCAGGCCGATTCGACGTCGCCGCTCTTGATCGTGTCGATGATCGCGCGATGGCCGTCGGCCAGCTCCAGGAGATTGTCGCCGGCGGCCATCAGGGTGACCGTGGTGCGGGTCTCGATGCAGAGTGACTTCCAGACCGTGTAGAGCAGCTCGTTGCGCGCGGCCTTCACGATGATCTCGTGGAAGGCGACGCTGTGCCGTGCAATGCCGTCGAGGTTCTGCTCCAAGGCCGCCGCATGCATCGCTTCGAGCTCGGCCTCCAGCTTCTCGATATCCGCCGGCTGCATCGGCATCGCCTGGCGGGTCGCCGATTCTTCGAGCGCGCCGCGCACCGCATAGAACTCCTTCAAGCCCTCGCGCCAGAAGTCGCGCACGAAGGCCCCGCGATGCGGCGTCGCCGAGAGGAAGCCGATCGCCTCCAACTCGCGCAAGGCCTCGCGCACCGGCGCCTGGCTGGTGCCGAACTCGGCGGCGATCTTCATTTCGACCAGGCGGTCGCCGGACCGGAGCTTGCCGGCCACGATCCGCTCGATGATGGCTTCTTTGATTTGGTGCCGAAGCGGCAGCCGCTTCACGCTGGACTCACTCACGATCGCGTCTCTCCCTCCCGCCGCGGCGCCGCCGGCCTTTTTTTGGCCGTCTCCCGCTATCGCTGGCGCCGCGAGAGAACTTATTCTTGCTGTTGTCGTCGCTTCCGTCCGCCGCCGCCATTCCCGGCGGCGACAGGCGGCGGGACCCTAGCCGAGCGGTTGAAACCGGCTCAAGCGAGTCCCGTCACACTTGGTATATCTTTATACGCTGCGGCAAGCCGCTTGACTCTAGCTTCCTATTATCGATAATCGATTTCAACAAGAAGTCGGAAATCAGGGGAGGAACCATTGCTAAGGGCAATCGACGTTCCGCAAACCACCGCCGAGGCGCTCAGCAGCCTGGCGCGGGCGCGCGACGCTTTGGTGATCGGCGGCGGCACCTTGGTGATGCCGAAGGTGCAGGCGGGAATCTCCGGCCTCGGTGCGCTGGTCAGCCTCAGCAGATTGAAGCTCGATAAGATCGCCATCAAGGGCGACAAGGTGACGATCGGCGCGGCGACGACGCTGGCGGCGATCGGCGAGGAGCGCGGTCTCGCTTTCCTCCAGCCGGCGATCGAATCGGTGGGCTCGCCGACCCTGCGCAATCTCGCGACCATCGGCGGCAACCTGTTCACCGAGCAGCCCTACGGCGATATTGCCGTTTGCCTGCTGGCACTCGATGCCGAGGCGACGGTCGCGACCAAGCGCGGCATGAAGAAGCTGCCGGTCGCCGAGCTCCTGAAGAAGGGCATCGGTCGCGACGCGATCGTGACCGCAATCGGCTTCAAGAAGCCCGAGAAAGGCACCTGGTTCTACCGCAAGGCCATGCGCCGCGCGGCAAACTCGGCCTCGATCGTGACTATCGCGGCGCACTGCTCGCAGAGCAAAGGCCGTGTCGCCAAGGCGCGCATCGCGCTCGGCGGCTGTGGCACGAAGCCGGTGCTCGCCGCGAAAGCGGCCGCAGCGCTCGAAGGCCAGAAACTCGACGCCGATGCCATCGCTAAAGCCGGCGCGCTGCTGATCCAGGACGCGGCACCGTTCACCGATGCCTATGCCAGCGCCTGGTACCGGGCCCGCGTTTTGCCCGTGCATTTCCGGAGGGCGATTCTCGGCGAATAAGCAAATCACCTGCAACCGACGACGCGGCGCATAAGCCGCGCGTCTCCCTGGGAGGGGATCTGACATGCCATCGACCATCGTCACCTTGAAGGTCAACGGCCGCGCGCAGGAGTTCCTGACGCGCCCCGGCACCACGCTGCTCGACGCCTTGCGCGATTCGCTCAGCCTCACCGCCTCCAAGAAAGGCTGCGCCCAGGGCACCTGCGGTACCTGCACGGTGCTCCTCGACGGCAAGCCGGTCTTTGCCTGCCTGGTGCCGGTCGAGACGGTTGCCGGCCGCAGCATAGAGACCCTGGAGGGTCTTGCCGCGGGTGACGTCCTGCATCCGCTGCAGGAGAGCTTCATCGCGCTGTTCGCCACGCAATGCGGCTTCTGCAGCAGCGGCATGATCATGGCCGCCAAGGGCCTGCTCGACCGCAATCCCGATCCCAGCCGCGCCGATGTGGTGCGGGCGATCTCCGGCAATGTCTGCCGCTGCACCGGCTACGAGGCCATCATCGACGCGGTGCTGGATGCCGCGGCGAAGATGAAGAAAGCCGCCCCATCCCGCCGCAAAGCCGCGGAATAGGAGGCGGGCATGCAGGATCTCGAGCAGATCGACACCAGTTTCTTCTCCGCCGAGCGCGAAGCCGAGCTCGACGTGGTCGGCACGACCGTCCCCCGCGTCGATGCCCGCGCCCATGTCACCGGCAAGACCCAGTTCTACGAGGATGTCAGCTTTCCCGGCATGCTGCACCTGAAGATGGCGCGCTCGACGCGGCATCACGCGCTGCTGAAGAAGGTCGATACGTCGGCCGCCGCGAAAGTGCCCGGCTTCGTCCGCGCGCTGACGCACAAGGACGTGCCGAACAACTGGTACACCATCCTGCGGCTGATCGGCGTCGAGCCCAATGACGAGCCGGTCCTGCCCGAGGACCGCGTGCTGTTCGCCGGCGAGCAGATCGTCGCCATTCTCGCCGAGACCGCCGAGGCCGCGGGCGAGGCGGCTGCCAAGGTGAAGATCGACTACAAGGACCTGCCGGCGGTGTTCGATGTCGAAGAGGCGCTGAAGCCCGGCACGCCGGCGATCAAGCCGCATGGCAAGAACCACTTCGTCTATGAAGGCCATCATTGCCGTCGCATCCGTTTCGGCGATGTCGACAAGGCCTTCGCCCAGGCCGACCATGTGATCGAGCACCGCTATCAATCGGCACCGATCGAGCATGCGCCGACCGAGACGACGGGGTGCATCGTGAAGCCCGAAGGCGACGGCCGCTTCACCATCCATTCCAACACCCAGGCCTGCTATTTCACCCTGGACAACGCGGCGCTGATCGTCGGCCTGCCGTTCAACAAGCTGCGGGTGAAGGGCGGCACGGTCGGCGGCGGCTTCGGCGGCAAGGTGGATGTGATCGTCGAGCCGATCGCCATCCTCGCCGCCATGCTGACCCAGCGGCCGGTCAAATACGCCTATAGCCGCGAAGAGGAGATGCAGGTCTCCTCGCCCCGCGCCGCCGAGCGCATCTATATCAAGGACGGGATCATGAAGGACGGGCGGATCATCGCCCGCAAGGTGACGCTCTATGTCGATGCCGGCGCCTATTCGCGCCACAGCCCCTACGGCACGACCAAGGCCGCCGCGCATATGCCCGGGCCCTACAGCATCCCCAATGTTTGGGTCGATGCGCATTGCGTCTACACCAACCGCACGCCGTCCTCGGCGATGCGCGGCTTCGGCGTCACCATCGGCGACTTCGCGCTGGAATCCCAGATGGACCGGATCGCGCGGCTGCTGAAGATGGACCCGATTGAGCTCCGCATGCTGAACGCCTATCGCGACGGCGACATGAAGGCCCATCGCAAGAAGGCGGAAGGCTGTGCGCTGGTCGAGGTGATGCAGAAGGCGGCGGAGATGACCGGCCGCAACCTGCCGGAGCGCTTCAGGAAGATGAGCTCCCTCAACAAGGAGGGCGTGTGACATGGCGAAGCTGAAAGGCCACGGCATTGCCGCCGTCAATTATCCGACCGGCATGAATCTCGGCGGCGATCCAAGCCAGGCGCTGATCCATGCCACCACCACCGGCAGCTTCGTGATCACGCTCTCCTCGGTCGATCTCGGCCAGGGCCTGAAGACCGTGATGGCGCAGATCGGCGCCGAGACGCTCGGCGTGCCGGTGGGCACGGTCTGGGTCGATACCGCCGACACCGATACCGGCCCGCATTGCATGGGCACCTTTGCCAGCCGCGGCACGCACCGGATCGGCAATGCGATCATCATGGCGGCCAAGGAAGCGCGTTCGGTGATGCTTGATGTGGCCGCCGAGGAGCTGGAAGTCGATCCCGCCGATCTGCTCACCGACGGCAAAGGCAACGTCCATGTGAAGGGATCGCCCGAGAAATCGGTCGCGGTGATCAACGTGGCGCTGGCGGCGCATTTCAAATACGGCAAGACCATCTCCGGCCGCGGCATCTTCATGAAGCCGAAAAGCGATGTGGTGCCCGAGACCGGCGAGATGAACCCGGATTCGGCCCAGGCCCATGCCTGCACCGTCGCCGAGGTCGAGGTCGATGACGAGACCGGCGAGGTCGCCGTGCTGAAGCTGACCAATGCCTATGAAATCGGCCGGGCGATGAACCCCGCCATGGCGCATCAGCAGATCGTTGGCGGCGCCTGGATGGGCATGAGCCATGCGCTCTACGAGACGACCGAGCCGTACTATCCCGATCGCGCCCACGGGCCGCTGGATTTCAGCGAATACCTGATGCCCGGCCCTGGTGACATTGCGGTGATGGAGAGCGCCATCATCGAGCGCCCGGCCGCCAACGGTCCCTATGGCGCCAAGGGCATCGGCGAGATGACCGCCAATTCGCCGATCGCCGCCATCGCCAATGCGATCTTCGACGCCTGCGGCGTGCGCGTGGACTCGATGCCGATCACGCCGGAGAAGGTGTTGCGCGGCCTCGACGCCCTGAAGAACGCCGCCGAATAACCCGTTTCCTTTAAAGCAACCGGAGAGAAGAGAATGATCAAGGTGATGTCGCTGATGAAGCGCAAGGAAGGCATGAGCTTCGCCGACTACAAGAAATGGGCGCTGGAGGAGCATCCGAAGCTCGCCCGCGGCGTGCCCGGCATGAAGAAGTACCAGGTCGATGTCGTGGTGAAGGACGACCCGGCCAACACCTATGACTCGGTCAGCGAGATGTGGTTCGAGAGCGAGGAAGCCATGGCGGCCGCCTTCGCGACCGACGGCGGCAAGGCCGCCGGCGCCGACGCGGCGGCCCATGTCAGCAACCGGGTCCGCGTGGTGACCCAGGAGCACCCGCAGTTCTGACCTGATGGCCAAAGAGACCCGCAGCAGGAAGCCCGCCTTCGACTCCAGCACGAGCGTCGCCGCCGTGCTGGAGCAGGCGGGCTATCTGGCCGATGAAGGCCTGGCGACCGCGGTTCAACTCGCGATGGCCTTGCAAAAGCCGTTGCTGCTGGAAGGCGAGCCCGGTGTCGGCAAGACCGAGATCGCGCGCGCCCTGTCCGCGGCGCTGTCGCGCGACCTCATCCGCCTGCAATGCTACGAGGGCATCGACGCCGCGCAGGCGCTCTACGAATGGAACTACGCCAAGCAGCTCCTGGCGGTCCGGGCCGGCAGCGAGACGGCCGGCGTCGACGACGTCTTCAACGAGCGCTTCCTGGTCGAGCGGCCGCTGCTGAAGGCCTTGCGTTCCGGCCAAGGCGCCGTCCTGTTGGTCGATGAGGTCGACCGCGCCGATGCCGAGTTCGAGGCCTTCCTCCTGGAGTTCCTCGGCGACTTCCAGATCACCGTGCCGGAGCTCGGCACCATCAAGGCGACGCATCCGCCCTTCGTCGTGCTGACCTCGAACCGCACCCGCGAGCTGCACGACGCCTTGAAGCGGCGTTGCCTCTATCACTGGATCGACTTCCCGGAACCGGCGCGGGAGCGGCGAATCCTCGAGTTGAAAGTGCCCGGCCTCACCGAAGCCGCCGCGTCGTCGCTGGTCGATGCGGTCAACGGCATCCGGCGCCTGGCGCTGCTGAAGAAGCCGGGCATCGCCGAATCGATCGAATGGGCGCGTGCCGGACAGGTGCTGGTCGATGGCGGCAACGATTGGCCGACCGCCTTGCGCCGCGCGCTCGGGCTGCTGGTCAAGGACCAGGACGATCTCGAAACCGTGCTGGCCGAAGGCGCGCCGCTGCTCCGCGCGGTCAATGGCTGAGTCTGCCGCCGCCGCTCACGTCACCGGCTTCCTCGCTGCCTTGCGCGAAGCCGGCATCGCCGCGCCGCACCAGAAGCAGCAGGATTTCCTGCAAACGCTGCAGGCCGCGCCGCCGGCAACGCGCCGCGGCCTCTATTGGCAGGCGCGCATCACCTTGACCGGATCGAAGGAGGAGATCGACCGCTTCGACTCGGTCTTCGAGACCTGGTTCGGCGAAGTCCAGTCGGGCGTGAAACCGGCCGAGCCGGATTCCGATGGCGAAGAGGTGCGCAGGCCCGATTCGCTCCATGGCGGGACCGTGCCTTTGCCGCTGGCTCCGGGCGAAGGCACCGGCCAGGCCGCGAGCGCCGACGATCTCCTGAACCGCATGGCGCCGCGCCGTAGCAGCGCGCAGGAGCAGGCGCTGATCAAGCGCGCACGCCGTGCCGCCGAGCGCTGCTTGCCGCGGCGTCCGTCTTTGCGCCTGCGACCGAGCCCGGCGCGCGACGTGATCGATCTCCGCCGCATGATCCGCGCCGCCGCCCGCCATGGCGGCGAGCTCATCCGCTTCCGCTACCGCGCCCGGCCGATGAAGAAGCGGCCGGTGCTGCTCTTCGTCGATGTCTCCGGCTCGCTCAAAGGCCTGACGCCGGACTACCTGCGTTTCGCACGCGCGCTCGGCGAGACTTCCGCCAAGGTCGAGGTGTTCTCCTTCGGCACCCGGCTGACGCGTCTCACCGATGCGCTGCTCGGCGGAGTCCTCGACCGCGCCTTGCGGCGGGTCGCGACCAAGGTCGAAGACTTCGAAGGCGGGACGCAGATCGGCCGGTCGCTCACCGATTTCTTCGCCCATCGGCAATATGCCGGTCTCGCGCGCGGCGCCGTGGTGATTATCCTCTCCGACGGGCTGGAGCGCGGCGATCCCGCGCTGCTGGTCCATGCCGTGCGGCGCTTGCGCCGGCTGGCCGAGCGCCTGGTCTGGCTGACGCCCTTGAAGCGCGATGCCGACTATCGGCCGGTCACCCGCGCCATGGCGGCGGTCGCACCCACTCTCGATCACATCGGCGGCGCGGCCTCGCTGGAAGCCCTCGCCGCCGACATAGCGGAATGGACAAGGTCATGAACACGATTTCCATCGTCGACGCGCATCATCACATCTGGCGGCAGGACGACCTCGCCTGGCTGAAGGGTCCGATGCAGCCGCGCATCTTCGGTCCCTATGAGCCGATCCGGCGGGATTACCCGATCGCGGAATATCTCGCCGATCTCGCGGGGACCGGCGTGGAAGCCTCGGTCTATTGCCAGACCAACTGGCCGGCGAAAGGTGAGCTCACCGAGGTCGAATGGGTCGATGCCGAATCGAAGAAGAGCAGCGGCGTGCTGCAGGGCATGACCGCTTATTGCAATCTCCTCGTCGAGGACGCGCCGGCCATGCTGGCGGCCGAGGCAAAGGCTTCGAAGCTGGTGCGCGGCATCCGCATGCAGCTGCACTGGCACGAGAATCCGCTCTATCGCTTCGCGCCGCGCCCGGACCTGATGCACGAGCCCCTCTTCCGCAAGAACCTGGCGAAGCTGCAGGATCACGGCTGGCTGTTCGAGCTGCAGGTCTTCACCAGCCAGATGCAGGACGCGGCCGAGCTCATCAAGGCCTTCCCCGGAATCAACTTCGTGCTGCTCCATGCCGGCATGCTGGAGGATCTCTCCGCCGCGGGCCGCGCCGCCTGGCGCGAGGGGATGCAGCGGCTGGCGCAACTTCCCAATCTCTATGTGAAGCTCTCTGGCCTCGGCACCTTCATCCATCGTGTGGACCAGGCGCATATCGCCGACATCGCCTTGCCGACCATCGAGATGTTCGGTGCGGGGCGTTGTGTGTTCGGTTCCAACTTCCCGATCGAGAAGCTGTGGTCGCGCTATGCGGATCTGGTGAACGCCTATCGCGGCGCGCTCGCCGGCCTGCCTGACGCGGATCAAGCGCGTGTCTTTTCGGGCACAGCGCGTCAGCTCTACGGCCTCGCCTGAGGCGGATTCGTCACGGATTTTCCGCGCGCTAACCGGGGAACGCCGAAGCGGCTTGCCGCGGCAGGCTTTCCTATGCACCATATCGGAATACGCGGCCGGACGCGCAGTCCCCGCTCATCTCGCCCAACGGGAGTTTCGGCATGGACGCCAGGGAAAAGGACGTCAGGATCGCGGACGTGAAGCGCGCGGCCGCCGATTATGCACTGGCCCGCGACGGCGACGGACGGCGCGCCGCGACCATTCTGACCTTGCGCGCCCTCTGGGAGCTCGCCGCCGCATCCGGCGCGCCGGTCGAAGGCCTCTCCGTCGTCAACAAGCTGGTCCAGGCGTTGGAAGAGCTCAATCGCGGCACCACGCCGGCGCTGCTCGAGGCCGGGAAGGAAAACGGCGGCGAGAAAAAATCCGGTGCCTCCGCCGATCTCGCCCTGGCGGCCGCCTTGGTCGATGCGCTCAATCAGTATGAGAAGATGCCGATCCAGGAGGCGATCGACTACGTCGCGTCCAAACGCGGCTTGAGCGCCAGCAACCTGAAGAACGTCCGGCAGCGGTTGCGCTCGAAGTCGTCGAAGGATGCCGGCCAGCCGCATTACCAGGCGGCACTCTCCACCATCGCCGCGCAGCCGGATCCGGCGCGCGCCATCCGCGTGCAGCTGGCGAAATAGCAGAGAGGCCGCGTCCTGGTCTCGCGCTTCATTCCCAGCTCGGTCGTCACCCCAAGGCTTGGCCTTGGGGTCCACGAGTTTCCATCTACGAACAGGGAGTAAGCCGAAACAAACTCGTGGATGCCAAGGCCAAGCCTTGGCATGACGGAGCTTGGGATCCGCTGAAAGAGCCCTCGCTGATCGACAGCGCCTAGCTCAGCGCGACGCCGCGGCGGTTGAGATCGGCGGTCGTCACCACGACCTTGCCGACAAAATCGACCACGCCGACTTCGTATTTCTTGCGCACCATGGCGGCAATGGTCGGGCGATGTTCCTCGAACAGCGCGAGCAGTTCTTCGGTGCTGGCGCCGTCGCGATTGCCGAGCTGCTCGAGCACGCGGCGGCTGATCGAGCAGACCAGCGGCTTGCCGTCATACTCCGCCTCGAACTCGATCATGGTCTTGGCGCGGTCGTGCAGGGATGTCGGTGATACGAGCTGAAAGGACAAGACGAACCTCCCCGGGGCTTCCCCGGCATTCAAACGTTGCCCCGATGACATCCGCGCTCTCGCCGACCCACTCACCCAGGCTCAGCGAGATCAAGAGGATGGTGATCGCAGAGCGGCACCGCAATACCGGACGGGCGTGAAATTTTTGCGCTTGAGCGGATGGCGCTTTCGTGAATGGTGCTCACGTTGCGCTGCGGTCGCGCGTGACGCAGCGCAACAGTCAGCCGGCCATGCGCCGCAGCAGATTGATCGTGATACGACCGACAGGATTCATGGCGCCCGCTTGCGGCAGCGCGCCGCACCACGACACCGAGCTCGCGGCAAAGACCATGCTCCCCGAGCCGGATTGTGTCAGGACCATCTCGCCGTGGGCCGGCGCCGGCAGTCCGTCTTCCGTCGCGTCGCTGTCGGTCACATAGCCCGAATCGAAGCCCTCCGCGATGGCCAGAAGCCGCGCCGGTTGCGCGGTCTTCCAGCGCGGGCTGCGCGCATCGATTTCGTAGCCGGCCGCGCCGTCGAGCACCAGGCCGCTCTCGCCGATCGGCGCATTGCCCACGCCGTCGAACAGCCAGGCGAGATCCGGCGCATAGGAGTCCGGCGTACGATGAAACGGCCGGGCGCGCGAGAAGCCCATCGCCTGCAGGCCGACGCCAAGCAGATCATGCTCCGCGCGGCCGCGGTGACGCCAGAGCCCGCCAGGCTCGCCGGTGGTCGCGAGATGGGTCTCGCCGGGCGCGGAGTTCCAGGTGCGGATGCCGGAGAGGCCGCGCCGCACCTCGATCGTATCGCCGTCGAACGCCGTCACCCAATAGCCGCCATTGCCGCCGAGATAGGCGATATGGCCGCCGGAATCGCGAAAGCCGTCCAGCGCATCGCGCAGGGCCGCGGTCCAGTATTCCGGATGGCTGCCGGTGACCAGCCCGCGATAGCCCTCAAGCCGGGCCAGGCCGCCGCGATCCAGATCGGCATCGGTCAGGATGTCGACGCGGATGTCTTGCGCGTGCAGGAAGCGCAGCAGATGGAGATCGACCGGCAGCAGATGCGGTGCGCCACAGAGCGGATAGAGATAGTCGTCGCGCAGCGTCGCCAGCGGCCGATGGAAACTCGCCAGCGAAACCCCGCTGCCATCATTGTGCGTGTCGTAGAGCGAGGTCAGCTGGTTCGCCTTGGCGAAGCGATGCCCTGCATCGTCGCAGAGCCAAGGGAAGCGCTCCGGCGGCAGCCGCTCGTCGGCATAGGCGAGATAGGTGAAGGTGGGCGCCAGGAAGACCAGATCCGCCTGGCGTCGTTTCGGCGACACGAAGAACGGCCAGCGCGTGGTCTCCGTCGCGGTCGCGATCTCCAGCGCATAGACGCCGGATGCGGCGGAGTCCGGAACCGCGATCCGATGTGTCTCCTGCCAATCGGCCGCCGCGAGGTCGTCGTCATGCAGAGCGACGGCGTCATAGTGCTCCGGCCGCAATCTCGGATCGAGTGCGCTGCCGTCCCAGCGCCGCGAGCGCAAGCCGAAGGCCGGCGCGTTGTGGATTTCCAGGACGCCGCCGCCTTCGACCGGGGCGAGCCGCGCCGGCCGTCCGACCGGCGGAAAGCGCCAGGCCGCCACCGTCTGCCCGGCGGCATCGTAGAGATCGATGCGGCCGATCCCGAGATTCATCGTCGGGCCGATATGGGCGAGATCGGCGCCTATAAGAATCGCCGCCGGCGCCGGCGCGGCGGAAGCGACCGACAATGCGACCAGCGTCTCGCCGCCGCGCGTCACCGCGCAGGAAAGCCCGCCTTCGCTGCTGCATATCCGCGCATTCAACCATGCGCCGACCGGCAGAATCTGCCCGGTCGCAGCCGCGCTGCCCTCCAGCATCAGCGCACCATCATCGGCGAAACGCAGGGTGGCCCCTGCACTGGCGATCAGCGTGCGACCCGCTGCCGCGGCAGCCAGTCGGAACTCGAGCGCCAGCGTCCAGGCCGCGCTCAGCAACCTTTCAGGCGGCGTGATCGTCAGAAAGGCGCCGAGATCCAGGCTCTGCACCGTCGCGGGCACGCCGGACCGCGTCACCGGCCACGCCGTCGACTCGGGCTGCGGCGCGCGATCGAGGCGCACCACAGCGACGCGCGCATCCGGATCTCGTGTGGAGAGATGGAAGCGGGCTTCCGCGCCGGCCGCCACGGAGAGCTCTGCGAAATATCCGGCCGCGGCGAGCGCGGCATGATCGACCGGGCGACGCATGCAGCGGCTAATGCGCCGTGCAACGCGGCGGCAACGGGATGCACGCCGGGCTGACACGATTTTGGAACAAAATCCGACGGGCGCGATTTAGAAAATGCGCCGGTGAGCCGGAGCTTTCGAGCCGCTGCAGATCCAGTCGGGATCGCATCGCGGCTGAAGGCGTTTCTGTGCCATCGCGCGGAGGCCGGGGCGTTGGTCGAGCGAGCCGGGGGAGGCCCAGTCGGGGCCAGCGTTGCGTCGGGGACGTTATGGGAATTTTACACAGTTTGGATGGTGCCCCTGGCCGGACTCGAACCAGCACGGATGTGAATCCACCTGATTTTGAGTCAGGCGCGTCTACCAATTCCGCCACAGGGGCTCCCCCCACAGGTCTTCCCATGGGCCGCGCGTCCGGGCGACCAGCACCCGGCGGCGGCGCGCATCATAGCGAACGGCGTCGGCACTGCAAGACGCTGGACGCCGCCACTTTTCCACAGGCCCGGATCGATCCCGGCATGGAATTCGCTGGCGAGACGGGCATTCGGCCGAATCCCCGGCAAATTCGAAATGAATACCGCCGGTATTTGTCTTTATTGAAATACGAGATTTGTTATTATGATAAATAATTGATTTACTTACTTTTTTTATTGCGACCGCGAAACCATTATTATAGAAACGTAGTTTACGAGGACGAGCATGATTACGGAACGACGAGGTTTCACTTGGACTCGGGGATGATCGCCTTGGCTTATCTATCGCAGGAAGATGTCGAAAGACTGGCGGCCGACCGGACTCCGGCCACGCGGGCGGCCACCATGCTGCGGGTCGGCGAAGTGCTGGCCAGCGGCGTGGTCGGTCTGGAGGAGCGCCTGATCGCCTATGCGATCATCGACCGCGTGCTGCCCGAGGCCGAGATCGAGATTCGCGCCGAGCTCGCCAAGTTCCTGAAGAACGTACCCTGGCTCGACCATCGCCTGGCGACGCGCCTCGCCAATGACGTGCTCGAGGTCGCCGAACCGATCCTGGCCGAGTCGCTGGCGCTCAGCGACGAGGACCTGCTGGCGGTGATCGACCGCCATTCGATCGGTCATGCCCGCGCCATCGCCAAGCGCTCCAAGCTCACCGCGCCGGTCACTTCGGCGCTGATCAAGACCGAGGACGAGGTCTGCGTGCTCCGCGTGGCGTCGAACGACAATGCGGAGCTTGAAGTGGGTTCGATGCACCGGGTGCTCGACCGCTTCGCCGAGCACCCGCCGGTGGTCGAGGCGGTCAGCCAGCGCAGCATGCTGCCGCTGGCGATCGTCGAGCGTCTGACCGCTGTGGTCGGCGGCAAGGTGCTCCAGAAGCTGATCGAGCGCTACGACATTCCGGCGCACCGGGTCTCGCGCCTGATCCAGCACGGCCGCGAGCATGTCTTGCTGACCAGCTTCGCCCTCGACCAGTCGGCCGACGAGATCCGCAGCCTGGTCGAACGCCTGGCCGACAACAAGCTGCTGACCACCAGCCTGATCCTGCGCGCGCTCTGCCTCGGCAACTTCACTTTCCTGCTGCCGGCGCTGGCCATCCAGGCGCGGATCCCGAGCCGGAACGTTCGTCTGCTGATCGCCGATGAGAGTGGCCGAGGCGCCGAACGCCTGTTCGAGCATTGCGCATTCGAGCCGCGCCTGAAGGGCATGTTCATCCGGCTGATCGAGCTCTCGCGCAATGTCCGTTCCCGCCGCTTCGGCTTCGCGCCGTCCGGCTGGCGGGCGGAGGTGCTGGCGGTGATCGACCTCGAGCTCGGCGGCGCCAACCCCGAGCAGTCCTTCGACCAGCGCGTGACCGAGGTGCTGATGCGCCTCGAGAACGGCAAGGATCGCGGCCGCGGTCCCGACGTTACTCCGCTCCGGAGCGCCAGCGCCCAGTAGCGTCTGGCCTTCACTTCAATCGTCATGCCCGGGCTTGACCCGGGCATCTAGGGCCGGTCGGAACGAGATTGCCGGGTCACGCCCGGCAATGACGTCCTGCCGAGACGCCTATGTTTCGCCGTATTTTCCGCCTATAGCAGCGCTGAAACAGCGGATTCGTTTCCCTTCTAGGATTCTTAAAGGGCCGCGAATCAGCTAGAAGAGGCGCATGGTACAGCGGAACACCAAGACCGGGCGGCAGCCCCAGGGGGCCTCAAAGAGCTCCTGGCGGCGGCGCCTGATGTGGGGCGGGCTGAAATGGGGCTCGGTCGGCGCCATCTGGAGCGGCTTCGCGGCCCTGCTGTTCCTCGGCTGGTGCGCCTTCGATCTGCCGGATGTCAGCAGCCTCAACGATGTCAAGAAGCAGCCCTCGATCACGCTGATCGCGGCCGACGGCAGCCTGCTCGCGAGCTATGGCGACCTCTACGGCGAGTTCACCCATCTCGACCAGATGGCGGGGGCCCTGCCGGCTGCGGTGTTGGCGACCGAGGACCGGCGCTTCTACCACCATTTCGGCATCGACCCGGTCGGCCTGCTGCGCGCGCTCTATGTGAATCTGACCTCGGGCGGTCTGGTGCAGGGCGGCAGCACGATCACCCAGCAGCTGGCCAAGAACGTGTTTCTGACCCCCGAACGGTCTTTGCACCGCAAGGGCCAGGAACTGCTGCTCTCCTTCTGGTTGGAGCACAATTTCACCAAGAACGAGATTCTCGAGCTCTACTTGAACCGAGTCTATTTCGGCTCGGGCACTTATGGCGTCGATGCCGCGGCGCGACGCTATTTCGGCCATCCAGCCAAGGACGTGACCCTGCTGCAGGCGGCGATGCTGGCCGGCATGCTGAAGGCGCCCTCGCGCTACAACCCGAACAACGATCCGATCGCCGCGGCGACGCGCGCCCAGGTCGTGATCCAGAACATGGTCGATGCCGGTTTCCTCACCGAGGAGCAGGCGAACGCGGCGGGCAATGACTCGACGCCGGCGGAAGACAACGCGCCGCTGCCGCCGGTCGCGCGCTATTTCTCCGACTGGGCGCTCGATCAGGTCTCGTCCTATATCGGCTTCACCAACGCCGACCTGGTGGTGCAGACCACGTTGGATCCGCGCGCGCAGGGCATCGCCGAGCGCAACCTCGCCCAGGTCCTCGCCCGGGAAGGGCCGAAGCAGAATGCCAGCGAGGCGGCGCTGGTCTCGCTGACCCCGGACGGCGCGGTGCGGGCGATGGTCGGCGGCGTCGATTACAAGCACAGCCAATACAACCGCGCGACCCAGGCGATGCGCCAGCCGGGCTCGGCCTTCAAGGCCTTCGTCTACCTGAACGCCTTCGAGCGCGGGCTGACGCCGGACAGCGTGTTCGTCGATGCGCCGATCTCGATCGGCAAATGGCGGCCCGGAAATTATAACGACAAGTTCTATGGCTCGGTCTCGCTGCGCGAGGCTTTCGCGCGATCCCTGAATTCCGTTGCCGTGCAACTCTCGGAGCGCTCCGGCCGCGGCAACGTGATCGAGACCGCGAAGCGGCTCGGCATCGACACGCCGCTCGGCAACGACGCCTCGATCGCGCTCGGCACCAGCGAGACCACGGTGCTGGAGATGACGGCGGCCTATGCCACCTTTGCCAACAAGGGTCAGGGCGTGCTGCCCTACGGCATCACGAAGATCCAGACCCGCGACGGCAAGATCCTCTATCAGCGGGAAGGCTCCGGCCTCGGCACCGTCGCCTCGCCGGTCGCCGTGCGCGAGATGCTCGACGTGATGACCGCGACGGTCGACTGGGGCACCGGCAAGCATGCGCAGATCGATCGCCCCGCGGCGGGCAAGACCGGCACCAGCCAGAATTTCCGCGACGCCTGGTTCATCGGCCTGACGGCGCAACTCGTCACGGGCGTCTGGGTCGGCAATGACGACAACAAGCCGATGAACAAGGTGACCGGCGGCTCGTTGCCGGTCGATATCTGGCACGACTACATGCTGGAAGCCCTGGCCAACGTGCCGCCCGCGCCGCTGCCGCTGCCGGCCGGCGCCGGACCGTTGCTGGCGGCGGGCGAGCCGCTGCAACTTCCCGGCGGCAATGCGGCGCCCGCGGCCACCACCGCCAGCGCGGACGAGCCCGGCCTCTTGGACCGGCTGGTCGACAGCATCCTCGGCGGCGGGTCGGAGAGCGGCGCTGCCGTCAACGAAAGCGGCGCCACCATCCAGCGCAAGCCGAAGGCCGAACGCACCACACACTAGTCTTGATCGTCAAGCCCGGCGATGACGCGTTCAATCGCCTAAGGCGCGTCGCGGGTCGGCTTCAAACCGTCCTTCTGGCCGACCGCGACCACCACCATCTTGGCCGGATCGAACAGACGCTTCGCCGCGGCTTTCGCCTGGTCGAGGGTCACCGCGGAGATCTCCTGCTCGCGCTTGGTCACATAGTCGATGCCGAGATCCGACATCTGGATCCCGAGCAGGGTCTGCGCCGCCGAACGGGTGGTGGTGAAGTTCTGCGCGTAGTAGCCGAGCAGATAGGTCTTCGCCGCGTCGATCTCTTGCTGGGTCGGCCCCTCGGCCTGCATCTTCGCCCATTCGGCGCGGGTGAGGTCGATCACCTGCGCGGCCTGCGTGGCCACGGTCTGGGCGCCGCCCATGATGGCGCCGGCATGGTCGAGGGTCACGAGGTCGGTGTCGATGCCATAGGCGAGGCCGCGCTTCTCGCGCACCTCGCTCATCAGCCGCGAGGAAAAGCCGCCGCCGCCCAAGGTGTAGTTGACCAGATAGGCGGCGAAGAACTCCGGGTCCTCGCGCTTGATGCCCGGCGCGCCGAACAGCAGGATGGTCTGCGGGATGTCGCGCTCGATGACGGCGAGCCCGCCCTGGCCATCGACCTTGGCTTCGGCGACGGCGATCGGCGCGCCCTTTTCGGGCAGCGCCGCGAAGGCCTTGTCGAGCAGCGGCTTCAACTGGTCCGGCGTCACGTCGCCGACCACGGCGACGCTCAGGCGGTCGCGCAGGAAGTTGCTGGCGACGAAACCGCGCAGGTCGTCCACCGTGATCGCGGCCAGGGATTGCGGCGTGCCGTCGGTGCGGCGGGCATAGGGATGGCCCGCGAACAGGATGTTGTTGAGCGCGCGGCCGGCGATCGCCTGCGGATCGCGCTCGTCCTGCGCGGCGGAGGAGATGAACTGGCCGCGCATCCGCGCCACCGGTTCGTCGTCGAAGCGCGGCTTGGTGAGGGCGAGGCCCAGGAGGTCGAAGGCGAGATTCTGGTCGTCGCTGAGGAAGCGCAGCGAGCCCGTGAAGCTGTCGAGCGAGGCGTCGAAGCCGAACTCGATGCCGTGATCGGCCAGCCGCTTCTGGAAATCCGCCGAGGGGATGCCGCCGGCCCCTTCGTCGAGCATGCCGGAGATGAAGGTCGCGAGGCCTTCCTTGCCTTGCGGATCGCCCGACGCGCCGCCCTTGAAGCCGAAGGCCAGCGAGATCAGCGGATTGCTGTGATCCTCGATCAGCCAGGCGGTGATTCCGCCGGGCGAAGTTACGGACTGGATGTCGATCGCCTGCGCCGGCAGCGGCGCCAGCAGCAGGACGATGAGAAATGCAATGCGACGGAGCGTGCTCACTGGATGCCTCCACCGATCGGCGCCGGCGGGGTCGGCGGCGGCGCGCCGGTCGCGGCGCCCGGCTTCGGCAACAGCATGCCGGTGACCGAGCGGTTCGGCACCAGCACCGCCTTGGCCGCGGCCAGCACGTCGGCGGCGGTGACCTTCTGGATCCGGTCCGGCCAGGCCTGGATGTCGTCCAGCGAACTGCCGGTCGCGATCCGCGTCGCCACGAACTGGGCGGCGCCGTTCAGGCTGTCGCGCGACTTCACCGCCGAAATTTCCATGCGGCTCTTGGCGTCGGCCACTTCCTGGTCGGTGACGCCGTTCTTCAGGAGATCGGCGATCTCGGCATCGATTGCCTGCTCGATCTGCTCGACCTTCACGCCCTGGCGCGGCGCGCCCCAGAAGGCGAAGCTGCCCTGGTCATACGGGCTGGCGTCGTAGTTGCAGCCGGCATAGTCGGCGAGACCCTTGTCCACCACCAGCCGCCGATAGAGCCGCCCGACATTGTTGCCGCCGACGATCTCGTCCAGCACCTGCAAGGCATAGGCCTGGTTGCCCTCCGCCGTGCGAAAGGACGGCGCCAGATAGGTACGGCTGACGGCTGGCTGATCGACGAACTCGCTTTCCAGGGTGACGCGGCGCGGGGCATAGGCTTCCGGCTCCTGCAGGCGCGTGCGCGGCGCCACGTTCCCTTTCGGAATCGGGCCGTAATACTTCTCGGCCAGCGCCTTCACCTCTTCCGTCGTGACGTCGCCGGCGATCACCAGCACCGCGTTGTTGGGCGCGTAGTGCTTGGTATAGAAATCGATCGCGTCCTGCGTCGTGTAGGTCTGCATCTCGTGCTGCCAGCCAATGATCGGCAGGCGATAGGGGTGGTTCAGGAACAGCACCGCATCCATCATCTCGCTGAGCTGCGCGCCGGGATTGTTCTCGATCCGCTGATGCCGCTCCTCGATGATCACGTCGCGCTCGGGCAGCACAATCGGGTCGCTGAGGATGAGGCCGTTCATGCGGTCCGCTTCCATCTCCATGATCAGTGGCAGGTCGCGCTTGGCGATCTGCTGGTGATAGGCGGTGACGTCCTGGTTGGTGAAGGCGTTGTCGTTGCCGCCGTGGCGATCGACCTCCCGGGTGAACACGCCGTCGCCGAATCGCTTCGTGCCCTTGAACATCAGGTGTTCCAGGAAATGCGCGACGCCGTTCTTGCCGGGGGCGCCGTCGGCGGCGCCGGCCTTGTAGACCAGAATCTGATAAACCACCGGCGCCAGGTGCTTCGGCAGCACGACGACCTGCAGCCCGTTCTCTAGGGTGAAGGTATCGGCGACGAACAGCTCGGCCCGGGACGGCTGCGCGAAGCAGAGGGCCGTCCAAAAAGCAAAGCCGGCGAGCCAGGCCGCCGGCCGAATGCGAAATCTTTCCACGCTGCTCCTAGAACAGGCCTTCAAGCAGGCCCTTCTTCTTGCGCTCGATGATCGGGGTTTCGCCGGTATCGGTCGGCTGGTTGAGGGCCTGGTTTTCCTGCAGGCGCTTCTGCTCGGCCACCGGATCGACCACGGTGCCGTAGGGCTCGGGCGCGCGCCAGAAGATCAGGTCGTCGAGGAAGCTCTGCGAAGCGTCCTGGTCGGCCGAGGTTTCCGCATCGACCAGCTTGCGGATGTTGGGGTCGATGCCGGTCAGGCTGGCGCTTTGCAGGAAGGCGGATTCGCCGGCGGATTCGGTCGAGGTCTGCTCGCCCTCGCCGATCGACGGAATCTGGTCCGGCTGCAGCGTGCTGGTCGACCGCTCGGAGTAATTGGTGACGATCTGCTGCGCCTGCTCGCGGGTGGTGCCTTCCTGGGGCCGCGGCGCGCCGGGTGTCGGCGGGCGCAGGCTGTAATCGGGCGGCATGCTCAACGGTGCGCGCGAGACGACCTGGAACTCGTCCGGCGAACGCTTGGTCAGGCCCAGCATCTCCTTGGTGCTCGAGCAGCCGGCCGCAGCCGGTGCCAGCAAGGCGAGCGCCAATGGAAGGGTCAGCAGAGAGCGGCGCATGGTCCCTAATCTCCTAGGAATGCTCCGTTTTAGCGCGATCGACCCGGTGAAACAACCCGTCGATCAGTAACAAAATGACCCCGACGGTGATCGCCGAGTCGGCCAGGTTGAAGGCGGGCCAGTGCCATTCCCAGCCGCTGCCGGTCTTTATGAAGAAATCCAGGAAATCGAACACCGCCCCGAACCGGAAGCGGTCGATCACGTTTCCGAGCGCACCCCCGGCGACACAGCCGATTCCGACCGCAATCAGCCGGTTCTCGACCCGGGTGAGCCAATAGATCAGGCCGAGCGAGACCAGGATGGCGAAGCCGGACAGCACTTCGGGCGGCAGATTGCGCAGCATGCTGAAGCTGACGCCCTTGTTCCACGCCGTCACCAGCGAGAATACCGGCAGGATGGGGATTCCATAGGGGTGCTGCTCCAGGACCGACATCATGATCGCCTTGGAGATCTGGTCGGCGACGATGATGACGGCGCAGAGGATGAGCCCCAGGCGGAACAGTCTCTTGTCGGCGATCGCGAAGGTCATGCGGCGGTGCTTTCCAGGGAGCCGACGGCGTCCGTGCAGCGGTTGCAAAGCGTCGGATGATCCTTATGGCTGCCGACCTCGGTCAGCACCTGCCAGCAGCGCTCGCACTTCTCGCCCTCGGCCGGATTGACCACGACCGCGACGCCGCCGGTCTCGGGCAGCGTGAACGCGCCGTCAGGAGCCTGACCGTCGGCCAGCGACACGCCCGAAGTGATTGCGATCTCCGCGAGATCGACGCCCTCGAGCTCGGCCCGCCGCTCCGGCGTGAGGTACACGACCGGCACCGCCTGCAGGCCGGAGCCGATCTTCTTGTCGGCGCGGGCGCGTTCCAGCGCGCCGGTCACGACCCGGCGGATGTCGCGGATCTTGTCCCAGCGCGCGGCCAGCGCTTCATCGCGCCAAACGGCCGGCGTCTCCGGATAGACGCGCAGATGCACGCTCTCCTCGCCGCTCTTCCCCCCGGAATCCTTCCACGGACGCGCCCGCCAAGCTTCCTCGGCCGTGAAGGCGAGGATCGGCGCCAGCCAGGCGGTCAGGCGCGAGAACACTTCGTGCAGCACCGTGCGGGTGGCGCGGCGGCGCGCCGAACCCGGCGCGTCGCAATAGAGCGCATCCTTGCGGATGTCGAAATAGAAGGCCGAGAGATCGACCGCGCAGAAATTGTGCAGCTCCGTGAACAGGCTGTGGAACTCGAAGCTGTCGGCGGTCGCGCGCACCTTGGCGTCGAGTTCGGCAAGGCGATGCAGCACCCAGCGGTCGAGCTCCGGCATCTCCTTGACCGGCAGCCGCTCGGACTCGCTCCAGCCGTCCAGCGCGCCCAGCAGGTAGCGGAAGGTGTTGCGCAGCCGGCGATAGTGATCGGCCATGAATTTCAGGATCTCGGCCCCGATCCTCAAGTCGTCGGAGTAATCCGAAGCGACCACCCAGAGCCGCAGGATGTCGGCGCCGTACTGCTCCATCACCTTCTGCGGGGCGACCACGTTGCCGAGCGACTTCGACATCTTGCGGCCCTGCTCGTCGAGCGTGAAGCCGTGGGTCAGCACCGCCTTGAACGGCGCCTGCTGCCGCGTGCCGCAGGCTTCCAGCAGCGAGGAATGGAACCAGCCGCGATGCTGGTCCGAGCCTTCGAGATAGAGATCGGCCGGCCATTTGAGGTCGGCGTCCTTCCGGGGCTCCAGCACGAAAGCGTGGCTCGAGCCGGATTCGAACCAGACATCGACGATGTCCTTGATCTGCTCGAACTCGTCCGGATTGTAGTCGTTGCCGAGGAAGCGCGAGGCCGGGCTCGCGAACCAGGCGTCCGAGCCTTCCTTCTGGAACACCTCGACCACGCGCTCCATCACGCGCGCGTCGCGCAGCAGCTCGCCGGTCTGCTTGTTGACGAAGACGGCGATCGGCACGCCCCAGGCGCGCTGGCGCGAGATCACCCAGTCCGGCCGGTTCTTGATCATCGAATAGAGCCGGTTCTGGCCCTGCTGCGGCACGAAGCGCGTCTTCTCGATCTCGGAGAGCGCGATCTTCCGCAGGTCGTTCTTCTCCATGGAGATGAACCATTGCGGCGTGTTGCGGAAGATCAGCGGCGCCTTGGAGCGCCAGGAATGCGGATACTCGTGGGTCAGCGTGCCGCTGGCGACCAGCGCGCCCGCTTCCTTCAGCTTCTCGATGACCGCGGCGTTGGCGTCGCCCTTCTTGCCATAGTGGGTCAGCACGCGCTTGCCGGCGAACAGGCCGACATGGTCGAAATAGGCGCCGTCCGGATCCACGGTCTGCGGCACCTCGATGCCGTTCGCGGTGCCGAGCACATAGTCGTCGGCGCCATGGCCGGGTGCGATATGCACGAAGCCGGTGCCGGCATCGGTGGTGACGAAGTCGCCGGCATGGGCCGGCACCTGGAACTGGGCGTAATAGGGATCGAGCCCGGCGAAGGGATGCTTCGTGACCAGGCCCTTGAGCGCGCTGCCCTTGCCCGACCAGATTTGCTTGGAGCCGGTGATCTTCGCATCCGCCTCGAACACGGCCTTCAGCGCTTCGGCCACCAGCAGGCGATCGCCGGATTGGACCAGGGCGCCTTCGCCCGTACCGGTCACTTCGATCGCGACATAGGCGATGTCGTTGCCATAGGCGACCGCGCGATTGCCGGGAATGGTCCAGGGTGTCGTGGTCCAGATCACGACATTGGCGCCTTCGAGCGCCGCCACCGGCGTCTTCACCACCGGAAACTTCACCCAGATCGTGTCGGAGACATGCTCCTTGTATTCGACCTCGGCTTCGGCCAAAGCGGTCTTCTCGACCACCGACCAGAGTACCGGCTTGGAGCCGCGGAACAGGCCGCCGTTCATCAGGAACTTGCCGATCTCGGCTGCGATCTGCGCCTCGGCGGCGTTGGTCATCGTGGTGTAGGGATTGTCCCAGTCGCCCTCGACGCCCAGCCGGCGGAACTCCTCGCGCTGCACGTCGATCCAATGCGCGGCGAACTCGCGGCATTCCTTGCGGAAGTCGATGATCGGCACTTCGTCCTTGTTCTTGCCGGCCTTGCGGTACTTCTCCTCGATCATCCATTCGATCGGCAGGCCGTGGCAGTCCCAGCCCGGGATGTAGAACGCATCCTTGCCGGTCATCTGCTGCGAGCGGTTGATGACGTCCTTCAGGATCTTGTTGAGCGCGTGGCCGATATGGATGTTGCCGTTCGCGTACGGCGGGCCGTCATGCAGGATGAACTTCTCGCGACCCTTCGAGGTCTCGCGCAGCTGCTTGAACAGGTTCATCTTCCGCCAGGAGGCCAGGATCTCCGGCTCGCGCTTCGGCAGGTCGCCGCGCATCGGGAAATCGGTCTTCGGCAGAAAAACGGTCGCTTTGTAGTCCAACGTTCGGTCCTTCGCTTTACATCTTCTGGCGCGGCGCTTCGTGCCAGTTTTCCGATAGATTGGCTTCGGTCGGTGCCGCCGGGTGTTCGCGCAAGGCCGGCCCCTTGTACGCGGCCAGCATGCGCCGCGCGGTGTCGCTGTCGGCGGCGATCTGCGCCTTCAATGCGTCGAGGCCGGAGAATTTCATCTCCGGCCGAATGAACCCGAGCAGCGCCACCCGGAGATGCCGGCCGTAGAGGTCGCCGGCGAAGTCGAACAGATGCACTTCGAGCTGGACGCGGGTGCCGCCGACGGTCGGCCGCATCCCCAGATTGGCGACGCCGCCGATCCATTGCAAGCCGCTGCCGGCGTCCACGGCGGCCTTCACCGCATAGACGCCCAGCTTCGGGTGCATGAACTCGGCCAGCGCGATATTGGCGGTCGGGAAGCCGAGCAGCCTTCCGCGCTGGTCGCCATGCTCGACCCGGCCTTCGATCTCCCAGGGCCGGTTGAGGGCGACGGCCGCGGACAGTGGATCCCCGTTGGTGAGGGCCGCCCGGATCAAGGTCGAGGAATAAACGGCCCCTTTGGGGTCGGTCTGCGGCGACACCGCGGTCACGCCGAAGCCCAGCTTCCCGCCGGCGGCTTCGAGCGTGCTTGCATTGCCGCCGCGCTTGTTGCCGTAACAGAAATCCGAGCCGACCACGATATGGGCGGCGCCAAGGCCGTTCACCAGCACATCCGTGACGAAGGCTTCGGCCGGGCGCTGCGACATCTCGAAATCGAACGGCAGGACGAAGGCGACATCGACGCCGAGATCCTGCAGATGCCGCATCTTGATGCGGAACGGCGTCAGCCGGAACGACGGCTCGTCGGGCTTGAAGAAGCTCCGGGGATGCGGCTCGAAGGTCAGCACGCCGAGGCTGGTGCGGAGCTTGCGCGCCTGCTCCGCGGCCTTGGCCAGCACGACCTGATGCCCGACATGCACGCCGTCGAAATTGCCGATGGCGATCACCGCGCCCTTCAGCTCGGCGGGGACGTCTTCGAAGTGCCTTATCAGCCGCATGAGCGCGCGTGTTCTGACGCGGAAAGACCCGTCGACCCCTCACCCCAACCCTCTCCCTCAAGGGGAGAGGGGGACTTCTTCCGCGCTTCGCGCGTAAGCAGGAAAGTCTGTCTCGATCCGCAGCGACTAAAAACCCCCTCTCCCCTTGAGGGAGAGGGCGGGGTGAGGGGTCGATGACTCTCGCCGACTTGCATCACTGTCCGCAGCAGCACATCACGCCGCCGGCCGGCGCGGCACCATCAGCTGCGCCTCGCCGTCGAGCACGATCTTGTCGCCGACATGGCAGGTGGTGACGAAGGTGACGCGGGCCTTGTCCTGGTCGATGGCGCTGACCGTGACGCGGGCCTTCACCGTGTCGCCGATCTTGACCGGCGCCTTGAACTTCAGGTTCTGGCTCATGTAGATGCAGCCCGGTCCGGGCAGCTTGGTGCCGAACACGGCGGAGATGAAGCCCGCGGTCAGCATGCCGTGGGCGATGCGGCCCTTGAACAGGGTGGGCTTGGCGAATTCCTCGTCGAGATGGACCGGGTTGGTGTCGCCGGTGATGCCGGCGAACAGGACAATGTCGGCCTCGGTCACGGTCTTGGAGAAGACCGCGCTCATGCCCTCGGTGATCTCGTCCAGGTATTTGCCGCGCAACTCGTCCATTTCACCCTCGAAAACCGTCCAGGCCCCTGATTTTGCGCGGCACTATATCGGGCGCGCCCCCCGGTCACAAGGCATCACGCTGCGCCGCGAAAACCGGAGTTTGCCAGCAAGATCAATGGGTTCAGTGGCGGACCCTGGGGTCGATCGGGACCGCGTCCCGGAGCCCGAGGATATCCTCGACGACCAGGCCCACCGAGAGCAGATCGGCCTCGCCGCGCGGCTTGCCCACCACCTGGATCCCGATCGGCCGCCCATCGGCCGAAAACCCGGCCGGCAGGGCCAGGGACGGGCAGCTGGTCATGGTGACCAGGGCCGCCAGTTTCAGCCATTCGACATAGTTGTCGAGGGCGATGCCGTTGATCTCGCGCGGCCAGCGCTCCTTCACGTCGCGCGGCAGGATCGGCGCGGCCGGCAGGATCATCGCGTCATAGGTCCGGAAGAACGCGGCCACGTCGCTGTACAGCCGCGCCCGCCGCAGCGCCGCCTTGCCGATCTCCTCGGATTTCAGGGCGAGGCCCTTCTCGATGTTCCAGATCACGTCGGGCTTCAGCTTGTCCCGGTGCTGCTTCAGCAGCACTTCCATGCCGGTCGAGAAATCGACCGCGCGCAGGGTCTGGAACGCCTGGCCGACCCCGCCGAAATCCGGGCTCGCCTCCTCGACGATGATGCCTTCCTTGGCCAGCTTCTCCGCCGCGGCCCGGCACCCGACGACGACCTCCGGCTCGATCGGCAGGCCCGCCGGTGCGAGGATGAGCGCCACCCGCTTCGGCTTCTTCCGCCGCCGCGCGCTGGTGAGGAAGGGCTCGTCCGGCTTGGCGAGCGAGATCGGGTCTTCGAGGTGCCAGCCGACCATGGCGTCGAGCATCAGCGCCACGTCCTCGACATTGCGCGCCATCGGCCCGTTGACCGAGAGCGTGTCGAAATTCTGCTCGCGCGGCCCCGCCGCGACGCGGCCGGGCGAGGGCCGCAAGCCGATCACCGAGCAGAAGCTGGCCGGCGTGCGCAGCGAGCCGCCGAGATCCGATCCGGTCGCCAGCCAGACCTGGCCGGTCGCCAGCGCCACCGCGGAACCGCCGGAGGAGCCGGCCGCGTTCAGCTTGGTGTTCCAGGGATTGAGCGTCTCGCCGAACACTTCGTTGAAGGTGTTGGCGCCGGCGCCGAACTCCGGCGTGTTCGACATCGCGAGCGGGATCGCGCCATTGCTCTCGAGCGTCTCGACCATGATGTCGGAGCGCGTCGGCACGTTGTCGGCATAGATCGGCGAGCCATAGGTGGTGCGCAGCCCCGCCACGTCGTTCAGGTCTTTGACCGCGATCGGCAGGCCGGCCAGCATGCCGCGGGCCTCGATCGGCCGCTGCATCAGCCGCGCCGCCTGGGCCCGCGCGCGGTCCTCGCCGAGCGTCACCAGCGCATTGACCTGCGGGTTGACCGCGGCGATGCGCGCCAGCGCCGCGTCGATCAACTCCACCGGCGAAACTTTGCCGCGGCGCAGCAAGTCGGTGACGGCACAGGCACTCAAGCGCCAAAGCTCATTCATCGATTCGATTTCCTCATGGGTTTCCCGTCGCCAGACGAACGGCGCGCGTGCTATCTCTCGATCAATAGAAGACCGCGTGCATCCCGCCAACCCCTCCGATGGAATCCAATCCGCTTTTCTGGCTACGGCCCACCCGGAAACCGGGTGCGGGTGCCTTTGCGGCATTGTTCGCGCTCGACTCCATGGCGCGGGCAACCGTGGTGACCGTGCTCTATCTGCAGGCCAAGGATCTCGGCCTGCCGGATCGCGACATCACGCTGCTCACCAATGTCGCCAGCCTGAGCTCGCTCGCCTTCAGCTTTCTGACGCCCTTGCTGATGCAGCGCTTCCGCCGCCGCTGGGTCTATACCGGCGGCATCATGCTCGGCATGTGCGCGGTCCTCTCGCTGGGCACCGCGACGATGACCGGCGAGGTCGCCGGCCTGGTGCTGCGCGCCTTGAGCAGCGTCGCCATCAACATCGGCCTGACACTCTATGTGATGGACTTCATCCCGCGGCATCAGATGATCCGCTCGGAGCCGCTGCGCCTGTTCTCGAGCTGCCTGCCCTGGGGGCTCGGCCCCTGGATCGGCGTCGAGCTCTACAAGCATTTCGGCGTCGAGGCGACCTCGGCGCTGAGCTTCGTCGCCTATGCCGGCCTGATGGTCTATTTCTGGTATCTGCGCTTGAGCGACAATCCCGCGGTCGCCGCGGCGACCCGGCCGCCGCCCAATCCGCTCGCCAGCCTGAAGCGCTTCGTCGCCCAGCCGCGGCTGATGCTCGGCTGGGTCATCGCCTTCGGCCGCTCGGCCTGGTGGTCGATGTTCTTCGTCTACCCGACGCTTTACCTGCGCAACCATGCGGTCGATGACAGCTGGACCGGTGCCCTGACCGGTGCCGGCAATATCCTGCTGCTGCTCACCTTGCCGATCGGCTGGCTGGCGCAGCGGATCGGGATCCGCCGGCCGATTGTGACCGCGTTCCTGGCGGGCGGCGGCCTGACTCTGTTGACCGCGGTTACCTGGAACGTGGTGCCGCTGACCGCTTTGCTGTTCCTATGCGGTGCCGTTTTTGTCGTCTGCCTGGACGCGCTCGGCAACATCCCGTTCATGCGCGCGGTGCGTTCGTACGAGCGGCCGCAGATGACGGCTTTGTTCCGCACCTATATCGATCTCGGCGATCTGCTGCCCGGCCTGGTCTATCTCGCCCTGCAAGGCTATTTCGATCTGCGCTCGGTGTTCATCGCCAGCGGCATCCTGACGCTCGCCGTCGGCCTGGTGGCGACGCGCCTGCCGAAGCGGATGTAGGCCTTAACGACTTGTAGAGGGATTTCAACCTTTCTACACTTCGGTCCGGCGGGAGGAGAGGTCGATGCACGACGAGGGCGATCGCAAGATGGAGGCCGTGCTCGCGCGTGCGCAGGCCGCGGTCGCCGACCTCGCCAAGCATTACGGCGCCAACACGCTCGGCGATCTCGACCAGTGCGCCGCGCTGCTGAAGACCGCGCGCGAGGCGCCGGACCGTCGCGCCGCGGCGATCAAGGATCTGTACGGCATCGCGCACAACATCAAGGGCCAGGGCGGGTCGTTCGGCTATCCGCTGGTGACCCGGATCGGTCATTCGCTTTGCACGCTGGTGCGCCAGGAGCGGGAATTCTCCGACGCCGATCTCGGCGTGGTGCAGGCGCATCTCGATGCCTTGCGCCTGATCCTCACCAAGGACATCAAGGGCGAGGGCGGCGAAGTCGGCGCCCGGCTCGCCGCGCGCCTGGAGAACATGGTCAAGGCGCCGGGGTGACGGCGCGGTGAATGTCGAGCCGCAGACCTGGCTTGCCTTCGCCCTGGTCGGCAAGTCCATCCTCGTCATTGCTTGGCTCATCGCCGTCATCGTGATCGAGAACCGCTGGAGCGCCGCGGTCGTGCCGCTGCGCCTCGCCGGCTACGGTTTCGCCTGGTTCGCGCGCTGGGGCCGCAATCTCGGTCTCTTCGTCTTGAACGCGGGCCTCGCGCCGCTGCTGGTGCTGCCGGTCACCTTCTATGCGGCGGCGCATCCGCTCTGGACCCGCCCGGTCTTTCTCTCTTTTCCCTACGCGCTGCCGCTCGACCTGCTGCTGCTCGATCTCTGGATCTATTGGTGGCACCGCGCCAACCATGAGCTGCCGCTGCTCTGGCGCTTCCACGAAGTGCATCACCGCGACGAATTCCTCGACGCGACCAGCGCGGTGCGCTTTCATTTCATCGAGGTGATGCTCTCGGCCGTGGTGCGGGCCGTGGTGATCTTCCTGCTGGCGATTCCGCTGGGCGCGGTCCTCGTGTTCGAGACGCTGATCCTGCTGGCCGCAATCTTCCACCATTCGAACTGGCGCCTGCCGGAAGCCATCGAGCAGCGCCTGTCGCGCGTCATCATCACGCCGTCGCTGCACTGGGTGCATCACCATAAGAAGCAGAGCGACACCGATTCGATCTACGGCACGATCTTGAGCGGCTGGGACCGGCTGTTCCATTCCGGCCCCCAGAGCCGCCGCCGCCGCGACATGCCGATCGGCGTCGAAGGCGAGGAAGAATTCGGCCTGCTGCGATTGATCGCGCTGCCGTTCACGCGCGGCTGAGGCTGCAGCGGCGCGCACTTCATCCGCTGCATATTCCTGAATTCACGCGCAGGCCGAGTGACGCGCGGCGCCGATCGTGGTATGATCGCTCCGCTGTTTGACATCGTGAATGCGGCATCGAAAACTTCGGAGCGCGATTTCTGATCCGCAACGTTGACCCAGCGTTGACGAAAACGAAATTCACAACGCGTCCATCGCGGATGCGCGCGTCTCCTCTGGATCGTGTTGTCCACGCGATCGCGCACGCGCCGAACTTGTACCCAGCTTTTACAGAATGCAGAATCGATCCGTCGGCTCGAACGGAACAAAGGCCTTCATGTTCAAAAGCTTGATAGGCTTTTACCGGCCTCAAAAGGGTGGACGCCGTAAAAGTTGGATCGGGAGTGCGCAAGGTCTAGCCGCGCCAACGGCAACCCCGACGGGACCCCGACAGAATGCAGAATCGCTGGCTCTTCCGGGCGGGACAAAGGCATTCAAAGTCAGCAGCTTGGCGCGCTTCATCGCGCTCATACTTGACGGAGGCCGTCAGGGTTGTGCGGGAGCGCTACAGCGCGGCGCAACCTTTACCCAGCCTTTACAGGGCGAAGAATTGCCTCGGCCGCTCGATTGAGAGAAAGCCATTCATCGTCAGGAGTTTGATGCGGCTCTACGCCTCTCATAGGAGCGAAGGCCGTAAAGGCAACGGCGTCTCATCGAGCCTGAAGCAACGCCGCGCTCAGCTGCCTTTGCGCTTCTTCTCCGGCGTGCGGAACAGCTTGTTCTCCAGCTTCACGCCGAACTCGGCGTTGTAGAGGGCGACGCGGACTTCCTGGCCCTTGCTGTCGATGATGGTCCATTGCTGGAGTTCGAGCGGCTTGTCGCCGAGCACCAGGGTGACCGTGCCCGCATCGGGCTCGTCGGTCTGCACGATGCCGATCTGGAAGGCGTTCGGCCCGCGCTCGAACTGGGTCACGGTCACGTCGCCGCCGAGGCTCACGTGGTCGCGCAGCAGGAACCAGAGCGGCGAGAGGCCGAGCGGCGCCTGGTTCAGCTGGTTGAGCTCGGCGTCGTAATAGCTGACCGCGATGCTGTCGGCGACCAGGATCACCTGGCTCGGCGGATCGTATTGCACGCGCAGGAAGCCCGGCCGCCGGACATAGATCATGCCGAAGGAGATATTGCCGGCGGCGTCCACCTGCTGGAACTTGGCCCGCATCGTGGTGATGCCGTTCAGGTATTCCTCGATGCGCGCGACATCCGCCTTGTCCTGGTCGGACAGGATCGCCGCCTTCACCTTCTTCGCCCAAGCCGAGGCGGTGAGGGCGCCGAGCACCGCGGTTGACGCCAGCGCGCCAATTCCGGCGCGGATCACGCCGCGCCTGGTCAGGTCGAATTTCAGCAAAATCTCTCTCAGTCCATTCCGTCGATGTTGCGCGCGAGCACCTCGCGCTTGCCGGCATGATTGGCCTGGCTGACCACGCCCTCTTTCTCCATGCGCTCGATCAGGCGGGCCGCGCGGTTGTAGCCGATCTGCAGGTACCGCTGAACAAAACTCGTGGAGGCTTTGCGTTCCCGGCAGACCAGCGCCACCGCCTTGTCGTAGAGCTCGTCGCCGGAACCGCCGCCCTCGCCGGGCAAGGCTTCCTCGTCGAGTTCTTCCTCTTCGGCCGTGACGTCCTCGATATAGTCAGGCGACCCCTGGGCCTTCAAGAACTTGACCACGCTTTCCACTTCACGATCCGAAACGAACGGGCCGTGAACGCGGGTGATGCGGCCGCCATTGGCCATATAGAGCATGTCGCCTTGCCCCAGCAGCTGCTCGGCGCCCGGCTCACCGAGAATTGTCCGGCTGTCGATCCGGGTCGTCACGTGGAAGGACACCCTGGTCGGGAAATTGGCCTTAATTGTGCCGGTAATGACGTCGACCGATGGTCTTTGTGTGGCCATGATGATGTGGATGCCGGCGGCGCGCGCCATCTGCGCCAGGCGCTGGATCGCGGCCTCGATCTCCTTGCCCGCGACCAGCATCAGGTCGGCCATCTCGTCGACCACGACCACGATGAAGGGCAAGGGCTTGAGGTCGAACGGCTCTTCCTCGTAGATCGGCTGGCCGGTCTCCGGGTCGAAGCCGGTCTGCACCCGGCGCATCAATTGCTCGCCGGCGGCGAGCGCCTGGGCGAGGCGCTGGTTGTAGCCCTCGACATTGCGCACGCCGAGCTTCGACATGGAGCGGTAGCGGTTCTCCATCTCGCGCACGACCCATTTCAGCGCGACGATCGCCTTCTTCGGCTCGGTGACGACCGGCGAGAGCAGATGCGGGATGCCGTCATAGACCGAGAGCTCCAGCATCTTCGGATCGATCATGATGAACTTGCACTGCTCCGGCGTCATTCGATAGAGCAGCGACATGATCATGGTGTTGATCGCGACCGACTTGCCGGAGCCGGTGGTGCCGGCGATCAGCAGATGCGGCATGCGCGCCAGATCGACCACGATGGGCTGGCCGCCGATATCCTTGCCGAGCGCCAGGCCGAGCTTGGTGCCGGTGCCGGTATAGCTGTCGTCTTCGAGGAGCTCGCGCAGAGACACGACCTCGCGCTCGCGGTTCGGCAGCTCGATGCCGATGACACTGCGTCCGGTGACCACGGCGATGCGCACCGAGATGGCGCTCATCGAGCGCGCGACGTCATCCGCGAGCCCTACGACACGGCTGGTCTTGGTGCCGGGCGCCGGCTCCAATTCGTAGAGCGTCACCACCGGACCGGGGCGCACCTTGACGATCTGGCCCTTCACGCCGAAATCGTCGAGCACGGTTTCCAGCAGCCGGGCGTTCTTCTCGAGGCTTTCCTCGTTGATGCGCTGGACCGCGGCATTGGAGACCGGGCGCGCCAGGATGTCGTGCGGCGGCAGCTCGAACTCGGTCTCGCCTTCGAAGTCGAGCTTGGCCTGGACCCGCTCCTTCTTCGCCGGTTTCTTCTCCTTCTTCGGCGTCGGCGCGACCACGACGCGCGCGGCACCCGGGCGCTCGATCACGCCGGGCTCGGGCAGGTCGATCTCCGGCTCCTCATAGCCGCCGAGTTGCGGTTCGCGCCGCGCGCCCGCGTCTTCGTCGTCGCGCCGGCCGCGCAGGGCGAACAGGCTCTTGACGCTCGGCAGGCGGATCTCGCCGAAGGTGCGGCGGAAGAAGGATTCCCGCTCTTCGTCTTCTTCTTCCGCGCGGACCCGGCGCGATGCGACGGCCGGTTCCTGGCGGCGGCGATCGAAGGCGAGGCCGACCTTCTTGCCGGCATGGGCGACGCCGCGCCCGAAGCGGACATAGCCGCCGAGCGCGATGCCGAGGGTGAAGAACAAGGCGACGAAGGTGAGCGCCGTCGTCGCCAGGATCAGCAGCGCGTGCACTTCGGTGCCGGGCAGGTCTCCGGCCAGGCGCCCGGCCAGTCCGACCAGCCCGCTATTGCCGTCGGCGCCGGCAAAGCCCATGCGCCCGACGAAGCCGCCGAAGCCCGCGACCCAGGGCCATTGCCCGGTCGCCGGCAGCGACGAAAGCGGGATCGCGGTCAGCGCCGTCGCGACCGGCAACAGCAACAATTTCAGCCACCAGCGCGCCATCGCGCGGGTGCGGATCAGGCGCCAGCCCCAGGCGATCAGCGCCGCCGCCGGCACCGCGGCCGCGAGGCCGAGCGCCTGCAGTGCGAAGTCGGCGAGATAGGCGCCGGGCAGGCCGAGCAGGTTGCGCGCCGGGCTATCGACCGCATGGTTGAAGCTGGGATCGCTGGAATCGGCCGAGAGCAGCGCCATCAGATAGGCGAGGCCGAGCAGGAGGAGGGCGACGCCGACCGCTTCCATGGTGCGGCGGCGCAAGAAGTCCAGAAGGCTCTGACCGCCGGTGCCTTCGGCCCGCGAGAGCAATGACATGCGTGTGTTGTCCCCGATCATCGAATTACCGGCCCCCCGCGGCAGTTTTTGCAGCTTTGCCATGCATCAAGTCCTCCAGCACCGGCGCCATGCGGCGCAACGCAGCCGCCATCTCATCCGGTTCCAGGATCAGCGCGACGCGGATATAGCGCGCGCCCGGATTCTCGCCATTCGCCTCGGCGCGCGCCATATAGCCGCCGGGCAGCACCTTGACCGCCGCCTGGCGCCAGAGTTCGACCGCCGCGCGCTCGCCGTCGCCCACATCGAGCCACAGGAAGAAGCCGCCTTGCGGCCGGATCTCGCCGAAGATCGGCCCGAGAATTTCCTGCGCCAGCGCGAAGCTGCGGCGATAGCGCGCGCGATTCTCCGCGACATGCGCCTCGTCCGACCAGAGCCGGATCGCCGCGGCGAGGATCGGCAGCGGTGTCGCGACGCCGCCGTAATTCACCAGCTGCGCCTGGCGCGCGATCAGCTTCGCATCGCCGGCGATGAAGCCGGAGCGCAGGCCCGGCGCGCTCGAACGCTTGGACAGGGAATGGAACACCAGCAGATGATCCACCGCGCCGCCGAGCTCGCGCGCCGCTTCCAGGGCGCCGGGCGGCGGCGCGTCCGGATAGATCTCGGCATAGCACTCGTCGGCGGCCAGCACGAAGTCATGCCGGCGCGCGAGCAGCAGCCATTGCTTCAGATAGTCGAGCGGCGCGACGGCGCCTTGCGGGTTGGCCGGCGAGCAGAGATAGACCAGGGCCGCCTGGTCGAGGTCCGCGGCCGAGAGCTTGGCGAGATCGGGCAGGAAGTTGCTGTTGCGATCGGCCGGCAGGAAGGCGGGTTCGCCGCCGGCCACCGCCGCGGCACCCGCATAGGAATGATAGAAGGGATTCCCCATCAGCACCTTGGCCTTGCCTTTGGGGGCGCCGGCGGCGACGGCGGAGAGGGCGATCTGGAACAGCGCCTCGCGCGTGCCGGAGACCGGCAGGATCTCCTTGTCCGCGTTCAGCATCGTGGTGGGGAGGTGATAGCGGCGCTCCAGCCAGCCCTTCACCGCCGCGCGGAAGGCCGCGTTGCCGGCGGTCGGCGGATACTTGCTCCAGCCCGCGGCGGCCTTGGCGATCTCCTCGGCCACGAAAGCCGGCGGCGCGAATTGCGGCTCGCCGAGATGTAACAGCAAAGGCGTATTCCCGCCGCCGGGCGCGATGCCCTCCAGCAGCGTGTTCAGCCGCGTGAAGGGGTGAAAGGTGACCAGCGACTCGAGTCGGTCCGCGCTCATGGATCCCCGAACGCCCGAAATGGGCAAAAGGCCGAACTGAATCAAAGCGCGACTCGGCGTCGACTCGAGTCGCACAAAGCGGAAACGAGAGTAATCTCTTAAGAATACCGCCTCAAGCACTTGTATTTACGGAGTTTCCGTCCACAAGCGCGTTCCGCTCGCAGAATCACGACTCGTTCGTGGCGCGTTCGCTGCGCCGGTGCGGTGCGGCGGCTTACGCAGCAGGCCTTAAGGCTAAGGCAGGGTGACGTGCCGCACGCAGTCGCGCCCGGCATCCTTGGCGGCGTAGAGGCGGTCGTCGGCGGCCGCCATCAACTCCTTGAGGTCGGTCCGGCCGCGCTCGCTGGTGGCGGCGCCGATCGAGATGGTGACCGGCGGGAAGCCCTCGTCGCCGGCGCGCCGGCCCCGCGCCTTCACCGCCTCGCGGATCTTCTCGGCGATGCGCACGGCATCGCTCGGGCCGCATTGCAGCAGCACCGCGATCTCCTCGCCGCCGTAGCGGAAGACCAGGTCGCTGTCGCGCACCGCCGCGTTCACGCGTTGCGCGGTGCGGCGCAAGACGTCGTCGCCGACCGCATGCCCGTATTCGTCGTTCAATTTCTTGAAGTGATCAAGGTCGCACATCATCAGCGTGATCGGCAAGCCCTCGGCCCGCGCCTCGGCATGATGCTGCGGCAAGGCCGAGTTCATGCTGCGCCGATTCAAGAGACCGGTTAGGGCGTCATGCCGCGCCATGCTGCGCAGCTCCGCCTCCGCGCGGTGGCGCTTGATATCCAGGCGCCGCCCGACCAGCGCCGTCGCGCCGATGGTGATCCAGGCGATGACGATCATGCTGGCGACCGTCTCGGCCAAGGCCAGCGGCCGGGCGCCGTCCGGCAACAGTTGCGCGAAGAACACGGCAAGCGCGATCGGGACCAGCGAGGCGATCACGATCTGCTTGCGGGCGAAGCGCCCGGAAATGGTGTTCGAGAGGAACACGCGGATCGCGCCGCGATGCGCGGTGCCGCCGAGCAGGGCCGCGCCGCACAGCACCGTCGCCAGCAAGACCGAAGCCGGCGGCATGCCGAACAGGACCTCGGTGCCGAGCAGGTATCCGATCAGGCTGCCGAGGCTCGGCAGAAAGGCGAGTGCCGCGGCGGCCTGGCCGATGCCAAAGCGCGGCGCGAGGAACAGCAGCGATGCCGCGCCATAGCAGACGAGGGCCGCGGAGATGGCCGGGGACACCTCGTTCGGCGCCAGAAGTGCCGCGAGACCGAAGAACCCGCCCAAGGCGGTGAGCAGCCGGCCCCACAAGCGGGCGGCGCGTGAGCGGGCCATCAGCACGCCGAGGGCGACCATGAACAGGGATGCCGCGCTCCGCCGGTCGAACATGGCCAGTTCCGCCGGACCGATCTGCAATAGGTTGCAGGTGGTCAGCAGCAACGCGGCCAGGCCGCACAAAGCGGCCGCCCCCACGACAGACTTGAGCAAGACCGATTTCATCGTGTCGACGTTTCCCCCGGCCCCATGATGCATGTTCCGGCCGGTCTGAACAGCCCCGTGCTTTCCCGATAGCCTCGCCCCAACCCGCTCTGCTAGAAGCCTCGGCGGGTTCTAAGAAGGGGTTAACTCATGCAGATTAACGGTATGGCGGCGGTCGTCACCGGCGGCGGTTCGGGCATGGGCGCCGACGTGGCGCGCCATCTGACGGCGCTCGGCGCCAAGGTTGCGGTGCTGGACGTCAACACCGCGGGGGTCGAATCCGTCGCGCAGGAAATCGGCGGTATCGCCTGCACCTGCGACATCTCGAAAGCGGACAGCGCCGAGGCCGCGCTCGCCAAGGCCAAGGCGGCTCACGGCCCGGCCCGCATCCTGGTCAATGTCGCCGGCATCCTCATTCCGGGCCGCATCCTCGGCAAGGACGGGCCGCTCCCGTTGGAGAAGTTCTCCAAGGTGATCGAGGTCAACCTGATCGGCACCTTCAACATGATGCGCCTCGCCGCCGCCGACATGGCGGGGATGGAGCCGCTCGCCGACAACGAGCGCGGCGTCATCATCAACACCAGCTCGGTCGCCGCCTATGAAGGACAGATCGGCCAGGCGGCCTATGCGGCCTCCAAGGCCGGCATCGTCGGCCTGACCTTGCCCGCCGCGCGCGACCTCGCGCGCTCCGGCATCCGCGTCAACGCCATCGCGCCGGGCCTGGTCGCGACGCCGATGATGCTGAACCTGCCGCCCGACATCCAGAAGGCGCTGGGCGATTCCGTGCCGTTCCCGCAGCGCCTCGCCGAGGCCCGCGAGTTCTCGCGCCTGGTCGCGCATATGATCGAGAACGTGATGCTGAACGGCGAGGTGGTGCGCCTCGACGGCGCGCTGCGGCTCGCGCCGAAGTGACAATGGCGGCGCCGGGACACGTCTCGGCCAATGCACTGCTGAGGCGATCGGCGCTTCTTCCGCTGCGTCACCCGGTGATCTTGCTTCTGGCGATCGCCGCGATTGCAGCGGGATCGTTCTTGGCCCTCTATGTGGCCGGCCACTGTTTCCCGTCGGTCACAGGCGCTTGCGTTTCGCCACCGGTCTATAATTTCATCGGCCAGGGCTCGCTGGCGGTTCAATATGAAGTGGCGATGGCGGGTGGACGACTCGCATGCAAGATCGCTCTGACGGTCGCGTTGTGGTGTCTCTTCATTCGCGCGGAGTCCAACCGACCGCCGGTCTCGGCCCGACGTATCTTGCGCTTCGTCGCGCGCATGATCGTCTATTGGATTGTCTTCCAAGCGCCCGACTGGCTCCTCGACCTGCTCAATGTATTCATGGCGATGATTGTTGGCGAGCCGCTCCTGTCCGTCGGCATGACATGCATCGCCATCGCGTTGTACAGCTATCTCCACGCGAGGCTGGTTTTATACGTTGTATCCGGCGTCTATGACGATCCGCCGAAGAGCTTTCGCGAATCTTGGAACGCAGCGCTTGATCTGCAGGGGCCGTTGTTCCGCGCGTTCCTGGCGCTGGAAATCCTCTCCGTGTTCGTCGTGTTTGGTTTCTGGTATCTCGCCGAACGGGTGCCGGGGGCCCCGCTGCTCTCGGCCCAGATTGCGAATTGGGCGGGCGTCGCGTGGGAAGTGGCACATCGCACCATCATCACCGAATGGGGGAACCTCCTCAGTTCGGCCTTCATGGCACTGATGGCGGGGGCTATGGCCGTTATCACCCACCAAGCCATCGTCTCCCGCAACGTTCGCCTGGCGAATATTTTCGAATGATGCGGAGCCAGCCGCCGCTCCTGGCGGCCGGCTCGCCGCTTCGTATCGGTTACTCCGCGCCCTTGCGCGCGCCGCCCTTCAGCAGACGGTCTTCGCCATGGGAATGCGCTTGGCCTTCGCGCTCGGCATCGCGCAGCTTGTCGCCGTCCTTGCCTTCGATCGCCTGCTTGGCTTCGCGCGCCTTGGCTTCGACCTGGCCGCTCTTGGCGAACGCGGTCGTCTCCTTGTTGTATTCTTTCGCGGCCGTCTTGTTGCCTTCGCCTTCGTTGCGCTGACCCATCGTGACCTCCAAATGTGCCATGGCCGCGCGCCGATATCGGCGCGCCGCTCTGGACATCAATGTGGGTCCTTCGGAGTCGTTCCGAGATCGGATCAGGCGAGCAGCCGGTCGATCGCGCGCGCGAGCTTGAGGTCCCGCTCGGACAGCCCGTCGCAGTCATGGGTGGTGAGCAGGATCTCCACCCGATTGTACACATTCGACCATTCGGGATGGTGGTCCTGGGTCTCGGCCAGCAGCGCCACCCGGTTCATGAAGCCCCAGGCCTCGCTGAAATTCCTGAACTTGAAGGCGCGCCGGATCGCATCGCGGCCCGCGCTGGGCTGCCAGTCCTTCAATTCCTGAAGCCCGGCGTTGCGTTCCGTCTCCGTCAGTTTCTGGATCATGGGCCTCTCCTCATTGGTTTTTTGCATCCTGGAGGAGGGCGAACCGACCGCCCAACAAAAAATCGTGATTCCTGCAAATGAGAATGATTTGCAATTGGCCGCGGAGGGTGCTAGAAGAATGGCAGCACCGGGGAGTTGAGCTTCGGGCCGTGTTCAGGCAGGCGCGGCAACTCCCGCGGAGACGGCTCTCCGGTGCGACCTTCCCCCAGCAATGCAAGGTCATGCCCATGGCACGATCCGGTCGCCCCAAAGCCCCCTTGGCCAAAGTTCCGGCGGTCAACGACAATCGGCCGCTGCCGCGCGAAGTGCCGGAGGACGACTGTCGCAACGAGTTGATGGCGATGCCGGACGTGGGCGCGCTGGATTTCACCACCCAGTTCACCGTCTGGGCGGTCCGCAGCTGGGTGCAGGCCTTCAAGACCCGGCAATCCTTCGACGACGTCACGCACCGGACCTTCGCGCGCTTCGGCCTCTCTCGGTCGGCCCTGGCGATCGACAGCCTGATGACGATGCTCGCGGCTTCGGCCGCGCGCAGCATCGACATCCGCTGCGTCCAATGCCGCCTCTTGAGTCCCGACGAGGCGCTGCTGATCGATGCGATGGCGGCGGCGCAATCCGGGGGCTTCTTCGTCGCGACGGTGGCGCTGCGCCAGTTGATGCCCGGGACGGCGGCGCGTGCGGCGCTGCCGCATCTGGTCGATCTGGCGCGGGATCTCGGCGATGCCGGCATGGTGGCGCAGCCGATTCCGCCGCAGGGCGCTGCCTCGGACGCCGCAGCCCCGGCGTCAGCGTCCCGCGTTCTGCACTGACGCTTCGGGCCGCGCCGTCAGCGCGTAGGACCGCTCCGCCCGATAGACCGAGTTCTCGCCGCCGGTGAAGCTCGCGAACACCGTGAAATGCGTGACCTCGAACGGTTCCGAGCGGAACAGATTGTGGCCGGCGAGGTATTCCTGCAGCTTGCCCATCGGCGGATCCTTGGGCCAGGTCAGCGTCACGTGCGGGGTGTATTTCTGGCCGTCCGGCGGCAGGCCGGCGCGCACCACCGCGGACTCGATCTTGTCATGAAGATGCAGCAAAGCGGGTTCCTTCTCGATCCCCGCCCAGACCGCCTTCACGCGATTGCCGCTGGCGAAATGCCCGACTCCGGCCAACCGGAGCTGAAAGCCCGGCGCGCGGATGCTGGCGAGCGCGGCATCGACATAATCCATGTCGCGGCCGTCGACATCGCCGAGGAAGCGCAGCGTGATGTGGAAATTCTCGGGTGGCACCCAGCGGGCGCCGGGGAGCCCGCCGCAGAGAAGGCGCAACTGCCAGCGCACGTTTTCCGGCAGGCTCAGGGCAACGAAGAATCGCATCACATAGCCCCAGATTGCTGCGACGTCTGGATGCCGCGCCCGGCGAATCGCTCCTCGCCGCTCCGATAATACATAAAAGCGCGGCCATTCAACTACAAGCCCGGGCCGGGAACGAAGCCCCCCGGCTTGACGTTGGACAGAAGGCCCCGGCCCGACGCCGCTGTTTCGCGCCTGGTTTCGTGGTTCCGGCCACGGCTCGATCCAGGGAGATGGCATGCCATGAACATCGACGGAATCCTGCAATCGATCGCCTGGCTGGGCTTGGTGGACAACCCGGTCCTCGCCTGGATCGACCGCATGCTGGCCGGCTGGAGGGCGCATCCCGACGTGGCGGTCTCCTCCAGCATCGCCGCGCTCGCGGTGGTTCTGGCCCTGGCCAGCATCAGCCAGACCCGGACGGTGCGCCGGCGGCTGGAGACGGTGAAGAACGAGTTCTTCACCGCGCTGCGGCCGCGCCTCATGCTGCGCGACGTTCACGCCCAAAGCTGCCGGCTGGGCGAGCCGATCGAGGTCACCTACACCATCTGCAATATCGGCAGCTCGGCCGCGGAGATCGTCGAAAGCGTGCTTTCGGTCGACGTGCAGCAATGGACCAGCCCGCGCCGCGTGCCGCTTCCGGCCGGCCGGAACGCCATCGGCAACCTCACGCTCAGCGCCGGCGAGGCCAAGACCTTCACCTATCCGGCGCCGGAGCGCACCTGGAACAAGAACCTGGTGAAGGAGAGCGAGGTCATCGCGCTGATCTTCTGCGGCCGGATCGAATACCGGGACGCGAGCGGCGTGGTGCGCGAGACCTCGTTCTGCCGCGCCTTCGACGGCACGCGCGAGCGCTTCTTCCCGATGCGCGATCCCGAGCTCGAATACGCCGACTGAGCGGCGTTCCTCACGTGAACAGCGTCAGCACGCCGGTATGGGCGTAGAGCCGGTCGTGGCTGATCTCACCGTTCGCGAAGAAGCCGACCAGCGGGAAATCGCCGAGTGCGGCGGTGATGCGCCGCGTTTCCACGGCGTCCGGGCCGAACAGGTTGGGGCCGCGCGAGAGGCAGGAGACGTAGATGCCGCCGCGGATGGGTTTGCCGATCCGCTGCTTCAGCCTGGACAGCATGCGGTCGAGGTCGGTCTCGGCGCTCGGCTTGTCGCGGCGCGTGAACAGGATCGAATCGCCCTTGGCCACAAGGTCGCCGATCGCGATCCAGCCCTTGTTGGGATCGATGCCCACCAGGTTGCGCACCAGATAATCGCCGGTATCCGAAGCCTTCACCGGCAGCGCCGCGAAGATATAGCCGGCCGCGCGGTTGAGATCGCGCGAAAGGATCTCGCCGATCTCCTCCTTGAAGACATCGAGCGCCGGCCGGTCGTCGATCGTCATCACGATGTTGTTGTCGCATTCGGTGATGGCGTGCACCGGCCCGATCGGCGAGCAGCCCTGGCTCAGTCCCGTCGCCACATCGACCGCACCGGCGAAGATCGCGCCGGAAACGCCGCCCGCGGCCACGTGATCCGCCGCCAGCGCATAGGGCCCGCGCGAGGAGGCGAGCCCGCCCACCAGGTAGAGCCCGCTGGAAGCCGCCAGCGACTCCAGGATGGCCGGCAGCCGAGGACTTCTCGGATCGCCGTGGACCAGCCCCAGTTGCGCGCCATGGCTTTCGATCCAGCTTCCGTGCTGCTTCGTGAACGCGCCGGTGCCGACCTCCTGCTGCTCGAACAGGCGGAAAGCATTGGCCGGAAGATCGGCGATCATCACCGTCATCGCCGGCGCATCGAAATATTCCGCGGCGACCTTCCCGTCATTCCCGAGAATGCCGATCCCGACCGTGCCGACCCAATGCCTCAAGCCGGTGGTCAGCCGCAGATGATCGACGACCTCCGAGAGATGGCCGCCCAGCCGATCGGTGACATAGACGAAGCCCAGTCCCGCATCGCCGGTCGGCGCCGGACCGCTCTCCGCCAGCGCCGCCAGGCACCGCCGGGTCAGCGCCGACCAGTGGCCACCGGCGACATCATCCTCGGCTGCGCCGGCATGGGCGACGCGGAACGGCGCGGTCATGCCTTCCCGTCGAGCAATTGCAGCAACGCCGGCATGATGCGATCGACGATCACCTTGGCGCCGGCCTCGGTCGGGTGCAGCCCGTCGCCCTGCAGCAGTTTCGTGTCGGCCGTTCCGTCGGCGCCGACGATCCCGTCCATGAAGAACGGATAGAGCGGCACGCCGTACTGCTGGGCGAGATCGGGATAGATCGCATCGAACTTCCGCACGTATTCGGCGCCGAGATTGCGTTGCGCCTTCATCCCTGCGAGCAGGACCTTGGCGCCCGCCGCCTGGGCCTTCTCGATGATGCCGGCGAGGTTGCGGCGCGTGCTGTCGGGATCGGTGGCGCGCAGCATGTCGTTGGCGCCGAGCTCCAGGATCACCACCGCGGGCTTGTCGGCCAGGGCCCAGTCGATCCGGGAGAGGCCGCCGGCGGAGGTATCGCCGCTGACCCCGCCATTGATAACCGTCACTGGACGGCCCATCTTGCGAAAAGCGGTCTGCAGCTGGTCGGCGAACCCTTCGCCCTGCTTGAGCCCATAGCCGGCCGTGAGGCTGTCGCCCAGGGCGAGCACTTTGACGGGGTCGTCGGCCCGGCTGGGACCGAACGGATAGGCGAGCGCGAGTCCGGCCAGCAAGGCCAGAAAGCCGCGCCGCGCCGGGGTCGGGCGGGGCAAGAAAGCTGAAGAAGGTTTCATGATCGACATTGCGGACCTCCGTCTCACACTGGCGAGCGATGCCGGCCCGGTCAATATCCTCAACGGACTGAACCTCAAGGTCGCGGCGAAGGAATCGCTCGGCATCGTCGGTCCCTCGGGCTCCGGCAAGACCAGCCTCATGCTGCTGCTGGCCGGTCTGGAGCAGGCGAGCGGCGGCCGCATCAGGCTGGGCGAGTCGGAAATCACCGCGATGAGCGAGGACCAACTGGCGCTCTATCGTCGCGGTCATATAGGGATCGTGTTCCAGGCCTTCCATCTCATTCCGACCATGACCGCGCTCGAGAACGTGGCGACGCCGCTGGAACTCTCGGGCGAGAAGCGCGCGCTCGAGATCGCGCGGGGTGCCCTCGATGAAGTCGGGCTCGGTCATCGGCTCGGCCATTATCCGAGCCAGCTTTCCGGCGGCGAGCAGCAGCGCGTGGCCCTGGCCCGCGCCATGGCGCCGCAGCCCGACCTGCTCCTGGCCGACGAGCCCACCGGCAATCTCGACACCGAGACCGGGCAGAAGGTGATCGAGCTCTTGTTCGGCATGCAGCGCCGGCGCGGCGCCACTTTGCTGCTGATTACCCATGATCCCGCCTTGGCGCGCCGCTGCGACCGCATCATCCATCTGGCCGACGGAAGGATCGTGAGCGAAGAAGTCGTGCGCAGCCAGGCCGCGGCGAAATGATCGGCGTTCCGGCGCTGCTGCGCATCACCCTGCGGGAGATGCGCGGCGGCCGCACCGGCGGGCGGGTGCGCGGTTTCCGCATCTTCCTGCTCTGCCTGCTGTTGGGCGTGGCGATCGTCGCCGGTGTCGGCTCGATCGCGGCGTCCATCGATGCCGGCATCGCCGCCGACGGCAAGCGCATCCTCGGCGGCGACTACGAGTTCCGCCTGACCTATCAGCCTTTGACCCAGGACCAGGCCAATGTGCTGAAGTCGGGCACGCAGGTTTCCCACACGGTCGAGATGCGCGCCATGGCGCGCCCGGCGGCGGAGGCCAACGGAGCCACCTCCACGAACGCGAGCCTGGCCGGCAATGCGACCCTGGTCGAGTTGAAGGCGGTCGATCTCATCTATCCGCTCTACGGCAAGGTGGTGCTCGATCCCGACATCTCGCTGGCGGCGGCGCTGCAGAAGGATGCGGCGGGCCGCTACGGCGCCGTGGCCGAGCCGGCCCTGGTCCAGCGCCTCGGCCTCAAGCTCGGCGACGAGCTGCGTCTCGGCGAGGCCAGGCTGCAGCTCCGCGCCGTGATCGCCGACGAGCCCGATCGCGGCTCGCAGGTCTTCAACCTCGGCCCGCGCCTGATGATCTCCGGCGCGGCCTTGCCGGAGACCCAGCTCATCCAGCCCGGCAGCCTCGCCTACCATGTCTATCGCGCGAAGCTCCCGGCCGCGATCGACGGTCCGCGCTGGCTGGCCAAGATCAAGGCCCAGTTCCCCGACATGCCCTGGCGGGTCCGCGGGGTCGAGGATGCGGCCCAGGGGGTGAAGAACTTCATCGACCGCACTCGCATGTTTCTCAACATGGTGGGCTTGAGCGCTCTGCTGATCGGCGGCCTGGGGATCGGCAACGCCGTGCGGGTCTATCTCGAAGGCCGGGCGCAGTCGCTGGCGATCCTGAAGAGTCTCGGCGCGACCCGGAACTTCGTCTTCACCCTGCACATCCTGCTGATCCTCCGCATGGCTGTAATCGGCACCGTGCTCGGGCTGATCGTCGGCGCCGCCGCGCCCTATGCGACGCAGGGAATGTTCGCGCGCTTCGACCTGCATCTCATTCCGGCACTTTATCCGGAGCCGCTGCTGCTTGCGGGCGGCTTCGGCCTGCTGACGGCGCTCGCCTTCTCGCTGCCGGCCTTGTTCCAGGCGATGCGCGTCAAGCCGGCCCAGCTGTTCCGTGCGGTCGCGACCGAGCTCGGCGAGTTCCGGCGGCGCGATCTCATCCCGATCACGCTCATCGGCCTCGCTCTCACCGGCCTCGCGGTACTCTCGACCGGCAATGTGAAGCTCTCGCTCGGCTTCGTCGTGGCGGTGCTGCTGGCACTCGGCCTGTTCCAGCTGCTGGCGGTCGGCCTGCGCCGACTCGCGCGCTGGGGCCGGGCGCGCTCCGGCAATCGCGCCTTGCGCTTTGCGCTCGCCGCGATCGGGCGGCCGCGGGCGCCGACCGCCAGCATCGTGCTCTCGCTGGGCTTGGGGCTCACCGTGCTGGTCGCGGTGATGCAGATCCAGGCCAGCCTGATCCACGAGATGGAAAGCAGCCTGCCGGCCAAGGCGCCGAGCTTCTACTTCCTCGACATCCAGCCCAATCAGGTCGCGGACTTCGATCGCGAGATGGGCGCCTTCCCGACCGCCGAAGGATTGGAGCGGGTGCCGATGCTGCGCGGCCGGATCATGAAGCTGCGCGACGTGCCGGTCGATCAGATCCAGGCGCCGGAGGATCACGCCTGGGTGCTCAAGGGCGATCGCGGCATCACCTGGTCGGCGCAGCCGCCCAAGGGCTCGCGCCTGGTCGAGGGCCGGTGGTGGGCGCCGGACTATCAGGGCCCGCCGTTGATCTCGCTCGACGCCGAGACCGCGCGCGCCTTCAACCTGAAGATCGGCGACACCATCACCGTCAACGTGCTCGGCCGCGAGATCACCGGCACGATCGAGAACCTGCGCGAGATCGACTGGTCCAGCCTCTCGATCAACTTCGTGATGGTGTTCTCGCCCGGCATGATGTCCGGCGCGCCGCAGACCCATATCGCGACCCTGCATGTCGAGCCCGACCAGGAAGGCGCGCTGATCGCACTCCTCGCCAAGGATTTCCCCAATGTCTCGGCGGTGCGTGTGCGCGATGCCATCGCCTCGGCCGCCGAGATCCTGCGCTCGGTCGGAGCCGCCGTGCGCGCCGCGGCCGGCGTTGCACTGGCGGCGGGCGTGCTGGTTCTGGCCGGCGCCATGGCGGCGGGCCAGCAGCGGCGCATCTATGAATCGGTGCTGCTGAAGATGCTCGGCGGCCGGCGCCGCGACATCGCGCGAAGCTTCCTCTGGGAATTCGCCCTGCTGGCGCTCTCCGCCGCGGCGATCGCACTCGCCATCGGCAGCATCGGCGCCTGGTTCTTCCTGAGCCGGGTGATGGAGACCGCGTTCGTCTTCTCGGCCAGTGCCGCATTGGGCGCGGTCGCACTCAGCCTCACGCTCGCTTTGGTGATCGGCTTCGCCGCGTCCTGGCGCGCGCTGGGCGCCAAGGCGGCGCCGTATCTCAGGAACGAATAGGACGCAGCTGTTGCCGCAGCGCGCTCTTCGCCCCGTCTATCCGACGATCCGCCCGGAGGTTGGCGCCGGGTTGGTCCCGAGGTCTTCGAAGAATCGCAAAAGATAGCCGTCCGGATCCTGCACCAGGAACTGCCGGTTGCCGTTATAGTCTTTGCCGGCGCGATACCAGGCCTCTTCGACCGGGCGGAACAGCGCGATGCCGGCGGCGGCGAGCCGCGCGAGGATCGGCGCGAGGGCGTCCACCTCGATCTGGAGACTCATGCCGCGACCGTAGGGCCGTTCGCGCGGTGCGGTGGCCCAGAAATCTGTTTCCTCTTCGATCATCAGCTCGGCGCCACCGAGGTCGAGATAGGAGAATTTCTCGGCCGGACGCTCGAAGCAAACGTCGAATCCGATGATGCGGACATAGAAGTCGCGGCTGGCCGCGTGGTTGGATACCAGCAATTCCGGAACGAGCTTGGCAGACGACATGGGGGCTACCGAAATTACTGCGCCGCGGTGACGACCGACTTCGTTTCCTTCGCCGGGGCGAAATCGGCTTCGCGCTCCTGCAGCACCTGCATCAGCGAATCGCGGATCGCCTTCAGCCGGGCCTCGCTCTCGATCTTGAGGCCGAACTGATCCTTCACATAGAAGACGTCAACCACCCGGTGGCCGAAGGTCGAGATCTTCGCGGTCGAGATCTGCAGGTTCTGCGCGGTGAGCGCCCGGGTCAGGAAATGCATGAGGCCGCGCCGGTCGCGCCCGGTCACCTCGACCAGCGTATGGGTGGCGCTGGCTTTGTTGTCGATCAGCACGCGCGGCACCACCGGGAAGCTGCGGACCGCCGGATTGGCCGGCGACAGCTTGACCAGCTCGCCCAGGGTCTTGGTCGGGTTGTCGAGCACGCGTTCCATAGTGGCGGCGAGCCGCGCCAGCTTGGCCGGGCTTTCGAACGGGCCGCCGTTGGAATCCTGCACGGTGAAGGAGTCCAGCGCCATGCCGTTCTTCAGGGTGAAGATCCGCGCATCGGCGATGCTGGCGCCGGACAGCGCCAGGGCGCCCGCCAGCTGGGAGACCAGGCCGCGCCAATCGGCGACATAGATCGTGACCTCGGTCATCGCGCGCCAGCTATCGACCGCGTAGTCGATCGACAGTGGACGCCGGTCGAGCTCGGCCTCGCGGATGAGCCGCGCCTGGCGCACCAGGCTGGGCAGCGGGAAGCTCAGCCAATAGGAGGCCGGGCCGCGCGCCGCATGGGCCTCGAAATCGGCGTCGCTCCAGTCCGGCAACTCCGCGCGCAAGCGCTTCAGGGTCTCGGCGACACGCGCCTCGCGGCCCTCGGTGATGAGACCGCCCGACAGCGATTCCTCGGCGCGCTGGTAGAGTGCGCGCAGCAACTGCGCCTTCCAGCCGTTCCAGACCTTGGGGCCGACCGCGCGGATATCGGCGACGGTGAGCACCAGCAGCAGGCGCAGGCGCTCCATCGACTGCACCACGTCGGTGAAGTCGGCGATGGTCTTCGGATCCTCGATGTCGCGTCGGAACGCGGTGTTGCTCATGACCAGGTGGTAGCGCACCAGCCAGGCGACGGTTTCGGTTTCTTCCGCGGTGAGTCCGAGGCGCGGCCCCAGCCGGTCGGCGACATCGGCGCCGAGCTCCGAATGGTCGCCGCCGCGACCCTTGGCGATGTCATGCAGCAGCACTGCGAGGTAGAGCACGCGGCGCGAGACCACCTGCCGCACCACCTCGCTCGCGACCGGCGCCTCGTCCTTCAGCGCGCCGCGTTCGATCTGCCACAGGATGCCGATCGCTTTCAGGCTGTGCTCATCGACCGTGTAGTGGTGATACATGTCGAACTGCATCTGCGCGACCACCCGGCCGAAATCCGGGATGAAGCGGCCGAGCACGCCGACTTCGCTCATCCGGCGCAGCGCCAGCTCCGGATCGTTCTCGCCGGTCAGGATGTCGAGGAAGATCCGGTTGGCCGCCGGGTCGGTGCGCATGGCATCGACATGCCGGGCCGATTGCGTCAGCCAGGTCATGGCGACCGGATGAATCCCCATCTCATGCCGCTGCGCGACGGCGAAGATTCGCAGCAGATCGACCGGGTGCTTCTGGAACCAGTTGGCGCCGGCGACAGTGAGCTGGCCGCCCTCGTTGCGGAAGCCTTCGACATCGGCCTTCAGCAGGCTGAGTTTCGGCATCTTGAACAACGGCCGGTGCAGCTCCTTCGACTCCACCGCGGCCAGGAAGTAGCGCGTCAGGCTTCCGACCGATTTCGCGATCAGGAAGTAGTGCTTCATCAGCCGCTCGACGCCCTTCGAGCCGGCGTGATCGGTGTAGCCGAGGCGCCGCGCCATCTCGGATTGCTGGTCGAAGGTCAGGCGTTCCTCGGCGCGGCCGGTGAGATAATGGAGATGGCAGCGCAGGGTCCACAGGAAGTTGAAGGCCTTGTCATAGGCCAGCACCTCGTTCGCCGTCAGCAGGTCCTGGTCGACGAGATCGACGAAGTCGCGCACCCGGTACATGAACCGCGCGATCCAGAGCAGGGTCTGCAGGTCGCGCAATCCGCCCTTGCCCTCCTTGATGTTGGGCTCGAGCGCATAGCGGGAATCGCCGGCCCGCTTGTGCCGCGTCTGGCGCTCGGCCAGCTTGTCCTTGAGAAAGGCCTCGCCCTTGCCCTTGAGAATCTCCTTCTCGTAGCGGGCGCGGAACTGCTCGTAGAGCGGCTGGTCGCCCCAGAGGTAGCGCGACTCCAGCAGGTTGGTGCGGATGCTCAGGTCGCCCTGAGCCTGGCGCATGCATTCCTGCACGGTGCGCGAGGCATGGCCGACCTTCAGGCCGAGGTCCCAGAGCCGATAGAGGATGAACTCCACCACCTGCTCGCTGTGCGGCGTCAGCTTGTAGGGCAGCAGGAACAGGAGATCGATGTCGGAATGCGGGGCCAGTTCGCCGCGCCCATAGCCGCCGACCGCGGCGAGGCTCAGCTTCTCCGCGCTGGTCGGGTTGGCGAGCGGATAGGCGCGCTCGATCGCGTAGTCGAACAGGCAGCGGATCAGCTGGTCGACCAGGAAGCTCATCTCATGGGCGCAGGCGAGGCCGGCCCCGGCGCCGCGGGGATTGGCATCGAAGCGCCGGCGGATCTCGGCGCGGCCCTCGGCAAGATGTCGGCGCAGGATGACCTGCAGTTCTGCGGTGGCCGAGGACGGATCGGCGCTGGCATCGGCCAAGGCCGTCAGCTCGCCGGCCAGCTTCCGGCGGTCCAGGATCGCCCGCTGATTCTCGATATCAACCATGGGCCCATGCTACCCGCCCCGGGGGTGGCCCGTAAACCGCCGGAGGTCGCCCGGAGGGCGGAGCGAGGCGGCCTCAGCCGCCGGGCGCCTCGATCTGCTTCAGGGTCTCGATCAGCTCCTGCCGCGCGCTGACCGTGCAGGCGATGCCGAGCACCATCCGGGCGAATCCGGACACGCCGCCGCCGCTGCGGCGCTGCATCTGGCGGCGGAAGGCGATGCACTCTTCTTCATTGCCGCCGGCGCGACGGTTGACGTATTGCGCGAGCTCGAAATCCGCGACCGGCGCGGCGCTCTTCCATTCGCCCATCTCCTCGTCGAAGAAGGTGCGCACGTCGTCTTCGAGCCCGCCGCGCGGAATATAGGTGGCGCCGAGCGTGCGGATGTCCCAGACGGCAATGAACTGCCCCTGCTTCTCGGAGATGGCGGTGAGCCGCTCCGCCTTCAGCCGGCCGAGGCTGGAGGCGGAGACCACGCCGCTGAAATCCGTGCAGGCAACGTCGAAATCGGGCACCGGAATCTTCACGTCCAGATCGGCGCAATCCATCTTCGTGCCTTCGTCGGCCTGCGCAGCCGTGACGAACACGATCGCAAGCAGCGCAGCCGCCGCCAGGCACTTCACGAAACGCATGGTATTCATCCTCGGGGCCTATTCCTGCTGGGCGGCGAAATGCTTCAGCGCGTCGACGGCATGATCCCGGCCGTTGGCGGAGCAGGCGAAGCCTGCGGTCAGGCCGGCAACGCCCTCGTAGCGCCGCGCGCCGAGCTTGCGGAAGGCGACGCATTCCGACGGCTCGCCGGATTCGAATGTGACGGTCACGTGCTTGACCTCGAAATCGCCGATATCCGGCTCGTCACCCCAGTCGGCGAACTTGAAGCTGAAGCTGTTCTCGAGCTCGGATTCCAGGCTGCGGCGGTGAATATAGATCCGGGTGCCGCCCAGCACGCGCTTGCTGTAGGCCTGCAGGAAGGTGATGTCGACTTCGGACATCGCGAACAGAACATAGGTCTGCGAGGCGGCGTTCAATTCGCTGAGGCTGATCGACGAGCGGCTGTAATCGGTGCATTTGACGGTGAAGCCTGGGGATTCGAAGGTGAGATTGGTCTTCTTGCAGTCGATCTCGGTCCCGTCATCGGCCGCAAAGGCACTGGCCGAAAGAGCCAGCAGCAGCGCCGCCGGCAATAGAATTCCCTGCATCCAACGCATTCGTATTCATCCCCGTTTCACGCCCGAGGATCCGTTCGAACGGCGCCCTCGATGGCACCAACGTAATGCAACCTCGGATTTAGTCAACGCGGCGCAATGCCGAGGTATGCTTAATATCGGGGATACCGGCCGAAGACGATTCCCGCGCGCTGCAGGCGGCGCCGCAATTTCGACCGCGGCGCCTGATCCACATAATAGGTGAGCATGATCGAGCGGCGCTCGCCATCCGCCGCCGTGGTGGTCGGAACGCTATGCCAGCTTTCCTTGCGGCGGACCGCGAAGGCGTAACCGCTGGCGGGCAGGAACGGCATTGTCATCGGCCGGTCATCGTCCGGATCGCGCGTGGTGTGAAACACCGTGCCGAGATGCACCTGCGACGCATCGGCGGGCAGATAGAACTGCACGGTGATCGCCTTGGTCAGCGTATCGGCATGGATGCCGATCTTATATCCGGGCAGATCGCGCACCAGGATCGGCACCGGATAGAGTGGCACCGTCTCGGCCGATTGTTGAAACCGGTTCTCCAGCGCCGCGCGGAACTTCCGCTTGAAGGCGAGTTCCAGTTCCGGCGCACACAGTGCCGCGGCGACCCGCCGCCAGACCTGCCGTTGCGCGCGCGGCAGGCGCCAGAGGCTTTCCGGATAAAGGTAGAGACGCTGCCGCGTGCTGGTTCCGTCCGGACGCAGCGCGTCGTGGTGATGCAGCGGATGGAACGCCGCCGGCGCGGGAAATCGCTCCAGCAGCGCGTGGTAGAAATCAGCGGGAAAAATGCCTTCCATCCGGATATGATCGAAGGGCGCATCGCGCAGGGGCGATCGCTCGACCACCCCGGCCAGGTCCAACGCCGAAGCGGGCTCGACACTGCTGCCGGTCAGGGTGGCTTCGGCACTTCGCGCTGGCATCGGTCCCTCAATATCCGATCGTGTCCCCCGCGCGCAGACTAGCACCGCGGCAAAATCGGAAGACAGCGGAAAGGGTGCCGCAACGTCCCGAACGACCGCGTCCACCTGTCAGCTGTCTTGCGTTCCCGGGTGATTTTGCTTGGCAAGGCCGGAGCCAAGTCTCATAGAATAAACGCGCGGGGGAAACCCCGAGGGGAAGGCCGGTGGACCGAAGGTCCGCCTCGCCGCGGCAAACGCGGTGTTCTGAGAAAGGAAGATCGATGGCGGAAACGGCGCTGGTCGTCGAGGACCTGCACAAGCGATTCGGGGATCTCGAAGTCCTGAAGGGAGTCTCGGTCACCGCCCATGTCGGCGACGTGATCGCCATGATCGGCTCTTCCGGCTCGGGCAAGAGCACCTTGCTCCGCTGCATCAACCTCCTGGAGACGCCGGATTCCGGCAAGGTCATCGTCAACGGCGAGCTCATCCGCATGAAGCCGACCCGGGGCGGCCACGCGGTGCCGGAGGATTCCAAGCAGGTGGACCGGATCAGGTCCAGCCTCGGCATGGTGTTCCAGAGCTTCAACCTCTGGTCCCACATGACCATCCTGGAGAATGTGATCGAAGCCCCGGTCCATGTGCTGAAGGTGCCGAAGAAGGAGGCGATCGAGCGCGCCGAGAAACTGCTGGCCAAGGTCGGCATCGCCGATAAGCGCAACCACTATCCGAGCCATCTCTCCGGCGGCCAGCAGCAGCGCGCGGCCATTGCCAGGGCGCTCGCCATGGAGCCGAAGGTGATGCTGTTCGACGAGCCCACCTCGGCGCTCGATCCGGAGCTGGTCGGAGAAGTCTTGCGCGTGATGCGCCAGCTGGCCGAGGAAGGCCGCACCATGCTGGTGGTCACCCACGAGATGGGCTTCGCCCGCGAAGTCGCCAACAACGTGATCTTCCTGCACCAGGGCCGGATCGAGGAGGAGGGCGACCCCAAGGCCGTCTTCGCCAATCCGAAATCCGACCGCCTGCGCCAGTTCCTCACCACCGCCCATCACAAATAGGGCGGCCGGCTCTCTCTCCGTCAGTCGAAGACGTTGGTGACCTCGGGTCCGGGGCCTTGCGGGCGCAACAGCCCGTAGGTCGCGCCGAGCCAGCCCGCCCAGATCGCGTAGCCATAAGCCAGCAGCACGAAGTAAAGCACCACGGTCACGTAGAAAGCGGCCGTCACGCCGCCGAGCGTGGCGACCGGAATCATCATGAACAGGAACAGGACGTTCACGAGGATGAAGGCGATGCCGAGCAGCAGCACCGCGCCCAGCAAGCGCAGATGCACGGGCGCCGACAGGCGCCAGCTCTGTCGCAGCGAGATCGGGTCGCCCATGGCGCTGGCGGGGATCACCAAGCTGAGGCGCAGCATGAACCAGGCGAAGACCAGCAAGGCCGCCAGCGTCACGGCGATCGCCAGCAGCGTCGGCCCGAGCCCGTCCTGTTCGGCGGAGATATTGTACGAGAACGACAGCGACCCGTTCTGATAGCTGCCGAAGAAGGCGAGCGACAGGATGAACAGCGCCAGCAGGATGCCGAGCGCGACGAACGTGAGGCGCAGGAAAGCCCAGACCACGCTGACGGTGCGCGCGTCGAAGGCGATCGGCGGCCGTCCCATCTCCGATTCGTCACCGGTGGCGGTCAGCCGGCTCCAGGCCGCGGCGAAAGCCGCCACAAAGGGCAGCATCACCAGGAAGCCGATGAAATCGCGCCAGCCGAGCTCGTTGTCGGTGAGCGACTGGCTCTGGCCCGTGGGCGCGACGACATCGCCGTTGATCGAGATCTCGGTCGTGCTGCCGAGATTGATCGTCGGCGGCAGGCAGACCATCGCGATCGCCAGCGGCAGGAGGCCGAACTTCACCAGCGCCAACGGATAGCGGAACGGCATCGCCAGCACCGAGCGCACCACGGTCCACACCGGGTATTCGATTTGTGCCATAGTTGCCTCCCCCGCGCGAGAGAATCGCCAAGGAGAGAGCGAATGGCAAGGCCGATTGCAGTGAGGCGGAGCGCGCATGGCCGGCGATGAGCTGCGCAGGTTCGGCCCGCCGCCGAGCCTCGATGAAATCGAAGAACTGGCCCACCGCATCTTCGCCGATCTGCCGCGGGCTTTCACCGCGCGTTGCCAGGGCCTGGCGATCCGCGTGCTGGATTTCGCCGACGACGAAACGCTTGCCGAGATGGGGATTGAGTCGCCGTTCGAGCTGGCCGGCCTCTATCGCGGCGCGCCGCTCACGGCGCGCGGCGCCGCCGATCTGACCCAGCATCTCGACATGGTGTTTCTCTATCGCCGGGCCTTGCTCGATTGGTGGGGCGAGGACGCGATGGACTTCGAAGAGCTGGTCCGCCACGTCCTCGTCCACGAGATCGGCCACCACTTCGGCTTCAGCGACGACGACATGGAGCGCATCGAAGGCGAGGCGTCCCGCGACTGAGATCAGACGCCGGCGCCTTCGGTCTGCGGCACCAGGCTCGCGGCTTCACTCTGATTGGCCGGATACGGGAAGCCCTTCAGCCAGAGATTGACGGCGAAGCTCAGCACGCCGAGACCCATCACGATCGAGACGATGCCGGCCAGCGGCCCGCCGATCTCGGGATGGCCGTTGACGATCAGCCAGACCGCGGCCATGAGCGGCGGCAGGCCGAGGTTGTGCAGCCAGAAATGCGCCTTGGCGAGGAAGCTCTGCTCGAGATGCGGCGCCTTCGCATAGATCAGGCCGCAGAGCCCGAGGCTGACCCAGCCCAGCAGGTTGAGATGCGCATGGACCGGCACGTCGGTGAAGTTCTCGGTGGCGCCCATGTAGATGCCCCAGCTCACGCCCAGCACCCAATAGACGACCGCGATCTGCAGCAGGCGACGACTCATGGTGGAATCCTTTCCCAGAGATACCTGGCGGCGGAGCGCCAGGGGGTGGTTCGAAACTGTCGCCGGACCTATACAAAGACAATTGCCGCGCGAGTAGCGCCGATCGCTGCGGTCGTGACCGGAATCACACGTTAACCGCGCTTTAAGCTTACCGCGCGAGGCTGAGTTATCGATCAAGCGCAAACGCGCCGGAGGAAGCCATGACCAAGCTGCTGGTATCCGAAACCAATCCGAAGGGCTACACGACCGAGACCGTGCTGGGCATCATCCGCTCCGACATCGTCGCGCGGCTGCAGAAATACTCCGGCGACCCGCGCAAGGAAGCGCGCACGGTGCTGGACAACAACATCCGCATCCTGCAGCTGCTCGGCGAAGCCATCACGCTCGCCGAGGCCAACACCCGCACGCTGACCGACGGCTGATCGGCATCGGCAGCGTCGCGCGATTGAATACGGGGCTGTGCACGAATCGGCCGTTGACGCTAGAGTGCCGATTCAGACGCGGGGAGCCAGCCATGCCGAGCCTCATATCCGATCTGCCGGGCGACGTTGCGTCGCCCCCGGGGCCGGGTGATCCGCGCGTGGCCGCCTACATGGCGCTCTCCGGTCGCAGCGTCCAGCCGATCGACGCCGCGGAGCCGGAGACGCCGGAGGCGCGGGCGCTCTGGGCCTGGTGGCGCGGCGCCGCCGCGGCCGGCATCCGCCCGCATCGCCGGGACTTCGACGTGGTCGAGCACCGGCAGATCGCGGCCAGCCTCTATTTGATCGAGCCGGTGGCCGGTGGATTCCGACTGCGCCTGGCGGGCGAGGACTTCGAGCATCTGTTCCGGCGGAGCCGCGGCCATGTCTGGCTGCGCGATTCGCCGGAGGAACTGGCGCGGGCCTTCGCCGGCTATTTCGACTTCATGCTGGAGCAGGCCTTGCCCTACCGCAGCCTCGGCCGCATGAAGTGCGAGTATTCCGACTGGTTCAGCTTCGAATCGGTGCTTTGCCCGCTGCGCCATGAAGACGGCGACCAGCTGCTGGGCGTCGCGGTGCGGCTCCCGGAAGCGGGAGCGTGATCGGAAAGGTGGGCGAGAGATTGGTGGACCCGATCAGAATCGAACTGACGACCTTCTCATTGCGAACGAGACGCTCTCCCAACTGAGCTACGGGCCCACCCGGCGGGAGATCCGGCGCGGGCTTTGAGCCCGCGCGGAACGGGGCGGAATATGGTTGGCCGGGGTGCGGCCTGTCAAGCAGCGTCTAAGATATTGTTCGAGCGCCTGAAATGGCGAATTGCCGGCTGCGGCGGGGGCGACCTTGCACCGGGGCCCGGGCTTGGCTAGGGTCCGGCCCACTGTGCGAAACCCTGGCCCGGAGGCAACCTGTCTCGCGGGCGGCCTTTGGGTGGAAGCCAGAGCTCGGAGGAAGTGTCTGTCGCCATGGTTGCTCTCGCCAATCTGATCAACGCGGTCGTCAACATCTTCATCTTCATCCTGATCGTTCAGGTGATCATGAGCTGGCTGATCGCGTTCAACATCGTCAACACCCGGAACCGCTTCGTCTACATGGTGGCGGACGTCGCCTATAAGATCACCGAGCCCGTGTTGCGGCCGATCCGCCGCATCCTGCCGAATTTCGGCGGCATCGATCTTTCGCCGGTGGTCCTCATCCTGCTGCTCTACTTCATCCGCGACCTGTTCTTCGAGTATGTGATCTTTGCCTGAGACCGTCGCCGGGGCGGACTGTGCCCGCGCGGTCGAAGGCGGCATCCGGCTGCGCCTGAAGGTGCAGCCGAAGGCGCGCCGTGAGGGCATCGCCGGATTGACCCCCGATCCGGCCGGCCCTGATTCGTGGGGTGCGGCCTTGAAGCTCTCGGTCGGCGCCCCGCCCGAAGACGGCAAGGCCAATGCCGCGGTGATCGCGCTGCTGGCCAAGGCGCTCGGTGTCGCCAAATCGGCGATTTCGGTCGTCTCCGGCGCAACCGACCGGCGCAAGCTGGTGGAAATTCGCGGCGATGAGAAACGACTGCGCGCGGCTCTGGACGCGCTGCTGACGCAACCAGAACCGAAGGACGGAAGATCATGAGTGACGGAACCGGCGTGGCGAAGGATCCCAAGGTCATCGACGGCAAGGCCTTCGCCGAAGGCCTGCGCGCCAAGCTCGCGCGCCAGGTCGCGACCCTCAAGGAGAAGCACGGCTTCGTGCCCGGCCTCGCCGTGGTGCTGGTCGGCGAGGATCCGGCCAGCAAGGTCTATGTCCGCAACAAGGGCGAGCAGACCAAGGCCAGCGGCATGGCGAGCTTCGAGCACAAGCTCGACGCCGCGACCAGCCAGGCCGATCTGCTGGCGCTGATCGACACGCTCAACAAGGATCCCAAGGTCAACGGGATCCTCTGCCAGCTCCCCGTGCCCAAGCAGATCGACCCGCAGGCGATCATCGACGCGATCGATCCCGACAAGGACGTCGACGGCTTCCATGTGGTGAATGCCGGCCGCCTCGCGACCGGGGGGAAGGGCCTCGTCCCCTGCACGCCCTATGGCTGCCTGTTGCTGCTCAAAGACCGCCTGGGGGATCTCGCCGGCAAGCATGCCGTCGTGATCGGCCGCTCCAACATCGTCGGCAAGCCGATGGCGCAGCTGCTGCTGAACGAGAGCTGCACCGTCACCATCGCGCATTCGAAGACCAAGGACCTTCCGGGCGAGGTACGCCGCGCCGACATCGTGGTCGCTGCCGTCGGCCGCCCGGAAATGGTCAAGGGCGACTGGATCAAGGAAGGCGCCGTGGTGATCGACGTCGGCATCAACCGCATCGAGAAGGACGGCAAGGGCAAGCTGGTCGGCGATGTCGACTATGCCTCCTGCTATCCGAAGGCTTCGGCGATCACGCCGGTGCCCGGCGGCGTCGGGCCGATGACCATCGCCTTGCTGTTGAACAACACGCTGATCGCGGCCTGCCGCCAGCACAAGGTGGCACTCCCCGAATAGTGTGCCGGAAGCGCCTGCAACTCTTCCCCGGTCTTGGCATTCATGAACCGCGGCCCCATCTCCCGGGTCGCGGTTTTCAGTAAGGTAGATTTCTGATCATGCACGGCAAATTGCCCGAGACTCCGGAACTGGCCGCCATCCGGGCGCGAGAGACCACGATCGGCGTTCCTCTCGATTATCAGCGCGACATGGCGGAGGCTTCGCCCGGATCGGCGCTGCGGCTTCAGGAGATCGGCCGCCTGGTCCGCGAGAACCAGTCGGTGCCGGAGCCGGTCGCGATGATGGCGGCGCTCGGCGCCACCACGGCGGAGGATTGCGGCGACTGCGTGCAGATCTACGTCAACCTGGCGCTGAAGGCCGGTGTCGACAAGGCGATGGTGAAGGCGGCGCTCGAGCATCGCTACAGCGACCTGCCGACGGATCTGAAGCTCGGCTTCTGCTTCGGCCGCACCGTGTCGGAGAACGATCCGATGCTGCTGGAGAAGGGCCAGGCGCTGGAAGCCCGGTTCGGCCGCAAGGCCCTCGTCGATCTGGCTCTGGTGGTGGCTCTCGCGCGCTTCTATCCGACGGTGAAGCGTGCCCTCGGCCATTCCCGCACCTGCGCCGAGGCGAAGGTCAAGATCTAGCGGTTCGCATGCGGCCGTGCCGTGCCGTCCAGGCGTGGCGGCGTTCAAGTTTGCCGACCCACCGCGCCACGGCATTGGCATCGGCCGGTTTCGCGATATAGCCGAGCGCCCGCACCGCGTCCGCCTTGGCGCCAAGATCGGCCTCACCGCTGATCAGCACGGTGTCGACCCGGTCGGCGTGCAGGGCGCGCGCTGTGGCCAGGCCGGTGCGGCCATCGCGCAAGGTGATATCGACCAAGGCGAGATCCGCCTGTCCCGACTCGGCCTTGGCGAGCGCGGACCGCGCATTGTCGGCGATGGCAATGACGTGATGGCCGGCATCGTTGAGCGCCGCGGCAAAGGCTGCCGCCGTCAAGAAATCGTCCTCGACGATCAGGATGCGCAGGGACATGGTCGCCAATGCGCCGCGCGCCCCATCGGCCGCACTCACGACTCCTGGCTGATTTCCGGCGTCGGGCGCGCGTCGATCGTCGGCCCGCCGTCTTCCGTCGCCGCGACCACGGCTGCTTCCACGTCGTCGAGCTCGCGGCGCTGCAGCTTGATCGCCTTCATGATGGCGCCGCTTTCGGTCGGGGTGATGGCCTTGCCGCGCGGCGATTCCACCGCCCGGCTGCGCCGGATCAGGTCGAGCAACCGCCCGACTGCGCCCGGCAGGTCCAGCGCCTCGACCAGCACGTCGCCCACCGGGCGCGCATTGCTCCGGGTGCGCGCGGCGAGCTGGCGGGTATAGGACTCGAAGAACGGCGCGCGCCCGGTCGCCTCATAGCAGGCGCTGTCCAGCGCCAGCGCGGTCTGCAGCGTCGGCCGGCCCGGCCGGTCGGCGTCGCTGTAGTCGCGCAGGGTCTGCGGCGAGAGTCCGGCAACCTTGGCGGCCTCTTGGGCGCTCAGCAGGCGGACGGTCTCCAGCGCGGCTTCTTCAAAGGAATCCGGAACACGCATCTTGGTCATGGCTTGGCTCCTCGACAGAAAGCATGGCGGCGCGCGGCCAGCCCGTCGCCGTAAGGCAGAATGCGACGGGGGGACGAGCATCCTTGAACCGGGGCTGTCGGAAGAAAAAGTCGGATAAGCCGCGAAGGTTCCCCGGCCGGGGCACGCTGCGGTTCCGCACACAAACGGGTTTGAATCCAGATGTTTGCTGAAACGCGCTGGGACTGATGATTTAGCGAACGCGGAATGTGATACTCGGGCCGGACCCGTAAGGACGCTCATGCTCAATCTCGTTGCCGCCGCCTGTGCCTTCGTCGCTGCGCATTTCCTGATCTCGTCCACCGGCCTCCGCCCGCGTCTGGTCAGCCGCATCGGGGAGCGCGCCTATACCGCACTGTTCTCGCTCCAGGCGCTGCTCCTGATCGTCTGGATGGCCTTGGCGTTTCAAGCGGCGCCGCGCGACCGCCTGCTCTGGGAGATTCCGGGCATCGCGCACCTGCTGCTGACCGTGATGCCCATCGTGCTCGTGCTGGCGGCCGCCGGCTTCGGCAACCCGAACCCTTCGGCGGTGATGATGGCGGCCCCCGACGGCGGCTGGCAGCCAAAAGGCATTCTCACCGTGACCCGCCATCCGGTGATGTGGGCCTTCGGTCTCTGGGCCTTGCTGCATGCCTTCGCCAATGGCGATCTGGCCGGCCTGGTCTTCTTCGGCGCCTTCGCCGTGCTGGCGTTGCTGGGTACCTTGGCAATCGACGCCAAGAAGCGCCACGCTTGGACGCCGGAGGGCTGGCAGGCTTTCTCGGCGGCGACCTCGAACCTGCCCTTCCTGGCCATCGCACAAGGCCGCACCAGGCTGGATTGGAAGGGCATCGGATGGAAGCCGGTCGCAATCGCGGCGGGCCTCTATCTCGCCGTCATCTTCTGGTTCCACCCACGGGTGATCGGCGCGCCGCTGTTCTAGCTACTCCACCCGCACCGCGGTGCCGCTGGCGCTGACCATCAGCATGCTGCCGTTCTTGCCGATCACCTCGTAATCGAGATCGACGCCGACCACGGCATTGCCGCCGGCCTCGCGCGCCGCTTGCTGCAATTCGCGCAGCGCCGTCTCGCGGGCGCCGCGCAACGCGTCCTCATAGGCGCCGGACCGGCCCCCGACGATGTCGGTCACCGAGGCGAACAGATCGCGAAAGATGTTGGCGCCGACGATCGCCTCGCCGGCCACCACGCCGAGATATTCGACGATGCGGCTGCCTTCGATGCCGGGGGTCGTGGTGACGATCATGATTCCTGCTCCTGCTGGCTGGACTTGGATCGGATGGCATGGCTGTCGCCGCGCCCGGCTTCGACCGACGCCTTCTGCAGCTCCGCGCGGAAATCGTCGCGCTTCTGGTGGATCGAGGCGATCACCGGTCCCATCGGCACGCCGAGCGCCACCAGGGACGCCTCCGACAATTGCAGGCTGGCCTCGACCGTCTCCGGCACCGCATCGGTGGCGCCGATCGCATAGAGATGCCGCGCGTGCTCGGCATCGCGGGCGCGGGAGATGATCTTCACGTCGGGCCGCATGGCGCGCACCTGGGCGACCACCCGGTCGATCGCCTCGCGCGCCTGGATGGTGATGACCACGGCGCGGGCATCCGGCAGACCGCAGGCATTCAGGAACATCGGGTCGGCGGCGTCGCCGAAAAACACCCGATGCCCGGTGCGACGATCGCGGGTGACCGCCGCGGCGTCGAAATCCGCCGCGACGAAGGCGACGCCATGCTCGGTCAGCAAGGCGGCGGTGACTTTGCCCACGCGCCCGAAGCCGACCACGATGGCGTGCCCTTTCAGCAGCTCCGGCACCACCGCGAGCTCCGGATCCGGCACATCCTTCTGCGCCAGGATCGGCGCCAGCCGCCGCGCGGCGATCGCGAGCAGCGGCAGCAGCACCATGGTGAGCGAGGTCGCGACCAGGGCGAAGCGCGCGGTCGGCGCATCGATCAGTTGCGTGGCGGCCGCCATGCCGATCGTGACGAAGGCGAATTCCCCGCCTGGCCCCAGCAACAGCCCGAGCTCAAGGGCGACCGGCCGGGGCAAGCGGAAGCCGAGGGCCAGTCCGGCCGTCAGCAGCGCCTTGACGGCGATGATTCCGGCCACGGCGGCGGCGATCCAGGCCGGATTGTGGATGATCTCCCGCACGTCGATTCCCATTCCGACGCTGAAGAAGAAGACGCCGAGCAGGAGACTCTTGAACGGCTCGATCGTGGCCTGGACCGCCTTGCCGTATTCGGTATCGGCCAGCAGCAGCCCGGCGACGAAGGCGCCGAGCGCCATGGAGAGCCCGGCTTGGTGCGCCGCGACCCCGGCGGCGACGATCACGAACAAGGTCGCCGCGATGAACAGGTCGTTCGACCGCGTGCTGGCGGCGAAGCGGAACACCGGGCGCAGCAGCAACCGGCCGAGAATGGCGATGACACCCAAGGTCAGCACCGCCTGGAGCAGCGCGCGCGCGATGCTCCCCAGCAGCGAGCCATGGGTGTCGCCGCCCAGGATCGAGACGAAGATCAGCACCGGCACCACCGCCAGGTCCTGCGCCAGCAGCACCGAGAATCCCGCCCGCCCCAGCGTCGTGGTGAGCCTGCCTTGATTCGACAGCAGCTCCAGGACGATCGCGGTCGAGGACAGCGACAGGCTGGCGCCGAGGATGATCGCCGCGGCGGCCGGCTGCCCGCTCAGCCAGAGCACCAGGCCGATCGCCGCGGTCGCGGTCAGCACCTGCAGCGAGCCCAGGCCGAAGACCAGCCGGCGCATGGTGATCAGGCGTTGCAGCGAGAGTTCGAGGCCGATCAGGAACAGCAGGAAGACGACGCCGAGCTCGGCGATGCTGGAGACACTCTCGGTATCGACGATGGTGAACCAATAGAGCGCCGGAATCGAAGCCATGAACGAGCCGAGGCCCAAAGGCCCCAGCAGCGCCCCGGCGCCGAGATAGCCGAGGATCGGGCTGACTCCGAAGTGGCGCAGCACCGGCACCACCAGCCCGGCCGTCGCCAGCAGGACCAGCGCGTCGCTATAGACCCCGATGTTGAACGCGTCTTCCATGCCGCCCCCTATCCAAGGCGGCATTGTGGCATGCGCAACCACCGACGTCATGGCCGGGCTTGACCCGGCCATCTGTTTCCGTGCGGAGAAAGATGCCCGGATCAAGTCCGGACATGACGGTGTATTTGAGTTAGCCGCGCCCGCGCTTCAGCAACCGCAGCCGCAACGCGTTCAGCTTGATGAAACCCGCGGCGTCGCGCTGGTCATAGGCGCCGGCATCGTCCTCGAAGGTGACGTGCTTCAGGCTGTACAGGCTCTTCTCGGACTTGCGCCCGATGACGGTTGCATTGCCCTTGTAGAGCTTCACCCGCACCGTGCCCTCGACATGCTCCTGGCTCTTGTCGATCAGGGCCTGCAGCATTTCGCGCTCCGGTGCGAACCAGAAGCCGTTGTAGATCAGCTCGGCATAGCGCGGCATGATCTCGTCCTTGAGATGCGCGGCGCCCCGGTCGAGGGTGATCGATTCGATGCCGCGATGCGCGGCGTGCAGGATCGTGCCGCCCGGGGTCTCATAGACGCCGCGCGACTTCATGCCGACGAAACGGTTCTCCACCAGATCGAGCCGGCCGATCCCGTTGGCCTTGCCGAGCGCATTGAGCTTGGTCAGCAGCGCGGCCGGCGACAAAGCCTCGCCGTCGATCGAAACCGGGTCACCCTTCTTGAAGCCGATCTCGATCACCGTCGCCTGGTCGGGCGCTTCCTCCGGCGAGATGGTGCGCTGGTAGACCATCTCCTCCGGCTCGACCCAGGGATCCTCGAGCACTTTGCCTTCGCTGGAGGAATGCAGCAGGTTGGCATCGACCGAGAACGGGGCCTCGCCGCGCTTGTCCTTGGCGACCGGGATCTGGTGCTTCTCCGCGTATTCGATCAGCGTGGTGCGGCTGGTCAGGCTCCATTCGCGCCAGGGCGCGATCACCTTGATGTCCGGGTTGAGCGCATAATAGGAGAGCTCGAACCGCACCTGGTCGTTGCCCTTGCCGGTGGCGCCATGCGCGACGGCATCGGCGCCGGTCTGCTTCGCGATCTCGATCTGGCGCTTGGCGATCAGCGGCCGGGCGATCGAGGTGCCGAGCAGGTACTGCCCTTCATAGAGCGCGTTGGCGCGGAACATCGGGAACACGAAGTCGCGGCAGAACTCCTCGCGCAGGTCCTCGATGAAGATCTCCTTGATCCCCAGCATCTCGGCCTTCTTGCGCGCCGGCTCCAGCTCCTCGCCCTGGCCGAGATCGGCGGTGAAGGTCACCACCTCGCAGCGATAGGTCTCCTGCAGCCATTTCAGGATGACGCTGGTGTCGAGCCCGCCGGAATAGGCGAGCACGACCTTCTTGATGTCCCGGGTCGGGGCGCTGGGCATGGTGATTCCAATCGGAAGGGTTCGAAAAGCGCCGGGAAACTAGGGGATCGCCGGGATTGAGGCAAGGCACTGCCCCAGGGCCGCGTGGCTGGCGGGCCATAGGACACCCGTACTAGGCGAGTTTAACCGGCTGTTAGCGCCTCGTCGGTAGATTCCAGCGACCCGTTCATTGCCAAAGGAATCTGCATGTCCAGAATGTTGCTCGGTCGCCGTCGTGCCCTCCAGGTCATGGCCGGGGCTGCGGCGATCGCCTGTCCGGTCTGCCGCGCGCTCGCCGAAGAGAAAGCGGCGGAAGCGCCCCACGTGGCCGATCACAGCGCGGCACCGCACTGGAGCTACGAAGGCGAGGCCGGACCGGAGCATTGGGGCGATCTCTCGGCCGACTTCAGGTCCTGCGCGATCGGGATCGAGCAGACGCCGATCGACCTCGCCCGCGCGGTGCGCGCGGAAACCGGCGCGATCGAGCCCGCTTTCCCGAAGATGCCGCTCACCATTCTGAACAACGGCCACACCATCCAGGTGAATTGTGCACCGGGCGGCTATTCGAACGTCTCCGGTCAGTATTTCGATCTGGTGCAATTCCACTTCCATCATCCGAGCGAGCATCTGCTGGCCGGCACGAAGTTCGACATGGAGCTCCACTTCGTCCACAAGGCGCTCGACGGAAAGCTCGCGGTGCTCGGTGTCTTCATCCGCCCGGGCAAGGAGAACGCCGATCTCGCGCCGATCTGGGCCGCCATGCCGAAGCAGGCCGGCGAGCCGGTGAAGGTCGGCTCCACCATCGACCCCGCGGCCTTGCTGCCGAAGGACCGGCGGCATTTCCGTTACAAGGGATCGCTGACCACGCCGCCCTGTTCGGAAGGTGTGCTCTGGTCGGTGTTCGAGCAGCCGATCGAGGCTTCTTCCGCCCAGATCCGGCGGTTCGCCGAGCTGTTCCCGCTGAACGCGCGGCCGGTCCAATCGCTCAACAGCCGCTATCTCCTGGAATCGTTCTGACGCCGGGCGAAGCGGCTACTTGAGCCGCTTCAGCTCCAGCCCGGCATCGATGAACTCGAGATTGCCGGCGCCGGCCTTGCTCGCCACGGCCGCTTCGAAATGCCTGCGCGCGGCCTTGCGGTCGTCCTGCAGCAGGGCCCATTGCCCGAGATAGTATTGCGTCTCGGCCACGAGATTGGCCGTGGCGGCGGCATCGCGCACCCGGGCGGCCGCGACGAGATCGGCTTCGCTCAGATTCCCCTGATAGAAGGCGACGATCGGCAGCGGCCATTGCTCGGGCGGGTAGGCCTTGGCCGCCGCATCCAACGGCGCCATATCCATCTTACCGTTGCCGGCCTTGCCCCGCGTGATGGTGAGCCGTAGCGCCGCATAGGGATTGTTGCTGCGGCTCTGCATGACGGTCTCGAAATCATCCGCCGCGGCGGCATTATCGCCCTTCAGCATCTCGGCGCGTCCGCGGTTGTAGAGCGCGTCCAGCGCCGTCGGCTCTTTCTTCAGCAGCGCATTGAGATCGCTGATCGCGTCCTCGTTCCGCCCCAGCGCGATCAGCAGTCCCGCCCGCTGCAGCCGCGAGATCGCGTCATCGGGCCGCTGGCCCAGCACGGCCGAAAGATCCTTCACCGCCGCTTCGGTCTTGCCCTGGTTCACATAGATCAGCGCCCGGTAGAACAGCGTGTCCGCGTCATTGGGTGCGAGATCGAGCAAATGCGCGAAATCCGCCAGCGCGGAGTTGGTCTGCCCCATCAGCGCATAGGCGGCGCCGCGGTTGTAGAGCGCGTCGGTCGCCTGCGGATCGACCTTGAGCGCCTCGGAGAAATCCAGGATCGCCGCTTTCATCTCCCGGCGCTGGGCCTGCGCCTTGCCGCGGAACACATAGGCGGCGCCCAGCGCCTTGCCGCGCAGCGTGCCGCCGGTGATCAGCTGGGTGCAGGCCACCGCCCGCGCCGCCGGATCGGCGCCGGTCTCGCAGGGCTTCATCTCCTCCAGCACGGGATCGGGCTTGGCGGCCGGGGGAGTCTCGGCGACCGCCATCTCGACCGAGGCAGTCCACAGAATTGCGAAGCTGAATAACAGCAGTGAGAGAACGTCTCTGGGCACCGGCGCGCTCGATGAAACGGGGTGTCGGTCAATAGCATGGGCGCGTCGCCTGCGGCTTGAATAAGTGGCGCGGTGCCGTCGCATGCGCTGGTTGTTGTTACCGAATTCGCTCCATGGTCTCGGGAACGACCAGTTGTTTTGTATCAAGGAATTAGGGGGTTTTACGTAGTCGGTTAGTAATTCCCTCTTAAGGTCTTAGGCTTAATATCCCAGATCGCCATTGGCCTGTGTAGCGGCGCCGGAATGTGCGCGGCCGGAGCAATCGACAGCGATGTGAATTTGTGCGCTGGCGGCGCCGGCGAAACCCAGAGAGAAATGAGATGAAGAACCTGAAGATCCGAACCAAGATTTACGGTGCTTTTGCCGCCGTCCTGGTGCTGATGTCGGTCCTCGGGGGCTTTGCCATCTTTGAATTGGCGGCCGTCAACCAGGCCTCGACCGACATGGCGGTCAACTGGATGCCCAGCATCAAGACCGTGGGCCAACTCGACGTTGCCATCGGCGACTTCCGCATCGAGGAAGAGATGCACGTCCTGCAGACCGACGACGAGGGCATGGCGGCTCAGGAAAAAGCCATGGCCGAGATCAAGGATCGGATCGCGGGTATTCGCAAGGTCTACGAACCGCTGATCAGTTCCGACGATGAGCGGACGACCTATGACGCCTTCTCCAAGCTCTGGGACGAGTATCTCGGCATCAACAAGGATGTATTGGCGTTCTCGCGCGGCAATGAAAACGACAAGGCCCGCGACCTGCTGAACGCCAAGTCGCGGGAATTGTTCGAGCAGGCCGGCGAAAGGATTGCGCGCCTGGCCAGCATCAACCAGGCGGGCGGCGAGGACGCCAGCGCCAATGGCGACGCGCTCTATTCCTCCTCGAGGATCTTCATCATCGGCTTGGTCGCCGTCTCGCTGGCGCTCGCCGGGTCGCTCGCCTATCTGATTGTGCGCAATGTCTCCGCGCCGATCACGCGCATGACCGTCGCGATGACGCGCCTCGGCCAGGGCGATAAGAGCATCGATGTCATAGGCACCGAGCGCGGCGACGAGATCGGCGGGATGGCGAATGCGCTGCAGGTGTTCAAGGACACCGCGATCGAGGCGGACCGCATGGCGGCCGAACAGGCGGCGGCGCAAGAGGCCAGGCTGGCGCGCGCCCGGATCATCGACGAACTGACCGAGAACTTCGACCGCGAAGCGACCGCGGTCGTGAAAACGGTCGCCTCGGCCGCGACCGAGATGCAGGCGACCGCGACTTCGATGACCGCGACCGCGGAAGAAACCGCGCGGCAGTCCACCGCCGTCGCGGCCGCCTCGGAAGAGGCTTCGACCAACGTGCAGACCGTCGCCTCGGCGACCGAGGAGCTGACTGCCTCCATCAGCGAGATCACCACCCAGGTCACGGAGTCCACGCGGATCGTCGGCGAGGCGGTGCATCAGGCCGGTGAGACCACGGCCCGGGTCCAGGGTCTCTCCGAAGCGGCGCAGAAGATCGGCGACGTCGTCCGCCTGATCAACGACATCGCCGGGCAGACCAACTTGCTGGCGCTCAACGCCACGATCGAGGCGGCGCGCGCCGGCGAGGCGGGCAAGGGCTTCGCCGTGGTGGCTTCCGAGGTCAAGACTCTGGCGACGCAGACCGCGCGGGCGACCGAGGAGATCGCCGGCCAGGTCCGCTCCATCCAGGAAGCGACCGCGAGCTCCGCCCAGGCGATCGAGAACATCACCCGCACCATCGGGCGGGTGAACGAGATCTCGACCGCCATTGCATCTGCGGTCGAGGAGCAGGGTGCGGCGACCCAGGAGATTGCCCGCAACGTCCAGCAGGCCGCGATCGGCACGCAGGAGGTTTCCTCCAACATCGTCTCGGTGACCGAGGCGGCACAGCATACCGGCGCCGCGGCGAGCCAGCTGCTGGCCGGTTCGAACGATCTTGCCAAGCAGGCCGAGATCATGCGGACCGAGGTGGAGAAGTACATCGCCGGGGTCAAAGCAGCCTGAAGCGGTTCCTCCCCGCCTCCTGCTGACAGCGGGGCGCCCGGCGCAAGCCGGGCGCCCCGTGCGCGTTTGCCTGCGACGCGGTGCCGCGCGTGAGGTGCGCGGCACGGCGTCGATGCGGAAATCCCGGCCAACACCCTGAATCAGTACCGTTTTTACCTGATCTTGATGTAAATCACTTTATTAGCAATTTCAAATAGTTATAACCCAAGCCTGGGATTTCTTTCATGCTCTGTTAAGAGCCACGCTCTAGGGTCCGTGCGGACATTAATCTCAGCCGCGGCAATGCGGCGAAACGCGGGACAGCATCATGGCACTCTGGCGCAACCTGAAGATCGGCGTTCGGCTCGGCATCGGCATCGGCGTGCTGCTGGTGTTGCTCGTGGTGATCGCCGGAGCGAGTTATGTGAGCCTGGCGGGCGCCCGGGTGAATCTCGCGGATTTCAAGCAAGCCGCGCAGGAGGCGAAGATCTCCCAAGGCTGGAGCACCGGCCTTGCCATGCTCCGCTTCAATTTCCGCGGCTACCAGCGCGACGGCCAGGAAAAGTCCCGCCAGAGCGTCGAAGATGCGGTGGCCGCGTTCCTGGACAGCGTGGCGAAAGAGAAGGCCCTGTTCATCAGCGCGGAAGACATCAAGGCGGCGGATCAGGTCGCCGAGCTGGTCGGGGTCTATCGCGACTCCTTCCGCAAGATGGTGGACTATCGCGTCCAGTTCGACGCCGCGCTCGCGCATATGGTCGAGCTCGGCCCCAAGCTCACGGAAAACCTGAACACCGCGGCGAAGCTGGCCAAGGCCAGCGGCGATCCCGCCCTTGCCATCGCGGCTTCGGATGCGTTCGCTTCGCTGCAAACCCTGCGCCTCGCGGTGACCAAGTTCCGCGCGGAGGGGTCGCCGGAACAGGTCGACCAGACTCTCAAGGCGGGCGACGAGTTCTTCAAGCGCACCGGCGACCTGATCGCCAAGAGCCAGGATCCCGCCTTGAAGCAGGCGCTGACCGACGCGACGGCGCAGACCAAGGACTACCTGGCCGGCTTCGACACGATGCACAAGTCGACCGAAAGCAGCGCCGAGGTCTTCAACGGCACGCTCCTGAAGCTCGGCCCGCAGATCCAGGGCCTGCTCGATCCGATCACGGCCGATGCGGTCAAGACCCAGGAAGAGGTCGGCCTGCGCGCCGACGCCGCCATGGTCCAGGGCATCGTGACGGCGCTCTCCATCGCCGGCGTCGCGATCCTGCTCGGCATCGGCATCGGCTTCGCGGTGGCGCTCAGCATCACCAAGCCGATCGGTGCGATGACCGGCGCCATGGGCGTCCTCGCTGCGGGCGACAAGACCGTCGAGATTCCGGCCCGCGGCCAGAAGGACGAGATCGGCGCCATGGCCGGCGCGGTCCAGGTGTTCAAGGACAACATGATCGAGGCCGACCGGCTGCGCGCCGAGCAGGAGGCGATGAAGCAGCGGGCCGAGGCGGAGCGCCGCCAGGGCATGCTCGATCTCGCCGACCGCTTCGAGAGCAGCGTCGGCGGCGTGGTGAACGGCGTCACCTCCGCGGCGACCGAGCTGCAATCGACCGCGCAGTCGATGTCGGCGACGGCCGAGCAGACCTCGCGCCAGTCGACCGCCGTCGCGGCGGCATCGGAAGAGACCACCCAGAACGTGCAGACCGTGGCCGCGGCCACCGAGGAGCTCTCGGCTTCGATCGCCGAGATCAACAGCCAGGTCAGCGAGTCCAACCGCATCGTCCGCGAGGCGGTCACCCAGGCGCAGGACACCAATGCCAAGGTGAAGGGTCTGTCGGACGCGGCGCAGAAGATCGGCGAAGTGGTGCGGCTGATCAACGACATCGCCGGTCAGACCAACCTCTTGGCGCTCAACGCCACCATCGAGGCGGCGCGCGCCGGCGAGATGGGCAAGGGCTTCGCGGTCGTGGCCTCCGAGGTGAAGACCTTGGCCACCCAGACCGCCAAGGCGACCGAGGAGATCGCCGCCCAGGTGCGCTCGATCCAGGAGGCGACCCACAGCTCCGCGGAAGCGATCGGCTCGATCACCCACACCATCGGCCGGGTCAGCGAGATCTCGACCGCCATCGCATCCGCCGTCGAGGAGCAGGGTGCCGCGACCCAGGAGATCTCGCGCAACGTCCAGCAGGCCGCCGCCGGCACGCAGGAGGTCTCGTCCAACATCTCCGGCGTCACCGAGGCCGCCCAGCAGACCGGGTCCGCCGCCAGCGAAGTGCTGAGCGCGGCCGGCGAGCTCGGCAAGAACGGCGTGCTGCTGAAGACCCAGGTGGAGGAATTCCTCCGCACGGTGCGCGCGGCCTAAGCGCGCTTGCGGTCCTTCCAGTCGAAGTACCGCATCGCCATCGGCACGAACCACGGGTCGCCCGAATAGAGCGGCAGGGTTGGAAAGGGCGTCTCGGCGAAGGCCGAGCGCCCTTCCGGTTTGCCCTGGATCATCGCCGCCAGCTTCGCCCCGAAATGCGTGCCGATCGGGATGCCGGCGAAATTGTAGCCCAGCCCGTACCAGACATGCTCGCGCCCGCCGATATGCGGCATCATGTCGAACGTGCCGGCGCAGTAGCCGGTCCAGGCATGGCTGAGCTTCACCGCGGCGAGCTGCGGCAGGACGCGCCGCAACAACCCGTGCAGGAACCGCGCGATCGCCGCGGGCTCGCCGCGCGGGATTCCGGTGCCGCCGCCGAACAGCAGCCTCGCTGAATCCGGCGCCGGCCGGAAGAAATCGATATTGGTGTTGGAATCGATCATGGTGCGGCGATTCGGGATCGCATCCTGGAGCTGCGCCGCGGTGAGCTCTTCCGTTGCCGCCATATGGGCCTGGAACGGAATGACCCGCCGCGCGAACCAGTTCAACCCGCGCGGCGTATAGCCGTTGGTCGCGATGATCGCGTCCTTGGCGGTCAGCGTGCCGCGATCGGTGACGATGCGCACGGCGTCGCGTTCCGGTGTCACCGCGCGGACCTCGGTCATGTCGCTGATGACGGCGCCGGCTTCCTTCGCCCGCTCCATAAGGCCGCGGTGATAGAGCCCGGAATGGATCGCCGCCAAGTCCGGAATGACCGCACCGCCGTGGTAGAGGTCGCTGCCGAACTCGCGCCGCTGCTCGGGTTTAGGCACCATCTCGTAAGGATAGCCGAGATGCCGGCGCATCGGCTCGAGATCGGCGGCCAGGGCGTCGTAGTGCTTCACGCTGGTCGCGGCGATGAAGCGACCGTGTCGCGAGAGCCGGCAGTCGATCCGTTCCCGCTCGATCAGCGCGATGACATCGGTGAAGGCTTCGCCGAGCTCGCGGTAGAAGGCGAGGCCCTGCGCTTCGCCGTGCTTCTTCATCAGCGCGGCCAGCGAATGCTTCAGCACCCGGCCGAGATACCCGGCATTGCGCCGCGCCGCGCCCGACCCGGCCGCCTCCTTGTCGAGCACCACGATGCTCCGCCCGGCCCGCGCCAGCTCCAGGGCCGCCCGCATCCCGGTGAAGCCGCTCCCCACCACCGCCACGTCGTACTGGGGTGCGAGCGCCACCGCCGGATGGGGCTCCGGCCGCGCCGCATCCCACCAATACGGCTCAAACTTGATGGATCGGAGCGCAATATCGTCGAGATCCTTCACGATTTTCCCAACCCCTCGCCCTCCAGTAATGAACCGCGACGCTAGTTGAAACATTTCCGCTTTGCCAGCCATGCCCGGCTGCAAGTCCACTTGGCGGAAGATTGCACTCACGCCTATTGTAGAATCATGCGGGTGATTCGCGACCGGATAGGACTGCACGCCACGGCGCCGATTCGCGCCGCGGCCGTGTTCCTGCTGCTGGTGCTGACCGACCTGCCGGCGGCGGCGCAGGACCAAGCCCCTGCGACTCTGGGAACGGCGATCGGCGAGATCCTGTCGGCCGGTGCCCCGCCGGTCACCGACATCGACGCGGCTCTGGGCTCGGAAGCCCTGGCCGAGTTGAAGCAGCTCTATGCCGCGCGCAACGATCGCCCGATTTGGCTGGGCTCCGATGCCGGCCGCGCCTTGCTCGATCGCCTGTCCCAGCCGGACCTGGTCATCGGTCCGAAGCTCACCCCCTTGCTCGACGACGCGCGGAAGCGGATCGACGCTGCCGATTCGGCGACCCGCGCCGGCGCCGACCTGTTGCTGACGGCACTTTATGGCGCCACCGCCCAGGCGCTCCGGCCGAGCCGGCCCGCCGGCTTCGCGCAAGCGCTCGCCGAGCTCAACACTGCGACCGATCTCGCGTCGCTCCTGCGCGAGCCCGAGCCCCCCAAGGTGGAAACGCCGCCCGCGGAATCGCCAGGGGTCGAAACGCTGCCTCCGGAATCGCAGGAGATCGAAGCGCCGAAAGTCGAGGCGCCAGCGCCCGCACCGTCGGAGTCTCCTGCGATCGCCCGGCTGCGCGCCGCCATCGCGACGCTTCAGAAGCAGGCTTGGCCGCTGGTGCCCGAGGGCCAGAAGCTGCAGCTCGGCGATTCGGGTGCGCGGGTCGAAGCCTTGCGCCGCCGCCTGATCGCCTCCGGCGATTCGCAGGCGACGACGCCCGGCGCGGAATTCGATCGGCCGCTGCAATCCGCGCTGGAGCACTTCCAGGCGCGCCACGGCCTGCCCAAGGATGGCGTCGCGGGCGCGGCCACCATCGCTGCGCTCAACGTGCCGCTGCAGGATCGCATCGCGGGCCTCACCGCGAACCTGCAGCGTCTCGAGCGCGACGGCCGCGACTGGGGCGAGCGCTATCTCGTGGTGAACATTCCCGCCGCATCCTATCGCCGCGTCGAGGGCGGCCGCACTGTGGCGGAAGGGCCGGTCCTCCTCGGCGCGCCGTCGACACCGACGCCGATCGTGAACGGCATGATCGACCGCGTGCTGCTGCATCCGTCCTGGCGCATCCCGCAAGCCTTCGCCGACCGGCAGCTCTGGCCGCGCCAGGAACAGGACGCGCTCTACTTCACCAACCACGGCATCCGCGTGACCGATGACGGGCTGCGCCAGGTGCCCGGTCCCAACAATCCGTTGGGTCCGGTGAAGCTGCTGATCGCCGGCAATGACCGCGTCGCGCTGCACGGCCTGCCCAATGCGAAGTCCACTTTCGAATCGCCCGAGCGCTTCACCAGCCTCGGCTGCGTGGCGCTGGCCGACATCGCGCCGCTCGCCAAGGACCTGCTCGCCGCCGATCCCGCCTGGCCGGCCGGCCGCATCGACGGCGCCCTCGCGGTCGGCGGCACCGAGACCGTGACGCTCGCCAGGCCGCTGCCGCTGCACATCGTCTACGAGACCGCCTGGGTCGATGCAGACGGCACGCTGCAATTCCGCGACGACGTCTACGGCTGGGACAAGCAGATGCCCGCGACGGATCCGAACGCCGTCCCGCAGCCCTGCGGCAGCTAGCCCATCCGGCCGGCGCCCGTCAGATGCGGCTTCAGCAGCGCCAGATCCGCCGCGCCTAGCCGATCGGATGCGGTGCTGGCCTGGTGCCAATAGGGATAGATCAGCGTGGGCTTGCTCACGTCATCGAGCTTCTTGCGCTCATCGTCGGTGAGCTTCAGGTCGCCCGCGGGCAGGTTCGCCTTCAGCTGCTCCTCGTTGCGCGCGCCGATGATCACCGAGGTGACGCCCGGCCGCCCCAACGACCAGGCCAGCGCAACCGCCGCCGCCGACTGCTTCCGGGCCTCGGCCACTTCGACCAGCACCTCGATGATGTCGTAGAGCGCCTTCTCGTCGGTGATCGGCGGCTCGCCCCAGCCGTTCAGATGCCGGCCTTCCGGCATCGGCTTGCCGCGGCGGTATTTGCCGGACAGCAATCCGCCGGCCAGCGGACTCCAGATCAGGATACCGAGTCCCTGGTCGACCGAGATCGGCACCAGCTCGTATTCGGCCTCGCGCGCCTGCAGCGAGTAATAGATCTGCTGGCTGACGAAGCGCGCTTGGTGCCGCGCGTCCGAAACGGCCAGGGCCTTCATGATGTGCCAGCCGGAATAATTCGAGACGCCGATATAGCGCACCTTGCCCGAGCGCTGCAGCGCGTCCAGCGCATCGATCGTCTCCTCGATCGGCGTCTCGCCGTCCCATTCGTGCATCTGATAGAGATCGATGGTCTCGCGCCGCAGGCGCTTCAGGCTCTCCTCGCAGGACTTGATGATGTGATGGCGCGAGAGACCGCGGTCGTTCGGTCCCTTGCCCATGGGAAAGCGCACCTTGGTCGCGACCAGCAGGTCCTTGCGCGCGCCGTCCAGCGCCTCGCCGACCACTTCCTCCGAAACGCCGGCCGAATAGGCATTGGACGTGTCGAGCATGTTGCCGCCCGCATCGCGATAGCGGTCGATCAGCCGCCGCGCGCCGGCGACATCGATCTTGCCGGCCTTGTTGAAGAACTCACCGACCGAGCCGAAATTCGCGCTGCCCAAGATCAGCGTCGAGACCTTCAAGCCGGAGCGTCCGAGCAAGCGGTATTCCATGGCGTTGCCTTCCCGTTGTTTTGCGGATTCGGCCGAGGCGCACCGGCCGTTCTGGAGTATCGATAAGTCTAACCCTAGTGGGCTCGGCCCGCCAAGCGGACAGGGCTCTTATGGATCTTCATAGAGTCATTGCGGGGCCACCCCTCACCCTGTCCCTCTCCCACAAGGGGAGAGGGGACGCTGTGGCAATCGCGGAGTCTAAAGCCCCTCTCCCCTTGTGGGAGAGGGGTTGGGGTGAGGGGGGCCGCAAACTCGGTGTCTCCGCGACCTATCCCGGCAGAAAAATCGCCCGCACGAAATCGCGATAGAGCCGGATCTGTCGCGGCAGGATCGCGGAATCCTGCATCGCACGACCGAGCACCAGCCCGCCTTCGACCAGGGTGGAGGCCATGTCGGCGAGCCCGTCGAGATCGACCGGCACTCTCGGCGGATAGCGTTCGGCGATCAGCGCGAAGCGGGTGCAGAAACGCTCGCGCCAAGCCAGCACGCCGCTCCGGTTGAGGTCACGGACCTCGCGGTTGAACAACTGGTCCTGATAAGTGAACGAGGCGGCGAGGCAGCCGGGATGCGCCTCCTTCAATTGCCCCAGCATCTCGGCGAGCAATTGCAACCCCACCAGGAAGCCATGCAGCGGATCTTCGTTCAGCGCATCGCCGCGCCCGAACACGTCGTCCAGGATCGCCCGGTCATGTTCGAGATGCCGCTCCAGCATCGCCTTGGCGAGGCCGCCTTTGTCGCCGAAGTGATAGAAGAACCCGCTCTTGGTGATGCCGACCTCGGCGATCAGCTCCTCGATCGAGGTCGCGGCGAAGCCCTTGGCCAGCACCGCGCGCTCGGCCGCCTCGAGCAGGCGTTCCCGTGTCTCGCTGCCCTTGCGGGCCAATGCCGTTCTGCCCTGCATGCGTGTCCCCGGATTCGAACGCCGATCGTCGAAAAGCCCGGCGAAGTTACTGTACCGGCGGTAGAGTAATCTGTGATCCAGCCCACAATTTCAAGAGTCAGCTTTCTGACGGTTTCTCGCTAAGCCGTTCCAAAATCGTAATTATTTAAAAGCAGGGCTGGCTGTACCACGCGCTTTCTGGAGCAAAAAGTGGCGTTGGGCGAGGTTCACGCCGCCGACGGGGCCGGTCCCCGTCGGCAGCGAACCTCCCCTTGGAAAGGCATCACCCCCCAATGTCCGCAAAACTGTCCGCCAAATACCGTTTCCGCCTGCCGCAACTCGGCCACAAGCTGTTCCTGACCGATGCCGGGCTGGAGACCATCCTGGTCTTTCATGAAGGCGTGGACCTGCCCTGCTTCGCCTCGTTCCCGCTGCTCAACAGCGAGCCCGGGACGCGGCGCCTGCGCGACTATTACGCCGGCTTCGCCAAGCTCGCGGTCAGCCAGGGCGTCGGCCTGATCCTCGAAGGCGCCACCTGGCGCGCCAATCCCGATTGGGGCGCCAAGCTCGGTTTCGACGCCAAGGCGCTCGCCGAGATCAATCGAAAATCGGTCGCCCTCATGCTCGAGGTGCGCAGCGCTTTCGAGACCGCGCAAAGCCCGATGCCGATCAGCGGCAATATCGGCCCGCGCGGCGACGGCTACGATCCGGGCAAGCTGATGACGGCCAAGGAGGCCGAAGACTATCACGGCACCCAGGTCGCGGTGCTGGCCGACACGCAAGCCGACTACGTCTCCGCCTTCACCATCACCAACACGCCGGAGGCGATCGGCATCGTGCGCGCCGCCACGCGCGCGAAGGTGCCGGCGGTGATCTCCTTCACCCTGGAGACCGACGGCAAGCTGCCGACCGGCCAGGCCTTGAAGGACGCGATCGCCGAGGTCGATGCCGCGACCGAAAGCTATGCGACCTATTTCATGATCAACTGCGCGCATCCCACGCATTTCGACCGCGTGCTCGACAAGGATGCGGCTTGGGTGAAGCGCATCCGGGGCATCCGGGCCAACGCTTCCTGCCGCAGCCACGCCGAGCTCGATTCCGCCAGCGACCTCGACGCCGGCAATCCCGCGGAGCTCGGCCGCCAATACGCCGAACTGCTAAAGCATTACCCGCATCTCACCGTGCTCGGCGGCTGCTGCGGCACCGACTTCCGCCACGTCGAGGCGATTTCGCACAACTGTGTCGCGGCGAAGGCCGCTTGACCAAAGTCGCGCGGAGCCCGAGGCATCTCCCGCGACCGGCCGGACCCCCACCCTAACCCGCCCCCGATTCGGGGGCGGGGACGTTCATCTCCCTCCCCCGAATCGGGGGAGGGTCGGGGTGGGGGTACGAATCACTGCCAACCTTCAGATCAAATCCCGGGTTGGCCCCGTCGCTTGCCCTTTCACCCGCGCCTCGCGATGGGCGACATAGGCGCTGCTGGCGACGATGATGGCGACGCCGCCGATCACCGTCAGGGTCGGCAACTCGCCCCAGAACAGATAGCCGAACAGGGTCGCCCAGATCAGCCCGCTGTATCCCAGCGGCACCAGCATCGAGACCTCGCCATAGCGGAACGCCTGCACCAGGCAGAACTGCGCGCAGCTCCCGGAGACCGCGAGCACGGCGATGGCCGGCAAGTCGGCCAGCGTCGGCGTCGTCCACGCGAACGGCACGACCGATCCGAAGGCGACGATCATCAGTGTCGAAGACCAGAACAGGATGGACTGGCTGCTCTCGGTCGCACTCATGCGCCGCGTGAAGGTGATCTCGAACGCGCTGCCCAAGGCGGCGCCGAGCGCCAGCGCCGCGCCCAGCCCGAAGCCCACGCCGCTCGGCTGGGTGATCACCAGCACCCCGGCGAATCCGATGACGATCGCGATCCAGCGCCTGGGGCCAACATGCTCCTTCAGCATCGGCACCGCGAGCGCGCAACAGATCAGCGGGCTGACGAAGGTGATCGCCACCGTATCCGCCAGCGGCAGATAGATGAGCGCCGCGAAGAAGGTCACCAAGGTGAAGCCGTTGGCCGTCGCCCGCGCCAAGTGCCAGCCGGGATGCCGGGTGCGCAGCGTCCGCAGCCCGCCCTGATGCAGCGCCACGCCCAGCGACAGGAAAGGCGAGAGCAACCGCGACAGCAGCGCGATCTCGACCACGCTGTATCCCGCCGTCAGCCATTTCGCCGCCGCATCCATCGCCGAAAACAACAGAATCGCCACCGCCATATAGACAAGGCCGAGCAGCGGCTGGCGGCGAAGGGCGGTGGAGGGCATGGGGGAGGGGCTTGCTGGTGCGGTGGACGCGAGACATACCGCGCCGGCGGACTCGCGTCCATGCCGAGTGAGCGTTGACAAAGAGCCCCCTCCTCCAAGTGTGGGGGGTTGTGCAGCCGTGCTGCTCAAGAACCAGCGCGACGCTCTATCTCGCTCGCATTAGAATCGCCCCATGTACCGCCTCCGCCCCGGCATCAAGCAGAACCCCGAGAAGCGCTGGGCCTTGCCCGACCGCGTCTTCTTCGCCTGCGGCGCCTGCCACATTCTTGCTTACGCCTGCCTCGCGCGTTTCCCCGATCGCGGCTTCCGCGCGCTCTGGATCAAGCCGGCGCCCGGCTTCAAGGGCAGCCACTGCGTCGTTACCAACGAGTCCGGTCTCGCCTTCGACTATCATGGCTGGAGCCGCTTCGACCGCCTGATGGCGCATATGCAGGCCAAGGCGAACCGCTGGTGGCCGGGGTGGAATTCGACTCTCGTCGAGCTCCCGCCCGACGTGCTGATCTCCGAAGCGAAGTCCCGCACCTATGACGGGCTCTGGCTCCGCGAACCGAAGCAGTTCCTGCACGACGCCATGCCGCGCGCGGAACGCTACTTGGCGCGATTTGATTCCGGGTGTCCGCTGCTCAACGCAAGAACTTGAATTCACGCTCGGCCGTGCAGACTTCGCCCGCCGATGATGGTATAATCCGACGTGCTGTTTGACCTCGTGAACCCACCGTCGATAGCCGCGGCGGATACAACGCGTGCACCGGAGCGCCGCCGCAACTTTTACCCAGCTTTTACCGCATGACGAATCAGCCGCGCCGCCCCGACCGAATGAAAGCGTTCTTCGTCAGAGGCTTGACGCACGCGCCCGCCGCCCCGCGGGGCGTCGGCCGTAAAAGCGAAACGGGTCGCCGCCCACAGGATTGCTGCGGCAGCAACACGGACCCGACCCGGACGGAAAAAACACCACCTTCCGATTCAGCATGGCGCATGGCGCTCATGCGCGAATTTTGCAGGGCTCTTCTTGAGCCGCCGCGCTGAATGCAGTGCCACGCGATCGACCGCCGGCCGCGACAACTTTTACCCAGGGTTTACCGAACGAAGAATCGTTCGCCCGGCCGGACGCGATAAAGGCGTTCATCGTCAGAGGCTTGACGTGATTTTACCGACCTCGGAATGGCGGAGGCCGTAAACCTAAATCAGGTCGAGACGAATGCGTCGGTGTCAGTGCGCCGCGGCGGCGTCGCGGACGCTCTTGCGTTCGCGGATGCTCTCGCTCTTCAGCTGGCCGCAGGCGGCCATGATGTCCTCGCCGCGCGGGGTGCGGACGGGGCTCGCATAGCCGGCGTTGAAGACGATTTCGGCGAATTTCGAGATCGCTTCGTTGGTCGAGCGCTCGAAGGGTGCCCCGGGCCAGGGGTTGAACGGAATGAGGTTCACCTTGGCCGGGATGTCCTTGATCAGCTTCACCAGCGCGCGGGCGTCGGCCGGGCTGTCGTTGACGTCCTTCAGCATCACGTATTCGAAGGTGATGCGCCGGGCGTTGTTGAGCGTCGGGTAATCGCGGCAGGCCTGCATCAACTCGGCGATCGGATATTTCTTGTTGATCGGCACGATCTTGTCGCGGAGTTCGTCGGTGACGGCATGCAGCGAGATCGCGAGATTGACGCCGAGCTCCGCGCCCGCCTTGCCGATCATCGGCACCACGCCGGCGGTCGACAGCGTGATCTTGCGCTTGGAGATCGAGATGCCCTCATGGTCCATCACGATCTTCAGCGCCTTGGCGACGTTGTCGTAATTGTAGAGCGGCTCGCCCATCCCCATCATCACGATGTTGGAGAGCAGGCGCCCATCCTGCGGGCTCGGCCATTCGCCGATCGCGTCGCGCGCGTTCATGATCTGGCCGACGATCTCGCCCGCCGAGAGATTGCGCACCAGGCGCTGGGTCCCGGTGTGGCAGAACTTGCAGGTCAAGGTGCAGCCGACCTGGGAGGAGACGCACAAGGTGCCGCGATCCTCTTCCGGGATGTGCACCGATTCCGCTTCCTGGCCGTCGGCGAATTTCAGCAGCCACTTGCGGGTGCCGTCGATCGACTGGCGATCGACGCTGATCCCGGGGCGGCCGACGTCGAAACGCTCGGCGAGCGCCGCGCGGAACGGCTTGGCCAGGGTCGTCATCTTCGCGAAATCGGTCTCGCCGCGGTGATAGATCCAGTGCCAGAGCTGGCGCGCGCGGAATGCCGGCTCGCCGATCTCCTGCATCAGATCGGTCAGCTCCGCGCGCGACAGGCCGACCAGCGTGCGCTTCGCGTCGGCCGCCTGCGGCGGCGCTTCGAACAGCGCGGCGTGGAGTGCGTTGCTCATTTGCAGGCCTTCACCGCGGCATCGTAAGCCTTGCCGAAGCCGGAGAGGTTGTAGGTGTCGCGCACCTTCTCGCCCTTCTTCGAGGTCGCGTCGATGACCAGGTAGTTGTAGCGCTTCATCGCGCTCACGATCTGCTTGTCCTGGCTGCCGGTCTCGGCCCAGGCCCGGCCGACCGCGAATTTCTTCAAGGTGAATTTCTTGCCCTTGCCGGGCTTGGCGCCGATCGTGACGGTGACGTTCTTGCCGTCCTGCGGCAGGAAGCCGAGCACGATCGAGACCTGGTCCCTGGCCGCGGCGTCGGGCGCCTGGATCACCATCACCGCCGCCTGGCCGCGGCCGTCGGCCTCGCCGATCGTACCGGCCGGCGCGCTCTGGGTGTAGCACATCAGCCGGCCCTTATCCTCGAAGGTATAGGCCGCCCAGGACTTGAAGCTGCCGACGGCGGCCGGGGTCGCCGCGGCGGCGGCGGCCGTGGTGTCTTGCGCCGCGGCGGCGGTGGCGAACAGGCCGATCAGCGCCAGCGCGGCGCAGGCCGATTTGAGAATGCTTTCCATCCGCCGGGATGTATCAGGTGCATCGCGGAAAATCCACCCGGGAAAGGCAAATGTGATCGCGCGCGCTATTCGGGATTGCCCAATGCTTTCAACCGGTTCTTCTTCCAGATCGGCAGGCCGTGGCGGTGCTTTTTCTGCTGCACGGCCAGCGGTCCGCCGACCCGGACCGGACGCTCGGCGAAGCGCCCCAGGCTGATCATGCGGTCGTACATCACGATCGCCCCGGCGACCGCCAGGTTGACGCAGAACTTGGTCGGGATCTTCACGATGAAGTCGCAGCGCGCCTGCAATTCGGGCGAGAGCGAATCCTGCTCGGCGCCCAGCACATAGGCGGCGGCGACCGGATGGGTGAAGCTCGGCAGATCGACCGCATCCTCGGTGATCTCGATCCCGATCAGCCGGCAGCCCAAAGGCAGGCTGAAGTCCTCGACCGTGTCGTAGAGCTGCACCGGCAGGCTGTTGAAGGCGACCGAGGTGTCGCTGGCCAGCACGGTCGGGATGTCGAACTCCGCCTTGATCGAAAAGGCGAAGCTCGCATTGAAGGCATGGGCGGTGCGCAACACCGCGCCGAGATTCATCGGCTTCGAGATGCCCTCGACGCCGATCCCGAAATAGCCGCGCATCTTGGGCCCCGGCCCGGCCATGGCGCTGGAGGCGCGGTCCCGTTTGCTGTCATCCATCATGGGGCGGGAAGATAGCGCGCTATTCGGCCGGCGCCAGGGGCTTTTCATCCGGCTTCTCGTCCGGCTTTCCCTTCGGCTGGCGGGTGGCGAGGACCAGGCCGATCACGATCACGAAGCTGCCCAGGATTCCGTCCAAGGTCGGCGTCTCGGCGAGGAAGAAGTAGCCGAGGATGGTGGCGACCACCGGCTGGCCGTAGCCCATCAGCGAGGCAAGTCCCGTCGACACGATCTTGAGGCCGCGGTTGAAGAGGTTGTAGCTGACCAGGGTGAGCACCGCATAGGCGATGACATAGAGCCAGTCGTGCTGGGTGACGGGCAGGCTGCGCTGTTCCAGCATGGCCACGGGCAGGCAACCGACCGCCGCCCAGAGGATCACCCAGAAGGAGACGATTTGCGTATCGTAGATTCGACAGAGCCGCGCGGAAATCAGCAGCGAGCCGGTGTAGAAGAACGCGGCGGCCACCGCCATGAGATCGCCGGACAGGCTGGAGCCGCCGCTGCTATCGGCGCCGGCAACCATGAGGAGCAGGCCGCCGAAGGCGATGAGCCCGCCGATCGCGACCCGCTTGGTGATTCGCTCCTTGAAGATCAGGTAGTTCGCGATCGCCGCGATCAGCGGATAGACCATGACGAGGACAGTGCCCTCGAGGATCGTGGTCCGCATCAGCGCCGCGTTCCAGAAGCAGAGATCGCCGGCCAGGCAGAGGCCGGCCACGGCTGCCCAGACCATCGAACGCGCCGGCAGCAGCACCGAGCGCCGGATCAGGAAGAGCGCGATCGGCAGCGCGATGGCGAGCCGCCAGAACGCCGTCGCCGCCGGATCCACCGGACTGTTGCGCACCAGCACCGGGCCGATACCCGAAAGGATAACGGCCAGCACCATCAGATTGATCGCTGCGCGCAAAACTTCCCCGGATCGTTATCTCCGAGCCGAGGCCAGGCGTTCGACTCGGTTGCTATTTTTGTCCCGGTGCAGAGTCTCGCGCCGCCCAGGCGGCGTCAAATAAAAGTTGTCGAAATCACACCGGTATCTGTATGCAGCTTGCTATATCAGAGCGTGCCCGAGCGCAGCCCCGCGAGCACCAGCTTGAACACGTCGCGGATCTCGTCGCTGGTGTCGCGACCGCCGGATTCCTTCACGTGATACGGATGATGGAAGCGCGACGTGGCGTTGAGCACCGCGGTTGCCGCGGCGCGCGGATCCGCCACCTTGAACTCGCCGCGCTCGACGCCGTCGCGGATGATCGCCGCGACGTTGTCGAGCAGCTCGTCGATATGCGCCTCGACCACCGCGCGCGCGGCCTGGGCGACGGCGTGATAGGCGGCGAACAGCTCGGGATCGTTCAGCACCTTGGCCCGCTTCTGCGCCGCGAGCGTCATGACCCATCGCTCCAGCCGCTCGGCGGCGCTGCCGTCCTCGGCGACGATCGCGCGCAAGGGTTCCATGATCCGGTGCAGCCAGCGCTGCGCCACCGCGTCCTGCAACTCGGTCTTGCTGGCGAAGTGGCGATAGACGTTGGCGTGGCTCATCTCGAGCGCGCGCGCAACGTCCACCACGGTGGTCTTGGCGAGCCCATGCCGGCGCAGCAGGTCCTCCGCGGCGGTGAGGATGCGCTCGCGGGTCTCGCTGCCTTTGCCTTCGGGTTCGACGGTCGGTGTCGCCGGCTTCTTCATGCCTCCTTATCAGGCGGAGCGGCGCTCGCTGTCCAGCATCTGCATTTGCCGCGCGTCATAGCGGGTGCCGGCGACGGCACTGGCCGGCACGGCGGCCTCGATCCGGCCAAGCTCCTCGGCGGTGAGCTTGATCTCCAGCGCGGCCAGCGCATCGCCGAGCCGCTTGCGGTTCTTGGTGCCGACCAGCGGGATGATGTCGCTGCCGCGCGAGAGCGCCCAGGCGATGGCGAGCTGGGCCGCGGTGACGCCCTTTTCCGCGGCGATCGCTTCCAGCCGCTGGGCCAGGGTCAGATTGTTGGCGAGGTTCTCGCCCTGGAAGCGCGGCGTGTGCGCGCGGAAATCGCCCGGCTTGGCGAAGTCGCTGGCCTTCATCCCGCCGAGCAGGCCGCGGCCGAGCACGCCATAGGCGGTGACGGCGATGCCAAGCTCGCGCAGGGTCGGCAGGATTTCATCCTCGACGCCGCGGGTCATCAGCCCGTACTCGATCTGCAGCCCGGCGATCGGATGCACCTGGTGCGCGCGCCGGATCGTGTCGGCGCCCATCTCGGAGAGGCCGATATGGCGGACGTAGCCCGCCTGCACCATCTCGGCGATGGCGCCGACGGTCTCCTCGATCGGCACCGCGGGATCGAGGCGCGCCGGCATGTAGAGATCGATATAGTCGGTGTTGAGCCGCTTCAGCGTGTAGGTGAGCGCAGTCTTGATCGCATTGGGGCGCGTGTCGAAACCGATGAAGGCGCCGCCGGGATCGCGCTGCGCGCCGAACTTCACCTGGATGAAGGCGCGTTCGCGCTTGCCGCCTTTCAGCGCCTCCCGCAGCAGCAGCTCGTTATGGCCCATGCCGTAGAAGTCGCCGGTGTCGAAGAGAGTCACGCCCGCTTCCAGCGCGGCGTCGATGGTGGCAAGGCTCTCCTTGTCATCGGCGGGGCCGTAGAAATCCGACATGCCCATGCAGCCGAGACCGAGGGCGGAGACGCGGGGACCGTTGGTCCCGAGACGACGCTGTTCCATGAGGACGCTCCTGAGGGGAAGTGACTAGTGACAAAATATGTCATCTGTCACTCTCGTCAAGAGGGCGGGCTGAATTTCTCCCGCAACACCCCGACCGCCCGGTCGATGAACAGCCGCGCCTTCAAGGCGAGGTTGCGGCCGGAAGGGTGGACGATATGGACCGGGATCGGGGGCTGGGGCGCGTCTTCCAGCACCCGAACCAGGTCTCCGGCGGCTTCCGGTATCGCGGTTTGGTAGGACAGCAGCCGGACGATCCCGACGCCGGCGATTGCGGCATCCAGCGCCGCCTGAACCGAGTTCACCGCCAGCCGCGGCCGGATCGCGACCGAGACCGTTTCGCCGCCCCGGGCGAAGCTCCAGCGGTCGGCGACAGGGCGGACGCCGGTAGTGGTGATGATGGCGTGCTGGGCGAGGTCCTGGATCCGGCGCGGCGCGGCATGGGCGGCGAGGTAGGCGGGGCTGGCGCAGCAGATCTGCTGCACATGGCCGACGAGGATCGCCTGCAGGCTGGAATCCGGCAGATGGGCGATCCGCAACCCGAGATCGATGCCCTCGTCGATATAGGAGACGATCCGGTTGAGCAGGAGCAAGGAGACATCGACCTGCGGGTAATCGACCATGAACGCCTGCACGATCGGCAGCAGATGCAGCCGCCCGAACATCTCCGGCGCGGTGACGGTCAGCAGCCCTTGCGGCACCTGCTGCTCGCCTGCCGCGGAGAGCTCCAGCTCGGCGAACTCGCCGAGCGCGCGCCGCGCCCGCTCGAGATACCGCGCGCCGGCATCGGTCAGCGCCACCGCCCTTGTGGTGCGGTTGAACAGGCGGATCCCAAGCCGGTCCTCCAGCGCCGCCACCGCCCTTGTCATCGCGGCCGGTGCGCGTCCCAGCCGCCGCGCGGCGCCGACAAAGCTGCCGGCTTCGGCCACCGCAACGAAGATCTCAACCGTCTCCAGGCGATCCATGATTAATGCCAGATCTGAAATAGAGAAGCGCATACTAAGGCATTTATATCGATTCTAGAAATAATAGATTGGAGAGATCGCAAACGGAGGACATCATGAACGCAATCACTTCGACCTGGCACGCCGGCGAGCGCGCGGCGCAGACCCGCGCCGGGACCGCCGAGCACATGGCCGAGATCGGCCCGCGCGTGATCCGCGACTTCATGCCGGACCAGCACCGGGCCTTCTTCGAGCAGTTGCCCTTCATCGTGGTCGGCTCGCTGGATGCCGAGCAGCGGCCCTGGGCCTCGATCGTCGCCGGCCTGCCGGGTTTCGCGTCGAGCCCGCATCCTCGCCGGCTGGAGATCGAAGCCAACCCGCTGCCGGGCGATCCCCTGGCCGAGGCGTTGGCGGTCGGGAATCCGCTCGGGCTGCTCGGCATCGAGCTGCCGACCCGGCGGCGCAACCGCATGAACGGCCATGTCGTGGCGCGCGACGAGGCAGGCTTTGCCGTCCATGTGCGCGAGAGCTTCGGCAACTGCCCGCAATACATCCAGCGCCGCGACTATGCGTTGTTCGCGCCGACTGAAACCACGGCTGAGCCGTTCACGACCCTGCCGCAGGAAGCCGTCGGTCTCATCCGCCGTGCGGACACGATGTTCGTCGCCTCGGCGGCACCGCGGGACGACGGGAAAGTCAGCGTCGATGTCTCGCATCGCGGTGGCCGGCCGGGCTTTCTCGGGATCGACCGCGACGGCGCCATCGTGGTGCCCGACTTCCGCGGCAACGGTTTCTTCCAGACCATCGGCAACCTGCTGGCGATCCCGCGCGCCGGCCTGCTGATCCCGGATTTCGCGACCGGCGATTTGCTGCAGCTGAGCGGCGGCGCCGAAGTCGTGTGGGACGGGCCGGAGGTCGAGGCCTATCCGGGCGCGGAACGGCTGTGGAAAGTGAAGCCGCAATCGGGCCGCTGGCTGCGCGCCGGTTTCCCGTTGCGGTTCGGCGAGGCCGAACTTTCGCCGCGCTCGCTGGCGGTGGGGGTCTACGCGGGATGAGGTTGCGCGCACTGCAACGCTGATCACCGGTCCTTGCGGTTGTGATGCAGGCACGCGGCAGCGAACATCCGCGTCCTGCCTCAGTGATCCCAGCCCGGAGTACCGCGCGTGAGCAATTTGGCCGCAACCGCCGAACGGAGCGATGCGGAGAAGACCGCCCTGGCCGTCTTGGGTGCCATCAGCTTCAGCCATCTGCTGAACGACATGATGCAGTCGCTGATCCCCTCGATCTATCCGATCCTCAAGGACGAATACACGCTCTCCTTCGCGCAGATCGGCCTCATCACGCTCACCTTCCAGATCACCGCCTCCTTGCTGCAGCCCGTGGTCGGCTACACCACCGACAAGAAGCCGCAGCCCTTCGCGCTGCCGGTCGGCATGGGCTGCACCCTGATCGGCCTGCTGCTGCTCGCCTATGCCGGCAGCTATCCGTTCCTGCTGGTCGGCGCCGCGATGGTCGGCATGGGTTCATCGGTGTTCCATCCGGAATCCTCGCGCGTGGCGCGGCTTGCCTCCGGCGGCCGGCATGGCTTCGCGCAATCGATCTTCCAGGTCGGCGGCAATGTCGGCTCGGCGATCGGACCGCTGATGGCGGCCTTCATCATCCTGCCGCACGGCCAGACCAGCCTCGCCTGGTTCTCGGCGGCGGCCTTGGTCGCGATGGCCGTGCTCTACGGCGTCGCGAGCTGGTACCAGTCGCACCGCAAGGCCCGCACGGCCAAGCCGAAGTCGGACTACGTGCCGCCGCAACTCACCAAGCGACAGGTCACCGTCGCGCTGCTGGTGCTGCTGGCGCTGATCTTCTCCAAGTTTTTCTACACGGAGAGTCTGCGCAGCTATTACACCTTCTACCTGATCGACCGTTTCCACGTGTCGGTGCAGATGTCGCAGATCTTTCTCTTCGTCTATTTGGGCGCCTTCGCCGCCGGCACCTTGGCCGGCGGGCCGATCGGCGATCTGATCGGAAGGAAGCGCGTGATCTGGTTCTCGATCCTGGGGCCGCTGCCCTTCACGCTGCTGCTGCCGCATGTCGGCCTGTTCTGGACCGTGGCCCTGACCGTGGTGATCGGCGTGATCCTCTCCTCGGCCTTCTCGGCGATCCTGGTCTATGCGCAGGAACTGGTGCCCGGCCGGGTCGGCATGATCGCCGGCCTGTTCTTCGGTCTCGCCTTCGGCATGGGCGGCGTCGGCGCCGCGGTCCTGGGCGATCTCGCCGACCGCACCAGCGTCGAGTTCGTCTATTCGGTCTGCGCCTGGCTGCCGGCGATCGGCTTGCTGACGGTGCTGCTGCCGAATCTGGAGACCGCGCGGCAGCGCAGCCGGAAGGCGGCCGCTCCCGCCGCATAACCCAACTTGCGTCCGGCCGCGTCGCATTCCATGGTGCGGTCCTGAACCCCTCAGGACCCGCCATGCAAGACGACGATCATCACCACCATCACCACCATCACCACCACCCGGTGCATCCCGCGCCGCAGTTCCGCGACCTGCCTGCCGTTCCGACCGATGGCAGCCCACTCCTAATCGACGTCTGGCGCGGCAACCTGATCGAGAGCCGGCACGAAGTGCATGGCGCCGTGGTCGACTCCCATGGCGGAGTCATCGCAGCCTGGGGCGATTTCGAAGCGCCGATCTATGGCCGCTCGGCGATCAAGCCGCTGCTGGCTCTGCTGCTGGTCGAATCCGGCGCCGCCGATCAGTACCAGCTCGGCGATCGCGAGATCGCGCTGGCCTGTGCCTCGCATAACGGCGAGCCCGGTCATGTCGATGCGGTGAAGGCCTGGCTCGGCAAGATCGGTCTTACGGTCGATGATCTCGAATGCGGTCCGCAGGCACCGAGCCACGAGCCGGCCTTGCGCGCGATGTACGAGGCGCATGAAGGCCCGACCCGCGAACGCAACAACTGCTCCGGCAAGCACACCGGATTCCTCACCGCGGCGAAGCATCTCGGGTTCCCGACCAAAGGCTATATCCAATACGAGCATCCGGTGCAGCAGCGCTTGCTGGGCATCCTGGAGCAGATGTCGGGCTTCTCCTTGACCGGCGTGCCGCGCGGTGTCGACGGCTGCGGCATTCCCACGATCGCGTTCCCGATAGGCCATCACGCCTTCGCCATGGCGCAGTTCGCCGATCCGCATCATCTCCCCGAGCCACGCGCCGCGGCCTGCCGCCGCATCGTCCAGGCGATGACGACCGAGCCCTGGTATGTGGCCGGCACCAACCGCTACTGCACCAAGGTCATGGAAGTCACCGGCGCCAAGGCCGCGATCAAGACCGGCGCCGAAGGGGTCTATATGGGGGCGCTCCCCGAGCACGGGCTCGGCATCTGCATCAAGGTGGCCGACGGCGCCGGTCGCGCTTCCGAGGTCGCCATGGGCGCGGTGCTGCGCCATCTCGGCGTGATCGACGAGGCCGCCGAGGCCAAGCTGCGGACGACCCTGGAGCCCGAGATCAAGAACTGGGCCGGCACCATCACCGGCCGCATCGCGCCCGGCACCGAGGCGCGGTTCTAGATGCGCGCGCTGCAATGCCAGAGCCTCGGCAAGCCTTCTGATCTGAAGCTGGTCGATATCCCCGGTCTGCCGTCACCAAAGGCCGGCGAGATCAAGCTGCAGGTCGCATCGGCCGGCTTGAACTTCGCCGATACGCTGATGATCGCCGGCCAATATCAGCACAAGCCGGAGCTGCCCTTCATCCCGGGTCTCGAGCTGGCCGGCACGGTGCTCGAGGTCGGCCCGGCCGAGACGCGGATCAAGCCCGGCGATCCGATCATGGCCGCGGTCGATCACGGCGGCTTCGCAAGCCAGGCGATCGTGCGCGCGGCCGATGCGGTGCCGATTCCCACGGGCATGGATCCGGTTACCGCCGGCGGCTTCGTCATCGCCTACGGCACCTCGTATGGCGCGCTGGTCTGGAAGGCGCGGCTGCAGGCAGGCGAGCTGCTGCTGGTGCATGGCGCGGCCGGCGGTGTCGGCCTGACCGCGGTTGAGATCGGCAAGGCGCTGGGCGCCAAGGTGATCGCGACCGCCGGCGGGGCCGAGAAATGCGCGGTGGCGCGCGAACACGGCGCCGATTGGACCGTCGATTACAAGACCGAGAATGTTCGCGACCGGGTCAAGGCGATCGCGGCCGAACTCGGGCGCGACGGCGCCGACGTGGTCTACGATCCGGTCGGCGGCGAGTTGTTCGACGCTTCGTTGCGCTGTGTCGCCTGGGGCGCGCGGCTGCTGGTGGTTGGGTTCGCGGCCGGGCAGATCCAGAAGATCCCGGCCAACATCCTGCTGGTGAAGAACATCGACGCCCAGGGCTTCTACTGGGGGTCCTATCGACGGCACCGGCCGGAGCTGATCGGCGAGTGCTTCGCCGGCCTCGCCCGTTTCCATGCGGCGGGATCACTGCAACCGCATATTTCCCACCGTTTCGATCTCGCGGATTTTGCTCAAGCTTTCGAGGTTCTGGTGACCCGGAAATCCACCGGCAAGATCGTGTTGACCCCTTGATTGAAGCCGTACTGCGACCAGGGTCTTGCGCCGGGTCGCGTCTCGGCTAGGATGCCGCAAAACGAGTGCCGGAGAATCTGTCCGCCATGCTTTCGGAATCGCGCCTGCTGCTGAAGCTCTGGTTGAAGAACCCGCTGAAGATCGGCGCCGTGGCGGCGAGCAGCCCCGAGCTCGCGGCGGCCATGGCGCGGCATATTCCGCTCGGCACCGATGGCTATGTTGTCGAGCTGGGCGGCGGCACCGGTCCGGTGACGCGTGCGATCCTCGACACCGGCGTGCCGCCCGACCGCCTGATCGTGGTGGAGCGTGATCCCGTGCTGCATCGCCATCTCGCCCAGCGCTATCCGAATGTGCGGGTGCTGCAGGGCGACGCGATGCACCTGCAGCAGCTTCTGCGGCGCGAGGGCATCCATCCGGTGAAGGCGATCGTTTCCAGCCTGCCCTTGCTCTCGATGAAGAAGGCGATCCAGCATCGCATCGGCGCGCAGGCGTTCTCCGTGCTCGAGCCCGGCGCACCCTTCATCCAGTTCACCTATGGATTCTTCTCGCCGTTGAACCGCCGCTTGCTCGGCGTCCACGGCACGGTCGAAGACCGCGTGCTGCAGAACCTGCCCCCCGCCAGCGTCTGGCTCTACCGCAAGAGCCGCCGCCACCATCAGGCCGAAGCGGCCTAGCGGCTACGCCTCTTCATCCTCGTAGATGAACAGCACCAGGTCCAGCGAGGGCGGCGCCACGCGCGTGGCGCTGAGCATGGCGTGCGCCTGGCCGCGGTGGTGGGTCTGGTGGTTGAAGAAATGCGCCAGGACCGGAAGCATCTCGGAGGATTTCGGGTCGCCCGCCGTGTTCTTGTAGTCGAACACTGAATCGATGCGGGCCTGCGGCAGCGCCTTGAAGAAGGCGATGATACGCTGGTCTTCGGCTTCCCGCGCTGCGGTCAGCGCGGCGAAATCGTCATACGGTGTTTCGTCGAGTCGCTTGTGGTCGCTGAGCTTCTCGGTGAAGCGGCCCATCCAGATGCGGTCGGTGACCACCATGTGGTTCAGCGTCTTGGCGATCGAGGGGAAGAACCCGCTGCGCGGCGCGTGGAACTCTTCGTAATCGAGTTGGGCGACCGCGCCGTAGACCCGGCGGTTGGCCCAACGGTTGTAGCGCGCCATGCGCTCGAAATGTGCTTTCATCCCCGGGAGCCTCTCCACCAGCAATCGTCACGCGGCAACCCACCCTCTTCCCTGGCTTCGGGGGAGAAGGGTGGGGCGCGCAAACGCGATTCGCCAGCTTACGCCCGCCAGAACGGCTTCTGGTATTCCGTCTCGACCTCGGCGCGGCTGACGCCTATGTCGTGCAGGATGTAGTCCGGCATCTGGTAGAGATGGTTGCGGGCGCGCCGGCGGTCGGCCCAGTCGTTGATCCGGTTGAACAGACCCACCAGACCCTCGCCGATATAAGACGACTGGCGAATACCGCTGCGCGAACCCAAATTGCTGTAGATCTGTGCCATGTTTCCCTCACATCTCACTGGGTCCTGGCCGGGGTGGCCGTTGCCCTTGCCCCTAACCTGTGCTTGAATTTTCCCTAGAACAAATGATCGTTTCTAACTTGTTCTGTTAGCCTACCTAACAGGACGCAACCCTCGGTAAACCACTGATCATGGCCGCTTTTCCGCCGCTGAAGGCCGTTCGCTACTTCGAAGCCGCCGCCCGCCATCTCAGTTTCTCGAAGGCAGCGGAAGAGCTGAACGTCACCCATTCGGCGATCAGCCATCAGATCAAGGCGCTGGAGGAATGGGTCGGCCAGCCTCTGTTCGACCGGACCGGCCGGGCCTTGCGCCTGACCGAGGGCGGGCGCCAGTTTCTGCCCCCGGTGCGCAGCGCCTTCCAGCAGCTCTCCGATGCAGCCCAGGATCTCCGGCAGCTCTGCCATGGCGGACCGCTCACCGTGAGCGTGCTGCCGTCGCTGGCCTCGAAATGGCTGGTGCCGCGGCTGTTCGATTTCCGCGCCCATCATCCGGAGATCGAGGTGCGCATCTCGGCCACCGAACGGGTCGAGCAGATCGGCCAGGGCGGGATCGACATCGCGATCCGCTACGGCCGCGGCAAGTGGCCGAACGTCGATTCCGAGCTGCTGCTCAAGGACGATCTCTTTCCGATCGCCAGCCCGCTATTGCTGAGCGGCGACACGCCGCTGAAAGAGCCGCGCGATCTCGCCAACTTCAACCTGCTCTCGGACACGACCTGGCAGGCGGCGCAGTTCGATTTCTGGCAGCAATGGCTGGAGCATGCCGGCGTCACCGGGCTCGAGCTCAAAGGCGGCGGATTCAGCTTCAACTATTCGAACCTGCTGATCCAGGCCGCGGTCGATGGGCTGGGCGTCGCCCTCGGCAACACCATGCTGGCCAGCGACGATCTCCGCGCCGGGCGGCTGGTGAAACCGTTCGACATCTCGGTGCCGTTGGATACCGGCTATTACGTGGTCTATGTGCGCGACGCGCTGAAGCGGCCGAAGATCCGCGCCTTCCGCGACTGGGTCATGGACCAAGTCGCGCCCTTCCGCGCCGAGATGTCGCCGGAGCAGGAGAAGCGCGGCGAGGCGCTCGGCAAGAAGCTCGGCAGCAAGCTGGACGGCGCGCCGGTCTAGCAATCCTCTTTAGTGATCGAACAGCGCCGGCTCTTTCGGGCTGCGCTGCGGCACGGCCAGATCGGTGGTCTCGGCCGGCACCGTTTCCGCGGCGGGTGCGGCGGGCAGTGCCGATTGCACTTCCGGCAACGCGGGCTGCGGCAATGGAATCGCGGCGGTGGTTGTTGCCGGTTCGGGTGCTGGTGCCGGTACGGCCGGCAAGGCTTCCTGAGCCACGCTGCCTGCGGCAGGGGGCGTCGGTGCTACTGGCGCCGGCGCCGGCGCGGCGACTGTTTCGCTTCCGCTGAACGATGGCACCGGCGGCGGCGGCGTCACCGAGGTGACCGCCGGCGCGCTCGGCTGCGGCACCGCCGCGGCGGTGGCAGGCGCCGGCGCCGGTTCGGGTGTCGGCTGCAGCTGCAGCGGCTGGGTCACGGTCGCCGCGGGCGCGGCGGGTGTCGGCGCGGTCGACGGCACCGGCTGAAGTTCCAGCGGCTCGGTCACGGTCGCGGTTGTGGTCGGAGCCGCCGCCGGGCTTGGCGCCGGCGCGGGTTCCGGCGCCGGCAAGGGTACCGCCGCGACCGTCGGCTCGGCCGGAGTGGGTGCCGGGGCGGGTACCGGTGTCGGCGCCGCGGCGACACCGGGCTCAGCCGGCGCAGGTGCCGGCTGAGGCGCGGCTTCCGCGGTGGCCGGTGCCGGTTCGGCGGGCGCCGGCGCAGGCACCGGTTCGGCCAAGGGCGTCGCCGCGGTCGCGGTGCCGGGCAGGGCGTTCTCGTCGCGCGGCTGCCAGGTCGCGACGGCGGCCTTGGCCTGGACGATCTCGGTCGGGGTCATATTGGCTTCGAGCGCGGCGGCGCGGGCGGCGCCTTCGGGCGTGCCGTTGGCCGTGGCGAGATCGAACCAGGTATGCGCCTGCACGAGATCCTTCGGCACGCCCTTGCCCTCGGCATAGAGCTGGCCGAGTGCCAGCATCGACGGACCGTCCTTGGCATTGGCCCCGGCCTGGAAGTGCTCCATCGCCCGGAGATAGTCCGGCTGGCCGGTATAGCCGGCCTGAAACAGCAGGCCGAGATTGTATTCGGCCTCGGTGCTGCCCTGCGCCGCCGCCTTCTCGAACCAGTCATGGGCGATCTTGGCATTGCGGGTAACGGCGGTGCCCTTGAGATACATGAGGCCGATCTCGTTGAGCGCGCTGCCCGTGCCCGCCTTCTCGAAATAGCTGACGGCGAGGCGGCCGTCGGGCTTCAGCCCCGGCCCGCCGTCGCGGAACAGATAAGCGAGCTTCATCGCCGCCTTGGGATGGCCGAGATCGGCCGCGCGCACGTACCAGCCGGCCGCCTGCTGCATGTCCTGCGTGACGCCCTGGCCGGTCTCGTAGAGCCGGCCCAGCGAGTACTGCGCATACATCTGCGAGGCCTGGATCAGCTGCGCCGCTTGAGGCCCGAGCGCAGTGCCGTCGAACTTTGGCGCCAGGTCGAGCTCGGCGGCGATCCGGTAATAGGCCGCGGCCTGCTGGAAATCCGGCGCACCCGCCGAGCCCTGCTCATAGAGCCGACCGAGATTGTAGGCGGCGACCGGATTGCCGAGCTTCGCCTCTTCGTCGAGCAGCGGGATCGCCGTCGCGAAGTCGCCGGATTCGAGCGCGGCTTCGGCGGCACGGTAATCGGCGTGCGCCATGCCGAGCGAGGCGACCAGGCTGATGGCGGTGGCGATGAGAAGCGATGAGCGGCGCATTGCGGGTCCTGAAATCCTGAAGATGGCGCGAAATCTAGCCGATGGCCGGGGTTGTTGCCAGGGCCGGATTTGCCGGCCGGCGCCCTCTAGAACCCCGACATCGGTTCCTTCAGGAATGCCTCTTCCTCCGGCGTCGAGACCCTTCCCAGGCAGGCGTTGCGGTGCGGGTAGCGGCCGAAGCGGAAGATGATCTCGGCATGGCGGGCCGCATAGACGAGCTGCACCGCGGCTTCGACGTCGCGCTCCGCCGCGCAGTCCACCGCGAGCGCGCCGAACAAGGCCAGCGCGCGCTTCTGCACCGCGCGGTCCTCGCTGTGCTCGAACGGCAGATAGGTGAAGCGCCGCTGCGCGAACGTAAAGCCGCGGTCGAAGCCGGCATCGACCATCTGCGTGGCTACCGCCAGCGCGCGCGCGTCACTCGCAAAGGCCTGCGGACTGCCGCGATGAATGTTGCGCGGCATCTGGTCGAGCAGGATCAGCAGCGCCAGCGCGCCCTCGGGCGTGGCCCGCCAGGCTTCGAAGCCGCCGGCCTGCGCTTCCGCCACCGCATCGCCGAACCGGGTGCGGATCTCGGCATCGAACGCATCGTCGCGTTCGAAGCAAAGCATCTGGACCCGATCGGAGAACCAGAAGTCGAGAACGTCCTGCATCACGCCGCTTGGTTCGCCGCCGCGATGCGCGCGATCGCGGGTCGCGCCATGACCAGATCGGCGAGGCGCTTCAGGCCGGGGAAGCGGCGATAGGTCTCCGGGCAGCAATCCTGCCAGGTGGAGAGCATGGCACAGAAAATATCGGCGGCGGAGAAGCGCGCGCCGAGCAGATAGGGACCCTTGGTGCGCAGATGCGCGTCGATGCGGCTCCAGACCGCCGCCACTTCCTCCTGGGCCTTGCTCACCACCGCTTCGGTCTCGGCGGCGGTGTGGCGGTCGGGATAATAGTAGCGCAGCATCGCCGGCTGCAGCGTGTTCGAGAGATGCATCAGCCACATGTAGAAATGGCCGCGCTCGAGGTCATCGATCCTGGGCGCGAGTTCGGCCGCCGGATGGCGATCGGCGATCAGCATGCACATGGCGGCGGATTCGGTCATGGTGAAGCCGCCGTCGATGATCAGCACCGGCACCTTGCCGGCCGGATTGAGCGCGAGGTATTCCGGCTTCCGGTGCTCACCCGCGGCAGTATCGACCAGTTTCAGCGCATAGGCCGCGCCGGCCTCCTCGAGGCAGCAATGCGGCGCCATCGAAGCCGAGCCCGGCGACCAGTAGAGCGTGTACATGTCTTGTCTCCCCATTTGACAGCTAGCTTGCTGCTCGGTTTTTTCGGAGATTAGCCGCAGCCGCTCGGCGAAGCCAGACTCCGTTGCGACCAAAGTATTAGGGCATGCGCGCAATTGTGAAAGCGGTTCCACTTGCACCGCGTCCCGCTGCGCATAAAGCTGACATTCCGGAGAGATCGCGCGCCGATACTTTCCATCGAGTCGCGATCTTCCCGCACCATCGCGCCGCCCGGCGCCGGCAATCTGGAGGAAGCAGCATGTCGATACTCGACCGCGAGCACATCGTGGCGTCGCAGAGCTACAACCGCTGGCTGGTTCCCCCGGCCGCGCTCTGCGTCCATCTCTGCATCGGCCAGGCGTATGCGTTCTCGGTGTTCAACCTGCCGATGAGCAAGCTGATCGGCATCACGGAATCGGCGCCCGATGATTGGAAGCTGACCGAGCTCGGGTGGATCTTCTCGATCGCCATCGTCTTCCTCGGCGTCGCCGCCGCGTTGACCGGCACCTGGCTCGACCGGGTCGGCCCGCGCAAAGCGATGTTCACCGCGGCCTGCTGCTTCGGCGGCGGGTTCCTGGTCTCCGCGATCGGCGTCGCCACGCATCAGCTTTGGATCATCTATCTCGGCTACGGGGTGCTCGGCGGCTGCGGCCTCGGCATCGGCTACATCTCGCCGGTGAAGACCCTGATCACCTGGTTCCCGGATCGGCCCGGCATGGCGACCGGCATGGCGATCATGGGCTTCGGCGGCGGCGCCTTCATCGCCTCGCCGCTCTCGGTCTGGCTGATGGATCACTTCAAGACCGCGACCGACATGGGCGTCACCGCGACCTTCGTCACGCTCGGCATCGTCTACTTCGTCTTCATGTCGATCGGTGCCGTGATCGTGCGCGTGCCGGCGGCGAACTGGCGCCCCGCAGGCTACGTGCCGCCGGTCCAGGCCCGCAAATTGATGACCGACCAGACCGTGCATGTCGACCAGGCGCTGAAGACGCCGCAATTCTACCTGCTCTGGTGGGTGCTCTGCCTCAACGTAACCGCCGGCATCGGCGTGCTGGGCCAGGCCTCGGCGATGAGCCAGGAGATGTTCCCGGGCCGGATCTCGCCGCAGGCCGCAGCCGGCTTCGTCGGCCTCTTGAGTCTGTTCAACATGGCGGGGCGATTCTTCTGGGCCTCGACCTCGGACGTGATCGGGCGGAAGAACACCTATTTCGTCTTCTTCGCGCTCGGCATCCTGCTCTACGCCGCGGTGCCGAGCACCGCGCATATGGGCAGCGTCGTCCTCTTCGTGCTCTGCTACGGCGTCATCCTCAGCATGTATGGCGGCGGCTTCGCCACCATCCCGGCTTATCTCCGCGACGTGTTCGGCGTGCAGTATGTGGGCGCCATCCACGGGCGGCTGCTGACCGCATGGTCGGTGGCGGGCGTGCTCGGCCCGGTGCTGGTGAACTACATCCGCCAGTACCAGATCGATCACGGCGTCGCCAAGGCCGACGCCTATACCATCACCATGTACATCATGGCCGGGCTGCTGCTGGTCGGCTTGCTCTGCAATCTCGCGATGAAGGCGGTGCATGAGCGGCACCATCTCGACACCCAGAACCAGCCGGCGCAGTGAGGGAGGCGAACGTGGACGGACCGGACGTGAGGAAGGACTACACCGTGCAGGTCGTGCTGGCCTGGCTGCTGGTCGGCATCCCGCTGCTCTGGGGCGTGTGGAAGACGCTGCTGAACGCGATGCAACTGTTCCAGTAAAGACGCGCGACGGAGCGCACCGTCTGCGCATGTCGATCTCGCGCGCCGCGCCGCTCAGCCGGCGCGCTTGCGCAGGGTCTTGTCGAGGTGATCGCGGAACCAGTCGCCGAGCAGGCTGACCGACAGCGTCGTCGCGAAGATGATCAGGCCCGACGGCACGCCGATCCACCAGGCGGTGGCGAGATAGTTGCGGCCCTCGCCGAGCATCAGGCCGAGGCTGGTCTGGGGTGGCTGCACGCCGAGACCGAGGAAGCTCAGCGAGGTCTCGAGCAGGATCAGGTCCGGGAAGTTGAGCGTGGTCTGCACCGCCAGCGTCCCGGCGATGTTGGGAATGACGTGGCGCCAGTAGATCCGGACCGGATGAATGCCGAGCGTGCGGATCGCCCCGGCATAGCCCTCGGCATTGGCGGAGAGCGCCAGCCCGCGCACCAGGCGGGCATAGGTCTCCCAGCCATGCAGGCCGACCAGCAGCAGGAACAGCTCGAAGCTGTTGCCGAGGAAGGCCAGCACCGCCAGCGCAATGATGATGAACGGCATGCTCGCCTGGAAATCCACCAGCGCCATGATCAGGTCCTCGATCCAGCCGCGGAAATGCGCGGCCAGGATGCCGAGGACCGTGCCGATCGTGGTGCCGATGACCGTGCCGATCAGCGCGATCGAGATGCTGGTGCGGATCGCATAGAGGACACGGCTGAACACGTCGCGCCCCAGATTGTCGGTGCCGAGCAGGTAGCTCTCGTTGCCACCGAGCGAAGCCGGCGGCTTCAGGCGCAGCAGCAGGCTCTGCTCCGCATAGCCGAACGGCGCGAGCCACGGCACCAGCAGCGAGATCAGCAGCATCGCCACGACCCAGGCGAGGCACAGCCAGATCACCCAGGCGCCGCCGAGGCGGCTCCGCCGCGCGCCGAGCCATGCGCCGATACCGCGGGCCGAACGATGGGCGGCCGAACGATGGGGGATCGCGCCCTCGGTCATGTCGTGCCCTGGCCGAGCATGTTGACGCGCGGATTCAGCCAGCCATAGGTGAGATCGACCGCGAAGTTGATGGCTGCCATGGTGAAGGCGACCATCAGTACGATGGTCTGCACCACCGCGAGATCGCGCTGCGCGACCGCGCCGACCAGCAGGTTGCCGACCCCGGGCCAGCCGAACACCGGCTCGACCACCACCGCGCCGCCGATGAGCGCGCCGACCCGCAAGCCCAGCACGGTGATGACCGGGATCGCGGCATTGGGCAAGGCGTGCCCGACGATGCGGCGCAGCGGCGAGGCGCCCTTCGCCCGGGCGGTGCGCATGAAGGGACGGTTCAGCACCTCCAGCATGGAGGACCGGGTGAAGCGGGCGATCGCGCCGGCCGCGCCGGTGCCGAGGGTGAGCGCCGGCATGATGAGATGGAGCCATGTGGCGCTGCCCGAGCTCGGCAGAACGCGCAGATACATGGAGAAGGTGAGAATGAGCAGGATGCCGAGAAAGAAGCTCGGCAGGCTGTGCCCGAGGATGGTGAAGGCCATGGTGCCGCGGTCGAGCAGCGTGCCGCGTGCCAGCGCCGCCAGCACACCGAAAGGCAGGCCGATCAGCAAGGTGACCGCGAGCGCGGCGAAGCCGAGACGGAGCGTCGCCGGCACGCGCTCCATCACCACATCGATCGCCGGCCGGTCGTCGCGGAACGAGATGCCGAGGTCGCCCGCGGCGACGCTGCGCAGATAGGTGACATACTGCTCGGGCAGCGAGCGGTCGAGGCCCCAGCGCGCGCGATAGGCCTCGATGACCGAGAGCGGCGCATCGTCGGGCAGCAACCGCTGCACCGGATCGCCCGACATGCGCAGCACGATGAAGACGAAGGTGACGGCGAGCCACAGCGTCAGCAGCGCGCGGAGCACCTTGCCGGCCAGGAAGCGCAGGCTCACCGCCCGATATCTCCGGCGCGCGTCGACCAGGCATGGTCGGTGATCGCGCGCCCGCCGACCAGCCACTGCTCGACATGCTGCTCGTGGCCGCCGCGTCCCGCGGAGAGGCGGCGGCGCGCGATCTCGGGCGCATCGCCGCCGCGGCCGAGCGCCTCGGTGAGGACCCGGCCGTCGACATCGGGACACGGGATGCCGAGCAGGCTGAGCAGCGTCGGGGCCACATCGGGCAGCCAGCATGGCGTCTCGCTGCGAAAGCCGCCGCGGAAGGCGGGTCCGGCGGCGGCCAGCACATTGGCGAGCTCCTCGCGGTGCAGGCCGCCATGGATGCCGCCGCCCGGTTCGATGTCCTTGGCGAACAGGCAATGGCCCGGCGCTTGCGCGTCCGGCCCCTGGGGCGCCGAGGCGCGCAGCACGACGCCGATGGTCGCACTGCGCCGGTGGCCGCTGCCGACCAGCCGGGCATCGAGGCTGCCCTCGGGCGGCTCGATCCCGTCCTGCGGATTGACGAAGACCAGACCGCACCAGGGCTGGGCCACCAGGCGCGCCACCGCCGCGTCGATCCGCTCCGGTGTCGGCGCGGTCATGTAGAGGCTGGAATAGTAGCCGGGGAGAAGATCGACGCCGAGGCCGTCCATCGCCGCCTCCGGCGCCACGTCCTCGATGCCGGTGATCTGACCGTGATCGGACATGACCAGGATGTTCTCCGGGCCATGGCCGCGCCGCCACCAGTCGATCAGCCGGCCGAACGCAGTGTCGGCGCCGCGCTGCGCGGCCAGGGTCTCCGGCGCGTCGATGCCGAAGGCATGCGCCGTGGCATCGGGATCGCTGTACCAGAGGATCGCGATATCGGGATCGACCTTGGGATAGAGATGCTCGATCACCACCGTGGTGGCGTGCTCGATCCGCGCGGTCGCGGGCTTGCCGCCCGCGGGGATCGGCCCCAGGCGGGCGAGCCCATCGCGGTCCTCGGCGGTGAGGTTGCTGAAGGCCGCGCCATAGGTCGAGTAGCTGAAATGGCCGAAGGCGGCGGCGCGATGATGCATGATCCAGGCGGCGCCGGGCGAGCTGGTGCTGACCACCGCGAGCTTGCGTCCCGCCGCCGCAAGGCGTTCGCCGAGGCTCGGCCGGTCCAGCAGCGCGCCCAAGGCATCGGCCGCCCGCAGATCCTCGGGGTCGCCGGTCTGCAGCGGACGGCCGGCGATCGCCTGCGGATGCAGGAAGGCGTTCGCCACGACGCCATGCGAACCCGGCGCGGCTCCGGTCACCAGGCTCGCGACGGCGACCCGGGTCTCGCTCGGGAACACGCTGCGGCTGTTGCTGAAATCCGTGCCGGCGGCCATGAAGCGCGCCAGATGCGGCATGCGCTCCGGCGTGGCGCGATCCCGGCGCAGGCCGTCGAACGAGACGATGAGTGTGCTGCCCGGCTTCACGAGACCATCTCCTTTTTCGCAGCGTTCGGCCGGACCGCGATCCGCGCCGCCTCCGGATCGTTGACCAGCAGCCCGGCGGCGCCCGCCGCCCCCAGCCGCCGCATCCCCTCGCCGTCGATGTCGCCGACCGCGCGACCGGTGCCGTCGCCGCCGCACATCACCCAGACGGGAAGTCCCTTGGCGGCGATGCGCGCGATCCGCTCCGGCGTCGCATGCTGCTCCCAGAGGCGGAACACGTCGCCGCCGCGCTCCAGGAAGGTGTCCTCGTGGTCCGGATCGTCGAAGAATCCCAGGATCCGTGCCGCGGTCGCATCGCGCAGCGCCGCCACCGTCTCCGCGCGATGCAGACCAAGCACCAGCCGCGCGGCGGGGATGCCGGCCAGCATCGGCAGCAGACGCTCCAGGCTCGACGGCCGCTCGTCCTTGATGTCCAGCACCAGCTGCACCGAGGGTGGCAGCGTGGCGAGGAAATCGTCGAACCGGGGTGCGATCGCCGCACCGGCCAGCGCGATCTCGTCCAGGACGGCGCTGTCGGTCTCCGCGATCCGGTCCGACATGCCGGTGAGCCGCATCAAGTCCACGTCATGGAAGCAGACGGCGACGCCGTCCCGGGTCCAGCGGATATCGGTCTCCACCGCATCCGCGCCGCAGGCATGGGCCGCCTGCCAGGCGGCCGGCGAGTTCTCGCGACAGCGCGCGGAGAAGCCGCGATGGGCGACGATCAGCGGGCCGCGCGACGCCGCGGGCATGGACGCTTCAGATGGGTTCTTCGGCATGGCGTTTGGTGACTGCACTCTCGGTGGGATGGAGCGACGGGCCTCCGCGCCGCCGCCGCTCGGCGGGCGTGGCGGCGGGAATGGCATCCAGCAGCGCCCGGGTATAGCCATGGGTCGGCGCGCGGAAGACCTGCTCGGCCGGGCCGATCTCGACGATGCGGCCGCGATGCATCACCGCCACGCGATCGCAGATATGACGCACCACGCCGAGATCGTGCGAGATGAACAGGCAGGTGAGATTCAGCCGGTCGCGCAGATCCATCAGCAGGTTGATGATCTGCGCCTGGACCGAGACGTCGAGCGCGCTCACCGGTTCGTCGCAGACCAGGAAGTCCGGATCGAGCACCAGTGCCCGCGCGATCACCGCGCGCTGCAGCTGGCCGCCGGAGAGCTCGTGCGGATAGCGGTCGCCCAGCCGGTCCAGGCCCACATCATGCAGCGCCGCGTCGGCGCGCGCGGCGCGCGCGCGGCGGCCGAGATCGCTATGCGCAAGCAGCGGCTCGGCCACCTGCTCGCGGATGATCATGCGCGGATCGAGGGCGCCGGCGGCGTTCTGGAACACCATCTGGATCCGGCGGCGCTCGCGGCGCCAAGCGCTGCTGTTGGGCGGCGCCAGGCACGCGCCGCCGAGGGTGACCGTGCCGGAGCTGGCGGGCTCGATTCCGGCCGCGATCCGGCCGGTGGTCGACTTGCCGCTGCCGCTCTCGCCGACCAGGCCGAGGGTTCCGCCATGCTCGAGCGCGAGACTGACCCCATCGACGGCATTGAACAGGGCGCCACGCCCCAGCCAGCCGTTGCGCACGCGGTAGCGGCGGGTGACCGCGTCGAGGACCAGCGCGTCTCCGCTCATATCGCCGCCGGAAAATGGCAGGCGGCGCGTGCGCCGGGACCGGTCGCGGCGAGGCGCGGTTCTTCCACCCGGCATCGCGCCTGGGCGCACTCGCAGCGCGGCGCGAAGGCGCAGCCCGCCGGCCGGCGCGCCGGGTCGGGCACGGTGCCCTCGATGGTCGGCAAGCGCGTGTTCCGGCCGCCGGCCTCGGGCCGAGCGCGGGTGCGGCACTCCAGCAGCGCCCGGGTATAGGGGTGGCGCGGTCGCTCGAACAGCGCATCGACCGGCGCCGTCTCGACCAGCCGGCCGGCATACATCACCGCGACGCGATCCGCCGTCTCGGCGACCACGCCGAGATCGTGAGTCACCAGCAGCAACGCCATGCCGGTCGCGCGCTGCAGCTCCTTCAGCAACGCCAGGATCTGCGCCTGGATCGTGACGTCGAGCGCGGTGGTCGGCTCGTCGGCGATCAGCAGCTCCGGATTGCAGGCCAGCGCCATCGCGATCATGACTCGCTGGCACATGCCGCCGGAAAGCTCGTGGGGGTAGCTGCGCATGCGCCGGGCCGGCTCGACGATGCCGACCCGGTCGAGCAGTTCGATCGCCCGGCGCTCGGCGGCGCCTCGGCCGACCGCGGGCTCGTGGATGCGGATCGCCTCGGTGATCTGCCGCCCGACGCGCTGCACCGGATTGAGCGAGACCGTCGGGTCCTGGAAGATCATCGCCGCCCGGCCGCCGCGGATGCGGTTGAGCGTCGCCTCGGAGGCGCCCTGCACCGGCACGTCGAACAGCCGGATATCGCCGCTCTCGACGCCGAGCGCGCCCGGCAGCAGGCCGAGCGTGGCAAGACAGGTGAGGCTCTTGCCGCATCCGCTTTCGCCGACCAGGCACAGCGTCTCGCCGCGATGCACTTCGAGCGAGACTTGGGAGACCAGCGTCACGGCGCCGTTGCCGATGGTCAGGTCGCGAACCGCCAGCAGCCGCTCCGGCACCGCTCCAGGATGATCTGCGACGGCAATCGGCCGCGCGGTCGATCGGCCCCGGAGCATATCCGGGGCCGATTGCAGCGACCGCGGGAAGAGTTCCGCGGAAAGTCCCATCTGCCTTCTTACTCGAAGGCGAGGTTATCGGGACGCAGGTCCATGTAATAGAAGGTGTAGGGCTGCCACTTCACCGTCTTGCGCACACCGTAGGTCTCCAGCGGCTGATAGAGCAAGGTGCCGGGCGCCTCATCCTCCCAGGTGTCAAGCAGCTGCTTCTCGAGCGCGAAGCGCTTCTTCTGGTCAAGCGTTCCTTCGAGCCCCTTGCAGAGGTTGTTGAAGGCGGTGCTGTTCGGCTCCTGCCAGGACTTCCAGGTCTTCTGCGCGGAGCCATAAGGGCCCCAAGTCACGCAGATCGCGCCCAGCGGATCGGGATAGCGCGTCGAGTTGGACCAGTTGCGGATCATCAACTGGTCGAGCGGAATCTTGTCGAGATTCTCGACCACCTTCAGCTCGACGTTGATGCCCACCTTCTTCCACATCTCGATCATCGCCTGCGCCGCGGGCAAGGCGTTCAGGTAGTAGCTGGGCTCGCTCGCATAGGTGATGGTCTCGCCCTTGTAGCCGACCTCCTTGAGCAGAGCCTTGGCCTTCTCGGGATCGTAGGCCGGCTGCGGCCGCGACGGGTCGTACATATCGCCGAACTCGGGATACTGGTGGCCGTGGGGCACGATCGCCTTGCCGTTCCACAGGCTGTCCACCAGAAGCTGGCGGTCGATCGAGAGGCTGAGCGCTTGGCGCATGCGCTTGTCGGCGAGCAGCGGATTCGTCGTGTTGTAGACGATCACGTGCGAGTTGGCGAGCACGACACTGCGGGCTTCGATGTTGTCGTAGCCGTTGATCTGGTCGATCTGGTCCGGCGAGACGTTGGTGATGATGTCGAACTCGCCGCTGACCAGGCCGGCGATGCGCGCCGCTTGCTCCGGCACCTTGCGGAAGGTGATCGAGGCCGCGGTCGGACGGCCGCCGAAATAGTCGTCGAAGGCGACCAGGCGGATCGAATCGGAGGCCTGGTACTTCTCGAGCTTGTAGGGGCCGGTGCCGACCGGGAATTGCGGGATCTTGCCGTCCTTGGCCTTCTCCAGCCAGTCGGCTTTGTTGACGATCCACGACGCCCAGGACGACAGTCTCTGCTCCATCAGCGGATCCGGCTGCTTGGCGTGGAACCGCACGGTCAGCGGGTCGACCGCCTCGATCTGGTCGAACACGGAAAAATAGGCGCGCCCTTCGGGGAGCGGCGCATCCTTGCCGCGCAACCGCTGCTCCGAGAAGGTGAACACCACGTCGTCCGCGGTGAGGACGGCGCCGTTGTGGAAGTGCACATTGGGGCGCAGCTTGACCTCCAAGGTCTGGTCGTCGACCCGCTTCCAGCTTTCGGCGAGGCCCGGCTTCAGCGCCGCGCCGCTGCCGCCGGCCTGCGAGAGGAAGTCGCGCCGAATCAACGTGTCGAAGATCGAATAGGTGGTGCGGGTGCCGACATTGGACATTTCCTTGCCGGGCTCCAGCGTCGGCGGAATATCCGCAACCGCGATTGTGATGTCGGGCCGTTGGCCCGAGGCCGCGGCCGGCTGGATCGGCGCGACGACGGCAAGCGCGATTGCGCCGAATGCGACAAGTTTCCCAAGGAATTTCAGCATGACTTCTCCTCGCCCCACAAAGTCAGTTGGCCAAGCCCGGGTATCATCCGGGCATGACTTATTGGCGATGGCGCGGTGACGGTGCGATGACGATGCGCGTGCGCGGTCGTTTGTTATGCGAGACGCAAGATTGTTGCCTGGCGCAGTCTAGGCCGCTGCCGGCTTGCGGGCCTGTCGGCGCAGCAGCACCTGCGCCACCACCAGCATGGCGAGCGAGAACACCATGACCGTGGTGCCGATCGCATTGATCTCCGGGGTGACGCCGCGTCGGATCGAGGCGAAGACGTAGATCGGCAGCGTCACGCGACTGCCGGCGACGAAGGACGCGATCACGTAATCGTCGAGGCTGAAGGTGAAGCTCAACAGGAAACCGGCGATCACCGCCGGCATCAGCTGCGGCAGGGTGACCTGGCGGAAGGTGCCCCAGGGATCGGCGTAGAGATCCATCGAGGCCTCGACCAGGCTGCGATCCATGCCGGAAAGCCGCGCCTTCACGATCACGATCACCAGCGCCATGGCGAACAGCGAATGCGCGCAGATCAGCGAGCCGAAGCCGAAGCCCAGGGGCGGAGCACCCGGCGCATCACCGGCGATCAGCGGATTGAGGAAATTGAAGGTGGTCGCCAGCGCGATCAGGGTCGAGATGCCGATCACGATCCCCGGCACCATGATCGCGACATAGGTCAGCGCATCGAAGACCATCCGGAACGCGGGCTTGACCCGCGGCAGCATCAGCGCCGCCGCGGTACCGAACAGGGTCGCGATCGCCGAGGAGACGAAGGCGACCAGCAGGCTGTTCAGCAGGGCCTCGATCACCAGGCGGTTGCCGGCCGCGGTCGCATACCATTGCAGCGAGAAGCCGTGGAAGTCGCTGGCGCTGCGGCCGGCGCTGAAGCTGAACAGCGCGATGACCGCGAGCGGCGCGTAGAGAAAGAGATAAACGAAGACGGCGTAAATGCGCATGATCGGGCGCTCTAGACCAGGGCCTGGTCGCGCATGCCGCGATTTCTCAGCGTGACCCGCAGATAGAGCGTCACCGTCACCAGCATGATGACGACCAGGCTGACCGCGACCGCCGAGCCGAACGGCCAGTTGCGCGATTGCAGGAAGAGATCGACCAGGGCATTGCCGATGAAGAACACCTTGCCGCCGCCGAGCAGGGCGGGGATCAGGTATTCGCCCATCAGCAGGATGAAGACCAGCATGCACCCCGTGACGGCCCCGGGTGCCGACAGCGGCAGGGTGATCTGCCAGAACGTCCGAGCGGGCGAGGCGCCGAGATCGTCCGAGGCTTCGAGCAATCGCTTATCCAGCCGCTCCAGGCTGACGAAGATCGGGAACACCATCAGCGGCAGATAGCCGTAGACGATGCCGACCAGCACCGCGAAGGGCGTGTTGATGAAGCGGACGTCGGGAACCCCGATCATGTCGAGCAGAGCCGGCAGGCCCTTGCCGCCGAGGATGAAGATCCAGGCATAGGTGCGGATGAGGAAGCTGGTCCAGAACGGCACGATGACCAGGATCAGCAGCAGCAGCCGGTTCCTGGAACTCACCTTGACCGCAAGGTAATAGGCCAGCGGATAGGCGGCGAGCAGGCAGAGCACGGTGCCGAGCGGCGCCAGGGTCAGCGTGTTGCGGAAGGCGGCCCAGCGCGCCGGCAGGTTGGCGTATTGGGCGAAGGTGAAGGCGGCCTGGTAGCCGCCCGCCTCGGCGCGCTCGCCGAAGGAGAGGACCAGGACCACCAGGATCGGCATCACCAGGAGGCCGAGGAAGATGGCGACGGACGGTGACATCAACAGGATCGCCGTCCAATCCCACTTCCTCGGTCCCTGCATGATCTGCGCGTCGTTCTTCAGGCGGCCTTGAACCGCGCCATGAGCTCGGCGCGGGCGGGGTTGGTGAAGGTCGCCGCCGAGCCGAACTCCAGCGGCGCCAGCAGCTCGGCCGCGGGATACATGATCGGATCCTTGAGCAGCTCCTCGGGCAGCAGCTTGTTGGTGCGGCTGTCGGTCGAGGGCTGGCCGTGGAACTTCACTTCCGTGGCGTTGATGGCCGGATCGAGCAGGAAGTTGATCAGCGCGTAGCCGCCCTCGCGATTGGGCGCGCTCTTCGGCACGGCGTAGAAGTCGGTCCAGACCTCGCCGCCTTCCTTGCCGAGCACATAGGTGATCTCCGGGATGTCGCGGTGCAGCTGCTTGCCGTCGCCGGTCCAGCAGATGCCGAGCCAGGCATCGCCGTTGCGGAAGGCCGGCTGGTAGTCGCTGGTGATGGCGAAGAGATTCGGCTTCGCGGCCATCAGCAGCTTCTCGGCATCGGCCAGTTCCTTCTCGTCGTTCGAGTTGAAGGAGTAGCCGTAATACTTCAGCGCATTGCCGATGGTGGTGAGCTGGTAGTCGTGCACGGTGACGCGGCCGCTATAGGCGCCCTGGGTCAGGTCCCAGAACTGCTTCCAGCTGGTCGGGTTCTCCTTCACCTTCGCGGTGTTGACCGCGAAGCCGGTGGTGCCCCAATCCTTGGCGGCGCCATAGACGGTGCCGTTGACGGTGCCTTCCTTGATCAGCCGCGCGTCGTTCGCGGCGATGTCGTAGTTCGGGATCTTCTTCAGGTCCAAGGGCTCGATCAGGCCGAGCGAGGCGTGGGTTGAGACGGTGTAGTTGGTGGGCACGAACACGTCCCAGCCGGTGCCGCCGGCCTGCAGCTTGGCCAGCATTTCCTCGTTCGAGCCGAACACGCTGACCTCGACCGCGGCGCCGGTCTGCGCGGTGAAGGCCTCGAAGTCCTTGGGGTCGTGGTAGTTCGGCCAGGTCGCGAGCGAGACCTTGTCGCCGATGCTGCCGGCGGCCCAGGCCTTGCGCGGCAGCAGGCCCGGAACTTCCGCGGCCATCACCGCCATCGCGGTGCCGAGGCCGGTCACGCCGAGGAAATGCCGGCGCGAGATCGAGCCCTTCTCGTAACGGCGCAGCTGTTTGATGAACTCTTTACGCGGATCCATGGAAGCCTCCTTCGTTTCGTTTTTGTTGTCGTCGATCTCAGGTTTCGCTCAGCGCCAGCGCCTGGTTGCCGCGCCAGCCGATCACCGCGGCGGCGCCGGGCTCGAGCCCTGCCGTCTCGACCGCCTTCGGCAGGCGCACCAGCAGGTCGCCGAGCCCTTCGGCGCGAACGGAGAACTCGCTGTGGTCGCCGAGATAGATGCGGTTGAGAATCTGCACGTTGGCCTGGCAATCGAGATCGCGCGGCGCGGCGCCGGGGGGATAGAGGCCGATGACCTCGGGGCGCACGGCGATGACGCCGGTCTCGCCGACCTTCAGCGGCGCGCCGAGCCGGCTATAGGCCGCGCGCAAGGTCATGCCGCTGCCGAGCCTGATCGCGGCGCCGCCGGCATCGCTGGCGGCGACCTCGCCCGACCAGAAATTGGATTCGCCGACGAAATCGGCGACATAGCGGTTGACCGGCGCGTCGTAGAGCTCCTCCGGCGTGCCCATCTGCACGATCTTGCCGTCCTTCATGATGCCGATCGTGTCGGACATCGAGAGCGCCTCTTCCTGGTCGTGGGTTACCAGGATGAAGGTGATGCCGACCTCGCGCTGCAGGTTCTGCAGCTCGATCTGCATCTCGCGCCGGAGCTTGCGGTCGAGCGCCGCCAGCGGCTCGTCGAGCAGCAGCACGGTCGGCCGGTTGATCAGGGCGCGGGCCAGGGCGACGCGCTGCTGCTGCCCGCCCGAGAGCTCCCAGATCCGCCGCTTCGCCAGATGCGGCAGGCGCACCAACTCCAGCGCCTCGGCCACGCGGCGGTCGAGCGCGCTCTTTTCCGGCCGCGGCTTTCTTTGCCGCAGGCCGTAGCCGACATTCCCGGCGACATCCATATGCGGGAACAGGGCGTAGTGCTGGAACACCATGTTGACCGGCCGGCGATAGGCCGGGATGCCGACCATGTTCGCTCCGGCGATCTCGACGGTTCCGGCGCTCGGCTGCTCGAAGCCGGCGATCAGCCGCAGGCTGGTGGTCTTGCCGCAGCCGGAGGGTCCGAGGAAGGAATGGAAGGAGCCGCGCCTCAGCGCAAAGGAGATGCCATCGACCGCGGCGACGTCGCCGAAATGCTTGCTGACCGTGTCGAATCGGACGTCGATGCCGTCTTCGGCCATAATCCCCGCTGCCTGCCCTGGAAAGCGTGCCCGCATCTTCGCTGCGTCGTGCGGGCTTGCGGCAAATTACGCTGGCGATGGTGGGTTGTGTCAATCCGTCCCGTTGAAAATCCCGGGGCGGATTTCAACAAACCGGATTTCACCCGGCGAAACAGGCACAAAAAAGAGCGGGGCCGTTTCCGGCCCCGCCCCTGGTCTCAAGTCTGGCTGCTGCGGTTAGCGGCGGTTGCCGAGGAACTGCAGCAGGAACATGAAGAGGTTGATGAAGTCGAGATAGAGGCGAATGGCGCCCATCACCGACTTCTTGCGTGCGATGTCTCTGCCGTCCGAGGCAACGTAGCTGTACTTAATCTGCTGCGTGTCGTAGGCGGTGAGACCCGTGAAGATCAGCACGCCGAGCACCGAGATCGCGAAATGCAGCGCGCTGGAGCCGACGAAGATGTTCACGATACCGGCCAGGAAGATGCCCCAGACGCCCATGATCAGGAAGCTGCCGATGCCCGTCAGGTCACGCTTCGTCGTGTAGCCGTACAGGCTCATGCCGAGGAAGGTGCACGCGCAGACCAGGAAGGTCTGAGCGATGCTGCCGCCGGTATACATCAGCCCGATGTAAGATAGCGAGACGCCCATCACCGCGGTGAGCACCCAGTAGAGAACCTGGGCCGTCGTCACGCTGATGCTATTGAAGGCGGTGCTGAGATAAAGCAGCAGACCGATCGGCGCAAACATCACCGCCCAGCCGAGGATTGTCGGCTTGATACCGCCATTCGGCGCCATCTGATAGACCAGCTCGAACAGAGCGGGGGTACGGAAGAAGAGGTAGGCGAAAGCCGCCGTGACCACCAACCCGGTGCCCATGTAGTTATAGACACCCAGCATGTACGCCCGCAGGCCCTGGTCGATATCCAGGGTCTGGGTCGCTGCGGAGGTCCGGTAAACCGTCCGATTTTCCGGTCCGATAGCCATTTCTCGTCGCTCCCTTGCGAAAACCCGGCTTGTGGCCGGTGTTGTCAAACTCGCACCGATACTTAGGTGTTTCGCCTTTAAAATCAATCCCTCGGCATGAAATTTCAGCTACCTTACAGAGGCGCCGGGATGGCGGAAATCGGCAAATATCTTGCGAAATCAGCGCTCCCCGGCGATAAGGGCGCCCCACCCCGCAACCTGACCCCAATCGGAATCCCGCCATGAAAGGCCGTATCTTCTCCGGCGTCCAGCCGACCCACACCCTGCATCTCGGCAATTACCTGGGTGCGGTCCGGAACTGGGTGCGCATGCAGAAGGAATACGAGTGCATCTTCTGCGTGGTCGATCTCCACGCGATCACGCTCTGGCAGGATCCGAAGGAGCTCACCCACAACATCCGCGAAGTGACCGCCGCGTTCATGGCTTCGGGCATCGACGTCGAGCACGGCATCATCTTCGCGCAGAGCCAGGTGCGGGCCCATGCGCAGCTCGCCTGGATCCTGAACTGCGTCGCCCGCGTCGGCTGGCTGAACCGCATGACCCAGTTCAAGGAGAAGGCCGGCAAGGACCGCGAGAACGCCTCGGTCGGGCTCTACACCTATCCGGTGCTGATGGCGGCCGACATCCTCGGCTACAAGGCGACCCATGTGCCGGTCGGCGAGGACCAGAAGCAGCATCTCGAGCTCGCCCGCGACATCGCGCAGAAGTTCAACACCGATTACGGGGTCGAGCTCTTCCCGCTGCCGGAGCCGGTGATCGGCGGACCGGCGACCCGGGTCATGTCCCTGCGCGACGGCACCAAGAAGATGTCGAAGTCGGATCCCTCCGATTACAGCCGCATCAAGATGACCGACGATGCCGATGCGATCGCGCTGAAGCTCCGCAAAGCCAAGACCGATACGGAGCCGCTGCCCGGCCCGGAAGCGCTCGACGAGAAGGGTCACATCAAGCGCGAAGCCGATGAAGCGCGCCCGGAGGCCTTCAACCTGCTGTCGATCTATGCGGCGCTGTCGGACCGCAGCCTCGCCGACGTGGTGAACAGCTTCGCCGGCAAGGAGTTCTCGGTCTTCAAGAAGGAGCTGACCGATCTCGCCGTCTCGGTGCTGGGGCCGATCGGCAGCGAGATGCAGCGCCTGCTGAACCAGCCCGGCGATATCGATCGCGTGCTGCGCCAAGGCGCGGAGCGGGCCGAGGCGATCTCCGAGCCGATCCTGCGCGAGGTCGAGGACACGATCGGCTTCCTGCGCGCGAAGTAGACGCAAGGGCGGAGCGAGACTGGTTACCTGCTTTTACGGCCCTTGCCCCGGCGAGGGCCGCAAACCCGTTCCAAGCCGTTGACGATGATGGCATTTCCCGCAATCGCTAGGCGCAAGCGATTCGTCATTCCGTAAACCCTGGGTAAACCTTGTGCGGGTGAGCGCTCGAACGTCGCAGAGCCGATTCTGTCTGCGTCGGGTCTGCGATGCAGCGCAGCAAACGCGCTCACGTCGGCGCGGATTCGATCGCTTCTACCATGTCAAACAGCGCAGCGATCATACCACGATCGGCGCCGGGCGTCCTTACAGCGACGCCTGAATTCAGGAATATGCAGTGGAAAGATTGGCGGCGTGAATTCTCACGCCTGTCTGAGTGAGCCAATCCGATTCGCGCCGCGGCGTTATTCGGTCGGACCGTAGACGCGCGTGCCTTCCGGGCCTTCCAGGCTGTAGCGCGGCGCCGGGGCATCGGCGCCCGGCGGCTGCGTGCCCTCGGCGCCCGGCACGAAGTCCGACTGGCCGGCTTCGTTGCCATCGATATGGCTGCTCGGCACCTCGGCCGGATCGGCGGCCTCCCGGCTGACGCCGGATTCGAGCTGGCGGGTGTAGATCTGATTCTGGCACTGGACCAACTCCGCATCGCTCAGCAGCGAGCAGTTTGTGCCGTCGGGATAGTACTTGCTCTGGGCATTGGCGCTGTCCGCCATCGTCGTGAGCAGCAGCGCGCCGGCAATCCCGGCGAAAATCGCGTGCGTCTTCATGGTGGGTCTCCTCATATCCGCGTTGGCTCAACCATCCGCGAAGCTGAGGAAGAAACCCGGAGAACGGGGACGCGGTTCCGCTTCGTCGGACCCGCTTTGTTCCAAGCTCTTCCGCTATTGCGCCAGGAAGCCGCCATCGACGAACAGGGTGTGGCCGGTCACCATGGCGGCGCCCGGGCTCGCCAGGAACAGCACCGCCGAGGCGATTTCGGCGGGTTCGGCGAGGCGCGCCATAGGGGTCATGGCTTCGATCCGTTTCACCAGTTCGGGCTGCGCCATCAGGCCGGCGATGAACGGCGTCTTCACATAGGTCGGCGCGACCGCGTTGACGCGGATCTGATGCGGCGCCCATTCGACGGCGAGCGCGCGGGTCATGTTCACGACCGCGCCCTTCGAGGTCTGGTACGAGATGTTGGGATAGAGGCCGCCGCCGGAGAGGCCCATGATCGACGCGACCTGCACGATGCTGCCGCCTTCGCCCTTCTCGATCATCGACCGCGCGACCGCGCGGGAGAACAGGAAGGTTCCGGTCATGTTGACCGCCATCACCTTGTCCCAGTCCTCGACCGTGACCTCCACGGCGGGACGGCGGATCGCGGTGCCGGCCGAGTTGACCAGGATGTCGATGCGGCCGAGGGCGCGGAGCGTGTCCGATGCCGCTTCCTCAATCTCGCTCTCCAGCGCCACGTCGGTGCCGAGGGCGATGCCGTTGCCGCCGATCTTGGCCAAGGCTTGCCGCGCCGCCTCGGCGTCGCGATCGACCACCGCGACCGCCGCGCCGGCCGCGGCGAGCAATTCCACGCTCGCCAGCCCGATGCCGCTGGCGCCGCCGGTCACGACGGCGACCTTGCCCTTGAGGCCGAACAGTTGATCGAGTGCGGTGGTCATGATTCCCCTGGAAAGAAGCCATTGCGGTCGCAGACCATAGCCAGGGGAAAGAAGGGGGTAAACTCCCCGGCGAACCCCGAAAACCGCCGCGACGACCCGCCGGCTTGCAGCCAAAGCCGGGAATTGCCATTTAATGCCTGTGATCCATCACCGGCCTGCCTGACGCCAGAGAGTTTTCCCCGATGTCCGATGACCTCCTGATCGACGAGCCGCCGGTGCGCCGTCGCTTCTATTCCCGCTGGTTCGGCGGGGCGCTCGGCCCCAGCCGCGATCGCCATTGGCTTTGGCGCCTGCTGAAATGGCTGGGCATCCTGCTGCTGCTGGTGGTCGTCCTCTACTACCCGGTCGGCATGATGCTGACCCATGAGATCAACGACGATCCCAATTTCTCGGCGGCCACGGTCGATCAGGGGGCCAGCCCGGAGCAGCGGGCGAGCCAGGCGGTCGCCACGGCCGCGGCGCTGATGAACCGCGAGGTCAACCAGACCGCCTGGCCGGCCAACGATCCCTTCTTCATGCCGGGCTGGGCGCTCGACAACATGCCCAACTTCCAGATCGGCATCCGCGATGCGGTGAAGCGCTTTGCGCTGGAGTTGCAGGACGAGATCGGCCGCAACCGCGGCACCAGCGCCGCCGACCCGGACCTGCAGACGGCGGCGGGCTCGTTCAACTACGCGCCCGATGTCTGGGTCTGGAACCCGGGCACCTCCTTCATGCCGACCGCGACCAGCGACGAGCAGTATCGCCAGGGTGTCCGGGCGCTGCTGGCCTACAATGCCCGTCTGGCCCAGGGCAAAGCGGCGTTCGAACGCCGCGCCGACAACCTGCTCTCGACCCTGGACCGGATCGGCAAGGACCTGGGTGCCGCCTCCGATCGCACCCAGCGGCAGATCGACGGCAGCTCGGGCACCTGGATCGATTTCCACGCCGACGACGTCTTCTATCTGAACAAGGGCCTGCTCTATGCCGACGCCCTGATCCTGCGCGATCTCGGCAAGGACTTCGCCGACATCCTGAAGGAGAAAGGCGCGCAGAACATCTGGGATCGCATGGTCACCAGCATGATGGAAGGCGCGCAGCTCCGGCCCTGGATCGTGATCAACGGCCGCCCCGACGCGCTGATGCAGCCCAATCACCTGGCGGCCCAGGGCTTCTACCTGATCCGGGCCCGGGCGCAGCTCGAAGAGCTGGGCGACGTGCTGATCAAGTGACGGCACGATAGTGCCGTCATCCCCGGACCAGGTCCGGGGATGACGACCCAGTGGTGGAAGCAGTGCGCACTGGCCCCTTCCGTCACCGAAAAGCGCGGGCCAAGCCGGGCGCGCGCTTTCTTCCTGCGAATCAAGGGCGTAGATTGGGGCACGATTGGCCATCGGTCCCGAGTCGGACGCTCGAAAGACGCTCCGCGGCCGTCCCGATTCCGGTTTTCCGGTTCCGATCCCCGTCGTGCGGCTGGAAGTGCGGCCTGGCAAACGGGCAGAGTGGGGGACCGGCGTCTTGAACGGCTTGCAGGCGATCTCAGACTGGTTTTTCGGCCTGCAGATCTACCTGCCGATTGCGGAAGTTTCGCTGAACATCGTGGTCCTGCTGGCGATCGGCGGCGGTGTCGGCCTGCTCTCCGGCCTGTTCGGCGTCGGCGGCGGTTTCCTGATGACGCCGCTGCTGATCTTCATCGGCGTGCCGCCGGCGGTGGCCGTGGCCACGCAATCCAATCAGGTGGTCGCCGCCTCGGTCTCCGGCGTGCTCGCCCATTGGTCGCGCGGCAATGTCGATTTCAAGATGGGCGGCGTGCTTTTGGGCGGCGGCCTGCTCGGCTCCAGCGTCGGCGTGCTGATCTTCAGCCTGCTGAAGCGCTTCGGCCAGATCGATCTGGTGATCGCCATCGCCTATGTCGTGACCCTGGGCTCGATCGGCACGATCATGGCGGTGGAATCGATCAACGCCTTGCGCCAGGTGCGCCGGCGCCAGGGCGCCCCCGCGAAGCTGCACCAGCACAACTGGGCGCAAGGCCTGCCCTTCAAGATGCGGTTCAGGAAGTCGCGGCTTTACATCAGCGCCGTCGTGCCGATCGCGATCGGCTTCGTGGTCGGCATCATGTCGGCGATCATGGGCGTCGGCGGCGCCTTCCTGATGGTGCCGGCGATGATCTATCTGCTCGGCATGCCGACTTCGATCGTGATCGGCACCTCGCTGTTTCAGATCATCTTCGTGCAGGCCTATGTCACGATCCTGCAATCGGTCCAGAACCAGACCGTCGATCTCCTGCTGGCGCTGATCCTGACCCTGGGCGGCGTGGTCGGCGCGCAATACGGCGGCCGCTGGGGCGCCAAGCTGCCGGCCGAGCAGCTGCGCCTGCTGATGGCGCTGGTGGTGCTCGTCGTCGCCGGCGGGCTGCTCTATGAGCTGGTCGCGATGCCGCGCGAACTCTATGCCGTCATCACGCTCGGAGGATTGTCGTGATGCGGCGCTTCGCCGCCGCGATGCTGATCCTGGCGCTGCTGGTGCCGGGGACGGCGCGGGCGAAAGACATCGTCGCCGATCTCGTCGTGCATCGGATCGAGATCACCTCCGGTTTCTCCGGTGCCGAGCTGACCTTGTTCGGCGCCGTCAACGAGAAGGGTGACGCGGTCGCCGTGGTGCGCGGCCCGACCGCGCCGGGCGGCGGCCTGGTCGGCGGCACGGTCGAGGTGCGCCAGAAGACGCGCACCCTCGGCATCTGGATGACCGGCGCACATGTCCGCTTCGAGAACGTGCCGGGTTTCTACGCGATCGCCGCCTCGCGGCCACTGGAAGAAATCCTGACCTTCGACATGCTGGACCGCTACCAGCTCGGCATCAACGAGTTGAAACTACCGGCGGTCTCGGCCAGCGCGCCGAACATCTCGGACTATTCCGCCGCCTTGCTGCGGATCCGGCAGCGGCTGGGACTCTATACCGCGAAGGTCGGACATATCAGCTTCATCGGCGACCGGCTGTTCCGCACCAGCTTCGCCTTTCCCTCGACCGTGCCGACCGGTATCTATAACGTCGATGTCTATCTGGTGCGCGACGGCAAGATCGTCGATGCGCAGAGCTTTCCGCTGCTGGTCAACCGGGCGGGGTTCAGCGCCGACATCTACAACTTCGCGCATCGCAACGGCGCTGCCTACGGCGTGATCGCGGTGCTGACCGCGCTCCTCTTCGGATGGATCGCCCATCTCGCCTTCCGCAGGAGATAGAGAGAGAATGGCCGAGACGGAACCCACAGAAACGAAATCCGCGGAAACCCCGCCGGCCCAGGCGCGCGTCTTCCTGGTCGTGGTCGATGACTCGCCCGAACTGAAGCTCGCGATCCGCTACGCGTGCCTGCGTGCCAAGAAGACCGGCGGCCGGGTCGCCATGCTGCATGTCACGGCGCCCGAGGACATGCAGGAATGGATCGGCGTCTCGCGGCTGATCAAGGAGGAATCGCGGCAGCAGGCCGAGGCCTTGATGCAGAAGATGGCGGCCGAGGTGCAGAAGCTCTCCGGCAACATGCCGGTGCTCTATTTCCGCGAGGGCGACCGGCGCGACGAGGTGATGAAGCTGATCGACGAGGAGCCCTCGATCTCGATCCTGGTGCTCGGCGCCTCGACCGGACCGAAGGGTCCGGGCCCGCTGGTCCAGGCGCTGACCAGCAAATATGTCGGCAAGCTGCGCGTGCCGATGACCATCGTGCCGGGCCAGCTCACCAACGACGACATCGATCACATCGCTTGAGCGGCGGCGTATTTCGCCCGGGCATGACGAGATAAGCTCAAACCCCGTCGATGATCACGAAATTGCTGCTCATGCACCGCATGCGGAGCGGGAGGATGCGCTGGTATTCCGGCGAGTGGTACCAGGCCTCGGCCTTCTCTCGCGACGGGAATTCCAGGATCACGCTGCGGTCATAAGGCCATTCGCCTTCCAGCACCGAGACCTTGCCGCCGCGGGCCAGGAACTTGCCGCCATAGGGTTCGAAGGTGCCGATCACCTGCTTGCGGTATTCCTCGAACGGCGCCTGGTCGCCGTGCAGGTTCTCCTGGACGATGATGTAGGCGGCCATGTCACGCTCCTCAGTCGGGCAAGCCGTAGATCTCCTGCGGCTCCGGGAAGCCGGCGAGATCGAACTTGCCGAGCGGCACCAGCAGCGAGCCGCACGGCGAGGCGAAAGCCTTCGAGGCGAGCAGCGGGCGGTTGAGGCCGCGGCAGAGATCCTGGATGCGCGAGGCGAGGTTGACGGCGGGGCCGATCGCGGTGAAGTCGAGCCGCGCCGAATTGCCGATCACCGCGCCGATATTGCCGTAGGAGACCGAGCCGGCATGCAGGCCGATGCCGGCGCGCAACGGCGGCTTGCCGGCGCTGGCGCGGATCTCGTTCAGCGCATCCAGGGCGTCGAACGCCTCGTGGGCGGCGCGCAAGGCGACATGGCATCTGTTGTCACGGTCGAGATCGTCCTGCATCGGGAAGATCGCCAGCATGGCATCGCCGATGAACTTCAGGATCTCGCCGCCATGGGCATGGACCGGCCGCGCCATGGCGTCGAAATAGTCGTTCAGCAGCGCGATCACCTCGTCGCGCGGCAGCTGGTTCGACATCGCGGTGAAATCGCGCAGGTCGCAGAACCAGATCGCGGCGGCGATGGTCATGGCCTGGCCGCGCCGCACCGAGCCGCCCAGCACTTGCCGTCCGGCATCCTCGCCGAGATAGATCTCGAGCAGCGACTTCGCCAGGCGATGCCACTCGCGGCTCTCGACCACCATGGCGAGGAGCGGCATCACGGCGCCGACGCTGGCGATCTCGGCGTCGCTGAAGCCCTGCGGCGCGTTGGTGGTCATCGAGATCGAGGCGCGCGCGTCATCGTCGATCTCCAGCAGGAAGATCGCGTAGTCGGTGGCGCCCGTCTCGGCCAGTTCATGCAGCACCGGGAAGTCGAGCTGCGCTTCGGGCCCGACCAGCTTCCGGCGGATCAGCTTCTCGCCGTCCTCGTAGAGCCGCCGCATCGGGCTGGTGAGATAGGTGGCGCCGGTCACCACCGAATGCTCGCGCTCGATGATCTGGGCGGTCTCGTCGCCCTTGTTCCAGAGATAGCCGATGGCGCCCATCTGCGGATGGATCGTGCGCTGGCCGAGATACAGGCGCTGCAGCGGCAGCCCGCCTTCGGTCAGCTGCCGGCCGAGCCCCGCCACCACGTCGGCGAGGTCGGGCAGGCGCCGGCCCTCGTTCAGCAGCCAGCGGAAAGCACGGCCGCCCGCCTCGCCGCCGGCAAACAGCTGCGCGATCTCGGCCGGTGCGACCAGGCCGTCGGCTTCGGTCGCGCGCCGGCCGCGGGCGCGGGCCGGGCGCCAGGGCTCGATCACCGACCGGCGATTCGGATCGGAATCGACCAGCGGCTCGTTTGGGTCGTCGCGCGAGGAATCGCCTGGTTGAGCGGCCATAACCTTAATCAGATTGGGGTTGAAGCACTGTGCGGCATCGCCCATCTTCGATGACATATATGGCGTCCAAGAGCTTAGTGGAGCAATCCATGTTCATCCAGACGGAAGAGACCCCCAATCCGGCAACCCTGAAATTCCTTCCGGGCCGGGCTGTGGTCGAATCGGGCAACGTGGACTTCGCGTCCTCGGAAGGCGCGGCGCGCTCGCCGCTTGCCGATCGCCTGTTCAAGATCGAGGGCGTCGCGCGCGTCTTCCTCGGCCAGGACTTCGTTACCATCACCAAGTCCGACCAGAAGGACTGGGCGGTGCTGAAGCCGGCTTTGCTCGGCGTCATCATGGAGCACTTCGTCTCCGGCCAGCCGGTGCTGCTGGACGAAGGTGCCGCGGCCCCGGGCGCCGATGACGAGGACGACGAGATCGTCGCCCAGATCAAGGACCTGCTGGAAACCCGGGTGCGGCCCGCGGTCGCGCAGGACGGCGGCGACATCATTTTCGACTCCTTCAAGGACGGCGTGGTCTATCTGCACATGCAGGGCTCCTGCTCGGGTTGCCCGAGCTCGACCGCGACCCTGAAGATGGGCATCGAGAACATGCTCCGCCACTACGTGCCGGAAGTCATGGAAGTCCGCCCGGTCTGAGCCGGCGCGTGCCGGATTCCAGCGCGACCAGTTTTCTCGAACCGCTCGACGGGCGCGCTTTCGCGCAGCTTTTTCAAGACGCGCATACCACGCGGCGCTGGTCCGACCGGCCGGTGCCCGAGGCGCTGCTGCAGCGGGCCTATGATCTCGCCAAGCTCGCGCCGACCAGCGGCAACTGCCAGCCGCTGCGGGTTCTCTTCGTGCGGTCGCCCGAGGCCAAGGAGAAGCTGAAGCCCGCGCTGATGGGCAGCAACGTCCTGCAGAGCATGGCCGCGCCGGTGACGGCGATCTTCGCGCTCGACATGGAATTCTACGAGCACCTGCCGCGGCTCTATCCGCGCGACGACGCGCGCTCCTGGTTTGCCGGCAAGCCGGAGGCGATCAAGGGCGGCGCCGAATTGAACGGCGACCTGCAGGCCGGCTATTTCATCCTGGCCGCCCGCGCCTTGGGGCTGAGCTGCGGGCCGATGGGCGGCTTCGACCGCGCCAAGACCGATGCGGCCTTCTTCGAAGGCACCGATTGGGGCAAGACCTGGCGCGCGCGCTTCCTCTGCAATCTCGGCTATCCCGGCGAAGGCGGCACAAGGCCGCGCGACCCGCGCTTCAGCTTCGACGAAGCCTGCCGGATCGTCTGATCGTCACATCAGCGGCTTGGGCAGGCGCGCCTGATCAACCAGCGGATAGTCGCGCGCCTGGAACAGCTGGTAGTGCCACCACTCGTTCTTGTAGAAGTCCCAGCCCGCCGCCGACATGATCCCCATCAGCGTGAAACGGTTGCGCTGCGCCTCGACCGGGATATCGGTGCGGGCATGATGCGAGATCGGCCGCATTTCGTCGAATCCGGTGCCCATGTCGAGCTCCCGGCCGGCGCCGTCGATCAGGGTGAGGTCGACCGCCACCCCGCGGCTGTGCGGCGAGCCCTTGCGCGGGTTGGCGACGAACTCCTCGCTGGGGAAGGCTTCCCAGAGCTTCCATTGCGCCTCGGTCGGGCGGTAGGCGTCGAAGATCTTGAAGCGGAGCCCGAGCGGGGCCGCCAGCGCCACGGCCGCCTTCATCTTCTCGGCCGCATCGGCGTGGAGATAGCAGGCGGCGCGGGCGTAGATCGGTCTGCCGGTGATATTGTCCGGTGTCGCATAGGCCAGGGCGATTTCGACATCGAAATCCTTGGCCGTGATCTCTACCATCGACATGATGCAGTCCGACTCGTTCCAAACTCGCGGAAATGACTAACAGAACTGACCCCGCCGGCAAAGCCCGGCCCGGCACCATCCTCGGCATCGAGACCGGCAGCCGCGGCCTGTCCGTTGCGATCCTGAAGGACGCCCGGCCCCTGGCGCGGGAAGCGGCACGCAGCGATCACGGCCAGGCCACCATGCTCATGCCGATGATCGAGCGCGTGCGCGCCGCGGCGGGGCTCGGCTATGCGGAACTCGATCGGATCGCCGTGGCGGCCGGACCCGGCAGCTTCACCGGGCTTCGCGTCGGACTCGCGGCGGCGCTCGGCCTGGCGCTGGCTTCGGGCGTTCCTGCGGTGGGAATATCCAGCTTCCACGCGGCCGCCGGCGGTGTGGAGCGGTGGGCGGGCGCGCGGCTCATCGTCGTGCTCGACAGCCGGCGCGACGAGCCCTTCGTGGCGGAACTCGGCGGCGACGCCGACTTCCTGCGCACCCCTTCCGTCATGAGCGTGGCCGCGCTCGATGCGCTCGTGGAATCCGCGGCGCCTGTCCTGCTGTGCGGCGATGCGCCGGCCCTGGAGCGCTATCGCGCACGGGATGGAATTCGCGTGCAGATGCGCGCCGCCGACGCTGCTGATGTCGCGCGGCTCGCCGCCGATCCGGAGCGTCGCTTCGATCTGCCGCCGAAGCCGGTTTACATCCGGCCGCCCGATGTGACGATGCCGAAGCCGGCATGAGCGACGAGACTCTGACAATCCGCCCGGTCGACGGTTTCGACATCCCGGTGCTGACGGCGTTGCACGCCGCCTGCTTCACGGCACCCTGGGACCAGCCGTGGACCCAGCGGTCGTTCGCGGAAGTCCTGCAGATGCCCGGCGCCGGTGCGTGCATCGCGGCGCTGGGGCCGGAGCCGGTCGGCTTTGCGCTGGCGCGCGTGGTGGCCGATGAAGCCGAGCTGCTGCTGATCGGGATTCACCCAGAGCATCGCCGCGCCGGTTACGGACGCATGCTGCTCGACCACATGTTCAAGGCGTTGCGGGTCGCGGGCGCGGCGCGGCTGTTCCTGGAAGTGGCGGAAAACAACCCCGCGGCGACCGCCTTCTATCGCGCCGCCGGGTTCGAGCCGGTCGGGCGCCGCGCGAAGTATTACCAAGGTGAGGATGCCCTGGTCCTTGCCAAAGCATTGCGGGCCGGTATTGCTGAAACTTCAAAATAGCGGCATTGCGCTATATTGACCGAGACAGTAGTGTTGCGCCCGAAATATTGGACGGAAGCCGAGAATGTCTGAAGAGTTGAAAGCCGGCAGCCTGCTGCAAATGGCGACCACGATCGTGGCGGCCCATGTCTCGAAAAGCAGTGTCCCCGCCGCCGAAATTCCGCGGCTTCTCAGCGACGTTTATCAGGCGCTGAGCGGCCTGGCCGGCGGCAAGCTGACCGCGGCGCCGGCCAACCACGATCCGGCGGTGCCGGTGAAGAAATCGGTAACCCCCGACTACATCGTCTGTCTGGAATGCGGCAAGAAGCAGAAGATGCTGAAGCGCCATATCCGCACCGCCTACGGACTCTCGCCGGAGCAGTATCGCGAGAAATGGGACCTGCCGCCGGAATACCCCATGGTCTCGGCGAATTACGCGAAGAAGCGCAGCGCGCTTGCGCGGCAGATCGGACTCGGCACCGGCGGCAAGCGCCGCTGATCGGGCCGACGCCTCGCCATGGCGTTTTTCCTTGGCGAACCCATCGGCCGGCGGGCAGAATGCCGCCGTAGACCGGTGGGGCAAGCCGGCGGCGGGCGTGTGTCGAACCGTTAATGTACGGAGTGGTTGGTCTCGTGGCTTCACGTCTCGAAAAACTCTGCATCGACAAAGGGCTGAAGATGACCGAGCAGCGCCGCGTGATTGCGCGGGTGCTCTCGGATGCGGCCGATCATCCCGATGTCGAGCAGGTGCATAAGCGCGCCACCAAGATCGATCCCAACATCTCGCTCGCCACGGTCTATCGCACCGTGCGCCTGTTCGAAGAGGCCAGCATCCTGGAGCGCCACGATTTCGGCGACGGCCGTGCGCGCTATGAGGAGGCTCCGGAGGCGCACCACGATCATCTGATCGACATCCAGTCGGGCCGGGTGATCGAGTTCTCCAACGAAGACATCGAGAAACTGCAGAAGCGCGTCGCCGACGAGCTCGGCTACAAGCTGGTCGGCCATCGCCTCGAGCTCTATGCGGTGCCGATCGGCGCCAAATCGCGCGATGCCAAGAAGCAATGACCGCGCTGCGATGAGACCCTCAGCCGCGGCGCCGGAACCAAAGGCACGCCCGGTCGACCTCAAGGTCGGCGATCTCGAAATCCGGCTGGCCGAATCCGAGGCGGAGATCGCCGCGGCGCAGGCTTTGCGCTATCGCGTATTCTACGAGGAGATGAGCGCTTCGCCGACGCCGGAAATGGCGGCGACCAAGCGGGACTTCGACTCATTCGATCCGTTCTGCGACCATCTGATCGTGATCGATGCCCGCAAGGGTGCGGGCCCGGACGGTATCGTCGCCACCTATCGCCTGTTGCGGCGGCCCGGCGCCAAGAAGCGCGGGCAGTTCTACTCGATCGACGAATACGATATCTCGGCCATCGTCGCGCATCCCGGTGAGATTCTCGAGCTCGGGCGGTCCTGCGTCGACGCGGCTTATCGCTCGAAAGCGGTGATGCAGCTTCTGTGGAAGGGCATCAGCGACTATGTCTTCCATTTCAACATCGAGATCATGTTCGGCTGTGCCAGCTTCCCCGGCACCGATCCGGCCGAGCACGCGACCACGCTTTCCTATCTCCACCACCGCCACATGGCGCCGCCGCAATTCCGGCCGCGCGCCGTGCCGTCGCGCTATGTCTCGATGGACATGATGCCGATCGAGCAGATCGACGAGCGCCGCGCTTTGGCCTCGCTGCCCCCGCTGATCAAGGGCTATCTGCGGCTCGGCGGCTTCGTCGGCGACGGCGCCGTCATCGACCATCAATTCGGCACGATCGACGTGTCGGTCGTGGTGGTGACCGATCTGGTCTCCGACAAGTACTACAAGCACTATGCCCGCGCCGAAAGCTGAGGCGGCGGCACTCGACCTCGGCCCGGACTCGATGCGCCGTGGTCCGGCATCGTCCGCCGAGCCGGACTTGTACGCCGAGGACCCGATCGGCGAGGGCATCGCGCCCTTCGGTTCCGATCTGCTCGGCGCGCGCCGCCTGCTCGGCTATCTCTGCCTGACGCTGCTGCTGATGCCGGTCCAGGCGCTGTTCGTGGCCCTGGGCACCCGCCTCGCCGAGCGATTTCCGGTCGCCTATCACAAGATGTGTTGTCGCTTGATGGGGATCGACATCGCGACCGTCGGGACGATGTCGCGGCACCGGCCGACGCTGTTCGTGAGCAACCACACTTCGTACATCGATATCACCGTGCTCGGCGCGCTCATCCCCGGTTCCTTCGTCGCCAAGACCGAGGTCGCGCAATGGCCGCTCTACGGCTGGCTCGCCAAGCTGCAGCGCACCGTGTTCGTCGATCGCAAGCGCAACACCTCGCACCTCCAGCGCGACCAGCTGCAGCAGCGCCTGGCCGCCGGCGACAACCTCATCCTTTTTCCCGAAGGCACGTCGAATGACGGCAACCGGGTGCTGCCGTTCCGCAGTGCCCTGCTCTCGGTCGCCGAAGCGTCGAGCGCGGACGCACCCCTGGTGATCCAGCCGGTTTCGGTCGCTTATGTCGGGCTGAACGGCATTCCGATGGGGCACGGGCTCCGGCCGCTGGTCGCCTGGTACGGCGACATGACCCTGGGGCCGCATCTCTGGCAGTTCAGCCGGCTCGGCAAGGTGACGGTGGTGGTGGAGTTCCACCCCCCGGTCGATCTCAAGGATGCCGGCTCGCGGAAGGACCTGACCCGCTATTGCCTGGCCGCCGTCGCCAACGGCGTCGAGCGGGCGCTGACCGGCCGCGCTTTGGCGCCAGAGCCGGCGGCCTCCGGTGGCCATTAGTCCCCCGGCATGCTAGGGTTCGGGCCATGGGAAACGCTGTTTTGCCGAATCGCCCGGAGTGAGTCCTAAACCGTTGGCGAAGAAGCTCTTTATAAAGACTTATGGCTGCCAGATGAACGTCTATGACTCCGCCCGGATGGCGGAGTTGCTGGCGCCGCTCGGCTACGCCCCGACCGAGGATGCGGGCGAGGCCGACATGGTCATCCTCAACACCTGTCATATTCGCGAGAAGGCCTCCGACAAGGTGTTCTCGGAACTGGGCCGGCTGCGCGCCGACCGGCGCGAGCGCGGCGCCGAGAACGTGATCGTCGCCGTCGCCGGCTGCGTCGCCCAGGCCGAGGGCGCCGAGATCATCCGCCGCGCGCCGGACGTCGATATCGTGCTCGGGCCGCAGACCTATCATCGCCTGCCGGAAATGGTGGCGCGGGCGACGCGGGCGCGCGATGCAAAGACGCGCTTCTCGCGTGTGACATCCGAGGGAATGCCGCGCGGCGCGGGTTTGCTCGATACGGAATTCCCCGCGGAATCGAAATTCGATTTCCTGCCGGTCACGCAGGATTCCCCGGTCAGCGCCTTCCTGGCGATCCAGGAAGGCTGCGACAAGTTCTGCACGTTCTGCGTGGTGCCCTATACGCGTGGCGCCGAGTTCTCGCGTCCCGTGGCGCGGATCGTCGACGAGGCCCGCGCCCTGGTCGCCGCCGGCGCCCGCGAGATCACCCTGCTCGGGCAGAATGTGAACGCCTATCACGGCGAAGCCCCCAATGGAGCGGCGGGTGGCTCGACTTGGCCGCTGGCGCGGTTGATCCGCGAGCTCGCCGATCGGGTCCCCGATCTCGCCCGCATCCGCTACACGACTTCGCATCCGCGCGACATGGATGACGATCTCATTGCCGCGCATGGCGACGTGCCGCAGCTGATGCCGTTCCTGCATCTGCCGGTGCAATCGGGATCGGACCGCGTGCTGGAGACGATGAATCGCCAGCACGGCGTCGATCTCTATCGCCGCATCGTCGATCGCCTGCGCGCGGCGCGGCCGGACCTTGCCTTCTCCTCCGACTTCATCGTCGGCTTTCCCGGCGAGACCGCGCAGGATTTCGAAGCGACCATGACGCTGGTGCGCGAGATCGAGTTCGCGATGGCCTATTCGTTCAAGTACAGCCCGCGGCCCGGCACGCCTGCCGCGATGATGGAATCGCCGGTGCCGGAAGCCGAGCAGGACGCGCGGCTGCAGGAATTGCAGGCGCTGCTGAACGCTCAGCAACAGGCGTTCAACCGTGCGGCGCTCGGCCGGGTGCTGCCGGTCCTGCTGGAAAAGCCGGGCCGCCGCGACGGCCAGCTGGTCGGCAAGACGCCGCATGCCCAGGCCGTGCATATCGAGGCATCGCCCGGGCAGATCGGCGCCGTGGTCGAGGCAAGGATCACTGATCTCGGCCGCTTCAGTCTGCGTGGAGACATCGAAACCCCGCCGGCGCAACGTGCGCCGCGCGCTATGGAGGCCTGCGCTTGAGCCTGGACGCAACCGCCACCACCTCCGGCCCAGCCCACATGCAATTCGACGACAACCGTCTGCTGCCGCTGCTGTTCGGCGAGCATGACCAGAATCTGGCGCGGATCGAGAAAGAGCTCGGCGTCAGCCTGGTCTCGCGCGGCAACCAGATCGCGATCTCCGGCCCGGCCGAAGCGGTGGCGATCGCGCGGCAGGTCCTGACCGGGCTCTATCAACGGCTGAAGCGCGGCCTCGACGTCAACCGCGGCGAGGTCGACGCCGCGATGCGGCTCGCCCGCCAGGATGACGGGCTCGAGCCCAATCTGTTCGGCGCCGACGCCAAGGACGGCACCGCGATCCGCACCCAGCGCCGCCACATCACGCCGCGCTCGGCGATGCAGGCGCGCTACATGCGCATGCTGCACGAGCGGGAGCTGGTGTTCGGCCTCGGGCCGGCAGGCACCGGCAAGACCTATCTCGCGGTGGCGGTTGCCGTGGCGATGCTGACCAAGGGCGCCGTCGATCGCATCGTGCTGTCGCGCCCCGCGGTCGAGGCCGGCGAGCGCCTCGGCTTCCTGCCAGGCGATCTGCGCGAGAAGGTCGATCCCTATCTCCGCCCGCTCTACGACGCGCTCTACGACATGCTGCCGGCCGAGCAGGTGGTGAAGCGAATGTCTTCCGGCGATATCGAGATCGCGCCGCTCGCCTTCATGCGCGGCCGCACGCTGGCGCACTCGTTCGTCATTCTCGACGAGGCGCAGAACACGACGCCGATGCAGATGAAGATGTTCCTGACCCGGCTCGGCGAGAGCTCGCGCATGGTGGTGACCGGCGATCTCTCGCAGATCGATCTTCCCTCCGGCACCAAGTCCGGCCTCAAGGACGCGCTCGAAGCCGTCGCCGACGTGCCCGATATCGGCGTCACGCAATTCACCGAAGTGGACGTCGTGCGCCACCATCTGGTCGCCAAGATCGTCCAGGCCTATGACAAGCGCGATCGTCAGGCGAAGAAGCCGGATCGCAGTTCATCGAACTGAAACCTCCGAAGATGCCGCGTGCAGCTTCGCCCCGCGTCGCCGTTTCCGTCATCGTCGAGCATGATGCTTGGCGCGAGGCGATCGCCGAGCCCGCACCGCTGCTCCGTCGGGCCGCCGGCGCCGCCCTCGCCCAGGCGCGGCGCGTCCGGCGCTGGCGCGCGACCGTCGCGCCCTCGGTCGCGGTTGCGCTGATCGACGATCGCGCGATCCGCAAGCTCAACCGCACCTACCGCGGCAAGGACAAGCCGACCAATGTGCTCTCCTTTCCCGCGGGTGAAGCGCCGGACGGAAAGGGAAAAACGCGGTCGCTGGGCGACGTCGCCATCGCTCTTGGAACGGTCAAACGCGAAGCCAGGGCGCAGGGCAAGACCGTCGACGATCATGTCGCGCATCTTATGGTGCACGCCGTGCTGCACCTGCTAGGATATGACCATGAAGCCGACCCCGATGCCGAAGAGATGGAAGCGCTCGAGCGCAAGGCCTTGGCTGCGCTCGGGATCGCCGATCCTTACGGAGCGAAGTAGCGGTTAGTCATGGCCGACGTTCCCGCCACGCGCGGCGCGCGCAGCGAGCCGCAAGGCCTCGGAGAACGGGGCGAGGAAGCGAAATCCCGACGTTCGCTGAAGAATCTGTTCCGGCTGTGGCGCCGGCGCGGCGGCGAGACCGACCTGCGCGACGCGATCGAAGAGCTGATCGAGGAGAGCGAAGAGGCCGAGCCCGGAGAGGCCGCGCTCGACACCAGCGAATCCGACCTGCTGCTGAACGTCCTCAAGTTCGGCGAGCTGACCGCCTATGACGTCATGGTGCCGCGCGCCGACATCAAGGCCGTCGCCGACGATGTCGACCTGCGTGGCCTCATCCAGATGGTGCGCGAGTTCGGGCATTCGCGCCTGCCGGTCTACAGCGAGAATCTCGACGACATCGTCGGCGTGGTGCACATCAAGGATGTCCTGCCTTCGATCTTCGAGCCGGAGAAGTTCCAGCTGAAGCGCATCCTGCGCGAGCCGGTCTTCGTGGCCCCCTCGGTGCGCCTGCTGGATCTCCTGCTGCAGATGCGGCTGGCCCGCGCGCATATGGTCCTGGTGGTGGACGAGTTCGGCGGCACCGACGGCCTGGTCACGATCGAGGACCTGGTCGAGCAGATCATCGGCGAGATCGAGGACGAGCACGACGTGGTGCGCGGCCCCAATCTGATCGAGCGCCCCGACGGTACGCTGATCGCCAATGCGCGCACCACGATCGAGGCTTTCGAGCAGCGCGTCGGCCCGATCCTGACCGAAGAGGAACGGGAATCGGATATCGACACTTTGGGCGGGCTCGTCATGTCGCTGACCGACCGCGTGCCGGCCCGCGGTGAGCTGGTCACGCATCCCTCCGGCATCGCCTTTGAAGTGCTGGATGCCGATCCGCGGCGAATCAAGCGCCTGCGGGTGCGCAACGCGCCGCCGAAGCCGGAACAGGACAAGGAATAACCGATGGTCGTGCGTGAAACGGCCGGGCAACCGCGATCGCGCCCGGACCGGAGCCTCGGCGCGATCTCGGGCTGGCGCGCCTATGGTCTCGCCGCCGTGCTGGGCGCGCTCGCGGGCCTTGGCTTCGCGCCGCTCAACCTGGTTCCGCTCTTCGCGCTCGGCATTTCCGGTCTGGTCTGGCTGGGCGCCGAGGCGCCGAGCCGGCGCAAGGCTTTCGCCGTCGGCTGGTGGTGGGGGCTCGGGCATTTCGCCGTCAACAGCTACTGGATCGCGGAATCCTTCCTGGTCGATGCCGAACGCTTCGGCTGGATGATCCCGCCGGTGCTCGGCGGCCTCGCCGCCTATCTCGCCCTCTATCCGGCGCTGGCGACGCTCGGCCTCCGCCTGCTGCCGCGACCGCTGTCGCTCGCCGGCATCGCCGCCTTCGCCGCATTCTGGACGATCGCCGAATGGCTGCGCGGCCATGTGCTGACCGGCTATCCCTGGGACCTCGTCGCCTATATCTGGAGCGGCAGCGATGCGATGATGCAGTCGGCAGCGCTCTGGGGTTCCTGGGGCGTGAGCTTGGTCACGGTCTTTGCGCTTTCCTTGCCGGCGCTTTTCGCCTTGATCAATCTCCGCGCCGCACGCCATGCGGCGATCGGGATGGCGGTCGTGCTCGGCGCACTCTATCTGGGCGGCATCTGGCGGCTTTCCAACGCCGTTCCAACATCGAGCGCAACGGATGCGGCGGCGACTCGCGTGCGGCTCGTCCAGCCAAACATTGCCCAGTCGCTGAAGATCGCGAGCGATACCCGCCCGCAACAAATCCAGACGCTGATGCGCCTCACCCTGGAGACTCCGGGATTCGATTCGGTGAAGGCGGTGATCTGGCCGGAGAGCGCCGCCAACTACCTGCTGGACCGTGATCCGGAGCTGCGTTCGCTGCTGGCCAGGGCCGTGCCCCCCGGCGGCATCCTGATCACCGGTGCACCGCGCGGCGAACCCTTGAGCGGTCCGCTCGAGCGCATTTGGAACTCTTTATCCGTGATCAACGACCAGGGCCAAGTCCTAGGAACGGCCGACAAGTTTCACCTGGTACCGCTCGGCGAGTACGTCCCGATGCGTGAGATTTTCGCCTTCATCAACAAGATCACGCCGGGCTCCATGAACTTCACGCCGGGTCCAGGCCCGCGCACGCTCCATGTCCCCGATCTGCCGCCGTTCAGCCCGCTGATCTGCTACGAAGTGATCTTTCCCGGCGCGGTCACCGATCCTGCGGATCGTCCGGCGCTCATCGTGAACGTGACCAATGATGGTTGGTTCGGGACCAGCACCGGACCGTCACAGCACTTTGCCACCGCGCGTTTCCGCAGCGTGGAGGAAGGTATTCCGATGCTGCGCGCGGCCAATACAGGAATCTCCGGTGTGGTCGATGCTTACGGCCGTGTCGAGACTCGCTCCAATCTTGTCGTCGAGGCGGTGATCGACGCGACCGTTCCCGCCGCGTTGCCGCCGACACCGTTTGCGCGTTTCGGATTGCTCGCCGTGCTGCCGCTGATTGTCCTCGCGCTCATTCCTATCCTGTTTCGCGTGCGCGAGTCTTCGATCTCATAGCCTGTGATAACTCTCTCATCGCGGTTGTCGCATCCGTGTCGATGCAAGTCGCGATTCACACTGTGTGGCGCGCAATCCAGCGTTGACTGCATATGGTTGTATGTCTATACACGACGGCGCGTAACGGTGCGCTGGCGGATGGGAATCGCATCAGGCAATGGCAAAGCAGATCGAAAAGCGTAAGGCGGCGCGCGGCCGCAAGTCATCCGGCCGAATGGCCAGCAAGGGGTTTCCCAATCCGATCGACGTCCACGTCGGCACCCGCGTCAGACTGCGCCGCACGCTCTTGGGCTTGAGCCAGGAAAAGCTCGGCGAAGCGATCGGCCTCACCTTCCAGCAAGTTCAAAAATACGAGCGTGGCGCCAACCGCGTCGGTTCGAGCCGTCTCTACGATCTCGCGCGCGTGCTCGATGTGCCGATTACCTATTTCTTCGACGAGATGCCGGGTACGGTCCAGGACAAGAGCCCGAGCCGGCTGATGGGCCTCGCCCATCCGCCGACCGTCGATTACGAGCCCGACCCGATGGCCAAGCGCGAAACGCTGGAATTGGTCCGCGCCTATTACAAGATCGCCGATCCGGCTCTCCGCAAGCGGCTCTTCGAACTGATCAAGTCGATCGCCCGGGGTCTCCAGGACGAAGAGTGAGGCGCTCCGGCCGGGCGAGCCCGGCCGCCGACCCTCATCCCACCGCCTCAGCCCGGCCGAATCTGCAAGGAAACCGCCGGGTTGCGCTGCAGCAGAACGCGCTTGACCCCGGTCCCCGCCTCCACCATCATCCGCGCGCCCAAAACTGGGCGCCTCCAGTCGCATGCCCCGGCTTGGCTAAATAGCTGGGGCTATTCGTTTTTTCTTCATCCCTTTTTTAGCGGGGTATACGGCGTGACGAGATCCTCCTACCTGTTCACCAGTGAAAGCGTTTCCGAGGGTCACCCGGATAAGGTCAGCGACCGGATCTCCGATGCCATCGTCGATCTCTATATCGGCGCCGATCCGCAGGCGCGCGTCGCCGTGGAGACGCTCTGCACCACCAACAAGGTCGTGCTGGCCGGCGAGGTGCGCGGTCCCGCTTCGATCACCCATGACAAGCTGAAGGACACCGCCCGCGCCGCAATCAAGGATATCGGCTACGAGCAGGACGGCTTCCATTGGAAGACCGCCGATATTGAATGCTACGTGCATTCGCAATCGGCCGATATCGCGCAGGGCGTCGATGCCGCGGGCAACAAGGACGAGGGTGCCGGCGACCAGGGCATCATGTTCGGCTATGCCTGCAACGAGACCGAGCACCTGATGCCGGCGCCGATCTATTATTCGCACCGCATCCTGAAGCTGCTCTCCGAAGCGCGCCGCTCCGGCAAGGAGAAGGGCCTCGGCCCCGATGCGAAGAGCCAAGTGACGCTGCTCTACGAGAACGGCAAGCCGGTGCGTGCAACCTCGGTCGTGGTTTCGACCCAACATGGCGAGAAGCTCGATCAGGAGCAGGTGCGCGAGATCGTGCGCCCCTACGTGAACCAGGTCCTGCCGAACGGCTGGATGTGCCCGGAAGAGGAGTTCTACGTGAACCCGACCGGTCGCTTCGTCGTCGGCGGCCCGGATGGCGATGCCGGTTTGACCGGCCGCAAGATCATCGTCGACACTTACGGCGGCGCGGCGCCCCATGGCGGCGGCGCCTTCTCCGGCAAGGATCCGACCAAGGTTGATCGTTCAGCGGCCTATGCCGCGCGCTATCTGGCCAAGAACGTGGTCGCCGCGGGCCTCGCCGATCGCTGCACCATCCAGCTCGCCTATGCGATCGGCGTCTCGAAGCCGCTCTCGATCTATGTCGATACCGCCGGCACCGCCAAGGTCGACGAGGCGAAGGTCGAGAAGATCCTGGCCGAGCTGATGGATCTCTCGCCCCGTGGCATCCGCCAGCATCTCGGACTCAACAAGCCGATCTACGCGCGCACCTCCGCCTACGGCCATTTCGGCCGCGCGCCGGAGCAGGATGGCGGCTTCTCCTGGGAGAAGACGGATCTGGTCGCCGGTCTGAAGTCCGCCTTCGCCTGAAGAGGCGATGCCCGGAGCCGAGAAGCAGCGTCAGGCATTCCAGTTCTACGGCAGGCGTAAGGGAAGGCCGCTCCGCAAGGGGCGGCAATCTCTTTTTGACGAGCTGCTGCCGCGCATCACCATCCCCTTAAGCGAAGCTGCGCCGCTCGATCCGGCGGCGCTGTTCGTGCCGGAGCCGCGCGCGGTCTGGCTGGAGATCGGTTTTGGTGGCGGCGAGCATCTGGCGCATCAAGCCGCCACCCATCCGGATGTCGGCTTGCTCGGCTGCGAAGTCTTCGAGAGCGGGATCGCTTCGGGCCTCAGTCATATCGCCGAGCGCGATCTCGAGAACATCCGCATCCATCCCGAGGATGCGCGGGTGCTGCTCGCGGCGCTGAAGCCGCGAAGCCTCGACCGGGTGTTCCTGCTGTTTCCCGATCCCTGGCCCAAGCGGCGGCACGCCCAGCGCCGCTTCGTCAACCGGGGCAATCTCGACCGCCTCTCGGAATTGATCGTGCCAGGCGGCGAACTCCGCATTGCCAGCGACGATCCGACCTATGTCGAATGGGTGCTGCAGCACGTGCCGGTTCATCCCGCCTTCGAATGGTTGGCGCGGGGTCCGGCCGATTGGCTGGATCGTCCGACGGACGCGATCGAAACACGCTATGAGAAGAAGGCGCGCGAAGCGGGGCGGGTGCCCCACTTCTTCAGGTTTCGCCGCCGCTGATCAGACCGCCTTGCGATGCGCCTCGACGAAGGCGGCCATGCTGGGAAAGTGGTAGTCCGTCTTCACACCCTCGACCGGTGCGGTCGCGCCCGAGCCGCTCTTGCCCATGCGGCGGTCGATCCAGTTGGTGGCGAGCCCGATCGCCTTGGCGGTCTGGTGATCGTGGAACAGGCTCTGCGCCGTGTGCAGGATGTCTTTCGGTGCGAAGCCGAGCGTCTCCTTCACGACTTTGAGGGCGAAGTCGAAATTGCGCTTGTCGGGCTTGTAGGAGCCGATGTCCTCGGCGGTGCAGATCGCATCGAACACGGCGCCCAGCTTCTTGTTGCTCTCGGCGAAGCTCGCGCGATCGACATTGGAGAGAATGACCAGCTTGTAGTGCTGCTTGAGATAGGCGAGCGCCGCCGCCGAATCCGGAAAGGCCGGCCAGTCCGGCACCGAATTGCCGAAGCGCTCGGCCTCGGCCTCGGCGATGCCGACATTCCATTCCTGGGCGAGGCCGCGATAGCACGCGGCCAGGATCTTCCGGTAGTTCAGGCCCGGCTGCGCTTTTTCCAACGCGGATTCATGGCGCGCGAAGGCGGCGAGCGCCGCCTCGTCATCGACCTTGCCGCCGAGCCTTCCCAGCAGCGGCCGAAGGGCGGCGAGGATGCCGCTCTCCCAGTCGATCAGCGTGCCGTAGCAGTCAAAGGTGAGGACCTTGAAATCGGTGAGGCGCATGGCGTGCTCCGGAGATTCACTGCTCGACGCTATAGCCCGGACCGGCGCCACCCGGCTTGACCCGGACTATTGCGTCCTGTGCCGAGACTCCAGCCGGCGCCGGTAGGCCGCCGGGGATTCGCCGAAGCGGCGGCGGAAGGCGCGGGTGAAGGCGCTCTGCTCGCTGAAGCCGACGCCAAGCGCGATCTCGACGATCGGTTCGCCGCCGGCGAGCCGATCCTTGGCGCGGTCCAGCCGAATCTCGCCGAGCGTCCGGCCGGGCGTTGACCCAAGCCATTGCTTGAACAGGGCGTGGAGATGCGCCGTGCTGATCCCGGCGGCGCGCGCGATGTCGTCATTGGCGATCGGATGCGGATAGGCGCGCCGCATGAAGGCCGTCGCCTTCAGCACGGCCCGCGGCGCCTGCGACTCGGCCGAAGGCTCGACCAGCGCCGCCGCCAGCAGCGGCGCGATATGATCGGCATCCTGGCCGAGATCGCTCGCACGCGATCCGACATAGGCCAGCAGATGCTCGATCGCGCGCGGTACCGTGAAGTAGGGCGTCGAAGCGGCGAGCAGGCGCACGGGCGCCGCCGCTGACGTCCGGCCGATATCGAGGGTGACGAATCGGTTTTGCCCGACCCCGGCGAAAGCATGCAGCGTGCCGGCGGGAACCAGCGCCCCGCGCGCCGAATCGACCCGTCCGGCCCGTCCGCCGATCTCCATGTCGAGCCCGCCTTCGAGGGCGAGGATCACCTGGTGATAGGGGTGATCATGCGCATGGGCTTCGCCCGGATAGGAGCGCAGATCGAGGGCGAGGGCGTTCATCGGCGGCACCGCTAGCTGATTGCGCCCGCGAGATTACAGGAATCAGACCGCGCGGTGAAACCGGCGTTTCGGACCAGCGGGCCCTTGCATTCCAGGCGTTTAGCCCCGACATTGGGGACATGAACGGGAGCGCACCGCGCGTTACCGCCGTGCTCGGGCCCACCAATACGGGCAAAACCCATCTCGCCATGGAGCGGATGCTCGGTCATGCCACCGGCATGATCGGTTTCCCCCTGCGCCTGCTCGCCCGCGAGAACTACGAGCGGGTGGTGAAGGCGAAGGGCAAGGATGCCGTCGCCCTGGTGACGGGCGAAGAGAAGATTCTGCCGCGCGCGGCGCGCTATTTCATGTGCACCGTCGAATCGATGCCGCTCGACAAGCAGGTGGCCTTCGTCGGCGTGGACGAGATCCAGCTCGCCGCCGATCGCGAGCGCGGCCATATCTTCACCGACCGCCTGCTGCATGCCCGCGGCTCTTCGGAAACCATGTTCATGGGCGCCGAGACTGCCGCGCGCTGGGTCCGCGCCCTGGTGCCGGGCACGGAATTCATCCAGCGCCCGCGCTTCTCGTCGCTGAGCTATGTCGGGCCGCGGAAGCTGACGCGCCTGCCGCCGCGCTCGGCGACGGTGGCCTTCTCGGCGGCGGATGTCTATGCGATCGCCGAGCTCATCCGGCGGCAGCGCGGCGGCGCCGCCATCGTCATGGGCGCGCTCAGCCCGCGGACGCGCAATGCCCAGGTCGAGCTCTATGAATCCGGCGAGGTCGATTACCTGGTCGCGACCGATGCGATCGGCATGGGTCTCAACATGGACGTACAGCACGTCGCCTTCGCGAGCTTGCGCAAGTTCGACGGCATCACGCCGCGGCCGCTGACCAAAGCCGAGATTGCGCAGATCGCCGGCCGCGCCGGTCGCCATATGTCGGACGGCACGTTCGGCACCACGGCCGAAGTCGGCCCGATGGATCCGGAAACCGTCGAAGCGGTGGAGAACCACCGTTTCGATCCGCTGCGGCACCTGATGTGGCGCAACTCGCGGCTGGACTTCCGCAGCGTCGTCACCCTGCAGCGCAGCCTGCAGGAACGGCCGCCGGTGCAGGGCCTGATCCGCCAGGGCAGCGCCGAGGACCACCAGGCGCTGGAACTGCTCGGCAAGGACCCCGAACTGGCGCAACTCGCCGTCGGGCGCGAGCGGGTCGAGCTGCTCTGGGAGGTCTGCCAAGTCCCCGACTTCCGCAAGCTGATGGCCGATGCGCATATCCGCCTGCTGGGCCAGCTCTACCGGCATCTCACCAAGACCGGCAAGCTGCCGGACCAATGGGTGGCCGACCAGGTCGCGCGCCTCGACCGGGTCGATGGCGACATCGATCAGCTGACCGGCCGCATCGCCCATATCCGGACCTGGAGCTATGTCGCCCATCGCGCCGACTGGGTCGCCGACCCAGCGCATTGGCAGGGCCGTACCCAGGCGATCGAGGACCGGCTCTCGGAGGCCCTGCACCAGGCCCTGACCCAGCGCTTCGTCGATCGCCGCCATGCGGTGCTGCACCGGCGCCTGCGCTCCGGCGATGAGATCGAGGGCGCGGTCAATGACGATGACAGCGTCACCGTCGAGGGCCACACGGTCGGCCGCCTGATCGGCCTCCGCTTTCAGCGCGCCGACGACGCCAAGCCCGACGAGGTGCGCGCCCTGTTGGCGGCGGCGCGGCGCATTCTCGATCCGGTGATCGCGGCGCGGGTCGCCAATCTGGTCGCGGAAACCGATCGCGATCTCCGGCTCGATGGACGCGGCCGCATCGCCTGGCACGGCGCCGAGATCGCCATGCTGACCCAGGGCGACACGCCGCTCAAACCCGGCCTGCGCTTGCAGCACGACGATCTGCTCGAGGGCAGGCAGCGGCGCGCCGTCGAGGACCGGCTGAGAGCCTTCGTCGAATCCGAGATCCGCCGCCGGCTGCGGCCGCTGCATCTCGCGGCCAAGGCGGAGCTGTCGCCGATTCCGCGCGGCATCGTGTTCCAGCTGATCGAGCATCTGGGCGCCTTGCCGGCCGAGCGCCTGCGCGATGCCCTGAAGGGAATCGGCGAAGCGGATCGCGCGGCGCTGACCAAGCTCGGAATCCGCTTCGGCCGCGAGACGGTCTGGATTGGCGGGCTCGGCGACAAGCGCCAGCGCAAGCTCCTCGGCCTGCTGCTCGCCGTGCATCGCGGCGGCGCGGCCGCCGATCCCGACGAAGCCGCGCTGCTCGCCGCCGGGAGGCGCCGCATTGGCGGCAAGGTGTTCGAGTTCGGCGCACTGGAACGCGTCGCGGCGCTGCTGCGCCGCCGCGCCAAGGCCGGCGCGATCAGCGCCGATGCCGAAACCGCCGCGGCTTGCCGCATCGATCTCGCCGAGCTCGAGCCGGTGATGCGCGCGCTCGGCTATCATGCGCGCCATCCGAAACAGTCGGAAGAGGGCAGCCCTCGGAAATTCGCCAAGCCGCGCCACCGCAAGCCGCCACCCAAGGTCGAGCCCCGCGCCGGCTCGCCCTTCGCGGCGCTCGCCGACATGAAATTCAAGCGGCGATGAGCGACAGCCCGGTGACGACGCTGCGTCTGGACAAATGGCTCTGGCATGCGCGCTTCGCGCGCACGCGTTCGCTGGCGGCGAAGCTGGTGTCCGAGGCAAGTTTCCGCATCAACGGCAATCGGACCGAGAAGGCGCATCACCCGGTTCGGCCGGGTGACGTGCTGACCTTCCCGCTCGGCCCGCATATCCGCGTGATCAAGGTTCTGGCTTTGGGCGCCCGCCGCGGCCCCGCGCCGGAGGCGCGGCTGCTTTACGAGGATCTCGATCCGCCACAGCTGACGCCACGGCCGGCGAGGGAGCCTTTGCTCGCCGCCCGGGAGGAGGGCGCCGGCCGTCCGACCAAGCGCGAGCGGCGCGCCATCGACCGGCTGCATTCCGACGAATAGCGTGCGCTTGCCCGATATATCTGCCTTGTTGACTCGGTCGGTTGCGGGCGGGGAGGGGCTATGCTAGCTAGCCCCCCTGCCTGTCCAATCGCCGGATTCCAGCGGGAACCGGTGTAGTTTCGGAGTTGCCCAAATGGCTTATGTCGTCACCGAGGCCTGCATCAAGTGCAAGTATATGGACTGTGTGGAGGTCTGCCCGGTCGACTGCTTCTATGCCGGCGAGAACATGCTGGTGATCCACCCCGACGAGTGCATCGACTGCGGGGTCTGCGAGCCGGAATGCCCGGCCGATGCCATCCTCCCGGATTCCGAGAGCGGCATGGAGAAGTGGCTGGAAATTAACCGCGAATATGCGACGAAATGGCCCAATATCACCCGCAAGGGCGATGCTCCGGCCGATGCCGATCAGTGGAAGGGCGTGCCGGACAAGTTCGAGAAGCACTTCAGCGCCAACCCCGATAAAGCCTGATAATTCAACGACCTGATGCGGTGCCGGCGCGCCGCCCTAGGTCTGCAGTCCGGGGTCCGGCGGGGCACTGGTGCGGCCCGCGCATAGCTGCGTTTCCTTGAATTCCGGCCCCCTTTCTGGTATATATTTCGCGTAGGTCGTTCGGGCGGTTTTCGGCGGAAATGTTAACGTATTCCGCACCGTCCAAGCCTCAAATCGGGGACAACGCAATTCGGATAGGCACTATCCGGAGCGGCGTTGCTTGTGCCCCCGCCTCGGGCCCTGCGTGGGTCTGGCCTTAACGGTCAGGCCGCTGAGTTCAGGGTGACCGGGTGAGGACGATCTTGCGTCGGCTGAAGTCAGCCGCCGCCCTGCCTGTTGATAGGCCTGATGAATCGGATTTGGGAGCGGAACGTGGTCGATAAGAAGAAAACAGTGGTGGCGGCGAAACCGGCAGCGGCCGTGAAGGCGAAGGACAAGGATTCCGGGTTCAAGAAAGGCGACTTCGTCGTCTATCCGACCCATGGCGTCGGCAAGGTCCTCGGGGTCGAGAATCAGGACATTTCCGGCCACACGCTCCAGGTCATCATCATCAGCTTCGACAAGGACCGCATGACTCTGCGCGTGCCGGTCGCCAAGGCGCGGAATTCGGGCCTGCGCAAGCTCTCCTCGCGCAAGGTGATGGAGACTGCCCTGGCGACTCTGAAGGGCCGTTCCCGCGTGAAGCGCGCAATGTGGTCGCGCCGCGCCCAGGAATACGAAGCCAAGATCAATTCCGGCGACCCGGTGTCGATCGCGGAAGTCGTCCGCGACCTGCACCGCAATGCCGATCAGCCGGATCAGTCCTACAGCGAGCGGCAGATCTATCAGGCGGCGCTCGACCGACTGGTTCGCGAGCTCGCCGCGATCGATGGGATCGACGAGACGCAGGCCACCCAGCGCCTGCACCAGGTGTTGAAGGCGGCCTAAGCCGCCGTTCTCGAGATCGGCGGGGCCGCCCTCTTACGTTCAAGAGTTGGCCCCGCCGGCGATCTCTCTCCTCGGAGAGGCCCCCAGCGGTCCCAACCGCAAGCGACGGATGGCATCACCGCTTCCCCAAGCGGCGTCATCCGTCGGGGGTGTCCGATTTTTCCATCCTGAACAACGATCCGATTTAGGCCGCCATGCGCGCGGCCTTCGCGGCGTGCAGCAGCGTGTAGATCCCGCACAGCATGATCACGACCGCACCGCCGATGGTGATCGCGTCCGGGAAATCCGCGAACAGCAACAGGCCAAAGAGCGTGCCCCAAATCAGCTGCGAATACATGAAGGACGAGACCAAAGCCGCCGCGGCATAGCGGAAGGCCAGGATCAGCAGCAGGTTGCCGAGGCCCGAACAGGCGCCGGTTGCGGCCATCAGACCGAAATCCAGCGCGCCCGGCATGCGCCAGTCGGCGGCGGTGAAGGGCAGGCTGATCAGGAACAGCATGGCGAAATAGACCAGCAGCAGCGCGCCGCTGCTTTCCGTCTTGGCGATCCTTCGCAGCATCAGCATCGAGAGCGCGAACAGCGCGCCGGAAGCCAGCATCGCCAATTGTCCCCACCCCATGCCGCCGGCGCCGACGGTGCCGAAATCGGGGCGCAGGATCAGCAACACCGCGGCAAAGCCGATCACCACGGCCAGCCACTGCCGCCAGCCCACGCGCTCGCCCAGGAACGGCGCGGAGAGCGCGGTCACGGCGAGCGGCGTCAGGAAGGCGATGGTGTAGGCATCCGCCAGCGGGATCATCGAGAAGGATAAGAAAGCGAGGACCAGGCTGGCGGCGCCGAGGCCGCAGCGCAGCACGACGATGCCGAGCCGGCGCGGCTTGAGACTCGCGGCCCCCTCCCACAGCACCAGCACGGGCAAGGCCGCAATCAGGGCAAACACCGCGTCGATCGTCGCGACCTCGAAGACCGAATAGCCGCGGGTCGACAGCAGCTTGGTCAGGGCATCCGCGGTCGCGAGGACGGCGAAAGCGAGGAAGGCCAAGCCGGTGCCGAGAACCGTCCGGTCGTCAGGACTGCGCATGCGTGCTGCGACTCCGAATCACGTTTCGACCGGAGGACCCGACCGACCCCGGCTGCATATTACCCAATGCGGCACTGCGGTCAGTGCGGAAATCGGCGCCAAAGCTGCTAGACTGCGCCGCACGCGCGATTCGCGCCTGATTCGCCCCGCATTCGCGTCGGAGAAACGGGAGACGATGCAGGACCCTGCCCAAGAACCGGAAAAGTTCGCGGTGTTGCGCCGCGCGCGCCGCATCTGGGCGATCTCGCCGGTGCATGGCGACATGACCCGTCTGCGCGCCCTCCATGCCTATATCGAGCCCCAGTTCGAGCCCGGCGATCGTATCGTCTATCTGGGCGGCTATCTCGGCCGGGGGCCGGAGGTCGCCGGCACGGTCGACGAACTGATCGCCTTTCGCCGCCAGATCATTTCCCGCCCCCACATGTTCGCCTATGACATCGTCTATCTCCGCGGCCAACAGGAGGAGATGTGGTCGAAGCTGCTGCAACTGCAGTTCGCACCCAATCCGAAGGAGGTACTGCCCTGGATGCTGCAGCACGGCGTCGGCGCGACCATCACCGCCTATGGCGGCGATCCCGCCCAGGGCATCATCAATTGCCGCGAGGGTGCCATGGCGATCACCCGCTGGACCAACAGCCTCCGCGCCGCGATGCAGGCGCGGCCCGGCCATGCGGCGCTGATGTCGCGCACGCGCCGCGCGGCCTATACCGACGATCAAGGGCTGCTGTTCGTCCATGCCGGTCTCGATCCCGAGCGTCCGCTGTCGGCGCAGGGCGACAGCCTCTGGTGGGGCAGCCCGGGCTTTGCGAACTTGAACCATCCCTACGGTGAGTTCCTGCGCGTGGTGCGCGGCTATGACCACGGGCATCACGGCCCGAGCGCCAGTCCCTTCACGCTGACGATCGACGGCGGCTGCGGCTATGGCGGCAAGGCCTTGGCCGGCCTGCTCGACCCTAAGGGTGAGTTGTTGAACCTCGTCGAGGCGTAACGGTCGCATCGGCCGTGGCTTCGTCCGGTCCATCCAGCCTGAACAACTGGATCGGATCTGCGCGCTCGACCACGGCGTACTTGCCCAGCGGCTCCTGCGCGATCTCGACCGGCAGCCGTCCGGCGACGGTCTCGCTCGCCACGATGATGACGTCCGAGCGCCCGTCGTCGATCTCCTTGCCGAACTGCTCCAGGCGCTGCGCCACGTTCACCGTGTCGCCGACCAAGGTGTAGTTGACCCGTCCGGTTGCGCCGATATTGCCGGCCAGCGCCGTGCCGGTATGGATGCCGATCCGCACGCGCACCGGATTGAGACCCTTGCGCCGGCGCCGCGCATTGTCGGTCCTGAGGCGCCGCCCGATCTCCACCGCCGCCCGCGCCGCGCGCTCGGCATGGTCGCCCTGCGCGGTCGGGGCACCCCAGAAGGCCATGACGGAATCGCCGATGTATTTGTCGATGGTGCCGCCCTCGGCGTGGATCGCTTCGCCGAGGATCTCGAAATGCCGGTTGAGAAAGCGCGCCAGGGCCGGTGGCCGCAAGCGATGCCCGATCGCGGTGAAGCCGATGATGTCGGTGAACAGCACCGTCACCTCGCGCTCCTTCGCGGTGAAGGATTCCGCGCTGTCCGGCTGCATCAGCGCCGGCACCAGCGTCCGCGGGACATAGGTCGAAAGCCAGGTCAGCCCCGAACGCAGGCCGTTATAGGCCTCGGCGGCGGTATCGAACTCGCGCAGCCAGCTGCCCCTCATAGGCTGAGTCTTGTCGAACTCGAGCGCGCTCAGATGCCGGACCGCGCCGGCGAAATTGTGGATCGGACGGCTGATCGAGCGGCCGAGATAGAGCGCGCCCAGCACCGCCGCGGCGGCGACGCCGAACGAGACCCAGAGTGCTGTCTGCAGGTTGTTGAACTGCACCTCGATTTCGGAAGCGCGGATCGACAGCACCGCGATCCACGGCTTGCTGCCGACCACGTCGACGGCGCGCGAGAGGTAAAGCCAGCGCTTGCCGGCGACATGCTGTTGCTGGACCGAGAAATTCAGCGCCCGGGCCGGATGCAGCGTGGGATCGTCCCGGTTCATCGGGTCGAAGGCCCGCAGCACCGGATCGTCCACGTCCGCCGCCTTTGGCAGCGCCCTGTCGTCGCTGCCCTGATACCGCGGATCGGCCAAGGCGGGATGCACGATCAGCGAGGTGTCGTCGAGCATCACGAAGGTATTGGCGCCCGGCTCGGCCACGCGGGCAATGACCCGCCGCGAGAGGTCCGGGACCGAGATCAGCGTCGCGATGACGCCGATGACCTCGCCATTGCGACGCAACGGCGCCAGCAGCGGCAGGCCGGTCACGTCGAGGCCCGGCCAGTAGATCGGCTTCGCCCAATCGGGCTGCTGCATCGCCGCGCCGTCGCGGTAAACCAGCCGGAACGGAGGATCGTCAAGCGCCGATAGCGTGGTCGTGGCGAACGGCATGCCTTCGACGCTGCGCGCCGCCGCCACGGTGTGAAGATCGGAGCGGATGAAGGCGACCCCGATCACCTGTGGCGAGGCGGCGAGCGAGCCCAGCAGCAGATCCGCGATCCGCCGGTCGTCGCCGATCGCCACCCGGTCGGACAGGATGTAGGCGGAAAGAAAGCGCGACGCGTCCTCGGCCGGTTGCAGCTCGGCCTTGATCGCCTCGGCCAAGGCGGCCGTGCGCGTGTCGCCCATCTCGGCCACCAGGTCGCCGGTGTTGCGGAAGGCGGCGGAATAAAGCTGGGCCGCCACGACCGCGGTGGTCAGCACAACGAGGCCGGCGAAGGCGAGCGCCAGCACCAGCCAGATCGGAGCCCGCAGGCGCTTCATCGCCAGGCTCTAGGGTTGCGCCTGAGCCACCTCTTCGGCGAGACGGTCGTCGGGCAAGGCTGACAGCTGCCCATTGCCCGAGACGATGATTTTGACTTTCTGGCCGGCCTCGAGCTGGGCGTTGGCGCCGAGACGGTTGAGCACGCGGAACCAGTCGGCGGGCGCGTCATCGACCTGCATCTGCTGCGCGAGTGACGCGACCGTGTCGCCCGCGCGGACGGTGATGACGCGGATCCGCTTCGGGGTGTAACCGGCGGCATCCGCCGCGCTGATCTCGCGGAAGCTCTGGGCCGACGCAAGGAAGCTCTTGTCGGCGGCGTTAAAGCTGTCGGGCGGTGTCGCATACAGAAACCGATAAACCGTCTTCGCGCTCTGGCGGATCGCCACCATCCGGATCGCGACCGGCGTGTTGTTAATGCTGCCCTTCGCGATTCCTGTGGCGGCCTCCATGCCGTTCACCTGGAAGGATTGTACGTCGGAAATCGTCGCACCCTCCTGCCACTGCGACGATATGTATTGTGCCAGCGAGCCGGTCGGTGCCGGCGAGGCGAGATCGAAGATCATCGCCGCATTGTTGCCCTGGCCCATCACCGCATCCGGTGAGTTCTGCAGCTTCATGCCCTTCGGCGCATCGAAGGCGAACTTGAGGCCGGGGTGGATGAAGGCCGAGCCCTTGACCACGCCGTCGCGCGGATCTGGACCCCAGAGCATGCCGTCGATCTGCTGCAGGAAGCGGTCGCGGTTGATCTGCGGGTTGGCGACCGGGACATTGGCCTCGGCGATCGCCTTCTGCACGCGATCGGGTGTCCGCGGATGCGACTGCTTCATCTGGGTGAAGGAATCGACCTCGGTCGATCCGCCCGCCAGACCGGCTTCCAGCGTGGTCTCGTCGTTCAGGCTCTCCAGGAAGGTCGCCATCGCCTGGGGGTCGTAGCTCGCCTTGCTCAGGTAACGCACGCCGAGGGAATCCGCCTCGAACTCCTGGGCCTGGGAATGCGTGCCGAGATAGACCGCCGAGCCTTCCTGCGCGACGCCGGAGGCAAGCTGTCCGCCGGTTTCGCCGCCCAGCAGCGTCGCCGCCGCCACGCCGAGCGTGCTGAGGATGCTCGCCTGCTGCGCCTGGCCCATGCGCTCGGCGGTGTGCCGGGCATTGACGTGGCCGATCTCATGCCCCAGCACGCCCGCGACTTCCGCCTCGTTGTTGGCGAGGGTCAGCAGGCCGCGGGTGATGTAGACATAGCCGCCGGGCAGGGCGAAGGCGTTGATCTCCTCGGTGTTGAGGACGGTGAAGGTGTATTGCACGTCCTTGCGCTCGGCATTCTGGGCAACGGTCTGCCCGAGCTGATTGACATAGGCGTTGAGGTTCGGTTTCTCGCTATAGGCGCCGCCGAACTCCGCCAGGATCTTGGGGTGCTCCTCGGCGCCGATCTGGTTTTCCTGGGCTTCCGAGACCGGGCTTAAGAACTGCCGGCCGGTCGCCGGGCTGGTCGCGTAACTGCAGCCGGCGAGCGCGACCGAGGCCGTCGCCAGGAGCAAGGCGACCGGGACGAGTTTGCTGGGTTTGGTATGGCGGTTCATGGTGTTTGAATCTCCGCTGCTTCAACCCGTGAGGACTTCAATCTGTTCCGGGTGGTTGATGTCGATTCTTGGACCGTCATAGAGGTCCAGCCAGCCCCGGCAGCGAATCGGCTTAGACGTTAACCAGGCAAGATCCATCATAGCGGGGCCGCCCAGGTCCAGGACCGGCTTTTCCAGAACCAGCGTGAGGTCGGTGCGGCGGTCGGCGCCGAAATTGACGAAACCGACGCCCTTCACGATGGCGGCCGCAAAGACCCGCCCCTCGATGATCTGGAAGCTGCCGGCGAACCGGTCGAGTTTGGGATCGTCGGCCGCGCGCAGCGCGAAGATCGGGTGCCGCCAGATCCCGCGTGCGGCCTCGCGGGCCGGTGCTTCGGCTCGGAGCAGGGCGTCGAGTCCGAGCCGGTTCCGGCCGTCGCCATGGACTCGGGCCAGCCCTTCGCCGATCAGCGCCGCCTGCAGCCAGACGCCTTCGCTGTTGAAGGCCTGGGCAAGGCGCCGGCCATAGCGGTCGCGCTTGCCGGCATCCAGGCATAGGGTGATCGGCCGCGCGGCAACCAGCGCCTTCAGCGCGCCCGTCGCGGCCGTGGTCAGACTCGCCAAGCCCTCGTCACCCGGTGCCAGGTCGCGCTTCGGCGCCTCGATGGCGGCAAGACGGAGCGTCTCGCCGTTGGCGAGCCGCAATGTGTCGCCGTCGATGACGGCCGCGACCGCGGCGCTCTCGGGGGGCGACAGGCCGTCCGGCAGCGCAACCGTCTCGGCGCCGGCCGGCCGGAACCGCGCCAGGGAAAGACCGATGGCGCCGCCGAAAACCCGCCCCATTATCAGGTTGAGCAGGCTGCGGCGGGACGTGTAAGAAGGCTCCTCCACCCTCACATCCCCTGAGATCACGCGGAATCGCTGATGGCGAGCAAAGACCTGTACCCCGAAATCGAGCCCTACGACACCGGCATGCTGCGGCTGGATGACCTCCACCAAATGTATTACGAGCAGTCCGGCAATCCCAAGGGCGTACCGGTCGTGTTCCTGCATGGCGGGCCCGGGGCGGGGGCCAATGCCACCCATCGCCGTTTCTTCGATCCCGGTTTCTACCGCATCGTGATCTTCGACCAGCGCGGCTCCGGCCGGTCGCGGCCTTTGGGCGAGATCCGCGACAACACGACGCCGCTGCTGATCCAGGACATCGAACAGCTCCGGCAGCATCTCGGCATCGACAAATGGACCGTGTTCGGCGGCTCCTGGGGCTCGACGCTGGCCATCGCCTATGCGGAGTTTCATCCCGACCGGGTGCGCGCCCTGGCCTTGCGCGGTATCTTCCTGTGCCGGAAGTCGGAGATCGACTGGTTCCTCTACGGCCTGCGCGAGCTGGCGCCGGAAGCTTGGCGCAACTTCGCCGGCCATATTCCGGAAGCTGAGCGCGGCGACCTGCTGGATGCCTATCACAAGCGCTTGATGCATCCGGACGCGGCGGTCCACATGCCGGCGGCGCGTGCCTGGAGCGTTTATGAAGGGTCCTGCTCGACCCTGCTGCCCAGCCCGGAAACCGTGCGGGCCTTTGCCGGCGATGTGCTGGCCTTGGGGCTGTCGCGCATGGAAGCCCATTATTTCAAGCATGACATCTTCCTGCCGGAGAACTTCCTCCTGGCGAACATCGGGAAGATCCGCAAGATCCCGACCGTGATCGTCCAGGGCCGCTACGACCTGGTCTGCCCGATCCGCACCGCGGACGAGCTGCACCAGGCTTGGCCGGAAGCGACCTATCAGGTGATTCCGGATGCCGGCCATTCGGCGATGGAGCCGGGAATCCGGGCGGCCCTGGTCGCCGCCATGGAGCGATTCAAGGACATCGCCTAGGCCGCGCCCGAAACGGCGCGTCGGGCGGTCGCAGCGCCGTGCTGCAAGGGAACTGGCCTTCCCCCGTCGAGTTGTGATCCCAGGCGCGCGCGGCGGCGATCAAAGGCGTGTGTGGTGCGCGAAGAACGCCATCGAGTCCCTTGAAAAGAGACTCGAAAAGGCCGAATCTGCTGCGCTGCGGTAGCGTGCCAAACCGGCAGACAAGCCGGGGCATCGACGTCGCCATTGCCAGGATTACCAGATGCGTTTGTCCAATTGGCTGATCGGCCTTGTCGCGGCGGCCATCTTCGCCGCTGCCTGGGTTCTGATGAACCGGCCGGTGGAGCAGGAACCGTTTCAGGGCGACATCGCCGGCTTCTCGTATTCCGCTTGGCGCCAGGATCCCAACACGCTGGCCAAGCGCGAGCCGACCATCGACGAGATCAAGCAGGACCTGCAGCTGATCGCCGGGCGGGCGCGCTCGGTCCGCACCTATGAATCCACCGGCATCAGCGCGCAGATCCCGGCGCTGGCCAGCAATTACGGGCTGAGCGTGACCGCGGGCGCCTGGATCGACAAGGACGCGGAGAAGAACAGAGAAGAAGTCCGCAGCGTCATCAACATTGCCAACAAGGTCGGCAGCGTCACCCAGGTGATCGTCGGCAATGAGGCCCTGCTGCACAATCTGGTCGAGAAGGAAGACCTGATCCGCTACATCCGCCAGGTGAAGGCGGAGACCGACGTGCCGGTCTCGACCGCGGAGCCGTTCCACGTCTGGCTCGATCCCAAGAACGCCGATCTGGTGAACGAGGTCGACTTCCTGGCGGTGCACATCCTGCCGTTCTGGAACGGCGTGCCGGCCGACCAGGCGGTCGACCAGGTGATGGTGCATTACAACGAGCTCAGGAAGGCATTCCCGGACAAGCGCATCCTGATCGCCGAGGTCGGCTGGCCGAGCGAGGGCCTGACCCGCGTCGACAAGAGCGGCGCTTATGGCGGGCGGGGCGCCGTCGCCTCGCCGATCGAGCAAGGCAGATTCCTCCGCCAGTTCCTGGTCGAGGCCAAGAAGTCCGACCTCGACTACAACATCATCGAGGCCTTCGACGAGCCCTGGAAGATCAAGACCGAGGGCGGCGTCGGCGCCTATTGGGGCATCTGGAACGCCGACCGCGAATTGAAGCCGGCGCTGCAGGGCACGCTGGTCAACTACGCCAACTGGCAGTGGCTGGCGATCGCGACCCTCGCACTGGGCCTGCCCTTCGCGATCTGGATGATGCGCGGCGAGCTCGGCCTGACGCGGGTCGGCCGGTTCTTCGTGGCGTTGCTCGGCTGCGGCAGCATCATGATCGGCGTCTGGGTCTATGCCCAGTACAGTCAGCTCTATCTCACCTGGCTGGACATCGTGGCTCTGGTGATGATCGCGCCGGCGATTCTGCTGCTGCTAGTCATCTTCCTGGTCGAAGGCCTGGAAATGGCGGTCAATCTCTGGCTCGGCCAGACCATGCGGCGCCTTGCCCCGCCGCCGGTGCCGCGGCGCTGGAAGACGCCCAAGGTGTCGGTGCACGTGCCTTGCTACAACGAGCCGCCGGACATGATGATCGAGACCATCCAGGCGCTCGAAAGGCTGCAATATCCGGACTTCGAAGTCCTGATCATCGACAACAACACCAAGGACGATGCGGTCTGGAAGCCGGTCGAGGCCTATATCAATTCGCTGGGCCGGCCGAACTTCAAGTTCTTCCACCTGCCGAAATGGCCGGGCTTCAAGGCCGGCGCGCTCAACTACGCGCTGACCCAGACGCACCCTGATGCCGAGGTGATCGCGACCATCGACAGCGATTACATCGTGCGCGCCAACTGGCTCGCCGATCTGGCGCCGCATTTCGCCGATCCGACCGTGGCGCTGGTGCAGGCGCCGCAGGATTATCGCGACGCCGCCGGCGATCTCTTCAAGCGCATGTGTTTCTGGGAATATGCCGGCTTCTTCTTCCTCGGCATGAAGACCCGCGACGAGAAGAACGCCATCATCCAGCACGGCACGATGGCGCTCATTCGCAAATCGGCGCTGGTGCAGGCCGGCGGCTGGGCCGAATGGTGCATCACCGAGGATGCCGAGCTGGGCCTGCGCCTGTTCGAGGCCGGCCACCGCGCGGTCTATACCGAGAAGAGCTACGGCAAGGGCCTGATGCCCGACAGCTTCGTCGCGTATCGCAAGCAGCGCTACCGCTGGGCCTATGGCGCGATGATGATCATGAAGCGGCATTGGCGCGAGCTGCTGCCGTTCGGCCAGTCGAAGCTGCACCCGCAACAGCGCTATCAGTTCCTGGCGGGCTGGCTGCCCTGGATCGCCGACGGGCTGCAGCTTTCCTTCATCATCCTGGCGCTGGCCTGGACCGCCGGCATGATCCTGGCGCCCAACATGATGCAGCCGCCGCTGACGCTCTATCTGATCGTCACGCTCGGCATGTTTTTCTTCAAGGTCGGCAAGTCGATCTGGCTCTATTCCCAGAAAGTGCCCTGCGGATTCCTCGACAATCTCGGCGCCTCGATCGCGGGCCTCGCGGTCTCCTATTCCGTCGCGAAGGCGGTGTGGCGCGGCACTTTCACCAACAACCTGCCGTTCCACCGCACGCCGAAGATGGAGAACGCGCCGGCTTTGATCCGCGGCTTCGTCGATGCCTGGGAAGAGACCGTGATCGCCGCCGTGCTGATCGGCAGCGGCATCTGGGTCGCGATGACCCGCGGCGCCTGGGAGCCCTCGGCCATGCTCTGGGCGATCCTGCTCTTCGTGCAGGCGCTGCCCTTCGTCTCGGCGCTGATCATGTCGATGATCGCCGTACTGCCGTTCAAGAAGCCGGCGAACCCGCTGCCGGGCATCGCGCTCGGCACCGAACTCGGCCGGGCGAAGTAGGGAGATGCGGGGGGCAATCGGGTGGTTGCCGCCGCTGCTCGCGGCGGCCGCTTTGACGCTGGCGGCCTGGGCCTGGCTTGGCCATCCGGTTGCTCTGCCGCCGGCCCCGGAAGCGAAGCTTCACTGCGCCAGCTACACGCCGTTCCGCGGTAACCAGACTCCGTTCAATCCCGCGCTGATCATTCCGAAGGCGCAGATCGAAGAAGACCTCAAGCAGCTACAACCGGTCACCGATTGCATCCGCACCTATGCGGTGAACCAGGGCCTCGACCAGGCCGTGCCGGCGGCGGCGGCGCTGGGCATGAAGGTCATGCTCGGAATCTGGATCGGCCGCAACATGGCTGACAACGAGGCGCAAATCGCGACGGCAATCACACTCGCCAAGGCGCATCCGGAAACCGTGCGCGCGATCATCGTCGGCAACGAAGTGCTGCTGCGCGGCGAACAGACCGGCGAGACGCTGGCCGGAATGGCGCGGCGGATCAGGGCGGAGGCGGGCGTTCCGGTCACCTACGCCGATGTCTGGGAATTCTGGCTGCGGGCGCCGGAGGCGCTGAAGCAGTCCGTCGATTTCATCACCATCCACATCCTGCCCTATTGGGAGGACGACCCGCTCCCGGTTTCCGCGGCGGTGAAGCATCTCGAGACCATCGTTGCCGAGGTGCAGGAGGCTTTTCCCGGCCGCGAGATCGTGATCGGCGAAACCGGCTGGCCGAGCGAAGGCCGCTGGCGCGAGGATGCCGCGCCTTCCATCGTCAACCAGGCACGCTACCTGCGCGAGTTCCTGGTCTACGCCAAGGCGCATGAACTCGATTACAATTTCATCGAAGCGTTCGATCAACCCTGGAAGCGCTACCAGGAAGGCACCGCCGGCGGCTTCTGGGGCCTGTTCCACGAAGACCGTACGCCGAAATTCTCCTGGGATCAGCCGGTCAGCAATTATCCGTTCTGGCCGGGCTTTGCTGGAATCTCCGTCGCACTCGGCCTCGGCATTCTGGCCCTGGCGAGGTTCTGGCGAAATCCGGCCGGTGCCGCCGCGCGCTTCCTCTGCGCCTTCGGCGCGATGCTGGCCGGCACGGCTTTGGTGCTGCACTTCCCGCATGGCTGGCTCGCCTCGCGCTACGACCCGAAGTGGATCCTGGACTGGGAATGGATCCTCGAATGCGTGATCGGTGTGCAGGCTTTCGTGACGGCGGTGCTGCTGATCGCGGTCGCACTCGCCGGCCGGCTCCGCGACGCCGGCGCTTCGCTTTTGGAAGGCATCGCCTGGATCCGTCGCCCATTCCGCCTTCCCACCATCCGCGAAAGCATCGCGATCCTGCGCCTGGCGGCCTTGCTCGGCGCGGCCACCGTGTCGCTGGGGCTCTGCTTCGATCCGCGCTACAAGGATTTCCCAATTGCGGCCTATGTCGTCCCGGCGCTGTTCTTCCTGGTGGCGGACATCGCTCGCGGCGGACTCTTCGCGGCGTTGAGCGACCGGCGCGAGGAAGCGGGATTCGCGCTGCTGCTGGCCGGCACGGCGATCTATGTCTTCGCCAACGAGACGCCGCTCAACCTGATGGCCGACATTTGGGTCGTGCTGACCCTGCTGCTGGCGGTGCCAGGCATTGGTGCCTGGCGCGGCCTGTTTCAGCGCCTAAGAATGAGCAGCAATCCCGCCAGCAAGCCGACCGCCGCCAGCCCGGTGTTGTAGAGCACCACGCCGATCAACCCCACGACCAGCGCCACCAGGGCCAGCCAATACCAGCGCGTCAGCAGGCTGAGCAGCCCGGCGGCCAGCGCCACCAGGCCCCAGCCGTCCAGCTGATGAATCCGGATCACCACATACCGCGCTTCGCACCACCAGGGCGGCGGCAGCGCCGCGCAGGAGAGGCCGATCTCGGTCGATTCGATCCAGACATAGCGCGTGACCAGCGCCACGCCGAGCGCAACGCCGCCCAGGATCAGGGGCACCAGCCAGGCCCTCCAGGCGGCGCCCCGCCGACGATTATCCTCGAGGAGTGTGGTAGAGTTCGGCATCGGTGTCCTGTCGGGGCCGCGTGGGGACGGGCGCTGAGCGATACCAGGAATTTCACGGGTTGTTAACCCGCTGCCGCAGATGGTGCGCGGGGATCAAATGGGTGCCATGACCACGAACCGGCCCATCGCCGAAGTGACCGATCCGCCGAGCCTCCTGTCCGAGGCGCGGTTCGCCGTCCTGCGCATCGCCGTCCTGGTGCCCTGTTACAACGAGGCCGCGGCCATCGCCCAGGTCATCAACGGTTTTCGCCAGGCCCTGCCGCAGGCTCGCATCCTGGTCTTCGACAACAACTCGACCGACGACACGGTTGCCATCGCCCGGCAGGCCGGCGCCGAAACGCGCCACGTGCCGCGCCAGGGCAAGGGCAACGTGGTTCGCCGCATGTTCGCCGATGTCGAGGCCGATCTTTATGTGCTGGTCGATGGCGACGCCACCTATGACGCGGCCAGCGCGCCGAAGCTGATCGAGAAGCTGCTCGCCGAAGGCCTCGACATGGTGGTCGGCGCGCGCAAGGACACCGCGATCGAGGCCTATCGCCCTGGCCATCGCTTCGGCAACCGGGTGCTGACCGAGTTCGTGGCCCGGGTGTTCGGCCGCGCCTTCAACGACATCCTCTCCGGCTACCGGGTGTTCTCGCGGCGCTTCGTGAAATCCTTTCCGGCGGTTTCCATCGGTTTCGAGATCGAGACCGAGCTCACCATCCACGCGCTCGAGCTTCGCATGCCGATCGCCGAGATCGAGACGCCGTATTACGCGCGCCCCGCCGGCTCGGCCAGCAAGCTCAACACCTGGCGCGACGGCGCGCGGATCCTGCGGATGATTCTGCGGCTCTATCAGCTGCAGCGTCCGCTCGCCTTCTTCTCCTGGATCGGCGGGGGGCTCGCCGCGGTCGCGATCGTCCTGGCGATTCCCGTCGTCATCACCTTCATCGAGACCGGGCTGGTGCCGCGCTTGCCGACGGCGGTGTTATCGACTGGCCTGATGCTGCTGGCCTCGCTCTCTCTCACCTGCGGCCTGATCCTTGACAACGTCACCCGGGGGCGCCAGGAGATGAAGCGTCTCTTCTATCTCGGCATCGAGGGTATCCGGCGCGACAGCTGATCCCTGCCGTCCGCAAAAGGATCAGCGATGAAGACCCCTCTCATTCTCGACGGCGGCATGGGCCGCGAATTGAACCGCAGCGGCGCGCCGTTTCGTCAGCCGGAATGGTCGGCCCTGGCCCTGATCGAAGCACCGGAATTCGTGCGCCGCGCCCATGACGCCTTCATCGCCGCGGGGGCTGACGCGATCACGACCAACTCCTACGCCGTCGTGCCCTTCCATATCGGCGAAGCGCGCTTCCGCAAGGACGGCCGCATGCTGGCCGACCGCGCCGGCCGGATCGCCCGGGAGGCCGCGGACGCAGCCCCGCGCAAGGTCACGGTGGCGGGCTCGCTGCCGCCGCTCTTCGGCTCCTATCGCCCCGATCTCTTCGTCGAGAAAGACGCGCAGGGCATCGCCGAGATTCTGATCGCCGGCCTGGCACCCCATGTCGACGTCTGGCTTGCCGAGACCCAGGGCTCGATCGCGGAAGCCGCCGCGCTGCGCAAGGCGCTCGGCAACGATCCGCGCCCGTTCTGGGTCTCCTTCACGCTGGAGGACGGCGCCTCCGCAATGCCGCCGCGCCTGCGCTCCCAGGAGCCGGTCGAAGACGCGGTCCGCGCGGCGCTGGCCTGGAAGGCGGAAGCCCTGCTGTTCAATTGCAGCCAGCCCGAAGTGATGGCCGCGGCGCTTGATGTCGCAGGCAAGACGCTGGGCGATGCGAAGCTCACGCTCGGCGTCTACGCCAACGCCTTCCCGCCCCAGGACAAGGACGCGGAAGCCAATGCGGGCCTCAGCGACATCCGCGCCGATCTCGACCCGTCGCGCTACCTGAGCTTCGTGCAGGATTGGCTGAAGTGCGGCGCCAGCATCGTCGGCGGCTGCTGCGGCATCGGCCCGGAGCATATCGCCGCGATCCGCAAGGCGGTCAGCTGACGTCGGTCGACAGGGTCAGCTTCTCCCAGGCATCGATCTCCGACTTCAGGAAGTCCAGCTTCTCGCGCACCAGCTTGAGCGCGTCCGAGCCGAGCAAGAGGTGCATCGGCGGATTGTCCGCCTCGATCAGGGTCAGCATGGCCTCGGCGGCCTTCTTCGGATCGCCGACCTGCTTGCCGCTCATCTCCTGGCGGCGTTTGCGCACCGGGTCGAACACCGCGTCGTAATCCGCGATGCTGCGTTCCTTGCGGATGAGCGACCGGCCCGCCCAGTCGGTGCGGAATCCGCCGGGGGCGACCGCGGTCACATGGATGCCAAGCCCCTTCACCTCTTTCGCCAGCGCCTCGGAGATGCCTTCCAGCGCGAATTTGCTGCCGTTGTAGACGCCGATGCCGGGGAAGGTGATGTAGCCGCCCATGGAGGTGATGTTGAGGATGCGGCCGGCGCGGCGCTTGCGCATGTAGGGCAGCACCGCCTGCATCATCGCGACCGCGCCGAACACGTTGACCTCGAACTGGTGCCGGACCTCGTCCAGCGTCGATTCCTCGAGGATGCCCTCGAATCCATAGCCCGCATTGTTGACCAGCACGTCGATGGCGCCGCCCGCGCGCTCGATCTCGGCCACGATGCGCGGGATCGACGCGGTGTCGGTGACATCCAAAATCCGGCCGAAAGCCTGGCCGGGCTTCAACGCTTCGAACTCGGCCTTTGCCGCTTCGCTGCGGACCGTGCCGACCACGCGATAGCCCTTGGCCAAGGCGGCCTCGGACAGTGCGCGGCCGAAGCCGGTGGAAACGCCGGTGATGAGGAGAGTCTTGGTCATGTTCGCTCCCGGGGAGGAATGAGGGCAGGGGAGCCGGTCGGCTCTGGAGATGCCTCTGAGATAGGCGGCTGAACCGACGGCGCAAGACTGGCGTCCCCGAGAGGATTCGAACCTCCGACCTACGGTTTAGGAAACCGGCGCTCTATCCTGCTGAGCTACGGGGACGCGGCGTGTCTGGGCCCGGCTTCTATAGCAGAATCCGCCGCCTGAAAACACCGCTGCTAGCGGTGCCCGCCGCCGGCCAGTGCCTCCGCCGTCAGCTGCGAGAGGCGGGTCCGGGGCGTGCCGTCCTCGCCGAAATTGCCCGGGCGGAGCCAGACTTCGAAGGCGGATTTCAGGGTCGGCCATTCGCGGTCGATCACCGAATACCAGGCGGTGTCGCGGTTGCGGCCCTTGTACATGGTCGCCTGGCGGAAGATACCCTCGTAGCGGTAGCCCAAGCGCAAGGCGGCGCGCCGCGAGGGCGCGTTCAGCGCGTCGCATTTCCACTCGTAGCGGCGATAGCCGAGCTCGTCGAAGGCGCGGCGCATCAGCAGATACATGGCTTCGGTTGCAGCCGAGGTCTTCTGCAAGGCCGGCGAATAGTGGATATGCCCGACCTCGATCACGCCGACCTGGGCGTCGATCCGGAGATAGCTCGCGATTCCCACCGCCTTGCCGGTCGCAAGATCGACGATCGCGTGGAACAGCGGGTCTGAGGACTTCGCCGCCGCATCGGCCCAGGCGCGGTAGTCGGCATAGTTGGCGAACGGCCCGTAACCGAGATAGGTCCAGCTCCGCCCGTCCTTATCCTCGACGTTGGCTTCGTAGAGCTCCGCCGCATGGCGCTCCGGATCCAGGATCTCGATCCGGCAGAAACGCCCCTCCATGGGCTCGCGCGGCGGCAGGGCCCGCGGCGTCCAGTTCGGCACCGGAAAGCCGATCGGCTGGCCGAGATCGTTGTGCAGCAGGTCCATACGGCGGATTTCCCCCAAAGTTCTCCAGTCCGTCCCGCTCCGAATCTCGTCGGGTAAGACCCGGAAACGCAAGCTGAATCGCGTGGCGGCACCGGCCGCCGACGAGCTCATTAATAACTGACTGGTCAGTTATTAATTGACTCGCACCGTCCGACGGTGCTTAGTCCGGCTGGAACGAGAGGAGAGCGTGGTGGGCAAAGCCGCTGCGAAGAAACCGGAGCGGAAAGCGCCGCGCGGTCCGCGCTGGCGCCGGCGCGCCGAGGCGCGGCCGGCCGAGATTCTCGACGCGGCGCTGACCGTGTTCAGCGCGCACGGCTTCGCCGCGGCCAAGCTCGACGACGTGGCGAAAGAGGCGGGGGTCTCCAAGGGCACGCTCTATCTCTACTTCGAAAGCAAGGAAGCGCTGTTCGAGGCGATGGCGCTCGAGCTGATGCGCGTGCCCGTGCTGGCGCAGCTCGACAGCATCGCCAAGGCCGAGACCGCGACCGACGCCTTGCGCCAGCTGATCCAGTTCATGACGCGGATGCTCGACGACCCGCGCCGCTCCGCGCTCCCGAAGCTGATCATCGCCGAATCCGCCGGCTTTCCGGAGCTGGCGCGGATCTGGCTGAAGACGGTGATCCAGCCGGTGCGCAAGCGCCTCGCGGCGCTGATCGAGGCCGGCATCGCGAGCGGCGAGTTCCGCGCGGTCGATCCGTGGGAGACCACCAAGCTGGTGATCGCGCCCTTCCTGCTCACCGCGATCTGGCGCCGCACCTTCGAGCACATCGACAACCGCCGCTTCGATTTCGCCGCGCTGCTGCGGCAGCACACTGAATTCCTGCTGCGCGGCCTGGCGCCTGACGCAGCCAAACCAGGGGAGTGAGACCAATGCCCCGCATGAAGACGATCCTGCTGGCCGCCCTGCTGCTCGTCGCTTGCAACGAGCCTTCGAACACCGGCCTGCTCGGCTATGTCGAGGCCGACTACATCTACGCCGCCCCCGTATCCGCCGGCCGCATCATCGAGGTCGTTGTGAAGCGCGGCGATTCCGTCGCCGCCGGTGCGAAGCTCTTCACCCTCGACGCCACCGACGAAACTGCGAAGCGCGACCAGGCCGCTGCCGCGCTCGAACAGGCCAAGGCGAAGCTCGCGGACCTGCAGACCGGCGACCGTCCCGAAGAGCTCGCCGTCATCCAGGCCCAGCTCGACGCGGCCAAGGCGTCGATGACGCTCTCGGTGCCGCGCGTCGAGCGCCGCCGCACCATGGTGAAGACCAACATCGTCGGCGTCGAGCAGGTCGATGAGGCGGAGGCGGCGCTGCTGGCCGATCGCGGCCATATCGCCGAATACACCGCGCGCCTCGCCGCCGCGAAGCTGCCGGCCCGCGCCGACCAGATCGCCGCCGCCGAGCACGCCGTGAACGAGGCGAAATCTGCATTGGCCGCGGCGCAATGGGCGCTCGACCAGCGCCAGGTCACGGCCGCCGCCGCCGGCCGCATCGAGGACGTCTATTTCCGCCCGGGCGAAGAGGCAAATGCCGGCGCCGCGGTGCTGCAGCTCCTGCCGCCGTCCAATCTGAAGCTCCGCCTCTACGTGCCGGAGCCGGAGCTCGGCCGCTACAAGATCGGCCAGCGGCTCGCCATCGCTTGCGATGGCTGTGCCGCGGGCCAGACCGCCACGATCAGCTTCATCGCCACCGCAGCGGAATTCACCCCGCCGGTCATCTACAGCCGCGAGAGCCGCGCCAAGCTGGTCCATCTGATCGAGGCCCGGCCCGATGACACTGCGCTGCCCTGGCATCCCGGTCAGCCGATCGAAGCGAATCCCGTTCCATGAGCGCGGCCACCGACATTCCCGTTATCGCAGTCAGGGGCCTGACCAAGAGCTTCGAGGGGCGCAAGGTCGTCTCCGACCTCGATCTCACGGTCAATCGCGGCCAGATCTACGGCTTCCTCGGTCCGAACGGCAGCGGCAAGACCACGACCATCCGCATGCTGTGCGGCCTGCTGACGCCGGATGGCGGCAGCGGCACCTGCCTCGGCTACGACATCCGAAAGCAGGCGGAGGCGATCAAGCGCCAGGTCGGCTACATGACCCAGAAGTTCGGCCTCTATGAGGATCTCACCATCCGGGAGAACCTGACCTTTGTCGCCCGGGTCTATGGGCTCGATCGGGTGAAGGCACGGGTCGATCAGGCGCTGGAGCGCCTGGGCCTGGACGAGCGCGCGTGCCAGCTCGCCGGCAAGCTCTCCGGCGGCTGGAAGCAGCGCCTGGCGTTGGCCGCCTGCATCCTGCACGAGCCCAAGCTCCTCCTGCTGGACGAGCCCACCGCCGGCGTCGATCCCAAGGCGCGCCGCGATTTCTGGGACCAGATCCACACCCTCGCCCATGAGGGCCTCACGGTCCTGGTCAGCACCCATTACATGGACGAGGCCGAGCGCTGCCATGAGATCCTCTACATCGCCTATGGCAAGCTGCTGGCTCGCGGCACCGTGCCCGCCGTGATCGCCGCTGCCCATCTTTCGGCCTGGTCGGTCGAGCCCATCCGCGGCGACGGCACCGAGATCGCCGCGCTCTCGCGGCAACTGCAACAGCGCGACGGCGTTGACATGGTGGCGCCGTTCGGAGCCGTGCTCCATGTCTGCGGCCGCGACGAAGCCGCACTCGACGCCGCCACCCGGGACGAGCGCATCGATCCGCGCTATCGCTGGAGCCGCGTCGCGCCCAGCCTCGAGGACGTGTTCATCGACCTGATGGGGCGTTCGCAGGATAACTTCCAATGAATCTCTTCTCCTTCAGCCGCTTCGCCGCGGTCTTCATGAAGGAATTCGTGCAGATGCGGCGCGACCGCATCACTTTCGGCATGATGATCGGCGTGCCGCTGATGCAACTCGTCCTGTTCGGCTATGCCATCAACTCCGACCCGAAGCACCTGCCGGCCGCCCTGGTGATGGGCGAGAACTCGGTCTTCGCCCGCTCGATCGTCTCGGCGATCGAGCAGACCGACTATTTCCGCCTGCGCCCTGCGCCGATCACCGAACGCGAAGCCGATTGGCTGCTCAAGACCGGCGAGATCCAGTTCGCCATCACCATCCCGCCGCATTTCAGCGACGATCTGGTGCGCGGCCGCCGCCCGGCGCTGGCGGTGGAAGCCGACGCCACCGATCCGGTCGCGACGGTGAATGCCGTCTCGGCGCTCATCAATCTCGACCGCACGGCGCTGCAGCACGATCTCAAGGGACCGCTTGCCCATCTTGCCCCGAACCCGACGCCGTTCGAGCTTCGGATCCAGCGCCGCTACAACGAAGAAGGCATCAGCCAATACAACGTGGTGCCGGGGCTGATCGGCGTCGTCCTCACCATGACCATGATCATGATGACCGGCCTCGCCATGACCCGCGAGCGGGAGCGCGGCACCATGGAGAATCTCCTGGCCATGCCGGTCCGGCCGCTGGAGGTGATGCTGGGCAAGATCGTGCCCTTCATCTTCGTCGGCTACGTCCAGGTGGCGATCATCCTGCTGGCCGCGAAGTTCCTGTTCCAGGTGCCGTTCGAGGGCTCGCTCACCATCCTCAGCCTGGCAGCGATCCTCTTCATCGCCGCCAATCTCGCCGTCGGCTTCACCTTCTCGACCCTGGCGACCAACCAGCTCCAGGCGATGCAGCTCTCGGTCTTCTTCTTCCTGCCCTCGCTGCTGCTCTCAGGCTTCATGTTTCCGTTCCGCGGCATGCCGCAATGGGCGCAATGGGTCGGCGAGACCCTGCCTTTGTCGCATTTCCTGCGCATCATCCGCGGCGTGCTCTTGAAAGGAAACGGCTGGGTCGAGATCTGGCCGGAGCTCTGGCCGATCCTGCTGTTCATGCTGTTGGTGTCAGCGCTGGCGCTGCTGCGCTACCGGCGGACGCTGGATTGACGCGCTACCGTGCCGCCTTCACGACCACATCGCTAACCGCGCCGGCTGGCGCCCGGGTTAGCACCGGATCGGGCGCCGCGGTCAGCAGCAGGTTGACCGTGCGGTCATAGGCATCCGGATCGAGCTTGCCCATCGGCCCCTGGTCCAGCGCCAGGAGGTCGTCCACCGCGTCGATCGCCTGCCGCAGCACGGCGGGATCGACCGATGCGAACTTGGGATCGGCGTGCAGCAGGTCGAACGCCGTCTTCGGCGAGACATGCGCCAGCTGCCAGCCGCGCCGCGCCGCGTCCAGGAAGGCCGCGAATGCGGCGACACGGTCGGGTTTGGCGAGATCCGCCTCGCGCGCATAGAGACCGTCTTCCAGGGTCGCCTGGCCGATCTCCTGGTAGCGATACTGCTTCAGCCCCTGCAGCGGAATGTCGGCTGCGGCGAATTCCAGCGGTGCCGCATAGCTGAACGTCGTCGCGCAGTCCGACTGCAGGCGCTGAAAGGCTTCGAGCCCGTAATTCTGCCGCAGCACCGTGACGCTGCCCGGCCCGCCGAACGGGTTCAGCGACAATCCGGAGATCCAGGCATAAAACGCGCTCTCCAGCCCGCCGAACCAGACCCCGACCACATGATTCTTCAAGTCGGCCGGCTGGTCGATGGTCGGGCGGCAGACGACTTCCATCCCGGCTTTGCGGAAGATCTGCGCGACATGGACGATTCTTTCTCCGGCCTCGCGCCGTTTCAACGCGATCGGCATCAACTCGACCGCGAGGTCCACCTTCTTCTGCACCAGGGTGTCGAGCGACCGCCGGTCGCCGCTCGGCGCTGTCAGCGTCACCGCGACCCCCGCAGCGGTGAAATAGCCCTTGTCCTGCGCCAGATAGAATCCAACGGTGCGTGGCGACAGGCCCTCGGGCAGGGCGACGGCCAGCGGCGAATCCGCCAGCACGGATCGCGCCAGCATCATGCCCGCCAACCCGAGCCCGAAAAGAAAATGCCGCCCGCGCATGTCCTGCCTTTGCTTGCTTTCGGAACCGGGCGAGACTACAGCCGAAGCCATTGAGGTCAAGCAGGCGATCACCATGCAGCGCAGTCCCGATTCCGCCACACGGATCGAAACCGTGGAGATGCACACCGGCGGCGAGCCGGTCAGGATCGTGACCGCGGGCTATCCCGAGATTCCGGGCACCACACTGCTCGAAAAGCGCCGCTTCGCCCGCGACCATCTCGACCACTTCCGCACGCTCATCATGTTCGAGCCGCGCGGCCATTATGACATGTACGGCGTGTTGCCCGTCGCCCCCGATCACCCGGAAGCCGATCTGGCCGTGCTGTTCATCCACAACGAGGGCTACAGCACCATGTGCGGCCACGCGACCATCGCGCTCGGCCGCTACGCTTTCGATCGCGGCCTGATCGAGCCGGAAGGCGATGTCGCACGCCTCAACCTGCAATGCCCCTGCGGCTTGGTCCGCGTGACGGTGGCGCTCGAGGACGGCAAGCCGGGACGGGTCGGCTTCGTCAGCGTGCCGGCCTTTGCCTTCGCTTTGGATCTCGATGTGGATGTGCCCGGCCTCGGCACGGTCACGCTCGATATCGGCTATGGCGGCGCCTTCTATGCTTTCTTGCCGGCAGCGCGCTTCGGCCTCGACGTGCGCGCGACGCCGACCCGCGACCTGGTCGAGGTCGCCGATCGCGTGACCAAGGCGGTGCAGAGCCAAGTCGCACTCGACCATCCGGATTCGCCGGATCTCGCATTTCTCTACGGCACCATCCTCACCGACGGCCGCATTGGCGTGACGCAGGACGGTCCCAGCGCCAACATCTGCGTCTTCGCCGAGCGCGAGGTCGATCGCTCGCCCACCGGCAGCGGTGTCACCGCGCGGATCGCGCTCGCGGTCGCGCGCGATCCCGATCTCATCTCGGCCGATTTCACCTTCGAAAGCGTGACCGGCAGCCGCTTCACCGGCCGCGTCGCCGAGCAGACCACCGCCGGCCGTTTCACTGCGATCCGCGCCGAGGTTGCCGGCCGCGCCTATTATACCGGCAGCTCCGTCTTCACCCTGGAGCCGGACGATCCACTGGCCGGCGGGTTCCTGCTGCGATGAGCCTGCAGCGCATTTCCGTCATCGGCGCCGGTGCCTGGGGCACCGCGCTTGCCATCCTCGCCCAGCGCGCCGGCCGCGATGTGACACTATGGCCACGCCGCGCCGAGCAGGCCGACGCGCTGCGCGGCGCACGCGAGAATGCGGCCTATCTTCCCGGCGTGCCGCTCGATCCCGGCCTCCATATCGAAACCGACCTGGCGCGCGCCCTCGACGCTGATGCCGTGCTCTATGCCCAGCCGGCGCAGCATTTTCGGGGCTTCTGCCGCAACGCCGCGCCGCTCTGGAAGGGTGCGGCCCTGGTCATCGCCGCCAAGGGCATCGAATGCGAGACCGGTGCGCTGCTGAACGAGATCGCCGCCGAAGCGCTCGCCGCCGCGCCGGTCGTGATCCTCTCAGGCCCCAGCTTCGCCGCCGAGGCCGCGCGCGGCCTGCCGACCGCGGTGGCGCTCGCCGGTGACCGCGCCGACCTGGTCGAGGCGCTGATGGCGGCACTGGCACATGGCGCCTTCCGCCCTTATGGCTCCGACGATCCGATCGGCGTCGAGGTCGCGGGGGCCGTCAAGAACGTGCTCGCCATCGCCTGCGGCATCGTGCTGGGGAAGGGCCTCGGCGAGAATGCGCGCGCCGCCTTGATCACCCGCGGCCTTGCCGAAGTCACGCGGCTCGCACTGGCAAAGGGCGGCCGCGCCGAGACGCTGATGGGCCTCGCCGGCATCGGCGATCTCATTCTCACCTGCACCAGCTTGAAGTCGCGCAACACGTCGCTCGGCTTCGATCTCGGCCAAGGCAAGCCCTTGGCCGAAATTCTCGCCGCGCGGCGCAGCGTCGCCGAAGGCGTTACCACCGCGGCGGCGGTCGCGACCCTCGCCGCGCGCATCGGCGTCGAGATGCCGATCGCCGGCGCCGTGCATCGGATCCTCGCCGAGCCCGCGGCGATCGACGACGAGATTCGCGCCTTGCTCGCACGTCCGCTCAAGCGCGAGTCCTGAGTCGCTGCGCTGCAGCGTGTTTCAGCAGAGGAAAATTGATTTCAGGCTAGTAAACTCCGTTTCACGGTGGTAAAAGGCTGTTCCCAAGTCCAGCGCTGCGAATCGCCTTGCGATTCCGACGAACGGACCGGGCAATAATCCGATCGACCGGAATACCGGCGGCGGGCGCGCAGGCCAAGAATCTGCGCGGGAGGAAGAGGGGAGAATCCGATGGCGAACGACCTGCAGTCTCGCGTCGACGCAATGTTCGCGCGCGACAAGCTCTGGGCATATGCCTTCGTCGTAGTGCTTTGGGCGACGCTGATCTTCGTTTATGGCTCGCTGATGCCGATCATTCCAGACACCGGGGTGCACATCGTCATCCTGGTTTCCGGCGTCATTGTCGGCCTGTTCAACACCATCTCGATCGTGGCGATGATCTCGCATTACAGCCACGACCGGAAGTTCATCTACGAACTCGACATCCGCCATTTGGACGAGCGTCACGCGCCGCGGTGACCGCGCGTTCGTAGGCGCTCGGGCCGCGGGACGACCCGCGAACCGCCGCATGAAGATCATGGGGGAGAACGACCATGGCTAAGTCCGCCTATCAGCCGCCCCGGCAATCGACGCTCGGGCAGATCATCGATTCGGTGGTGATCCTCGGCGCCGTGTTCCTGGCGCTGTGGTTGCCGATTGCCGCCAACCTGGCGGGCGCCGACACCAAGCAGATCCTGCCGCCGGGCGTCACCGTCGCCGAGAACGCCGACGGCTCGAAGACCTGGACCGGGCTGACCTGGGAAGGTCTCGGCCAGAACGCCACCATGCAGGCGCAGTGGGAGAAGCTCGGCTATTCGATCGAGGACGCGGCGGGCCTGATCACGGTCTGGTTCGACTACGAGATCAACTGGCTGCTGGCTTTGGTCACCGCGGTTGTGGTGATCGGCTATTTCGCGATCCTGCTCTATTACTCGGAGCGCGAGTACAAGGAAGTCATCGCCGAGAAATTCGACCGGTAACAACGCTGCTGGGGATCGCGCATCGCGTCCCGCGACGGAGGGGCAAATGGATTTCTGGGACATTCTGCAATACGGGTCGTGGGCCGTCGCGGCCCTGCTGCTGCTCTGGATGGTGGCCGATGCCTTCATGGTCAGCAGCCAGTTCACCGAGGACGTGCTGACCAGCTCGCAGGAAGGCATCGACGAGCTGGCCGCCCAGCAGCAGGCGCACAACGCGGGGAAGGGGTCGTAACATGAGCGATTCTGCAGTGACGGCGACCCAGACCGCCAATCCGAACGCGATCAACCTGAAGAAGGTCCTCGGCCCGGTGCATGTCTGGGCGCTCGGCGTCGGCATCGTGCTGGTCGGCGAGTTCATGGGCTGGAACTACTCGGTGGCGAAGGGCGGAGCCTATGGCTCGTTGATCGCCTGCTGGGTGATCGGCCTGCTCTACACCTGCGTCGCCATGATCGATTCCGAGATCACATCGACCGTGGCCGCGGCCGGCGGCCAGTATGCCCAGGCCAAGCACACGACGGGACCGCTGATGGCGTTCAACGTCGGCATCTACCTGGTCATGGCCTACACCATGCTCGAAGCCGCCGACGTGCTGGTGTTCGGCGACCTGGTCTCGATCGGTGCCGGCGAGCTCGGACGGGAGGGCGTCGATCCCAAGCCCTTCGTCTTCCTCGCGGTCGCGGTGCTGGCCTGGCTTAATTACCGCGGCGTGTTCATGGCGCTCAGCGTCAATTTCCTGATCACCGCGGTCGCCTTCTTCTCGATCATCATCCTCTGGGTCGGCGTGCAGCCGTTCTCGCCGGGCGAGATCACCCAGCATGCGGAAATGCTGGCGATCGTGCCCCTGCCCGAGCTCTCCAGCGTGCAGGGCCTGCCCTATGGCTGGCTCGGCGTGCTCGCCGCTTTCCAGTTCGGCACCTGGTACTATCTCGGCATCGAGGGCACCTGCCAGGCGGCCGAGGAAGTGCGCTCGGCCGGCCGGTCGCTGCCGCTCGGCACCATGAGCGGCATGATCACACTGCTGATCGCCGCGTCGCTCACCTGGTGGATCTGCGCCGGCATGCTGCCTTGGGACTATCTCGGCCAGGCGCTGGCGCCGCTCTACGACGCCTCGAAGATGACCGGCAGCAACTTCCTGGTGGTCTTGCTCTGGGTGGCGACCGTGTTCTCCGCCATCGCCTCGGCCAACGGCTGCATCAACGATGCGTCGCGCGCCTGGTTCTCCATGGGTCGCGATCGCTATCTGCCGCAATGGTTCGCGGCGGTGCATCCCAGGTATCGCACGCCCTACCGGTCGATCCTGTTCCTGATCCCGATCGCCGTCGCCTTCGGCTTCACCGGGTTGCTGGCGCAGACCATCACCTTCTCGATCGTCTCGGGCCTGCTCGGCTACACCTTCATGCCGATCAACCTCACGAAGTTCCGGCGGAAGTGGCCCTTGGGCTCGATCAAGCGCGGCTTCGTGTCGCCGATGCACCCGATCCCGGCGATCGTGCTGATGACACTCTGCGTGCTGACCTTCTTCGCCGTCTTCCTCGGCTTCGGCACGCAGCTCTTCGTGATGATCGGCTTCTACATCTTCATTTCGCTCTACTTCGTCTACCGTCGTTACAAGTACGTCCGGCGCGGTGACCAGTTCACCATGGCCTGGCCGAAGCCGCAGGGTTACTGAGAATTACCGAGAGCTATCGATCCAGCCGATCCTCCCGGCTGTAGGCGTGCCGTGGCCGGCGGGGCGACCCGCCGGCCGTTCTTTTACCCGGCCGCGGCTGCGGCTATGGTGCGATCCGATGAATCCAACCATGGAATATCTCGCCGTCGCGGCGTTCGGCATCCTCGGCGTCTTCGTGCTGGCCGGCATCTACCGGCGCGACCGGGCCAAGCTCCGCGCGTTGCGCGGGGCGGTCTTCGCACCGGCCTATCCGCTGTTCGAGTCCTATCGGGTGACTCAGGACAGCGTCGATTTTCCCGAGCTGCGCGGCCGTTATCGCGGGCACGATTTTCACGTCGACGCGCTGGTCGACATGGTGACCTTCCGCAAGCTGCCGAGCCTGTGGCTTCGGGTGTCGTTGCTGGCGCCGGTGCCGTATCGCGGCACGCTCGACATCATGGTGCGTTCACAGAACGTCGAGTTCTATTCGCCGGCCAACGAACTTGACCATGCGATCCAGCCGCCCGCCGGCTGGCCCGCGGGCACGATCGTCAAGACCGACAATCCCGATGCCATGCCGCCGGCGGCGTTGGTCGATCCGCACATGAGCTTCTTCGCGGCGCCGAAAGCCAAGGAGATCCTGATCACGCCGAAAGGGGTCCGTCTGGTCTATCAGACCGATCAGGGAACGCGGGCGGAGTATCTCGTGCTGCGCAGCGCCAATTTCGCGGCGCCGCAGGTCACGGCGGAGGTGATGGCCGATCTGCTCGATCGCGCGATCGCGTTGTATCAAGACTTGGCGGGCAGGAGCGCATCGTGAAGAAGACCCGCCCTACGCCGAAACCGCCGGCGAAAGCCGCGCCCAAGCCGCCGCTCCATCCCTACCTCGTCCTCGGCGTGGCGGTCCTCCTACCAGGCATGGGTCAGGTCCTCAACAACCAGGCGGGGCGTGGCCTGCTCTTCGCCTTCACCGCCTTCGCCCTGGGATTCATCACCGCCAAGTATGCGGCGCCGGAGGCTTCCATCCTCGGCCGCTATGCCGGCGGCTTCTTCATCTACGCGGTCGCCGTCATGGACGCCTACAAATGGGCTCGCGTGCGCTGGGAAATCTTTCACCATCGGGGCGATGCGCAGACACCGGTCGGCGACTGAACGAAAATCCTGCTAGAGTCCAGCTCTGTGTCGACTCGGCGGCGGTGGATTCAATGGCCGACCAAAGGATTCTTTGCGCGACCGATGGCTCGGCCCTGTCCGAGAAGGCGGTGATTCACGCCATCAACTGGGCGCAGCAACTCAACCAGTTCCTCGCCTTCATCACGGTGACCGACGGCTCGGAGATCAAATTCATCGTCTGGGACGAGGCGAAACTCGCCGCCGGCGATTTGCCGGTCGACAAGTCGCTGCTGGTCGCCCTGGAACGGGCGCTGGCTGCCGGGCTGAAGCGCGTCAGCTGTGTGCGCGGCACCAGCCCCGACATCGCCGACGGCGTCGTCACCTATGCCGAGAAGAACCACTATCACCACATCATCGTCGGCAGCGCCGGCCGCAGCGGCACCGCGCGCTTCCTCAAAGGCTCGGTCGCCGAGGACATCGTGGTCCGCGCCCATTGCCCGGTCACCATCGTCCGCTGATAACGGCTGCACGACGGCGGTCAGCCTTCCGACCAATCGGATACCGTTCCTAGCAGTCTTTCAACCAATCCAATACCAAATTTCAGCGATTGTGCTGGATTGGGCGGTCATTTTGTCGCATCATGGTCACACGTGCTTCGATGACTGGTCGGCGAGGGGGAAGGTCGCTTGGCTGAGTTACCATCGGTGCTGTTGAGGGACTCTCGCGCCTGCGTGCCCGCGGGCCGGGCGTTACGCCTGCCGCCGCAGTGCCCAATCCTCGCGCGTCCATCCATCGCTGCGATCTCGACCCCGGAGGCCTGGTGCCGTTCCGGGGTTTTCCTTTTTTGCGAATCGTAAGGCCCGTTCCGGTCGGTCGACGCTGCGGGGGCATCAACCAAACAACGACCAGATTCAAACGAGGGAGTGTTCGATGACGGCGATTACCGAAGGTGCGCACGCCAATCTGCACCGAACGATCGATTGGAAAGGGGCGTTCTGGGTTGCGAGCGGCGTCCCCGCGCTCGTGCTGTTCTCCATCGGCGGCATCGCCGGCACGGTCGGCAACGTAGCCTTTGCCGTCTGGATCGTCTCGATGTTCATGGGCTTCATCCAGTCCTTCACCTATGCTGAGATCGCCGGCCTGTTCCCCAACAAGTCGGGTGGTGCTTCGGTCTATGGTGCCGCGGCCTGGCTGCGTTACAGCAAGTTCATTGCGCCGCTCTCGGTCTGGTGTAACTGGTTCGCCTGGTCGCCGGTGCTCTCGCTCGGCACCTCGATTGCGGCCGGCTACATCCTCACCGCGATGGCACCCTTGCCGGACCAACAGGCGATCGATGCCTATATCGCGGCCAATGCGGGTGCGACCGTGGAAACGGCAACGCAAGCGCTGACGCCGTGGATCCGGACCGCCGACGCCAGTCTAGGCAGCTTCACGATCGGAAGCGTGGGCTTTTCGTTCAACGCCACCTTCTGGATCGGCGCCGTTCTGATGCTGGCGTGCTTCTTCATCCAGCATCGCGGCATCTCCGGAACCGCCCGCGTCCAGACCATCTTCGGCATCTTGGTCATCGTGCCGATGGTGATCGTCGGCGTGGTGCCGTTCCTTAACGGCAACTTCCACAGCGAGAACTTCTCGCCGCTGGTTCCGCTCGCCGTGGCCTATGCGCCGGATCCAGGCTCCTGGAACATAGCCGGCTGGACCCTGGTGCTCGGCGGCATGTTCATCGCCGCTTGGTCGACCTATGGATTCGAAACCGCCGTCTGTTACACCAGCGAGTTCAAGAATCCCGCGACCGACACGTTCAAGGCGATTTTCGCCTCGGGTCTGCTCTGCATTCTCATCTTCGTGCTGGTCCCGGTGGCCTTCCAGGGCTACCTCGGCCTGACCGGAATGCTGGCGACGCCTGTGGTCGATGGTTCCGGGGTGGCCGACGTGATGGCCACCATGGTTGGCGGCGGACCCATCATCCATGCCATCATGGTGATCCTGATGATCATAGCGCTGATGCTCTGTATCATGACGGCGATGGCCGGGTCGTCGCGGACGCTCTACCAGGGCTCGGTGGACGGCTGGCTACCGCGCTACCTCAGCCATGTGAACCATCATGGTGCGCCGACCGCGGCGATGTGGACCGATCTGGGTGCCAACCTCATCGTGCTGGCGATCGCGGCAACCGACGCGGCTTCGTTCTTCTTCATTCTCGCCGTGTCGAACTGCGGTTACATCATCTTCAATTTCCTCAACCTCAATGCCGGCTGGATCCATCGGATGGACAGTGGCCATGTCAGCCGGCCCTACAAGGCGCCGACCATCATCATCGCGCTTGGCGGGATCTTCGCTTACGTCAATGCCGTCTTCATGGGAGCCGGCGCCAAGGTCTGGAATCCCCTTGCGCTCTGGGCCGGCTTGATCTTCGCGGCGCTGATCATTCCGGTCTTCTGCTTCCGCCATTACATCCAGGATGGCGGCAAGTTCCCATCGCGGATGCTCGACGATCTCGGACTGAAGGAAGGCGACCTGGGTCACAAGAAGGCGGGCTTTCTGCCTTACCTCACCCTGATCGCCGGCGCCGTAGTGGTGTTGGTTTCGAACTACATCTTCACGCTCTAGCCTTCAGAGCGCTTTCGGCGGGCGGGGTTGTTCAACCCCGCCCGTTTCCTTTCTGCAACGCTCCGGCGCAAGAATTCGTGAAGAAAGCCGGATACCTTCTTGACCCAGCAGACTTTCCCGCTATATACGCAATCATCCGAAACAGCCGAAAGGCTACAAGGTTGTCCAGTCTGCGCCTCCGACGACGATATCAGGCGCCCGTTACGACGGGCCGCGAAGTCGGGTGCGCGCATGACTGTGGGAGAACCTTGAGCTGACCGCTTCGGCGGGATCCCACAGCGGCGCACCGGCTCCAAAGCCCGGTCCGATCACCGCTTTAAAACAGAGGATCCCGAAATGACCGCCACCGAAGCCCAGTTCTCCATCAAACCTGAATCCGCCGCGCTGGCCCCGCGCGTCGAGCTGCTGCTCGACCGGGTGTTCGGCGCGGAACGACGCGAGAAGGCCTCCTACCTGTTTCGGGAAGGGGTCGCCCCGGTCGCGCCGCTCTCCTTCGTGGCGCTCGATCACCACAAGAAGCTGGTCGGCTCGATCCGCTACTGGCCGATCCAGGTCGGCGAGACCGGCCATCCCGCTCTGCTGCTGGGCCCGCTGGCGATCACGCCGCAGCTCGCCGGCAAGGGCATCGGCCGCGCCCTGACCTTCCGCACCCTCGAGATCGCCGCCGAGATGGGCTACGACCTGGTGCTGCTGGTCGGCGACTATGACTACTACAAGAGATTCGGCTTCGTGCCCGCGACGCCCTACGGCTTCGTCATGCCGACCGAGAAGCGGCCCGAACGTCTGCAGGTGACCGAGCTGAAGCCCGGCGTGCTGGGCCGCGTCTCCGGCGAGATCCGCCATGTGAAGGAGAGCACCGGCTCCGTCGTCGCAATGCCGGTGCAGCCGCCCCGGAGGCGGGTTCGACGAGCCGCCGCCCGGGCGTAATTAAAGATCTGGCCAGAGAGCCGAGGATAATCGTTCAGACGCGGATGCCCGGGCTCGCCCCGGGCATCTGCCGTTTGGGCCAGAGTGAACACCCACGCCTAAACCGACGCGCCGGCGACCAGGTCGACCGCCAGGACATGCTCCCTTTTTCGAAAATGGCCCGCCTCCAACCGGTCGAGGATTACTGCGGCGCCCAGCTGGCCCAGTTCGTAGGCTGGCGAGCGCGCGGTGGTGAGCGGCGGATCGGCAAAGCCCGAGAACGGGAACGCATTGAATCCGCACACGCCGACATCCCCCGGCACGCGGATGTTGTGTCGTTTGAGGACCTGCATGACGGTCAGCGCCACCTGATCGTTCTGCCCGATGAAGACGTCCGGCGGCGCGGTCCGCGCCAGATAGGCCTCGGCGGCGGCGACGATGGATGCGCTGCTCGTCTCGTCGCAGCGCACGAGGTCGAGGCTGACCCGCTTGTCGTCGAACACATCCCGGAAGCCGCTCACCCGCTGTTCGATCGCGGGCCAGGAAAGTTCCGAGATGAACATGACGGCCCGCTTCGCGCGGCGCTTCTCCAGGATATAGCGCGCCAGGCCGACGGCGCCCGCGCGGTCGTCCTGGCGCACGAAGCAGGCGTCCTTGGCGGAGGCGACCGGCTGATCCTGGAAGGTGACGAAAGGTTGCCCCAACTCGGTCAACAGCTTGATGTAGCTGAGGCGATCGCGCCTAGAACCGGAAAGCGTGACGCAAAGCGCATCCACCTCCGATTCCCGCACCAGGACCGAGTCTCTCAATTCGTGCGGCTTGATCCCGTGGAGCAATAGGCCGAATCCCCGCGCGCTGAGATGGTTGGTCAGTCCGGCCACCAGATTGGTGGTGAAGGGATCGGCCAGAAAGCTCGGCGATGCGTCGACGATCGCCATACCGATGGTCGATCGACGCAGCGTGCGCAGGCTGCGTCCGACCCGGCTCGGCCGATAGCCGAGGTCGCGGATCGCTTCCTCGACGCGCTGGCGGGTCGTTTCCGACATGCCGACGTTGATTCGATTGACGACTTTGGAAACCGTTGCCGTCGAAACGCCGGCGCGCGCGGCGACCGCATGAATGGTTGGTGGTTTGGCCATCTGCCTCTGACTTTCCGAGCGCCTGAGTAGAGCAGGTTGACGATCGGGTGAAAATGCCATACGAATCTCGTCATCAGGTTAAACGTTTAACATGCGCAGTAATTGCTGCAATGCACAGTTCGGTGGTCGTCATGGATATCGATTTCGCGGCCCTCAAGGGTCAGCTCTATTCCGCGGTTCTGTCCGACGTGCTCGACAGCTTCGGCTTCAGAAATCAAGCCATGCGTCCCTTTATCCGCCCACTCGACGAGGCACTGGTGCTGTTCGGTCGTGCGCGCACCGGCATGTACATGAGCACCTATGCCGTTGCCGAAGGCGAGAATCCCTATGAGGTGGAGATCGCCCTGGTCGACGACCTGAAGCCGAACGACGTCGCGGTGTTCGGTTGCAACGGGCCGACCACCCGCCTCGCGCCTTGGGGCGAATTGCTGAGCACGGCCGCCAAGTATCGCGGCGCGGCCGGCTGCGTCACGGACGGTCTGGTGCGCGATGTCCGCCACATCCGAAAGATGGGCTTCCCGGTGTTCAATGGCGGGATCGGGCCGCTCGATTCCAAGGGTCGCGGCAAGATGATGGCGATGGATGTGCCCATCGAATGCGGCGGCGCCGCGGTCTCGGCCGGCGACCTGATATTCGGCGATGTGGACGGCGTCGTCGTCATTCCGCAGGGCATCGCAGACAGGGTGATCCAGGCGGCGCTGGAGCGGATCAACGGCGAGAACCAGACGCGCACCCATCTCGAGCAGGGGGAACTGCTCGCACAGGTCTATGCGCGTTACGGCGTCCTTTGACAGCCAACAAAACGAAGTCTTCTTAAAACATAAACAAGGGAGAGCAAGATGAGTCTACGACGGAAGATTTCCGCGCTCGCCAGTGCGGCGGTTCTCGCCTGCATGATGGGCACGGCCCAGGCCGCCGAGTTCGAGATTCGCGGCAGCCACTCGGAGTCGGTCGAAAGCCCGCTGCATAAGGGCTGGCTGGTGTTCGAGGCCTATGTCGAAAGCGCCAGCGGCGGGCGCATCGCGGTGAATATTTCCCCCGCCGGGCAGCTCGGCGGTATCAAGGACGGGCTGGAGCAGGCCAAGGTCGGCGCCATCCAGATGGCCCATGGCGACGAACAGACGCTTGATTCCTTCTATCGCCCGATGATGATCCTGGCGACGCCCTATCTGTTCGCCAATGACGAGGAGGCCCAGCGTTTCCTGCACAGCGCCTTCTTCATGGGCGTACGCGAGCAGATGGCCAAGGAATCCGGGCTGCGCCTGCTGGCCGCCGCCTCCTATGGCTTCCGCTGCTTCACCAACAACGTGAAGCCGATCAGGTCGGCCGCCGACATGAAGGGCATCCGCATGCGCGTGCCGCCGAGCCCGATGTCGCTGGCAATGGTCGAGGCGATGGGCGGCTCGCCGACCCCCGTGCCATGGGAAGAGCTCTATGGCGCCATGCAGTCGGGTGTCGTTGACGGCCAGGAGAATCCGGTCGGCGTGGCGCTCGACTACTCCTTCGACCAGGTGCAGAAGCATATGACCCTGGACAATCACCAACTCGGCCTCAACAGCCTGGTCATGAACGAGGCTTTCTACCAGAGCCTCCCGCCGGAACTGCGCGCCATCGTCGTCACCGGAGCCGAAATGGCCGCTGCGACGGAGTATGGTGAGCGCAACTACCAGGCGCGTGTCAGCGCGGTCGGCGCGCTCCAGAAGAAGGGAATGGAAGTCTATGCCCCGAACCTGGAAGAGCAGGAGACCTTCCGCCAGGCCGTCGCCGGGCCGATGCAGGTCTACCTGAAGAAAGAGCTCGATCCCGCCTATGTCGACGCGGTCTACAAGGAGATCGCCGATCTCCGTGCGGCCGCGCTGAAGTAGTCGTCGTCCGGTATGGAACCGTCCCTGGGCATTCTGCCCAGGGACGCCTACCATGGAGGGGAACGTGGTCGGCTTTGTCCGCGCGCTGGATCGCTGCATCGACGTCATTCTGGTCGCGTCGATGGCCATCGTCATCGCTGCCATGGCGGCGCAAGTGACGCTCCGCTACTTCTTTCATTCACCCCTGCCCTGGCCGGAAGAACTCTCTCAGTTCCTCCTGGTCGGGATGTCGTTCCTGGGCATGTACGTCGGCATCCGCCGCAATCAACACATCCGCATCGAGTGGCTGCCGAAAAATGGCTCCCGCTTCATTCGTGGGCTGAAGCTTGTCGGCCTGCTGTCGATCTGCGTTTTCCTCGCCTATATCGGCTATGGCGGCTTCAAGCTGGCCATGACCGCCTGGGGTCAGCCCTCCACGGCGTTGCGCATTCCCATGGCCATCCCGTACCTCACCATTCCGGTGGCCTGTTTCCTGTCCTTCTTCGCCGTCATTGCCCTGATGCGCCGGACCTGGCGTGGGGAAGCCGGTGATCCGAGATGATGTCCGCCATCGTCATCCTTCTTCTCATTGTGCTGCTCGCGGTCGAGACCCCGATCGCCTTTGCGGTCGGTGTGGCTGCCTTCTTCGGGTTGATGTTGACCGGTCTCGGCAATGCGCCGATTTCCGCCCAGCGGATGTTCTCCGGCATGAACAGCTACGGCTTGCTGGCCCTGCCGCTGTTCATCCTGGCCGGCAACATCCTGGTGGCCGGCGGCGTCATCAACCGGCTGGTGGAGTTCGCCGACCGCATCGTCGGGCGCATCCGCGGCGGGCTCGCCCACGCCAACGTCTTCGCCAACCTGATGATGGCGGGCGTTTCCGGATCGGCGACCGCGGATACCGCGGCACTGGGATCGGTCATGACACCGATGATGACCGCACGCGGTTACTCGAAGGATTTCGCCGCGGCCCTGACCATTTCGGGCGCGATCATGGCGCCGATTATCCCGCCCAGCCTGATCATGGTGATCTACGCCATTCCGACCAAGCTCTCGATCGGAGCGATGTTCTTCGCGGGCGTGCTGCCGGGGGCCCTCATCGCCGCCTTGCTGATGGCCTACATCGCCTATGCCTGCCGCAAGCATCCGAAAACGCCGAGCGAACCCGGCCGGAAGTCGTTGGGGCGCGCGATCGTCGAGGCCATTCCGGTGCTGGTCGCCCCGGTCATCATCGTGGGCGGTGTGCGGGGCGGCGTGTTCACCGCCACCGAGGCCGCGGCGATTCTCGTGGTCTATGCCCTGTTCCTGACGCAGATATTCTATCGCTCGGTCAGCGCCAAAAAATTGTTCGCCGTGTTTCGCGAAAGCGTGTTGACGACCTCCACCGTGATGATCGTCGTCGCGACCTCGACCATGTTCGCCTGGTTCCTGGCGCTTGAGGACATTCCGACCGCGGCGCAGGTGCTGTTTTCGTCGATCACGGACAACCCGTTCATCTTCCTCTTGATCGTCAACGTCTTCCTCCTCGTGGTCGGTGCCCTGGTCGATACCGTGCCCGCGATCCTGATCTTCGTGCCGATCCTGCAGCCGACCGCGGTGGCGTTCGGGATCGACCCGATCCACTTCTCGATCATCGTCATCGTGAATCTGATGATCGGCCTCAACACGCCACCGGTCGGCACCAATCTCTTCGTGATATCGACGGTGACCGGAAGGCCGGTCAGCGCCATAACCCGCGCCTTGCTGCCCTTCTACGGCGTGAAGCTGGTGGCGCTGGCGCTGATCACCTACATCCCGTCGATCTCGCTCTGGCTGCCGAAACTGGCCGGCTTGATCCGATGAACCGCAACTCAGATTACCGGAGCCCCTGATGCCCGAAATCATCCTCCATCCCGACGTCCAGCATGTCGGCCCCTCTGACGTCGAGGCCGCAGTCTATGGCGATCAGTTCCGGATCCACGACTCGCTGCCGGCCGATCAAGGCAAGATCGCCGACGACGTCTGGAAGCAGGCGGCCGGCTTGGTCTGCTATCACGAGGTGACGGTCACGGGCGATATGCTCGACCGCATGCCGAACTGCCGGGTCGTGGTGCGGGCAGGCGTCGGCTTCGACAACATTGACCTCAGGGCCGCAGGCGAACGTGGCATCGCCGTCTGCAACACGCCGGATTACGGGACCATGGACGTGGCCGACCATGCTATCGCCCTGACCCTGGCCTTCCTGCGCGGCATCACGATGTACAACGCGGCCATCCTCGAGGATCCGGTCGCGGGTTGGCGCTTCGACGCCGTACCCACCATCCGCCGCCTCTCCACCCAGACCTTCGGGGTGATCGGTCTCGGGCGGATCGGCACGGCGACCGCGCTCCGCGCCAAGGCGCTCGGCATGCGCGTGATTTTCTTCGATCCCTATAAGCCGACCGGTACCGAACTGGCGCTCGGCATCGCGCGCGTGAACACGCTGGAAGATTTGCTGGCGGAATCGGACGTTGTCTCGATCCACACCCCGCTGACCACGGAGACGCGGCATCTGATGTCCACCGCCGCGTTGGCGGCCATGAAGCCGGGCGCGATCCTGGTCAGCACCGCGCGCGGTCCGGTCATCGACCTCGCCGCCCTGCTGCCGGTCCTCGACGAAGGGCGCATCGCGGGTGCCGCGCTCGACGTGCTGGAGACCGAGCCTCTGCCGGCTGACCATCCGCTGATGAAGGCCTGGCGCGCGCCCGGCTCGCCGATCCGCAACCGGCTCATCCTCACCCCGCACGCGGCCTTCTACAGCCCGTCCAGCCTGATCGACCTGAGGAGCAAATCGGCGGCCACGGCGGCGCAGTATCTTCGCGAGGGCCAGTCGCGGGATTGCGTCAATCTCGACATGATCGACCGCGCGAAGGCCGCGACGCGGGCGAAGAAGGCCTGAGGCAAAATAAGGAGCGTATGATGTCGGCCGTGTTTGATCGCTCGCGAGAGCGCGTCGCTGCAGCCACCCGCCATATGCCGGGCGGCGTCAGCAGCCACTTCCGCTACGGCGTCTCGCCGACGCCTTTGGTGTTCGAGCGCGCCGACGGCGTCTATCTGCACGACATCGATGGCAACCGCCTGATCGACTACTACCTGGCGCTCGGACCCATGATCCTCGGCCACACGCCGCCCGACGTCATCGCCGCGGCGCGGGCGCAGCTCGACCGCGGCATCCTGTATGGCGGGCAGAGCGAGCTTGAGTTCGAAGCCGCCAGGCTGGTCTGCGAGATGGTGCCCTGTGCCGAGCGGGTCCGGTTCTGTGCGTCCGGAACCGAGGCGGACCAACTGGCTTTGCGCCTGTCGCGCGCGGTGACCGGCCGCGACGTGATCGTCAAGTTTGAGGGTCATTATCACGGCTGGATGGACAGCGTGCTGTGGAGCACCGCGCCCACCGGCAATGCAATGGGTCCGGAATCCGGGCCGACTCCGGTCGGCGGCAGCGCCGGTCAGGACAGCCTGGCCGGCCGCAACACCGAAGTGCTGTCGTGGAACCGCCCGGAGCAGGTGATCGATCGCCTGGCGCGTGGCGATGTCGCCGCGGTCCTCATGGAAGCCGCGATGTGCAACAGCGGTGCCATCATGCCCTTGCCGGGCTATCTCGAAGCGGTGCGCGAAGCCTGCACCAAGCACGGTACGATCCTGATCTTCGACGAGGTGATCACCGGCTTTCGCGTCGGTCCGGGCGGCGCGCAGAAACGCCTGGGCGTGACGCCGGACCTCGCGGTCTTCGCCAAGGCGATCGCCAACGGATTCGCCGTTGCCGCGGTGGCCGGCCGCGCCGACATCATGGACCAGCTGGCCGGCGGGAACATCATCCACGGCGGCACATATAACGCCCAGGCCGTCAACATGGCGGCGACCGTCGCGACGCTCCAGCGGTTGGCGACACCGGGCATCTATGAGCGGATGGAGTCGCGCGGCCAACGCCTGATGCAGGGGCTGGCCAAGGCCTTCGCCGATGCCGGCGTCACCGCCACCGTGACCGGCTTCCCGCAGATCTTTCATGTCGGCCTCGGCCTCGAAGCCCCTGCGGTCAATTATCGCGACATGATCCGGGTCGATCGCGCCGGCTATGTCCGCTTGACGACGCTGTTGCTCAAGCACGGGGTGCGGGCGCTGGAGCGCGGCGCCTGGTTTCTCTCGACGGAGCATGACGAGGCGATCGTCGATGCCACCATTGCGGCCATGCGGGCGGCTTTGGCGGAATGGACGACGGCCAAGTAGCGGAGCGACGCACATGCCGGGAAACCTCCCCGCGCACGTAACCCTGGTCGGCGCCGGCGTCATCGGCCGCGGCTGGATCCGCGTCTTTGCCCGGCATGGCGTCGCCGTCACCGTCCATGACCCTGACCCGGCGCAGATCGACCGGACACTCGACTGGCTGGAACGGGATCTCGCGGCCGATGTCACGGCGGGCTTCGTCAGCGCGGAGGCCCGAACCAAGATGCTGGGATGCACGCGCGGCGAGGCCGATCTGGCGCGTGCCTTGGCGGTGGCCGACTACGTTCAGGAAAGCGCCCCGGAAAAGCTCGAAGTGAAGCGGGCATTGTTCGCCGATCTCGACCGGCTTACCCCGGCCGAGGCCATTCTGGCTTCATCGACCTCCGCCCTCGATATCGGCGAGATCGCGCGCGGGCTTGCCGGCGAGCGGCGCTGTGTGATGGCGCATCCATTCAATCCGCCGCATCTTCTGCCCGCGGTGGAGATGCTCGGCGCCGCCGGGACCGACCCGGCCGCGCTGACAAAGGCCTGCGCCATTCTTTCCGCCTGCGGCCAGATCCCGGTCCGCATGACGCGCTACGTCAAAGGCTTCCTCGGCAACCGCATCCAAGCCGCGGTGGTGCGCGAAGCGCTGCATCTGTTGGAGAGCGGGGTCGCCGATGCGGTGGCGATCGATGCCGTCATCCGCGACGCGCTGGCTCTGCGCTGGGCCACGATCGGCAATTTCGGGGCAAATCATACCAACGCTGATGAAGGCATCACCCAGTATTTCGGCCGCTATGAACCGTCGTTTGCAACGCTTATGAATGATCTCGACTCCGCGCCTCCGCGCTTCGACCCTTCATTGCTGCGTGCGGTCGGGCTGGCTGTCGAGGCGCGGGAAGGCGTCACCGGCGTCGATGCGCTCATCCGCCGGCGCGACGTCATGCTGACGGAACTGCGCCAACTGAAGCATCGCCACGATCAAGGCTAGCGGGCAATTCGCGGTTTGAAGGCAGTCGGTCGACCCGGCCGCTAGGCTACGGACACGCCGAACCTCTTCACCCAGCCCTCGACGTCGCTGAAGGCGACATTGCCACCGCAGACGACCAGGCCGAGCTTGGCCTCCGGACCGACCCGTTCGATGACCTGTTGGGCCGCCGGGATCAGGCAGCCGGCGGCCGGCTCGGCCCACAGCTTTCCCTCCTCCGCCAGGACGATGACGCCCGCAACGGCCTCGGCATCCGAGACCGTGATCACCGTCTCGACCAGGGCCTGCACATGGGACAGTGAGCGCTCGGTCACCGACGGCGCACCGAGCGTGGTGGCGATCGAGGTCACCTGAATCTTCACCGGTGCGCCATTTGCCAGCGCCTGGGTCATCGCATCGGCGCCTTCGGTCTCGACACCCCAGATCCGGATCGCCGGGTTCGCCGCCTTCAGCGCCACGGCGCAGCCCGAGATCAGGCCGCCGCCGCCGATGCTGACCAGCACATCGGTCAGGTCGGGCTGGTCGGCGATGAACTCCCGCCCCACGGTGCCGTGGCCGGCGATGATCTTCGGGTCGTCATAGGAGTGGATGTAGGTCATGCCCTTTGCGGCGCATTCCTGTTCCGCGAGATCGAAGGCGGCGCCGGCATCGGACGTCAGCAGCAGTGTCGCGCCGCTGGCCTTGATCCGCGCCTGGGAGCGCTGCGGCGCCTTGTCCGACATCACCACGGTGACAGCGATCCCCATCTCCTTGCCGATCGCCGCGATGGCGATGCCGTGATTGCCGCCGGAGACGGTGATCAGGCCGCGCTTCTTTTCCTCGTCGCTCAAGGACAGCAGCTTGTTGGTGATGCCGCGCGGCTTGAAGCAACCGGTCTTCTGCAGGAGCTCGAGCTTGAGCGCCACGCGCGCACCGAGCTTGGCGGCGAGGGCTGGGCTTTTGACACTTGGCGTGCGCTCGACCCAGCCCTCGATGGTGCGCTCCGCCGCGGCGATGTCGTCTATGGTGACGAGGTTCTGCATGATTCTTCCCAAAGAAAAAGGGCGGGAGCCTTGGCCCCCGCCCGTAATCTAAGCCGGAAATTCTCGGTTAGGCAGCCTGAACCTTCGCCAGGAAGGTCTCGACCGCCTCCTTCAGGTTGGCCTGTTCCTTCAGCATGCCTTCGACCGAGCCCACGAGCTCGGTTGCGGCGCCGCCGGTGCGCAGGCTGGATTCCGCCACGACCGCGATGGTCGAGGTCACCTCCTGCGTGCCGCGGGCGGCCTGCTGGACGCTGTTGGCGATCTCATGGGTCGCCGCGCCCTGCTCTTCGACCGCGGCCGAGATCGCGATTGTGTCCTCACTGATCTTGCCGATCGCGGTGGAGACGCCCCGGATCGCCGAGACGGCGGACTGCGAGGTCGATTGGATCTCACTCACCAGGCCGGCGATTTCCTGGGTCGCGGTCGCGGTCTGGTTGGCGAGGTTCTTGACCTCCTGCGCCACCACGGCGAAACCCCTGCCGGCTTCTCCGGCACGGGCGGCCTCGATGGTCGCATTGAGGGCGAGCAGGTTGGTTTGCGAAGCGACCTGTTCAATGAGGTTCACCACGTCGCCGATCCGCGAGGCCGCCGAGGCCAGCGCGTCGAAGATGCGGGTGGTCTGCTCGGCCTCGGAGACGGCATGCTTGGCGCCGTCCGAGCTTGCGGTCACCCGGCGGGTGATCTCGGAGATCGATGCCGAAAGCTCCTCGGTCGCCGCCGCCACGGTCTGCACGTTGACCGCCGCCTCATTGGCCGCCGCCGAGACGGTGGTGGCCTGGCTGCTCGATTCCGCGGCCACGGTCTGGAGGCCGTCGGCGGTCGATTTCAGCTGGTTGGTGGTGGTGGCGATCGCGGTCAGCGACCGCTTCACCAGCGCATCGAAGCTCTGGCAGAGCGCCTGCAGCGCGCGGCCGCGGTTGAGATCGGCCTCGCGGGCCTGCGCCGCCTCGCCTTCCAGCCGCTCGGCCTCGAGCGCGCCTGCGCGCAAGGATTCCAGTGCTACCGACAGCTTGCCGAGCTCGTCCGGATAACGGGCCGGCGGCACCGGCTGCTGGTAGTCGCGGGCCGAGAGCCGGGCGACCGCGCCCATCAGCACGTTGACCGGCTGGGTGAAGCGCTTCAGCACCGACCAGATCGCGACGAAGGAGAGCGCCAGGGCGATCAGGAAGGCGATGCCGGCGGCGATCACGGTCACCAGCGCCCCCTGCTTGCGGAGTTCGGCATGATCGATCGCTTCCGCCAGGGCCGTCTCGGCGATGGCGATGATCGAGGGGAACGGGCTGTTGCAGAGCGTGTTGAACTCGCCGACGGACATCGGCGCCTTGTCGGGATAGGGCAGGCCGCCGATCAGCGTATCCATCTTGCCGGCCACGTCGTCGGTGGTCGCATGGGCGGCCTTGATCGCCTCCGCGATCTTCGGCGCGATGCCGGGGCGGTTGACCAGCTCGTCGACCAGCTTGAACGACGCCTGGTAGCCGCCCTTGTTCAGCTGCCATTTGCTCATCACGTCGGCGGCCGGCGCCTCGTTCTTGGCGATGCTGGTGCGCAAGGCGGAGCACTGGTTGCCGAACTGGTCGCGGATTGCCCAGGCGCCGCGGCGGATCTGCACCATCTCGGCGACTCCCGGATCCTGCATCCGCACGTCGTTGCCGAGCTGCACGGCGATCGCCGAGAGCCCGTTGGTGACGCCGTCGATCGCGCCGCGCCATTCCGGCGGCGTGGTCGCGGGGCGTTGGTCCTTCGGCAAGGCGAGCGCCTGGTCCGGCAGCGCTTCCTTGCTCTTCATCGCCTGGTAGCTGGACTCGAGGTCCGCGAGCAGCTTGTCGCGACCGGGGATGTCGAGATCGGCCACCGAGGCCTTCGCGCCCTCATAGTCGCTCGCCACCTTGTTGCGGAGCTCCGTCATCTCCTGCTTGGAATCGCCGTCCTTCAGCAGCATGCCGGTGAACCGCGCCGCCTGGCTGCGCACCGTGAGGATGGCATTGAAGAGAACGCGATCGGTCTCGGTCGCACCCTCGATCCGGCTCGCCTCCCGGTAGTCCTGCCAGCCCTGGACGGCGATGATGCCCGTCGCGGCCAGCAGGCTGAGCAGGATGACGCCTTGAATGGTGATGAGAAGTTTGGAGATCGAAGTCCGAAACATATGGCCCTGCACGGTGACTGATCGGCGGCGCTTGATTGCGCCGCGCAGGGCTGGACATTGCGATAGATCAATTAACAAACATTGAGCAAGTGATCCTATTTCCGCATACCGGCCATACCCAGGCATTTGAAACAGAGGCACCACAAATGAGGAAACACCCGGAAGCCGAGGATTCCATGCGTCGTGGTTTTCAAGGCTCTAGTTTAACACCGACGCGTCGTACATGAAGCGGCGGGATACGGGCATTATCCCGGCGCACGGGGGTGAAAGAGGTTTCCGAGGTCCAAGCGCTGGCTGCCGGGCAGGGTTCCGGCTCCGATGGAACCCTGCGTGTGTTGCAGAGCGCTCTGCTTGATCGCCTCGTAGCACTCGCAGGTCGCCGATTCGAGCGCATGGCGATGGACGATCCGGATCGAGCCGCGGTTGTACTGGATCAGGCCAGCCTGCTGGAGCTTGCCGGCCGCCTTGCTGACTGAGCTCCGGCGCACGCCGAGCATGCCGGAGAGGAGTTCCTGGGTCAGCGGCAAGACCAGGCCGTCGAGGCGGTCGCTGGTTTGCAGCAGCCAGCGCGCCAGACGCTCGTGGATCGGATGGAGCGCGTTGCAGGCCGCGGTTATTTGCACTTGCGCCAGGAGCGCTTCGTGATAGTGCGCAATCAGCGTTCGCATGGCGGTACTCCGGCCCGCGATCTCGCGGAACGGCCCGGCCGCGATTTGCGAAACGGTCAGCGGTGTCTGCACGAGGACCCGCGCCGTGGTCGTATAAGGCGCGAACCCGGTCATGGCTCCAAAGATGCCCTCATTGCCGATTGTCGCGGTTTCGACGCCACAGCCATCCGCCATGACCGGCACCACGGAGATCATCCCGGTGTGGGGAAAATAGGCGCGATCGACCGTGTCGCCCGGCTCATAGAGAACGTGCCGATGCCTAAAGGCGACAGTCTTGATGTGTGGACGCAGCACCGAGAGGTCCGAGGCCGACATTGCCGAAAGCATGCTGTTTGGCGGCAGCACGGTCATGGCGCCGTCATTGAGGTTCCCTGACCCGATCGGGCGGGCACGAACCATTTCCACGAGCGCACAAGAGGCGCCTTCCAGACACATCTATATAAATGCTTGATTCCAGCATAGATTTAACCACCTTCGATAGCAGCGGGCCGACTTTTGTTAATTATATCTGCTGGCGGACGGGGCAGGAAACCGCGCCTGTGCCCGAGGTTCCCAAGATTCTTTTAATAATTGTCGAAGCTATGTCGACTACCGGGCAGACGCCTCCATCGAAGGCGCCCAGCTTCCTGCATTCGCTGGTTTACGCCCGGTGACGGAGACGACAACAACGGAGGTGCATCCATGAACGCGCTATCCACGACCGTCGTGGTCGACGGGCCAAGCTGCGAAGGTGCGGAGCTTGGGATGTATTGCTTCGAGGTGTTCGTCAACGGCGTTCGCGGCCAGCTGCATATCCAGGAAGAGCTCGCGTTCGACTTTCGGGGCACCGCGACGCTGAGCGCGGCGACGTGTCTCGATATCTTGCGATTGCACCGGGTCGAGCTTGCCGAGGCTCTGGCGCGGAAGCTGAAAGGTGGAGGCGACTCCGAGAGCGGGCATTACTTGCTCGCTTGGCAGGACTTGGTGCCGGGGAGCTTGGCGTCCAGGCTTGCGCATTTCCCCACCACGCGGGCATCGGGCAAACGCTCGCGTGAAGGCGACCACGCATAGAAAAACGGGCGGAATCCCCACGATCCCGCCCGCTCCCCTCATGCCGTTCGGCGGTCAGCCGAGATGCATCCAGACCGACTTGGTCTGCGTCACCGTGGTCAGGGTCTCCAGGCATTTGTCGCGACCCATGCCGGACTGCTTGAAGCCGCCCCAGATCGAGGTCATGTCGCCGTGGTCGAAGCAGTTGACCCAGACGATGCCGGCCTCGATGTCGCGGGCCGCCTTGTGCGCGTTCGAGACGTCCGAGGTCCAGATCGAGGCGGCCAGGCCGTAGATCGAGTCATTGGCGATGGCGATCGCATCCTCGAGCTTCTTGTAGGGGATGACGCCGGTCACCGGGCCGAAGATCTCTTCCTTGGCGATCCGCATCTCGTTCTTTACGCCGGTGAACAGCGTCGGCGAGACATAGCAGCCGGCGTCGAAGCCCTTCGGCCTGCCGCCGCCGAGCGCCAGCTTGGCGCCTTCCTTCTTGCCGATGTCGATATAGGAGAGCACGCGCTTCTGCTGCTCCTTGGTGACCAGCGGCCCCATCGTGGTCGCGGGGTCGAGCGGGTCGCCCGGATTGAAGCTGGCCTTGGCCTTCTTCAGGAACAGATCGACGAACTCGTCGTGGATCTTCTGGTCGACGATGAGGCGCGAGCCGGCGTTGCAGACCTCACCCTGGTTGCCGTAAATGCCGTTGACCGCATATTGCACGGCGGTGTCGAGATCGGGCACATCGCCGGTGACGATCTGCGGGGTCTTGCCCCCGCATTCGGTGGTGACCCGCTTCATATTGGACTGGCCGGCATAGACCATCATCAGCTTGCCGACCTCGGTCGAGCCGGTGAAGCCGATCTTGTCCACGTCCATGTGCAGGGCCAGCGCCTTGCCGGCCTCTTCGCCGAGACCCTGGATCACGTTGAACACGCCGGCCGGGCCGCCCGCTTCCATGAACAGCTTCGCCATCAGCGCGCCGGAGAGCGGCGACTGCTCGGCCGGCTTCAGGATCACGGAATTGCCGGCGGCCAGCGCCGGGGCGACCTTCCAGGACGCCATCATCAGCGGATAGTTCCAGGGGACGATGCAGCCGACCACGCCCAAGGGCTGGCGCAGGATGTAGTGGAACTCGCTCGAAGCGGTCGCCGTGACCTGACCCTCGATCTTGTCGACGGTCTCGCCGAAGTAGTTGAAGGTCATCACCGCGCCGGGAATGTCGATGTTCAGCATCTCGCTGATCGGCTTGCCCATGTCGGTGGTGTCGAGCAGCGCGAATTGCAGCGCGTTCTCCTCGATCAGCTTGGCGAACTTGTAGATCACCGTCATCCGGTCGCGCGGCGCCATCTTCGACCAGACGCCGGACTTGAAGGCCTTGCGCGCAGCCTTGACCGCCGCATCGACGTCGGCGGCGTCCGAGCGCGCGACGCTGGCGATCACTTCGCCGGTCGCCGGATTGATGGTCTCGAACTTCCTTCCCTTCTTCGCATCGACGAACTTGCCGTCGATGAAGTTGCGGGTCTCCGGCTTCAGCTTGCCGGCGAACTTGTGGAAGGCCTTCTTGTCGAGACCACGCGCTTGTTCCAGGTTCATGATGTCCCTCTCCTCTCCATGAATGCGTCCCCGTTATTCCCAGCCGTACATATTGAAAGACGGCAGTGGAGATCGCGAAATCGGCAGGTGAAGAGCTTATAGCACCGCGGATTTGGCCGGGCCAGGGGGCCTAAGGCACTGGGGACACGGCTATTTTGCCGCAGCCGTGCCCGTGCCGAGACGCTGGTTGGCGACGCTCTCGATCTGTGCCTTCAAGGCGGGATCGCCGGCCAGCAAGGTGCGGAAATCCGTGGCGCCGAGCTCCAGCAGCTGGCAGAAGCCGAGCGAGATCACGTCGGTCACGCGCGGCCGGCCGGTGATCAGCGCGAGCTCGCCGAAGAAGTCGCCGGAACCGAGCTCGATATCGCCGCTGGGGACGGTGAGGCGCACGGCGCCGGAGGCGATGAAGAACATCGATTCGCCGCGTTCGCCCTTCCGCACGATCAGCTCCTCCGGCAGCGTGAGGCGCGGCCGCAGCTGGCGCACGATGCGGGCCAGCGCGTCCTCGGAAAGATTGGCGAACAGCGGAACGCGGGCGACCAGCTCTCGTGCGCTCATCCTGGTGTCGAGGCGGGGGCGGCGGTCGATGTCGGGATAGCGGTCGACCGCCTGCTCAGTCAGTGCCTGGGCCACCTCGCCGCTGATGACACCCTGGCTCAGCAACGCCTGATAGCCACGGTCCTCCCAGACCCGCGCGACGCGCTCGAGGTGCTGGCGCTGCAACGCTTCGGCATAGGTCGGGTATTGCAGCCGGAGCGCCAGCAGCGCGTCTTCGACCGCCTTGGTGCGGTCGGCGTTGAGCTCGATCAGCCTGGCGGTGGTCTCTTCTCCGAGCAGGGCGCCCAGCCGGTCGCGCGCGAAGGGACCCATCTCGGCCAGCAGGCGGCGCTGGTTGACCAGCAGCTCGAATCGCTCGGCCAGCGCATTGGCGAGCACGCGGTCGAAGCCGAAGCGGTTTTGCAGGACCAGCGCCAGCCGGAACTGCGGCCCGTAGCGCAGGTTGCGCTTCCAGGTCTTGGCGAAGGCCTTGTCCGCTTCCCAGCGCTTGCGTTCGGTGTCCGGATGACCCTGCGGGCGCACCGCGTCGCGCAGCTTCTGCGCATGCGCCAGCATCTGCTCGGCAATCCGCCGATCGACCACCCGGGCATGCAGGAAATCGAGACAGCGCGCACTCTCCCGCGCGGTCATGACGGTCAGCCCGACCCGCATGGTCTGCCGCTTGCCCAGCACGCCCTCGGCGGCGCCGAACGGCGCGCAGACCGAGCGTTCGACGGCGAGGCGCGCATCGAGATCCGCGAGCACAGAATCGGTCACGTTGCGGTCGAACCGGCCGCCCTCCGCCGCTTCCGCCACATGGTCGCGCACCTCGGCCAGGGTCATCACCGCCGCGCGGTCGCGCACGCCGGCGCCGACCGCCGAAAGGCGATTGAGCTGGAACAGGCGGATGAAGGGGCGCAGCGTCGTGCCGTTGATGAACAGCGTCATCAGCACGAAACCGGTGACGGATGCCGCGACGAAGTCGCGGATCGCGCCCGGCAGGGCGTGGTTCTCGGTGACCGCCAGCGCCAAAGCCAGCGAGATCGCGCCGCGCAAACCACCCCACAGCATGGCGCCTTTGAACCTTGCATCGATCCGCTGCGAAAGCCCGAGCCGCTCGAACACGGGCAGCAGGCCGAACACCGTCCCCGCCCGCGCCAGCAGCGTGGCGAGATAGAGCAGGATGACCAGGCCGATCGCGCTCCAGCTCATATTGCCGACGAAGCGCGGCACGAACATCGCGGCCAGCAAGAAGATCAGCGAGTTCGCCCAGAAGCCGATCTGGCCCCAGGCGCCTTCCAGCTGCTCCGCGGTTTCCTGGGTCAGGCGGGTGCGCCGTGCGGCGCCGATCACCAGGCCAGCGGCGACGCAGGCCACGACGCCGGAGAGGTGCAGGTAATGCTCGGAGACGAAATAGGAGAGGTAGGCGAGCGAGATCGAGAGCGTGATCTCCGCCCGCGGCCAGCCGGAGAGGATGCGGAACAGGCTGGTGGTCGCAATGCCCATGCCGAAACCGACCACCGCGCCGCCGACCGCGCTGACCAGGAACGAAACCACCGCGCCCGCCGGGCCGACCGTTCCGGGATGCAGGATGGCGGCGATCAGCAGGGTGAAGATCGAGATCGCGGCCGCGTCGTTCAGCAGCGATTCGCCCTCGACCAGGGTCAGCAGGCGCCGTGGCGCGCCGACCTCCTTGAAGATCCCGATGACTGCGGCGGGATCGGTGGTGGCGACGATCGAGCCCAGGAGCAGGCAGGCGAGCAGCCCATAGTCGGAGGCGCCGGCCAGGGTGAAGCCGACCACCAGGGTGCAGATCACCACGGCGACCACCGCCATGGTCAGGATCGGCGCCAGGTCTTCGATCAGGCTCCGCAGATCGACCCCGAGCGCCGCCTCGAACAGCAAGGCCGGCAGGAAGATGATGATGATCGCCTCGGCCGAGATCTCGAACTGCTGCAGCGCGGTCAGCAGATCGGTGGCAAGCGCGGAGTTGGCCTCTACCGGCACCTGGGTCAGCAGCCCCAGCGCGACGCCGGCCAGCGCCAGCAGCACCGAATAGGGCAGCTTCAGCCGGGCCGCGAGCGGCGGCAGCAGGCTGACCAGCCCGAGCAGGGTCACCAGGCCGAAGACGATGAGGGCGGCTGAGGACATGCGCTGCTGGTCTTAACCTGTCTTGGACTTGGCCACATAGACGCCGTCCCAATCGGCGCCCGGCGGGTCGGCGCGGAACTCGCCGATCCTGGTTCCGTAGAGCGCGTAGAAGGGATGCAATCGCTCGGGCGCGATCACGCGGCATTCGTCGCGGGCGGCTTCGGCGGCGTCCCAGTCTTGCCGGCGATAGGCCGCGAGCATGCGGTCGTGCGCGGCGCGCAAAGCCTTATACTCCGGCCTGGCGGCATAGGCTTCGGTGCCGAGGCAGGTGAATATCCGAATCGGCACGGCCTTGCCCTTCACTTTCACCTGGTCAAGTTCGAGTAAGGCGAAGTCGGCGGCATCGGCCGCGGTCTCTTCGCCCAGCACGAGATCGACGAAATAGGCGGGCGACAGCGATTCCAGCCGTGAGGCGATGTTGACCGTGTCGCCCAGCGCCGAATAGGCCAGCCGCTCCTCCGACCCCATGTTGCCGACGCAGCCGATGCCGGTGTTCAGGCCCACACCGGCGCGGAGCTTGACCGGCGCCCGGCCGGCGACGGTCGCTTCCACGGCGAACTGCTCGTTCAACCGCTTCAAGGTGCGGCGCATCTCGACCGCGGTGCGAACCGCCTCGCGGGCGTGGTGCGGCACGTCGAGCGGCGCGTTCCAGAACGCCATGATGCAGTCGCCGATATACTTGTCGATGGTGCCGTTGTGCTGCTGGATCAGCTTGGTCATCGGGGTCAGGAAGGCGTTGATGACATGGGTCAGCTCCTGCGGATCCAGTCCCTCCGAGAGCTTGGTGAAGCCGCGGATGTCGGAGAACATCACCGTGATCTCGCGGTTCTCGCCGCCGAGCTTGGCGAGTTCCGGTCGCTCGGCAAGCTGATCCACCATCTCGGGCGAGAGATACATCGAGAAGGTGCTGCGAATCAGCCGCTTCTCCCGCTCGGTGCGCAGGAAACTGACGGTGGTGGCTGCCATGACCAGAATCAGCGCGGTCCCCGCCGGGTAGAGCGGATCGACCAGCCAGCCACGCTCGTGGAACAGATACCAACTGCCGCCCCCGGCGGCGGCCACCGAAAGAACGGCGACCGCAAGTCCGGCAAGTGCCCCCGCGCTGGAGGCGAGGCCGATGACCAGCAAGCCGAACACGACGAGATAAGCGGTCTCGGCGGCGTCGCTCCAGAACGGCCGCTGCAGCGGAATCGTGCCGTTGAGCGACGTATCGAAGATCTGCTCGATGGTCTGGGCATGGACTTCCACGCCCGGCATGCGTGCTGCACGCGGCGTGGTCTGGATGTCCTTCAGCCCCTCCACGGAAGTGCCGATCAGGATAATCCGCCCCGCGACCGCGTCAGGTGGAAAGTCGGGGTTGAACAGGTCTGCGATCGAGATGTAGCGCTGAGGCTGATGGCCGGTATCGCGCAGGATCAGCTCGCCGCCCCGGTCGGTCTGCAGCATGATCGGCGTGTTGAAGATCTTCAGCGCGCCGATCCCGGCGGCGAACAGGCTGCCCCAGCGTTCGGTTTGGGCGCCCGATGATCGGATGTTGTAGGAGCTTGATTGCAGGGCGACCCGGATAGCTTCCAGGCCGAGGGTCGGCATCAGCGCATCGGCCGGCGATTTCTCGGCATTCCAGTCGCCGAGGTAGCTGAGCAGCAGCGGCACGCGCCGGATCACGCCGTCCTGGTCGGGAACTGCATTGACGGCGCCGTTGCCGGCGGCTCTCGTTTGAAGGTTGGGCAGGGCGGCGACCACATAATCGAACGACGGTACGAAATCGATCGGACTGTCGCCGGCCGCGGCGAAGCCGCCGATTGGCTGTGGCCGCGACTGTGGCCGTTGCGGGTCCTCACCGAGCAGCGCGAATCCGAGCACCGTCGGCATCGCGCTCATCGCCGCGGCGAGCTGCTCGTCGGGATCGGGCAGGGTTACCATCTGCGCCCGCGCGGCATCGAAGGCCGGATCGCTCGGCAGGTTTGCCGCGATCATCCGGGGACCGGTGCGGTCCGGCTCGGACAGCAGGACGTCGAATGCGATGACGGCGGCGCCGAGCTCTCGCAGGCGATCGACCAGCTTGGCCAGCACGCTACGCGACCAGGGCCATTGGCCGAACTTCGCCAAGCTCTTCTCGTCGATGTCGGCGATTCGGACCGGCAGATCCGGATTGTACGGCGGCGGCTCAAGCCGCTGGTAGTTGTCGAACACGAAGTTGCGGACGGCTTGAATCGGCGCGGGATCGGCCACGCGCAACAAGGCGGCGCCGACCAGCAGCAGACCCGGTATCGCGATCCCCCACGCCTTGTGCATCGGGCCTGATTCGTCTCACTGATTCAGTTCGACGGGCAGTCTAACAGGCCATGTCGCAAAGGACAGTGGCGCAGATCACTCAGCGGCGGCGGAAAGCCGTTTGATCGTCAGGTACTTGCCGGGGAACATGTCCAGGGTGGCGCCGGTGATGTGGTCCGGATCGGCGCCGTAGAGCTTGCCGCAGGTCATCTGCGACCTTCCGTCGATCGAATCGACGCAGACATTATCCCCTTTGAGGGACCAGGTCGCCTGATGGAACCCGTCGCCGGTGTCCCAGAGATAAGCCCGGCCGTCCGGTCTGAGGCTGATGATCATCTGGCCGTCGGGCGTCATGGCGGAGAACCGGCCCGGCGCCAGCGCGGCTGGGTCCTTCACCTCGAGCACCGGCGGCGCCGGTACCGGCATGTCGAAATCGCTCTCGCTCCAGGTACGATAGGGCTGGTTGACCTTGCCGTTACGGTCGAACACCAGGCAGGTCTTGTCCGGATCCTTCCGGGGCAGACCGCGATCGCAGCGCGAGAGCGCGCGCTCGGTGATCTCGTCGTCGCTCAAGCCGCAGTCCGGATGGCGGCAGAACCGGTATTCCAGGCGGTTGCCGTTGGGCGAGATCGCGAAGACACCGGAGTTGTCGGGCGAGACTTGCTCCAGATAGGCGGCGTAGATCGCCGCGACCCGGGGACTGATCTGGATCGGCGCCGGCGCCTGCCTTGCAATGTCGGCGGGGCTGATCTGCACCCGGGGGGCAGGGGGCGAGCCGCAGCCGGCGAGCAAGAGTCCCAGGAACAGGCCGAGAGCCGCAATTTTCCTAAGCAATTGAGTGCATTCCCAGTTGTTGCGGGGCCGATGCCGGTTTCCGGGCCGAGGTCGCCTGCACCGGTCCGGGCTCTTGAGAGCCGGTCATACCCATGCCATAACAGCCGCCGCTTTGTCACCGGAAGGCGCTCGATAGATGGAAAAGTTCAAGACCTTGACCGGGGTCGCCGCCCCGCTGCCGATGATGAATGTCGATACCGACATGATCATTCCGAAGCAGTTCCTGAAGACCATCAAGCGGACCGGTCTCGGCAAGAACCTGTTCGACGAGATGCGCTACACGCCCGACGGCAAGGAGATCCCGGACTTCGTCCTCAACAAGCCGCAATACCGGCAGTCGAAGATCCTGGTGACCGGCGACAATTTCGGCTGCGGCTCCTCGCGCGAGCATGCGCCTTGGGCCTTGCTCGATTTCGGCATCCGCTGCGTGATCTCCACCAGCTTCGCCGACATCTTCTATAACAACTGCTTCAAGAACGGCATCCTGCCGATCAAGGTCTCGAAGGAAGAGCTCGACAAGCTGATGGACGATGCTTCGCGCGGCTCGAACGCGATCATCACCATCGACCTGGAGAAGCAGGAGATCACCGGCCCCGACGGCGGCCGCATCCGCTTCGACCTCGACCCCTTCCGCAAGCACTGCCTGCTGAACGGGCTCGACGACATCGGTCTCACGCTGGAGAAGCGCAAGTTCATCGACGGCTTCGAGGAGAAGAACCAGCTCTCCCAGCCCTGGCTCTGGCAGAGCAACAGCGCCGCCTGACATTCGCTTTGAATTCCACCGGCCCGGCGCAATGCCGGGCCTTTTCTTTGAGAGATCCCAAATGGCTGCCAACAAGAAACTGCTGATCGTCGCCGGTGACGGTATCGGCCCGGAAGTGATGACCCAGGTGAAGCGGGTGATCGCCTGGTTCGACAAGCGCCAGGGCCTCACCTTCGACGTCGGCGAGGAGCTGGTGGGCGGCGTCTCTTACGACAAGCACAAGACGCCGCTGACCGACGAGGTCATGGGCAAGGCGCTGGAGGCCGATGCGGTGCTGCTCGGCGCGGTCGGCGGGCCGAAATGGGACAACCTGCCCTTCGCGGATAAGCCGGAGCGCGGCCTCTTGCGCCTGCGGAAAGAGATGGAGCTGTTCGCCAACCTACGCCCGGCTTTGGTGTTCGATGCCCTGGCCGAGGCCTCGAGCCTGAAGACCGAGCTGGTCAAGGGCCTCGACATCATGATCGTCCGCGAGCTGACCGGCGGCGTCTATTTCGGCAGCCCGCGCGGCATCGAGACCCTGCCCAACGGCGAGCGCCGCGGCATCAACACCCAGGTCTACACGACCAGCGAGATCGTGCGCGTGGCGCGGGTCGCTTTCGAGCTCGCGCAGAAGCGCAGCAAGAAGCTCTGCTCGGTCGAGAAGGCCAATGTGATGGAAAGCGGCGTGCTCTGGCGCGAGGAGGTGACCAAGCTCGCGCCCGAGTACAAGGACGTCGCCCTGAGCCACATGTATGCCGACAACTGCGCCATGCAGCTGGTGCGCCAGCCCAAGCAGTTCGACGTCATCGTCACCGACAACCTGTTCGGCGACCTGCTCTCGGATTGCGCGGCGATGCTGACCGGCTCGCTCGGCATGCTGCCCTCGGCCTCGCTCGGCGCCACCGATCAGCAGGGCCGCCGCCGGGCGCTCTACGAGCCGGTGCACGGCTCGGCGCCGGATATCGCCGGCCAGGGCAAGGCCAACCCGCTGGCCGCCTTGCTCTCCTATTCGATGATGCTGCGCTATTCCTTCGATCTCGCGAAGGAGGCCGATCTGCTCGACACCGCGGCCAAGAACGTGGTGGCGAAAGGTTTCCGCACCGGCGACATCATGAGCCCCGGCGCCACCCTGGTCTCGACCACGGGCATGGGCGACGAGATCCTGAAAGAGCTGGACCGGCTGGGTGCCTAACCGGCTCGCCCGGCGCCCTTGACCCATGTCAAGATGGGCGGAGCCGGGATCGTCTATTCAGAGTCGGACTCCCGAACACATTGGAGGACGAACATGGCTTTCAAACACATCCTCGTTCCGCTCTTCGGCTATGACGCCGACCGCACCGCGCTCGATGCCGCGCTGACCCTGGCCAAGCGCGGCGGCGCGCACATCTCGGTTCGCCATATCAAGGTCGACCCGATGGAATCGGTGCCGCTGATGGTCGATGTCGGTGTGGCCGCGACGGAGCTGATCGAGGCGGTCGAGCGCCATGCCGCGACCCGCGGTAAGGCGGCGGCGGCCACCTTCGAAGCCTGGCGCAATGAGCGCGACCTCAAGATCGATGACCAGCCGAGCTTGCGCACCGGCATCACCACCGCCTTCAAGGTCGAGGAAGGCGCCGAGGACGAGCTGATCATCAAATACGGCCGCCTGACTGATCTCGTGGTCATGGGGCGCCCGAGCGGCGAGGAAGCCGGCGACCAGGTGCTGAGCCGCATGGAAGACGCGCTGTTCGGCGCGGGCCAGCCGGTTCTGCTGGTGCCGAACGGATTGGGCCAGCCGGCGCTCGACAGGCTGGTGAGCGGGCCGGCCCTGATTTCCTGGAACGGCAGCATCGAGGCGACCCGCGCGATCTCGCAGGCGCTCGACCTGCTGCGCGGCATGGCTCATGTGCGCGTGCTCTCGGTCAAGGAAGGCAAGAAGGACCGGCATCCGGCGGTCGATCTGGTCCGCTATCTTGCCTGGGAAGGTGTCGCGGCCTCGGTGGTCGAGCCCAGCCAGACGACGGGCAATGCAGGCGAGCAGATTCTGGCGACGGCGAAGCATCTCGGCGCCGGCTTCGTGCTGATGGGCGGCTACAGCCACGGTCGCCTTCGCCAGCTCATGCTGGGCGGCGTCACCAGCCATATGATGGACCATGCCGATCTCCCCGTGATCATGGCGCATTGAGGAGACGGCAATGGGCGCGAAGCTGAAGACGGTCCGCCTCGAACTGGCGCGGACCAAGGACGATCCGGAGGGCCGCACCGATACCGGCTATGAGTTCACCGCGCCGCTCAGCGCGGACGGCCATCTCGATGCCGAGGCCTGGAAGGCGCATCGCGCCGAGTGCAAGGTGCGGCGCTTCTTCCCGGGCGAGAAAATCCAGCAGGGCGCGCTGCTGCACCGCGGGCCGGACCGCTGGCTGTTCTCGTACGACGCCGGGACCGAGGATGACGAGCCGGCCTTCAAGTTCGACCGGCACAAATTCCAGGCGGGCGAGTACGTCTCGGTCACCGAGCATGACGGCAAGACCCTGACCTTCAAGGTCGCTTCGGTGAAATAGGGCCAAAACCCGCCGATTCGCCGGGTTGACCGTCAAAATAACGCTTCTCCGGCCGCGCCGCCGGGGTTAGACTGTGCTTCTTGGAAGATCAGGCGGAGGGCCGGATCATGGTGCGAGTGTTTGTCTTCGGGTTGGTGACGCTGCTGGCTTTGGCCGGCGCCGCGTCCGCTTGCCCGTTCAGCGCGCAGAACACCACCGACGAAACCACGTCGACCAGCCAGTTGCCGACCACCACCGACACCGGGACCAAAACCGGAGGGTGACCTGCGGCCTGTCGAGTTATCGAACGGCCGCACCCTCGTGCGGCCGTTTTGCTTTGCGTGAAAAATCCAGAAGATTGATGTGAGGTTGAGATGAGTTTCCGAGTGGCAGTCGTGGGCGCGACCGGCAATGTGGGTCGCGAGATGCTGAACATCCTGGCGGAGCGCCAGTTTCCGGTGAAGGACGTGATCCCGCTCGCGTCCGATCGTTCGAACGGCGCGGAGATCTCGTTCGGCGAGGACGAAGTCCTGAAGGTCCGCTCGCTGGACAAGTTCGACTTCAAGGGCGTCGATATCGTGCTCTCCTCCGCCGGCGCCAAGATCTCGGCCGACTTCGCGCCGCGGGCCGCTGCGGCAGGCGCCATCGTGATCGACAACACCAGCTTCTTTCGCATGGATCCGGATGTGCCGCTGGTGGTGCCGGAGGTGAACCCGGAAGACATCGCGCTCTATCGCAAGAAGGGCATCATCGCCAATCCGAACTGCTCGACCATCCAGATGGTGGTGGCCCTAAAGCCGCTGCATGACCTGGTGAAGATCAAGCGCGTCGTGGTCTCGACCTACCAGTCGGTCTCCGGGGCGGGCAAGGAGGGCATGGACGAGCTGTTCGACCAGACCCGCAACGTCTTCACCAACGGCTCGCTGGAGCACAAGAAGTTCACCAAGCAGATCGCCTTCAACGTGATCCCGCATATCGACGTCTTCATGGAGGACGGCTACACCAAGGAAGAGTGGAAGATGGCGGTCGAGACGCGGAAGATCCTCGATCCCGATATTCCGGTCACCGCCACCTGCGTACGCGTGCCGGTCTTCATCGGTCATTCCGAGGCGGTCAATGTCGAGTTCGAGGAAGCGATGTCGGTCGATCATGCCCGCGCGGCGCTGCGCAGCGCGCCCGGCGTCAGCGTGGTCGATCTCCGCGCCGACGAGGGCTATGTGACCCCGGTCGAATGCGCCGGCGAGGACAAGGTCTATGTCAGCCGCATCCGCAAGGACCCGACGGTGCCGCACGGCCTCAATCTCTGGGTGGTCTCCGACAATCTGCGGAAGGGCGCCGCCTTGAACGCTGTGCAGATCGCCGAAGTGCTGATCCGCGACCATCTGAAGAAGGCGGCGTAAGGCTCGTCTTGTCCGAGCAAGACATCGCCGCATCGCCATCCGCAACGCCGGCCGATGACATCGTCATCCGGCCGGCGGTTGCGGCGGACCGTCCCTTCCTGATTTCACTGGATGAACGGCTGGTCGAAGAGGCGGTTGTCCCGGAAATAACCAGGGACCAACTCATCGCCTTCCAATCGACCTATACGCGAGAAGCGCTGGATGCCGACAAACCCGGCATGGCGACTCTGATTGCCGTGGATGGGACCGGCCGGCCGCTCGGCTACATTCAGCTGGAACCGCATCACGACATGCTGACCGGCGAAACCTCCGGCTACGTCTCTATCCTGGCCGTGCGCGCGGAAGCGCAAGGCCGTGGCGTCGCGAAGCGATTGCTGGATGCTGCCGATGATTGGGCGGTCCGCGCGGGCTTTCGCTTCCTGATGCTCGACGTCTTCGCCAGCAACGCGACCGCGCGGCGTTTCTACGAGCGGCGCGGCTTCGTGGACGAATCTCTGCGCCTGCGCAGGAAGCTCCCCGACTAGCCGATCCGCTTCGCCATCGCGTTCGGATCGACCTTCGACCAGACTTCCTGGCTCTCCACGATCTTCAGCTCGTCGGCATTGGTGGCGGCCGTGAGCGCCGCGATCTTGCTCATGCCCTCGACCGCGTTGCCGAGCGCCACGGGGAGGTCGCGATGGCCGAGATAACGACCGAGGAACAGCGCCGCGAAGCAGTCGCCGTTGCCCGAGGCACCCATCGGATGGCGCTTGGCCTTGGCCTGCCACAGCCCGCTATCGTCCAGGGCGAGGGCGGTGATCACATCGTTTTGCGCTTCGTCCGGGATGCCGGTCGCGATCACCAGGGCGTTGCGGGTCTGCTTGCGCAAGGCCTCCATCGCCGGCCGCACGTCCTTGAGGCCCGTGACGGTGACTCCCGTCAGGTGCTGCAGCTCGAAGATGTTGGGGAAGAGGATGTCGGCCCGCGGCACCAGTTCGCGGCCGATTGCCTCAGCCAGCGCCGGCGAGACGTAGAGCGCGCCGTCATCGCCCATCACCGGATCGCAGGCGAACACCACTTCCGGCTTCACCGCCCGCGCCGCCTCCAGCGCCGCGATCGCCATCGGCACGATCGGCGCGTCGCCGAGATAGCCGGTCAGCACCGCATCCAGCCGCCCCAGCAGGTCGAGCTTGCGCAGGCCCTCCAGCAGCTCGTCGATGAACCCGGCATCGAGCTTTCGCCCGGTGAAGGAGGGGTGCGCCAGGTGGTTGGAATAGAGCACAGTCGGCAGCGACCAGACTTCGTGCCCGAGGCGCTGCAGCGGAAAGGTCGAAGCCTGATGCCCGACATGGCCATAGACCACATGGGACTGGATCGAGAGGATGTTCATGATTTGACGGCCGAAGATCCTTGGGAGGCGCAGCCCTGGCCCCAGGACGGACGGGCGAGGGCTTGGCGAAACACCCCGCACTGTTTAGAAAGTCCGGGGCGATTTCAAGCGGGCGATTGTCCGCAGACAAAGGGCCTTGGGGCGCGATGAAAACCAATCCCGGCAATTTCTTCGAGGATTTGAAGCTCGGCCAGGTGATCCGGCATGCGGTGCCGCGCACCCTTACGGCGGGCGATGTGGCGCTTTATATCGGCCTCACCGGTTCGCGCTTTGCCCTGCCTTCGTCGGACTCGTTCGCGCAAAGCCTCGGCTATGCGCGGGCGCCGCTCGACGACCTGCTGGTCTTCCACATGGTGTTCGGGCGGACCGTCGCCGACATATCTTTGAACGCCGTCGCCAATCTCGGCTACGCAGATTGCCGGTTCGGCGCCCCGGTGTTTCCCGGCGACACGCTGAGTGCGACCTCGATCGTGATCGGGCTCAAGGAGAACTCCAACAAGGAGACCGGCGTCGTCACCGTGCGCTCGACCGGCGTCAACCAGTGGGACGAAACGGTGCTCGACTACATCCGCTGGGTCATGGTCCGCAAGCGCGACAAGGCGGCGCCGGCGCCCGAAGCCGTGACGCCCGATCTCCCCGCCGAAGTCGGGGTGCAGGACTTCAACGTGCCGGCTTCGCTCGATCTCGACGATTATGATCCGACGCTCGCCGGCTCGCCGCACATCTGGGACGATTATGCGGTCGGCGAGCGGATCGACCATGTGGACGGGATGACCCTCGAGGAATCCGACCACATGACCGCGACCCGGCTTTACCAGAACAATGCCAAGGTGCATTTCAACCAGCATTCCGAGGCGAAGGGCCGGTTCGGCAGGCGACTGATCTATGGCGGGCACATCATCTCGCTGGCCCGCGCGCTCTCCTTCAACGGGCTCGCCAATGCGTTCCGGATCGCGGCGATCCATGGCGGGCGGCACGTCAACCCGAGCTTCGCCGGCGACACGATCTATGCCTGGAGCGAGGTGACGGGCAAATCGGAGCTGCCCGGGCGCGGCGATGTCGGGGCGCTCCGTCTGCGCACCATCGCGGCCAAGGATCATCCTTGCACGGATTTTCCGAAAGCGGGCGGCGATGGAAAATACCCCGAGCCCGTGGTGCTGGATCTCGATTACAGCGTGCTGATGCCCCGCGGTCGACTGGGCGGACACCGGGGCCGCTGAGTTTCGCGCGGTTAACCAGGGGTTTACCATCCGGCGCCCTATGATTGACGCTCTCCGGCGAAAGGCGTATCAGTCGAGGGCTTTGCTGCACTGCAATCGCGCCCAGTCCGGCGCAATCACTGCCTAATAGGGACTAGCAAAAGCACGATCATGGCCGGCCATCCCAGACCGCTGTCGCCGCATCTGCAGATCTATCGGCGCCAGCTCACCTCCGTCACCTCGATTCTCCACCGCCTCACCGGCATCGGTCTCGCGGTTGGGTTGCTCTATCTCGTGTGCTGGCTGGTCGCCGCGGCGAGCGGGCTCGAGAGCTTCGACCGGCTGCAGAGCTTCAACGGCTCGATCATTGGACGGCTGCTGCTGCTGGGGTGGAGTGTCGCCTTCTTCTATCACATGCTGAACGGGCTCCGGCATCTCGCCTGGGACGCCGGCTGGGGCTTCGAGCTGCCCGCCGCCTATAAGACCGGCACCGCCGTCTTCATCGGCACGGCGGTGCTCACGCTCCTCGCCTGGGTCATCGGCTATTACCAGATGGGTGCGTTCTGATGGCCGAAGCCTCTAAGTCCCTCCGCAGCCCGATCGCGCGCGTGCGCGGCCTCGGTTCCGCCAAGGAAGGCGTCTCGCATTGGTGGGCCCAGCGCCTGACCGCGCTCGCGCTCATCCCGCTCGGGCTCTGGTTCGTGGCCTCGGTCGTGTGCCTGGCCGGCGCCGATCACGCGGCGATCGCACAGTGGCTGAGCTCCCCGTTCACTCTGGGCGCTTTGGCGCTGACCATCATCACGGCCTTCTATCACGCGGTGCTGGGCCTGCAGGTGGTGATCGAGGACTATGTCCACGGCCATGCCGCCAAGCTCACCCTGATCATTCTCATCCAGTTCGCCGCTTTCGGCTTTGCCACAGCGGCGATCATCGCGCTGCTGGTGGCGGCCTTCGCCGGCTGACCCGAACAAAAACGAAGTCCTGACCTGCCATGGCTGACGAAACTCCGATCAACGGCGCACCCAAGATCAACGGCCCAAGAATCAACGGGGATGCCTATCCCTTCGTCGATCACCAGTATGACGTGGTGGTCGTCGGCGCCGGTGGCGCCGGCTTGCGCGCGACCTTCGGCATGGCGGAGAAGGGGCTCCGCACCGCCTGCATCTCCAAGGTCTACCCGACCCGCAGCCACACCGTGGCGGCCCAGGGCGGCATCTCCGCCTCGCTCGGCAACATGGGCCCGGACGACTGGCGCTGGCACATGTACGACACCATCAAGGGCTCGGACTGGCTCGGCGACCAGGATGCGATCGAATACATGGTGCGCGAAGCCGTGCCGGCGATCATCGAGCTCGAGCATTACGGCGTCCCGTTCAGCCGCACCGAAGAGGGCAAGATCTACCAGCGCCCGTTCGGCGGCATGACCACCGAGTTCGGCAAAGGCATCGCCCAGCGCACCTGCGCCGCGGCCGACCGCACCGGCCACGCCATCCTGCACACCCTCTACCAGCAGGCCCTGCGACACCACGCCGAGTTCTTCGTCGAGTATTTCGCCATCGACCTCATCATGGATGAGAGCGGCGCCTGCGTCGGCGTGGTCGCGTGGAATCTCGACGACGGGACCATCCACCGCTTCCATGCCAAACTGGTGGTGCTGGCAACCGGCGGCTACGGCCGGGTCTACTTCTCCTGCACCTCGGCCCATACCTGCACCGGCGACGGCAATGCCATGGCCTTGCGCGCCGGCCTGCCGCTCCAGGACATGGAGTTCATCCAGTTCCACCCGACGGGGATCTACGGCGCCGGTTGCCTGATCACCGAGGGCGTGCGCGGCGAAGGCGGCTACCTCACCAACTCGGCCGGCGAGCGCTTCATGGAGCGCTATGCGCCCAGCGCCAAGGATCTCGCCTCGCGCGACGTGGTCAGCCGCTCGATGACGATCGAGATCCGCGAAGGCCGCGGCGTCGGCGAGCACAAGGACCACATCCATCTCCACATCGAGCATCTCGATCCGACGATCATCCACGAGCGCCTGCCCGGCATCGCCGAGACCGCGCGGATCTTCGCCGGCGTCGATGTGACCCGCGAGCCGATCCCGGTGCTGCCGACCTGCCACTACAACATGGGCGGCGTGCCCACCAACTATCGCGGCGAGGCCCTGACCAAGCTCGGCGACGATCCGGACTCGGTCGTACCCGGCCTGATGGCGATCGGCGAGGCGGCCTGCGTCTCGGTCCATGGCGCCAACCGCCTCGGCTCGAACTCGCTGCTCGACCTGGTGGTGTTCGGCCGCGCCGCGGCGATCCGCGCCGCCGAGATCCTGGCCAAGGGCGAGAAGCACCGGCCGATGCCGAAGGATGGCGGGCAATATGCCCTCGATCGCTTCGACAAGCTGCGCCACGCCAAAGGCGACATTCCGACCGCCAAGCTCCGGCTCGATATGCAGAAGACCATGCAGAACGACTGTGCCGTGTTCCGCACCGGCGAGACCCTCAAAGCCGGCGTCGCCAAGATGCGCGAGATCTTCAGCCAGCGCGACCGGGTCAAGGTCGAGGACCGCTCGCTGATCTGGAACAGCGATCTCATGGAGACCCTCGAGCTCGACAACCTGATGGTCCAGTCGGTGGTCTCGATCGAATCCGCCGCCAACCGCCAGGAGAGCCGCGGCGCCCATGCCCGCGAGGATTTCCCGGATCGCGACGACAAGACCTGGATGAAGCACACGGTGACCTGGATGGACGACCACGGGAAAACCCGGATCGACTATCGCCCGGTGCATCTGCAGCCGCTCTCCAACGACGTGCAATCCTTCCCGCCCAAGGCGCGGGTTTATTGAGCAACGATCATGGCTGAACTCACCCTTCCCGCCGGCAGTCGTCCCAAGCCCGGCAAGACCTTCAAGGCGCCGGTCGGGGCGAAGCGCGTCAAGACCTTCAAGATCTACCGCTGGGATCCCGACACGGGCGGCAACCCGACGATCGATTCCTATGAGATCGATCTCGACCAGTGCGGGCCGATGGTCCTGGATGCCATCATCAAGATCAAGAACGAGGTCGATTCCACCCTGGCCTTCCGGCGCTCCTGCCGCGAGGGCGTGTGCGGCTCCTGCTCGATGAACATCGACGGCACCAACACGCTGGCCTGCACCAAGTTCATCAGCGAGATCAAAGGCGACGTTAAGATCTATCCGCTGCCGCATATGTCGGTGATCAAGGACCTGGTGCCCGATCTCACCCAGATCTTCGCCCAGTACCAGTCGATCGAGCCCTGGCTGAAGAACGAGAACCTGCCGCCGGAGCGCGAGCGTCTGCAGACCCCGGCCGAGCGCGCCAAGCTCGACGGGCTCTGGGAATGCATCCTCTGCTTCTCCTGCTCGACCGCTTGCCCGAGCTATTGGTGGAACGGCGACCGCTATCTCGGCCCGGCCGTCTTGCTGCAGGCCTATCGCTTCATCGCCGACAGCCGCGACGAGGCGACCGGCGAGCGGCTGGACCAGCTCGAGGATCCGTTCCGGCTCTACCGCTGCCACACCATCATGAACTGCACCAAGACCTGCCCCAAGGGCCTCAACCCGGCCAAGGCGATCGCAGAGATCAAGAAGCTGATGGTCGAGCGGCGCTGAAGGCGCCGCGCTTTTCCGTGAACCACGCGCGGCGAAACGGCGACTTTCCGAAGGCCGGCGGCGCAAGGGTTAACCAAGTCCGGAGAGTGACGGGCGTCGCTAGGCCCGCATTCGGGCTTTGCTATAGTGCCGCGAATCGACGAACGCAGCCTGGGCCCGTTCCAGGCTCTTTCTTTTAGGGGATGACGCATGCTCACGCTTGAACACCGTATCGGCAATCGGGTCGGCAGAAAATTCTGGCGCGGCATGGCCATCGCAGCCTTCGCCGGTCTCCTGCTGGCCGGCTGCGGCGATTCCGGCGCCGAGCGGCAGAAAGAGGCGAGCGAGATCGCCAAGGGCATCGAGGACTACCTCGCGCTGATCGAGACCCCCAGCCAGCCGATCCGCATTCGCCACGACAAGGTGACGGTGACGCCGACCGAGGACGGCAAGAGCTTCCTGGTCGCCATCACCGGCATCCGCTACGGCACCGACACCAAGGCCCAGGCGACCTTCGGCGAAATCGACTACCGGATGACGCCCGACGGCGCCGACCAGTACCAGGTCAGCGACCTGAAGACGCCGAACGAAATTTCCGTGACCAGCGCCGATGGCAAGCCGGAAGCCACGGTCAAGTTCGAGACCACCGCCTTCACCGGAACCTGGTCGAAGACGCTGCAGAATTTCCTCAAGTTCGACTGGCAGGCGAAGGACATCGCGGTCGCCAGCGCGAGCGATCCTCGGGAAGCGTTCACGATCGCCTCGGCCTCGATCAGCGGCGACGGCAAGGAGAACGGCAAGGGTCTGCTGGATCAGGTCTCCAAGATCACCTTGAACGGTCTCGCCGGCACAGATCCGATGGACGGCACCACGGTCAAGCTCGACCAGCTCGTCGGCAACGTGACCGTCGAGAAGCTCGACTTTCCGGCCTATCGCCAGATGATGGCGAAGATCAACGCGTTCTCCGCCAAGTATGCCCCGCAGGCCGCCGTCGGCACGGAAGCGCCCCCGCCGCCGAAGATCTCCGACGAGGACCGCAAGGCCATGGCCGATCTGGTGCGCGGCTTCCCGAAGCTGATGTCGGCGTACGGCTATGACTTCAGCGCCGAAGGGCTGACCGTCACCGATGCCCAGGGCGGCGTGCAGGTGCATCTCAGCCAGGGTGGCTTGGCGTTCGGCCTCAAGGGCATCGATACCGACAAGGCCGAAATGAACCTCGGCATCCGGCATGACGGGCTGACGGTCAACGATCCGATGTTCCAGGATCCGATGGCCAAGGCGGTGCTGCCGAAGTCGGGCAATCTCTCGCTGGTCGCGACCGACCTGCCGGTGCCGAGCCTGCTCGAAGGCGTCGCCCAGGCGCTTCCCGAACTGACCAGTGCCGATCCGCAGGTCGCCCAGGGCGGACAGTTCATGATGATGGGCGCCCTGATGTCGGCGCTCTCCCAATCGACCATCAAGCTGCGCATCGATCCCTCGGCGATCGAGACCGAGAAGGCGAAGCTCTCGGCGGACGGCGAGTTGCGCCTCGCCATGGAGACGCCGCAGAAGGCGGTGGGCGTGGTCAACTTCGCGCTGCTCGGGCTCGACGACCTGATCGCGCTGGCCGGCGGCATGGGGCAGCAGAGTCCGGATGCGATGCAGGCGATGGGCGTGCTGCGGATGCTCCAGGGCCTGGCGCAGCGCGAGACCGGGGCCGACGGCAAGCCGGTGGACAAGTTCAAGCTCGACTTGACCGAGACCGGCGCCGTTCTGGTCAACGGCAAGCCGTTGGACGGGATCGCGCCGTAACGCCGAGGGCGGTATTCGCGGAAATTTTGCGCAGCATTTGCAACAAGATGCATGTGTTCGGTGATAACGCGTTCTTCATGTCTTGGGCGTGCAATGGATCTCAAGCTGCGGACTTTTCCGCGGCCCATTCTTCCCGAAGGGGAGGTTGAGATGTTGCGCGTTTCGAGGATGGTTCTCATCCGCGTCGTGCTGTTCACCACAATCGCGGCGCTGATTGCGGGCTGCGGCGATCCGGTCAAGGAAGCGAAGACCGCGGCGCAGCTCCGCGGGCAGATCGAGAAGGCGCTCTCCCGCATGGAGGCCACCGGCGAGGTGCCGGGGCTCGAGCATCGCCACGTCACCGTCGATCCGGATTCCGATGTCGATGGCTTCGCGATCAAGATCTACGACGTGAAGCTCGGCACGCCCGAGATCGGCTTCCAGGCGTTCAAGGCCATGACCTTCAGCCTGTCGCGCAGCGGCGACACGCATTTCATGGCGTCGGACTTCAAGCTGACGCCGCCGCCGGTCGCCAACGGACCGAAGACCAGCGCCGACGCCTTGATCGAGCAGCTGAAGAACGAGACCGCGACGCTGCAGGTCTCCGACTAGGGCGATCCACCGGAGCATTCGAACCGCCGAAAGCAGAGCGATCGACGCGCGCGAGTCCCGCGCGCCGATCGCGCGCCTGCGATTCTGTTGCATCGATGACTCACGCACGCCGCTTTCGAGTCGGATTGGAAAGCGTTTGTTAACTTCGCAATGGATAAAAATAAAAAAATATGTTCACATCTGCGCAATATGCATATTGACCGAGTCGCCACTCTGCATTCCCTCGGACCGCTGGTCGCTTCAATGACGACGGAAGACGGACCGCTTGCCGCCTATCGCGCCTTGAAGTCGAGCGGACGGTTGGAACATGACGCGGCGCAGGAACTCGCTGCGGCGAAGCTGCAGTCGGTCGCCAATGCGCTGAAGGATTATCAGCCGAGCGGCAATGCCGGCTGGCTCGAGCGCTGGGGCGCGCGGCTCGGCATCGGCCGCCGTCATGACGACGAAGGCGATGCGCCGAGCCAGGGCCTCTACATCTACGGCGCCGTCGGCCGCGGCAAGTCGATGCTGATGGATATCTTCTTCTCGACCGCTCCGGTGCAGAAGAAGCGCCGGGTCCACTTCCACGCCTTCATGCTGGAGGTGCACGAGACCCTGCACCGTTGGCGCCAGCAGAAATCGAAGGATATCGACCTCATTCCGGCTCTGGCCGACAAGCTCGCCGGCGAGACCTGGCTGCTCTGCTTCGACGAATTCCATGTCACCAACATCGCCGATGCGATGATCCTCGGCCGCCTCTTCACCGAATTGTTCGAGCGCGGCGTCGTGGTGGTGGCGACCTCCAACTGGGCGCCGGACGAGCTCTATTCGGGCGGGCTGCAGCGCGACCGCTTCCTGCCCTTCATCGATCTCCTGAAGCAGAAGCTCGACGTGCTCGAGCTCGACGGTGCGCGGGACTTCCGGCTGCAGCGCCTCAAGGACCTCTCCCTCTATCATTCGCCGCTCGGCGCGATGTCCGAGGACAAGATGCGTGCCGCCTTCACCCGCCTCTCGGGCGGCCTCGTCCCGGAACCGGGCTCCCTGACCGTGCAGGGGCGTCGACTCGACGTGCCGCGCCAGGCCGGACCCGTCGCCTGGTTCGATTTCGAGGAGCTCTGCGCCCGGCCGCTGGGCGCGGCCGATTACCTGGCGCTCGCCACCCATTATCCGGTGATCCTGATCGACCGCGTGCCCCGGCTGACCTCGGCCGAGCGGGACCAGGCGCGGCGCTTCATCACTCTGATCGACGCGCTCTACGAACACCGCGTCACAACGGTGATAGCCGCGGCTGACAGGCCTGAGCGGCTGTATCCGGAAGGCGAGGGCGCAATTGAGTTTCAGCGCACGGTTTCCCGGCTCAATGAAATGCAGTCGGCCGATTATCTCAGCCGACCGCATTTGACGTGACGAACGTGATTACCGGTAGGCGCGTTGGCGGGAATGGAACAGATGAAGTTAATAAGTCTTGTGCTAGTGGTAAAATGAGAGTATCTACTCTACATCTAGGGTCATCTAACTTGGGGCGACATGCCTTGCCGTTTTGGGGATACGGCAATGCGTAAGCTGATCGGAATCAAACCCTAATGGCACGTAAGAAAATAGCGCTCATCGGCGCCGGTCAAATCGGCGGCACATTGGCGCTCCTGGCAGGTCTGAAGGAACTGGGCGACATCGTCATGTTCGACGTTGTCGACGGCGTTCCCCAGGGCAAGGCACTCGACATCGCCGAAGCTTCGCCGGTCGAAGGTTTCGACGCGGTCTATTCGGGCGGCAGCAACTACGCCGGCATCAAGGGTGCCGACGTCGTCATCGTCACCGCCGGCATCCCGCGCAAGCCGGGCATGAGTCGCGACGATCTCATCTCGACCAATGCCAAGGTGATGGACGCGGTCGGCGCGGCGATCAAGAAGCACTGCCCGAAAGCCTTCGTCATCTGCATCACCAATCCGCTCGACGTCATGGTCTATGTGCTGCAGCAGGCCTCGGGCCTGCCGGCCAATCGTGTCGTCGGCATGGCGGGCGTGCTGGATTCGGCGCGCTTCCGCTACTTCCTTGCCGAGGAATTCAAGGTTTCGGTCGAAGACGTCACCGCCTTCGTGATGGGCGGGCACGGCGACACCATGGTGCCGCTGACGCGCTATTCCACGGTCGCCGGCATCCCGGTCCCCGATCTGGTGAAGATGGGCTGGACCACCAAGGAAAAGCTCGATGCGATCGTGCAGCGGACCCGCGACGGCGGGGCCGAGATCGTCAATCTCCTGAAGACGGGTTCCGCCTTCTACGCGCCGGCGGCGTCGGCGATCCAGATGGCCGAATCCTATCTGAAGGACAAGCGACGCGTGCTTCCCTGTGCCGCCATGCTGAATGGCGAATACGGGGTGAAGGGACTCTATGTCGGTGTGCCCGTGGTTATCGGTGCCGGCGGCGTAGAGAAAGTGGTCGAAATCGACTTGAACAAGGCCGAGAAGGCCATGTTCGACAAGTCGGTTGCGGCCGTTAGGGGCCTCATCGATGTGGTGAGGAAGCTTCAAAGAGGAGAGAAGTAATGGCGAAGTTGATGGAACTGGCTGCGAAGAAAGCGGCCAAGAAGTCGGGCAAGAAGGTTGCCAAGAAGGCTGCCAAGAAGTCCGCGAAGAAGAAGAAGAAGTAGTAACGACGCGACGCCCTACCCGTAAGCGAAGGTTCGCCTTCGCGAGCGGGGGCGTCGCACCTGCTTCGCGACGGCGACAGCCCTGCTATCTGCGGGCGGGTTCAAGTTCAATTGGCTTGAACCCGTCGGGCAAGGTGGTAGAGTGCGGCTTGCTGCACCACAGCATTCCGCCGGTTGTCGCCGTCGTTTGCTTTTGGGGAACGTGCTCCGCCCACCAATTCCGGCGCATGAAAAGCCAAAACGACGGACGCGAATAATCCCCGGCGGATGACGTCTTCGCTTCGCTTCTCGGGATCAAAACCGCATGAACATTCACGAGTATCAGGCCAAGGCCCTGATCAGTAAGTACGGGGTCGCCACACCGCCGGGCCATGTCGCCTATACGCCCGAAGAGGCGGTCCAGGCCGCGCAGAAACTCGGCGGCAAGGTCTGGGTGGTGAAGGCCCAGATCCATGCCGGTGGACGCGGCAAGGCCGGCGGCGTCAAGGTCGTGAAGTCGGTCGAAGACGTAAAGGCCGCCGCCCAGAACATGCTCGGCATGACCCTGGTCACGCACCAGACCGGCCCGGCCGGCAAGGTGGTGAAGCGGATCTATGTCGAGGGCGGCTGCGACATCAAGCGCGAGCTCTATCTCGGCATGCTGGTCGATCGCGCGACGTCGCGCATCACCGTCATGGCCTCGGCCGAAGGCGGCATGGAGATCGAAGAAGTCGCCGCGAAGTCGCCGGAGAAGATCCTGAAAGTCGCGGTCGATCCCGCGACCGGCATCCAGCCCTTTCATACCCGCAAGATCGCGTTCTTCCTCGGCCTCGAAGGCAACCAGATCGCCTCGGCCGCGAAGTTCATCACCGCGATGTACAGCGCCTTCAACGCGCTCGACTGCTCGATCGTCGAGATCAACCCGCTGGTCGTGACCGGCGCCGGCGACGTGCTGGCCTTGGACGCCAAGGTCAACTTCGACGACAACGCGCTGTTCCGCCACAAGGACATCGAAGAGCTGCGCGATCCCGACGAAGAGGACCCGGCCGAGCTGGAAGCCGCCAAGCACAGCCTCAACTACATCAAGCTCGACGGCTCGATCGGCTGCATGGTGAACGGCGCCGGCCTCGCCATGGCGACCATGGACATCATCAAGCTCTATGGCGGCTCGCCCGCGAACTTCCTCGATGTCGGCGGCGGCGCCACTAAGGAGCGCGTCACCACGGCGTTCAAGATCATCCTCTCGGATTCCAACGTCGAAGGCATTCTGGTGAACATCTTCGGCGGCATCATGCGCTGCGACGTGATCGCCGAGGGTGTCGTCGCCGCGGCCCGGGAAGTCTCGCTGCATGTACCGCTGGTGGTCCGGCTCGAAGGCACCAATGTCGAGCTCGGCAAGAAGATCCTGGCGCAATCGGGCCTGAAGATTCTCTCCGCCGACAACTTGGCCGACGCCGCCGAGAAGGTGGTCAAGGCCGTGAAGGAGGCCCAGTAACATGTCGGTGCTGGTCGACAAGAACACCAAGGTCATCTGCCAGGGTTTCACCGGCGCGCAGGGCACCTTCCATTCCGAACAAGCCATTGCATATGGCACCAAGATGGTCGGCGGCGTCACGCCCGGCAAAGGCGGCACCAAGCATCTCGATCTCCCGGTGTTCGACACGGTCGCCGAAGCGGTCGCCAAGACCGGCGCCAATGCGAGCGTGATCTACGTCCCGCCGCCGTTCGCCGCCGATGCGATCCTGGAAGCGATCGACGCGAAGATCCCGCTGGTGGTCTGCATCACCGAGGGCATCCCGGTCCTTGACATGATCCGGGTGAAGCGGGCGCTCGGCGGCTCGGCCACGCGCCTGATCGGTCCGAACTGCCCCGGCATCATCACGCCGGAAGAGTGCAAGATCGGCATCATGCCCGGCCATATCCACAAGAAGGGCAAGATCGGCATCGTTTCCCGCTCCGGCACCCTCACCTATGAGGCGGTCGCCCAGACCACCGCGGCCGGGCTCGGCCAGAGCACCTGCATCGGGATCGGCGGCGACCCCGTGAACGGCACGAACTTCGTCGATTGTCTCGATCTGTTCCTCGGCGACGCCGAGACCCAGGGCATCGTCATGATCGGCGAGATCGGCGGCAGCGCCGAGGAAGAGGCCGCCACCTTCCTGAAAGCCTCCAAGGTGAAGAAGCCGGTAGTCGGCTTCATCGCCGGCGTGACCGCGCCTCCGGGCCGGCGCATGGGCCATGCCGGTGCGATCATCTCCGGCGGCAAGGGCGGGGCTGGCGACAAGATCGAAGCCATGAAGTCGGCGGGGATCAGCGTTGCGGAATCCCCGGCTTCGCTGGGCAGCGCCATGCTGAAGGCGCTCGGCAAGTAGCCGGCCGGGGTTTCGTCGGACAAATTGGCGGAAAATCGCCCGGAACTGTCGAAAAACGGTCGCGATTTACCTATATTTAATCTTACCGCCGTCTTGTGACGTGCAGGGGTAGCATACCTGTTCGACCATTGGACCTGTTGTCGGCCGCGCTTCAGCCGGCAATAACCTGCCCGTCCCTGACCGGAGCTCAACTCAACCCACGAGTAGCCCTATGAGCACCATTCCAGCCTCCTTCCTGTCCGGCCCCAACGCCCCCTTCATCGAAGAGCTCTACGCCAAGTATCTGGAGAACCCGTCCGCGGTCGATCCCAGCTGGCGCAAGTTCTTCTCCGAGCTCCAGGACGACAGCGCGATCGTCCTCCAGGACATCCGCGGCGCCTCCTGGGCGCCCCGTGCCCGCGCGGTCGAGATCGGCAACGGCCACGAAGAGACCTATGCGACGAGCGAGACCAGTGCCCGCCCGGCGCCGGCGGCCAAGGATCTCTCCCGCGCCGCCCGCGACTCTCTCCGCGCCATGATGCTGATCCGCGCCTATCGCGTGCGCGGCCATCTGGAGGCCAGCCTCGATCCGCTGGAGCTGAAGCCCCGGCACAAGCATTCGGAGCTGGATCCCAGGAGCTACGGCTTCACCGATGCCGACATGGACCGCGAGATCTATATCGACAACGTGTTCGGCTATCAGCACGCGACCTTGCGCCAGATCGTCCATGCCGTGCGCGAGACCTATTGCGGCTCGATCGGCGTCGAATACATGCATATCGAGAATCCCGACCAGAAGAAGTGGCTGCAGCAGCGCATTGAAGGCAGCCGCAACCAGCGGGAATTCACCCCGCGCGGCAAGCAGGCCATTCTCGAGCGCCTGACCGCGGCCGAGATGTTCGAGAAGTTCCTCGACAAGAAATACACCGGCACCAAGCGCTTCGGCCTCGACGGCGGCGAGACCATGATCCCGGCCTTGGAGCAGATCATCAAGCGCGGCAGCCAGCTCGGCGTCAAGGAGCTGGTGCTCGGCATGACCCATCGCGGGCGGCTGAACGTGCTCGCCAATTTCATGAACAAGCGCTTCGCCGCGATCTTCTCCGAGTTCCAGGGCAATGCCGCGAACCCCGAGGACGTGCAGGGCTCGGCCGACGTGAAGTATCACCTCGGCACCTCGGCTGACCGCGAGTTCGACGGCCGCGTGGTCCACCTCTCGCTGACCGCCAATCCCTCGCATCTCGAGGCGGTGAACACCGTGGTCCTCGGCAAGGTCCGCGCCAAGCAGGAGCAGCGCAAGGACAAGAACATGGAGCAGGTCATGGGCCTGCTGATCCATGGCGATGCCTCTTTCGCCGGCCAGGGCCTGGTCCCGGAATCGCTCGAGCTCTCGGAGCTCGACGGCTACAAGACCGGCGGCACCATCCATTTCATCGTCAACAACCAGATCGGCTTCACCACCAACCCGGTGGCGTCGCGTTCCGGCCCCTATTGCTCGGACATCGCCAAGGGCGTGCAGGCGCCGATCTTCCACGTGAACGGCGACGACCCGGAAGCGACCCTGTTCGTCTCCGGCCTCGCCATGGAGTTCCGCCAGGAGTTCAAGCGCGACGTCGTCATCGACATGTTCTGCTATCGCCGCTTCGGCCATAACGAGAGCGACGAGCCGGCCTTCACCCAGCCGATGATGTACCAGAAGATCGCCGCCCATCCGACCACGCGGCAGATCTACAGCCAGCGTCTGCTCGAGGAAGGCTCGATCTCGCAGGAGGAGGCGGACCGCGTCGTCCACGAGTTCCAGTCCCGCCTGGATTCCGAGCTCGAAGTCTCGCAGAGCTACAAGCCGAACAAGGCCGACTGGCTGGAAGGTGCCTGGAGCGGGCTGGAGATCGCCTCGGGCGACGACCGCCGCGGCGCCACCTCGGCCGACCTGGACAAGCTGGAGCTGGTCGGCAAGGCGATCACCACGGTTCCCGCGACCTTCAACGCCAACCGCAAGATCGCTCGCCAGCTCGCGCAGAAGGAAGAGGCGCTGAAGAAGGGCGAGGGCATCGACTGGGCGACCGCCGAGGCTTTGGCCTTCGGCACGCTGCTCGATGAGGGCTTCACCGTCCGGATGTCCGGCCAGGACTGCAAGCGCGGCACCTTCAGCCAGCGCCATGCGGTGCTGGTCGATCAGGAGACCGAGGACGAGTACATTCCGCTCAACAACATCCGCGACGGCCAGGCCAAGCTCGAGATCATCAACTCGCCGCTCTCCGAAGCCGGCGTGCTCGGCTTCGAATACGGCTTCAGCCTCGCCGACCCGAAGGCCCTGGTGCTCTGGGAAGCGCAGTTCGGCGATTTCGCCAACGGCGCCCAGGTCATCATCGACCAGTTCATCTCGTCCGGCGAAAGCAAGTGGCTGCGCATGAGCGGCCTGGTGATGCTGCTCCCCCATGGCTATGAAGGCCAGGGGCCGGAGCATTCCTCGGCCCGGCTGGAGCGTTATCTGCAGCTCTGCGCCGAGGACAACATGCAGGTCGTGAACGCGACCACCCCGGCCAACTACTTCCATGTGCTGCGGCGCCAGCTGCACCGCGCCTTCCGCAAGCCGCTGATCATGATGACGCCGAAATCGCTGCTGCGGCACAAGAACGCCGTCTCGAAGCTGGCGGAATTCGGGCCCAATACCAGCTTTCACCGCGTGCTCTGGGACGATCGCCCCGGCCTCGACGACAAGCGCATCCGCCGCGTCGTGCTCTGCTCCGGCAAGGTCTACTACGACCTGCTGCAGGAGGCGGAGAACCGCGAGCAGGACCAGGTCTACATCATGCGCGTCGAGCAGCTCTATCCGTTCCCGGGCAAGGCGCTGGCGGCGGAGCTCCAGCGTTTCCCCGGCGCCGAGATCGTCTGGTGCCAGGAAGAGCCGAAGAACATGGGCCCTTGGACCTTCGTCATGCCGGAGATCGAGGCGGTGATGGAGAGCCTCGGCTCGAAACAGGCGCGCGTGCGCTATGCCGGCCGTCCGGCGGCGGCCTCGCCGGCGACCGGCCTGTTCAAACGGCACGTCAAGGAACAGAACAAGCTGGTCAACGAAGCTTTGACCTTGAGCTAAGGATGAAGATTGCGCGGGAAAGGGTGCGCCGTACCCCCACCCGGCCCTCCCCCGAATCGGGGGAGGGAGAAGGAGTACTCGGTTGAATCCCCTCCCCCGATTCGGGGGAGGGTTAGGGTGGGGGTACGACGCACCGCCGCCTTCGAGCCAACAAAGGACGAAACGATGAGCGTTCAGATCGTGGTGCCCGCCTTGGGCGAATCCGTCACGGAAGCGACGGTCTCGAAGTGGATGAAGAAGGTCGGCGACGCGGTGAAGGCCGACGAGGCGATCGCCGAGCTCGAGACCGACAAGGTGACCCAGGAAGTCTATGCGCCGAGTGCCGGCACGCTCGGCGCGATCAACGCCGAAGCCGGCGCCGTCGTGCCGATCGGCGCCGTGCTCGGCGAGATCAGCGAAGGCGGTGCCGCCGCGGCGCCCGCCGCGTCGATCGCCAACCGCAGCAGCACCACGGTCTCCCCGGAAACGCCGGGCGCCGTCGAGATCGCCAAGAAGGCAGCACCCGAGCCCGCCGCTCCTCCGGCCGCCGCTGCGCCCGCCGCGAATGACGACCGGAACGGCCCGGCCGTGCGCAAGATGACGGCCGAGGCCGGCATCAACCCGGCCGACGTGCCCGGCACCGGCAAGGACGGCCGCGTCACCAAGGCCGACGTGATCGATTTCAAGGCGAAGCCCGCGGCACCGCCTGTCCCGGTCGCACGCCCTGCCGCGCCCACGCAAGCGCCGGCCGAGCCGCATGTGCCGCGCCCGCTGGCCGAGCGCGAGGAGCGCGTGCCGATGTCGCGGCTGCGCCGCCGCATCGCCGAACGCCTGAAGCAGGCCCAGAACACCGCCGCCATGCTCACCACCTTCAACGAGGTGGACATGGGTGCGGTCATGGCCTTACGCGACAAATACAAGGATGCCTTCGAGAAGCGGCACAAGACCAAGCTCGGCTTCATGGGTTTCTTCGTGCGCGCCTGCATCCAGGCGCTGAAGGAAATTCCGGCCGTCAACGGCGAGATCGACGGCAACGACATCATCTTCAAGAACCACTATGACATCGGCGTCGCGGTCGGCACCGAGCAGGGCCTGGTCGTCCCCGTCGTCCGGGATGCGGACCACCTGTCCCTCGCCGAGATCGAGGCGAAGATCGCCGAGCTCGGACGTCGTGCCAGAGAGGGCAAGCTGTCGATCGACGAGCTGACCGGCGGCACCTTCACCATCACCAACGGCGGGGTTTTCGGCTCGCTGATGTCAACGCCGATCCTGAACCCGCCGCAATCGGGCATCCTCGGCATGCACAAGATCCAGCAGCGGCCGATGGCGGTCGATGGCAAGGTCGAAATCCGCCCGATGATGTATCTGGCCCTTTCTTACGATCACCGCATCATCGATGGGCGTGAAGCGGTCACCTTCCTCGTGCGAGTCAAGGAATGCCTCGAAGATCCCCAGCGCCTGCTGCTCGAACTCTGAAGTCAAAGGGCGCCAAGCTCGCGGCCGGCCAAATGGTCGGCCGCAAGCTCCCCTATTACAACCAGAGCACCGACTTCACCTGCGGGCCGTCCTCGCTGATGATGGCGATGACGGCGCTCGACAAGACGCAGCCGATCGATCGCGCCCATGAGCTCCAATTGTGGCGCGAGGCCAACACCGTCTTCATGGGCAAGGGCCATCCCGGCTCCAGCCCCTACGGCCTGGCCCTGGCCGGCTGGCGGCGTGGTTTCCACATCACGCTCTGGCTCAGCAAGCGCGGCCCCTATCTGCTGAAATATCAGAAGAAGGCGGATCTCCGGAAGGTCTCCGACCTGGTGCAGCGCGAGGACGAGAAGCTGCTGAAGGCGGCGAAAGTCCCGATGCTGCTGAAGAAATGGACCATTGCCGATCTGAAGTCCGCGATCGAATCCGGTGCGGTTCCCCTGGTCCTGGTCTCGACCAATGTCTTTCACGGCGACAACGGCCCGCATTGGGTCGCCATCTCCGGCGTCGATGACGAGAACGTCTACGTCAACGATCCCTGGATCACCCGCAAGAAACGCCAGACCCCGAAATCCCAGACCGCACGCCCGGCAACCCACGCGGATTTCATGAAGATGGCGCTCTACGACGGCGAACGCGCCGTCGTGCTCGTGTCGAACTGATCAATGAACCCGGTGCCTCGTACCCCCACCCCAGCCCGCCCCCGATTCGGGGGCGGGTGAAGAGAGTCCCCTCCCCCGAATCGGGGGAGGGTTAGGGTGGGGGTGCGAATCACCCTCTGCAAAACGGAACCAAAAAAGATGGCCGACGAACAATCCTTCGACGTGGTGATCATCGGTGGCGGGCCGGGTGGTTATGTCTGCGCCATCAAGGCGTCACAGCTCGGCTTGAAGACCGCCTGTATCGAGAATCGCGGCGCGCTCGGGGGCACCTGCCTCAACGTCGGCTGCATTCCCTCGAAGGCGCTGCTCTCCTCCTCCGAGGAATTCGACAAGGTCTCGCACCATCTGGCGGCCCACGGCATCACCGCGGAAAAGATCGGCCTCGATCTTCCGAAGATGCTGGCGCGCAAGGACAAGGTCGTCGCCGACTTCACCAAGGGCGTCGAGTTCCTGTTCAAGAAATACAAGGTGACCTATCTGAAGGGTACCGGCCGCCTGCTGGGCGGCGGGCGCGTCGAGATTCTGTCCGCACCGGGCCAGGCCGAGCAGGTCTCGGCCAAGCACATCGTCATCGCCACCGGCTCCGAGCCGACGCCGCTTCCGGGCATCACCATCGACGAGAAGAAGATCGTCTCCTCGACCGGCGCGCTCACGCTGGAGAAGGTGCCGAACCACCTGGTGGTGATCGGCGGCGGCGTGATCGGGCTGGAATTGGGCTCGGTCTGGCGCCGGCTCGGCGCCAAGGTCACCGTGGTCGAGTTCCTCGACCGCATCGTGCCGACCATGGATGTCGAGATCGGCCAGCAGTTCCAGAAGATCCTCACCAAGCAGGGCCTCGCCTTCAAGCTCGGCGCCAAGGTCACCGGCGTGAAGCCGAACGGCGAAGCGCTCGACGTGACGATCGAGCCGGCGAAAGGCGGCGCCGCGGAGACCATGCAGGCCGATGTTGTGCTGGTCGCGATCGGCCGGCGGCCCTATGTCTCCGGCGTCGGCCTGGAAATGGCCGGGGTCGAGCGCGACGAGAAAGGCCGGGTCAAGACCGACGGCCATTTCAAGACCAACATCCCCGGCATCTATGCGATCGGCGATGTGATCGCCGGCCCGATGCTGGCCCACAAGGCCGAGGAGGAGGGCGTCGCCCTGGCCGAGATGCTGGCCGGCCAGGCGGGCCATGTGAACTACGAGACCTGCCCGAACATCGTCTACACCGCGCCGGAATTGGCTTCCGTCGGCAAGACCGAGGAAGAGCTCAAAGCGGCCGGCATCGAGTACAAGATCGGCAAGTTCCCCTTCATCGCCAACGGCCGCGCCAAGGCGGCGGGTGAAACGGACGGATTGGTGAAGCTGCTGGCCGATGCCAAGACCGACCGCCTGCTCGGCGCCCATATCCTCGGCCCCAATGCCGGCACCATGATCCATGAATGCGTCATGGCGATGGAATTCCAAGGCTCCGCCGAAGACGTGGCGAGAGCCTTCCACGGCCATCCCACCCACAGCGAAGCGATCAAGGAAGCCGCGCTGGCGATCACGAGCTCGACGATTCATATGTAGCGCTGGATCATCCACCGCGCGAAGCTGGCCACAGCACGGCTGCATTGCCCCCACCCAACCCTCCCCCTAAAGAGGGGAGGGCTTCCACCGAGTGGTCGGTCGAACCGAGCTAAGCCAGCTGCGAATGCTCTTCTCCCCCTCTTCAGGGGGAGTAAGAGGGGGGCACTGCAGCCGTGAGGTTAATTGCCCTCGCATCGATGGAGGATCCAGCGCGTCGACCTCAAGGAAGCCGATCGCAGATGCGCATCGCCACCTACAACATCAACGGCATCACCGCCCGCCTGCCGAGCCTGCTGGACTGGCTGAAAGAAACCCAGCCCGACATCGCCTGCCTGCAGGAGCTGAAGACACCCGACGACCGCTTCCCCGCGGCGGAGCTGAAGAGAGCCGGTTACAACGCCATCTGGCATGGCCAGAAATCCTGGAACGGCGTCGCCATCCTCGCCCGCGGTCAGACACCGGTCGAAATCCGCCGCGCCCTGCCCGGCGATCCCCACGACAGCCACAGCCGCTACATCGAGGCCAAGGTCGGTGCTCTCACCATCGCCTGTCTGTATCTGCCGAACGGCAATCCCGCGCCGGGGCCGAAGTTCGACTACAAACTCATGTGGTTCGCGCGCCTCATCGTCCACGCGAAGACGCTGCTGAAGAGCGGCGATCCTGTGATCCTGGCCGGCGACTTCAACGTCATGCCGACCGAGCTCGACGTCTACAAGCCGGAGAACTGGGAGGGCGACGCGCTATTCCGCCCGGAAGTGCGTGAAGCCTATCGCCGCCTGATCGCGCAAGGCTGGACCGATGCGATCCGCAAGAAGCACCCGAAGGAGCGCATCTACACCTTCTGGAAATACTGGCGGAATTCCTTCGCCCGCGACGCCGGCCTGCGCATCGACCACCTGCTGCTGACCCCGGACCTCGCCAAGAAACTGAAAGCCGCCGGTGTCGACAAGGCGACCCGCGGCCGCCCGCATTCCAGCGATCATGCGCCGGCGTGGATCGAGCTCGGCGTGGCGGCCAAGAAGGCGGTGACGAAGGCGAAGAAGAAGGCTCAGACGAAGCGCGCCAGATAGCCCGCCGTCCGGCTCCCCTTCGCCGCGGCCAGTTTCGCCGGCGGCCCGGCCGCCACCAGCTTGCCGCCTTCATCGCCCGAGCCGGGGCCGATATCGATCACCCAGTCCGCTGCCGCGACCAGGCTCATGTCGTGCTCGACCACCACGACCGTATTCCCCGCATCGACCAGCCGCCGCAGCTGCTCGATCAGCCGCACCACGTCTGAAGGGTGCAAACCGGTGGTCGGCTCGTCGAGGATGTAGAGCGTGTTGCCGTGCTGGATCCGCTGCAGCTCGGTCGCGAGCTTGATGCGCTGCGCCTCGCCGCCGGAGAGCTCGGTCGCCGGCTGGCCCAGCCGCAGATAGCCGAGCCCGACCTCCTGCACCACCGAGAGCGCGCGCTGCAGGTTGGGTTCGGCCGCGAAGAACTGCGCGGCCTCGTCCACGGTCAGCGCGAGCACCTCGGCGATGTTGCGGTCCTGGTACTTGATCTCCAGCGTCGCCGGATTGTAGCGCGTGCCCTGGCAGACCGGGCAGGGCGCGTAGACGCTGGGCAGGAACAACAGCTCCACCATCACCCAGCCCTCGCCGCGGCAATTGTCGCAGCGCCCCTTGGCGACGTTGAACGAGAACCGCCCGGCATCGAAATGCCGCGCCTTCGCCGCCTTGGTCGCGGCGAACAGCTTGCGCACGTGGTCGAACAGCCCGGTATAGGTCGCGAGGTTGGAGCGCGGCGTGCGGCCGATCGGCTTCTGGTCCACCACCACCAGCCGCTTCACCCGCTCGAGATCGCCGCCGATCCGGCCCTCGGTCGGGATCGCCGTCTCGCGCTCCAGCAGGTCGGTGTCGTCCTCCTCGGTCGGCGCATGGCCGAGCTTCGCGGCGACCAGCTCCACCATGGCCTGGCTGACCAGGCTGGACTTGCCCGAGCCGGAAATCCCGGTGACCGCAGTCAGCACGCCGACCGGGAAATCGACATCCAGCTTCTCCAGGTTGTTGCGGGTGATGCCTTCCAGCTTCAGCCATTGCTTCGGCGCGATCGGCGCGCGCTTCCGCTCGGTCTTCTCGGCGAACAGATAACGGCGAGTCTGCGAGTCCTGGACGTCCTTCAGCCCTTCCAGCGGTCCGCTGTAGAGGATGCGCCCGCCCTTCTCGCCGGCGCCGGGACCGACATCGACGATCCAGTCGGCGGCGCGCATGACATCGACCTCGTGCTCGACCACGAACAGCGAGTTCCCGGCCGCCTTCAGCCGCCCCAGCGCCCGCAGCAGCGCCTCGGTATCGGCCGGATGCAAGCCGGCGGAGGGCTCGTCCAGCACATAGACCACGCCGAACAGGTTGGACTTCACCTGGGTCGCCAGCCGCAACCGCTGCAACTCGCCCGGCGACAGGGTCGGCGTGCTGCGTTCCAACGTGAGATAGCCGAGCCCGAGCTCCAGGATCACCGCGATCCGCCCGACCAGGTCCTCGGCGATCCGCTGCACCACCGTCGCCTGTTCCGGGTGGTCGTGCTGCATCTTCGGCGTCACCTTGCCCTCGGCATATGGCGCGAAGACGGTGGCGACCAGCTTCAGCGGTAGGCGCGACATCTCGGTGATATCGAGCCCGGCGAATTTCACGGACAAGGCTTCGCGCTTCAGCCGCTTCCCATGACAGAGCGGGCATTCGCTGTTGATCATGAACTGCATCGCCCGCTTCTTCATCAGCGGGCTTTCGGTGTTGGCGAAGCTGCTGAGGATGTGGCGCCGCGCGCTGGTGAAGGTGCCCTGATAGCTCGGCTCCTCCTTGCGCTTCAGCGCGCGCCTTGTTTCCGCCGGCGTATATCCGGCATAGACCGGCACCACCGGCTGCTCCTCGCTGAACAGCAGGAAGTCGCGGTCCTTCTTCGGCAGGTCGCGCCAGGGAATATCGACATCGATGCCCATGGTGACCGCGATGTCCCGCTGGTTCTGCCCACCCCAGGCGGTCGGCCAGGCCGCGATGGCGCGCTCACGGATGGTCTTGGAATCGTCCGGCACCATGGACTTCTCGGTCACCTCGTAGACGCGGCCCAGCCCGTGGCATTTCGGGCAGGCGCCTTCCGCCGTGTTGGGCGAGAAGCTCTCGGCATAGAGCAGCGCCTGTCCCTTCGGATAATCACCGGCCCGCGAATAGAGCATGCGCAGCAGGTTGGAGAGGGTGGTGACGCTGCCGACCGAGGAGCGCGTGGTCGGCGAGCCGCGCTGCTGCTGTAGGGCGACCGCCGGCGGCAGACCGTCGATCTCATCCACCTCCGGCACCGACATCTGGTGAAAGAGCCGCCGCGCATAGGGCGAGACCGATTCCAGATAGCGCCGCTGCGCCTCGGCATAGAGCGTCGAGAACGCCAGCGACGACTTGCCCGAGCCCGAGACGCCGGTGAACACCACCAGCTTCTCGCGCGGGATCTCGACGTCGATGTTCTTCAGATTGTGCTGCCGGGCGCCGCGGACGCGCACCATCCCGTGGTCGGTGGGCTTTTGGACTCGGTCGGACATGAACTCTTGGGACTTGCTGGAAAGGCGGCATCCTAGGCGGTGATGCCGCCGCTTTCCAAGCGGAACCATCGCGCTTTTCGGCAGTTTTCCCTAGGCCGCCGCGCCGCAAGAGCGCGCGTCACCGATTGGGAGAAATCGCCATGCTCCGCGCCGGATCGCTCATCGCCGCTTCGCTTGCGCTTTGCGCCGCCTTCATTCAACCCGCCGCAGCCAAGGTCACGATCTCGATCTCCTGCTCCTCGCTCGGCATCGAGATGGAGCTCTGCCGCGACGGCGCCCAGGCCTGGGCGCAGAAGACCGGCAACGAGGTGCGTCTGGTCTCGACGCCCGCCGACGCGCAGGAGCGCCTCGCGCTCTACCAGAGCCTGCTCGCGTCGAAATCGGACAAGGTCGATATCTTCCAGATCGACGTGGTCTGGCCCGGGATCCTCGCCAACCAGTTCCTCGATTTGAACCAGTTCATCGAGCCCGCCAAGCTCGACGGCTATTTCCAGACCCTGATCGCCAACAACACGGTCGACGGCAAGCTGATCGCGGTGCCGTGGTTCGTCGATGCCGGCATGCTCTATTACCGCAAGGACCTGCTCGACAAATACCAGCTCAAGGCACCCGAAACCTGGGCCGAGCTCGAGCAGGCGGCGAAGAAAGTGATGGAAGGCGAGAAGGGTATCCAGGGTTACGTCTTCCAGGGCAAGGCCTATGAGGGCCTGGTCTGCAACGCGCTGGAATGGATCACCAGCAATGGCGGCGGGGGATTGCTGGACCATGCCGGCCAGGCGACCTTCAACAATCCGCAAGCCGCCGCGGCCCTCGACCGCGCCAAGGGCTGGATCGGCACGATCGCGCCGCAAGGCGTGCTCGGCTATGACGAGGAGCAGGCGCGCGGCGCCTTCCAGTCCGGCAAGGCTGTCTTCATGCGCAACTGGCCCTATGCCTGGGCACTGGTGAACGCGCCCGACTCGCCGGTCAAGGACAAGGTCGGCGTGGTGCCGCTGCCCAAGGGCGACGGCGAGCATGCGGTGCACACCGGCACGTTGGGCGGCCAGAGCCTCGCGGTCTCGAAACACTCGGCCCATCCCAAGGAGGCGGTCGATCTCATCCTCTATCTCGCCGGCGCCGAGGAGGAGAAACGCCGCGCGATCAAGGGCTCGTTCAATCCCTCGCTGAAGAGCGTCTACAACGAGCCGGAGCTGAAGCAGGATCCGTTCTTCTCGACCTTCAGCACCATCTTGAGCAGTGTCGCAACCCGCCCGGCCGCGGTGGCGGGCAAGGGCTATAACCAGTTCTCCAGCCAGTTCGTGCGCGCGGTCCATGCGACCCTCCAGGGTCAGGGCAGTGCTGCCGACAATCTTTCGGGCATTCGCACCAGCTGGAAGTAGAGCGGCATGCGCACGCTCGCCCAGCGGCGGGCGATCACCGCCTGGAGCTTCCTCACGCCGATGCTGGTCGTGCTGGCGCTGGTCGCCGGCTGGCCGCTGCTGCGCACCATCCTGCTCGGTTTCACCGATGCCGGGCTGGGCGACTTCGGAGAATCGCAATTCATCGGCCTCGCCAATTATCGCGGCCTTGCCTCCGATCCCTATTGGTGGCGCGCGGTCGCCAACACGCTTGGCTTCACTCTCATCTCGGTCTCGATCGAGACCGTCCTCGGCCTGATCATCGCCCTCACCTTGAACACGCATCTGAAGGCCCGCGGCCTGGTGCGCGCAGCGGTGCTGATCCCCTGGGCCATTCCGACGGTGGTGTCCGCGCGGATGTGGGGTTGGATGCTGAACGATCTCTACGGCGTGGTGAACGCGATGCTGCTGGGCCTGGGGGTGATCGACCGGCCTTGGGCCTGGCTCGCCGATCCCACGCTCTCGATCGCCTCGGTGATCGCGGTCGATGTCTGGAAAGGCACGCCCTTCATGGCGCTGCTCAGCCTCGCCGCGCTCCAGGTCCTACCACGCGAAATCTATGAAGCCGCGCGGGTCGACGGCGTCAGCGCGGTCAAAGTGTTCTTCCAGGTCACCTTGCCGCTGATCCGACCGGCTCTATTCGTCGCAATCCTGTTCCGCAGCCTCGACGCGCTCCGGGTGTTCGACATCATCTACGTGCTGACCGGCGACAACCCCTCGACCGCCTCGATGTCGGTCTATGCGCGCCAGCAGCTGATCGATTTCCAGCAGGGCGGCATGGGCTCGGCGGCGGCGACCGCCCTGTTTCTGATCGTCGCGGTTTTCGCCACCATCGTGGTCACGGCCGGGCGCCTGCGCATCGGCGGGGTGGTGCGATGAAAATCCTCGGCCGCATCGCCTTCTACCTGCTGGTCGCCTTCATCGTCTTCTATGCGGTCTTCCCGTTCTACTGGGCCATCGTCTCCTCGCTGAAGACGGGCAGCGCGCTGTTCACCGCCGATCTCATTCCGGCCAGCTCGACCTTCGAGAACTACGTGGCGCTGTTCCGCGAACAGCCCTTCGCCCGCAACATCCTGAATTCCGCCATCGTTGCCATCGTCACGACGGCGATCTCGCTCGGTCTCGCCGCGACCGCTTCCTATGCGCTCGGCCGCATGGCGTTCCGCGGCCGCACCGCGGTCTCCTTCGTGATCCTCAGCGTCTCGATGTTCCCGCAGATCGCGGTGCTGACCGGCATGTTCGAGCTCATCCAGGTGACCGGCCTCTATGACAGTCTCTCCGGCCTGATCCTCGCCGACCTCATCCTGACCCTGCCGTTCTCGACCTGGGTGCTGACCGCCTTCATGGGCGATCTGCCACGCGAGTTGGAGGAGGCCGCCATCATCGACGGCGCGCCGCCCTTGCGCATCCTGACCGACGTCTTCATTCCGGTGATGGCGCCGGCCTTGGTCGCGACCGGCCTGCTCGCCTTCATCCTGGCCTGGAACGAGTTCCTGTTCGCGCTCACCTTCACCCTCTCCGAGGAACAGCGCACGGTCCCCGTCGCGATCGCCCTCATCTCGGGCGCGGGCGGCTACGAGATCCCCTGGGGCCGCATCATGGCCGCCTCGGTCATCGTCACCGCCCCGCTGATCGTGCTGGTGCTGGCTTTGCAGCGCCGGATCGTGTCAGGGCTGACCGCGGGTGCGGTGAAGGGCTAACCGACCTTCGGCAACCGCGTCCGCGCTTCCAGATCGTCCAGCACCACGTTGTTGCGCATATAGGCTGTGCCCGCGTCCCGGATCGGTTGGTAGTCCCAGCTGCGATGCCGGCCCTTGCTGAGCGCTTCATACACGATGCGGCGGCGGCGCTGGCTGTCGATTACCTGGTCCTTCAGCTTCGCCAGGTCCCAGCGCTGCTTCACCTCCTTGCGGAAGGCGTCGACCGTTTCCGTGTGTTTCGGCTCGGCGGCGAGATTCTGCTTCTCCAGCGGATCGGCCTTGAGGTCGTAGAGCTGGTCCGGATCGCTCGGCGTGTGCACGAACTTCCAGTTGGCGCGGCGGATCATCACCAGCGGGGCGATGGCGCCCTCGCCGCAATATTCGCCGATCGCCTCGTCATGGCCCGCGCCGCCGGAGAGCGCGCCGAGCAGGCTCCGGCCGTCGATTTCGGCCGCGGGCTCGAACGCGCCGCCCTCATTGGCGATTTCCGCCAGAGTCGGCAGCAGGTCGAGATGCGAGGCATTGGTGGTGACGCGGCCCGCCTTGAACGTGCCCGGCGCCGAGACGATCAGCGGGATGCGGCAGGCATTCTCGAACCAGGTCATCTTGTACCAGAGCCCGCGCTCGCCCAGCATGTCGCCATGGTCGGCGGTCATGATGACGACGGTGTTGTCGGCGAGACCCGACTCCTTCAGCGCCTGCATCAGCACGCCGACCTGGCGGTCGACATAGGAGATCGAGGCGAAATAGGCGCGCCGCGCCCGGCGGATATCGGCCTCGGTGATGGTGTAGCTGTCCATGTCGGAAACATGGCGCAAGCGCTGGCTGTGCGGGTCGTCGGCCACGTCGCTCTTGTTGACCGCCGGCATCGGGATGTCCTCGTCTCGATAGAGATCGAACAGCTCCGGCAGGTTGGCATAGGGGTCGTGCGGATGGGTCCAGGATACCGTCAAAAAGAACGGCCGGTCCTCGCTGCTCCGCGCGAGGTCGTAGATCTGCCGGCGCGCGGCATAGGTGACCTCGTCGTCGAAATCGAGCTGGTTGGAGCGCACGCAGGTGCCGCTCTCGGTCACCGAGCCCATGTTGTGATACCAGCTCGGGCGGATGCCGGGATTCTCCCAATCGGGGGTCCAGCCGAAATCGGCGGGATAGATGTCGGTGGTGAGGCGCTCCTCGAACCCGTGCAGCTGGTCGGGCCCGCAGAAATGCATCTTGCCGGCCAGCGCCGTGCGATAGCCGGCCGCGCGCATGTAATGGGCGAAGGTGGGAACCTCCGAGGGAAACTCGGCCGCGTTGTCATAGGCGCCGATCCGCGAGACATGGGCGCCCGCCATCATGGTGAAGCGCGACGGCGCGCAGAGCGGGCTCGCGCAATAGAAGCTGTCGAAGGTGACGCCGCGCTCGGCCAGGGCGTCGATGTTGGGCGACTGGACCACCCGGTTGCCATAGGCGGGCAGGAAGGCGGCGGCCAGCTGGTCGGCCATCAGGTAGAGAACGTTCAGTCGCTTTGCCATGGTCGCGCGGTCCTGCCCACTGGGCGCATTATGAGTTATGCTCATGAGTGTATCGGCGAAAATCCGAGGCATCCAGGCATGGCCGGCTCATGAGGGATATGATCAAGGATTATGTCAGGGGCGACCTGCCGTCGCTCTCGTCCCTGCTGGCGGTGGTGGCGGCGGGCGAGCGCGGCGGCTTCACCGCGGCAGCCCAGGCGCTCGGCGTCACCCAATCGGCGGTCAGCCGCGAGATCCGGCAGATCGAGCAGCGCCTCGGCTGCGCGCTGTTCCGCCGTAGCCCGCGCGGCGTCGAGCTGACGCCGGAAGGGAAACAGTTCCTCGAGTCGGCGCAGGAAGGGCTGCAGATCATCGGCGAGGCGGTCGCCCGGGTCCGTGCCCAGGACGCGCCGCGCCAGCTCACCATCGGCGCCGACTTCGCCTTCTCGGCCCATTGGCTGGTGCCGCGCCTGCCGAAGTTTACGGCGCTGGAGCCGCAGGTCGATGTCCGCATCATCACCGCGCAGCATGTCGAGCGGGCGATCGCCGATTGCGACATCGCGATCGTGTTCGGCGCCGGCGCCTGGCCCGGCATCGAGGTGAAGCGCCTGAACCAGGAATCGGTGTTCCCGGTCTGCGCGCCGAACTATCCGACCGGTCCGGCCGACGGCAAGCCGGACTGGCTCACCGAAGCCAACCTGCTGCGCCTGATCGACACCGCCGATGGCAGCGACTGGTTCGACTGGCCGGGCTATTTCGCCGCGGCCGGCGTCGCCGTGCCGGAACGCATCCGCGGCCAAGGCTACGGCAATTATCCGCTGGTGCTGCAATCGGCCTTGGCCGGGCAGGGCATCGCGCTCTCCTGGTCGCCCTCGATCGACGCGCTGCTGGAATCCGGACAGCTCAAGCGCGCGCACAATTTCACCGCCCGCTCGACCCGCGGTTATTTCCTGGCCCGGCCGCAGAACGCCGGCCCCAACCCGATGGTCGAGGCGTTCGAGCGTTGGGTGCTGGCCGAGTTCGGGGCCTAGAGCTTCAGCGTCATCCAGTCGAGATCGGTGGTCTCCTTGCCGCCGATCCCGTCATAGAATCTGCGCGCCAGCGTGTTCGGCTTGAACACCGCCCAGAGCAGATAGCCGCAATGGCGTTGGCGCCCAAGTTCGGCGGCGGCGTCCATCAGCTTGCGCCCGACGCCGAGGCGCCGGGTCCAAGGCCGCACCCAGAGGTCGATGATGAACAGCACCCGGCAGCCGACATCCGTATCGTAGCTCGGTGTGTGCAGGATGTAGCCGAGCGGCTGTCCGGCCTCCTCGGCGATGAAGCCGCCGAAGGCCGGCTCGGGGCCGAACCCGTCTTCGAGATAGCGCTCTTCGGTGAACTTGGAATCCCAGGGATCGCCCAGGGAAATGAGAAAGGCGCCGAACTCCTTCAGCATGCCGACAATGGCTTCGGCGTCCTCGCGCCGGATCGGACGGACGGTGACGGTCATGGCGGTCTACCGGGGGCTCCCCTCTAACGCGCCCTGGGATGGGCGGCGTTATAGACGGCGAGAAGATGCGCCGCGTCAACCTCGGTGTAGCGCTGCGTCGTCGACAGCGAGGCGTGGCCCAGCAATTCCTGGATCGCGCGGAGATCGCCGCCGCCGGCCAGCAGGTGCGTGGCGAAGGAATGGCGCAAGGCATGCGGCGTGGCGGTTACCGGCAGGCCCAATTGCAGGCGCAGCTTCTGCATCGCCAATTGCACGAGGCGTGGGCTGAGCCGCTTGCCCTTGGCGCCGAGGAAAAGCGGGCCCTCGGGCTCGCAGGCGATCGGCAGCGCCTTGAGATAATCCTGGATCGCCTCGGCGACGACGGGCAGCACCGGCACGACCCGGGTCTTGTCGCCCTTGCCGCGGATGCGCAAGCTGCCGCCGGGCTTCGGCGCGTCGCGTCGCGCCAGGCCGAGCGCTTCCGAGATGCGCAACCCGCAGCCATAGAGCAAGGTCAGCACCGCGAGGTCGCGGCGGCCGATCCAGTCGGTTTCATGCAAGCCGGCCACGGCTTCCAGCGCGTCCTCGGCCTCGACCGCGTTCAACGGCTTCGGCACCGAACGCGGCAGCTTCGGATTGCGCATCGCGGAGAGCGCGCCGTTTGCCCCGAGCCCGCGCTTGGCGATGAAGCGGGCGAAATTCTTGATGGCGCTCAACCCCCGCGCGGTGGAAGCCGGTTCCAGACCGCGTTTGGCGCGGTCCGCCATCCAGGCGCGGAAATCGTTGCGGTCCGCGGCGGAGAAAGCGGCCAGGGTCGGCGTCTCGCCGCGATACTGTTCGAGAAAACGCAGCAGGTCCTTGAGATCGCGGGTATAGCCATCGACTGTGTGCACCGAGCCGCGGCGCTCATGGTCGAGCCAGCTCAGCCATTGCTCGATCGCGGCAGCGAGATCGGGTTGCGCGGCGAAGCGGAGATCGCGCTCGCCCGCCTGCGTCAGGGTTTCGGCAGGTCCAGCCATGTCCGGATGCCGAACTCGATCACCCGTCCGAGGAAGCTCATCAATTCGGTGCCCTGGCCGGCGTGGAAGTAGCCGGGATGCCGCGCGCCGAACGCGATCAGGCCCGCGGGCGCATGGGAGCTGATGTTGAGCCGCAGCATCGCGTCGGAGCGGACCAGCTCGGCGCCGGCGCCGAAGATCTCCGGATCGCCGATCGCCTCGTCGCGCAGCACGACATGCTTGTCCTTGCCGCCCAGCGCCCGATCGACCGCGCCGCGGCCGAGGAACTGGATGCCTTCGTGCTTCGGGCGCTTCGCGGTGTGGTCGGAAAGCTCGACGCAGAGGCTGACCACATCGACCTCGAGCAGCAGGCCGAGATCGCCGGTGATGATGTCGATGAATTGCTCGAAGCTCTCGGCCTCCAGCAATTCGACCACCGCCTTGTGGATGCGCTCCTGGGTCGAAAGATTGTCGCGGGTGTTGGCGAGGATTTCGTCCTGGTCGTTGCGGAGCTTGTTGATCTCGCCGCGCAGCCGCTCGACCATGAACTGTTGCAGATCGACGACGCCCTGGCCGGCGCCGCCATGGCGGCCGGGCGAAAGCTGCAGGTCGAGCAGTTCGGGGTGGCGCGACAGGAAATCGGGGTTGCGCCGCAAATAGGCGACGACCTGCGCGGCGGTCGCGCTGGTGGTCCCGGTCTTGCTGCGCTCCGGCGCCTGATCCGCCACGGTGGTCCCCGATCGCTTCGCCATTACTGGATTGCCACTACAAAATGGATTGGCCGGTCTTGGCCCAATCCGCGAGGAACGCGGCGAGGCCCTTGTCGGTCAGCGGGTGATGGAACAGCTGGCGCAGCACGGCCGGCGGCAAGGTCGCCACATGCGCGCCCATCTTCGCGGATTCGATGATGTGGATCGGGTGGCGCACCGAGGCGACCAGCACCTCGGTCGTCAAATTGTCATAGGCATTGTAGATCTGGACGATATCCGAGATCAGCTCGAGGCCGTCGCTGCCGATGTCGTCGAGCCGGCCGACGAAAGGCGAGATGAAGGTGGCGCCGGCCTTGGCGGCGAGCAGCGCCTGCGCCGCGGAGAAGCACAAGGTCACGTTCACCTTCGTGCCGTTGTCCGAGAGCGCCTTGCAGGTCTTCAACCCGTCGACGGTCAGCGGCACCTTCACGCAGACATTCTTGGCGATCTTCGCCAGCTTCTGCCCTTCCTGGAGCATGGTCTTGTGATCGGTCGCCGTCACCTCGGCGCTGACCGGGCCGGGGACCACTTCGCAGATCTGCTTGATGACGTCGAGGAACTTGCCGCCCGATTTCGCAATCAGCGAAGGGTTGGTGGTGACGCCGTCCACCAGGCCGGTGGCGGCGAGATCGCGAATGTCGTCGAGGTCGGCGGTGTCGATAAAGAACTTCATCCGTGGTCTCTATTCTTCGGTGGTTGCCTGCAGGCGCGAGTGTCTATATGCGCCGATGCGGGGGAGCTTTCCACCCCTCCTTGCGGCAGGGCGCGAATCGGGAAAGATTCTAGACGATGGATTCCGAAACCGCCAGTTCGATACCGCCTGAATTCGGAATGTTGGGACGCGTGAGCGTCCTGATACCGCTGGCGCTGTTCACGGCCTATGACTACGCCGTGCCTGAGGGTCTCCCTCTCGCGCCGGGCGATTTCGTGGCGGTGCCGCTCGGGCGCCGAACGGTCATGGGCGTGGTCTGGGGCGACGGCGACGACAGCGTCCCCGCGGCGAAGCTGCGCGCGGTCGAAGCGCGGCTTGAACTTCCCGCGATGCCAGAGGTTTCGCGGCGTTTCATCGACTGGGTCGCAAACTACTGCATGGCACCGATCGGCTCGGTGCTGCGCATGGCGATGAGCGTACCCGAAGCGCTCGAGCCGGAAAAGCCGATCAAGGCCTGGCAACTCGGCGACGCAGAGTCGGGTAAAATGACGGCGGTGCGACAGCGCGTGCTCACTGCGTTGGAGAACGGGCCGCCGCTGACCTCAGGCGATCTTGCGCGCGCCGCAAGTTGCACTGCGGGTGTTGTTGCCGAAATGGCACGGTTGGGCATGTTGCGCGCCGTCGCCTTGCCGGCGCGCCGACCCTTCGGGCGACCCGATGCGGATCGGCCCGGCCCGACACTCTCCGAAGCACAGCGAGCGGCGGTCGACGCGCTGGCGCCGCTGACGCCGGGCGTCACCCTGCTGAACGGCGTCACCGGCTCGGGCAAGACCGAAGTCTATTTCGAGGCGATCGCGTCCTGCCTGCGCGCGGGTCGCCAGGCTTTGGTCATGCTGCCGGAGATCGCACTCAGCGCCCAATGGCTCGGCCGGTTCGAAGAGCGCTTCGGCGCGGCGCCGGCGCAATGGCATTCCGAGCTCACGCAAGCGGAGCGGCGTGTCACCTGGCGCGCGGTGCTCGACGGCGAGGCCAAGGTCGTGGTCGGCGCGCGCTCGGCCTTGTTCCTGCCCTTCGCCGATCTCGGCCTGATCATCGTCGATGAGGAGCACGAGCCCGCCTTCAAGCAGGAAGACGGCGTGATCTACCAGGCGCGCGACATGGCGGTGGTGCGCGGGCATCTCGCGAAGATTCCGGTCGTGCTCGCTTCGGCGACGCCGTCGCTGGAATCCATCGTCAACACCGATCAGGGTCGCTACCGCCTGCTCGAGCTGCCCGATCGGCATGGCGGTGCCGAACTGCCCGCGGTGACGCTGATCGATCTCCGCCGCGACAAGCCGGAGCGACAGCAATGGCTCAGCCCCAGCCTGATCCGCGCGGTGAACGAGACGCTGGCCGACCAGGGCCAGGCGATCCTGTTCCTCAATCGCCGCGGCTACGCGCCGCTCACCCTCTGCCGCGATTGCGGCCATCGGATGCAATGCCCGAACTGCACCACCTGGCTGGTCGAGCACCGCTATTCGGCGCGGCTGCAATGCCATCACTGCGGCTATCAGATCCAGATGCCGAAGGCCTGCCCCGCCTGCCAGCATGAAGGCACCTTCGCCGCCTGCGGTCCCGGCGTCGAGCGCCTGGCGGAAGAAGCGGCATTGCTCTTCCCGAACGCGCGGCGGATGGTCCTGACCAGCGACACCGTGGGCGGCCCAAAAAAGGCGACCGAGCTTATCCGCATGATCACCGAACGCGAGGTCGATCTCATCATCGGCACCCAGATCATCGCCAAGGGTCACCACTTCCCGCATCTGACGCTCGTGGGTGTGGTCGATGCCGATCTCGGTCTCTCCGGCGGCGATCTGCGCGCGGCGGAGCGCACCTATCAGCTGCTGCACCAGGTGGCCGGCCGCGCCGGTCGCGCCGAGCGTTCGGGCCGGGTGCTGATCCAGACCTATGATCCCGCGCGGCCCGTCATGGAGGCGCTGAAGGACCACGACCAGGCGCGCTTCCTGAAGATCGAGGAGGAGGACCGCCGCCAGGCCGGCATGCCGCCCTTCGGCCGGCTGGCGGCGCTCATCATCTCCGGCAGCGATGACGGCGCGGTGGAGAAGCAGGTCCGGATGATGGCGGCGCACGCCCCGCGCGTGGACGGCGTCTCCGTGCTCGGCCCGGCGCCGGCCCCGCTCGCCATGCTGCGCGGCCGGCACCGCCGCCGCTTCCTGGTCAAATGCCGCCGCGACGTCGCCCCGCAGGGCTTCATCCGCCAGTGGCTGCGTGGGCTGAAATGGCCCGGCGACCTCCGGCTGCAGATCGACATCGATCCTTATAGTTTCCTTTAAGAGCCGATAGGGCAGCTGACTGCATCGGTGCTTGATGCCAGCGGCTGGAGCAATGTGAATTGGATTGAATCACTCTGGCATGAGAAAGAATTCACGCCGACGATCCACAAGCGTCACCGATCCGAAAATGGAACAGGGCGGCACGTCGCCGTGCTGCGAGCTGATTCCTGAATTCACGTGGCGCTGCAGGGACGCGCTGCGCCGAACGTGGTATAATCGCTGCGCTGTTTGACATCGTAAATGCCGTGTCGAAATTCGCGCCGACGTGACCGTGATTGCTGCTCTGCAACGCAGACAAGACGCAGACAGAACCGACACTGCGTCGTTCGATGCTCACCCGCGGCAAGGTTTACCCAGGGTTTACGGAACGTAAAATCGCTTGAGCCTGCGATTGAGAGAAAGGCCATCATCGTCAACAGCTTGGTATGGATATTGTGCCCAACGGCCGTCAGGGTAAGCACCCAATCTCGCTTCGCATTGTCGTCGGGGATAGAGCGCGAGCGCTCTATCCAACCTGAAGCAATTCCGCCCTGGTTCTTGAAGTCGTCGAATTTCTCGAAGCTCAGGCGTCGACCAGTTCGACACGCTTTCCCATGAGCGCCGCGGCGCGGGCGAGCGTGGAGACGGTGATGCTGTTCGTCGGCGAGGGATGCAAAAGGCGGTCGATCTGCGGCCGAGAAGTGCCGAGTTCCTTGGCAAGCCTGACGGTGCTCCACCGCCGTCGCTTCATGGTTTTTGCCAGCTCTACAGCCAGCATCTTTCGCAAGGCGATTTCCTGCACCTCCCGGAGTTCCCCAAGCTCCTCGAACATGGAATCGAGACTGCTTCCTTCGTGTCGGTTCCGCTTCGTCATTCCAGGCCTCACTTCTTCGCGTGCTTCTTCCATTCCCGCCAGCGATCTCTCGCAAGATCGAGATCGGCCTTGGGTGTCTTTTGAGTGGTCTTCGTGAATCCGTGCAAGAGGACCATCTTGCCGTCATCGATGCCAAAGAGAGTTCGGGCGATCTTGTTGCTCGGCAGGCTGCTGCGAACCTCGAACAATCCGCCGGACAGACTCCTCACTAGCGGCATGCCGACGGGCCATTCGCACTCGACGCGCTGAATATCACCGCCGATGTTCTTTCGATCTTCGGCGGGCAGCGCCAGCAGCCAATCTCGTACCGGCTCCGCTTGACGGTTCGCGTGCTTCCAGAACTTCGCCTGGATGACTTTCGCTCTGGCCGTCAGTTTCGCCGCAGACATTGTGATGGTTAATATATGCACCAACCTTGGTGCAGTCAACAATTCTCCTGGGCAGTCCGCATCCAACGCAGACCGGCGCAGACAGATTGAGGCTGCCGGCTCCAACGCAGACGGGACGCAGACGGATAAGACCGCCCGGACGCAGACAGAATCGAAGATTGATTTTGACCTCAGATCCCGCGCAATGGTGCGTGGGCGACATCGCCGCCGCTTCCTCGTTAAATGCTGCCGCGACGGGACGCCGCAGGGCTAATTCGCATCGGGTCACGGGGGTTGAGGGGACCCGGCAACCGCCCTCTGCCCAGCGCCGTCTGCGCTCATAATTTCCAATAGAAATCAGATTCTTAGCGCTCTTGCCGCACTGCGTTAAAAGAGTCTTTACGCGCGGTTGATTAGCCCCAATCGTTATGTTACACACCGCGCGCCTGTCGCGGCGGGAGCTGCGCCAGGGCGTGCAAATTGCGGCCACGGTTCTGTGCTGATAAGGCCGTTTCGAACAACGATTTAGACCGGAATTGGGGGCAATTTGGCGGCCCAGACATCAGAATACGGCGGGCTGGCGACGCGGTATGCCGCGGCGCTGTTCGAACTGGCGGATTCCAAGAAGGCGCTCGACGCCGTCGCGGGCGATCTGGCTTCGCTCCAGAAGATGATCGCGGAGTCCGACGATCTCCGCCGCCTGATGGCCTCGCCGGTCCTCGGCCGGGACGAGCAGACCAAGGCGATCGGTGCCGTCTCCAAGGCCGCCGGCTTCAACGATCTCACCCAGAAATTCGTCGGCCTGGTGGCGCAGAACCGCCGCCTGTTCACGCTTTCGGCGATGATCAAGGCCTTCCTCAATCTGCTGGCGGCCCGGCGCGGCGAGATGACGGCGGAAGTGACCGCCGCCCGCGCGCTGACCGCCGAGCAGCAGGCATCCGTCGCCGAGGCGATCAAGCGCGCCGTCGGCTCCAAGGTCACGATCGACGTCAAGGTCGATCCCAGCTTGCTCGGCGGGCTCGTCGTTCGGGTCGGCAGCCGCATGATTGATTCATCGCTCAAGACGAAGCTGCAGAAGCTGCAGCTTGCCATGAAAGGGATTGGCTAATGGAAATCCGCGCCGCCGAAATCTCTGCAATCCTCAAGCAGCAGATCGAGAATTTCGGCAACGAGGCTGACGTCACCGAGGTCGGCCAGGTCCTCTCGGTCGGCGACGGCGTCGCCCGCGTGCACGGCCTCGACAAGGTCCAGGCCGGCGAGATGGTCGAGTTCCCCGGCGGGATCCGCGGCATGGCGCTCAACCTCGAGAGCGACAATGTCGGCGTCGTGATCTTCGGCGACGACCGCACCATTAAAGAAGGCGACACGGTGAAGCGCACCGGCGCCATCGTCGACGCGCCGGTCGGCCGCGGCCTCTTGGGCCGCGTGGTCGATGGCCTCGGCAACCCGATCGACGGCAAGGGCCCGATCGTCGGCGCCGAAAGGAAGCGCGTCGAAGTGAAGGCTCCCGGCATCATCCCGAGAAAGTCGGTGCATGAGCCGATGCAGACCGGCCTTAAGGCCATCGACAGCCTGGTGCCGATCGGACGCGGCCAGCGCGAGCTGATCATCGGCGATCGCCAGACCGGCAAGACCGCCATCATCATCGACACGATCCTCAATCAGAAGGGGATCAACGCCGGTACCGACGAGTCGAAGAAGCTCTATTGCATCTATGTCGCGATCGGCCAGAAGCGCTCGACCGTCGCCCAGATCGTGAAGACCCTGGAGGACCAGGGCGCCATGGAATACACGGTGGTGGTCGCCGCGACCGCCTCCGAGCCGGCGCCGCTGCAGTTCCTGGCGCCCTATACCGGCTGCACCATCGGCGAGTACTTCCGCGACAACGGCATGCATGCCGTCATCTTCTACGACGATCTCTCCAAGCAGGCCGTCGCCTACCGCCAGATGTCGCTGCTGCTGCGCCGTCCGCCCGGACGCGAAGCCTATCCGGGCGACGTCTTCTATCTGCACAGCCGCCTGCTCGAGCGCGCCGCGAAGATGAACGACAAGGAAGGCGCGGGATCGCTGACCGCGCTGCCGGTGGTCGAAACCCAGGCCGGCGACGTCTCGGCCTACATTCCGACCAACGTCATCTCGATCACCGACGGCCAGATCTTCCTCGAGACCGGCTTGTTCTACCGTGGTATCCGCCCGGCCATTAACGTCGGCCTCTCGGTCAGCCGCGTCGGCTCGGCCGCGCAGATCAAGGCGATGAAGCAGGTCGCGGGCCGCATCAAGCTCGAGCTCGCGCAGTACCGCGAAATGGCGGCCTTCGCGCAGTTCGCCTCGGATCTCGACGCCTCGACCCAGAAGCTGCTGGCCCGCGGTGCGCGCCTGACCGAGCTCCTGAAGCAGGGCCAGTATCAGCCGATGCCGGTCGAGGAGCAGGTGGTCTCGATCTTCGCCGGCGTCCGCGGCTTCCTCGACACGATCGCGGTCAACGACGTTAACCGCTTCGAAGAGGCGGCGATGGAAGAGGTTCGGGCCAAGCACGCCGACATCCTGGAGGCGATCCGCAAGGAGCGCGAGCTCTCCAAGGCGACGGAAGACAAGCTGACGGCCTTCTTCACCGCATTCACGAAGACCTTCGCCTGAGACGGCAACAGGCGAACGGAAAGGGTGAGGGATGCCCAGCCTTAAGGACCTAAAGCTCCGCATCAACAGCACGAAGAACACGCAGAAGATCACTTCGGCGATGAAGATGGTCTCTGCGGCGAAGCTTCGGCGCGCCCAGGAGCAGGCCGAAGCGGCGCGGCCCTATGCCGAGCGCATGGATCGCGTGCTGGGCCGGCTCGCCGCCTCCGCCGCCGGCAAGGACGGCGCGCCCGCGCTGCTGGCCGGCAACGGCAAGGACCAGACCCACCTCATCGTGGTGATGACCTCGGATCGCGGCCTCTGCGGCGGCTTCAATTCCACGATCGCCCGGGGTGCCCGCAAGCTCGCCCGCGACCTCAAGGCCCAGGGCAAGACGATCAAGATCCTCTGCATCGGCCGCAAGGGCCGCGACCAGCTGCGCCGCGAGTTCCCGAGCGAGATCATCGGCACCATCGAGGATATCGGCAAGCCGCGCCTGACCTTCGGGGCGGCGGAAGCGGTCGCGATCCGGATTCTCGCCATGTTCGAGCACGGCGAGTTCGACGTCTGCGAGATCGTCTACAACCGCTTCAAGTCGGCGATGACCCAGATCGTCACGATTCAGCAGCTGATCCCGTTCGCGCCCGCCGCGGCCAACGAGAACGATCCGGCCGGCGCCGCGTCCTACGAATATGAACCGGACGAGCTGGAAATCCTTTCCACCCTGCTGCCGAAGAATCTGGGAATGCAGATCTTCAAGGCGCTATTGGAGAACAACGCCTCCGAGCAGGGCGCGCGCATGACCGCCATGGACAGCGCGACCCGCAACGCCGGCGAAATGATCAACAAGCTCACCATCACCTACAACCGCTCGCGCCAGGCCGCCATCACCAAGGAGCTGATCGAAATCATCTCCGGCGCCGAAGCAGTGTAGCGCGTGACTCTGTAAGAGAAGGACGAACCTCATGGCTCAGAATCGTGTCGGCAAGGTCACCCAGGTGTTGGGCGCCGTGGTCGACGTTCAGTTCGACGGCGACCTGCCGGCGATCCTGAACGCGCTCACCGTCGAGAACCAGGGCAAGCGCCTGGTGCTCGAAGTGGCGCAGCATCTCGGCGAGAACACGGTCCGCACCATCGCCATGGACACGACCGACGGCATGGTCCGCGGCCAGGAGGCGACCGACACCGGCGCCGCGATCACCGTTCCGGTCGGCCCGGAGACCCTGGGACGCATCATCAATGTGATCGGCGAGCCGGTCGATGAGCGCGGCCCGGTCAATGCCAAGAAGCATTACGAGATCCATCGCCCGGCCCCGTCCTTCACCGACCAGTCGACCGAGCCGCAGGTCCTCGTCACCGGCATCAAGGTCATCGATCTCCTGACCCCGTATCCGAAGGGCGGCAAGATCGGCCTGTTCGGCGGCGCCGGCGTCGGCAAGACCGTGACCATCATGGAGCTGATCAACAACGTCGCCAAAGCGCATGGCGGCGTCTCGGTGTTCGCCGGCGTCGGCGAGCGAACCCGCGAGGGCAACGACCTTTATCACGAGATGATGGAATCGAAGGTCATCAACCTCGAGGGCGAGTCCAAGGTGGCGCTGGTGTACGGCCAGATGAACGAGCCGCCGGGAGCCCGCGCCCGCGTGGCACTCACCGGTCTCACCCAGGCCGAGTACTTCCGCGACGAGGAAGGCCAGGACGTGCTGTTTTTCATCGACAACATCTTCCGCTTCACCCAGGCGGGTTCGGAAGTGTCGGCGCTGCTCGGCCGTATTCCTTCGGCCGTGGGCTATCAGCCGACGCTCGCGACCGACATGGGCGCGCTGCAGGAGCGCATCACCACCACCAAGAAGGGCTCGATCACCTCGGTGCAGGCCATCTACGTGCCCGCCGACGACTTGACCGATCCGGCGCCGGCCACCTCCTTCGCCCACTTGGATGCGACCACCGTGCTCAGCCGCCAGATCGCCGAGCTCGGCATCTTCCCGGCGGTCGATCCGCTCGACTCCACCTCGCGCATCCTGGATCCGCGCGTGGTCGGCGACGAGCATTACCAGGTCGCCCGCGACGTGCAGCGCGTGCTGCAGAACTACAAGTCGCTGCAGGACATCATCGCCATTCTGGGCATGGACGAGCTCTCGGAAGAGGACAAGCTCACCGTAGCCCGCGCGCGCAAGATCCAGCGCTTCCTGTCCCAGCCGTTCCACGTGGCCGAAGTCTTCACCGGCACGCCGGGCGCGCTCGTCTCCCTCGCCGACACCATCAAGGGCTTCAAGGGCATCGTCTCCGGCCAGTACGACGACCTCCCCGAGTCCGCCTTCTACATGGTGGGCACGATCGAGGAAGCGGTCGCCAAGGCGCAGAAGATGGCTGAGGCGGCGTAACGCCGATGGCCGGGCAGCTGCAATTCGATCTCGTTTCGCCGGAGCGCCTGTTGCTCTCCGAGCCGGTCGATCAGGTGATCGTTCCCGGCGCGGAGGGTGACTTCGCGGCGCTTCCGGAGCACAGCAACCTGATCTCGCTGATCCGGCCGGGCGTGCTCTACGTCTATAAAGGCGGTCCGGCGCCGGAGCGGATCTTCATCGGCGGCGGCTTTGCCGAGGTGACCGCGACCGGTTGTACCGTGCTGGCCGAGCAGGCCACGCCGGTTGCGGAGATCGATCGCGCGGCAGCCGAGCAGGCCATCACCGACGCCCGCGAGGACGTCGAGGATGCCAAGGACGAGGTCGCCAAAGCGGTCGCGCAGAACGCGCTGAAGGTCGCCGAGGCGCGGCTCGCCGCCGTGGTGGAACCGAGCACCTATTAACGGATTAATCCGAGTCCGCCGAAGGCCCGCGGGGGCTGGCTTTGGCGTGGTCCGCCGTCTTGTCACAATCGGGCCAACCGGTTTAGTCTCTCGCCGGGGTTAACGGAAATTGCCGGCGATTCGGCGACTATTCGCACCGATTACGGATTTCTCGCGATGCCGCATTGGACGCTCGAAAGCATAGACTGGGACCGTTTCGATCCGGCCGCAGTCAATCCTGACGTCCTGAAAGCCATCAAGGCATCCGCCATGGTCGAGGCCAATGGCGAGGATTACGGCGAATACCTCTGCAAGGTCTTCCACGACGATCCGGAGTTCCAGGCGGTCGCCCGCGAATGGGCGCTGGAGGAGCTGCAGCATGGCCAGGCGCTCGGCCGCTGGGCCGCCTTGGCCGATCCGAGCTTCGACTTCGATGAGAGCTTCAAGCGCTTCACCGACGGCTACAAGATCCCGCTCGAGGTCGACAAATCGGTGCGCGGCTCGCGCGCCGGCGAGCTGATCGCCCGCTGCATCGTCGAGACCGGAACCTCCACCTATTATACCGCCCTGGCCGACGCGACCGACGAGCCGGTGCTGAAGGCGATCTGCCGCAACATCGCCGCCGACGAGTTCCGCCACTACAAGCTCTTCTACTCGCATCTGAAGCGCTATCAGGCGCGCGAGCAGCTCGGCGTCTGGGGCCGGCTGCGGGTGGTTCTCGGCCGCGTGTTCGAGAGCCATGACGACGAGCTGGCTTACGCGTTCTACGCGGCCAACGGCAACGGCGAGGCCTATCAGCGGGCGCAATGCTCCAGGGCCTATGCGCGCTGCGCCTATCCGCTCTATCAACGCACCCATGTCGAGCGCGGCATCGCGATGGCGTTGAAGGCTTGCGGATTGGCGACCAACGGCCGGCTCAGCCGGTTCCTCTCGAACGCCGCCTGCGGCTTCCTGCGCTATCACGCCAAGCGGCTGAACGCGGCCTCGTAGCCGCTACTTCCGCTCCAGCATATCCAGATAGGTCATCACCGCGGCCTGGCTGCGCGAGCTGGTCTGGCGCTTGTAGAGCACGGCCACCATCACGGCGGTCGTCGCGATGAAGGCGAGCGGGTGGATGAACCAGGCGAGCCAGGCGACCGCGAAATAGAAGGCGCGGATACCGCCGTTGAAGCTGGTCAAGGCGAGCGACAGCATGCGCGAGGCGTGGTCGGCGAAGCGGTCGACCTCGGCCTCGGTCGGATGGGCGTCGTGTGCCGGCGCCGCGCCGATCAGGGCGCAGAGGAAGTTGTACTGCCGCAGCGCCCAGGTGAACTTGTAGAAGGCGATCACGAACATCCCGATCAGGCCGACGATCTTCAGCTGGAAGACGAACTCGGTCGTCACCTGGGCGAAGCTTAGGCTTTCGAGCACGCGGAACGCGCTGCCCGAGCCGCCCAGGGTGCCGACCAGGCCGGCGATCACGATCATCGAGGTCGAGGCGAAGAAGGCGATCGAGTTCACGGTATGGCCGGTCAGGATGACGTCGATCACCCGCTCCTCGCGGCCGACCATGCGCTTCATCCACTGCTTGCGCACGCGGTGCATCGCCATGTTGAGATTGCGCGGCGAACCCGAGACCGGCGTCCCGGCCGGCGGCAGCGTATCGGCGAACCAGCCATAGACGTGCCAGACGACGATCAGGAAGCCCAGGGCCACCCAATCCGCGATCTGGAAGTCGGACAGCATGCGGCCGGGGTTTAGCGCAGCCGGTTGCGGAAGCGCTGGGCGAAGCTGCGTTCGAAGAAGTCGTAGATCACAGGACTCATTTCCTCGAAGCGCAAGGCGATGGTCTTGTTCTTCTGATCGACCCGGACCACCCGGGCGGTGAGCTTGAGGGCATAGTCCCCGGTCGCGTCCTTGATCTTCACGTCGACATCGATCAGGTCCTCGGGATTGTGCGCGCCCTCATAGCCGGAGACCAGCAACCCGCCCAGGGACCAGTTGAGGGTGTCGCAGACCAGCCCGTCGAGCCGGATGGTGAAGATCGGCAGCGGCAGGCGCTTGTCGCGCCGGTGCTCGCGGTTGCCGACCTTGCGGTAGCTCATGGTGAAGGACGACATCGACGGTTCTTGCCTCCCGAAGGGACTATTCGCCCGGAATCCTTAATGACATCCTATATGAGTCGACCTGGCCTGTCTGCAAACCCTTCAAAAGTGGGGTTTCAAAGCGGAACTCAGAAAGTGCCGGCCAGGACCGCGCCCTTGGTGTCGAGCACCGTGCTGGTCGGCCAGATCGCGACCCAGCGGTCGCGGGCGACGCCGCGGTAATAGGGCAAAGCCGGCAGGTCCAGGGCGCTGCCGTCGAAGCGGGTGACGATTGCGCCGCGCGGATGCGTCTTGGCCCAGGCCAGGGCATCGGCCTCGGTCATCAGCACCTTCGGCGCCGATGAGAGGCGGCCGTAGAAGTCGTATTCGCCGCGATAAGGGCCGTAGACCGCGATCTCCTGCCCGGCGTCCTGCAATTCGCGCATCTTCGAGCCGATCGGCTTCAGGTCGAAGAAGGCGCCGAGGCTGTTCGGGAACTCGATATTGGCGCAGCTGATCAGCAGCACCGGGATGCAGGCGACCTGCAGCGTGCGCGAGAGCTGCTGCGACGGCGACATCTGCGCCAGGACATAGCCGCCGACGAACAGCAGGATCCCGGAGGCAAGGCCGCTGCCGCCGAGCCAGATCGGCAAGGCCGCGCCGAAGAACTGCCGCCATAGCGCATCCATATGCGCGGTCGGGATCATGTTCATCAGGAAGAAGAAGAGACCGAGCATGAGGGCGATGAAGCCCGGCACCACGGCGTGGAAGTCCTTGGGCTTGATCGCCTGGTTGGCCAGCAGGCGTGCGCCGATCAGGGCGAGCGGCACGCCGATCGGCAGCATGCCTTGGAGCTGCACGCCGGAGGCGATGCCGGCGACGGTCGCCGTGGCGAGATACATGATGCAGAGCCGGAAGCCGAAGCCGTAGCCGTCGCGCGTCTGCCGCGCCAGCGCCCGCCACAAGGTCTTCCAGAAGATCCACGGATAGAGCAGCAGCGGCGTCAGGATCAGCGTCCAGGGCTCGTGGCGCGTCGCCTCGCTGCTGGCATTGGCCCAGCCGGCGCCGAAGCCGAGCACGTCGTCCAGGCCGAGCGGGCGCCCATGCGTTGCGGCGGAAAGCCAGAGCCAAGCGAGCGCCGCCGCGACCGCCGTGCCGCCGAGGGTCGCGATCCGCCAGCGCACCCGCCGCCAGCCGCGGCGCGGCCGGGCCGTGGGATCGCCGAGCGCGCCGCGCACATGGGGCGCCAGCAGCGCCACCGGCGGCAGCAGCAGCAGGGCGGTCCAGCCGATCAGGAAGAGATCGGCCGTGACGCAGACGGTGAACAGCATCCAGAGCGCGGCCCGCCGCAGCACCCCATCGGGATTCTGGCGCAGCATGCAGATCGCCTGGAATCCGGCGAGTTGGATCGGCAAGGCGATCACCTCCGGCGCGATCATGCTGGCGGTGACGATGTAGCCGCCGAGCCCGGCCATCAGGATCCTGGCGAAGATCGGCGTGGTGGCGCGATGCGGCCAGAGCGTCTGCGCTGCGCTGCCGGAAAGGAACAAGGCGGCCAGGGCGGCGAGCGCGCTCAGCAGGCGCGGCCAGATCTCGGTGACGCCGAAGATGTGCCAGCCGGCGAGGATAAGCCAAGAGTGCAGCGGCGGCGTGGTGGCGGCGATCTCGCCGTTGAGCAGCGGAACGGCGCTGCCCGATTGCAGCATGTGCCAGGCGGTGGAGAGGGTCTCGAGCTCGATCGGCGCGGTCGGCGGCCGGCTCAGGAAGGCGCCCAGGATCACCACGGCCCAGATCGCATAGGGCGCCACCCGCGCCGTCGTCAGGAGCAGCGGCGACGCGCCGGTCTCCTCGACAGTCACGGACGGGGGGACGGGGTTGGTCTCGGCCGCGCTCACCATCGCGCGATTTCCTAGCACGGGCGGAAGGCCGCGGCTACAATCGCGGCCTCCCCGAACCCTGGGTATCGAAGAGGCTTCCTTGCTCGATCATCTCATCCAGCGCGCCGGCAAGTCCGTGCCCGTGACGCCGCTCAGCGAAAAGCGCCTGCCCACCTGGCTGAAGGATCAGTCGGCGCAACTGCAATCCTGGCTGCGCGCCGCCGCATTCAAGGCGAAGCCCGGAACCTGGTGCCTGGTGCCGGACGGGCGCGGCCAGCCGGCGCGGGTGCTGGTCGGGGTCGAGGAGGGGCTCGATCGCTGGTCGGTCGGCGTGCTGCCCGGCGCCCTGCCGCAAGGCACCTATCGTCTGGATGACACGATCCCAGGGTCCATCTCCGCCACCGAGGCGACCGCTTACGCCTTCGCCTGGGCGATGGGCTGCTATCGTTTCGCCCGCTACAAGAGCGAGGCCAAGGAGTTTGCGCGGCTGGTCTGGCCGAAGGCGGCTGATCGCACGCTCGTCGCGCGCCTGGTGAAGTCGATGGCGCTGGCCCGCGATCTTATCAACACCCCGGCGGAAGACATGGGCCCGCCCGAGCTGGCCGAGGCGGCGAAGAAGGTCGCGCAGGAGTTCAAGGCGAAGTTCTCGGTGATCGTCGGCGACGATCTGCTGAAGCAGAACTACCCCACCATTCACGCCGTCGGCCGCGCGGGGCCGAAGCCGCCGCGCCTCATCGAACTGAAATGGGGCAGCAGCGGGCCGAAGCTCGCTTTGGTCGGCAAGGGCGTGTGCTTCGATTCCGGCGGGCTCGACCTGAAACCGTCCGGCGGCATGCTGATGATGAAGAAGGATATGGGCGGCGCCGCCCTGATGCTGGCGCTGGCGCGCGCGATCATGGACGCGAAGCTGCCGGTGCAGCTGCATCTGCTGATCCCGGCGGTCGAGAACAGCGTCTCCGCCAACGCGTTCCGGCCCTGGGACGTGATCAAGACCCGCAAGGGGCTGACCGTCGAGGTCGGCAACACCGATGCCGAGGGACGGCTCATCCTCTGCGACGCGCTCGCCGAGGCCGAGAGCAACCATCCGGATCTCATCATCGACGCCGCGACCCTGACCGGCGCCGCCCGCGTGGCGCTCGGCCCGGAGCTGCCCGCCTTGTTCTCCAACGATGACGACACCGCGGCGGCGCTGCTGCGGCATGGCAAGCTCGAAAGCGACCCGCTCTGGCAGCTGCCGCTCTGGAAACCCTATCGACGGATGCTCGACAGCAAGGTCGCCGACATCAACAACGTCTCCGATGGCGGCTTCGCCGGCGCGGTCACCGCGGCGCTCTATCTGGCCGAGTTCGTGGCGCCCACCACCAAGTGGATGCACATCGACACCTATGCCTGGAACGGGCGCGCGCAGCCCGGGCGACCGGAAGGTGGCGAGGCTCTCGGGTTCCGTGCGCTGCTGGCCTATGTCACCGATTGGGCGCGGACGGCCAATCCCGGTCCGAAGATCATCACCAAGAAACCGGCGCCGCGCGTGGCACCCCGCCGCCCGGCCTTGGCGCGGCTCAGGAGGCGCTAGGCGCGCGCCGCGTCCGGCCCGAAAGCCTTCCGCGCCGGCCGGTCGCCGGCGGGCTTACTGCGACCTGCTCCAGCAAGCGGTGCAGCTTCATGATCGGCAAGGCATCGTCCTTGCCCGCCATGCGCTCGGCAAAGCGGGGCAGCAGGGCGGCCGCGGCCGCGGCGGGCGCCTGATCGGCACCGAGGCTCAAGAGCCAGGACAGCAGCAGGTCCTCGGCCGGTCCGGGGAACTCGTCCTCCATCTCGAAGGCCTGTTCCAGGAGCGCTTTGGGGTCGAGCGGATTGGCGACGGCTTGGCTCATGGCGCTATGAAACAAAGCGCCGGCCGCAAGGTCCAATGATTTTTGCTTCTAATAGCCGCGCGTCCGGTCGGCGACGTGCTCCAGCGCCTGCCCGGCTTCAAACCGCCGGATCTGCCGCTGTATCGCCAGCGCCGCGCTCTCCGGATCGACATCGGCCGCGAGATGCGGGGTCACGAAGATGCGCGGATGGCGCCAGAAAGGATGCTTGGGCGGCAGGGGTTCGGCCGCGAAGACGTCGAGGCTGGCCGCCGTCAATTGGCCGGATTCCAGCGCCGAGAGCAGGTCCGCCTCGTTGAGCTGGGCGCCGCGCCCGACATTGATCAGGCCGGCACCCGGCGCCAGGCGCCGGAAGAGATCGGCATTGAGGATGCCGCGGGTCTCGGCGGTCAGGGGCAGCAGGCAGACCAGGATCTCCAGCCCGTCCAGGAAGGCATCGATCCGCTCCGCGCCGGCGAACATGGTGACGCCGTCGATCGCCTTGGCGCTGCGGCTCCAGCCGCGCGTGTCGAAGCCGAAGCTTCTCAGCACGCGCGCCACCGCCTCGCCCAAAGCGCCGAGACCCATCACGCCGACCTTGCGCTCCCAGGGTGCCGGATAGGTCTGGTCGATCCAGCGCGCTTCGCGCTGCGCCGCCTCGAGCTCCCAGAACCGGCGGTGGTGATCGAGCACCTGCCAGAGCACGTAATGCTCCATCGCCTGGGTGAGGCCGGGCTCAGCCATCTTCACGATCCGCACCCGGGGCGGGATCGCTGCATCAGCCAGGAAACGCTCGACCCCGGCGCCGAGCACGAAGAGCGCCTCGAGGTCCGGCATGCGGTCATAGACGCCCGGCAGCGGCTTCCAGGTCATGCAGTAGCGGATGCCGGAAAGATCGCGCGACGGCTCATCGTGCACCAGGCCGAGTTCCGGTGCGGCCTTGTGGAAGGCGCTTTCCCAGGCGGCGAACTTCGCGCCGGTGTCGGAGAGAACCAGCCGTGTGCTCATTGCCGGACCACGCCGCCTTCGGTGGTTTCCAGGTTCAGGGCCGCCCGCAGCAGCGCCTGGGTATAGGGCGCGCTCGGTTTCTCGAAGATCTGGTCGACCGGGCCTTGCTCCACCATGCGGCCGTCCTTCAGCACGATCACCCGGTCGGCCATCGCGCGGATCACGCGGAGGTCGTGGCTGATGAAGAGATAGGCAAGGTTGTGCTTCGATTGCAGATCGCGCAGCAGATCGACGATCTGCGCCTGGACGGACATGTCGAGGGCCGAGGTCGGCTCGTCCAGCACGATCAGCTTCGGCTTGACGATCAGCGCGCGCGCGATGGCGATGCGCTGGCGCTGCCCGCCGGAAAACTCGTGGGGATAGCGGTGCCGGGTCGCGGGATCGAGACCGACCTCGGTCAGCGCGTCGATCACCGCCTGCTCGCGGGCCCCGGGTTCCTTGGCCAGGCCATGCACCTCCAGTCCCTCGGCCACGATCTCGCCGATCGAGAGGCGCGGCGAGAGCGAGCCGTAGGGATCCTGGAACACGATCTGCATCTCGCTCCTCAGCGGCCGCATGGCGCCGCGATCGAAGCCGTCGATGCGCTGGTTCTCGAACACGATCTCGCCGTCGCTGTCGATCAGCCGCAGCAGCGCCAGGCCGAGCGTGGTCTTGCCCGATCCGGACTCCCCGACCACGCCCAGGGTCTCGCCTTCGCGGATCTCGAGCGTGACATCTTCGAGGGCGTGGACATGGTCGACCACGCGGCGGAACACGCCGGCCTTGATCGGGAACCAGACCTTGAGATCCTTGACCGCGGCCAGCGGCTTGGCTTGGGCATGCGTCGCCACCGCGCGGCCCTTGGGCTGCGCGGCCAGCAGCATCTGGGTATAGGGATGCTCCGGCTTGGCGAACAGCTCGAGCGGGGTCTTGGCCTCGACGATCTTGCCCTTCTGCATCACCGCGACCCGGTCGGCGAATTTCTTGACGATGCCGAGGTCGTGGGTGATCAGCAGGATCGCCATGCCCATGCGCGCCTGCAGCTCGCGCAGCAATTTCAGGATCTGCGCCTGCACGGTGACGTCGAGCGCGGTGGTCGGCTCGTCGGCGATCAGCAGGTCGGGGTCGTTGGCCAAGGCCATCGCGATCATCACGCGCTGCCGCTGCCCGCCGGACAGTTCATGCGGAAACGCGCGCAGCCGCTGTTCCGGATTGTTGATGCCGACCAGCTTCAGCAGCTCCAGCGCCCGGGCCTGTGCATCGCGGTCGGAGACATGGCGGTGCAGCTTCATCGCCTCCGTGATCTGGTCCTCGACCCGGTGCAGCGGATTCAAAGAGGTCATCGGCTCCTGGAAGATCATCGATATCTGGGCGCCGCGGATCTTGCGCAGCACGCCGTCTGGCGCCCCGATCATCTCCTGGCCCTGGAACCTAATGCTGCCGGACGGGTGGCTGGCGAGCGGATAGGGCAACAGTTGCAGCACCGAGAGCGCGGTCACCGACTTCCCGGAGCCGGATTCGCCGACCAGCGCGAAGGTCTCGCCCTTGCGGACCTCGAAGCTCACACGATCTACCGCCAGCGTCTTGTCGAAGGCGACGCTGAGCTCCTTCACGTCCAGGATGGGCGATGTACTGTTCATTTGGCCTTACGCGGATCGAGCGCGTCGCGAATGCCCTCGCCGACGAAGATCGTCAGCACCAGCAGGCCGGCGGTCACGACGAAGGCGGTGATGCCGAGCCAGATCGCCTGCAGATTGTCCTTGCCTTGCGACAGCAACTCGCCCAGCGACGGCGAGCCCGGAGGCAGGCCAAGGCCGAGGAAATCGAGTGCCGTCAAGATGGTCACGTTCCCGCTCAAGGTGAAGGGCAGAAAAGTCAGCGTCGTTACCATGGCATTGGGCAGGATGTGCTTGGTCATGACTCGCCAGTCGGTCATGCCGAGCGCCTTGGCCGACCGCACATATTCCAGATTGCGCACGCGCAGGAACTCCGCGCGGACCACGCCGACCGGCCAGGTCCAGTTGAAGGCCAGGAGAATGAGAAAGAGCGTGATGACGCTCGGCTCGAAGATGCTGGAAAGGATGATGAGGATGTAGAGGGTCGGCAGGCTGGAGAAGATCTCCAGGAATCTCTGGAACAGCAAGTCGATCCAGCCGCCGAAATAGCCCTGGATGGCGCCCGCCAACACGCCGATGGTCGTGGTTGCGATGGTCAGGACCACGCCGAACAGGACGGAGACGCGGAACCCGTAGATTGCGCGCGCCAGCACGTCCCGCGCCTGGTCGTCGGTGCCGAGCCAGTTGATCCCGTCGGGCGGGCTGGGTGCCGGTCCCGGCAGATCGGTGATGGTGGTCCGGTAGCTGAAGGGGATCGGCGGCCAGACGGCCCATCCGCCGGCCGCGATCAGCTTGCGGACGTAAGGGCTGCGGTAGTTGGCCTCGGTGACGAAGGTGCCGCCGAACGTCGTCTCGGGATAGCTCTTGAAGACCGGGAAGTAGAGCGATCCCTGGTAGCTTATCACGAGCGGCCGATCGTTGGCGATGACCTCGGCGAACAGGCTCGTCCCGAACAGGACGACCAGAATGATCAGCGAATAGTAGCCTCGGGAATTGCGCCGGAAGTTGGCCAGGCGCCGGGCCGTCAGCGGGCTGATCGGCCGGCCGAACCAACGCGGCTGTTCTTGCGACGGCGCTTCGGCGGTCACGTGCTGCGCGCCTCGAAGTCGATGCGCGGATCGACCAACATGTAGGTGAGGTCGCCGATCAGTCCGATGAGCAGGCCGAGCAGGCCGAACGCGTAGGTCGTCGCGAACACGACTTGGTAATCGCGATTGATTACCGCTTCGTATCCGAGCAGGCCGAGGCCGTCGAGCGAGAAGATGATCTCGATGAGCATGGCGCCGGTGAAGATGATGCCGATCAAGGTTGCCGGAATGCCCGAGATGACGATCAGCATCGCGTTGCGAAACACGTGGCCGTAAAGCACCCTGCGCTCGGTCAGGCCCTTGGCCCGCGCCGTGGTGACATATTGCTGATTGATCTGCTCCAGGAAGGAGTTCTTGGTCAGCATGGTCAGGGCGGCGAAGCTGCCGATCGTCATTGCGATGAGCGGCAGGGTCATGTGCCAGAAATAATCCAGGATCTTGCCGAAGAACGAGAGTCCGTCCCAGTTCTCCGAGGTGATGCCGCGCAGCGGGAACCAATGGAAGACGGTACCGCCTGCGAACAGCACGATCAGCAGGATGGCGAACATGAAGCCGGGAATGGCGCTGAGCCCGATGACGACCATGCTGGTCCAGATGTCGAACGGCGTGCCGTCGCGCACCGCCTTGGCGACGCCGAGGGGGATGCAGACCAGATAGGTCAGCAGGGTGGTCCACAGGCCGAGCGAGATCGAGACTGGCAGCTTCTCGATGATGAGATCCACCACCGGTCTGCCGCTAGTGTAGCTGTTGCCGAAATCGAAGCGCAGGAAGTTGCCCATCATCATGACGAAGCGCTCGGGCAGGGGCTTGTCGAACCCGTACATGCGCTCAAGCTGCTTGATGAATTGCGGATCGAGCCCTTGCGAGCCGCGATAGACGCCGCCGCCGGTCTGGCCCTTGTCGGCGGATTGCTGGCGCGCGGACAGCAGATCGTTGCCGCTGCCGGAAACCCGTTCGGTCGCCGCGATGCTGGTCCCCCGGATCTTGGCGATCATCTGTTCGACCGGGCCGCCGGGGGCCGCCTGGATGATCAGGAAATTGATCACCATGATCCCGAACAGGGTCGGGATCATCAGCAGCAGGCGTCGGACAATATAAGCGAGCATCCGGGATCAGGCGTGCGAGGCGAGGTGGGGGATCATTGCTTGCGTCCGCGCCGGCCGATGGCAAAGGCGACGAAGGCAACGACGACCGCGCCGATGATGTAGGGCATCGGCGTGCTCCCGCGATCGGCCGGCGGTGTCGCCGCCACCGACGCGTTCTCGGCCGGTGCCGGACTCTGGTTCTCGGCCGGCGCGGCTGGCTGGCTGCCGCCCTGCGGTGCCGCGGCGGCTGCGGCTTTCTGCTGCAAGGTGGCCTGCTTCTGCGGGTCGAACCACCAGGTCTCGTAGGTCAATCCGTACTTGGGCATCGTCGCGGGATGCGCGTACTTGTTCCAATAGGCGACGCGGTCGAACGGTGCGTTCCAATGCGGGATGTAGTAGAAGCCCCATTGCAGCACGCGGTCCAGCGCGCGTGTCGCGGTCACCAGATCGTCCCGGTTCTTGGCGGCGATGACCCGCTCCACCAAGGCGTCGATGACCGGATCCTTGATGCCCGACAGGTTCCGGCCGGCGGTGGTGTCGGCGCTCTTCGAGCTCCAGAAGTCGCGTTGCTCGTTGCCCGGCGAAAGCGACTCCGCCACCAGGTTGACCGTCATGTCGTAGTCGAACTGGTCCATGCGCTTCCCATACTGCGCCGTATCGACCGAACGAATATGGGCTTTGACCCCGATCTCGCCGAGATTCTGGATGAAGGGCTGGGTCACGCGCTCGAATGCCGGGTCGTCCAATAGAATCTCGAAATCGAGCTTCTTGCCGTTCTTGGTGCGCACGCCGTTCTCGATCTTCCAGCCCGCGTCTTCGAGAATCTTGCTGGCGATTTCCAGATTGGCGCGATCGTCGCCGGAGCCGTCGGTCTTGGGCGGATTGTATTCGGTGGTGAAGACCTCGTCCGGAATCTTGCCTTTGTAGGGATCGAGGATCTTCAGCTCCTCCGGAGACGGCAGGCCTGTCGAGCCCAGCTCGGACGGGCCGAAATAGCTGCGGATACGGACATACTGCCCGTAGAAGAGCGTCTTGTTGCTCCATTCGAAGTCGAAAGCGTATTGCAGCGCCTCGCGGACCTTGCGGTCCTGGAAAATGTCCTTCCGCAGGTTGAAGACATAGCCCTGCATGAGGTTCCGGCCCTCGGTCGGGATCACCTCGCGTACGATGCGCCCGTCCTTCACCGCCGGGATCTGATAGGCGGTGGCCCACTGCTTCGCGCTGTTTTCCAGCCGGATGTCGAAGGCGCCGCCTTTGAATGCCTCGAGCGCCACCGTGCCGTCGCGATAGTAGTCGTAGCGCATGGTGTCGAAATTGTTCTGGCCGATATTGATCGGCAGATTCTTGCCCCAATAGTCGGGGACGCGCTGCAGGGTCACCGAACGCCCCGCTTCGAACTTGGCGAGCTTGTAGGGACCGCTGCCGTCCGGGATATCCAGGGTCGGCTGGGTGATGTCCCGGTCCTTCCAGAGATGCTGCGGCAGCACCGGCATCTGGCCGATGATCAGCGGCAATTCCCTGTTGTCGCCGGGCGCGAACGTGAACTTCACGCGCAGGTCGCCAAGCTTCTCCGCCTTGGCCACGCTGGCAAAGTAGCTCTGATAGAAGGGCGGCCCCTTCTCCTTGAGAATATCGAAGGTGTAGACGACGTCGTCGGCGGTGATCGGCTTGCCGTCATGCCAACGCGCCTCCTTGCGAAGATTGAAGATCACCCAGGAGCGATCTTCCGGCGTCTCAATGGTCTCGGCGATCAATCCGTATTGGCTGAACGGCTCGTCGAGCGTGCTGGTGGTCAGGGTCTCGTAGCTGGCCCCGGGCCCGGGCGTGCCCTGGATCGTGTAGGGGTTGAAGCTATCGAAGGTGCCGAGGGCGCCGAACACCACGCTGCCGCCCTTGGGCGCGTCCGGGTTGACGTAATCGAGATGCTTGAAGTCGGGCTCATACTTCGGCTCGCCATGCATCGCGATGGCCGGGACCGGCTTTACGTTCGGGTCCTGGGCGGCGGCCGGCAGGGCGAAGACGGCGCTCCACGCGAGAAGGGTTGCGAAGACCAGACCCAGCGTCGAGCGCGTCATGCCGATTTCCCTAGTCCCTATTTATTGACGGTGCGCCGCTTTGGCGCGGCTTCCCGTCATCCTAACGGAGACCTCCCCGGGAAGGGAACCCGCGCTGTGCAATGGGAAACAAGCCGCTCAGGCGCCGAGCGTTGCGACCGTCTGGTCCAGGATACGCCGGTCGCCTGCCGCGATCACCGCGCCCTCGGACTTCATGGTCAGCGCCTGGCCGCGCCAGTCGGTGATGAAGCCGCCGGCGCCCTCGATCACGGGAACGAGAGCGAGATAGTCGTAGATTCCGAGTCCGCGCTCGACCACCAGGTCGATGAAGCCGGTCGCCACCATGGCATACTGGTAGCAGTCGCCGCCGAAGGTGGTGGATTTGGCCTGGCCGCTCAGCCGCTCGAAGCGGGCGATGTGCTCGCCTTTGAACATCAGCGGCGAGATGGTCGAGAAATAGGCGTCGGCGAGGCCGGCACAGGGCCGCGCCCGGATCGGCTCACCGTTCAAGGTGCTGGGACGGCCGGCCACGCCGAGGAAAAGGTCGCCGAGGATCGGCATGTCGATCACGCCGAGGATCGGCGCGCCTGCGCGGGTGAGCGCGATCAGCGTGCCGAACAGCGGGCGGCCGGTGATGAAGGAGCGGGTGCCGTCCAAGGGATCGAGCACCCAGACATATTCGGCGTCGGCCCGTTCCGCGCCGAACTCCTCGCCGATGATGCCGTGCTCGGGAAAGGCCGCGACGATGGCCTCGCGCAAGGCCGCCTCGCATTCCCGGTCGGCCTTGGTGACCGGGCTCTCATCGGCCTTGTCGATGATGTCGAGCTTCTTGCGGTAGTACCGGCGCAGGATCGGCCGGCTGACTTCCGTCAGCCGGCACGCCAGATCGACGAACGCCGAAGGTACCGATTCGGGATCGCTCACGTTGCCCCTTTTGGGCTTACTGGGGGAGCGGAACCGGGCTGTCGCTCTGATCCCGGAGCCAGCGCAGCAGGCTCGCGCGGTCCTGGGCCTTCGCGATGCCCGGGAAGGACATCTTGGTGCCCGGTGCGAACTTCTTCGGATTGGTGATGAACTGGTCGAGATGCGCGAAGTCCCAGGTGATCTTCAGGTTCTTGATCGCATCGTCGTAGTTGAAGTCTTCCTTATGCGCGCTCGGACCGCCGACCACGCCCCAGAGGTTGGGGCCCACCTTGTTCGGGCCGCCCTTGGTGAAGTCGTGGCAGGCCTTGCACTTGGCGGCGACCTTGGCGCCGGCGGCGGGATCCGCCGCGGCGATCAGCTTCACGGCGTCTTCTCCGCCCGCGGGGGCGGCGGCCGGTGCCGCTGCGCCTTCCGGCTGCGCAGCGGCCTCGGGCTGGGCTGCGGCTGCCGGCGCGGCTTCTTCTGCCGGCGCTGCCGCCTGCTTGGCGGCATCTTCCGCGGCCTTGATCTCATCCGGCGTCGGCAGCGGCACCGGGTTGTCGGACTTGGTGCGGAGGAACGCGATGACGTCGGCGCGGTCCTGGGCCTTCGGCAGGCCCGGGAAGGTCATCTTGGTGCCCGGCGCGAAGCCCTTCGGATTGGCGATGAAGTGGTTGATGTTCTCGTAGGTCCAGGTGGTCTTCAGATTCTTGATCGCGTCGTCGTAGTTGAAGTCTTCCTTATGCGCGGTCGGGCCGCCGACCACGCCATAGAGGTTCGGGCCGACCTTGTTCGCCTCGCCTTTATTGAAGGTGTGGCAGGCCGCGCACTTCACGGCGACCTTCTCGCCGGCGGCCACGTCGGCGCTTGCCAACAATCCGCTGATCGGCTCGACCGGCGCGGGCTTCGCCGCAGGCGCCGCGGGAGCCGCCGCTTCGCCGCCGCCATGCTCGGCGCCTTCATGGCCGCCGTAGATCATGTTGGCGATCAGTCCGCTGCTCAGCGTCAGCATGCCGCCAACCAGAATGGCGGCGGCGATCTTGTTGGCTTCCAAAGACATGCAGGCAACCCCTCGTGGCAGGACCGGGCGCGGCTACCCAGGGGCCGGCGCGGCAATCGGCGCGGAATTTAGCGACTTCCGCCCGCCCTGTCCAACAGCCCGTGGCACCGTTAAATGCCTTCCGAACAAGCGTTTCGGCCCTGGCCTTTAACCATTGAGCGGCATAATGTCGCGGGCCTTTCAATGCAAAAGCCGTGATGATCCGCCCGATGAACCCGGTGGTCCTGATTCCCGCCCGCCTCGCCTCGACGCGCCTCCCCGACAAGCCGCTGGCCGACATCGGCGGGCGGCCGATGATCGTCCATGTCTGGCAGCGGGCGAAGGAGGCCGGGATCGGCCCGGTCTATGTCGCCGCGGCCGAGCCGGAGATCGCCGAAGCGGTGAATGCGGCGGGCGGCGATGCCGTGCTGACCCGGCCGGATCACCCCTCGGGCTCGGACCGGATCTTCGAGGCCTTGGGCAAGATCGACCCCGACCGCCGCTTCGACGTCATCATCAACGTGCAGGGCGACCTGCCGACCCTCGATCCGAAAATCGTGCGGAGGGTCTTGGAGCCGCTGGTCAACCCCGCGGTCGACATCGCGACGCTCTGCGTCGAGATCACCCGCGAGAGCGAGCGCAACGATCCGAACGTGGTGAAGGCGGTCGCCGCCCTGGCGCCGCACGAGGGCCGGTCGATCGCCCGCGCACTCTATTTCAGCCGGGCGACGGTGCCGGCGAATGCCGGGCCGCATTATCACCATGTCGGCCTCTACGCCTATCGTCGCGCCGCCCTGGAACGGTTCGTGGCGCTGCCGCCGGGCCTCTTGGAGCAGCGCGAGAAGCTGGAGCAGTTGCGGGCACTCGAGGCCGGGATGCGGATCGACGTGGCGCTCGTTGACACTGTTCCGCTCGGTGTCGATACTCCGGCCGAACTCGAACGCGCCCGCGCCGCGCTCGCCTCATAAGCTCGATCCCCTCTTCAACGTGAGACCACGCCCGTGACCGCGAACAACGTGATCGCCTTTCAGGGCCGGCCCGGCGCCTATTCGAACCTGGCCTGCCGTGCCGCCTATCCCGAGATGCAGACGCTGCCCTGCGAATCCTTCGAGGACATGTTCGCCGCGGTGCGCGACGGCAAGGCCGCGCTCGCCATGGTGCCGATCGAGAATTCCGTGGCCGGGCGCGTCGCCGACATCCATCACCTGATGCCGGAATCCGGCCTTCACATCATCGCCGAGAAGTTCCAGCGGGTGAATCACCAGCTGATGGCGGTGAAGGGCACGGCGCTCGCGGACCTGAAGGCCGTGCGCAGCCATGTGCAGGCGCTGGCGCAATGCCGCAACACCTTGCGCGGCATGGGCCTCACGCCGGTGATCCGGCCCGACACCGCGGGCTCCGCGGCGGAGATCGCGGAGCTCAAGGACAAGACCATCGGCGCCATCGCCTCGTCGCTGGCCGCCGAGATCTACGGGCTCGATATCCTCAAGGCCGACATGGAGGACGCCGAGCACAACACGACGCGCTTCGTCGTGATGTCGCGCGACCCGATCGATCCCGACCCGGCGCGCGGCCCGGTCGTCATGAGCTTCGTCTTCAAGGTGCGTTCGGTGCCGGCGGCGCTCTACAAGGCGCTCGGTGGCTTCGCCACCAACGGCATCAACATCACCAAGCTCGAGAGCTATATCCTCGACGGCCATTTCACCAACGCGCAGTTCTACGCCGATATCGAAGGCCATCCCGACCAGCGCTCGGTGAAGCTGGCGCTGGAGGAACTCTCCTTCTTCTCGCGCGAGGTGCGGATCCTCGGCGTCTATCCCGCCGATCCCTTCCGCCACAATCCGAAGTAACTACCGGCCGTTCACTTCATAGACCCGGAAGTGAGGCGAAAGCTCCGGCGGCAGGGTCAGCTGCGTCAGCCAGGCCGGCGGATTGGCGCGGCCGAGATCGGCGTAGAAGTTGACATGGTCGGGCACGAACAGCCGCGGCACCACCACGTCGACGCAGCGGATCACCAGCGAGACCTGCCGCTTTTCCAGGATCGATCGGGCGGTCTCGCCGTTCTGGTCGAGCATGGTATCGACCGTGTCGAAGATCGCCTGCGGATTGCGGTGATAAGGCCCGGCGACGAAGCGATAGGGCGTGCGGAAGGCGAGTTCCGGCGCGTAGGAGAAGTCGTCGGTCATCACGATCGGCGCGCTGCCTTTCCCGGGCCGCGCAGCGTTCAGCCAGTCGCCCAGCTTTCCGACCGGGCAGCCGACGCCCTCCGGCGCCGGCGGCAGGAAGGCGAGGCTGAGCAGCGGCCCGCAGGTCAGCCAGACCGCGGCCAGCACCAGGGCGGGCGTGCGCAGCAGCCGCGACCTTCCCTCCAGCTTCTGCTCGGCGAGATGGAAGAATCCGGCGCAGATGATCGCCATGGTCGGCGCCAGCTCGACGCCGAGCCGCGCATGCAGCAGGGCGCCGATCAGCATGAAGCCGAAGGCCATGGTCAGCAGCAGCGCCGACCAGCGCTTGCCCTCGCCGCTATCGCGCCGCCAAGCCCGGAAGGCGAAAGGCAGCAGCACGATCGCCGTCACCGACTGCCCGGCCAGCGGCAGGAAATTGCGCAGGCGCTCGATGCTGGTCGGCCACAGCGGCTGCATCTCCTGGACCGTGTCGAGGAAATCGGTGTTCAGGCGCGGATCGACGCTGAGCGGCCCGAACAGCAGATCGGGGAACAGCAGCAGAATGAGGCCGAACCCGGCGACCGCCAGCACGGCGCCGGCCAGGCCGCGCATCGCCACCCCGCCGCGTACCCGCTGCGCGGCCAGGAACACCGCCGCCCAGATCAGCGGCAGCACGAGATAGGGGACCGACACCTTGTCGTATTCCGGCTTGAGCCAGTGGGCCGGCGGCTGCTCGATCGGAATCGCCGCGAGAACGACCGCGGCCATGGCCAGCGAGAACGCCGCGCCCGCCATTGCCCAGTCGGGCATGGCGCATTCGTCCGGCACGCGCTTGCGGTCGAGCGGCGCGTCCAGCCAGAACAGGCCGAATGTGGCGATGACCGGCACGATCGGCACCATCATCTCCGGACTGACCCAGACACCGAGCCCGGCGAGGCCGCCGCCCCAGGCGGCCCAGTGTCGCCGCGCATCCTCCGGGGTTCCGGCCAGCGCCGCGCGCAGCATGCAGCCCAGCATCAAGGCGGTCAGCAGCAGCAGCAGCGTGTGATGGTCGGCGCGGCCGAAGATGCCGTAACCGAACGCCGCCGCGTTGGTCAGCAGGATCACCGCGGCGAAGCGATGGCCGGGGCTCGGCCAGAGCGGTTTCGCGGCCCAGGCCGCCGCGAAGCAGGCGAGCAGGTGGCAGAGCGACGAGAAGCTGGCGCCGACCCAATAAACCGCGCGATCGATCGGCACGCCGACGGCATGGGCGAGCAAAGCGGGCAGCAGGATCAGGATATCGACCGGCCGGGTCCAGTGCAGCGAGAGACCCTCCGGTGCGCCCAGCCGGTCGGTCATCGTGTTGTACCAGCCGGCGCCGTTGTAGAGATCGAGGATGCGCAGCACGCGCATATAGCTGTCGGTATCGACCAGCCCGTGGTCGCGCAGCACCGCGCCGTTCTTGAAGGCGAAGAAGATGTGCTCGCCGATCGCCAGCGCGGCGAACAGGCCGATCAGCAGCCAGCTGATCGCCCGCGGCGAAACCGGCTTCCGCGGCGCGGCGCTGGTCTGCGCTTCGCTCAAGGCTTGGCCTTCCGCTCGAAGACCATGGTCTTGGCGCTCCAGAAATTGATGGCCATCCCGGCGATCGAGCCGAGCGCGACGCCGAGCACCGGGTACCGTCGCACCGGCTCCGCGAGTTCGACGGCCAGGGCATAGGTGCCGTAATTGACCACGCCGCCGATCACCATCAGCCCGAGATAGGCCAGCCACTCGCCGGCTGGATGCCTTGCCGGCGAAGTCTCGCGGCGAAAGGTGAAGGATCGGTTGAGAATCCAGGTCGCGCTCGCGGCCGCCAGGAAAGAGACCGCGCGCCCGCCGTAATAGCCGAGGCCGAGCCGCAGCATCAGGTGCAGCAGCCCGGCATCGACCAGGAACCCGATGCCGCCGACAATTCCGAAGCGCAGGATCTGGCCGGCCACCTTCCCGCCAGGGCGTGCGGCGCGCACCATGGTCAGAATTTCAGCCGCAGCCAGTCTTCGATCAGCCGCCGCGAGATCGAATCCTTGCGCGGCAACTTGAACGTGGCGTCCTCCGGCGAGTTCAGCAGCTCTTGCCGCGTCATCCAGCGCGCCGATTCGAGCTCGGCCTCATCGACCGTGAAGTCTTCGCTGGTCGCCTCGGCGCTGAAGGCCAGCATCAGCGAGGAGGGGAACGGCCAGGGCTGCGAGCTGAAATACTTGATCCGGGTCAGTCGGAGCCCGACCTCTTCATGGACTTCGCGCGCCACCGCATCCTCCAGGCTTTCGCCCGGCTCGACGAAGCCGGCCAGCACCGAATGCATGCCGGGGGCCCAGACCGCCTGGCGGGCCATCAGGATCTTGTCGCCATGGGTGACGCGCATGATGACGGCGGGGTCGGTGCGCGGGAACTGCACGATGCCGCAATCCGGATTGATGCATTGCCGCTGGTGGCCGGCGGCCTTCGCCTCGGTCGGCGATCCGCAGGCGCCGCAGAACTTGTGCCGGTCGTGCCAATAGGTGAGGCCGCGGGCATAGGCGAGGAGTGCCCCCTCGCGCTGCGGCATCAGCACGCCGACCGCCCGGAGATCGACGGCATGGCCGAGTTCATTGGCGGCCGCCTCGTCCAGATGCGAGATGTCGACCAGGAAATGGGTGGTCTCCGCCTCGATGCCGAGCAGGATCACGGTCGAGGCCGCCTCCACCAGCGCGGCGCGCCGGTCGGGATCGAGCACGACCGGCCTGGGGGCCTCCGGGTCGGATACATAATTCCGCAGTCGCCATATGGGATATAAGCGAGAGGCCGGATCCGCGAGTTTTTCGCGGATCCAGGCCACATCCTCCCGGCGTTCCACCGCCCGGTTGAATTCTCCGGTGGCGTAGAAATTTACGCGTCTAGCCATTACATTGGGGGCTGTTTGAGAACAGTCTGAGTACGTTCATGTGTGAAGCGCCATCATGGTGACCGAATCGACCCCGCGGCAAGCGTCAACTTCGCGCCCCACGTATCCGGGAGGGCGGTTTGCGCGGTACGCGGCCATGGCCTTCATGCTGGCCGTACTGTTCGCCGGCTATTTCACGCAGCCGGCGCAGGCGGACGACCCGTGGCGGGGCATCTTCATCTACACGATCTCCCGCGACGGCACGCCGATCGGGCAGCAGCGCATGGAGTTCGTCAATGACGGCGCGAAGCTCCGCGTGATCAGCCATACCGAACTCGCCGTGACCCTGCTCGGCCTCACCCTCTACGGCTTCAACCAGCAGGTCGAGGAAGTCCGCACCGGGGACAGGATCATGTCCCTGACATCGGAGGCGGATGACGACGGCAAGGATCGGAAGGTCAACCTGACTCTCGAGGGCGAAGTCCTGAAGGGTGATTACAACGGCAATGATCGCGCGATCGATCCCAAGCTGCCGACCAGCCTGTTCTGGCAGAAACCGCAGACCGGCGCCACCTATGTGCTCGATACGCTGCGGGGCCGGGTCCGGGAAGTGACGGTCAAGGATCTCGGCGCCGAGACCGTGACGCTCCCGGTCGGCCGGATCGAGGCGCGGCATTATCAGATGACCGGCGATTGGACGCGCGACCTCTGGTACGACGCCGCGGGCGTGCTGGTGGCGGGCCAGCTCGACAAGGACGGCGCCACGATCCGCCAGGAACTGCAGCAGCGGCCGTAGCATCCCTCATGCGCAAATCGCTCGCCATCCTGGCGGCCTGCGGGCTGCTCCTGCTGACATCCGCGCCCGGAACGGCGCAGGACGTCCCGGCCCAGGATATTCCGACATGGCCGGGCCGGCTCGGCGCTTACGTCTTCGAGGTCACCCGCGACGGCAAGCCGATCGGGACGCAGACGGTCACTTTGAAGCAGGACGGCGACGTCGTCACCGTGACGACCGAGAGCACGATCGCGGTGAAGATGCTCGGCATCGTGGTCTATCGCATGCATCAGGTCTTGACCGATGTCTATCGCGGCCAACGCCTGGTCGAGGTTTCGGCGGAGACCAAGGATCCGCAAGGTTTCCGCGCCGGCAAGATCACGCGGGACGGCGATCGCTGGACCGGCAAGCTCGGCCAGCAGCGCCGCGACTTCGCCTGTGATTGCGCATCGTCCAGCACCATGCCGCAGCTCGCGATCCTCAAGGGCGGCGAAATGATCGAAGCATCCGAGGTTCAACGCCGCAGCGTGTCGATCGCGGACCGCGGCACCGAGACCCTGGATCTCCCCGAAGGGTCGGTCAAGGCGCGGCATTTCGCCGTCAAGGGCGAGATCGAGCGGGAAGTCTGGTACGACCCCGCCGGCAACCTGGTGGCCGCGCAACAGATCGGCAGCGACGGCTCCCTGATCCGGCAGACTCTGATGAGCGATCCCCAGGCCACCCGCGCGACCGGGCAGGAAGCCAGCGAGCCCTGATTCTCTCCTGGTTTCCGCGACAATCCGGGGGTTGCCAGCGGCCGTCCGATCGCCGATATAGTGCCCCCGGGAGGTTGGCGATGGACGGGCGTCTCGCCAACCCGGTCAGGTCCGGAAGGAAGCAGCCGTAACGAGTTTCCGCTCGGGTCGTTGTCCAGCCTCCCACCTGTTCCCCGAACATCCTAAGTCACTGACTCCGCGCGACTATCCGCGCGGCTTCCATTGCGCGCCGGATTTCGCTACCAAGGGCGCATGCCCAACGACAATGCGTCTGGCGATTCTGTGGCGGCGGTTTCGGCTCCCTACCGGGTGCTGGCCCGGAAATACCGCCCGAGCGACTTCGCCGGCCTGATCGGCCAGGAGGCGCTGGTCCGCACCCTGACCAACGCGATCGCGCAAGGGCGCCTCGCGCATGCCTTCATGCTGACCGGCGTGCGCGGCGTCGGCAAGACCACGACCGCTCGCATTCTCGCCCGCGCCTTCAACTGCATCGGGCCGGACGGCAAGGGCGGCCCCACCGCCAGTCCCTGCGGCCAGTGCGAGCATTGCACCGCGATCGCCGAGGACCGCCATGTCGATGTCATCGAGATGGACGCGGCGAGCCGCACCGGCGTCAACGACATCCGCGAGCTGATCGAAGGCGTGCGCTATCGCCCGGTCAGCGCGCGCTTCAAGATCTACATCATCGACGAAGTCCACATGCTCTCGTCGAGCGCGTTCAACGCCCTCTTGAAGACGCTGGAAGAGCCGCCCGAGCATGTGAAGTTCATCTTCGCCACCACCGAGATCCGCAAGGTGCCGGTCACCGTGCTCTCGCGCTGCCAGCGTTTCGACCTTCGCCGCATCGAAGCCGACAAGCTGGCGCAGCACCTGGGCTCGATCGCGGCTTCGGAAGGTGCCAAGCTGGCGCCGAACGCTCTGGCACTGATTGCGCGCGCGGCGGACGGCTCGGCCCGCGACGGACTCTCGCTGCTCGACCAGGCGATCACCCTGGTCGATCAGAGCAAGGGCGAAGCCGAGGTCACCGAGGAGCAGGTGCGCGCGATGCTCGGTATCGCCGACCGCACCCAGCTCTTCGAGCTTTATGAAGCGGTGATGGCCGGTCGCGCCGCCGAGGCTCTCGGCCAGCTGCGGCGCATGTACGAGGCCGGCGCCGATCCGATCGTGGTGCTGCAGGACCTGCTCGATCTGACCCACTGGCTGACCCGCTGCAAGCTGACGCCGGACGTGCTGCAGCAGCCCGCGGTGCCCGAGGCCGAGCGCAAGCGCGGCGGTGCGCTGGCGAAGGAACTCTCGCTCCCCATTCTGGCCCGCGCCTGGCAGATGCTGCTGAAAGGCCTCGCCGAGGCGCAATATGCGCCGCAGCCGCTCGCCGCGGCCGAGATGGCGCTGATCCGCCTGATGCATGTCGCCGACCTGCCGACGCCGGGCGATCTGGTGAAGCAGCTTTCCAGCCAGGCCGTCGCGCCGGCGCAGGCGTCACCCTCTCAAGCGCCGCGCGGCGGCTCCGGCAACGGCAATGGCCCTTCGAACATCGGCGGTCCGGTCACCAGCGCGATCTCGACCCAGCAGATCGCCCGTGATCCGGCGGCCGCGCCGGCGCCGGTCCAGGCTGCAATGCCGCCGCTGCGGCTCGACAGCTTCGATGCCATCGTCGAGCTGTTCAAGGCGAAGAAGGAGGGGATCCTTCTCACCCACATCATGAACGACGTGCATCTGGTCCGCTTCGAGCCGGGCCGGATCGAGCTGCGCCCGACCGAGAAGGCGCCGGCCAATCTCACCAATCGGATGACCGCCTGCCTCAACGAATGGACCGGCACGCGCTGGTTCATCAGCGTCTCCGGCGATCTCGGTGCGCCGACCTTGAAGCAGCAGGCTCAGGCGCATGAGGCTGAGATGCGCCGCCGCGCCGCCGAGCATCCGCTGGTGAAGGCGGTGCTCGACGCCTTCCCCGGCGCCACGATCGATTCGGTGCGCGACCTGACCACGCCGGAACCGACGACCGAAGCCGCCGACGACGAGGCGGCGCCCTTGCCCGAAGAATCAGGACCTGAGGAAGACGCATGAAGAATCTCGGCCAGATGATGAAACAGGCGCAGCAGATGCAGGCCAAGATGGCCGAGCTGCAGGCGGCGCTGGATCAGGCCGAAGTCACCGGCCAGTCGGGCGGTGGCATGGTGACCATCACGACTTCCGCCAAGGGCGATCCGAAGAAGGTGAAGATCGACCCGAAGCTGATCGATCCCAACGACGTCGAGGTGCTGGAGGACCTGATCGTGGCGGCCCTGCGCGACGCGCGCCAGAAGGGCGAGGCCATGGTCCAGGAGGAGATGGGCAAGCTGACCGGCGGCCTGCAACTCCCGCCCGGTTTCAAGCTGCCGTTCTAATGCCGATCTCTGAAATCGACAAGCTGATCCAGCTGCTCTCGAAGCTGCCCGGTCTCGGGCCGCGCTCCGGCCGGCGCGCGGCGCTGGCGCTGATGAAGCGGCGCGACGCCTTGCTGCTGCCTTTGATCGATGCGCTGGAGCGCGTCGCCGACACGGTGCGCGCCTGCTCGACCTGCGGCAATCTCGACGATGCCGATCCTTGCGCGATCTGCCGCGATCCCCGGCGTGACCCGGCCTCGATCTGCGTCGTCGCCGATGTCGCCGATCTCTGGGCGCTGGAGCGCGCCAATGCCTTCAAAGGCCGCTATCACGTGCTGGGGGGCGTACTCTCGGCGCTCGACGGTGTCGGGCCGGAGCAGCTCAGCATCGCGCCGCTGCTGCGCCGGGTCGAAGCCGGCGAGGTCAAGGAAGTGATCCTGGCCTTGGGTGCCACGGTCGACGGCCAGACCACCGGACACTACCTCACCGACCGGCTGCACGATTTCGACGTGGCGATCTCGCGCCTCGCTCATGGTGTTCCGGTCGGCGGCGAGCTCGACTATCTCGACGACGGCACGCTGATCCAGGCCTTGAAGGCGCGGCAGAAGGTGTGACGCGATGAACGAGCTGAGCCGGACCACTGCCAGCCATCTCTCGCCGCTCTCGCGCGATCACGCCTATATCCAGAACAATCCCGCACCGGCCTATTGGGCGCTCTCGCCCCATCTCATCCACCAGCACACCGACTGCTCCTGCTCGCTCGCCACCGCGACCATGCTGCTCAATGGCGCGCGGGCCATGGACGGTGTTTCCGAGATCGGCCAGTTCGTCAGCGAGCGCGGGTTGCTGGAACGCATGGCAGATCCGGAATGGGAGAAGGGGATCACGCCGCCCGATGGCGGCGGCGCCTCGCTGGCGGAGCTGCGCGACAAGCTCGCGCGTGCGCTTTCGCTCTATGCGCTCTCCGGCTGGTCGGTCGAGCATTGCATCGTGGCCGCCGAAGACTCCGCGACCGGCGCGGCATTCCGCGCCCATCTCATTGCCATGGAGCAGAAAGGCGACCGGCTGCTCGCCGGCAACTATCACCTCGCCACCACTTATGGCGACAGCTGGGACATCGGACACTTCTCGCCACTTGGCGCCTATGACGCGGCGACCGACCGCGTGCTCCTGCTCGACGTCTGGAAGGCGGATTACGAGCCCTGCTGGGTCGATCGGATGCGCCTGCTGAAGGCCATGGTGCCGGTCTCGCCGGTCAGCGGCACGCCGCGCGGCTATCTCGTGCTCAAACGCGGCTGACCCATGCCGCCGCCCCGCCCGATCTCGGCAGCGGATCTGGCGGCGGCGAATCTTTCCGATCTCCGGCACCCGCTCATCGTGTTCGACGGCATCTGCCATCTTTGCACTGGTTTCGTGCGCTTCGTGATCCGCCGCGACCACGCGGCATTGTTCCGCTTTCTGCCCGCGCAATCGCCGCGCGGCGAGGCGCTCTATGCCCGGCTCGGCCTGAAGAGCGGCGATTGGGATTCCAACCTGTTGGTGATGAATGGCCGCGTCACCACCGAGCTCGACGCCTTCATCGAGATCACCCGTCGCTTCGGCGGGTTATGGCGCGCAATGCCGATCCTCTATGCCATCCCGCGGCCCTTGCGCGACTGGCTGTACACTCGGATCGCCCGCAACCGCTATCGCTGGTTCGGCAAGCGCGACGTTTGCTATCTGCCGACGCCGGAGCTTGCGGTTCGGTTCCTGGAATAGGCGCCCGGCTTGCCAGTTGGGCAGCGGCTGGGAATTGAGCCGGGTGCCTTCGCCCGCCGCGTGCCGTGGTTCAGGCCGCCGCTGCGTCGGTCCGGCGCGCGGCTGCCGGATAGTCTCCAAGTCCACCGCACGGCATCGGCCGTACATAGGCCGGTCGCTCGGAACGTGCCCGGGCGGGCAGGCCATCCTCGATATGCACTTCGATCGGATTCTCGGTCTCGAACAACCGCGCGTTCCGGACGCGAAGCGTGCGCTGTGTATACATCATGGAGGTGGTCCCCGGTGTTTGGGTGTTCGCAGAGGGGAAGTCGAGCACAGGGCAAAAGTTCCGTGCCAATCCCACGCGACGGGGCCATCTCACACAGCCGATCTGTAGCTCTGGCGTCGCGCCGCCAAAGGCCTTGGAGCCTCGCACCCCATGCCCTAAATGGAAACTGAGCCTGCTTGACGTTTTTGCCAGAGAAGCCAGCGATCTCGGAGCTCTCATGATCAGACGAACAATATCGGCCGCCTTTGCCATTCTGCTGGCCGCACACGCGACCGCGGGTGCCGAAAGCATCAACGCCGGTGGCCGCGATGCCAGCGCGGATCGTCCCTTTGTCGTCGATGCGGTGGCCGAGTTCGACACGCCCTGGGCGATCGGCTTCCTGCCCGATGGGCGGATGCTCGTGACCGAGAAGCCGGGGCGGATGTTTCTGGTCACGCAGGGCGGGGAGAAGACCCCGGTCGGCGACGTGCCCGAAGTTGCGGCCTCCGGTCAGGTCGGGCTGCTCGACATTGCCGCCGCGCCGGATTTCGCCAAGAGCGCGCGAATCTATTTCAGCTACGTCGAACCGGCAGATGGCAGCACGCGTCTCGTGCTGGCAAGCGCGACCCTGTCCACGCTCGACGGAGGTGTGCGGCTCATCGATCAGAAAGCGATCTGGCGACAGACGCCGGCGGGCGGGCGCGGCCATCCGGGCGGCATCATCGCCTTCGACCCGGAAGGCCAGCATCTCTTCCTGACGGTCGGCGAGCGGCAGCTGGGGAAGCCGGCGCAGGATCCGCGGCAGGCGCGCGGCAAGCTGCTTCGCCTCAATCTCGACGGGTCGACCCCGTCCGACAATCCACAGGCGGCCCAGGGCGGCGTCCCGGCCCAGACCTGGACGACGGGGCATCGCAACCCCTATGGCCTCGCCTTTGCTGCCGACGGAAAGCTGTGGCTGCATGAAATGGGTCCGCGCGGCGGCGACGAGTTCAACCTGATCGCACCCGGGAAGAATTACGGCTGGCCCATCGTCTCGAACGGCGACAACTACGACGGCACGCCGATCCCGCGACACGCAAGCCGACCCGAGTTCGAAGCGCCTTTGCTCTACTGGAATCCCATCATCGCGCCGGCTGGCCTTGCGTTCTATAACGGCGAGATGTTTCCGCAATGGCGCGGCTCCGCCCTGGTGGGCGGCTTGGCCATCGGCGCCTTGCTGCGCATCGGCTTCGGGCCGGAAGGCCAACCCGACGAGGCGGATCGCTGGGAGATGGGCGAGCGGATCCGCGACGTCGCGGTGGCCCCCGACGGCGCGGTCTGGCTCATCGAGGACAGCGAGCCGGGACGACTGCTGCGGCTGACGCCGAAATAGCCCGCCCACCGGGCCTGGGCCTGCAGGACTGTTTCGACTGAAAAAAGTCAGGCGCCGGCTTGATCCGCCGGCGCCCCGCACGCCTTCGTTGATCCGAAGTGCGTCCTCCCAGACAGGTCCCGCTTCTGACGGCGGGACCGCCGAACGCCGTGCCTTACATCGAGGCCTGCTTCTTGATCGCGTCCTCGAGTTCTTCGTATTCCTCGCAATCGCCGCAGGCATTCTTCAGCACCGCGAGGCGCTCCTTGGCCTTGTCGGGCTGCTTCATCTCGAGATAGAGCTCGCCGAGATACTCGTTGGCGCCGAGATGCTTCGGCTCCATGGCGAGCGCCTGGTTGTAGTAGTCGAGCGCGGTCGTGGCGTCTCCGCTTTTGCGATAGGAATAGCCGAGCAGGTTGAGCGCGTCGGCATAGGCGCCCTTGTCCTTGATCAGCTTCTGCAGGATCGGGATCGCCTCGGAATACTTGTCGTCGTCGATCAGCGACTTCGCCTGTTTATAGGCGTCGACCTGCTGCGACTCGTCGGTGTCGGAGCTGCCCATGGCCCAAGCTGAGCCGGTGATCATCAGGACCGCTGCGAAACCGGCGAAGCCGGAGATGATGCTGCTGCGTTTCATGTCTCTCTCCTTCAATGTGAAGATTCTCGACGGCAAATCAAATCACTTATCCGTAGCGCTGCTCGCTCCAGGGATCGCCGTGGTTGTGATAGCCGCGCTCTTCCCAGAAGCCGGGCCGGTCGGCGGCGTGGAACGCGATGCGCTTCACCCATTTGGCGCTTTTCCAGAAATAGAGCTGCGGCACCACCGCACGCACCGGACCGCCGTGGTCGAGGCTCAAGGGCTTGCCCTCCCAATGGGTCGCGAGCAGCGCGTATGCGACCGCGAATTCCTCGAGCGGCAGGTTGGTCGTGTAGGTATCGTAGCTATGGAGTGTGACGAAATGCGCTTCGGGTTTCGGCTGCACGCGCTCCAGCAGGTCCGTGACCGCGACGCCGCGCCAGCGATTGTCGAACCGCGACCAGGCGGTCACGCAGTGGATGTCGCTGGTGAAGTCGGTCTGCGGCAGCGCTTGGAATTGCGCCCAGTCGAGCCGCATGGGCTGCTCGACCAATCCGTCGATCTGCAGCCGCCAGCTTTCGAGCGGGATGTTCGGCTTCACGCCGAGATCGAGCACCGGCCAGTCGGTGGTCTTGCGCTGCCCCGGCGGCAGGCGGTCCTCCTCGCGATGCGAGGGGCGACCGGTCAGCAGACGACCTTCCTTGGCCCAACGCTGCTTGGTCGCGACCAGCTTGTCCCTGATCTCTCCCGAAGTGCTGCCGTCGTTCATGTCGTCGTCCATTGCTGCTCCGCAGTATTTGGATTTCCGCCGTAAAGGCCAAGGCTTCGGCCGGGATATCAAGCGGAAGTGAGATCACCATCACCCATGCCAATGCACAAAGACCAGGTGTTGTTATAACTGCCGGACTTTCCTTGCCTTTCCGGGGGTCAGTCGGTAGAACCGAGTGGAACCGCGGCGGCTATTTACGCCTGCCTGCCTGTAATTACTGACGTGGTTGTGATGTCCGAACTTCGCCTGGCGCAGGGTCTGCGCTTCGAGGACCTGTACGAGCCTGCCGGCCTCGCGGCGATCGACCGTCATTTCCTGGCCGCGCTGAGAGCCAGCGACGAAGGTCTGGCCGGGCGGCTGCTTGCCGCGCGCGCCGAACCGGCGGCGCTCGACCAAAAGGCGGAATCGCAGCTGATCCTCGACCTCGCCGGCCATGTCGAGGATTTCGTCGGCGAACTCTTCGGCATCCAGGCCGAGCTGAAAGAGCTGCAGGCCCGCCACAGCGATCTGGCACCGCTCTTCTCGGTGAAGCGCCTGTTCGTGCAGCGCCGCGCCCTGAAGGCGCATCGCGAGGCGGAAGCGGAGACCTTTGACGGCGCCGCACTGCGCGCCGAGCTCACGCCGCTGCTCGGTGGCGTGTTCGACGAGCTCACCTTCGCCCGCCATGTCGAGCAGTGGCTCGCCGACGAGCAGAGTAACGCGAAGGGTCTCGACCTCGCGACCCGCTATGCCGCCTGGGCGGCGCAGAGCGAGGCGGGGAAGAAGCTTCACAAGAAGGGCGTGCTGTTCAAGGCGCCGAAGAAGATCGATCCCCTGCATCTCGTGCATCTCGAAACCGAGCTGCGCCACGGCGTGCCGATGTACAAGCTCGGCGACGAGCATCTCCGCCGCCGCGAAGGCTTTGCCCTCACCGACATCGGCACCGATCTCAAGGGCGCGCTCGACCAGGCGAATTACTGCATCTGGTGCCACAACCAGGGCAAGGACAGCTGCTCCCGCGGCCTCACCGAGAAAGACGGCGCCTATAAGAAGAGCGTGTTCGGGGTGACCCTGGCAGGCTGTCCGCTGGACGAAAAGATCTCCGAGATGCACACCGCGAAGGCGAACGGCCAGCCGTTGGGCGCCGTCGCCATCATCGCCATCGACAATCCGATGATGGCGGCGACCGGGCACCGCATCTGCAACGACTGCATGAAGGCCTGCATCTACCAGAAGCAGGAGCCGGTCGACATCCCGCAGGCGGAAACCCGCAGCCTCAAGGATCTGCTGAACCTGCCCTGGGGCTTCGAGATCTACGGCCTGCTTACCCGCTGGAATCCGCTCAACATCCGCCAGCCGGTCGCGAAATCCGCCAGCGGCCGCAAGGTGCTGGTGGTCGGCCTCGGCCCGGCCGGCTACACGCTGGCGCATTACCTGCTCAATCAGGGCCACACCGTGGTCGCGATCGACGGGCTGAAGATCGAGCCGCTGCCGCCGTCGGTCTCCGGCGTCGATGCGAGCGGCAAGCATGTGCCGTTCCAGCCGATCCGCACCTTCTCGGAGCTGCAGGAAGATCTCGGCAGCCGCGTCATGGCCGGCTTCGGCGGCGTCGCCGAATACGGCATCACCGTCCGCTGGGACAAGAACTTCCTCAAGGTGATCCGCCTGCTGCTCGAGCGCCGGAACAGCTTCTCGATGTTCGGCGGCGTGCGCTTCGGCGGCACGCTGACGCTCGACCAGGCCTTCGAATTGGGCTTCGACCATGTCGCCCTGGCGCTCGGCGCCGGCAAGCCGACCCTGCTCGACCTGCCGAACGGCCTCGCGCGCGGCGTGCGCATGGCCTCGGACTTCCTGATGGCGCTGCAGCTGACCGGCGCCGCGAAGACCGATTCCATCGCCAACCTGCAGCTCCGCCTGCCGGCGGTGGTGATCGGCGGCGGATTGACCGCGATCGACACCGCGACCGAGGCGATGGCCTACTATCCGATCCAGGTCGAGAAGTTCCTGCACCGCTACGAGGCCCTGACCGCCGAGATCGGCGAGGCGGCCTTGCGCAGCGAATGGTCCAAGGCGGAAACCGAGATCGCCGACGAGTTCATCAACCACGCCCGCGCCATCCGCATGGAGCGCGAGCGCGCCAAGGCGGCGAACGAGCGGCCGAAGCTGTCCGACCTGATCAACCAATGGGGCGGCGTGACCCTCGCCTATCGCCGTCGCCTGATCGATTCGCCCTCCTACACCCTGAACCACGAGGAGGTGGAGAAGGCGTTGGAGGAGGGAATCCGCTTCGCCGAGACGCTGACGCCCAGCGTGATCGATGTCGACCAGATGGGTCATGTCGAGGCGATCCGCCTGAAGGATGCCGACGGCAAGTTGCACGTGCTGCCGGCCCGCGCCGTGCTGGTCGCCGCCGGCACCAAGCCCAACACCGTGCTGGCGCGCGAGGATGCCGAGAATTTCCCGCTCGACGGCCAGTACTTCCAGGCGGTGAACGACGAGAACGAGGTGGTAAAGCCGGAACGCGTGGCCAAGCCCGATGAGGTCCGCGTCATCACCCGCTTCCGCGACGACGGCCGCGCCATCAGCTTCTTCGGCGACCTCCATCCGTCCTTCGCCGGCAACGTGGTGAAGGCCATGGGCAGCGCCAAGCAGGGCTGGCCGGTGGTGCAGGCGGCGCTCGATCGCCTGCCGGCGCCGAAAGCGGGGGATGGGGCGGCCTTCCTTGCCGATCTCAACCGCCGTCTGCGCGCCAAGGTCCGTGCGGTCAACCGCCTCACGCCGACCATCGTCGAAGTGGTGGTCGAGGCGCCGCAGGCCGCCCATAACTTCGCGCCGGGCGAGTTCTATCGCCTGCAGAATTTCGAGACCCTGTCGCAGCGCACGGCCGACACCACGCTCACCATGGAAGGCCTGGCGCTGACCGGCGCCTGGACCGATCTCGACCAGGGCCTGGTCGGCTTGATCGTGCTGGAGATGGGCGGCTCGTCCGACCTCTGCGCCTGGCTGAAGCCCGGCGAGCCGGTGATCCTGATGGGCCCGACCGGCACACCGACCGAGACGCCGGCGGGCGAGACCGTGCTGCTGGCGGGCGGCGGGCTCGGCAACGCCGTGCTGTTCTCGATCGGCCGGGCGTTGCGGGCCGCCGGCTCCAAGGTGCTCTATTTCGCCGGCTACAAGAAGCTGATCGATCGTTACAAGGTCGCGGATATCGAGGCCGCCGCCGATGTCGTGGTCTGGACCTCGGACGAGGCGCCCGGCTTCGAGGCGACGCGGCCGCAGGACAAGACCTTCGTCGGCAACATCGTCGAGACCATGCTGGCCTATGCGGAAGGCGAGCTTGGGCCGACCGTGATCAAGATGGAGGATGTGGACCGCATCATTGCCATCGGTTCCGACGGCATGATGGCGGCGGTCGCCCGCGCGCGCCACGGCGTGCTGCAGCCCTATCTCAAGCCGCACCATCACGCGGTCGGCTCGATCAACTCGCCGATGCAGTGCATGATGAAGGAAATCTGCGCCCAATGCCTCCAGACGCACCGGGACCCGGTGACCGGAAGGGAGAGCGTGGTCTTCTCCTGCTTCAACCAGGACCAGAACCTCGATGCCGTCAACTTCGACGCGCTGCGCTCGAGACTGCAGCAGAACCGGGTGCAGGAAAAACTGACCGTGGCCTGGATCCGCCACACGCTCAAGGACGTGGCGAAGAGCGAACGCAAGACGGCTTGAGGAGGCCGGGTGACCGATGCTGAAATTCTTCTTCGGCCCGCAGTCCTGTGCGCTGGCCTCGCATATCGCGTTGGAAGAGGCCGGCGCAGACTATGAAGCGGTCCGCCTCGACCTTAAGGCGGGCGACCAGCGCAAACCGGACTACCTCAAGGTCAATCCCAAGGGCCGCGTGCCCGCCCTGGTGACCGATCGTGGCGTGCTCACCGAGAATCCGGCGATCCTCGCCTTCATCGCGCAGACCCATCCGGAGAAGAAGCTGGCGCCGCTCGACGACGCCTATGCCTTCGGCAGGATCCAGGCCTTCAACGCTTATCTCTGCGCCACCGTTCATGTGGCCCATGCGCACAAGCTGCGCGGCTATCGCTGGGCCGACGAGCAGTCCTCATTCGACGACATGAAGCGCAAGGTGCCGGAAACCGTCGCCGCCTGTTTCGAGCTGATCGAGAACGAGCTGCTCGAGGGCCCGTGGGTGGCCGGCGCCGGTTTCAGCATCGCCGATCCCTATCTCTTCACCCTGTCGAGCTGGCTCGAAGGGGACGGCGTCGATCCCAAGCGCTTCCCCAAGGTGCTCGATCACCGCAACCGCATGGCCGAGCGCCCGGCGGTCCAGAAGGTGCTGCCGCTGCACTCCTGAAGTTATTTTATTTCAAATAGTTAGGTCGAGGCGTCATGCGGCGCCCTCATAAGCATCCGTTATACCGCGATGCAAAAAGAATGGTTTGAATGCGACGCCCGAGCCCACATGATAAGCGCCGGAGTTATCGGGGCTTAGGACCGGTCGCGGATCGGCCAAGCCCGGTCGCCGGCGTCGCAGTCGGAACAATAGCGCGCCGGTAGCAATAGACCGCCTGAACCTGAGGAAATCGCCGTGGCCGAAGTCGCCGCCAAGCCCAACCTGCTGATCGCCTGCGGCGCCCTCGCCCAGGAGATCGTGGCGTTGCAGCGGCTGAACCACTGGGAAAGCCGGCTCGAGGTGACCTGCCTCCCGGCGATCTGGCACAATACGCCCGACAAAATCCCCGAAGGGGTCCGGCAGAAGATCAAGGCGGGCAAGCAGAAATACGACCGCATCTTCGTAGCCTACGGCGACTGCGGCACCGGCGGAATGCTCGACGAAATCCTGAAGGAAGAGGGCGCCGAGCGGATCGAAGGCCCGCATTGCTACGAGTTCTATTCCGGCAAGGCCGTGTTCGAGAAGATGATGGATGACGAGCTCGGCACCTTCTTCCTGACCGATTATCTCTGCCGGCATTTCGACCGGCTGATCTGGAAAGGCTTCGGCCTCGACCGCCGGCCGGACATGAAGGACATGGTCTTCGAGCATTACAAGAAGCTGGTCTTCCTCGCCCAGGTCGAGGATCCGGCGCTGACCGAACATGCGCGCGAGATTGCGCAACGCCTGGGTCTGGAGTTCGAGTATCGCCTGACCGGCTATGGCGAGCTCGCCACCTTCATGGCCGAAGCCGCGAACGCCCACTGAGGAAACAGCAAATGGCGCAGTTGATTGTCGTGTACTGGCGGGACATCCCGGCCCAGGTGATCGTGAAGAAGGGCCGCGATGCCGCGAAGATCCAGCTCAGCGAGCGCTTCGAGAAGGCGATCGACCGCGCGGCCATGAAGGCCAATCTGCGCGACACTGACTCCTATCTCGGCGAATGGCGCCGCGCCGCGCCGGTCGAGGTCGGCGACGCGGATATGCAGGCGACCGCGGACCGGAAGGCCGCCGAGCTCGAGGCCGAGTTCGACGAGGAGAAGCTGAAGGCCCTGGTCGAGGCCGGCGGCCTGGCGCCCGGATCCACCACCGCGAAGGCGAGCTGACCCCGATGTACGCCGTCCGCCTCTGGTCGGTGCGCCACGCCCGTGGCCTCAACCGCTTCTACCAGGCCTTCGAGAAGGCCTTGGTGGCGCTGCATCCGCTCTGGAACCGAATCGGCTACGACAAGCTCGAGCAGCCGTTCCAGAAGCTGGAGAAGGCCTCCAAGGGCTTCCTGTTCGACTGCCAGATGTGCGGGCAATGCGTGCTCTCCTCGACCGGCATGTCCTGCCCGATGAATTGCCCGAAGACCCTGCGCAACGGCCCTTGCGGCGGCGTCCGCCCGAACGGCCATTGCGAGGTGAAGCCCGAGATGAAATGCGTCTGGGTGCAGGGCTGGCAGGGTGCGGCGCGGATGGATGACGGCCTCGAAAAGATCCGCAACGTGCAGCACGCCGTCGATTACAGCATCAAGGGCAAGTCGGCCTGGCTGCGCGTCGTGCGCATGACCAGGAAGATCGGCGAGTTCGCGCCGAAACCGGTCAAGGCGCCGGTTGCGAAACCGGCCGCACCGAAGGCCCAGGCTTCCGAGGGGAAGGCGGCATGAATCCCGACCTGCCCCCGCATTACGATCCGGGCGCGCCGCTCCCCAACCTGCCGGGCCATTCCTCCGGCGGACGGCTGGAGCGCATCCTGCGTTCGGGTCGCTTCGCCGTGACCGCCGAATTGAACCCGCCGGATTCCGCCGACCCGCGCGACGTCTACGACCGCGCGCTGGTGCTCTCGGAAGTCTGCGACGCGATCAACGCGACCGATGCGAGCGGCGCCAACTGCCACATGTCCTCGGTCGGCATCTGCTCGCTGCTGACCCGGGCGGGCTATGCGGTGATCATGCAGATCTCCTGCCGCGACCGGAACCGGATCGCGATCCAGGGCGATGTGCTGGGCGCTGCCGCCATGGGGGTGCAGAACATCCTCTGCCTGACCGGCGACGGGGTGCAGGCCGGCGACCAGCCGCAGGCCAAGCCGGTCTTCGACTTCGATTCGACCTCGTTGCTGAATTGCATCACCACGATGCGGGACAAGGGCCAGTTCCTGTCGGGCCGCAAGCTCACCACCCGGCCTCAGGTCTTTCTGGGCGCCGCCGCCAATCCCTTCGTGCCGCCGTTCGAATGGCGGGGCGACCATATCGGCAAGAAGATTGCCGCGGGCGCCCAGTTCATCCAGACCCAGTATTGCTACGACGTGCCGCTCCTGCGCCAGTTCATGGAGAAAGTGCGCGAGAACCGGTTGCATGAAAAAGCGTTCTTCCTGGTCGGCGTCGGGCCTCTGCCGTCGGCCAAGACCGGGCGCTGGATGAAGAACAATGTGCCGGGCGTGCACATTCCGGAGCCGGTCCTGGAGCGGATCGAGAAGGCCAAGGACCAGAAGGCCGAGGGCAAGCAGCTCTGCATCGATCTCATCCAGGAGATCAGCGAGATCGACGGCGTGGCCGGAATCCACGTCATGGCCTATCGCCAGGAGGAGTTCGTGAACGAGATCATCCACGCCTCCGGCGTCATGAAGAATCGCAAGCCGCGGCGTGCGCCGCGACCCGCAGAACAAACCCAGTCAGGACCCGGGGCGCTTGCCCCCGCCGCCAGTTAACGAGAAGGATATCGACCCCATGACCGACACCGTCATCAGCTCCGCCACCAAGGAAGTGGTCATCGGTTTCGACCGGCCGTTCTGCGTGATCGGCGAGCGCATCAACCCCACGGGGCGCAAGCTGCTGGCGGCCGAGATGGCGGCCGGCGATTACAGCCGGGTCAAGTCCGACACGATCGCCCAGGTCGAGGCCGGCGCGCATATGCTGGACGTCAACGCCGGCATCCCGATGGCCGACGAGCCGCGGATCCTGGCCGAGACCATCAAGCTGGTGCAGTCGCTGACCGACGTGCCGCTGTCGATCGATTCCTCGATCGTGGCCGCGCTCGAGGCCGGCCTCGCTGCCTACAAGGGCAAGCCGCTGCTGAACTCGGTGACCGGCGAGGAAGAGCGGCTCGAGGTCATCCTGCCGCTGGTGAAGAAATACGATTGCGCGGTGATCGCCATCTCCAACGACGAGACCGGCATCTCCGAAGATCCCGACGTCCGCTTCGAGGTCGCGAAGAAGATCGTCAATCGCGCCGCGGATTACGGCATCCATTATTCGAACATCGTGGTCGATCCGCTGGTGATGCCGATCGGCGCGCTGGGCCAGGCCGGGCAGTCGGCTTTCAAGCTGATCCGCCGCCTGCACGACGAGTTGAAGGTCAACACCAGCTGCGGCGCGTCGAATATCAGCTTCGGCCTGCCGAACCGCCACGGCCTCAACCAGGCCTTCCTGGCGATGGCGATCGGCGCCGGCATGACCAGCGCCATCATGAACCCGCTGCATGCCGAGGAGATGACCGGCGTCATGGGCGCCGACACCTTGATGGGCCATGACGCCCATTGCGCCGCCTGGATCAAGAAGTTCCGCGAGCCGGCGCCGGAAGGCGACGCCGCCGGCGCGCGTGGCCGGCGCGAGCGCAGCGGCCGCCGCGGCGGTGGCGGCGGCGCGGCCCCGGCTTCGACCGAAGGCGCGTCGGCGTAATCGTTCGATAAATCTGGCATACGCACCCCCACCCCAGCCCGCCCCCGATTCGGGGGCGGGAGAAGAGAGTCCCCTCCCCCGAATCGGGGGAGGGTTAGGGTGGGGGTCCGCAACACTGAGTGAAGCATGGATCAGCCTGCGACGGAAAAGACGACGAACGGCATCACCAACGGCGACGGGCATGAAAACCCGCTGATCGCGTTCATGCCGTCGGGCCGGCGCGGCCGGTTTCCGGTCGGCACGCCGATCCTGCAGGCCGCCCGCTCGCTCGGCGTCGATATCGATTCGGTCTGCGGCGGGCGCGGCATCTGCGGCCGCTGCCAGGTGGTGGTCTCGGAAGGCGAGTTCGCCAAGCTCGGCGTCACCTCGAAATCCGACCACCTCTCCGACTTCTCCGCGGTCGAGCAGCGCTATGGCGACAAGCGCGGGTTGAAGCCGGGCCGTCGCCTGTCCTGCTCCGCGCATGTGCTGGGCGATCTGGTCATCGACGTGCCCTCGGACAGCCAGGTGCACAAGCAGGTCGTGCGCAAGCGCGCCGAGATGCGCACCATCGAATTGGATCCGATCATCACCCTGCATTATGTCGAGGTCGCCGAACCCGACATGCACGATCCGACCGGCGATCTCCAGCGCCTGGAAAAGGCGCTGAAGGAGCAGTGGAAGCTCGAGAACCTCGACTGCGACATCCGCGCGATCCAGGGCCTGCAGCAGGCCCTGCGCAAGGGCGAGTGGAAGGTCACCGTCGCGGTCCATCTCGGCAAGCAGATCACCGCGGTCTGGCCCGGCTTCAACGACAAGGTCTATGGCCTGGCCGTCGATGTCGGCTCGACCACCATCGCCGGCCATCTTTGCGATCTGGCGACCGGCGACGTGGTGGCGTCCTCGGGCCTGATGAACCCGCAGATCCGCTTCGGCGAAGACCTGATGAGCCGGGTCTCCTACGTCATGATGAATCCCGGCGGCGAGGTCGAGATGACCAAGGCCGTGCGCGACGCGCTGAACGACATGGTGCAGGCCGTCGCGAAGGAAGCCGGCTGCTCGATCGAGAGCATCCTGGAATGCACCTTCGTCGGCAATCCGATCATGCACCACCTCTTGCTGGGGATTAATCCGGTCGAGCTCGGCGGCGCGCCGTTTGCTCTCGCCACCGACGGTCCGGTGCAGATCTGGGCGACCGAGATCGACCTGAAGATTCATCCCAACGCCCGCATCTATGTGCTGCCCTGCATCGCCGGCCATGTCGGCGCCGACACCGCGGGTGTCATCCTCTCGGAGAGCCCGCACGAATCCGACGAGATGACGCTGATCGTCGATGTCGGCACCAATGCCGAGATCGTGCTGGGCAACAAGCACCGGCTGCTCGCCGCCTCCTCGCCGACCGGTCCCGCCTTCGAGGGCGCGCAGATCTCCTGCGGCCAGCGGGCGGCGCCGGGCGCCATCGAGCGCGTGCGTATCGACCGCGCGACCCTGGAACCGCGCTTCAAGGTGATCGGTTGCGACCTCTGGTCGGACCATCCGGACTTCAAGGCGAAGACCGAGGGGCTCGGCGTTACCGGGGTCTGCGGCTCGGGCATCATCGAGTGCCTGGCCGAGATGTATCTCTCCGGGATCATCACCCAGGACGGCGTGGTCGACGGCGCGATGGCGGCGAAGTCGCCGCGGGTCCAGCAGGACGGCCGCACCTTCACCTATCTCCTGCATGACGGCGAGCCGCAGCTGAAGATCACCCAGAACGACGTGCGGGCGATCCAGCTCGCCAAGGCGGCGCTCTATGCGGGTGCCCGCCTGCTGATGGACCATCTCGGCATCGACAAGCTCGACCGCATCACGCTGGCCGGCGCCTTCGGCAGCCATATCGATGTTAAATACGCGATGGTCCTCGGCATGATCCCGGATTGCGATCTCGCCAAGGTGACCAGCGCCGGCAACGCCGCCGGCACCGGCGCCCGCATCGCGCTGCTCAACCGTGCTTCGCGCGACGAGATCGTGCGCGTGGTGAAGCAGGTCGAGAAGATCGAGACCGCGGTCGAGCCGAAGTTCCAGGAACACTTCGTCGGCGCCATGGCGATCCCGCACAAGACCGCGCCCTATCCGCACCTCGCCAAGGCCGTGAACCTGCCGGCGCCGAAGGCCGCGGCGCCGATGGACGAGGGCGATGGCGGACGCCGCAGGCGACGGCGCGGCTAGCCGGTTTCGGCAAAATAATCCTAGCATTGCACGGCATGTCGCTTGCGTTGCGACGGCGGCGCGCGTCGGTTCTGGTGTTCACTTTTTCGCCGGATGACAAGGACTTGGCGCGTATCTGTGAAGCCCGCGCCGTGCTCCTTCGGTGTCCTGGGCAGAATCTGCCGGGCGGTCGGCAGATTCTGCCGACCGAGAGGAGAACGGCGCGGCGATCATGCCGAGAAAGGATGTCGCCGTGCCCCCCAGCCGTCCCGATCCGATCGCTTCGTCCCATTTGCTGCGGGCGCCCCGCAAAGGCTCATCGCAGGACTACCGTCGCATGGTCGAAGCGATCCAGGCCGACGATCTCGACACCGCACGCCGGGCCTACGGCCATCTGATGGAGCGGCTCAGCAGTGCCGGCGCCGGCACCGGCGGCGCGCTGGCCAAGATCGGCGCCAGCCTCCGCCGCGGCGACCTTGCCGCCGCCCAGCGCACGCTTGACGGATTGGAGAGCAAGGCGCTGCGGGTCCTGCGGGGGCTGCGCGAGCTCACGGATCTGGCCGCGGGGCGCGCCGAAGCGAGCGGCGTCACCACACGCAAGCCGAATTGAATTCACGCAGGGCGGCAGGCCGCCGTGCGACGCCAGATTCCTGAATTCACGCGCGCTGCAGGCGGAGGCGCGGCGCCGATTGTGGTATGATCGGCGTGCTGTTCGACATCGTAAAATGCCGCATCCCGATGCCTGCTGCGCCGCAACGCAGACCGGACGCAGACAGAATCGACATGGCGCCGTCCGATGGAAACCCGCTGCAAGGTTTACCCAGGGTTTACCAAACGATGAATCGATTGGGCCTCTCGATTGGAGAAAGGCCATGCTCATCAACAGCTTCGCATGGTCTACGCCCCCGCGCAGAGCAACCTTGCACCATCGAAGCTAAGGCAACTCCGTGCTGACGCTCACGGCCACTGCTTCAGCTTCTCCTGCAGGCTGGCTGGCCACTGGTCCATGGGCGGGTAAAGCCGCGGCGCCTCGCCGCCATCCTGCATGGCGGCGAAGACCCGCTTGTTCGCGGGGTCGATCGCGATCAGCAGGTTGGTGGAATCCTCGGCGGAATCGTCGAAGCAATCGCCGACGATCACGCCCTCGGGCGTCGCGTCCATCGGATCGCCCTTGCCGAAATAGTTGGTGAAGGTGTTGTAGTCCGGACCGAGCAGCGCCTTGAAGGCGGCGAGGACATCGGCATTATCCAGCGCCTCCCAGGGATACCGGCCGATCAGTTCATTGGCGTTCGCCCAGCTCGTGCCGGGCTTCGGTTGGAAGGCTTCGGCGACCGGTTGCTCCAGGCCCTTGGCGAAGGACCAATGATAGACCGTGCCGTCGCGACCGCCGATCGGCGGAAAGCGCACGGTGATCACGCCCTGGTCGGCGCTGGTCTCCGCATTGTCCGAGCAGGTGCCGAAGGGTTCGGTCGCCACCGCCTTGCCGGCTTCGTCGACCGAGATCACCACGTAGTTGCCGGGGCAGCCATTGCCGCCGTCCGAAACCAGCAGGACCGCAGCGCCGGACTTGCCGCTGTCGAACGAGGTCTCGACCTCGATGAAGGCGTCTTCCTCCAGGATGTCGCCGTCGATCTTCGCCTGCATGCGCGATTCGTCGGTGGTCACGAGCTCGAGGGTCTTGCCGCCGAGCGTGACCGACGGTGGGTTCTGTTGCGCCGGCGCCGGATCCGGAACGGCGATGAGGGCGAGTAGACAAAGCAGCGGCGCGGCGGCCTTTACTGGCATGAAGACGTCCCTGACGCGAATCCGGAGGCGGATTCTCACCGAACCGGCGGCCGAGGACAACCCGGGATAAAGGTCTAGACGGCGCGGCTGTGGCGGCCCGGCCCGGCATTCAGGTAGGTGTCGAAGGCCGCCGCGACCAGCCGCGACAGCGGCAGGCCCGCTTCGGTGACCCGCAACATGTTCCCGGAAAGTGTCGCGATGCCGTCGGCGATCAGCGGCGCGAGCCTGGCGCGTTCGGCGGGGAACTGGGCGTTCGGCAGATCGAAATCGGCCGCCAGGGCGTCGAGGTCCAGCGCGCCCAAGCACATCAGCCGCTCGATCGCCGCACCCCGCCATCGGTCCTCGGCGCCGAGGGCTAGGCCGCGCTGCGTCGCCAGCCGCCCGGCTGCGATCGCCCGACTCCAGAGCGGGATGTCGGCCGCGTTCTGGGCATAGCCCTGCACGGTCGCGCTGATCGCCGAAGGGCCGAGCCCGACCAACGTCTCGGCGCCGTCCGTGGTGTAGCCCTGGAAGTTGCGGCGCAAGGTTCCCCGGTCGAGGGCGATGGTGAGCGGATCCGTTGCCTGCGCGAAGTGGTCGAGCCCGATGCGGCGATAGCCGGCCGCCTCGATCTGCCGCGCCGCATTCTCGGCGAGCTCGAGGCGCAAGGCCGCGTCGGGCAGCGCCTCTTCCACGATCTGCGACTGGTGCTTCTTCATCCAGGGCACATGGGCATAGCCGAAGACGGCGAACCGATCGGGCGTCAGCGACAGCGCCTGTTCGATCGAATGCGCAAAGCCCGCCCGGGTCTGATAGGGCAGGCCGTAGATCAGGTCGAAATTGATCCCGCCGACGCCGATCCCGCGCAGGCCGTCGACGACGTCGCGGACCAGATCGAACGGCTGCTCGCGATTGATCGCGCGCTGCACGATCGGGTCGAAATCCTGGATGCCAAGACTGGCGCGGCCAAGGCCGCAATCCTTCAGGGCGGCGAGAAGATCGCGGCCCACCCCGCGCGGGTCGAGCTCCATGTCGATCTCGGTGTCGGAATCGAAATCGAACAGCCCGCGGAGCTCGCCCATCAGGCGGCTCAAATCATCCGGTGACAGAACGTTCGGCGTGCCGCCGCCCCAATGCAGCTGGGCGACGCGCCGACGCCCGCCGAAAGCCTCCGCCACCAGCGCCATCTCGCGGCGGAGATGCGCGGTAAAATCCTCGATCGGCTGATAGCGTGCCACGATCTTGGTGTGGCAGCCGCAGTACCAGCACATCTGCCGGCAATAGGGCACGTGGATGTAGAGCGAGATCGGCCGCTCGGGATCGCTCTGGGCGAGCCAGGCGTGCTGATCCGCGGGACCGATGCCGCCATGGAAATGCGGCGCGGTCGGATAGCTGGTGTAGCGCGGCACCGGCCGGTCGTATTTCAGGGCCAGTGTCTTCGCCGTCGGCAGGGTCTCGGTCTCGGCCACGCATGCCTCGCGGAACAGGGTCTGGAGACAGTGTGACGGCCCGACCGGGCACCCGCCTTGACTTGGGTCAATTCACGGCGTGCGGGATCGCGAGCTCGAACAGCGGCAGCAGGCGGCTTCGGTCGACCCCGGAGGGTGCGGCGCCGCAGCGCCGGGCGCCGAGCTTCTCATAGAAGGCGGCGGCATGGGGATCGGACAGGATCGAGACATGGGTGGCGCCCTTGGCTCCAGCCAGCGCGACCGCGGCGCCGAACAGCGCCCGGCCGACGCCCTGCCCGAGCCGCTCCGGCGCGACGAAGAGATGGCTGAGCTCGAACCAGTTCGGCCGGCGGAGCGGCACGATGGCGGCGACGCCGCAAGGCGCGGACTCCGCCGCATGGGCCGTCAGCACGCTGCCCGCTCCGATTTCGCTCTCCCGGATTCGCAGCAGTCGCGAAGCGGCAGCCATGAAGGCGGTGTCATAGCCCCAATGCGCCTTCGCCCGGATACAGAGTTCCGTCAGGATCGGGGCTTCGCCCGGCCGCGCTGGGCGGATGAGGATTGCGTTGGGTGACATGGCCTGCTGGCAAGCGGTCGGTCGGCTCCCCATATACCTCCCCGAAGGAGATTGCCATGACGAAGGCGAGCGTAAAGGGGTGGATGGGCAGCGGCGCTGCGGCTCTGCTCCTGTCGTTGGCCCTGCTGCATGCGGTTCCCGCCGGCGCGCAGGAGACGCCCGAGCAGTTCGACGCCGCCAATGCCGAGAACCGGCGGCACAGCGAGGCCCAGAACCAACTTCGGAATCAGGCGCATGACTTGCGGACCGACCGCGGAAACGCGCTGCTCCAGTGCCAAGGCGCCGGCTCAGCCGCGGCGCAAGGCGCCTGCAGCAGCAATGTCGAGATCAACACGCGCCAGCGCGACCTCGATCTCAACAATCAGTTCATCCGGGAACGCAACAGCCACAACCAGATCCTGAAAGGGATCGGCGTCCACCGCGTGCCATAGGCCGCAGGTCAGCCGAGGCTGGCCAGCAACTGCCGCGATCGCCGGGCCCAGGGCCGCTCGGTCGGGCCGATGCGGAACTTGCGGGCATGGGTCACCACGTTCTTCAGCTCGGTCCGTGCCTGCTGGGTCTTGCCGGCCCGCGCCAGGATCTCGCCGTAACGGAAGCGCGCCTCCAGCCCGACCGAGCGATCGAGCATCGCCGCCAATTCACGGAGCGCCGTTTCGGAATCGCCAGCGGCATCGGCGGCCCGCGCCTTCAGGATGGCGACGTCCTGCGGATAGTAATCGGGATCCGCCGCGGCAAGCTGCTCCAGGAGAGTCCGCGCCGCCTGGGGCTCGCCATTATAAAAGCGCACACGGGCGAGGCCGAGCAGCAGGTCCGGCGCATCCTCGAACTGGCCCTCGCGGGCGCTTTCGTAAAGTTTGATCGCTTCGTCGAAATGGCCCCGCGTCGTGCATTCCTCGGCCAGCGCCAGCTTGTTCTGCACGCTGCCGCAAACCGCCAGCTCCTCGGCGCGGCGATGCAGCCCTGCGTTGGGAACCACCGTCTTCAAGATGTCGCTGCCGAAGCCGCGGATCGCCCGGCTCCCGCGCAGCTCCGGCACGATCTCGACCAGGAAATAGATCAGCGCGCCGAGCAGCGGGAAGAACAGGATGACGGCCAGCCACCAGAGCGGCCGTCCGGTGCGCAGGGCATGGACCGCGATGCCGATCTGCACCAGCAGAATGACAAGGCCGGCAATGTCCATGACGAAGTTACCTCCTGTTACCGACAAGGCGGAATGCGAAGGGCCCGCCTCCTCACCGGATGCAGGCCCCCGATCGATTCATGTAATGCGACGCGGCGGAGATTCCAGGCTACGCGAGCGCTCCAAAGCAGAGGGGCCTGCACCCTTTCGGATGCAGGCCCCTCGCTAGGACGAAAGAGCTTCCGGGAGACTTGGACTTAGAAGTCCATGTCGCCCATGCCGCCCATGCCGCCGCCCGGGCCGCCCATCGGGGCGGACTTCTTCTCCGGACGCTCGGCGATCATCGCCTCGGTGGTGATCAGCAGGGCCGCGACCGAGGCCGCATCCTGCAAGGCGCAGCGCACGACCTTGGTCGGGTCGATGATGCCGGCCTTCACCATGTCGACATACTCACCGGACTGGGCGTTGTAGCCCCAGTTGGTGTTCTTCGACTCGAGCAGCTTGCCCGAAACCACCGCGCCATCGACGCCGGCGTTCTCGGCAATCAGCCGTGCCGGGGTCAGGATCGCCCGGCGGATGATGTCGATGCCGACCTTCTGGTCGTTGTTGTCGTACTTCACCTTGTCGAGGGCCTTCACCGAGTAGAGCAGGGCCACGCCGCCGCCGGCGACAACGCCTTCCTCGACCGCGGCGCGGGTCGCGTGCATCGCGTCATCGACGCGATCCTTGCGCTCCTTCACCTCGACTTCCGAGCCGCCGCCGACGCGGATCACCGCGACGCCGCCGGCCAGCTTGGCCAGACGCTCGGCCAGCTTTTCCTTGTCGTACTCGCTGGTGGTCTCGTCGATCTGGGCGCGGATCTGGTTGCAGCGACCCTCGATCTCCTTCTTCTTGCCCGAGCCGTCGACGATGGTGGTGTTTTCCTTCTCGATCACCACCTTCTTCGCCTTGCCCAGCATGTCGAGCGTGACGGTCTCAAGCTTGATGCCCAGGTCTTCGGAGATGACCTGGCCGCCGGTGAGGATCGCGATGTCCTCGAGCATCGCCTTGCGGCGATCGCCGAAGCCCGGAGCCTTCACCGCCGCGACCTTCAGGCCGCCGCGCAGCTTGTTGACCACGAGCGTGGCCAGAGCCTCGCCTTCCACGTCCTCGGAGATGATGAGGAGCGGACGGCCCGACTGCACCACGGCCTCGAGGACCGGGAGCATCGACTGCAGGCTGGAGAGCTTCTTCTCGTGCAGGAGAATGTACGGGTTCTCCAGCTCGGTGATCATCTTCTCGGCGTTGGTGATGAAGTACGGCGAGAGGTAGCCGCGGTCGAACTGCATGCCTTCGACGACTTCGAGCTCGGTCTCGAGGCCCTTGGCCTCCTCGACCGTGATCACGCCCTCGTTGCCGACCTTCTGCATCGCCTTGGCGATCATGTCGCCGATCTCTTTTTCGCCGTTGGCGGAGATGGTGCCGACCTGGGCGATCTCTTCGGAGGTCGAGACCTTCTTGGAGCGCTTCTTCACGTCCTCGACCACGGCTTCAACCGCCGCGTCGATGCCGCGCTTCAGGTCCATCGGGTTCAGGCCCGCGGCAACCGCCTTGGCGCCTTCACGGACGATCGACTGCGCCAGCACGGTCGCGGTCGTGGTGCCGTCGCCGGCCAGGTCGTTGGTCTTGGAAGCGACCTCGCGCAGCATCTGCGCGCCCATGTTCTCGAACTTGTCGGCGAGCTCGATCTCCTTGGCGACGGTGACGCCGTCCTTGGTGATGCGCGGGGCGCCGAACGACTTGTCGATCACGACGTTGCGGCCCTTGGGGCCGAGGGTCACCTTCACCGCATTGGCGAGGATGTCGACACCGCGGAGCATGCGCTCACGGGCGTCGCCGGCAAAACGAACGTCTTTAGCAGCCATTGTTCTCTATCCTTGTCTGTTGAATTGGAAGCGGCGCGAGCAGCGAAGAACTACTCGGCGGCCTTCTTCTTCGAAGAGGTGGTGCCCTCGATGATGCCGAGGATGTCCGACTCCTTCATGATCAGCAGGTCCTCGCCGTCCACCTTCACTTCGGTGCCGGACCACTTGCCGAACAGGATGCGGTCGCCTGCCTTCACGTCCAACGGCGTCAGCTTGCCGTCTTCGTTCTTCACGCCGGCGCCGGCGGCGATCACTTCGCCCTCTTGCGGCTTTTCCTTGGCGGTATCGGGAATGATGATGCCCCCAGCGGTCTTCTCGACGCCTTCGATGCGGCGCACGAGCACGCGGTCATGGAGCGGGCGAAACTTCATGGAGATCCTCCGTATGAATGAAAGTGGCGTCCCTGATTCCGTCGGCCAGTGGTTTCAGACCTCGATCGCAGCGGGCTGTTAGCACTCTCATCCGACGAGTGCCAGCGATGTAGGCCCATACCCCCGGATCGTCAAGGGCTAAGAGTCCGGAAACGCACGCAAAATCATGAAATCCCGACGCCGATCTCGTGCTGCTTAGCAGCACAGTTCCGCGTCGAGTGCTAACTAACTGAAAGATAAGCGCTATTCAAGCATTTGTTAAGGAACGAAGACGAGACTGCTGGTATGGTTCAGTGAGGGTCTGAGTCGCACGCTTCGATCCCAATCGACCGCCGCGTGACCGGACCCGCTCTGACCGTCATTGGCAGACTGGAGGTCCCTTTCCATGGCGCGTTCCGGACTGGCGTTGCAGCTCAACCACTACCGGCTGACCACGGCCCATATCCTCTACCACATGCCGGATCATCCCGGCCTCCTACAGACCTTCGTCTGGCAGGATTACGACCTCGCCCCGAAATTCCCATCTTTGCGTCGATTCCTGGATTTCTGGTCCCACAATCTCGACGGCAAGCTGCACTCGGTCCAAGTCGCCTCCGCGGAGCTGATCGCGCCGCCGCAATGGCGCAATGCACAGGCCCTGCTGACGATGCACTGACACACAGCGCCGCATGACAGGCTGAGTCTGGCCTGTTAAAGCTTCGGCCCCAGAACGGCGGCCGGAGTCGGAACCAGCGTGCTGCGTCGAATTTACGATTGGGTGATGCGGCTCGCCCACCACCCGCGCGCCGCTTGGGCGCTGTTCGCGGTCAGCTTCACGGAAAGCTCGTTTTTCCCGATCCCGCCCGACGCCATGCTGATCCCCATGGTGCTGGCCGACCGGCGCAAGGCCTGGTTCTACGCCCTGATCTGCACCATCGCCTCGATTCTGGGGGCGCTGCTGGGCTACTGGATCGGCCATACCCTTTATGAAACGGTCGGGAAGCCGATCATCGCCTTCTACCATCTCGAAGCCGCCATGCAGGGCTTCATCGACGATTTCAACGAATACGGCCTCTGGATCATCCTGGTCAAAGGCCTGACCCCCATTCCCTACAAACTGGTCACCATTGCCAGCGGGGTGGCCGGTTTCGCCTTGACGCCGTTCATCCTGGCCTCGATCGTGACCCGTGGATTCCGCTTTTTCCTGGTGGCGGGATTGCTCTATTTTTTCGGGGAACCGATCCGGGACTTCATCGAGCGCCGCCTGACCCTGGTCACCACCCTGTTCATCGTCCTGGTGGTCGGCGGTTTCGTCGCCCTCAAATACCTCGGCTGAGGACATTTTGGCCCGCACCTATTCCTCGTTCCAACACCGCCGCGCCGCCGGCATCGATCCCCGCGATGTGCCGTGGATCGTGACGCTGCTCGCCTTCGCCGCGCTCTGCGTCGCCTGGCTGGCGCAGTACGGCGGCGGCCTGGCGCCCTGCGAGCTCTGCTATTGGGCGCGCTACGGCTATTGGGCGGCGATCGCCCTCGGCCTGGTTGCGATCTTCTTCAGCCGCCGGCCGAAGGCGCGCAAATTCTGGCTCTATCTGACCGGCGTGGCATTCCTCTGCATCGTCGGCATCTCGATCTTCCATGTCGGCGTCGAGCACGGCTGGTGGCAGGGCACCGCGGCGTGCACCGGCGCCAGTACCGCCGGCATGACCACCGAAGAGCTCACCCAGGCGATCATGAACGCCCCGGTCACCCGTTGCGACGAACCGGCCTTCGAATTCCTCGGCATCTCCATGGCGGGCTATGACGCGATCTATGCCGCAATTCTCGCCTGGTTCACGCTCTGGGGCGCCACGCGGCGCGCGCATCGATGAACGAGGCGCCTAACTTGACTGCAGGGGACCGGCTGCCCGGCGATCCCAGCAAGGCGCAGCTGATCGACCGCATCATCCGCGTCGATCACGCCGGCGAGTACGGCGCGAAGCGGATCTACGAGGGCCAGCTCGCCATGCTGAAGGGCAAGCCCGAGGCCGCCGTGGTGCGTCGCATGTACGAGCAGGAGCTCGAGCATCTGAAGGAATTCGAGCGCCTGATGGTTGAGCGCCGCGCGCGCCCCTCGGCGCTCTATCCCATCTGGCACGTCGCCGGCTTCGCGCTCGGCGCGGCCACCGCGCTGCTGGGGCCGAAGGCCGCGATGGCCTGCACCGTCGCCGTCGAGGAAGTGATCGACGAGCATTACCGCGCGCAGGGCGAGCAACTCGGAACCGACGAGCAGCCGCTGCAAGCGACCATCGAGAAATTCCGCGCCGAGGAAGAGCACCACCGCGACACCGGCCTCGCCCACGGCGCCGAACAGGCGGCGGGCTATCCGGTGCTGAGTGCGGCGATCAAGGCCGGCTCAAGGCTCGCCATCTGGCTGGCGGAGCGCGTTTAAAAGAATCCCCCTCCCCCGAATCGGGGGAGGGCAGGGGTGGGGGTACGAGACACCGCTTCGGGGACTTTGCGCACATGCACAGCGTCCGAACCCGATACAAAACTCTCGCCCGGGCGATCCGTCTCCGCGCGGAAATGACCGATGCGGAGAAGAAGCTTTGGCGCCATCTGCGCGGTCGCCAACTGGACAGTCGTCAATTTCGCAAACAGGTAGAAATCGGCGACTATGTCGTCGATTTCTGCTGCCTGAAGGCGCGATTGGTCATTGAAGTCGACGGAGGCCAGCACGACGCGCGAGCGGCGCAGGATGAAGCCCGAACAAAGTGGCTGAACGCTCAGGGGTATCGTGTCATCCGCTTCTGGAACAATGAGGTGCTGCAGAACATAGACGGCGTGTTGCAGGAGATCGTGCGTGTTCTAGCCCTTCCACGCCTGCGCGGCGATTCGCACCCCCACCCCAACCCTCCCCCGATTCGGGGGAGGGTTAAGTAGAGCGCTTCGCGCGCAGCTCTTATCCCACCAAGCCCAGCTTCTTCTCCACATCCAGCATCCAGTGCACCAGCGGGCCGATCAGCGCGGCAAACGCGAGCGTGCCCAGTCCCACCGCGCCGCCCAGCCACCAGCCGATCCCTAGCACCGAGATCTCGATGATGGTGCGCGCGACGCGGATCGAGAGGCCGAACTTCTGATGCAGGCCCAGCATCAGCCCGTCGCGCGGGCCGGCGCCGAGCTTGGTCGGGAGATAGAGCGCGCTGCCGATGCTGATCACCACGATCCCACCCAGCATCAGCGCCCATTGCGTCACGGCGTCGTGTGGCACCGGCACGTAATCGAGCGCCACGTTGGTCATGGGGCCGATGCAGAGCACGTTCAGGACCGTGCCGATGCCCGGCTTCTGCTTCAGCGGCAGCCAGAACAGCATCACCGCCGCGCCCACGATCACCGCCGCGGTGCCGATCTTCATGCCAAGCTGCAGCGCGACGCCTTGGTGAAACGCATCCCAGGGGCCCAGGCCGAGGTCGGCCCGCACCATCATCGCGATCGCAATTCCGTAGCAGGCGAAGCCGGCGAACAGGAAGATCCAGCGCTTCAGGTTACGCATGTGAATTGAAGATCAGGCGAACTGCTTCGCCAGCTTCAGCCCCTGGTTCTGGTAATTCGAGCCGATGCCCTGGCCGTAGAGCTTATCGGGCCGCGTCGCCATCCGTTCGTAGCGCAGCATGGCGACGGTCTGCCCGTGCTCCAGCATGAACGGCACGTCATGCGAGCGGACCTCCAGCACCGCGCGGCTGCCGCCGGTGGAGAGGTCCCAGCCGAAGCCCGGATCGAAGAAGCCGGCGTAATGCACCCGGAACTCGCCGACCGCGGTGTCATAGGGAATCATCTCGGCCGCGAAATCCGGCGGCACGCGGACCGCTTCGCGGGTGGCGAGGATGTAGAACTCGTCGGGGTCGAGGATCAGCCGGGTCGCGCCGTAGCGGCGGATCGGCTCCCAGAAATCGGCGGTGTCGTAGACGCCGACCTTGTCGACATCGATCCGGTCGGTGTGCTTCTTCGCGCGATAGCCGATCAGCGCCGAGTCCCCGCCGCCTTCGAGATCGATCGTGACCGCCACGTTCTTGCCGCGCAATGGCTTCGGCGTGCCGTCGAGCTTCACCAGGTCGCCCGCATCGTGCATGCGCTGCAGCTCGCTGGCGGCGAGGGCAGGGGAGCCGCGGCGGAAGCGGATCTGATTGAGCCGCGAGCCCATGCGCGCGACGATGCTGAAGGTCTTCGGCGTGATCTCGGCGAAGAGCGGTCCGGAATAGCCGGGCTCGACCTCGTCGAACACCTGGCTGCGATCGGCGATCATCCGGGTCAGGATATCGAGCCGCCCGGTCGAGCTCTTCGGGTTGGTGACCGCGGTGATGCCGCTCTTCAGTTCCAGATGCTCGAGCAACGGCACCACATAGACGCAGCCCTTCTCCAGCACCGCGCCCTGCGTGAGGTCGATCGCATAGCCGTCGAGCTCCTTCACCCGGTCGAGCACGGTGGAGTCCGGCCCGGGCAGGAAGCTCGCGCGCACCCGATAGGCAACCGGCCCGAGGCGGAGATCCATGCTGGCCGGCTGCAGCTGCGCCGGGTTGATCTCCTCGGTCGCCCAGATCTCCTTCTCGCGGATCATGGTCTGTAGCGATTGATAGGGCAGCACGCCGGTGCGCACGTCGCGGCTCACCGCCGCAATGGCCGTCTCGACGAAAAGGCTGTTGGTCGCTTCGGACATGCCGACTCCTGGGCGGCGGAAGGCGCCGCAGGCGGCAACTGAGCGCAATTCGCCCAGTGAATCAACCGGGTGAATCAACCGGCCGTTCATCCCCGGTTTTCGTAAGTTATCCACGACTCGGCACACAAAGAGGACGGACTCATCTTGTCCGTCATCCCCGCGCTGGGCGCGGGGATCCACGCCTTGGGTGCCGCACGATGCAAAGGCGTGGATGCCCGGACCAAGTCCGGGCATGACGAGAATGAGGCGAGAGCGCCAGTTACCCACAAGCACCAATGCCTGTGGATAAATCCGCGAACAGCCTCAGCCGATTTCCAGCTCGGAATCCCAGTAAAGAAAATCCCGCCAACTCTGGTGGAGGTAGTTCGGCGGGAAGGCGCGACCGTTCTCCTGGAGCTCGAACGTACTCGGCTGGAACGGTGTACGCTTCGGGTGCATGTGCACCTGATGGGGCAGGCGGTTGCCCTTCCGGAGATTGCAGGTCTGGCAGGCGGTGACGACGTTCTCCCAGTTGGTGCGGCCGCCGCGCGAGCGTGGGATCACGTGGTCGAAGGTCAGGTCCGGAGCCGGCGACGGCTCGCCGCAATACTGGCAGCGGAAGCGGTCGCGCAGGAACACGTTGAACCGGGTGAAGGCCGGCCGGCGCTCCTGGGGAATGAATTCTTTCAAGGCGATGACCGAAGGCAGCTTCATGGAGAAGCTGGGGCTGTGCACCACGCGATCGTATTCCGAGAGGATGCTGACCCGGTCCAGGAACACCGCCTTGACCGTTTCCTGCCAGGGCCACAGAGACAGCGGGAAGTAACTCAACGGCCGGAAATCGGCGTTGAGCACCAGCGCAGGACAGGACTCGGGCGAAGCCATCATCATCTGCATTTTCGCTGCTGGACTAAGAAATAGTCAACTTATCCACAAAGCACAAGATGTTGACAGGCCGAGGCGGCAAGCTTCACGATCTTGCAACTGAGCCCTTGCGGTTGGACGCGCGGATGAACATCCATACGGCCTTCGACCTGATCGCCTGGGGCTCCGGCGCAGTCATCGGATTTGCCGTCCGCCGCCGCACCCTCGCCGCCGGAACGCCCTCCGGCTTCCGCATCTCCCAGCACCCCGGCTACATCATCGCCGTCGCGCTCTGCACGGGGCTGGGTGCGCTGCTGGCCGGCGGCGGGAACATGGCCTTGGCCGGGATGCTCCCGCTCGGTCACAGCATTGCCGGCGCCATTGCCGGCGGTATCGTCGGCGCCGAGGGCTATAAGCTCGCCCGCGGCATCAAGGGCTCGACCGGCCTGGTCTTCGTGGCGCCGCTCGCCGCCGGGATCGCGATCGGTCGCTGGGGCTGTTTCCTCTCCGGGCTGCCGGATTACACCTATGGAATCCCGACCGGCCTACCCTGGGGCGTCGATTTCGGCGACGGCATTCCGCGCCATCCGGTGCAGCTCTATGAGAGCTTCGCGATGCTGGGATTTCTCATCTGGTTCGTCTGGCAGCTCTCCCGCCGCGCATCGCTCGTGCTGCGCTCCGGCTTCCATCTGCTGGTCGCATACTACGCCGTGCAGCGCTTCTGCTGGGAATTCCTGAAGCCTTACCCGAAGGTGCTCGGGCCCTTCGACATGTTCCATTTCCTGATGCTGGCACTTTTCGCGTACAGTCTCTGGATGCTTTGGGGGGAGCGGCGGCGTCATGAACAAGCTGGTCACGCAAAAACCTTATCCGCGTGAGATCAAGAACCACCTGTTCTTCGGCCAGACCACCTCGCTCTGCGAAACCTGCCTGCAACTCGTCCCGGCGAAGATCCTGATCGAGGGCGACCTGGTCTGGTTCCAGAAGCGCTGTCTTGATCATGGCGTGCAGAAGACCCTGGTCTCGACCGACGCCGCCTACTATCGCAAGTGCCATGACTACCTGAAGCCGCCCGACCGGCCGCAGATGCTGCACAGCCGCACCGAATACGGCTGTCCCTATGATTGCGGCCTCTGCCCGGACCATGAGCAGCATTCCTGCCTGGCGCTGCTCGAGGTGAACGAGGCCTGCAATCTCAACTGCCCGGTCTGTTTCGCCGAATCCTCGACCGCGCGCACCACGCATCGTTCGCTCGACGAGATCGAGCGGATGATGGACCTGCTGGTCGAGGCCGAGGGCGAACCCGACCTGCTGCAGATCAGCGGCGGCGAGCCGACCATTCATCCGCAGATCCTGGAGATCCTGCGTCTCGCCAAGTCGAAGCCGATCCGCCACGTCATGCTGAACACCAACGGCGTGCGGATCGCCAAGGACCGGGATTTCGTCAAGGCGCTGGCCGATCTCAAGCCCGGCTTCGAGGTCTATTTGCAGTTCGATTCCTTGAAGGCTTCCGCGCTGGAGGAAATCCGCGGCGCCGATCTCCGGCGCATCCGCGACCAGGCGCTCGCCAATCTCGAGGCCGAAGGCATTTCCACCACCCTGGTCTGCGTCATCAAGAAGGGCGCCAATGACGACGAGCTCGGCGCGGTAATCGACCATGCGCTCGGCTATGCCTGCGTCCGCGGCGTCACTTTCCAGCCGATCCAGGATGCCGGGCGCAATCTCGGTTTCGACAAGAACCGCGACCGCGTGCTGCTCTCCGACATCCGGCGCGGCATCGTCGAGCAGTCGCCGCATTTCGGCGCCGAAGACATCATGCCGCTGCCCTGCAACCCGGATGCGATCGCCATCGGCTACGGCCTGCGCAATGGTCGCACGGTCACGCCGATCACCCGCTTCTTCGACCAGAAGACCCTGCTGGAGGCGGCGCCCAACGCCATCACCTTCGAGCGCAATCCGGAGCTCAAGGCGCGGCTGTTCGAGCTGATGTCGCTGTCCTGCACCGGCGAGAGCACCGAGCCGACCCTCGCCAATTTCCTCTGCTGCCTGCCGCAATTCGAGGTGCCGGCGGAACTCGGCTACGACAAGGTGTTTCGGGTGGTCATCGTGCAGTTCCTCGACCGCTTCAACTTCTGTATCGCCGCGGTGAAGCGCTCCTGCATCCATTTCGTGACGCCGGAGCTGCAGCTCATTCCGTTCGACACCTACAACCTGTTCTACCGCAACCGGTTGGTGGACAAGTTCCGCAAGGGCGTCGCGCGCGGTGCGTCGGTGACGGTCTGACGGCCCGCGATGGTTGATCCGAAATCGCACACGGCATCGCCGACCGGATCCAAATACGCAGTCTGGGCCATTCTGCTGATGGTGTTCGGCTGGCTGCTCGCGATCACCACCGGGCTGTGCGGCGGCACCTTCGTGATCTCCGGGCTGACCGACCATTCGGGCTATGGCGAAGCGGTGGTCATGGCCGGCCTGATCATGGGCGGCATTCCCTGCCTGGTCGGCGTCGGCCTGATCCTCGCGGCGCGGAAATGGGGCAGGCGGAGAGCACCATCACCCACGAATCCCGATGTCTTCGCCTGACGCCGATCGCGACAATCGGCCGAATCCCGAGGCGAGGCGGTATCCGCGCCCCGGAGAGCCAAGCCCTCGCGTTCGAGCGCTTTTCGGAGTAGCCGCGCTGGCCTGCGGTTGGCTTCTCGTGGTTGCGAGCGGTTTCTGCACGGCAGGAATGATGGATCTGGCACCGTATGGCTGGCGCCGATGGCTCACCTGGGACGGCTTTCTCTTCATCCTGGTCTTTGGCTGCATTCCTCTCTTCGGGGGAATGGCCATGTTGCTCGTCACCATTCGTGCAATTCGAAAACGCCAGAGAGCGTCGGTGCATGACTGAGCCGAATTCCGATCGGCCCGAAGCCAAATCGGCCGGCTGCTGGTCCGTCGCTCTCATCCTCGTCGGCGGGCTGATAGCGCTGCTCTCCGGCTTCTGTGCTGGCGGCAGCATCGCCGGCGGGGTCATCGATGTCTTCAACGGCGACGCGACCGTGTCGCAGGCGCTCGGCCCGATACTGCCGTTTCTGCTGTTCAGCCTGCCCTTCATCGCCGGCGGCATTGCGCTGATCGTCTGGGGCGTTAGATTGCAGAGGCGCAAGTAGGACCGCCGCAAGGAAATCCCGTGCCTCCCATTCCCGTTCTCGAGACCCCGCGCCTCACCCTGCGCGGCCATCGCCGCGAAGATTTCGCCGCCGTCGCCGCCATGTGGGGTGATCTCGAAGTCGCGCGGCACATCAGCGGCAAGCCGTCCACTGCCGAAGAATCCTGGGCGCGGCTGCTGCGCTATGCCGGGCTTTGGCATTTCCTCGGTTACGGCTATTGGGTGGTCGAGGAGACGGGCACCGGCGCGTTCGTCGGCGAAGTCGGCTTCGGGAACTTCAAGCGCGAGATGGAGCCGCCGCTCGGCGATTTTCCCGAGGCCGGCTGGGTGCTCTCGCCCGCATCTCATGGCAAAGGCTACGCCACGGAGGCGATCGGCGCGGCGCTGGACTGGGCGGACCGAACCTTGCAGACAGCGATTGTCTGCATCCTGGCGCCGGAGAATCCGGCCTCGATCCGGGTGGCCGAGAAGAGCGGCTTCATCAAGCAGGGCGAAGGCACCTATAAGACCTGGCCCACCTGGTTCTATCGACGCGAGGCGCCGACGCGATAGGCGCCAGGACTCACGCCCATGACCTTCTTGAAGCGGCGGTTGAAGGTCGAGAGGTCGTTGAATCCGGAATCGAAGGCGATTGCCGAAATCTCGTCGCCCGACCGCTTTAGCCGCAGCGCCGCGCGATGCAGGCGGTTGCGCAGCAGGTATTGATGTGGCGCCAGGCCGACCACCTGCCGGAAGGTGCGCAGGAAGTGATAGGGACTCATCGCCGCCTGGCCTGCCAAACCGGCCAGGGTGTAGGTCTCCTCGGGCCGCGCCGCCAAGCTGCGCACGATCGCCGTCACCCGCTTGATGTCGCGGGCGCTCGGCTCCCGCGCGCGCTTCGGCGCATCGGCGAGAATTCCCACCACCGCACCGGCCAGGCGTAGCGCGAGTTCCTCGAACGCCTCGCGGTGATCCTCATCGCGCGCCGCTTCCGCTTCGGCGAAGAGCGGCGCCAGAATTTCCAGCGGCGGCAGCTGCGGCCGGGTCACCCGGCTCTGCTTGGCACCCGGCACGGCCGCCGCGATCTCTTCCCAGGCCGCAGGGGCAAAGTGGAATGATGTGCAGCGGTCGCCGACGCCATGCTCGTGCCCGCATTCGAAGCAGACCCCCGGCGCACCCAGCATCACCGCGCCCGGCGTCAGCACCGCGGCGCCGAGGCTGGAGCGATACTGAAATGTGCCTTCGCTGACCGCGGCGATGGCGATTGCGCCGTGCTGCTCCTCGAAGGCGCGCGTCTCGGGACCGGCCCGGCACAGCACATCCTGCACCCACCAGCCGCGGCCGGAGGCGAGGATCCGGGCAGACATTTTTGCGTCCTGGGGTGCGCGCTCCGTCATGCGTACAGAATAGCAACTTTTCCCAAGCGGCGTCACCGCCCGATTGCCTAGATGACCCCACACCCCGTCATCCCGGGACTTGGTCCCGGGATGACGGAATTGAAGTGACCAACAACAGGAGCAACTCATGTTCAACCACATCTCGCTCGGCGTGCGGGACATCGCGCGCAGCAAGAAGTTCTATGACGCCGCCCTGAAGCCGCTCGGTTTCAAATGCCTCAGCGAAGATGCGAGCTCGCTCGGCTATGGTGCCGACGCGGTCGCGCTCTGGATCGGGCAATCGGCGAAGCCGGTGCCCGCCGACGACAAATCGAACCTGCATTTCTGCTTCGACGCGGCCACGCGCAAGGCGGTCGATGCCTTCCATGAGGGTGCCGTGAAGGCGGGCGGCAAGGACAACGGCAAGCCGGGCCTGCGCCGGGATTATGGCGACAACTACTACGCCGCCTTCGTCATCGACCCCGACGGCTATCGCCTGGAAGCCTATTGCGGCAAGGCGAAGTAGCATCGTAAACAATCTGTTCGCCGGCCCCGTCCGCGGATGCGGACATTCGTCCGCGGGGCCCTTCCATCTGGCGCCCTGAGCGCCCATGTTTCCCTCCTTGAATTTCGGGAGTGAAGCATGGGCCTCCTCGTCGACGGCGTGTGGCAGGACAAATGGTACGACACGGAATCGCAGAAGGGCCGCTTCGTGCGGGCCGACAGTCGATTTCGCAGCTGGATCACCGCCGACGGCGCGCCTGGACCGTCCGGCGAAGGGGGGTTCAAGGCGGAGCCCGGCCGCTATCACCTCTATGTCTCCTATGCCTGCCCCTGGGCGCATCGCACGCTGATCTTCTGCGCGTTGAAGGGGCTCGAGTCCATGATCTCGCTCTCGGTCGTGAACTGGCACATGGGCGAACGTGGCTGGACCTTCGAGCCGGGGCCGGGCGTGATCCCGGATCCGATCCATCACGCCAAGACGCTGGCCGACGTTTATGTCGCCGCCGATCCGAAATATTCAGGTCGCGTGACCGTGCCGGTGCTGTGGGACAAGCGACGCGGCACCATCGTCAGCAACGAGTCCGCCGAGATCATCCGTATGCTGAACAGCGCCTTCGACGGATTGGGTGCAAAGTCAGGCGATTATTATCCGCAGGATCTGCGCGCGGAGATCGATGCGCTGAACGAGCGCATCTACGGCACGGTGAACAACGGCGTCTACAAGGCCGGCTTCGCGACCACGCAGGCTGCCTATGAAGAAGCGATCGCGCCGCTGTTCGAGACCCTGGACTGGCTCGAGCAGCGCCTGTCATCGCGCCGCTATCTCTGCGACGACCGCGTGACCGAAGCGGACTGGCGGCTGTTCACCACGCTGCTGCGTTTCGATCCGGTCTATGTCGGGCATTTCAAGTGCAACATCCGGCGCATCGCCGACTATCCGTGTCTCTCGGCCTATCTCGCGGATCTGCTCGGCGTTGCCGGCGTGCGCGAGACCGTGCATCTCGACCACATCAAGCATCACTATTACGGCAGCCACAAGACCATCAACCCGACCGGCATCGTGCCGGTCGGGCCGAAGCTGGACTGGGCGTAGCGGCGTTACGCGGCGGCCTTCTTCTGCACCGGGTGGATCGCGCGGAAGCTGACCTGGATCCGGTTCCAGAGGTTGATCAGGCCGATCCCGACGGTGAGCTCGGTCAGCTCCTGGTCGCTGAATTGCTTGCGTGCCTCGTCATAGACGTTGTCCGGCGCATGGGTGTCCGCGATCAGGGTCAGCGCCTCGGTCCAGGCCAGGGCGGCGCGCTCACGTGCATTGTAGAGCGGGGATTCTCGCCAGCCGGCAATCAAATGCAGCCGCTCCTCGCTCTCGCCCAGCGCACGCGCCTCGCGGGTGTGCATCTCCAGGCAGAAGGCGCAGCCGTTGATCTGCGAGGCGCGGATCTTCACCAGCTCCTTGATGCCGGTCTCGAGGCCGCTCGCCTTCGAGGCCTCGCTCAGGGCCAGCACCGCCTTCATCAGATCGGGCGCCGCCTGGAATGCATTCAATCGGGGTTGCATGGTCGTTTCTCCTCACAAGGGTTGTCACACCCCAAGGACGAAACGGCCGGTCGGCTTGTGACAGGTCGGCCGGAAACTACCGCGGCGGCGCGTGCTGCTTGCGCCAGTCGTTGGCGCGTCCCTCGGCCGCGCTGCGCTCCTCGGGGGAGAGCGACTGGGCGAGCGCGTCCCGGGTGCTGCGCGCGACCTGCTGCGACAGCGGATCCGGCATCGCGTCGGCGCCGAGCAGCAGCCATTTCAGCGCCTCGACCTTGTCGGGCTTGCCGTCCGCCGTTCCGGTTCCGGTCAGAAGATCGCCGCCGAGCTGGACCTGCGCCTCGGCCATGCCGTGCTCGGCGGCGCGAAGGAACCATTCGGCGGCGGCCTTCTCGTCGCGCACCGCGCCGTGTCCGGCTTGGGTCAGCCGGCCGAGCGCGAATTCCGCCGGCGCGTAGCCGGCTTCCGCCGCCTTGCGGTACCAGGTGATCGCCTGGCCGTAATCCGCGGTGACGCCGCTGCCGCGCTCGTATTGCATCCCTTTGGCAAAGTCGGCGGCGAGCGCCTCTTGCGACGGCACGGGCGTCGTCGCGGGCCGGAGGAAGATCGCCATCGCGACGACCAGGACCAGGGCGAAGCCGCCGGCGATCGCCAGCGGCAGGTATTTGCGATTCAAGCGCGGATATCCTTCTGCGGCGCGCTGCGAGACTAGAAGAAAAGCCTGCCGCGGTCCATCCGCGCCGCCGCGTCTAGAAGCGCGCCTCCGGCGTGACCGGCGGCTGCGGAAAGCTCAGGATCGCCCGCGTGCCCTCGCCCAGGGCGCTCTCGAAGCGCAGCGAGCCGCCATGCGCCTCGGCCAGCGACTTCGCGATCGGAATGCCGAGCCCGGCGCCGCGACCCTTGCGCGTCACCAGCCGGTCGTCGTCGATCCCGCCGGTGGTTGAAAGCAAACCGTCGATCTGGCCCGGCGTCAGCCCCGGACCGGTATCGCCGACCTCGAGCTCGACGCGATCCTCGAAGCGGCGGAAGGCCAGCCAGACCTTGCCCGCAATCGGCGTGAACTTGAGCGCGTTGTAGAGCAGGTTGATCGCCGCCTGCCGCACCGCCTGCCGGTCGGCGGTGAAGGCGCCGCAGCTTTCGGTGCCGGTGACGCCGAGCTCGATCCCGGCGCCCTGGCGCGGCGGCATCATGGCCAGCGTGTCCTTGGCGAGGTCGAGCGGGTCGATCTCGACCAGCGTCATGCGCCGCAGGCCGGTCTCGATGCGCGAGAGATCGAGCAGCTCGGAGATGACTTCCAGCAGGTGTTTGCCGCTGTGCCAGATGTCGTCGATGTATTCGCGATAGGCCTCGCTGCCGATCGGCCCGAACACGCCCAGCCGCATGATATCGGCAAAGCCGATGATTGCGTTCAGCGGCGTCCTCAATTCATGGCTCATGCTGGCGAGGAAGCGCGACTTCGCGGCATTTGCGGTCTCGGCGTCGAACTTCGCGGTCTTCAATTCGCGCAGCAGCCGCGCCATGTCGTCGGTCTGGGTGGCGAGCCGCACCATGGCGTGCTGCAAGGCCGTCTCGCGTTCCTTTAGCGCTTGGATGTCGCGGCCGACCGATTGCAGCTCGATCTCGCCGGTGATGGGCGAGCGCACGATCTGGGCGTTCCAGCTCCACCAGCGCCGTTGGCCGTCGGGCTGGTTCCAATGGATCTCGACCGCCCTCACCGATCCCATGGTCAGCAGCGTGCGCACGCGCTCGCGCGCGATCTCGACGGTCCTCGGATCGAGGAATTCGGCGATGTTGCGATTCATCAGCGCCGCCGGGTCGCGCCCGATCAGCCGGCCGTAGCTCGCATTGCACCATTTGCAGACGAGGTCCGGCGTATAGCGGATGACCGCGTCATCGAGATCGGAGATGACGGCGTGCCAATAGGCGGCTTGTTCCGAATCGTAATGGGGTACGTCGCGCGCTGGTGAGCCCATGCCGTCGCCGTTCGCCATCACTCGCTGCCCGGGATCAAATATGCTGCCGCATTTTAGTCCTAGCGACGGTAAACGATCTCTTAATGGCGAGACGCGGCAGGCGCGAAAAAGCACTCAAATCGCGGCAAAGGCTGCGAATTTTCAGGCGAGTCTTTCTTGCAGGAAACGCCCCCCGCGCGTGAGCCCTTCGGGATCGATGGAATGCGGCAGGCCGGGCCGCGCGATCGCCTCGACTTTCAGCCCCAGCGCCCGCAGCGCTTGCGCGGCGGCGCCCATCGCGGCGAACGGCACGACCGGATCCGCCGTGCCGTGAACCAGCAGCACCGGCGGCCGCGATTCCAGCTCCGCGGCCAGTGCTTCCGGCGCGATCAGCGCGCCGGAATAGCCGACGATCGCCGCCGGCGCGATGATGCGCCGCGGTCCCACATGCAGCGACATCATCGTGCCCTGCGAGAAGCCGACCAGCGCCAGCTTGCTCTCGTCGAGTCCGCGCGCCCTGAGCGCCGCGTCGAGGAAGGCGTCGAGATGGGTCGCCGCCGCCCGGGTGCCGCCCAGCCGCATCTCGGCGCTGCGATCCTCCAGCCCGAACCACTGGAACCCGCCGAACGGATTCTGCTCGCAGGGAAAGGGCGCGTTGGGCGAAACGAATTCCGCATCGGGCAGCAGGTCGGCCCAATAGGGTGCCAGCGAGATGAGGTCCTCGCCGTTCGAGCCGTAGCCGTGCAGGAACACGACCAGCTGCTTCGGCGCGCCGCCGGATTTCGGCGCGACGCTCGGGCCGTCGAGGGTGAGGGTCTGCATACGTTTCTATTCCTTACAGAGGCTGGCCACCGATGCCACCCTTCCCGTTCCTATAGTAATGCCAGAGCATCCGCGCGCCATAGGACCGGAACGGCCGCCAGGGCTCGGCGATCTTCAGCAGCTTCTTCGGATCGGGCCGCGCGCGCAGTCCCTTCAGCCGTTGCGCCGCCACCATCAGCGCCAGGTCCTGGGCCGGCATCACGTCCGGCCGCTTCAGGCTGAACAGCAGGAACACCTCGGCCGACCAGCGCCCGATCCCTTTCACCGAGGAGAGCGCGGCGATCGCGTCCTCGTCCGGCATGCGCCGCAGCTTCGGCAGCGAAACCCGTCCGTCCTGGAACGCGGCGGCGAGGTCCCGGCCATAGAGCGTCTTCTGCCGCGAGAATCCCACCGCGCGCAGATCCGCATCGGTCAAGGCGATGAAGCTCTCCGGCGTCACTTTGGAAAGACGTTCGGTGAGCCGCCCGGAAATCGCCCGCGCGGAGGCCGTCGACACCTGCTGCGCGATGATCACATCCATCAGGGTGGCGAAGCCGGCGGGGCGATGCCGGGGCGGCGGCGCTCCGATCTCCCGGATCGCGTCGGCCATGTGCCGGTCGGCCCTCGCCAGATGATCCAGCGCCTGTTGCAGCAAGCCCGTGTCTTCGTTATTCCTGCCCGCCATGACCCTCGCCTTCGGAGCCGAGATTGTTACGCGATTCGCACCCAGTCCGACAGGTCTTCTCCATCTCGGCCATGCCCACTCTGCCTTGCTTGGACACCGCGTCGCGCATGATGCGGGCGGCCGCTTCCTGCTCCGCATCGAGGATATCGACCGTACGCGCTGCAAGCCGGAATTCGAGACCGCGATCTTCGACGACCTTCATTGGCTCGGCCTCGATTGGGAGGAACCGGTGCGGCGCCAGTCGGACCATTTCGCCGATTACGCCGCCGCCTTGCAGCGCCTGGAAGCCGATGGTCTCATCTATCCCTGCTTCTGCAGCCGCAAGGACATCGCCGCCGCGGCCTCGGCCCCCCATGAGGGCGAGACCGTGATCTATCCCGGCACCTGCCGCGGGCTCGATCCGATTCTTGCGGCGGAGCGCAAGGCCTCGGCCGCCGCCTTTGCGCTGCGGCTCGATGTCGCGAAGGCAGCGCGCCGGGCCGGGCCGCTCGCCTTCCTCGACGCTGAACCGGACGGTTCAAATGCGCGGGAAATTCGGGCCGAACCGGAACGTTTCGGGGACGTGGTGCTCGGCCGCCGCGACACGCCCGCCAGCTACCATCTTTGCGCCACCCTCGACGATCATCTCCAGGGGGTGACACTGGTGATCCGGGGCGAGGATCTGCGGCCGGCGACCCACCTGCACCGCCTGCTCCAGGCGGTTTTGGGCCTTGCAACGCCGCAATATAGGCACCATGTCTTGCTCAGAAACGAGTCGGGGGTCCGGCTCTCGAAACGCGACGGTGCCATGGCGCTCCGGGCGCTGCGGGACCGGGGAGTCAGCGCAAATGCGGTGCGGAAGATGGCCGGGTTCCAGGATGCATAAAACTCGGGCGCTTCGGCTGTTGTCGCCGCACCGGGACGAAGGCCGCTGATGCTCTCCTTCGACCAGATCATCGTCGCGATCGTTCCGCTCGCCCAGGTCATCATGATCGACCTGGTGCTGGCCGGCGACAATGCGATCGTCGTCGGCATGGCCGCGGCCGGCCTGCCGAAGCACATGCGCGGCAAGGTCATCCTGATCGGCATCGCCGCCGCCACCGTGCTCCGCATCGTCTTCGCCTTGGCGACCAACCAGCTGCTGGCGATCATCGGGTTGACCCTCGCGGGCGGCATTCTGCTGCTCTGGGTCTGCTGGAAGTTCTGGCGCGAGCTGATGCATGAGCGCCGGCGCCGTCTGAAAGCCGCCGCGATGCGCCGCGAGGCGCTGACCCGCGACGAGCGCGTCGAGCTGGCCGAGCACGAGGAGGCGCTGCCCGGCGCCGGTCCCGCGAAGACCATGCGCCAGGCGATCATCCAGATCATCCTGGCCGATGTCTCGATGTCGCTCGACAACGTGCTCGCGGTGGCGGGTGCTGCCGGCGAGCATATGTGGGTCCTGGTCGTGGGCCTGCTGCTCTCGGTCGGGCTGATGGGCGCCGCCGCCACCCTGATCGCCGGCCTGCTGAAGCGCTATCACTGGATCGCCTATGTCGGCCTCGCCATCATCCTCTGGGTGGCCGTCGACATGATCTACCGCGGCACCAATGAAGTGGTGAACCAGATGAACGGCGCCGGCGCCGCGCCAGCCACCTCGCTCGCCGCCGGTTAACCGCCGCCCTCGACCGCCCTCACCCGGAAAAAGCGCTTCCCCTCCCGATTTTGGAGAGCGGGACCAATGTGGGATGCCTCGATCTCCGGCACCTGATAAAACCCAGGGGACGTCCGAATCACAGCACCCGCGCCCGAATGCCGTGACCGCCGAAACCAGCCCAGCCGGCACCCGTGTCCGCCGCATCGCGCGCGGCGTGCCGCACCGCGTTCAGCTCTACAGCCGGCTGATCTTCCGCAAGCTGCTGGCCTCCCGGGTCCGCGACAGCGAGGTGGCGCTGCTGGTGATCGCGGTCCTGATCGGCGCGGTCGTCTCGGCCGTCACCTGCCTGACCGGCGAGGCCCTGGTCCTGATCCGCATCGCGCTGTTCGGCAGCACCGAAGCCGTCCACCTGAGCAGCGGCGAGGGCATCGATCCGATCCGCCTCATCGCCGTGCCGATCGTCGGCAGCCTGATCTACGGCTTTGTCGCCTGGGGCGAGCGCCGGCTGCGCGGCCGCGACATCATCGACCCGATCGAGGCCAACGCGCTCTACGGCGGCAAGATGTCGCTCCGGGATTCGATCTCCCTCGCGCTGATGACCTTGTTCTCCGCCGGCATCGGCGCCTCGGTCGGCATGGAGGCCGCCTACACCCAGGCGGGCTCCGGCCTCGCCTCGCGCGTGGGCCAGGCCTTGCGGTTCCGCCGCCAGGACCTGCGCGTGCTGGTCGGCTGCGGCGCGGCCGCCGCGATCTCGGCCGCCTTCAACGCGCCCTTGGCGGGCTCGTTCTATGCCTTCGAGCTGGTGATCGGCGCCTATTCGCTGACCGCCCTCGCGCCGGTCGGCATGGCGGCGGTGACCGCCGCGGTGGTCGGCCGCAGCTTCTTCGGCCTCGCGCCGCTGATCGTCATTCCGGACCAGATGCCGCCCGGCAATGTCGACTTCCTCTATTTCGCCGCGACCGGCATCGCCGCCGCTTTGATCGGCGTGATCGCGATGCGCACCGTCACCGGCTTCGAATCCATCCTGCAGCAGTGGAGGCTGCCCCGCGGCCTGCGCCCCTTCGTCGGCGGTGTGGTGCTCGGCGGCCTCGCCTTCGCCTTCCCGCCGGTGCTCGGCAGCGGCCATGGCGGCATCGAGGTCACCATCACCGAGGCGACGCCCTTCATGCTGCTTCTCGGCCTCCTGGCCGCGAAGCTGGTCGCCTCGGCGGTCTCGGTCGGCAGCGGCCTGCGCGGCGGCCTGTTCTCCTCGTCGCTCTATATCGGCGCGCTGCTGGGCGCCTTGATCGGCCAGATCGCGCAGCAGATCGATCCGATCCTCAGCACCGAATCCATCACCTTCACTTTGGTCGGCATGGGCGCGGTCGGCGCCGCGATCGTCGGCGCGCCGGTGACCATGATCCTGCTGGTGCTGGAGCTGACCGCCTCCTATTCGATCACCATCGGGGTGATCGTCGCGGTGCTGCTGGCCTCGTTCGGCGTCCGCCAGTGGTTCGGCTATTCCTTCTCGACCTGGCGCTTCCACCAGCGCGGCCTGAAATTGAAAGGCGCCCATGACGTCGGCTGGATCCAGGAGCTGACCGCCGAAACGCTGATGCAGCGCGACATGGTGTTCGTGAAATCCTCCGACAGCCTGGAAGCCGTGAAGGCCCAGCACCCGGCGGGCGAGACCGGCCAGCTCTTCGTCCTCGACGACGACGGCGGCTACCGCGGCGTCATCGACGTCGCCACCCTGCACCTCGCCCCGCCGCCGACCGGCGGCACCGCTTCCCGCGTCGGCGACCTGCTGCCGCTGAAGCAGCCGGTGCTGGCCCGCAAGACCCCGATCCGCACCATCCTCAAGCTCTTCGAAGAGAGCGAACTCGAAACCCTCGCCGTGGTGGACTCGACCGTGACGCGCTACGTGCTCGGCTACTGCACGGAAAGCTACGTGCTCCGCCGCTACAACCAGGAACTGGAACGCCGCCGGAGCGAGGAACTCGGGCACAGCGATCTCTACGGGCCGGCGGAGGAACGTTGACATTGACGTGCCGGCGATACCGTGGATACTGCTCCCCAAGGGGTTACCCGCGATTACCCCGTGAGGCGGCAGCCTGAAGATCGCGTCCCAGCTCCCGAGCCATTGGAGTGGACGCCATGCCGTCGAACACCGACATCACCGTTGCACAACTCAGCCGTCTCATCGGCCTCCCAGACGCGCCCGCGATTATCGATGTGCGCGACGACGAGGATTACGCCGCCGATCCGCGGCTGCTGCCCTGCACCCTGAAGCGCGACTGGGATCAGACCGCGTCCTGGATCGCGGCTTGGAATCCGCCGCCCGGGACCCGCACCGTCGTGGTTTGCCAGAAGGGCCTGAAGCTCAGCGAAGGTGTCGCCGCGCTCTTGCGTGCGCGCGGCGTGGTCGCGGAGGTGCTGGAAGGTGGTTTCCTCGCCTGGCGCGAGGCCGGGGCGCTGCTGCTTTCGCCGGCGAAGGTGCCGCCGCGCGATGCGCGCGGTTCGACGCTCTGGGTCACCCGGGCGCGGCCGAAGATCGACCGCATCGCCTGTCCCTGGCTGATCCGCCGCTTCGTCGATGCTTCGGCGACCTTCCTCTATGTGGCCGCCTCTGAAGTCACCGCCGTCGCGGAGCGCTTCAACGCCACGCCGTTCGACATCGATGACACGTTCTGGAGCCATCGCGGCGAGACCTGCACCTTCGACATCATGCTGCTGGAGTTCGGCCTCAAAAGCGACGCACTCGACCGCCTCGCCACCATCGTGCGCGGCGCCGACACCAACCGGCTTGATCTGGCACCGCAATCGGCCGGCCTGCTCGCCGCGTCGCTCGGCCTGTCCCGCGCCTATCGCGACGACCTGGAGCAGCTCGAAGCCAGCATGCTGCTCTACGACGCGTTCTACCGCTGGTGCCGCGACGCCACCGGCGAGACGCATGACTGGCCGGGGCATGTGCGGAAGGGGCGCTAGTCGACGGGTCTTTCCGCATGAATAACGAAATCCCCACCTTCCGCGAAGCCCTGCGGGTCTGGGCCAAGATCGGCCTGCTCTCCTTCGGCGGTCCCGCCGGCCAGATCGCGCTGATGCATCGCATGCTGGTCGATGACAAGCGCTGGATCGGCGAGCAGCGGTTCTTGCACGCGCTCTCCTACTGCATGCTGCTGCCGGGACCGGAGGCGCAGCAGCTGGCGACCTATATCGGCTGGCTGCTGCACGGCGTGCGCGGCGGGCTCGTCGCCGGCATCCTCTTCGTGCTGCCCGGCGCGGTCGTGATGCTGGTCCTCTCCGGGATCTACGCGCTCTATCACGATCTGCCGGCGGTCACGGCGCTGTTCCTCGGCGTCAAGGCCGTGGTGCTGGCGATCGTCGTCGAGGCGATCCTCCGCATCGGTCGCAGGGCGCTGAAGAACCGCACCGCGGTCACGATCGCCGTCGCCGCCTTCATCGGCATCTATGTGCTGAAGATTCCGTTCCCGCTGATCGTGCTCGGCGCCGGTGCGATCGGCTGGATCGGCCACCGCTTCGCACCCTCGGCCTTCGGCGGCGGCAACGCGCATGGCAACGGCGCCCAGCCCGACAGTCATGGCCTGATCGACCGGCTGATCGAAGGCGGACATCTCACCCACACCCGCCGCTCGGCGCCGCGTGCGTTCCGCGCCCTGGCGGTTTGGCTCCTCATCTGGCTCGGCCCCGTCCTGGCGCTCCGCCTCGCGACCGGCCCACACAGCGTCTGGAGCGATATCGGCGGCTTCTTCAGCGTGATGGCGGTGGTGACCTTCGGCGGCGCCTATGCGGTGCTCGCCTATGTGGCGCAGGCCGCGGTCGAGGGCTTCCACTGGCTGTTGCCGCACGAGATGGTGGACGGGCTCGGCCTCGCCGAGACCACGCCCGGCCCGCTCATCCTCGTTCTGCAATTCGTCGGCTTCCTCGCCGCCTTCCGCACGCCCGGAATGCTCGACCCGTTGCTCGCCGGCACACTCGGCGCGGCGCTGGTGCTCTGGACCACCTTCGCGCCCTGTTTCCTCTGGATCTTCGTCGGCGCGCCCTATGTCGAGGCCTTGCGCAGCAACCGGGCGATCTCCGCCGCCCTCGCCGCGGTCACCGCCGCCGTGGTCGGCGTCATCGCCAATCTGGCGCTCTGGTTCGCGCTGCACGTGTTGTTCGGCGCAACCCGGACGGTGGCCTTCGCCGGTCTGCGGCTCGAAGCGCCGGTGCTCTCCAGCCTGAACGGAATCGCCGCCGCGATTGCGCTCGCGGCGGCGATTGCCATGTTGCGCTTCAAACTGGGCACCCTGCCGACCCTGGCTTTCGGCGCCCTGGCCGGCCTGGCGACGCTGCTCTTCGCCTAGAACTGCGCCTGGAGCTGGCGCGCCATCTCGAGGTGATGCTGGATGGTCGGCAGGTGCTTCCGCGCGAAAGCCTTCACATCGGCATCCGAGCCGTTGCTGATCTCGTTCTGGAACGCGTTCACCACGGCGGTGTGATCCGCGACCTGGCCCTCGATATAGACCCGGTCGAACTCGCTGCCGGAGGTCTTGGAAAGCTGGTCGTACTTAGCCTTGTGGTTGAGGTCCATGTCGTCGGGCGGCGTCATCTGCTTCTGCTGGGCGAGTGTCGCCAGCTCGTTGCCGGCGGTGGTGTGGTCGCTCACCATCTGCGCCGCGAAGGCGCGGACATTGGTGCGGGTCGCCTGGGTCTGCGCCAGCTCGCCGAACTTGACCTCGGCGTGACCGCCCATGCCGACGGTGTTGATGAAGTTGGCGTCCGTCGTGGACAGCGACGGCGTTGCCTGGGCCTGGGCCGCGGACTGCACGGCGGTGGCCGCTTTTTCGGAGGACTGGCAGGCCGCTATGCCGACCGCCGAGATCAGCAGGGCGGCGGTGAGTGCAAGGCGTCGGGACATCGTTGAAACTCCGTGTTGGGACATTGAACAGCCCCAACCCGAGCAATCGGCGCGGGTTCCGCGGTTCTCCCGGAACCCGCGCAGACGTGATGTTTACGCCGCTTTGATAGAAGACAGGAAGGTTTCGACCTGCCCGCGCAAGGTTTCCGACTGCTGCGACAGCTCGCCGGCCGCCGAATGGACCTGCTCCGCCGCCGCGCCGGTCGCTGCCGCCGCGTCGGAGACGCCGGCGATGTTGGACGAGACTTCCTGCGTGCCGGCGGAGGCCTGCTGGACGTTGCGCGAGATCTCCTGGGTCGCGGCACCCTGCTCCTCGACCGCGGAGGCGATCGCGGTCGCGATGTCGTTGATCTCGCGGATGGTCGCGGCGATCGACTGGATCGCCGAGACCGCCTCGCCGGTCGCCTGCTGGATGCCGCCGATCTGCGAGCCGATCTCCTCGGTCGCCTTCGCCGTCTGGTTGGCGAGGCTCTTCACCTCGCTGGCCACCACCGCGAAGCCCTTGCCGGCTTCGCCGGCGCGGGCCGCCTCGATCGTGGCATTGAGCGCCAGCAGGTTGGTCTGGCTGGCGATGTCGTTGATCAGGCCGACCACCTCGCCGATCTTCTGCGCCGCATCGGCCAGGCCCTTCACCTGGACATTGGTGCGGTCCGCGTCCGCCACCGCGCGGCCGGCGACGGCCGCCGATTGCTGCACCTGGCGGCTGATCTCCTGGATCGAAGCCGTCAGCTCCTCGGTCGCGACCGACACGGTCGTGACATTGGTCGAGGCCTCTTCCGAAGCGTTGGCCACGGCCGTCGCCTGGCGCGCCGTCTCCTCGGCGGTGGCGGTCATCGAGCTTGCCGTTGCCTGCATCTCGGTGGTGGCGGCGGTGACGGCCTTGAGCACGACCGTCACGTCCTGGTCGAACTTGTCGGTCAGCAACTCGATCTGCCGCGCCCGTTCCGCACGCTGGCGCTGTGCCTCCATCTCCTTCGCCGCCAGTTCCTCGGCCTTGATCATGCTGGCCTTGAAGACGCTGAAGGCCCCCGCCATCTGCGCCACTTCGTCGGTGCCGATCACCGGCACCTCGACCGTCTTGTCGCCTTCGGTCAGCCGGCCCATGGCTGCGGCCAGCTGCTTCACCGGCCGGCTGATGCCGCGGCCGATCACAAAGGCCAACGCCAGCATGACGACGGCGATCAGAATCACCGCGCCGAACATCGCATATCGCGCCTGCGCATCGATCCGATCCATCTCGATGCCGGCCGCGGCGCGGCGCTCGGTGGCGGACTGCCGGACCTGCTCCAGGATCGGCTCCGCCGCCGCGTAGGCCTCGCTCATGCCGGAGAGCTTGTCGGCGATGGTGAGCTGCAGTTTCGCCATCTCCGCGAACGCGGCCTCGTACTGGCCGGCGAGATCGGCGAGCTTGGTCTGCTCGGCGGCGGGAATCGACGCGGCTTTCAGCAATGCAGCGAAATGCGCCCGCTCCTGGGTGAGTTTTTCGATATAGGTCTTGTCGCCGCGCGCCATGAAGTCCTTCTCATGGCGCCGCATCATCAGCATCGAGATGGTGAGCTGCGGATCGTTGTAGTTCTTCAGCGCGTCCTCGACCTGATGCACCGCGGCCCGGAGCTTGCCGAGCAGGCCTTCATCCGGCTTCAGGCCCATGGCGGTGAGGTCGCCGGCGATCTCGCGGAAGCGCGCATCATAGTCGCTGTAGAGGCCCTGCAGCCTGTTGAGCGGTTCGGCCTCGACCGCCGAAGCATGGGTCAGCAGGCCGCTGATCCGCTCGGCGATCTTGGTGCCGACCTCGGCATGCTTCTCGACGAAGCTCGTATCCTTGCGCAACAGGAAGTCCTTCTCGCGGCGCCGCGCGTTCAGGAAGTCCTCGGCAATGCCCTGCACCGTGATGTATTCGGCGATCGCGCCCTGCTCGACCACATCGACCCGGTTGCGCATGCCGTCGGCGATGAGCAGCGTGACCAGGATGGCGACGAAGCCGATGAGGGCGATGCCGGCGATCAGGAGAATCTTGGTCCCGATCTTCAGGCGGGCGAGCGTGGCGTTCAGCATGGAAGATGTCCCCGAGCGAGGTGGCGGCGCCGGGCACGGTGCGCGGCACAACCAAGAATACATCCGGGTTGGTTAACGATGGGCTAAAGATTCCTAGGTTTCTGGCAGGAAGCCTTTGGAAACGGGTTAATTTGGAATGATTTCCCGTTAATACGGACCGGCGAGCCCCAAGGCGAGGTCGCAGTAATCTGCGCGTTCCGGTGTCAGGTGGCCCATCCGGATCATGAAATCGATCACCACCAGGCCGACATTGAACTTGAAGGCCTCGGTCTCGGCCAGGATGCGCTCGACCGCGTCGAGCGGCATCAATTCGAAGCTGGCGATCTCGCCGTCGTGGTTGTGCGGCGTGAAGTCCGCCGGCAGCTCCAGGTCATAGACGAACAGCGTGTCGTCGCGCATATGGCCGTTCAGCTCCATGCGATAGGCGATAGCGCCAGCCGGGTTGGCGCGCCGCGCCAGCTCCTTCGGGATCGCGGCTTCCTCGGCCGCCTCCTTCATCAGGTTGTCGAAGGGCGAGATGTGGCTGGGCAGGCCGCCCGCCACCAGATGGTCGAGCTTGCCCGGCTCGATCGGCCGGTCGTCGGCGCGCTTGCCGACCCAGAGCAGGATGCGGTCGCCGTCGCGCACATAGCCGTTCATATGCACGCCATAGGCCTTCACGCCGAGGAACGGCACCAGCGCGCGCTCGAGATCGAACAACGGTGCTGCGCCGAATTTGGTCGCCACCGGGAACAACTCGTTGCGCCAGCCTTTGACGATGCCGCGCGCCGCCAGCTCCTGCGCCACGGTGTTGATCGCCGCGGTGCGCGAATCGAAGCGCGCGAGATGCTCCTTCACCTGCAGCGCCTCGGCGGCGTTCGTGAACACACTCGGAAACTTCCCGAACTCCGAAGCGAGATCGTGCCGCACATAGCCGAGCCGCTCGCCCGCGACCAGGAAGGGCTTGAATTTCCGCAGGTCATAGCGATGGCAGGCGTCGATGCGTTCGAGCAGGCTCATGGGTGATTCACTGAATCCACGGGATCGGCCGGCGCAGCTCGGCGATCAGGTCGAGGAAATCGGCATCGGTCGGTCCGACGAAGCCGTGCCGGATCAGGAAATCGATCAGCACGACCGCGACATCATAGGAGAAATCATCGGCGCTCTTCAGCCGGTCGATCAGCTCGCTGACCGGCACCAGTAGGAACGCCTCGACCTCGCCGTCGGTGTTGTGCGGCGCGAAGGTCTCGGGCAGTTCGAGGTCGTAGTTGAACTGCAGACCGACCCGCATGTGATTCCGGATCACCGCCAGCAAGGTGATGATGCCGACCGGCTTCGCCTGCTCGGCGTTTTCGCGCGGCATGCCGGCCTCTTCCCGGCACTCCTTCATCAGGTTGTTCCAGGGCGAGATGCCCATCGGCTGTCCGCCGCCGACGATCAGGTCCATCATGCCGGGATCGACCGGCTTGTTCGCGGCGCGCTTGGCGATCCAGACCTTCATCGCCCAGCCGCGCCCGACGAATCCGTTCAAGTTGACGCCGTAGGAGAGCGTGCCGAACAGGACGGTGGCCGCGCGCTCCATCTGCAGCAAGGGCGCAGTATAGAAACCCTGCGCCACCGGATAGAACTCGTTGCGCCAGCCGGGCACCATGCCCTCGGCGCGCAACGTGGCCAGCACCTCGGCCACCCCTTCCGAGCGCGTGTTGAAGCTGCGCAAGCGCGGCTGCAGCGTCACCGCCTTGTCATCGACATGGAACACGTGCGGGAAGCGGGCGAGGGCGACCGCGAAATCCGGCATCACCCAGCCGACATGCTGCTTCGCCACCATGAAGCGCCGGTATTCGTCGAGATCGACCGCCGGATACCGGCGGAACTGCCGCATCAGGGTGTTCATTCGGGGACGAAGACCTCGACCGGCTCGCGCACGCCGCGCAGCACATGGCTCCCCAGCGAGCGCAGAGGCTTGCCGAGCGTGTGCGCGAAGGTGTCGGAGAGGACCAGCGGCTGCTCGACCACCTTGGTCAGGCCTTCGAGGCGGCTGGCATGATTGACCGCCGGGCCGATGACCGTGAAATCGATCCGCCGCTTGGCGCCGATATTGCCGAACTCGACATCGCCGCAATGCAGCGCCATGCCGAAGCGCAAAGGCGCCTGACCTTCCTGGACCAGTTCCTCATTCAGCTTCGCGGTGCCGGCGATGGTCTGCTGCGCGGCGGCGAGCGCCCGCGCGCAGCTGGCGCTGGCATCGCCGTCGAGCGGGAACACCGCGAGCAGGCCGTCGCCCATGAACTTGAGGATATCCCCGCCCTGCGCCTCGATCGCCTCGCCCATGACGCCGAACCAGCGGTCGAGCAGGGCCACCATGGCGCGCCGCTCCAGCCGGTCGCTCAGCAGCGTAAAGCCCCGGAGGTCGGCGATCAGGATCGCCGCCTGGAGGGTGCGCACATCGCCGCGCTCGATCTGGCCGGCATAGGCGCGCTGCGCGGCGGTCGCGCCGAGATAGACAGTGAGGGCATCCAAGGCCACGCGACGGAGCGCGATGCGTTCCGCCAGCGGCGAGAACAAAGTGGCGGCGTAGCGCAGGGCCTCGTGACCCTCCGCGCCGAACCCGCCCGGCGCCTTGGTCGCGAACGAGACCGAGGCGGTGCGCGCATTGTCCAGGAACGGCAGCGGCAGCATCACGTAGTCGGTGACCCCGTCGGCGATGAATTCCTTGATCAATCCCATGCCGCGGTCGTCCTCGCCCGCCTTCCAGGTGAACGCCGTGCCGGTATCGTCGACATGCTTGGCCGGGCTGTTGATGTAGTCGCTGCTGGCCAGCAGGCCCGGCCGCGCGCGGGCGCGCTCCTGCAACGCGCCGTCGACCCAAAGAAAGGAGAAGCCGATATCCTCGGGATGCAGGGTCTCCAGGCCGAGCTGCGAACGCCAGATCGGCAGGCCCTGCTTGACCAGCTTCTTGCAGAAGCCGGTGAAAAGGGTCTCGAGGCTGGGTTTCTCGCTGATCTGGGTTATCAACCAGGTTTGCAGGTCGGGCGGCGTCATGGGCCGAACCTAGCGCCCCGACCGCGCCGCGACAATGCCTTGCCGTCGCCGCAATCCCTCCACGGTCGCGCCGCCGAGCGGAGCGAACCTTCCTCTCGTGGGGAACACGCCCGGAGGAGGGGAAGACTATGAAGACGTCCAAATGGGCCGGCCTGGTCATGATCGCCGGTTCGGCCATGGTGTTCGGCTGCTCGAAAGATACGGAGCAGGCCGCGAACAGCAACGGCAAGAGCAAGGCCGTGGTGACGGCCAGCACGCAAGGCGCCGGTTCGACGACGCAAGCCGATGCCGCAGCCCCGATGGCGGCGGAGACACCGGCCGCCGCGCCCGCATCGAGCAGCGGCGCCGTTACGCCGGGGTCGGTGGAGGATTTCTGCTGCACCCTGATGCCGCCGCAGCAGCAGACCGCCATTCCGCCCGCGAACACCGAGAACTACCTGCCGATCGACGAGAATCCGGTGAAGCAGGTGGCCGAGGCGCCGGTCTCCACCTTCTCGGTCGATGTGGATTCCGGCTCCTATGCCAATGTGCGGCGGTTCATCCTGAATGGCCAGCGCCCGCCGCAAGACGCGGTGCGGGTCGAGGAGATGATCAACTACTTCGCCTATGACTATCCGGCGGCCGACGACCTCGCGACGCCGTTCCGGACCACGACGCATATCGTGAAGACGCCGTGGAATCCCGACTCCTATCTGCTCGAGATCGGCATCAAGGGCTATCAGCCGAAAGGCGAGCGCCCGCCGGCCAATCTGGTGTTTCTCATCGATGTCTCCGGCTCGATGGAGGACGCCGACAAGCTGCCGCTGCTGAAATCCGGCCTGCGCATGCTGGCCGGCCGGCTCCGGCCGGAGGACAAGGTCTCGATCGTGGTCTATGCGGGTGCGGCCGGCGTGGTGCTGGAGCCGACCGCGGGCACCGAGCGGGGCAAGATCGAATCGGCGCTCGACCAGCTGCAGGCGGGCGGCAGCACGGCCGGCGGCGAGGGCATTCAGCTCGCCTATGCCATGGCCCGGAAGGGCCTGATCGAAGGCGGCATCAACCGGATCATCCTGGCGACCGACGGCGACTTCAACGTCGGCGTGACCGACATCGATCAGTTGAAGACGATGATCGAGGAGAACCGCAAGTCCGGCATCGCCTTGACCACGCTCGGTTTCGGCGAAGGCAACTACAACGACGCGCTGATGGAGCAGATTGCCGATGTCGGCAACGGCAATTACGGCTATGTCGATTCCCTGAAGGAGGCGAAGCGCCTGCTGGTCGACCAGCTCGACGCCACGATCCAGACCATCGCCAAGGACGTGAAGGTGCAGGTCGAGTTCAACCCGGCCGTGGTCGCCGAGTATCGCCTGATCGGCTACGAGAACCGGGCGCTGAAGCGCGAGGACTTCAACAACGACCAGAAGGATGCCGGCGAAATCGGCGCCGGCCACACCGTGACCGCGCTCTACGAGATCGCGCTCAAGGGCGCGAAGGGCCTCGTCGTCGATCCGCTGCGCTACGGTGACCAGCCTGCCCCCACCGCGGCACCCGCGGTGAAGCCCGAGGAATTCGCCTTCTTGCGCCTGCGCTACAAGGCGCCGGACGGCGACACCTCGAAGCTGATCGAGACGCCGCTCGCCACCGCACGGTTCGATAAACCCGAATCGGCGAACGCGGAGCTCGATTTTGCTGCAGCAGTCGCCGCCTTCGGGCAGAAACTCAGAGGCGGCGATCACCTGAAGAATTATTCCTACGACCAGATCGCGGAACTCGCCAAGGCGGCGCGGGGTTCAGACGAGGACGGGACCCGCGCCGAGTTCATCGATCTCGTGGAACTGGCCAAGGCCCTCGGCAGTTCAGGAGGTTGAGTTCGGGGACTCGTGATTTGCCTCCCTGTCACTCGCAGTCCCTGGAACCGGGGGAGTCGCGGACGCCGCGCCTCCCCCGGTCGTCTCTCTAGAACGGTTCCGCCGCGTCCTGGGCCAGCCGCTCCGCCACTTCCGGCATCCACTTCGCTTCGACATTGGCGAAGGCGACGCGCAGGTAGTCTTCCTGGTCGGCGCCGAACATGCTGCCGGGTAGAATCAGCAGGTTCTGCTCCTGTGCCAGGCGCTTCGCCACCGCCATCGCCGACTGGCCGCGATGCGGGTGCTTGAGATAGGCGAAGAAGCCGCCGGCCGAGACCAGCTCATAGCCGAGATCGTTGCGGGAGAACGCGGACTGCACGGCGAGCAGGCGGTCGCCGATCATCTCGGTGATGCCGGCGCGCCAAGCGTCCAGATGCTCCAGTCCATAGGCCGCCGCGAGCTGGCCGATGCGCGGCGCGCAGATGGCGACGCAGTCCATCGCCTTGGCGATCTCGGCGATCAGCTTCGGATCGGCGACCAGCGCGCCCACCCGATAGCCCGGCAGCGAGAACGACTTCGAGAAGCTGTAGAGATGAATGAGCGTGTCGCTCCAGTCAGGATCGCGGAACAGATCATGCGGCGCCGGCGCGGCCGGCATGAAGTCGCGATAGGTCTCGTCCAGGATGAAGGCGATCTTCTTCCGGCGACAGAGTTCGAAGGCGGCGCGGATCTCCTCCGGCGGATAGATGGCGCCGGTCGGGTTGTTGGGCGAGATCAGCACCAGCGCCTTGGTCTTCGGCCCGATCAGCTTTTCCGCGGCGGCGAGATCGGGCGAGGCCGGATTGTCCTTGGCATGGGGCAGCATCACGGTCCGGACACCCGTCATGTCCAGCCACATGCGGTAATTGAAGTAGTAGGGCGAGGTCATGACGATCTCGTCGCCCGCTTTCGCCAACGCATTCGCCACCAGGCAAAAAGCCTGGTTGCAGCCGGCGGTGATCAGGATCTGCGCGTCTTTGACCGTGCCGCCATAGCGGCGGTTGATGTCCCGCGCCAGGCCGGTGCGCAACGGCGCGATGCCTTCGATATCCGCATAGCGCGACGTTTGCGGGCTGCCGACGATCTCGCGCAGGTGCTCGGTCAGCGCCGGCGCCGGCGGGTAGCCGGGCGCCGCCTGGCTCAGGTCCACCAGCGGCTTGTCGTCTGGAAAGCTGCGCCCGGAAATCCAGGAGACCGCTTCCGCGATCGGCGGCTCCCCGACCGCGGTCAGCAGCGGGTTGAGGGAGAAATTCATGGAATAATCCGGTATGCGGTGTGTCGTACCCCCACCCTAACCCGCCCCCGATTCGGGGGCGGGGACTTTCTTCTCCCTCCTCCGAATCGGGGGAGGGCCGGGGTGGGGGTGCGAGTCAAAGCTCTCACGATTTCAATTCCGGGATATCGACGTACAAGTCCAGCGCCTCGGGGTTCGCCAGCGCTTCCTTGTTCTTCACCGCTTTGCCGTGGACCGTGTCGCGGACCGCGAGCTCGGTGATCTTCCCGGACTTGGTGCGCGGGATGTCGGTGACGGCGACGATCTTCGCCGGCACGTGGCGCGGCGTGGTGTTGCTGCGGATCTGCGCCTTGATCTTGTCCTTCAGGGCCTCGTCCAGGACGGTCCCGTCGCGCAGTCGCACGAACAGCACGACGCGCACATCGTGCTGCCAATCCTGGCCGATCACGATGCTCTCCAAAATCTCCGGCAGCTGCTCGACCTGGCGGTAGATCTCCGCCGTGCCGATCCGCACGCCGCCCGGGTTGAGCACGGCGTCGGAGCGGCCGTGGACGATGATACCGCCATGCTCGGTCAGCTCGACATAGTCGCCGTGATGCCAGACGTTGGGAAATTTCTCGAAATAGGCGGCCTTGTAGCGCTTGTTGCCCTCGTCGTTCCAAAATCCGACCGGCATGCAAGGGAAAGGCTTGGTGCAGACCAGCTCGCCCTTCTCGCCGACCACCGGCTTGCCCTCGTCGTTCCAGACCTCGACCTTGAGCCCGAGGCCGCGCATCTGGATCTCGCCGCGCCAGACCGGACCGGTCGGATTGCCGAGCATGAAGCAGGAGACGATGTCGGTGCCGCCGGAAATCGACGAGAGACAGACGTCCGACTTCACCTTCGCGTAGACGTAGTCGAAGCTCTCCGGCGCCAGCGGTGATCCCGTCGAGGTGATCATCCGCACGGCCGAGAGGTCGTGCGTCTGCTTCGGCTCGATCTCGGCCTTGGCCAGGGCGTCGATGTATTTCGCGGAGGTGCCGAACATCGTGCACTTCTCCGCCTGGGCATAGTCGAACAGGATGTTGCCGCTCGGATGGAACGGCGAGCCGTCATAGAGCAGCAGCGTCGCGCCGGAGGCGAGTCCGGAGACCAGCCAGTTCCACATCATCCAGCCACAGGTGGTGAAGTAGAACATCCGGTCGCCCGGTCGGATATCGCAATGCAGGCGATGCTCTTTGAGATGCTGCAGCAGGGTGCCGCCCTGGCCGTGCACGATGCATTTCGGGACACCCGTCGTGCCCGAGGAATACATGATGTAGAGCGGATGGTTGAACGGCACGCGCTCGAAGGCGATCTCGCCGCCGGTCTGCTCGTTCAGCGCTTCGCGGAACAGCTTCGCCCGCGGCATCTGCGCGATGTCGGGATGGTTGTTGAGATAGGGGATGACCAGGACCTGCTGCACGCTGGGCAGCTTGGCCAGCACTTCCTGCACCCGGGCCAGCGAGTTCTGCGGCTTGCCGTTGTACCAGTAGCCGTCGGCGGTCAGCAGCACCTTGGGCTCGATCTGGCCGAACCGGTCGAGCACGCCCTGCACGCCGAAATCCGGCGAGCAGGAGGACCAGATGCAGCCGATCGCGGCGGCGGCCAGCGCGCCGATGATGCTCTCCGGCATGTTGGGCACGAAGCCCGCCACCCGGTCGCCGGGCTCGAGGCCGAGCCAGCGGAAATATTGCGCCAGCCGCGCGACATCGTCCCAGAGCTCGGCATGGGCGAGGCGGCGCTTCACCTTGTCCTCGCCCCAGAACACGATTGCGTCGCGCGGATTGCCCTTGGAGAAGCGGAGCAGGTTCTCGGCGAAGTTGATCCGGGCGTTGGGGAAGAATTGCGCGCCCGGCATCTTGTCGCCGTCCTTCAGCGCCGGCCGTCCCATCTCGCCGATCACGTCGCAGGAACGCCACAGCGAGGTCCAGAACCGGTCGACCTGCTCGGTGGACCAGGCCCAGAGCGCGTCGGTGTCCTTCAGGCCGATCTGCCAGTCCCGCGCCACCTGGGTGCGGAACTTGGTCATGTTGGCGGCGGCGATCGCGGCTTCGCTCGGACGCCACAATGGTTCAGCCGGGTCCCGATTCTGGGCCGGTTCAGACATGCTTAGCTCCCTTGCGCGAACGGAATTGGTCAGGCGCGCTGAATGGGCCTAATCTGCCCAGCGACAACAAGAATTGACAAGACCAAACCCGACATTCCCTTGCCCCCTTTCGCCGCCAGATTTGGCGCTGCCCGAACTGCCCTAGGGGGGCCTTTCGGCCACGGCGCTCACCCCTTATGGGCTGTGTTGCTGGTGCTCTGCGCCAGCGCCTGTTTCGCTACCCTGAGCGCCCAGGTCCGGGTCCTGAGCGACCTCGGCATGCATCCCTTCGTGGTCACCTTCTGGCGGAATTTCTTCGGCCTGTTCTTCATGCTGCCCTGGCTGATGCGCAACGGGCTCGGCACCCTGAAGACCGACCGGTTCTGGATGTTCACGCTCCGATCCGCCATCAGCTTCGTCTCGATGCTGCTCGGATTCTGGTCGCTGGCGCTGATGCCGTTCGCCAAGGCGATCTCGATGAGCTTCACCGCGCCGCTGTTCGCCACCCTGCTGGCCGCGGTCATCCTGAAGGAAAGCGTGCGGCTGCGCCGCTGGTCGGCGACCATCGCCGGCTTCATCGGCGTGCTGATCGTGCTGCAGCCGGAATCCACCGGGGTCGGCACCGGCGAGCTGCTGGCCCTCGCCGCGGCCGCGCTCAGCGCCGTCGTCTCGATGATCGTCAAGAACCTCTCGCGGACCGAGAGCTCGAATGCGATCGTCACCTATATGGTGCTGCTGTTGACCCCGATGTCCCTGGTGGTGGCGCTTCCCTTCTGGAGCTGGCCGCCGACCGCGAGCTGGTGGCCGTTCATGATCGGCATGGGACTGGCCGGCACGCTTGGGCATCTCTGCTGGGTGCGGGCGCTCGGCATGGCGGAGGTCTCGCTGGTCGTCTCCTACGACTATGTCCGCCTGCTGTTCGCCGCGGTCATCGGCTACTTCGCCTTCGCCGAGGCGCCGGGCCTCCACACCTGGATCGGCGCGGCGCTGATCGTGGGCTCCGGCATCTATATCGCGCGGCGCGAAGCGAAGCGGCACCAATCCGCGGCGGCGCGCGCGGTCGCGGTCAGCGCCGATCCGATCGGATCGCCGAACGTGAAATCATGAAATCGTTCTGGGCCGGTCTCGCGCCGAACAGCAAGGGCGCGCTCCTGATGACCTTGAGCGGCCTCACCTATTCCTTCGTCGCGGCGATGGTGAAGGATCTGAGCCTGCCCGGCGGGCTCGACGGATTCGAGATCACCTTCTTTCGCGCGCTGTTCGGCTTCGTGTGCCTGTTTCCGTTTCTCGCCGTCGCCGGCAAGGCGGGCTTTCGCACCCGGTATCTCGACAAGCATGTCTGGCGCGGCGTGCTCGGCAGCGTGTCGGTGTTCTGCGCCTATATCGGCATCGGCAAGCTGGCGCTGGCGAACTATACGGCGTTGAGCTTCACCAAGCCGCTCTTCGCGGTGATCCTGGCTTTCCTGATCCTGGGCGAGCAGGTGCGCTGGCGGCGCTGGGCGGCGACGCTGATCGGCTTCCTCGGCGTGCTGGTGATGATCCGGCCGGGCGCGGAAACGTTCTCGCCCTGGTCCTTCCTGGCGCTCGGCGATGCCTTTGCGATCGCCTTCCTGATCACCATCGTGAAGAAACTGCCGGAGAGCGAGACCGAGCTGGTGATGATGTTCTATTACGGCCTGGTGGCGATCCTGATCGCGCTGCCTTTCGCGCTCTGGGTCTGGCGCTGGCCGACGCCGTTCGAATGGCTGCTGCTGGCCGGGATCGGCTGCCTGGGCGCGCTGTCGCAATATCTCTGGATCCTGGCCTTCCGCGCCGGCGAGGCCTCGGCGGTGGCGCCGTTCGACTATCTCAGGCTGCTCTTCGCCGGTATGGTCGGCCTCGCCTTGTTCTCCGAGGTTCCCGACCTCTGGACGATCGGCGGCGCCGTGATCGTGGTGGCGAGCACTGTCTATATCGCGCAGCGTGAGGTGCGGCTGAAGCGCGCCGGCGACAAGGAAGCGGTGAAATCGGAAGCGATCGCGGCCGAGCGGCCCGGCCTCTAATCCGCCAGTGCCTTGTCCAGCATCTGCTTCGCGCGCTGGCGGTGCTCGTCGCGGATGCTGCCGGCGACGCTGCGGATCGCGGCGTAGAGCACGGCGGCATCGTCGGTAAATCCGAAACCGGCGATGAAATCGGGGATCACGTCCACCGGCAGGACGAAATAGGCGAGCGCCCCCATCAACACCGCCTTCACCTGCAGCGGCGTCTTCGGGTCGAGCGTGGCGTAATAGGCCGCCAGCAACTCGCCCATGAAGGGAATCCGCCGGGCCACGCGGCGAATCTTTGGCCAGAAGCCGTTGTTCACGCGGGCGCGGTCGCGCTCGAATTTCCGGGGGTTATAGACGGTCACCTCTTGGGACATGGTCGGGGATATGGCCCGGCAATTGTTAATTTCCAAGAGGGTTTGGAGGCAAACCGGCACGCAGAATGCTAGAGTGCCCGCCATGAGATTCGCCCGTCTTTCGGCCGCCGCCCTTCTCGCATGGCTCGTCGCCGCGCCGGCTTTGGCGCAGCAGGCCCCTGTCCAGAGCCAGCCCCTGGCGCCGCCCGCGGCCCAGCCTGCCGTCGGCGCCACCCCGCTGACCCCGCCTGCGCCGCTGGCCCCGCCGGCGCCGCAATTTGCCGCGCCGCCGCCCGACCTGACCGCGCGCGAGGCGCTGACCGGCGCGCCGGTGCCGCCGATCAAGACCGAGGCCACGCTCTGCGTCCGCCCGGTTGTGATCGATGAGGAGGTGAAGACCTGGGACCACCTGCAGGAGCTGGGCGGTGCCAAGCCGGCCTGGGACGCCTACATGATCGGCGATTATGTCGGCTCGGTGCCGATTTTCGCGCGGCTCGCGAAGGTCGGCCATCCCGAGGCGGAACGGCTGATGGGCGTGGTCTATTACTTCGGTCAGGGCGTCCCGCAGGATTACGCGCGGTCGCTCTACTGGTTCGAGAAGGCGGCCAACCAGGGCTGCTTCGGTGCCTATGCCGCGGTGTCGTCGCTCTATCGCGACGGCAAGGGCGCCGCGGCCGATCTCGGCAAGGCCTACATGTGGCTCAACATCGCGGTCTCGCGCCTGCCGGACAGTGTCGAGCGCGACGCGCTGATCAAGGAGCGCGGCAAGGTCGAGGCGCTGATGACGCCGGGCCAGATCGAAGCGGCGCAGAAGCGCTCGCAGGCGTTCAAGGAAAAGCCGGTCGTGCCGCCGGATCCCGAGGACCTGCCGGTCGATTATTTTCCGAAAAGTTTGAACTGACCCTATGTCGTCATTGCCGGGCTCGACCCGGCAATCTGGCGCCAGATGCGCGGGTCAAGCCCGCGCATGGCGATGTGGGATCACTCCACCTCGACGATCTCGAAGTCGTGGGTGATCTCGGTTCCGCTCCGGCCCAGCATGATCGAGGCGGAGCAGTATTTCTCCGCCGAGAGCTTGATCGCGCGGTCGACCGCGTCGGGCTTCAGGCCCTTGCCGGTGATCTTGAAATGGAAGCGGATCTTGGTGAAGACCTTCGGGTCCTCCGCGGGACGGTCGGCGTCGAGCGTGACCTCGCAGCCGCGCACGTCGTGGCGGCCCTTCTCCAGGATCATCACCACGTCGGTGGCCGTGCAGCCGCCGGTGCCGAGCAGCACGTATTCCATCGGCGAAGGCGCGATGGTGGCGGCGCCCGGCGCGCTCGGCGCCGCGATGACGATGCCGTGGCCGCTGTTGCTGGTGCCGAGGAACACCCGGCCCTCGATCCACTCGATGCGTGCCTTCATTTCAGGTCCTTTCAGTCCGATGGGGTGTTTCGTACCCCCACCCTAACCCGGCCCCGAACCGGGGGCGGGGACTGCATCGCGCCAACTGCGCCAGCGGACTCGCTCTGACTCCCTCCCCCGAATCGGGGGAGGGTAGGGGTGGGGGTCCGTCACGGTGTGGATGCATCAAGTTCGCGGCTGGTGGCCGAGCAGATTGAAGAAGATGCGGGTGTTATCATAGCCCGCCGCGATGTCCAAGCGGTCGCCCTCCTGAACCTCGACCGGTTCCGCGAAGAACTGGATCGCCTGCTTCCAATGGTTGGTCCGGCTGCGGCTCTCCGAGCGATAGGTGGTCGCGGAATCCAGAATGAGGTCGAACCAGAAGCAGACGCCGTGGCAGATTCCGGCCCGGTTGGCGATGACGGCCAGCGGGCGCAGGTCCTCGGTCTTGGTCGCGGTGCGGAAGTCGAAGTCCAGCGCGCGGAAGCGGCCGGACAGCACGCGATGCGGATCGGCGCCGAGATCGATCTGCGCGTAGCCCGGCGAGCGGAAGACATCGAAAGCGGCCATGTCGAAGCCGGCGATGCTCCTGACGGGATTGACGTTGGCGAGGTGGTCGCATTGCATCAGCACGCCCCAGACCACCGCCGCCTCGGGGATGATCTTCGCATCCGGCTTCACCAGGTTGGCGCGGGCATGCTGGATGATCGGCAGCATGTTCGGCGCCAGCATGCCGATGTTGATCAGCTCCGAGACGAAGATGTCGGCCTTTTCCGGCAGGTCCGAGCCGAGCTCGACCTGGGTCGACCGCTTGCTCAGCACCCGGATCCGCTCGCCAAAACCGTTGCGCGCGATGGTCTCCGCGGCGAGCTCGGCCAGGATCGGCACGGCCTCGCAGGTGACGACCTGCTTCGCACCGGCCCGTGCGGCCATCATCGCCACCAGGCCGGAGCCGGTGCCGATCTCGAAGACGATCGAATCCGGCGTGACCGCGCGGTTGAGCGCGCGCTCATAGGCCGCGTTGCGCTCGTCGTCGTTGATCATCGGGATGTGCCAGGCGGGGATCATGCCCGAGACGGCGAGGCGCAGCGCGAACTGCACGTCCTCGTCTTCGGGCAGGCGCTCAGCGGCGACTTTCAGGACGGCGAGCGATTCCGCGCTGCGGTGCTGCTCCGACAGGACCTGGGCGAGGCCGCAATGGGCCGCGGCGCAGTCGGGATCGATCGCGATCGCGCGGCGGAAATGCCGCTCGGCCGCCGGCTTGTCGTCGAGCTGGTGATGGATCTCGGCGAGATTGCAATGCGCCTCGAGATAGTCCGGCTGGCGCAAGGCCGCCTCGCGGAAGCAGGCCAGCGCCTGGTCGAGCCGGCCTTCGCGCTTCATGGCGATGCCGAGATTGTTGATGGCGTTGGTGAGCTCGGGCGCGGCGCGGATCGCTTCGCGAAAGCAGGCTTCGGCCGCCGGAACCCGGTCGAGCCGCAGCAGGGCATTGCCGAGATTGTTCCAGGCGGTGCCATCGTTTCGGTCGATCGCGATCGCGCGGCGGAAGGCGGCCTCCGCCTCGGCATTCATCCCGAGCGCGTAGTAGAGCGCGCCGCGGGTGTTGAAGAAGCGGTTGTTGTCGGGATCGGCGGCGATGGCGCGATCGATCAGGCTCAGCGCTTCCTGCGCCTGCAGCCCGACCTGATAGGCGAGCACGCCGAGCAGATGCAGCGCCTCGGCATTCTCGGCATCCCGCTCGAGGATGCCGGCGCAGATCTGCTTCGCCGCCTCGTAGTTGCCGGTCTCGGCGGCCTTGAAGGCATCGTCGATCGCCAATGCAGCCGCCACGCGGCCTCCATCACTCAGTCGCGCTCAAATCCGCGCCGAACGAGCGATCCTATAGCGGAACGGAGAGGCGAGAGAAGGGGTGGGTCAGACCAGGATGTTGAGCAGCGAGCCGCGCGGCGAGGCCGCGTTGCTGGCATTCGACGAACCGCCGCCGGTGTCGCCGCCATTGCCGCCGGAAGCGGCGGGCGCGGTCGGCTGCGCCGCACTCGCGGCGCTCGTGCCGGAAGCGACCGAGTTGGAAAGGACATTCGCCAGCGACTGGGCCTGCAGCTGGTTGGAGCGCAGGGCGGCGATCGAAACCTGTTGGGTCCGTTGGGCGGCGCTGATCTGGGCAGCGGCGGCGCCGGCGGCAGCGACGTCCATGGTCAGGTCCTTCGAGGGTTACGCTTTGATGTCGAGCAGGGTTTTGCTCATCTCGTCCTGGGTCCTGATGACCGCCGCATTGGCCTTGAAGCTGGTCGCGGCCTGGCTCATCGAGACGATATCCTGGGGATCCTGCGAGCCGCCGGCAATATTCTGGGCGGCGTTCTGCAAGGTGTTCTGGGCCTTCTTCAAGCCTTCGATCGCGGTCGAGGTGGCGTTGTTGGTGCTGACGGAACTGACGTCCATCGGGTTCTCCCTGGAGGGCTTCGCCCTCAACGCTTCAAGCCGATCCTCCGATAGACCGGCTGCTGATCGCCTTAACATAGGGGGAAGAGATTAACAGAGGGTTTCCGCTAGGAGAATCCCCCGGATCATCCTCCTGTGGCGCCTCGTCCGAAAGGCGGAATTTCGCCGGCACTCTGTCGCGAACAGGCTAGAAATTAGCGTTTGCCGGACAATCGGGCGCCGTGTTAACAACTCTGTCTGTTGCAACCGCGAAAGCGAATTTAAGCCCCCAGTTCGCACCCTCTTTTTGAGACGGGGGGCGGGAGCAAAGACGATGGCGATTCGACCGCGCCGGTCCGTCCTATACATGCCCGGCAGCAATGAACGCGCGCTGGAAAAGGCGCGCAGCCTGCCGGCCGATGGCCTGATCTTCGATCTCGAAGATTCCGTCGCACCGGAAGCCAAGGCGCTTGCCCGGCGTCAGGTTACTGACGCGGTGAAGGCGGGCGGCTTCGGCCACCGCGAGCTGATCGTGAGGGTCAACGGGCTCGACAGCGAATGGGCGAGCGAGGACATCGCCGCGGTCGCCCATTGCGGCGCCGATGCGATCCTGTTCCCGAAGATCCAGTCCGCCGCCGATGTGCTGCAGGCGATCCTCTTGCTGGAGCAGGCCGGCGCCCCGCAGACTCTGCCGGTCTGGATCATGGCCGAGACGCCGCGCTGCATCCTCAACATCGAATCGATCGCGGGCGCCAGCCGGCGCTTGGGCTGCGTCGTCGCCGGGACCTCGGATCTCGGCCGCGAGCTCCGCATTCGCGATACGCCGGCGCGCGACGGAGTCTTCACCGCCTTGTCGCTGATCGTGCTGGCGGCCCGCGCCCTTGGTGTCGATGCGATCGACGGCGTGCATCTCGATCTCGCCGACGAGGCGGGATTCGCCGCCTCCTGCCGCCAAGGCCGCGACCTCGGCTTCGACGGCAAGACGCTCATCCATCCGAAGCAGATCGAGGGTGCCAACCGCGGCTTCGCGCCGAGCGAGGCGGAGCTCGACTGGGCCCGCACCATCGCCGCCGCGTTCAAGGATGCACGCGCCCAGGGCAAGGGCATCGTCGTGGTCAACGGCCGCCTGGTCGAGAAGCTGCATGTCGACGAGGCCGAGCGGCTGATCGCCTTGAACGCGGCGATCATGGCCGCGGGCGAGCGGGCGGTCGCCGCTTGAGCTGGATTACCCCATGACGCCGCGCCGGTGGTTCGAAGGCCCCGGCGCCGAGGATCACGTCTCACCCGACACCTTGCCCATTCCAAATACTACCGTGGCGTGATTGCGAATAATTCGCATTATCACTAATCTCGCTCCAGGTGCGGTTCGGATGGCGGTTCAGTGCAGATGCGTAGGGATGAGTTGAGCGGCGCGCTGCCGCCGGGCGCGTGTCGCGGCGCGGCGGCGAAACGTACATTGGACCGGGCGATCGAGGCTTATTACGAGGATATGCGCGGCGCCGTGCGCGGGCGCGGCCTCGATCCGGCCCTGGCGACCGAGGTGGTGCACGACCTCTATCTCCGGCTCTTGCGCCGGCCGGGCTGCCTGGACGGCAAATCGTCCTGGCGCGCCTTCCTGGTCAGGGCCGCGATCAATCTCGGCATCGACCGCATGCGCCGGATCGCCTTCGAGCGCCGGCTGTTTGCCGTGCTGGATGCCGGGGCGGACGCACTGCCCGCCGTGATCGCGCCGATCGAGCACGACCTCGAGATGCGCCGGCGCTTTGCGCAGCTCCGCGGCGTGATCGCAGCCATGCCGGGGCAGTGCCGCGCGGTCTTCGTCGCCTACCATCTCGGAGGGTTGAGCAAGGCCGAGATCACCGACGGGCTCGGCATGCAACGGCGGATGATCGATCGCCATCTCCGCAATGCGCTGGTCTTCTGCATGCAACGGATGGACGGCTTCGAGGACGAGGCATGAACCGGCGGATCGCGGAGCAGGCGGCGGATTGGGCGCTCCGCCTCGCCGACGGCATCTCCGAGCCGGAGCGCCTCGACTTCGACGCCTGGCTCCGGCGCGACCCGGCGCATGGGCGGGCCTTCGACCGGGCGCGGCGCATCATGGGCGAGGCCGGCATGGCACTCCGGCTCGATACCGATTTCACCCGACGGCTGCTGCGCCGGCCGGAGAAGCGCGGCGGACCCACCGCAATTGTCGTGCTTCTGGTCCTCGCTGCCGCCGGGGGTGCCTTTCTCGCCGCCGACGGACCGCTGCGCCTACGTGCGGATTTCGTCTCCGCCGCCGGCGACATGCCGCGGATTGCCTTGAGCGATGGGTCGTATGTCACCCTGAACGGGGAATCCGCGATCGCCGCGCATTTCGACGCCGGGACGCGCAGCGTTACCTTGCTCAAAGGCGAAGCCTATTTCGAGGTCGCGTCCGATCCGGCGCGGCCTTTCGTCGTCACGGCCGGTCCGGGGCGCATCGAAGCGCGTGGCACCGCCTTCGACGTCAACCTGGTCGGAGGCGAGGTCGATGTCACCGTCACCGAGCACACGGTCGCGGTCAAAGCGACCGCCGCCGGCGCCGAGACCTTGCTCGCCTCGGGCCGTCGCCTCGCCTACGACGATCAGGGCATCCTGCGCCGCCCCGAGCCGGTGCCCGAGGGGTTCGAGACGCCCTGGCGCCAGGGCCGCCTGATCTTCGAGGACCGCCCCCTTTCAATGGTGGCCGAGGAGATCTTCCGTCACCTCCCCGGCAAGGTCGTGGTCGCGGATCGCGCCCTCGCCGGCCGGCGCATCAGCGGCTCCTTCGATCTCGCCGATCCCGAAGCGGCCCTTGCGAGCTTCGCCACGGCCTTCGGCCTGCGCGTCGCCCATCTCGGATCGGTCCTGACGGTTATCTACTAGAAAAACCGCTGCCGAAAAAAACTTCGAAAAGCGACGGCCTCATTCCGGCCGCTCATTCGTCCTTCCTGCAACGGCGCATCCGGTGCCGCTCTGCAGGGATAAGGGGTCTTCATGCGCAACAGTCGGGAAGCGGTTCGGCCCGCGACCATCACCATCGCAATATCCGTGGCCTTGGCGCTGGCCTTGACGATCGGCGGGCTGGTCTCCGCGGCCACGCTCGGCGCGCGGCCCGCTGCGGCACAGGAACAGCTTGTCACGGTCGATGTTCCGGCGGGCGCGCTTTCCGCGGGATTGCAACGGCTGGCGGTCCAGACCGGGTTGCAGATCGGCTTCGACAGCGTCTTGCTCGAAGGCATGACCACCGAGGGCCTGACCGGAAGGTTCACCGCGGAGCAGGCTCTGCAGAAGCTGCTGGCGGGCAAGGGCCTCGATTACCGCTTCACCGATCCCCGCACCGTGACGCTCGCCGCCTCCGCCGGTGGACAGCAATCCCAGCTCGTGACGTCGCTGCCGCCGATCGAGGTCACGGCGGGCAGCGGCGGCGTGATCCAGTCGAAAGGCTATACCGGCGTCAGCTCTGCCACCGGCGCTAAGACCGACACGCCCTTCATCGAGACGCCGCAATCGATCTCTTCCGTCACCGAGACCCAGCTCGAGGATCGCAACCCGCAGGACTTGCCCGATGCCATCGCCTATACGCCGGGCGCCAGGATCGATGCCTACGGCACCGATCCGCGCTTCGATTCCTTCTTTGTGCGCGGCTTCAACGTCACCAATACCGGGGTCTTCCGCGACAATCTGCGCCAGCCGGTCGCGGGCTACGGCTATTTCGTGACCGAGCCCTATGGCATCGAAGGCATCTCGATCCTGCGCGGTCCTTCTTCAGCACTTTACGGCGCGACCGGCGCCGGCGGCCTCTACAACGTCATTACCAAGCGCCCGACCGACGAGCCGCAGCATGAAGTACAGGCGCAGTTCGGCAGCGATGACCGCTATCAGGGCCAGTTCGATCTCTCCGGCCCGGTGAGCGAGGACAAGTCCGTGCTCTACCGCGTGACCGGCCTCGGCCGTGTCGCTGATACCGAGTTCGACTCCGTTCCCGACGATCGTGCCTTCATCGCCCCGGCATTGACCTGGAAGCCGAACGACAACACCAAGATGACCTTCCTCGCGGAATATGCGCGCTCGATGACCGGCGGCAATCCGGCCTATTACAACGACCGCTATGGCCACGTGTCCAAGTTCGAAGCCGGCGATCCGGCCTTCGGCGACCTCACCCACGATCAGGGACGGTTCGGCTGGGAGTTCGAGCACACCGTGAACGACACGTTCACCATCCGCCAGAACATGCGCTACTCGATCCAGGATATCCGCGCCGAATACGTCTACACCTTCAACGGCGCGCAACACGCGCTCGATCCCAACCTGGTCGATCGCGGCACCGGCCTCGACGACCAGCTCCTGCATTCGGTCAGCGTCGACAACCAGGTCGAGACCCGGGTCGAGACGGGTCCTCTCGATCACACCCTGCTGACCGGCGTCGACGTCACCTGGATCGACTATCGCTACCTCACCGGGTCGGGCGCGGCGCCGGCCCTCGTCCTCTCCGATCCCAATTACGGCGAATCGATCGACACGCCGGAGCTGACCGCGCGTACCGACCAGACCCAGGTCCAGACCGGTGTCTATATCCAGGATCAGATTCGCTTCGACGATGCCGTGATCCTGACGCTCGGCGGCCGCCATGACTGGGTCACCACCGATACCAGCAACACCGATCTCACGACCTCGGATACCGACCGGATCAAGCAGACCGACCGGAAGTTTTCCGGCCGCGTGGGCCTCACCTACAAGACCCCGTTCGGGATCGCGCCCTATGCCAGTTTCTCGACGGCCTTCTCGCCGAACGTCGGCATCAACAACACGACCGGCCAGCCGTTCAAGCCGACCACCAGCGTGCAGGAGGAGGTCGGCATCAAATACCTGACGCCCGACCAGCGCGTCATGATCACCGCGGCGGTGTTCAACATCGACCAGAAGAACGGCCTCTTCTACGAGGTGATCAGCGGCGTCAACACCCAGGTCCAGCGCGGCAAGCTACGCTCCCAAGGCGCGGAATTCGAGGCCACCGCCACCCTCGGCAACGGCCTCTCCCTGACCGGCTCATATACATATACAGAGCTCAAGATCCGCGAAGGCACGCCGGGCACGGTCGGCAATTTCGTCTCCGGCGTGCCGAAACACATGGCCGCGGGCTGGATTCATTATGCGCTGCCGGATGACAGCGCCCTCGCCGGTTTTGCGTTCGGCTTCGGCGCCCGCTACATCGGCAGCAATTATGGCGACGACATCAATTCGCTGAAGAACGATGACCGGGTGTTGTTCGACGCCTCGGCCAGCTACGATCTCGGCACGCTAGCGCCGAAGCTGGATGGGGTCTCGTTCCAGGTGAATGCGACCAACCTCGCCGACCGCCGCGACACGACCTGCACTTCGGGCTATTGCTATCTCGACCCCGGCCGCTCGGTGATCGGATCGCTGAAATTCGACTGGTGACGGGCCGTTTCCTCTGGCGTGTCCCTGGGTTAGGCCTTGGACTCGATCTGCGTGCCGCCATCGCCACGCAGCAGCACGACCGCATCCTGCAGCTTGCCGATCGCGGCCGATTTTCCGGTGGCTTCGACGAAGCCCGCCGCGGCTTCCACCTTCGGGCCCATCGAGCCCGACGCGAAATCCTGCTCCCGCAAGCTCTCCGGCGTCGTGCGTCGGATCGCATGCGCCTCGGCCGTGCCGTAGCCGGCATAGACCGCGTCCACGTCGGTCAGCAGCAGCAGCTTGTCGGCGCCGAGCGTGCCGGCGAGCAGCGCCGAGGCGAGATCCTTGTCGACCACCGCCTCGATGCCCTTCAGCGCGCCCATGGAATCGCGGGTCACCGGGATGCCGCCGCCGCCGGTGCAGATCAGGATCGCACCATGGCCGGAGAGCAGGGCGATCTCGGGTGCTTCCAGGATCTCCATCGGCTTCGGGCTGGCGACCACGCGGCGCCAATGGGTGCCGTCGGGCGCCACGGTCCAGCCCCGTGCCGCAGCGAGCTTCTTGGCCGTGGCTTCGTCATAGACCGGGCCGATCGGCTTGCTCGGCTTGAGGAAGGCGGGATCCGACGCCTCCACCACCGACTGGGTCAGCAGGGTGGCGAACAGCTTCTGCTCGGGCAGCGCGTTCCGCAGCTCCTGCTCGATCATGTAGCCGATCATGCCCTCGCTCTCGGCGCCGAGCACGTCCAGCGGATACTGCCCGTCGATCGGCCCGGCGGCGGATTGCAGCGCCAGCAGGCCGACTTGCGGGCCGTTGCCATGGGTGACGATCAGGCGGTGCCCGGCGCGCACGATCTCGGCCAGGGCCATGGCCGCGGTCCAGACATTGGCGCGCTGGTTCTCCGCCGAGAGCTTCTCGCCGCGCTTCAGGAGCGCATTGCCGCCGAGGGCCGCCACCACCAACATGGCGTCAATTCCCCAAGGTCGCGACCAGGATGGCCTTGATCGTGTGCATGCGGTTCTCCGCCTCGTCGAACACGATCGAGGCCGGGGATTCGAACACCTCTTCGCTCACTTCCATGCAGTCGATGCCGTACTTCTTCTGGATATCGGCGCCGACCTCGGTCTCGGTGTTGTGGAAGGCGGGCAGGCAATGCATGAACTTGGCGAAGGGATTGCCGGTCGCCCGCATCAATTCCGAGGTCACGCGGTACGGCGTCAGCAGCTTGATGCGCTCGGCCCAGATGCTGTCCGGCTCGCCCATGGAGACCCAGACGTCGGTGTAGAGGAAGTCCGCGCCGGCCACCGCTTCCCGCGGATCTTCGAACAGCCGGAACTTGCCGCCGTTCTTGGCGGCAAGCCCGTCGACATGATCGAGGAACGCACGGTCGGGCCAGAGCGCCTTGGGCGCGGCGATCCGCATGTCGATCCCGACCTTGGCGGCGCCGATCGCGAGCGAGAGCGCGACGTTGTCGCGTCCATCGCCGAGGAAGGTGACCGCCAGGTCGGAGAGATGCTTGTGGGTGAACTCCCGCATGGTCATGAAGTCGGCGAGGATCTGGGTCGGATGGGCTTCGTCGGTGAGCCCGTTATAGACCGGCACGCCGGCATAGGCGGCGAGCTCCTCGGCGGTCTTCTGGCCGAAACCGCGATACTCGATCGCGTCATAGACCCGGCCCAGCACCCGCGCGGAGTCCTTCATCGATTCCTTATGGCCGATATGGCTGCCGCCGGGCCCGAGGAAGGTCACATGGGCGCCCTGGTCATAGGCCGCGACCTCGAAGCCGGTGCGGGTGCGGGTCGAATCCTTCTCGAAGATCAGCGCGATGTTCTTGCCCTTGAGGCGCTGCTGCTCGAAGCCGCCGCGCTTCGCGGTCTTCAGATCGACGGAAAGCTGCAGCAGATAGCGGATCTCCTGGGGCGTGAAATCGTCCAGGGTCAGCACGCTGCGGCCGCGCAGGTTGATGGGCATGTTGGGTCTCCTGATTAAATCGGGTCGCGGATCAGCGGGCAGGTCATGCAATGACCGCCGCCGCGGCCGCGTCCCAGTTCCGAGCCTTCGATGGTGATGACCTCGATGCCGGCGTGACGCAGTTTGGTGTTGGTGTAGACGTTGCGGTCATAGCCGATGACCACGCCGGGCTCGACCGCGACCACGTTGTTGCCGTCGTCCCATTGCTCGCGCTCGGCCTCGTAGCTGTCGCCGCCGGTCGAGACCAGGCGGAGCTCTTTCAGGGCCAGCGCCTCCTTGACCACTTCGGTGAAGGTCTTGCTCTCCTCGACGATCTCGAGCGCGTCGGCGGTCTTGCCGGGCCGGAGGCTGAAGCTGCGGATCCGGTCCACCACCTGCGGATAAAGCGTCGCGAGATCGGGGGCGCAGAAGGTGAAGATCGTGTCCAGATGCATGAAGCTGCGGTCGCGCGGCATCAGCGCGCCGATCACGCGCTCGGCCGCACCCTTGGCGAACAGGCGCTTCGCGAGCGCCGCCACCATCTGCGGGGTCGAACGCTCGCCCATGCCGATCAGAACCACGCCGCGGCCGACCGGCATCACGTCGCCACCTTCGAGGCTGGGGAAGCCGGTCGGGGAATCGTCGATGTCCCACCAGGTCTCGAACTTCGCGCCCTTGAAACGCGGGTGGAAGCGATAGACCGCGGCGACATTGGCGGCTTCCGGACGGCGCGCCGGCCAGAACATCGGGTTGACCGAGACGCCGCCATAGATCCAGCAGGAGGTGTCGCGGGTGAACAGCTGGTTGGGCAGCGGCGGCAGCAGGAAATCCTGCGGCTCGAGCGTGCGGGCCAACAGGCCCTGCGGCGGCTGCGGGAACTCGGCGCGGGTGATGCCGCCGATCAGGTGATGCGACAGCCAGTCGGCCGGCACTTCATTCAGCCAGGCGCGCAGGTCCTGCGCCACGTCGGCGCCGACCGCGCCGGGCGCCAGGCGGCGGTCGAGCAGCCAGGCCCGCGCCTCCGGAATCGCCAGGGTCTCGGCCAGCATGGTGCCGAAGTCGCGCACGGTGACGCCGCGCTCGCGCAGGGCATCGACGAAGGCGTCATGCTCCTGCCGGGCCTTCTTCACCCAGAGCACGTCGTCGAACAGCAGCCCGCGGCAATTCTCCGGGGTGAGGCGCTGCAGGCTCAAGTCCGGCCGGTGCACCATCACCTCGCGCAGGCGGCCGGTTTCCGAATGAACGCCGAGTTCGGTCATGACTTGCTTCGCTTCCATGATGCGGGTTCAGAGCGGGCTGATGATGCCGGCCCAGACGTCGTAGCCGGCCCAGATCGCGGCCACCAGCAGGCCTGCGGCGAGCACGGCCTCGGCCGGGTGGAACAGGCGCTGCCCGGCTTCGCGGCGCGCGATCACATGGGCGACGATGCCGGGCGCATAGAGCATCGCGCACATGAAGAGATAGGCCGGGCCTGCGGCATAAACCAGCCAGCAGCCATAGACCGTCGCCACCAGGCCCGCCACCAGGCCGAGGCTGCGATTTTCGCCGGCGCCATAGCTTTCGCCGGTGAGCGCGAGCTTCAGCGCATAGGCGCCGGAGAAGACATAGGGCACCAGGATCGCGGTCGAGGCGATGTAGTACAGCGCCTGATAGGTGCTCTGCGAGTAGAGCGTCACGAACAGGAACACCTGCACCAGCGCATTGGTGATCCAGAGCGCGCTCGCCGGCGAGCCGGTCGCATTGTCGGTCGCGAACAGGCGCGGCAGGGTCTGGCGCTTGGCGGCGACGTTGGCGATCTCGGCGGCGAACAGGGTCCAGCTGAGGAACGCGCCGCAGACCGAAACCACGACCGCGATGTTGACCAGCACGGCGCCCCAGGGCCCGACCACATGCTCCAGCACCCCGGCCATGGAGGGATTCTGCAGGCCGGCCAATTCCGGCCGCTGCATGACGCCGAGCGAAAGCAGCGAGACCAGGGCGTAGAGGCCGAGGCAGGTCAGAAAGCCGGCAATCGTGGCGGCGCCGATGTCGCGGCGGCGCTCGGCACGCGAGGAAACGACGCTGGCGCCCTCGATGCCGATGAACACCCAGAGCGTCACCAGCATGGTGGACTTCACCTGGTCGAGCAGGCCGCCCAGCGAGCCGTCGGCCGGGCCGCTGAAATCCATCGAGAACACGTCGAGCTTGAAGGCGACCGCCGCGACCGCGATGAACAGCACGATCGGCGCGATCTTGGCGACGGTGGTGATCACATTGACGAATGCCGCCTGGCGGACGCCGGAGAGAATCAGGAAATGCACGGCCCAGAGCAGCACCGAGGCGCCGAGCACCGCCTGCCAGGTGTTGCCGTCGCCGAAGAACGGGAAGAAATAGGACAGCGCCGAGAACACCAGAACCGCATAGGAGACGTTGCCGATCCAGGCCGAGAGCCAATAGCCCCAGGCGGCGTTGAAGCCGATGAAGGGGCCGAAGCCGGCCTGGGCATAGGCATAAGGCCCGGCATCGAGGTCGGGCTTGCGCATCGAGAGGCTCTGGTAGACGAAGACCAGCGCCAGCATGCCGATTGCGGTGATGCCCCAGCCGATCAGGATGGCGAGCGGTCCGGCCGCGTTCGCCATGTCGTGCGGCAGGCCGAACACGCCGGACCCGATCATCGATCCGATGACCAGGGCGGTCAGCGCGCCGAGGCGCAGCTTGCGCGGGGCCGAAGTTCCGGCAGCCGGCACGGCGGTGTTGACGGTGGTCGAGGACATGGCTTCCTCCGAGGGGTTCACGCGGGTTACGTTGACGCAACCTGCGCCGCCGCACGGAAGGCCGCTTTGATCTGGCTCAAGGTCGGCGTTCTTAACGAAAGCGTCATGAGCCGCTGCGGCGCAGCATTCCGGGAAGGGGACCATCGAAGTCATGAAGATTACCGCCATTCGCGCCTATCGCGTGGAGCTCCCGCTGCATGAGGGCACCTATCGCTGGTCGGGCGGCAATTCCGTCGCCGTCTTCGATTCGACCGTGGTCGCCGTCGAGACCGACGCGGGCATCACCGGCTATGGCGAGGTCTGCCCGCTGGGTCCGGCCTATCTCCCCGCATACGCAGAGGGTGCCCGCACCGGCATCCGCGAGATCGGGCCGAAGCTGCTCGGCCTCGACCCGCGCGATCTCGGCGTCTTGAACCGGCGCATGGATGCGGCCTTGCGCGGGCATCCTTACGTGAAGTCGGCGATCGACGTCGCCTGCTGGGACATTCTGGGCCAGGCCGCGAACCTGCCGGTGGTCACCCTGCTCGGCGGCCGCTATGGCGAGACCTTCAAGCTCTACCGCGCGATCAGCCAGGAAGCGCCCGAAGCCATGGCGGCCCGGGTCGGCCAGTATCGCAGCGAGGGCTATTCCAAGTTTCAGCTGAAGGTGGGCGGCGATGCCGACACCGATATCGAGCGCATCAAGGCCTGCGCGGCGCAGCTGCAGCGCGGCGACGTGCTGATCGCCGATGCCAATACCGGTTGGCTGATGCACCAGGCGACGCGCGTGGTCGATGCGGTCAAGGATGTCGATGTCTATATCGAGCAGCCCTGCATGTCCTACGAGGAATGCCGCGCCATCCGCGAGCGCACCCAGCGCCCCTTCATCCTCGACGAGGTGATCGATTCCTTAAGCGCGGTGCTGAAGGGCTACGAGGACCGCGCCATGGACGTGATCAACCTGAAGATCTCCAAGGTCGGCGGGCTGACCCGGGCCAAGGAGATCCGCGATCTCTGCGTCTCTTTGGGCATCGCCATGACCATCGAGGACACCTGGGGCGGCGACATCGCCACCACCGCGATCGCCCATCTCGCCCATTCGACGCCGCCGGAGCTGCTGTTCTCGGCGACCGACTTCAACTCCTATGTCACGGTCTCGACCGCCGAGGGTGCGGCACAGCGCAAGCACGGGCTGATGGCCGCGCCGACCGGGCCGGGCCTCGGCCTCACGCCGCGCATGGACGTGCTGGGCAAGCCGGTCTTCGAGATCAAGTAGCAGCGCGCAGCATCCGCCAGGGCCGCCCGTCGATCACCGCGAGGCCGCAGCCGATCAGAGCCATGCCGAGGAGCTGATGCGCGCTCACCGCCTCGGCGAGGAAGGCGACGCCCAGCAGCAGCGCGCTCACCGGAATGAGGAAGGTCACCAGCAGCAGATTGGTGGCGCCGGCCCGGGCGAGAATCCGGAAGAAGATCACATAGGCCAGCGCGGTGCTGAGCAAGGCGAGGCCGATCAGCGCCGCCCAGACGCCGAGGCTCGGGTTTGCGCCCAGCCAGGGCCGGTCGATCAGCAGCGCCAAAGGCAGGATCAGCACCGAGCTTCCGGTCAGCTGTCCGGCCGCCACCACCAGCGGCGGCCGGCCGCGGAACCGCCGGCCGAACACGCCGGCGAAGGCGTAGGAGAGCGCCGCCGCCAGCACCGCGAGCTCGGACAGCAGATGCGTGCCGAGCCCGGCCGCGAGATCGAGGCCGAGCATCAGCGCGACGCCGGCGAGGCCCAGCCCGACGCCGATCAGCTTTGCCGGCGTGGCGCGCTCGTCGCGGGTGAAGGCATGCGCGACCAGCACGGTGAACAGCGGCGTGGTGGCGTTGAGGATCGAGGCGAGACCGCTGGCGATCGCCTGCTGGCCCCAGAAGATCAGGCTGAACGGAATCGCGTTGTTCAAGAGTCCCATCAGCAGGAAGTCGCGCCAGAGCAGCGGCTCGACCGGCATGCGCCGGCCGGTGGCGATCACCAGCAGATGCAGCGCGGCCGCGGCGATGACCACGCGCGCGAGCACGATGGTGAGCGGCGGCAGTTCGGCGACCGCGACCTTGGCGAAGAAGAACGACCCGCCCCAGACCACGGAAAGCAGGATCAGCAGCAGCCAGTCGCTGCCGGACATGCTGCGGGCGGCGAGGGCGGAACCGGGGCGCGACATGTCGGGACTCCGCTGGAAGGAGTCCCGACTATCGTTGCCCGGATTGTGCCGGAGCTACCCGATTGTTGCGCAGATCGTCAGGCCGCTCGGATCCGCCCGAGGAAACCCTGCACTTCCTTGCGCATGGTCTCCGACTTGTCGCGCATCGCCGCCGAGGAGCGGTCGACCTCGCGCGCCGATTCGTCGGTGGTCCCGACCGAGGTCGTGACTTCCGCGATCGCCTGGGTGATCGACTGGGTCTCGTCGGCGGTGATCGAGGTGTTGCGGCTGATCTCCGCGGTGGCGGCGTTCTGCTGCTCGACGGCGGCGGCGATCGCGCCGGTCGTCTGGTCGAGCTCGCCGACGGCCGAGGCGATGCCGCGCACCGAGTTCACCGCTTCCTCGGTTGCCCGGCGCACCGCCTCGATGTTCTGGCGGATGTCGTCGGTCGCCTTGGTGGTCTGGTTGGCGAGCGCCTTCACCTCGGACGCGACCACGACGAAGCCCTTGCCGGCCTCGCCGGCGCGCGCGGCCTCGATCGTGGCGTTGAGCGCCAACAGGTTGGTCTGGTCGGCAATGTCGTTGATGATGTCGATGATCGAGCCGATCGCCGCGACCTTGCCGGCGAGGTCGGCGACCCGCTGCTCGGTTTCGCCGGATTGCGTGCGGGTGGTCTGCACGACGTCGCGCGCGACGCCGATCTGCCGCCCGATCTCGGTGATCGAGGCGGAGAGCTCCTGGGCCGCCGCGGCGACGGTCTGCACGTTGCCCGCCACCGATGCGGCGGCGGTGTTGACGCGCTGGGTGCCCTCGGCGGAAGCCTTGGCGCTGGTCGAGAGCCCGGCCGCGACATGCGAGGCCTGTCCCGCCTCGGTGGCGAGCGATTCGACCACGCCGCCGACCGCCTGCTCGAACTCGTCGGCGAAGCGCAGCATGGTGGCGCGGCGCTCGGCCTCGGCCTGGCGCTGGGTTTCCTCCTGCTGGCGGCGCAATGAGTCGGTCTCTTTCAGCTTCTCGCGGAACTGCAGGAAGGCGCGGCTGAGGCGCCCGATCTCGGTCCGCGAATTGTCCTCCGGCACGTCGGTATCGAAGCGGCCTTCACTCAGCCCTTCGAGCGCGCCGACCGTGCGGTTGAGCGGCTTGGTGATGGCCCGGCTGAGCGCGAGGGTGAGCGCCAGTCCGATGAGCAGCCCGACGGCCAGCAGGCCGACGACCAGGCTCGCCCGGCGCAGGAAGATCGCGTTCACGTCGTCGATGAAGACGCCGGTCGACACGATCCAGCTCCAATGCTTGTCGATGGCGCTCAGGAACAGCTTCGGCGTGTCGTTGACCTTCGAGCCCGGACGGCGGCCGAGAAACTGCGCGAAGCCCTCGAGCGGCGGCTGGGTGGTCGCCGCGTCGAAATAGCCTTGGTAGTTGGCGCGCGCCTGCGCGTCCTTCAGCTCCAGCATGTTGGTGCCGATGTCGTCCTTGCGGGTCGGATGCATCTTCAGGATGCCGTCGCGGCCGAAGATGAAGAAGTAGTTCTTGCCGTCGAAATTCGTCGCCGCCAGCGCGTCGATCGCGCCCTTCTGCGCATCGGCTTCCGACATCGCGCCCTTCGCGGCGAGGTCGCCGTAACGATTGACCGTGCTCAGCGCCGTTTCGATGAGGGCGCGCAGCTTGGCCTTGCGGTCCTCGATCATGCCGGTCCGCATGTCGTAGAGCATGTACGCGGTCACGCCGAGCAGGATGATGGAAAAGGTGATCGGGATCAGGAAGAGCTTCTTGCCGATGGTGAGCTTACGCAACATGAGCACAATCCGGTATTCGGGGTTATCGATAGCCGGATGGTGCAGGACAGACGTTGCGAAGAGGTTAAGCGCTCAAATCCGCCTAGGCTTTAATTCCGTCAGCCCCCACGCCGGCCGCGCGCCGTCGAGGAAGGTCTCGACCACGAAGTCGATATGCTTGCTGAACTCGCTCTCGGTCGGGCGCCGCGTCGGATTGAGCAGCGCCTGCAGGTAGACATCGCCGCGCAGCCCATGGATGAACTGGTGCGCGGTGCGCTCCGGGTCGGTGGTCTCGATCAGACCGGCGGCGGCCACGCCGCGGAAGAACTCGGTCATGTATTTCGCGACGGTCTGCGGGCCGGTGCGATAGAAGGCGTCGCCGACCTCGGGCACGCGGCCGCATTCGCCGATGGTCAGGCGGAACAAAGCCAGCCGGTCCGGCCGCATGATGAGATTGAGATAGCCGCGGCCGAACGCCCGCAGGCTTTCCTCGAGCGCGCCGTCCAGCGGCAACGCGTGCACCAGGTGCGCCAGCTCCTCCGCACCTTCGGCGACCAGCGCGCCGAGCAGACCCTCCTTGTTGCCGAACTGCTGATAGACCGTGGCCTTGGATCCTCCCGCCAGCTCCACCACCGCGTCGATGCTGGCCTGGGCATAGCCCCGCTCCAGAAACACCTTTTGCGCCGCCGCCAGGATCGACTTGCGGCGGTCCCCTGCCGACTGGCGGGTCCGGGTCGATTGGCGGGTCCGGGTGGGCTGGGCGCCGACCCGCATTGTCGCGGCTCTGGCCATGGTTCGCTCCTCGATTTGTATTCATAATGTAACGTACCGGACAGTTCAATTCAATACGGATTGTCCGGTCTTTCTGGTCGTCATGCAGTTCCTGTATCGAATATCGCCGGGAAAATGTATGGAATTCAATGTCATAAACCTAAGTATAGCTTGTATGCATGGGTTTGTGATCCAGATCACGACGGGTCGGTTGACGGGGGTTACGGCAGTAATATGTACTGTACGGTACATACCAATAACCCACCCAGAACCCTTGGGGGAGAACAGCGATGAAGCGGACCTTGCGGCGAATCCTACTCGGCAGTGCGGCGGCGGTGGTTGTCGCCGGCGCCGCGGGCTTCGGGGGCTACTGGTACAAGACCGGCCGGTTCCTGGAATCGACCGACGACGCCTATGTCCAGGCCGACTTCACGACCATCGCGCCGAAGGTCTCGGGCTACATCGCCGATGTGAAGGTCGAGGACAACCAGACGGTCAAGGCCGGCCAGGTTCTCGCGGTGATCGATGACCGCGACTTCCGCACCGCGCTGGCCCAGGCACAGGCCGACGTCGCCAGCGCCAAGGCCGAGGTGGCCAACATCGCCGCCCAGCTCGAGCAGCAGCAGTCGGTGATCCAGCAGGCCGAGGCCGCGATCCTCTCCGACCAGGCCGGCGTCAAGTTCGCGCAGCAGGACTATCAGCGCTTTCGCACTCTGACCGCGACCAGGGCAACCTCCGTGCAGGACGAGCAGCGGGCGCAGTCGGTGCTCGATCAGCAGAACGCCAATCTGCAGCGCGACCGCGCGGCGCTCTCCGGCGCCAAGCAGCAGGTCGACGTGCTCAACACCGCGAAGGCCAAGGCGGAGACCCAGGTGCAGCGCCTTCAGGCGGTGCAGGCCCAGGCCGAGCTGAACTTGAGCTACACCACGATCACCGCGCCGATCGACGGCAGCGTGGGTGCGCGCAGCCTGCGGGTCGGCCAGTACGTGCAGGCCGGCACGCAGCTGATGGCGGTGGTGCCGCTGCATGCGGTCTATGTCGTCGCCAACTTCAAGGAAACGCAGCTCTCTGACGTGAAGGCCGGCCAGCCGGTCGAGATCGCGATCGACGGCCTGCCCGGCGTCACCGTGAAGGGCAAGGTCGATAGCCTCGCCCCGGCCAGCGGCCTCGAGTTCGCGCTGCTGCCGCCGGACAACGCCACCGGCAACTTCACCAAGATCGTGCAGCGCATCCCGGTCAAGATCGCGCTCGACCTCGACGGCGACCTGCTCGGCCGCCTGCGCCCGGGCATGTCGGCCGAGCCCGTGATCGACACGCGCCCCGGCGACGACGGCACCAAGATCGCCAGCAAGTAGATCCCATCCCCATACATCCCATTCCGGGGAACCACGATGTCCGTCGCAGAATGCTTCGATGCCAACGGCGAGCGCAAACCCGGCTGGACCCCGCCGGCCCAGGCGGCCGCGCCGGCGACGGCGCCCGCTAACCAGAACACCGACGCGGTCTCGCTGAAGACCTGGATCGCGGTGATCGGCGCGACGCTCGGCGCCTTCCTCGCCGTGCTGAACATCCAGATCGTCAATTCCTCGCTGGCCGACATCCAGGGCGCGATCGGCGCCGGCATCGATGACGGCGGATGGGTCTCGACCTCCTATCTGATCACCGAGATCATCGTCATTCCGTTGAGCGGCTGGCTGGCGCGCGTGTTCTCGATGCGGCTCTACCTGCTGGTCAACACGGTCCTGTTCCTCGCCTTCTCGGTCGCCTGCGCCTATGCCGGCAACCTGACCGAGATGATCATCCTGCGCGCATTCCAGGGCTTCAGCGGCGGCGTGCTGATCCCGCTCGCCTTCAACATCATCGTCACCATGCTGCCGCGCTCCAAGCAGCCGGTCGGCCTGGCGCTGTTCGCGCTCTCGGCCACCTTCGCGCCGGCGATCGGCCCGACCATCGGCGGCTATCTCAACGAGAACTACGGCTGGGAATACATCTTCTATGTGAATCTGGTGCCCGGCCTGATCATGCTCGGCATGCTGTTCTATTCGCTCCCGAAGGCGGCGATGCAGCTCGGCCTGCTGAAGGATGGCGACTGGTTCGGCATTGTCGCGATGGCGATCGGCCTCGGTTCGCTGCAGACCTTCCTGGAAGAAGGCAACAAGGACGACTGGTTCGGATCGCAGTACATCACCAATCTCGCGATCACCGCCGCCATTGCGCTGACCGCCTTCCTGATCATCGAACTCACGGTCAAGCGCCCGCTGCAGAACCTGAAGCTGCTCCTGCGCCGCAATTTCGGCCTGGGCACGCTCTCCAACGTGCTGCTGGGTGCGGCGCTCTACGGCTCGTCCTTCGTGCTGCCGCTTTATCTCTCGCAGGTGCAGGGCTACAACGCCGAGCAGATCGGCGAGGTGCTGGCCTGGACCGGCATCCCGCAGCTCGTGATGATCCCGCTGATCCCGCGCCTGATGAAGATCGTGGACGCGCGCATCCTGATCGGCCTCGGATTCGCCCTGTTCGCCGCCAGCAACTTCATGAACTTCGCGCTGACCAGCGACTATGCGGGGCCGGAGCTTCTCCTGCCCAACATCGTGCGCGCGGTCGGCCAGGCGCTGATCTTCACCTCGCTCTCGGTCGTGGCATCGGCCGGCATCGAAACGGAGAACGCCGGGTCGGCCTCCGGCCTGTTCAACATGACGCGCAATCTCGGCGGCGCGATCGGCATCGCGATCCTGCAGACCTTGCTCACCAAGCGCGAGCAGTTTCATTCCAACGTCCTGGTGCAGAGCGTCTCGCAGTTCAACGAAGCCACCCGCCAGCGCATCGGCGAGTTCACCCGGTATTTCCTGAGCCATGGGATCTCGGACCCGGCGACCGCCCGGCACGAGGCGGTCATCGCCATCGGCCGCATCGTGCGGAAGCAGGCGACCATCATGGCCTATAGCGACGTCTTCGTCCTTCTGGGTGTCGCTCTGGTGGTGGCCCTGGCGATCACCCTGGCCCTGAAGAAATCCGAAGGCGGCGCGGCCGGCGGCGCGCACTGATCCCCACTCTGTTGAAGACGGCGGCGCCGCGGCGGCCCTGGCCGGCAAGGCGGTCGCGGTCACCAAGGCGCGCGGCAAGGCCAGCTTCGAGAACCGCCCCGGCTCCATCACCGTGCATCCGAGCTACCTGCTGCGCATCCCCGACGCGGCCGACAAGCGCGCCGCCTACCAGGAATTCGTCGCCGACCTGAAAAAGATCCGCGCCCTCGCGGCGTGAGTTTGAACTGAGCGGCTCATCCAACTCGGTCGTCATCCCAAGGCTTGGCCTTGGGATCCACGAGTTTCAATCCGCAAACTCCGACCGAACGCAAATAAACTCGTGGATGCCAAAGCCAAGCCTTGGCATGACGGTGGACTCTGCGACCTCAATCGTGCCTGCCAGCTTCTTACCCGCGCAGAATTCTCACTGCATACCCCCGAATTGCGCCGGTGCATGCAGACTCACGGCGTCGATCGTGGTATGATCGCTGCCTGCCCTCCGAAGCGCGCAGCGCGCAGGCGGGCGCTGTTTGAAATCGTGAATTTCGCATCGATGGCCCGCCGCATGCAGCGCGGTTGCGCGAGAATTCGCGCAACCCGGACCTGACCCGGACCGGAAAAAGATTCCATGTCAGATTCGCATGAGGCAACGCGCGCAGCGGCGCCCTCTGCGCAACGCCGCTGTGCGGCCCGCGCCGCAAGGTTTACCCAGGGTTTACAGAACGAAGAATCGCTTGGTCTCCGGAACGGACGGAAACGCCTTGATCCTCAGAAGCTTGACGCGGATTCATGCCCCTTGAAAGGACCGAGGCCGTAAAAGTTTCTGGGATCTGCTTGCTGTGCAACGCAGATCCAGCACAGACAGGATAAAACCCACCTACAAACAACCGCATGACACGACGCGTTCATCATCGACGCCTTGCATGGCTCTGTTTGACCCGGAGATAGAGGCGGGGTTCGATCAAGACGACCACGCGTCTCAACCTTTTCCGCGGCGCGACCCCGACCCAACCCCGACAGAACGAAGAAGCCGCTTCGCTCTCCGAATGCAAACTTATCGTTCAGCGCCGGGCGCTTGATAAGCTCTCGGGCCGCTCTGAAAGGACGGAGGCGTCGGGGTAAGTGCGGGTTTCGCGGCTGTGCTGCCCACGCACAGCAACCTTTACCCAGCCTTTACAGAACGAAGGCGGCGTGAGAAGGCGTGATGCAATCAAAGGAGCGTTGGAACGCCTAAATCGCGCGTGATCATGTGGCGTGCCAAAAGTCGAATTACGTAAGCAGCGGAGTACAATCGTCGAGTTTCGTCGAATTGATCCGCATTCGATGGTTGCGCAGTGCTTGCATGTGCGACGGCCACACGACAAGCTTTGTAGATGTAATCTGCGGGCAGTTCGCCTCCACACCCCTCCATGAAGTGTTGGATCTGCAGGTCAGCCTTGCCTTCTTCGACTACAGCGAAAAAGTTCTTGGATATCCACTTCCTTGCCTTCTCACCGGTCTGATTCTTGATTTCAATCACCTTGAAATAGCTCAGAACAGCATAGCCGACGAGAGAAGCCTCTTCTGCGTTTCGGCCCTCACGATACAGAGCCAAAGCAAGCCGGGAATCGTTTGAACTCGGATATGTGTGCTCGTTGAACCAAACCTTCGCGCTCGAAACAGAACGGCTGCGTTTGGGGACGCCTACTGGGACAGGGTTTCCCGCCCACCCGCTGTGAGCTATCGCGAATTGATCATCTGACCACGCAATTGCGCTGAGGAAGTGGTTTATTACTGTCCGCGCCTGTTCAATAGTGATCCGATTCTCAGCCAAATCTACGTGGATCGACTGCGCGTTTTCCGCAGTTCTCGGCATAAGAACAAGATGATGATCCCCAAACTTAACGAGGGTTTCTTCACTTGGCCAAGTAGCTTGTGTCTCGATGCCGACATTTAGAAAGCGAGAGCGATTTGTTACGCGAAGCGCCTTGTATCGTGCTCGCAGCGCTTCTTCTGCGTCGTACTCACTTCCGTCTCCGACGGGCTCAGTTGGGAATAGAATGGACTTTGATTCTGCATCGGCGATAAGTCGAAAGAACCGTTTGTTGAAGACGAGACAGCGGGAGGCAGGCGCAAAAAATACGTCCCTGTCGATAGACTCCTCTGCTCCAGTTTGGAGTAGCGATACGGCCATGCTTGACACATACCTAACGTGGCGGCGTTCGGTTCCATCTTGATAGGCCAGCCACGCCATGCCGTTCGAATTTACTCCGTCCTCGGCCGCAGAAATCCAAACAGATACTAGAGATTCACGCGCCGTATCGTCGGTCAATACAAGCTCAATTGTCTCTAACAAAGTTGTCATGCCGCGAAACGCGGCGGCACTGCCGCCTGCACATCGAAGGTTGGCAAGAGCGGTGGCTCCTTGTCCAGCCCAGCCTGGCCGGCTCGGGATAAGGCCGAGGACTGCAAAAGAAATTTCACGAGGGCTTAAATGTTTGGCCCGATGTTCTCGGTGGCGCGGCAGCTTCGCGCAACCTCGTAACGCGTCAAATCGCTGAGCTATATCGATAACATCAGTCAGCGAGGAAAAATCGCTCTTCCTGCATAACTCTATCAACAGGTGTTCGAGGTTCTTTGCAAACATGCGGCTCGGCCAACTAAAGGTTCCGCGCCGCCGGATGGTTACGCCACCGGGACACAATCGGCTGCTTTCACTATGCTCCGGTCCCTAAAGGATTAGTACTCTAAGCCGCCTGCTCGCCGCCGCTCTTCTCGACCAGGCCCTGCTTCGTCGCGGTGACGAGGTCGGCCCAGCGCTGGGTGACCACGCGGCAGAAATCGTTGGCGCGGCGGCCGTATTTCTCGAACTCGCCCTTGGCGCGGGTGATGGTCTCGGTGGCGCCGGCCTCGCCAAGCTTGTTCTGCAGGACATGGCCGAAATTCTCGACCCAGTGCTTGGCGAGGTCCATCGAGACTTCCCAATGGCACTGGAAGCCGTAGGCGGTCCTGCCGAAGCGGAAGGCCTGGTTGAGGCAGGTCGTGCCGGTCATCAGCCGTACGCCGCCTTCCGGCAATCCAAATGTGTCCTCGTGCCATTGCATGATGCGCTGGCGCGGGGCGAGGCCGGCCAGCAGCGGATCCTCGCGGCCTTCCGGCGTGATCTCGATCGGCAGGAAGCCGAACTCGAAGGCGTCGTTGACCCGCACCTTCTCGCCGAAGGCCCGGGCCATCAGCTGGCCGCCGAGGCAGAGGCCCAGCAGCGGCTTGGTCTGTTCGTGGAAAGCGCGCAGCAGATCGAGCATCGGCAGGAAGGCCGGGAAGCGCGCGTCGTCATGGGCGTGCTGCGGCCCGCCGAGGATGACGGCGCCGTCGAAGCCGTCGGGCGTCGACGGCAGCTTGTCGCCGCCATGCGGCAGCAGGGTCGTGAGCTTGGCGCCGGCCGCCTGCAGATAATCGCCCAGCAGCGAGATCGGCGAATGGGCGTCGTTCTGAATGACCAGGACCTGCATCGTATCCATTCCTTGCGCGGCCGTGCCGCCGCACCCCTTGTCATCGATGGCGGGAAATATGCGGCGATCGGGCGCCGGAATCAACCGCCTGGCCCGAGGCTGGCCCAGCCCGCGCCCCTAGGGCAGCATCGCGCCGAACAGCTGAACGGCACCGAGCAACGGCGCCAGGACCTCGGATTTGAGCGGTCGCGCTGGAACCAGCGCCGGGTCGGGCGCCGCTTCCGCGATGGTGTAACGCTTGATCATCTCTCCCATCGACCAGTGAAGCGCCCGCACGGCCTCGGGCGTGTCCAGGTTCTGCGTGTCGAGGATATGGAGGGCCTTGTCCAGCCGCGGCTCCAGGCCGAGCCGGCGCGCCGGATGGAGCCGCTTCTCGGCCACCCGCACCCAATCGACCAGAATCGCAATCGCCTGGTTCCGGCGCAGCCGCAGCCGCGCACCGAACCTGGGGCGCCATTCCACGGCGAAGGCTTCGAGCGCCCGGCGGCTGGAGCCGGTCAGTCGCTCGTGCATGCCCGGCAGGAAACCGAAGAAGCTGATCGAGGTCGCCTTCTTCGCCTGGCCGAAGGCGTCGCGCGGAACGCCGGCCTCCTCCAGGATGCGGCGCGGGATCGGCCGGTCGTAATCGCCGCCGATCGACCAGGGCGCCATCTCCGGCGCATTGGAAATGGCGACGACGTCGTGATGGCGGAGCGCGCCCACATAGGGCAGCGGCAGATGGATGAAATCGAGCCGGCGCCGGTACTCGCCCAGCGAGCCGCCGTCGAGATCGCCGCGCTTGATGACGTCGCTCGGCACCTTGTGCTTGTCCCACATCGTGTCGCCATGGCAGCCGGTGAACAGCACGCAGTGCCTCATCTTGGGCTCGAAGGCGAGATAGTTGACGTCGGTGCCTTCCAGTCCATGGCAGAGGAACTCGGCCTCGGGCGCGACCAGCCCCTGCCGCTCCAGATAGGCGCCGCGATCGATCACCGTCACCGCCATGTCCAGCGCCTTGGCGATCTCCACGCCGCTGTCGGAATCGACGACGCCGAAGGCGCGGCGCGCGGTACCATGGGTGACCGCCTCGCGACAGCCGGCCTCCCGCGCCAAGGCGGCGCAGGCCGGCGAATCGTAGCCCTGGGAAATGGTCGCCAGCGGCCGATAAGGATTGGGCCGCAGCGGATCGGCGGCATTGTCGAGCACGGCTTCGACCACCGCCGCGAGATAGGCGCGGTAATCCGCGAAAGCCGCGAAGCCCGGCGCACGCGGTTTCGGCGCCACGGTGACCGCGAGGTCCGCGCCGATCGCGAGGTTTTCATAGTAGTAGCCGCGGATCTCCGTGCAGCGCCGCGACGGGAAACGGATCGGCGAATGCGCGAGCCCGCCGAGGATGTCGAAGAACACCCGGTGATAGTCGAGGAAGGTCGGGTCGAGCCCGTCGCCGCGATGCGCCAGCAGGAAGGGCAGGGCGTTGCTGATGAAGAGCTTCGTGCCGTCGCGGCAGGTGAACAGGGATTCCAGCGTGTGGCTGGGCGGGACGATGGTCCAGCCGGCTTCGGTGCGGACACCGCCGCTGCCGAAGGCTTCCGGCTTTTCGGCGAAATCCATGGCGGCCAGGGCACCCGGCCATGCCCCTTCGAAGAAGGCGCCCTCCGACAGGATCACGCTGCTGCCGCAAAACAGCCGATGCCGTTCCGGCGCCCCGTCGAGCTCCAGCAGCCAGGCGAGCGGCGGCAGGGTCTCTCGCACCGTTACATTGAGCTTCACGTCCATCCCCCAGCCACCGCGATCGTCGTTCCAATGTTTGAGGTGGTGCCGCCGTCAAACCGCCAAGCTCTCCGCTGCCTCCAGTGTCGTCATAGCGGAGGGTTCGGCGCCGACGAACTCGTGCTCCGGAGCTTGATCGACCGCGGCATAGCGGGTGACGATTGTCGACATCGCCCAATGCAGCATCATAACGGTCGCCGGCGTGTCGAGGGTGGCGAGATCGAGGCTGCTCAGCACCGGTTCGAGATGTTTTTCGATCCCGAGCCGGATCCCGAGTCGGGTCTTCTTCAGCGCCAGCCGCGTGAGATCGACGCCCCGGGCAACCAGGGCATTCACTGCCAGCCGGAGCCGCTGCGCCGGCCGCAGCCGCCAGCCGGCGGCGAACGTCCGCAACGCGGCGCGCGTGCTGCGGGCGAGCCGTTCATCCAGGCCGATATTGAGGTCGAAGAACAGCACGGTAACGGCTTTCTTCGCCACCCCGAAGGCCTGGCGCGGCACGCCGGCCTGCTCGGCGATGCGCCGCGGAATCGGCCGGTCGTAACCGTTGCCGAGGGCGAAGGGCCGCATCGGCGCGGATTCCGCGACCGCCAGGATCTCGGCATGGCGCAGCACGCCGATGAAGGGCACGGGGATATGGAAGAAGTCGACGCGCCGGCGGAACTCGCCCATCGAGGCGCCGGACGTGTCGCCGCGATCGATGACCGCGTTGGCGGGCTTGTGCAGATCCCAGACCGTATCGCCGTGGAAGCCGCTGAACAGCACGCGGTGCGGCAGCAGCGCTTCGAAGGAGAGGAAATGCACGTCGCCGCCCTCGAGGCCGTGGCAGAGGAACTCCGCCTCCGGCGCCTCGACGTTTTCGCGCTGCAGATAGGCGTCGCGATCGATCACCGTCGCCTTCATGCCGAGCGCCGCGGCGACCGCTTCGCCGCTGTCCGGATCGCGCACGCCGAAGGCGCGTCGGGCGAAGCCGTGGGTGATCACCTCGGTGCAGCCGGCCTCGCGGGCGATCGCGCAGGCGGCCGGAGAATCGTAGCCCTGCGAGGCCGTGGCGAGCGGCCGATAGGGTCGCGCGCGCGCCGGATCGGCGGCGTTGCGCAGCGCGCCGTCCACCGTCGACCGCAGGTAGTCGCGATACGATTCGAAGCTGTCGAAGGCCGGCGCCGCGGGCTTCGCGATTGCGGTCGGCGTGAGATCGGGGCCGATGTGGAAATTGTGATAGTAATGGACCGCGATCTCCGCGCCCTTGCGCGAGGGAATGCGGATCGGTGCCGCCGCCAGGCCCTTCAGCACCTGATAGAGCCGGCTGTGATAGGCGAGGAAGCCGGGATCCAACCCGTCGTCGCGGTGTGCCAGCAGGAAGGGCAGCGCGTTGCTGACCAGCAGCCGCGTGCCGTCGCGGACCGAGAAGAGCGGCTCGAGCGTATGGCTCGGCGGCACCACGATCCAGGCATCGCCGGTGAAGGTGGCGCCGCTGCCGAACACCTCGGCCGCGGACGCGAAGTCCATCGCCGCGAGCTCGCCCGGCCAGGCGCCTTCGAAGAATCCGGATGCGCCGATGACGACCGACGGTCCGCAATGCAGCCGGTAATTTTGCGGCGTGCCGTCGATCTCCAGCAACCAGGCCAGAGGCGGTAGATGCGGCCTCACGCGGTGGCGCAGAGTCATCGTTTTACCGTCGCCACGCGACTTTAGAGATTGTCCCCCGCGGACTTTCCACATTCCGGCGCCGGCGCACAAGCGCAAAGCGCTGGCGCCCGCCGCGTTTACCTTAATGCGCCAGGTGGCGCCGCGGCAGGTAGCGCCGCACCAGGCCGCCGCGCTGCCCGAAGGCGAGCGAGGCGATGTAGAAGAAGCCGGCGACCAGCACGATGGCGGGGCCCGAAGGCGCGTTGACGTGATAGGACAGCACCAGGCCGAGCAGCGATGCCGCCATGGCGATGCCGCTGGTGGTCAGCATCAGCCCGCCGACGCTGCCGGCCCAGAGCCGCGCCGCCGCGGCCGGCAGCAGCAGCAATCCGACCGACATCAAGGTGCCGAGCGCCTGCATGCCGGCGACCAGGTTCACGACGACCAGCACCAGGAAGACCAGATGCGCCACCGCGCCCGGTCCCCCAATGGCGCTGCCGGAGCGGCCGCCGGCGGCGACCCGCAGGAAGCCGGGATCGAAGCACTCGACGACCAGCGGCCGATAGATCACCGCGAAGGCGAACAGGGTCAGGGTCGCGGCGCCCGCGACCAGCAGCAGCGAGCGGTCATCGACGCCGAGCAGCGAGCCGAACAGGATGTGCATCAGATCGACATTGCTGCCATGGAGCGAGATGATCAGCACGCCGCTCGCGATCGAGATCAGATAGAAGCCGGCGAGGCTGGTATCCTCCTTCAGCGGAGTCACCCGGCTGACCACGCCGGCCAGCAGCGCGACAGCCAGGCTGGCGACCAGTCCGCCCAGCGCCATCGACCAGAGATCGAGGCCGAAGAACAGGAAGCCGAGCGCCACGCCCGGCAGCACCGCATGGCTCATCGCATCGCCCATCAGGCTCATGCGCCGCAGCACCAGGAAGGATCCGATCGGCCCGGCCGAAAGCGAGATCGCGATGCAGGCGATCAGCGCCCGGCGCATGAAGGCAAACTCGCTGAACGGCGCGATCAGGAGATCGTGGAGCGCCATGGATCTCTACGCCGGCACTTCGCAGACCGGCGCGTTCTCCAGCCAGCCCTCGGCCAGCGCCCGGGCGCGGGCGAGATGGGCGTCGTCGAGCACGTCGCGCGCGGCACCCCAGGCGATCGGCTCGCGGGCGATCAGCAGCGCTTCCGGAAACGCGCGGCGCGCCATGTCGAGATCGTGGATCGCGGCGACCACGGTGCGGCCTTCGACCGACCAGCCCACGACCAGCCGCAGCAGGTCCTCGGTGGTACGCTGGTCGATCGCGTTGAACGGTTCGTCGAGCAGAATGATCGGCGCATCCTCGACGATCAGGCGCGCGAACAGGAGACGCTGGAACTGGCCGACCGAGAGCGCCTCGATCGGGCGCTGCTCCAGGCCCTGCAGGCCGACCGCGGCGAGCGCCGCGAGACTTTGCTTTCGATGCGCAGCGGTCAAGCGGCCGAACGCGCCGGCGCGGCGCCAATGGCCGAGATCGGCGACGTCGAGCACCTTCAGCGGAAAGCCGCGATCGACCTCGACCACCTGCGGCAGATAGGCGATTGCGCGCTTGCGGTCGGCGGCGAAGTCGACATGGCCGGAGGCGATCGGCGCGAGACCGACGATGGCTTTGAGGAGCGAACTCTTGCCGCCGCCGTTCGGGCCGCAGAGCGCGGTCAGGCTGCCTTCGCGAAACTGGCCGGTCAGATGATGCACGGCCGGATGCCGGTTATAGGCGACGGTCAGATTGCAGACCGAGATCGCCGCCGGGCCTTCCGCCGCGACATGCATGGGCGCCGGATGGACATGCTTCAGATGGGCGACATTCATCAAAGTGCCCACTGCACGGCGGCCCACAACAGCAGCGCCGCCACGGCGGCGCCCGCCAGGCGGATCGGCATGCTGGCGGACAGCAGGGTCTTCGGGGCGGCTACGGCGTCGCGCATGGGCTCAATCCGGCGGATGATTTGTTATAACATAACAAACAGACCCCGCCTGTCCAGGCGGAAGTGGCGGGCTTTCAGCCGCCGCAGGCCGCCATCGGCGGCAGCGCAGCCGGCATGGCATCCGCCGGTGGGCCGGGTGGCAATCCGGCCAGGAAATCCAGCACCGCGCGCTCGGCCTCCGGGGTCTGCACGTCGTTGTGGCCGACCCCTTCGACGGTCAGCCAGGTCTTCGGCTCCGATGCCGCCGCGAAGAGTTCTTGGCCCAGACGGATCGGGATCAGCGCGTCGTCGGCGCCGTGGAAGATGAAGAGCGGCGCCTTGCTGCGCGCGATCTTCGACAGGGAATCGAAGCGATCGCGCACCAGCCAGCGCGCCGGCAGATACCAGAATGCCTCCGCCGCCACGTCGGGCATCGACGTGTAGGGCGAACGCAGGATCATCGCGCCCACGGCATACTCGGCGGCCATCGCGACGGCGACCCCGGTGCCGAGCGATTCCCCGAACAGCACGATGCCGCGATCGGCAATGTCCTGGCTCTGCAGGAAGGCGAAGCCGGCGCGCGCATCATCCATGAGCCCGGCCTCGCTCGGGCTGCCGGGATTGCCGCCATAGCCGCGATACTCAAGCGCCAGCACGCCATAGCCGGCATCGATCAAGAAGCGTGCGAAGGGCAGGTGATTGCCGATATCCCCGGCATTGCCGTGCAGGAACAGCACGGTCCGCGCATCGGGGCGCGCGGCGCGAAAATACCAGGCGCGCAAGTTCAAGCCGTCGGCGGTGGCGAGGCAGACGATCTCGCGCCGCTGGACCAGGCTGGCATCGTTCAGCATCGGCGGCGCGGTGGTGCGGTGGAACAGCAGCTCGCGCTGCATGAAGAACAGGATCGCGACCACCATCAGGTAGACGATGACCGCACCCTTCAGCGTGGCCAGCACGACGCGCTTGATGGACCGGATCAACTCTGCCTGAAACCCTTGTGTGGAGCGGCTTCCAGCACTGTAGCCCAAAGGGAAACCGCCGGGCCAGGGGCCCGGCGGCCAGCTTCCGCGGAGGAGAGCCGCGGAGTGAACTTATCGTCCGTAGCGGTAGAGCTCGGTGCCGTGTGCTTCCAGCCAGTCGCGCGCCAGGTTGATCGAGCGCGGCGCCAACTCGCGGCAGAGCTTCCAGAACTTGGGGCTGTGATTCATCTCTTTAAGATGCGCGACCTCGTGGCCGACCACGTAGTCGAGCACATACTTGGGCGCCAGGATCAGGCGCCAGGAGAAGGCGAGCTCGCCCTCGTCGGTGCAGCTGCCCCAGCGGCTCTTGGTGTCGCGGATGCTGATCTTGGTGATCTTCTTGCCGATGGCCTCGGCCTTGTCGCGGGCGCGGGTCTCGATCTCGCGCTTGGCCTCCGCCTTCAGCCACTCGTGGACGCGGCGCGGCAAGTGCTCTTCGTATCCGGCGACGTTGATCTCGCCCTCTTCGCACCAGACGACGCCGCGCGCGGTCGCGCGATGGCGGATGCGATGCGGCTCGCCGAGGAAGGGAACGACGGCGCCGTTGCGGAACGGAATCGGCTCGGCCAACTGGTCGAGGCGCTCGGCGATCCAATCCTTGTTGCTTAACGCAAATCGCTTGCCTTCTTGTCGCGAAGTGCGTTTCGGCAGGACGATCACGACGCTCGCCGCACCGTAGTCGAGACGCATGATGATGCGGCGCGCGCGGCGATTCTCGCGGAACACCAGCGGCACTTTCCGCTCATCGAAATTCAGCATCGTCATGTCGGAAATTTCGCCGATCCGACGGCGCGCCCGCGCCTTCGCGGCGGCACTTTTCCCGGCGCCCCGAACTTCAAAATCTTTGCGCTTTTTCAGTGTGTTCGGCATTTCCGCAGCAGGCTGGAGGAGGGTCGGCTGCGGCTAGTCTAACCCCCTTCGCGCGGGGCGCAATCACTTACGCCTTTTTTCCATGCATGGCTAACCCGCGCGGCGCGCCGTCCGACGCTCCGCGGAAATAAGAGCCTGTTTTCGCTCAATTCCCCAGGCGTAGCCGCCGAGGGTTCCGTTATTACGCAAAACACGGTGGCAGGGAATGGCCAGGGCGACCGGATTCGTGGCGCAGGCATTGCCGACCGCCCGGGAGGCCGTGGGCTGTCCGATCGCCTCGGCGATCTCCGCATAGGAGCGGGTTTCGCCGGTCGGGATTCGGAGCAGTTCCTCATAGACCCGGCGCTGGAAGGCGGTTGCCTGGATGTCGAGCGGCAGGTCCTCGCGCGGGGCGGCGCCGTCGATCCGGTGCAGCAATTCGGTCACAAAGCGGCCGAGCGCCGCGTCGTCCCGCTGGATCGAATCCGCTTCCGGAAACTCGCGGTGCAGATCCTCGAGCAGCGCGCCGTCCTGGGTGCCGAGCTCGACCCGGCAGAGCCCGCGCTCGGTCGCCGCGACCAGCAGCTTGCCGAGGCCGCAGGGCGAGATCGCATAGAAGATCGCCGCCCCCTTGCCGCCCTTGGCATAGCTCGCCGGGGTCATGCCGAGCGCCGTCATCGCCCGTTCATAGACCCGGCTCGACGAGCCGTACCCCGCCTCGAATGTCGCCGCCGCGACGCCGTCGCCGCGCTTCAGGCCGCGTTTCAGCTGCTTCATCCGCAGGGCATCGTCGTATTGGCGCGGGCTGACGCCCAGGGTCTGCTTGAACTGGCGCTGCAGATGCCAGGGCGAGACGCCGCAATGGCGGGCCAGCTCGTCCAGGGTCACCGGACCCTCGGCTTCCGCGGCCACCCGGTTCTCTATATAAGCGGCGGCCCGGCGGGCGACGCTGGCGGCACTCGCGGCGGCGGCCCTGGAGCCAATGGGAGCGGCGATCTGGGGCTGCATCGGGCGTTTCCTCAGCTTTTTCATCTGCGTTTCCAGTCTCTGCCGAGAGAAATAGGCGCGATCCCAGCCGCCATCTATCCGATGCTTGCGGCCTTCCGAAGCCTTAGTAGGACAGGCTCACTGCCACTATTTCCATGTTGAAAACTCACTGATATCCACAACATTTGGAGTCGACCCTCTTGCCACTCTGGATATTGTGGAGTGAAATGTTTTGGACACAACATCCTGATGCAGCAATCCGGGCAGTGAGGCAAAAAACATGGAATGGACCGAACAAAGGATTGAAGTACTGCGGAAACTCTGGGGCCAGGGCCAGACCGCCAGCCAGATCGCAGCGATCCTGGGTGGGATCACCCGGAACGCCGTGATCGGCAAGGCGCATCGCCTCGGCCTGACCGGCCGGCCCTCGCCGATCAAGCGCGAAGCCGGTGCCTCGCCCCAGCCGCGCCGCCGTGCCGCCGCCCCGACCGCCCGCCGCCTTCCGGGCTCGGGACAGCCGGGTGCCGCGCATGGCCAGCCGCTGCCGCAGACCCATGGCATCTCCGCCACCCAGCACGCCCCGACGCAACGCGCCGAGGTGAGTGAACCGATGACCCGCGAGGCGCCGCCGCCGCCGCGGCAGACTTCGACGCGCACTGCGGCCCATGTCGGCAGCCGGACCTGCTCCTGGCCGATGGGCGATCCGAAGCAGCCGGGCTTCCACTTCTGCGGCGAGCCCGCGGAAGCCGGCAAGCCCTATTGCGCGCATCACTGCCACGTCGCCTATCACAAGAAGTCGGAAGCGGCCTGATCGACCGCATGCAGTTGCGAACAGGCCGGGCGAGGCTTTGCCCGGCCGGTTTTGTTTTGGCGCTGCTCTGTCTCTTCGCCCATGGCGCGCGCGCCGATGACGGCATCCATACGATCACGGTCGACCAGACCGAGCGTCGCTACGTGCTGCATGTTCCCAAATCCTTGAACGGGCCGGCGCCGCTGGTCATCGTGCTGCATGGCGGCGGCGGATCGGCCGAGAGTGCCATCGCGCAAACCGGGTTCGACGCGGAGGCCGACCGGTACGGCTTCATCACCGCCTATCCCGAAGGCACGGATCGCGCGCGACCCTTGTTGAATGCGCTCGGTAAGCCCGGCTTCAACACCTGGAATGCCGGCGCCTGTTGCGGCTACGCAGTGGAACAAGGCAGCGACGATGTCGGTTTCATCCGCGCGATGGTCGCCGAGATCGCGACACGCCATCCGCTCGATCCGAAGCGCATCTATGCCACCGGTCTCTCCAATGGCGGCATGATGGCCTATCGGCTGGCCTGCGAGGCGAGCGATCTCGTCGCGGCGATCGGCGCCGTCTCGGCGGTGATCGTCGTGGCGCCCTGCGAGCCGCGCTTTCCGGTCTCGATTCTGCACATCCACGGCACCGCTGACCAGAACGTGCCGGTCGCGGGCGGCGTCGGACCGAAGTCGATCGTGAAATATCCCTTCCCGCCGGTCGAACGGTCGATCGCCTTCTGGGCGGCCTGGGACGATTGCGGCAAGGACCCGATCGTCAGCAGCCCGGCGCCCGGCGTCACGTTGCGCTCCTATCCGCTCTGCACCCTCGGGATCGCGGTCGATTACTATCTCATCGAGGGCGGCACCCATGCCTGGCCGGGCGGCCAGCGCCTGGCGAAGTTCCTGGACGCACCCTCCAACGCGATCGTCGCGACGCCGCTGATCTGGCGGTTTTTCGCCGCCCACCCAAAGCCCTAGGCATTCCGCCAAAGCGGGTCATTCGCGGATGACCTGGATCAATGAGCACCGCGGTGTTTCGGCGGATGCTGGCGATCCTGAGAAAGGATCGGTCATGTTCGAGGTGCGCATTCACGGCCGCGGCGGCCAGGGCGTGGTGACGGCGGCGGAGATGCTGTCGATCGCCGCCTTCCTGGAAGGCCGCCATGCCCAGGCTTTCCCGAGCTTCGGCTCGGAGCGGACCGGCGCGCCGGTCATGGCCTTCTGCCGGATCGACGACAAGACGATCCGGGTGCGCGAGCCGGTGATGACGCCCGATGCGCTGATCGTCCAGGACCCGACCCTGCTGCATCAAGTCGATCTGTTCCAAGGCCTCAAGCCCGGCGGCTATGTGCTGATCAATTCAGGGCGCAGCATTGCGGCCCTCGGCATCGAGGGCCTCGCCAAGACCCTGCAACCCGAACGCCTGCTCACCGTGCCGGCAAGCGAACTCGCGCTGAAGCATGTCGGCCGGCCGTTGCCGAACGCGGCGCTGCTCGGTGGGTTCGCGGCCTTCGCCGGTCTCGTGCATCTGCAATCGGTGAAAGACGCGATCGCGCAAAAATTCTCCGGCGCGGTTGCCGCGGCCAATATCGCTGCAGCGGAAGCCGCGCATGACTGGGTGGTCGCCGAAATGAAGCAGGTCGCGTGATGCTGAAGCAGATCGAAGGTTCCCGCGCCGTCGCCGAGACCGTGGCCCTGTGCCGACCGGAGGTGGTCTGCGCCTATCCGATCAGTCCGCAGACCCACATCGTCGAGGCGGTCGGCGAGCTGGTGAAAAGCGGCGCGCTCGCACCGTGCGAATACATCAATGTCGAAAGCGAGTTCGCGGCGATGTCGGTCGCGATCGGTGCCAGCGCCGCCGGCGCCCGCGCCTACACTGCGACCGCCAGCCAGGGCCTCCTCTTCATGGTGGAGGCGATCTACAACGCCTCCGGCCTCGGCCTGCCCATCGTCATGACGGTCGCCAACCGGGCGATCGGCGCGCCGATCAACATCTGGAACGACCACAGCGACGCGCTGTCCCAGCGTGACAGCGGCTGGATCCAGCTCTTCGCCGAAACCAACCAGGAAGCGGCCGATCTCCACATCCAGGCCTTCCGCCTGGCCGAGGCTCTGTGCTTGCCGGTGATGGTCTGCATGGATGGGTTCATCCTGACCCATGCCTATGAGCGGGTCGACCTGCCGACCCAACAACAGGTCGATGCCTTCCTGCCGCGTTACGAGCCGCGTCAGGTCCTGGACCCGCTCGACCCGGTCACCATCGGCGCGATGGTCGGCCCCGAGGCCTTCACCGAAGTGCGCTATCTCGCCCATTACCGGCAGGAACAGGCGCTGGAGATGATCCCCGAGATCGCCACGAACTTCACCGCCGCCTTCGGCCGCGATTCCGGCGGTCTGGTCCGGCCCTACCGGTTGGAAGACGCCGAGACCGTGGTGCTCGCGCTCGGTTCGGTGCTCGGCACGATCAAGGACGTGATCGACGAGATGCGCGATGCGGGCGTGAAGATCGGCGTGCTCGGGATCGTGAGCTACCGTCCATTCCCGGCCGAAGCGATCCGCGCGGCGATGAGCCATGCCAAGCGCTGGGTGGTGGTGGAGAAGGCCCTCGCGGTCGGCATGGGCGGCGTTGTTTCGACCGATGTGCGGATGGCGCTCGATCCCGCTTTGCACCAGGTCGGTACCGCCGCGATCGCCGGCCTCGGCGGCCGGGCCATCACCAAGGATTCGTTGCGGCGGCTGTTCGACACGGTTGTCGACGGCACCGCTGAGCCGCTGCATTTCCTCGATCTCAATCTTCCGGTGGTGAAGCACGAGCTCGAACGCATGGGCAGCCTGCGGCGCTCCGGACCGATCGCCGAGAACCTGTTGAAGCATCTGGGCGCCGTTGCCGCCCGGATCGCCTGAGGGACACACCATGGGCTACACACCCGTCAAGTTCTACCAGACCGGCACGCACACGATCGGCAATCGCCTGCTGCCGGCGGACGCCCGCACGGTGCAGTCGGACGATGATCGGGCCAATGCGCTGTCCTGCGGCCATCGCGCCTGCCAGGGCTGCGGCGAGGCCTTGGGCGCGCGCTATGCGGTCGATGCCGCCATGCGCGCCGTTGGTGGCGACCTCGTCGCTGCCAACGCGACCGGCTGCCTCGAAGTGTTCTCGACGCCCTATCCCGAGACCTCCTGGCAGATTCCCTGGATCCATTCGCTGTTCGGCAATGCGCCGGCCATCGCCACCGGGCTTGCGGCGGCGATGAAGGCCAAGGGCAAGGCGACACGGGTGATCGCCCAGGGCGGCGACGGCGGCACCACCGATATCGGCTTCGGCTGCCTCTCCGGCATGTTCGAGCGCAACGACGATGTGCTCTACATCTGCTACGATAACGAGGCCTATATGAACACCGGCGTGCAGCGCTCCTCGGCGACGCCGCCGGCCGCGCGCACCGCGACCACGCCCGCGCTCGGCGCTGCGCCCGGCAACGTGTTCGGCCAGGGCAAGGATGTGCCGCGCATCGCCTTGGCCCATGAGATTCCCTACGTTGCGACCGCGACGGTCGCCAACCTGCGCGATCTCGAAGCCAAGGTGACCCATGCGATGTCGCTGCACGGCGCCCGCTACATCCATGTCCTGGTGCCGTGCCCGCTCGGCTGGGGCACCGCCTCGCACGACACCATCAAGATCGCCCGCCTGGCCGTCGAGACCGGGCTCTTTCCGGTCTTCGAAGGCGGCAACGGGGACGTGACGGGCGTCTTGAAGATCCGCGCCAAGCGGCCGGTCGAGGAGTACCTGAAGCCGCAGAAGCGCTTCGCCCATCTGTTCAAGGATGCGACGGGTGCCGCGACGATCGCGCGGCTGCAGGCGATCGCCGACCGCAACATCGCGCGCTACGGCCTTATCGATCCCGCGGCGGAGGTCTGAGTTGGAACACAAACCCTTCGCCATCACCCTCGATGTCGGCTCCAGCCGCGCCAACCACACCGGCAGCTGGCGCAGCGAACGCCCGGTCTATGCCGATCACCTGCCGCCCTGCAACGCCGCCTGTCCCGCCGGCGAGGATATCCAGGGCTGGCTCTATTTCGCCGAGGAAGGCCGCTACCGCGAGGCTTTCGACAGCCTGACCGTCAACAACCCGATGCCGGCGGTGATGGGCCGGGTCTGCTATCACCCCTGCGAGACCGCCTGCAACCGCGGCAAGCTCGACAGCGCCGTCGGGATCAACGCCGTCGAACGCTTCCTCGGTGACGAGGCGATCCGCCAAAACTGGCGCTTTGCAAAACCCTCGACCCAGACCGGCAAGCGGGTGCTGATCGTCGGCGCCGGACCCTCCGGCCTCTCCGCCGCCTATCACCTGGCGCGCCGCGGCCATGCCGTCACCATCCGCGACGCCGGGCCGATGCCGGGCGGCATGATGCGCTTCGGCATCCCGAAATACCGGCTGCCGCGCGATGTGCTCGATGCCGAGATCGCGCGCATCCTCGATCTCGGCGTGACAATGGAGCTCAACACTAAGGTCGACGACATCAAGGCGGCGATGCAGGGCTTCGACGCGGCCTTCCTCGCGATCGGCGCCCAGCTCGCGAAGCGCGCCTATGTGCCGGCCGGCGAGGGCGCGCGCATCCTCGACGCGGTCTCGGTGCTGCGCTCCATGGAGGGCGCCGAGGCGCCGAAGCTCGGCCGCCGCGTCGTGGTCTATGGCGGCGGCAACACCGCGATCGACGTCGCCCGCACCGCGCGGCGGCTCGGCGCCGAGGAGGCGTTGATCGTCTACCGACGCACCCGCGACCGCATGCCGGCCCATGACTTCGAGGTCGAGGAGGCGGTGGATGAGGGCGTCATGCTGAAATGGCTCTCGACCATCAAGCACATGGAGGATGGCAAGATCACCGTCGAGCGCATGCAGCTCGACGACAAGGGTTTCCCGCAGCCGACCGGCACCCTCGAGACCCTGGAGGCCGACAGCCTGATCCTGGCGCTCGGCCAGGATGTCGATCTCGGCCTGATCAAGGATGTGCCCGGCCTCGTTTCGGAGCGTGGCGGAATCGACGTCGATCCCGGCATGATGACGAAGCTGCCCGGCCTGTTTGCCGGTGGCGATGCGGTGCCGGCCGAACGCACGGTCACCGTCGCCATGGGCCACGGCAAGAAGGCGGCGGCCAATATCGACGCCTGGCTCCGCGGCCAAATCTTCGAGCAGCCGGCCAAGCACACCGAGGCCGCCTTCGAGAAGCTCAACACCTGGTACTACACCGACGCGCCGCATCAGGTCCGCGCCAAGCTGGACGCCGCGCGGCGGGTGGACGGCTTCGCCGAGGTGGTCCAGGGGCTCGATGCGGACACCGCCTTGTTCGAGGCGCGCCGCTGCCTCTCCTGCGGCAACTGCTTCGAATGCGACAATTGCTACGGCGTCTGCCCGGACAACGCGATCATCAAGCTGGGTGCCGGCAACCGCTACCGGATCGACACCGATTTCTGCAAAGGCTGCGGCCTCTGCGCCGCCGAATGCCCCTGCGGCGCCATCGACATGGTGCCGGAACAAATCTGAGCGAATCGCGCTTCGATTTGGCTAAACTCGCGCCATGGCGCGTGTCCTCATCATCGGCAATGCCGGCGGCGGGAAATCCGTGCTCGCCCGGAAAGTCGCGGCGAAGCGCGGTCTGCCCTATCGGGAGATCGACACCATCGTCTGGAAACCCGGCTGGGAGGCCTTTCCGCAGGCCGAATACGAAGCCGCCCATGCCAAGCTCATTGCCGAGGAGAATTGGGTCCTGGACGGGCTCGGCTGGACGGAATCCCTGCCGGCGCGCTTCGAGCGCGCGACCGAGATCATCCTGATCGACATGCCGCTCTGGATGCATTTCTGGCTGGCGGCGGAGCGGCAGTTCCAATGGGCCCAGGGCAAGCTCGAGCATCCGGTCGCCGGCGTCGCCGAGATGCCGAGCACCCGCGACATGTTCCAGTCGCTCTGGGAAACCGATCGCGACATGGCGCCGGAGTTCCGCCGCCTGACCGATCTGGCCGAGCGGAACGGCAAACCGGTCACGCGCATCGCATCGGTGGAAGAGCTCGACCGGTTCGCCGCAAGTCTGTGATCTTCGGCTGACGCCGGCTTGGCGGGGGTGCTAATTTCCGCCTGCGGCGAGTCGCGCCGCAGATTATCGATGAGGCGCTCATGTCCCGCGAGTCCGCTGCTCGCAAGATCATCTTCGACACCGATCCCGGCCAGGACGACATGGCCGCGATCCTGATGGCGCTCGCTTCGCCGCAGGAGCTGGAGGTGCTGGGCATCGTTGCCGTCGCCGGCAATGTGCCGCTGGCGCATACCGAGCGGAACGCGCGCAAGATCTGCGAGCTCGCCGGGCGCGGCGACGTTCCGGTCTTCGCCGGCAGCGAGCAGCCGATGGGCCGCAAGCTGGTGACCGCCGAGCATGTGCACGGCAAGACCGGACTCGACGGTCCCGATCTCCCCGAGCCGAAGGCCAAGCTGCAGGCGAAGCCCGGCATCGATTTCCTGATCGAGACCCTGCGCGCGGCCAAGGACGGCGAGATCACGCTCTGCACCCTCGGGCCTTTGACCGATATTGGCCTGCTGCTGACCCGCGCGCCGGAGCTGAAGCCGAAGATCCGCGAGATCGTGATGATGGCCGGCGCCTATTTCGAGGTCGGCAATATCACGCCCGCCGCTGAGTTCAATGTCTATGTCGATCCGACCGCGGCCGAGATCGTGTTCAAGAGCGGCGTGCCGATCACGGTCATGCCGCTCGACGTCACGCACCAGGTGCTGCTGATCCAGCCGCGCCTCGACAGGCTGGCCGCGCTCGGCAATCGCAGCGGTAAGGCGCTGGCCGAGGCGCTCACCTTCTCGCGCACCTTCGACGTCAACAAATACGGCACCGAGGGCGCGCCGCTGCACGATCCGACGGTGACCGCCTACCTGCTGCGCCCGGAACTGTTCGGTGGCCGCCACATCAACGTCGAGATCGAGACGAAGAGCGCGCTCACCATGGGCATGACCGTCGCGGACTACTGGCGCGTGACCGGCCGCCCGGCCAACGCCCGCTACATGCGCGAAGTGGACGTCGAGGGCTTCTTCGGCCTGCTGTTCGAGCGCATCGCGCGGCTGCCTTAGCCGGGCGCGCCTACGCTGCCACCGCCTGCTTCCTTGCCGCCAGGAACTCCGCCAGCGACACCGGCTTGCGGCCGGCGAGGCGCTCGACATCGCCGGTCACGACATCCAGCATGCCCTTGGCTGCCGTCTGCGCGACGCCGAGGATGGCATCGACCACGAAATCGGGCAGGCCGGCGGCCTTCAGGCCGGCGGCATATTGTTCGTCGGTGATGATCGCGGCCTGGACCGGCTTGCCGAACACTTTGGCTATGGTGGCGGCGATGTCCGAAGGCGTGAGCGAAGCGCCGCCCGTCACGTGATAGACGGAGCCTTCATGGCCTTGCCCGAGCAGGACGCCGGCCAGCGCCGCCGCGACATCGTCGCGGGCGAGGTTCGCCACCGGTGCCGGCCCGGTCGCCCCGAAATGGCCGCTCGCGAGGGCGTGCTGCAGCGCGCCCATGAACAGGTTCTCGAAATACATGCCCATGCGGACGATGGTCCAAGCCAGGCCGGAGGCGTAGACCGCCTGCTCGGTCTCGAGATGCGACTGCATCAGGTCCTGGCCCGGCCGTGCCGCCACGGTCGAGACATAGACCACATGCTTTACGCCCGCCGCTTTCGCTGCATCGATCGCCGCCTTGTGCTGCGGGGTGCGCAGGCCGGGGCGGAGCTCCGAGGTCGGAATGATCAGCAGCCGGTCGATGCTCTTGAAGGCGGCGACGAGGCCAGCCGGCGCATCGAAATCGCCGGCCCGCACCGTGACGCCCTTGGCCGCGACGGCGGAGAGCTTCTCCGGCGTCCGGGTGACCGCCACGATCTCGCCCCGCTTGGCGCCGCGCGCCAGCAATTCGTTGAGCACGCTGCCGCCGAGCTGGCCGCCGGCGCCGGTAATGCCGATCGTCATCGCTTGAGTTCCTCTCCGAAGATGCCTATGTTACCGGTCGGTAACTATCGGACGTTACCGACCGGTAACGGTCGCGTCAATCGAAAAAATCTGGTGTAAGATTCCGGTCATGGCCCAGGCGAAACGCATCGAGTCGAAGGCAGCCGAAAGTGAGCCGCGGCCGCGCACGCGGATTCTCGCGACCGCCCGCGATTTGTTCTATCGCGACGGCATCCGCGCGGTCGGCGTCGAGGTGATCGCGGCCGAGGCCGGCACCAACAAGATGACGCTCTACCGCAACTTCGGCTCCAAGGAGGAGCTGATCGCCGAATATCTGCGCGGCGAGGTGAAGGCGGTGGAGGCCCATTGGGACAATTTGGTCGCGCGGTTTCCCAACGATCCGAAGGCGCTGATCCTGGCCTGGCTGAAGGAAATGGGCGCGCTGATGACCCGGCCGGAAAGCCGCGGCTGCCCCATGGTCAATGCCGCAGTCGAGCTGCCCGATCCCGCCCATCCGGGCCGCAAGGTGATCGAGCAGCACAAATCGGCGATGCGCGACCGCTTGGCCGCCGTCTGCCGCAAGGCCGGGCTGGCGCATCCCGAATTGCTGGCCGATCAGATCCACATGTTGGTCGAAGGTGCCGGCGTCTGCCTGCAGAGCGTCGGCCCCGACGGGCCGAGCCATCGCCTGGTGCGCATCGTCGAGAGCTTGCTGGACGGTGCCGAGAAGGCGCCGCGGCGCCGCTAGAACAGCGCGCCCTGCCGCGGTGGCTCCGCCGTCTTCGCGACGACCTCCGGCCCCTCGCCATCCTGCTTCTCGCCGCGCAGCACGATCTTGAGCGCCCCGTCCGGCAGCGGCCGCTGCAGAAGCAGCGCCTCCGGCACCGGCGCGGTCATCCATTGCTCGATTTCTTCGGCGTCGCGCAGAATCACCGGCATCGCCTTCGGATGGATGGCGCCGACCTCGGCATTCGGCGCGGTGGTGAGGATGGCGAACAGGTCGTTGGTGGTCTCGCCTTCCTTCACCTTGCGGACCGAGGTCCAGCGGGTCCAGATCCCGGCGAAACAGGCGAGCGGCCGGTCCTCGCCGAGCGCGAACCAGACGGTCGGCCGCCTCCCGTCGGGCAGCACCTCGTTCTCGGAAAAGCTGGTGAAGGGCACCACGCAGCGATGCTCGGGCACCAGCCAGCGGCGCCAATGCGCGGATTCGGTGTTGCGCACATTGGTGACCCCGGGATCGCTCTTCTTGCCGGCCAGGACTGAGGCGGGGGAGGGCATGCCCCAGCGCGCCATGGCGAGTTCGCGCCCCGCGACGCTGTTGCGCGCGATCGGCGCCGCATAGTCCGGATAGATGCCGGGCAAGGGCGGCAGGTTGCCGGTGTGGTCGGTCATCGCCCGCACCCATTGCCGGATCGCGTCCTGGCTCTTGGTCAGGGAGTAGAGATTGCACATGGCGGGTGGCTCTCGCGGCTCAGTTCGGCACTTCCCGGCGCCAGGCCGCGGCCCAGTCGGTGAGGTCGAAGTAAAGCGCCTGCTCGCCCTCGCCGCTGCTGAACTCGACCCGCGTCACGAAATTCGGCGGCGGCCCGGCATAGAGCGTCGAGGAGGCGATCCGGCTGCCCGGAAAGCGCTCGGCGATATAGCGATAGGCATTGGCGATGGTGGACAGTTCCGCCGCCTGGCCATGCACGACGATCGGCCGGTTCCAGGAATCACCGGCGCCGGTAGTAGGTGAGGCCGGACTCCGGCTTGCCCTCGTCGCGAGTCAGCGAGGCCGTGGCGTCGATCCCGTACATCAGCGCCAGCCTCAGATCCTGGTCCTTGCCGAGTTTGTCGAAATCGATGCCGATCTCGGCCTGCTTGTCGCTGGCGCCCGCCATGGCGATCGGCCGATAGCCGCTGGCGCCGTCCGGCGCCGGCGCCAGGTTGGCGACACGCTGCGTATCGACCGATTGCGGCTGCGCGCAGGCGCCGAGCAGAAGCGCCGCGCCCATCGCCAGGACCGGAAATATCGACGGTTTCATGCGCTCCATATAATCATCCACGCGCGGAGATTGAACCCAAGAATTGCGACATGACGCAGCCGCCGGGTTCAGACTAGAGTGTGTGCCGCTTCCGTCGCACCGATTCTCTGCCCCATTCACCGATGTCCAGCCCCGCCGAATCGCCGCAGCCGCTGCTCGCACGCCTGTTCCATGCGCCGGCGGCTTTGCTGCTCATGGTCGGCGGCCTGCTCGGCTTGAGCTTTCCCTTGGGCAAGCTGGCCGGCACCGCCGGCGTGCCGCCGCTGGTCTGGTCGACCTTGCTCTCCGGCGGCGGCGCGACGGTGCTGGCGCTGGCGCTGCTGCTGCGCCGCCAGCCGGTGCGGATGAACGCCCAGCTGCTGCGCTATTTCGGGATCGTGGCCGTCGTCTCCTATGCTTTGCCGAATGTGCTGATCTTCACGGCGATCCCGCATCTCGGCAGCGCCTATGCCGCGATCCTGTTCACGCTCTCGCCGATGTTCACCGTGGTCTTCTCCTTCGCCGCACGGCTGCGCGCGCCGCGGCGGCTGGAATTCGCCGGGATCGTCATCGGCTTCGTCGGCACCCTGCTGGTCGCCTCGGCGCGCGGCGAGATCGGCCGCAGCGTGGAGTGGTTCTGGATCGGCTTGGGCGCGCTGGTTCCGGTCAGCCTGGCCCTCGGCAATGTTTATCGGACGTTGGATCTCCCCCGCGGCACGCCGTCGCTGGTTCTGGCCGTCGGCAGCAACGCCGTCGCAGCCCTGCTTCTGCTCGTCCTCTCCGGTACGACCGATGGGCTCGCCGCTTTCGCCACGCTGGCGACGGTGCCGGGGCTGGTGGCCATCCAGGTCTGCGCCACCGCCGCCATGCTGGCGCTGTTCTTTCAGCTCCAACTGGTCGGCGGTCCGGTCACCTTGAGCCAGATCGGCACCGTCGCGGCCGCGGTCGGCGTGATCGCAGGCACGGCGGGATTGGGCGAGCGCTATCCTTCCATCGTCTGGATCGGCATCGCCGTCATCGCCGCCGGCATCTCGCTCACCGTGCGATCGCGGATGCGGGCGTGATAACGGCAAAGTGCGGCTAGGCCAAGGAAAAGCCGGTCGAAGCGCGGCGCGCCGGGGAGGATAATGCGCGCATCGAACGAACCCAGGAGACGGTCGATGGCCTGGTCTTCCACCCAGTATCTGAAATTCGAGGACGAGCGCACGCGCCCGGCGCGCGACCTCCTGGCCCAGGTGCCGCTGGAAACCGCCGCGCGCGCCTATGACCTCGGCTGCGGCCCCGGCAATTCCACCGAGCTGCTGGTCGCACGCTTCGGTCCGGAATCCGTCATCGGCCTGGACAGCGATCCCAACATGCTGGCGGCGGCGCGCAGCCGGCTGAAGCGCACCACCTTCCTCGAAGCCGATCTCGCGACCTGGCAGCCGCCGGAACCCGCCGACCTGCTCTACGCCAATGCCGTCTTCCAATGGGTGCCGGATCATCTCTCCGCCTTGGCGCGGTTGATGGACGGGCTGAAATCCGGCGGCGTGCTCGCGGTGCAGATGCCGGACAATCTCCAGGAGCCCAGCCATGTGGCGATGGAGGAAGTGGCAAGCCAAGGGCCGTGGCGCGCTGCGTTCACCGGCCGCAACCCGAAGCGCGATCCCCTGCCGCCGCCCGCCGCCTATATCGAACGCCTCGGGCCGAAGGCGCAACGGGTCGATGTCTGGCACACCATCTACAACCACCCGATGGCGAATGCGGATGCCGTGGTCGAATGGATGAAGGGCACCGGTCTCCGGCCCTATCTCGACACCGCGGGGCCGGCGCAGGCGCAAGCCTTCACCGAAGCCTATCGCGCCCGCATCGCGGCGCTCTACGCCCCGATGGCGGATGGCCGCGTGCTGTTCCGCTTTCCGCGGCTGTTCGTGGTCGCGGTCAGGAAATAACCGGGAACTGCACCGACACGATGGTGCCCTTGTCGGAGCTCGTGCGCTCGACGGTGGCGGCGATCTGCCGGGCCAGGGCGCCGATCAGCTTCAATCCGGACCCGCTGGCGGTGGGATCCTTCATGCCGTGACCGTCATCGGCGATCGTCAGCCGGGCCTCGCCAAAACCGATGCCGGCCTGCAGCTTCACGCTGATATGGCCGTCGCCGTCGCCGAACGCGTGCTTGAGGCTGTTGGTCGCCGCCTCGTTCAGGATCAGGCCGAGCGCGATGGCGCGCTCGATCGGCATATGAACCTCGTCCGCCGCGATATCGATCTCAACGTTCTCGACCTGGCTCTTGATGGAGAGGCAAAGCGCCCGCAGGTAGTCCGCCAGGTTGATCGCTTCGCCGCCGGCCCGCGGTGCCAGCTGCTCGTGCGCCAGCGACACGGCGCGAATGCGCTCGGCGGTGTAATCGAGCGCAGCCAGGACTTCCGGCGCCGTATGCCGGCGCTTCTGCAGGGTGATCGCGCCGATGATGAGCTGGAAGCTGTTCTTCACCCGGTGCTGCATCTCCCGCAGCAGGATCTCGCGCTGTTGCGCTTGCAGCATCGCGGTGGCGAGGGTATCGGCCTGGCTCGGTGCCGTGTGGCGCCGGATGCAGGTGCCGATCAGCGCGCCGGCCGCGGTCAGGAAGTCGCAGGTGTCAGGGCCGAACTCGCGTGGCGTCGTGCTGTCAACCTCGACCACGCCCCAGGCGGAGCCGCCGATCAGGACCGGGGCGTTCACCAGCGAAACGATGCCGTGCTCCTTCAACAGCGGAGATAGATCGTATTCGCCCTGCTCCTCGAAGTTCTTGATCGAGATGGCCTCGCCGGTCTGAAACGCGCGGCCCGGCGCCGAGCGGAGATCCGCCGAAAGCGTTGCCGTGCCGACCACGCCCGGCTTCCACCCGGTTCCCGCGACGACCAGAAGGTCCGCCGTCTCCGGCCGGTAGCGGAGAATCTTCACGTGATGGATCTCGGTCCCGCGTGCGACCTGCGCGACCGCTTGCTGCAGAAAGGTCTGGAGATCGGTGCTGTTGCCGGCCAGCCGGCCGAGATCGCAGAGAATGCGGACATGCTGCCGCACTGCCTCGAGGTCGTCGCTTCCGCTCTGCTTGGAACCCTTACCCATGCGGCATTAACGCGTGAGCGCGCAGATCGTCGCCTCGTTATTTCCGAGACCGGCAGCACACGACTGTGTCAGTCAGGAAACAGTTCCTCGGCGGATTCCGCCAATCGCCGGGCGCTACGGGGCGATCGTCGCGACGAATTGCGAAACGTCGGTGTAGGCTTCAACGAGCCGCATCTTCTTGTCCAACGACGTCACGACGGAGAGATATTGCTCTCCCTTTACGATCAGTTGTGCGCCGTTCCATATGGGATGAGGAAAACGCAACAAGCTGCAGGCGATTCCGGCGCGCACCTGATCCCGGGCGCTGGGCAAGTTCGTCGGAACGATGGGATGGGTGGGATCTTCCCCCGTCCCCGTGCATGCCGATGGATTGACCACGTAAGCTGCGCTTCTCGCCTTAATCACTTCTCCCGCAAAGGCATCCCCGATTGCGGCATCCTTGGCAGTCCTGGGTGTTTTGAAGTCAGCCATGGTAAGGCCTTCGCCGATCGCAAAACCGATCAGGCGATATCCGGCGGGCGGTGCCTTGAAGACTTGGCCGTCTTGGCCGTAACTCGGCCTGCCCATGCCCGCTGTCACGAAAGCCGCGATCATCAGCAAAGCAAGCCGGCGCGTCGCCCCGAACCCATCCATTTTGGTCGACTTCATGCATGACCCTCGGGCGATGACTGCACGCTGAAACTAGTCGGTGCGGAGCGCCTCGGCAACTCCAGTGAACCGCATCATCGTATCGGCAGAAAATCTTCTAGCCAGCTTGGCCTGCGCCTTCCGCCAGAGCGGCAGTGCCGCCTCCAGCCGGCGCGCCCCGGTCTCGGTCAGCCAGGCGGCGCGGCGACGGAGATCGCTCTCGACGGCGGCGATCTCGACCAGGCCCGCGCTTTCCAAAACGCGCAGGTTGCGCGACAGGGTCGATTGCTCCAGGCCCGTCCGCTCAGCCAGGGCGCCCAGCGTGTCGTCCGCGGCGGCCGCGATCTGCGCCATCAAAGCCAGCTGCGCGGAGCTCATGCCGGCGGGCGCCAGTTCCCGGTCCAGGAATTGGGTGATCCGTCGCGCCGCCAGCCGGCTCTGCGCGCCGGGGCAGGCCTCCACCAGCGCGCGGGCATCGCTGCGCAAGGTCTTCGGGGCTTGATTCGGGTGCTTCATAGGTTTATGTATATACATACTTTGTAGATACATAGAAATGGCCAATGCCGATCCGGCTGAAACGCGTCTACGAGGCTCCGGCGGTGGATGATGGGGTGCGCATCCTGGTCGACCGGCTCTGGCCTCGCGGTCTTTCCAAGGAGAAGGCGCGGATCGATCTCTGGCTGAAGGCGATTGCGCCCAGCGACGCCTTGCGCAAGCGCTTCCACGCCAAGCCGGAGCAATGGGACGCCTTCATTGAAGCCTATTTCGCCGCGCTCGATTCCGGCGCCGCCGATGACGCCGTCAAGGAATTGCGCCGCCACCTGCGCCAGGGCGCGGTGACGCTGCTCTACGCGGCGCGCGACGAGGAGCACAACAACGCCGTCGCCCTCAAGGCCTGGCTCACCCGGAGGAAGCGGTCATGACCGGGATCAGCGCGACGGTCCTGCAGGCGATCGGCAACACGCCGCTGGTCGCGCTCCGCCGCGTCGTGCCGGAGGGCTGCGCGCGCATCGTCGTCAAGGTCGAGGGCCACAACCCGACCGGCAGCATGAAGGACCGGATGGCCCAGGCGATGGTGGCGGGCGCCGAGCGCGACGGCCGCTTGAAGCCCGGCGGCACTATCGTCGAGTATACCGGCGGCAGCACCGGCGCCTCGTTGGCCCTGGTCGCCGCGGCCAAGGGCTATCGGCTCAAGATCGTCAGCTCCGACGCGTTCAGCGCTGAGAAGCTCACGCAGATGCGCGCCTTCGGTGCCGCGCTGACCCTCGTCCCCAGCGAGGGCGGCAAGATCACCCGTAAGCTGATCCAGGACATGATCGCCGCCGCGAAGGCGATCGCGGCCGAACCCGACACCTATTGGACCGATCAGCTCAGCAACCGCGACAGCATCGCCGGCTACCATCCGATGGGCGAGGAGATCTGGGCGCAGACCGGCGGCCGGGTCGATGCCTTCGTCCAGGCGGTCGGCACCATGGCCTCGCTGCAAGGCGTCGCCGCCGTTCTGAAGCGAAACAATCCAAGGACCCGGATCGTCGCCGTCGAGCCCGGCGAATCCGCCGTGCTCTCCGGCGGCGCGCCGGGCGCGCATCGGATCGAGGGCATTGGGATCGGCGCCGTGCCGCCGATGTGGACCCCGAGCCTGGTGGACGAGATCATTCCGGTGCCGACCGACGCGGCCGAGGCCATGGCACGCCGCCTCGCGCGGGAGGAGGGGCTGTTCGCCGGCACCTCGTCCGGCGCCAACGTCCTGGCGGCGATGCAGGTGGGCCTGCGGCTGGGGCCGGCCGCGACCGTCGCGACCCTGCTGGTCGATTCCGGGCTGAAATACCTCAGCACGCCGCTGTATAAGAACGCTGCTTGAAGGAAGAGGAGGCCGGGATGGCGGATCAGGCGAAGCGTCCCACCATCGCGCGCATCTGGCGCGGCCGCGTCCGGCGCGAACGCGCCGACGAATATGCGGCCTATCTCTACGAGGTCGGGATCAAGCCGCTGATGGAAAAGGCGCTCGGCGTGCAGAATCTACGCGAGGACCGGGCCGACGAGTCCGAGTTCATCACCATCTCCTATTGGGAGAACGTAGCCGCCATGTCCCGCTTCGCCGGCAGCGACCCGACGCGGATCCACAACCTGCCGCGCGATCCGGAATTCCTGATCGAGCTGCCGAAAACGGTACAGATCCTCGACATCCTGGTCTCGCACGGCAATACCGGCGGAAGCTAGGCCCGCGCCTCTAAGCGGCCGCGTACACGCCGCGCCAGGCCTTGATCATCGCCTCGGCCGAGCGCAGCACGTCGTTCTCGCACATCGAGCCGCTGATCACCGAGAGCCGCATCACGGTGCGGCCCTGCCATTGCGCGCCGCCGGCAAAGCAGCTGCCTTCGCGCTGGATCGCGGCGATGGTCTCCGCCGTGGCGGCGTCGCCGGCCTCCGGCTTCAGGTCGGCACCGAAGCGGACGATCACCTGGTTCAGCACCACGTCGTTCAGGATCGCGATGCCCTTCTCGTCGCGCAACAGACTCGCCAGCATCGCCGCATAGCGGCAGTGCCGCTCGACCATGGCGGCGACGCCGTCGCGGCCGAGATGGCGCAGCATCGCCCAGGCGGCGAAGCCGCGCGCCCGGCGCGAGAGCTCGGGCACGAAATGCGAAGGATCGCGCTCGCCCACGGCGACCGGTGGCAGATAGCTCGCGGCGATGGTCATGGCGCGGCGATGCGCCTCGGCATCGCGCACGATGGCGAAGCCGCAGTCATAGGGCGTCTGCAGCCACTTGTGCCCGTCGGTGGCCCAGGAATCCGCCAGCTCGACGCCCTTTGCCAGCGCGGCGCGCGTGGGACAGGCACGCGCCCACAGGCCGAATGCGCCGTCCACATGCACCCAGACGTTCTTATGTTTCCGCGCCGCGCGGGTGATCGCCTCATGCGGGTCGAAGGCGCCGGTGTTGATCTGCCCAGCCTGGGTGATGACGATGACCGCTGGATCCGCCTCCGCCGTGCGCATGGCATCTGCAAAGGCGTCGGGCAGCATGGCGCCATGGCCGTCGACCGGGATCCTGGTCACCCGGGCGCGGCCGAGCCCGAGGAACTGCAGCGCCGCGAAGACGGTGATGTGCGCTTCTTCGCCGATCAGCACCGTGATCGGCGGCGCGCCGAACAACCCGTCGGCCTCCACGTCCCAGCCGAGCCGGCGCAGCAATTCGCTGCGCGCCGCCGCCAGGCCGACGAAATTCGCGATCGTGGCGCCGGTCACCAAGCCGACCGAGGCCTCGCGCGGCAGATCCAGTAGGTCTAGCAGCCAGCGTGACGCCACGGTCTCGCAGGCGGCGCCGGCCGGGCAGGCGGTGTGGTTGCCGGCGTTCTGGCCCCAGGCGCTGGTGAGGAAGTCGGCGGCGACGCCCATCGGGTGCGAATTCCCGATCACCCAGCCGAAGAAGCGCGGCCCAGCCATCGCGTGCAATCCCGGCGTCGCGCGCGCGACGAGGTCCTCCAGCACGACCTGCGCCTCGGTGCCGGCTTCAGGCGTCGGCGCATCGAACGTCGCCAGCGCCTGCGCATAGGTCTGCTGTGGCCGCTGCACGCGCTTCGGCAATTCGGCCCGGAACGCCGCGGCGTGCCGGGCTGCTTGGGCAAAGAGTTCCGCAACACCGGTCTGACCGCCCGCCATGGATGCCTCCGTCTCGGAAACGCCGCGAAAGTCTAGCGCCGCGTCACGCCGGCGCTGTAGTGACGATGGTCACCCCGGCGGCTGCGGTCAGGCGATGGTTTCGGCCGGCGCGCGCCGCGGCGAGAAGGGCAGGGCCGGGCCGAAGCCGAAGCGAAGCACGAGATCCGGCCGCTGCCCCGCCGCGCCGACCAGTCGCGCGAGCTCCGGGCGCAAGGCCGTGACTTCGACCGGTTGATTCAGGAAGGCGGTCTTGAGGCCGAGGCTGGTCGCCGCCAGCGCGAAGCGCTGACAGGACCGGCCGACCGCGATCCAGTGCGCCGGATCCGCGCGGGCACCCAGGAAGACCACGAGGCCCGACGCGCTCTCGATCTGTCGCGCATACTTCTCGTTCTCCGCCCTCACGTCGAAGAACAGATCGAAGGCGAGCCGGCCGAGCGGGGTCGGCAAGGCGGGATTGCCGCTGGCCGGCGCGAACAACCCGTCGCCGCGCGCCATCGCCTCGGTACGGCTGAAGCGGATCCAGTCCTTGAGCTCGCGCATGAAGGCCGGATCGGCCATCTGAGCGGTGTTGCCGGCGATGACCAGATCGCGGATCGATCCGATGTGCCCGCGCTCGGTGATCAGCGCGACGCCGACGCCTTCGATCGCCGCCGCGGTCTCGAGCAGTTTCAAGTCCTCGAGCGGAACCGGTCGCCCGCCATAGACCGTGCGCGTGGACTGCCGTCTTGGAATGGCGTCGAACAGCGGATCGACCCGCGCGGATCCGGCGGTGAATGCGTATTGGATGCTGCTGCCGTCGGCGGCGATCGAAAGCGCCCCCGGCCGCCCGGTCGCGGCGGCGGCGATGGCGAGAGTCTCGGCCGCGCAGCCCAGGCTGACGAAGAGATGGTGATCGTCGGGATCGACCACCGGGGTGCGGCGCGTGAAGTCCGGCCGGATCTCGATAACGCCGTTGCCGAGATGGAAGCGCCACGGCTGGGTGTTGTGGCCATTGGCGGCCAGGCTCGCATAGCGGATCAGGTCACGCATATCGGCCGGATCCAGCGGGCGCCGCAACTGCGCCTGATACTCAGCGTAAGCCGCGGTCGAGCCGACCGACCCGCGCCAGGCGAGAGCGCCTGCGCCGCCGGCCAAGGCCAGCCCACCGAGACCGAGGATGAGATTGCGCCGCTTCATGCTTGCCTCCGCCGGTGATGATAGCGGCGCTATGGGTTGCCGGGTTGATCCCGATCAAACAGGAGTCGCCGCGGCGTCACTCGACCTCGACCTTGCGGTTGCCGAGCTCTTCGATCAGCACCCGCATGTTCTCGCTGTAGTCGATCGGCACCGCGACCAGATGCACGCCGCCCGCGTCGAAGGCGGCCTTGAGGGTCGGGATGATCTCTTCCGTGGCGGCGACCGCATGGCCTTTGGCGCCGTAGGATTCGGCGTATTTCACGAAATCCGGATTGCCGAAGGTCATGCCGTAATCGGCGAAGCGATCGACCGCCTGCTTCCAGCGGATCATGCCATAGGCCGAATCGACGATGATCAGCACCACCAGATCGAGCTTCAGCCGCATGGCGGTCTCCAGCTCCTGGCTGTTCATCATGAAGCCGCCGTCACCGCAGACCGCCAGCACCTTGCGCCCGGGATTGAGCAGCTTCGCGGTGATCGCCGAAGGCAGGCCGGCGCCCATGGTGGCCAGCGCATTGTCGAGCAGCAGCGTGTTGGCGACCCGCGTGCGGTAGTTGCGCGCGAACCAGATCTTGTACATGCCGTTGTCGAGACAGACGATGCCGTCCTCCGGCACCACCGCACGGATGTCGTGCACCAGCCGCTGCGGCGTCACCGGAAAGCGCGCCTCCTCGCAGCGGTCGTTGATTTTGGCGAGGATCTCCTGCCGGAGCTCCAGCATCGCCGCTTGCTCGGCGATGCGACCGCCCAGACGGTCGGCCAGCGCCGAGACGCTGGCGCCGATATCGCCGATCAGCTCGGCATCGGGATGATAGACCTCCTCGACCTTGGCGGAGACATAACCGACATGGATCACCTTCCGCCCGCCGAGCGCGCGGCCCATCAGGAAGGGCGGCTTCTCCACCGTGTCATGGCCGATCGCGATGATGAGATCGGCGCGGTCGATCGCGTCGTGGATATAGTCGCGCTCGGACAAGGCCGCCGTGCCGAGATAGAGATTGGAGCCGCCGGTGACGGCGCCCTTGCCCATCTGGGTGTTGAAGAACGGGATCTTCAGCCGCCGCACGAAATCCGACAAGGGCTCAACCAGATGCGGCCGGCTCCCGCCGGCGCCGATCATGATCAGCGGGGTCTTGGCGCCGAGAATCATCTTCGCCACGCGTTCCAGCGCCGCCGGGTTGGGATAGGGCCGGTCGATCGGATGCGGCGGCACCAAGGGCGCGTCGGCTTCCTCGGCGGCGATATCCTCGGGCAATTCCAGATGCACCGGGCCCGGCCGTTCTTCCACGGCGATGCGGAAGGCATCGCGCACCATGGTGGGGATGGTCGAGGCGGCGACGATCTGCCGGGTCATCTTGGTCAGCGGCCGCATCGCGCCGACGATATCGACGATCTGGAACTGCGCCTGCCGCGCGCTGTGGATCGGCTTCTGCCCGGTCAGGATCAGCATCGGCATGGCGCCGAGATGCGCATAGGCCGCCGCGGTCGAGAAATTGAGCGCGCCCGGCCCGAGCGTCGAGAGGCAGACCCCCGGCTGGCCGGTGAGCCTGCCGTGCGTCGCCGCCATGAATCCCGCCGCCTGCTCGTGCCTTGTCAGCACCAGCTCGATCTTCGAGTTGCGCAGCGATTCGACGACGTCGAGATTCTCCTCGCCCGGAATCCCGTAGATCCGCTCGACGCCTTCATTCTCCAGCGCGGCAACAAGCAGGTCGGAGCCTTTGGTCATCGGACAGCACTCATGCGGTGAAAGGGAGAGGCGAGGTTAGCGCGGGCCATGGCGATGGGCTATAGAGTGCCGCACCACAGAGATTGCGGGCGCCACTATGGTATCCACCGACGACGATCTCAAGGACTTCGCCGCGAACGGCCTCGCTTTGCCGGCGGGTGGCGTCGAAGCCGTCACCCTGCACCAAGGCGCCCGGATCTGGCATGCAGACTACGGCACCGGGAAACCGGTGATCCTGTTGCATGGCGGTCTCGGCCATGCCGGCAATTGGGGCAAGCAGGTCCCGGCTTTGGTCGCTGCTTCTATGCGCGCCGTTGTGATCGACAGCCGCGGCCATGGCCGCAGCGCCCGGGACGAGCGGCCGTTCTCCTATGAACGGATGGCCGGCGATGTCCTTGCCGTCATGGACGCGCTGCACATCGAGCAAGCGGCTCTTCTCGGCTGGAGCGACGGCGCCTGCACCGCGCTCGAACTGGCGCGCCAGGCGCCGCAGCGCGTGGCGGGCGTGTTCTTCTTTGCCTGCAACGTCGATCCGACCGGTACGAAAGAGCTCGACGAATCCAACCCGTTGCTCGGCCGCTGTTTCACTCGGCACAAAAAGGACTACGCCGCGCTCTCGCCGACGCCCGAAGGGTTCGCTGCGCTGCTCGCCGATCTCGGCACCATGCAGCGCAGCCAGCCGGATTACGGCGCCGCCGATCTCGCGGCGATCAAGGTGCCGGTCTGGAGCGTGATCGGCGAGAACGACGAGTTCATCAAGCGCGATCATGCGGAGCACATCGCCAAAAGCATCCCCGGTGCCCAGTTCCGCGAAATCCCCGGCGTCAGCCATTTCGCCCCGATCCAGCGTCCGGCTTTGTTCAACGCGACGGTGCTCGAGTTTCTAGGCGGGCTCGACCGGTAGCTTTCCGCCGCGGGTCTTCCACAGCGAATAGCCGACTCCCGCGGCCAGCAGGGCCAGGGTGACGCCGAGCGAGAGCATCGGAGGGATCTTGGCGAGACCCAGCATGTCCGCGGCGAAGATCTTGCCGCCGATGAAGACCAGCACGGCGGCCAATGCGTATTTCAGATAGTGGAAGCGCTCGACCATCGCCGCCAGCGCGAAGTAGAGCGCGCGAAGCCCTAGGATCGCGAAGATGTTCGAGGTGTAGACGATGAAGGGATCGGTGGTGATGGCGAAGATCGCCGGCACCGAATCCACCGCGAATACCACGTCGGCGATCTCGATGGTGATCAGGGCCAGGAACAAGGGCGTCATGAACCAGCGCCGGCGTCCATCGGCATCTGCCTGCCGCACGAAGAAGCGCTCGCCGTGCAGGTTGGCGGTGACGTTGCAGCGCCAGCGTACCCATTTGAGCAGCCGGTTGCCGCCGATGTCATACGGCTTGTCGGATGCGACCAGCATCTTGATCCCGGTCGCGATCAGGAAGGCCGCGAACAGATAGAGCACCCAATGGGCTTGCGCGATCACCGTCGCGCCGACGCCGATCATGATCGCGCGCAGGACGATCACGCCGAGAATGCCCCAGAACAGCACCCGATGCTGATGCGCCCGCGGCACCGCAAAGTAGGTGAAGATCATGGCGATGACGAAGACATTGTCCATCGCCAGCGCCTTCTCCAGCGCGAAGCCGGTGACATAGGCCATGCCCGAGGCAGCACCCAGCGACCACCAGACCCAGGCGCCGAAGCTCAAGCCCAGCGCGATATAGCCGGCGCTCATCCCCAGGCTCTCGCGGATGCCGATCGCATGGCTCTTCCGGTGCAGCACGCCGAGATCGAAGGCGAGCAGGCCGAGCACGAGCCCCAGGAAGCCGAGCCACATCCAGGCCGGCTTGCCCAGTACCTCGGCGAACAGGAAGGCAATGTGCGGAAGGTTCGGGTCCAGAAGATTGTGCATCGCGCCATCCCCTCTTGATACATGTCGGCGGACGACGTCGGAGAAGGTCCGACATCATGCGCGGGCCGACCAGCGGCGCATCAGAGGGGCCCGGACCGGGGTTCCCGGAGAGATGGCTTTCGAAACCCGATCCGTCAAGGGGCCGAAAGTGATGGAAATTCCGGCAACGCAACCTTGCTCGCCGGGTTGCTGTCACCAACATGACAGATCCATTCAGCGGTGCAGGGGCCGAATGACAGCGACGACGACCGAAGCGCCGATCCGCGCCGCCGCGAAGCGGCTCCGGCGCCGCATGCTGGCCGTGGTCAACCGCCACAGCCGCTCGGGCGGCGTCTCGGCCGGCATCGCCATCGCGCGGCTGAACGCGGCCGGCGTCGATCTCACCGTCACCTCGCCGCATTCGCCGACCGAAGTGGCCCCCTGGATCGAGGATCACGCGGCCGAGGCCGAGGCGGTGGTCATCGCCGGCGGCGACGGCAGCTTGAACTGCGTGGCGCCGGCCTTGCTGAAGACCGGCCTACCGCTCGGCATCCTGCCGACCGGCACCGCCAACGACCTCGCCCGCACCCTCGGCATTCCGACCGCGATCGAAGCGGCGGCCGACGTGATCGCCGCCGGACACACGCAGCAGATCGACCTCGGCGAGGTCAACGGCCACCACTTCTTCAACGTCGCCAGCATCGGCCTCAGCGCCGATCTCGCCAATTCCTTGAGCCGCGAGACCAAGCGCCGCTTCGGCCGGTTGGGCTACGCGCTGACCGCCCTGCGCGTGCTGATGCAGGCGCGGCCTTTCCATGCCGAGATCGTCAGCCCGGAAGGCACGGCCCAGGTCAAGACCCTGCAGATCGCGATCGGCAACGGCCGCTATTACGGCGGCGGCATGGCGGTCGAGGAGAGCGCCACCATCGACGACGGCCATCTCGATCTCTACTCGCTGGAGCTCGATCGCGTCTGGAAGCTGCTCTTCATGGCGAAGGCGTTCCGTGACGGCCGCCACGGCCTTTGGGAGGAGGTGCGCGCCACCAAGGGTCTGCGCTTCGAGATCCGCACCCGCCGCCCGCGTCCGATCAACACCGACGGCGAACTGGTGACCTTCACCCCCGCGCGGTTCAGCGTCCTGCCGAAGGCGATCACCGTGTTCACGCCGCAGAAGACCTGAAAGGCAGGCTCCGGCGTACAAGAACCGGAGTGTCTCATTGTCTCCAACGCCGCATCTTCCGCCCATTGCCGTATGGGCTTAAGAAGGAGCGACCCATGGAGATCGTGGCCATGAACAAGCCGCCGCTGATTTTCGCCCTCTCGCGACTGGAGACGCCGATCGGTGTCGCGCTGATCGCGACCGACGAGCAGGGCCGGCTGCGCGTTCTCGACTGGGAAGACCACGTCGAACGGATGCAGCGCGGGCTCGATCGGATCTATCGCGCGTCGGGTGGCGTGCGGCTGGACGAGAGTGTTGCCGCGGCCTGGCCGGTGCGGGATCGGCTGCGGGCGTTCTTCGCCGGCGATCTCGGGGCGATCGACGCGATTCCGGTCGAGAGCGCCGGCACGCCGTTCCAGCGCAAGGTCTGGGCCGTGTTGCGCAAGATCCCCGCCGGCCGGACCTGGACCTATACCGAGCTCGCCGCCCGCGCCGGACGGCCGGAGGCGGTGCGCGCGGTCGGCGCCGCGAACGGCTTGAACCCGATCAGCGTGGTCGTGCCCTGCCATCGCGTGATCGGCAGCGACGGATCGCTCACCGGCTACGGCGGCGGCCTGCCGCGCAAGGAATGGCTGCTGCGCCACGAAGGCGCCGCGTTCAAGGCGCCGAAGGCCGCGTGAAATGAAAGCGCCCGCCATTCCGGGCGGGCGCTTCCGTTCCGATCTTCCGCAAGCCTCACGCCTTGATGAATGCCAGCAGCTCCGCGTTGATCAGCTCGGAATGGGTGGTCGCCATGCCGTGGGAGAGGCCCGGATAGACCTTGAGTGTGCCCTTGGGCAGCAGCTTCACCGCAAGTTCGGCCGAGTTCTTGATATTGACCAGCTGGTCGCCGCCGCCATGCATCACCAGGGTGGGCACGGCGATCTGCTTCAGGTCCTCGGTGAAGTCGGTCTCGGAGAAGGCGGTGATGCAGTCGTAATGCGCCTTGGCGCCGCCCATCATGCCCTGGCGCCACCAATTGTCGATGACACCCTGCGACGGCTTGGCGCCGTCCCGGTTGTAGCCGTAGAACGGACCCGCAGCGATGTCGCGGTAGAACTGCGCGCGGTTGGCGAGGAAAGCGGCACGCAGCCCGTCGAACTGTTCCTTCGGAAAGCCACCGGGATTCTTGGCGGTCTTCAGCATCAGCGGCGGGATCGCGCCGATCAGCACCGCCTTGGCGACCCGACCGCTCCTGCCGTGCTTGGCCACATAGCGGGTGACCTCGCCGCCGCCGGTCGAATGGCCGATATGGACCGCGTTCTTCAGCTTGAGGTGATCGACCACCGCGGCGACATCGGCGGCATAGGTGTCCATCTCGTTGCCGGTGTCGGTCTGGGTCGAGCGGCCATGGCCGCGGCGGTCATGGGCGACGGCGCGATAGCCTTGGCCGACGAAGAACATCATCTGCGCGTCCCAGTCGTCGCTGCTCAAGGGCCAGCCGTGGTGGAACACGATCGGCTGAGCGTCGGCCCGCCCCCAATCCTTGTAGAAGATCTGCGTGCCGTCCTTGGTCGTGACGAAGCCGCTGCCCGGCCGGGCATCTCCGGCCGTCGTCCCACTGCTCGCGCTCTGCGCCGCGGCCGGGCCGGCCTGCAGGGTGGCGATCGAAGCGGCGGCTGCGGCCACGCCGAGGCTCGCCTTGAAGATGTTGCGGCGGGACGTCTGCTGGCTCTGGTTCATGGCTCTACTCCTGTTAAAATAGCGTGTGCGATATTGTTTATCGCGACAATGAACGATTTACCGATCCGCCAACCCCTTGTCAAACGAAATATTATTGCGATATATATTACTGTGATAAGCAGCACAGATGCCGCTGCCGAGGAGAAACCGATGCCCGTGCCCCTGGACAAGCACATCTGCTTCAGCCTCTACGCCACCAGCATGGCGGTGACGCGAGTCTACAAGCCGATGCTGGACGCGATGGGGATCACCTATCCCCAGTATCTGGTGCTGACCGTGCTGAACGAGGCGGACGGCCTCACCATCGGCGCGATCGCGTCGCGCCTGTTCCTGGAATCGAGCACCATCACGCCGCCGGTGAAACGGATGGAGCAGGCGGGCCTGGTCACCCGCCAGCGCAACGACGAAGACGAGCGCCAGGTCCAGGTGCACCTGACCGCCGCCGGCCGCAAGCTCCTCGAGCGGAGCAACTGCCTCGGCGAAACCCTGCTCGCCCGCTCCGGCATGACGGTGGAGCAGATCGGCGCCCTCAACCGCAAGATCCAGGCGCTTCGCGACACGCTCGCCGCGGAGGAGCGGTAAGCGAGCGGGGTGGAACGAACCACCCCGCAAGCATGGGCGAGACTTACGCCGCCATCCCGCTGAACCCGGCAAACCGCGCCAGCGCGTGCTCCACCGTGACCGGGTCGCCCTTCGGCGCCGCATAGCAATAGAAGTCGGCGATCGGGCGGGTGAGCGTCTCCGCCTTGCCCTCGAGCACCGGCAGATGCGCCGAGACGAGATGCGCGGGCGCCAGCCGTTCGATCGCGGCGAGGCCGCGGCCGAGCGCGCTGCGGTCGATGGCCTTCAGCCACGGCGAATCCATCGACGACCAAGTCGCCATCCCGGCACGCAGCGCCTCCTCGGCGACCGATTCCACGGTCTCGGCGGGCGCCGGCAACACCGCGCCGAAGCAATCGACCGAATAGAGCAGCGACGCGGCGGGATCGAAGAAGCCCATCGTCTCCGAGGCGTCGTAATAGAGCGGGCGCACGGTGTGGAGGCGCCGGCCGCCGGCCTCGAACACCACGCCCGGCTCCAGAAACTGCACGCGACCCAAGTCGAAGCCCATTAGGCCCAGCTTGGCGATGCCGAGATAGCCGGTCAGCACCTTGGCCTTCGGCGCGCGGTCGAGCACGCGTTGCAGTGCGCCGATGTGATCGACATCGGCGTGGCTGATCCAGATCCAGGCGAGTTCGGCCGGATCGATTTCCCGCTCCAGCGCCGCCATGAAGGCGTCGCCCAGGGGGGCGATTCCGGTATCGACCAGCAGCGGCTCCTTGCCTTTCAGCAGCAGGCTGTTGATCGCGATGGCGCCCAGGCCCGGCAGGGGCGCCCAGGCGTTGATCAGGCTCCAGTCGGACCCGAGCGCCCGGGTCTCGCGCAGGATCGGAGCGCTCAAGGCGTTGGTTTCGGTGGCGGCTTCTGTGGTGCTCATGGCAGGTCTCCTCTGTCGGTTATCGATGATTTCGGTGAACAGGTCTGTGTTGTGAAAGATCCTGTACCGGCGACCGCGAGGGCTGGTCAATTATTCAGTGAACGTCTATGTTCACCGAATGAGGTGGTCGTGACGAAGCGCACAAAGAAACGGGCTTATCGATTATCGGCGCGGGCCGAATCCCAGGCGGAGACCCGCCGGCGCATCGTCGATGCGACGGTCGAGCTGCACGAGAAGCTGGGTCCGGCCCACACGCCGATGAGCGCCATCGCCGAGCGGGCCGGCGTGACGCGGCTCACGCTCTACCGGCACTTCCCTGACGAAGCCGCGATACTCGCCGCCTGCACGTCGCATTGGAGCGCGCTGCATCCGTTCCCCGCGGCGGCGCTTTGGGAGGGGATCGCGGATCCGGCAACGCGGGCCGCGGCCGCCCTCGCCGCGCATTACGATTACTATGCGGGGACGCGGCGCATGTGGTTCATCACCTATCGCGATGTCGGCCTGGTGAAGCCGATCCAGCCGCTCGTCGCCCAGGTCGACGCCTATCTGACGGGGGTGGCGGAATCCCTGGCCGCCGCCTTCCGCGCCAAAGGCAATGTCCTGCGCCAGCTCACCGTGACGCTGCGTCACGCGCTGGCCTATGCGACCTGGCTGAGCCTTGAGGAGCGTGGGCTCGACACGCGCGGCAAAGCCGCCCTGGTTTCGCAATGGCTCGAAGGTGTGCGGAACAAGCACGCCTGACGCCTGGAACCCGGCCGCCGAGAGGCTATTCTATCCAGGGCAAGAATATGACATCCGGGAGGCAACATGTCCTATATCGATGGCTTCGTCTTGGCTGTACCGAAGGCCAACCAGGAGCAGTACCGCAAGATGGCGGCGATGGCCTGGCCGCTGTTCCAGGAATTCGGCGCGCTCCGCCATGTGGAATGCTGGGGCGACGACGTGCCGGACGGCAAGCTCACCGATTTCCGCCGCGCGGTGCAGGCCAAGGAGGACGAGGTCGTGGTCTTCTCCTGGATCGAATACCCGTCCAAGGCGGTCCGCGACGAAGCCAACAAGAAGATGATGTCCGACCCGCGCATGAAGGAATGGGGCGACCAGATGCCCTTCGACGGCAAGCGCATGATCTACGGCGGGTTCGCCCCGATCTTCGACGAGAAGAAGTAGCGTCTTCAAGCCACCGGCGGCGGCTGTCCCGGCACCTGCGGCAGAGTCTGATCGATGCACGCCCAAGAGGGTGCGCTGCTGACCCAGATCGTCGAACTCGGCTTGGCGATCTCCGGATCGTCCAGCGCCCCGGCGCGGATGAACACCAGGTGCGGCCGCGACTCCGCCTGGCTGAACAGCGGGGTGCCGCAGATCGGGCAGAACTTGCGGTGCATCTTGTTGCCGCTGTCGGCGACGCTTTCATAGTCGCGCAGTTCGCCGGTCACGGTAACGGCGGACGACTTGAAGGCCGCCCCCACCGCCGGCCCGCCGGCGCCGAGCTTCTGGCAGGTCCTGCACCAGCAGACCCGCCCCACGATCGGTCCTTCCGAGACCGTGAACCGCACCGCGCCGCAGAGACATCCGCCGGTGATCATGATCGCTCTCCCGATTGCCTGCCTCTTGGGTAGCGCGGCTTGCGGAGTTCAGCAAGAATCGGAGCGTGTTTCCGACGCGGCGGCCCCATGTCATAATCCAGGCCCAATGGTCCAAGCCCTGCGCAAGGATTCGCTGTCATGACCAACCCATCGCACCGTTTCGCCGTGTTCGAGACCGAGGCCGGGTTCTGCGCCATCGGCTGGACCGAAGCAGGGATCGCGCGCTTCCAGCTGCCCGACGCGACCGCCGCCGCCGCCGAGCGCAACATGCTGCGCCGCTTTCCAGCCGCCCGGCGCGATACCCCGCCGCCGCAAGTCGCCGCGGTGATCGCTGCCGCGCAGCGCTACTTCGCCGGAGAGATCGTGGACTTCTCCGACATCGCGCTCGATCTCGACGGCCAGGATGACTTCTTCCGCCGCGTCTACGCCGCGCTCCGCGCCGTCGGCTATGGCCGGACCACGACCTACGGCACCTTGGCGAAGGAATTGGGCGCCGGCCCGGAAGTGGCCCGCGACGTCGGCCAGGCCATGGCGAAGAATCCGATCCCGCTCATCATCCCCTGCCACCGCGTGCTCGCGGCCGGCGGTAAGGTCGGCGGCTTCTCGGCACCGGGCGGCGCCGATTCGAAGGTGAAGATGCTGGCGCTGGAAGGGGTCGATCTCAGCCCGCCGCCGCCGGCGCAGCAGTCCTTGGGCTTCTAGTCTAGGCTCTCGGCCGGGCAGTCTTGTTCCCGGTCCGCGCATAGTCCGGAATGCGAAACTTCCGCCGATAGGTCCCCGGCGTCAGCCCGGTGACCCGCTTGAACAATCGCCGGAAGAAGGCCGGCTCCTCGTAGCCGACCTGCCAGCCGATCTCATCGACCGCCGTCTCGGTCCGCTCCAACCGGCGCTTGGCATCCTCGATCCGCAGCCGCTGCACATAGGCGATCGGACTCAGTCCCGTGGCCTGGGTGAAGCGCCGCTTGAAGGTGCGCTCGGCGAGGCCGGCGCGCTTGACCATCTCCTCGATCGGGTTGGCGACCGAGAAGTGCGTGCCGATCCAGTCCTGCGCGGTTCGGATCGCGACGTCGCCGTGGTTCTTGCGGCCCTCGAATACCATGAAGGGGGCGAGCCCATCCTGGTGCCATTGCAGGGCGAACAAGCGCGCCACCGCCTGGGCCGCGGTCGCCCCGGCATGCCGCCCGATCAGATAGAGCACCAGGTCGTGCCAGGTCATCGAGGCGCCCGACGAGATCAGCTCGTCGCGCTTGCCCGAGACGACCAGGGTCTGTTCCGGATGGATCGGCACATCGGGATAGGCGGCGGCGAATGAGTCGGCATAGGCGAAATGCACCGTCGCCTCCCGGCCATCAAACAGGCCGGTCTCCGCGATCAGGAAGATTCCCGAACAGGCCGAGCAGAGCAGGGCGCCCTGGCCGTGCATCTCGCGCAGCCACGCCACCAGCTGCGGATGCCTGCCCTTAACCCAGCCGCCCGGCGCCAGCAGGATCGACGGCACGATCACGATGTCGGTCCGCCGGATCGCGCCGATCGGCTTCTGCACCATGATGGGGACGCGGCTGGCGAGCTCCAGCGGGCCGATCCGCTCGCCGACGATCTCCACCCGGAACGGCGGGCGCTCGCCCGGCGCGCGTTCCGGTGGCGGCATGACGGCGAAGGCGTTCATCACGTCATAGATCCCGCTCAAGGTCGAGATCACCGCTTCGGGGAGCGCGACCAGGCTCACGTGGAGTGGCTGTTGTCCGGCGGTGGATGTCGTGCGGCGGGTCATGGCGGCATGAGACTGGCACAAACGGCCCGTTTCTGGACAGTCCCGCTCTGCCGCTGCCGGGCTTGTGCGGCCATTCTCCGCCGCGACGCAGATCCCCTGCGCATCGCTAGGAGAACCACATGGATACCCTGGATTCCGCTGCCATCAACCCCGCGAAGCTCGACGCCCTGATCGGCCGGGTGATTGGCGACATCTCCGCCGGCTACGGCGGCATCATGGTGAGCCTCGGCCACAAGCTCGGCCTCTACGAGGCGATGGCCGGTGCCGGGCCCTTGAGCGCGCGCGAGCTCGCGAGCCGCACCTCTTGTGCCGAGCGCTATGTGCGCGAATGGCTGGGCTCGCAGGTCGCCGGCGGCTATGTGAACTACCACGCGATCAGCGACACCTACGAGCTCACCCCCGAGCAGGCCTTCGTGCTGGCCGACGAGGAGAGTCCGGCCTTCATCCCGTTCGCCTGGCAAGTGCCGGCTTCCATGTGGGCGGACGAGGAGAAGGCGGTCACGGCCTTCCGCACCGGCAAGGGCATCGCCTGGGGCGATCATGATCACCGGCTCTATTGCGGCGTCGCCGCCTTCTATCGCAACGGCTATCGCGCCAGCCTGGTGCAGCACTGGCTCCCGGCGCTCGACGGCGTGGTGGCCAAGCTGGAAGCGGGGGCGCTGGTCGCCGATGTCGGCTGCGGCCACGGCCATTCGACCGCGTTGATGGCGAAGGCCTTCCCCAACTCCAAGTTCCGCGGCTTCGACGCCCATGCCGATTCGGTGCTCGAGGCCAATCAATCCGCGGTGCAGGCCGGCGTCGAGCGCCAGGTCAGCTTCGCGACCGCGCGCGCCGACGACTATCCGGGCAAGTACGACCTGATCTGCTTCTTCGACTGCCTGCACGACATGGGCGATCCGGTCGCCGCGGCGACCCACGCCTGCAAGGCCCTGGCGCCGGGCGGTACCGTCATGCTGGTCGAGCCTTTCGCCAACGACCGGGTCGAGGACAACATCTCGCCCGTCGCGCGGATGTATTACGCCGCCTCGACCATGATCTGCTGCGCCCATGCGATCTCCGAGGGCGGCCGCACCGTGCTGGGCGCGCAGGCCGGCGAGGCACGGCTCGCGGAAGTGTTCCGCAAGGCCGGTTTCACGCAGTTCCGCCGGGCCTTTGAGACGCCGTTCAACCTGGTTCTAGAGGCCCGGGTCTGAAGGGCGGGGGTGTGATTCCGCGGAATCACACCCCTCTTGTCCCCAATCAGAGTGTGGTCGACGGCGGCGCCGAAGCCGCTCTATCCTCCCGGCCAAGCGCACGGCAGCAGTCGCCGCGCCACTGCCTGGAGAGGTTTGCATGAACGATTACACACCACCGAAGGTCTGGACCTGGAACAAGCCCAACGGCGGCGAGTTCGCCAGCATCAACCGGCCGATCGCCGGCCCGACCCACGACAAGGAGCTGCCGGTCGGCAAGCACCCGCTGCAGCTCTACTCGCTGGCGACGCCGAACGGCCAGAAGGTCACCATCCTGCTCGAAGAGCTGCTCGCCGCCGGGCACAAGGGCGCCGAGTACGATGCCTGGCTGATCAAGATCGGCCAAGGCGACCAATTCGGCAGCGGCTTCGTGAAGGTGAACCCCAACTCCAAGATTCCGGCCTTGATGGATCGCTCGGGACCGCAGCCGATCCGGGTGTTCGAATCCGGCGCGATCCTGCTCTATCTGGCCGAGAAGTTCGGTGCCTTCGTGCCGCCTGTGACCTCACCCGAGCGCGCCGAATGCCTGTCCTGGCTGTTCTGGCAGATGGGGAGCGCCCCCTATCTCGGCGGCGGCTTCGGCCATTTCTTCGCCTATGCGCCGACCAAGATCGAATATGCGATCGACCGCTTCGCCATGGAGGTGAAACGCCAGCTCGACGTGCTCGATCGCCGGCTGGCCGAGAGCGAGTATATCGCCGGCGACAAATACACGATCGCCGACATCGCGATCCTGCCCTGGTATGGCGGCGTCGCGAAGGGCTACTCCTACAGCGGCGCCGCGGAGTTCCTGAGCGCACATGAATACAAGCACCTCAACCGCTGGGCCGACATGCTCTACGCGCGTCCTGCGGTGAAGCGCGGCCGCATGGTCAACAAGAGCTTCGGCGACCCTGCGGAACAGCTGCACGAGCGCCACGACGCCAGGGACTTCGAGACCCGGACCCAGGACAAGCTGGAAGCGGCGAAGTAGCGGTCACGCCACCAGCGGCGCGACGATCGCCTTCAACGCGGTCGCCGCGTCGCCGGGCTTCATGCGTACCTGCAAGCCACGCTGCCCGCCGTTCATGGTGACCAGGTCGTGCGCCATCGCTGCGGCCTCGATCGCGACCCGCGGCGGCTTCATCTGGCCGAAGGCGCTGATCCCGCCGACCTTGTAGCCGGAGATCCGCTCGGCATCGGCAGGCTTCATCATCTGGGCCGCCTTGCCGCCGAACGCAGCGGCCAGCTTCTTCATCGACACTTCCTTGTCGGACGGCACGATCACGCAGACCGGCTTGCCATCGACCAGCGCCATCAGCGTCTTCAGCACCCGGGCCGGCGATTCGCCCAGTGCCTCGGCCGCCTGCATCCCGACCTTGTCGGCGTCGGGATCGTAGTCATAGGTATGCACGGTGAAGGCGACACCGGCCTGCTCCAGCGCCTTGGTGGCGCGCGTCGACTTCGACATCGGCTTCCGCCTGCTCCCGGTCCAGATGATGCGGAACAGGATACCGTCCCGCTTCGGCATCGCCAATTATCGCGTAGGCCGCGCGATCAGCCCGAGCCAGGGCGTCAGGTGGAAGATGCACATCAGCCCGTACATCAGGCTCATGCCGCCGAGCGGCGCGCCGGCATGGAGGCAGAGCAGCTCCGTCCCGGCGCCGCTGTTGAGCAGCGCCAGGACGGCGAAGGTCGGCGCCGCCGCGAGCCGAAGCACTTGTGCGGCGCGCGGCATCACGACTTGCCGTATTCGTCGTGGCGCTTCCACCAGATGCCCTGCTCGTTGCGGCCCTTGGGCGCGCGGTCGAGGAACTGGTACATGCCCCAGATTCCATCCACCCCGCGGGCATAGGCGGAGTAGGTGTGATAGACCACGCCATCTTCCAGCACGAAGGTGGAGAGGCCCGGCCGGTCGCGGGTATAGGTCGGCGCGTCGGTGCCGCAGCTGGCGGCGAACTGCCGGACCGGCTCCGGATACTGCGCCGCGTCCATCGCATGGCCGCCGCGCTTGTAGTTGTACTCGATCGTGCCGGCCTGGCGCTGCGCGTCGGTGAACCAGACATTGAAGTCGGCGTTGAAATCGCTGCCCGCGGAGGAGGCCCAGGGAAACGCCCAGCCCATCCGCCGCCGGTAGCCCTGCAGCGTCGCGAGCGGCGCCCGCGAGACCGCCCAGAGCATGACGTCATGGTTCGCCAGATGGGGACTGACACCGTCGAAGCCGTCGGCGATCGCCGAGCAGGAGGGGCAGCCCGCCGTGTAGTCCGGGCCGAACATGAAGTGATAGACCAGGAGCTGCGAGCGGCCCTGGAACAGATCCTTCAGCGAGACGCGGCCCGCCTCGGTGTCGAACACATAGTCCTTGTCGATTCGCACCCAAGGCAGCGCCTGGCGCAGCTCCGCCACCGCATCGCTGCGGTGGGTCAGGTCCTTCTCCGCCGCCAGCAGGTCGAGCCGTGCTTGCAGCCATTTTTCGCGTGTGCTGGTCTGGTGTGTGATAGCCATTTCCATTGCTCCCGTTCTTGCGTGTTGGCCGGTGCGTTGAACCTAGGGATCGGGTATCGAGGGGTGGGAGTGACAAGTGTGGCGGGATTTCCATGGACTCGCTGATCACCGCGGCGGCCCGCGCGCTCGCGATGGGCGACCCGCTCGGCGCGCTGAACCGGATCGCCTTGCGCGACGACGCGCCGGCGCTGGCCTTGCGCGGCATCGCCATGGCGCAGCTCGGCGACCTCGACCGGGCGCGGATGCTGGTGCGCAAGGCGGCGCGCGCCTTCGGTCCGAAAGAGGCCGTCGCCCGCGCCCGCTGCGTCCTGGCCGAGGCGGAGATCGCCTTCGTCTCGCGCGATCTCGGCTGGCCGGCGAAAACGCTCGATGCCGCGCGGGCGACGCTGGAGCAGCATGGCGACCGGGCCAATGCGGCGCATGCGCTGCACCTCGAAGTGCGGCGCCTGCTGCTCATGGGCCATCTCGACGCGGCGGAGTCGCTGCTCGCCACCTTGGCGCCGGCCCGGCTGCCGCCGGCCTTGCGCGCCGCCCATGAACTGGTGACGGCAGGCATCGCGATGCGCCGCCTGCGCACCAGGCCGGCCCGAACCGCGCTGGCCCGCGCCCGGCGCGCCGCGGATGCAGCGCGGATCCCCGGGCTGATCGCCGAGGTCGAGCGCGCAACCCAGATCCTGAACGCGCCCGCGGCGCGGCTGGTCGCGCAAGGAAAAGAGCGCTTGCTGTCGCTGGCCGATGTCGAGGCGCTGCAGGCGTCGCCGGCCCTGGTCGTCGATGCCTGTCGCTATGCGGTGCGCGATCCGCGGGCGACGGTCTCGCTGGCCCGCCGGCCGGTCTTGTTCGCGCTGGCCCAGGCCTTGGCCGAAGCCTGGCCGGGCGATGTCTCGCGCGATGCGCTGGTGGCGCGCGCGTTCGGCGCCAAGCGCGCCGACGAATCCCATCGCGCGCGGCTGCGGGTCGAGATCGGCCGATTGCGCGCCGTGCTGCGGCCGCTGGCGCATGTCAGCGCGACCAAGGACGGGTTCACCCTCACGCCGCGCCGCGCCACGGAGATCGCCGTGCTGGCGCGGCCGGTCGCGGAGAAGCATGGCGGCGTGCTCGCCTTCCTGGCCGACGGTGAATCCTGGTCGAGCTCCGCCTTGGCGCTGGCACTCGGCGCCAGCCAGCGCAAGGTGCAGCGCGCGCTCGACGATCTCGCCGCCGCGGGCAAGGTGCAGTCCTTCGGGCGCGGCCGGGCCCAGCGCTGGACCACGCCGCCGGTGCCGGGTTTCGCGACCACCTTGTTACTCCCGGCGCCGCTCGCGGATGCTTAGGTTGAAGGCAGGACGGAACAACCGAGGTCTGACATGACGAAATCCGCCGCCAAGATCATCCGCGAATACGGGCCGTTCGAAGGCGTCGAGCAGGTGGCCGGCGTCACCTTCGACGGCGCGAACGTCTGGTTCGCCTCGGGCGACCGGCTGAACGCGCTCGATCCCGAGAGCGGCAAGCCGGTGCGGTCGATCGCGGTTCCCGCCCATGCCGGCACCGCCTTCGACGGCACGCATCTCTATCAGATCGCCGAGAAACGGATTCAGAAGATCGATCCGAAGACCGGCCGGGTGCTCGCCACCATTCCGTCGCCGGGCGACGGCAAGGATTCCGGCATGGCCTGGGCCGAGGGCACGCTCTGGGTCGGGCAGTACACCGACCGCAAGATCCACCAGATCGATCCCGAGACCGGCACGATTCTCCGCACCATCGAATCCGACCGCTTCGTGACCGGCGTCTCCTGGGTCGAGGGCGAGCTCTGGCACGCCACCTGGGAGGCCGACGAGAGCGAGATCCGCCGTATCGATCCCAAGACCGGCGAGGTCCAGGAGCAGCTGGTCATGCCGGAGGGCGCCTTCATCTCCGGCATGGAATCCGACGGCAAGGACCGGTTCTTCTGCGGCGGCGGCAAGAGCAGCAAGCTGCGCGCGGTCAAGCGCCCGAAGCGCTGATCACCGGCTCGCCTTGAACGCCTCCAGCCGGGCGTCGCGCTCGGCCTGGTAGACCGGGTTGAAGGTGCCGATCAGGTCGGCGCGTTTCAGCGGCTTGCCGCAGCTCTCGCAGACCGTGCCGAGGCCGGCCGGCTTGCCGCAGGTGCGGTGAACGAACTCGACCGAGCGTCCTTCCTTCGGCGCCTTGAGCCAGGTCTCGCCCCAGGCGCGCAAGGCGAGGATCACCGGATAGAAGGCCTCGCCTTTCGGGGTCAGGTGATAATCGTGGCGCAGCGGCCGCTGCTGATAGGCGCGGCGCTCGACCATCCCCTCCGCCTCCAGGGTCTTGAGCCGCGCCGCCACCATCTGCGGCGTGGCGCCGGTCTGGCCCTGGATCTCCTCGAAACGATGGTTGTCCGAGAACAGCTCGCGCAGCACCAGCACGGTCCAGCGGTCTCCGACCACCGATGCCGCCCGGGCGACCGGGCAGAGCGTGGCCGGGTCCAGCGCCGACGGGGCGACCCGCCGGGCTTTCGGCTTGGCTCCTGTGGGTCTGGCGCCTGTGATCGTTGTCACTTTCCTTTTCATAGTCACTTGTCCATATGATTTCCATAGCAATATGGTTCGGCATCGGAACGGAAGCAAGGGGCCACCCATGGTGCGACAGGGGCGGCCTCCCCGGACCGGGCAGGACCCGCAACCCTCTCTTTCGCAAAGGAACCAAGCCATGAACGCCATCACCCCGAATGCCAAGACCCTCTTCACCGGCAAGACCCACAGCAAGAGCGGCCGCGACGGCTACGCCAAGAGCGCCGACGGTTTCGTCGATCTGCAGATGACCCAGCCCCATCCGGCCGCCGAGAACCTGTTCGCCGCCGCCTGGTCGGCCTGCTACATGGGCGCGCTCGAGCTCGCCGCCGCCAAGCGCAAGGTGAAGCTGGCTGGCAGCCCGGAAGTCGATGCCCGGATCGATCTCAACCTGGCCGGCAATTCCTTCTTCCTGCAGGCGCATTTCGACGTCAGCCTTCCGGGCGTCGATCCCGCGACCGCCGCCGAGCTGGCCGAGACGGCCCATGGCATCTGCCCCTATTCGAAGGCGGTGCACGGCAATATCGAAGTCACCACCAGCATTCTCTGAAGCGACGGATCGGGTCTGCCTGGAATGAGGCAGACCCGATGCCGCAGGGCGGTAACCTCCGGCGCGAGCCAAACGAACGGTGAAGGACCGATACCTTGGTCCGATGGTGCGATGCCGTCGGACGGAAGATTCGGAGCTGGCGCGGGCGCCGTCACGGAAACATCGCCCGCCCGTCATCGCGGCGATAGAATGCTCCGCTAAGCCGGTTGGCGAACCCCATCGCCAGCGAGGTCCTTCGATGCCGTCGCTTCGTTCGCTCGCACTCGCGGCCCTTCTTCTCATCGCGCCGCCGGTCCTGGCCGAGGAGGCCGGGCCGCCGCAAGGATCCTCGGAGCTGCTGCAGCGGTTCCAGGTCAAGGAGGCGCGGCAGGCGGTCGGCGTCGATGCCGATGCCTTCTACGCGGTCGACAACACGGTCATCGCCAAATACGACAAGAAGACCGGCACGTTGCTCGCCAAGTGGGAAGGCAAGGACGAAGGCGCCATCCATCTCGACAGCGCCGTGGTGGTGGACGGCAAGCTCTACGCCGCGCACTCGAACTATCCTTCCTGGCCGATGGCGAGCTCGATCGAGATCTTCGATGCGGCGAGCCTGAAGCACATCGAGAGCCACAGCCTCGGCATCGAGCGCGGCTCGCTGACCTGGCTCGACCGCGACGCCAAGGGGCAATGGTGGGGCGCCTTCGCCAATTACAACCGGGTGTTCGACAAGAGCCCGCTCGCCTATGGCAACAAGTACAACACCCAGCTGGTGCGCTTCGACGCCGATTGGCGCGTGGCCGAGGCCTGGGTGTTCCCCGACGCGCTGGTCGAGAAGTTCGACGACATGAGCAATTCCGGCGGCGGCTGGGGTCCGGACGGCAAGCTCTATGTCACCGGCCACGACAATCCCGAGCTCTATGTGATGGAGCTGCCGGAGATCGGCGCCACGCTGAAATGGATCGGCACGATCCCGGCCGAGATCGGCGGCCAGGGCTTCGCCTTCGACCACAGCCAGCCCGGCGTCATCTACGGCATCATCCGCAAGAAAGAGGGCAGCGAGGTCACGGTCAGCCGGCTGAAGCCCCCCGCGATCAACTGAGTCTATTCGCGCATCCCCCGCGCGCTTACTCGCGCATCCACTGCCGACGCAGCTGCTCGCCGATCATGCAATCGACGCGGCTCGCGGCCCGGGTCGCGGTGGCGGGGATGATCGGCGCGATCGGCGATCTCCAGCACCAGCTTGCGCCGGATCGCCTCGGCGAACTGGTCGGGCGACTTCACCACCAGCAGGAAGGCGCCGGCGCCGCCGATGACACAGTCCTGGTAATAGACGTCGAGATTGTCGATCGCGGCAAACCCGCCGGCCTGCTTGATCATGATCGGCAGGCCGTTGATGGTGATCCCGGCGCGCAGCACCGCTTCCCGCGCCAGCTCGACCGGCATGCCCATGTTGTTCGGACCGTCGCCCGAGACGTCGATCACCCGCCGGGGTGCCGCGAAGCCGTTGCCGTCGAAACGCGACTGGATATAGGCCAGCCCGTCGGAGATCGAGGTGCCGCGGAAGGCCTGGATCGGCGCCTGGGCCAAGGCGTCGGCGAAGGCCCTGGCCGATGCCTCGCCATCGATCGCGCGCCAGTCCACCGCCGTGTATTGCATGCCCGGCCCGGCCCATTCGACATAGGAGAGCGCGATCCGGTGGCGGGCGCCGCTGCGGATGGCGGCGATGATGTCGGGATGGGTGAGCGCCGCCACATAGCCGTCGCGCTGCAGCTGCAGCTCGTCGGGATCCATCGACCGCGAGACATCGACCGCGAGCACCAGCTCGAGATCGACCGGCGTATCGGCGGCCCGCGCGAAACCGGGGACCGCCGCCGAGAGTGCCGCCGCAAGAGCCAACACGAACGCATTTCGCCGCATGGCCATGCCTCCCTGTCATTCGCTCGGAGATACAGCCTAGACCGCTTCGCGGCGGGCGCCAATCGCGCGCTACATCGCCAGCCCGAGCGCCACCCGTTTCTTCTTCGACAGGCCCTGCGCCACGAGCGCGTGCGACTGGCGGATATAGTCCTTGAGGTCCCGGTCGGAGAGGCCGGGCCGGTCGTAATGCTGGATCCATTTCAGGCCGCGCGAGGCGAGATAGGGCGCCGGCCGGCAGCCCTTCCGTGCCTTCAGCATCTCCCAGGCGATCTCGTTGACCTTGAAGGTGAAGGCCGGATGGTCGTCATGCCAGCCGCCGATCGCGAACACCTTGCCGCCGACCTTCCAGACATGGGCGCCGCCCCACTGCACCACATGCGTGGTGGCAGGAAGCTTGCGGCAGAAGGCGTTGTATTGCTTGTAGGTCATCATGGCGCGTTATACATCAGTATAGCAGGGCGCGTTTCGGCTTGAATGCCGAAACGCTGCCCACCATGTCAGCGCCCAACCCGTCACACGCGAGGTTCTCCATGGCCCAGCCATCGCCAGGTCCCAAGCTTGCCTCCCTGGCGCTGATCGCCGCGGTCATTGCCGCCGGCGCCGGGGCCTTCGCCTATACCGCCGGCTGGTTCTCGCCCGATCGCCTGACTCCGGCCAGGCTGGTCCAGGCGATCGCGCCCGCCGGAGGGCCGGCGCTCGGCCACCGGCGCAACCACGCCAAGGGCATCTGCTTCACCGGCGCCTTCGAAGCCAACGGCAACGGCGCGGAACTTTCGAAAGCCCAGGTCTTCGTGTCCGGCACCTATCCGGTGGTCGGCCGCTTCAATTTCAGCACGCCCGACCCCAACGCCGCCGACGCCACGTCACGGGTGCGCGGCATGGGCTTGCAGATCACCACGCCGGACGGCCAGGTGTGGCGCTCGGCGATGATCAGCCCGCCCTTCTTCCCGGTGGCGACGCCGGAGGCCTTCTATGCGCTGCTCCAGGCCTCGGCCAGCAAGGCGCCGGATGCGATGAAGAGCTTCGCCGCCGCGCATCCGGAGATCGCGGCCTTCGGCGCCTGGGCCGCGAGCGCGCCCTGGACCGCAAGCTATGCCGAGGACACCTATAACGGCCTCAACGCCTTTCTCTTCATCGACAAGTCCGGCGCCGCGCATGCGGTGCGCTGGTCGCTGCGCCCGCAGGCCGCGGTCGCCCCGATCGACCATGACGCGCTGGCCAAGCTCGGCCCCGATCATCTCGAGCAGGAGATCGCCGAGCGGGTCGGCCAGGCGCCGCAGAAATGGACCCTGGTGGTGATGCTCGCCAACCCCGGCGATCCCACCGCGGATCCCAGCAAGGCCTGGCCGGCCGATCGCAAGTCGGTCGAGGCCGGCACCCTGGTGGTGGACAAGGTCGAGGCCGAACGCGACGGCCCCTGCCGCGACATCAATTTCGACCCGACCATCCTGCCCGACGGCATCACGGTCTCCGACGATCCCTTCCCGGCGGCGCGCTCGGCCGCCTATCGGCACTCCTTCAACTTGCGCACGGCGGAGGAGAAGAACTATCCGCGCAGCGATGCAGCGCAGCAGGGGACCCAGCCATGACCCGAAGCACAAGGTTCACGCTGCTGCAGCGGCTGCTGCATTGGCTGATGGCGATCTGCATCCTGGCGATGCTGTTCATCGGCGTCGGCATGGTCTCGACCGTCATGCCGAAATATGTCCCGCTGCTGGCCACGCACAAGACGCTCGGGCTGGCGATCCTGGTCCTGGCGCTGATCCGGATCGCCGTGCGCCTGCGCTCCGGCACGCCGCCGCTGCCGCGCGACCTGCCGCCGCCGATGCAGCTCGCGGCCAAGCTCTCCCATTACGCGCTCTACGCGCTGATGATCGCGATGCCGCTGCTCGGCTGGGGCATGCAATCGGCCGGCGCCTATCCGGTGGTGCTGCTCGGCGGCTTCCATCTCCCCGCGATCCTGCCGCCGGACGCCGGGATATACACGCTGCTGAAGACTGCGCATGTGTATCTCGCCTTCGCCTTCTTCGCGCTGGTCCTGCTGCACATCGCCGCCGGCCTGTTCCACGCCCTCATCCGCCGCGACGGCGTGTTCGAGAGCATGGCCGGCGGGACGCCGCGCAACGAGACCGCGCCGGCGAAGTAGGAAGCCTCGTTACCGGCCGAACAGCGCCGCGTAACGCTCCGGCTTGAACCCGATCTCGATCTTGCCGCCGGTCTCCAGCACCGGCCGCTTGATCATCGACGGCTGCGCCACCATCAGCGCGATCGCCTTCGCCTCGGTCAAGTTCTCGCGCTCGCTCTCGGGCAGCTTGCGAAAGGTGGTGCCGGCGCGGTTGAGCACCGTCTCCCAGCCCGCCGCCTGGCACCACTTCGCGAGCTGCGCCTTGCTGACACCCGCCTTCTTGTAATCGTGGAAGTCAGCGGCGACGCCGTGCTGCTCCAGCCAGGCGAACGCCTTCTTCATCGTGTCGCAATTCTTGATGCCGTAAATGGTGGTGACCAAGCCTCGCCCTCCGCTCGCGTCCCGTTCGATCGCTTCGGGGCGCATCTGAGGCCGTCCGGCCGCCTTTGACAAGAACCCCGCGCTCATCGACTGACGCGGCGGGCGATCCACGGCAGGCGCCAGCCCAGGGCCAGCTTCTCGCCGGGGCCGTGGACCGCGGCATAAAGCAGCCCGGCCAGGAAGACGAAGTGGTCGAAGAAGAACCCGAACTCCGCCTGGTTGTCCTTCCAGAGCGCCGGGCCGTGGAAGGCGAAGGCGAGGAACATCACATAGATCCCGGCGATGAGCGCGGCCTCGCTGAAGAAGGCGCCGGTCAGGAAGGCGAGCCCCAGCCCGATCTCGAACAACGCCGCGACCCAGGCCAGGAACAGCGGGAAGGGAAAGCCGGCCGCGGCGATGTACTCCGCCGTCGCCCCCATCCCTGAGAACTTGAAACCGGCAGCCATCAGAAACGCCCAGGCGAAGATCAGCCGGGCCAGCAGCAGTGCAGCACTCTTGGCCATCGCAGTCATCCTTTCGGGTCCGGAAGGTCTCGTTACCGGACCGTCGAACGACCGCAGGCGGAATCGACCGCCGCCCGGCAGATTTTTTCTCGAGCCCCGACACGCGCGAAGCCTCTTTCATCTTCCCTCCCCCAAGATGGGGGAGGGTGGGGAGGGGGTTGATGCAGCCAGAGCGGTTCAGGCCGCGCTCAGAACAAGATCCAGCGTGGCGGTGTTCCAGCGTTATGGTCCAGCCGCATCATAAATCGCGGCCGTCATGCCAAGGCTCGGCCTTGGCATCCACGAGTTTCGCCGAAGTCACGCGGCGCTTGTCAGGGGAAACGCGGCGACATTCTCATTTCCCCTCCCCCAAGATGGGGGAGGGTTGGGGAGGGGGTTGATGCAGCCTGAGCCTTTCAGGCCGCGCTCAAAAGACGATCCAGCCCTCCAAACGCCAAACCAAGCGTCTCACGGCGCAACAACCGCCCGAAACGTCACGTCGAACGCATACGTGTTCCCGAAGAACTCCGCCGGCTCCGCGCTCTTGTAACTCCCCGCCGCGACCTTGCCGTCGAGCACCGACTTCACGAACGGGTCGGCGCTGGACAGCCCGCTCGGCGCCGGAGCCCCCTTGAAGCCGTTGTCGCGCCAGGCGGTCGAGACCGGCGTGCCCGCGGCATCGATGACGATCTCGAACGCATGCAGCTTGCCCGCCGCGGCGAGATCGCCGCGCACGAACGGATCGCCGAGCGCCTGCGCGTCCAAAGGCACATCGCTCACGATCACCTCGGTGTCCATGCTGCTCTTGTCGAAGAACCCCGGCACCTGCCGCGCAGTGGCATAGGCGACCGGCGTGACCTTGCCGTTCACCGTCAGCGTGCCGGAGGCGGTGCCGTCGGCCGGGTCGGCGTGGCCGTCCGTTGCTGCGAGTGCGGTGGCGAGAAGGCTGGAGGCGGCTAGGAGCAGCGCGGTGCGGCGGGTGAAGGCGATCATGGATCAAGCTCCTGAGGCAGTTGTGCCGTCAGTCGCGATGACGGGGCGAACAGTTCATTACTTCCGGGGGAAGCACCATAAACCGCCGCGCCATGGTGTTTCGGCGCCACTGGAGAGGCCCGGCCCGGACACCCGGAAGCGTTCACTCAGGCAGTTAGAGTAATACCGCGGACGGGTTAAGGACAGCGGCGTAGCATAAACATGGTAGCCGGCTCTGGTCGCTCTAGGATTTAGAAAAGCTCCGCTATAATGTTCCGAGTGGCTGAAATGAGAAAATTCACGCATTTCGAGAGCCAGACAAAATGTTTTTTACTATTGTTGAGAGTTTCCGGGAGGTACCTGGCGTCGCTCGGAACGCGGCCTTCCTGGTGACCGATTATTGGGATGACTGGTTTAGCTTCCGCACAATGTTTAGCTTATGGCTGTTTGATGAGGAGGCCGTCCGCCATCAAGTGGGATCAGTAAAAATTGGCCAGCATGCGCTAGCAGCGTCGGGCCGCCCTGCGCCAGGTGCCGTCTTGCCTCCGGATACTCGGTTCCCCAACCTGGAGCAGACCTTTGACGCTCTGGATCAACGCTTCTTTTCCCTTGGCCAAGACGAGAATTATTACGAAACGCTCAACGGCCTTTCCGAGGATCTGCGCAATCGCGTTCTAATTGGGCTGCGAGATTGCGCATTTAATCTTGATATCTTTGAAGCCGAACGCTTGCAGCAAGTCATGCAGACTTCTCTCTTGCGAAGCGTCAGTGAGCAGAGCGTTCGAGGGCGCCTACATCGCCTGTCTATGGGCGACGCAACACTTACGGAGTTCCAGTTCAGCTATGCGTTTCCCCCGATTGGCGACGGAATCGATCCACCGAGCCTGCGGTTTGAGGTGACGCCCGAATCACATCCGCCCACTAACGTCCATGTTCTTATCGGTCGGAATGGTGTGGGAAAGACGCGATGCATGCGCGGGATCGCCGAAGCTCTTCTCGGTCGCGCGCCGGAAGATGGCGAGCCAATCGGAAGAATCATACTCGACCCTAATGCTGGCGCTGAATGGTCATTTGCCGGCCTAGCAATGATTTCATTTAGCGCTTTCGACGACTTTGATTTGCGCCCCAAACAGAATGACCGCATCAGATCTCAGCAGGTTGGCCTGGTTGGCTGGGATAAAGACGAGCAAGGCGTTGAATACGATTTCATGAAGACACCGTCGGATTTGGCCGTCGATTTTCAGCAAAGTTTCAATGCCTGTCGGCAAGGTTTGCGGGCAAAACGTTGGCGCGCTGCTGTGGAAACGCTGGAGGCAGATGATTTATTTGCAGAGGCTAACGTTACCGCGCTAATGGACATGAACGACGAGCAATGGGGGCCAGCTGCCATCACTCTCTTCAAAAGGCTTAGCTCAGGACATGCTATTGTCTTATTGACGATGACGCGTCTGGTGGAGGTGGTTGATGAACGTACCCTCGTTCTGCTCGACGAGCCAGAAGGGCATCTTCATCCTCCACTATTGTCGGCGTTCATTCGTGCACTTTCCGACCTTCTCGTAAAACGAAACGGGGTCGCGATCGTCGCCACACACTCTCCGGTCGTTCTCCAAGAAGTGCCAAAGTTATGCGCCTGGAAGTTGCGCCGCGCAAGAGAGGTGGCCGTCGTTGAACGCCCAACAGTAGAAACGTTCGGTGAGAACGTAGGTATTCTGACACGCGAAGTCTTTGGCTTCGAAGTGACAAAGTCAGGTTTCCATCGCCTTCTAGATGATGCCGTAAATGTGCGTCGCTTGAACTTTAATGCGGTGCTTGAACACTTCGACGGAAAGCTTGGCGCGGAAGCCCGCGCCATCGTCCAAGCACTGATCGCTGAACGCGATGCTAGGCTGTAGGCGGCTGCATGCGACGTTTGAACCGCCCACCGTTTATTGCGCGAGACGCGTTGAATCTTTGCATTGCGAGCATTCAAGATGGAAATCTTGCCGCTAGATTGGCTCTGACCGCCGACTTAGTTGCGACAGCTGAAGCTGCTTACATTCAACATGGCGATCAGGCAGAACTCTTCCTCATCCCTCAAACTCTCGGTATTGGCGGGATCACCGTCGACGAAATGAAGCGGGTCTACAAAGGTACATTCGCTAAGAGCGTTCGAACCCGTAACATCTATGATCAGATCAAGAAGCTGCCGGAGAACGATATCTGCCCGATGTGTGGGCAACGCACGGTGGGCAGCTTGGATCACTATCTGGCGCAGTCGTTGCACTCCGCGTTAGTCATCGCTCCAATCAACCTGGTCCCAGCTTGCAGTGACTGCAATAAGGCCAAGCTGGATGCGCAGCCTGCGACCGCGGAAGAACAAACACTGCATCCCTATTTTGACAACGTGGACGACGGAACCTGGCTCTACGCCGTCGTTGAGGAAACCAATCCAGCATCCTTGCGCTTCTTTCCGAACCCACCGCCTGATTGGCCGGACGCGAAACGCGACAGAGTACTCAATCATTTTCGTAGGTTTGGGTTGGGTGCGCTTTACGCATCGCACTCTGGTGTGGAGCTGACCAACATACAGTATGGGCTAAAACGGATCGCCGAACGCGGTAGTGTTGACGACATACGATTGGAGTTGGAGAAGAGAGTGGAGAGCGCTCGGGAGGCGCACGTAAATTCTTGGCAGACAGCTATGTATCGTGCCCTGGCTGAGTCTGATTGGTTTTGCGCAGGTGGGTTTAACTAGCCATCGGCTGGGCCGTCACTGATGCTCGAACGCCTCTTATTCGCCCGTACGGTTTCGTGGGCTAATCTCCGGAGGCAGTGAGATCCGTTGGTCGCGATGAGGGTAGGGGCGGTTCAATTCTTCTACGCGAAACGAAGTGCCTCTAGCCACAGGCCGTGGCACGGCAAGGGTGGGTCCCCCATCGTTCGGTGGTTGAGCGAATCGCGCCGATTTGGCCTGGATATTTTCCCTGGCCATGTTGGGTCGAGATCTTCAACTAGATGAAAGCCGGTGAGTTAGCATTCCGTTTTCAGCTTCGAGCACTGCAAATGCCTTTTTCGCCCGGACGCGGCTGCTATCTCCCCACAGGAATTCACAATATTGTTATCTTACAAAGCCTTAGCTGCAACGCAGCTTATGCTGCGGTTATGGGGCAGCTCATAAATCCACTGTGGATTATGAGGATCAGAAAGTGGCGCGGAACAAAGCGAAAGGCGCGTGACCGCATAAATCCTGCCGCCGTCGCTTGACCGCGGTATGGGAATCGAACATATTGCCGCGGTGAGCCTGTGAGATACGACCCGGGGTCTTCCGAACCCACGGGTCGCTCCACTCAGGTCTGGTGCAGAGAATGCCCTCGGTCACCAGGTAAGGAAGCTAGGCAGAGAAGGCCACAGCATCCCGCTTTCGCCTCGGGAAAGTGGCACGACTTAGCTTTTTTTTCAAGGGGACAAGCCCCTTAGAACAAGGAAGCAGAACATGCCCCGCTCGTTCTGGCGCCGCCCCCGCATTCGGGACAAGCGGTTCCGGGCTGTTAAGCCGCATATCAGGCTCCGCCTGTAACGGCTAACGAACGGTCTGGTGCCGTGACGGCGTCCGACTATGCGTAAGCGGCTCGGACGCCGACTTTTCCGAATGGAGGATACGATGGTCGTGAGAATACGACAGCGTGCGATGCATGATAGGGCAGCCCAATCGGGCTCGGCGTCGAAGCGCGAGCAATCGACCATCGGGTTTCCGTACATCGACTTGGAAAATGCGATGACGGTCGCTCGCGGGCTGCTCAACAGCGGCGGTATGCAGGTGACGCGCGATCAGTTGGCGGTCGCAATGGACCTCGCGCCAGGCAGCGGCAATTTCGTTGTCAAGGTTGCGGCGGCCCGGCTGTTCGGCCTTATCGACTTCTCGCAGGGCAAATACGAACTCACCGACCTCGGCCATGAGATACTCGACCCCGCTCGGGAGAAGGCTGCGAAGGTCGAGGCGTTCTACAAGGTGCCGCTCTACAAGCGCCTGTATGATGAGTTTCGCGGCAAGCAACTGCCGCCGCGCCCGCACGGTATCGAGCAAGCCTTCGTCAAGTTCGGAGTCTCGCCAAAGCAGAAGGACAAGGCGCGCTGGGCGTTCGAGAAGACGGCGATGCAAGCCGGTTTCTTCAATGGCTCACAGGACCGTCTCATTGAGCCGATTGTCGGTAGTGGCGTACTGTCCGGATCAGGACCCTCGCCGGCACCTGAAATAGCAGACGAGGATCGGTCAGAGGCACCTATTGCCGCGCGCCGGTCACTGGTCCCCGAGACGCAGCATCCTTTCATCGAAGGTCTGCTTAAGGAATTGCCAAAGCCGGGGACTCAGTGGGGCAGCGCAGGCCGTAAGAAGTGGCTTGATGCTGCGGCGAATATTTTCGATTTGATGTACGGTGACGACGAGCAGGGCAAGCTCCCTCGGTAGAAAGGCCGTTCTCGTAAGGTGAAGAAGCAGAGCAGCCCCTAGCGCCCGCCCGCCCCCTCACTTCTCTCCCGGATACCCCACACCCTTCGTCGTAAACCGCTGCCCGCCGCGCGCACTCCGCCCAGCCCGCTGCTTCGGCCGCGGCTTGCCCGCTTCCTTCTCCACCCAGCCCGCCGGCTGATGCGCCGGCACGAGCTGGTCCTCACGCGGGCCGATCAGATCCGCGCGCCCCATCTTCTGCAGCGCCTCGCGCAAGCTCGGCCAGTTGTCGGGATCGTGGTAGCGCAGGAACGCCTTGTGCAGCCTTCGCTGCTTCAAGCCGGTGATTGCCTGCACCTTGTCGCTCGCATCATGCCGCACCGCCTTCAGCGGGTTGACGCCGGTGTGGTACATGGCGGTCGCGGTCGCCATCGGTGAGGGCAGGAAGGTCTGCACCTGGTCGGCGCGGTACTTGTTCTTCTTCAGCCACAAGGCGAGGTTCATCATGTCCTCGTCGGTGGTGCCGGGATGCGCGGCGATGAAATACGGGATCAGGTAGTATTTCTTGCCGGCCTGCTTCGCCGCCGCGTCGAACAATTCCTTGAAGCGGTCATAGGCGCCGATCCCCGGCTTCATCATCTTGTCGAGCGGCCCGCGCTCGGTGTGCTCGGGGGCGATCTTGAGATAGCCGCCGACGTGATGCTCGACCAGCTCCTTCACATATTCCGGGCTCTGGATGGCGAGGTCGTAGCGCACGCCGCTGGCGACCATCACCTTCTTCACACCCTTGGTCTCGCGCACCTTCCGATACAGCCGGATGAGGTCGTCATGGCTGGTGTTGAGGTTCGGGCAGATCTCCGGGAACACGCAGGAGGGGCGCCGGCACGCGGCCTCGATCTTCGGGTCCTTGCAGGCCATGCGGTACATGTTGGCGGTCGGCCCGCCGATATCGGAGATGACGCCGGTGAAGCCCGGGGTCTTGTCGCGAATGAGCTCGATCTCGCGCAGGATCGAGCCCTCGGAGCGGTTCTGGATGATGCGGCCCTCATGCTCGGTGATCGAGCAGAAGGTGCAGCCGCCGAAGCAGCCGCGCATGATGGTGACCGAGAACTTGATCATGTCCCAGGCCGGGATCTTCGCATCGCCATAGCTGGGATGCGGTGCCCGGGCATAGGGCAGGTCGTAGACCGCGTCCATCTCGTCGCTGCTGAGCGGGATCGGCGGCGCGTTCAGCCAGAGGTCGCGGTCGCCATGCCGCTGCACCAGCGGCCGCGCATTGCCGGGATTGCTCTCCCGGTGCAGCACGCGCGAGGCGCGCGCATACGCCTCCTTGTCCTCGACCACCTGCTCATAGGCGGGGAGGCGGATGACCACATCACCCGGCACGCGCGCGGCGCCCTCATCGGCGGCGTCGAGATCGTCGGCATGCAGCTCGGTGTAAGTGTCGGGCACCTTGCGGAACAGGGCGACGCCGCGGATAGAGTCGAGCTCCGACGGCGCCGCACCCGCGGCCATGCGCTGCGCCACCTCGACCACCGCGCGCTCGGCATTGCCATAGAGCAGCAGGTCCGCCTTGGCATCGGCCAGGATCGAGCGCCGCACCTTCTCCGACCAGTAGTCGAAATGCGCGATGCGGCGCAGGCTGGCCTCGATCCCGCCGAGCACGATGGGCGTGTCTTTAAAGGCTTCGCGGCAGCGCTGCGCATAGACGATGGTGCAGCGGTCCGGCCTTTTGCCGCCTTCGCCGCCGGGCGTATAGGCATCGTCGTGCCGCAGCCGCCGGTCCGCGGTGTAGCGGTTGACCATGGAATCCATGTTGCCGCCGGTCACGCCGAAGAACAGGCGCGGCTTGCCCAGCGCCTTGAAAGCTTCAGCAGAGTGCCAGTCCGGCTGCGCGATGATCCCGACCTTGAAGCCCTGCGCCTCCAAGAGGCGGCCGATGATCGCCATGCCGAAGCTCGGGTGATCGACATAGGCATCGCCGGTGATGAGCACGATGTCGCACTGCTCCCAGCCGAGCGCCGCCATCTCGGCGCGGCTCATCGGCAGGAACGGTGCCGCCCGATTGGAATTCGGCGCGCGGAGCGGGGCGGGCGCGGCGGCCGGTTGGACGTCAGGCAGGCTGTTCATGGCGCCACGCATAAGAGCCCCGGCCGGCCATTGCAACGCACGGATTGAAGGGCAGGAACAAAAGTGGTACAATCCTCTGTTCGGTCGCGCTGCTGAGGCCGCTGCGGCGCGCTCCCCGGCCAAGGTTTTACCCAGGGTTTACCAAACGCAGTTTCGCGCCGCACCTTTCGGCGATATTTATTGAGCTCTATCAGGCGCTTAAGGGCGTCTACCGGGTCAAAAATCGATGCGGGCCGTAAAAGTTCAGCCCGCCGCCGCGCTTCCCGGCAGCGGACGGAAGCGCGGCATCCGGCGAAGCGCCTTTTGTGCACTGCATCGCAGACAGGACGCAGACGAAACGCAGAATTAGATCGACGCAGACGAATGCATTTTCCACGCTTTGTCAGCGGTATAGAACGTTTTCGAGGAGTCAGGACGGATGGGCTTGTCTGCGTTAACGCCGCCCTCGCACCCTCTCCCTAACCCTCCCCCTGGCAGGGGGAGGGGACTGCCACATTCTTCTCCCCTCGCCCTGCAAGGGAGAGGGGCCGGGGGAGAGGGCAAGTGTCGCCGCCTCACTCCCACTCGATCGTTCCCGGCGGCTTCGAGGTGTAGTCATAGACCACGCGGTTGATGCCTTTGACCTCGTTGACGATGCGGGTCGCCATCCGCCCGAGCAAAGCGGGCTCGAACGGATAGAAGTCCGCCGTCATGCCGTCCGTCGAGGTCACGGCGCGCAGCGCGCAGACATGATCATAGGTGCGGCCGTCGCCCATCACGCCGACCGTCTTCACCGGCAGCAGCACGGCGAAGGCCTGCCAGATCTGGTCGTAGAGTCCGGCCTTGTCGATCTCTTCGAGATAGATCGCGTCGGCCTTGCGCAAGATGTCGAGCTTCTCCGGCGTGATGTCGCCGGGGATGCGGATGGCGAGGCCGGGGCCGGGGAAAGGATGGCGGCGGATCATCTTCTCGGGCAGGCCGAGCTCACGCCCCAATGCGCGCACCTCGTCCTTGAACAGCTCGCGCAGCGGCTCGACCAGCTTCAGGTTCATCCGCTCCGGCAGGCCGCCGACATTGTGATGGCTCTTGATGGTGACGCTGGGTCCGCCGGTGAAGGAGACGCTCTCGATCACGTCGGGATAGAGCGTGCCCTGGGCCAGGAACTGCGCGCCGCCGATCTTGTGCGCCTCCTCGTCGAACACGTCGATGAACAGGCGGCCGATGATCTTGCGCTTGGTCTCCGGGTCGGTGACGCTCTTGAGCTCGCCGAGGAAGAGGTCGCTGGCATCGCGGTGCACCAGCGGGATGTTGTAATTGTCGCGGAACAGGGTCACCACCTGCTCGGCCTCGCCGCCGCGCAGCAGACCGTGATCGACGAAGATGCAGGTCAGCTGGTCGCCGATCGCCTCGTGGATCAGCACCGCCGCCACCGAGGAATCGACGCCGCCGGACAGCCCGCAGATCACCTTGCCCGAGCCCACCTGGGCGCGGATCTTGGCGATCATGGATTCCTTATAGGCCGCCATGGTCCAGTCGGCCTTGCAGCCGCAGATCTTCGTGACGAAGTTCTTGATGAGCGCGGCGCCGCGCGGCGTGTGCACCACCTCGGGGTGGAACTGCACGGCATAGTATTTCCGCGCCTCGTTGGCGATCGCCGCATAGGGCGCGCCGTCGCTGACCGCCACCACCTTGAAGCCTTCGGGCAGGCGGACGACACGGTCGCCATGGCTCATCCAGACCTGGTCGGTGTCGCCCGGCTTCCAGACCCCGTCGAACAGCGCGGCGTCCTCCTTGATCTGCAAGGTGGCGCGGCCGAACTCGCGGTGGTCGGAGCCGTGCACCTCGCCGCCCAGCTGCGCGCACATGGTCTGCTCGCCATAGCAGATGCCGAACACCGGCAGCTTGGAGTCCCAGACTTGACTCGGCGCCCGCGGCCCGTCCTCGGTGGTGACCGAGTGCGGCGAGCCCGAGAGGATGATGCCCTTCGGATCGAACTCCTTGATGCGCTTGGCATCGGTGTTGAACGGCATGATCTCGCAATAGACTCCCGCCTCGCGCACCCGCCGCGCGATCAGCTGCGTCACCTGCGATCCGAAATCGAGAATGAGAATGCGATCGGTCAAAGAGGTCTCCGTGCAGAAGAGGAGCAAGATTCGATGAGTCGGTTCAGGTCAGGCCAGCCATACGCGACATCCGGCGCGCCTTCATCGACGCCCTCGGCGAACACTGTGCCGCCGAGCTTGTCGTACAGCTTGCGATAGTCGTTGTCGCGGAAGGCCCAGAGCATCAGCGCGCGTTTGCCGCCGACCTGCCAATGGTGCGCGATCGCGGCGATCAGGGCGCGGCCGAGGCCCTTGCCCTGCACGGCGTGGCGGCAATGGACGATGTTGATCTCGCAGTCGAAGTCCTGGAGCTTGGGCGCGTGCGCGATTTCGCGGGTGATCTCATGCGGCAGAACCGGGCCGCCATAGATGAAGCCGAGCAGGGGGCCTTCCACCCGCTCGGCACCGACCAGCACCAGATTGGCCGGATCGCTCATCTTGTGCTTCCAGTAATCGAGCCGCCGGTCCGGCTGCTTGGCCGCGATCTGCTTCTCGTCCACCACGCCGGCATAGGCATGCTTCCAGCCGAGATAATGGATCTCGGCGATCTCCAGCGCATCGTCCAGCACCGCGGGGCGGATGATGAAGTTCATCGCTTGCTTGCCCATGCGGTGTCTCGTACCCCCACCCCGGCCCTCCCCCGAATCGGGGGAGGGAGAAGAGAGTCCCCTCCCCCGATTCGGGGGAGGGTTAGGGTGGGGGTACGTATGCTCACGCGGTATTCTCCGCCGCCTGCGTCGTCTCCGCCACCGCCGCCGCCTTCTTCTCCATCACCGCCACGAAGAAGCCGTCGGTGCCATGCTTCCCCGGGGTCAGTACCAGCATGTCGCCGTCACCCGGATAGGGCGTGTCGAGACCCAGCCGCTTGGTCGCCTCGGCCCAAACTTGCGGCGCGGGCACCAAAGTGAAATCCGGGTTGGCTTCGAGGAAGGCCGCGACCTGATCGGCATTCTCTTCCTGGAACAGCGAGCAGGTCGCATAGGCCAGCCGGCCGCCGGGCTTCACCAGGCGCGACGCGCTGTCGAGGATGCGCTTCTGCAGATCGACCAGCTCTTCGAGATCCTTCGGCTTCAGGCGCCATTTCGCATCGGGGTTGCGGCGCCAGGTGCCGGCACCCGAGCAGGGCGCGTCGATCAGCACGCGGTCATAGCCGCCGGCATGGCGCTTCACCCAGGGATCGCGCTCCGAGGAGAGATCGCGGCGCTCGACATTGTTGATGCCGGCGCGGCGGATGCGGGTGGCCGAGCGCTCGATCCGGCCCTTCAGAACGTCCATCGCGACCAGCTTGCCCTTGTTCTCCATCAGGGCCGCCAAGGCCAAAGTCTTGCCGCCGGCGCCGGCGCAGAAATCGACGATGCGCTCGCCGGGCCGGGGATCGACCATGAGTGCGACCAGCTGCGAGCCTTCGTCCTGGATCTCGATCAAGCCGCTGGTGAAGGCCTCGAGCGTCGCCAGCGGCGGCCGGCCCTCGACCCGGAGACCCCAGGGCGAGAGCGGGGTCGGCTTGGCCTCGATATCGGCGTCGCGCAAGGCGCGCGCTGCGACCGAGCGCGTGCCGCGCAGCGTGTTGACCCGGATGTCGGTCGCCGCGGGCTGGAGTGCGGCGGCCATCTCGGCTTCGAGCCGTTCGCCGAAGGCGCGCTTCAGGCGCGGCTCGCACCATTCCGGAAATTCGTAGCGCACCCAGAGCGGCGCCTTCGGATCCTCCAGCGCCTGGCCTTCCAGCGATTTCGCGATCCGCTTCTCGGTCTGGTCGAGGGTGGGCGGACGATACTGTCCGCCGTCGAAGGCACCGGCGATCTTGTCCGCCGACCAGCCTTCCATGATGGCCATGCGCGCGATCATCCGCGCCCGCTCGATCTCCGGCAGCTTCACGTCGCCTCTGGCACGGTCGAGCTTCCAGCCCAGGGCGGCGCGCCGCCGCAGCACCGAATAGACATGGTCCAGCACCGCGCGCCGATCGGCGCCGCCGATATAGCGCCGGGTGCGGAAGTATGTCGCGGTCGCGCGGTCGGCCGGCGCGGTGCCGCCGTGGATGGCCTGCAGCAGCTCGATCGCGGCTTGGAGTCTGGCGCCCGGGGTCACTACATATTCTGCCGGTAGTTCGGCGCTTCGCGGGTGATCTGCACGTCGTGGACGTGGCTTTCCGCGAGGCCGGCATTGGTGATCCTCAGGAAGCGGCAGTTCTTCTGCATCTCTTCGATGGTGGCGTTGCCGGTATAGCCCATCGCCGCCTTGAGGCCGCCGACCAGCTGGTGGATGACGACGCCCGCCGGACCCTTATAGGGGACGCGGCCTTCGATGCCTTCGGGCACCAGCTTCAATTTGTCGGCCACCTCGGCCTGGAAGTAGCGGTCGGCCGAGCCGCGCGCCATGGCGCCCAATGAGCCCATGCCGCGATAGGATTTGTAGGAGCGGCCGTTATAGAGGAACACCTCGCCCGGGCTCTCGTCGGTGCCGGCCAGCAGCGAGCCGACCATGGCGCAATCTGCGCCGGCGGCGATGGCTTTCGCAAGATCGCCGGAATACTTGATGCCGCCATCGGCGATCACCGGCGTCCCCGACTTGTGCGCACGCTCGGCGCAGTCGGTGATCGCGGTCAGCTGCGGCACGCCGACCCCGGCGACGATGCGGGTGGTGCAGATCGAGCCTGGGCCGATGCCGACCTTGATCGCATCGGCGCCCTGGTCGATCAGCGCCTGGGCGCCATCGGCGGTGGCGACATTGCCGGCCACCACCTGGCAGTCGTTGGAGAGCCGCTTCACCGCGGCGACCGCGGAGAGCACGCCTTCCGAATGGCCATGCGCGGTGTCGATCACCAGCACATCGACCCCGGCCTCGAGCAGGGCCTCGGCGCGGCGCAAGCCGTCCTCGCCGACTCCCACAGCAGCGGCGACGCGCAGCCGGCCTTTCTCGTCCTTGCAGGCGTTCGGATAGGCCTGGGCCTTCTCCATGTCCTTGACGGTGATCAGCCCGATGCAGCGATAGCTCTCATCGACCACCAGCAGCTTCTCCAGCCGGTGCTGGTGCAGCAGCTTGCGGGCCTCGCTGTGCCCGACGCCCGGCTGCACCGTCACCAGCCGGTCCTTGGTCATGAGATTCCCGACGGTCTCGTTCAGGTCGGTGGCGAAGCGGACATCGCGGTTGGTGAGGATGCCGACCAGCTTGCCGGATTTCTTCTCGACCACCGGGAAGCCGGAGATCTCATGCGCCTCCATCAGCGCCCGCGCCTCCGCAAGCGTGGCCTCGGGATGGATCGTCAGCGGGTTCACCACCATGCCGCTCTCGAACCGCTTCACCTTGCGGACCTCTTCGGCCTGGCGCTGGATGTCGAGATTCTTGTGGATGACGCCCAAGCCCCCGCTCTGGGCCATGGCGATCGCCATCTTGGCCTCGGTCACCGTGTCCATGGCGGAGGAGAGCAGCGGGATCGAAAGCTGGATGCGCTTGGTGAGGTGGGTCGCCGTGCCGGCGGTCGCGGGCAGCACGGAGCTCCGCGCCGGCTCCAGCAGCACGTCGTCGAAAGTCAAAGCGTCGCGGATTTCCATCGCCAAACCCCGCTGGAGGGACCGTCGGTGGAAACCGGTCCGTCCTTTAAAGATTTCCTGCCCGGAATCGGGTTGGCGCGGCATCATACACAGGGACTTCCCCCCGTCCAGGAAAAGGGCCGGGAATCCGGGGTTTCCGGCCGCAAGGCAGGCATGCCCCCATGGCTATGGCTTTGGCGATTTGACTTCGCTATATCTGGGAGTCGGGGCCGGTTCTCGGCCACGCTCAGGCGCATCCCCTTGAAATGGACCATCCATTGGTCCAAATTGTGTCGATCCTCGGATGGAGGACCGCGATGCGTATTTCTGTCTCCGACGCCAAGGCCCAGCTCACTGACCTCGTCCGCCGCGCCGAGGCCGGCGAAGAAGTGGTCCTGACCCGGCACGACCAGGAAGTCGTGCGCATGGTACCGGTCAAGAAGGTGCTCACCCGCGAGCAGCGCCGCGCAATTCTAGAAGAGATCAGCCTTTCGGCGTCGTCCAAGGCAAAATCTGGTCCAAGCGCCGCACGAAGTCAGGATTTCCTTTACGACGAGTTCGGTCTGCCGAAGTGATTGTGGTCGATACCTCGGCAATCGTGGCCGTCATGCTGCGAGAGTCGAATGCCGCTGACTGCATGAGAATTTGGGAAGCAGAAGAAAGCGTTCTCATCTCGGCAGGAACTCTCGCGGAGCTTCTCATCATCACGGCCACTCGGGATATCGCGAATGAAGCCACGGACCTCATCGATCGCATTGGCGCTGAGATCATTCCCGTGACTGAAACGATGGCGCGTCAGGTCGGCGAAGCCTACGCGCGCTGGGGCAAGGGCATACATCCGGCCGGTCTCAACTTTGGCGACTGCTTTGCCTATGCACTGGCAAAGGAACGCGGCTGTCGCTTGCTCTATGTCGGCGCCGACTTCGCCAAGACGGATGTCGAGAGCGCGCTCTAGCCTCGCGCGCGTCCCCGGAAACTCAGCGCCACCACATAGATCTCCGCCGAATCCTTGCGGCTGGCGGCCGGTTTGACGTGGCGGACCTCCTCGAAATCCTGCTTCAGCTCTTTGAGGAGATCGCCGGTGGCGCCGCCTTGCAGCACCTTGGCGATGAAGGTGCCGCCGGGGGCGAGCACCTCGGCCGCGAAGGCATAGGCGGTCTCGGCCAGGGCCATGATCTTCAGATGGTCGGTGCGCTGGTGCCCGGTCGCGGAGGCCGCCATGTCGGAGAGCACCACGTCGGCATCACCGTCCAGCAGCGCCTTCAGCTGGCTTGGCGCCTCTTCCAACATGAAGTCGAGATGCAGGATTTCCGCGCCCGGCACCGGGTCCATCTTCAGGATGTCGATGCCGACCACCTTGCCCTTGCCCTTCTTCAGCACGGCCTCGGCGGCGACCTGGGTCCAGCCGCCGGGGGCGGCACCGAGATCGACCACATGGGCGCCGGATTTCAGGAAGTGAAAGCGCTCGTCCAGCTGCAGCAGCTTGAAGGCCGCGCGCGAGCGAAACCCGCGCTTCCTCGCCTCGGCGACATAGGGATCGTTGAGCTGCCGGTCGAGCCAGCGGGTCGAGGACGCGCTGCGCTTGTTGGCGGTCTTCACCCGCTCCTTGAGGCCACGGCCGGAGGGCCCGGTGCCGCCGGGTTTGCTTGCCATTCTTTAAGCCGAGACGACTTGGCCGTTGGTGACCGGGCCACTCTTGATGGGGATTGCCGCTTCCAGCGCGGCATTGCGCGCGGGGCCGCTCATCAGGCTCATCAGTATCCCTTCGCGCACGCCGCGATCCGCGACGCGGAGACGCCCCACCGGCCAGAGCCGGCAGATCGCCGAGAGGATGGCGCAACCCGAGAGCACAAGGTCGGCGCGCTCCATGCCGATGCAGGGGATCTCGGCACGGCCGGCCACGTCGCGGCGGGCGATGTCGCTGCTGATCCGCTCGACGTCGGCGAAATCGAGATAGGAGCCATCGACCTGGCCGCGGTCGTAGCGCGGCAGGCCGAGGCGGATGCCGGCCAAGGTCGTCACCGTGCCGGAGGTGCCGAGCATCTGCACTTCGCCGGCGCCGATCGCGCGGCCGGCGCTGATCGCGCGGTGCAGCGGGTCGAGGTGGTCGGCGACCAGGTCGACCATGCGCTGATAGAAGATTTCGGCATCCTCGCCCGGCTGCGGCTCGGCGCCGAACCGCTCGGTCATCGAGACGACGCCCAGCGGGACCGAGTGCCAGGCGACCATCTCCGGCGGCAGGTTCGGGCGGAAGCGCAGCCAGCCGAGCTCGGTCGAGCCGCCGCCGATGTCGAAGACAATCGCGTAAGGACGGTGCTTGTCGAGCAACGGCAGGCAACCCTTGAAGGCAAGCTGTGCTTCCTCGCCGGTCGAGATGATGTCGAGCCGCACGCCGGTCTCGGCCAGGCTGCGGCCGACGAAATCGGCGCAGTTGTCGGCGCGGCGGCAGGCCTCGGTCGCGACGGCGCGGGACAGCGTCACGCCGCGCCGCGCCATCTTGCCGGCGCAGATCTTCAGGGCTTCCAGGGTGCGGCTGATGGCGGCTTCGGACAGCCGGCCGGTCTGCGAGACACCCTCGCCGAGGCGGACGATGCGGGAGAAGGCGTCGATCACATGGAATCCCGACCCGGCATGCCGGGCCACCAGGAGCCGGCAATTGTTGGTGCCGAGATCGAGCGCGGCCATGATTTCGCCGGGCTTGGCGGCGCGCGCAAACACCGGCTGCGCAGCCTCCGCCGGACCGGAAAGGCCCGTAATCACCGTTCAACTCCCAAGTCCGGGTCGCCGCCGCCGCGCTTGGCCCGGGACCTTCCCGGACCGCCGCCGGCCGCTCTCGCGCCTGGACCGTTCCAGCGCCGATCCTACACGGAACCGTCCATAAAATGAAGGATTTGGGACGGGCCTTCAGCCGGCCGGCCCCGCGCTCCGGCGGAAATGCGCCGGATTCCGGGCTTTCCTGCCCCGAAACCGGCTTCGGAGCGGGGCCGCGAATGGCGGGTTGAAACTCGAGAGTCGAGGCGATAAATTCCGCCCGCTTCCGCCGGCCCGGCCACCTTATATGTGGCGCCGGGCCGAGGCCCCTGCTGGGGGATCGTCTAGCGGTAGGACTACGGACTCTGACTCCGTCAACCCTGGTTCGAATCCAGGTCCCCCAGCCAAACTTTTCAGTCACTTAGATCATCGCGAGCTATCTTAGGCTCCCCCTAGGCTCCCGAAAGGGCATACTCGCTATCGTCAAACGAGGGCTTCCCCCGATTTCTTGAGAAGCATCTACACTTCTTGAGATGCGTCTATTTGAGTAAGCTTGCCTGCGCCAAGAACGAGGCGATTCGGGGGCGTTGCTGGTCGGACCGCAAAGCTCTGATCTGGGGAATCTATTGGTGCTAATCGCTTTCAAGTTCTGGTAGGGCGGATGTCGCGAGCAGACCTTCTCGTTAATTTGGTGAAAGCTGGAAGCGAAGGCGATCAGCAGCTTTTGAGGACCACTGTCGAAGCGATGGTGGCCGAAGAGCGTGCAAAGCATCACCACCAGCTCGCGGATAAGCTCGCTGAAAATCTTCGATCTCCTAAGGTCCGACATGAACCGCGAGAAGTGTCTCGGTCGTTCGACGGAGGACACGGCGGCCTACTTTTCGAAGTCGAGCCCAAGCGAACTCTCGAATCACTTCAGCTGCCGGATGCGGTGCGGGACGCTAGCCGGGAATTGATCGAGGAACAGCATAGGCGCGATCTACTGCGATCGTACGCCATCGAACCCAGACATCGAGTGCTTCTGAGTGGCGATCCGGGAAACGGCAAGACGTCTCTCGCGGAAGCTATCGCAACCGAGTTGATGGTACCGCTGTTCGTAGTTCGATATGAGGCCGTTATTGGTAGCTTTCTCGGCGAGACGAGCGGCCGCTTAAAAAAATTGTTCGACTTTGTGCGCACTCATCACTGCGTCCTATTCTTCGATGAGTTCGACACCCTGGGAAAAGAGCGCGGCGATACTCATGAAACCGGCGAAATTAAGCGAGTCGTAAGCTCTCTTCTTCTCCAAATTGATGCACTTCCAAGTCACGTTGTTGTCGTCACTGCGACCAATCATGCCGAGCTTCTCGATCGTGCTGTTTGGCGACGCTTCCAACTTCGACTGGCGCTTCCTCGGCCGACGCCGGCACAAAAGGAAGAGTGGTTTAAGAGACTACAATCAAACCTTGGAATCTCTTTGGGTATCTCGCCTAAGCTGCTGGCTTCTAAGGTTCCAGCGTCCAGCTTTTCTGATCTTGAGCAGTTCTCGGAAGATGTTCAGAGAAGATTCGTCCTCGCTCTTCCGGACGCAAATATCAAAAACATCGTGGCGGCGAGGCTTCGTCAATGGGCAACTCGCTACACCGTCAAGGATAAAAAGGCGGGCTAACGGATGGCTGAGGGGGATTTTCCGCTGCTGGTCTTTGCCGAACCAGTCGCTGCAACTAAGAGTAACTTATCCGGCGGACCGACTCGCATTCATTTCCCCCCGATCGGTCGCCAACGCGCGCGGATTGCCCCGCAGCTAGCTGCCTTGAGCGATGCGTTCGAAGCAAAGCGTCTAAGGCTCCAGCAAGAGGCGCCAATTGAGAATCCCGAACTGGTGCTGGTGCTGGAAATCGCGGGGGACGTGCAAAATTTCGCGAAAGCGGTGCGGAGAGTGCCAGACCTAGATTGGTTAGTGGAGTGGGCAGAGGACAACGTCGCACCAGACGACGACTTCTACGATGAGGACGACATTAACAAAGCGTTCTCCGGAAGACTCTTTCTCTTGGGCAGCAATGCCGAGGCCCTCAACCAGCTCTTAAATCTATGGAACCGTTACGAGGCCAATCCGGACCTGAAGTTTGACAGGGGCTACGCCCCGTTCAAGCACGTCTTTGCTCAACTGAAAAAAATTCGCCCGTGGGGTGTGGCGGATCGGATCGGGCTTGATATGCGGGCCTACTGGCAAGAGCAAGTCGACTTCGGCTCTCCTCAGATTCGGTTTGAGATTGAAGCTTGGTACTTCGGGTCAGTTGCGAAGGAGGGTGCATCGAGAGATGAAATCAGGGCGCTAGTAGCGCGCCTTAACGGACGGGTCATCGGCGAGACGATCATTGACGAGATTGCATATCACGGCCTTCTCGTCGAACTAACCAGCGACGCAATTGGTCAGATACTTGCTGGGAACTATCCGGAACTCGTCCTCTCGGACCGGATCATGTTCTTTCGCCCGCGAGCTCAGTCGATCGCCGGCGGAGGCGAAGAGGGTGGCGCAGTGGTGCCCCTTCCGGCTCCTCCGGTACAGGCGGGCTTGCCAGTCGTTGCGCTGCTAGACGGGCTGCCTATGGCCAACCATGCGCTGTTAGCCGGTCGCCTATCTATCGATGATCCGGATGGGTGGAGTGCGGACTACGAGGCAAAAGATCGAGTCCACGGGACCGCGATGGCATCACTAATCTTGCACGGTGAGTTAGATGAGAACTCGACTCCTTTCAACCGCGCACTCTATGTGAGGCCAGTTTTACGTCCAAATCCAGCCGATGTGATGAATCCCCGAAGGGTTGAAACCTCGCCCGACGACACGTTGCTTATCGACCTAATTCATCGTGCAGTGAAAAGAATTTTCGATGGAGATCAAGGGGAGGCGCCTGCGGCTCCCTCAGTGAGGGTGATCAACCTTTCCATTGGCGATCTGAACCGTGTCTTTATGGGGCAGCTATCGCCATGGGCCCGTCTACTCGACTGGCTCTCTTACGAGTTTTCGGTCTTGTTTGTCGTTAGTGCTGGCAATGATGCAAGTGCACTGGCATTGAATTCTCCCCGCGATGGATTTGCCGCGTTGAGCATTGCTAACAAAAGGGCGCTAGCGCTTACGGAGTTACTGAGAAACGAAATCGAGCGTCGATTGCTGTCCCCTGCGGAAGCGATCAACGTCATCACCGTAGGATCTCTACATTCTGATAGCTCGACCTTCAACCCGGTCGGGGATAGGTTCGATCTATTCAATACCGGCAGTATCAGCCCGATTTCCCGAATTGGTCCCGGATATAAGCGTTCGGTTAAGCCTGAGATTTTGATGTCCGGCGGACGAATGCTTCACCGCCAGCGATTAGGAGGTGAGGCTGACCAAAGCATACTGGAGATAGCCAATTCGGTGCTGGCACCAGGTCACCGGGTCGCTGGCCCACCGCTGCAAGGCGGAGCATTCAATGAGAGTTTTTATCGTCGGGGAACAAGCAACGCGACCGCTCTCGCGAGCCGCGCGGCGGCCCAAATATATGATGTGCTTGAAAACTTGCGAGCCGATCACGGGGCCGAATTGCCGGCGATCTATGATGCGGTTTTGATCAAGGCCTTGCTTACACATGGCGCCGTCTGGGGTGATGAGCTGCCTCCAAAACTACTCGCCGAGCGCCCACAGTTTGCGGAAATTCAAAACGGAAACACTCGCAGGACCAGAGAGAAGGACTTCCTGACTCGCTGGCTCGGTTATGGAGCCGTTGACTACCAGCGTGGTGTGACTTGCACTCCGGAGCGCGCAACGCTTCTCGGAGTAGGAGAACTAAGAAAGGATGAAGCGCTAGTCTTTTCGGCCCCATTACCACCGAGTCTAGCTGGCAAAGTGATCTGGCGCCGCGTAATCGTCACCTTAGCGTGGATGTCTCCAATCAACTCTGCCAACCAAAATTACAGGCGGGCAAAGCTGTGGATCACGCCGCCACAGGAACAGCTAAGGGTCCGCCGAACTGATGTGCACGAAAAGGCACCCCTGCGGGGAACTGTGCAGCACGAGATTCTAGAGGGTGAAGATGCTTTGGCCTTCGTCGATGGAGCTCGTTTCGAATGCAAGGTAAATTGCAAGGACGACGCGGGACTCAATGGCGACCATGTCATACGCTTTGCGTTGTGCGTATCACTCGAAGTGGCTGTTGGTGCTGAAGTTTCTGTTTACGAAGAAGTGAGAGACCGCATCATTCCTCCGGTGGATATTCGCCCGCCTGGATAGGCGCAACGTCCCGAAACAGATGTCGTGCGACGCGCCAAGGCGGGCTATAGGCTTATGATGGCCGCCACCGCGCTGGCAGCAATTCGCCCTTGATCTGGACTGGATGCCCAGATTCAGATGTGCGCTAAACCGCTTCGCGGTAGGAAGCGGCCGATGAGATCAATCGAGCAGGAAATTTCAAAGTACGGCTCAACAGGGCCGTTTTAGATACGTCGCACAAGATTACCTTCGCGACTTGGCGCGATAGGGGAGTTACCCGGCGATACGAAATAGCGCTGTTCGTTGACTAGTTTGTTGAAGAGAGCCGGCGGGTTCGTCGCTGCTAACTAAGCGACTTTAGGCGGCCAAAGTTTGTCAGATGCTGCTTTCGATACTCTCAGATCTGAATAGGTTGGCTCTGAATCGCCATCATCGCGCTTCGTCACCGCGAAGCCGTTCCAGAACTTGTAATCGTTAATGCTGGCCGTATTCCAATATGCCTTCGGGATAAGCACATGGGGCCAAATTTCTAGACCCTCATCTCCCTCTTCACCGTTCTCAATGCCCCATACCGGCATCCCGTGGATCGCTTGCTGTCTCACCTGAAATAGGAATCTGCCGACCCGCTCTTGGTCCTGGCGCGCAGTGAACTCAGTGAGCGAAAGAACCCGGAGAGCGAGGTCGCGCACCGTGAGATCCGGTTTGGGGTTTACGTCGGATGACCCTTCACCGCTCGTGAGCGCCTCTTCAATGTGCGCTGCGAAATCATGCAGCTCACGACGGTAATCGCCGTATTCCGTCAAACTTGAAAACTGCTCAACTGCCAGCGCTATCCCACAGCGATTCAGAAAATCGCGGCGCAACTGCCGAAGGCTGGGGTTAAGCCAGATAGTGTGGTCAGATACTTCGATCCGTTGGTACCGTGTTATTGCTTCGTCTCTAATCTGATCCAGCGGCCGATAAGAGGTCAGCAGCTCGGCCAGGGCGCCAACGTCCCGACGGATGCGATCTATTTCCGGATCGGGGAGAGTGGCGGAAGCTCCTGCTAAGAGAGACAGCGGAGCGGCTTCTGGACGTCCGCTAGTGTCAGCGATAGTTGGTGCCGCCAACTCCTGCGCCTGCTGCTTGCTGAATGCGGTCCTCGCAACACGCGCAGCCAAGAGAAGGAAGAACAGAAACAAGAATGCGCCGCCGAACGTCAACGCTTTGGCGACGGAGGGATCAATTTCAAACGCAACTGGAATTGTCACTAGAGGCACCCCGCCCACAAAAGCGGCCAATGCCAAATACAGAGCAATCCGATATTCGTGTGACATCCTGCGGTTCTCGGCTGCCTACATGGGGAGTCGCGTAAGCTCCTCCAAGCGAGTTGAGCACGATTTCACGTTCGCTCTGATCTAGTTGGAAGCCGGCCGAATGGAGAAGAGTGAGCCCTGATCAGCGGAAAATATATTGCCCCATTTGCGAAGTTCATTGATATCAAGCGCTTCATCGCCATCCGCTATGCGTTGCATAGCCGCAATTATCATCTGAGCGAGGATCTTGTTGTCCTCTTTCTTGAGCCGGACGTTTGCGGTCATGCGCGAGAAAAGCAGCAGCATACCGACTGGAAGTCCCAAGTAATGGGCGTACCTCTCCAGGTCCACGTACCGGATAAAGTTTGTGTCGTGCTCGAGATTCTGAATCGAATCTTTTCGAAGGGGTTTGGTTCTGAACCGCGTGCCATGGAGATTCAGAATCTCTGCGAACTCTTCTTGCGTAGTCCGGTGGCCATGACTCTTGCGAATTGCACCAAGCAACTCAACTAAGCTTCTCGGATTCTTGGGTTTATTATCAGCGGAATTTGCGTTTGTTCCCGCGTCCTTGGGTTTCTGCACGTTGATTCTCGCTGATTAAGAGCGTTCTCCAATAAAAGTAAGCCCGAGCCAAGGTGGCCCGGGCTTGTCAATATGTGAGACTCAGGTTACCTTCCCGAGTCCAACCAGCTTGGATTAGGTTGGGGGCTGCAGTCCACGTACTTGCAATACGTGCTTGCACGTCCGGTTTGGTTCCACAGGCACACCTGTTGAGAGGATCGACCCATGTCCAAACGAAGACGCCGCCCCCGTCGGGGTGGAAGTCAGGCTCATGATGAGCTGACTCCTCAACTCGAAAATCCGCGATCAAGGTTCTGGGCGCTGGTCATTACCGCCGTCATTCTCACGACGGTGCTTCTTGGAGAGGCGCTGGTGAAAGCCTTGTTGGCTGAACCTGCCGCCACAGAACTTCTCCACATGACGCGCGCGAACGAAACAGTCTGTCGATAAGTATGTGCTCTCACCGCCGGCTCGGTCAAGGCTGGCGGTGCTTTTTTAGCACAAAATGGTGGATAAGTGCTAATCAAGCGCCCCCCAGGCCCTCGGCACTGCGACTTAGAACATACGAACGCTCATGGCGCAAGAGTATCGAAAATTGTCTTTTTATTCAATTACTTATAGAAAATCGACTTGGCCGCGTCGACGCGGAATTCCCATGTTCTCCGCGTCGCGGCAAGCGCTGGCACAGCCACGCTATTCCAACTGCGCTCATCTACTCGGTGCAGGACGGAGTGGGCGTGCGATCGGCGAGCCGTCGAGGCCATCGCTTTCAAGGCCGAGAAACCGAAGAATTGTCGGCGCGATGTCGATGAGGCCGGTCGGGCGGTGCATCACCCCGGGCGCTGCCCCGGGTTCGCGCACAATGAGGAAAGGTCTCGTCTCATCGGGCCCCCAACCGCCATGCTGGCCGCTACCCAGCGCAGCGGACTTGCCGGCCTCCGAGACAATCCAGCGCTGTCCTGTAACGCCGAAGGGATTCAATGTTTCCAGCCGCGCCATGTTGACCGCGGCGACAATGCCGCCCTGCGTGGCAAGCCCGTGTGCCGCAAGCTCGCCATCGAGGAGCACCGTCCCGGCCCATGGCGCTTGGCGCATATCCTCGATGACGCCGAGCAAAGACGGGCGCCCAAGATCCGAGGCGTAGAGCAGGGCCGCCGTGCCTTGGCCGGCCACCGCCACGTCGCCGGACTGAAGCAAAGCGCCGAGGCGGTGCGTTGCGAGCCAGGCCTCAAGGTCAATGCAGCCGCCGATCGTCTCCTGCCCGTGGTCGGACCCGATCAGCAGGAGAATCTCGTCGCCTTCACCCTGCAAGTCTTCGATCGTACGAACCACTTCGCGGACGCAGCGCTCCGCCATGCCGAGCGCCTCGCGGTGTTCCCGCGAGCCCAACGGCACGCCGTGAAGGGTGAGATCGGGGTTGGCGAGCCACAGCACGGCGACGGCGGGCTGCCGGTCGCGCAGCACCTCGGCACAGAATCGCTGCGTCATGGCCCAATCGCCGGCCAAGTCATGGCTGACGCCAAGTGCCTTCGCGCCTGAAATGCAGGCGCCGCCCGGGGCGTAAGAGCCTGCCCGATGGTAGACGTAGCCAAAATGCTCCGGATCCAGGAAGTAGGCCGCGCCGGGGGAGACATTGGAGAAGGCGATGAAACCGCCGGCATCGGCGACACGCTCTGCAAGCGACGGTACAAGAAGCGTGGTGCCGGTCGCTCTCCGCATGTGGCCGCGAAAATCCGGATGGCCGACATCGCGGACGCGGATCTTTCCGCCCTCCACTAGGCCCATCCGGTTTCCGTGCAGACCATGCCGCGCCGGAAGGCAGCCCGTCGTCACCGATGCAGCGGAAACCCGCGTGACCGATGGAAACACCGCGCGGTGCTCGGCGCACCACAGGCCCTCGCGGGCAAGGTCATGCAGGATCGGCGTCGTCTCGGGCCGGACCCAGTCGCGACCAAGTCCATCACAGCACACGAACACCGCGCGACGTCTGTTCCGCACTCCGCAATGCCTCCTGGATCCCGTCGAGATTGATGCGGGAACAGAAGAACATAAGAGCTACGAACGGTACATATGAGATAGTATGAATTTACTGTGACGGCGCAATTGTCTCGGCCCTAGCGGTCGCCCGGATCAGTCCGCTTCGAGGAGCATCTGCGCCGCGGCTTCGTCGGTGATCAGGACATGGGCCAGTCCGGCGAGGATGCCGGCACGAATGATGGGGGCCTTGTGCGCTCCGCCCGCGGCGAGCACCAGCTCGCCGATCGACCGGAGCTGCTCGAGATCGGCGGCGATCACGCGCTCCACGATCGGGTGCGAGACCGGCCGCCCCTTGGCGTCGAGATATTGACCCGCGATGTCGCCGACGACCCCGGCGTTCCGCAAGGAGCGCCAGGTATCCGCGGAGATCGCCCCATAGACAAGGGCCTTGGAGTGACTGGTCAGGTCGATTGCGCTGAGCAGGGCGCGATCGATGAACCGCACCTGATCGAGGATCTCCCGCACCGGCGTGCTGCGGATCAGGGCGTCGCGCAGCTGGGGCGAATCGGCAAACATCGGCGCCGTCACGTAGCGACAGGTGGCGCCGAGCGCGCGGGCGAAGGCGGCGGCATTGTCGTAGGGATTGATCGGCCCGCTCGTGGCCAGCCCGCCGATCAGCGATACCACGGTGTTGCCGCCGGTCCGGCGACGCAGGTTTTGCGCGGCGGCTCCAATCGTGCCGCCCCAGGTGATGCCGATCGTGTCCGACGGGCCGAGCGCCTCGGAAATGTACTGTCCGGCCGCCGCTCCAACCACCGTGCGAACGTCGATGTCGGGTGCCGGCGCCGGCACGACCTTGACGAGGCGTAGCCCGAAGCGCGCCTTCAGTTGGGCCTCGAGTTCGGCGCAGGCGCCGTAGCGGCTGTCGATGGTGATCTGCACGAACCCCGTAGCCAGGGCCTGGCTGATGATGCGGTTCACGCGCTTGCGCGTGAACCCGAGGCGTTGCGCCACCTCTTCCTGGGTCTGGCCCTCCTTGAAGTAGTGCCAGCAAACGCGCGCCGCGATCTCGGGATCGAGCTCATCGGCCCCGGCCGCAATCGGCATCACATCCATGCAAGACCCTCCGTCTGCCCGCTTCAGCATAGCACAAACATTCTTCAGATGTCACATTCGTGCAACGATCATCGGCTATAAATGGGTCATCCGAGGAACATATGTTCCAGTGCATGGATGCGAAGGGGAGCTGCCATGAACGACAAACACCATACTACCCGTCCGGCCGCACAGGCCGTCACCCGCTCGCCCTCACGGCGCGACATGCTGCGCGGCGTTGCGGGTCTCGGCGCAGGTGCGCTGCTCGGCGGGACGTTGCTGCCGTTCGGCGCGGGTGCAGAGTCCGTCGCCGCGACCCAGGCGCCGCGCAAAGGCGGTGTCGCCCGGCTCGCGACCGAGATCACCGATGCCACGGCGACTTTGGATCCGCCGCGCATCCTGACCAACACGGACATCGCCCGCGGCTTCCAGATCTACAATGGGCTGGTACGCATCGACGAGAACCTTGAAGTCCGTCCGATGCTCGCCGAATCCTGGGAGATGGCGAAGCCCGATGCGACCGAATGGGTGTTCAAGCTGCGCCGCGGTGTCACTTTCCACAACGGCAAGACGCTGACCTCGGCCGATGTCGTCTGGAACCTGCGCCGCCATCTCGGCGCCAAGAGCGAGTCCCGGGCGAAAAGCATGATGGCCGATGTCCGCGACGTTCAGGCCGACGGGCCCGACGTCGTGCGCGTGACGCTGGCGAATCCCAATGCGGAATTTCCGGTGGTCCTGGCGCTGCCCTATCTGCTGATCGCACCGGAAGGCTACATCGACCCCGTCAACCCGGTCGGCACCGGACCCTTCAAGATGAAAGAGTTCACGCCGGGCGGCGGTTCGATGTTCGTGCGCAACGATCAGTACTGGAACGCCGCCAACGTGTTCCTCGACGCAATCGAAGTGGTGGCGATCGCGGATCCGGTCGGTCGCCTGAACGGCGTCCTGGCCGGCGACCTGGATTTTGCCATGAGTGCCGATGTGAAAGCCTTGCCGCTCTTGGAAAAGTCGGACAGCGTGGAGAAGGTCTACGCCCGGGCCGGACAGATCGTTGCGATCGACATGCAATGCGACCGCGCTCCGACCAGCAATGCGGATTTCCGCCTGGCTTTGAAGCTCCTGCAGGACCGGCAGAAGGTCTGCGACAGCGTCTATAAGGGCTACGCCCAGATCGGCAACGACCATCCGGTCTCGCCGATCGATCCCATGTACTTCGCCGACCTGCCGATGCGCGCCTATGACCTCGACAAGGCGCGGTTCCATTTGAAGAAGGCGGGCATGGAAGGCGCCCAAATCGAGATCTACGTGGCGCCTGGCATCGGGCCCGGCCTGATCGACCAGATGCTCACCTTCCAGCAGACCGCGGCGCCGGCCGGCCTCAAGGTCAAGGTCAACCAGGTCCCGGGTGAAGGCTACTGGACACAGACCTGGATGAAATTCCCGTTGACCAGCGCGCACAAGAATATGCGCCCGCGCTCCGACATCTACTGGTCTAACTTCGTCTCGCCGGGCTCGAGCAACAACGAAACCAAGTTCAAGGATCCGCGGATCGACGACCTGCTCATCGCCGCGCGATCCGCCGTCGATGTCACCAAGCGCAAGCAGCATTGGGCCGATCTGCAGACCATCATCCACCAGGATGGCGGCTATATGCTGGCGGCGTTCCCGGACTATCTGCATTCGAAGTCCAAGAAGCTGCACGGGCTGGCTCCGCATCCGACCGCCGGCCTCAGCGACTTCCTGAGCGGCGAAGGCCTGTGGCTCGAGAGCTGACGATCGCGCGATCCGGAGCGGTGCGGCTCAGACTCTCTGTTGCGCTCCGGGCCGCGACCCGCCGCCTGCTGATCGGGCTGGTGACGATCTGGGTCGTCGCCACGGTCATCTTCGGCGCGACCGAGATCCTGCCGGGCGACGTCGCGGAGGCGGTGCTAGGCCCGGATGCGACGCCGGAGAGTCTCGCCGCGATGCGCGAGAGGCTTGGCCTCGATCGGCCTGTCCTTCTGCGCTATGCGACTTGGCTCGACCATGCGTTGCTCCGTCTCGACCTCGGCGCGTCGCTGGGCAGCGGCCGGCCGGTCGCCGAAGCGGTCGGCGATCGGCTCTGGAATACCGCCCGCCTTGCCGCGGTGACGGCACTCCTGGCGATTCCGGCCGCCCTTGCGCTGGGCGTCATCAGTGCGATCCGCGCCGGTTCGGTCCTGGATCGCGGGATCGGCCTCGCGGCCCTGTGCGCGGTCTCGGTCCCCGGATTCTTCGTCGCCATCGCCCTGGTCTACGTCTTTGCGGTACAGCTCGGCTGGCTGCCGGCCTTGGCGACGGTGCGGCCGGGCCAGACCTTTCCGGCGTTCTTGCGGAGCGTGGCCTTGCCGTCGGCGACCCTGGCCATCGGCCTCATGCCCCACATCATTCGGCAGACGCGCAACGCGCTGTTGGCGGCGCTGTCCCATGCGCATATCGAAATGGCGGTTCTCAAAGGCGTGCCGCGCTCCGCGATCATCCTGCGCCATGCTTTGCCCAACGCGCTCGCTCCCATTCTCAACATCGTGGCGCTGGTTTCGGCCTATCTCGTGGCGGGCGTGGTGGTGGTCGAGACCGTGTTCGGGTTCCCCGGTCTCGGCCGGTTGATGGTCGATGCCGTGGCCACGCGCGACACACCGGTGGCGCAGGCCTGCGCTCTCATCTTCGCCACGACCTACGTCGTCGCCAATGCGCTGGCCGATACTCTGGCCGTGCTTGCCAACCCGCGCTTGCGCGTGCCGCGATGAGCGTCGATGGGGGCGCCGTGAGCCCGGAATGGCCGGATCCGGAGCTCGGATCGAGCCGGCGGCCCGCGCTGTCATGGGTCGGCTGGATCGGTGTCGGCGCGATCTCCGCTTGCGCTCTCATCGCGATCGTCGGACCGTGGCTTGCACCCCACGACCCCATCCAGACCCTTTCGAACGAGAGCTTCGCATTTCCACCGGAGGCGGCGTTCCTTGGCACCGATTATCTCGGACGGGACCTGCTGTCCCGCCTCCTTCACGGCGCGCGACTGACGCTCTTGCTGTCCCTGGCGACCGCCATCATCGCTTTTGTCTTGGGCGTCGCGGCGGGCTTTGCAGCCGCAATCGCCGGGCGATGGTTAGACCTGCTGCTCAGCCGAATCGTAGACGGTCTCCTGGCGGTCCCGTCGATCATCTTGGCGCTGATGGTGATCGGCAGCCTCGGCACCTCGGTTCCGGTCTTGATCGGCACGGTCGCAGTGATCGAAGGCGGGCGCATATTTCGCGTCGCACGCGCCCTGGCGCGCGACCTCGACGTGATGGATTTCATGGAAGCGGCGCGGGCGCGCGGCGAGGGCATGCTCTGGCTGATGCTGCGTGAGATGCTGCCGAATGCGATCGGCCCTCTCGTCACCGAGTTCGGTCTGCGCTTGACCTACACCCTGTTGTTCATCAGCGCCCTGAGTTTCCTTGGCTTCGGCATGCAGCCGCCCTCCGCCGATTGGGGGGCGATGGTGAAGGAAAACATCGAAGGGCTGCTCTACGGATCGCCGGCAGCACTGCTTCCGGCGGCCTGCATCGCCGTTGCGACGATCGGCGTCAATCTCCTGATCGACGGCTATCTTGACCGCGCGACCATCGACCGTGTCCCGGACATGCTGCCATGACGGCACGGCTGGCGATCGAGGCGCTCCGCGTCGTGGCACGTGGACCCGACGGTACTGCGCGTCCGATCCTCTTGGATGTCGACCTCACCATCCAGCCTGGAGAAGTGCTGGCCGCCGTCGGGCCGTCAGGATCCGGCAAATCGACGCTCGGTCTCGCCGCCCTGGGCTACGCCCGGCCCGGCTGCCGCATCACGGCCGGTGCGGTGCGGCTGGACGGCCAGGATATTCTTGCGCTGCCTAGGTCCGACCTCCGGCAGCTGCGCGGCAAAGCGATCACCTATGTTCCGCAGAGTCCCGCGGCCGCCTTCAACCCGGCGCTGGCCATCGACCCGCAGGTTACCGAGCGGATGGGCCGAGAGGCTGGGATAGCGGACGCGCACGCTCTCTATGCCCGCTTTGGTCTGCCGGAACCCGATCGCATCGGCCGGCGGTATCCCCACCAGCTCAGCGGCGGCCAGCTGCAGCGGCTTGCCGCGGCCATGGCGTTCATGGGGAATCCGCGGCTGATCGTGTTCGACGAGCCGACGACATCACTCGACGTGACCACGCAGATCGGCGTGCTGCGGACTTTTCGCGACCGCTTGCGCGAGACCGGCGTCGCTGCGCTCTACATCTCACACGATCTCGCGGTCGTCGCCCAGCTGGCCGACCGCATCGCGGTCCTCGAAGCCGGTCGGGTCATCGACGAAGGCGAAGCCGGCGCGATCCTGGCCCGCGTCCTGCGGCCGGCCCGCCTGGTCAGCGCGCCGCCGCCTTCTCCCACCACGCCAGCAGCAGCGCCGCTGATCGAGCTGCGCGGTCTCTCTGCGGCCTATCGCGCGGCGTCGCGGCCGGCTTTGGTCGATCTGACGCTCTCTGTCGGCGCGGGCGAGGTCGTGGGCCTGATCGGCGAGTCCGGATCCGGAAAGAGCACGCTCGCCCGGGTGATTGCCGGCCTGATGACACCGTCGGCCGGGTCGATTCACTTCGACGGCGCACCGCTGGCGACAACGGTGCGCGCACGATCGGCCGAGCACCGGCGACGCATTCAGATCGTGTTCCAATCGGCGGACCTCGCGCTCAATCCGCGGCACCGCGTGCGCGAACTCCTGGGTCGGCCACTCACGCTGTATCACCGCCTGCGGGGTACCGCTCGCGATCGTCGCGTCCGCGAGCTCCTGGACCTGGTGGAGCTGCCCTCGGGCTTCGTCGATCGGGAGCCGCATACCCTCTCCGGTGGGCAGAAGCAGCGGGTCAATCTCGCGCGGGCGCTCGCCGCGACACCGGCGCTGATCCTGTGCGACGAGGTGACCTCGGCGCTCGACGCCGCGGTGCGGGACTCGATGATCGCACTTCTGCTGCGGCTGAAGCGGGAGCTTGGCCTCTCCTATCTCTTCATCAGCCACGACCTCTCGACCGTCGCCGGTTTTGCCGATCGGGTGGCGGTGCTGCATCAAGGACGAATCGTCGAGCAAGGAGCCGCGGCCACTATTCTCGAAGCCCCGACCCATCCCTACACGCGCGACCTGGTCGCTGCGATCCCGCAACCGCACAGGGGATGGCTCGACGAGGTCACGCGTCCGGCAGCGTCCCGGCTTTTGTCGGGCCCTGCGACCATCCAATCTTGGCGCCCGGTGGAGGAAAATGCCTGACGAGAAGTGCAATCCATGATCGACCAACTCAGTTCGGCCTTGAGTTCCGACCCGGCACGGCTCGCGGCGACCGAGGCGGTGGCGGCAATCCGCAGCGGCCGATTGACCGCGACCGATCTGATGGAGGCTTGCCTGGCGCGGATCGCGGCGCGCGAGTCCGCGGTTCGCGCTTGGTGTTTTCTCGATCCCGACCGGGCTCGCGCTGCCGCGCAGCTCGCGGATCGGCGGCAAGCGGCCGGGCAGCCGCTGGGTCCGCTCCATGGCTTGCCGGTCGGCATCAAGGACGTCTTTGACACCGGCGACATGCCGTCCGAGTACGGGAGCATGCTGCTGCGCGGTCGGCAGCCGGCGGTGGACGCGCCCGCGGTCGCCGTGTTGCGGCGTGCCGGTGCGATCGTCGTCGGCAAGACCGCGACGTCGGAGTTTGGCATGTACCACCCCAGCCCGACGCGAAACCCGCTCGATCTCCGGCGCTCGCCGGGCGTATCGTCAGCAGGCTCTGCGGCCGCGGCGGCCGACCATATGGTGCCCCTCGCGCTCGGCACGCAACACACCGCCTCGACGACCTTGCCGGCTTCGTTCTGCGGCGCCTTCGCTTTCAAGCCCTCGTTTGGCTTTACCGACATGGGCGGATCCAACATCCTCGTCCCGCGGCTGGCCCAGATCGGATTCCTGGCGCGATCAATCAGCGATCTGCGGCTGTTCGCCGGTAGCTATGATCCGACGTTGTGCGACGAAGCGGTGAGCGCGCCGCCGCGCCTCGCTTTGGCCTGCGGCCCGGGTTGGAGCACGGCGAGCGCGGATGCGCGCGCCGCATTGATCGCCTTCGTTGGCGGTTTGCGCCGCCGAACGGCCGCGATCGAGCTGGAGGCTGACTTTGCCGAGACGGTTGAGGTCACGATGGGCCTGCTCAACGTCCACCTCAGCCACCGCTTCGGGGCCTTGCCGTCGGACGCCTTCGCAAGGCTCTGCAGCCCGTTGCAGGGCGCGGTGACCGCCGGTCGCGCCATCGGCGCCGTGCGCTATCTCGAACTCAACGCAATAGCGGACCGCTACGCGGCGGCGTTGGACGCTCTATTCGTCGAACACGACGCGCTCATCGCGCTGTCCGCGCCCGGCGAGGCGACGCTGCTCGAAGAAGGACCCGGATCCGGCGTCATGTCGATGCTCTGGAGCCTCTGCGGATTGCCGACGGTATCCCTGCCGCTTCTGCATGGAGTGTCCGGGCTGCCGATAGGCGTTCAACTCATCGGCCGCCATGGTCACGACCGCGACCTCTTGCGTGCCGCATCCTGGGTCTGGACAAGCTCCATGAAAGCAGATCCGCCGTTGCCGCACGCCCACTAGAGAGGCAGGTAAGCATCAGGTGACCAGATTGCTTCAAGCGCAAGGGAATGAGGGCCTCAAAACAGCACGCCTAGTGCGATGGAGGTCCACGAAGGGCAGCCACGCTATCCCCAGGTACGCTCACATACGAGCACGTACCCCGAGCCTGACCGCGACGTGAAGGGTCGTAAGCCGCGGACGGCCTCGAGGAGATTTGAGTGGGCCCGGCGTTGCCGCCTTTCGCCGGCCGTCAGAGGTTGATGCGGAAGTGGGCGCCGCGGTCGCTCGGCACGATGCTGACCTCGCCGCCGTGGCGCTGGACGATCTGCTTGACCAGGTTGAGCCCGAGGCCGGCGCCGCTGCGCTTCGGCGCCGCGCGGTAGAACGGCTCGAAGACTTCCTCCCTCTGATCGGCGGGGATGCCCGGCCCCTCGTCACGGACCGCGATGATATTGGGCGGTGACACGATGACCTGGATCGAACCCGCACCGCCGCCGTGCTCGATGGCGTTGCGCACCAGATTTGCCACGGCGCGCTCGAGTGCACCGGCGTCGCCATGCGCGGGGACGCGATCGCAGTCGGCTGAGAATGAGATCTCGTAGCCCGCGGCGATGGCGTTGGGGGCGAGGTCGCCGGCAACCGACTTGCAGATCTGCACCAGGTCGACCTCCTCCATGCGTTGCATGCCGTTGTCCATGCGATGGAGATCGAGGAGCTGCTCCGCGGTGTTGGCGAGACGCCCGACGTCGTTCAGCAGTTTCTGCTGCTGCCGTCCGTCCGGCATCGCCTCCAGATTGGTCTGCAGGATCGCGATCGGGGTGCGCAACTCGTGGGCGGCGTCGGCGAGAAAGCGCCTCTGTTGCGTATAGCCGTGGTCCAGCCGCTCCAGAGCCGCGTTGATGGCGGTGACCAGAGGCAGCAGCTCCTCCGGGACGTCATCGAGAGGAAGTCGCTGACCGCGCCGGTCGATGTCGATGCTGGCCGCGATGGTGGTGGTCCGGCTCAGGCCCGCGAGGGCCCGCTTGACCAGGATCGGCACCGCCAGGAAGGCGGCAATCAAAGTGAAGGAGAGGAATGGCAGATAGATGATCTTCATCCGGTCCAGCAGCATCACGGCGAAGGATTCCGTCTGCAGGCGGCCGCCGAACATGATCCTGATCTCGCCGACCGGCGAAGTGACCCGCGAGATCATGGAAGTCAGCGGCGAATCGCCCGTCGCACGGATATCGCTGTCGAGAACGCTGTCGAGCCGGGTTGCGATTGCCTGAAGGTCGCCCGGCACCGTCCCGTAGCGGATCTCGCTTCCGTCCGCGGCGAGCACGACGAACCAGAGGTCCGGACTCTCCCGCTGGATCCGCGCGAGCTCGGGCGTGGGCGAGATCCGCAGTGCGCCGGTGTCGTCCCGCTCGATCGACTCCGCAACGAACGGCAGGACGGATTCGTCCACCGAACGGCTGTTGGTGATGATGGTCATCAGATGGAAGAACACGCCCGCGGTGACGGCGATCAGCACCAAGGCAAGCACGGCCAGCAGCGGCCAGACGATTCGCCACCGCAGGCTATAGGCCGTCATTCGGCCGCCTTCAGCAGATAACCGATGCCCCGGATCGTATGGATCGCGACGCCGGCGTCGAGCTCAGCCAGCTTCTTGCGAAGGCGCGATACATGCGAGTCCAATGCGTTCGACTGGATCTCGGCGTCGAAGTTGTAGACGGCGTTGGCGAGCGCCTCGCGGGTTACTGTCCGGCCGATCCGCTTCATCAAGGCGGCCAGAACCAGGAGCTCGCGCCGCGGCAGGATCACCGGCTTGCCGTCGAGCGACGGTTCCATGTGCGAGACTTCGAATGACAAACGCCCGGCGGTGATGACGTCCGGCGAGAGCAGCGGCTGCCGACGGAGTACCGCCCGAAGCCGCGCGATCAACTCCTCGACGACGAAGGGCTTGCCCATGTAGTCGTCGGCGCCGAGGTCGAGTCCACGGATGCGGCCCTCATGATCGTTGTGGGCCGTGAGCACGATGATCGGGGTGTCGATGTCCGCGGCGCGGATCTCGGGAATGAGCCGGAGGCCTTCGCCGTCGGGCATCTGCCGGTCGAGGAGAATCGCATCGTAGGCATGAAGGCGCACCGCCTCGCGCGCATCCCCCACCGAGCTCACGTGGTCGATAACGATATTGTGTTTGGATAACGCGGCGCCGAGTGCGCCTGCCATGTCCAGCTCGTCCTCTACCAAAAGAATCCGCATACACAATCCTCTGCCGCATTCGGGACAGGGTTATTGGTCCCGAGCATTGCGGCAACATTGCGCGAATAGTCAGGGATGCCCGGTCGGCACGCAATGTGGAAGCAATGCGCGCTCGAAAGATTGTCCGTCAGGCGAGATGCGTTCGCCCTTCGTGCAATGGTTAATGGAGCTCCCGCCCGTGCTCAATCACTCGGACCTCATGCGTCCCCCGACCGGAAGCCCGCCCGCGGCGGATGATTCCGAGACAGATCTCATCCTGCAGGACCTTCGACATGCGCCGAGCCTGGCGGCGTGCGTCGGCTGGTCACCCCCGGAGATCTGGGTCGTGCTGACGCATGCGAGCGGGGACAACGACCAATGCTTGGCACTGGCGGAAGCTCTCTGCCTGCCCTTCCGCTGCATCCACCTCAACTGGCCGGCATGCAGTCGGGAGGTGGATCGGGCGCGGCTCATGGCGCTGCTGCGGGAAGACCTGCCGGGCCGGATGTGGCGCGCGGCAAACAGCCTTCATGCGCCGTGGCCGCGCCTGATCATCTGCTGCGGCCGCCGTGCCGGCGGTCTTGCCTTCTGGATCAAGCGCCAGTCAGGCGGCCGCGCGAAGGTCGTCACCATCGGTCGCGCGCACCGGTCGCTGGCGGACTACGACCTGGTCGTTGCACCGCCGCAGTACATGTTGCCGGAGCGCGCCAACGTCATTCACCTGCCGATTCTCATGGGGCGGCCGCGAACCGAGATCCGGGCCGAGCCGATCCTGGCGTCCAAGCCTTGGTTCACGCTTCTGCTCGGCGGCCGCGTCAAGCAGTTCGTCACGAGCGAAGCGGCGCTCAGGCAGGCGGCGCTGCGCGCGGCGCTGGCCGCCGAACGGACCGGCGGCTCGGTCATCGTCTCGGCGTCCCGCCGGACGCCGCCTTGGCTGCTGGCCGCCGCGGAGGGCGAGCTGACGGCCCCCATGGTGTACCGCTGGACCGGCCCGGGCGCCGAGAATCCTTACGCGACATTGCTGCAGCAATCCACGGCCGTCTTCGTCACCGGGGACAGTCCGTCGATGATCTGGGACGCATGCCGTGCGGGTGCGCCGACCTATCTCATCGAGCTGCCGGACCGCAGGGACATTCGACGGCTCTGGCGCCGCGGCCTCTACGACCTTATCCGCAATATGGCGCGGTTGCTGCGGGAGGCCGGGTTGCAGGGCGCGGCCCGCTCGGTGGATCGCGCGCAGGACTGGCTGCATGCGAGCCGCATTCTTCGCTATCCGCGGGACCTTCGCCGATTTCACGCCAAGGTGTATGAGATGGGCCTGGCCCGGCCCGCCGCCGATTTCGATCCGGCGGCGATCCCCGCGCGGCGCGATGTGGACGCGCTGCCCGATGCTTCAGCCATTCGCGCCGTGCTCGAGAGATGCCTGGCATGGCTGAGTCCGCACAAACCGTGAGCGCGGCAGCGCCGATCCAAGCCCGGCATTGCGCCAGGGTTGCGCAAATTTTCTCCGTGCGCGCAGCGATCCGTAATGCAGCGGCAATCCGGCGAAGCGATACTTCATCGTGCGACGAAGATCCCTGCGAACCGAACGCGAGCGGAGTTGAAATGCGCCATCCACGCCATCTAAAGCATCGATCGACGCTTGCGTTCGGTCTCCTCGCCATGGCGACCCTCGGGGCCTGCGCCGAAGTGCCGACCGATCCGGTCGCGCGCTCGGCCTATGACGAGGCGAACGATCCGGCCGAGCCGACGAACCGCGTCATCTTCGACGGCAATCAATGGGTCGACCGCAATGCCCTGCAACCTGTGGCGCGCGCCTATCAGGACAATCTGCCGGATGGCGTCCGCGACAGTGTTCACAACTTCGGCCAGAACCTGGGAGCGCCCCTCGTGCTGGTGAACGATGTGCTCCAGGGAAACCTGGACCGGGCCTGGACCACGACGCAAAGGCTCGCCGTCAACACCACGGTCGGCGTTGCCGGACTGTTCGATGTTGCGAGCGATTGGGACCTGCCGGCGCATAAGGCCGATTTCGGACAGACCATGGGTGTTTGGGGTGTGGAGTCCGGGCCGAGCGTGCAGCTTCCGCTGCTCGGGCCGTCGAATCTGCGCGACGCCGCCGGCACGGCCTTCGGACTCTTCGGCGATCCCGTCGGCTATGTTCCCGGGATGCAGGTCGTGCAGACGGCCGGCGCGGTGGGCGGCGCCATCGATGGACGCGCCCGGATGCTGCCCTTGACCGACGATCTGGAGAAGAACTCCGTCGATTACTATTCCGCGGTCCGCAGCCTCTATGCGCAGCACCGCGCGGCCTTCGTCGCGGAAGGCAAGGCCGGCGGCGACCCGGCGGACGCCGATGGAACGGTGATGCCCTCGGAACCCTGACCGTCCGGGAGCGGCTCGCCGAATCCCAGCCTGTTGCGCGGGCGCGGCTTATCATGCCGCGCCCATCGTCCGTTCCGCGCCTTATCCAATATTGCCACAGCATTGCGGGAAAAAAATCCGACTGTCGCGTCGACGCGCAATGTTCGGGCAACGCCGCCGGGCGATATCCCTTGCGGCGGCGACGTTGATCGCCGCGATTTCATCGCAAAGGGACTGAAGAATGCCCCATTCGTTTCGTCGAAAGCGTGGCCTGATGTTCGCACTCGGTCTCCTCTGCGCCGCCGCGCCACTGCGCGCGGCCCACACGGACGAGCCTCAGCCGGGTGCTTCCGAACCGTCGTGGCTCGACGGCGCCGCGGCGCAGGCGCACGAATGGAACATGATCGTCGGCGGCGGTTTCCGCGTGGAGCCCAAGTTCGAGGGCGCCGACGATGTCAAGATCATGCCCGTACCGATGATCATGGCGGATTTCGGCCCCTATATCAGCGTCGACGTCCGCGGCTTGACCGTCAACGCGTTCGACTATGAGGGCCTGAGCGTCAAGGGTCGCGTCGGCTACGACCTCGGCCGCGATTCCGACGACGACAAGCATCTCCACGGCCTCGGCGACATCGGTTCCGGCGCCGTGCTGGGCCTCGACCTCGCCTACGATTGGGAACCGGTGCAGTTCACGGTCGCGCTGGACAAGACCATCGGCGGCGGCGACGGCTTCACCGCCAAGTTCGGGGCCGCCTATTCGGTCGGGTTCGACCAGTTCCAGTTCTCCATCGGCCCGTCTTTCACCTGGGCGGACGGCAACGCCATGGAGTCCTACTTCGGGGTGAGCGACCGGCAATCGCGGAAATCCGGTCTCTCGCGCTTCGACGCGGATGCCGGCATCAAGCGGGTCGATCTCGAACTCTCCGGCCTCTATATGCTCGACGAGCATTGGGTGGTTCGCGGCGAGGTGACGTTCGGCTATCTGACCGGCGACGCGGCGGACAGCCCGGTCTCGCAGCGGAATTTCCAGCCGTCCACCATGTTCCTGGTGGGATACAAGTTTTGACGGCGGCCGGAACCAGCCGATGATCCGCTTCCGACCGGCGCCGTGGATCATCGGCCTCGTGCTGGTCGCCGTGGCCGGCGGCATCGCGGTCAATGCGGCACCGCGGATGAAGCGGCTCGAACCGTCGGCGGCGGAGCCGAGCATCGCCCCGGTGACGAACGCGATGGCGGTCGTCACCGTGCATCCCATCTTCACCGAGTGGCAGGACACGATCGAAGCCTCCGGCGTGATCGCGGCCTGGCAGGAGGCCAGCATTAACGCGCAGATCGGCGGCTACCAGATCGTCGAGTTGCGCGTTGATGTCGGTGACGTGGTGCGGGAAGGGCAGGTGCTCGCCGTCCTCAATCCGGCGATGCTGGAGGCGCAGCGCGCCGAGTTGCAGGCTCGACTGGACCAGGCGGTCGCCGACCGCAAGCGGGCCGCGGCCCTGAGCGCCAAAGGGAACACGAGCGCGAAGAGCCTGCTCGAGGCGGAAACGGAGGAAAAGACCGCGCGGGCGCTGCTCGCGCAGAAGGGGCTCGAGATCAAATACGCGACGGTGGTGGCGCCGGATTCCGGGATCGTCGTCTCGCGCTCCGCCATGCTCGGCCAGATCAGCCAGCTCGGCACCGAACTGTTCCGCGTCATCCGCCAGGGTCGTCTCGAATGGCGTGCCGAGATCGCGGCATCGGAGCTCGCCAAGGTGGCGCCGGGGCAGGCGGCGCAAGTCGATCTTCCGGACGGCGCGGTAGTGGCCGGCATGGTTCGGACACTGTCGCCGGTGCTGGACGAAACGACGCGGCGCGGCTTGGTCTACGTCGACCTCGCGGCGGACGGCACGGCGCGCGCCGGGACGTACGGCAAGGGCCGGATCCTGCTGGGTACCCGCCAGGCGCTGGTCGTCCCGGCTGCGACCTTGCTGATCAAGGACGGCCGGCATTACGTCGCCAGGATTGCCGGATCCGGGGATGGCACGACGGTGGCGCTGGTTCCGGTCGAGGTCGGATTCTATGCCGGGGACCGGGCCGAGATCACGGGAGGCCTCTCGCCAGTCGACACGATCGTGCGCGAAGGCGCCGGGCTGCTCGACGAGGGGGATCGGGTGCGCGTGGTGCCCGCCGTCTCCGCTGAGTGAGGGCGGCACGATGAATTTCGCAACCTGGTCCATCCGGAATCCGATTCCTGTCGTCGTCCTGTTCGCCCTGCTGACAATCGCCGGCGTCTGGAGCTTTGTCCGGCTGCCGATCCAGGACATGCCGGACATTGAGAATCCCGCGGTGAAGGTTGTGCTGTCCCAGCCCGGCGCGACGCCCGGCCAGCTCGAGGTCGAGGTGGCGCGTCCGGTGGAGAACGCAATCGCGCCGCTCGACCGCCTGGCGCATATGCAGACGACGATCACCGAGGGCCAGGTGACGATCGAGGCCGAGTTCGAACTGAGCAAGTCGCTCTCCGACGCGCTCTCGGAAGTGAAGGAGGCAGTGGACGGTGTTCGCTCGACGCTGCCGGACGATCTCGAGGAGCCGTCCGTCACCGAGGTCAACGTACTCGAAGATCCACTCCAGGTTTATGCCGTCAAGTCGTCCGAGATGGACGATGAAGCCTTGTCCTGGTTCCTCGACGACGTCGTGGCGCGCCGGATCACGAAACTCGCCGGGGTCGGCCGCTTCGAGCGCATCGGCGGCGTCAATCGGGAGATCACCGTCGAGGTCGATCCCGAATCCGCAACGGCGATCGGTGTCACGCCCATGATCGTCTCCCGCGCCCTGGAGTCGATGCAGCAGCAGCTTTCCGGGGGCCGCGGCACGCTCGGCGAATCAGACCAGTCGGTGCGGGTCTCGGCGCTGGTGCCGGACGCGCGGTCCCTGGAGCATCTCGCCATTTCGCTGCCGGGTGGCGGCTATGCCGCGCTCGGCGAGATCGCCAGGGTGCGGGACGGCGCCCGCGACCGCACCCAGATCGCACTTCTAGACGGCCGGGTCGCCGTCGGATTCAGGATATTCTCCGCCAAGGGCGCGGACGTGACGCAAATGGCGCACCGGGTCGATGCCGAGCTGGGTGACCTGGTCGCGACGACGCGGGGTCTCCAGATCGTGCGTCTCTCCAACACGGTCGACCAGACGCTGGAGCAGTATGACGGCTCGATGGACATGCTCTATGAGGGCGGCGCGCTGGCGATGCTGGTCGTGTGGCTGTTCCTGCGCGACTGGCGGGCGACCGTGGTCGCGGCGGTCGCCTTGCCGCTCTCGATCCTACCGGCCTTCGCCGGAATGGAAGCACTGGGCTTCTCGCTCAACACCCTGACGCTGCTCGCCCTCGCGGTCACCATCGGGATCCTGGTTGACGACGTCATTGTCGAGGTCGAGAACATCAAGCGGCACGCGATTGCCGGCAAGCCGATCAAGCAGGCGACCGCGGATGCCGTGGTCGAGATTGCCATCGTCGTCCTTGCGACCACGCTCTGCCTGGTCTGCGCCTTTCTTCCGACCACCATCATGCCCGGCGTGCCCGGAATGCTGTTCAAGCAGTTCGGCTGGACCGCGATCGTCGCGGTGCTGTGCTCCCTGCTGGTGGCGCGGCTGCTGACGCCGATGATGGCAGCCTGGTTGCTGAAGCCGGACACGAAAGGAGAGCGCGCTGACGGCTGGCTGATGCGGATCTACCTGGCCACGGCCGACTGGTGCCTGGCCCATCGGCTGGTGACCGTGGCGGCGGCGGCCCTTTTCCTGACGGGTTCCGTTCTGCTGGTGCCGTTGATTCCGACCGGGCTCATTCCGGCAGACGACGTCGGCAACACGACCATCGACGTCGAGATGGCGCCGGGCACCGCCCTGGAAGCCACGACGGGCAAGACGGAGGAGATCCGCAGGGCTCTGGCCGCAGTGAGCGGCGTCGAGCACGTCCTCGCCATCGTCGGGAGCGGCCAGGAGCCGGGAAGCGGCGGCAACACGGCGGAACTGTTGGTAACCCTGGCCGCCAAGGAATACCGCCCCCGACTGGCCGTGGTCGAAGATCAAATCCGCGACGCTCTGGCGAATGTTCCCGGCGCGCGGTTCTCGGTCGGATCTGGCGGCCTCGGGCAGAGCGCCGAGCTGATGCTGGCCAGCGCCGATGCCAATGCCCTGCGCGTCTCCGTGCGGGCGATCGAGCGCGAGATGCGCGGGCTCGCCGCGCTGTCGAACATCCGGTCCAGCGCCAGCCTGGAGCGCGGCGAGATCGTCATCCGGCCGGATACTCTCCGCACCGCAGAGCGTGGGATCGCGACCGAGATGATCGGCGATTCCGTGCGCGTCGCAACCGGCGGCGACTTCGACCACGAGGTCGGGCGGCTGAACTTTGAGAATCGACAGGTCTTCTTGCGCGTGCGCCTCGCCGATCCCGTCCGGGGGGACCCGCGGGCCCTCGCAGACCTGCGCATACCCGGAGCCAAGGGGCTGGTGCCGCTCACCAGCATTGCCGCGATCTCGGTCGAGAGCGGACCGACGCAGATCGACCGGTTCGACCGCGAGCGCACCATCACGATCAGCGCCGATCTCGGAAGCGCATCCTATGGGGCGACAATGGCCGAGGTGATGGCGCTGCCGTCGGTCAAAGCACTACCGTCGAGCGTTTCCTTCATCGAAGCGGGCGACAGTGAGATCGCCGGCGATCTGCAGAGAGGCTTCATCACGGCGATCGCGGCCGGCATCGTTTGCGTCTATGCCGTGCTGGTGGTCCTGTTCAAGGATTTCTTCCAGCCGGTCACCATTCTCTCGGCGATTCCGTTCTCGCTGGGCGGCGCACTCGCCTTGCTGCTCATCTCCGGCAGCGAGCTCGACGTGCCGTCCCTGATCGGCATGGTGACGCTGATCGGCGTCGTGACCAAGAACTCCATCCTGCTGGTGGAATACGCCATCATGGGAATCCAGGACGGGGGCCTCTCGGTGCGCGACGCCCTGATCGATGCCTGCCACAAGCGGGCGCGGCCGATCGTCATGACGACGGTCGCGATGATCGCCGGGATGGCGCCGATCGCCGCGGGGCTCGGTTCCGACGCTTCGTTCCGACAGCCGATGGCACTGGCCGTGATCGGCGGCCTCATCACCTCGACGGCCCTGAGCCTGCTCATCGTGCCGGTCGTCTTCAGCTGCGTCCTTTCCGCCAAAACGCGCGTGGCGGCGCGCATCTTGCCTTGAGGGACGATCTGATGAAGTACGCCAGCACGTCAGACGCCGCACCTTTTGGGCCCTGATTCCGGGGCTCATTCAGGAGAGGCGCTGGCTTTCAAACGCACGCCGCGTCCACGTCCGATGCTCTGGGAGTTCTCGCCGATGAGTTCGATTCCGGCCTGTTCCATCGCGGCCACGAGCTTCATCAGCGAGTCGACATTTCCGCGCACGACACCATCGCTGGCTTCCATGCGTTGCACGGTTGGCAGAGAAAGACCCGATAGTTCGGCCATGTGCCGTTGATCAATTCCCAGGAGCGCTCGCGCGGCTTTCATCTGCGCTCCAGTTATCATTCTCTCGGCCTCTCAAACTGCTTCTGTCTCCACTAGATGCAAACTCACATATCAAAATAAATATGTGAAGTATTAATATTGATGCATTCTATATAGGTGCGCGCTATCGCAATCTGCCGGTTCTTCAGATGCAACTCGACACGAGATACGCCATTGATATTGATATCTTAAACATCATAGTTTATCATATAACCATGCTAATACGATCTCAGAACGTTATATATGATGGTTCGACGATGGTAGGCAAGGCAGGGTGATAACCGCCGCTCAGCTCAGAGCCGCTCGGGCGCTTCTCGGCATGGATCAGCGCAAGCTGGCGGAGCTGTCGGGGCTGTCGGTCCCGACCATTCAGCGCATGGAAGCCAGCGAGGCGACCATTCGCGGCAATGTGGATTCGCTCATGAAGTTGATCGCGGCCCTCGACGTCGCCGGCATCGAATTGATCGCGGAAGGCGCCATCAGCCAACCCGGTGGGCGTGGTGTGCGTCTGAGGTGTGCGCCGAATTCCGATGTCGCAACGACGGCGGGCGAAGTGTGAGCGGCGTGGCACCAACGGTCGCGATCCTTTGCTGGTGTATCGCCGCACTCCTCGGAACCGCCACATTGGCGGTCGCCGCGAACCGATCGCGTGCGGCAACGCCCTTGATCTACGGTGCGACGCTCGCCGTCTGCGTCACGGCGTTCCTTCTTGCCCTGCGGTATCTGCTGAGCGAGCCTGTCGCCGCGGCGGTTCTGACGCTGCCGCTCGGCCTGCCTTGGATCGGCGCGCATCTCAGACTGGACGCCCTCGCCGCGTTCTTCCTGATCATCGTCAACCTCGGCAGTGCGATGGCGAGCATTTACGGCCTCGGCTACGGCCGCCACGAGAAGACCCCACACAGAGTCTTGCCGTTCTTTCCGGCATTCATCGCGGGCATGAACCTTGTCGTTCTGGCGGATGACGCCTTCACTTTCCTTCTCTCCTGGGAGTTCATGTCGATCACGTCCTGGGCGCTGGTCATGGCGCACCATCGCGACGAGGGCAACAGGAGAGCAGGCTACATCTATCTCGTGATGGCGAGCTTCGGAACGCTGGCTCTGTTGCTGGCTTTCGGCCTGCTGGCCGGCCAGAGCGGAAACTACGAGTTTTCGATGATCCGCACCGCCCATCATACGCCCTTGATCGTCGGTCTCGTGCTGGTCCTGCTGTTGCTCGGCGCCGGATCGAAAGCCGGGCTCGTGCCGCTCCATGTCTGGCTGCCGCTCGCGCATCCGGCGGCGCCGAGCCATGTCTCGGCGCTCATGAGCGGCGTCATGACCAAGGTCGCGGTCTACGGCTTCATCCGCGTCGTCTTCGACCTGCTTGGCGAGCCCATGTGGTGGTCCAGCATCGTCGTGCTGGTCCTTGCCGGCGGTACCATGGTTCTTGGGATCCTGAGCGCATTGTTCGAGACCGACCTCAAGCGCCTCCTCGCTTACAGCACGATCGAGAATATCGGCATCATCTTTGTCAGCCTCGGCCTCGCTCTCGCGTTTCAAGCGGATGGCATGGGATGGGCTGCCGCGCTGGCGTTAACCGCCGCGCTTTTTCACGCCTTGAACCACTCCATCTTCAAGAGCCTACTCTTCTTCGGGGCAGGAGCCGTGCTGACGGCGACTGGCGAACGGGATCTGGACAAGCTGGGCGGGCTGATCCACCGAATGCCGGTCACCAGCTTTGCGTTTCTGGTCGGTTGCGTCGCGATCTCCGCGCTTCCACCGTTGAACGGCTTTGCCTCCGAGTGGCTCATCTTCCAGGCCATCTTGCAGAGCCCGGTCGTGCCACAGTGGGGCCTCAAAATCATGCTGCCCGCGGTCGGCGGCCTGCTGGCGTTCTCGGCCGCTTTGGTCGCGGCTTGTTTTGTCAGGGCGTTCGGGACGGCATTTCTCGGGCGGCCGAGGACACCGGCGGCGGAGCGGGCGCGGGAGGTCGACCGCTACTCGCTGGCCGCAATGCTCGGCCTGGTCGCGCTCTGCGTGCTGACTGGAATCCTCCCCGGCCTCGTGATCGACGGCGTATCTCCCGTGACCCAGGCGTTGCTTGGCGCCCGGATGCCGGCGCAGACCGGCATACCGTGGTTTTCGATCGTGCCGATCGCGCAGGGTCGCAGTTCCTATAACGGCCTGCTGGTGCTTCTCTTCATCGCGTCCTCCGCGTCGCTCGCAGCCTTCGTCATCCACCGACTGGCCTCGCGTGCGGTACGTCGCGGTCTTCCCTGGGGCTGTGGCCTCCCGGGTTTGACCTCGGCGATGCAGTACACCCCCGGCAGCTTCGCGCAGCCGCTCCGTCGGGTCTTCGGCACCGTGACATTCCGCGCCCGCGAACGGGTCGAAATGCCAAGACCGGGCGACATGCGTCCGGCCAGATTGACCGTTGAGATGCGCGACCTCATCTGGGACGGTCTCTATGCCCCGATCGTTGCCATCATCGGCTTTGCCGCCGATCATCTCAACCGGCTGCAGTTTCTCACCATCCGCCGTTACCTCAGCCTGGTCTTTCTGTCGCTCGTCACCTTGCTGCTGGTGCTGACGCTATGGTCCTGATCTCCGAAATTCTCGTTCAGGGATTGCAGATGGCGGCGGTGCTATTGCTTGCGCCGCTGCTCACCGGTCTTGTTCGCAAGGTCAAGGCAAGGCTGCTGCGTCGCCGCGGGCCATCGGTGTTTCAGCCCTATCGCGACCTTCTGCGCCTGCTTCGCAAGGAAGTGGTCCTGGCCGAAAACGCCTCATGGCTGTTCCGGGTCACGCCCTACCTGATCTTCGCCACCACCTGGGTTGCCGCCGCCCTTATCCCGACCTTCGCAACCGGCCTTCTGTTCAGCTGGACGGCGGATCTCATCGCGATCATTGCGCTCCTGGGAAGCGCGCGCTTCTTCCTGGCCCTGGCCGGCATGGATATCGGCACGAGCTTCGGCGGCATCGGGTCTAGCCGCGAAATGATGATCGCGACGCTGGCCGAGCCGGCAATGCTGCTCAGCGTCTTCTCCCTGGCTCTCCTGGCCGGTTCGACCCAGCTATCGACGATCGCGACCTTCATGGCCTCGACTCACGTCGGGCTCCGCGTAACGCTCGGGATGGTGCTGATTGCTCTCATCATCGTCGCCCTTGCGGAGAATGCACGGATTCCGGTCGACAATCCGGCCACCCATCTGGAACTGACCATGGTGCACGAGGCGATGATCCTCGAATATTCAGGGCGTCACCTCGCGATGATCGAGCTCGCAAGCTGGCTCAAGTTGCTCCTCTATGTCTCGTTGATCGCCACCGTGTTCGCTCCATGGCAGATCGCCGTCTCGGGCTCCGGCCCGGTCGCGTATCTCATCGGATTCGCCGCCTATCTCGGGAAACTGGCCGGCAGCGGCTTTCTTCTGGCCGTGTTCGAAACCTCGATCGCCAAGATGAGAGTCTTCCGCGTGCCGCAATTCCTGGGCATGGCACTCATGCTGGGGCTGCTTGGCACGCTCCTGCTGTTCGTGTCGCGGAGCATGTGATGCACGGCATAGCGTTCGACGTCGCGCACCTACTGGCCGGCAGCCTGGTCCTGATCAGCTTCATGATGCTGTACCAGGATCGGCTCTACGCCCTGCTCAATGTCTTTGCTCTTCATGCACTGGTTCTCGCACTTTCGGTCGCCTGGCAAGCCTTCACCCAGCACGCGCCGCATCTCTATGTCACTGCGGCAATCGCACTGATCTTCAAGGCAATCATCATTCCGGTCGCGCTTCACCGCATCATCCAGAAACTCGGCATCCACCGCGATATCGAGACCGTCGTCGGCATTGGCCTGACGATGCTCGTGGGCATTGGCCTGGTCGCCCTCTCCATGGCCCTGATGCTGCGCGTGACCTCGGCGGCCGACCCGCTGGCGCGCGAGGACCTCACCTTCGCCTTGTCGGTCGTCTTGCTCGGCTTGCTCATCATGATCACGCGCCGCAACGCGGTTAGCCAGGTTGTCGGCTTCATGTCGCTGGAGAACGGGCTCGTGCTGGCCGCGACCGGCGCCAAGGGCATGCCGCTGGTCGTCGAGTTCAGCGTGGCCTTCTCGATCCTGATCGCCTTCATTGTCATAGGCGTCTTCCTGTTTCGAATCCGCGAACGCTTCGACACCGTGGACGACCGGGCGCTCGACGATTTCAGAGGCGAACGCAGATGAGCCCGTTCACCTTCGACGCGGTGACCGCCGTCCTGTTGATACCGATCGTGGCGGCGGCCATTCTGGCCATCCTGCCCGGCTACCGGGTGACGGCGCGATTGAACATCCTGGCCAGCCTCCTCACGCTGCTGTCCGCACTGTCGCTGCTTGTGGCCGATCGTCCGTCGCCGGGCCAGTATCTGCTCATCGACGATCTCAATATCGTCTTTATCGTGCTGAATTCCGTGGTGGCGTTCACCACCAGTATCTTCAGCGCGAGCTATATCGCCCACGAGTTGGAGACGGGGCGGCTGACTCCGACCTATCTTCGATTCTACCACGCCATGTACCAGATCATGATGTTCGGTATGAACCTCGCGTTCGTATCGAACAACATCGGCCTGATGTGGGTGGCGGTCGAGCTGGCGACGCTCACCACCGTGCTCATGGTCGGCATCTACCGGACGCACGAAGCCCTGGAGGCCGCCTGGAAATATTTCATCCTGGGCAGCGTCGGCATCGCGTTCGCGCTGTTCGGCACCATCCTGGTCTACATGGCCGCGCGGCCGGTCGTCGGCGAAGGCCAGGATGCCATGGTCTGGACCCTCCTGATCCAACGCGCCGCTGCCTTCGATCCGGCCCTGCTCAATGTTGCTTTCGTCTTTCTGCTGCTCGGCTACGGCACCAAGGTGGGTCTCGCCCCTCTTCATGCCTGGTTGCCCGATGCGCATGCGGAAGGCCCGACGCCGATCTCGGCCGTCCTGTCGGGGCTGCTCCTGAATGTTGCCTTGTACGCCGTGTTGCGCTTCAAGATCCTGCTTGCCGCGAGCCCGCAGGCGATCGCACCCGGCCCGTTGATGGTGACGATGGGGCTGGTTTCGCTGATATTCGCGGCGTTCATGCTTTACCGCCGGCGCGATATCAAGCGCATGTTCGCCTATTCCTCGATCGAGCATATGGGCATCATCGTCTTTGCTTTCGGCATGGGCGGTCCGCTCGCCAATTTCGCCGGGCTGCTGCACATGGTCATGCACAGCTTGACGAAATCGGCGATCTTCTTCGCCGTCGGGCATATCGCGCAGGTCAAGGGTACGCAGAAGATCGCCGACATCCGAGGCTTGACGGAGAGCCATCCCGGCCTTGGCTGGGGTCTGGTGATCGGCGTTATCGCGATCTCCGGCCTGCCGCCGCTCGGCATCTTCATGAGCGAGTTCCTGGTCGTGAGCTCGACCTTTGCCCGGCAGCCCTTGCTGGCCATTCCGCTGGTCTTCGGGCTTCTGGTCGCGTTCGGTGCGCTGCTGCTGCGCCTTGGCGGGCTGGCATTCGGCCCGCCGCACGGAAGCGATGCACCGGCCCAGGCCTCATATCTTCCGATGTATGCGCATTTGGCGCTCGTGCTGATCGCCGGCATCTACCTCCCGCCGGAATTGGTCGCCTGGTTTCAGCACGTAGCGCAGCTTCTTGGCTAGGGACGAGGTGGAGCGAGCATGTCAGCGCTGACCGATCTCTTCCGGACCGACCGCGTTCAGCATCATGGACCCTGTCCGCGCGCCGCCGTCGATTCCGCGGTCTGGGATTTTGCCTGCGGAGAGCTTGCCGAAGGCCGCTGGACTCTGCTCGGGCTCTGGGGTGAGACGGACACCGTCCACATGGCGCTGCTCGAGGAGCAGGCCGGGGAGATCGGAATCATCAGCCTGCCATCTCGGGATGGCCGATATCCGTCGGTGGGACGGCGGCATCCTCCGGCGATCAACCTGGAGCGCGCCATCCACGATCTCTTCGGCCTCGAGGCCGAGGGTCTGGCGGATACCCGTCCATGGCTCGATCACGGCAATTGGGGCATGCGCCATCCGCTCGGATCCCGGGAACCCGGCGGGTCACCGTCACCTTACGAGTTCCTGCAGGCCGAGGGCCCGGGCCTGAACCAGATCGCGGTTGGGCCCGTGCATGCCGGCATCATCGAGCCCGGCCATTTTCGCTTCACGGCAAACGGCGAGACCGTAGTCCGCCTCGAGGAGCGCCTGGGCTACACGCACAAGGGCATCGAAGGCCTCATGATCGGTGCCGATCTCGAGCGGGCGGTTCGGCTCGCCTCCAGGACGTCGGGCGACAGCACGGTCGCCTATGCTCTGGCTTTTTCACAGGCTGCCGAGGCGGCGTTGCGGATGGAGGTGCCCCCGCGCGCCGTCTGGATTCGCGCTCTGATGGTGGAATTGGAGCGCCTCGCGAACCATCTCGGCGATATCGGCGCGATCTGCAACGACGCCAGTTTCTCGTTCATGCATGCCCATTGCGGCGCGCTCCGCGAACGGGTTCTGCGCGCAGCACATATCGCCTTCGGCCACCGCTTGATGCGCGATGGCGTGGTGCCGGGCGGCGTCGCCGTCGATCTGGACGCTGAAAAATGGAACGCGATCCGGACGGTCGTCGCCGAAATCCGTCGGCAGTTTCCGAAGCTGATCGCGATCTATGACGATACCTCCTCATTGCAGAACAGGACGGTCACGACCGGCGTGCTTGCGCCGGAGCTCGCACGCCGATACGGCGTGGGCGGCTATGTCGGTCGGGCATCGGGGCGAAACTTCGACGCCCGCCGCATGGCGGGATGTTCTCCCTACGACGTTCTTCGCTTCGATGTGCCGGTGCTGGTCGAGGGCGATGTGAATGCCCGCGTCTGGATTCGCATTCGCGAGGTCGAACAGAGCCTTTCGTTGGTCGAGCAGATCGCCGACCAACTGCCGGCCGGCCAGATTCGCGGCGTGATCGCGGCGGTGCACGAACCGCGGGAAGGTTTCGCGCTGGTTGAAGGTTTTCGCGGCGACGTTCTGGCCTGGCTTCGCCTGGGGGCGGATGGCAGCGTGGTGCGCTGCCATTTGCGTGATCCGTCCTGGTTTCAATGGCCTCTCTTGGAGGCGGTGATCGAGGGCAATATCGTCGCCGACTTTCCCCTCTGCAACAAGTCGTTCAACTGCTCCTATTCGGGACACGATCTCTAAGGCTGGCAATAATGCGAAGGTTGTTCTTCGACGCCCTGATCCGACCGCCGCTTTCGGAGCGGCCGCCCTCCCTTGACGCCGCCGCGGAGCATGAACTCGCCGCTGCGCTTGGCCGCGAGGCGCGCAAGCGGTTGGGGCGTAGCCTCTCCATTCGCGAGGTCGATGCCGGCTCCTGCAATGGCTGCGAGCTGGAGATCAATGCACTCAACAATCCGTTCTACGACATCGAGCGGTTCGGCATCCGATTCGTCGCTTCGCCGCGCCATGCCGATGTGTTGCTGGTCACCGGCCCGGTGACCAAGAATATGCGCGAAGCCTTGAAACGGACTTATGACGCGGTCCCCAACCCAAAATGGGTCGTTGCGGCCGGTGGCTGTGCGCGAGACGGCGGCTGCTTTGCCGGCAGCTACGCGGTCGTCGGCGGCGTGTCGGAGGTCGTGCCGGTGGACCTCCACATACCCGGGTGTCCGCCATCACCAACGGACATTCTCAAGGGGTTGTTGGCGCTACTCGCAGCCAACGCGTGAATGAGTTCCTATGCTGCGCCTCTGCCACGCGGGGCTTGTTGCGGCGTTGCCGTGATACGGGCCAGCTGCATCCAGGCGTGATGGTGCTCTAAATCCCGATTCTCTGTACAGGTCACCCGCGTCAGCCGCCGGTCACCGACATATGCCGGGACACCGCGACATTCGGCCCCCGCCGGTCGATCATGAAATCATGGCCGCGCGGCTTTCGCGTGATCGCGGCGAGAATCGCGGATTCGAGCAGGTCATCGCCCTCACTGGATCGCAAGGCCGTGCGCAGATCCGCGCTGTCCTCCTGGCCGAGGCACATGAAGAGCAGGCCGGTGCAGGTCACGCGGACCCGGTTGCAGCTTTCGCAGAAATTATGCGTGAGCGGCGTAATGAAGCCGATCCGCTGGCCCGTCTCCAGGCATTCGACGTAGCGGGCGGGTCCGCCGGTACGATAGGCGATATCCCGCAATGTCCAGCGCTTTGCGAGATCGGCGCGGACCATGGAGAGCGGATAGAACTGGTCCAGCCGGCGCTCTCCCCCGATGTCGCCCATCGGCATCACCTCGATGAAGGCGATATCAAAGCCTTGTTCGCCGCACCAGGCGACCAGGTCCGGCAACTCCTCGTGATTGATGCCTTTGAGTGCCACGGTGTTGACCTTGACCTGCAGGCCGGCAGACTTGGCGGCGGCGAAGCCCTCGAGTACCGCGTCCAGCCGGCCCCAGCGGGTGATACCTTTGAAGACTTCCGGCCGCAGCGTGTCCAGCGAGACATTGATGCGCCGGACGCCCGCCTCAACCAGTTCGTCGGCATATCGCGCAAGCTGCGTTCCATTGGTGGTGAGCGTGAGTTCATCGAGCGCACCCGATCCGAGTTGCCGCGAGAGCGACTGGATGAGAGACATAACCTCCCTCCGAACCAGCGGCTCTCCTCCGGTGAGCCGCAGCTTCTTCACACCGAGTCGGATGAAGCAGTTACAGAGCCGGTCGAGCTCCTCGATCGACAGGACCTCGCTCTTTGGCCGGAAGACCATGTCTTCCGCCATGCAGTAGACGCAGCGGAGGTCACAGCGATCGGTCACCGAGACACGCAAGTAGGAGATATGACGCCCGAACGGATCCTGCACCGCACCCTGCCTTCTTAAAAGTGATCCGCGGGGAAAGTCGAATGCCTTCCCCGCGGTTCGGCTGGAGCAGCGAACGCTCAGCTCGTGCGGTACTCCGGCGACTTGAAGGTCAGGCTCCGGGTGACCTCCGGGGCGTCGGCGATCTTGCGGATGTCGGCCCAGGTCTGCTTGTAGTTGGGGATGACGAGTTCGTTGACCCCCGCGTTGATCACGTTGCCCTGCACCCCGGTGGGGAAGGCGAACAGCATGAAGGTCTCGCCTTTCCGGGCCGTTGGGGTCGGATAGACCATCGCCTGGGTCGAGCCCGCATCGTTGAAGACCTCGACCAGGTCGCCGGCCTTCAGCTTCAGGCTCGCCATGTCGTCCAGGTTCATCTCGATGAACGGATAGGGCCAGCGGTCCATCACGAAGTCGCTGTCCTGGTCGAGGAAGGCGTTCTGCCAGACCAGGTTGGTCCGCCCGTTGTTGATCAGGAACGCATGCTTCGCCTTCTGCTCTTCCTTGCCAGGAGCCTGAAGCCCGCGCCATGGGGCGTCCATGAAACGCGCCTTGCCGTCCTCGCCGGAGAACACGCCGTCGGTATAGAGCCGCTTGGTGCCGACGATCTTGCCGTCCTTGACCGCGGTGGCCGGCTCCTGGAAGCCGTTGGTGCCCATGGCCCGCAAGGTCTCGTAGGTCACGAACTCGCCGCCGCCGGCATGCTTCTGATAGCCGTCCTTGAAGGCATCCTCCTCGGTCTGCCAGTCGAAGCCCTTGAACTGGTCGGCATACTTGGCGTCGCCCATCTCGCGCAGCACACGCTCCATGTGTTGTGCAAGGCCAGCGGCGATCAGGCAGTCCGGTTTGGCGTTGCCGGGCGGATCCATATAGCGCTCGGTCAGCCGCATGCGCCGCTCACCGTTCATCGAGGTGAGATTCATCTCCCCCGATTCCGCGGCCGGAAGCCAGACATGGCTGGCCTGGCCGATCTGCGAGGGAATGATGTCGACGTCCACCGAGAACAGCCCACCGGCCTTGATCGCGCCCAGGATGGCCTTGACCATGCCGTCGCGGTCGCCATAGGGCACGCCGTTCATCGCATCCTTCACGATGTCGGTGCGGTGCTTGTAGTTCCGCTTGAACTCCAGGGCGTTCAAGGTGGTCTTGTAGTGATCGCAGGCCCAGACGTGATGCACGCCGCCCTTGCCTTCGATCAGCAGCTTATCGACATAGGCCGCGGGCCGGCCCACATGGGCGTCGCTCGGCCGGACATAGCCTTCCTGGTGGCCGCCGAGCCGCACCACGCCGCCGCCCGGGCGTCCGATGTTGCCGGTCGCGAGCGCGATATTCACCAGCGCCCCGTTGGTGCGGTAGTTGTCGTTGCCCCAGATCAGTCCTTTTTCGTAGCCGATCATGGTGCGCCGGCGCTTGCCGCCGTCCTTGGGCTTGGCGATCCACTCGGCCGCCTTGGCGATATCTTCCGCCTTCAGCCCGGTGATCTTCGCCGCTTCCTCGAGCGAGATCTTGCAACCTTCGACCGCGCCGTCGAAGTTGGTCAGGTGCCCGGGCTTGCCATCGGCTTCGCCGCGCGCCGGGTAGAGATCCGGGCGCTTCGTGCCGGTGGCGATCGTGCTCGCCTGGATGAAGTCCTTGTCGGTCCAGCCCTGCTCGACGATGTGGGTGAAGATCGCGTTGAACAGCGCCAGATCGGTGCCCGAGTTCAGCGCGAGATGCAAGACGTTGTCCTTGCCGGCCTCCATCTCGGCCGCATTGACCGTCACGGTCCGCCGCGGATCGATGATGATGATCCGCGCCGCCGCATGCGGCTCGTCCGGCAGTTGGGCCTTCTTCTTGTCGACCGAGGTCCCGCGCAGGTTGGGAATCCAGTGGTTTAGGAAGTAGTTGGTCTGGGTCTCCAGCGGATTGGTGCCGACCGCGACGATGGTGTCGGCCAGCTCCGCATCCTCATAGCAGTTGTTCAGCTCGCCGACGCCCATATCCCGGGTCGCATGGACCTCGGAATTGTAGGCCGGACGGTTGTGGATGCGGACGTTCTTGATCTTCATGGCGCCGAAATAGAGCTTGCCGGTGCCCCAGGTGTTCTCGTAGCCGCCCGCCGACCCGCCGTGATCGAACATCGAGACGAAGAGGCCATCCTCCCCCTGCTCCTTGACGACCGCGGCGGTGACGCGGGCGACGAGGTCGAGGGCGTCATCCCAGGAGGTCGGCTGCATCTGTCCGTAGCGCCAGACCATCGGATCGGTCAGGCGCTGCTGCTGCGTGCTGCGCGCGGTGCTGAAGCGGCTCTCGCCCATGCGGGCGCCGCGCACCGAGCCGAGGCCGGAATTCACCTCGCATTCGCGATCCGGCTTGATCACGATATGCACGTCCTGGCCGTTCTGCTTGACGATGTTGTACATCGAGGGCGCGTACCAGGCGACGGTCTCCGCCTCCTGCTGCTTCGAGAGATCGACTCCGAAGACGTTGGCGGCGGCATCCGTGCCGCCCTGCTTGTTGGCGGGCCAGGTATAGGCGTGATAGCCGCACCCGACGATGCAGTAGTGGCAGGTGACGTTGTGCTTCTTCGCATCCGCCGGAATGATCGGCAGGCGATCGATCTGACGCTTGTAGGCCATGACCGGTTCCCTCCTTAGAGCACGTTGCTGAGACGACCGTAGAGCAGCTCATCCACGCCCTCGGCGTAGATGTCGCCCTTGTCGTCGATTCGCAGCGCGTACTGCGGGAGGTTCTGGGTCGCCTGACCCCAGATCTGCTGGCCGCCGGCCTCGGGATCGAAGCGCGAGTAATGGCCCGGGCAATTGAAGCTGCGATCGGCTGCGCTGTAGGACAGCGGAAAGCCCTTGTGCGGGCAGATCGTGCTGAAGCCGACGACATCGCCGTCGGGTCCCGCGCCGCCCGGCACCTTCTTGCCGAGCTTCAGCAGAACGCCCGGCGCGTCCGCATCGGGATAGGCGACGTCGAACGGAGCATCGGCCTTGAGGTCCTTGATGTTACCGAGCTTGCTGCTCGGATAGTTGACCCGCGCCAGCGGCGTTGCCGCCTTGCTCTGCGCCGGCGCGATTGTGGTGGCGATGCCGCCGGCCGCGACGATGCCGGTGCCGCGTAGAAATTGCCGCCGGCCGATATCGACCAGCTTCTCACATTTTTTCGACATGGTTCCCCTCCCAGGAAGACGACGGCCGTCCTGGGAGATGAAGTGCGTGCGGCGTGCCGTCTTGCGGTGCGAAAGCACTCCAGGCCGTTCAAGGGGTTGGCGGTGCTGCATCGCAATCCAGTCCGGTGTTCCGGACTATCCTCGCTAGAGGCGTCCGTTGTTCCGGATTGTCGGAGTCGTTTTGTCGGTAACCCGGAGCCACAGGTACCGCGAACAACGAAACTGCGCCGCTCAATGCTCCAGCTTCAGACGCCGCATCTTCTCGAACAGAGTCGAGCGCGAGACGCCCAGCAGCTTCGCCGCCTCTTCGACCTTTCCGCCGACATGGTCCAGGGCGTTGCGAATGTGCTGGCGCTCGACCTGATCGCGGATGGTCGCAAGCGAGGCGAAGGATGCCGGATTCACCGCATCCGGAACGGCGTCCGGGAACAAATCCTCCGGTCCAATCCAGACCCCCTCGGCGAGGGCGACCGCGCGTTCGACCCGGTTGCGCAATTCCCGCACATTGCCCGGCCAGCTGTGCAGCATAGCGGCATTCATTGCCCCGGGCTGATAGCCAGCAACGTGCCGCCCGAACATAGCCGAGAACTCGGCGCGGAAGTGATCGAGCAGCAGCGTGATGTCTTCCGGGCGCTGGCGGAGCGGCGGGATATGCGCTTCGATGACGCAGATCCGGAACAGCAGGTCCTGCCGGAACTCGCCCCGGGCCGCCGCCGCCTTGAGATCGACGTTGGTTGCACAGATGATCCTGGCATCGCAGGTCAACTCGCGCTCGCCGCCGACCCGCTGGAACCGCCGCGCCTCCAGGAGCCGAAGCAGCTTTGCCTGCAGGGCCAGAGGCAGATCGCCGATCTCGTCCAGGAACAGGATGCCGCCGCTGGCGCGCTCGACAAAGCCGACATGGCGCGCAACGGCGCCGGTGAACGCGCCGCGTTCGTGCCCGAACAGCTCACTTTCTAGCAGCTCCCGCGGAATCGCCGCGCAATTAACGGCGATGAATGGTCCAGCCGCGCGGTCCGACCGGGTGTGCAGGAAGCGCGCCGCGACCTCCTTGCCGCTGCCGCTTTCGCCGGTGAAAAGTACGGTGGAATCGATGTTCGCGACCCGCCGTACCAGGTCGGCCAGCCGCCGCATGCCGGCAGATCGCCCGAGCGTGTATTCCTCGATTTCCCGCCTTCGCACCAGAGCCTCGACCTTGGCCAGGAAGTCCGGCATGGCGAAGGGCTTGGCGACGTAGTCGGCGGCGCCGGCTCGTATCAGCCGGACCGCCTGATCGACCTGCGCATAGCCGGTGATGAACAGGAAAGGCAGCCCCGGCGCATCGGGAATGACCTTGTCGAACAGCGATTCGCCATTCATGTCGGGCAGCCGGATATCGCAGATCATAAGATCCGGCAGGGCTTGCCGGACGCTCTGCAGCGCTTCCCGGCCGGTCGGCCACCAATCGACTTGGTAACCCTCGAGGTCCAGGCGATGGGCGATCGATTCACCCATGATGGGGTCATCCTCGATCAGCCCGATCCGGGCCTGGCTATGCGACTGCATCCAGAATCTCCTTCGTCACGGGGGCTGAAAATTCCGCGAGCGCACCGCCGCTTGCGGGCGAGCGCAGCTTCAAGTCACCGTTGAGCTTTGCCGCCAGGCGCGAGGCCGTCCAGAGCCCTAGTCCATGGCCTGAGGGCGCCGCATCGCCCGCAGCACCGGCTCGGACCGCCATGAGCGCCGCCTCCGGCAGCTCCGGTCCTTCATTTGCCACTGTCAGCGACAGCATTCCGCCCTCCAAGGACGCGCTGAAATGCACGTTGCCGCGCTCCGGTGATGCCGCACAGGCATTGAGCAGCAGGTTGAGAGCGATCTGGCGGATCGAGGAGGCGTCGATCGAGATCTCATCAGGCAGGTTGTTGCGCCAGGAGAGCGCGAGGTGCTTCATCCCGACCTCGTGCTGGATGAGAAACGGCAGATCCTCGAGGTCGAGCCGGGTCAAGAGCCGGGTCTTGTGGCTGGTCTTATAGGTGACAAGCGCGGCGCGGACGACATGCTGGATGCCGGCGAGGCCGCGACGCAGGAGATCGATGGTCCGTTGCCGGACGTCCTGGTTGTCGCCGTGGACGTCCATGGTATCGACCGCGTTCATCAGGCCGCCCAGTGGATTGTTGACCTCATGCGCCATGCCGGAGGCCAAGCGTCCCAGCATTGCCAGTTGCTCCTGGTTGGCAAGCTCCGCCGCCAGCACTTCCCGGTCGATGTGCGCCTCGACCATGCGGTTGAACTGCTTGAAGAGCCTGCGGTACTCCGGGCTCGATCCCGCGATCGTCGTGGCGTCGATGAGCTCAAGCCGCCCCTCGGACGCATCCGCCAGGCGACGCTGGACGATCGAGAGCGGCCGGACCAGGCGCTGGACCAGATAGTAGCTGGCGAAGCTGAAGAGGACGGTCAGTCCGCAGTTGACCGCGATCAGGGTCCAAAGGATTTCGCGTCGCACGGCCAGCAGACCGCTGATGTCGAGCTCCGCCAGGACCGTGCCGATCCTGAATCCTTCCTGCTCGACGCCGCGAACCAGCCACGCCTTGCCGACCGTTTCGTCGATCACCAGCGGCTTGCCCTGCGCAACCAGCTCCTGCAGGTCCTCTCCGAGCAGCGATCGGACGGGGAACCGGTCCGGTGCCGAGCCGGCCAGCACGCGGCCGTCCGGCAGGAGCACCACCATGTAGCGTGCGTTGACCGCACCGTATTGCTGGCGCGCCCGATCGAGGCTGTCGAAGGTCTCCCAGACGTCCTGGGTCAGCAGGCCGGGGGTGACGGCCGTGGTCAGGCCGTCCATGAAGGCCGAGCTCAAGTTCCGCAGCGCCAAGGTCTGTTCCCGGGCCAGCCGGCTCAACACGACCTGGGAAATCGCGACCGCAAAGATGACGGTCAGCAGCGCGGCCAGGAGCGGCGCCTGGACCGTCAGCGGGATGCGCGACCAGAGCCGGCGCAGGCGTCGCATCAGCCCTCCCGGCTCTTGACCAGGGCGTACTTGGCAGCGATCGGATCGAACAGCGATGCCGGCTCCGGCGCAAAGCCGTCGAGTTCGAGCATCGCCAGCAAGGCTCTGCCCTTCTCACTGGTCGCCGCGGACTGCAGTGCCGTCGCGAGCTGCGCGATCTTCGCCGAATCCCGATCCGTCTTGAGATGCGCCACCGGCGGGAATCCCAGCCATTCGGACCGGCGCAGCACTTTCGTCTGGCTCGCCAGCTGCGGATCGCGATGGCTGATCACATCCCAGACATAGCCGTCCACGCTGCCGCTTTGCGCCAGTCCCGAAGCCACGGCGCGAACCACATTGCGGTGGCCGTAGGTGTAGAAGGTCTGGCGGAAGAAACCTTGCGGGGTCTCCTGCGCACCGGCCAGAAGGGCCCAGGTCACCAAGTGCCCGGAGTTGCTGTCCGGATCGGAGAACGCATGCACGTCGCCACGCAGATCATGCCAATCCGTCACCGACCGGTCCTTGGGGACGATGATGTAGGACTGGTAGAGCGGCTTGCCGTGATAGAGCGGCACGGAGATCAGCGACAGGCGATCCCAGTGCTGGATGAAGGGGAAGCCGCAGATCCAGGCCGCATCCAACTCTCCGGTCAGGAGGAGCGCGGTGATCTCCTGATAGGTCCGCCGCTTGACCAGACTGACCGGTCGTCCAAGCGCCTCCTGCAGATAAGCCTGCATGAGATCCAGCAGGGCGATATCGGAATCGAGCAGCACCGGGGTCAGACCGAAGCTCAGCGGCGCGTCGGCTCGCGCGCTTCCGGGTCGGACGAGCACTGCGGCGGCGATTCCCGCCAAGGCGGAGCGCCGGGAGATGCGGCCACTGGGCTTCATCTTTCCCGGACCGCGCATCGGCTCAGCCACCCGCCTCGGTCATGGGCACGATCCGGTCGCCGTCGAAATCGAACGCGACGTCTTGCAGTTTCGGCCGCGGTGCGAGCTTCGGCTCTTCGACAATGCTGCCGATGCTGAGAAAGCCGAGCAGCGTTTCTTCGGTACCCACTTCGAGTGCCGCGCACACGCCGGGATCGGAGCATCGGCTGCCGCTGAGGATGATGGCGCCGTAGCCTTGTCCGTGGGCGGCGATCAACATGCTCTGGATGGCAGCGCCCGCCGTCGCCAGCTGCTCTTCGACCGGCACCTTGTCGTGGCCGCGCTTGGGGGATGCGATCAGTGCCAGCAGCACCGGCGGCCGCATCGCCTTCTCGCGCTCGCGTTCCAGTTGGACCTCAGTGCTGTCCGGATGCCGTTCCCGCTTGCCGGTCACAAAGAGATCGGCAAGCCGCGCCCGGCTCGCTTGGCTGCATCGGACGACGCGCCACGGCCTGAGCGCACCATGGTCGGGTGCCGCCAAGGCGGCTCGAAGAATGATCTCGAGTTCCCCGGAATTGGGACCGGGCGCACCGAGGCGTTTCACCGCGACCGATCGCCGGCCGGCAAGCCAGGAGACATCGCGCGCGATGCGCGCGCGATCGATTTCGCCCTCGACGCATGCGGAGCGCGCATCGCAGTCTTCTGGCGATCGGTCTCCGAACTGAGGCATGGCGCGCCCCTCCCAAGGCGCCGGCGGCATTTGCCCGTCATCGATTTGTCATCGTGCAGGTCTTGACGCCGCTCGTTGAATTCCATAATTCTCGAAATATGAAGAAAACGCAAGCCCTCGAAGCCTTCGGCGCCCTGTCCCAGGAAACCCGGCTGGACGTGTTCCGCCGCCTGGTTCGGGAGTTCCCCGATCCGATGGCTGCGGGCGACCTCGCAAAAGAGCTCGACGTCCCACCCAGCACCCTTTCAACCCATTTGGGCATTCTCAGCCGCGCCGGCCTGGTGAAGGCGGAGCGCCAGGGACGGACGATCCTATACGCCGCCGACACCGAAGGCACGCGGGCACTGCTGACCTTCCTCATCAAGGACTGCTGCCGGGGCCAGCCCGAGATCTGCAAGCCGCTGTTCGATGCGGCGACGAACGTCTGTTGCTGACAACCACTCGAGAGAGACCGCCATGGGCCTTGTATTCAATGTTCTGTTTCTCTGCACCGGAAACTCGGCGCGCAGCATCCTTGCCGAATGCATCCTCAATCGAGAAGGCAAAGGAAAGTTCATCGGCTACAGCGCCGGCAGCCAGCCGAAGGGCGAAGTCCACCCCTTCGCGATCGATCTTCTGAAGAAAATGAACCATCCGACCGATAAGCTGCGCTCGAAGAGCTGGGAGGAGTTCTCCCAGCCCGGCGCGCCGGAATTGGACTTCGTGTTCACGGTCTGCGACAACGCCGCGGCCGAGGTCTGCCCGGTCTGGCCGGGCCAACCGATGACCGCCCATTGGGGCATTCCCGATCCGGCCGCGGTCGAAGGCACGGAACCGGTAAGGCGGCTGGCCTTTGCCGATGCCTATCGGCACTTGAGCAACCGGATCTCGATCTTCACCAGCTTGCCGATCCAGTCCTTGGATAAGCTCAGCCTGCAGAAGCGCCTCGATGAGATCGGCCGCAAGATGCCGGAATCGGCCTGATCTTCTCCCTCGATAACACCTTCCCGTCCTGGTCAGAGTTCAGCATGTCGACTTTCGAGAGATATCTCACCGTCTGGGTGGCGCTCTGCATCGTGCTCGGAATCGCCCTCGGTCATTTCATCCCCGGCGTCTTCACGACGATCGGCGCAATGGAGGTGGCCCAGGTCAACCTGCCGGTCGCGGTGCTGATCTGGCTGATGATCATCCCGATGCTGATGAAGATCGACTTCGCTGCGTTGAGCCGGGTGACGGAGCATTGGCGCGGAATCGGCGTGACCCTCTTCATCAACTGGGCCGTGAAGCCGTTCTCCATGGCGGCTCTGGGCTGGTTCTTCATCGCGTACCTGTTCCGCCCCTATCTGCCGGCGGACCAGATCGAATCCTATATCGCCGGGTTGATCCTGCTGGCGGCAGCGCCCTGCACCGCCATGGTCTTCGTCTGGAGCAACCTCTCCGACGGCGAGCCGCATTTCACGTTGAGCCAGGTGGCACTGAACGACGTCATCATGGTCTTCGCCTTCGCGCCGATCGTCGGTCTGTTGCTCGGCCTCTCGGCGATCACCGTGCCCTGGCAGACGCTGCTGCTCTCGGTCGTCCTCTACATCGTGGTGCCGGTGATCATTGCGCAGATCGCGCGGCGCAGCCTGCTGGCCGGCGGCCCGGCCAGCCTCCAGAAGGCACTGGCCAGCATTGGACCGATCTCGCTGCTGGCCTTGCTGACCACCCTCGTGCTGCTGTTCGGCTTTCAGGGCGAACAGATCATCGCGCAGCCGCTGGTGATCGGCCTCCTCGCGGTTCCGATCCTGATCCAGGTCTATTTCAACGCCGGGCTCGCCTATCTCCTCAACCGCGTGACCGGCGAAGCCCATTGTGTCGCGGCGCCCTCGGCGTTGATCGGTGCCAGCAACTTCTTCGAGCTGGCGGTGGCCGCGGCGATCAGCCTGTTCGGCTTCCATTCCGGCGCGGCGCTCGCGACCGTGGTCGGCGTGCTGATCGAGGTCCCGGTCATGCTGACGGTGGTGAAAATCGTGAACTCCAGCAAAGGCTGGTACGAGCGCGGTAACGTGATCAAGCCGCAGCCGGTGCGCGAGACACCCCTGCGGTGAGCACCGAAGTCACGATCTACCACAATCCGGATTGCGGCACCTCGCGCAACACGCTGGCGCTGATCCGCAATGCCGGCGTCGAGCCGACGGTGGTCGAATACTTGAAGGCTCCGCCCTCCCGGACTACGCTTCAGGACCTGATCCGGCGGATGGGAATTCCGGTCCGTGCCTTGCTTAGGGAAAAGGGGACGCCCTTCAAGGAGCTCGGGTTGGACAATCCGGCGCTCACGGATGAGCAGTTGATCGACGCCATGATGGAGCATCCGATCCTGATCAACCGCCCGATCGTGGTGACGCCCTGGGGCGTCAAGCTGTGCCGGCCGTCGGAAGCAGTGCTGGATATCCTTCCGCTGCCGCAGAAGGGTCCGTTCGCCAAGGAAGACGGCGAGGCGGTCATCGACGCCGCTGGGCGTCGCCTTGTCTGACCGTCCGGATACGTTCCCGAGTCTGGACGCCGGACATCTTCCCGAGATCGATCGAGAAAAGCTGCTCGCTGTCCCAGTCTCGACTCATCCACCACGCATTCTCTTGCTTTACGGCTCGCTGCGCGATCGGGCCTTCAGCCGGCTCCTGAGCGAAGAGGCTGGCCGCATTCTCCGCCGGCTTGGCGCCGAGACCCGGAGTTTCAATCCAAGCGGCCTGCCGCTGCCCGACGACGCTGCCGCCGACCATCCGAAGGTTCAGGAACTGCGCGACCTCGCCGCCTGGTCAGAGGGCATGGTCTGGTGCTCGCCCGAGCGCCACGGTGCCATGACCGGGATCATGAAGTGCCAGATCGACTGGATTCCTCTTGCCCTGGGTGCGGTCCGACCGACCCAAGGCAAGACACTGGCCGTGATGCAGGTTTCCGGCGGTTCGCAATCCTTCAACGCGGTCAACCAGCTTAGGGTTCTCGGCCGCTGGATGAGAATGTTCACGATCCCCAACCAGTCCTCGGTCCCGAAGGCATTCCTGGAGTTCGACGAGAACAACCGGATGAAGCCTTCGTCCTATTACGACCGAGTGGTCGACGTCATGGAAGAGTTGGTCAAGTTCACGCTGCTCTTGCGCGATCGGTCCGGCTATCTGACCGATCGCTACTCGGAGCGCAAGGAGAGCGCCGCGGAGCTTTCGAAGCGGGTCAATCAGAAATCGCTCTGACGAAGCTCCGAGATTGCACCCGGGGCGACGTGCTCTCGGCAACCTGTTCGTTCCTGCCGACCGCTGCGACGCTCATTCACGGCCGCGTCACGATACCGATATGACAGCGTCATATGAGCAGCCCATCTTCGCGCCCGTCTCACACATAGAGAGCCGGAGCGCCTGCCATGACTGATGCCTCGCGTCGCGATTTCCTCATTCTGACCGGTGCAGCCGGTGCCGGATTGCTGCTGGCCGACAGCACGCCCTCGTTCGCCGCCACGAACAGCAATTCCAGTCTCGCCGCCGAAACCGGCCGTACCAAGGTCGCCGCCATGCTGGCCGATGCACCGACCAGCGGCGGCTATGAGATCATGCCGCTGGTCTCGGCCGGCGACGACATCCCCCTGCTGGTCGGAACATGGCCCAATCTCGAGCCGCATCCGGAGCTGACCTACGGGATCACCGGAGAGCCGGATGGCATGGGAACGATGCAGGTCGGCGATCACCACTATGTCTGGCTGCAGCACGAGTTGGTCGGCGACAAGGACGACGAAGACTATACCGAGACCAGGTTCTCGAAGACCATCAGCGGCATGGTGCCGGGCGCGCGACTCAGCCTCATAAAGTTCACCAAGGATTGGCAGGTCGTCGGCGGCACCCAGCTGATCCGCGAGTTCAAGCCGACCGCCTTTCTCATGCAGAAGGACGGCACGACCCCGCGGGTCGCCGCCGGCTCGAAGCTCGATCTCGATCTGAATAAGCGGACCGTGACCCATGCAGGCCATGTCCCATCCGACTTCTGCGGCGGCATGCTCGCGGAGACCGGCTTCATCAACCCGGCGACCGGCAAGGAAGAACCGGTCTGGTTCGCGAACGAGGAGAATGGCGGCTATTCTGGCGTCGCCTGGGCCTGCTTCCCGGACGGCACCGCCTATCCGTTGGAAGGGTTCGGCATCTATGAGAAGGAAACCACCCTCGCGCTGCGCAGCTACAACGCCAAGACCCATGGCGTGAACGTCCTGCTGAGCAGCGAGGATGATGACGACGGCAGCATTTATCTCTGGATCGGCAAGCCCGCCGACGGCGATCCCAACGGATTCGCCAACGGCCAGCTCTATGCGATGAAGATCGCCGGCGCCGCGCGGGAAAGCGGCCCGGGCAAGCTGGACGGCACGCCGGACGACCAACCTTCGGTGGCCGCGGACGGCGATTCCGTCGTCGGCAAGGAGGGTGATACCAAGCCCTGCACCTGGATCGCCGTCCCCAAGGAAGCCACCAGGACCGGCGATGCTCTCGCCGACTTCCTCTCCGGCAAGGACGCAAACAACGGCCGCCGGGCCACCGCCTTCCTCGCGCCCGAGGACATCAATGAAGACCCGAGCGTCGCCGATCGGATCTGGCTCGCGGCGGATGGCGGTGCCGGATCGCCCGTTTATGACGACGACAAACCCCGCTACGAGAACCCGATGAGCCGCCTCTACCGCATCGATCTCGGCGTCAAGGAGCCGGGTGATTCCGCGACCTGGAGCACGACGATCACCCTGGCCAAGGAAGGCGGTCTCGGCAAAGGCGTCAGTTATGACAACCTAGCGCCCGACAGCCACGGCATGGTGCTGATCTCCGAAGACTGGGATCAGGGCAGCGACGAGGCGGATGCGGTCTGGGACGTGCTGAAGCAGGAACAGCGTCCGCCGGCGATGTATTTCTTCGATTCGAAGAGCGGCGAGATGAAGCTCGCCTTCCTGACCGAGATGGGGAAGCACGATCCCGCACTCGATTGGAAGCAGTTGAGCGCACTGATCGCCAGCGGCGCCGAAGGCGAGAAGAAGGCACGCGACGATTCCAGCTTCTGGGAAACCTCCGGCATGATCGAGGTTCCGGCGGAGAATGCCGGTGGCCGCAGCGCCTACCTGGTGACCGTGCAGGCCCACAGTCTGGAGACGGATGGCTACGGCGAAGGCGGCCAAGTTCTCCTGTGCCGCCCGAAGGCCGTCTGAGCGAGGCGGCGCCGCCGGCCGGCGTGCCTACTGGGTCGTGACGTGCATTGACTTGGGAGGGCGGGCCGAGCGGTCCGTCTTCACCAGGATCAGCAGGACGATTGAAAGCGCCACATTGGCCGCCGCCACGGCCACGATGATGCCGAGCGCGGATTCCGCCCCCAGCCATTGGATGAGGAACGCTCCGATGGATGGGGCCGCGGCCTGCGCGATCAGGCTCGGCCGCGCCAGGCGGCCCATGATCGGGGCATAGTCCGCCGGCCCGAACAGAGCAAGCGGCAGGGTCGCGCGGGCAATCGATTCCAACCCGATGCCGGCGCCGTAGAACACCAGCGTCAGCGCGATGAAGGGCAGGCCCGCCCAGAGCAGGCCGAGGCCCAGCGCGACGCAGGAAACGGAAACGATCTTGGTCCAGATCGGATGATGGTGACGGCTGACCAGCATCTCGACGAACCGGGCGCCGACCTGCGACGGGCCGACGATCGTGCCGAGCGCCACGGCGGCGGCCAGGGCAATCCCGTGCGCCTGCAGGATCGTCAGTATGTGCACCGAGATCACGGTCGAGAGCATGGAACCGACCATGATCGCGATAGCCAGCAGCAGGAATATGGCTGAAGACCGTGGATGCGCCTCTCCGTGTTCGGCGGGGACTTTTCGAGCGCCTGACTCCGCCCAGGACGGTGCCTCGCGGTCCGTCACGGCGAACAGATAGAGTGGCAGGCAGATCAGCAAATGGATGGCGGCATAGACTCCGCAAGCGCCGCGCCAGCCGAGCTCGGTCACCAGATAGGCCGAGAGCGGCCAGCATGCCGTGCTGGCGAGTCCACCGAACAGGGTGAGCGTGGTGATGTGCTGCCGCGCCGCCTGCCCGTAGAGCCGGCCCAGGGTCGAGAAGGCCGCATCGTAGAGGCCGGCGCTCATGCCGCATCCGAGCACGATCCAACCGGCGGTGAAGATGATCAGGTTGGGCGAGGCCGCGAGGATCGTCAGGCCGAGCGAAAGCAGGATCGCGCTCGCGGCGAGCACCGGCCGGCCACCGCGGCGATGGATCTGGCGCCCGACCAGGGGTGAGGCCAGGCCCGCGATCAGCAGCCCGAGCGAAAGCCCGCCGACCACCCAGCTCAAGGACCAGCCGGTGTCGGCGACGATCGGTTTCGCGAGGACGGTCGGAAGATAGTAGGACGATCCCCAGGCCAGAATCTGGGTGATCCCCAAGGCCGGGATGATGAGGCGCGGTGAGGGCAGCCTCGCCCCCACCGCATTCGCTGTGGTCAAGCGGCGGCTCCGCAGCCGCAGCCCGTCTTGCCCTCGTCCTTCGCGACGGCATCAGCGACGCAACAGGCGTTCGCTTCAGCGGGAGCCGGCCCGCCGCAGCAGCCGGACCCGTCCTCCTCAAAATCGGTCGAGCAGATCCCGGTATCCGGCAAGACCAGGTGGACGTTGTCCGCCGCCTCCATGTCTCCGGCCAGCTTCGCGGCCACCGACCGGGCCTGCTCATAGCCGGTCAGGAGCAGGAAGGTCGGCGCGCGGCCATAGCTCTTGACGCCGATCGTGTAGAAGTCCGGCTCGGGATGGCCCGTCTCCCGGTAACCGTGCGGATCGACGGAGCCGCAGGAATGGATGTTGGGATCGATCATCGGCCCGAGCGCCTTGGTGCTTTCCAGCCAGGGATCGAGTTCGAGCCTGAGCTCGCGGGTCATGGCGAGGTCCGGCCGCTGCCCCGTCGCGACGATGATCTCATCGACCGGCTCGAGCTTGAGGGTTCCGAGATCGGTGCCGCCGGTCAGGACCAGGCCCTCCGGCGTCTCCGAGACGGACTGCGTCGAGAAGCCGGTGATCAGCCGCACGCGGCCGCTGTCGACCAGCGACTTCAGGTGCTGGCCAAGCTTGCCGCGCGCCGCCAACTCGTCGGCATCGCCACCGCCATAGATCCGCGCCATGTTTTTCCCGCGAACCACCCAGGCCAGGGTGCCGCGCGTGGTTTCGGCGGCGAGCCGGGTCAGATCGAGCAGCACATTGATGGCCGAATAGCCGGCGCCGACCACGGCGACGCGCTTTCCGGAATAACGGGCGCGCTGCGTTCCCAGGATGTCCGGCATGCCGTAAGCCAGCCGGCCGGCGACCCTGTCCTCACCCTCCGCCGGTAGCCCGGAGCCGCCGAGCGGGTTGGGATTGTGCCAGGTTCCGGAGGCGTCGATCACCGCGCGTGCCGTGACGGTGCGCCGGCTGCCATCCCGCGCGACCACATGGATCTCGAACGGACGCTCGGCGCGCCCCTTGCTGGCCACCTTGTCGATCCCCTGCCGGGTGATGCCGGTGACGCGCGTGCCGGTATGGATGCGGCCCTTGAAGCCGGGAAGGTCGGAAAGCGGCTTCAGATAGTTCCGATAGAGGTCTTCGCCGGTCGGCAAGGCGTTCGACTGCGGCAGGGACCAGCCCGCCGCCTCGAGCAGACGGCGCGAGGCTGGATCCACACTCTGCTCCCAGGTGGTGAATATGCGGACGTGACCCCAGTCACGCACGCCGGCCCCGACCGTTTCGCCCGCCTCGAACACCGCGAAGGGAACGCCGCGTTCAACGAGGTTGCTCGCCGCCGCCAAGCCGACCGGGCCGGCACCCACGACCGCGATCGGCAGATTTTCATTCGCGCGCATCGCCGCTCTCCTCAGTATTTCCAAGCCTATCGAAATAGATCGGTAAAAAAAGGGCCGTCATGCGGCCTTTCCTTGCCTGCCACACGCCGCGTCCATGCAGCACTCGTCCACGAGATAACCGACCAGCGCGTTCATGGCGGGATAGCTGGCCCGGCAAATGAGCGTCGTCGCCTGGCGCTCCTGCGAGATCAATCCCGATTCCCGCAGCACCTTGAGGTGATGCGAAAGCGTCGAAGCCGGCAGCCCGACCTTGGTCTGGAGCGTCCCGCAAGCCAAGCCTTCCTCGCCGGCCCGGACCAGCGCCCGATAGATCTTCAGGCGGATCGGGCTGCCGAGGGATTCGAGCTGGCGGGCGGCTATTTCGATTTTCATGGAACTAAGGTGGCAAACGCACTTCGCCGCGTCAAGTCTATTTCGACAATGTTCGAAATTAACCCGGCGGCCGGCGGCCGTCAGTCTTCGGCCCTGGCTCCCCAGATCTCCGCGGCGTATTCCCGGATTGCGCGGTCGGCGCTGAACCAGCCCATCTTCGCCGTGTTGGTGATGGCCTTGCCGGCCCAGACCGATCTCTGCTGAAACAGCGCATCGACCTCTCGCTGCTTGGCGGCGTAGGCGGCGAAATCGGCGGTGACCAGGAAATGGTCGTTGCTGACCAGGTCGTCGACCAGGCCGACATAGCGTTGCGGGTCCTCGGGCGAGAAGACGCCGCCGCGGATCGCCGCCAGCGTTTCGGCCAAGGCCGGCGTGGCCGCGACGATCTGGCCGGGCGCATACCCGGCGCGATGCCTGGCCGCGACCTCGTCCGCGCGCAGGCCGAAGATCATGATGTTGTCCGGGCCGACATGGTCGTGGATCTCGATATTGGCGCCGTCGAAGGTGCCGATGGTGAGCGCCCCGTTCAGCGCGAACTTCATGTTGCCGGTGCCCGAGGCTTCCATGCCGGCGGTCGAGATCTGCTCCGAGAGATCGGCGGCTGGCATCACCAGTTCGGCGAGACTGACGTTGTAGTTGGGCAGGAACAGGATCCGCAGCTTGTCGCGGGCGATCGGGTCGTTGTTGACGATCCTGGCCACGTCGTTGATCAGCTTGATGATCAGCTTGGCGCGGTGATAGCTGGCGGCGGCCTTGCCGGCGAAGATCTTCACCCGCGGCACCCAGTCCTTATGGGGCGCGGCCCGGATCTCGTTGTAATGCGCGACTGCCTCCAGGATGTTCAGCAGCTGGCGCTTGTATTCGTGCATCCGCTTCACCTGCACATCGAACAGGCTGTCCGGGCTTAACACCACGCCGAGATGCCGCAGCACCGAACCGATCAATCGCTCTTTGTTGCGTCGCTTCACCTCCAAGAACCGGTCGGGGAAGACGGCATCATTGCGGAGCGGCATCAGCCGCTCGAGCTCGGTCGAATCGCCGATCCAAGCGGCGCCGATCGCCTCGCTGATGAGATCGGCGAGGCCGCGATTGCATTCCAGCAGCCAGCGGCGGAAGGTGACGCCGTTGGTGATATGGGTGATGCGTTCGGGGTGGAGCTGGTGCAGCTCGCGGAACACGCTCTCGCGCATCAGCTTGCCATGCAGCCCCGAGACGCCGTTCACCCGGTGCGAGCCGACGAAGGCGAGATGCCCCATCTTGACCCTTCGTCCGCCATGCTCGTCGATCAGCGAGAGCGCGGGCACGCGGTCGGGGCTGATCTCCTTGCGCTCGGCCACCTCGGCCAGATGCAGCGCGTTGATCTGATAGATGATCTGCATGTGGCGCGGCAGCAGCCGCTCCATCAGCGCCACCGGCCAGGTCTCCAGCGCTTCCGGCAGAAGCGTGTGATTGGTATAGGCGATGGTCGCGCGGGTGAGCTCCAGCGCGGTCCGGAGGACGAATTTGTGCTCGTCGATCAGGATCCGCACCAGCTCCGCGACGGCCAAAGCGGGGTGCGTGTCGTTGAGCTGCATCGCCACCGACTTCGGCAGGTTGGCGACCGTGCCGTGCTGCATCACGTGCCGGCGAACCAGATCCTGCAGCGAGGCGGAGACGAAGAAGTATTCCTGTTTCAGCCTGAGCTCCTGCCCGGCCGGGGTCGAATCGTCCGGGTAGAGCACGCGGGAGATGCTGCTAGCCCGCACCTGCTCGGCGAAGGCGTCCTGGTACTGGCCGCGGTTGAAATCGGTGAACTGCATCGGCGCGGCCGGGCGCGCGGACCACAGGCGCAGCGTGTTGACGCGTTTGCCTTCCCAGCCGACCACCGGCGTGTCGTAGGCGACGGCGACCACATATTCCGACGGGCGCCACTCGAAGCGCTGGCCGCCCGGCCCCTTCGGTTCGACCCTGCCGCCGAGGCCGATGTTGAAGGTGACCTCGGGCCGCTCGAACTCCCAGGGATTGCCGAAAGCGAGCCAGTCCTCCGGCACCTCGACTTGGTTCCCGTCGCGGATGATCTGGCGGAACAGGCCGTGGTCATAGCGGATGCCGTAGCCGAAGCCGGCGATCCCGGTGCTGGCCATCGCCTCCAGGTAGCAGGCCGCAAGGCGGCCGAGGCCGCCGTTGCCGAGGGCCGCATCGGGCTCGGAATTGCGGACCGCATCGAAATCCACCCCGAGCTCGTGCAAGGCCGTGCGGCACGGCCCGATCAGGCCTAGATTGGTGAGGCTGTCGATCAGCAGCCGGCCGATCAGGAACTCGAGCGAAAGATAGTAGACGCGCTTCTCCGACTGCGCGTAGGTGCGCCGCGTGGTCTCGACCCAGCGATCCACCATGCGATCGCGCACCGCGAGCGCGGTCGCCATGTACCAGTCGTGCACGCTGGCATGCGCCGGATCCTTCCCGACGGTGTAGAGCAGCTTGCTCTCGATCGCATTCTTGAGGGTCGCGACCTCGCTTTCAGGCTCGGTCCGTTCGTCGCGCCGCGTTTGCTGGATTTCGACCGGCCGGTTCATCAGCCCTCCATGTCAAACGTCTTTCCGGGACGGCTTGGGGCGAGCCTACGGGTCAGGTCCTGCGACAGGTCCCGGAGGTCCTCTGCTTCGAGCGCAATCACGCTGCCCGCGGGCGAACGCTGATACTTGACGGTCGCCGCCAGTTCCATCAGCGCCCGATTGTGCTGAAAGCGCGCGATCAGCGCCGCCGGCCGATCCTTCGCCGCGCAGCCGATCACCTCGAGCGCCGAACGCGTTACGTAGCAGTCCAGCGCATCGCCGCCGGAGAGCGCGGTGAACTTGATGGCGTCACGATCGGGAAGATAGATGCCGGCCTCGCCGAGAAAGCGCAAGAGCACGATACACACCTTTTCAATGCCGGATCCGCTGCGTTCAGCCTGCGTGCAAATCCATGACTAACATGATCTGCGTGCGGAGATCAGGCAAGCCAAGGTTCGCTCCGCTGCGTTCCTTGGTGCGAGGATTCGGAGATTCCGCAAGCCGCTCGGAACTTCTGCGATGAGCATCGGTTGAGCAGACACATTCCAGACAAGGAGTTGAACGATGGACGGTGCCGCGAAACAAGAACGGCTCTACGACGTGATCAAGGATTTCGACAACGCGTTGCTGGTGACCACCGCCACCGGTGGCCGCGATCACGTGCGGCCGATGCACATCGCCGAGATCCGCGAGGATGGCGACATCTTCTTCGCGACCAGCGTGGCGTCGCCGAAGATCGCCGAGATCGCCGCGAACCCGGATGTCGTCGTCACATTTCAAAGCAACCGGCAGTTCGCCGCGGTCTATGGCCGCGCCGAAGTCTTGAAGGACCGCAGCCTAATCGATCGGCTCTGGTCCGAGGCGTGGAAGGTCTGGTTCCCGCAAGGCAAGTCGGATCCGACGCTCTGCCTGATCCGGGTCGACGGACGCGAAGGCGAATACTGGGACAATGCCGGCATGCAGGGCATCAAATACGCGTTCCAGGCCGCCAAGGCCTATATGCAGGGGCGGACCCCGGCAAAGGACGAGAAGCAGAACGCCAAGGTGCCGCTCTCCTAGAGGTCGGAAAAACGCATGAAATAGCGCATTTGAGGAAATATCCCATCTATCGATATACGGATTCTTTACCCGTGGTGCGGCATGAAGGAGGCCTGATTTAGGAGGTTTCCATGCTCAACCGCTTGTCGGCGAACACGTTGCTGAAATCCGTGGTCGCCGTGTTAGCCGCTATCGTCGTGATTATGCTGGCCTTCGGCGCGTGGCAGTCCTGGGTCAAGGTCCAGAGCGCCGGGCGGATCGTCGCCGTCGCCGATGCCGCGAGCTCAGCCTTCCGCGCCATGCACAACCTGCGCACCGACCGCTCGACGACGACGCGTGCACTCAATGCGGATGTGACGGTGACCGATGGCGACCTCAGCATCATGAGCCGCACCCGCGGGGCGGAGATGCCGGCGCTGGCCGATGCGCTGCAACTGCTGCCGGATATCGCGTTCGGCGACAAGGAGCAGCTGCTGCCTGCCTTGGCCAGCTTGAACGACACCATCATCAAGCTGCAGGCGGAATCGCTCGAGGCCGTCAACAAGCCGAAGGCCGAGCGTCGGGCCGGCTTGTCCGACGACTATATGAAGACGGCGACCGACTTGATCGCGATGCTGGACAAGCTGTCCCAGCAACTGGCGGCCTCGGTCAAGCATCAGGATGCCGTCATCGACCAGATGCTGGCGATGCGCCAACTCGCCTGGCAGGTGCGCAATTCGGGCGGCAACGCTTCACTGTATGTGACGAACGCCATGGCATCGGGCGAGGTGCCGCCGGAGCTCATGGAGAAATACAAGGCGGCGGTGGCCGGCGCAGATGCGGCTTGGACCGCGCTGCAGGCGGAAGCCTTCGGCGTGACCCTGCCGCCGGCGCTGAGCGACGCCATCGCAAAGACCAACCAGGACTATTTCGCGGCGGATTACACGGCCAAGCGCGATGACCTGTTCAACACGGTTGCCGCCGGCCAGAAGCCGGAGATGACGCCGGCCGAATGGTCCGACTTCACCGTCGCGCGGCTCGCTTTGATCCAGGGCGTCGCCGAAGCCGCGCTGGAAGCCGCCAAGGCGCATGCCGAGGCGACGCGCAGCGGCGCGCAGATCCAGTTGGCGATCCTGTCCGCCCTGCTGGTCGGTGCAATCATCCTGGCGCTGGGCAGTATGACGCTGATCGGAAGCCGGGTGATCAAGCCGCTGCACGTCATTCGCGACGCCATGCTGCGGGTGGCCGGCGGCGACTTGACGGCGGAAGCCGCCTTCCCCGGCCGCACCGATGAGATCGGCGCGCTGGCGGGGGCACTCAGCACCTTCAAGCAGAATGCCGTGGACAAGGCCCGGATCGAGGCGGAGCAGCGTGAACGCCATGCCGAGGCGGAAGCCCGCCAGGCGAGCGTCGATGCCAGCATCAAGGCCTTCGAGGCCGAGGTGAAGCAGGCGCTGGATGCGCTGGGCCAGGCCTCGCGGCAGATGCTCGACACCTCGTCCGACATGAGCCGCGCGGCCGAGCGCAGCAAGGGCCAGGTCAATGCCGTGGCCGGTGCCTCGGAAGAGGCTTCCAGCAATGTGCAGACCGTTGCCGCGGCCTCGGAAGAGCTCTCGGCCTCGATCGGCGAGATCAGTCGCCAGGTCGCCAGCGCCGCCGACATCGCCGGCCGCGCGGTCGAGGAGACCCGCGAGACCGACCGCACCGTGCAGAGCCTGGCGGAGATCGCCAACAAGATCGGCGAGGTGATCGGCCTCATCAACGACATCGCCGGCCAGACCAACTTGCTCGCCCTCAACGCCACGATCGAGGCGGCGCGCGCGGGCGAGGCCGGCAAGGGCTTCGCCGTCGTCGCGTCCGAGGTAAAATCGCTCGCCAACCAGACGGCCAAGGCGACCGAAGACATCTCGGCCCAGATCGCCGCGGTGCAAAACGTCACCAAGGAAGCGGTCGATGCGATCAAGCGCATCGGCGGCACGATCGCCGAGGTCAGCACCATCGCCACTTCGATCGCTGGCGCGGTCGAGCAGCAGGGCGCCGCCACCCAGGAGATCACCCGCAACACCCAGCAGGCCGCCACGCGGACCCGCGACGTCACCGAGAACATCTCCGGCGTCACGGACGAAGCGAATGCGACCGGCGCGGCGGCGGACGGCGTGCGCACGGCAGCGGAGAGCCTCGGCCAGCAGGCCGATCGCCTGCGCGGCCAGGTCAACGACTTCCTGACCAAGATCCGCGCCGCCTAAGCGCGCATCGGTTCCACGAAGACCGTCTTGCGCAAGACGGTCTCTCCTCGAAGCCGGGCTGCCCCGTCGCGGTCCGGCTTCACTTATTCGGGGATCAGCTCGACAGCAGCAGCACCGAGGCCTCGGCATCCTCGATCACCGCGCCGGCGACGTTGCCGAAGAACAGCGCCTCGCCCGGGCGGCGGTTGACGCCCATCACCACCAGATCGAAGCGGTGGCGCTTGATCTCGCGCAGGATCGCGTCGTGCGGCGCCATGTCGGTGTGGACCGCCACCTGCGCCTCGGTGTCGTAGCGCTCGGCCCAGGTCACCAACTCCTTCAACGCCGCCTGCTCATGCTGATGCAGCGTGGCGCGGCCGCCCTTGCGCTTGCCGCCGGCGACATAGAGAAAGGTGATCGGCACGTCCTGGGCACGGGCCAGCATTACGGCGACCTCGGCGGCGCGGCGCGAGACGTTGTTGCCGCTGACCGGCACCAGGATCTTCAGGCGCCGGGTCGGATCGTTGCGGTGTTCGCCGCGGGCGATGGCGACGCCCAGCGGTCCCTCGAAGCCGGCGACAATGCGGGTCAGGTCGGCATGCAAGGCGCCGTCGGGTCCCAGCGTCTCCTCGACGCCGACCATCAGCAGGTCGTAGCCCTTGCGCGCCTCGCGGGCCACGATCGCCTCGGCCTGTTCGGCCGAGGCCTCGGTCCGGATCACGGAAACCGGGGGCGTGGCGGTCTTCGGGGCGGCGGGCTTCTCGTCCGGACCGGTCGCCCCGGCCGCGTTCTTGGCCTTGGCCGGAGTCTCTCCGTTCGGGTCTTCGCCGGTCATTTCTTCGACTGCAGCGGCTTCGGCTTCCGCCTGTTCCAAGTCATGCGCGCCCCGGGCGGTGTCCGCGCCGGCCTTGAGATCGGCTTCCGTACCGCTCTCGCGCTCTTCCTTGGTCTGGGTCTCGCCCTCCGGTCCCTGCATGCGCAGCAGCGTGGTCGGCGTGCCGCGGCGGCCGGCCAGCAGGCCGGTCATATGCGCCATGAACTTGCCGTTGGGACTGTCATCCACCGCGAGCAGCAGGCGCTCGACATTGGAGATGAAGCCCTTGGCCTCGAGCTCCTCGCGCTCGATCCGCTGGCGTTCCTCCTCGCGCATCGGCAGGCGGGCGAGGGACCAGCGCAGCGTCGGCGGCATGGCCAGGGTGGTCAGCACCGCCATGGTGACGATCATGGTGAAGAGATTCTGGCTCAAGACGCCCATCGAGAGTCCGATGCTGGCGACGATCACCTCGGTAGAGCCGCGGGCATTCATCCCGCAGGCGATGGCGAGCGATTCCGGGAACTTCAAGCCGCCGAGCCGGCCGCCGGCAAAGGCGCCGGAGAACTTGCCGATCGTGGCAATGGCGACGATGCCGGCGGTCAGCATCAGTATCTCCGGATCGCCGAGGATCGTGAGATCGGCCGTGAGGCCGGCCAGGCCGAAGAAGATCGGCATGAACAAGGCGGTGATGACGCCGCGGAGCTGATCGTCGATCTGCCGGGTCAGGATCGGCGACTGGCCGACCAGGATGCCGGCGACGAAGGCGCCGAGCACGTCGTGGACGCCGATCGCATCGGTGATCAGGGCCATGCCGAAGGTCAGCGCCAGGACCAGCGAGATCACCGGCAGCTCGCTCTCGAAATGATCATTGGTCCAGCGGATCAGCCAGAACACCAGGCGGCGCCCGACGGTGAAGCTGACCGCCAGGAAGACCAGGGTGCCGATCACGGATTTCGCCAAAGTCGGCCAGTCAAGCTGGCTGTTCTCGACCAGGCTCAGGGTGATGGCGATGATGATCCAGCCGATCGTGTCGTCGATCACCGCCGAGGCCAGGATCACCTGGCCGATGTTCCGGCGCATGAAGTTCATCTCGCGCACCACCACGGCGACGATCTTCACCGAGGAAATCGAGAGCGCGGTGCCGAGCAGGAGTGCTGCCGGGAAGCGCTCATCGGGACTGGGCAGCAGGAAGTCGGGAAGATACATCCCGAGCCCGAAGCCGCAGGCAAAGGGCAGCACGATGCCACAGACCGAGACCGCGAAGGAGGCACGGCCGGTCCGGCGGGCGAGACCGATATCGGTCTCCATGCCGGCCAGCAGCAGCAGCATCAGCACGCCGACCTGGCCGACCGCGTCGATCATGCCCTTTTGCGCCGTATCGGACGGGAAAATCGCCTGCTGCGCCTCCGGCCAGAGCGCGCCGAACACCGATGGCCCCAGCACCACGCCGGCCAGCAGGTGTCCCATGACCGAAGGCTGGCCGATCCGCTGCATCAGCTCGCCGAGCAGCCGGCCGGCCACCACCAGGATCAGGACCTCGGCGACGAACAGGGGAGTCGAAGGTTTGCCGACCGCATCCGCGGCAAAGGCGGAGGCGGCGGAGCAGAAAATGAGGGCGCCGACCAGCGGCACCATCAGCGGCGCAGGCCGGGCGTCGGCGGCGGTCGAAAGCCAGCCTGAGAATCCGCGGCGCATGACGCTCCCGATGTCCATGAAAGGCGGGCCCACCCGACCCATAGCCGGACCAATGTGAAATGGGCGCGGTGGTTCCTTTAGGGCATGCAGGCCTTGGCGGAATCACGCGGGAAGCCGCGCAGGCGGTCGAACAGCTGCTTCAGCGGATCGGCGGCCCAGGCCTGGGTGACGAAATCGTTGTGCACCACCTTCGGCCCGGTATCGAGGAAGACGATGTCGCCGGCTTCCAGGCAAGGGGGCAGGTCGAGGGCGAAGTCGATGCCCTGGCTCATCAATTGGTCTTGCACGGCGCCATTGCCTTCGGCGCTGGACGCTGTGAAAGCGCTGAAGAAGAAGGCGCCGGCCTGGTGGTCTTCGATCCAGCCGGAGAATTTCTCGGTCTCGCCATAGATCGCGTCGAGCAGGATGACGCCGGTGACGCGCCGGTTCGCCCCGCCGACCTCCAGCGCCCAGGCGGCCGGCAGATAGCCGCCGCTATAGGCGACCAGGATCACCGGCATGCGCGCGAAGTCCTTGGCGGTCATGCCCTCGCCGGCCAGCTCTGCGAGCCTGGCGTCTGCTTCGCGCAGATAGCGGGCGAAGGCGCCCGGCTCCCAGAACCCGCCGGCGCTGGAATCCAGCGCGTCGGTCGCCAGCTGCGGCGCCAGCAGCACGGCGTTGAGATTGGAGGTCGCGAGCTGCTGCGGCACCTGCTGGCGTGCGATCACATCGCGGCCGAGCGTCGCCTGGTTGCCGTGCAGGAAGATCACGATCGCACCCTTGCGGCGGCGATCAAAGCCGGACGGAATGTAGAGCAGGCTGCGCGGGTCGCTGTAGGTTTCGTCTTCCCAATAGACTCCCCCGCGCGGCGTGGTATGGCCGCGGCGCGAACCGCTTCCGGCATCGAGGAACGGCGCGTCGTCATGGGTTTCGTCGCCGGGCACCATGCCGCGATAGGGAAAGGGCGCGCTCTCGAATGGCACCAGCTGGGCTTTGCCGTCGAGGGCTTGCAAGGACTGGTCCACGCTATCGGCCTGCACGGTCGCAGCGGGCAGCATGAACAGGAGCAGGCCGATCGATCGCAGGCGCGCCATGCACGTCAAGTTCCTCACGCGGGGCGCGGCGATCTTGGCAGCAGCACGGCGAAAAAGGAAGGCAGCGCCAGCAGGTAGGCGGCGCCGGCGATCGCGAGCACCGCGCTGAGGCCGAACGTGGTGGCGACGATCGGCACTAGAGCCGCGCCGATCACCGAGAAGCAGCCGTTGATGCCCCAGGCCCAGAGAAACATGTGGTCCTTGCCAAGCCGTCCCAGCGTGGTCATGGCGGTCGGCATCGGGAAGCCCATCAGGAAGGTCGGTGGCGCCAGCAGCAGGATCGAGAGCAGAAGGCGCGCGCCATAGGGCAGGGCGCCGACCCAGTCCAGGACCGGATCGATCAAGGTGCCGTAGCCGATCAGCAACAAGCCGATCGCGACGAAGATCATCGGCATCACCCGGCGGCTGCGATCGAGAAAGCGCTCCGAGGCGAAGCTGCCGATCCCGGAGAAGACCAGCATGCCGGTGATCAGCACCGCGGCGGAGACGGTGGCGTTGCCGAGCGCCTCGATGAATTTGGCGATCAGGCCGACCTCGACCATGATGTAGCCGAGGCCGAGGCAGGCGAAGTAGACGATGGTGCCGAGCTTGCCGGGATTGTGGCTGAAGATCGAGCGCCAGCCGAGCAGCACGGGCAGCAGGATCAGCACCAGCGACACCGCCGTCGCGACGCCGAGCGTCGCCCAGAGCAGCAGATAGCCCCAGTCATCCTGGAACAGCTCCAGCCGGTCGGTGATGCGCGGCAGGTCGCTCGCCTTCTCATAGGCGGCAAAATACGGCCGGTCGTTGGTCAGCGGATGGATGTCGAAGACATAGCGCTGGGCGAGCTCGTCCCAGCCGCCGAAGATCAGGCTGTGCCAGGCCAGCCGGCCCATGGCGATGGCGGGCAGAACCTGCGGTGCCGTGTCGTCGCCCGCATTGTCCAGGGTGGGATCGGCGGCATCCGCGCCGGATGCGTCGTCCTGCGGCTTGCCGTCGCCGAAGATCTGCGCGTGGTATTCGGCCAGCAATGCGTCGGCGCCGCTGCCGTCGAACTCCATGCCGGGATAGTAGACCTCGTCGAAAGAGAGGCCCTTGGTGGTGTCGCGCAGCTTCGCGATTTCACCGGGCGAGAACCCGCCGCGCTTGTAGAGCACGGTGGTGGTCGAGAGATAGGTCGAGATCGCGTAGAAGGCGTTTTCCGGATTGGTGGTGTCGACCTGGCGGGCGGCGAACACCATCGTGGCGTAGAGGCGCAGCACCGATTTCGGCGGGTCCTCCTTGTTCCAGAGCGTCACCGAGAGAATGCCGCCGGCCTTCAGCGCGCGCATGTAGGTGCGCATCGCCTCCTCGGTGTAGCCGTATTTCTCGACGATGGCGAAGCCGCCGGGATTGGAGAGGCCCGCGGAATCGGCGAGGCTCAAGTCGATCACGTCGTAGTGGTTGCCGGTGCCGGCGAGATAGAGCCTTCCGTCATAGCCGATCACCTTGACCTTGGGGTCGTGCAGCAGGTCGCCGGTGAAGGCGCGCAGCTCCTGGTGATTCTGGAAGGCATCGCGGATCGCGGGGTTGGCTTCGGCCACGGTCACCGATCTGGCGCCGCTGCGCAAGGCAACCACGGTCGAGATGCCGCCGGCGAATTGCGCGACGAAGGTGTCGGCCTGCGGTTTGAGCACATAGGGATAGTGCATCGGCAGGAACCGGAAATAGGCGGTCTGCGCCTCGGGCAGGCTGCGCATCACACCGATCGGGCCGTCGCCGTCGATATACATGCCCCAATAGGCATTGGCCGGCATCTCCGGAAGATTGAAGGCGGCGTTGTCGGAGAGGCCCGGCGCGAAATGCAGGTAGGAGCTGGAATAGAGCTCGAGTTCGCCGAACGGCGAGATGTCGTGATAGACCCGGCTCATGTCCGGAAACTTCCGGGCATAGGCGACGCCCTTGTAGTCCGAGGTCGCGAGCTTCGGCATGCCGAGCCAATCCGGCGCCAGGAAATGCCCGCCGAAAGCAAGCAGGGTCGCGATTCCGAGCAGCAGCGTCGCGCGTCGGTCGTGTTGCGCGACGAACCACAGCCATGCGCCGATCGCCCAGAGTGCCAGGGGTGCCGCGATCAGATTCTCCGGCGGCAGGAGATACATGGCGCCCAGCACCGAGAAGCCGCAGAGCCCCGAGCCGACCAGATCGGCGAAATAAACCCGGGCGAAGGCCTTGCGACTGCGCAGCAGCACCGTGCCGATGAACAGCGCCCCGGCCAGGAAAGGCAGGAAATAAAGCAGGAAGTTCGCCAGCAGCAGCCATTTCTGCCGCGGATCGGAGATCAGGAAGATCGCGTTGAACGGAATCTGCTGCGCGATGAGATTGGCCGCCACCATCAGGGGCCCGAACAGCAGCAGCGCCGTTGCGGCGACGCCGCGCCAATGGCGCTCGAACCAGTCCTTGCCGGCGCACATCACGGCGCTGGTCAGGCCGAAGCCGAGCAGCGCCAGGCTCACCACCAGCGAGCCGAAATGCACCCAGTTGCCGACCGCGAAGATCCGCATGATGCAGATCTGCAGCGCGATCACCGATCCCGCCACCAGGCCGACCGCGAGATAGGCCGGCAGCGGAATCCGGCCGTCGGTCGTCAGGGCCGCTGAGTCACCGGAGGTCACTGGCCGCCGTTATGCGTGCCCTTGATCGTGTCGCCGGAGAGCGCGGTGAAAGGCACGAAGGGCACGATGCGGCCGTTGTAGATGTCGCTGCGCGCGACCGTGATGGTGCCGTCGGCCGCCTTCTGCTTGGTCACCTTCAGCACGTGCTGGGCGCCCGGCGGGCCGACCGGGATCACCATGATGCCGCCGTCCTTCAGCTGCTGGAGCAGCGGCGGCGGCACATGGTCGATGCCGCAGGTGACGATGATCTTGTCGAAGGGCGCCGCCTCTTCCCAGCCGTAGTAACCGTCGGCGTTCTTGCTGGTGATCGCCTTGTATTCGCTGTAGCCGGCGGCAATCAGTTCGTCATAGGTCTGGCGCGTGCGCTCGGCCAGCGGCTTGATGATCTCGATGGTCCAGACCTTGTCGGTGAGGTTCGAGAGATAGGCCGACTGGTAGCCGGAGCCGGTGCCGATCTCCAGCACCTTCTCGCCCTTCTGTACGTCGATCGAGGTGGTCATGCGCCCGACCAGATGCGGGCCGGAGATGGTGACCCCGTAGCCGATGTCGAGAAAGGCATTGGCATAGGCGCGCGGCAGGTTGCCGGGCCGCACGAATTTCTCGCGCGGCGTCATCAGGAAGGCGCGCTTGTTGCGGTCGTCTTTCAGGTCCTTGTTGTCGACCAGCACGCGGTAGCGCTTCCAGTGCTCGGCCAGATAGACCGGATCCTCGCCGCGATTGGCCTGCATCCAGCCGATGTAGGTCTTGGCGCTGTCGGCCGGCGGCATGGCGTCCCAATTGTAGGGGACGGGCACATTGGCGAGCGCGCGCTGGGCGGCCAGGCCGGCGGCCATGGCGGCCGAACCGGCGAGAAAATGACGGCGATTCAAGCGACTTCCCCCGAGCAGATGCAAGTTCCAGGCGCGAAAAATGCGGCCGCGACGGCCGCATTGTCCACCTTCACTCTATAACACAAACCCATGGTTCGGTTCACCGCATATTGCCGGTATGGCCCAGGGAATAGCGACCAGGCTGCGGCCAGACCGCAAGACCGTGCGGCTCCTTGCCGACCGCGATCGAGCTGACGGCGCCGCTTTTCGTGTCGAACCGATAGACCACATTGTCGAACCGGCCCGAGAGCCAGAGATAGCGGCCGTCCGGCGAGACATTGCCCATGTCCGGGCTGCCACCGCCGGGAATCGGCCAGTTCGCCACCACCCGGCGGGTCGCGAAGTCGATCACCGAGACGCTGCCCATCCCGTGCTTTCTGCCCTCGACCCGGTGCGAACCGCGGTTGGCGACGTAGAGCTTGCTGCCGTCGCGTGAGGGGTAGAGGCCGTGGGCGCCGCGCCCGGTCGGGATGAAGCCGATCTCGACAAAACTGTCGCCGTCGACCAGATAGACGCCGTCGGCCAGCATGTCGGCGACATAGAAGACCCTTCCGTCGGGCGAGATGCGAATATCCTGCGGCATGCCGTTGGCGGCGCAGACGGGGAAGCCGGTCTCGGCGTCGGTGAACGACGCGGGGGTGAAGCCGGCATTGCTTTCCTTCTGCGCATTCTCCTTGGACAGGGTCAGGTAGCCGACCACCTCGCGCTTCACCAGGTCGATCTTGGCGATGCCGCCTGCATATTCGCAGGTGAACAGCGCATAGCGCCCGTCGATCGAGAAGTCCGCATGGTTGATCCCGGCGCAGCCCGGCGTCGGCAGGGACCATTGCAGCGCCATGGTGTGGGGATCGCGGAAGTCGAGGCGCTGGCTTTCCTCCGCGACCACGATCGCCGACTTGCCGTCCGGCGTGAAATACATGTTGTAGGGATCATCGACCGGAATGCTGCGGCCCGGCTTCGCAGTCTTCGGATTGATCGGGGTCACGCTGCCGTTCACCCGGTTCTCCGCGTTGTTCACGACCCAGAGCGTCTTCAGGTCCCAGGACGGGACGACATGCTGCGGATTGACTCCAGTCCGGAACCGTCCGACCACCTTCATGAGCGCGGGATCGATCACGGTGACGTCGCCGGAAATGCGGTCGGGCACGTAGACGCGGTAGAGCGCGCCCTGAACCGCCGGGCTGAAGCGGTTGGCGCCCATCTCGCTGTAGAGGTTCTCCGGATCGACCACCGGCGGCATGCCGGCCACTGTCGAGACCGCGCGCGGTTCGTGGTTGGGAATAGCGGCATCGGTTTCGGCGGAGGCGCCGGACAACCACTTACAGGAAGCCAACGCCAACGCCGCGCTCAAGGCCGCCAGCCATCGGGAAGGAAAGCGGATATTCAAGGCTCGCTCATGTCACAGCAGCATTCACTGCCGCAGGTAACATGGCGCGAAGTCGCGGGACAACGAGTTTACGGTAACAGTTTGAAACGGCCCCCAAAGATCCGCAAAGGGCGTTACCGGAACGTGAACGGCCCGGGCGCCGTCCGGGCAACCGGGCCGCGTCTACGCCAAAGCCAGCCTAGTAGATGTCGTTCTGCAGCCGGACCGCCTCGTCGCGCCGGTTGCGGAGATCGACCGCATTCGCACCCGCGGTCGAGCGCAAGGTCACATCGGTCGCGACGGCGCCTTGGTTCGCATAGAGCGCCGCGGCGGCGTCGTGGTCGGCGATGACCTGGGCCAGATAATAGCGATCGAAATCCCAGCCGTTCAGGCGCGACAGCCGGTCCACCGCCTGGCTGCCGGCCGGACTGGGCGTCCAGGCGAGCGACACGTTGCGGCGGAGCGCGATGCCGTCGAGATTGTCGGACAGGCGCCGATGGGTGTTGATGGTGTCCATCGCGAAGTCGCGCACGGCCGGCGATTGCGCCCGCTGGTAGGCGAGGCGAGAGAGCGCGATCTCGGTCGCGTTGAACTGCGACGCGCGAGCCATGAAGTCCACGTCGCTGCCGACGATCGTCGTGCTGACGGGAACCTGGTTGGCTGGCACCAGCACCGTCGAGCCGACGGTGTTCACTCCCAACGTGTTGGTCGGACTGACCGTGTTGGCCGGAACCAGCACCGTCGTGGTGGTCGCCGTCTGTGCCGGCATCAGCACCGTGGTGGTGCCCACCGGCGCCAAGGTCGGGCTGACCGCCGGGGCGTTGTTCGACGCATACGTCTTGCCGGTCGACGTCTTGGTGTTTCCGTAAGCGTCTTTGCTGTGCGGGTACGTGCTCGGACTGCCGCAACCGGCAACCGTAACGGCGGCGGCGGCAAGCGCCGCGGTCGCCAGGAGCGCTGCGCGCTTGGTCCTGGTCATAGCGAACCTCTCAAGCTTTCAAAAAGGGGCCGAGCCTGGGCTCGGCGTTAAATCCGTCCGGTCGCCAACAGGATGACGATCACGATGAGGACCAGTCCCAGACCGCCGCTCGGGTAGTAGCCCCAGCCACGGCTGTACGGCCAGGCGGGAATGGCGCCGAGCAGCAGAAGAATGAGGACGATGAGCAGAATGGTGCCGAGCATGATGCCTCCACGGGTTATCCAACTCCCGGTCTCCGATCCGGGCTGGAGAACCAACATTGGAGCCTTGACAGGGTTCCCTCATCCCGTGCTGGGGAATGGCTGCCGGACGCCGGCGCCATTGTCTGATCGGCCGGCCCTGCTCTACACTGCCGCCCTTCCGGAGATTCACACATGCACGACCACGATCACCCCCATCACGATCATTCGCACGACGACGGCGCGGCGCTGCCGGAGATCGCGCTCCGCGTGAAGGCGCTGGAATCGATCCTGGTCGAGAAGGGCTACATCGATCCCGCTGCGATCGATGTGATCGTCGAGACCTATGAGACCAAGGTCGGGCCGCGGAACGGCGCGCGCGTGGTCGCCAAGGCCTGGTGCGACCCCGCCTATCTTGCGCGCCTGCGCCAAGATGCGACGGCGGCGATCGCCGAGCTCGGTTTCACCGGGCGCCAGGGCGAGCACATGCGGATTGTCGAGAACACCCAGCAACGGCATAACCTCGTCGTCTGCACCTTGTGCTCCTGCTATCCGTGGTCGGTGCTCGGCCTGCCGCCGGTCTGGTACAAGGCCGCGCCCTATCGCGCCAAGGCGGTGATCGATCCTAGGGGCGTGCTGGCCGATTTCGGCGTCGCCTTGCCGAAGGAAACCGAGATCCGGGTCTGGGATTCGACCGCGGAGCTGCGCTATCTGGTCCTGCCGCTGCGGCCCGCCGGCACCGAGGGCTGGAGCGAGGATCGCCTGGCCGATCTGGTGACGCGGGATTCCATGATCGGCACCGGTCTCGCGCTTCAGCCGGGAGCGGCGGCATGAACGGCGCGCAGGATCTCGGCGGCATGATGGGCTTCGGCCCGGTCCTGCCGGAGAAGAACGAGCCGATCTTCCATGCCGAATGGGAGAAGCGCGCGCTGGGGGTGACGCTCTGCTGCGGGGCGCTGGGCGAATGGAACATCGACACCAGCCGCCATGCGCGCGAGACCCTGCATCCCGCCGACTATCTCTCTTCCAGCTATTACGAGATCTGGACCAAGGGGCTGTTGAAGCTCTTGGCGGCGCGCGGCCTGGTCAGCCGCGAGGAGATCGCGGCCGGTCGCAGCCTCTCGGCGCCGAAAGCGACGCGACCCGCGCTGAAAGCCGCCGACGTCCCGGCGCGTCTCGCCAGCGGCGGACCCTGCGACCGGCCGCTCGATCGCGCGCCGCGCTGCGCCGTCGGCGACCAGGTGCGGACCCGCAACATGAATCCGACCGGCCACACGCGGCTGCCGCGTTATGCCCGCGGCAAGCGCGGCGTGATCGAGGCGCGCCAGGGCAGCTTCGTCTTTCCCGACACCAATGCGCATGGCAAGGGCGAGGACCCGCAATGGATCTACTCCGTGGTGTTCAAAGGCCAGGAGCTCTGGGGCGCTGAATCCGATCCGGGCTTGAGCGTGGCGATCGACTGCTGGGAACCCTATCTTGAGCCGGCCTGAACTGCTGGCAGCGCTGCCGGAGCTTCCGCGCGATGCGGAGGGGCCGGTGTTCCGCGAGCCCTGGGAAGCGCAAGCCTTCGCCATGGCCGTGGCGTTGCACGAGCGCGGCGCCTTCACCTGGACCGAATGGGCGGCGGCGCTGGCCGTCGAGATCAAGGCGGCGCAGGCAGAAGGCGATCCGGACACCGGCGAGACCTATTATCGCCATTGGCTTGCAGCGTTGGAGAAGCTGGTCGCGGCGAAGGCGCTCGCCAGCGATGCCGAACTCCAGCGGCGTCGCGACCAGTGGGATCGCGCCGCCCGGACGACCCCGCATGGCCAGCCGATCGAGCTTGGCAACGATCCGTCCCATCCCGGAAGGTAAAGCGCTGATGCCCACGATTCTCTGCTATGGCGATTCCAACACGTTCGGCACGGCGCCGATGGCGCATCTGGACGACGATCGGCGCTTCGGCTTTGGCGAGCGCTGGGTCGAAGTCATGCGCCAAGCTTTGGGTGCCGATTGGTGGGTGGTGGAAGAGGGGCTGCCGGGGCGCACCACGGTGCTCGACGATCCGATCGAGGGCATTTACAAGAACGGCCTCACCTATCTGACGCCCTGCCTCGAGAGTCACCGGCCGCTCGATATCGTGACCATCGCGCTCGGCACCAACGATCTGAAGGCGCGGTTCCACATGCCGCCCGGCGACATCGCCGCCGGCGCCGGCATTCTCGTGGAAACGGTCGCAAAGGCGCTGGCGGCCTTCGGGCAAAGCGCCAAGGTGCTGCTGATCGCGCCGCCGCCGATCCTGGAAGTCGGCTGCCTCGCCGACATGTTCGCCGGCGGCGCCGTGAAGTCGCGGGCCTTCGCCACCCAATACGAGGCAGTGGCCGCGCGGCTCGGCGCCGGCTTCCTCGATGCGGGCTCGGTGATCGCCAGCAGCAAGGTCGACGGCATCCATTTCGACCTGCCCGAGCATCAGAAGCTCGGCCAGGCGGTCGCGGCGGCGGTCAGGCGGCTTTAGCCCCGACCTTCTTCTCCGCCGCGGCCACGACCTGCATGGTCTTCAGCAGGCTCGACGGGTTGACGCTGATCGAATCGATGCCCTGCTCGGCCAGGAAAGCGGCGACCTCCGGATAGTTGGCTGGCGCCTCGCCGCAGATCCCGACATGGCGGTGATTGCGATGAGCGCCCTGGATCGCCAGGCGGAACATCTCCTGCATCCCGGGATCGCGCTCGTCGAAGTCGAAGGCGACGATCTCGGAATCTCGATCGACGCCGAGCGTCAGCTGGGTGAGGTCGTTGGAGCCGATCGAGAATCCGTCGAACAGCTTGGCGAAGGCATCGATCTGGATGACGTTGTTCGGGATCTCGCACATCACGTAGATCTCGAGCCCGCCGTCGCCACGCTTCAAGCCATACCGCGCCATGGCATCGATGACACGCTTCGCCTCCTCGACGCGGCGGCAGAACGGGATCATCAGCTTCAAGTTGGTGAGGCCCATCTCCTCCCGCACCCGCTTCATCGCCGCGCATTCCAGCGCGAAGCCGGCGGCATAGGCCGGATGGTCATAGCGCGAGGCGCCGCGGAAGCCGATCATCGGGTTCGACTCCTTGACCTCGAAGGCGCCGCCGCCTTTGAGACTCGCATACTCGTTGGTCTTGAAGTCCGACATGCGGACGATCACCGGCCGCGGATAGAAAGCGGCGCAAATCGTGCCGACGCCCTCGGCGAGACGCTCGACGAAGAAATCCGCGGGCTTCTTGTAGGCCTTGGTCAGCGCCTTGATCTCCGCGCGCTCCTTCGCCGACTTGACCAGCGCAGGCTTGAGCAGCGCCATCGGATGCACGCCGATATGCTCGTTGATGATGAATTCCAGCCGCGCCAGGCCGACGCCGGCATTGGGCAGCATGGCGGTGGTGAAGGCGAGCTCCGGATTGCCGAGATTGGTCATGATCTCGGTGCGGGTCTGCGGCACGGAGGCCGCCGAGACGCGATGCACCTCGAACGCGATCTTGCCTTCATAGACATGGCCGATATCGCCTTCGGCGCAGCAGATGGTGACCGTCTGGCCGGTCTTCAGCTTCTTCGTGCCGCTTCCGGTGCCGACCACCGCCGGCACGCCGAGCTCGCGGGCGATGATCGCCGCATGGCAGGTGCGTCCGCCATGGTCGGTGACGATTGCGGCGGCCGTCTTCATCACCGGCTCCCAGTCCGGCGCCGTGGTCTCGGCGACCAGCACCTCGCCCGGCTTGAAGGCGGCGAAGTCCTTCATGCCGCGCACCACGCGCACCTTGCCGGTCGCGATCCGCTCGCCCACGGCGCGGCCGAGGATCAGCGACTTGCCGCTGCCCTTGAGCATGAAGGTTTCGAACACGTCGGCGGCCTTGCGCGAGGCGACGGTCTCGGGACGGGCTTGCACGATGTAGAGCTTGCCGTCGTCGCTGTCCTTGGCCCATTCGATGTCCATCGGCATCGGATGGCCGGCATTCTTGGAGTAGTGATCTTCGATCGCGATCGCACTGCCGGCCAGGGTGAGCGCTTCCTTGTCGGTGATGCAGAAGACCGCGCGCTGCGCCTTCGGCGTGACGGTCTGCTTGGTGGTTCCGGCGCCGTGTCCCTTGGCATAGACGAGGCGCAGCTCTTTGCTGCCGAGCGAACGGCGCAGCACCGCGCGCTTGCCGGCCTTGTAGGTCGGCTTATGGACGTAGAACTCGTCGGTATCCACCTTGCCCTGGACGATGTTCTCGCCGAGCCCGTAGGAGCCGGTGATGAAGACCACGTCGCGGAAGCCGGATTCGGTGTCGAGGGTGAAGATGACGCCGCTCGACGCGCGGTCGGAACGCACCATCTTCATGACGCCGACCGAGAGCGCCACCTTGAAATGGTCGAAACCCTTGTCGAGGCGATAGGCGATGGCCCGGTCGGTGAAGATGGAGGCGAAGCAGCGTCGGCAGGCCTCGACCACGTCCTTCTCGCCGCGCACATGCAGGAAGCTGTCATGCTGGCCGGCGAAGCTTGCATCGGGCAGATCCTCCGCCGTCGCCGAGGAGCGCACCGCCACCGCGACATTCTTGCCGTATTCCTTCTCGAGCTTGCGATAAGCCTCCGCGATCTGGCCGCGCAACACTTCGCCACCGGTTGCGGCGTAGACGATCGCGCGCGCGGCCTTGGCGCGCTTCGCCAGCAGCCTTATGTCGGCGTGGCCGAATCCGTCCAGCAACGTGTGCAGGCGCTCGGCTGCGCCGGCGTCCTTGAGCGCCGTTCGATAGGCTTCGGCGGTCAGGGCAAAGCCGTTGGGCACGCGGATGCCCTGGCCGGCCAGGGCCGAGTAGAGTTCGCCCAGCGACGCGTTCTTGCCACCGACGCTCGGCACGTCGCCGATACCGATGTCCTTGAACCATTTGACCAGATCGGGCGTGGCCATATGTTGCTTCCTTTTCGGAGGTGCGAGAATGCCCCGATAGAGTAGCCGCAAGAGCCTCAGCTGCGATTGACGTGGATCAATTGTGATTGCGCTCGATCGATTCTCCAGGCTGCGAGGCTAGTGCTGCCGGCGCCATGGTTGGACGGGCGCTCGCTCTTAAGGCTCCTGTAAGAAAAATAGGGATAGTAGCCTCACTTGATTGCATGAGCTGGAGATCTCGCGCGATGCCGTCGGATGCGCGCCACCTCCAATCAACAACAGCCAGGAGACTGTCAGGATGAGTTATCTCGCTTCCAAACAAACGATGACCTTGGGTCGCGCCGCGCTCACGGCGTTTTGCATCACGGTTGCAGGCGGAGCATTGGCCACCCTCCCGCTCGGCGCTCATGCCTTCGCCGACGGCGGTGAGCATGACGGCGGCGATCATGACGGTGGTGGCCATGACGGCGGTCACGACAGTGACGGTCATGACGGCAGCGGCCGTGACAGCAGTGGCCATGGTACCGATAGCCACGACGGCGCGGATTCGTCGCACGATGCCGGGGACGATCATTCCGGTAACGATGACACGGCGGATGCGGCCGGCCCCGATGATCCGGTCGATCACGATGCCGGCGACGGCAATGCTCCCGTGACGCCGCCGCCCGCGACCAACTGAGGTCTTGGGCTGAGATCAGGAACGCCCGGCCGGACCGGTGCCGGTCGGGCGTTCTTCTTGCCGTCCTCCTGCGATCGCGGGTTGCCTCCGGCTGCATCGAAGCGTCGGGAGACCCGGGATTTTCCGCATATTCGCGTCATATTTGACCGACCCGGTCTGTGCCATGGGCCGATCGTTCCCGCTCTCTGAGAGGCTGGCGCGGGAACGAGCTGGCCCCTGGGGCCCTCAGAATTCGCCGAAGCGCACACGTGCCGGTCTTTACCCGCCGGTGCCAAAGCCGGACAATCATCCTTCGGCCGCGCGAGGGCCGGGAATAAGGATTCATTCTGGTCGTTTGATGAGCGAGAAGCCGGAGACGAAGATTGTCGGTTTCGACCGCGGCGACGCGCGGTCGCGGATGGGCCGCGACATCGTCGCGCTGCTGCCGAGGTTGCGCCGCTTCGCGGCGGGCCTGACCGGTTCGATCCAGGAAGGGGACGACGTCGTGCAATCCGCCTGCCTGCGGGCCTTGGAACGGCACCATCAGTGGGAGCCGGGCACCCGGTTGGACAGCTGGATGTTCCGCATCATCCGCAATCTTTGGCTCGATCGGGGCAAGTCGGCCTGGAATCGCCTGGTGCGCAGCGATCCCGACGCCTTGGCCGAGATTCCCGATCATTCGCTGAGCCGCGAGCTCGAGGTTCGCGACGAGCTTGCCTCGGCGCGCGCCGCGATCGCGGCACTTCCCGAGCCGCAGCGTGAAGTGCTGCTCCTCGTGACGGTCGAGGGCCTGACCTATGAAGCCGCGGCCGACGTGCTCGGCATACCACTCGGCACCGTGATGAGCCGGCTGGCGCGGGCTCGGGTTGCGGTCGGGCGCCGGGTGCGGGGCGACTCCACTGAGGCGCTGGCGCGCGAGACCGGGGCCGCGACGACGCGCCGCTGAAGATTTGAGGACGGAATGCACTCGGATGACCAACCGAACGAAAACCAGAAGAGCGGCGCCATCGATGCGGCTGAGGAGGAACGCATGATTCGAATCATGCAGTATTGCGACGGCGTGCTTCCGGCGCGTGAAGCGGCGCGGGTGGCGGAAGAGATCGCGCGCGATCCCGAAGCGGCGCGCCTGGCGGCGGAAATGTCCGCCGGCGCCGACGCGGCGCGGATCGCCTGGGGCAGTGTCGATTCCGAACCGGTCCCCTTCGACCTCGCCCGGCGGGTGACGCAATCCGCGCGAGGGCCGATGCACCAGGCCCGAAGCATCACCGCCGATTGGCGCATGGCGGCGGCTTTGGTGGTCGGCATCGCGCTCGGCATGCTGGGATTGATGGTCGCGCAGCATGGCGGCGAATCCGGCCTGCGCCTCGCCGGTGCCGACAAAGCCGCGGATGGCGTTCAGGCTTCCGATACCTCCTGGCAGCCGGCGCTGATCAGCGCGCTGGCCAAGGATCCTGAAACCCCGCGCGTGACGTTCGCTGGCCCGTCCGGCGGCGAGAGTGCCGTCAGTATCGCGCGCTGGTTCGACACCGCGACCGGCCTGCGCTGCGCTGAGTTCGCCACATCGAGCGCCGAGAGGGTGACCGCCGGCGGCATCGCCTGCCGGAAGCCGGACGGCGGCTGGGACGTGATCGAACAGCCGAGATGACCCGCCGCCGATCCACCGCACTATCGGTCCTGCTGACCGCCGTCGCGATCGTCGCGGCGGCGGCGCTGCTTAGCGCGACCATCGCGCCCCAGAACATCGCCTTTGCCGACAAGGGTGGCAACGGCAATGGCAATAGCGGCAACGGCAAGGGCAATGGCGGCGGTAACGGAAACGGCGGCAACGGAAACGGCGGCAACGGGAATGGCAATAGCGGAGGAAACGGCAACGGGAATGCCGGCGGCAACGGGAATGGCAACGGCAACGGCAAAGCAAAAGGGCAGGCCGGCGAAGATGCTGCCGGCGCCGAACAGTCCGATGCCGGGGCTGAGCAGCCCGGCAATGCCGTGTCGGACGAGCCCATGCCGGGCGGCCGCGATCGCGTCGTCAAAAGCGAAGTCGTGGTCGCCGATGCAAGCGCCGGGCTGAGCGATTTCGCAGTCTCCAAAGGCTTCCAGGTCGTGCGAACCGAACAGCTGGACGCGCTCGGTCTCAACGTGACGCGACTGCAAGCGCCGGAAGGCCTTTCGGCGAGCCAGGCCCGCGATCTGATCGTCCGGCAATTTCCCGAAGCGATCGTCGATTTCAACCATCTCTATGAACCGCAGACTAGCCTCAGCCTTCCAGCCGCGGATTATGCGGCGAAGGCGGTGCGCTGGAGCCCGAAGCTCAGCGAATGCGGCATGGCCGCGCGAATCGGTCTGATCGACACCGCGGTGGACTGGTCCCTGCCGATCCTCAGCGGCGCGCGCCGGCAGGCCGCCGATTTCCTGAGTGACGGGATCGGCGCGGCACCGGTGCAGCACGGCACGGGCATCGCGACGCTCCTGGTGGGCCAGCACGGCTTCGGCCTGCTGCCCGGCGCCGAGATCTATTCGGCCGGAATCTTCGGCCTCGACGGCGAAGGCGCGCCGGTGGCATCTGCCACCAGCTTCGCTGCGGCGCTGAACTGGCTGCTCGCCCACAAGGTCGCCACCATCAACGTCAGCCTGAGCGGTCCTCCGGACCGGCTGATGGAGCTTGTCGTCAGGCGCGCGCAGCAGCGTGGCGCGAAACTGGTCGCCGCCGTCGGCAATGACGGCACGACCGACGTGCCGCGGTTTCCGGCAGCCTATTCCGATGTGATCGGCGTAACCGCGGTGGATCAGGCCGGCCAAGTCTTCGGCGGCGCGAATCGCGGCAGTTTCGTCACGCTCGCTGCACCCGGCGTGAACATCCTCATTCCGGGACAGCCGAGCGGCCAAGGTGCAAGCGATCGGCTGGTGACCGGCACATCTTTCGCCGCGCCTTACGTGACCGCGGTGCTCGCAAGCTACGGCAACGATCCGGCGCGGATGTTGGCCGATGCCCTGGATCTCGGCGTGCCGGGTCCCGATCCGGTCTTTGGACGCGGCCTGGTGCAGGGTCCGAATGCCTGCCTCAGTGCCGCCGCAGCGAACTGACGCCTACGCGCACTCGCGATAAAGTTCCCTCAAATGCTCGCGGTTTAATTGCGAGCCGGTTGGGAATATCCGGCTATTCACTTCGTTTCTAGCAAGGACGCGTCAGCCCGCGCGGTTGGCACTTTCTGCAACGGAACAGGAGTCGGAACAATGGCCCTTCGTATTCACGCTTCACCAGGCGAGACCTGGCGCTTCGGCCGCGTCGCGCTGACCGCGCTCATGATCGGCCTCGGCGGAGCGGCGCTCGCGACATTTCCGCTCGGCAATCTGGCATTCGCCGGCAACGGCAATGGCAAGGGCGGCGGTAACGGCGGTGGCCATGGCCATGACGGCGGACATGACGGTGGCAAGGGCGGCGGCCAGGGCAACGGCGGCGGCGGCCAAGGCAACGCTCAGGGCCGCAGCAGCGACGGCCCGGGCAAGAGTGCCAATGCCGGCAAGGGCGATTCCGATGTCGACCAATCGAGCGACGGTGATTCGGCAACCGACGACTCGACGACCGACGATGATTCCATGGCGCCGAGCAGGCTCGGCAAGCTGAACGGCTTCTTCCACGCCTCACCGAACGGGCTGGCCAACGCCTCGCCGAACTCTTCGATCGGCCGCATCAGCCACGCCTTCAAGGACGCGCTCTCCGATTACGCGGCAGCCAGCGCCACGCCGACCGATCCGAACGATCCGAACGCGACGCCGCCCAGCGGTCCGTCGGTCGATGACCTCGGCGCCATTCTGGCGGGAGCGACCAACAAGCAAGTGACCGCCACGCAGGTGCAGGCGATCGTCGACCGCCTGGCCGAGCAGAATCCGGACGATGAGTCGCTGAACGATTTTGCGGATTCGCTCGACGCTGAAACCGCTCAGGACATCGCCGATGCGGCCAATGCGGCGAAGCCGGACAGTAGCGCTGATGCTACCGCCACCGTGTCTGCCACGGGCGAGACGAACTAAGAACTGCAAGCGGCGGGACGGCCGTATGACGTCCCGCCGATTTGCCCCTGTCTAGAACGTCGCGCCCAGATGCCAGGGGGCGAACTCGTCCTCGCCGTAGCCGAGGTCTTCGCTCTTCGAGCGTTTGCCGGAGGCGGTCTCGAGGATGAGCTTGAAGATCCGCTCGCCCATCTCCTCGACACTGGCGCCGCCGTCGAGGATCTCGCCGCAATTGATGTCCATGTCCTCGGACATGCGCTTGTACATCGGCGTGTTGGTGGCGAGTTTCAGGCTGGGCGAGGGCTTGCAGCCGAAGCAGGAGCCGCGGCCGGTGGTGAAGGTGATCATGTTGGCGCCGCCCGCCACCTGGCCGGTTGCCGAGACCGGGTCATAGCCCGGCGTGTCCATGAACACGAAGCCGCGCTTGGTGACGGGCTCGGCATAGCGATAGACGTCAACCAGATCGCTGCGCCCGCCCTTGGCGGCAGCACCCAGCGACTTCTCGAGGATGGTGGTCAGGCCGCCGGCCTTGTTGCCGGGCGAGGGGTTGTTGTCGAGCGAGCCGTGATTCTCCGCGGCGTAACCCTCCCACCATTTCAGCAGGTCGATCAGCTTCTCGCCGACTTCGTTGCTGACGGCGCGGCTCAGCAGCATGTGCTCGGCGCCGTAGATCTCCGGCGTTTCCGAGAGGATCGCGGTGCCGCCGTTCTGTACCAAGAGATCCGCGGCGACGCCCAGCGCCGGATTGGCGGTGATCGCCGAGAAGCCGTCGGACCCGCCGCATTGCATGCCGAGGATGATGTGCTTCGCTGGCACCCGGGCGCGCTTCACGTTGTTGACGACCGGCAGCAGCTCGCGAATACGCGCCACCGCGGCCTCGATGGTCTTCCGCGTGCCGCCGACCTCCTGCATCACCAGGGTCTGGATGCGCTGGCCCGCCTGCAGCCCTTCCTCGGTCACCAGGCGCGGCAGCTGGTTGGATTCGCAGCCCAGGCCGATCATCACCACGGCGCCGAAATTGGCGTGCTTGGCATAGCCGCCGATGGTGCGGCGGAGCAGCTTGGTGCCCTCGCTCTCGGCGCCGCCGGCGCAGCCATCCTTATGGGTCAGCGCCACCACGCCATCCACGTTGGGATAGGGCGCGAGCTCCTCGGGATGCATGCGAAACCAGTCGGAGACCTGACGCGCGACCGTCGCCGAGCAGTTCACCGTCGTGAGCACGCCGATGTAGTTGCGGGTCGCGACGGTGCCGTCGGGACGGACGATGCCCAGGAAGGTCGCGGCCTTGTCATCGGGCAAGATCGGCATGTTGGTGCGGCCGGAGCCGATCGCGTGATCCGCCGTGCTCGCCCGGAACTCGACATTGTGGGTGTGGATGTGCTGGCCGGGCGCAATCGCCTTGGTGGCGACGCCGATCACCTGGCCGAGCTTGCGGACCGGCGCGCCGTCGGCGATCGGCTGGGTCGCCATCTTGTGGCCGCGGTTGATGGTCTCGACCGGCTTCACGCCGATGCCGAGATCCTCGCCGGGCTTCAATTCGCGGGTCGCGACGATCAGCGGATCGGCGGGATTGAGCTGCAGGAACGGCGGCTGGTTGCGGCCGTGCTCGGTGTTCGACATTCAGATTCTCTCCATCGGGCGGCAGGTGCCAATGCGCAATGCATGCGAAAAGCAATTCGCCGCTACCCCATTCCTCCGGGGCTCCGGCGTCAAGTGAAATCAGGTTGCAAAACCGGCATAAAAAAAGGGCGGCCGAAGCCGCCCTGATACAGGGAGATCTCGGTTCTCAGCCCTTCAGATTCGTGGCTGCCGGCTTGCCGCGATCCTGGATCACGTCGAAGCTGACCTTCTGACCATCGCGCAGCGAGCCGATACCGGATTTCTCGACCGCCGAGATATGGACGAAGACGTCCTTGGAGCCATCATCGGGTTGAATGAAGCCGTAACCCTTCTGGGTGTTGAACCATTTGACTGTACCAGTAGCCATAGCTTTCCTCTGGAGTAGGTGCACAAGCTTCGTCCCACGCGGGAATCCCTCGCGGACGACCGACGCCAAACTTCGAAGGGGATGAGACCGGGTCGGAGCTCCTGCGGAGCAAGTGACTTGGCCAACCCATCGCGAGCCGACGAGCGGTCAATATGGCCGCCGTCAGACAACTTTACAATCCAGAATTAACGATAGGTTCGCCGCCGGGAGCCGCTTCCACGGTGCCTTGATCTCTGTTGCGGCTGAGAAACCCAGGGAAACAGTTTGTTCTTATATTCTTGTGTGTTACCCGAAAAAAGGCGGAAATTGGGTGCTTCGAGAATAGTAATTTAATCCTTAGATCGCGGCCCCAATGTCCGAACATCCACAGCTCTTGCGGGCATCCGCAAGCGCCGGGCGTTCCCGGCGTGTTCCTGCCCGCACGGCCAAAATGGATTGACACCGCCAGCCCATAGATGATAAATGAATACTCATTCAGTATCGATGAATTAGAGATTGAAATTCAACCCGGTAGGACGTTATCGTGCAGGCCGTGACTGATCTTGCGCAACGGCGGAATGAGGCGCTCGCTTCCCGGACCCGGGCGGCGATCTTGCGCGCGACCATCGCCGTCATCGCCAGGCACAGCCTCTCCGGCACGACCGTCCAGCTGGTGGCGGAGGCGGCGAAGGTGGCTCCAGGCACGGTGATCCTGCACTTCCAGAAGAAGGATGCGCTCCTGCTGGCGGCTTTGGAGCAGATCGCCGCCGAGTTCGAGACCGCGCGCCGTGCGGCACTCGAAGCGGCCGGCGGCGATCCGGTGAAGGCGCTGGAGGCGATCATCGAGGTCAGCCTCGATCCCAAGGTCAGCGACCCTGCCAATGTCGCGGTCTGGTACGCGTTCTGGGGCGAAGCCAAGGCCCGCAAGCTCTATCTCGAGCGCATCGGCTCCTATGACACGGTGAGCCAGGAAGGGCTCGATCGGCTGTTCGCGGAGATCATTTCCAAGGGAAATTCCGGGGGCGGCTATCGGCACCTCAATGCCGAAGCGCTGGCCATGGGTTTCTCCGGTCTCCTGGAATGGCAATGGCAGGAGATCCTGGTCAGCGGCCGCAACTACGATCGCGAGGCCGCGAAGCAGACCGCGCGCGCCTATCTGGCGAGCATCTTCCCGCAGGAATTCGCGCCCCACTAGCGGGCCGTCGATCACAGCAGAAGGCGAAGACGTTTCAGCGCCGCATTCGCGGCCGAGAGCCATTTTTTCGAAGCGATAGGAGGACACCATGACCGAACAGAGCCCGATCAAGAGCGCCCGCAAGATTGCGCCCCTGGTGTTGCCGGCCTGGACCTATCGCCATGCCGAGCTGAACGAGCTGGAATACGAGGCCCTGTTCCGCCCGTCCTGGCAGTTCGCCTGCCATGTGAACCAGGTGAAGAATATCGGCGACTTCGTGACGCTCGATCTGCTGCGCGATTCCATCCTGGTGCTGCGCGGCAAGGACGGCGAGTTGCGCGCCTTCATGAATGTCTGCCGGCATCGCGGCGCCAAGCTGCTGGACGGCGCCGGCACCTGCAAGGCACGCGTCACCTGTCCCTATCACGGCTGGTCCTACAATCTCCGCGGCGAGCTCGCCGGCATGCCGGCCGAGAAGACCTTCCCCGGCGCCGACAAGAAGCAGCTCGGTTTGCGCTCGGTCGAGCTCGAGATCCTGTGCGGCCTGGTCTTCGTGCGCGTCGTGCCGGGCGGGGTGAGCCTCAAGGAAATGTGGAAGGACTACATCCATCTGATCGAGCCCTATCGGCTGGAGGAGATGGTGCCGCTGGAGGAGCCTTGGGTCGAGAACTGGGCCTGCAACTGGAAGGTCGGCGTCGACAACAATCTGGAGAACTATCACGTGCCGGTCGGCCATCCGGGCTACGACCGGCTGCTCGACAGCGATCTCGGCGGCTTCATGAACGAGCATGGCGTCGCGGGCTCGAAGAGTGTGCTGCGTGACAAGCTCTCCTCGAACTGGTCGGAGCGCCGCTATCAACAGATGGCGCCGGCGCTGAACGAGGATCTGCCGGAGGAGATTCGCACCAGCTGGATGTTCTTCACCATGCCGCCCAATATCGGCATCGACATCTACGGCGACAGCATGGACGTGTTCCAGTTCCTGCCCTTGGGCGCCGAGACCTGCACCGTGCGCTATCCGATCTTCGTGCGCCCCGATGCGCGGCGCGAGATGAAGGTGCTGCGGTACCTGAACGCCCGGATCAACCGCCAGGTCAGCGCCGAGGACAAGCTGCTGTCCGAGCGCGTGCAGGTCGGCCTCAATTCGCACGGCTTCGAGTTCGGCCCGCTCTCGGAATATGAAGGCTGCATCCACGATTTCCACGACCGGGTGCGCAAGGCCTGCCCGGTCGCGACTCTGCCGGAAGCGCCGACCCAAGGGTCGCTCCGTCAGGTGAATGACCGGATGTTGAACCCCGGAAGCGCCGCCTCGGCGGCCTGACCTGGCCAGCCGTTTCATCGGCTGGAACGAGGGCGGAATCGCGCGCTACGCGGTCCGGACGCGCCTTCATACCCCGAATGCGGTACGTGTGCGGATTCCCGGTTAAACAACCGTAGGTATACGCGGCAACGGCCTTATGATATGAATCGTGCCCTGCAAGCGCGGGGGGCGACATGGCAAGCAGCGAGGCATCTCAACCCACGGATTCAGACGTCAGAAGGAAGTTCCAGGGGTCCAGCGGGCGCTTCCTCCTCGCGCGCTGGGTCGTCATCGGATCGTTCCTGACGATCTTCGCCTTGGTGGGCGCCATCCTCGGCATCGCGCGCCTGCCCGACAATAAAGATGCGGCCGATGCCGCGGACAAGACCTTCAACGTGATCCTGCCGGTGCTGGCGAGCTGGGTGGGAACGGTGCTTGCCTTCTACTTCTCGTCTCAGAGTCAGGAGGCGACCAGCAGCAGCCTCAATCAGGCGATCAGTCAGGCCGGGACGAAACCGCCCGGCAGCACCACGACCGTCTCCGAGAAGATGATTGCGACGGGATCGATCAAGGAACTGATCAATCTCGGTGTAACGCCTGTCAAAGAGATTTCGCTGGAGTCTTTGAAGCAAAGATTCGACGGGACGCTGGTAGACGGAAAACCCAAGTCAGACGGGCAGGCAACGGCCAGCACGCCCTCGCGCCTCATCTTTGTCGACAAGGACATATTCCGCTACGTGCTTCATGCCAGCACGCTCAACAAATATTACGTCGACAAGAAGATCGTGCCTGGAGTTCCTCCGGTGGACGGCCAGGCGCAGACCTTCGCGGATCTGCTGCAGGATCCCGAGTATCTGAAATTGATCTCGAAGCTGGTGGTCTTCGTCCCCGCCACCGCGACGCTGACGGAGGCGAAGGCGGCGTTGGAAGCCATTTCCGGCGCACAAGACATCATCGTCACCGGCACGGGCAACTTCAGCGGTCCGATGCTTGGTTGGCTGACCAATATCGACCTCGCGAAAGCGCTCACGTGAGCTGACGCTATGAAGCCCCGGGAACATGGCGATTCAGCGGCGCGAGGATCGCAGCCCCGCGAACGTCGCGGACGGGACCACTTCGACTGGGGAAGTGTCATCCTGGCCGGCGCGTTCGTACTGATTATTCCGCTGCCCCTCTTTCAGAGCGGGGTCTTGAACTGGCTCGCCGATCGGGCGTTTCCGAATGCCCAGGACGCCTACGAAGGCGCTATTGCCGCCGCCGCGGTCCGCAACGGCTCCGATGAAATGGACCTGCAGGTCATCGACGCAGGAAAGGCCAGCATCGAAGTCGGGACATTCGCGAACAAGCCGCCCAAGGATTTGGGCAGGGACCGCGAAATGTGGGTCTTTCTGCCTGAAGAGCTGCAAGCGAAATGCAAGGGCACCGACAACCCGGGTTTCGCGATACGGCAAATCCTCGGTCTGCCGCCGCCTTTCGATCACCGCGACATCTACAAACTGACGGTTCCGCCGAGTGCGTTGTTTCGACCATGTTTCAGCGGAACCGATCCGTCCTCGAAGAAGTGCGAATTCAGCGCACCGAAGTATGAAGACCTGAAGGACATCGAGGACGCGGAGGAGAAGCTTGCCAGGCTCGAGCCTGCATACAATCGGCTTTGGTTCATGGTCGACAAGCTGTCTAAGACCTATCGCGTCGGCACCTATGACGGCTATCCATTTACCGGCATGGGTTGGACGTATGACTGGCGGAGATCGCAGTCCTCGCACTACGGCGTCACCGAATTTATCGTCCCAAAGGAGACGCAGGTGGCCGTCGGACAGAAAATCTCGCCTGAGGATTTCTGCGCCGAAGCAAAACCCTGACCTGGGGCCGGCAGTGCCGGTGCTGAACCACGCCGTCTCTCCGTCAGATGAATGACCAGACGCCGAGTGCCGGAGGCGCCGTCGCCCCGGCAGACGCGGGGGCTCCGTTTCATCGGCTGAACCGGCCTGCGACAAATAAGCATGCAGCCACTGCATGCCGGCTCCACTGCCCACATACCCATGTAGGCAGCGGGCATTTGCGGCCGCCGGTTAACGCGGTGTTTGCAATCGGCGTCGAGAATGTCCCGAGCATTCGGACCGTATAACGAAGACGGACGGAAGCCGCCTCGCGCGGCGGAATGCTTTCAGGAGTAGCGCTCGTGAGTGAATACGGGAAGAGGTCGGCGCCGGTTGTCGCCAAAACATTGTCGCCGGAGGCTCTGGCGCGCTGGCGCAGCCGTGCCCGCAACATTCTCAACCCGACGCCGCCCGCCATGGACGAAGCGGGCAGCCCGGCGGGTTCTCCGGCGACCGCGCCGCAATCCGCCGATCCGTCCGACGGCGTTGCCGATGCGGCGCAGCGGCGCCACGCGCTCCGCCAGAGGACCTTGATCGGGGCTCAGGTTGTCTTCAACGATCTGATGAGCACGTACAACTGCACCGTCCGCGATCTCTCCGACACCGGCGCGCGAATCAAGCTCAACGCCCCGGTCCAGGTGCCGCCGGCCTTCATGCTGCGCTTCAGCGACGGTCGCGTCCGGCAGTGCAAGGTGCGCCGCCGCAATGCCCTCGAACTCGGCATCGAGTTCCTCGACTGAATCGCGCGTCGGACGGCCGACCTGCGGTGGTCGGCACGGATAGAAGCGGGAACGAGCGCCCTTATGCCAGCTCGATCCAGACCGGCTGGTGGTCGGAGCCGGGCGCGTCGTTGTCGATCCGGCACGCGCGCAATCGCGGCACGAGGCCGAGGGTCACGAAGCTGTAGTCGATGCGAAAGCCGCGTTCATAGCCGCGCTCGACCGCGGCCGGGAAGGTGATGCCCTCGTCCTCGCGGTGGCCGGTCGCCACCCAGGCATCGACCAGGCGATGGCCGACATCGACCCGGCCATAGCCGAAGTCGCGATCCTTCGGCCCGACCAGCGCTTCGTATTCCGGCGATCCCGCGACCAGATTGAAGTCGCCGGTCACGATGGCATCGGCGGGCATCGGCGGCGGGTTCTCCGTCTGCCAGTCGCCGTCGAATCCGGTCCAGGCGCCGCCTTCCTTTGGCGCCGACCACAGCACGTCGAAGAGGCGGGCGATCTGCGCCAGGCGTTCGTCCGGCGTCACGTCCGTGAGGTGGATGTTGTAATGCCGCAGCGGCCCGCCCGGCGCGTCGATCACCGTCTCGAGGAAACCCGCCACCATGTTGAAGACCGGTGCGGTCTTGAACTTCGGCAGGATGTGCAGGCGCGAGGAGAGGATCGGCCAGCGGCTCAAGGTCATCACGCCGAACTGACGCCGGCGGTTGGTGACCGCGCCGTCCGCGGCGACCTGGCTCGCATCGACGTCGAAATAGGGGCCATAGACCCAATGGTGCTTCGGCAAGCGGGCGGCAATCTCCGCGGGCTGGTCGGTTTCGCCCGAACGCAGCCAATGCCGCTCGATCTCCTGCAGCGCGATGATGTCGGCCTCGCGCACCGCCGTGACGATCCGGTCGACGTCGATCCGGCCGTCGCGGCCCCGCGAAAACTGCGTGTTGTAACCGACCAGCCGCATGCGCCACCTTTTGTCGAATAACTGAACGTTCATTCATTTTGTCACTTGACACCCCATCCTGTCGATGCCGATCATTCGGCCCGAAAAAGCGCTTCAGACACTGCTGGCAGAGGGGGCTATGCGATGACCACCGGATTCCGGATACCTGCACGCATGCGCGCCCGCGCGGCGGCCGTGCTGGCCACCGTAGCGATCCTTGCGGCATCGCAGGCCTGGGCGCAGGACGGCACGATCGTGGCCGGCATCGGCGACCAGTGGCAGAGCCTGGATCCGCAATACAGCAACGCCTCCAAGGACGCGCAGATTCTGGGCGACCTCTATGAAGGCCTGGTCGGGCTCGATGCCGCCGGCAACCCGGCGCCCGGCGCCGCGGAGAGCTGGGATATCTCCGCGGACGGCCTCACCTACACCTTTCATCTCCGCGACGGCTTGAAGTGGTCGAACGGCGATCCGCTGGTGGCGCAGGATTTCGTCAATGGCGCGGAGCGACAGGAGAACCCGGCGCTCGGATCCTACAAGGCCTATTATCTCTTCACCCAGCTGCCGATCACCGGTGTCGGCGACTACAACGCCAAGACGGCGACCGATTGGAGCAAGACCGGCATCACCGCGCCGGATGCCCGGACCGTCGTCATCCATCTCGACCGGCCCAATCCCTACGCCCTGCAGCTGCTGAACTTCTATTACATCTCGCCGCTGCATAAGCCGAGCCTCGACGCGCATGGCGCGGATTTCGTGCAGCCGGAGAATTTCGTCGGCAACGGCGCCTATGTGTTGAAAGAGCTGGTGCCGCAGTCCCACGTGCTGCTGGTCAGGAATCCGAACTACTGGGACGCGGCCAACGTCCATGCCGACAGCATCAGATACGTGGTCACCGAGGACGTGAACACCGAACTGAAGATGTTCAAGGCCGGCCAGCTCGACATCACCTGGGACGTCCCTACCGAGCAGCTCGCGGCGTTGAAGAAGGAATATGGCGCCGGCCTCCATGTCGCACCCTACGCCGCCACCGGCCACCTGACCTTCAACACCCAGAAGGCCCCGCTGACCGATATCCGGGTTCGCAAGGCCCTGGCCTTGGCGATCGATCGCGACATCGTGGTCAACAAGATCGCGCGAAGCGGCGATCCGATCATCACCTCCTTCGTCCCGCCGATGGATCCGGGCTATCCGCAATTGAAGGCGGCGGATTTCAGCGCCGACCAGAAGGCGAACGATGCGTTGGCGCTGAAGCTGATCGAGGAAGCCGGCTACGGGCCGGGCAAGCCGCTGACGCTGAACTACTACTGCACCTCGGACGACCTGCAGCGCAAGATCACCCAGGGGATCGCCATCACCTGGCAGAAGAAGCTGGGCGTGATCAGCCGCATCCGCCTGGAGGAAAGCCAGTCGCTCTACGATGACTTCTACAAGCTGGAATGGGATGTCTATTGTGACGGCTTCACCGGTGACTATGCCGGGCCGGAGCCGTTCCTGGTCTACCGGACCGAAGCGGCCGGTGCCCAGTATCCATGGAAGAACGACGCCTTCGAAGCGGCCATGGCCAAGGCGACGGCGATCACCGACCGCGACGCCCGCAAGAAAGTGCTGCAGGAAGCCGAGCAGATCCTGTTGGACGACTATCCGGTCGCGATGATGTATCAGGAGACCAAGCGCAACCTGATCTCGAAGCGCGTGACCGGCTGGGTCGACAACCCGATCGGCTATCACCTCACCAAGTTCCTGAAGCTGCAATAGTCGCGCACCAAATGCGTCATGCCCGGGCTCGACCCGGGCATCTGGTGCGTGCGACGCTCGGCTGCGGCCACTGTAATTGTGTAACGGCGCCATCCTGCCGCATAAGCGGGGCATGACGCATGACCACGATCACCACGACCACGCGCATGAAGACCACGGCCACGCCCATGGGCACGGGCTTGGGCACGCCCATGCGCACATCCCGACCAATTTCGGCCGCGCCTTTGCGCTGACCACCGGTCTCAATCTCGCCTTGGTCGTGGTGCAGATCGTTTACGGCCTGCTGGCCGATTCCGTCGCCCTGCTGGCCGATGCCGGACACAATTTCGGCGATGCGGTCGGGCTGGTGCTGGCCTGGATCGCCTATTCGCTGACCCGGGTCCGCGCCAGCGAACGTTTCACCTATGGCTTCCGCTCGGCCTCGATCCTGTCCGCTTTCGCCAACGCCATCCTCTTGCTGGTCGCGACGGGCGCCATCGTCTGGGAAGCGTTGCGCCGGATCGGCGATCCGCCGGAGGTCGCCGGCACGACGGTGATGGTCGTGGCGGCAGCCGGCGTGGTCGTCAACGGCCTCTCGGCCTGGATCCTGATGGCCGGGCAGAAGAACGACCTCAACATTCGCGGGGCCTTCCTGCATCTGGTGGCCGATGCCGCGGTGTCGGTCGGCGTGGTGGCGGGCGGGGCGATCATCGTCTTCACCGGCTGGAACTGGATCGACCCCGCGGTCAGCCTGGTCATCGCCGTGGTGATTGTCTGGGGCACCTGGAGCCTGCTCCACGAATCCTTCGAGCTCTCGATGCAGGCGGTGCCGAAGGGCATCGCACTGGCCGAGGTGCGGGCCTATCTCGAAGGGCTGCCGGGCATCGCCGGCGTCCATCATCTGCATGTCTGGGCGATGAGCACGACCGAGACGGCGCTCACCGTGCATCTGGTCTTCCCCGCCGGCCATCCGGGCGACGCCTTCCTGGCGCAGGTCTGCGGCGAGTTGAGCCACCGGTTCCGAATTCATCATCCGACGATTCAGGTCGAGCTGGCCCAGGGCGCCAGCTGCGCCGTCGGGTCTGCCGATCACGAAGCTGCATGAATTCTGCGCGCGTCCGCGCGCAAGTTTCTCCCGTCACAAATTGACACCGCGCTGCTCCCTCTCGATGACTCGCGGCGCCGATCGTGGTATGATTGCTTTCTTCTTCCGACCCGTCCGCCGAAGCGCTTAGCACCCAAGCGAAGGCGCGGACGTGGTTCTGTTTGACATGGTGAACTGCATCGAACGTCGCGCGCGACGCGGTGAACCCGGTTGGCTGTTGCGCTACCCGGACCCGAGCCGGACAGAAAGAACTTTGCAAGCGAATTTGGCATAGCGCGGCGCAGTCACCGTCGGCGCGTGCATGCCTTCGTCTCGACGACGCGATGGGTTTCGCCGCTTCTGCCAGGACGGTCAACCCCGACAGGACCCCGACGGAATCGAAAAATGCTTTCGGCCGTCCGCCGCTCGATCTGCATTCAGCTTCAAGGGGTTGATGCAGTTTTAGGCCCCTCAAGACGGCCGGGGCCGTCGGGGTGCTAGACCCAGCGGAACACCACGCCGGCATAGACCAGCGCGATCACCAGCGGCGCCCAGAGCGTGGTGTTCACCAGCCCGATCCAGGCCAGGAAGATGAACGCGCTGCCCAGCAGCGAGATGAACAGCCGGTCGCCGCGCGTGGTGTCGAGGCCGAGGATGCCGTGGCGGGCACCGCCGCCGGGTGCCGCATATTCCCAGACCGACATGCCGATCAGGCACAGCAGGATGAAGCCGAAGAAGCAGGCGGTCGGCCAGGTCCAGGCCATCCAGGAGATGAGATCGGTGCCTTCCATGGCGGATGCTCCTGCTCAGACGCGGCCGAGGGCGAAGCCCTTGGCAATGTAGTTGCGCACGAAATAGATCACCACCGCGCCGGGGATGAGGGTCAGCGTCCCGGCCGCCGCCAAGAGGCCGAGCTCGTAGCCGGAGGTGCTGGCGGTCTTGGTCATCAGCGCCGCGATCGGCTTGGCGGCGACCGCGGTCAAGGTCTTGGCCAGCAGCATCTCGACCCAGGAGAACATGAAGCAGAAGAAGCAGGCGACGCCGATGCCCGCGGCGATGGTCGGGATGAAGATCTTGATGAAGAAGCGCGGGAAGGAATAGCCGTCCACATAGGCGGTCTCGTCGAGCTCCTTCGGTACGCCCGACATGAAACCTTCAAGGATCCAGACTGCCAGCGGGATGTTGAAGAGCGTGTGCGAGAGCGCCACCGCCCAGGGCGTGTCGAACAGGCCGACCGCGGAATAGAGCTGGTAGAATGGCAGCGCGAACACCGCCGCCGGCGCCATGCGGTTGGTCAACAGCCAGAAGAACATGTGCTTGTCGCCGAGGAAGCGGTAGCGCGAGAAGGCGTAGGCGGCGGGCAGCGCGACCGCCACCGACAGCACGGTGTTGATGGCCACGTATTCGATCGAGGCCACATAGCCCATGTACCAGGTCGGGTCGTTGAAGATCTTTCGGTAATTGTCGAGCGTGAAGCTCTGCGGCCAGGGCGTGAAGCCGCCGAGGATCTCGTTGGTGGTCTTGAACGACATGGTGACCAGCCAATAGATCGGCAGCATCAGGAACAGGATGTAGACGATCGGTACGATCGAGCGCTTGCGCATCACTTCGCCTCGTTCCGCATCATGAGGGTATAGAACACCCAGCTCATCGCCAGGATGATCAGGAAGTAGATGATCGACATGGCGCCGGCCGGGCCGAGGTCGAACTGGCCGAGCGCCACCTTGAAGAGGTCGATCGAGAGGAAGGTGGTGGAGGAGCCCGGGCCGCCGCCGGTCAGCACCTGGACCTCGGTGTAGATCATGAAGGAATCCATGAAGCGCAGCAGGATCGCGATGGTCAGCACCCGCTTCAGTTTGGGGAGCTGGATGAAGCGGAACACCGCCCAGGCGCTGGCGCCGTCGATCTTCGCGGCCTGGTAATAGTCGTTGGGGATCGCGACCAGTCCGGCATAGCAGAGCAGCACCACCAGCGAGGTCCAGTGCCAGACATCCATCAGCACGATGGTGAACCAGGCGTCGCCCGGCTGGCGCGTGTAGTTGAAGTCGAACCCCAGCGCGTTCAGCCCCCTGCCCATCAGCCCGATCTCGGGCAGGGCGAACACGTTCCACATCGAGCCGACCACGTTCCAGGGGATGAGCAGCGGCAGCGCCATCAGCACCAGGCAGACCGAGACCCAGGGTCCCTTGCGCGGCATCGCCAGTGCGATCGCCAGGCCGAGCGGAATCTCGATCGCCAGGATGATCGCGGTGAACATCAACTGGCGGCCGAGCGAGGCGTGGAACCGGTCGGATTGCAGCGTGTCCTGGAACCACTGCACGCCGGACCAGCTGAAGATGTTGTTGCCGAAGGTTTCCTGGACCGAATAGTTCACCACCGTCATCAGCGGGATGATCGCGTTGAAGGCGACGAACAGGAACACCGGCAGGACCAGGAACCAGGCTTTCTGATTGACCGTCTTGTTCATGCTTGCTCCTCAGCCCACCAGCCAGCCGTCGCGATAGAGATGCGTGTGTTTGGGATCGAAGCGGAGCTGCGCAGCACCGCTCGGCACCGGATCGCCCTCCGGCACCAGCAGGCGGATGCGATGCTCCTGGGCCCGCGTCTCGACGATGCGGAAACGGCCGGCATCGGAGACTTTGGTGACCTCGACGGCGATCGTCGGCCCGCTCTCGAGCCCGCTGAACTTGATGAACTCCGGCCGGATGCCGATCTCCAGCCGGCCACCGTCATTCGGCAGCCGGATCTCGCCGGGAATCGGCACGGCATGGCCGAGGAAGGTCGGCCTTCCGTTCTCGACCGTGCAGGGCAGGGCGTTCATGCCGGGCGAGCCGATGAAATGGCCGACAAAGGTGTGGGCCGGGCGCTCGAACAGCTCGACCGGCGTGCCCACCTGCACGACTTCGCCGAGATTCATCACCACCACCCGGTCGGCGAAGGTCAGCGCCTCGGTCTGGTCGTGGGTCACGTAGATCATGGTCCGGTTGATGCGGTGGTGCAGCTCCTTCAATTTGGAGCGCAGCACCCACTTCAAATGCGGATCGATCACGGTGAGCGGCTCGTCGAACATGATGACGTTCACGTCCGACCGCACCAACCCGCGGCCGAGCGAGATCTTCTGCTTGCCGTCGGCGGTCAGGCCCGCGGCGCGCTTGTTGAGCGTCGGTCCGAGATCCAGCATGCCGGCGATCTCGCGCACGCGGCTGTCGATCTCGCCCGCCGGCACGCCGCGATTCTTCAGCGGGAAAGCGAGGTTGTCGTAGACCGTCATGGTGTCGTAGACGACCGGGAACTGGAACACCTGGGCGATGTTGCGCTGCTCCGGCGTCAGCTGGCCGACATCGGTGTCGTCGAACAGGATCCGCCCCTCGGTCGGATGCAGCAGGCCGGAGATCAGGTTCAAGAGGGTGGTCTTGCCGCAGCCCGACGGCCCGAGCAGCGCATAGGCGCCGCCATCGGCCAGCTCCAGGCTCATTTCCTTCAGCGCGTAATCTTCCGGCTTCTGCGGGTTCTGGACATAGGCATGCCGCAGCTTGTCGATCAGGATGCGTGCCATCAGGCGAGCCCTCCCACCAGCCGGTTCGCGCGGTCGAACAGGAAGCCGCGCGCCACATCGACATAGAGCCGCGCCGTCGAGCCCACCTCGAACGGATGCACGCCGTGCGACTGCGAGATCCAAGTCGTGCCGTTGAGGTCGACATGGAGGACGCTTTCGGATCCGCTCAACTCCGCCACCAGCACGTGCCCCTCGATGGCGACGGCGTCGGGGGTCTGCTGGAACGGGGTGATGTGATGGGCGCGGATGCCGAGCAGATAGTCGCCGTCCGGCAGATCGCGGGCGGCGTCATTGGCATACCAGGAAATGTTGGGCCCGAGCATGACCTCGTTGCCGCGCTTCATCACCGTCGCGGTGTTGAGCGGCGGATCGGAGAAAACCTGGGCGCTGATCAGGTCGCTCGGCTTGCGGTAGATCTCGCCGGTCGGGCCGAACTGCGTCACCCGTCCTTCGTGCAGGGTCGCGGTATGGCCGCCGAACAGCAAGGCTTCGGTCGGTTCGGTGGTGGCGTAGATCACCGTGCAATGCCGGTCGGCGAACAAGCGCGGCAGCTCGTCGCGCATCTCCTCGCGCAGCTTGTAGTCGAGATTGGCCAGCGGCTCGTCGAGCAGGATCATGTCGCTGTCCTTGACCAGGGCGCGCGCCATCGCGGTGCGCTGCTGCTGGCCGCCGGAGAGCTCGGCGGGCTTGCGGCCCAGCATCGGCTTCAGGCGCAACAGCTCGGCCACGGATTGGACTCGGGCGTCGATGGTCTTGGCATCGGCCCCGGCGACGCGGAGCGGAGAAGCGATGTTTTCATAGACCGTGAAATGGGGATAGTTGATGAACTGCTGGTAGACCATCGAGACATTGCGCTTCTGCACCGAAACGCCGGTCACGTTCTTGCCGTTGAACCAGATCTCGCCGGTTGAAGGCTTGTCGAGCCCGGCCATCAGCTGCATCAACGTGGTCTTGCCGGAAAGCGTGGTGCCGAGCAGCACGTTGAAGGTACCTTCCTCGAGCGTGAGGTTGGTTTCGTGGATATGGACGGCGCCATCCACGCTCTTGGTCACGTTCTTGAGCTCGAGGGTCATGGGCGATCTGCGAATGTTGTTTCGCGGTGATCCCCCGGGGCCTTCCCGCCCCGGGGGATGCCGTGTTCAGACTACCACAGACGCAAGACGGCTATTGGTTTTCCGTCCAACGCTTGATCAGGTCGTCATAGGAGACGGTCTCGCCCTTGGGCTTCTCGTTGTCGAGCTTAGCCCAGGGTGCGTGATCCTTGCTGAGCCACTTGGAGGGATCTTCCTCCTTGTTCAGCCGCGGACCGCAGCCGTGATAGACCTTCTGCTCCTCGTCGGCCTGCTGCATGCGGGCCATCACCTGGTCCATCTGGGCGGCCAGACGGTCCATGGCTTCTTGCGCCGTGAACGCACCGGAGTTGACGTCACCGATGTTCTCCCAGAACAGCTGGGCGAGCTTCGGATAGTCGGGCACGTTGATGCCCGTCGGCGTCCAGGCCACGCGGTCGGGCGAGCGGTAGAACTCGACCAGGCCGCCCAGCTTCGGCGCGCGCTCGGTGAAGGACTTGTGCCGGACGGTGCTGTCGCGGATGAAGGTGAGACCCACCTGGCTCTTCTTCACGTCCACGGTCTTCGAAGTGACGAACTGGGCATAGAGCCAGGCCGCCTTGCGCTGCGGGACCGGGGTCGAGTTGAACAGCGTCCAGGAACCGGTGTCCTGGTAGCCGCGCTGCGCGCCTTCCTTCCAGTACGGGCCGTGCGGCGACGGCGCCATCCGCCAGAGCGGCGTGCCGCTGTCATCCACGGTGTTGTTGCCCGAGCTCTTCGGGGCCACCATGTTCGCGGTGAACGCGGTGTACCAGAAGATCTGCTGGGCGACGTTGCCCTGGGCCAGCGCCGGCAGCGACTGGTAGAAGTCGAGGTCGGCCGCGCCCGGAGGCGCGTATTTGCGGAGCCATTCGTCCCACTTGGCGACGGCGTAGACGGCCGCGGGGCTGTTGGCACCGCCGCCGCGGCTGACCGAAGCGCCGACCGGGTTGCAGGAGCCCTTCTCCATGCGGATGCCCCACTCATCGACCGGGCGTCCGTTCGGGCTGCCGACATCGGCCTCGCCGGCCATCGACAGCCAGGCGTCGGTCATGCGCCAGCCGAGATCCGGTGCGCGCTTGCCGTAATCCATGTGGCCGTAGACCCGGACGCCGTCCACCTCCTTCACGTCGTTGGTGAAGAAGTCGGCGATGTCCTCATAGGCCGACCAGTTCACCGGCACGCCGAGCTCGTAGCCGTACTTCTTCTTGAAGGCGGCCTTGAGCTCCGGCTTGTCGAACCAGTCCTTGCGGAACCAGTAGAGGTTGGCGAACTGCTGGTCCGGGAGCTGCCACAGCTTGCCGTCGGGGCCGGTGGTGAACGACTTGCCCATGAAGTCGTCGATGTCGAGCCCGGGGTTGGTGACGTCCTTGCCTTCGCCGGCCATCCAGTCGGTCAGGTTGATGGCGCTTTGCAGGCGCGAATGCGTGCCGATCAGATCGGAGTCGTTGATGTAGCCGTCATAGAGATTGCGGTTGGTCTGCATCTGGGTCTGGACCGCCTGCACGACTTCGCCTTCGCCGAGCAGCTGGTGGTTGACCTTGATCCCGGTGATCTCTTCGAAGGCCTTGGCCAGGGTCTTCGATTCATACTCGTGGGTCGGGATGGTCTCCGACAGCACGTTGATCTCCATGCCCTGGAACGGCTTGGCGGCATTGATGAACCACTGCATTTCCTTCAGCTGCTCGTCTTTCGAGAGCGTCGAAGGCTGGAACTCCGAATCGATCCACTTCTTGGCCGCGGCCTCATCCGCCGACGCAGGAGCCAGGCCCCACGCGAGCAGCAAGGCAGCGACCGATACGCTTCGATATAGCGTCATGATCGTATCCTCCACGAGTGCGCGTTGCTGTTTTGCGCCCGGCTCCTGCGCACATTCCGAACCGGACGTCGTTTCAACCGTCGTGCGACCCGCATCGCGCGGCGGAAGAAGAACTCATCCCCAATTCGAACCCGCCGCCGGCGCCCTTCCCACGGGGCGCCACGGCTTCACTCACTCGTTCGGCAGAGCGGCTTGCAGCGCCGCGCGTTCCTCCGGTTTCATGTGCAAACCGAGCTTCGACCGCCGCCAGAGCACGTCATCGGCGGTTACCGCCCATTCCTGATCCTTGAGGTAATCGACCTCACGCTCGTAGAGATCGGCACCGTAATTGCGGCCGAGATCGTTGATCCCATGCGCCGTGCCGATCACCTTCTCGATCCGCGTTCCATAGGCGCGCGCCAGGCGCCGCACCATCGCCGGCGGCAGCCAGGAGAAACGGCGCGTCTGCTCGGCCAGGAAGGCCTCGAAATCGGCATCGGCAATGTCGCCGCCCGGCAGGGTCGCGTCCTTGGTCCAGTCGCCGCCCGCCTTCGGGAAGAACGGCTTCAGCTTCTGCAGCGCGTGCTCGGAGAGCCGCCGATAGGTGGTGATCTTGCCGCCGAACACGTTGAGCAGCGGTGCCTGGCCGCCATTCTCCTCGAGATCGAGCACGTAGTCGCGCGACACGGCAGAGGCGGATTCACTGCCATCCTCGTCGAACAGCGGCCGCACGCCGGAATAGGCCCAGACCACATCGGCGGGCGTCAGCGACTTCGCGAAATGCCCGTTCACCACGTCGCAGAGATACTGCGTCTCCTCCGCGGAGATCGCGACCTTGGCCGGGTCGCCCTGGTAAGGCACGTCGGTCGTGCCGACCAGGGTGAACTTGCCTTCATAGGGAATGGTGAAGACGATGCGCCGGTCGGCATTCTGCAGGATGAAGCAGTGCGCGCCCTCGTAGAGCCGATCGACGATGATATGGCTGCCCTTGACCAGGCGGAGCGTCGCCTTCTGCTTCAGCTGGAGCGCGCCGGTGATGAACTCGCCGGCCCAGGGTCCCGTGGCATTGACCAGCACCCGCGCCCGCAGGTTCCGCGTCGCGCCGCTGTCGGCGCGCAGCTCGATATGCCAAAGGTTGCCGTCGCGCTTGGCCGAAGTGACGGTAGTTCGGGTCAGGATCTCGGCGCCGCGCTCGCGCGCATCGACCGCGTTGAGCGCCACCAGCCGCGCGTCGTTGACCCAGCAATCGGAATATTCGAAGCCGATGTCGTGGCCGGGCTTCAGTCCGTTCGAATAAGGCTTCTCCTTCAGGGAGACCCGCCGCGAGCCCGGCAGCCGCTTGCGGCCGCCGAGATGGTCGTAGAGGAAGAGACCGATCTGGATCATCCAGGCCGGCCGCAGCGACTTCTCGTGCGGCAGGACGAAGCGGAGCGGCCAGATGATGTGCGGCGCGGATTCGAGCAGCACCTCGCGCTCGCTCAACGCCTCGCGCACCAGCCGGAACTCGTAATACTCGAGATAGCGCAACCCGCCATGGATCAGCTTGGTGCTGGAGGAGGAGGTCGCGCTGGCGAGGTCGTGCCGCTCGACCGCCGCGACCTTCAGCCCGCGCCCGGCCGCGTCGCGCGCAATGCCGATGCCGTTGATCCCGCCGCCCACGACGAGGAGATCGAGCAGCTCGCCGCCGCTCACGCCCATCGCCTCGTCAGCCGGGTGTCCTCAATCCAACGCCGTTTCACTGGTCGGATCCCTGCCATTCCCTGCCCGCGTCCGCCATTCTCGACCAGAGGCCGGTGACGGTTTTCGAAAACTAACATCGCGCCTGGAAGTTCACAATCGAAAATCAGCCGTAGATTTTGCGCGATTGCGAAAAGGCGCGGTTCGAATGCGCTGCGCCGCACAAGATCGTTTTCCTGCGGGGAGTTAGCGTCAGATTCCGGTCAGATTTAATCGGCGACGTAGAGCCGGACGTCGTGCTTCTCCATCTGGTCGAGCACGGATTGCGGCGGCGTCTTGTCGGTGAAGAAGGCGTCGAGCATGCCGACATCGCCGAGCCGCACCATCGGCTTGCGCTCGAACTTGGTGTGGTCGGCGACCAGGAAGACCTGGCGCGAGTTCTCGATGATCGCCTGGCTGACCCGCACCTCGCGGTAGTCGAAGTCGAGCAGCGAACCGTCGGCATCGATCCCGCTGATGCCGATGATTCCGAAATCGACCCGGAATTGCGAGACGAAGTCGCTGGCCGCCTCGCCGACGATGGCACGGTCGACCGGACGCACCACGCCGCCGGTGATGATCACCTCGACCGAGGGATTCTCGCAGAGGATCGAGGCGACCTGCAGGTTGTTGGTGATCACCCGCAGCCGCGAATGCTTCAGCAGCGCCCGGGCCACCTCCTCGTTGGTGGTGCCGATGTTGATGAACAGCGAGGAATCGCTCGGGATGTGCTGGGCGCACAAGGCCGCGATGCGCTGCTTCTCGCTGAGCTGCTGCACCTGGCGCGTCGTATAGGCGGTGTTCTCGACGCTGGAGGCAAGCCCGGCGCCGCCATGGTAGCGCGAGACCAGGTCCTGGTCCGAGAGTTCGTTGATGTCGCGGCGGATGGTCTGCGGCGTGACGTTGAAATGCTGCGCCAGCGCGTCGATCGACATGAAGCCGCGCTGGCCCACCAGTTTGACGATGCTGGCATGTCTCTCTTCGCGCTGCATGATCGGTCGCTCCCTTGGCTGCATCTTGCCACCGGCCATGCGAAACCGAAAGCCGGCCTTTTCGCCCGGTTCGAAATCGCGTATCGATTGGAAAAGAGGCCAAGGGACTAACCAGGGGAAGACGCATGGCGACCAAGGACCTCATTCTCTCGATCGACCAGGGCACCACCAGCACGCGGGCGATCGCCTTCACCAGCGGCGGCGACGCGGTGGCGACCGCGCAGAAGGCCCTGCCGCAGATCTATCCCGCCGACGGCTGGGTCGAGCACGATCCCGAGGAGATCTGGTCGGCGACGGTCGAGGTCTGCCGCAAGGTGCTGGGCGAAGTGGGCACCGAGCGCGTCGGCGCCATCGGCATCACCAACCAGCGCGAGACCACGGTCCTCTGGGACCGCAAGACCGGGAAGCCGATCCACAACGCCATCGTCTGGCAGGACCGCCGCGGCGCACCGCTCTGCAAGAAGCTGATCGAGGCCGGCCACGAGCCCACGATCCAGCGGAAGACCGGCCTTCTCATCGACTCCTATTTCTCCGCGACCAAGATCGCCTGGCTGCTGGAGAACGTCGCCGGTGCCAAGGCGCGCGCCGAGAAGGGCGAGCTCGCCTTCGGCACCATCGACTCCTTCCTGCTCTGGCGCCTTACCGGCGGCAAAGTGCATGCGACCGACATCACCAATGCCTGCCGCACCATGCTGTTCGACATTCACAACAAGGCATGGGATGCCGATCTGCTGAAGCTGTTCGGCGTGCCGCCGTCCCTGCTGCCCGAAGTGAAGCCGAATGCCGGCGTGTTCGGCACCAGCGAGACTTCCGGGATCGGCGTCGCGCTGCCGATCGCCGGCATGGCGGGCGACCAGCAGGCGGCGGTGATCGGGCAAGCCTGCCTCAAGCCCGGTATGATCAAGAGCACCTACGGTACCGGCTGCTTCGCGCTGCTCAACACCGGCAACGAAGCGAAGCCATCGCAGAACCGGCTGCTCACCACCATCGCCTACCAGCTCGGCGATCGCTTCGCCTATGCGGTCGAAGGCAGCATTTTCGTCGCCGGCGCGGCGGTGCAGTGGCTGCGCGACGGGTTGAAGCTCTTTCAAGAAGCTGGCGATACGGATTCGCTGGCGAAATCGGCCTCCAATACCAGCAACGTCTATCTGGTGCCGGCCTTCACCGGCCTCGGTGCGCCCTATTGGGATCCCGAGGCGCGCGGCGCCATTCTCGGCCTCACCCGCGACACCGGCATCGCCGAAGTGGTGCGCTCGGCGCTGGAGGCGGTCTGCTACCAGACCCAGGACCTGATGGCGGCAATGAGCGCCGATGGCGGCACGCGGCCGACGGCGCTCCGGGTCGATGGTGGCATGGCGCGCAACGACTGGGTGCTGCAGTTCCTGGCCGACATTCTCCAGCTTCCGGTCGAGCGCCCGCATGTCACCGAAACCACGGCGCTGGGTGCCGCGTTCTGTGCCGGCCTCGGGTCCGGGATGATCGCCGACGTCGCGGCGATCGAGAAGACCTGGCGGCCCGATCGCCGGTTCGAGCCGAAAATGGCCGCCGCCGAGCGTGACCGGCGCTACGCGGGATGGCAGGATGCGGTCCGCCGCATCCGCCACGGCGCAAAGTAGGGAATGAAATGACCGAACTTGTCACCACGATCTCGAAGGGCCTGCTGGGCGAAGAGTTCGCCGGACGCAAAGTGCTCGTGACCGGCAGCAGCCGCGGCATCGGCGCCGCCGCCGCCTTGGCCTTTGCAACGCTCGGCGCCAAGGTGGCGCTGCACGGCACCAAGGACAGCGACACGCTGAAGGAAACTGCAGCTGCGGTCACCAAGGCCAGCGGCACGCAGGCGGTCGTGACCATCGCCGACTACCAGGATGCCGCAGCCGTCGAGCGCTCGGTGGAAGAGGCCGCCAAGGCACTCGGCGGCATCGACGTCCTGATCAACAATGCCGGCACCATGCTGGGCCGCGTTCGCATCGAATCGCTGACCGCCGAGCAGGTCGATGCGGTGCTCGCGCTCAACGCGCGCTCGGTGGTGGTCGCCTCGAAGGCCGCGCTGCCCTACCTGAAGAAAGCGCAGCATGGCACCATCATCAGCACCACCTCGGTCGCGGCAAGGATGGGCGGCGCAGCGGGCGCCGGCGTCTATGCCGCCGCGAAAGCCTTCGTCTCCACCTACACCAAGGCGATGGCGACCGAACTCGCCGACAGCGGGATCCGCGTCAATGCGGTCTCGCCCGGCTTCATCTTCACCGATTTCCACCGCCGCTATTCGACGCCGGAACGGGTGAAGGCGATGGCCGACATCATCCCGCTGAAGCGCGTCGGCATGGCCGAGGACTGTGCCGGGGCCTATCTGTTCCTGGCCTCGCATCGCCTGGCCGGTTTCATCACCGGTCAGATCATCGAAGTGAATGGCGGCCAGTTGATGCCGTGAGCGATCGGCCGGTCAGACCCGGCCCTCTTTGATCGCCGCCGAGAGCGCCACTGCGGTGCCGCGCAACCCGGCGTCGCGGGCGAGGATGATGAAGACCGGGATCGGCTTCAGGAACGGCGTCAGGCGACCCTTCTGCTCGAAAGCGTTGCGGAAGGTGTCGGTGGCCAGCGCATCCTGGATCTTCGGCGGGATGCCGCCGCCGAGATAAACGCCGCCTTGCGCGCCGAGGGTCAGCGCCGTGTCGCCGGCGACGCGGCCGAGCGCCTTCACGAAGAAGTCCAGCGCCTCGACTGCGATCGGGTCTTCCTTGTAGAGGCCGCGGCGCGTCACCTCCGAGGCTTCCAGCATCTGCGCCTTGATCCCGCGATGGGCGGCGAAGGCGGCGTAGAGGTTGATGATGCCGGGGCCGGACAGGATCCGCTCGTTGGAGAAATGATCGAGTCCGTCACGCAGCCGTTCGAGGATCGCGAACTCCTCGGCGGTCTCGACCGCGAAACTGGCATGGCCGCCTTCGCCGGGAATCGGCATCCAGCGGCTGCTCGACCAGACGATGCCCCCGACGCCGAGGCCGGTGCCCGGCCCGACCACCGCCTTGACCGCGCGCTCGACCGGCGCGTCGCCGCCGATCTGCTGCAGGTCGTCGCCCGCGAGCAGCGGCACCGACAGCGCCTGCGCCTCGAAATCGTTCACCAGCAGGGTTGCCCTCGCGCCGGTCGCCTCGCAGAGCTCGCTCGTGGTCATGCTCCAGCGCAGGTTGGTGATTGTCGCCTTGTCGCCGGTGACGGGACCGGCCACGGCAAACGCCGCCACCTGCGGTTTCGCGCCGGTCTTCTTCACATAGGCGGCCGCGGCTTCGGGCAAGGAGCGGAATCGCGCGGCCGAGAAGGTGTCGAAATGCGGCACGCTCCGGCGCTCGAGATCCGCCATCGCGAAGCGCACATTGGTGCCGCCGACATCGGCGACCAGGGCCGTGGGATTGCTCAACCGGAACTCTTTCATCACGCGCGGTGGAAATGCGGCGGTAATTTGGCCGCTTCCGCCGTGCTTTCAAAGCGAAAACGCGAGGCGGAAAACCGCTTCGACTGAATTAATTCGTTGCGGCTGCACCCGCTTGCGCCAGCAGCCAGTCGCGGAACGCGACGATCCGCGGCACCGACGCGGCGGCCGGCGGATAGACGATGTAATACGAGAACCGGGCGCGGGCTCCGCGCGGGAACAACCGCACCAGATGGCCCGCCTCGATTTCCGGCCGTGCCAGCGTGCCCCGGGCCAGCGCCACGCCCTGGCGCGCGATCGCCGCCTGCAGCACCAGGCTCGGCTCGTTATAGACCGGCCCCCGCTCGGGTTCGGGCAGGTCGAGGCCGATCGACTTGAACCAGTCGCTCCACGGCTGCCGCGCATCGCGCAGCAGCGGCAGAGCGGCGAGATCGCGCGGCTGTTTCGGCAGCACGCCTTTGTTGAAGCGCGGGCTGCAGACCGGGAAGACCTCCTCGTCCATCAGCTTGACCGAGACCACGCCCGGCCAGTTGCCCGGCCCGTAGCGCAAGGCCATGTCGATATCCTCCCGCGAGAAATCCACCAGCGCGGTGTTGGGCAGCAGGCTCACGTCGATCTCCGGATGCAGCCGCTGGAACCCGGCGAGCCGCGGGATCACCCAGTACGAGGCGAGACCCGGATGCACGCTCACCGTCAGCATCCGGCCGCGCCGTGAATCGCGCGCATCCTCCATGCCCTGCTCGAGCCGGGCGAAGCCGTCGCGCACATAGCCGAACAGCCGCTGTCCTTCCGCCGTCAGTTCCATGCGCCGTCCCACGCGCTTGAAGAGATCGACGCCGAGCGCCTCCTTCAACACCCGCATCTGGAAGCTGATGGCGCCGTGGGTGAGGTTCAACTCCTCGGCCGCGCGGGAATAGCTGACATGGCGCGCGGCCGCCTCGAAGGCGCGCAAAGCGGCAAGCGGCAGGGTCCGGACCGGCATTCCGATATGTTAGTATAGCTGACAGATTCGGTCAAAATTTCTCGTTCGCATGCCGGTATTCCGCGGATTACATCCAGGGCGTCAGTCAATCCGATTGACGATTGGAGAAACAGCCATGGTCAACATCCCCTACCGCTCGATCGACTCCCTCGCCGCCGAGCGGATCTCGGCGCGGCTGTCGGCGATGCGCCGGACCGCGGGCGCTGTGGTGCTGGCGCTGATCGCGGCGCTGCTCCTGGGCACGCTGCTCGCACGCTTGCCGGACGGCTTCGGCGGCGCGGCGCTGCACGACCTCGTGCCGTTCGACGATCCGCTCGCCCTCTCGACCTTCACCGCCTAGCCGGGGGCTTGCTAGGATCGGCCGTCAGAGGGGTTGGGGGGAGTTATGGCGGAATATCGCCTGCATTGCATGAAGGAATCCGGCAACGCCTATAAGGTCGCGCTCATGCTGGAGCTCTGCGGCTGCGACTGGCAGCCGGTCTGGGTGGATTACTTCAACGGCGCGACGCGCACCGATGCCTTCAGGGGCACGGTGAACGAGATGGGCGAGGTGCCGGTGCTGGAGCACCAGGGCCGGCGCCTCACCCAGAGCGGCGTGATCCTGGATTATCTCGCGGAGGTCACCGGGCAATTCGGCGCCCGAGATGCCGGGGAACGGCGCGAGATCCTTCGCTGGACCCTGTTCGACAATCACAAGTTCACCAGCTATTACGCAACCCTCCGCTTCCTGTTCGGCTTGCAGAACAGCGGCGACACGCCGGTCGTGGAGTTTCTCCGGGCGCGGGTCCGCGGCGCTTATGGCGTGGTGGACAAGCACCTCGCCGGCCGCAAATTCCTGCTCGACGACCGGCCGACCATCGCCGACCTCTCGTTGGCGGGTTATGCGTTCTATGACGAGCCGACCGGCATCGAACGGGCGAAGGAATTTCCCAACATCGAAGCCTGGGCGGATCGCATCGCGGCCCTGCCGGGCTGGAAGCATCCCTATGACCTGATGCCGGACACGCCCCAAACATAGCGTCATTGCCGGGCTCGACCCGGCAATCTCGCGCCGATGTAAAACCGATGCCTTATTCCCTGAGGTCGTAGTGGAAGACCTTGGCCACGATCTGCCAGCGGCCGTCGAGCTTCACGAAGGTCAGCAGATCGGTGAAGAAGCGCGGCCGGACCGAACACTCGACCCGCGCCAGCGCGGTCACCGGTCCGGCGAACTCGATCGAGATGATGCGGTCGGTGCGCTGCTCGCCCTTGCTGGCGGGTGAGGGGCGCTTGTCCACGACCGGAAAATACTCGCCCATGTCGAGATGCAGCAGCTTGCCGTCGGTCGCGCAGTAATAATGCGCCTCGGGATGGAACACCTTGGCGAGGATCTTGGTGTCGCTGTTGTAGAGGCCGTCGAAATAGTCCTTGAGGACGGCGGTCAACTCGCCGAAACGCGGATCCATGCTTCTCTCCTGAGCGTTGCGGCGCGAGCCTAGAATCTGCGCCGCCGCCGCGCCAGCCGGTTTCGATGCCTAATATTGAAATCCATTTGACATATTCACGCACCGGGCGCAGGCTGCCTGCAACAAAGAAGATCACGCGACAGGGATGCGATAAGGGATGGCCCTCAAAGGGACCAACCAGGAATACGGCCGGCCGTACAACCGGCGGATCGTGCTCGAGACGATCCGCGTGCAGGGCCCGATTGCGCGCGGCGAGATCGCGAAGCGCGTCGGCCTCACCGTGCAGACCGTCTCCACCATCATCCGCGAGCTGGAAGCGAACGGCTTCCTGCTGGCCGCCCGCGAAGAGCGCCGCCGCCGTGGCTATCCGGCGACCGAGCTCACCATCAATCCCGACGGCGGCCATGCGATCGGCCTGCATGTGACACCGCGCGGCATCGAGGCGGCGCTGATCAACCTCGCCGGCGCGGTGATCGCGCGCCGCGAGCGCAAGCTGCCGCGCCTGAAACCCGCCGCGGCCTTCGATGCGATCGGCGACCTGGTCGTGGCCTTGCGCAAGCAGAAACCGCGCGGGCGGATGCTCGGCATCGGCCTCGCCATGCCCGGCCCGTTCGACGTCGAATCCATGAGTTTCGTCGGCCCGACCACGCTGGAAGGCTGGAACGGCGTGCCGATCCGCGAGCGGCTGGCGGAAAAGACCAACTTGCCGGCCTTTATCGAGGTCGATCACGCGGCGGCCGCGCTCGGTGAACGGCTTTACGGCGCGGCGCGCGACATCCGCGACTTCTATTATCTGTTCTTCGGCGTGGGCTTGGGCGGCTGTATGGTGCAGGATGGAAACACGCTCCGCGGCTCGCATGGCAACGCCGGAGAGATCGGGCACCTGCCGATGGTGCCCGGCGGCGAGGCATGCCCCTGCGGCAATCTCGGCTGCCTCGAGCGTTATCTCTCTTGCGACGCCATGGAACGCCGAGCGCAGAAGGTCGGCACCGATGGCTGGATCAAGGACGTGACGCCGCTGTTCCGCAGCGCCATCGTGGCGATCGAGAACCTGTTCGATCCGCTGGCGATCGTGATCGGCGGCATCGCGCCGCCCGCGGTGATCGACAAGCTGATGGCGGCCGCGCAACCGCTGCCGCATTCGGTGGCCGAGCGCCGCGACCGGTCGGTCCCGCGCATCATCCGCTCTGCCAACGGCGAGGACGCGGTGCTGCGCGGCGCCGCCGCGCTGGCGGTCTCCGGCGTGCTGTCGCCGCGGATCGGCCTGACCTTCGCCGCGAATGACCCGTTGATGGAGCGAGAGGCCGCCGCATGACCGAAACCACGCCGCTGCTGCAGCTCGACAACATCGTCAAGAATTACGGCGCGATCGAAGCCTTGCGCGGCATCAGCTTCGACATCGCGCGCGGGGAAGTGCTCGCCTTGCTTGGCGATAACGGCGCCGGCAAGTCGACCCTGGTCAAGATCATCTCCGGCGGGTTGGAGGCGACTTCGGGCCGGATCGTGTTCGACGGCATCGAGCGCAACTTCACCTCGCCGGCCGAAGCCAAGGCGGCGGGGATCGAGACCGTCTACCAGGACCTCTCGCTCTGCACCAATGTGGACGTGGTCGCCAACTTCTTCATGGGCCGCGAGATCGTGAAGCGCTTCCTCGGCGTGCCGATCCTGCAGGAACGCGAGATGCAGACCGTGGTCGAGAAGGCGATGGCCAATGCCGGCACGCGAATCCCCTCGATGCGCACCAATGTCGAGCATCTCTCCGGCGGCCAGCGCCAGGCGATCGAGCTCAATCGCTTCGTCCATTGGGGCGGCAAGCTGGTGCTGCTGGACGAGCCCTTCGCGGCCTTGGGCGTCGAGCAGACCCGGCGCGGGCTCGACATGATCAAGCGCATCGCCGCGCAGGGGATCGGCGTCGTCATCATCACGCATATCATGGCCCAGGCCTTCCAGGTCGCCGACCGCATGGTGGTGATCCGGCAGGGCAAGGTTGCGGGCAATGTCGAACGGGCGAAGACAAGTCCCGACGAAGTCGTCCGGATGATCACCGGAGAGAGTCTCTAAGTCGAAAACGTCAGTGGGAAACAGGAGGCCTAGAAATGAAACGGTTCTTGCGTGCAACTCTAGCGGCCGGTGCGATCGCCATGGCGGCGTTCGCCTCGCACACCGCCGAAGCCCAGGACAAGGGCAAGGTGTTCTACATGGTGCCGACGCTGCTGGACGAGTTCCAGACGGCGTCGGTCGAGGCCATCACGAACTTCATGAAGGAAGTCGGCTACACGGTCGAGGCGAAGAACGCGGACAACAAGACCGACCTGCAGCAAAGCCAGATGAACGACGTCATCGCTCTGAAGCCCAAGGCGATCATTCTGGCGGCCGTGGACTTCAACGCGCTCGTGCCCTCGATCGAGAAGGCCCGTGCGGCAGGGATTCCGGTCATGATCTTCGACCGGCAAATCAAGACGACGAAGAGCGACTTTACCTCGGTCGCGGGCACGGTCGAGATCGGCTATGTCGCCGCGGATCAGATCCAGGGCCTGCTGAAGACCAAGAACGGCTCGGTCAAGGGTAAGGTTCTCCAGGTGCTCGGCGATCCGGCCGACCCCTACACCCTGGAGATCCAGCAGGGCTTCGAAGAGAAGATGAAGGCTTTCCCCGATGTGAAGATCATCTCGCTGCCGGCCATGCAGTGGGAAGCATCAAATGCCGGCACAATCGTCTCGGATCAGCTGGTGGCCAATCCGGACATCGATCTGATCTTTGTCCATGCGGCGCATCTCGCCGTCGCGGCAGTTGCCTCGCTCGAAGCCAAGGGCAAGAAGCCGGGAGAGGTCATGCTCGTCTCTTCGAACGGCGCCCCGGTCGGTCTCGATCTGATCCGTAAGGGTTGGGAGAACGTCGAGGTCGAGCAACCGCTCTTCGCCCAGGCCGCCGCTCTGGCCATGTTTGCCGACAAAGTGATCAACAAACAGGAGATCAAGCCGGGCAAATACGATGTGCTCGGTCTCGAGTCCGAGGTCACGATCGAATCCTGGGGTGCCAACATCAAGATCCCGGGTGCGGCGATCAACAAGGGCAATGTCGATGACACGAAGTTTTGGGGCAACCTGAAGCCGCCCGCGACACCGATCAAGCCGGTCGAATAAGCGAACGCCAGAACTCCGGGCCGCCCATGAGCGAGGGCGGCCCGGGACCTTCTCCTCGGTATTTTCGGAGCAACAGCATGTCTGCGCGCCAGCGGGCCATCATCGAGTTCATGCTCGACAATCTGGTCTGGCTCTTGCTGATCGTTGTCTTGGCGGCATTTTCCATCGGCATTCCCAGCTACTTCCAGATCGGGATCTTCACTAACATCATCGAAGACTCGACCTATGTCGGGGTTATGGCGATCGGCCTCGCTATCGTCATCATCGCCGGCAACATGGATTTATCCGTGGAATCGGTCGCCGGGCTCACCGCGATGGTGACCGGCATCCTGTTCTGCAACGGCGGCATCGGGCTCGGCTACACCATGGCCCCGGTCGAATGGCTCGCGATACCCGTGTCGCTGCTGCTCGCCATAGCCGTGGGCGGCATCATCGGGTTCAGCAACGGCCTTCTGGTCGTGAAACTCCGGATGAACGCCTTCATCGTGACGCTTGCCTCCTACATCTGGGTGCGCGGCTTGGTGCTGGCGCTCTCGGGCGGGCGCTCGGCCCAGGGCATGGTGCCGGAGCTTCGCATCATCGGCATCCCGATCGATCCGATCCTGCTGCCGCCCAGCGCGCTCATCGCCATCGTCAGCTTCATCGGCTTCTCTTTCCTGATGCGTCGGACGCCGTTCGGTCGCCACATCACCATGATCGGCGGCAACCCGATCGCGACCTTCCGCGCCGGCATCAAGACCGACCGGCTGATCCTGGTCAGCTTCATCCTAGCCGGCGCGGTCGCCGGTATCGCCGGCTGGCTGCTGGCGATCCGCACCTCGGGTGCCACTGCCAATCTCGGTGTGGGCATGCTGTTCAAAGCGTTTGCGGCCGTGGTGATCGGCGGCGTCAGTCTGAAGGGCGGCATCGGTCAGCTCCCCGGCGTCTACGCGGGCGTCCTGCTGCTCTCCGCGATCCAGACCGCGATCAACCTCATGGGCCTGCCGGCGCATTATACCCAGCTGATCCTGGGCGCGCTGGTGCTGGCCGCGATGCTGATCGACACGCTGAAACTCCAGATCCGACAGAGACTCGCATGAGTGGCCGGTTGGCGAACAAGGTCGCGCTGATCATCGGCGCGGCCCGCGGCATCGGCGCCGGCATCGCCGAGCGCTTCCACGAAGAGGGCGCCCGGATCGTCATCGGCGACAGCGAGGCCGAGGCCGGCCGGGCGACGGCGGAGCGATTCGAAGGCGCGTTCATCGCCACCGACATCTCCAGGAAGGCCGATGCCGAGCGCGCGGTGGCCACGGCGCTCGACGCCTACGGCGATCTCCACATCGTGGTGCAGAATGCCGGGATCTATCCCTGGTCGCTGATCGAGAACACCGAGCCGGAGGAATGGGACGCCGTGCTCGGCGTCAATCTCCGCGGCACTTATCTGATCGCCCGCGCCGCGTTGCCGTATATGAAGGCGAAAAAGTATGGCCGCATGGTGTTCACCTCCTCGATCACCGGCCCGCGCGTCACCAGCCCGGGGCACGGGCACTATTCGGCGTCGAAGGCGGGCATCAACGGCTTCATCAAGGCGGCGGCCCTGGAATTCTCGCCCTACGGCATCACGGTCAACGGCGTGGAGCCGGGCAACATCCTGACCGAGGGCGTGCAGCAGCACCGCAGCGCCGCCTTCATCAAGACCATGGAGGAGGCGATCCCGCTGGGCCGCCTCGGTACTCCGCGCGACGTGGCCCAGGCGACGCTGTTCCTCGCCTCGGACGAGGCGGCGTATATTACCGGCACGACCATCGTGGTCGATGGCGGCCAGACCCTGCCCGAGGGAAAGGATTTCCGCCTCGTACCGGAATAAGAGGAGAGGAGCCGATGAGCGCGGAACAGGTTCTGAAGGAGCGCGGGATCGTGCTGCCGGAATGCCCCAGCCCAAAGGGCAACTACGTGCCCGGCCTGGTGCATAACGGGATACTCTATCTCTCCGGCCAGGGGCCGCTGATGGCGGACGGCCAGTTTGCGACCGGCTTGGTCGGCCGCGACTTCACCGTCGACCAGGCCTACAGCCACGCCCGTCAGACCGGCCTGGTGCTGCTCTCCGCGGCGCGCCATGTGCTGGGCTCGCTCGACCGGGTGGAGCGGGTGCTCAGCGTCTTCGGCATGGTGAATGCGGTGCCGGGCTTCGGCGACCAGCCGAAGGTGATCAACGGCTGCTCCGACCTCTTCGTCGAAGTCTTCGGCGAGGCGGGGCGCCACACCCGCGCCGCGGTCGGCATGGGCACACTGCCGATCGACATTTCGGTGGAGATCGTCGCCACCATGGCGGTGCGGAACTAGATCCGGTCCCGCCTGCGTCTCCCGGTTTCCAACCCCGCTTGGCTTCCACTAGACTGCGTCCGCAGGCACAAGGGAGACGGCATTGGGTTTTTCGGACATGTTCGCGCGCCTGGTCGCGCTGGTCGGCGCGGCGGCGATCTTCTGGCGGCGGCTGCGGGGCGCCGGCGCACACGCGCCAGCAATCGGCAGCAATCCCGAGATTCCGGCGGCCAAGCCCCAGGGCGCCATCCCGACGCTGAAGATGCCGACCGCGCGGGGCTGGGCGCCGGGACAGACGCCGGTCGCGGCGCCCGGGCTGAAGGTCAACGCCTTCGCGGCGACCGGGCTCAAGCATCCCCGCTGGATCCACGTGCTGCCCAATGGGGACGTGACCGTCGCCGAAGCCCTGTTCCTGCCCGGCGGGATCACGAATCTGTTCGACTACGCCATGGTCAGCACCATGAAGCGCGCCGCCGCCGTGGGGGTCAGCCCCAACCGCATTCAGTTGCTGCGCGACGCGGATGGCGACGGCGTCGCCGAGATCCAGGAGATGTTCCTGGAAGGGCTGAACCAGCCGTTCGGCATGGCCCAGCTGGGCGATACGTTCTATGTCAGCAACACCGATGGCGTGATGGCCTTCCCCTACACCCCGGGCGACCGGCGCATCACGGCGCCAGGTCGGAAGCTCAACACGCTGAAGCCCGGCGGCCATTGGACGCGCAGCCTGCTGCCAAGCCCCGATGGGCAGAAGCTCTTCATCGGCGTCGGCTCGCTCAGCAACATCGCCGATGAGGGCATGGCGCTCGAGGAAGACCGGGCGGCCATCCATGAGCTCGATCTCGCCACCGGTCGGGGCCGGATCTTTGCCGGCGGACTGCGCAACCCGGTGGGCCTCGCCTGGGAGCCCAGCACCGGCGTCTTATGGACGGTGGTCAACGAGCGTGACGGCTTGGGCGACGAGACGCCGCCCGACTATCTGACCGCGGTGCGTGACGGCGGCTTTTACGGCTGGCCCTATTGCTACTGGGGGCAGACGGTGGACGACCGGGTGCCGCAAGATCCCGCCAAGGTCGCGACAGCCATCACGCCGGACTACGCGCTGGGCGGGCACACCGCGTCGCTCGGTCTCTGCTGGCTGCCCGAAGGCACCTTGCCCGGATTTCCGGACGGGATGGCGATCGGGCAGCATGGTTCCTGGAATCGCAGCACGCTCAGCGGATACAAGGTCGTCTTCGTGCCGTTCGAGAACGGGCGCCCGGCCGGGCCGCCGCGCGATATCCTCTCGGGATTCCTGGCGCCGGACGAGCGCGAGTCCTATGGCCGGCCGGTCGGGGTGACGATCGGGCCTGACGGCCGCTCCCTCCTGGTGGCGGACGATGTCGGCGATGTGATCTGGCGCGTGACGGCTGCGGGGTAGATTGCGCCGGCGCGATGGCGCGGGCGGCTCTGGCCCGGGGGACCGGTCTCAATCGCGAGATGAATCAAGGTCTTGCGCTTTGCCGCAGATCCACGAAACTCGGGCGGCACCGTCGGGTTTATAGGACGGCGGCACCCGTCTGCGATTGAGGCAAGATGTCCAACACGCACCCGATCACGGTCCTGGCTTCTGTTATGGTCGCCGCGGTCGTTCTCACGGCCGTCTCGTATTTCGCGTCGGGGCCGCATGGCCTGCCGCCGCACGGCCTTCCGCCCCAGGCCCTGACGGAAGCCGCGGGACCGCCGCACGGCGGCCCGGCGGCAACGCCGAACCACGACCCGCATCCGGTCAGCCTCGAGCCTGGCCCGATCGCCGCGGCAGTCGCGACGCCGAACCATGATCCGCATCGGGTGACCCTCACGCAGCGTCCAACGGCCGTGGCCGCCGCGACGCCGAACCACGACCCGGATCATCTTCGTCCCGCGCCGTCCCTGGCGTTGAATGCGGTGGCGCTTCGCGCCGAGCCGGAAGCCGTCGTGCCATCCGCTGCGGATTTCGTCGACGCCGACACGATGCTCTATGCGAAAGACAGCGCGCGCCTGCGTAAAGCGCCGAGCACCACCGCCGATGTCGTGACGAAGCTCGCGGCGGATGCACCGCTCCGCGCCGTCGCACGCTCGACCGATCGTGCCTGGTGGCGGGTGTCGCTCGCCGACGGGCGCGTCGGCTACGTCCACCGGACCGCCGTCACCCGCTCCCGGGTGGTGCAGTCGAAGCCGCCGTCGCCTGTCGTCGCCGTCGCTGCCCGACCGCCGGTGACGGCATCCCGCAGCCAAGGCCTGCTCGGTTATGTGGACCAGACGATGAATTGGCTTACCGATGCGGCGGCCCGCGGCTCGCCGGCGGCGGCGGCCCGCACCGAGCGCTGAGCCGCGCTTCGACAAAATCGCTGGAGGCTCGATCGCTTCCGCGAGCCTGCTTCCGGCGCTTGGCGGACGCTACATATAGAAACCACCGGCCCCTGTGGGACAGGGCCGGTGGCTGATGGTCCGCAGCGAAAGGGCTGGTGCGATTCCCTTGTATCCAGCGGCTTCGCGGAAAATCCTATGCATCTTCCGCGTGGGCGATGGGCCGATCGCCGGTGTCGTCAGTGGTCGTGCCCACGGTTGCGATTCTTGCGGGCGTCGTGATCGGACTCGATGAGAGAGTCGTTCGCGGCAGCGGTGGACGTGCTCGAAACCGAGCTGGCCGACGCGCCCTGCGAGACGGTCTCGCAGTTCATTGCGCTGGCGCTCGCGCAAGGGGTCGGAAGGCTGCCCTCGCGCGGATTGGTCTGGTCCGGATTGGCAAACGCCACGCTCGATCCGACAATCATCAGGGCGCCGGACAGAATGGCGAAGGAAACAGGGCGAAAATTCTTGAGCATCGAAGTCATCTCCTCTTGGGTTGCATCATCCGCACCGTTCACCCCGGTTGGGTGGCTGCGGACGTTCTGTACATAGGAAGACGACGGGCTCTGCATACCCATCATATTCGGCTAGAGCGACATACCAAGGTTTACCGGACGGGCCGCTGGCACGCATGGCCGGTTGCGGGGCGAGGGCCAATTCGTTGGCCATGTCGGAATCTCCCGGCGTCGCTCCCGGCGCAAAGCGGAAGCAGGGCAACCCCCCGAAGCCCACCGCGGATGTCCCGCGTCAACCTCGACCAAGGCTGGAGTTGATCTTGAGGCCGGCAATGACAAAGTCATCGGCGGAGCACATGCAGTTCAGGAGAATTGATGTTTGATCACGTAGTCATCGGCGTGAGCGACTACGCGGAGAGCAGAGTCTTCTTCCTGAAGGCGCTCGACCCGCTCGGAGTGACCGAGGTCACCGAGGGGCCGCTGGGTATCGAGATCGTCGGCACCAACAAGTCTTCATTGTGCCTGTTCCAAACCCAGGAGAAGCCGGCGCGTCTTCACCTGGCATTCACCGCCGAGACCCGCCGGCAAGTCGATGAATTCTACCGCGCGGCTCTGGCGGCGGGCGGCAAGGACAACGGCGCGCCCGGACTGCGCCCGCAGTATCACGCGAATTACTATGCGGCTTTCGTGATTGGTCCCGATGGGCACAACCTCGAAGCGGTTTGCCACGAATCCGAGGCCTAGTTGCGCGGTCTGCTGTTGCGCTAGAACAAAAGATGAACTATAGTTCTTTTCGCAGTGGCTGTGATTGCGCCGGCTGCGACCCCGCCACGCGGGGCTTTGCTTCCCGGCACTGCGGTGCCGCGTTCCCATTGAGCAAGATCCAAGCGATCGATGCCGCGCATCGCTCGCGCACGAAACTCCCATGCGTCGCCCTCACGGGACACAGACAGGATGGAAAATCGATGGAGACCATAGAGGAGCTCATCGCGCGTCTGAAGCAGCGCCAGTCGGCTGCTGCTGAGGCCAAAGCGCCTTCTACCTTTACCGGACCTTTACAGGATCAAGAATCGATGCCGACCCTCACGGATGAGATCAAAGAGTTCATTGTCAAAGGCTTGGCCTGCTTTGACACGCCCAGCCAAGTGGTGGACGCCGTAAAGGTAACTTTCGGCATCGAGGTCAGCCGCCAGCAGGTCTATGTCTACAGCCTGACCTGCTCGCAACCACCGTCGCCCCGCTGGCGAGAACTCTACGCGGCGACGCGTCAGGCCTATCTGCGCGAGGTTGCCGAGATCGGTATCGCGCAGAAAGCGGTTCGACTGGCGATGCTCGATCGGATGGCGCAGCACGCCATGGCGCACAACCGCACCAACCAGGCCGCCGAATTTCTGGAGCAGGCGGCCAAGGAGTGCGGCGGCATCTACGAGAACCGGCGGCCCATCGTGCTGCAGCTGCCCATGCCGGAGCCCACCGTGACGCAGCCCTCCGCGCTGCCGAACGGCCATGCCGGAATGATCGAAGCAATGTCCCTGCGGCAGCTCCCGGATCGCTCCGGTGCCGCCGGAACTTAGCCGTTACGCGTCCGGCATTCCTGCCGCGGAGACGCGCAGGACGATCTCGGCCGCCGCGATCATCGTGTCGATCGGCAACGAGGGTGCAAGGCTCTCACCGTTGAGGGGACCGCTGCCTTCGCGCAGCAGTTCCGCGACCTGGTGCGAGGCATAAGGCAGATGGATGAAGCCGCAAGGCGCGTTCGGCGCGCAGAGTCCGAGCGCGCTGTAGAGCGTCGCATTGCAGAGATAGCTGCCGGCGGAGTTCGAGAGGCGGGCGGGGATGCCGGCTTGCAGCAAGGCGGCGCGGATTTCCGCGCAAGGCAGCGTTGCGCCGCGGGCCGCAGGCCCGTCCGGCTCGATGGCGCGACCGTTATGCTTCGCGCCGGCATTGTCGGGAATATCGAAGTCGGCAAGGTTCACGCCGAAGCGCTCGATCCGGATCATGTCCTCGCCGAAAGCGAGGCCGAAGCCGATATAGAGCGTCGGCGAGAATTCCCGCAGCAGCGCTTCCAGCCCGGCGCGATAGCGGGCGAACTCGACAGGCAGCAGTCTGCCGACGACCGCGCGGCCACCGATCTCCTTGCCGTCCAAGGCCGCGGCGATCTCCGCCGAGGGGTTGTAGGCCAGGCCGGCGAAAGGCTCGAAGCCGGTGATCAGGATGGTCATATTCTGCTTGGTCCCTGCGTCGTTGCAGGGGAGTTTCGGTCATCCGGCTGCGCGCGGGCATAAGAAAATCTTGCGCCGATCCAAGGAACACTTGTTTGTCTATCATTTTAATAGAGATAATGCTGGCAAGTGAGACCAGCGTGCTGCGAACCAAGGCAGCGAAAGAACACTTCCCATCGAAATGATCCAGGGCTCGGAGGTTAAGATGTTGAAACGTATTGTAAAGTCTGTGGTGGCGGGCGCCCTGGCAACGGCCATCGGGTTTGGACCTGCAGGCTTTGCCGCGGCCGATAGCAAGCTCTTGAATGTGTCTTATGACCCGACCCGCGAGCTCTACAAAGCCTATAACACGGCCTTCGCGAAGCATTGGAAGGAGACCAGCGGCGAGGAACTTTCCATTGAGGTTTCGAACGGTGGCTCGGGCAAGCAGGCCCGCGCGGTGATCGACGGGCTCGAGGCCGACGTGGTGACGCTGGCGCTCGCCTATGACATCGATGCCATTGCCGATAAGGGCAAGCTGATCGATCCGAACTGGCAGGCGCGCCTGCCGCACAATTCGACGCCCTACACCTCGACCATCGTCTTCCTGGTGCGCAAGGGCAACCCGAAGGGCATCAAGGACTGGGGTGACCTGGTGAAGAACGATGTCCAGGTGATCACGCCGAACCCGAAGACCTCGGGCGGCGCCCGCTGGAACTACCTCGCGGCCTGGGACTGGGCGCTGAAGCAGCCGGGCGGCTCGCCGGACAAGGCCAAGGCCTTCGTCGGTGACCTGTTCCGCCACGTGCCGGTGCTCGACACCGGTGCGCGCGGCGCCACCACCACCTTCGTGCAGCGCGGTATCGGCGACGTGCTGCTCGCTTGGGAGAACGAAGCATTTCTCGCGGTCAAGGAGCTCGGTCCCGACCAGTTCGAGATCGTGGTGCCCTCGACCTCGATCCTCGCCGAGCCGCCGGTCGCCGTGGTCGACAAGGTGGCCGACGCCCATGGCACGCGGAAGCTGGCGGAAGAGTACCTCAAGTATCTCTACTCGCCGGAAGGCCAGGAGATCGCGGCCAAGAATTTCTATCGCCCGACCGACCCGGCCGTGGCCGAGAAGTACAAGAGCCAGTTCCCGGCGATCAAGCTTTCCACCATCGCCGATTTCGGCGGCTGGAAGAAGGCGCAGGAAGAGCACTTCGCCGATGGCGGCGTGTTCGACCAGATCTACCAGCCGGCGCAGTAAGCCGACACCGACCTCGACTGCGACTGAGCCGGCGCCCGGTCCGTTCTCCCCTCCCGAATGGACCGGGCGCATCCCTCGAACTTCCCGACCAGAGGAGTTCCCGATGCTTGCGCTCGCCGAGATTCTCGCTCTGCTCATCCTGAACGCGCTGGTCCAGGCCGCCTTCGCGCGCTGGAAGATCGCGCGCCGCACCACACGGTCGCGCCGGCCGGCTAAGGCGCGGGTGGTCACGCCCTATCCGCTCCATCCAAGCCCGACCTTCAACGCATTCCCCAACGACGCGGCGCCGGAACATGCGGCGCATATCCGACCGGCCGGCATCGATTGGTGACGGCATGGCGCGCAGCATCGGCATCATCGGCGCCGGGTTCACCGGCGCGCTCCTGGCGCTGCATCTGCTGCGGCGTTGCGGCGACCAGGACCGCATCTTCCTGATCGAGAAGGCGCGGCGCTTCGGCGCCGGCCTCGCCTATTCGACCGGCAATGCGCATCACCTGCTGAACGTGCGCGCCGGAAACATGAGCGCCTTTTCGGCCGAGCCCGATCATTTCGTCGAATGGCTGCGCCGTCTCCCGGACCAGACCCGGGCGATGATCGACGATGATCCGCCCGGTCCGTCGAGCTTCGCGCCGCGCGGGTTGTTCGGCAGCTATGTGCAGCAATCGCTGGCCGAGGCGATCTGGCGCGGCCAGGGCGGGGATCGGCTGACCATCGTCAATGACGAGGCGGTCGGCATCGAGCGGGAGTTCGGCGGCATCGGGGTGAAGCTGGCGGTCGGGCGCAAGCTGGTGGTCGATACCGCCATCCTCGCGGTCGGAAATTTCCCGCCGGCCGGCACCGCGGGCCCGGTCTTCGGGGATCCGTGGGACGAGCGCGCGCTCGCCGATCTCGATCCGAAGGCGCCGCTGCTCATTCTCGGCACCGGCCTCACCATGGTCGATACGGTGATCTCCCTGCTGGACCAGGGGCACCAAGGGCCGATCCAGGCGATCTCGCGGCGCGGCTTGCTGCCGCGCCAGCATGTCGGCGCCATTCCCGACGAGACCGGCGAGATCCGGCTGCCCAGACCCTGGACGTTCGATCCGCCGCCTTCCGGCCGGAGCCTGGTCGCACTCACCCAAGTCGTGCGCCGCACGATCGACCAAGCTGAGCGCGGCGGACGCGGCTGGCGCAGCGTGATCGACGGTTTGCGGCCGCATACCCAGCGACTGTGGCACGAGCTTTCGCATGTCGAGCGCAAGCGCTTCCTGCGGCATCTCCGCCCCTGGTGGGATGTGCATCGCCACCGCGCGGCGCCGCAGGTGATGGCGCGCCTGACCGAGGCGCGTGAACGCGGCCAATTGCAGATCGTCGCCGGGAAGGTCGCGGAGACGAAGGTGGCCGAGGATGGGGTCGTGGTTCAGGTGAAGCTGCGCGGCGGCGATGCGCTCGCAACCTATCGCGGGGCGCGCCTGATCGATTGCTCGGGCCTCAACAGCGATTGCACCAAGCTGGACCAGCCCTTGCTGAAACAGCTCCTGGAAACCGGCTTGATCCGCTCGGATGCCTTGCGCCTCGGCGTCGACGTTGCCGCCGACGGCGCCCTCATCGATCGCGACGGGCAGGCCGCCGCGGACCTCTTCGCCATCGGTCCGATCACCAAGGGCGCCTTCTGGGAGATCATCGCGGTCCCGGATCTGCGGGTGGCCTGCGAGGCCATGGCGGCACGCCTGCTGCCGGCCGCGCCGGAATCTCAGCCGGCTGATTTCGGCATCACGTCCAGCCGGACGATTGCGCCTTCCAGATCCGGGCGCGGCGCCGGGTAGAGCTTCAAGACCAGCGGGTCGTGGCCGGGGATGATGTGGTCACGGCTCGGCGCCAGCGCCTTCACCTTGTCATAGGCCTCCAGCATGTCGCCGACGTGATAGGCGGTGGTGAAGGGTCGGGCGCTGTCCATGTTCTCGTAGTAATGCGCGACGTCGGAGGCAATCACCACCCAGCCGCGCCTGGTGTGGACGCGGACGAATTGCAGGCCGGCGGTGTGGCCGCCGGTCAGGTGCAGGGAGATGCCGGGCGCCAGCGTCTCGGCGCCGTCATGGAAGGTGACGCGCTTGCCGTAGTTGAGGCGCACGATGCCGACCACATCCTCGACCTCGAAGGCGTGGGAGCAATAGGCGTGGCGCATCGAGCGGCCGGTCGCATAGTTGAGCTCCCGGTCCTGCAGGTGGAATTGCGCGACCGGGAAGCGCGCGAAGTTTCCGACATGGTCGTAATGCAAGTGGGTCAGGATCACGTCCTGGACCTTGTCCGGATCGACGCCGAGCAGCCGCAATGTATCGATGGGACAGCGCAGGAACGTGCGCTTGCGCTGATTGCCGACCTCCTCGGTGAAACCGGTGTCGATGACGAAGGTGCGTTCCTTGCCGATCGCGACCCAGGTGAAATAGTCCATGGGCATCGGTCCATCATGCGGATCGCCGCCGATGAAATGTTCATGGCGCCGCCCGTCGCGGGTCGCGTAGCGGATGGCGAAGAGCTCGTATTCGGGCAGGGTCTCGGTCACGGGCTTTGCTCTGCGGAGAAAGAAGGGGGCTTACGCCCCCTTGTCCAGTTCGGCGAAGGTTTCGCGGGCGATGCGGAAAGAATCCACACCGGCGGGAATCCCGCAGTAGATCGCCACTTGGAGGAGGACTTCGCGGATCTCGTCCTTGGTGACGCCGTTGGTGAGCGCGCCCTTGATGTGCATCTTCAGCTCGTGCGGCCGGTTGAGCGCGCTCAGCATGGCGAGGTTCAGCATGCTGCGGGTCTTCTTCGGCAATCCGTCGCGGCCCCAGACGGCGCCCCAGCAATACTCGGTGGTCAGCTCCTGCATCGGCATGTTGAAATCGTCGGCCGCGGCGAAGGATTTCTCGACGAACTCCTTGCCGAGGACCGACTTGCGGATCTCCATGCCCTTGTCGAAGACCGGGTTGCCCTTGCCCATGTTGTTCTCCTTACTCTGTTCTGTTGCGTGAAATCATCGAGCGGCGGCGCGCGGCGCCGCGTCTCTCTGTGCCAGGCGCGGCAGGGCGCCCACCGAAGGCATCGCCTCCAGCCCGTTCACCAGCCGCTCGATCTCCTTGGTGCGGCCCGCGCCGACGGTCTCCTCGGCGGCGGCGCGGAAGCGTGCGCGGATCTCCGCCTCGGTCGCCGGAACCACGTCGGGCAGGGTCGCGCTCAGCAGCTTGCCGTCGGTGGTTTCGATCTCGACCCGGGAACCCTGGCGCGCCGGAAAGGCGCCGGTGAATCCGGCATCGGTCTCGAGCCTGACCAGGGCGGCGAGGCGCATGACCTCGGGCTCGTCGAGCTTGGCGTAATTCGCCTCGGCGACCTTGCCGTAGCGCAAGGCCGCGGCGACGCCGAACTGGATGCTCATCTTCGCCTGCAGCCGGCTCCCGAACGGGCCGGTGTAGTCGCAGCCGGGATAGTGAACCGCGGCATAGGACGCCGCGATCCGGATCTGGCGGATGCGGTCGGTCGGCAGCGGCTGGCCGCTCACCGCGGACAGTGCCGCCTGGCACGGCGTCTGGGCGAAATTGCAGGCCGGCACCGGCTTGTTGTAGACCGAAAGCAGCTCCGGCGCGCCGTCGAACAGGGTGATGTCCGGAATCGTCCGGCCGCCGAGATAGGCGGTGAGCAGGCCGGCCGGACCGTCCAATGCCCCATCCGATGCCTGGGCGCCGAGCTCCGCGAGTTCGATTGCGGTGAGCGCGTTGCGCGCGGCGAAGCCCGGATGGAAGAACATGTCGTCGCTGCCCTCGTGCGGCCACTGGTTGAGGCCGGACGTCGTGTTGGCGGCGAAGCCCAAGGCGCGGGCGGCGAGATCGGCATCGGCGGCGATCAACCGGCTGCCCGCGATCGCCGCGGCAAGCGGCCCGGTGAATCCGGTCGGGCGGAAGAAGCGGGCGAAATCCGGCGTGACCAGGGCGCGGCCGATCTTGGCGCCGGTTTCATAGCCGGCGATCGCGGCGGTGATGAAGTCGCGGCCGCTGGCGGTGTCGCGCTCGCTCAGCGCGAGCAGGGTCGGCAGGACGACCACGCCGAGATGGCTGACGCTGCCGGCATGCATGTCTTCGCGCACCAGCCCGTGGCCGGCGGTGCCGTTGGCGAAGGCCGCCGCGCCCGGCGTCGCCGTGGCGCCGGTCGCCAGCACCGTCGCGGCGCCGCGCTCACGGCCGGCCAGGATCGCGGCGCGCTGGCTCCAGGGGAGATCGCGGGCCTCGAAGGCACAGGCGAAGAAGTCGAGCAGGCAGAGCTTCAGCTTGGCGACGGTTTCCGGCGAGAAATCCTCGAACCGGGTCTTGGCCGCCGCCGTCGCGATCCGCCGGGCGAGCGATTGCGCCATGTCAGGCGCGGCTCAGCCGCGGACCTCGACCTTCGCCCACTGCTCGACGCTCTTGCAGATGGAGGTGAAGTCCGATTCCGGGCCGTAGAGCGCTTGGGTCACGGCGAGGAGCTGGCGCACCGCGCTGCCGACGATCATCGGCACGCCGAGCGATTCCGCCTCGTCGAGGCAGAGGCAGACGTCCTTGTAGGAAAGGCCGGTGGCGAAGCCGAAGTCGAAGGTGCGGGGCAGGATCGATTTCGGGAACTTGTCCTGGGTGGCGCTGTTCCGGCCGCTGCTGACGTTGATGACGTCGAGCATGGTCTGCGCATCGAGCCCGGCCTTGGCACCCATTACCATGGCTTCCGACGAGATCGCCAGCGCGCAGGCCGCGAGCAGGTTGTTCGCGAGCTTCATGGTCTGCGCGGCGCCCGGCTTCTCGCCGACGAAGAACAGCTTGCCGAAGTTCTTGAGGATGGGCTCCAGAGCCTCGTAGGTCGGCTTGGGGCAGGACACCATCACCGCGAGCGTGCCGTTCTTGGCGCCGGCGAGGCCGCCGCTGACCGGCGCATCGACCGCGACGATCTTCTTCTCGGCCAGGCCTTGCGCCACGCGCTGTGCCGCGCGCGGTCCGCTGGTCGACATGTCGATGAAGGTCTTGATCTTCGAGCCCTTGATCGCCCCGGTCTCGCCCAGCGCCGCCTTTTCGACGATCGCGGGGGTCGGCAGGCTGGCGAAGACGATCTCGGCCTCCGAAGCGACGGCGGCTGCCGATTCCGCGCGATGGCAACCGCGCGCCAGCAACGGCTCGAGGGCCGCCTCGCTGGCGTCGAAGACGCTGAGCGTGTGCCCGGCGTCGAGCAGGCGGACAGCCATGTGCCCACCCATGCGGCCGACGCCGACAAAACCGAAATGCTTACCTGTCACGATGATCTCGAAATGCTGGTGAAATTCGCGGCCACTATCGGCCAAGCGCGCGAGGCTAGGCCATACGTGTAATTGGCATAACAGACTGTTGCTTTTCGATATGCGGGCGCGGCTTGGGGCTCACGCCGCCGGTTCGGTCTCGCGTGCGGTTGCGAAGAGCTCCGCCACCTGGGCGCGGATCAGCTTCGCCACGACCCGCGTCGCGACGCTGGTCGGGCGCTGGGTCGAGGTCGCCAGCATCAACTGCCGCGTCATTTTCGGCGCATCGATCGGCCAAGATTTGATGCGCCCGGCGCGCACCAGCGGCTGCACCGCTGCATCGCACAAGATCGTATAGCCGGCGCCTTCCTCGACCAGGCCGAGGGTCGAGGCCATCGCGTCCAATTCGAGCTGCACATTGGCGACGATGCCGAGCTTCTCGAGGGTGCGATCGATCAAAAGGCGGAGGCCGTGCGGCCGCGCCGGCAGGATCAGCGGAATGTCCTCGAGCCGCGAGGCCGGGACCGGGCCGCTGCCCACATGGGCCGGATCGTCGGCCGGCCCGAGCAGCACCAGGCGCTCTTCCAGCAAAGGCTCCGTCAGCAGCGAGGGCAGGCGCGGCGCGTTGTAGACCACGCCGATGTCGATGCGGCCGGTCGAGAGCCATTCGGTCACATGGCCGCTGAAGCCTTCGACGACATGCAGCGCGATCATCGGGAACTCGCCGCGGCAGCGCATGACCAGCGGCACGGTCAGCACCCAGCCGATCGAAGGCGGCATGGCGATGGTGATCCGGCCGCGCGGCGAAGACTTCATCGCCATGATCTCGAAGCTGGCCTTGCCGGCCGTCTGGACGATCTCCTTGGCGTAGATCTCGAGCAGCTTGCCGGCCTCGGACAGCACGATGCCACGGCCGTTGCGATAGAACAGCTCGGCGTTGAGGTCGTGCTCCAGCGAGCGGATCTGCCGGCTGAGGATCGGCTGCGCCACGCTCAATTGCACGGCGGCCTTGGAGAAGCTGCCGAGCTCCGCGACGCAGAGAAAATACTTGAGCTGCTTGAGTTCCATCTTACCCCTGACACCGGCTTCCGCGCCTTCGGCTGCGGCTGACTTCTGGGTTGCTCTGTGCCGGCATGCGTGCCCTGACCGCTGCCAGAGCCTTGTTACAATTGTGCGGGCAGAGCGCTGGAGCGTCAACCGGCTTCTATTCACACGCGACACGTGCGCTGCATCGCGGCGTGCGGCCACCGCAGCGTGCTGAAACCACATTCGATATAACTGCTATGAGAACTCCAGGACTGCCGTCCCCCCTTGTTCTCCCCTAAGAGTGAGGCTGGCGAACCGTTCGCAGCGCGTGGTTTCGCGCGCCGACAGACCGGAGCCGGGAGGATGACATGATTGCCAGCCTGGAGCCGTTGCTCGCCCGGCGGGGAGCGACGCAGTCTTGACGCGTGCCGTCTCGAGAAAGCGGCTGATCACGCAGGAGAAGATCGTGTTCGCGATCTTCGTGCTGCTGTTTCTGGGCTTTTCGCTGTTCCTGCCCGGATTCCTCACCGCCAACAACGTGGCGCTGCTGCTGCAGAGCGTTTCGGTCCTCGGCATCCTGAGCGTTGCCATGGGGGCGACGATCATCGCCGGGGCGATCGACCTTTCCATGGTGGCGCTGATGGCGATGTCGGTCGCCTGGGCGCTGCAGCTGGTCAACAACGGCATGCCGGTGCCGCTGGCCATGCTGATCGGGGGCGGCTCGGCCATCCTGGTCGGCATCATCAACGGCGTGCTGGTCGCCTATGTCGAGATTCCGCCGCTGTTCGCCACGCTGGCGACCGCGGCCTGCATCTACGGCTTCGGCCGGTTCGGGCTGATCAGCCAGGACACGGTCTACCTGCCGAAGAATCTGGGTTGGATCGCCGAGCTCGGCCACGGGCGGGTCTACGGCCTGCCGATGCCCGTGATCGTGTTCGCCGTGCTGGCGGCGGCGATCGCGCTGGTCATGAACTATACCAAGTTCGGCCGCTTCGCCTATGCGATCGGCGACAACCGTGCGACCGCGCGGATCACCGGCGTGCCGGTGCGGCCGGTGCTGGTGCTGCAATACACGGTCTCGGCCATCGTCGCTTTCATCGCCGGCCTGGTGCAGGCGACGGCGATCAACAGCATGAACACCCGCATCACCGACACGCTGCTGATCTACGAGGTGATCCTGGTCGTGGTGCTGGGCGGCATCGGGCTTTCCGGCGGCAAGGGCGGCATCCGCAACGTGGTGGTCGGCACCCTGCTGATCGGCACGTTCCTCAACGGCATGACCATCATGAACATCCAGTTCACCGCGCAGAACGCGATCAAGGGATTGATCCTGCTCACCGCCATCGCCATCGACCAGGTCATCAATCCGCGTGACGAGCAGACATCGCAACAAGGGGACATCTGAGGAGGGAACCATGAAGAACATGAAGAAATGGGCCGCCATCGGCCTGCTGAGCATGGCGGCGATACTGTCGCTGACCAGCGTGAAACCGGTCGCGGCCGAAACCGAGGTCGAGGGCATCAACGATCCGACCATCGCGCCCTATTTCGAATCGATGAAGGGCAAGAAGATCGGCTATGTGCCGTTCTCGATGAGCTACGATCTCTCCAAGGGCTGGCTGGCGGGCATGGAGATCCAGGCCAAGGAGCTCGGCTACGAGATCATCACCCGCGACCCGAACTGGAACACCGATGTCGGCGTCCAGGCCATGGACCAGCTGATCAACTCCAAGCCCGACATCATCGTGCTGCAGAATCCCGATCTACAATCCTATGCCAAGCTGCTGAAGCGCGGCACCGAGGCGGGGATCAAGTTCATCTCGGTCAACATCAAGTCGGCCTATCCGAGCTACTACATCGGCGAGGAATGGCAGCTGAACGGGATGGCCGAGGCGCAATACATCGTCGATAAATGCGGCAAGGATACCGGCCGCTCCGGCAAGGTGGCGATCGTGCAGGGCATTCTCACCTCGGCGGCGAGCGCCTATCAGATCCGCGGCGTGACCGAGGTCTTCTCCAAGCATCCGGAGATCCAGGTCGTCTCCAACCAGTCGGCCAACTGGGATGCCGGCAAGGCGCAGGAGATCACCCGCACCGTGCTGCAGCAGCATCCGGACCTCTGCGGCGTGATCGGCTTCTGGGACGGCATGGATATCGGCGCCGGCTCGGCGGTCAAGGAAGCCAACATGCAGGACAAGGTGTTCGTCGTTTCCTCCGGCGGCGGCTACAAGGAAGCGGCCTGCGACCGGCTCGAGGACGGGACCTACTCGGCCTATTTCAGCTACGACGTGCGCGGCCAGGCCCAGGACATCAACACGGTGATCCGCATCCTGCTGCAGACCAACCCGGCACCTGATGCCTTCAAGTTCACGCTGCCGACCCGCGGCGTGATGCTGACCAAGGACAACATCAAGCCGGGCTCCTGCTGGACCATGGACTCCTTCAAGTAAGCAGCGTGTCGGGGCGGATCGGCCGCGGCCGATCCGCCCCGACTTTGTGATGACCAGCATGGATCAAGCCGAGACTCTTGCCACCCGTCCGGCCGCCGCCAAGCGGCCGACCGCGCGCTATCCCTTCGAAGGGCTGGTCAAGCTGCGGGCGCGGCTGGTGCCGAGCCACATCTTGGGCGAGATCATGTCCAAGCAGTGGATCGACAGCGCCGTGCCGGCGACCTTCATGGTGCTGGTGATCGGCCTGTTCCTGATCGTGGCGCCGGGCTTCTTCACCGGCGCCAACATCTCCGACGGCGGGCGGCAGCTCGGCGAGTTCGGCCTGGTGGCGCTCGGCATGATGGTCGTCATCATGGGCGGCGGCATCGACTTGAGCGTGGGGTCGATTTTCGCGCTCGGCAATTTTACCGCGCTCGCGCTCACCAACCTGTTCGACTGGCCGGTTGCCGCGGTCCTGCCCTGCGTGGTCTTGATCTGCGCCTTCGCCGGCCTGATCAACGGCGTGTTGATCGGTTACTTCCGGCTGCGCGCCTTTCTCACCACCCTGGTCAGCCTGATCACCATCCGCGCCCTGGTCGACGTCCTGCTGCTCGAATTTGCCGTCGATATCTCGGCGGGCTTCTACGACTCCGCCATCTGGGATTTCGCCGGCGCCGGCGACGTGCTCGGCCTCCCCACCAGCTTCGTCGTGCTGGTCGTCGTCGCCATCGCGATCCATCTGTTCCTGTCGCGCACCCGGCTCGGCTGGCATGTGATGGCGGTCGGCGGCTCGCGGCGCTCGGCGCACAATGTCGGCATCTCGGTCCGGCGCACGGTCTGCGGCACCTATGTGCTATCCGGGGCGCTGGCCGGGCTCGCCGCCTTCCTCTACGCGGCGCGGCTCGGCAATGGCGGGTCCTATCCCGGCGCCGGCATGGAGATCTTCGCGCTGACCGCGGTCATCGTCGGCGGCACCAGCCTGGGCGGCGGGCGCGGCTCGGTCGCCAAGGCGCTGATGGGCTCGATCATCGTGCTGATGATCAATCTCGGCGTGGTGCAGATGGGCCTGCAGAGCGGGGCGGGGCAGCTGGTGTTGGGCCTCATCCTGCTGCTGGCGATCGCGATCGACGTGCGCTTCATCCGCAACCGCGAGAAGATTCTGTCGCGGCTCTACATGTCGCCCACCTATTTCAGCCTGCCCGAAGCGCCCGATGCCGAGCAGCCGGCCTCGTCCTATGCGCTGAACGACCAGTTGGGCGATGTGTCCTTGATCGGCCTCGGCAAGCTGGACGGGGCCGAGGACGTGATTTTCGACGCCCAGGACAATCTCTATTGCGGCGACCGGCTCGGCAATATCGTGCGCTTCGACGGCCCGGACTACCAAGAGGGCAAGGTGTTCGCCCATATCGGCGGCCATCCGCTCGGCCTCGCCTTCGACCGGGCCGGGGTGCTCTATGTCTGTGTCGGCGGCATGGGTCTCTACCGTGTCCATCCGGACGGAAGGGCGGAGAAGGCGACCGACCAGACCAACCGCTCGGCCTTCTCGATCATCGACGATTCCAGGATGCGCCTCGCCGACGATCTCGACATCGCGCCGGACGGGCGCGTCTTCTTCAGCGAAGCGACGACCCGCTACGACATGGAGACCTGGCCTGCCGACGCGCTGGAATCCCGCGGCAGCGGCCGCATCGTCTGTTACGACCCGGCCAAGAACACGACCCGCACCATCCTGCGCAAGCTGGTCTTCCCGAACGGAGTCTGCGTCGAGCCGGGCGGCCAGTCGCTGCTCTTCGCCGAGAGCTGGGCCTGCCGCGTCAGCCGCTACTGGTTCGCGGGTCCGAAGGAGGGTCAAGTCGAGCGGGTGATCGAGAACCTGCCCGGCTATCCCGACAACGTCAACCGCGCCTCGGACGGCAATTACTGGATGGCGCTGATGGGGATGCGCTCGCCGGCGCTCGACCTCGCGCTGCGCATGCCGGATTTCCGCCGTCGCATGGCACTGGAAGTGGCGCCCGACGAATGGCTCTATCCCAACATCAATGCCGGCTGCATCGTGAAATTCACCGCCGACGGCAAGGTGCTTGAGACCTTGTGGGACCGGCACGCCGAGAATCACCCGATGATCACCTCGATGCGCGAGCACAAGGGCGCGCTCTATCTCGGCGGCATCCTCAACAACCGCATCGGCAAGCATGTGCTGAAAGACGCGGATCCGAACTGGACCGCGGGCGCGAGCTATTGGGGGCAGCGATGATCGGCGGTCTCGCCCGACTGCTGCCCTGGATGCGACCGGCGGCCACCGTGCCGTCGATGGATGGCGCGTTGCGGCCGAACCGGGAGCTGGACGACGCCGTGCTGCTGGCGGAATGCGCCGGCCCGGACAACCTGGTCTGGCAGGACGATCACGTCCTCTTCTCCAGCGGCAAGCGGGTGCTGTTGCTGGACAGCCTGCATCAGGAAGGCGCGGAGCCCGAGGAGATCCTGCATTTCGACAGCGCGATCACGGCGCTCGCCGCTGCCGAGGATGGCAGCCTGGCGGTTGCCCTGGGTGCCGCCGGAATTGTCATCGTCGGCGGGACCCATGACGGCAGAGCGATCACCACGCTTGGCGGCAAGAAGCTGATCGCGCCGACCGCGCTCGGCTTCGCCGATCCGGACACGCTGTTCGTCTGCGTCGGTTCGGATCTGCACGGGGCCGCCGACTGGCAGCGCGATCTGCTGGAGCGGCGCAGCGCCGGCTCGGTGTGGCGCGTGCCGCTCGCCGGCGGCGAGCCCGTCTGCCTCGCGGCGCATCTCGGCTGGCCGAACGGGCTGCTGCTGCATGACGGAAGGGTCGCGGTCTCGGAAGCCTGGCGGCATCGGCTGCTGGACTTCCCGGCGCGGGAGCGCGGCGCGCCGGGAGTCCTGCTCGACGACCTGCCGGGCTATCCCGGGCGCCTGTCGCATGCCCCGGATGGCGGTGCCTGGCTCGCGGTCTTCGCGCCGCGCACCCAGCTCGTGGAGTTCGTGCTGCGCGAGGATCGCTATCGCCGTTGGATGATGCAGACCATCGAGCCCGCGCATTGGATCGCGCCGACCCTGCGCGCCGGCCGTTCCTACAAGGAGCCGATGCAGGGCGGGGCGGTGAAGACGCTCGGCATCTTCAAGCCCTGGGCGCCGTCGCGCTCCTACGGGCTGGCGGTGCGGCTCGACCGCGACTTCATCCCGACGACCTCGCTGCACAGCCGGGCCGACGGCAAGCGCCATGGCGTCACCAGCTGCCTCGAAATTCGCGGCGAGCTGATCGCCGCCTGCAAGGGCGACGATGCACTGGTGATGGCGGACCTCGCCCGCGAGCCGGAGGCCTGACATGGCATCGCTGCTCGAAGTGAAGGAACTCACCAAGGAATATCGCGGGGCCGCTGCGGTGCAGGACATCTCGATGTCCCTGGAAAGCGGCGAGGTGCACGCGCTGCTGGGCGAGAACGGCGCCGGCAAGTCGACCCTGACCAAGATGATCGCCGGCGTGGTCGACCCGACCCGTGGCAGCATCCTGCTCGACGGCAAGCCGGTCAGCTTTTCCTCGCCGGCCGAGGCATTGCGGCACGGCATCGCCATGGTGTTCCAGGAGACCAGCCTGGTGCCGTCGCTGACCGTGGCCCAGAACCTGTTCCTCGGCGACGAAAAGGCGTTCAACCGGCTGCGCCCGCTCTACATCGCGGCCCAGCAGTTCCTGCAATCGCTAAACTTCCCGGTCGATCCCACCCTGAACGTCTCCGCCCTGGGCGCGGCGCAGCGCCAGATGGTCGAGATCGCCCGGGCCGTGCGCAAGAATGCGCGGATCATCATCTTCGACGAGCCGACCGCAACCCTGACCCCCGAGGAGAAGCAGCATTTCTTCGAGCTGATCGGCCGCCTGAAAGCGCGCGGCTGCTCGATCATCTTCATCTCCCATGCGCTGGAAGAGGCGCTGGCGATCTCCGACCGGATCACCGTGCTGCGCGACGGCAAGCTGGTGGTGACCGACGTCACCGCCAATTTCGACCGCGACAAGATCATCCGCGCCATGGTCGGCCGCAGCCTCTCCGACGAGCTTTACGGCGCGCATGCGGGCAGCCGCAAGGTGCGCGGCTACGGCAAGCGCGTCCTCTCGGTGCAGAACATCTCCATGGGCCGGATGGTGCGGAACAGCTCGTTCGCGGTCTATGCCGGGCAGATCACCGGCATCTTCGGGCTGATCGGCTCGGGCCGCACCGAGAGCGCCAAGATCGTCGCCGGCGTGGTGAAGCGGAACTTCTTCCATGGCGGCGTCACCCGGCTTGCCGACCGGATCGTGCGCTACCGGACGCCGGCGCCGGCGGTGCGCAACGGCGTCGCCTACGTGACCGAGGACCGCAAGTCCGAGGGTATCTTCGAGACCATGTCGATCGCCCAGAGCATCTATACCGGCCTGCTGGCGTCGGCCCAGCACCGGACGGCGGTGGTCAGCAAGTCGGAGATGCGCAGCGTCGCCGAGCATTGGACCCAATCGCTGAGCATCCGCGCCATCTCGCCGGACGCGCCGGTGGTCGAGCTTTCCGGCGGCAACCAGCAGAAGGTGGTGATCGCCAAGGCCCTGGTGCAGCAGCCGAAGCTGGTGATCTTCGACGAGCCGACCCGCGGCGTCGATGTCGGCGCGATCGCCGAGATCCATGCGATCATCAACCGCCTGGCCGACGAAGGCATGGCGGTGGTGGTGATTTCCTCCTACCTTCCGGAGATCCTCAATATCTCCGACCGGATCCTGGTCTCGCGCAAGGGCCGCATCGTCGAGGAGTTCGCGGCCGGCGAGGCGACCGAGGAAAAGATCATGTATGCCGCCGTCCACTGACGGCGGCCTGTTCAAGATGGAAGAGCATGGCAGAGCATAAGAAACGCGTGGCGGTGACCGGGGCCGGCAGCGGCATCGGCGCCGCGACGGCGAAACTCCTGATCGAGCGCGGCTGGCAGGTGGTGGCCCTGGACCGCGATCCCGACGCGGCGAAGAAGACGGTCGGCGATCGTCCGGTGATCGCCGTCGATGTCGCCGACGAGGCGGGGGTGGTGCGCGCCTTCGACGAGGTGCGCAATGTCCTGGGTGGTCTCGACGGGCTGGCGGCCATCGCCGGCATCTACGACACGACCCCGTTCTTCGAGATCACCGCCGAGAAATATCGCCGCATCCACGACGTCAACGTGATCGGCACCTTCCTCTGCATGCGCGAGGGCGCGAAGCTGATGGAAGCGGGGGCGCGGATCTGCACCGTCGCCAGCGTCGCCGGCCTGCGCGGCGGCGGGCTGGCCGGTACGGCCGCCTATGCCAGCAGCAAGGGCGCGATACTCGCCCTCACCAAGAACGCGGCACGGGTGCTGGGGCCGAAGGGCATCGCCGTCAACACCATCGCGCCGGGCATGATCGATACACCCTTTGCCGCCGGCCCCTTGTCCGACCCGGGCATCAAGCAGCGGATCGAAGGCATGACCTCCTTCAACCGCCTGGGCACGCCGGAGGAGATCGCCGCGGCGATCGTCTGGCTGCTTTCGCAGGAAGCCTCCTACGTCCACGGCGCCACCCTGGTCGCCGATGGCGGCATGGTGATGTACTAACCAAGATTCCCTTCTCCCCTTGTGGGAGAAGGATACAGAGGCTTAGCGAGCGAGAGCGAGCTTAGCCGGAGTTGGATGAGGGGTTGCGCACCGGTAGGTGCGCGCGCTCGCCAGAGCGCTTACGCGCTGCGCGCCTTCGGCACGCGCCCCCTCACCCAGCTACGGCTAAGCTCGCTATCGCTCGCTAAGCCTGCGCAACCCTTGCATGTTTGGATTGGCGCGAATCGGTGCAGAGTTCGCGTCGGACCTACGCGGGTGGCCGCCCGCGTAGGTCC
>JAUYVI010000006.1 GCA_030715195.1 Dongia sedimenti
TCGCCAATACCCTCATCAAGGAAGATCGCATCTGGGTCAATCATGCCGCTTGACCTCAAACACAGATGCTCTCCCACGAGGGGAGAGGGGATCACACATCGAACAGCCCTCACCACCGGTTGACCGGCAGGATGTAGAGCTGCGCGATCTGGACATGGGCGGGCTGGTCGAGGGCGAACAGCACGCTGCGGGCGATGTCGTCGGGATCGAGCGCGATCTTGAAGCGCTCGAAATACTCCTGCTCGGCCGCCTTGTCGCCGCGATGGCGCTTCAGGATGATGTTGGTCTTGGTGAGGCCGGGCAGGATTTCGGTCACGCGGATGCCGGTCTCGGCCAAGTCGGCGCGCAGGATGTCGGTGAAGGCGCGCACGCCCGCCTTGCTGGCGGTGTAGGCCGCCATGTCGGGCACCATCCGAATAGCGCTGATCGAGCTGATGTTGACGATGTCGCCGCTGTTGCGCCGCACCATATCCGGCAGCATGGCGCGCGTGACCCGCATGAGACCATTCAAATTGGTATCGATGATGCTCGACCAGTCGTCGGCCTTGCCGAGGTCGAAGCGGGTGCGGCCGCCGATATCGTGACCCGCATTGTTGACCAGGATCTCGATCGGCCGGAACGCGGGCGGAACGAGGTTGGGAAGGTCGTCCACGCGGGCGCGATCGGTGATGTCGAGTTGCAGCGCGGTCGCCTTCTCTCCCAAGCTTTGCGCGAGTTCGGTTGCACCTGCGAGATCGAGATCGGTGAGCACCACGCGATGGCCGGCTTCGGCGAGCCGCCTGGCGATGGCGCGGCCGATCCCGCTGGCGGCGCCGGTGATCAGAGCGGTTCCTTTGGCTTCCGGCACGGTCTTTCTCCAGCGGTTTGATATCCCAGCCGCTACGCATACAACCTCGGCCGTGCGCGCGTGAACCGAATGCTGCGCCTATCATAACTGATATTCAAAGCCAGCGGCTTTGCCGCCCCCCGGAAATTGACGATTGTGACCGTGAGAGCGCCGACCCTCGCGTCGGCGCCATTCGGCGCAGCGAAAAAAACCCTCCTCGTCGCAATCCAGGGCAGCGCCGTTCGGACTTTGGGAGGCCGGGTGCGCAAGATCAGACTCACGCAGGAGGGCGTCGTCCTCGCTTTGGCCGTCGCCATGTGCGTGGTCTTCGCCGTTGCGTTGCCGAACTTCCTCACCACCGGCAATCTGATCGCGCTGGTCCGCAGCGTCTCGATCCTCGGCATCCTCGGCCTCGGCATGGGACTGGTGGTGATCGCCCGCGGCATCGATCTCGCGCTGATCGCGACCATGGTCGTCTCGGTCTCCTGGGTGCTGTCGCTCACCACCAATTCCGGCTGGAACCTCGGTCCGGCTCTGCTGCTGGGCGCCGGCTTCGTCATCCTGATCGGGCTGATCAACGGCATCCTGATCGCCTATGCCACCATCCCCGCGATCTTCACCACCCTCGCCATGGGCCTGGTGGTCTATGGCGTGGGCCGCGGCTGGCTGTTCCAGGTCGATGTGCAGAACACGCCGGACAACTCGGCCTTCTTCAACTTCCTCGGCCGGACCACGGTCCTCGGCATGCCCATGCTGATCGTGGCCTTCCTGGTCCTGGCGCTGCTGATGTGGCTGGCCTTGCGCTGGACCCGCTTCGGCCGCTTCGTCTATGCGATGGGCGACAATCCGGCGGCGGCGCGCATCGTCGGCCTGCCGGTGCGGCCGATGATCGTCGCCGAGCACGTCATCACCGCGCTGATCGCCTATGCCGCCGGCCTGGTCATGGCCGCCGCATCCTCGGGCATGAGCACGCGGGTCTACAACTCGACCATGATCTACGACGTGCTGCTGGTGGTCGTGCTGGGCGGCATCGGCCTCAGCGGCGGGCGCGGCGGCGTGCGCAACATCCTGGTCGGCACCTTGCTGGTGGGCGTGCTGCTCGACGGCATGACCATCATGGACGTGCCCTACATCGAGCAGAACCTGATCAAGAGCATCATCCTGCTCTGCGCCATCGTCGTGGACAGCATCATCAATCCCCGCGACGAGCAGACGGCGCAGCAGGAGCAGGGCGACATCTGACCACGCGTGACATCACAACAACCATAAGAACGAACAGGCGGAGGATATCATGAGGACATTCAAGATCATCGCGGCGGCGCTCTCCCTGGCGCTCGGCGCAGCGACCTTCTCCGGCGCCATGGCGCAGGACCAGAAGGGTCTCGACAACAAGGTGAAGCGCGATCCCTATTACGACGGCCTGAAGGGCAAGAAGGTCGTGTTCGTCCCGCTCGCCATGGGCTTCGACCTGACCGAAGGCTGGGCGGCGATCATGAAGAAGCAGGCCGCCGATCTCGGCTACAGCTTCGAGATCCGCGATCCCAACTGGAGCACCGATGCCGGCACAAGGGCGATCACCGCGATCATCGCCGAGAAGCCGGATCTCGCCATCATCCACAATCCGGATCTTCAATCCTATGCGCGGCTCGAGCAGCGCATGGTCAAGGAAGGCATCAAGGTCCTGCAGGTCAATCTCGAGACCACGGTCCCGACCGACTACTATGTCGGCGCCGACTGGGTGAAGGTGGGCCTGATCCAGGCCGACGCGTTGGTGAAGAAATGCGGCAAGGGCTCCGGCACCTCGGGCAAGGTCGCGATCCTCGAAGGACAGCCGACCGCCGCCTCCAACCTTTATGAGCTCTACGCCTATTATAAGGTCTTCGCCGACAACCCCGAGATCAAGGTGGTGGCCGACCAGGCCGCGACCTACGACCCGGCCAAGGCGCGGGCCATCACCGAGACCGTGTTGCAGCAGCATCCCGATCTCTGCGGCATCGTCGGCAACTGGGACAACCAGGATGTCGGCGCCGGCGCCGCGGTCGAGGCCGCCGGCAAGTCGGACCAGGTCTATATCGTGACCTCCGGCGGCGGCAGCCAGACCGGCTGCGACAACATCAAGAAGGGCCTGCTCGATCTGATCGTCAGCTACGACGTGCCGCTGCAGGGCGACTCGCTCAACCAGGCGATCGTCACGCTGCTGAACTCCCCGGCCAAGGCGGGCGAGATCCAGAGCACCTATTTCACGCCGCTGACCCTGCAGACCAAGGAATGGGTCGCGTCGCACAACTGCTGGAACCTGGACCAGCTGAAGTAAGGGGCCGGTTGTTGGCGTTCAGATCATGAGTAGCGATACGCTGACGCGCATCCGGTACCGGTATCTCCCCGATCATCTGATCGGGGAGATCCTGTCCAAGCGCTGGATCGACAATGCGGTCCCGTTCCTCGCCTTGGTGGTGCTGGTGGCGGTGTTCGGGATCATCGCGCCGGGCTTCCTCTCGGTCTCCAGCATCACCGATCTCGGCCGCCAGGTGGCCGAGTTCGGATTGATCGTGCTCGGCCTCTCGATCGTCTTGATGTCGGGCGGCATCGATCTCTCGGTGGCCTCGGTGTTCACGCTGGCGGTGCTTGCATCGCTGATCGGCACCAATGTCGAAGGCTTCTCGGTCGGCCTGACCGCAATCGGCGTGGTGTTCCTCGGCGTGGTCTGCGGCTCGATCAACGGCTATCTGATCGGCTATATGCGGCTGCGGGCGTTTCTCACCACCCTGGTGACGCTGATCATCTTCCGCTCGATCTACGACATCCTGTTCCTGCGGATGTCGACCGCCATCGTCGCCAGTTTCTCCGATTCCGATTTCCTGTTCTTCATCGGCAGCGGCACGATCCTCGGCATTCCCTTCTCGCTCTGGGTGACGCTGATCATCGCCGTCGGCTGGCATATCGTGCTCTCGCGCATGCGTCCCGGATGGCGGCTGACTGCCGTCGGCGGTGCGCGGCGCTCGGCCTACAATGCCGGCATCAGCGTGCGGCGCACGGTGTTCTTCGCCTATGTCTGGTCGGGCGCCTTGAGCGCGCTGGCTGGCTTCCTGTTCGCGGCGCGGATCGGCAGCACCGGGGCTGATACCGGCGTCGGCCTCGAAGTCTCCGCCCTGACCGCCGCGGTGCTCGGCGGCAATTCGCTCGGTGGCGGGCGCGGTTCGGTCGCCAAGGCGGCGATGGGCGCACTGTTCGTGCTGATCCTCAGCAACAACCTCACCAATTTCGGCGTCTCCGGTCCGGTCAACTCGACGATTCTCGGCTGCGTGCTGATCTCGTCGGTGTTCATCGACATGCGCTGGCTGCGGAACCGGCACAAATGGCTGTCGAAGATCTACGTCTCGCCGGCCTATCTGCAATTGCCGCCGCCGCCCTCGGCGACCGATGCGAACTCGCCCTATGCCCTGAACGACAAGCTGCGCTCGGTCGAGATCATCGGCCTCGGCCAGATCGACGGGCCGGAGGACGTGATTCTCGACCGCGACGACAACCTCTATTGCGGGACAAGGCACGGCGACATCGTCCGCTTCTTCGGCCCCGACCATAAGCGGCACGAAGTGTTCGCCCATATCGGCGGGCATCCGCTCGGCATGCAGTTCGACCGCGACGGCAATCTGCTGGTCTGCATCGGCGGCATGGGGCTCTACAAGGTCACGCCGCAGAAAGAGGTGATCAAGCTCACCGACGAGACCAACCGCAGCTTCCTCTCGGTGGTGGACGATTCGCGCCTGCGCCTCGCCGACGATCTCGACATCGCGCCGGACGGGCGGGTCTATTTCAGCGAGGCGACCATCCGCTACGAGCAGGAGGAATGGGCGACCGATGCGCTGGAGAGCCGCGGCAACGGGCGCATGATCTGCTACGACCCGCGCACCGGCACGACCAAGACCGAGATTCACCGGCGGGTCTTCCCGAACGGCGTCTGCATGGCCAATGACGGCGTCTCGTTCCTGTTCGCCGAGAGCTGGATCGCCACCATCAACCGCTATTATTTCGACGGCCCGAAGAAAGGCACGATCGAGACCGTGATCTCGAACCTGCCCGGCTATCCCGACAACATCAACCGCGCCTCCGATGGCAATTACTGGGCGGCGCTGCTCGGCATGCGGACGCCGGCGCTCGACCTCGCCTTGTCGATGCCGGGCTTCCGCCGGCGCATGGCGCGCCGGGTGGCACCCGATCTCTGGCTCTATCCCAACATCAACACCGGCTGTGTCGTGAAATTCGACGAGCAGGGCAACATCCTCGACGCGCTCTGGGATCTCGGCGGGCAGAACCATCCGATGATCACCTCGATGCGCGAGCACAAGGGCTATCTCTATCTCGGCGGCGTCTCGAACAACCGGATCGGCCGCTACAAGCTCCCGGACGCCGATCCCAACTGGACTGCCCAGGATTTCTATTGGGGCCGCGAGGGGAGCTCCCGGACATGATGGAAGCCCTGAAGTGCCTCTATGCCGGCTTCCGCGGCTTCGACGAGGCCGGCAGCGCCGTGCCGATGATGGACGGGCCGCTGAAGCCCAACACCGCGCTCGACGAGGCGCCGGTCGTGCTGCGGCTGCCGGAGATCGACAATCTCACCGCGACGCCGGCCGGCCTCGTCGCCTCGCAAGGCGCGGGGCTGCTGCGGCTGCGGAGCGCGGGCGGTGCGTTGGACGCCGCTGAGCAACAAGTCTTCTCCAGCGAGATTTCCTGCCTGGCGGCCGACGCCTCCGGCGCGCTTGCCGTCGGCCTGGACGGGCAGGGCATTGCCATCCAGGGCGGCCGTCATGACGGATTGCAGATCAAGGAGGTGAACGGCACGGTCTTGCGCGCGCCCACGGCCGCCCTGTTCCTCGATCCGGACACGCTCATCGTCGCGAATGGCTCGGCCGAATACATGACGACTGACTGGAAGCGCGATCTGATGAACCGGCGTTCCAGCGGCAGCGTCTGGCGCATCGCGCTCGGCGGCAAGGGCCGCGAAGCGACCCAACTCGCCCGCAATCTGGCATTTCCCTATGGCGTTGCGGTCGGCGCAGGCGGGCTGCTTGTCGCGGAGGCGTGGCGGCACCGTGTCGTCGCGCTCGATCTCGCCGCGGCAAAGCCGCCGCGCGCCGTCCTCTCCGATCTGCCGGCCTATCCTGCGCGGATCGCGCCGGCCTCCGGCGGTGGCTTCTGGCTGGCTTTGTTCGCCCCGCGCAACCAGCTGGTCGAGTTCGTGCTGCGCGAGGAGGATTATCGCCGCCGCATGGTCGCGACCATCGATCCCGCCTATTGGATCGCGCCCTCGCTCTCCAGCGGCGCCAGCTTCCTCGAGCCCATTCAGGGCGGCGCCCGCAAGAAGCTCAACATGCTGAAGCCCTGGTCGCCGAGCTGGTCCTATGGGCTGGTGGTGCGCTGCGACGCCAACATGCGCGCCGTGGCGAGCTTCCACAGCCGCGCCGACGGCAGTCTCCATGGCGTGACCTCGCTCGCCGAATCCGCCGGCGCGTTGTTCGTCGGTGCCAAGGGATCGGGCGCGATCGCGCGACTGCAAGAACAGGATGCCCGATCATGAGCGCGCTCCTGGAGCTGAAGAAGGCGACCAAGGACTTCCGCGGCGTCGCTGCCATCAAGGACGTGGACTTCACCCTGGAGCAGGGCGAGATCCACGCCATCCTCGGCGAGAACGGCGCCGGCAAGTCGACGCTGACCAAGGTGCTGGCAGGGGTCTATCAGCTGAGCTCGGGCGAGATGCTGTTCGACGGCAAGCCGGCGCAGCTCGCCTCACCGGCCGATGCCCTCAGCCAAGGCATCGCCATGGTGTTCCAGGAGACCAACCTGGTGCCCTCGATGACGGTGGCGCAGAACATCTATCTCGGCGACGAGAAGATGTTCAACCGGCTGCGCGGCCTCTACATCCAGGCGCAGCGCTTCCTGCTGTCGCTGAACTTCTATGTCGATCCCATGGCGCTGGTCTCCTCGCTCGGCGCGGGGAAGAAGCAGATGGTGGAGATCGCCCGCGCCGTGCACCACAAGGCGCGGCTGATGATCTTCGACGAGCCGACCGCCACCCTGACGCCGGAGGAGAAGTTCCACTTCTTCAACCTGGTGCGGCGGCTGCAGCGCGACGGCGTTTCGATCATCTTCATCAGCCATGCGCTGGAAGAGGCGCTGGAGCTGTCCGACCGGATCACCGTCCTGCGCGACGGCAAGGTCTCGGCCAGCGACCTCACCAAGAACTTCGACCGCGACCGCATCATCCAGGCGATGGTCGGCCGCAGCCTGACCGACGAGCTCTACAGCGGCGGCGACAAGCATCGGATCCCGCGCGCCTATGGCGAGAAGGTGCTGAGCATTCAGAACCTCTCCATGGGCACGGTGGTGCGCAACACCTCGTTCTCGGTCTTCGCCGGGCAGATCACCGGCCTGTTCGGCCTGGTTGGTTCGGGTCGTACCGAGACCATGAAGATCGTCAGTGGGGTGCTGAAGCGCGACTTCTTCCACGGCGGCACGATCAGCTTTAACGAGAAGCCCGTGCGCTACCGCACGCCGCGGCCGGCGGTCAGGGACGGCATCGTCTACGTGACCGAGGACCGCAAGGTCGAGGGTTTCTTCGAGACCATGTCGATCGCCGCCAACATCCAGCTCGGCACCGTCGCCAAGGGCATCAACCCGCTGGCGGTGATCTCGATGACCGAGGCGCGCGCGATGGCAAGGCAATGGACCGAGCGGCTCGCCATCAAGGCGATCGATCCCAATGCGCGGATCATCGAGCTCTCGGGCGGCAATCAGCAAAAGGTGGTGATCGCGAAATCCGCGGTGCAGAAGCCGAAGATGATCATCTTCGACGAGCCCACCCGCGGCGTCGATGTCGGCTCCATTGTCGAGATCCACCGCTTCATCAACGAGCTCGCCGATACCGGCATGGCCGTCATCGTCATCTCCTCGTACCTGCCGGAGATCCTGGCTCTCTCCGACCGCATCCTGGTCGCGCGCCAAGGCCGGATCGTCGAGGAGATGGACAGCAAGAGCGCCACCGAGCAGCGCATCATGTACGCCGCCGTGCACTGACGGCGGACCACCCACCCCGTCGATTTCGATGAGCGGCCCGATGGCATAGGGCCTCCCCACGACAATCCGACGCTGGATCCGAAGAGATCCAAGCTGTGGCAATCATCGGAACATTGACGCCGGCCACGGACGGCGATGCGGCGGACGATCCCCACGCACGCCACCGCTGCCAGCGCGCCAGCGGCAGCGGATTCACCCCGTTAGTTGTGGTTGCAAATTCCTAAAACAGGAATAACCTATAGGGGCAGGCAACGCTCTATTGAGGGGGATAGTGTGGTTGACGCGCCGGTCGAAGTCATCTCCACCGACACGCCGGATCGCAAGCCGGAAGAGGGCATTGGACTTTGTCTCTCCGGAGGCGGCTATCGCGCAATGGTGTTCCACATCGGCGCGTTGTGGCGGCTGTACGACGCCGGCCTGCTCGGCAACATAAAGAGAATCTCCAGCGTCTCGGGCGGCTCGATCACCGCCGCGACGCTGGCCCTGAAGTGGCGCAAGCTGAGCTTCACGCCGGCGCGGATACAGGACGACTTCGTCCCCGAAGTCGTCGTCCCGTTGCGCGCCCTCGCCGGCGAGACCATCGACGCCGAAGCCATCGTCCTGGGCAGCCTCCTTCCGGGCCGCATCAGTGATCGTATTGCCGCCGCCTATGACGAGCATCTCTTCAAGAAGGCGACCCTGCAGGATCTACCGGACGCGCCGCGCTTCGTGATCAACGCGACGAACGTTCAGTCGGGTGCGATCTGGCGTTTCATGAAGCCCTACATGCGGGATTACCGCGTCGGCGAAGTCCGGGCGCCGCAGATCCCGCTCTCCCTCGCGGTGGCGGCCTCCTCCGCGTTCCCGCCCGCGCTGTCCCCGGTAGAGATGCGGCTTGATCCGAAGAGCTTCACCGCCGACAGCGGCACCGATCTGCAACGCGTGCCCTTTACCAGCAAGGTGATCCTGACCGACGGCGGCGTCTACGACAACTTGGGGCTCGAGACCGTGTGGAAGCGGTTCACGACCGTGTTGGTCAGCGACGGCGGAGGCAAGCTGCGGGCTGAAGAAGAGCCCAAGAGCGATTGGGCGCGGCACTCCTATCGTGTCCTCGATCTGATCGACAACCAGGTGCGCTCGCTGCGCAAGCGGCAGTTGATCGATTCGTTCAAGGCCGCGGCAGCCGACGCCAATCACCGGAAGGGCGCCTATTGGGGCATTCGCACCAACATCGCCGACTATGGGCTGCCCAGTGCATTCGACTGTCCGCACGAGCGGACCATGGAGCTTGCCGAGACGCCCACCCGGCTGAAACGGCTAAACGACACGTTGCAGGAGCGGCTGATCAACTGGGGCTACGCCGTGTGCGACGCTGCGCTCCGCAAGCACGTCAAAGTCGAATTGGCGAAGCCCGCTCACTTTCCCTACCCAGCGGCTGGAATCTGAAATGACGATCCAGATACCGCGGTCGTTCATCGAACGCGTGCTCCTCGGCGGGCCGGATGAACGAAGACAGTTGCAGGAGTCTCCCGTGCTGGGCGACGTTTGGATCAAATTCGGCGAGCATCCCGATCGAAAACTCGATCTATTGATCACACCGCATAGGACCAAGACGGCGAGCCAGGTTGCCAAGAGGCTGTTGGACCGTCTGCCCGATCAAACCGAAGACCCGGCAATTGCCTTTCTGCAGGGTATCGTCGTCGCCACGCTCAGCTTCGAGCAACTCTTGATCTATGTCGTTCCAATGACGGAGTGGTGGAACGGTCAAAGGATAAGAAAAGAAGTCGATATCTACTATGGCGACAGTGAATGGCCGGAGAAGCTGAATCGCGCCATCAATTCCCTGCTGGCTGTCGCGCGCAAGGAGGAGGCCAAGTCATCGTCGTTGGTGGAGAGAGAGCGGGTGTCGGCCCTTGATCGCTATGTCGCGCTGGCCGGCCTGCTGCTTTGGGCCAAGAAGGCCAAGCCTTCGACCAAGCGCCGTAAGACCGGCCCCGCCAGCGAAACGCCCTTCGACGAAGCCGTCAAGAGCGTGCGGCCCCAGGAGATCGCTGACCTCCTGATCGAGCTGTTCGGACACATCGTGGCGCAGACTGATCGCGAGGCGTTCGTCTATCAGGTTTCGGTCAATCGGTCCGCGACGCCGGCGATCGCGCGCTCGATTCCAGCGGTGAAGGGCGATGCCGCAGCAACCTTATTCGCCGTGAATTGCAGCGAGATTACGTGGGCGGTGATCGATTCGGGCATCGATGCCACGCATCCGGCGCTGCAAAAGACCACGCCGGATGGCCGAACAGAAACGCGCGTCGTGAAAAGTCTAGACTTCACGAATATCCGTTGCATCGTGAGCCTTGGCAATCTCAAAACGCCTATTCGAAAACGCAACATCGAGGCGCTCCGCAGCGCCCGCTCCTCCCAGGATCATCATCTGCCTGAGGACGCCGACACGATCCTGAAAGAACTGGCGAGTGATGCCGCGGAAATGAAGCCGGTGGATTGGGCGCGTATCGAAAAGTTGATCGAGCTTGGGCAGGATGAAAAGCCGCCGAGCGATCACGGGACGCATGTTGCCGGCATCCTCGGTGCCAGAGTCCCGCTATCGCAACCTGGACAACCGGCCGAAGATGCCGCGACGGGCATGTGTCCGGATATCAATTTGTATGATCTCCGGGTCCTGGCGCCGACGCTCGAGGATACGGAATTTGCCGTTATCGCCGCTCTCCAATACATCCGAAACCTGAATGCTCGCCATCGCCACATCACCATTCACGGCGCCAATCTCAGCCTGTCGATCCCGCATGATGTCCGCAACTATGCTTGCGGGCGTACACCGGTCTGCGTGGAATGCGAGCAGTTGGTGGAGAACGGCGTGGTCGTGGTCGCGGCGGCTGGAAATCTCGGTTATCAGAGCTTCCAGACCAAGGATGGATTTTACGATAGCTATGCGGCCGTGAGCGTGACGGACCCAGGCAACGCCGACAGTGTGATCACGGTCGGCGCGACGCACCGCTACTCGCCGCATACCTATGGAGTCAGCTTCTTCTCGAGCCGGGGGCCGACCGGCGACGGGCGGCCGAAGCCCGATCTGGTTGCGCCGGGCGAGCGTATCCGCGGCCCGGTATTGGGGCACGTATGGCTCGATCTCGACGGAACCAGCATGGCGGCGCCCCATGTCAGCGGCGCAGCGGCGATGCTGATGGCGCGCTATTCCGAATTGATCGGCCAACCGCGGCGTATCAAGCGCATCCTTTGTGAGAGCGCTACGGATCTCGGCCGCGAAAGGAGTTTTCAAGGGCACGGCATGCTGGATGTGCTGCGCGCCTTCCAGAGCGTATGAAAGGTGATTAGCCATGATTTTCAGTCTCGACGTGCGGCGAGCGCGGAAAGGCGATTGCCTGCTGTTGCACTTCGGCTCCAAGGCCGACCCGGGGCTCATTCTGATCGATGGTGGCCCGGCGAGCGTCTATACACCCCACCTGAAGCCGCGCATCGCCGCGATTCGGGCCGCCCGCAAGCTCAAGAAGGAAGACCCGCTCCCTGTCGATCTGCTGATGGTCAGCCATGTGGATGACGATCACATTCGGGGAATTCTGGACCTTGCGAAGGATTTGATCGTCGAGGACGAGGCGCACCGGCCGCTGCCGCTGAGTGTGCTCAGCTTTTGGCACAACAGTTTCGACAATATCATCGGCAAGGATCCCAAGGAACTGACGGCGAGCTTTAAGAGCAGTCCTTTTGGTGCGGCCTCGAAGGATGGCGCTCTTCCGAAAGAAGCGACGATCGACGCCGACGACCCGAGCCTGGAGGAAGAAGAGATCACGTCCAATCTGAAGGTGCTCGCGAGTATCGCGCAAGGTGCCGCCCTTCGCGCTGCTGCCAAGAAGCTGGGCTTTCTCACCAATCCGGAAAATGACGGCAAACTGATCGTCGCAAGCGACGAGAGTAGCCCCGTCGAAATCGCCGAGGGGCTGACCTTCACCGTGATCGGTCCGATGTTGCCCGAGATCAAGGCGCTTCAGAGACAGCACGACGAATGGCTCAAGGAACTCAAGAAGGCAGGAAAGACCCCGGAGCAAGCGCTGGCCGCGTATGTCGACAAGTCCGTGCCGAATCTCTCGAGCATCGTGGTTCTGGCGGAGGCGGATGGCCACAGCATGCTTCTCACCGGTGATGCACGCGGAGACAAGATTCTAGAAGGGTTGGAGTTGCTGGAGCTGGTCGAGCAGGGCGGGACGCTGGAGGTCGACCTGCTCAAAGTTCCCCATCACGGGAGTTCCAATAATTTGGATGATGACTTCTTCGAGCGTGTTATCGCCAAGCACTACGTGTTCTCCGGGAACGGCGAGCACGGCAATCCGGAGCGCGAGTCCTTGGAGATGCTCCTGGCCGCCCGTGGCAATGCCGATTATGCGGTCCACCTGACCTATCCGATCGACGAAATAGACACCGCGCGCGAGGAGGACTGGAACAAGGAGCGCGCCAAGGAAAAGAAGAAGAAAGAGGCCAACCCCAATAAAAAAGTCCGCCCGGCCTGGTCGCCAGAGAAACACAGTCTCGCCGCGTTCGTGGAAGACAATCCGGAGTTCGCAGCCAAGATCAAGATCGTAGACGCCCAAAAAGCCCACGTGATTGATCTCGGCAGTCCGCTGGGACAGGTTTGGCCGAGCTTGGCTTGACTTGAGCTAAGCGGAATGCGCGGTGACGCTCCCGCTGATGAAGGCGGCACCGTCCCCGTGGTGACGCTTCACCTCACTGCTCGCGGAACGCGCGGGCGAGCTGATCCTCGAAGGGCTGCAGGAGGTAGGCGAGCGCCGTGCGCTCGCCGGTGGCGATGAAGGCCTCGGCCGGCATGCCGGGATGCAAGTGGTTGTCACCGAGCAAATCCAACGCCCCCGGCCTCAGACGGATACGCACGGTGAAGTAGCTCTGCTTGCTGACGGGATCGACTGACAGATCGGCGCCGATCCGATCCACGGTGCCCGACACCTCGGGGGTGGTCCGCTGATTGAAGGCCGGGAAGCGCAACACGGCGCTCTGCCCGACATGGAGGTCGTCAATCTCCTTCGGCTCGACCTTGGCGTCCAGGACCAGAGCCTCGTCCTGTGGCACGATCATCATCAGGGTTTCCCCGGGTGCGATCACGCCGCCGATCGTATGCACCGCCACCTCGTGCGCAATACCGGAAAGCGGTGCGACGATGTCGACGCGCTGCAGGCGCGATTCGGCGGCAATCTTCTGTTCCAGCAGCGAGACGATCTTGCCGCTGGTCTCCGCCAGCTTGGCCAGAATCTCGGCGCGATGGTCCTGGTCGAGCTGAAGAATCTTCAGCTCCGTCTCGCTCGCCGCGCCGCGGCTGCGGGCGATCTCCGCTTTGAGCCGCCCCGCCTCGCCGTGCAAATCGACCTGCTCGCGCATCAGCGCGTTGAAGCGGGACACGGTGACGAGACCCTTCTGCTTGAGACCGGCCAGATCCTTGATCTCGCCGTCGAGCAGCTCGATCGCCTTGATCCGTGCCGTCCGCTGTGCCTGCAGCCCCTCGACCTCCTCGCCGAGCTGGCCGATCTGCTGCTCCAACTGCGCTTTCTGCGCCGCCAGCGTCTCCAACTCCGCGGCCAGCAGGCGGCGCTGCCCCTCGATAGTCCGGCCGATCCGGTCATCAGCGGCGCGGAGCAGCAGGGGCGGCGGAAAGTCGATCACCGTCATGCCGTCCCGCGCTGCCTCCAGCCGCGCGTGCTCCGCCATCAGCTCGTCCAACTGGCCCTCGATGATCGCCAGGTTGGCGCGGGTTTCCGTATCATCGAGCCGCACCAGCAACTCGCCGCCAACGACGTAATCGCCCTCCGCCACGCGGATCTCGGCGACGATGCCGCCTTCCTTGTGCTGAATCTTCTTCGAACTCTTGTCGACAACCACGGAGGCCGGTGCGACGACGGCGCTCGACAGCCTGGCGAGACCCGCCCAGCCGATCAGGCCGCCAGCCAGCAGCAGGATGATCAGCGCCCCGCCGATCTGGTATCGCCGCAGCGAACGGTCGGTGTTCATGCCGTCTCTCCCACCACCTGGAGGCCGGCGGCCGGAGCTGGCGGCGCCGATTTCACTGTCTTGCGCAGCACCTCTTCCTTGGGTCCGAAAGCCTCCTGCTGGCCGTCCCGCAGGAACAGCAGCATGTCGACGGCGTGGATCGCGCTGGGCCGATGGGCGATCACCACGACGATCGCGCCGGCGGCCCGCGCCGCCTCGATCGCCTTCACCAGCGCCACCTCACCTTCCGAATCAAGATTTGAGTTCGGCTCGTCGAGGACGATCAGGGCCGGATCGCCGTAGAGAGCGCGGGCGAGCGCGATGCGCTGACGCTGCCCGCCTGAGAGGCGGACGCCGCCGGTGCCGACCGGCGTATCGTAGCCCTGCGGCATCGCCAGGATCATGTCATGCACGTCGGCCCGCTGGGCGGCGGCGACGATTTTGGCTGGGTCGGCATTCGGGTCGAAACGGGCGATGTTGTGGCCGATGGTTCCCGCGAACAGATCGACGTCCTGGGGAAGATAGCCGATGAAGCTGCCGCGCGCCGCCTCCGACCAGTTATCGAGCGACGCGCCGTCGAGTCGCACGGTGCCGCGCATATGCGGCCAGACTCCGACCAGCACTCGAGCCAGGGTCGACTTGCCGGCGCCGGTCGGGCCGATGACGCCGAGGCCCTGGCCCCGTTCCAGGGAGAACTGCAGGCCGCGCAGCAGCGGGCGCTCGACACCGGGAACGAATGCCACCAGCTGCTCCACCGAAAGAGTCTTGCTCGGTTGGGGGAGCGGCATCGGCTCGGTGCGATCGCCGAGGTCCTCCAGCAGACTGTGCAGCCGGCCGAAGGCGCGCCGCGCGCCGAGGAAAGCCTGCCAGTGGGAAATCGCCTGCTCCACCGGTGCCAACGCCCGCGACATGATGATCGAGGCGGCGATGAGCGAGCCGGCCGACAGTTCCTGGCGGATCACCAAGTAGGCGCCGAGCGCCAAGATCGCGGATTGGAACAGCAACCGCAGCGACTTGGTCAGGCCGGAGATGAGGCCGCCGCGGTCGCTGGCCCGGGTTTGGAAGTCCAGCGCCTGGCCGTGCCGCTCGGACCAGCGGCGACCGATGCCGCTGCGCATGCCCATGGCGGCGATCACCTCGGCATTGCGGCGGCTATCCTCGGCCAGCACGCCCGACGCCTGCGCGGCCTTGTTCGCCTCGGCCAACGGCGCCCGGATCATCATCTCGTTCAGCACCGCGAGGACGAAGAGGATCAGGCCGGCGCCGACGGAGAACCAGCCCAGGACCGGATGCAGCATGAAGATGACGGCGAAATAGATCGGGCTCCAGGGTGCGTCGAACAGGGCGAACAGTCCCTGCCCGCCGATGAACTGCCGCAGTGATTCCAAATCGCGCACCGGCTGCGAGCCGAGAACGCGGGTCCGACGAAGCCCCTGCTCGACGATGGCGTCGAATACCCGCTCCTTCAGGTTCTCGTCGAGCCGACGGCCGACCCGTACCAGGACGCGCGAGCGCACCAGCTCAAGCATGATCATGAAGGCATAGAGAATGCCGACCAGAAGCATCAGCGCGACGAGGGTCGAAACGCTGCGGCTGGCCAGTACGCGGTCGTAGACCTGCATCATGAAGAGCGGACCGGTGAGCATCAGCAGATTGATGAACAGGCTGAAGCCGGCGACGCTGATGATGGCGCCGCGGCATCGGCGGAACGCCTCGGCGATCAGGCTGACGCCGGTCCTACCGGCGGTCTTGGCGGCGGCGGGAGCGGCGGTGGGTGCGTTGGTCATTGAATCCAATCTCGTCGGCGGCACGCGAGGACAGGCGCGACGCCTTCCGGCGTCCGCCCACTCCTCTCAATCACGCCAAGATGTCAGTGATATGAGCGGTTGATGACTCAATCGCTGCGGATTTCATTGCCGTGACCGAAAGCCGCTCACGACGCACGGGACAGCGAAGACACGCTCGTCAGAAAATCGCGCACGATCGGCATGCGGCACCGCTCGATGAAGCAGACTGCATACTCGTCGACCGTACGGTCGCTGTCCGTCAGCGGCAGGAAACAAAGCCGCGAATCGTTGCCGATCTCGCGGTCCGCGATGATACCGATGCCGAGGCCCGCCGCAACTACCTCGCAAACAGCCTCTCGCGACGAAACCTCGATCATGCTGCCGGGCGCCACCTGATGGTCCGCCAGGGTCGACTCGAAGGTTTCACGGGTGACCGATCCCTTTTCGCGGAGCACGATCGTGCGGCCGGCGAGTTCCGCAGTGGATACTTCGCGCCGCGCACTCCACTCGTGGCCGGCCGGGACGAATATCCCAATTCGCATCGACAAGATCGGCCGGACGTGCAGCTGCGGATCGGGCGGTCGCCGCGCCGTGATGCCGACGTCCGCGCGATGGTTCACCAACTGCTCGATCACATGGCCCGAATTGCCGATCGACAGCGTGAAGGTCAGGTCGGGCCGGCTGGATTTCAGCCGGGCGAGAATCTGGACGGAATGGAATGCCGCGTCGGCGGCCACGCGAAGATGGCCGCCCCCTTGACGGCGGCTGCGGAGAATGGCGCGCGCCTCCGCCTCGGCCGCGAACAGGCGCTTGGTCACGTCGAACAGAACATGGCCGTCGGGCGTCAAAGCGACTCCGAGCGGTTTGCGTTCGAATAGGCTCAATCCGGACCTTGTCTCCAACTGCCGCACCTGGGCGGAGAGTGACGACTGGCTGACGGCCATCTCGCGCGCCGCCCGCGAGAACCCGCCCGCCAGGGCGACGAAGTGGAAGGCCCGAAGCTGAATCATCGACAAGTTTCAGGTCTCCCACTTCCCGGTTCCGACCATCTCCGGCGACGCGCCTCGTGGCGCTCACACCCGAAACGTAATTGGACTGTGTCTCCGTTCGGTTGCGGCGGCGTGACGGTTCCAAGCGCCCGACTCTGCCGCCGCCGAAAAATAGGAATTTTGAGAGCCCTCCTATCGCTGCGTGCGATACGGGACATCGCAAGTTCCAATGGCCTATGCAACGCGCGCCTCGACGACTTGTCATCGTCGCTTCCTAGCTTCCGGGTCGTCGGCATCGCGGGTCGACGCGTTCGCTCGCCGGCGGCGAGTTTCAGGCAAGAGAGGAAGCCATGGTACAGAAGGCAATCTTTATCGGGATCGATGGTGCGCAGCTGGAGCAGCTGATGCTCCTGGGCCTTGAGGGTAAGGCGCAGGAAATCCTCGGCCTCGACATCGTGGAAGGATATGCGGGCGGCGTCCGCGGAACGACGTCGCAACAGAGCACCTCCAGCGGCCCCGGCTGGTCGACGCTGCTGACCGGCACCTGGGTGGATCAGCACGGCGTCTCGAGCAACAACAACCTGCCGGTCGCCAGCGACGTCACCAGCATCTTCGAATATATCAACAACGCCTCGCCCACTGCCACGATGGCCTCGATCGTTCACTGGTCGCCGATCAACACCGGCCACTTCGCCCCGGAAATGGGCCTGCTGGGCGATCCCGCGATCGTCGACCATGTGTCGAGCGGCCTTTCGGACCAGGCCGTCGCCGACACCGCTGTGAACCTCATCAACACCGAGGCGCCTGACTTCACCTTCGTGCACCTCGACGATGTGGACGGCGCGGGCCATGCCGCCGGCTTCGGCGAGACCTACGACAACGCGCTGATCAACGCTTCCCACCGCGTGGGCCAGATCCTGGACGCCGTCGCGGCGCGTGAAGCGGCGCATCCGGATGAGGACTGGCTGGTGATCGTTGCCACCGATCATGGCCGGGACCCTGAGACCGGCAGCACCCATGGCGGGCAGACCGCTTCGGAGCGGCGGATCTTCATCGCTTCGAACGAGGATCTGGCGTCCTTCGCGGACCCGGTCCCGCAGACCTCGATCGTCGCCACCATCCTCGACCACCTCGACATCCCGTTCACGCTGACGCCGGATGGGCTGGAGAGCGGCTCCCTCCTGGAGGGCGCACCCGATCCGATTCCCCCGGTCCTCGAGGCGATTCTGGCGCCGGCCGACGACGCCGCGGGCATCGCCATCGACTCCAACCTGTCGCTGCGGTTCAGCGAGAATATCCAGAAGGGTGCCGGTGACATCATCGTTAAGCTCGCCTCGGACGACAGCGTGGTGGCGACGATCGACGTGACCTCGAACAACGTCACCATATCCGGCGACATCGCGACCATCGACCTGCCGGCGAACCTCGCGTCGGAGACGAGTTACTACGTCGAGATCGAGCCGGGCGCGTTCACCGACGGCGTCAACGTCTTCGCCGGCATCTCGGACAAGACGACCTGGAACTTCACCACCGATGCCGACTCGACGGCGCCGGAGATTGTCGCCCTGCAGCCGGCCGATGGCAGCGTCGATGTCTCCCCCGACAGCAATCTGGTGCTCGAGTTCAACGAGACGGTGCTGGCCGGCACCGGCAACATCCTGATCAAGCGGGTTGACGATGGCAGCACTGTCGAGACCATCGATGTGACGTCTGGCCAGGTCACCATCGACGGCAACACCGTGACCATAGATCCGGCAGGCGAACTCGAGCCGGGCGTCGAATACTACGTCGCGATCGATCCGGGCGCCTTGCGCGACACCGCCCAGCGCACCACGATCTTCTCCGAGGACTTCGAAGGCCTCGCCCTGCAGCCCTTCGTCGGCGAGAGCGGCGGCGACGGCACCGACTTCACCGCGGCCCCGCCGGCCGGCTGGACCCACGAGAACACGACGCCCGCCGGCGGCCCGGTGGAGTACTACGGCTGGAGCTTTTTCGACAAGAACTCCTGGATCAACTCGGCCGGCAACCAGGGTCGGGCGGGCTTCACCAAGGGCACCGGCACGGTGATGGTGGCCGATCCTGACGAATACGACGACGGCGCGACCGATATCGATCCCAACCTGTTCAACGCCCACATGAAGACGCCGGCGATCGACCTGACCGGCATCGCGGCCGGCACGGCGACCCTCACTTTCGACTCCAGCTGGCGGCGCGAGGATAACCAGAAGGCGGTCTTGACCGTGTCCTACGACGGCGGCGCGCCGATCGAGCTGCTGCGCTGGACCTCGGATCCTTCCGATCCGGACTTCAAAGCCGACGCGACCGACGAGGCCGTCACCATCGCCCTCAACAATCCCGTGGGTGCGAGCAGCGCGGTGATCAGCTTCGGCGTGATCGACGGCGGCAACGATTGGTGGTGGGCCATCGACAACATCGCCGTCGAGGGGACGAGCAACAACGGCGAGGCCACCGGGAACCCCTTCGCGGGCATTGACGACCCGACCGCCTGGAACTTCACGGTCCAGGACGACGGGACGGGTGACCTGGTTCTCGTCGGAACGCCGCAGGACGACGTGCTGGAGGGTGCCGCCGGCAACGACCAGATCCAGGGCCTGGGTGCCGACGATGTCCTGAGCGGCGGCGAAGGAGCCGACGTCATCGAAGGCGGCGCCGGTGACGACGTTCTCGACGGCGGTGCCGGGAACGACGCTCTCGACGGCGGCGAGAACGACGACGTGCTCGACAGCGGCGAGGGCGACGATGTGCTGAAGGGTGGTGTCGGCGACGACGTGCTGATGGGCAACGCCGGAATCGACAACCTTGCCGGCGGCGAGGGTGACGACGTCCTCGACGGCGGCGACGAAGCCGATGTCCTTGACGGCGGCGCCGGCACGGATGAGCTCACCGGCGGCGCGGGCGACGACGCGTTCCTCTATCGCCAGGGCGGCTTCGGCACGGACACGATCGCGGACTTCCAGGCCGGCGACAAGCTCGACTTCGACCGTTCCCTGTTCGGCGACGCCGAAGACGTGCTGGACCACGCCGCACAGGTGGGTGACGACGTCGTCATCACCCTGGACGGAGCGAACGCCATCACCCTGGTCGGCGTGACCCTGGGCGACCTCGGCGAGGACTCCTTCGCCTTCACCGGCGAGGCGCCCGACCAGCACCTGGTCGGCGGCTCAGGGGCGGACACGCTCACCGGCGGGGCCGGCGACGACCTGCTGGAGGGCGGATACGGCAACGATGTGCTGAACGGAAAGGCGGGGAACGACGTGCTCGACGGCGGCTACGGCAATGACAGCCTCGCCGGCGGCTCGGGCGACGATAACCTCAAGGGCGGGTACGGCCACGACTCGCTCGACGGCGGTAGCGGCGACGACAGCCTCGACGGCGGCTATGGCAATGACAGCCTGGTCGCGGGTGCCGGCGACGACGCACTCACCGGCGGCTATGGCAACGACACCCTTGCCGGAGGCGAGGGCGCCGATGGGCTCGATGGCGGTTACGGGAACGACGTGCTGGACGGCGGGGTCGGCAACGACCTGCTGACCGGAGGTCGCGGCGCCGACACCTTCGTGTTCGCCGCCAGCTTCGGCGAGGACACGATCACGGACTTCGGCGATTGCGGCGCCGATGTGATCGCGTTTGCCGGCGGGCTGTTCGCCAGCTTCGCCGACATGATGGCTCACGCCGCCCAGGCGGGCAGCGATGTCACCATTACGCTCGACGACGACAACACGCTCACCCTGATCGGCACCAAGCTGGCGACCCTGCACGAAGACGACTTCAGCTTCGTCTAATGTAGCCTGGTCCTGCCAGAGCAGGAGGACCGACGGCACGGGAGCGTCCGAAAGGGCGCTCCCGTTTCGCTCGGGAGCATCAGATCGTTCGGCAAGTCGCGCCGAAGCCGTTCTAGGCACTATCGATCGCCATCTGCCCCGGTCGGGGCAGTCGAGGATATTTGGATCGTCGGCTTCGTGCGGTGCGATCTCGGCCTCATCGATCGGGAGCAAAGACCTTGCAACCCAGAGACAGCCAGTTTAGTCCGGGCTGTTACCGATGTGTCCGGGCCGGACAATCTGTGGGATCTCCACCTTGCGGGCTTCGGCCTTCGTGTCGAAATCAGCGGTACCAAGACCTTTGTGGTTCGCTATCGCGCTGGGGGTGGTGGCCGAAGCGCTCCACGTCGGTTCGTCACGATCGGGCTATGGCGCCCTCGCCGTTGACGAGGCTCGAACCAAGCGAAAGCAATTCTCGGCGCAGTCGCGAAAGGCGACGATCCGGCCGGAGAGCGCCACAAGCGGCGGCGTGAAATGACGGTCGCTGCGCTAGTTGAGCTCTATGAGCGGGAGGGCTGCGTCGTCCAGCGCGGCGTGCGCCAGAGTACACCTATGAAAGAGCGCACCAAGACCTATACCCTCGCGGTTGCGGCATCACGTCGTGCCATTGCTCGGCCGGAAACGCGTGTCCGAGGTCGATGCTGGCGAGATCGAGCGCTTCGTGATGAACGTGACCGCAGGCAAGACAGCCAGCGACAAAAGCTCGGCCCGCGCAAGAGGATAATCTTTCGAGGCGGTGAAGGTGCTGCACGAAAGGTCGCCCGGGACCTTTCCGCGGTCTATCGGTTCGCTGTCCGCCGCGGCATCGTCGATTCGAATCCTATCCAGAAGGCCGCGATAAGAAGAACGGATAACCGCCGAGAATGGTACCTGTCGTTGGAGGAGATCGTTCGCCTTGGGCGTGCTTTCGACGAAATGGCGATGGAAGGTGCAAATGCCAAAGCGATCGCGATTGCGCGCCTTTGGGCTCTGACCGGATCGCGCCGGGACGAAATTGCCGGTCTGAAGTGGTCGGAGGTCGACTTCGAGCGGAGCCTGCTTGTTTGGAGTGAAAGCAAGACCGGAAAGTCCATTCGCCCGCTCGGGTTCGCGGCAATCGGTTTGCTTCGCCAGATCAAGCGCACCGACGGTTCAGATTACGTATTTCCGGCGGAGTCGGGTGCCGGGCATTATCTCGGCGTCAAACGCCTTGGCCAAGGATCGTGAAGAAAGCGAGATTGCCCGGCGTTACTCCGCATACGCTGAGGCATACGGTTGGTTCGACCGCCGTCTCGAATGGCGAAGCCTTGATGATGGCCGGCGCAATCCTTGGTCATGCGAATCCACGATCGACGGCGATCTATGCCCATGTCCAATCGGCTCCTTCAAAGAAATCAGCTGATCGCGTTACAGGCAAAATCGCTGCTGCACTAGCAGGAAAGATAACCGCCTTTAGGTGAGGTGAGGTGAGGTGAGGTGAGGTGAGGTGAGGTGAGGTGAGGTGAGGTGCATGAATGTGTGCTCGTCAGGCAATATCAGCGTGCGCCGGAGTAACGGCATGCTCATCACGCCTGCCTCGTCCCGCGTGGAGACATTTCGGTCGGAGCATGTGGTCTTCGTGGATGCCGAGAGAAGGTGGACAGGGCAATTCCGGCCCTCGTCGGAGGCGGCCATGCATCAGGCGGTCTATGAGTCTGTTCCGGACGCGCACGCAGTCATCCATACCCACGCCGACTTCTGCGTCGCCTTGGCTTCGTGTCGAAAGCCGATCCCGCCTTTTCACTACATGGTCCATGGCTTTGGTGGAATGGACGTTCCTTGCGTCGAGTACCAGCCGTTTGGTTCGTCCGCGCTCGCTGAAGCGGCTGGCAAGGCCTTGATCGATCGGAACGCCTGCCTGCTGGCAAACCATGGGATGCTGGCAAGAGGGACTTCGCTGTCCCAAGCCTTCGAGACGGCGCTGAAGCTCGAGGCGTTGGCGCGCCAGTTCGTTCTTGCAAGTTCGGTCGGGAGTCCGGTGTTGCTGACGGCAGTCGAGTGGGAAACCGTCCGCCAGCAATACCGAACCTATGGAAACGGCAGCCTAGCGCGCCGAAGCGCCGGTGGGATGTGCCTTAGGTAGCCGGGGGTCAGGCCTCGCTAGCCGCAACACGCACTTTTCGCGTTCCGCGAGTTTTATGGCGCATGACGCAATAACCCAGTATAGAGCGATCAGCAAGTTTGAGGCCGATCGCCGGAGGCCCGGCTTCCGGAAGAAGGGCACGCGCCGTGAAGCGTCGATTGGATCGAAATGGGAGCGGTGTCGGCGCGAACAGCGAGACGACGGCGGCTGTCGCATCCAACCAGACCAGAACGGGTGACGCCCCGCATTGTCGGAACGTGGCTCTCGTCATCACGGCGGACTCCTCCCTTCATTCCGGACTTCTGGCTGTCGAGCCATTCCGGGCTGCCAATCGCCTCAGCAAGCAGGCCCACTACAACGTGGATATTATCTCAGTGGATGGAGCCGCGCTGCGGACCAGCCTGCAGATCCAGGTGCAGGCGACCGGCAGCTTCCAGTCGGACACTCGCTACGATCTCGTCCTCATCGTGATATCCTACGAGCCCGCGGCGCAATACAAACGCAAGCTGTTTTCGTGGTTGCGCCGGCAGGCAAGATTTGGCGCCCATATCTGCTGCATAGACTACGCGCCGCTGTTGTTGGCGGAATGTGGTTTGCTGCGCGGCTACACGGCGACCGCGCACTGGACCACCATCGAAGCCTTCAGAGACCGGTATCCGGATACTAAGGTCGTCGAACAGCTCTATGTCGTCGACCGCGATCGCTCGACCTGCGCCGGCCAGCTGTCGGTCCTCGATTACTCCCTTTCCATGCTGGAGAAACTGAGCGGCGAGGTGCTTGCGCGGGCCGTCAACAACGATTTGGTCTACATCGGGATGAGAAATGGAGCGGCCGCCCAACGGCGCCTGATCAACGAAGACCATTGGCGAGGCAATCCGATCCTGGCGCGCGCCAGCGAGCTCATGATCCAAGCGATAGAAGAACCGCTGACCCTGGAAACCGTCGCCCGTTTCTGCGGCGTCTCGCTGCGCGAGCTGCAATATCTCTTCAAGCGCTACCTGGGGCGCAGCCCGAGCGATTTCTATATGGAGCTGCGGCTCAATCGCGCGAAGGAGCTCCTGCTCTACAGCGGTCTCAGCATTCGGGAGACCGGGCTCGCATGTGGTTTTGCATCAGAATCCACCTTCTTTCGCGCTTTTCGCGGGCGTTTTGACACGACCCCGATGAAGATGCGGTCCACCTTTCACCGCGCCCCGGCAACGCGCGACGGCCGCAGGACCTACTGATCCGGCAAGGCAGGACGAGCGGATCTCAACCGGGCTTGGCACCGCTCCGAGCCCACCGGAATCATATATCAGAAGAAGAGAAATGTAGCCCTAAGTGGGGCTCTTTCTCTCGAAGTGCCTTAAATGGTGCGTAACCCTCGTTCTTGTTTCAAAATATCATATATGATATGTTAAGACATCTCCGGCCCACGCGGCCCGAAGGAGACGCGACTTGCCGTACTGGCACGTCGCGGTGTGCAGGGAAGGCCATGAATGAAAGTCTCGACTGACCCCAAAGTCATGTTGATTACAGGCGCCGCCCGCGGAATTGGCGCCGCGCTGGCCGAACGCGCCGTGCGGAAGGGCTACCGGGTCGCGATCGCCGATATCGATGCAGCCGGCGCAAAAGCCCGGGCTACATCCTTGGGCGAGAATGCACGGGCGATGCGGCTTGACATCCGCTCCACCAAGTCCTGGGACCGCGCCATCAAGAGCACGATCGACCACTTCGGCGGCCTCGACATACTCGTCAACAACGCGGCCGTGGTCCATTCGGGTCGAACCGAAGCCGTGTCCTTGCGGGCCCACGTGCAGACCATGACCGTCAACGCGCTCGGGCCGATGCTCGGCATGTTGGCGGCGGTGCCGGTGTTCAAAAGACGTGGCGCCGGCCAGGTCGTCACGATCTGCAGCATGACGGCATTCCTGCCCTTGCCGGGAATCGTGAGCTACTGCGCGTCGAAGCATGCGCTGCGCGCGCTCCATTTCGGCATCGCACTCGAGAATCGCGACGCGCCGATCGATTTCACCATCATTCACCCCGGCGCGACCGAGACGCGGATGCTCGATGACGAGGCGCGCGCCGGGGTGAGTGTGGCTTTCGCAAGACCGGCGTGGAATCCGGAAGACGTGGCCGCCATGATCTTGAAGGCGATCCGGCAGAAGAAGACTGAGGTCTGCATACCGCCATCCAGAGCTCGCGTCGCGAAGGCGATTGGCGCCAATCCCCGGCGGCTGTTCGACATGGTCGCGGTCAGCGAGAAGGCCGGCGCCGCGGCGCTTAAGAAGCGAGCCCGATTGAAGAAGAGGTCGCGCTGATGAAGGTCGGTCGCGCTCCCTCGGTATCGCGGTGCCCATGACCGAAGCGACCCTGCAGCGGACCGCCGCCGGGCCTCTCGCCAGGGACAGCCTTTCGGCACAGATCTATGACGGCATTCGGTCGAAGCTGATGACCGGGGCGTTAGAGCCCGGCGAGCGTCTCAATATCCGGAGATTGGCTGACGCGTTCGCAACATCGCCGACGCCGGTGCGCGAAGCGGTGATGCAGCTGGTTCGCGAGGGCGCGTTGGAGCTCCGCCCTGGCCACGAGCTTCGCGTGCCGGTTCTGAGCATCGACCGCTACATCAAGCTCCGGCAGGTCAGGGCGCCGCTGGAGCGGCTAGCCGCCGAGCTCGCGGCGCCCATCATCTCGGCGGCCAGCTTGCAGGCCCTCGACGACATCAACCGGGACTACATGGGCGCCGAGCGGAAGAAGCGGTGGAAAGACGCGCTCGCGCTGCACGCAGAGTTCCACCTGACGATCTATCGCGCTTCCCGAAACGAGTTCCTGATCAACACCATCGAGAACCTCTGGCTACTGTCGGGACCCTTTCTGTTGAACCAGTACCCTTCGGCGATCCATCCGCACGACGATCAGCATCCGCATCTCCTTGTGATCGAGGCGCTCCGTCGCCGCGACGCTAAGCAAGCCGGTGAAGTCATCTGGCAGGGCCTCGATCACGGGTCTGCCCTGATCGTCGACAAGCTGAAGCGCGAAGCCGACGGCAGGAACGAGAGCACAGACCGGCGATGAAAACCGATCGCGCGATCCGGCTTGCGGAGCCGATGTCACCTCCGGAACCCGCCCAGCGTTCGGTTTCGTGCGAACTCGCGCCCGACTTCGCTGACGTGGAGCAGGCAGAGGCTCGGTTGGCGCAGGTCGTCAGAAGACTGCCTCTGTTCGAGAGCGCGTCCCTCAATCGACAGGTCGGGGGTCGGGTCATGATCAAGGCGGAATCCCTGCAGCCGACCGGAAGCTTCAAGATCCGTGGCGCCTGGAACAAGTTGTGTCGACTGTCTTCCGAGGACGGCCGGCGCGGCGTGCTTGCACTCTCGTCCGGCAACCATGGAATCGCGGTCGCCTGGGCCTCGGGCCGGATAGGGAGCCACAAAACGATCGTCCTGATGCCCGCGGGCTCGGCGCGCAACAAGGTTGCGCGGATCGAAGCACTTGGCGGCGAAGTTGTCTTGTTTGACCGCGCGACGACCGACCGTCCCGCGCTGATCCGGGAGTGGTGCGCACGGGAAGACCTGGCCTACATCCCCGCGTTCGACGACCCCCATGTCATCGCCGGTGCAGGAACGATCGGCCTGGAAGTCGCCAGATGCGCCGCCGACCAAGGCTTCCAGATTGACGGCTTCTACGCGGCTTGCTCCGGCGGCGGCCTGATCGCTGGGAATGCGATCGCACTTGGCGTGGTGTCGCCGCAGACCCGCGTCTGGGGCGTTGAGCCTGAAAGCTTCGACGACACGGCCCGCAGCCTTGAGAGCGGGAAGGCCGAGTTCGTCTCCTTTGCGGCGCCCACGATCTGCGATGCTTTGCTCTCGCCGACTCCGGGCCGGCTCACGCTGGAGATCAACCGGAAGCGCCTGGCCGGCGTCCTGCGCGGAAGCGATGAGGATGCGCGCCGCGGAATGCAGGTGGCTTATGAGGAGTTCGGCCTGATCGTCGAGCCGAGCGGCGCCCTGGCGCTCGGTGCCGTCCTGGCCGATCGATCCCGTACCGAGGGCCAGTTTGTGGTCGTCGTCCTCAGCGGTCGGAACGTCGATCTGGATGTCTATCAAGCCGAGCTGGCGAAGAGCGTCGATGGAAGGGGAGTCGCGTGAACACCGAACATCGTCTGAAGGCGCTGGGAATTGAACTCCCGCCGAGCCCGACGCCCCGATACACCTATGTTCCGTTCCGCCGCGCGGGCGAAATCGTCTTCCTGTCCGGCCAGGTCCCTCGGCTCCCCGACGGGACGTATCTCACGGGCAAGCTGGGACAGGACCGGACGATGGAAGAGGGTGTGGAAGCCGCGCGGCTTTGCGGACTGCACATGCTCGCGTCGGCGCGATCGATCACCGGATCCCTGGATGACGTCGAGTTCATCAAACTGCTGGGCATGGTCAATGCGACGCCGGATTTCAAGGATCATGGCCAGGTGCTGGAAGGCTGTTCCAAGCTCCTCGTCGAAGTCATGGGCGAGAGAGGGCAGCATGCCCGCTCGGCCGTCGGGATGGGCTCGCTCCCCGCCAATATCCGCGTGGAGATCGAAGCCGTCCTTCGTGTGCTGGGATAGGTGGGCTCCCATGCGTGTGGTGACCGACAAGCTCGTCTACCCGGAGGGTCCGATCGCGATGGACGACGGGACGGTGATCGTCGTGGACATCGCCGATGAAGCGCTGAAACGCGTGCTTCCGAACGGGGACGTGGAATGCATCGCCCGCGTTCCGGGCGGGCCAAATGGGGCGGCGCTCGGACCCGACAAGCAGGTCTACATCTGCAACAACGGGGGCCTCGACTGGATCGAAGTGCAGCCTGGTCGCCTGCGCCCCGGGCCGCAGAACGCAGGATATTTGGGCGGCAGCATCGACGTCGTCGACCTCGCCGATGGATCCGTCACGCGTCTCTACGACCGCTGCGGCCAGCATGCGCTGCGCGGCCCCAACGACATTGTCATGGATGGCCGGGGCGGCTTCTGGTTCACCGACATGGGCAAGCGCCGCGACCGTGAGATGGATCTGGGCGCTGTTTATTGGGCTGCCTGCGACGGCTCCGAGATCAAGGAAGTGATCTTCGGAATGATCTCGCCCAACGGCCTGGCACTCTCGCCGGACGGCGGCACCCTTTATGTCGCGGAGACCTGGACCGGCAGAATTTGGTCGTGGTCGATCGCCGGCCGCGGTGAGGTGCGCAAGCTCGAATGGCCGGCGCCGGCTGGCGGCACGCTCTATGCGAGCCCGGGAGGACGTGCCCGCTTTGACGGCCTTGCGATGTCGCAGTCGGGCAAGGTCTGCGCCGCGGCGCTCGATCTCTGCGCCATTCTCGAGTTCGGCGGATCGCAGCGAGACTGCGTGGTGCATGCGCTGCCCGATCTCCTCGTCACCAATCTCTGCTTCGGCGGACCGGACATGCAAACCTGCTACGTGACGCTCTCCCACGACCCGCGGCTGGTTGCCCTTCCGTGGCACGAACCCGGCCTGAAGCTTCAACATGCGGCGTGAGCCGACCGCCGGTACCGGTTGCTGAACATACGTCCTTCACCAGAGGTGGACCCAATTCCATGAAGATCACCAAGATCCGCACCACACCGCTGCTCTGCAAGTTCAAGCAGGACTATCACTGGGCGGACGGCGTGACGTTGTCATCACCCGTCGTTTTGATCGAAGTGGAAACGGACGAAGGCGTCGTCGGCATCGCGGAGTCCGGCGTCGGCCCAACGATCGAGCCGATGCTGGCTATTCTGCATGACGCCATCCCGCATTTCATCGGCAAGTCGGTTTTCGACGGGAACAAGCTGATCTGGGATTACTTCCGGAGCGGGTTCAAGGCGCGGGGCGTCGGAAGCCAATACCGACTCTTCTCAAGAACCATGTCCGGGATCGAGCTCGCCTTGTGGGATGCGATCGGCAAGTGCATCGGCCAGCCGGTGTACAACGTCCTCGGCGGCGCATTGCACGAGAAGATTGGCTATTTCGGGTTCGTGCAGGGCGACAGGCCGGAAGAGCTTGCAGCCCATGCGGCCCAGCTGGTCCAGGAGGGGTACCCGGTTCTCTATGTCAAACTGGGCCGCGGCGATGCCCTGGACCTCGCGATCGTCAAGGCGATCCGGCAGGTCGCTCCGGATGTGCGTCTGCGGCTCGACGCGAACGAGGCTTGGGACACCCTCCGCGCGCTGCGCATGCTCGAAAAGCTAAAGCCCTACGATATCGAGATCATGGAGCAGCCGGTTCCCGGGGTCGGCGGATCCGAGGCGCTGCTGCGCATCCGCAGCGCCGGTGTGCCGCTCTCCGCGGACCAGAGCGTCTATCTTCCCGAGGAAGTCTTCGAGATGTGCCGGACCCGCGCCGCGGACGCTATCGTGCTCGGCCTGCATGAGACCTGCGGCGCCCTCCGGTGGCGGAAGGCGGCCGCGATCGCCGAGGCTGCAAATGTCCGGATCAACATTCATGGAATCTTCGAGACCGGGATTACCACCTGCATCGGCAATCAGGTGGGGGCGACGGTCCCGAACCTGGACGACGCGAACCAGATCATGTGGCAGCTGCTTGAGGAGGACCTGATCGAGAGTCCGAGCCTGACGCCGGTCAATGGCTTTCTCCCCGTCTCCAAGAAACCGGGATACGGTTTCGAACTGAACCGGGATGCCGTGGCGCGGGCGCATGAAGAGTACCTCAAGCGCAGGACCTGGGCTCCCGTCTAGCGGACATGCCGGTCTTCTAGAAAAAGGACGACCGGGCCCAGCGGCCACCCTGATAGTATCGGTCGAGCGCGCTTCTGGAATCAGCCGAGTCGGATGCAAGATGGCGGGAAAGAAGAATCCGATACAAGATCCCGGCGACTTGCAGCCAACGGCCGACGAGGGTCCGGTTCGGCGGAACAGCCTGGCCAATCGCATTTACTCGGACCTGCGTCTCGCGCTGATGTCGGGAGTCTATGCGCCTGGAGACCGGCTGAACATCAGTCGCCTGGGTGAGACCTACGAGACTTCGGCCACACCGGTCCGAGAGGCGATTATCCAGTTAGTGGGCGACCGGGCCTTGGAACTGAAGCTCGGTCACCAGCCTCTCGTCCCGATATTGAGCATTTCGCGCTATCTGGAGATTCGGGAAACCCGGGTCCCGCTCGAGCGGCTCGCGGCTGAACTGGCCGCGGCGCGCATGAGCGTCAAGGAGATCGATCGCCTCGAATCCGTGCAAAAGGCCTTCATGCAGGCCGAGGCCGAAGAGGACTGGAAATCGGCTCTGGCGGCAAATCAAGCCTTCCATCTGGGCATCTATCGATGCTCCGAGAACGAGACTCTCGTCAGGTTCATCGAAAACCTTTGGCTGCTCGCCGGTCCCTTCATCAGCAATCAGTACCCGTTCGCCAAGCGGCCTGAATTCCCCATCCATCCCCACGACCTGATTCTCGATGCGCTGCGCCGCCGCTCGCCGTCGGAAGCCGGAGAGCTCGTCGTGCGGGACCTGCGAGACGGATCTTACCGACTCCTGGAGAAGCTCCGCTTGGAGGCTGCCACAACTGGGCGCAAGCGAGATCGCAAGAAGTCGAAGAGCTGAAGCGGCGAAGACGGATTCGGCGGCGAGCCTAGCTGGCTTGTTGGTTGCGATAGAACATCGGCCCCCCCTTCCAGCGTGGAAACCCGTAGCCATGAACCTCCACGAGATCGACCTCGTTCGGCCCCGCCGCGATTCCTTCGGCGATAATAGCGCCGCCCTCATCGGCCATCGCCGCGACTAATCGCTCCGCAATTTCGGCGGATGCCATCTCTCGTCGTTCGTTCAACAGGGATGAAAGCAACCGCGCTGTTTCCGGTGACACCCGCGGCGTTCGGTCACCCGACACGTAATCATACCACCCACCGCCGCTCTTCTGTCCTTTGCGGCCAGCGCGGACCAGGATGTCACCGGGTGCTTCCGGGACCGTCTCGCCGCGCGCGCGGGCGGCCTCTCTCTGCAGGTACGAAATATCGAGCCCGGCGAGGTCTTGAACCTCAAAGGGTCCCATGGCAAAGCCGAACGCCCGCATGGCACCGTCGATCGCCTCGATGGCGATACCGGATCGCCAAAGGGCCTCCGCCTCGCCCCTGTAGCGTCGTAGAATCCGGTTGCCGATGAATCCCTCACAGATTCCCGATTGCACGGGGATCTTGCCAAGGCGCTGCGCGAGCGAGAACGCCGTCGCAAGGACCTCCGGCCTGGTATCCGGTGTGGGGACGATCTCGAGCAGCTTCATGATATGCGCGGGACTGAAGAAGTGGATGCCGAGCAGGCGCCCGGGATCCCGGAGTCCGTCGGCAAGCCGGCGCGGATCCAGATAGGAAGTGTTGGTTGCCAGGATGGCATCGGCGCGACAGCCGGCATCGAGGCGCGCAAAGACGTCCCGCTTCACGGCGAGATCCTCGAACACCGCCTCCACCACGAGGTCGCAATCCTTGAGATCGTCGATCGAGGTGGTGAGCGTGACATCACGCATCAGCAAAGCCGCCGTCGCCGGGTCACCGCTTCTGCGTGCCCTCGCCGCCAACAGGTTCTCGAGCGCTTCTCCTGTTCGCTGGACCGCCTCGGCATCACGCTCAACCAGAATGACCGGCAACCCGGCACCCCTGAGGGCGGCCGCTATTCCCACTCCCATGGTCCCGCCGCCCACAATTCCAGCGCGATTCAAGGGGAGAGGCGCGATCTCTCTGAGCCGCGCTGGACGCATCGCCGCACGCTCGGCAAAGAACAGGTGGCGCAAGGCCGCTGCTTCCCTGGATCCGCGCAGCTCCAGGAAGATTGCGCGTTCTTGTTTCAGGCCTGCCTCGATCCCGTGGCCGACGCCGTGGCGGATAGCCTCGATCGCCCGATGCGGTGCCGGGTTGCCTTTCGCGGCCTTCTCGATGCGCCGACCGACTTCGGACCATGTCTCGCTTGGAAGATCGGTCAGAGGGCGCTCGATGCACAGAGCCGGGAGCGGCTTCGCCAAGACCGTCTGCGCAAAAGCCACGGCAGCGGCGGTCCGATCGCCTTCGATCACGGAATCCACCAGACCCAGTGCGAGTGCCGCTTTGGCCGCCAAGGTCTTCATTTCCGCGATCACTGGAATGGCCTCGGCGAGGCCGATCAGCCGCGGCAGGCGCTGCGTGCCGCCGGCACCAGGAATGATCCCAAGATTGACTTCGGGTAGCCCCAGCTTCGCGTCAGGCGAGGCGATGCGGTAGCGGCACCCGAGCGTGATCTCCAGGCCGCCGCCCAGGGCGACACCATGAACCGCCGCCACCCAGGGTTTCCGTGCGCCTTCTATCCGGGCGATCACCTCCGGCAATGTCGGCGCCTCGACGGGACGGCCGAACTCGTTGATATCGGCGCCGCCGACAAATACCTTGCCGGCGCCCATGAGCACCGCGGCATCGATGGCGGGATCCAGGTCGATCTCGCGGACCAGTTCCATGAGCCGATTGCGGACCGCGAGGTTGATTGCATTGACCGGCGGATTGTCGATGGTGACCAGGGCAATGCGTTGGTGGTGCGCATACTCGACCGCCGTGCGAGTCATTCAGCCGGTTCCCTTCGTCAGATCAGAGGCGTCGGTCGTCACAGAGGCTCGGACACCGAGTCGACGTCCATGCCCTCGCCGGTTTCGTTGCAGGCAACGACCCCTGCTTTCACGAGTGCGTCGATCCGTGCCTCGGTGTAGCCAAGCGTCGAACGCAAAATATGCCGGGTGTCCTCGCCGAGCAGTGGTGGAGCCTTCGGCGTGTGTTCGGTCTGTGCTGCAATGCCGTGAGCAGGCCTGATCAAGGAGATGGCACCAAGGTGCGGGTGCTGCACCGTCTGGATGACACCGCGATCGACCACACTCGGACTCTGCAGTGCCTCGGAGACGGTCTTGACGGGCCCTGCGGGCACCCCGGCCCGGTTGCAAGCATCCAACCAGTGACTGCAGGTCTCGTTGCGAAGGATCTTGGCCAAGATCGGCAAGAGGGTATCGCGGTTGAGCGCTCGCTGCCGGGATGTGTTGAAACGCGAGTCATCGGCCAGCTCCGGCTGTCCGATGACCTGCGTGCAGAAATCTACGAACATCCGGTCGTTGCCGACCGCCAGTGCAAATGTACCGTCGCGGGTTTCGAACAGTTGATAGGGGACGACGGTCGGATGCGCGTTGCCATATCGGGTCGGCTCGATTCCAGCGTTCAGATAGCCGGTGCCGAGATTGATCAGCAGGTTGAGGGTCGAATCGAGAAGTGCGACGTCGATATATTGTCCTTGCCCTGTGTCACGTCGTTGATAAAGCGCGGCGAGGATCGATTGTGCGGCGACCATGCCCGCAGTGACATCCGTGAATGCAACACCTAGCCGGCTCGGTGGCCCGTCTTTGTCGCCGGTGATAGACATCAATCCACTCTCGGCTTGCATGACGAAGTCGTATCCGGGTCGGTCGCGCTCGGGACCGGTCTGGCCGTACCCGGAGATCGAGCAATAGATGATCGCGGGATTGCATTTTTTCAGCGCCGGATAGCCGATGCCGAGGCGGTCGGCGGTGCCGGGACGGAAGTTTTCCACCACGACGTCTGCGCGTGCCGCAAGATCGAGCACGATCTGCCGGCCGTCCGGAGATTTCAGGTCGACGGCCAGGCTGTGTTTGCCCCGGTTGGCGCAAAGATAGTAGGTGCTGATCCCCTTGTAGCTCGGGACCGACCAGGCCCGGGTGTCATCGCCGCCCTGGACGTTCTCGATCTTCCAGACCTCGGCGCCGAGGTCGCCGAGGGTCATCGTGGCCCATGGGCCGGACAGGACGCGGGTGAGATCGAGCACGCGGACACCCTGCAATGGCAGTGAATTTCGCTCCATTCTACGCCTCGCGCCCCGATGCGCCGGTGAGGCCGGTTTCGATCGCCTCGGGGAAATGGCAGGCCACTGCGTGTCCCGCCTCCTGTTGCACGAGCGCCGGCTCGACCTCGGCACATATCTGCTGGGCCAAGGGGCAGCGCGTGCGGAAGCGGCAGCCGGACGGCGGGTTCAGAGGACTCGGGACTTCTCCTTTGAGCACGATGCGTGACCGCGAACGCTCCCGCTTGGGGTCCGCGAGCGGAACCGCCGACATCAGTGCCTGGGTGTAGGGGTGCATCGGCGCCTGGTAGAGGCGCCGCTTTGGCGCGATCTCGACGATCTTGCCCAGATACATCACGGCGACCCGATGCGAAAGGTGCTGCACCACCGAGAGGTCGTGCGCGATGAAGACGTAGGATGTCTGGAACTCCGCCTGGATGTCTTTCAACAGATTGAGCACACCCGCCTGCACCGAGACGTCCAGCGCCGAGACGGGTTCATCGAGCACCAGCAGCTCGGGCTGAAGCGCGAGCGCGCGGGCGATCACCACCCGCTGCCGTTGGCCGCCGGAGAGCTCATGTGGGTAGCGCCGGCCGTGCTCGGGGTTGAGGCGTACCAGATCGAGCATCTCCGCGACCCGGATGCTCCGGGCTTCGCCCGTCAGCTCGCCCAGTCTCAGCGGCTCGGCGATATTCTCGGATACGCGCATGCGCGGATGTAGCGAGGCATAGGGATCCTGGAACACCAGCTGCAGGTGCCGGCGGAGCTTGCGCATTTCCGCTGGACCCGCCTCATTGATGTTCCGACCCCGAAACAGCGTCTGGCCGGCGCTCGGCTCGATCAGCCTCAGGATGCAACGTCCCAGTGTCGACTTCCCGCAGCCGGACTCCCCGACCAGCCCGAGCGTCTCGCCTGCGGGAACATCGAATGAGACGCCGGCCACGGCATCGACCTGACCTATCGTGCGTTCGATGATCAGGCCACCTTTGACCGGGAATCGCTTGGTCAAATCTCGAACCGAGAGCAGGGGCTCTTGCATCAGCGGCCCCCTTCGGCAAGTTCGGCAAAATGACAGGCCGCTTCGTGCTTCTGATTCCCTCGGAATAGCGGCGCTGTCGTGCGGCATACCTCCTGGCACATGGGACAGCGCGGATGAAAAGCGCAACCCACCGGCAGCCTTCCGAGCGCCGGGGGCATGCCTTCGATCGAAAAGAGCCGTTCGCGATCCGCCGTCATGTCGGGGATCGAGGCGATCAAGCCGCGCGTGTAGGGATGGCTCGGCGCAGCGAAGAGGTCGTCGATGCTGGCCTGCTCGACGATCTGGCCGGCATACACGACCGCGACCCGATCGGCATGGCCGGCGAGCACGCCAAGGTCGTGCGTGATGAGGATCAAGCCAAGATTGAGCCGCTCTTGCAGGTCCGCCAGGACCTCCATGATTTGCGCCTGAACGGTGACGTCGAGCGCGGTGGTTGGCTCATCTGCGATCAGCAGGTCAGGATCATTCGCGACGGCCATGGCGATCATCACGCGCTGCCGCATTCCGCCGGAGAATTCGTGCGGATACTGACTCAGCCGCCGATCGGGCTGCGGAATGGCCACAAGCTTGAGCAGCTCCTCGGCGCGCTCCAAAGCCGCCTTGTTCGAGAGCTGATCGTTGTGCAGCTGAAGTGCTTCCGTGATCTGCGCGCCGATCGTCATGACCGGATTGAGCGAAGAGAGCGGATCCTGGAAGATCATCGCCACCCGAGAGCCGCGGAGCTTGCGCAGTTCTCGCCGTGACAGGCCGACGAGCTCCTTCCCCTTGAAACGGACCGAGCCGCTGACCGTGGCGGTTTCCGGCTGCAGCCCCAGCGCCGCGAGCATGCCAATCGATTTGCCGGAGCCGGACTCTCCGACGATGCCGAGGACCTCGCCGTTATTGACGGTCAGGCTGATGCCGCGAACCGCCTCGAGCTGGGTTTCCGATCGTCCGAAGGAGACCCGGAGATCCTTGACCTCGAAGAGCGGGACGCCGGTTTCCGTATGATTCATTTCGACCTCGGATCGAAATGGTCGTGCAGGGCGTCGCCGATGAAGTTGAAGCCGAGCACGATGGTCAGGATGGCGGCACCGGGTCCGAATGCGACCCACCATGAATAGAATTGAGCGGCACCCTCGGAGATCATCGAGCCCCATTCCGGCGTCGGCGGTGTCGCGCCCAGGCCGATGAAACTCAATGAAGCCGCAAGCAGGATGACCTGCCCGAGATCCATGGTTGCGCTGATCAGCACTGGCGTCCAACAAAGCGGAAGAATGTGCTTGAGCAGAATGCGCGGCCGGCTGGCACCAGCCGCCACGGCTGCCTCGACATGCTCGCGCTCGCGGACCTCCAGCACTTGGGCGCGCATCAGGCGCGCGTAAACAGGCCACCATACGATCACCATCGCGATCGCGGCATTCCCGAGCCCTGGGCCAAGCCCGGCGGCAACCGCCATAGCCAACAGCATTGGCGGAAAGGATAGGGTGATGTCCACCAGGCGCATGATCGCGTTGTCGGCAACGCCACCGAGAAACCCGGAAATTGCCCCAAGGAAGGCGCCGACGGTCAATGACAGGCAGACCACGATGACCGCGATCGGCAGCGAATGTCGAGCACCGTAGAGCGTTCTGGTAAACACATCCCGGCCGAGCGCGTCGGTGCCCAGAAAGTGCTGCCAACTCGGAGGTTGCAGGCGCCGCGCGACCATGTCCATCGGGTCGTACGACGTCATCTGCGGCGCAAGCAAGGTGGCGAGCAGCCAGAAGACGACCACCATCAAGCCGATGCCCAGCGGCAGCGAAAGCCAACGTGGTCCTTTGGGGCGAGGCAGGAGAGCCATGCTGCTAACCCAGCTTTACGCGCGGGTTGGCGATCACATAGGCAATGTCCGTGATCAGGTTGGTGATCAGAAAGACAACGCCGCCGACGATCGTCACGCCGATGATCGCCGGGAAGTCCAGGCCGCGGGCCGCCGAGACGGCATATGAGCCCATACCGGGCCAGGAAAAGATGGTCTCGGTGAGGATCGCCCCGGTGAGAAGGTATGCGAATGAGTAGCCGATCACCGTCAAGGTCGGCACAAGGGTGTTACGCAGCGCGTGCCGCAAGACCACGCGCATTTCTCCGGCGCCCTTGGCGCGCGCCGTCAGTATGAACTCCCGGCCGAGAACTTCGAGCATGTTGGCGCGGACCAGCCGCGAGATCGTTCCGGCGACGGACCAGCCCAGGACGAAGGCCGGAAGAATGAGATGCCAAAGCGCATCAATGAACACCCGGAGGTCGCCAGCCAGCAGCGCGTCGATCGTCAGGAAGCCGGTTATCTCGTCGGGCAGCGGCAGGCGCGCATCCATGCGCCCGGGGCCGGGGAGGATGCCGAACTTTACGGAGAAGACGAAGAGCAGCGCCAGCCCCAGCCAGAACACCGGAACGGACGATCCGAACAGAGCAAACAGCCTTGCAAAGTGATCGGTCGCCGTATTTCGGAAGTACGCGGCGAGTACGCCGAGCGCGATACCGATCGTCGAACCGATGATCATTGCCGCGATCACCAGCTCCATCGTTGCGGGGAGCCGGAAGAGGATGTCCTGCGCGACCGCGCGCCGGGTAATGAACGATGTGCCCATGTCGCCCGTTACCAGGTTCCCGACATAGATGACGTATCGTTCCGGCAGACTCCGGTCGAGACCCCATCGGGCCTTGGCCGCAGCGATGACCGTCGGATCATTCATCTGACGTTCGGAGACGATCGCCGTCAGGGGGTCGCCCTTCGTCAGCGTCGTCAGCAGGAATGCGAGCGTAACGATCCCGAGCACGAGGAACGGCATCGCAAACAGGCGACGTAGAATGTAGCGTGTCACGGTTGTCCTTCCTGTGCTGCCGTGTGGCTTCTTCTGGCCATTCGCGGCAGCAACCGGATATTGACAACGGTATCCTCGAACGTCAACGTATTTGGAATTTAATTCCAGTTATTGCCCAGCCTGGGGCAATCGCCGGGGGAGAGGGGAGCTCTTGAGAAAGCGAGCAAAGCCCGCGGGCAAGCCTGAAAAGGAGGATGCCGGTAATTCTGCGGCCTCCTTGACGCGCGGCCTCGCGCTGTTGCGCGCATTTACCGCCGAGGACGCGACGCTTGGCAATCAGGACCTTCTGGAACGCACCGGGCTGCCAAAGGCAACGGTTTCCCGGCTCACCTTAGCGCTCGTGGGCCTTGGCTACCTGAACTACCACGAGTCGCTTGGCCGCTACAGCATCGGACCGGCGACCGTGTCCTTGGGCTACACCGCCTTGAGCTCAAGCCCCGTCGTGCATATCGCCCGCCCTCTGATGCAGGAGCTGGCTGATGCGACCGGTGCGGCGGTGGCGCTGGGAACCAGAGACGGGCTCGAAATGGTTTATCTTGCAAACTGCCGATCGATGAGCCCGGCCTCGTTGCGCCTGAACGTGGGCTCTCGCCTGCCCATCTGGAAGACCGCGATGGGCCTTGCCTACCTGGCTGCGATGGCTCCTGAGAAGCGAGAGGCGCTTGTGGAGCAGCTGCGGCGCAATGATCCCGCGAGTGCCAAGCTGATTACCGCGCATGTCGGAGACGCCGTGGCTCAATACGAAAGGCGCGGCTTCGCCGTCAGCTTTGGCGAATGGTACAGCTACATCAATGCCGTGGGCGTGGCTTTCCGGCCGACCGACGGTTCTCCTTTGGTCGCCCTGACCTGCGGCGGCATCGTCGATATCGTACCACGCAACAAGTGCCTGAAGGAAGTCGGGCCGGATCTGGTCGCGCTGTTGAAAAGATTGCATGCGCGGCTCCTTGGACAGCCCGACGAAATCGCTGCGGGTTACCAGGCGGATTGAGCTGCCGACAGACAGGTGGGAAAGCCTCATGCCGACGAATGTCCTCTATCCGAAAGTGAGCCTTGAGCGGCCAACCGGGCGGATCGCCCGCTGGATGGTCGCCGAGGGAGACAGCGTCCGACAGGGCCAGATCCTTTTTGAGATCGAGGACGACAAGGCGGCCGTAGAGGTGGAGGCGCCGGCAGACGGCGTCATTCGTCAAATGACTGCGGCCGATGCGGAGGTGGAAGTTGGTGAAGCTGTTGCCTTGATCCTCGGCCCCGGGGAGAATCCGCCGTCGCATGGGCCGCACGGCACTCATCCAAACCATGGTGAGCGCCGCGAGCTCGATCCGGTTCCGCGCAGTGCGCCGCCCTCGGGTCGGCGTGCCAGGGGACCCAATCCGACGCCGCTGGCGCGCCGATTGGCGGCCGAGCATTCGCTCGATCTCACGGCCATCGTCGGCACCGGACCGAGAGGTCGAATCCAGAAGTCCGATATCGTCGCCCAATTGCAGCGGCCGGCGGGCGATATAGCGTCAAGGCCAGGGCTCGCGGGGCCACTACCTCCAGAGGCTAGGCCCTCCGACGTTCTCAACGCCGTCTGGTTGCGGCAGGGCCGCGGCATTCCTCTGGTTCTGCTGCATGGCTTCTCCGGCGATCTCAACAATTGGCGCGGACTTTTCGCCGGCGTCCGATCTGACTGGCCCGTGCTAGGGCTCGATCTTCCCGGACATGGCGGCTCGACGCGCAACATTCCCCGCGATTTCGAGGCTTTGGCGGCAATCGTCGAGGCGACCCTGGCGCGCGAGGTCGAAGGGCCGGCTGTTCTGGTGGGACATTCCCTCGGTGCTGCCGTTGCGGTCCGCGTGGCTGCGCGAGGGTTCGCGGATATCCGGGCTTTGACGCTGTTCGCTCCGGCGGGCCTAAGTCCGGAGATGAACGCGCGGTTCGTTGACGGCATCCTGAGGGCGCGGGAAGCCGCGAGCCTGAAGCCTTGGCTGCTGGAGCTGGCCGCGAATCCCGCAGTCATCTCTGAGCCGCTGTTGCAGGCAACTCTCGAGAGCCGCAGGGATCCCAGCTTGATCGAGGCCATGCGCGACTTTGCCGCTCGGTTTCTGCCCGACGGCACGCCGTCCTTCTCGATCACCGCCGACCTTGCGCAGCTGACGATCCCGACGCGCGTCGTCTTCGGACGAGCCGACCGGATCCTGCCCTTCGCGGCGACGCGCAACCTGCCCGGCAATGTCGGTCTTCACGCCATCGACAATTGTGGGCACATGCCGCACCTTGAACACCCGCAGCTCTGCTTCCGGGTCTTGGCGGAGCTGGTGCGCAGCCTCTAGAACGTGAGGCACGCGGCGCGCCCCTCAGGGGCGCATCGCATCGATGGCGCTGGCCAAGATGTCCTCCGCGCCGAGCTTTCCGGATTTCAAAAACAGCGATATTACGCCGTCCGGTCCCTCGGCTAGGCAGAAGCCGCCGCCGAGAGGGCCGGCCGGGAGCGCGCGTGCCCTGGTAAGCTGCAGCGCCCCGACAACAGCACCGGACGTCTCGCCGCCGGCCACGACGAGCCGGCGGACGCCCTTCGCACGCAGTGCTTTCGCGATTGCCGCGAGAAGCACCTCAGCCTTGCGCGCCGCACCGATGGCGCCAAAGGCCTGCTGATTGCGCGCCACCCCGGCTTGATCCTCCGCCGTCGTGACGGCGAAAGGTACATTCCCGAAATGCGGCCCAGCCCAGGCTATTGCGGCACCGACGATTTCGGCCTCCGACCGCGTGTCGTCGAGACGAAGCCGCAGGACCGGATACCGCGCTTCGAAGCGGGCTAAGTGACCGAGCGCGATCGGGCCCACACTTCCGACCAGGACCGCGGCGGGCCCGGTGAGATGACTGGGCGCGGTACTCCGGCGCGCAGCGGCGGTCGCCGCGACCATCCGTGCATACGCAATGATCAGGGCATCGCTGGCGACGACCGGTGCACCGGTCTCCATCGCCAGCTGCGCCGAGATCTCGACGTCCATGTCGTCGGCCGTGTCTACCAGGATGTGATTGCCCGCCGCGCTGACATCGGCCAGTGCCAAGCGAGCTACCGCAATGCCTTGGGCGAGCTTGGCGTGCGGGAGCAGGGCGACACCGCGTTCAGTCTGCTTTGACAGGAAGCGAACGAGGTTCGGATCGGTCATCGGAGTCAACGGGTCGAAGCGCTTGACCGATTCCGAAACCAACGTTCCGCGGTAGAAAAGGTGGCCCTGAAAGACCGTGACGTTGAATACCGGCGCTCCGGCACTCATGAAGGCCGGCCGGCCGCCGGTTTGTTCGGAAAGGAAGTCGGCCGCGGGACCGATGTTGCCCGCCTCCGTCGAATCAAATGTGGCACAGGCTTTGTAGGCGAGCCGCCGGCAGCCCGCCTTCGCGAACATGTCGGCTCCCGCACGGAGTATTGCCACCGCCTGCGTCGGCTCCACGATCCTCGCGCGGGTCGCCAGCATGGCGACCGAGGCGGCTTCGGGGTGCTTCAGCGCGTCCGGTGAAAACAGCACCGGGCATTCGACGCCCGCCGCTTCCAGTTCACCGGCGACGAGAAGAGCGCCGGTAAAGTCGTCTGCGATGATGCCGAGAGCGACTGACACGGTGCCTCCGGTTCCTAGTCCGCGATCATTTCGCGGGCGATGATGATCTGTTGGATCTGCGATGTTCCCTCGTAGATGCGGAACAGGCGAACATCGCGATAGAAGTGCTCGACCGGCGAATCCTGCATGTAACCCGCACCTCCGTGAATCTGCACCGCCCGGTCTGCGGCCCGCCCCACCATCTCCGAGCAGAACAGCTTCGCGCTGGCCGCTTCCTGGATGATTCGCTGGCCGGCATCGAACCGGCGCGCCGATTCAATCACTATGCAGTGCCCAGCGAATGTCTCGGTCCCCATGTCGGCCAGCATGGCTTGCACCAGCTGATGCTCCGCGATCGGCTTGCCGAACTGGACGCGGTTGCGGGCAAACGCCACGGACTCATCGCATAGGCGATGGGCCGCACCGACGCAGACGGCGGCGATGTGAAGGCGCCCCCGGTTCAGGACTTTCATGGCGGTCTTGAAGCCGCGGCCTTCGACCCCGCCAATCACCGAATCCTTGGATACCCGGCAGTTCTCCAGGATGACGTCACAGGTGCGCGTGCCGCGCTGTCCCATCTTCTTGTCGATCGGGCCAAGGGTCAGGCCGGGGCTGTCGCTGGGGACCAGAAAAGCGGTGATTCCATCCGCTCCCGCTCCGCCGGTCCGAGCCATCAGCGTAAAGACGTCGGCAGATGGCGCATTGGTGATGTAACGCTTCGTGCCGGTGATCAGATAATGATCGTCCTCCCGCTTGGCCCGCGTCTTGATCGACGCGGCATCGGATCCGACATCCGGCTCGGTCAGGGCGAAGGAGCCGATGACCTCACCCCTTGCCATTCTCGGCAGCCAATGGGCCCGTTGCTCGGGCGTGCCGTCCACGATAATGCCCTGTGAGCCGATGCCGTTATTGGTCCCGATCACGGAGCGGAAAGCCGGGGAGGTATAGCCGAGCTCCAGTGCGATGGTGACCTCTTCCTCCATCGTAAGCCCGAGGCCGCCATACTCCTCGGGTATCGACATGCCAAAGAGGCCGAGTTCGCGCATTTCCTGGACCAGTTCGGCTGGGATGCTGTCGTCGTTCTCGACCCTGGATTCTGCAGGTAACAGTCGTTCACGGACGAAGCGACGCACAGTTTCCTGCAATCGCTTCAGGACATCCTGATCTCGAATCACGCCGGCCTCGTTGTGCGCTTTGCCTTGAACTCAGGTCTTTGATGTTCAGGCTGACACAGGGTTTGCACGGCGGCAACTATAACCGGAATTAAATTCCATTTTTATCGCCCAGGCACCATATCTTCGCCTTTTGCCAGTTTTATTGCGGGAAACAGGACGACGAGCCCGGCGCCGGTGGCCACACTGGTGAGCAAAACAAGGGCAGCGCGACTGGGAGGAGTGATCTTGCAGGAAGCAGACATCGTTGTCGTCGGCGGAGGGTTGTCGGGCCTTTACGCGGCACTGACCCTGCGCGACGCCGGCCGCAGCGTGATCGTTCTGGAGGCGCGCGAGCGGGTCGGCGGCCTGACTTACTCGCCCTTGAGCAAGGTGCTGGGATCGCGGGTAGATCTCGGGGGCCAGTGGGCGGCTCCCCGCCATCAGCGGATGTCGCGCTTGATCGCGCGATATCGAGTCCCGCTGGTCAAGCAATTCATCGACGGGCAGCGTGCCTGCCTTCAAGACAAGGACACATACTTCGGACCGATGGGCACGGTGCCCGGCTTGTCGGCCAAGGAGACCGAGGAGTATGGGAGCGGCATCAAGCGGCTCTACGACGCGATGGATGGGCTCGCCGAAAACCCGTGGGAGAGCCAGGATGCGGCGCGCCTGGATTCCATGACCTTCGCGTCGTGGATCGATCAGGTCGCGATGTCGGAGCGTCCTCGGGCTTCGTTCTTTCGGATGCCGGGGGCATACTATGGCGCACTGGCGGAGGAGATCTCCGCCCTTGAGCTCCTCCACAAGCTGAGGAGCTGCGGCGGGCCGCTCTGGATGTCCGATGCGAACGAAGGCGGCCAGTCCAGGCACATGATGGGCTCGCAGCTGGTTTCCGAAGGAATCGCCGCGGAGCTCGGGGATGCCGTGCATACGTCTTCGCCGGTGCGAGCGATCTCGTGGTCTGCCGATTCCGCGACGGTCCGGAGTGATTCGATTGCGGTCCGCTGCAAGCGGGTGATCTGCGCAACATCGCCGGCGATGATCTCGCAGGTCGCGTTCGATCCTCCCTTGCCGGCGCCGCGCCGTTTGCTCCATCAGCGGTTCGCCAACGGCCGCAACACCAAGGCGGCGATCATCTACGAGCGGCCGTTCTGGCGCGATCGGGGCCTTAACGGGAATATCATCGCCACCGACGGATCGCTCACGGCGACCTATGACCTCGGCGGCGAGGCGCCGCGTTACGGCATCCTGATCGCTCTCTTCACCGGCCGTCCGGCCTACCAGATCGATGCGCTGACACCCGAGATGCGCCGCACAAAGGTGCTCGGCTTGCTCGCCCAGGCACTGGGGCCTGAAGCGACGCAGCCGCTCGAATACATGGATCAGGTCTGGGCCAACGAAGAATGGTCGGGTGGTGCATCGAGCCCGTTCCTGCTCCCGGGCGCCATGACGACCATCGGGGCAGACCTGCGTTCCGCCTGCGGCCCGATTCACTGGGCCGGGACACATATGTCCTCCGAGTTCAGAGGCTATATGGAGGGCGCCCTCGCCGCGGGCGAAGCCGCCGCCAACCGCGTGCTCGCGGAGAAATGAGACAGGATGATTGAGCGGAAGGTGCATCCATGAAAGAGCCGGCCGACGCGAAGTACCACGTGTTCAAGTTCTCCGACATCAAGCCGAACTACACGCCGCGCGGTTCGTCGACCCACGAGCAGGTCCACTCCCGCAATGGCGCGTCGATCGCCGGCGGCGTCGTGTTCTTCAAGGATGCGGAGATCCCCTTCACGCTCTGGTACGACGAACTCATGATCTGCTTCTCGATCGAGGAGAGCTTCGCCATCGTGGTTGACGGCCAGGCGCATGCGCTGACTCCGGGAGACATGATCTGGCTGCCGGCCGGAACATCGCTCATCTACCGTTCGAAGGGCACGGCCACCGCCTTCTTCGCCGTCACGCCGGCGGACTGGGCCGACCGCCGCCCGACGACGTAACGGTGCCAGGCCGGTCGGTCTTGTCGTTGTCAAAAATTCCGGTTGCGACGTTCCGCGGGCCGGGCTTATGGTGTGAAAACGGAATTAAATTCCATAAATAGCAGATACCGAAGAAACCAAACACGCAAAGACGTGGGCCGCGCAAAAGGTCGTGGAGGCAACATCCGGATGGCGCGACAGATGCCACTCTCACCGTCCGCCCCATGGTTTCGCTTGGAGGTCGAGCCTTCGGACTGGAATGCCGAAGAGCCTCGAAATCTGGTCCAGTGGTATGGACAAATGCTCCTCATCCGCCGCTTCGAGGAAAAGCTGCTGGAGCTGGAGAAGGCGGGGCTGATCCATGGACCAGCGCATGCAAGCATCGGCCAGGAAGCGGCGGCGGTCGGTGCCATGTCCGTGCTGAGCCCGCACGACAAGATCAACGGAACCCATAGAGCGCACCACCAGGTCCTGACCAAGCTGCTCGGCGCCGTCCTCCCGGCGGACTTCGACATCCGCAGCGACCCGTTCACCGTCGAAATGGACGAAGCGGTCTATCGTTTGATGGCGGAGATCATGGGCCTCAAGCCCGGCTACTGCGGCGGGCGCGGCGGCTCCATGCATATGCGCTATGCAGATGCCGGGATCGTCGGAACATCTGCGATCGTGGGCGGGAACCCACCGCATGCCGTGGGTTATGCACTGGCAGACAAAGTTCTGGGACGCGACCAGATCTCCGTCGCCTTCTTCGGGGATGGTGCCGCTCAGGCAGGCGCAAGCTACGAGGCGATCAACATTGCGGGGAGCCAGAGGCTGCCCGTCGTCTTCTTCATCGAGAACAATCTCTATGCCGTCGCGACACGAATCAACGACGTGACCCGCGAAGTGCGCCAGACGTCGCGTGGCGCGATGCTCGGCGTTCCTGCGATCGAGTGCGATGGCATGGACGTTGTTGCCGTCCACAGCGCCATGGACGAGGCACGCCGGATCATCCGCGAGGATGGCGGGCCGGTCGTCGTGGAAGCCATGTGCTATCGCTTTTTGCATCAAAGCGGCAGCCGCACTGGCAGCGACTTTGGCTACCGCAGTACGGAGGAAGAGGCGGAATGGCGTGCCCGTGATCCCATTGCTCAGGCACAGCTGCACCTGACGAGCCTCGGCATCGCCGATCACAACCAGCTTGCCCGGATCGACAGCCAGGTTACGGAGCGCGTCGCCGCGGCTGCCGCGAAGCTCACGGAACCGGTGCCGAGCGGAAACGCACTGCGCATTCCACCGGATCTCTGGCCGAAACCCGCGGAAGTCGATCGCGGCATTCTTGGCGATCTGTCGGAATTGGCGGGCGCTCGCCTGCTGTCGGCTTCGGCGCTTCAGTCAGGCCCGGTTGAAAAGATCAAGTTTGTGACCGCCGGATCGGAAACGATTGCCTCAGCCATGGCCCGCGATCCGACGATCGTCGTCATGGGAGAAGACGTGCATCAGATGCGCGGCGGCGTGAGCGGTTTCACCAAGGGCGCGCTCGAACGCTGGCCCGATCGGGTTCTGGCCATGCCGATCTCGGAAAACGGCTTCACCGGTGTGGCCCTGGGTGCGGCACTCAACGGGCTGCGGCCGATCGTGGAGATCATGTTCGGGGATTTCTGCCTCTGCGCGGCCGACCAGATCGCCAATGGCGCCGGCAAGGTGCGGCATATGTTCGGGGACGGCTTTCCCGTTCCGCTAACCCTCCGGGTTCGGGTCTCGCCGCATACCGGCTACGGTTCGCAGCATTCGTCGGATCCCGCCGGGCTGTTCGCGATGTTTCCGGGCTGGCGGATCTTCTCGCCGACGACGGCCTTCGACTACATCGGCATGCTCAACAGCGCGATCCTCTGCAACGATCCGGTGGTGATTTTCGAGCATGTCGAGCTCTACCAGCGCGAGTTCGAAGTGCCCAAAGGCGATCGCGAGTACTGCATCCCGTTCGGATCCGCCAGCATCGTACGAGCGGGCGGTGCGTGCACGATCCTCGCGACGTCGGTCATGGTCCATCGGGCGGTGGAGGCGGCGGAAGCGACCGGTATCGATGCCGAAGTCATCGACGTCCGCAACTTGGATCATTTTGGTATCGATTGGGGGCTGATCGGAGCTTCCATCGAAAAGACCGGTCGGGTCCTGATCGCCGAGCAGACCGGACGCGGACTTTCGCTCGGCGGGCGCTGGGTCGATGAGATCCAGAGTCGCTATTTCGACTATCTGGACTACGAGATACTGCGCGTCACGGGAAGCTTGTCGGCGCCGACGGTGTCAGCCGTCCTCAACAAGGCGGCTCTCGCCCAAGTCGACGATGTGCACAGGGCGTTGATAACCCTCGCGGGAGCAGGCTGAACAATGGCCGACCGCACGAAAACAACAGGAGAGACATATGCGTAAGGGACTGATGCTCACTTCGCCTCGCGGCATCGGCCGTGCGGCGCTTGTTTCACTCGCGGTGTCGGCTGCCGTGCTCTGCACCTCGACCATCGGGGTGCGTGCTGCGGATCGTCCGCTGGTGATCGCGCGCGACATGGATATCAATTCATTGGATCCGCACCGCAGTTGGTGCGATACGTGCCAGATCTTCGACACGTCGGTCTATGAACATCTGACGACGCTCGACAAGGACAACAAGCTCGTTCCGCTGCTGGCGGCCAGCTGGATCTCGAACAAGGATCAGACGGAGTTCACGTTCAAGCTCGATCCGGCCGCGAAGTTCTCCGATGGATCCGCGGTCGAGGCCAAGGATGTGAAGTGGAGCTTCGAGCGGCTGAAGAACCTGAAGCAGAGTTCCTCCTACCTCACCGATACGATCGAGCAGATCGATACACCGGACGCGCGGACCGTCGTGATCAAGCTGAATATCCCGAACTCGGAGTTCCCGCAGATCGTCGCGGCGCCCACCATGGCGATTCTCAACAGCGATCTGGTGGCGGAGCACGGTGGCCTCGCCGACGCCACGGCGGCGGACAAGGACGGCGCCGAGCAATGGCTGATGACCAATTCCGCCGGCAGCGGCCCGTTCATCCTGGAAAAATATGAGCCGAACGCCGAGCTGCGCCTGAAGCGCAACGACAACTACTGGGGCACGAAGGCGCCGGCTCCTGAAGTCGTCTTCCGGCAGGTTAAGGATGCCGTTGCACAGGCGCAGATGCTGCAATCCGGGACGGTCGATGTTGCGATGCAGATCGACCCCGACACCGCCAAGACGCTCGAGGGCACGGATGTGAAGGTCGAGCGCGTGGCTTCCTTCAATTTCGTCTATGTCGCCATCGCGCCGGGTGCCAAGGCGAACAAGGTGAAGCTCTCCCCCGAAGTGCGGGAGGCGATTTCACTGGCGATCGACCGGAAGGGCCTGATCGACGTCACGCTCGGTGGCGCCGGTCGGGAACTCGGCGCACCCATCCCCCTGGGATTTCCTGGAGGGGAAGGTCAGGAGATCCCGGCCTACGATCCGGCCAAGGCGAAAGAACTGCTCGCTAAAGCCGGTCTCGCGGACGGCTTCACGCTGGACTCGACCTATCCCGCAATGAACGTCTACGGAGTCGACTTGAACCTCATGATGCAGAAGGTCCAGCAGGATCTATCCAAAGTCGGCATCAAGGTGGAGCTCTCGCCGGTTCCGTTCGCGAACTGGCGCGAGAAGGTCAACGGCGATCATACGGGGCTGACCGCGGTGTTCTTCGCGCCGGACTTCTTCGGCACGTCGCAATACGTGGACTATTTCGGGCTCGGAGAGACCTCGGTCTGGGCCAAGCGTGCCGGTGCGGATAACGACCCATCGATCAGGAACGCCAAGATCGACGACGTCCGCAAGGCGGCGCTCGCGGCGCCGACACCCGAAGAAGCGACCAAGAAATGGTTTGAGGCCGGTCAGATGATGGCGAAGGACCGGATCATCCTGCCGATGGTCAGCCCGGACCTGATTCTGGCCTATGGTTCCTCGGTAAAGGGCGTGCGGTACAGCGCCTGCTGCAACCTTCCGCTGTCCGAGATCAGCTACTGACGATCAACTGGTGAAGCGAGATGGGGCGGGTCATTCCCGCCCCATCTCCATCAATGGGATACTGGCATGCCCCGCGACCTTCCAAACAGCAAGGATACCGAACTGCTGAACCGAGCCCGCCGCGTGGTCCCGAACGGCGTCTGGGGTCACATGGCGACGCGGGCGATCGGCCCAGGATTTCCGCAGTTCTTCTCCCGATCGGACGGCTGCAGAGTCTGGGATGCTGACGGCAACGAGTACATCGACTTCATGTGTGCCTGGGGTCCGAACGTCCTCGGCTATCGAAATGCTGCGGTGGACAACGCGGCCCTGGCGCAGATGAAAAGTGCCGACATCGGCAACGGCCCGACCGAAGTGATGGTCGAACTCGCCGAGCTGCTGGTCGATACCGTCGACCATGCTGATTGGGCGCTCTTCCAGAAGAATGGCACCGATGCCACCACCACCTGCGTGACCGTCGCGCGGGCAGCGACCGGCCGGCGCAAGATCCTGGCGGCGCGCGGCTCTTACCATGGTGCCGTTCCCTGGTGTTCGCCGTCGCTGGTCGGAGTGACCGCCGAGGATCGCGCGAATCTCATCCAGTTCGATTACAACGACACTGCGAGCCTCGTGGCAGCCGTCGCCGAAGCCGGTTCCGACCTGGCGGCCATCATCCTCACCGCGTTCAAGCACGATGTGCAGCGCGATCAGGCCTTGCCGGACGCGGCATTCCTCATGGCGGCGCGGCAGGCATGCGACCGTACGGGTGCAGCCCTCATCCTCGATGATGTCCGCGCCGGATTCCGGCTGGATGTGCGCGGAAGCTGGGCTCGATATGGCGTCAAGCCCGACCTTGCGGCCTATTCGAAGGCGATCGCGAACGGCTGGCCGCTCGCCTGCGTCGCGGGTGTCGAGTCCCTGCGGGAAGCCGCCGGCAAGATCTTTACGACGGGTTCCTTCTGGTACGGAGCCGCCGCGATGGCGGCGGCGGTCGCCACGATCAAAATTCTGCGAGAGACCGACGCCCTGAAGAAGACCGCGGCCATGGGCGAGCGGTTCCGCGAGGGCTTGGCGCAGGCCGCGGCGCGCCATGGCTACCGTTTGCGGCAAACCGGCCCGGTCCAGATGCCCATGGTGTTGTTCGAGGGAGACCAGGATCTCGCCATCGGGAACGCGTTCTGCGCGGCTGGACTCCGGCATGGGATCTATATGCACCCGCGCCACAGCATGTTCCTCTGTGCCGCGCATGAGGCGGCGGATATCGATCGCGCCTTGGAAGCCGTCGATCGCGCTTTCTCGGACATTGCCGCCGCGGGGTTTCATCCGCACTGAGCACTCATACCGCAGTTGCTGCGCAGATTGGGGTACCGGCCGATGAGCTACACGGATCATATCTTCGTCGAATATCGCCGCCGCCTGGCGGAGCTGCAGTCCAGCTCCAATCCGCTGGCGCGCGGCGTCGCCTTCGTGGAGGGCAACTACCTGCCGGTGCATGAGGCGAGGATCCCGATCCTCGACCAGGGATTCCTGCATTCCGACCTGACCTACGACGTCCCGGCCGTTTGGGACGGGCGCTTCTTCAGGCTGGACGATCATCTGGATCGGTTCGAAGCAAGCTGCGCCCGACTGCGACTGAAAAGCCCGATCGATCGCGCGGAGATGCGGAGCCGGCTGATCGAGATGACCGCGATGAGCGGGATCCGGGATGCCTATGTCATGATGATCGTGACGCGCGGGCTGCGCTACATCCGCCAGTATGCGCCGGATGAGTGCGAAAACTTCTGTTACCTCATGGTGACGCCGTTTCTGTGGGTCATGGACGAAGCGACCCAGAAGCAGGGCGGCAGTGCGATCATCGCACGCAGCGTCAGGCGGATTCCACCGGGCGCCATCGACCCGACCGTCAAGAACCTGCAGTGGGGAGATTTTACCCGGGGCATTCTGGAGGCGCGGGACCGCGGCGCAATGTATCCGATCCTGACCGACGGCGATGGAAACATCACCGAAGGCTCGGGCTTCAATGTCGTGTTGGTGAAGGACCGCAAGCTGTTCACGGCGCGGAAAGGCGTTCTAGAGGGCGTTACACGGAAAACCGTATTCGAGATCGCCGCGACGCTTGGGCTTGAAATTCACCTGGATGATGTTCCCGTCGATTTGGCCTATCGCTGCGACGAGCTGTTCTTTGCAACCACGGCCGGCGGCATCATGCCGATCACCGAGCTCGACGCGAAGCCGGTCGGTGCCGGTAAGGTCGGCCCGATCACCAAGACGATCTGGAAGGGCTACTGGGATGCGCATTCTGATCCGAAGTACAGCTTTGGCATAAATTACTACTGACTGCCGGACCAGACTGCCGCTCAAACCCTCTCATCAACTGTTCACATTTGCGGTGCGCGTGAGCGTACATAAGGGCCGTTGAGCCCAGGCGCATGTCGCGCCATCTTCTTCAGCACAGAGCCGAAACTGCTCACACCGAACTGCTGTTTCGCGCAAGCCTGCAACGCACCAGGCTTGCGACCAAGCAGTGCGGAACCAACCAGGTCTTTGCGAAAAAACTGGAGCGGGCGAAGGGATTCGAACCCTCGACCCCAACCTTGGCAAGGTTGTGCTCTACCCCTGAGCTACGCCCGCGCTCCGGCTGCCTATAATAGAGAGGGCCGGGAAGGGTATCCCGGCCGGGCAGCGGCGCGCATCATAGCGAGCGGATTTCCATTTGCAAGTGGCCAATGGGCCTTTTGCATCAAAGATTTAAGCAGACTTGGCCTCGAACGCCCGGAGATTGGCGGTCAGCGATTCGAGCCGGCCGCGGAGCGCCCCCAGGTCCTTCAGGCTGAGGCCCGAGGCGCAGAGCAGTTGCCGCGGGATGCCTTTGGCCCTCTGCTTCAGCGCCCGCCCGGCGGCGGTCAGGGTAATCCGCACTTGGCGCTCGTCGGCGGCGTCGCGCAGGCGGCTGACCAAGGCGGCTGCTTCCAGCCGCTTCAGCAGCGGGGTCAAGGTTCCGGAATCCAGGCCGAGCCGTCCGCCCAGGCCCGAGACCGTCACCCCGTCTTCCTGCCACAGCGCCAGCATCACCAGGTATTGCGGATAGGTAAGGCCGAGCGGCTCCAGCAGCGGTTTGTAGGTCGCATTGAAGGCATGCGAAGCGGCATAGACGGCGAAGCAGAGCTGGTTGTCCAGCTGGAGGGCGTCGTTTGCCGGAATGTTCTCGGAAGCCTTGGTCATTCTCCGCTCCTTGATCCAACGCTGGGATCCAACGCCGGGCCGGCGCTTGTTTCCGGGAAGCGTGATCGTTGTCACAGGATTTTAATTGCACACAATTGAATTGTCTACTATGTAATCGTCGTCAGGACGAAATCAAACACCCCGACCCCCGCAAAGGAGAACCCTCATGTCCGTGAACGTGCTCTATTCCACGACCGCCACCGCCACCGGCGGCCGTGACGGCGAAGCCGCGACCAAGGATGGCAGCTTCAAAGTGAAGCTTTCGACCCCCAAGGAACTGGGCGGTGCCGGCGGTGCGGGCAACAATCCGGAGCAGCTGTTCGCCTCGGGCTGGTCCGCCTGCTTCATCGGCGCGATGAAATTCGTCGGCGCGCAGAACAAGCAGCCGATCCCGGCCAATACCACCGTCACCACGACGATCGGCATCGGCCCGCGCTCGGAAGGCGGCTTTGGCCTCACCGCGCAGCTGGACGTGTCGCTGCCCGGCATGGACAAGGCCGCGGCGCAGAAGCTGGTCCAGGAAGCGGATCAGGTCTGCCCGTATTCCAACGCGACCCGCAACAACATCGCCGTGAAGCTGAACGTCGTCTAGTCGCCATCGCACGAGCGCAGCCCCGTCTCCCCTCACAGGACGGCGGTTGCACCAGAACGGGCCGGCCGATACCTTGCCGGCCCGTTTTCGTTTTCAGGCGCGCCATGTCCGAAGTCACCCCAGATCCCTACGAGCTGCAGAAGAACCTGCCCACCAGCCCCGAGCAGTTGCTGGCGCGGCTGGCCGAGCTCGGCATCGAAAACCACACGGTCGATCACGCACCGGTCTTCACCGTCGAGGAATCGAAGGGGCTCCGCGGCCAGTTGCCGGGCGGCCATGTGAAGAACCTCTTCCTTCGCAACAAGAAAGAAGAGATGTGGCTGGTGACGGTCGAGGAATCCAAGCGGGTCGACTTGAAGGCGCTCGGCGAGGCGCTGACCGGGGCGACAGGCGGTGCCGCGAAGCTCTCCTTCGGCTCGGCCGATCGGCTGATGCAATATCTCGGCGTCATCCCGGGCGCGGTGACGCCTTTCGCCGTGATCAACGACAAGGGCAAGGCCGTGCGCATGGTGCTGGACCAGGACCTGCTGCGGCACGATGTGCTGCACGCCCATCCGCTCGTGAACTTCAAGGCGACCGCGCTCTCGCCCAAGGACCTGTTGCGCTTCCTGGAGGCCGAGGACCATCCGCCCCAGGTCATCGCCATCCCGATCAATGCCGGATAGCGCGGGCATCCCAATGATAAGACGGGCATATTTCCCTTATCAATCCGAGGCTTGATCGGAAAGGCGGGACGCGCCATCTATAGTGCCAATTGCGCAATCGGAGCTTACCAATGGACCAGTTGATCGGCGGCGCGCCCGGGGCCGGAGCGCCCGGCGCCAATGCCGCAGACCTCATCAAGGACAGCAACCAACAGACCTTTGCCCAGGACGTCATCGACGTCTCGATGCAGGTGCCGGTGATCGTCGATTTCTGGGCGCCGTGGTGCGGGCCCTGCAAGCAGCTCGGCCCGCTGATCGAGAAGGTGGTCAAGGAAGCCAAGGGCGCGGTGCGCCTGGTGAAGATCAACGTCGATGAGAGCCAGGCGCTCGCGGCGCAGCTCCGCATCCAATCGATCCCCGCGGTCTATGCCTTCTTCCAAGGCCGCCCGGTCGACGGGTTCGTCGGCGCGCAGCCCGAAAGCCAGCTGAAGCAGTTCGTCCAGCGCCTCGCCAAGATGGGCGCCGCCGGCGCCGGTCCCTCGCCGGTCGATGAAGCGCTGGAGCAGGCCGAGGCGGCCTTCGCCGAGGGTGATTTCGGCGCGGCCAGCGCGATCTTCGGCCAGGTGCTGGACCACGAAAGCGACAACGCCAAAGCGATCGCCGGCCTGGTGCGCTGCTCGATCGCGACCGGCGATCTCGCCGGGGCCAAGGAGATGCTGGAGGGCGTGACGCCGGAGCTGCTGAAGAACCCGGCCATCGGATCCGCGGTGAGCCAGCTCGAACTGGCCGAGGCCGGGCAGAAGGCGGCCGGCCAGACCCAGCAGCTGCAAGCCCGCATCGATGCCAATCCGAAGGATTTCGAGGCCCGCCACGATCTCGCCATTGCGCAATTCGCGGCCGGTGAGCGCGAGGCGGCGATCGACCAGCTGCTGGAAATCTTCAAGGCCAATCGCGCCTGGAACGAAGACGCGGCGCGCAAGCAGCTGGTGAAGTTCTTCGAGGCGATGGGCCCGACCGATCCCCTGACCCTGGCGGGGCGACGGAAACTGTCCTCCCTGATGTTCTCTTAGGAGAGGCGCGGGCATGGGGTCGGACTCGTCCGAGCAGGCGCAATCCCGTCGCGGCTTCGAGCCCGGCTTCGCCGATCTGCCGCGCAGCATGGCGATCTTTCCGCTGACCGGCGCGCTGCTGGTGCCAGGGGGCCGGATGCCGTTGAACATCTTCGAGCCGCGCTACCTCGCGATGACGCGCCACGCCCTGGCGCAGCCCGACCGGCTGATCGGCATGGTGCAGCCGAAGCAGCGGGGCATCGAACGCAAGACCGATGCGGATTTCCAGCCGGAGGTCGAGAGCGTCGGCTGTGCCGGCCGCCTCGTCGCCTTCGAGGAAACCGATGACGGCCGCTATCAGATCACGCTCTCCGGGCTGATCCGCTTCAAGATCCGCAACGAGCTGCCGCGCGGTGCCGGCGGCTTTCGCCTGGTCGAACCGGATTTCGCGCCGTTCGCCGAGGACATCGCCCAGGGCGACTACACGCTGACCGGCCGGGCGCGATTCATCGCGACCTTGAAGGGCTATTTCGAGACCCGCAATGCGACCGTCGATTGGAAGGCGATCGACGCCATGGCGGATCGGCAGCTGGTGATCTCGCTTGCCATGCTCTGCCCGTTCTCGCCGGACGAGAAGCAGGCCTTGCTGGAATGCCGCGATCTCGTGCAGCTGGGCGAGATGCTGCTGGCTCTGTTCGAGCTCGCGGTGCGCGGTCGCACCGACGACCAGCGGCCGCTGCATTGAGGATGCGCCATGTCTGACCCCGTCGCCGTCGATCCCAAGCTGCTCGAGATCCTGGTCTGCCCCCTCACCAAGGGGCCGCTGATCTACAACGCGAAGAGCCAGGAACTGCTCAGCCGCCAGGCGGGGCTCGCCTATCCGATCCGCGACGGCATCCCGATCATGCTGGCCGATGAAGCCCGGCCGCTGACCGACGACGAGATGCGGGGATGAGTGGCGGCTTCAAGACGCCGATCGTCCGCCAGGTCTGGCCGGTCGAGATCCGGCTGAAGAGTCAGGAGAAGGCGCTGGAGATCGACTTCGACGACGGCTCGAAGTTCCGCTATCCGGCCGAGCTGCTGCGGGTCGAAAGCCCCTCCGCCGAGGTGCAGGGCCACGGACCCGGCCAGAAGACCCTGGTCGCCGGCCGCCGGCATGTCGGCATCATGAGCCTGGAGCCGGTCGGCAATTATGCCATCCGCATCAAATTCGACGACCTGCACGACACCGGCATCTTCACCTGGCGCTATCTCTACGGCCTCGGCAAGCATGCCGATGAACTCTTCGCCGCCTATGTGAAGGCGCTGGAAGAGAGGGGCCTCAGCCGCGAGCCCTGACGGCCGGGCAGGCGAGTGCCGGCGCGAGGGCATCATGTCCGCCGATCACCCGGTCGGCGCCGGCCTCCAGCAGGCGTTGTGCGTGACCGCTGCGGCAATGGCTGCCGCCGGTGAAGCCGATCGCCGTCATGCCCGCCGCCTTGGCAGCATGCACGCCGTGCACGCTGTCCTCGATCACCACGCAGCGGTCGGGGGCGGCTTGCATTTCCCGAGCGGCATAGAGGAACAGGTCTGGCGCGGGCTTGCCGTTCTGCACCATCGTCGAGCTGAAGATGTGCGGGGCGAAGCGCGCATAGAGGCCGACCTTGCCGAGGCTGAGGCGCAGCCGCTCCGGCGTGCTCGACGAGGCGACGCAGGCCGGAATGGTCAGGCCGTCGAGCACCGCCTCGATGCCGCCTATCGCGACCAGCCGCGCTTCAAGCAGGCTCTCGGTCTCCTGCGCCGCCTCGGCGCTGATGCCGGGCGGCAGGGTCACCTTGAACCAGGCTTCCATGAAGGCGAGTTCGCTCTTCCAGCTCAAGCCGGTGCAATGATCTAAGATGAACGCGGCATCCACCGGGAGCCCGTGGCGCGTGAAGACCCGCACCTCCGCCTCGATCGCGAGAATCTCGCTGTCGATCAGGACGCCGTCGCAGTCGAAGATGACAAGGTCGAAGCAGCAACTCAAAGCGGCAAGCCGCGCACCAGCCGCGGCAGGTCGCCGACCACGCCCATGGCGTGGCGCATCGCCATGCGCTTCAGCGGCTTGGCGAGATTGAAGGCGAAGAAGCCGAGATCGCGCGCCAGCCGTAGCGGCGGCAGGTCGTTGGAGAAGAGCCGCACCAGCCCGTCGGTGAATCCGGTCAGCAGCAGGTTGTCGAACCGCCGCCAGCGCGCGTAGTTCTCCAGGACCGCGAGGCTGCCGAGATCGAGGCCGAGACGATGGCCGTCGACCAAGGCCTCCGCCAGTGCCGCGACATCGCGCACGCCGAGATTGAAACCCTGACCGGCCACTGGATGGATCGCATGGGCGGCGTCGCCGACCAGCACGGCGCCGTCCCGGGCATAGGCATCGGCCAGCAGCAGCCGCATCGGATAGGAGAAGCGCGGGCCGATCGGCATCAGCTTTCCCAGGGTGGTGCCGAAGCGGCGCTCGATCTCGGCGGCGAGGCTCTCATCGTCGAGGCTCAAGAGCCAGGGGACGATGCGCGGATCCTCGGTCCAGACGATCGAGGAGCGGTGCATCCCCTCCGCATCGGTCATCGGCAGCATGGCGAAGGGGCCGGCCGGCAGGAAGTTCTCGTGGGCCACGCCGCGATGGTCGCGCTCATGGGCGACGGTGCAGACGATGGCGGTCTGGTTGTAGCCGAACTCCTTGAAGCCGATACCCGCGAAACGGCGCACCGCGGAATGCCGGCCGTCGGCGGCGATCACCAGGCGCGCGCGAATCTCGCGCCCGTCCTGCAGGCGCAAGGCGGCATTCCCGCTTTCGAACTGCACCTCGGCGACGCGGGCCGGCGCGATATGTGTCAGGTTTGGCGTCTCGGCGAGGCGTTTCAGCAAGCCGCGGCGGATCGCGCGGTTCTCGACGATCCAGCCGAAGGGCGGCTGCGTCCCGGCTGCGATCGCGCCTTCCGGCAGGTCGCGGTGATTGTAATGCACGAAGAACGGGCTCTCATGCGCGGACTTCGCCAGGCCGGCACGCCAGCCGCCGTCGGAGGCGCGGATCTCGCGGATCGGCGACACGTCCGCCTCGAGATAGTCCCAGGCGCCGACTCCGGCCAGCACCTGCTGCGAGCCATAGGCGATCGCCGAGGAACGGCCGTCGAAGGTCGCCTCGGTCAGCGCGGGCAGCGGCTCGGCCTCGATCAGCAGGGTCGGGATCCCGGCGCCGGCGGTCGCCGCGGCCAGGGTCATGCCGACCAGGCCGCCGCCGACGATGGCGACCTCGGGGGCAACCCCCGGGGCAACCTGGGGCAAGGAATTGCTTCGCATCATGCCGGGCACCTTGCCCGGCTTGCATTTCGCCTGTCCAGCCGCAAAATAGCCGCAGAGTCACGCTAGCAAGCAGGGAACATCCCTCGGGCATGAGTCGACCCATGAGATTCCTCTGCGTTTTTGCGCTGCTCGGTTGCGCCGCCCTTTGCGCCGGTCCGCGAACCGCCGCCGCCGACTATGTCGTCTATTATGCCACGGTGAGCTGCGACGCCGCGCAACACACGGCGACGATCACCCTCGGCCAATCAGAGAGCGAACCCCGGCCGCCCGAGCCGCCGGAAAACCGGCGGCTGAACGCCGATCCGACCCAGGATCAGAGCTTCGAGTTGCAAGGCGCCTCCGGTCCGGGCGATTGCCACCTGACGCCGGATATTCTGCTCCGCGCCAAGGTCGGCGAAGGACACGCGATGCCCTACGGCATGTGCGGCGCGGATCCCGCGGTCTGGCTCAGCGTCTGGGTGGACCAACGCAAATGGCTGTCGGCGTTTCACATCGCCGGAAGCTGTGCTGAGGAGGTGCTCTCCAAGATCGTGGTGACGCCGGACGAGATCCGAACCTGCACCTGGCCGGCTGAGAGCCACGATCCGGAAACCTGTACGGTGAAGAAGGCCGCCGAACTGCCGGCCGACGTTGATTACGATGAGTTCTCCGCCGTTGCTGGCCAAAACCCGCCGGGCACCGTGAAGGTCGAATACGCCGAGGACACGGAGCTCTGCAACGCCGTGGTAACCCGGCAGGACAACGAGTTCGGCCAGCCGGATTGGCAGGTCGACGTGCCGAACGACGCGAAGGGCAAGCTCTTTATCGACTACCAGGGCGGTCTTTACGAATACAGTGGCGGCTTCACCCACGATCTCTTCGACATCGACAACAGCGGCACGCCGCGGATGATCTACGGCTTCCATCCGAGCAACCACGCCAACGATGCGGACATGTATTTCCTTTCGCCGGGAGCGGCGGTCGATCAGGCCTGGCCGAAAATCTCCGAGAAGATGCTCTATGCAGGCAGCGCCTATATCTTCCCCTTGAGCTTCGGCAAATGCGGCAACCATCCCTGCGGACCGGCCGACGATCCGGAGGAGGGCGCGATCGGATTCCGCCACTACCCGATCGAGATCCGCTTCCGCTATCTCCATGAGACACCGTTCGTCTGGCGCGGCGCTAGCTACTTCCTGTTGAACTCCATGGACTCGGATGCGGAGCATCTCTATGCGGTGCTGAAGCCCAACCCGAAGGGCTTCGACGAGACCTGCATCCTCAACAAGGTTCCGGAGACGTATTAAGATGAGCACCGGATTGGACTTCAAGACCGACTGGAATCACGCGGCCGGCGACTATGCCAAGCATCGCGCCGGCTTTCCCGACTGGTTCTTCGATCGCATGGAAGCGGCGCGCTTGTTCCGGCCGGGGATGCGCGTCCTCGATCTCGCGACCGGCACCGGCACGCTGGCGCGCGGCTTCGCCAAGCGCGGCGGCATCGTCACCGGGCTCGACATCGCGCCGCAGATGATGGCGCAGGCCAAGGCGCTCGATGCGCAGGCCGGTGTCTCGGTCGAGTACGTGCAGGCGAAGGCCGAGGCGACAGGGATGCCCGACGGAAACTTCGACCTCATCAGCGCCGGGACCTGCTGGTTCTGGTTCGATGGCGATCTCGCGGCAGCAGAAGCGGCGCGCGTGCTGAAACCCGGCGGGCATCTGATGATCGCGATGCTCGCCTGGCTGCCGCTGAAGAACAGCGTCGTCGCCGCGAGCGAGCGGCTGATCGAGAAGCACAATCCCAGCTGGACGCTGGGCAACTACGAGGCGGGCGGCGTGCGCTACCTGCGCGATCTCGCCAATGGCGGATTCGACAGCCGCGAGATGTTCGCGGTGGATTACGACATCCCGTACAGCCACGAGGCCTGGCTTGGCCGGATCCGTGCCTCGGCCGGCGTCAGCGCCAGCCTCGGCGCCGAAGCCGTGGCCGCATTCGATGCGGAGCATGCGGCCATGCTGAAGCGGGATTTTCCCGACGACCCGATGCAGGTGCCGCACCGGGTCGTCGCGACTTGGGGACGGAAACCCTAGAACTGCATCCGCACGCGGTAGGTCAGCGTGGTGCTGCCGTTGGCGGGCACTTCGACCTGCCAGCCGGCGGTCTGGGAGTCGAGCTTCTTGTGCTCCTGGCTTTCCTTGATCATCTTCCAGTCGCCCGGGACCTGCTCGCGCAAATCGACAGTGATCTTCTCCGGCTTCGCGTTCTTGATCTCGACCTCGTACTCGTTCTCATAGACCCGGTCGCTGATCTGCTCGAAGTCGGTCTGCTTGGCGCGGGCGGTGATGTCGAAGGCCTGGCCCAGGGTCAGGTTCACGTCCTCGTTCTTCGGCGTGTGGTCGATCGAATCCTCGCCGACGAACACCGACTCACCCTGGCTATCCGCCTTGTAGACCCGGACGATACCCTTGGGCAGCGGCACGCCGACTTTCGACTTCTCGTCGTTGACGAATTTCAGCTTCACCGTCGCGTTGACGCGCTCGGCCTCGCCGAAGCTGGTCGAGTAGCGGCCCCAGACATTCGCGGCGTCGGTGATCAGATATTGCTTGGTGACCGGCACGCCGGTCGCCGCCATCAGCGCCACCTGCTTGGTCTGGTTCTGCTGGATCGTGGTCGGCGTGTCGAGGCGGTAGAGGTGGTATTCGAAGGACTGCTCCTCGACCATCTTCGGCGCCGGCGCCATGGCGCCCGCACTCTGCGCCATCACCATGTCGCGCTTCATGAACTCCTGCACCTGGTTCACCTGGCCGGCGACCAGCTGCAACTTGGCGTCCTTGTAGGTGACGCCGCTCTGGTTGGTGAGCGTCACCAGGCCGTTGAGGTCGATGGTCTTCTCATCGGCCGAGAGCGAGGCGACGTAATCCGCCTGCCAGGAGAGGCCGCGCGAGAGATAGGAGAGCGCCACCGGGGTCGGGCCGGCCTTGTCGCTGAGGGTCTTGATGACCAGGGTCGGCTTGGCCCGGAGATTGGCCGGCACGGCGCTGAACACCAAACGGCCCGGAACCGCGGTCTCGATCCGGTCGCCGATCTGCAGCACCACCATGCCGTCGGCGACCGACAGCACCTTGGCCTCTTCCGATGAATCCACGCCGGTGGTCGGGTTGGTGCGGAAGACGCGGATCGCGCTGCCGACCGATTTCTCCAGCAGCTTCTGCGGGGTCAGCAGGTCGAAGTCGAAATTCTGCTCGGTGACCAGCAGCCCGCCGCCTTGCGTCGTCAGCAAGGCGGTCTCCGGCCGGATCGCCGCCGAGACATCGACGAAGGCGAGCTCGTTCTCGCCGGTTTTCAAATCGACCTTCCGCTGGTCGCGGATCAGCGCCAGGTCCGAATTGTAGATGGTGACGGCGATGCCGGTCTGCTGGTCGGTGCCGACCGAAACCTCGTCGGCGAAAGCCTGGGTGGTGGTGAGCGCCGCCGCGACGAAAGCCGCGCGGGCGAGAGTCGATGTCGGGATCATACTGCCTCCGATTCCCCGTGATGAGCCTGGGTTATGACGATGCCGACCGATCCCGGCAAGACTATGGCGGCGGGGCGGCAGCCACAAGGCGCCGGATCGTGCGCGCCGTCACGCACGCAAGCGGCCACCTGCGACCGGCCGCCAATCATGGCGTGACGACCCAGAACAGCTTGCGGCCTTCGAACGTTCCCAATCCTCGTCAAAGCTCCAGCGTGGCGGCGTTCTTGATCGCGTAAACGTGAAGCGTGGCGCTGCGGCCCCGGAGCTCGATCTCGTGCATCTTGCCGATCTCGCTCGGGATCTCCGCCGCCTGGACCAAGGTTTCCGAGACGACCAGCTGGCAGTTCAGCTCCTTGGTCGCGGTCTCCAGCCGGCTGGCGGTGTTGACCGTATCGCCCACGGCCGTGAGGGTGTGGATGGTGCCGAAGCCCATCTCGCCCACGATCGCCGGGCCGTAGTGAATGCCGATGCCGATCCGCAAGGGCGCCTGCAATTCCTCGCCGAAGCTCGCGTTCATCTCCGCGAGATTGAGCGACATGCGCCGCGCCGCGTCGAGCGCCTGGGTCGCCGGATTGCCCGGTTTCCCATCGACGCCGAACAAGGCCATGACGCCGTCGCCGATGAACTTGTCGAGATGCCCCCCGGATGCGATCACCGCCTCGCCCATGGCGCGGAAGTAGCGATTGAGCAGGAACACCACGTCGTAGGGCAGCCGCTGCTCGGAGAATTGCGTGAAGCCGCGGATATCGGCGAACAGCACGGCGATCTCGCGCTCCTTGCCGGAATGGAAGTCGGCTTGCGCCTGGGCCTGGCGCGAAGTCGCGCCGGGCGGCAGCAGCGGCACCACCTTGACGTAACCCTGCGGCCGCGCCTGGCAGGCGAGACGCGTGCCGGGGGCCGCGCCGACCCGCGCCAGCACGCGCAGCTCCTCGACGCTGGGCGGGGGCAAGGTGGCATCGCCGGCGAGAATCCGCACCCGGCAGGTGGAGCAGCGCCCGCGCCCGCCGCAGACCGAGGCATGCGGAATGTTGCCGATACGGCTCGCCTCCAGAATGGTGCTGCCCGGCTGGATGTTGACGACCTTGCCATCCGGATAGGCGACGCGGACGGCGCGGTGCCGGATCAGCCAGTCGCGCAGATACCGGCCCACGAGTACGCCCAGCACGATGACCGCGTAGCCGACCAGCGCGAAATCGAGCCAGAGGTAGAGCTGCTCGACCGCCTCGCGCCCGGGCAGGTGCCGCCGGACCGCCATGTCGTGGAACCAGCCCGGCTGCTTCGCGAGAGTCAGCACCTCGCGCGCCGCCTGCGCGAAGCCGAGCAGGGACAAGACCGGAATCAGTAGCGCCGCGGTGAACAGCGCGATGCGCGCTTTCGGGTACCAGGGCTTGAGCCGCAGCCAGAAGCCGATGCCGATGCAGCCATGGATCCAGGTGACCAGCACGGCCGTCGTCTGGACCGCGACCAGGATGCCGCTCGACGCCAGGGCGAGCACCGTCTCCTCGTAGGCATCGTCGAGGCCGAACACCCAATGCGCGACCGCTGTGCCGAGGAAATGCAGCGTCAGCAGCGGCGGGATCGAGAGACCGAGGATCAGCTGGGCGCCTTCCCAGAACGGCATCCGCAGGCTGTGGCGGTTGTAGAGCGCGCGCATGCCGAGCGCGAAATGCGTGACGATCGAGAGGAGAAACAGGATCTCGATCGGCGGGAAGCGCCAGAAGGCGAGAAACGGAATCCGTCCCGCATCCATCGCCGCCAGCGAGACCAGGCCCAGCGCGTGGTTGAGGTTGTGGGTCAGCACATAGAAGAAGAGAAAGAGACCGGTCGCGAGCCTCAGGCGTCCCAGCAGGTGAGTGTGTCTGCCCGGCAAACCATGCTCCCGATTTGGCAACGTCCCCGGCGCTATGATAAGAGCCTCCACGATGAAGCACTACCAAAACCACACACTCCGTATGGCGTAATGGCCGAAGACCAGCCGAAAACACCGCTTCGTGATTTCGCCGCCGAGCGCATGGCGGAACGCCAGCGCCGCCGCGCCGAGCGCCGGATGATGCTGGCCAGCGGGCCAGCGTCGCCCTGCGTCAGCGTCTGCCAGATGGACCCGATGACCGGATATTGCGTCGGGTGTTTGCGCACGATCGATGAGATCCGCGACTGGATCATCTCGACGCCGGACGAGCGCAACAAGATCCTCGCCCAGCTGCCCGGACGGAAAGAACGGTCCGGCCTGTGAGTCTCGAAAGCGTGCGTGAAACGCCAGATCGCAGCGGACCCTGGCTGCTCGCCGGCATAACCCTGTTCTGGGGCCTGAACTTCGTCACCATCAAATACTCGGTGGAGGAGGTCCCGATCTGGACCTTCCGCACCATCTGCCTGCTGACCGGCGGGTTCGGCCTGCTCGGAATCGCCAAGGCGCTGGGCTTGAGCCTCCGCGTGCCGCGCGCCGAATGGCGGCCGCTGGTGATCGCGGCGATCGGCAACATCACCGGCTGGCACATCTTCTCCGCCTGGGGCCTGCAATACGTGCCGGCCAGCCGCGGCACCATCCTCGCCTACACGATGCCGCTGTTCGCCGCCGTGATCTCGGTGCTCTGGCTCCGGCAGAAGATGACCGGCCTGATCATGACCGCGCTGGCTTCCGGCCTCGTCGCGCTGGCGATCCTGCTGGTGCCCATCCGGGACGAGATCGTTGCGCATCCCTTCGGCCCGATGCTGATGCTGCTCGCCGCCGCCTTCTGGGCGTTCGGCACGGTGGCGCTGAAGCGCTATCGCTTCACCGTGCCGACCGCGGTGCTGGCCGGCTGGCAGATGCTGGTCGGCGGCATTCCGGTGTTCATCGGCTGGGCGCTGATCGACATCGATTTCGATCCGCGCCCGATCAGCCATGTCGCCTGGATGGCCGTCGCCTATTCCGCGATCGTGCCGATGATCTTCTGTCACTGGGCCTGGTTCCGCATCGTCGCAATCTACCCGGCGGCGGTGGCCGCGATCGGGACGCTCGCCATTCCGGTGGTGAGCGTGATCGCCGCGGCACTGCTCAAGGACGAGCCGATCGGGTTGTCGGAAATTCTCTCGCTCGGCCTGGTGCTGACCTCGCTCGCCTTGGTGCTCATCGTGCCGGCGCTGAAGAACCGCACGGCCCCTTTGCCGGAGCCGGAGTGACGCTCGAACTTTTACGGCCTGCGCCGGATCTAGGGCTCTAAAGGTGCATCAAGTGGTTGAGGTTAAAGCCGGTATCGCCTTCGACCGTGTTCATACGATTCTCCGTTCTGTAAAAGCCCGGTAAAAGTTGGCGGCGTATCGTGAACGCATGCGAGTCCCCTCCTCCTACAAGGGGGAGGGGACCATAGCGGGAGCGTCTCTCCGATCATGTAGAGTTGTACCACTTTTGTTCTATTAGTTCAATGCTTGTGGGACTGTGGTGAGTCCGTCTGCGTTACTTCCGCTTGGCTTCGATCTTCTCGACGAAGCGCTGGAACAGATAGTGGCTATCCTGCGGGCCGGGGGAGGCTTCGGGGTGGTACTGCACCGAGAAGATCGGCTTGCCGGTGACCTCGATGCCTTCGTTGGTGCCGTCGAACAGCGAGACGTGGGTGACGCTGACGTTCTTCGGCAGGCTTTCCGCCATCACTTCGAAGCCGTGGTTCTGGCTGGTGATCTCGACCCGGCCGGTGGCGAGGTCCTTCACCGGGTGGTTGGCGCCGCGATGGCCGCGCGCCATCTTGCGGGTCTTGCCGCCCAGCGCCAGCGCCAGCATCTGGTGGCCGAGGCAGATGCCGAAGATCGGCAGTTCCTTCGCCATCAACTGCTGGATCACCGGCACGGCATAGGTGCCGGTCGCCGCCGGATCGCCGGGGCCGTTGGAGAGAAAGACGCCGTCCGGCTTGTGGACCAGAACATCCTCGGCCGTCGCGGTCGCCGGCACCACGGTGACGTCGAACCCGGCGCTGGCGAGGCAGCGCAGGATGTTGCGCTTGGCGCCATAGTCGATGGCGACCACTTTCAGCTTCGGATCGGTCTGCTTGCCGTAGCCGCTGCCGAGCTGCCAGAGCGTCTCGTCCCAGTGATAGGTCTGGCGGCAGGTGACGTCCTTCGCGAGGTCCATGCCGTCCAGCCCGGGCCAGCCCTTGGCCTCGGCGATCAGAGCGGGAATGTCGAACACGCCATCCTTGGAATGCGCGATGACGCCGTTCGGCGCGCCGCCATCGCGAATTCTGCGGGTGAGCGCGCGGGTGTCGATGCCGGCGATGGCGGGCAGCCGGTGCGCGCGCAGCCAGGCGTCGAAGTGCTGGGCCGCGCGCCAATTCGAGGGCTCGCTGATATCGGTCGCCAGAACCGCACCGCGCGCCGCCGGCGTCACGGTCTCGATGTCTTCCGGATTGGCGCCGGTATTGCCGATATGCGGGAAGGTGAAGGTGATGATCTGCCCGGCATAGGAGGGATCGGTCATGATCTCCTGATAGCCGGTCATCGAGGTGTTGAAGCAGACCTCGCCCACCGCCTTGCCCTCGGCGCCCAGGCCGCGGCCCTTGATGACGGTCCCATCGGCCAGCACCAGGACGGCGGTCGGCTTCGGGGTGTCGTCGATCGACCGGGTGGGCGTGGGGTTGGGCGGAAGGCCCATGGCAGCGTCCTTTTGCGGTTGCCGGGTTCTAAGCGCTCGCGTCCGCAGCGTCAAGCCGTCACCCCGGATAAATCGGCCGATAAATCAATGGCTTGTATGCAGCCGGCGCAATTGTCAGGCGGCGGCGAATCCTTTAGGTTCAATCCTTTCCCGGCCAGATCGTCCCACAATTGCAGGACCAAGATCGCCATGCTGCGCGAGCGTTTCAATGAGGATCTGAAGACGGCGATGAAGTCGCGCGACCAGGCGGCGGTCTCGACGCTGCGCATGATCAACTCGACCTTGAAGGATCGCGACATCGCCGCGCGTCCCAAAGGTATCACCCAGGTCGACGAGGCCGAGATCATCGACATGCTGCAGAAGATGGTCCGCCAGCGCCAGGAGAGCATCGAGCTCTATAAGCAGGGCGGCCGCCAGGAGCTGGTCGACAAAGAGCAGGCCGAGATCGATCTGATCGAGCGCTACCTGCCGAAGAAGCTGAGCGATGCCGAGCAGGCCGACGCCATCGCCAAGGCGATCGCCGAGACCGGGGCCGCCAGCATCAAGGACATGGGCAAGGTCATGGCCGCTCTCAAAGCGGGCTATGCCGGCCGCATGGATTTCTCGAAGGTCGGACCGGCGCTCAAGGCCAAGCTCGGCGGCTGAGCCGGTTTATCCACACCACTTCCGCTCGGTTTCCGTCCACTTATCCAGCGATTTATCCCCGTCAGGTTGAGCGAAAGCCGGGCGTTTGGCTTATCGTCTCTGCGACTCGGTTGTATGGTCCGACCGAGTGAGCATGGGAGACTTCATTGGCCTTTTCGCCGGCCTTTCTGGATGAGCTGCGCCGCCGCCTGCCGATCTTCGATCTGGTCGGGCGCAAGGTGCGCCTCAACCGCCGGGGCAAGCAGGCGACGGGGCTCTGTCCGTTCCACAACGAGAAGAGCCCATCCTTCCACGTCTATGACGATGACGAGCCGCATTACCATTGCTTCGGCTGCGGCGCCCATGGCGATGCCATCACCTTCGTCATGCAGACGGATGGTCTCGACTTCCGCGACGCGGTCGAGCGGCTGGCCGGCGAGGCCGGGCTCGAAGTGCCCAAGGACACGCCCCAGGAGCGCGAGCGCGAGGAGCGCCGGGCCAGCCTCGGCACGGTCATGGAAGCCTCCTGCGCGTTCTTCCAGGCGCAGCTCGCCGGGAGTCCCGGCGCCGGCTATCTGCAGCGGCGCGGCCTGACCGCCGAGACCGTGCAGCGCTTTCGCCTCGGCTTCGCGCCGGACAGCCGCACTGCGCTCAAGAACCATCTCGCCAAGCTCAGCATTCCCGAAGCGCTGGCGATCGAATCCGGCATGCTGATCAAGCCGGAGGATGGTGGCCCGACCTACGACCGTTTCCGCAACCGCGTCATCTTCCCGATCGCCGACACCAAGGGCCGCATCGTCGCCTTCGGCGGCCGCGTGCTGGGCGACGAGAAGCCGAAATACCTGAATTCGCCGGAGACGCCGCTCTTCTCCAAGGGCCGGCAGCTCTACAACATGAACTTCGCCCAGAAGGCCGCGCGCGAGACCGGCGAGGTGATCGTGGTCGAAGGCTATATGGACGTGATCGCGCTGGCGCAGGCGGGCTTCCCGCAGGTGGTGGCGCCGCTCGGCACCGCCTTGACCGAGGAGCAGATCGAGGTGCTGTGGCGGCTCGCCCCCGAGCCGATCCTCTGCTTCGACGGCGACGAGGCGGGGCAGAAGGCGGCGGCCAAGGTCGCCGAGCGCGTGCTGCCGATCCTGAAGCCCGGTCTCTCGCTCAACTTCATCAACCTGGTCGACGAGGAGAGCGGCGAGAAGCAGGACCCGGACAGTTTCCTGAAGAAGCATGCGCCGCGCGAATTCCGCGCCTATCTCGACGCCAAGAAGACGCCGCTCTCCGGAATTCTCTGGACCATCCTGCGCAAGGAGCGGCTGCTCGACACGCCGGAGCGGCGCGCCGGCTTCCGTTCCGACATCAACCACCTGGTCAACCTGATCGCGGACAAGCCGACCCGCGAGGAATACCGCGCGCATTTCCAGTCCATGCTGCAGCAGATCTCCGGCGGCGAGGTCGGCGGCGCGCGCCTCGCACCCGGCCAGCGCGGTCAGCCGCAGCGATTCAGCGAAGCGGGCCGGACCGGGGCGGATGGCCGGACCTACTCGTTCTTCGATTGGCGGTTTCTGCCGCAGTTCTACAAGGAGTGGGGCGGCGAAGCCTTGCGCCAGGGCCTGCATTCGGTGCGGCGCCAGCCGGTAGAGGCTTTCCTCGCCACCGTGGTCCATCACCCGGAGCTGCTGCACAAATATATCGAGACCTTGAAGTCGCTGGAGATCGGCGACGCGGATCTCGTCAAGTTGCGCAACCGCCTGGTGCGGATCGCCATCGAGGTGCCGGAGCTGACCAGCACCGGGCTCTGGAGTCAGCTGGTGCAGGAGGGGTTCGGGGGGCTGCTCGAGACCCTGTCCTTTCGCACCCATGCACTCCGCTTCACTCTGCCGATCGCCGAGGAAGCGGCCGCCGAAGCCGGCCTGCTCCATGTCCTGGGAATTCTGAATGAGCAGGACCTCCGCCTGGATCGGGACCAGGCGGGTAAGGCGCTGGCGGAGGATCCGACCGAGGAGAACTTGCGCCGCTTCGAGACCCTGCGCGACCTGCTGCTGGAAGCCGAGAGCCGGCGCCGCGACCTCGACCCGGTCTTCGACACGCCGACCCAGAGAGCCCATTAGGCGCCACTGCCGGGGATGAACGGCACGGGCCTTGCGGCTGGCTCCATGGCCTCCGCTTGGGAAAACCGCGTGGCTTCTGCTACCCTGGCGCCGGCCAGGCTGGGCTGGCGGGGGCCGGAACCGGTCCTCTGCAAAGAGGGTTAACCATACCGGGTGCTGCACCGCCCTTCTGGAATGCCCCGGGGACGGAATGTGTGGGCGAATCTGTGGATAAAGGCCTTGCGGCAGAAGCACTTCCGGTCAGTCAGCTTGACAAGCCAGAGGCCGCCATTATAGACCAGCCGGCCCGTCCGCAGCGCCTTGATTCAGAGGCAGTGCAGAACCATTTGAGGGACCTAGGCTTTCCGCCCGCCCTCGGTGCTCTGTGGCGTGGACCGGCAGCAGCAAAGGAACCCTTCCGCCGGCCGGCAGTGGCCCGGGCCGAGGAGGGGCTTTTGCACGTGATTGGGCGTGCTGCGGGAGCGCGACGAGGTGCGTACAGGGTCCGAGAGAAGCGCCCGCCGGTTGCAGCCTCTGCTGCCTCCAGCCTGTTTTGCAGCGGGTGCAAGGCGTCATCGAACGTCTGGAAGCTCCCGATCGACTGGAATGGGGGCGACCGAAGATCGGGATGGTCCCATCGGTACGGCCCCCCTCTATCTGGATGGGCGGATTGGCCAGTGCGCGACGCGCGCGGTTCCCGAGGATTGGAACTGGGCGCGCGTCTTCAAGAGCGAATGCGATAGGTGGATTAGATGGCAGTGAAACCGCAGGCCAAACCGGAACCGGTGAAATCCAAGGACGAGGCCCAGGACGGCCCGCTGATGGACGGCCACGCGGGTTTCAAGAAGATGCTCGCCAAGGGCAAGGAGCGCGGCTACGTCACCGCCGATGAGCTCAATGCCAGCCTGCCCCCGGGTCTGACCAACGATCAGATCGAAGACACCTATGCCATGTTGAACGACATGGGCATCAATGTCGTCGAGAACGAGGAGCAGGAAGAGGCCGAAGGCGAGGCCCAGCCCGCGGCGGACGGCGAGCAGGAAGAATCCCGCGCCGTCGGCAATCTCGACGATGCCGATGTCGGCCGCACCGACGATCCCGTGCGCATGTATCTGCGCGAGATGGGTTCGGTCGAGCTGCTGTCGCGCGAGGGCGAAATCGCCATCGCCAAGCGCATCGAGGCCGGCCGCGACATGATGATCGGCGGCATTGGCGAGAGCCCGCTCACCCACAAGTCGATCGTGGAATGGCGCGAGAAGCTGAAGGCCGGCGCGCTGCTGCTGCGCGACATCATCGATCTCGACGCCACCATGGGCGGCAACCTGCCCGAGGGCGCGCCGATCGAAGGTCCGGGCGCCGCCGCTTTCGGCGCCGAAGTCGAGGCCGAGGAACCGGAAGTCGAAGAGGGCGCCGAGGGCGAGCCGAAGCCGGAAGGCGCCGAAGAAGGCGAGGGCGAAGAAGCCAACCTCTCGCTGGCCGCCATGGAGCAGACGCTGTTGCCGCAGGTCATGGAGACCTTCGACAAGATCGCCGCGCTGCACAAGAAGCTCGAGAAGGTCCAGACCAAGCGCCTGGAGACCATCCGCGCCGGCGAGGAGCTCAATCCGCGCAGCGAGAAGGCCTACGAGAAGCAGAAGCTCGAGATGGTCGAGCTGATGCGCACGGTGAAGCTCAACAACTTCCGCATCGAGTTCCTGGTCGAGGAGATGTACGACCTCAACCGGCGCCTGGTCGGCATGGAAGGCCAGCTGCTGCGCCTGGTGCAGCGCGCCGGCGTGAAGCGCGAGGAGTTCCTGCAGCGCTATTACGGCCAAGAGCTCGATCCGAAGTGGCTGGCCAAGGTCGGTCGCCTCACCTCGAAGGGCTGGAAGAATCTCGCCGCCGACCACAAGGACGAGGCGAAGACCATCCGCGGCAATATCGGCGAGATCGCCGAGCAGGTGAACCTGCCGATCGGCGATTTCCGCCGCATCGTGAACGTGGTCCAGAAGGGCGAGCGCGAAGCCGCGCGCGCCAAGAAGGAGATGGTCGAGGCCAACCTCCGGCTGGTGATCTCGATTGCCAAGAAGTACACCAACCGCGGGCTGCAGTTCCTCGACCTCATCCAGGAAGGCAATATCGGCCTGATGAAGGCGGTCGATAAGTTCGAATACCGCCGCGGCTACAAGTTCTCGACCTACGCCACCTGGTGGATCCGGCAGGCGATCACCCGCTCGATCGCCGACCAGGCGCGGACCATCCGCATCCCGGTCCACATGATCGAGACCATCAACAAGCTGGTCCGCACCAGCCGCCAGATGCTGCACGAGATCGGCCGCGAGCCGACCCCGGAAGAGCTGGCCGAAAAGCTGCTGATGCCGCTCGAGAAGGTCCGCAAGGTCCTGAAGATCGCCAAGGAGCCGATCTCGCTCGAAACCCCGATCGGCGACGAGGAGGATTCGCATCTCGGCGACTTCATCGAGGACAAGAACGCGGTCCTGCCGCTCGACGCCGCGATCCAGGCCAACCTGCGCGAGACCACGACCCGCGTGCTGGCCAGCCTGACCGCCCGCGAGGAGCGCGTGCTGCGCATGCGCTTCGGCATCGGCATGAACACCGACCACACGCTGGAGGAAGTCGGCCAGCAGTTCTCGGTGACCCGCGAACGCATCCGCCAGATCGAGGCCAAGGCGCTCCGCAAGCTGAAGCATCCGAGCCGCTCGCGGAAGCTCAGGAGCTTCCTCGACACCTGATCCAAAAGAAGCCGGGCATTGCCCGGCTTCTTGCTTTTGGGTATCGACTACGCGGTCAAGCCGAGTCCGGCTAGACTGTGGCCATGGATCTCGGCCCGGAACTGTTCGATCTGCTCAATGCCTGCCGGCAGAAGGTCGGGAAACCGCCCGCTCGTTACGGCGCGCCCGGGCTGTCGGCCGTTGACACTGCGTCCATCGAGGCCGAGCTCGGCTTTCGTCTTCCGCCGGACTTCGTCTATCTGTTTCAAAACCTGCAAGATCCGGGCGGCGTCTTCTTTCCTTGGCGGGATTTCGACAAGCGGCAATACGACGAGATGATCGCTTGGGTGCTGCACGGCATTGAGTTCGACATCGAACACAACGGCTTCTGGCTGGAGCGCTGGGGCGGTAGACCGTCACACCTTTCAGCCGCCCTGGAGATCGCGCGAAGCGACTTCCCGGCTTGGCCCAAGTTGCTGCCGATCTTCGGTCATCGGTTCCTCGCCGCCGAGCCGTGCCGCAGCGGGAACCCGGTCTTCTCGATCAAGCAAACCGACATCATCTATTACGGGGCCGACCTTGCCCATTATCTGCTGCTGGAATTCGCGCGGTCGGGCGATGGGGACTATCGGCTTCATACCTATGCCCAGGAAATCCGCCGGATCGACGTGTGGAGCGATCTGGCCAGGTGACTTGCGCAACGCTCGCGATCGGGGAGCGCCGGGTTCACTCAATGTGGGGGCGACAATGGCCGACAAAATCCTGGTTTTTTATGGCTCCTACCGGAGCGATCGGATGGGGATCCGGCTCGCCGACTACGCCGTCGCGCAACTCCGCGCGCGCGGCAACGACGTCGCGCTGATCGACGCCAAGGCAATCAATCTCCCGATCCTCGACCGGATGTACAAGGAATACGCGCCCGGCACCGCGCCGGCGGCGCTGGAAGCGCTGGCGGCCAAGATCAAGGGCGCCGATGCCTTCGTCTTCGTCACCGGCGAATACAATTGGGGGCCGCAGCCCGGTCTCAAGAATCTCACCGATCATTTCCTGGAAGAGTGGTTCTGGCGCCCGGCCGCGATCATGAGCTATTCCGCCGGCCGCTTCGCCGGCGTGCGCTCGGCCATGACCTGGCACGGGATCCTCTCCGAGATGGGCATGGTGGTGATCTCCAGCACGATCGCCGTCGGCCCGATCGGCAAGTCGCTGGACGAGAACGCGCGCCCGATCGGCGAGGGTGGTGCCAGCCTGGAGCGCGCCTTTCCGCGTTTCGCCGACGATCTGGCCTGGTGGACCGAGGCCGCGAAGGCCCAGCGCCTGCGGAAGCAGCCGCCATACTGACCGGCGCGCGTCGGCCCGCGCCGACCTTGATGCGCGTTAGTTAAGAAATTACCACGCGTCGATCGCGTGCAAGTGGTCGATTGGCGTGCTATTGTCAGAACTCTGGAAATTGCCAGTGCCACAGCGTGGCCGCCGACGCCGACCGAGAATCGCGTATGGCGCTGGGGCCGGAAAGAGATCCGGGAATGCCCTCCCGCTCGACGATCTCATTCACCTTGTGCGGCGGCGCCTTGCTCGGCGCTTGCGGGCTGGGCGGCGGCGCGCCGGTCCAGGGCACGGCAGAGGAAGAAGCGCTGCGCCAAGCCGACAACCTTGAAGTCTCCGCCGCTGCGCCGCCGCAGCAATTCACCGCCTACATCACCGGCTACAGCTACTGGGACAATACGCCGGCGCGGTCGGCCGAGATCGCGCTGCCGGTCATCCACCAGACCGCCGGCGGCGAAGGCACCTATGCCGACCCGATCACCCTGGCGGTCGGCTACGCGATCGTCGATGGGGAAGCCCGGCTGGATGTTCCGGCGGGCACGCGCTTCTATCTGCAGCGGCTGCGCAAATATGCGATCGTCGAAGACGTCTGCGGGGACGGTCCGAACCCGCAGAATGGACCTTGCCACATCGGCTATACCGGCCATCCGTGGTTCGATCTCTATGTCGGCGGCGCGGACATCACCGCGCAGAAGGCGGATGCCTGCTCGCGCAGCATCACGGCGCTGCAGACCGTCGTCATGAATCCGGCGCCGGACCTGCCGGTCTCCGCCGGAGGATTGGCCGAGACTGCCTGCTAGACTGAATCAGCCGCTTCTTTGTGAACGCTCTTACGGAGTCCTTCGTTCTCCACGTGGCTGCGCGACGCGTAGCCCGAAGGGCGAAGCGTGGTGGGCCCGGCAGGACTCGAACCTGCGACAACACCGTTATGAGCGGCGCGTTCTAACCGCTGAACTACGGGCCCGTTGCCGGGAAGCGATACCAAATCCGGCCGGTCTCGGCTAGAACCCTTCCCATGGATCGAACGGGAAACCGGAAGGGCGTCACCCTCAAGGACGTGGCCGCGGCGGCGAAGGTGTCGCGGGCAACCGCGGCGCGTGCCCTCAACAGCTATGGCTATGTCGGCGACGACACCGCCGTCCGGGTGCTGGAGGTCGCGGACTCGCTCGGCTATCGCGCCAATCGCGTGGCGCAGGCCTTGCGGCGCGGGAAGCTCCCGCTAATCGGTTTCCTGCCGGGCGACATCCAGAACCCGTTCTTCGCCCGCATCGCCCATGACCTCGAAGCGGAGCTTCGCAAGCACGGCCACAACCTGGTGATCGCCAGCAGCGAGGAGAGCGTCGCGCAGGAGCGAGAGTTGCTGGAAAGCCTGCGCTCGCTCAGCGTGCGCGGCTTCATCCTGGCGCCGACCTCCGCCAGCGACAACCAGCACATCGTCAATCTCGCCAAGGACGGCGCGCCGATCGTGCTGATCGACCGCGTTGCCGAGAACGTGCGCTGCGACAGCGTCGTGGTCGATAACGAAGGCGGCGCCCGGGAGGCGATGGAATACCTGATCGCCAACGGGCATCGGCGCATCGCCCTGTTGCGCGACGAATCGCGGATCTTCACCGCGCAGGAGCGTTTCGCCGGCTATCGCAACGCGCTCAAGGCCCATGGCATCGGCCTGGACGAATCGCTGGTCGGCGTCTCGCGCTCGACCGTCGAGCATGCGATCGAGGCGACCATCCGCCTGTTCAGCCGCCGCGACCGACCGACCGCTTTGTTCACCGTGGACAGCCTGATGACCCAGGGCGCGCTGCTGGCCCTCCGCTCCATGGGGCTCGCGATCCCACGCGACGTTTCCCTGGTGGGGTTCGACGATTTCGACCTCGCGACCTTCACCGACCCGCAGATCACGGTGGTCGCGCAGCCGATCGCCGAGCTCGGCCCGCGCGCCGCCCAGCTGCTGATCGAGCGGCTGGACGGCAAGAAGGTGGCGCCCCGGCATGTCCGCTTCCCGACCCGGCTGGTGGTGCGCGGCTCGGTGGCGCCGGTGGCGAAAAAGCGCCTGAAGGGCTGAGCGACGACCCCGATCGCGCGAGCCCTCTTGCCAAGCCGGTTCGATTCATGCGGTACTGGGCCGATCTGAGATCGATCTCACACAGCCGCCTTGCCTGATGTGAGATCGATCTCACATCAGGACCGTTAGGGAAGACATTCGATGCTGAACTTCGACAAGGACCGCTTCGTCAAGATCCAGGCCGGCACGCTCTCGATCGCCGGCGAGGTGCGCGCGCTGATGAAAAAGCTGCTGGCCGATGGGGTGGACCGGCTCTACTTCATGGGCACCGGCGGCGTTCAGCTGCTGACCCACCCGGCGATCGAGCTCGCCGGGCGGCGCTCGAAGTTTCCGGTCGGCGGCGAGTATCCGGCCCAGGTGGTGATCGATCCGCCGGCGGCGCTCGACAAGAATTCCCTGGTCGTCATCCCGTCGCTCTCCGGCACCACCAAGGAAAGCGTGAAGCTGCTCGCCTTCCTGAAGGCGCGCGGCGTGCGCACGCTTTCTCTCACCGGCCACAAGGACACGCCGCTGGCGCAGGAGGCCGAGCACAACTTTACCAATTTCGCCGAGGACGACACCTCGTCGGAGATGTTCTATCTGCAGACCCTGCTGATCGTGCTGGCGCTGATGGCCGAGCGCGGCGAGTTCAAGACCTGGGACGCGACGGTCGCCGAGTTGCAGAAGCTCCCGAAGCTGCTGGTCGAGGCCAAGGCCGCGTTCGAGAAGCAGGCCGCCGAGCTCGCCGCGGCGATCAAGGACGAGAAGTATCACATCTTCACCGGCGCGGGCTCGGTCTGGCCGGAAGCCTATTACTACGGCATGTGCATCCTGGAAGAGATGCAGTGGATCCGCACCCGGCCGGTGCATGCGGCGGACTTCTTCCACGGCACGCTGGAGCTGGTGGAGCAGGGCGTCAGCGTCTTCGTGTTCAAGGGCGAGGATGCGTCGCGCCCGCTGGGCGACCGGGTCGAGGCCTTCGCCCGGCGCTACACCGACAAGGTCCGCGTGCTGGACGCAGCCGATGCGGCGCTGCCGGGTATCTCGCCCGAGACCCGCAGCCTGATCTCGCCGGTCATTCTCGCCACCCTGCTCGAGCGCTTGAGCGCCCATCTCGAAGTGCTGCGCAACCATCCGCTGACCACGCGCCGCTACTACAAGCGCGTCGAATACTGAGTCGAACAAAGCCACATAAACAGGAAGGAGAGGCCTATGAAAATTTCCATGCATCTCGCGGCATTCGCGGTCACCGCGGTATCCGCCGCAGCACTTCTGGCCGGCCAGGGCCGCGCCGAGGAGGTGGTCGCCGACCCCAGCGCCAAGGTCGAGTATAGCGGCACCGTCTCGGTGCTGACCAAGTTCGGCCTGCAGCAGCTCTCGCCCTATTTCGTCGGCGTCGCGGCGGAATACGAGAAGCTGCATCCCGGCGTGAAGGTCGAGCTCATCCAGGAGAGCGATGACAGCGTGAAGGGCAAGACCAAGACGCTGGTCGCTTCCAATTCGCTCCCCGACGTCTATTTCACCTGGACCGGCAGCTGGGGCGCCAATTTCGTGCGCGGCCATCGTGCCGCCGACCTGAGCAAAGTCATCGGTCCCGATACCGAATGGGGCAAGACCCTGGTGCCGGCCGCCGTGCAGGCCTTCCAGTACAATGGCAAATACTACGGCATCCCGCTCTATCTCGACGTCAAGTTCATGGGTTACAACAAGGCGATCTTCGCGAAGTCGGGCGTCGCGGCCCCGAAGAGCTTCGAAGAGCTGCTCACCGCCTGCGACACGCTGCGCAAGGGCGGCGTCACGCCGATTTCACTCGGCAACAAGGAAGCCTGGCCGGCCGTCCACTTCGCGGGCCAGCTGCTGGCCTATAACGTGCCGCGCGCGACCCTGGAGGCCGATTTCGAGCCGAAGACCGCGAAGTACGACGATCCGGGCTATGTCGCATCGCTGCAGCAGTTCAAGGCGCTGATCGATCGCTGCACTGACGGTGCTGCGGTCAACGGCACCTCCTATTCCTCGGCGTTCCAGCAGTTCAGCAACGCCCAATCGGCGATGTACTACCAGGAGATCATCGAGTTCGATCAGGCCGCGACCGCGGACTCGGCGCTGAAGCGCGAGGATTTCGGCTTCTTCGTCCTCCCCGTTCCGGAAGGCGCCAAGGGTGACCCGAAGGCGATCGAGGGTGCGCCGGAAGGCTACATGATCAGTGCGGCGTCGAAGAACATGCCGCTCGCCATCGATTTCATGAAGTTCGTGACATCGAAGGAGAATGGCCAAGTTCTCTCCTCGCCGCCCTATGGCCAGCCCAGCGCCACCGTCGGTGGCTCGTCCAAGGAGAAGATGAGCCCGCAGGTCGTCGAAGGCCTGGCGGCGCTGGAGTCTGCGTCCTACCTGATGCCTTGGCTGGACACCGCGAACTCGGCCCGGGTCGCCTCGGCCTGGCTTGCCAGCCTGCAGGCCCTGGCCGGCGGCACCATGACTCCGGAGCAGGTCATGGATACGGTGAAAGAAGCCTCGGCGGCCGACGCGAAGTAAGACGAATGGCGGCAACGCCTGCGAAGAGACTGAACTGGATGCGCGCAGGCGGAACCTCCGAGTTCCGCCTGCGCGACCTCCTGTCGTTCCGCTGGGCCGCCATCGCCGTCATCCTGGTCGCCTGGTTCGTCTACTATCCGATCGTCGACAACTTCATCGTCAGCACCACCGACGAGGACATCTTCACCGGCGAGGTCACCCAGGTGGGTCTCGCCAACTACCAGCGCCTGCTGGACGATCCGGTGGTCTGGGTGGCGCTCTGGAACAACTTCGTTTATGCGGCGATCTCCATCGTGTTCCAGGTGTTCGGCGCCTTCCTCCTGGCGGCGATGATCGAGGGCCTGGACTCCGAGCGGCTGCGCCGCTTCTGGCGCGCGGTCTATTTCATCCCCTCGGCGATCTCGATCACCATCACCGGTCTCCTGTTCTATTTCATCTATCAACCGGCAATCGGCCTGCTCGACGGCGTCTTGAAGGCCTCCGGCCTCGAAACCTTGATGCGGCCCTGGCTCGGCGACGAGGGCACCGCGATCTATGCCATCATCGCCATGAGCCAGTGGCAGGGCTTCGGCTATTCGACCCTGCTCTTCGCCGTCGCGATCCAGAAGATCCCGCGCGAGCTCTATGACGCGGCGATCATCGACGGCGCCGGGCCGCTGCGGCGGCTCTGGAACGTGACCTTCCCGCTGACCCGGGAAATGACCGGCCTCATGACCATCATCACCGTGACCGGCGCCTTCCAGGTCTTCAACGAGGTCATGGTGATGACCGCGGGCGGGCCGAACAACAGCAGCCAGGTGCTCGGGACTTGGCTGTACCAGCAGGGCTTCACCGAGAACAATTTCGGCTATGGCGCGGCCATCGCCGCGGTGATCTTCGCGGTCACCATGCTGACCGGGACGGCGCAGCTCATCTACACCCGCCGCCGCAGGGTGCAGCTGTGAGCGCCGCTGTCCTCGCCGAGGCGCCGCCTGCGCCGGTCAACGTCTGGTCGGTCATCGCCCGGACCTTCCTGCACGCCTTCCTGATCTGCCTCGGCATCGTCGTGCTCTATCCGCTGCTCTGGATGGCGATGAACGGGTTCAAGAACAACGCCCAGATCTTCGGCGATCCCTTTGCGCTGCCGCTCACCTGGTCCTGGTCGAACTATGTCGAGGCCTGGAACCGCGGCGTGCGCGACTATCTCACCGTCAGCATCCTGGTCACGGTCGCCTCCGCGCTCTGCACGGTGCTGGTCAGCGCCTGGGCCGCCTATGGTCTCACCCGCACCAAGATGCCGAGCAAGCCGCTGGTGGTGGGTTTCGTGCTCGGCGGATTGATGCTGAGCCCGACCGTGGCGGTCATTCCGCTGGTCAAGATGATGCAGGCGCTCGGGCTCTACAATACCTACTGGGCGCTGATCGTGCTCTACACCGCGTTCCGGATTCCCTTCTGCACCTTCCTCATTCGCGCCTACATGCTCGACCTGCCGCGCGACGTCGACGAGGCAGCGGTGATCGATGGCGCGACCGAAGGCCAGATTTTCTGGAAGATCACCATGCCGCTCTGCCGGCCGATCATCGTCTCCTGCATCATCCTGCACGTGCTGTTCGCCTGGAACGAATATCTCTTCGCCATGATCTTCTCGGGCGCCACCGGCATGCAGACCCTGCCGGTCGGCCTCACCTCGATCATGGCCAAGCACGGCACCAATTACGGCATCGTCTTCGCCGCCATGACGATCTCGGCCTTGCCGATCGTCATCGTGTTCTTCGCGGCCCAGCGCTATTTCATCCGTGGCCTTTCCGAAGGCATCGGCAAGTGATGACAAGGTTCGCCAAATGACCAATCTCGTCGCCGTGGGCGACAACTGCCTCGACGTCTATCTCACCAAGGAGGTGATGACCGTCGGCGGCAACGCGCTCAACGTCGCCGCGCATTGGCGCGCGGCCGGTTTGTCCGCCCGCTATTTCGGCGCGGTCGGCAAGGACGGGGAAGGCGACGTCATTCTGGAAGAAGCCGCCAAGGCCGGGCTGGCAGCGGGCGACGTCGATCGCCGGGCCGGCCACACCGCCGTGACGCTGATCCGGGAAAAGGATGGCGACCGCAAGTTTCTGCTCGAGGACCTTGGCGTCGGCAAGGACTACCTGCCATCGGAAATCGCCTATCGCACCATCGCCGCCGCCGATTGGGTGCATCTCGGCACCAATTCCAATCCGGATTTTGTCCGGCGGCTGGTGGCCGAGCGCGTGCGCTTCAGCGTCGATATTTCGACCGCGCATGGCGGCCTGCCTTTGCTCGGCGTGCCGATCGTCTTCGCCTCCGGCCCGGACGATCCCGACGGCTCGGTCGTGCCGCTGGCGGAGCGCTTGCACCGCGCCGGCGCGCTGAATGTCGTCGTGACCTGCGGCAGCCGCGGGGCGTTCTTTCGGGCGGGCGACGGCACCCTTTTGCATGCTCCCGCGACGCCGGTTTCGGTCGTGGACACTTGCGGCGCCGGCGACAGCTTCATCGCAACCTTCCTGGCGGCATTCCAGATCGATCGGAAACCGCCCGCCGAAGCCCTGCGCGCCGCCACGGCGGCGGCATCGCAGACCTGTCTCTATGTCGGCGGCTTCCCGCAGCAGCCGCGCCGGATCCCCGACTGGCTGCTCAGAAAATATGCGGCCGTCATCGCCCCGGCCGAGGGTGCCTGAGATGTCGAGCCTGCGCCTCCGGCCGCCGGTCGTCGCCGCGCCGGCCGATCGCTCCTTCTGGCTCCAGGACGTGGGCCTCGGGGCCGCGACCGCGCCGCTGCAAGGCACCGAGCACGCCGAAGTGGCGATCGTCGGCGGCGGCTTTTGCGGACTCTGGACGGCGTTGCGGATCAAGGCGCTCGCCCCGGAAACGCGGGTCACCATCCTGGAAGCCGACTTCTGCGGCTCCGGCGCCTCGGGCCGCAACGGCGGCCAAGTGCACACCTGGTTCGCCGAGCTGGATCTGGTGAGCGCCGTGACCGGGGCGGAGGAAGCGCGGCGTCTCTGCGCCGACACCGCCGACGCCATCACGGAGCTGGAGCAGCTGCAGCGCGGAGGCAGCATCGACATGGACCTGCGCCTCGACGGCTGGTTCTGGACCGCAAGCTCCAAAGCGCAGGAGGGCGCCTGGAACAAGGCGGTCGCCCTGACCGAAGCGGTCGAGCCCGGCCGCTTCCGGCAACTCACGGCATCCGAGATCGAGCGGCGCACCGGCTCGCGGGCGTCCTATATCGGCGTGGTCGAGGCGAAGGCCGGCACGGTGCAGCCGGCCAAGCTGGCCCTCGGTCTGCGCAAGCTGGCGCTGGAACGCGGGGTGGTCATCCACGAGCGCAGCCCCGTGCTGGAGGTCCTGCCCGGCCGCACCTGCATCCTGCGCACGGCACGCGGCGAACTCGGCGCGGAGAAGGTGGTGCTCGCGGCCAATGCCTGGCTCTCCGCTTTGCCGGAGCTTCGCCGTCACATGTATGTCGTCGGCAGCCAGGTGATCGCCACCGCCGCCGTGCCGGACCGGCTCGATCAAATCGGCTGGCGCGACGGCGCATCGATCTGCGACTCCCAGGCCCAAGTGCTCTACTACCAGCGCACGCCCCAGGGCCGGGTGATCTTCGGCCGCGGCAGCGGCGAGGTCGCCTTCGGCGCCGACATCCATGCCGGCTTCAACCGCAGTCCACAGCACGGCGCCGGCAACATCCGCGAGCTCAGCCGCGTCTATCCGACCCTGCGCGATGTGCCGGTCGAATACGATTGGAGCGGCCCGATCGACTGCGTGCCGGAGCACATCCCGGTCTTCGACCAGCTGCGCGGCCATCCGAACATCTTCTTCGGCATGGGCTTCAACGGCACCGGGATCGCGCAGACGCCGGTCGCGGGCCGCATCCTGGCCAGCCTGGTGCTCGAGCGGAAGGATCGCTGGAGCGAGGGCGGCTTGGTCGGGTTGTCGCGGCGCTCGACCCTGCCGCCCGAACCGGTGCGCTATCTCGGCGCCAAGCTCGTGCGCATGGCGATCCGCCGGCGCAACGACATCGAAATCCGCAATGAGAAGCCGGGCTTCGTCATTCGGACGATCTCGGATTGGAAGCCGGGTCGGAAAGAGAAGCCGAAAAACTAAGCCGGCCCGCGGCCCTCGCGAGCCTTGGCGCCATCGCCGACCAAGCCGGCGCCGATCGCCAGCCATACCAGATGCGCGTCGGTGCGGGCGCCGACCTTGCCCTTGATCTGGTAGTGGTAGTTGCGGACGGTCTTCAGGCTCAGATGCAGCGAGGCCGCGACCTCTTCCGCCGACCAGCCCGACGCGATGAGTCGCAGTATCTCCATCTCGCGCGGGCTCAACTCGTCGAGCTGCGATTGCGGATGGGCGAGGCGCTCGGCGGCGATCTCGCGGGCGACGTCGTCGCTCATGGCGCGCCCGCCCTTGGCGACGATGGCGACGGAGTTGACCAGCTCGGCCGCGTCGCTGCCCTTGGTGACATAGCCGGCGGCACCCGCCTCGAAGGCTTTCAGCGCGAACTGCGCGCCGCTGTGCATGGTGAAGATCAGCACCCGCGCATCGCGGTCCCATTGCCTTATGTGCCGCAAGGCTTCGATCCCGCCGACGCCGGGCAGGGAGAGATCCATGATCACGACGTTGGGCTTCGCTTTCTGATAGGCCTGATAGGCGGAAGTGGCATCGCTGGCCTCGGCGACCACGCGATAGCCGGGCGTCCGCTCCAGCAGTCGCCGATAACCCTCCCGCACCACCGGATGGTCATCGACCAGCAGGATGGTGAGTTCGCTCATGCCGCCAACGGAATGACCGCCGCGACCCGAACCCCGCGCGGCGCCGGGCCGATCGACAGGCTCCCGCCCAAGGCGTCGATGCGCTCGCGGATACCGAGCAGGCCGTAGCCCGAGGCGCCGCTGAGCTTGGTGGGGCTGCCGCCGCCGTCGTCCTCGACGCTCAAAGCCACGGCCGTGTCGACGCGCTCCACCTGCAACCGCACGTCCTGCGGGCTGCCATGCCGTGCGGCATTGGTCAGGCATTCCTGGGCGATGCGGTAGATGCTCTGCGCCGTCGCCCGCGGCACCTCGGTGAGGTCGCCTTTCACATCGAGATGGAAGGTGGCCTGCGGTCCGCTCTGCACGTTCCATCCGGCGACCAGCTGCGCCAGGCTCGCTTCCAGGCCGAGCTCCTCCACTTCCTGCGAGCGCAGGCGGGCGAGCGCGCCGCGCAATGTTCCGGTCATCCGCTTGGTGGTCTCGATGATCGAGCGCGCATCCTGCGCGAGATCGGGCCGCTCCGCCCGCGATTCCATCTCGATCACGGTCGCCAGAGCGCCGACCGCGGCCAGGCATTGGCCGAACTCGTCGTGGAGATCGCGCGCCAGCGCCCGGCGCTCCTCCTCCTGCACCTGGAACAGCCGGTTGGTGAGCGCCACCCGCTGCGCCGTCGTTTCGGAGAGCCGCGTCGAGAGATCGTTGACCGCGCGCGAGATCTCGTTGAACTCCGCCGTGCGATAGGCGGGCAGGCGATGGCTGAAATCGCCATGCTCCAGGCGCTTGAGGCTTGCGACGATGCTGCGCGCCGGCATCAGCGAATGGCCGATCAGGAGTGCCGCGAGCACGCCGATGCCGGCGGCCAGCAATCCCGCGATCGTGAGGCTGAGCTCGACCTGGTGCCAGGCCTGGCGCACCGCGGCCTCCGCGTCCGGCTCCGCGGCGATCGTCCCGGCCATCGGCTGTCGCGCGGTCAGCGGCTGCTCGATCCGTGCATAGCCGCCGAAGATTTGCGTGTAGAAATGCTTGAACCAGGCCGGCGCCGGCGTGTTGATCGCCTCCAACTGGCTGCACAGACGCTGCGGGGCTTCGTTGCCGGGTGCGAAGGTGATGCAGACGCCGGGCGAGATCACCTTCATCGTGGTCATGGTCTGCCAGTCCGGCACCGGCACGATGTGCTCCCGGTTCAAGCCGCCGCGCCACAGCAGCTCGCGCCAATAGAGCGCCTCCAGCGTGCGCGCGACCCGGCCGGCGGAGGCGGTCGCCTCCTTCTCGATGCTGCGATGCGCGTCGATCAAGACCCAGCCGACGGCGCAGACCAGGCAGAGCAGCACGACTCCGGCCAGGCGCAGCGCGAGGTGAGCGAACAGGTTCATGGCGCATCCCCCAAGGGTCCAACGGGTCGTCCAAAAGTGCGAGAATGTTCTGCGTCACCGCGCGTCTTGGCAAGCGCAGACGCGTTCATCATAGAGGTTCGGGCATATTGCCCAAGGCGAATCAGGTCCGCTGCCCAGGCCGTTTGCCCGATCCATGCTAAGCTCCGGCACGCTTCTCGATCGCCGGAGAGACCGCTGCATGAGCGAACGCCGCGTCGGACCTGATCCTTTGCTGCCCTGGCTGATCTTCACCGGGCTCACTTTCTTCGCCGTTATCCTGCTTTGGTACTTCGGATTGATCCAAAGGATGATATCGGGCGATCGGACCATGCTCTCCTCGCTCATCGTGGTGCTCTACGTCGCCAGCAGCCTGCATTGCCTGTGGCGGATCCTGGCCATCTCGCGCGAAGGCGCCGCGGCGATGAAAACCGGCCAGCAGGTCGTCCAGGACGGCGCCGATGCCGCGGCCGGAACCGGTCTGGTCGCCCGCCACATCCGCGATCTCGTCGCCAAGGCGGCGAAGCAGGGCGGCAGGCGGCTCGACCAGACGCTGCTGCTGCGCGTGCTGGCCGACCGGCTGCGCGGCTCGAATGCCTTCGGCGCCTTTGCCAGCGACACGCTGATGAAGCTCGGTCTCTTGGGCACCATCATCGGCTTCATCATGATGCTGGCGCCGATCGGCGGGCTCGACCCGGAGAACAAGGCGGCGGTCCGCTCGTCGATGTCGCTGATGAGCGACGGCATGGCGGTCGCGATGTACACGACCTTGGCCGGCCTTGCCGCCTCGATCCTGCTCAAGATCCAGTACAGCCTGCTCGACAGCGCCACGGCGAAGATCTTCGCCTTCGCCGTCGATCTCACCGAGGTGCATGTGGTCTCGGTGCTGGAGCATCGGGCACCGGCCGAATGATCGACCAGTTCGACCTGATGCCGCGCGAGGAGGCGTTCGACCCGTTCAGCGTCGTGCTGTTCAAGGCGCTGCAGATCCTCGCCTTCCTGTTCTTCATCGCACTGCTGATCATCGATCCCGAGGCCAGCGACGGCAAGGTCGAGAGCAAGGCGGAATTCATCATCACGGTGGACTGGCCGGACAACCATCCCGACGACATCGACACCTTCGTGCAGGACCCGCAGGGCCAGATCGTCTGGTTCCGCCGGCGCGAGGCGGATTTCATGCTGCTCGACCGCGACGATCGCGGCGGCGTCAACGACTTCGTGGTGGTCAACGGCCAGAAGGTGCCGACATCGACGCGGCAGGAGCTGATCACCATCCGCGGCATCATCGCCGGCGAGTACACGGTGAACATCTATCACTTCGCCGCGGTGACCGGCCGGCCGGTTCCGGTGACCGTGATGGTCCAGAAGATCAACCCCAAGGTCACCATCGTCGCCAAGGAGACGATCGACCTTCACCAGGGCGGCGAGGAGAAGACGGCGGTGCGCTTCACCCTGGACGCCAAGGGCGCGGTTACCGAGACCAACCGCATCCAGCGCTCGATCCTGCAGACCTTCCAGAACTCCTCGAAGGACGGCAAGGCCTGGACCAACGGGGCGACGCAATGACCGGGCTGGAAACCGGAATCCTCGGCCTGGTGCTCGCGTATGTGCTGCTGAGCACGCTGCTGCTGGTGGTGCTGATCTGGCTCCCGATCCCGCGCGTCGCCAAGATCGGTGCGATCGTCGTCGCCAGCCTGTTCTACGCCGGCGTCTTCTTCGCGAGCCAGCGCCTGCTCGGCTGGTCGGCGCCGGTCGCGGTGCCGGCGCGCTTCCAGGTGCTCTGGACCCGGGTGATCGAGCCCAACCCGTCCCGCGACAATCCCGGTGCCATCCATCTCTGGGTCGAGGAACTGGACGATGCCAATCTCCCGAGCGGCGAGCCGCGGGCCTTTCGCCTGCCCTATTCGGTCGATCTCGCGCGCCGCGTCTCGAGCGCGCAGGCCGAGATCGAGGAGGGCCGTCCGCAAGGCGGCAGGGCGCAGTTCTTCGGCGCGCCGACGAATGAGAAGATGGGCGCCGCGCCGGTCAACGCCGCGGCGCCGCCGGGCGGCGATCCTTCCGGCGGCGGGCTGTTCGACCCGGCCTTCCTTGGCGCGCAGTCGAAATCGGTGACTCTGGAGCCGCTGCCCAAGCCGAAGCTGCCGGCGAAGGATCTGCCCTGAAACCGGCGCGCTAGCTCAGGCGCTTCAGCATCGCATCGGCCTGTGCCAGCCATTGTGCCGACGTGATCATCGCTTCGAGCTGCTCGTAGAGCGCCGGCCCCGGCGCTTGCCGGAAGTCGTAGTCCGGCGCCGGCCGCAGCCGCTCCGAGGTCAGCGGAAATTGCCGGAGCATTTCGGCCTGGGTCTTGAAGCAGGCAATCGCCTGCTGCTTGCGCGCCAATTCCGCCGGCGTGAGCACGATCTCGAGCTCTGGCGGCCCCGATTCCGGGCGAAAGCACCCGAAGACGCGGCCTGCGTCGCGGAGGTGATAGCTCGCAAACTCGAGCCGCAGCGGTGTCGCTTCGCCGCGCTGCTGCAGCTTTCGGCAGGCGAGCGACACGGCCAGGGAAGCGGTGTCGTGGTCCGGATGGCCGTGCTCGAAGGGATGGGTGATCACGGCCGCCATGCCGGCGAGATCCGCGACCAGCCGATCGACGATGTCGGGCAGGCTGTCCAGCGCTTCCTTGTCCGGCAGCCCGTAGCGACGCCGCTCGGCACCCGCGGCGCCGAGCGTTTCCAAGGCACACTCGACCTCGGCCTCGCGCGCGGCGGCATAGCCTTGCCAGTCCGCGAACCCTTCGCGCCTGGCGCTGATGAGGTCGCGCGGTGCGCCGTCGGTGAGCTGGATCAGCCGCAAACGGCGAACCAAGGCAAACCGGCTGCCGATCCCGAGGGTTTCGTCGTCCGGATGCGCGCCGACGACGGCGATCGGCCGGTCGATCGCGGTTCCGGCCTTGAGGTGCGCGAGAAGTTCTTCCACGCCGCCGAGATTACTTCAGCCGGCGCGATTTCGCGAACCGGGTGAAGGCGCCAGGATCAGCAGAGGCAGCGCCTGGGAAAATGGTCCATGCGTTACAGAATGAGAATGATTTGCAATTGCATTGACGAACACGCGTGCTGCGGCGAAGATGCCGCGCAGTTTTTGGCTCTAGGGGAGCCGGGCGCCGCGCGGGCCGCGGTTGCCACGTCCGCCTCGAGATTTTCAGCGGAGATCAAAATGACAATCGGGTTCCCGAAGGCGGCGACGCGCGTCCGCAAGGTTCTGCCATTCATGGGTCTTGCCCTCGTTTTCGCCTTGGCCGCCCATCCGGCAGGCGCCCAGGAAGTCGTGTTCACCGATCAGGCGAACCGCGAGGTGCGGCTGCCGAAGCCCGCCGACCGCGTCGTCTCCATCGTGATCCCGATGGCCTCCAACTTGATCGCGCTCGATGGCGGCACCAAGAAGCTGGTCGGCATGAACCCGACGGCGAAGAGCGCCGTCACCCAGGGCATTCTCGGCAAGATTTTTCCGGAAGCGAAGGACATTCCCTCCGATGTCACTTCGCCCAGCTTCGTGCCCAATGTCGAGGCACTGGCGGCGGTCAACCCCGAGCTGGTCGTCCAGTGGGGCGATATCGGCGAAGAGAAAGTGGCGCCGCTGACCAATGCCGGTCTCACCACCATGCTGATCCTCTATGGCACGGAGGAACTGACCCAAGGCTACATGACCATGGCCGGCAAGGCGATCGGCCAGAACGAGCGGCTGAAGGCGCTGATCGACTGGCGCGACGCGGTTCGGAAGGACCTTGCGGCCAAGACCGCATTCATCCCCGAGGATAAGAAGCCGCGGGCACTGTATCTCCAGCGCGCGCTCACCGATCTCGCCGCGTCGGGGACCAAGGGAAATTACACCGAATGGTCGATCGAGCTCGCGGGTGGTCGGAATGCCGCGGCGGAGCTGGTCGGCACGGTCACGATCAACAAGGAACAGGTCGCGGCCTGGAACCCGGACGTCATCTTCCTCAACGCCTTCGAGGCCGAGCTCGACCCTAGCTGGGTCTACAAGGATCCGATCCTCTCGCTGACCAACGCGGCCAAGAACCACAAGGTCTACAAGCTGCCGCTCGGCGGCTATCGCTGGGATCCGCCCAGCCAGGAATCGCCGCTGAGCTGGATGTGGATGGCGAACCTGCTGCATCCCGATGTGTTCCACTACGACCTCAGGGCCGAGATGAAGAAGGCCTATAAGACCCTCTACCACTACGATCTCGCCGATGCGGATATCGACGGCGTGCTCTGGACCGCCAGCCAAGGCGATGCCGCGAACTACGCGCAGTTCAAGGCGAACTGAGCATGAGTTCGATGAGCGAAGGCCTGGCGGCGCGCAACGGAATTCCGGGGGGCACCCCCACCTGGACCCGGACGACGCTGGTCTTCGCCGCCTTGCTGGCACTCCTCGCTGTCAGCCTGCTGGTCAGCCTCTGCGCCGGCCGCTTCGGCGTGCCGGTCACGCGTGCGCTCGCCTTGATCTGGCAAGGGCTGACCGATCCATCGGCGCCGATGCAGGCGATGGACGAGCGCATCGTGCTGCTGGTCCGCGTGCCGCGCGTGGTGCTGGCGGCCTTGGCCGGCGGTGGTCTCGCGGTTTGCGGGGCCGCGTTGCAGGGCGTGTTTCGCAATCCGCTGGTCTCGCCGGACATCCTCGGCATTTCCCAGGGTGCGGCCTTGGGTGGCGCGCTGGCGATCATGCTGGGCATCTGGGGGTTTCCGCTGATCGCCATGGTCTTCGTCGCCGGCATGGTGGCACTGGTACTGGTCGGCTTCCTGGCGCGGGTCAGCGGGCGGACCGAAACCGTCACCGTGATCCTCTCCGGCCTGGTGGTGAGCTCGGTCTTCGCGGCGGTGGTCTCGCTGCTGCAATTCGTCGCCGACCCCGAGACCTCGCTGCCGGCCATCGTCTACTGGCTGATGGGTTCGTTCTCTTCGGCGACCTGGGAGCGGGTGTTGATCGCTTCACCCGGCCTGATCCTCGGTGCTGCCTTGCTGTGGAGTCTCCGGTTCCGGCTCAACGTCCTCGCCTTGGACGAGGCGGAGGCCAAGAGCCTCGGCGTCCGGACCGAGCGCGAGCGCTGGCTGATCTTCGCCCTGGTCGCCGTCATCGTCGGCAGCCAGGTTGCGGTGTCCGGCATCATCGGCTGGATCGGAATCGTCATCCCCCACGCGGCGCGCCTGCTGGTGGGGCATGACCACCGCGTCATGCTGCCGGCCTCGATCCTGCTCGGCGCGGCCTTCACCACCATCATCGACACTTTGGCGCGCACCGCGACCGCGGCGGAAATCCCGCTCGGCGTCATCACCGCTTTGGTCGGCGCGCCGATCTTCGCCGTGCTGCTCCGCCGCCACTACCGGGAAAGGAGCGACCGGTGATTGGACTGAGCCATGCCACCGTGCGCTTCGGCGCACGCACCGTCGTCGATCGCCTGTCCTTCTCCGTGCCGATCGGACGGTCGCTGGCGATCCTCGGTCCGAACGGGCGCGGCAAGACCACGGCGTTGCGCGCCATGCTCGGCTTCCAGCGCCTCCATGCCGGAAGCCGGACCGCGCCGTCCATCGTCGGCTATGTGCCGCAGGTGAGCGTGAACAACCAGCGTCTCCGGGCTATCGACATCGCCGTCATGGGCCGCGCCGCGCATCTCGGTCTGTTCCGCCAGCCCGGAGACGAGGATTACGCCGTCGCGCGCACGGCTCTCAACCGCACGGGTGCTGCGGGCTATGCCGAGCAGCCGTTCGACCGGCTGTCGGGCGGCGAGCGCCAGCTGGTGCTGCTGGCCCGCGCGCTTGCCACCGGATCGGAGGTGCTGGTGCTCGACGAGCCGGCCGCGGCGCTCGATCTCCACAACCAGGAACGCCTGCTGGTGCTGCTGGAAAGCCTGCGCCAAGAGCGTCACAAGGCCATCGTCTTCACCACCCATGATCCGAACCACGCGCTGGCGGCGGCCGACGATGCCCTGCTGATGATGCCCGACGGCTCGGCTTTGTTCGGCCCGGTGGCGGAGACTGTGGCGCCGGCACATCTGGAGCGCCTCTACGGCGTGCCGATGCGCACCGTCGAGCTCTCCGGTCCGGCCGGCGCCTTGCATCGCGCGGTGCTGCCGGCCTTTGCCGGAGCCCGTGCCGGATGAGCGTCCTCTTCGTCAATGCGCATTCCGGCATGACCGAGGCGTTGTTCGACCAGGCGGAAGCAGAAGGCAAGCTGCGCCGCGTGCGCCAGCGCGACCTGACCGCGGCGCATTTTGCCGAGGCCTCCGGGCTGATCACCACCATGTATCTCGACCAGGTTGGATTCCTGCAGCATGGGGAGTCGATCCAGGCGCTGCTCGGTCGCGGCGGGCGCTGGATCTTCAGCGGCCATATGCTGCGCCCGCCGATCCCGAGCCTCGGCATCTATGTGCCGCTGGCAGACCCACGCCGCTCCGACTTCGCGCTCACCCGTCTCTCCGAGCACCCGATCTTCGCCGGCATCGATCAGAAGGCGCTGGAGCTGAACCGGGGAGTCGCCGGCTTCTATGGACGCGGCCACAATCCCATGCCGCAAGACGCCACGGCCATCAATGGGTTGGGTCCGCAGAATCTGCCGATCGACTGGGACTGGGTGAGGCCGGATGGCGGATGCATCTTCTCCCATGCCGGCAACGATTTCTGGCACAACGGCGACGACGTGGCTCTTCACCAAGTGTTGGCCGACCGCGCGGTCGCCTGGGCAGCCGGAGATCGGGACCGATGAGCATCCTCGCCGTCCATCCGGGCACCTTCTATCACATCGAGAGTCTCGAGGCGCCGCGCTATGCCGGCATGTTCGACCGGCTGGTGCGGCCCGAGGATCTCCAGGACGTGCGGCTGGAGGATTTCCGGGTTGTCCTCATCCCGTGCCGGACCCCCGCCGAACGCATGATCGCGCATGCGGCGCAACTGCGCGCCTATCTCGACCAGGGCGGCACCGTGATCGCGACCGGCGAGAACGACTGGGCGCATTATCTGCCCGCGATCCGATTCACGCCGCAGGAGACGAACTGGTGGTGGTGGCTGACCCCCGGCGCCGATCTCGGCGTGCAGATCACGGCGCCCGGGCACGCGCTGTTCAAGCGCCTCACGCGGGATGATCTATCCTGGCATATGCATGGCTGGTTCGACGTTCCGGACGGCGCCGAAGTCCTGGCCGTCAACGAGAGCGGCAGGCCGATCCTCTATATCGACACGGTCACGACCAACGGCCGGATGATCCTGACCAGCCTCGATCCGTTCTATCACCACGGCTCGCATTTCATGCCGGCCACGACGCGGTTCCTCGACGGCTTCCTCGGCTGGATGCGCGAGGACCTGGACCGCTGAAGCCGCTATTTCAGCCGGCGTGACTTGGCGAACTGATCGAAGGCGACGACGGCGACCAGGATCAGGCCGATGGTGATCTGCTGGACGTAGGGGTTGACGTTCATCAACACCAGGCCGTTGTTCAGCACGCCGATCAGGATCGCGCCGATCACCGTGCCGAAGATCGTGCCGATGCCGCCGAACAGGCTTGTGCCGCCGATGACGACGGCGGCGATGACGTTGAGCTCATAGCCCATGCCGGCCACGGCTTCCGCGGAGTTGAGGCGGGCCGAGAGCACGAAGCCGGCGAGGCCGGCCAGGAAGCCGATGATCACATAGACCGAGAGCAGCACGCGCTCGACATTGACGCCGGCGAGCCGCGCCGCCTCGCGGTTGCCGCCGACCGCATAGACCTGACGGCCGTAGCGGGTGTAGCGCAGCACCACGAAGGCGATGGCGGCGATGGCGAGGAAGATGATGACCGGGATCGGCACCGCGCCGAGCCGGCCCTGGCCCCAGAAGCGATAGTCGGCCTCGAAGCCGCTGATCGGGCCGGAGCCGGAGATCATCAGCGCCATGCCGCGAAAGACAGAAAGGCCGCCCAGGGTCACCACGAAGGGCGGCACCTTGAGCTTGGTGATCGCGGTGCCTTGGATGGCGCCACCCAGCAGACCGACGGCGATCGCGCCCATCATGGCGGCGAACCAGCCATAGCCCTGCGCCTCGTCGGCGGACAATGAGAAGGAGCTGGCGGTGGTGCCCTTGGCGATGATCGCGGCGGTCAACCCGGCGACCGCGACCAGGGAGCCGACCGAAAGGTCGATGCCGGCGGTCAGGATCACGAAGGTCATGCCGACCGCGATCAGGCCCTCGATCGAGATCTGCCGCATCACGTTGAACAGGTTCTGCTGCGACAGAAACGCGGGCGACAGGAAGGAGAAGATCACCATCAGCAGCAACAGGCACACGAAGGGCGCGTAGCGGCTGAGCCAGGGGATGATCCGGCTGGCGCGCGATCGAGTCGGCTGGAGTTTTGTGTCGGTCGCTTGCGTCATTGCGGTCCTGCGCTGGCGATTGGGGTGCTGGAGGGTTGCTCGATGGCCATCAGATGCATCAGCGATTCTTCGGTGGCGCGCGCGCCCGGCATGGTGCCGGTGACCCGGCCTTCGCGCATGGTGATGATGCGGTCGCTGATCGCCATGACTTCGGGCAATTCGGAGGAGATGGCGATGATCGCGATGCCGGCGCGGGCCATCAGGTCGAGCTGCTGATGCACCTCGGCCTTCGCGGCGATGTCGATGCCGCGGGTCGGCTCATCGACGATCAGCACCTTCGGCTTCAGGGCCAGCCAGCGCGCCAGCACCACCTTCTGCTGGTTGCCGCCGGAGAGGCCGCTGATCGGATCGTCGGGCGAGGCCATGCGGATGTCGAGCGCCTTGCGGAAACGCTCGACCAGGGCGGTCTCGGCCTTGTCGCTGACGAACCAGCGCCCGAAGCTCAGCGCCTTCAGGTTGGAGATCGCGAGGTTGTGGCGGATCGCGAGATCGAGGAACAAGGCCTGCTGCTTGCGGTCTTCCGGCACCAGGCCGATGCCGTGGCGGATCGCATCGGCCGGCGAGCGGAGGTGGAGCGGTTTGCCGTCGATCTCGACCGTGCCGTGCCCGAACGGATCGGCGCCGAAGATGGCGCGCGCGAGCTCGGTGCGCCCGGCGCCCATCAAGCCGGCGAGACCCAGGATCTCGCCCGCGCGCACCTCCAGGCTGACATCCTTCAGCAAGGTTGCATGCGGATTGGTCGGATCGCGGTCGCGCGAGATGTTCTTCACCGTCATCACGACGGGGCCGGTGCTGCGGTCGCCGCCCAGCCGGGTGAACAGCTGGCTGCTCGACCGCCCGACCATCATCTTCACGAAGTCATCGACCTTCAATTCGCCGACCTTGCCGCCGCCGACCCGCTTGCCGTCGCGCAGCACCGTGACGCGGTCGCAGATCTGCTCGACCTCGTTCAGACGGTGGGTGACGTAGATGATGGAGAGGCCCCGGGCCTTGAGATCGGCAATGATTCGGAACAGATGCTCGACCTCGCGCTCGGTGAGTGCCGCGGTCGGCTCGTCCATGACGATGATGCGGGAATCGCGAGACAGCGCGCGGGCGATCTCCACCATCTGCTGCTCGCCGACCGAGAGGTCGCTGACCGGCGTCATCGGATCGAAGCTGAGATTGAGATGCTGCAGGACCTTGGCGGTCTCGTCGCGCATCTTCGACCAGGAGACGAAGCCGTTGCTGCCCGGCTCGCGGCAGAGGAACATGTTCTCCGCGACCGTCATGGTCGGGATCAGGTTGAACTCCTGATAGATGGTGATGATGCCGTGCTTCTGGGCATCGATCGGATTCTTGAACCGGAGCGGCGTTCCGCCCAGCGTGATCGTGCCCGCGTCCGGCGCATAGGCACCGGAGAGGATCTTGAGCAACGTCGATTTGCCGGCGCCGTTCTCGCCCAGCAAGCCGTGGGTCTCGCCGGGCAGGATTTCCAGCGACACATCGTCCAGCGCCAGCACGCCGGGGAAGCGCTTAATGATGTACTCCATGCGGAGCAAAGGCTCGGTCATCGGATTCTCACAGGCGAAATCGTCCGGCGGATGGGCTCCACCCGCCGGACGGAACGCTTACCCTTACTGGATCTCGCCGAGGCGCTCGGCCTTGTCGAGATTGTCCTTGGTGATGGTGATCGGGGTCAGCAGCTCGGTCTTCGGCTCCGGCGCCTTGCCGTCGCGCAGGAACGCGACCATCTTGTCCACCGCCTTCGAGCTCTGCAGGCCGGGGAACTGCTCGACGGTCGCGGTTAGGCTGCCGTCCTTCACCCGGGCCAGGGCTTCCGGCAGGGCGTCGAAGCCGATCAGCGCGACCTTGCCGGAGAGGTTGTGCGCCTTCACCGCTTCCATGGCGCCGAGGATCATGTCGTCATTGGCGGCGACGATCACATCCGGCGGCGTCTGCATGCTGGCCAGCGCCGCTTCGGTCACGGACAGACCCTTCACGCGGTCGAACTCCGCGGTCTGCTCGAACACGATCGGGTACTTGTCCTTGTGCTGGTCGAGGATGGCGTGCAGGCCCTTGTTGCGGTCGATCGCCGGACCGGCACCCGGCTGGCCCTGCAGGTTCATGACCTTCGCGCCGTTCGGGAACATCTTCATGATCAGCTCGGCCTGGGCCTCGCCGCCCTTGGAATTGTCGGCGCCGACATGCCCCAGGAGATCGGGCACCTTGGCGACATAGCGATCGATGGTGATCACCGGAATCTTGGCATCGACCGCCTCTTGCAGGGCCGGCGCCATGGCGTCGACCTCGTTCGGGCTAATCACGATGCCGTCGACCTTGCGGGCGATCGCCGCCTCGACGTCGGAGGTCTGCTTGGTCGAGCTGACCTGGCCGTCGCTCTCGACGATCTCGACGCCGAGCTTCTCGCCCTCGGCCTTGATCTGATTCATCATGTGGACGAAGAACGGAAACTTCAGGCCCGGCACCGAGCCGAGGATGACCAGCTTCTTGTCCTCGGCCGAAGCGGACCCGGACGTGATGCCGGCCAGCGAAACAGCGGAAACGGCAACCGCCGCGATACGCAAGGCGCTGCCGAACTTGTGCGACATTCTGAACATGCGAGACTCCTCCCAGTTTGGTCTTCGTTTGATTGAATCGATTTTATCAGCGTGAAAACGCGCTTGCTCGAACCGATGTTCCCCTTCGCAAACGCATAGTGCATGCAGTGAACAGACGAGGCATCTTTGATTGCATTGTCGGGCGCGTCAAGCGGAAGGCTGTGCCGCACTGCGGCAATTGCGCCGCGGGCGCTGCTCAATTAAGAGGCAAGCGATGGAAGACGGCCGCGACCTTCTGGCAGTTCCGATCAGCGACGCCGCGACCGTGCGGCGACTGCTGATCGAAGCCGCGAAAGCCCGCCGCGACATCTCCTATGCCGACCTGCTCGACCGGATGGGGCACGCTTTCAGCCGGCCGAAGATGCGGGCCCTCTGCAAGACCTTGGGCGCGGTCGATGATGCCGCGGTGGCCAAGGGCGAGCCGGAGCTCGCCGTTCTGGTGGTCCGCCAATCCGACCGCCTGCCGGGCGACGGCTGGTGGGTGAGCTGTGCCGAGCGCTTGGGCTATCACGGCCTGTGGACCGGCCCCGACGCGGTGAAGTTCATCCGCCGGCAGCAGAAGAAGGCGTTCGATTATTGGAGCGGTAAGCGGATCATGCCCCGGGCGGGCGATAGCGCTCGCGGTAAATCCGCGCAAAAGCGATCACGCAGGCGATCAGCAGCGGGCTGATCAACCCGCCGACCGGTCCATAGACCTGGAACCCGCCGAGCACGCCGAGGAACAGCAGGGTCGCGGGGAGGCGGGCATGGCTGCCCACGACGATCGGCCGCAGCAGATTGTCGATCAGTCCCACGGCGACCACGCCCCAGACCGTCAGGCCGATCGCGGCGCCGATCTGGTCGGTCATGACCAGGTAGACCACGGCGGGCACCCAGACGATCGCCGTTCCGATGAAGGGGACGACGGCCAGGAAGGTCGCCACGAAGCCCAGCAGCACCGGATAGGGAATGCCGGCGACGGCCAGGCCGATCCCGACCAGCAGGCCTTGCGCCGAGGCCGTGATCAGCGTGCCGCGGACCATGGCCACCACCGTGCGGTCGAGGCCGCGCAGCACCATGGCCTTGCTCTCGGCCTCCATCGGCACGAGATCCATCAGCCGGGCGATCATCGACGGCCCGTCGCGCAGGAAGAAGAACAGCGCCAGCAGCAGGATGAACAGCTGGAACAGCACCGTGACGAACTTGCGCACGATCGTCGCGCCGGCGGAGGTGATCCGGTTGCCGAGCTCGCGCACGGTCTCGCTCGCGACGCTCGGGACATCGAGCTCGATCATGTCGAAGAATCGCTGCGCCGCCGCCAGCAGCCGGTCAAACGCCGCGAGCTCGCCGTTCCTTGTCATCGGCCAGCCCTGGCTGCGCTGCGCCGTCAGCCAGGCATTCAGTTCCGGAACCATCTGTGCGGCCTCCCGGACCAGGATCCAGGTGAGCACGCTGGCCGGAACGATCACCGTCACCATGACGAGGATCGTGATCAGCAGGGAAGCGACGCTGGGCGAGGGAATGCGGCGCAGCACGAACTGGCGCAGCGGGAACACCACCAGTGCCAGCATGGCGGCGCCGAGCAACGGCGCCAGGAACGGCGCCAGCACCAGGAAGAGCTGGTAGATCAGAAAGAAATAGGCGGCGAAGAAGAAGACGACGAGCAGACGCTCGCGATTGAACAAGCCGTCGGCCGCCGAGGTCGGGCGCGGCAGATCGGGAGGCGGGTTTCCAGGGTCCGTCATGGTGCTGCTTCGCCCGTCGGTTTCAGGATCACCGTGGCGGCGGCCAGCCGCCGGTAGAGATTGCGCCGCCGCGCCAATGGCCACCAGTCATAGAGAAAGATCTCGATCGGCCGCCAGTTCGCCACCCAGCCGAGAATGATCAGGCCTTCGCCCAGGAACCCGGCGACATAGCCCGTACCGAGTGCGCCGACGATGTTTCCCGCGGCGAGGCAGAGGCCGAGCACGGCCAGGCCGACGATCAACGACCTTCGCCCGATGCGAAACAGTTCCTTCAGATCGCGCCCGATCACCTCGGCGCGATAGGCGAAGAAATGTCGCAGGGCGCTCTCCAGATCGCGGGCGGCGGGTGTCTCCGCTTCCGCCGCCGGGAGATGAACCAGGATCTTCAGCGACAGATCCCGCGGCAGCTCGCGCGCCCAATCGACGATGTACTCTTCGACATCGCGGTCGAGGTCGCGCTCCTTGAACGGGTAAGGGTCCAGGGTGTGGAACAGCTGCGGCAGCCGCTCGATACCGATCTCGATGACCGGGAGAGCCTCCTTGAGCGGCTTGGTCGGCCGGACCATCAGGTCTCGACGACGCGGTCGGAATCGAGGATCGCCTGCACGAAAGCCGGCACTTCGAGCCCGGCCTTGACCTTGGCTTCCAGCGCCGTTTCGGCGGCGCGCACGTCTTTGAGCTTATCGAGCACGATCTCCGCCTGCGCCAGGGGGATGATGACGACGCCGTCATTGTCGCCGATGACGATATCGCCCGGCGCGATGGCGACGCTGCCCATGGTGATCGTATGTCCGACCGTCCCGGGACCGTTGCGAGCCGGTGAGTTCGGGGTGACGCCGGCGCAATAGACCGGCAGGCCGACGCCGAGGACCCCGGCGAGATCGCGCACCAGCCCGTCGGTCACCAGGCCGAGCAGGCCCCGGTTCTTCGCCATGCCGAGCAGCAGGTCGCCGGTCACCGACGTGGCGGTAAAGGCATCGGTCGCCGCGACCAGGATGTCGCCGGCCTGCGCCGTCGCCATCGCGCCGAACAAGGCGAGATTATCGGCCGGTCCGCAATGACAGGTCATGGCGACGCCGACCAGCGGCGTGTTCTGCGACGCCAGCGGCTTGATCCGGTAATCGAGCCCGCCGCGCCCGCCCATGGCATCGATCACATAGCCGGTAGGCACGCCGGCGAAGGCTTGCATCACCGCCGCCGAAGGTCGCGGAAACGTGCGGCGGATGGTGAGGAGCGGGGGATCCTTGATCATGAGCCTTGTCCAATGCGTTGCTTCAGCAGCAGGCTGTTGTCGATCTGGTCGATCCGCGTCACGCCGCAGAGGCCCATCGCCCGGTCGATCTCCTGGGCGAAGATCTCCAGCACCCGGGCAACGCCGGCTTCGCCGGCAACCGCCACGCCCCACAATTGTGGCCGTCCGATCAGGCAGGCCTTGGCGCCCAAGGCCAGCGCCTTCACCACATCGGTGCCGCGGCGGATGCCGCCATCGACCAGCACCGGAATGCGTCCATCGACCGCATCGACGATGGCCGGCAGCGCGTCCAGGCCCGACGCCGCGCCGTCAAGCTGCCGTCCACCATGGTTGGAGACGATCAGCGCATCGACGCCGCGGCTCACCGCCATCTTCGCCTCGTCCGGGTGCAGGATGCCTTTCAGGATCAGCGGCCCCGTCCAGAGCTTGCGCAGCGCATCGACGTCGCCCCAATGCATCGCGGGGTCGAGCAGCTGCGACATGCGGCCGGCGAGGCTCTTGATGTCCGATGCCTCGCCCGGTCGCACGTAGTTGCCGAAGGTGATGCGCGGCAGCTCCTTGCGCATGCGCCACAGCCATTCCGCCTTCAGCGCCATGCCGGCGAGACCGGTCGCGCCGAAGCGCGGCGGGATGGTGAATCCGTTCCTGAGGTCGCGCTCGCGGTTGCCGAGCATCTGGTTGTCGGTGGTCAGCACGAGCGCGTCGTAGCTCGCCGTGGCGGCACGTTCGGTGAGCTCGCGCGTGAAGCCGCGGTCGCGGTAGATGAAGACCTGCATCCAGCGCGGGCTGACGCCGGTCCCGGCCAGTTGCTCCAGGGTGCAGACCGAGCCATGGCTGAGGCAATAGGCCGTGCCGGCCGAAGCCGCAGCGCGCGCGGCGCAGCGTTCGCCGTCCGGCCAGAACAGGCCACCCAATCCGGTCGGGCCGACGATCACCGGCAGGCTGAGCTTCTTGCCGAGGAGATCGACCGAGAGATCGCGGGTCGCGGCGCCGCTCAAGGGGCGCGGCAGCAGGTCGATGTCGTCGAAGGCGGATTCGTTGCGCCGCAGGGTCAACTCATCCTCGGCCCCGCCATCGGCGAAGTCGAAGACCGGCCGCGGCAGGGCGGCACGGGCGAGCTCGCGCATCGCCGCGACGCTGATGGCGCGACGGCGCCAGGACGGCACCGCTTCGGTCATTGCAGGCGATAGCTGCGGATCGCGGTATCGCGATAGAGCTTGCGCTTTTCTTCCGCGCTGGCGCCCTCGACCACCCAGTCCACCACCTCGACCCATTGCGGATAGGTGCCGGCCAGCTCCAGCACATGCCAGTCGCCGCCGAACATGCAGCGCTCGAAGCCGAAGCTGTCGATCGCGTGGGCGATGTAGGGCTTCAGCTGTTCCCGGGTCCAGTTCTGGTGATCCGCTTCGGTCGAGACGCCGGAGATCTTGCAGGTGACGTTGGGCAGCGATGCCAGTTCCTTCATATGCTGGCGCCAGGGATCGGAGGTGCCGGCCTTGATCGCGGGCTTGGCGATATGGTCCAGCACGAAACGCACTTCCGGGCATTGCCGCACCATCTTGATCGCGTTCGGCAGGTGGTGGTGGAAGATGCAGATGTCGAAGACCAGATCGTATTTCGGCAGCAGCTTCAGACCCTCGATGAATTTCGGCTGGATGCAGAAATCCGGATCGGCCTGGTTCTGGATCAGCCGCCGGATGCCGCGCGCCGCCTTGAGCCTGGCGATCTTCTCGAGATCGCCGGCGACCGCCTTGCCCTGTTCCAGCGGCAAAGCCGCGACCATGCCGGCGAGCTTCGGCTCCGATTGCGCCAGTCCGTCGATCCATTCGGCTTCGGCGACGTGCTGCGGCAAATCGACATCGACCTCGACGAAGACGAATTTCTCGATCCTGACCGGCGCCGCCGCCTTGAAGAAATCGGCGGGCAGGACGGTGCGGTTCAAGGACGGCGCGCCCGCCGTCCAGCCATAGCCGAGGTTCTTGACATCGGTCAGATGGACATGGGCATCGACAATCGGAAAATCAGGCATCGCGCTCCCCTAAGCCGGTCTTGGCGTTCTTTTGGGGGCTGAGCCTATTTCCGCGACCCATCCGTAACAAGAGGGGTCAGCCGATCCAGCGGCAGCCAGAGCCGGATGGCGAGGCCCGATGAACTCCATTCCCGGGTCATGCGGCCGTGGAACTGGCCGGACACCACCCGATCGGCGAGATAGGTACCGAAGCCGCGGGTGCCCGGTGCGCCCTCGAGCGGCGGCCCGCCGGTTTCCCGCCAGGCGAAGGCCAGTTCGCCCTCGACGATGACGCTGTCGATCCGCACGCTGCCGCCGGCCCGCGACAACGCCCCGTGCTTCGCGGCATTGGTGGCGAACTCATGCAGCAGCAGCGCGAGGCCCGAGAGCGCATCCGGTCCGAGCGGCAGGTCGGAACCGGCCCAGGTGAAGGGTGGAGGCGCATCGACCGGCGCATAGGGCGCGAAGATTGCGGTCAGCAGCGCGCGCAGCGTGGTCTCGCGCTCGCCCGGCTGGCTCTGGACTTCCGACCTGGGCTGGGTCAGCGCATGGGCGCGGGTCAGCGCCTGGAGCCGGTCATGCACCGCCTCCGCCATCTCGCCCGGCGTGTCGGCGCTACGCGCGCTCATGTCGATGACGCTGCTCGCGACCGCGAACAGGTTGCGCAGCCGATGGCTGGTCTCGCCGAGCAGCAGGGCCTGATGCGCCTCGAGCCGCTTCCGATCGGTGATCTCGATGCCGATCCCGACCCTTGTCCCGTCGGTTAGCCGGTAGTTGGCCCAACTGGTCTCGATCGGCCGGCCGGCGCGGGTCTGCATGGTGATATCCATCCAGTCCGGACCGCAGGCCTCGATGAAGGCCGCGACCTTCGCACGGTATTCCGGATCGGGAAAAGAATGCTGCATCAGCGATTCCGTCGTCACCGGTTCCGCGGTCCAGCCCAGCAGCTGGTTGAATTGCCGGTTGAGGTGGAGGAGCCCGGTTTCCGGGTTGTAGAGGCTGATCATGACCGGCGCGCTGTCGATGATGGTGCGCAGGAGCTCGCGCTCGGATTTCAGCGCGCGCTCGGCGGCGGCGCGCGCCTCCTCGGATTGCAGCCGCTCGATCCGGAAGCCGAGCTGGCGGGCGATGGTCACGGCGAGCTCGATCTCCGCACCGTCGAACCGGTGCGGCGTCGCGTAATAAGTCATGAACTTGCCGATGACGGCACCGTCCACCGTCAAGGGAATGAAGGCCAGCGCCTCGATATGCTCGCGGCGGAGCACGGCTTTGAGCTCCGTCGGCAGTTGGGCGGTGTCGGCCTCCTCGATCAGGACCGGCTCCGCATTGCGGTCGCCGGGCCGCCAGGGCGAATGCCCCGCCACGGCGTCGCGATAGTCCTGCGACAGCCCACGCCAGGCGACGAAGCCCATCTTGCCGGTCTGGTCGAACAGCAGGATCGAGGCGCGGCTGCAACCCAGCGCCCGGATGATCGCGTCCAGGGCCGCGCTGTAGACCTCATGCCGGGTGGTCGCGCGGAACAGGCGGTCGGTGAACTCGTAGAGCGCCGCCTGCTCGGCGATGCGCCGGGTGAGTTCCTCGGCCGCGGAGGTGCCGGTTGATTGCTGGACGGAATCGGCCATCACGGTTCATTGCGGCTGTGCCCATTCGGCACAAGCCGGCAAAGATAGAGCCTAATCGGCCGCCTGACCAGAAAGAGAAAACGGCCGTGTGCGCACCGGCACGGCCGGCCCTACCCAAGTCGGGTCAGTGGTGCCCGTGATGGCCGCGGCCGCCGCCGCCAAAGCCGAAAACGAAATTGGCGCTGATTCCGGGCGTCCAATAGGCCGGCTGCGGGTAATAGACCGGCGGCGGGGGTGGCGGATAGTAATAGACCGGCGCGGGCGGATAGTAATAGGCCGGGGCCGGATAGTAATAAACCGGCGGCGTGACATAGACGGGTTGAGGCGCCACATAGGCGGGCTGAGGCCCATAATAAACCGAGCCCGACACGGCCTGGGCCTCGGCGCTGGCCGAAAGTGCGCCGAGCAGCGCCAGAGTGGTCGAGGCGAGGGCGAATCGATTTTTCATCATGCTCTTTCCCAAAGCCCGATTCTGCCCTTTGGCGCCGCGCGCCGCAGCCCCGAAAACCCCGCTTCGCGGAAATGTGTTCGCCGTCAGGAAAGCTCGCTCTTCTGATAGCTCGCCTTGGCGAGCCAGTCCGGGTTGATCTCGACGCCCCAGCCGGGTGCCTCCGGGATCTGCACCTTGCCGTCCTTGGCGACCAAGGCCGGGGTGAACAACCCGTCCTGCCAGGGGTAGTAATCCTCGCCCTCGATCGAGAACTCGACATAGGGTCCGGCATTCTCGATCGCACCCATCAGATGCAGGGTGAAGACCGTGACCATGGACAGGTTCGCGGAATGCGGCGTCACCGGGATGCCGGCGCGCTTGGCCATCTCGACCACCTTGAGCGTGCGGTTGATACCGCCGATGTAGCAGACGTCCGGCTGCACCACATCGACCGCCCGCATGTCGATCGCGAAGCGCCAGAGCGCCAGGTCGCAATCCTGCTCGCCGCCGGTCACGTCGAGGTCGAGCGCCTCCTTCACCTCCTTGGTCCAGTGGTATTCCCAATAAGGGCAGGGCTCCTCGAAATGCACCACGCCGTGGTCCTGCAGCATCTTGCCGACCGCGATCGCCTTCTTCGGGGTATAGCCGCTGTTGCCGTCCACCAGCAGGGTCGCCTTGTCGCCGAGCGCCTTGCGGACCTGGGGCACGATCGCGTCGGTGCGGCCGGGCCACTCGTCTTCGTCATGGCCGCATTCCTTGCCGACCCGGAACTTGAAGGCGGTATAGCCGAACTCGCCCTGCAACCGCTTCAGCCGCTCGGCCTCGGCTTCCGGGGTGATCTCGCCGCGCTTCATGCTGGAGGCATAGACCGGGAAGGGCCGCGGCTTGCCGCCCAGGAGCTCGCAGACGCTCTTCTTTTCCAGCTTGCCCTTGAGGTCCCAGAGCGCCGTGTCGAGGCCGGTGAGCGCGCGCATCAGGTACGAACCGGGGAATTTGTGCTCGCGCTCCGGGATCAGCGTCACCAGGGATTCGATGTCCAGTGCATCCTGGCCCAGGGCATAGCGTGCAACCTGGCGATGGAAGATCTGGCAGGTGATATCGGAATTGTAGCTGGAGACCTGGCCCCAGCCTTCATGCCCGTCATCGGTCGTGACCTTCACGAAGCCGACCGATTGATTGGTGAAGGTCTCCAGTCTTTTGATTTTCATATTTCCCCGTCCGCAATTCGCTTGTAATCGCGCCGCCGGTCTAGCAGCAATTGACCCGCTCCTTCAATCTCAGGGGTCTTCAATCGCGGGGGAGTCTTGGACCAATTCGACTACATCATCGTCGGCGCCGGTTCGGCGGGCTGCGTGCTGGCGAACCGCCTGAGTGCCGAGGGGAGCGCCGGCGGCAAGCACAAGGTCCTGCTGCTGGAAGCGGGACCCTGGGACCATCGGTTCTGGATCCAGGTGCCGATCGGCTATGGCAAGACCTTCTATGACGGCCGCTTCAATTGGAAATACCAGACCGAGTCCGATCCGGGCCTCGGCGACCGGACGAGCTATTGGCCGCGCGGGAAAGTGATCGGCGGATCGAGCTCGATCAACGCCATGGTCTATGTCCGCGGCCAGGCGGAGGATTTCGACGATTGGGAGAAGGCCGGCAATCCCGGTTGGGGCTGGCGCGACGTGCTGCCGGCCTATCGCCGCATGGAGGATCACGCACTCGGCGAAAGCCCGTATCACGGCACCGGCGGGCCGTTGCATGTCACCGAGATCTCGAAAACCGCGCATCCGCTGACCGCCGAGTTCATCAAGGCCGGGCAGGAGGCGGGCCTGGCCTTCAATCCCGACCTCAACGGCGCGACGCAGGAGGGTGTCGGCTATTACCAGATCACCACCCGCAGCGGCTTCCGGCTCTCTTCCGCGCGCGCCTATCTCTGGCCGGCCTTGTGGCGGCGAAATCTGGTGGTGCGGACCAATGCGCTCGCAACGCAGATCCGGTTCGAAGGCAAGCGCGCGGTCGGCGTCGCGTATCGCTACGGCAACCGGGTGATCGAGGTGCGCGCGCGGCGCGAGGTCATCCTCTCCGGGGGCGCCATCAACTCGCCGCAACTGCTGCAGCTCTCCGGTGTCGGCCCGGCCGCTTTGCTGCGGAGCCACGGCATCGCCGTCGTGCAGGACAGCCCCATGGTCGGGCGCAATCTGCAGGACCATCTCTGCTACGACCATGTCTATCGGGCGCGCCGGCCGAGCCTCAACAACGATCTCTATCCCTGGTGGGGCAAGCTGCGCGCCGCCTTGCGCTATGTGCTGACCCGCGGCGGGCCGCTTTCGCTCAGCGTCAACCAGGGCGGCGGCTTCTTCCGCACCCGGCCCGACCTCGCACGACCGGATATGCAGCTCTATTTCTCGCCGCTGACCTACGAGCGCACGCCGCCGGGAATCCGGCCGCTGATGCATCCGGATCCGTTTCCGGGCTTCACCACCAGCGCCTCGCCCTGCCGGCCGACCAGCCGCGGGGTGCTGGAAATCCGCTCCGCCGATCCGGCCGCGCCGCCGCGCATCGAGCCGAACTACCTCACCACCGAGCAGGATATCGCCGACCTGCTGGCCGGCGCCCGGTTCCTGCGCCGCCTCGCCGCCACGCCGGCCCTGCGCGATCTCATCGACACCGAACTCAAGCCGGGCCTCGGCGCCCATACCGACGCCGAGTTCATCGCCGACATCCGCGCCCGCAGCTACTCGGTGTTCCATCCCTGCGGCAGCTGCGGGATGGGGCCGGATCCGGCCCGCGCTGTGGTCGATCCCCGGCTCAAGGTGCACGGGCTCGAAGCCCTGCGGGTGATCGATGCCGCGATCTTCCCTTCGGTCACCTCGGGCAACATCAACGCCCCGTCGATCATGGTCGGCGAGCGGGGTGCGGATCTGGTGTTGGAAGACGCACAGCGATCCGTCGCATGAGACAGGAATTTTATCTCATAAAATAGTCGATGCCGAGATGAAAATCGCACACATTCGTGATGTTTTTCGGCAATAATCTGAAAATTTGAGCGAAATATTCCTGGCCTAGCGCTCGTTTCCCAGGCGGACGGCAACGGGCCCGGGGGGGCATCCGGCCGTCCCAGGGGCGCCGCAGGGGGCGCCACACGAGGCGGCCATGGCCAACGACACCAGCACCCCGAGCGGTTCGCTCGAGCGCGACTCCATTTCCAATTCCGACACCTTCTTCGATGCCGACGCACAGGACAGCGTGTTCGACGCGGTTCAACTTGCTCAGGCGGACGGCACCGCCCTCCCGGCAGCGGCAGCGCCCGGCGCGCCGCAACAGGTGGCGATCCCCGCGGGTGCCACGGTGGTTCGCGTGGCCGTGCAGCCGGGCGAGATTCTGCTGCTGGGCGCGCCGTTCACGGCCGACGTGGCGCTGATCGGCCGGGTGGGCGACGGCAATCTCGCGATCAAGGTCGGCGACGTGACCGTGATCCTGCAGGGCTATGTCGATGCCAACCAGCAGGCGCCGGTCACTGTCGAGACGGCCGACGGCCAGCCGATCGACGTCGCGACCATGCTCGCCTCGACCGATCCCGCCTTGGACATCCAGACCGCGGCCGGTCCGGGCGACGCGGCCGGTGCGCAGGGCGCCGATAACAGCGGCGCCATCTTCGCGGCTTTCGGCAACGGCGCCGGCCTCGGTGGCCTCAACGCGGTCGGATCGCAGGATGCGACCGAGCTCAGCTACGGCCTGATCGACAACAGCATCCGCCAGGAGCTGGCGGATGCACCGCTGGGCGCGGCCGGCACCTTCGGCTTCTCGGTCGGCCCGCTCTCCGGCGGCCATTCCGAGCGCTTCTTCCGCGATCCGGCGCAGACCGCATATCTCGGCGATTTCGCCACCTTCATGACCGAGTACCAGGACGCGGTCGAGAACCCCGACAATCCGCTGTTCCCCGGCTGGGCCGATTTCCAGGGCACCGGCGCCACCGGCGGCGACTTCCAGGAATATCTCGACCAGACCCGGCGCACGGTCGACGTCGATGCCAGCTTCACCGGCGCGACTGGCGACCTGGTGCTGAATGGCATCACGCCGGGCCTGAGCTCGAACGGCAGCCCGCTCTACGTCACCACCGCCGACCAGGGCCACACGCTGTTCGTGCGCCGGGATTCCGACGGCGCCCTGGTGGCGGTCATCCATGTCGAAGGGCCGAGCCCCGACGGCGGCTTCACCATCGACACCTTCATGATCAACCGGCTGGATCATCCGGCTGCCGGCACCGGCGGCGCCGGTCGCGACGCGATGATCATCGGGGTCGACTTCACCGTTTATGACGGGCCAGCGCCGCTGCAGGAAGGCGAGGGCAACGACGTCACCCCGCCGCCCTCGCTGGACGGCAGCTTCGAGGTCACCTTCGAAGACGACGTGCCGCTGTTCGAGGACGTGACCTATCGCAATCTGGATGGCGCGGCGGGTGGCGGCGATGGGCTGCCGCCGGCGACCGACAGCACCAGCACCGGCTTGATCGACGAAGATTGGCTGAAGGGCGGCGCCAACGACCGGGGCGCCGACGGGCAGGGCAATGCCGGCGACAATGGCGATACCGCGGGCGGCGCTTCGGTGACCGGCCGGATCGACATCGATTTCGGCGCCGACGGCCCGTCGCAATCGGACAATCCGGGCTACGAGGCCCCTGGCAAGCACGCCTTCGCGCTCGACACCGGCGCCTATGCCGCGGGCGAGGACTTCCCCTATGGCGACGGCACGCTGCGCGCCGGCGGCCAGATCCTGGTGGTGCTCTCGGTCGGCCCGGACCACCTCACCGTCGGTATCCCGGCGCCCGAGCCCGAGGACGACGTCGAGGCCCTGATCGGCGACGACACGGTGATCTTCACCCTGGTGCTGAACCAGGATACCGGCGCCTTCACCTTCACGCTTTACGCCCCGCTGGATCATCCGAGCGATCTCATCTTCGCCGAGGCCGACCCGGCGCCGCTCGATGGCGCGGAGAACGACATTCCGCTCGACTTCGGCGTCACCGTCCTGGACGACGACGGCGACTACGTCCCGGCCGAGATCCACATCCGGGTCAACGACGACGTGCCGATCGCCCGCGACGACAGCGATTCCCTCGCCGCCGGCACCTATGGTCCGGAGACCGGCAATGTGCTGAACGGCACGGGCACCGATTCGCCCGGCACCGGCTCGGACATCGGCGGCGCGGACACCGCCGCGGTCACCGGCGTCGCGGCCGGCGATCTTGCGGGCGACCAGAGCGGCAATGTCGGCATCGCGATCGACGGCGCCTACGGCAAGCTCACGCTCGGTTCCGACGGCGCCTACAGCTACACCCGCAATGCCGGCACCAAGGGCGGGGTCGATGACGTCTTCACCTACACGCTCACCGACAAGGACGGCGACACCAGCAGCGCCACCCTCACCATCCATATCGGCGATGCCGGCGTCACCATCGACACGCCGGTCGCGGGAAGCGCCGGCACCGAGGTCCATGAGCAGGGCCTGGCCGAGCGCAGCGGCGAACCCGCCGGCTCCGGCGAGATCGCCGATGGCGACGGCAGCGACGACGACGACACCTCCGAGGCGACAGGCGGCACCGTCACCATCACCGCGCCGGACGGGATCGACAGCCTGCAGGTCGATGGTCGCCCGGCGCTGACCGCGGCCGCCCTGGCCGCCCTCGGCGCCACGCCGGTCACCTATGCCGACGCGACCGGCGAACTGACGCTGACCGGCTTCGACTTCGGCACTGGCAAGCTCAGCTACACCTACACCCTGCTCGACAACACGTCGGTCGACCCGGATTCCGTCAGCTTCGCGCTGAAGGTGACGGATATCGACGGCAGCGAAGGCAACGGCACGCTCACCGTCGCCATCATCGACGACGAGCCGAGCGCCGATCCCGACAGCGATGCCGTCGATTCCGGCGCCGCCATCATCGGCAATGTCGAAACCAACGACGTGTTCGGCGCCGACGGCAAGTCCGGGTCCGGCGTGGTCGGCGTCGCCAAGGGCACCGATACCGGCAGCCCGGTCTCCGGCGGCACCGGCCTCGAGATCGCCGGGGACTACGGCAGGCTGACCCTCAACGGCGACGGCTCGTATTCGTATCAGGCCAAGGTCAATGCCGACCTGCCGGCGGGCGTTCTGGTCGATCACTTCGTCTACACGATCGAAGACGGCGACGGCGATCCTTCGACCGCCACGCTGGACATCACCGTCACCAGGGTCGCCCCGGCGACGGATACCGAGAGCGTCACCGTGAACGAAGCGGCGCTCGACACCGGCACGACCGGCGACGATCTCACCCATGGGACGGTCACCGGCTCCGATCCGAGCTCGGCCGACGAGACCAAGACCGGCCAGCTCACCCTCGATCCCGGCGTGACCGTCGTCGGCGGCAACGACCAGGCCGGCCTCTATGGCACGCTGCATGTCGATGCCGACGGCAAGTTCACCTACACGCTCACCGGCAACGCACTGGTCGCGGGTGTGGGCGCGAACATGGTGCTCGATGCGGAGGTCTTCACCGTCACGATCCAGGATGGGGACGGCAACACCGCGACCGACACGATCAAGGTCAACGTGATCGACGATCTGCCCTCCGCCTTCGATCCGCAGAATCAGAGCATGCTGAACGCCGCTCTCGGCGGCATCATCACCGGCACGCTCAACATCGCGGGGCATACCGGCGCCGACGGCTACGGCGCGATCGTGTTCAGCGGCGGCACCAACGGTTCCAAGGCCACCTTGGCCGACGGCACGACCCCCGTAACCTGGCACGGCAAGGACGTGCTGCTGCAGGGCTTCGGCACCGACACGCTGACCGGCTATGTCGATCTCAACAACAACAAGGCGGTCGATCCCGGCGAAGCCGTGTTCACGGTGAAGCTCGACGGGGCGGGTGATTCCTACGCCTTCACTCTGATCAAGGAGCTGGATGACGGCGCCAGGGTCGATTTCACCGACTTGAGCGGCGTCTCCGCCGGCAAGACCGAATGGATCGGCGTCGGCGCCAATGCCGGCGACAAGGACAGCCGGGACCTGCTCTACACGCCGCTGAACCAGAGCACCCAGAACATCAACACCTCGGCCAACGACATCGGCTCCGGGGATCAGTGGATCGACAGCAACGAGGGCATCCGCCTCGACTTCGTCAACGGCCTGGCCGGCGTGATGAAGAACGAGAACGGCTACGACTTCGGCAGCCACTACCAGGTCCAGGACTTCCAGATCAGCATCGGTCAGGTCGGCGGCGGCGGCAGCACCTCCGTCAAGCTGACCGCCTGGGACGTGACCAACGCCGCGAACAACGGCGCCACGACCGAGGCGGCCTTCCTCGCCGCGGCGATCGTGGCGCTGAGCTCGGGCGAGCTGCACGTGCTGCGCGGCGGGACCGACATCACCGGCGCGCTGACCATCGACTACACCGACGCCGGCAAGAACGACGGCGCGGTCATCATCTCCGGCCTGCAGGGCGGCGACGTCATTCAGGTCAGCGAGGCGAGCGGCTTCGACCGCCTGAGCATCGATTCGAACGGCGGCACGCAGTTCTCGGTCACCGGCGCCAAGGTGCTGCAGACGGTCAGCGGCGTCGATCTCGATCTGCAGTACCAGACCACGCTCGCCGACGGCGACGGCGACACCTCCGCCGGGAATTACATCGGCATCAACCTGCAGACCAATGACGGCGAAAGCCACAGCTTCGCCGGCGGCGCCGGAGCCGACACGATGCATGGCGGCAGCGGCAACGACACGCTCTCCGGCGGCGGCGGCGGCGATTACATCTTCGGCGACGCCGGCAATGACACGCTGCTCCACGACGGCGCCGACACGTTCGACGGCGGAACAGGCTTCGATCGGGTGCTGGTGCAGACCGGTGGCAACGCGATCACCTTCGACAGCGCCCGGTTCCTCGGCATCGAGATGGTCGACCTGGGCGACGCCAGCGACCGGACGGGCGCCGCCAACCAGAACACCCTGGCGCTCAGCGCCACCGACGTGGTCGGCGCCAATGCCGGCACGGTCGCCGGGCACCAGATCAGCTTCTTCGTGATCGGCGACACGACCGGGCCGACGGCGAATGATCGCGACAACGTGCAGATCACCGGCTTCGGCGGGGTGATCGCCAGCGGCAGCTTCACCGATCCGGTGACCGGCCTCGCGCACACCTACGACGTCTACCAGAGCGCCGGAAATCCGGCGGTGAAGGTGGCGATCGAACAGGGTCTCGACGTGGTGTAATCGGGCCGCAGCCGCCTGACCTTCGCGTTCCGCCCGATCCGGACCTCCCCTTCGCCATAGGGGAGGTTCTCTTCCTTTCGAGGGCGTGAAGAGGATCGGGACGAGGGTCCTGCCTCGGTCCGCGGCGACGGGTGGAAAAGCGCCGCGTCCCGCGCTAAGTGTGTGAGAGCGATGCAGCATCAATCGCGAGGCACACATGGCAGCACGACCCAAAAGCAAATCCGCCGGCACGATCCGCATCGGCATCGGCGGCTGGACCTTCGAGCCCTGGCGCGGCGTCTTCTATCCGAAAGACCTCTCGCAGAAGCGGGAGCTGGAATACGCGTCCGGCAAGCTCAGCTCGATCGAGATCAACGGCACCTATTATTCCACCTTCAAGCCGCCGAGCTGGATCAAGTGGCGCGAGGAGACGCCGAAGGACTTCGTCTTCGCGGTCAAGGCCTCGCGCTTCTGCACCAACCGCAAGGAGCTGGGCGGCGCGGGCGAGTCGGTCACCCGGTTCATCAACCAGGGCCTCCACGAGCTCGGCGACAAGCTGGGGCCGATCAACTGGCAATTCATGGGCACCAAGAAATTCGACCCCGCCGATTTCGAGGCGTTCCTGAAGCTGCTGCCCAAGGAAGTGAACAAGGTACCCCTCCGGCACGCGATGGAAGTCCGCAACGCGAGCTTCAAGAGCGATGCGTTCTATGATCTCTGCCGCAAGTACAATGCCGCGATCGTCTATGCCCATGACGCGGATTTCCCCGAGATCGAGGAGTCGACCGCGGATTTCACCTATGCCCGGCTGATGCAGAGCCAGGAGGACGTCGCCACCGGCTACAAGCCGAAGGAGCTCGACGGCTGGGCCAAGAAAGCGAAGGACTGGGCGAAGACCGGCGACACCTTCGTCTATTTCATCTCCGGTGCCAAAGTGCGCAACCCGGCCGCCGCCCAGGCGCTGATCGAGCGGGTCGCCTGAGAAGACGGGAATGCGCCGGGTGCTGACGATCTTGTTCTGGTTCTTCCTGATCGGATTCGCGCTGCCGATCGGGATCTCGGCGGCTCTCTATTATGGCGGCGCCGAGGCCAAGGCCGATTGGCGCACGGCCGATCGCAGCAGTGCCGGGCTGCTCGAAGAGCCGCTGCTGCATTCCGATGCGGTCGTCCGGATTTACGCGGCGCGCACCGTGCGCTGGCGCGGCGTCTTCGCCGTGCATTGCTGGCTGGTCTACAAGCCGAGGGGCGCCTCGGCCTATACCCGCTACGACTACACCGCCTGGACCGAGCTGCCGGTCCGGATGAACGGCTATGCGCCGGACGGCCGCTGGTTCGGCCGTGCGCCCGAGACACTCTATGCATTGGACGGTGCTGCGGCCGAGCGGTTGATTCCGAAAGTCGAGGACGCGATCCGCGCCTATCCGTTGCGCGAAGCCGGCGACTACCACGCCTGGCCGGGACCGAACTCCAACACCTTCATCCAGGCGATCCTCGACGCCGTGCCCGAGATCGATGCGACATTGCCCGCGCTCGCGATCGGCAAGGACTTTCCCTATGACGGGAGATGGCTGCGTCCGACCGCCGACGGCGCCGGCTTCCGGCTGAGCTTCGCCGGCTATGCCGGCGTGACCCTGGGGTGGCGGGAAGGTCTGGCGATCGACCTTGCCGGCGCGGGCCTGCGCCTGGATATCAGGCGACCCGCGATCGAGCTCCCCGGCCTCGGCCGTTTCGGCCTCCCGGCCTCATCGGCCTGACCGCGCCAGCGCCTCGCTGGCCAGCTTCCGGGTCAGCGCGCCGGCCGGCATCTCGACGCCGAGGCGCGCCGCTTGGCCCGCCCACATATTGCTGAAATCCCCCGACCCCGCCGCCTCCGCGACCTTGCGCAGCGGAATGAGCCCGCCGCCCGCCAGCGGAAAACGCGGCGCATCCGGAGAGAGCGGTCCCACCTCGCGCATGATGCGGTTGGCGATGCCGCGCGCCGGCCGGCCGGTGAACAGGTTGGTCACCATGGTGTCGTCATCCGCGGCGCTCTTCAGGGCCGCGCGGTGATAGGCGGGGATCTTCGCTTCCGGCGTGAAGAGGTAGGCCGTGCCGATCTGCACCGCCGAAGCACCGAGCGCAAGGGCGGCGACGATGCCGCGCCCATCGGCGATGCCGCCCGCCGCGATCACCGGCACCTTCACCGCATCGGCCACCTGCGGCACCAGGGCGAAGGTGCCGACCTGCCGCGTCATGTCCCGTGATGGATTGTCGGTCAGGAAATTCCCGCGATGTCCGCCGGCCTCATAGCCCATGGCGATGATCGCATCGCAGCCGCGTTCCTCGAGCCACTGCGCCTCGCGCACGGTGGTCGCCGAGGCGATCACCTTCGCGCCGCTCGCCTTCACCCGCTGCAGCAGCGCCGGTTCCGGCAGCCCGAAATGGAAGCTTGCGACCTCCGGCTTCATCTCTTCGACCAGCGCGCAGAAGGCGGCATCGAACGGCGTGCGCCCGCCGGCCGGGAAGGGCATCGCGGGATCCAGTCCCAGCTCCCGGTAATAGACGGCGAGCCGCGCCCGCCAGCGCTGCTCCTCCGCTTGATCGGGCTTCGGCATCGTGTGGCAGAAGAAGTTCAGGTTGATCGGCCGCTTGGTGGCGGCGCGTACCTGCTCCAAGGCCTTGCGCGCACCGGCGAGATCGTATTGCGCGCAAGGCAGCGACCCGAGGCCGCCGGCCTCGCTCACCGCGATCGCCATCTCCGGCGTGCTGGCACCGGCCATCGGCGCCTGCAGGATCGGCAGCGCGATGCCGAAGAGATCGAGGATGCGGCGATCCGGCCAGGCGTTCATTCTCTTCTCCTAGAAGGTCACCTTGGCGAGGAAGCGCCGCATGGTCTGGGCGATCTCGCACGCGTGAGTCTCCAGGGCGAAATGGCCGGTGTCAAAGAAATGCACCTCGGCCTTCGGGTTGTCGCGCTTGAACGCCTCGGCGCCCGGCGGCAGGAAGAACGGGTCCTGGTTGCCCCAGGCCGCGAGCAGCGGCGGCTGGTGGTTGCGGAAATAGTCCTGGAATTTGGGATAGAGTGCCACATTGCTGGCGTAATCCAGGAACAGGTCGAGCTGGATCTCGTCATTGCCCGGCCGCGCCAGCAAAGCGGAATCCAGCGTGTAGGATTCCGGCGCGACCAGGCTCTCGTCCTTTACACCATGGACGTATTGCCACTTGGTCGTCTCCGGCGACAGGAATTGCCGCAAGGCGTCGCGGTGGGCTTGGGTAGGCTCGCGCCAATAGGCCTGGATCGGATTCCAGCCGGTGCTCAAGCCCTCCTCATAGGCATTGCCGTTCTGGGAGATGATCGCCGCCACCCGCTCCGGTTTGGCGAGGGCCAGCCGGAACCCGACCGGCGCGCCATAGTCGAAGACATAGATGGCATATCGCTTCAGCCCGAGCGCATCGACGAATCCGCCGATCACCGTCGCCAGGCTGTCGAAGCTGTGGCGGAACCCGGCCGGCGACTGGGTGAAGCCGAAGCCCGGCAGATCCGGCGCCACCACGTGGTGGCTATCCGCCAACAACCGGATCAGATCCCGGAACATGTGCGAGGAGGTCGGAAAACCGTGGAGAAGCAGCAGCGTAGGGTGCCGCGGGTCACCGGCCTCGCGATAGAAGACACTGTGGCCGTCGACCTCGATCCGGCGGTGGTGCATGGCATTCTCCTCAGATAACCGTTGAAATATGAAATAAGGGGTTATCTATTCTAGATAACTTTTCAAGTACATTTTTACAGGTTATGTTGGCTCTCAATGACTGAACCCGCCCCATCCATCCCGCTGGTCGGCGACCACCCGGCCATGGATTTCCTCAACACCCATGCGACCCCGGGCGGGGTCGCCATCGAGCTTCTCGCGAGCGGCGCCGATCTCCTGAACTGGCTCGAGCGCGCCGATCTCATAGACGCAAGCACCGCCGCCAAGTTCCGCACCGACCCGGCGTCGACTGCCCAGTTGGATGTCATGGCCAAGGGTGCCCGGGCCTTGCGGGAATGGCTGCGTGCCTTCGTGCGGCGCCACGCCGGTCAGCCGCTCACCGCCGCGGCCGAGGCCGAGCTCGGCCCGCTCAACCTGCTGCTGGCGGGAGACAAGAGCTACGCGAAGGTGACCGGCGGTCCGGAGCGGCCGGCGCTGCGGCGCCTGCGGCGCTGGGAGACGCCGGAGGAGCTGCTGCAGCCGATCGCGGCGGCCATCGCCGATCTGGTCTGCCATGCCGATTTCCGGCTGATCCGCGCCTGCGAGGGCCATGACTGCAGTCTCATGTTCCTCGATCGCACCAAGGCGCATGCCAGGCGCTGGTGCAGCATGGCGCTCTGCGGCAATCGGGCCAAGGCGGCGGCGCATCGCGCCCGGCAGCGCCGATAGAATTTCCCGGTCGCCTGTCGAAATCGCCCGCTTCCGCGCGTCACGCTTTTGTCGGAGCATCCTGCCCGACAGGACCGAGGAGCGATTCCCATGAAATACATGCTGCTGATCTATGTGGACGAAGCCAAGGGCGCGCAGGTCGCGAAGGAGGTCGGCGAGACCCAGATGACGGCGCCCTACATCGCCTATACCGAGGCCTTGCAGAAGGCCGGCGTCATCGTCGGCGGCGACCGCCTGCAGCCGACCACCACCGCGACCACCGTCCGGATCGATGATGGCAAGACCCGGGTGCTGAACGGCCCCTATGCCGAGACCAGGGAACAACTCGGCGGTTACTACATGATCGACGTGCCCGATCTCGATGCGGCTTTGTCCTGGGCGGCGCGTTGCCCAGCCGCGTCGCACGGCACGGTCGAGGTCCGGCCGCTCTGGGCCATGACGCGTGACCCGCGAAACGGATGAAAGCGCGGCCCGCGCCGCCGCGGAAACGGCGGCGCGCCGCAGCTACGGCAAGCTGATCGCCTATCTCGCCGCGCGCAGCCGCGATGTCGCGGCGGCCGAGGATGCGCTGGCCGAAGCCTTCGCCGCCGCGCTCGCCGACTGGCCGAAGAACGGGATTCCGAGCAATCCCGAAGCCTGGCTGCTGACCGCGGCGCGGCGGCGCGCGATCGACGCCGCGCGCCGCAAGCAAAGCGCCGCGCTGGGCGAAGGCCACCTGAGCCTGATGGCGGAGGAAATGGAACAGGCGGCGTCCGAGCCGGAAGCGATCCCCGATCGCCGCCTCGCCCTGATGTTCGCCTGCGCGCATCCGGCGATCGACCCGGGCGTGCGCGCGCCGCTGATCCTGCAATGCGTGCTCGGCTTCGATGCGGAAGCGATCGGCTCGGCCTTTCTGGTCGCGCCCGCCACCATGGGCCAGCGCCTGGTGCGGGCCAAGACCAAGATCCGCGCCGCCGGCATCCCCTTCCGCGTGCCGGAACGCGACGCGCTGGCGCCGCGGCTCGAGGCGGTGCTGGATGCGATCTATGCGGTCTTCACTGAAGGCTGGTCGGATCCCACCGGCGCCGATCTCCGGCGCCGGGAGCTCTCCAGCGAGGCGGCCTGGCTCGGACGGCTGGTGACGCAACTCCTGCCGGACCAGGCGGAGGCGCTCGGGCTGCTCGCCTTGATGCTGCATGCCGAAGCCCGGCGCGCTGCGCGCCGCGACGCCGAGGGCGATTATGTGCCGCTGGCCGAGCAGGCGATCGCGCTTTGGGATCAGGCAACGATCGCGGAAGCCGATGCCCTGTTGCGGCGCGCCCAGGCACTCGGCACGATCGGGCGCTACCAGCTCGAGGCCGCCGTGCAGTCGGCCCACGCGGCGCGCCGCCATCTCGGCCGTTCGGACTGGCCGGCGATCGTCATGCTCTATGACGGATTGCTGGCCCTGACCGCCTCGCCGGTCGTCGCCGTCAACCGCGCGGTGGCCCTGGCCGAGGTGCAGGGACCGGCGGCCGGCCTCGCGGCGCTGGACGCAATCGGCGACGCCCCGCGCATCGCCGACTATCAGCCCTACTGGGCCGCACGCGCCGCGCTGCTGGGGCGACGCGGCGATCGCGAGGGCGCGGACAACGCCTATGCGCTGGCGATCGGCCTTGAATCCGATCCGGCCCTGCGCGCTTTCCTGCAGAAGCAGCGCGCCGCACTCGGTGCGCTCTAGCGGCTGGCGATTTCCTGGATCAGCTTCTGGCGCAGCGCCCGGGCGAAATCGGCGCGGGTCTGGGCCGGAATCACGAAGGCGGCGAAGCCGCCGATCACCTCGCGCTCATAGACCTCGACCAGCCAGGGCTTGCCGCTCGGCCCCAGCCGACCGTCCTGCAGGATCGCCAGCGCATTGACCGTGATGCCGGCCTTGACCGCCATGTCGCGCGCCAGCGGCGAAGGGATCTTGCTGCGCATGTCGGGATTGTCGCCGGAAACGTCGATCACCTTGCGGGTCGGCTGGCAGGGACAGGTCGCGATCAGTTCGGCGGCCAGCGCCATCCCGTCGCCGATCGCGTTGTAGCTCTGCGGGGCGCGCGGCGCGTTCCGGACGTCCATGGCGAAATCCTGCGAGCGTTCGTCATTGCCGATGATGTGCCAGCCGACCACCTGGACGGCCATGCCGGGCGAGCCCCATTCGACCAGGGTGACCGCGATCCGGCCGTGGCGGCCGCCCCGGATCGCCGCCATGACCTCGGGATCGGTGATCGCGCCGGCGATGCCGTCGCGCTGCAGCGCGAACTCCGCCTCGTCGATGCTGCCCGAGGCATCGGCGCTCAGCACAAGAGCGAGATCGACCTCCGATCCGTCCTGCGCCGCACCCGTGACGGTCATCGCGCCCGACAGGGCGAGGGCGAGAGCGGCAACCTTGAGAGCCTGCATGCACGGCCTCCGGCAAGGTAAGGCGGGCAGTCTAACGCGTCGGAAACGGTTTCGGATCCCGAAAACGCTTCAGCACGTTCGCGGTGATCCGCGAGACGTTGTTGTCATAGTGATTGTGCGACAGCGACCCGCACCAGGCGATCGAGCCGGTGGCGAAGATCGCGCCGCCCGACGGGGTCTCGCCGAAGGCGAGGTCGGCCTTCACCCGCGGATTCAAATCGCCGCCGAGATTGGGCGGCACCACGCCGAACTCCTCGTTGACCAGCATGATCATCGGCGTGTGGCCCTCCGACGAGGCGAGGCGCAGCATGTTGGGCGGCGAGCCGAGACGGGTCTCGATGCAGTCGAGCTCGATTCCGGCGGCCCCGCCGCCGACCAGGCCGAAATCGCCGATGATCGCGTCGGGCACCCCTTCGAAGATGAAGGCGGCGCGCGGGTTGTCGGCGTCGGGTGCCCGGCGGTAGTAGGAGGAAAGGTCGAAGCCCTGGGCGATGAAGCCGACGCCGCCGATCACGTTGGGCGCGCGGCCGATCCGGCGCCACAGCCCGCCATACTCGCCGTTGACCGAGTGGTAGTACTCGCCAGGCTCGGATTCCCAGGTGCGGATGCCGTCCTCGCTGCGGCGCAGCTCGAACACGCCGGGCAGGTGCTGGTGGAAGGCGATGCGCCAATACCAGCCATTGGCGCCGAGATACATGAGGCGCCCGCCGCGATCGATCCAGGCCTTCATCGCATCCCACATCGCGGTCGAATGGTATTCGGGATGGGTGCCGGTCAGGATCACGCGATAGTCGCGGATGAGGTCGAGCCCGTCGGCATGCAGGTCCTCGTCGGTGATGACGTCGTAGTCGATCCCCTGATGATCCAGCCAGTCGAAGATATGGGTGTCGGCATTGTACTGGTAGAGCGCCGAGCCATGCCCGCCGAGCCAGGAATGGTAGGCGGGCGCGCAGTTGAGGTTGGGGCGGAGCCGGCTGGTATAGGCGACGCCCGATCCGTCGGCATGCCGGTCGTAGAGCGAGCCGCCCAGCTCCGGGTGTTCGTACATGTAGAGATCGATATGGCCGAATTGCAGCAGCCTTCCCATCTGCAGCTCGGCGCCGCGCGCGGTGATGTGCTCGGCGTGATTGGCATAGGCGAGATAGGAACAGGTCGGCGCCAGGAAGACGACATCCGGGCGCTTGCCGTTCCGATTGCGCGGCGGCCGCACGAAGAAGGGGATATAGGATTCACGCGTCGCTTCGGCATTGCTCGCGCCGCAGGTCACGTGGAGCGCATAGGGGCCGCTCGGCAGGTCGTCCTGTATGGTGAGCGCGACCGAAGTCTCCCAGCCGGCGTCATAGACGTCGTCGTGATGGAAGTGAATCGCGCCATACTGATCGGGCTTCCGCGCCCAATTGTGCTCCTCGCCGGTCCAGTTCCAGCCCTTCATGGCGCGGGTCGGCAGCTGCATCAACTGTCCGTGCAGCGCATGGGGCCCGACATCGACCGCCGTGGTGGTTTCGATCTCCTTGGAGAAGTCCCAGCGGGCGATGATCTTCGGCGCCGGTGTCACCGGGTCGATCGCGCGCAGGGTCTGGTGCAGCGCGGCGGGGCGCAGGCCTTCGCAGAGCATCGGCCCATCGATCTTGCCGTCGAAATGCCCGTCGATGGTTCCGTCAGCCTGCGGGCAGCCAGCGATAGTGAGCGGTGCCTCAAGCTCCGGCAGCGTGACGCCGAGGATCGCTTCGGCATGGCCGCGATCATCGACCTGCGCGTAGTTGCCGACCGGAATCTGGTCGAGAGTCACGGCACCGGTGGCGGGATCGATCGCCACGGCGATCGAATACCACTGCCGGATCAGCATGGCCTTGCCGCTGTCGAGCCGGGCGATGCGCTTGCCGTCGCCGAGTATCGCGCCGAGCCGGCCGCCATCGACCGTGATGCGGAAGCCGCGCCGGGTCTTCGGGTCCCATTGCGCGAGCAGCGTCTGGTCCACGCGTTCGGGCAGCTTCGGCCAGATCATGGCGAAGAAGGTGAAGGGCTTCGCCGCGAGAGCCGGTGCGCGCTCGACGATCATATAGGAGCCGGCATCGATCCGTTGCGGCCTGCCCGGGTGGCTGCCGTCGATCGCGGTCGGGATGTGGCGGAACTTCAAGCCCGGCCCGGCCGGATTGGCGTCGCCATGGATGACACGGACCAGCCGCGCGTCGAACCGCGTGCCTTCCTCCAGCGAGACCTTGAAGGCGATCTCCTCGCCCGGAGCCACGCTCAGGCGGTCCGGATATCCGAGAATCTTGAGCATGCGCTATTCCCGATAGGGGAGGTTGATCGCCTCGCCGGTCAGCTTCTGCCAGCGGCGGCGGAAGACTTCCCACTCGGCTTCCTCGCGGCTGGTGAAGACCGGGCCGGATTCGATCGCGATCGGATCGGCGCGGCTGGCCGGCATCTCGCCCAACACCCATTCGCGGAACGGCTTGCGGCAGATGAGAATGACTTGTCGTCCGCTCGGATCCTGGCGCATCACCGTCAGCAACCGCATCAGGCCGGGGCTGTGGTGGCCGATCGGCTGCCGACGGAACTCCTCGATGTACTGGCGGTCGGCGGCGGGATCGACCTTATAGGTCATGGGCTCGGCTGCGGTGGAAGGGGAGAATGCGTCCGGTCGCCACATTGGGCATGGCCACCAGGACCGGCTTGGCGCGGCGCGAGGCCTTGATGGGCTTCGCGCCGTAGAGCTGCTTGGTCGCCTCGATGATCACGGCGCCGGCGAGGCCGGGGAACCAGTTGTTGGCGAAGCGCTCCCAGCCGGGCGCGCCGGACAGCCAGGCGCGGGGTCGCAGCGGCAGGAAGTGCAGGGCCCGCGCGGTCTGCAGCGGCGTGAAGGACACGCTGCGCAGGAGGCGCGAAAGCTGGCCCGCGGAATAGGATTGCCCGAAGCCGAACGGCGTCCGCTCGGTCAGCGACCAGACGCTGCGCCGGCTCGGCACCACCACCATCAGCCGTCCGCCGCCCGAGAGCACGCGCCAGGCTTCGCGCAGCATGTCGCCGGGATGCTCGGAGGATTCCAATGCATGCACCATCAGCACGCGGTCGATCGAGAAATCCTGGAACGGCAGCTCGGTCTCGTCGGCGAAGGTGACCAGGTTGCGCTGGCCGACCGGCCAGTGGATGACGCCTTGGCCGGCCGGCATCAGCGCCAGCACCCGCTCCGCCTCATTGGCGAAAGGCGTCAGGTAGGGCGTCGCGAAGCCGATGCCGAGCAGCGACTGGCCGTGGATGTCGGGCCAGAGCGCGCGAATCCGCGCCATCAGCAGCCGGCGGGTCACCCCGCCGAGCGGCGTCTGGTAGAAATCGTGGAGATCGACGACGTCCTGCCACATGCGATTGATTATGCCACAACCGCTGCTAAGGTCAGCCCCGATTTCTGCCACGATTACAGGGAGTTCCGCCATGCCCGCGCCGCTCGAGATCGCGCTCGTCCCGATGCTCAAGGACAACTACGCCTATCTGCTCCACGACGCGGCCAGCGGCGCCACCGCGATCGTGGACCCGTCCGAAGCCGAGCCTGGCCTGAAGGCGGCGGCGGCGCGCGGCTGGACCATCACCCATGTGCTGGACACCCATCACCACAACGATCATTGCGGCGGCAATCTCGGCATTAAGAAGAAGGCCGGCGCCAAGGTGGTCGGGCCGGCCTATGACCGGGCGCGCATTCCCGGCATCGACATCGCGGTCGATGAGCAGTCCGGCTTCGATTTCGCCGGGCACCATGCGGACGTGCTGTTCATCCCCGGCCACACCAAGGGCCATATCGCCTTCCACTTTCCGGACAGCAAGGCCGTGTTCTGCGGCGACACCCTGTTCTCGATCGGCTGCGGCCGGATGTTCGAAGGCACGCCCGACGTGATGTGGCCCTCGCTGCTGAAGCTGCGGGCGCTGCCGGACGACACCCGGATCTATTGCGGCCACGAATACACCGAGGCCAACATCCGCTTTGCGCTTAGCGCTGATCCGGAGAACGCGGCGCTGAAGCAGCGCGCGGAGAAGGTCAAGACGTTGCGCGCCGCGGGTCAGCCCACCATCCCGGCCACGCTGGGTGAGGAGAAACAGGCCAATCCGTTCCTGCGCGCCGATGCACCGGAACTCAAAGCCCGGTTCGGCGGCAAGGATCGACCGGATCATGAGATCTTCGGTGCGATCCGCGCCGCCAAAGACCGATTTTAGGGGAGAGATCGAGATGATGAAGCTGCGCTATTCGATCACCAGCCCGTTCGTGCGCAAGGTGCTGGTGACCGCGATCGAGACCGGCCAAGAGAACGAGATCGAGCGGGTGAAGACCAACACCGCCGATCCGGAGCTGGCGGCCTGCAACCCCTTGAACAAGATTCCGGCGCTGACCCTGGAGGACGGCAGCGTGCTGATCGATTCCGCGGTGATCTGCGAGTTCCTGGACCATCGCAAGGGTGCCAAGTTGTTTCCCCGGAATTCGACGCGCTGGCCGGTGTTGAGCCTGATGGCGCTCTGCGACGGCATGATGGACGCGGCGATCCTGCGGCGCTACGAGACGCTGCGGCCGGAGGCCCTGCGCTCGAGCGAATGGGACCAGCGGCAGAAGGGCAAGGTCTGGAACAGCCTGGCCGAGCTGGAGCGCCAGGCGCCGGGCTTCGGCGACCGCGTGGACATCGGCACGCTGACCGCCGCGATCATGCTCGACTATCTGGACTTCCGTTTCGCGCACGAGCCCTGGCGCGACGCGCATCCGAAGCTGGCGCAGTGGCACAAGGCCTTCTCGGCGCGGCCCTCGCTGCAGGCGACGCTGCCGGCGGATTGAGCGCTAACCCTGGGCCCGCTTCGCCCGGCGCACCTCGTAGGCCTGCACGTGGCAATAGGCGACGCGCAGCAGATGCGCGTCCAATCCGGCATCGCGGGCCCGGCGGTACATGTCGCCGATGACATGGTCGCCCTCGATCGGGCCGCCGCCTTCCATGTCGCGCAGCATCGAGGCGGTGAAGCTGGAATTGCGGTCGAACAGCAGCCCCTTCACCGATTTCAGGTACTCCTCCGACGGCGGGTATTCGGCCTCGGTCGCGACCGCGATCGCCTCTTCCAGGAACTCGGCCATCAAATCACTGCCGCCTTTGGTCGACATGATCTCGCCGACCGAGGCGCGCATCAGCGTGGTCATGCCGGCCAGGGTCGCCAGCATCACCCATTTCTCCCAGAGATTCTGGTCGATCGGGTCGGCGCGTCGGCTGGTGAATTTCGCCTTGGAGCTCACGGCGAGGAACTCGTCGAGCACCGGATCGATCTCCAGGTGGTTCGGCTGGTCGGCGAAAGCGCCGAACACCAGGCGCGCCATCGGATTCAAATGCTCGATCTGGCCGAAGGCGTTGACCGTGGTCGAGCATTGGCAGATGCCGCCGACCACCCGGCCATGGCCGAGCCGCTCGCGCAGGCGCTCGTTATGCGCCATCCCGTTCATGATCGGCAGCGCGATGGCGCCGGCTTCGACATGCCGCTCGATTGCGTCCATCGCGCTGTCGAGGTCGTAGGCCTTGCAGGTGACCAGCACGATGTCGAACTTTCGCGACCGCTCGCCGGCCAGGATGGTGTTGACCTGAAGCTCGGCATCGCCGACCGGGCTCTTGATGACGAGGCCGTTCTCCTTCAGCAGCCGCGCCCGCTCCGGCCGGACCAGGAAGGTGACCTCGGCCCCGGATTCCACCAGCCGTCCGCCGAAATACCCGCCGGTCCCGCCGGCGCCGAGGATCAGGATGCGCATGCTCGCCTCACGGCAATTTGTCCCGCAGAACATACCACAGCATCGCCAGCACCAGCAGCGGGTGGCGGAGCAGGGTGCCGCCGGGGAAGGTCTTGTGCTCGATCCTGGAGAAGACGTCGAACCGTTCGGCGGTCCCGGCCATGGCCTCGGCGATCAGCTTGCCGGCGATGCCGGTGATCGCGACGCCCATGCCGGAATAGCCGTGGGCGTAATAGATCCGGCCGATCCGGCCGAGCTGCGGCAGGCGCAGCATGGTGATCGCCAGCATGCCGCCCCAGCCGTAGTCGATGCGCTTGGCCTTCAGCTGCGGGAAGACGTCGAGCATATAGGGCTGCACGAAGCCGGGGATGTCGCTGGGCTCCGCCGTCGAGTAGCGCTCGCCGCCGCCGAACAGCATGCGGTTGTCGGCGGTGACGCGGTAATAGCTGACCACGAACTTGGTGTCGCAGGCGCAGGAACCGCTGGGGATCAGGGCGCGGGCTTCGGCTTCCGGCATCGGCTCGGTCGCGATCACGAAATTGGCGATCGGCATGATCTTGCCGGCGATCCGCGGCTCCAAGCCGCCCAGATAGGCGTTGCAGCCGAGCACCGCGTGGTCCGCCTCGATGCGCCCGGCATCGGTGGTGACGGTGACCTTGGCGCCGCTGTCCTCGATCTTCGTCGCCGCGGTGTGCTCGAACAGCTGCACCCCGGCCGCCTTGCAGGCCTCGGCCAGGCCGAGCGCGTAGTTCAGCGGATGCAGATGCCCGCCGCCGCTATCCTTGATGCCGCCGTGATAGAGGTCGCTGGCGATCTCGCTCCGGATCGCATTGCGGTCGAGCAGCTTCGCCTTGTCGTAATGCATCTCGCGCTCGAGGCAGGCGATCTCCTCTTCCATCCAGGAGAGATCGCCGGGCTTCGAGGCCAGCAGCATGTTGCCATGCCGGAGGTCGCAGCGGATGCCGTGCTTCTCGACCCGCTCCCAGATGATGGCGCGCGCTTCCTCGGCCAGATCGAACAAGGCCTTGCCGCGCGCCTTGCCGAAACGCGCGATCAGCGCCTGCGGCGATTTGCGCAAGCCGGTGTTGATCTGCCCGCCATTCCGCCCGGAAGCGCCCCAGCCGATCCGGTTGGCCTCGATCAGCGCCACCTTGAAGCCGTTTTCGGCGAGATTGAGCGCCGCGGTCAGCCCGGTGAACCCGCCGCCGACCACGCAGACATCGGCGCGAATGGATTCCGTCAGCCGCGGCCAGCTGCCATGCGGATTCGCGGTCGCGGCGTAATAGGAACGCGAAGGATGTTCCTGGTTGGAAAACATGCTGCCTCTTCTCGAATGCGCGGCAGCATAGAGAAGGCAAGCATGCGCGCCAAGGGTGGCGCATTGCCTTGCTATCGGGATTTCTCTATCGTTTGGGTTGAAATGTCCTCACGCAAAGCCTCATGAAACCGTATTGGTTTGCGTTGATCTCGATCGCCGGTCTTGGGCTGATCGCCTACTGGCTGCTTGCCGGAACGAAAGTGGCGGTCGTCCCCTCGGGCTATGAGAAGGCCGCTGAAGATCATGCGGTGTTCTACCGCCTGCGGGCAAAGTATCTGCATGGAAGTGAACCGGTCGATTTCGACATCGTCGTCGGCTGCGGTGTTCACGTGACCGTCTACCAGGACAACGACAGCTCCTATGATGCGGTTCGCGATCCTCTGATTTTTGCCAAGGCGACCGCGGATGGTGGTGCGGTCATGCAGATCGTTCCCATGGCTTGCCGAGGCGAGACGACGGCAAACGGCGAAGTGCCGGCGGACCTGCTTCCCGGTGCCGTGTGGTTTGACGATAAGAGCGATCTTTCCTTCGGCATCGGCTACGTCACCGAGGACGCATTCCTCAATCCGCGCGCGAAGCTCAAGTTTTTAGGCGCAAGCATTTCGGCGGCTTCCAGATCCGATTGGGATGCGTTCCAACCCATCGCGGCGACCAATCTTATGACGTCGCGCTTCTATACCTATGGCTTCCCGCCGGCGCCTTCCGACGAAATCAAGAAGAACCTGTGGAATGCCGGGGAACTGAAGAAGTGGAGTCAAGAGATCGGCTGCTACGGAGTGCGGCGAATCAAACTCACTGAACCCGCACAACGTGCCGTCGTGCGAAAGTTCTGGCCGTCGGACAAGCCTCGGTACTGGTCTCCCTGGACGACCAATGCCGAGCTGGAGGCGATTGAACGGGAGATCGGCCAGGCTGCGGTCGGCGAACGCAAGACCATCATGAGCAATGGCGCGCCGCTTCGGGAATACAAGTTTGTTTCCGGATTCCAAGGCTTCCCGACCAAAGCCGGCGGCGGCGTATTGAGCCCCTACCGAGAACGGCCCGGCGAAATTTATCCTTACCGCTCTTGGTCTGGATTGCCATGGCTTGATAGGCGGACGGAGCATGCCTCGGAACTCTTTTATGACATCGAAGAGGACGGCGGCCGGAACTTGGGATTCGTCTACTGCTATTCAAGTCTGCGGCCCGGAGAAATGCTCGATCTCCATTTCCCCGATACCTCCAGCCGGCATTGGTCCCTACGTGTGGACGGTGTCCCGGTCGTGACCAAGGATCAGTCAGACAGCGCGTTCGGAACCGGCATCAGGGTCTATTTCTTCGAAAATGATGAATACCTTTACGTGCAGGATTTCAGGTTCTCATTCTCGTAGCAGCGAAGCGGAAGATTCCGCCTTCAGCAAGCCCCGCCGAGCAGCCGGTAATGCGCAGCCCTTGCCACCGCCTGCACGCGGTTGCGGGCACCCAGCTTCCGCGTCGCGGATTTCAGATGCAGCATCACGGTCGCCGGTGAGCGGTCGAGCTTGAAGGCGATCTGCTTCGCGGTCATGCCCTTGGCGCAGTATTGCAGGCATTCGCGCTCGCGTGGGCTGAGGCGCACGTGGCGCGAGGGCAGCGCGTCGGGGTCGTAGCTGTCCAGCGCGGCGTTGTGGAAGGCATAGCCGGCGAGGGCGAGCTCGATCATATGCCGGCGCGCGTCCCGCTCGAAGCCGGGCTCGGGATCGACGCAGACTGCGTTGAAAGTGGCGAGCCCGCCTTGGGCGAGGCGCATCGGCACCGTCACCCCGACCGTCATCCGCGTGTCGAGGCAATAGTGGATCACCGGCTGGTGGCGGGCGGTCACCACGGCGGCCAGCGCGTTCTCGCCGGGATCGCCGTCCACCTGGTTGCAGGACCACATGAAGGGCGCGTTGGCCTTCACCGCCAGCTCCTGCATCGGGTCGATCTGGCAGAAGCCGCCCTTGGTCCAGAGCTCCGGCATCTCGGCATCGATGTTGCGGATCTCGAGCAGGCTGGGGCTGATCAAATCGCCCTCCGGCGTCACCGGCACCGGCGTGTAGTCGTAGCCCAGGGCGGTGAAGCCGAGGTCGCGGAGCGACATGATCATCGCGTCGAGCCGCGGGCCGAGACCCGCAACGCTCGACAGCCGTTCCTCCAACCCCTCCAGCCAGCGCGACATGATGACGGGGATGTTACTGCCCTTGCTCCACCTGCCGCAACACCCGGTGCAGCACGCCTTCGTGAATGCCCATCTCCTCCAGGTGCAGCACGGTGTTGCGCAGGTATTCGACATTGCTACCGGTCCGGCCGATCGCCAGGCGGATGCGGCGCGCGATCTCGGGGATCTCCAGCTTGCCGGCATATTGCGGGTGCTTGCGGTCGGCCACATAGGCGAGGGCGGTGGCGATCCCGCCGTCCTCCAGCCGCACCTTCAGCCAGCGCGGCTCGTAGACGCCGGTCACCATCTCGCGCTGGTGTAGGGCTTCGGCCACTTCCGCCGCGTGCTCCGGCTTCACCCGGAACATGCGGCCGTGGCACATGCCGCCGCGGTCGAGCCCGAGCACCAGGCCGGGATTCTCCCGCGTGCCGCGGTAATGGGTCGAGCGGATGCAGAAGGCGCGGTGATAGCCGTGCAGCGTCGCCGGCACGATGTCGATATAGGGGAAATCCGGCCGCCACATCAGCGAGCCGTAGCCGAAGACCCGGAGCTCGGCGCCGGGCGTGAGTTTCACCCGGCGGCTTTCGATCAGCTCCTGGTCGATGACGCTGTAATAGGCGTCATCCGTTTCGGTTTCAGTCGGCATCGCCTTCCAGCAGGAAGCCGAGCATGGCTTCGTTGAAGTCGTGCGGCTTCTCGACATTGCAGAGGTGATAGCCGCCTTCGATCACCGCCAGCCGCGCGCCCTGGATCCGGTCGCGCAGCGCGCTGACCGCGGCGACGGTGGCGCCGGGATCCTTCTCGCCGGCGATGCAGAGGGTCGGCAGGCGCAGGGTCTCGAGTTCGTTGCCCGGAATGTCCATGCGCTTGATGGCGAGCGCCGCACCCGTATAGCCCGCCGCCGGCGTGGCGCGGATCAGATCGGCGATCCACTCGGTGGTCAGCGGTGCCGCGGCGCGGAACTCCGGCGACAGCCAGCGGCCGAGCGTGCCCTCGATCTGGCTCTCCACGCCGCCCTTGGCGATGGCGGCGACCCGGTCGTCCCACATCTTCTGCGCATCGGCATTGGGCTTGCCGGTGCCGGCGCAGGCCAGCACCAGGCGGTTCAGCATCTTGCGGTGCCGCAGCGCCAGGACCTGGCCGATCATGCTGCCGATCGACAGGCCGACGAAATGAAAGCGGCCATGCCCCAGCTTCGCCACCAGGTTGGCGACGTCGTCCGCCATCTGCTCCAGCGTGTAGCCGCGGGTCAGGTCCTCGCCGGTGGCGTCGGTCTGCCCATGCCCGCGCATGTCATAGGAGAGCACGCGGAAATGCCGGGTGAGGACGGGCAGCTGGAAGCCCCACATCGCATGGCTCACCGAGAGCGCATGGGAGAGGACCACCAGCGGCCGGTCCTCGGAACCATCCAGGCGATAATGGAAGTGGGTGTTGTCGAGCTTGACGCTGGGCATGGCGGACGCAGTCTGCCCGAGGCTACTCGGGCTTGCCGCCGCCGGAAGCCTTGGTCAGCGCCTCGATCTGGCGCTGCAAGGCCAGCATCTGGCTCTTCAGGTCGGTGATCTCGTTGGCCGTGGGGGCCTCCGCGGGCTTCTCGGCGGCGCTGGCCGCGGGGGCGGCGCCGGGCACGCCGGGCATGCCCATGCCGCCCTTGAACGGATTCCACATCCGCATCGCCTGCTCGAAGAACACCATGTTCTGCTTCGACATCTCCTCGAAGCGATCGAGCGGGAACATGCCGCCGAAACTGTCCTTCATGTAGGAGCGCATCTGCTCCTGGTTCTTGGAGAAGCTCTCCATGCTCTGCTCGAGATAGCGCGGCACCAGGAATTGCAGGTTGTCGCCGTAAAGGCTGATCAACTGCCGCAGGAAGTTGATGGGCAGCATGTTCTGCCCCTTGGACTCTTCCTCGACGATGATCTGGGTCAGGACCGAGCGGGTGATGTCCTCGCCGGTCTTGGCATCCTCGACCGTGAACTCGGTGCCGTTGCGCACCATCTGCGCGAGATAGTCCAGGGTCACGTAGGAGCTGGTGGCGGTGTTGTAGAGCCGGCGATTTGCATACTTCTTGATGCGGACCGGCGACTGTCCGTTCTTGCCCTCTCCGGATTTGCCTTCTGCTCCGCCTTCCGGTTTCCTGCCTTCGCTGTCGGCCATGTTCTTTATGCCCTTTAACCAACCCCTGAATGCATCGCAGCATAGCAGGATCGACCCCCGGTTTGGCAATGCAATCGCTGCGATGCGGAAACCGGGTCTACCGCACTGCGGAAAGGCTGGTATAGTTTCCGGCATGGCAGAAGACGGCGCGAAACCCGGCCCCGGTCCGACCCCACCGCCCACGGTGGAAGACTTGGCCAAGCGGTTGATGGACCTGTGGCAGGAGCAGATGGCGGCGATTGCCGCCGATCCCGACCTCATGCGGCAGATGGCCCGGATGATGGCGGCTTCGCCCTTCCCGGCGATGATGCAGGGCATGATGCAGGGGATCCTGGGCGCCACGCCGAAACCGGGCGAAACCGGGCAGAATCCTTACGAATGGTGGAAGGCTGACCATGGCGCAGGGACCAAACCATCCACCCCGACCCCATCCGCTCCGGCTGGGCCCGCGCCCGCTGCCGCAGCATCTCAGCCTGGCGGCGGCGACCTGGCTGAACTCCGGCGCCATCTTGCCGGCCTTGAGGCTCGCCTCGCAGAGCTGGGCGCAGCCGGACACAAGATCGCCGATGCCGCCGACAAGCCCAAGCCCGACCAGCTCAAGCCAGCCAAGCGCGCCGCGCGAAAACCTGCGAAGCCGGTGGCGGGACCTGCTGGCGGAGGTGGAGAAGGCGGAGCCGGTGGCGCTGGCGGGGGCGCTGCAGGCTGAAGGCCTGCGCCGTTTCGATGCGCTGCTGACCGGCGTCGAGAAGTACCGCCGCCACCCGCAGAGCCGCAGCCTGGCCGACGCGCCGGTGCTGTGGAGCGAGGGCACGACCCGGCTGCTCGACTACCGCACCGGGCACGATCCGAAAGCGCCGCGCCTGCTGGTGATCCCCTCGCTGGTCAACCGCTACTACATCCTCGACCTCGAGGCGGAGGGCAGTTTCCTCCGCTGGTCTGCGTCACAGGGCATGGCGCCCTTCGTGGTGGATTGGGGCTCGCCGGGCGCCGAGGAGCGCGGCTTCGATTTCACCGACTATGTGGCGGGCCGGCTCGAAAGCGCGCTGGAAGCGGTGCGGCGCGAGCCGGGCGGGCCGATCTTCGCGATCGGTTATTGCATGGGCGGCAACCTGGCGCTGGCGCTGTCTCTCAGAAGACAAGCGGAGATCGCCGGGCTGATCCTGCTGGCGACGCCCTGGGACTTCCACGCCGAGAACCCGGAGCATTCGCTGATGCTGGCCGAGATCGGCCGCAATCTCGAGCCGATCATCCAGCTGTTCGGCGAGCTGCCGGTCGATATCCTGCAATGCTTCTTCAGCGGCTTCGACCCGTTCCAGGTGCTGCGCAAGTTTCAGAACTTCGCCGGCGCCGATCCTGAGAGTCCGGGCGCGCGGAAATTCGTGGCGCTGGAGGATTGGCTGAACGACGGCATGGCGGTCTCCGCCGCGGTCGCCCGCGAATGCCTGACCGGCTGGTACGGAGAGAACACGCCGGCGCGCGGCCTCTGGAAGATCGCCGGCGAGCCGGTCCTGCCGCAACGCTTCGAGCAACCGGCGTTGTGCCTGATCCCCGCCGGCGACCGCATCGTCCCGCCGAAGAGCGCGTTGTCCCTGGCAAACGCGCTGCCCAAGGCGGAGCGCATGCTCCCCAGCGCCGGCCATATCGGCATGATGGCCGGCGGCAAGGCAAAGCCGCTGGTCTGGGAGCCGATGCAGGCGTGGATCGGGGCGCGCCGCTGATGCGTTTTCTGGCGGTCGTTGTGCTCGGCGTGCTTGCCGTCGCCGCTGGAATCAAAATCATCGGAGTACAAAAGAACATTCATTACAAAGTCGATCTCCTGGTTCGCGGCGAGCCGGTCACGGTGGATCGCGTGGTTCATTGCAGCCCGTATCTCGGCGGGGAGATCTCTAACCCATTCGACATCTACTATCGGGCAGATAGAGCGGCACTCACCAAGCGCCTCGCGAACGGCGAGGGCTTGATCGTCGTCTTGCCGAACTATTGCTTTTCGACGCTTCCGGTGCCCCGCGACTTCATCCCTCTCACTGCGCTTGTCGATGATGCGGACGCGCCGCAGCGGATGGAGCTTTACATATCCGGCGTGCGGCTCACTTCACCGGGCAGCACCGTCCAGCTGGTAGATTTCGAGGCCGAAATCGTAGGTCTTCGCCTGGGTGGCTTTGACTATGCCGACGAATTTGCCGCGTGGGAGGTCCTCGGTAGCCTCGTTGCACCCGTCCACAATCCCGTTGAGTTCCTGGCGCTCTACGGCCTCGCTTCGGAACAGGCGATCCCTGATCCAGGACCGGCCCTGGTGCGATCCGGCGATGTTGGGCGAGAGTGGTTGTTGCGCCACCCGCATTATCATGTGCAACCGCTCATGGACGGCAGCTTCGATGATCCGCCGATGGCGCTCGGCCGATCGCGAGTTGTGGATCCCGGCTATGACATCGTGCCGTTCGTTCGGGGCAAAGCTGGGACGCTGATTGCGGCTCCCGATAACCGCGGGACGATCGTCTTCTACAAGCGCGACGCGAGCGCTCGAGGTCCATGGAGGCCGCACATCTCGGCCGAGGGCATGACCTTCGAAGTGGGAGACAGATTGGACTATGTCCTTCAGCTTCGCGACGCGCAAATGTCGCTGTCGCTGGAAATCGGAGTCCAGCGGCTCAGCGTGTTCCACTAGTCCATTCTGCTGAAGACGGAGCCGAGCGTGCAGCGCCCGGCCCCGCTCACCTCAAGTTAGTCTCACCCGTTCACGACCACCTCATGCCCAACGGTGATGGGGGTGGTGGTGTGGATCGTGGCGACCACGTGTTCGAAGCCGTTGGCGGTGTTGCCGTCGGCATCGACCGTGACATTGACATCGCCGAAGCCGTTGTCGGTGATCGAGACCCGGCCTTCGCGGTCGCCGGCGGCGACGCCGAGATTATCGAACAGCTTGGTGAGGTCCAGACGGTCCTCGCCAGTGAAGCCTTCGATCAGGTCATGGCCATCGAGCAGGCCGGTGTAGACGAAGGTGTCGGCGCCGTCGCCGCCGCCGAGGACATCGTCGCCCAAGCCGCCGAAGATGGTGTCGTCGCCCTGGCCGCCGTCGATCGTGTCGGACCCGGCCCCGCCCTTCAGCAGGTCGTGCCCGTCGCCGCCGAAGATCAGGTCGCCGTCCTGGCCGCCGGTCAGCGTGTCGTTGCCGGCGCCGCCGTCCAGGTGGAGATGGGCGTTGCCGGATTGCAGGCCGGAGGCGTCGATCGTGTCGTTGCCGCCATTGCCGTTGACCACGATCTCGTCGTCCAGCTCGCCATGGCTGACGCTGACCTGCGCCGGCAGGCCGGTGATGGTGACCGCGCCGTTGGCCGAGGCGATCGTGACGTGATCGTTCCCGGCGCTGCCGTCCACCGTGACGGTGTCGAAGGCGCCATCTCCGGTCCCGGCATTGGAGCCGAGATCGATCGCCACCTGTTTCACCGCCGTGCCGCTCATGTCGTGGACATGGATGTTGTCCGCGCCGCCCAAGGCCGAGAACTCGATCCGTTCCACATTGTCGAGATGCATGGTGATGGCGGCGACGTTGCGGGTCATCTCGGCATGCTTGCCGTCGGCCAGGATGTTGATCTCCTCGGCGATATTGGCGCCGTGGAACTCCAAGGTGTCGGTGCCGGCCTGGCCGTCGACCGAATCGCTGCCGTCGCCGGGATTCCAGATGAAGCGGTCATTGCCTGCGCCCATCTGGACCACGTCGCTGCCCTGGCCGCCGGAGATGACATCGTCGCCGGCGCCGGCGAAGATCGTGTCATTGCCGCCGCCGGCATTGATCTGCAGCGCCATGCCGCTCAGCCCGGTCGCCAGGATGACGTCATTGCCGAGGCTGCCCTGGATCTTCAGCACGTCGGTCAGATCGGCATTGTCGATCTCGATGGTCTGGAAGGTGGCGGCGTTGGTGATGACGGTCTCGTGGCCCTGGGTGACGATGGTCATGACCTCACCCGCCGCCGCGGTGTTGACGGTGACGGTGTCGAGCTTGCCGTCGCCGGCGCCGCAGGACTTGCCGGCCCCGAGATCGACCGTCACGGTCTCGACATTGGTGTTGCTGAGATCACCGATCGTCACGGTGTCGGCGCCGCCCTTGGCATCGATCCGGACGTTCTCCATGTTGCTGACGTCGAGCTGTTCGCCGTCTGCGCTGACCGCGAGTTTGCCGTTCAGCGCGTCGAACACCTGGATCGCGTCGTCGCCGGTGCTGCCGTTCAGGACCAGGCTGTCGAAATCGGCCCCACCGTCGATCACGTCTTTGCCGCTGCCGACCGACCAGGTGACGGTGTCGTTGCCGTCGCCGCCGATCAGCACATCCGCGCCGGCACTGCCGAAGATCAGGTCATTGCCGGCGCCGCCATCGAGCGTCACCGCCATGAAGCCGTCCTTCAGCGCCGAGGCGTCGAGCGTGTCATTGCCGCCGAGCGCCTTCACGATCAGGCCGTCGCCGGCTTCGGCATTGGCGATCGTGACGGTCTCGGCCGCGCTGGCGACGGTGACCACGCCGTCCGCACCCTGCGTGATCTTGATGACGTCCTTGGCATTGCTGAAATCGACGCTGACGGTATCCACCGCTCCGTCACCGCCGCCGGTGGAACCGCCGAGGTCGAGCGCCACCTGCTTGATGCCGGTCCCGGTCAGGTCGCCGATGGTGATCGCGTCGGCGCCGCCCAGCGCCTTGAACTCGATGCGCTCGATGCTCTCGAGATCCATGGTGATGGCGGCGACGTTGCGGGTGAACGTGGCATGGGTGCCGTTGGCCGAGAGGTTGATCACCTCGGCAATATTGGCACCGTTGAAGGCGAGCGTGTCGAAGCCGGCCTGGCCGTTCAGCGTGTCGCTGCCGTCACCCGGATTCCAGAGGAAGCGATCGTTGCCCGCGCCGCCGAGCGCGGTGTCGCTGCCCTGGCCGCCGTTGATGACGTCGTCGCCGGCGCTGCCGGTGATGATGTCGTTGCCGGCGCCGCCGTTGATGGTGAGGTCCACCCGGTTCGCGCCGAGCTTGCTCGCATCGATCACGTCGTCGCCGCGATCCGCGTTGATGGTGAGCGAGTCGTCCGCGCCGACATGGGCGAGGGTGACCTCGGCCGAGAGGCCGCTCACCGTGACGGAGCTGCCGGAGGACGCGATCTTGATCGTGTCGGCATCGAGCGTGCCGTTGACGGTCACCTTGTCGGCGTCGCCGTCGCTGCCGAGATCGACCGCGACGTTGGTGACGCCGGTGCCGGTCAGGTCACCGATGGTGACGGCATCGGCACCCTTCTCGGCACGGATGTCGACCTTCTCGACCTGGTTCAGGTCCATGCTCACGCCGTCGAGGCTGTCGGTCAGCAACACCCGCCCGCCATTGGCGATGACCTGGATGGTCTCGCCGGCAGCGGCGCCGTTGAAGCGGACCGTATCGACCCCGCCCTGGCCTTCGATCGTATCGTTGCCGTCCCCGCTGCTCCAGGTGAAGCGGTCGTCGCCCTCGCCAAGGAAGGCGACGTCGTTGCCCCTGCCGCCAACCACCGTGTCATTGCCGTCGCCGCCCAGGATCACGTCGGCGCCGTCGCCGCCGGTGATCTTGTCGTTCCCGGCGCCGCCATCGAGGGTCAGGCGGACCGTCGCCGCCTGCATGCCGCCGGCATCGATCGTGTCGTTGCCGCCGAGCGCGTTGACCACCAGCATGTCGGCGGCTTCGGCATGGGCGAGGGTGACCGAAGCAGCCATCCCGCTGACCGTAACGCCGAACCCGTCGGCGGTGACGTGAATGTTGTCGTTCTTCTCCCGGCCGTCGGCGATCACGGTGTCGGCGGCGCCGTCGCCGCCGGTGCCGTTAAAGTCGCCGAGGTCGATCGCCACCTGGCTGGTCTTCGATCCGCTCATGTCGCCGACATGGACGGTGTCGGCGCCGCCGAGGGTCGCGAGGTCGATGCGCTCGACACTGTCCAGTGCCATGGTGATCGCGGCGACATTGCGGGTCAGCTGGGCGTTGGCGCCGTCGGCCCGGATCTCGAATTGCTCGGCGATGTTGGCGCCGGTGAATTCCAGCGTGTCGAAGCCGGCCTCGCCGAGCACGGTGTCGCTGCCGTCGCCCGGATTCCAGACGAACCGGTCGTTGCCCTTGCCCAGGATGGCGAAGTCGTTGCCCCGCCCGCCGGTGATGGTGTCGTCGCCGTTGAATCCGAAGATGGTGTCGCCGTCATTGGTCCCGTCGATGAAGTCGCCGGCATTGGTTCCGTTGATGATGGCCATGGGTCGGTGTCCTTTCTGTGGGCGCACCGGTTCCGGCGCGCGGGTCGCTTCGAGGACCGACAGCAAGCGCAGCCCGCGATCGATCGGCCTGTAACGGCCGTCACAGGAAGCGAACCTTGCGTTGCAAGAAACGGTGAGCGTGACCCTCCGGCGTCCGCCCGGCACTGCTTGCGCCACGCGCGCGGCGGCACGCGGAGGATCAGGGGAGGTAAATGCGCCACGCCGGCGAGGCCGGCGATTCCCGAACGAATCGTCTGCATATTCCCGAATTCATGCGCTGCATCCTGAAGACGCGACGCGCCGACTGTGGTATAGTCCGCGCTTGCCCTCCGACCCGTCCGCCGAAGCGCGAAGGCGGAAGCGCGCAGCGCGTAGGCGGGCGCTGTTTGAGATTGTGAATGCCGCACGGGAGAACCGCATCCACCGTGGTGCGGGACCGCTGGCTCGCCCGCAACGCAGACAGCACGCAGACGCAGACAGACTTGCGTTCAAACTCTCCCCAACCCGGCGCGCGGCGATGTCTGCATGTCTGTGTGACCGGGTGGACGGAAGTGTTGTTGGCCCAGTGCTTTAGTGCGCTCACAACGCAGACAGGACACAGACAAGGTAAGGTTTGCGCCCAGACTTCCCATGCCACGGCGCGCATCGGCGATGTCTGCCTGGTCTGCGTGAGCGTGTGGACGGAAGTGTTGTCGGCTCAGTGCTTTAGTGAGTCCGCAACGCAGACAGGACGCAGACAAAGGGAAGTTTGCGCTCAAGCTTCCCAATCGGCGCTGTCTGCTTGGTCTGCGTAACCGGGCGGACGGAAGTGTAGCCGAAGACATCGGCTGAAAAGATGTTCGTGACCTTGCGTTTGATCTCGGTGGCCATCGACTCAGGCCGCATCCGGTTCGTCGAGCACGATCTGCAGCCGCTTGCCCAGAACGCTGGCCGCCCTATGCATCGTATGCAGACTGACCCCGGTGTTGCGCGGATCGAGCAGTCGATCGACCTGGGTCCGGCTGGTTTCCATGCGTCGCGCCAGCTCCGACTTGCCGATGCGCTTTGCGGCCATCTCCTGCTCGATCTGCCAGGTCAACACACGCTTGACGGCGGCCTCATCGACGGCGTCAAGCAGACCTTCCTCCTCCAGGAAGCTTTCGAAGCTGCTGCCTTGGTTGACAACGGCCTTTCGAATGCCGGTCAGCTTCTTCTTTCTCGTCACTTACGTCTCTCCATTTCGCGCCGCCGTTCGAGCGCCGTGGTCATCTCATGCCCTGGCGTCTTCTGTGTCTTCTTAACAAAGATGTGGAGCAGGACCATTCGATTGCCATAGACGCTGAACAAGACCCGATACTCGCGTTTCCCGGCCGTCGATCGCACCTCATACAGCTTGCCGCCGAGGTGATCGCAGACCGGCATGCCGATAGGCCATCCGTATTCCACAGTGCGAATGTCTTCGCCGATCACCTTCCGGTCCTGCTTCGGAATCGACTTCAGAAACTCCCGGACCGGCTCGCGTCCGCGATCGGATCGGAAGAACTCGGCGGTGACGCGCTTCAGTGGGGTTACCTTGGCCACGAAGTACCTTTTATGGTGCACCTTATGTAGTGCGACGTCAAGCCCTCTAGCGGTTGCCCTTGCGCGCCAGGAAGCGCGACATCCGCGCCAGGCCCTGCCGCAGCACCTCGGTGCCGCAGGCATAGCCCATGCGGACCGTGCCTTCGAGGTCGAAGGCGCTGCCGGGGCAGAGCATGACGCCTTCCTCTTCCAGCAGCGCGAGGCAGAAATCGCGCGAGGACATCGGCAGGTCATACTTCAGCAGGGCGGTGGTGCCGGATTTCGGCTTCACCCAGTGCATCCGCTTCTCCTGCTCCATCCACTGCGCCAGGATCGCGAGATTGTCGCGGGTGATGCGGTGGGCGCGGGCGAGGATCTTGTCGCGGTGCTCGAGCGCCAGCGCTGCGAGATAGTCGTCGATGCAGCCGACGCTGATCGTGTTGTAGTCGCGGTGGATCATCGCGGCCTCCAGCACCGGCTTCGGCGCCACGATCCAGCCGAGGCGCAGGCCGGCCAGGGAATAGGCCTTGGACATGCCGGCGGTGCTGATGCCTTTCTCGTAGAGATCGGCCATCGAGGCGCTATAGCCTTCGCCCGCCTGGTCGGTGCCGCGATAGACCTCGTCGCACAGGATCCAGGCGCCGGCGCTTCCGGCCAGCGCGGCGATCTCCGACAGCATCGCCCGGTCCATCAGCGCGCCGGTCGGGTTGTTCGGGTTGTTGATGGCGATGAGCTTCGTGGTCGGGCGCAGCATCGCCTTCAACGCGGCGAGGTCGGGCAGATAGCCGTGCTCCGCGCGCAGCCAGAGCAGCTCGACCTCGGCGCCGAGGCTCTCGGGGATCGAGTAGTGCTGCTGGTAGGTCGGCACCACCGCGATCACGTGGTCGCCGCGGGAGACCAGAGCCTGGTGCACCAGCGCGTTGGCGCCGATCGTGCCGTGGCAGACCAGGACGTTCTCGCGGGCCTGCTTGGCGTAGAGCGAAGCGATGACGTCGCGCAGCCGTGGGCTGCCCTCGATGTCGCCATAGCCGAGCCGCATCGGCAGCAACTCTTCCAGCACGCTCTCCCGCTTGCCGGCCATGTCGAGCAATTCGCCGAGCGTGATCGAATCGACGCAGGTTTCGGCGAGATTGAGTTCGCACCGGGTCTCGAACTCGTTCATCCACATCTCGACGCCGAACGGCTTGATCTGCATGTCTGCTCCTGAAGGGAAGGAAGGGGCGTTCAGCGCCGGTAGATGCGCGTTGCGTTCAGTACGAACAGGAAGAGCACGCCCAGCACCGGCCATTGGAACCAGACGTCGCCCTGCCAGCTGAACAGGTTGATCAGGATGAGCAGGACGATGAGCGCGCCGGTCCGGATGGCGCTGACCTTCAAGCTCCGCCATCTCTCGTCGGGCGACGGGGCGACGGGCGGCGCGGCGGGGATGGCGGGCTTCTCGCCCACCGCCTGCAGCACCGCGCGATAGGCCGGCACTTCCGCGTCAATGTTCTTCAGATGCTGCGGGCCGAGCGGTTCGAAGCCGAGCGAAAGTTTGTGCTTCACCTGGTCGAAGACCGCGCCGGAGATCAGGATGCCGCCGGGCTCCGCCAGCGCCTGCAGCCTTGCTGCGATGTTCACGTCCTCGCCGAACAGGTCGTCATGCTCGACGATCACGTCGCCGAGGTTGATGCCGATCCGGAACCACATCCGCCGGTCGGCCTCGAGCGCCTGGTTGCGCGCGGCGATCTGGCGCTGGATCTCGACGGCGCATTGCACCGCCAGGACCGCGCTCTGGAACTCGGCGAGGATGCCGTCGCCGGCGCTGTTCACGACCCGGCCGCGATGCTGCCGGATCAAGTCGTCCATGATCCCGCGATAGGCGCGCAGCGTGGCCAGCGTCCCGGCCTCGTCGAGGCCCAGCAGGCGGCTGTAGCCGACGACATCGGCGGAGAGAATGTTGGTGAGCCTGCGCTCGGCCTGGGTATCCATAGCCTGTTCTTATAGACCATGAACAGGAACGGGCTCCACCCCGGCGGCACGACGATCCGGGATCGCGCGCGTGGCCTAGCGGCTGGCGCGGACGGTGTCCGGTGCCGGACCGCCCTTGCCGGAATTGACCTGCAGCCAGTTCAGCGCCTGATCGACCATGCCGATCCCGGTCTTCGACCGAGCGACCGGGGCGGGCGCGACCGGCTGCGGCGCGAAGGCGGCGGCCTGGCTCGGCGCTGCGGCTTTCTTCGCCTTGGCCGCGCGGAAACCGGTGACCGCATCGGCATGAATGTAGGCTGTCTTGCCCTGCTTGGTCGCGACCTCGTACCAGGCGCCATCCTTCGAGCGGGCGACCGCGCGGATCTCCGCATTGGCCGGCAGCTTGGCGACGACCGAGGCATCCGTGCTCGGCTCGGCGCGCAGGCGCGAGCCGGACTTGGCGTAGAGGCTGCGGGTCATGGCGACGAAGACCGGCTCGGCCTTGGTCGCTTCGGTGTCCTTGGCTTCGGGCGCTTCCGCCTCGGTCTGGCGCAGCGCGGAATCCGCAGTCGGCGCCGCTGCCGGCGCCGCGTCGGCGACCAGCGCATCCTTGGCCGGCTCTTGTGTCGCGGGAATGAAATAGAAGGACTTCACCAGCGAAGAGGAATCCCACGGCGTCTGCCGCTCCCCGGTCGCCGCGAGCACGCGCTCGCGGACCCGCTGGAACACTTCGGGGAGGTCGAGGCCGGGAAGCTGCATCGCGGTGGCCAGCGCCTCGGCGAACGGGCTATGGCCGTCGGTGCCATCGACTGCGACTTCGCCCGGTGCGGTCGAATAGCTGATGAAGGTGCCCTTGGGCTTGCTGCGGATCTCGGCGAAGCCCTGGGAGGCGGCGATCGAGCGGAAGTCGCGGGCCAGCGGGTTGTTGCGGCAGGCGTCGAGGATCACGATGTTCACCCGGCTGTCGGCATAGGCCATCTGCTTCAGCACCAGATCGGCCGAGACGCCGTCGATCTCGACATCGACCTCGCGCGAAATGTCGGCATCGGTCGGCACCAGGTAGTTCTGGCCGCCGAGCTGCAGCCCGTGGCCGGCATAGTAGAACAGGCCGACCGCATCCGGCCCGGCCTTGGCGAGCCGGTCGCCGAAATCGACGATCGCGCGCTGCATCTGCTTCTGCGTGGCGTCGGTGACCAGGATCACTTCGAAGCCGACCTGCTCCAGCGTGCCGCCGATCAGCGCCGCGTCGTTCGCCGGATTGGCGAGCTTCATCTCGTCGGCATAGTTGGCGTTGCCGATGACCAGCGCGATCCGCGGCTCATGCCGGACGAAGGGCGGCGGCGCGTCGGGTCGTGCGATGGCTTGGTCCGCGCCGGCCAGGAGCAGCAGGCCGGCGAGTGCAAGGGCGGTGAAGCGGGTGACGGTGGTCATGGCACTCATCCCAAAATCTGTTGGGATCAGGATTCCGAAATGCGTTCGGCTTGACCACTTCGGGTATTCGAGAAGAACTCGACTACAATTTTATCGATCGCCGATCGCGCACGAATCGTGTCTTCTATCCAATTGAAATAACTTGTGGATTTCATTCCGCCCCGAGCGATTTTTCGCGATTCGGGGGTGCTCCGTTTCCAGATTCAACCATCCGCTGCACGCGCGTGTGAGTCAGTCTATGACGCTGTCGCCGAAGTGCTCGACCCGCGGGAAGGGATCGTAGAATCGATGCAGCAGCGCGCGCCATTTTTCGTAGCGCGGCGACTGGCGGAAGCCGATCGTGTGATCCTCGAGCTTGTCCCACTCGACCAGCAGCAGATAGCGGTTCGGCGTCTCGAGGCAGCGCCGCACCGCGATCGCGCGGAAGCCGGGGGTCGCGGCGATCAGCGGCCGAGCTTCCCGGAACGCGGCTTCGAAACCCGCCTCTTCGCCGGGCCTCACGTCGAGCAGGGCGGATTCCAGGATCATCAGATCACCATCTTGCCGGGCGCCGGGGCGAGATCGCCGGGGATGACGGCGACCAGCAGATGGCTGACCGTCCCGGCGTGACCGAGGGGCAGGATCACGGTCTCCTCGTCGAAGGTCTTGGTGTCGAAGGCGCCCTGCTTGCGATAGGCGTAAGGCTGCAGATGGTCGACCACGCGGTCGTAGCTCGAGGCGACGAAGTCGATGTAGTCGGGCATGCCGAGCTCATCCAGATACTTTCCGGTATAATCCATGCCCGACAGCATGGCGAGGATCGACCCGTCCAGCCGGAAGCGATAGCGCCGCGGCGCCAACTCCACCTCGACCAGGGTCACATAGCCGAGGATATAGCGGAAATCGAGCGGATCGATCGCCGCGCGCGTCGGCATTGCCGCCCCGGTACGCCGTTCGCGCCAATAGTCATAGAGGCGCTGCAGCCGCCGGTCGTGCAGGTCGTCCAGGCAATCGGCAGGCAGGATCGTCAGCGGCCGCTTCCTTCGCGCTGGGTCGGGGCTCGGGGGCTTGTCCATCACTCCGCGACAGACCCGCGATGTCAAGTCAGGCTTCTGCCGACTGCCGTCGCTCGTTCATAAGATTGAAATTCGGCGCGCGGCGCGGTCCGTCGCGGCGTTCGCGACGGTTTGCCGCTTGCGGCAGCACCGGATTCTTTTTAGGGTCGATTCGGCGGCCCAGAAACCACAATTATAGGCCGTCTTCCACCAGCAGCCCCCAGGAGTTAAGCGCCATGGCCCAGAATGGACAGGACGTCGTCATCACTTCCGCCGCGCGGACCGCGGTCGGTGCCTTCGGCGGGGCGCTCTCGAAGCTTGCGGCGCATGAGCTCGGCAAGGCCGCCATCGTGGAAGTGCTGAAGCGGGCCAAGATCGAGCCCGGCGAGGTCTCCGAGGTGATCCTCGGCCAGATCCTGACCGCCGGCGAAGGCCAGAACCCGGCGCGCCAGGCGGCGGTCGCGGCCGGCATCCCCTATGAGAAGACCGCCTATCAGATCAACCAGCTCTGCGGCTCCGGCCTGCGCGCGGTGGCGCTCGGCTTCCAGGCGATCCGCAACGGCGATTCCGAGATCGTGGTCGCCGGCGGCCAGGAGAGCATGAGCATGGCGCCGCATTGCATGAATCTCCGCACGCCCACCAAGATGGGCAATGCCCAGATGATCGACACCATGATCACCGACGGGCTCTGGGATGCCTTCAACGGCTATCACATGGGCAACACTGCCGAGAACGTGGCCAAGCAGTTCCAGATCACCCGCGAGCAGCAGGACCAGTTCGCCCTGGCCTCGCAGAACAAGGCCGAGGCGGCGCAGAAGGCCGGCAAGTTCAAGGACGAGATCGTTCCGATCGTCATCAAGGACCGCAAGGGCGACATCACCGTCGATGCCGACGAGTATCCGAAGCACGGCACCACGCTCGACATTCTGCAGAAGCTGCGCCCGGCGTTTCTGAAAGAGGGCGGCACGGTGACCGCGGGCAACGCCTCGGGCATCAATGACGGCGCCGCGGCGGTGACGCTGATGACGGCGGAGATGGCGGCGAAGCGCGGCCTGACGCCGATCGCGCGGATCGTCTCCTGGGCGACCGCCGGCGTCGATCCGGCGATCATGGGCACCGGGCCGATCCCGGCCTCCCGTCTGGCGCTGCAGAAGGCCGGCTGGAAGATCGACGACCTCGACCTGGTCGAGGCCAACGAGGCCTTCGCGGCCCAGGCCTGCGCGGTCAACAAGGACATGGCCTGGGATCCGGCCAAGGTGAACGTGAACGGCGGTGCCATCGCCATCGGCCATCCGATCGGCGCCTCGGGCGCGCGGATCCTGGTGACTCTGCTGCACGAGATGCAGAAGCGGAACGCGAAGAAGGGCCTAGCCACGCTCTGCATCGGTGGCGGCATGGGTATCGCGCTGACGGTCGAACGCTAGACAGAAGAAGACGATCCAGGGGAGGACATATGGCACGGGTTGCAGTGGTGACCGGGGGAACCCGCGGCATCGGCGAGGCGATTTCGGTCGCGCTGAAGGATGCCGGCTACAAGGTGGCGGCGACCTATGCCGGCAATGACGCGGCGGCCAAGGCGTTCCATGACAAGACCGGGATCGCGGTCTTCAAGTTCGATGTCGCGGACTTCAAGTCCTGCGAGAAGGGCGTCGCCGAGATCACCGCGAAGCTCGGCCCGATCGAGATCCTGGTGAACAATGCGGGCATCACCCGCGACGGCACGATCGTGAAGATGACGCCCGAGCAGTGGGAGCAGGTCATCCACACCAACCTCACCTCCTGCTTCAACATGTGCCGCCTGGTGATCGAATCCATGCGGGCGCGCGGCTTCGGCCGGATCGTCAACATCGGCTCGATCAACGGCCAGGCCGGGCAGTACGGCCAGGTGAACTACGCCGCCGCCAAGTCCGGCATTCACGGCTTCACCAAGGCGCTGGCCCAGGAAGGCGCCTCCAAGGGCATCACCGTCAACGCGATCGCGCCGGGCTACATCAACACCGACATGGTCCGCGCGGTGCCGCAGCCGGTGCTGGAGAAGATCGTCGCCAAGATCCCGGTCGGCCGCCTGGGCGAGGCTTCGGAGATCGCGCGCGGCGTGCTGTTCTTGGTCGCGGACGAGGGCGGTTTCGTCACCGGCTCGACGCTGTCGATCAACGGCGGCCAGCATATGTATTGATTGCGGAGTTTCCATGGCACTGATGCCGTTCATCGAAGAAGCCGACGCCTCGCCCGAAGTGAAGGCGGTCTATGAGGACATCAAGTCGACCCGCAAGGTCGACTGGATCAACAATTTCTGGAAGGTCCTGGCCAACGATCCGGCGACCTTGAAGCGGACCTGGGAAGACCTGAAGCAGGTCATGGGTCCGGGCACGCTCGATCCGGTCGTGAAGGAGATGCTGTATCTCGCGGTCAGCGTCACCAACAACTGCGAATACTGCATCGTCAGCCACACCGCGGCCGCGCGGAAGGCCGGCATGAACGACGCGATGCTGGCCGAGCTGGTCTCGGTGGTCGGCATGGCCAACGCCACCAACCGGATGGTGAACGCCTATCGGGTCGAGCCGGACGAGCGGCTGGTCAAGGCGGCGACCGGCGGGAAGAAGAAGTAGCTTCAGCGCGAGCGCGCGCGAAACCAGTCGGCGAGTTCCGGTTCGGTGAGCGCGCCCGCCGCGAGCTTAAGGAAGGTCTCGACGACCTCGACCTCCGTTGCTGTCAGATCGCGGCCGTTGAGGATGAGAAAGGTGGCGCTCACCACGAAGGCCGTCCGCTTGTTGCCGTCGGCGAAGGGGTGGTTGCGCGCCAGCCCGTAGGCATAAGCTGCCGCGAGATCACAGGCGTCCGGTTCGCCATAGGCCGCCAAGTTCTCCGCGCGCGCCATGGCGGACTCGAACAGACCCTGGTCGCGAACTCCCGCGAGCCCGCCGTGCTCGGCAATCTGTTCAGCATGGATTGCCGTGGCTTCACCCAGGCGAATCCATCGCCAGGTCATTTGGCGAGCTCACGCAACGCGTTGCGATACCGGCGCATGACATCACGGCTCGCATCCATCGCCTTCTCGAAGTCGGGATCGTATGGCGACAACTCATAGCCATTCGGGGTCTCGGACAGTCCGATGTAGTCGCCCTTCTCGATCTTCAGACGCGCCAGCACTTCCTTGGGCAGGACCACGCCGGCCGAGCTTCCGATGGTGGTGATCTTGAGCTTCAGCACGTCACTCCTCCACACAGAGATTATAATGTTTATTATAATGCCGGTGCTGATTCCGATCCAGGCAGAAAAACTACGCCTTTGCAATAAGTTAACCCTTGGTGTTTTATTAACCATTGCGGCGCAGACTCGCCGAAACTCACTATGCGAGCCCTGCGATGGCCAAGCCGGCGACTGAGAAGCAACCCGAAGCCGAGGAGGGCGGCGAGGCCGAAGAGGCCTTGGCGCCCAGCGAACTCGACGAGCGGACCCATGCCGAGATGCTGATGCTGTACCACGAGGCGGTGAAGACCAGCCGCTTCGGCAAGGCTCAGCAATGGCGCTCGATGGCGATCGGGGTTGTCTCGATCCTCGGCCTCGGCGTGCTCGGGGCGCATCTGCCGGGCGACGCTTTCCTGTTCCGGCTGGTGCAGTTCCTGGCCGTGGTGATCGGCCTCGCCGCGGTCTACCTGATCGTGTTCTATCAGTTCTGGCAGAACACCGAGCGCGAGAAGCTGGTGCGGATCATGGCGCGCTTCTCCAATCTCGCCCGCTCGATCCGCGGCATGTCCTCGGGCCGCGAGGCCAGCATCCGCCGCTTCGTGGTGCTGGGCTTCATGATCCTGGTGATCCTGGGCTCGGTCGCCCTGATGCTCGCTTATCTGCAGCAGCTTCCCGGCTAGAGCAGCCGGTCAGGGCCGGTTGGTGATCGAATAGACGTTGCCGTCGGGATCCTTGCCGTCGCAGAAAGAAATCGTCTCAAATGACTTGATCTCGCCGAGCCTGGCGCCGCGCGTCTCGAGCCAGGCCTTCGTTTTTGCGACATCCTTGGCATAGAAGCCCATTTTCGGCGGTCTGGCGCCAATTCTCGACTTGCCCTTATGCAGCGCCAGGCGGCATGCGCCGGCATCGAACTGCTTCCAGCCATCGTCGTTCTGGATCAATTTCAGGCCCAGCACGTCTCGATAGAACGTCGTCATCTTTTCCATGTTGCCGGTGAAGATTGTTATCCGGCGCAGGGCCAAGTCCATCGGTGCCTCCTGAAAATTACGAGTGCGCTCCGACGGCAACACAAAAGGTTTTTTTTGACAATGGCGACTTTGACCTACTTCCCGCTCCCCGCCGTGTCCTGGGTGTCGCGCGTCAGGTAATAGGCGAGCAGGATCGGGCCGAAGGTGATCACCATGACCATGACCGCGGCGACATTGGTCACCGGACGGTTATGCGGCCGCGACAACTCCTTCAGGATGAAGATCGGCAGGGTGTTCTGGTTGCCGGCCGTGAAGGTGGTCACGATGATCTCGTCGAACGAGAGCGCGAAGGCCAGCATGCCGCCGGCCAGCAGCGCCGTCGCCAGGTTCGGCAGGATCACATGCCGGAACGTCTGGAAGCTGTTGGCGCCGAGATCCATCGAGGCCTCGACCAAAGCCGGCGAGGAACGCCGGAGGCGTGCGATCACGTTGTTGTAGACCACCACGATGCAGAAGGTGGCGTGGCCCAAGACCAGGGTCCAGAAGCTGAACGGCAGGTTGGCGAGATCGAAGGCCGCGCGCAGGCTCATGCCGGTGACGATGCCGGGCAGCGCGATCGGCAGCAGGATCAACAGGGTCACCGTTTCCTTGCCGAAGAAGCGGAAGCGGAACATGGCGGCCGCCGCCAGGGTGCCGAGGACCAGCGCGATCAGCATCGAGATGAACGCGACCCGGAGCGACAAGCCGAGCGCCGCCCAGAGATCGTCGCGCGCGAGGGCCACGCCGAACCAGCGGGTTGTGAGGCCAGGCGGCGGGAAGCTGTACGACCGGTCGTCGGTGGTGAAGCAATAGAGGATGATGAACAGGATCGGCACGTTCAGGAACAGCACGCCGAACCAAGCCGCCGCCGTCAGGCCCCATCCGGCTTTCGCTCTCCCCGTATCAGAGCGCATCGAAAGCTCCCAGGCGTTTCGCGGCCGAGAGATAGATCGCCATGATGACGATCGGCACCACGGCGAAGGCGGCGGCCAGCGGCAGGTTCGAGGCGGTCCCCTGGTACTGATAGACCAGCTGGCCGAGGAAGGGCCGCGACGAGCCGACCAGGTTCGGGATGATGTAGTCGCCGAGGGTCAGCGAGAAGGTGAAGATCGAACCCGCGGCGACGCCCGGGATCGAGAGCGGCAGGATCACCCGGCGGAAGGTCTCGCGCGGATGCGCGCCGAGATCGCTCGAGGCCTCGATCAGCGAGCGCGGCACGCGCTCCAGCGCCGCCTGGATCGGCAGCACCATGTAGGGCAGCCAGATATAGACGAAGACGACGGTGGTGCCGATCATCGAGGTGCCGAGCGAGGCGCCGCCGATATTCGGTGTCGTCAGGACCCAGTCGAGCGGCGCCTCGAGTCCGAGATGCGCCAGCACCCAGGTGAGCGCACCCTCCTTGGCCAGGATCAGCTTCCAGGCATAGACCCGGACCAGGTAGTTCGACCAGAGCGGCAGCATGACCGCGACGTAAAAGACCGCCTTGGCGCGCGGTCCGGCATAGCGCGCCATGTAGTAGGCCAGCGGAAAGGCGATCGCGGCGCAGATCAGGGTCACCACCGCCGCCGTCGAGGCGGTACGGCGGATGACACCCAGGCTGGTCTCGTTGAACAGGCCGGCATAGGTGGCGAGCGTCGGGCTGTAGACGACCTTGCCGGTGAAGTCATCGACCGAGAAGAAGCTCTGCACCAGCAACGAGAACAGCGAGCCCAGATAGATGACGCCGAGCCAGAGCAGCGGCGGCACCAGCAACAGGATGAGCAGCAGCTTCGGCCGGACGTAGAGGACCGTGGAAAGACGGTGCAGCAGTGAAGGCGGTGCGGCCGAAGCCGAAGCGGAAGACAAGATCGGATCCCCGGAGTCGATGCCGCGCTATTGAGCGCAGGCCCGCTCCGGGGGTCAAGCCGGATATGAAGCCTGCCTAAGGCTGGGCCCCCTCGCCCATGGCCAGCCACCAGGCGCAGTCCGAGCCGAGCTCGGCCATCGCCTTGGCCTCATAGGCCGCGACCTCCTCGGCCGAGAGGGTGTCCCGCCAGCGGCCGTTGGTGCCCTTGTTCACGAAGGTCTGGGCACCGCCCTGCCACAGCACGCCGCCCAAGGGCGCGACCTTGTCGGCATGGGCCTTCATGTAGTCGAAGCTGCAATGCCGGACGATCTTCGGGAAGACCGCCGCATCGATCTCGACATCCAGGAAGTCGGCGATCCGGCGGATCGCGCCGGGCAGATCGCGCTTCATGTCGCTGAAATGCATCAGCAGCACGTTGGGCAGGTGGCGGATCTGCCACCAGGAGCGGATGTTCTCCCAGAACGGCCAGTAGGGTTCGCCGTTCTGCTCGAACCAGCGGGTGTAGAAGGCATGCGCGTCGTTGGCGCCGCGCTCGAGCCCTGGCCCGTGCCGGCCCGGGCAATTGTTGAAGGCGGCGAAGAAGGCGTCGGTGGCGTTGATGTGGTGGTTGAACAGGCTCCAGATCGCGTCGCGCCCGTCGCGGCCGATATAGATGTATTTGGCCTTCGGCGAGAACACCAGTGCATCGACCGGCAGGTGGGTCTTCAGCACGCGGCGATGGGTCTGCAGTTCGAGCCCGTCGATCACCGCCTTCGGCATGATGCGGAGGTCGACCCAGGGCGACATCGTCGAGACGTCGATGCCCTCGGCGCCGTTGAAGATCAACTGCGCGACGATCTGCTGGGTCCAGGTCGTCCCGGACTTCGCCCAGGTCGCGACGACCACGTCGTCGTCGCGGAACTTGAAACTGTTCCAGACCGTCGAGTCCATATGGTGGTTGTGCATCTCCCGGCTCTTCACTGGCCAGGCGATCGGTGCCATCTGATTCATCGCTGCCCTCGAAAGTGGATGTCCGCGTCCCAACGGTTGGGCGCTTCAATCTGCTTTCTTCGCGTGGCGGGCAAGCTTGGATGCGGCGAAGAGAGACCGCCGTCACACCGCACCGATGTGAGCACCGGTTATCGATATCGAGTGAGAGGGCTAGCTCGCCGCTGCTTCGTGCGTGGCGGAAGCAATGGAGAGCATCTTGCCCAGATCTTCCTTGGCCATCGGCTTGCCGAGCAGGTAGCCCTGGACGAGGTCGCAGTTCTCCTGCTGCAGCAGGTTGAGCTGGCTGGCCGATTCGACGCCTTCGGCGGTCACCTTGATGCGCAGCGATTTTCCGAGCGCGATGACGGCGCGGATGATCGACATCGAATCCGCGTTCTTCTCCATCTGCGAGACGAAGGAGCGATCGATCTTGATCTTGTCGAACGGGAAGCGCTGCAGATAGCTCAAGCTCGAATAGCCGGTGCCGAAATCGTCGAGCGAAATGCGCACGCCGGCCTCTTTCAGAACCTGGAGCGTCGCCAGCACGCGGTCGGGGTCGTCGATCAGCAGGCTCTCGGTGACTTCGAGCTCGAGGCGGTTGGCCGGCAGGCCGGTCTCCTTCAGCACCGCCAGGATCTCCTTGGCGAGGTCGGCATGACGGAACTGGGCCGGCGACAGGTTCACCGCAACCAGCTTGTCGTCGGGCCAGGTGGCTGCGTCGGTGCAGGCGCGGCGCATCACCCAGGCGCCCAGCGGCATGATCAGTCCGCATTCCTCGGCGAGCGGAATGAACTGGACCGGCGAAATCGGGCCGCGGACGGGATGGGTCCAGCGCACCAGCGCCTCGAAGCCGACGATCTTGCCGCCCCCGCAATCGGCCAGCGGCTGATAGTGAACCCTGAGCTGCTCCTCGGCGAGCGCTTGGCGAAGGTCGCGCTCGAGCAGGCGGCGTTCCTGCAGGCGAACATCCATCTCCGCCTCGAAGAAACGGAAGGTGCCGCGGCCGGCCTCCTTGGCGCGATAGAGCGCGGTGTCGGCGGCGCGCACCAGATCCTCGCCCTCCTCGCCGTCGCCGGGATGGAGTGCGATGCCGATCGAGGTGCCGATCATGGTCTGCGCGCCGCCGAGATCGAACGGCTTGCCGATCGACTTCACCAGGCGCTCGGCCATGATGCCCGGACCGTCGGGATGGGCCACGCCGACTTGGATGACGGCGAACTCGTCGCCGCCCAGGCGCGCGGCGGTGTCCTCGGTGCGGATGCTGTCGCCGAGCCGCCGCGCCACTTGCCGCAGCAGCTCGTCGCCGGCGGCATGGCCGCCGAGATCGTTCACATGCTTGAAGCGGTCGAGGTCCATGCAGAGCACGGCGACGGTGGTGCCGTCGCGCTTGCTGCGCGCCAGCACCTGGACCAGGCGATCCATGAACATGCGCCGGTTCGGCAGGCCGGTGAGCGAATCGTGATGCGCCATGTGGCGGATGCGTTCTTCGGCCTCCTTGCGCTCGCGGATGTCGCGGACCGCGAGCACGTGGGTGGTGGTGCCGTTGCCCTCCTCGGAACGGAAGGTGCGGGTCAGGACCTCGGCCGGGATCAGCGTCCCGTCGGCATGGCGGAGCTCGATCTCGCATGCGGTGTCGATGTCGTCGCCCATGTACTTGCGCAGGATCGGCCGGCTGCTATCGGCGACGCAATCCATCACGTCGCGTCCGACCAGCGCCTCCTGCGGCACACCCATCAGCTCCGACATCGCCCGATTGGTGTCGATGATGCGACTGCCCTTGTGCATCAGGATGCCTTCGAAGGTGGCATCCGTGAGCTGGCGAAACCGCGCCTCGCTGGCGGCGAGCCGCTCCGCTTCCTTGGCCGAACGGGAAACCAGGTGCTCGTCGAGGATGGATCCGGCAAGCGCGAAACACAGCACCATCAGCGTCACGGCGGTGACCGCGATCGCGAGGGCGACCGGCGACACGGTCTGCTCCGGCATGGGGGCGGACGGGTCGGGCGTCACCACGGCGCCGGTGACGCCGGTGAAATGCAGGCCGCAGATGGCCAGCGTCAGCAGGATTGCGCCCGACAGACGGTGCGTCGGGTCGAACTTGGCGAGCCCGATGAGCGCGGCGACGCCGCCGCCGACGATCCCGATCAGCAAGGAGGCGATGACGGTGGAGGTGTCGGATTCGACGATGCCGGGAACGACGAGCGCGGACATCCCGACATAGTGCATGGCGCCGGCTCCGGCACCGATGATGGCGCCGCCGAGCAGCGGCATGCCGATGGCGCGGGTCATCGAAACCGCCAAGCCGAGCCCGGAAATCACCATCGCAATCAGGACGGAGAGCAGGGTCGGGCCGAGTGCGTAGCCGACCGGCACGTTCGGTTGATAGGCGATGAGCGCGATGAAATGCGTTGCCCATACGCCGCTGCCGGTCGCGACCGCACCGGCGCCGATCCACCAGGCGCGCGCCTTGGCGCCGGCCTCGACCGCGCGCCCAATCAGGCTGAAGGTCGTGTAGGCGGCCAGAAAGCAGATGAAAACGGCAACGATCACCAACCGGAGATCGTGCTGCTGTGTGATGCTGTCATAGACTTGGAGCATTGCGGTCGGTCCCTCCGCCGACTCCTCTCGGCCAACTGTACCGATCTGCCGAGTCAAGGGATCAAAATCCTTCCCTTTCAACCCGATAGCCGGATTCACCCCTGTTCTAGGCCGCGGACTATTATAAGAGGGTTAACCCGCGTGGCCTAGCATCAGTTGCTCACACGCAGCATCCCAGGTGTGAGAGGCGGCGTTTGCCGTTTCAGGAAGCGAATCTCATCAGGTGCCGCGCTTCCCACCAAAGCCGGACCGCATCGCCCTGCGTCGGCTCGAAATGCGTGTCGCGATTCTGCAGCAGCACGGTCAGCTCGCCGCCGCCCTCCAGCGCCACGAGGTACCGGGTGTTCGCGCCGAGATAGAGGATGCTGGAAATCGTGCCGCTGACGGTTTGGCCGTCGGCCGGCGCTGCCACGCGGGCGGGCTCGAGATGGATCTTCTCGGGCCGCACCGAGACCGGTTGCGCGGAGCCGGTGAGGCGTTCGGCAAGCGCGCCGTCGATCAGGTTGGAGATGCCGACGAAGCCGGCGACGAAGGCGGTCTTCGGCCGTTCGTAGAGCTCGGCCGGCGACGCCATCTGCTCGATGCGGCCATGATTGAAGACGGCGACCCGGTCGCTCATCGAGAGCGCCTCGCCCTGGTCGTGGGTGACGTAGATGAAGGTGATCCCGACCCGGCGCTGGATCGCCTTCAACTCGACCTGCATCTGCTCGCGGAGTTTCAGGTCGAGCGCGCCCAGCGGCTCGTCGAGCAGCAGCACGCTCGGCCGGTTGACCAGGGCCCGGGCCAAAGCGACCCGCTGGCGCTGACCGCCGGAGAGCTGCGACGGCTTCCGGCCGCCGAAGCCGGACAGCGCCACCATGCCCAGCATCTCCTCGGCGCGCTGTTGACGTTCGGCCTTGGGCACCTTGCGGATCATCAGGCCGTAGCCGACGTTCTCCAGCACCGTCATGTGCGGGAACAGCGCATAGTCCTGGAACACGGTGTTGACGTCGCGGTCATACGGCGGGATGCCGGTGACGTCCTGGCCATGGATCGCGACCGCGCCGCCGGTCGGCTGCTCGAAGCCGGCGATCAGGCGCAGGCAGGTGGTCTTGCCGGAGCCGCTCGGCCCCAGCATGGCGAAGAACTCGCCGTCCTTGATGTCGAAGCTGACGTCATCGACCGCCTTCACCGCGCCGTAATGGCGCGAGACGTTGCGGAACGAGACCGCGATGGATTCCCCATTCGCCATGATCGATCGATATCCCCGAAACAGAACGGGCGGACCCTTTCAATCCAGGATCCGCCCGTGCCGCGTCATATCGGACTATTGGCCGCTCTGGATGCCGTTGAAAGCTTCGGTCCAGGTCTTGTAATCGACGCAGGTCTTGCCGCTCCCGCAGTCCTTGATCGGCGTCTTCCAGAAATGGATCTTGTCGAAAAGCTCCGAGCCGTTGCCCTTGCAGCCTTCGTCGCCGAGGATCGCTTGACCCTTGCACGCTGCAGGCACCGAGGGAACGCTGCCGAACCAGGAAGCGACCCCCGCCTGTGTTGCAGGCTCCAGTGAGTGATTGAGCCAAAGGTAAGCGCAGTTCGGATGAGGCGCGCTGGATGCCATCATCGTAGTATCCGACCAGCCGGTCGAGCCTTCGTCAGGCACCGTGCTGCCGACTTTGATCTTGCTCTCCTTGTCGGCCTGAATCGTGTTCACCTGGTAGGGCCAGGAGGTTGCGGCGACGATTCCTTCATTCTTGAACTCGTCGATCTGTGCCGCCGCATCGGTCCAATACTTGGCGACCAGCTGGCGCTGACCCTTCAGAAGATCAACTGCGGCCGCGAATTGCTTCTCGTCGAGATAGTACGGATCGGTGATACCGAGCTCGGGATTGTGCTTCATGAGAAAGAGAGCCGCGTCGGCGATATAGATCGGGCCGCCATAGGCCTCGACCCGGCCCTTGTTGGACTTGCCGTCCGCCAGGGTCGTCTCCTTGAACACGACATCCCAGGACTTCGGCGCTTCCTTGAAGGCCGCGGTGTTGTACATCAGCACGTTCGGACCCCACTGATATGAGGCACCGTAGTGCTTGCCGTCGACCGTGTGCCACGGCGCATTCTGCAGCCGGGGATCGATGGTCGAATAATTGGGAACCAGCGCGGTGTTGATTTCCTGCACCGTGCCACCGCGAATAAGGCGCATGGTGGCGTCTCCAGACGCGGTCACCAGGTCATAGCCTCCGGCATTCATCAGCGAGACCATCTCGTCCGATGTGCCGGCGATCTTTACCGAGACCTTGCAGCCGGTCGCCTTCTCGAAACCGGTCACCCAGTCGTAGCTCTTGTCGTTCGAACCGTCTTCGATGTAGCCGGTCCAAGCGATGATCGCGACCTCGCCTTCGCCGGCGCCGATCTTCTGCAGCATATCCGCCTGTGCATTGTAGGGCTGTGCGAAAGCCGCGCCGACCGCGACGCCGGCGGCGGTCATGAGTGCAAGCCTGGTGAAACGAGACATTTCCCTCTCCCCGTCCAAGTTCAACGTTATGGGCGCCTGTGCCGGCGCCATGATAGAGGCCGCCGCGACGTTCTCACTGCGTTCGCGTGCGACGTTCCAGGGCGAACGGTAGCCCGGCGCCCAGTGCTTTGAACAGGGGGTTTTGAAACCCGCTTCGCCGGCGACAGGCTTAGCCGGCCTTGGGCATGAAGAAGCTGCGGAACGAGGTCTCGATCGTTTCGCGGGCGATGTCTCGCGTGATGAACACGATGCGCGAATGCCGGTCCGAATCGGGCCAGGCGGGCAGGGCGATCGGCGGATGGAACAGGTGCTGCACGCCGTGGATGGCGATCGGCGAATCCTCGCCGGCGACGTTCAGGATGCCTTTCAGGCGCAGCAGATTCTCGCCATGGCCGGTGATCAGCATCTCGATCCACTCGACGAAGGTCGCCCAATCCAGCGGCCGGTCCCAGTCCAGCGCAAAGGCCGCGATCCGCGAATCGTGCCGATTGACGTCATGGGGGTCCTGGTCGCGATGCGCATGGTCGTGACCGTGATCGTGGTGGTGATCGTGCCCGTGGTCATGGTCGTGGCCATGATCGGAATAGGCCTCGGCCTTCAGCCAGCGGCGCACGTCCAGGCTCTTGGTCTCCGGATTGTAGAGGCCGGCATTCAGCAGCTCCGCGGCATCGATCCGGCCATCGCGGATGGCGTGGATCGGCGCCGCGGGATTGAGCTTCCTGAGGCGCTCCTGCAGCGCCTCCACCTTCGGCGCCGCGGCGAGATCGCTCTTGGTCAGCAGAATGCGGTCGGCGACCGCGGCCTGCTTCACCGATTCCATCTGCCGGTCGAGCTGGTCCATGCCGTTGACCGCATCGACCGTGGTGATCACGCCGTCCAGGCGGTAACATTCCGAGACCAGGGGATCCTGCATCAGCGTGTGGAGCACCGGCGCCGGGTCGGCGAGCCCGGTGGTCTCGATCACCACGCGCTTGAACTGTGGGATCGAGCCCTTGCGCCGGCGCAGGAACAGGCTGCGCAAAGTGTCCACGAGATCGCCGCGAATTGTGCAGCAGAGGCAGCCGCTGGAGAGCACGACCGTATCGTCGCTCGAGTTTTCGACCAGCAGATGGTCGAGCCCGACATCGCCGAACTCGTTGATGACGACGGCGGTATCGGCCATGGCCGGTTGCGGCAACAGGTGCTTGAGAAGCGTGGTCTTGCCGGAGCCGAGGAAGCCGGTGATGACCGAGACCGGGATCCGTTCGGTGGCTGGTTGATCGCTCACGATGCGGCTCCGACGCGCTTCAGGCCATGCAGGGTGTAGAGCGTCGCGGTCAGCAGGATGACCGCGCCGCCTTGATGCGCCACCGCGAGCGGCAACGGCACCACCAGCATCAATGTGCTGATGCCGAGAGCCACCTGCAGCACCAGGGCCGCCAGCAGAATCCCGGAGCGCGCCTTGACCGTTTCCGGGAGATCGCTGCGCCGGACGCGCGCGACCAGCCAGAGCAGCGCCGCCGTCACCAGGCCGGCGCCGATCCGATGCAGGAACTGCGCGGTCACCGGGTTCTCGGTCGGATTCACCCACCAGGGCGACATCGAGAAGACGTCGGGCGCGATCCAATCGCCGTTCATGAAGGGAAAGTCGTTGTAGATGAGGCCGCCGTGCAGGCCGGCCACCAGGCCGCCCAGGGCGAGCTCGATCGCAATCAAGACCAGCAGGAAGATCGCGTGGCGGCGCAGCGGACGCGCGACCGACGCATTGCCGGCAAGCGGTCGCGGCCGCAGCAGATCGAAGGCGCACCACAGGATCAGCGCATAGATGATCAGCGCCAGGCCGAGATGCAGCACCAGGCGATACTGGCTGACCGAATCGCGATCCTCGAAGCCGCTCGCGACCATGTACCAGCCGATCCCGCCCTGCAACGCGCCGAGCAGGAAGATTGCCCCCAGCTTCGACGCCCAGGCTCTGCGAAGATAGCCCTTCGCCAGGAACCAGAGGAACGGCAGGAAGAAGACGATGCCGATCAGCCGCCCCCAGAGCCGATGGCTGTACTCCCACCAGAAGATGCCCTGGAACTCCGCCAGACTCATGCCGTGGTTCACGTTCTTGTACTGCGATATCTCGCGGTAGAGCGCGAACACCCGCTCCCATTCGGCCGTGCTCATCGGCGGCAGCGTGCCCATCAGCGGCTTCCATTCCATGATGGAAAGCCCGCTGCCCGAGAGCCGGGTGATGCCGCCCAGGAGCACCATCACGAAGATCATGGCGGCGCAGACCAGCAGCCAGACGGCGACGGCGCGATCATGCCCGTCGCGCGGCTCTGCGCCGGATTGAGCCAGCGTGCGGGAGGCGAAAACCTGGGTCATTGCGGCAGGAACATAGCCGGATTTCGGGAGAATTCCACCCGCAAGCGCACGCGGCAAAAAGCCCCGAAAAGCCCTAGCTTTCGTAGCTCGGGTCGATGCGATGGACCTTGCGCAGCAGGGCTCGGAAGATGTTCTCGCTGACGCTGTTCGGTCCGAAATTGTCGGCGTCCTTCTGGCAGCGCAGCCGGACTTCGTCGGAAACGATGTTGTCGGGGCCGGCCATGGCTTCGGCCGTGACCTGGACTTCGGCGGAGCGCTGGAATCGCCACATGTTCCAGAATGCCTCGCCGATGCTGCGGCCGATGGTGAGGACGCCGTGGTTGCGCATGATCAGCACGGTGTTCTTCGACCCGAGATTGGCGACGATGCGCTCCTTCTCGCCCTCGTAGAGCGAAAGGCCCTCGAAGTCGTGATAGCCGATGCGCCCGACGAATTGCGAGGCGTAGATCGAATTGAGGTTGAGGCCGTTCTTCTTCATCGAGACGGCCTGCGCCACGGTCGTGTGGGTGTGCGCGATGCAGATCGCATCCTCGCGGCCGGCATGGACCGCGCTGTGGATCACGAAGCCGGCCGGGTTCACCGGCCAGTCGGAATGCCCGACGATCTTGCCCTGCAGGTCGATCTTCACCAGGTTCGAGGCGGTGACCTCGTCATAGGTGAGGCCATAGGGGTTGATCAGGAAGTGATGCTCCGGCCCCGGCACGCGGACCGTGATGTGGTTCATGATCGTCTCGCTCCAGCCGAGATGATCGAAGATCCGGTAGCAGCCGGCGAGATCGACGCGCAGGCGCCATTCTTCGGCGTTGATGCCGGATTGCTGAGCGGCGGCTGGGCTTTGAACGTTCATGGGCGGACCTCGGCGGGCAAATTCCGAGCGATTCCCGCATATCCCCCGCCGGGATGCAACTCCCGAGCGGACGAGGAAAACTAAGGCTTGCGGCGGTATTTGTCCGGCAGCAGCGCCTCGACCGGGCGGCGGTGAATGCCTTCGCCGCCGTCGAGCAGCACGGCGGCACCGGGCGCGAAGTCGTTCAGCATCTCGCGGCAGATGCCGCAGGGCGAGACCAGCTGCGGCTCGCGGTGCTGCTCGCGCGGCCGGGGATGGCGCACCGATACGATGGAATCGATCTCCTTCTCGCCGGCGCTCATCGCCTGCCCGAGCGCCACGGCCTCGGCGCAGACCGAGGCGCGGCCGACATAGGTGTCGAGATGGATGCCGGAATAGATCTGGCCGCTCTTGCCCCGCACCGCGGCGGCGATGTGATGGCGGTTCTCGAGATAGCGGCTCTTGATGAGCTCGGTCGCGATCTCGATCAATTCGCGGTCGGCGGCCGAAACCGCGGGCTTGGTCACGCAGTGCCTTCGGCGATTGCGGTCAAGCCCTCGAGGTTTCGGATCACGACCTCGTTGTTGTGCGCGATCCGGATATGGCCGGACGCCTTCAGCTTGGTGAACTGGCGCGAAACCGTCTCGATGGTGAGGCCGAGATAGTCGGCGATCTCGCTGCGGTTCATCGGCAGATCGATCGGTGCTCCGGCGACGCCCCGCGCCTTGGCCTTGTGCGCCAGCAGCAGCAGGAAGGTGGCCAGCCGTTCCTGCGCGGTCTTTCTCCCCAGCAACAGCATCCATTCCTGGGCGAGATCGAGATCCTCGTTGGCGAGCTTCAGGAGCCGGCGCTCGAGGTTCGGCATCTCGCGGATTAATCGCTGGATCGCCGGGAAGGGGAAGACGCAGATCTCGACCGGGGTCAGCGCTTCCGCGAAGGCATGCGAGGTCTCCTGCGTCGGCGAGCCGACGAAGTCGCCGGGAAAGAAGAAGCCGACCACCTGCTGCCGCCCGTCGGCCAGCAGCTTGAAGCATTTGATCGTGCCTTGCACCACCGTCCCGACCATGCTGGTCGGCTCCTCGGCGGCAAACACCAGGGAGCCCGGCTCGTAGAGCTTGGTGACGGCGATGCCGCGCAAGCGTTCCAGTTCCGGCCCCGAAAGGGCGGTGCAGACCGCGATCTCTCGGACCGCGCAGTGGGCACAATCCTGGGGTGCCGCCGCTTCCGTCTCATGGCGGGGGCAGGCATTCCCGACGACCAGCTTCATCCAAGGCTCCTGGGGGCGCTCTCGTTTCGCATCGTCCGGCTTGACCCGGGTCAAGTCAAGGCAAGGGACCTGCGGCGAATTTACCTGTCGGTTCCCTACCACTTCTTGAAGATGAAGTAGGCGGCGGCACAAATGAAGGCAAAACCGACTAGGTGATTCCACTTAATGGACTCGCCGAGATAGGCCCAGGAGAAGACCGAAAACACCAGCAGCGTCACGATCTCCTGGATCGTCTTCAACTGCGCGGGCGAGTAGATGGCGCTGCCATAGCGATTGGCGGGGACGGCGAAGCAATACTCCACGAAGGCGATGCCCCAGCTGACCAGAACCACCGTCCAGAGCGGGACCTCCTTGAACTTCAGGTGGCCATACCAGGCGAAGGTCATGAAGACATTGGAGCAGAGCAGCAACGCGATCGGCATCACTGACGCGGGAATGGCGAAGGAGGGCATGGGGAGGGTCCGGATGCGGTTTGACGGGTGCGGGAGATGCCGCGATTACCACGTTCCGGCCGCAGCCGACAGGGGCGCCGGAATCAAGGCGCCCATGCGGAAACCTGTCGGCAAAAGGCGTCCGCGAATCCTGCCCTGAGAAAGGCGTCGGCGCCGCAACCGGCGGCGCCGACGCGGTGGTGCGGGGCTACTTGGCCTTGACTTCGATCTTCTTCGTCTTGGCCACGGCTGTCGCCGGCCGCGGGATGACGACCTTCAGCACGCCCTTCGAGAAGTCGGCCGAGACTTTCTCCGAATCCGCCTCGAAGGGCAGGGTGATCGAGCGGGCGAAGCTGCCATAGGAGCGCTCCATCAGGTGGTAACCCTTCTCCTTGTCGCCTTCCTCTTTCTCGATCTTCTTCTCGCCCCGGATGGTCAGCACGTCATCCTGAAGCTCGACCTCGACATCCTTCTCGTCGACGCCCGGGAGCTCGGCACTCACCTCGAGTCCGGTTTCGGTCTCCTTCACGTCGATGCGCGGCGCGGCCGCGCCGGTGAAGGCGACCGGCAGGCCGTTGCTGCTGCTGCCGAAACCTTTCATCATGTCGTCAAAGAAGCGGTCCATGTCCCGCCGCATGGCGGTGAACGGGTCCACGTCATAGCCGCCCCGGCTCGGGACATTGGAGCGCGCGAACGGCATCAAGGATTTCAAGCTCATGTCATCCTCCTTTTTAGAGCAATGATCCGGAACCGCCCGCCGGCGGCACGATTCCAGATTTATCCGCGCATATAGGAAGGGCTTTGACCTATCGCAAGCCGGACGCCGGGTCGCACCCGGCGGTCTCAAGCGTAGGCCACCTCCGTCATCATGCCCGTCGCCATGTGGTAAAGATTGTGACAGTGGAACAGCCAGCGGCCGGGATTGTCGGCATCGAAGGCCAGCGTCACCGCGCCGTTGACCGGAACCAGCACGGTATCGCGCACTGCGCCGGAGAGCGGCGTGCCGTTGAGCGCCAGGACCTGGAAGTGATGGCCGTGCAGATGCATCGGATGCGCCATCATGCTCCGGTTCACGAGTTCGATCGCAACCCGCTGGCCGGCCTTGACGCCGAGCGGCACGTGATCCGCCCAGCTCTTCCCGTCGAATGACCATTGATAGGGCATCATGCCGCCGGTGAGGCCGAGGCGATGGGTGACATCGGCGGGCTTCGCGGCCAAGGGCGTTACCGCCCGCAATTGCGCTTCCAGCGAATTGTCGATTGCCGCGGCGGCCTGCTCCGCGCGGTCGGCTTGCCGTGCGACCGCGGCGCCCGCCGTCGCCAGGATGATGCCGGTTCGGGCAGTGTCGCCTTCGCGCTGCGCCAGGATCGGGAAGCTGCCGTTCTCCGCGATCTGGAGCAGCACGTCCACGCGCTGGCCCTGCGCCATCGGGAAGCGGCGGGTGTGGACCGGCTGCACCGGATTGCCATCGACCGCGATGACGTCGCCCGCAAGACCGCCGAGATCGATCCAGAACGCGGTCGCGGTCGCGCCGTTGATCAGGCGCAGATGCACCCGGCCGGCGCGTTCGACGCCGACCACCTCCGGATCGCCGAGCGTCCGATCGTTGGCGAGATAGGCGTCGTACTCGATGTCGTTGAGATCCATGCCGGGCATGCCGCCGCCCTGATTCATGGTGCCTGGGTTCTGGGCCCCGTGGTTCATGTGGCTCATGTCCATGCCCGGCATGTTCGACATGTCCATGTGGCCCATGTCCATTCCGGCGCCCTTGGTCAGGCCGGCCAGCAGCTCGGCCGGGTCGCGGAAGCTGAAGTCGTGGAGCAGCACCGTGACCTCCTGTGCGTCCCGCCGCCGATCGTCTTCGCTGCGGACGATCAGCGGTGCCGCCATCAGGGCCTGCTCCTGCAGTCCATGATGCGAATGCATCCAGTGCGTGCCGCTGCGCGGCGCGAAATCGTAACCCTGCCGCGCACCCGCCGCGATCGGCTGGACATAGCCGGTGTCGGTCACGCCGTCCTGGTCCGGGCTCGGCGTCTGCCCGTGCCAATGCACGATCAGCGCCTCGTCGAGCTCATTGGCGAGGGCGACTTGGAAGCGCCGGCCGGGATCCAGCGCGAGACCGGACTTGCCGTCCGGGCCGATCAAGCCGAAGACCGAGGCCGCCTTACCGTTGACCTCGAGGCTGCGCCGTACCGCGCGAAGCGTCGTTGGCGCTTCGGCGCGCGCCGGCACGGGTGCAAGACCCAGCACGCCGGCAGCGGCGGCCAGGGTGGCGCTCGACGCCAGCAGGCGGCGTCGCGAAAACTTGTGGTTCATGATTTTCATCCAACCCAAATAGCTGAGATGCGCGCGCCTGCCGGCGCACGCTCGATCGAGCAGACACAGCGGATCAGGCGGTGGATTTCGGCGGATGCGGGAGCGGTGCGGTGACGATGCCGGCCGGCTGGAGCGGGGTTCGCACAGCATAGTCCTGGGTGTTCGGAAAGGCCGGCGCCAGGAGCCCGGAGAGGGGCACAGGCAGCGCCAGGGTCATGGCGCAGGCATTGACCATGCAGCAATCGCCGGCGGGGAGATGCGGCTGCGGGGCCTGGCGGTGCTGACCGCCATGGTCGCAATCCATCGAGGCAGGCATCATCGGCTTTGGTTCAGCCGGCGCAGCGAGTCCCGGCATGGCCGTGCCGACCAGCCCCGCCAGCAGGGCGAGGAGCGCGATCAGCCGGGCGCATTTTCCACGAAGACGTGACATCGAGGGCAGATATGTGCGTTCGGGACGGAAAAGGCAAATGAACATCGGCGGCGCGGCGCTTCGGCGCAGCGGATACGCTAGGCCGCCGGCTCCTCGGGGATCTCGAGATTGGCGGTGACGACCCGGTTCCGGCCGCTGTTCTTCGCCTGATAGAGCATGCGGTCGGAGAGATCGAGCAGCTCGTTCGCGCCGACATGGCGCGCCGGCCGGGCCGAGGCCAGCCCGACGCTCAAGGAGATGAACTGCCAGCCGCGGGAATGCTCGTGCGGAATGGCAAGCCGGCGCACCGCGAGCAGCAACCGGTCGGCGACCAGGGCCGCTTCATTGGCGCCGGTATCGGGCAGCAGGATCACGAACTCCTCGCCGCCATAGCGCGCGACCAGGTCCGCCGGGCGCAAGGCGGCGCCGGCCAGCGCCTTCGCCACGCGCCGCAGCGCCTCGTCGCCGGCCAGATGGCCGTAGGCGTCGTTGAACTGCTTGAAATCGTCGACATCGGTCATCAGCAGGGAGATCGGGGTGTTGCGCCGGACCGCGCTGCGCCATTCCTTCTCCAGCGCCTCGCCGAAGGCCCGGCGGTTGGCCAGGCCGGTCAATCCGTCGACCGCGGAGAGGCGCCGCAGCTGGTCGCGCTGGCGCTTCAGGTCGATGTGGTTGCGGACCCGCGCCCGCAGGATCGGCGGGCTCAGCGGCTTGGTGATGTAGTCGATCGCGCCGAGCTCGAGCCCCTTCGCCTCTTCGCGCTCTTCATCCATGGCGGTGACGAAGACGACCGGAATCTCGCGGGTGATCGGGTCGGCCTTGAGCTGCCGGCAGAGCTGATAGCCGTCGACCCCCGGCATGCGGATATCGAGCAGGATCAGATCCGGCTCTTCCTGCAGCGCGATCTTCATCCCGGTGCCGGCTTCGGAGGCCGTCAGCACGCGATGCTCGCCGCCCAGCATGGTCTTGATCAGCTCAAGCGTATTGGCGGTGTCGTCCACCACCAGGACGGTGCTCGACTGTTGCGCAACGATGTTCATCAACGGCGTCGACTCGACTGCCCCGCTTGCGGTGTCGAGCGGAGGCTACCGGATCAGGGTCCCCGGAACAACGCCGAAGGACGCCGCGCAGCCGGCCCGGCCCCTAGGACCGGGCACAATCTGCGGCCTTCGCCCGATCCTTTAGCCAAAATCCCGGGGTATTCAGGGCGAAATTCGCCAATATTCTCGGTGCGATTACTCTGGGCATCGAGGCTGGATTCTCCCAGTAAGCACAGGAGGTTAGGTTGTTCGCCCGATATTCAGCGACATTCGATACAAACTTGGCTATTCTTGTTTACTAATTCTTCATCAATGCTCATGCATATCAATACATCAGCATGTGGGCGCTGTCGTCGGATTTACTTGTGGACTGAGGAAGGACGTTTATCCTTGTCACGTGGGCCGAGGCGATCTGAAGACGGGAACGTCGCCCGCGACCGACACAGGCGAGACCGCATGGTGCGGGCCGCTGCTTTACGAGGAGAGACCGATGAAGCGCATTAAAAAGTTCTTCAAATCGGATCTGGGCGCGACCGCCATCGAATATGGCCTGATCGCGGCCTTGATCTCTGTTGTCATCATCGCTGCCCTGCAGCTGACCGGCAACAGCCTGAAGACCGTCTTCAACAACGTCGGCGGCACGCTCAACGGCACTGTCACCAACTGATCGCGGCGCGGCGGCTCTAGGCCGCCGAACCCGGCTTCGAGAGGTGGCCTCCCTCGCGGGAGGCCACCTTTTGTTTTGTGCGGCTGTCGCTTCGGTCTCGGTCGCCGAGTCGCGATCGCGCTCAGGCGCTCACCTTCTCCGCCTTGAACTCGATGATCTTCGCTTGATTGCGGCCCGCGGTCTTCGCGGCATATAGAGCGTCGCCGGCCAGCTTGAAGAGGCCGGCGCGGTCGTTGTCGCGATGCGGGAAGCAGGAGGCGACGCCGATGCTGATGGTGACGATCGGCGCCGCGTCGGAATGGGCATGCGGCAGCGCGAGCGACCGGACCGCGTTCAACAGCCGGTCCGTCACCACGGTCGAGCCCTTGGCATCGGTGTCCGGCATCAGCCCGACGAACTCCTCGCCGCCATAGCGGGCGATCACGTCGCCCGGACGCATCATGGATTTCGCCATGGCCTGGGCCACCATCTTCAGGCAATCGTCGCCCGCCAGGTAGCCATAGGCGTCGTTATAGGCGCGCAAGTGATCGATATCCGCCAGGAGCAGCGTCAGCGGCGCCTGATGCCGCGCGGCGCGGCGCCACTCCTTGTCGAAGTCCTCTTCGAAGCTGCGGCGGTTGGCGACGCCGGTCAGGCCGTCCACCGAGGACAGCCGGCGCAGGAAGTCGCGCTGCTTCTTCAGCTCCAGCTGGTTGCGCACGCGGGCGAGCACGATCGGCGGGCTCACCGGCTTCGCCAGGTAGTCGACCGCGCCCATCGCCAGGCCCTTGGCTTCCTGGCGCTCCTGGTCCATCGCGGTGACGAACATCACCGGGATGTCCTTGGTGAAGGGATTGGCCTTCAGCCGGTCGCAGATCTCGTAACCGTCCATCCCCGGCATCATGATGTCCAGAATGATCAGGTCCGGCTCTTCGGAGGCGGCGAGGTTGAGCGCGTCGGGTCCGTTGGTGGCAGTGACCACATTGTAGACCTCGCGCAAGACGACGTTGAGGATCGCGAGGTTGGTGGGCGAATCGTCGACCACCAAGATCAGTTCCTTTTCTCTGGTCATGCCGGCTGATGAACTCCCCTTCGTCCTCGATGTCGCCATCGACGGCCGCGTGCCGGGTGATTTGTATCATCTTCCGCCGCGCCGCGAAACCGCCCAGAGACCGGCCGAACGCCACCCGCGACGCTCGTATTCGTCGCGATTCCCCCGCGACGCATGACACGCGCGCAAGCGATTCCATTTCCGCGTGACCACCGCGCCGCGCCCGCGCCGGTGCCCCGGCGGCGCGCTTCGCTGGAGCTGTTTCCGTATCACCGACTGAAAGGTTCGCCCCGCCGGACCATCGCGCGAGCGCCCGGAAATGGCGGAAATCTCAGCGCAGCGGCGGCTCGGCCTTGCGGGCCTTCGTTAAAACCGGTATCTATTGTGCGGATAATCTTCCGCTGGTGAGGACCGGAATCGCCGGGTTCCGCCAAGCAGTTTCTTGCATGCGCGCAGCGGCGAACAGAGGAAATATCGATGTCGAAGATCCGCAAGTTCTTGAAATCCGATCTCGGCGCCACCGCGATCGAATATGGACTGATCGCCGCCTTGATCTCGGTCGTGATCATCGCTGCCCTGCAGCTGACCGGCAACAGCCTGAAGACTGTCTTCAACAATGTCGGCGGCACGCTCAACAGCACGGTTACCAATTAACACGGACGCGTCCGGTTAACAGGACGTGCCTGAATCGCTCGACGGCGCGGTCAAATCCGTGCGAAATGGATTTGGCCGCGCCGAGACGGGCGCCACGGCGATCGAATACGCACTGATCGCCGCCCTCGTCAGCACCTTTATCGTGGCTTCCCTGATCCTGACCGGCAACAATCTCTCGGCGGTATACACCGTCATCAACAACGCCATGGTCGGGGCTTTCGGCAATTGAGGCCGGTCGGCCGGCGCCCCATCCGCGGCGTTTCGTGAGTTCGCGCAGCAAGCCCCGATCCGCCCATGGATCTGCCCTTCAATGCGTTTCCGTCGCCGGCCGGTGAGTGCCGATGACCGTCGATCTGGCTTTGGTGCTGGAGTTTGGATTTCTGCTGGCGATGGCGGTTGCCGCAGCACGCGACCTCGCGGCGTGGTCCTTGCCGAATTGGCTGACCATTTGCGTTACCCTCGGTTACTTCGCCTGGGCTTGGGCCAGCGGCGCCGACTGGAGCATGGTGGGCTGGGCCGTGGCCGCCGGGGCTCTGACACTCGGGATTGGCTATCTCTTCTTCACGCTCAACCTCTGGGGGGCGGGGGACGGCAAGATGGCGGCTGCGGTTGCCCTTTGGATCGGCCTCAACTTCGATCTCTTCCGGTTCTTTCTCGTCGTTTCACTGGCGGGCGGGGTGCTGGCGGTCGCCGCGCTCCTGATCCACGCCGCCACCGGCAGACCGCAAGTGCCGCCGGGCGATGATCCAGGCGCTGAAGCCGCGCGGCGCAATCCGTTGAAGGCCAAGGCGCGCTATGGCGCCGCGATCGCGATCGGCGGGCTGGATTTCTGGCTCCGGCACAGCCACGCGGCCTGCCTTCTCGGGGCCTGCTGAGCGCTGCTAAGCCTGCTTTCCTAGCTGAAATCGCCCCGTCTACCCAAAGGGTTAACGTCCGATTCACGGATACTCTTGTAGCGTCCTTTGGTGGCTTGGGCTCACGTCTTGCGCTGCGTCAATATGGTTAACGCGCGCGAACAACGAGGGCTAGGCCGTTGATTTGGGATATGAATTGCAACCAAGCCCCTAGCATATTCGCTAACAATCCGCGATACTGCGCGCAGCGTGGCTCGGATCGGGGGTGATTCGGGGCGTCGCCTTGGGCCATGCATGGAGGGGATTGACTATGCGGCCAATCGTTATCGTCTTGATCGTCCTTGCTCTGGGGACAGCGGGTATTGCCGCCTTTCTGGTGAGTCAATTCCTGGCCTCCCAGACGCCGGCGCCGACGGCCACGAACGCCGCCCAGACCGGCACTCAGAACGTCCTGGTTGCGGCGCGCGACATCGTGCCTGGGACCGTCCTGACGCCGGATGACCTTCGTTGGGAGCCCTGGCCTGAAACCCTGATCGATCAGCGTTTCGTGGTTCAGCCGGCGCAGGTGGAGAACCAGGCCGCAGGCCAGGACCCGCAGCAGGAATTCCTCGATCGCATCGCCCGCCGCTCGATCATGGCCGGCGAGCCGATGAGCCGCGAAATGGTCATCAAGCAGGGCGACAGCGGCGTCACCGCGGCCAATCTGGCCAAGGGCATGCGCGCCATCACCATCAACGTCACGCCGCCGCAGGGCGTCGCCGGCCTGATACTGCCGAATGACCACGTGGACATTCTCATGAGCCTTACGGTCCGCGACATCGTGGGCATCGTCGGGTGGAAGGACGTCGTGCTCAGGTACAGCGCGGAAACCATCATGAAGGACCTCCGGGTCGTCGCCATCAACCAGAAGCTCTCGCATGATCCGAAGGAGGGCGTGGCGGAGCCCGGAAACCTGGTGACCCTCGAGGTCACCCCGGAGCAGGCCGAACGTCTGCTGGTGTCGCAGCAGACCGGCACGTTGAGCCTCGCGCTGCGCAGCATGGTGCCGGGCGCCAACGACAACGACAAGACCCAGAGTTTCACCATGGACGTGCGTGCATCGCGGGCCTTGTCGTCGCTGGTCGCTCTCGACCTCGAAGAGGACGAGGCCAATCTGCCGCAAACCACGGCCGAAGCGGTCAAGATGGCCAAGGAGCGCGCGAAGCGCAGGACCGAAGTGAAAATCAATCGGGGTGGCTCCATCGCCATCCAGAAGTTCGGTCAGTAACATGCATAAGCACATTCTCGTCGCGGTCGTCTTCGCGGTCGCTCCTGTGATTCTGGGCGTGACCTCGGGCGGTCAAGTGGCCCTCGCTCAAACGGTGGTGACGACGCCATCCGGCGAAGCGGCGCCCGGCCCGTTTTCGGAGTTGGTCAAGTCGCTGACCGGCACGCCCAACGAGGTGGTGTCGCTGACCTTGAACAAGACCCTCGAACTCAAGCTGCCGAGCGCGGTCCGCGACGTCATCGTCGGCAGCCCGGCGATTGCCGACGTCGTGGTCCGTTCGCCGACCCAGCTGTTCCTGGTCGGCAAGGCGATCGGCGATACCAACGTTTTCCTGCTCGATGCCGAGGGCAAGATCATCGAGCGCTTCGAGGTCAACGTCCACCCCGATACCGATTCCGTGAAGCAGACGCTTGCCGGCCTGCTGCCGGGCGAGCCGATCGACGTGACCGGCGCGGGCAATGCGATCGTCCTCTCCGGCACGGTGAGCTCCGACGGCGTGGTCCAGCGGGCGAGCGACGTGGCGCGGCGCTTCGTCGATGAGGATGCGAAGATCGTCAACATGCTGCGGGTCGCCAATGAGCAGCAGGTGATGCTCCGGGTGCGCGTCTCCGAGGTCAGCAAGACCGCGATCAAGAATCTCGGCATCGACTGGAATCTCAGCAACATCGCCCTCGGCAACGGCGCGATCAACGCCGTCCTGCCCGGCGCCGCTTCCGCCATCACCACGCCGGCCACGATCTCGGGCGTCGCCACGGATCTGGGGCCGATCGGCTCGCTGGACGTCACGCTCAGCATGCTGGAGCAGCAGAACCTGGCGAAGAACCTGGCCGAGCCGAACCTGGTGACCGTCTCGGGCGAGGTCGCGAACATCCTGGTCGGCGGCGAGACCCCGATTCCGACCGCGCAGGACAACAACTCGATCACGGTCGAGTTCAAGCCGTTCGGCGTGGCCCTGTCCTTCCTGCCCGTGGTGCTGGATTCCGGCCGGATCAGCCTGAAGGTCGGCACCGAGGTGAGCGCGCTCGACGTGACCAACCAGGTGACGCTGTGCTCGGGTTGCAGCCCGATCAGCGGCCTGAAGGTGCGGCGCGCCAATTCGGTGGTGGAGCTGCCGAGCGGCGGCAGCATCATGCTGGGCGGCCTGCTGTCGAACGACATCACCAGCGGCCTCACCGGTCTTCCCGGGGCGATGAATATCCCGATCCTCGGCCAGCTGTTCCGCTCCAATGCCTTCCAGCACAACGAAACCGAACTGGTGATCACCGTGACGGCGCTGCTGGTGAAGCCGGTGCAGCCGAAGCTCCTGTCCGTGCCGACCGATGGTTTCGCGCCGGCCAGCGATCTCGACAATTACTTCCTCGGCCATCTGCAGAATATCTACGTCAAGCAGCCCGTGCCGACCGGTCACAATGCCCCTGCGCTGCAGGGGCCGATCGGTTATATCATTCAGTGAGGGAGGCAAAGATGGCGGCTTCACGACTGCTGATCCCGTCGGCGCTGCTGCTGGCAGCGCTGCTTGGCGCGTGCAATGCGCCGGACCTCACGTCCTACGATACCCACGCCAAGTTCGGCGCGGACGTGGTTCAGAAGACGGCCGTGCTGTTCCTCGATCCCGCCGCGAACGGCGCGGTTCAGAGCGAGGACCGGCCCCGGCTGAGCGAATTTGCCAAGGATTTCCGCGACCGCAACGCCGGCCCGATCGGCATCGCGGTCGGCGCGACCTCTGCGACCGATCCGGCGGCGGTTGCGTTTGCCAGCCATATCCGCGACGCATTCGCGGCGCAGGGCATTCCGGCCTCGGCCGTGAATGTGACGCTGCATCCGGAATGGAGTTCCGGGGCGGCGCACCGCGCCACCGTCATGTTTCCGATCTACGTCGCCGAAGCTCCCGATTGCGGCATGACCAACGAGTACCTGGAAAACAACGCCTACAATCAGAACTGGGGCAATCTCGGCTGTTCCACCGAACGCAACGTTGCGCTGATGGTGGTCAACCCGCTCGATCTCGAACAGATGCAACCGCCGTCGGGGCGCTGGGGCCAGCGCGGTTATGATGTCGTGACCAAGTATGCGACCGGACAGACTATCGCGAGCCCGATCGAAGCCGAGCCGGGCTCGACCACGACGCAGTAACGGAATAGGAGTGCGCGCGTGATTCATCGCTTCAATATCGAAGCGTTTCCGCTGAGCCGGGAGACCGAGGCGGCGCTCGAAGGGCTGCGCGCAGAACGAGAGTTCTCGAAGGTCAAGCTCGCCATCCTGTTCGGCGGTTTGCCGCGGGCAGCGAAGCATTACGCCGACAATCCGAGTCCGCGCGTCATCATCGTCGAGGATCCGAGCGGCATCGACCAGCTTCTGAAGAACCTCGAGCAGCTGGCCGAAGTCGTGGAGCCGGGCCGCAAGGTCATCGTCATCGGTTCGATCAACGACGTGCAGGTCTATCGCCGCCTGGTCAGCCAGGGCATCAGCGAATACCTGGTCGGTCCGGTTTCGACCCAGGAAATCGTGGAAGCGGTCGTGGAATCGATCCGCGACCCGTCGCAGAAGGAGCAGGGCCGGCTGGTCTCGTTCATCGGTGCGCGGGGCGGCGTCGGCAGCACGACGGTCGCCTGCAACACCGCCTGGACCTTGGCCGACACCGCCAAGGCCGAGACCATCCTGGTCGATCTCGATCTCAATTTCGGCACCGCCGCGCTCTCGCTCAACCTCGATCCGAAGCAGTCGGCGGGCGACGCCTTGATCGATACCGAGCGGCTCGATGCCACCCTGGTCGAGCGCTTCCTGATGGAGCATGACGAGCACCTGAGCGTGATCTCGACGCAGGGCACGCTGAAGGAGCTCTATCGGCCGACCACGGAAAGCGTCGAGCGCCTGATCGACCTCACGCGCCAGATGGCCTCGACCGTCGTGGTCGATCTGCCCCGGCAATGGACCGATTGGACCTCCAACCTGCTGGTCCTGTCCGACGAGGTGGTGATCACCGCGGCGCCGGACTTGAGCAACCTGCGGGACGCCAAGATGCTGGTCGACTGGATGCGCAGCCGCCGGGGCGAGCAGGCCAATGTCCGGCTGGTGCTGAACAAGCTCGACGCCGCCAAGAAGACCCAGCTCTCGGTGAAGGATTTTCAGGAATCCCTAAGGCTGGTTCCGATCGGCGTGCTGCCGTTCGAGCCTCAGGTGTTCGGCCAGCTTTCGAATAACGGTCAGGTTTTCGGAGAAGGTGCCCGTTCACACAAGGCGGCGGCCACTTTCCGGCAGATTGCGACGACTCTCGGCGCCCGGCAATCGACCGCCGCGCGGACGGGCGGCGGCGAAAACTCGCTTCTCGGCTGGCTGAAGAAGAAGCCGAAAAAGCAGGCGAGTTGACAGTCGGCGCCTCCGGCCCGAAGCTTGACCCTAAGTGGCTTTTTGAAGCGAGGAGCCTGAACAGGAATGTTCGGCAAGCGTAACAATCCCCCAGCCGTTGGCTCCCGCGCGCCGACCGTGGCCGAAGCGCCGACGGTGCCCGCGCCCAGCCCGACGCCCCGTCCGCCTGCGGGCGGTGCGGGCGGCGGCCGTGGCGGCGAGCTTGATTCCCGCTTGGCGGAAATCAAGCTGAACGTCTTCAACGACCTGATGGCGACCGTCGATCTCGGCGAGTTCGCCAAGCTCGATCACAAGTCGGTCCGCGACGCGATCAGCGAGATCGTCAGCGAAATCATCAATATGCGGAACCTGACGCTGTCTGCTGCCGAGCAGCAGATGGTGATCACGGAAATCTGCAACGATGTGCTCGGCCTCGGCCCGTTGGAGCCGCTGCTGGCGCGCGACGACATCGCCGACATCATGGTCAACGGCGCCGACAAGGTCTACATCGAGTGCAACGGCAAGATCGAGCTGACCGACATCCGGTTCCGCGACAACCAGCAGCTGATGAACATCTGTCAGCGCATCGTCTCGGCGATCGGCCGGCGTGTCGATGAAGCGAGCCCGATCTGCGACGCGCGCCTGGCCGACGGCTCGCGCGTCAACGTCATTGCGCCGCCGCTGTCGATCGACGGCCCGGCGCTCACCATCCGAAAATTCCGCCGCGACCGGCTGACCCTCGACAAGCTGGTGAAGTTCGGCACGATCACGCCGGCAGGCGGCCGGTTGCTCGAGATCATCGGCCATTGCCGGATCAACACCATCGTTTCCGGCGGTACCGGCTCCGGCAAGACCACGCTCCTGAACTGCCTCACCAACTACATCGACCGCACCGAGCGCATCATCACCTGCGAAGACGCGGCCGAGCTGCAGCTGCAGCAGCCGCATGTGGTGCGCCTCGAGACCCGGCCGCCCAACCTGGAAGGCGTCGGCGCGGTGACGATGCGCGACCTGGTCCGCAACTGCCTGCGTATGCGCCCCGAGCGGATCATCGTCGGCGAGGTCCGCGGTCCGGAGGCATTCGACCTGCTGCAGGCGATGAATACCGGCCATGACGGCTCCATGGGCACGATCCACGCCAACAACCCGCGCGAATGCGTGTCGCGTCTCGAGAACATGATCGCCATGGGCGGCTACAACCTGCCGGCCAAGACCGTGCGCGAGCACATCGCCGGCGCGATCCAGGTCGTGGTGCAGTCGGCCCGCCTGCGCGACGGCTCGCGCAAGATCACCCATGTCTCGGAAGTGATGGGCATGGAAGGCGAAGTCGTGACCTTGCAGGATCTGTTCGTCTACGAGATCACCGGCGAGGACGCGCAGGGCCGGATCACCGGCCGCCATCGCTTCACCGGCCTGCGCCCCGGCTTCTGGGATCGCGTCCGCTACTTCGGCAAGGAACGCGATCTGGCCGAGGCGATGGAGGCCGGTAATGCCTAACCTCGCCGCGAATCCCGTTCTCCTGATCTACGGGATTGCGGGATTGGCCGCGATCGCCATGCTGCTGCTCGGCTTCGGCATCTATGCGGCGGTGACGGCGCCCCAGGCGCGTCTCAAGCGCCGCATCAGCACCGTGGTCGGCGACCCGCTGCCGGCGATGGTCCTGCCGGGCACCGGCCGCAAGGACCAGAACGCCGGCGCCAAGCGGAAGAAGCAGATCCAGGAGCGCCTGAAGCACGCCGAGGAAGCGCGGCATAAGCGCCGCGGCTCGAAGCTCCGCGAGCAACTGGTGTTTGCCGGACTCAGCATCTCGCCGCAGCAATTCATTCTCTATGCCCTGCTCGGCGGCGCGATCGTCACCGGCCTCACCTTCATCTTCGGTCTCCCGCCGATCATGCTGCCCGCCGTCGGCCTGGTCGCCTTTCTCGGCATTCCGAAATTCGTGCTCGGTTTCCTGATCAAGCGGCGCCTGAAGAAGTTCATCGCCGCCTTTCCCGACGCCATCGACATCATCGTCCGCGGCGTGCGGTCCGGCCTGACGGTCGGCGAGTGCCTCAGCATCATCTCCCAGGAATCGCCCGATCCGGTCGGCCCGGAATTCCGCATGGTGAACGAGGCGATCAAGCTGGGGCAGCCTATGGCCGATGCGCTGCAGCGCATGAGCGACCGCCTGCCCAGTCCGGAGTTCCGCTACTTCACCATCGTGCTCGGCACGCAGCAGACCACCGGCGGCAACCTCGCCGAGACCTTGGCGAAGCTCTCCGACGTGCTGCGCCAGCGCAAGAAGATGCGCGACAAGGTGCAGGCCATGTCGAGCGAAGCCAAGGCATCCGCCGGCATCATCGGCTCGCTGCCGCTGTTCGTCATGGGCGCGCTGACGTTCCTGGCGCCCGACTACGTCGCCTTGCTCTTCACCACCGAAACCGGCAACTTCATGCTCGCGATCTGCGTCGTGGTCATGGGGACGGGTGTCATGGTGATGCGCAAGATGATCAACTTCGACATGTAGCGCCGCCGGCGGACTTCGGTCGGGCCGCAAACCTGGGATAGCCATGTTCGAGAATTTCACCTTCGGCTTCGACCTTCCGACCGTGATCGTGCTGATCGCCTTCATCGCCGCCTTCGCGTCGGTGATGGCGGTCGCCACCCTCTTCATGCAGAACGACAAGTTCGCGGCGCGCCGCCGCGCCGTGGCGTTCAAGCGCGACGAGCTGCAGATCCAGCAGCGCGAGTCCTTCCAGTCGCGCCGGCGGTTGCAGCCGACCCGGTCCGAAAGCGCGATGCGCAACGTGATCAAGCAGCTGCGCCTCGAGGACATGCTTGAGCAGAAGGATCTGAAGCGGCGCCTGGTGCAGGCGGGCTGGCGCAACAGCTCGGCCCCCGTCACGTTCACCTTCGTCCGGCTCGCCATGCCGATCGGGCTCGCGGTCCTCGCCTTCTTCTACAGCCTGTCGCTGTTCCCGGACTGGTCGACCCAGGCGAAGTTGCTGACCGCGCTGGTCGGCGCGGCCTTCGGCTGGCTGCTGCCGACGATCTTCCTGACCAACGCCGTACAGAAACGCCAGAAGATACTGATGCGCGCCTTGCCCGACGCGCTCGACCTCATGGTGATCTGCGTCGAATCCGGCATGTCGATCGAGGCCGCATTCAACAAGGTCTCGGAAGAGATGGCGGAGTCGGCGCCGCTCATGGCGGAAGAGGTGGGCATGACGGCGGCCGAGCTCGCTTACCTCGGCGACCGGCGGGCGGCCTACGAGAACCTGGCCGAGCGCACCGGCCTCGCGACCTTTCGCTCGCTGACCACCACCCTGCTGCAGTCGGAAAAGTACGGCACACCGATCGCCCAGGGCTTGCGCGTCATCGCGCAGGAAAATCGCGACGCACGGCTCAACGCCGCGGAGAAGAAGGCTGCGGCGCTGCCGGCGCAGCTCACGGTGCCGATGATCATCTTCTTCCTGCCGGTGCTGTTCATCGTGATCGCCGGCCCGGCCGGGATCCAGGTGTCGGAACTGCTGAAATAGCGCGCGATCCGGCGCCGGATCGCTATTGCACCGCCGACCCGCCCGATTGGCCCGCCGGCTGCGGCACCAGGCTCGGTGCCGCGGCACCCTTCGCCGCGGCGGAAATCATCCGGAAATAGGCATTGTTGTTGTCCGCCACGTCCGCCGGCAGGTCCTTGCGCGCGAGGCGCTCGGCCGAGTCGGGGTCGCCCTTGATCGCCATCAGCAAGGCCAGGTTCTGCCGGGTCTGCGCCGAGGCCGCCGGCTGGTCGATCGCCTGTTGCAGGGTGGCGATGGCGCCGTCGAGATCGCCGCTCGATGCCTGCGACAAGGCGAGATTGTTGAGCACGGTCGGATTGCTCGGCGAGGCGATCAATGCCTGGGCATAGGCCTCGCGCGCCTCGGCATAATTGCCTTGATAGTCGTAGGCGACCCCGAGCGTGGAGAGGATCTCCCAATCGTTCGGCGCCTCGGCCTTCGCCTCCAGCAAGGTGGGCAGGGCGAGATTGTCCTGATCGGCCGCGAGATAGGCCTTGCCGAGCTCGGTCAGCAGCGGCGCGGTCCGGCCGTGCTTGCCGATCAACTGGCTGACCACCGAAATCGCGCTCTGGGCCTGACCGGCGAACCGGAGGTTTCTGGCGAGGCTGAGCGACAGTTCGGTGTCGTCCGGATTGGTCGCATGGAGACCCTGGTAGATGCTGACGGCATCGGCGTAGTTGTAGGAAGCCTCCGCCTGCTTGGCCGCCTGCAATTGGGCGGCCTGGAGCGAGGCATTGGCTTCCGGCTTCGCCTCCGGCGGCGTGTTGCATCCGGCCAGCAGCAAACCGGCGGCGACCGTGGCCAGCAGGGCCATGCGCCGGCCGGACGCCCTGGCGGCTTTCGGGCCCGATCGCCGTGTCATCCCGACCATACGGCATTCTCCCCAGCGGCCGGGGCCGCCATTCTCCCGGACCAGCTCCGGGCCCCGAGGCGGACCGCAACCATTTGATGATCTTATACATTTTCCGCGGCGAAGCGGCAAGCAGCATCCGGGCACCCCGGCGCGGGCATGCATTGTGGATTGCCGCCAGAAGGCTTCTCGACTAGGATTAACAAATACCGGCTAGAGGGTTGAGTCCGTTGCCGAACGGACGGGGCCGGTACGGAGGGGAAAATGCGCCGTCTGTTCATTTTGCTGCCGATGCTGGTCCTGGCCAGTACCGCCGCGCTGGCGGATGGACTCAATCTCAATTGGCGCGAGGCGCGGGTGGTGAAGCTCGCCAAGCCCGCCACCAGCATCGTGGTCGGTGATCCGACCGTGGCGGACGTGACCCTGGACACGCCGGACACCATCATCGTGTTCGGCAAGACACCCGGCGAGACCAACATTCTGGTGCTGAGCGACAAGCAGGAGCTGCTCCTGGATTGGCCGGTGGTGGTGTCGCCCATCACCGCCCGGCATGTCAGCGTGCTCAACGCCTCGGGGGACGAGGCGCCGACCGAAGTGCTCTATGCCTGCGGCACCGAACGTTGCGCCCGCGTGCTGTCGCCGACCGACGTCCAGTTCCGGTCCTCGGCGAGCACCAGCACCAGCAGCGACACCGGTGCATCCACGACGGCCTCCACCTCGCAAACCACCACCAGCACGGGCAGCCTCAACCAGACCGGCGGCGGCGCCGCCGCCCCGGCGACCGACGCCCAGCCGTAATCCCCACTCGCAGGCTGAGCCCGGTGCTCAGGAAATCGCGCAGCGCACATACTGGTGTTCACTTATCGCTTAATCCAAGTTAAATCAATGCACTAACGTGGAGAGCCGAATTGCCTCTCCCGTTGTTGCCGCTAAGATATCGGACATGGGGCGGAGAAGGGATCGAGCCATGTCGCTACGACGCATTGCTTCCTTGCTGCAGGCCCACTGGCGCGACGGTCGGCCGAATCGCGCGTTCTTGCATGGCGAGAGCGGCGCCATCGCGATCTATTTCGGGCTTTCCGCCTTGATCTTCGTCGGCGTGGCCGGGCTCGCGGTGGACGCTGCCCGCGGCTATCTCGTCAAGGCGAGGCTATCCCAGGCCATTGACGCCGCCGCTCTGGCGGGGGGCAAAGCGCTGACCACCGGGAACACCGCCCTGGTGAACGCCGATGTCACCGCTTTCTTCAATGCGAATTTTCCGAACGGTGCCATGGGCGCGAACGTCGCCCAGCCCCAGATCGCGATCAATCCCGATCTGACCATCGTCAACGTGACGTCGACCGCGGTGATTCCGACCACGCTGATGCGCGTGCTCGGCTTTCAGAACATGACGGCGGCCGCCGCGGCTTCGGTCTCGCGGTCCACCAACGGCCTCGACGTGGTCTTCTCCTTCGACGTCTCGGGCTCGATGGGTGACTCGCCCAAGGGTGGAGGCGCCCGCAAGATCGATACCCTGAAGACGAACGCAAAGGCCCTGGTCGACACTTTGGCTCAGCCCTACAGCAGCGGGACGCAGCAGCAGAAAGTCACGATACAAGGCGTTGAATATAGCCTGCTGAACATCGGTGTCGTTCCCTGGAGCTCGAAGGTGAACGTGCTCACCTATCCGAACACGAGCGCCGGTGCGTCGGTCGGCCCGAGCGGCGGCGCCTTCGCCAACCCGATGGGCGGCCGCCAGTACGGCTCTCCGCCGACATACTTGCCGCTGTCGTCCAACCTCCCTGGTGTCTTCAAGGTCGCAAACTCTGAGGTGCCTCTGCTCCTCGACCCGAACGACGGTACCAACGTTCCGGGCGGTTGGAAGGGCTGTGTCTACGCGCGCTATTGGGAAGACGGGTCGGAAAGCTCCGATGCCGACACCAAGCTCGGTACCACCGACCCTGGAACTTGGCGCGGCTGGGAGCCCGTTCCGAACGCCGAAGGCGATTCCGGCTACAACAACGGCTTTGGCTGCTATGCCAGCTACTGGAACGACAACAATCAAGCGAAAATCAGCAATTTTCCCAACCGTCCTTGGCCCCAGCAGGATGGCACGTTCAAGCCCATTCCCACTCCCGGCTGGTGGATCCCCAGCGCGAGCGGCCCCAACCTGCGCAGCAGCAACGAATGCGCGCAATGTCCGGAAATCGGCATCCTGCCCCTGCAGCCCGATTACAACGCGGTCAAGTCCATGATCGACGCCCTCGATCCGAAGGGCGCGACGGACGCACCCCAGGGCTTGTTCTGGGCCTGGGAGGTGTTGATGCCGGGCCAACCATTTGACGAAGCAAAGGTGAGCACGCCGTTTCCGCGGGTGCAGGCGATCGTGTTCATGACCGACGGCCAGAACTGGGGCAGCAACGGCGATGCCTATCACGGTTGGTACGGCGACGACACGAGCGCCGGCACGATCACGACCAAGACCGGCAAGATCACCCTGCCGGACGGCACCAAGCTTGATAACAACCTGAACAACAAGGTTCTTGAGCTGGCCACCAAGATCAAGGGCACCAATCCCTTGGCTGGGGGCGCGGTGAAGATCTACGTGATTCAGTACGACACGCTCGATCCCGCCCTCACCACCTTGTTGAAGAAGGTGGCGACCAGCGATCAGTTCTATTTCCAGGCCAGCACCAATGCGCAGCTGGAGGCGGCGTTCAAGAAGATCGCATCCAGCCTCTCGGCGTTGCGGCTCATCCAATAGCGGGACGCCGCCCGCGGCCGCGGCGAGGGAAAAAAGAAAAACACCGCCTGGGATTGGCCCGCGCGGTGTTTCTTCTTATTGGGAATCAAGGCAGCGGTGTTAGGGCCGCCGGCTTCGTCGTCAGGTTCTTGTTACGCGGCCGGCTGTAGGAGACCATGTAGAGCTCTGAGCCCTGGTAAATCCGCGTGCCGAACACCGGTACATAGTTGAAGTACACCTCTGCAGCCAGGACTTCCTGGTCGGCGGCCGGCAGCAGTGCAGTTGGAATCTTTACGGCGTTTCCTTGGGCCCCTTCGACGCCGATCTTGCTCGCGGTCGTCACGGCGCCGTTGCTTCTCTGCCAGGTCAGGATGACGCCGGCGCCGGCCGGATTGTTGATCGAGCTGACGACGATTTCGCCATTGGTCACGACGTCATAGGGCTGCATCAACATCTTGCCCGCGCTGAAGATATCCGCCATCTGCGGGCTGCTGATCGGCTCGTCGGCCTGCGCCACAAGATCCGCGACGCTGGCCGAAGTGCGGGCAAGCCGCTGATACACCAAGACGTAGCGCGGGACCTCGAAGCATCCCAGCATGAGAAGGACGACGATCGGGAGGACCATCGCGAACTCGATCGCAGCGACGCCGCGGTCCTCCGCGCCGAAACGGCGCAATCCCATGGCGCAAAAGCAGGAGCGCAATGTGCGTTTCCCGACCATCAGCAGGCGAACGTGCTGCCCGACAGAGCGGGCTCGTTCTTCACGACGATGGTGGCGCTCATTGGAATGATGTAGCGCCCGGCGTTGTTCGGATCAGGCTTGCCCAGGAACTGACCGACCATGGGGGTCATGACCTGCCAGCTGTAGTTTATGGTATAGACCACGATTGCGCCGGCGGCGCCGACGGTACTGCCGGTGCTCTTGGGTCCGTCCCATATTCCATTGCCGATCGGGCAGGCTATGTCCTGCCAGGGCTCGCCAGGATCCCACTGGCCATTTCCGTTTTTGTCGGAATAGGGCTCACCGTCCTTGGTCAGCATGAAATTGGTGAACGTCTCGGTCTTAACATCCGCCTTATCGAGGTTGATCAAGTCAAGCGTGTGCCGGTTGAGGATCAACCCGATCGTCGCCATGCGCAGGTCGGACGGGTCTTTCTTGAACGGAACCGGGACCTTGCTGAGGTCCACCGCACCAGGCGTCTGCGAGGTGATCATGCCGTAGCGCGACGCTTCCTTGAGGCCGCCCTCCAGGGTCACCAGGCTTGCCATGTACAGGCTGACCTCCATGATGCCGAAGGTGAACAACAGCATGAGGGGGAAGACCAGGGCGAACTCAATGATCGCCGCGCCATCGCCGCTGCGACCGAACCGCCGAAACTTGGCTGAAAACTGGCCTTTCATGGACCCTTACCTACGGTCACAAAGCCGGACCTGAACCCGGCTCCAATGTATGGGGCGCAACGCTCAAAGTCCAGTTAGCGACCTGATTCTCCAAGCAAAAACGCCGAATCTTGCACCCGTATGTGATGTCGGTCGCAGATCGAGGAGCCCCGGTTCAGGCCCGCGCGGTTTCCTGCCATTTGCCGGTCTCGGCCTGCTGGAAATAGACCACGGCATGGCCGGCCTCCTTGCAGGTCCGCCATTCGGTTCGGGCGGCGGCGACCGCCGCCGCGTCATGGCCGTCGAACAGCGTGCAGACCAGCTTGAAATCGCCGATCCGGTCGTGCCTTGCGCCGTCGCTCAGGATCAGCACCTGGGCTCCATTGGGGTTGTCGCCGTCCCCTCCGGCCGGCGCCAGGAAGATCGGCTGGCGTTCCGCCTCGCCGTCCCGCGCCGTGCCGTGGGGCAGGAAGGAATCCGGCCGGTAGGTCCAGAGCAGGGCGGCCAGGGCCTCGACCCGCTCGGTCGAGCCGGCCAGCACCAGCACGCGATCGCCGCGCTGGTGGCACCGCTCGAGGATGACCGGCAGGACTTCCTCGAGCCGTGCGCGTTGCAGGTGATAGAACCGGACTTCCGTCACTTATCCCCGATGCCGAAGGGCATCATTTATCCTCGTAGTGGTCGGCGACCAGCCGGTCGAGCAGCCGCACGCCGTAGGCGGTGGCGCCCTTCGGCACGGTCGGCGCGTCCTTGTCCGACCAGGCCATGCCGGCGATGTCGAGATGCGCCCAGGGCACACCCTTCTGGATGAAGCGCTGGATGAACTGCGCCGCCGTGATGCTGCCGCCGTACCGGCCGCCGATGTTCTTCATGTCGGCCGCGGGCGAATCGATCAGCTTGTCGTAGGCGGGACCCAGCGGCATGCGCCAGAGCAGCTCGCCGGTCGCCTTGCCGGCTTCGGTCAGGCGATCGGACAGCGTGTCGTCGTTGCAGAACAATCCGCCATGCACCTGGCCCAGGGCCACCATGATGGCACCGGTCAGGGTGGCGAGATCGACGATCGCGACCGGCTTGAAGTTCTCCTGGGTGTACCAGAGCGCGTCCGCCAGCACGAGCCGGCCTTCCGCGTCGGTGTTCAGCACCTCGATGGTCTGGCCCGACATCGAGGTCACGATGTCGCCCGGGCGCTGCGCGTTGCCGCCCGGCATGTTCTCCACCAGGCCGACCACGCCGACTGCGTTGACCTTGGCCTTGCGCGCGGCCAGCGCGCGCATCAGGCCGATCACCACGCCGGATCCGGCCATGTCCCATTTCATGTCTTCCATGCCGGCGGCCGGCTTGATCGAGATGCCGCCGGTGTCGAAGGTGACGCCCTTGCCGACGAAGGCGATCGGCTTCGCCTTCGAATCGTCGGCGCCGTTCCAGCGCATGACGACGAGCTTGGATTCGCGCTCGCTGCCCTGGCCGACGCCGAGGATGGCACCCATGCCGAGCTTCTTCATCTCGGATTCGCCCAGCACCTTCACCTCGACGCCGACATCGGCGAGCGTCTTGGCCTGCTGCGCCAGCGTCTCCGGATAGATGATGTTGGCCGGCTCGGAGACCAGGTCGCGGGCGAAGCTGATGCTTTCGCCGATCTTCTCCAGCGGATCGTAGGCCTTCTTCGCGGCATGGGCTTCCGCCGTGCCGATGGTAAGCCGCTTCAGGCTCGGCTTCTGCTCCGGCTTCTCCTTGGTCTTGTATTTGTCGAAGCGATAGCTCCGCAGCTGCGCGCCATAGGCGATGTTGGCGGCGAGCTCGGCCTCGCTCAACGGCGCGCCGGGGATCGCCTCGATCAGCACCGTCGCTTCCTTCTCGCCGGCGGCGTTGAAGGCGGCGACCAGCCGGCCGCCGATCGCCTGCGCGGCCAGCGCGTCCAGCTTCGGCGCCGCGCCCAACCCGAACAGCAGCACCCGATGCGCCTGCACGCCGGCCGGCGCCAGCAAGGCCAGGTGATCGTCGGGGCCGCCCTTGAACCGGCTGGCGCCGATCGCGCGATTGACCGCGCCCTTTGTCAGCTTCTCGACTTGCGCGGCATGGGATCCGAGCTTGCGGCCGTCCATGACGCCAACGGCCAAACTGCCGGTCTCCGGCAATTCCGGCTTCGCGAATGCGATTTTCATGCTTTCCTCGGCGATTGCGACCGGCGACGCCCGGTCCGTTCTTGCGAATCTGCTCAAGAGTTAGCATAGGGAGCCGCGCGCCGCCAGCCGGGGAACACGCTGGTATGACGACTCGCAAGTCCATGAAATCAGTGGACGAAAGGGCTTAACATGCTAGTTTACCGGCCAACGAGCGCGGCCGGATTCCGGCCCTGAAGGCCGCTGGCGAAACGGGGAAAGCCCGAGGCGAGTCACAAGGGCCGTCGGCCGCCTTACAAAGACCGATAGGGGATCTTCGGGGTGGCGGCGTGAGGCGGCTCAAGCCTTCAGGCGGATTTGCTTTAAGGGAAGCACGAGCAGGCGTATCGCGGAGCGGGCGGGCGCTGCGCGGCCTGTTCGTCTGTGCGACCGCCTTGCTCTGCCTCCTGCGTCTGGATCTCGACGCCGCGGCGGCCAGCGACGCCCCGGTCGACCTGATCGCCGACGAGGCCGGTTACGACCAGGATCTCGGCGTCTATGTCGCGCGCGGCCATGTCGAGATGGCGCAGGACGACCGCGTGGTCATGGCCGATACCATCACCTACAACGAGCGCAGCAAGACGATCAGCGCCTCCGGCAACGTCACCCTGCTGCTGCCGAGCGGCGATACGGTCTTCGCCAACTACGTTGACCTCTCGGACGACTTCAAGGACGGCGTGATCAGGGGCTTTCGGGCGCTCCTGAGGGACAAGTCGCGCCTCGCCGCCTATTCGGCGCACCGGGTCGGCGGCACCAAGGAGATCCTGAACAAGGCGGTCTACACGCCGTGCCTGCCCTGCAAGAGCGATCCGACGCGCCAGCCGGTCTGGCAGATCAAGGCCGATCAGGTGGTGCGCGACGAGACCGCGCAGACCATCACCTATCACGATGCCACGATGGAGATGTGGGGCGTCCCGGTGTTCTACACCCCGTTCTTCCAGCATCCGGATGTCGGCGTGAAGCGGCAGACCGGTCTGCTCAATCCGGCCTTCTCGGTCTCGTCCGGTCGCTCCGGCGTGCAAATCCGCCAGCCCTATTTCATCACCCTGGGCGACGACAAGGATATCACCCTGAGCCCGATCGCGCGCATCACCGGCGATCCCGACCCGGCCGGCGGCGTGATGGTCGGCGAATACCGGCAGCGCGTGCCCAACGGCGCCTTTCTCCTCGGTGCCTCGGGCACCTATGAGGCCGAACCCGAGAACGACGAATCCGATCGCGAGTTCCGCGGCCATGTCAACGGCGCCGGCCTGTTCGACCTCAACCGCGACTGGCGCTGGGGCTTCAACTTCAAGAACACCACCGACAAGGACTACCTGCGGCAATATCATCTCGGCTCGCGGCGATGGCTCGAGGACACGCTGTGGACCGAAGGCTTCTTCGGCCGCAGCTATTTCGAGGCCCGCGGCTATGGCTGGCAGACCACCAACGACAATCTGCGCGACGCCACGGCGCCGATCATCACGCCGCTGCTGAACTACAATTTCACCGGCGAGCCGGGAGCCGGCGGCGGCTATTGGGGCCTCAACGCCGGCTTGATGAACCTGGTGCGCCGCGAGGGCCGGGATTCGCTCCGGGTTTCGATGCATCCCAGCTGGACTTTGCCCTATACCGGTTCCTGGGGCGACGTCTACGAGCTCCAGCTCACGGTCCACGCCGACATGTACGTCGCCAACGACGTCGATACCAACAGCGACGACATCGACCCCAACGACACCAACACCTTCGACGGCGTGACCGGCCGCGTCTTTCCGCAGGGCAGCTTCAAGTGGCGCTATCCTTTCGTGAAGCCGGGCGAGACCTTCACCCAGGTGCTGCAGCCGATCGTTCAGCTCGTGATGGCGCCGGATTGCTGCAACACCGGCAAGATCCCGAACGAGGACAGCCGCACCTTCGAGTGGGACGATACCAAGCTGTTCTCCGCCGACCGCTTCACCGGCTTCGATCGGGTGGATGCCGGGTCGCGCGTCAACTACGGCCTCGAGTGGAGCGCCTACAACAACGAGGGTGGCCACGCCGAGGTCTTCCTCGGCCAGAGCTATCAGTTCATCCGCAGCCATGACGAGCCGGAGGACAGCGGCATCAACAGCGATCTGACCGACATCGTCGGCCGCCTGTCGCTGCAGCCGAACTCGCTGCTGAATGCGACCTACCGCTTCCGCTTCGACACCGACCAGGCGAAGATGAAGCGGCAGGAGGTCAGCCTCGTCGCCGGCCCCCGCGAGCTCAACGGCGCGGTGAGCTACGTGCATCTTGCCGGCAACGAGGATTTCGCCAGCCGGGAGCAGGTCTCGGCCTCGCTCGCCACCAAGTTCCTCGACTACTGGTCGGTTTCGGCCGGCGCCAGCTACGACTTGGTCGATGACGACGTAAACGGCCTCTATGGCGGTTTCGGCTATAACGATGAGTGCTTCGGCTTCAACGTGAACGTCCAGTACAGCCCGGACGGCGATACCGACCTTTCCTCCGGCAAGTTCGCCGCCTTCGTGACCTTCACGTTCAAGAATCTCGGCGATATCGGGACCTCGTTCTGACGATTGGCTGCCAGCGCGCATCCGGGACGCGGGATACATATCCGGGCAGAATATCATGGGCACCGGCGGCGGATTCGGTCAGGATCGGCCGGCGGATTGCAGTATCGTGCCGGACTTGCTTGAGTGGTTCGGATTGACAGGGTCGGATTGGAGAAAACGGATTGTCTGCTAGCTTTCAATCGCAGGGCGGATCGCTGAAGCCCGGCCGTAAGGCCTGGGTGAAGATCGCGGCCGTGTTCTGCCTCCTGATCGGTCTCGCGGCCGGGGCACCGGCGGCCCTGGCGCAGGACGAGCTCAAGATCGCCGCGGTGGTCAACGACGACGTGATCACCCAGCTTGATGTCTTTGCCCGGCTGCGCGCCGCGATGCTCTCGGCACGCCTGCAGGACACGCCCGAGAATCGGCAGAATCTGCTGCCGAACGTGATGCGCTCCCTGATCGACGATCACCTGAAGGCGCAGGAGGCGAAGGCCCAGGGCGTCACCGTCGGCGACGGCGAGGTCAATGCCCGGATCGCCGGTCTGGCCGGCCGGAACAACATGTCGCGCGAGGATTTCGAATCCATGCTGGCCAGCAACGGCATCCTGGTCTCGGCGCTGGCCGACCAGATCCGGGCCGACATCGCCTGGAGCCGCCTGGTGCAGCGGAAGTTGCGCGCCACGATCCGCATCACCGACGCCGAGATCAACGAGTCTCTCGCGCGGGCGAAGTCGGCGCGGGGCAAGAACGAGTATCGGCTCTCGCAGATCTTCCAGGCGATCGATTCGCCGAAGGATGCGCCGACCGTGCAGCAAGCAACCCAACGCCTGCTCGATCAGCTCCAGAGCGGCGCCGATTTCGCCTCGCTCGCGCAGGAATTCTCGCAGGACACCAGTGCCGCCAACGGCGGCGATATCGGCTGGATCCGCGCCGACGAGGCCGATCCCGCGGTTGCCGCCGAGCTGGCGCGCCTCGGCGGCGGGCCGGAGGTGAAGGGCAAGTTGATCGGCCCGGTCCAGGGCACCGGCGGCTACTACCTGGTGCGGATCGAGGATGTACGGCAGGCGACCGATTCCGCGGTGGCGCCCGGCTCGGTGCACCTCATTCGCCTGCTCTGGCCGCTGGCGCCGAACGCCTCGGAAAAGGAAGTGCAGTCGGCGCAGGAGCAGGCGGACGGCTTCGCCGGCAAGGCCGCGCATAGCTGCCAGGAATTCCAGACCCTGGCGGAGGATGCGGCTTCGGCGCGGTTCGACGATCTGGGCCGGGTCCCGGTCGACGACATGCCGCCCGAAATCCGCAACATGGTGATGACCCAGCAGGTCGGCGAACCCAGCAACGCGATCCGCGGCGACGGCGGCGTGGCGATCTTCGTGGTCTGCGACCGGGGTGATACCAACGGCGAGGTCTCCCGCGTCGCGATCGCCGACCGGCTCGCCGCCGAACGGCTGGAGACTCTTGCGCGCGGCTATCTAAGCGACCTGCGCCGCGCCGCTTATATCGACATCCGGCTATGACCGACGAATTGCTGGCCAAGGACGGCCTGCCGCCGCTGCGCGAGGTGATGCGCCGCAACGGCATCGAGCCCAAGCGCAACCTCGGCCAGAACTTCCTGTTCGACCTCAACCTCACCCAGAAGATCGCCCGCGCCGCCGGAAAACTCGACGAAGGCACGGTGATCGAGGTTGGCCCCGGCCCCGGCGGCCTGACCCGCGCCCTGCTGATGGAGGGTGCCAGGAAGGTGATCGCGATCGAGCGCGATGCCCGCGCGCTCCCCGCCTTGGCCCAGGTCGCCGCCCATTATCCGGGCCGGCTCGAAGTGGTCGACGGCGATGCGCTCAAGACCGATGCCGCGGCCCTGGGCGAGGCGCCGCGCCGCATCGTCGCCAACCTGCCTTACAACATCGCGACCCCGTTGCTGCTGCAATGGATGGAGCAGGCGGAAGCTTTCGCCTCGTTGACCCTGATGTTCCAGAAGGAGGTCGCCGACCGCCTGACCGCGCAGCCGCGCACCAAGGATTACGGCCGGCTCTCGATCGTGACGCAATGGCGCTGCACGGTGAAGCAGCTGTTCGACATCCCGCCCAAGGCCTTCATCCCCCCGCCCAAGGTGACCTCGACCGTGGTGCAGCTGATCCCGCATCCTAACGGGCCGCTCTATCCCGCCGACCCCCGCGACCTCGAAGCGGTCGCCGAAGCCGGCTTCGGTCAGCGGCGGAAGATGCTGCGCCAGTCGCTCAAGACCCTGCCGGTCGAAGCCAACGCGCTCCTCGACCGCGCCAACATCCGCGATACCGCCCGGGCCGAAGAACTCAGCATCGAGGAATTCTGCCAACTCGCCCGCGCCTTTGCGGAAATGCGGCGGCGCGGGCGGAGCGGGTAGGGCGCTGGAACTTCCTCCAGCTCATTGAAACTGTCTGCCAATGCTCTGGAAGGTCCAGCGCTCCGAACAATCTCCGCTGCATATTCCTGAATTCATCCGATGTCGCGCGGTTACACGGCGCACCGATCGTGGTATAATTGCTGCCTGCCCTCCGACCCGTCCGCCGATGCGCGGAAGCGCGTAGCGCGAAGGCAGGCGTTGATTGACATTGTGAATGCTGCATCGAAGTCGCGCGTGGCGTGACGGAAGCTGTTGCTGATTTGCAACCGGACCCAGCCCGGACAGGAAAAACGTTGCGTGAAAATTCCGCATTACACGGCGGGTCAATCTTCGGCGCGTGCATGGTTGCGCGCAGGACCGAAGCACGGGAACACGACGCGCTGTGCACCGAACTTGTACCCAGCTTTTACAGAACGCAGAATCGCTTCGCCCGCTCTAACCGGACAAAGAGCATTCATCTTAAGAAGCTTGAACTGACTTGAAGCGCCTCCAAAGCGTGGAGGCCGTAAAAGTGAATGGCGTTCGCACGCGACGTGTTTTGCTGCTCTGCAACGCAGACCCGACGCAGACAGAATCAAAACCCTGGAAACGCGATCGAACTGGCGCGCCGCCGCCGCAACCTTTACCGGAGGTTTACGGAATCAAAAAAGCCGAATGCCCGTGCTACGGACATTCGGCTTTCTGGATCAATGGTTTGAGCTGCCTGACGCGGCTCAAATGCGCCGTCGCCGTAAACCCTCCGGGACTACTGCCGTACCAGCGGCTTGTACTTGATCCGGTGCGGCTGGTCTGCGTCGGAGCCCAGGCGCTTGTGCCGGTCGACTTCGTAATCCTGGTAGTTGCCTTCGAACCATTCGACATGGCTGTCGCCTTCGAAGGCCAGCATGTGGGTGGCGATGCGGTCGAGGAACCAGCGGTCATGGCTGATCACCACGACGCAGCCGGCGAACTCGGTCAGCGCCTCTTCCAGGGCGCGCAAGGTGTCGACGTCGAGATCGTTGGTCGGCTCGTCGAGCAGCAGGACGTTGGCGCCCGACTTCAGCATCTTGGCGAGGTGGACGCGGTTGCGTTCGCCGCCCGAAAGCTGGCCGACCTTCTTCTGCTGGTCGGTGCCCTTGAAGTTGAAGCCGGCGACATAGGCCCGGCTCGGCATCTTGCGCTTGCCGAGCTCGATCTCTTCATGGCCGTCGGAGATTTCCTCCCAGACGGTCTTGCCGGCGTTGAGGCTGTCGCGCGACTGGTCGATATAGCCGAGCTTCACCGTGTCGCCGACCTTGAACGTGCCGGAATCCGGCGTCTCGTTGCCGGTGATCATGCGGAACAGGGTGGTCTTGCCGGCGCCGTTCGGGCCGATCACGCCGACGATGCCGCCCGGCGGCAGCTTGAAGGAGAGGTCCTCGATCAGCAGCTTGTCGCCGAAGCCCTTGGTGAGATGCTGCGCCTCGATCACCAGGTCGCCGAGCCGCGGACCGGCCGGAATGTAGATCTGCGCGGTCTCGACGCCCTTCTCGTTCTGCTGGGCGAGCAGGGCCTCGTAGGCGTTGATGCGGGCCTTGGATTTCGCCTGGCGCGCCTTGGCGCCCTGGCGGATCCATTCCAATTCGCGGGCGAGCGTGCGGTCGCGGGCGCTCTCGCTCTTCTGCTCGATATCCTCGCGCTTGGCCTTCTGCTCCAGCCAGCCCGAGTAGTTGCCTTCGAACGGAATGCCGCGGCCGCGGTCGAGCTCAAGGATCCAGCTGGCCGCGTTGTCGAGGAAGTAGCGGTCATGGGTCACCGCGACCACGGTGCCGGTGTATTTCTGCAGGAACTGCTCCAGCCAGGCGACCGATTCCGCGTCCAAGTGGTTGGTCGGCTCGTCCAGCAGCAGCATGTCGGGATTGGAGAGCAGCAACCGGCAGAGCGCGACGCGGCGCCGCTCGCCCCCGGAGAGCTTGGTCACGTCGGCATCGCCCGGCGGGCAGCGCAGCGCGTCCATCGCGATCTCGACCTTGCGCTGGACGTCCCAGGCATCGGCGTGGTCGATCTTCTCCTGGAGCTCCGCCTGGCGCGCCAGCAGCGTGTCGAAATCCGCATCGGGATCGCCCATGGCGTTGGAGACTTCCTCGAACTCCTGGAGCAGCTTCGCGGTCTCGCCGACGCCTTCCATGACGTTGCCGAGCACGTCCTTCGCGGGATCGAGCTGCGGCTCCTGCTCGAGATAGCCGACCGAGACGCCGTCGGCCGCCCAGGCCTCGCCGGTGAAGTCCTTCTCGACCCCGGCCATGATCTTCAGCAGGGTCGATTTGCCGGAGCCGTTATGGCCGAGCACGCCGATCTTGGCGCCGGGCAGGAAGGAGAGCCAGATATCCTCCAGCACCTTCTTGCCGCCGGGATAGGCCTTACCCAGGCCCTTCATGACATAGATGTACTGATACGCAGCCATGCTCGAACGCTCCAAAATCTCGGGATTGCCGGTCTTTTAGACGATCGGGCACGGAATCAGAAGGGGGCAAAGAAAAGAGAAGAAGGAACGGCCAACAGCCCTGCCTAGGCTCATAAACTCAGCGTGAGACGCCTTTTGAATCACGGGCTTCGCGCCCGTGTGCCTCTTGTTCGCGTGGAGGAAATCCACTATTATTAGTATCAAAGCGCGTGCGTCCTATTCTTTAGCTGGGTCGTGCTGCGGATGGCAACCACAGCCGCGGGGGAGAAGCAGCATATCCTCCAGTAGAGATCGCTCGATGGTCTGGGTCTTGGGAGCAGCTCTGACGGTCAGTTTTCTGGTGCTGTTGCCGATAATCTATGACGTGGCGAGTTTGCATTCCGAGCGGCTGGGGGAGCTTTGGGGCTACGCCCCAAATCAGTTCCTCTTTCTTCTTGTGCCGTTTCCGATTGCGGCCTTCGCTGCCTTTATTGGGTTTCGCTACACGGTCGTCGTCCTGGGAGGAGAGTCGATCGGCGATCCCATTCTCGAGTGGCTGGTCGCCAATTGGCCGGTCGTTCTTCTCGCAGGCTGTATCGTCGTCTCCGCCCTTACGATCACAGACTATTTCTTCACCGCGAAGGTTTTCGATCGCTTGGAGCCGGCCTATGCGCTAAAGGCGCTCGATTCGGCCGAATCGCTGCGAAACCAGGTCGAGAGCAGCACGGATCCATCGGTCATCGAGGCAACGAGGAAGTCAATTGCGGAGCAAGGCAAGGCGCAGGTTGATCTGCTAAAGGCCGGACCCCGCCTGCAGCCCGAAGAGATTCTGGCCCTGCCCCCCGCCGTCTACATCAAAGCGGTGCTGGACGCCGATCTTCAGAGAAGATGGAAGCTCTTGAATCCAACCGCGCACGCGCTTAGTGCGCTGCAGCTTTTTGCAGCTCTGATGACCGCGTTCGCGGCGCTGTTCTCGATGCTGATAATCTATCTGGCGGTCAAAGATGGCCACAAGGACGCCGTTAATTCGACACTGAACGCTATAACGATCTCACTCGTGGCTTTTGCCGTTTACCCGATTTGCTATCGGTACTTCTTCGCCGAGATGCAGCTGATAACGAACTTCACATCCACAATACGCGGCGACTTCTTGTCGGCGTTTCTTATCTCAGGGGCGGCTGCAACGGTCATGTTCATAAACCCTGAGCGGCAAGACTTGGCGGGTATTGCCTTCAAGGGTCTCCCATTCCTCCTGGTGATTGGGCCAAGCGTCTATTCCGCGGTGGCGGGGCCATTGGCTCTATGAGGGCTAATTGGTATCGATGCCAATCCGGGAACTCGGCTGGCGCTGTTTATCGTGTCGGTATTGTTGGCAGTAGTTGTCGCCCTAGTCATTTGGCCTCGAGACAAAGGTGGGCCAGCGGGTGACGCCTCTAGCCGGTCTGATCGGTCGTAAAGCAGCGTGGTGTCTCTAAGATAACTCGCGTCCCGACCGGCGCCATTCGCGTGGATCGCAATGAAACCCTCAGCGCGGCGCGAGCTGGACCAGCTCGATCAGGATGCCGTTGGGATCGCGGATGTACCCGGCCTTGACGCCCGATACCGTGCCGCTGGTCACCCGCGCGATCTGGCCCTGTGCCGTGGCGCCGGCGCGGAGCAGCGTCGCCCAGGTCGCTTCGATATCGTCGGTCTCGAGCGCCACATGAGCCGCGCCGACCAGAGCCGGCGGCGGTGCCGCTCCTTCGATGGCGCCGCCCAGATACTGGATGAACTCGATGTGATGCCCGTGGCCGTAAAGATGCGCCACCAGCAGCGACGCGCCGGCGATGCCGGTCACCTCTTCCTGCCACCGGCCCTGGCGCGGCGAGACCGAAGCCGCCTCGAAGCCGAGCTGCTCGGTCCAGAATTTCACCGACTTCTCCATGTCGGTGACCGTGAAACTCGTATGATTGAAACCGGTGATCGCCATGCGTCCTCAGATAAAGCCGTAGGCGGTCCAGCCGCCGTTCACTTCCAGCGTATGGCCGGTGATATAGCCGGCGCTGCCGGGCGAGAGCAGGAAGGCGATGCCTTCGGCCACCTCGTCCTCGGTGCCCATGCGGCCCATCGGCGTCCGCTTGTGGATGGCGGAGGGATCGTAGCTGCCGCTCGCGGCGAGCTGCAGGGTCGTCGGGTTGGTGATGTAGCCGGGCGCGATCGCATTGACCCGGATGCCCAGCGCCGCCCATTCGATCGCCTGCATCTTGGTCAGGCTGATCAGCGCGCTCTTCGAGACGCAATAGGGCCCGCGGGTCGGCGCCGAGACCTGGCCCAGCACCGAGGACACGTTGACGATGGCGCTGCCGGGCTTCATCCGCCGGGCGGCCGCGTTGGAGATCTCGATCGGCGCCAGCAGGTTGACGTCCAGCACCTTCTGCCAACGCGCCTTGGTGAGGTCGAGCAGCGGATCGTGGTCCCAGATGCCGGCATTGTTGATCAGGTCGTCGATGCCACCCCAGGCCTTCACCATGTCATCGAGCGCCGTCTCGACCGAGGCGATGTCGGTGACGTCGCCGGCATAGCCGCGCGCCCGGTCCGCGCCGATCGCGGCGGCGGTCTTCTCGGCCAGCGCGCCGTCGCGATCGAGCAGGGCCACGCGCCAGTCGCGTTGCGCCAGCAGTTTCCCGGTGACGGCGCCGATACCGCCGCCCCCGCCGGTGATGAAGACCCGGCGGCCGTTGGTCTTGCCCATGAATGCTCCCCCCGAAATTCCGGCGCGCAGCATGTCATAGGAAAAAGCCCCCGACGAGGCGGGGGCTTTGACTGGCTCTGCGAAAAGTACGGCGTGGATCAGATGCGCGCGTTGCTTCCGAGCACGCGCGCCACGTCCTTGGCCATCGGGCCGACCTTGCGCACGGCGGCCTTCACTTCCCAGGAGGTGACGCCGAGCTTCGCCGACCAGTCGTGCAGCTCGTAGGCTTCATCGACGTTGATGCGCGCCCGGTCGATCCGGCCGACTTTGGTCTTATCATCCGCCATGGGTCCAACTCCTTGCTGACCAGAGATCAAGTGCGTTTGGCTCAAATTGTTCCCGCACTGCAGCATACGGAAAATGGGACAAGTCGTCTTTGATAACTCTTTATTAACCGCACACGATAGTGTATGGTAGTTGAGTGGAATCATAGAAAAGCCCCCGTCCAAGCGGGACGGGGGCTGGAGAACGCCGCAGCAAGCCGAGGGGGGAAGCCCCCGGCTGACCGGGCCTACCAGACGTCGATCTTGTGATCCTTGGTCTCGTGGATGAACAGCATGCCGATGATGAAGGTCGCGGCCGCCACCACGATCGGATACCAGAGGCCGTAATAGATATCGCCCTTGGCCGCGACCATGGCGAAGGCCACCGTCGGCAGGAAGCCGCCGAACCAGCCGTTGCCGATGTGATAGGGCAGCGACATCGAGGTGTAGCGGATCTTGGTCGGGAACAGCTCGACCAGCATGGCCGCGATCGGGCCGTAGACCATGGTCACCAGGATCACCAGCAGGACCAGGAGCAGCAGCACCATCGGCTTGTTCATCTGCGCCGGATCCGCCTTCGCCGGATAGCCCGCCGTCGTGACGGCCTCGGTCATCGACTTGGTGAAGCCCTCGGTCTGCGCCTTGAGGTCTTCGGCGGCGAGGCCGTGGCCCTCGAAGCTGTTGACCACGGTGCCGCCGATCTTCACCTGCGCGACGGTGCCCGGAGGCGCCGCCTCGTTCTGGTAGTTGACCGAGCTCTTCGCCAGGAAGCTCTTGGCGATGTCGCAGGAGGTCAAGAACTTCGAGGTGCCCACCGGGTTGAACTGGAACGAGCAGGTGTCCGGATCCGCCACCACCGTCACCGGGGCGGAGGTCTGTGCCGCCTCGAGCGCCGGATTGGCGTAGTGAGTGATGCCCTTGAACAGCGGGAAGTAGCTGAGGGCGGCGATCAGGCAGCCCGCCATGATGATCCGCTTGCGGCCGATCTTGTCGGAGAGCGCGCCGAACACGACGAAGAACGGCGTGCCGATGAGCAGCGATCCTGCGATCAGCAGGTTCGCCGTCGTCGCATCGACCTTCAGGGTCTGGGTCAGGAAGAACAGGGCGTAGAACTGCCCCGTGTACCAGACCACCGCCTGGCCCGCGGTCAGGCCGAGCAGCGCCAGGATCACGATGCGGAGGTTCGGCCAGCGCAGGAAGGATTCGGTCAGCGGTGCCTTCGAGCCTTTGCCCTCTTCCTTCATCCGCTTGTAGACCGGGCTCTCGTTCAGCTTGAGCCGGATCCAGACCGAGACGCCGAGCAGCAGGATCGACATCAGGAACGGAATGCGCCAGCCCCAGGCGCCGAACGCCTCCTCGCCCAGGCTCAACCGGCAGGCCAGGATTACCAGCAGCGACATGAACAGGCCGAGCGTCGCCGTGGTCTGGATCCAGCTGGTCATCAGGCCGCGCTTGCCGGGAGGGGCGTGTTCCGCGACATAGGTCGCGGCGCCGCCGTATTCGCCGCCGAGCGCCAGGCCCTGCAGCAGGCGCAGCGCGATCAGGATCACCGGCGCGGTAATGCCGATCGACTCATAGCTGGGCAACAGGCCGACCACGAAGGTCGAGAGGCCCATGATGGTGATGGTGATCAGGAAGGTATACTTGCGGCCGACCAGATCGCCGACCCGGCCGAACACCAGGGCGCCGAACGGCCGCACCGCGAAGCCTGCGGCGAACGCCATCAGGGCGAAGATGAAGCCGGCGGTCGGGTTCACGCCCGAGAAGAACTGCTTGCTGATGATCGCGGCGAGCGATCCGTAGAGGTAGAAGTCATACCATTCGAACACCGTGCCCAGTGACGAGGCGAAGACCACGGTCTTCATTTCGCCTTTCTCGCGGCCGGCACCGGTGGAACTGGCGTAAGCGGTCATAGCCGAATCTCCCCAAAGTCTGTTTCATCCCGAGCGCGTCCCTCTTGTTCTTCTCCGGCGCGCAGCACGCGCGGACCGGGGGCGGACGCCGCATTTCCTGATAGTCCGGCCCCCCGGAAATAGAACCCCAGACTTTGGTCGTAGCCTTTTGACACCCGATGGACAGGCTCCTAAGCCTATGCGTTAATTTGCGGAAATGGGCCTTAGCCACGTCATACTTCTGCTCTCGCTGGCTTACCTCGGCCTGCTCTTCGCCGTGGCGCATTTCGGCGAGCGGCATGCCCTGCGCTGGTCTCGAGGGCGACTCGGCCCGGTCATCTATTCGCTCTCGCTGGCGATCTACTGCACCTCCTGGACCTTCTACGGATCGGTCGGCCGCGCAGTCACCAGCGGCCTCGATTTCGCGCTGATCTATGTCGGCCCGGCCGTGGTGATGGTCGGCGCCCTGCCGCTGATGCGCCGCATCGTCGCCGTGGCGAAGCGCCAGAACGTGACCTCGATCGCCGACTTCCTCGGCGCCCGCTACGGCCGCAGCCGCGGCGTCGCGGTGCTGGCGACGCTGATCGCGGTGGTCGGCGCCATGCCCTATCTGGCGCTCCAGCTCCAGGCGGTCTCCTTCAGCTTCGCGGCGCTGTCGGGCAATGCCGACGGCACCGGCCCGATCGGGGCCGGCCTGCCGGCCTGGCTCGACACCGCCTTCATCATCGCGCTGCTGATGGCCGCCTTCACGATTCTCTTCGGCGTGCGCCACGTGCAGGCGAGCGAGCAGCATCGCGGCATGATGCTGGCGATCGGACTGGAATCCCTGGTGAAGCTGTTCGCCTTCCTTGCCGCCGGCATCTACATCGTCTGGCATATGTTCGATGGTCCGGCCGATCTCATCGCGCAATCGCAGGCGATCTCCGGCATCGCCAAGCTCGCGACCTCCGGCCCGAACGCCAACTGGCTGGCGATCACCTTGCTCTCCGGCTTCGCCTTCCTCTGCCTCGATCGGCAGTTCCATGCCGCGGTGGTGGAGCACGATCACCCCGCCAGCCTGTCGACCGCGCGCTGGCTGTTCCCGCTCTACCTGCTGCTGATCAACGCCTTCGTGGTGCCGATCGCCATGGCGGGGCAGGTGGTGTTCGGCGCCGGCGGCATTCCCGACACCTACGTGCTCTCGCTGCCGCTGGCGGCGGGCGCCGACTGGCTGACCACCTTGGTCTTCATCGGCGGCCTCTCCGCCGCGACCAGCATGGTGGCGGTCGCCTGCATGGCCCTCTCCGGCATGGTCGGCAACGAGCTCGTCATGCCGTTCCTGCTGCGCGGCCGGCACCAGGATGCCGATCTCGGCCGGCTCGCGCTGCTGGTGCGCCGCATCGCGGTCGTGGTGATCCTGCTCGCCGCCTATGCCTTCTACAAGACCATCGCCGGCCTGCTGCCGCTGGCGACCATCGGCTTGGTCTCCTTCTGCGCGGTCGCCAACCTGGCGCCGGCCTTGATCCTAGGCCTCTATTGGCGCCAGACCCATCGCAGCGGCGTGGTCCTCGGCCTGTTCGGCGGCTTCGCGGTCTGGCTCTGGGCGATCCTCTGGCCGACCATGCAGCCGGGCGAGATGATGGAGCTGCCGCCCTGGGGTGTCCTCGGCTGGTTCGATCCGATGCCGCGCGGCTTCGTGGTCAGCCTCATCGTCAACGTGGCGCTGCTGATCCTGGGCTCGCTGCTGGCGCGTCAGACCGCCCGCGACAAGCAGCAGGCCGCCGCCTTCATCGACGAGGCGAGCCCGAAGACCCGCCCGCAATCCGCCACGCCGAAGGACGAGCTGCATCAATTGCGCGAGCTCGCCGCCCGGTTCATCGGCCCGGAGCGCGCGGAGGAAGCCTTCCACGGCCTGCATCTTTCGGGCGCCGCCGCGGCGGAGTTCACCGAGCGCCTGCTCTCGGGCACGATCGGCGCCGCCTCGGCGCGCGTGGTCGTCACCATGTCACGGCGGAAGGGTGCCTGGCTGCCCGGCTGGCTGCCGGGTTCCGTGCGCGAGATGCTGAACGAGGCGACGGCGGCGATCCGCTACAACGCCGACGTGCTGCGCAAGACCCTCGATCATATGGGCCTCGGCATCGCGGTCTTCGATCCGACCGGCAAGCTCGAGGTCTGGAACGAGCGCTTTGCCGCGCTGACCGGACTCGAGCGCGATGCGCTCTCCGCCGGCATCGACGTCGCGACCCTCACCCGCGCGGCGCCGGCGCTGGCCGCGCTGGCGCCGCCGGAACCCAGGCCGGTCAGCGAGTTCCGCCTCGGCAACGGCGCCGTCACCGAGCTGCGGGTCGATCCCCTGTCCGGCGGCGGCATCGTCGTCACCGCCAATGACGTCACCGAGCGTGTCCGCACCGCGGAAGCCCTGCGCGACAGCGAGCGGCGCATCCGCATCGTCACCGACCACGTGCCGGTGCTGATCGCCTATGTCGATCGCGACCAGCGCTACCGCTTCACCAACCGTCCTTATCAGGCGGCGTTGCGGCTGCGCCCGCACGAGGCCGAGGGTCAGCGCGTCGCCGACGTGCTCGGCCCAATCCGCTACTCGCGGCTGAAGCCGCATATCGATCAGGTGTTGAGCGGCCGGCCGCAGAGCTTCGAGATCGACTTTCCGACCAACGACGCCAAGATCGAGGTGGCGCAGGGCAGCTACATCCCGCATTTCGACGAGCGCGGCCAGGTGCTCGGCTTCTTCCTGCTCTATGTCGACACCACCGAGCGCCGCCGCGCCGAGACGGTCTTGCGCACCCTGAACGAATCGCTCGAGAAGCGCGTGGTCGAGCGCACCCGGGAATTGGAGAGCGCCCGCGCCCGCGCCGAGGATCTGAACATCGGCAAGACCCGCTTCATCGCCGCCGCCAGCCACGACCTGCTGCAGCCGCTGCACGCGGTTCGCCTGTTCGTCGCTGCCCTGGCCGAGCGTTATCGCGACGAGGAGCTGGTGCGCAAGGTCGATCTGGGCCTGGGCGCCGTCGAGGCCCTGCTCGACGCGCTGCTCGACATCGCCAAGCTCGATGCCGGCGCGATCAAGCCGGAGCCGCGGCCGACCCCGATCGGCCCGCTGCTGCAATCCCTGACCGAGGCCTTCGCGCCGGTCGCCACGCGCAACGGGATCGAGCTCCGCCTGGTCAACAGCACGGCTTGGGTGGATACCGATGCGGCGCTGCTGCGGCGCGTGCTGCAGAACTATCTCTCGAATGCGATCCGCTACGGCCGCGGCGCGGGCAAGCGGCCCCGTGTGCTGCTCGGCTGCCGGCGCCACGGCGGATCGCTGCTGATCGAGGTGCGCGACAACGGTCCGGGCATCCCGGAAGAACAGCAGGCGACGATCTTCCAGGAGTTCACCCGGCTGCGCCCGACCGACGATGCCGGCGAGCGCGGGCTGGGCCTGGGTCTTGCGATCGCGGATCGCATCGCGCGCATGCTCGATCATCCGCAGCACTTGCGCTCGACGCCGGGGCGGGGTGCCGCTTTCGGCATCGCGGTCCCGCTGGCCAGCTCCGAGACGCGCGCCCGCTTGGCGGCGCCGGCGGAAGAGGTGCGCAGCGACGCCCTGACCCGGACGCCCTTCGTCGCCTGTATCGACGATCGGCTGCAGGTCCTGGAAGGCATGACCGCTTTGCTCGAAAGCTGGGGCTGCACCACGGTGACGGCGCAGGATGCCGACCAGCTGCTGGCGAACATCGCGGCCGGCGGCCATCCGGAGCGCCCCGACCTGCTGCTGATCGACCTTCATCTCGGCGACGACCGTCCCGACGGCATCCAGGAACTGACCAGGCTCCGCACCGCTTGGGGTCCGGGCGTGCCGGTCGCCCTGATCACCGCCGACCGCGATCCCGCCGTCGCCGCGCGGGCCCGCGCGCTCGGCCTCGACATCCTGCTCAAACCGGTGAAGCCGGCCAAGCTCCGCGCCTTGCTGGCACATCTGAACGTAAAGTCGGTGGCTTAGGCGCGAGCGCGCTTACTCCTCCGCCGCCACCGCCACCTTCTGCACCGGATCCAGCGACAGCCGTTGCGCGGCGATCACCGCCTGCGTGCGCGAGGTGGCGCCGAGCTTGCGGAGGATCTCGGTGACATGCGCCTTCACCGTGGGCTCGGTGATCTGCATCTCGTAGGCGATCAGCTTGTTCGGTTTGCCCTCGGCCATCAACAGCAGCACGCGGTGCTGCTGTGGTGTCAAGCGCGCGGCCTTGGCGGCGATGTCGCGGTCGTTGGCCGCGAGCGCCTGGTCGCGGGCTTCGGGGGGCAGCCAGATCACGCCGTCGAGGATGGCGCGGATCACTTCGAGGAAGCGCTCCGACGGGGCCAGCTTCGGAATGAAGCCGGCCGCGCCCATCTCGATGGTCTGGCGCATCGCGGCCGGATTGGTGGTGGCCGAGACGATGGCGATCGGGATGGTGGGAAAGGCGCCGCGCAGGGCGGCGAGGCCCGACAGCCCCTGCATCCCGGGCATGTCGAGGTCGAGGATCAGCAGGTCGGTCTCCGGTGCGGCGGCGAGCGCCGCCTGGGTCTCGGTGAAGCTGCCGGCGAAGCCGATGGCGGGCGCGTCGAAGGCGCTGCGCAACGCGGAGGCGAGCGCATCCCGCACCATCGGATGATCGTCCGCGATCACGAATGACAGACCGGCACCGACGTTCGTCGGGTCCACGGGCGCTCCCCTCCCTTGTTGGCGCCAAGTTTACACATCCTGGCCGCAGCCGGAAACGAATACCGCAATATTGCGTTGCAGTGTGAACCGGTTACAGGTGGGATGCGACCCAGCCTCGGGCCTGATAAAGTCGGCCGAATCGCCACCACGAAGCGGCCAGAGCGTGCTCCAGAACAATGCCGGCGAAACCACGACGGAAGCCGACGAGCTGAGGCTCGCGGCGGAGCTTTCGCGCTCCTTCGCTTCCTCGGACAACGTGGATGCGACCGTCCGGATCGCGCTGGGCAACGTGATGCAGCTGCTCAAGGTCGAAGCGGGGAGCCTGTTCCTGGTGGACGAGGCGGCGGGCGACCTGGTCTGCCGCGCCAGCCTCGGGCCGAACAGCATCGAGGGCCTGCGCGTGCCGGCCGGTCACGGCATCGTCGGGCGCTCGGTGTCGGAGGATCGGATCGAGGCGGTCGAGGACGTCTCGCGCGATGCGGGCTTCTTCGCCAACGCCGACGCGACGTCCGGCTTTGTCACCCGATCGATCCTCTGCGCGCCGATGAAGGTCGGCAAGAAGGCGATCGGCGCGGTCGAGGTCCTGAACAAGCAGAACGGCCATCCGTTCGACCTGCGCGACCGCGACATGCTGCAGGTCATGGGCAATGCCGCGGCGCTCGCGATCGCCAATGCGCGCCTGGCCGACCAGCTGGTGGAGCAAGAGCGCATCAAGCGCGAGCTGGAGCTGGCTTCGGAGATTCAGAAGAGCCTGCTGCCGCCGGCCGATCCCGATCTGCCGATCCAGGGCATCAACCGGCCGATCCGCGAAGTCTCCGGCGATTTCTACGACTATTTCACTCTGCCCGACGGTGTCATCGCCTTCTGCCTCGGCGACGTCTCGGGCAAGGGCATGAACGCGGCCTTGCTGATGGCGAAGACGGCGGCCCTGTTCCGCTGCCTCGGGAAAACCATCCGCGCGCCCGCGCGCCTGCTCTCGATCCTGAACCGCGAGATCTGCGAGACCACCAGCCGGGGCATGTTCGTCACCATGCTGGCCGGTCTCTACGATCCGGCGAGCGGGTTGCTGCGCTTCTCGAACGCGGGACATCTGCCGCCGATCGTGCGCAAGCCGTGCGCGGGCTTCCGCAGCTTCGAGGCCTCGGCGCCGCCGCTCGGAATCTTGCGTGACATCGCGTTCCCGGAAGAGACGGTGCGGCTCGAGAACGAGATGTTCCTGGTCTTCTCCGATGGCGTGACCGAGTACCGCTACGGCGACAAGGAGGAGCTCGGCCCCGAAGGCATCGACATGCTGCTCAACCTGAGCGAAGGCAAGCCGCTCGGCGAGCGCCTGGAAGACATCCTGAAGGAGCTGAACAGCGGGGGCTGGCGCGCCAAGGACGACATCACCCTGCTGGCGATCGACGATTCGCTGGCCGGGCAGATCTGGCGCCGGGTGCCCTCGATCGCGAGCGCCGAGAGCCGCTCCGATTTCCTGTTCGGCCTGACCATCCCGGCGGAGGCCGATCGGCTCAAGCTGATGCGCCCGGTCCTCGCCGCGGCGGGCAAGGCGGCGGGTTTCTCCGACGTGGAAGTGGCCGATCTCGAGCTGGCCGCGACCGAGGCGGCGGAGAACATCATTCTACACGCCTATGGGCAGGGCCAGCGCGGCGATATCACACTGGCGGTGCACCGGCTCGAAGACGGCTTGATGTTGAGAATCAGGGATTTCGCACCCAAGGTCGATCAGGCTAAAATACATCCGCGGCCGCTGGACGAGGTCCGGCCGGGGGGCCTTGGCACGCATTTCATCCGCGCGGTGATGGACGACGCCAATTTCATTCCCCTGCCGGACGGCGAGGGGAATCTGTTGGAATTGGTCAAGCGCCGGAAGAAGGATTGAGATGGCAGTCGCCGGCATCACCGAGAGCGAAGGGCGCCTGATTCTGGCGTTGGAAGGCGAAATCGACCTGGAACAGGCCGGGGCGGTGCGCCGCGCCCTGCTGGACGCCCTGAAGAAGGGCCGCACCGTCCTGGTCGACCTCTCGCAGGTCACCTATATCGACTCCTCCGGCATCGCCAGCCTGGTCGAAGCCCTGCAGGTCGCGAAGAAGCAGAAGAGCGAGCTCGCCTTGGTGGCGGTCAGCCAGCGTGTCCGCCGGGTGCTCGAGCTCGCCCGGCTCGACAAGGTCTTTCAGATTCATCCCGACCTCGCCGCGGCGACCGCCGCGGGCGCAGGCTCGCCCGGCAACTGACGCTGTAATGTCATGAACGCGGCGGTTCGGGGATTTGAAGCGATCGGCCGGCGCTCCGCCGGCTTTTTCGACCAGGTCGGCTACGGCTCGACCCTGCTCGCGGCGTCGATCTATTGGCTGCTCGTCGGCTGGCGCCGGCGCCAACCGGTGCGGATCCGGATGATCTTCCACGAGATGCAGCAGATCGGCGTCGCCGCCCTGCCGATCGCGACGTTGCTCTCGGGCACGATCGGATTGATGCTGGCGATCCAGTCGCTCTATTCGCTCGGCCTGTTCGGCGCCGAAGCCTATGCCTATATCGGCATCGCGCTCTCGGTCGCGCGCGAGTTCTCGCCGCTGATCATGGCGATCCTGGTCGCCGGCCGGTCGGGGTCGGCGATCGCCGCGCGGCTTGCCACCATGACCATCAACCAGGAGGTCGATGCGCTCCAGGTCATGGGCATCAATCCGGTGCGCTATCTGGTCTCGCCGGTGGTCGTGGCGCTGGCGCTCATGCTGCCTTGCCTCGCGATGTGGGCCAACCTGGTCTCGGAGTTCACCGCGGGCTTCTATGTCTCCGCGGCGCTCAATTCCTCGTTCGGCGCCTTCGTGAACGATTCCTTGACCGTGCTGAAGACCGGCGACATCTGGCACGGCATCGGCAAGGCCACGCTGTTCGGTGTGCTGATCGCGCTGGTGGCCGTGGTCAACGGTTCCACCGTCTCCGGCGGCGCCGAGGGAGTCGGCAAAGTCACCACGCTGTCGGTCGTGCAGTCGATCTGCATGATCGTCGTCGCCGACATGCTGTTCGCCTATATCGCGACGCGGTGACGGCATGGACCCCAGCATGACATCCGCCGAAAGCCAGCGCGAGGCGCTGCATCACATCGCCGCCTTGCGCGCGGAATCGACGGCACAGCGCCCGACCGAGACCGAGCTGATGGCACGGCCGAAGGTGGTCGAGGTCGACCACCTCGATTTCTCCTTCGGCTCGCGCCAGGTGCTGTACGATATCAATCTCGACGTCCGGGCCGGCGAGATCATGGTGATCATGGGCGGCTCCGGCTCCGGCAAGACCACGCTGCTGCGCCATCTGGTGGGCCTGATGCCGCCGCAGCCGGGCAAGGTCAAGCTGCTGAACAAGGACATGGGCTCGCTGAAGCCCAACGAGCTGCTCGATCTCAAGCGCAAGATCGGCGTCGCCTTCCAGTTCGGCGCACTGTTCAGCTCGATGACGGTCGCCGAGAACGTGAAGCTGCCGCTGCGCGAGCTGACCGATCTCGGCGAGAAGACCATGGACATCATGGCCAACCTGAAGCTCGAGGTGGTGAACCTTTCGGGCTTCGGCGGGCTGATGCCGGCGGCGCTTTCGGGCGGCATGGTGAAGCGCGCCTCGATCGCGCGGGCGATCGTCATGGATCCGAAGCTGCTGTTCCTGGACGAACCCTCGTCGGGCCTCGATCCGGTGGTGTCCTCGGCGCTCGACGATCTCATCCTCAAATTGCGCGAGGCGATGGACATTTCGGTCGTCGTGGTCAGCCACGACATCGACAGCGCCTTCAAGATCGCGGACCGCATCACCGTGCTCGACCAGGGCCATATCCTGGCGATCGAGCGGGTCGAGGCGATCCGCAACTCGACCAATGAGCGGGTGCAGAACCTGCTCAACCGGCGCTCGGTCGAGGCCGAGGTCGATCCGGCGGAATACCTGCGACGCCTGACGGGGGACTGAGCCGGGCGCTAAACGGACTGATTAGGGGATTATCGGATCAATGCGGAATTATTCCATCAGCTATGTGACGGTCGGCGTCTTCGTGACGGCGATGATCGTGGCATTGATCGTGACCTTGACCCTGATTGCCGGGCGCACCGGGCCGCGCGATGAGTATCGGGTGCTGTTCGACAACGTCACCGATCTCAAATACGGCACGGTCGTGCGCTATGAAGGCTTCCCGATCGGCACCGTGGACAAGATCGTGCCGGTCTATGAGAACGGCAAGTACCGGTTCGGCGTGATGATCAGCGTGCAGAAGGATTGGAAGTTTCCGGCGGATTCCAAGGCCGGTATCCGCGCCTCGAGCTTCCTGGCGGCGAAGACCATCGATATCGGCGGCGGCAAGTCGGCGGACCTGATCGCGGTCGGCGGCGACATTCCGGGCACCGGCGCCGGCGACATGTTCGCGCTGATGTCCGGCTTGGCGGGCCGGGTCGGCGCCTTGCTCGATACCGGCGTCGTTCCGCTGATCGAACAGTTGAAGACCTCGATCAAGCAGCTGACCGAAACCGCCAACAGCCAGATCGGCGGCGTCGGCGGCGATGTGCGGGGCCTGGTCGCCAATGCCAGTGCGCATCTCGACACCATCTCGGCCAGCGTCACCGAGCTCACCGCCGGCATGCAGACCAATGTTGACCAGCTGCACAAGATCCTCTCCGACGGCAACGTCAAGGCGATTGACCAGATTCTCGCCAATCTCGACCGCGCGAGCCTGAATGCCGACAAGACCCTGGCCGAGCTGAACGCGCTCTCGATCGAGGTCAACGGCGTCGCGCAGTCGATCCAGGCGATGGTGAACCGCAATGCGAAGAACGTCGACAAGTCGACCGCGGATCTCGAATACATCCTGCGTGCGGTCTCGCAGAACATCGACGCGATCACCAACAATCTCGAAGGAACCACCCGGAACATGAACGAGTTCAGCCGCCTGATCCGGCAGAACCCCGGCCTGTTGCTCGGCGGCGGCAGCCCCGCGGCGGACAAGGGCCTGACTCCTGTCCCAGGAGGGCAGTGAGATGAAGCGCGCATTCTCATTCCTTCCGGTCGTCGGCTTCGTCCTGGTCGCCGCCTGCATGGCGCCGAGCGTGCCGAAGGAGCAGTACTTCCGCCTGGTCGCCACGCCCGCGACCGAGAAGTTGGCGCATCCCCTGGTCGGCATCCTGGAAGCCTCGCCGCTCGGCGCCGACGGTGTCACCGGCGAACGTCCGCTGCTCTACACCGCGAATGGCGGCACCAAGCTGGAGCAGCGCAACTATGCCTATTGGACCGAGCTGCCGACCGCGATGATCCGCGACCAGCTGGTCACCTATCTGCGCTCCGCGGGGGCGGCCGAGCAGGTGGTGCCGAGCGAGCTCCGGATCGGCGCGGCCTATCGGATCCAGGGCGAGATCAAGCGCCTGGAGCAGTCGGCCGGCAAAAAGAGCGACGTCGGCATCCTCGAGCTCGAACTCTCGGTGATCGACGAGAACACGGATCAGTTGATCCTGAGCAGGGTCTATCACACCGAGCAACCCGCGGCCGATCACTCGATCGACGCCGCGGTCGCCGCGCTGAATGCCGGGCTGCAGGACGTGCTGAAGCGTTTCGCCGCGGATATCGACGCGCGGTAGCCTGCCGGATCTTCGGGCACCTCGAGGCGCCCCGTCGAACCGGCCGGTAACCCCCTGGCGAATCGGCCGAATGCCGGCGGGTCCCACCTATGTCAATGTTTTCTTTGCTTTTCCGCCGCTTGGCCGCTATCTGTTGGGCCGCCGCGCGCCGCCGGATTTTGAAGTCAGAGCTTATTTCAGACCATGGCCGAACACGACGATCAGCTTGCCGCCCTTCGGCGTGAGATCGACAGCGTCGACACCCAGCTGCATGACCTGTTGATGCAGCGGACCGAGCTCGCCGTCAGGGTGGGCGAGGTGAAGGCCAAGGCCCAGCCGATCGGCCGCACCCCCAGCGAGGGCGCCAAGTTCGTCCGTCCGGCCCGCGAGGCGAAGATCCTGCGCCGGCTGATCGGCCGGCATAAGGGCAAGCTGCCCAAGTCCGTCATGGTGCGGATGTGGCGCGAGATGATCTCCGCCCTGCTGCAGGTCGAGGGGCCGTTCGTGGTTGCGGTCTACACGCCGCCGGAGGAACCCGGCTACTGGGATATCGCCCGCGACCATTATGGCTGCCGCGTGCCGATCCTCGGCTTCGACCGGCTGAATCATGCGATCTCCGCCGTGCTGGAAGGGCAGGCCACCGTCGCGGTGCTGCCGATGCCGCACGAGGGCGACCGCGACCCCTGGTGGCGGCGCATCGCGGTGAAGCAGCCCAAGGTGCCGCATGTGATCGCCCGCCTGCCATTCGGCAATCCCGGCAACCAGCGCGGCCGCGGCCTGCAGGCGCTGGTGATCGGCACCACCCCGAACGAGCCGACCGACCACGATCGTGGCCTGCTGGTCGCCGAGACCCGCGAGCCGGTCAGCCGCAGTGCCATGCGCGACGCGCTCAACGCCGCGAAGCTGAAGCCGGTCTTCATCCAGGCCTTCCAGGAGCTGGGCGGGCCGGATCAGCAGGTGGTCGAGGTCGAGGGCTTCCTGGCGCCCGACGATCCGCGCCTCGCGGCACTCGCCGAGGCTCTGGGCCCGAACTCCCGCGCGATCGCGATCGGCGGCTATGCCGTGCCGCTGACCGCCGAGGAACTGGCCGGCGAGAAGCCGGCGAAGGCGCCCGCGACGGACCCTGCGCCGACGCCGGAAGCGAGCTCTGGAGACGCCGCATGAGCCTCGCCGTCCGGCCCGGCATTCTCGACATCGCGGCCTATGTTCCCGGCGAGCACGCGCTCCCCGGCGAAGGCCCGGTCTACAAGATGTCGTCCAATGAAAGCCCGCTGGGTGCCAGCCCTGCGGCGATCGAAGCCTATCGCGCGCTGTGCGACGAGCTGCACCGCTATCCCGACGGCGGCGCCACCGCCCTGCGCACGGCGATCGCCGCGACGATCGATGCCGATCCCGGTCTGATCGTTTGCGGCGCCGGTTCGGACGAGTTGCTGCAGCTCCTGACCCGCGCCTATGCCGGCCCGGGCGATGAGGTGCTCTATTCGCAGCACGGCTTCCTGGTCTATCCGATCGCGGCGCAATCGGTCGGTGCGACGCCGGTCGCGGCGCCCGAGAAGAACCTGAAGACCGATGTCGATGCGCTGCTGGCCCATGTGACGCCGCGCACCAAGATCTGCTTCGTGGCCGAGCCGAACAACCCGACCGGGAGCTATATCGGCGCCGCGGAGCTGAAGCGCCTGCGCGACGGCCTGCCGGAGAGCGTGCTGCTGGTGGTCGATGCGGCCTATGCCGAATACGTCGATCGGCCCGACTACAGCGACGGCACCGACCTGGTGAAGGCCCATGACAACGTGGTGATGAGCCGCACCTTCTCGAAGATCCACGGCTTGGCGGCCTTGCGGCTGGGCTGGGCGTTTTGCCCGCCGGCGGTCGCCGACGTGCTCAATCGAATCCGCGGCCCGTTCAACACGCCGGGACCGGCCATGGCGGCGGGCATCGCCGCGATCGCCGACACGGCGCACGCCGCCAAGGCGAAGGCGCATAACGACCGCTGGCTGCCCTGGCTCAGCGCCCGGGTGAACGAGATCGGCTTGAAGGCGCATCCTTCGGTCTGCAACTTCCTGCTGGTGCAGTTCCCGAAGGACCCCAAGCTCTCGGCCGATGCCGCGAACGATTTCCTGAAGTCGCGCCGCATCCTGCCGCGCAAGATGGGCGCCTACGGCCTGCCGGATTGCCTGCGGATCACCATCGCCGAGGAGCCGGCGGTGAAGGCCTGCGCCCAGGCCCTGGCCGACTTCGTCAACCGGGCGGCCACGCAATGACGACGCCCTCGGGGAATGAGGTTCTCTTCGATCGGATCGCGATCATCGGCATCGGCTTGATCGGCTCCTCGCTGGCGCGCGGCCTGAAGGAGAAGGGCCTGGCGCGCGAGATCGCGATCCACGATGCCAGCGCCGAGGCAATGCGCGACGCCAAGGCGCTCGAGCTCGGCCATCACTACTGCGCCAGCGCCGGCGAGGCGGTCGCCAATGCCGATCTGGTGGTGCTGGCGGTTCCGCTCGGCGCCTATGCGGACCTGGCGCCGATGGTGGCGCCGAACTTGAAGCAGGGTGCCATTCTCTCCGACGTCGGCTCGGTCAAGCAGGCGGTGATCCGCGATCTCGGGCCGAGCCTGCCCGAGGGCGTGCACTTCATCCCCGGCCATCCGATCGCCGGCACTGAGCATTCCGGACCGAAATCCGGTTTCGCCGCTTTGTTCCACGGCCGCTGGTGCGTTTTGACCCCGACGCCGGGCACCGACGAGGGCGCGGTCGCGCGGCTGAAGGCGCTGTGGACCGCCTTGGGCAGCCAGGTCGAGATCATGACCGCGTCGCATCACGACCAGGTGCTGGCGATCACTTCGCATCTGCCGCATCTGATCGCCTATACGATCGTCGACACCGCGACCTTCCTCGAAGACGAGACCATGCAGGAAGTGATCAAGTTCTCGGCCTCGGGCTTCCGCGACTTCACCCGCATCGCTGCCTCCGATCCGATCATGTGGCGCGACGTCTTCCTGAACAACCGCGAGGCGGTCCTGGAAATGCTCGGCCGCTTCACCGAGGACCTGACCGCCTTGCAGCGCGCGATCCGCTGGGGCGAGGGCGAGAAGCTGCAGGAAGTCTTCACCCGCACCCGCGCGATCCGCCGCGGCATCATCGACGCGAAGCAGGCGTGAGCGCGGATTCCGAATTTCCCCGGCCGCGCTGCGCCGACATGGCCGAAGTCCGCGCCGCAATCGACGCCATCGACAAGCGCCTGGTCGCCCTGATCGCCGAGCGGCTGCACTACATCGACGAAGCGGCGCGGATCAAGCCGCGCCGCGACCTGGTCCGGGACGAGCCGCGGATCGCCGACGTGCTGGCGAAGACCCGGGCCGAATCGCTCCGCCTAGGCTGCGACCCGGCCGTGGTCGAAGCGGCTTACAGGGCCCTGGTCGAGGCCTCGATCACGCACGAATATGTCGCGTTTGATTCTGAGAGAAGCAAGACCTAGGAATTTTACCTTAATTTAACCGCTTCTGGATCAGGGTGCCGCAGGAAGCGCAATGGCGCTTCATGTCCCATGGGAGGGGAGCGCACATGATCCGATCCATAATTTTCGCCGCGGCTTCGATCGTCGCCTTGTCCGGCATGGCTGCCGCCGACGACGCCGAGATCAAGGCCAAGGCCCAGGCTTTCGCCCAGACCGAGATCAAGAAATGGGCGGCCGATCCGGACATCGTCGCCGCGATCACCGCCGCGAACGCCGAGCGCGCCGCCTTCGACCAGGCCAAGATCGATGAGCTCGACAAGCAATGGAAGGCCGAAGTCGGTGCCGCCGCGCATCCGCTGATCGATGCGACCGCCGGCAATCCCGCCTCCGCCAAGCTGAAGGCCATTTGCGAAGGCCAGGGCGGCCTGGTCACCGAGGCCTTCGTGATGGATGCGAAGGGCATGAATGTCGGCATGTGCGATGCCACCAGCGACTATTGGCAGGGCGACGAGGCGAAGTGGCAGAAGACATTCTCAGCCGGTCCCGATGCCGTGTTCGTCGATGACGTCGAGCAGGATGAATCGACCCAGAAGTTCCAGGTCCAGACCAGCATCACCGTGGTCGATGCGAGCGGCAAGGCGATCGGCGCCATGACCGTCGGCCTCGATGCCGAATCGCTGATGTCGAAATAGATCGAAAGGGTGCGGGCGGCGTCTCAGCCGCCCGCGATTCTTCTCCAGGAAGAGCAACAGGGCGGATGGCATGACGGCAGACACCATGGCTTCGGCCTCTCGCACCGGCTTGCCGGCCCAGCGACGCCGGATGTGGAGCGTGGGCCGCAAGCTCGGCGCCATCATCCTGATGGGCCTGGTTGCGGGTTTCGCCGTCGTGCTGGTGCTGCAGACCGTCGCACAGCGCCAGGCGATCCTGGCGACCGCCGAGGTCAACCGCACCGCGATCGCCGAACTGGTCGGTGCGCAGGTGGTGGGTGGCGTCAAGTTCAAGAAGGCCGAGGCCATCGCAAACGGCTATCAGCGCTATCTGAGCAATCCGGATTCCGCGCTCGCTTCCATCGCCGTATTCGGCGCCGACGACGCCGTGCTGTCCAAGGCCGACGGCAAGGACCTGCAGCCGGTCGATCTTGGCGCGATGCTGGCCGAGGCGAAGCCGGGCATCGAGAAGGACGGGCGCTCCTTGATCACGGTCGGCGGCAATATGATCCTGTTCGCGCCGATCATGGACGGGCTGGGCGACAAGGCGCGCCGGGTCGGCACGCTCGCCATGGCCTGGAGCACCGCACCGATCGAAGCCGGCGTACGCCGACAGCTGATGACCACCGCCGGCATCGTGCTCGGCGTGTTGGTCGTGCAGCTGATCGCGATCCTGCTGGTGGTGCGCGGCGTGGTCAGCCGGCCGATCCTGCGGCTGGTGAAGCTGATGGAAGGCCAACAGACGGTCGATGCGTTGCAGGCGGAACTCGGTAACATTCCCCATCGCCAGGACGAGATCGGCGATATCGGCCGCGCGCTGGTCGGCTTCCGCCGCACCGGCGCCGAGGTCGAAGAGTTGCGCAGCGCCCAGAGCGAAGCGGCCACGCGCGCCGCAGCGGACCGCCGCGATACCGCGCAGCGCCTCGCCGGCAGCTTCCAGCAGACGGTGGGCTCGGTCGCCGAGGCGCTCTCGGCTTCGATCGGCGAGATGCGCAAGGCTGCGGACCAGCTCTCGGCCGCAGCCGACGACACCGAGACCAAATGCGCCGCCGCCGTCTCCGGTGCCGAGCAGACCTCGCACAACGTCGATACGGTCGCAGCGGCGGCGGAGGAGCTCTCTGCATCGGTCAGCGAGATCACCCGCCAGGTCTCCAGCTCGGCGGAGTTCGCCAGCAACGCCGCGGCGGGGTCGGAGCGCTCCAACCGCCAGATCGCGACCCTGAACGAGGCCGTGACCAAGATCAGCCAGGTGGCGCAGCTGATCAGCGAGATCGCCAGCCAGACCAATCTGCTCGCCCTCAATGCGACGATCGAAGCGGCGCGCGCCGGCGACGCCGGCAAGGGTTTCGCGGTGGTCGCCTCGGAAGTGAAAAGCCTTGCCAACCAGACCGGCAAGGCGACCGAGGATATCTCGGAGCAAATCTCCGCGGTCCAGGACGCGACGTCGGGCACGGTCGAGGCGCTGCAGGAGATCATCGCCAAGATCCACGACATCCATGGGCTTTCCACCGCGATCTCAGCCGCGGTCGAGGAGCAGCTGGCGGCGACCAGCGAGATTGCGCGGAGCGCCCAGGATGCGGCCGGCAGCACCCAGCAGGTCTTCACCAGCGTGCGCGAGATCACCGGCGCGGCGGCCGTGACGCGCGATGTCGCAGCCAGCATCCAGCGCCAGTCCGGCCAGCTCCAGGCCGAGACCGACCGGTTCCGCAGCGAAGTCGCGAACTTCCTCTCCAATCTCGCGGTCGGCTAGAGCCAGCCTTCGCCCAAAATTCTCTTGCGGGGCGGGGCGATTTCCCGTAACCGGACCGCTTCTCTTTCCTGGGGTGAGGTTGGGATGAGCGCGAAATTCCCGTACAAGGGCCGCATTCTGATGATCGGCTACGGCTCGGTCGGCCGTTGCACCATGCCGCTGCTCGAGCGGCATTTCGACATGCCGATGAGCCGGATCACGGTGGTTGATGCCGTCGACAATTCCGCCGACGCGGCGCGCTTCATCGCCCAGGGCCTGAACTACGTCGTCAATCCGCTGGTCGCGGGCAATCTCGCCAAGACGCTGTCGAAGTATGTCGGCAAGGGCGATCTCATCCTCAACCTCTCGGTCGAGGTCTCCTCGCTCGCAATCATCGAGTGGTGCGCCAAGAACGGCGTGCTCTATCTCGACACCTGCATCGAGCCCTGGGCCGGCTATTACGACAATGCCGAGATTCCCGAGGAGGAGCGCACCAACTATTTCCTGCGTCACTCCGCGCTGGAACTGGGCAAGAAGTTCAAGAAGGGCAGTCCCTCGGCGCTGGTGACGCATGGCGCCAATCCGGGCCTGATTTCCCATTTCATCAAGCAGGCGGTGCTCGACATCGCCCGCTTCCGCGGCCTCGACGCCAAGAAGCCGACCACGCGCGAAGGCTGGGCCAAGCTGATGCGCGATTGCGGCGTGAAGGTGATCCATGTCGCAGAGCACGACCTGCAGGTGGCCGGCGTGCCGAAGCGGCCGAACGAGTTCGTCAACACCTGGTCGATCCCCGGCTTCGTCGGCGAGGGCTGCCAGCCGGCCGAGCTGGGTTGGGGGACGCACGAGAAGAAGCTCCCCGACAACGGCGTCGAGCATAAGGTCGGCTGCAAGGCGGGAATCTTCCTGCGCCAGCCTGGCTGCATCACCGAGGTCCGTTCCTGGACCCCGCATGGCGGACCGATGATCGCCTTTCTGATCACCCATGGCGAGGCGATCAGCACGGCCGACTATTTCTCGGTCAGCGAGAAGGGCAAGCCGGTCTATCGTCCGACCGTGCATTACGCCTATCACCCCTGCAACGACGCCGTCCTGTCGGTGCGCGAGTTCCAGATGAAGAACTACAAGATGCAGGACGACGTGCGCCTGCTGGGCGAGGAGATCGTCGAGGGCATCGACGAACTCGGCGCCCTGCTGATGGGCGATTTCGGCGCCTACTGGTTCGGCTCGCAGCTCTCGATCCACGAGGCGCGCCGCGTCATGGGCCCGGAGTTCAACGCGACCTCGCCGCAGATCGCGGCCCCGGTGCTGGCCGGCGCGATGTGGCTGATCGAGCATCCGGATCGCGGCGTGGTCGAGCCGGAAGATCTCGACCACGAATACATCCTCGAGATCTGCCGGCCCTATCTCGGCCCGGTGGTCGGCTGCTGGTCGGACTGGTCGCCGCTGAAGGACCGGGATGTGCTGTTCCCGGAGCCCAACCTCGACCGCAAGGACCCCTGGCAGTTCGAGAATTTCCGCGTCCGGCGCTAGACTTAGCGGGATTTAACGGAGAGTTGCGGAGGGCCGGCCCTTTGACTATGGTGCCGCCCGCCGAACAGGCCTATGCCTGTTCGCGCCATCCCGACACCACCCATCGGGGCATTGGGGCGTAGCCAAGCGGTAAGGCAGCGGGTTTTGGTCCCGCCATCCCAGGTTCGAATCCTGGCGCCCCAGCCAAGATCCTCTAAGGCGCGTGAAGCGTGCTTATCCGATCTCGATCGATAGACGATGGACCTTGCCGTCGAGTTGCAGCCGCGTCTTCCGCGCGACACAGGCGATCGGCGCGCCGTCGAGCGTGGCGCGCACGCCGTCGCCGGACCCGTTGACGACGCGGATCTCGAAGCGGCTCGATTCCAGTTGGATCGTCGCCTCGAAGCCCGGCCAGGCCGCGGGGATGCAGGGCTCGATGGTAATGAACGCGCCTTCGCGGCGGATGCCGAGGATGCCTTCGATGCCGGCGCGGTACATCCAGGCGGCCGAGCCGGTGTACCAGGTCCAGCCGCCGCGCCCTTCATGCGGCGCCACCGAATAGACGTCGGCGGCGAGCACATAGGGCTCGACCTTGTAGCGATCGGCTGCCGCCGGTGTCCGCGCGTGGTTGATCGGGTTCAGCAAGGAGAACAGCGCATGCGCCTTGTCGCCGTCGCCGAGCTTGGCGAAGGCGAGGACGGCCCACATCGCGGCATGGCTGTACTGCCCGCCGTTCTCGCGGATGCCCGGCGGATAGGCCTTGATATAGCCGGGCTCGCGCACGGTCCGGTCGAACGGCGGCGTGAACAGCGGCGCGATGCCGATGTCCTTCCGGACCAGCAGCGTTTCCAGCGAGGCCATCGCCGTCGCCGCGCGCGCGGGATCGGCGGCCTCGGACAGCACGGCCCAGGACTGCGCGATGGAATCGATGCGGCATTCCTCGCTCCGCTTCGAGCCGAGCCAGGTGCCGTCGTCGAAGGTGGCGCGCCGATACCATTCGCCGTCCCAGGCTTCGCGCTCCAGGGCTTCGCGCATCGCGGCGGCCTGGACAAGCCAGGCTCGCGCCCGGTCTGGGTCGCGGGCCTCGGCCAAAGGCGCGAACAGCGCGATGGTCCGCAGCAGCAGCCAGCCCAGCCACACGCTTTCGCCCTGGCCGCCTTCGCCCACGCGGTTCATGCCGTCGTTCCAGTCGCCGGTTCCCATCAGCGGCAGGCCATGCTCGCCGATCAGGCCCAGCGACTGGTCGAGGCCGCGGGCGCAATGCTCGAACAGTGTCGCCGATTGGTCGGAGACCATCGGCTGGAAGAACGCGTCGTGCTGGCCCGGCGCCAAGGCCGGTCCTTCGAGAAACGGCACCATTTCGTCCAGCACCGTGCCATCGCCTGAAGTGGAGATGTAGCTCGCGGTCGCGAAGGCGAGCCAGGCGCGGTCGTCGGAGATCCGCGTCCGCACACCCATGCCGGATTGCGGCAGCCACCAATGCTGCACGTCGCCCTCGACGAATTGCCTTCCGGCGGCGCGCAGGAGATGCGCCCTGGTCTCGGCCGGCCGGGCGAAGGTCAGCGCCATGCCGTCCTGCAGCTGGTCGCGGAATCCGTAGGCGCCGCTCGCCTGGTAGAACGCCGAGCGCGCCCAGATGCGGCAGGCCACCGCCTGATAGAGCAGCCAGCCGTTCAGCATGATGTCGGTCGCGCGGTCGGGGGTCTTGACCTGGATGGTGCCCAGCAGCGACTCCCAATGGCCGGTCACCGTTTCGAACGCGGCGTCGAGGTCGATCTCGCGGTAACGGGCGATCAACGCGCGCGCCGCTTCGAGCGAGCCGCATTGGCCCATGAACCAGACAATCTCCACCGCCGCGCCGGCGCCGATCTCGACCGCGCATTGCAGGGCCGCGCAAGGATCGAGGCCCGCCCCGGTCGCTCCGGACAGCGCCGCCTTGCCCATGAGCGCGGCAGGCGCCTCGGGTCCGCCGGAGCGGCCGAGGAACTCGGTGCGGTCGGCGGTCCAGGCCGTCTGCCGGCCGCGCAGATCGGCGAAGGCGACCCGGCCCGGAAACGCGATGCTCCAGGGGTTGCGCGCCAGCATTGCGCCGCTGACCGGATCGATCTCGGTCACGACGAAGGGGCCGGAGGCGGCGCGGGAGGTGCCCAAGACCCATTCGGCAAAGCCGGTGACCGAGATCTTGCAGGCGCGGCCCGAGACGTTGCGCAGCGTGAGGCGCGAGATCTTGATCGGATCCGCCAGCGGCACGTATTGCAGCAGGTCCGCTTCAATGCCGTGCGCCGCGTGCTCGAAGCGGCTGTAGCCGAAGCCGTGACGGGCGACATAGCGGCCGCCGTCGTTGATCGGCTTCGCGGTCGGACTCCAGACCGCGCCGCTCGCTTCGTCGCGCAGGTAGATCGCCTCGCCCGCCGGATCGGCCGTCGGATCGTTCGACCAGGGGGTGATCTGGTTTTCCCGGCTGTTCTCCGCCCAGGTGTAGCCGCCGCCATCCGCCGCCGTCTGGAAGCCGAAGCCGGGATTGGCGATCACGTTGATCCAGGGCGCCGGTGTCGCGGCGCCGGCTTCGAGGATGGTGACATATTCCCGACCGTCCTTGGCGAAGCCGCCGCGCCCGTTGAAGAACTCGAGCTCGGCCGAAGGGGACGTCGCCGCCGGTGCTGCGGCATCCGAGGCCGGCGTTTTCCGCGTGACGGCGGACGGCTGTGGATTCCTCGGCTCCGGCAAGCGGGCCAGCTGTTCGGCGATCGTCCCGCGGCGTGCGACCAGGGCGACCCGCGCCACCGATTGCAGCAGCGCCCGGGCCTCGACGCTCATCAGATCGGCCCGCAGCACCGTGACCCCGCCTTGCGCCAGCGCGTCGCCGGAGCGCGGCCGGGCCTGGCTGCTCCGCACCGCGGTCTCGATCGCGGATTGCAGGTCCTGCAGATAGGAGGATGCGCGTTCGTTGACGATGACGAGATCGACCGCCAGGCGCTTCATGCGCCAGTATTCATGGGCGCGCAGCAATTGCCGGACCTGCGGCATGTCCTCCACGTCGTCGATGCGCAGCAGCACGATCGGCAGATCGCCGGAAATCGCGTGCGGCCACAGGCCGGACTGCGGTCCGGCGCCCCGGATGATGGTCTCGGAGAGCGGCCTGAACCGGGGATCGGCATAGAGGATCGCCGCCGCCAGGGTTTGGAAATCCACCACCTCGTCCGACTTGATGTCGAGATGGCGCAGCTGAACCTGGGCCTGGGTCCAGGCGAGAGTCTTCGCCCGGTCGAAGGCATTGCGATCGTAATGCTTGTCGATCAGGTCGATGAGTTCCGGGCTGGAGGGTGCGACCAGGGTCCAGAAGTCGATCCGGGCGGTGCCGCCGGGCGGAATGACGACCTGCTGCCGCAGCGCGAACACCGGGTCGAGCACGACGCCGACCGTGTCGGACAGCTTCTGGTCGCCGGTCATCGCCGCGGGCATGGCGACGGTCCCGCCGCGGCCCAGGAAGCGCGCCCGATCGCTCTCGTATTGCGGATCGCCGAGCACCTTGCCCTCGACCACGGCGAAGTGCCCGGCCCAGACCTGCGGCTCGTCGGGCGAGCGCCGGCGGCGCGCCGCGATCAATGCGCCGTATTCGGGGAGGTACTCGGTCTCCATGAACAGCTTTGCGAAGGCGGGATGGGCGTTGTCGGTCGCGGGCGTGGTCAGCACCAGCTCGGAATAGGAGGTGAGCTCGATCTCGCGCGGGCGCCGTCCGCCGTTGGTCAGCGTGATGCGGCGCACCTCGCCGTCATCCTCGCCGGAGACGATGACCTCCATGCAGGTCGTCAGGGTCCCGTCGCGGCGAATGAAGGTCGCATGGTCCTCGCCGAAGGTGACTTCGCCGTGCTCGGTATCGCCGCCGATCGGCTGGGCGCCCGCAGACCAGATTGCGCCGCTCTGCACGTCCTTGAGGTAGAGGAAGGATCCCCAATCGTCGCGGGTCGAGTCCTCGCGCCAGCGGGTGACGGCGATGTCGCGCCAGCGGCTGTAGCCGGCGCCGGCGCTGGTCAGCATCACCGCATAGCGCCCGTTCGACAGCAGATGGGTCATCGGCGCGCCGGGAGCGGGCATCGAGAAGCGGCGCTCGGCGCGCGTTTCCTGGCCGCCGCCCGCTGCCGCGGTCTTGACCTCTTCGGCCCGGGGATGCGCGATGGCGACGTCGCGCGGCAACCGCTCCTGCAGCAGCAGCTCGCTGGCCTGGATCATCGGCTCGCGGTGGAACCGGGCGCGCATCCGGCCGTCCTGCAGCCTGTTGGCGATGGCCACGATGGTCATGCCCTGATGGTGGGCCATGAAGCAATGCACGACCGCGCCGGCCTCGCCGTCGGGCAGGCGCGAGCGCGTGAAATCGATCGCCTCGTAGAAGCCATAGCGGCCGCGGGCGCCGATTTCGGCGAGGCGCGCGTAGTTGAGCCGCGCCGCGCCCGGGTCCACCATCGTGGCGAGCCCGGTCGCATAGGGCGCGATCACGACGTTCTCCGAGAGGCCGCGCTTCAGGCCGAGCCCCGGCACGCCGAAATTGGAATACTGATAGGTGAACTCGATGTCCCGAGCGTTGTAGGCGGATTCCGAGACGCCCCAGGGAATTCCGAGGCCGCGACCATAGGCTTCCTGGCGCTTCACGATCAGCCGGTTGGTCTGCTCCAGCAGGCTGCCGACCGGTGCCCGCATCACCAGCGACGGCATCAGGTATTCGAACATCGATCCCGACCAGGAGATCAGGGCCGAGCCGCCGCCGATCGGCGTCGCCGAGCGCCCGAGCCGGAACCAGTGGCGGGTCGAGACGTCGCCCTTGGCGATCGCGAACAGGCTGGCGAGGCGCGCCTCCGAGGCCAGCAGGTCATAGCAGCTCGGGTCCAGCCGCCGCTCGGCGACCGAATAGCCGATCGACAGCAGCTTGCGCTCGGGGTCGAGCAGGAAGGCGAAATCCATCGCCATGGCCATCTCGCGCGCCGCCGCGGCGATCGCGTCCAGCCGGCGATCCAGCGCGTCTTGCTCCGCGCCGACCTGGGTCCGATCGCGATCGTGCTCGACCACGCTCCGGCGCAGGGCTTCGATCCACTGGACCAGGTCCGAAGGCGGATCCTCGCCGGCCGCGGGCGCGAAATCGCGCGCCGCCTTTGCGGCCAGGCGCATCAGCGTGGGCAGCAGGACGTCGTTCGCCTGGCCGCGCGCCAGCTGAATGTCGATCTCGTCGAGAATCGGTGTGAGCGCGTCGGCGGTTGAGCCGCGCGTGGCGGGCAGGGCGGCGAGGGCTTCGCGCACCAGCAGGACCGTGTCCGCGATGCCGCGCCGCGCCTCGGGCGCCTGGGCGGCGCCCCGCCACTCTTCGCAGGCATTGGCCACCGCGATCAGATGACCGGCGAGATTGCCGCTATCGACCGAGGAGACATAGGCCGGTGCCAGCGCCTGCAGATCGCGCGTGTCGTACCAGTTGAAGAAATGCCCCATGAAGCGGGGCAGCTTTTGCAGCGTCCGGAACGTCGCCTCGATGCGCTCGACGGTCTCGACGGTTCCGGCCCAGCCGAAGTCGCGGGCGGCGATCGCGGAGAGCAGATAGAGGCCGATATTGGTCGGCGAGGTGCGGTGGGCGAGGACCGGCTTCGGATCCTCCTGGAAGTTGTCCGGCGGAAGCATGTTGTCTTCCGGCGTGACGAAGGTCTCGAAGAACCGCCAGGTGCGGCGCGCGATCAGGCGAAGCGCGTGCGCGTCCGCCTCCGACGCCGTGCGCTGCTGTCCATCGACGGGTGCGCGGCTGACCCAGAGCGCCACGGCCGGAGCGGCCAGCCAGGCACCGCCGAACAGCAGGCTGACCGGCCAGGAAGCCGGCGCGAACGCCACCGCGCCGAGGGCGATGAGCGGGCCCAGCAGGGTCCCGTTCGCCATGTCGCGATAGGAGGCGAGGAGATCGAGGCGCGGCTTCCGGGCGGCCTGCGCGGCCGTGGTCCATTCGAGCAGGTGGCGACGGCTCGAATGGAGGCGGATCAGCGTGCGCAGCACCGCGTCGCCGGCCCGCCAGGCCTGATCCGCCAGGAAGACGGTCGAGAGCACCGTCTGCCGTGCCGCGAGCCGCAGGTCCGAGGCGACGCTTTGGATATGGTTGCGAAACCGGACGTCGCTGCGCCGCGGCAGCAGCGAAAAGAGCAGCGGGATCATGGCCGGGATTGCGATGACGGCCAGCAGGAGCAGCGCGCCGGTCGCCGCCGTGTGCGGCGGAAACAACAGGCAGAGGCCGAAGGCGACCAGCAGGAGCGGCGCCGCGAGCGAGCGCAGCAGATTGTCCAGCATCTTCCAGCGGCCGACCCAGGGCACCGTCCGCCCGCCATGCCGGCGGCCGAGGATCCAGGGCAGCAGCTGCCAGTCGCCGCGCATCCATCGATGCTGGCGCCGGGCGACGACGTCATAGCGCGCCGGGAACTCCTCGATCACCTCGACGTCGCTCGCCAGCGCGGCGCGCGCGAAGATGCCTTCGAACAGGTCATGGCTGAGCAGGGTGTTCTCCGGGATGCGCCCGGCGAGCGCGGCCTCGAACGAATCGACGTGATAGATGCCCTTGCCGGTGTAGGAGCCTTCCCCGAACAGGTCCTGGTAGACGTCGGACACCGCGCCGGCATAGGGATCGATGCCGCCCGGACCGGAGAAGACGCGCTGGTAGAGCGAGCCTTCCTTGCCGACCGGCAGCGACGGCGTCACGCGCGGCTGCAGGATGGCGTAGCCGTTGACCACGCGCTGCTCCTGCGCGTCGAAAGTCGGGCGGTTGAGCGGATGCGCCATCTTGCCGATCAGCCGCAACGCGGCGTCGCGCGGCAGCTTGGTGTCGCCGTCCAGGGTGATGACGTAGCGGACCTCGGGCGGCACCTGGGGCGGCTGGCCGTCGATCGGCATGAACGTCGTATCGGTGGCGCCGCGCAGCAGCCGGTTCAGCTCGTGCAGCTTGCCGCGCTTGCGCTCCCAGCCCATCCATTTGTTCTCACCCGGATTGAACACCCGCCGCCGGTGCAGCAGAAGGAAGCGGTTCCCGCCGCCTGGCCCCGGCAGATAGCGATGATTGAGCGCGGCGATCGCCTGGGCAGCCGCATGGAGCAGGGCGGCGTCGCCGGCCACGACCTCTTGATCGGCGTCGAGCCCGTCCGACAGCAGGGCGAAGGTGAGGTCGCCGCCGGCGCCGGAAAGATGATGCACCTCCAGCCCTTCGATCTGCTCGAGCAGGGAGGCTTCGTCGGTCAGCAGCGTGGGAACGGCGATCAAGGTGCGCGATGATGACGGAACGCCGGAGACCAGCTCGAGGCCGGGCAGGGTCATCGCCCCGAAGCAGGACGTGACCGCGCGATTGACCAGCGCGGTGGCCGGTCCCAGCGCCGGAATGCCGGCGGCCAGAACGAATGCCAGGATCCATCCCAGGCCGAGACCGGACGCCGCCAGCGCCCAGCAGGCGAGGCCGAGCAGGGCCGCGGTCGTCAGCAGGATCGCGCCGACATAGCCGCCGAGGCCGAGCCGGATGTTGAAGCGGTTGATCCGCAACCGAAGCGGCGCGTGGAAGCCGATGCTGCGCTCGAGCGCGCGCCGGCCTTCGGCAATGAGGTGATAGCCGGGATCGCCTACCCGCTCCGCGCTCTCGGTTGCGGCCAGGCGCGACGCCTGCAGCGCCTGATCGGCGATCTCGATTTCCGACTTGGTCGAACCGCGCGCCAGCTGCTCGATGGCGCTCCGGTAGAGGTTCCGCGTCGCGAAATCCATCGCGGCGAAATCGCTGCCGGCGCGCAGCCGCGCATCCACCAGGCTGACATTCTCGAACAGGGTCGCCCAGTCGATATCGGTGATCAGCCGCATGCTGGTGATGATGTTGCGCACGGTCAGATTGGATGCGCCCTGTCTCTGCAAGACGCGCTGCACGACGTCATCGACGCTGGTGCCCTGGAGCTGGAGGCGCTCCTCGAGCCAGCCGAGCGCGGGTGTGGTCCGCGGGTCCTGGTCCCGCAGGCGTTTCGCCAGCTGGACCGCGAATCGCTCGGAAAGCGGCTGGGAAGAGCGCGTCGCGAGATCGGAGTCGAGCGCGGATCGCGCATTGCCGGAGGCCAGCAGCCGGTCGGCGAGCGCGTCGGCTTCGGCGCGCGTGTCGCCGCCGGTTGCGATTTGCTCGGCGAGGCGCCGGAGATTCTCGATGAGGACGATGCGCAGAGTGATGGCGACCGCCCAGAGCTCGCCGATCGTCAACGGCTGGACCCGCTGATAGGCGGCGATGAAGCGCTGCAGGATCAGCGGATCGAAATGGCTGTCGGTGTGGGCGACAAAGGCCCAGGCGAGGCCGAAGACGCGCGGATAGCCGGCAAACGGTCCCTCGGCCAGCTTGGGCAGCTGGCGATAGTATCCCGGCGGCAGGTCGTCGCGGATTTCGCGGATATGTTCTTCGACCAGGTGATAGTTGTCGAGCAGCCACTCGGCGGCCGGCACGACGTCGAGGCCGGCCTCGAGCTCGGCCGCGCTGCGGCGATAGACCGCCAGCAGCACCGCCGCATTGTCATTGAGCCGGGCGCTGAGCGAGAGAACTTTCGGCGGGTTTGCCGTGACCGGCTGAGCCGCGGCCAGGCTCTCCGCGTGCTGCTCGAGCCGCTCGACACCGAACAGCTCTTCGCGCACGGGGACCGACGTATCCCATGGCGGCGGTGATGCCCGGCGGCGACGGGCGCCCGGGAGCAGCGTGCTCAGATGGGAGAGGGCACTCAAGTCCGGCTGGAGCGCATCGGCAGAACGCGCTCATCCGCCGGCGGGGCGATGGTCTCGATGGTGCGCTCGGGCATGGGCTGCCTCCTGTTGCCGGGATCGATCCGCTGGTTTGCGATCCGCCGAAACGAAAGGCCCCGCGACTCTTGCGAGGCGCGGGGCCAATTCGGCGTCATGCGCCATACTGAGATCGTGTCGCCGCACCATCCTGCCCGAGCCGCCAGTACATCCGTGGTCGATTCGAAAGGCTTGGTGCGGTTGTCACATTCAGTCGACGAGGGCCAGGCTTTCCGCGGCCATCTTGCCGCTCTTCTGGTCCGAGACCAGTTCGAAGCGCAGCTTCTGTCCCTCGCGGAGATCGCTGATCCCGGCGCGCTCCATCGCGCTGATATGGACGAAGGCATCCTTGCCGCCGTCATCCGGCGCAATGAAACCAAAACCCTTTTGGAGATTAAACCACTTAACGGTTCCCGTCGTCATGAGGAAACCCTTTCTTAAAATAGAGGATGCTGGCCCGCCGCGTGGCGAACCGTCGAAATCGCATTTTCAGGAGAGAGGAGTATCAGCTTGGCGCGAATTGCTTCTGCGCAAGGCCAAGTCTTCTGGCCGTCCATCGACACCGGGTATATGGCCCTCATCCTGCCCGATTGCAAGGCTTTGATCGTGGCCCCAACGCGTCCGGCCCGCCGGGAGCCGCCGGTGTTCAATATTGAACGGTGCATCCGCGCCACCCGCGCTATGGGTTTATTAACCGCGGGAGTACCGCCCCGCTGCATCCTTCCGTTGCGCTTGACCCGGATGGACCGCCTGAGGAAAATCCCAAGAGGAAGTATCATTGAGAACCCCTCGGAAATCTGGAACGCGCGCCTTGGCAAAGAAAGTCAAGACCTTCGACCCAGGAGCCTTCCTGGCTTCGATTGGAATCGGACGGAAGAGCGAAAAATTCAAGCGCGGCAAGGCGATCTTCCGCCAGGGTGACGAGGCCGACGCGGTCTACTACATCGACAAGGGCAAGGTGAACATCACCGTCGCCTCGAAACAGGGCAAGGAAGGCGTCATCGCCATCCTCGAGCCGGGGGAGTTCTTCGGCGAGGGATGCCTGGCCGGGCAGCCCGTGCACATGGCGACCGCGGCGGCCCTGTCGGATGCGGTCGTGCTCCGGATCGAGAAGGAGACCATGATACGCCTGCTCCGCGACCAGCCGGACTTCTCCCAGCTGTTCATGGGATTCCTGCTGTCGCGTAACGTGCAGATCGAAGCCGATCTGGTGGATCAGCTGTTCAACTCCAGCGAAAAGCGCCTGGCCCGGGTCCTGCTGCTGCTGGCCCATTTCGGCAAGGAGGGCAAGATGGAGCCGGTGATCCCCAAGATCAGCCAGGACCTCCTGGCGGCACGGGTCGGCACCACGCGGTCGCGGATCAACTATTTCATGAACAAGTTCCGCAAGCTCGGCTTCATCGAGTACAACGGCACCCTGAAGGTCAATTCGGCGCTGCTCAACGTGATCGTGCACGATTAGCCGTCGAATATTAGTTGTATACTGTGCAATATTGAACTGCGGGCGGTTGCCTGGTCCGCTACGGATAGGCAGGGTTCAAGTGCTCCGCGGTCGGACGACCCGACTTGATCAACCAGATTTTCGGCGGAGGGAATGACCCCAGGAGGTTGACCCGATGCCGTATCCCCAATGCCGCCCCCCCCCCGCCCAACCATATCCGCGCCGTTTTCCGGACCAGTGCCGCCTTCTTCGAGCTGCCCAGGATGGCGACATTCGAAGATCTCGCCGACCGTCTCTGCCGGCTTTCCGAGCGTCGTGACGAGCCGCTGACCAGGATCGAAATCGATACCGAACTTACGCGGGGGCTCCGGGGCGCCCGGGTGGCGGCGATGCGCCAGCTGATCGGCATGGGCGACGGACCGACCGGAGCGCAACGATGACGCAAGGCGACCCGACAAGGCGTGGCTATGTCAGTCCGTATCTGCAGACGACCCCCCGCAGCTTGGCGGAGGCCGAGCGCGATCGAAGAGAGAGCGAGTCGCCCGCGCGGACGGAATCGGACTCCGAGAACCGAGCTTCGACCGATAAGGCCGGCAAGCGGTAATTCCACCGCACCGGGCGTCCATTCCGGAATACTTGGTAAATAATATAAATTACTGAGTTCTATTGTAATTTCTAAATAATACCCAATATATAGAATTCACTCACCACCCCGGGCCTTCGCAGGCCGCTCGCGCCATCGCCGAAGGCGCGACGAAGCATTCGACCTGAGCTGGCGGCGGTCGTGCGACCGCGGACCGGCCGATAGCCGCCCGATCCCTGGCGGTAGATCGCGTCGGGAACTCAAACCGGAAAAGGATGACGCCACCATGATCAAATACTTCTCGCCGCCCATCGTCGTGCCGATCGCGATTCTTCTTCTCGTGATCGCCGCGGCCTATCTCAGGATGCATTGAGTGATGCTTACTCATGCGGCCGCGCCCACGGAAACCGCTTTCGTCTACAATGATCTTACGGTCCAAGCGCTGACCGAGCGCGATGTTGCGGAGCGCCACGCGGCGGTCTGCGCCGGAGCCGTGATGTACTTGCGCGACCTCCGGGCCTTCGCCAACGGACTGGCCGCGAACCGCCATCAAGCTGACGATCTGGTGCAGAGCGCCATTCTGCGCGCGCTCGACGCGTCGCATCAGTTCATCCCGGGCACCAATTTCAAGGCGTGGAGCTTCACCATTCTGCGCAACGTCTTCTACAACCAGTGGCGCTCGCCGGCATCGCGCCAGGTGGCGCTTGACGATTGCGTCGGTTACGCGCCGAAGACCGAACCGAGCCAGGACAAGACCCTGGAGTTCTGCGATCTCCGTCGCGCTTTCGCCCAGCTGGGGCCGGATCAGAGAGAAGCCCTGCTGCTGGTTGGCGTCTCGGGCCTCGACTACGAAGCCGCGGCCGAGGTTTGCGGCGTTGCCAAAGGCACGATGAAAAGCCGGGTTTCACGGGCGCGCGCCACGTTGAGGATCCTGATGGATGGCGGCGCATTGAAGCTCAGCCGGCATCAGGTTTCGCCGCTCTCGACGGATCTCGTGTCCGCTTTGAGGACTTGAGCCGATGACGGAGAGCGCTCCGCGTCCGCTTTCAACGCCTGGATATCAAACCAAGCCGAGCAGTGATACGATGGTCCGGCTGCCGCGCGTATGCCTCTGCTGCAAGTCGCTGTTCGACAGCGCCTGGGCCGGCGAGCGGGTCTGCCTGCGTTGCAAAGGGACGACGGCCTGGCGCAACGGCGGCTCGGTCGCGGCGAGCAACTTCGGCCAATCGGCTTCGCGATCCGGTCGCAAGGGCAGCTCCTGAGGCTGGTTCCGGCGACCATGAACCAGCAAGGATGACGGCAATGGCCCTGAATTTCCCGAACCCGTCCCGAAGCTACGATTCCAAGAAGCACTGCGTCCGGTTCTGGGCGCACGACGCCTCCTTCGAGGTCCCGTTCTTCGTCGAGGCGGCTGCGTTGCGCCGCATCGATCCCCAGGCGGCCGGCGACGAGCCCGGCCTGCTGAACGCCTTCGACCTCAACCGCGACCGCATCCGCGCCGCCGCCGACCGCGCCTACCGGCGCGATCGCCGCGGCTCCTACACGCTGTCGGCGGCGGATGTGACCTGAGGGCTTTCCGAAATACCGGAATAGAAACCGAAATACTGGACGACGCGCCGGATTGCGGATAAGACGAGTCTCCTCAAGGTTTGGGGAGGCTGGCTTGCTGAATTATTTCGACGACCCCGCCTACACGGTCGCGGTGATCGGGGCGGGACGCGGCATCGGTCGCGCCGCGGCGCTGGAAATGGCGCGACAGGGTGTCGCCGTCGCCTGTCTGGACAGCGACGGGGCCACGGCGGAGGATACCGCCAAGACCATCGCCGCTGCCGGAGGCCGGGCCAGCGCCGCCGCGGTGGACGTCGTCGATGGAAAGTCGATCGCCGCCGCCCTCAAGAAAACCGATCGGATCGACGCGCTGGTGAACTGCGCCGGCATCACCGGCAAAACCAACGTGCCCGGCCATCAGGTCGAGCTGGCGGATTTCGACCGGGTCTATCAGGTGAACCTGCGCGGCGCGCTGCTGGTGTCCCAGGCCGTGCTGCCGCATATGATCGAGCGCAAATACGGGCGGCTGCTGCATGTCGCCTCGATCGCCGGCAAGGAGGGCAATGCCGGGATGACCGCCTATTCCGCCACCAAGGCCGGCCTGATCGGCATGGTGAAGAGCCTCGCCAAGGACTACGTGGAGCAGGGGATCACCATCAACGCGCTGGCGCCGGCCGTCATCCGCACCGCGATGGTCGATGCGCTGCCGCAGGCGACGGTCGATTACATGACCGCGAAAATCCCGATGAAGCGCTGCGGCGAGTTGGACGAGGCAGCGAAGCTGATCGCCTGGATCGTCTCGCCGGCCTGCAGCTTCACCACCGGCTTCACCTTCGATCTCTCGGGCGGGCGCGCGACGTACTAGCAGGGGGCAGTCATGGGGAAGATCGCATCCATCGAAGTCATTCCATTGGCGGCGCCGGACGCGGTCGCCGATGACCTCGACGGCACCACGGACACGGTCATCGTCAGGCTGACCGGCGATGACGGCCAGACCGGCATCGGCGAATGCGACGCGCCGCCCCATGTGGTGAAGGCCTTCCTGGAGATGCCGACCGCGCATCTCTGGAGCCGCAACGTGAATGAGATCCTGATCGGCGCCGATCCGATCGAGGCGGCCGGCCTCTGGCAGAAGCTCTATGACGGCACCTTCTGGCCGGGGCGGCGCGGCCTCGGCATCCACGCGATCTCGGCGATCGACATCGCGCTCTACGATCTGGCCGGCAAGCAGCACGGCGTGCCCGCCTACAAGCTGATGGGCGGCGCCCGGCGCGACCGCATCCGGCCCTATTGCACCATCTTCCCCGGCATGCCGCATGGCCGCGGCATCGAGGTCCTGATGAAGGAGATCGGCCGGCAATTCGATTGCGCGGTCGATCTCGGCTTCCGCGCCGTCAAGATGGAAGTGCTGTTCGACGACCTGGTGACCGACCGCGAGCTGGTCGAGCTGATCCGGCGCGGGCGGAAGATGCTGGGCGACGGCATCCAGATGGCCGTCGACTTCGGCTATCGCTGGCACAATTGGCATGACGCCTTCTGGGTGCTGGATCGCATCAAGGATTGCGACATCCTGTTCGCCGAAGCCACGTTGCAGCATGACGATCTCGACGGGCATGCGGAGCTGGCGGCGCGGAGCGGAATTCGGATCGGCGGTGCCGAGGCGGCGGCGACGCGCTTCGAGATCCGCGAGTGGCTCACCCGCGGCAAGGTCGGCGTGGTGCAGCCGAACATCGGCCGGGGCGGCGGCCTGACCGAGATCCGCCGCATCGCCGATCTCTGCGAGCTGATGGGCGCCGAGGTCGTGCCGCATGGCTGGAAGACCGGGATCACCTCGGCGGCGGGGCGACATTTCCACGCCGCCTGCGCGCCGTCGCCGGTCTTCGAATACGTCTCGCCGAAGGTCTTCGACTCCCTGCTGCGCCGCGAGCTGGTCTCGCCCGAGCCGGAAGTGAAGGACGGGTTCATGGCCTTGCCCGATCAACCGGGGCTCGGGATTGAGCTGAATGAGGACCTGGTCGCGAAGTTGCGAACCACGAGCCGCTAGACCCCGGAGTTGCGATAGCAATCCGTCTCAGCGCACCCGGCTTTTCTTCTTCTTCTTCTTCGTCTCCAGCAACCGGAGCGCAATACCGTCGAGCACACAATCCAATCCGTGATCGAACACGGCGTCGGCGGGCGGATGCGAGGCGTCGCGAACCACCTTGGCGAGGGTGGGAAAACGGCCGGTGGCGATCACGCGCTGCATGTAGTGCCAGTTGGCTGATTGCCATGCCGCCTTGTCCATGCCGCTTTCGCGCTCGGCGATAATCTCGCTGACCTCGCTCCGGACGACTCCGATGACATAGGCATTGATCGTCTTGGCGGCCTGCACCGCGGCGTCGATGCTTTCGAAGCCTGGAGCCGCATGCAGCGCGGCGAGCAGTCGCTCCATATGGGCAAGCGTATTCGGACCCAGGCGCGGGCGTCCCCCCAGCAGATCGACGAACCAGGGGTGTTGGTGCGCGATTCGGCGCGTCTCCCGCGCGAATACCCGCAGCGCGTCGCGCCAATCCCGAGTCGCCGCTTCGTCCGGAACCATCTCGGCGTAAACCGCATCCGCCATCAGATCGAGCAGTTCATCCTTGGTCGACATGAATCCATAGAGGCGCATCGGTCCGGCATCGAGCGCGGCGGCAACCTTGCGCAGCGACACGGCCGCGAGGTCTTCGGCATCGGCGATTGCGATTGCGGCGCGGACGATGCCGTCCCGGCTGAGCGGCACGGGTGCTGGACGAGGTGCCGGCTCCGCGCGTTCCCAGACAGTCCTTATCTCCGGCTGGAGGTGCTCGGTCCGGAGATCCGGAGGCTGGAGGTCGTCGGCGCGGGATTTTGGCGGCTTGGTCATCCATCCATCCTGCACAGAGCAGGGTGATTGACAATACAATCGAAGTGTCGATACACTGTATCGTATGAGACAATGTATTGATGACGACCACGTGCTCTCTCGCGGGGATAACGCAACCTCGGTTCTCGTCGTCGGAGGCGGCTTGGCCGGCCTGTCCGCGGCGATGTTCCTGGCGTGGCAGGGTGTGCCGACCGTGCTGGTCGAGCGCCGCATGGAAAGCTCGCCGCATCCCCGTGCGATCGGTTTCACGCCGAGGACGATGGAGCTGTTCCGTGCCGTCGGGCTCGGCACGCGGATCCCGCAGGTGCCGGCCGGCTTCCGCCTGCGGCGGGCACGGGTCGAGAGCCTCGCCGGAGAGTGGTTCGAGGAAGCACCATCCTGGAATCCGGCGGAGGCCGAGAGTCCGAAACCGGAATGCTCGCCTTGCACCGGTGGCGCCCTCGCACAGGATCGGCTTGAACCGATCCTGCAGGAAAGGGCGATGGCGTGCGGCGCCGACATCCGTCGTGGCACCGAGCTCGTCAGCTTCATCCAGGACGAAACGGGTGTAACCGCCTGTCTGCGTGCGCAGGACGGTCGCGAATATACGCTGCACGCCGCCTACATGATTGCGGCCGATGGACACCGCAGTCCGATCCGCGAGTCCTTGAGGATCGCCCGGAAGGGACGCGGCCACTTGCGGACCATGCGGAGCGTGCTGTTCCGGGCTCCGCTGGACGCCTATCTCGAAAAAGGCGTCATGCAATTCGAGATCGACCAGCCCGACCTGAAGGCGTTTCTCACCACCTATGCCGACGGACGCTGGGTGCTGATGTTTTCCGACGATGTGGTGCGTGACGAAGCGATGCTCCGAACCCTGATCGCCCAGGCGATCGGCCGATCGGATCTCGACATCGAGATCATCACCGCCGGGCGGTGGGAGCTGAGTGCGCTCATCGCCGACCGTTTCGCATCCGGCAGGATCTTTCTCGCCGGCGACGCCGCACACACCCTGCCGCCCTCTCGTGGCGGCTATGGCGCGAATACCGGCATCCAGGATACCCATAATCTCGCCTGGAAGCTGGCAGCGGTGCTCTCCGGCCAGTCAGCATCGCGGCTGCTCGACAGCTACGACGCCGAACGGCGCCCGACTGCCTGGCTGCGGCACGACCAGATCTTCGCCCGCCCCGATTACAAGGCGCAGGCCGGACCAACCGCGGCAGAGACTCCGATTATCGACGACGACGCCATGGAGTTCGGTCAGCTCTATCGGTCGAATGCGGTGATCGGCGCCGATGCAACGCTCCCGCCTGCGCTCAGGCCGGAGGCCTGGGCCGGCCAGCCCGGCACACGCGCACCGCATCTCTGGGTGACCATCGCCGGAAAGCCGGTCTCGACCCTCGATCTGCTCCGGTCGCGCTGGACGCTGCTCGCCGCGGACGACCGGTGGCGGGCCGCAGCGAGCGCCGCGGGGGAAGCGCTCGGCATCGCCGTCGCGTGTGTCCAGCTCGGCGTCGAACCGCTCCCGGGCGATGCGGTCGCTGTCCTTGTCGCCTTCGGCCTGGGGCGCACGGGCGCCGCCCTGATCCGGCCCGACGGCGTCATCGCCTGGCGCTCCACCGATTCGGAAGCTCACCCATCCGAAGCGCTGATTCGAGCACTCGGCATCGTATCGGCCGCGACCCGAAGCAAGGCCGCGGCCTGACTGCGCATCACCGGCTGCACCGCGACGCAGCACATCGCCACTGCAAACATCACCTTGGAGGATCTATGACCGAGCGCCGGGCGACGACAGTAATCTTGGCCCAGATTCTATGCATATCGGCCGGCTTCGCCGTCTTGTGCGCCGTGAGCGATCCGGCGGCGGCGCAGGAGGCCGTACCCAAGGCCGGTGCCGAGGCTGTTCCCCAGGACAATCCGGAGGCGGGCGCATTTGGCGGATATCTCCTGCTGGGTGCCGCTGCGCTGCCGGACTACGAGGGTTCGGAGGATTACACGGTCGGACCTCTCATCGCGGGCAAGCTCAGCTACCAAAGCTATTATCTCGAGGTCATGGGCACCCAAGCGAGACTGAACGTGTCGCCCTTCCGCGGCTTCGAGTTCGGTCCATCGGTCGGATACGTGCCGGGGCGCGGCAATGTCGAGAACAACCGTGTCGATGCCATGCGCAACATCGACGGCACAGTCAACGGCGGCGCCTTCTTCACGGTATATACCGATCGGCTGCTGACAGAGAGCGACCAACTGGCCTTTAAAGTCGAAGCCCTGACCGACCTCGGCGATGTCAACAATGGAACGACCGTTTCGTTCGGCCCGTCCTATCGATTTTCGCCGATGGAGCGGCTCAGCCTGGGTGTCGAAGTCTCGGCCACCTATGCCAGTGCAAACTACACGGATACCTATTTCGGCGTCGATGCCCGAGACGCCGGACGCAGCGGTCTCTCGCGTTACAAGGCGAATGGCGGCATCAAAGATGTCGGTGTCATGCTCAACGTTGCGTACCAGTTCACCGACCACTGGGGCATCAGCGGTTTCGCCGGCTATACGCGGCTGGTTGGGGATGCCGCGGATAGCCCGATCGTCGCGCGCGAAGGCAGCGCCGGGCAGGGCATCGTCGGGACCGGCGTCATCTTCAGCTACTGATATGTGCCGCAAGGCGGGAAGACGGATCACCTCGGCGGCGGGAACTCGTGTCGCCGGAGCGCGGTGAAGGACGGGTTCATGGCATTGCCCGATTAACCGGCGCTCGATATCGCGCTCAACGAAGTCCCGGTCAAACGCCTCCGCACCGACCGGCAATGTCGTCGCCTGAATTCTAGCCTCGGTTGAAATATTTGACCGGTGGAGCTGGCCAGCCCTATCCTTTACGGATGAGGTCCCCGCTCATCCTGCTCGCGCTCGGAATCGTCTTTATGGTTGCTTTGGCCTGGGCGTGTCTCGACCAGGCACTGCGCTGCATACAGTCCGAACGTGATACGGGACTTTGTTTAATAACCCGCCCTGGTGTCGCTCTCCCGATGACGGGAAATCTTGATTTTCTGCCCCTTTTGATGGTATAAGATTTCCATGGATGCGGTGGACGCATTCGCCTCTCGGAGCCAACTTCATTGGCCGATCCGCGAGAGATGGCCGGTCAAGTCCGGCGATGAAATTCACCGTTCAACGTTGACCGGGCGTTTACAGAACGAGAAAGCCGTTTGCCCATCGGCTGTGATGAATGGGTTCATCGTCAAAGGCTTGGCGATTACCTTTACCCAGCCTTTACAGAACGAGAAAACCGTTTCAGCCGTTTCGATACGATGAATGGCTTTGTCGTCAAAGGCTTGTCGAGCCTTTCGCCCTTCAAAAAATGGGGGAGGGCGTAAAGGTAATCTGCCGCTCTCCTCGTCCGCGTGGGAGATGTTGCCGGCGCCGAGGTTCGTATACGTCAACCCCGACCGGACCCATACGGAACGAGGAATCGCTTCACCCATCCGAGTGTGAGAAATGGGTTCATCGTCAGAGGTTTGCCGGACGTTGCGCACTTCAAATCGCCGGGTGGCCGTCTGGGTAAGTCAGGTCACCCGACACGATACTTGTCGATCGTTTGCTGGTTCAGGCTGACGCCGAGGCCCGGCGTCGTCGGCACCGCGATGCGTCCGTCCGGCCCGAGGTCGAAGCGCTCGTTGGTCAGTTCCCAGCGCAACGGCGACTCGCTGGTCGAATATTCCGCCGGCTCGTCGTCCCAGTGCTGCGACAGGAAGGCGAGGTTCGCCGCAATCGTGATGTTGGACTTATAGCCATGGGTGACCACGCGCTTGCCGCGCGTCTTGGCCGAGGCCGCGATCCGCATCAGCTCGGTCAAGCCGCCGGCCATGGTCACGTCCGGCTGGGCGATGTCGATCCTGCCGACATCGAAGGCGGCCTCGTATTCGTAATGGGTGGTGAGGCCGAGATCGCCGCCGCCGATCGGGACACCCTGGCCGGCGAAGCGCGCATGGCCGGCGAGATCGTCGATCGGCAGCGGCGCCTCCAGCCAGAGGAAGCCGTTGTCGCGGAAGATCGGCACCAGCGGCAGGCCCTGCTCGGCCTCGGTCCAGGCCGTGGCGGCGTCGCACATCAGTTTGATGTCCGGACCGACATGCTCGCGCGCGGTGCGGATCAGGCGTTCGGTCTTGTTCAGGTCATGACGCCAATGCGGGTCGGCCACGATCTTGATCGCCTTCAAGCCGCGCTTCAGCCCGCGGTCGATGTTGAAGCGGACCTCCTCGGGCGTCTCGCCCAAGGGATAGACCGTGCCATAGGCCAGCAGACGGTCGCGTTTCTTGATGCCGAGCAGTTCGGAGACCGGCTTGCCCTCGACCTTGCCCTTGAGGTCCCAGAGCGCGATGTCGATGGCGCTGATCGCATGGATGACCACGCCGCGCCGGCCGTAATAGGAGGTCAGGTCGTACATCCGGTCCCACAGCGCGGAGATATTGAGAGGATCCTGACCGACCACCGCATCCTTCAAGCCATAGGCATGGGAATGAGAGCGGGGTGCGTCGATGATGGCGCGGATGACCGAAGGAACGCTGTCCACCTCGGCGATGCCGGTGATGCCTTGGTCGGTGTGGACGAGCACCAAGCAATTGTCGTATGACCCGTCGAACGTCTCCCCGGTCCACCCGGGGTAGCGCAGCTCGATCACCTCGACATCGGTTATTTTCATTGCCCCACCACGCTTTGGCGGCCATTGCCGGGCCGTCCGGAATATTGGATACTAATCCAGAATGCTGGAATTGACGGAATGAGACAAGACGTAAAGACGCGCGCGAAGCGCGCCGCCACGGCTGCCCCGGCCGTCGCTGCGGAAGATGCCGGCGGATCGCGCAGCGTGCGCCGCGCCCTGGAGATCTTCGAGTTCCTGCTGCAGCTCGACGCCCCGACGACGATCGGCGAGATCGTCAGCGCCCTGCAGATCCCGAAATCCACTGCCTATGAATTGGTCCGCACACTGTCCGATTCCGGCTATCTCGAGCCCGGGCGGCGCGGCGGCGGCATCTATCTCGGCCGCAAGCTGTTCGAGCTCGGCATGGCCTATCGCGCCCAGGTCGATCTGCTGCGCGACGGCAGCCAGATCGTCGAGGAGCTCAGGAACGATTGCGGCGAGACCGTGCAGCTCTCGGTGCTCGAGAACGACATGATGCTGGTGCTCCTCAAGGAGGAGGGCTCGCATCCGGTCCGCATCATCAGCCGGGTCGGCTCGCGCGTGCCGGTCAACTGGGCCGCCTCCGGCCGGCTGCTGGTCTCCGACCTCGACGACAACGAGCTCACCAGCCTGCTCAGCAAGTCGGTGCGGCAATCGCCGACCGGCCGGGCCACGGTCGAGATCGACAAGTTCATCCAGCAGGTGCGCAAGGCGCGCAAGCAGGGCTTCTTCTCCGAGCTGAACGAAACCAACGAGCATGCCGGCTGCGTTGCCGCACCGGTGATCGACGGCAGCGGCCGCTGCGTCGCCGCGATCAGCATCGTGGCGCCGGAGCATCGCCTGACCAAGGCCAACCGCGAGGCCCTGACCAAGAAGGCCTGCGCCGCGGCGGCGGAATTGTCGAAGCGCCTGGGCGCGCATTAGCGCTTGCCCGACGCCTCGAACGCGATCTGCAGCCGGTCCAGCAGCGCCGCCTCATCCACCGCGCCACGGAGATGCTGCTCGATGAGGTCGCCGGCCTTCGCCTGGAAGCCGAGATAGCCCGGGAAGCGCGGGCGGGTCCAGCACGCTTCCATGGTCTTGAGCGTGGCCGAGTAACAACGACCGAAGCGGGCGTCGATCGCGGGGTCGGTCCAGGTTTCGCGGCGCGCCGGCTGGCCGTGATGCGCGGCAAACAGGCGCTGCACCTCCGGCGAGGCGGCGAACCGGGCATAGGCGAGGGCGGCTTCGCCGGCGCCGCGCAGCGCGGAAAGACCAAGGCCGGTGCCGCCGATGGTCGAGCCTTTCGGGCCGTTCGGTCCGGGCAGGTCGTGAAAGCGGAGCGGTTTGCGCTGATCGTTCTCGGCATAGGTGGCGTAGCAATAGACCGCGGGGCAGGTGACCAGGTCGTCGCGCGCGACCATCACGTCATGGAGCTCGATGCTGTTCCAGTCGAGGGATTCGCCGGGACAATAGGCGAGCAGCGCGCGGATATGGTCGAGCGCCGCGCGCGCGGTGTCGCGATCGACCAGCGGCTGCTCGGGATCGGTGGCGCAGGGCCGGCCGAGATTGGCGCAGAGCGTGAAGAAGGTCATGAGGCTGTGCACGCCCTTGAGGCCGATCGCCAGTTTCAGGCCGTTGCCGGAAGCCTTCCGGCCGAGTGCCAGGAGTTCGCGCCAATCGATCGGCGGCATCGCGTCCAAGGCGTGCAGCAGATCGGGGCGAGAGACGGCGACCTGGCAGGCGGCGTCGATCGGCACCGCCCAGCAGGCGCCGGCATAGGTGTAGCTGCCGAGCGACGGGCCGACATAGCGATCGCCGCCGGACGCGGCGATCACCTCATCGACGGGGATGAGGCAGCGGGTCGCCGCGATCTCGCCGCAGAACGGGTGATCGAGCACGATCAGGTCGTATTCCCGGGCGAGGTCCGGGACCGGGGTGAACTCGAAGCCGTGCAGCGGCCGCGACGACCATTCGATTTCGATCTCCGGATGTTGTTGTTCGAACAGGCTCTTGGTCGCCAGCAGGGGATCGATGGCGCGCCGATGGCCCCAGGTCATCCCCCGCAACTTGATCCGCGCCATCCGTCTCTCTCGCCCCTCTCTCGTTGACTCCTGATTCGGGCTACCCTAGCATTCTGGAAATACGTACAACAGTCCGGTATTCTGGAATCGTGGAGAACGCGATCCGGCCAACGGACGCGGGGCAGGCAACAGGGAGAGGCACGATGAGAATCTTGAAACTGATGTCCGGCGCGGCGGCATTCGCCATCGCCATATCCGGCGCGGCGACTCTGGCCATGGCGGCCGCGGGCGACGAATGCGTGAAGGTGCTGGGCTACGAGTGGAGCGGCGAGAAGCAGTCGATGGATCCGGCCGATATGGAATCCGGCGACGATGCCTATCATATCTTCACCGTCTACAACCGCCTGGTCGATGTCGACGACAACTTCAAGGTTCTGCCGGAGCTGGCGACCGAATGGTCGGTCTCGGCCGACGGGCTGACCTGGACCTTCAAGCTGCGCGAAGGCGTGAAATTCCACAGCGGCAAGGACTTCACCTCGGCCGACGTGGTCTACACCTTCAAGCGCATGCTGGACGAGAAGCTGGGCTCCGGCGCCCGCGCGGTGCTGGAGTTCCTCGACGCCGACGGCATCAAGGCGCCGGACCCGCACACGGTCACCTTCACCACCAAGAAGCCGGTGGTCGAGCTGCCGGTGCTGATCACCAACAAGTTCACCAACATCGTGCCGGACGGCGCGAAGCACGAGGACCTGCGCCTGCATGAGGACGGCACCGGGCCGTTCATGCAGGAAGCGTTCACGCCGAATGCGCCGGTCCGCATCTTCAAGAAGAACCCGAACTACTGGGATGCCGGCAAGCCGAAGGCGGATTGCATCCGGGTCACCGTGGCCCAGGAAGCGGTCGCGGCGGTCTCGGCGCTGAAGGCCGGCCAGGTCGACCTGATGCTGAACGTCGACCCGTCGGTGATCTCGACCCTGAAGGACGATCCCTCGGTCAAGCTGCTGGAGACCGCGGCCTCCAACTCGATGACCATCTCGTTCTGGGTCGATACCAAGCCGTTCGACAACGTCAAGGTGCGCGAGGCGCTGAAGCTGGTGGTCGATCGCCAGGCGATGATCGACACCGTGCTGCTCGGCTTCGGCGAGCCCGGCGCCGACAACCCGGTGCCGGTCGGCAATCCGAACTCCTACACCAAGGAAGCGCCGAAGCAGGACATCGAGAAGGCCAAGGCGCTGCTGGCGGAAGCCGGCTACAAGGACGGGCTGAAGTTCGACCTCTACACCGCGGAAGGCGTGCCCGGCATGGTGCGCATGGCCCAGGTCTATGCCGAGCAGGCGAAGGCGGCGGGGATCGACATCAACGTGATCGTGACGCCGGCCGAAAGCTTCTGGGACGACGTCTGGCTGAAGCAGCCGGCGGTGACCTCGGCCTGGTCGATGCGGCCGCCGGGAGAGGGCCTCGCCGTCGCCTATACCCAGAGCGCCAAGTGGAAGGAGACCCATTGGGAGCGGCCGGATTACGACGCGCTGCTGCTGAAGGCGAACACGACGGTCGATGACGCGGAGCGGCGGAAGCTGTTCCAGCAGACCGGCGAGCTGCTGGCCAAGGAAGGCGGCCTGGTCCTGCCGATGTTCGTGCACCAGGTGCTGGCCTTGCGCAAAGGCTGCGAGGGCTACACGCCGCGGGCGCAGAACTTCAACCTGAGCTTTGAAGACCTGAGCTGCAGCAAGTAAGCTGAAGCCAACCGCCCGGATGCCGGAACGGGAACCGGCATCCGGGCGCTTTTTTTGGGTGCAGGCCGAGACCGAGGTTGCCCTTGTCGATCCTGAAGCTGGTCGCAACGCGAATCCTGTTGTCGCTGCTGACGCTGCTGCTCGTCTCGCTGATCATCTTCTTCGTGCTGGAAATCCTGCCGGGGGATGTCGCCAGCCGCATCCTCGGCCGCGACGCGACCCCGGAGACACTGAATACGCTGCGAGAAAAGCTCGGGCTCTACGATCCGGCGGTGCTGCGCTACTGGCACTGGCTCTCGCATTTCGTCACCGGCAATTTCGGACAGTCCCTGGTCTCGAGCCGGGCGGTGACCGAGATTCTGGCGCCGCGGGTCTTCAACACCGTGCTGCTGTCGCTCTATGCCTTCCTGCTCTATCTGCCGCTGACCGTCCTCCCCGCGGTGATCCAGGCGATCCGCCGCGACCGTCCGGCCGATCACGCGCTCTCGGTGGTGACCCTGGTCCTGCTCTCGATGCCGGACTTCCTGCTCGCCACCATCCTGCTCTTTCTGTTCGTCGTGGTGTTCCGGTGGTTCCCGGCGATCTCGCTGGTCGATCCGACCTCGACGGCGCTCGACTATCTCTGGGCGATGACGTTGCCCGCGCTCACGCTCGCCATCGTCATGGCGGTCTATGCCGTGCGCATGCTGCGCGACAATCTGATCGAGGTGCTGGATTCCGACTATATCCGCATGGCGGAACTGAAGGGGCTTTCGGCGCGGCGCGTGCTGTTCCGCCATGCCCTGCCGAATGCGCTGGTCCCGACCCTCAACGTCACCGCGCTCAACCTCGCCTATCTGGTCGGCGGCGTGGTGGTGGTCGAGAAGGTGTTTTCCTATCCCGGTTTCGGCAGCCTGCTCGTGGATTCGCTCCAGCTCCGCGATCTGCCGGTGATCGAGGCGACGGTAATGATCGCCGCCTTGGTCTATGTCGGGGCGAACCTGCTGGCGGATATCGCCTCGGTCCTGCTCAACCCGCGCCTCAGGACCGCCTGAGATGGTGGCGATCGACCGCGCCCCCGCCAAGCCGAGACGCCGGTATCGCAACCTGTGGCGCCAGACGCCGCAGAGCTTCCGCATCGGCCTCATCATCCTGCTGCTGCATCTGATCCTGGCGGTGACCGGGCCGTTCTGGGCGCCCTATGGCTTCTCGCAGATGGGCACCGGCATTCCGCTCTCCGGCATGACGTGGAAGCATCCGTTCGGCGTCGATCAGCTCGGGCGCGACGTGTTCAGCCGCGTGGTGCATGGCGCGCATATCGTGATCCTGCTCTCGCTCTCCGGCACGGCCCTGGGGCTGGTGGTCGGCGCTATCCTCGGTCTGCTCTCCGGCTATATCGGCGGCTGGTTCGACAACGCATTGCAAAGACTGCTGGAAGCGCTGATCAGCATTCCGTTCCTGGTGCTGGCGCTCATCGCCATCGCCTCGGCCGGACCGCAGCTTTCCGGCAATCCGATCCTGGTCGTGGCCGTGGTCGCGCTGGTCTATGCGCCGCGCATTGCCCGGATGGCGCGGGCGGCGGCGATCGACATCGCGACCCGCGACTACGTCACCATGGCCCGGCTGCGCGGCGAAAGCGCCTGGTCGGTCATGCGCCGCGAGCTGCTGCCGAACGCGACCAGCGTGCTGCTGGTGGAGTTCGCCCTGCGCGCCGGTTATGCGCCGGTGCTGATCGGCTCGCTCGGCTTCCTCGGTTTCGGGTTGCGGCCGCCCACCCCGGAATGGGGATTGATGATCAGCGAGAACCGGGCGCTCATCATCATCACGCCGATCACCGTGCTGGGGCCGGGCCTGGCGCTGGCCTCGCTGGTGGTCGGGCTCAATCTCTTCACCGAGGGCCTGGCGCGGATCCTCGGGCGCACCGTGCGGCTGGGCAACCAATGACCCCGGACACCGTCCTCGAAGTCCGCAGCCTGAGCGTCGCCTATCGGCAGGGCGCCGGCTGGTCGCGCGCGGTCGATGATGTCAGTTTTGCGCTGAAGAAGGGCGAGGTGTTCGGTCTGGTCGGCGAGTCCGGCTGCGGCAAGTCCACGGTCTCGCTGCAGCTGCTCGGCTATCGCCACCCGTCGCTGCGCGCCGAAGGCGGCGCAGTCCTGTTCAAGGACCAGAATCTGCTCAAGCTCGCACGGCCGGAGCTCGACAAGCTGCGCGGCGAGAAGATTGCCTTCGTGCCGCAGAATCCGACCACCGCGCTCAATCCCGGCATCCGCATCGGCCGGCAGGTCGCCGAGACCATGGTCGCGCACGGCCGCGCGAAGGATTTGGGCGGCGCCGATGCGGTGGTCGGCAAATACCTGAAGCTGGTCGGCCTGCCGGTCGATCCCGCTTTCCTGCGGCGCTATCCGCATCAGCTCTCCGGCGGACAGCAGCAGCGTGTCTGCATCGCCATGGCGCTGTGCTGCGATCCTGACCTGCTGGTGCTGGACGAACCGACCACCGGGCTCGACGTGACGACCCAGGAGCAGATCGTCTCGCTGCTGATAGCGCTCAGGGCGCGGATCGGCCTCGCCATGCTCTACGTGACCCACGACCTGGCGCTGCTCTCGCAGATCGCCGACCGCATCGGCGTGATGTATGCGGGCAAGATGGTCGAGGTGGCGGAGACCGAGGTCATCTTCAACGCGCCGAAGCATCCCTATACCCGCGGGCTGATCGGCTCGATTCCGCGCATCGATTTCGACTCTGCCGAACGGGAGCGGCCGCTGCGCGGCCTGCTGCGGCGCCAGGAACTGCCGCCCGGCTGCCCGTTCAGTCCGCGCTGCGACTTTGCGCTGGAACGCTGCTTTACCGAACCGCAGAAGGCCGAGCCGACCGGACCGGAGAGCAGCGTCGCCTGCTGGCGCTGGCGCGAGATCGTTCCGCTGCCGCCGGAGCCGATCGTGATCCCGCCGTTGCCCGAGGCGAAGGGTGAACTTCCGCTGCTGACGGTGGACAAGCTCGACATCCACTACGGCAGTGCCGGCAAGGTGTTCCGCGCGGTCAACGACGTTTCCTTCGCGATCCGCCAGGGCGAAGTCTTTGCCCTGGTCGGCGAATCCGGGAGCGGCAAGTCGACAATCGCCCGGGCGATCAGCGGCTTGGTGCCGCCGGCTGCCGGCACGGTGACGCTCGAGGGCAAGGCGCTGGCGCCGCGGGTCAACCGCCGCAGCGCCGCGCAGAGGCGGCTGATCCAATACATCTTCCAGAACCCGGACGCCTCGCTCAATCCGCGGGCGCGGGTCGGCGAAACCATCGCCCGGCCGCTGCACTATTTCTTCCGTCTCGACCGGTCGAAGGCGGCGGAGAGGGTCGCGGCGGCCCTGGCCGACGTCCAGCTCGACGGCAGCTACGCGGCGCGCTTCCCGGACCAGCTCTCCGGCGGCGAGCGCCAGCGGGTGGCGATCGCCCGGGCGCTGGCGGCCGAGCCGGCGCTGCTGCTCTGCGACGAGATCCTGTCGGCGCTCGACGTCTCGGTGCAGGCCAACATCCTGAAGCTCCTGCAGGCGCTGAAGGCCGAGCATGCGATCGCCATGCTGTTCATCTCGCACGATCTCGCCGTGGTGCGGATGCTGGCCGACCATGTCTGCGTGCTCTATGGCGGCGAGGTCATGGAGATCGGGCCGGTTGACCGGATCTTCGCCGCGCCCTTCCATCCGTATACCCACACGTTGCTCCAGGCCGTCCCGGTGCCCTTGCAGCCGCCGCCGGCGAGCGACGGGCTGAATGCCGGCGAGCCGCAGCGCGGCGGGCAGGGTTGCGTCTTCGCCGGGCGCTGCCCCTGGCAGATCGGCGACATCTGCGAGACCACGCGGCCGCCCTGGCGCGCGGGCGAAGGCGGTTTGCGGCTGCGCTGCCACCACACCATCGAGGCACTCAACGAACTGGCCGACTGGCCACCTCTCACTGAAACTTCGCGTGCAACAAGGACGAGACATGAAAATCGAGTCGATTGATTTCTTCTACATCTCCATGCCGGTCGTCACCGATGCCGGCGACGGCAGCCAGGATGCGCTGCTGGTGCGGGTCCGCTCGGGGAATATCGAGGCCTGGGGCGAGTGCGAGGCCTCGCCGCTGACCTCCATCGCGTCATCCATCGCGCCGATGTCGCATGGCGCCTGCCGCCCGGTCTCGGCGCAGGTGCTGGGCGAGGATGTTTCCTCGCCGAAGGACATCGCGCGGCTGGCGGCCACCATCCAGTGGAACTGCATGGATCTCCTCCAGGCGGCGCACACCTGGTCGGGGATCGAGATCGCGCTCTGGGACCTGCTCGGCAAGAAGGAGAGCGTGCCGGTCTACAAGCTGCTCGGCTACGACAAGGCCTATCCGAAGGTGCCTTATGCCTCGCAGCTGTTCGGCGACACGGCGCAGGAGACTCTGACGCTCTGCAAGGCGGCGCGCGATGCCGGCTATCGCGCGGTCAAATGCGGCTGGGGGCCGTTCGGCCGCGGCACATTGAAAGACGATGCCGACCATCTGCAGGCGGCGCGCGAGGGAATCGGCAAGGACGGCACCCTGCTGATCGATGCCGGGCAGATCTTCGGCGAGGACGTCGATGCGGCGGCGGCGCGGCTGCCGGCTTTGGAAGGCGTCAATGCCACCTGGTTCGAGGAGCCGTTCAACGGCAGTGCCTATGAGGCCTATGGCGCGCTGGCGAAGCGGTCCCGGACGGTGCGGTTGGCGGGCGGGGAGGCGGCGCACAACACCTTCATGGCGCGGCACACCATCGATTACGGCGGCGTCGGCTTCATCCAGATCGATTGCGGCCGGATCGGCGGCATCGGTCCGGCCAAGCAGGTCGCGGATTACGCGGTCGGCAAGGGCATCACCTATGTGAACCACACCTTCACCACCCATCTCGCGCTCTGTGCCTCGATCCAGCCTTTCGCGGGGTTGAAGGATCACAAGATCTGCGAATACCCGGTGCGGCCGCAGCCGATGGCCTGGGAGATGTGCAAGACCCACATCGCCCCCAATGCGCAGGGCGAAATCGTGGTGCCGGAGGCGCCGGGCCTTGGCATCGAGATCGATCTCGCGGCGGTGAAGAAGTACCTGATCGACGCCGAGATCAAGGTCGGCGGCAAGGTGCTGTACAAGACACCGAGCCTCGCCTAGCTAGCGGACGTTCCGTCCCTTGCGCCGCTGCAGGCGGAGGATGTGCTGGTCGAGCTCCTCGTCCAGCGCCTCCGCCTTGCCGGCGGCGAGGATGTCCCGCAGACGTCGGTGCTGCCCCACGATCGCCTTGGCGTCGCGCTCGCTGCGGATCTCCTTGCCGAACACGATGAGCACATGGCGGGCGAGGGCGTCCCACAGCTTCTGCACGATCGCATTGCCGGAAGCGCGGCAGATCTCGCGGTGAAAATCGAGATCGGCCTTGCTGATCTCGATCCACTCCATGTGCGCCGCGGCGCGTTCCATGGCCGTGAGGATCTTATCCAGCCTCAGGAGCAGCGCCGGCTCGCGGCGATAGGCTTCCATGGCGCCGCGCATCGCGATCTTCTCCAGGGCGAGGCGCGCCTCGCAGATCTCATCGATCCGCGCCTCGTCGAACGTGGCGAGGCGGGTGCCGCGATGCGGCGCGCTCTCGACGATGCCCTGCGCTTCCAGGATCTTCAGCGCCTCGCGCAGCGGCACCCGGCTCATCTGCAGGAGCCGCGCCAGCTCGACCTCGAGCAGCCGCTGGCCCGGCTGCAGGGCGCCCGAGGCGACGCCGAGCACAATCGCTTCGGCCGCGCGTTCGGCAAGGCCCGGATTGGGCGCCAGCGTCAGCCCTTCGGCCGCGGTCATCGGGCTGATCGGTTCGGGGGTCAGGATCTCGCTGGCGGTCAGGCGGCGGCGCGGCATGATTCGATCATCTCTGTAAGATTGTATACATTTATTATGTCGACATTCTAGCGCGGTACTGCCAAGCTTCCCAGAACAAAGCGGCGGAAATCGGCCGCGGAAGACAACAGGGACCGGTGTGGCGAGACTAGAGGGCAAGCGGGCGCTGATCTATGGCGGCGGGACCGGCATCGGCTTCGCCTGCGCCGAGGCGATGATTCGCGAGGGCGCCGCGGTCTTTCTATCCGGACGCCGGGAAGGCGTGCTCAACGAAGCGCATGCCAGGCTGCAAACACTCGGCAAGGTCGGCTTTGCCGCGGGCGACGCGACCATGGAAGAGGACGTGCAGCGGGTGACCGCAATTGCGGCCGATTTCATGGACGGGCTCGACACGATCGTGGTCAGCGCGGGGGCCGCGGGCAAGACCCCGATCTTCGACACCCCGGTCGCGGAGTTCAAGCGCATCGCCGACCATTCCCTGCTGCCGCCCTTCCTCGCCATGCGCTTCGGGGCCGAGCATCTCCTGAAGGCGGGCCAGGGTTCGGTGATCGTGATCTCCTCGATGTTCGGCCTGACCGGGCAGAAGGAGCGGGTCGGCTATTGCTCGGGCAAGTGGGGCGTGATCGGCCTCGTCAAGGCGGCGGCGATGGATTTCGCCGAGCGCGGCGTGCGGGTCAATGCGATCTGCCCCGGCTTCATCGAGACGCCGCTCTCGATCGAGACCGCGAAGCTGGAACCGAACTGGGAAGAAATCATCGCGTTCAAGCGCCGCATGCATCCGATCCCGCGCCCGGGCAAGCTCGAGGAGGTGGGCGAGCTCGCGGTCTATCTCGCCTGCGATCTCGCCGCCTTCATGACCGGCCAGGCGATCGCGATCGATGGCGGCTTCACCACGCGCTGATCAGGGGGATGGTGCCATGACGGGATTGATTTCCGGCAAGCGGGCCTATGTGACCGGGGGATCGAGCGGTATCGGCGCGGCGATCGTGAAGACCTTTGCCGAGGAGGGCGCGCGGGTCGCGATCGGTGCCTCCGCGCATGCGCGCGAGGCGGAAGCCCTGGCGAGATCGCTGCCCGCGAATGGCGGGCATCTGGTGGTGAAGGCCGATCTCACCGACCGCCGGCAGATCGCGAAGGCGGCCGAGGATGTGGTCGCCGGCTTGGGCGGGCTCGACATTTTCGTGCATTCGGCCGGAATCGACGTCACCCAGACGGCGGTGACGCACGAGACCTCGGAAGCGCTCTGGGACAAGATGCTGGACCTGCATCTGAACGCGGCGTTCTTCCTCTCCAAGGCGCTGATCCCGGCCATGCTGAAGGGCAACAAGCCCGCCATGGTGTTCATCGGCTCGGTCTGCGGATTGGTCGCCTGGGAGGGCGATGTCGCCTACAACGTCGCCAAGGCCGGGCTGCAGCATCTCGCGCGCTGCATCGCCTCGGACTATGCGAAGCAGGGGCTGCGCGCCAATGTGATCGCGCCGGGCGTCATCGATACGCCGCTCACCCGCAACTACGCCTCCGGCATGCCCGGCGGCGAGGCCGAAGGCCTGAAGACCCTGGCGGCGATGCATCCGCTCGGCCGCATCGCGGTGCCGACGGAGATCGCGAGCGCCGCCGCCTTTCTTGCCTCCGACAAGGCCTCCTTCATCACCGGAACCGTGCTGCCGATCGACGGCGGCCTCGTGAACGTTTGACCGTCAACGTCTGAACACAGGAATGCATATGCCGTTTCAAACCGTATCGCCCAAGCTCGAAGGCGAAGCACCCAAGCTCAAGATCACCGATGTCGAATGCCATGTGCTGCTGGCGCCGGATTACGATGCCAGCTTCACCTCCTCGGCGCAGGACAGCTTCATCGTCGTCATCCACACCGATGGCGGGGTCAGCGGGGTCGGCGAATGCGACGCCAATCCCTGGATGGCCAAGGCCTGCATCGAGGCGCCGGGCACCCACACGATGGGCCTCTGCATCAAGGAGATGCTGATCGGCCAGGATCCGTTCCAGATCGGCGATCTCTGGAAGAAGATGTATCTCGGCACGGCGATGAACGGCCGCCGCGGCATGGTGATCCATGCGATGAGCGCGGTCGACATGGCGCTGTGGGACCTCTGCGGCAAGGCCGTGGGCAAGCCGGTGCATGCGCTGCTGGGCGGCGCCACCCGGGAGTTCATCACGCCCTACGCCTCGCTGCAGCCGGCCGGGCATCGCTTCGAGGAATACCGCGACGCCCTCTGCGCCTCGGCGGAAAAGGCGAAGGCGCTGGGCTTCAAGGCGATGAAGACCGAGATCACCATGAACGGCCCCTATGCCCATGGCGGCATGCGCGAGAGCTACGCGCGGCACACCGAGGTGCTGAAAGCCGTGCGCAAGACCATCGGCAACGAGATCACGCTGATGGTCGATGTGCAGTACCTCTGGGAGGATGCCGAGACCTGCCTGAAGACGGTGCAGGATTGGGGCGAGTACGACATCTATTTCCTGGAGACGCCGCTCTGGTCCGACAATGTCCATGAGATGGCCAAGCTGGTCGCCAAGGCGCCGATGAAGATCGCCTTCGGCGAATGGCTGGCGACGCGATTCGAGTTCGAGGAGCTCATGGACATCGGCAAGGTCCAGGTGGCGCAGCCCGATGTCGGCCGGGTCGGCGGCATCGGCGAGGCGACCATCGTCTGCGACATGGCGAAGGCGCGCGGCCGGACCATCGTGCCGCATTGCTGGAAGACCGGCATCTCGATCTCCGGCACGGCGCACATGGCCTTCGTCACCAACCATTGTGCCTTCATCGAATACCTGCCGCCGCAGCTCTGCCACGAGCGGCTGCGCCGCGAGCTGGCGCATGAGGAACTGGTGCTGCGTCCCGACGGCACGATCCCGCTGCCGACCAAGCCCGGTCTCGGCGTCGAGGTCGATTGGGACGTGGTGAAGAAGTATCGCGTCGCCTGACGCAAGGAGGGAGCATGACGGAGCGCCCCGCCAAGAGAATGGACGGCCGCGTCGCGGTGGTGACCGGCGGCGCCCAGGGCATCGGCTTCGGCATCGCCCGGCGCTTCGCCGAAGAGGGCGCCCATGTCGTGATCGCCGATATCAAGGAGGCGGTCGCCAAGGGTGCGGCGGCTAAGATCAACGCCGCCGGCGGCACCGCCTGCGGCGCCATGGTCGATATCGGCGACGATGCCAGCGTCGCCGTTCTGGCGGCGAAGATCGAGCAGAAACACGGGCGCTGCGAGATCCTGGTCAACAATGCGGCGATCTCCGACGGCACCGGGATCGAGACGCTGACCATGCAGCGCTATCACCAAGTGACGCGTGTCAACCAGGACGGCGCCATCCGGATGAGCCTCGCCTTCGTGCCGCTCTTGAAGAAGGGCGGCGAGGGGCGGCGCATTCTCAATATCGCTTCGATCCTGGGGGTGCGCGGCTGGCCCGACGCCATCCCCTATGCAACCGCCAAAGGCGCCATCGTCAATTTCACCCGAGCGCTCGCCTGCGATCTGGCGCCGCACGGGATCATGGTCAACGCTTTGGCGCCGGGCTTCGTCGATACGCCGATGTCGATCCAGCCGGATGGATCGCATGAATACGATTCCGACTGGTTCCGCGACATCTACGTGAAGTACGGACGGATCCCGCTCAGGCGCTACGGCAATCCCGACGACATGGCGGGCCCCGCCTTCTTCCTCTGCTCGGATGACGCGCGTTATGTCACCGGCCAGGTGCTGATGGTGGATGGCGGCGCCTCGGCGACGTTTTGACGTGCGAAGATGGAAAGTGACGGTCGTCGCCGTGCTGCGCAAATTCCTGAATTCACGCGGCGCTGCAGGGACGCGGGGCGCCGATTGTGATATGATTAGTGTGCTGTTTGACATCGTGAACTCCGTCTCGAAATTCGCGCCGTCGTGACAGTACCCGTGATTGCTGCGCTGCATCGCAGACCGGACGCAGACAGAATCGACACCGCGTCGTTCGATGCTCAACCGCGAAAAGGTTTACCCAGGGTTTACCAAACGCCGATTCAATCGGCCTCTCGATCGAGAGAAAGGCCATCATCGTCAACAGCTTGGTCCGGATTTGCGGCGCCGCGCAGAGCAACCTCCGCCACGGTATGTCCCGCTTCAGGCGATCTTCGGATACCGCAGCCTCAATCCGGCGACCGGCATCGGTGCGGTGTGCACCGACCAGCCGCAGAGGCTGGCGATGATCAGGGTCTTCATGTCCGGGCCGCCGAAGGCGATGTTGGTGGGCGCCACCAGCATGAGCTGTTCCCAATCATCGTAGAGGGTGATGAGCTCGCCCTGCGCCGTGTAGCGATAGATGATGTTGGGATTGTAGAGCGAGATGTAGAGATCGCCCTTTTCGTCGAGGGCGACGCCGTCGGGGACGGTGCGCGGCAGCTCGACCACGACGCTGCGCTTGCCGGCGGAGCCGTCCGCCTTGATCTCGATCTTGGCGATCAGCGGCGGCGAGGATTCGACGACGTACAGCGCCTTGCCGTCGGCCGAGAGGCACATGCCGTTGCTGAAGCCGTTGGCGCTCTGGTCCCAGATCTCCGCCTTGGTCCCGCCGGGTGCCACCTTCCAGATCCAGCCGTTACGCTTGCCCCATTCGCCGGAATCCGAGACATAGAGATTGCCGGCGTCGTCGAAGACCGGATAGTTCGGCACCCGCATGCGCTGTTCGGCATTGCCGTTGCAGTAGACCGAGACCGTGCCTTGCGGCGTGATGCGGTGGACGCAGGTATTGCGGTCATCGCAGGCATAGGTATTCCCGTCCGCGTCGTGGGCGAGGCCCAGCAGGAACCCGCCCTCGACCTTGGCGACCTGCTCGCAGATCGAATCCGCGAGGCTCATGCGATAGAGTTGCCCGGCCTCGCCGCCGGCATAGACGCGGCTGTCGGGGCCCCAGGCGACCGCTTCCGGGTGATCCAGGGCGTGGCCGAGGTTGGTGAGTGTCAGAAGGTTCTGCTGCGCCGCCACGGTTCCTATCTCCCTGTTCCGTCTCGACTTGACCGTCGATTCCAGCGGCAGCATAGTATTGTCCATCATCTCAGAACAAGTTCCAGAATGCCGGAAAACGGCATCATCGAACAGGTCGAGGCGTAATGGCATTGCTGCGGGATCAGGTGTGCATCGTGACCGGCGCGGGACAGGGTCTCGGCCGTTCGATCGCGCTCGAGATGGCGCAGGAAGGTGCCGTCGTCGCGCTGCTCGAGCGCAATGCCGACACGCTGGAGAAGGCCAGCGCCGAGATCAAGGCCGCCGGCGGCAAGGCGATGCCGTATCAACTCGACATCACCGATTACGAAGTCTACGGCAAGGTGGTGGCGGACCTCGTCGCCAAGCAGGGCAGGATCGACGTCCTGGTGAACAACGCGGCGATCAATCCGCCTTCGCTGACCATTCTCAACGACACGCTGGAGAACTGGCGCCGCACGATCACCATCAATCTCGAATCCGTGTTCATGGGTTCGAAGCTGGTGGCGCCGCATATGGTGGCGAAGAAGCAAGGCCGGATCATCAGCGTCGCCTCGATCCAGGGTTTCGCCTCCTCGGGCGAGGTCGGCTCCTACAACGCCGCCAAGGGCGCCATCATCGCCTACACCCAGTCGATGGCGGTCGAGCTCGGGCCCTACAACATCCTGGTCAACGCGGTCGCGCCGGGCTTCATGCGGACGCCGATGTCCTTCGTGAACGGAGTCGATGAGACCGAAACCCCCGACTTCATCGAATGGTATGTGAAGCGCGGCAAGATCCCGCTGCGCCGCACCGGCTTTCCGGAGGATGTGTCCGGGACGGTGATCTTTCTCGCCTCTTCGTATTGCCGCTACATGACCGGCCAGCTGCTGGTGGTCGATGGCGGCTTGATGACCACGTTTTGAACAATAACCAACAGGAAGGCTGAACCCATGACCAAGACGACGGATCTTTCGCGCCGCAGGCTGATGCAGGCTTCGGCGGCCCTCGGCGCCGGCGCCCTCGCCGGCAGCGCATTCCCGGCCTGGCGCGCCCGCGCCGCCGAAGAGATGACCATGTGGTGGTGGGGCGAGCAGGAACTGCCCGGGCTGCAGGGCTATGTCGATGAGGTGGTGAAGAAGTACGGCGCGGCGACCGTCAAGCCGATGCTGCAGGACACCGCGGTGGTCATCTCGCAGTTCCAGACCGCGGCCGCCGCCGGCAACGCGCCGGACATCCAGTTCCTCTGGAACGGCATCTATCACATGGAAAGCGTCTGGCTGGGCTATGTCCAGGCGCTGGACGGGCTGGTGAAGGACGATGTGCTGAAGGCGTCGCAGCCGACCCTGCTCAGCAACTACGACGGCCATACCTACCGCATGGGCTGGTATCCGCTGCCCATGATCTGGATCTACAACAAGGACATGTTCGAGAAGGCCGGCCTCGATCCCGAGAAGGCGCCGGAGACTTGGGACGCCTTCCTGGCCGCCTGCGAGAAGCTGAAGTCGGCGGGCATGTCCCCGGTCGGCGGCGGCATCCAGGACGGCTATTGGGGCGAGTGGTTCTTCGGCCATGGCCTGGCGCAATGCGTGGATTCGCCCGGCCAGGCGGTCGAGCTGTTCACCGGCGAGCGCAGCTTCGAGGACCCGGCCTATCATGCGCCTTGGGTGAAGCTCGAAGAGCTGAAGAAGGCCGGCTTCCTCAATCCGGAAATGTCCTCGACCGAGCTCTATCCGGGCATCGATCTCATCGTGGCCGGCAAGGTCGCGATGGGCGAATCGATCGGCTCGCGCATGCCGGCCGACAGCAAGAAGACCAACGGCAAGATCGGCGCCATGGTCATGCCGGTGTTCGGCAAGAGCAAGCTTGCCGGCAAGCCGATCTTCGATACCCAGGGCATCGGCATCTCCAAGGATGCCAAGGACCCGAAGGCGGCGGCGGCCTTCCTCGAGTTCCTGCAGGCGCCGGAGCAACTCAAACTGCTGCACGAGAAGACCGGCTGGCTGCCCTCCAACAACACCTTCGACACTTCGGTCATCCAGGATGCGGCCGTCGTCTCGATGTGGAAGCGCTGGGGCCAGGGCGAGAACATCCCCTATGTCGCCAACGTGGTGCCGGGCCAGTGGTACGAGCAGGCGCTGCTGCCGGCCGGCCAGCAGGTGGTTGCCGGCAAGATCACCGGCGCCGAAGCCGGCGCGCTGGCGGCGAAGGTCGCCAAGGAGTGGCGTGACTTCAATCCGGACATGGTCGACCACTACAAGAAGTGGGCGAAGGATCTCGGCTGATCTGACGATGCACGGGGCCCGGACGGGACACGTCCGGGCCCCGTGTCCTTTTAATGACGCGACCCAACAGTTTCCGGATGGACCAGACCTCACGCCTGAAGCCCTATCTCTACGTTGCGCCTTTGGTGGCGCTGCTGCTCTTTGTCTTCGGCTATCCGCTGGTGCAGATCTTCGAATATTCGTTCAAGCAGATCCGCGGCATCGACGGTCCCTGGATCGGCTTCCGGAACTATGAGCTCATCTTCGGCCAGGATCTGTTCTGGGAGGCGGTGCGGCATAACCTGATGCTGCTGATCGCGATCCCGATCATGATCGCCTGGTCGCTGCTGGTCGCGATCCTGCTCTATGACCGGCTGAAAGGCTGGAAGGTCTACCGGATCGTGATCTTCGTGCCCTATATCCTGGCGGTGCCGATCATCGCCGCGATCATGAAGAAGATGTTCCAGTTCAACGGACCGGTGAACGAGGCCTTGCGCTGGCTGGGCGCCGATTTCCTGGCGCTGGACTGGATCGGCTCGTCCGACTACGCGCTCTGGACGGTGATGCTGCTGATCATCTGGCGCGAGGCGGCGCTGGGCATCGTTCTCTTCCTGGCGCGGCTGCTCAATCTCGACGAATCGCTGACCGAGGCGGCGAAGCTCGACGGCGCCAATTGGTGGCAGCGCGTGTGGTACGTCATCCTGCCGCAGATGCGCGTGGTGATCGAGTTCTATGCCGTGATCAGCGTGATCACCATGCTCTCCTCGGTCTTCGCCTATGTCTACATCATGGGCGGCGGGCGCGGCGGGCCCGGCACCTCGACCATGGTGGTTGAGCTCTACATCTTCGGGGCGATCGTGCGGCAGAGCCTGCCGGGCATCGCCTCCGCGGTCTCGGTGCTGCTGTTCCTGGTCTCGCTGCTGCTGATCGTGCCGCTGTTCGCGATGCGCCGCCGCGCCAACGAGGAGGAAACGGCATGAGCACCGCACCGCAAGCCGCCGCGAAGGCGACCCTGCCGCCGCCGCCCGCCTTGGTCGGCATCGATACGGTGCTGAAGCAGATCGTGCTGCTGGTCGCCGTGTTCATCGCTTTGGTGCCGACCATCTTCATGATCATGACGGCGCTGAAGAGCGACGACGAGTACACCTTCAACAAGGTCGGTTTCCCGCACGCTTTGGTGTTCGACCATTTCGACGTCGTGCTGTTCGAGAGCCCGTTCTTCGCCTGGATGCTGAACAGCGCGATTTTGGCCGGCGGTGCGGTGGTGCTGAGCTCGGCGGTGTCCTGCCTCGGCGCCTATGCGATCGCGCGGATGCAGTTCAAGGGGCGGCATTTCCTGTTCTCCGCCTCGGTCGCCTTGATGGCGATTCCGCCGGTGGTCATGATCGTGCCGCTGTTCGTGCTCTATTCCCGGATCGGCCTGATCAGCACCTATGAAGGCGCGATCCTGATCTATGCCGGGCTGATCACGCCCTTTTCGGTCTACCTGCTGACCACCTTCTTCCGCACCCTGCCGAAGGAGCTGTTCGAGGCGGCGCGGATGGACGGGGCGGGGGATTTCCTGATCCTGTGGCGGATCGTCCTGCCGCTGTCGCTGCCGGCCTTGCTGACCCTGGTGGTGGTCAACGCGCTCTATGTGTGGAACGACCTGCTGATCGCCATCATCTTCCTGCAGGACGATGCCAAGCGCACCCTGATGGCCGGGATCAGCGTGTTCCAGGGCCGCTACGAGAACCAGATCCCGCTGGTGATGGCGGGCATGGTGATCGCCAGCGCGCCGATGATCATCCTCTACATCGCCTTCCAGAAGTACTTCATCCGCGGGCTGATGGCCGGCGCGATCAAGTAGGGCCGCCGGCTGCGGATTTCGCGGTCATCTTGAACCGATCTTGCAATCCGCCTGGACCGCGGCGAGTTGCGACAGGATCGAACCTTTGTCGGGCGCATAAGATCCGTCGAACACCGCGGAACCGATGGTGAAGGCGTCGGCGCCGGCTTCCGCCAGTGCCTGGATCTGCGCGCGCGTCGAGACGCTGCCCGCGACGACGAGATGGCCGTTGCCGAGGCCGCGCCGCGCCGCGCGGACAAGATCGAGCGGCTCCGCCTCGGTCGCGCGATAAGCGAGCAGGTCGGCGCCCTCGCAGCCCTGCTCCATGAACGCGCGGCAATGCGCCTCGACATCCTTCGGCTGGCCGGCGAGCTTGGTCGGATGGCCGCGCGGGAAACCCGGGAAAGGCAGATACGCGGTCTTGGTTCCCTTAATGGCCGCCTGCACGCCGGTGACATCGGTTCCGCCCAGCAACCGGTCGACCTTGAGTTCGGCGGCAACCCGGGCGGAGTTGAGGCAGGCTTCCGGCGTGGTCGAGACCACCTCCATGTACACCATGGCGCCGGAATCGCGGATCGCCCCGGCCAGCTTGGAGAGGGTTTCGGGCGGAACGCCGATGTCCTTGAACCCCACATGGCCGAGCTTCAACGGGCGGATCAGCTCGAACAGCTCCAGGCAGTCGGCGATCGTGCGGTCCTGCCGCGTCAGCATGAAGATGAAATCCACTGTGCCTCCTTGTTACGACTTCTTGGATTGATTCAGATGATGGCCGGAAGCAATCGATCGAGCGCCCCGGCGTTGGCTGCGAGATCCAGAAACGTGTAGCGGTTGCGAATCAGCCGTGCCCCGCGGACGGCCGCCTCGTAGAAGCTGCGGGTCCAGCTGAGCTCGCGCGGCGCCCTCGGCGCGCCGGCGCGCGCCAGCACGGCGTCGAGTTCGCCGGCGGGAACGACGATCTTCGAGATCCGCTCGACGACGTGCGGCCAGCGCGTTGCGATCCGATGGTTCGCCGCGTCGAGCTTTTCGCCGGCCAGGCGCTTCTGGGCGAACTCTTTCCAGCAGGAAGGCCCAAGCTCCGGCCCGAAAGTGCGGATCACATCCGCCTCGTCGCTTGTCTCGGCGGAGAGAACCGGCGTGGGCGCGGACAGCATTGCTTCCTGCAGGCGCGCGGTGGTGAGGGTCGTGACGCCGATTTGCTCGCCATGGAAGGAGAGCGGGACATCGTGCCCGCCCATCATGTCGGCGTAATGGCTGATCAGGTGCTCGCCCTGGCTCGCCGGCTGGCTGCTGCCGCAGATCGCCGTGCCGAAGCCGGAGAGCAGCAGCGTTCGCACCAATCCCTCCATCGCCGCGTGATCCCCGGCCATCAAGGCGTCGGATTGCGCGAAGAGATCGCCCTCGTCCTCGGCGAGGAGTGTGAACGGCATTTCGCGATAGGGCTGGTCGAACAGCAGATGCGCCAGCAGCCAGTCGGCCTGGGCGGTCGGCCGGCAGAGGCTGTCGCCGAGGCCGGAGCGGATCATCCGCGGCGGCGCCGCGGCGAGCACGCCGATGTCCAGGAACACGCCGACCGGCGCATGGGCGGTCAGCGACTTCTTCAACCCGCCGACGGTGATCGCCGCATTGACCGAGACATAGCCGTTCATCGAAGGCGCCGTGCCGAACACGACGTAAGGCTTCTTGTCGAGCGCGCTCGCATACTTGCAGAGGTCGTTGATCGTGCCCGAACCGACGGCAATCAGTGCATCTGCGGATTCCGTTGCTGCGCGCAGCCGCTCGACCGTCGCATAGTCGGGATGCGGCCGCGCCGGCAGGACGATGCTGATGAGCTTGTCGCGGCCGGTCAGCGCGCGCTCGACGCGGTCGCCGAGCACGGCATGGGTGGTCTCGTCGCTGACCAAGGCGAGTGTCCGGCCGAGTCCGAGTGCGCGCACAAGCTCGCCCTCGCTTCCCGCCAACGATCGCGCGATCACCACGGACTTGGTATCGACCTGGAGCGGCGGGCCGCCATCCGGATCCGGGAGGGTCCCGGCGAGCAGTCGATCGAGAATGCGGGCGGCCATGGACGAAGCTCCGGTCAGGAATGATGGGCGGATGCAAAGAGCGGCGTCAGGTGCCGGAACAGGTCCCGATACCGCGCATAGGCCGCGTCATAGGCCGCCGCCGTCTCCGCGCGCGGCTGCAGGCGCCGCAGCTTGCCATCGAGCGCCTGTGCCGCCGCAGGCAGGCTGTCGAAGGCGCGGATCGCCACGGCAGCCAGCATCGCGGCGCCGATCGGCGCGCAATCGACGTTGGCCGGGATTTCGGCGCCCCGCCCGACGATGTCCGCCCGCATCTGGGTCCAGAGCGCGCTCCGCGCACCGCCGCCCAGCAGCAACAGCGAGTCCGTCGCGACACCCAGCTCGGCGAGATGGTCGATGACGTCACGCATCGCAAAGGCACAGCCTTCGAGCACGGCGCGGATCATATGGCCGCGATCATGTGCCGGTGTGAGGCCATAGAAACAGCCCCGCGCATCGGGCTGCCATTGCGGCGCCATGGCGCCGCTCAAGGCCGGAATGAAGGTGAGGCCGTCGCAGCCGGGCGCCGCTTCGGCGGCCAGCGCGTCCATCGCCTCGAAGTCGCTCATCGCCAGGATGGATGCCAGCCAGACCATCGATCCGCCGCCGAGCCAGCCCGGATTTTCGATGAAATAGGTGCCGCCCGGATAGGCATGCGTCTCGACCAGGGCGCCATGATCGCGCAGCGGCGTCGCATGCAGCGCGCCGACGACCTCGCCGGTCCCGATCGAGACCGCGACGCGCCCCGGTGTCACCAGGCCGCCGCCCAAAGGTGTCGCAAAATCGTCGCCGGTGCCGACCGCGACCGGAATGCCGCGCGGCAATCCCGACATCGAGGCACCGCGGCCGGTCAGTCTTCCCGCCACACTCTCCGAAGAGGCGATCCGCGGGAGCTCGCCGCTGTAAAGTTCGAAGCGGTTGAGCAACGCCGAATCGTAAGCCTTCCGATCCAGGCAGTAGACCATGCTGGTCGAAGCCAGTGAGGGATCGATCACCGCCTCGCCAGTCAGCCGTTCCACCATGTAGGATACCGGCTGATGGAAGCGCGCGATCGGACGTGCCGGTCTGGCATGCCGCTTCAGCCAGCGGGCCTTGGCCGCAAGGTGGCCCGGATCGAGCACCAGTCCGCCGGTCTCGCGGACCGCGGCGGCGGGTACATCGGCAATCTCGGCCGTTGCCCGACGATCGATCCAGGTGATGCAGGCGGTGAGCGGTTCGCCGGCATCGTCGACGGCGACGCAACCGTCGAGCTGGCCGCAAAAGCCGAGCGCAGTCACATCGCCCGGCGTCGCGTTGGCGCGCGCCAGGCTCTCGGCGATGGTCGGCGCCAGTGCGAGCTCCCAGAGCCGCGGGTCCTGTTCGACCCAGCCGGGCCGCGGATAGTTGAGGGGATAGCGCCGGGCCGCGCGGCCGCGCACCTGCAAGCCGCGGTCGAGCACGCAGACCTTCAGCGTCTGCGTTCCGATATCGACCCCGATGATCACGCTCGCACCATCGCTCGAATGCCCCGATGCGTCAGCAGCAGGCCGGGGCCGGTTCCTTGCCCTGGCCGTAGGTCTTGAACCGTTCGATGGTGCGGTCGATCTCCGCCTTGGAGAGGATATTGGGCTTGCCGACCTGCAGCGCGCGCCAATATTGCGCGGCCAGGGTCTCGACTTCGACGGCAAGCCACATCGTCTTCTTCAGGTTGGGGCCGACCACGATCATGCCGTGATTGGCGAGCAGGCAGGCGTTGCGGTCCTTCAGCGCCTTGACCGCATTGTCGGCGGTCTCCTGGGTGCCGAAGGTCGCATAGGGCGCGCAGCGGATGTTATGCCCACCGGCCGCCGCCACCATGTAATGCACCGCGGGGATTTCCATGCCGAGGCAGGAGAGGGTGGTCGCGAACATCGCATGGGTGTGCACCACGGACCCGATTTCCGGCCGCGTGGTCATCAGCGCATGGTGGAAGCGCCATTCGCTGGACGGCCGGCACCTGCCCTCGTGGGTCGCATCCGGCTTCATCAGCACGATGTCGGCGGGCTTCATCTCGTCATAGGCGATGCCCGAGGGCGTCAGCAGGAAGCCTTCCTTGACCCGTATGCTGATATTGCCCGAGGTGCCCTGGTTGATGCCGCGCCGGTTCATCTCCTGGCAGGCCGTCACGATTTCCTTGCGCAGTGTCTCGTATTTCATCGAGTCTTCCCCCGTTCAGTCATTGTCCCTTCCGTCGGCGATCAGCACGTCGAGCGGCAGGGCTTCGAGCGCCGCCATGATCTCGGGATCGGGCGTGCGGTCGGTGATCAGATGCGTGACTTTCTCGAAATTGCCGACCCGGATCGGCGCAAACCGGCCGAACTTGCCGTGATCGGCCACCACCACGGCGGTGCGCGCCGATTGCAGCATCAGGCTGTGCAACTCGCCTTCTTCCCTGGTGTAATCCATCAGCCAGCCGGCGGGTGAGACCGCACCGGCGCCGATGAAGACGAAATCGGCGAAATAATTGGCCAACATGCCGGTGGTGTCGCGGCCCAGCGTGGCACCGTTGATCGGCTGAACCTCGCCGCCCAGCATGTAGACGCGGTTGCCGTTGTGGCCCATCAGCTTGCCGCAGACGATCACGCTGTTGGTGAAGACCGTGAGGTCGCGGTGTCCCATCAGCGCCTCTGCGACCGCTTGGGTCGTGGTGCCGCTGGCGATGATGATCGAGGCGCCGTCGGGCACCAGGCCGGCGGCGGCCGCGCCGATCTTCCGCTTGCCCTCCGGGTTCATCACCTGCCGGACATTCATCTCCGGCTCGCTCTGCTCCATCGAGACCGCGCCGCCATGGGTCTTCCGGAGCCGCTTGCTCTGATCGAGCGCCATGATGTCGCGGCGGATCGTCTCGCGCGAGACGCGCAGCTTGCGCTTGATCTCGGTGATGGAGATCGAGCCACGGGTGTTCACCAGCGACAAAATCAGCCGCTGTCTTTCTTCGGCCAGCACGGGTTTTCGAGTCCCTCTTGCTCTCGTTCTTTCGGCGGACGCCGGATTTCGTCTGGCTGCTTTTAGCACTCTCTTGCACTTTCTGGCAATTATGTTGTAATTTGTGGCATCGGATTGAGGGACTTTGCAACCGTGGACCGGGGCAGCAAGCCGCGGCCGAAACAGGGAGATCAAAATGAAGACACGCAGTTTGACGCGCCGCAGCGTTCTCGCGGGCACGGCGGCGGCAGCCGGTCTCGCCGCGTTCCGGCCCATGGCACCCTTCATCAGCAACGCCGAGGCGGCGGCGACCAAGCTGCGGCTGCTGATGTGGCAGCCCTATGCGATCAAGGAGACCATCGCCGAGTTCGAGAGCAGCACCGGCGCCTCCTTCTCGCCCACTTTCTTCGACGGCAATTCCGAGGCCTTCAACAAGATGAAGGTCGGCGGCACCAAGGATTTCGACATCGTGCAGGCGGACGGCTTCTGGCCACGGCTCTATTTCCGCCAAGGCCTGACCCAGGCGGTCGATTACGCCAAGCTGCCGAACACCAAGAACGTCTTCCCCGAGTTCCTGCCCGACAAGTTCACCCTGCTGGCGGATGAGAAGGGGGAGCACAACGTGGCGGCCCCGAACTGCTGGGGCGGCTACGGCATCACCGTCAACACGTCGAAGATCGCGCCGGAGGATGTGGGCTCGATCAGCCTGCTGCTCAATGAGAAGTACAAGGGCCACTTCTCCTCCAACTCGCGCTTCGAGGAGAACATCGCGCAGATGGGCATCCTGGCCGCGACCAATCTCGGCACCATCGACAAGCCGCGCGAGGACGGCCAGCCGTTCAATCCCTATCACCTGACCGATGCGGAACTGGCGGAAACCAAGAAGCTGCTGATCGCCCAGAAGAAGCTGCTGCTGACCCGCTACCAGGATTATGACGCGCTCGATCGGCTGATGCGCGGCGGTGCGATCTGGGCGGCGCCCGAGTTCGCCGAGACCTACCGCCATCTGAAAGTGATGCGCGCCGAGGGCAAGATCGACTTCGACGTCCAGCACGTTCTGAAACCAAAGGAGGGCGGGCTCGGCTGGGTCGATACCTGGATGATCAGCTCCGGTGCCGATTCCGAGCAGGCCGAACTGGCCCTCAAATGGATCAACCTCTATCTCAGCAAGGAGAACTTCGCCCGGGTCGTGCGCTCGACCGGCTATGGTGGCACGGTCGATGTGCGTTCGCTGCTGAAGCCCGAGGAGATCGACCTCTACTTCCAGGAAAAGAGTGCGGATGCCAGCCAGCTCCACATGTTCGACCAGCCCTCCTCACCGGAGAAATGGGAGCGCATCTGGTCGGACGTCGAAGCATCCTGATCGACCCGAAGGTGATAGGATGACGAAGCTCTAAGTTTGCTTCCGCTGAGGGGTTTGTTTTGACCGGCGTCACACTGGAGCTTCAATCGGTTACTCGCCGCTTCGGGCCGGTGACCGCAGTCGACAAGACCGATCTCGCGATTGAGCAGGGCGAGTTCTTCGCCCTGCTCGGCCCGAGCGGATCCGGCAAGACCACCTTGCTGCGCATCATCGCCGGGTTGGAACGGCCCGACGAAGGCCGCGTGCTGATCGGCGGTCGCGAGGTCACCGACCTGCCGCCCTATGCGCGCAATGTCGGCATGGTGTTCCAGAACTTCCTGTTGTTCCCGCACAAGACCGTGGCGGAGAACATCGTATTTCCGCTGCGCATGCAAAGGGCGTCGCGCGCCCATCGCGACGAGCAGCTGAAATGGGCGCTGTCCTTGCTGCGCCTGGACGGCTTGGGCGGCCGCTATCCGAACGAGCTGTCCGGCGGCCAGCAGCAGCGCGTCGCCCTGGCGCGCGGCCTGATCGCCCGGCCGGCCTTGCTGCTGCTCGACGAGCCGCTGGCCAATCTCGACCGCGAGCTGCGCTCGGAGATGGAGGTGGAGATCCGCCGCTACCAGAAGGAGCTCGGCATCCCCTTCATCTACGTGACGCACAACCAGGAAGAGGCGCTCACCATGAGCGACCGCATCGCGGTGATGCGGAATGGGCGCTTCGAGCAGATCGGTGCCAAGACCGAGATCTATACCAATCCGGCCAGCGCCTTCGTCGCCACCTTCGTCGGCCACGCCAACCGCATCAGCGGCGGCATCGCCGACATCCAGGGCGATCTGGCGCGCATCGAGTGGGGCGGGGGCTCGGTCCTGGCGCCGCGTCCCGGATCGGCACAGCGGGGCAGCGCGATCAGCGTTTTCGTCAAGCACGAGGACATGGCGATCCACGGCGCCGGCCTCAACGGCAAGCGGCCGGAGGGCGTCAACCAACTGGCCGGGACCTTGCGCGACATCATCTTCAAGGGCCAGACCGCGAACTATATCGTGGCGCTGCCGACCGGCGACGATCTGGTGGTCAGCGGCACGCCGCGCGCGGGCGTGGCGCGGCCGAATGACGCCGTGATCGTTTCCTGGCCGATCGAGGCCGGTGCCTGCTTCCCGCGGGAGGATGCGTGAACGGAATGAGCCTGCGCGCGGCCTCGCGGCGGCGGCCCGGCCTCCGCTTCGCCGCGCTGGTGGCACCCGGCGCGCTGTTCATCGTGATCGGGTTGATGCTGCCGCTGCTCGCCATCGTGGTCTTCAGTTTCTGGCGCACCGAGAGCTATGAGCTCTATGCCGACTGGTCGCTGGACAATTACCGCACGCTGCTCGGCGAGGCGGCCTACCGCACCTTCTTCCTGCGCTCGCTGGTGACGGCGATCCTGGTGACGGTCATCTGCCTGGTCTGCGGCTGGCCGGTCGCCTATTTCATCGCGCGCCATGGCGGGCGCTATCGCCTGCTCCTGGTGCTGCTGCTGGCGGCGCCCTTCTTCACCGGCGTCATCCTGCGCATCGCGGCCCTGCAGGGCCTGCTGGGTCCGGTCGGGCTGATCAACATGGGCCTGACCATGGTCGGCCTGCCGCCGATCGAGGCGCTCATGTACACCAAACTCGCGGCCGGATTGGGCCTGGTCTATCTGTTCATTCCGTTCATGGTGACCGCGATCTATCTCTCGCTGGTCAACTTCAACTTCGAGCTCTTGGAAGTCGCCAAGATCAACGGCGCCAGGCCGTGGCGCGCCTTCATCGAGATCACCTGGCCGCTGAACTGGATCGGCACCGCCATCGGCATGATCCTGGTGTTCATCCCGTGCCTCGCCAATGCGGTGACGCCGCGCTTCCTCGGCGGGCCGGAGGCGACCTCCCTCGGTATGAGCCTCGCCGGCCAGTTCGGCGAGACCGGCACCTGGGCGCTCGGCTCGGCCATGGGCGTCTTCCTGTTCGCGGTCTCGCTGCTCGCGATCTTCTGCATCGCACCGACCATCCGCCTGAAACGGTCGGGCTTCACCGGGACGTCGCTCACATGAGAGCCGGTCCGGCGACACTCTCCATGTCGGCCGCGCTCGGCCTGCTCTATGTCTTTCTCTATGGGCCGATCGGCTATGTGATCTACACGTCCTTCGCCGTGGACATCGTCTGGCCGTTTCCGCCAAGCTTCACGCTCCAGGCCTACGTCGACCTCTTCTCCAGCTCGCTTTACAGCGAGGCGCTCACCAACAGCCTGACGCTGGCGACCGGCGCCGCGGTCATCTCGACCTTGTTGGCGGCGGCGGGCGCCATCGGCATCCTCCGCTTCCGCTCGCGCTATCGCACGGCGGCGCTGCTGATATTCATCGCGCCGCTCTTCGTGGCCGACCTGTTGATCGGCATATCGGTGCTAGCGTTCAACGCGCGCGTGCTCGGCTTGCCCGGCAATCTTTTCTCCGCCATGGCGGCCAACGCGATCCAGGGCACGGCCTTCGGTTTCCTGATCATCCTGGCGCAGCTGGTACGCTACAACTGGGACATGGACGATGCGGCCATGGTGTTCGGTGCGAAGCCGCTGCGCTGCTTCTTCGAAATCACTTTGCCGACCATCTGGCCGTCCCTATTCGGCGCCTTCCTGATCAGCTTCATTCTGGCCTTCAACAATCTCGAGATCTCGTTCTACACCCTCGGTGCCATTCCGACCTTGCCTTCGGTCGCCTGGGGTTCCTTGCGCTTCGGCCTCGGTGCGGAGCTGTTCGCCCTGGCGGCGCTGGTGAATGGCTTTGTCTTCCTGGTCTTCGCGGTGATGTACCTGCTGATGCGTTTGGGCATCGTCCGCTTCGGCTATCGCGGCGGATAACCAGGATCGTTCCCCCGACTATCCGGAGCGCGTGGCGCGACGGTTGAGCGCCTCCAGGGCCCATCGCAGCTGCCGATCGGTGGTGCGCAGCCGGACTTCGTCGGAAGCGAGGGCGGCGAGGGCGAGCAGCGTCTGCTCGTCGTCGGCTTCCAGCCGGCGCGGTTCGTAATCGATCACGCAGAGCGAGCCGACGGCGAATCCGTCGGCATCGGTCACCGGGGCGCCCGCATAGAAACGGAAGTGCGGGGCGCCGGCCACGGCAGGGTTGGTGTCGAACGGCGGCTTCGCGAGGTCATCGACGGAGAAGACGCCCTTTTGCAGGATCGTGTGGTTGCAGAACGCCCAGCTCCGCGGCGTCTCCGTCAGCTCCAATCCGACGCGCGACTTGAACCATTGGCGCTGCGCGCTCAGCAGCGAGAGCAGTGCGACCGGTGCCCGCAGGCTGCGGCCGGCGAGCCAGGTCAGCCGGTCGAAGGCCTCCTCGGGCCCTGTGTCCAGCAGGCCGCTGCGATCCAGGGCGACCAGCCGTTGGCCTTCATTGGCGGCGATCGGGAACGTCGGATTGCCTTCCATCACCTCGGCGGGCGTTCTCGGATCGCGCAATGCGGCGCGAACAGCCTCCGGCAACTCGCCCGCGCTCTTCACCAGGACTCGCGGAATCGTGCCGAGTGCCGACAAGCATGTCGGAGTGGCGCTTCCGGTGGCGATCAGCGCGGTCTGCCCGAGCGCGGGATTCTGGGCAAGGTGCCGCAGGAAGGACATCCGTTCCGGGGCATCGTCGTCGAGGTCGACGACCACGACCGCCGGCAGACGGGAGCCGATGGCGAAAGCCGCCGTATGCGCATCGCCATAGCCGTCCACCCGGCATTCGGGCACGGCTTTCAGCGCCGCTTCATGGCCGGCCCGGCGCGCCGGCGCGGCGAGCAGGATCACCAGGGCCGAGATGATCGCGGGCGTAGGGTTGCTCTGCGCCATCATGGCAAGAATGTCGGCGCGATGAACGCGTCGATGCCCGCCGGGCGTCTTCCATGAGTTGAGAGCGCCGCCTTCGATCAGGAGCTGGGCGGTGCGCACCGAAATGCCCAGCAGCTTCGCCGCCTCCGATGTCGTCAGAATGTCGTCGTTCATCTCTCTCCGCACCGCACGCGCCGCCCTCGGGCGGCGATCCGATTGTTACCGTCGCCACACGCCGCGACCCTCGGCACCGGGCGATATGACCTAAGGCCATGATGCGCCGAGCTTCCTGACCTTAGCGGAAGCGCCGCGCGACGCCGATCATGACAAAAACCTGAAATAATTGCTAGTATTGATAAATTCGATAGATTTGATATATTGCCTTCTAGGGGCGGTTCTAGTGGTTTTCGAGGGCGATATTTTCCATCGCCCCGCCACGGGGTTTTGACGGCGCGTCGTTCCGTGGCACGCGCTGAGGCTTCTTTCGTGAACAATTTTAGATGGTAATTTCACATGACGAACTCAATTGAGACCAGATCCGCGCCCTTGGCCTCGGAATCCGCTCCGAACCGGACACCCATTCGATTTGATTTCATTGTTTGCGGCGCCGGGCCGGCCGGCTCGGTGGTTGCCGCGCGGCTGGCGGAAACGTCGGACGTCGATGTGCTGCTGATCGAGGCGGGCGGCAGCGACGCCTGTCCCGAAGTGATGAACCCCGGTCAATGGCCGCTCAACTTGGGTACCGAGCGCGACTGGGCCTTCGCGGCCGAGCCCAATCCGCATCTCAACGGACGCTCCATCCCCCTCAACATGGGCAAGGTGCTGGGTGGCGGATCGAGCATCAACGTGATGGTCTGGGCGCGCGGCCACCGCAACGACTGGGAGCATTTCGCCGCCGAGGCGCGCGACCCGGCTTGGGGCTATGAATCCATCCTTGCCCTCTATCGGCGCATCGAGAACTGGCAGGGTTTTCCCGATGCCCGGCGCCGCGGCAGCGGCGGCCCGGTCTATGTCAGCTCCGCCACTGACCCGCAGCCGATCGCAACGGCAATGGTCGAGGCCGCCGGCGCTTTGGGCTTGCCGGTCTTCGACAGTCCGAACGGCGCCATGATGGAAGGCCGCGGCGGCGCGGCGATCAACGACCTGATTGTGAAGGATGGCCAGCGCTCTTCCATCTTTCGCTCCTATGTGCACCCGAACTTGGGCCGGCCCAACCTGACGGTGCTCACCCATGCCACGGTCAGCCGGCTCATCCTCAGGGGCAGCTCGGTCATCGGCGTGGAAGTGGTACGCGGCGGCGACCGCACGCACTACATGGCGGATCGCGAAGTCATTCTGTCGCTGGGCGCGATCAATACACCGAAAGTGCTGATGCAGTCCGGTATCGGACCGCAGAGCGAGCTCCACAAGCATGGCATCCACGTGGTGCAGCACCTGCCGGGCGTCGGGCAGAATCACCAGGACCATGTATCGTTCGGCTGCATCTTCGAATATCGCGAGCCGCAGGCAGTCGGCCATGGCGGCTCCGAGGCCACGTTGTACTGGAAGAGCGACGAGCGGCTGGACCTCCCCGATATGTTCCATTGCCAGGTCGAGTTTCCGGTGCCGAGCGCGGAGACGCGGGCCATGGGCGTGCCCGAGCACGGTTGGACCATGTTCGCCGGATTGGCGCATCCGAAGAGCCGCGGCGCGCTGCATCTGACCGGGCCGGACGCCGATGATCCCATCCGCATCGAGGCCAACACCCTGTCGCATCCGGACGATCTCAGGACGGCTTTCGCCAATATAGCGCTCTGCCGCGAGCTCGGCGGCCATCCTGCCTTCGACGGCCTGGTCAAGGGCGAGGCACTGCCCGGCTGGCGCGACCCCGAAGCGATGGAGGCCTTCGTGCGCAACGCGGCCGTCACCTATTGGCACCAGTCCTGCACCGCCAAGATGGGCTGCGATTCCATGTCGGTGGTCGACGGCCGATTGCAGGTCTACGGGATCGACCGGCTGCGGATCGCCGACGCCTCGATCATGCCCGACATCACCAGCGGCAACACGATGGCGCCCTGCGTCGTCATCGGTGAACGGGCGGCCGACCTGATCAAGGCGGCGCATCGCCTCTAGCAGGGATGGCGGGCCGCCATCCCCATCGGGCATTCGCAACCGTCACGAATCATGAGGAGTCGCGGATCCGGAGTCTCGTCCGGACACGCGGAATGGCCAATGAACGACTCATCTCAGCGATCCGAGCCCGCGCTCGAACATGCGCTGCCGGATCGCGCATGGATCTCGAGGCACATGAATAAGACCCACAGCGCCGGTCGCAAGGACCATGCGCACATCCTGCTCGCCGAGGGCGACGATGCGGCGCGAAACGAAGTCACCGCCTATCTTGAAGGCAACGGAATGCAGGTCGTCGTCGCGCTCGGACGGAGCGAAACCCTGCGTCTGTTGACAGCCGCCGATCCTTGTCTTGCCATCGTCGCGCTGGCGGCTGAGCGCGAGCACGGCCTCGGTCTTCTGACCGAGATCCGATCCAGCTCGACCCTGCCCATCATCGTGACCGGCCGGCGCTCCGAAGACCTGGTCACCGCGCTCGAGCTCGGTGCGGACGACGCCATTCTGAAGCCGTTCGGCCTGCGCGAACTCTACGCCCGCGTGCGCAACTTGCTCCGGCGCCGCATCGTCCAGCAGCGCCGCCAGCAGCGCCTGGTGGTCCGCGAGCGCTTTCAGTTCGGCGGCTGGGAGTTGAACGTCCGGCACCAGCGCCTGACCGCGCCGGACGGCTCTCCGGTCGAGCTCACCAAAGCGGAGTTCACCTTGCTGGTGGCCTTCCTGCGCTCGCCCAGGCAGCCGCTGACGCGCGATCAGCTGCTGGAAGCCACCCGGATGCACCAGGACGTCTTCGACCGTTGCATTGACACCCAGATCTTCAGGCTCAGGCGCAAGCTGGAATGCGATCCGCAGAAGCCGAAGATGATCCGAACGTCGCGCGGAATCGGCTACGTGTTCGAGCTGGAGGTGCGACGATCGGGCTAGCGGGAGTGGCAAAGGGCGGGCCGATTGCCGTCGGAGACGTTTGTGTTAAGGTCCGACGCCGATCGCCCGCCCACTTCGAGCCCCACCTTCGAGAATGAGTGCAGCCCACGATTTCGAGATTTTCCTTGTGACCGCGCCCGGTCTCGAAGCCGCGCTCTGCGCCGAAGCGCGGGAACGGCACTTCCGCGAACCCAAAGTCGTCAAAGGCGGCGTCACCGTGCAGGGCGGCTGGCCCGAGGTGTGGCGCGCCAATCTGGAGCTGCGCGGCGCCAGCCGGGTGCTGGCGCGCATCGCGGAGTTCCGGGCTATGCATGTCGCACAACTCGACAAGCGGTCGCACAAGGTTGCCTGGGGCGAAGTCCTGCGCGCCGATGTGCCGTTCTCGGTCGAGGCCGCCTGCAAGGCCTCGCGCATCTATCATGAGGGCGCCGCGGCACAGCGGATCACCAAGGCAATCCAGGATACGGTCGGCGCGCCGGTGTCGAAAGACGCCGAGGTCGTGGTCAAGGCGCGGATCGATGACGATCTCTGCACCATCAGCATCGACACTTCCGGCGAATCCCTGCACAAGCGCGGCCACAAGCAGGCGGTCGCCAAGGCACCGATGCGCGAGAACCTGGCAGCCCTGTTCCTGCGCCAATGCGGCTTCGACGGCAGCGAACCGGTGGTCGATCCGATGTGCGGTTCCGGCACGTTTGTGATCGAGGCGGCGGAAATCGCCGCGGGACTGAAGCCCGGCCGGTCGCGCCGCTTCGCCTTCGAGCAGCTCGCCACATTCGACTCACCCGCCTGGTCGCGCCTCCGCGGCAATCCGGAGAAGCGCGAGCCCAGCGTCCGGTTTTTCGGCAGCGATCGCGATGCCGGTGCCGTGGCGATGAGCCGGGCGAACGCGGAGCGTGCCGGCGTAGCGGCGCTGACCGTGTTCAAGCAGCAGGCGATCAGCGATCTGACGCCGCCGGATGGACCGGGTCTGGTCATCGTCAATCCGCCCTATGGCACGCGGATCGGCGATCGGAAGCAATTGAATGCGCTCTACCGCGCGCTGGGGCAGACGCTGCTCGCACGGTTCAGCGGCTGGCGGGTCGGCGTGATCACCAACGAGGTGCCTTTGGCCGAAGCGACTGGCCTGCCCTTCGCGCCGCCCGGCGAGCCGGTGTCGCATGGCGGCTTGCGCGTGCGGCTGTTCCTGACACCGCCACTCGGCTGATCAGTAGCGCTTGGCCTCGCCGGGGGCGTTCTTGCCGGAAGGCGCGTGTTCGCGCACACAGGCCAGTGCCGCGTCGCGCAACAGGGCGACATCGACCGCGAGCGGCACCATCCGGTAGCCGGCGGCGAACAGCTCTTTCGGCGTGGCGCCGGCGCTTGGCACCGTGCCCATGACACGTCCGGTCTTCTTTAGCGCGGCCTCGGCTTCGGCGACCAGCTTGCGGACATCCGGATGGTCGAGCTGCTCCAGCTTGCCGATCGAGCCGCCGAGGTCGTTGACGCCGATGAAGGCGACATCGACGCCCTCGACCGAGGCGATCTCCGCGGCGTGCTTCACCGCAGACGCGGACTCGATCTGCAGGATCAGCAGCAAGTTGTCATTGGCGCGGTGGATGTAATCCTTGACCTTGCCGTAGGAGGAGGCGCGCACCACGGGTGCTGCGTAGCCGCGGGCACCCTGCGGCGGGTAGCGGCAGGCCCGGACCGCGGCTTTCGCCTCTTCGGCGGTCTCGATCTGCGGGATCATCAGGCTGTCGGCGCCGACCTCCAGGATCCGCTTCAGGAATATGGGATCGTTCGAGGGCACGCGGATGACCGCGCTCATGCCGGTGACCTGCGCGGCGCGGATCATCTCCGTGGCGCTGCCGATATCGCCCTGGCCGTGCTCCAGGTCGATCACCACGAAGTCGAAGCCGGCATGGCCCAGGATCTCGATGACGGTGGAGCTGCCGGTATCGACCCAGCAGCCGAACACGGACTCGCCCTTGGCCAGCCGCTGCTTCAGCACATTTTCGCGATACATTTCGCCCTGTTGGATGCGGTTACGTTGCGAGAAGTCTTAGCACTCCCGCGCCGAGTCGATGAGGGGGCGTTTAGCGCGCCTTGGCGGCGGTCCAGAGCCGGTGGCCGTTGCGGAACCAGACCGCGATCAGGCCGAGCAGCAGGAAGCAGGCGGCGACCGCCATGGCGCTGCCCGACTGGTCGGCGTCCAGCCCGTCGCGCCATTGCCGCAGCAGGACGCCGGTCAGCGACCCGAGGGTGACCATGATGACCAGGGTCCCCAGGGCCCAGAGACGGAATTGATGGCGAAAGTCGCTCATGGGGTCGAGTTTATAGGGTGATTCCTAAAAATCCGGAAATTCAGGAAAATCCCTTATTCGGCACCGAAAAACGCATTGGCAAGGCGGTTTTGGGCGCTTTAGCCTCTCCCGCCAATGGCCGGAGCGGCCGTTTGTCGTCTTCGATTCAATTCCTTAGGGACCGCGTTCATGAAATCTCAAGCCCGTGTAGTCGTCATCGGCGGCGGTGTCGTCGGCTGTTCCGTGCTCTACCACCTGACCAAGGCCGGGTGGAAGGACGTGGTCCTGGTCGAGCGCGACCGCCTGACCTCGGGCTCGACCTGGCATGCGGCCGGCGGTTTCCACACCCTGAACGGCGATCCCAATGTCGCCAAGCTCCAGGGCTACACGATCGGGCTCTACAACGAGCTGGAAAAGATCTCCGGCGAGAGCTGCGGATTGCACCGGTCGGGAGGCCTGATCCTGGCCGAAACGCCGGAGCGGCTGGAATGGCTGAAGATGGCCCATGCCCGGGCCCGCTATCTCGGCCTCGAGACCGAGATGCTGAGCATGGCCGAGGCGAAGAAGATGCACCCCATGCTGGAGGAGCAGTATTTCGTCGGCGCCATGCTGGACGCCGCCGACGGCAATCTCGATCCCAACGGCACCACCAACGCCTATGCCAAGTCGGCCAAGATCGCCGGCGCGGAGATCTACCAGAGCTGCAAGGTCGAGGACCTCAAAGCCCGCAAGGACGGCACCTGGGACGTGATCACGGCGCAGGGCAACATCCACGCCGAGCATGTCGTGAACTGCGGCGGCCTCTGGGCCCGCGAAGTGGGACGCATGGTCGGCCTGGAGCTGCCGGTGCTCGCCATGGAGCACATGTATCTCGTCACCGAGGACATGCAGGAGGTGATCTCCTACAACAAGGAGCGCGGGCACGAGCTGCCGCACATCATCGACTTCAAGTCCGAGATCTACATGCGCCAGGAACGCCAGGGCATGGTGCTTGGCACCTATGAGCAGGCCTGCGTGCCCTGGCAGCCGCGGCAGACCCCCTGGGAGTTCGGCCAGGAGCTGCTGCAGCCCGATCTCGACCGGATCGCGCCCAACCTCGAGCTCGGCTACAAGCATTTCCCCGCGCTGGAACATGCCGGCATCAAGCGGGTGATCAACGGTCCCTTCACCTTCTCGCCCGACGGCAACCCGCTGGTCGGCCCGGTCCAGGGCTTGAGGAACTTCTGGTGCGCCTGCGCGGTCATGGCGGGCTTCAGCCAGGGCGGCGGTGTCGGACTCGCCCTCTCGCAATGGATGGTGAACGGCGATCCCGGCTTCGACGTCTGGGCCATGGACGTCGCCCGTTTCGGCGAATGGGCGACCCGCTCCTACACCAACGAGAAGGTGCGCGAGAACTACGCGCGCCGCTTCTCGGTGCGTTTCCCGAACGAGGAGCTGCCGGCGGCGCGCCCGCAGCAGACCACCGCGCTCTATGACACCATGCTGGCGCAAGGCGCGGTCATGGGCGATTCCTGGGGCCTGGAAACACCGCTCTGGTTCGCGCCGAAGGGCGTCGAGCCGAAGGACATCGTCTCCTTCCACCGCTCCAACGACTTCAAGCATGTGAAGGCAGAAGTGCTCGGCACCCGCAACGGCGTCGGCGTGACCGAGATCGCCAACTTCGCCAAGTACCGGTTCGAAGGCCCGGGTGCCGAGAGCTTCCTCTCGCGCCTGATGACCAACAAGATGCCGCGAACGGGGCGCATCATCCTGACGCCGATGCTGAATCCTGGCGGCAAGCTGATCGGCGACTTCACGATTGCCAAAGCGGCCGACGAGCGCTTCTACATGTGGGGCTCCAGCCAGGCGCAGAAGTATCACATGCGCTGGTTCGAGCAGCATTTGCCGGGCGACGGCTCGGTCCGGATCCACCGCTACGACATGGGCCTGGTCGGCCTCTCGATCGCCGGACCGAAGTCGCGCGACGTGCTGCAGGCGCTGACCGACGAGGACGTCGCCAACGCCGCGTTCAAGTTCATGGACCATCGGTCGATGGATATCGCCAACGTGCCGGCGCTGATCAACCGCGTCACCTATACCGGCGATCTCGGCTACGAGATCTGGGTCGCGCCGGAATACCAGCGCCGCCTCTATGAGGCGATCATGAAGGCCGGCAAGCCGCACGGCATCGTCAATTTCGGCATGCGCGCGCTCTTGTCGATGCGCCTGGAGAAGAACTTCCCGACCTGGTATCGCGAGCTGCGGCCGATCTATGGCGTGTTCGAAGCTGGGCTCGATCGCTTCATCGACCTCGGCAAGAACGACTTCATCGGCCGCGAAGCCGCGACCGAAGAAAAGCGCACCGGCGGCACCTTGCGCCGCGTCTCGATGATCGTGGAAGCCGCCGATTGCGACGTGCTCGGCGACGAGCCGATCTGGCACAAGGGCAAGGTGGTCGGCTGGGTCACCTCCGGCGGCTACGCCCATTACGTCGACAAGTCGATGGCCCAGGGCTATGTGCCGAAGGAACTGGCGACCGACACGTCGAAGGGCGCTTTCGAGATTGAGATCATCGGCGAGAATCGCAAGGCCACGATCATCATCGACCCGCCGTTCGACCCCGAGGGCAAAAGGATGCGGTCGTAGGAATAGTCGTCATCCCCGGGCTTGACCCGGGGATCTTTCTCCAGTTGGCCTGAGATGCCCGGGTCGAGCCCGGGCATGACGAGCTTGGTGGAAGGAGGAGCTTATCCATGCCGAGCACAGCGGATCTCATCGGCACCTGGCGCGTCATCGCCTTCCAGGAATGGAGCCCGGACGGGGTTGAGCATCACCCGCTCGGCGACGCGCCCACCGGCTATGCGATCTTCGATGCGGCCGGCCGCATCTTCATCCAGCTCAGCCGGGGCGCGGGCCGGGGCGTCGCCTCCGATGCGGTGGCGCGATCCTTCATGGCCTATTTCGGCACCTTTTCCGTCGCCGGCGATCAATTGCAGGTCGCGATCGAATCCGGCAACAATCCCGGCGACGTCGGCACCAGCCAGACCCGCACCGTCACGGTCGACGGCGACGTGCTCACGATCGGCATTCCGAACCAGCTCCAGGCAACATTGCGGCGCGAGGCGAAACCATGACGGCAAACACTCTGATCGGCACTTGGCGCGTCACATCCTTCATGCGCTGGAACAAGGAAGGCGTCGCCAGCCAGCCGCTCGGGCTCGAGCCCGCCGGCTGCGCGGTGTTCGACGCGACCGGTCATGCGCTCATTCAATTGGGGCGGAGCTCGGTGGATGGCGGCTTTCCCGATGAGATCGCGAAATCCACGATGTGCTATTTCGGGCCGTATGCCATCGACGGGAACACCGTGAAGGTGACGGTCGAAGGCAGCAATATGGCCGATTACATCGGCAGCGTGCAGGAGCGGGTGTTCACGGTCGATGGCGATTTGGCGACGATCGGCACGCCGGGCAAGTATCAGGCGAAGCTGCAGCGCGTCCTCTGACCGGTTGGCACAAGGTTTACGGCCTTCGCTCTTTCAGAGGGCACAAACCAACGTCAAGCTGTTGAAGATGAACGCCTTTGTCGCATGCGCGAGGCGAACGCGTTTCTTCATTCCGTAAACCCTGGGTAAACCTTGCAGTACACGAGGGGCGCTCGAAACGGCGGACGCTTTCGCTTTTACGGCCGGCGCCCGTTTGGAGCGCGGGAAACCAAATGAAGCCGCTGAAGATCAACGACTTTTTCTGGTCTGCGCGCGCTGAACGGATTCGCGTTCTGTAAAAGCTGGGTACAAACTCGGCGTGTGTGCGAACACGGTGCGATCGAACGCGCCATGCAGGCGTCGACGATCGATGCGTTTCGCTACGCTGAATTTTGCAGACGGTCTTAATGCTGTCTGTGCCGGGTCTGCGCGCGGAGCAGCAAGCATTGGCCCCTCGGTCCGACATTCGGCGCAACGTTCACGATGTCAAACAGCGCAGCGAATATACCACAAGCGGCGCCGCGCGTCTTCGGTACATCGCTTGAATTCATAAGTATGCACAGGAAATTTTCCGGAATGGGCGCCGTGCCATCTACCGAAATGTCTCAAGCCGCGCGGCTTACTTGAATTCGAGCGCCGCGTCTTCGAGCCATTCCCAGACGTTCAGCGCGAAGGTCCGCATCGCGTAGAGCTCGAAGCGCTGTTCGGCGGTGCAATGCAGCAGCACCGGCGTGTGGTGCAGGCCGGTCTGGGCGAACATGCCCGGCGTGAACACGCTCTCGTGCAGATCGATCGGGATGCCCTTGCGCAGCACCTCGCGCGCCGCGCGGCCCTCGATCGAGATGCGGGTGCGGCTGGAAGAGAGAGGGGTGACGATCGCCTTGCCCGCAAGCCTGGCCGCGAGGTCGTCGTTCTCCGGGCCGACGAACCAGAAAGCGTGCGGTCCGGTGCGGAAGATCGTGCGGCCGTTGCTCTCGACCGCCTGGTTGCTGGTCTCGGGCAGGGCACCGGCGGTCGCTGCGACATCGGCCGCGAAATTTCCGAAGCCGGCGACCTGGGTCAGGGTGAAGCCGCGCACTTCGCCGAGCGTGAGAGCGGCCCAGGCGAAGGGATGCGCGACGGCGAGGGCGGACCGGCGCTCAAGCATGGAGACGCTTCCCTTCCGGATCGATGAAATGCGGACTGACGATCTTCGCCCGGGTCAACTCGTTCTTCAGCGGGAAGGCGCAGACGATCTCCTCGCCGACATGCTTCAAACCGCCGTTGTATAGGGCGAGGGCGATGGTCTTGCCGAGCTCGACCGACCAGGTGACCGAGGTGATATAGCCGCGGCCATGGCCCTCGATCTTGTCGTCCTTGGCGAACAGGATGGCGCCGCCGCGCAGCCGCTTCTCCGGCTCCAGCAGCTCGAGGCCGACCAGGCTCCAGCGTTCCGGCGCCTGATACATGGGACGCTGGCGCAACGCCTTGCCGACGTAATCCTTCTCCTTGCCGGCCATCTTGCCGAGGCCCAGATCGTCGAGCGTGTTGCGGTGGTCGAGCTCAAGGCCCGCCACATGGCCCTTCTCGATGCGCAGACTGGCCAGCGCTTCGAGACCGTAGGGCTTTAGCCCAAGCGATGCGCCGGTCTTCAGGAAATGCTCCCAGAGCGAGATCGCGTAATCGGCGGATAGATGGACCTCGTAGGCCAGCTCGCCGGAGAAGCTCAAGCGCAGCAGCCGGATCGGCACGCCGTCGAAGCTGAAATCCAGGCACCCCATGTAAGGCAGCTTTGCATCCGAGACATCGACGCCGGGGAAAGCAAGCTCCAGCGCCGCCCGCGCCTTCGGCCCGGAGATCGCCATGCCGGCCCATTCATCGGTCAGCGAGGCGACCTGGACCTTGAGGTCGGTCCACTGGGTCTGCAGCAGGAATTCCAGCCAGGACATGACCTCGCCGGCCTGGGCCGTCGTCGTGGTCATGTAGAACTGGGTTTCCGAGATTCGTGTCGTCGTGCCGTCATCCAGCACGATGCCGTCATCGTTCAGCATCACGCCGTAGCGCGCCTTGCCGACGGGGAGCTTGGCAAAGCCGTTGACATAGACCCGGTTCAGGAACTCGGCCGCATCCGGCCCCTGCACGTCGATCTTGCCGAGGGTCGAGACGTCGGAAATGCCGACGCCGCGCCGCACCAGCCCCATCTCCTTGACGTAAGCGGACTCCGGCGTGTCGCCGGCCCAGCGGTAATACCAGGCGCGCTGCCAGAGCCCCGCCTCGATGAACACGCCGCCATTGGCCGCGTGCCAGTCATGCAGCGGCGAGCGCCGGGTCGGGCGGAAATGCCCGCCGATCGTGCGCCCAGCGATGGCGCCCAGCGAGACGCCGGTATAAGGCGGCCGGAAGGTCGTGGTGCCGGCCTGCTCGATGGGCAGCCCGCGCAGCTCGGCCATCTCGGCCAGCGCGATGATGTTCGAGGTCTTGCCCTGGTCGGTGCCCATGCCGAGCGTGGTGTAGCGCTTCAGATGCTCGACCGAGTGATAGCCCTCTTGATGGGCGTTCTTGATGTCCTTGGCGGTGACGTCGTTCTGGAAGTCGACGAAAGCCTTGCCCTTGCGCCTCGGCGGCATCCAGGTGGGAACGATGGCATAGGGCCGGTCTTCGCCGCCGGCCGCGGCAATCGCGATCGACCCGCCGCCGGCCGCCGCACCCTCGCGGATCGCCGCATTGAGGCCGAACGTGCCCATGACGGCGCCGGCGCCGGAATGCGTCTTCGCGAAGCCGCCCGGCACGAAGCCGGCGATGGCGGCGTTGTAGACCGGCTTGATCCCGCCATGGCTGGTGAGATGCACCACCGGCGACCAGCCGCCCGACATGCCGACGACGTCGCAGGTGATGGTGCGTTGCTCGGCGCCGTCCAGCACGGCGTGCAGCGTGTTCTTGCCTTTCACATCGACCACGGAGGTCCCGGCCAGGATCTCGATGCTGTTGCGCCGCTGCAGGTCCGCGGGGATCTCGGTGCGGCTGTCGGCGACGATCACCTCGACGCCCTGCGCCGCGAGATCGAAGGCGGCGGCATAGGCGGTGTCGTTGTTGGTCGCGATCACCGCGCGACCGGTCGGCGCCACCCCAAAACGATTGAGATAGGTGCGCACCGCCGAGGCCAGCATCACGCCCGGCCGGTCGTTGTTGGCGAAGACCAGCGGGCGCTCGATGGCGCCGGTCGCGAAGACGATCGCCTTGGCCTGCAGCATGGTCAGCACCTGCCGCGCCTGGCCCTTCGCCGGATCCGGCTGCCGATGATCGTGGCGCTCGACCAGCACCACCATATTGTCGTCGTAGAGGCCGATCGCGGTCGTATGGGTCAGCGCCTGGATGTTGGATGCGTTGCGGATCTCGCCGAGCCGCGCCTGCAACCAGCCGTCCTGCTCCGGCTCCGAGAGGAGCCCGCCGCCCAAGGCGGAATCCTGCTCGACCAGCAGGACGCGCCCGCCGCCGCCGGCGGCGCTGAGCGCGGCGGCCAAGCCCGCCGCGCCGGAGCCGATCACCAGCACGTCGCAGAAATCGAAGCGGGTCTCGTAGCGGTCCGGATCGGCGGCTTCGGTCGCGGCGCCGAGGCCGGCGGCGCGGCGGATGAAGGGTTCGTAGAACATCCAGGCGCCCTTGGTCGGGCCCATGAAGGTCTTGTAGTAGAAGCCCGATTGGAAGAGCGGGGCCGCCAGCTGGTTGATGCCCATGACATCGAGCTCGACCGAGGGCCAGGCATTCTGGGTCCGCGCGGTCAGCCCGTCGATGAGATCGACGATCGTGCCGGGCATGTTGGCCTCGGTCCGCGCGCCATCATGCAGGGTGAAGAGCGCGTTCGGCTCCTCGACGCCCGCCGACATGATGCCGCGCGGCCGATGATACTTGAAGCTGCGCCCGACCAGCGTCACGTCGTTCGCCAGCAGCGCCGAGGCCAGCGTGTCGCCGGCGAAACCGCGATAGCGCTTGCCGTCGAGCGTGAACCCGACCGGCCGGTTGCGGTCGATGCGTCCGCCGGAAGGGAGGCGCCGGAAGGTCACTTCGGCTCTCCCACTTCATTGGTGGCGGTGTTGCGCGTCAGGGTGAACCAGCGCCGGCAGCCGAGCACGTGCTGCCAGTACTCAAGGTGCGGACCCTTCGGATTGTCGAACAGGAACACGAAATCATGCCAGGTCTGGAGATCGCCGGTGCCGTGCCCAGTGGTGCCATGTGGGGGCCGCTGCTTCGAGGCGTCACCGCCATAGCGGAACTCCGAATAGTCGCGCGGGCCGCAATGCGGGCAGGCCAGTCTCATCGAATCGGCCTCATTGCTTGTAGGTCCAATTGCCGATGCCGAACTCGTCGAGCTCGTTGCCCTTCTCGAAGCGGTCGAGGCTGAAGTCGCGGTTCAGTGCGTGCGGCTCGTCGTTCGCGATGGTGTGGGCATAGGTCCAACCAGAGGCCGGCGTCGCCTTGAAGCCCTGGTAGCACCAGCCGCCGTTGAGATAGAGATTCTTGACCGGCGTCTTGCAGATGAACGGGCTGCCGTCCGGCGTCATGTCCTGGATGCCGCCCCAATGGCGCAGCAGGCGAACGCGGCTGGTGAAGGGCATCAGCGAGACGGCGCATTCGGCGACGTCGCGGATCTTCGCGAACTGGCCGCGCTGGGTATAGGTGTTGAAGCCGTCGATATGGCCGCCGAACACCAGGCCGCCCTTGTCCGACTGCGAAAGATAGAAGAGCTCGGCGCCCCAGGAGACCACGTGATGCACGATCGGCTTCAAGGGCTCGGTCACGAAGGCCTGCAGGATGTGGCTCTCGACCGGCAGGCGCAGCCCCGCCATCTTCGCCACATGCGAGGTATGGCCGGCGACGGCGATCGCGACCTTGCCGGCGTTGATCCGGCCGCGGCTGGTCTCGACGCCGGTGACCTTGCCGTTCTCGATCGCGAAGCCGGTGACTTCGCAATTCTCGATGATATCGACGCCGGCCATGTCCGCCGAGCGCGCATAGCCCCAGGCGACAGCATCATGGCGCGCGGTGCCGGCGCGCGGCTGATGGATCGCGCCGCAGACCGGCCAGCGCGCGTCCTTGGAATAGTCGAGATAGGGCAGGAGCTTCATCACCTCGCCGCGATCGAGCAGCTCGGCGTCGATGCCGTTGAGGCGCATGATGTTGCCGCGGCGGGCGAACACGTCCATCTGCACCGGGCTGACCGCGACCACCACCTGGCCGCGCTGCGACACCATGCAGTTGAAGTTGAGGTCATGGCTGAGCCCTTCCCAGAGCTTCAGCGAATGCTCGAAGAACCCGGTATTGGCGCCCATCTGGTAGTTCGAGCGGATGATGGTGGTGTTCCGCCCGACATTGCCGGAGCCGATATAGGACCGCTCCAGGATGGCGACATTGGTGATGCCGTGGTTCTTGGCGAGGTAATGCGCGGTCGCGAGACCGTGCCCGCCGCCGCCGACGATCACCACGTCATAGGACGCTTTCGGCTCGGGCGAGCGCCAGGCCCGGGGCCAGGGCAGGTCCGGATCGAGCGCATGGCGGGCGAGGGAGAAGGCGGAATACTTGGACACGGGCGGCAAGGTATCAGACCGAAACGGTCGCAAACAACAATCGGCGCATGGTAATGTCGGCCGAGCCTATTCGTTTTTTTCATGCTGGGCCTGTATGTCCTCCTATCGCGCGCTGCTTGCCGTCCTGGCCGCTTCCCTGGCGGCCCTCGTGACTCCGGCTCATGCCCAAGATGCCCCGGCCCCGTCGCCCCCAGTCCAGGAAAAGCAGCTCAAGCTCTACAGCTGGACCGGATATCTGAGCCCGACCGTGCTCGAGTCGTTCTCGCGCGTGACCGGCATCAGGACGGTGGTGGAGACCTACGAGACCAAGGACGAGGCGGTGGCCAAGCTCGCCTCCGGCAATACCGGCATCGACATCGTGGTGCTGGAGGCGGTGCCGGCCCTCGCGCAGGCGATCCAGGCCGGCGCCTTCCAGCCGCTCGATCCGGCCAGGCTGCCGGCGCTCTCCGGGCAGGATCCGGCTTTGACCAAGCTGCTGGCCGGGGCCGGCTTTCCGGACGGCACGGCCGGAATCTATCTCTGGGGTACGCTGGGCCTCGCCTACCGGACGGATCTGGTGAAGAAGCGCGCCGAGGATGCGCCGCTCAATTCCTACGCGCTGCTGTTCGATCCGCGCTTCGCCAAGAAGCTGCAGGGTTGCGGCATCGGGCTGATCGACGATCCGATGATCGTCCTGCCGATGGCGCTGCGCTATCTCGGGCTCGATCCCAACACGGCGGGCCAGCCGGAATGGGAACGCGCCGCCGCGGTGGTGCAGAAGATCCGCCCCTATGCGAAAGTCATGGACCCGACCAATATGGTGAGCGGTCTTGCCGGCAAGAAGCTGTGCGTCGCCACCGAATGGAACGGCGACGCGGTGCAGGCGGCCAATCGCCTCGGCGCGAAGGAGCCGGCGCCGAAAGCCGGCCAGACCGCCGCGTCTCTGGACTATGTCGTGCCGCGCGAGGGTGGGCTCGCGGTCATCGACGCCTTTGCCATCCCGAAGGACGCGCCGCATCCGGACGCGGCCTACGCCTTCCTCAATCACCTGTTGCAGCCGAAGATGATCGCCACCACCACGAGCGAGATGGGCTACGCCAATGCCCAGCCCGGAAGCTTCGACCAGGTCTATGCACCGCTGGCGGACGATCCGCGGATCTATCCACCCGACACGGTCAAGGCCAAGCTCACGCTGGTGAAGCCGGTCGCGCCGGAGCTCCGGCTGGTCATCGACGAGCTCTGGGCGAAGATCAAGAGCGGCGCGACCGAGTGATTGCGTAACACGTCGCCGATCGCACCGACCGGCAAGAGAGGGACCATGGACGCGTCGGAACTCCGCAATCTGCAAGCGCCGCTCAAGGACCAGTACCGGTCCGCGCCGGACAGCGCGCTGATCACCCTCAAGGCGCGGGGCAACGTCGATGATGCCCAGATCGCCTGCAAGGTCGAGACCGGCCGGGCCATCGCCACCGCCGGCCTGCATCCCGCCACCGGCGGGACGGGGATGGAGCTCTGCTCCGGCGACATGCTGCTGGAGGCGCTGGTTGCCTGCGCCGGCGTCACCTTGAAGGCCGTGGCGACGGCTCTTGAAATTCCGTTGCGGAGCGCCACCGTGAGCGTGGAAGGCGATCTCGATTTCCGCGGCACACTCGGCGTCGCCAAGGATGCGCCGGTGGGTTTTCGCGCGATTCGCCTGGCTTTTGCGATCGACAGCGACGCGCCGCAGGAGAAGCTGGACACCCTGCTGAAACTCACCGAGCGCTATTGCGTCGTGTATCAAACCCTGGCCCAGAAACCTGCATTGAGCGCGGTGCTGACCCGAACCTAGCGCAGGCTTGCGGCGGTCCGTTTCGACGCCCATCTAACCGTCATGGCGTACGATTCATTCGATACCGGCTCACCACCTCCCGCGACTGCGGAGGAGGAGCTGGACCCTTATTCGGCCCGGGTGGCCAAGACCTTCGAGACGGTCGGGCCCGCGGTGGTGCACATCCTGGCCCATCCCGGCGAGAAAAGCCGGGGTGGCACCGGCTCCGGCGTGCTGTTCGCGCCGGACGGCTACCTGCTGACCAACTCCCATGTGGTCAGCGGCGCCGCGAAGCTTTCCGGCAGCCTGACCGACGGCCGCCAGTACGACGCCCAGCTGATCGGCGACGATCCGGCGACCGATCTGGCCGTTCTCAGACTGCAGGGCACCGGCCTGCCCCATGCCACGTTCGGCAACTCGGGCAAGCTCAAGGTCGGCCAGCTGGTGATCGCGATCGGCAATCCGCTCGGTTTTCAGGCGACGGTCACCGCCGGCATCGTCAGTGCGCTCGGCCGCACCCTGCGTTCGCCCAGCGGACGGCTGATCGAAAGCGTGATTCAAACCGATGCGCCGCTCAACCCCGGCAATTCGGGCGGCGCGCTGGCCGACGGCAGCGGCCGCGTGGTCGGCATCAACACGGCGATGATCGGCCGGGCGCAAGGCCTCTGCTTCGCGATCGGCATCGACACCGCGGTCGACGTGACCACGCGCCTGATGAAGGACGGCCGCGTGCGCCGCAGCAAGCTGGGCCTGGGCGCACAGACCATCATGCTCGACGCAAGGCTGGCACGAAGGCTGCGCCGTGCCGAAGGCTCGGGCGTGCAGGTCCTGGAAGTGCAATCCGGCGGCCCGGCGGCGGAGGCCGGTCTGGCGAAGGGCGATGTCATTCTCGACTTCGCCGGCAGCCCGGTCTTCACGGTCGACGACCTGCATCGGTTGCTGACCGCGGAGATCGCGGGCCGCAATGCGCCGGTCACGGTCATCCATGGCGCCGAGATCCGGACGGTCGAACTGAAGCCCGCGCTCGACGCGTAAGCGGCTCCGAAGATCGGATTTCACTGCACCGCTGCGCTGAATAACGCCGGCGCGGTGCGGCTCGCTGATGCGTTTTTCGGAGATATCAGGGCCGTTTCTCCGCATTTTTCCGGAACATCGACGCGCGGGCTTCATTGGATAAGACAGCGGCGGACGACGTCGCATGTCAGAAATCACGCGCGAAGGAGAAGTGGATGGCGCAGACCCAAGGAGGACGTGGATTCGCCTCGATGGATGAAGACAAGCAGCGGGCCATCGCGGCGAAGGGCGGCCATGAGAGCGGCGGCAACTTTCGCAACGATCCGCAGCGCGCGGCCGCGGCCGGACACAAGGGCGGTCAGGTCAGCGGCGGCAACTTCAAGTTCAACCGCGAACGGGCCGCCGAAGCCGGACGCAAAGGCGGCCTGCGCTAACGCGCACCCATCCCATCCGGAGATCTAAGCCGACCTCGTGACAACATCAGGAGGCGAACAAGCAGAAGCGGAGAGGCCCATCCTCTCCGCTTCTTGTTTTTTCACCTCGGCCCGGTGAATTACTTGCCGGCGCCGGCGGTCAGGCCCTTGATGATGTAGCGCTCGAGCACGATGCCGATGACCACCAGCGGGGCGATCGCCGAGGTGGCGAGCGCCGCCATGGCCCACCAGCTGATGCCCTGGCTGCCGGTCTGGCTGGCGACCATCACCGGCAACGTTTTCGCATTGGTGCCGGTCAGCAAGGCCGCGAAGAAATATTCGTTCCAGCAGAGGATCAGCGACAGGATGAACGCGGCGACCATGCCGGGCAGTGCTATCGGCAGCACGATCCGGAAGAACACGCCCCAGACCGAGAGCCCGTCGACCTGGGCCGCCTCGTCGAGCTCGACCGGGATCGTGTCGAACTGGTCGCGCATGATCCAGATGACGATCGGCAGCACCGTCAATGTGTAGAGCAGGATGATGCCGATCCGGGTGTCGAGCAGCGCCAACTCCTTGTAGAGCACCAGGAAGGGCAGCGCGAGCACCACCGGCGGCAGGATCAGCTGCGACAGGAAGAAGAACGAGATGTCCTTGTTCCGCATCCACAGGAACTTGTACTGGAAGCGGCTCAAGCCATAGGCGGCGAGCGAGCCGATCAGCACCGCCAGAAAGGACGCGCCGCAGGAGGCGATGATGCTGTTCAGGAACCGTCCCAGGAACTCGTCGCGCACGGTCGACACCTGGTCGATCGTGTCGGGCGAGAGGCCGAGGGAGCGCCAACCGATCCAGGCCGGCTTGAAGTCCACCCAAGGCACGATGTTGCCCTGGGTCACGTCGCGCGCGGTCTTCAGGGTCGTGGTGATGGTCCAATAGACCGGGAACAGCGAGACGAAGGCCCAGAAGATCAGCGCGCCATAGATGCCGACGCGCCCCAGGATGCGCTTGTTGCGCTCGGCCGCGGTCTCGCCGGTGTCAACCGCCATCGTGTTGGGCGTCACGGCCGTCATCTCACGTCACTTTCTTCATGTACTTGCTGACGAAGTTCAGCAGCAGGGTGATGAAGATGATGATCAGCACCAGGTAGAACATGGCCAGCATCGTGCCGTAGCCGACATTCGAGCGGTCGCGGTACTGGCGGAAAATGTAGCTGGAGACGGAATCGGTGGCGCCGCCGGGACCGCCATAGGTCATGTTGATGATAATGTCGGCGAGCTTCAGCTTGAAGATGATGCGCAAGATCACCGCGGTCGCCGAAACGGGGAGCATCAGCGGGAAGGTGATCCTCCAGAAGGACTGCCAGGGTGTCGCGCCATCGACCCTGGCCGCCTCCTGGACTTCCTTCGGCATGGCCTGCAATCCGGCCAGCAGCAGGATCATGATGAAGGGGATCGAGACCCAGGCATCCAGCGCCTCGATGCTGAAGCTCGCGGCCCAGGCCGAGCCGAAGAAGTTGGGCTGGCTCCAGCCGAGCTCCTTGGCCAGCGCCGCGAGCGGGCCGAAGCGGACTTCCATCAGCGACTTGCCCACCATCCAGGAGACCGCGACCGGGCTCAGCATGAAGGGAATGAGGAAGGCGACGCGGAAGAATTTGCGGGCGCGGATATCGGCGTTCAGCAGCAGCGCGAGCCCGAACGCGATCGCGTATTCGACCAGCACCATGGCGACGTAGAACACCATGTTGCCGAGCGCCTTCCAATAGAACGAGTCGTGGAACAGCTCGACCAGGTTGTCGATGCCGTTGAACCGGCGACCCTCGAACGAGCTCAGGTTCCATTCGGTGAAGGCGATGTAGAGTCCGAAGAAGGTCGGGAAGATCACCACGGCGATGGTGAACAGCGCAGCCGGCAGGATGAACAGCGCACGCTGCCCGGCCTCGCCGCGAATGATGACTTGCGCGGCGCCGATCGCGATCGCCCAGAGCACATAGGCATAGAGCGCCGGACGCCAGTTGTCGAAATGCATCGGGCCCTGGCCCGCGGCGCCGAGCGCCTGCACCAGGATGACCAGGCCGAGCAGGATGGTGGCGCCCCAGATCAGGGCCCGGCCCGCGGCCTTGCGCCCCGGTGCGATCGGATCGCCGAGGATTTCGGTCGTTGATGGGGTTGTTGGGGTCAGGTTCGCCATCTGGCTCCGTTCGCATCGCCGCCGATCCGAAGATTTCGAGCGGCGTCCGTTCAAATAAACGATCGGCCGGTGACGCTGCAAGCGCCACCGGCCGAAGGGTCTCAATCGTCCGGCGAGAACAGCTTAGGCGCCGAGCGAAGCCTTGTAGAGCGCCACCTGCTTGTCGCGCCCGATCTGGTCGGTGATCTTCTCCCAGGCCGCCGCGATATTGTCGGCGCCCTGCTGCACCGGCACCTGGCCGGCGAAGATCTTCTGCAGCTCGTCCTCGGCGGTCGAGTAGTACTGGAAGATGCCGGGGATGCGCGGCTCGATCGCGGCATTCGGATGGTTGTAGGAGTCCTTCTCCGAATTGAGGTAGCTGGTGATGAAGGCCTCGTCATAGCCCGCCGCCACCCACTCCGCCGTGTTGAAGTGGCTGTTGCGGTAGGGCTGGAAGCCCGAGGGATAGGCCGCGCACCACAGCGACAGATCCTTGCCGCCGAGATGGGCCGCCGCCGACCAGGCCGCCTTCTGCTTCTTGGAATCGCTGTCCACGCGGGCCATGACGTACACGCCCCAGCCGATATAGGCCATGTTGGGCGCGTAGTTCGGACCGCTGGCGAGCTTGTCCCACTTGCCGGTCTTGGCGTTGTAGACGTCGTCCGAGCCGGGCAGGATCGAGAAGCCGACCACGTCGCCGATGACCGAGGAATCGCTGGTCTTCGCGTTGGAGCCGACATCGCCCCACCAGGACACCATGCCGCCGACGCCGGCCAGGAACTGCTGGAAGGCGGTCGTGCCGGGATCGGCGTTGATCTGGTCAGCCGGCTCGTATTGCAGCACATCGACCACGTCCTGGATCGCGCGGACCCAGGCCGGGTTGTTGATGCGCGGCTTCATGTTGTCGACGTCGAACAGCCAGGCCTTGTCGTCCGGATGCTTCGCGTAAGCCGTGGCGCGCGAGCCCAGGAAGTAGAAGCCGAAGCCGCCCCAGCCCTTGCACGGGTCGAGATAGCCGAACGCGTCCTGGCCGCCGACCTGCTTGCCCTTGAGGAACTTGGTGACCGCCTGGACCTGCTGCCAAGTCTTCGGAACGCCCCAATCGCCCTGGCCGCCGCCGTCCTTCCAGGCCTTGGCCAACGCTTCGTCCGTGAAGTAGTCGGTGCGGTAGTTGAAATTGTGGCAGTCGCCGTCGCAGGAGATGCGATAGGTCTTGCCGTCCCAGGTGCCGACCGGCGCCTTCAGATAGTCGACATAGTCGTCCATCTCGATCTGCTTGGCGACCCAGTCCGGCATGACCGAGGCGAGGCCCTTGCCGCAGACGTCGCCTTCGAACGGCGCGCCCATCTCGATGATGTCGAAATCGACGGTACCGGTCGCGATCGCCTGCTGCAGGCGCGGATTGTAGTCGGCCTGGGCGAGATCGATCCAGGTGATCTTGGCGCCGGTATAGGCCTCCCACGGCTTCAGGAAGCCGCGATACAGGAAATTATGCTGGTTCTGGTTGTTCAGGCCCATGAAGGTGAGCTCGACGCCCTTGAACTCGCCTTCCTTGATCGACTCCTTGGTCGCGTTGAGGCACATCTCGCCGACTTTCTGCCAGTCGGCATCGGTCGGCGAACCCGCGCCGACGCCCGGGATCTTCAACAGATCCGCACGGAAATCGGCGCGCGCGTCCTTGGGGAACGAGCCCAGCGTGGCGGCGCCGGCGGCGAGGGCGGTCGCCCCGGCCATGCCCTTCAGCACCTGCCGGCGGCTTGCCTGCATGGCGAGTTCATAGATATGGCTTTTCATCGACTGCTTCCTCCCCGGAAGAATTTCTGTTTTCGTGCTCCGCAAGGACCGTTCATTCAAAACCCAGGAATGGGCCGAGAAAATCGGTTTTGCGGGGAAAGAAGTATTGAAGCAGTTGCGCGGAGTGTCAATAAACTCTCTATTCATCAGCAAAGAGTGACGGCGTGACCGCACCTGCGAAATGAACCATGATGGTCCCGTTCCCCAGGGCGTTTCCCGCGGGCGTCGGGCGGTTACCGATAGACTTCGGCCAGGGCGTCGGGTAGTTCAGTTTGGCAAGAATCGCTTGAGCGTAAGGGAGGAAGAATGGCGCAGGTAACCATCCGCGGGGTGCGCAAGACATTCGGTGCCGTCGATGTGATCCACGGCGTCGATCTCGACATCACGGATGGCGAGTTCGTCGTGCTGGTCGGTCCCTCGGGCTGCGGCAAGTCCACCCTGCTCCGCATGATCGCCGGCCTCGAGACCATCAGCGCCGGCACGATCCAGATCGGCGACCGGGTGGTGAACCATCTGCCCCCGGCCCAGCGCGACATCGCCATGGTGTTCCAGAATTATGCGCTCTATCCGCATATGACGGTCGCCGACAATATGGCCTTCGCCTTGAAACTCCGGAAGACCGACGCCGCCACGGTCAACGACCGCGTTCAGCGGGCGGCCGACATCCTCGGCCTGAAACCCTATCTCGCCCGCTATCCGCGCCAGCTCTCCGGCGGCCAGCGCCAGCGCGTCGCCATGGGCCGCGCCATCGTCCGCGATCCCCAGGTGTTCCTGTTCGACGAGCCGCTCTCCAACCTCGACGCCAAGCTGCGCGTGCAGATGCGCACCGAGATCAAGGAGCTGCACCAGCGGCTGAAGACCACCACCATCTTCGTCACCCACGACCAGATCGAAGCCATGACCATGGCCGACCGGATCGTGGTCATGCATGACGGCATCATCGAGCAGATCGGCACGCCGCTCGAGCTCTATGACAGCCCGCGCAATCTGTTCGTCGCCGGCTTCATCGGCTCGCCGGCCATGAACTTCCTGAAAGGCAACGCCAAGGGCGACGGCTCGGTGGAAGTCGGGGGCGCGCGCCTGCCGGTGGCCGGCCGCCATTCGGTGACCGACGGCCAGCCGGTGGTCTACGGCATCCGCCCGGAACATCTCGAGCTTGCCAATGACGGCTTCCCGGCCAAGGTCGCGGTGATCGAGCCGACCGGCTCGGAAACCATGGTGGTCGTGCGCGTGGGCGAGGAGGAAGTGGTCGCTCTGTTCCGCGAGCGCCACCAGTTCGCGCCCGGCCAGACCGTCCATCTGCGTCCGCGCGTCGATCAGGTCCACCTGTTCGACAGCCAGTCCGGGCAGCGGGTCTAACCACAAAAAAATCGAGGGGAGTCTCTGGGATGCTGAAGGGGATCCATCCGCTGTTGAACGCGGACGTGCTCTACGCACTGCGCGCCATGGGCCATGGCGATTATCTGGTCCTGTCCGACACCAACTTTCCGTCGGATTCGATCGCCCGCCAGACCACGCTGGGCACGCTGCTGCGCATGGACAACTGCACCTCGGCGGAAGCCGCGGCGGCGGTGCTGAGCGTCATGCCGTTGGACAGCTTCATCGACGACGCGGCCGGCCGCATGGAAGTCGTCGGCAAGCCCAAGGAGATTCCCGCGGTCCAGAAGGAAGTGCAGAAGGCGATCGACGCCGCCGAGGGCAAGTCCTGGCCGCTGGTCCCGATCGAGCGCTTCGCCTTCTATGAGAAAGCCAAGGGCGCGTATTGCGTGATCCAGACCGGTGAGCGCCGCTTCTATGGCTGCTTCATCCTGACCAAGGGGGTCATCTCGCCGGACGTGAAGTACTAGATCGGCCCCATGTCCGACCCCAACTCCATCGTCATCCTCGGCGTCTTCGTCGCCGACACCGCCTATCGCGCGCCGCGCCCGCCGCGTATGGGCGAGACCATTCTCGGCACCAGCTTCGCACTGGGACCGGGCGGCAAGGGCTCGAACCAGGCGGTGGCCGCGGCCAAGGTGGGCGGCAACGTCACCTTCATCACCAAGCTCGGCACGGATCCGTTCGCCGACATGGCGCTCGCCACCTGGAAGGCGGCGGGCGTCACGCCCGCGGTTACCCAGATGACCGACAACTACACCGGTGCCGCCTACATCTTCATCGAGGAGTCGACCGGCAACAACGCGATCATCGTCTGCCCGGGCGCCGCGACCACGATCAGCGCCGCCGACATGGACGCGCGGGCCGATCTCATCAAATCGGCCTCGGTCTTCGTGACCCAGCTCGAGCAACCCTTGCCCGCAGCGCTGCGCGCCTTGGAGATCGCCAAGACGGCCGGCGCCACGACCATCCTCAATCCGGCCCCGGCGGCGCCGCTGGAGGATCGCGTCTTTTCGCTTTGCGACTACGTGACTCCGAACGAGACGGAGACCGAAGCGCTGACCGGCCTGAAGGTGGATTCGGTCGACAGCGCCCGCAAGGCGGCAGACGTGCTGCTGCGCAAAGGGGCCGGCGCCGCCATCATCACCCTCGGCGAGGCGGGCGCGCTGCTGCACACCGATCGCCGCTCCGAGCTTATTCCCGCCTTCAAGGTGGGACCGGTGGTCGAGACCACCGGCGCCGGCGACGCCTTCAATGGCGGCTTCGCGACGGCGCTGTCCCGCGGCATGGCGCCGATGGCCGCGGTGCGCTTCGGCTGCGCGGTCGCCGGCATTTCGGTGACAAGGCCGGGCACCGCGCCCTCGATGCCGAGCCTGGCGGAAGTCGAGCAGGTGCTCGCCGCCGCGCGGTAGACCGCGCTCAGGCGTCCTCGAGTGTCAGGGCGCCCGGTGCCGGGATTGCGTTGTCGTCCTGCAGCCAGGCCGGCACGTAATCCGGCACCCGCACCGCGTCCCTGCTGATGCAGGCCGAGAGCAGGGCGGCCGCCGCCAGGCAAAGCACGCGCCGAACCCACGCAGAAAGTTCCTGCGTCGCTTCGAATTGCACGTTTCATGCTCCTTGAAATGCGGTACCGGATCGGCCCGCCGACCGGGTTGAACCTGGATCCCGCCGCCGTCTGGATTCAAGCGCGATCGGCTACGCGTCGCATAAGGATGGCATAAGGAAGGGTCTTTATGCTGTCACTACGCTGACTGCGGTGCTTCCCGCTCGAACCCTTATGCGGCTTTGCCCAGCTTAGGGGCAGGCCGGTGCGCGGGCTTCCGAATGCCGGTCGAACAAGGGCAGTTCAGCGGGACAGACATGTCCATGCGCATTATCACCTCCGCCTTTCGCATCGCGCCGGAGGCGGCCGTCTCGACCGGTTCGGTCGAGCGGCTCTATGGCCGCGTGTTCGGGCCTGCGCGTTTTCGGAAGGCCTCGCATCGCTACCGCACCGGTCTCGCACCGCTTGCCGAATTGAGCTGGATCGCGCGGACCGACGACGCCATCGTCGGCGCCATCCGCTATTGGTCGATCCTGGTGGGCGGGGAGCGCGCGCGCGCGCTGCTGCTCGGTCCGCTCGCAGTCGCGCCGGATTGCGAGGACCGCGGCATCGGCCGTGCACTTGTCCTGAAGACGTTGGATCTCGCCGCAGCGGCCGGGCACGACCTGGTTCTGCTGGTCGGAGATCCGGAATACTACGACCGCTTCGGATTCGTCCCGGCGACGCCTTACGGTTTCGTCATGCCCGGCGAATCCCGGCCCGAGCGGCTTCAGGTGCTCTCCTTGCAGGGTAGACCGCTCGAGCGCGCCGGCGGCGTGCTCCGGCGAGTCTCCGCGCAACCCGCCGCCCGCCAGTCGCGGGCGTCCTGATCATGGAGGTCCGTATGCAACTCGGTGCCCATCGCTTTCAATCTTTCTCGCGAGGCTTCATGTCCATGGTCCTGATCGCCGATTCGAAGCACCACACGCGGACAGCGGCGCAGCCGGCGACGCTGCCGGTCCGCTGCAAGCTGTTCGGGCCGGGGCGGGAGGACTGGAATCGCGGCCTCCGCGAGCTCCGGTGGACGATCCTCCGCGAGGGCTGGCTGAGCCGGCTGGCCGATGGTGCCACCCGCCTGCATGGTATCCTCGGCGTCGACCTGCGTCTTGACGCGGCTCAGACCGCGCGCATCAGCCGCGAGGGGTTGAAGATCACGGCTTCGGAACTGGAGATCGATGTCGGCGCCGATGCCTTCGCCAAGGCGCTGGCGCAGCTACCGCCTTCCGGGACCGTGCTGCCGTTCCCGCGCCGCGGCGTCAGGTGAACAGCACGGCGGAGAAGATCTCCTGCATCGCCGCCCAGGATTCCTTGTCGGCTGCCTCGGAATAGCGCATCGCCGGATTGTTGCGCTGGTCGGCGTCGCGGCTGGTGAAGCTGTGCACCGTGCCGCCATAGAGATGCATCTGCCAGTCGACCCCGGCATTGCGCATCTCCTCTTCAAAAGCCATGCGCTCTTCCGGCTTGATGAACGGATCGTCGGCGCCGATGCAAACCAGGACGCGGCCCTTATAGGCCTTGGCGTCGCTCTTCGGCGCGCTGGTCGAGAGGCCGCTGTGGAAGCCGACCACGGCTTTCAGGTCGGCGCCCGAGCGCGCCAGTTCCAGCGACATGGTGCCGCCGAAGCAGAAGCCGATCGAGGCGGTGCGTGCCGGGACGACTTCCTCCCGCGCCTGCAGCATCTTCAGCGCCGCGAGACCACGGGCCCGCATGCGCTTGGTATCGGCATAGAGCGGCTTCAGCAGGCCGAGCGCCTCGCCCAGATCCGTCACCAGGCGGCCGTCGCCGTGGATGTCGCAGGCCAGTGCCGCATAGCCGAGCTTGGCCAGGCCCTCGGCCCGGGTGCGTGCGTGATCGCTCAAGCCAAAGGCTTCGGGGAAGACGAGGACGCCGGGCTTCGGCTCGGTGCCGGCCTCGACGTAAAGCTCGCTCTTGAAGCGCAGGCCGTCGGCCTCATAGGTGATGGTCTCGGTCCGCATCGCATGCTCCCCTGAAAGATAAATCAGTCGCGCAATTCCGGCGGCAGTTCGACGGGGCGCCAGGCCCGGCCGCTGCGCTCGATCAACTCGTCGGCGGCGGTCGGTCCATGGCTGCCGGAAGGATAGGTCGCGATCGGTCCCGGATCGGCGGCCCAGGCATCGATCAGCGGCTGCACGATGCGCCAGGCCTGTTCCACGGTGTCGGCGCGCATGAACAAGGTGGGGTCGCCGATCATCACGTCGTAGAGCAGCGTCTCATAGCCGACATTGGGTTCGCGCGGGAACCAGTCGTTGTAGTGAAAGTCCATCTTCACCGCGGCGAGCTCGACCACCGGGCCCGGCCGCTTCACCTCGAACTGCAGCGAGATGCCCTCGTCCGGCTGGATGCGCAGCACCAGCCAGTTCGGCCGGAGGCCGCAATCCGGCATGTCGATGAACGGCGCCGCCGGCGCCTGCTTGAAGCGGATCGCGATCTCGGTCTTGCGGTCGGAGAGATGCTTGCCGGTGCGGATGTAGAACGGCACGCCCGCCCAGCGCCAGTTATCGACCTCGAGCTCGAGGGCCACGTAGGTCTCGACCGTCGAATTGGGCGCCACGTCGGGCTCATGGCGATAGGCGACCGCCTTTTCGCCGCCGATCGTGCCCGCGCCATATTGGGCGCGGACCGCGTGTTCCGGCGTCACCGGCCGGATCGCGTTCAAGACCTCGGTCTTCTTGTTGCGGATCGAGCCCGCATCGAAGCGCGCGGGCGGTTCCATGGCGACGAGGGAGAGCAGCGAGAGCACGTGGTTCGGCACCATGTCGCGCAAGGCGCCGGTCGACTCGTAGAACTTGCCGCGCTTCTCGACGCCGACCGTTTCCGCCGAGGTGATCTGCACGTGATCGACCCGGTCGCGATTCCAGATCGGCTCGAACAACCCGTTGGCGAAGCGGAACGCCATGATGTTCTGCACCGTTTCCTTGCCCAGATAGTGGTCGATGCGGAAGACCTGGTTCTCCCGCAGCGTGTTCAGGATCTGGTCGTTGAGGACGCGGGCGGATTCCACGCTGTTGCCGAACGGCTTCTCGATGACGACGCGGCGCCAGAAGCGCTTGCCGTCGCCGTCGAGATTCTGGTGGGTCAGGCCGGCCTCGCCCAGCTTATCCACGATGGTCGCGAAGAACCGGTCGGCGACCGCGAGGTAGAAGATCGCATTGCCGCCGGTCTGGTAGCGGCGGTCGGTCTCTTCGAGGGCGGCGCCGATCTTCTGGTAGAGAGCCGCGTCGTTGAGGTCGCCGCGGAGATACTGCATGCGCGGTGCGATCTGGTGCCAGACCGCGTCGTCGATCTCGCCGATCCGGCTCTGCGCCCGCTCCAGGCCGGCGCGGAGGTCCTCGCGCCAGCTCTCGGTCGTGCGGTCGGCAGTGCCGAGGCCGATCAGCGCGAAGTTCTTCGGCAGCAGCTTGGTCTGCGCCAGATTATAGAGCGCCGGCATCAGCAGCCGGTGGGTGAGGTCGCCGCCGGCCCCGAAGATCACCATGACGCAGGGGTCGGCCGGGTCCGGGACCCGGCGTGGCGGGGCATCGACGCGCGCGGTGGGTTTCCTGTGCATCTCGTTCATGGCGCGCCTTACTTCTTCGGCCGTTCGAGATGTCCGCCGAAGCCGAACCGCATCGCGGAAAGCAGCTTCTCGCCGAAGGTGTGCTCCTGGCGCGAGCGGAAGCGGGCGAACAGCGAGGCCGCGAGCACCTCGGCGGGCACCGCTTCCTCGATCGCCGCCTCGATGGTCCAGCGGCCCTCGCCGGAATCCTGCACGAAGCCGGAGAAGCCCTCGAGCGCCGGATCCTTCAGCAACGCGGCCGCGCTCAGATCGAGCAGCCAGGAGGTGACCACGCTGCCGCGCCGCCACACCTCGGCGATGTCGGAGAGGTTGAGGTCCATCCGCTCCGCCTCGGGCAGCTCCTTGGAGTTCTTCTGGCGCAGGATGTCGAAGCCCTCGGCGAAGGCCTGCATCATCCCGTATTCAATGCCGTTGTGGATCATCTTCACGAAATGCCCGGCCCCGCTCGGCCCGGCATGGATATAGCCGCGCTCGGCCTGGCTCGGCTCGCCCTCGCGGCCCAGGGTGCGCGCGACGTCGCCGATGCCCGGTGCCAAGGCGGACCAGATCGGGTCGAGGTGTTCGACCGCCGCTTTCTCGCCGCCGATCATCATGCAATAGCCGCGATCGAGACCCCAGACGCCGCCGGAGGTGCCGCAATCGACATAGCGGATCCCCTTGGCCGAAAGTTCCTTGGCGCGACGGAGATCGTCTTTGTAATAGGAGTTTCCGCCGTCGATGATGATGTCGCCCGCCTCCATCAGCGCGGCAAGCCGGTTGACCGTGTCCTCGGTGATCTTGCCCGCCGGCAGCATGACCCAGACCGCGCGCGGCTTCTGTTTCAGCCCCGCCACCAGGCGTTCCAGCGAATCGGCGGCGCTCGCACCTTCCTTGGCGAGGGCTTCGCGGGTTTCCGTTTTGGTGTCGAAGACGACGCATCGATGTCCGGCGCGCATCAGGCGGCGGGTGATGTTGCCGCCCATATTGCCGAGGCCGATCAAGCCGAGTTCCATGGACTGTCCTCATTGCAAGGGGATGCCGCACGTTAGCCCGATGCGATCGGCGCTGGCAATTTTTCCGCGGCTGAGACTAAGGTATCGGCCCCCGTGCATCCCAGGAACAAAAGATGACAGCTTCCGTCGTGATCGGCGCACCCGCCCTGTTCGGGGCCCACCGTGCCCTGCTGGGTGAAAGCCCTGTTTGGGATGCGGATAAAGGCAGGCTGCTCTGGTGCGATATTTCGGACCGCGCCATCCTTGCCGCCGACCTCAAGGGTACGGTCACCGACCGCTGGGGCTTCCCGGGCAAGGTCGGTTCGTTCGGCCTTTGTGCAAGCGGGCGGTTCATCGTGGGTGTGGCGCGCGCGGTCATGCTGTTCAACCCGGCCGATGGCGCGCTCAGCACGCTGTGCGCGCTCGAGAGCGAGCCGGAGACCAATCGCCTCAACGACGGCAAGGTCGGGCCTGACGGCGCGTTCTGGATCGGCACCATGGACGATCGGCCGGTGCGGGAGGCGCAGGGCACGCTCTACCGCATCACCGCCGACGGCAAGGCGGAGAAGAAGGTGACCGGCATGACCGTCCCCAACGGCCTCGCCTGGGGACCCGGCGGCACGATCCTCTATCACTCGGATTCGCGCGGCCAATGGATCGACGCCTATGACTTCGTGCCCGCGACCGGCGGCTGGTCGAACCGCCGTCGCATCGTTGCCGATATCGCCGAGCAGGCCGGCCGCCCCGATGGCGGCGCCTGCGACGTCGAGGGCTGCTATTGGAGCGCCGGCGTTTCCGCCGGTGTGCTCAACCGCTACAGCCCCGACGGCAAGCTGCTGGAAACCCTGAAGCTGCCGTTTCCGGCGCCGACCATGCCCTGCTTCGGCGGCGACGATATGAAGACGCTGTTCGTCACCAGCCTGTCCGACAACAAGACCCTGCCGCCCAACCCCAATTCCGGCGGCATCGCCGTGCTGAGGCTGGCGGTCGCCGGCGTTCCGGTCGGCAAGTTCGCCGACCGCTAGGACTCAGAGGAAGCGCCAGACCCGCGTGGTCGTGCGGGAATTCATCGGCCGGATGATCCAATGGCCGAGATGGGCGATGGCCGGCGCGCTGGCGGGGCGGGTCGACGAGACATAATGCGCCTCCAGCCCCTGTTTTGAGGCCTTCCGGCGCTTGGTGGTCCGCATGGGAATCTCCGTGAATGGGCCGCGCGGGATCGGCGGCCGCGTCTCAAATCTGGGATGTCGCACCGTCTGGATTCAAGGTGGAGCAGGAACCTGACGTGTAAAGACGGCGTGAAGACCCCGTCAGTCCTCATCGGTCGCGAATTGTTCCAGCACCTTGCCCTTGCCGCGGGCCCGCAGGTACAGCGGCACGATCACCGCGGCGATCGCCAGGATCCAGAGCACGATCGCGATCCAGGAATGGAACAAGGTCAGCCAGTTGCCCTGGCTGATCTGCAGGGCCTGGCGGAGACTCTTCTCCGCCATCGGCCCGAGGATCAGGCCGACCACCACCGGTGCGATCGGATAGTGGAAGCGCCGCAGTACATAGCCGAGAATCCCGAAGGCGAGCAGCAAGCCGAGGCCGAAGGAGACCGGCACCGGTCCGATCATGGTGGTCGACCCGTCGGCGCCGATCGTGCCCAGGGTGGCGAACAGCAGGATCCCGGCATAGAGCCAGGGCCGCGGAATCGTGAGCAGCTTCACCCAGAGTCCGATCAGCGGCAGGTTCAGGACCAGCAGCATCAGGTTCGCAACCAGCAGGCTCGCGATCAGGCCCCAGACCAGCGGCGCGTTGGTCGCGAAGAGCAGCGGGCCCGGCTGCAGCCCGAACTGTTGGAAGCCCGCCAGCATGATCGCCGCCGTCGCCGTGGTCGGCAGGCCGAGCGTCAGCAGCGGCACCAGCGTGCCGGCGGCGGAAGCGTTGTTGGCGGCTTCCGGTCCGGCCACGCCTTCGATGGCACCCTTGCCGAACTCTTCCGGGTTCTTGGCGAGGTGGCGCTCGACCGAATAGGAGAGGAAGCTCGATACGTCGGCGCCGCCCGCCGGCATGGCGCCGATCGGAAAGCCGATCGCGGTGCCGCGCAGCCAGGATTTCCAGGACCGCTTCCAGTCCGCACGGCTCATCATGACCGAGCCCTTGATGGTCTCGATCTTGCCGTCGGTCATGCGGTGCGCGGCGACCACCGCCAGCGCCTCGCCGACCGCGAACAGGGCCACCGCCAGCGTCGTCACCGAGATGCCGTCGAGCAGGTTGGGCAGGCCCATGGAGAGGCGCGCCTGGCCGGTGAGCTGATCAATGCCGATCAATCCCAGAGTCAGCCCGATCACCAGCGAGGTCAGGCCGCGCAAGGTGGATTCGCCGAACGCCGCCGAGACGGTCATGAAGGCCAGCAGCATCAGCGCAAAATATTCCGACGGCCCGAAGGACAGCGCGAACTTCACCACCGAGGGCGCGATGAAGGCCAAAGCCAAGGTCGCCAGCAACCCGGCGACGAAGGAGCCGATCGCCGCGGTGGCGAGCGCCGGCCCGCCGCGCCCCTGCTTGGCCATCTGGTTGCCGTCGAGCGCGGTGATGATCGAGGCGCTCTCGCCCGGCGTGTTCAACAGGATCGAGGTGGTCGAGCCGCCATACATGCCGCCGTAGTAGATGCCGGCGAACATGATCAGCGAGCCCGCCGGGTCGAGCTTGTAGGTGACCGGCAGCAGCAGCGCCACGGTCAGCGCCGGCCCGATCCCCGGCAGCACGCCGACCGCGGTGCCGAGCGTCACGCCGATCAGCGCGTAGAGCAGGTGGGAGAGCTGAAACGCCGTCTGCAAGCCCTGCCAGAGGAGCGCGAAGGTTTCCATCTCAGAACAGCTTCTCGAGCGGACCGGCGGGCAGCGTCAGCTGCAGGCCTTTGGCGAAGATGAACCAGACCACGAAGGAAACCACGATGCCGATCGGAATGGTCATCCAGAGTGGGCCGCGCCCGAAGCCGCGCGCCGCCGCGGCGAACAGCAAGCCGGTCGCGATCGAGAAGCCGACCGTCTTCATGGTCAGCAGTTGAACGGCAAGCCCGCCGACCAGCCAGAGCATCGGCGGAATGTCCTGCTTCTGCCGTTTCGGGAAATCGCCGCGGAATCCGGCGATGGCGGTGAAGACTCCCAGGACCGCCAGCGCGCCGGCCATGATGAACGGCACGGTCCTGGCGCCCACCGGCGAATAGCCCATGGTGGTCGCCTGATGCAGCGTCGCCCAGCGGACCGCGGCACCGGCCAGGACCAGGATGACGGCGATGACGAGAACCGCCCGGTCGGGTCTCGACCGGGCGGTGTTCTTTTCTTCCGCGTGCACTTACTTGACCAGGCCGATATCCTTCAGGATCGCACCCGTCGCCTCGACATCCTTCTTGAGCTGCGCGGTGAAGGCATCGCCGGCGAGATAGGTGTTGGCCCAGCCCTTGTCGGTCAGCGTCTTCTGCCAGGCGGGCGAGTTCACCATCTTCTCGATATCCGCGGTGATCGCCGCCTTCTGCTCAGGACTGATGCCGGGCGCCGCGGCGACCATGCGCCAGTTCTGGATCGAGACATCGACGCCGGATTCCTTGAAAGTCGGCGCGTCGATCCCGGCCACCCGCGCGTCGGAGGAGATGCCGATCAGGCGGAGCTGCCCGGCCTGGATCTGCGAGGCGAATTCGCCATAGCCCGAGATCCCGACGGTGACCTGACTGCCGAGAATGGCTGCCAGCGCCTCGCCGCCGCCGGAGAAGGCGACGTAGTTGACCTTGGTCGGATCGACGCCGACCGCTTTCGCGATCAGCCCCGCGGTGATGTGGTCGGTGCCGCCGGCCGAGCCGCCGCCCCAGGAGACCGCGCCGGGATCCGCCTTCAGCTTATCGACCAAGCCCTTCATGTCCTTGATGTCGGACGCGGCCGGCACGACGATCGCCTCGTATTCGCCGGTCAGCCGTGCGATCGGCGTCACCTGATCGAGCGTCACCGGCGAGTTGTTGGTGAGAATGGCGCCCACCATCACATAGCCGCCGACGATCAGCTGGGAGGGATCACCGCTGGTCTGGTTGACGAATTGTGCGAGACCGATCGTGCCGCCGGCGCCGGGGACGTTGGTCACCTGCACGCTCGGCGCGATGCCGCCATCCTGCAACGCCGCCTGCATGGCGCGCGCCGTCTGGTCCCAGCCGCCGCCGGGCGCCGCCGGGGCCATGATCTTGTACTCATCCGCCGCCCAGGCGACGGACAGGGGGCCGGGCAGGGCAAAGGTCCCGGCAATGAGAGCCGCAGCAATGTATTTTCTCACGAGGTCCTCCCAAATGGACGCCCGCCCTCGTCGTGGCGGGTCTGCTTGCACGCACGGCGGTCCCGTGTCGCTGTCAGCATCTTGTCAAGTTGGGGGGAGTGCCGCAAGGCTCCGGCGGCGCTCAGTCCGCGGCTGTTTTCTCCGAAACCGCGGCGATGATCTCCCCGAGCACCGCATGCAGCGCGTCGCGATGCCCGGTGCGGCCGGAGGGCGAGTCTGCATCCGAGGTCATGACCACGGTGAGCCCGAGCGCCGGCACGACATAGAGCATCTGGCCGCCATAGCCCCAGCCGTAGCGCACCTCTTGCCCGGCGATCTCGCGCGAGAACCAGCCGTAGCCGTAATCGTCGCCGGTCCAGCGGGATGCCGTGCGCGGCTTCCAGGATTCCGCGATCCAGGTGGCGGAGATCAGTCTTTTGCCGTCGGGCGTCACCCCGTTCAGCCGAAAGAGCTCGCCGAAGGCCAGCAGGGAGCGCGGGCTCATCGCCATCAGGTTGCCGCCGACATAGATGCCCTGGGGATCGCGCTGCCAGGAGGCGATGGCGAAGCCTTCGAGCGGCCCCAGCCAATCGCGCGCCAGCGCCAGCGTGGAGCGGCCGGTCTGCCGCGTGAGGATCGCCGACAGCAGATGCGAGGAGCCGGTCGAATAGACCATGCGTCCGCCCGGCGCGTCGTCGAAGGGCTGCGCCAGTGCCGCCTTCACCCAGTTGCCGCGGCTGATCCAGGCGCCGTAGCGCGGGCCGGAGGTCGAGCGCAAACCCGCCTGCATCGACAGCAGATTGCCGATCGTGACCGTCTTCAGGCGCGGATCCGGTTTCGCCGGCAGTTGGTCGGCGAGCAGCGGCGCAATCGGCTGATCGGTTCCTTCGAGCACGCCCTTGTCGATGGCGATCCCGACCAGCGCCGCGATGATCGACTTCGATGCCGACATGACGGGCGCCGGCGCCGTCGTCTTGTGGCCGCGATAGCCGCGCTCGGCAATGATCCTGCCGCCTTGCGCGATCACGACGGTCTCCAGCGGCTCCAGGGCCTGCGCGCGATCCAGCACCGCCCGCAGCGCCGCGGCGGACTCGTCCTGGCTGGCGAAGGCGGGCGTCGCCAGCAGGATCAAAGCGAAGAGGGCGGATCGCAACGGCATGCTCAAACCCTCTCGACGGCAGCGCGGCCGTATTGCCGCGGGGAACAACCCATCACCCGCCTGAACGCTGCGCCGAAAGCGCTCTCCGATTCATAGCCGAGCGAAGCGGCGATGGCGGCAATGGAGTCCCGCGTGTTCAGCAGCCGGTCGCCGGCCAGCAACATGCGCCAGCGCGTGAGGTAGTCCATCGGCGCGAGCCCGACCGTCTGCTTGAATTTGACCGCGAAGGCGGTGCGCGACATGCCCACGTGCCGGGCCAGGTCCTGCACGGTCCAGCGCTGGGCCGGATCGGCATGCATCTGGTCGATCGCGGCGCCGGTCTGCTTGTCGGCCAAGGCGAACAGCCAGCCGACCCCGGCTTTCGCCCCATCGGTCAAATAGAGGCGCAATGCCTGCACCAGCATCAGATGGGCAAGATGCTCCGCCACCAGGCTGCTGCCGGGCAGTCCCTCGCGCAGCTCCTGGCGCATCCGGTCCAGCGACCAATGCATGGCGGTCCGGTCCGGCTCGGTCCGCAGATGCACGATCGGCGGCAGCACACCCAGCAGGATTTCCGCATTCGGGCCGGCCAAGGTGAAACGGCTGCCGAGCAGGAAGAAATCGCCGCCGCCATTGCAAAGCGCGACGCCGCCCCTGGGCGCCGACGCGAAAATCGGCGCGGCATCGACCGGCGCCAATGCGAGATCACTCGCCAGCCGGAACGGCCGCCCCTTTGGCAGCAGGAAGCAATCGCCTGCCTCCAGCCGCACCGGCTCCGCCACGCCGTCCATGGCGAACCAGCATTGGCCCGAGACGATCGCGTTGAACTTGATGCCGTCATAGGGCCCGAACTGCACGGCCCAGTCGCCGCCGGCAGAAAAACCCCGGGAAACCGTGCTGCGGGGCTTCAGCAGAGAGAGAACGTCCGACAGCGGGTCCATCGGTTACCGGATTGAACGATCGCAACAATATTGCGAACGCTACAGCATGGATCGTTCAAGATCCAAACCTTACCTTGGGGCAACCACTCCATTCGGAGAAGCCCCCATGATCGTCGTAACCGCACCCACGGGTAATATCGGAAGCCAGGTTCTGGCCCATCTGCTCGACAGCGGGGAGCCGCTCCGCGTCGTTGCCCGCGATCCTTCCAAGCTGCCGGCGGAAACGCGCCGGCGCGTCGAGGTGATCGAAGGATCCCACAGCCAGCAGGACGTGGTGCTGCGCGCCTTCGACGGCGCCGATCGGGTGTTCTGGCTGGTGCCGGGCGATCCGCGCGCGGCGAGCGCCGAAGCCGCCTATGTGGACTTCGCGCGGCCGGGCTGCGACGCGATGCAGCGCTGCGGCGTGAAACAGGTGGTCGGCATTTCCGCGCTCGGTCGCGGCTGGCCGAAGGAGGCCGGCCATGTGACGGCGACCCTGAAGATGGACGACCTGGTTGCAAGCACCGGCGTCGCCTACCGCGCGCTGGCCTGTTCCTCGCTGATGGAAAACCTGCTGCGCCAGGTCGTGCCGATCCGGGACCAGGGCGTGTTCTTCTGTTCGTCTCCGGCGGACTTCAAGCTCCCGTTCTGTGCGACCCGCGATGCCGCCGCGCTCTCTGCCCGACTGCTGCTGGATCGTTCCTGGAGCGGCGTGGAGGCGATCCCAATGATGGGGCCGGAGGACCTCTCCGGCAACGACATGGCGCGGATCATGACCGAGGTGCTCGGCAAGCCGGTCCGCTGCCAGGAGATCGGCACCGAGGACCTGCGCAAGACCATGCTCGGCCGCGGCGCTTCCGCCGGCATGGCGCAGGCGATGGTCGAGATGTTCGTTGCCAAGAACGAAGGCATGGACCATCTCGTCGCGCGGCCGGCTCCGAATCCCGCGCCGACCGGCTTCCGTCAATGGTGCGAAATGCTGTTGAAGCCGGTGGTCGAGGCTTAGGCCTTCTCCACGCGGAGCTCTGCCTTTGGCACGCGCTCGCCGCGGGCGAGATAGACCCCGCCGAGGCAGAGCAACAGGCCGGCCCAGGTGTATAGGGACATCGGCTGGCCGAACATCGCCCAGGCCCAGATCAAGGTCACCGGCGGCGTCAGGTAGATGAGGCTGCTGGTCCGGACCGTGCCCGAGCGCATCAGGCAGAGATAGTAGAAGCCATAGCCACCGAGGGTCGAGAACACGATCGCCCAGCCGACCGCGCCCGCGAACTGCCAGCTCGGCTCGGGCCAGAATACGTCGTTGAAGAGCGCCACCGGAACGAACAGCAGCGCCGTCACCGTCGTTTGCATGGCCAGGGCCGCGCCGAGATCAGAACCGTCCCAGCGCGCCTTCGCGATCAAGGTGGCGGCCACCATGGCCGCCATCGAGAGGAAGGAGCAGAGATAGCCGAGCAGCTGGTCGCTGCCGGTGAGGCCGCCCACCGAAAAGAGCACGCCGACGAAGCCGACCGCGAGCCCGATCCACTGGCTGCGCCGCACGCGCTCACTGAGCAGCGGCCCGGCCAGCACCGCCGCCGCCAAGGGCTGCAAGGCGGAGATCAAGGCGCCGGTGCCGGCCGGCAGGCCGAGATTGATCGCCTGGATGCCGAGGCCGACGCAGACGAACATGCCGATGACGCCGAGCAAACCGTGCAGCGCGCACCAGCGCCAGGTGACGGTGCCGCGGCGGAAGGCGCGCATGAGGAAGGGCGAAAACAGCAGCGCCACGCCGATGAAGCGCCAGAACAGCACGCGGACCACCGAGCCGGTGTCGGAGGCGATGATGGCGCCGACATAGCCGGAGCTCCAGGCCAGGACCAATCCGACCTGGAAGACCAACAACGGGACGCGCGCAAACGGCATTGTGAAATCAGAGCATGAAAAAGGGAGCGCCGGTGTAACCCGAACGCTCCCGGAGGTCGAGCGGCTTCAGAGTGAAGGGCTGAGCCGGCGAACTCAAACGAATCCTTCTTGCACGTCCCATGAGCGGGATTGGGGCTCGGATTGAGTTCCCGGCGCTTCTGGCCGACCGCGCTTGCTGCTAGGCTCGCCGCGGCAATGTGGTGAGACGATGAGTCGGTCAATTCGCGGTTTTGGCGCGCTGCCGTCCTTTGCGGCGGCCGCGCGCTTCCAGAGCTTCACGGCCGCGGCGGCGGAGCTCGGGGTCACCCAGGCCGCGATCAGCCATCAGATCCGCGAGCTGGAGGAGCAGCTCAAGGTGAAGCTGTTCCACCGCACCGGCCGCGCGGTGCATCTCACCGCTTCGGGCGAGATCCTGAAGAAGGCGGTGGACGGCGCCTTCGACGAGATCGCGCAGGCGATGAACCAGCTGAAACCGACCAAGCCCAGCCTGCGCGTGACCTCCGCCCCGTCCTTCGCCGCGAAATGGCTGGTGCCGCGGCTCGATCGGTTCCTGGCCCAGGTGCCCGATGTCGATGTCTTCATCGACATCCAGATCCGCGTCTCGGAACTTTCCAGCCGCGGCCACCATGTCGCGATCCTGTTCGGCTCGGGCAACTTCCCCGCCCATCAGGCCGATCGCCTCGGCGACGAATACGTCGTCCCGGTCTGCAGCCCGGCCCTGGTGAAGGGTCTGCGCCGGCGGCGCGACCCGAAGGACCTGCTGCGCCACACGCTGCTGGACGTGGACTGGCATTCCCAGGGCTCGACCTGGCCGAACTGGGAAACCTGGCTCGACGCCGCCGATCTCAAGAGCCTGCCGCATGGCCGCATCGTGCGCTTCGTGCACTCGTCCCTGGCGATCCAGGCGGCGATCGACGGACAAGGCATCGCGCTCGGCGATTCCACACTGATCGGCGACGACCTCGCGGCCGGACGGCTGATCAAGCCGTTCGACCTGGTGCTGCAGGGCCCGCCGGAATGCGCCTATTTCCTGGTCAGCCGCCGCGGCCTCGCCAAAGACGGCATCGAGGCCAGGTTCCGCGACTGGCTGCTCGGCGAGATCGCCTCGCCCGCGCCGTTGAAGCGCGCACCCAAACGCGGCCGCGCGCGCTCGAAAGCCCCATCGCCTTGAGACAATCCCTGTGCCATGATCGTCGTCGCACAGCGCGGATGATCCTTCATGCCCCGTCTGATCGGACGCCTCGCCTGTCTCGGCTTTGTCGTGGCCTTCGCCGTCGGTCTGGCGCCCGGGCCGACACGGGCGCAGGTCGTATCGGCGCAGATCGCCGACCTCACCTACGATGTCTATGTCGGCGGCCTCCACGTCTTCTCCTTCGATGTCGAGATGGCGCTGCAGCCGGGCCGCTATCGCGTGAACGCGGCGGGCGAAACGCGCGGCATGGTCGGCTGGCTGTACGACTGGAATCTGAATCTCGCGGCTGAGGGTGTCGATCGCAACGGCCGCATTCAGTCGCAGCTTTACGTGTCGGAAAGCGATTGGAAGAGCCGGGAGCGGAAGGTCCAGCTCGGCTTTGCCGGAGGCGGTCGCTACGATCTCAAGCAGGACCCGCCGCCGGAGCCCGACCCCGACATCGAAGGTGCGTTGCCGGAAACGCTGCCGGTGGGGACCGTCGATCCGCTGAGCTTTGCCATCGCCGCCAGCAGATCCTTGGCGGAGACCGGCCGCTGCGACCAGACCCTGCCGGTCTTCGACGGCCAGCGCCGGTTCGACGCGATCGTGAAGCATCTCGGCGCGGCGACGCTGACCCCGAACAAGTATTCGATCTATCAGGGCCCGGCGGTGCGTTGCAGTCTCGGCATCGCGCGCATCTCGGGCTTTCGCAAGAGTCTGCGCGCGAGCTCTGGATCGGACGCGGCGCCGCCGATCGTCTGGATGGCATCGATCCGGCAGGACCTGCCGCCGGTGCCGGTACGCTATGAAGGCGATATCAGGCTCGGCAAGATGGTGGTGCATCTGACCGACGCGAAGTTTCGCGTCGAATCCGCCGCGGCAGCGGCGGATTGACTTCACGAATCGGGCAGCCGCTTCCGGAGCCTGGTTTCCGCTTTCGCGACCCGGATCTTCACATCGTGCCGAAGCCGAAGCCGTGCCGCTGCAAAGCGGGAAAAACGACCGGTCCTAAGTCGAGACTTCATCGACGCGCGCGATCTCATTGAAACCGCTGCATCGACTTTGCGGTGAATGTTCCCGTGCGCGTCGGAAGCGCGGAAAGCATCCCTAGCGCAGGCGTCCGCGTTAACGACGATACGCAGATTTCCCGGCTCGTCGAAACGATGCAGCGACCGCTACTTTGACTCGGCGCAGCGTCCGGCTGCCTTGCGCAGCGGATCGCCGCCCGACCATCCCGCAACTGAAGTCAAAGAGAGCGCATCATGACGATCCAATCATCGAATCGCGCGCAAGCGAGCCTGTCGCAATTCGCACGGCGCGAGGTCAACTGGTCGAACCCGGCGATCCGACCCGAGCGGGCGCTGGAAGCCTTCAGGGACGCCGACCTGCTCGGCATGCGCGGCATGTCCCGTGATCCGATCGAGGCGCTGATCGACAGCGCGGCGGCGATCAAAGCGCGCTTCCAGGACGTCGTCGCCGCACGGCCGCTTTCGGGCAAGATTCTCGGCAGCTTCTTCTTCTCGACCAGCACGCGCACCAGACTGAGTTTCGAAGCGGCCATGCTCCGGCTCGGCGGCGGCGTGGTCGGATTCAGCACCAAGGAGGCGTCCCGTCTCGGTGCGCTGCAGCCGGAAAGTCTCGAGGATACCGCCGCGATGATGTCCGCCTATTGCGACGTCGCGGTGATCCGGCACTCGGACGTGGGTGCGCCGAAGCTGTTCGCCGAGCATTGCGCCGTGCCGGTGATCAACGGCGGCGATGGGATCGGCGCCGGATCGGAGCATCCGACCCAGACCCTGATCGACCTCTTCACCATGCAGGAACGCTTCGGCCGGATCGACGGGCTGCGCATCCTGATGATCGGCGGCCTGCATCTCCGCGCCGCCCATTCCCTGCTGTTCGCGCTCTGCGCCTTCGACAACGTCAAGGTCTACCTGCTGTCGGACGCGCCGGGCCGTCTCCCGGAAGAGGAGCAGCGCGCGATCCAGGCCGCCGGGCTCGACTGCGAGTATGTCTCCGACACTCGCGACGTCGTCTCCGAGGTCGATGTCATCTATCACAACGCCATGGGCGAGCACGCCTATTACGTCGTGAAGCCGGAATTCCTGGTGGACCATGCCAGCGTCGCCCAGGCAAAGCCGGAACTGATCGTCATGCATCCGCTGGACCGGCGCTGCGAGATCCCGCCCAGCTTCGACAGCAGCCCGCATTCGATCTATTTCCAGCAGGCGGCGAACGGCGTGCCGGTCCGGATGGCGCTCCTCAACGCGATCATCGGCGAGGCGAGCGGCGCCCTGCGGATGGCCGGATGAGGCGAGGCAAGCGTGGGCTCCGGGCGCGGTGCCGCACCGCGCGGTGTGGCACAATGCCCGGATGACCGACCCGAATGCGCCGATCCGGCTGGCCCGCGAGGGCGACATTGCTGAACTCGTGGAGCTGCGTGCGGCCGTCCATGAAAACCGGCTGTCCGACCCCAGCCGCGTGACCCCGGACGATCTCCGGAGGTTCATCCGCGAGGGCGAGATCTGGGTCTGGGAAGAAGGCGGCCGGATTCTGGGCTTCTCCGCCGGCGACGAGCGCAATGGCTGGATCTTCGCGCTCTTTGTCAGGCCTGAATCGGAGGGCCGGGGGATCGGCCGGGCGCTCTTTCAGCAGGCATGCGACACGCTGCGGCGCAGCGGGCATGGCGTGATGCGGCTCAGCACGGATCCAGGCACCCGCGCCGAGCGCTTCTATCACAAAGCCGGATGGCGGGAGACCGGCCGCAACGTTCAGGGCGAAATCGTGTTCTCTCGGAGCTTCGCCGAAATTTCATGATAGAACGGCGGCAAGCCTCATTTCGGGAGACTAGGGCGTGAGCAGACCCAGACCATCGATCGTTCTCCTTGCGAGCTTCGGCGTCGCGCTGCTCGCAGCGGGCGCTGCCGCTTCCGCCCAGGAGCGGATCGGCGCGGTATCGACCACCTTCCGCTGGGTCGGTCCGAACGACAAGGTGGTGATCGACCGCTACGACGATCCCAAGGTGGAGAACGCCGCCTGCTATGTCAGCCGGGCCGAGACCGGCGGTATCGGCGGCGCGGTCGGCCTGTCGGAGGATCCGAGCCGGTTCTCGATTGCCTGTCGGGCGGTCGGCCCGTTGCGGATGATCGGCAAGATCGACGAGAGCAAGGATGGCGAGGTCGTGTTCTCCGAACGGACCTCTGCCGTCTTCAAGGCGATGCAGGTGACGCGCTTTCTGGACAAGACCAAGAACGTCCTGGTCTATGTCGTCACCTCGACCAAGGTGATCGAAGGCTCGCCCTTCAACTCGATCTCGGTCGTGCCGCTCAATCAGTAGGCGCGCGCGCCGGCGATACCTAAGTATAAGCGCCTTCGACCAATGTTCAGGTGACGGCCGGCCTCCGCTGTTGCACGCTCGCGATGAAGCGATGCAGTCCGGAGGAACCATGGACAAACGCAAGGTGCCCTGCGTCAGGCCTTATCACGGGGCGGCCGGCGGCTGGGACGCGCTGGCCGCCGTGGCCTCCGCCTTACGCAGCCAGGAGGTCATCGTCGATGGCGTCAAGACCCTGCTGCGCAACAACCAGCCGGAGGGCTTCGATTGCCCGGGCTGCGCCTGGCCCGACCCCAAGCACACCTCGCAGTTCGAGTTCTGCGAGAACGGCGCCAAGGCGGTCACCTGGGAAGCGACCTCGAAACGGACCAATCCCGAATTTTTCGCCGCGCATACCGTCTCCGAGCTGCTGACCTGGTCGGATTACGACCTCGAGAACGAGGGGCGGCTCACCCATCCCATGGCCTATGACGCGGAGACCGATCGCTTCGTGCCGGTCGGATGGGACGAGGCCTTTGCGCGCATTGGCACCGCCCTGAACGCGCTCCCGGATCCCGACCTTGCGGAGTTTTACACCTCGGGCCGCGCCTCCAACGAGGCGGCGTTCCTCTATCAGATCTTCGTGCGGGCTTACGGCACCAACAATTTCCCCGACTGCTCGAACATGTGCCACGAGGCGACCAGCGTCGGCCTGCCGGTTTCGATCGGCGTCGGCAAGGGCACCGTGACGCTCGAGGATTATGACCAGAACGACCTCTTGCTCAGCTTCGGCCACAATCCCGGCACCAACCACCCGCGCATGATGACCACCCTGCGTGCAACCGCGCGGCGCGGAGTCCCGATCATCGTGTTCAATCCGCTGAAGGAGCGCGCCCTCGAGCGCTTCACCGCGCCGCAGGACCCGATCGAGATGGCGACCCTGAGCTCCACGCCGATCGCGTCCCGGATTCACCAGCTTCGGGTCGGCGGCGACGTCGCCGTGCTGAAGGGGATGATGAAACGCGTGCTGGAGCGTGACGCCCGGGATCTGGCCGAAGGCGGCCCCGGCAAGCTCGACCGGGCCTTCATCGCCGCGCACACCACGGGCTTCGAGGCGCTCAAGGCCGATCTCGACGCGACCGACTGGACCGACATCGAGCGGGTCGCCGGCCTTTCCCGCGCGGCGATCGAAAGCGCCGGCGATGCCTATGTCGCGGCCGAGCGGGTGATCATCGCCTATGGCATGGGCATCACCCAGCACCGCAGCGGCACGGCCAACGTCCAGCAGATGATGAACCTGCTGCTGCTCCGGGGCAATGTCGGGCGCCCGGGCGCCGGCATCGCCCCGATCCGCGGGCATTCCAACGTGCAAGGCGATCGCACGGTCGGCATCACCGAGATCCCGAGCGCCGCCTTGCTCGACGGCGTCGAGCGCGCCTTCGGCTTCCGGCCGCCGGCACGGTTCGGCCACAACGCCGTGGAGGCCGGAAAGGCCATCATGGAAGGCCGGGCCAAGGCGATCGTCTGCCTGGGCGGCAATTTCGCCGTCGCCATGTCGGATCCCCGCGCGATCCAGGCGGGCATCCGCCGGCTGGACCTCGCCGTGCATCTCGCCACCAAGCTCAACCGCACGCATCTCATGGCGGCGCGTGAGAGCTTCATCCTGCCCGTGCTCGGCCGCACCGAGCTCGATCTGCAGGCGTCCGGCCCGCAATCCGTGACGGTCGAGGATTCGGTCTCCATGGTGCACGCCTCCCGCGGTTTGCTGAAACCGGCGTCCGATCAGCTGCGCTCGGAACCGGCCGTCATCGCGGCCATCGCCAAGGCGACCATCGGGCGGCGCTTCGACATCGATTGGGACGGGCTGGTCGCCGACTACGACCGCATCCGCGACAAGATCGAAGCCGTGTTCCCGGAGTTCAAGGATTACAACGCGCGCATCCGTCAGCCCGGCGGCTTCCTGCTCGACGTCCCCGCCGCGCGCCGCGTGTGGCGCACGCCGAGCGGGAAGGCGAACTTCCTGCTGATGGACGGGCTGTGCGAGGATCCGCGGGCGCGGGAATCCGGCGTCCTGACGCTGACCACCTTGCGGGCGCACGATCAGTACAACACCACGATCTATGGGCTGAACGACCGCTATCGCGGAATCTTCGGCCGCCGCGACGTGCTGTTCATGAACGAGGCGGATCTCGCCGCCCGCGGATTGGCGCATGGCGATCGGGTCGATCTCGAATCGATGCCGCCGGCCGGCGAAGCGCCGGCGCAGGGGGCCGCGCTGACCCTGACCGCGATCGCCTATGACGTCCCCAAGGGCTGTGTCGCGGCCTACTATCCGGAGGCCAATGTGCTGATCCCACTCGCGCACCACGACCCGGAATCCGGGACGCCGTCCTATAAGTCGATGCCGGTCCGAATCCGCCGCGCCGCGTAGCGGCCCGGGATCATCCGCCGGAGGCGCTCCTCTCCAGGCAGCGATAGATCGTGTCCACCAGGAAGGCGGCGCTGAACGGCTTCTCGATGGTCGCGTTCGCGCCGAGCTTGGCCGCCTGGGCCAGCACGTTGAATCCGGCGCGCCCGCCCGAGATCGCGATGATCGGCACTTCGGAATCCCCGGCCCGGATCGCCTCGATCAGCGCGAACCCGTCGCTGCCGCCGAGGAAGATGTCGGTGACGATGACATCCGGCTTCCGCGCGGTGAACGATTTCAGCGCGGCATCGACGCTCGCGACCGCCTCGGCCGCATAGCCGGAGGCCTCGAGATAGCGGACCATGACGCTGCTGATCGCCGCTTCATCCTCGACGAACAGGACGCGGAGGGTTCGTTCTGTTGTTGGGTCCATGACCGGGAATGCACTCCTTCTCTGTCGCCACTCTAGATGAGGCGCGGGGACCGGTGGAGGCACGGATGAGTGACATCCGTCACCCGCCGCGAACAAAGCCATCGCGCACTGCCGCCGCGATGCGCACCGCACACCTGCATGGTCGCTGCGCGATTGACCGGGCCGAAGCCGGGATGCGAAGGCTGGCGACGATCTCGGCATCCGTGGGGCGATGATGCAATCGAGGCGGCTATGGCCACGGACGATGACAAGGACAGGGTATTCGACCGGCGCACGATTTCGGTCGGCGACAGCGCGGTCTGGGACGCGCGGCTCGGTGTCTTCCGCGTGAAGGTGCAGGGCAATCGCGATGTCGGCTCGATCACCATTCTCAAAAGTGCACCGCTGCCGATTTCCCATCTAAATGACAGCGCTCCGGCGCGCAAGACCAGGCTCGGCGACATCCTCCGTACCCGGCTGGAGATCGAGGTCAATGCCGCGATCGCGCGCGGAGAACGACAAGTGCCGGGCAGCCTGACGCTGCTGGCGCGTGAATGAAGGGGCGATTCCCAGCCGGTGAACTCTGCCTTGCGAAGCTTCGGGATCGCTCCCATGTCTGCGGTGTTATGCCTGGGCACCGCCACGACAAAGGTGAACGATGACCAAAATCACGTATGAAATCGTCGAGCATGACGGAGGCTGGGCCTACCGCATGAACGGTGTGTATTCCGAGACATTCGTCTCCCATGACAGCGCTCGCAAGGCGGCCGAGCGCGCGGCCCGGGAACAGGTCGTGCCCGGCGAGACGACCGGCATCAGCTACGAAGACAAGGATGCCCATTGGCATGACGAGACGGCATCGGGCGACGATCGGCCCGAGACCGAGGTCAAGGGCTGACCGTCGGGGTGCCGCCGAGCGGCGCGCCGGGCCGCTTATTGCGCCGCCTGCGTCTTCTTCCGCTCCGGCAATTTCCAGTCCGGCCGGATGAAGTGGCAGGTATAGCCGTTGGGGATACGCTCCAGGTAATCCTGGTGCTCCGGCTCGGCCTCCCAGAACGGGCCGGCGGGTGCCACTTCGGTCACCACCTTGCCGGGCCACAGGCCCGATGCATCGACATCGGCGATGGTCTCCTCGGCGACATGCTTCTGTTCCGGGCTGGTGTAATAGATCGCCGACCGGTAGCTCATGCCCCGGTCATTGCCCTGGCGGTTGAGCGTGGTCGGGTCGTGGATCTGGAAGAAGAACTCCAGCAGCCGCCGATAGGTGATCTTCGTCGGATCGAAGGCGATCTCGATCGCCTCGGCGTGGGTTCCGTGGTTGCGATAGGTGGCATTGGGCACATCGCCGCCGGTGTAGCCGACCCGCGTCGCGATCACGCCGTCGTAACGGCGAATCAGATCCTGCATGCCCCAGAAGCAGCCACCGGCCAGAACCGCGCGTTCCTGTGTCATCGGACTTCCTCCACCTGGTTGAGATAGGCCCCGTAGCCCTCGGCTTCCATCCGGTCGCGATGGACGAACCTGAGCGAAGCCGAATTGATGCAATAGCGCAAGCCGCCGCGATCCCGCGGCCCGTCGTCGAACACATGGCCGAGATGGCTGTCGCCGAATTTAGAGCGCACCTCGACCCGCCGCATGCCATGGCTGGTATCGGTCAGTTCCTGCACATTCTCATGCTCGATCGGCTTGGTGAAGCTCGGCCAGCCGCAATGGGAATCGAATTTGTCCGCGGAGGCGAACAGCGGCTCGCCCGAGACGATATCCACATAGATCCCGGGTTCTTTGTTGTGGAGCAGCGGGCCGGTGCCGGGGCGCTCGGTTCCGCTCTCCTGGGTCACGCGGTACTGCTCGGGCGTCAATTTCGCGACGGCTTCGGCCGTCTTCCGATATTCGGGCATGGGTCGCTCCAGCGATTTGGGCTTTGGCGCCTATATATGGCCACGCCCCGCAGGGGGCGCAAGAACCTCGGGCAGTACGTTCCGCCGAGAACGAAGGTTACACCCTCAGCCGCGCACGCGGCGGCAGCTCTCCGTTCGACGACGCCATGGAAGTGTCGATACAATTCAACCTAGCCCGGTCCGCATGCAACCGGTAGCATCGCGACGAGATGATCGGGTTGCTTGGCGGCGGAAACCAACCGGGCGACGCCGACGGCTCCGGCCTGAATCGGAAGACGCCGCTCTGAATCGCCGATCGGCAAGACTCCAACCATGGAGTGACGTGTTTGGACGATCCCTACAAGACGCTTGGCATCGCACGCGATGCCGGTGCGGAGGAGATCCGCAAGGCGTATCGCAAGCTCGCGAAGCAATTCCATCCCGACCTCAACCCCGGCAATGCCAAGGCGGAGGAGCGATTCAAGGCGGTCGCCGCCGCCAACGCGCTGCTGTCCGATCCGGTTGCCCGCGGCAAATTCGATCGCGGCGAGATCGACGCCGAAGGCCATGAGCGCCACGCCCAAAACAGCGCGCGCGGGCCTTCCTATCGCGAATATGCCGAGGCCGGGCCCGGCCATCGCTATACCTGGCACGAAGACGATCTCAGCGACCTGTTCGGTTCGGTGTTCGGGGAAGGCGACGGGTCCGGTGCCAAGCGGCCGCGGCGCGGGCACAACGAGCATTATGCATTGGCGGTCGAGTTTCTCGACGCGGTCAATGGCGCCATGCCGCGGCTGACCCTGCCCGATGGGCGGGTGCTGGATGTGAAGATCCCGCCCGGAACCGGCGATGGCCAGACCTTGCGCCTGCGCGGGCAGGGTGGTCGCGGCATCAATGGCGGGCCCAACGGCGACGCCCTCATCGATATCCATGTGAAACCGCACCCGTTCTTCACCCGCGACGGCCAGGACATCCATCTGAACCTGCCGGTGAGCGTGTCGGAGGCCGTGCTGGGTGGCCCGGTCGAAGTGCCGACGCCACGGGGCAGGGTGCGGATGCAGATTCCGAAGCATTCCGACACCGGCACCAAACTGCGCCTCCGCGGCCGCGGCGTGGCCGCGCAGGGCAAGCACGCGGCCGGCGATCTCTACGCCACGTTGCGCGTGGCGGTCGGCCAGCCGGACGCGGCGCTCGAAGAGTTCCTGCGCGGCTGGAAGCCGGATCCTGCTCCAGATCCGCGGCGCACGATGGAGACCGGCACATGAGCGAAGAGCAGATGACGATCACCATCGACGCCCTCATCACCCAGGTTTCCGGTCTGCAGCGCGAAGACCTGGAGCACTGGATCGCCAATCAATGGGTACGGCCGGAAGATGCGGGGAGCGGCGGCGACTACGTGTTCCATGCGATCGACGTGGCCCGGGTGCGGCTGATCCAGGAACTGCACCACGATCTGCAGATCAACGAGGATGCGCTGCCGGTCGTGCTCTCGCTGCTCGACCAGCTCTACGACCAGCGCCGCCGCCTGCGCGCGCTCAACGACGCGATCGCCGCGGTCGCGCCCGAAGATGTGCGTCGCGATCTCGCGCGGCATCTCGCCGAACACGAGAAATGAACGCGTGCGCTTTGCGCATTCCGCACCTCAGTTCACCGCCGCGCCCGCCATCACCAGCACCGGCTCCGCCCGCCAGCGCTCCGGGTAGAGCTTTTCCAGGTTCCGCACCTTCGGCAGGTCGTTGATGGCGATATAGGGCTGGTCCGGGTGCAGCGTCAGGTAATCCTGGTGATAGTCCTCGGCCGGATAGAACGCCTTGCCCGGCTCGATCGTGGTGACGATGTCGTTGCTGAAGACCTTCGCTGCCTGCAGCTGGTCGATATAGGCCTTGGCGATCCTGGCCTGCTCTTCCGAGGTCGGGAATACGGTCGAGCGGTATTGCGGCCCCATGTCCGGACCCTGGTAGTTGAGCTGGGTCGGATCATGCGCCACCGAGAAATAGATCTGCAGCAGCTGCCCGTAAGTGACTTTGTGCGGGTCGAAGGTGACCTGCACCGATTCCGCGTGGCCGGTCTCGCCGCTGCCGACCATCTCGTAATGCGCCGTATCGGCCGCGCCGCCGGCATAGCCGGAGACCGCCTTGGTGACGCCTTCGACATGCTGGAACACGCCCTGCACGCCCCAGAAGCAGCCGCCGGCGAATATCGCGGTCTCCGTGTTCATCGGCGACGTGGCCGCCGTCTCGTCGAGCACCGGAGCGGGGATCACCGTTGCATCCTCCGCGGCCGAGGGCGTCACCCGCAAGCCGAACGCCGCCGCGCCGATGGTCCCGGCGACCAGCAGGGCGGCGCCGAGCCGCGGCAGGCTCCAGCCGGTCTTGATCATGCGGTTCTTCATCATAGGCTCCTTTCAGGCGATACGTTCAGGCGGCGGTCGGTCGGAAGGTGAGCGCGACGCCGTTCATGCAGTAGCGCAATCCGGTCGGCGGCGGACCGTCGTCGAACACATGGCCGAGATGGCCGCCGCACTGGCTGCAATGGACGGCGGTGCGCACCATCATGAAGCTGGTGTCGCTGACCTCGCCCACCGCCTTGTCGAGCGGTTTCCAGAAGCTCGGCCAGCCGGTCCCGCTGTCGAACTTGGTCTCCGAGGCAAAGAGGTCGAAGCCGCAGCCGGCACAGCCGAAAACGCCCGTGCGGTGCTCCTCGAGCAGCGGGCTGGTGAACGGCCGCTCGGTGCCCTCCTGCCGCAGCACGGCATATTGCTCCGCGGTCAGCCGCGCCCGCCATTCCGCGTCGCTGTGCGTCACTGGGAAGACCTCGGCGGCCCGCGGGGCCTCGGGTCGCAGGAAGCGGTGCGCGGCCAGGGCGGCCACGCCGAAAACGCCGCCCGTCAGTAACCATCGCCGGCTGATCATTGGTTTCTCCGAAACGGTTGGTGTCGTGGACACTTCGTTCATGCGACCCGTTTGGTTTCGCGGTGCTCACGCCAATGTGTACGCGCCCAGCCGGGGTTCTTGGCAAACTCCTTCGCTTCACAAAAGCTTGAGGAGTGCCGAGGATGAACCAGACCATCATCGACCTCTATGACCGCTTCACCCATGGTCAGATCAGCCGGCGCCGGTTTCTCGACCGGCTGGCGGTGCTGGCGGGCGGCAGTGCCGCGGCGACCGCCCTCCTGCCGCTGCTGCAGAACAACTACGCCCTGGCCGAGACCGTCCCGGAAAGCGACAGCCGGATCAAGACCGAGGCGGCGACCATTGCCGGCATCAGCGCCTACGTCGCCAAGCCGGCCCAAGGGACGTCAGGGGGCGGCGACAAATTCCCGGCCGTGATCGTCATCCACGAGAATCGCGGCCTCAACCCGCATATCAAGGATGTCACCCGCCGCTTCGCCACCGCAGGCTATCTCGCGGTCGGCGTGGACATGCTGACCCCGCTCGGCGGCACGCCCGCCGACGAAGACAAGGCGCGCGAGATGTTCAGCCAGGTGAAGCCGGACGACGTCGCCGCGCAGCTGACCGCGGTGGTCGCCGCGGTCCGTGCCCGTCCCGATTCCAACGGCAAGGTCGGCGCGGTCGGCTTCTGCTGGGGCGGCGGCGCCGTGAACAATCTCGCGGTCGCCGACCCGACGCTCGATGCCGGCGTCGCTTATTACGGCCGCCAGCCAGATGCCGCCAAGGTCGCGTCGATCAAGGCGCCGCTGCTGCTGCATTACGGCGGTCTCGACACCAACATCAACCCCGGCATTCCCGCCTATGAGGCGGCGCTGAAGGCCGGCGGCAAGGACTACAAGATTTATGTCTACGACGGCGCCAACCACGCCTTCAACAACGACACCAACGCCGCCCGCTACGACAAGCCAGCCGCCGACCTCGCCTGGGGCCGGACGCTGGACTTCCTCAAGCAGCACTTGGCCTAGCGTTCAAAGCCTTCGCTCATCGCTGGCGGGTCAGCGCGGGACTGGTGCGCGCCGATCGACCAGGCCGTGTTCCTGAAGCTCGGCCCACAGCTTGCGCGGAATGTCGATTTTGCTCATTCCCGCACTGTCGGCCAGCTCGGTCGGGTTCCGCGGGCCGATGAGGACCGCGGTGATGGCGGGATGGTGCAGGGGAAACTGAACGGCCGCGGCCTTCAGCGGAACGCCATGGCGCGCGCAAGCCGCCGCCAGTTCCTGCGCCCGCGCGACCAGACCTGCATCCGCGTCCTCGTAGTTGAACTTGGCGTGCGCGGAAGGGTTGGCGAGCAGGCCGCTGTTGTAGACGCCGCCGGCGAACACCGAGATGCGCTTCTCCAGGCAAAGCGGCAGGAACTCATCGAGCGCGCGCTGCTCGAGGAGGGTGTAGCGGCCGGCCAGCAGGAAACAGTCGAACCGGCCCTCGCGCGCGAAGCGCGTCAGCATCTCCGACTGGTTCATGCCGGCACCCACGGCCTTGATGACCTTTTCGCCGCGCAGGCGATCGAGCGCCTTGTAGGCGCCCGCCAGCGCTTCCGGATAGTGATTGTCGGGATCGTGGATGTGCAGGATGTCGATCCGGTCCAGCGACAGCCGCTGCAGGCTCTCCTCGAACGACCGCATCACGCCGTCATAGGAGAAGTCGAACACCGGCCGTTCCGGCGGCGTGCCCTTGTAATACGCATCCTCACCTTCATCCCTCGGCGGAATCCGCAGCAGCCGACCTACCTTGGTTGCGATGACGAAGTCCGCGCGCGGCTTCCCGCGCAGGAATTCGCCCAGGCGGCGCTCTGACAGTCCGTTCCCGTATTGCGGCGCCGTATCGAAGAAGCGGATGCCGTCGTCCCAGGCCTGCTGCATGGTGGCGAAGGCGTCCTCGTCCGCGACCGGGCTGTAGAGGCCGCCGAGCGGCGCGGTGCCGAGACCGAACCGCGTCACTTCCAGATCCGTCGTGCCGACCGTCCTGCGTTCCATCCCGTGCTCCTGCATCCCATCGCGGCGGCAGAAATACATTGCACTATAAGAAAAATCCATGATAATCGGAAAATTACGCCGCAAGTCATTGCGGCTGATGCATGACGCTGCGAACGGAGTGGGGCTTGGACAAGCTTGCGGTAGACGGCGGAGCGCCGGTGTTTTCGGCGCCCTACCCCTCGATCAGGAACGCCGCGGGGCGGACCATCGGCGCCGAGGAGATGGCGGCGGTGGCCGACGTGATGAACTCGGGCTGCCTCGCCTATATCTACGGCAAGTATGTCGGGCAGTTCGAGGAAGATTTCGCCCGGCTGATCGGCGTCAAGACCGCGGTCGCCACCAGCAGCGGCACCGCGGCGCTGCACACCGCACTCATCTATCTCAATCCGGAGCCGGGTGATGAGGTGATCGTCTCGCCGCTGACCGACATGGGCAGCGTCATCCCGGTGGTCTCGCAGCTGGCGGTGCCGGTCTTCGTGGACGTGGATCCGTTCGACCAGAACATCGATCCGAAGGCGATCGAGGCGGCGATCACGCCGCGCACCAAGGCGATCATCGTCACCCATCTGTTCGGCGCGCCGGCCGACATGGACGCGATCATGGCGATCGCGCGCAAGCACGACATCTTCGTGATCGAGGATTGCGCCCAGGCGCATCTCGCGCGCTACAAGGGCCGCACCACCGGGGCCATCGGCGACATGGCCTGCTACAGCTTCCAGCAATCCAAGCACATCACCACCGGCGACGGCGGAATGGTCGTCACCAATCAGGACGGCAAGTTCGGCCGCGCGCTGCGGCTGTGCATGGACAAGGGCTGGCCGCGCGACCGGCCCGGACGGGACCACCTGTTCCTGGCGCCGAACTATCACATGACCGAGCTGCAGGCGGCGGTCGGCGTCGCGCAGCTCCGCAAGCTGCCCGATGTGGTCGAGACGCGCCGCCGGGTCGCCCAATTGCTCGATGCGGAAATCAACCAGATGCCGTCGGTGCGGCTCCTCGGCGTGCGTCCGAATTGCGAAGAGGTGCGCTGGGCCTATGCCTTCACCCTCGATCTCGCAAGGCTCACCGTTCCCGGCGCGAAGGTCGTCGAGGCTTTGCGGGCCGAAGGGATCGATTGCTTCCTTGGCTATCCCGGCCAAGTTCCGCTCTACCGCTATCCGATGCTGAAGGACCGCCTGACCTTCGGCAGCTCGGGCTGGCCGTTCACCTTGCCCGGAGTGCTGACGCAGCAGGATTTCGGCGCGTCACTTTGCCCGATCGCGGAAGCCGCCTGTCTGAGCACCGTCGTCCTGTGGTGGACCGAGCGGATCACGGAGGCGGATGCCAGGCGAATCGGCGCGGCGATCCGCAAGGTGATCGGCAACTACGAGGCCTGACCGTTTCCGATCGGAAACGTTTGTCTTGCCGAATCCGGCCGACACCGGGAAGATGGACCACAACCCTTGTCTGAGCAGAGAAAGCCGAAATCCATGGCGAGCAGTGCATCCAAGCGGGCGAGCGCAAGCTGGGTCGGCAATCACCCCCAGATCGGCAGCCTGCTGCGGGACCGGCGCGCCTATCACAACTGGACGCTGACCGACGTCTCGCAGATGACGGGGATCTCGGTCTCGGCCCTGTCGAAGATCGAGAACGACGCGATGTCGCCGACCTATTCGACCATCCTGCAGCTGTGCGAAGGGCTGAAGATCGAGATCGCCGACCTGCTCAATCCGTCGGTGGGCGGCACCCAGGCCAGCATCATGGGCCGCCGGAGCATCAGCCGCCAGCACGAAGGCAGCTCGCTCGCCGACGACAACTACGCCTACACCTATCTCTGCTCCGACGTGGCGCACAAGCGGATCATCCCCATGGTCGTGACCGTACATGCCCGCTCGCTCGACGACATCGGCGAGCTGTGGTCGCATGTCGGCGAGGAATACATCTACGTCCTCTCCGGCCGCCTGACCTTGCTCACGTCGCTCTACGAGCCGACCGAGCTCATGCCCGGCGATAGCGTCTACATCGACAGCACGATGCCGCACGCCTACCTCTCCTCCGGCGACGCGGACGCGCAGATCCTGGTGAACTGCTCCAGCGCGACCCCGAACCTCGCCCAGACCCTGCGCGAGATTCTGAAGGAGCGCCTGACCCGGGGCGGTGCCGTCGCGGCAGGAAGTGAGGCAGCGGACGTCGCCAAGACCGCGCGGACACCGCGCGCGAAGAAACGCGGCGCCTGAGGCCGAAGAACACCCGGGAAGCGTATCAGTGCTGCAAAAACAGGCTGTCGTCATCGGCGGGACCAGCGGAATCGGCCGGGCCATCGCGGACCGTCTGCTGGATTCCGGATTCGAAGTCGTGATCACCGGAGTGAGCGGCAAGGGCGGAGACGGCCTCAAAGCCGGCATGCGCGCGGCGCGGCTCGACGTCTCCGATCTCGCCGCGATCGACACGTTCTTCGCCACGCTGGAGCGCGCCGACGTGCTGGTCAATTGCGCCGGCACGAACCGACGCCGCGGCCAGGAGTTCGATCCGGCGGTGTTCGAATACATCGTCCGGGTCAACCTGCTGGGGACGATGCGGGCCTGCTATGCGGCCTATCCGCTGCTGAAGCGCCAGGGCGGCTCGATCGTCAACATCGCCTCGATGTTCAGCACCTTCGGCTCGGGCAGCATTCCCGCCTATGCGTCGAGCAAGGCGGCGGTGGTGGCGCTCACCAAGTCGCTGGCGATCGCCTGGGCGGCCGACAACATCCGCGTCAACGCGATCGCGCCCGGTTTCATCGAGACCAAGCTGACCGCCGACGTCCTCGAGGACGGCGGGCGCGTGGCCGAGATCGTGGGCCGCACCCCGATGCGGCGCTGGGGCAAGCCGGACGATCTCAGCGGCACCGCGAACTTTCTCTGCTCGGCGGACGCCGCCTTCATCACCGGCGCGACCATGACCGTGGACGGCGGCTACTCGATCGCCTGATCCGGGCCGGGGCCGCGCGCCCGCTTCCTTTCGGAAAATCCGGTGAATTGCGTTTGACAGAAAATATGTCCGATGCAATATTTATTTTCCGATAGTAAAAATCTTCACACTGTCGGTCCGCGCGCTCCGTATCGCGGCGCGTGGCTCACGGCAGGAAGAACCGGGTCCGGCCTCGACCGGCCCGCTCAACAGGGAGTGTGCAACATGAAGAACAGATTGGCGTCCTTGATCGCCTCCGCCGCGCTGACCGCGGTGGTGGCGTTTTCCGCAAGCGCCCGCGCGGAGGAACTGCGCATCCTCACGTGGGAGGGCTATGCGGACGATCAGTGGGTGAAGGAGTTCGAGAAGCAGACCGGCGCGACCGTCAAGATCTCCTATACGGGCAGCGTGGACGAGATTTTCGCCAAGATGGAAGGCTCCAAGGGCGCGGACTTCGACGTGGTCGCGATCGAGACCTCTTCCTACAAGCGGCTCTATGAGCAGAAGCTGATCCAGCCGCTGGATCTGGCGAAGCTGCCGAACTACAAGAATCTCAGCGACGTCTTCCAGCATATCGACTCCATCCAGTTCGACGGCAAGCCCTATGCGGCGCCTTACGCCTGGGGCTCGCTGCCGCTGATCTATGACAAGAAGGCGTTCCCGACGCCGCCCGACAGCTGGGCCGTGCTTTGGGACCCGCAATATGCCGGTCATGTCCTGGCGATGGACGACGCCAACAACGAGATCTCGACCGCCGCCATGGTTCTGGGCTTCAAGAATCCCTTCAACCTCAGCGATGCGGAGTTCGCCGCGGTCAAGAAGAAGCTGCTGGAGCAGAAGGCCAATGTGCTCAGCTACTATGCCGGCTTCGACGACGGCATCAGCATCTTCGCGCAGAACGACGTCTCGCTGATGTTCTCCATGGGCGAGCCGCAGGTCGGCATGCTGCAGAAGAAGGGCGTCGATGCGGCGATGACCATCCCGAAGGAAGGCGCCATCGGCTGGATCGATTGCTGGACCATCAGCAGCGCCACCAAGAATGTGGAGCTGGCGCATAAGTGGATCGATTTCATGCTCGAGAAGCGCGTCGGCACCTACATCTCGACCCAGACCGGCTACGGCAACACCACCGATCCGGAAGCCAACCAGAAGATCGGCCTCACCTATGCCGACAAGCTGGTCTTCTTCCAGCCGCCGGAGGATCCGAAGCGCCGGGTCGCGCTTTGGAACGAGATCAAGGCGACGCCGGTCCAGTAATGGCCGTCGGCGATACAGCGTTGCAGGCGTCCGACCGCGACGGTCGGGCGCCTGGCCCCGTTCAATCCCAATCCCCCGCGGGGGGATCGGTCGCGCTGGCCGGGATCGGGATGCGCTATGGCGCCCTGCGGGTGCTGCATCCGACCGATCTCTCCGTGCGGGCCGGGGAATTCCTGACGATCCTCGGCCCCTCGGGATCCGGCAAGACCACCATCCTGAAGATCGTCGGCGGCTTCGTGAGCCCGACCGAGGGGCGCCTGCTGCTCGACGGCCAGGATATCTCCCGGATGCCGGTGACCCAGCGTCCGTTCAACACCGTGTTCCAGGACTATGCGCTGTTCCCGCATATGACGGCGGAGCAGAACGTCGGCTACGGCCTGATGATCCGCGGCCGGGGCCGCGATGAGATCAAGCGCCGGGTCGCGGAAGTCCTGTCGATCGTCGGTCTCGCCGATCGCGCCCGGAGCCTGCCGAAGAACCTGAGCGGCGGGCAGAAGCAGCGGGTGGCGCTCGCCCGCGCGATCATTTGCGAGCCGCGGGTCATCCTGCTCGACGAGCCGCTGAGCGCTCTCGACGCCGAGCTGCGGCGGCAGATGCAGACCTTCCTCAAGGACCTGCAGCGCCGCATCCGCACGACCTTCCTGTTCGTGACCCACGACCAGGAAGAGGCGATCACCATGTCCGATCGCGTCGTGGTGATGAATCACGGCCGGATCGAACAGGTCGGCGCGCCGCGCGAGCTCTACTATCGGCCCGCCACGGAATTCGTGGCCGGATTCTTCGGCGACAACAACATCATCGAGGGCCGTGCCGTGGCGGGTGGGGAAGTCGAGACGCCGATCGGCCGGCTCGATCTGCAGGGCGACCTGCAGCCCGGCCAGCAGGTCCGGTTGGCGATCCGCCCCGAACACCTGCTCCTGGGCGGCGGTCAATCCCGGCAGGCCGCCGAGATGACGTTCAGCGCCCAAGTGTTCGACGTCGATTTCGTCGGGGCGCTGACCCATCTGCGGCTGCGGGTCGGCGACGGTCAGACCTTGAAGCTGAAAGTGCCGACACCGCAGCTTCATGATGATATTCGCCCGGGGTGCGACGTGAGCGTACACTGGAGCCGCGAGAACATGCGGGCGCTTCGGCCGACTTCATGACGGATGACAGCCTCTCCATAGGCATTTCTGCACCGGGCCGGAAGCCGGTCTTCAACGGGCCGGCGCTGTTCTGGTTCGTGATCTGCGCTCTCCCGGTGGTCGCGGTGTGCCTGCCGCTCGGCTTGTTCCTGGCGACCGGGTTCTGGCACGTGGATAACGGGACCATGGTCCCGGCCCTGTCGCTCGACAACTACGTGAACTTCTTCTCCAACCCGACCTACGTCTCGGTTCTCCTGCAGACGCTGACGCTGGCCGCAGAGGTCGCCGCCGGCAACATGCTCATCGGCTTCGGGATCGCCTATTTCATCTGGCGTTGCCCGCCGGTCTGGCATTTTCCGCTGCTGGTCCTGGGCACGATCCCGCTCCTGATGAGCTACATCATCAAGCTCTATGCGCTACGGTCCATCCTCGGCAACAACGGCTTCCTCAACCAGGCGCTGGTCGCGGTCGGGCTGTTCGACAAGGCCAGCGATCTGTTTCTGTTCAACCAGACCTCGATCCTGATCACCATGGGGATCATCTACCTGCCGTTCTCGATCCTGCCGATCTACCTGACGCTCGAACGGATTCCGCTCAGCCTGCTGCACGCCTCGGCGGATCTCGGCGGTTCGGCCTGGCAGACCTTTCGCCATGTGACGCTGCCCTGCAGCCTGCCGGGCACGGTGGTCGGCGGGATGTTCTCGCTGATCCTGGCGCTGGGCGATTTCGTCACGCCGCAGATGGTCGGGGGCGTCAAGGGCTTCACCTTCGGGCGGCTGATCTGGAGCCAGTTCGGCATGGCCTTCGACTGGCCGTTCGGCGCGGCGATGGCGACGATTCTCCTGGTCCTCTCGATCGGCGTGATCGTGATCGCCGGCGCGATCATCAAGCGGACGGAAGCGATATGAGCCCGCGCGAGCGCATCGTGCACGCGCTGCTGGGTTGCCTCATGGCCGCGGCCTTCGCCGTGCTTTATGCACCGATCATCCTGGTCTCGGTCCTGGCCTTCTTCCCGGCTCTGCGCGGCAAGGTCGACTGGAGCAATCCCTCGGTCGAAGCGTTCGGAAAACTGGCCGGCAATGCGAGCATCCTCGAGGCGCTGCTGAACACGCTGATCGTCGGCCTCACCACGGTGGCGGTGTCTCTGGCGCTCGGCACGCTGCTCGCCTATCGCACCAGCCGGCGCAACGACTGGGTCAGCCGGCTGGTGGAGTTCGTGATCTTCCTGCCCTTCCTGCTGCCGCCGATCATCACCGGACTCTCGTTGCTGTCCTCGCTGCAGCAGGCGGGTATCCCGCGCAGCCTGGTGACCGTCGTGATCGGCCATGTCCTGTTCGTGCTGGCGCTGGTCTACCGGCTGCTGCTGAACCGCCTGCGCTCGATCGGGGCCTCGATCGTGGACGCGTCCCACGATCTCGGGGCCTCCGGATGGCAGACCTTCCGCTATGTTCTGGCGCCCAGCCTCAGCTCCGCGCTGCTGACCAGCGGCGTGCTGGTCTTCGCGCTGTCCTTCGACGAGACGCTGATCACGGTCTTCCTCAGCGGCGACGATTCGACGCTGCCGATCCGGCTCTGGGCGATGATCCGCGTCGGCTTCAGCCAGGACATCAATGCGCTGGTCATGCTGGTGCTGGCCTTTTCGGTGGTCATGACGGTGGCGATCGCCTGGCTGCTCCAGGCGCGGCGGTCGCGGGCCGCCGGTTGAGCGAAGTGGAGTAGGGGACGGCGCATGCTGATCGGCTTGGACATCCTGCTGAACGCCGACATTCTCTATGTGCTCCGCGCCATGGGGCATGGTGACGACATTGCCATCGTCGATGCGACCTTCCCGGCCGAGAGCCATGCCCGCAAGCTGATCCGTTCCGAAGGCGCCGACCTGACCCGTATGCTGACTGCGGTTCTCTCAGTCCTGCCGATCGACCGCGACGCGCCCGATCCGATCGTCGCCATGCAGGTGATCGGCGCCCCTGGAGAGATCCTGCCGATCCATACCGAGATCGAGACCCTGGCGCGGCCGCGGCTGGCGGGCGGCAACCTCGTGCGCCTCGAGCGGTTTCAGTTCTATGAGCGCGTCAAGCAGTCCTTCGCGGTGATCGCAACCGGCGAGCTGCGCGACTATGGGAATGTCATATTGCGGAAGGGCGACAAGGCATGAGCGATGGCGGGTTCGAGGCACTGCGCTGGCTGAACGCGCCGCTGGAGTCGGAGCTCTCCGATGGCGCGCTGCGGGTGAAGACGCGGAACGCCACCGACTTCTGGCAGCGCACCTTCTACGACTTTCGCCGCGACACCGGACATTTCCTGTTCAGGGAGGTGTCCGGAGACTTCACGGCTTCCGTGCGGCTGGTCGGCCGGTTCGAGGCCTTGTACGACCAGGCGGGATTGATGCTGCGCATCGACGACCAGCACTGGGTCAAGACCGGCGTCGAGTACACCGACGGCGAGCGCCATCTCTCCGTCGTCGTCACCAATCAGTATTCCGATTGGTCGGTGCTGCCCTATCGATCCGCCGCGCCCGAAGTTTCGATTCGCCTGACCCGCCACGGCGAAGCGATCCGCGTGCAATATGCCGATCCCATGAGCGGCAAATGGCTCATGGCGCGCCTCGCCTATTTGCCGCCGCGGGATCCGGTGCAGATCGGCATCATGTGCTGCTCGCCGGAACGAGAGGGTTTCGAAGTAACCTTCCGCGATTTCATGGTCGGGCCGGCGATCGACCGCACCCTGCACGCGGACTGATGCCGGACACCTCTAGAGATAGCGCAACCCGGAACGGGTCAGCAGCGCGGCGTAGAAGTAGAGCTCGGCGTCGAGTGCGCGACGGATGTTCTCCGCCTTGCGGAAGCCGTGCTGTTCGCCCTCGAACAGGAGATAGCCGACCGGCACGTTCCGATCCTTGAGGCCGTCGACCATCATCTGGGTCTGGTTCGGCGGCACCACCTCGTCCTCGGTGCCCTGGAAGAAGATCACCGGCACGGTCAGCTGGTCGATGTGATTGATCGGCGAGCGCTCGGCGTAGATCTTCGCGTCCGCGGGATAGGGACCGATCAGCCAGTCGAGGTAGCGCGATTCGAACTTGTGCGTGTCGCGCGCCAGGGCCGCCAGATCGCTGACCCCGTAATGGCTGGCGCCGGCGCGGAAGGTCTTGTCGGGCGCGGTCAAGGCCCGCAGCGTCGTGTATCCCCCGGCGCTGCCGCCGCTGATCGCCAGCCGCGCGGGATCGGCATGGCGTGTCTCGACCAGATAGCGCGCGCCGCTGGCGCAGTCCTCGACGTCGAGGATGCCCCACTCCTTCGCCAGGCGCAGGCGGTAGGCACGGCCGTAGCCGGTGCTGCCGCGATAGTCCACGTCCAGATAGCCGAAGCCGCGGCTGGTCCAATACTGCACCGAGAGGCTGAGCGTGCCGCCGGCGGCCGAGGTGGGGCCGCCATGGCTCTTCACCAGGATCGGCACCTTTTCGTCCGCAGGCGCGGCGTAGTCCGGCGAGACCGGCGGGTAATAGAAGGCGTGCGCGGTCTCTCCGCCGGTGGTGGGGAAGGCGATCGCTTCCGGCGTCGAGATATACGGCCGGATCGCGTCGCTCACCACCGCGGAGGCGCGGATGACGCGCTCGGCGCCGGTTGCGAGATCGAGCGCGACCAAAGCCTGCGGCTCGGTGCCGCTCCCGCCCAGGAACACCACGCTGCCCGGAATCACGCGCACCTGCGCGATGTCGGTGTAGCGGGTGGCGATCTCCGTTAGCTTCCCGCTGCCGGTGTCGAGGCTGCCGAGCCGCCAGATACCGTCCTTCACGTAGGAGCAGATGAGCCGGTCGGCGGCGGCGAAGCCATAGGTGGACATGTTGAAGATCCACTGCGGCTCGGCGAACTCCGCTTCCATCTCCAGCACGCGTTCGACCCGGCCGTCGCGCGCGCGGTGCAGGTTCCACCAGCCGGTGCCGCGGTCGGAGACGAAGTAGAGCTCGCCGGTCGGAGACCATTGCGGCTGGAACAGGGCCTCGTCCGGTCCGCCGGCGACCCGCGTCGGCTGACCCAGGCTGCCGTCGGCGCCGACCGCGGCAACCCAGAGATCGGTCGTGACCCAGGGCATGTTCGGGTGGTCCCAGGTTAGCCAGGCGAGCTGTTTTCCGTCCGGACTGAGTCGCGGCGCGGCGTAGAAGTCATGACCGGAAGCCACGATCTGCGGCGGCGCGGCGCCGTCGAGGCCGACCCGCACCAGCGCATTCAGCACCGTCCCGGCCACGGTATGGTCCTCCTGCACCAGGAACATCCAGCCGCGAGCGGCATCGATCGTGCCGTCGGCATAGCGCAGTGCCGCCCGCACGCCGGTCCCGGCGGGCGGCGTGATCGGCACGGGCGCCGCGCCGGATTGCTGGCGATACAGCCGCTGGTCCGCGTAGTTGGAGAAGTAGACCACTCCGTCGGCCACCGCGAACGCGCCGCCGCCATATTCATGCACCCGGGTGCGGGCGCTCCACGCGTTGGCATCGTCGGGCGTCACGGCCTTGATCGGCGCCTTGCCGGCCTGTCGATAGACCAGGTAGCGTCCCTGTTTCTCCGGCTGCGATTCCGTCCAGTAGATGTCGGGTCCGTCGACCATGACCTGGTCCAGCCGGACGGTATCGGCGGTGACGAGATCGGACGTGATGGGAGAAGCCCAGGATCCATAGGGAGCGACCGGCATCGACCTTCCTCGCTGATTGCCTTGCCGGCGCTCTATAGCACGCCGATGCCCCGGGTGGGGCATCGGCGGTCGACCGGCTCCGATCAGGCCCGTTTGCGCTGCGCCGTCTTCTTCGCCGCCGCCTTCGGTGCCGCCGTCTTGGCCGCCTTCTTCGGCGCGGCTTTCCCGCCGCCCTTCTCTGCGGCGACACTGGCCTTCAGCGCCTCGAACAGGTTGACCACGTTGGAGGGCCGCTCGACCTCGGTCGGCGCGGTGATCTTCTTGCCCTTCATCTTGGCTTCGACCATGTCCTTCAGCGCCGCCTGATAGCGGTCCTCGAACAGCTTCAGGTCGAATGCGCCTTCCATCCGCTCGATCAGCGTCTCGGCCAGCGACAGGTTCTGCTTGTCGACCTTCACATCCTTGATGTCGTCGAAGATCTCCTCCGGCAGCCGCACCTCGTCCGGATCGTGCAGGGTGATCAGCAGGAAGCCCTTGCCGCGCGGCTCGACCATGACCGGATGCTCGCGCCGCGCCAGGACCAGGCGGCCGATGCCGACCACCTCCTTGGCCTTCAGCGCCTCGCGGATGGTCGCGAAGATGTCGAGACCGCTCTTGTCGTCCGGTTCGACGATATAGGGATTCTCCAGGAACAAGGGATCGACGTCGGACTTCGGCACGACGCGCTCGATGGTGATGATCTCCGAGCTCTCGATCTTCAGCGCCTCGATCTCCTCGGGCTCCACCTTCACGTAGCGGCCCTTCTCGAACTCGTAGCCCATGATAGTCTCGTCGCGCTCGACCACCTTGCCGGTCTCGGCGTCGATCATCTGCTGGCGCAGCCGGTTGCCGGTCTTCTTGTTCAGCTTGTGGAAGCGGATGTTGGAACTGCTGGTGGTGGCCGGCGTCAATCGCACCGGGCAGCTCACCAGAGCGAGACGCAGATGCCCCCGCCATGTCGGTCGCAACGCCATGGTCTATCTCCCTCGACTCTTCTTCATGCGTTCCAGTGCGGTCTGCAGCGGCTTCGCCGACTTGGCGTAGTCGCTCCAGGCCTTCGATTTCTTCAAGGCGGCCCAGGCCGTCTCGATCGTGTATTTCTTCGGATCCAGCCCGGCCTTCACCTGCGGCCAGTTGAGCGGCATCGCCACGGTCGCACCCTCGCGTGCCCGCGTCGAGAGCGGCGCCACCGCCGTCGACATCCGGTCATTGCGCAGATAGTCCAGGAAGATCCGGCCCTTCCGCTTCGCCTTCGCCATGTTGACGACGTATTTCTCCGGCGCATCGGCGGCGATCCGGTCGCACAGTTCTCGACAAAAATCCTTCGTCTCCGGCCAGCCGACCTTTGACTTACCCGGCGCCAGCGGCACCACGACGTGCAGGCCCTTGCCGCCCGTGGTCTTGCAGAACGGCACCAGGCCCAAAGCCTCCAGCCAGTCCTTGAACAGCTTCGCCGTCGCGATGACCTCGCTGAAATCGACGCCCGGATCGGGATCGAGATCGAAGACCAGGCGCCCCGGCACGTCCGGCTGGTCCGGCAGGCAGTTCCAGGGATGCAGCTCCAGCCCGCCCAGCTGCGCCACGGCGGCGAGGCCCTCGACCCGGTTGATCACCACATAGGGCTTCCGGTCGCCGGAGACCTTGATCTCGTCGAGCATCTTGGACTGGCCGGGCATGGAATGCCGCTGGAAGAAGGTCTCCTTCTTGAACCCGTCCGGCGCCCGGACGATGGAGCAGGGGATGCCTTTGATATGCGGCAGCAGCCAGTCGCCGACCTCCTCATAGTAGTGAGCGAGGTCCAGCTTGCTGATTCCCGGCCATAATTCCTTCTCGGGATGGCTGATCAGAACGCCCATGACTTCCGGCTTACCGCCTGATTCTCCTGTCGCTTTCTTGGACGTCGAACGGGGCTTGGGCATTTCGACATCAACCTCTTCAGGGGCGGCAGGTTTTTCGGCCTGGACCTCGGCGGCCGGCTTGTCGGCCCGCAGGTCCTTGAAGGCGGCCTGGCGCATCAAACCGTCGGTGGTCCAGTTGGCGAACTCGACCTCGGCGACCAGCTCCGGCTTCACCCAGTTGATTCCGCTCGCGTATCGCGGGGCATTGGGCCCGGTGAAAGGGCTCTTGTCGACCTTCAGGGGCTTGAGCTTCGGCAGCACGCGCTTGACCTTGGCGGCGCTGTAGCCGGTGCCGACCTTGCCGACATAGACCAGCTTGCCGCCCTTGCGGACCCCCACCAGCAGTGAGCGGAGATGGGTCCCGTCGCCCCACCAGGCGCCGATGACGACCTCATGCCCCGGCCGGGCCTTGGACTTCTCCCAGCCATGCCCTCGGCCGCCGCGATAGGGGGCTTCGGCGCGTTTCGAGATCAGCCCCTCGAGCCCGAGCTTCTGGACCTGCGCCCAGACCGCCTTACCGCTGCCCTCGACATGGTCGACATAGCGGATGATGTCGGCCGCATTGCCCTTCAGGCCGGTGAGCTCCTGCTTCAACCGCGCCTTGCGCGCGACCTGGCCGTCCTGCCGCAAATCGTCCCCGGCCAAGAACAGGGCATCGAAGGCGAAGAAGATCAGCCGCTCCGTCTTCCCATCGGAGAGTGCCGCCTGCAAAGCGGAGAAGTTGGAAACGCCCTGCGCATCGACCGCGCAGACTTCGCCGTCATAGATGCCATCGCTCAAATCCCGGCCGGCGGCTTCGGCGATCTCCGGGAATTTCTCCGTCCAGTCGAGACCCTTGCGGGTCCGCAGGCGTGCCTCGCCGTCCTCGACCCGCAGCTGCATGCGATAGCCGTCGAATTTCAGCTCGTGGATCCAGCCCTCGCCCCCCGGCGGGTGGTCGATGACCGTGGCGAGCTGCGGCTCGACGAAATCCGGCATGGCAGAAGGTTTCCGGGGCTTCTGCGCCGCTTTCGCGATCTTCTGGCGCAGGGCCTTCTCTTCTTCTCTATGCGCGCTGTCCCAGACCGCGGCGGCGGTGATCTTCAGCGCCTGGGTCTTCTTCAGCATGAAGGGCTGCGGGGCCTTGCCCTTGCCGGCGGCGATCTGCTCCATCTTTCGCCCGGAGGCGACCGAAGTCTCCTGCGCCAGCAGCTTCCCGGCGCCGCCTTCCTGGGCGTATTGGTCGCGGTGCTTGATCAGCAGCCAATTGGTGCGTTTGCTCGCCCCCCGGTTACCACTGCGGTCGAACTTCATCCGCACCAGCACCCAGGAGCCCTTCAGCCGCTCGCCGTCCAGGGTGAACTTGAAGTCGCCCTTCTTGATCATCTCCTCGGGCGATTTGTCGCCTTCCGGCTCCCAGTAGCCGCGGTCCCAGAGCTGGACCGTGCCGCCGCCATACTGGCCCTTGGGGATGATCCCTTCGAAATCCCCGTATTCCAGCGGATGGTCCTCGACCTCGACCGCGAGTCGCTTGTCGGCGGGGTCGTTGGACGGACCCTTGGTGACCGCCCAGGACTTGAAGACGCCGTCCAGCTCCAGCCGGAAATCGAAATGGAGTCGGGTCGCCGCGTGCTTCTGGATGACGTAGCGCCGCCGGTTGGACTTCGCGACCAAGCCCTCAGAGCCGCTCGGCTCGGCGGTCTGCTCGAAGTCCCGCATCTGGCGGTATTTCGTGAGCTTTTTCTGGGCCATGGACCGGGATTCTGCGCGTTTCGACTGGCAATCAACCGTCTATGGAAGCCTTCGTTGCGGCAACTTGTCCACAGCCCGATACCCACCCACTGCGAATGGGGATCGGTTTCACCGAACCACAATAGGTTGGGCTCTTGTGCTTGAGGTGCCGGAAGGTTTAGATCGATCGTTCCAAGGGAGTGGGAATGAAAAAATGAGATATGAGCGTCCGACCACGTTGCAGGCCGCATCGCAGCTGCTTGCCAAAGAAAAAGGCTCGGCCTACGTGCTGGCCGGCGGCACCGACCTGCTGGTCCGCCTGCGCACCGGCTTCATCGAGCCGGACCTGATCGTCGATATCAAGCGCATCGCCAGCACACGGACGATCGCCAAGACCGCGACCGGCTTCAAGATCGGCGCGGCGGTGTCCGGTGCCGAGCTGGGCGAGAATGCCGCCTTGAAGAAGGCCTGGCCCGGTGTGGTCGAGGCCGCGAACCTGATCGGCTCGAAGCAGGTCCAGGGTCGCGCCACCATGACCGGCAACCTCTGCAACGCCTCGCCGGCCGCCGACAGCGTTCCGGCGCTGGTCGCCGCCGCCGCCAAGGTCGTCATCGCGGGCCCCAAGGGCAAGCGCACCATTCCGGTCGAGCAGGTCCCGGTCGGCCCGGGCAAGACCTCGCTGAAGAAGGGCGAGATCATCGAAGCGATCCTGCTGCCGAAGCGGCCGGCGCGTTCGGGCGACGCCTATCTGCGCTTCATCCCGCGCACCGAAATGGACATCGCCGTGGTGGGCGTCGGCGTCAGCCTGACGCTGGACGCGAAGGGCATCGTCACCGCCGCCCGCGTCTCGCTCGGCGCGGTCGCGCCGACCGTGCTGCTGGTTCCGGCCGCCGCCAAGGCGATCATCGGCACCAAGCTCGACGCGAAAGCGTTGGATGCCCTGGCCGCGGCCGCTTCCGCAGCCTGCAAGCCGATCGACGACAAGCGCGGCACCAAGGATTATCGCATCAAGGTCGCGGGCGTGCTGGCCAAGCGCGCGGCGAAGATCGCGCAGCAACGCGCGGGAGGGAAATGATGAGTTCGATTAAAGTCTCCACCACGATCAACGGCGATCCGACCGAATACGTCTGCGAGGCCGATGAGACCCTGCTCGACGTGCTTCGGAACCGGCTCGGCCTGACCGGCGCCAAGGAAGGCTGCAGCACCGGCGATTGCGGCGCCTGCAGCGTCACCATCGATGGCCGCCTGACCTGCTCCTGCTTGGTGCTGGGCGCCGAGATGGACGGCGCCGAGATCGGCACCATCGAGGGCATGGCCAGCGGCGAGAAGCTGCATCCCTTGCAGAAGAAGTTCATCGAGCATGCGGCGCTCCAGTGCGGGATCTGCACCCCCGGCTTCCTGATCGCCGCGAAGTCGCTGCTCGATCACAATCCGAAACCGACCGAAACGGAAGTCCGTTTCGCCCTGGCCGGCAATCTCTGCCGCTGCACGGGCTATGACAAGATCGTGCGCGCCGTCATGGATACGGCCGCCGAAATGCGGAGGGCCTGATCATGCCGCTCGACAACGCTGAATCCTCGACCCGCAAATACAAAGTCGTCGGCACAAGGCCGAACCGTCCCGACGGCGTCGACAAGGTCACCGGCCGCGCCCGCTTCGGCGCCGACGCGGTGGCGCCCGGCCAGCTGGTCGGCCTCATCCTGCGCTCGCCCCATCCGCATGCGAAGATCAAGGGCATCGACGCCTCCAAGGCGCTGAAGCTCGCCGGCGTCAAGGCCGTGGTCACCAGCGCTGACCTGCCGGACAAGACCGACGGCGACGCCATGCTCTATGACGTGCTGGTCAACGTCATGGCGCGCGAAAAGGCGCTCTATCAGGGCCATGCCGTGGCGGCGGTCGCCGCGACCAGTGCCTCGATCGCCAGGCAGGCGCTGAAGCTGATCAAGGTCGATTACGAGATCCTGCCGCATGTGACGGATGTCGATGAGGCGATGAAGCCGAACGCACCGTTGCTTTATCCGAAGATGATCACCGACGGCATGGATCCCAAGCCGAAGAAGCCGTCCAACGTCGTGCGCCGCTACGAGTTCGGCCATGGCGATGTGGAAGCCGGCTTCAAGAAGGCCGAGATCATCGTCGAGCGCAGCTTCAAGACCGAGGCCACGCACCAGGGCTATATCGAGCCACATGCCTGCCTCGCCAATGTCGGCCCCGACGGCCAGGGCGAGCTCTGGGTCTGCACCCAGGGCCACTTCATGGTGCGCGACACCTGTGCGCGCCTGCTCGGCATGGACTTCTCCAAGCTCCGGGTCACCGCTTCCGAGATCGGCGGCGGCTTCGGCGGCAAGACCACCGTCTTCATCGAGCCGATCGCGCTGGCGCTCTCGCGCAAGGCCAACCGGCCGGTCAAGGTGGTGATGAGCCGCGAGGAAGTCTTCAAGGCCACCGGCCCGACCTCATCGTCCTCGATCGACGTGAAGATCGGCGCCACCAAGGACGGCCGCATCGTCGCCGGCGATGCCACCCTGCGCTACCAGGGCGGCGCTTTCGCCGGCTCGCCGGTCGAGTTCGGCGCGATGACCGCCTTCGCCCAGTACGATCTCGACAATGTGCGGGCGGTCGGCTTCGACGTGGTGTGCAATCGGCCGAAGCAGGCGGCCTACCGCGCCCCCGGCGCCCCGATGGCCAACTTCGCGGTCGAAAGCGTGATCGAGGAGCTGGCCCACAAGGTCGGCATGGAGCCGATCGACTTCCGCATCAAGAACGCGGCGCGCGAAGGCACCCATTCCTCCTATGGCCCGGTCTACGGCCCGATCGGGCTGTTGCCCACTCTGCAGAAGGCGCGCGAGCATCCGCATTTCAAGGCGCCGCTCGGCAAGAACCAGGGACGCGGCATGGCCTGCGGCTTCTGGTTCAATTTCGGCGGCCAGTCCTGCGTCAGCATGAACATCGGCGTCGACGGGACGGTCGGTGTGACGGTGGGATCGCCGGATATCGGCGGCTCGCGGGCCTCGATGTGCCTGATGACCGCGGAAGAGCTCGGCATCCCCTATGACAAGGTGCGCGCGGTGGTCGCCGACACCGGCACGCTCGGCTACAACGACGTGACCGACGGCAGCCGCACCACCTTCGCGACCGGCATGGCCTGCATCATGGCCGCGCGCGACGCGATCAAGAAGCTCTGCGCCCGCGCGGCGCAGATTTGGGGCATCCCGGAGGACGCCGTCGTCTGGGAGAACGGCCATGCCAAGCCGGCCGGCAGCAATGCCGGCAATTTCCCGCCGATGTCGCTGAAGGAGATCGCGGCCCAGGCGCCCTCGACCGGCGGCCCGATCGCCGGCCACCATGAGTTCAGCGCCGACGGTGCGGGCGTCAGCTTCGCGACGCATATCTGCGACAGCGAGGTCGATCCCGAGACCGGCTTCACCAAGATCCTGCGCTACACCGTGTTGCAGGACGCGGGCAAGGCGGTGCATCCCTCTTACGTCGAAGGTCAGTTCCAGGGCGGTGCCGTCCAGGGCATCGGCTGGGCCTTGAACGAGGAGTACATCTACGGCAAGGACGGCCGGCTGCAGAATGCGGGCTTCCTCGACTACCGCATCCCGGTCTGCTCCGACCTGCCGATGATCGACACGGTCATCCTGGAAATCCCGAACCCGGGCCATCCCTATGGCGTCCGCGGCGTCGGCGAGACGTCGATCGTCCCGCCGCTGGCCGCCGTCGCCAACTCGGTCTCGGCCGCGGTCGGGGTGCGCATGACCGAGCTGCCGATCTCGCCGCCGAAGCTGCTGGCGGCGCTGGAGAAGCAGTCGGCGATGAAGAAGGCGGCGGAGTAATCGCCGCCCGAATGGACGACTGAATGGCCAAGGTCATCATTTGGAGCTCGCTCAAGTCCCATACCGGGGGCGAATCCAATCTGGAGATCGAGGCCGGTAACGTGAAGGATCTGCTGGCCCGGCTAGGCGAAACCTATCCGGGCCTGCAGCCCCAACTGAAACGCGGCGTCTCGGTCTCGGTCGACGGTATCATCTTCCGCGACGGCTGGCTGACGCCGCTGAAACCCGACAGCGAAGTCGTGCTCCTGCCCCGCATGCAGGGCGGATGAGCGCGCCAAGCGCTAGGCATTCATAACGCCTCATCGGAATCGATTCGCAAGCGTCCCAAGACGATTTTCTTGTCGCTCGTCACGCTTTGCACTTTCAGGAACAAGCTTTTGTCCGTTCCTGCTGCATTTGGCGAAAATAACAGTTCATTCAGTTTTCTGACCCAGCCTGCCTGCACGCGAACCGAGCAGTGATCGCGCGACGTGATCGCCGCGCCTCAATCCGGAGCGCAACAGTAAAGACGGAGTCTCGGGGGAGACTCCGTTGCAGTGGGGAAAGACCATGCATGTTCGATTGGCGGAACGCCGCGACCTGATTCAGACCGAGCGCTGGGCAAATCTCGCGCGCTCGATCGAGCATACCAGCGACAAGGTCACACGGATCTTGGGCGACACGCAGAGCGTCGCGGCCCAGCGTCTGGTTGCGCGGCTGCTCGTTCTGCAGCGGCATCTTGCCGAGAACGAATATTCGGGCGCGCATCTGACCGCGGCGGTCGCCATGGTCGATGACGTCGCCGCGACCTTGTCCCAGCTGGTCGTCGAGATCGGCGTCCTGCCGAAGCCGCCTGTGCCGCAGGCGGACCGCAACGGACCGCCGTAACACCGCACCCAACTTCTTCTCACGAACAACAGAGCGCGTTCGCTGCATGGAGCAGCCACGGGATCGCTCTGCCTCGATCAACGCCGATGCAAAGGAAATGAACATGCTTAAGCTTGCGAACTGGAAGATCCTCTACAAGCTGCTGCTGCTGGTCGCGACCATGTCGGTCGTCATCGCCGTGGTGGCGGGAACCGGCCTCTTCAGTCTCCGCGACACCGTCGAGACCACGAAGGAAGTCGCCGACAACGGCAAGGTCGCGCTCAACGGCGCGCGCATGAACCAGAACATCCTCGTCCTCACCCGGTCGGAGTTCCGCCTCGCCTCGGATCCCTCGCCCGAAAGCCTCAAGACAGTCCTGCCGATCATCGAGGAGAACCGGAAGGGGTTGACGGAACGCCTGGAGCAATCGCGGATCGGCGCCGATTCCGAGGAGCTTGCCAAGATAGACGCGATCGAAGCCAAGCTCGCCGACTACCTGCCGCGCCTTGAGCAGACGCTGGAAACGGTGCGCGAGATCGGCGGCGCCGTGGTCATGGATGATGCCCAGAAGAAGCTCGCCGCCGCGGTGGTCGAAAGCCGCAACGCGGCGGAGATCGCGTTCAAGGAGATCAAGGCCTACAACCAGTTCCAGTCCGACAAGGCGGAGGCCGCCGCGGCCTCGGCGGCGACCACCGGCCAGCAGGTGCAGTACATCCTGATTGCTGTTGCGGCCGGCGGCATCGTCGGCGGCGCGGTCCTCGGCTACATGATGGCTTCGCTGGCGATCGCCAAGCCGATCACCGCCGCGGTCGGCAGCCTGAAGCAGCTCTCCGAGGGCAATACCGAGCTCGACATCTTCGGCGTCGGCCGCAAGGACGAGGTCGGCGAGATCGCCGCGACCATGCAGGTCTTCAAGGAGAATCTGATCCGCACCCGCGAGATGCAGGCCCGCGAGGCGGCGGAGCAGGAGCAGCGCGTGAAGCGGGCCCAGACCATCCAGTCGCTGACCGACAATTTCGACCGGGAAGCGACCGCGGTGGTGAAGACCGTCTCCTCGGCGGCGACCGAGATGCAGGCGACGGCACAGTCGATGTCGGCGACCGCAGAAGAGACCTCGCGCCAGGCGACGGCGGTGGCCGCCGCCTCGGAGCAGGCCTCGTCCAACGTCCAGACCGTGGCCTCGGCCGCGGAGGAGCTTTCCTCCTCGGTCGAGGAGATCGGCCGGCAGGTGGCGGAATCCACCAAGATCGCCGGCGACGCGGTCAACCAGGCGAGCCGCTCCGAGCAGCTGGTGCGCGCGCTCTCCGAAGCCGCGCAGCGGATCGGCCAGGTCGTCAACCTGATCAACGAGATCGCCAGCCAGACCAATCTGCTGGCGCTCAACGCGACCATCGAGGCGGCGCGCGCCGGCGAGGCCGGTAAGGGCTTCGCGGTGGTGGCAAGCGAAGTCAAATCGCTGGCCAACCAGACCGCCAAGGCGACCGAGGAGATCGGGGCGCAGATCGGCAGCATCCAGCAGGCGACCGGCGAGACGGTCCAGGCGATCTCCGACATCTCGACGATCATCAACCGGATCAACGAGATCACCACGACCGTCGCGGCGGCGGTGGAAGAGCAGGGTGCGGCGACCCAGGAGATCGCCCGCAACGTGCAGCAGGCCGCACAGGGCACGCAGGACGTCTCGACCAACATCGTCAGCGTGACCGAAGCGTCGCAGCATACCGGCGCGGCCGCGACGCAGCTGCTCGGCGCGTCGGGCGATCTCTCGAAACAGGCCGAGGTGATGCGAACGGAAGTCGAGAAGTTCCTGGCTGCGATCAAGACGGCCTAACCGGGTGGGCCGGGGCGCGAGAGTCGAGACCGCTCTTCCAGGTCGGAGATTCTCGGGCCTCGGCCGGGACTCCCGGCCTATTCGTACCGAACGTGAAGGATTTCTTCCTGCGGACGCAATCGCGCTGCAGGGCGGAAGGAATCAAAGCGCAGGAGGTTCGGCGCAACACACCGTCGCTCCTCGCGTCGGGCCGAGCGTCGTATGTCGCCTGCAAGATCCTGCTCAACCCAATGTGCGCGGAGGTGATGAGGACAATGGCCGTCACCCGAGCCTGGACGATCATCACGTGCCATCTTCCTTTCAGATGTCAGGACGAATCGTCACCGCGTCGACAGAAGATGTCCCTCGCGACCGGAGGCGCGAATATTGGGAAGACGTCGTCGCACGGGTTCATCTCCGGATGGAAATGGCGCCGAAATCCGACACCGATTTCACCGCATCGCTGTTCGCCGTTTCGCTGGACGACGTCACGCTCGTGCAGATCACATCGACGGCGCATAGTGGGAAACGCAGCAAGCGATCGAAGGACGAGCAGGGCCGGGAGCGCTGCTTCTTCATCGCCGCGCAGCGCGGCCAGGTCATGCTGCGCCAGGAGGAGCGGGAATCGCTCCTGGAGCCGGGCGACATGGCGCTGCTCGATTCCCGGCTGGCTTCCGAATACTCGGCCGCCGGTCCCGTTGCATTTCTCGGGGTGAGCTTCCCGCGGACGGAGCTGACACAGCGGATCGGCGGGCTGGAACGCCTCAATACGAAGGCCCTGGCCCATGGCGCGCCGATGCATCGGTTTACCTATCATTATCTGGAGCGCCTACTCACCTTCGCGCCGGAGATCGACACGCCGGAGCTGTTCCGGATGAAGAGCCACATGCTCGACCTGATCGCCGTGACGGTCGGCCGCCTTCGGGTGGCCGAGGTCACCGGCTCCGCCTACAAGGCGTCTCTGCTGCACCGGATGAAGGCGTTCGTCGAGGAGCGGCTGCACGATCCGCGGCTCGACATCAGGGCGGTGGCCGACAGATTTCGTGTCTCCCCGCGCTATGTGAGCCAGTTGTTCCGCGACGAAGCCACGACCTTCAACGGCTTCACGCGGCAGCGAAGGCTCGAGCGCTGCCGCCGGCTGCTCGAGCTTTCGCGCGCGAATGCGCCCTCGATCGGCGAGATCGCCGCCACGGTCGGCTTCGGCAGCCAGGCCTATCTCAACAAGGCGTTCAAGCGCAGCTTCGGCACGACGCCGGGCGACTATCGCCGCAGTTTCCAGAGCCGGGCCGGGGAGCCGTGATCGCCGGACGGCGCTACTGAGCGAGCGGATCCACCGAGCGCGGCACGGCGCGTTCCTGCGCGTCGAAGGCGTGCACATGCTCCGCCGGGAATGCGAACGAGACGGCATCGCCGCGTTTCAGGCGTGTGCCGCCCTCGGCGCGCGCGACGATCGGCTCCTTCGCCTCGGCGCAGTCGGCATAGACCAGGGACGAATCGCCGAACCGTTCGACGTTGAGGACGCGCGCGGCGAGCGTATCTCCGAAGGTGACATGCTCCGGGCGGATGCCGAGGGTGACCGGGTCGCCGATCTTGATTCCGTCCGCGCAGACCGCCGCGGCGATACGCAAACCCGAGGCGGTCTCCGCGACCATCCGGTCGAAGAAGGCCTCGACCACGCGCGCGGCGATGAAATTCATCCGCGGCGCGCCGATGAAACCCGCGACGAACAGCGAGCGCGGGTGATGGTAGAGCTCGAGCGGCGTGCCGATTTGGGCGAGGCTGCCTTCGCGCGCGGTGCGCTCGCCGGTGTTCAGCAGCACGATCCTGTCGGCGAGGGTCATGGCCTCGACCTGGTCGTGCGTCACATAGATCATGCTGCGGCCGGTATCCTGGTGCAGCTTGGCGATCCGCAGGCGAGTATGCACCCGCAAGGCCGCGTCGAGGTTCGACAGGGGCTCGTCGAACAGGAAGACCTGCGGGTCGCGCAGCATGGCGCGGCCGATCGCGACGCGCTGGCGCTGGCCGCCGGAGAGCTCGCGCGGGCGGCGCTCCAGCAGGCCGTCCAGTTCGAGATCCTTGGCGACGCCCAGAACCTTGGCGTCGCGCTCCGCCTTCGCGGCGCCGCGGATCTTCAGGCCGAAGCCGAGATTCTCCGCGATCGTCATGTGCGGAAACAGGGCGTAAGTCTGGAACACCAGGGCGGCGCCGCGCTTGGCCGGAGGGATGTCGTTGGCGCGCTTGCCGCCGATGCGGATCTCGCCCGCGGTGATGCTCTCGAGGCCGGCGACCATGCGGAGCAGCGTCGACTTCCCGCAACCGGAAGGACCGACGAAGACGCAGAACTCGCCTTCGGGGATGGTGAGCGATACGTCGCGCACCACCGGGCCGCCGCCGAAATCCTTCGCCACCTTGTCGAAAACGATCTCAGCCATGCAGCACCATGTCGGTCACGGAATCGTCGGGTTCGATCCCGGCCAGCCGGCGCACCATGAAGGTGGTGTCCTGCGGCAGGTCGGGCGAGCTCAGATGCGCAAAGCCGAGCTTTTCGTAGAAGGCCTGGCCGCCGCTATTGGCGGGGCTGACCTGGAGGTGCAGCCCGCCGGCGCCACGGGCCGCCATCCGGGACATCAGGAAGCGCATCATGCGCCGGCCGAAGCCATGGCCGCGGGCTTCCGGCAGCAGGTCGATATGGGCATGCGCCGGATAGGGCAGCAGCGCCGGCGGGAAGACGAGGCCCGGCTGATGGATCAGCCGGCGCACCCAGTCGCTCTGCCGCCAGGCGGCGGCATCGGCGCCGGGATCGCGCACCGCGCGGCGCAGCGGCACCAGCCACTCGGACTCGAAGCGGCGGTTGAAGGCCGGCGTATCGAGCGTGCCGAGCAGGTAGCCGGCTGGACCCGACGGCCCTGCGAGCGTGAATGCCATATCCGGCTCCAGCACGACATAGGGACCGACGAAGAACTTGCCGAGCAGGGTCGGATCGTCGTGCAGTGCGGTGCCGTCCTTCCCGGAATCGCCGGTCTTCAGGCAGACGGCATAGAGGCCCGGCAGGTCGGCCTCTGTCGCCGGGCGCAGGCGATAGCCGGTCCGATCAGAGGACATGATTCAAATTGCCGTCGCGGTCGCGGGGCAGCAAGGCCTGGAGATCGGCGCCGAGGCCCTGGCGATAGGTGTTGGGCAGGCGGTCCCCCTCCGGGAACACGGCGTTCGCCGCCGGCCCGGTCGCCAGCCAGTCGAGATATTGCGTCAGCGTGTGCAGTTCCTCGCGCACTTCCCAGAGGTGCGGCTGGAAAGTGTAGAACAGCTCGCGGTTCTCCAGCTCGGTCATGCGGTCGAACAAAGCCACCACGCGGTCGTGAAAGGCACGGACCCGGGCCTGGCCCTCGCGCCAGGCGGGCGCCTGCGTATCGGGCCGGGCCTCGTTCAGCAGCGCGCGCGCGGTGGCGACGATGGCGGTGGACTGCGGCCCCGCTTTGAACGGCTGGTAGAGGAGATCGATCAACAGCGCGACTTCCTCCGGCTTCAGGGTCTCGCCGCCGGCGCTGTAGGCGAGGCGAAAGCGTGCGCGCCAGGCGCGACCGGCCGCTTCGGCCGCCGCGGCTTCCTCATAGCGCGCCGAGGCCAGGAAGGCGCCGGTCGTGTGCACCGGCACGAAGTTCGCCTCGAACGCGTTGTTCGGATTGGTGATGAACCCGGCGATCTCGCCGCGGATCGCGGATTCCCGGCCGCCCAGCGGGCCGGCATGGGTGCGGCGGATATCGTAATCGTTGGCGTGGAAGTTCTCCCAGATCACCGGCTTGCGGCGCAGCACGGTCGAAAGCCGCCGCAGGGAATCGGCGGTGATCTCCGGAGAGATGATCTCCGGGCCGGTCCAGCAGATGTCTATGTTGTTGCAGAGATCGGCGCCGAGGGTGCGGAGATAGGGCGAGCGTTCGGGCTCGCCGCCGGCCATGCGGCCGCAATACTCGGTCGGGCAGAAGAACAGCCGCGTCCCGCTCTTGGCGCAGAGATGGGCCCAGGCGGCGTTGGCGATGTGGCATTGCGCGGCGGCGAAGGAGGGGAACTGCGCGGCATCCTCGGGGCGAAGCTGGCTTGGAATGTCGTCGTAGAGCAGGGCGAAGTGCGTGAGTCCCAGGCTGAGGAACTGGTCCAGCCGCCGCAGCAGATGCGACAGCTCGGCGGGATCGCTGTAGGTGATGTCGAGGCAGGGTGCCAGCGCCGCCATCATGGTGAGCCCGCGCGCCTTCGCGGCCTCCAGGAGACGGGCGAGCGCCGCCATTTCCTCCGGCGTGTAGGGCTCGCGCCAGCGGGCGCGCAGCTTCACGTCGTCCTTCGGCGCGTAGACATAGAGGTTCATGCCGGCGCCGGCGATCCAGTCCATCATCTCGATGCGCTGGGCCTCGGTCCAGGGACGGCCGTAGAAGCCCTCGATGACGCCGCTGATCATGGTCAATCGGCCCGCGCCGCGGTGAGGCCGCGGATCACATGCCGCTGGCTGACGAAGTACAGGATCATGATCGGCACCGTGGTGATGGTGAGGGCGGCGAAGACCAGCGCGTAGTTGGTGCTGTGGAACCCGCTGAAGCGCACGATGCCGGCCGGCAGGGTGCGGCTGGCATCGTCGCTGATGAACAGCAGCGCGAACATCAGCTCGTTCCAGATATTGATGGTGTTGAGGATGGCGGTGGTGATGATCGCCGGCTTCACCATCGGCAGGATCACGTACCAGAACACGCGGAACGTATCGGCGCCTTCGAGCCGTGCCGCTTCCTCCATCTCGCGCTTCAGCGTCCTGAAATAGCCGGACATCAGATAGAGCGTGATCGAGAGCGACCAGGCGGCATTGGCGAAGATCAGCGCCCAGAGCGTGTTCAGCAGGCCCATGTCGCGGAGCTGGGTGAACAGCGCAATGGCGACCGCGGGAGGCGGCAAGAGGAGGCCGATCAGGAAGATCCGGTAGAGCACGCGGCGGCCGGGAAACTCCAGGCGCGCGAAGGCATAGGCGGCGAGTGTGGCGAAGCCGGCGCAGAGGATCACCGAGGCCGCCGTCACGAGGATGCTGTTGACGTAGAGGACGCCGAGCCCGCCTTCGTTCCAGGCCTTGGTCAGATTCTCCCAATGCCAGGTGCCGGGCAGGGCATAGGGCGTGCGGAAAATCTCGCGGTTGGTCTTGAAGGACGAATAGATCATCCAGAGTGCCGGGAAGCACATCCCGGCGACGACGACGGCGCCGAGGCCGAATTGCAGCCAGTCGCGGGGCGTGCCTGGGGCTTCAGTATTCGACCGCATGGCTCCGCTCGGCGAAACGCAGGTAGAGCAGCGAGATCAGCGAGACCACCACGGTCAGGATCACCGTCAAGGCGATGCCATAGCCGAGCTGATCGGAGTCGAAGGCCATCTTCACGATCCAGGTGACCGGCACCTCGGTCGAATTGTAGGGCTGGCCGTTGGTCATGGTGAAGAAGAGATCGAATCCGGCGAACCCACCTGTCACCGCCAGAAGTCCGCAGATCAGGACGTTCTGCTTCAGGAGCGGGAGAGTGATGCTGAAGAACCGGCGGATCGGCCCGGCGCCCTCCAGGGTCGCGGCCTCGTAGAGGCTGCGCGGAATGCGGCGGAGCGCCGCGAAGAACAGGATCATGTAGAGGCCGGCGAACTTCCAGCCGGAGACCAGCATGACGCAGATGAGCGCGGTCGCGGGCTGCGACAACCAGGGCTGTGCCCAGTCGCCGAGACCGATGCCCTTCAGCATCGCGTTGACCAGGCCGGTGCGGTAGTCGAACACGAAGTTCCAGAGCACGCCCGCCGCCGACATCGACAGCACGACCGGCGAGAAGAACAGGCCGCGAAGGAGCGCAAAGCCCGGCCGGTCGCTGTTCAGCATCACGGCCATGACCAGGCCGAAGCTCACCTCGAAGACCAGCGTGCCGAGGATGTAGAGCGTCACATGCACATAGGAGGCGAGGTGGATGTCGTCGGCGAAGGCGCGGGTGAAATTGGCGAGGCCGACCCAGCGCGGCGCGCCGATGCCGTCCCAATCGGTCAGCGAGTAATAGAGCGACGAAGCCAGCGGCCAGAGCACGAACAGCGCATAAAGCGTGAGCGCCGGGATCACGAACAGCAGATTCGCGATCCCGGCGCCCTCCCCCGGTCTTCCCCCACCGAGTCCGTTGTTCTGCGCGGCAATTGCCACGATTACTTCATGGCCTTCACATGCTCGTCGAGCCAGACCAGGGCGTCATGCGGCGACTTCTCGCCGCCGGCCACATAAGCGGCCGCCTGGTAATAGGATTCCGCGACCGCGACCGGATAGGTCGTGTCCGGCGGCGGCACCAGCGAGCCGGCATGGCTGAGCATGTCGGCCATCTGCTTGGTCTTGTCGTCGAGCTTGGCCTGCTCCATGGCGCCCTTCACCGGACTGAAGCTGCCGGCTTCGGCCCATTTCACCTGGCTGTCGAGCCGGGTGAAGAATTTCAGGAAGGCGATCGCCTCCTTGGGATGCGCGCTCTTGGCATGGACCGCGAAGCCGGTTGCGGTGCCGATCACGCTGTCCTTGGTAGGGTTGGCGGGATCGATCAGCGGCGTATTGAACGCGCCGTAGTCGAAATCCTTCTCCGCCATCTCGTTGGCCGAGGGCACCAGCCAGGAGCCGATCGGATGCATGGCGGCGGCTTCCTGGAAGAACGTGCTCATGGCGGGATCGGCGCCGAGCCCGGCGATGTCCTTGTTGAACGCGCCGGCCTTGCGCAAGTCGTCGATCAGGGTCAGCGCCTTCTCGAAGCCCGGCTGGCTGAACGGCTCCTGCAGCTTGAAGGCGGCATCGTAATGCGCCGGCTCGACCACGCGGGACGCGATGTGCGAGGCCCAATTGCCGAGCGGCCAGAGCTCCTGGTTGCCGATCACGATCGGCGTCTCGCCTTTCTCGGCCAAAGTCTTCACCGCGGCCATGAACTCGTCCCAGGTGGCGGGCGCCTTCACGCCGTCCTCGGCGAAGATCTTCTTGTTGAACCAGATGACATTGGTGACGTCGAGGGTCATCGGCACGAGATAGGGATGGCCTTCATAGAGCATGCCCATGGAGGGCGACCAGACCGACGGAAGGAAGCTGTCCTTCCAGCCGTCCGCGTCCATCTCGGCCGAGATGTCCTTGGCGAAGCCTTCCTTGGCGTCCCGCTGCATCGGGAAGCCGGCCCATTGGAAATAGATGTCGGGCGGCGTCGCGCTCTTCAGCTGGGTGATCAGGCCGGTGTCGGAATACTGATCGTCGTCGAACACGACCTGCTTCACCTTGATGTCCGGATTGGCCTTCTCGAAATCGGCGATGATCCCGTCCAGCGCCTCTTTTTGGGTGCCGCCGGTGATGGAATGCGTGATGCGGATCTCGACCGGCTCCGCCCCAGCCCGCTGGCCAAAGGTCGAAGCCAGCACCGCGGCGGCAATCACGCCGGCCGCCAGATTGCGCATCCTTGTCCACGACGCCATGACCCAGACTCCTCGTCCCCGGTGCATTTGTAATTGGTATGTTTTGGGTATGCTATTGGAGTTTTATGATCCCGTCCAGCCGCTAAAAACGCGGCTAACTGGCACAAGACCGAAATCATACCAGTCTTGCACCGGAAAACGCCGCGGCCTATGCTCGGCCGGTTTCGCGGGAATCTCGAGATTCGCATGAGTTTGGTCACCGAATTGCGCCAGCGCCTCAACCGCCAGCGCGGCCCGCTCGGGCTGCGGCTGATCAATGCGCTGACCTCGGCGATCGAGGACGACATGATCGCGGCCGGCGAGGCGCTGCCGCCGGAACGCGAGTTCGCCGAGGAGCTCGGGGTTTCGCGCTCCACCTTGCGACAGTGTCTCGAGCAGCTAGCGGAAGACGGGCTGATCGAGACGCGGCGCGGCGCGGGGCATTTCGTGGCGCGGCGGATCCTGAAACCGGTCACGCGGCTGACCGGCTTCACCGACGACATGGTGAGCCGCGGCATCCAGCCGGTCTCGAAGATCCTCGAGAAGACCATCATGCCGGTGCCGCCGGACACCGCTTTCCGCACCGCCTTGCCCTTGGGCACGCCGGTCTTCGTGCTGGTGCGCCTGCGGCTCGCGGGCGACGAGATCCTCGCCTATGAGCGCTCGATCGTGCCGGTGACCTCGGTCGGCGAGGATTACGACGGCACCGGCTCGCTCTATGGGCGGATGGACAAGCATGGCGGCCGGCCGAAACGGATCCTGCAGAGCATGCGCGCGGTGGAGGCCGGACCGGAGATCGCCGAGCACTTGAAAGTGAAGCCGAGCACCGCCGTGCTGATGATCCGCCGCATCGGCTACGGCGCCCACGGGGTCGCGGTCGAGGATGCGATCAGCTGGTATCGCGGCGATCGCTACGACTATGTGGCCGAGATCAATGGATGACGTTCGAGGGATGACCAGGGGAATGAGCCTGCTCGACACCTATCGCGACAAGGTCGTGGACGTGCTCGACCGCCTGGTGGCCGAGCAGCGCGGCGCGCTCGAGACCGCGCAGGGCTGGGTGGCGGATACGCTCCGCGCCGACGGGCTGGTCTTCGCGACCGGGACCGGCCATTCGCACCTGATCGCGGCGGAGGTGTTCTACCGCGCGGGCGGCATCGCGCCGGTGCAGGCGATCTTCGATCCGCCGCTGATGCTGCATGAGGGCGCGCAGCGTTCGACCCAGCTGGAACGGGTTGAGGGCTATGCGGCGAACGTGCTGGCCCGATATCCGCTGGGCGCGAGGGACATTCTCTTCATCATCTCCAATTCCGGGCGCAACGCCTTTCCGGTGGAAGCGGCCCTCTACGCCAAGGCGCGCGGCACGCGGACCGTGGCGATCACCTCGATGGCCCATGCCGGCAAGGTCGCCTCGCGGCACAGCAGCGGCCGCAGCCTGCACGACGTCGCCGACCTGGTGATCGACAACGAAGTGGCGCAAGGCGATGCCAGCCTGGAGATCGCCGGCACCGATCTCCGCATGGGCCCGGTCTCCACCATCGCCGGCGCCTTCATCATGAACATCGTGATGGCCGGCGCGGTCGAAATCCTGGCGGCGCAAGGCATCGCCGTCGATGTCTACAAGAGCGCCAATCTCGACAACGGCGATGCCGGCGCGGGTGCCATCGTCGAGCGCTGGCGCGGCCGCATCAAGGGGCTGTGAGCCAGGCTCTGCGATCGCCGGTTGATTTCGACCCCCACTTCTGTTATTCACGCGGCCCTTCGTCGCAGAGTTTCGCGGCGTCGAGCACGGCACGGAGAGAAACATGCGTTTCCTAACGTTGCCGGCCTTCCTGATCGCTCTCCCCTTGCATTAGCAGCAGCGGGCCGGCGGTCCTGACTGCCGGCGGGCTGAAAATAGAAAAAGCATAGTCGCGGTGCGTTCGCGCGCCTGCGCCATGCTTGTGCAATGCGAGAAAGCGACTGCCATGGTTGTTTCATCCAAGGCGGCGGTGGCCGCCTATGTCTCCGCGTTCCTGCGCGCGCTCGATCCAGCGTCGCCGGCAGGACGGAGATTGACCGGCTGGCTGCGGTACAACAGCAGCCTGCTCGGACTCGATTTCGAGGCCGCGATCCGCCCGGCGAAGCGCGCCGGGCGTCGGCCGCGCGCGCCGTCGGCGGATCGCCCGCTCTCTGGGCGCGCTTGGGCGAAGCTCGGGAAGACGCTCGACGCCATAGCCACGCGCGAAGCCTCGGCCCCGGACCCGATCGCGGAAAACTTCGCGGCCTTCGTCGATGCGATCGGCCTTTCCGTCGAGCAGGCGGCGGTGCTGCGCTTGGTATTCGAAGCCGCGCGCGACAGCACCTTCGATCGGCTCTGCGACGCCCTGGTGGAGTGCCGCGTCGCGGACAACTATGGCCTGATCGCGCTCGGCCTCGGGACCGATTCCGGCGCGGTGGTGCGCGCCGCGAATAGCGCGAATCTCGCCGGTCTGATGAAGATCTATGGCGGGGCCGGCGAGCGGTTCAGCGCCTATATCCCCTACCGGGTCATCAATGCACTGCTGCCGCCGAACCACGGATTGGCTGCCATCGAACGCAGCCTGATCGGCGCGCCGATGCCGGCCGAGCTCACCCTGGCGGATTTCGACCACATCGGAAGCGAGTGCGATTTCCTGCTGCGGCTGCTGCGCAATGCGCTCGACCGGCGGAGGCCCGGCATCAACGTTCTGCTGGTCGGGGTTCCGGGAACCGGCAAGACCGAGCTCTGCAAGACCCTGGCCGCCGAGCTCCGCTGCGCGCTCTTCGCGATCGGCGAAGCCGATGATTCCGGCGCCGAGCCCGATCGCGGCGAGCGGCTGGATGCACTCAAGCTCGCTGCACCGCTGGCCGCGCGCCGCGGCAACGCGATCCTGCTGTTCGACGAAATGCAGGATCTGCTGGCCGACGAGTCACCCAACGGCAATGCCCAGAAGGCCGGGTCGAAGGTCTATTTCAACCGCATGCTGGAGCAGAATCCGGTTCCCGTCCTGTGGACCAGCAACAGCATCCGTGAATGCGATCCGGCTTTCCTGCGGCGCATGACCTACATCCTGGAGATGCAGGCGATGCCGATCGCTGCGCGGGCGTCGATGCTCGAGAACGGCGCGCGGCAATGCGGTCTGCGCATCGACCCAGGTCAGGCCAAGCAGCTTGCCCGGCGCTATCCCGTGGCGCCCGCTATTCTGAAGGGGGCGGTGCAGGCGGTGGCGATTGCCGGCGGCAATGCGGAGGAGATCGACCTCGTGGCCGGGCCGATGAGCCGCTTCGTCGCCGGCCGTCGTGCCGTTGCACCGGCCAAGTCGGTACCGTTCCTGCCGGAGCTCGCCAACGCGGATATCGATCTCTCGATGATCGAGCGCGCGGCGACGGCATCGGCCGCATCCGAGCTGTCGCTCTTCTTCTATGGGCCGCCGGGGACCGGCAAGAGCGCTTTCGCCCGTCACCTTGCGGAAACGATGGCGCTCGAGCCGATGCTGCGGCGGGGCTCCGATCTGCTGTCGAAGTGGATTGGCGATACCGAGAAGCAGCTGGCCCGGGCCTTCGCCGAAGCGCGCAACGATCGGCGCTTTCTCATCATCGATGAGGCGGAGCCGTTCCTGTGGAATCGCTCGGCCGAGAGCCGGAGCTGGGAAGTCTCAATGGTGGACGAGCTGCTGATCCAGATGGAGAGCCACACCTTGCCCTTCGCCTGCACCACCAACCTGCCGGAGGCGGTCGACTCGGCGGCACTGCGGCGCTTCAGCCTCAAGGTGAAGTTCGATTATCTGACGCCGGACCAGACGGCCAAGGCCTACGCGCATTTCTTCACGCGCGAGGCGCCTCCGTCGCTGCGCCATCTGACGGCGCTGACGCCGAGCGATTTCGCCAGTGTGGCGAAGCGCTGCCGCTTGCTCAATCTGCCGATGGACCGCGACGCGCCGTTGCTGACGATGCTGGAGGGCGAGGTTGCCGGAAAGCGCCTGCCGACACGGAAGATCGGATTCTGATCCCGCCTGTCATCGGAAAGCGACTTGACGTCGCCGGACAACAGGCGTACATCGCCGCCCTCCCGCACAGGTTGCGGGGTAACGTCGAGATCGAGAGAGCCAGAGAATGCGATTCGCGCACGAACATGCAGAGCCAAGGATGGCGCCGGCGAAAGCCGCGATCGCCGGCGCTCGCATTTTGCGCGCGCCGCGGCGGGATAATCCCGCTTCCGCGGGCTTGGAGGGTGCGATGACGCGGTAACGCGTCGCCGCAGAGGTCCAATCAGGACCCCGCCGAGCCCCGCGCAAGCGGAAAGCTCCGGCGGGGTTTTTTGTTGTCTGAAACGCAACCGTGGAGTGCGCGGCTGCGAAGCAAAGCGCTCGACCCCATGGGTGCCCTTTGGCACCGTCGAGCGTGGAACCGCGCCCGGCTCGCCACCCTCAGGGCGAGCCGGGCGGGGACGTGGAGATCACGGGGTGTAGCTCAGTCCGATCAGAGCGCTCGGTTCGGATCCGAGAGGCCAGGCTTGGACCATTGGGGTTCAAATCCTCGCACCCCGACCAGGATGGTAAAGTGAAGGAAGAGAGGGTCGGATGGAGACCAAGTTGGAGACCCAGTACGAGCAGTTCGAGACCGGCGCCGCGCCGGTCAAGGCCTGGACCCGCGGCGTGCCGATCGAGGACGCCGCGCGGCGCCAGGTCGAGAACGTGGCGCGGTTGCCGTTCATCCACGGCCATGTCGCCGTCATGCCCGACGTCCATTTCGGGCGCGGCGCCACCGTCGGCAGCGTGATCCCGACCAAGGGCGCCATCATCCCGGCCGCGGTCGGGGTCGATATCGGCTGCGGCATGTGCGCGGTGAAGACCAGCCTCACCAGCCACGATCTGCCGGAAACCCTGAAGCCGCTGCGGAGCGCCATCGAGAAGGCGGTTCCGGTCGGCTTCGGCGACTATGGCGATCACGTGCCGAAGGCTTCGGAGAAGGTCTGGTACCAGCGGCTGAAGGAGCGCTATGACCTCCTGCAGCAGCAGTATCCGGCGGTGGCCACCAGCAAGAGCCCGGCGCGCCAGCTCGGCACGCTCGGCGGCGGCAACCACTTCATCGAAGTCTGCCTGGACCAGGACGACGCGGTCTGGGTGATGCTGCATTCCGGTTCCCGCGGCGTCGGCAACCGGATCGGCCAGCACTTCATCGCCGCGGCCAAGGCGGAAATGGAGCGGTTGGGCGTGTTGCTGCCCGACCGGGACCTCGCCTACTTGAAGGAGGGGTCGGTCCTGTTTGATGACTATGTCGATGCGGTCTCCTGGGCGCAGGACTACGCGCGTATGAACCGTGCGGTCATGCTGGAGCGGGTGCTGGACGTGCTGAAGGCATCGTTCAAGGACTTCGCCACCAGCGACCACGCGGTGAACTGCCATCACAACTACATCGCCCGAGAGGTCCATTTCGGCGACAAGGTGTGGGTGACGCGGAAGGGTGCGGTCTCGGCGCAGTCCGGCGAGCTCGGGATCATCCCGGGCTCGATGGGGGCGAAGAGCTTCATCGTCCGCGGCAAGGGCAATGCGGAAAGCTTCTGCTCCTGCTCCCACGGCGCCGGGCGGGTGATGTCGCGCGGCGCCGCCAAGGAGCGGTTCTCGCTTGAGGACCATGCCTTGGCCACCGCGCATGTCGAATGCCGCAAGGACACCGGTGTCATCGACGAGACGCCGGGGGCCTACAAGGACATCGACGCCGTCATGGCGGCGCAGAGCGATCTCGTCGAGATCGTTTCGACGCTCCGCCAGGTGGTCTGCGTGAAGGGGTGAGCGGCGGCCGGCTCGGGGCGACCCGGGCCGGCTGTCATGAATCTCGGCGGGGCCAAGGCCGCGTCCGGATCGAAGGCATCCTCGAGTTCGATGGCAGCGAAAGAGGGGTGCGTCTCACTTCACTGGCAGCGCCATGCTCAATGCATCGAGTAAGTTCTGGGATGGGTAGGCTTGGCAAACCCGGCGCAAGTCAGCATGGAACCTCGTGATGCGGTCGAGATACTTGCCATCCTTGTGCTCGACATATCGAGCTTCGAAGTAGCCCAGGGCGAAGAAGAACGCGTAGCTGTAGTTCGACCTTTCCGGCTCTTTGGTCTCCAGGCGACCATGCAAATACTCAGCGCAGGTATAGTTCTGTGCCATCCACCCTTGCGCCATAGTGTCTGCAGCTGCTTCTGTCACCGCTATAGTGAGGGGTGTTCCCAGAAGGGCACCCGCGCAGGCGAGACTTGCAAGAATCTTCCTCATCCCAAAGGTATCCGCTGTGTTTCGCAATGCATGGATGATGACACTAGATGAAGGCTAAAGTGAGACGGACGCCTCCAGACGCCAGGGTCAGCTCCATAGGTGACGACAACTACAATCGACTAGATCGATCATTATGGCCAGTTTTATCCATTTTACTAATTATGGAATACGTCTAATTTGCACACAGCGAAGGCGCTTTGCCTCCGTACCTGCCCATTCATTTCAAGCCCTAGGGAAATTGCCAACATGTCTCTCGTGAATACCAAGGTTAAGCCGTTCAAAGCGCAGGCTTTCAAGGCCGGCAAGTTCGTCGAGGTGAGCGAAGCCACCATCGCCGGCAAGTGGGCCGTCTTCTTCTTCTATCCGGCCGACTTCACCTTCGTTTGCCCGACCGAGCTCGGCGACGTCGCCGACCATTACGCGGAGCTGCAGAAGCTCGGCGTCGAGGTCTTCTCCGTCTCGACCGACACCCATTTCACCCACAAGGCCTGGCATGACGCCTCCGACACCATCGCCAAGGTCCAGTACTTCATGATCGGCGACCCGACCCACGAGATCAGCACCAACTTCGAGGTGCTGCGTCCGGGCCAGGGCCTGGCCGACCGCGGCACCTTCATCGTCGATCCGCAGGGCGTCATCCAGTCGGTGGAAGTGACCGCCGAGGGCATCGGCCGCGACGCGACCGAACTGCTGCGCAGGATCAAGGCCGCGCAGTACGTGGCGGCGCATCCGGGCGAGGTCTGCCCGGCGAAGTGGAAAGAGGGTGCCAAGACCCTCGCGCCGTCCCTCGAACTGGTCGGCAAGATCTAGGCCGGCTTCGGAACCGGCCTTCCCCGTCGCGGGGAAGGCCGCGTGCCCACCCAATCCAAGAACTCAGATTACCGGTCTCAAGAAGACGGTCGGAGGGATGACCATGCTCGACGAAACGATGAAGACGCAGCTGAAGGGCTACTTGGAGCGGGTGGTGCGCCCGATCGAGATCGCGGCCCGCGTCGATGGCAGCGAGAACGCGCGGGAGATGATGGCGCTCCTCAACGACATCGTTCCGCTCTCCGACCGGATCACCCTCACCGAGCACCGCGCTGCCGACAACGAGCGCGCGCCGTCGTTCTCGCTCACCAGCCCGGGCGTCGACATCCATCTCACCTTCGCCGGCCTGCCGATGGGCCATGAGTTCACTTCGCTGGTGCTGGCGCTGCTGCAGGTCGGCGGCTATCCGCCGAAGGTCGAGCAGGCGCTGATCGACCAGATCAAGGCGCTGGACGGCGACTACACCTTCGAGACCTATTTCTCGCAGTCCTGCCAGAACTGCCCGGACGTGGTGCAGGCGCTGAACCTGATGGCGGTGCTGAATCCGCGCGTGAAGCACGTCGCCGTCGATGGCGCCTTGTTCCAGTCCGAGGTCGAGACCCGCCAGGTGATGTCGGTGCCGACCGTGTACCTCAACGGCGCGGTGTTCGGCCAGGGCCGCATGGATGCCGAGCAGATCGTCGCCAAGCTCGACACCGGCGCCAATGACCGCGCGGCCGAGCGCATCAAGACCATGGAGGCGTTCGACGTGCTCGTCGTCGGCGGCGGCCCGGCGGGTGCCGCAGCCGCGATCTATGCGGCGCGCAAGGGCATCCGCACCGGTGTCGCGGCGGAACGCTTCGGCGGCCAGGTGCTCGACACGATGGGCATCGAGAACTTCATCTCGGTGCCCTACACCGAAGGTCCGAAGCTCGCGGCGGCGCTCGAGCAGCATGTGAAGAGCTATGACGTGGAGGTGATGAACCTGCAGCGCGCGGTGAAGCTCATCCCCGGCGATGTCGTCGAGGTGCAGCTCGCCAATGGCGCGTCCTTGCGCTCGAAGACGGTGATCCTTTCGACCGGCGCGCGCTGGCGGCAGATGGGTGTCCCCGGCGAGGAGGCCTATCGCAACAAGGGCGTCGCCTATTGCCCGCATTGCGACGGCCCGCTGTTCAAGGGCAAGCGCGTCGCGGTGATCGGCGGCGGCAATTCCGGCGTCGAGGCGGCGATTGACCTCGCCGGCATCGTCGCGCACGTCACCCTGATCGAGTTCGACGTGAAGCTCCGCGCCGACGACGTGCTGCAGCGGAAGCTCCGCAGCCTGCCGAACGTCACCGTCATCACCTCCGCCAAGACCACGGAAGTGACCGGCGACGGCCAGAAGGTGACCGGCCTGGTCTACGAGGACCGCGCCGGCGGCGAGGTGCACCGCATCGCGCTGGAAGGCATCTTCGTGCAGATCGGCCTGCTGCCCAACACCGAATGGCTGAAGGGCACGCTCGACCTCTCGCCGCGCGGCGAGATCCTGGTGGACGATCGCGGCCAGACTTCGGTGCCGGGCGTGTTCGCCGCCGGCGACTGCACCACGGTCCCGTACAAGCAGATCGTCATCGCCATGGGCGAAGGCTCGAAGGCCGGGCTCGCCGCCTTCGACCACCTGATCCGCACCTCCGCCCCCGCCGCGACGGCGGAGGCGAAGGTCGCTTGAACCTCGGCGTCACCCGCGGATTCGCCCGCGGGTGACGGCTTACTGCAGCTCCGCGATCACCTGATCCGTCGTGCGCTGCCGGCAATAGCCCTTGATCGCGTTGATCGAGAAGTCGTGCCGCTCCTGCGTGTAGGTGGCGCAGGCATCGGTCACCTGGGTCACCAGATAGCCGAGGTCGCAGGCGTCGCGGATGGCGCTCTCCACGCATTGGTCGGTGACGATGCCGGAGAGCACCAGCTGCTTCACGCCCAAGTTCCGCAGGATGTAGTCGATGTGGGTCGACACGAACACGCTGCTGGAGACCTTGGGCAGCCAGATCTCGTCGCCTTCCGGGGCCAGCTCGTCGATCACCTTGCCGTCCCAGGAGCCCTTCGGCACGTTGAAACCGGTGATCTTGTAGTCGAGGCTGCGGTCGCGCCCGTCCAGGGTCAGGCTCTCGATCGTGGTGTACATGACCTCGACCCCGGCCTGGCGCGCCGCCTTCTGCAGCCGCTGCATGTTGGGGACGACCCGGGTCTCGAGCTGCTGGAAGTACCAGGCGTATTTCTGCTCGAACTCTTGCGGCGTCGTGTCCTTGAACTCGGACCCGTTGCGCTTGGCGGCGAAGTTCTGGACGTCGATGAACAGCAGGGCGGTCTGCTTCGGCTGGATCGGGACGTCGCGGGAGAGAGTGGTTGCGGTGGTCATGGTCGCTCGCTGAAAGTGGCCCCCAATTTTGTGGCCGCATGATTGCCGAACATGGGATTCAATCAAAGCGGAATCCTGTAAGGTGGCGAACCGACAGCCGCCTTCCCGAGGATCTTGAGTTCGATGTCACAGCCTGCCACCACCGTTCCGGCCGCCCTTCCGCCCTTTACGGCCATTTCCGGCGATTACGGCCGCGGCCTGATCGTCATCTGCGATCATGCGAGCAACGCGATCCCCGCGGACCTCCAAGGCCTCGGTCTCTCGGCCGCCGATCTCCAGCGCCATATCGCCTGGGATATCGGCGCGGCGCGCGTCTCGGCCTTGCTGGCGGCGCGATTCAAGCTGCCGGCGATCCTCGCCGGCGTCTCGCGGCTGGTGATCGACTGCAACCGGGATCCCGGCGATCCGGCATCGATCCCGTCCGAGGTCGACCGGACGCCGATCCCCGGCAATGCCCATCTGACGGTCTGGGACCGGGCCGAGCGGATGTCGCGCTGGTTCGTGCCCTATCACAACGCGATCGAGGCGATGATGACGGCGGCGCTGGCGGCTGCGCGCGATCCGGTGGTGCTCTCGGTGCATTCGATGGCGCCGGAGCTCGGCGGCGAGCTCCGGACCTGGCCGGTCGCCCTCTCGTCCCACGAGGACAAGCGGCTGGCGACGCCCATGCTCGTCGCCTTGCGCAAGCGCGTCGGCTTCCTGGTCGGTGACAACCAGCCCTACGCGCTCGATCCGGCCGAGGATTACACCGTGCCGGTGCATGCCATGCGCCGCGGCCTGCGGCATCTGCAGGTCGAGTTCCGGCAGGATCTGATTGCGAGCGACCCCGGTGCCGCCAAATGGGCGGCGCTGTTCGGCGATGCGCTGGCGGAGGTGCTGGGGCTCTAGGCGCTCAGTCCGCGGCGCGCTTCAGCGCCTGCGCCATGCAGTGGATGCCGCCGCCGGTCTTGGAGATCTCGCTCATATCGACCTCGGCGACCTCGAAGCCGCGGGCCTTCAATTGCTGGATCAGGGTCCGGCTGATCTTCGGCGCGATCACCCGGTCGCGCCCGAGCGACATGAAGTTGCAGCCGAGATTCATCGTGTCCTGGAACGGCACGTCGATGATCTCGTGGCCCTTGCCCTTCAGCCAGTCGACGATGCCGGGCTCGGTGCAGGCCAGGCAGACCGCGGTCAGCTTCGGCGCGATCGGCACCACCATCAGGTCGATGTGGACATAGTACTCGTCGATGAAGGCGAGGCGGGTTTCCCAGCCCTCCTTCTTGAACCAGCTCTCGACCTGGCGGGCGCCTTCCTCCTGGGTGCGGGCGCCGCCGCAGCCGATCAGCACCACGCCCTCCTCGATCACGTTGAAGTCGCCGCCCTCGAAGGTGCCGGCGGTCACCATGTCGTAGATCGGGATGCCGAGCGCCTCATAGGTGCGGATCGCGGCGTAGTTCTCGCCGCGCCGCCACCAGTTCGCCATCGCGGTGATGATCGCGCCATAGGGCGTCATCACGCTGGAATCGCGCGAATAGACCTGCATCGGCAGTTCCGGCGTCGGCTTGTGCCAATGCACCTTCACGCCGAAACCTTCATAGGCCGCGACCAGGTCCTTGTGCTGGGCCTGGGCGGTCTGGATGTTGGACGGGTTCTCGCGCAGATGCTTCTTCGACAGCGAGCTGGTCGCGAGATGGCGCAGGAAGGCGGGCGAGCCCAGCAGCACGTCGGTCAGCGGGTCGGTCTCGTTGCGGAAGCCCCATTGGCTGAGCGGCTTGGTGCCGCCATCGGGATTGCGCCGCTGCAAGGAGAAGGCGTCGGAGCCGAACAGATTGGGCTCGGACTTGGCACGCTGCTGGACGGTCATGGCGGCGAACTCCCCGTTCGGTGGCTTTGAAAAACAATAATCGGTGAATCCGGCGCGCCGAAAGTGATAGTTTCTATCCGCTATCGACAAATTCCGTTCACCTTTGGCGGGGTTCGCCTTGCGCACACCTTCGACCCAGGCCCTCCGTGCCCTCGATGCCTTCGCCCGGCATGGCAGCGTCTGGCGGGCCGCCGACGAGCTGCGCCTGACCCGCAGCGCGGTCAGCCATCAGCTGCGGCTGCTGGAGCAGGCGCTGGGATTCACGCTGTTCGAGCGGATCGGCAAGGGCGTCGGCTTGACCGCCCGCGGCCGCCGCTACGCGACCGATATCCGCAAGGCCCTGGCGCTGATCGGCGAGGCCGGCCAGCAGCAGGACGATCGCGGCATCGGCGGCCCCTGCGTGGTCAGCTGCACGCCGGGCTTCGCCTCGCTCTGGCTGTGCACCCATATCGCCGAGTTCGCCGCGCTTTACCCCGACGTCGCGCTGAAGATCCGCACGCCGCGCCGGCTCGACGAGGTGGTGAGCCCGGAGGTCGATGTCTTCATCGCCTTCGGGGACGGCAACTGGCCGAACCGCTCGGTCGAGCTCTTGAGCGAGGTCGGGTTCACGCCGCTCTGCAGCCCGGTGCTGCTGAACAAGGCGGGCGGCCTCAACGAGCCCGCCGATCTCCTGAAGGTTCCGATCCTCCATTTGACGGATGCCGAGGACTGGACGCGCTGGTTCTCCCAGGCCGGCGTCGAAGTGCCGGACCCGGAGGCGGGCATCGTCTTCTCCGACATGAACCTGCTGCTGGCCGCGACCACGGCCGGGCAGGGCGTGGCGATGGGCGACGAGCTCACCTGCGGCCCGGCGATGGCGGCCGGCACCCTGATCCGGCCGTTCGACATGACGGTCAAGTCGCCGCGCGCCTATTATCTGGTGATGGAGCCGCAGAAGAGCGCCAATCCGACGATCGGCGCCTTCGCCGATTGGCTGCGCCGGCGGCTGGCCGAGACGGCAACGGTTCACCGCAGCCTGCGGCGCGCGAGCGTGCAAGGCGAACCATTCGGGTGAATGAGATTTGCCGTCCGGACCAATATTATTTGTTTGTCGTGAGAGAAATTGGCGCTTAGCATTTTGAAAAAAGCACGGGAAACAGGCGAGGTCGGATGTCGAAACGCGGAGCTGCCGCGAGTCTCACCGTGCGCGGCGTCAGCAAGCGCTTCGGCTCCTTCAGCGCGCTCAATGACATCTCCCTCGATATCGCCCGCGGCGAGTTCCTGACCCTGCTCGGGCCGTCCGGCTCCGGCAAGACCACTCTGCTGCTGATCCTCGCCGGGTTCGAGGCGCCGACCGAGGGGCGGCTGCTCAGCGACGACCGCGACATCACCGAACTCCCGGCCGAGACCCGGTCCTATGGCATGGTATTCCAGGGCTACGCCCTGTTCCCGCATATGTCGGTCGAATCCAACATCGCCTTTCCACTCCAGGTGCGGCACACCGCGCCGGCCGAGATCAAGCGCCGGGTCGGCGAGATGATCGAGCGGGTGGGGCTGCGCGGCCATGAGAAGAAACTCCCGGCGAAGCTTTCCGGCGGCCAGCAGCAGCGGGTCGCGCTGGCCCGCGCGCTGGTCTTCGAGCCCGGCGTGCTGCTGCTCGACGAGCCGTTCTCGGCCCTCGACAAGAACCTCCGCGAGCAGATGCAGGCGGAGGTGAAGCGCCTGCACCAGGAGACCGGCACCACCTTCGTCTTCGTGACCCACGACCAGAGCGAGGCGCTGGCGCTGTCGACCCGGGTCGCGATCTTCGACCACGGGCGCCTGCAACAGATCGGCAGGCCCGACGAGGTCTATGAGCGCCCGGAGAACCGCTTCGTGGCGGAGTTCCTGGGCGAGATCAACCTGCTGCCTTTGCAGGATCTCCGGGTGGAGAGCGGCGTCGCCAGCGGGATGTTCGAGGATCGCCGGCTGACCGTGCCGGCCGAGGCGGCGAACGGGGCGGGCGCCATTCTCGCGATCCGGCCGGAACACCTCGGCATTGCCGCGAATACTCCGGCGCCGCAATCGGGCAACGCGATCCGCGCCGCGCTCGACGACGTCGTCTACCAGGGCGGCATCACGCGGCTGAAGCTCCGAACCGCGGGCGGGGCGCCGATCACGCTCTCGCTGGCGAGCGGGCAGGCGGCGTCGCTGCTCCAATCAGGCGGTCCGTTCTGGATCCATTGGCCGACCGACCAAGGCCGGCTGCTGCCGGCACCGAAATCTTGAATCAACGAACACAAACAGGGAGAACGACAATGACCAATCACAGCGACCGGGCCTTTCAGCGCGATTGCCTGGAGATCCTTTCCACGAAAGTGGCGCGCGGCGAAATCAGCCGCCGGCGCTTCACCCAGATCGCGGCCATGCTGGTGGCCGGCGCGCCGCTGGCGCTGAAGGGCCGCAGCGCGGAAGCGGCGGCCAACGAGCTCGTGCTGGTGAACTGGGGCGGCGACGCGATCAAGGCCTATGACGAGGCCTATGGCAAACCGTTCCTGGCCGAGACCGGCATCACGGTGAAGGAAGACGGCACCGGCCCGACCGAGGGCGCGATCGCCGCCCAGGTGAAGAGCGGCAAGCCGACCTGGGACCTGGTGGATGCCGATCCGTTCTCGGCGATGACGCTCGGCAAGCAGGGCATGATGGAGCCGATCGACTACAACGTGGTCGACAAGAACAAGATGCGCTCGGGCTTCGGCTGGGAATATGCCGCCTCCACCTACTTCTACAGCTATGTGATCGCCTACGACGCGAAGAAATTCGGCGACAAGGCGCCGACCGGCATGGCCGACTTCTTCGACGTCGAGAAGTTCCCCGGCAAGCGCTCGCTCTACAAGTGGGGCTCGGCGATGTGGGAAGCCGCGCTGCTGGCCGACGGCGTCGCGCCGGACAAGCTCTATCCGCTCGACCTCGATCGCGCCCACAACAAGATCAAGGCGTTCAAGGACAACATCGTCTCCTTCTGGGGCGGCGGCGCGGACAGCCAGTCGGTGCTGATGAACGGCGACGCCTCGATGGCGATCGTCTGGTCGACCCGGGCCAGCATCATGGAGCAGGACAGCGGCGGGCAGATCAAATTCGTCTGGGATCAGGGACTCCTGTCGCCGGGCGCGCTCGCGGTGGTGAAGGGCAATCCGGGCGGCAAGGACAATGCGATGAAGTTCATCGCCAGCGCCCAGGATCCGAAGAAGCAGCTGGTGATCTTCGACATGCTGGGCCAGGGCCCCGCCAACCCGGCCACCGACGCGCTGATCCCGGCCGACAAGCAGAAGTTCAACTGCGTCGACCCGGCCAACGCGAAGAAGCAGATCACCCTCGATATGCCCTGGTACTCGGAGCATTACTCGGCGGCGCTCGACGCCTACACGGCGATCATCTCCGCCTGAGGCGGGATTGATCCGTCCGCTCCAAGACCGCCCGGATGCCGTGCCGACGAGGCTCGGCATCCGGGCGGGATTTCATCAAGGCCCGGCGGCATGAGCCGGCGCGCCGCCTTCCGCGCCGGGCTGGTGCTGCTGGTCCCGTTGCTGCTGTTCGTGCTGCTCGCTTATGGCATTCCGTTCTTCGGCGTCGTCGAATGGAGCGTCACCGAGCCGACATTCGGCTTCACCCAATATGTGCGCCTGACCCAGGACCCGCTGGTGCTCTCGGTCTTCGTCCGCACCTTCCGGATCTGCGCCGTCGTCACCGTTTGCGCGGTGGTCGGCGCCTATGCGATCGCCTATCTCTGGGTGCGCGGGACCCCGCTGCAGCGGAACATCGCCGAGTTCTGCATCCTGGTCCCGTTCTGGATCTCGGTCCTGACCCGGGCCTTCGGCTGGCTGGCGCTGCTCTCCAGCCGCGGCCTGATCAACACCTGGCTGCAATCGATCGGCTTCGTGTCGGAGCCGCTGACCCTGGTGCGGAACGAGTTCGGCGTCATCGTCGGCATGACGCATTTCCTGCTGCCCTATGCCGTGTTCCCGATCGCCTCGGCGATGCGCAACCTGGATGACCGGGTGTTGATGGCGGCGCGCGGCCTCGGCGCCCGGCGCAGCCGCGTGTTCTGGACCGTGTTCGTGCCGATGACGGCCTCGGGCGTGCTGGGCGCGGCGCTCATCGTCTTCGTCTTCGCGCTCGGCTTCTTCGTGACCCCGGCGATCCTCGGCGGCGGGCGCAGCGTGATGATCGCCGAGCTGGTCTATCTGCGCATGTTCCAGAGCATCGATTGGGGCCTGGGTGCGGCGATGAGTGTGGCACTGCTGCTGATCGTCGGCCTGCTGGCCGCCCTCATGTTCCGCTTCCTCAAGCCCGCCGGGCTGGTGCGATGATCGGGTACCGGCCCGGGCCCGTCGCCATCCTCGCCGCCATCCTGGTGGCGGTGTTCCTGCTGATGCCGCTGCTGGCCGTGGTGCCGGTCTCGTTCACGCCGGCGCGGTTTCTCTCCATGCCGGCGGGGGAGCTTTCGCTGCGGCATTACCGGGAGCTGTTCGACAACCCCGCCTGGGGCAGCGGCCTGCTGCTCAGCCTGCGGATCGGGCTGGTCAGCAGTGCCATCGCAACCACGCTGGCGGTCATGTTCGGCCTCGGGATCTGGATGCTGCGCCCGGCTTTCGCCGGGCTGCTGGTCGGGTTCGTGCTGCTGCCGATGGTGGTCCCGCCGGTGGTCTCGGCGATGACTCTCTATTTCCTGCTGACCGGTCTCTCGAAGATGAACGATCTGGTCGGCTACGACACCTGGCTCGGCGTCGCGCTCGCGCATGTGGTCATGATCGTGCCCTTCGCCGTGGTGCTGATCCTGGTTGCCCTCAGCCAGGTGGACCGGCGGATCGATCTCGCGGCGCGCGGCCTCGGCGCCTCGGTGGCGCAACGCGCCTTCAAGGTCATCCTCCCCAACATAAAGTTCGGCATCGTCACCGCCGCGCTGCTTTCCTTCGTCCTCTCATGGGAGGAGATCGGCGTCACGCTGTTCGTGACCAGCGTCAATGCCATCACCCTGCCGCGGCTGATGTGGATGGGCCTCCGGGATAATATCGATCCCGCGATCGCGGCGATTTCGGTGCTGCTGATCCTGCTGACCGTGGCGCTGCTGCTGGTCCGGCTGGTGGTCCGCCGGCTGATCGCCCGCCGTGCCTAGGCGCGGGGAAAGGCCAGCACCTGGGCTGGCTTCCGCGGGGCCGGCAGCGCCGGCAGCAGGTCTTCCGCCGTCACCGTCACGCGCATGCCGGGAAGCGCCAGCTGCAGGGACGGGACCGCCCGCGACACCAGCGCTTCGAGCATCGCCCGCCCGAGCAGCACCGCATCGCCCTGGCCGGGAAGATCGGTCAGCATGAGGCCGCCATCGGCCTGCGTGGTCGCGGTCATCGGCATGCAGGCGGTGCGGCGCACTTCCAGCTCGCCGCGGCGCCAGCTCTCGCGGGCCGGCGCGATCCATTCGACCAGGACGTAGATCTCGGCGCCGAGCGGAACGCGCTGCGGGAGCAGCGCGCGATGCGCCGCCAGGCTGGCGACGCCAAGCGGCAGCTCGGCCGGCGCGGCGAGTTTCGGCGTCGCCTTCTTGCCCGTGCTCTTCTTCGCGACGGTCTTTTTGGCGGTTCGTTTTTGGGGGAGTCGTGCGCGGGTAGCGTGCATCGGTTCCCGTCTCTCCTCGAGTCTCTCAGGCGCGGACGGGAAGCGGGTTGGGCGCCGCGCCGCGCTCCATCCCGCAATCGCTATATGCGGCCACGCTTCCCGCGCTGCAAGAGTTTTTTTGCCACTGCAGCGTCCTCAAGTGTGCGTGAACGCACAAACCTTTCCGGCGCCCTTCGCTGTCCCGGAATGTGGCGACAAAGCGGCGATCCGGTTGAACGCGGAACCCGAGCTTGTAGCGATGGTTCTCCCTCCATCTGCCGCGGCGAAGCGGGGCGTGCTCGCGACGCGGACGGTCCTTGTGTCCAATCGCGGCTTCGTGAGCGCCGGCGCTGCCTTCCATCCTCGGAACAGTTTCAACCGGCGAGCCTTGGTTCAACACGCGGCCCCTCAAGCCGATTTTTGGGGCAGCCCCGAGACGGTCTCTCGCGGCGGCCGCAACGCTATAATAAAGGAGACAGGAAATGATGAAGCGCCTGTTAATGACGACCGCGGCGGCATCGCTTCTGGCGATCGGCGCCAGCGCTTACGCGCAGGACAGCAACACCGGTGCGAGCGGCCAGAGCCAGCAGCCACCCGTGGTGACCCCGCCGGCCTCGAACGAGAGTGGCGGCACGACCGACATGAACAACCCGGCGCAGCCGCCGGCCGCGGATCAGTCCACGGCGCCGGCCACGCCGGCCCCGGCTCCGGCCGCCGAGGCGGTACCGGCCAACCCGCCTCCGAGTGACGCGGTGATTTCGGCCCAGAGCGACGGCGAGATTCGGGCCGATCAGGTCATCGGCATGACCGTCTACAACGCCGAGGGCGAGAAGGTCGGCACCGTGCACGACATCCTGCTCGACAAGGAGGGCAAGGCCACCGGCGTCGTCCTCTCGGTCGGCGGCGTGCTCGGCGTCGGCGCCAAGTCGGTCGGTCTGACCTGGAAGGAGATCGACGTGAATCCGGAGCAGCAGCAGGTCCAGATTTCTTACACCAAGGACCAGCTGGAAGCGGCCCCGGACTTCAAGACCACGGAACAGATCAACTCCGAGATGAACGCGGCCGCACCGCCGGCACCGGCTGCGCCGGCCGGCACGACCGGAACGGGCGGCACCACGACCCAGCCGTAAAGCTCGGTCGATGCCTCGAAGGAACCGGCGGCGCGGCGACGCGCCGCCGGTTCTTCTTTACGCGGCGCGCACCACTTCGATAAAGCGGGAAAGCTCGCCGCGCAGCAGCTCCGCCTGATGCGACAGCTCCTCGGCGGAACTCAGCACCTGACCGGCGGCGGCGCCGGTATCGTTGGCGGCTTGGCTCACGCTGACGATGTTCTCGGTGACCTCCGCGGTGCCCTGGGCCGCCTGCTGGACATTGCGGGCGATCTCGCGGGTCGCCGCGGTCTGCTCCTCCACCGCGGCGGCGATGGTGCCGGAGATGGTGCTGATCGTCCGGATGGTCTCGCCGATCCCGTTGATCGCCGTGACCGAGTTCTGGGTGGCGGCCTGGACCGCGGCGATCTGTCCGCTGATCTCCTCGGTCGCCTTCCCGGTCTGGGTGGCCAGCGTCTTCACTTCCGAGGCGACCACCGCGAAGCCCTTGCCGGCTTCGCCGGCGCGCGCCGCCTCGATCGTGGCGTTGAGGGCCAGCAGGTTGGTCTGGCTGGCGATCTCCTCGATCAGGCGGACCACGTCGCCGATCTTCTGGGCGGCGGTGGCCAGGCTCGCCACCTCGCTGTTCGTGGTCTCGGCCTGGCGGACCGCCGTCGAGGCCACATCGTTCGACTGGGAGATCTGGCGGGCGATCTCATCGACGGTGGAGGACAATTCCTCGGCGGCCGAGGCAACGGTCTGGACGCTGGTCGCCGCTTCGTTGGAGGCCGAGGCGACCGACTGCGCCTGCTTGTTGGTCTCCTCGGCGGTCGAGGACATCGACTGGGCGGAGGCACGCAACTCGGTGGCGGCCGAGGCGACGGTCTTCACGATGCCGCCGACCGCCTGCTCGAACTGGTCGGCCAGGCGCGTCATATCGACCCTGCGCTGGGCGGCGGCTTCCGTCTTCTGCCGCTCCTGCTCGGTCCGAAGCCGTTCGGCCTCGACCATGCTGTCCTTGAAGATCTGCACCGCCTGGGACATCTCGCCGATCTCGTCCCTGCGCGCGGTGCCGGGGATTTCCGCGCTCATGTCGCCGCGGGACAGCCGGCCCATGGTCGCCGTCATCGCCTTGACCGGGCGGACGATGGCGCGGGCCAGCAGGAAGGCGATCGCCAGGCCAAGCACGACCGCAAGGCCACTCAGGATCATCGAATGCAGCGCGCCTTCGGCGCCCCGCGCGTCGAACGCCGCATCGCTCTCGTCGGCAGTGGCGATCTCGATGTCCCGGATCTTGCGCATGCCCGTTGCCAGGGCCGCCGCCTGCTCGTCGATCTTGCCGTCCAGGTCGCGCATTTCCGGCGTGAGATCCGCCGTCTCCTTCAGCTTCGGCAGCATCTCGTTCTCGAAGATGGCGACCATGTTGCCATAGGCGGCCTTGGCTTCGCCCATCGCCGCCTTTTCCGCCTCGGTGATCGCGGTTGCGGCGACGGCGGCCAGGTCCTGCTCCGCTTCGGCCTTCTTGTCGGCCCAGTCCTTGGCGGTCTGGTCGAGCGCGCGGTTGATCTCGGCATCGGCGATGATCTGGTACATCTCCGCGCCGAGCGCCGCGGCCTCGGTCACCTCGACCGCGTTCTTGTAGCTGGTCGCCCCCTCGTCCTGCATGCCGCGCATGTCGTCAATGGTCCAGAGCGCCGAGCCGGCCAGCAGAAGAATGAGCGTGATATTCGTGATGGAGCCGCCGGTGAGCTTGGCGGCAATGGTGAGCTTCATGGTTTTTCCCCCTTGGTTGCGGCCAAGCTAACTGCAAGGGGTTTTACAAAAGTTAATTGGATTATTCGGGCCATGAGTTTTCTTGCCCTCATCCTTGAGAACGATTCCGGCAGGTCTCGCGAAAAATGCGGCTTTCCGTATGGCGCCCGCGCCGCGAAATTCCTATTTGTTAACCAGTGGCGGCGCAGATTGACGCCCTTACGGTGGCCGTGGCGGCAGCGGCGGCATTCGTGTCGCCATCGGCCAAGTGCCCATGCCCGAGCGTCGGTTACAGTGGCTGCGACGCCCTTTGATAGATTTTGCTTATCAAGCGATCGGCGGGACAACCTTGACCGCAAACCTTTGCAGGTTCACGGTTTTCTGCTGAATTTTGCGGGAGTATCCGACCAATGACCACTGCCGGTCAGGGCGAGGCCAAAGCCGCTTCCCACGGGACAACTTCCCTTTGGGATGCCGCCGAAGCCCGCCAGATCATGGAAACCTATCGCGGCCTGGACGGCGCCTTGATGCCGATCCTGCATGCCCTGCAGGAGCGCTTCGGCTATGTCGATGACGCCGCGGTGCCCGATCTCGCCGATCTGCTGAATCTCAGCCGCGCCGAAGTGCACGGCGTCATCACCTTCTATCACGACTTCCGCCGCACGCCGCCGGCACGCCATGCGCTGCATCTCTGCCGCGCGGAAGCCTGCCAGTCGGTCGGAGCGCGGGCGCTGGAAGCGCATGTGAAGCGGAAGCTCGGCGTCGACTACCATCACCAAACCCCCGACGGGCGCTGGTCGCTGGGCGCGATCTACTGCCTCGGCAATTGCGCCTGCGGCCCCTCGGCGCTGATCGACGGCGAGACGGTGGGACGGCTCACCCCGGAGAAGCTGGACGCGCTGATGCGCGAGGCGGAAGCCGGTCGCCTGGAGGCCGCGGAATGAGTGCGGTGCGCGTCTATGTGCCGGGTGATTCCTCCGCGGTGGCGGTCGGCGCGAACCGCGTCGCCCATGCCCTCGAGCGTCTCGCCCGCGAGAAGAAGGTCGAGATCGAGATCGTTCGCAACGGCTCGCGCGGCCTTTATTGGCTGGAGCCGATGGTCGAGGTGACCACGTCCGAAGGCCGCATCGCCTATGGCCCGGTTGCGCCGGGCGATCTGGCCGGCCTGTTCGAGGCCGGCTTCCTGAGCGGCGGCCAGCACGCGCTGCGCCTGGGCCGCCCGGAGGATATCCCGTTCCTGAAGAACCAGGAGCGGCTGATGTTCGCCCGCTGCGGCATCACCGACCCGCTCTCGGTCGAGGAATACAGGGCCCATGGCGGCTTCCGCGGCCTCGCCAAGGCGCTGCGGATGCAGCCCCAGGAGATCGTCTCCGAGGTGACGGAGTCCGGCCTGCGTGGCCGCGGCGGCGCCGGCTTCCCGACCGGCATCAAGTGGAAGACCGTGCTGGAGACGAAGGCCGAGCGGAAGTACATCGTCTGCAACGCCGACGAGGGCGACAGCGGCACCTTCGCCGATCGCATGATCATGGAAGGCGATCCCTTCCTGCTGATCGAAGGCATGACCATCGCCGGCATCGCCACCGGCGCGACCAAGGGCTTCATCTACATCCGCTCGGAATACCCCGACGCCTTCCGCCAGATGGGCCGGGCGATCGAGATCGCGCGCAACACCGGCTATCTCGGACCGAACGTGCTGGGCTCGGGCAAGGCCTTCGATCTGGAGACCCGGCTCGGCGCCGGCGCCTATATCTGCGGCGAGGAAACTTCGCTGCTGGAGAGCCTCGAAGGCAAGCGGGGCGTCATCCGCTTCAAGCCGCCGCTGCCGGCCATCAAGGGCCTGTTCGGCCAGCCGACCGTCATCAACAACCTGCTCTCCTTCGCCAGCGTGCCGGTCATCATGGATGACGGGGCCAATTTCTATAAGAACTACGGCACCGGCCGGTCGCGCGGCACCCAGCCGTTCCAGCTCGCCGGCAACGTGAAGCAGGGCGGGCTCATCGAGAAAGCCTTCGGCGTCACGCTGAAGGAGCTGATCTATGATTTCGGCGGCGGCACCTTGAGCGGCCGGCCGGTCCGCGCGGTGCAGGTCGGCGGGCCGCTGGGCGCCTATCTGCGCGCCGACCAGCTCGACATTCCGATGGACTACGAAGCCTTCGCCGCGGTGAAGGCCATGCTCGGCCATGGCGGTATCGTGGTGTTCGACGACACCGTCGACATGGCGCAGCAGGCGCGCTTCGCCATGGAGTTCTGCGCCGTCGAATCCTGCGGCAAGTGCACGCCCTGCCGCATCGGCTCGACCCGCGGCGTCGAGGTGATCGACCGGATCATCGCCGACCAGGACCGCGCTAAGAATCTCCGGCTGCTCGACGATCTCTGCGAGACCATGGTCGACGGATCGCTCTGCGCGCTCGGCGGATTGACGCCGTTCCCGGTGCAAAGCGCGATCCGCTATTTCCCCGAAGATTTCGACAAACCCAGCCGTAAGGCCGCCGAATAAGCGGCAGAGGCAAGGAAAGCCCCCATGAACGCACCCGTGACCAATCCGATCGTCGCTCCCGCGGTTTCCCCTGGGCCCCTGACGCTCATCAAGGAACCGGATTACGGCACGCCTGAACGCACCGCCGAGAAGCTGGTGACGCTGGAGATCGACGGCGTCGCGGTTTCGGTGCCGGAAGGCACCTCGGTGATGCGGGCGGCCGCGGAGATGGGCTTCTCCATTCCGAAGCTCTGCGCGACCGACAGCGTCGAGCCGTTCGGCTCCTGCCGCCTCTGCCTGGTCGAGATCGAGGGCCGCCGCGGCACCCCGGCCTCCTGCACCACGCCCGCCGAGCAGGGCATGAAGGTGAAGACCCAGACGCCGAAGCTGGCCAAGCTCCGCCGCAACGTCATGGAGCTCTACATCTCCGACCATCCGCTGGACTGCCTCACCTGCGCCGCCAACGGCGACTGCGAGCTGCAGGACATGGCGGGTGCCGTGGGCCTGCGCGAGGTGCGCTACGGCTATGAGGGCGCCAACCATCTCGACGCCGTCAAGGACGAGAGCAATCCCTATTTCACCTTCGATCCCGCGAAATGCATCGTCTGCTCGCGCTGTGTGCGGGCCTGCGAGGAGGTGCAGGGCACCTTCGCGCTGACCATCGACGGCCGCGGCTTTGCCTCCCACGTTTCGGCGAGCCAGGACGAGGATTTCCTCGCCTCCGAATGCGTCTCCTGCGGCGCCTGTGTCCAGGCCTGCCCGACCGCGACCCTGATCGAGAAGAGCGTCATCGAGGCCGGCCAGCCGGAGCACAGTGTCGTGACGACCTGCGCCTATTGCGGCGTCGGCTGCTCCTTCAAGGCCGAGATGCGCGGCACCGAAGTCGTGCGCATGATGCCGTACAAGGACGGCGGTGCGAACCATGGCCATTCCTGCGTGAAGGGCCGCTTCGCCTGGGGCTATGCGACCCACAAGGACCGCATCACCAAGCCGATGATCCGCGCCAAGATCACCGATCCCTGGCAGGAAGTCTCCTGGGAGGTTGCGATCAACCACGCCGCTTCCGAGTTCAAGCGGATCCAGAAGCAGTACGGCCGCGGCTCGATCGGCGGCATCACCTCGTCGCGCTGCACCAACGAGGAAACCTACCTCGTGCAGAAGATGGTCCGCGCGGCCTTCGGCAACAACAACGTCGATACCTGCGCCCGGGTCTGCCATTCGCCGACCGGCTACGGCCTCGGCACCACGCTCGGCACCTCGGCCGGCACCCAGACCTTCGACTCCGTCATGGAAGCCGACGTCATCCTGGTGATGGGCGCCAACCCGACCGACGCCCATCCGGTGTTCGGCAGCCGCATGAAGAAGCGGATCCGCCAGGGCGCCCGCCTGATCGTGATCGATCCGCGGCGCATCGACCTGGTGAAGGACGCGCATGTCGAGGCCGATTATCACCTGGCGCTGAAGCCCGGCACCAACGTCGCGATCGTCAACGCGCTGGCCCACGTGATCGCGACCGAGGGCCTGATCAACGAGGCCTATGTGAAGGAGCGCTGCGAGCCGGAGGACTTCGCGCTGTGGCGCGCCTTCGTCTCCGAGCCGCGCAACTCGCCGGAAGCGACCGAGAGCCTGACCGGCGTGCCGGCGGCCGACGTGCGCGCCGCGGCACGGCTCTATGCGACCGGCGGCAACGCGGCGATCTATTACGGCCTCGGCGTCACCGAGCACAGCCAGGGCTCGACCACGGTCATCGGCATCGCGAACCTCGCCATGGCGACCGGCAATATCGGTCGCATGGGCGTCGGCGTGAACCCGCTGCGCGGCCAGAACAACGTGCAGGGCGCCTGCGACATGGGCTCGTTCCCGCATGAATTCTCCGGCTATCGCCACGTCTCCAACGATGCGGTGCGCGAGAGCTTCGAGGCGCTCTGGGGCGTCAAGCTCGAGAGCGAGCCGGGCCTGCGCATCCCGAACATGCTCGACGCCGCCATGGATGGCAGCTTCAAGGGCATCTATATCCAGGGCGAGGACATCGCCCAGTCCGATCCGGACATCAAGCATGTCACCGGCGGTCTGGAGGCGATGGAATGCGTGGTGGTGCAGGATCTCTTCCTGAACGAGACCGCGAACTTCGCCCATGTGTTCCTGCCGGGCACCACCTTCCTGGAGAAGGACGGCACCTTCACCAATGCCGAGCGCCGCATCAACCTGGTGCGCAAGGCGACACCGCCGGTGCCGGGCTATGCCGATTGGGAAGTGACCATGCTGCTCAGCAACGCGCTGGGCTACAAGATGGACTACAAGCATCCGTCCGAGATCATGGACGAGATCGCCGCCATGACCCCGACCTTCAAGAATGTCAGCTTCAAAAAGATCGAGGAGATGGGCTCGGTGCAGTGGCCCTGCAACGACGCGTCGCCGGACGGCACGCCGATCATGCATATCGGCAAGTTCGTGCGCGGCAAGGGCCGCTTCGTGCTGACCGAATACGTGCCGACCGACGAGAAGAGCACGGCCAAGTTCCCGCTGCTCCTGACCACCGGCCGAATCCTGTCGCAGTACAATGTCGGCGCCCAGACGCGGCGCACCGAGAACGTCGCGTGGCATGACGAGGACATCCTGGAGATCCATCCGCACGACGCGGAGCAGCGCGGCATCCATGACGGCGACATCGTCTCCGTCATCAGCCGCGCCGGCGAGACGGCGCTGGCGGCGCTGATCTCCGAACGCATGCAGCCGGGCGTGGTCTACACCACCTTCCACCACTTCGGCAGCGGCGTGAACGTGGTCACCACCGACTTCTCCGACTGGGCCACCAACTGCCCGGAATACAAGGTGACCGCGGTCGAGGTGCGCGCGACCAACCGGCCGTCGGAATGGCAGCTGAAATACGCCAAGCTGCGCGACGACACCCGCCAGATCGCCGGCAAGACCGCGGCGGAGTAGGCGGGCAGGGTCCGATGACCGCGGCGCGCCCGCTGGAAACCAAACCCGCACCCTCCCCCTGCGGGGAGAGCGCGGGCGCGGGTCTGCCGCAGCCGACGGCGGAAGCCGCCTATCAGCTGCTGCGGCGGGATACCGCCGGCGCCGAATCCCATGCCGAGCCGGTCGCCGAGGAAGTGCCGGTGGCGATGGTCTATAACGGCTTGAGCCATGTCGTGATGATGGCGAGCCCGACCGATCTCGAGGACTTCGCGCTCGGCTTCTCGCTGACCGAAGGCATCATCGACTCCAAATCCGAGCTGACCGACTGCGAGATCCACGCGGCCGGCGAAGGCGTCGAGGCGCGGATCGAGATCAGCGCGCGCGCTTTCTTCCGCCTGAAGGAGCATCGGCGCGCATTGCAAGGCCGCACCGGCTGCGGTCTCTGCGGCGTCGAAAGCCTGGACCAGGCGCTGCGCGATCTGCCGAAGCTCAATTCCGAGCTCCGCGTGCGGCCGCAGGCGATTCACCGCGCCCTCGACGCGCTGCCCGCCTTGCAGGGCCTCAACCGCATCACCCATGCGCTGCATGCCGCGGCCTTCTGCACGCCCGACGGCGAGATCGTCGGTGTGCGCGAGGATGTCGGCCGGCACAACGCGTTCGACAAGCTGATCGGAACCTTGGCCAAGGACGAAGTCGACACCGGCAGCGGCTTCGCCCTGATCACCAGCCGCTGCTCCTTCGAGATGGCGCAGAAGGCGGTCTCCGCCGGCATTCCGGTCCTGGCCGCGGTCTCCGCGCCGACCCATCTTGCCATCAAGCTCGCCCGGAGCTACGACCTCACCCTATTGGCGCTGGCGCGCTCGGACAGCATGAAGCTGTTCTCCGGCGCGCGCCGGCTGCAACCCTGAACCGACGGTCCTTGCGATGAAAACCACCGGAGAAAAGCTGGTCTACATGGCCAACCAGATCGGCGACTTCTTCAAGAGCTATCCGCACGACCAGGCGGTGAAGGGGATCACGGAGCATATCCACAAGTTCTGGGATCCGCGGATGCTGAAGCAGATCTTCGAGATCATGGAGAAGCCGGAGCACGGCTTGAAGCCGTATCCGCTCGAGGCCTTGCAGACCCTGGCCCAGGAGTCGCAGCGCGCCCATTCCGACGTCGAAGCCAGCGGCTGAACCCTGATCCGCGGGCCGCGCGTCGTCTATTCCGCCGCGGCCTTCTTCGCCGCGAACTGATCGAACGCCTCGACCGCCTGGGCGGCGTACATCACGCTGGGTCCGGCGCCCATATAGATCGCCATCCCCATCGTTTCCATCACCTCGTCGCGCGTCGCCCCCTGCCGGACGGCGGCTTCGGCGTGGAAGCCGACGCAGGCATCGCAGCGGGTGGCGACCGAGATGGCGAGCGCGATCAGCTCCTTGGTCTTGGTGTCGAACGCCTTCGGCTCCAGCGCCGCTTTCGCCAGCGCCGAGAAGGCCTTCATGGTTTCCGGCGTTCCCCCGCGCAGTTCCTTGAGCGCCGGGGAAAGACCGCTGGTCAGCGCCGCCCAGTCCTGATGCATGACCGGGTCCTCAGCGGAACGCCTGGCCGGGCTTCATGCCCAGCGCCTTGAAGATCATCGCGGCGGGGCAGAAGCCGGTGAAGCCGGCCTGCAGCATGTTGGCGCCGACGAAGGCGGTCAGCCAGAACCAGTACGGGCTGACCCAGAGGCCGAGGGCGAGGCTCACCAGCACCATGACACCGGCGAACGAGAGAACGGCATTGTCGATCTTCATTTGGAGACTCCTTGGTTACTCGGCGGGTTCTTTCAGCTTGCGGATCTTCAGCGTGTCGAGCAGGAAGCGCTCGTAGAACGGATCGCTCTTGCCGCTGCGGATCTTCCTGAGGAAGTATTTCTCGAAGCCGACCTTGGCGAGATGCACCCATTCGCCCTTGGCCGACCAGTTGAGGTTGCGCGGCGGGATCTGCGGCTGGGCCACGAACACCACGCCGCCGTCACCGAAATCGGCCAGGCAGAACGCGTTCCAGGTGGCCTGCGACTTCGGCTCGGTGCCGCGCAGCAGCGCGCCGATGTTGTGCGCCGTCGCGGTCACCATGGATTCGATCATGAAGCCGGTCTTCGGCACGCCGACCGGAACCGGGGTCGGACCGATCGGCGGGATGGCGACGCAGACGCCGATCGAGAAGACGTTGCGGAAGGTCGGGTTGCGCTGGTGCTTGTCCACCAGGATGAAGCCGCGCGGGTTGGTGAGATTCTCGATGCCGCGCACCGCCTCGACGCCGCGGAAGGCCGGCAGCATCATCGAATAGGCGAAGGGCAGCTCGTGGGTCTTCTTCAGCCCGCCGTCCTCGCCCAGTTCCTCGACGCTCATCTTGCCCTCGGCGACTTCCTTCACCTTGGCATTGGTGACCCACTTGATGTGGCGCTCGCGGAACTCGCTCTCCAGCAGGCCCTTGGTGTCGCCGACCCCGTCGAGGCCGAGATGGCCGATATAGGGCTCCGAGGTCACGAAGGTCATCGGCACGCGGTCGCGCAATTTCCGCTTACGCAATTCGGTCTCGAGGATCAGGATGAACTCGTAGGCCGGGCCGAAGCAGGAGGCGCCCTGCACGGCGCCGACCACGACCGGGCCGGGATTGGCCGCCAGCTTGTCGAAGGCGGCCTTGGCGTTCACCGCATGATCCACGTGGCAGACCGACTGCGTGAAACCCTGCGGCCCCAGTCCCGGAATCTCGTCGAAGGCGAGATCGGGCCCGGTCGCGATGATCAGGTAGTCGTAGGGAACCGACCCACCGTCCATCAACTCGACCCGGTTCTCCGTGGGATGCACCCGTTTCGCGCCGGTGCCGAGATAGCGGATCTTCTTCTTCGCCATCACCTCCGGCAGCGTGACCTCGATCGACTCGCGGTCGCGCCAGCCGACCGCGACCCAGGGATTGGACGGCACGAAATGATAGGTGTCGCCCTGGCCGATCAGGGTCAGGCGATCCTCTTTCCGCAGCTTCGCATTCATCTCGAAGGCCATCAGCGTCCCGCTGAGGCCGGCCCCGAGCACCACAATCTCCGCCATGGCGTTCCCTCCAAGAACTTTTCCGGCGGCTTCGCGGCCGCCTTGATGTCGCTCAATGCCGGGCTGCGAGGATCTTGCGATCCTGCACGCCCGTGCCGCCGACCGCTTTGATCCTGCGCAAAACCGCGCAGGGCGCGTTCGGCCCTTGACGATATATACGTACTATCGTAGATACGCAAATATGAAAGTAGACGTCGAGACGATGCGAAATGCCGCAGGGGCGGCGAGCGACCTCTTGAAGGCGCTGGCCAATCCGCACCGGCTGATGATCGTGTGCCAGCTGATCGAGGGCCCGCGCTCGGTCGGGCAGCTGGCGGAATTCCTGGGCATCCGCGATTCCACGGTGTCCCAGCACCTGGCGCTGCTGCGCCGCGACGGCCTGCTCTCGGCGACCCGCGACGGGCAGACCATCTGGTACGCGATCAGCAGCCCGCAGGCCAAAGCCTTGTTGGAAACGCTCTACCGGCTCTACTGCGCCCCGTCGCCGCTTTGCGCGCCGGAGCGGAAGTCGGCCCCCAGACCCAAGAGGAGCTCCCGGAAATGACCAAGATCCACGATCTCACCCCGGCCGAAGTCGATGCCCGCATGAAGATCGGCGGCGTCGAGCTGATCGACGTGCGCGAGCCCGCCGAATACGGGGCCGAGCGCATCCATGGCGCGCTGCTGTTCCCGCTCTCGAGCTTCGACCCCCATGCCTTGCCGAAGAATGTCGACATCATCTTCCAATGCGGCACCGGCAAGCGTTCGGGCATGGCGGTCGCCCGCTGCCAGGCCGCGGGGCTGAAGCACGCCGCCCATCTCGCCGGCGGCCTGCAGGCCTGGAAAGCCGCCGGCCTGCCGACCATCGCCATCGATCCCGCGACCGGCAAGCCGCGGGAAAAGTAGAGGTCTCCGATGCGCCCGCTCCACATCGCGGTACTCGCTGCCTTCGCGCTGGCGTTTAGCTTCGCCGGCCGCGCCTTCGCCGCCGACACCTTCACCGTCGCGCCGGTCACCTTGACCGATGAGAAGGCGGTCTTCGCCACGGTCGAGAGCGTCAACGTCGTGCCGGCGCGCGCCCGGATCGCGGGCACCATCGCCGAGCTGACCGTGCGCCAGGGCGACCGGGTGGAACGCGGCCAGGTGATCGGCACGGTCGGCGACGAGAAGCTGGTCTTGCAGCTCCGCTCGCTCGACGCGCAGATCGCCGGGCTGAAGGCGCAGCTTGCGCAGGCGAACATCGACCTCGATCGCGCGCAGCGGATCTTCAAGACCGGTGCCATTCCCAAGCAACAGCTCGACCAGGCGCAGACCAATGTCGATGTGGCCAGCAACAGTCTCAAGGCCCAGACCGGCCAGCGCGCCGTGGTCGAGCAGCAGCTCACCGAAGGCCAGGTGTTGGCGCCGTCTTCCGGCCGCGTGCTGACGGTTCCGGTGATCGCCGGCACCGTGGTGATGTCCGGTGAGCCGCTGGCCACCATCGCCGAGCAGGACTTCGTGCTGCGGATCCGGGTGCCGGAGCGCCATGCGCGCTTCCTCAAGGTGGGCGACCCGATCCGGCTGGACGGCGAGGCCGCCGGCCTTGCCGAGTCCGACCAGGGCACGATCACCCTGGTCTACCCGCGGATCGAGGACGGACGGGTCGTGGCCGACGCCAAGGTGCAGGGTCTCAGCGATTATTTCGTCGGCGAGCGCGTCCGGGTCTGGGTCTCCGGCGGCGAGCGCCGGAGCTTCGTGGTTCCGGCTGCCTTCGTCACCACCCGCTTCGGCACCGATTACGTGACCCTGCGGCTGGCGGACGGCAAGACCATCGACGCGCCGGTGCAGCGCGGCCGCGACGCCGCGCTGGCGGACATTCCCGAAGGCATCGAGATCCTCTCCGGCATCGCCGCGGGTGACGTGCTGGTGCGGCCGTGAAGCTCGGACTCTCCGGACTGCTGACCCGGGCCGCGATCCGCTCGCCGCTGACGCCGCTGTTCCTGCTGGCGGCCCTGGCGGCGGGACTGGTCGCGCTGCTGACCATTCCGCGCGAGGAAGAGCCGCAGATCAGCGTGCCGATGGTGGACATCCTGGTCCAGGCCGACGGGCTCAAGGGGCCGGACGCGGTCGAGCTCGTCACCAAGCCGCTGGAAGAGATCGTCAAGAGCATCGACGGCGTCGAGCATGTCTACAGCCAGACCCAGGACGACCGGGTCATGGTCACGGCGCGTTTCCTGACCGGCACCAACGAGGACGACGCGATCCTGCGGGTCCACGAAAAGATCCGCGCCAATTTCGACAAGATCCCGATCGGGATCCCGGAGCCGTTGATCGTCGGCCACGGCATCAACGACGTCGCCATCGTGGTGCTGACCCTTTCGCCGAAGCCGGAGGCGGCGTCGCGCTGGACCGCCAAGGACCTCTACGCGGTCGCCGACCAGCTCCGCGCCGAGCTGGTCAAGACCGACAATGTCGGCCTCACCTATATCGCCGGCGGCGACGCGCAGCAGATCCGGGTCGAGCCGGATCCGGAAAAGCTGGCGCTCTACGGCGTGACGCTTCAGCAGCTGGTCGCCAAGGTGCAGGGCGCCAACCGCTCCTTCCTCGCCGGCAATCTGCGCGCGGCGGGGCAGACCTTCTCGGTCGCCGCCGGACAGACCCTGGGCGGCGTGCCGGATATCGGTCTGCTGCTGGTCACGACCCGCGACGGACGTCCGGTCTACGTCCGCGACCTCGCCGGCGTGGTGGTGGGCCCAAGCCCCGCCGAGCATCGGGTCTGGAATCTCGCGCCCAACGACAAGGCGCCGGATGACAAGGCGGCCAGCGGCGACTGGGCGCCGGTTCCCGCCGTCAGTCTCGCGGTCGCCAAGCGTGCCGGCGCCAATGCCGTCGTGGTGGCGCGCGACATCGTCGCCCGGGCCGAGACCTTGCAGGGCCGCCTGATCCCCGCCGACCTCAACGTCGAGATCACCCGCAACTACGGCCAGACCGCCGACGACAAGGCGAACGAGCTCCTGTTCCATCTCGGCATCGCCACGGTCTCGATCGTGGTGCTGATCGCGCTCAGCGTCGGCTGGCGCGAGGCCGTGGTCACGCTGGTGGTGATCCCGACCACCATCCTCCTGACGCTCTTCGCCGCCAACCTGATGGGCTACACCATCAACCGGGTCAGCCTGTTCGCCCTGATCTTCTCGATCGGCATCCTGGTCGATGACGCGATCGTCGTGGTCGAGAACATCGCCCGGCACTGGGCGATGGGCGACGGCCGGACTCGCATGCAGGCGGCGATCGAAGCGGTGGCCGAGGTCGGCAACCCGACCGTCGTCGCCACCCTGACGGTGATCGCGGCCTTGCTGCCGATGCTGTTCGTCTCCGGCCTGATGGGCCCCTACATGGCGCCGATCCCGGCCAATGCCTCGGCCGCCATGCTGTTCTCCTTCGTGGTCGCCATGGTGGTGGCGCCCTGGCTGATGCTGAAGCTGGCGCCGCACAAGGCGGCCAACGCGGCCGCCGCCGATGCCAACCACCATCACGACGTCGGCCGCCTCGGAAACCTCTATCTCAAGGTGGCGCGACCGATCGTGCGCTCGCGCGCCACCGCCTGGGCCTTCCTGCTCTCGGTCGGCTTTGCGACCGTCGCGGTCTGCGTGCTGTTCGCGACCAAGGACGTGACGGTGAAGCTGCTGCCCTTCGACAACAAGTCGGAGCTCTCGGTGGTGCTCGATCTGCCGGAGGGCGCCAGCCTCGAGGATACCGAGCGCGTGCTGCTGGAGGCCGCGCGCATCGTCGAGGCCACGCCGGAAGTGCGCTCGATCCAGGCCTATGCCGGCACCGCAGCGCCGTTCAACTTCAACGGTCTGGTGCGGCACAGCTATTTCCGCAGCCAGCCGGAGCAGGGCGAGCTGCAGATCAATCTCGCCGACAAGGCGGAGCGCAGCCGCGCCAGCCATGCGGTCGCGCTCGACATCCGCACGCAGTTGCGGGCGCTGAAGCTCCCCGTGGGCACCGCGCTCAAGGTGGTCGAGGTCCCGCCGGGACCGCCGGTCCTCGCGACCCTGCTGGCCGAGGTCTACGGACCCGACGCCGCGACCCGCCGCGCCGTGATGGCGAAGCTGAAGACGATCTTCGCTGCCGTCCCCTACATCGTCGATATCGACGATTCCGTGGGCGAGGCCCGGCCGCGCCTGCGCATCGCCATCGACCAGGACCAGCTCGAATTCTTCGGTGTCGAGCAGAGCGACGTCTACGACACCATCCAGGCCCTGCTCGGCGGCGTCGCGGTCGGCTATTCCCATCGCGGCGAGGGCCGCAACCCGATCGAGATCGCGGTGCGCCTGCCGAAGCGCGATCTCACCTGGGACGCGAAGCTCGCCTCGACCCCGGTTCCCGCCAACGCCCAACCCGGCAACAAGGCCGTGGTCGAGTTGGGCGACGTCGTCCGTGTGACCGAGGAGCAGGGCTCGCCCAACATTTTCCGCCGCGACGGCCATTTCGCCGACATGGTCCAGGCCGAGCTCGCCGGCCAGTTCGAGGCGCCGATCTACGGCATGCTCGCCGTCAACCAGCTGGTCGACGCGGCCGATTGGGGCGATCTGCCGAAGCCCGCGATCGCGATCCACGGCCAGCCCCTGGACGAGGCCAAGCCCACCCTGCTCTGGGACGGCGAGTGGGAGATCACCTATGTGACCTTCCGCGACATGGGTGCGGCCTTCGGCGTCGCCATCCTCGGCATCTATATCCTGGTCGTGGCGCAGTTCCGCAGCTTCCGCCTGCCGCTGGTGATCCTGACGCCGATCCCGCTCACCCTGATCGGCATCGTGCTCGGCCATTGGCTGCTCGGCGCCGCCTTCACCGCGACCTCGATGATCGGCTTCATCGCGCTCGCCGGCATCATCGTCCGCAACTCGATCCTGCTGGTCGATTTCATCCGCCACGGCGACAACGCGAACCGGACCCTGCGCGAAGCGGTGCTGGAAGCGGGCGCCGTGCGCTTCAAGCCGATCCTGCTGACGGCGCTGGCCGCGATGATCGGCGCCGCCACGATCCTGCTCGACCCGATCTTCCAGGGCCTGGCGATCTCGCTGCTGTTCGGCCTCGCCTCATCGACCCTGCTCACCGTGCTGGTGATCCCCGCGATCTACATCGTGCTGCGCGATGCCGACCAGCCGATGGCGCCGCGCGAGGACGCCACGCACGGCGAGCGGGGCAGCGCGCGTTGAAGCCGCGGCGATATTGACGCCACCACTGTGGGGTCGTACTCATCGGCCATGGGTGGTGCCGGTCGAGAGGCCGGCCGCAAGGGTGAGTGCATGCGTTTTCAGAACAAGACGGCGATCGTGACCGGCTCGAGCGGCGGGATCGGCGCCGCCATTGTCAAGCGGCTCGCCGCCGAGGGCGCCCGCGTCGTCATGGCGGATCGCTCGCAGGAGAATGCCGCCGCGATCATGGCGCAGGCGAAGGCGGCAGGCGCGCCCGAGGTCTGGCTGTCTCCGTGCGACGTCGCCCGCGAGGCCGACGTCGCCGCCACCGTCCAGGGCGCGATGGACCGTTTCGGGCGTCTGGACCTGGTGGTGAACAACGCCGCCATCGAGTCCTTCAAGAAGATCGAGGACCTCACCACGGACGATTGGATGAAGGTGCTCGGCGTAAATCTACTCGGGGCGTTCTATTTCACCAAGCAAGCCTTCGGAACGATGCAGCCGGGCGGCGCCATCGTCAACATTGCCAGCATCCACGCCGTACAGACCGACGGCCTGTTGGCGCCCTATGCCGCAGCCAAGGCGGCCATGCTCTCGCTGACCCGCACGGCGGCGATCGAGGGCAAGCCGAAGGGAATCCGCAGCAACGCCATCCTGCCGGGTGCAATCGATACCCGCATGTTGTGGGATAATCCGAACGTCAAATCGGGCGTCGAGAAGATCGAGGAGTCGGAGGTCGGCCAGCCGGAAGACATCGCCGCCGCCGTCGCCTTCCTCGGCTCCGACGACGCCAAGTTCATCACCGGAACGACACTCAACGTGGATGGCGGGCGCCTGGTCAAGCTGTGACCTGGGGTGCCGCTGGGCCTACGTCGCCCGCGCGTTCGCCAAAAATGCGAAGGGCCTCCCGGAGGAGGCCCTTCCATTGTCCTGCCTAGAGGCGGCAGCTCAGCGAAGCCCAACCCCGACTGTGGAGGCCGCGCTCATGAGAACCGCCATCCGCGGCATATGACAATGAGACATCTGACCACCTCCTTTCCATTGTTGAACGAGCATAATGTAGGAGGTGCCTGGGTTTTTACAATCACGATCGCGTCTGCGGCGGCGCTTGGGCCGCCGGCTGATCGCCAACTTCTCCGGCGGCGTCACATAGGGCGCTGACGAGACTTGCCCCCATTTCGCGAGAGCACTTGTCAGGCGCGGCGTCCCGCCCTAATGATGGTGGCTGCACGGCGGGGTTGAGTTTCTCAGGGGACCGAACGATTGCTCGGCATTATCTTTTTTACGCCCGTCGCCACAGGCTTCCTGGTCGGCTATTTCGTACCGACCCGCATCATGGTGACGTGCCTGGTCCCGGTGGCGGTGCTCGCCGTGAATATTCTTGTCGCCGTGGTGCTGCACAGCCACTGGAGTTTGTTCGGCGTCCTGATCGGCATTGTCATCGCCTACCCCACGGCATTCTCAATCAACCACTTCATGCACGACTGAGGCGGAAGAACCGGTCATTGTTTTTGGCCATACACGCCTCGCCCACGACTGGCTCTAGGGTCCGACGCCGATGGGTTTCGGCGGATAGGCGGCTAAGACGGATTCGAATCCCTCGAACATGTCCCGTTCCTCATGAAACTGCGGAGCGCGGGAATTCTGTTGCGCGTCCTGGTCAACGGATGAGCGGAGCACGCGTTTCCTCCAGCGAATTCATCGCCCCCGCGAATTCATCGCACTGCCAGACGACGATATGGTGTCCGTCACTTGCCGGCGCGCACGGATGCAACTATAATCCTCGCGCATAGGCTGCACTCAGTCCGCAGCCTCTGCGCCGTGCCGGGCCTGATGTCCCGATAACGCGGCGCCCCAATCAGCATTCCGCCGTGCCGGGCATTTGCTCCCGATAACGCGGCCATTCCGACCACGCATTGCAGCGACCGATGCCGCGCGCATCGGCGTTGCCGAAGCTTGCATGCGTCACGTCCGGACCGCACACGGACAAAATGCACCCGCGCGGCTGATGCCGTCCACGTCGTCCGCCGCAGAAGCTCAACCCCGCGCAACTTGTACCGGGCTTTTACAGGAAGACAATCGATGCCGACCCTCACCGATGAGATCAAGACCTTCATCGTCAAAGGCTTAGCCTGCTACGACACCCCCTCCCAAGTGGCGGAGGCCGTCAAAGCCGAGTTCAATGTCGAGATCACCCGACAGCACGTCTACGCCTACGACCCCAACGCCTCGCAACACATGGCCCCGCGCTGGCGGGAACTGCATGCGGCGACCCGCGCGGCCTTGCTGCGCGAGCTGGCCGAGATCGGCATCGCCCATCGGGCGGTGCGGCTCCGGAGATTGGATCGCTTGGCCAGCCGCTCCGAACGCAACAATGTCCTGACGGCGCTCAAATGCTTCGAGATGGCCGCGAAAGAGTGCGGCGGCATGTACGAAAACCGCAAGCCCATCGTCTTGCAACCCACCATGCAGCCCGCGCTGCCGGAACCGCCCCCGGCGCAGCCTGCGGCCGCACACACGGAAGCGCCGCAACCTGCGGCGACACAGCCGGCAACGCTTCCTGCGCCGCCGCCGGCCGTGATGAAGCCGTCTTCATTGGGGGAGCGCACCGCGCCACAGGCTCCCGCGCCACGGCCGCAGGCCACCGTGCTTGCAGCGCCGCGGCCTTTGGCCGTGCTGGCGCAGCCGCCACAGTCTCCGGCGTTACCGGAAGGGCGGCCGCTCAGCCGGGAGGAACGCTACCGTGCCTGGGCGCGTGACCGGGATGCGCGCGACCGGGCGATCGCCGCCGAGGCGCTCTTGGCCAGCGGGCGAAGTTCGACCCTGCCGCCGGCTTCGTGACGCCGTCCAGTGCTCTAGCAGGGCAGCAGCACGCGGATGCCGTAGATCTGGCAGAACCAGGCGTCGCCCGGCCGCACGATCTGCATGTACTGCGCGACGGTCTTGAAGTCGCGTGCCAGGCCGGCCTTCGCGTCGGCGCTGAGCCGGTCGCCGACATTCTGCTCGAGGGCCGCCGCAAGCTGGGTGATCTGCGTGGCGGCCGCGTCGGCCGCGGCCCGGTGGGCCGAGTCCCGCGCCATGGCGACGCCGTTCGGGTCCTGCAAGGCGGCGCGGACTTCCGCTATTTTGGCCTTGTCCTGGTCCGGCGCGGCCGAAGTCGGTGCGATATTGGTCGTGGCCGAAACCAGCTCGTTGAAATCGGCCACCAGTTCGGCCGCGGGATCGGCCTTGGCCAGCGCCCGGTCGAGCTCGGGCAGGCCCTGCGCCAGAACGCCGTGTCCGATCAGTACCATGGCCGCCAGCACTGTCGCGCCGGTAAGCAAACGCGTCCTCATCCGTTCCTCCATCGCTGATCGCCGGCGTTAATGTTTGGCCAGCGCTGGAGTGTAGAACACCGAGGCGGACAATAGGATGCAAGACGCATGAAACTAGCGCTTCAGCTTGCCCGCGACCTTCCGGTTGCGCATCAGGCAGATCATGTCGACCGCGACATGGGCGGCGGCGAGCGCGGTGATCTCGGCATGGTCGAACGGCGGCGAGACCTCGACCACGTCCATGCCGCAGATGTCGAGATCGCCGAAGCCGCGCAGGATGCTGAGCGCCTGCGCGCTGCTCAAGCCCCCGGCGACCGGCGTGCCGGTGCCGGGTGCGAAGGCCGGATCGAGGCAGTCGATGTCGAAGGTGAGATAGGCGGTGTGGCCGCCGACCACGCGCTTCACCTCCTCGATCACCGCCTTGGTGCCGTTGTCATGCACCCATTGGGCGTCGAGGATGCGGACCCCCATGAAATCGTCGTTCCAGGTGCGGATGCCGATCTGCACCGAGCGCAGGGGATCGATCAGCCCTTCCTTCACCGCCTTGTAGAACATGGTGCCGTGGTTGAGTGATTCCGGCGTGTCGTCCGCCCAGGTGTCGCAATGGGCGTCGAAATGAATGAGCGACAGCGGCTTGCCGAACTTCTCCACATGCGCTTTCAGCAGCGGATAGGTGATGTAATGGTCGCCGCCCAGGGTCAGCATGCGCGCGCCGCTGGCGAGGATGGTGCGCGCATGGTTGGTGATGGCGTCCGGGATCGTCATCGGGTTGTGCACGTCGAGGAAGCAGTCGCCGTAATCGCTGACCGCGAGATCGGCGAACGGATCGAAGCCCCAGGGATAGGGGAACAGCGATGCGACCTCGGCCGAAGCGGCGCGGATGCCGTTGGGGCCCAGCCGGGCGCCCGGCCGGTCGGTGACCGCAAGATCGAAGGGCACGCCGCTGACCACCAGGTCGGCGCCGGTCAGATCCTTGGTGAAGGTGCGGCGCATGAAAGAGAGCACGCCGCCGAAGGTCATCTCGTAGTTGGAGCCCAAGAGGCCCTTGCGCTGGATGGCGCCGTCACCCTGGAAATCGTTGCTCATGATCCTCGATCCACCTTCGATCCGCCGGTTGATTCATTGCGGGGCAGCCCGGAATATCCGGGACGATCGCGCGGCGATGCTATAATTTCGCCGCAGCTTTTGCCATGGAATAGACGCTCATGAAACGGCGGACCCGCATCGTGTGGAACATCCTGATCGTCCTGCTCATCCTGGTCGCGGGCACGATCGCGACCGTCCGCATCCTGGTGCAGCCGGCCCTGACCGACTTCGTCGACTTCGCCGAATTGAAGCGCAGCCCGACCCGCAACGACGCGCTGGCCTGCCCGCCCGGGCTCTGCACGGCCAAGGTCGATCTCACCATCGCGCCGGTCGCGATGTCCGCCGCGGCGCTGGCCGCCAAGATCAAGGCGCTGCCGGATACCGAGCCGCGCACGATCATCGTCGGCGAGAACGACGCGGAATTTCGCTACGTGCTGGTGCAGCGCTCGGCCCTGTTCAATTTCCCGGACACGATCAACATCGCGATCCAGCCGCTGGATGCGAGCCATGCCGCGCTCGCCATCTACAGCCGGTCGCGCTACGGCAAGGGCGATCTCGGCGTCAACATGAAGCGCCTGCAGCGCTGGCTGGAATTATTGGGCGTCGGCGTGCTCGGATAGCGTGACTGCGTGGGTTTGCGGTGATTTCGAGCGCATCGCCTCACCAGTTGTTAATGAACTTGGCGCAGACTCGAGCCCGGGGCCAGACGAAGGCCCATTCTGGTGTAGCGACATCCGGCCATGGCCGAACTTCCCTATCGTGATTTCGAGCGTGCGGAGCAGGCGCAGAGCGACAAGGCGCGGCGGCTGTTCGAATATTGGCTGCAGCTGAAGCGCAACGGCCGGCCCGGCCCGCGGATCGCCTTCGATCCGACCGAGGTTCCGAGCCTGCTCTCCTCGCTGCTGCTGGGCGATATCGAGCCCGACCCGTTCCGGGTCTTCTTCCGTCTGGCGGGGACGCGCGTCGCCGCGTTCTCCCGACTCGATTTCTCCGGCTATTACCTCGACGCGCTGGACTACAAGGGCCGCGATTCGGTCGAATGGGCCGATTGCTATCGTCACGTTCACGCGAAGCAAATCGGCGTCATCGGCATCAACCGGGTGACCTGGCCGGACGAAGCGCCGCTGGAATACGAGTTCGCGGTTCTGCCGCTGGAGCGGGGCGGCGATCCCGCCGGCAGCTTCATCGCGATCGAGGTCTATGACTCGCTCGATCCGAACCTGATCGGGGAGATGCCGGAAGTGCGGGTGTTCCCGAAAGGCTGAGGCCGGTCACTCCGGCCGCGCATCGGGCTCCGCGACCCGCTCCAGCAGATCCCGCGCGAAGGCCTCGCAGCCGCGCTCGAACTCGCGCAGCCCGGCGAGACCGACGATCTCATGGAAGGCCGAGAAGCTCGACATCTCCTTCTGCAGCGTGGTCGACTCGCCGGTCGCCTTCAGCACGCCGTAGAACCGCGCCAGCGCATGGGCGACCACATAGGTCGCCGCGACCGGGAAGGCGACCACGGCATAGCCGATCTCCTGCAGCGCCTCGGCGGAGAGCATGGGCGTCTTGCCGCCTTCGACATTGTTGGCCATGCAGGGCGCCGGAACTTCGGAGCAGATGCGCGACATCTCATCGACCGTGAGCGGCGCCTCGACGAAGATGAGATCGGCGCCGGCCGCGCGGTAGATCTGCGCCCGCTCGATCGCGGCCTCGAGTCCCTCGGTGGCGCGGGCATCGGTGCGGGCCATGATGACGAAATCTTGATCGGTCCGCGCATCCAGCGCCGCCTTCAGCTTCGCCACCATGTCGGCGACCGGAATGACTCGTTTCCCATCCATATGGCCGCAGCGCTTCGGCGCCACCTGGTCCTCGATGAACAAAGCCGCGACCCCGGCGCGCTCGAAGCTCCGCACGGTGCGGGCGACATTGATCGCATTGCCGTAGCCGGTATCCGCATCGGCCAGGATCGGCAGGGTGGTCGCGTCGCTGAGCCGGGCATACATGTCGGCCATCTCGGTCATGGAGAGCTGGGCGATGTCCGGCGCGCCCAGCAGGCTGGCCGTGGCCGCATAGCCGCCGCAGGTCAGGGCCGAGAACCCGGCGGCCTCGGCCAGCCGGGCCGAGAGGGCGTCATGGATTCCGGGCAGGAGCAGGATCTCATCGGCTTCGACCAGTTGCCGGAACAGGGTGGTGCGGCGCATCGGCGGACCTCGCCCAAGGATCGGACTATCGCGTTGGAACGCTTAACGAATGGCCCGGACACCCTTATGAAACATCGAAGGGAACGTCCTGCGGCCTGGCCGGTTAATGTATCGCCTTGGGGCGAGGCAATTCGACGGCTTAGTTGCTTTGAGCATCGAAATCCTGTTGAATTAAGGCCATCGCTTGCTGCGGCCCCCCACCCGGCGAGGTCAATTGGGGAACTTCAAAAAGAGGCATAAAATGTTGAAATCGAGCTTTATCGCGTTGTCCGCTGCCGGAATGCTGACCGGTGTCACCCTCGGCATGACTGGCGCGGCCTTGGCCCAGGACGACATGGCGGCCACCTGGACCAAGTACCAGGAAGCCGTGCGCGTTGCCGAGCTCTGCCGCTACATGAAGCATGATGCCGCGCAATGGGCGAAGATGGGCCCGTATATCGACGGCAAGGTCAACCACGAGATCGGCGGCGGCCAGCGGCTGACCCTGATCGAGGAAGCCAAGAGCGGTGCCTGGCAGGCGGCTCGGGTGCAGGGTTGCGAGAGCGAAGGGGCGAAGACGCTGCTGTCGCTCTATGACGCGGAGCTCGCGCCGCTCGCCGGCGGCATGTAGTCGCTTCTGCGACCAGGCTGAATTTTGTGAACGCCGGTCCCGGCAACGGGGCCGGCGTTGCTTTTTGGGAAACAAGCATGCGGCGAATCGCCCTGGCGGGCTCCATGCTCGCCCTGACGGCCGGCACGGCGGTGGCGGCCATGACCAACGACATGGACCTCGTTTACGGCAAGTACCAGATGGCGATTCGGGCGGCGCAGCTCTGCCGCGGCGCGCCCGACAGCGACTCGGCCTGGCGCCGATGGTCCAGCTTTCTCGACGACGAGACCCATCACGAGCTGGGCGCCGGCGAACGCCTGACCATCATCGAAGGGGCCAAGGCCGACGTCACCTATATGGTGCGCCGCCAGGGCTGCGACAGCGCGGGCGTCAAGGATCTGCTCGCACTCTATGACGCGAAGCTGGCCGGGCTGTTGAAATAAGGGCCGATCGGCTGACGGCTCATGCTTCAGGGTGGCCGAGTAAGAACACCACTGAGCAGAGCGCGATGCCGCCGGCGAAAGCGACCCATGGCGTGGTCCAGAATGTCATCGGGTTGGCCGGGTCGTCCGCGATTTCCGGTCGGCTCAGCTCGCGTGCCGTCCATACCGCCAGCAGCGTCATGAGCACGTAAGAGACCAAATCTCCTAAAGCTTGGAGCATATGCACCCGCATCTCCCCCATGAGCGCGGACAGCGGCTCAGTCGCAATCCAATGGACGGCGACGGTGAGCAACGCGCCGGCCACGAAAGCCGACAACGGGCGGACATAGTGCGCATAGGATAGGCTGCCGAACATCATGGCTATGCCGGCGACGAGAAAGGTGAAATCAAAGGAGAAACTGTGGCTGAGGGTGGCGAGATAGGCCGTCCAGGCCAGCTGTAGAAGACTGGCCAACAACAGGACCAAGCCGACGCGACGCAGAATTGGCTTGTGCATTTCCCCGCAACCGACGCGCGACAAAGAGGGGGAGTTTACCGCCCCTCGCGCTTCCAGGCCAAGAGTACCGCGCCGAGCGAGGCGAGGAGGGCGATCCAGGCGGGCACCAGCGGCGACTGGGCGATGCCGGTCACTACGTAATCCTGGTTCTGCTTCAGCCCGAACCAGCCGCGCCCCGAACGCTCGGACTGGGCCGAAACCCGGCGCAGCGTGGGCCAGCCGGATTCCTCATAGACCTGCACGCCGCCGCCGGTGGCGGTGATCAGCGGGGCCATGGGCTCGTCGCTGGCGCGGGGATCGCGGAACTCCAGGGAATTGAGCGCGCCCGAGGCGGCGAACGCCTCTTTCTGGCCGTCGGTCACGCGGTAGAGCCCCTGGTCGGGCGCCGGCATCTCGGCCGTCGCCTTGCCATGGCCGATATCGGTCAGCGGCAGCTTGGCGACGCGGCCGTCGGGCGCGGTCGCATCGACCGTGGCCGGCTGGGTGCCGAGGCTGCGGCGCTGCACCTCGAGCTTGCCGTCGATCACCGTGGCGCGGAGATCCTCCTCCTCGAGATCCGGCTCCTGCATCAGCCAATGGCCGACCCGGCGGATCAGCTCCGCCTGCGGCCCGCCGCCCTCGAAGCCCTTGGACCAGAGCCAGAGCTGGTCGGAGAACAGCTCGGCGACCCGGCCCTTGCCGATCCGGTCGAGCACCAGCAGCGGCAGGCCGTCGGCGCCGTTCATCAGCGTGTTGCCGCCGCGCGTGGTCGCCACGATCTGGCGGAACCAGCGGCCCCATTTCTGCTGGTCGGCGTCGTTCTTGATGAGATCGGCGGTCACCGGATGGCGCTTGCCGATTTCGGTCAGGCTCGGGCGATAGCCGCGCTGGATCACGTCGCCGGTCGGCGAGGCGGAGAAGATCTCCTGCAGCGGCGTCTTGTAGAGGCTGAACTGGCCGGCCGAGCTCGGGCCGGCGGATTCCAGCACCGCGCCGCCGTTCTTCACGTAATCGACGATGTGGAAGAAATACTCCTCCGGCAGGATCCCGAGATGCTGGAACCGGTCGAAGATGATCAGGTCGAACTGCTTCAGCTTGGTGTCGAACAGCTCGTCGATCGGAAACGAGATCAGCGCCAGCTCGTTGATCGGGGTCGCGTCCTGCTTGTTGGGCGGCCGCAGGATGGTGAAGTGGATGAGATCGACCGAGGGGTCGGATTTCAGCAGGTTGCGCCAGACCCGCTCGCCCGGATAGGGCTCGCCCGAGATCAGCAGCACCTTCAGCCGGTCGCGCACGCCGTTGACCGAGAGCACGGCGGTGTTGTTGACCTTGGTGATCTCCTGCGGCCCGTCCTCGGCGGTGATCTCGAACACCGTCTGGCCGCCATGCTCGATCGGGAGCTGCAGGGTCTGCTCCTGCCCGACCGGCACCGAGACCGGCGGCAGGGCCTGGCCGTCGCGGCGGATGGTGACCATCGCCGCGCCCGCATTGTCGCTGCCGAGATCGTCGATCTTGAACTTGAGTTCGACCGGCTTGCCGACCAGGCCGAAGCTCGGCGCCTCGGTCAGCATTAGGCGGCGGTCGCCCTGTTTCGGATCGCCGGTCATCAGCAGGTGGATCGGCGCGTCGAAGCCGAGCGCGCCTTTTGCGCCCTGGTCGGTGGCGGCGAGTGCCGGCAAGTCGTGGACCTGCCCGTCGCTGATGGTGATGACGCCGGCCAGGCGCCGCAGCGGCACGTCGGCGAGGCCCCTCTGCAGCACGCCCATGAGCTCGGTGCCCTTCTCGGCGCTGTCGGGACCGCCGCCGCCTTCGATCACCCGCACGTCGAGATCGGGGAGGAGCGCCAGCTGGCGCCGCAGCTCGGCGAGCGCGTCGTTGGTCTCCTGGGCGCGGTTGCCGAGGTTCTGGCTAGGCGAGCGGTCGACCAGCACGACCGCGACGTCCTTCTGGTAGTTCCGCTGCTCCTCGACCAGCGACGGGTCGAGCAGGGCGAAGACGATCAGCAGGCCGGCGACCACGCGCCAGGTCGTGCCGCGCGCATGGCGGGCGAAGGCGAAGAGCAGCAGGCCGCCGTAAAGCACGCCGAGCGCGATCAGCACCGGCCAGGGCAGGATCGGGTTGAGCGCGACCGAATAGGCGCCGATGGTGATCAGATCGTTCATTGACCCACCATCATTGACCGAGGCGCTCCAGGATGGCCGGCACATGGACCTGGTCGGACTTGTAATTGCCGGTCATCGAATACATCACGAGGTTGACGCCGAAGCGGTAGGCCATCTCGCGCTGCCGCTCGCCGCCGGGCGTCACCGGATAGAGCGGCTGGCCATAGTCGTCGATCGCCCAGGCGCTGGCGTAGTCGTTGCTGCCGACCACCACCGTCGAGACGCCGTCATTGATCCGGCTGTTCGCGGATTCGACCCAGAGCGAACCGCCGATCCAGCGTCCGGGAAAATCCTTCAGCAGATAGAAGGCGCGGGTCAGCACATGATCGGCCGGGACCGGCACCAGCGGCGGGATGTCCATGCCCTGGGTCAGTTCCTGCAGGCGCATGGCGCCGGGGCCGACGCTGCCGGAAAGGCCGGAGACATTCTGGTCGGCGGTGTCGAAGAAGATCAGGCCGCCGCCCGCCAGGTACTTGTTCAAGCGGTCGACCGCGGCCGGCGAGGGCTGCTTCTGGCTGCCGCTGATCGGCCAATAGAGCAGGGGATAGAAGGTGAGGTCGTCGGTCTCGAGATCGACACCGACCGGATCGCCGACATCGGCCGAGGTCCGCTGCAGCAGCACTTCGGTCAGGCCCTTCAACCCGGCGCGGCTGGTCGCATCGACCTCCGGCGCGCCGGTCCGCACATAGGCGAGATGCGCGGCCTGGGTCGCGGCGATGATCTGCGCGTCGCTCTCCTCGGCGGCGCGCGCCTGCGGCGAGGCCGTCAGCATCACGGCGAACAGCATGGCGGCCGTGCCGGCCGCGGCGCCGCGCACCGTGGGCCGGACCAGCAGGCCGCGCAGAGCCAGCGCGATCAAGAGATCGCCGATCAGCAGCAGGAAGGCTGCGGCCAGCAGCCAGGGCTTGAAGTCCACCGTATGCGCGCGGGTCAGCGGCTGGGCCGCAAGGCCGAGCGGCTTCAAGGTCTTCACCGCGCCGCTGAGATTGAGCGCCAGCCGCGCCTTGCTCTCGCCGTAGAAGCCCGGCGGATGCTGCGGACCGATCTTGGCATCCTGCAGATCCTTGCCCGAGATCGGCAACACGCCCGCGGGCACGCCGGCCAGGCGCCCGAAACCGTCGAGCATCGCGACCGGCGGCAGCGGTTTCTGCGCATCGACATCGCCGGCGGGGGCGCCGGCGGCGAGATCGACCAGCCGGTCCAGCATCTGCACGAACAGGCCGGAGAGTGCGAGGTCCGACCATTCGGCATTGGCGCTGACATGGAAGAGAACGAGAGTGCCCTGGCCGGTCTTGGCACCGGTGACCAGCGGCGTGCCGTCGGCCAGCCGCGCCCAGGTCTTGGAGCCGAGATCGATCGCGGGCTCCGCCAGCACCTGGCGCTGGACATGGATGTCCTTCGGCACCGGCAGCCCGGCGAAGGGCGAGCTCGACGGGAAGGCATCGAGCGTCGTCGGCTGCGCCCAAGAGAGCGCGCCGCCGAGGATGCGGTCGCCCTGGCGCAGCCGCGCCGGCACCAGCGTGTCGTCCGGCGTCGCGGATAGCCGCTCGCCGGCGAAGCGCACCAGCATGCCGCCGCGCTCGACCCATTTCTGCAGGATCGCCCGCTGATCCGGCCCGAGTGCGGTCTGGTCCGGCAGGATGATCATCGAGATCGGCTGCGCGGTCAGGGTGGCGAGATCGCCGATCCGGACCTCGTTGTTCGGCGCCAGCGCGCGCTGAATATAATAGAGCTCGCCCAGCAAGGGCTGGCTGCCGAGGGTCGGGTTGTCGGTGACCACGCCGATCGGCTTGCGCCCGCCGGAATCGTCCAGCAGCGCGATCGAGCCCGCCGACTGGCCGCCTTCCAGCACCAGCTGGCTGGCGCGGCTCCTGAGCTCGATCGGCAGATCGACATTGGCCGTCGCGGTGAGCTCAGGCGCCTTGAAGTCCACCGTCACCAGGCCGAGGCTGTGATTCTCGCGGTCGAGCACCCGCACGTTGATCCGCTGCGGCGCGCCGGCGACCGTGCGCGCGGCGCGCAGCGTGATGCCCTGCGGCCGCAGCTCCGGCTCCTGCAGCAGGATCGGCACCGCGCCGGGCCCGTCATCCATCACGGTCACCTGGCCGCGCTTGCTCAAGCCGTCGAACAAGGCGCGATCGTTCTCCGCCTTCATGTCGGCCAGACCGTCGGCCAGCCAGACCGTGTTCAGATCCTTGGCGAAGTCGGCGGCCTCCAGCAGCTCCAGCGCCTTGGCGCGATCGACCGGCCAGGGCGAAGGCTGCAAGGCCGCGAGCTGTGCTGCCGCCTGATCCGCCGAGAGCAGCGAAACCGGCCGCAGCTGGCCGTTGGGCCGGGGTGCCGTGGTCAGCAGGATGACGCCGCGCTTCTCGCGATCGGCTTCGGCGATCAGCTCCTGGCCGAAGGCCTGGCGCTCGCCCCAGGCGGGGCCGGAGGCCCAGCCGTCATCCAGCACCAGCAGCAGCGGGCCCGAGCGCGGGAAAGGCTGCGCCGCGTTCCAGAGCGGATGCGAGAGGCCGACGATCAGCAGGGCCGCGATCGCCAGGCGGAGCAGGATCAGCCACCACGGCGTCCGGTGCGGCGTCTCCTCCTTCGGCAGCAGGCCGAACAGCAGGCGGATCGCCGGGAAGGGGATGCGCTTCGGCGCGGGCGGCGTGAGGCGCAGCAGCCACCACAGCACCGGGAGGGCGGCGAGGCCGACCAGCAGCCAGGGCGAGACGAAGGCGAGGCCGCCCAAGGACATCATGCCCGGAACCTCTTATCGGCGGCGAGCCACTGATAGAGCGCGAGCAAGGCCGGCGCGCCCGGCGCATCGGTCGCATGGGTCGAGAAGCTCCAGCCGGCATGACGCGCCAGCGTGCGCAATTCCTCGCGATGGGCATCGAGCTTGTTCAGATACTGGTCGCGGATCGATTCGACCCGGCTCATCAGCAGTTCGCCTTCGCGCTCCATGCCGCGGAACCGCACCCGGCCGAGGAACGGCATCGCCACCTCGGCGGGATCGAGCACCTGCAGGAGATGGCCGCGCACGTCGCGCGCCGCGAAGCGCTCGAGCAACCCGCGGAACTCGTCGATCGGCGAGAGGAAATCGCTGATCATCACCGCATGGGCATGCGCCGGCAGCAGGACCGGCGGCGGCAGGCTGCGCTCGTTCTCGGCGTTGTCCCCGGTCGACCTTTGGGCGACCTGGGTGCGGTGCTGCAACCGGTCGGCCAGGCGCTCGGCGACGGCGCGGCCGGAAATCGGCGGCTCGGGATCGCCCATCAGCGCCACCCGCTCGCCCGCGCGCGAAAGCACGCTCGAGAGCGCCAACAGCAGCACCATGGAGCGCTCGGCCTTGGTCGGCAGCTCCTTCCTGCTGGCGTAATCCATGGAGGGCGAAAGATCGCACCAAAGATAGACGGTCTGCGCCGCCGACCATTCCATCTGGCGGAGGTAGATCTTGTCGGACTTCGCCGATTGCCGCCAATCGAGCTGCTTCAGCTCGTCGCCGGGATAATAAGGGCGGTGCTGCCAGAACACGTCGCCGCTGCCGACGCGGCGCCGTCCGTGCACGCCCTGCGTCACGGTCGCCGCGATGCGCTCGGCGGCGATCAAGAGCGGCGGCAGGCGCCCGGCGATGGCCGCCGATTCCGCCTTTGCCCGATCTGCCGTGATCGCCAGTGTCATTCCTTGAACCGGACCTCGCTCAGCCGAGCAGCGCGACGAGCTTGTCGATGACCGCCGCCAGTGTGACACCCTCGGCCCGGGCGCTGTAGGTGAGCGCGATGCGATGGCGCAGCACCGGATGGGCCAGCGCCACCACGTCGTCGATCGACGGGCTCAAGCGCCCTTGCAGCAGGGCGCGGGCGCGGGTGGCGAGCATCAGCGCCTGGCCGGCGCGCGGTCCCGGACCCCAGGCGAGATGCTTGGTGACGTCGGTCAGTTCGCCTTCGCCGGAGCGGCCGGCCCGCACCATCTTCAGGATCGCGTCCAGCACCTTGTCGCCGACGGGGATGCGCCGGACGATGCGCTGTGCCTTCTGCAGCTCCTCGCCGTTCATCACCGCCTGCGGCTCCTGGTCGGCGGAGCCCGTGGTGACGATCAGCATTTGCCGCTCGGCGGCGAGCGCCGGATAATCGACATCGATCTGCAGCAGGAACCGGTCGAGCTGTGCTTCGGGGAGCGGATAAGTGCCTTCCTGCTCCAGCGGGTTCTGGGTCGCGAGCACATGGAAGGGCTGCGGCAGCTGGTGGGTCTGCCCGGCGACCGAGACCCGGTGCTCCTGCATCGCCTGCAGCAGCGCCGACTGGGTGCGTGGGCTCGCGCGGTTGATTTCGTCCGCCATCAGCAGCTGGCAGAACACCGGGCCGGGAATGAAGCGGAAGGTGCGGCGGCCGGATTCGCCCTCTTCGAGCACTTCCGAGCCGATGATGTCGGCCGGCATCAGGTCGGGGGTGCATTGCACCCGGCGGGTGTCGAGGCCGAGCACGCGGCCCAGGCAATCGACCAGCTTGGTCTTGGCGAGGCCGGGCACGCCGATCAGCAGAACATGGCCGCCGGCCAGGATCGAGATCAGCGATTGCTCGACGGTCTGCTCTTGTCCGAATATGACTTGCCCGATGTTGCGGCGGACCTGCTCCAGGCGTTTATGGATCGTCTCCATCTCGCCGGCGAGATCGGGACCGGAAGCTGCGGATGATAAGGGGGTCGCGCCGATGCTATTCTCCGTGATCGCCACCTGGGACATCCTTGCTGTGAAGCCTGATAATGCAGCGTAATCCTACATCCGGCGGCCTGTCCAATTCGGAATGCCCGAGAGTCCTCCGGGCACCGCATACGGATGGGCCGTCCGATGGAACGACCGGCCGGGACCGTCCAGACAACGCGCCGGATTTCACCCAGTTGCCGAGTTGCGGCGATTTCGACATGCGAATTGCCAGCGACGGTACGTGGTTCTATCGCGGCTCGCCGATCGGCCGGAAGCCGCTGGTGAAGCTATTCTCCACGGTATTGCGGCGGGAAAATGGCGCGTTCTGGCTGGTGACCCCGGTCGAGCGCGGCCGCATCCTGGTGGATGACGCGCCCTTCGTGGCGGTCGAGGTCGAGGCCGCGGGCACGGGTCGGGACAGCCGCCTGACCTTCCGCACCAATGTCGATGACATTGTGACACTGGACGCGACTCACCCGATCCGAGTCGATCACGATCCGGCGAGCGGCGAGCCTCGCCCCTATGTTACAGTCCGCGACGGGTTGGAGGCGCGGATCCTGCGGCCGGTCTATTACCATTTGGTCGAAATGGGCGAGTTTGCCGAAGTGGATGGCGCAGAGCAGCTCGGCGTCTGGAGCTGCGGTCGCTTCTTCCCGCTGGGGCGCATCGCCGCCTAGTATATTCCACACATGCAACGCACCGACGTCATTCAGCGGCTGGGCAAGGTCGCACCCGGCATCCGGTCCGCGCCGGGCACGACTCCCCAGGCCGAGCGCATCTTCGACGCGAGCGCCGGAAGCCAGCGCGGCGATCACGACCTCAATCCCGGCATGCATCCCGACCGCGCCCTGACCGCGGCGGCCGTTCTCGTCCCTTTGATCGACCGCGCGGAAGGGCTGACCGTGCTGCTGACCAAGCGCACCGATCATCTCCATGACCATGCCGGCCAGGTGAGCTTCCCCGGCGGCCGAGTCGATCCGGAAGACCGCGACGCGGCGGCGGCGGCCTTGCGCGAGGCGAAGGAAGAGGTCGGCCTCGACCCGCAGCGGGTCGATCTGGTCGGCCGGCTCGACACCTATGTGACGCGGACCGGCTTCGAGGTCGTGCCCTGGGTCGGCCTGATCATGCCGCCGATCGCCCTGGTGCCCGATCCCTTCGAGGTCGCCGAAGTCTTCGAGGTGCCGCTCGGCTTCTTCCTCGATCCTTTGAACCGGCGCACCGAAAGCCGGATCTGGCAGGGCAAGGAACGCTTCTTCTACGTCTATCCCTGGCCCGGCTATTATATCTGGGGCGCCACCGCCGGGATGCTGAGCAATCTCGCCGAGGTCTTGAGCGTGCAATGACGACCGATCTCGGCAAATTCCCGCAGGACTGGATGACGTCCGGTCCCGCGCACAAAGTCTACCAGGCGCTGGAGCGGGCCGGCGGTGCGCCGCGCTTCGTCGGCGGCTGCGTGCGCGACGGACTGCTCGGCCGCAGGATCCGCGACATCGACATCGCGACGCCGCTGGAACCCGCCGCGGTGATGCAGGCGGCCGAGGCCGCGGGATTGAAGCATGTCCCGACCGGGATCGACCATGGCACGGTGACGGTGGTCGCCGATCACACCGGCATCGAGGTGACGACCCTCCGCCGCGACGTCGAGACCTTCGGCCGCCACGCCACCGTCGCCTTCACCGACGACTGGCGCGAAGACGCGGCGCGGCGCGATCTCACCATGAACGCGCTCTCGGCCGATGCGAGCGGCAAGGTCTACGACTATTTCGACGGGATCACCGACCTCCAAGCCGGGAAGGTGCGCTTCGTCGGGGCACCCGAAGACCGCATGCGCGAGGACTATCTGCGAATCCTGCGCTACTTCCGCTTCCACGCCGATTATGCGACCGACGGTTTCGACCAACCGGCGCTCGCGGCCGCGCGGGCGCTGAAGGGAGAGCTGAAGTCGCTCTCGGGCGAACGCCTGCGCCAGGAGACCCTGAAGCTGCTGACGGCGCGCCGCGGCGTCGAAACCTGGCGCGCCATGCTGGCGGAGGGCATCGTCGATGCCTTCCTGCCGCAGGCGACCACGGTCGACCGGATGGCGAAGGTCGCGGCGCTCGAGTCCCGCCTGAAGGTGCCGCAGGACGCAGTGCGCCGCCTGGCGGCACTCACGGTGACCGGTGCCGGTCCCGCCGTTGCGCAGACCCTCAGACTCTCGAATGCCGAGCGTGACCGGGTGCTGGCGATCAGCGCGGCGCGGCCGGATTTTGCCGTGAGCGATCCGGTGCTGGTGCGCCGCCAGGTCTACGATCTCGGCAACGCGCTGGCGCTCGACCTGCTGCTGGTCGATTGGGACCAAGCGGATATCGATTGGCTCAACGCTTTCGAGATTGTGCGCGACTGGCTTCGCCCGGAATTTCCGGTGCGGGGCCGCGATCTTTCGGCGCTGGGCATCGCCGCCGGGCCGGAGATCGGTCGCCTGCTGAAAGAGCTGGAGGAATGGTGGATCGCCGGCGATTTCGCCGCCGATCGCGAGCACGCGCTGGCGGAATTGCGGCGTCGCATCGGGGGAAAGAGATGAAACTGCATCACTGGATCGGCGCGATCCTGCTGCTGCTGCCGAACGCGGCCTTCGCCGAGGACGGCGCGCTCGCGCTGGTGCCGGAAGCACAGCGCCTGACGAAAGAAGTCGTGTTCGATCCGGGGATCCAGAAGATCACCATCGTCACCGCGAAGACTCTCGCGCGCGAACCGAAGCTGCCGCCCGATGAGGCGAAGTATCAAAAGTACTATGACGAGGCCGGCGTCTACATGGCCTATCCGCTCGACGTGAAGCTCAGCCCCGATGACCGGGACTATCTGGTCCTGCGCTGCGATTCCGGCGGCAGCAACGATCCGCAATGCGTGTTCTCCGCCTCGCAGGATCCGGAGCAGCCGGGCGTCGCCATCCCGGGCACGCTGTTCGTCATTCCCGGCGACGGCTGCGTCTATAGCGGCGGCCATACCAACACCATGTTCTCCGCCCGCGCGCTTCATTGCCGGAAGGGCGCGGCGCTGCAGCCGGTGGCGCAGCCCTTCTCCTACGCCGGATTCCAGTCCAAGGCGCTCCGCCCGCTGACGCTCTATGCGGACCAGCAGAAATCGGGCATCGTCACCACCATTGCCGCCGGCGGCTTCGTCGAGGTGGTGCTGCAGGACGGCGACTTCTTCCTGCTGCGCGACGGCTTCGGCCTCGTGGGCTGGGCGGCGCTGGAGCAGAACCAGCAGGCGACGAATATCGAAGGCTTCTTCTTTTACGGCGATTGAGAGGGCGGCGTTGGCACAGGATCTCCTCGGCGAACTGGAAAAGAAGGTCCTCTGGCTGGCGGCCTGGACCATCCACAACGCCAACCATCTCCGCGAGAACGCCGACGGGATGAAGGTCGGCGGGCATCAGGCCTCGTCGGCCTCGCTCGCCACCATCATGGCGGCGCTCTATTTTGAGGTGCTGCGGCCGGAGGACCGGGTCGCCGTCAAACCTCACGCGTCGCCGGTCTTCCACGCGATCCAGTACCTGCTCGGCAAGCAGAGCCGGGAGAAGCTGGAGAATTTCCGCGGCTACAAGGGTGCCCAGAGCTATCCGTCGCGCACCAAGGACAGCGACGAGGTCGATTTCTCGACCGGCTCGGTCGGGCTCGGCGTCGCGCAGACCCTGTTCTCCTCGATCGTGCAGGATTACGTGAAGGCCAAGGGCTGGGCCAAGGACCGGCGCGAAGGCCGGATGATCGCCCTGGTCGGCGATGCCGAGCTCGACGAGGGCAACATCTTCGAGGCGCTGCTCGAGGGCTGGAAGCAGGGCCTCCGCAACACCTGGTGGGTCGTCGATTACAATCGGCAGTCCCTCGATGCCAACGTGCGCGAGGGCCTCTGGCAGCGTTTCGAGGAAATCTTCAAGACCTTCGGCTGGGATGTCGTCGTGCTGAAGTATGGCGCGTTGCTGGAAGCCGCGTTCCAGGAGCCCGGCGGCGCGCGCCTGCGCCAATGGATCGACCGCTGTCCGAACCAGCTCTATTCGGCCCTGTGCTTCCAGGGCGGTGCCGCCTGGCGCAAGCGCCTCGAGGACGAGCTCGGCGACCAGGGCGAGGTCACGCGCTTGATTGCCAAGCGCTCCGACGTGGAGCTCGCGGCGCTGATGACGAATCTCGCCGGCCATGACCGGCCGAGCCTGTTGAAGGCGTTCGCCGACGCCTCCAAGCACGACCGCCCGACCTGCTTCATCGCCTACACGATCAAGGGCTTTGGCCTGCCGCTCGCCGGACACAAGGACAACCACTCCGGCCTGATGACGCCGGCGCAGATGGAAACCTTCCGGGCGAGCATGAACGTCCGCGAAGGCCATGAATGGGAATCGTTCGAGGGCCTCGCCGCGTCGCCGCAGGCCTTGCAGGCCTATCTCGACCGCACGCCCTTCGCGCAGGATCCGCGGCGGCGCCTCACCGCTGCGGCGGTGCCGGTGCCGGAGACGCTGGCGATCACGCCGCAGCCGGTCGCGTCGACCCAGATGGGCTTCGGCCAGCTCTTGAACGAGATCGGCCGCGAGGACACGCCGCTCAGCGCGCGCATCGTCACCACCTCGCCCGATGTGACGGTCTCGACCAATCTCGGTCCCTGGGTCAACCGCCGCGGGTTGTTCGCCCGCGCCAGCATGGCCGATACCTTTCGCGACGAGCGCATCGCCTCGGCGCAGAAATGGGAGTTCGGGCCCGCGGGCCAGCATCTCGAGCTCGGCATCGCCGAGATGAACCTCTTCATCATGCTCTCGGCGCTCGGCCTCTCGCACAGCATCAACGGCGAGCGCCTGATCCCGATCGGCACGCTCTACGATCCCTTCATCAGCCGCGGCCTCGATGCCTTGAACTATGCCTGCTATCAGGATGCGCGCTTCATCCTGGTGGCGACGCCGTCCGGCGTCACCCTGGCGCCGGAAGGCGGCGCGCACCAGTCGATCGCGACGCCGCTGATCGGCCTGGCGCAGGACGGGCTGGCCGCGTTCGAGCCGGCCTTCGTCGATGAGCTCGCCGTGATCCTGAAATGGTCGTTCTCCTACATTCAGCGCGGCGGCGAGGGCGATCAGGACGAGCGCAACTGGCTGCGCGACGAGACCGGCGGCTCGGTCTATCTGCGCTTGTCGACCCGGCAGATCGAGCAGCCCGTGCGGGCGATGACGCCGGAGCTTGAGCGCGAGATCATCGACGGCGGCTACTGGCTGCGCAAACCCGGGCCGAATTGCACGGCGGTCATCGCCTATACCGGCGCGGTCGCGCCCGAGGCGATCGAGGCGGTCGGCATGATGGGCGAGGCCTGGCGCGACATCGGGCTCCTGGCGGTTACATCGGCCGACCGACTCAACGCCGGTTGGTCGGCGGCGGTCCGGGCCCGGCAGCGCGGCCTGCGCCACGCGGAATCCCATATCGAGCGCCTGCTCAAGGGCGTGCCGTCATACGCCGCCTTCGTGACCGTGATGGATGGGCACCCGGCGACGCTCTCCTGGCTCGGCGGCGTCTATGGCCATCGCGTGCATCCGCTCGGCGTCGAGCATTTCGGCCAGACCGGCACGGTGGCCGATCTCTACCGCCATTTCGGCATCGACGCGGCCTCGATCCGGAGCGCGGCCGAGCGCATTTCCAGCGATCAGGGGAGGCCGCTGAAGGTCGTTCGCTGAGGGCGCTGAAAGCGGTCGATGCGGCAAAACCGATACAAACTTTCCTAAAATGCAAACGCTCACACAGTGATGTGCAGAAGCCCCGCCCCAGAGCGGGTCAAGCCCCCCATTTCCCTTCTGATGTGCGCCACGCGCGCTTTAGATTGCTCTTCTCTGGAGTGATCGATTCCGAAGCCGAAGGGTCGAATGGTGCGCCGCCCGCGATAGGTCGCCCGTGTCTTAAGCCGTCAGCAGTGGAGATGTGCACATGGAAACCGATCTGATCTTCGAGACCGGAACGAGCGATTCGATGATCGGTGAGGACATGGGCAACACGCAGCTTGCGGCCGCGCCATCGGCTTCGGCGCCGTTCGACGATGCGCTGGCGCGTCCATTCGACGCCGCCCAGGTCGTGATCCCGCAAGGCGAGAACATCGTCCGCATTCCGGTGGCGCCGGGTGAAGTGGTGGAGCTTCCGTTCCCGCCCGACGCGCAATTCCTCGCCCGGATCGACAACGGCAACCTCGCCATCAAGGTCGGCGACGTCACCGTCATTCTGCAGGGCTATGTCGAGGCCGCCGGGCAGGCGGCGCCGGTGGTCGAAGCGTCGAACGGCCAGCCGCTCGACATCGCCACGATCCTGGCCTCGACCGATCCCAATATCGACATCCAGACCGCCGCCGGTCCGGCCGCCGGCCCGCAAGGGCAAGGCGCCGACAACACGGGCGCTTTCTTTCAGGCGTTCGGCCAAGGCGCCGGCCTCGGCGGCTTCACCGGCGTCGGCGCCCTGGACGGCACCGAGGGCCTGGGCGGCGGAACCGTGGACCAGACCGGCACGCTGTTCGTGCAGTTCGGCCTCTTGACCAACACGGCGCCGACCGCCGAAGACCTCACGGTCACAACCGACGAAGACCACGCGACGAGCGGCCAGCTGCCGGCCACGGATGCCGATGGAGATACGCTGACCTATTCCGCGGTCGGCGTGCTTCCGGCGGGGGTGACCCTCAACCCGGATGGGAGCTTTTCCTTCGACCCGGCCGGCAACTACGAAGCGCTCAATGCCGGCAACACGGACACCGTCACGTTCCAGTACAAGGCGAACGACGGCACGGTCGACAGCAACACCGCGACGGTCACCATCCAGATCCTGGGCGTGAACGATGCGCCGGTGATCGGCGGCACGGGCGACACGCTGAATTACACGGAGAACGATGCGCCGAAGGTGATCGATTCCTCGGTTACCGTCTCCGACGTGGATTCCGCCAACTTCAATGGCGGCTCGCTGACCGTCTCGTTCACGGCGAACGGCACGTCCGCGGACCAGCTCTCGGTTCTCAACCAGGGCAACGGCGCCGGCCAGATCGGTGTCGCCGGTTCCAACATCACCTACGAAGGCGTCGTCATCGGCACCTTCAGCGGCGGTGTCAACGGCGCCGCCCTGGTCATCACCTTCAACAGCGACACGGCGACGCCGGCGGCGATCAGGGCGCTGATCCAGGACATCGCCTATGCCAACAGCTCGGACAACCCGAGCACGGCCGACCGCACCGTGACCTACACGCTGGTGGACGGCGACGGTACGGCGCTGGGCGGCACCGATACCGGCACCGGAACGGCGACCGTGCATGTCACGGCGGTGAACGACGCGCCGTTCCTGCTGCCGCTGACCCTCACCAACTACACCGAGGACCAGACCAAGAGCGTCGAGCTCTCGACCCTGCACGCGGTCCAGGACCCGGACAGCACCGTGTTCACCTGGCATGTGGACGGTGCCTTGCCGGCCGGCGTCACGCTGGGCAGCGACGGCAAGCTCGATCTCAAACTAGATGGCAACTACGACTACCTGAAGGCGGGCGAGACCAAGACCGTCTCGTTCCAGTACCACGTCAACGACGGCACCGCGGACAGCAATGTCCAGACCCTCAAAGTCCAGATCCAGGGTGTCAACGACGCGCCCGTGATTGGGAATATGGGCGGCACGCTGAACTACACGGAGAACGAAGCGCCCAAGGCGATCGATTCCTCGGTCACCGTCTCCGACGTGGATTCAGCCAACTTCAATGGCGGCTCGCTGAAGGTCTCGTTCACGGCGAACGGCACGGCGACCGACCAGCTCTCCGTCCTCAACGAAGGCAACGGCGCCGGCCAGATCGGCGTCAGCGGTTCCGACATCAGCTACGGCGGCGTGGTCATCGGCACCGTCAGCGGTGGCGCCAATGGAACCGACCTGATCATCACCTTCAACAGCGACACCGCGACGCCGGCGGCGATCGCGGCGCTGATCCAGCACATCGCCTATGCCAACAGCTCGGACGATCCGAGCACGGCCGACCGCACCGTGGCGTTTACCCTGGTGGACGGCGACGGCACGGCGCTGGGCGGCACCGATACCGCCATTGCCACCGCGACGGTGCATGTGACGGCGGTGAACGACGCGCCGTTCCTGCTGCCGCTGACCCTCACCAACTACACCGAGGACCAGACCAAGAGCGTCGAGCTCTCGAACCTGCACGCGATCCAGGATCCGGACAGCACCGTGTTCACCTGGCACGTGAACGGCGCCTTGCCGGCCGGCGTGACGCTGGGTACCGATGGCAAGCTCGATCTCAACCTGGCCGGCAACTACGATTACCTGAAGGCCGGCGAGACCAAGACCATCTCGTTCCAGTACCACGTCAACGACGGCACCTCGAACAGCAACGTCCAGACCCTCAGCATCCAGATCAAGGGGGTCAACGACGCCCCGGTCACGGTCGACGACACCATCATCACCAACGTCGGTGCGAGCGGCACCTTCATCATTCCGGAATGGTCGCTGCTGGCCAACGACACCGACAAGGAGGGCCAGGCGATCGATGTCGCAAACGTTAGCGACCCAACCGGGACTGGCGTGCTCGTCCACACATCCGGCGCCGGCGACAACGGCGCAGTATCGGTCCAGGACGACGCGACGCTCGGCGGATCGTTCAAGTACACGGCGACGGACGGCGCGGACTTCGGCAATGCGGCGACGGTCACGTTCGTCAGCCAGGCCGGCGGCGATCTCACCGGCACCGCGGCGCATGAAATCCTGGTCAGCGGCGCGGCCGGCGACAAGATCGACGGCAAGGGCGGCAACGACCTGATTTTCGGCGGCGACGGCGACGACACTGTGCTGTTCCACAACGGCGACACCGTGGTTGGCGGCGGCGATTCGATCGCCAACAGCAACGACCTGCGGGACGCCGCCACCCGCGGCGACGTCCTGGCGATCGATCACGACGTGAACTTCGTCAATCTGAACCTCACGCATTCCGGCGGGATCGAGACCATCTCGACGGCGGCGGCCGACGGCGGTGCCGGCGCGCAGAGCATCACGCTTGGCGCGGCGACCGTGACCGGGCTCTCCGATCACACCATCACGCCGGGCGGCGTCTTCACCAGCGAGAAGGATGCGGTGCGCATCGACGGCGACGCCGTGGATCAGCTCTACCTGTCGATCAGCAAGGACGGCGGCGGCACCGGCTGGGCCGACACCGGCATCGACGTGAACGGCTACCACGTGTTTGCCCACGAGACGACCGCCGGCAACGCAGCCACGGCCGATGCCTATGTCATGGTCTCGACGGCGATCCCGACCGCCAACGTGCACCTGAACCAGGACCAGCCGTAAGACGCAGCGGCCTTCCGCCGCTTTCTTGCATCATCCCCGCGCCTGAGGCGCGGGGATTTGCTTTTGGCGCCGAGGCTGGGAGCAAAAATGCCGACGCCCGCATTATAGTGTGGGTAATCGGAAAGTCGTCCTGCGCGCCTCGAAAATTCCCTTCGAACCGCTGTGAATGCGCCACTAAACTCGTCCTGGGGGTCATGCACATGCGCGAATCGGCGACCCCTCAAGGTTGAAAATACACCTGCCTGAAGCAGGCGCGATTGTGGGGGCGAGCGTGGAATCCGATCTGATTTTTCAGACTGAGGCGGCCGACGCGTTGCTCGGCGGTACCGAGGACGGCACCCAGATCGCTGCGGTCGACGCGGGGCCGGCGCCGCTTCGGGACGCGCTCCCGATCCCGCTGGACGCCGCGCAGGTGGTGATCCCCGACGGGCAGACGGTCGTCCGCCTCGCTGTGACGCCCGGTGAAGTGGTTGTTCTTCCATTCGGCGCGGAGGCGCCGTTCCTCGCCGCGATCGGCAACGGCAATCTCGCGATCAAGGTCGGCGACACGCTCGTCATCCTCGAGGGCTATGTCGCCGCCGCGGGCGAGACACCCCCGGTGATCGAAAGCGCGGACGGCAAGCCGCTCGACATCGCAGCCATCCTCGCCGCGACCGATCCAGCGGTCGAGATCGAGACGGCGGCCGGCCCGGGCGGTCAAGGTGGGCAGGGTACCGACAACACCGGCGCCATCTTCCAGCAGCTCGGCCAAGGCGAAGGCGGGCTCGGTGGCTTCGCCGGCGTCGGCGGCCAGGGCGACAGCCAGAGCCCGGACGGGCGGCCGGGCGTGGAGCAGACCGGCACGCCGTTCCGGAACACCACCACCACCGACGCCAATGTCGCGCCGGTCGCCCTGGACGTGGCGGCCGCCACCGACGAGGACCACGCCATCTCGGGCCAACTCGCGGCGACCGATGCCGACGGCGATCCCCTGATCTACTCGGTGGTCGGCACGGCGCCGAAAGGGCTGACGCTCAATCCCGACGGTTCATGGTCCTTCGACCCGACGGGCAATCACGACACCCTCGACACCGGCGACACCACCGCGGTCGCGTTCCAGTTCAAGGCGAATGACGGAAAGGCGGACAGCAACACCGCCACCTTCACCATCGACATCAGCGGCGTCAACGATGCGCCGCGGGTCACCTTCGGAACGACCGCCGTCTTCTTTGGCGAGGACGACGCGGCGGCGCAACGGCTTCTTTCCTTCGGCATCATCGATCCCGACGACAGCGCCTTCACGATCACGCAGGTCGGAACGCTGCCGACCGGCATCGCCTACAATCCGGCGACTCAGGTGCTGACCGGCGACCCCGCGGGCCACTACGACAGCCTGAAGGCGGGCGAAAGCGCGAAGTTCACCCTGAGCTTCGAGGTCTCGGACGGCGAAGCTTCGACCACGCGCAATATTGCCCTCTTCATCGAGGGTCGGAACGACGCGCCGGTCGCCGTGGCGGACGCAATCGAACTCGATGCCGGCGGCACCACGGCCACACTGGTCGGCGGCGCGACCAGTGTCCTCGCGAATGACAGCGATGTGGAGGGCGATTCGCTGACGGCAACCGTGGTGAGCGGTCCGCTGCACGGCACCCTGACGCTGAACGCGGACGGGACGTTCTCCTACACCCATGACGGCAGCGCCAACCTCACCGACAGCTTCACCTACACGGCGCATGACGGAACCACGAACGGCAACACGGCGACCGTCAACATCACCGCGAAGCCGGTGAACCTGGCGCCGGTCGCGGTCGGGGACAGCATCGTCCTGGCCGAGGGTGGAACGGCGACCGTCCTGAGCACCGGCGCGACGAGCGTCCTGGCGAACGACACCGACAAGGAAGGCAATGCGCTGAGCGCGGTCCTGGTGACCGGCCCGGCCAACGGCACGCTGACCCTCAACGCCGACGGCACCTTCAACTACACCCATAACGGCGGCGAGACGCTGACCGACAGCTTCACCTACAAGGCGCATGACGGCAATTCGTCCGGCAACACGGTGACGGTCAACATCACCGTCAATCCGGTGAACGACCTGCCGGTCGCGACCGACGACGCGTACCTCACGACCGAGAACCGGGCCCTGACCGTCCCGCTGGCATCGGGTATCCTGAGCAACGACACCGACGCCGAGGGCAGTGCGTTGAGCGCGGTCCTGGTGACCGGCCCCGCGCATGGCACGCTGACGCTGGCCGGGGACGGGACCTTCACCTACACGCCGAGCACAAATTTCAACGGCACCGACAGCTTCACCTATCGGGCGAATGACGGCACGGCGAACGGCAACGCGGCAACCGTCATCATCACGGTCGACGGCAAGAACGACGCCCCGATTGCGTTGCCGGACACCATCAGGCTCAACGAGGGCGGTACGGCGACCCTGGCGGGCGGCGCGGCGAGCCTGCTCGCCAACGACTTCGACTTCGAGGGTGATCCGCTGTCGGCGGTCCTGGTCAGCAACCCGGCGCACGGCACGCTGACGCTGAATGCCGACGGCACGTTCATCTACACCCATGACGGCAGCGAGACGCTCGACGACATCTTTACCTACAAGGCGAATGACGGGACCGTGGACGGCGTCGCGACGGTGGTCGTCATCACCGTCAACCCGGTGAACGACCTGCCGGTCGCGACCGACGATGCGTACCTCACGACCGAGAACCGTGCCCTGACCGTCCCGCTAACATCGGGCATCCTCACCAACGACACCGATGCCGAGGGCGGCCCGTTGAGCGCCGTCCTGGTGAACGGCCCGGCACATGGGGCGCTGACGCTGGCCGCGGACGGTACCTTCACCTACACGCCGAGTACAAATTTCAACGGCACCGACAGCTTCACCTATCGGGCGAATGACGGCACGGCGAACGGCAACACGGCAACCGTCACCATCACGGTCGATGGCAAGAACGACGCCCCGATCGCGCTGCCGGACACCATCAGGCTCAATGAGGGCGGTACGGCGACCCTGGCGGGCGGCGCGGCGAGCCTGCTCGCCAACGACTTCGACTTCGAGGGTGATCCGCTGTCGGCGGTCCTGGTCAGCAACCCGGCGCACGGCACGCTGACGCTGAATGCCGACGGCACGTTCATCTACACCCATGACGGCAGCGAGACGCTCGACGATATCTTTACCTACAAGGCGAATGACGGGACCGTGGACGGCGCTCCGACGGTGGTCGTCATCACCGTCAACCCGGTGAACGACGCGCCGGCCATCGGCGGAATGGGCGGCGCGCTGGACTACACCGAAGGCGAAGCCGCGAAGGTGATCGACGGCGCGGTGACCGTGACGGACACCGACTCGCTGAACTTCAACGGCGGCAGGTTGACGGTCTCCTTCAGCGCCAACGGCACGGCCGCCGACCAGCTGGCGATCCTCGGCCAGGGCACGGGCCCGGGACAGATCGGCATCAGCAACGCGGATGTCACCTTCGGCGGCACCAAGATCGGCACCTGGTCGGGCGGCACCAATGGCAGCGCGCTGGTGATCGACTTCACCAGCAACCTGGCCACGCCGGCCGCGGCCCAGGCGCTGATCCAGGCCATCGGCTATTCCAACACTTCGACTCAGCCCAGCACCCTCGATCGCACCGTCACCTTCGTGCTGCGGGACGGCGACGGCACCGCGAATGGCGGCGCCGATACCGGAATTGCGACCGCGACGATCCACGTCGCCGAGATCAACACGGTGCCGACCATCGGCGGCGCGACCACGGGCAGTGTCGCGGAAGATGGCAACGGCGTGACCTTTGGCTTCCTGTCTATCAACGATCCCGATCCGGGCGAATCCGGATTCCGCAACGCCGTCGCCCCGACGGCCCACGGCCTGTATTCCCTGGCATCCGACGGCTCGTGGATCTACCTCCTCAGCAGCAGCGACGCGGCGGTGAACGCGCTGGGCGACGGCGACACCCTGACCGACAGCTTCACCGCGGTCAGCGCCGACGGTACGGCCAGCCAGGTCGTGACCGTCACCATCAACGGCCATAACGACGCGCCGCAAATCTCCCTGGCATCGACCGGCTTCACGGTCGATGAGGAAGGTTCCGCCACGACACTCTCGTTGGCCGGTCAGGTCAATATCAGCGATCCCGACAGCAAGGCCTTCACCTATGCGATCGCCGGAACGCCGCCGCCGGGTGTCTCTCTCGATCCGGATGGCACCCTCCATATCGATCCCGCCGGACATTACGACAGCGTGCCGGCGGGCCAGCTCCAGGATATCGGCCTGAAGATCACCGTCTCGGACGGCACCGCCTCAAGCAACGTGCTGGATGTTCCGGTCAAGGTCGCCGGCGTCAACGACGTGCCGACCATCGGCGGCGCGATCGCCGGCAGCGTCGCCGAGGACGGCAGCGGCGTGATCTTTGACTTCCTGACTATCAACGATCCCGATTCGGGCGAATCCGGATTCCGCAACGCCGTCGCACCGACGGCCCACGGTCTATACTCGTTGGGATCCGACGGCTCGTGGGTCTACCTCCTCAGCAGCAGCGACGCGGCGGTGAACGCGCTGGGCGACGGCGACACCCTGACCGACAGCTTCACCGCGATCAGCGCCGACGGCACGGCCAGCCAGGTCGTGACCGTCACCATCAACGGCCATAACGACGCGCCGGTGGCGGCGGCCGACACGGTGGTCACCAATAGCGGGTCGAACAGCTTCGCGGTGCCGGCCTGGGCGCTGCTCGCCAATGACACGGATCCCGACAGCGCGAGCCTGACCGTGCGGGACGTCGCCGTTGTCGGCGCCAGCCTGATCGGAGTCACGGGCCCGATCGCCGGCGAGGTCGCGGTCTTCGCCAACCCGGGCGGGGGCGAGTTCACCTACAAGGCGAACGACGGCAGCGTCAGCGGCGCGGCGGCGACGGTGACGGTGGTCAACCAGCTCGGCGGCCCGCTCAACGGCGCCGCGGCGCACGAGATCCTGGTCGGCAGCCGCAGCGGCGACCGGATCGACGGTCACGGCGGCAGCGATCTGATCTTCGGCGACCTCGGCGACGACTCGGTGATCTTCCACAACGGCGACATCGTGCAGGGCGGCGCCGATACCGTCCTCCCGAGCGGTGGACTCGGCGCGGTCGGCGGTCGCGGCGACGTTCTGGCGATCGATCACGACGTGAACTTCACCGGGCTCGACCTCTCGCGATTCGGAGGCATCGAGACCCTCTCGCTGCGGGACGCGGAATCCGGCGGCAGCGGGGCGCAGGCGCTGACCATCGGCGCCTCCGACGTCCAGGGCCTGTCCGACCACACGATCACGCCGGGCGGAGTCTTCGCCGAGCATGCCGCCATCCGCATCGACGCCGATCTCGTGGACCAGCTCTATCTCTCGATCAGCAAGGATGGCGGGTCCTGGTCCGACACCGGCGTCGCGCTCGCGGGCTACCAAGTCTACGCCCATGACTCGGGCGCCGGCGCGGATGCTTATGTCATGGTGGCGACGGCAAACACCGGCAACGTGCACCTCAACCAGGATGCCTGACCGGAGCTCTAAGGCCAGATCACTTCCGGCGGCAGGGACATCAGGATCGCTTCGGTGTTGCCGCCGGTCTTCAGGCCGAACAGCGTGCCGCGGTCGTAGATCAGGTTGAACTCGACATAGCGGCCGCGCTTCACCAGCAGCGCGCGGCGCTGCTCCGGCGTCCAGCGCGCATGCATGTGCCGGCGCACGATCTCCGGATAGATCTTCAGGAACGCCTCGCCGACCGCGCGGGTGAAGCCGAAGTCGTTGTTCCAATCCCCGGTGTTGAGGTTGTCGTAGAAGATGCCGCCGACGCCGCGCGGCTCGCCGCGATGCGGCAGATAGAAGTATTCGTCGCACCACTTCTTGAAGCGCGCATAGTAATCCGCGCCATAGGCATCGCAGGCCGATTGCAGCGCGCGGTGAAAGTCCGCGCTGTCCTGCTCCACCGGAAACGTCGGCGTCAGATCCGCGCCGCCGCCGAACCAGGCGGTCGAGGTCACGATGTGCCGCGTGTTCATATGCACCGCCGGCACCAGCGGCGAATGCATATGGGCGACCAGGCTGATCCCGCTGGCCCAGAACCTGCCGTCACCCGCGGCGCCGGGGATCGACTTGCGAAATTCCGGGCTGAACACGCCGTGCACGGTCGAGATGTTGACGCCCACCTTCTCGAACACGCGGCCGCGCATGATCGACATCTCGCCGCCGCCGCCTTCGCCGGCCTCCGGGTCGGGGCGCGTCCAGCTCTTCCGCTCGAATCGTCCCGCGGGACGATCGCTCTCGGCAAGACCGTCCTCGATCCCTTCGAACGCCGCGCAGATCCGATCGCGCAGGCTGGCGAACCAGGCGGCGGCCTGTTCGCGGTGATCGGTTGGGGTGGTGCTCATGATGCCCGCCGCGCAATCTTCTCTGACTCGTTCAACTGCCGGATCGCCTCGGCCGTGACGATCGCCGCCGCCATGGCGACGTTGAGGCTCCTGAGCCCCGGCCGCATCGGGATCACCAGCCGCGCATCGGCCGCCGCAGCCACCTCGGGGGGCACGCCGCTGCTTTCGCGCCCGACCAGCAGGCTGTCCTCGGCGCCATAGGCGAAATCGGTATAGGCGCGGTCGCCCTTGGTGGTCAGCAGCACCAGCCGTCCCGTTCCGCCATCTCGCGACTCGAGATAGGCCGCCCAGGAACTGTGCCGGGCGAGCGCCACCTGGTCGATGTAATCCATGCCCGACCGCCGCATCCGCCGGTCGTCCAGGATGAAGCCGGCCGGTAGAATCACATCGACGCCGAGGCCGAAACAGGCGGCCAGGCGCAACATGGCGCCGGTGTTCTGCGGGATATCCGGCTGATAGAGGGCAAGCCGCATCGGGGTCCTTCCGGGCTGCCGGCGTCCGGCCGCCTGGGGCGAATGCCGTGCTTTGCAACCAATGTGATTTCCTTTATACCCATGCCCGGGATCGGGGGGAAATGAACCGGTTCCGCCTGCCTGAGTGGTTGATTTCGTTGGCGAATGTTGCGGCGCTTTGTCGCAATTCTGGCGACCATACGGCGGTCGGACTGCGTGCTATAACCCTCGACGATCTTTGGGATTTTTAACCTGCACCGGTCGGCGTTGCGCCGTCATCGGCGACGCGGGATCGGGACGAGGGCACAGCATATGGCGGATCACGCGCAATCGGCGCCAGGCGCGGGTGGGACGCGCCGCGACTTCCTGTATCTGATGTCGGCTTCGGCGGCGGCCTTCGGCACCGCGGCGGTCGTCTGGCCGTTCATCAGCAGCATGAACCCGTCGGGCGACGTGCTGGCCCTGTCCTCGATCGAGGTCGATATCTCCGGCGTCCAGGTCGGCCAGGCGATCACGGTGAAGTGGCGCGGCAAGCCGGTCTTCATCCGCCACCGCACCCCGGAAGAGATCGCGGCCGCGAAGAAGGATGACCCGCAGGTCGATCCCGCCAATCCGAAGGTGATCGTTGCCAACCCGGCGGGCCTGCGCGATCCGCAGACCGATGCCTCGCGCGTCCAGAAGCCGGAATGGCTGATCCTGGTCGGCGTCTGCACCCATCTGGGCTGCGTGCCGCTCGGCCAGAAGGCGTCCGATCCGCGCGGCGAATACGGCGGCTGGTACTGCCCCTGCCACGGCTCGCAATACGACACGTCGGGCCGCATCCGGAAGGGTCCCGCGCCGCTCGATCTCGAAGTGCCGCTCTACGCCTTCGAGACCGACACCACCGTGAAGATCGGCTGAGGGGACAGCGAACATGACCGCCGTTTTCAAGAACCCGGTGATCCGCTGGATCGACCATCGCCTGCCGGTCTTCTCGTACCTGCAGCACGAGGCGAACGACTATCCGACGCCGAAGAACCTGAGCTACTGGTGGAATTTCGGCTCGATCGCCGGCTTCATGCTGATGGTGATGATCGCCACCGGCATTTTCCTCGCCATGCAGTACACCCCGCATGTCGATCATGCCTTCAACTCGGTCGAGCGCATCATGCGCGACGTCAATTATGGATGGATGCTGCGCTATCTCCATATGAACGGCGCCTCGATGTTCTTCATCGCGGTCTACATCCACATCTTCCGCGGCATCTACTACGGATCGTTCAAGGCGCCGCGCGAGCTGCTCTGGATCATCGGCGTGCTGATCCTGCTGCTGATGATGGCGACCGCCTTCATGGGCTACGTGCTGCCTTGGGGCCAGATGAGCTTCTGGGGCGCCACCGTGATCACCAACCTGTTCTCGGCGATCCCGGTGGTCGGCGACAGCATCGTGACCCTGCTCTGGGGTGGCTTCGCGGTCGACAACCCGACCCTAAACCGGTTCTTCTCGCTGCACTACCTGCTGCCCTTCGTGATCCTGGGCGTGGTGGTGGTGCACGTCCTGGCGCTGCACCGCTTCGGCTCGAACAACCCGACCGGCATCGACATGAAGGGGCCGCAGGACTCGATCCCGTTCCACCCGTACTACACGGTGAAGGACATGTACGGGCTCGGCGTCTTCATGCTGTTCTATGCCTTCTGGGTGTTCTTCGCCCCGGTGGCGCTCGGCGATCCCGACAATTTCATCCCGGCCAATCCGCTCTCGACGCCGGAGCACATCGTGCCGGAATGGTACTTCCTGCCGTTCTACGCGATCCTGCGCTCGATCCCGGACAAGCTCACCGGCGTGCTCGCCATGGGCGCCTCGATCGCGGTGCTGTTCATCCTGCCCTGGCTCGACCGCTCGCCGGTGCGCTCGGGTGCGTATCGCCCGGCCTTCAAGCGCTTCTTCTGGACCCTGGTCTTCGTCTGCGCGATCCTGATGTTCGCCGGCAAGTACGCGCCGGCCAACTACTGGCTGCCGTTCGAACTCACCATCGTGCCGCCGGAATACATGGCGGCGCAGGCGCATCTCGAATCGGTCGACGCGCTCTGGCCGATCAGCTTCGCCGGCGGGCATTTCGGCATCCAGATCATCACCCTCGGCCAGATCGCGACGGTCTACTACTTCGCCTTCTTCCTGGTGATCCTGCCGCTGCTCTCGATCTTCGAGCGCACGCTGCCGCTCCCGCTCTCGATCAGCAAGGCGGTGCTGGAGAGTCACGGGGGCGGCGCGCAGTCGTCATCTGCCGCGGCGAAGGAAAAGGCCTGATCCCATGAAAAAGCGTTCCATCCTTCTCAACGGCATGGCCCTCGTGACCGCGGTGGTCGCCGTCCTGTTCATCGCCGCCGCGCCGCATGAGGAAGTCGACATCCCGAAAGAGACGTGGTCCTTCCAGGGCTTCTTCGGCAAGTTCGACCAGGCGCAGGTGAAGCGCGGCTTCCAGGTCTACAAGGACGTCTGCTCCGCCTGCCATGCGATGAACCTGATGTCCTATCGCAACTTGGCGCAGATCGGGTTCTCGGAGGACGAGATCAAGGAGATCGCGGCCTCGGTCCAGGTGACCGACGGCCCGAACGACGCCGGCGACATGTTCGAGCGTGCGGGCAAGCCCTCCGACACCTTCAAGCCGCCCTTTGCGAACGAGCAGGCCGCGCGTGCCGCGAACAACGGCGCGCTGCCGCCGGATCTCTCGCTGATCGCGCGCTCGCGCGCCGGCAAGGGCTTCGCCGGCTACGAAGGCGCCGACTACATCCATGCCATCCTGACCGGCTACAAGGAGCCGCCCGCCGGCTTCCAGCTGCAGGACGGCATGAACTACAACGAGTACTTCCGCGGCCATCAGATCGCGATGCCGCAGCCGCTCAGCGACGGCGCCGTCACCTTCGCCGACGGCGCGCCGAACACGCTGGAGGACGAATCCCGCGACGTGGCCGCCTTCCTGAGCTGGGCCGGCGAGCCCAATCTGGAAGCGCGGCACCTGACCGGCTTGAAGGCGGTGCTCTTCCTGGTCGTCTTCACGCTGCTGTTCTATGCGGTGAAGCGGAAAGTGTGGTCGAAAATCCACTGACCCCTATAGGTCAGGACCATTGATGCAACCGCCCCCGATGCTAAACTGCACCGGGGGCGGTTCTTTCTTGGGGATCTGAAGGACCATGAAGTTCGATCATGCCGCTGAGGCCATCACCGGCATCGATCATACCTTGGTCGGCGTGCGCGATCTCGAGGCCGCGCGCCGGGCCTGGGAGACGCTGGGTTTCACCCTGACCCCGCGCGGCCGCCATATCGGCTGGGGCACCGGCAACTACTGCATCATGCTGGAGAGCGGCTATATCGAGCTCCTCGGTGTCGTCGATTCCAGCCAGTTCCTGAACAACCTCGACGGCTTCCTGGAGAAGCGCGAAGGCCTGATGGGCCTCGCTTTCGGCACCGAAAACTCGAGGCAATGCGCCGAGGATCTGAAAGCGTCCGGGGTTGTGTTCGAAGGACCGAAGGGCTTGAAGCGGAAGCTCGAGCTGCCCGAGGGCGAGGTGCTGCCGGCCTTCGAGCTGCTCTATCTCGATCGCGCGGCGACGCCAGGCCTCAACGCCTTCATCACCCATCACCTGACCCCGGAGATGATTCGGCGCCCGGAATGGCTGCGCCACGCCAACCGTGCCCGGCGCCTGATCTCGGTCACGGTGGTGACCGAGGATCCGGTCCGCACGGTGATCGGCTATCTGCCGCTGTTCGGCCCCGACCGGGTCCAGGTCTCCGACGCGATGACGGTGGTCGATACCGGCGCCGGCGCGATCCGTTTCGTGACGCCGAAGGGCCTGCGGACACTCTACGACGCGCTGTTGCCCTTGCCGGAACACGACACGCCCTGGGTCGCGTCGATGAAGATCGAGGTGGCCGACAAGAACCGCTGCCGCGACTTCCTGAAGGACCGCAACGTGCCGGTCGAAAAGACCGGCAAGGGCTGCCTCGTCCCTCCGGAAGTCGCCAACGGCTGCATCATCGAGTTCGTGCAGTTGTGAGCGACCACTACAACCAACCCGAACTCGCCGTCCTCTACGACGACGAGAACGGCTGGGATGTCAGCGCCGATTTCTACCGCGACCTCGCGCGGCGCGCGGGCGCCAAAACCCTGCTCGATCTCGGCTGCGGCACCGGTACGGTGACGCGCGGCATCGTCGCGGCGATCGGCGGCCACGGTGTCGGCGTCGACCCGGCGCAGCCGATGCTGGAGGTCGCCCGTCGCAACACGACGGATGAAGCCATCGAATGGGTTCACGGCGATGCGCGCGACATCCGCCTCGGCCGGCAATTCGATCTCGTCATCATGACCGGCCATGCCTTCCAGGCCTTCCTGACCGAAGCCGATCAGATTGCGCTCTTTCGCACCGTGGTCGCGCATCTGGCGCCGGATGGCCGCTTCGCTTTCGACAGCCGCAACCCGGCGGCGCGGGAATGGTTGGCGTGGACGCCGGCCGAGTCGAGTCGGGTGGTGGATACGATGGCCTACGGCGCGGTGGAGATCTGGAATGAGGCCGCGATGAATCCCGATCGAATCCTCGACGTGCAGGAGCACTACCGCGTTCTGTCCAGCGGACGGCGCCTGCGCGCGGATTTCCGCCTGCGCTTCTCGGCACCCGAGGAGCTCTGGGACGGCATGATGGCGGCCGGGCTCGCGGTCGAGCATTGCTACGGCGACTGAGACCGACGCGCCTTCACGCCGGACGCGCGCGAGATCATCATTGTCGCCCAGAACGCAATCGGGGCCGCCGCATGATCACCGGCCGTTGCCAATGCGGCGCCGTGCGCTACGAGCACGGCGGGACACCGAGCGCGATCTACATCTGTCACTGTCGCGAATGTCAGAAACAATCGGCCTCCGCCTTCGGCATTTCCGTCGAAGTGAACAAATTCGGCCTGCGGGTCACCCAGGGCGCGCCGAGGTTCTGGACCCGCGACACCGACAGCGGCAAGCGCCTGCGCTGCGCCTTCTGCCCGGATTGCGGCACGCGACTCTGGCACGAGCCGGAAAGCGGCGCCGATTGGCTGACCCTGAAGGGCGGATCGCTGGACCAGCCGCCCGATCTTTCCCGGGCGATCCACATCTGGACCTCGCGCAAGCTGCCGGGGGTGATCATTCCGGAGGGCGCGCAGCAATTTCCGGAAGAACCGGTCTAGGCGACATTAAATTCCTCAATTAGAATGCTCCTCTCTATTAGGAGCAGTGATATGTCGGCTCTGCAGGATATCGACGTCCGCCTGCTGCGCGCCTTCGTGGCCGTCGCCGATACCGGGCGCATGACCACCGCCGCGCGCGTGGTCAACTTGAGCCAGGGCGCGGTCAGCCAGCAGATCAAGCGGCTGGAGACGCTGTTCGACTGCCTGCTGTTCCGCCGCGACGCCGATCTCATGCGCCTCACCCGCGAGGGTGAGCGGCTGATGGTGCGGGCGCAGCGGCTGATCGCCCTCAACGACGAGATCGTCGGCGAGATGCGCGCCGCGGAATTCTCCGGCGCGGTGCGCTTGGGCGTGCCGCACGATCTCGTGGCGATGCTGATGCCGCCGATCCTGCGCGTGTTCCGCCAGGCCCATCCCAACGTGCTGGTGACCCTGGTCAGCGACACCAGCAAGAGCCTCGCGGCCCAGCTGCTCGACGGCGAGATCGACCTGACGCTGCTGACCGAATCGAAGCTCGGCGCGCGCGATCACCGCCTGCTGACCGACCGGCTGGTCTGGGTCGGCGCCAAGGGCGGCGATGCGCTGAGCCGCCGGCCCTTGCCGGTGGCGCTCGGCAACGAGACCTGCGCCTTCCGCGCCTCGGCGGTGCAGGCGCTGACCAAGGCGGGGATCGAATGGCGCGCCATCTGCCAGGTCGGCAGCCTGGAGCCGGTCTTCGCCACTCTGGAAGCCGACATGGCGATCGCCGCGTTTCTCTCGCGCACCGTGCCCGAGCGCCTCGAGGTGATCGACGACGGCATCCTGCCGAAGCTCTCCCAGCACCTGATCAGCCTGCGCACCTCGCCGAGCGGCATGAGCCCGGTGGCCCAGGAACTCGCCCGCCACATCCGCGAAGGCTTCGACCGGCGCTATACTTAGGCCGGCAAGACTCGACGTGGAAGCAAGCTGAAAAGGAGACTCAAGAACATGGCGGACGACACTCGGGCTGGCCGGTGCCATTGCGGCGCGGTGCGTTTCGAGGTGACGCTCAGCGACGGTTTCAATTCGATCCGCCGCTGCACCTGCTCCTATTGCCGCATGCGCGGCGCCGTCGTTGCCATGGCGGAAATGGGGGGCATCAAGATTCTGCAGGGCGAGGACGCGTTGACGACCTACCGGTTCCACACCGGATCGGCGCAGCACTTCTTCTGTTCGCGCTGCGGAATATACACGCATCATCAGCGACGCTCCGACCAGAACCTGTATGCCGTGAACGTCGCTTGCCTGGACGGGGTCAGCCCCTTCGATTTCGCCGAGGTGCCGGTCATGGACGGCGTCAATCATACGAACGACACCGGCAAGCCGACGCGCCGCGCCGGCACGCTGCGCTTTATCCCCGCGGACGAGCCATCGTCGCCCTAGACTAATGCTTCAGCGCGTGGCGCAGGCGGCGGATGCTGAACCACACCGCCGCCAGCACCACGGGCACGGCGATGGCGCTGAGCAGGTGATACTCCGAATCCGGAAAGACCCCATCGATCAGGATCTTCAAAATCGCCAGCAGGTAATAGCTGATGGCGAAGACCGAGAGGCCTTCGACCGCCTGCTGGATGCGGAGCTGGGCGCGGCTGCGCTCTTCCATGGCGCGGAGCAGGGCGCCATTCTGCTCCTCGAGCTTCACGTCGACCCTGGTGCGCAGCATGTTGCTGGCTTGGGCGATGCCCTGGGCCAGCTCGTCTTGGCGGCGCAGCGAGGCAGCGCAGGTCTTGATCGCCGGGCGGAAGCGGCGGTCGAGGAAGACGCCGATCCGCTGATAGCCCTCGATCCGCCCCTCGCGCAGCTCTTCGATTCGGTCCTCGACCAGGTCGGCATAGGCCGCGGTGGCGCTGAAGCGGTAGCGGCTGCGGCTGGCCAGCGCCACGGATTCCGCGGCGAGGCCGGTCAGCTCGTCGAGCAGCTTGTGATCGTTGTCGTCGGCGCTCCCCAGGTTCGTGCTGCTGACCGCGGTGCGCGAGACGATGTCGGAGAGCTGCCGCTCCATCCGCGCCAGCTCCGGTCCGGTCGTGCGCGCCGTGGAGAGGCCGAGCAGCGCCATCATGCGATAGGTCTCGATCTCTAAGAGGCGCTGCACCATGCGGCCGAGCCGGCCGGCAGTGAGCCGGCGGTTGCGGATCAGGATCCGGCTGAACCGGTCCTCGGCGATGCGGAAATCGGTCCAGGCCTCGGCATCCTCGCCCCCGATCGACGAGGCGACCAGATCGCTCGGATTGAAGACGGTGGCGAGGCGGTCGGTCGGGACCTCCGCTTCCGCTTTCTCGATGCGCAGATTGACCGCAACCAGGCAGGGCGCCGGCAGTGTCTCCATCAGCGTGATCAAGGCGGGCGGCAGATCGGGCCAAGGCATCGCCGGATCGGGATCCGCGGTGACATGGGTGAGCGTCGTGAACTCGGTATGGCGCTCCCAGCGGATGACGCGATCATCGGCGGTGATCTGCCATTGCCGCGCGCCCGGCGGCGGCACTGGGGCGGCGAACTGCCGGCAGAGGGCGATCAGGTGATCGAAATCCCGCGCGGCACCCTGCTCGCCGGTCTGATAGGCGAGATGGGTGACCAGCGCCGGCTCGGCGATCCGAAGCGGCGGTCGTGCATGGACCTCGTCGTTGAGGTCGCGGCGGTCGGCGTGTTCCCAGGCCATGGCCGCATTATAGCGGCTTTTGCGCATGCCCGGACTTCGACTTGAGGTTTAGACGTTGAAGCGGAAGTTGAAGATGTCACCGTCCTGGACGACGTATTCCTTGCCTTCCGCGCGCATCTTGCCGGCTTCCTTGGCGGCCGCTTCGCCGCCGCAGGCGATGAAGTCGTCGCAGGCGATGGTCTCGGCCCGAATGAAGCCGCGCTCGAAATCGGTGTGGATGACCCCGGCCGCCTCGGGCGCCTTGGCGCCGCGCCGCACGGTCCAGGCATGGGCCTCCTTCGGCCCAACGGTGAAGAAGGTGATGAGGTCGAGCAGCTTGTAGCCGGCGCGGATCACCCGCGAGAGGCCGGTCTCCTCGAGGCCGAGGGTGGAGAGGAACTCCGCCTTCTCCGCCGGGTCGGTCAGCTGGGCGACTTCCGCCTCGATGGCGGCGGAGATCACCACGGTCGCGGCGCCCTGGGGCTTGGCCCAGGCGGCGACCTTCTCGGAGAGGGCGTTGCCGGTCGCGGCGGCCGCTTCTTCGACGTTGCAGGCATAAAGCACCGGCTTGCCGGTCAGGAGCTGCATCGCCTTCAGCACCGGCCGCTGCTCGGGCGTCAGGTTCGGGATGATGGTGCGCGCGGGCCTGCCGGCGCGCAGCGCCTCGAGCGCCGGCGTCATCACGTCGAGCAGCATCTTCGAATCCTTGTCGCCGCCCTTGGCCTTCTTCGCGGCGTTGTCGGCGCGCTTCTCCAGCCCCTCGAGATCGGCCAGCATCAGCTCGGTCTCGACCGTCTCGGCGTCGCGAATGGGATCGACCGAGCCTTCGACATGCGTCACCTCGCCCTCGAAGCAGCGCAGCACATGCACGATGGCATCGACCTCGCGGATGTTGGCGAGGAACTGGTTGCCGAGGCCCTCGCCCTTGGAGGCGCCGCGCACCAGGCCGGCGATATCGACGAATTCCAGCTGGGTCGCGATGATCTTCGCCGACTTCGCCGCGACGGCGAGCTTGTCCAGCCGCTCATCCGGGACCGCGACGCGGCCCACGTTGGGTTCGATCGTGCAGAACGGATAGTTCGCGGCCTGGGCGGCGGCGGTCGAGGTGAGCGCGTTGAACAGGGTCGACTTGCCGACATTCGGCAGGCCGACGATGCCGCAGTTGAAACCCATCGTCGTGAAGTCCCGGGAAAGCTTGAACAAATGCGCGAAGCGCCGGCCCTGAGCGACCCGTCGCGCGCCGCGCGGTCATGACAGAAAGCGGCGGCGCTGTCCAGCAAGGGCGAGGTGCGCCGAAGACCCTGCTGTATCAGACACTTGCAGCGATCGCCCAGATGGACTTTTTAGAACATAAAGAGTACAATTGTTTGGGTACTCGGTGGTGTTTGAGTGTGGCCGGAGCCCAAGCCTCAGCCTCTCGCGGGCAACGCAGACCGGACGCAGACGGAAGAAGGTGCGCGGAATAGACAGGCAGACGGACGCGGAGCGTCTGGGTCGACGCAGAGCACCGCGCACCCGACACAGACGGGAAAAAAGATGCGCATTCAGAATGAGATAGGCGGAATCGTCGCCTTGCGCCTGTTGCGGTGCAACGCAGACCGGACGCAGACAGAATCGCGTTTTCCTTTGGGCTCAGCTTAGCTTCGCGTCGGGCATCGCACCCCGGCGCGTGGGCAACGACCCGTGCCTCAGGACCCCGCCTTGGCGCCCGGCGCGGCCTTCGGCGGCGGCGGGTTCAGCGCCAGGTTGACCTTGTTCATGAAGCGGCCGTCATCGCCGGCGATCATCAGCGGGATCGCGTCGGTGACGGCATCGAGCATCGCCTGGACGGTGGCGTGCTCCTCTTTGAAGAAGTCCATGAGCACGTAGGACTTCACCAGTTCCTTTTGGCCCGGGTGATCCACGCCCAGGCGCACCCGCCAGTAATCGGTGCCGATATGGGAATCGATCGAGCGAATGCCGTTATGGCCCCCGGCGCCGCCGCCGCGTTTTGCACGGACCTTGCCGAGCGGCAGGTCGATCTCGTCATAGAGGACGATGACGTCGCTGGGCTGGAGCTTGAAGAACTGGACCGCGGCCTGAACGGCGCGGCCGGAATCGTTCATGAAGGTTTGCGGCGCGAGTGCCAGGACCTTCTCGCCGTCGATCGTGCCTTCGGCGGTCAAGGCGTGGAAGCGTTCGCGGATCGTGGAAAAGGAATGGCGGCGGACGATCGCGTCCACCGCCATGAAGCCGATATTGTGGCGGTTGCCGGCGTAGCGCGGGCCAGGATTGCCCAAGCCGACCAGCAACCGCATTCAATAGTCTCGGTCTTACTTCTTCTTCTCGGGAGCCTTCGCGGCCGGAGCCGCGCCAGCCTTGGCGCCGCCGGCAGCACCCGCCGCCGGAGCCGCACCACCCGCCGCCGGAGCACCGGCAGCCGGAGCCGCAGCGACCGGAGCCGCAGCCGCAGCCGCGGCTTTCTCCGCCGCTTCCTGCTGCTCGGCCTTGAGGCCGGTCGGGGCGCCGATCGAAACCACGGTGAAGTCGCGCTCGCGGACCGCGAGCTCGGCATTCTCCGGCAGCTTCACAGCATGGATATGGATCGAGCCGCCGATCTCGAGGCCGGTCAGATCGACCTCGATCGACTGCGGGATCGAGTCCGGCGAGCAGATGAACTCGATCTCGTGGCGGACGATGTTCAGCACGCCGCCGCGCTTGATGCCGGGGCTGGCCGCCTCGTTGCGCACGACCACCGGCACGTTGACATGGACCTTGGTGTCCTTGCCGATGCGCTGGAAATCGACATGCAGCGTGCGATCCGTCACCGGGTCGAACTGCACGTCGCGCGGCAGCACGCGATGCTTGGTGCCCTTCAGATCGACGTCGAGCAACGTCGCGTAAAAGGTCTTCTTGTGGATCAGGCGGTCGATCTCTTTCGGATCCAACGAGATCAGCGTCGGCTCCTTCTTGTCGCCATAGATGACGGCGGGGACACGACCGTTACGACGGGATTCACGGGCGGCCCCCTTTCCGGCGCGGTCGCGGACTTCCGCGCTGACGCTTTCGACTGCGGCCATGAAATATCTCCTCGGCTTTCGCAGTTGCCCCACGCGAACCATTCGCGTGAAGACCGGTGGCCTCCAGGGGTGCCGACCGGATTTGAGTGCCTCACGAACTCTTCAGACGTCCAATGCGCGGGTGAGGTGGCCGCGCACCGATTCCTAGTTAAACAAGCTCGACACGGACTTCTCGCCGCTGATGCGGGACATGGCTTCGGCCAGCAGCGGGGCGATCGAAAGCTGGCGCACGGTCTGCGAGACCCGCACCGCTTCGGTCGCCTGGATGCTGTCGGTGATGACCAGGCTCTGCAGCGGCGATGCGGAGACGCGCGCCACCGCGCCGCCGGAGAGCACGCCGTGCGTGGTATAGGCGGAGACGGACTCGGCGCCGGCTTCCTTCAGCGCGACGGCGGCGTTGCAGAGGGTGCCGGCCGAATCGACGATGTCATCGACCAGGATGCAGCGGGTGCCGGCGACCTCGCCGATGATGTGCATGACCTCGGAGACGCCGGCGCGCTCGCGGCGCTTGTCGATGATGGCGAGATCGGCGTCCAGGCGCTTGGCGATGGCCCGGGCGCGCACCACGCCGCCGACATCGGGGCTCACGATGGTGAGGTTGTTGCCCGGGAAGCGCTCCTTGATGTCCTTGATCAGGACCGGTGCGGCGAAAAGATTGTCGGTCGGAATATCGAAGAAGCCCTGGATCTGGCCGGCATGGAGGTCGACGGTGAGCACGCGATCGGCGCCGGCGGTGGTGATCAGGTTCGCCACCAGCTTGGCCGAGATCGGCGTGCGCGGGCCGGACTTCCGGTCCTGGCGCGCATAGCCGTAATAGGGAATGACGGCGGTGATGCGGCGGGCCGAGCTGCGTTTCAGCGCGTCGAGGATGACCAGCAGCTCCATGAGGTTGTCGTTGGTCGGGAACGAGGTCGGCTGGACCACGAACATGTCCTCGCCGCGCACGTTCTCCTGGATCTCGACGAAGACTTCCATGTCGGAGAAGCGCCGGATGCTGGCATTCACCAGCGGCAAATTCAGATAGGCAGAGATCGCCTCGGCCAAGGGCCGATTGCTGTTGCCCGTCAGGATCTTCATCTCTGCCTCAAAGCCGCGCGCCGAACCCGCATTCCGCCCTGCCGCGCAGCGGTCTCGAGGACCCGGCCGGCGCGCACCCAACCCAGTGATTCCGCAGGGGCGAAAAGCGCGCGGAATTTAACAGCGGCGTGACGGTCGGGCAAGGACGAAGAATCTTGATCTTCCACCAGCTATGTCTTTGGAATTTAGGACAAAATCCTATCCATGCGCTAGCGGATGACGAGCTCTGTCGAGCGTTTCGACAGCACCTCCGCCGCCCCTTCGGTCACCAGCACCGTCTGCCCGGAGGTCATGGCGAGGCCGGCTTCGCTGTCGAAGATGATGAGGTGGATGAAATAGACCTGGCCCGGGGCCGCCGGCTCCGGGTTGCCGTGGTAGAACATCGGCCAGTCCATCCAGTTCGGCGCATAGACCGCACCCAGGCTGTAGCCGGTGGCGTTCATGCGGTGTCGGCTATAGCCGGCGGCGTCGAGCACCTTGGCATGGGCGTCGAACACGTCGCCGATCGGACGGCCGGGCTTGAGCGCGGCCTTGCAGGCCTCCAGCGCATCGACCGCGACCTTGTGCATCTCGACCTGTTGTGCGGGCGGCTTGCCGATCGGGATCGTGCGCATCAGGCACGAGTGGTAGTGCCGGAACACGCCGGCGAACTCCAGGGTGAGTTGGTCCTGGGCCTCCAGCACGCGGCGGCCGGTCTTGTAGCGGCAGAGCAGGGCGTCGTCGCCCGAGCCGATGATGAACTCGTTGGCCGGATCGTCGCCGTCATTGCGGATGATGACCGATTGCATCGCGGCCAGGATCTCCGCCTCGGAGACGCCGGGGCCGGCGAGGCGATGCGCTTCGTCGAGCGCCAGGTCCGCGAGCTCGGCGGCCTTGCGGACATAGGCGATCTCGGCCGGGCTCTTCACCAGGCGCTGGCGGCTGACCAGGTCCGAGGCGTCGATCAGCCGCGCGAAGCCGTCGAAGGCGGAGGCGAGGCGCATGCCGTTGCGCGCGGTCAGGCCATAGGCTTCCCATTCGACGCCGAGCTTCTTTCCCGAAAGGCCGAAGCCATGCAGGATTTCCTTGAGCTCGATCGCGGGACTGGCTTCCGGCCCATCGACCCAGATGCGGATGTCCCGGATATCGGAGGTGTGCTGCGCCTGGCGGAGATCGGGTGCCCGGGTCAGCAGCATGACGCGGCCGTCGGCGCCGAGATAGAGGCACTGGAAATAGACATAGCCGAAGGTGTCGTAGCCGGTCAGGTAGTACATGCTCTCCTGCCGGAACATCAGCAATCCGTCGAGGCCACGCTTCTGCATCGCGGAGATCGAGGCGGCGCGGCGGGCGGCGAGTTCTTCGCGGGAGAAATGCAGGGCCATGACTAAACCAATCCAATGAGGGAAATTTGTCTTCCGTAATCCGGCTCTTTGGCGAGCGTGGTGCGGCGATAGCTGAAGAAATCGTCGGCTTCCGCGCAGGTGTCGTTGCCGGCGGCGGCGACATCGGCGAGGCCGAGCGCCCTCAACTCGCGCGCGACGAAGCCGGTGAGGTCGAACATGAAATGCCGGCAGCGCACCGAGGTGGTGAAGAAACGCGCATTGGCACGGTCGCGGTCGATGAAGGGCTGCGGAAACTCCGGCCCGACCTCGTAGGATTTCTGCGCGATCGCCGGGCCGATGCCGGCCTGGATGCGCGCACGGTCGGCGCCGAGCTGTTCCATCATCGCCACGGTTTCCTGCAGCACGCCGCCGATGGCGCCTTTCCAGCCGGCATGCGCCGCGCCGATGATTCCGGCTTCCGGGTCGGCGAACAGCACCGGCACGCAATCGGCGGTCAGGATGCCGAGGCTCTTGCCGCGCGTCTTGGTCACGAGACCGTCGACCTGCGGGCGCTGCGTCTCGTCCCAATCCGTATCGACCACCGCGACCTTGGCGCTGTGCACCTGATAGGCGGTGGAGAGCGAGTCCGGATCGAGGCCGGCGCTGCGCAGCGCACGCCTGCGGTTCTCGACCACCGCCGCCTGGTCGTCCTGGGAGCCGAGGCCGCAATTCAACGAGGCATAGATCCCGGCGCTGACGCCGCCGCGCCGGGTCAGGAAGCCATGGCGGATGCCGGGAAGGTCTTTCAAGGATTGGAGTTCGATCATAGTCCCGCCGGTTGCGGCATGCCCGGCGCGGTCAGCGCCAGGACCTTGAAGAGACTGCCCATTCCGTCGACGCCGATCAAGCGCTCCAGCGCGGCATCGATCTCGGCGCAAACCGTCGCATCGCTCTTCGCCTTCAGCGTCTCGGCGCGGAGGCCGATCCCGAGCCGCTGCAAGAAATCGGCCTGGGTGGTCGGCCCATGCGCGGCGGCGCCGGTCTCGCGCGCGGCCGCCGCCAAGGCGGCGAAATCGACATGCGCGGTGAGGTCGGCGGCACCGGGCTCGATCAGCGGATCGTGATAGCGATGCTCTTTCAACGCCTGCAGCGAATCGCCGAGGCCGCTTTGCATCGGCCCGTAATCGATGATCAGCGCGGCGCCCGGCATCCGCTTGAAACGGCGCCCGAGCGCGGCGGCCAGCCGCAATCCGGCCGGCGAGATTTCGGCGATCTCGCCGAGCGTCGCTCCCGCATGCTCGGGACGCAGCAAGGCGTGCTCCGGCCCGGGCTCGGCTTCGCCGAAGGCGAGCGCGCCGTCTTCCTTCGCGACCACGATGCGCTCCTTCCACCCGGCGTCGGTCATGACGAACTGGTGGATCGGCAGCGCGTCCCAGAACTCGTTGGCGATCAGCAGCAGCGGGCCGGACGGCAGCGAGTCGAAGCTTCTGTGCCATTGCGGCGTGAAGCCTTGCAGCGCCGCCTTCTGCGCGGCGATCAGGGTGGTGTTGATCTCGACCAGATGAAGCTGCGCGGCGGCGAGGAAATCGGGGGCGACACGCGCCGCACGCAAGGCGTCCGCCATCAGGGTGCCGCGGCCGGGGCCGAGTTCTGCCAGGATGAACGGCGTGGGCTGGCCCATGCGGGTCCAGAGATCGACGCACCAGAGGCCGATCATCTCGCCGAACATCTGGCTCACCTCCGGCGCGGTGATGAAATCGCCGCGCGCGCCGAGCGGGTCGCGGTCGGCGTAGTAAGCGCCGAGCGAGAGTTCCATGAACTCGGCCACGCTGACATGGCCCTCGGCCGCGAGCCGCCGGCGCAGCTCGTGCGCGATCGCGTTGCCGCTGATCGCCTGTGTCACCGCGGCGATGGGCTGGCCGCGGGGCGCGGCGGGACGGGCTTGGCGCTCCAGACCAGATAGACGCCATACAGGAACATCGGCAGGCTCAGCCATTGACCCCAGGTGATCGAAGTCGAAAGTGCCACTTCGGGCTCGCGGAACTGCTCGCCGACGATCCGGGCGATCGCATAGCCGATCAGGAAGACGCCGGAGAGCGTGCCGATCTTGGCGCGGATGGTTTCGCGCCGTGCCAGGATGAAGAGCGCGATGAACAGCAGCACGCCTTCGAGGGTCGCCTCGTAGAGCTGGCTCGGATGGCGCGGCTCGGGGCCGGCGGCGGGGAAGATGACGCCCCAGGGCACGTCGGTGACGCGGCCCCAAAGCTCGCCGTTGATGAAGTTGGCGAGCCGGCCGAGGAGCAGACCGATCGGCGTCGCCGCGGCGATCGGATCGGCCACCGCGAAGAACGGAATCTTCTTGGCCCGCGCATAGAGGAACATGGCGAGGATCACGCCGATCAGGCCGCCATGGAAGGCCATGCCGCCCTTCCAGATCTGCACGATCTCCAGCGGATGGGAGAAATAGTAGCCAGGTTCCCAGAGCAGGACCTGGCCCAGGCGCCCGCCGAGAATGATGCCGACGGTGCACCAGGTGACCAGATCGTCGCAATTGTCGCGCGACAACAGGCGCGGGGGTTTGGCGGTCAGCCAGAGCACATAACGCCAGGCGAGGACAATGCCGGCGATGTAGGCGAGGGCGTACCAGCGGATCACCAGCGGGCCTATCGAGAAGGCGACCGGGTCGAAATTCGGGAAGACGAATGCGTTCACGGGTGAGTGACCTTCCGGCCCGGGTTGGCTAAGCTGCTGATCGGCGTTATATCGGGCCGACCCGGCACGGGCAAGTTTCGGCCCCTCAGGAGACCTTACGATGCAGACCGACAATCGATTGCTGGACGACATGGCCAAGGCGGCAAGCGGCGCGCTGGGATCGCTGGCGGGCCTGCGTCACGAAATCGAAATGCGGGTGCAGCAGCAGCTGGAGCGCCTGCTCGGCCGCATGAACCTGGTCGGCCGCGACGAGTTCGAGGCCATGAAGGCCGTGGCCCAGGCGGCGCGCGAGCAGCAGATCAAGCTCGAGCGCCGGCTCGAGGAGATCGAGGCGCGGCTGAACGGGACGCCGCGGGCGACGGAGCTAACAGACGAGGCCGCTTCCGGGACGGCCGCGATGGAATCCGTCCCGCTCCATGACGACCTTGCCAAGCCGGACTGAGTTGCTGGATCCTAAGACTGTCACCGGATCCGCAAACGTCGTATGGACCTACTTTCCTTCTTCGGCCGGGGCGGAAGCATCACCGATGCGTGACATAATGGCCGTGCCGGTGAACTCACACCGGCCGGTGTCGGCGATTTCAACAGTGACGATCCGGTTTAAAAGCTCGGTGTCGCCCTTGTCCGTATTTTCGGTTTGAGGCTGATCTGGCCCGGCAGAGGTCGTCAACAGTTCAGCGCCGTTCCGGTCGGAGTATCGGCGCAGCTCAGTGGCGGCGCCAGGGTCGACCTGGATGTACTTCGGTACGGCTGCGTTTTCGCCTTCACCCAAGAAAGCGCTCAATTGCGCGATGACAGTATCACGGCGCTGTTTTGCAAGGCGTGCGTTTAGCTTTTCGCTGATCTGCCAGGATTCCTCCTGATCAGAGTTGCATTCCGCAAAATGTGCCGAGCTTGCATAGCCGTAGACCTTGACCTTCACCACGGGTCCAGAGTGTGCTGAGCCGTTCTCAGGCTGACCACATGCTTTCAAAGCGGCGGCAAGTGCCTCCAGACTTTTCAGTTGATCGTCGGTGAGCGTGTATGCATTGCTGGGTTCGAAGGCTTCAATCCCGTCTTCCGGGACCTCGCATTTGCGTTTACGCAAACCGGCATTGGCGAAGGTGAAAAGAAAACTCGGTTTCGCGTAGCGAAGCGTGACAGTTCCATTGACGGTCGCGGGCGTCTTGGGCGGGGGCGGGGACTGGACAAGGATTTGCGGCGCAGCGAGGGAAATGCTCGGCTCCACATCGATATTCGGGGGGGTGACCAATACGGACGGCGGATCGACATGCAGTGTCAGGCTTACCGGTGCAGGCTGCTGCGGCTTTTCCGTCTGCTCGGTGGGCAAGCTCAGCCCCAAAGCGATCATGGCCACCGAAACCGACACCATTGCCGTCTGAACCGATGCGCGCGCAATCGGCTCCAGCGGCGGTGTAGGATGGGATGAGGGATCGACCGGGGCGAAGATGTACTCCCACGTCTTCGGCAACATGCCTGCGAGCATATCGCGCCATTGCAGCGCCATTGCCATCAGCCCCGCGGAACCTATCGAAGCCAGGAGGGTCTTGACCAAAGGATTCTGCCCGCCGGCGGTGGCGGCATAGTTCAAGATGTAGCCGACACCCACGGCGACGACGACCACCATGGCAACGATGGCACCCAGAGCGACGCCAGCCCTAGAAAGCCGCACGACGAACACGCCGAGCCATCCGAGTGGCTTCGTCACCGCGGGAACGAATGCACGATTCCAGATCCACCGCGCGGTGGAAGAGACCATGCCTCCAAACTGTGTCATTTGGTGCACCCCGAATTGAGATCTCTTTCTGGGAATTCTATCATAAGTGCAGAGATAAGGTCATGGTTAATAATGCGAAAGTTGTATCGCATTCTTAATGCCTATGCTTGCGCCGGTTTGTTCAGAATGGTACCTAGGTAACATATTGGCGACATGGATCTCGACATGAACATCGAGCGGGTTCAGACCGGGGTGCGGATCGAGAAGCGGCTGCTGAAGGTGCTGAAGGCGCTGGCCGAACTGAAGGATCTCTCGCTCGGCGACCTCCTGGAGGGGATCTGCCTGCATGCGCTCGACGGCAAGGCGCCGTTCGAGAAGGAGACCCTGAAGCAGGTCAAGGAGTTGAAGCGGATCTACGGGCTCAGCCTCACCGCGGCGGACAGCCACCAGCTGAAGGAGGCCGGCGATGCCCGATAAGCGCACCGACGACGATTTCCTGGAAGCGTTCCGCAGCGCGGCGCTGCCGCTCGCGGCGTTCGATCACCGGGCGCATGTGCGGGCCGGCTATCTCATGGTCTCGCGGAATGGGCTCGGCTTGGCGATCGAGGCATTCGGCAAGACCCTGCGGGCCTTCGCGGAAGCGCATGGCAAGGCCGGTCTCTATCACGAGACCATCACCGTCGCCTTCCTGGCGCTGATCAACGAACGGATCGCGCTGGGCGGCGATCGCGGCTGGGATGCGTTTGCCGCCGCCAACCCGGATCTCTTCGCGCGCGACAGCCTGGCGGCGTTTTACGCGCCGGAGGAGCTGGCTTCGGCCGAGGCGCGCCGCGTGTTCATGCTGCCGCGCCGCCGCGTCGCCTGACGCAGACTAGATCGCGGTGAAGCCGTTATCGACGAAGAGCTGCGCCCCGTTGACGAAGCTGGCTTCGTCGCTGAGCAGGAACAGCGCCGCGCTGGCGACCTCTTCCGGCTCGCACATGCGGCCCTGCTGCGCCTTCATCGCGGCCTCCGAGGCATCGACGCCGTATTTGGTCAGCGCGTCGACCTCGCGGAGGCCGTGGGGCGTGCGGATGAAACCGGGGCAGACTGCGTTGCAGCGGATGCCCTGGTCGCGATACTCGACGGCAATCGCCCGGGCGAACATGTGCACGGCGCCCTTGGTCGTGTCATAGAGCACCTCCATCGGCGTCGCTGCGACGGCGGAGATCGAGGAGGTGCAGACGATGGCGCCGCCGCCCGCCGCCAGCATCCCGGGCAGCGCCGCCTGGGTCATCAGGAACATCGAGCGCACGTTGACATTCATCAGCCAGTCGTAATCGGCCTCGGTGGTCTCGAGGAACGGCTTCACCACGATCGAGCCGGCATGGTTGAAGAGCGCGGTCGGTGCGCCGAACGCCGCGGTGGCCGCCGCGACCGCCGCCTTGACCGGCGCGGCCTGGCTGACATCGGCCTCGGCGAAGATCGCCGCGCCGCCGCCGGCGCAAATCTCGTCGGCAAGGCGCCGTCCGAGATCGGCCTGGCGATCGACGATCGTCACCCGGGCGCCCTCGGCGGCAAACAGCCGAGCCGCCGCCGCGCCGCACCCGCTGGCGCCGCCCGAGATCAAGGTGCTTCGTCCGGCCAGCCGTTTGCCGCCCATCGTTCGTACTCCGGAATTGAGAGGAAGAAATCCGCCGGCCGGCGAAGGGGGCCGGCCGGCGGGTGCCGCTGCAGATGATCAGACGGCGGTGGTTTCGCCGACCGCGGTTTCGGCGGCGCGGATCGCCGCCTGTCGCTTGGCGATCTCCTCGCCGATCGGCGGGCCCTGGAAGCGCTTGCGCTCGAAGCCGAACCACACGATGGCGGTCAGCAGCAGGAAGCCGAGGGTGATCCAGAGCGCCTTGTCGTTCGGCGGCTGGATGCCGGCGATGAAGATCAGCACCATGGCGACGATCGAGAGCACCGCGAACACGCGATACCAGTTGCCGATGTCCCAGGGGCCCATCTGCGTCCAGGTCTTGCGGAAGGCGAAGAGGCCGAGGGTGATCGGCACGGTGAAGGAGAGGAACAGGAAGATCACCGTCACCGAGACGATCGTCGTGTAGAGCGAGGTGTAGGCGGTGAACACCACGGCGAGCGTGGCGCCGGTCCAGATCGCCGTCACCGGTGTGCGGTATTTCGGGCTGACCGTCTTCAGGGCGCCCGAGCCCGGCAGGCCGCCGTCGCGGGCGAAGGCGAAGATCATGCGCGAGACCGAAGTGACGGTGGCGAGGCCGCAGAGGTACTGCGCGACCAGGATGACGACGTAGAGCGCCAGCTTGAGCGCGCCGGGCAAAGTCTGGTCCATGGTCCAGAAGAACACGTTCCAGCCCTGGCCCGCCGCCTGGTCCATGTTCGGGATGGCGACCACCACCGCGATCAGGAACAGCCAGCCGAACACGCCCGACCACCAGACCGAGCCGACCATGGCCCGCGGCACGTTATGGGCGGCCTTCAGCGTCTCTTCCGAGGTGTGCGCCGAGGCGTCGTAGCCGGTGATGGTGTAGATCGGCAGCAGCAGCCCGAGCAGGAAGAGGAACGGAATGCTGTCGGTCTGCGGCCAGACGCCGCCGCCGGCGTCGCCGCTGTAATTGCTGAAGGTCCAGAGCCGGCTGAAATCGTAGCCCGGCGCGAAGGCGAACAGCGCGACCGCGAGGGCGATCGAGCCGAAGAAGATCAGGTAGCCGCTGAAATCGGTGAGGATGCTGGTCAGTCGGATGCCGAGATGGTTGATCAGCGCCTGACTGGCGGTGATCACGATCATGAAGGTCAACTGCTCGCCATAGGTCATCTGCAGTCCGAGCAGCGGGCCGAAGGCACCGTAGAAGAACGTCCAAGTGCCGACGTTGATCGCGCCGAGCACGGTCACGAGGCCGAGCAGGTTCAGCCAGGCGGTGAGCCAGCCGGAGCCCTTGTTGCCGAGGATCGAACCCCAGTGATAGAGGCCGCCGGCGGTCGGGTAGGCCGAGGAGATCTGGGCGAGGGCAATCGCGAAGACGCCCGAAATAAAGACCCCCAAGGGCCAGCCGATGCCGATCGAGGCGCCGCCGACGCCGGAGAGGCCCTGGCCCAAGGAATTGATGCCGCCCGATAGAATGCAGATGATCGAGAAGCTGATAGCGAAATTGGAGAACCGGCTCATGCGCCGCTCCAGTTCCTGCGCATAGCCCATGCTGTGGAGGACCTTCACGTCCTCCTTCTTGTCGGTGTCGGAGTAGCCGCCGCCGGTCGATTGTGTCGTCATGAAGTGCCCCCATGCCTGTGGGCGGATCTGCATGGATTCCGCCTCTGCAGCGACGTTGCGGCGGGTGTCATGGACTGGCAATATCCCAAAGGGGCTACCCGGGCGCGGGAACAGGGAGACGCAATGACGGCGGCCGTTGCCGGGATCGTCGATACCGCCGAGCTTTCCGACCTTTCGGCGCGCGTTGCCGCTTGGCACAGCCATGCCGCGGAAATCATCGACCATATCGACGATCCGATGCTGCCGCAGATTCTCGACCGCAGCCTCGAAGTGCTAGTGCCATACGACATCTCGGTGATCTTCGCCTATCCGGACGAGGCCGAGCCGCTCTATCTCCATGACGGGTTCCGCGGGCGCCCGCCGGGTGCCGCGCTCGACTACTATCTGAAGGGCGCCTATCTGCTCGATCCTTTCTTCACCGCCTGCGCGCGACGGGTGCCGCCCGGCCTGTACCGGATGCGCGACCTCGCGCCGGATCATTTCTTCGCGGGCGAGTACTTCAATTCCTGGGAGGTGCATCCCTGCATCTCGATGGAATCCGGATCGCTGGCCGAGGAGATCGGCTTCATGGCCGCGCTGCCCGACGGATTCATGGCGACCTACTCCCTGATGCGCAGCAACGGCAACCGGCCGTTCAGCGACGCCGAGTTCGCGGTGCTGCGAATGGTCGAGCCGGTGGTGCGGGCGGCGATGACCCGGCACTGGCGGCATCTCCGCTATGAGCCCGAGGCGGGCAGGGCGCCAGCCTGGTCGACGCGGGGGGAGCTGATGGAACTCGCGTTCGAGCGCTTCGGCCAGGAGGTGCTGTCGCCGCGGGAGCAGGTCGTGGTTCAGCTAATTCTGCGCGGCCACTCGGCGCATTCCATCGCGCGGAACCTCGACATCGCCGAGGGCACGGTGAAGAACCACCGCAAGAGCATCTACGCCAAGCTCGGCATCTCCAGCCAGCAGGAGCTGTTCTCGCGCTTCATCCGCTCGATGCTGCAGTAGGAGTCGACGCGCCGCCGCCGCCTGACCGAAGCGAGTCGACGCGAGGGCGCTGCATAAAAAGATGTGCTGAAAACCGCGCCAAACCTCGCTCTTGTTAAATTGTCTTAAAAGGACTCTTGCGTGGGAGTCTTAAATTTGCGACTCTAAATGTGGTGGGAAGTCACATAATTACCATCAAATCCTGGGGTCGAGCGCCCCACTCGCGCCGATTCCTTGGTGGCCGACGCATGGAGGGCGCTCAATGACTGCTACGCTCCGAACCGAGTCGACCCCGATCCCGACATCCAATCCCCTCGACGTCATGGAAGAGCTCGTCAGCGCCAATGAATGGCGTTACGACCGTTCCAACGACGAGGAGATGATCGTCGAGATCGCCGGTCAGTGGTGCGAATACCGGATGTTCTTCGTCTGGCAAGCCGACCTTGGCGCCATGTACTTCTCCAGCCTGTTCGACCTCAAAGTTCCGGCCAACAAGAAACGCGAGGCCGCCGAGTTGCTCTCGATGATCAACGAGCGGCTCTGGCTCGGCCATTTCGATCTCTGCTCGGAAGAGAGCGCGCCGATGTTCCGCCACACGATCCTGTTGCGCGGCACCTCGGGCGTCACCGTCGAGCAGCTCGAGGACCTGATGGAAGCGGCGCTGTGCGAATGCGAACGCTACTATCCGGCCTTCCAGTTCGTGATCTGGGGCGGCAAGAAGCCCGAAGAGGCGATGCAGGCGGCGATGCTGGAGACTGTCGGCGAAGCCTGATAGCTTTTCTCCATGAGTGATGCTGAGCGGCAGACGCTGCGCCTGCCGGGACCGCTGGTCCTGGTCGGTTGCGGCAAGATGGGCGGCGCCTTGCTGCGCGGCTGGCTGGCGCGTGGGGTCGATCCACGGCAGGTGACCGCGATCGACATCAACCCGCTCGGGCTGGACGATGTCGAAGCCCAGGGCGTCACCGTCATCACCAAGGCCGCCGAGCTGCCGGCGGGATTGAAACCGGCGCTGCTGCTGCTGGCGGTGAAGCCGCAATTCATGGACGACGCCCTGCCGGACTACCGGAAGTATGTCGGGCCGGATGCCACCTTCCTCTCGATCGCGGCCGGGAAGACGCTGGCCTATTTCAAGGACCGGCTCGGCGCCGCGGCCGAGATCGTGCGCTCCATGCCGAACACGCCGGCGGCGGTGGGGCGCGGAGTCAGCGTCATCTATCGCGATCCCAAGGTGCGTCCGGAGCGGATCGCGCTCTGCGGCGAGTTGCTGAAGGCCGTGGGCACGGTGGAGTGGGTCGATGACGAGGACCTGCTGAACGCGGTGACGGCGCTCTCCGGCGGCGGGCCGGCCTACACCTTCCTGCTGATCGAATGCCTGGCCGAGGCGGGGCGCGCGGCGGGCCTGCCGGCCGAGATGGCGATGCGCCTCGCGCGCGAGACCGTCTCCGGCAGCGGCGAGCTGGCGCGGCTCTCGGAGGAGAGCGCCGCGCAGCTTCGGGTGAATGTGACCAGCCCCAAGGGCACAACCCTGGAGGCCTTGAACGTGCTGATGGCCCCGGACGGGCTGCAGCCGTTGATGACCAAGGCCATCGCGGCGGCGACCCGGCGCTCCCGGGAACTCGCGCAGTAGCCTCCCGTTATGTCGAAGGACAGTGTCGATCGGGTGCGTTCTGCCTTGGCGGAGTTGGGCTTGCTGACTGAGATCAAGGAATTTTCCGCCTCGACCCGGACCTCGGCCGACGCGGCCGCGGCGATCGGTTGCTCGGTCGCGCAGATCGCGAAGTCGCTGGTGTTCCGGGCCAAGCCTTCGGGCCGCGCCATCCTGGTGATGGCGAGCGGTGCCAACCGGGTCGACGAGAAGAAGCTTGCGGCGGCATTGGGCGAGACGATCGGCAAGGCCGATGCCGAGTTCGTGCGGGCCGAAACCGGGTTCGCGATCGGCGGCGTGTCGCCGGTCGGACACGGGATCAAGCTGAAGACCTTCATCGACGAAGACCTGATGGTCTTGCCGGAGATCTGGGCGGCCGCGGGTTCGCCCAATTCCGTCTTCAGGCTGACACCGCAAGACCTGCTGCGCGTTACCGAAGGTCAAATTCTTGCCTTGAAGGCCTGATACGCCCCTCTCGGCCTTGATGCAGCGCAGGCGCGGGGCCATAGTTTCCGGTGAAGTCTCGAATCGTGAGACAGCCGCTTGGGAGGCTCGGACATGGCTAGACGGGCTGGAGCGAAGAAGACAGCACGCAAGACGGCGCCGAAGGCGGCACCGAAGCGCGCGCGCGCAACGGGCGGCGATGCCGCGGCTTCGTTGCGGCGGGCGCTGCTGGATCTCGTCGAGACGCAAGGCTGGATCGATCTCTCCTTCGCCGAGATCGCGGAGCAGGCCGGCGTTCCGATCGCCGAGGCGCATCGGATCTATCCCAGCAAGACCGCGGTGCTGCTCGGGCTGACCCGGGCGATCGACGAGCGGATCCTGAACAGCCTCGCGGACGATCCGCTGGAAGGATCGGCCAAGGACCGGCTGTTCGACATCGTCATGCGGCGCTTCGATGTGCTCAAGAGCGATCGCAGCGCCTATCGCCGGCTGATGCGGCAGTTGCCGGTGACGCCGAATGCCTTCGCGGCACTGCTCTGCCAGTTGCGGCGATCCTTGGCCCTCACCTTGGAAGCGGCGGGAATCAGCGCCAGCGGCTTGAAGGGTGCGCTGCGCCTGAAGGGTCTGCTCGCGATCTATGTCGCGGGCTTGCGGGTCTTTGCCAATGACGAAAGCGAGGATCTCGCCAAGACCATGGCCGAGATCGACAAGCGCCTCGGCCAGGCAGAGCGTCTCTCGGAGATGCTGCAGCGCCGGAGGCCGGAAGCGGCCTAGGCGACCACCAGCTGCACGCCCGCGGTCCGCAACGCATCGGCGAGGTGCGTCGGCGGGGCGATCTCGGTCACCACGACATGGACCTGGCTGAGCTCGCAGATGCGCGCCATGGCGCGGTGATCGAATTTCGATGAATCGCAGAGCGCCACCACCTGCCGCGCGCGCTCGATGAAGGCGCGTTTCACGTCGCTGTCCTCCAGCGAATAATCGTAGAAGCCGCCTTCGATCACGCCGGAGACGCCGATGAAGGCGCGGTCCACATAGTAGTTGCGCGCCTGCTCGGTGGCGGCGGTGCCGATCACCGACATTTCCGGCCCGCGCAACTGGCCGCCGAGCAGATAGACCGGGCTCGGGCCGCCGCTCAAGGTCATCGCCGCCGGAAGGTTATTGGTGAGGAATTTGAGATCGGGGCGGCCGACCAGCTCCTTGGCCAGAGCGAGCACCGAGGTGCCGACATCGAGCGCGACGGTTTCGTTCGGGCCGATCAGGCCGGCGGCCGCGACGGCGATCTTCGACTTCGCGCCCGCCTGGCGGCGGCGGCGCTGGTCGAAGACCGGCTCGACCGCGTCGAAGACTTCGAGCCGGCGGCCCTGGATCGCAATCGCGCCACCATGGGTTCGGGTCAGCACGCCGCGCGCTTCCAGGATTTCGAGGTCGCGGCGGATCGTCATGCTGGAGACGCCCATGCGCTCGGCCGCCTCGGCAACCGAGAGGAATCCGTTGCGGGTCAGCATCTCCATCAGCCGCGCTTGCCTAGCGCCGGCCGGAAGACGGCTTTCGGGGGCCAAACTCCGATCGTCCAGCATCCGGACCTTATAACACAAAATGGTTCACGCAATGTGCGAATTTGTTCACTATTGCACATGATTCAGCGCAATGCGAAGATCGGCGCCAAGAACCAAAATTCAGCTCGGCAGGGCGGGGACAGGGCATTGGCGTCGATCGCGCTTCAGGACGTATCCAAGACCTACGGCAAAGTGACCGCGGTCGCGGACGTGTCGCTGCAGGTCAATGACGGCGAGTTCATGATCCTGCTCGGCCCTTCGGGCTGCGGGAAATCGACCGTGCTGCGGATGATCGCCGGGCTGGAGAGCGTCAGCAGCGGCGAGGTCTTCATCGGCGACGCCATGGTCAACGACATGGCGCCCAAGGATCGCAACGTCGCCGTCGTGTTCCAGTCCTACGCGCTCTATCCGCACATGTCGGTCGGGCAGAATCTCGCCTTCGGCCTGAAGATGCATGACATGCCGCGCGCGGAGATCGAGCAGCGGGTGCGCCGCGTCGCGCAGATGCTGGGAATCGACGAACTGCTCGACCGGAGGCCGGCCGCCTTGTCCGGCGGACAGCGCCAGCGGGTGGCGCTCGGCCGCGCTTTGGTGCGCGACCCGGTCGCCTTCCTGCTGGACGAGCCCTTATCCAATCTCGACGCGCAGCTTCGCAACGACATGCGGCTCGAACTGGTGAAGCTCCACCGCAGCCTCGGCCGGACCGTGGTGCATGTAACCCACGACCAGGTCGAAGCCATGACCATGGGCGAGCGGATCTGCATCCTGCGCAAGGGCCGGGTCGAGCAGATCGGCGCGCCGCTCGACGTCTATCGACATCCGGCCAATACCTTCGTCGCCGGCTTCCTGGCGAGCCCGCCGATGAATCTCATTCCCTGCCAGGTCGCGACCGCCGACGGCACCAAGCGCGAGGATGGCGCGCTGTTCATCGAGGCGGGATCGGTGCGGCTGCGGGTGCCGACGCCCTATACGCCGGCCTATCGCACCTACAACGCCCAGGCCGCGATCTTCGGCATCCGGCCGGAGGATGTGCATGCCGAGCCGAGCGACCCCGGCTGGCAGGCGATCGACGTCGAGGTAGTCGCGGTGGAGACGCTGGGCGCGGAAGTCGTGCTGATCGCCGGCATCCCGGGCCTCGAAGGGGTCGAGTTCGCCGCCCGGCTCGGCCGCCACTACCGCGCGCCGATCGGCAGCATGCAGCGCCTCTATCTGGATCTCGCAGAGATGCATTTGTTCGATCCGCGCACGACCATGGCCGTGCCGCGGGATATGTGAAGCGTCAGGAGTTGAACATGATCAAAGAGACCTTCGGCAGCGTGAAGCCCATCATCGCCATGGTGCATTTCCCGCCGCTGCCCGGTTCGCCGCTGTATGACGCGAAGCGCGGCATGAACTGGATCGTCGAATCCGCGTCCAAGGATATCGCCGCCCTGCAGAAGGGCGGCGTCGATGCGGTCATGTTCGGCAACGAGGGCGACCGGCCCTACATCCTGAAGGCGACGCCGGAATCCTTGAGCGCCTACTCGGCCGCGGTGATGGCACTGAAGTCCGAGATCAAGGTGCCGTTCGGCGTCAACTATCTCTGGGATCCCGTGGCGACCGTCGCGGTGGCGGTGGCCACCGGCGCCAGGTTCGGCCGCGAGATCATGACCGGGGTCTATGATTCCGACATGGGCATCTGGGCGCCGGATTGCGCCGGTGCGGTGCGCCTCAGGCACAATCTCGGCCGCGACGACATCAAGCTCATGTACAACATCAACGCCGAGTTCGCCTCGCCGATGGGCACGCGCACGCTTGCGCAACGGGCCAAGAGCGCGGTCTTCGCCTCGCTGGCGGATATCGTCCTGGTTTCCGGCGTGATGACCGGCGAGGCGACCGAGACCAGCGACTTGAAATCCGTGAAGGACGTGCTGCCGAACACGCCGGTCTTCGCCAATACCGGCGTGAACATCGACAATGTGCAGGACATCCTCGCGATCGGCGACGGCGTGATCATCGGCACCCATTTCAAGGTGGACGGCGATACCTGGAAAGCGGTCGACGGCGACCGCGTGAAGCGCTTCATGGACAAGGTGCGGACGCTCCGGTGATCTTCCTCGGCCTCGACATCGGCACGACTTCGACCGCCGCCATCCTGATCGATGCGGCGGGCGCGACGCTGGCGCAGGCCGAGCGGCCGAGCGAGCTCGTCTCGCGCCATGCCAACTGGGCCGAGGAGGATCCGGCACTCTGGTGGTCGAATTGCTGCGCGCTGGTCGCCGACCTGATCAAGGCGGCGGGGATTTCCGCGGACCGGATCGCGGCGGTCGGCGTCACCGGCATGGTCCCGGCCGTCATCCTCCTCGACCAGGAGGGTGCCGTGCTGCGGCCGAGCATGCAGCAGAACGATGCGCGCGCCACGCGCGAGATCGAGGCGATGCAGGCGCGCTTCGACGCCAAGCGCTTCTTCGCCCTCACCGGCGGCAGCATCAACCAGCAGGTCGTGGCGCCCAAGCTGCGCTGGGTTGAACGCCATGAGCCCGACGTCTTCGCGAAGATCGCCACGGTGTTCGGATCCTACGATTACATTGCCTATCGCCTGACCGGTATGCGCTCGATCGAGCACAATTGGGCGCTGGAATCCGGGCTAATGGATTTCGCCAGCCGCAAGTTCGCGCCCGAACTGGTCGCCGAGGCGGGAATCTCGGCGACGGCGCTGCCGCCGATCCATCGTTCTCAAGAGATCATCGGCAGCGTCACCGAAGCGGCCGCCAAGGCCACCGGGCTGAAGGCTGGCACGCCGGTCATCGCGGGTTGCGCCGATCACGTGGTCTCGGCCTATGTCGCGGGTGCCGCGCGGGACGGCGACCTGGTGCTGAAATTCGGCGGGGCCGGCGACATCCTGCTCTCGACCGCGAAACCGGCCACCGATCCCCGGCTGTTCATCGACTATCACATCCTGCCCGACCATTATTTCAGCAACGGCTGCACGGCGGCGAGCGGCAGCCTGTTGAACTGGATCGTGCGCGAGCTCGCCGGCGGCGAAGTGGCGAAAGCCAAGGCCGCCGGGCTGTCGATTCATGCGCACCTGGATCGATTGGCGGCCGAGGTGCCGGCGGGATCCGAAGGCGTGGTGCTGCTGCCCTATTTCCTCGGCGAAAAAACACCGCTGCACGATCCGCATGCGCGCGGCACCATCGTCGGCCTCGGCCTGCATCACAAGCTGCCGCATGTCTGGCGCGCGGCGCTCGAGGGCGTGATCTTCGGCTTCCGGAATCATGTCGACGTGTTCCACGAGATGGGGCTCGGCGTGAACCGCGTCTTCGCTTGCGACGGCGGCGCGGCCAGCGATCTCTGGCTGCAGATCGCCGCAGATACCTTGGGCGTGCCGGTGACGAGGATCGACAAGCATCCGGGCTCCTGTCTAGGCGCGGCCTATGTCGCCGGCCACGGCATCGGCGCTTTCACAGAACTGGCCGGTGTCAGCCGCTATGTTGCGGCGGGCAGGGTGTTCCGGCCCGACGCTGCGCGAAAAGCCGTATACGACAATGCGTACCGGAACTTCCGCGAAATCTATGAGCGGCTGAAGACGCTCTATCCCCGGCTCGATCCGGCGGCGACCGAAACGATGAAGACAGGAACCGCAGCATGAACCACGTGAAGCTCCTCGATGGCAAGTCGGCGCTGGTGACCGGCGCTGCCTCGGGCATCGGTCAGGCGATCGTGAAAGCGCTCGCCGGGGCCGGGGCGTGGGTTGCGGTCACCGACAAGAACGGCGCGGCTGCCGCGGCGCTCGCCAAGGAAATCGGCAAGGACGCGATCTCGGCCGAACTCGACGTGACCGATGCCGCGGCGACGGCCAAGGTGTTCGAGCAGGCGGAAGCGGCGTTCGGGCGCATCGACATGGTCTGCGCCAATGCCGGCATCTCGACCATGAATGCCACGGTGGACTTGACCGAGGCGGAGTGGGATTCCAACATGGACGTCAACGCCAAGGGCGTGTTCCTGACCAATCAGGCCGCGGTGCGGCGCTGGCTGGCGGCCGGCCACAAGGGTGTCATCGTCAACACCGCCTCGCTGGCCGGCAAGCTCGGCGCCCCGCTGCTCGCCCATTATTCCGCCAGCAAGTTTGCCGTGGTCGGCTTCACCCAGGCGCTGGCGCGCGAGATGGGTCCGCATGGCATCCGCGTGAACTGCGTCTGCCCGGGCTTCGTCAAGACCAGCATGCAGGAGCGCGAGGTGGTCTGGGAGGCCAAGCTCCGCGGCATGGATCCGGACGCCGTGCGCAAGGAATACGTTTTGCTGACGCCGCTCGGCCGATTGCAGGAGGCGGAGGACGTCGCCGATATCGTGCTGTTCCTGGCAAGCGATCTCTCGCGGTTTCTGACCGGCGAGGCGATCAATGCCAGCGGCGGCGTGACGATGGATTGAGGCGGGAAATGGCGACACGCACCAGAGAGCGGCGCGGCAGCATCGTCACCCATGCGGTGTTGGCGTTGTTCTCGCTCTACATCGCGCTGCCGCCGCTTTGGGTGCTGCGCACCAGCTTCGTGCCGGAGGCGCAGTCCTACAGCATCGACCTGATGCCGGCCTTCACGCTCGACAACTACGTGAAGCTGCTGGTGAAGGACAAGTTCTGGCTGGCCTATGCGGACAGCCTTGCCGCGGCGACGATCTCGACCCTGCTGGCGCTGCCGCTCGCCGCCATGGCGGGCTATGCCTTCGCGCGCTACCGCACCGGCGGCAATGCCAGCCGCTTCGTGATCCTGGCGACGCAGATGCTGCCCCCCGTCGCGATCGTGCTGCCGGTCTTCACCTTGTTCCGCATGTTCGACCTGACCAACTCGGTCAGCGGGCTGGTGCTCGCTTATGCCGCATTGAACCTGCCGTTCCTGACCTGGATCCTGATGGGGTTCTTCGAAGGCGTGCCGGTGGAGCTGGAATGGGCCGCCATGGTCGACGGCGCGACGGTCTGGCGGGCGTTCTGGCGGATCGTGCTGCCGGTCTCGCTGCCGGGCCTCGCCGCGGCGTCGGTGCTCGGCTTCATCCTCGCCTGGAACGAGTTTCTGTTCGCGCTGGTGCTGACCGGCCCGGACACGGCGACGATTCCCGTGCAGCTCGCCAGCCTGCAGTCGCAGAACGGCGTGCAGATCGCCGAAGTCTCCGCGGGCGTCGTGCTCGGCGTCGTGCCGCTGTTGATCGCATCGCGGTTTATCCAACGTTATCTGGTGCGCGGCCTCACCTTCGGGGCCATCAAGTAGAACAGGGAGAGAAGAAATGACCAGGCAAATGCTTTCGACCATGCTGGCAAGTGCGTCCGCGGTGGCGCTGCTCTTGGGTGCCCAGGCCGCCCATGCGGAGGATCTCAAGCTCACCGCGCTGATGGAGGATGTGCCGGAGACGCATATCATCGAGGCGCTGCTGCCGGAGTTCACCAAGGCGACCGGCATCACCGTCGAGTTCCAGAAGCTGGCCTATCCGGACATGCATCAGAAGCTGGTGACCCAGCTGATCAGCAACAAGAGCGCCTACAACGTGCTGGAGGTGGACTTCCTCTGGGCCGGCGAGTTCCCGGAGGCGGGCTGGCTCGCCGAATTGCAGCCCTTCGTGGACAAGACCAATTTCGACCTGAAGCCCTTCATCCCTTCGATGATGGACCTGGTCGGCAGGCACAAGGACACGCTCTATCTCATTCCCATGTACAACTACTCCATGGGTCTCATCTACCGCACCGATCTCCTCGCGGATGCCAAGCTGAAGGAAGCCTATAAGAAGGAGACCGGCAAGGATCTGGCGCTGCCGGCGACGCTCGCCGACTATGTCGCGATCTCCAAGTTCATGAAGAAGAATGCCGGGGTCGAGGGCGCCGCCATGCAGTCGCAGCGCGGCGATCCCAACAGCATGGAGTTCTCCAACTATCTGTTCGCCAATGGCGGCCAGTATCTTTCGGCCGACGGCCATGTGGCGCTGGACAGTCCGGAAGCGGTGAAGGCGCTGGAGCTCTATGTCGACAACATCCAGCACGGCGCGCAGAAGGGCGCACTGTCGGCGACGCTCGACGACACCTTCCGCCTGATGTGCGACGGCAAGGCGTTCAGCATGGTGACCTATTGGTGGATGCTGCCGCAGATCGACAACAAGGAATCCTGCCCGAACGCCGCCGGCAAGGTCGCCCTCACGGTCATGCCCGGCGGCCATGGCGAGAGCGGCGGCTGGGGCTGGGGCATCGCGAAGAACCAGAGCGCCGAGCTGCAGGACGCTTCCTGGAAGTTCATCGCCTGGGTCCAGAGCAAGGAAATCTCGATCAAGCGTGCGATGCAGGGCCACGCGCCGACCCGTTCCGACGTCTTCGAGGATGCAGGCGTGCTGGCGAAGTATCCCTATTACAAGCAGGCACTGGAAGTGGTGGCGAGCGGCATGTCGTTCCCGATCTTCACCTATTCGGCCCAGTATGAGGACGTGCTGGGGCGGCAGCTTTCGCTCGCCGGCTCGGGCGACGTGAAGCCGGCGACCGCGATCAAGGCGGCCGCCAGCGGGCTGGATGAGCTGATGAAGAAGGCGCAGTAGGGCGGAGGATGCTCTTCCGTCATGACAGGTTCGATCGTCACCCCGGCACTTGGTGCCGGGGTCCGCGCCTTGGTCGCGGTGGATATGAAGGCGGCCGGGTAAACCCGCTCGAATGACAAACGCCGCCGTCATCGAGACGCCGAAGCCGAAGCGCCACCCGCGCGACCGCTGGCGGGCGACCGGGTGGAAGTTCGCGGCGCCCGGTCTGTCCATGATCGCCATCGTCATGGGCTTTCCGCTGGTCTATGCGCTGCTGCTCAGCCTGTCGTCCTTCACCCTGCTGAAACCGAAGCTCCAGCCTTTCATCGGGCTGGAGAACTTCCGCGCGGTCATGGCGGACGAGTATTTCTGGCATTCGGTCTGGGTCACGATCGAATACTCCGCCGTCACGGTGATGGGCGAGTTCACCCTCGGGCTGGTCATCGCCCTGGTGCTCAACCGGGTGGTCCGGTTGAAGGCGGTCTATTTCGCGATCCTGACCGTGCCCATGGCGATGTCGCCGGTCAGTGTCGGCCTGATCTGGCATATGCTGCTGCAGCCCAATCTCGGGATCGTCAACCGGCTGCTGGAACTCTCCGGCATCGGCGGGGTCGATTGGCTGGGCGACCCGGAGATCGCCTTCTGGACCGTGGTCTTCGTCGATATCTGGCAGCAGGTCTCCTTCGTCATCCTGATCCTCGCGGCGGGACTGGCTTCGCTGCCGAAAGAGCCTTACGAGGCGGCCGAGGTCGACGGCGCCGGCGACCTGCAGCAGTTCTGGTATCTCACCCTGCCGATGCTGCGGCCGGTTGCGGCGATTGCCATCATCATCCAGCTGATCAACGAAACCCGGACCTACGATCTGGTCTATGTGCTGACCCGCGGCGGGCCGGGCATCGCCACCGACCTCTTGAGCTACTTCGCCTACCGCCGCGCGTTCCTCGGGCTCAGCATCAACGAGGGGGCCGCCGTCTCATTTGTATTACTATTGATGGTCCTGGTTCTGACCGTGGTCTTCTTCCGGTTAGTGACCCGCCGGGCCTAGATTCGGGGATCCCCGCTCCGAGCGGGTGACCCGGGATATTCATCTAAGTGTCAGATAAATAATGGTAATATTACCGGACTGTTGCGCCGCAACAATGGGCTTGATTTTTCTGCTGCATTGCACCATCTTCCTTGTAATTGTGCACTGCACAATGAAGGCACAGCAAAGCTAAATCCCTCAGGAGGAGAGCCCCCATGGCCAAGATCAACACCGCCGCTGAGCAGACCAACGAGTTCTTCAAGCCGGACTATTTCAAGGTTCCGGATTTCGGTCAGTTCCAGAATGAGTTCAGCCGCTGGGTCGGCGACTTTTCGAAGTCGTTCACCAACGGCAAGACCCCGACCGTCGATCTGGAGTCGCTGTTCGCGTCCCAGCGCAAGAACTTCGAAGCCTTCACCAGCGCCAACCAGCTGGCGTTCGAAGGCGTGAAGGCCGTTGCGCAGCGCCAGGCCGAACTCGCCCGCGAGGCGGTCGAGCAGTTCTCCAGCCTCGCGAAGGAGCTTTCGGCTCCGGCGAGCGTCGAAGAGAAGATGGTGAAGCAGGCCGAGGTCGCCAAGTCGGCTTTCGAGCAGGCCCTCTCGACCATGCGCGAGATGAACGACACCCTGACGAAGTCGAACACCCAGGCGATCAACGTCGTTTCCAAGCGCGTCGCCGACAGCTTCGACGAAGTGAAGACCGCCTTCGCCAAGACCGCGAAGAAGTAATCCGGCCCGGCAATCGGGTTCGGACCGGCTCGACTTTCGAGCCGAGAGAGATCGAGGGCCGCCCTCCGGGAAACCGGTGGGCGGCCTTGTCTTTTCCGGCGCGTCGTTCTCGGCTAGCTTCGCCGCGAGCCAATTTTGAAGCGAGCGGAGCCATGGCTGCGGAAGCCGGCGCGACAGCGCCGATCACCTACGACGATTTCCTGAAAGTCGATATCCGGGTCGGCACCATCGTGGCCGCGGAGCCCTATCCCGAGGCGCGCAAGCCGGCCTTCAAGCTCTCGGTCGATTTCGGGCCCGGCATCGGGGTCAAGCGCAGCTCGGCGCAGATCACCAAGCACTACACGCTCGAAGGACTGGTCGGGAAACAGGTCGCGGCGGTGGTCAATTTCCCGCCGAAGCAAATCGGCAAGTTTCTGTCGGAGGTGCTGGTGCTGGGCTTTCCCGATGCCGAGGGTGGCGTCGTGATCGTCGGGCTGGACCATCCGGTGCCGAATGGCGGGCGGCTCTTCTGATCCGCCTATAAGCTTTTTTAACGAACCGCGGCCAAACTATCCGCTTCTTCTTCCGAAATCGGAAATAGGAATGGATATGCGTGGGGTTGGGACGGGCGCCTATGCGGGCGCCACGGCGGACATGGTGGCGGGGTTGCTGGCGGAGTTCGTCGGCGAATCCCAGGAACGTTGCGCCGATCTTACGCGACAAATCCCCAAGGGCGACGGGTTGCCGGAGCTGCGGCGATTTGTCTTCGACGTCGCCGGCCAGGCGCGCAATTTCGGTCTCAGCATGCTCGAGACGGTGGCCGACCAGGCCCAGAACTACCTGACCGCCATCACCGCGCTGGATGACCGGGCGATCGACGACCTCGGCCAGTATCTCGACGCCATCCAGGACCTGCTGAACGGCAAGCAGGCCGACGAGGGTGATATCCGCCAGATGGTGCGTGGCTTGCCCGTCCGCCGCGGCATCGAGATCGACGAGGCGCCGGAGGTGCGGGATATCGAGGTCGTGCTGGTCATGGCCCCGGGCACCCAACAGACCTTCGTCGAGCGCGAGCTCCGCGCCTGCGGCTATCGCGCGACCGCGATTCCCGATACCTTGAAGGCGCTCGCCTACGCGACCCGCGCCAAGCCCGACATGATGATCGTCTCGGCGGTGATGCCGCAGCTTTCCGGCATCGACCTGGCGCTCGCTTTGACGGCGATCCCGACCACCCGCAACATCCCGCTCGCGGTCATCACCAGCCTCGACGCCGGTGATCCCCAGCTGAAGGTCCTACCGCCGAGCGTCGCGCTCATTCGCAAGACCAGCGCCTTCGGCGACGACCTCACCAAGGCGCTGCAGCAGGGGTTCCTGCTCTAGCTCGGCAACCGCAGCACCGCGCGCAATCCACCGAGCGGCGAGTCATGCAGCGTGATCTCGCCGCCATGGGTCCGCACGATGTCGCGGGCGATGGCCAGCCCCAAGCCCGTTCCGCCGGTCTCCGGATTGCGCGACGACTCCAGGCGGAAGAACGGGCGGAACACATCCTCGCGCTGTCCGACCGGAATGCCGGGGCCGTTGTCGTCGACGATGACATCGACGCCATGGCCACGGCTGCGCAGCGAGACTTCGATGCGGCTGGAATATCGGCGGGCATTGCCGATCACATTGGCAAGGGCCCGGCGCAGCGCGTCGCGCCGCAGCGGCAGCACGATCTTCTGCGTCGGCGCGGTGAGCGCGATCGCGGCGCCCTCGCGGCGCGCGTCGTTCACGGCGTCGCTCACCAGCGCGACCAGGTCGGCGTCGACCGCGCGCTCGGTGCCTTCGCCCCTGGCAAACGCGAGATAGCCACCGATCATGCGCTCCATCTCGTCGACGTCCTTCTTCAGGTCGGCGGCCTCCGGATTGCCGCCCATCATGGCGAGCTGCAGCTTCATGCGGGTCAGCGGCGTCCTGAGATCATGGCTGACCCCGGCCAGCATCTCGGTGCGCTGCGAGATCTGGCGGCGGATGCGATCGCGCATCAGGTTGAAGGCATGGCCGGCGAGTTCGACCTCGGTGGCCCCCGATGGACGGAAATCGCGGATGTCGCGGCCGCGGCCGAAATCGTCGGCGGCCTGGGCCAGCCGCTTGATCGGCCGCACCTGGTTGCGCATGAAGATGGTGGCGAAGGCGAGCAGGGCCAACGAGGTGCCGACCATCCAGAGGAAGAAGAGATAGGTGGTCGAGCTGAACAGGCGGCGCCGGCGCACCTGTGCCTGCATCACGCCTTCGGCCAGCTGGACGTGGATCTCGATGTAGTTGCGCTGCGACCGGCTGTCGATCAGGAACGGGCGCTTCAGCGCGTCTTCCAGCGCCTTGGTCAGCGACCGATCGACCAGGTTCTGCCGGGTGATGGTCGGATCGTTCGGCAGGATGTCGCCCGGCTTGAAGACCAGCTTCACATCCATCATGTCCTTGGCGATCGCGAAGACCTGCTGCGCCTGGCGAGGATCGATCGGATGCGGCAGCTGCCGGATCACATAGGCGATGTCGCCGGCGACGCTTTGTGCGAGCCGCCGCGTCACCGTGTCCCAATGGCTGGTGTAGAACACCCAGGCGGAGATCGCCTGCAGCAGCATGACCGGCGTCACGATGATGATGATCGACCGGCCGAGCAGCGTGCGCGGCATCAGCCGCTCGATCGCCGCCACGATCTCGCGGACTTCACGCAACATCAGTCTGGCTGCAGCAGATAGCCGCGTCCGCGCACGGTCTGCAGGTAGCGCGGAAAGCGCGGGTCGCTCTCGATCTTGCGGCGCAGGCGGGTGACCTGGACATCGACCTGCCGGCTGCCCGAGGAGTCCGGCGTCGATTCATCGGTGTCGGAGGCGGAGGAGGAGAGCGCGTCGCGGCTGACCACCTCGCCGGCGCGGCTCGCGAGCTCGGTCAGCAGATCGGTTTCCGCCTCGGTCAGATAGACCGGCTCCTCGCCGCGGAACAGGCGGCGGCGATCGAGCTCGAACAGGAATTCGCCGAACTTGATGACCCGGCGCTGCGCCGATGCGCGTTGGACCGGGCGGGCCCGCTTCAGGATCGACTGGATGCGCAGCACCAGCTCCTTCGGCTCGAATGGCTTGGTCAGATAATCGTCGGCGCCGGTCTCGAGGCCGGCGATGCGGTCCTCGGTCTCGGTGCGCGCGGTCAGCAGCAGGATCGGCACGTCGCTTTCGGTGCGCAGGTTGACGGTGAGCTCGAGGCCGTTCTCGCCCGGCATCATGATGTCCAGCACCAGGAGATCGAAGGCGAGGCTCTTCATCTTGTCGCGGGCATCGGCGGCGTCGTTCGCGGTCACCACGTTGAAACCCTGCTCGCTCAGGTAACGGGCGGTCAGGTCGCGAATCCGGCGATCGTCATCGACCACGAGGATATGCGGCTGTTCGCTCATCCGGTCGTCACCGCTGGGTTCGCGGCGTGAACCGTTCGCGGTCGGTTTCGTTGATCAGGCCGAGCAGCACCTTGCGGAAGCCCTCCACCGCCTCGGCGCCGGCGCTGCGATAGGCCTTGGCGACGAGGGCGCGCTGCTCCTCGGTCAACTTCCTTTCAAGCTCCGCGCCGCGGTCGGTGAGGCTGAGCAGGCGCTGGCGGCGGTCGGTCGAGCCCGGGCGCTGGACGATGAAGCCCTGGCGCACCAGCTGGCCGAGCACCCGCGAGAGGCTCTGCTTGGTGATCTTCAGGATGTCGAGCAGTTCCGAAACCGTCATGCCAGGGTTGCGCCCGACGAAGTAGATCACCCGGTGATGTGCCCGGCCGAAGCCGTATTGTAGGAGCGTCTCGTCCGCCTTGGCGGTGAAATCCCGGTAGGCGAAGAACAGCAGTTCGATCCCTTGGCGCAGGTCGTCGTCCCGGAGGAACAGCAGATTTACGGGAGATTTCACTTCAGCCATTTTATGTCAGCACTGTTGACTTATTTTTCCGAAGCTTTTAAATTCGGCCCAGATACGATGCGTTTATAACCCGAGAAGCCTGACCGGAGGAATCCTTACCATGAGCCTGGTCCCCTATGACGATCGCGACGGCGAAATCTGGTACGACGGCAAGTTCGTGCCTTGGCGCGAAGCGAAGGTCCATGTCCTGACCCACGGATTGCACTATGCATCCTGCGTCTTCGAAGGCGAGCGCGCCTATGGCGGCAAGGTCTTCAAGTCGAAGGAGCACTCGGAGCGCCTGCACAAATCGGCCGAGATCCTGGGCTTCAAGATTCCCTATTCGCCCCAGCAACTGGTCGATGCCAAGGCGGAGCTCATTCGCCGCATGGGCTTCACCGATTGCTATGTCCGGCCGCTGGCCTGGCGTGGCAGCGAGATGATGGGCGTCGCCGCGCAGCAGAACACGATCCACTGCGCGATCGCCATGTGGCAGTGGCCCTCCTATTTCTCGCCCGAGCTGCTCGAGAAGGGCATCCGCTTGAAGTGGGCTCGCTATCAGCGTCCGGCGCCGAACACCGCGCCCACCGCCAGCAAGGCCGCCGGCCTCTACATGATCTGCACCATCTCCAAGCACGAGGCGGAAGCAGAGGGCTATCAGGATGCGATGATGCTGGACTATCGCGGCCAGCTTGCCGAGGCGACCGGCGCCAATGTCTTCCTGGTGCAGAACGGCGAAGTGCACACCCCGACGCCGGACTGCTTCTTGAACGGCATCACGCGGCAGACCGTCATGGATCTGGCCCGCCGCCGCCAGCTGAAGCTGGTCGAGCGCGCGATCATGCCGGACGAGCTCGCCAAGACCGACGAGGTATTCCTGGTCGGCACCGCGGCGGAAGTGACGCCGGTCGGCCAGGTCGGCGACTACATGTTCAAGGTCGGTCCGGTCACCCGCCAGCTGCGCGAGGACTATCTGAAGGAAGTCCGCGCCCATCAGAACAGCGCGGCGGCGTAAGCGCGGCGCGCACATTCGAACCCCGCTCCCTCAAGTCGAGGGGGCGGGGTTTTTCTTTGTCAGGCCGCCGCGTTGTCTTTCGCCGCCTGCCGCCGCGCGCGGGCCCAGAGATTGAGGCCCTCGACGCCGGCCGAGAAGGCGATGGCGAAGTAGAGGTAGCCCTTCGGGATGTGGAAGTGCAGGCCTTCGCCGAGCAGCGCCACGCCGATCAGCAGCAGGAAGGCGAGGCAAAGCATCTTCACCGAAGGATGCTTGTCCACGAAATCGCCGACCGCGTTCGCCGCCAGGATCATCACCACCATCGCGGCGCACACCGCCGCGACCATCACCGGCAGGTGATTGGTCATGCCGACGGCGGTGATCACGCTGTCCAGCGAGAAGACGATATCGAGGATGGCGATCTGCACCACCGCCGCGCCGAGGCTGAGATAAGTCTTCTTGGCGCCTTCTTCTTCATGCGCGACGTCGATGTTGTGGTGGATCTCGGTGGTGGACTTGGCCAGCAGGAACAAGCCGCCGCCCAGCAGGATGATGTCGCGCCAGGAGAGCTCGTAGGTGTGCTCAGGGCCGAACCAGTCGATGGTCAGGATCGGCTCGACCAGGCCCGCGACCCAGGCGATCGAGGCGAGGAGGGCGAGCCGCGTGAGCAAAGCAAGGCTGAGGCCCAGGCGCCGGGCCATGCGTTGGTGCTCGGGCGAGACCCGCCCGGCGACGATCTGCACGAACAGCAGATTGTCGATGCCGAGAACGATCTCGAGAGCGGCGAGGGTGAGGAAACTGAGGATGACCGCTGGATCGGTCAGCAGATGCAGATATTCGGACATGGGAAGCGGTCGCCCCTGGTCGGCCGTTTCAGGAGGAGCAGAAATGGCCGTTTGTCAGGGAGATTTCAAGCTGCTTTGCCGACCCTACTTCTTCCACGCCGCCTTGCGGGCGTCGTCGCTGCTCTTGGCCTCGACCCAGCGTGGGCCTTCGGGGCCGTCTTCCAGCTTCCAGAACGGCGCCTCGGTCTTCAGCCAGTCGATCAGGAAGGCGCAAGATTCCAGCGCCGCCTCGCGGTGGCTGGAGGCGGTCGCCACCAGCACGATCCGATCACCGGGCTCGAGCCGGCCATGGCGGTGGATGATCAGCGTCGCCGCCAGTGGCCAGCGGCGTTGCGCCTCGGCCTCGATCTCGGCGAGGCGCTTCTCGGTCATGCCGGGATAGTGTTCCAGGGTCATCGACGAGGATGCACCGGAGCCTTCCGGCGCGATGTCGCGCACCAGGCCGACGAAGCTCGCGACGCCACCGATCTGATGATTCCCGGCGCTGAGCTGTTGCAGCTCGGCGCCGACGTCGAAATCCTGCGTCTGGACCCGGACGGTCACGACGTCAGCCGCCGGTCACCGGTGGGAACAGGGCGACCTCGTCGCCGGCTTTCACCGGATGGGTGAGGCCGACATAATCCTGGTTGACCGCGACCTTGACGGCTTTGCGCTCCTTCAGGGCGGTCGCGTAATTGGGACCGAGGCTTTCCAGCCAGTCGAGCAGCTGCCCGACCTCTTTGACATGGGCCGGAACGTCGAGGGTCTCTTCGGCCTTGCCGATCTTCTGGCGGAGCCAGGCGAAATAAAGCAGCTTCATGATCTCTACTTAATGGGTGAGCGAGGAAGGACCAATGGCCAAAGAATCCGGCGGCGTCACCATCTACCATAACCCGAATTGCAGCACCTCCAAGAAGGTGCTGGGTTGGCTGAAGGAAAAGGGTATCGAGCTCAAGGTGGTCGAGTACCTGAAGACGCCGCTCGACGAGGCGGGGATCAAATCCCTGCTGAAAAAGCTGAAACTCGGACCCCGCGGCATCCTCCGCAAGAAGGGCGAGGCCTTTGAGGCTCTGAAGCTGACCGACAAGACCACCGACGAAGCCCTGATCAAGGCCATGGCCAAGACCCCGGTCCTGATCGAGCGGCCGATCGTGCTCGGACCCAAGGGTGCCGTCCTGGCCCGACCGCCGGAGCGGGTCTGGGAGGTGGTCTGATCAATCTTATCTGGAGATTGAAACGAGCACATTAATGCGTTGGATTGATTAATCGGGGGCGCGATCTTAGGCTCAATCAGCCCAGGAAACCGCCATGTCGCTCCAAGAATCACTGCCGAGCCGGCTCCGGCTCAGTCCCGCCCTCGATCTCCTGCCCGGCCTGCTGCTGACCGCCATGCTGGCGGCCTTGGCCTGGTCGCTGCACGGCCTGCCGCTGCTCGGCGTGTTCAGCCCGATGATCCTCGCCATCCTGCTCGGCATGGTGTTCCACAACCTGATCGGCACGCCGGTCCGGGCGCGGGCCGGCGTCGCCTTCGCGCTGCGACGGGTGCTGCGGCTCGGGATCATCCTGCTCGGGCTGCAGCTCACGGCGGCGCAGGTCGCGGCGGTCGGCGCGGGCGGGGTCGCAATCATTGCCGCGGCGCTGATCGGCACCTTCTTCTTCACCAAGGCGGTCGGGCGCTGGCTCGGCATCGATCCGAAGCTCGCGGAGCTGATCGCCGCCGGCACCTCGATCTGCGGCGCTTCCGCCGTGATCGCGACCAACACGGTCACGCGCGGCCGCGACGAGGATGTGGCCTATGCCGTCGCCTGCGTCACCGTCTTCGGCTCGATCGCCATGTTCGTCTATCCGCTGATCGGCGCGGCGCTTCACCTGGATGCGCAGGGCTACGGTCTCTGGACCGGGAGCTCGATCCACGAGATCGCCCAGGTGGTCGCCGCCGCCTTCCAGCTCGGCGACGAGGCCGGCCAGGCGGGCACCATCGCCAAGCTGACGCGGGTGATGATGCTGGCGCCGATGATTCTCGCCCTCGGCTGGGTTTCGATGCGCAGCCGCGTCGCCCATGAGCACAAGCACAGCGGCGCCCTGCCGCTGCCCTGGTTCATCCTCGGCTTCCTGGCGCTGGTCGGTCTCAACAGCGTGATCGAGATCGACCCGCCGGTGCGGGCGGCGATCGTGCAGTTCACCGGCTTTCTGCTGGCGATGGCGCTGGCGGCGATGGGCCTCGGCGCCGACTTCAAGAAGCTGGTCGCCGCCGGCCCGCGGCCGCTGCTGCTGGGCGCCGTCTCGTCGGTGTTCATTTCCGGCTTCAGCCTGGCCCTGGTCGTGCTCGCGCGCTGAGCGCTTGCCGGTTACCATCGCCGCATGACACTCGAACAATTGCGCATCTTCGTCGCCGTCGCGGAACGCGAGCACGTGACCCGCGCCGCGGAGGCTTTGGGACTGGTGCAATCGGCGGCCAGCGCCGCCATCGCCGCGCTGGAGAACGAGCATCAGGTCCAGCTCTTCCACCGGATCGGCCGCCGCATCGAGCTCACCGAGGCGGGACGAATCTTCCTGGTCGAGGCGCGCGCGGTGTTGGCGCGGGCCGCATCCGCCGAACTGGCACTGTCCGAACTCGGCGGGCTGAAGCGTGGGACGCTGTCGATCCATGCCAGCCAGACCATCGGGACCTATTGGCTGCCGGCGCGGCTCGCGCGCTATCGGAAGGCGCATCCCGCCATCGATGTCCGGCTCACCATCGGCAACACGACCCAGGTCACGGCGGCGGTCGTCGCCGGCACGGCCGAGCTTGGATTCATCGAAGGCGAGATCGACGAACCGGCGCTCGCCGTGCAGTCGATCAAGGGCGACCGCCTCGCCGTCGTGGTCGCGGCGGGCGACGCTCCGGCGAAACCGAAGAAACTGACGCCCGCCGATCTCCTTGGGCTGGATTGGGTGCTGCGCGAGCCGGGGTCGGGCACCCGCGCCGAGTTCGAGGCGGAGCTGCGGCGTCACAAAATCGATCCCGCGGCGCTGAAAGTGGTGCTGGAACTGCCCTCCAACGAGGCGGTTCGGTCGGCGGTGCTGGCCGGCGCCGGGGCGACCGCCATCTCCGAACTGGTCGTGGATCCGGGCCTGCGCTACGGCACCTTGCAGCGGCTGGATTTCGCCCTGCCGCAGCGTGCCTTCCACATTCTGCGCCACAAGGAGCGGTATCGCAGCCGCGCCGCGGACGCCCTGCTGGCGATCGTCGCGGCGGAGAAAGGCGCGGAAAAGGCCACGTCCCTCTGAGCCGTTTTGCATTCGTTCCAGTCGGAAATGGAATGCTGCGCCGCGCCACCCTTCCTGCTAGTTTCCGCCCGTTCGCAGTGAGGGAAGCCGGTTCGATGCCGGCGCTGCCCCCGCAACTGTAGGATCGCGCCCAGGGACGTCTGGGCAACGGACCCGACTGAATGCCACTGGCCGCGCTTCGGCCGGGAAGGCAAGGGCACCGGCGGTCGAGCCAGGAAACCTCGGCGAACTTTCTGCAACGGTCGGCGCCTCGGCGGGAGGAGCGCAACGCGTGTCGAAGTCTGAACCGAGAAATTACGCCCTTGGCGTGTCCGGCGTGATCACGCCGCTGCCCCCGGTGACCCTGGTCCTGGGCGGCGCCCGTTCGGGCAAAAGCCGCTTCGCCGAAGCCCTGGTTGATCGCCATCCCGGCCGTCGCACCTATCTCGCGACGGCCGAGATTCTCGATGGGGAAATGGCCGAGCGGGTGAAGGCGCATCGGGAGCGCCGCGATTCCGACTGGAAGACGGTCGAAGAGCCCTTGGAACTGGCCCGTGCCTTGAAGGCCGAAACGGAACAGGGAGCGGCGGTCCTGGTCGATTGCCTGACGCTCTGGCTCGGCAATCTCCTGGGACAGGAGCGGAACGCCGAAACGGAGATCGACGGGTTGATCGCGTCGGTCGGACAGTTCGGCGGGCCGGTGGTTTTCGTGTCGAACGAAGTCGGCCTCGGGATCGTGCCGGACAATGCGCTGGCGCGGCGGTTTCGCGACCTCGCCGGCATACTGCACCAGCGGCTGGCGGAGAAGGCGGACCGTGTCGTGTTCGTGGCCGCCGGACTTCCGATGAATTTGAAGTGAAACGAGAGAGCGCATGACGACCAAGATTCCAGCGACCATCGTGACCGGCTTTCTCGGCGCCGGGAAGACCAGCCTGATCCAGAACCTGCTGTGCAACGCGCGCGGGCGGCGCATCGCGCTCATCATCAACGAGTTCGGCGAACTCGGCGTCGATGGCGAGATCGTCAAAGGCTGCGGCATCGAGGATTGCCCGGAAGAGAACATCGTCGAACTGGCCAATGGCTGCATCTGCTGCACCGTCGCCGACGATTTTCTCCCCACCATCACGGCGCTGCTCGACCGGCCCAACCCGCCGGAGCACATCGTGATCGAGACCTCCGGCCTGGCGCTGCCGAAGCCGCTGATCCGCGCCTTCAACTGGCCGGAAGTGCGGACCCGTGTGACCGTCGATGGCGTGATCGCGGTGGTCGACGGGCCTGCTGCGGCCGCCGGTCGATTTGCCGACAATCCGGATGCGGTGGACGCGCAACGCGCGGCCGACGATTCGCTCGACCACGAGAGCCCGCTCGCCGAATTGTTCGAGGACCAGATCAACAGCGCCGATCTCATCATCCTCAACAAGAACGACCAGATGTCGCCGGATGACCGCACCGCGGCCAGGGGCGTGATCGACCGCGAGATGAAGCGGAAGGCGAAGCTCATCCTCTCCAGTTTCGGCGCGATCGACCCCGACGTGCTGCTCGGCCTCGGCGCGGCCGCGGAGGATGATCTCGACAGCCGCTTCTCGCACCACGAGCTCGAAGGCGAGGATCACGACCACGACGAGTTCGAAAGCTTCCAGATCGACATGCCGGCGCTCAAGGCACCGGAGGAATTGCTGGAGCGCCTGAGGCCTGCGATCGCCGCCCATGACATCCTGCGCGTGAAGGGCTTCCTCGACGTGGCCGGCCGCGACATGCGCCTGGTGCTGCAGGGCGTCGGCGGACGCGTCCAGCATTACTACGATCGCGCCTGGAGCACGGACGAGCCGCGCAAGGGCCGCCTGGTGGTGATCGGGCTCAAAGGCCTCGACCGCACGGCGATCGAAGCGGCGGTGAAAGGCTAGCGCGTGCAACGCACCGGTGTTTCGCACCCCCACCCTAACCCTCCCCCGATTCGGGGGAGGGGACCCTCTTCTCCCTCCCCCGAATCGGGGGAGGGCCGGGGTGGGGGTGCGTGATGCATCTTCTCGCAGCGAAGCCAGGTGAAATCAGCGACGGATCGGGCGCGATCGACCTCGGCCAGACGCCGGGCGAAATCGTCATCCTCTCCGCCGCGGATACCGAGCTCGCTTGTCTGGCCGCCGCCCATGCCGCTTTGCCGGCGCCGAAGCCGAGCCTCCGGCTCGCCAATCTGCTGCAGCTCCAGCACCACCTCTCGGTCGATGCCTATGTCGAGGACATCGTCGGCCACGCGAAGCTGGTGATCGTCCGGCTGCTCGGCGGGCGGCGCTATTGGCCCTATGGGCTGGAAGAGGTCTCCGCGATCTGCCGTGCGAACGGCATTCCGCTGGCGGTGCTGCCCGGGGACGATCAGCCGGACCCGGAACTTTCCGACTTCACGACGCTCCCGACCGAAACGGCGCATCGCCTCTGGCGCTACTTCACCGAAGGCGGAATCGAGAATGCGCAGCAGGCGCTGCTGCATGCCGCGAGCCTGATCGGCCGTGACGTCGAATGGCTGGAACCGCGACCCCTGATGAAGGCCGGGCTCTACTGGCCGGATGATGCGGTCACGACGGCGACGGATATCAAGCGGCACTGGCGCGCCGGGCAACCGGTTGCGGCCATCGTCTTCTACCGGGCACTGATGCAGGCCGGGACCTTGAAGCCGATCGATGCCCTGATTGCGGCGCTCGGCGCCCGCGGCATCAATGCGCTGCCGATCTTCGTCAACAGCCTCAAGGACGCCGTCGCCGCCGAGCTGATCGGCGCGCTCTTCGCCGAGGGCAAGCCCGACCTCGTGCTGAACGCGACGGGCTTCGCGGTCGCGCAGCCGGGCGGCACGTTCGCGACGCCGTTCGATGCCGCCGATTGTCCGGTGCTGCAGGTCGTGCTCTCCAGCGGCAGCGCCGAGGAGTGGCGCAGCAGCACGCGCGGCCTCTCGCCCCGCGATCTCGCGATGCAAGCGGCCTTGCCGGAACTCGATGGGCGCATCCTCACCCGCGCGATCTCCTTCAAGGCGGCCTCGCGCTACGACGCGGCGACCCAGTGCAACATCGTCGAGCCGGAGCCGGTGGCCGATCGGGTCGCTTTCGTCGCCGATCTCGCCGAGCGCTGGATCCGCCTCCGCCGCAAGCCCGTCGGCGAGCGCACCATCGCCGTCGTGCTGGCCAACTACCCGAACCGCGACGGGAGAATCGGCAACGGTGTCGGCCTCGACACGCCGGCCGGCACGGTCAACCTGCTGCGCGCGCTGCGCCAGGCTGGCTACGCCATCAACGACGTTCCAGCCGATGGCGATGCCCTGATCGCGCGCCTGCTGGACGGCCCCACGAACGCGGCCGACAGTCGCGCGCGGGCAGCCTCGGTTCGGCTTGATGTCGAAGTGTACCGGGACTTCTTCGCGACGCTGCCGCAGGCCATCCGCCATGCCGTCATCGCGCGCTGGGGCCAGCCCGAGAGCGATCCTTTCTGTGTCGATGGCCGGTTCGCCTTGCCGCTGCAGGGTTTCGGCTCGGTGCTGATCGGCATTCAGCCGGCGCGCGGCTACAACATCGATCCGGTTTCGAGCTATCACGATCCCGATCTCGTGCCGCCGCACGGCTATTTCGCCTTCTACGCCTATTTGCGCGACGTGGCCGGGGTCGATGCGATTGTCAACATGGGCAAGCACGGCAACCTGGAATGGCTGCCCGGCAAATCGCTGGCGCTGTCCGCCACCTGTTATCCGGAAGCGGCGATGGGTCCGGTGCCGCTGCTCTATCCCTTCATCGTCAACGATCCGGGCGAAGGCACGCAAGCCAAGCGGCGCAGCAGCGCCGTCATCATCGACCATCTGACGCCGCCGCTGACCCGCGCCGAAAGCTACGGGCCTTTGCGCGAGCTGGAAGCGCTGGTCGACGAATATTACGAAGCGTCACAGGTCGATCCGCGTCGCTGCGCCGTCCTGCGGGACAAGATCGTCGACCTCGCCCAATCGAGCGGTCTCGACAAGGATTGCGGCATCGCCCGCGAGGACGGCACGGAAGCGGCGCTCACCAAGCTCGACAACCATCTCTGCGAGCTGAAGGAGCTGCAGATCCGCGATGGGCTGCACATCTTCGGGGAATCACCGCAGAACACGCAGCTTGCCGATCTGCTGGTCGCGCTGACCCGCCTGCCGCGGAAGTCCGGCGTCAACGGCGATGCGTCGCTGCTGCGCGCCCTGGCGGCCGATCTTGGTTTCGAATTCGACCCGCTCGACGCCAAGATGGCGGAGCGCTGGACCGGCGCGCGGCCGGCGCTGGTCGCCGCGGCGTCCGATACGCCGTGGCGCACCTGCGGCGATACGATCGAGCGGCTCGAGCTGCTGGCGTCGCGGCTGGTCTCGGGCGCGATGCGGGCGGATCCCGCCTGGCGTCGCACGCGGGCGGTGATCGATTTCATCGATACCGAACTCCGGCCCTCGGTCGCCGCCTGTGGCGACGCCGAGATCGTCGCGGTTCTCACCGGCCTCGACGGGCGCTTCGTCAAGCCGGGGCCCTCGGGTGCCCCGACCCGCGGCCGGCTCGACGTGCTGCCGACCGGGCGGAACTTCTATTCGGTCGATACCCGCGCCGTGCCGACCCCGACCGCCTGGACTCTGGGCTGGAAGTCGGCGGCATTGCTGCTCGAGCGCCATCGCCAGGAGCATGGCGCCTGGCCGAAATCGCTGGTGCTCTCGGCCTGGGGCACGGCCAACATGCGCACCGGCGGCGATGACATCGCGCAGGCGCTGGCGCTGATGGGCGTGCAGCCGCGCTGGGATGCCGGCGCCTCGGGCCGCGTGTCCGGTTTCGAAATTCTACCGCTCTCCGTGCTCGACCGGCCCCGGGTCGACGTGACCCTGCGGGTCTCCGGCTTCTTCCGCGATGCCTTCCCGGCACAGATCGAGCTGTTCGATTCCGCGGCGCGCGCGGTCGCGGCGCTCGACGAGCCGGAATCGCAGAACCCGCTGGCCGCGCGCAACCGCGCCGAGCGCGCGACGCTGATTGCCGGAGGTGCCAGCAACGAAGAGGCCGAACAACGCGCCGGCTATCGGGTGTTCGGCTCCAAGCCCGGCGCCTATGGCGCGGGCTTGCAGGCATTGATCGACGAGAAAGGCTGGAGCGACGGCGGCGATCTCGCGCGCGCCTATCTCGCCTGGGGTGGCTATGCCTATGGCTCGGGCGTCGCCGGCGTCGCGGAGGGGCGCATGTTCGAGACGCGCCTCTCGCAGGTCGACGCGGTGCTGCACAACCAGGACAACCGCGAGCACGATCTCCTCGACAGCGACGACTATTACCAGTTCGAGGGCGGCTTGGCGGCGACGGTCAAGCACCTGACCGGCAAGAAGGCCGTGGTCTGGCACAACGATCATTCGCGCCCCGAGACGCCGAAGATCCGCAGCCTGGACGAGGAGATCGCCCGCGTGGTCCGCGCCCGCGTGGTCAATCCGAAATGGATCGCCGGGGTGATGCGCCATGGCTACAAGGGCGCCTTCGAGATGGCGGCGACGGTCGATTACCTGTTCGCCTTTGCCGCCACGGCGGATTGCGTCGCCGACCATCATTTCGACGCGGTGTTCGAAGCCTATCTGCTGGATGACGCGGTGCGCGACTTCATCGCCGCGCACAATCCGGCCGCACTGAAAGAAATTGCCGACCGGCTGCAGGAAGCGCAGACGCGGGGCTTGTGGAAGTCACGCCACAATTCCGCGCATCAACGCCTGGCAGCCTGGTCCAGAGGAGAAGCCGCATGAGTGTAGAAGACGTCGACGCCAACCGCCGCGCCAACGAGAAATCCGCCCGCCGCAAGGAAGTCCGCGACAAGATGATGGCGGAGAAGACCCGCGAGAAGGGCCTGATCATCGTCCATACCGGCAAGGGCAAGGGCAAATCGACCGCGGCCTTCGGCATGGTGATGCGCTGCGTCGGCCACGGCATGAAGGCCGGCGTCGTGCAATTCATCAAGGGCAAGTGGGAGACCGGCGAGCGCACGGTGCTGGAGCGTTTCCCCGATCTCTGCGAGATCAAGGCGATCGGCGAGGGCTTCACCTGGGATACCCAGGACCGCGCCCGCGACATCGCCCATGCCGAGCAGGGCTGGGCCGAGGTGAAGCGCATGATGGCCGATCCTTCGTTCGCCTTCGTGCTGGCGGACGAGATCAACATCGCCTTGCGCTACGACTATCTGCCGGTCGCCGACGTGGTCGCGGCACTCAAGAGCAAGCGCCCGGAGCTTCATGTCTGCCTGACCGGCCGCAACGCCAAGGACGAGATCGTGGAACTGGCCGATCTGGTGACCGAGATGGAGATGGTGAAGCATCCGTTCCGCGACGGCGTGAAGGCGCAGAAGGGCATCGAGTTCTGATATGGCGCAGCCGGCCGCCATCATGTTCCAGGGCACCGGGTCCGACGTCGGCAAGTCGCTGATCGTCGCCGGGCTCTGCCGCGCCTTTGCGCGCAAGGGGTTGAAGGTGCGTCCCTTCAAGCCGCAGAACATGTCGAACAACGCGGCGGTGACGGCCGATGGCGGCGAGATCGGCCGAGCGCAGGCCTTGCAGGCGCGTGCCTGCGGTGTTCCGCCCAGCCGGCACATGAACCCGGTGCTGCTGAAGCCGCAGAGCGAGACCGGTGCGCAGGTGATCGTGCAGGGCGAGATCTTCGGCAATGCCAAGGCCGCCGACTATCACCGGCTGAAGCCGCAGCTGCTGGCCAAGGTGCTGGAGAGTTATCGCCTGCTGCGGGCCGAGGCGGATCTGGTGCTGGTCGAAGGCGCGGGCTCGCCGGCAGAGGTCAACCTGCGCCAGGGCGACATCGCCAATATGGGTTTTGCGCTCGCGGCCGCGATCCCGGTCGTGCTGGTCGGCGACATCGATCGCGGCGGGGTCATCGCCAGCCTGGTCGGCACCAAGGCGCTGCTGGCGCCGCAAGAGGCGGCGCGGGTCAAAGGGTTCCTCATCAACAAGTTCCGCGGCGACCTCGCGCTCTTCGCCGACGGCGTGAAGGCGATCGCGGAGAAGACCGGCTTCGACCCGCTCGGTGTCGTCCCCTGGTTCGATGCCGCGCGCGACCTGCCGGCGGAAGACGCGGTCGCGCTCGACGGCACCCATCAAGGCTATGGCGCCCGCGCGGATGCCGCGATCAAGGTCGTGGTGCCGCAGCTGCCGCGCATCTCCAATTTCGACGATCTCGATCCTTTGCGCGCCGAGCCGGGCGTCTCGGTCGAGTTCGTGACGCCGGAGCGGGCGCTGCCGGGCGACGCCGATCTCATCGTGCTGCCCGGCTCGAAGGCGACCATCGTCGACCTGATCGCGTTCCGCCAGGCCGGCTGGGACATCGACTTGAAGGCGCATATCCGCCGCGGCGGCAAGGTGCTGGGCCTGTGCGGCGGTTACCAGATGCTCGGGTTGCGCGTCGCCGACCCGCAGAACATCGAAGGCCCGATCGGCGAGCTTCCCGGCCTCGGCCTGCTGAACGTGAAGACCACGCTCACGCCGAAGAAGACCCTGGTCGAAGTCCAAGGCACCGACCGCGCCACCGGCGCCGCGGTCAAAGGCTACGAAATGCATATCGGCGCCACGGCAGGCGCCGATTGCGATCGGCCGATGCTGGATCTCGGCGGACGGCCCGATGGCGCGACGTCAGCCGATGGGCGGGTGATGGGCTGCTACCTGCATGGCATCTTCGCCTCGGACGATTTTCGGCGCGCGTTCCTGAAGACGCTGAAACCCGACTTCGCCTCCGATCTCAGCTTCGAATCCCGCGTCGATGCCACCTTGGATGCTCTGGCCGATCACCTGGAGCGGCATGTCGCGGTCGATCGGATTCTGGAGATCGCTAATGCGCGATGACGGCAACCGCGGCAATGCCCGCACCGAGCCACAGGCAGGCGCGGAGATAGAGCCGCAGCGCCTGCCAGATGTCCGGCGCGTCCAGCACCTTGCGGCCGGCCGCGTTGGTCCAGGGCTCCTCGGTCGGCACGCCGTGATAGGCGCGCGGCCCGTTGAGCGTGAAGCCGAGTGCGCCGGCCAGCGCCGCCTCCGGCCAGCCGGCATTGGGCGAACGATGGCTGCGCGCATCGCGCGCGGTGACGGCGAAGGCCTGCGGCGCGTCGGCTCCCGGCAGCAGCAGGGCGCCGAGCGCCATCAGCAGCGCGGCGAGGCGAGCCGCCGGCCAGTTCACCACGTCGTCCAGCCGCGCCGCCGCCCAGCCGAAATCGCGATGCCGCGGCGAGCGGTGGCCGATCATGCTGTCGGCGGTGTTGATCGCCTTGTAGGCGATCAGGCCGGGCAGGCCCAGCGCCAGCGCCCAGAACACCGGCGCCACCACCGCATCGGAGAAATTCTCGGCGAGCGACTCGATCGCGGCGCGGCTGACGCCGCCGCGGTCCAGGCGGTTGGGGTCGCGGCCGACGATCTTCGCCACCGCCAGGCGCCCGCCTTCGAGGCCCGAGACTTCGATCGCGCGCGCGACATCGGCGACATGGCCGTAAAGGCTGCGCTGGGCGATGAACGCGCTCATCACGACCGCCAGCCACAGCCAGCCCAAGGGCAGGCGGAGCAGCAGCGCCTGCAGCGCCGCGCCGACCAGCAAGGCGGCGGCGACCAGCAGGACCACCAGCGCGATGCCGGCATTCCGGCGGCGACGCGGCGCGTCGCTCTCGCGATTGAAGCGCCGGTCGGCCCAGGCGATCACCGTCCCGATGACGACGACCGGGTGCGGCACTTTCCGATACAGCGCCACCGGATCGCCATACCAAGCGTCGATGCCGAGGGCGATCAGCAGGCTGAGGGGCTCGGACCAGGCGAGCCAGGACTGAATCATAGGGCCACTCCAGGAATGGCGGCGATCCTGCCCATTCGGGAGCCGGCGTCAAGTGAAGCGAGGACAAGATGACGAAGATCGGCGTGATGGTCTGCGGCCATGGCAGCCGCGACCCGGAAGCGATCGAGGAGTTCAAATCGGTCGCGGCCGGGATTGCCAAGCGCCTGCCGCAATATCCGGCGGATTACGGCTTCCTGGAGTTCGCCAAGCCGATCATCCGCGACGGGCTGGATCGCCTGCGCGCCGGCGGCGCGGACAGAATTCTTGCGGTGCCCGGCATGCTGTTCGCCGCCGGCCATGCCAAGGACGACATTCCCTCGGTCTTGAACACCTATCAGGCGCAGCACGGCCTGAAGATCGACTATGGCCGCGACCTCGCGGTCGATCCGAAGCTGCTGCGGGCCGCCGCCGAGCGCATCGAGGCCGCGGAGAAGGCGGTCACCCGCAAGGTGCCGCGATCCGAGACCCTGCTGATGGTGGTCGGCCGCGGCACCTCGGATCCGGATGCCAATTCCAACATCACCAAGGTCGCGCGCATGCTCTGGGAAGGCATGGGCTTCGGCTGGTGCGAGGTCGCCTATAGCGGCGTCACCTTCCCGCTGGTCGGCCCCGGCCTCGAGCATGCGGTGAAGCTCGGCTATCGCCGCATCATCGTCTTCCCGTATTTCCTGTTCACCGGCATTCTGGTGAAGCGGATCTATTCCATCACCGACGCGATGGCGGAACAGCACCCCGAGATCGAGTTCCTGAAGGCGCAGTATCTCAACGACCACCCGCTGGTGCTCGACACCTTCGCCGAACGGGTCCAGGAAATCCTGACCGGCGAGAACAAGATGAATTGCGGCCTCTGCAAGTACCGCGAACAGGTGCTCGGCTTTGAGCCCGAGGTCGGCCGCAAGCAGGAGAGCCACCACCACCACGTCGAAGGCATCGGCACCGACGCGGAGCATGATCATCACGATCATGACCACGGGCACGACCATGGGCACGACCATCATCACGACCACGGTCATGGCGATCACCATCACCATGGCAACGGCCATGATCACGGTCACGACCATGGCCACGATCATGCCCATGCCCACAATCACTACCGCGCCCATCCCGATCATCCGCACGGACCGGGCAAGCGCGATCCGGAGAAGCTGTGACGCCTCGCGACTACATCAAGGATCCGGCGGAAATCTATCGCCAGTCCTTCGCGGTGATCGAGGCGGAGGCGGAGCTCTCGGCGCTGCCGCGCTGGCTGCAGCCGGTGGCGCGGCGGATGATCCATGCCTGCGGCATGACCGATCTCGCGGCGGATCTCGCCTGGCATGACGATCCGGTCGATGCGGCGCGTGACGCCTTGAAAGCCGCGGCGCCGATTCTGTGCGACGCGCAGATGGTGGCTTCCGGCATCATCCGCGATCGCCTGCACGGCAATGAGATCGTCTGCCTGATCGGCGACCCGCGCGTCCCCGGCCTGGCGCGCGATCTCGGCACCACCCGATCGGCCGCCCAGGTCGAGCTCTGGCGCGACCGCATGGCCGGCGCCGTGGTCGCGATCGGCAACGCGCCGACCGCGCTCTATCACCTGATCGAGCAGATCGAAGCCGGCGGCCCGAAACCCGCAGCCCTGTTCGCCTTCCCGGTCGGCTTCGTCGGCGCCAAGGAATCCAAGGACGAGCTGATCGCCGCCAAGCTGGACCTCCCGTATCTCACCTTGCGCGGCCGGCGCGGCGGCAGCGCCATCGCGGCGGCGGCGATCAATGCGCTGCAGGACGGTATGGCATGAGCGCCTGGCTGACCGTGATCGGCATCGGCGAGGACGGCATCGACGGATTGCCGCCGATCCACCGCGCCACGCTCGCTGCCGCCGAGCTCATTATCGGCGGCGAGCGGCACCTGGCCATGCTGGGTTCCGTCAAGGCCGAGACGCAGAGCTGGGCCTCGCCGCTCTCTCGCACCGTCGAGGAGATCCTGAAGCGCCGGGGCCGGCCGGTGGTGGTGCTGGCGACCGGCGACCCGATGCATTTCGGGATCGGCGTCACCCTGGCGAAGCGCGTGGCGCGGGACGAGATCGCGATCCACCCGCATCTCTCCGCCTTCAGCCTGGCGGCGGCGCGGCTCGCCTGGCCGCTGGCGGAGGTCGAGTGCCTCACCTTCCACGGTCGGCCGATCGAGCTGCTGACCGCCGCGGTGACGCCGCGCCAGAAGCTGATGATCCTGTCGCATGATTCGACCACGCCCGGCCTGGTCGCGGCGCGCCTGGCCGCGCTCGGCTATGGCCTCAGCCGTTTCGTCGTGCTCGAGCACATGGGCGGCGAGAAGGAACGCGTGCGGGAGTCCAAGGCCGAGGATTGGCGCTGGAACGATGTGGCCGATCTCAACACCATCGCGATCGACTGCATCGCCGGCCCGCATGCCAAGATCCTGCACCGTGGCTTCGGACTGCCCGATGAGGCCTTCCACCACGACGGCCAGCTCACCAAGCGCGAGATCCGCGCCGCCGCGCTTTCGGCCCTGGGACCGCTGAGCGGCGAGCTGCTCTGGGATGTCGGTGCGGGCTGCGGCTCCATCGCCATCGAATGGCTGCGCCACGACTGCGGCCTCAAGGCCGTGGCGATCGAACGCGATGCGGCGCGGGCGGCGATGATCCGCGACAATGCGGCGGCGCTCGGCACGCCCAACCTGCAACTGATCGAAGGCGCGGCGCCGGAAGCGTTGCGCGATCTGCCGACGCCCGATGCGGTCTTCCTCGGCGGCGGCACCGGCAAGGCCGGGGTGATCGACGCGGTCTGGGACGCGCTGCGTCCGGGCGGCAGGCTGGTGGCCCATGCCGTCACCATCGAAAGCGAGCAGGCGCTGTTCGCCGGCTACCACGCCCATGGCGGCGATCTCACCCGGCTCAGCGTCGCGCGCGTGACTCCGGTCGGCGCGCTGCACGGCTGGAAGCCTCTGATGCCGGTCACCCAATGGCGCGTGGTGAAAGGCGCGGAAGAATCATGAGCGGGATCGTCTACGGCATCGGCGTCGGTCCCGGGGACCCGGAGCTGGTCACGGTCAAGGCCGCGCGGCTGATTGGCGCCGCCGACCTCGTCGCCTATCCGGCGCCGGAAGAGGGCGACAGCTTCGCCCGCACCATCGCGGCCTCGCATATGCGCGCCGGGCAGCGGGAATTCGCGATCCGCATGAAGATCGGCGAGGGCCAGTATCCGAAGGACGAAGTCTATGACGCCGCCGCCGACAAGCTCGCGGCGGCCGCGGCCGCGGGCGACAGCGTCGTCGTGCTCTGTGAGGGCGATCCGTTCTTCTACGGTTCCTTCATGTATCTCTATGCGCGGCTGGCCGGCCGGATCCCGGTCAAGGTGGTGCCCGGCGTCTCCTCGCTGATGGCCTGCGCCATTGCCAGCGGCGGCGCGCTGGCGGCGAAGAACGACGTGCTGACCGTCATTCCCGCGCCATTGCCCGAGGCGGAGCTGAAGCGCCGCCTCTCCGAAGCCGAAGCCGCGGCGATCATCAAGGTCGGCCGGCATCTGCCCAAGGTGCGCAAGGTGCTGGACGAGCTCGGCCTCTCCGCCCATGCGCGCTATGTGGAGCATGCGACGCTCGACAGCCAGAAGGTGATTCGATTGGACGAACTCGACGGCGCCGCGGCGCCCTATTTCTCCATGCTGCTGGTGCATCGGCGCGGCGAGGCCTGGTCATGAGTCCCAATCCTTCCGCAATTCCGGCGATCGTCATCCTCGGCTCCTCCGCGCTCAAACTGGCGGAGAAGATCCGCGCCGCGCTCGGCGAGGCGGAGATCCACGGCCTCGCCGCCCGCGGCGGCGACACCGATACCAGCTTCACCGAGGCGATGCCGCACATCGCCGCCTTGTTCGGTGAGGGCCGGCCGATCATCGGCATCTGCGCCGCCGGCATCTTGATTCGCGCGCTGGGATCCGCGTTGCAGACCAAGCATGTGGACCCTCCCGTGATCGCGGTCGCCAAGGACGGCTCCAGCGTGGTGCCGCTGCTCGGCGGCCATCACGGCGCCAACGATCTCGCGCGTAGGATCGCGGCCGCGATCGGCGGCCATGCGGCGATCACCACGGCCAGCGACGTCAAGCTCGGCATCGCCCTCGATCAACCGCCGCCGGGCTGGCGGATCAAGGACATGGCCGCGGTGAAACGCGTGACCGCCGCCCTGCTGAACGGCGCCAAGGCCCGCATCGTCAACGAGACCGCGGTCAATCCCGGCTGGCTGCATGGGATCGACGGTGACGGGGACGTGAAGATTCTGATCTCGCACCGCGCCGACGCAGAAGCGGACCTGGTCTATCACCCGGCGACGCTGGTGCTCGGCATCGGTTGCGAGCGCCTGACTGCGGCGGACGAAGTCGGCGCCCTGGCCCGGCGCTGCCTGGCGGAGCACAATCTGGCGGAGCAGTCGGTCGTCTGCGTCGCTTCAATCGCGCTCAAGGCCGCGGAGCCCGCGATCCTCGCGCTGGCGCGGGATCTCGGCGTGCCGGCACGGTTCTTCTCGGCGGCCGAACTCGAGCGCGAGAGCCCGCGCCTCAAGAATCCCTCCGACGTCGTCTTTGCCGAGACCGGCTGCCACGGCGTCGCCGAGGGCGCCGCCCTGGCCGGTGTCGGCGCGGCGGGCAAGCTTCTGGTCGCCAAGACCCGCTCGGCGCGCGCCACCTGCGCCGTCGCATCGGCGCCGGGCGTCATCGATGCCATGCGGGTGGGACGCGCGCGCGGCCGGCTGGAGATCGTCGGCATCGGGCCCGGCGCCGCCGCCGGCCGGACCGCCGAGGTCGAAGCTGCCTTGCGCGCGGTCACCGATCTGGTCGGCTACAAGCTTTATCTCGACCTGCTCGGCCCCCTGACCGGCGGCAAGAAACTCCATGGCTACGAGCTCGGCGCCGAGGAGCAGCGGGTGCGGATCGCGCTTGATCTCGCGGCGCAAGGCCGCGATGTCGCGCTGGTCTGCTCCGGCGATGCCGGAATCTACGCCATGGCGACTCTGGTCTACGAGTTGATCGAGCGCGGCGACAACACCGATTGGGCCCGGATCGAAATCCGCGGCCTGCCGGGCGTCTCCGCCATGCAGGCGGCGGCGGCACGGATCGGCGCGCCGCTCGGCCACGATTTCTGTGCGATCTCGCTCTCCGACTTGCTGACACCCTGGGCCGCGATCGAGCAGCGCCTCAAGGCCGCGGCGGAGGGCGATTTCGTGATCGCCTTCTACAATCCCGTGTCGCTGCGCCGGCGCAGCCAGTTGGCCGCCGCGAAGGAGATTCTTCTGAAGAAGCGGCCGACCGACACGCCGGTGATCCTGGCGCGCAATCTCGGCCGCGAGGGCGAGACTGTCACCGTGGTCGATCTCGCGGCACTCGACATCGACGCTGTCGACATGCTGACCCTGGTCATCGTCGGCAGCAGCGAGACCCGCCGCGTGGCGCGGCCCGATGGCGGCGTCTGGGTCTACACGCCGCGCGGCTATGCGGCGAAGAGCGCGGGTGGCGAAGCCATGGTACAGAAGGTGGGATAGCATCGCTATGCTGAGACTGCCGATTGGGATTCAGGCCTGGATAGTCATCATCTTCTTAGTGGCGACAGCAGCGATGGCGCGGGATGCTCGCGCAGAGCCGCCAGAGGTCATCATTTCGCAGCTCGGCGCGGAGCGCATTGTCGAGCTCATGTTTCCTGCCGGAACGCCGTTCGAGAAGGCGCCTGTCGTCAAATGGGATCATGAGCCAAGAGTGCTCGCTCTCATTGAGGACAATGTCGATGAAACGAAACGGACCGAGTTCCGTGAAGAACTGGCTAAGCTGCGCGACCGCTTACGCCTCAGGGTCGTCGATGTTGAAGTGCTGAAAGAGGGCGAGTTTCCAGAACGCTGGACGCCGGACGATATCGTCATCGTTTTGGGGCAACAGACAGTCGAGCGAGCTGGCGGCAGGTATTCGTCCCTTCTGGCTTCTGCAGTGGACAGTCCGGATGACGCTGCTGACATCGCAGTCGATGCAATGGTCGCGAAGGCGCCGGCCGTTCACAGAACCAAAGTGCCCTTCCAAACCGGGCGGATGGTTCGGGTCGTGGCATTGATTCGTGTCGGTGAAGGTGTTCCGGATTCCAGGCCGCTCTTGTCCACGATCCTTTACACGTCGCTCTGTCCAAGCGTCGGGATTCATGGCCGCGATCCACGACTCTTCCGCGCCGGCGCGCTTGGCGCCGAGCTGACGGAGGAAGCCTTCTCCTACTACGATTTTCTGTACGGCGAAGCTGCGCCGCCGGAAATGCGGAAGGAAAAGCTGCAAAGATTGCTTGGTTTGGCGCCATGACGCGAACAACGAGGAAGTCATCATGAGCACAGTTCACTTCATCGGCGCCGGTCCCGGCGATCCCGAGCTGATCACCGTGCGCGCCAAGCGCCTGATCGAGACCTGCCCGGTCGTGCTCTATGCCGGCTCGCTGGTGCCGCAGGAAGTCGTGGCGCTGGCCAGGGCCGATGCGCGGGTGATCGATACCGCCCCGCTGCATCTCGACCAGATCATCGCCGAGATGCAGACGGCGCAGGCGGCGGGCCAGGATGTGGCGCGCGTGCATTCCGGCGATCCCTCGATCTACGGCGCCATCGCCGAGCAGATGCGCCGCCTGGATGCGCTCGGCATTCCCTATGACGTGACGCCCGGCGTACCGGCCTTCGCCGCCGCGGCGGCGATGCTGAAATCGGAACTGACCCTGCCCGAAGTCAGCCAGACCATCATCCTCACCCGCACCGACGGCGAGGCCTCGCCGATGCCGGCGGGCGAAAGCCTGGCCGAGCTCGGCCGCGCGCGCGCGACCATGGCGATCCACCTTTCGGTGCGCAACATCCACAAGGTGGTGGCCGATCTGACGCCGCATTACGGCGCGGATTGCCCGGTCGTCGTGGTCTACCGAGTCGGCTGGCCGGACCAGCACACGATCCGCGGCACGCTGGCCGACATCAAGGCCAAGGTGAAGGAGACCAAGATCACCCGCACGGCGCTGATCCTGGTCGGCCGCGTGTTCGAGAACAGTGATTTCACCGACAGCCGGCTCTACGCCGCCGACCACCAGCACGTCTTGCGCCCGAAACGCAAAGCCGCGCGCGGCTGATCTTCGATGTTGGCCGGCTGGTCCCGCGATTTCCGCGCGCTGATGGCGGCCTTCGCGGTTTCCAGCATCGGCACCAAGATCGCGCGCGAAGCCGTGCCGCTCACCGCGGTGCTGGTGCTGCAGGCGGGACCCGGCGCGCTCAGCCTGCTGGGGGCGGCGGCCACCTTGCCGGTGCTGGTCCTCGGCCTCTTCGCCGGCGTCTGGGTCGACCGCTGGCGGCGTCGGCCGTTGATGATCGCGGCCGATCTGCTGCGCTTTGTCGCGGTGGTTTCGATCCCGGTCGCCGCCTGGTGCAACGTCCTCACCATGACCCAGCTTCTGGCGGTCGTCATGGCGGTGGCGGCTTTGTCCTTGCTGTTCATGGCTGCGGATGCGGCTTATCTGCCTTCGCTGGTGGAAGCGGGCAGGCTTGCCAAGGCCAATGCCGCGCGCGAGACCATCGACGCCACCGCGGAGATCGTCGGCCCGCCGATCGGCGGCGTGCTGGTGCAGGTCCTGACCGCGCCGGCGGCACTGCTGATCGACGCGGTCTCCTACCTCGTCTCCGCGCTCTTCCTGTTCCGCATGACCCATTCGGAGCCGGCCGTATCGCAGCAAACGGAACGGCGCCGGACCCTCCACCAGATCGCCGAAGGCCTGAATGCGCTCTGGCATCATCCGATCCTGCGGCCGCTGCTGCTGGCGCGCGCGATCCGCACTTTCTTCGGCGGCATGATCGGGCCGTTCTATGTGCTCTACGTGGTCCGTCACCTTGGCGTCTCGCCGGCGGCGATGGGCGTGCTGATTGCCTGCGGCGGCGTGGCGGCCCTGGCCGGCGCGGCGCTGGTGCCCTGGCTCAACGCGCGGATTCCGGCGGGGCCGGGGCTGATCGGCGCCTTCGCGATCAAGACCGTCGGTCTGGCCTGCATGCCGCTGGCCGGCTTGCTGCCGGTCCTCATGTTGCCGCTGCTGGTCCTGCAGCAGCTCCTGCAGGATTCGGTCACCAGCTATTTCGCGGTCAACGAGCGGACCTTGCGCCAGAAGCTCGTCCCGAATTCTCAACTGGGCCGCGTCGCCGCGACCATCGCCGTCGTCAATGACGGCCCAATCCCGCTCGGCGCGCTGATCGCGGGATTGCTGGTGCAGGTCGTCAGTCTCGACACCGTGCTCTGGATCGCGGTCGCGGGCTACGCGCTGTCACCGCTGGTGGCGCTGCTCTCGCCGGTGCGGCGCCTGCGCGACATCTAGGCGTGACGCCGAATTCCGCTTGCGCCTGCATAATCCTGAATTCAGGGACGCGTGGCGCCGATCGTGGTATGATCGGTGCCTGTCCTCCGACGTGTCCCCGAAGCTTCAGCGAAGGCGGAAGCGCGCAGCGCGTAGGCGGACGCTGTTTGACATCGTAAATGCCGTACCTGAATCCTCGGCGACGTGACCATGATTGCTGCGCTGCATCGCAGACCCGACGCAGACAGAACCGACACGGCCTCGTTCGATGCTCACCGCGGCAAGGTTTACCCAGGGTTTACCAAACACCGAATCGATCGGCCCCTCGATTGAGAGAAAGGCCATCATCGTCAACAGCTTGATGCGGATTTGCGCCGTCGCGCAGAGCAACCCTCGGCCGGGCAAGCACACCGCTTTAAACGTGCAGGTGCGCGCGCACCCAGTCCGCGGCCGCCGCAATGGTATCGACCGTGTCGCAGCCCGGATGCAAGGCGATCTCCGGCCGGTCGATCATGACCACCGGAATGGACAGCTCGCGGGCGGCGGCAATCTTGGCGAAGGTGGCGTCGCCGCCGCTGTTCTTGGTGACGATCAGGTCGATGTCGCGCTCGAGCAGCAGCCGGCGCTCATCGGTGAGGGCGAACGGCCCTTTCGCCACGATCACCTCTGAACTCAGCAGCGGCAACGGCGCTTCCGGCGGATCCACCATGCGCACGAAAAAATGGGCGCGCGGCAGGTTGGCGAACGCGGCCACTTCCTGCGCGCCGACCGAGAGCAGCACGCGCTTGCCCAGCCAGCGGCAGATGGCGGCCGCACCCTGGACGCTCGGCGCCTGGATCCAAGTGTCGTGCGGCTGCTTGCGCCAGGCCGGGCGCAGCAGGCGGAGCTGCGGCACGCCGCTCTGCCGATGCGCGGTGAGCGCATTGGCGCTGATCGCCGCCGCGAACGGGTGCGTGGCGTTGACCAGCAGCGAGATCGCATTCTCCTTGAGATAGGCGATCAGGCCTTCGACGCCGCCGAACCCGCCGATCCGGACCGCGCCTTGCGGCAGGGTGGGCGCGCGGGTGCGGCCGGCCAGCGAGGTGATGACGGAAACCTCCGGCATCGCCGCCAGGCGCTGCGCCAGCGCCAGTGACTCTCCGGTGCCGCCGAGAATGAGGACTCTATTATGCGTCGAAGCCGGCATGGCCCACCGTCTCGCCCGCGCGGTCGATGATCAGCAGCTCGACATCGACCTGCCCGTCGGCCTCGGCCTCGGCAACGTCACGCGCCTTTGCCGCCACCCAATCCCCCAAAGCCAGACCGGCGCGCCGTGCGATCGCCAGGGCTTCCATCGCCGTGTTCGCCGCGCGGATCGCGGCGACCGTCGCGTCATTGGCGCCCAGCGCCGCGGCGCCGGAAGCCAGACCGTCGAGGCTGACCTGGCTGCGTCCGGAATGCAGATCGAGCGCGCCTTCGGCGAGCTTGCTGATCTTGCCGAAACCGCCGGCCAAGGTGAGGCGCGGGATCGGATGATGCCGCAGATATTTCAGCACCCCGCCGGCGAAATCGCCCATGTCGATATAGGCGAAGTCGGGCAGCGCATAATGCCGCGCCACGGCGGCCTCGCTGGTCGAGCCGGTGCAGGCGGCGGCATGCGCGAGCCCGGCGGCGCGGATCACGTCGATGCCGCGGTGGATCGAGGCGATCCAGGCCGAGCAGGAATAGGGATTGACGATGCCGGTGGTGCCGAGGATCGAGAGCCCGCCCTCGATCCCGAGCCGCGGGTTCCAGGTCTGCTTGGCGATCTCCGCGCCGTTCGGGATCGAGATGGTGATCTCGACATCCGGCGTCGCGCCGCAACGCGCCGCCACCTCGGCGATCGCATCGCGCATCATCTGCCGTGGCACCGGATTGATCGCCGGCTCGCCGGGCGGGATCGGCAGGCCGGGCCGGGTGACGGTGCCGACCCCGGGGCCGGCGCGGAACTGCACGCCGCTGCCCTCGGGCAGGCGTCGCACCGTCGCCTGGACCAGGGCCAGATGCGTCACGTCGGGATCGTCGCCGGCATCCTTGATGATGCCCGCCATGGCCTCGTTGTCGCGGAGCTCGGACTTCGCCAGGGCGAAGCTCGGGCGCTGGCCCTTGGGCAGCACGATCTCGACCGGGTCAGGAAAATGGCCGGTGAGCAGGGCCTCGAACGCCGCCTTGGCGGCGGCTGTGGCGCAGGCGCCCGTGGTCCAGCCCCGCCGCAGCGGCTTGGCTGGTGCGTTCGCGCTGTCTTCCTGGGATTCCGGGCCCGAAGTCATGACGTTATTGTAGGCGTCGATGTCCAAAACTGACTAGCCCGGGACCGCGCAATCGGTTCTAAGATCGCCATATGGAACGGATTTTGGCCCAACTTCCCGATCTGGAGCCCGGCTGGGTCTGGCTCACCGGCGCCGGCCCCGGCGAGGCCGGCCTGCTGACCTTGCTGGCCGTGAAGGGTCTCTCCCAGGCCGATGTCGTGGTCTACGATGCCTTGGTCGATCGGTCGATCCTCGACCTCGCGAAGCCCGGCGCCAAGCTCGAATATGCCGGCAAGCGCGGCGGCAAGCCCTCGGTCAAGCAGCCCGACATCTCGCTGCGCCTGGTGCAACTCGCCCGCGAGGGCAAGCGCGTGCTGCGCCTCAAGGGCGGCGACCCCTTCGTCTTCGGCCGCGGCGGCGAGGAGGCGATGTCCCTGGTCGAGGCGAATGTCCCGTTCCGCATCGTTCCTGGCATCAGCGCCGGGATCGGCGGCCTCGCCTATGCGGGCATTCCGGTCACCCATCGCGATTGCAATTCCGCCGTCGCCTTCGTCACCGGCCATGACGCGACCGGCGAAGTTCCGGACTCGGTCGATTGGGCCTCGCTGGCCAAGGGCGCGCCGGTGATCGTGATCTACATGGCGCTGAAGCACATCGCGCTGATCGCCGACCGCCTGCGGGCGGGCGGTCGCGACAAGAGCGAGCCGGTCGCCGTGATCAGCAAGGCGACGACGCGCGAGCAGAGCGTGCTCGAGACCACGCTCGGCGCCTGCGCCGATGCCGTCGCGAAGAGCGGCATCGAGCCGCCGGCCATGGTGGTGGTCGGCCAGGTGGTGCGCCTGCGCGCCGCCCTGGACTGGCTGGGCGCCATCGAAGGCCGCGCGCTTCAGGCCGATCCGCTCGGCACCCGGCATCACGAGCAGACCGGGTCATAGTCCTGTATGCGCGTCGGTAATTCGTACCCCCACCCTAACCCTCCCCCGAATCGGGGGAGGGGACTCTCTTCTCCCTCCCCCGATTCGGGGGAGGGCCGGGGTGGGGGTACGAGACACCGGCCGTGAGCATGACTCGCGGGCTCATCATCGCCGCACCCGCTTCGGGCAGCGGCAAGACCGCGATCACGCTCTCGCTGCTGGCCTTGCTGAAGCAGCGCGGCATCGCTGTCTCCAGCGCCAAGGTCGGTCCCGACTATATCGATCCCGCCTTTCATCAGGCGGCGACCGGCCGACCCTGCTTCAATCTCGATTCCTGGGCCATGCCGCCGGAAACCCTGCGCGGCTTGCTGGCCGAGGCTGCGCAGGACGCCGATTTGACCGTCATCGAGGGCGTCATGGGCCTGTTCGATGGTGCCGAGATCGGGCCGGGTGGCGCCGGCGGCTCGACCGCCGATCTCGCTTTGATGTTCGACCTGCCGGTCGTGCTGGTGATGAATGTGAAAGGGCAGGGCGCCACCGCCGGTGCCGTGCTCGCCGGTCTCGCCCGGCATCGTCCCGGCGTCCGGATCGCCGGCGTCATCTTCAACCAGGTCGGCGGCGCGGTGCATCGGCAGATCCTCGCCGCCGCGGCGGATGAACTCGGCATTCCGGTGCTCGGCTGTCTGCCACGCTTGCCCGCTTTGGCCATGCCGGAACGGCATCTCGGTCTAAAACAGGCGGCCGAGATCACGGACATCGCCGCGTTTCTCGCTGAAGCCGCCGTGGCGATCGCGCCGCATATCGATCTCGCGCGCTTCCAGTCGGTCGCCACGCCGATTGCGGCCGGATCCGGCCTGAGCGCGCTCGGCATCCCGCCGCTCGGCCAGCGCATCGCCGTCGCCCGGGACGTCGCCTTCGCCTTCGCCTATCCAGCCCAGCTCGAAGCCTGGCGGCGCCAGGGTGCCGCGCTCACCTTCTTCTCGCCGCTCGCCGATCAGGCGCCGGAGCAAGCCGCCGACGCGGTGTTCCTGCCCGGCGGCTATCCGGAGCTCCATGCGGGCAAGCTCGCCGCCAATGCCGTCTACCAGGACGGCTTGCGCGCCGCGGCGGCGCGGGGTGCGGTGATCTACGGCGAATGCGGCGGCTATATGGTGCTGGGCGAGCGCCTGACCGATGCCGGTGGTGTCGCGCATCGGATGGCCGGGCTGCTGCCGGTCGCGACCAGCTTTGCACAGCCGAAGCTGCATCTCGGTTATCGCCACGCCCGCTTGATGGAAGCGGGCCCCCTGGGCACGCAGGGCGCCGCCTATGCCGGCCATGAGTTCCACTACGCCTCGATCGAACGCGAGACCGGCGACGCGACCCTGTTCCAGGCCAAGGACGCACGCGGCAATGCTCTGGCGGCGATGGGCCGTCGCAACGGCCGGGTCATGGGTTCGTTCCTGCATCTCATCAGCGCCGCGTGATGCAATCGATCACCGAAGCCGGATCCGCGACTGCGTCGTCCGTTGCCGTGCGCCGCTGGCCGAAGCCCGGTCCCGGACTCATGGCGGCGCTGTTTCTGTCGGATTCGCTCGCCCGCGCCTTGCTGGCGCCGGTCATTCCGCTGGAGGCGCTGCGGCACTTCGGCTCCGAGCGCAATGCCAGCTTGATGGTGGCGGCGGCCGGCATCATGGGCGTCATTGCGACGTTTGCCATCCCGGCCCTGGTCCAGCGCTGGCGGCCGCGCCGGGTCTATCTCGGCGCCATTGCCCTGCTGGTGATCGCACCCGCTTCCATGGCGGTGGACGGGCTGCTCGGCTTCTCGGCCGGCTGGTTCCTGCGGTCGGTCGCGGCGGCCAGCCTGCTGACCCTGCTCAACCTCTACATCTCCGCCTTCATCCCGAAGCGGCAGCTCGCCAGTTCCGAGCCCTTGCGCACCTTCGTCTCCGGTGCCGCCTGGGTGGCAGGGCCCTGGATCGGCGTGCGGCTCTACACCATCGATCCCTTGCTGGTGTTCGGGATCTCCGGCGGCTTCGCCCTGGCGCTGTTCGGCTTCTTCCTCTGGCTGAGGCTCGAGGCGCCGACCGGGATCGCCAGCCGCAATCCCTTGAAGAACGTGCGGCGCTACTTCTCCCAGCCGCGCCTCGCTTTGGCCTGGGTGATCAATTTCGGCCGCGAGATGTGGTGGGTGACGATCTTCAATTATGGCCCCTGGTATCTGGAAGAGCAGGGCTTTCCGAAGACCGCGGCTGGCGATCTGCAATCGAGCTGCACCGCCTTGCTGTTCCTCACCCTCGGTCTCGGCTGGCTGGCACGGAAGACCGGGCTTCGGCCCTTCATCTGCGGCGCCTTCCTGATCATCGGCGTGGCGACGGCGGTCGCCGGCTTCGCCGGCGGCTGCCCGGCGCTGGCCTGGGGCGCGCTGCTGGCCTCGGCTTTGGGCGCGGTCTCCCTGGATTCGGTCGCCGCGGTCACCTTCCTGCGCGCCGTCCGCTCCTGGGAGCGGCCGCAGATGTCCACCGTCTTCAGCATCTACCGTGATGCGGCCAGTGTCATTCCGCCGGCTTTCTTCGCGGTCCTCCTGACCCTATTCCCCTTGCCGTCGGTGTTTATTGCGACCGCCGTCTTTGCGTTCCTTTGCAGCCTGCTCGCGCTGTTCCTGCCGCGAAGCATGTAAGTGGGCGCATGGAGAGGCATGTGGATCTCCGCACAAGCACGTGTGGTGATCAAGCGCACAAATGCCGGCCCCTACATGGACAAGGTCCTGACCGGGGCGTAATTTTACTTGCATTCGGCGCAACCGAACCTTCGGCGGCGCCTCGGGGCAGGAGGAACTCATGTTTGGCAAGATTATCGCGGGTGCCGCTGGTCTTTGCCTTCTGGCGATGACCTTCTCTTCGGCGCAGGCCGAGCCGCGCGTCGCGCTGGTGATCGGCAATTCGAATTACGGGAGCGAGATCGGCAAGCTCCCCAATCCTGTCAATGACGCCGGGCTCATGGAGCAGGCGCTGCGGCAGACCGGATTCCAGGTCGTAAAAGTGACCGACGCCGACTGGAAGAAGATGAAGCGCGCGATCCAGGACTTCGGCGACAAGCTCGCCGCGGCCGGACCGGAGGCGACCGGGCTCTTCTTCTATGCCGGGCACGGCGTGCAGGTGCAGGGCCAGAACTACCTGGTGCCGGTCGGCGCGGACATCAGCAAGGAGGCCGACGTCAACATTGAGTCGGTCTCCGCCGACACGATCCTGCAGCAGATGGAATATGCCGGCACGCGCGTCAGCATCGTGGTGCTCGATGCCTGCCGCAACAATCCGCTGCAGCGGAGCTTCCGCTCCGCCAGCCGCGGCCTCGCCCCGATGCAGGCGGCACAAGGCTCGTTCATCGCCTATTCCACGTCGCCCGGTTCGGTGGCGGCGGACGGCCAGGGCAAGAACAGCCCCTATACCGCGGCCTTGGCCAAGACCATCGTGCAGCCGGGCGTCGGCATCGAGGAAGCCTTCCGTGACGTTCGCACCCAGGTGATGGCCGCCACCAAGGACAATCAGGTTCCCTGGGATTCGTCCTCGCTGACCGCGCCGTTCTTCTTCAAGCCCGCCGCCGCCCAGTTCACCACGGCGACCGCGGCACCGGCGCCGAAACCTGCGGCCGCTGCGACGCCGGCGAGCCTGGAGGTTGAGAAGGCGGTGTGGGACGGCATCAAGGACAGCAAGGAGGCCGGCGATTTCCAGGCCTATCTGACGCAGTACCCGAACGGCGTCTTCGCGGGTGTGGCCAAGAGCCGGCTGGCGTCGCTCGGCGCCGGCGTCCCGCGCGAGCAGCCCGCCGTGCCGCAGGAGCAGCCGGCCGCCGCACCGGTCGCGGCCGAAGTCAGCCCCGAACCGGTGGCGGTCTCGGTACCGGCTGCAGAGGCGCCGGCCGGCGACGGAATCCTGCGCGATTCGAATGGAGTCGACTGCCGGATCATGGATGCCACGCGGTCGCAGGCGGACTGCAAGGGCATCAGCCGCAGTGGCGGCGGTGGTGGCGGCTACAGTGGCGGCGGCAGCTCCAAGACCTCGGGCAGCCACGGCTGGAACTAGCTTGCATGCTGAGTTGAACATTGGGCGCCGCCGTCTTGGGCGGCGTCCCGGCAGGAGAAGAAGTTGATGTTGGGCAGGATGCTGGCGGTCGTCGCGGGTCTATGCCTTGGGGCGGCGGCGTTCTCCGCGGCGCAGGCCGAGCCACGCATTGCACTTGTCATGGGCAACTCCAACTACGGGAAGGAGATCGGCAGCCTTCCCAACCCGGTGAATGATGCCACGCTGATGGCCCGGGCGCTGCAGCAGACCGGATTCCAGGTCGTGAAGGTGACTGACGCCGACTGGAAGCAGATGAAGCGCGCGATCCAGGAGTTCGGCGACCGGCTCACCGCCGCCGGCCCGCAGGCGACCGGCCTGTTCTTCTATGCCGGCCACGGTGTCCAGGTGCAGGGCATGAACTATCTGGTGCCGGTCGGCGCCGACATCAGCAAGGAAGCGGACGTCAAGATCGAGACCGTTTCGGCGGACGATGTTCTGGAGCAGATGGAGTTCGCGGGCAGCCGCGTGAACATCGTCATCCTGGATGCGTGCCGGAACAATCCCGTCGGGCGGAGCGTCCGGTCGGTCAGCCGCGGCCTCGCGCCGATGGATTCCGTGCGCGGCACTTTCATCGCGTATTCGACTTCACCGGGCTCGGTGGCGGCGGACGGCGCCGGCGCGAACAGTCCCTACACGGCGGCCCTGGCGAAGACCATCGTTCAGCCCGGCCTCGGTATCGAAGAGGCATTCCGTGACGTCCGCGGCCAGGTCATGGCCGCCACGGAAGAGAAGCAGGTGCCCTGGGATTCCTCTTCGCTGACCGCGCCGTTCTTTTTCAAGCCGGCCGCCGCGCAGTTCTCCACCGCCACCGCTGCGCCGCCTCTTTCCAACATCGAGGCGGACAAGGCGGTCTGGGACGCCATCAAGGACAGCAGGCAGCCGGGCGACTATGAAGCCTATCTGTCCCAGTATCCCAACGGCACCTTTGCCGGCCTGGCGCGGAGCCGATTGGCCTCGCTTGGCCAGGGCGCGCCACGTGAACAGCCTTCGGTTCAGCCCGAGCAGCCTGCGGCGCCGGCCGCCAAGCCGGCGGCCCTCGAACCGCCCGCCAGCGAGCCGCCGGTCAGCGCGACGGTGAGCAGTGCGCCGGCGAGCTCCAGCAAGATCGAGCTGGATGCCAAAGGCGTCGATTGCCGCATCAATGATTTCACGCGGTCGGAATCCGAGTGCAAGAACACCAAGAAGCCCAAGAAGCCCAACAAGCCCGGCCATTGACTGTCAGTTTAGCCTCGGAATCTCCGACTCTATGCGAGCGCTCGCCGGACGGACGGCGGGCGGTTTCTTTACCGAGTCGGGCCGGTACCGCTCAAACAGCGGCATAATTCTTAACTCCTAGCCTTAAAATCCTATGAGCGTTGATTGCCGACAATTGAATCAAAATTGCGCGGAATTTGCCGAGAATCGCCATTAAAGCATACCCAAATGTGTAATTCGTGGCTGAACCTCGGTTGAGGCCGTCCTGGCGCCGTGATCTCGTAGGGAATGCATCGCCGAAGGGTGGGGTTGGGTGAACCCTGGTTGCGGTGTTCGAGCCACGTCAGGGGGGTCCTATGGCAAACGACAGCACGCATGCCGGTCAAGTCTCGTCCGAGCAGGACACGACGCCGATCAACGACGGCTATTTCGCCGATGCGCAGGGCGAGGACGCATTCTTCGGCCCTGAGCAGCTGGCGCAGGCGCAAAAGGTCGTGCCGGTGCCTCCGGACCAGAACGTCGTCCGCGTTCAGGTCAATCCCGGCGAGATCATCGAGCTGAGTTCGCCGTTCGATCCGGGCGTGACGATGCTCGGCCGCGAAGCCGACGGCAACCTCGCCATCCGCGTCGGCGACGTCACGGTCATCCTGGTCGGCTTCGTCGAAGCCAATGCCGCCGCACCGGTGGTGGTGGAAACCTCCGACGGACAGCCGATCGACATTGCGACCCTGCTGGCTTCGACCGACCCCACCATCGACATTCAGACCGCCGCGGGACCCGGCGACGCCGGGCAGGGCGGCCAGGGCGCGGACAATACCGGCGCCTTTTTCGGGCAAGTCGGCCTCGGCAACGGCCTCGGCGGCTTGAACTCAGTCGGCGCGCAGGACCAGACCCAGCTCTCCTACAGTCAGATCGACAACGCGATCCGCCTGGACCGCGAGGACGCGCTGCTGGCCACGACGGCGACGCCCTTCCGCGGCCTCTCCGAGCCGTTCCTGCGCGATCCGGTCCATCAGGGCGCGTTCATGAGCTTCGACAAGTTCATTCAGAAATACGACCAGTACGTGACCAACCACCCCGGTCAGGCTTGGGCGGATTTCGAGGGTACCCAGGCTACCGGCGACGATTTCGAGAGCTATCTCTCGCAGACCAGCTTCACCTCCGAGGTGGCCCACAGCTCGACCGAGTCCGAGCACTTCAGGATCGACAAGAGCGCGCTTGAAGCGTTCCTGCATGATCCCGACCATCCGATCACGTCGGACGGCAGCGCGCTGAAAGTCGTGATGCGGGACGATGACACGACGGCCTTCGTGCTCCGTAAGTCCGACAATGCGCTGGTCCTGGTGTTTCACCTCCACGCGGTCGACGATCCAGACGCGACGTCAGGCACCGGAAATTTCCAGATCGACAGCTACTTGATCGACCGGCTCGATCACCCGGCGGCGGGCAACGACATTCTCTCGCTCGAAATTCCGTACCAGATCTTCATCCCGGTCGATCCGGAGAGCCAGGAAGAGACGCCGGAAAACCCGAACCCGCAAGAGACCATCGTTGGTTCGGGCTCGGCTTCGGTCGACGTCCTGGACGACATCCCCGTCGTGGGTCAGACCGATTACTATAGCTTTCTTCACGCCGGCAGCTACAAGGACGCCCTGGCCTGCTTCGACGTCCTGACGCACGGCAATATCTCGGACTACCTCCTCACGCACAATGCCGGGCAGGTGGACGAGGACTATATTTTCGGCGGCAATCGCGACAAGGACAACGCTGCAGGTCCCGATGAGGACGACGCGCGCGGCGACACCATCGGCGATCGGTTCGTGGTCGGCCAGCTTCATGTCAATTTCGGCGCCGACGGCGCGTCCGGCCAGATTCCCAACGGCGATCATTTCTGGGAGCCTGATGGCGACCCAATCTTCACGGATGCCAACCCGCAGGCCCTGACCATCGCCGGCTACGCGGTCGGCTCCACGGTGCCGGGGCTCACTTCGCAGGGCCATGCGCTTGTCGTGCTGAAGCACGAGACGGTCGGCACGATCGAAATCCTGCAGGTCGGCTATCATCCCGACGCAGTGCCGGCCTTCGCCCGCGGCTCCGAATCCTGCGATACGGTCGTCTTCACCCTGCTGCTGCAGACCGGTCCGAACCTGCCGCTGATCCCGTTCGGTGGATTCGTCTTCGAGCAAAGCGAGCCACTGGATCATCCGGTGGCCGGCACGCTGGAGAGCAACCTCCAGCTGCTCTTCCCCATCATCGTGACCGACGATGACGGCGACCACCCGGTCGACTCGCTGAACATCGTCATCAACGTGAACGACGACGCACCGACCTTCCAGATCACCTATACCAATGAGGATCCGCAGAATTGCGACGTGCGGGACGACGTGCGGACGTTGGACGTCAGCGGCGGCAACGTCGACCACTACACGACCAAGGATTACGGCCATGTCGATGAAGATTGGCTGAACGGCGGCGTCAGCAACGACGGCACCATCCTCGCCAATGGCCCGGGCAACCATGACACCGACGGCTTCGGCGACGACAACGCCAACACGCTCGGCGACGACAAGGGCGGGCTTGAAGTCTGCGGCCAGATCAAGGTCAAGTTTGGCGCCGACGGTCCGTCGGACGCGGCCGGCAACGGCGAGCTCGGGTTGAAGACCTATGACATTCCGCTCAGCGGCCCCGAGCCTGCGTTCGTCAACGGCGACGGCCAGACGCTGACCTCGGACGGTAAGCCTCTGGTGGTGCTCGAGTCGGATGCGGGCCACCTGCTGGTTGGAGTCGCGGCTTCCGTCGTCCCGGGTGAAGGGCCCGAGGGATCGGATCTGATCATTCTGGCCCAGAAGGTCTTCGAGCTGAACCTGAACCCCGACACCGGCAAGTTCGAGTTCCAGCTCTGGGCCGCGATCGACCATGTTCCCAGCACGGTCGATGGCAACCCCGAAAGCAACCTAGTGCTGAGCTTCGACGTCGGCTTCGCCCAGGACTACGACCTGGATCAGGTGCTGGGGGCCATCAACATCAAGGTCAACGACGACAAGCCGGAAGTCGGCATTACCTACTACAATGAAGCGCCCAAGGACGTTGGCGACAACGCCGTCCTCATTGAAAAGCACAAAGACACCGATTTCGGCCGGATCGACGAGGACTGGCTGAAGGATGGGGCTGCGGTGAAGGACGGCAGCTTCGAGGATCCGCACGTCGCGGGCACCTTCATCGCGCTGCCCGGCGGCAGCGACCAGCTCAACGGTTGGGTCATTGGCGGCGCCGGCGTCGACCACATCGGCAGCTATTGGCAAGCTTCGGAGGGCGGCCAGAGCCTCGACATGTCCAACCTCGACGCGGGCAGCATCTCGCGCGAGCTCACCGGGTTGACCGCCGGTCGGGAATACACCGTCACCTTCGACATGGCGGGCAACCCCGATGGCGGTCCAACCGTCAAGAGCCTCAAGATCGAGGTGGGAGGCGCCTCCGCCGACTACGACTTCGACACGACCGGCCACAGCAAGGCGGATATGGGCTGGCAGACGAAGTCCTTCACCTTCGTCGCCACCAGCGACACCGAGACGCTCACCTTCACCAGCCTGACGCCCGGCGCCTATGGCCCGGCGCTCGACAACGTGAGCATCGTCTTCAACCACCCCGGCAACCAGGACCTGGACGCGAACGGCAACAGCAACGCCAATCAGTTCGGCGACGATTACGGCTCGAGTCATCTTTCCGGCCAGATCAACATGAAGTACGGCGCCGACGGTCCGGGCACCCAGTCGATCGGCTTGGCGACCGTCACCGAGGCCAAGGACGCCGACGGCAACCAGCTCTACTCCGGCGGCCATGAGCTGACGGTGCTCACGACGACGGCGAGCAAGCTGGAAGTCGGTTACGACGGCGTCGTCGTCTTCACCCTCGCCCTCGACTCCAACGGCCATTTCGACTTCACGCAGTCGCTGCCGATCGATCACCCGATCAAGAGCCCGATCGAGGATAACGTCTATCTCACCTTCAAGGCGGGCTCGATCTCCGACGGCGACGGCGACACGGCCGAGGCGGTGATCAAGATCCAGGTGAACGACGACACCCCCGAAGTCGGCATCGCCTATTACAACGAGACACCGGGCGAAGTGGTGGCCACCGTGGTCGGTCCATCGGACACGGTCGGCAAGGTCGATGAAGACTGGCTCAAGAACGGCAACCAGGACGAGGACGAGAACAACCTGCCCAATCCCGGCCAGAACGGCGACGACGAAGGCGGCACGCACCTCTCCGGTCAGATCACCCTCAACTACGGCGGAGACGGCCCGGGCAGCACGACGCTCGGCTTCGTCGGCGATCTCGGTACCAACCACATCTTTCCGGTGAAAGCCAAGGACGACAACGGTAACGACGTCGAGCTGAAGACGGCCGACGGCGATTCCGTGCTTGGCATCATCCAAAACGTCAACGGAAAGTCGATTCTGACCGGTGTCGTGAATGAAGCGCCGTACCTGGACGTGGTCTTCAGGCTAGAGCTCAACACCGCGGCTGGGCCCGAGCAGGGCAAGTTCACCTTCGAGCTCAAGCAGCCGTTGCAACACTCGATCGGCGGCACCGAAGACAATCTGCTTCTCTCGTTCAACGCCGGCTCGATCACGGACGCCGACGGCGACACGAAGGCGATCACTATCAAGATTAACGTGAACGACGACGCGCCGCTTGCGATGAACGATAGCCAAGACTTCCTGGAGCCTGATCCAGACACGGGAGACATCCACGGCAACGTTCTCGAGAATGACAAGAAAGGTGCGGACGTCTATATCGCCTTTGTCAGCAACATCAACGGACCGAACAATCTGCCGAACGGCGTCGAAATCGACAACGGCGGGGGGCAGACTCTCGCCGGCATGAACGGCTTCCTGACGATCTATTCCAACGGCGACTATCACTACACGCCGAATATGGGCGGGGACTTGCCTGGTCCGGGCAATGACACTTTCACCTATACGCTGAAGGATGCCGACGGCGACACGTCGACGGCAACCTTGACCTTCAATTATACGGGAGAAGTCGTCGTCAGCGAGCGCGTCGCCTTCGCGCCCGCCGGTCCGACGCACGAGCCAGCCCCGCACTACGATCACGAGGTGACGGTCTCCGGCCTTCTCGGCCTCAATGGCATTGTCAGTTCGAAAGACACCTCGACCTATCACTTCGAGGACCCGACCGGCGGCCATGTGATCTCCGGGGGCGCCGGCAACGACTTCATCAACGTCACCGGCAACAAGGGCTCGCTCCTCCTGAGCGGCAATGGCGGCGACGATATCATCCATGCCGGCAATGGCGGCGCCATTCTCAAGGGCGGCAACGGTGATGACACGCTGTTCGGCGGCACCAACGCGGACAGCTTCTACGGCGATGCCGGCCACGATGCGATGTCGGGCGGCGACGGCAACGATACGTTCCATGTGGACGCCGACGATCTCGACGGCACCAACACGCTGGATGGCTTCCACACCATCGACGGCGGCGATGGCATCGATACGGCCGATATCAGCGGCCTGAAGACCTTCGACTCAAGCCAGGCGGTGCGTCTCGAAAACGTTGAGCATCTTGCGCTCGAGGGCAACGCGGCCGGCGGCGGCGGGACCACCGTCACCCTGAGCTACGATGCCGCTTACGGCATCACCGAGGTCGGCGGCTTGCACCAGCTCAGCATCACCGGCGACAAGGCCGATACCGTTTATCTGCAGTCGAGCGGCGGAAACACCTGGTCGGAGATCGGCAACACCCATGTCTACGAGTCCGGCGGCGCATCGAAGGTCACGGTGACTGTAGACCATGACGTCGCCGTGCAGCTCTCGTAGAATGAGACTGTGACACGATAGTGTGAGTAGGGCGGCGCCTCACATTCGGCACCGCCCTCTTGCAAAATCGGGTGAGAATCAATAGCTTACCGCAGTTCTAGGGGAGATTCGGGGGCACTTCCAACCTTCGCAAGGCCGTTTCGGCCGTGCTCACAAGCCGATTTAGATCGAATTTTCCCGAAAATGCGATCGACCTTACATGGTCGTGTGCTTGTTTGGGGTCCCGTCGGATTGTAGGGGTCTGACCGATGTGGTCTTCTCTCTGTCAGGTCGCGCCCGGGCTGGGATTGAGGATCGGCGCTCGGGAAACGCGGCAACAGTTTTTCTCAAAAGGGGTCAACAATGGCCAACGACGCCAGCAACCATCCGCAGAACTCTTCTGACGCCGACATGACTGTCAGCGGCGATCACGCGGAGTTCGATGCCGTTCAGCTCGCGCAGGCCGATACGCCGCCGAAGCAGGGCGAAACGCCGGCGCAGAAGACCGCGGCCATCCCGGCAGTGCCCAACGGCACCGTGCATGTGCAGATCCCGCAGGGTGAGAAGGTGGTGCGCGTCGCGGTCGCCAATGGCGAGACCGTGATCCTGCCGCCGCCGTTCGACGACCAGGGCGCGCTCGCCGCCAAGGAAGGCAACGGCAACCTGGCGATCAAGGTCGGCGACATCACCGTCATTCTCGAAGGCTATCAGCAGACCTTGAACGACACCGGCAACCCGGTGGTGCTGAAGGACGAGCAGGGCGACACGATCGACGTCGCCGTGGTCCTGGCCTCGACCGACCCGAACCTCGACATCACCACCGCCGCCGGTCCGGCCGCGGGCGCGCAGGGCGCCGACAACACCGGCGCTTTCTTCGGGCAGTTCGGCCTCGGCGCCGGCCTCGGCGGCCTGAATGCCGTCGGCGTGCTCGACCAGACCGCGCTGCAATACAAGCTGATCGACAACAGCATCCTGCAGGAGCGCGCCGACGAGCTCACGCCGCCGGACAATCCGGTCATCGTCACCCCGCCGCCGCCGCCCGGCCCCGGCGACAATCCGCTCCAGTTCGTGGTCAAGGGCACCGCGGTCGATGAAGGCGCGCTTTCTACCGGCAGCCACGCCGGCTCGCCCGACGAGGTGACCAAGGGCACCATTAACATCGAAGCCAAGGACGGCGTGCAGACCGTCACCATCGGTGGCGTTCCCGTCGATCTGACCAACCCGGGCAACACGCCGCCGATCGTCGGCCAGTTCGGCACGCTGGTGATCACCGGCTGGGATCCGGCCACCGGCAACCTCACCTACACCTACACGCTGACCACCAACGATCCGAACCACCCCCAGCAGGGCACCGACTCCCTGCCCGGTGAAAAATTCCCGATCGTCGCGACCGATACCGATGGCGACAGCGATACCGGCGATCTCGATATCGTCATCGTCGATGACGTGCCGAAGGCCGCGAACGACCACATCAGCATCGGCAACGCCAACAGCCACAGCTCGACCGCGGCCGAGAATGTCGAGGGCAACGACGTGTTCGGCGCCGACGGCAAGATCGCCGGCGGCGGCGTGGTCGGCGTGATCGCGGGCTCCAGCGGCGCCGCGTCCACGACCGGTGCGGGCACCGACATCCATGGCCAGTACGGCACGCTGCATCTCAACGCCGACGGCACCTACACCTATACCCGCGACAATGGCAATCCGCTGACCGCCAGCGACACCTTCACCTACACGATCAAGGACGGCGACGGCGACAACTCGACTGCGATCCTGACCATCGACATCAAGGACAGCAAGATCGAGATCACCGATCTCACCCCGAAGGCCGATGGCGGCGACGTCAAGGTGGACGAGGACGATCTGGGCGCACGCGGCGCGGGTGAATCCCTCGGCAGCGACGGCAAGGACTCGACCACCCAGAGCGGTGACTTCAAGATCAGCGCCCCGGACGGGGTGCAGAATCTGTCGATCGACGGCCATGCCGTGATCACCAACGGCGTGTTCACCGCGACCAGCTTCACCACCGGCCTCGGCAACACCCTGAACGTGACCGGCTACGATTCCGTCACGGGTAAAATCACCTACAGCTACACGCTGCTGGACAACGAGAACCACACCTCGGCCAACGGCGAGAACAGCCTGTTCGAAGACCTCAACGTGCTGGTCACCGACAAGGACGGCGACAGTGCGAGTGGTACGCTCAGCGTGAACATCGTCGATGACGTGCCGACGGCGAAGAACGACACCGATGCCGTTGCTGCTGGCGGCACCTCCACCGACGGCAACGTGATCACCGGTGCCAACACGACCTCGGGTGCTGCCGGTGCGGACGTGAAGGGCGCGGACAATGCGACCGTCTCGGCGGTCGTGGGGGCGAAGTCCTCGGACAGCGACGCCAGCAACGACCTGGTGGTGCAGGGCCAGTACGGCACGCTGACCATGAAGGGCGACGGCAGCTACACCTACACCCGTGATGCGGGTTCGCCGGGCGGCGTCACCGACACCTTCACCTACACGCTGAAGGACGCGGACGGCGACAGCAGCGACGCGACCCTCACCATCAACGTCGGCGACGACAAGCCGACGGTGGATGCGCCGGACGCCGACGGCATGACCAAGGTCTACGAGAAGGGCCTGCCGACCGGTTCGGGCGAGCTGGCCGACGGCAATGCCGGCAACAACAGCGACACGTCGGAGACCGTCAGCGGCACGATCAGCTACACCGAGGGCGACGCTCCGGCCGTCATCACCATCCAGGGCAAGGACGGCCCGGTTGCGGTGACCGTGGGTGCGACCATCGTCGGCGCCGACGGCACGTTGACCATCACCTCGGTGGGCGGCGGCAGCATCGGCTACACCTACACGCTGACCACCAACACGAACGGCGACGCGACCACCGACAGCTTCGCGGTTTCGATCACCGACAAGGACGGCGACAACGCCTCCGACAACCTGGTGATCAAGATCGTCGATGACGTGCCGACCGCGCGGGCCGACACCGACAGCGTCGGCAACCAGCAGTCCACGGATGGCAACGTCATCACCGGCGTCGGCACGACCTCGGGCTCGGTCGGTGCCGACACCAAGGGTGCGGACGGCGCGAGCGTCTCGGCGGTGTCGAGCAACGGCACCGGGTCTTCGGACACCGATGCCAGCAACGGCTTCACCGTCCAGGGCACCTACGGCAAGCTGACCATGAGCGCCGACGGGACCTACACCTACACCCGCGACACCGACAGCCCGCTGACCGCGTCCGAAACCTTCAAGTACACCCTGACGGACGGCGACGGCGACCCCAGCGAGACCACGCTGACGATCAACATCAACGACAGCAAGATCGAGATCAAGGACCTGACCCCGAAGGCCAATGGCGGCGACGTCAAGGTGGACGAGGACGATCTCTCGGCCGGCCGCGGCGCTGGCGAATCCGCTGGCAGCGACACCACGCCGGAATCGACCACCCAGGGCGGGACCTTCACGATCAACTCGCCGGACGGAGTGCAGAACCTCTCGGTCGGCGGCCATGCCGTGATCACCAACGGCGTGTTCACCGCGACCAGCTTCGATACCGGTCTCGGCAACAAGCTCAACATCACCGGATACGACGCCAACACCGGCACGGTGACCTACTCGTACGAGCTGAAGGACAACGAGACCCACACCTCGGCCAACGGCGAGAACAGCCTGTTCGAAGACTTCGACGTGACCGTCACGGATAAGGATGGCGACAGCGCGAGCGACACGCTCTCGGTCAACATCATCGACGACGTGCCGACGGCGAAGAACGACACCGACAGCATCGCCACAGGCGGCACGACCGCGACCGGCAACGTGATCACCGGCGCCGACACGACCTCGGGTGCGGCCGGTGCGGACGTGAAGGGCGCGGACAATGCGACCGTCTCGGCGGTCGTGGGGGCTAAGTCCTCGGACAGCGACGCCAGCAACGACTTGGTGGTGCAGGGCCAGTACGGCACGCTGACCATGAAGGGCGACGGCAGCTACACCTACACCCGTGACGCGGGTTCGCCGGGCGGCGTCACCGACACCTTCACCTACACGCTGAAGGACGCGGACGGCGACAGCAGCGACGCGACCCTCACCATCAACGTCGGCGACGACAAGCCGACGGTGGATGCGCCGGACGCCGACGGCATGACCAAGGTCTACGAGAAGGGCCTGCCGACCGGTTCGGGCGAGCTGGCCGACGGCAATGCCGGCAACAACAGCGACACGTCGGAGACCGTCAGCGGCACGATCAGCTACACCGAGGGCGACGCTCCGGCCGTCATCACCATCCAGGGCAAGGACGGCCCGGTTGCGGTGACCGTGGGTGCGACCATCGTCGGCGCCGACGGCACGTTGACCATCACCTCGGTGGGCGGCGGCAGCATCGGCTACACCTACACGCTGACCACCAACACGAACGGCGACGCGACCACCGACAGCTTCGCGGTTTCGATCACCGACAAGGACGGCGACAACGCCTCCGACAACCTGGTGATCAAGATCGTCGATGACGTGCCGACCGCGCGGGCCGACACCGACCTGGTCAGCAACGACACCAACAAGGCCGAAGGCAACGTCATCACCGGCGTCGGCACGACCTCGGGCTCGGTCGGTGCCGATACCAAGGGTGCGGACGGCGCGAGCGTCACCAAGGTCGACGGCTACAACGGCTCGACCGACAACACGCCGAACAACGGTTTCAGCGTCGTCGGCCAGCACGGCACGCTGACCATGAACCCGGACGGGAGCTACACCTACACCCGGTTCAACAGCGATCCGCTGAAGGCGGTCGATACCTTCAACTACACGATCACCGACGGTGACGGCGATCCCAGCACGACCACGCTGAAGGTCACGATCAGCGACGAAGGCTGCAACATCACCGACCTGACGCCGGAGGCCAATGGCGGCGACACCCTCGTGGACGAGGGCGCTCTCCTCGCGTCGCGCGGTGCCGGCGAGTCTGCCGGCAGCGACGGCCAGGGCTCGACCAAAGGCGACGGCGATTTCACCATCAACGCGCCGGACGGGGTGCAGAACCTCTCGGTCGACGGCCATGCGGTGATCACCAACGGCGTCTTCGCCGCGACCACGTTCACCACCGGCTTCGGCAACACCATGTCGATCACCGGCTATGACTCGACGACCGGCAAGGTCACCTACAACTACACGCTGAACGACAACGAGAACCATGCCTCGGGCAACGGCCAGAACAGCCTTTACGAGGATCTCAATGTCAGCCTGACCGACAAGGACGGCGACAATGCGACCGGCACGCTCTCGGTCAACATCGTGGACGACGTCCCGGTGGCGCAGGACGGCACCAAGGTGATGGGCACGGATCCGCAGAAGAACAACGTGCTGCTGATCCTGGACACCACCGGGTCGATGGCGGAGCCCTATCCGACCGCCACCTCGTCCACCAACAAGCTGCAGTTCGAGGTCCAGGCGGCCCAGAACCTGCTCAACGCCTACCTGGCGGCCGGCGGCGGCGATCCGAACAACGTCCGGGTGCAGATCGTCACCTTCTCGATCGACGGTCACAACCAGACGACGCAGTGGATCAGCGTCGCCGATGCACTGAACATGCTGAACAACATCGGCAACCAGACGCCGGACGGGAACACCAACTACGACGCCGGCATCGCCAGCGCGTTGAACGTCTCATGGACGTCCGGCGGTCCGATCGCCGGTGCTGCCAACAGCGCCTACTTCTTCTCGGACGGCCTGCCGAACGAGAACAACGACGGCACTGACGGCCTCAACGGCGCGCAGATGACCCAGTGGCTCAACTACCTCAACAGCAACGACATCAACGCCTATGCGATCGGCATGGGCGCGCCGCAAGGCTCGGCCATGGACGCCGAGCTCGACAAGATTGCCTATGACGGCCGTGGGAACGGAACCGACACCGAGTCGATCAACGTGACCGATCCGAACTCGCTGACCGCGCAGATCGTCGCCACCATCGGCACCAAGGCCGGTGGCAACCTGGTCGGCGATCTCGGCGGCAAGTACGGCGCCGACGGTCCGGGCGAGGTCCACTCGGTCACGCTGAACGGCAAGACCTACACGTTTGACGGTGCGAACGCGGTCACCGCCTCGGCCAGCGGCTCCGGCACCTTCACCTTCGACGCCGCGACCCACGTCCTGACCATCACCAACACGACCGGTGTGTTCACCGTCGATATGGACAACGGCGCCTACAGCTACGTCGCGAAGGGCGGCACCGAGGCCAATGTGACGGTCGGCTGGACGCTGATCGACAATGACGGCGACATCTCGAACGGCGGCACGCTCTACCTGCTGTCGCCGGTCCCGACGGTCACCCTGGCGGCGGAACCCGACCTGCCGACCGCCGCGGACTACGATGCCGCGCACACCAAGATCGGCACCCCCGGCAACGACGGCAACCTGACCGGCACCAATCAGGGCGACTTCATCGACGGCGGTGGCGGCAATGACGCGATGAAGGGTGGCCTCGGCGACGACCTCTATGTCGTGGCGAATACCCAGGATCAGGTGTTCGAGAAGTTCAACCAGGGCAACGACACCATCCAGACCTCGATCAGCCACACGCTGGAGGTCAACGTCGAGAATCTGGTGATGACCGGCTCCGCCGGCCTCACCGGGATCGGCAACGACCTCAACAACACGATGATCGGCAATTCCGGCAACAACGTGCTGAACGGCGCTGCCGGCAACGACATCATCGATGGCGGTGCGGGCAATGACACGATGAGCGGCGGTGCCGGCAACGACCAGTTCTTGAAGGTCGATAGCGGCGATCTGGCCAACGGCAATATCGACGGCGGCGACGGCGACGATCTGGTCGATCTCAGCCATCTGGCCACCTTCAAGAGCACCGACACGACCAAGATCGACAATGTCGAGGTGCTGAGCTTCAACGGCGGCTCGGGCACCGCGGTCACCCTGGATTACAACTCGGTCCTGGGCATGACGGACGCGAACCACAACCTGGTGATCCACGGCGACCAGAACAGCGATACGGTCGCGCTGTCCGGCGGCTTCACCAAGATCGGGACCGACGTCACGGCGAATGACGGCGTGCATTACGACGTCTTCCAGGCGGGCACCGGCGTCAACCTGGTCACCGTGTTCGTCGATCACAACCTCAACGCGACCGCCAACTAACGGCGATCGGGTACCAAACAGAAGGGGCGCCTCCCGCGGGAGGCGCCCCTTTTCGTTTCAGCGGTCGGAAGAAGCGTCAGGCCGCGAAGGCGACGCCGTGCCGCGACAGCCGCTGCTTCAGGTCGGCCTTCAATCCGGCCAGCACTTTCTCGTTCGGCGCTTCGGCGCGGGCGACCAGCACCGCCTGGGTGTTGGAGGCGCGCAGCAGCCACCAGCCGCCGTCCTTCTTGATCCGGATCCCGTCCACGTCGTTGAACTCGGCGCCCTCTTTCTTCAGTTCGTTCGCGAGGTCGGAGACGATGGCGAACTTCTTGTCGTCGGGGCAGGGGATGCGGATCTCCGGCGTGTTGATCAGGGTCGGCAGCGCGTCGCGCAGCTCGGTCAGCGACTTGCCCGACCGGGCCACCGCGCGCAGCAGGCGCACCGCGGCGTAGAGCGCGTCGTCGAAGCCGTAATACTCGTCGGCGAAGAAGATGTGTCCGCTCATCTCGCCGGCCAAAGGCGACTTGGTTTCCGCCATCTTGACCTTGATCAGCGAATGGCCGGTCTTCCACATCAGCGGCTTGCCGCCCATCTTGGCGATCTCGTCGAACAGGGCCTGGCTCGCCTTCACGTCGGCGATGATCGTGGCGCCGGGATGCTTGGAGAGCACGTCGCGGCCCAGGATCGCCAGCAGCTGGTCGCCCCAGATGATCCGGCCCTTGGCGTCGACCGCGCCGATCCGGTCGCCGTCGCCGTCGAAGGCGATGCCGAGATCGAGCTTCTCCTTGGCCACCAGTTCCTGCAGGTCGTGCAGGTTCTCGGGCTCGGTCGGATCCGGATGGTGGTTCGGGAAGGTGCCGTCGATCTTCTCGAACAGCAGTTTGTGCGTACCCGGCAGCGCCTTGGTCAGCGCCACCATGATCTCGCCGGCGGCGCCGTTGCCGGCGTCCCAGCCGATCTTCAGCTTGGAGATATCGGCGCCGCCCAGCGCCGAGACCAGCTTCTTGGTATAGGCCTCGCGGACATCATTGGTCTCTTCGCCGCCGGCCCCCGTCGCGAAATCGCCTTCCTTCGCCATCGTGCCGATGTCGCGGATCATCTCGCCATAGACCGGCTTGCCGCCGATCACCATCTTGAAGCCGTTATGGGTCGGCGGGTTGTGCGAGCCGGTGACCATGATGCCGGCATCGACCCGAAGCTCGGCGGCGGCGTAATAGAGCATCGGCGTCGGGCCGGTGCCGACCCGGACCGCGGTGGCGCCGGTCGATTTGATCCCGGCGACCAGTGCCGCTTCCATCTCCGGCGAGCTCATCCGGCCGTCACGGCCGACCGCGATCTTCGGCGCGGTCTTGTTCCGCATCCGCGCGGTCTTGGTCGCGAAAGCCTTGCCGATGGCCTCGGCATCGGCGGCGCTCAGGGTCTCCCCGACGATGCCGCGGATGTCGTATTCGCGCAGGATCGAGGCGTTAAACTGGTGGCCTTTCGGCATTATGGCTCTCCGGAAATGGTGCGGTGCAAAACCTAGTGGAATCCCAGCAGGAATGCCAGGGAAGGCCGCGAGTTCCGGAATGCGCCGCAAGTCGGGCGGTCAGGGGGCCGCGTTGGCGGCAACGGCGGTTTTCGCACCCGACTGCCAGCCGCCGCCGAGCGCTTTATAGAGGGAGACGGCGGCCTGAAGCTGCGACAGCAGAATCGTCAGCCGGCTGTCTTCGGCCTGAAATACCGTCCGCTGGGCGTCGAGCACCGGCAGTAGCTCCGAAGAACCAGACCGGTATTGCGACTGGGCGATGGCGAAGGCGGTGCCGGCCTGGGCCACCTGCGCCTCCTGCCATTGCTGCTGGGTCTTCAGGCTGTCGATCGAAGCCAGGGCGTTCTCGACATCGGAAAGCGCCGTCAGGATGGTGCTGTGATAGGTCTGGACCAGTTCCAGCTGCTTGCCCGCGGCGACGTCCTTCTGCCCCCGCAACTGGCCGGCGTCGAAGATCGGCTGCAGCAGCGAGGCGGCGGCGGAATAGGCCGCGCCGGCGCCGGCGAACGCAAAGTTGGTGGCGAGCGCCTCCAGGCTGAGATTGGCGGAAAGATCGATGGTCGGCAGCATCGCCGCCCGAGCGGCCAGCAGATTGGCATTGGCCGAGGTGAGATCGGCCTCGGCCTTCTGGATGTCCGGCCGGCGCGTCAGCAGGCCCGAAGGCAGTCCGCTGCCAACCGTCGGCAGCGTCAGCCCCTTGAGGCCGGTCCCGGTCAGCTTGAGCTGCTCCGGATTGCGGCCGAGCAGCAGCGCCAGGGCGTTGGTCGCCTGCTTCTCCTGCAGCTCCAGCGGCGGGATCGCCGCCTGCTGGGCCGAGACCTGGCTTTGCTGCTGAGCCAGATCCAATCCCGAGACGGCGCCGTTCCGCGTCTTCGATTCGACCACCCGCTCGACCGACTGGGCGTTTTCGAGATTCTGCCGCGCCAGCGCGATCCGGTCCTTCAAGGTCATGATCTGCAGATAGGTCGAGGCGACGCCGCTGGAGACGGTCAGGGCGACGGTCTCGCGGTCGAACCGGCTGGATTGCAGCGACGCCGCGGCGGCATTCACGTTGTCGCGGTTCTTGCCCCAGAAATCGAGCTCGTAGGACGCGCTCAAGCCCACATCGACGCTGCTGCTGTGCCGGCTGCTGCTGCTGCCGCCGCCGAGATCCCTTGAGAGGTTGCTCGAGGAGCCGCTGCCCTCGATCAGCTTCGGGTCGCCGGCCGGGCCGCGCTGCTTCACGTTGCTGGTGAAGTTGACCAGCGGAAACAGGCTGGCGCCGGTCACGCGGAGCTGCGCCTCGGCCTGCATCACCCGCGCGGCCGCGGCGGCGATGTCGAGATTGTTGGCCTGCGCCTCGGTCATCAGCCCGTCCAGCTCCGCGCTGCCGAACGCCTTCCACCAATCCGCCGCGGGCCAGGTGGTGGCTGCGGGGCTTTGCTCTTCCCACGCCGTCGGCAGGCTGATCTTGGGCTGGACCGGCCCGGGGCCGAGATCGCAGCCCGCCAGCGCCAGGACGCCCAGCAGCAGCCAATGCTTCCGCATCATCGTCATTCGCTCGCCCCTCATTCACTCGCCAGGGCCACGACGGGATCCAGCCGGGCCGCCTTCAGGGCCGGGGCGAAGCCGAAGACCAGGCCGACCGCGACCGCGCAGGCGAAGGCGAGCGCGACCACTTCCAGCGAGACCGCCGCCGGCACGCCGAATTGCATGAACCCGGCCGCCATCGCGAAGCCGCAACCGATGCCGAGCAGGCCGCCGAAGATCGAGACCACCACGGCCTCGGTCAGGAACTGCTGCAGGATGTTGCGCGTTCGCGCGCCGGTCGCCATGCGGATGCCGATCTCACGGGTGCGCTCTGTCACGCTGACCAGCATGATGTTCATGACCCCGATGCCGCCGACCAACAGCGAGATCGCGCCGACCGAGCCCAGCAGCACGGAGAGCGTGTTCTGCGTCGCCTCGGCGGTCTCCAGCACCGCCGCCATGTTGCGGATCTGGAAGTCTTCCGCCTTGTGGCGCTCGGCGAGCAAGGCCGTGACCGAGCTTTGGGTGGCGTCGATCTTGTCGACATCGTCAACGGCCACCGTGATGGTCTTGACATTGCGCTGGCCGAACAGGCGCAGACTGCCGGTCGAGAGCGGCACGAAGACCACGTCGTCGAGATCGGCGCCGGATGCGGTGGCACCCTTCGCTGCCATCACGCCCAGCACCTGGAACGGCACATTGTTGACCAGCACGAAGCGCCCGACCGGATCGGCGCCGGCGGGGAAAAGATTGTTCACCACGGTCTGCCCGAGCACGGTCACCGCCGCGTAGCGCGCGGCATCCTCGCGGGTGAAGAAGCTTCCCCGTGCCACCGGCCAGTCGCGGATCTCGGTCAGGTCCGCGGTGGTGCCGGTCGCCGAGGTCTGGTAGTCGGAATCGCCGGAGCGCACGGTGACGCTGGCGGACAGCTCCGGCACCGCCGCGCGCACATTGGCGAGGCTCGAGATGGCTTCGGCATCCTGCGGCACCAGGGTGGCGATCGCGTTGCCGACGCCGCGCTGGTTGGGCGCACCCGGCCGGATCAGCAGCAGGTCGGTGCCCATGGAGCCGATCCGGTCGAGCACCACCTGCCGGGCCCCGTCGCCCACCGCCAGCATCGCCACCACCGAACCGACGCCGATCACGATGCCGAGCAGGGTGAGGATGGTCCTGAGCAGGTTGACCCGCAGCGCCCGCAACGCCATCCGCAAGGTCTCCGAGAACTCGTCCAGCCGCTTTGCATGATCGATGAAATCGAGTGCCTTCACCGGCCGTTCAGACGGCGCCTTCTCGCTCCAGGACTGGATCACGTCGGCGACGATGTTGCCGTCCTTGATCTCGATCCGCCGTCGGGCATGCCGCGCCACTTCCGCGTCGTGGGTGATGATGATGACGGTATGGCCCTCATCGGCGAGATGCTCCAGGAACTGCAGAACCTCGGCGCCGCTCGTGCTGTCGAGGGCACCGGTCGGTTCGTCGGCCAGGATCGCGGTGCCGCCGTTCATCAAGGCGCGCGCGATCGAGACCCGCTGCTGCTGGCCGCCGGAAAGCTGGTTCGGGCGATGCGTGGTCCGCTCGGCAAGCCCGAGCATGCCGAGCAGCTCCGCGGCGCGGCGATGCCGTTCCGCCGCGGGATGGCCGGCGTAGATCGCCGGAATCTCGACATTCTCCTGGGCCGTCGCCGTGCCGATCAAGTTGTAGCTCTGGAACACGAAGCCGAACACGCTGCGCCGCAGCCAGGCGAGGTCGCTGCGATCCAGCCCCGCCACGTCGGTGCCGGCGAGCAGGTAGCGGCCGCCCGTCGGCTTGTCGAGGCAGCCGAGGATATTCATCAGCGTGGTCTTGCCGGAACCAGAAGCACCCATGATCGCGACGAACTCGCCGCGCTGGATCTTCAGCGAGACGCCGTGCAGCACCTCGACCCGCTGCTCGCTGTCCGGATTGTAGACCTTGGTGATGCCTTCGAGCTCGAACAGCGGCTGCCCGAGCGCGATCTGCCGACCGATGGGCTTGGTCAAAACAGCCGTCCCACGCCGGTGCGGCGGCTGCCAGATCCGGCATCCGGGCTCGCGTCGGCCGTGTGCCGGCCGATCACCACGACATCGCCCGGCGCCAGCCCGTCGAGCACTTCGGCGGAGACGCGATTGCTGATGCCGATCCAGACCTGCCGCCGCACGGCATGACCGCTGCCGTCCAGAACCCGCACGGAATACGGCTTGGCATTCTCGGCACCGCCGGCGGCGCCTGCGTCGTCGCCGGTCGCACCAGAGGCGGGATCCGCCATGTCCGGATCGGCCTCGGTCTTCGCCGCGTGGGCACCGGTCTGGTGCAATGCGGTCACCGGAACGGTGACGGCATTCTTCACCGCGGCGACCACGAAGAAGACCTGGGCGCTCATCTGGGTCATCAGCTTGCCGTCGGGATTGGCGACGTCGAACAGGGCCGGATAGAGCACGACGTTGTTGACCACGTCGGGCGTCGGCAGGATCTGCAGCAGCCGGCCGCGCCACTTCTGGCTCTGGTCGCCGAGCGTGGTGAAGTAGGCGTCCATGCCGAGCTTGAGACGCGGCACGTCGGCCTCCGAGACCTGGGTCCAGACCGTCATGGTGGCGAGATCGGCGATCCGGAGAATGACCGGGGCGGTCTGGCTCGCGTTCAGCGTCTGGCCCTGCTGGGCGGTCAGCGAGACCACGGTCCCGGTCATCGGCGCATAGATCTTGGTGTAGCCCAGATTGGCCTTGTCCGCCGCCAAGGTCGATTGCGCCTCGTTGGCCTGGGCCTCCAGCGCCGCGATCTGCGCCTTGTTGGAGCGGACCGCGGTCGCCGCGATCTGCAGCGCATCCTCGCTGGTGGCGTTGTCCTTCATCATGTTCTGCTGGCGCACCAGCTGCTTTTGCGTGAGATCGAGCTGCGCGCGCTTGTCGACCAGCTGCGCCTGCAGGTTGGCGAGCGCCGCCTGATCGGCCGTTACTTTCGCCGCGGCCAGGGTCGGATCGATCTCGGCCAGCAGGTCGCCGGCCTTCACCTTCTGCCCGACCGCGACGTCGATCTTCATCAACTGGCCGGAGACCTGCGCGCCGACATCGACATAGTTCTTCGGCTGCAGGTTGCCGAGCGCCGTGACCGCGTCCTCGATGTCGCCCTGGACCACCGTCGCGGTCTCCCAGCGCGCCGCGGGATCGGTTCTGGGATGGAGCCAGTACCAGCCGGCGGCCGCGGCGACGACCAGCAGCGGAATGATGCCGAACGCCGCCATCCGCCCGCCGGACATGCGGGTGCCCCTGCGCGTGGCAGCGCGCTGCGGCGCCGTGCCGGGCAGCGTGCGGACGTTGGTCTCGCGGTTGTGATCGACCGCCATGCTGCGTCTCCTGAGCGCGCGAGGGTGCAACCGGTCTTACGTGGGTTGCAGCTGCTCCCTGCGCAACAGCTTGCGGTGGTCAGAATGGTGTCAGGCTGAATCCCGGCCCGAAGCCGGCGGCCGCGGCGGTTTCGCCGATAGCGCGCAGCTTTGTGATCGCCGCGACGTCGTCCGGCACGCGGGCCAGCGTCATCAGGGTTTGCGCGCGCTCTATCATGAGCTCGACGAAGGGCAGCGGTTCGGCGGCGGTGTATTGCAACAGCCGGCCCAATTGGCGTTCGACCTCGGCCCAGTCCCGGTTCTCCAGCGCCCAGTCGATCGCAAACAAGCGGAACCAGATGTGGTTATGGGAAAGCCCGGTCTGCCGCAACAGCTCTTCGCCGCGGGCGAGTGCCGCGCGCTGGCGTTCCGGCTCGCGTTCGACGCAGGCCGCGACCCCGCAGACGATGGCGCCGCAAAAGCCGGGCCCGGTTTCCTCGGCGATCGTCATCGCTTCGCGCACCGCCGCCTCGGCCTCATCATGCCGCTGCTGGGAATGCCGCACCTGTGCCAGCAGCGGCAGCTGGATCGAAACATAGCGCTTCGCCCCTAGCTCGCGCGCCATCTCCAGTCCCTTGGTGACCACCGGTTCCAACTCCGTCCAGCGTCCGAGCAGCGCCAGCGCCACCGCGCGGCACTCATAGGCGAACATCTCGCCGAACCGGTCGCCGATCTCGACCGCGACCTGTCGCGCGCCGTCCACCATGGCGAAGGCCTGGTCGAGCTCCAGCGTATAGAACGCGGTGTTGCCGGCCATCGCCTGGTTCGGCCAGACGATGCGCAGCAGGTTGTGCGCCTTGGCGAGCTCCACGGTCTGCATGAACTGCTCGGCCGAGCTCCTGAACCGGCCCTGCATGTAATAGGCATCGCCGATCCCGCTCCGCGCCCGCGCCTTCCATTCCGGCAGCCCCGCGCGTTCGGCCGCAGCCAGAGCGCGTTCGTGCTCGGCCAGACATTCGCCGGCCTGTCCCAAGGCGAAATGCAGGTTGCCGCGCAGATAGCAGATCTCCGAGAGCAGAGCCGGATCGTCCAGAATCGCGGCGATCGGCTCCGCCGCGCCCAGGCTCGCCATCGCCTGCGCGATGTCCGCCGACATGCGGTCCGCCGCCGCAAGGCCGATCAGACCGCGGCAACGCGCGGCCGGCGCTTCCGCCTCGGCCAGGACCGCGAAGGCCGCTCGCGCCGGTTTCGCCAGGCCGATGTCGAGCGCATAGCGTCCGGCCGCCGCGGCCAGGATTGCGCGGTCATCCGGCGTTCGCGCCGTCTCCAATCCGCGTTCGGCCAGCCGCAAGGCGCGATCGACGCGATAGGCGGCGGCCTCGCCCTCCGCCGCCGCGAGATAGGCGCGTGCCGTCGCCGGATCCTCGGCGCGGTCGAGATGCTCGGCGTGCAAGGCCGCATCGCGGTCCTTGAACAGTGCCGCCGCCGCCTGGTGCAAGGCGGCGCGCCGGTCGCGGGTCAACGAGGCATAGGCGCCGTCGCGGATCAGGGCATGGGCGAACAGCAGGCCGGCTCCCTCCGGCCGCACCAGCTGCCGCCGCAGCAGCTCGGCGGGATCGTAGCCGCGCTGGTTGATCAATCCGGCGAGGTCCTCGATCTCGAAGCGCTGGCCCAGTACGGACGCGGCCTGCAGCGCCTGCCGGTCGCGTGGCGGCACCTGGTCGAGCCGCGCCAGCACCACCGATTGCAGCGAGTCCGGCAGCCGCCGCGGATCCGCCGCCCCGCGCAGCAGCTGCTCCAGGAACAGCGGATTGCCCTCGGCGCGCTCGATGCAGCGCCGCGCGAAATCGTCGAACTCGACGCGCAGCTCATGCGCCAGGGTCTCCGCCTCGGCCGGTGCGAGCGGAATGAGATCGACGACGGTCAGATGCCCATGCCGAAGACCGGCGCGGAACGCGGCATCGAACGGATCCCCTTCGACCCGTGTCGTCAGTGCCAGCATGATCGGCGCGCCGCCGGACGCCTCGACCAGCGCCGTGACATGCCCGAGCACCACCGGATCGGCCCAATGCACGTCCTCGATCAGGATGAAGAGTGAACGTTCGCCGGCGGCGCGCGCGGCGAGCCGCGCCAGGGCGGCGCTCTTGCCGCGAATGCGGTCGGCGTTGCTCATCGCCTCATAGGTCGCGCGGGATTCCTCCGGCTGCGGCAGGTCGAGCAGATCGCGCAGGAACGGCAGGTCGGTGGTCTCCGATCCGGATCGCTCGATCAGGACATCCGGCTCGCCTTCGGTCCCGGCGACCGCCGCGAGCAGGCCGCCGGCGAGGACCCGTTCGACGCTGCGTTCCCGCGCCGCGCCGAAATCCAGCACCAGCGCCTTCAGCGCCGGGGATCCACGCGCCGCAGCCAGGCCGAACAACTCGGCGGCCAGGCGGGACTTGCCGATTCCCGGCTCGCCGCGCAACACCACCGTGACCCCGGCGGCGGTGCCGGAAACCGCATCGAGCAGCGCGGTCAGTTGCGCCAGCTCGGCGCGCCGGCCGACCAGCGGCCGCGCTGTACCCTGCGCAACCGTCGCCGCCTTCCTCCGCGCGGTCAGGCGGAAGGTTTCGACCGGCGCCGCGATGCCCTTGAAGGCGAGCGCGCCCAGCGCGGTCATCTCCAGGCTCTCCGCGGCGAGCGCATGCTCCGATCCCTGGCGCACCGGGGCGGAGACCAGGGTCTCGCCCGGCCCGGCCCGTTCCATCAGCCGGGCGGCGAGATTGACCGCGTCCCCGATCACCGTATAGGCGCTGTGTGCCGCACTGCCGAGGCCGCTGGCGACCACCTCGCCCATGGCGATCCCGATATGCACCTGCAATTCCTGGCCGACCCGCGCCGACAATGGGGGCATCGCCTCATGGATCGCCAGCGCCGCCCGCGCCGCGCGTTCGGGATCGTTGCCATGGGCGACGGGCGCGCCGAACAGCGCCATCACGGAATCGCCGATATGCTTGTCGATCCTGCCGCCGAACCGGACCACCACGGCATCCACCGTCTCGAAGAACTGCGCCAGCAGCCGGTGCGTGTCCTCCGGGTCGAGCCGCCCGGAAAGATCCGTATAGCCGCAGATATCGACGAACATGATGGTGACCGGCCGGATCTCGCCGGCCGGCATGTCCCTGGGTGGCGCGCCGACGGCGGCTTCCGGCTGGGTCGCCGCCGCCGCCGTGCCCAAGGCCTTGCCGCAGCCGCCGCAGAACCGGTCATCGGCCGCGTTCTCGAAGCCGCAGGCCGGGCAGGGCAGCGGCAGGGCGTGGCCGCAGGCGGCGCAGAAGCGGCGCCCGGGACGGTTCTCGGTCTTGCACGCGGGACAGAGCATATGGGCTTTCCCGGTCAGCCGCTCGGGCTTCCTGCCGCATTCCCACGGGGTCGATCCGAACATGGCCCGAGGGCGTGGTCAATCCGCCCGCTTCCTGTTATGACCTTCGCCCCAAAAGGTTACCTGCTCACCATTTGAGGATCCCGATGATCGTCTGCTGCGGCGAAGCCCTGATCGACTTCATGCCGATCTTAGCGGATGGGGTGCCGGCCTATCGGCCCCTTCCCGGCGGCTCGCCGTTCAACGTCGCCATCGGCCTCGGCCGCCTCGGCGCGCCGGGCGGTTTCCTCAGCCGGATCTCGACCGACTTCTTCGGCGACCTGCTGCTGCGGACCCTGGCAGACAACCGGGTCGACGCCCGTTATGTGAAGCGCGCCGCCGATCCCACCATGCTCGCCTTCGTCAGCCACCGTCCGGACGGCGAGCCGCAATACGCCTTCTTCTCCAACGGCGCCGCCGACCGCGGCATCACCGAGCACGACCTTCCGGAATCCTTCGGCGACGAGGTCGCCTGCCTGCATCTCGGTCTGGGCGCGATCTCGACCCTGGCGGAGCCGGCGGCGACCACTTTCGAAACTCTGCTGAAGCGGGAATCGAAGCGCCGCGTCCTCGCCTTCGACCCGAACGTCCGCCCCAACCTGATCAAGGATCGCGACGCGGCACGCGCCCGGATGGAGACCTGGGTGGCACTCTGCGACATCGTGAAGGTCAGCCGCGCCGATCTCGACTGGCTCTATCCCGGCCGCAGCATCGAGGATTCCGCCGCGGCCTGGCGCGCGCTCGGTCCAAAGCTCATCGTCATGACGCTCGGCGCCGACGGGGCGATGGCGCTGCTCGACGGCAGCAAGGTCGCCGTGCCCGGCCGCAAGATCGGCGTGGTCGACACGGTCGGCGCCGGCGACAGTTTCCATTCGGCGCTGCTGGCCGGCCTCAACGATCATGGCCTGCTGACCCGCGACCGCCTGGCAAAACTCGATGTGGGCGTGCTGAAGATCCTGCTCGACCGCGCCGTCGCTGCCGCGGCGATCACCTGCAGCCGCGCCGGCGCCAATCCGCCGACCAAGCGCGAATTGGAAGACTCGCTGGGACCGGCCTAGCCGCCGCGCTTCTGCGCCGGCACCGTCCGCAGCCCATCCATCAGCAACCCCACCAGGCGCCGCGACCGATCCCGCCAATCCGGCGTGTCCGGCGCGCTGTAAAGACCGGAGAGCGCCTGCAGCAGGTCGGCGCTCTGGATGTCCTGGCGGATGAGCCCGGCCGCGGCCGCGGCTTCGACCAAACGCTGCAGGGTCTGCGGCACGGCGCCGGAGGCCTTGGCGAACAGCGCCGAATTGCTGGCGTAGAGGGTGCGCAGGCTCTCGGCCATGCCGCGCTTGGCGGCGATATAGCCGACGAAGCGCAGCATCCATTGCTCCAGCGCCACGTCCGGCGCCTCGCGCTGGGCCAGCTCATCGGCAGCGTCGATCAACTGCTCGACCTCGCGGCCATAGACCACTTCGACCAGGTGCTCGCGAGTCGGGAAATGGCGATAGAGCGTGCCGATGCCGACCCCGGCCTGGCGCGCGATATCCTCCAGCGACGCTTTGGTGCCGTGCTCGGCGAAGGCCGGGGCCGCCGCCTCGACCAGCTTGTCTCGGTTGCGGCGGGCATCGGCGCGGAGGTCGTCGGAAGCCGACCGGAGCTTGGCGCCCTCGGGGGCGCGGCCGGATTTTGCTTTCTTTTTCGCCGCCACGGTCAGTCCCAACAAAAATCCCAAAGGGCCAGATTCGGAACCGGAATCGGAAACGGGGGGTTGAACCCCAATCCTCGGATCCCCATTCTTTCAAGCGGAGGCGCCTCCGCTTCGTTCCCCTGGTTGCCTGAAACTGTTACCTGATGGGGAGGCGGGGCGCCATGGTCTCAATGCCGCGGGCGCCCGCGCCGCGAGTTCTGCTGCCTGCCTTTTACCGAATCTTCCGCCCGAACCGCCTCGCCGAGGGGACCCTGCCATGCCCAATGCCGCCATCAGCCTGCGCCTTCAGATCAACGGCCACCTGCATGACCTTACGGTCGAGCCCCGCGTCACCCTGCTCGATGCCTTGCGCGAGCAGTTCGGCCTGACCGGGACCAAGAAGGGCTGCGACCAGGGCCAGTGCGGCGCCTGCACCGTCCATGTCGATGGCCAGCGGGTGCTGGCCTGCCTGACCCTCGCCGCTCAGGTCGAGGGTCGCACCGTCACCACCATCGAAGGCCTGGGCGAGGAGGCTCTGCATCCGGTGCAGGCCGCCTTCCTGGAACACGACGCCTTCCAATGCGGCTACTGCACCCCCGGCCAGATCATGTCGGCGGTCGCCTGCATTCGCGAGGGCCATGCCGGAACCGACGACGAGATCCGGGAATACATGTCCGGCAACCTTTGTCGTTGCGGCGCCTATCCCAACATCGTTGCCGCTATCCGTCAGGCGGCGGAGGCAAGCCGATGAGGAACTTCGCCTACCGGCGCGCCGGCTCGGTTGATGACGCGCGGCGCGCGGCGGCCGAGGCCGGCGCCATGCTGCTGGCCGGCGGCACCACCTTGCTCGACCTTGCGAAATGCGGTGTCGCCGCACCGGAGACCGTGGTCGATATCACCCATCTCCGCGGCCTCGATACGATCGCCCATGATCCCAGCGGCGTTACCATCGGTGCCCTGGCCAAGATGAGCGCGGTCGCCACCGATCGCGGCATCTGCGCGCACTACCCCGCGGTCTCCGAAGCACTCTGGCAGGCGGCTTCCGCCCAGCTGCGCAACATGGCGACCATCGGCGGGAACCTGATGCAGCGCACCCGCTGCGCCTATTTCCGCGATCCCGTCGCGTTCCCCGCCTGCAACAAGCGCAATCCCGGCAGCGGCTGCGCGGCGATCGGCGGCGTCACCCGCAATCACGCGGTGCTCGGCACCAGCCAATCCTGCATCGCCACCAATCCCGGCGATCTCGCCGTCGCACTGGTCGCACTCGATGCCGAGATCGTGCTCGGCGAAAGGCGTGTCGCCGCCGACGCGTTCTTCCTGCTGCCCGGCGCGACGCCGCAACGCGAGCATGCGATCGAGCCCGGCGAGATCATCACCGCGATCCGTATCCCGGTCTCGGCCGCCGCGTGCAACTCGACCTATCTCAAGGTGCGCGGCCGCCAGTCCTACGAGTTCGCCGCGGCCAGTGCCGCCGTCGGCATGGAGTTCGAAGCCGACGGGCGCACCATCCGCGATATCCGCGTGGCACTCGGCGGCGTCGCCACCAAACCCTGGCGCGTCCATGCGGTCGAAGCGGTGCTCAAGGGCCAGGAACTCTCTCCGGAAGCGATCGACCGTGCCGCTGCGCTGGCGACCGAGGGTGCCGTCATTCATGGCGACAACCGCACCAAGATCAGTCTGGTCCAGCGCGTCGTCGCCCGTGCCATCATCAATCGGAAGCCGAGAGGGATCGCATGACGCCGCGTTCCGATGTTCTGACCGAGAGCCGCACCAAGCGCGGCGATGCCGGCGACGGCAGGGCGCTCGGCGCCCGGATCACGCGGGTCGACGGACTGGCGAAAGTCCGCGGCGCCGCGACCTATTCGCTGGAGCACCGACCGGCCGATCTCGCCCATGCCGTCCTGGTCGGCAGCACCATCGCCGCCGGCAGGGTCCGTCGCGTCGACCAGAGCGAAGCGGAGAAAGCGCCCGGCGTCCGCCTGATCCTGACGCCCGATACGATCCCGGCCCTGAAGACCGCCTCGAACTGGCTCGGCGAGCGGCCGAGCGAAGGTCCCTACCATGCGCTCACGCATGAGATCGGCTTCCAGGGCCAGCATGTCGCGGCGGTGGTCGCCGATACGCTGGAACAGGCGGTCGAAGCGGCGAGGCTGGTCACGATCGAATATGACGTTGCACCGGCGGTCGCCGATCTCCGCGATTCCAGGGCCGGCGCCGGAACCGAGGTCGAGGCCATGACTATCGCCTGGGGCGATGCGGAAGCCGCGCTCGAAGCCGCCCCTGCAAAGATCCGACGCGAATACACGACGCCGCGCGAATACAACGTGCCGATCGAGCCGCATGGTTTGATTGCCGAATGGCAGGACGAGGATCATCTCACCATCTGGGAGCCGAGCCAGTGGATCGCCGGGATGGCGCGCACCTACGCCGAATGGTTCGAAATTCCGTATGAGAACTTGCGGATGATCTCGCCCTATATCGGCGGCGGCTTCGGCTCGAAGGCGCTGGCTTATTCCTACGGTGCGATCGCCGCGCAGGCGGCGAAGTTGCTCGGTCGACCGGTGAAGCTCGCGGTCACCCGGCCGCAGACCTTCACGGCCTATGGTGGACGTGCCGAGACGCGGCAGGAGATTGCGCTCGGCGCCACGCTTGAGGGCAAGCTGCTGGCGATCCATCACCGCGCCGCGAACGAGACCTCGACCACCGGCACCTGGGTCGAACGCTGCGGCGGCACGATCGCGATCATGTATGCAACGCCGAATTTCAGCTCGAAGCACCGGGTGGTGCCGGTGAACACGGTGTTGCCGAGCGCCTTTCGGGCGCCGGGTGAAAATCCCAGCGCCTGGGGCATCGAATCCGCGATCGACGAGCTGGCTTATGAGATCGGCCTCGATCCCCTGGCGATCCGGCTGTTGAACTATGCCGAACATGATCATCAGGCCAATCTGCCCTGGTCCTCGCGGCAGCTGCGCGAGGCTTTCGCGGCCGGCGCCGAACGGTTCGGCTGGTCGAAGCGCAGCCCGGCGCCGCGCTCCATGCGCGCGGGCAGCCAATTGATCGGCTGGGGCGTCGCCGCCGGCACCTATCCGATGCGCCGCACGCCCGGCCAGGCCATCGTGCGCCTCCTGGCCGACGGTGCCGTGGAGGTCTTGAGCGCCGCGATCGACATGGGGCAGGGCACTTACACGATTCTCGCCCAGACCGCCGCTGAAGCGCTTGCCGTGCCGGTGGAGCGCGTTGCGGTTCGGCTCGGCGATTCCAGCATGCCCTGGGCCCCCGTCGGCGGCGGCTCGCAACTCGCGAACCTCATGGTCGGCGCCGTGCACAAAGCAGCGCTCGCCGCCCGCGACGAACTGATCGGCCTTGCCCTCAACGACCCCAAATCGCCGCTCCGTCACCTGCAGGCGAATACGCTGCCGGTCGGCGACGGCCGGATCGGCGATTTGGAGATCGGCGCGTTCCTCGCGGCGATCGGCCGCGACCATATCGAGGTGCTGCGCGATACGTTCGCCGAGAACGGCAAAAGCGCCGACGATCCGTTCAAGACCTACACGACGATCACCGGCGGACGTACAACGACCGACAACGGCTATTCCGCGCACAGCTGGTGCGCCCATTTCATCGAAGTGCGCGTCGACGAGGATTTCGGCACGGTGCGCGTCTCGCGCGTGGTTTCGGCATTCGATTGCGGCCGGATCTTCAATCCGAAGCTCGCGGAGAGCCAGTGGAAGGGCGGCATCATCCAGGGCATCGGCCAGGCGCTGCTGGAAGAGGGTGTCGTCGATCGCCGGCATGGCCGGGTCATCAACAACAATCTGGGCGATTACCTGATCCCGACCAATGCCGACGTGCCCGATATCGAGGTGATCTCGGTCGGCGTTCCGGATTTCCATGCCACGATGCTGGGCGGCAAGGGTGTCGGCGAGGTCCCGATCGTCGGCGTGGCGCCGGCCATCGCCAATGCCGTCTTCCACGCCACGGGCAAGCGGATTCGCGACCTGCCGATCACGCTCGACAAGCTGATCGGTTGACTGTGGGTGCTTCGGGTATCCGATCACTGGGCACGCAGACGACAGCCTTTCGACGCAGACGGTCCCGACTGTTCTGAAGGAGAAAAAGCGCGCTAAGTCCTGGAGATGAAAGCGTGATTCTCATTCGTCCGTGTGAAACAGGTTTTTGATTCTGTCTGCGTCCTGTCTGCGTGAACTGCGCGTTACGCAGAACTCAGCATCGCGTCCCCCAGAATTTGCATGCAGATTTTTTTGCGGTCTGGGTCGTGTCTGGGTTTGCCGGGGCCGGCGTTCGCCGCGCATCTTGCGCAGCGAAGATGCAGCCTCGGAATTCACGATTTCAAAAAGCGCGGGATCATTCTACACGATCGCGCCGCGGGCGTCTGCCGGGTCGGAAAAAGATTCTTGAATTCAGCGCGCAACCTAAGCCCGCCAGACCGAGCCTTTTGAAAACTCATGCGCATCCAAGCTCTTCGGCTTCATCTCGATGCTGTAGCCCGGAAGCTTCGGCGGCATGTACCGACCGTTCTTGATCACCACCGGATCGACGAAGTGCTCGTGCAGGTGATCGACATATTCCAGCACCGGGTCCTCGAACGTCGCTGAGACGCTGATGTAATCGATCATCGCGAGGTGCTGCACGTATTCGCAGAGGCCCACGCCGCCGGCATGCGGGCAGACGGGGATGCCGAACTTCTTTGCCATCAGGATCACCGAGAGGATCTCGTTGACCCCGCCCATCCGGCAGGAATCGATCTGGCAGAAGTCGATCGCCTCGGCCTGCATCAGCTGCTTGAACACCACGCGGTTCTGGCAGGCCTCGCCGGTCGCGACGCCGATGCCGAGCGGCTTCACCGCCTTGCGCACCGCGGCATGGCCCAGCACGTCATCGGGGCTGGTCGGCTCCTCGATCCAGAGCGGCTTCCACGGCGCCAATTCCTTCACCCATGCGATCGCCTGGCCGACATCCCAGATCTGGTTGGCGTCGATCATCAGGAACCGGTCCGGCCCGATCTCCTCGCGCACGATGGCGCAGCGCTTCTTGTCGTCGGCCAGATCGCGCCCGACCTTGATCTTGATATAGCTGAGCCCCTGCGCCACCGCCTCGCGCGTGAGGCGCCGCACCTTGTCTTCCGGATAGCCGAGCCATCCCGCCGAGGTGGTGTAGGCGGGGAAGCCGACCCGCTCCAGCGCGGCGATGCGCTCGGCTTTGGTCGGCGCATTGGCCTTCAGGATCGCCAGCGCCTCGTCCCGGGTCAGGGCATCGGTGATGTAGCGGAAGTCGATCAGATCGACGAACTGCTCGGGCGTGAGATCGGCCACCAGCCGCCAGACCGGCTTCCGCTCGGCCTTGCCCCAGAGATCCCAGACCGCATTCACCAGCGCCGCGACGGCGAGATGCAGCACGCCTTTCTCCGGTCCGACCCAGCGCAGCTGGTCCGGATTGGCGAAGCGCTGCCACCACGCACCCATATGCCGGGTGATGTCCTCGAGGTTCTTGCCGACCAGGCTCGGCGCCAGCGCATTCACCGCCGCGACGCAGAGCTCCGTCCCCTTGCCGAGGGTGAAGGTGAGGCCATGCCCTTGGAGACCCGCCCGGTCCGTCTCCAGCACCACATAGGCGGCGGAGTAATCCGTGTCCGGGTTCATTGCATCGGAGCCGTCCGCATGCTTGGAGGTCGGGAAGCGGATGTCGCGGCAGGTCCAGCCGGTGATCGTGGTCATGTCAGTGCCTCGTTGTTGGTCGGATAGACCCGTCGACCCCTCACCCTGTCCCTCTCCCGCAAGGGGAGAGGGGACGCTGTTGCATGAGCCTTAGAACTCTCAATCGCCGCAGCGAAGAGAACCACCCTCTTCCCTTGCGGGAGAGGGACAGGGTGAGGGGGCGCGGTCTGTCCCGCGCGATCCCCTCTCCGCCTTACTTCGCCGCGACCGTCTTCTGCTGCTGCTCGCCGAGGCCGGCGATGCCAAGGCGCATGGTCTGGCCGGCCTTGAGATAGATCGGGTTCGGCTTCTGGCCCATGCCGACGCCCGGCGGGGTGCCGGTCGAGATCACGTCGCCCGGCTGCAGGCTCATGAACTGCGAGAGATAGGAGACCAGGAACGGCACCTTGTAGACCATGGTCTTGGTGCTGCCGTTCTGGTAGCGCTTGCCGTTGACCTCGAGCCACATGTTGAGATTGTTGAAGTCCTTCACCTCGTCCTTGGTGACCAGCCAGGGGCCGATCGGGCCGAAGGTGTCGCAGCCCTTGCCCTTGTCCCACTGGCCGGCGCGCTCGATCTGAAACTCGCGCTCGGAGACGTCGTTGATCACGCAGAAGCCGGCGACGTAGTTCATCGCCTCCTTCTCGGAGACGTACTTCGCCTCGGTGCCGATCACGACGCCGAGCTCGACTTCCCAGTCGGTCTTCTTCGACTTGCGCGGGATCTCCACATTGTCGTTCGGGCCGCAGACCGCGCTGATCGCCTTCATGAACAGCACCGGCTCCGGCGGCACGGCGAGGCCGGATTCAGCCGCATGGTCGGCGTAGTTGAGGCCGATGCAGAGAAACTTGCCGATCGAGCCGACGCAGGGCCCGATGCGGGGATTGCCGCGCACCGCCGGCAGCTTCGCCGGGTCGAGCTTGGCCAGCTTCTTCAGCGAGGCGGGGCTCAGCACCTTGCCGGCGACGTCATCCACATGCTTGGAAAGATCGCGGATCTTGCCATTGGCATCGAGCAGGCCGGGCTTCTCTTTGCCCTTCGGGCCGTAGCGGAGCAGTTTCATGGTTGGTCTCCTTCAGCGTATTGTTGCCTGAGCGTTTCCGCCCACTGGGTCGTCATCCCAAGGCTTGGCCTTGGGATCTACGAGTTTCTTTTTGGCCGTCCCAAACTCGTGGATGCCAAGGCCAAGCCTTGGCATGACGACCGAGAGTGGGAATGCTGCCGGGTAACCTTCACTCCTAATTCACCCAGCCGCCGTCGATGATGTGGATCTGGCCGGTGGTGTAGCTGGATTCGTCGGAAGCGAGATAGAGCGCCAAGGCCGCGATCTCCTCGGGGGAGCCCACGCGGCCGATCGGCTGGCGCGCGGTGAAGGCCTTGCGCACCTCTTCGGTGTCGAGGCCCTGGGCCTTGCCCTGCGCCGCCAGGCGCTCGTCCAGCGAGGGCGATTGCACGGTACCGGGGCAGATCGCGTTGCAGCGGATGCCCTTGGCGACATAGTCGGCCGCGACCGCCTTGGTCAGGCCGATCATCGCCGCCTTGCTGGCGCCGTAGACGAAGCGGTTCGGCACGCCCTTTACGCTGGACGCCACCGAGGCCATGTTGACGATCGAGCCCTTGCCGGCGGCGAGCATGCCCGGCAGGAAGGCGCGGATCATGTGGAAGGCGGCCTTGGCGTTGAGGTTGAAGGCGAAGTCCCAATCCTTCTCGGTCGCTTCCAGGATGGAGCCCGCGTGGACGACGCCGGCGCAGTTGAACAGGACGTCGACATTGCCGGTCGCCTTGCCGAAGGCCTCGATCGCGCCGGCATCCAGCACGTCGAGCTTGGCGATGGCGATGCCTTCGGCCTCGCTCTTCAGGCTTTCGAGCGCCGCCATGTTGATGTCGGTCGCGATCACCCGCGCGCCTTCGCGTGCAAAGGCGATCGCGCTCGCCCGTCCGATGCCCTGGGCCGCGGCGGTGATCACCGCGCGTTTGCCCGCCAGTCTTGCCATGATGTCTCCAGTTCGTATTAAGGCCCCAGGTGCTAAGGGGTCGGTGCGTCTTGCCGCATCAGTCCGGCGCTCTTGAGATCGCTCCAGAGCGCCTTCGGGATCGGCGTGCGAAAGAGGTCGAGATTGCGCTTCAGCTCATCCGTGCTGCGCGAGCCCGGGATGACCGAGCAGACGCTGGGATGAGTCAGCGGGAATTGCAGCGCGGCGGCGGGCAGGGCGACCTTGTGGTCGGCGCAGACCTTCTCGATCTTCGCCACCTTGTCCAGGATCTCCTGCGGCGCCGGCTCGTAATTGTAGGTGGTGCCGGGCTTGGCGCCGACCGCGAGGATGCCGGAATTGAACGGGCCGCCGATGATGATCGTGGTGCCGCGCTTCTGGCATTCGGGCAGGAACTTGGTGAGCGCCTCTTGTTCCAGGAGGGTGTAGCGGCCGGCCAGCAGGAACACGTCGAAATCGCCGTAATCCATCGCCTCCATGCAGACTTCCCACTCGTTCACGCCCATGCCGAGCGCGCCGATCTTGCCGGCCTTGCGCAGCTCCTGCAGCGCCTTGTAGCCGCCTTCCATGGCGGCCTTCATCATCTTCGCGTGGTTCTCGAAATGCGTGGTCGCGCCGATGTCGTGGATCAGCAGGATGTCGATCTTGTTGAGGCCGAGGCGCTGCAGGCTGTCCTCGAACGAGCGCATCACCGCGTCATAGCCGTAGTCGAACACCGGCTCGAAGGGCAGCGGATCCTTCCAGGGATCGTTCGGCGCCTGGGGCTGGGTCCGCGGCTTCAGCAGGCGGCCGACCTTGGTGGAGAGGACATAGTCGTCGCGCCTATGCTCGCGGAGCGCATTGCCGAAATAGTGTTCGGACAGGCCGTACCCGTAGAACGGTGCCGTATCGAAGAATCGGATGCCATTGTCCCAGGCGAAGTCCATGGTCGCCTTGGCCTGAGACCATGGCGTGGGGGCGAGGTTGCCCCCCAACGGCGCGCCGCCTTGACCAAAGACGGTGACCTTGAGCTGGGTGCGGCCGATCGGCCGGCTCTCGAACTGGCTCATTTGTTTTACCGGAAAACTGCCCTGACAATTGCCGTACAATATGAAAAGGTCTGCATCAAATAAAGCCCGGTTTTCGGGGTCGAAGAAGGGAATGGTATGTCGAATCCTGGTTCAGCATTGGGCGGCCTCTCCGCCGCGGACATCCTGCCGGTCGATGCCGACCGCGCGACCCTGGTCGGCCGCATCTGGGACCCCGCGGTCGGCGGTCCTACGCCGATCCTGATCCGCCGCGGCCAGGCGATCGACATCAGCCGCGTGGCACCGACCTTGAGCGCGCTGTTCGAGATCGAGCATGTCACCGTGACCTTGGAAGGCGCCGCCGGATTGCCGGAAATCGCCTCGGTCGAAGCGCTGATCGGCAACAGCGACGAACGCAGCCGCGACCCGATGCGGCCCTGGCTGATCGCGCCCTGCGACCTGCAGGCGGTGAAGGCCGCCGGGGTCACGTTTGTCGCGAGCATGCTGGAGCGGGTGATCGAGGAACAGGCGCGCGGCGACTGGACCAAGGCGGAGGAGATCCGCAAGCGCATCACCGGGATCATCGGCGACAACCTCGCGACCGTGAAGCCGGGCTCGGCCGAGGCGCAGAAGGTGAAGGACGTGCTGCTCGCGGCCGGCGCCTGGTCGCAGTATCTTGAGGTCGGCATCGGGCCCGATGCGGAGATCTTCACCAAATGCCCGCCGATGGCCTCGGTGGGGCTCGGCGCCGATATCGGCCTGCATCCGAAGTCGCAGTGGAGCAACCCCGAGCCGGAAGTCGTGCTGGCTTCCAACAGCCGCGGCGAGGTGGTCGGCGTCACTCTGGGCAACGACGTCAATCTGCGCGACTTCGAAGGCCGCAGTGCTTTGCTCCTCGGCAAGGCCAAGGACAACAATGCTTCTTCCGCGATCGGCCCGTTCGTGCGGCTGTTCGACGGCGGCTTCACCATCGATGACGCGCGGGCTGCCGTGATTACCGTGAAGGTGATCGGCACCGACGGTTTCGTGATGGAAGGCTCCAGCAGCATGGCGAAGATCAGCCGCGATCCCTTGGACCTCGCCGGCCAGGCGCTGAACGCCACGCATCAATATCCCGACGGCTTCATGCTGTTCTGCGGCACCATGTTCGCGCCGGTGCAGGATCGCGAGAAACCTGGCATGGGGTTCACCCATCATGTCGGTGACGCGGTCAGCATCTTCTCGCCGAAGCTCGGCACCTTGTGGAACCGGGTCGATCATTCCGACAAGATCGCGCCCTGGAGCTTCGGCACCGGCGCCCTGATGCGCAACCTGGTGCATCGGCAGCTGCTCGGATGAGCGAGAGCGTCGACGCAGTCGTCGTCGGCGCCGGGGTGATCGGCCTCGCGGTCGCGCGGCGTCTGGCTTTGGATGGACGCGAGGTGCTGGTGCTCGAGCGCAACGATGCGATCGGCAGCGAGACCAGCGCCCGCAATTCCGAGGTCATCCATGCCGGCATCTACAATCTGCCGCGGCGACTGAAATCGAGCCTCTGCGTCGCCGGCCGGTCGATGCTCTACCGCTATTGTGCGCAACATGGCGTGCCCCATGCCCGCACCGGCAAGCTGATCGTGGCCGTCGAGCCGTCTGAGATCGCGGCACTCGCCAGGCTGAAGGAGCAGGGCGAGTTGAACGGCGTCGATGACCTGGTCTGGCTGACCGGTGATGCCGCCATGGCGCTGGAGCCGCAGCTGGTCTGCGTGGCCGCGGTGCTCTCGCCCTCGACCGGCATTATCGACGGGCACCAGCTGATGCTGGCCCTCCAGGGCGATCTCGAAGCTGCCGGCGGCGCCGTGGCGCTGAGTGCACCGGTGGAAGCCGGCGAGGTTCGCAATGACGGCATCCTGCTCTCGGTCGGCGGTGAAGAACCGACGCGGCTGCATGCGCGGACCGTGATCAACGCCGCCGGTCTCGGTGCCATGGATCTCGCGCGCGCCTTGAAGGGCCTGCCGCCGCAGCACGCGGCGCCGGTCTGGTGGGCGAAGGGCAACTACTTCCGTCTGACCGGCAAGGCGCCGTTCAGCCGCCTGGTCTATCCGATGCCGGTGCCCGGCGGCACGGGCACCCATATGACCCTCGACCTCGCCGGGCACGCGCGCTTCGGACCCGATGTCGAATGGATCGACCGTCTGGACTATGCCGTGGACCCGCGACGCGGCGATTCCTTCTACGAGGATATCCGCCGCTATTGGCCGGATCTGCCGGACGGCGCGCTGGCGCCGGACTATGCCGGGGTTCGGCCGAAACTCGGGCCGGCCGGTTCACCCAATCTAGATTTCCGCATCGAGGGTCCGGCACAGCACGGCGTGCGCGGCCTGGTCAATCTGTTCGGCATCGAATCGCCCGGACTGACGTCATGTCTCGCGATCGCCGACCATGTCGCCGGGCTGCTCGGCGAAAGCGACATCATCGAAAGACGCGCATAGGGAAGGGCTCCATGAAAATTTTCGATCTCAAAGGCAAGGTCGCGATCGTGACCGGCGGCAATGGCGGCATCGGCCTCGGCATGGCGAAGGGCCTGGCCGAAGCCGGGGCCAAGATCGCGATCGCGGCGCAGAACGAGGTGAAGGCCAGGAAAGCGATCGCCGAGATCGAGAAGCTCGGTTCCGAGGCGGCGTTCTTTCCGGTCGATATCGGCAAGGAGGATGACTGCCGCAAGATGATCGCCGCGGTCGCCGCCAAGTTCGGCCGGATCGATATCCTGGTGAACTGCTCCGGCATCGCGATCCGCAAGCGGCCCGAGACCTATACCGATGCCGAGTGGCACCAGGTCATGAACATCAACCTGACCGGCACCTTCGCCTGCTGCCAGGCGGTCTATCCGGAGATGAAGAAGGTGGGCGGCGGCAAGATCATCAACATCGGCTCGCTGATGTCGGTGTTCGGCGGTCCGATGAGTCTGCCCTATGCCGCCAGCAAGGGGGCGGTGGTCCAGATCACCAAGTCGCTGGCGGTCGCCTGGGCCAAGGACAACATTCAGGTCAACGTGATCCTGCCCGGCTGGTTCGACACCGAGCTGACCGTGGCGGCGCGGCAGCAGATGGAGGGTCTGGATGAAAAGGTCCACACGCGCACCCCGGCAGGGCGCTGGGGCCGGCCCGACGAGTTCGCTGGACTGGCGGTCTTCCTGGCCAGCGAAGCCTCCAGCTACGTGACCGGCTCGGCCGTCACCATCGACGGCGGTTACTCGGTGGCGGGATAAGGTTCATTGGTTCGGGGTGAAGATTAACTTATGATCCCAAGTCATCTTGATATGTCATTTTGCTATCGCATTTTCGGCGCTTGTGACCGGGGCGGCGGGGTTTAAGCTGACTGTCCCGGCATACGCGGGGCATCGATCTCGCGAGACCGGCATTCATGTAGCTGCGTGAACAGGGAGATCAAAAATGGCTTATCGGAACGATCCGGATCGCCACCATCCAGCGATTCCGGGAATGGTCGAGGCGCTGGAACAGCGCCGCATCGACCGTCGCGAATTTCTCCGCACCGTGACCCTGCTTGGCATGTCGGCGCCGCTCGCCTATTCGATCGCGGGCAAGGTGCTGGGCGAGCCGCTGGTCGGCTCGGCCAAGGCCGCGACCCCGAAGAAGGGCGGCACCCTGAAGATCGGCGCCCGGGTCCCGGCGGTGGACAATCCGGCGACCTTCTCCTGGGTCTATGACTCGAACATCGTGCGTCAGGCCAACGACTACCTGACCCGCACCGGCGGCGACAACATCACCCGGCCTTGCCTCTGCGAGAAGTGGGAAGCCTCCGAGGACCTGAAAACCTGGACGCTGAGCCTGCGCAAGGACGTGAAGTGGTCGAACGGCGATCCGCTGGTCGCCGACCACGTGATCTGGAACATTCAGCGCTGGCTGGATCCCGCCGTCGGCTCCTCGGTGCTCGGCCTGTTCAAGGGCTTCATGCTCAAGGACAAGGACACCGGCGAGAAGGACGACAAGGGCAATCCCAAGATGACCACCGAGCTCTGGGATGCCAACGCGATCGAGAAGAAGGACGATCACACGATCATCCTGCACGGCACGGCCGGCATGCTGGCGATGCCGGAGAACCTGTTCCACTACCCCGCCCTGATCCTGCACCCGAAGGACGAGGGCAAGTGGGGTGTCGGTGCGATCGGCACCGGCGCGTTCGAGCCGGTCGAGATCGAGGTCGGCAAGAAGGCCGTGCTGAAGGCGCGCTCGTCCTATTGGGGAGAGGGGCCCTGGCTGGAGCAGGTCGAGTTCCACGATCTCGGCGACGATCCGGCGACCAAGTTCGCCGCCCTCGCTTCGAAGCAAGTCGACGGCCTCTACGATCCCGACATCAAGATCTTCGAGCAGTGCAAGAAGCTGCCGCATATCGATGTGCACGAGGTGACCACGGCCCAGACCGCGGTCGCCCGCATGCATGTGGACAAGGCGCCGTTCGACAACCCGAAGGTCCGCAAGGCGGTCCGCATGGCGATCAACCCGGAAGCGCTGCTGAAGATCGCGCATCGCGGTCTCGGCGCGCCGGGCGAGAGCCACCATGTGTCGGTGGTCCATCCGGAATACGTGAAGACCGCCTTCAAGTACAACGATCCGGAAGGCGCCAAGAAGCTGCTCGCCGAAGCCGGTCATCCGGACGGCATCGAAGTGACGCTGCAGTGCAAGAAGGATCCCGATTGGGAGCCGACTGCCTGCCAGGCGATGGTCCAGCAATGGGCCAAGGCCGGCATCAAGGTGAAGCTGGAAGTGCTGCCCTCAGCCAACTACTGGGACGTCTGGACCACGGTGCCGTTCGGCTTCACCACCTGGACGCACCGTCCGCTGGGCATCATGGTGCTGGGCCTTGCGTACCGGACCGGTGTCGCCTGGAACGAGAGCGCCTATTCTAATCCGAAGTTCGACGAGCTCATCACCAAGGCCGAGGGCATTCTCGACGTGGAGAAGCGCAAGGTCGTGATGAAGGAGATCGAGGAGCTGATGGACGAGGACGGCCCGATCGCGCTGCCGCTCTGGCGCGCGATCTTCCAGCCCTTCGACAAGCGGCTGAAGGGCTTCGTGCCGCATCCGACCGAGTACTACTTTGCCGAAGAGTGGTATTTCGAGAACGCGTGATCCGGATCGGATCGACTGAGACGCGGCGGCCCGGGAAACCGGGCCGCCGTTTTCTTTTCAGTATGCGCTGCCCGGACCCGTCGCGCGCAGCTCTTCGGGCGTCAGCAGATCCGCGTAATGGGCCTTCGCCACATCGGGGTGCGAACGGATGCGGCTCTTCAGATAGTTCCGCCCCACTTCCATGAACAGCGGGTTCAGCGGATCCTGGGTCACGCCGCGCGCCTCGGCGGCGAGATGCGGCGGCAGCTCCAGCACCGGGACCGTGGCGTCGAGCTTGGCGCCGAGGAAGAAGGCGACGGAGAGCCGCTCGCTGCCGGCGGGCGGGCTGACGACGCGGTGCATCGTGGCTTTGAGATAGCCGCTCGACGCCATCTCCAGCAGCTCGCCGATGTTGATGACGAAGGTGCCGGGCCTGGGCGGCGCTTCGATCCAGCCGTCGGGCGTCTCGACCTCAAGGCCGCGCTCCCGGTCCTGCAGCAGGACGGTGACGAAGCCGCTGTCCTTGTGCGCGCCGACGCCTTGGGTCTCTTCGCTTCGATCGCGGCCGGGATAGCGGATGATCTTGATCCGCTGGTTGGGGAGGTCGTCGTAGATCGGGGCGAAGACGTCTTCCGGCTGCTCCAAGGCCGCGGCGAAGGCCTGGACCAGGCGGATCGAAAGCGCGGTCGCCTCGTCCTGCCAGCGCAACATGACGTTCTGGAAATCGGGCAGGGAAACCGGCCATTGGTTCGGGCCCTGCAGCCGCGCCCAGGCCGGCAGCCCGCCGTTGCGCGGCAGGGCGGGACGCTCGGCGGCGAGGTCGAACTGCTCGCGCCAGTCGGGCTTGCCGCGGGTGAGCTCCCAACCGGGCCGATTGTAGCCGCGGAAATGCGGCGAATGCACCATCTCGACCGTGAGCTTCTCGGCTTCGGGCAGGGCGAAGAAACGGCGCGATGCGTCGAGCACCGCGCCGGGCAGGTCATCCGGAACGCCATGGCCGGTCACGTAGAAGAAGCCGATCTCACGCGCCGTCCGGCGCAGCGCGGCGAGGAAGGCGGCGCGGTCCGGCCCTGCGAAACGGCTGAGATCGAGGGTGGGCAGCTCGTTCATAGGGCGAGCTTAACCAGCAAGCATCACCAGCCAAGCGAAAAATACTGTCGGCGTCAAAAAGCGAAGCGTTCGACGGCTTTCAGTTCTTCCAGCGGGATGTGGCAGGCGATGCGGTGACCGCCTTCGGTGCGCTGCTCCGGCGGGACCTGCTCGTCGCAGATCGGGCCGATCTTGCGGTGGCAGCGAGTGGCGAACGGGCAGCCCTTCGGCCGCTCGGTCGGGCTCGGGATGGCCCCTTCGAGGATGATGCGCTCGCGCTTTACGTCCGGGTCGGCGATCGGCACCGCCGACATCAGCGCCTCGGTATAGGGATGATAGGGCGGCGCGAAGACGTCGCGGACCTTGCCGAACTCCATCACCTTGCCGAGATACATGACCGCGACGTGGTCGGCGAGATAGCGCACCACCGAGAGGTCGTGCGAGATGAACAGCATGGTCGAGCCGCGTTTCTGCTGGATATCGACCAGGAGGTTGATGATCGCGGCCTGGACCGAAACGTCGAGCGCCGAGACCGGTTCGTCGGCCAGGATCAGCTCGGGCTCGCCGGCGAGGGCACGGGCAATCGCGACGCGCTGCTTCTGGCCGCCGGACAGCTGGCGCGGCTTGCGGTTGGCGAACTCGGTCGGCAGGTTGACGGTCTTCAGCAGGGCCTCGGTCTCGTCGCGCGCCGCGCGGGCGCTGATGCCGCGCAGCTTGCGGATCGCGCGGGAGAGCACATAGCCGATGCTGTGGCTCGGGTTGAGCGTGCTGTCCGGGTTCTGGAACACCATCTGGATCGCGCGCTTGGTCCCGGCGTCGCGTGCCTCGACCGGGGTTTTGCCGATCTCGGTGCCGCCGAGCTGGACGGTGCCGCCGGTCGACTGCTCGATGCCGGTCAGCACCTTGGCGAAGGTGGACTTGCCGCAGCCAGATTCGCCGACGATCGCCAGTGTCGTGCCGCGCCCGGCCTCGAGGTCGATGCCGTCCACCGCGTGGACTTCGTATCCGCCGCCGCCGAACATGCCGGCCGACTGGTGGTAGGCTTTCTCCAGCCCGCCGATCTGCAGCATCGGCCGGCCGGTTTCCTCGGCTTGCGGCGCCTGGTTGGCGTTGGCGGCGGTGGGACGGGCGTGCCGGGGCAGTTCGCGGGTGCGCACGCATTTCACGCGGTGCAGCCCGGTCTCGCCGTAGAACTGGGTCTCGATCGGCCTCGCGGTGCAGCGGCCGGGCTCGACATAGATGCAGCGCGGCGCGAAGACGCAGCCCTTGGGGCGCGCCAGGATCGGCGGCACCTGGCCGGGGATCGCGGTGAGCGGGCTGTTGCGCTTGTCGGCGTTGAGGCTCGGGATCGCGTTCAGCAGGCCGCGGGTATAGGGATGGCTGGGGTCGCGGAACACCTCGGTGATCGGGCCCTCCTCGACCAGCTCGCCGGCATACATGACGCCGATCCGGTCGCAGATCCGCACCACGGTGCCGAGATTGTGGCTGATGAAGACGATCGCGGTGTTGTGCTTGCGCCGGAGCGTGGCGACCAGATCGAGCACGGCCGCCTCGACGGTGACGTCGAGGCCGGTGGTCGGCTCGTCCATCACCAGCAGCGACGGTTCCGCCATCAGCGCCATGGCGATGACGACGCGCTGCTGCTGGCCGCCGGAGAGCTGGTGCGGATAGCGGTCGAACAGCGTCTCCGGATCGGGCAGCTTCACCTCGGCCAGCATGGTGAGGGCGCGGGCGCGCGCTTCGGCCTCGGTCGCGCCGGAATGGACGATCGGCACCTCCATGAGCTGCCGGCCGATCGAGATGGTCGGGTTCAGGCTGCTCATCGGGTCCTGGTAGACCATGGCCATGCGGCTGCCGCGGATCGAGCGCAGCTCGGCATCGGACATCTTACCCATGTCGCGACCCTCGAACAGGATCTGGCCGCCGGAGAGGCGTCCGGAGCCACCGAGATAGCGCATGATGGCGTAAGCGAGGGTCGACTTGCCGCAACCGGATTCGCCGACCAGGCCGAGCGCTTCGCCCTCGTGCAGGGTCAGGCTGACATTGGGCACGACCTTGAGCTCGCCGGCGCGCACCATGTAGGAGATGCCAACATTCCGCAGCTCGAGGATCGGCTTCGGCTTCACCAGCTTCAGGCCGGGTGGCGTGCCGGGAACAGTGCGTGCGGCGGAACCTGTCATCAGTCCCTCAGGCTGATTTCTCGAATGCCGTCGGCCAGCAGGCTGAACCCGACGACCAGCGAGGAGATGGCGATCGCGGGGAACAACGACATGTGCGGATAGATGGTCATCATCGCATAGGTGTCTTTCACCATGCCACCCCAATCGGGATCGGGCGGCGGCAGGCCGAGGCCGAGGAAGCCCAGTACGCCGATGGTGATCGTGGTGTAGCCCATGCGCAGGCAGGCATCGACGATCAGCGGCCCGCGCGCATTCGGCAGAATCTCCGTCAGCATGATGTAGAACGCGGTTTCGCCCCGCATCTTGGCGGCGGAGACGTAATCCTGCTCGCGCAGCTCCAGCGTCATGCCGCGGACGATGCGGACGATCTGCGGCGTCGCGATGAACACCACCGCCATGATCACGTTCATGGCCGAGGGGCCGAGCCGCATGATGACGATGATGTAAAGGATGATCGCCGGGAAGGAGAGGATGATGTCGGAGATCCGGTTGATCACCTGGTCGATCCAGCCGCGATAATAGCCGGCGATCAGACCGAGGAGGCAGCCAAGCGTATAGGCGATGAGCACCGCGAGCGGCGCCACGGCGAGCACGGTGCGCGATCCCCACACGATGCGGGAGAGGATGTCGCGGCCCTGGTTGTCGGTGCCGAGCCAGTTGACCGCCGTCGGCGTCGGATCGATCAGCGCGTCCATGTTGCTTTCATTGGGATCGTGCGGTGCGATCCAGGGCGCGAAGACCGCGACCAGGACCCAGAACGCGACCAGGAAGGCGCCGACCATGCCGATCGGCGATTCCTTCAACAGCCGGACCCGCATCCAGGTCCGCCGCGCGAAGTTCGGTCTCGCGGGCCGTGCGATGGTCGCGGTCATGCGAAGCGGATCCGCGGATTGAGATACATATAGCCGAGATCGCCGACGATCTGGGTCGTCACCGTGACGAAGACGGCGAACAGCGAGGCGGCCTCGACGGTGGCGATGTCCTGCGCCAGCGCCGCTTCCAGCAGCATGCGGCCGAAGCCCGGATAGGCGAACACCGCCTCGACCACCACCACGCCGGTGATGAGATAGTTGATTTGCAGCAGGATCACCGTGAACGGCGCGATCATCGCATTGCGGAGCGCATGTTTCAGGATCACCTGCCGGAACGACAGTCCTTTGAGGATCGCGGTGCGGATATAGGGCTTGGTCATCACCTCGACCATGGAGGCCCGCACCATGCGCACGACATAGCCGAGGTCGTAGAGGACCATGACGGAGACCGGCAGCACGAGCTGGGCCGCGATCGACCATTGGCCGCTGGATTCCAGAGGCGAGGTGCCGGGCAGCACGCCCAGCCAGATCACGAAGATGCTGGCCAGGAAGACGCCGGAGGCGAACTCAGGCACCGAGGTGGTGACGATGCTGGCGACCGATATGGCGCGGTCGAGTTTGGAGCCCTCGCGCATGCCGGCGGCGATGCCGAAGAAGATCGAGGCCACGACGATGATCGCGAAGGCGACGGCGGCGAGGATCAGCGTGTTTCCCAGCCGATCCCAGATGATGTTGTTGACCTCGGTCTTGTAGAGCGTCGAAGTGCCGAGATTGCCGGAGGCGGTGTTGGTGAGCCACTCCCAATAGCGCTCGTACACCGGGCGGTTGAGGCCCATCCGCTCGGTCAATTGATCGACCTGATCCTGGGTGGCGAAGGGGCCGAGCACCTTGCGCGCAACCTGGCCCGGCGTGAACTCAAACGCTGCGAACACCAGGGCGGACACCGCCAGCATGGTGAAGATCAGCGATAGGAAGCGCTTGCCGAGAAACGCCAGCATTCCGGTCGGTGTGCTCCCTGTTCGGTGTTTTTCGCCGGTTGTCCGGCTGATTTTATGATTTCACTAGAACAGGAAATTCGCCGGATTTCCAGGGGATTGCACGGAACCCGGATGAGAAATCAAGCGGATGGCATTCCCTCACGGCAGCAGCGCGAGGGGACTGCCGCGCGCCGGAGCGGCGTTCAAGCCGTCCAGCAGAACCTGGTGGACCGGCTTCGGCGCGAGGTCGTCGTCGAACAGCTGGGCGCGGGAGCGCCTTCCGTCCTTGCGGCGCATACCCGAATCCTCAATCCAGTTGTAGCGGTCCGAGAGGCCCCAGGTGTTGACCATGGCGACGGCGGGATGCGGCAGCACCACGGCGAGGTATTCGCGCATCGCCTCGGCGGCGGCCTGGTCGCGGGCGGGGATATCGGCCGGCAGCCGGCGATCGACCACGTCGAGCTCGGTGATGAAGATCTTGAGGCCGAGCGCGGCGACGTCATCGAGGAATTGGTTCAGGACCTCCGGCGTAAACTTCAGCCAGCCTGGCTCCAGATGCGACTGGATGCCGAGCGCGTGGATCGGCACCTTGGCGTCCAGCAGGCGGCGCAACTGGCCCAAGGTCTTCTCGCGGCGATAATCCTGGGAATCGACATCGTACTCGACCGCGTCCTGGTTGAGGCAGAGCAGCGCCTTGGGATCGGCCTCATGCGTGGCCTTGAAGGCGATGTCGAGATAGCGCGGACCCATGAGGCTCAGGAGCGGGCCCTTGCGCAACCCGTCGTCCGCGGCTTCGTCGCCGTCGGTGATCGCCTCGTTGGCCACGTCCCAGGAGATCACCCGGCCGGCATACCGGCCGGCGACCTTGTGGATATGGTCGATAATGAAGCTCTCGGCGTTGCTCGCATCGACCTCCGAAGCGAACCACTTGGGCAGAACGCTGGACCAGAGCAGGCAATGGCCGCGGAACGCCATGTTGTTGGCGGTGGCGTAATCCATCAGCAGGTCCGCCGGCTTGAAATTCCACGTGTCGGGCCGCGGCCGAATATTCGGCATCTTGACCTCGAAGTCGGTCGTCAGCATGCGGCACTCATGCTTGAAGAGCGCGGAGAAGGAAGCATCGTGCTCGATCCGCGGCGGCCCATCCTCGGGCAGCAGGCCGCGCGAGCAGGCGCCGAACAGGATGTTCTTCGACGCGGCGACCGTGCCGAGACCCGGACGCGTCGTCATGCCCGGCGGCGGATCGGCGCGGGCACAGCCTGGGCCGATCGCCGCGGCCGCGGCGGCAACGGCGAGAAAGCTGCGGCGGCCGATCCCGTTTGGAACCTGGTTCATTTCAACTCCGTTTGTTTCCCCGCCGTGCCCTCGCCCCAGCGCCGGGCGGCCGGCTGGACTTTCGGTCGGGTTTCGGCCTGATACTTCCAGAGCGCGAAGCAGCAGAAGGTGAGGGCGAAGGCCCAGTTGTCGCTGATGCGCAGCAGGCTGGATTCGACGATATTGAGGACCGCGAAGGTGACGCCGAACACCAGCACATGCAGCACCCATGGCGCGCCCGCGTCATTCACCCGCTGCAACGAGCCGGCAATCAGGCGCAGCAGAATCAAGGTTCCGAGCACCGCGCCCGGAATGCCGAGCTCGACCGCGAGATTGAGGTAGCCGTTATGGGCATGGGGCGCCGGCCAGCCGACGATATCGACCAGCCGCAGATAATCCGGATTGTTGACGATGAAATAGGTGTTGAAGCCATAGCCGAAGATCGGGCTGCTCGGGATCGAATGGTTCAGCAGCACGATCCAGATGGGAACACGGCCGGTCAGGGTCGCATCCTTGCCGACCAAGGCGGTGAACTGCTCGGGCAGCGAGACGGCGGCAGCGGTCACCACCGCCCCGACGACGATCACCGAGAAGAAGATCAGGGCGCGGAGACGAGCCGCCCGGCGGGTCACGTGAATGATGAGATAGGTGGCGAGCGTCAGGCAGACCAACAGCGCCGAGGTCGCCGAGTGGGTCTTGTAGGTGATGAAGATTCCGAACAGGATGATCGCGCCGTGGAGCCAGCGTTTGTCCTTCTCGACATACCAGCGCCAGGCGAAGATCTGCGCATTGGCGATGGTGGCGAAGCCAAGCACGTTCTTGTGCCCCAGGATCCCCGACCAGTCGCCCTCGAGCCGTGCGCCCTCGGCTAGGTCGGCCCATTTGAGGGCGGCGGCGCTGTCATGCATGACGCCGACCCGCGGCAGCACGACGGCGACGATCGCGGAGACGACAATGGTCCAGAAATAGGCCCAGCCGGCGAGCTTGATGGTGGTCGCCGGATCGAAACGCGATGCCGCATAGAGGGCCAGCAGGAGCGGCGCGAAGAATTGGACCAGGCGCCGCACCGCCAGATCGGGATCGACCGACCAAAGGACCGAGGCGACCGCCCAGATCATGAAGATCCAAAGCAGCTTGCTGCAGGCGAGGACCGGGATCACCTCGCGCCGATGAAACAGCAGAAGCGCGCCGCTGATCCCCAGCACGGCGAGATAGAGAACCGTGTTCAGCGGATTGTGCTCGCTCGCACCCACGGTTTCGGCGGCGGCAGTTCTCCCAAGAGTCGAAATTCCTAGGAAAACCGCGACCGAAAAGATTATAAAGACGTATTCCAGCAGGACCATGCGGTCGGGCATCCGGAATGACGTGCCCCGGACCGGACGGCGCTTCCGGAAGGACAGACCATCGCGCGTGGCGGGTTGCTCAGCCGGGACTCCGGTTTCGTCCGTCATCCCGCCCGCTCCGAGCCCCGCTGCGAAGAAGCACGTAGATTCAACATGATCCGGACTATAGCCGGTTCGAAGGACGGTGTCGAAACCTGAGCCCGCACGGAGCCCCGGGCGCGGGGGGCACTCATACCCATTCTGCAGGGCAGGCAAGTTGATTTGCCCCTATCTGGAGAATATACGTCACCCCGCCGGGTTCACCGGGCCTGATTGCCGGAGCACGCGATTGTCCAGCCGCCACACTGTGATTTCCCATCTGCGCCGCCTGGAAGCGGAGAGCATCCACATCATGCGCGAGGTGGTGGCGGAGTTCCGCAACCCGGTGATGCTGTATTCGATCGGCAAGGATTCGTCGGTCATGCTGCATCTGGCGATGAAGGCCTTCTATCCCTCGAAGCCGCCTTTTCCGCTGCTCCATGTCGATACGACCTGGAAGTTCCGCGAGATGATCAGCTTCCGCGACGAGACCGCGAAGCGGCTGGGTCTCGACCTGCTGGTCCATGTGAACGAGGAAGGCGTCAAGCGCGGCATCAACCCGTTCGATTCCGGCTCGTCGCTGCACACCCAGGTGATGAAGACCGAGGCGCTGAAGCAGGCACTCGACAAATGGGGCTTCGACGCCGCGTTCGGCGGCGCCCGGCGCGACGAGGAGAAGTCGCGGGCCAAGGAGCGCATCTTCTCCTTTCGCACGGCGGCCCATGCGTGGGACCCGAAGAGCCAGCGGCCGGAACTCTGGCGGGTCTACAACACGCGCATCAACAAGGGCGAATCGATCCGGGTCTTCCCGCTCTCCAACTGGACCGAGCTCGACATCTGGCAATACATCCTGATGGAGCAGATTCCGATCGTCCCGCTCTACTTCGCCAAGCACCGGCCGATCGTCGCGCGCGACGGCATGCTGATGATGCTCGATGACGACCGGATGAAGCTGAAACCCGGCGAGAAAGTGGAGCACCGGCTGGTGCGGTTCCGCACCCTCGGCTGCTACCCGCTGACCGGCGCCATCGAATCCTCGGCGGCGACCTTGGAGGACATCGTGACCGAGATGTTCACCGCGACCACGTCGGAGCGCCAGGGCCGGCTGATCGACCACGACGAGAAGTCCTCCATGGAGAAGAAGAAGAAGGAGGGCTATTTCTGATGAGCGCGGTGGAAGCGGACCTCAAGGCCTATCTCGCCGCGCAGGAGAAGAAGTCGTTCCTGCGGTTCCTGACCTGCGGCTCGGTCGATGACGGCAAGTCCACGCTGATCGGCCGTCTGCTCTACGACACCAAGTTGCTGTTCGAGGATCAGCTCGCCGCGCTCGAGAAGGATTCGAAGAAGCACGGCACGACCGGCGACGACATCGACTTCGCGCTGCTGGTGGACGGGCTGGAAGCCGAGCGCGAGCAGGGCATCACCATCGACGTCGCCTATCGCTTCTTCGCGACCGATAAGCGGAAGTTCATCGTCGCCGACACGCCGGGCCACGAGCAGTACACCCGCAACATGGCGACCGGCGCCTCCAATTCGGATCTCGCCGTCATCCTGATCGACGCCCGGAAGGGCGTGCTGACCCAGACGCGGCGCCATGCCTATATCGTCTCGCTGCTCGGCATTCGGCACGTGGTGCTGGCGGTCAACAAGATCGATCTCGTGGACTTCTCGGAGACGGTGTTCCGCACCATCGTCGCGGCCTTCGAGAGTTTCGCGAAGCCGCTCGGATTCGCCAGCATCACGCCGATCCCGCTCTCGGCGCGCTTCGGCGACAATGTGATCGCCAAGAGCGCACAAATGCCGTGGTTCGAGGGTCCGGCGCTGCTGCCCTATCTGGAAACGATCGACGTCAGCACGGCGCTGGCGGACAAGCCGTTCCGCATGCCGGTGCAATGGGTCAACCGTCCCAATCTCGACTTCCGCGGCTTCGCCGGCACGATCGTCAGCGGACGCGTGCGGCCTGGCGACGTCGTCGTGGTCGCGAAGTCCGGCCGCACCAGCTCGGTCACCCGTATCGTGACGATGGATGGCGACGTGACCGAGGCGGTTGCGGGCGAGGCGGTCACCATCACCCTGGCCGACGAGATCGACATCTCGCGCGGCGACGTGATCGCGGCGGCATCGGCGCGACCCGAGGTCACCGATCAGTTCGCGGCGCACCTGATCTGGATGGCGGACGAGGAGATGCTGCCCGGCCGACCCTACATGCTGAAGTTGGGGACGGCGACCGTACCGGCGCAGATCACCGACCTCAAGTACAAGACCGACGTCAACACCCTGGCGCACAATGCCGGCAAGACGCTGCACTTGAACGAGGTCGGCTACGCCAATCTCTCGCTCACCCAGCCATTGGCCTTCGACGCCTATCGAGAGAACCGCGACATGGGCGGCTTCGTCCTGATCGACCGGTTCAGCAACGCGACGGTCGGCGCCGGGATGATCGATTTCGGTCTGCGGCGCGCCACCAACGTGCACTGGCAGGCGCTGGACGTCGCCAAGTCCAGCCGCGCCGGATTGAAGGGCCAGCGGCCGGTCATCCTGTGGTTCACCGGCCTCTCCGGCTCGGGCAAGTCCACCGTCGCCAACCTGGTGGAGCGTGCGCTGTTCGCCGAGGGCAAGCACACCTACATGCTGGACGGCGACAACGTGCGGCACGGATTGAACCGCGACCTTGGCTTCACCGATGCCGACCGGGTCGAGAACATCCGCCGCGTCGCCGAGGCGGCGAAGCTGTTCGTCGATGCGGGGACCATCGTGCTGGTCTCGTTCATCTCGCCGTTCCGCTCCGAGCGCCGCATGGCGCGCGAACTGGTGGAGCCGGGCGAGTTCATCGAAATCTTCGTCGATACGCCGATCGAGGTCTGCATGCAGCGCGACCCGAAGGGCCTCTACCAGAAGGCCATGGCGGGCGAGATCAAGAATTTCACCGGTATCGACAGCCCGTATGAAGCGCCGGAGCATCCGGAGCTGACCATCAATACCGCGGAGGCGGAGCCGGCTTCCCATGCCGCGGCGATCGTCGCCTATCTGAAAGAGGCCGGATACGTATGAGCCGTCGCGCCGCGAACCCTCATCCGTCGCGGCGCGCCGAGGTGCCGGATCTCGCCGGCCGCATCGCGGCCAAGACCGCGAAGATCGGCGTCATCGGCCTGGGCTATGTCGGCCTGCCGCTCGCCTGTCTCTTTGCCGAGAAGGGCTTCAGTGTCATCGGCTTCGACATCGATCCCAAGAAGATCGCGGTGCTGAACGCCGGCCGCAGCTACATCAAGCACATTCCGGCCACGCGCATCCGCCCGCTGGTCAAGGCGGGGAAGCTCACGGCGAGCGACGATTTCGCGGGCTTGAAGCGGATGGATGCGATCATCATCTGCGTGCCGACGCCGCTCACCAAGTTCCGCGAGCCCGATCTCCGCTTCATCGTCACGACCGGGGAGTCGGTCGCGCGATACTTGCGCAAGGGCCAGATCGTGGTGCTGGAATCCAGCACCTATCCCGGCACCACGACCGAAGTGCTGAAGCCGATCCTCGAGCGCGGCGGCTTGAAGTCGGGCCGCGACTTCCATCTCGCCTATTCGCCCGAGCGCGAGGATCCCGGCAACGAGAAGTTCGGCACTGCGGCGATCCCGAAGGTGGTCGGCGGCGACGGCGCCAAGGCGCTGCAGCTGGCGAAGCTGCTCTATGACGGCGTGGTGGTGAAGACCGTGCCGGTCTCCTCGCCGGAGACGGCGGAGGCGATCAAGCTCACCGAGAACATCTTCCGCGCCGTCAACATCGCCATGGTGAACGAGCTGAAGGTGATCTTCGACGCCATGGGCATCGATGTCTGGGAGGTGATCGAGGCGGCGAAGACCAAGCCGTTCGGCTTCATGCCGTTCTATCCCGGCCCGGGCCTCGGCGGCCATTGCATCCCGATCGACCCGTTCTATCTCACCTGGAAGGCGCGGGAGTTCGGCATCAACACCCGCTTCATCGAGCTGGCGGGCGAGATCAACACGCTGATGCCGCGCTACGTGGTCAGCCGCCTCGCCGCGGCGTTGAGCACGCATGCGGGTCGCGCCTTGCGGAAGGCCCGCATTCTGATGATCGGCCTCGCCTACAAGAAGAATGTCGATGACATGCGGGAAAGCCCGTCACTCACCCTGATCGGCATGCTGGAGGAGGCGGGCGCGCTGGTCGATTACCACGACCCCTTCATCCCGCGGATCAAGCCCTCGCGCGAGCACGGCCATCTGACCGACCGCCGCTCGGTGCCGCTCTCGGCGAAACGCATCGCCGCGGCGGATGCGGTTCTGATCGTCACCGATCATGACAGCGTCGATTACAAGCTGATCGGCCAGCATGCGCGCCTGGTCGTGGATACCCGGAACGCCATGGCGAAGGCCGGCGCCCGCGGCCGGCAGGTCGTGAAGGCCTGACTTTCCTGGTTTCTATTCGTCTTGGACGCTTTCGAATCGCGTCTCGCCGTGCTGCCGGAGATAGACGTTCGTTCCGCCGCCGAGATAGGGATTGAGATCCTTCACGCGCGTCACGCAGTCCAGGGTCGCGCGGCAGGAGATCGTGAGCGTCGCCGTGTGGCAGCCATAGCCATCTTCGCCGAAATCGCGGAAGCGGGCGCCTTCGCGCGCGCAGAGCTCCCGGACCGTATCGGAAGAGAGCACGCCGGTGGTGAGGGTGTCGGCCCGAACGACGGCGGTGGCGGCCAGGAGAGCAAAGACGACACCGACGGTAATGCGTTTCACGTGGCCCTCATTCTTGCAGCGGGAAAGCGCTCGGCTCAGAAGGCGTTGCGCCCGGACAAGCAGACGAAAGCGGTGCGCCAGAGGATCTTGATGTCGAGCCAGAGCGACCAGTGGTCGATGTAGTAGAGATCGAGATCCACGCGCGCCTTCAGCTGGTCCGGCGTATCCACGGCGCCGCGACAGCCGTTGACCTGCGCGAGGCCGGTGATCCCCGGCTTCACGCGATGGCGGAAGCTGTATTCCGAGACGATCTCGTAGTGCTTCTTGTCACCGATCAGCATGTGCGGCGTGTGCGGACGGGGGCCGACCAACGACATTTCTCCGCGCAGCACGTTGATGAGCTGCGGCAGCTCGTCCAGGCTGGTCTTGCGCAGGAAGGCGCCGATCCGCGTCACCCGGGGATCGCCGCGCTTGGTCTGATTGGCGCCCTTCGGGTCGCTCAGGGCGACGTGCATCGTCCTGAACTTGTAGACGTCGAACAGCCGATCGCCGAGGCCCTGGCGGCGCTGGCGGAAGAAGATCGGGCCCTCGCTGTCGAACTTGATGATGCCGGCGATCAGCAGCAGCAACGGCGACAGGAACAGCAAGGCCACCGAGGCGGCGGCAAAGTCGATCGCGCTCTTCAGCAGCCGCTGCGGCGCGCGGATCGGCCGATGCGCGAGCGAGTGCAGCTTCAGGCCCGCCATCTCGGCGGTTTCCTGGTCGGCCGCGTTGAAGCCCATCAGGTCGGGGGCCAGCACGATGTCCACCGGCAGCACCCTGAGGCCGCGCAGCAGGTCGAGCAGGCGCGCTTCGGCCGAGTGCGGCAGGGCAATGACGACCTTGTCGAAGGCGGCCGACTTGTAGAGCTCGATCAGGTCCGCCGTGCTGCCGCGAATCTGATGCGCGATGCTGGAGTTGAGCGTGCGCCCTCTGTCGCGGTCGTCGAACACGCCGATGATCTCGAACAGGCCCGGCGCGGTCAGCTCCACCCACTTGATCAGCCGCACGGCCGATTCGCCGGAGCCGATGATGGCAACGCGCTGCCGGGCCAGGACGAGGTTGCTCAGCATCGGCCGAACGATCTGGAAGAAGCCGTGCGCCACGATCGTCGCCGACATGGCGATCAGCTCGAACCACAGCAGCCATGAGATGAGGCGATGAACCTCGGTTTCGCCGCTGCGAATGAAGAGCAGGCTCATGACCAGGGGAACGAGCAGCGGGACACCGGTGCACACGATCATCCGGGGCATCCGCGACAGTGCGGTCGTGTGCAGCAGCAGCAGCGGGTCATGGACCCGCAGTGCGCGGCCGAAGCCGAGGAAGATGATGCAGGCCATTCCGGTGATGCCCAGCGCCATCAGGCGATAGATGTCGGCCGACGGAACGGCAGCGACGATCCAGGAAACGAATCCCGCGCCGAGGAACAGGCTGAGGTCGATGACCAGGCTGATATAGCTGAGCTGCTGCGGCTGCAGGCGGCCGGCGGGGCCGCGCTTGGCAACGGGTGATGCCAGTCCCAGGAGTTCCAACTTGCGGCTCGGACTACGCATATCCATCAATGTGCCCCGACGACAAAGCCCCCGGCCGGCAGCGAGAGGATCCCTCGCTTCTGCGGCTGGACGATGTATCTTGAAATTTATCCCAAACTTTAGGTCATTTCTTCGCATCTGCGGCGAAAAACCGCCAAAGCTGCTACCACGATGTTGTGATTAACCATCTAATTCAAACCCGTGTCAGAAACAGATCCCGGGTCCTTTTGGATGCGCGTTTGACGTGTCTCATTTTGGCTGAGCGCGCCCTCGCCGGGTGCCGTTTCTTACCCCGGAGCCACGGGCAAACCCGTTCGCTGGATATCTTGCCCGAATCGGCGTGACTCAAGCGCAACTTCCCGAGGCTCGGCGCATTTATGGGAGCTGCGACGCCGGGGGCGACCCGGGGTCGGCAGACACCTCAGCAACATTCCGTTGCCGCACCCCCGATTTCGATTGGCCCTCCCCATTAACCAAATCCCAACGTGACATGATTAACGTTTGGTATTTGGCTGTATCATCAAGCAAATTTAGATTATTTTGCCCTCGGGCTCAGCAGAGGGAAGCGATCTGGTGGTGACTGGCGGCGGGTCGAAAACGGGAAGAAAAAGATGAAACGGCTCCTCAATCATATCGCATCAATCATGGTCGTGGTCGCTCTGACGGCCGGATCGGCCATTGCACAGCAAACCCTCCCCGTGACGACAACGCCCGCCTCGGGTACTCCTGCTCCGGCATCTCCCGCGACGGCCACGCCAGTGACGGAAACTCCTGCTGCAGCCGCTGCGGCCGCGCCAGATTCGGAAGCCCCTGCTGTGGCCGTGCCGGCGACGGCGACGGCCGCTCCACAACCCCTGTATCGCATCAACGGCGGAGATACCCTCCATATTTCGGTTTACGGCGAGCGCGATCTCGACCGCGACGTCGCCGTCGAACCGGACGGCGGCATCGCCTTCCCCCTGGTCGGGAACATGAACGCGCGTGGTCTCACGCTCAGCGAGCTGCAGAAGAAGATCGCGGACGCACTGCGCAACGGCAACATGTTGCCGAATGTGACCGATCCGGAGGTCACCGTGTCCCTGGTCAAGAGCTCGGGCAACTCCTTCTCGGTCATCGGGCAGGTCAAGCAGCCCGGGACCTACGTGACCGACACGCAGGTCGACGTGATGCAGGCGCTGAGCCTGGCCGGCGGGTTGACGCCTTTCGCCAGCAAGAGCCGGATCATCGTGCTGCGGCGCGATAACAGCGGCGTGCAGAACAAGCTTCCATTCGACTATTCGGCGGTTGAGGACGGAGAAAAACTCAACATGAACATCCTGCTGCAAGGTGGCGACGTGGTGGTCGTGCCGCAGGCGGGCTTGGGTTTCTGAAGTCATTTTTCGGGGGATTGGTATGGCCATCGGTCGGCGGGGATTGCGCGGGGTGAATCGCGCCCTCGCGCTGGCATTTGGACTGTTGGCCTTTGGCGTCTTGGCGTTGTGCTTTGAGGCGAGGACGGCATTGGCGCAGGATTGGAGCTTCGAATCCAGCTTGTCGCAGCGGATGGGTTACAACAGCAATGTGCTCTTACAGCCCAGCGACGAGATCAGCGCCTTCAGTTCACAGACCACGCCCGACTTCACGCTGTCTCGGAGCGGTCCAACGTCCAACGTCTCGCTGAACGGACGCTTCGAGTTCACCGAGTACTTCGCCCATTCGGATCTGAATTCTGCCGACCAGTTTGGCAAGCTGAACCTGTCAAAGGCTTTCAGCGAGCGCAGCACGCTGCAATTTTCCGGCGCCGTCGACCGCGACACGACCCTGGAATCCGACGAGGATGCCACGGGCCGGTTTGTGAACGAAGCGATACGGTTCGTTCGATGGGATGCCTCCCCGACCTGGCAATACCTGCTCTCCCCGATCGACAAGGTGAGTGTGTCGGCCAGGTACCTGCGCGTCAGCTATGACTCGTCGGACAAGACCGACTATCAGGATTACGGCCCGACCGTCACCTATTCCCACGACTTGAGCGAGTTGGCGTCGGTCTACGCCAGTCTCAACTATTCTCGCTTCGAGCCTGACGAACAGAGGAATGATCTTGACGCGGAAGCAGGGACCCAGGGCAACCAGGACACGTATGGAGGTTTGCTCGGCTACGACTACCATCCCACCGAGCGCTTCACGATCGGCGGCGCAGCGGGTCTCAACTATAACGTGACCCACCAGGACGGCCAGAAGGATTCGGGTGAGATCGGCTACCGCTTTCAGTTTACCATGAACTACCAGATCAATGACCAGACCAATGCAGATGTCTCGCTCTCGCGCGACACCGAGCCGACCGGTGATGGTGAGGAACGGACGCGCAATCGCGGTTCAGTGCGGCTTGGATACAAAATGACGGAGATGACGTCGTTCGCACTCGATACCTCCTACATCGACGACCAAGAAACACAGTCGAACGACGGCGTGGCGCGTTATCTCACCGTCACCCCGTCGGTGCAGTGGAGTATTACCGAAGAACTTAGCCTGCAGGCGACCTATCAGTTCCGCTACAAGAACGTCGAATCTGACGGATCTGCCTACGACAATGCGGCGTTTATAACGCTGCGATACGCGCTTCCCGACTTCAACTGGAGTGGATTCTAAGCATGGCGATCGTCCAAACCGGTCAATTGGGTTTCGACGGCGAAGGGCTGTTGGGTAACATCAATATCCTGCACACCGTGCGGCGCAGGAAGTGGATTGGCCTTGGGGTCGCCATCGCCGCTTTCGGCTGCGCCGTGACGATAGCCTTGATGTGGCCGCCGACATACCAGTCCACTGCGACGATCCTGATCGAAGAGCCTGACGTCCCCGCCGAACTCGTCAAGTCGACCGTGTCGACCTATGCCGACCAGCGCCTCCAGGTCATTGAGCAGCGGGTCATGACGAACCAGAACTTGAGCGACATCATCGACCGATTTGGTCTGTTCCAGGAAGCATTGGCCACAACGCCGCGGTCCGAACTCATCAACGTGCTGCGTAACAAGATCAATCTGGCCGTGTTGAGCGCCGATTTCGTGAGCAACAAAAGTCGCAACGACCAGCCGCTCGCGACGATCGCCTTCACGGTCTCCTTTTCTTCGCAGAACCCTCGCACGGCCCAGCAGGTCGCGAGCCGTCTCACCGACCTGTATCTTGCCGAGAACGTCCAGACCCGCACCGAGAAGGCTGCCGGCACGACCGAGTTTCTGACCCAGCAATCGACCAAGCTGTACCAGGACGTCGATGATGCGGAGAAAAAGCTTACCGAGTTCAAGACCAAGAACTCTGGCACGCTTCCCGAGCAGGTCGACACCAACATGCGCATCCTCGAGGCACTCCAGAGCCAGTTGATGCAGAACCGCAGCACGTTGGAGCAGCTGAACGAGAAACGCTCCTTCCTTCAGGGACAGCTGGGCTCGATCAGTCCTTACATGCCGATGACCGCCGGTGGAATGCCGGCGACCCCGCAAGCTCAACTTATGGCGCTTGAGCTGCAGTACATCGACCTCTCCTCGCGATACGGTCCTAAACACCCGCAGGTGATCCATCTGCAGAAGCAGATTGACTCGCTGAAGAACCAGGTGGGCACCACCGACGAGCCGACTTCGACCCAGGCGCGTTTGTCGCAGCTGCAGGCGCAGCTGTCAGACGCGCTGCAGCGCTACGGCGAGAAGCACCCAACGGTGCAGAAGCTGCGCCAGCAGCTCGACGAGCTCCAAACCGAAGTGGCGAAGGCGCCTGGCGCATCGATGCTCACCGCACCCAAGGGTCCGCCCGACAACCCGATGTATATCCAGATGCAAAATCAGCTCGGTGAGGCCACCGCGCAGATGCAGGGAATTCAGATGGAGACCGCCGCGCTGCAGGCGAAGGTTGAGGATACGCAGCAGCGGGTGCTGCAGACTCAGGCGCTCTCCGGCCAGTACAGCTCCTTACAGCAGCAATATGAAGCTGCGGTGAAGCGGTACCAGGACTTCAAGGACAAGGAGGCGGATGCCCAGGTTGCCCAAAGCATGGAGCAACAGAGCAAGAGCGAGACCTTCTCGGTGATCGAAGCACCGGATTTCCCGGAACGGCCAATTAAGCCAAATCGAAAGCTCCTGCTGCTGGCCGGCGCCGTGGTGGCCGCCATGTTCGCCGCTGCCGCCATGTTGATTCTGGAACTGTTGGACTCCAAGGTCTATGAGCCGCGTGGCCTGCAGCTGGTGTTCGGCGAAGTTCCGCTCGCCACGGTGCCCTACATAACCACACCGCGCGAGCGCACCAACAAGTGGATCAAGGTGGCCGCAGTGTTCCTGGTCGGCATTGCCGCGATCGCCGGAGGGCTGGTTGCGCTTCATACTCTGGTCACGCCGCTGGATGTGCTTTGGGCGGCGTTCATAAACCGGATTAACCCCTGAACCGGACCGGTAGCCGGCGATCCTGTTATGGATCGGCGGCTCAGGAATAGGTCGCCGATCAGCGGTTGGCAGCTTACTTCAAGGCCGATGAGACCTGGCTGGCTTCGTCCTGGCCGCGATAGCTGGGCTTGCCGGCCAAAGCCTCGGAGAAAGCCGCCTGCGCTTTGGCGGTCAGCCCCTTGCCCTTGAGGGCCATGCCGTAATGGAACTGCATCTGCTGATTGTCGGGCATCAGTGACGTCGCGCGCGCCAGCAGGATGGCGCCGTCATCATAGTTGCCCTGGCGCACCAGCACCCAGCCCAGCGTATCCAGCAGGACCGCATTGTCCGAGCCTCTGAACCTCTCGGTAAGCTGGCGCGCGCGATCAAGCAGCGGCGCATCGGTCGGCCAAACGTCGGCGATCAGTGCCGCCAGATTGTTGGCGGCGACCATGTCATCCGGCCATTTCGCCAGGATCTTTTCGTAGCTCGACTTCGCCGCCTGAAAATCGCCCTGCGTGTCGTAGGCAACGGCGGCGACCAGCGCCATGCCGCGGTCATTGGGGAATTTCTGGGCCGCGAGCTCCGTGACCTTCACCACTTCGTCGTTCTTGCCCTGCCTGGTCAGGAGTTGCACCAGGTTGACATAGGGTTCGGTCGCGTCCGGCTTCGCTGAGATGGCTTGCCGCAGCAGGCGTTCCGCCTCGTCGGGCTTGCCGGCCTGGGCACGGACCGCGGCCAGCAGGACCATCGATCTTGCATCGCCGGCATCCGTTGCAATGCGGTCGGTCAGCAGCTTGTCCGCGAGATCGGCCTTGCCGGACCGGACGTACGCCGCGATCAGCAGCGGCCCGGTCCGCTCGAACGGCTCGCCGCCGTCTTCCGCCAATTTCAACTCAGAGATCGCGGTCGCAAAGTCCCTCCGTGCCAGTGCCGCCTCGGCGATGATCCGGTGTCCGACGGCAGCGGTGGCTGGAACCTCGATCAGTTTCTGCGCGATCGCTTCCGCCTTGCCCGGCGCGCCGGTTCTAACCAAGAACTCCGCCTTCTGCACCGTGAGCTCGGTCGCAGTGGGACGCAGCGCAATGGCGATGTCAAGGTTCTGTAGGGCGTCGTCAGGCGCCTTCGCCGCCAGCAGGCTGGCGAGACGCAGCCGCGTCTCGACGTCGTTCGGCGCGATCCGCGTGATGTTGCGCAAGGCGTCGATGGCGAGGACATTGTCGCCGGTCGCCTCATAGGCCTTCGACAGCAAGGTCAGGGCGGGGACGGAATTCAAATCCTTGTGCAGGACCGACTTCGCGTCGCCGATCGCCGCATCGTACTTATTTGCGCTGAGCTGCAGACCGCCACGGAGCAGCAGCGCCGGCTCATTTTCCGGATCTTGGCCTAAAATCGCATTCACCTGCTCCAGGGCGGCGTCCGCCTTGCCCTGCAACGCCGTAAGCCGCGCCAGTTCCACCTGGGCCCGCAGCCGATCGTTGGCATGGGCGCCGTTCTTCTCCAGTTCGTGCATCAGCGCGGTCGCTTCGTCCAGCTTCTTGGCCTGGATATACAGCTGCTCCAGCAGCAACACGTATTTCGGCGCCAGCTTGGTCTGCTCGGCCAGCAGCTTGATCTGCTTGATCGCCTCATCAAGGCTGCGCTTCTGGATCAGGAAGCCGGCATAGGCGGCAATCAAGGCGTCGTTGTCGTTGTTGGCCTCGAGCGACTGCTTGAAAATCGCTTCCGCCTCCGTCAGCTGACCGGTCAGGGAGAGCTGGTTGGCAAGATCGATGACGTAGTTGGGGTTGGCGGGATCGATCTCGTGCATCTGGCGGAGCACGGCCACGACATCCGCCGTCCTCTTTTGATCGAACAGGATCTTCAGCTTGACCAGCAGCAGATCCTTGTTCTTGGACTGGCTCGCGAGCCCGTGTTCGACCGTCGACAGCGCGGCGTCGAGATTCCCGTCGCGCGCCTGTCGGCCGGCCAGCACGACCAGCCCGTCGACGTTGTTGGGCTCTATCGCCAGGGCGGCGCGCGCTTCCTTCTCCGCCTCGGGAAGCTTTCCCTGCAACAGCAGGGCGGCACCCATCAACGTATGCCCGTCCGGCTTGCCCGGAGCGTTCTCGATGAGCTGCTTCGCGTAGCGCTTCGCACCGTCGGCGCTGCCGCCCATCAGCGAATACTGGCCGGCCTTGCGGTTGGCCTCGAAATTCTTCGGATCGGCGTCGGCCACTTTTTGGAACGCGGCGGCGGCGGTATCGAACTTGTCTTGCTTCTCGGCGATCAGCCCGAGGTAGAACTGCGACTCAAGCGAGGCGGGCTGGATCTGCAGCGCGTTCTTGAACTCGATCGCGGCCTTGGCGAGATCGCCGCTCTCATAGAGCGCCTTGCCGTTGGCCATATACTTCGCCTCGAGATCTTTCGGCGAATCGCATGCACCCAGCAATAGCAGTGCGGCGATACCCAACGCGCCGGCACAGCGGAGGAAGACCCGCATCGTCTCGTGCTCCCGGTAACGGCGCGTTCAGTCCAAAGGCAACGCGCTGACCGCCGCAACATCCCATCGATTCGACTCTAATTCGAGGGTAAAATGCCGGTTAAATCACACGATGGTGAGGAGTTCGGGGGCTCCGGGACTGCACTTTTCGGTAATGCGTCTCGTGCCAGTTTTGCATCGGAAACAGCAAGGAAGAACGGCTGCGGGTATCGTCCGAGCCGTGAGGTTTCCTAGGGCTTTGCTCCTAATACGCGTTGACCCCGGTGAAGCAAATCGCCGCCGTCCGAAACAGAATCTTGAAGTCCAGCCATAACGACCAATGGTCGATGTAGTAGAGGTCGTAGTCGATACGGGCCCTCAGGTGCTCGGGGGTGTCGATGGCGCCGCGGTAGCCGTTCACCTGCGCTAGCCCGGTGATGCCGGGTTTCACCCGGTGGCGAAAGCTGTATTCGTCGACCAGATCGAAGATCTGCTTATCGCCGATCAGCATGTGCGGCGTGTGCGGACGCGGTCCGACCAGGGACATTTCACCGCGGAGAACGTTCAGCAGCTGCGGTAGCTCATCGATGCTGGTCCGCCGCAGCCACGCGCCGAGACGCGTCACGCGCGGATCATCGCGCTGCGTCTGCTGGCGGCCGATCGCGTCACCGAGGTCCGCGCGCATGGTGCGGAACTTGTAGACCTGGAACAGGCTGTCTCCCAGGCCCTGGCGTGGCTGCCGGAACAGAATCGGGCCGCGGCTGTCGAGCCGGATGGCAAGCACCACCAGCAGGAGCAGGGGTGAAAGGAACAGCAGCGCCGCCGCCGACAGCAGACGGTCGATCGCGCCCTTGAGCAAGCGCTGCGACCCGCGGATCGGCCGATCGGTGAGCCTGTAGAGCTTCAGCCCCGCAATCTCCGACTGGCCCTGATTGGGCGAGCGGAAGCCGATCAGATCGGGTGCCAGCGCAATATCGACCGGCAGTTGGCGCAGCCGGCGCAGCAAATGGAGCACGCGGTCTTCCGCCGAATTGGGCAGCGCGATCACGATCTTGTCGAACGGTGCGCTTTTATAGAGCTCGATCAGGTCGGCGGTGTTACCGCGGATCAACTGCGCAAGTGCATTCTCGGCGAGGCGGTCGCGGCTCCGGTCGTCGAACACCCCGATCACCTCGACCAAGCCGGGCTCCGTGACTTCGAGCCAGTGGATCAGTCGGCCGGCCGCTTCGCCCGAGCCGACAACGGCTACCCGTTGCGCTGAAACCAGCCGCTTGCTCGCACCGGCCAATCCGCCGAACAGCGCGATGCGCGAAACGACCGCGACTCCCGCCGCGGCGATCGCCGCATATCCGAGCCAGGCGGCGAGCCGATCCACGTTGGGATCGCCGTTCCCCAGGAAGGGCGCACAAATGAGCAGCGTGAGAAGAGGGGGGGCTCCGAAGCACACCACGGCTTTCAGAAAATGCGCCGCAACCGAGATGCGGGCGAGGACGCGCGGCTCATGGAGGCGAGTCAGCAGGCATGCGACGGCAAACATCGCCATCAGCAAGGCACCGATGAAAATCTGGGCGAGGCGATAGAGCTGGGTCGATTCCGGGCCCATCTTGAGCGCCACGGCGACGATCGCAATCACGAACAGCGAGAAATCGACGCCTATGCCGAGGAGACGGACGTTCTGCGGCGAGAAACCGCGAGCCCGCCCACCTGCCGTCGTTCCACCGAATGGGGCAGCATGAACGGCGGTGTTATTGAGTTCCATCGAGACGGCTCCTGGTCAGTGCTCCACGGAAACTTCTTTTAGACCCCTGACCGTCCGCAGTTTTTTTGAGGAAGCGGAATTTATCATATTCAAGCAATGCGCCCGTCCAGCCAATGCGTCTGGAATGCTCATCACATTCCTGTCGCAGCGCCGGCTCATTCCACGACGGTTTATGAGTTGCGCCCGATACTGCGACGCCACCATGAACGCCGTGGCGGCGTTCCGGTTCCATGTTCCTTTGCAGGAATCGGAGCGTCCAGTCGCCGATCGTTGATCGACGGCCATGGCGTGGATTCAACGGTGTGCTCCACGCTTTCTTCCGCAGCGCGCGAACGATTCGGAGCACGTTCGGGACCCGCGTCGGCATTCCATGTCGCGCCAAGGTGTGGCTCGTTGTCTCCGAGCGCCGACACGGCCAATGTCGCGCGTTGCGCCGCCGGCACCAGCCGGTGTGCGTTCGCCGAAGAATCATTCATCTCCACGGTCAGAAGCAATTCCTCGTCATCCATCTGATCGCGGAAGAAATAGGGATTGGCGCGCGCTGGCGGCAGCGGCGCTGCCCCTTCACGCGCCGTGATCGGCGCGGGCTCGCGTGTGCCGGCCGGCGCGGCTTCGCGGGCCGTTACAGGAATCTGCATCGCTTGCGTTCTGATCGGCTCGATCTCGCGCTGGGGAGCATCCGGCGCCGTGATGGCGGCCTCGATGGTCTCGGGCGATGGAACGGTCGGTGATGAGACGGCCGGGCTCGGTTCAACCTGGCGTTCGATGGTCGCCATCCGCTCCTTGCTCTCCCCCATCGGAGCGGCGGCCTCTGCCGGAGCCACGAGGCTCGCGAGCTTCATGATTTCCGCGCGAACCGAAGGATCATCGACCGGGACCGAATGTGCGAACGGCGCGATCCCGCTCAATTGCCGGTCGGACACGACGCGGAACACGAGATCCTCGCCGATGACGTGCTGTTCATCGGCAAAGCCATAGACTAGGGCCATGTCGCAGATCGAATTGACCAGACGCGGGATGCCGCCCGAAAAATACTGGATGGCCCCCATGGCCATCTCCGTGAACAACGGGCGATCGGAGCCCGCGACTTTCACACGATGCTGGATGTAACGGCGCGTCTCCGAAAAGGGCAGCGGCGTCAGGTGGTGCGAGATCGCGATCCGCTGGGCGAACTGTGAAAGCTCCGGACGCTTCAGCTTATCGAGCAGTTCCGGCTGTCCGACCAGCACGACCTGCAGCAGCAGATCCTTGCCGGAATTGATGTTGGATAGGAGCCGCAGCTCCTCAAGCACTTCGATCGAAAGGTTCTGCGCTTCATCGACGATCAGAATGCACTGCCGGCCGGCGCCGTATTCGGCGATCAGGTAGGCCATCAGCTCCTGATAGGTCTCGGCCGGATGCGTGCCGGTCGCCTTCTGGCCGAAAGCCGCCAGCGCCCAAGCCGCGATATCCCGCAAGGCCTGGTGGGTGTTGGAGATCAGGCCGACAGTGAAGTCGCGGCTGACCCGTTCCAGGAAGGCGCGGACGAGCGTGGTCTTGCCGGATCCGATCTCGCCGGTGATCACGCAGAACCCGGCCTGGCCGGTCAGACTGTATTCGAGGAGGCTGAGGCCGATGGCATGCCGGCTGCTGAGAAACAGGAACTCGGGGTCCGGCAGCAGGCTGAACGGTTTGCTCTTCAGATTGAAGAATGCTTCGTACATCTCTCGTCCATCAACGCTCGAACTGAATCGATCGGCGGAAATTCCGGCCCGTGGCGCTAGGATGGGCCACTGCGATCCGGTGTATCAACGCGACCCGTTCAGCAATGTCCCGATCACTTGATAGTTACGGAGCAGGTCGGCGGCGCGATCGAGCTCGGTCTTGGTGGTATGTCCGCTGCGCGCCACGAACAGCACGCCTTCGACATTGGGCAGGAAGCCCAGTGTCTCGCCGGATTCCAGCAGCGGCGGAACGTCGAAAATGATGATGCGATCGTGGTAGCGGTTGCGCAACTCGCGGACCAGTGCCGCCATCCGCGGCGAGCTGATCAGTTCCGCGGACTCGCCCTTGGAGGCGAAGGCCGGAAGGACGACGAGCCGACGCATCCCCGGGTTGACCAGGCAGTCCTTGATGTCGCATTCGCCGTGCAGGTAGTTCTCGATGCCCTTGGTGGGCGTAAGGCCGAACTTGCGGTGGATGCTGGGCTCGCGCAGGTTGAGATCCACCAGCAGAACCGTCTGGTTGACATCGAGCGCGATGGAGATCGCCAGATTGGCCGCCGTCGTGGTCGCCCCGTCGCCGTGACTGGCGCCAGTGACGGCGATCGTGCTGATGTCGAGCTTCTTCATGCGCTGCAGCACTTGCGCGCGCAGCACGCGATAGACATCAGCCACCGGATTGCGCAGATCGTCGGCCACCAACCGCTCCTCGGACGCCTTGCGTGCATTCGCCGGCAGGACCGCCGTCTCGGTGTAATCCGGCATGACGCCGTGCACCGAGGCCTGCGTGTTCGGACGCCGTGCCGAATCGTTTGCAGTGGAACCGCGGTGCCCCGACCGCATCTCTCGGGCGCGGGCCAAGGCCTTTTCGATATGTTCCATCAGCGTGTCCCCACTATAGCAGCCGTTTCGCCCAGGCCGGGAAGTTACTCGTCGGCGCCGGGTCGGTCCCATCCGGCCCAGGCAGACCCCCTCGAGGCGGTCTTCGTTACGGGGGTAGCCCATGCATTATGCTGCAACCGCGAAATCGTTCCCACATTAGCGAAGGTATTTCGCCTTGATAAGCGGTTTCCCTTCCGGAGAGACGACATCGACAAGTGCCAGGAGCGAATACTAGGAGGTGCTTGGCGTAGGGCCAATCTGGATCCCTCGTTCTGATCACACTATCATGTAGCGCTTTCCAAATTTTATGAGCATTTGCCCCTTCGCAGTTGCAAAATTCCTGGCGATTTGTTCCACTTCAAGAGAGCAAAGCCGCGCGAATCCAGGGGATCTACCGGGCGCGTGGCAGTGGGGCCGCAGGAATTCCGAATCCCCAGCAGCAGAAGGTGTTAACTATGTATCGCACTTGCGGAATGCCTAAAATACCCGGAACATTCAGCTGAAATTCGAGAAATACGCGTGTGATCAGCGGACCGCGCTGGTCCAGCTTGGGCAGCCCGAATAAGGTTCAGAGGAACTGATGAATCGTTTGCTGATGTCGATGCTGGCCCTGGTCGCCGTAGCTCTTGCGGCGTTGCCCGCGAAGGCCGTGACCATCACCTACAGCACCAGCGGCAGCAACGCGCAGGTCTTCCTGACGCCGACCAGCAGCGGCGACATCGGCTATCCACCGAACAGCACGTTCAGTCTCACCGAGCAATTAACCTTCGGCAATACCAGCGGCGGCTCCTACGGCCAGGCCTTTACTTACATCCCGTTCACCGTGGCGACTGCGGGCTTCCTCAGTGCGACCGTGACCGATCTCAGCATGTCGAACCCGAGCGCCAAGCCGCTCGAATGGTTGTCGCTCGCCCTCTATGAGTACACCGGGAGCGGGATGTCGTATCTGACCTGCGGCAGCGGCGGCGGCCTTTGCACCTTGGAAGCCTATGATGCCGATCCGCCGGTGGCGTCGATCGCTGCCGCCTTAGCGGCGGGCACCCAGTACCTGCTGCGCGTCGGCTTCGGACTCTGTGGCTGCTCGGGCGATTTCGGAGGGATCCAGCTGACCGTGGCGACCACCCCGATCCCGCCGGCGATGCTGCTGTTCGTCAGCGCTCTCCTCGGCATGGGTGGCGTGGCCTGGCGCCGGCGCCGGACGGTCGAAGCGGCGGCGTAGTTCGCGGCGGAACCTCTTGGCTTACTGTGCGTTCCGCTGCGGGTGTTTGAAGTATACGGCGTGAGAAGAAGGCAGCCGCGGGCTGGCTTGGTCTATTGGGGGTCGATGTGAAGCGCTTCATGATGGCATTGGCGGGTGCGGTGCTGGCAATTGCCAGCATGCAGGTTTCGGCCAAGGCCGCGACATATGACTTGGGCGACATCACGGATAGCTCGAATGACCAGTTCGGCGGCGCCCTGAATTTCCCCTTCCAGCCGGCGACCGTGATCAGCGACGACATAAAGTTCACCCTGTCGGCGCCGTCGTTCGTCAGCGGCGACCTGGACAATCTCCAACTCTTCTTCTTCATCCCGTTGGTGAATATCACGGGTCTCACGGCGACGTTCCTCGGCAATCCGCTGACCCTGGACAGCAACGGCAACTTTTCGATCGCTGGAATGCTTGCGGCGGGCGACTATCTCATTCATATCGCTGGCACCACGTCTGGGTTCTTCGGCGGCCTCTACAACATGACGGTAACGGCGGCGACCACGCCGATCCCGGGTGCTCTGCTGCTTTTTGTTACGGCAATGGGCGGCATGGCGGGTTTCGTGGGGCTGCGTCGGCGCTGGTCAGCTGCAGCCTAAGCCCCGACTTTCCACAGTTTCGGTGCTTCATCCCCCCGGCCGAAAGGCCGGGGATTACTTTTTTGAGCGTCCGTGCTTGGAAGGTGAGTGCAAATCCGGCGCGACGGAACAGCGGGAAGCTCCTCCGTCTTGCCGTCTCCGCAATCCACGAAAGGAGACGCCTTGGCATTCCTTCCCTCGCAGTCGGGCTGGCGACGCCAGGTCCGCAAGCTCCTGCTGGCCTTGCAGACCAGTTCTCTGATGCCGTGGCCGGTGCGCCGGACCTTACTGGGATTCTGCGGCTGCAAGCTCGGCGCGGCCAGCTACATCGAGCCGGGTGCGCATTTCGCGTCCGGCGACGTCTCTATCGGCGACCACGCCTACATCAACCGCGGCTTTCTGATTGACGGCCTTGGCCCCGTGCGGATCGGCGCCCGCGTGCGCATCGGACCCGGGGTGAAGATCCTCACGGCCACGCACCGGATCACGGAGGATCCGCTGGCCCGAGCGAGTGCAGAGGTTGTTCATGCGCCAGTCACGATCGAGGACGGCGTCTGGCTCGGCGCCGGCGCCGTGGTCATGCCAGGCCGCACGGTCCGGTCCGGCTGTGTAATTGGGGCGGGGGCGGTGGTCACCAGGGACACCGACCGAGATGGGCTCTATCTCGGTGTTCCGGCCCGCCACGTCCGCACGCTTCCGACGATCTGAGCGGGTGCCAAGTCTTTGGCCGTACACGATCTTGTACGTTCCCGGGGCGAATCTTACTGCAATGCACGCATGGATGGGGCAGCATCACGCCATAGTGTTGTCGGGCGCCGTCCGGGGGATCGCGCGTCGGGAACCTTGGCCCGGCCGAGCCGTTTCGGCCAGCCGCGAGGTTGATCGCCAACCGATGCCGATCAGACCGCGCGAAGCATGATGTAACAATGATGACACGGACCCTTTTTCACACTAGGCGGCGCGTTGGCTGAAATCGCACAACAAGCCGGCCGGCAAACCTTTGCAAGCTCTGAGAGCAGTCCGCCGTTCGTGCCGGCCCGTCCGCGCGTCTGGCGCATCCCGGCCCTGCTGCGCTACACCATCGTCTTCGGACTGGGGAGCACGCTCATGCTCACCCGCTTTCAGCTGAACTTCGGCGGCGGGCTCTTCCTGAACGTCGGCACGATGGCGCAGTACCTCTTCATCATGGCGCTGCTCGCTTATGGCTTTGCCCGCATCGATCCGATCCGCCTGCTGTTGCTGATCGCCTGCGGCTGCGTGTCGATGGTCAGCCTAGTCGCCAATTCCGACGTGGCTTCGAAGAATTCGGTGCTCCTGTTCGCGGTCGCCTATCTGGCGTGGATCTTCGTGGCCCGCAACTCGGAGCGCACGGAGCATCTTTCGCGCTGGACCCTCGCGGTCTTCGGCAACCTCATGATGGTCTGCGCGGTCGCCGGTATCCTGCAATTCTTCCTGCAATTCGTAATCAAGGATTACTGGCTGCTCGACTACACGTCGTATCTGCCAGAGGTGATCCGGGGCGGCGGCGCCTACAACACCGTGATCCCGGTCAACAATTTCTTCAAATCCAATGGCTTCTTCTTCCGCGAGCCCTCGACCTTCTCGCAGTTCCTCGCTTTGGCGCTGCTGTGCGAGTTCGCCACGCAGAAGCGGTGGCGGCCGGTTCGACTGGCGACGCTCGGCCTCGCCTTACTGCTCTCCTATTCGGGCACCGGCCTGCTCACGCTGTTCATCGGCCTGCTGTTCCCGCTCGGCCGGAAGACCGTCTTCCGACTCATCCTCCTGGCGATCGCCGCCGCGGTGATCCTGTCGCCGCTGGGCGATGCCCTCAACCTGTCGTTCACAGCCGGTCGAATTGGCGAGTTCTCCTATGCCGGGTCGAGCGGCTTCGCGCGCTTCGTCGCGCCGTTCATGATCGTGCGCAACTACCTCGACGCGACGCCCTGGTCGTTGTTGATCGGATTCGGTCCCGGGACGATCTTCAGGATTATCGCCTCCGCCGGTGCCGACTTCCAGATCGCCGATCCGACCTGGGCGAAGCTGTTCATCGAATACGGCGTCCTCGGCTTCATTGCGATCGCGGGCCTGTTCTTGTATTCCATTCTGAAGTCGCGCGCGCCGAGCGAGCTGCGCGCCGGAATCGCGTTCGGATGGTTGGTCATCTGGGGCGGTATTCTGCTGGCGCCCGACATTACCAGCATCCTCTTCATGCTGGTTGCCGTCTGGCCGCGTCCGCCGGCACCGAAAAAGCAGCCGCTCTCACCTCCTGTGGCGACGGCGCAAGCGAGACCATGAATGACTGAGCCGAGAATTTCGCTTTCCGTCATCATCGCCAACTACAACTATGCGGAATTCGTCGGGATTGCGATCGAGAGCGCCCTCGCGATCGACTGGCCGGATGTCGAGGTCGTCGTCGTCGATGACGGCTCGACCGACAATTCGCGTGCGGTAATCGAGAAATTCGGCGACCGCGTCATCGCCATCTTCCAGGAGAATGCCGGGCAGATCGCGGCCCGCAACCTGGGCTTCGCCCGTTCGCGCGGCGAGGCAATCATCCTCCTCGATTCCGACGACGCGCTGCATCCTTCGATCATGCGCGAGGTTGTTGAGGTCTGGCATCCGGGCGTCAGCAAGGTGCAGTTTCGGATGCGCGGCATCGACGCCGAGGGCCGGCCGAACGGTTCGGTCTTCCCGCAATACCGGGAGAGCACGACGCCGGCCGAAGTCCGGCGCTGGGCGACCGCCACCGGCTCCTATCCGGCGCCGCCCTGTTCGGGGAATCTGTTCTCGCGGGCCTGCCTCGAGGCGATCTTTCCGCTCGACGATTGCTGCGGCAAGGCGCCGGATACCTGTTGCGTCGCCGCCGCGCCGTTCCTCGGCGAGGTCGTGACGATCGCAAAGCCGCTCGCCGATTATCGCGTGCACGGGCGCAACGACGGCGCCATGTCCACGCTGGACCGGAGCCGGTTCGGCTGGCAGACGGTCAGCGCCATTCAGCGCTTCGAATACTCGCAGAGAATCGCCCGCCGCGTGGGCCTCGATGTCTCCGATCGCGGCAAGCATCTGGCTTTCGCCCAGCTCAGGACTCGCATTGCGTCCTTTCGGCTGGCGCGCGAGGGGCATCCTATCCTGGGCGACAATACGCTGCGCATTCTGCTCGATCTGGTCCGCGCCGGCCTCACACCGCAAGGCGCATCATTGAAAGAAACGGTCACCACCGTGGCCTGGGGTGCGCTCGTGCTGCTGATGCCGCGGGGCATTGCCGAGACATTGGTTCATTGGCGTTTCAGCCCCGGTGCCCGTCCGCCGGTGCTGCGCAGCGCACTTTCTGCAATGGGTATTGTGCGATAGGTTTCCGCCGGCCGATCCGCGCCGGTCTTGGGTGATTGAAGGCTGTTTACTGAATGGATGTCGCTTCCATAACTTTCGTGCTCTTCGCCTTAGCCGCGGCCCTGATCTTCCATGCGGTGGCCAATCCGCTCTATCGCAAGACCGTCCTCACCCTCGCCAATCTGGCCTTCATCGCCAGCTACCTCGCCGAGGTCCGCCAGGTCCTGCCGCTGGCCTTCTTCCTGCTGTTCGGCTACGGCATGATCGAGCTGGTGCGGCAGCGCCGCTCGGGTTGGGCGCTCACCCTCGGCCTCGTTTTCACGCTGGCGCTTTATATATTCCTGAAACGATTCTCGTTTCTCTCCGACCTACCGACGCTGCCTTTCTCCTATCTCATCATCGGCCTTTCCTACATCCTGTTCCGCATCGTCCATCTGATCGTCGATGCGCGTTCGGAGCCCTGGGACAAGCCGATCGAGCCATGGTCCTATCTCAACTACACCTGCAACTTCCTGACCATGGTCTCGGGGCCGATCCAGCGCTACGAGGATTTCCGCAAGGGTGAGCAGTCGCTCGGCCAGGCGCTGAACGCGGACACCGTCTATCGCAGCTTCTCGCGGATCATCGTCGGCTTCGTCAAAGTCTCGGTGATCTCCGCCACCGCAAACTATCTGTTCCAGGATCTCTCGGCGCATGTCATCGCCGGCAGCGACACGATGCCCCTGGTCAAGTTCACCGTCTATTATGGCGCGGCGGCGGCGGCCTATACCGGATACCTCTACTTCAATTTCTCCGGCTACATGGACATCGTCATCGCCTTCGGCGGGCTGTTCAACCAGCAGCTCCCGGAAAACTTCAACAAGCCCTTCGCCGCGCGCAGCTTCCTGGAATTCTGGAACCGCTGGCACATGACGCTGTCGGACTGGTTCAAGATCTATCTCTTCACGCCGCTGATGCGCTTGCTCGCGACCAACTTCCAGTCGCCCGCCCTGCTGCCCTATCTCGGCGTCATTGCCTTCTTCATCACCTTCCTGGTGATGGGCGTCTGGCACGGGACGACCTTGGTCTTCGTCATCTACGGCCTGCTGATGGGCGCCGGCGCCAGCGTCAACAAGATGTGGCAGGTGAAGCTCGGCCAAGTGCTCGGCAAGAAGCGCCATCAGGCGTTCAACAAGCAGTCGGTTTACATCTATGTCTGCCGGGGCCTCACCTTCGCCTACTTCACCGTCGCCGTAACCTGCCTCTGGGTCGATATGGTGCAGCTTGAGAACCTCTTCGCGCGTCTCGGCGCGATCGGCCTCGCGGCAGCGATGCTCGGCCTGACCGTCGTGGCGGCTTTCGGGGCGGTGGCTTGGGACATCGGCGCGGCAATCTGCGCCCGGGTCAAGGGCGTGGCGATCCGCTTCGAGAACGTCGTGACGCGGAACCTGTGGCTTGCCAGCCTGATCGTGCTGATCGCCGCGGTTTCGTCGTTCTATCACAAGGCTCCGGATTTCGTGTATCGGGCATTCTGATGAAGTGGATTCTGAAACAGACGGCATGGCTGCTCGCGAGTCTCGCGGTTCTCTATATCGTCATCCTGGGTGTCAGCCTGTTGCTGGTGCCGATGCATCACCAGGAGGGCGGGCTTGAGACCCGGCAGGCTTCCAAGACGCTCTATATGACGGAACCCAAGTACTTCTTCCTCAACCGCGCGTCGCTCCGGACCGATGCGGACAGGCTCATCCTGCTCGGCGCTTCCAACACCCTCGGCGGTTTCCGGCTGGACGAGCTGCAGCCTCTGGTACCGAACCTCCAGGTCAACAACCTCTCAATCAGCGGCGCCAACATTACGGAGATGCGCCAAGCCTACGACATGATCCGCGCAGTGCAATCGCCGGACGGCAAGAAGCGCAGCACCTATGTAATCGGCGTCTGGTACGGGTTGTTCGTGCCGGATTCGCTGAAATGGAATACCCCGGATCGCCATGCCGGGGACACCGATCTCGACATCGAGCGCTTCCGCTACGGTTTCTACCGGCGGGGTGCCGACGGCCCGGTCCAGATTCTGCCGATCGAGGATCTGGAGTTCGGGTTGCTGCTGATCCATCCTTATCTCACCTTTGACAAGCTGGTGCGCGACGTCACGGTGGGCTTGCGCGCGCGCCTGCTGAAGGGGAAACCGGCCTTGACCGATCACGAGCGTAACCAGACCGTAATCCCGCCGGAACAGCAGGCGAAGTACATCGCCTTCTGGGAGGCGCAGTTCGGCGGCGCCACCGCCGTTCCAAAGGAACAGTTCGAGGTCCTGACTGCTCTGGTCGATGACATTCTGGATGACGGGGGGACCGTTGTGGTGGCGGACCTGCCGCTTCCGACCTGGCTCGCCGGGACCGCGCTCAATCAGAGTTATAACGCGCTGAAGACGGACTGGCTGAAGGCGATGGCCAGCCGCAAGGGCTTTTCTTTCGTCGAGATGCAGTCCACTTTCGGTGACGATGAGTTTGTCGACGAGGTGCATCCGAAGCCCCGGATCACCAAGGAATGGTCGCACGTCCTCGCCACGTCGATCAGCAACGAGACCGCGAAGGCCGGGGTCGCTCCCGCGGTCACCCCGTGAGCGACGGCGTCAACCATTCCGGTCTGGCCTTTCATCACTTCGGCCTTGCCGTCAAACGGCCTGATCAGGCCTTTCTCTATCTGGTGACGCTGGGCTATCGCAAAGGGGCGACTTGCTGGGATCCGCTCCAGGGCGTCAACCTGGCGATGATGCATCACGCCGACATGCCGGATGTGGAAGTCATCTGGCCAGGTGACCAGCCCTCGCCGATCGACAACCTGATCAAGGGCGGCAAGGCGCTGATCTATCACCAGTGCTACACGTCCGCGGATCCGGCGGCGTCGATCGCGGTCTTGCGCGAGCTTGGGCTCGACGTGATCGAGATCTCCCCGCCGAAGCCGGCGGTCCTCTTCGACGGGCTAGAAGTCTCGTTCTACAGCGTCGCGCGGGTCGGGGTGATCGAGATCATCCGCGGCGAGCCGGTCGTGCATCTGGCTGCCGCTAAATAGCCCGCAGAGGCTTCCTGCTCGCCTCGCAACCAAGTGTGCCCTCGCGCGTTTACTCGCGCCGCGGCGATTGACAGCGGAACGCGGATCCCGTCAGATTGTGCTATGCACAAATCAGGTGATGAGCGTATATTAAGCGATTGAAATCCTGAGACAAATTTGCAAACTTCGTTAACGAGAGAGTGATGCAAGAGGGTCAGATCTACGAGCGACTGAATGTGATCTTTGGCGATGTCTTCGACGACGATAGCCTCGCGTTGAAGGCGGAGACCACCGCAGATGACGTCGATGGCTGGGACAGTCTCAGCCATATCCGGCTGGTGCTCTCAGTCGAAAAGGCCTTCAGCGTGAAATTCTCCGCCGCCGAAGTCGGGAAGCTGAAGAATGTCGGCGAACTGGTCGGGCTGATCCAATCCAAGATCTGAAGCCGATCGACCGCTGACCGCCGTTCCTCTCGGGGACCGGCCAATGTTAGGAGATGATAGCCCGCGGATGGCCGACGATCTCTACGCGCGCCTTGCCTGGCTGCCGCCGAAACCAGACGATTTCTCAGCAAGCTGTCGGGCCCTGCTCGCCGAAGAGACGGCGTCCGCGGCCGATTTCGGCCGCCGGGTCCAGGCACTGGCGCAATATGCGCTCGACGAGAATGCGCTCAACCGCCTGGCCAAGGTGATCGCGCTGGCGCGTGGCGCCGGAAAGTCGCTGGCGCCGCTCACGCCGTTCCGCCTTGGCGTCCTCAGCAACACGACCTCGCATTTCCTGGTGCCGGCGCTGGTCGCGACCGCGGTGCGGCACGGCATCGACCTAGTCTGCGAAGAGGCCGATTTCGATCAGGTGATCCAGGAAGCGCTCAATCCGGATTCGATGATCAACCGGGGCAAGTTCGACGCGGTGCTGGTGGCGATCGACCATCACGGCCTGCCGCTGCGCCCTGCTCCCGGCGACGCGGAGGCGGCGGCCCGTTCGGTTGACGAGGCGATGAAGCAGCTCGCCACGGTCCGCGAGGGAATCCGCGCCAACAGCAACGCGCTCTGCATCGTGCAGACCCTGGCACGGCCGCCGGAAACCCTCTTCGGCAGCTTCGATCTCGGCCTCGCGGGGACCTTGCGCAATCTGATCGACGGCTTCAATCGGGCTCTGGCCGAAGACGTCGCGGGCAGCAAGGACATCCTGCTCGACGTCGCGCAAATGGCCGAGACCGTGGGGCTCGCCAATTGGCACGACCCCACGCTCTGGAACATCGGCAAGCTACCTTTTGCCAGCCAGTACATCGCGCTCTACGTCGACCACGTCTGCCGGCTGATCGCCAGCTTGCGCGGCAAGAGCCGGCGCTGCCTGGTGCTCGATCTCGACAACACGCTCTGGGGCGGGGTCATCGGCGATGACGGGCTCGAAGGCATCCTGATCGGGCAGGGCGACGCCACAGGCGAGGCGCATCTCGAAGTCCAGCGCGTGGCGCTGAGCCTGCGCGATCGCGGCATCGTGCTTGCCGTCTCCTCGAAGAACAACGACGACGTCGCGCGCAAGCCGTTCAAGGAACATCCGGAGATGCTGCTGAAGGAGGACCATCTTGCGGTCTTCCAGGCGAACTGGAGCGACAAGGCGAGCAACATCACGGCGATCGCTGAGGAGCTGGCGCTCGGCCTCGAATCCTTCGTCTTCCTCGACGACAATCCGGCCGAGCGCAACATTGTGCGCCAGACCCTGCCCGCGGTCGCGGTGCCGGAACTCCCCGCCGACCCCGCCTATTATGCGCGGGTGCTGCTGGCCAGCGGCTATTTCGAGGCGATCACGCTCTCGGACGAGGACCGCAAGCGCGCGGCCATGTATCAGGACAATGCGCGGCGCGTCGCGTTGCAGAAGAACGTCGCCGACATCGGATCCTATCTGCTGTCGCTCGACATGGTGATGACCGTGCAGCCGTTCGACGAAGTGGGTCGGGCGCGCATCGCCCAGCTCATCGCCAAGTCGAACCAGTTCAACCTGACGACCCGCCGCTACACCGAGGTCGAAGTGGCCGAAGCCGAGCGCGATCCGGATTGCATGACTCTGCAGATTCGCCTCGCCGACACGTTCGGCGACAATGGCATGATCTGCGTCATCATCTGCCGCCGCAGCGACCGGGCCTGGCATATCGACACCTGGCTGATGAGCTGCCGCGTGCTCGGCCGTCGGGTCGAGGAAGCGACGCTCCAAGAAATCCTGTTCCAGGCGCGCCAGCATGAGATCGATACCCTGATCGGCACCTACCGCCCGACCGAGCGCAACAATCTCGTGGAGAAACACTACGAGAAGCTGGGCTTTACTCTGCTCGAGCGGAAGGATGATGGGACCACCGTCTGGCAGCTCAGCGTCGCCGAGACGCCCGAGGTCGAATTGCCGATGCAGGTCCGCCGTCTCGGTTTCGCCGAAAAGGCACCGCTGCCGCTGGCGGCGGAGGCCTGAGCGACTCCCTCCGCGCCCCGGTTCATTTTTTCGGCGCGCTCGGGTTGCAAGCTGCCTGGTTGACCGCGTTCGTCACGCGCTGACATACGCGGACATAGTCGATCTGCAAGTAGGCCGGGAATTTGGAGTTATCGATTCCGCCCGCGCCGGCCCATGCGCCGCCCACCGCCAGGTTGATGAGAATATGCGCGGGACCGGCCCGCCGACCGTCCTTGTAGAGCCAGCGATACGTCTTCTGCCACAGCTTCTTTCCGTCCAGATAGACAGTGACGGTGTCGTCCGTTTCCCAGAGCATTCCGTAGACATGCCAGTCTCTCGTCAGGTCTGTGGGCGCTCGATAGAAGGTCCATTGGGCATTGAAGTTCGAGTCACGGTAGATCCATCCGCCGCCCTGCGTGTTGGGAACGCTGAGCGCGAGATTGGAATGAACCATGTTCGGAAACTCGGTGATGCCGTTCGGCGCAAATTCCATGATATCGATTTCCGGCGGCCAGCCGAGATAGCCGTTCTCGTCAAAGTCCGAATTGAGCCAGAAGGAAGGAAACATGCCGCGGCCGGGTGGCAGTTTGATGCGCGCCTCGAAATAGCCGTATCGGAAGGTCGGTCGAGAGCGGATCATTCCGGATGGATAAACCCCGTTGGCGTTCCGTGGCTTCGCAACCAGAGTGAGGATCCCGTTCCGCAGGACATGGTTGCCATCCTCGCGGTACCTCTGCTGCTCATCGTTGAGGTGATCCCGGGTGCCATTGTCGTAGATGAAGCGCGTGAACCAGGTGGAAGTATCCAGACTCGCCTGGTTGAAATCGTCTTGAAAGACCACGATCCAACCCGCGGCGTCGGCCGATTTCATCGGAAAAAGCATTGCGCAAAGAACGAAAGCCATTGCGGCGCATGCAGCTGCAACGGATGAGCCGCTCCGTCGCAGCTGGCGTCCCCCGGTGTGACCCATTTTCCCCTCAAATTCGCGGCAGCCGGCTCCCCACTGCGCCGACCAACCCTTACTTCGGCGCAAACTCGCTGCGGCCGCAGGTCTCTTGCCCTTGGACATTGGTCGCGCGCTTGCAGACGCGGACATAGTCGACCTGCAGCGATGCGGGGAATTTCGAATTGTCGATTCCGCCGGCGCCGGCCCATTTCCCGCCGACCGCGAGATTGATCAGGATATGCGCGGGGCCGGCCTGGCGGCCGTCCGGGTAGAGCCAGCGATACGTCCGCTGCCACAGTTTCTTGCCGTCGAGATAGGCCGTGACGGTGTCATCGGTGTCCCACAGCAGACCGTAGACGTGCCAGTCCTTGGTTAGGTCTTCCCTGGCGTTGTAGAAGGTCCACTTCTGATCGAAGTTCGGGTCGCGATAGAGCCACTCACCACCCTGCACATTCTTGGTCAGCGCAACGTTGGAGTGGACCATGAACGGATGCTCGGTCACGCCGTTCTGCACGTACTCCATGATGTCGATCTCGGGCGGCCAGCTCAGCTTGCCGTTCTCGTCGTAATCGGAGTTGAGCCAGAAGGCGGGCCATAATCCCTTGCCGGCCGGCATCTTGATCCGCGCCTCGAAATAACCGTAGCGGAAGGTCTGGCGTGATCGGATCATCCCGGAAGTGTATACGCCGGACGAGTTCGGTTTCTTTGCGACCAGGTTGAGCACGCCGTCTTCGAAGACGTGATTGCCGCTCTCGCGGTACCGCTGCTTCTCGTCGTTGAGGTGGTCCTGTTTCCCGTTGTCGTAGATGTAGCGCGTGAACCACTTGGATTTATCCAGGCTCGACCCGTCGAAGTCATCCTCGAAGGTGATCACCCACCCTTGTGCGAGGGTCGGCTTCGGCGCACCGGCGAAGGCAACGGCAGCGAGTGCCAGGACGGCGGCCAGCGCGGGCGCTTTCAGGCGGTGCAAGCGGCTCAAAGCGTCAGGCATTTCCACTCCTTGAGTTCGGGAAGACGGGCGGCCGGTTCACCATTGCTTCGGCGCGCTACGCTGTCAACGCGGGCCGGGCCGTATGGTTAAAGGCGCGGTAGACCGTTAGGCTGCGGTGATTGGAAATCCCGCCGGGCGCGGCTTGTTCCATCAATCAAAGTCCGCCGCCGTCGATTTCTCGCGCCAGTTCTGCAGCGACGACTTGATGTCGAAGCCGTAAGGAAAGCCCGCCTCGACCAGGCGCTTCGGCACGATGTTGGTGGAGTTCAGCAGCTTGGCGATGCGCGGCCGGTTGACCGTGTTGCGATAGCCGAATGCGTTCAGGACCTCGAAGCCGAAAGCCCCCAGCATCATGAACCACGATGGTATGAGCAGTTTCGGCGACTTGTAGCCGGCGATCTGACAGAAGGCAGCGCAGATCTGCTCCGTCGTGTAGCGGTCAGGATAGGCGAAATTGTAAGTAACCACTGCGCTGTTCCGCTGCCGCATGAACAGCATCGACGAGATCAGGTCCTCAACGTAGCCGCAGGCCTTGATCGTGTCGCGCCGGCCCGGATAGACGAACCGCCCCTTCGCCAGCAATCTGGCGAGGCGGGTGAAATTGCCGCGCTCATACTGGCCGTAGATTACCGCCGGCCGCACCACGGTGATGCGGCGCCGGTCGGCGTCTTCCTCCTGCCACAGGCGGTGGACTTTTTCGGAGAGCAGCTTCGAACGTCCGTAAGCGCTGTTCGGCTCGAGCGCCGAATCCTCGTCCTTCGCCTGCTCGCAGGGGCCATAGACCGAGATCGAGCTGGTGAAGACGATGTTCTCCGCGCCGGTCGCCGTCGCGAACCGGCACACATGTGTGGCACCGTTGAGGTTGGTCCAGTAGTACTCCCAATCCTCATGCCCCGGCGTCGTGTGCACGGCGGCGAGGTTGAATATGTCCGCCGGACCCTCGCCGCAGAGATCGGCCGGGATCTGCTCGCGAAGGTCGTGGGTCAGGTAGTGGACGCCGGGAACCTCGAATCGAGGCTTGGCGATATCAACGCTGTAGAGCCGGCCGTAGCCCGAATCCTTTGCCAACCGCGCCAGCAGATGCGAGCCGATGAAGCCCGCGCCGCCGAATACGATCGCCTTCGCTATAGCTGTCATTCCGTACCGTCGACCTTTTGTTGCGCGGGAAATCGTCCCGACTCTTTCTCACCTGCGCCTCCCGGGAATTTCGGCCGCGATTCCGCGCCGCTTGGCCGGCGATGGTTAACCACACCGGCAAACCCGCCCGAAGGTTTGAGCCCAACGGACCGGCAGCTTCGACAATAGACGAAAGCCATGACAATTGGAATGAGCCCACCCGGACCTGATCGCAAGACCGCCGCAGCCAACTGGGTGCGCCGACAGCGGGAAAACGGCTGAAAATCATGGTTGTTCCCGCCTCGATCCGTTACCATGCGCCGCGGTCCAGGAAGGCGCCGCTTGCCGGGAGAAACGGTCATTTTCGACACCCAAAGGATGTCCCAGCAGATGCCCAGTATCGGGCCAGGCCTGCAGCTCGCACCGGTGGTCCGTTACGGGATCCTGCCGGCGATCGCACTCCTGCTCGGCGGCTACATCTTCTGGACCCCGCTTAAGGTCATCGTCGGGATCTGGACCACCTCGGAGGAATACAATTACGGCCCGCTGATCCCGGTGCTGGCCGCGGCGATGCTGGCCCGCGACCTCCGGCGCTCGACGGCGGGCGAGGGGCCGGGCTGGATCGGCTTCTCATTGCTCCTGATCGGCCTGGTCTTCGGCGTGTTCGGCAAGGTCGCGGCCTTCGTCTATCTCGCCGAGATCGGCATCTTCTTCTTCCTGGTCGGCCTGTTCGCCTCCGTGGCGGGCGACGCGCGGGCCCGTTCCGTCTGGCCCGGGCTGCTCTATCTCGGTTTCGGCATTCCGCTCGCGCGCCTGCTCCAGGCCAATCTCTCGGCGCATCTGCAGCTGATCTCCTCGCAGATCGGTGCCGGTACGATCCGGATCTTCGGCATCCCGGTCTTCCTCGACGGTAACATCATCGATCTCGGCGCGATCCAGCTTGAGGTCGCGGCCGCCTGCAGCGGCCTGCGTTATCTTTTCCCGCTGGCCAGCTTCGGCTTCCTTTGCGCCTATCTCTATCGGGGACCGGCCTGGCAGCGCGTGCTGATCCTCTTCAGCACGGTGCCGATCACCATTCTGCTGAATTCGCTTCGCATCGGCGTCACCGGGATTCTGGTCGATCGCTTCGGCATCGAGGCCGCGCAGGGCTTCTTCCACGACTTCGAAGGCTGGCTGATCTTCTGCGGCTGCGTCGCGATCCTGTTTCTGGAGATCAAGATCCTCTGCCTGTTCGGCGGCGACCGCGCGCTGCTGCGCCGGCTTGACTTCTCTTGGCCGCCCTCCGCCCCGAAACAGCCGGGCCGGGGCACTGCGTCGAAATCGGCGATCGCGGCTTTGCTCGTCGTCGTCGCGACGGCCGCGGTTTTTCCGATGCTGAAGCTTCCCGATGCGACCGCGCCGGCGCGCGCCGAGTTCAGCCACTTCCCGCGCAACATCGATCGCTGGTCGGGCACCGATCTTGCGGTCGATGCCGTGGCGCTCGATTCCCTGAAGCCCACCGATTATCTCAGCGTCAATTTCGTCGATCTCGCGCAGAAGCAGGCGGTGGCGCTCTGGGTCGCCTATTACTCGACCCAGGAAATCGGCGAGGCGATCCACTCTCCGCGCATCTGCATTCCCGCCGGTGGCTGGCGGATCAGCGAGATCCGCCCGGTCACGGTCACGCTCGCCGACGAAGCCGGTGCGCTCACGGTCAACCGCGCGATCATCCAGAAGGGCAACGAGAAGGCGCTGGTCTATTATTGGTTCCAGGGTCGTGGCCGGATCGAGGCCAATGAGTTCGTCGTCAAGCTGCACCTGATGGGTGACGCGATGTTGCGGCAGCGGACCGATGGCGCTCTGGTGCGGTTGGTGACTCCGATTCTCGAGACCGAGCAGGTCGCCGCCAGCGAGCAGCGGCTGCAATCGTTCCTGGCCGAACTGCGTCCGCAGCTGACGCCCTATCTCCCAGATTGAGGCGGGACTTCCGTCTTGAAACTCTGATAAGGAACCGCGCCGCGGCTGAAGCGTATTCAGCAGTGGGCGGTCTTTCTCGATGACGATCCCATGACGGCAGGAAGGGCAATGGCAGGGAATCTCTCGAATATGGGCGTTCGACCGGCGGATGCCGCGGGCGTGCATCAGCCCGGAGTTGCCGTGGTGATTCCGACCCTGAACGAAGAGCGGACCATCCGCGACCTCATCGGCGTCCTGCGTTCGGACCGCCTTGACCCCGCCCGAACCCGTTTCGTGGTCACTGACGGCGGCAGCACCGACCGGACCCGGTCGATCGTCAGCGAATTGATCGCTGAGAACACCGACGTTGCCCTGATCGACAATCCGAAGAAGATCCAGTCCGCCGGCATCAATCTCGCCGCGCGGGAGCTGGGCGAGGGCTGGGACGTGCTCATCCGCTGCGACGCCCATGCCGAGTATCCGCCGCACTACATACCGATGCTCTTGGAGAGCCTCGCCCGCAGCGGCGCCGATTCCGTTGTCGTCCCGATGGATTCGATCGGCGACACCTGTCTGCAACGGGCGGTGGCCTGGGTCTCCAACACGCCGGTCGGGACCGGCGGCTCGCGCCATCGCGCCGGAACCCGCAGCGGCTTCGTCGATCACGGGCATCACGCCGCGTTCAGGGCGGCGATGTACCGGCGCCTCGGCGGCTACGACGAGACCTTCAGCCACAACGAGGACGCCGAATACGATTGCCGCCTGCGCAAGGCGGGGGGGCGCATCTATCTCGATGCCGATATCCGCATCGCCTATCACCCGCGCGGCAGCTTCGGCAGCCTATGGCGGCAGTATTTCAATTACGGCCGCGGGCGGGCCAGAACCGTGCTGCGGCATCCGGATTCGCTCCGACTGCGCCAGGCAGCGGTACCCGGCCATGTCGTGTTGTTCGTGGCTAGTCTGCTTGCGACGCCGATGACATGGCTCGGCTGGATCTGGCCCGCAGTCTACCTTGCGATCTTGGCCGCGACCTCGCTAGGGCTCGCGGCCAAGCACCGTTCGCCCTGCGGCCTGCTCGGCGGACCCTCGGCGGCGATCATGCACTTCGCCTGGGCTTTGGGCTTCCTCGGCACGTTCCTGCGTGCGCCAATCCGTGGCCGGAGTTGAGGTTCAGCGGGCGGCTGGCAGCGCGGCGAGAGCGGCGGCCAGCTGGCAACCGTCCAGGTCCCACTCGAACCGGCCATTGACCGCGTCGAAGCAGGCGTTCTGCATGCCGTTCAGCGCATCGAAATCATCGATCAGCCGGATCACCGTCTCGGTCAATGCGGCGGCGGTGGGTGCGATCGCGATTTGATTCCGCGCGGCTTGTGGAACGCCTTCGAATGAACCCGCGAGCGCTGCCACCGGGACGCGGGCGAACAGATAGTCGAGGATCTTCAGCTTGAAACCTCCGCCCACGGCCTCGATGACGAGGCCCAGGCGAGAGCGGGCGAGCTCGTCGGCGACGTTGTCCACGAAGCCGAGGAACCGCGTCGCTTTCAGCCGTGGGGTCCAGCTCGCTCGGAACTCCTCCGCGACATCGCCGATGATGTCGAAGGCAATACCGACGGCATGGAATTTGGCATCGGCGGCCTCTAGAAATTCGCCTACATTGATCTGCTTGGCGATCCAGCGCACTGAGCCGAGCATCACGACGCGGCGGGGTACTGTCGCATCGATCGCCCGCTGCGCGGCGCGGGATCCGGTGAAGCCCGGCGGCAGGACCAGCGACTGCTTGTCGGGATTGCGGGCGAGCAATTCGTCGCGGTCGCGCTCCGTCAGGGCCACCACCAGATCCGCCCGCTTCACGAGGGCGCGCTCGAGGCGCCGAATCTTCAAGGCATTCAGCAGGAGTGCGATCTTGCGGGCCGACGATCCCGAAAAGCCACGCGCGATGTCGGCCGCGAGCTTTTCCTCGAAATTGTGGGCGATATAGACCAAGGCTGGCGCGGGTCGACGCGCCGCCAGGAGCGGCATCACCCAGCCTGCGGCGTAGTTGTCTACCACCACGACCTGCGGCGCGAGCTTGTCCAGCAGGCGTCGGAAGGCGGCGACGATCGGCGCCGGCGAGGCGCGCTCGGTCACCAGCGGCAGCGGGCGTAGCAAGGCGGGCACCGTTCCGCGCTGCGCGCAGTTGACGCCTTCCCAGCGCAGGTTCCGCACCGCCGTCATCGCCGCGGGCGGCGCTTCGTCGGCGATGCCGAGCACGGTCACTTCGGCACCGGCTTCCGCCGTGGCGGCGGCGAGGCGCGCAGAATAGACCCGGTCGCCCGCGTTCATCGGAAACGGCACGAAGCGCGATACCCAGAGCACTCTCATGGCATTATCGGATCGCGGATGGAGTTGAATGCGCCGCTCCGCTGGAGTGCAACATCATCTCTTCAAGGCCCGCCTCAATCGACTGGAAACCCGGAACTTGAAATCGGAGGGCCGATTCACGGCCAGCCAGAGCAGGAACAGCACGTTCTGAAACATGTTGTAGTCGCGCGGGAACGCCCGCAACGGGCGCGGCAGAACTTGGTTGCGCGCGAGGTCGAGCTTCACCCGATGCCAATGGAGCTCGAACGTATCCCGGTTGGAGAGCACGCTGCCGTCGAAGCCGGAGAATAGAAACGTCTTCATCTCTCGGTCATCCCTAAGATCATCCAGGGTGGGCGATGCGGTACCGAGCACCGCTTCTTTCAGATCATCGGCGACCAGGAGCAGGTTGCTGTGGGTCACCGCGGCGAGGCTGTATCCCTTCTGGTTTGCGAGTTGCAGGAGCGATCTCGGGCTGGTGCCTTGCTTCACCCCGAACGTCTTGGCTTGCACGAACTCCACTTCATTCGGGATCGACGAATTGTATTCGATGCAGATGACCTTCGGCCGGTACTGCGTGAGGGATTCGAGTATGTAGTAATCGCAGCCGTCGATATCGATCGAAAGGAAATCAAAGTTGGCCGGGATCGGCGTCGATCCCAGGATCTTGTCCAGCGTCGACTCGCCTTCGAAGGTAACGAACCGGCAGATCTTATGGACATCCTCTCGCGGAATGTTCTTGCACAAGACCTGATGTTTGGCGGGGTCTCCTTCGATGAGAACCGCCTTATACCCCTTCTCGTTGATCAGGTGATAGGTGTTGGAAAGATAAATTCCGTCCCAGGCTCCGAACTCGACGCACCAGCCGTCCAGCGCGCGGACCGTGCTGATCCTGGCCAGCATCTCGCCGATGATGCCATCTTCGCCGGTCTGGGAGTTGACGTTCCGCGCATAGTGCGCCAACGGGTCCTTCTGAAGGCTTGCCGGAGCGTGTGCCAGCGGAGCGTCGGTCGGTGTCATTGTCTGCCCTCAATTTTGGCTACGGCTGTTTTACGTCGATCTACGGGTGCCGGGAGGCGGTCAGGCCGGCGCCCGGCGGAGAAAGTTGCGGACCTTGTCGATGATCCTTAGGATTTCGGCTTCCGGACCTTCCGGGCGCCGCATCATCATCCAAAGAACCAGCGTGGCCGCGATATAGGCGGCTCCGCCGATGAGCACCAAGGCGGCGATCTCCAGAGCATTGTCGAGCGGACGGAACGAGTCCGGCATCGCCATGGTGATCGGAACCACAGCGGCAGCCATCACGACGGAAGCGGCAAGAGCGCGGAAGTGGGCGCGCGCCTGCTCCATGAAGGTGAGACCGGTGACCTGGGTGACCATGCTGGTCTGCATGAAGAACGTGGCGGTCCCGCTGACCGCCCGCGCATAGACGACTCCCGGAAGCCCGCCGAAATATAGGCCGATCACCAGGAGCGGAATTCGCGCCGCGAACGCCTGGAGGTCCCGCTTGAACAGCAGCTGGGTCCGGCCTGTCGCCATCACCAGCGGCTGGACCAGGCTGAACATGCTCTGGAAACCGAATACACAGGCGAGCACCTGGATCATCAGGACTGTCGGCAGCCATTTTTCGCCCATTGTGAGCCGAACCAGGGGATCCGCGATGAGCGCGGTCCCGACGCCGAGCGGAAGCGCGATCGCCGCGGCCAGGCCGGTGGCGGACTGGTAGGCGGCCGCGAGCCGAGATCGATCGTCCGCGACTCTGGAGAAAGCCGGAAACAGCGACACCGTGAGCGGCGCGGTGGCTTCCCGCGAGGGAATGATCGCGATCTTGTTGCCGACCGTATAATAGCCGAGCGCGGTCTGGCCGAGGAACTTGCCGACCAGCAGCTGGTCGAAATTCCAGTTGATCGTGGTGATGATCTGGCAAAACGTCAGCCAGAGTGAGAAGGAGAATAGTTCCTTCGTATGCACGACCTTGAAGCGCGGCCGGAACGGCATGATGCCGTATGACAGCATGACACCGGCCACCTGGCCCGCGACGGTGCCGATCACCAGCGCCCAATAGCTCTGGTAGAGGACCGCCAGCACGATGGAGACCACCAGAGAAACCAGCGTCTGGGAAACCTGCAGCATGAACTGCTGCCAGAACACGAGGTCGCGGGTCAGCATGATGGCCCGCGGATTCTCGAGGCCGGAGCACAGCATGCTGAGGCTGAGGACCAGGATCACGCTGACCAGGCGCGTATCCTCGAAGAAGACGGAAAGCGGCTGGGCCGAAGCAGCCATCAACGCGGCGATGATCGCCGCACGCCCGAAATTGAGGGTCCATGCGGTGTGAAAGTGATCGGTCGTCGGCGCTCGATGCTGCACCAGGGCCTGGGACAGCGAGATGTTCGTCACCGAATTGACGATCGTCAGGATCGTAGTGCCGAGCGCCACCAGGCCGAAATCGGCCGGAACCAGCAGCCGGGCCAGAAAGAAGGTGCTGACCAGGCTTAGCAGATTGGTCGCCACGCGCGCGCTGGCCAGCCAAAGCGTGCCTTTGAACAGGCGATGCCGGATATTTTGCATTATGACTGCTCAAGTCGCATTGTGGATCGCGCGCCCGGAACGTCCGAGCAGATCGTCTCCAGCGCGCTTTCGAATACGGCGGGATCGACGACGAAATCGAACGGGCTGGGACCGAACGTTCCCTTCGGGCGCGATCCCAAGCTGTTCCCGACAATGTAGTGGTAGGCGGCGCCGGCGGAATCCGCGATCGTGTAGAAATACGGCCAGACGTGGTCGGAGGGGAGGAGCTCGAGCACCCAAGTGCCAGGCTGGCAGAAGATCAAGTTCGTCATGCCGGCACCATGGGCGCCGACCACGATTTCGGCCTCGGCGAAATACGCCGCCTCGTCATCCACCTTCCTGAAGTCATAGGTTTCGAAGCCGAATCGGTCGAGGGCGGCGCGGAGCTCGGCTTCGTTGCGCACTTGGCGCGGTCCCGTGCGGGGGACGTAGATACGTCGATGCGCCCGCTTCGCGTCTGTGCCTGCAAGGCTACGAAAGAAATCGATCAGCCAACGCGGATAGTTCCGCCTTGTGCCGGGAAAGGTCGTGCCGATCACCGTATCCGCCGCGATGCAGCTCTCCTCCGCCCAGATGCACTTCTCAAGCGGCACGCCGATCGCCCGCAGGAAGGCCTCGGTCGTCGGCGAGGGCGGACGGGGAATATAGACGTGATCGATCTCGCCGAAGGAGCGGCCGGCTTTCAGGAACAAAGCCGCGCGGCCCAGACAGTCGAGAATGAAATGCCCGTAATTGCCGATGGCGAAATCGCTCGCCAGCGAAAGGCACGTGCCCTTGACGGCACGGCGCTTGCCGTAGGCGATCTTCCAGGGCTTGGTGGGATACTCCGCTCCATACCAGGAGTTCTCGTGCAGCAATGAACCGTCGGCGCTCACTAGCCAGCCATGCGGTCCGATGATGCGGCCGTGGGCAAGCGTGACGAGGCCCATCTCCGGGAATGCCGCCGGGAGCATCGATTCGAAATCGGCGTCGATTGTACCGAACTTGACGGCTGGCCGCCGGTTCGGCACTTCGCGATCGATGACCTTGGTCCAGGCTTCAGGATGCGTACGCGCCCAAGTCGCGTTGTCGCAGAGCCGCTTCGGTCCGCCATAGGCGATGACCCGCAAGGCGCGATGGATGGATTGACGTGTAATGCGCATTCAGAAAATCTGCTGCCTGTCGGCGCTCCGTTGTAAAATCTTCATCGTGTCTTATGCGAGGGAGAAGCTTCGCTTGAAATAGACTCCATCATACTGAAGCAGACGATGAGTGGATCGATCGCGGGTCCCCGGGATCATGTCCCACAGGACGAATCCCAATCCTTCCAGCATTGCGTGGATCTCGGCCGCCAGCGGCTGGCCGTCATAGAGCGGTACCAGGCTCATCTCGACCTGAATGCCGTCGACATGTTGTGCGATCGTGCGCGATGCGCCTTTGAGGACCTGCTTCTCGGAGCCCTGCGTGTCGATCTTGAGGAAAAGGGGCTCATCGGATGAGATATCGATTGCGGGTAGCAGATCGTCCAGCATCCTGGTCGTCACCTTGATATCGCGGGCCGGGCCGCTGCCGGGTGACGCCCGAACGTGCTCGTCGCGCATCGGCAGCAGCGAGCTGCTCACGCTGTTTTCGGCCTCATGAAACACCGCCTCGCCATTCTCAGCGCTGACTGCAACTTGCGGTCCGGCGAGCCAGCGGCCGCCGTAGGAAGCGGATTTCGCCTTCAACTGCTGCCAGGCCGTGGGAAGCGGCTCGAACGATATGATCCTTCCGGCATAGCCCTCGTCAAACAACTCCCAGGCATATCCCCCGCTGTTCGCTCCGACGTCCAGGACGCACCGGATATTCGAGCGATTGAGGATATCCGCGATGCGAAGGGCCGGCGACGATTTCGGCGTGATGCGAATGATGCGCAAACCCAGCCTCTTGGCACACGCCTGGACCTGGCTTGAAACGGACATGGCTATTCCCCCGACGCTCGTTGGACGCAATGGTCGAGAACGGAACTCCCGCCCCTCAAGGCGCTCCGATCGGCGCTCAAAGAGGACGACAATCAATCCTATCACCAGGTCAATGACGGAACAGGACCGAATTTCCCCCAACCCGCAGCCAGTCGCGCCTGCAACGCAACGGCAACCATGTCGCCATCGCCCCGTCATCGGCAGGCCTCGCGGTAGTATTCGAGGTATTGCGCGGCGACATCGGTATCGGCGAAGCGTCCCTCGGCGCTGCGCCGGCAATCTGCGCGCGCCTGCTCGCCGGTCCGGGCCAGCACCGTCGCGATAGCCTTGGCCAGCGCCTCGATATCGCCGGCCGGCGCGAGCTGCCCGCATGCCTGGTCGCATACCAGGTCCGGCATTCCGCCGATATCGAAGGCCACGCAGGGCGTGCCGCAGGACAACGATTCCACCAGCGTGTTCGGCAGGTTGTCTTGGAGTGACGGTGCGACGAAGACGTCGGCCGCCGAGTACAGCAACACCAGGGAAAGATCGTCGCCGAATTGCCCGAGATAGTGCACCGGTAGGCCGAGATCGGCTGGCTGCTTGGGTGCCCGCGCGCCGAATACCATGAGCTCGGTCCGCGACCCGGAGGCGGGATCGCGGGAAAGAGCCTGCAGTGCCGGCACGAGCAGGTGGAAGCCCTTGCGATGGTCGGTGGTGCTCGACATCGCGCCGAACAAGACCAGCAGTTTGTCTTGCGGCAGGTTGAGCGCGCGGCGCGCCTCTCGCCGGTCAAGCGGCTTATAGAGTCCGAGATCGATGCCGTTCGAAATTGCCCGGCACGGCATGCGCGAGAACAACGTGCTCTGCTTCGCACGATCCGCCAGCCACCGGCTCGGGGTTATCAGGTGAAAAGTCTTGCCGCGCCAGGCGCGGAGCTTTCGCCCAAAGGTCCAGGCGTCGAGGTCGGGGCCTTTGTCGGTTGCGGCGCGGCTCCCGGGCGCATAGCCGACATTCGCGCGCCGCGCACCGGCGAGGTTCTCGTAATGCTCGGCGCCGGAGAACGGCCACATGTCGTGCATTGTCCAGACGATCGGCTTTTTGATCGCCGCGATCTCACCGATGCTGAGCGTCGCGCCGGCGACCCAATGCAGGTTGACGAGATCCGCGCCCGACTTGTTCAGCCAGCCGCCGAGTCCAGACGACATCAATCCCAGCGAATGGAAGACCGGGTTCGCCGTGCGCTGCCGCGCGAGTATCGCAGCCTCGACCTTGCCGCCCACCACGGCGCGGACCCGGCCGGCTAGGCCGAGCGGCGCTACGACCGAATCGTCATCCAGTTTCTTGTGGATGACCGCGAGACGGCTGTCGATGCCGATCTTGCGCTGGCCGAGATGAATCCGGTAGGCCGCGCGTGCGGCGCCGCCTTCGTGCGCGTGGGAGCAGACGTGGACGACCCTTATCACTGGGCGGCTGCGCGGGCGGCGGAGAACTGGGTCTTCCAGGCCGCGATCTCGTTCAAGCGCAGAGCGAGTCTGGTCGACTCTGTGCGCTCGATACGGTCAGAGATCCGCTCGACTGCTTTCCGCTCCTCGGTTGGCAGGCCGGTGTCCCTCGAGATCTCTAGTGACCGGTTATCCACGGCAACGATCAGCGCTCTCCGGCGCTTCTGCAACGCGCGGATGCCTCCGTGCAGCCGCGTCCCGACGAAGTCGAGATCGTGGCTGTCGAGCAGCGCGTCATAGGCCGCGAGCGTCGGTGCGACCATCTCAATACCATTCAGCGGCGCGATTGATTGCAGGTATGCGAGGTCGCCGCTTCCCTGCGGCCAGAAGAACAGCCTCGCATAGCGCTTCCGTAGCAAATCGATCAGCGCAACGTCGGTCTCCCGGTTCGGCTTGTAGTCGGTCAGCGTGAAGACCACGTCACTCGCCTTGCGCGCCGGAATTGAGGCGCAGAGCTTTTCGTCCAACCGCCACATGGTCGGGCAACCGGTGTTGAGGACATTCGCCAAGCCGATCTTTTCCAGCTTTTGCTTGGTGTATTCGTCGCGCACCGCGTGGCTGCGCCGCTTCGACAATGTGCTCAGTATGATCTGGCGGGTGTACCAGTCCGGATCGTCCTGGTACTGCCACCAGCCCACCCCCATCAGCACCACGTCCTTCAGCAGGAAGCGCGCCGCCAGGCCGACCTTCCATTGCCGGTAGCGCAGCATGTGGGAGGAAAGCAGGTTCGTTCCGCCGACCAGGCGCTCCCGGGCGTTGCGCGCGATCCGAAAGGTGCGGCGGCCCACGACCTCCTGGGTCGGAAGATGCACCACCTGTTCGGCGGGAAAGAGATCGGATATTTCGCGGACCACCGCATCGATGATGATCTGATCGCCGAGATTCTCGGAGGCGATCGAGGGATCGAACAAGGCTACGGTCATCGCGGAAACACCAGGGTTGGGGATGTCGAGAAGGTATGCATCGACGGATTCGCTATCTTCCTCAATGCGAGGTCGGCGCTGTCGTCCGGCGGCCGAGATGCCGCGCGAGGACATCGAGGCTGCGTTCTCGCATCATCCGGGGGCGAGCCTCGACCGCCGTGCGATCGACCGCGACCGGGCACCAGATGAGAAGCGCCTGGGCGGCCTTGGCGGGCTCCCGGAACGGGATCGCGACGGTCGGGTGATCGAGATGTTTTGAGAGCTTATCGAGGTAGGAGGTCTCGCGCACGATCACCGGTACGCCGAGCTGCACCGCGCGTCCCAGGATGCCGGAAGCCTGATCGTGGTTCGGGTTGTAGCAGGACCAGATCAGCGCGGCATGCCGATAGAGATGCCGGAGCTCGGCTTCTTCCATCCGCCGGTCGATCAGCAATCCGCCCGCCGCGGCGAACTTCTTCGCGGCGGCCCGGGATTCTTCGTTCACCTTGCCGGCCGAGACGAACAGGTACTTCGCGCGGATCTCCGGTGAATCGCACCAGATGCGGCAGAAGAAGTCGAAGCCCTTGCGCAGCTCGACTTGGCCGAGCGAAAGCACGATTTGCCGGCCCGCCGCCGCTTCGAGGATCTCGCGGTCGAGTGCCGGGAAGGCATCCGCCGGCGGCATGCCGAAATAGTGGAGATCCCAGAGCTGCGGATCGTAGATCCAGTCGGTCGAGACTTGCGCGAAGCGCGGATCGACCGCGTTGGGCAGGATCGACAGCACGGAAGTGCGCGGCAGCCTGGAGAGTACGCCGAAGACCAGTCGCTTGAAGGGCGCGCGTCGCTTCTCGCCGAAACACTGGCCGGGGCGGAAGAACAGCCCGACCGTGCGGCGCCCGGTCAGCAGCCCGCGCAAAGCCGCCGACGCAAACACCGTCCAATGGTCGTCGATCGCCGCATAGAAGTCGGTCGCGGGACCGTCGAACGGCTGCGTGTCCATGGTGATGCCGTGGGCACCGAGCTCCGCCGTCAGCAACCGGCGGTATTCCGAGAAATGCCCGTGGTCGCGGGTTGCGATCCACAGCACATTGGCGCGCGGCGTGGCGACGGCGCTGCTCTTGCTTTGCACGTCTTGCTGCAACGCCATCAAGCCATCTCGAGCTGGAGAAAGGCGCGGTAGGCGCCTTCGATCCCTTCGCGGAGTCCGATCCGCGGCGCCCAGCCGAGGCCGCGGATCTTGTCGGCGCTCATCAGCTTCCGCGGCGTGCCGTCCGGCTTCGAGAGATCATGGGTGATCTCACCCTTGAAGCCGACGATCTCGCAGACCAGCTGCGTCAGCTCGAGGATGGTGATGTCCTCGCCCGATCCGACGTTCACGTGGCTGTCGCCGGAATAGCTCTTCATCAGATGGACGCAGGCATCGGCGCAGTCATCGACATGCAGGAATTCGCGCCGCGGCGCGCCGGTTCCCCACATCACGATCTGCTTCTCGCCGCGCTGCTTTGCCTCATGCGCCTTGCGGATCAGCGCCGGCATCACATGGCTGGACTTCAGATCGAAGTTGTCGCCCGGCCCGTAGAGATTGGTGGGCATCGCGGAGACGAAGTCGGCGCCATGCTGCCGCCGAAAGGCCTGGCACAGCTTGATGCCGGCGATCTTGGCGATCGCATACCATTCGTTGGTCGGCTCCAGCGGCCCGGTCAGCAACGCATCCTCGGTGATCGGCTGCGGCGCCAGCTTCGGATAGATGCAGCTCGAGCCCAGGAACATCAGCTTCTCGACCTGGGTCTCGAAGGCGGCGCCGATGATGTTGGTCTCGATCGCCAGGTTGTCGTAGAGGAAGTCGGCGGGATAGGTGTCGTTGGCAAGGATGCCGCCGACCTTGGCCGCCGCCAGAAACACCGCCTGCGGCCGCGCTTGCGCCATCCAGGCCTCGACCGCGGCCTGGCGCTTCAGATCGACCGTGTCGCGGCCGGCGGTCAGGACTTCGCAATTCTCGGCCTTGAGGCGCCGCACGATCGCCGATCCGACCATGCCGCGATGGCCGGCGACCCAGACGCGCTTGCCGGCGAGCGAGTAGGGGCTGCCGACCGTCATCTCAGGCGCCCTTCATGATCGGCGCGGAGGCCATCACCTTGAGATCCTCGCGCACCATCTCCGCGACCAGGGCATCGAGGCTGGTCTCGTGCTTCCAGCCGAGCTTCTCATGCGCCTTCCGGGGATCGCCGATCAGCAGGTCGACCTCGGTCGGCCGGAAATAACGCGGATCAATCTCGACCAGCGTCTTGCCGGTCTTCGCGCAAAGGCCCTTCTCGGCGACGCCCACGCCGCTCCAGCGCAGCGTGGTTCCGACCTCGGCGAAGGCCTTCTCGACGAAGGAGCGCACCGTATGGGTCTCGCCGGTTGCGAGCACATAGTCGTCGGGCTGCTCCTGCTGCAGCATCAGCCACATGCCCTTCACGTATTCCTTGGCATGGCCCCAGTCGCGCTTGGAATCGAGGTTACCGAGATAGAGCTTATCCTGTCGCTCGAGGTGGATCGCGGCGACCGCGCGGGTGATCTTGCGGGTGACGAAGGTCTCGCCGCGGATCGGGCTCTCGTGGTTGAACAGGATGCCGTTCGAGGCATGCATCCCATAAGCCTCGCGGTAGTTTACGGTGATCCAGTAGGCGTAAAGTTTCGCGGCGGCATAGGGTGAGCGAGGATAGAACGGCGTGGTTTCGCTCTGGGGCACTTCCTGGACCTTCCCGTAAAGCTCCGAGGTCGAGGCCTGGTAGAACCGGGTCTTCTTGGTGAGGCCGAGCAGCCGGATCGCCTCCAACAGGCGCAGGGTGCCGATTCCGTCGGCATTGGCGGTGTATTCCGGCGTCTCGAAGCTGACCTGCACATGGGACTGTGCAGCGAGATTGTAGATCTCGTCGGGCTGCGTCTCCTGCACCACCCGGATCAGGTTGGTGGAGTCCACCATGTCGCCATAGTGCAGGAAGAACTGCGGATTGGTCTCGTGCGGATCCTGGTAGATGTGCTCGATCCGGCCGGTGTTGAAGGAGGACGAGCGCCGCTTGATGCCGTGGACGATGTAGCCCTTGGAGAGCAGCAGCTCCGCGAGATAGGCGCCGTCCTGGCCGGTGGCGCCGGTGATCAAGGCAACCTTTCGGTTGTCGGTCATAGGTTTCCTACTCCAATGATGCGACGGCGCATGACAGATGCGTCCGTCAGACGAAGGACCGCCGGCAAGGTTTCGCGCCCGCCTGCCGCCCCTTCGAGCCTGTTCTCGCTTCTCCCCTCGGGAACATCGCGCAGGAACAGTCTATAAGCTGTGATGCTGCGCTGCAGTATAAATTTTCCTTTTCTTGATTGGGAAGCGGAAATGTCGGGCGCGGTTCTCAGGCTGTAGCGGTGCTGCGCGCTGCGGCAACCAAACTCGCGCGGCCGCGTCTTCGTTCCCAACAGTCGATCGGCACAAGCCCACTGCGCTGCCTCGGATGCTCCCAATGGATGCAAAATCTTCCGCCCGAAATTAACGATAAATTTGAGCTATTATTTCCGAGTTCATTTTAGGGGCATTCCGCTTTCGGTTCGGAGTCACACCCAAATGAGAGAACCCGGGCGAGTTGGCGGGCAACTTCCGCGGCTGCTCAGGCATTATTCGCTGGGTTTATGACATACTCCTCCCACCGCTGAGCCACCGCTTCAGGGCGGCAGCACGGGGGCAGTGGAGGTCGGTTCAGTTGCGGCGGATGCCGCGGCGGGCGGCCTGGTCTGAACACAACCGGAATATGAGTATGGATCCCGAGGCTGAACTGGGAGCGCTTTCGTGCGCTCCGGGAACGAAGAGTCCTGACGGAACGGTGGCGGCCGAGGCGGGCCCCGGCAGGATTTCACGGCGCCGCAAGCCGATCAAGATCGATGATCTGCCGCCGCCCGGCATTACGCGCTGGGTCATACATCGCAAGGCGCAGGTCGTTGCGGCCGTTCAGGCCGGCGCTCTCAGCCTCGAAGAGGTCTGCCATCGCTACTCGGTCTCGGTCGAGGAATTCCAAAGCTGGCAGAAGACCCTGCAGCGGCACGGCATTTACGGCCTGCGCACCACGCGGTCGCAAATCTATCGCTCCGGCGAATTGAAGACGAACGGCAAAGACTAGCGTCCGATTTTGCGTGGTCGCTCCGTCGGCGTGGAACCGCACCACACCAATGCCGTTTTCCGCTTGCCGCCCGGATGACGCTCGCCGCAGAATCCCGGCATGGCCGCGCGATGTTCCCGGAGGTCGGTTTTGAATGCTCAGATGCCCTGGTTGCTTGGTGCGCTCGTCGCCCTGACCCTGGCCACGGCAATGCTGGTGCCGACTGCCCCTGCAACGGCCAAGGAAATTTCCATGCCGCCCTTGTCCCGCAGCACTGTGGAGAACGCCTGCAATCGCGCCGGCGGCAGAGACTATGGCGTGCGCGATGAAGGCCAAGAGTATGGCTGCATCTCGCGGAACGGCTCAGTCAACTGCACGACGGATGGCCAGTGTGTCGGCTATGTTTCCGACCTGCTGCCGGTAACGGCCAATTCGATCGATGCCGTCCTGGGCCTCGGTGTCAACGCGGGCCCGATCAAGCTCGGTCCGAAGGACAGCCGGGTCGTGCCCCAGCCTCAGCCCTGATCAGCCTTCCCCGACAAATCAATATTGCCGCTCGACGCCGCTTGTCCGTTGCTCCGGCGCAGGAGTGCGCTCACCAGCTCTAAGCTTGAAGGATGAGATCCAGCGCCGCATCGGCGTTTCAAACCAGGCGAAGGAGAAGTAAGCTAAGACTGTCAGCAGCGCCGCGACCACGACGCACCAGATTGACATTGCGACCGGCCCCAGGTGCAACAGCCGTCCGCCGACGAAGGTCAGCAATATCGTCGCGGCAAGCGGATGCAGCATGTAGATTGAATAGGTCAGCTGCCCAATGACCGAGACCCGTGCGGGAAGCGCTGAGATCTTTCCTTGCACATCGGCCGATATCGCAACCGCGACGATGATGTAGACCAGCGGCAGTAGGTAGAACGGCGTCGCGCCGGCCAGACCGAGAGCAAGAAAGACAACGAGAGCGACATACATCGCCAGTTCCGGCTTCGGCAGCCACGCCAGCTTGAAGCGCCAGAGAAAGAGGCAGATGCCGATCAGGAAGGACGGTACGCCGCGCGCGAATCCGCCCGCATAGGTATAATCGATCCAGTAGAGCTCGGCATTCGCAGGTCTGAACTCGGTTCCGGCCAACCAGGCGATAATGGTAAGTGCCGCCGCGATTAGCAGCCACGGGCTGCGGCGGGCGACGGCGCAGAAGACCGGAAACAAGCAATAGAGCAGGATTTCGACGCTGATCGACCAACTCGGATAGTTGAACGTGAGGCGATCGCAAACGCTCAGTGAGTGGATCAGGAAGAGATTCGGCAGGAAACACTGCCAGTCATACCGGTCCGGCTCCTTCACTTGCACGCCGAGATAAATAGAAAGCCCGATCGCGGCGAAGGCGAACAGGGTCAGCCAATGCAGCGGCACCAGCCGCGCCGCGCGGCGCTTCATGAAGGCGCCGAACTCCGACCATGTGCTCATTCGATCGAAGTAAACGAAACTGATCACGAATCCGGAGATCGCGAAGAAAAGGTCCACGAAGAGCGGCAGGAAGTCCCAGCTTGCATGCACGGAAATGTGCAAATCCGGTGCGTACACTCTGAAGTGATACAGCACGACGCCGTAGGCTGCGATGAAGCGAAGGAGGTCGAGGTTCCTCAGCTTGTCGCTTTCAGCCCGCAGTGGAGGGAACCAACGCTTAATCACTCATCCCCTTATGTTCTTGATCGTCGCCTATTAATCGATCGGAGGCGGCAAGCCAACGGCCAGCGGAGCGCGTTGTTCCCTCTTTTCCCTCAAGCCATCCAGGCGTCGCACGGTGAAAGTCCGTCATATTATCAACATTTCATTCGCGGAAGGAATCCGCACACCGCACGCATTCGCATCGCTTGCACATGAGCCGCTGAAGGTGAGTGACAATATTGGCTGCCTGCGGTGGAAAGCAGGCAGGGCACGCGGAGTCGCCGAACCTGAGCTTCGATCAGGGGCCAGGAAAAGAATGGTGGGTGCGACAGGGATTGAACCTGTGACCCCTACCGTGTGAAGGTAGTGCTCTCCCGCTGAGCTACGCACCCGGGACCGGCCGCGCCTCCCCTGAGAACCAAAGGGTAGGAGGCGGTTGGAAGGCCGGTTGTTTAACCGCCGGGCTCTCACCTGTCAAACCTTCCTGCATCCGGTCAAACCCGCGTGAAGCGCCGGCTGAAGGAACGCCGCGGCCCTGCCGGCGGTTGACCGTCAGCCTCCTGGCAGCCCAAATGCCGATACTGGCTTCCGGTCGGGCGTCGTGCGTGATTCGTGGATATTTCCAAAGGATTATCAATGAGTTGGGTGTTTAGTCGCGTCGCTTGCCTCGCACTGGCCCTCCTGCCGATCGCGCCGGCCGCCGCCGAGGCCAAGCCGGTGACGCTCACCTATCTCGGCTATCTCGCCGGTTTCCCGGTGCTCTCGATGACCGCCCAGGCCGATCTGCCGGTGGCGGCGAACGGCCAGGCGGCCGATGGCGTCTACGGCCTCGAGGCCAATATCGTGACCGAGGGTTCGCTGGCGACGCTCTATCCCTATCGGAGCTCGGTCTCGGCCAATGGCAGGCTGGCGCGCGGCCGGGCGCAGCCGACCCAGTTCCACGCCGAAGGCCAGATCATGCAGAAGACCGAGAGCGTCACCCTGACCTATGCCGGCAACGGCACGGTCGCCATCAAGGCCGTGCCGCTGACCCGCCAAGCCCAGGAGGCGGCGGCGCAGGGCACCGCCAACGGCACGATCGATCCGGCCAGCCTGGTGCTGGCGGTGATCGCCAACTATGCGCGCACCGACAGCTGCACCGGCAGCTACAAGCTGTTCGACGGCGTGCGCCGCTATGATCTCAACGTGACCGAGGTCGGCACCGGCAATGTGCAGACCTACAAGCGGTCCTACTACCAGGGTCCGGCGGTCGAGTGCCGGGCGGTGCCGCAGCTCATTCAGGGCTTCGCCCAGATGGCGGTCGAATCCCGGCTCTATCCGCAATCGGCCGACATCTGGCTGGCCAATGCCGTGCCCGGCATGCCCGCCGTGCCGGTCCGGATCTACACCGAGAACGCCTTGGGCCGGATGGTGTTCGACCTGGTCGGCGTGCAGTAGCGCTCCGAGACCCCTAGGGAAGCCGCGCGATCGCCGCCGGCAGTTCCGCGAAGCGCGCCAGCTTCAGATCCGCATCCTCCGCCGGGTTGCCGTAATCCGAGGGGATCAGCACCGCCGTCACCGCGGCGGCGCGGGCGCAGAGCACGTCATTGGCGCTGTCGCCGATCATCACCGCATTCGCCGCGCTGCCGCCGAGCCGCTCGATCGCCGCCAGCAGCGGCTCGGGATCGGGCTTGCGCTTCGGCAGGGAATCGCCGCCGATCACCGATCCGAAGAAGCGGTCGAGCTTCAGCGCCGCCAGGATCCGCAGCGTCGGGTCATAGGGCTTGTTGGTGCAGATCCCGAGCTTGTGCCCCGCTTCCTGGAGTCGCTCGAGCGTCGCTTCCACATCCGGATAGGCCCGGGTGCGGTCGATCAGGCAGTCGCGATAGAGCGCCAGGAAGCGTTTCAGCGCCGCCGGCTGGTCGGCATCCGCCAGCCCCGAGGCGGCGAGCCCGCGCTGCACCAGCACGCCCGCGCCGTCGCCGACCATCGACCGCACGGTGCTCTCGGCCAGCGCCGGCTTGCCGAACTCCGCGAGCAACCCGTTGAGCGCGGTGGCGAGGTCGGGCGCGCTGTCCACCAGGGTGCCGTCGAGATCGAAGATAAGATGCCGTACCCCAGGGATTCGATCGGTCATATTTCCGCCGTGTTCCGCTTCTATCAGGCTGCTGTTGGACTGCAGGCGGGGATATGGCATTTTGCGCGGCGTCGCAAGACCATCGGGGTCTCAACAAGGGTCTGGTCATGGGTGAAATCGCAGCCATCGTGCTGGCGGCGGGCAAGGGCACGCGGATGAAATCCGCCCTGCCGAAGGTGCTGCATCGGATCGCCGGCCGCAGCATGATCGGCCATGTGCTCGACAATCTCGCGGCCCTCAAGGTCGCGAAGACCGCCGTGGTGATCGCGCCCGGCATGGAATCGGTCGCCCGGGAAGTGGCGCCGCACCCGACCGTGGTCCAGCAGCAGCAACTCGGCACCGGCCATGCCGTCGCGGCGACGAAGGCGACGTTCGGGAGCTTCGACGGTACCGTGCTCGTCCTGTTCGGCGACGCGCCATTCGTGGGCGCCGCGACGATGACGCATCTGGTCCGGCGCCGAGAAGCCGCCGACCGGCCGGCCGTGGTCGTGCTCGGGGTGCGGCCGGAGGATACTGCTGGCTTCGGCCGGCTGGTGACCGATGGGACTGGCAATCTCGAACGCATCGTGGAGCAGCGCGATGCGACACCGGAAGAGCTGGAGATCGACCTCTGCAATTCCGGCGTGATGGCGGTCGAGGGCGCCGCGCTCTGGAACCTTATCGACGCGATCGAGAACAAGAACGCCAAGAGCGAATACTATCTGACCGACATCGTTGCCATTGCCCAGCGGAAGGGCCGCACCGTCGCCGTGGTCGAGGCTGACGAGGACGAGATCCCGCTGATTGGCGTCAACGACCGGATCGAACTCGCCCAGGCCGAGGCGATCTGCCAGCAAATGCTGCGCGCCGACGCGCTCGCCAATGGCGCCACCATGATCGATCCCCCGTCGGTCTTTCTCTCGAAGGACACCCGGCTCGGCCAGGACGTGACCATCGGCCCGAACGTGGTGTTCGGTCCCGGCGTCACCGTCGCGGACAACGTGGAGATCCGCGCCTTCTGCCACATCGAAGGCGCTGCGATCGAAAGCGGTGCCGTGATCGGACCCTTCGCCCGGCTGCGCCAGGGCTCGAAGATCGGCGCGAACGCCCATATCGGCAATTTCGTCGAGACCAAGAACGCGGTGCTGGGCAAGGGAGCCAAGGCCAATCACCTGACCTATCTCGGCGATGCCGAGGTGGGGGCGAAATCGAACATCGGCGCCGGCACCATCACCTGCAACTACGACGGCTTCCTCAAAGAGAAGACCACCATCGGCGAGAACGTCTTCATCGGCTCCAACTCCTCGCTGGTCGCACCGGTCACGATCGGCGAGGGCGCCATGGTCGCGGCGGGCAGCGTGATCACCCGCGACGTGGAGCCGGATGCGATGGCGGTCGCGCGCGGTGCCCAGACCGACAAGCCGGGCTGGGCCGCCAAATTCCGCGCGGCGCGCGAAGCCTTCAAGAATTCACGCGGTTAGACCACGGGGGATAGACCAGCATGTGCGGGATCGTCGGCATCATCGGCAAGGCGGAGGTGGCGCCCCTGCTGCTCGACGGATTGAAGCGCCTCGAATACCGCGGCTATGACTCCGCCGGCATCGCGACCCTGATCGAGGGCCGGATCGAGCGCCGCCGCGCCGAGGGCAAGCTCGGCAACCTCGCCGCGCGCCTCGCAGCGGCGCCACTGCCCGGCGTCATCGGCATCGCCCACACCCGATGGGCGACCCACGGGCGGCCGAACGAGACCAATGCCCATCCGCATGCGACCGCGCGCGTCGCCCTGGTCCATAACGGCATCATCGAGAACTTCCAGGAACTGCGCGACGAGCTCTCGAAGGCCGGCCGCAAGTTCGAGACCGAGACCGACACCGAGGCAGTCGCCCATCTGCTGACCCACTATCTCGACCAGGGCCTCGATCCCGAAGCCGCCATGGCGAAGATGATGCCGCGGCTGCACGGCGCCTTCAGCCTTGCCATCCTGATCGCCGACCGTCCGGACATCATGATCGGCGCCCGCCGCGGCAGCCCGCTCGCGGTCGGCTATGGCGACGGGGAGATGTATCTGGGCTCCGACGCGATGGCACTCGCGCCCTACACCGACCGCATCTGCTACCTGCACGAGGACGACTGGGTAATCGTCTCGCGCGACGCCGCGACCATCTACAATAACGGCAAGCGGGTGAATCGCGAGGTCAAGAAGACCGCGCTCTCCGGCGCCCTGATCGGCAAGGGCAACCACGCCCATTTCATGATGAAGGAGATCGCCGAGCAGCCGGCGGTGATCGGCGACACGCTGCAGGCCTTCCTCAATCCGCTGAAGCGCCAGATCGAGCTGCCGCCGCTGCCGATCGACCTCGCGAAAATTTCGCAGCTCACCATCGTCGCCTGCGGCACCGCCTATCTCGCCGGCTTCGTCGCCAAGTACTGGCTGGAGCGGATCGCCCGCCTGCCGGTCGAGCTCGACATCGCCTCGGAGTTCCGCTACCGCGAGGCGCCGATGCCGAAGGACGGCGCCACGCTGGTGATCTCGCAATCCGGCGAGACCGCCGACACCCTGGCCGCGCTGAAATACGCCAAGGCCCAGGGCCAGAAAGTGCTGGCGGTGCTGAACGTGCCCGAGAGCACGATCGGCCGCGAATCCGATGTCGTGCTGCACACCCTGGCCGGTCCGGAGATCGGCGTCGCCTCGACCAAGGCCTTCACCACCCAGCTGGTCGTGCTGGCGGCCCTGGCGATCGCGACCGCGCGCGCCCGCGGGGCCATCGACGCGCAGCGCGAGGCCGAGCTCTCGACCGCCCTGACCGAAGTCCCGGCACGCGCCGCCGAAGTGCTGAACCACGATGCGCGGCTGAAGGAGATCGCGTTGAAGGTCGCCGAATGCCGCGACGTGCTGTTCCTCGGCCGCGGCACCAGCTATCCGATCGCGCTCGAGGGTGCCTTGAAGCTGAAGGAGATCTCCTACATCCACGCCGAAGGCTATGCCGCCGGCGAGATGAAGCACGGGCCGATCGCGCTCATCGACGACAATGTCCCGGTGATCGTGGTCGCCCCCAGCGACGATCTCTTTGAGAAGACCGCCAGCAACCTGCAGGAAGTGCGCGCCCGCGGCGGCCGCGTCATCTTCTTCTCCGACAAGGCCGGCATCGCCCGGCTCGGTGACGCCGCCATGGCGGCGATCGAGCTCCCGACCGTCGATCCCTTCGTGGCCCCGATCCTCTACGCGATCCCGGTCCAGCTGCTGGCCTATCACGCCGCCGTCGCCAAGGGCACCGACGTGGACCAGCCGCGCAATCTCGCGAAGAGCGTCACCGTCGAATAGTCTGCGTGCGCCTGCTACATTGTCGCGCATGAATGCCGCGGCGAAGCCGGAAGCCATCGATCGCGAGACGCTCCGAATCTGGAGTCGGCGCTCGGATCTGCCCGGCCTAATCCATCTCGCCCGCCATGTCGGTACGCTGCTTCTGACCGGCACCGCCATCTGGCTCGCGCGTGGCACGCTCTGGCTCTGGCCGGCGATGTTCGTGCACGGGGTGGTGTTGATCTTCCTGTTCACGCCCCTGCATGAATGCATCCATCGCACGGCCTTCAAGACCCGCGCGCTGAACGAGTCGGTCGCTTTCGTCGTCGGCGCGCTGATCCTGCTGCCCCGCGAGTATTTCCGCGCCTTCCATTTCGCGCATCATCGCTTCACCCAGGACCCGGCGCGCGATCCGGAGCTCGCCAGCCCGAAGCCGGCCAGCCTCCGGCAATGGCTGTGGCAGGTCAGCGGCCTGCCGTATTGGATCGCGCAGCTGCGGGGCACCGTCGCGCACGCTTTCGGTCGCGCTTCGGAGAGCTTCTACAAGGATGAGCGGCAGCGCCGCGCGGTGATCGTCGAGGCGCGGATCGTGCTCGCGATCTATGCGCTGGTTCTCCTCGGTTCCATCGCGACGGCGAGCACGGCGGCGCTGGCCTATTGGGTCGTGCCGGCGCTGCTGGGCCAGCCGGCCTTGCGGCTCTATCTGATGGCCGAGCACGGGCTCTGCCCGCTGAGCCCCGACATGCTGGAGAACACGCGCACCACCTACACCAACGCCCTGGTGCGGGCGCTGGCCTGGAACATGCCGTATCACGCCGAGCACCACGCCTATCCGGCGGTGCCGTTCCACCGCCTGCCGGAGGTCAATCGGGTGATCGCGCCGCGGCTGAAATCGACGTCAACAGGCTACATAGCTGTACACCGGAAGATCCTGCGATCCTACGCAGACTGAGCGCCGGCTTGCAGCAATCCTCAACACTGTCTAGCCTGTGGTGGGGAGCTAGGACACAGGGGCTATCATGACCGCGTGCAATGGACGGCGCCGCCGCGTATGGGCGGCCGCGATTTCATTCCTGCTGATTGCCGGTACGGGCGGGCGGGCGGGTGCCGACGACGCCTTGAAGGCGGCCGTCGAGAAGCTCGGCGGCAAGGATTGCGAGGCCAGCGCGCTCACCTGCGTGGATTTCCCCGTGCCGGTCGACCGAACGAAACCCGGTTCCAACGCGCGGATCGACATCCGCTTCGCGGTCAGCTTCGCCAGCGGAGAGAGCAAGGGTATTCTCTTCTATGCCGTCGGCGGACCCGGCGGCAGCGGCGTGTCGGTCGCGGACAGCTATCTTTCCAGCTTCGATCCGCGCCTCGCCGCGGAGATGGACGTGGTCTTTTTCGACCAGCGTGGGATCGGTCCGCTGAACGGCATCAGCTGCCCGAAGGCCGGGCTCGCTTTCGACACGACCCCGCTCACGCTGGACCGGCCGGACGGCGCGGTCGCCGCCGCCAAGCTGTTCGTGCGGGACTGCCTGCTGGAAACGCCGCATGGCGACCTGCTGCCCCATCTGGCGACGGAAGATGCGATACAGGATCTGGAGGACTTCCGCGCCGCGATCGGAAACCCCAAGGTCTGGTTCTACGGCGAAAGCTACGGCACGCAGTTCGCCCAGGCTTACGCCACCCGCTACCCGCAAGCCCTGAAGGGGCTGATCATCGACGGGGTGGTCGATCTCACCCGCGACGCGGCGCAGTATTACGGCGAAGACACGCGCACCGTGGAGAAGCTTCTGGCCAAGACGCTCGCCGCCTGCGATGCCGATGCGAAATGCCATGCCGACATGGGGCGTCCCGCCGCCGAGGTCTATGACGGCCTCGCCGCGCAGCTGAAGGACGGGCCGATCCAGGTCGCGTATCCGCTGGCCGAAGGCGGCTTTGCCAAGCGCCAGTTGAGCTCGGCCATGCTGGTCAACAACGCCTTCTATGCCCTCTATGGGCCGGACAGCCGGGTCGAATTCCTGCGTGCGCTCGCGGCGTCGGCGCAGGGCAATCTGGTTCCGCTGCTGCGGCTCGGCTATTCCAATCTCAGTGCCGACCCGGAGACCTTCGAACCGGCCGCCGACCCGAGCTGGTATGGCGGCGCGTATTACGGCATCACCTGCCCGGATTATGACGATGCCGGCCGGGATCCGGAGAGCCGCGCCCGGGAGATTCTCGACCAGGCGCGCGCGCTGGCGCCGGAAGCCCCGCGGCTGATCCGCACCTTCTATGCCGAACGCCTCGCTTGCGCGTTCTGGCCGGCGCCGCCGCCCACACCGCGTCCGGCGCCGTTTGGCGGCGGCGACTATCCGACCCTGGTTCTCAACGCCGACAGCGATCCCGCAACCCCGGTCTCCAACGGCTACGCGGTCTTCGACCACGCGAAGAACGCCTACATGGTCACCATGGAAGGCGGCCCGCACGTCATCTGGGGCCGGGGCCTCGGCTGCCCGGACAAGATCGTGTTCGGCCTGATGTTGGACGGCCGCAAGCCGGAGCAGCGCGCGCAGGTCTGCCACCAGAATTTTCTGGACGCCTATGTGCCGACCACGACGCGCGCAATCGCCGATGCCTTCGGCTTGGCGAAGGCAATCGAGACCGAACTGGCGCAGTCGCCCGAGCTTTACAATTGGGACGGCATCGATCCGCTCACCTTCGGCTGCGATTTCGGTGGCACGGTGACGGCCACCGCGGCGGAGGCCGGCACGGACTACGCGTTCAAGGATTGCGCCTGGTGGCCCGGCCTGCGCGTGGCCGGCGACGGCGTCTCGATCACCACCGGCGATGGCAGCGCGCCGGACGGCATCACGCTCAACCTCCGGATCCAGGGCGCGCATCAGGGCGCGCTCCGCTATCGCCATGACACGACCACCGAAGCGCGCAGCCTCACCGGCAGCTTCGACGGCAAGGACGTTTCGACACCGCGGCCGCTGCCCTAGACCGACGGCTCCAGCGCGCAGCCATGCACCGCGCGCTGCTCGAGATGGAACGGATCGCCGGGAACGGGCGGGGCGCTGAGGAAGGTCATCGGCTGGCCGGAATCGTCATGGCCGAGGAAGGCCAGTGAGCCGTCGGCCCGGCCGAACATCTCGAAGCAGCGCGGAAACCGGTAGTCGTTGTATTCGTAGGCGAAGCAGACCTTGCCGCTCTCGGTCCACCATTTGCCGAGCGCGATGTCGCCGAACTGATAGAGGCTGCGGCCGGTATCGCAGTAGAACTCGACCCAGCTTTCGCCGGTCTCCTTCAGCACGCCGCTCAGAGTGTTGCCGGCCATATGCGCGGTGATCTCGGCGGGATCGGTGATCGGCTGGCCGAGCGGGGCCGCATCATCCGCCGCGGCAAGCCCGGCGCCGATGAAGAAGACGAAGGCGACGGCGCACGCGCGAAACGTCGCCAGCCCCATGGCGTCAGACCCCGACGCAGGGACTCTTGGCACCGATCGGCAGGTTGGCGGTGTTGCCATGCTCGACCTTCAGGCTGAACGAGGCGAGATAGGCGGAGCCGTCATCGGCGATGGCGACGAACTGCACGCTGCCGTCGGGCCGGACGAACAGGATGAAGCAGTTCGCGGTGCCGTTGCGGTAGTTCGGATAGGCGTAGCAGACCTGCCCCTCCTGCACCCACCACTTGCCGGGATAGGTGCAGCCCTTCTCCCAATAGGCGGTGCGGCCGTCGGCCAGGTGGTACTCGATCCAATTCTCGCCGTCGTAATAGCGGCCGTAGATCGTGGCTTCGTCCAGCTTGGCCCGGATCGCGTCGGGATCGGTCACCTCGACCGCGTCGCTGGCCAGGTCGGAGGGCAGGCTGTTCGGCGAGGCGACCGCGGGCGGCGCGCCTTCCGGACCGAACCCGTCATCGCCGAACGCGAGCACCGGACCGAGGGTCTGCGTCAGGATCGCCAGCGCCACGGCCAAGGCGGCGGAGCGGATCGCTGCAGAGGAAAATGTCACCCGGGTCAACTCCTGCGGAACTCGGCATTATGTCCTTGAATCTATTGACCCGGCTGCCTCTGCGGTCAAGCTGCGCGATGCCGCGCCGCGAAAATTCCGCAATCTCCGGAATCGGCGGTGCGGGAGTCGCGACAACCTGTTGCACCGCCGCAATTTATTCGATGACAGGTCGGGTTTTGCCGCTATTGTTCGGCCGCCAGGGCACCACAGGCGGGTCGCGGGGAGGGAATGCTGGACGATATCGATCGCGCGTTGCTGCAGGTCTTGCAGCGGGATGGCCAGACGTCCTATGCCGAGCTCGGATCGCATGTCGGGCTCTCGGCTTCCGCCGTCAACGACCGGCTGAAGCGGCTCAAAGGCAAGGGCGTGCTGCAGCGGATCACCGCCGAGGTCTCCGCGGCGGCCCTGGGGCGCGAGTTCCTGGTGTTCATCCTGGTCGAGCTCGGCGATCTCAAGCAGGAGCCGGAGTTCCTCGACCGGATGCGGGCCTGCCGGGAAGTGCTGGAATGCCACCACATCGCCGGTGACTATTCGTACCTGCTGAAGCTGCGCCTGACCGGCACCGGGCACCTGGAACGCTTCCTCTCCACGCAGGTCAAATCGATCGGCGGCATCCAGCGCACCCATTCCATCATCGCGCTCTCGACGGTCAAGGAAACCCGCGAGGTCGACGTTTCGGCGGTCGGCGGCAGCTGATGCTCGATATCTGGATTACGGACTTCTGGCTGCTCCTGAAGGGCGCCGTCATCGGCTTCGCCGTCGCGGCCCCGGTCGGGCCGATCGGGATGCTCTGCATCCGCACCACGTTGGAGCGCGGCCGGGTCGCCGGCTTCGCCGCCGGCCTCGGCGCCGCCGTGGCCGATGCGATCTACGGCATGATCGGCGTGCTGGGCGTCACGGCGATCAGCGGCATCATCGAGGCGCAGCGGCATTGGCTGGAACTCGGCGGGGGCGCCTTCGTGATCCTGTTCGGCATCCATCTCGGCCTGACCCGCCCGAACTATCAGAACGGCGACGAGATCCCGGTCAGCCTGTTTGCCGACTTCCTGAAGACCCTGGTTCTCACCCTGGCCAATCCCTCGACCATCCTCACCTTCATGGCGATCTTCGCCGGCGTGCCCGCGGCCGGCGCCGCCGAGCTCGAAGCAGTCCCGGTGATCGTCCTGGGCGTGCTGCTGGGCTCCGCCGCCTGGTGGCTGACCTTGAGCCAGGGCGTGGGCTTCATCCGGCACCGGATTTCCGAGCAGGCGCTGAAATGGATGAACTGGGCGGCGGGCATCCTGCTGGTCGCCTTCGGCGTCTACACCCTGGGCCATCTGGCCTTGCATTGGCCCGACTGATCTGCGATTTTCCGCCCGATTTTCCTTATAAACCTTGAGTTTTCAGCATGTCCCTCGACCAGAAACAGGTGAAGCATATCGCGACCTTGGCGCGGATCCGCGTCGAGGACGCGGAGCTGCCCGGGCTCGTCAACGAGCTCAACGGCATCATGACCTGGATCGAGCAACTGAACGAGGTCGACGTGACCGGGGTCGAGCCGATGGCCGGCGTGCAGAGCCGCGCCCTGCCGCGCCGCGCCGACGTGATCAATGACGGCGGCGATCCGGAGAAAGTGCTGAAGAACGCGCCCGATGCCACCCATGGCTTCTTCGTCGTGCCGAAGGTGGTCGAATAATGAACGAGCTCAACCATCTCACCATCGCCGCCGCGCTCCAGGGCCTGGCGACGAAGACGTTCACCGCCTATGACCTCACCATGGCCTGCCTGATGCAGATGGAGAAGCATCGCGAGCTCAACGCCTTCGTGACCGAGACCCAGGATCTCGCGCTGCAGACGGCGATGAACTCCGATATCCGCCGTGCTCAGGGCCAGGCAATGGGCGCCCTGGACGGCATTCCGCTCGGCATCAAGGATCTGTTCTGCACCGAAGGCGTGTTGACCACCGCCGGATCGCACATCCTCGACGGCTTCCACCCGACCTATGAGTCGACCGTCTCCGCCAATCTCTGGAAGGCGGGCGCGGTCATGCTGGGCAAGCTCAACATGGACGAGTTCGCCATGGGCTCCAGCAACGGCACGTCCTATTACGGCCCGGTCACCAATCCCTGGCGGCGCAAGGGCGACAACACCCGCCTCGTGCCCGGCGGTTCGTCGGGCGGATCCGCCACGGCGGTCGCCGCGCGCATGGCATTGGCGGCGACCGGCACCGATACCGGCGGCTCGATCCGCCAGCCCGCCGCCTTCACCGGCATCGTCGGCCTGAAGCCGACCTACGGCCGCTGCTCGCGCTGGGGCATCGTCGCCTTCGCCTCGTCGCTGGACCAGGCGGGGCCGATGTGCCGCACCGTCGAGGACACGGCGATCATGCTGGGCGTCATGGCCGGATACGATCCGAAGGACTCCACCTCGGTCGATCTTCCGGTGCCGGATTACCGCAAGGCGATCGAAGGCGGGGTCAAGGGGCTGAAGGTCGGCGTGCCGAAGGAATACCGGCTCGATGGGCTCTCGCCGGAGATCGCCAAGCTCTGGGAGCAGGGCGTCGCCTGGCTGAAGGAGCAGGGCGCGGAGATCAAGGAGATCACGCTGCCGCACACCAAGTATGCGCTGCCAGTCTATTACATCATCGCACCGGCGGAAGCCTCGTCCAACCTCGCGCGCTATGACGGCGTGCGCTTCGGCCTGCGCGTGCCGGGCGAAAGCCTGGACGACATGTACGAGCAGACCCGCGCGGCCGGCTTCGGCAAGGAAGTGCGCCGCCGCGTCATGATCGGCACCTATGTGCTCTCGGCCGGCTATTACGACGCCTATTACCTGCGGGCCCAGCGCATCCGCGCGCTGATCCTCAAGGACTTCACCGACGCCTTCAAGGACGTGGACGTGGTGCTGACGCCCTCGACCCCGAGCGCCGCCTTCGGCCTGGAGGAGAAGTTCGACGATCCGGTGGCGATGTACCTCAACGACGTCTTCACCGTGACCGTGAACCTCGCAGGGCTCCCCGGCATTTCCGTGCCGGCCGGGCTCGACAGCCGCGGTCTGCCGCTCGGGCTGCAGCTGATCGGCCGTGCCTTCGACGAAGAGACGGTGCTGCGCGCCGGCCGCGCCATCGAGCGCGCCGCCAACTTCACCGCGAAGCCGGAGGGCTTCTGAGATGCGAGAGATTCCCGTCGACGAGAAGAACCTGATCGAAGGCAAGACCGGCAAGTGGGAGGTCATCCTCGGCCTCGAGGTCCATGCCCAGGTCATCTCGAATTCGAAGCTGTTCTCCGGCGCCGCCACGGCATTCGGCGCCGAGCCCAACACCCAGGTCAGCCTGGTCGATGCCGGCTTTCCCGGCATGCTGCCGGTGATCAACGAGGTCTGCATCGAGCAGGCGGTCAAGACCGGCCTCGGCCTCAACGCCCAGATCAACATGACCTCGGTGTTCGACCGGAAGAACTATTTCTACGCCGATCTGCCGGCCGGCTATCAGATCAGCCAGTACACCCAGCCGATCGTCGGCACCGGCACGATCATCCTCGACCTGCCGGAAGGGAAGCGGCGCGAGGTCGGCATCACCCGCCTGCATCTGGAGCAGGACGCGGGCAAGAGCCTGCACGACCAGCACCCGACCAAGACCTATGTCGATCTCAACCGCGCCGGCGTGGCGCTGATGGAGATCGTCTCCGAGCCCGACATGCGGAATTCGGAAGAGGCGGCCGCGTATCTCAGGAAGCTGCGCTCGATCCTGCGCTATCTCGGGACCTGTGACGGCAACATGGACGAAGGCTCCATGCGTTGCGACGTCAACGTCTCGGTGCGCAAGCCCGGCGGGGAACTGGGCACGCGTTGCGAGATCAAGAACGTGAACTCGATCCGCTTCGTCGCGGCCGCGATCGAATACGAGGCGCGCCGCCAGATCGAGGTGATCGAGGAGGGCGGCACGATCAAGCAGGAGACCCGCCTCTGGGACACCAACAAGGGCGTCACCCGCTCGATGCGCTCGAAAGAGCACGCGCATGACTACCGCTATTTCCCCGACCCGGACCTGCTGCCGCTGAAGCTCGACGCCGACTGGGTGGCGAAGCTGAAGGCCGGCCTGCCGGAGCTGCCCGATCCGAAGCGCGCGCGCTTTACCAAGGAGTTCGGCCTCTCGGATTACGACGCCGGCGTGCTGGTCGCGGAGAAGGAAACCGCCGACTATTACGAGCTGGCGCAGAAGGGCCGCGATCCGAAGCTGACCGCGAACTGGCTGATCTCGGAACTGTTCGGCCTCTTGAACAAGGCCGGCAAGTCGATCACCGAGAGCCCGGTCTCGGCCCAGCATCTGGGCGAACTGGTGGGCCTGATCCAGGACAACACCATCTCCGGCCGCATCGCCAAGGACGTCTTTGCCGAGATGTTCGAGACCGGCAAGGCGCCGGGCGCGATCGTCGCAGAGAAGGGGCTGCAGCAGGTCACCGACACGGGGTCGATCGACGCCTCGATCGACGAGATCCTGGCCAAGAACGCCGACAAGGTCGCGGAATACAAATCCGGCAAGGACAAGCTGTTCGGCTTCTTCGTCGGCCAGGTGATGAAAGCGACCGGCGGCAAGGTCAACCCGGCGATGCTGAACGAGCGGCTCAAGGCCAAGCTGAACGGGTGACGTGTTTCCGTGGTCGGTGGCGGACGATACGACCAGGCCATTGATAGGGCGCTCAGCCGACTCTTCGAGCGCCACACGTTCTCACTGCCCGATCGCAAGCTGGTCGTTGCGTGCCTTATCCGCGCCGCCGATTGGCGACCGCTTAAGGCTCCATGGTGGACGAAGAAGGAGGCGTGCATTATTGGCGCCGACCTCAACGGCAACTTCTTCCTTCGTCACTGCGACGGCGGGGTCCGGTACTGGGACCACGAGACGCAGACCGACACCGTCATCGCCTCAACCGTGACAGAATTCTGTGACCGGCTTGAATAGGAGCACGGGAGCAGCGAGCCACAGGAGCACATCATGCAGACCCGCAAACTCGGCACCCTCGAAGTCTCCGCCATCGGCCTCGGCTGCATGGGGCTCAGCCACGCCTATGGTCCGGCGGTCGATAAGGCCGCGGGCATCGCGTTCCTCCGCGCTGCCGTGGAGCGCGGCGTCACCCTGTTCGACACGGCGGAGATCTACGGGCCCTTCACCAACGAGGAACTGGTCGGCGAGGCCCTGGCGCCGGTCCGCAACCGGGTCGCGATCGCAACCAAGTTCGGCTTCAGCCCCGATCCCAAGACCGGCAAGGGGCAGGGCTTGAACAGCCGCCCCGATCACATCCGCGCGGTGGTCGAGGCCTCGCTGAAACGCCTGAAGACCGACGTGATCGATCTTCTCTACCAGCACCGCGTCGATCCCAATGTGCCGATCGAGGACGTCGCCGGTGCGGTGAAGGACCTGATCGCCGCGGGCAAGGTGAAGCATTTCGGCCTCTCCGAGGCCGGCGCCAAGACCATCCGTCGCGCCCATGCCGTGCAGCCGGTCACTGCGTTGCAGAGCGAATACTCCCTGTGGTGGCGCGAGCCGGAGGAATCTGTGTTTCCGGTCCTGGAGGAGCTCGGCATCGGCTTCGTGCCGTTCAGCCCGTTGGGGCGCGGCTTCCTGGTCGGCTCCGTCGATGCCAACACGGCCTTTACGGATGGCGATTTCCGCAACACCCTGCCGCGCTTCTCGGCCGAGGCGCGCAAGGCGAACCAGGGGATCGCCGACCAGGTCGCCGCGCTCGCGCAAGCGAAGCGGGTCACGCCGGCGCAGATCGCGCTCGCCTGGATCCTGGCGCGCGAGCCCTGGATCGTCCCGATCCCGGGCACCACCAAGCTGCATCGGCTGGAAGAGAACATCGCTGCCGCTGCCGTGACGCTCTCGGCGGCCGATCTCAGGGAGATCGATCAGGCGTTCGCCGCAATTCCGGTGCAAGGGGACCGCTATGCGGGGGCGGCGCAGCGGCAGATCGACCGATAACGGGGCCGACGGCGCTGCCGGCTTGCGCGTATGCGGATTGAAATTGTGGAGTTGCGATATTGCTCCCGCTGGACGAGCAAGAACAAATAGTGTACATTTCTTGATGGATGCGCGCACCGAGCAGTGCGCGTCTGCCGCTCCATCTTTTACCGGGCTTTTACAGGATGAGAAACCGGACTCACCACCGCAAAAGCCCCTTCCGCGGCTTTCCTCAGAGACTTAGCCCGGATCGCAAGCCCTCGGCGCGGGCGCAGGCCGTAAAAGTTCGCACGTGTCCCGGTGAAGTGGCGCTCGGTCTGCCATGACCCGACTCTCTCTGATCATCCCCCTGCTCCTAGCGCTGACCGCGGGCTGCGCGTCGCCCGCGACCCAGAGCGCCGGCTACGTCTTTCGAGACTGCAGCGATTGTCCGGAGCTGGTGGTGGTCCGCCCGGCGGGCGGCGGGCCAAACGCCGCCCCGGCGGGTATTGCCGTCGGCCGGTTTGAAGTCACGCGCGACGAGTTCGCCGTGTTCGAGCGAGAGGACACCGCGCCTTCGCCGCACTGCTTCTTTACGTTTGCCATCGAGACCTACGAAGATTCCATGACCCGACAACACCCCGGCCTTGGGGGTATCGGCTGCCTTCCCAGCGCGAGTTGCAGCCTTTCGAATGGGTAGACCCCACCACGCGCTACGCATGGGGAGACCGGGCCGTCGATGCCTGCCTCTATGCGAACGGACTCGATCGGACGGCCGCTGCGCAAGACTGGAAGAAGAATGCCGAACCGGACCTGCTGGAGTACTTGCCGACAAATAAGGGGGTACTGGATTGCGACGATGGCGCAGCCTACACGGCACCGGTGGGTTCCTATAAGCCGAACGCCCTCGGTCTCCATGATACGATCGGCAACGTGTGGGAATGGAGCGCCGACTGCATCGCCGACCGGAATGAGTGGCCGGAAGGCGCGTATTACCCGCCCTGCATCGCGCGGGGCGGGAGCTGGCTGAGCAACCTCGATGAACTGTCCGGCGAGGTCGAGCAGCGGTTTCTCGCGAGCGAGCACCGGGAGCATGTCGGGTTCCGGGTCGTGAGACTCCTCTCCGACTAGCCGCCGGCTGCTCTACCTCCGACGTGCCATCGTTCAGACATTGCCAATGTGGAGAATCCTGATGATCCATCCGGCCATACGCGCGCTGCTGTCGCCCGATCAACCTATCCACCCGGGTAATAGCCCATCCGGCGCACCCGCGGCTTCGCCTCGCGCAGCAGCAGCGTGTTCAGCACCGGCCGATAGCGGGCGATGAGGTCGCGCTCCTGCACACGCCGCCCGCGCACGCCGTCGGGGTTCAGGTTGACCAGCACATGCGTGCAGCCGAGCCGCTGTGCCGCCTCCCATTGCGCATGCGTCCGCATCCGGCCGAGCAGGTTCGCCGTCTCGCCGATATAGACGAGGTGCCAGGCGCCGCTCTCATCCGGATGCGCGAAGGCGTAGTTGGCGGGGTCCGGGTGCCAGTGCGCTTCGCTGAAGAGATAGGGGGTGTAGAAATATTCGATGCCGGAAGCGCCGGCCAGAAAGACACCGTTCATCGCGTCCCTCCGTGTTCATGTTCTTGATATGTTCTCGCGCTGTCGGACCTCGGAGTCAAGCCTGCGTTCAGAGATTATAGGGCGTCACCACCATGGCGCGGCTCGGCTGACTGGAATGGTGACTCTCGACACGGCGGTGGTGGAACAGGATCGCGCGCAAGGCATCGCGCGCATCGGCCACCAGGTCGTGGTCGATGATCGCATCGATGCGTCCGGCCTGCAGCAGGGCGCGGTTCTCGGCATCGAGATCGTGGCCGATATAGGCGAGCACCGGACGCCCGGCGTCGTCGAACGCCTGCAGGATGCCGCGGTTGCCGCCGCCCATGCTGTAGACCGCGATGATGTCGTGCCGCTCATTGAGGCATTGCGCCACCTTGCGCCGGGTCTCGCGATCGATTCCGAAGGTGCCGCTGACCTCGATCACGGCGAGCTTTGGAAAGCGCTCGCGCATCAGCGCGCGGAAGCCGACCTCGCGCTCTTCCTCGCCCTGGAAATTGTGGCTGCCGAGATGGGCGATGACCGCGCCCCCGTTCTTTCCAAGGGGCCGCTCGCCCAGGAGACGCCCCAGCAGAAAGGCGGCGGTGCGTCCGGCCGCGCGATTGTCCATGCCGACATAGGCGAGCCGCTGCGAGCGCGGCAGGTCGGTGACCAGGGTGACGACCGGCACGCCGCTCGCCGCGACACGGTTGACCGCCTCGGTGATTGCCGGCTCGTCCGATGCCTTGAGGATGATGCCGCCCGGCCGATCGGCGGCGCGGGCCTCGATCATCCGCACCAGCTTCGCCGGCTCGATGTCTTCATGCAGATGGAAGCGGGCCGAGATCCGGAAGGGATCGAGATCCGCCAGGGCGCGCTCGACCGCCGCCTGCACCAGCGTGGTGAACCGCTTCGGCGAATGCATGATGACATCGACATAGAGGTTCCAGCCGATCGCCAAAGAGGCGGCGGCCCGCCGTTCCAGCTCCGCAATCGCGTGCTCGACCCGGAGCCTCGTTTGCGCATGCACGCCTGGCCGGTCGTTGAGCACGCGATCCACCGTCGCCGTGCTGATCCCGGCCTGGGCGGCGATCTGCTTCACGGTGAAACGCTGCGGCATGCCCCAAGGCCCACGGGCCCGTTGATGGTTTTTTGATGTGACCTTGATCTATTCCTGATGCGGTCCGGGTGTCAAACTTGCCGCATATCAAGAAGCCTGCAACGGGAGAGAGACACCATGGACGGCTCGATGGCCCCTTCCAACGGCACCGTGCCCAGCGCCCAGCAGATCCAGGCCTGGCTCGATGAACTGCTGCACGGCAAGGGCTACTTCACCCTGCCGCAGGTCTTCACGCCCGAGGAGATCGCCGAAGCGCGGAAGATCATCATGGATGAATCCGACCGGGGCGTGGACAAGGTCACCCACTTCCAGGGCCACAACAAGGACAAGCTGCATCTGCAGCGGCGGGTCTGGAACCTGCTCAACAAGGGCGACATCTTCGTCACCATGCTGAAGCGCGAGCCGATCGTCTCGATCGTGAAGGCGTTCCTCGGCGACGAGTTCATCCTGGGGTCGATCGCCGCCAACCGCCTGCTGCCCGGCGGGCCGGGCCAGGAGCTGCATGTCGACTATCCCTACTGGGATATCTATAAGCGCTCGAGCTTCCCGACCAACATCAATCCCAGCTTTCCGCTGAACCTGCAGGCTACCATCCTGCTCGACGACTTCACCCCGGAGAACGGCGCCACCGCGATCGTGCCGCATACTCAGAAACTCGGCCGCTATCCCGACGAGCCGGCCAAGCTGCCGCCGGAGACCGAGCGCATGGTGGGGAAGGCGGGCGACGTCGCGGTGTTCTATGGCCTGTGCTGGCATTGCGCGATGCCGAACAACAGCCAGGGCGACCGCACCGGCCTGTTGATCGAATACCTGCCGAAATTCGTGAAGCCGCTGGAGGACCAGCTCTCCGGCGTGCGCAAGGAGGTGATCGACAAAGGCGGCGACTTCATCCGCCAGCTGGTCGGTCTCGCCTATCCCTATCCGCAGCTGCTCGACAAGGCCGAAGGCGGAAACAAGGAAGGCTATTACTCACAGAAGTACTGAGCCTCTGCCGCCGCCACACCGAATACCAGGGAGTGACCATGAATACCCAGACCGCCCTCGAGGCGCTCGGCGCGACCGCCGACACCCTGACCCAGGCGCAGCGCGAAGCCTTCGACCGCGACGGCTATTTCGTCCTCTATGACGTGTTCACCCCGGCTGAATGCCGCGAGATGGGCGCCGAGTTCGACCGCATGGCGGAGGAGGACGGCGCCAATGCCGGCATGGAGGTGAGTCTCGAAGGCGTCGACGGCCGTCTCTACAATCCGCAGGAAGGCAAGAAGGCGGGGATCCAGACCGGCTCGACCCGCATCTCCAACATCTTCAACAAGTCCGCCGCCTTCGATCGCTGCCTGGACATCAAGCCGCTGATCGCGGTCTCGCAGCACCTGCTCGGTGAGATCAAGCTGCACGGCGCCAATCTGCGCGAGCCGCACCAGGGCTATGGCCATCAGCCGCTGCACTCCGACGTGCAGAAGCGCTTCAAGGGCGACTGGTGGCTGACCAACTCGCTGATCATGTTCGACGACATGACCCTCGACAACGGCCCGACTCGCCTGGTCCCCGGCTCGCAGCATTGGCCGGAGCTGAACGTGCCCGGCGAGAACGTCATGCCCTCGACCGTGACCGACCCCGACCTGCTCGCGTTCAAGGGCTATCCCGAAGATCCCTTCGCGCCCTATCCGGGCGAGGTGAAGATCACGATTCCGGCCGGCGCGGTCGCGGTCTTCAATTCGAGCTGCTGGCATGGCGGCACCTTGAAGAAAAACGACGCAAGACGCCGCATGCTGCATCTCACCTACACGCGCCGCGACCTGAAGCAGCAGCTGCCGCAGCAGCACTATCTCACCAAGGCGTTCTACGACCGCTTGAGCGAGCCGCAGCAATTCTTGCTCGACGTGGTCGATCCGGACACAATTCCCGCCTCGGAACGCAAGCGGGCGGTCGCCGCCGGCTACTGACAAGAACGAGGAGGGGGAGCATGCGCCATTCGGAAACCCGTGCCGTCATCACCGGCGGCACGCAGGGCCTCGGCCTCGCCATTGCCAAGCGGCTGGCGGGCGAGGGCGCCAAGAGCATCGTCATCAGCGGCCGCAATGCCAAGAAGGGCGAGGCGGCGGCCAAGGCCGTCTCCGCGCTCGGGCCGCAATGCATCTTCGTGAAGGCGGAGATGGGCAACGTCGACGACCCGAAGCGCTTGATCGCGACCGCGCTCGACAAGTTCGGCAGCGTCAACGCCTTGGTGAACTCCGCCGCCGAAACCGGGCGCGGTACCCTGCTCGACACCAGCCTCGAGACCTGGGAGAAGCACTTCAACACCAACACCCGCGGCCCTTTCCTCACCATGCAGGGCGTGGTGCAGCATCTCGTGGAGACCGGCAGGCCGGGCAGCATCGTCAACATCCTCTCCATGGTGATCTATGTTGGGCAGTCGTACCTGACGGCCTACTCGTCGTCGAAGGCGGCACTGGCCAATCTCACGCGCAACACCGCGAACGCCTTTGCGACCAAGCGCATCCGCTGCAACGGCATCAATGTCGGCTGGATGGACACGCCGCAGGAAGACCAGACCCAGCAGGCGTTCCACGACCGCAAGCCCGGCTGGCTGAAAGAGGTCGAGGCGCAGCAGCCGATGGGCCAGCTGGTCAAGCCGGACCAGCTCGCGGGGTTGGTCGCCTATATGCTGAGCCCGGAATCCGGCGTCATGACCGGTGCCCTGGTCGATTACGACCAGAACGTCGCCGGCCGCTACCCGGAATAGACCGCGACGCTTCGGCCGCGGCCGAACCGTTGCCGCGTGACTCGGCCGCGTGCCTGGCCTATCTTCCAGCCATGAGCGTAGCGTCCAAATCGATGCCGTCCGGCGCCTCGATGGCGGAGATCGCGGCCCTGGTCGGCGATCCGGCCCGCGCCAACATGCTGACCGCCTTGCTCGGCGGCCAGTCGCTGACCGCGAGCGATCTCGCCTGGCATGCCGGTGTCACGCCGCAGACCGCGAGCGGCCATCTCGCGCGCATGGGTGCCGCGCAGCTCGTCAGCGTCACGGCGCTCGGCCGGCACCGCTATTACCGGCTCGCTTCGCCGAAGGTCGCGCAGATGCTGGAGACGATCTATCAAGTCGCCGGGGACCAGCCGGTGCCGCGCCGCCGCCTGCCCTCCTATGTCGATACCGCGATGCGCGAGGCTCGGACCTGCTACGACCATCTGGCCGGCGAACTCGGCGTTGCCGTCGCGGAAGCGCTGGTCGCGCGGCAATACCTGGTCCTCAACGACGAAGCCGGCGTGGTCACCCGAAAAGGCGCCCGGTTCTTCGGCACGCTCGGCATCGATCTCGAGAAGCTCACACAGCAGCGCCGCTGCTTCTGCCGCATCTGCATTGATCTCACCGAGCGCCGGCCCCATATCGCCGGTGCCTTGGGCGCAGCCTTCTGCGAGCGCTGCTTCGAGCTCGGCTGGATCGCGCGGATGAAGGACAGCCGGGCGGTGGCGGTGACGGCGAAGGGTTCCGGCAATTTGCGGGACATTTTAGGGATCGAAGCCCCGCCTGCGAAGCCGCGCCGGCAGGCTGCATAGCCGGCGGTGCGACACCAGGGTTAACGCATCCTTAGCCGCGCCGTGCTATGAGCAGAGTGGATTTCCTGCGTGAGGCAAGGCTTGGACGGAATCGGGCAGACATTCTGGAACGCGTTGCGGGATCCCTTCCGTTATCCGTTGGACATGAACGAGCGGATCTTCTGGGGCTACCTGCTTTCGTCTCTGTTCCTGGCCGTGGCGGTCTATGCCTATCTGCGCCGCCATCGCCCCGAGACGACGCCGGCAAGCCTGCTCGGCTTTCTCTTCCCGAAGAAGATCTATCTCCACAAATCCGCAATCGCCGACTACCAGTTCTTCCTGGTCGATCGCATCGTCTACGTGCTGCTGTTCCCGGTGCTGGCGGTCCTGGTCGCGCCGCTCGCCGATGCCGTCACCGCGGCACTGACGCGGCAGTTCGGCGCGCTTGCGACGCCCTGGCGCGCCGGCCTCTGGATGCTGCTGGGCGTCACGCTGCTGCAGATCCTCTGGATCGACTTCATGCTGTACTACGTGCACTACATCTTCCACAAGGTTCCGGCGCTCTGGGAATTCCACAAGGTGCACCATTCGGCCGAGGTGATGACGCCGCTGACCGCCTATCGCATGCATCCGTTCGAGCTGTTCTTCAATATGAACGTGACGGCGGTCGGCATAGCCCTGCTGGTCGGTCTGCTCGGCTATCTGTTCGGCGGCATCCATCCGGAGTTCCGGATCTTTGACATCAACGCCGTGCAGTTCGCCTTCTACGTGGTGGGCTTCAATCTGCGGCATTCGCACGTGCCGCTCGGCTACGGCAGGGTTCTCAGTCAGGTCTTCGTCAGCCCGTGGATGCATCAAGTGCATCACAGCCGAGAGACCCGACATTTCGACAAGAACATGGGCTTCATCTTCTCCATCTGGGATCGCATGTTCGGCACCCTGCACGTGCCGGCGCCGGGCGAGCAGTTCGAGCTCGGCCTCGGCGACGGCGAGCATGTCCGCTTCCACAGCCTGCCGGCGCTCTACTTCCGGCCGATCGCCAACCTGCTGCGCCGCTGGGTGAAGCCGGCGAAGGCCGCGTGACGCGCCTCGCCCCGGCCCGCCTCGTGCTGGTCGGCCTCATCCTGATCGCCATGATCCGGGCGGCCCCGGCCGATCCCGGTCCGGATTCGGTGATGATAGAAGATCTCACCTGGCCGGAGATCAAGGCACGGATGGAGGCGGGCGCCACCACCATCATCGTGCCCACCGGCGGCACCGAGCAGAACGGGCCGCACATGGTGCTCGGCAAGCACAACGTGATCATCCGCTACACCGCCGATGCGATCGCCCGGCGCCTGGGCAAGGTGCTGGTGGCTCCCGTCCTCGCCTACGTGCCCGAGGGCAGCTGGGATCCGCCAGAGGGCCACATGCGCTTCCCCGGCAGCATCAGCCTGCCCGACCGGGTCTATGAGGGCGTGCTGGAATCCGCCGCGCGCAGCTTCGCCGCCGAGGGCTTCAAGACCGTGCTCTTCCTCGGCGATTCCGGCCCCAACCAGCGCCCGCAGGCGGCGGTGGCCCAGAAGCTCGACGCCGAGCTCAAGCCCAGGGGCATCCGGGTGCTCCAGGTCGGCGACTACTACACCCATAACGGCCAGGAAGAATGGCTGAAATCCCAGGGCTTCACCGAGCAGGAGATCGGCGTTCACGCCGCCCTGATCGACACCGCCCAGTTGATGGCGATCGATCCGGAGGGGGTCCGGACCGCCCTCCTCGCTTCCAGCGCCGGCAACCCGGATGGGAGCAAAAACGGGGTCATCGGCGACCCGGCCGGGGCCACCGCCGCCATCGGCCGGAAGCTGCTGGAGCTGAAAATCGAGGCCGCGGTTCGGCAAATCCGGCAGGAAGTCGCCGCAATTCCCTGATTCCAGGGAAAGAATCGCCATTGTCGGCCGGTCGCTTCCTGCGTAAAATGAACCATCAACCGATCCGCGAGCGGGGGAAGCGATGCGGGCTGCGTTAACAATTTTTGTTCTGAGCACGTCCGTGCTCCTGGCAAGCTGTGCCGGGCGTGAGCCCAACCCTCAGCCGGAAGCGTCGGTCTATGACAAGTACTACACGTGTCAGGACATCCGCGAGGAGAAGGGCCGGATCTTTGCTGCGGTCCAGGATCGTGGCGTCGAGCAGGCATCGATCCGCCAGCGCGACAACGACCTGATGTCGCGGACCATCCCCTTCTTGCCGCCGGCGCTGGCGGCCGTGGATGAGGCGCGCATGAGCGGCAGCAAGAAGACAGCCCAGGAGATCGAGATCGACGCCTTGCAGGCGCGCGACAAGCATCTCGACGGCATGGCCGCCGATCGCGGCTGCTGAAATCAGGGTTTGGGGAACGGCGATGCGGATCAGTGCGAAACAGATTCTCGGCGCAGCGGCAGTCTCGATCGCGGCCTTGCTTGGCGCCTGCGCCGGCCGCCCGGCGGCGCCGGTCCAGGTCAACCAGGCCGACGACGTCGACAAGTCCTGCCATGAGCTGATGCAGGAGCTGAACCACAACGACTATCGGATGGCGCGCCTGGTCCGCGAGAGCAACCACGTGAAGGCGGGAAATGCCGATGTCGCGGCGGGCGATGCCTTCTTCTTCCCGCCGGTCCTGGTCGCCTATGACAAGGGCAAGGCCCAGAACATCGAGCTCCGGTCACTGCAAGAGCGGAACAAGAAACTGACGCAGCTCGCCGTCGATAAGGATTGCTGATTTCGGTCATATTTCCGTCCGAACGCAGCGGCTAATAGTCCCAGCCGGGTCGATCTGTTCCGATAGATTCGCTGCTGATTCCGTATATCAGGCGGATCCCAGGCAAAGTTTAATCTCTTCTTAGGCTTCGTTCCCTAGCCTTCGGCGATACCGCGATCTTGTCGCGGCGCGAAGCGTAAAAGGGATCGAAGCCACCATGGACTGTCTTGCGGCCGCGCGGCGGCACCCGCGCAAATCGATTTTGCTGTCGCTGACCTTGGCCTTCGCCGCCTCGGCGTTGCCCTGCTTCGCACAGGACGCCGCCACGACCCCGGCGCCCGCCGTAGCACCAGCTCAGCCCGCCGAACCGACCCAGGCCGCGTCGAAGCCGACGCCGCCGGATGCCGCCAAGCTGATCACGCCCAAGGTCGTCGCCGAGGTGAAGAAATTGCTGGCGCAGCCGGTCACCGTGATCTCGATCGGCGCCAGCAACGACGCGCATGGCAACATCGACCAGGCCGGCATCGACAAGCTCGACGGCGAATGGAAGTCGGAGAGCAAAGTCGACAAGCAGCCGCTGATTGCCGAGATGCTGTCGAGCCCGCTCTCCAATTACCTGCTCTATCTTCAGGCCCAGTCCGCCGGGCTCTACACCGAGATGTTCGTGATGGACAACAAGGGCCTCAATGTCGGCCAGAGCTCGGTGACCTCCGATTACTGGCAGGGTGACGAGGCCAAGTATCAGAAGACCTTCCAGGTCGGTCCCGACGCCGTCTTTATCGACGAGGCGGAGTTCAACGACGACAGTAAGACCTGGCGCGCGCAATTGAACTTCACCCTGGTCGATCCGCAGTCCGGCAAGCCGATCGGTGCCGCGACCATCGAGATGAACCTCACCGAGCTTGAGCGCCGCCAGGCGCAGGCGCTGTAAGCGGCCGATACGGAGATCCGACAGATGAACGCGTTCCAGAACATGAAACTCTCCGGAAAGCTCGGTGTCTGCTTTGCCGCGATCCTGGTGGTCATCATCGCTGTCGGTGCGGTGAGCAGCCTGCAGAACAGCATCATTCGCGGTGCGAGCGAACAGACCCGGCGGACCGCCGAGGACGGCGTCCTGCTCCAGAACGTCACCGAGAAGGTTACCGCGCTGCAATGGGCCATCGGCGAAATGCTCGTCACCGGCAGTGCCGTCTACAAGCAAGCCTATCTCGACGGCGGCAAGGTCTATGAGGAGGCGCTCGCCAAGGCGAAGGAAGCGGTCGCCGACGACGCCACCCTCACCAAATCGCTGGTGGAGGCCGAAACCGCGATCGCCGATTGGCGCAAGAACACCGCCGATCACCAAGTCGATCTGATGGACAACCCGGCCACGGTCAACGAGGCGCGCGCCATCGAGCTGACCGGCGTCGGTGCCCGATTGAACACCGCCCTGCAGAAGTTCTCCGCCGAGGTGCATCAGTATCAGGGCTCGCTGACCGATGCCCGCTTCAATGAACAGAGCTCGGCCATCAACCTGACGCTGACCGTGACCGTCGCCGGCGCCGCGCTCAGCCTGCTGATTGCGGTTGCCTCGGGCGTGCTGCTGTCGCGCGGCGTCGCCCGCCCGATCGTGCTTTTGAACGGCACCATGCAGAGCCTCGCCCAGGGCAATCTCCTGACCGAGGTGCCGGTCTCCGCGCGCCGCGACGAGGTCGGCCAGATGGCAAAGACCGTCCTTGTCTTCAAGGAAAGCATGCAGCGGAACGAGGAGCTCCGCCAGGCCAGCGAAGCCGAACAGCGCGACCGCGAGCAGCGTGCCGAGCACATGATGAACCTCACCCGCACCTTCGACGAGCAGGTGAAGGGGATGGTCCAGGCGCTGGCCGATGCCGCCCACGGCATGGAGCGGACCGCGGTCGATCTCACCAAGACCGCCGACGTCTCGGCCGCGGAATCCCAGACCGTCGCCGCCGCCGCCCAGGAGGCGCAGGCCGGCGTCGAGACCGTCGCGAGTGCATCGGAAGAGCTCTCGGCCTCGATCTCCGAGATCAGCCGCCAGGTCACCAACCAGGCGACCCTCGCCCAGACCTCGGTCAACTCCATCGAGGCGACCAGCCGGAGTGTTGCCGAGCTGAGCGAAGCCTCGCAGAAGATCGGCGAGGTGGTGCGTCTCATCAACGAGATCGCCGAGCAGACCAACCTCCTGGCCTTGAACGCGACGATCGAGGCAGCGCGCGCCGGGGAGGCCGGCAAGGGCTTCGCGGTGGTCGCTTCCGAAGTGAAGAACCTCGCCAACCAGACCGCCAAGGCGACCGAGGAGATCGGCGCCCAGGTCGGTGGCATCCAGGCCACCACCAAGGGGACGGTCGAGAGCATCGCCGCGGTCGGCGGCCAGGTGCGGCAGATGAACGACATCTCCTCCGCGGTCGCCGCCGCGGTCGAGGAGCAGAACGCGGCCACCCAGGAGATCTCCCGCAACGTCCAACAGGCCTCCGAAGGCACCAAGGGCGTCACGCATTCGATCGAGCTGGTCAGTTCCGAAGTCGCCAAGACCCGCGCCGCCGCCCAGTCGGTCATGGAAGCCGCCAAGCAGATGCTCGGCGAATCCGAGGGGCTGAAGACGTATATCGATAGCTTCCTGAACGAAGTGCGGGCGGTTTAGGTTTGGAGCCCGGGCCGGCGGGTTTCCCCAGAGCATCCACCCCTTGACCGCCACCATCATTCAGCGGCAAATCTGACCCGCTGAATCCTTGCCCTTCCTTTTGGCGGTCCCATGATTCTCGACCAGGATCCGGGTCAACCCGGTCCGCTGCGCCGCAGCCTGCGGGCGCTCTACCGCGCCGACGAGACCGAAGTCGTCGAGCGCCTCCTGAAAGAAGCCGAGCTCCCCCCGGAGATGCAGGACCGCATCGCCGCCCGCGCGCGCAAGCTGGTGGATTCGGTCCGCGCCAACCGGGTCGGCGCTGGCGGCATCGACGCCTTCATGCATGCCTATGAGCTTTCCAGCCGCGAGGGCGTGGTGCTGATGTGCCTGGCCGAGGCCTTGCTGCGCATTCCCGATGCGGAGACCGCCAACCAGCTGATCCGCGACAAGCTGCGCGAGGCCGACTTCAAGCAGCATCTCGGCGAATCGGATTCGCTTTTCGTCAACGCCTCGACCTGGGCCCTGATGCTGACCGGCCGCATCCTGAAGCTCGACGAAGGCGGCACCGACCTCGGCGGCATCCTGAAGCGCCTGGTCACCCGCAGCGGCGAGCCGGTGATCCGCCAGGCGGTCACCCAGGCGATGAAGATCCTCGGGCGCCAGTTCGTCATGGGCCGCACCATCGACGAGGCACTGGAGCGGGCCGAGGCGACCGAAGCCCGCGGCTATCGCTATTCCTACGACATGCTGGGCGAGGCGGCGCGCACCGCCGCCGACGCCCGGCGCTATTTCGAGTCCTACGACAAGGCCATTGCCGCGATCGGCAAGGCTTCCGCCGGCAAGGGACCGGTCAAGGGCCCCGGCATCTCGATCAAGCTCTCGGCCTTGCATCCGCGCTATGAGTTCGCGCATCGTCAGCGCGTGATGGGCGAGCTGGTGCCGCGCATCGTCACCTTGGCGCAGGCGGCCAAGCGCTTCGACATCGGCTTCACCATCGATGCCGAGGAGGCCGACCGCCTCGACCTTTCCCTGGACGTGATCGAAGCGGTCTCCGCCGATCCGAGCCTCGCCGGCTGGAACGGCCTCGGCCTCGCGATTCAAGGCTATCAGAAGCGCTGCTCGGCGCTGATCGACTGGCTGGGCGACATGGCGCGGCGCCACAAGCGCCGCCTCATGGTGCGGCTGGTCAAGGGCGCCTATTGGGACAGCGAGATCAAGAACTCCCAGGAGCGCGGCCTTGCCGGCTATCCGGTCTTCACCCGCAAGGCGACCACCGACGTCTCCTACATCGCCTGCGCGAAGAAACTGCTGGCCGACGAGCAAGCCTTCTTCCCGCAATTCGCCACCCACAACGCGCACAGCCTCTCGGCGGTGATCGAGATGGCGGGCGGCGAGGCGGCGGCGCGCGAGAAGCTGGAGTTCCAGCGCCTGCACGGCATGGGCGAGCCGCTCTACGAGCAGGTCGTGCCCGCCGAGACGATGGGCATCGCCGCGCGCATCTATGCGCCGGTCGGCAGCCACGAGGACCTGCTCGCCTATCTGGTGCGACGCCTGCTGGAGAACGGCGCCAATACCTCCTTCGTGAACCGCATCGTCGATGAGAAGGCGCCGCTGGACGAGATCGTCGCCGATCCCATCGCCAAGGTGCGCAAGCTGCCGCAAAAGCCGCACCCGGGCATCCCGCTGCCTTCCGATATCTATGGATTGGAGCGCCGTAATTCCCAGGGCATTGATCTCACCGATCTCGACGCCCTGGTGCCGCTCAAAGCCGAGATCGAATCCGCCGCCGAGCGCAATTGGAAGACCGCGCCGATCATCGGCGGCCATCCGACCGGCGGGGAAGGCGAGGCCCTGCGCAATCCCGCCGACCTCCGCCAGACCGTCGGCCGGGTGGTCAATGCGACGGCAAAGGACGTCGACACCGCGATCGCCCGCGCCGTTCGCGCCTTCCCCGATTGGGCCGCAACGCCCGCCCAGGAGCGTGCCGCCTGTCTCGAACGCGCCGCCGACCTGCTGGAGGCCGAGCGCGGCGCGGTGATGGCGCTCTGCATCCGCGAGGCCGGCAAGACGCTGATGGATGCGCTGGCCGAGCTGCGCGAGGCGGTCGATTTCTGCCGCTACTACGCCGCGCGCTGCCGCGAGGATTTCGGCAAACCCATGTTAATGCCGGGGCCGACCGGCGAACGCAACCAACTGGCACTCCACGGCCGTGGCGTCTTCGCCTGCATCAGCCCCTGGAATTTCCCGCTGGCGATCTTCATGGGCCAGGTGACGGCGGCCCTCGCCGCCGGCAATTGCGTCATCGCCAAGCCCGCCGAGCAGACACCGCTCATCGCCGGGCTGGCCGTCGCGATCCTGCACCGCGCCGGCGTGCCCGGCGACGTGCTGCATCTCCTGCCCGGCGACGGCGCCGCGGTCGGCGCACCCCTGGTCGCCGATCCGCGCATCGCCGGCGTCGCCTTCACCGGCTCGACCGAGACCGCACGGGCCATCAACCGCGTGCTCGCCGCCAAGGACGGTCCGATCGTGCCGCTGATCGCCGAGACCGGCGGGCAGAACGCCCTCATCGTCGATTCCTCGGCGCTGCCCGAGCAGGTGGTGCGCGACACCGTCGTCTCCGGCTTCCAGAGCGCCGGCCAGCGCTGCTCGGCCCTGCGTGTCCTGTTCGTTCAACAGGACATCGCGCCGAAGCTGACCGAGATGCTGGCCGGCGCCATGGCGGAATTGAAGGTCGGCGATCCCGCCTTGCTCTCGACCGATGTCGGCCCGGTGATCGACAAGGACGCGAAGGAGATGCTGGAGCGGCACGCCGCCCGCATGGCGCGCGAGGGCCAGCTGATCCACGAAACGAAACTCAGCGCCGACTGCCAGCTCGGCTATTTCTTCGCCCCGCGCGCCTACAAGATCGACTCCCTGGCGCGGCTCGAGCGCGAAGTGTTCGGCCCGATCCTGCATGTGGTCGCCTTCGCCGGCGACCGCCTGGATGAAGTGATCGAGGCGATCAACAAAACCGGCTACGGCCTGACGCTGGGCATCCACAGCCGCATCGACAGCAAGGCCGAGTACATCGTCAACCGCCTCCGGGTCGGCAACGCCTATGTCAACCGCAACATGATCGGCGCGGTGGTCGGCGTGCAGCCGTTCGGCGGCGAAGGCCTCTCCGGCACCGGCCCCAAGGCCGGCGGCCCGCGCTATCTGCACCGTTTCGCGACCGAACGCACGCTCTCGGTGGACACGACGGCTTCAGGCGGCAATGCGTCACTGCTCAGTTTGAATGAGGAATCCGCCTGATGTCTGACGCTGATCGGTAGTCAGACGTCAGCCCAGGAGCAGGCTGTCATCGGCCAGGGTCTCGCCGCGCTGGCGGGCGAAGAGGGCGAGCAGATCGGGGACATCGAGGCCGTTGCGCGTATCGCCGGCCACGTCGAGGACGACACGCCCTTCATGCAGCATCAGCGTGCGCGCGCCGTAGTCGAGCGCCTGGCGCATCGAGTGGGTCACCATCAGCGCGGTCAGCCCCTGGTCCTCGACGATCCGACGTGTGAGGTCGAGCACGAACTCCGCGGTCTTCGGATCGAGGGCCGCGGTGTGCTCGTCGAGCAGCAGGATCTTCATCGGTTGCAGGGTGGCCATCAGCAGGCTCACCGCCTGCCGCTGGCCGCCGGACAGCAGGCCCATGCGGTCGCCGAGCCGGTTCTCGAGGCCGAGTCCGAGCCGGCGCAAGTGGTCGCGGAAGGCCGCGCGCCGCCCGCGGTCGACCGCCAGGGCGAAGCCGCGGCGCGTGCCCCGCGTGGCCGCCAGCGCCAGGTTCTCCTCGATGCTGAGATCGGCGCAGCTGCCGGCGAGCGGGTCCTGGAACACGCGGGCGACCAAGGCGGCGCGGCGTGGTGCCGGCCAGCCCGTCACATCCTGGCCGTCGATGAGGACGCGGCCTTGCGTCACCGCGGCGTCGCCGGTCAGCACGTTGAGCAGCGTCGACTTGCCGGCGCCGTTGGAGCCGATCACGGTCACGAACTGGCCTTCCGGAATGGCGAGGTCGAGACCGCGCAAGGCCGGCGTTTCCATGGGCGTGCCGCGATTGAAAGTCACGGCGACGTTCGCGACCTCGATCACGGCCGTTTCCTTCCGGCGATCATGGCGCGCAGGGGATTGCGCGCACCGGGCAGGATCAGCGCGACCGCGACCAGAACCGCCGTCACCAGATTGAGGTCGGAGGCATTGAGGCCGAGGAACGAAGCGTTGAGTGCCAGCGCCACGGCCAGCCGGTAGATCACCGATCCGGCGATGCAGCCGAGGATCCAGACGGTGAGCGCACGCGCGCGGAAGATGGCTTCTCCGAGGATCACGGCGGCGAGCCCGACCACGATCGTACCGGTGCCGATGGTCACGTCGGCGAAACCGTTCATCTGCGCGAACAGGGCTCCGGCCAACGCCACCAGCGCGTTGCTGATCGCCATGCCGACATAGGTCGCGGCCTGGGTGTCGACGCCCTGGGCGCGGGCCATCCGCGGATTGCTGCCGGTCGCCCGCATCGCCAGCCCAGTGGCCGAGAGCAGGAAGCGGGTCAGCAGCAAGCCGACGACCAGCAGCACCACACCGGCGAACAGTGGCTTCAGAGTGAGGTTGGGCAGGCCGAGGCCTTGGAACGGCGACAGCACCGTGTCGCTGCCGATCAGCGCGACGTTGGGCCGGCCCATGATCCGCAGGTTGATCGAATAGAGCGCGATCATGGTGAGAATGCTGGCCAGCAGATGCAGGATGCCGAAACGCAGGTTGAGGAACGCGGTCAGCAGTCCGGCGAGCGCACCGGCGGCGATGGCGACCGCCGTGGCGGCATAGGGATCGACGCCATGGACGATCAGGGTGGCCGCAACCGCCGCACCCAGCGGGAAGCTGCCATCGACCGTCAGGTCGGGAAAGTTCAGCACCCGGAACGAGAGGAACACGCCCAGGGCGACGAGGCCGAACACGAGTCCGATCTCGATCGCGCCCAGAAAGGCAACGAGGCTCATGAGGACTCCACGGCCGGCACGCCGCTACGGCTTCGCGCCGGCCCGGTCGGGCGCTACTTCACGACTTCCTTGGCGCCGGCGATCAAGGATTCGGGGATGGTGATGCCCATCTTCTGCGCCGCGCCCGGGTTGACGAACAGCTGGGTGATCTCGACGCCCTGCACCGCGATGTCGCCGGGCTTCTCGCCCTTCAGGATGCGGGCGACGATCTTGCCGGTCTGGCGGCCCACGTCATAGTAGTCGAAACCGACCGCCGCGATGGCGCCGCGCTTCACCGAATCGGTGTCGCCGGCAAAGACCGGGAGCTTGTTGTCGATGCCGACGCCGATCACGGCTTCCAGGGCCGACACGATCGTGTTGTCGGTCGGCACATAGATCACATCGACCTTGCCGACTAGGCTCTGGGCCGCCGCCTGCACGTCGGAGGATTTCGGCGCGGGCGCCTCGACGATCTCCATGCCCATGGGCGCCGCCTTCTCCTTCAGCAGGCTCACCAGCGTCACGGCATTCGCCTCGCCGGGGTTGAACGGCACGCCGATCTTCTTGGCGCCCGGGACGATCTGGTGGATCAGGTCGAGATGCTTGGCGATCGGCGACAGGTCGCTCATGCCGGTCACGTTGCCGCCCGGCTTCTCCAGGTTGGCCACCAGCTTCGCCCCGAGCGGGTCGGTTACCGCCGTGAAGACGACCGGGATATCGGAGGTCGCGGAAATGACGGCCTGCGCCGACGGCGTCGAGATCGGCACGATCACGGTCGGGTTCTCACCGACCAGTTTCTGCGCGATCTGCACCGCCGTGCCCGGGTTGCCCTGGGCGCTCTCATAGGTGAACTTGAGGTTCTTGCCCTCCTCATAGCCGGCGGCCTTGAGTTCGTCCCGCACCCCGTCGCGGGCTGCATCGAGGGCCGGATGCTCGACGATGGCGGTGACCGCGACGAAGGCGTCGTCGGCGAAAGCCGGCGTGCCGAGACCGAGCATGCCCAACAACAGACCGGTGCCGGTGAGCAGGTGACGGCGCGAAAACTGCATGGAATCCTCCCCCGAAATCGTGTTTCCGCGATACAAGACCAGCAGCACCCGGGGCGTCAAGCACCCTTGGGCCAAGAACACTGAACCGACAGGGAAGAACCATGCCCCGCGACCCGCGTTTCGATCCGCTCTTCGCGCCGCTGAAGCTCGGGCCGGTCACCGCGCCCAACCGCTTCTATCAGGTGCCGCACTGCACCGGCATGGGCTACACCATGCCGCAGACCCTCGCCGCCATGCGCGCGGTCAAGGCCGAGGGCGGCTGGGGCACGGTCTGCACCGAGTATTGCTCGATCCACCCGACCTCGGACGATCACCCGTCGCCCTTCGCTTCACTCTGGGACCAGGGCGACGTCGCCAATCTCGGCGTTCTGGCCGAGGGCGTGCATCGCCACGGCAGTCTCTGCGGCGTCGAGCTCTGGCATGGCGGCCTGCGCTCGGCCAACCTGCTCTCGCGCCAGACCCCGATCGGGCCCAACAGCCTGCCGGCCGACAAGGCACCGCTGCAGGCCCGGCGCATGGACCTCGCCGACATCCGCGACTATCGCCGCGCCCATCGCGCGGCGGCGTTGCGCGCGAAGCAGGCCGATGCCGATCTGGTCTATGTCTATGCCAGCCACACCTACCTGCTGTCGCAATTCCTGGACGGCCGCATCAATCGCAGCATCCCGGGCTATAGCGGCTCGATCGAGAACCGGGTGCGCATCATCCGCGAGCTGATCGAGGAAACGAAAGAGGCGGTCGGCGACCGTTGCGCCGTCGCGATCCGCATCGAGGTCGATGCCGAATCGTCGCCGGGCGCGGATCCCGACGGCGAACGCCGCGCGATTTTCGAGTTGCTGAAGGACGGACCGGATCTCTTCGATCTGACGATCACCGATTATTCCCAGGAGATGGGCGTCTCGCGCTTCATCAAGGAAGCCTCGCTGGAGCCGCTGATCGCCCATGTGCGCGGGCTGGTCAACAAGCCCATCGTCAGCGTCGGCCGGTTCACGTCGCCGGAGACCATGCTGGCGCAGGTCAAGCGCGGCATCGTCGATCTGATCGGCGCGGCGCGGCCTTCCATCGCCGATCCCTTTCTGCCGCAGAAGATCGCCGAGGGCCGGCCCGACGATATCCGGGAATGCATCGGCTGCAACATCTGCTATGCCAGCGATATTCAGGGCGTGCCGCTGCGCTGCACCCAGAATCCCACCATGGGCGAGGAATGGCGCCGCGACTGGCATCCCGACCGGATCGCGCGCGCCAAGCTGCCGGACCGCGTGCTCGTCGTTGGCGCCGGGCCCGCCGGGCTCGAAGCCGCTTTGACCCTCGCTCAGCGCGGCCATCAGGTCACCCTGGCCGAAGCCCGGCGCGAACTCGGCGGCCGCGTCACGCTCGAAAGCAAGCTGCCGGGCCTCGGTGAATGGGCGCGGGTGCGCGACTACCGGCAATACCAGCTCTCGAAATTCGCCGGCGTCGAAATCTTCCGCGAGAGCCGGCTCTCCGCCGCCGACATCCGCGAGCTCGGCCCTCGGCACGTCCTGCTCGCGACCGGCAGCCATTGGCGCGCCGACGCGACCGGTCACACCTTTCCGGCGGGCAATCCGGATCTCGACTCATCCGCGACACTCACGCCCGACGATCTGATGGCGGGCAAGCGCCCCGTCGACAAGACCCGACCGGTCATCGTCTTTGACGACGATCACTATCTGATGGCCTCGGTGCTGGCCGAGCTGCTGGCGCTGGAAGGCCATGCCGTCACCTACGTGACGACCGCCGGCGTGGTGGGCTTCTGGAGCCGCTTCACCATGGAGCAGGCTCGCGCCCAGGCTAGGCTCATCCAGCGCGGTGTCGCGATCGTGGTAAGCCATGCGGTCGATGCCGTGCGCGACGGCAACGCCACGCTCGCCTGCGTCTTCAGCGGCCAAGAACGGGATCTACCCTGCGGCGCCTTCGTGCCGGTCACCTCACGCGAGCCGAACGACGCGCTGTGGCTCGATCTGCAATCCGATCCGGCGGCCAATGCGGCGGCGGGGATCGCCAGCATCCAACGCATCGGGGACTGCAAGGCGCCGGGCCTGATCGCCCATGCGGTTTATGACGGCCATCGGACCGCCCGGCTGATCGATGGGGATCAGGCGGCCGGGGAAGACCTGCCGGTAGAACCACCCTTCCGCCGCGATCGGGTCGTCATCCCGGCCGTGCTATGATCGGCCATGGCCTCGCCGGGTGATTCCGTAGATCTTGCCTTGGTGCTGGCGGTCGACTGCTCGAGCAGCGTCGTCCCGGCGGAGTTCCGGATTCAGATGGAGGGCATCGCCGCGGCGCTCCGCCACCCGTCGCTCTACGGCGCGATCCATGCCGGAAGGGAGCGCCGCATTGCGCTGACCTTGATGCTGTGGTCCGGCGCCGATTCGCAGGGTGTGTCGGTGCCCTGGCGCATTCTGGAAAGCGGCGCGGACCTCGAGGCCACCGCAGCCGAGATCGCCGGCGCCGAGCGCACCTGGCAAGTGGGCGGAACGGCCATCGGCATCGCCATCGACTACGCGGCCGCGCTGCTCATGAAGGTTCCGTTCACGGCCACGCGGCGCGTGATCGACATCTCCGGCGACGGGCCGGACAACGTCACCGGAACCCCCGCCGCCGCGCGTGATCGGGCCGTGGCGCAGGGGATCACCATCAACGGCTTGCCAATCGCCAAGGGCTCGCTGCTCTTGCCGGTCTATTATCAGACCCAGGTGATCGGCGGTCGCGACGCCTTCATCGAGCCGGCGCCCAACATCGAGGCTTTCCGGGCCACGATCTTGCGCAAGCTGCTGCGCGAGATCGGCAATCCCGTTTCCTAGTGGGCGTGAAGTCCCGTCAGGCCGCCAAGGTCCCGTTCAATCCGGCGACGAAGATCTTGCCGAGCTCGTTGGCGCCGACCTTGATCGGATTGCCGCCGGCCGAGGGGTCGGCTTCAGCCGCCTTCGCGACCTCGTCCACCCGCTTGTCATCGACGCCGATCTCGCGCAGCGTGTGCGGGATGCTGATCTCCTTGCGGAGCTGCAGCACCCATTCCATCACGCCCTTGAAGCCGGGGGTAGGCAGGCCGAGGAAGCGGGCGAGACGGGTCATCCGCTCGTCGATGGCCTTGCGGTTGAAGTCCAGCACATAGGGCATCACAACTGCATTGGTGAGGCCATGATGCGTGTTGTAGAGCGCGCCCAGCGGATGGCTGATCGCATGCATGCCGCCGAGGCCCTTCTGGAAGGCGGTGGCACCCATGCTCGCCGCCGCCATCATGTTGGCGCGGGCGACCAGGTTCTTGCCGTCCTTGACCGCCGCCGGCAGGTTCTCGGCGACCAGCCGCATGCCCTCGAGCGCGATGCCGTCCGCCAGCGGATGGAAGCCCGGCGCGCAATAGGCTTCCAGGCAATGCGACAGCGCATCCATCCCGGTCGCCGCGGTGATGTGCGGGGGCAGGCCCACGGTCAGCTCCGGATCGTCGATCACGATCGCGGGCAGCATCTTCGGATGGAAGATGATCTTCTTGGTGTGATTGCTCTCGTCGGTGATGACCGAGGCGCGGCCCACTTCCGATCCGGTGCCCGACGTGGTCGGCACGGCGATGATCGGCGCGATGCCGGCGGCGTTGACCCGGGTCCACCAGTCGCCGATATCCTCGAAGTCCCAGATCGGCCGGGTCTGGCCGACCATCAGCGCGACTGCTTTTGCGGCATCCAGCGCCGAGCCGCCGCCGAAGGCGATGACGCCGTCGTGGTTGCCGGCCTTGTAGACCTTCACCCCGTCATCGACGTTCTTGCCGACCGGGTTGCCCTGCACCTCGGAATAGAGCCCGGTTGGAATCCCCGCCGCCTCGTTGCGCGCGATCGCCTCCTTGATCATCGGCAAGCCGGCCAGTCCCGGATCGGTGATCAGCAGCGGCCGCTTCAGCCCCAAGGCCTTGCAATGATCCGGCAGCTCCTTGATCCGGCCCACGCCGAACTTCAGGGAGGTGGGGTAGTTCCAGTTGCCTTTGAGGGCGGCGGCGTCGGTCGTCATGATGGCAGGTCCTAACGGTTAGTCGGGGGTTGGAAAAGTGGGCGCATTCTAGCCGGGAAAGCGCCGAAAACCAGCGCTGTGCGCCCTGATTTGACCACTTTCTTGGTCGATCTTCGTTAAGGTCGGCAAGAGAGGTGCGGCTTGCGGAAAATACTGAGAATCGGCATTCGGCTCGCCGGAGCGATGCTGTTGGCTTGGGGCGCTGCGGCATGTTCCAAGGATCAATCGCCGGGGCCGGAAGCGGGATACAGGGATGTTCTCGCGCCGGCGGACCGATACGCCTTTCTGATGATCAGAGATTTTCTCTCGACGGATCGGGGTTCTGATCTCTGGGTCTCCGAAGACTTGCATAGTTGCCAGCCCGTTCGGTCCGCGCGTCTTGCAGAAGCATTGCGGGAGTTGAGCAACGACCAGAGCCAGGTTCGAACCGATTGCACGGGCATACCCCGCCTCCTGCTGACATTCAGCGTCAACTCCGACCGGGCTTCGGGCACCGTCGAATACGATTGCGGCGATCTCTGTGGGCACACGATTCTCTACACACTCAATCGAACCGCAAGCGGACTCTCGGTGACGCGACACAGCGAGATCTTCTACTGATTACCGCCACCCCCGGCAGCGTTCGACGGCGTCGGAGAAGTTGGTGCGCAGGCCGGGATCGAGCGGGGTGCCGGGGTCGATGCTGGCCTGGGGCGCCGCTTCCGGGGGCAGGGTGTCGATGGTCGCCAGGCCGGCGCCGATCAGAGCAAAGAGGGCGCAGCCCAGTCCGGTCAGTTCCATGCTGACGGGGACAGTGAGGGTGCGGCCGAGGGCCTGCGCCAGGAAGCTCCGGAAGTAGCGGTTGTTGGCGAGACCGCCGTCGATCGAGAGCCTGGGCGAGATCGGCTGCAGCGTGTTCACCGCTTCGATGACCTGCGCGGCGCGCAGCGCCACGCCTTCCAGCACCGATTGCACCAGATCGCGCTTGGCCGTTTCCAATCCCATGCCGAGCCAGAGACCGGCGGCGCTACGGTCCCAATAGGGACAGCCCAAGCCCGAGAGCGCCGGCACGAACACCAGGCCGCGCTCGATCGCGGTGCCGTCGAAGGCATCGATCTCGGCGAAGTCCTGGAACAGGCCGAGCTCGCGGGCCCAGTTCACCGCCGAAGCGGCGTTGTAGACGCCGCCGTCGATCGCATAGGTGACGGGTGCATCGCCGAGTTTCCAGGCGATGGTCGGCAGCAAGCCGCTCTTCGGATCCTTGAGCGGCTTGTCGCCGGCAATTGCGAGCGCGAAGGCGCCGGTGCCGAAGGTGATCTTGGCGTCTCCCGGCTTGCGGCAGCCATGGCCGAACAAAGCCGCCTGCTGGTCGACCATGCTGGCGGTGACGGGGATGCCGTCGATCGCACCGAAATCGCCGGCCGTGGATCGGATCTCCGGCAGGCATTCGATCGGCACGCCGAACAGCGCGGCCAATTGCGGATCCCATTGCAGGGTCTCGAGATTCATCAGGCTGGTGCGCGAGGCCGTGGTCACGTCGGTCGCGAACACCCCGGCCAGCCGGTCGAGGAAGAAGGCGTCGCTGGTGCCGAAGCGGAGCCGGCCTTCGCGCCGCAGCGTCTTCGCCTCCTCGACATGGTCCAGAATCCAGCGCAGCTTGGCCGCCGAGAAATAGGGATCGAGCGGCAGGCCGGCGCGGGCGAGGGTGGTCTCCTCGTGTCCCGCCGCTTTCAGTTTCTCGATCTCGGCATGGGTGCGCGCATCCTGCCAGACGATCGCGTTAGTGATCGGCCGCTTGGTCTTCGCATCCCAGGCGACCACGGTCTCGCCCTGGTTGGCGATGCCGATGCCGCGCACCGCGGCGTTCTTCGCGCTGGCGATCAGCTGCGCCACATTGCCGACCAGTTCCTCGGCATCATGCTCGACCCAGCCGGGTTGCGGGTAGAACTGCCGGTGATCGACGGTGGCACCGGAGCGGAATGTGCCGTCGCTTTCCAGCACATGCACGCCCGATCCGGTGGTGCCCTGGTCGATGGCGATGACGCTGGTCACGCTTGCGGCTCCAGGGAAACGGTGATGGACTTATGGGCCTGCAGATCCTTCGGCGAAACCGGCCAGGCGATGCGCCGCTCGGGCAGCGCATCGATCTGGCGCGACCAAATCACCGTGTCGTCGCCGCGCAGCACGATCGCGCCCTTGGTGGCGGCGCGCGCGCGGGCGAAGAACAGCAGCTCGGGGTCGATCGGGTCCTCGGCGGTGAGGCGTTGTGGATAGACATAGGCGAGCGCGCCCGCGGCCTGCACCGGGACGCTTGCGGCCGGCGGCGCCAGCTTCCCCAGCAGCGTGGCGGCGATAATGCGGGCCGCCGCCTGGCCCTCGCGCCAGCATTGCCCTGCGGTTTCGATGCCGCGCAGCAGATTGCCGGCGGCGAAGTAGGCGGGATCGGAGCAGCGCCATAACTGGTCGATGGCCGGTCCCCTGGTGCCGGGATCGACGGCAAGATGACTCCCCGCCAGTAGCGCATTCTCCGGGCGGAAGCGGCCGGTGAAGACCACGCCGTCGCAATCGAGCCGTTCCGGTCCGTTGCCGCGATCGACTTCCACGCCTTCCACGCGCTCATGGCCGAGGATGCGGATGAGGCGCGTGTCGAGCAGCACCGGCACACCGAAGGCGAGGCGCGCAATCCAGTCGCCCGGGCGTTGAGCGGTGATGCGCCGCCCGGCCTCGATCATCGCGGCCGGCCGCACCTTCACGTGCCGCAAGGTCAGCAGGGTGGAGAAGGCGACCAGCTCGCTGCCGATGATCACCGGCCGCTCGAACGGCCGCTTGCCGTGCAGATAGACGAATTGCTGCAGCGCGCCGGTGTTCATGACGCCCCAGGGCCGCGCGCCGGAGACCAGGCGCGCGCTGCGCGGCGTCTCGCGGGCGCCCAGCGCCAGCAGCACGGCACGGCCGCGCCAGGCCTGCGGACCCTCGGCGCCGGTCGTCTGCACGACGCCGCCGGGTTCCAGGCGCAAGGCGGTGACGCCGAGCTTCAGCTCGGCGGCGCCTGCGGTCTCCGCCAGACGCCGCGCGTAGGCGGGGCCGGTCATGATCCTGCGGAACTCGTTCCAGCCGTAGCCGAGATGGCCGCAATGCCGTGGGATGCCGCCGGCCGCTTGCTCGCGATCCAGCACCGCGATCTTGCCGACCTTGAGCCGCGCGAGCTCCGCCGCGGCGGAAAGTCCCGCCGGGCCGGCGCCGAGGATGATGACGTCGCGCTCGATCACAGCGTGATCCTGCCTTCGGCGATCGCCGCCACCTGGGCGCTGCAATAGAAGCCCTGGCAGCGCCCCATCATGGCGCGGGTGCGCCGCTTCAAGCCGCCCACATCGCCGGCCGGCAATGGACCGGTCAGCGCCGCTTCGATCTCGCCCCGGGTCACCCATTCGCAATGGCAGACGATCTCGCCGCCGATCTGATAGGGGCGCGGCCGTTCCTCGCAGAGGTTCGGGACCGGCGTCCAGGTCGGCGCCGACTCTTCCATCGGATGGAAATGCTGCGCCACCAGATCGCCGACCTGGCCGGCGATGCCGAGCGCCGCCGTCAACCCGGTGGAGCGAATGCCGCCGACCGTGATCCAGCGCCGCTCCGGCTGTGCCGAGATCTGGTAATCCTTGAACTGCGTCGCCGGCCGCAACCCAGCATAGACCGCGTTGACGCCGATCTCGGCGAGGCCGGGCAGCATCTCCTGGCCCTTGGCGATCAGCATGGCGAGCGCCTGCTCGTCCACCTCGGCGACGTCGCGCGTCTCCTGGTCCTCGGCGGTCGGGCCGACCAGCAGATTGCCGAAGGCGGTGCGGCAGATGACGATGCCCTTGGTGCGCTCGGTCGGCACCGGCAGGATGATCGACTTCACCAGTTGGGCGGCTGGCTTGTCGAACACGACGAACTGGCCCTTGCGCGGGGTGATCTTGAACGGACTCTCGCGGCAGATCGCTTCGACCCGGTCGCCGAAATTTCCGGCGGCATTGATCACCAGCCCCGCGGTGATGCGGCCCCGCTCGGTCACCAGCGACCAGGCGCCGTCGAAGCTGCCGCCCGAGACCGTGCAGCCGCGCCGGATCCGCCCGCCATGGGCAAGGCCCTGCAGCGCATAAGCGAGCGGGGCAGACCAGGGATCGATGATGTGCTCGCCGGGCACGCGCACCGCCCCTAAGGCATGGGGTGCCAATTGCGGCTCGCGCTGCCGCAATTCCTCGGCGGAGATCTGGGTAACGTCCTCGACGCCGTTCTGATGCGCCTGGGCGACGATCGCGGGCAGGCGTGCGAGCTGCTCCTCGTTCCAGGCGACCACCAGCGCCCCGGTCTCGACCAGTGGCAGGTTGAGGCGGTTGCGGATCGCCTGGTACTCGCGATAGCCGGCCTGCATGCAGACGACTTCCAGCGAGCCGGGTGGCGCGTCGAAGCCGGTGTGCAGGATCGCGCTGTTGCCCTTGCTGGCACCGGAGAGGATGTCTTCGCCGGCTTCGAGCAGCAGCGGCTTCAGCCCGGCGAGTGCCAGGCGGCGGAAGATGGCGCAGCCGACCACGCCGCCGCCGATGATCACGACGTCAGCGCGGTCGAACTCCGCCATGATCTAGAGCTGCGTCCGCAGGTGGAAGCTCTTCGGCCGGGTCAGCATCTCGTAGCCGACCCGGGAAAGCGTGGCGCCGCGGCCGGAGTCCTTCACGCCGACCCAGGCCAGCGCCGGATCCAGGTAGTCGCAGCGGTTCATGTAGACCGTGCCGGTGTCGATGGCGTGACCGATCTTCTTCGCCGCCGCCTCGTCCATGGTCCAGAGCGCCGCGGTCAGGCCGAACTTGCTGTCGTTCATCAGCGTGATCGCCTCGTCATCCGACTTCACCTTCATGATGCCGATGACCGGGCCGAAGCTCTCTTCCGACATGACCGACATCTTGTGGTCGACATTGACCAGCACCTGCGGCGCCAGATAGGGCGTCCCCGGCTTGCTGGCAGCGAACGCCTTCTCATCGATCAGCGCCTTGGCGCCGGCGCGCACCGCATCGGCGATCTGGCCGCGCACGAACTCGGCGGCGGAGGTGCGCACCATCGGCCCGAGATTGGTGTCCTTGTCGAGCGGATTGCCGAGCTTGTACTTGCGCGTCAGGTCGGCGAAACCCTCGACGAATTTGTCGTAGAGGCTCTCATGCACATAGATGCGCTCGATGGCGCAACAGCACTGGCCGGAATTGAACATCGCGCCATCGACCAGGTTCTCGACCGCATGCGCGAGATTGGCATCGGCACGCACGTAAGCGGGATCCTTGCCGCCGAGCTCCAGGCCCATGCCCATGAACTTGCCGAGCGCCGCCTGCTGCACGGCATGGCCGCCGGCCACCGAGCCGGTGAAGTTGACGTAAGCAGTTTCCGGCGCCGCGATCACCTTTGCGGTGTCCTCATGGGTGAGGACGAGATGCTGGAAGATGCCCTTCGGCAGGCCGGCGACATCGAACGCCTCCTGGAACCGCTCGGCGCAGAGCGGGGTCTGGGCGGAATGCTTCAGCACGACCGCATTGCCGGCCATCAGCGCCGGCACGACGCCGTTGACCGAGGTGAGATAGGGATAGTTCCAGGGGGCGACGATGAAGACGACGCCCAGCGGCTCGCGGTGGATGAAGCGGGTGAAGCCCGGCTTGTCCTTGGCCTCGATATCGGCGAGCGCTTCCGGTGCGATGCCGATCATATAGCGGGCGCGCTCCTCGAAGCCGCGCATCTCGCCCGGGCTCTGGCTGATCGGCCGGCCCATCTGCCGGGTGATCTCCTCGGCGATCGCGTCCTTGTGGGTCAGGAAGATATCGACCGCCTTCGAGATCAGCCGGCCGCGCTCGGCGACCGGCACCTGCTTCCAGGCGCGCTGCGCTTCCGCGGCGGTCTTCAGGGTCGCGGCGATTTCCTGCGCCGTCGCATAGGGCCGTTCGACATAGACCGAGTTGTCGATCGGGGTGATGGTTTTCTGGGTTGCGGGCATGGCGGTGGCTCGTCCTCGTTGGTCGATAGTTAGAATCCAGCGTCTACACCAACTCGGTCATCACCCCAAGGCTTGGCCTTGGGGTCCACGAGTTTCTTGCCGAAGGCATGGTGCTGCCGAACCAAACTCGCTCGTCATGCCAAGGCCAAGCCTTGGCATGACGAGCGAGTTTGGAACGTTCGTCGGTGAAACGTCGCCATCAGATGATCTCGAAATACCGCTGCAGCTCCCAATCGGTGATCGCCTTGCGGAACTCGCGTTCTTCCCATTCGCGGGTGGCGGCGTGGTGCTCGACGAACTCGTCGCCGAACAGCTCGCGCGCCGCGGTGGACTTCTTCAGCCGCTGCGCCGCTTCCCAGAGCGTGCGCGGCAGGTCGAACTTCGCCGGGTGCTTCATCTCATAGGAATTGCCGACGATCGGCTTGGTCGGCTCGATCTTGTGCTCGATGCCGTAGAGGCCGGAACCGATCGAGGCGGCGAGCGCGATGTAGGGATTGCAGTCGGCGGCGGCGATCCGGTACTCGACCCGCTGCGACTTCTCCGAACCCGGGATCACGCGGAGCGCGCAGGTGCGGTTCTCGACACCCCAGGTGGCATCGGTCGGCGCCCAGAAGCCGGGGATCAGGCGCGAATAGGAATTCACCGTGCTGGCGATCATGGCCAGCACCTCGGGCATCAGCTGCTGCTGCCCGCCGATGAACCAGCGCATCTTGTCTGAAATGTTGTGCGGCTTCTTGGCATCATGGAAGACCGACTTGCCGTCCTTGCCTTTGAGCGAGATGTGGATGTGGCCGGACTGGCCCGGATAATTGTTCGACCATTTCGCCATGAAGGTCGCCATCATGCCGCGGCGCTGGGCGATCACCTTCATGATGGTCTTGAACAGCGCGCCGCGGTCGGCGGATTCCAGCGCCTTGTCGAAGGTGATCGCGGCCTCGAGCACGCCCGGGCCGGTCTCGGTGTGCAGGCCCTCGATGGGCATCCGCATCTTCTCGCAGGTGTCCAGGATCTCGTGATAGAGCTCGGCCCAGACGGTGTTGCGGATCGCCGAATAGCCGAACCAGCCCGGCGTCATCGGGGTCAAGTCCTTGTAGTTCTTCTGCCGGATGCTTTCCGGCGTCTCGTCAAACATGAAGAACTCGAACTCCAGCGCGCTGTAGACGTCGAAGCCCATCTTCGCCGCGCGGTCGAGCACCCGGCGCAGCGTGCCGCGCGGGCAGACCGCCTCGGCCTTGTCGGCGAACTCGGCGAGGAACAGCAGCATGCCGCCCTCTTCCATCGGCAGGTCGCGGCAGGTCGAGGGGACGACCCGGACCGGCGCATCGGGGTATGCGGTGTGCCAGCCGGTGTATTTCACGTTGTCGAACAACTGGTCATGGCTGTCCCAGCCGAGCACCACGTCGCAGAAGCCGAAGCCGTTATCGAGCGCGGAGAAGAACTTCGCCTTCGACATGTACTTGCCGCGCAGGATCGCGTCGCCGTCGAACACGCCGACCTTGACATGGGTCAGGCCGCGCTCCTCGACGATCTTCTTCGCGTCCGCGACGCTCTTCACTTGTTCCGGTTTCAACGGCATCGACAGCCCCCGCTGCGTTTTTGAAAGCTTCTTGAAGGAAGGGCGCTACCTTAGCCAGAGCCGAAGGCGCCCGCCACAGATTCCCGCACAGAAAAAGGGGAGGCGGTTGCCCGCCTCCCCCAATCGATAGTCCGACTTCTTTGGCTCAGCCGGCGCCGCCCAGAGCGGCTTCTTCCCGGGCGATTTCCGCCTGGCGCTTGGCGACCGCTTCCGGCGTCAGCGGCGGACCGGCGAAGCGATTCCGCTCGAAGGCGAACCAGACGACGATCAGCAAGACGATCGCGCCGGCCAGGAACTCGCCGACCAGCTGGTAGGGCGGCTGGAAGCCGACGAACGCGAGCACCGCGCCGCCGAGCACCGCCAGGACTCCGACCAGCTTGGAAGCGCCACCCAGATTGAACGGTCCTTTCTTGGTCCAGGTCTTGCCTTCGGCGAGGATGCCCGCGCCGATCGGCATGATGTAGGACACATAGAGGAAGACCGCACAGCCGGACGCCAAGATGATGTAGGCATTGGCGTCCTGGCCGCAGACCCAGCCGAGGATGAAGCAAAGCACCGCGCCGACGATGATCGCGTTGCCTGGCGTGCGGTAGGTGGGGCTGACCTTGCGCAGGAACTTCGAGGCGCCCGGAATGCCGCCGTCGCGCGAGAAGGCGTAGATCATCCGCGAGAGCGAGGTCATTCCCGCAAGAGCGCAAAGGTAGTTGGAGAGGACGATGCCGATCGAGATGACCCACTTGATCGGGGTGGGCATCAGGCTCGATTCCAGGGTGTAGCCGAACACCCCCCAACCCTTCGCGGCGCCCTCTTCGACGCTGGGCATGGCGAGCAGGATCGCCACGACCAGGATCCAGCCGAACAGGCCCGACCAGAACACCGAGGTGATCATGCCCTTCGGCACCGAACGCTGCGCATCGCGGGTTTCCTCGGAGGTGTGGCCCGAGGCATCGAAGCCCGTGATGGTGTAGCAGACGTGGAGCAGGCCGAGGACGAAGGCGAAGAACAGGCTGCCCGTCACCGGCCAGGTTCCGGCGCCCGGATCGCCGGTGAAGTTGGTGAAGGTCACCAGCCGCGAGAAATCGAGCGGCACCGGCGAGCCCCAGATCAGGCCGACGATGATGATGATCGAGATCGCGAAGATCAAGTAGCCGGCGAAGTCGGTGAGGATCGTGGTCGCCTTGATGCCGACATAGTTCAGCACCGCTTGCGTGGCGGTGATGACGGCGACGGCGATCGTCAGGTGCGTGCCGGTGAAGGTCTCGGCCGGGATCCCGACGATCGGCACCAGAACGAGGTCCCTCAACAGCAGATAGACGCCGTAATTGACCGACGAAACGACGAACAGCAGGCCGATCAGGTTGATCCAGGCCGCCGCCCAGCCCCAGCCCTTGCCGCCGAGGATCGAGGCCCAGTGATAGATGCCGCCCGCGGTCGGATAGGCGGAAGCGATTTGCCCCATCGCCGCGGCCACGATCAGCGCGAAGACCGCGCCGACGATCCAGCCGATGCCGATCGAGCCACCGCCCGCGGCACCGAGTGCCACGGTGTAGGCGCCGATGCCGCCGGCCAGGATGCAGATGATCGAGAATGAAATCGCGAAGTTCTGGAACACGCCCATGCGGCGGGAGAGTTCCTGGGCATAGCCCATACTGTGGAGGACTTTGACGTCCTCATTGTGTTGATCAGCCGACATATTAGTCCCCTTCCCTGTAACCCATGCCGAAGCAGTACCCCCGCCCCATGATGGGCGGGTTTCTTCGAGCCATTTCTTGTGGTTGGTCGCGCACGCCCCCTAGTCCTGGCGGCCTCGCTTCCCCTTCGGCCCTGCCTCGACTTTGCGACCCACGGTCGCCTTGCGACTGAAATTATGCCGTTTCGTTAAGAGAGTGTAAAGACTCGCCCCGGACAGAAAGCTGTCGGGTCGCCCGCAATACATTGATAATTATATATAATTTTGAAACCGCAAGACCTGCGCTGGATGTCGCCGGCGTGGACCGATCGGTCAACGACTCACGCCGGATTTTGTCGGAGCTCAGCCCGAGCCACCGCGGCGAAGGCTTCCGAACGGCGGGTGGGACGGATGCGCATGAGCCGAAGCAGCCCCAGCGATTGCGGACGGATCTTGTCCTTCACCGGGCGATAGACGACGGGCCGTCCGTCCAGCGTCTGCTGGCTCGCCGGCCGCGAATGCATCACGGCAAAGCCGTCGCCCGAGGCGACCAGGCCGCGCAGGGTCTCGAAGCTCGGCGTCTCCTGGGCGATGCGTGGCCGCAGCCCGCGCGAGGAGAACAGCGAGAGGAAATAGTCGCGGCTCTGCGGCAGGTTGAGCAGCACCATCGGATAGTGGGTGAGCTGCTCCAGGCTCAGCTCCTTTTCGCGCGCCAGGCGATGGTTGCGGGCGAGCACCGCATGGAGCGGCATCGCCACCAGTGGCTCGAAGGCGAGATCCTCGGTCAGGTTGAGATCGTAGGTGAGGGCGAGCTCGAACTGCCCCGCCGCCAAACCATCGACCACGCCCTGCACGTGATGCTCATGCAGCGTGATAACGATGGCGGGATGCGCGGCGGCGAAGGCGCGGATGACGCGCGGCATGACGATCGGCGCGAAGGTCTGGAAGCAGCCGACATGGAGCTCGCCTTCCAGCGACTGGCCGAGCCCGACCGCGCCCTGGCGCAATTCTTCGGCATGGTCCAGCAGGCTGCGCGCATCCTTGAACAGCCGCGCGCCGGCGGGGGTGAGACTCAATCCCTGGGCGTGATGCCGGATGAACAGATCGACCTTGAACCGGTCCTCCAGCTCGGCGATCGCGGCCGAGACCGAGGGCTGGGAGATGTGCAGCCGCCTTCCCGCCTCGGTGATGCTGCCGGTCTCGGCCACCGCGACGAAATAGCGAATCTGCTTGAGGGTGAAGGTCATAGGTAAATCCGATCCCGACGGCAGGATAAAAAGAATTTGCCTCTGGCATGATGAATGTCAATCTGGATCGGCGATAGCAGGGAGCACGCCATGCTGAGAACCGGTGCACAGTACCGCGACAGCCTGAGGGACGGGCGCCAGGTCTGGATGAACGGCGAGCGGGTGCATGACGTCACCACCCATCCCGCGTTCAAGCCGATCGTCGATATCCGGGCCCGGATCTACGACATGGCCCATGAGGAAAAATTCAAGCCCGTCATGGCCTATGCCGAGGGCAACCAGGAAAACTGCATCGGCTACAAGCTGCCGCACACCCAGGAAGACTGGCAGCAGAAGCGCCGCGCCATCGACCTGGTGATGAAGGAGATCAACGGCTACGCGGTCCGGGTCGGCGACGAGACCGTGGGCGAGATGTGGTCGCTCTACGACGGCCGCGACGTGCTGAACGAGGTCGATCCGCAATTCTCCAAGAACATCACCGACCACATCGACAAGGTGCTCCAGAGCGACGTGTTCCACGTCTCGGCCAACACCGATCCCAAAGGCGACCGGTCGAAACGGCCGCAGGACCAGGATCCGGACATGCTGTTGCACCTGGTGAAGGAGACCGACCAGGGCATCGTCGTTCGCGGTGCCAAATACGAGACCGCGGCGGCTTACGCCAACCAGGCTTTCGTGAAGCCGACCATCGCCAATTGGGGCGACGAGAAGCTGTCGGATTATGCGCTGGGCTTCATCTGCGACATGGGCGCGCCCGGGCTGAAGCACATCTGCCGCACCGGCTTCGCCGGCCGCGCGCCGGCCGCCGACTATCCGCTCTCCAACCGCTGCGACGAGGTCGACACCCTGCTGGTGTTCGACGACGTGCTGGTGCCCTGGGAGAACGTGCTGTTCTATCGGCACACCCGCGCCGCCGCCTATATCCGCGGGACGCTGCACCGCTACAGCGCTTTTCCCTATGTGCTGCGGATCCTCTACATCGCCGACCTGATGCTGGGTGCTGCGGCCTTCAACGCCAAGCAGACCGGGCTCGACGTGCAGCAGGCGGTGCGCGAGAAGCTGGCGCTGCTGATGCAATACCGCGAGACCATCAACGCCCATCTGACCGCGGCCATCGCCACGGCGGAGAAGAGCCCCGGCGGCCTGCTGATGCCCAACCAGTCGCTGCTCTATACCGGGCGCTATTATGCGATCAACCAGCTCCCGGCGATGATGCATCTCGCGCGCGAGCTCTGCGGCGGTCAGATCTGCGTGACGCCGGACAGCGCCACCTTCGCCGATCCGGAGATCGGCGCCTGGCTGGAGAAATACTATTCGGTCAATGAATTCTGGCAGGCCGAGGACCGGCGGCGCTTGCTCGCCTTCGCGCGCGACCTGCTGAATTCCGACCGCGCCGGGCATATGCTGACCTTCGAGCTGTTCGCTCAGGCGCCGCCGTTTGCGCATCTCAACGCGATCTACATGAATTTCGACATGAAGAACGCGCTGGACTATGTGAAGGATTGCGCGGGGCTCAGCGACCGCGTCATGGAACAATGGGGAAAACGCTAGATGGCCTATAGCCACGTTCGTCTGCGGAAGTTCAACACCGCGAAGACCTATCCGGAGCAGAAGCTCGACAATGACCTCTCGATGTCGGTCCGGGCCGGCAATTTCGTGTTTCTGCGCGGCCAGGTCGGCCAGGCACTGGACGGCAGCAATGTCGGCATCGGCGATGCCGCGGCCCAGACCGAGCAGGCGATGAAGAATATCAAGCAGCTGCTGGAAGAGCAGGGCGCCAAGCTCGCCGATATCTGCAAGATCACCATCTATCTCACCGATCCGAGGTATCGCGAGGCGGTCTACAAGGTGGTCGGCAAGTGGCTGAAGGGCGTCTATCCAGTCTCCACCGGCCTTGTGATCCAGGCCTTGGCGCGGCCGGAATGGGTGGTCGAGGTCGATGTCATGGCGGTTATCCCCGATCGCCGCTTGAAATCGATCCCTGAACCGGCCGAACATCTGCAATGGAAGGACACGGCGGACAAAGCATCGCCGAAACCGAAGGCCAAGCGGAAGAAAGCCAGATGACCTTTTCCATCGCCGGACGGTGTTCCCGCACCGGCATGCTCGGCATCGCGATCTCCACCTCGTCGATCGCGGTGGCGGCGCGCTGTCCTTGGGCCCGCGCCAAGGTCGGCGCGGTCTCGACCCAGAACGTGACCGATCCCCGGCTCGGGCCGAAAGGGCTCGATCTGCTGGAGCAGGGGATGCCGGCGCCGGAGGCGCTGAAGCAGCTCATGGCCCATGCGCCGCATAAGGAGCATCGCCAGGTCACCATGATCGATGCCCAGGGCCGCACCGCGCATTGGACCGGCGGCAAGGCGCTCGGGACCCACGGCGTCGCGGAGGGGAAGGATTGCGTCGCCGCCGGCAACCTGCTGCAGAATCCCGGCGTGCCGCGCGCCATGGTCAAGGCCTTCGAGGGCGAGACCGAGATGACCTTGCCCGAGCGGCTGCTGATCGCCTTGGAAGAGGCGGTCGTCGCCGGCGGCGAGATGGGGCCGGTGCATTCCGCGGCCTTGCTGGTGATGGACCAGCAGCCCTGGGCGCTGGTCGATCTCCGGGTCGATTGGGCCGACGAGAATCCGATCGGCGGCTTGCGCAAGCTCTGGGAGGCCTATCAGCCGCAGATGCAGGACTACGTGACCCGCGCGCTCAATCCGGATTCCGCGCCGAGCTACGGCGTGCCGGGCGATCCCGGCCGTTAGGCCGCTTTCTTCTTCTCGCCGCGCTTCAAAATGTAGAGGCAGCTCGCCACCACGATTGCCGCGCCGATCATCATCGGCAGGGTCAGCAGGTCGTTCCAGAAGATCCAGCCGATTGCCGTCGCCCAGATGAGCCCGGTGTAATCCAGCGGCGCCACCAGCGAGGCCTGCCCGTAGCGGAAGGCCTGGTTGAGGCAGAACTGCCCGGCCGTGCCCATCAGGCCGACCAGGATGAACAGCGCCGCGTCATGCAGGTTCGGCGTGATCCAGTAGAACGGCATGGCCGCGCCGAGCACGACCACCACGACCAGCGAATAATAGAAGAGAATGGTGTGGCTGGGCTCGCTGGTCGAAAGCTGGCGGGAGGACACCTGCGTGGCGGCCCAGAGTGCTGCGGAGATCAGCGCCAGGATCGAGCCCAGTTCCGGCGGTGCCGAGCTCGGATCGGTCAGGAGCTGCAGAATGCCTTCGGGGTTGAGGCCTTTGGTGCTGGGCTGGGCGATCAGGATGACGCCCACGAAGCCGACGATGACCGCGCTCCAGCGCCTTATGCCGACATGCTCCTTCAGCATCGGAATCGAGATGATGGTGACGAAGATCGGCGAGGCGAGGCCGATGCAGACCGCGGTCGGCAGCGGCACCAGCTTCAGCGCCAGATAGAAGCAGAGCATGGTGAGCAGATTGCAGGCCGAGCGGATCAGGTGGCCGCCGAGCCGCCGGGTCTTCAGGCTGCCGAGTCCGTGCCCGGAACCGGCGGCAAAGCCGATCATCAGGCAGAGGCCGAGGGAGTAGCGCAGGAAGGCGATCTGGCCGACCGTGTAGTCGCTGGCCAGCCACTTCACCAACCCGTCCATCGAGGTCAGCAGGAAGGCCTGGGCCAGCATATAGGCCACGGCCCGGCCCGGCTGGTTGCGCAAAGCCGCTCGGGCAGGCCCCGGCTCGGGGGTGCCGACATCGACAGTGGATTGTTGGGTCACGTTGCCAGCAGGCCTGCTGTAAGGGTACTGTTGGCTGAATTATGCAATTACGCCGGGAGCTTGGCTAGGTCTCATGCCGCTCGATTTCGTTCATTCCGCCTGCCCGCACGATTGCCCCTCGACTTGTGCGCTCGAAGTCGAGCGCCTGGCACCGGATCGCATCGGCCGGGTGCGGGGCGCCTCCGAAAATCCCTACACCGCCGGCGTCATCTGCGCGAAGGTCGCGCGCTATGCCGAACGCCAGCATCATCCGGATCGCCTGGCGCAGCCGCTGCGGCGGGTCGGGCCGAAAGGTGGCGGGCGCGACGCTTTCCGGCCCATATCGTGGGACGATGCACTGGACGAGATCGCCGAGAGGTTCGTCCAGGCCGAACAGAAATTCGATTCGACCGCGGTCTGGCCCTATTTCTACGCCGGCACGATGGGCCTGGTGCAGCGCGACGGCATCCATCGCCTGCGCCATGCCAAGCGCTATTCGCTGGAGAAGGAGACGATCTGCGTCGCGCTCTCCGATGCCGGCTGGATGGCCGGCGTCGGGATCATGCGGGGCGTCGATTCCCGCGAGATCGACGAATCCGACCTGATCGTGGTCTGGGGCGGCAACCCCGTCGCGACCCAGGTCAACGTCATGACCCACATCGCGCGCGCCCGAAAGACACGCGGTGCGAAACTCGTCGTGGTGGATCCCTATCGCACCGGCACGGCCGAGGCGGCGGACACGCATTTGATGCTGAAGCCGGGCACCGACGGCGCACTCGCCGCCGCGGTGATCCATGTGCTGTTCGCCGAAGGCTTCGCCGACCGCGACTACATGGCGAAGTATGCCGACGATCCGGCCGGGCTCGAGGCGCATGTGCGGGCGAAGACCCCGGAATGGGGCGAAAGCATCACCGGCGTTCCGGCCCAGGCGATCCGCGACTTCGCCCGGCTCTACGGTTCGACCAAACGCGCCTTCATCCGCGTCGGCTACGGCTTCTCGCGCACCCGCAACGGCGCCGGAAGTCTCCATGCGGTCACCTGCCTGCCGACCGTCACCGGCGCCTGGCGGCACAAGGGCGGCGGCGCGCTCTATTCCAACCGCTCCATCTATCACATGGACAATGCGCTGATCACCGGCGCCGAGATGAAGGACCCCTCGATCCGCGCACTCGACCAGTCGCGGATCGGCGCGGTGCTCACGGGGGATAAGCGCGATCTCGGCGACGGCCCGCCGGTGGCCGCGATGCTGATCCAGAACACCAATCCCGCCGTGGTCTGCCCGGATACGACGCGCGTGCGCGAAGGCTTCCTGCGCGACGACCTCTTCGTCGCCGTGCACGAGCAGTTCATGACCGAGACCGCGGCCTTGGCGGATATCGTGCTGCCGGCCACCACCTTCCTCGAGCATGACGACATCTATCGCGCCAGCGGGCACTCCTTCCTGCAGGTGACCAAGAAGGTGGTCGAGCCCTATGCCGAGGCGCGGCCCAACCATGATGTCATCTGCGCGCTGGCAAAGCGCCTGGGCTGCACCCAGCGCGGCTTCTTCATGAGCGAGTGGGAGCTGATCGACGACATGCTGGCCAAGTCCGGCTGGCCCAGCGCCGATGAAATTTACGCCAAGCACTGGCACGACTGCATGCCGGCGTTCGAGACCGCGCATTTCCTCGACGGCTTCGGCCATGCCGACAGGAAGTTCCACTTCCATGCCAACTGGGCGGCGCTCGGCGGCGATACCCAGGGCATGGCGGATCTGCCGGACTTCTCAGCCGTGATCGACGCGGCCAATGACGCGCATCCGTTCCGCCTGGTGGCGGCGCCGGCGCGGCAATTCCTCAACTCGACCTTCACCGAGACGCCGGGCTCGCGCGGGCGCGAGAAGCGGCCGACCCTGCTGATCCATCCCGAGGACGCCCTTTATCTCAACATCGGCGAAGGCGCGCCGGTCGAAGTCGGCAACAGGCAGGCGACGATCTCGCTGCATGCCGGGCTGTTCGACGGGCTGCAGCGCGGCGTGGTGGTGATCGAGAGCATCTGGCCCAACGCGGATTTTCCGGGCGGACTCGGCGTCAACGCTTTGACCAGCGCCGAACCGGGCAAGCCCGGCGGTGGCGCGGTGTTCCACGACACGGCGGTCTGGGTGAGGGCGGCCGCATAGATGGAAGTCGAGCGGCCGGGGGCATTGGCCGCGCCAACACTATCGGGGGATAGCATGAGCGCGAAGCCGTATATCATCGTTGTCGGCAACGAGAAGGGCGGGTCCGGCAAATCGACCGTCGCTATGCATGTGATCGTCGCCCTGCTGAGCGACGGGTTCGAGGTCGGATCGATCGACCTCGACTCCCGCCAAGGGACGCTGACCCGCTATTTCGAGAACCGGCAGCACAGCGCGGAGAGCCTGCCGAAGAAACTGCCCTTGCCCGAGCACATCTCGATCGCCCGCAGCAAGGCCGCCAACGCCGCCGAGGCGACCGAGGAAGAGGCCGAGGCGCTGGATCTCGCGCTGAAGGAACTCGGCAAGATGGACTTCATCGTCATCGACACGCCGGGCAGCGACAGCACCCTGTCACGTCGGGCGCATATCCTGGCCGACACCCTGATCACACCCCTGAATGACAGCTTCCTCGACCTCGACGTGCTGGGGCGGGTGGACAAGACCGGCAAGCGCGTGACCCGGCCCAGCATCTATGCCGAGATGGTCTGGGACCAACGCAAGCGCCGGGCGGCGGCCGGCGGCAAGCCGATCGACTGGGTGGTCCTGAGGAACCGGTTGACCACCCTGGACGCCCGCAACAAAAGGGAAATCGCCCGATTGCTGGGCGAGCTGGCGAAGCGGATCGGCTTCCGGATCGTCCCCGGATTCACCGAACGGGTCATTTTCCGCGAGCTCTTCCCGCGCGGACTGACCCTCTTGGACCTGACCAAGGTCGAGAGCGGCATCGAATTGGCCATGTCGCATGTCGCCGCACGGCAGGAAATTCGCGATCTGGTCACCGCCCTGAAACTGCCGGGAACCCGCAGGGCGAAGCGGAGTTGATGACGACGTTGGATTGTGGCACCAATCCTCAGGCGTCTCCCCTCAGCTAAGGACCAATCCCATCATGCGAAAGCCTGTGCGCAAGGCCATCTTCCCGGTCGGCGGTCTCGGCACGCGTTTCCTTCCCGCCACCAAGGCGATGCCGAAGGAAATGCTCCCGGTCGTCGATAAACCGCTGATCCAGTACGCCGTCGAAGAGGCCCGCGCCGCCGGGATCGAGGAATTGATCTTCGTCACGGGCCGCGGCAAGAGCGCGATCGAGGACCATTTCGACTATTCTTATGAGTTGATGGACACGCTGAAGGCCCGCGGCAAGAAGGCCGATCTCAAGATCGTCGAGAGCCTGCTGCCCACCCCCGGCAACATCACCTACACCCGCCAGCAGGAACCGCGCGGCCTCGGCCATGCGGTCTGGTGCGCCCGGCACCTGATCGGCGGCGAGCCGTTCGCCGTGCTGCTGGCCGACGACCTGGTGCAGGCCGACGTCCCCTGCCTGAAGCAGATGGTGGACGTCTACAACAAGCTCGGCGGCAACCTGGTCGCGGTGATGGACGTGCCGCGCGAGCACACCGACCGCTATGGCATCCTGAAGACCGGCGGCGAGAGCCGCGGCGTCGTGGAAGCGCTTGGCCTGGTCGAGAAGCCGAAGCCTGACGTGGCGCCCTCGACGCTCTCGATCATCGGCCGCTATATCCTGCAGCCGGAGGTCATGGACCATCTGGGCTCCCAGGAGCCCGGCGCCGGCGGCGAGATCCAGCTCACCGACGCCATGGCCAAGATGACCGGCCGCGGCCGCTTCCACGGGCTGCGCTTCAAGGGTCGCCGTTTCGATTGCGGCGACAAGGTCGGCTGGGTCGAGGCCAACATCGCCTTTGCGATGGCCCATCCGCAGATCGGCAAGGCGGCGAAGCAGAGCGTGCTCGACGCCGCGGCTTCTTTGAAGAACTAGCAAGCCGCCTCCCAAGCCTCGGTCGTCATGCCAAGGCTTGGCCTTGGCATCCACGAGTTTCGGTGGCACGAAGAAACTCGTGGATGCCCGGGCCTAGCCCGGGCATGACGACCGAGTGGATGGGATGGGCTTCATGACACCCGAAGAGTTCCGCAAACAAGGCCACCGGCTGATCGATTGGGTCGCCGACTATCGCGCCGGTATCGCGGCCCGCCCGGTGATGGCGCCGGCGAAGCCGGGTGCGATCCGCGCCCAGCTGCCGAAGGCGCCGCCGGAAAACCCTGAGCCCTTCGAGACAATCTTCGCCGATATCGATCGGCTGATTGCGCCCGGCATTTCTCATTTCCAGCATCCGCGTTTCTTCGGCTATTTCCCGGCCAACAGCGACCTCGCCTCGGTGCTGGGCGACTACCTGAGCACCGGCCTCGGCGTGATCGGCCTCTCCTGGCAGTCGAGCCCGGCTTTGACCGAGCTCGAGGAGGTGATGACCGACTGGGTCCGGCAGATGATCGGCCTCGGCGACGGTTGGCATGGCGTCATCCAGGACACCGCCTCGACCAGCACCCTGGTGGCGCTGATCTCTGCACGGGAGAAGATCTCCAACTACGCATTAGCGAAGGACGGCCTCCAGGGTGAGTCGGCGCCGCTCATCGTCTATGTCTCCGGCCATGCGCACAGTTCGGTGGACAAGGCGGCGACCCTGGCCGGGTTCGGCGCCGGCAATATCCGGCATGTCGCGGTCGATGCGGATTTCGCGATGCAGCCGGAAGCTTTGCGCGCCGCGATCGAGGCCGATCGCAAGACGGGACTGAAGCCGTGCGCGATCGTCGCCAGCGTCGGCACGACCACGACCACCGCGGTGGATCCGCTGCAGCCGATCGGCGCCATCGCCAAGGAATTCGGCCTCTGGCTGCATGTCGATGCGGCGATGGCGGGATCCGCGATGATCCTGCCGGAATGCCGCTGGATGTTCGAGGGGATCGAAGCCGCGGATTCGCTGATCCTCAATCCGCACAAATGGCTGGGTGCCGCCTTCGACTGCTCGACCTATTTCGTGCAGGACCCGGAACATCTCATCCGGGTGATGAGCACCAATCCCAGCTACCTGCAGACCAGTGTCGATGGCGCGGTCACGAACTATCGCGACTGGGGCATACCATTGGGCCGTCGCTTCCGCGCATTGAAGCTCTGGTTCCTGCTGCGGAGCAGTGGCACCGCCGCCTTGCAGGCGCGGCTGCGGCGCGACATCGCCAACGCCCGATGGTTGGCGGAGGAAGTGACGAAGACGCCTGACTGGCGCGTGCTGGCGCCGATCCATCTCCAGACGGTCTGCATCCGTCACGAGCCTTCCGGTTTGCAGGGCGAGGCGCTGGACCGGCACACGCTCGCTTGGGCTGACGCGATCAACCAGTCCGGCGGCGCCTATGTGACGCCGGCGACCCTCGACGGCCGCTGGATGGTGCGGGTCTCGATCGGCGCCATTCCGACCGAGCGCGAAGACGTCGCGGCCTTGTGGCAGCTCGCGCAAGATTCTGCGCGGTCGTAGGTCCCTCAGAGCGCCGATTGTGGTATAATCGGCACGCTGTTTGAAATCGTGAGTGCTGCATGGCGGTCGCATGCGCACGCGTGTTGCGCTGCATCGCAGACCGGCACAGACAGAACGATGAACCACGCTGTCAACGTTGACAGGACGTTGACGAAATCGAAAATTGACGGTCTGCGACGCATGGTATGCGGCGGTCCTACGTCTGCGTTCGTGCCGCGAATTTTCCCCAGATTTTACAAATGGATACGCGCCGACAACGCAGACGGGACGCAGACAGAATCAGAAATGCCGAGTCATCCCGAAGGGGCTGAGTCGACGCAGACCGGACGCAGACAGGATTAATTCTGCTCGAACCTCTTCAGCAGGCGATCGATGGTGTGTTCGAGCACGCGCCGCTCGGTCGCCGACAGGTCGTCCAGCAGATGCCGCGCGAAATCGGCGGCCTTGGGCGCGAGATCGTCATAGGCCGCCTTGCCCTTGCCGGTGAGCGAGAGCAGTTCCTCCCGGCGGTCTTCGTCGCTGCCGCTCCGGGCCAAAAGGCCGAGTTCTTCCAGCGCGGCGACGGCGCGGCTGACCTTGGTCTTGTGCATCCGGCTGTGTGCGCCGATGGCCTTGGCGGTGATCGGCGCGTATTGGCCGAGATGGGCCAGGACGCGCCATTCCGGAACGCCGAGGCCATATTTGTCCTTGTAGATCCGGGACAGGCGCCGGCTGACGCTCTCCGCCAGGATGTCCAGGCGATAGGGCAGGAAGCGCTCCAGATCCAGCGGTTTGGCGCGGATTGACATTGGTCCCGTCTGCAACTATATTGGTTGCAAATGTAACCAATAAGCGGCGCCCTGTCCAGCCGCAAGCTGCGGGAGAACCTCATGAGCAGCGCGAAATACATCTCGTTCCCCAAGGTCGAGGGCTTGGCCTCGCGCCAGGCCCATGCCGACCTGCCCGAGGGCACCTTCGAGCGCGAGCTCGGCAAGGAAGGCTTCTTCGGCCCGGCGACCCATATGTATCACCGCCACGCCCCGACCGGCTGGCGGCATTGGGAAGGCCCGCTGCGCCCGCGCGCCTACGACCTCACCGCGATCAATCAGAGCGGCGGCTCGCCGTTCGATGCAAAGCTGGTGTTGCACAATGCGTCGGTGAAGATGCGGCAATGGCGCTTCTCGGGGCGCATGGATCATCTGGTCCGCAATGCCGATGGCGACGAGCTGCTGTTCATTCACCAAGGCGCCGGCGCGCTCTATTGCGATTACGGCCATCTGCCCTTCGCGACCGGCGATTACATCGTCCTGCCGCGCTCGACCATGTGGCGGATCGAGACCGCGGCGCCCGTCACCATGCTGCTCTTCGAATGCACGAACGGCACGGTCTGCACGCCGGAGCGCGGCTCGGTCGGCCGGCACGCAGTCTATGACGAGGCGATGCTGGAGACGCCGCGGATCGACGAGGCCTTCAAGGCGCAATACGACGAGCAGGAATGGTCGGTCGTGGTGAAGCGGCGCGCGCTCATCTCGACTGTCACCTATCCGTTCAACCCGCTGGACGCTGTCGGCTGGCACGGCGATCTGGCGCCGGTCCGGCTCAACGTCGCGGACATCCGGCCGCTGATGAGCCACCGCTATCACCTGCCGCCCTCGGCGCACACCACCTGGGTGGGCAACCGCTTCGTCATCTGCACCTTCGTGCCGCGGCCGTTCGAGACCGATCCCGGCGCCTTGAAGGTACCGTTCTTTCACAACAACGACGATTACGACGAGGTGATCTTCTATCACGCCGGCGATTTCTTCAGCCGCGACAACATCAAGCCTGGGGTCATCACCTGGCATCCCTGCGGCTTCACCCACGGCCCGCATCCGAAGGCGCTGCAGCGCATGTACGAGGCGGCGAAGCCGGCGACCGACGAATATGCGGTGATGCTGGACGCGCGCGACGCGCTGGATGCCGGGCCGGAGATGGACGGGGTCGAGATGCGCGCCTATGCTGAAAGCTGGATGACCCCGGAACCCGTTCAGGCCCCGAAGCCGAAGCGCATATGAAGCTGGCGACCCTCCGCGCGGGATCGCGCGACGGCCAACTGGTCGTGGTCTCGCGCGATCTCACGCGCTCGCTCTCGGTCATGCCGATCGCCACCCTGCAATCCGCTCTGGACGAATGGGATACCATTGCGCCGACACTGCGCGTCTTCTCCGACCGGGTGAACGAGAGCGAGAAGGGCACGCTGCCATTCGACCCGCAGGCCTGCCTGGCGCCTTTGCCGCGCGCCTATCAATGGGCCGATGCCTCGGCCTATGTGAATCATGTGGCCTTGGTGCGGCAGGCGCGCGGCGTGGAAATGCCGGAGAGCTTCTGGACCGATCCGCTGCTCTATCAAGGCGGATCGGATTCGTTGCTCGGTCCCTGCGCCCCGATCCGCGGCGACGAGTCCTGGGGCATCGATTTCGAGGCCGAGATCGCGGTCGTCACCGGCGACGTGCCGATGGGCGCTTCGGTCGAGCAGGCACGAAAGGCAATCCGGCTGGTGATGCTGGTGAACGATGTCTCGCTCCGCCATCTCATTCCGGGCGAGCTCGCCAAGGGCTTCGGCTTCTTCCAGTCGAAGCCGAGCTCGGCCTTCTCGCCGGTGGCCGTCACGCCGGACGAGTTGGGCGATGCCTGGGATGGCGGGCGCCTGCATCTTCCGCTGCTCTCCACGCTGAACGGCAAGCCGTTCGGAAAGCCCGATACCGGCGTCGATATGACCTTCGACTTCCCGACCCTGATCGCCCATGCGGCGAAGACCCGGCCGCTGGCGGCGGGCACGATCATCGGCTCCGGCACGGTCTCCAACCGCGGCGCCGATGGTGGGCCGGGCCGGCCGGTGGGCGAGGGCGGCCTCGGCTATTCCTGCATCGCCGAACAGCGGGTGGTGGAAGCGATCCTGAGCGGCGCGACAAAGACCCCGTTCCTCAAAGCCGGCGACCGGGTGCGGATCGAGATGCTGGGCGCCGACGGCCAATCGATCTTCGGTGCCATCGACCAGGCCGTCGAAGCGGCTTCCCGCTGATCGCGCGTCGCGCTATACCGCGACCATGAGCGACAAAATACGCATCGGCATCGATCTCGGCGGCACCAAGATCGAAGTTCTGGCCATCGATCGTGAAGGCAGGGAACTCGCCCGTCATCGCGTGGCGACGCCACGTCATGATTATGAAGGCTCGATCAAGCTGATGGCCGGGTTGGTGGAACAGCTCGAGCGCGAGACCGGGCGCAGCGGCACGGTCGGCGTCGCCATTCCGGGCTCGATCTCCGTCGTCACCGGCCTCATCAAGAACGCCAACTCGGTCTGGCTCAACGGCAAGCCGCTCGATAAGGATCTCTCGGCGGCGATGGGCCGCGAAGTGCGCTGCGTGAATGATGCCAACTGCCTCGCGGTCTCCGAAGCCACCGATGGCGCGGGTGCCGGCGCCGGCGTGGTCTTCGCCGCCATCCTCGGCACGGGATGCGGCGCGGGCATCACCTTTCGCGGCCGGGTGCACAATGGACCGAACGGCATCGCCGGCGAATGGGGCCACAACCCCTTGCCCTGGCCAAGCGCCGACGAGTTTCCGGGACCGGCCTGCTATTGCGGCAAGCATGGCTGCCTCGAGACCTGGATCTCCGGCAGCGGGCTCGAGGCCGATTACGAACGCACCATCGGCACCCGCCGCACCGGCCGCGAGATCGTGGCCCTCAGCGCCGGGGGCGATGCAGGCGCCGAGGCCGCGGTGCGGCGCTATGAGAGCCGGCTCACCCGCGGCCTCGCCCATGTGATCAATGTGCTCGATCCCGATGTGATCGTGCTGGGCGGCGGCATGTCGCGGATCGAGCGGCTCTATCCGGCGCTCAATGCGCAGCTCAAGCACTACGTCTTCGGCAAGGAGTTCGCGACGCCGATCCGCCCGGCCTTGCACGGCGATTCCAGCGGCATACGCGGCGCCGCCTGGCTCTGGCCGAAGGATCCGGACTAAGGGTCAAGGTGCCGCGAGACCGTCACCTGTTCGCCCAGGATCCCGCGCGGCCGTAGCAGCAGGATCGCGGCCATGATCACGCCGATGGCCACGATCTGCAGCGCCGCGGCGCGCGCCTGCTGCTCCGGCGGGAAGACCGTGGTCATCAGCGCGCCGGAGGCGCTCCACAAGCCCCAGACCAGCACGGCGCCGAGCACGGCGCCCTTGTTGTTGCCGGAGCCGCCGATGATCAGCATGGCCCAGGTCTGGAAGGTGATCGCCGAGAGGTAATTCTCCGGCGCGATGAAGCCGATGAAATGGCCCTGCACCGCGCCGGCCAGGCCCATCACCGCGCTCCCCAGCACGAAGGCCTGCAGGCGGAAGCGGTTGGCGTTCTTGCCGATCGCCTGCGCCGCGGTCTCGTCCTCGCGGATCGCCCTTAAGACTCGTCCCCAGGGGCTGCGCACCAGGCGTTCCAATGCGATGAAGACCACCAGGGTCACCGCCGCGACCAAAGCGAGATTCGCGCAGTTGAAGGCGAGCGGCTTCTCGGCCAGGACGTTGAACGGCCGCGGGATGAAGCCGATCCCGAACGGGCCGCCGGTGATGCTCTGGGCATTGAGGGCGAAGAGCTGGATCACGATGGCGATGCCGAAGGTGGTGATCGCCAGATAGTCGGCCCGCAGCCGCAGCGTGATCGCCCCGATCACCGCCGCGGCTAGGCCTGACCCGATCATCGCGCCGATCCAGCCGACGAAGATCGGCAGGCCATAGCCGCCCCAGTGCTGGTCCTCCGGCGTGGTCAGCATGGCCGAGACATAGGCGCCGACCGCGACGAAGCCGGCAACGCCGACATTGAAGAGACCAGTCTGGCCCCATTGCAGATTGAGCCCGAGGCAGATCAGCGCGTAGGACAGCGCAGTGGTGAGGAAGAAGGCGAGATAGCCGATCACATCGAGCATCTACGCCTCCCGCTTGCCGAACAGGCCGGCGGGGCGGACCAGCAACACCGCGATCAACAGCAGGAAGGCGATCGCCGCGCGGTACTCGGCGCCGACGAACTGCACCGCCATGGATTCCGCGAGCCCGACAATGAGCCCGCCGATGACCGCGCCGGGCACGCTCCCGATGCCGCCGAGGATCGCCGCCGCGAACATCGGCAGCAACAGGTCGAAGCCCATATAGGGCCGGATCTGCACGGTGATGCCGGCGACGATGCCGGAGGCGCAGGCCAGCGCCCCGCCGATCAGCCAGGTCTTGCGGATGACGCCGGCGACGTCGATGCCCGCGACCGCCGCGAGGTTCGGGTTCTCGCTGACCGCGCGCATGGAACGGCCGATCGTGGTGCGGGTGATCAGCAGGTGCATGCCGACCACCAGCACGGCGGTCAGTGCCAGCATCAGCATCTGGTCCGGCGTCACCCGGATGCCGAAGCCGATCGGCAACGCGATCTGCAGTTCGCGGGTGAAGTATTGCGGCTCGGCGGTGAACAGGAACTCCAGCAGCGCGCGCAGCGCCAGCGAGGCGCCGAAGCTCGCCATCACCAGCACGATCGCGTTGCCGTGGCGGCGCAGCCGCGCGAACAGCAGCCAGTCGAGCGCCAAGGCGAGCCCGCCGGTGAAGCCCATGGCGATCACGCCGGCGATCAGCACCGCCCAGCCGATCGAGAACGGGCCGATCGGTGCCATCTCTGCGCCGACCCCGACGCCGATCAGCCCGGCGATCACCAGCGCCGCATAGGCGCCCCAGGCGATGAACTCGCCATGCACGAAATTGGCGAAGCCGAGGATCGAATAGGTGAGGGTGACGCCGATGGCGCCGAGGCCGACCATCGCCCCGATCAGCAATCCATCGGCCAGGAATTGCAGGCTCATGATTCAACCACCGGCGCGGGCGTCGCGGGTGCCACCGGATCGCCGCCGAAATAGAGATGCGCGATGATCGGATCGTCGCGCAGCGCCGCCGCGGGCCCGTCATGCCGGTTGCGGCCTTCCGCCAGCACATAGGCACGGTCGGCCAGCGCCAGCGCCGCCCGCACGCTCTGCTCGACCAGCAGAATGGCGACGCCGGAATCCCGCACCTCCCGCAAGGTCTCGAACACTTCCGCTGCGACTTTCGGCGAGAGGCCGGCCGAAGGTTCATCCAACATCAGCACCTGCGGCTCGACCAGCAGCGCGCGGGCGACGGCGAGCATCTGCCGCTGCCCGCCGGACAGCCGGCCGGCGATCAGCGACTTCCGCGCGGCCAGTGCCGGGAACATCGCATACATCGCCGCGACCCGGACGGCGCGGCGCGGTTTCGGCAGGATCGCGGCGGCGAGCTTCAGGTTGTCGTCGATCGACATCGCGCCGAAGACATTTTCGGTCTGCGGCACGAAGCCGAGGCCGCGGCGGATCAAGCGATGCGGCGGCAGGCGGGTGATGTCGTCCCCGCGCAGCGAGACCTTGCCGGAGGAGATCGGCACCAGCCCCGCAACCGCCTTGATCAGAGTCGACTTGCCGGCGCCGTTCGGGCCGAGCAGGGCGACGATCTCCTTGGCGCGCAATTCGAAGCCGACGCCGTTCAGGATCGGCAGGTCCGGCTCGTAGCCGGCGACGATGTTCTCCGCGCGCAGCACGCTCATGCCCCCACCGCTTTCGCAGGCGCTCCGCCGAGATAGGCGTCGATCACGCGTGGGTCGCGGGTGACATCGCGCGGCGCCCCTTCGCAGAGCAGCCGGCCCTCCACCATCACCAGCGCGCGGCTGCAGAGTCGCGTCACCATGTCCATGTTGTGCTCGATGATCAGGAAGGTGACGCCGGTCGCGTTGATCGCATGGATGCGGTCGATGATGGTCTCGAGCAGACTGGGATTGACGCCGGCCGCCGGCTCGTCCAGCAGGATGAACTTGGGATCGGCCATCAGGATGCGCGCGAGTTCCAGGAGCTTGCGCTGTCCGCCGGAGAGCACGCGCGCCGGCTCGCGCGCCAGCCTGGTGAGGGTGACGAAGTCGAGTAAACGCATCGCCTTCTCGGCGTTGAGGCGCTCCTGGTCGCGCACCGCCTTGCCCGGCAGCCAGTTGGGCAGGATGCGCTCGCCGACCTGGTCGCGCGCGGCGGTCAGCATGTTCTCCAGCACGCTCATCTGCCCGAACAGGCGCGGGATCTGGAAGGTGCGCCCCAGGCCCAGCGCGATGCGGTCATGCGCGGCGAGCGTGTCGATGCGCCGATCCTTGAACCGGACCTCGCCCGCGCTGGGCTTCAGGCTCCCCGCGAGCAGGTTGAACATTGTGGTCTTGCCGGCGCCGTTGGGGCCGATCAGGCCGGCGACCTCGCCTGCATGGACCTTGAGCGAGACGGCGTCGACCGCGGCCACGCCGCCGAAATATTTGGATACGGATCGGGTCTCGAGCATGTCTCGGCCGTCAAGTTCTAAAAGACATGCAAAGGGGGCGCTTGTGCTTGAAAGTTACGGCAATTTCCCGCTTGATGGCGCCACGTTAGTCGGGCGGTTTCGGCCGCGCAAGACCAATCGGGGCGAGCCGCAGGGTGAACCATGTCCGCGTCGAAAAAGCCGCGCAAGAGCAGCGCGGATGGGAGCTTCGAGCTCTACGATCTCAAGGTCGAGGTGACGGCGCCGAAAGGCGGCAAGATTTATTGCGGCGCCAAGCCGGGAGATTATTTCGAATTGAAGGGCGAGATGCTGCATCTGCCGCAGGGCCAGGGATTCTCGATCTACTCCTTGGGCGCGCTGCTGCCCTTGCTGGCGGCCAAGCAACGTCCGGTCGATGCCAATGACTGGATGGCAACCGATGCGGACGTCGCCTGCCCGGATCCCAACTGCTCGACCCGGTTCCACATCACGCGGACCGGCAAGCGCAAGTTCCAGCACAGCGCGACCACGGCCGTGAAGCTGAAGAAGAAAGGGCGTTGATGGAAACGCGCGAGCTGCGGCCAGGCTATCGGATCTCTCGCATCATCCGCGGCGGCTGGCAACTGGCCGGCGGCCATGGCGATGTCGAGCGCGATGCGGCGATCGCCGATCTGGTGGCTTCGGCCGAGGCGGGGATCCTGACCTTCGACTGCGCCGATATCTATACCGGAGTCGAGGAGCTGATCGGCGCCGCCCGGCGTGCCTATGCCGACCGCCATGGCGCCGCGGCGCTGCAGGCGCTGAAGGTCCACACCAAGTTCGTGCCCGACCTCGCGCATCTGCATGAGGTCGATCGGATCTATGTCCGCACCATCATCGAGCGCTCCTTGCGCCGGCTGGGCCAGGAGCGGCTGGACCTGGTGCAGTTTCATTGGTGGGACTATGCGGTGCCCGGCTGCCTGGATGCCGGGCGCTGGCTCGAGGAGCTGCGCGAGGAAGGCAAGATCGACCTGATCGGCGGCACCAATTTCGACACCGCTCATACCGAGAAGTTGGTCGCGGCGGGCGTGCCGCTCGCCAGCATGCAGGTGCAATACTCGCTGCTCGACGCGCGGCCGGAGCACGGGCTGGTGGAGGCCTGCCGCAAGCATCACGTCCACCTGCTGGTCTATGGCACGGTGGCCGGCGGTTTTCTCGGTGACCGCTGGCTGGGAGCGCCGGAGCCGGAGGCGCCGCTGGAGAACCGCTCGCTCACCAAGTACAAGCTGGTCATCGACGACTTCGGCGGCTGGGACCTGTTCCAGGCCCTGCTGCGGGCTCTGCGCCGGGTGGCCGACCGGCATGGCGTCGATATCGCGACCATCGCCAGCCGGTACACGCTCGACCTGCCGCAGGTCGCGGCGGTGATCGTCGGCGCGCGCAACCGCGCGCACCTGGTCGCCAATCTGAAGATCGCCGCGATCAAGCTGAGCGATGCCGATCGCGCCGAAATCGGCGCTGTGCTCGCCCAGCGGCAAGGGCCGGAAGGCGACACGTTCGAGCTGGAGCGCGACCGCGAGGGCCGGCATGGCCGGATCATGAAATACAATCTCAGCAAGGTGGCGACATGACCGAACGCCTGGCCGATCTCGCGATCCGGGAATGCGTCGAGCTGCACGCGTTCTTCCTGGCTTGGCTTCGGCCCCACAATGGCGTGAAACTGGATCCGAGCCGTTTCGAGCGGGCCTTCGATCCCGCGTTCCGCTTGGTGGGACCGGATGGCGGGGTGCGCGACCGCGCGGCCATCGTCGGCTGGCTGCATGACTTGAGCGGCGGCCGGGGCGACGATTTTCGCATGGAGGTCTCGGATTTTCGCGCCGCATGGCAGCAGGGCGACGCCATATTGCTGGAATATGTCGAGACACAGTATCTTCAGGGCAAGACGACCCAGCGGCAATCCACGGCCTTGCTGAGGCGGGCGCCGGATGCGCCCATCGGGATAGTCTGGGTGCATCTGCAGGAGACCTGGCTGCAGACCGTCGATTAAATCAACCGGGTCTTTCAAGGGGGCTTCAATGTTCGGGAAGAGGATTCTATTCACCGCGACCGCCGCGGCGGCTTTGCTCGTGGGTGCGAGCGCCGCGTCGGCCTGCGAGGTGACCGTCGGTCTGGTGATGGAGCTGACCGGTCCGGCCGGCGAGTACGGCCAGGCCGGCACCAAGTCGGTCGAGATGGCGTTCCGCGACATCAACGAGGCGGGCGGCGTCGCCGGCGGCTGCAAGCTGGTCACCGACACGCGGGATTCGCAGAGCCAGGGTAATGTCGCGGTCGATGCGGCGACCCAGCTCGTCCAGGTGAAGAAGGTGCCGGTGATCATCGGCGGCATCATCTCCTCGGTCTCGATTCCGATCCTCACCTCGGTGACCGCGCCGGCGCATGTGGTCCAGGTCTCGCCGGCCTCGTCCTCGCCGACGCTGACCCAGCTGGCGCGCGACGGCAAGACCAACGGCGTCTTCTTCCGCACCATCACCTCGGACGCGCTGCAGGGCGTCGCCGCGGCGAAGTATGCGCTGGACCAGGGCCTGAAGAAGCTCTCGATCATCCATGTGAACGACGATTTCGGCGCCAACATGGTGGCCGAGTTCACCAAGGCCTATAAGGCGCTCGGCGGCACCATCGTCTCCGATACACCCTATAACGCCAAGCAGGCGAGCTACGGGCCGGAAGTCACCAAGGCGCTGGAAGGCGAGCCGGACGGGCTCTATCTCGTGGCGACGCCGGTCGACGGCGCCACCATCGCGCGGCAATGGGTGAGCCAGGGCGGGCCGCAGAAGTTCCTGCTGAACGACGGCATGAACAGCGAGGACTTCATCAAGAATGTCGGCGCGAAGTATCTCGAGAACGCCTACGGCACCTCGTCGGGCACCGAGACCACGCCCTCGACCGACTACTTCAACGCCAACTACAAGGCCTTCTCCAGCATCGACCCGGGCGCGCCCGCGGCCGTGCAGGGGTATGACGCCGGCGCCATCGTCGGCCTCGCCATCGCCCAGGCCGGCAAGGCGGATTCCGCGGCGATCCAGGATTCGATCCGCAAGATCCTCGATCCCAAGGGCACCGTCATCCATGCCGGCAAGGAAGAGTTCGCCAAGGCCCTGCAGCTGATCAAGGACGGCAAGCCGATCAAATACGAAGGCGTGATCGGCCCCGTGACCTTCGACCAGTACGGCGACATCACCGGCCCCTTCCGCCTCTGGAAGGTGACCGATGGCAAAATCGCCACCGTCGGCGAGATGTCTTCGGCCGATGTCGACGCCATCAAGGCGAAGATGGGGAATTGAGGAAGGTTGGATAGACCCGTCGCCCCCTCACCCTGTCCCTCTCCCGGAGAGGGAACACTGTTGTGCTAGCCTTTGAGTGCTGTCACACGCTACAGCGGCAAGAAGCCCCCTCTCCCCTTGAGGGAGAGGGCTGGGGTGAGGGGTCGATGACTTTATCCGCACTACGCAAATGACCACTCCAACCACCCCCGACCATACCGAACTCGCGCCCGGCCTCTCCGTCAGCCGGGTCGTGACCGGCCTCTGGCAGGTCGCCGATATGGAGCGCGGCGGCGAGAAGCTGGATCTCGACCGCGCGGCGGCGGCGCTCGGCGACTACGCCGCGGCGGGGTTCGACACGTTCGACATGGCCGACCACTACGGCAGCGCCGAGGATATCGCCGGCCGCTTCAAGCAAGGCGTCGCCGCCGGCACGTTCAAACCGGCCGCGGTCTTCACCAAATGGTGCCCGACGCCGGGCGAGATGACGCCCGAGGTCGTGCGCGCCGGTGTCCAGCGCAGCATGGACCGGCTGAAGACCGAGCGGATCGATCTCCTGCAGCTGCATTGGTGGGTGTTCGAGCATCCGGCCTATCTCGACGCGATGCGCGAACTCTCCAAGATGCAGGCCGAGGGCAAGATCGGCCATCTCGGCCTGACCAATTTCGACACCGATCATCTGCATCTGCTGGTGAAGCAAGGCCATCGGATCGCCACCAACCAGGTCTGCTTCTCGCTGCTCGACCGCCGCGCCGGCGAGGAGATGACCCAGTTCTGCCTGGCGAACGGCGTGAAGCTGCTGGCCTATGGCACGCTGGCCGGCGGATTGCTGACCGAGAAATGGCTCGGCAAGCCGGAGCCGGTCTCCGGCGACATCAACGACTGGAGCAAGATGAAGTATCAGCGCTTCGTCGCCCAGATCGGCGGCTGGCGCGTGCTGCAGGGCATTCTCGAGGCACTGGCCAAGGTGGCGAAGAAGCACGGCGTCTCGATCGCCAATGTGGCGACCCGCTGGGTGCTGGAGCAGCCGGCGGTGGGTGCCATCATCGTCGGTGCGCGGCTGGGCGAGAGCGAGCATCGCGCCGACAATCTGAAGCTCTTCTCCTTCGCGCTCGATGCCGAGGACAAGCGCGTGATCGATGCGGCCCTGGACGAAACCAAGCGGATCCCCGGCGATTGCGGCCAGGAATACCGGCGCCCGCCTTACCTCACGGCTTCGGGCGATCTCAGCCATCACCTGGCGGAGCTGCCGAAGGCCTACACCGCCGTTCGGGTGCCGGATCGACCGCATCGCCTGCGGGTGGATACGGGCAGCGTCTGGGAATCGCTGGCGGGCTACAGTCGCGCGGTCCGGGTCGGCGACCGCATTCTGGTCAGCGGCACCACGGCAACCCATGGCGCCGGCGAACTGGTCTGCAAGGGCGATCCGCGCGGCCAGACCGTCTACATCCTGGACAAGATCGCGGCCAGCATCTCCGCGCTCGGCGGCAGTTTGGAAGACGTGGTGCGGACTCGCGTGCTGCTGCGGGACATATCGCAATGGGAGCCGGTCTCGCGGGTTCACGGCCGCTATTTCGGCGACATCCGGCCGGCCAATACTTTGGTATCGGTTGCCGGCCTGGTCGGCGACTACGATGTCGAGATCGAGGCCGAGGCGATCGTCACTTAAGCGTCGATATCCCCACGCAGAGTAAGCTTTCCGACACGCTGCCCCTTGAACGCAGCGTGGCGGGCCACGAACTCCTGCAACACCTTGGCCGCTCCGAACCCCGAAAAGAATCTACGGGCGTTCCCGGCCAAAATCGTTTTAGGATCGGCGATGATCATCCGGGATGCAGGGGTTGCGGCATGACGGACCAGTCTCAAGCTCAAAATTCAACGGGCGCACCTGCGCCCGAACCGGCACCGGTGGTGCCGCCCCCGCACAGCGGCGGTTGGCGCTGGCTGCTGACCTGCGCGGTGATCGGTGCCGCGGTCTTTGCGGGCGGCTATTGGTATTTCGAGCACCGCGACATGGCGCCCGCGCCGCAGGCTCAGGCGGCGCCCGCGCCGGTCCTGCCGGTCACGGTCTCGAAGCCGCTCGTTCAGACCATCACCGAATGGGACGAGTTCACCGGCCAGTTCGAGGCGGTGGATTCCGTCGAGATTCGCGCGCGGGTCAGCGGATATCTCGACCAGATCGGCTTCGAGGACGGGCAGATGGTGAAGAAGGGCGACATGCTCTTCGTGATCGATCCCCGGCCGTTCGAGATCGCGCTGAAATCGGCGCAGTCGGCGCTGACTTCTGCCAATGCGCGCCTTGCCTTGGCCAAGCAGCAATTGACCCGCGCCGAGACCCTGAAGAAGAGCGACTTCACCTCGCAAAGCACGCTCGATCAGCGGCAGCAGGAGATGCTGAGCGCCGCCGCCGATGCGCAGGTGGCGCAGGCCGCGATCAATTCCGCCCAGCTCAACCTGGACTTCACGCATATCGCCGCACCGCTCGACGGCCGGATCGGCCGGCATGAAGTCAGCCTCGGTAACCTGATCATGGGCGGCGACGGCGGCGAGACCACGCTGCTGACCACCATCGTGTCGCTGGACCCGATCCGCCTCACCTTCGACATGCCGGAATCGGACTACCTCGCCTATCAGCGCCGTGAGGCCGAAGGCAAGATGGCGTCCAAGCGCGAGGACCTGCCGGTCGAGGCGCATCTGATGGACGAGAAGGACTGGACCCTCAAGGGCAAGATGGACTTCATCAGCAACGCGGTCGATCGCAGCTCCGGCACGATCCGGGCCCGCGCGGTGTTCCCCAATCCCGGCCTGCTGATCACGCCCGGCCAGTTCGGCCGCATCCGCATCACCGGCTCCGAGCCGCACGAGGCGATCCTCATTCCCGACAGCGCGATCGTCTCCGATCAGTCGCGCAAGATCGTGATGACGGTTGATAAGGACGGCAAGGTCGTCCCGAAACCGATCCGCCCAGGCCCAGGCTACCAGGGCCTGCGCATCGTGCGCAGCGGCCTCGCCAAGGACGATGTCCTCATCGTCGACGGACTGCTGCGCGCGCGGCCCGGTGCCACGGTCAAGCCGGAACAGGGCAAGATCGAGTTCCCGTCCGATCCCGAGAACTGAGCGGGGACCGGCCCTTGCGCTTCTCCCATTTCTTCATCGACCGGCCGATCTTCGCGACCGTCATCGCGGTCTTCATCATCCTGATCGGCGGCGCCGCCTATCTCAGCCTGCCGGTCGCGCAGTACCCTGAGATCGCGCCGCCGACCATCGAGATCCGCGCCAGCTATCCGGGCGCCTCGGCCGAGGTCGTCTCGAATACGGTCGCGACGCCGCTCGAGCAGGAGATCAACGGCGTCGAGGACATGCTTTATCTCTCGTCGCAGGCGACCGGCGACGGCAACCTCGTGATCACCGCGACCTTCAAGCTCGGCACCAACCTCGACACCGCCCAGGTCTTGGTGCAGAACCGCGTTTCCGCGGCCGAACCGCGCCTGCCGGAGGAGGTGCGCCAGATCGGCGTGACCGTGCGCAAGAACTCGCCCGACCTGATGATGGTGATTCATCTCACCTCGCCGGACCGCTCGCGCGACACGCTCTACATGTCGAACTACGCCACCTTGCAGATTAAGGACGTGCTGGCGCGCCTCGACGGCGTCGGCGACGTGCGGATCTTCGGCGCGCGGGACTATTCGATGCGCGTCTGGCTCGATCCGGAGAAGATCGCCGCGCGCAACATGACGGCCGGCGAGGTGGTGACCGCCCTGCAGCAGCAGAACGTGCAGGTCGCCGCCGGCAGCCTGAACCAGCCTCCCGTGCCGCGGCGCGGCGACTTCCAGCTCGCGATCGAGACGCTCGGCCGGTTGAGCAGCGAACGGGAGTTCCGGAACATCGTCGTGAAGTCGGAGCCGGGCGGGCAGGTGACCCGCCTCGAGGATATCGGCCGGGTCGAGCTCGGCGCCCAGGATTACGGCGCCAACGGCTATCTGGACGAGCAGCCCGCGGTGCCCCTGCTGATGTTCCAGCGGCCCGGCTCGAACGCGCTGCAGACCGCCGATCTCATCCTGAACACGATGGCGGATCTCTCCAAGAGCTTCCCGCCCGGGCTCAAGTACAACGTCGTCTACAATCCGACCGAGTTCATCGCGGAATCCGTCAACGAAGTGTTGAAGACGATCTACGAGGCCGTGGCGCTCGTGGTGATCGTGGTCATCCTGTTCCTGCAGACCTGGCGCGCCTCGATCGTGCCGATCGTCGCGATTCCCGTTTCGCTGATCGGCACTTTCATGGTGCTGGCCGGCCTCGGCTACTCGCTGAACAACCTCTCGCTGTTCGGCCTGGTGCTGGCGGTCGGCATCGTCGTGGATGACGCGATCGTCGTGGTCGAGAATGTCGAGCGCAACCTGCGCCTCGGCCTCAGCCCGCGCGAGGCCACGCGCCGAACCATGGACGAGGTCGGCGGCGCATTGATCGCGATCGCGCTCACCCTGATCGCGGTCTTCGTGCCGGCTGCCTTCATCTCCGGCATTTCCGGCCAGTTCTTCAGGCAATTCGCGGTCACCATCGCCGCGGCGACCGCGATCTCCTGCCTGGTCTCGCTGACGCTCAGCCCCGCTTTGTGCGCCTTGCTGTTCAAGCCGCACGATGCCCATCCGAAGCGGCAATCCTGGCCGGTCCGCGTCGTCAACGGCTTCTTCGGCGGTTTCAACTTCGTCTTCGACAAGCTGTCGGGCGGCTATGGCGCGCTGACCAAGCGGCTGGTGCGGGTCGCCGTTCTGGTGCTGGTGGTCTATGCGGGCTTGATCGCGCTGACCGGCTGGCAATTCGACCGCGCCCCGGTCGGGTTCATTCCGCAGCAGGACCAGGGCTATCTGATCACCGTCCTGCAATTGCCGCCGGGCTCGTCTCTGCCGCGCACCGACGCAATCGTGCGGCAGGCGACCAAGATCATTCTCGACACCCCGGGCGTCGCTCACGCCGTTCCGTTCGCCGGGTTCGACGCCGCGACCTTCACCAACGCGCCCAATGCCGGCGCCATCTTCGTGCCGATGAAGCCGTTCCACGAGCGCGCCGCCGAGGGGCTGACCGCCGACAACATCCTGATGGACCTCCGCCAGCGCCTGGGCGCGATCCAGGGCGCCTTTTCGATCGTGATCCCGCCGCCGCCGGTGCGGGGCATCGGCAATGCCGGCGGCTTCAAGATGATGATCCAGGATCGGCGCGGGCGCGGCCTTCCGGTGCTGGAAGCGGCGGTGCAGGATCTCGCCGGCGCCGCCAACCAGACGACCGGCCTCACCGGCGTGTTCTCGCTGTTCAACACGCGGACGCCGAAGGTCTATGCCGATATCGACCGCGCGCGGGCGGAAATGCTCGGCGTCACCGCCGACCAGGTGTTCCAGACCCTGGAGATCTATGTCGGCTCGACCTTCGTCAACGAATTCAACGATCTCGGCCGCACCTATCGGGTGATCGCCCAGGCCGACGGCAAGTTCCGGCAGAATCTGCACGACATCGCGAATCTCAAGACCCGCAACAGCCAGGGTGAGATGGTGCCCTTGGGCGCGGTCGCCGGCTTCCGCGACGTCACCGGCCCCTATCGGGTGCCGCGCTACAACCTCTATCCGGCGGCGGAATTGCAGGGCAACACGGCGCCCGGCTTCTCCGCCGGCTACGGCCTCGACGAGATGGAGAAGATCGCCGCCGAGCGCCTGCCCGATGGCTTCGGCTTCGAATGGACGGAACTCGCCTTCCAGCAGAAGGCCGCCGGCAACACCGCGATTCTGATCTTCGGCGCCTCGGTGGTGTTCGTGTTCCTGGTGCTGGCTGCGCAGTACGAGAGCTGGGCGCTGCCGCTCTCGGTCGTGCTGATCGTGCCGATGTGCCTGCTCGCGGCAGTCTCCGGCCTGCTCGCGCGCGGCATCGAGGTCAATATCCTGGCCCAGGTCGGCTTCGTGGTGCTGATCGGCCTCGCCGCCAAGAATGCGATCCTGATCGTCGAGTTCGCCAAGCAGGCCGAAGAGAACGGCGCCAACCGCTTTGATGCCGCGGTGCAGGCCGCCACCACGCGCCTGCGGCCGATTCTGATGACCTCCTTCGCCTTCATCCTCGGCGTGGTGCCGCTGGTGATCGCGACCGGCGCCGGTGCCGAGATGCGCCAGTCGCTCGGCACCGCCGTGTTCTACGGCATGCTCGGTGTCACCTTCTTCGGCCTGATCTTCACCCCGGTCTTCTACGTTTCGGTGCGCTGGCTGGCGGGCTTGCGGCGCCAGAAGCCGACGCGTCCGCAGCCGCCGCTGGCGCCCGGCATCCACCACGCCGAATAACCCTCTGGCATCCCGCATCGGCCTGATTAGAATGCCCCTGGACAAGAACAGGGGACAAACATGGCGGATAAGATCGGTGTTTCGGTCGTCGGCTGCGGCTTCTTTGCGCAGAACCATCTGAATGCCTGGCGGGACCTCGCCAAGGACGGCGTCGAGCTGATCGCGGTCTGCGACATCGATGCCGCGAAGGCCAAGGCCGCCGCGGAGAAGTTCAAGGTGCCGCGCTGGTACACCGATCTCGACGTTCTGCTGGCCAAGGAAAAGCCCGGCCTCATTGACATCGTGACCCGGGTCGAGACCCACCGCGAGCAGGTCCTGAAGACCGTCGCCAAGGGCATCCCGACCATCGTGCAGAAGCCGTTCGGCTTCGATCTCGGCGATTGCCGCGCCATGACCCTCGCCGCCAAGAAGGCCGGCGTGTTTCTCGCGGTGCATGAGAATTTCCGCTTCCAGGCGCCGCTCCGCCGGATCACCGAGCTCCTGCGGCAGGGCGTCATCGGAACACCGTCCTGGGGCCGGGTCAGCTTCCGCACCGATTACGACATCTACACCGGCCAGCCCTATCTGCTGAACGAGACCCGCTTCGTCATCAACGATCTCGGCGTCCATGTCTGCGATCTCGCCCGCGCCTTTCTTGGCGAGGTCGAGCACGTGACCTGCGAGACCCAGCGCCGCAATCCGAAGGCCAAGGGCGAAGACACCGCGACGATGATGATGAAGCATGTCAACGGCGCGGTCTCCATGGTGGAATGCACCTACGGCGCGCACCGCTTGCCGGACATCTTCCCGCAGACCTTGATCGAGCTCGAAGGGCCGAAGGGTGCCATCATCCTCTACAAGAACTTCGACCTGGAGATCATGGTCGGCGGCAAGATCACCAAGGAACATGCCGATGCCGAGGTGCTGCATTGGGCGGCGCGGCCCTGGCACATCATCCAGGAAAGCGTGCTTGCCACCAACGCGCATATCCTGAACGCCCTGCGCAGCGGCAAGCCGGCGGACGTCTCGGCCGAAGACAACTTCAAGACCTTCGCCTGCTGCGAAGCCGCCTACAAATCGGCGGAGAGCGGCAAGGCGGTGGCGCTCGAGCCGCTGCAGGCTAAAGCGAAATCGGCGGGCAAGGCCAAAGCCAAGGCGAAGCCGAAAGCCCGCGCCAAGGTCAAGAGCCCGAAACGCCCCGCGAAGAAAGCGGGCAAGAAGTCTTCGAAGAAGGCCGCGCGTTCGAAGAAATAATCGCTACAGCGCGGTGTGGTCGAAGACTCGGTCCTTTTTTCTTACGTTGCGGCCTGCAGGAGCGGCGTGATCAGCAGATAGCCGGCGAAGGCGCTGATCGCGACCGCGCCCAGGCGGGGGACCAGCTGCGTGCTCGATTTCGGCAGCAGGCTGCGGGCCAGCGCGACGCCGAGCAGCGCCCAGCCGGATCCCGCGGCGATCACCATGACCACGAAGGCGATGAAATAGGCGAGGCTGTCCGGCGCATGCACGGGAATGATGCCCAGCGCGAAGAGCAGCGCCTTCGGGTTCAGCAACGTGGTCACCAGCACATCGCGGAAGCCGATGAGCTTCTGCGCCGCATGCATCGCCCATCCTGCGCGCCAGAGGCGGACCGCAAGATACAGGAGATAGGCCGCGATGATCATCCGCAACGCATAGGCCAGCGACGGCATGCTTTGCACGCGGTCGCCGATCAGATAGCCGACCATCAGGATCGTGGCCAGGTAGCCGATGACTTCCGCCGGAATGAGCCGCAGCGCGCGCAGCCCGGAAGCGGCGCCGGCCGTCAGCAGCAAGGTGTTGGTCGGCCCGGGCGTCGCCAGCAGGAAGGCGACGGCGAGGGCGAACGGAATCGGATCGGTCATGCCGCCAGTATAGCGGCCTAGACGATGCCCGCCGACTGTTTCGACTGCGCCGGGCGCTCGTTCGATTTGTGTCGCCGATAGCCGGACCAGCGATAGAGGCCGAGCGGGTCGATGGCGCCGCCCGTCCGGTGCCGCGCCATGCCGAGGATCGGCGAGACGTCGGTGTTGAAGGCGGACTTCAGCGTATCGAGCGCCATCAAGGCGTCGTTCTCGGCCTGGGCCTGCTCCAGCCTTGCGCGATCGATCAGGCAGGCCTGGGCGTAGCGGCGTTGCAGCTCCATCGCGCTCGACATCAGGCTCTCGACCGGATCGGTCACGTTGTGCGACTGGTCCAGCATGTAAGCGGGGGCTACGTCGAGCGCCTTGCGGTCGGCGGCATCGACCAGCTCGTTGAACACCAGGAACAGTTGGAACGGATTGATCGAGCCGGCGTCGAGATCGTCGTCGCCGTACTTGCTGTCGTTGAAATGGAAGCCGCCGAGCTTGCCGAACTGGATCAGCCGCGCGACGATCATCTCGATATTGGTGTTGGGCGCATGATGGCCGAGATCGACCAGGCAGCGCGCCTTCGGCCCCAGCTGGGTCGCCGCCCAGTAATTGGTGCCCCAGTCGGCGATCACCGTCGAATAGAAGGCCGGCTCGAACAGCTTGTGCTCGATGAACACCTGCCAGTCGTCCGGCAGCTTGGCGTAGATCGCGCGCATGCTCTCGAGATAGCGCTCCAGCGCTCGCGCGAAATGCTGCTGTCCGGCGAAGTTGGAGCCGTCCGAGATCCAGACCGTCAGCGCCTTCGAGCCCAGCACCTTGCCGATTTCGATGCATTCGATGTTGTGCGCGACGGCCTGCGCGCGGGTCGCGGCATCGGTGTGGCTCAGGCTGCCGAACTTGTAGGAGTGCTGCTGGTCGGCCTGGTCCTGGAAGGTGTTGGAATTGACCGCGTCGAAGCCGAGCCCCAGTTCATCGCCGAGCTGCCTCACCGCACGCACGTCCTTGTTCTTGTCCCACGGGAAGTGCAGCGAGACGGTCGGCGTCGCGCGGGTCAGCTTCTGGATCGTCGCACAGTCCTCCAGCTTGTCGAGGACATTGCGCGGCTCGCCCACGCCGGCGAAACGGGCGAAGCGGGTGCCGCCGGTGCCGACACCCCAGCTCGGGATTGCGACGCCGAAACCGGCCACGGCCTTGGCGATGGTCTCGATGTCGGTGCCGCCGCGCGCCAGCCGGCGGGCGAGGGCGTCATAATCCTCCTGCAATGCCGGCAGCGCCTTGGCGTTCTGCTCGGCGATGTCGCTTTGCGAGATGCGATAGGTCCCGGTCATGGCTCTTCCTCCCAGAAGATGGCTTCTCGTTACCGCGTGAACGAGACGGCGTTGCCGGCATCCACGTTCAGGATGTTGCCGGTCGATTTTGGCGCCTCGGTGCAGAAGAACTTCACCGCCGCCGCGATGTCCTCGGGATAAACGGAGAGCTTCAGCAGCGAGCGCTGGCGGTAATGCTCTTCGAGCTGGTCCTGCTCGATCTTGTAGGCCTCGGCCCGTTCCTTCAGCCAGTCACCGCTCCAGATCGTCGAGCCGCGCAGCACCGCGTCGGGATTGATCACGTTGCAGCGGATGCCGACCGGTGCACCTTCCAACGCCAGGCAGCGCGCCAGATGGACCTCCGCCGCCTTCGCAGTGCAATAGGCCGAGGCGCCGGGCGAGGCCGCAAGCGCGTTCTTCGAGGCGATGAACACGATGTTGCCTCCGATCTTCTGCGCCTTGAGCAAGCGGAACGCTTCGCGGCTCACCAGGAAATAGCCGGTGGCGAGGACCGCGATGTTCTTGTTCCAGAGATCGAGCGAGGTGTCTTCGACCGGCGCGGATGACGCAATGCCGGCATTGGAGACCAGGATGTCGAGCCCGCCGAATTGCCGCGCTGCGGCGGCGAAAGCATCGATCACCGACTTCTCGTCGGTGACATCGACGGCCGTGCCCCAGACCCGATCCTTGCCGTGCTTCACCCCGAACTCCTTGACCGTGCCGTCGAGCCGACCGCTGTCGATATCGACCAGGGCGACGCAGGCGCCTTCGCCCAGCAGCGCCTCGGCGGTCGCGCGGCCGATGCCGCCGGCGCCGCCGGTGATGAAGGCGATGCGGCCGGCAAGGGCTTTCGGCTTCGGCATGCGCTGCAGCTTCGCCTCTTCGAGCAGCCAGTATTCGATGTCGAAGGCCTCCTGCTCGTCGAGCCCGACATACCGGTCAACGCCGCTGGCGCCGCGCATCACGTTGATGGCGTTCACATAGAACTCGCCGGCAATGCGCGCGGTCGCCTTGTCGGCCGCGAAGGTCATCATGCCGACGCCCGGCACCAGGAACACGACCGGGTTGGGATCGCGCAGCTTCGGGCTGTTCGCGCGCTTGCAGCGCTCGTAATAGGCCGCGTACTCGGCGCGATAGGCCTCCAGCGCCGCGTCGAGATTGCCCAGGTCCTTGCCGTCGAATTGCAGCACCAGCGGCCGGATCTTGGTGCGCAGGAAATGGTCGGGGCAGGAGGTGCCGAGCGCGGCCAGGGCTTCGAGATCCTTGGCGCAGACGAACTCCAGCACTTCTGGCGAGTCATTGAAATGGCCGACTTTCGGTTGCTTCGCGGAGATCTTGCCGCGAATGACCGGCATCAGTTCCGAAGCGATGCGCTGCCGCTCGCTTGCGGCCAACGGCGCGCGCGCCGCACCGCCGAACAGGGTCTTGCCGGCGAGCCTCTGCTTCAGCCAGGCATCGGCCTTGCGGATGATGCGCAAGGTCTGCTCGTAGCATTCCTTTGACGTGTCGCCCCAGGTGAACAGGCCATGTCCGGCCAGCACGATGCCCTTCAGCGCCGGGTTCTTCACCGTCATCTCGCCGAGCTTCAGGCCGAGATCGAAACCGGGGCGTTGCCAGGGCAGCCAGCCGATCTCCGGACCGAAGATCTCCGCGGTGAGTTCCTTGCTGCGCGACGCGGCGGCGACCGCGATCACCGCATCGGGATGCATGTGATCGACATGGACCTTGGGGATGAAGGCGTGCAGCGGCGTGTCGATGCTGGCGGCACGCGGGTTCATGTTGAAGGTGCAATGGGCGAGCAGGCCCACCATCTCGTCCTCATGCGCGAGGCCGCGATAGAGCTTCTTCAGGCTCTCGAGCTTGTCGAGATAGAGGGTCGCGAAACCGTCGAGCTTCATGCTGCCGAGATCGCCGCCCGAGCCCTTCACCCAGAGCACGGTCACGGTCTCGGCCGTGAGCGGATCCTTGGCCGCGATCTTGGCCGAGGTGTTGCCGCCGCCGTAATTGGTGACGCGGAGATCGGCGCCCAGCAGGTTGGAGCGATAGAGCAGGAGCTCCGGCTCGCTCATCCCCTTGGCCTTGTTATCGTCCCACAGCGAAGGAATGCCCTCGATCGTGTCCACGGCGCCGCTCCATCAATTCGTCAAAATTGCTCATCTGAGCAAGTCCAGAGCCTTCGAATATGCCTCCGGGAAGTGCCGGTCAACGCCTTCTGATCATTTTGCATCGCAACAGACATTGTTGCGACGCAAAATGATCGATACGTGAGTAATTTTGAACAATTCGATTTGACGGCCCGCACCGTTCCGGGTATTCGGGATTCATGCTGCAGCGGCAACGCCATCACATGATCTGCGAGATCGTCGCGACCCGCGGTTACGCGACGGTGCCCGACCTGATGGCGCGGCTGGAGGCCTCCCGCGCGACCGTGGCGCGCGACATCCAGGAACTGGCGCTCGCCGGGCGCATCCGCAAAGTGCGCGGCGGTGCCGAAGCGATGCACGGCGCACCGGCCTTGGCCGAGCCCAATTTCGACACCAACCAGCTGCGGAACCGCGAGCTGAAGCGGGCCATCGCCCGCGAGGCCGCCGATCTCTGCCAGCCGGGCGAATCCATCATCATGGATGGCGGCACCACGACCTTCGCGATGACCGAGTTCATCGCCGACCGCGACCTCGAGGTGCTCACCAATTCCTTCCCGATTGCCGAGGTTCTGATGAAGCGCGGCAAGGCGCGCGTGATCCTGCCCGGTGGCGAGATCTTCCGCGAGCAGGGCCTGATCCTCTCGCCCTTCGAGGACGACACGATCGAGCGCTTCGTCGCGACCAAGTTCTTCATCGGCGCCCGCGCGATCACCCAGCATGGGCTGATGCAGACCGATCCGCTGCTGATCCGCGCTGAGCAGAAATTGTTGCGCCAGGCGGAGACCACCATCGTGCTCGCCGACAGCAGCAAGTTCCGCAACCGCGGCAGCCTCATCCTCTGCCCGCTGGAGCGCATCCACACCATCATCACGGATGACGGTATCGAGAGCGGCACACATAAGATGCTGACCGACGCCGGCATAAGGGTCGTCATAGCGCATCCAATGCAGACGGCGTCGGTCGCGTAACGACGCAACCGGCGAACACAACGAAGCACCGGTGAACAGGGGGCCGGACAATGAAGCCTTTCGCTGCGACAGCAATAGCCACGGCACGCTGAAGCGACACGCGCATGGCGATCGTCGTCTTCGACATCGGCAAGACCAACCTGAAGCTCTCCCTGGTCGAAGGGGGCGCCATCCGTCACACCCTGTCGCAGCCGAATGTGAATCTGCCGGGTCCGCCCTATCTGCATTTCGACACCGATGCGACCTGGGCCTTCCTGCTCAAGGGCCTCGGCAAGCTCGCATCCATGGCGAAGATCACCGACATCGTGCCGGTTGCGCACGGCGCCGCCGGCGTGTTGGTCGATGCCGAAGGCGGCTTGGCCTTGCCGATGCTCGACTATGAACATCCGATCCACGATGACGGCTACGACCGGGTCGCCGCGCCGTTCTCGGAGACTTTCACGCCGAGGATGGCGAACGGGCTCGTCTTCGGCCGGCAGCTCTATTGGCAGAAGCTGAATTTCCCGGACGGTTTCGCGCGCATCAAATGGATCTTCGGCCATCCGCAATACTGGGCCTTCCGCCTGACCGGCCGGGCCTGGAGCGAGGTCACATCGCTCGGCTGCCATGGCGGCCTCTGGCGTCCCGCCGAAGGCAGGTTCAGCAGCTTCACCGAGAAGATGGGCTGGACGCATCTCTTCCCGCCGCTCAAGAAGGCGAGCGACATCGCCGGTCCGCTGACGCCGGAGGTCCTGCGTCAGACCGGACTGCCGGCCGACTGCAACGTGCGCGTCGGCATCCATGACAGCAACGCCTCGTTCCTGCGCCACCGCATGACAAGGCCGATGCCCTTCGCGGTCGCTTCGACCGGCACCTGGGTGGTCTGCATGGCGGCGGGCGCCGATCCCAGGCAGATGCCGGAGAACCGCAACTGCCTCGCCAATGTCGACGCGCTCGGCACGCCGGTGCCGTGCTGCAACTTCATGGGCGGCCGCGAGTTCGCGCGCCTGACCAAGGGCCTCCATGGCTGCATCACGACCTTGGAGGACGTCGCCGCGGTGGTGGAGCAGGGCTCGATCCTGGTGCCGCCGCTCGGCGATGACGGCGGCCCGTTCGACGGCAGCCCATTGGGCGGACCGGGCGGTGCGCCAACCCAGACCGACGAACAGGCGGTGGCGCGCGCCAGTGTCTATCTCGCGTTGATGACCGATTACTGCTTCGACCTGCTGCAGGCGAAAGGTCCGGTCATCGTCGAAGGCAGTCTCACCGGCAACCATGCCTTCTTGAGCGCGCTGGCGACCCTGCGCCGCGCCGACAGCGTCATGGTCTCCAGCGACGCCACCGGCACCGTCTCCGGCGCCGTTCTGCTCGCGGGATCGAGCATTCCCGACGAGCCGGAACTGGTCGAGTCGATGGACCTCCCGATGGCGGATTACCGCAAGGCCTGGCGGGAGGCGCTGCCCGCATGAGCAACCTGCTGGAAGTTTCCGGCGTCTCGAAATCCTTTGGACCGGTCAAGGTGCTGAAGGAGATCAGCTTCGATGTTCGGCCGGGCGAAGTCCATGCGCTGCTGGGCGAGAACGGCGCCGGAAAATCCACCCTGATCAAGATCGTCGCCGGCGTCATCAATGCCGATGAAGGCGAGGTGCGGCTCGAGGGCAAGGCGGTGCGCTTCGCCTCGCCGCGCGAGGCGGCGGCCCATGGCATCGCCACGGTCTATCAGGAGCTGCTGCTGTTTCCGGACCTCACGGTCGCGGAGAACATCTATCTCGGCCATGCGCCGAAGACCCGATGGGGCGCGCTCGACTGGAACGCGATGCGGGCCGGCGCCCGCGCGCTGCTGGACTCGCTCGACAGTCCGGATCTCGACGTCGATACCACCGTCGGCAAGCTTTCGGTCGCCAATCGCCAGCGGGTCGAGATCGCCAAGGCGCTGTCCCACGATGCGAAGCTGGTCATCATGGACGAGCCGACCGCCGCCCTCGCCGACGCCGATGCGCGGCGGCTGATGGACGTGGTGAAGCGGCTGCGCGACCGTGGCGTCGGCATCATCTATGTGTCGCACCGTCTGCCGGAGATCTTCGCCCTGGCCGATCGCGTGACTGTCTTGCGCGACGGCACCTATGTCGGCACCAAGCCGATCGGCGAGGTGACCGAGGGCGACCTCGTCTCCATGATGGTCGGCCGCGCCATCGACCATCTCTTCCCGAAAGTCGATACGACGCCGGGCGAAACCATCCTTGAGGTGAAGAACCTCTCCTATCGCAACACCGTCAACGATATCAGCCTGACCGTCCGCGCCGGCGAGATCGTCGGCATTGCCGGGCTGATCGGCGCGGGCCGCACCGAGCTGGCGCTCACCATCTTCGGCATCACCCCGGCGACCTCCGGCGAGATTCTGATCGACGGCAAGCCGGTGACCATCTCCAGCCCCGACGATGCGCGGCGCCTGAAGATCGCCTACGTGCCGGAGGATCGCGGATCGCAGGGCCTGATCCGGCCGCAGACCGTGCGGGAGAATGTCTCGCTAGCGATCCTCGACCGCATCGCTAGGGCTTTCGTTGTGGATCGTCGGCAGGAGGGATCGCTGGCAAGGCAGGCGATCGAGCGCTTCGGCATCCGCACCCGTGGGCCGGAGCAGCGGGTGAAGCAGCTCTCCGGCGGCAACCAGCAGAAAGTGGTCCTGGCGAAATGGATCGCGACCGAGCCGCGCGTGCTCATCATGGATGAGCCGACCCGCGGCATCGATGTCGGCGCCAAGGCGGAGATCCATGCGCTGATGAGCCGGCTCGCGGGACAAGGCCTCGCCGTGCTGATGATTTCCAGCGAGCTGCCCGAAGTGCTCGGCATGAGCGACCGCGTGCTGGTGATGCGCGGCGGGCGGATCGTCGCCCAGTTCGACCGCAAGGATGCGACCCCCGACGCGGTCGGCGCGGCCATGACCGCGGCCAAGGCCGGCGCGAGTCTCGAATCCGCCCCTCTTGGATTCAAGGGGGCGGCGGCGCTATGACGACCGAGACGCCCGCCTTGTCGCGCCTCGTGCCGGTCCGCCGCTGGAAGTCGTTCTTCGAATCCTACGGCCAGGAGTTCGTCATCCTGGCGGCGCTGGTGGTGCTGTTCGTCGGTGTCGGCTTCTACAACCCGCGCTTCATCAGCGCCAACAACCTGACCAGCATGTTCGTCGGCAACGCCTATATCGCCATCGCCGCGATCGGCATGTCGATGGTGATCATCTCCGGCAATATCGACGTCTCGGTCGGCTCGCTGATCGGCGTGCTCGGCACCATCTCCGGCACCATGGCGGTCAACGGGTATCCGGTGATCCTCTGCTGGCTGGTGCCGGTGCTGATCGGCATGGTGATCAACGCCGGCGTCGGCGTGCTGGTCGCCTATGTGAAGATTCCGTCGATCGTGGTGACCCTCGGCATGCTGTCGATCCTGAAGGGCGGCCTGATCAGCGTGACCGGCGGCGCCTGGATCAGCGGCATGCCGCCGGAGTTCATGATCGCCCAGTTCCGCCTGTTCGGACTGCCATCCTCGGTCTATTTCATGGTGGTGCTGACCGCGCTGGCGGCGCTCTGGATGAAGTACTCCCCGTTCGGCCGCGCCATCTATGCGATCGGCGGCAACCCGGAGGCGGCGCGGGTCACCGGCATCCGCATCCAACCGGCGATCGTCGGCGTCTTCACCATCCACGGCATGTTCGCGGGCATCGCCGCGATCCTGTTCGCGACCCAGCTCCAGGTCATCCAGTCGACCGTGCCGCCCAATCTGGAGCTCACCGTCATCACCGCCTCGGTGGTCGGCGGCGTCAGCATCCTCGGCGGCACCGGCACGGTGATTGGCTCCACGCTGGCGGCGATCCTGTTCGCGGCGATCGGGTCCTCGCTGGTGTTCCTCAACATCTCGGCCTATTGGCTGCGCGCGGTTCAGGGCCTGATGATTCTGGCGACGGTGCTGGCCGACATGGCCCGCCGGCGACGGATATGAGGGGGGATCTGAGATGACCCTGGTGCTCAACCGCATGCTGCGCCACGAAGTCATTCTCGGCGTCCTGCTGGTCGCCGCGCTGATCGTGCTCGCCGGCCAGTCGGAGCATTTCTGGACCGCCGACAACCTCTTGAACCAGGGCCGCCTGATGGCCGAGGTCGGCCTGATAGCCTTGCCGATGACCTTCGTCATCGTGACCGGCGGCATCGATCTGTCGGTCGGCTCGATCTTCGGCCTTTCCGCGATCCTGCTCGGCGTGTTCTGGCAGAACATGGGGCTGCCGCTGCCGGTTGCCATGGTGGCGGCGATCCTGGTCGGCGGCATCGCGGGCTTGGGCAACGGGTTCATCATCACGCGGTTCAAGGTGCCGCCGCTGATCGCGACGCTGGCGACCCTGGCGCTCTATCGCGGCCTCGCCGAGGGCATCAGCCAGGCGCGCTCGGTGCGCGGCTATCCCGATTGGTTCTTCGGGCTCGGACAGGGCGAAGTGCTCGGCGTGCCGAGCCAGCTCTGGATCATGATCGTCTGCTTCGTGATCGCCGCCTTCATTCTGGGTCTGACCACCTTCGGCCGCACCACCTACGCGATCGGCTCCAACGAGGTGGCGGCACGCTTCTCCGGCCTCAAGGTCGATCGCGCCAAGCTGCTGATCTACGGCGCTTCCGGTCTGATCGCCGGATTGGCGGCGGTGATCTTCGTCAGCCGTGTCTCCACGACGCGCTCCGACATGGGCACCGGCCTGGAGCTCGACGTGATCACCGCCGTGGTGCTCGGCGGCACCTCGATCTTCGGCGGGCGCGGGACGGTCATCGGCACGGGTTTGGGCCTCATTCTGATGCAGGCCCTGAAGAACGGCCTGGCGCTCTCGGGCGTCAAGGGCGACGGAACGATCGTGGTGATCGGGGCGGTGCTGATCGCCGCGATCCTGATCGGCAATCTCCTGAGTCGAGACGGCGACTGAGTTCGGGAAGAAGGCGCGGGCCCGCCGTCACAACAACCCGCGCCACACATGAGGAGGAAAGCGATGCGTAAGACTCTGTTTCTGACCGCCGCCCTGGGATTGACCATGGGCGTCGGGACCGCGGCCATGGCGGACTCACCCTGGACCGGCGGCGACAACCTGCCGACCAGCCCCTTGGCCTGCGACAACACGCCGGGCGCGGCGGCGGCGATGCCGTATGACGGTGGTGCCGTGACCGGCGCTCCCGATCTCAAGGGCAAGCCGATCAAGGTCGTCGATGTGCCGAAGCTGATCGGCATCGGCTATTTCAACGCGACCTCGAAGGGCATCGCCGACGCGGCCAAGGAACTCGGCAACGTCGATGCCAAGACCGACGGCCCGACCCAGGCCAATATCGACCAGCAGGTCTCCTTCCTCGACAACTACATCACCAGCGGCGTCAACGGCATCCTGTTCGCCGCCAACGATCCGGTGGCGATTGCGCCGGTCTTGAAGAAGGCGCTCTCCAAGGGCATCCATGTGGTCGGCTACGACGCCAACTCGCAGCCGGACGCCCGCGAATGGTTCGTCAACCAGGCGCAGTTTAACGGCATCGGCAAGGCCCTGGTCGACGACATGGCCAAGGAGATCGGCGAGGACGGCGCCTTCGCCATCGTCACCTCGACCTTCACCACGCCGAACCAGGCGCGCTGGATCGCCGAGATGGCGGCCTATCAGGCGAAGTGCCATCCGAAGATGAAGTGGCTGGAGACCGTGGAGGCCCAGGAGGACAACAACCTCTCCTTCAACCAGGCGACCACGCTCATCAACAAGTACGACGACGAGCTGAAAGGCATCTTCGGCATGACCAGCGTCGCGACGCCGGCCTCCGCCGAAGCGGTCACCCAGGCCAACATGTGCGGCAAGATCGCGGTGGTCGGTCTCGCCACCCCGAACGCGATGAAGCCCTATGTCGCCAAGGATTGCGTGAAGTCGGTCGTGCTGTGGAACCCGGTCGATCTCGGCTATGCGGCGATGTACGTGCTGCGCGCCGTGGTCGATGGCGACCTGAAGCCGGGTGCCAAGTCGGTCAAGGCCGGCAAGCTCGGCGAGCTGCAGATCATCAACGGCAGCGAGGTCCTGCTCGGCGCACCGACCACCTTCACCAAGGAGAACATCGGCAACTTCGACTTCTAGGTTCCGGAATCGAAACGGCGCGGGCTTTATCGGCCCGCGCCGTTCTCTTTTGCGCTTCGAGGCGAGGCGTTAAGCGTCTTGCGCGGGATGCCGGCGGCGCCAGCCGACGAAACCCATCCCCGCCAAAGCCGTCATGAACAGCGGCAGTGCCGCGGGGATCGGGGTTGTCGCGACCGGCACGGCGGTGACCGTCAGCGTGGCCGTCGCCGCCGATGGGACGGGGGTCAGGAAGGTGACGTTCAAATTGAAAACACCCGGTGCGAATTGCGGTGCGCTCAGCAGACCGGTAAAGATCTGGTCGCCGCCGAAATCGAATATCGCGCCAACCTCGGTGAGTGGATCCGCCGTCGTGGAAATGCGGACGCCGCCGGAGCCGAACCCCAGCGTCGCCGAGTAGAACACCAGCTTCAACGGGTCGATGCCCGCCACGCCGTTGAAGGCGGTATAGCCGTCCGCGTTCGAGAAGTCGGAGGGCGTCGGGTTGCTGTCCAGCACCCAATTCGCCGTGTAGTCGCCGGTGAGCGAGAAGTTGAGCGTCGTCGCTTCGGCCTTGGCGCCCGCCATGGCCAGCGTGACGGCCGCGAGCGCGGCCAGGGTCACGGCGCGCAGCATGCCGGCACTGAACAGCGTCCTCGTAAGGAATCGGCCCATCGTCGTTGCTCCTCGATATCCAAGTTGCCGAACGATCCTGGCATGCAACCGAAATGCGATCAAACGGAATCAAGCCCTGGTTGTGGATGAGCGATGGCCTCCGTTCCTCGGTTCAGGCCGCTCGCAGGGGACGATGCCAAGGCCCGTCATTGACCTGCATCAATGTCAGGTTTCTGCCGGCCCGCGATAATCGATAACAACCACAGGTTATAATCACCCATTGCGCGCCGGCGCACCCTGTTGCAGGATAGCCGACAAGGTTGAGGTGCAGGCGAATAAATCGCCGAAAAATTAATAAACAGGGAGAGGCCCATGCCATACCAGCCGGTACTCGGCCAAATCATGCCTGTCGGCTTCGCCGTCGTTCCGAAAGGCTGGGCGTTGTGCGACGGCAGCCTCCTCGCCATCCAGTCGAACCAGGCACTCTTCTCATTGTTCGGGACGCGGTTCGGCGGCAACGGCGTCACGACCTTCGGCCTGCCCGACCTGCGCGGCCGGGCGATCCTGGGGGCCGACACGGCCAACACCATGGGCGTGCAGAACGGCACGACCACCGTGGCGCTCGCCGACCCGCAGCTGCCGCGACACACGCACACCCTGATCGGATCGACCACCAACGGCGTCGGGCGCGGCGCCAATCCGGCGGACCATGTCTTCGGGGTGAACACCGCTCCGGGCAATCAGCAGATCTTCGGGCCGGCCGGCGCCGCCGAGGTGCCACTCGCATCGGGCACCAACGTGGTCCCGAACGGGGCCGGCCAGGCCCACAACAACATGCAGCCCTATCTGGTGATCAACTACATGGTCGCACTGCAAGGTACCTATCCGTCTCGGAACTGAACGCGCGCCGGGCGCCAGAGATCGAGGGTTCGGCCTCCGGCGCCTTGGGGAGAGGAAACATGGCTGACCAGTTTGTTGGAGAGATTCGCCTTTTCGCGTTCGGCCGCGTCCCGACCGGCTGGGTGGCCTGCAACGGCGCGCTGCTGTCGATCGCGCAATTCGATGTGCTCTATACGTTGCTCGGAACCACCTATGGCGGCGACGGCAGCACCACCTTCGGCGTTCCCGACCTGCGGGGGCGGGTCCCGCTGCATGCGGGCAAGTCGAATCAAGGCAATACCTATGTGCCCGGCCAGATCGCCGGGGAGGAAACCCATACCTTGAATCTCCAGGAGATGGCGACGCACACCCATGCCCTGGTTTCGACCAGCAACAAGGGCGACACGGCCACGCCGGGACCGACCGTGCATCTCGCGACCTCCAACATCGATGCCGAGACGCTCTACGCGCCGCCGGCGAGCATCGCCGGCTATGACGTGATGGCGGACTGCATGACACCCGATGGCGAAAGCCTGCCGCATGACAACATGATGCCGACGCTCATCATGAACTTCTGCATCGCGACCGAGGGAATCTACCCGAGCGCCAGCTGACTCGAGCGGGCGGCAGGGACGGACTGCATTCAGACGGTGCGCCGGGTGGGGCGACGGTATCCGCTCGGCAGAACAGGAGCTTCTCATGGCCGATCAATACATAGGCGAGATCATCGCGGTCGGGTTCTACTACGGCACCGGCTTCGACAATACCTGGGCGCCCTGTGACGGCCGCGTCCTGCCGATCCAGCAATATTCGGCCCTGTTCTCGCTGATCGGCACCGCCTATGGCGGCGACGGGACGCGGACCTTCGCATTGCCCAATCTGAACGGAAGAGTGGCCGCTTCCCAGGGCCAGGGGCCGGGCCTGACCACCCGCAGCCTTGGCGAGCAGGTCGGCACCGATCAGGTGACGCTCACGCACGATCAAATGCCGAAGCACAATCATCAAATCCGGCTCGGACAGGCCGGTGGACCCAACACCACGCCAGGCCCAGGCGGGGCCGGAACCACGGCGGCGATCAATCCCACGTTCAACGGCTTCGTCAACGGCCCGGGCAATGTCCCGTTCGCGCCGACGGCAATCGCCTTCGATGGCGGTCAGCAGCCGCACCCGAACGACCAGCCGACCACCGGCCTCTGGTATCTGATCGCGCTCAGCGGGATCTTTCCGAACTTCAACTGAGCGGGCAGCCCAGCGGTGAACTCAAGCAAAACGGCGCGGGCCTATTCAGCCTGCGCCGTTTCCTTTTATCCCTGTCGCGTCTCAACTAAGGTGACTCACGCTTCCGCGGCTTCCTTGACTCTCGCCCCGGCGAGTCGCGCCCTGCCTGAATCGAAATCTCACAATAAATGGCATCGGCGCTGACCGCGTCGCAGATTAAATGGTTTCGCGCTCTACGCCAGAGATGAATCTCTCTAAAATGGTAGTAGTTGGGATCGTAATAACTATTGAGAGCATAGACCCAGGCCGTATCAGAGTCCTATTTAACTGCGATAGACGCGTTGCTCCGTCGAGCTCCCGAGACATGCAGTGGGTTCTATGGCTCTTCCCGCGATACCCGGAATGACCAATCCGGACAGGGAGCACCCTGGCCAATCCAGCGCTTCGCGGGCCAAGCGCATTGACCGAGTAAAGCTGTTAAGAGGCCCCGCCCGCCCGCGCCAAGAGATTTAGTAGCGACGAGGACGACCCGCCTCTCCCTCCGATGAAATATGTGTGTGACTTGCAAGCCCCGGCCATAGCCTGGGTTCGCGCGTCGCCATAGCTCCTGCGCGCGCAGGATGGAGCAGGAATTGTGAATACCCATGACATCGGGCTTGCCCGGACCCGACGGGTTGGTCCTGGCCGAGCCCTGGAAACTCTGCGCTGAAAGGCGCAAAGGCGCTTTTCGACGAGCAGAGTGGTACGATTCTCTGTGAAAACCAAGGGAACGACGCGGAACGGGCGCTTCTCGTTGCCCACGAGCTCGGGCACGCGCGCCTTCATGCCACTTCCAGCACCTGCGTCGCGGACGATATCGATCCTTCACGATCTATAGAGACAGCCCCAGTCGGGCTGCAGCGGGTGGAAGACTACGGTGCTCACGAGCGTAGAGAGCTTCAGGCGAACGTCTTCGCACGGGAATTTCTTCTGCCGAGGAGACTTGCGGCACGGCTCCACATCGATGATGGATTGGGCGCAGCGGACATTGCCCGAAGAACCGGCCTTCCTATCGGTCTCGTAAGACAGCAGCTATTCGATGCGTTGCTCTTGCCGCCGCCGGTAAGGGAGGTCGAGGCGCCGCCGCCAACACCTTTCGTCGAGGATTCCTCACAGGAAAAGGCGGTCAGGCATCGTGATAGCCCATTTCAGCTTCAGGCGGGGCCCGGCACCGGAAAGACCCGCACGCTCGTCGACCGTGCCGTTTCTTTGATCAAAGAAGGTGTCGATCCTGGCGCCATCTTGGTTCTGACATTCTCCAATCGAGCTGCAGGCGAACTGGCTGAAAGGCTATAAGAATCTGCATCTGACGCACCTGCGTACGCTATTGAATCGCGGAATCTACCTCATCTCGGCCTCCATCGTCGCGGGGTGCCTGTTCGGCTGGTATCTCGAGACCGAGGCCTTGAAGGTCCGTGAGTTCCGCGTCGACGGTTCCGGCGTCTCACAGCAAGTGGAAATCAAGCCCGTCGTGTCGCCACTTTCGGCGCAATCTGAGTTTGTCGGCCGCGCGAAGGTCGCCAACACCGGCACCGCTGCGCTCGCAGTCGGCGACCTCGTTGCGCATGATCAAGACAACTGGCACCTGCCGTTGCAGAATGTCGTATTCTATAGTCATCCTGACGAAGTTCAGGCAAATACCGTCGCCGAGTTCAACCGAATTTCCGTGGGGAGTTTGAGGCACGATTGGCGTCCAAAAGGGTCAATCGAGCAGTTTGTGAATTCGCATTCTCGGCTGCACGACGGGCGCGTCGAAGACTACATTCGGCATCGATGGAACGGCGTCAACAACGGACCCTCGGGCTCAAGCCCGATCGGCTCGCTGCGGACACCGCCTATGGCTCAGCAGAGATGCTGAACTGGCTGGTCAAAGAGCGGGAGATCGCGCCGCATGTACCGGTGATCGACAAGTCGGCACGGCGCGATGGCACCTTTGCCCGGACAGACTTCAGCTACGATGAGCGTGCCGACACCTACGTCTGTCCGGCCGGGAAGCCTCTGACCACCACTGGCACTCTGGTCAACGACGGAGCCACGCTCCTCTATCGCGGCAGCACCCATGATTGCGGCCAGTGCCAGCTCAAGACGCGCTGCTGCCCCAACACTCCAGCCCGGAAGATTCCACGCAGCCTCTGCGAGGGCGCCCGCGATCTTGCCAGATCGCTCGCCGAGCCCCCGGCCTTCGAGCAATCACGCCGCGAGCGGAAGAAGGTCGAGATGCTCTTCGCCCACCTGAAGCGGATCCTCCGGCAGGACCGGCTCAGGCTGCGAGGGCCACGGGGCGCAACAACCGAGTTCCTGCTCGCCGCCACCGCCCAGAACCTCAGGAAACTCGCAAAGCTGATCCCGGTTCCCGTCACATAGGCGGGCAGCACGCCGGACTCCCCGGCCCGGCAACGCAATCAATCCCCGCACGCGACCTCACGCCGATCTGCGCCGAGTTTTTCAACACAATCGGCGCATAGCGGACATCCCGACTGGCCAGCGCTATCTCGCTTTGAGGGTGCCGCCATCGATCTCCACAACCTTGCAGATGATGCGGTTCATGAAGGCGCGATCGTGCGAGGTCATCAGCAGCGCCCCGTCGTAAGCCTCTCCGACTGACGCACAACTCTTCAACCTCGAAGAGAGGCGTATCAGCAACGTCACGGGATTGAGAACGCGCTCTGCCGCCGCTGAGACTTCAGAAGCATTGTGACGGCTATGCCGGCCTTGTTGGGGCACCGTCGCTTCTGTCCGACTTGGCACTGCTCTCGTACGGTGGGTTCAATCAATCTCGATCTTGGTCACATCCGCGGGAGAGCGTTTGAGAACAAATTCTCGAGGGAAGAGTCTTTCAGCAACTCGGAGAAGTTTTCCCCACCTAAAACGTCGCGCCACATATTTGCCCTTTGACGTCCACTGCAACCCATGGTTAACGTGCAACTGGAGGCGGTGAAATGCTGCGGTCGGGTGCCGAGGTGTTTCGGGGTGTGGGCAGGGTAGTTGCATGAGCGCGGTCGCCGCTGGGGAGCAGGGCGTCGACACCGGGCTTCTGTGTCTGGTGCTGATGCTGCGGTATATAGGGGTTCCGGCGGATTCAGCGCAGCTCCGGCATCGCTTCGGCAATCTCTCAGAGCGCATCACGGCTACCGACATCCTGCGCACGGCCAAGGAGCTGCGGCTAAAATCGCGGGTTGTAGGCTCCAACTGGAGCCGTCTCGCGAAGTCGCCATTGCCTGCAATCGCCGCCACCAAAAAGGGCGGCTTTTTTATTGTCGCCAAGGTCGCCGAAGACAAAACTCTGATACACGATCCCATTGAGAACCGGCCAGTGACCATGACGCGCGCCGAGCTCGAGGCGGCGTGGAATGGGAAACTGATCTTCATTGCCAAGCGCGCCAGCCTGACCGAGGCGGTGCGCAAGTTCGACCTAGCCTGGTTCGTGCCGGCGATCCTCAAGTACAAGCGAATCCTGGTGGAAGTGCTGGTCGCATCCTTCGCGTTGCAGCTGTTCGGCCTGGTCTCGCCGCTGTTCTTCCAGGTGATCATCGACAAGGTTCTGGTGCATCGCGGTCTCACCACCTTGGACGTACTGGTGATCGGCCTCGCGGTGATAACTGTATTCGAGGTGCTGCTCGGAGGCCTGCGCACCTATGTCTTCGCCCACACCACCAACCGGGTGGATGTGGAGCTGGGGGCGAAGCTGTTCCGCCACCTGTTGGCGCTACCACTGGCCTATTTCCAGGCGCGGCGAGTCGGCGATTCGGTCGCCAGGGTGCGGGAGCTGGAGAACATCCGGAGCTTCCTCACCGGCAATGCGCTGACTTTGGTGATCGATCTCGTCTTCACCGGCGTTTTCCTGGCGGTGATGTGGCTTTACAGCCCGACCCTCACCCTGATCGTGATGGCCGCCATCCCCTGCTACGTGGCGCTCTCACTGTTCGTGACGCCGATTTTCCGCCGCCGGCTCGATGAGAAATTCGCGCGGGGTGCGGAGAACCAGGCCTTCCTGGTGGAATCGGTGACCGGCATCGAGACCCTGAAGGCGCTGGCGGTCGAGCCCAGGATGCAGCGGAAATGGGAGGAGCAACTCGCGGGCTATGTCGCCTCCGCCTTCAAGGTGACCCGGCTCAGCAATATCGGCTCCCAGGCCGCGGCCCTGATCAACAAGGCGACCATCTTGCTCTGCCTTTATTTCGGGGCCAAGGCGGTGCTGCAGGGCGACCTGACCGTGGGCGCGCTGGTCGCCTTCAACATGCTGGCCAACCAGGTGCATGGACCGGTGCTGCGCCTGGCGCAGATGTGGCAGGAGTTCCAGCAGGTGCGGATCTCGGCCGAGCGGCTGGGCGACATCCTGAACAACCCGGCCGAGCCGGCCCACAGTCTGGACAAGGCCAGTCCGGGCCGGATCTCCGGCAAGGTCGCCTTCGACCACGTGACCTTCCGCTATCGCCCCGACGGCCAGGAGGTGCTGGC
>JAUYVI010000007.1:0-497308 GCA_030715195.1 Dongia sedimenti
TGCCGTCTTCACCCACGAAAACAAGTCTCAGGGCGTCAGTACCCTCTTCCTCCTGACACACAACAATTGACGTTACCGCGCGTGAACTACAGCGCGGCTGCGATGTATTTGGTTTCCAGGAATTCATAGATCCCCTCGGTGCCGCCCTCGCGGCCGAGACCGCTCTGCTTGACGCCGCCGAACGGCGCCGCCGGATCGGAGACGAGTCCGCGGTTGAGCGCGATCATCCCGGATTCGATCCGCCGCGCCACCTTGAGGCCGCGCCCGATGTCGCGGGTGAAGATATAGGCGGAGAGGCCGTATTCGGTGTCGTTGGCGCGGGCGATCGCCTCGTCGTCGGTGTCGAAGCGGCAGAGCGCCGCGACCGGGCCGAAGATCTCCTCACGGATCATCTCGGCTTCGGCCGGTACTTCCGAGAGCACGGTCGGCGGATAGTAGAAGCCCTTCCGGTCTGGCCTTTGCCCACCGCAGAGCAGCTTGGCGCCGCGCGCCTTCGCGTCCTCGACCAGGTGGCCGATCTTGGCGACTGCGGCGGCAGAGACCATCGGGCCGCATTCGGTTTCTGGCGCGGTCCCGGGTCCGACCGCGAGTGCCGCCATACGGCCGGTGAGCCGAGCCGCGAACGCGTCGTAGATCGCCGACTGCACATAGATGCGGTTGGCGGCGGTGCAGGCTTGCCCGGCATTGCGCATCTTGGCGAGCATCACGCCCTCGATCGCGGTGTCGAGATCGGCATCGTCGAACACGATGACCGGCGCATTGCCGCCGAGCTCCATCGAGCAGCTGATCACGGTCTTCGCCGCCTCGGCCAGCAAGGTGCGGCCGACGCCGGTCGAGCCGGTGAAGGACAGCTTGCGCACGCGCGGATCGGCCAGCATCGCGCCGATCACCGGGCCGGGCTTGCGGGTGGTCAGCACGTTGATGACGCCCGCCGGCACGCCCGCCTCCTCGCAGAGCGCCGCCATGGCATAGGCGGTGAGGGGAGTCTCGGTCGCGGGCTTCAGGATCACCGTGCAGCCGGCGGCCAGCGCCGGGCCGATCTTCCGGGTCGCCATGGCGGCCGGGAAGTTCCAGGGCGTGATCAGCACGCAGATGCCGATCGGCTGGTGGTCGACGATAATGCGGTTGGTGCCCGCGGGCGCGGTCATCAGGTCGCCGCGGATCCGCACCGCCTCCTCGGCGTTCCAGCGGAAGAACTCCGCCGCATAGGCGACCTCGCCGCGCGCATCGCGCAAGGCTTTGCCGTTCTCGAGCGAGATCAGCACCGCCAGTTCCTCGGCGCGCGCGGTCATCAGCTCGAAGCAGCGGCGCAGAATCTCCGAGCGCCGGCGCGGCGGGGTCGCGGCCCAGCCGGCCGCCGCCTGATCGGCGGCTTCGACCGCCGCGGCGGCGTCTTCCAGCGTCGCGTCCGGGACCTCGGCGAGCACGCCCTCGGTCGCCGGGTCGAGCACCGGGATCGTGCCGCCGCCGGTCGCGGCGCGCCAAGTGCCGCCGATGTAGAGGCCGCGCGCGGCCTTGAACGAATCCACCGGGTTGGTGGCCGGATTGCTGCGGTCCATGATGGGCTCCTTACTGGGCGGCGGCGTTGAGATCGCCGCGATAGGCGGCATCGAGGAAGTGCTTCATGCCGTCGAGATCGATCGGCCGCGGGTTGTTCTTGATCAGCCGGCCGATGCCGATCGCGGACTCCGCGGTCCAGGCGATCTTGTCTTCCGGCAGGCCCAGCGCGTTGAGATCGGCGGGAATGCCGATCGCCGCGAACAGCCGCGCGACTTCGCGGATCGCCATATGCGACAGCTCTTCGGTCGAATGGCGCGCCGGGTCGGCGCCGAGCGCCACCGCGACTTCCGCCATCTCGGCCATCGCCGGGACGCGGTTGTAGCTCATGGCATAGGGGAGGATTGCCGCGACGCCGATGCCATGCGCGGTGTGGGTCAGGGCGCCGATCGGATATTGCACCGCATGGGCGAGCGAGGTTCCCGCGGTGCCGAAGGCGCAGCCGGCGGCCAGCGCGCCCTGCATCATGTCGGCGCGCGCCTGGCGATCGCCGCCATTCGCGCAGGCCTTCTCCAGGCTGCGGCCGATCAGCGTGATCGCGCGAAGGGCAAAGACGTCGCTGAAGCCGTTCTTGCCGACGAAGACGTGCTGCTGCGCCAGCGCGCCGTCGGGCACGCGGCGGAACGCGGTGAAAGCCTCGATCGCGTGGGTCAGCGCATCCGCGCCGGCGATGGCCGTCAGCTTCGGCGGGCAGGTCCAGGTCAGCACCGGATCGCAGATCGCCGCCGCCGGAATCATGTACGGGCTCGAGATGCCGACCTTCAGCGTGCGCTCGGAATCCGAGACCACCGCGACCGGCGTCACTTCGGATCCGGTGCCGGCCGTGGTGGGGATCGCGACCACCGGCAGCATGCGCGACGGAATCTTGAACTCGCCGTAATAGTCTTCGAGTTTGCCGCCGTGGCTGAGGATCAGCGCGGCACATTTCGCGAGGTCGATGCAACTGCCGCCGCCGATGCCGATGACCACCTCGGGCCCGAAACTGCGCGCGGCGTCGGTGCAGCGGTAGACGTTCGCGCTGGGCAGGTCCGGCTCGACGGCGTCGAACACCTCAACCGCCAGCCCGACACTCCGCAGATTCCGCAGGAGGGCGGAGAAATCCGCGGTGCCGGCCAGCCGCGCGTCGGTGCAGACCAGGGCCTTCGATCCCAGGCGCGCGGTGACCGCGCCGGCGGCCGCCAGTTGACCCTCGCCGAACAAAATCTCGCGCGGGAGCCGCATCACCGAAAAAGCGTCTATCGCCTGATCCATCTGATAATCCCCTGTTTTTGCACGGTAATACGCGATACCGTCGCTTGTTCTTGAGATCGTATATATTATCGTATACGATATAGCGTATAGGGGATCATATTTCTTTGTTGTGTCCCGCTGTCAAGTCATGACAAATCTGAGCCAGAAGCCGCCGGCAAAGGCGGCCGTTGCAAACGGGAGGATTATGGCGATCCAGCGCTACAAGGGTCTGGCGGACGACGTCTACGGGGCGATCTTCAACAAGTTGATGTCCCTCGAGATCGCGCCCGGTTCCCGGATCACCGTGGACGGTTTGGTGCGCGAGCTCGAAGTCTCGCACACGCCGATCCGCGAAGCGTTGGGCCGTCTGGAGGGCGAGGGCCTGGTCGTCAAGACGCATCTGGTCGGCTATAGCGCCGCGCCGCAGATCACCCGCCGGCATTTCGACGAGCTCTACGAGATGCGGCTGCTGCTGGAGCCGGACGCGGCGCGCCGCGCGGCGCGCCAGATCAGCGAAGGCAGCATGCGCAAGCTGACCGAGACGGCGGAGCAGATGCGCCGGCTCGACGGCGCCCGCGAGCGCCTGAGGTATTCGGGTTTCGCGCGGCTCGACGCCGATCTGCACGATCAGATCCTGGAGATCGCCGGCAACGCGCTGGTCCGCGAGACGCTCGCGCATCTGCACACCCACTTTCACATCTTCCGGCTGATGTTTCATGCGCGCGTGACGGAAGAAGCGCTGAGCGAGCACGAATCGCTGCTGGTCGCTCTGTCTTCCGGCGATGAGCTGGGCGCGGAGCGCGCGATGCGCGAGCATATCGAACGCTCGCGCCAGCGCCTGCTGATGGCTTTTGTCTGATGGGCGCCGCCATGCAGTTGTGCTCATCTTTGAGGCAAATGGCCCGATTTTCGTGGCCTTATGGCAACATCGGGCGATGTGATGCAAATTGGCCGTTGCAGGAAGTGAGTGATTTACACAAAAATTTCCGCGATACTCACAAGACGAGAAGGCCCGCCCGCAAGAGGGTAGGGCACGGGCGGGAGGAAGGCCGAAGCAGGCCAATGTTCTCGGGCGGAAGCCCGAAATCGGGAACGCTCCACGTCCATGAGAATGATCGCCGTCGCGAGCCTGGGAGGCTCTTGTCGATGGCGGCCCGGCCGAAGTCGCCGGCGCAGTAACTGGGGGAGGCGATGGGTCAGGTCGAGAATACCGCGCTGAGTTTGGCCAATGTGAGCAAGGCCTATGGCCGCGTGCGCGCTCTCGAGAATCTTTCGTTCAACGTCGCCGAAGGCCGGTTCTTCGTGCTGTTCGGGCCGAGCTCGGTCGGCAAGACCACGACCTTGCGGACGATCGCCGGCCTGGTCACGCCGGATCGCGGCCGCGTGGAAATCTTCGGCAAGGACTGGACCAATCAGCCGATCGCCGGGCGCGGCGTCTCCATGGTGTTCCAGTCCTTCGCGCTTTATCCGCATCTCACGGTCTATCAGAATTTCGCCTATCCGCTGGTCGAGGAGAAGGTCGCCAAGTCCGAGATCGACCGGCGTGTCCGGGAGACCGCGGCGATGCTGCGGCTCGACAAGAAGATCGACCGCAAGCCCAACACCCTCTCGGGCGGCGAGCAGCAGCGCGTGGCGCTCGGCCGCTCGCTGATCCGGCGCCCGAAGATCCTGCTGCTCGACGAGCCGCTCACCAATCTCGACGCCAAGCTGCGCCACGACATGCGCGCGGAACTGAAGCGCCTGCACCGGCAGTTCGGCCTGACCATCGTCTACGCGACGCCCGACGAGCTCGAGGCGCTGTCGATGGGCGAGGAGATCGCGGTGATGCGCGACGGCGCCATCGTCCAGATCGGCAGCCCGGATGAGCTCTACGAGGCGCCGCGCGATCTCTACGTCGCCGGCAAGATCGGCTCGCCGCACATGAACATCATCCAGGGCCGCCTCGCGGCGGACGGTGCCGCTTTGGAGACGTCGATCGGCGCGCTGCCTTTCGCGCGCCGCCTGCAGACCGCGCAGGCGGGCGAGGCGGCCCTCGTCGGCATCCGGCCGAACGACATCCGTTTCGCCGGCGGCGGCGAGCGGGGCTTGAGCGCCAGCATCGCCATGCTGGAGCCGTTGGGCGACGTGACCGTGGTGTCGGTCGAGACCGGCGGCCAGACCCTGCGCATGGTGCTGCCGGAATCGGCGGCCGCGGGCCTGCAGCCGGGCCAGCCCGCCGCGGTGGTGCTCGATCCAGCCAAGTTTCACATCTTCCGGGCTTCGAGCGGGCAGGTGATCGCCTGACAGGGATCGTCTGACGCAAGGGGCCAAGAAGGAAAATCGGCAACAAATAACCTGGGAGGAAAGCCGAAGATGAGTACAAGGACGAAGATCAAGGGCGCTTTGATGGCGGCGGGCGTTGCCGCGTCATTGGGGGTGGCCGATGTGTCGACCGCCCGCGCCGAGGAAGTGACGCTGACCATGGCGGTTCCGGATTGGCCGCCGACCCGCGTCATGAAGAAGTTCTTCGACGAGCAGTACAAGCCGAAGTCCGGCAACACCGTGAAGCTCGACGTTGACTTCATTCCGTGGCCCGACTTCTACACCCGCGTCAACGCTTCGCTGACCTCGGGCGAGAAGAAGTACAACTTCATCGTCTCGGACTCGCAGTGGCTGGGCGCCTTCGTCGAGGGCGGCTACTACCGCAAGATCAACGATCTCCTGGACGCCGATCCCGACTTCAAGAAGACGTTCATGTCGGTGCACGAGAATCCGCGGAACGCCTACTCGACCTATCCCTACAAGTCGGAGAACTACTACGGCTTCCCGCAGTTCCCCGACGTGCTGGTGAACTTCGCCCGCAAGGACGTGCTCTGCGACGCCACCGAGCAGAAGAACTTCCAGGCCAAGTACAACAAGAAGCTCCCCTGCACCGGCGAAGAGATCGACGCCATGACCTGGGACGACTTCAAGAACATCGGCGAGTTCTTCCGTCGCAAGAAGGGCGAGATGCTGATGGGCAAGCCGGCCGACGATGACTTCTACGGCATCGCCTTCCAGGCCGGTAAGGGCTACGACTTCTCGTCGATGCAGATCAACGGCTTCATCTGGCAGATGGGCGGCGACGTCTGGGACGAGACGAAGGTGCCGAACGGCCAGGCGGAAGGCGTGGTGAACTCGCCGGTCGCCGTCAAGGCGCTCGAGAAGTACCTCAGCATGATCGATTACATGCCGCCGGTGGCCAAGACCGGCACCATGGACATCTTCAAGTCGGACGAGTTGTTCCGCGAAGGCAAGGTGGCCATGAACATCGACTGGATCGGCGTGGGCGAAGCCTCGCTCGATCCGAAGACCTCGAAGGTCGTGGACAAGCTGGTGGTCGGTCTCGCTCCGGGAACCCCGGGCCCCGACGGCAAGCTGGTCCGCTGGTCCAACATCGGCGGCCAGCCGTTCGTGCTGACCACCTGGACCACCGATGCGCAGATCAAGGAAGCCGTGGAGTTCGTGAAGTGGTGGCTGTCGGATGACATCCAGAACCAGTTCGCGGCCGCCGGCGGCCAATCCGCCGTCAAGTCGGTCTACGAGAACCCCAAGTACGTGACCTATCGCCCGTGGAACCGGGCCTGGGCCGCGTCGCTGGATTGGCAGAAGGACGTGTGGCACGTGCCGCAATTCTTCGAACTGCTGACCCAGCAGCAGGACCAGTTCGACCTCGCCATCACCGGCAAGCAGGATGCGAAGACGACCTTGGACAATATCGCCAAGTTCCAGCAGAACCTGCTCACCGAGGCTGGACTGATCCAGTAACGACCTGACGGAACCTCGCCTGTCTCTCCCGTCGGGGGAGCGGGCGAGGGACCGGGCTGGTTCGGGGGAAAGCCGGCGATCGCAGGCTCTCCCCCGGTCCATCCAACGAGAGCACGGCCGGTCGCTCCGCCTCGGCGGCGCCCGATCGTGTCCTGAACCGGATTGAAAAGTCACCGAGGCTTCTTGCGCACCATGTCACTCACGCAGTCCGCCAGGCCAACGCCGACCCTGTTCAACGTTTCCGCCGACAATTGGCGGCTGGCGATCGTCGTCGCCCTCGTCGTCTCGATCATTGCCGGGATCGTCCTGCCGGCCGCGGTGTCGTTCTGGCTGATCGGCGCGATGGTCGCGCTGGTGGCCGCCTCCTTCGTGGTGAACGCCTATCGCCGGCGCTATTACGGCGGCCTGCTGGTCGCTCCGGCGATCGCGGTGCTGTTCGTGATGAACATCTTTCCGCTGCTCTGGTCGCTGGGGCTGTCTTTCTTCGCCTACCAGTCGAACCAGCAGTCGATCCGTTTCGTGGGCCTCAACAACTACATCAAGGTCCTGACCAACGAGATCGCGGCGCCGGACAACTGGCATGCGCTCTCCAACACCGCCTTGTTCGTCGTGCTGACGGTCTCGGCGCAGATGATCGTCGGCTTCCTGCTGGCGATGCTGTTCGCCAAGCAGTTTCCGTTGCGGAAGTACCTGCTGATCCTGGTGCTGACGCCGATGATGCTGTCGGTCGTCGCATCCGGCGTGTTCTTCACCTACTACTACGATCCGACCTTCGGCATCCTGAGCTACGTCGTGAACGACGCGACCGACGGCCAGTTCATCCTGATGTCCAGCAAGGCCGGCGCGGTCGCGGGCATCGTCTTCGCCGATGCCTGGATGTGGTCGCCCTTCGTCATGCTGCTGGTCCTGGCCGGCCTGGTCTCGGTGCCGAAATACCTCTACGAGGCGGCGGCGATCGACCGGGTCTCGGCCTGGCGGCGGTTCTGGAGCATCACCTTCCCCTATATCCGCGGCCTGCTGATGCTGGCGCTGCTGTTCCGCACCATCGAGGCCTTCAAGCTCGCCGATCTGGTGATCCTGCTCACCAAAGGCGGCAACGACACGATGACCATCTCCTATCACCTGATCCGCATCGCCAACGAGCAGAACAAGACCAGCGAGGGCGCGGCGCTCTCCTACGTCATGCTGTTCATGGTGATCGTGCTGACCAATCTCTATCTCTATCTCGCCAACCGCCGGAACAAGGGGGGCTGACGCCATGGCATCCGGAGTCTCGTTCTGGGAGCGGATCGGCTTCCGCAGCGGCGGCGGCGTCGGCGATGCCGGCTGGGGTCGCACGCTTGGCGTGGCCATCGTCAGCCTGATCTACTTCCTGCCCGTGCTGTTCATCATCTTCACCGCGTTCAAGCCGCAAGAACTGGCGCTGTCGGTGCCGCCGACCCTGTCGCCGACCTCGTTCTTCGGCCTCATTCCCGACCAGTTCGTGTTCTCGCCGACCCTGGAGAATTTCGGCTCGGTGTTCTCCCGCGTCATGACCGCGGGCGGCGCGCCGGAGGCGACCGGCTTCGATCGCTTCTTCTTCAATTCGATCGTGATCGCCACCGTCTCCGTGCTGCTGGCGCTGGTGCTCGGCACGCTCGCCTCCTATGGCTTCTCGCGCTATCCGCTCAAGGGCAACGACACCTATCTGTTCATCATCTTGACCACCCGCATGCTGCCGGCGATCGTGGTGGTGATCCCGATCATCCTGATGTTCCGCGCCGTCGGCCTGGCCGGCTCCTATACCGGCATCATCCTGCTCTACACGGCCTTCAACCTGGCCTTCACCATCTGGATGATGAAGAGCTTCTTCGACGAGCTCTCGACCGACGTCGAGGATGCCGCGCGCATCGACGGCTCGTCCGAGACCAAGGTGTTCCTGAAGATCTGCCTGCCGCAGGTCGTGGCCGGTTTGGCGGCGACCTTCGTGTTCGGCCTGATCCTCACCTGGAACGAGTTCCTGTTCGCGCTGCTGCTGACCGGCCCCGACACGCGCACCGTGCCGGTGGCGATGAACCAGGCAGTCGCGTCCGGCGGACGCGGCACCGATTGGACCCTGCTGGCGGCGATCGAGACGCTGTTCCTGATCCCGGTCTTCCTGGTCACGTTCTTCCTGCAGGATCACCTGCTGCGCGGCGTCACCTTCGGCACGGTGAAGAAGTAGTCATGTCCACGATCGAAATCCGCAAGCTCACCAAGAAATTCGGCGACTTCGTCGCGGTCCGCGATGCCGACCTCTCGGTTGCCGCCGGCGAGGTCGTCTGCCTGCTCGGCCCGTCGGGCTGCGGCAAGACCACGACCCTGCGCATGATCGCCGGGCTGGAGCGCGCCACCGCCGGCGACGTGGTGATCGCCGGCCAGCGCATGAACGATCTCTCGCCGGAGAAGCGCAACATCGCCATGGTCTTCCAATTCTACGCCCTCTATCCGGCGCTGACGGTCGGCCAGAACATCGCCATGCCGCTGCATTACGAGAAGGTCGGCAAGGCGGAGATGGAGACCAGGGTCAACAAGGTCGCCGACATCCTGCATTTGCGCGAGGTGCTCGACCGCCTGCCGGGGCAGATTTCCGAAGGCGAGAAGCAGCGCATCGCGGTCGCGCGCGCCATCGTCCGCGATCCCAATTGCTTCCTGTTCGACGAACCCCTGTCGCGGCTCGACGTCGAGCTCCGGCATTCCATGCGCGGCCAGATCAAGGGCGTGCTGTCCAATCTTTCCAAGGCGACCGTCATCGTCACCCACGACCAGCTGGAAGCGCTGACCATGGCGGACCGCATCGCCATCATGCGCGACGGGCTGATCGAGCAGGTGGGCAGCCCGCACGAGGTCTTCGCCAAGCCGGCCAACGTCTTCGTCGCCAGCTTCATCGGCACGCCGCAGATGAACCTGATCGAGGCGCAGTTCAAGGGCTACAACAACGGCAAGGCCAAGGTCGTGTTCGACCAGCAGGACGTCGATCTCAGCGTCGATCCGGCGGTCGCCAACCTGGCGCCCGGCAAGGTGACGGTCGGCGTTCGGCCGCGCGCCTTCACCGTGGTTTCGCAGGATACCCAGGACACGATCGAGGCGCTGGCCGAGCTGATCGAGCCGATGGGCGCCGAGACCCTGATCCATGCGCGCACCAACACCGGCAGCGACATCCGTGTCGTCGTGGCGCGCCACAACCGGGTGAAGACCGGCGAAGTGCTGCATCTCATTCCGGATCGCGCCCAGACCCATGTCTTCGCCGAGGACGGAAGGGCGGTGCGGGCATGAGCGACGAAGTTCAGAACGGCCGCGGCATGTCGCCGGCGACCGCACAGAAGCTGGAATACGCCATCATCGGGATCGGCATTCTCGCCCTGGTGATGATCTTCCAGCCGTTCAGCATCGCACTCTTCACCGCCGGCAGCATCCTGGTGGTGCTGGCAGGCCTGATCAACAACCTGCTGCCGCTGGCACAGCCCGGCGTGCCGAAGCGCTCCGTCGTCAAGGCGGCGATGATCGTCGGCATGATCTTCTGCATCACCCTGCTGGTCGCGATCTTTGCCGCCAATCTCTACGGCGTCTTCTTCCTCAATCCGCCCGACCCGAACACGACGGCGGGCAAGGTGCAGCTCGCGGCCAAGCCCTGGTACATGCACAGCTTCACCTGGTCCGTCGCGATCGTGGCCTGCGTCCTCGCCGCGCTGATCGCGCTGCAGGGCCGTCGCCGCGGCTGAAATACTTCGAGAAACCTCCTCAAAGGAGCACGAGAAATGAGCACCACAACCCAGGCCGGCCACGTCAACCGCATGCAGCAGTTGATGTCGACCTCTCCGGTTCCGTCGATTTCGACCGAGCTGCTGATCACCGCCGACGGCGAGCTCAACCGCGAGCTCAATGCCTTCCTGTGCGATCCGCCGTCCAACCCGAATCTGCTGACCGGCAAGAAGATTGCGATCTGCTGCACCAACGGCGTCGAAGAGGTCGAGATCCTCGGGGCGCATCGCTGGCTGACCGAGCACGGCGCCACGGTCCATATCGTGTCGCCGCGGATCGGCGAGTTTCATCCGACGCTCGGCCTGCGCTTCCCGCCGCAAGCCGCAACCCATGTGCTTGCCATTCGCCTCATGGAGAATGCCGGCTGGCTGAAGATCGACAAGTACACCGACGAGGTGAAGGCTTCCGAGTATGACGCCGTCCTGCTGCCGGGCGGCTGCTGGAATCCGGATGCGCTCCGCATGGACCTGCCTTGCCGCAGCTTCGTGCAGGCGATGTATGAGGCCAAGAAGCCGACCACGGCGATCTGCCATGGCCAGTGGGTCATGGTCTCGGCCGAGATCCTGAAGGGCAAGCGCGCCACTGCGGTCTGGAACATCCAGGTCGACCTCAAGAATGCCGGCGCCACCGTGCTCGACGAGCCCTGCGTGGTGGACGGCAACCTGATCACCGCCCGCTTCCCCTATGACCTGCCGCGTCTCATCCAGGCCATGGTGAAGCAACTCCTCGCCGGTAAGAACTAAGCGCGGCGCGGAGGCGGGCAGGGGATCCGGACGGGGAGACGGATCCCGCTCGGGCAACATGAACTTTGCGGGGCAGCAGAGGCAGGCACGCGACGAATCCCGACGCAACGTTCGGGAGGCGGTGCCGCCCTGCAATCCCGACAACCTGCCCGAGATCCTCGATCATCTCGCTGACGTCTACTTCTATGTGAAGGACGTGAACAGTCGCTGGCAGGAATGCAACTCGGCGACGCTGACCCTGTTCAACGCCTCGCGCAAATCGGACGTCCTCGGCAAGACCGACTGGGACTTCTACCCGGAAGAGATCGCGCGGGAGATCATCCAGGACGACCGCGCGGTGATCGAATCCGGCCGGCCGATCGTCAACAAGCTCGAGGTCATCGTCAACGAGGCCGGGCGCCTGCTCTGGGTGCTGACCACCAAGACGCCGGCCCGCAACCGCGACGGCCGGATCTGCGGCGTGATGGGCCTGACCCGCCCCGTCGGCACCACCGATCTGCTGCCCGAGGGCTATCGCCAGTTCTCGAAGGTGATCGCCCATGTCGAGGAGCGCTATCGCAGCTCACTCGAAGTCTCCGAGCTGGCGCGGATCGCCTGCCTCTCGGAAAGCCAGTTCCGCAAGCGCTTCGTGAAGCTGTTCAAGATCTCGCCGTCGAAGTTCATCAACCGGATCCGGGTCCAGACCGCGGCCAGGCTGCTGCTCTCCAGCAAGGAGCCGATCTCGGAGATCGCGCTGCAATGCGGCTTCTGCGACCAGAGCTACTTTACGCGGCAGTTCTCGCACTTCTTCGGCTTGACGCCGAAGCGCTATCGCGACCGGCTGGGCAAGCGCGGCCCGGCGGCATAGAGAGGGGCGAATGCGCCGGATCTATGTCATCGGGACCTGTGACACCAAGGGGGATGAGCTGCACTTTGCCTGCGCCTGCATCGCCCGGGCCGGCGCGCAGGCCCTGCTGGTCGATGTTTCAACGGCGACACCCGACGCCAGTGCGGACGTCACGGCGGAAACGATCGCCGCGCATCACCCGCAAGGGCAGGGCGCGGTCCTCGGCCTGACCGATCGCGGCCAGGCTGTCTCCGCCATGGGCGTGGCGCTGACGCATTACTTGCTGTCGCGCAAGGATATCGGCGCCGTCCTCGGCCTCGGCGGCTCCGGCAACACCGCGATCGTCACTCAGGCGATGCGGGCACTCCCGGTCGGTGTGCCGAAGGTCATGGTCTCGACCCTGGCCTCGGGCAATGTCGCGGGCTTCGTCGGCCCGACCGACATCATGATGCTGCATGCGGTGACCGACATCGCCGGCTTGAACGCCATCAGCCGCACGGTCATCGGCAACGCCGCCCATGCCGCCGCCGGCATGGTGCTCACACGCCTGCCCAAGGCGCGGAAGGCGAAGCGCAGCGTCGGCTACACCATGTTCGGCGTCACCACCGCCTGCGTGAACGAGATCCGCCGCCGCCTGGAGCCGGGTTGGGAAAGCTTTGTGTTCCACGCCACCGGCACCGGCGGCCAGAGCTTCGAGAAGCTGGCCGAATCCGGGTTCTTCGACGGCGTGCTCGACATCACCACGACCGAGGTCGCCGACTATCTGGTCGGCGGCGTCCTGCCCTGCACGGCGGACCGCTTCGGCGCCTTCATCCGCCGCTCCATTCCGTATGTCGGCTCGGTCGGTGCCTGCGACATGGTGAATTTCGGGGCGCGCGACACGGTGCCCGCGCAATTCTCCTCTCGCCAGTTCCACATCCACAACGCCCATGTCACCCTGATGCGCACCACGCCGGAGGAGAACGCCCAAATCGGCGCCTTCATCGTCGAGCGCGTCAACCGGATGCCCGGGCCGGTGCGCTTCCTGCTGCCGCTGCGGGGCGTCTCCGCCATCGATGCCGCGGGACAGCCGTTTCACGATCCGGCCGCCGACGCGGCCCTGTTCGACGCGATACGCAAGGGCTGGCGCAGGGCGAAGACCCACAAGCTCATCGAACTCGACCTCGACATCAACGATCCGGCCTTTGCCGCCGCGGCGGTGAAGGCCTTCAAAGAAATCACGTCCTGACGGAGAACATCATGGCCCGCGCCTATGCCTCGACCATCCTGAAAGCCCCGGTGGAAACCGTCTGGAGCCTGGTGCGCGACTTCAACGCCCTGCCAAAATGGGCGCCGGGGATCGTCAAATCGAAGATCGAGGACCGGCTCGATGCGGACGTGGTCGGCTGCGTGCGCTCGTTTCATACCCAGGATGGCGGCCATATCCGCGAGCGGCTGCTGATGCTGGACGATGCCAACCACGCCTTCACCTACAATTTCGAGAAGCCGGCCTTTCCGGTGAAGAACTACATTGCCACCCTGCGGCTCTATCCCGTCACACAGACCGACCAGACCTTCGCCGAATGGGAAGCGACCTTCGACGAGGCGCCGGGCGACGAGGGCAAGTACGAGAAGATCGTCTCGCGCGAGGTCTTCGCCGCGAACTGGGCCAACCTCGCCAAGATCATCGCCGCCAAGAAGCCGAAGAAGCCGGAGAGCGCGGTGCGCTGGAAGGGCTTCGCGCCGAACAAGGTGTGGACCTCGCGCGTGATGCGGGCGCCGGTCGAGCAGGTCTGGCGCGTGATCCGTGATTTCGCCGGCATGGGCGCCTGGCATGAAGACATCGCGAAGATGCACATGCTGGACGATGCCCGTCCGGACAAGGTTTCCGGTGTGCGCGACTTCTATTTCGGCACCGGCCACCTGCACGAAGAGCTGCTGCATCTCTGCGACATCACGCGCTCCTTCTCCTATCGCATCACCCAATCGCCGCTGCCCTGGATCAACTACGTCTCCGGCCCGCGGCTCTGGCCGGTCACCAGCAACAACACCACCTTCGGTGTCTGGACCGGCGACTGGGATGCCAGCCCCCAGGATGACCTCACCCTCATTCCGAACACCGAGCAGAACGTCTACCAGAAGGCCTTCGCCACGGTCGAAAAGAACCTCGCCAGGAAGAAATAGGAAGCAGCACGATGGCCGACTGGATCAAACGCTTCGCGCTCGACGGCAAGACCGCTCTGGTCACCGGCGCCACCAAGGGCATCGGTCTCGAAACCTGCAAGGTGCTGGCCGATGCCGGCGCTGACATCGCGGCGGTGGGCCGGGATCAACAAGGCCTCCGTGAAATCAAGGCGGCGGTCGAGGCGAAGGGCCGCCGCTGCGTCGCGATCGCCGCCGACATGGCGACGGCGGACGGTCCCGCGCAGGCGGCCAAGGAAGCGCTAGCCGCGTTCGGCACGGTCGACATCCTGGTCAACAATGCGGCGATCGCCTTGATCGCGCCGCTGCTCGAAGCGACGGCGGCGGACTGGGATGCGACCATGGCGGTCAATCTCCGCGCCCCGTTCCTGCTGGCGCAGGCGTTGGCCCCGGCCATGATCAAGAAGGGCGCCGGCAAGATCATCAACGTGTCCTCGCAGGCGGGTGTCATCGGCCAGGACAGCCACGCCGCCTACGGCGCTTCGAAAGGCGGACTCAACACGCTGACCAAGGTGATGTGCGTGGAATGGGCGAAGCACAACATCCAGGTCAACAGCGTCTGCCCGACCGTGATCCTGACGCCGATGGGCGAGGAGCATTGGGGCAAGCCCGAGCGCGGCGATCCGATGAAGGCGAAAATCCCGGCCGGCCGCTTCGGCAAGCCGGTCGAGGTCGCCGACATGATCCTCTACCTCGCCTCATCGGCGTCGAACCTGGTCAACGGCCAGGACATGCTGATCGACGGCGGGTACACGGCCATTTAAGGCGAATTCTTCTACAGGCTGGTCTCGCTGGCCTGCCGCCTCCTCTCCATTGACGGCGGCGCTCCCACTCCCCACCTGGAAGTCTTGCGAATGCCGCCCGCCCGATCTTACGAGGACGGGCCGGCGCTCTAAGCTATGGATGGACTGGAGAGAGTCATGGATAGCAATGATTTCGTCTTCAGCGACGATGTCGCGGAAAGCCTGGGCTTTCGCATGGATCAGACGGAGAACGAGCCGCTCACCACCGCTGACGCAGAAACCGCAGGCGGGTCTCTCAAGGCGTGCCTTGGTTCATTCGGCGCTGTCGGTCTCGGCGTTGTGAGCTTCCTGTCGGATCTGAGCACCAAAGCGCCGCTGTGACGGCCGTCACAGTTCGCTCTGCTTACGCTGCGCCCCGCAAGGTCGCCAGTGTGCGCACGAGGCCCGTCTCGAACGCAGTCACTGCGCGATAGCCGAGCACCGCCTCGGCGCGGTCCTGGCTGAAGCCGCTGGGGCCGGATCCAGCGGCGGACAGCGTGTGGAAATCGATCCGCACGCCCGGCGCGACCGCCCGAACCTGATCCAGGATTTCCGAGAGCGGCGTCCCCGCGCCCGCGGTGATGTTGAAGACGCGTTCACCCCTCAATGCGGCAACGGTGGCGGCGCGCAGCAAGCCCTCGACCGCATCTTCGATGAAGAGATAATGCGTCATATCCGCCGGATGACCCTCGACCCGGGTGGGCGTCCCGCGTAGGGAATCGGCCAACAGCGCGGCAAGCGTGGTCGGCGTCTTCCGCCCCGGGCCATAGATCCAGGAAAAACGCAGGGCGACCGTGTCGAGCCCATGCTCGCCATGATAGGCGAGGGCGGCCTGCTCGGCCGCCAGCTTGCTGGCGCCGTAGACCCCGTCCGGTTGCGGGCGGGTGGTTTCCGTGGCGACCCCGGTCACCGCTTCGCCGTAGACCTCGACCGTCGAGCAGACGACGACGCGGCCGGTTTCGGTCAACCGCGCCGCCTCGAGCAGATTGGCGGTGCCGGTCGCGTTGATGTTCCAGATGTCGAGCGGGCGATCGGCCATGACCATCGGGCCGGACACGGCGCCGCAATGGAACACCGTGTCGAACCGCGTGCGCTCCATGATGGCGCGGACCCCCGGTCCGTCGCGCACGTCAAGGACTTGCATGCCGCTCGGCAAGGGCGCGCTCCCGGCGACGTCGGTTGCGATGCAATCAACCTTCCGCTTGCCGAGTTCTGCCAGGAGGGCCGCACCGAGAAAGCCATTGGCACCCGTTACCAGGACCCGGCCGAGCTGACGCTGTTCGATCCCCATGCTGCGAAACGCTAGTGCAGAATCGACCTTGTAACAAATGAAATATGCGTGCTAGTCATCTAACAAATGAAATATGACCCGGCCAAGGCCAAGGGTTGAGCAGCAGATGGGCGGCACGGCGATTCTCACGGTCAGCGATTTGAGCAAGCGCTTCGGCGGCGTGCGCGCGCTCGACGGCGTGAGCTTCGAGATCCGCGAAGGCGAGCTGGCCGGCCTGATCGGGCCGAACGGCTCCGGCAAGACGACCGCCTTCAATCTCATCACCGGCGTGTTCAAACCGACCGCCGGCACGATCACGTTCCGCGGCACGCGGGTGGACGGCAACCCGCCGGATCGCAACGCGGCGCTCGGCATGTCGCGCACCTTTCAGAACATCCGTCTGTTCCGCGACCTTCCTGTCATCGACAATGTGATGGTCGGTCTGCATATGCGGCACGGCACCGGCTTCTGGCCGACCGTGCTGCGCCTCCCGGTCGCGCGGCGTTCGGAGGCAGAAATCCGCCGGCGCGCGCTCGAGAAGCTCGAGATGCTGGGCCTCGCCGCGCGCGCCGAGCAGATCGTCGGCAGCCTGCCTTACGGCGACCAGCGCAAGGTCGAGTTCGCCCGGGCGCTGGCGACCGAGCCCAGCCTGCTGCTGCTCGACGAGCCGACCGCCGGCATGAACCCCCAGGAAACCGCCGATCTCGGCCGCACCATCCAGCGCCTGCACCGGGAACTGAAGATCACCACGTTGCTGGTCGAGCATGACATGAAGATGGTCATGGGCATCTGTGAGCGGCTGATCGTCGTCAACCAGGGCAGAATGCTGGCGTCCGGAGCGCCGGCCGAGATCAAGGCCGATCCCTCCGTCATCGAGGCCTATCTCGGACGACGGAGAAAGGACGGACATGCTGCGGCTTGAGGACGTGCATGTCCGCCGCGGCGGCACCCACGCCCTGCGCGGCGTCAGCCTGGAGATTGAAGAGGGCGAGATCGTCGCTTTGATCGGCGCCAATGGTGCGGGCAAGACCACGACGCTCGCAACGATCTCCGGCCTGCTGCGGCCGCAGAGCGGACGCATCCTGTTCGCGCCCGGCCGCGGCGAACCCGAACGCGACCTGACGAAGATGCGGGCCGAAGACATCGTCGCCGCCGGCATCTCGCATTGTCCGGAAGGCCGCCAGGTCTTCGCCAACCTCTCGGTCACCGAGAACCTGCGGATCGGCGCCTATCTCCGCAACGACAAGGCGGCGATCGAGAAGGACGTCGCGGATATCCAGGCGCAATTCCCGATCCTGCGCAGCCGCGCCCAGCTGCCCGGCGACCGGCTGTCCGGCGGCGAGCAGATGATGTTGGTGATCGGCCGCGCGCTGATGAGCAAGCCGCGCCTGCTGCTGCTCGACGAGCCTTCACTCGGGCTGGCGCCGCAGCTGGTGGAGCAGATCTTCGACATCCTGGCCGAGATCCGCCGCCAGGGCGTCACCGTGCTGCTGGTCGAGCAGAATGCCAGCATGGCGCTGGAGCTCGGCGACCGCGCCTATGTGCTGGAGGCCGGCAGCCTGGTCCTGCACGGCAGCGGCCGCGAACTGGCCGGCAATCCCGACATCCAGCGCGCCTATCTCGGAGGGGCATGATGAACGGCGCCTACCTGCTCTCGCAAGTCGCCAACGGCCTCATCCTCGGCAGCATGTACGCGCTGATCGCGATCGGCTTCTCGATGATCTACGGCATCGTGCGGCTGATCAACTTCGCCCATGGCGACATCTTTACCATCGGCGCCTTCGCGACCCTGGCCAGCATCGCGGTCATCCAGGCGCCGTTCCCGGTCGTGCTGGCGATCGTGCTGGTGGTCGGCGCCGCCGTGGGGCTGCTGATCGAGCGCGCCGCCTTCCGCCCGATGCGCGGCGCGCCGCAGGTGACCGGCTTCATCGCCTCGCTGGCCGTCTCGATCATCATCGAGAACCTGGCGGTGCTGACGGTGAGCGCCCAGCCGCGCACCTTCGCCGTGCCGGCCTATCTCAACCGGCTGATCCCGCTGGGCGGGTTGAATGTGCGCATGATCGACATCGCGATCGTGCTCCTGGCGATCATCCTGATGATCGCCCTGGTGCTGTTCGTGCGCTTCACCAAGATCGGCGTCGCCATGCGGGCGACCGCGGAGAATTACGACGTCGCGCGGCTGATGGGGATCAACATCAACCGCATGATCGGCATCGCCTTCGCCATCGGCAGCGCGCTCGCCGCCGTGGCCGGGCTGATGTGGGGCACCAAATACGGCCAGATCAGTCCGCTGATGGGCGTGCTGCCGGGGCTGAAGGCCTTCGTCGCCGCGGTCATCGGCGGGGTCGGCTCGATCACCGGCGCGGTGCTCGGCGGCTATGTCCTCGGCATGGCCGAGGTGTTGTTCGTCGGCCTGCTGCCGCCGGAATATTCCGGCTATCGCAACGCCTTCGTGTTCGGCGCGCTGATCCTGGTCCTGCTGGTGATGCCGAACGGCATCCTCGGCCGCAGCACGGAGCAGCGGGCATGAGCGCGCCGCGCAACACGTTCCTGCCGCGCTTCGCGATCGCGGCGCTGGTCGGCGCGGCGCTGGTCGCGCTCGCCGATGCCAATCTCAATCCGTATCTGCTCTCGATCATTCAGTTCATCGGCCTCAACATCATCCTGGCGGTCAGCCTCAACGTGACCAACGGCTTCATCGGGCTGTTCTCGCTCGGCCATCCGGCCTTCATGACCGTTGGCGGCTATGTCGCGGCGATCCTGGTGATTCCGCCCGAGCGCAAGGCCGCCTTGCTGCCGGACCTGCCGGCCTTTCTGGCGGCGCAGGAATGGTCGTTCCTGCCGGCACTCATCGCCGGCGGATCGGTCGCCGCCCTGGTGGCGCTGATCGTCGGCTTCCCGGTGTTGCGCCTGCGCGGCCATTACCTCGCCGTCGCCACGCTGGGCCTGATCTTCATCGTGCAGAGCTTTGCGGTGAATCTCCGGGGCGTCACGCGCGGCGCGCTGGGCCTGAGCGGCCTGCCCGAACTGACCAATCTCTGGTGGGTCTATCTGTTCTGCCTGGTGACGATCTATGTCTGCTGGCAGCTCAAGCATTCTTCGCTGGGCAGGACCATGCTGGCGATTCGGGAGAACGAGCTCGCGGCGTCCTGCCTCGGCGTCAAGGTCGCGCGGATGCGCATCCTCTCCTTCGTGCTCGGCGCCTTCCTGGCCGGCATCGCCGGCGGGCTCTGGGTCCATCTAGTCACCCTGATCAGCCCGAGCTCCTTCTCCTTCATCCTCGCCTTCGAAATCGTGGTGATGGTCGTGCTCGGCGGCACCGGGTCGATCACCGGGGCCGTGCTGGTGGCGGTGGTGCTCTCGGTGCTGACCCAACTGCTCCGCCCGGTCGAGGAGGCCGCCAATCTGTTCGGCGCGAGCCAGATGATCGTCGCCTTTGTCGTTCTGGTCGTCCTGATCACGCGGCCGAAGGGCCTGTTCGGGACGGCGGAGCCGGATCTTGTCGGCTGGTTGCTGCGGCCGTTTCGGAAGTCGAAAGCAGCATGAAGCGTGTTCTAACAGGGAAGGGAACTGCAATGCAGAATACGATGAAAAGACTGGCCCTTGCGGCCGTCACGAGCCTCTCCGCGGCCTTCGCGCTGCCGGCGTTGGCGCAGGACATCAACATCGCGGCGCTCTACAACGTCTCCAGCGGCGGGCTGACCTCGCTCGACGTGCCCTCGCTCCAGGGTGCCCAGCTGAAGGCGAAGATGATCAACGATGCCGGCGGCCTGCTCGGCGGCCGCAAGATCGTCGTCACCGCCATCGACACCAAGAACGACACCGGCGAGACCGCGACCGCCGCCAAGCGCGCCGTCTCCATGCAAGGCCTGGTGGCGGGCATCGGCCAGAGCGACACGACCTTCGCCCTGGCAGCCGCTCCGCTATTCCAGACCGCGAAGATCCCATTCGTGACCTCCGGTGCGACCTCGCCGGATCTGCCGGGCATGGTGGGCGACGAGATGTTCCTCGTGCCGTTCGGCGATGACGTGCAGGCCCATGCCATGGCGGAATATGCCTACAACACGCTCGGCATCAAGACCGTGGCGGTCTGGACCGACAATGCCATGGACTACACGACCGGCCTCTCCAAGTACTTCAAGGAACGCTTCACCGCCTTGGGCGGCAAGGTCCTGATCGAGGACGTCTATACGACGACCGACCAGGACTTCTCGGCCCAGGTCGCGCGGCTGCAATCGACCGAAGGCGTCGGCGCGCTGTTCGCCTCGTCGGGTCCCGACACCGCCGGCATCATCATCAAGCAGGTGCGTGAAGCCGGCTTAAAGCTGCCGATCTTCGCCGGCGACGGGTTCGACACCGACCTGATTGTGACCGTCCCGGGCAAGGAGCTTTCGGACAACGTCTACTTCACCACCCACGCCTATGTCGGCCTCGACACCGGCCCCGCCAACGAATTCCGTACCGCCTATAAGAAGGAATACGGCAAGGATCCGGAGAATGCCTTCGCGGCATTGGGCTATGACACGATGGGGCTGGTCGCCGATGCGATCACCCGGGCCGGTTCGACCGATCCCGTGGCGGTCACCAAGGCACTGGCCGAGACCCAGAAGTATGACGCGGTCACCGGCACGATCGCCTATCCCGCCGGCAAGCGGGTGCCGAGCAAGCCGGTCGCGATCATGCATGTCGAGAAGGGCACAGTGAAGCTCGACACCACCGTGACGCCGAAAGGCTGATCTCTTGGATTGCCCGGCCGCGAATCATCGCGGTCGGGCAAACTCTCACCACAATGGAGATCGAGTCTTGACCGGGAATGCCACCCTCCTGCAGGCAGGCGATCCGTTGCCCGTCGGTCTGGAAAACCCCGCGGCAAAGTCACCCATTCTGTTCATCTCCGACCACGCCGGGCGGGCTTTCCCGCGGGCGCTCGGCACGCTCGGCCTTGATGCGCCGGAGCTTTCCCGCCACATCGCCTGGGATATCGGCATCTATGGCGTGACGACGCATCTCGCCAAGATGCTCGACGCGACCTACCTGTTCCAGCCCTATTCCCGCCTGGTCATCGACTGCAACCGGCGCCCCCGGGATGCGCAATCCATTGCGACCGTGAGCGACGGCACGGTCGTCCCGGGCAACAGCAACCTCTCCGAGATCGAGCGCCGCATCCGCGAGCGCGAGATTCTCGAACCCTATCACCGGGAAATCGAGCGTGTCCTGGCCGACCGGGCCGCGCGGCGCCATTCGACCGTCATCTTCGCCATGCACAGCTGCACCGACCGGCTGAAGCGGGACGCCGAGCCCCGGCCTTGGCATGTCGGGGTGATCGCCGACACCGATTGGCGGATCGGCGACCGGCTGATCGAGCTGCTGGAGGCCGAGACCGAATACCGCATCGGGCGAAACCAGCCGTATAGCGTCAATATGGAAGCCGACTATACTGTCCCGATCCATTGCGAGGCACGGGGGATCCCTTACGTGGAAATCGAGCTCCGACAGGATTTGATCGGCGACGCGAAGAGCCAGCTGGAATGGGCGACTCTGCTCGCCGGCATCCTCCCGCGCGCGGTCGAAAAATCGGACGTGCTCGCCGCCTGATGCCGCGCCCCAAGAAAACCGCGAAGCCTGTTACGGAAACCGCCTCGATCCAGGATCGGGTGCGGCAGGCGCTGCAATCGTTCTCCGACGCCGAGCGCCGGGTGGCGCATGCGCTGCTGGGCGAATACCCGGTGGCGGGGCTCGAGACCGTGGCCAAGTTCGCCAAACGCGCGGGCACCAGCGGGCCGACCATCCTGCGCTTCATCGGCCGGCTGGGCTTTGCGAACTATGCCGAGTTCCAGGACGCGCTCCGCAGCGAGATCCATATCAGCCTGCAGGGCCCGCTGACCCGCTATCCCTCCATGCCGCGCGGCGAGCAATCGGGCATCTTCGAGGAGATCACCGACGCGATCTGCAAGAGCGTGGCCGGTGCCGCGCAGAATGTGCGGCGCGGCGACTATGCGCAGATCGTCAGCCGGATCTGCGATCTCGACCGGGGCGTCTTCCTGCTCGGCGGGCGGTTCAGCTGGATGCTCGCCTCGTACTTCCACCACTATCTGCGGGAGCTGCGGCCCGGCGCGCGGATCGTGCGCGATTCCAGCGCAGCCTGGGCCGACTACCTGCTCGACGTGCGCAAGGGCGACCTGCTGATCGTGTTCGACTTCCGGCGCTACCAGAAGGACGTGCTCGAATTTGCCCGCGGCGCCCATGCCCAGGGCGCGGAGGTCGTGCTGATCACCGACATCTGGTATTCGCCGATCGCGGCCTTCGCGAAATTCGTGCTGGCCTGTCCGGTCAGCGTGCCCAGCGCCTTCGACACCGGCGTGCCCGGCCTCGCCATGGTGGAGATCATCACCGCCGGCGTGGTCGAGAAGCTCGGCGGGCGCGCCAAGGACCGGATCGCCGGCCTCGAGACCCTGCGCCACAATTTCAAGCTCGGAGACTAGAATCAATGGCTGCCCGTCCCAAGAACGCGAAGCAACCCCCGGCGGAGGCGCCGACGCTGCGCGAGCCCCTGACCATGTTCTGCTACGCAGACCTGACCGGCGCGGTGCGCGGCAAAGGCTTCCCGACCCGCATGCTGGGGAAGAAGCTGAAGAGCGGCGTGGGCTGGACCCCGACCAACATCATGTTCACCGCGCTCGGCACCATCGCGCCCTCGCCCTGGGGACCGCATGGCGACTTGAGCCTGATGCCGGATCCCGCCACCAAGGTCGAGGTCGATTTCGGCGACGGCAGCGCCGCCGAGCGCTTCTTTCTCTGCGACGTGCGCAACACCGATGGCAGCGCATGGGATTGCTGCCCGCGCACCTTCCTGAAGGATGCGGTCGCGGCGCTCGAGAAGGAAACCGGCCTGCATCTGATGGCGACCTTCGAGCAGGAGTTCGTCTATTCCGGTGCCAATGAACGGGTCGGCGACAATTACGCGCTCGACGCCATCCGCCGCCACGGCAATTTCGGCGAAACCTATCTCGGCGCATTGCGCGAGGCCGGAATCGAGCCTGACAGTTATCTCGCGGAGTACGCCGCGGGACAGTTCGAAGTCACGCTCCCGCCGCGCGACGCGCTGGCGGCCTGCGACACCGCGATCATCGTGCGGGAGCTGGCCCGCGCCACCGCCTGGCGGCTTGGCCATAGGGTGACGTTCTCGCCGCGCGTGACACCGGACGGGCTCGGCAGCGGCGTGCACATCCACTTCAGCCTCTGGGACAAGAAGGGCAAGCCGGTCAGCCACGATCCCAAGGGCGAGCTCGGCATCAGCGAAAAGGCCGGGCAGTTCCTGGCCGGCGTGATCGAGCATATGCCGGCGCTCTGCGCCTTTACCGCGCCCACGCCGGTCTCTTACCTCCGGCTGAAGCCGCACACCTGGACCGGCGCCTGGTCCAACCTCGGCTATCGCGACCGCGAGGCCGGCATCCGCATCTGCCCGACCTTCGGCTCGGGCCCGGATGCCGTGGCGCGGCAGTTCAACTTCGAATACCGCGCCGCCGACGCGACCGCCAACGCCTACCTGCAGCTCGGCATGATCATCCATGCCGGCCTCGCCGGCCTGAAGAAGCGCCTGCCGATGCCGAAGCCGACCAAGGACCAGGATCCGGAAACCATGTCCGAAGCCGAGCGGGCGAAGCACAAGATTCGCCGCCTGCCCGGTTCGACCACCGAAGCCTTCGCGGCCTTGAAGAGCGACAAGACCGTGCAGGCCTTCTTGCCCAAGCAGCTGCTGGAGATCTACATCGCCGGTCACGAGGCCGAGTTCGCGCTGTCCGAAGCTTGGTCGCCGGCGGAGATTTGCCGCCGCTATGTCGAGGTCTATTGATGGGCAAGCTTGACGGCAAGGTCGCGGTCGTCACCGGCGGCGCCACCGGCATCGGGCGCGGCATCGCCATGCTCTATGCCGCGGAAGGCTGCGAGCTCGCCGTGCTCGATCGGAACGGCGCGGGTGCGGAGAAAGTGGCCGCCGCGATCCGGCAGCTCGGCCGGCGCGCGATCGCGGTGCAGGCCGATGTCGGCAGCGAGGCGGAAATCGAGGCCGCCTTTGCCGCCATCCGAAAGGCGTTCGGCGATCCCGACATCCTGGTCAACAATGCCGGCATCGTCACGGTGGCGCATCTCGAGACCATGCCGACCGCGCAGTTCGACGACATGATTCGCATCAACCTGAAGAGTGTCTTCCTCTGCACCCGCGCGGTGCTGCCGGGCATGCGCAGGAAACGCTACGGCCGCATCGTCAACATCTCGTCGCAGCTCGCCTATAAGGGCGGGGAGGGGATGGCGCATTACGCCGCCGCCAAGGCCGGCATTCTCGGCATCACCCGCTCGCTGGCCTATGAGGTGACGGCGGACAACATCGCGGTCAACGCGATCTGCCCGGGGCCGATCGACACCGATATGAAGCTGCCGCCGGAATGGGCGTCGAAGAAGCAATCCGAGCTGGTGATCGGCCGCCAGGGCAAGGTCGAGGAGATCGCGCCGACGGCTTTGCTGCTCGCCTGCGAAGAGGCGGCCTTCTATGTCGGCGCCACCTTCCATCCCAATGGCGGCGATATCATGGTTTGAGGACAGGATGAGCAAAAACCCGATCACCAACAGCCTGCGCGCCCTTTCCGCCGATCTCGCGGAGCGACGCATCACGGCGCAGGAGCTGCTGGCGCTGAGCCAGGCGGCGCATGACCCGGCGCTCAACGCCTATATCCACTGGGCGCCGGATTTCGCCCGGCGCCAGGCCGAGGCGGCCGACGCGGCTTTCGCCGCCGGCATCGTCGCCGGTCCGCTGCAGGGCATCCCGACCTCGGTCAAGGACATCTACGGCGTCGCCGGATTGCCGGTCTTCGCCGGCAGCCCACGCGAGCTGCCGAAGTCCTGGCAGCGGGAAGGTCCGGTCGTGCAGAAGCTCCGCAAGCAGCTACCGGTCATCCTCGGCAAGACCCACACCGTCGAGTTCGCCTTCGGCGGCCTCGGCGCCAATGCGCATTGGCCGGTGCCGTGGAACCCGCGCGACCGCAAGACGCACCGGGCACCCGGCGGCTCCAGCAGCGGCGCTGGCGTTTCCCTGGTGGAAGGCACGGCCTTGCTGGCCTTCGGCACCGACACGGCCGGCTCGGTGCGCATACCGGCGAGCTTCACCGGCACGGTCGGGCTCAAGACCACCTTGGGCCGCTGGTCCGCCGACGGCATCGTGCCGCTCAGCTTCAGCCTCGACACGCCCGGCATTCTCACCCGCAGCGTTGCGGATGCGGCCTTTGCCTTCACCGCGCTGGATGGCGCGACCGTGCCCGCACTGGACGGCCTGGCCGGCTGCCGCATCGGCGTCGGCAAGAGCTTCTTCTTCGACGATCTCGGGCCGGGCCTCGGCGCCACGGTCGACACGGCGCTGAACGCTCTGACCAAAGCCGGCGCGCGGCTCACCGACCTCGCGCTGCCGGGCGCCCAGGAGGTCTATGAGATCTATTTCCGCGGCGGCATCGTCTCTCCGGAGCTCTATCAGTTCCTGAAGCGCGAGCTGCCGGAATGGCTGGAGACGCTCGATCCCAAGGTGAAGCGTCGGGTCGATTTTGCGCGCGATCTCGAAGCCTGGGAATACATCGACCGCAAGGCCGTCTATGCCGCCCAGAGCCGGCTGGCCGTCGCGGCGCTGCAGGATGTCGATGTCCTGGTCGGTCCGACGACGCCGATCACCGCGCCGGCGCTGACCGAGTTCGCCGATGACGAAAGCTACGGCAAGCTCAACATGCGGGCGTTGAAGAACACCGCGGTGGTGAGTTTCCTCGGCCTCTGCGCGCTGAGCCTGCCGATCGGCCATGATGCCGCCGGCATGCCGGTCGGATTGCAGCTGATCGCGCCGCCGATGGGCGAGGCGAAGCTTCTGGCCGTCGCGGCCGCCTTCGAACGGGCATTCGCGCAGGCCGATCTCTGGACGCCGCCGGCGTCCCTGGAATGACACGGGAGTCTCTGCGATGAACCAGCCCCTCGCGATGCAGCGGGCCGAGGATGCCAAGCTCACCCGCGACCGCCCGTTCGACCCGAAGCGCACCTGCCTGCTGCTGGTCGATACCCAGAACATCGTCTGGAATCCGGAAGTCGCGCAGCGCCACCCCTATTTCGACGAACGGCTCCGCAGCACCGTGGTGCCCAATCTGCGGCGGCTGATCGACGGCTTCCGGGCGGCCGGCGCCGAGATCCTGTACACGGTGATGGAGAACCTGACCCGCGACGGGCGCGACCGCAGCCTCGATTACAAGCTCTCGAACTTCTTCGTGCCCAAGGATTCCTGGGAAGCCAAGGTGCTCGACGATCTCACGCCCGGCGACGACGACATCGTGCTGAAGAAGACCTCGTCGGGACTCTTCAACTCCACCAATGTGGAATACCTGCTCCGCAACATCGGCATCGACACGCTGATCGTGACCGGCTTCCTCACCGATCAATGCGTCGATCACACCCTGCGCGACGCCGCCGACCGGGGCTTCTATCCGGTCTGCATCTCCGACGGCTGCGCCACGCATACCGAGGGGCGGCACCAGAACGCGCTCAAGGCCTTCGCCGGCTATTGCCGGACGCTGACGACGGACCAGGCCTTGCAGATTCTGGCGGCGGGGCGGTAGTCCGTTCGCCCGAAACCGGCCTATCTCACGACAAATAAAAGCCCCGGGTGGCGATTTTCCGATCCGCTAACTTGTTTGGCGGCGAAAAATTGGCTAGGGCTTAGGCCGTCATTCCCGCACAGGGCGAGTTCTTCCATGTCACATCCGAAATTGGGCGACAATCTCAAATCCCTCCGCCAGAGGAATGGCTGGACGCTGCAACAGGTCAGCAGCCAGACCGGCGTCGCCGTCTCGACGCTCTCCAAGGTCGAGAACGACCAGATGTCCCTGACCTACGACAAGCTGCTGCAGATCAGCGAGGGGCTCGGTCTCAGCCTGGCGGAGTTTCTGGCCTCCGACGAATCCGAGGTGGTCGGATTGGCGCGGCGCTCGGTCAACCACAGGGAAGACGGATTGCGCCAGACCACGCCGAACTACGACTATCTCTATCTCAGCACGGATATCACCCGGAAGCGCATGATTCCTGTGCTGACGCGGGTTCGCGCGCGCTCGCTGGAGGATTTCGGCCCCCTGCTGAAGCATTCCGGCGAGGAGTTCATCTTCGTCCTCGAAGGCGCGATCGAGGTGCACACCGAGCACTATCAGCCGATCCGCCTCAAGAGCGGCGAAAGCACCTATATCGACAGCGACATGGGACATGCCTATATCGCCGTCGGCCGGAGAGATGCGCTGGTGCTGGGTGTCTGCTCGAGCCCGCATCCGAACCTGCAGGACAAATTGCTCACCTTGCACGCGCAGACCGAACTCGTTTGAGAGGCCTGCACGTTAAGCGCGTTCCGGAATGGAGCTGCGTCTGAGGACGGTTGTGGCGCATTTTCCGATATGAAATTTTGTTGACCGTAAGGAAACGCCCGTGCAATCCTTGAGCAATTGCAGCATGGGGATGGTGCGGTGGATTTCGACGTCGCGGTCATTGGCGGTGGAATAGCCGGCGCATCCGTCGCCGCGCATCTCGTCCCGACTGCGTCGGTCGTGGTCATCGAGCGTGAGTCGCAGCCCGGCTATCACGCGACCGGCCGTTCGGCGGCTTTGTTCTCGGAAATCTATGGCAACGCGGCCGTGCGCGCGCTCTCGCGTGCCAGCCGCGCCTTCCTGCAATCGCCGCCGGCGGATTTCGCCGGCGCGCCGATCCTCGGTCCGCGCGGCGCGCTCCATATCGGCGGGCGCGACGATGTCAATCTGCTCGACCTCGCCTTCGAAACCGGGCACCGGCTGGTCCCTTCCGTGGCGCGGATCACGGCTGCCCAAGTCCTCGACAAGGTGCCGGCGATGCGGCCCGAAGCCGTCGCCGGCGGCGGCGTCTTCGAACCGGATGCACGCGACATCGACACCAACGGCCTGTTGCAGGGGTTTCTGCGGCGGGTTCGCAATGGCGGCGGCAAGATCCTGCTGGATGCGCCGGTTGCGGGTCTGGAGCGCGACGGAAACGGCTGGCGCATCCTGGCCGGCGGCCAGGAAATCCGTGCCGGCGTCGTCGTCGATGCCGCCGGAGCTTGGGGCGATTCCATCGCGGCACTGGCCGGAGCCGGTCCGGTCGGCCTTGCACCGAAGCGCCGCACCGCCTTCCTGATCGCGCCGCCGAACGGGATGGAGACGCGCGACTGGCCGCTCACCATCGGCGCCCGTGAGGATCTCTACTTCAAGCCGGATGCGGGAAAGCTGCTGGTCTCGCCGGCGGACGAGACCCCGAGCGAACCGGTCGATGCGCAGCCGGATGAATTGGATATCGCGATCGCCGCCGATCGTCTGGCCGAGCGCACCACCATCGAGGTCCGGCGCATCGAGCACAAATGGGCCGGCCTGCGCACCTTCGCCCCGGACAAGACGCCGGTGGTCGGCTTCGATCCCGCCGTCGCCGGCTTCTTCTGGCTGGTGGGACAGGGCGGCTATGGGTTCCAGACCGCACCGGCGATGGCGCGGCTCGCCGCGGCGCTGGTCTCCGGCAAGGGCATTCCCGCGGAGATTCAGGACCAGGGCATCACCACGGATCAACTTTCTCCCGCGCGGTTTGCGACCCGCCGGATGCGCGCCGCGCGGCCGAACTAGACCACGATTCAACAAAAAACAGACAGAAGGGTGGCTTGCATGCTGGACAAACGGAGACTGATCTTCGCCGCACTGGTGCTGAGCACGGCGCTCGGCGGCGCTTCAATTGCGGCATCGGCCGAGGATGTGAAACGCGGCGGAACCTTGACCGTGGCGCGGCCGGAGGAGGCGCTGACCTTCGAGCCCTTCACGCCTTCCGACAACGGCTCGATCTACAACATCATGCAGATCTGCGAGCCGCTGATCGTCGCCGACGCAACCGGCAAGGGCCTCGAGCCCAGCCTCGCCGAATCCTGGACCGCTTCGGCCGACGGCCTCACCTATGATTTCAAGCTCCGGCCCGGCGTGAGATTCAGCAACGGCAAGCCGCTCACGGTGGAAGATGCGATCTTCTCCCTGCAGAAGGTCGCCGATCCGAAGGCCTCGTTCGGCTTCGCCTTCGACGCTGTGAAGGCGTTCGACAAGGTCGACGATTCGACGCTCCGCATCACCATGAAGCGGCCTTATGCGACCCTGGAATCGGCGCTCTCGCTGTTCGCCGCATCGATCGTCTCCAAAGCGGACTACGAAAAGGATCCGGCCGCGTTCGGACAGAAGCCGGTCTGCACCGGCGCTTTCCAGGTGGAGAGCTATGAGCGCGGGACCCAGGTCGTGCTGGTGCCGAACCCGAACTACTGGCGCAAGGGCGTCGACGGCAAGCCGCTGCCCTATCTCGACAAGGTCGTGCTGAAATACGTGCCGGAGAGCAATTCCCGTGTGCTCGGCCTGCAGAACGGCGACTTCGACGTGGCCCTGGTCGTGCCGCTGAACCAGGCCAATTCGGTCAAGGCGATGGATGGCGTTTCACTCGAGGTCTCGCCCTCCTACCGCCTCGACTACGTCTTTCTCAACCATGGCAAGAAGCCGTTCGACGACAAGCGCATGCGCATGGCCGTCAACTACGCCGCTAACCGCGACGCCATCATGAAGGCGGTCTATTTCGGCTTCGGCGAGCAGCCGAACTCCTACATGCCGAAGGTGAACTTCTGGTCCGACAAGGTCGCGAAGATTCCCTACGATATCGAGAAAGCCAAGGCACTGGTCAAGGAAGCCGGTTATGACGGCACGCCGATCCAGTTGATGGTCGATACCGGCAACGCGCCGTTCCGGACCGCGGCCACCATCCTGCAGCAAGGCTGGCAGCAGGCCGGGCTGAAGGTCGAGATCGTCGAGTATGACAGCGGCACGGCCTTCAGCATGGCGCAGAAGGGCGAGTACCAGGCCTATGTCAGCTACATCACCTCGGACATCAACGACGATGACGAGCTGGCCAGCATCCAGGCCGACGGTACCGGGCCGACTGCGGCCTTCTTCTCGAACTACAAGAACGAGGAGGTCACCAAGCTGCTGGCCCAGGCCCGCGAGGTCGGCGACAAGGCCAAGCGCGCCGAGCTCTACGGCAAGGTGCAGGATATCGTTTACAACGATGCCTACAGCGTGCCGCTGAACTTCCTTCCCTACGTGAACGGCTACAACAACAAGGTGAAGAACTGGCACACCATCACCGTCGGCTGGTGGTGGCTGCGCGACGTCTGGCTCGACAAGTAGGTCCGTGAACCGCGGCGGCCCTGGCGCTGAGCCCGGGCCGCCACTGCTTGCCGGCCGTCCTTAAGTTTCCCCAGGGGCCATGCAGATATTCCGCTACATCGTCGCGCGTTGCCTCCACGCCGTTCCGGTCCTGCTCGGCGTGACCATCGTCGTGTTCCTGTCGATTCACCTGGTGCCGGGCGATCCGATCCGGATCATGATGCATGGCCGCATCGCCGACAGCGAGGTGGCGAAGATCTATCACGATCTCGGCATGGACCGGCCGATCCTGCTGCAATATGTCGTCTTCCTGAAGAACGCGCTGGTCGGCGATCTCGGCATGAGCCTGATCCAGAAGGCGCCGGTCGCCGTGCTGGTGGTCGAGAAGCTGTGGCCGACCTTGATGCTGCTCGCGTTCAGCACGGCGCTCTCGATCCTGATCGCCGTGCCGCTCTCGCTGCTGGCCGCATTCCGCCGCAACACCTGGCTCGACACCGCGATCCGGCTCGGCAGCATCTTCGGCTTCGCCATGCCGTCCTACTGGATCGGCCTGCTGCTGATGCTGTTCTTCGGCCTGCTGCTCGGCTGGCTGCCGATTTCCGGGCTCGGCGACACGCCGCTCGACCAGCTGCGCCACCTCTTCATGCCGTCGCTGACCATCGCCTTCTTCCTGGCGCCGATCCTGCTGCAGTCGCTGCGCTCGGCCATGCTGGACGTGCTGACCTCGGAGCATATCGAGGTGGCCCGCGCCAAGGGCCTGTCGGAATGGCGGATCCTGATCAAGCACGTGCTGCGCAACGCCATGATTCCGGTGATCACCGTGCTCGCCGTCAACATCAGCTGGCTGCTGAGCGGCGCGGTGGTGGTCGAGTACGTGTTCGGCCTGCCCGGGCTCGGCTCGCTGCTGGTGCGCTCGGTCGGCTATCGCGACTACCCGCTGATCCAGGGCCTGGCCTTCGTGTTCGGCGTCCTGGTGGTCATCGTCAACCTGCTGGCCGATCTCAGCTACATGCTGATCGATCGCCGTGTGCTGAGGAGCTGAGCCTTGGCCGCAGTCGCCGAAGAGAGGCAAACCACCCGCCGCAACCCGCTCCTGCGCGAGCTCGGGTCCTGGAGTTCCTCGCTGAAGTGCGGCGCGGCGATCACCCTGCTGATCGTGCTGGCGGCTGTGTTCGCGCCCTGGATCGCGCCCTACGACCCCAATGCCCAGGATTTCGAGGCGCTGCTGATGCCGCCGGGGTGGCCGCACCTGTTCGGCACCGACAGTCTCGGCCGCGATATCTTTTCCCGCGTGCTGTACGGCGCGCGGATCGACCTCGTGATCGGCTTCTTCACCACCTACGTGCCGATGACCTACGGCGTGGTTCTCGGCGCCTATGCCGGCTACAAGGGCGGCTGGTTCGACGCGGTGCTGATGCGGATCATCGACGTCGCCATGGCGTTTCCGTTCCTGGTGCTGATCATCGTGATCCTGGCGATCCTCGGTCCCGGCATCCAGAACATCTATATCTCGGTCTTCATCCTGGCCTGGACCATGTACGCGCGGCTGGCCCGCGCCGAGATGCTGGTCGAGCGCACCAAGGACTACATGACCGCGGTCAAGGTGCTGGGCTTTCCGCAGCGGCGGATCATCCTGCGCCACGGCCTGCCGAACGTGATCAATTCCTCGATCGTGTTCTCCGCCTCGGACTTCGTCCTCAACATCCTGCTGGTCTCCGGCCTGAGCTTCCTCGGCCTGGGCGTCCAGCCGCCGCTGCCCGAATGGGGCGCGATGATCGCCGAAGGCCGGGACTTCATCCGCGACGCCTGGTGGATGGCCACCATGCCCGGCTTCGCCATCCTGGCGACCGGCGTCGGACTGGCGCTGATCGGCGACGGCCTGGCCCAGCGGCTGGGCGAACGTCACCACACCACGGTCTGATCCGATGACCCAGCCATTGCTCGCCATCGAGGACCTGACCGTCGGCTTCCACACGCCGCACGGCTCCGTGCTCGCCAACAAGCACCTCACGCTGACGGTCGCCGCGGGCGAGACGCTGGGCATCGTCGGCGAATCCGGCAGCGGCAAGTCGGTGCTCTGCCGGGCCATCCTGCGCCTGCTGCCGTCCCCGCCGGCCGAGATCACCGCCAAGTCCCTGGCCTTCGCCGGCCGGGACCTGCTGAAGCTGAAGCCGGCAGAGATGCGCAAGATCCGCGGCCAGGACATCGCCATGGTGTTCCAAAATCCGATGACCAGCCTCAATCCGGTCTGGCCGATCGGCGACCAGGTCTCGGAGGGATTGCGGATCCATCGCGGCCTCGGCCGCGCCGCCGCACGCCAGGTGGCGATCGACATCCTGAAGCGCGTCGGCATTCCCAGCGCCGCGCTCCGGGTGGACGACTATCCCTATCAGTGGTCCGGCGGGATGATGCAGCGTGCCGTCATCGCCATGGCGATGACCGGCCAGCCGAAGCTCCTACTCGCCGACGAGCCGACCACTGCGCTCGACGTCACCATCCAGGACCAGATTCTCTCGCTGCTGATGGAGCTGCAGCGCGAGACCGGCATGGCGATCATCCTGGTCTCGCATGATATGAGCGTCGTTTCCGAGACCTGTGACCGGGTTGCCGTCATGTATGCGGGCTCGATCGTCGAGCTCGGTGTGGCGGCCGACATCCTGAGCGCGCCGCTGCACCCCTATACCTGGAGCCTGTTGCGCTCGATCCCGCATCTCGATGCGCCGACCGGCCGGTTGGCGACGATCGGCGGCCAGCCGCCGGATCTGGCGCGGCTAGAGCCCGGCTGTCCCTTCGCGCCGCGCTGCCCGGTCGCCAGCGCCGAATGCCGGGCATTGCCGATCGCGCTGAAGACGCTGCCGGGCGACCGCGCCACCGCCTGCCACTTCCCGGAGCGTGTCGCTCAGCTCGACCAGCGGGCGGCATCATGAGCGCGGCGCCGAGCCTGGTGGTCGAAGACCTGGTCGTCGAGTTCGCCAAACCGCGTTCGCTGGCAGACATGGTCACCGGCACGCACCCGCCGACGGTCCGCGCCGTGGACGGGGTCTCGCTGACGGTCGCGGCCGGGCAGACGCTCGGCCTGGTCGGGGAAAGCGGCAGCGGCAAGTCCACCATCGGCAAGGCGATCCTCGGGCTCAACCGGCCGGCGCGCGGCAGCATCCGCTTCGAGGGCAAGGCCTTCGCCGAGCGCGACCCGGCCGGGCAGGCGGAATTCCGGCGCCGCGTGCAGATGGTGTTCCAGGATCCCTATTCCTCGCTCAATCCGCGCCTGAGGATCGGCAGCGCCATCGCCGAGGTGCTGCGCTTTCACGGCATTGTGCCGGAGCAGGAGATCGCCGGCGAGGTGCTGCGTTTGCTGTCGCTGGTCGGCCTGCCCGGCGCCATGGTGGAGCGCCGGCCGCGCGAGCTCAGCGGCGGCCAGCGCCAGCGTGCCGGGCTGGCCCGTGCGCTGGCGGTGCGGCCGACGTTCCTGGTGCTCGACGAGCCGGTGGCGGCGCTCGACGTCTCGATCCAGGCCCAGGTGCTGAACCTGCTCGGCGATCTGCGGCGGGAGCTCGGGCTCACCATGCTGTTCGTCGCCCATGAGCTCGGCGTGGTGCGCCACATGTCCGACCGGCTCGCCGTGATGTATCTCGGCCAGATCATGGAGAGCGGGCCTTCGGATGCAGTGTTCCGCGATCCGCGCCACCCCTATACCCGCGCGCTGCTGAGCGCGGTGCCGAAGATGACCACGGTCAAGCGCCAGCGCGCCGCCGTGACCCAGGGCGAGATTCCGAGCCCGCTCAACATTCCGAGCGGCTGCCGTTTCCGGACGCGGTGTCCGATGGCGCAGCCGGTCTGCGAAACCGTGCCGCCCGAGGTCACCGTCGGACCCGGGCATGTCGCGCGCTGCCACTTCGCGGCGACGCCGATCAATCCATAAGCAGGGAGGAAAAAATGAGCGCACCCAACAAGAAGATCCAGGACATCCTCGACCGGCATGTCGCCCGGGGCGTGGTCGGCTGCTCGCTGGCGATCAGCATCCCGGGCCAGGGCTTAGCCACCTATACCAGCGGCCTGGCCGACAAGTTCAAGCAGACGCCGATGCGGCCGGACCACATCTTCCGCATCGCCAGCTGCACCAAGACTTATATCGCCACCGGGCTGCATCTGCTGGTCGATGACGGCAAGGTGAGCCTGGACGAGCCGATCGCGCGCTGGTTTCCCGAGATCCCGAAGGCGAAGGAGATGCCGGTGCGCATCCTCCTCAACCACCGCAGCGGCCTGCCGGATTTCGAGACTTCGATGCCGATGATCTCCGACAAGGTCTGGACCGGCGAGGAGATCGTGAAGTTCGCGTTCGAGCATGGCGTGCGCAAGGAGCCCTGGCACGGCATGGAATACTCCAACACCGGCTACATCCTCTCCGGCCTGATCATCGAGCGCGAGACCGGCAAGCCCTATGCCGACCACCTGCGCAAGCGCATCTTTGAGCCCTTGGGCATGAAGGACACCTGGGTCGGCACCTATGAGGATTTTCCGCTGGCGCGCGAGGCCCGTGGCTACATGCATGTCGAGGATGACGGGAAGCCGCAATGGGACGTCAGTGGCGCCGGCGACCCGGTGGACGGCGTCTGGGATTCGACCGAGTGGTTCCCGCTCTCGGGCGCCAATGCCGCCGGCGACATGCTGTCCACGCCGACCGATTGCGTCACCTTCCTCAACGCGCTGTTCGACGGCAAGGTGGTCAGCCAGAAGCAGTTGACCGAGATGAAGGACAAGACCGATTCCGCGCAGTTCCCCGGATCGAACCTGGTCGCCAACGGCCACGGCATGCTGGTCTCGCGCTACGGCGATATCGACGTCAAGGGCCATCTTGGCCAGATCCCGGGCCATACCAGCATGATGGGCCGCGACGAGAAGACCGGGGTCACCGCCATGCTGATCCAGAACTCCGGCGCCGCCGATTTCGAATCCTTCTACCTGAAGGGCATCAACGAGCCGACCGGCGAGATCTTCCACGCCGCGCGCGCGTCCATGAGATAACGCGGAGGCAACCATGTGCGACACTTTCGTAGCCCTCGCCGACACCACCGCCAACCGCTCGGTCCTGCTGGCCAAGAGCGCCGACACCGAGGTCAACGAGGCGCAGCATTTCCTGGGCCTCCCAGCGCGCGACTATCCGGAGGGCGCCCAGGTCCGGGTGACCCATCGCGTGATCCCGCAGGCGCGGCACACCTATGAGGCGCTGATCGACAAGTCGTTCTGGCTCTATGGCGGCGAGATCGGCGTCAACGAGCACGGGGTCGCGGTCGGCAACGAGGCGGTGTTCTCCAAGATCGGCTCTGAGGGCGACGGCGTGGTGCTGATCGATCTGCTGCGGCTGATCCTGGAGCGCAGCGCGACGCGGCACGAAGCGGTCGACCTGGTGGCGCAGCTGCTGGCCGCGTTCGGCCAGGGCGGCAATTGCGAGCTGCGCGGCAACAGCCATTTCGACGGCAGCTTCATCGTCTCCGACCAGACCGGCGCCGTCGTCATCGAGACCGCTGGCCCGCAATGGGCGGCGCGCGAGGTCAAGGGGTTTGGTTCGATCTCCAACGGCTACACGATCGGCGTCGACTGGGATCGGAGCTCGCTGGCGACCACCAATGGCACCAAGGCGGACTTCGCAGAGCTGGTGGGGGACCCGGAGAAGACGCGCTGCGTCGCCGCAGTCGAGCGCCAGAAGGCCTCCTACGATTTCCTGGCGAAGCATGCCGGCAAGATCACCGTGCGGACTATGGCGGACCTGCTGCGCTACACCGGTCCCGGCGCCTATTCGCCGCTCGACGGCGAGGCTCCGACCCGCATCTGCATGCACGCCGCCCCTTACGACTTCCGGCTCTGGCAGGCGACCGGCGCGCTGATCGCCGACACCCGCGGCAGTGACGTGATGGCCTGGGTCACCGCGACCTCGGGCACCGACGTCTCCATCTTCAAGCCGGCCTTCCTAGGCATCGATCTTCCGGATCTCGGGCCGATGCCGCGCGAGTATTTCACGCCCGGCGCCTATTGGTGGAAGCACGAATTCCTCCACCGGCGCGCGATGGCGGATTACGACCAGCTGATGCCGGAAATCCGTGGCGCATTCGAAGCCCTTGAGGACGAGTTCTTCCGCGATTCCGAAACCGTGCGCCGCGGCGGCAAGGCCGAGAAGGCCGACTTCGTTGCGGATTGCTGGCGGCGGGCCGATGCGGCGCGCGACCGCTGGATCGAGAAGCTGGAAGCGAAGAACTATTTCATCGAGAACGCCGCCTATCGCGCCATGTGGGACGGCTTCAACCGCGCCGCGTCCCTGCCGCTTTAATGAATGGATCGTCATGAAAGTCTTCATCAGCGCCGATATCGAGGGCACGACCGGCATCACCAACTGGGAAGAGGCGGATAAGACCCATCCGACCTACCAAGAGTTCCGCGAGCGGATGACCGACGAGGTCGTCGCCGCCTGCGAGGGTGCGATCGAAGCCGGCGCCAAGGAGATCGTGATCAAGGACGCCCACGGCTCCGGCCGCAACATCATCGCCGCGCGCCTGCCGGATTGCGTCCAGCTGATCCGCGGCTGGAGCGGTCATCCGTTCTGCATGGTGCAGGAGCTCGATGAGAGCTTCGATGCCCTGCTGTTCGTCGGCTACCACGCCAAGGCCGGCAGTGACGACAATCCGCTGGCGCATACCCTGCGCCTGCGCGTCGCGCATCTGATGATCAATGGCGAGATCGCCTCGGAATTCCACATGCACGCGCTCGCCGCAGCCACGGTCAAGGTGCCCAGCGTGTTTCTTTCGGGCGATGCCGGCATCTGTGCCGATGCCCGGCGCATCGTCCCCGGCATCGTGACCGTTCCGGTCAGCCGCGGCATCGGCCCTTCCACCATGAGCATCGCGCCGAATCTCGCGAAGAAGCAGATCCAGGCCGGGGTGGCCAATGCCCTGCGCGGCGATTTCGCCGCGCGCCGGCTAACCCTGCCGCAGCATTTCACGCTGGAGATCAAGTACACGACGCCGGTCGATGCTTACCGCGCCTCCTGGTACCCCGGGGCGAAGCTCGCCGCGCCGCGTACGGTGCAATTCGCAGCCAATGACTATTTCGAGATCCTGCGCGGTATTAACTTCATGGCTTAGAACGGGGATCGCCCAGGAATCGAGACCCCGTCAGGTCGCCGCGCATGCCGACGCGCCCCGCACATGTGACGAACGGCGACATCGTCGTCATGCTCGAGGACTCGACCTCTAAGGCATTCTAGGTTGCCTGACGCAGCGCCGAGGAGATCGCCGCGCAGGCAGCGAGCAGCGCTCGTGCGATGTCTTCGTGTCGATCCACGCTCTTGGTGCGCTTCAGGCAGGGGATGACGATCCCCGCGAGCGCGCGTTCCGACTGGTCGAGAATCGGCGCGCAGATGTCGGTGATGCCCGCGATGTCATGGCTCGGTGCGATCAGGTATCCGGTCTCCCGGATTCGCCTCAGCCGCTGGGCGAGCTTCTTCTCGTCCACCGCGTCCTCGGCCAAGGGCCGGCTCTCCGCGATCAGGCGCTGCTGCGTTTCGGCCGGCTGGAAGGCGATGATCGTCTGGCCGGAGCTCGAGTCGATCGCCGGCCGTCGGTAGCCGAGCCGCAGCGTGAAGCCCACGTCGGCGCCGCCCGCCGCCGTTGCGATCACGACGGTCTCGCCGCGATTGACCACGACCAGATGGGTCGAATGGCCGATCTTCTCGCTGAGGCTTTCCATGGCGGGAATGGCCACCTCGGTGAGCTGGCGTGCGCGCGGCGTGCGCAACCCCATCTGGAACAGGCGATTGCTCAGGCTGAGCAGATCGGTCGCCGGATCACGGGTCAAATAATTGCGGTCTTCCAGCACGAAGACCATGCGGAAGATCTCGTTCTTCGAGCGCCCCAGAGCGTCCGCGATCTGACCGGTCGTCAGCGCATGATCGCTGCCCGCCAGCAACTCGAGGATGTCCAAGCCCTTTTCCAGCGCCGGCGCGGCATAGGCGGCGCGCCGGGCCTCCGGAGGATCGCGGTCATCGGTGTCGGTCATGGCCATGCCGTTTCATATACAGTACTTGACTTCATATACGAAACTCCGATTATAAAAGCCAGGGAGGCGTTGCCGCGCGCCGGCGGAGGACCGGTCGAGGCCAGACGCCGGTTGAGGTGTCATTTGTCGCTGCCTGCGCATCGAAACTCCTCTGCCTTGTGCGGATTAAGGACGGCCTGCGCCGGCCACGAAGTGTCGCGTCAATAAGAACAGTTCCCAGCAAAACAGGAGGCTTCCGATGAACGATCTGCTGAAACATGTCCTCGATACCAGACTGAACCGGCCCATGCATCGCCGCCGCTTCATCCAGGGAGCGGCCGGCCTCGCAACGCTCACCGTGCTCGGCGCGGGCGGCAGCGCCTTCGGCGAGGAGAAGCTGGGCGGCCCGCTCAACTTCTTCGGCTATGACGGAGAGCAGGGCGCCAATGTCGCCAAGGATTTCCTGGAGAAGAACGACATCCAGCTGAACGCCGCCTTTGCCGGCGCCGCGGACGAGACCTTGACCCGCTTCAAGACCGGCGGCCGCGGGTCGATGGACATCATGACCATGAACAAGGACTTCCAGCGCTCGGTCATCGACGCCAAGGTGGAGCTGTTCCAGCCGCTCGACCTAGCCCGCATTCCCAATGCGGCCGGCCTGTTTGCCGGTTTCAAGGACGCAAACTGGCTGGTCCGCGACGGCAAGACCTACGGCGTGCCGATGATCTGGGGTGACGAGCCCTGCATCTGGAATCCGACCAAGTGGCAGGGCGTGCCGGACCGCTACACCGATTTCGCCGACCCGAAGTACAAAGGCGAGATCGTGCTGCTCGACGATCCGTTCGGCAACATCTGGCTGTTCGCGAAATCGGTCGGCGTCAAAGATCCGAGCCGGCTGACCAAGGCCGAACTCGACAAGGCGGTCGCGGCGATGATGACCATCAAGCCGAACGTGGCGGCGATCGGCGCATCGCTCGGCGACATGGCGGATATCATGATTCGCGGCGATGCCTCCATGGGGCTCGGCGGCTGGGCCTATCAGACCATCATCGCCAAGCAGAAGGGCGTCACCCTGGTGGTCGGCTCGCCGGCGGTCGATGACCGTTTCTTCTGGTCCGACGCGTATGCGATCGCGATCGACGCCCCGAATCTCGCAAATGCTTATGGCCTCATCAACTTCATCACATCTCCGGAGGCGAACGCGACCCTGGCGACCGAACTCGGCTCCGGCTGCACGGTCGAGAAGGCCTATGACCTGCTCAGCGACGACATGAAGAAGCTCTATGACTACTCGCATGTCCGCGCGCCTGGAGCCGGCATCCTCGGGGCCCAGACCGTCGTGCCGAAGCAGGAGCCCGAGGGCGATATCGTCGGCGCGCAGGCCTGGGTCGAGGCCTGGCAGGCGTTCAAGGTCGCCTGACCCTCCATGTCATCGGCCGACGCCGTAGCCAGCATGAGCACACCGCCGCGGTCGTCGGGCCGCGGCGGCGTGCCGCTGATGCTGGCGCCGGTCGGCGGCTTCTACCTGCTCTTCTTCGTCATCCCGATGTGCAGCCTGTTCGTGCTGAGCTTCTGGCGCGCCCAGGGTTTCGACATCGTTCCCACCTTCACGCTGGACAGCTACGCGAAGATCGCGTCCTCGCCGCTCTATCGCATCATCCTGCTGCGCACGATCGGCGTCGGCCTGGTCACTGCCGCGATCACCGTGCCGATCGCCTTCGCGCTCTCCTACCTGATGCGGTTCGTGTTCGAGCGGCGGGCGCAACTGATCCTGCAGCTGCTGCTGATATCGCTGTTCAGCGGTTACCTGGTGCGGATCTATGCCTGGCGGACCATCCTGGGGAAGCAGGGCCTGCTCAATTCGACCTTCACCTGGCTCGGGCTGATCGATGCGCCGATCGAGTTTCTCATCTACAGCCGCTTCGCGGTCATCGTGACGCTGGTCGGGCTGCTGCTGCCGCTGGCGGTACTGCCGATCTACTCGGCGATGTCGAACATCTCGCGCGACCATCTGGAGATCGCGTCCGATCTCGGATCCCGCCGCCTCTATCTGGTGCGCACCATCCTGATCCCGATGGCGCTGCCCGGGGTCAACACCGCCTTTGCCTTCACATTCCTGCTGGCGGCCGGCGATTTCGTGACGCCCAATCTGGTCGGCGGCAGCCAGGGCATCATGATCGGCAATGTCATTGCCGACCAGTTCCGCGGCACCGGCGCCAACTGGCCGCTCGGCGCGGCCCTGGCCTTCGTCACGGTCAGCTGCGTCATGCTGATCGTCTGGGCGATCAACCGTGTCATCCGTTGGGTGACGCGATGGTGACCTCCGGCCAGCGCCGGCACTACGGGGCCGGAATCTTCGTCCTTGCGGTGCTGCTCTATCTCTACGCGCCGGTCGTGGTGACGGTCCTGTTCTCCTTCGCCGATTCGCCGCGCCTCAGCCTGCCGATCCAGGGCCTCACCCTCGACTGGTATGCGAGCGCGCTCGCCAACCCGTTGATCGTGACGGCGCTGCGCAACACGCTGATCCTGGCGGCGATCTCGGCCGTGGGCGGCTGTCTTGCGGGCACGGCTTTCGCGTTCGGTGTCCTGAAACTGCAGGGCTTGCGCCTGCGCCAGGCGCTGCTGACCGCGAGCCTGCTGCCCGCGGTGGTGCCACTGCTGGTGATCGGCATCGCACTTGCGGTGTTCTTCCGCTTCCTGGGATCGCAGCCGGGTCTGCTCAACGCTGCCATCGGACACATTCTGGTCAGTCTGCCCTTCGTGATCCTCAGTCTCAACGCTAGGCTCGAGACTTTCGACTTCTCGGTGGTCGAAGCGGCCCGCGATCTCGGGGCGCCGCCGATGCGCGCTTTTCTCGACATCACCTTGCCGCTGATCCGGCCCTCCGTGGTCGGTGCCGGGTTGCTGGCGGCCGCGCTGTCGCTGGACGAGTTCATCGTCACCTGGTTCAACGTCGGAACGCAGCTGACCGCCCCGGTCCTGGTCTGGGGACTGATGCGCCGCGGCGTCGATCCTTCCATCAACGCCCTCGCGACCCTGTTCCTCATGGCGCTTCTCATTCTGATCATCGCTTCCTCGCAGCTCGGCCGGAGAAAGTCGGCATGATTCCGGCGGTAGAGATCAGCGGAGTCCGCAAGTCATTCGGCGACTTCACCGCTCTGCACGAGATCGACCTCGCGATCGCGCAGCAATCCTTCGTCTCCCTGCTCGGGGCAAGCGGCTGCGGCAAAACCACCTTGCTGCGGATCGTCGCCGGATTCGAATCGGCCAGCAGCGGCACGGTGCGGATCGCGGGCGAGGACATCACCGGTGTCCCGCCCCATGCGCGGCCGACCAACATCGTCTTCCAACGCGGCGCGCTCTTTCCGCACATGAGCGTCCGCGAGAATGTCGGCTACAGCCTGAAGCTGCGCAAATGGCCGAAGCAGAAGATCGACGCCCAGGTCGACCGCATGCTGGCGCTGGTCCGACTGGAGGGTTTCGGCGACCGCGACCCGGCGAAGCTGAGCGGCGGGCAGGTGCAGCGCGTGGCGCTGGCGCGCGCCCTGGCCAGCGAGCCGCGCGTGCTGCTGCTGGACGAGCCGCTCTCCGCGCTCGATCTCAAGCTGCGCCAGCAGATGCAGCTCGAGCTGCGCGGCCTGCAACGGTCGCTCGGCGCCACCTTCGTCTTTGTCACCCACGATCAAACCGAGGCGCTGGTAATGTCCGACCGGATCGCCATCATGAACGCCGGCCGCATCGTCCAGTTCGGCACGCCGCAGGAGATCTACACCCGGCCGTCCTCGATCTTCGTGTCGGATTTCATCGGCCAGACCAACCTGCTGCCCGGAGAGGTCGTCGCGGCCGATGCCGCAAGCGTCCAATTCCGGCTGCGCACCGGTGATGTCGTCAAGGCCGGCGCGCCGATGCCGCTGGCCGCGGGGACGAAGGCGGTTCTGTCGGTGCGGCCGGAGAATATCCGCCTGGCGAAAGGCGCCGATGGGGGCTTGCGCGGCACGGTCCGGGAATCGGTCTATCTGGGCTCCAGCGTCCGGGTGGCGGTCGGCCTGGATGACGCCGCCCTGATCTGGGCGGAGTTGCGCGAGAACGAGGCGGCCGGCCTCGCCATAGGTGACGCAGTCGCCGTCAGCTGGCCGGACAACGGCGCATTGGTCCTGGGGGAGGGATCCACTTGATGCTCGAAGCACAGACACATGGCGGCCGCATCCCGGTCGATCTCCTGGTCCGGCATGGCTACCTGATCACCATGGATGCCGATCGGCGCCTGATACCGGACGGGGCAATCGCCATTCGCGGCAAGCGCATTCTCGCCGTGGGTCCCGATCACGAGATCGCCGCGCGGCACACCGCGGCGCGGGAGATCGACGCGGCCGGCGCGCCGGTGCATCCCGGCTTCATCGAATGCCACATGCATGCCTCGTTTCAGCTCTATCGCGGCGCGCTGCCGGACCATCTTGCGGAGGGCGATGCCTTCGACAGCGTCGAGGCGCATTTCTACAACAATGTCACCGACGAAGAGGAATACCTCTCCGTCCTGCTCTCCGCGATCGAAATGGTGCGGAACGGCACGACCTGCTTTCTCGAGGCTGGCACGATTCTGACGCCGGATGCGGCGGCAAGGGCCGCGGAATTCGTCGGTATCCGCGCCATCCTCGCCGACCCGTTCATCTGGGACCAACCCCAGGGCTTCGCGCAAGGCAAGGTGGAGGTATCGCAGGATTGCGCCGCCTGCGCCTCGCACGGCCGCGTGAAGCAAGAGTTGAAGCGCGCGCCCAAGACCAAGGCTGAAGCCCTCGCCCGTCTTGGCCAGGAGATCAAGCGCAATGCCACGGCCGATGCGCTCGTCACCGGCCATGTCGCGATTCTCGGTCTCGGCACCGCGACCGAGGATCTGATGATGCAGGCGAAGAGCTGCGCCGACCGGGCCGGCGTCGTCCTCAACCTGCATCAATCCTACAGTGCGGCCGATACCGAAGCGGACCGCAGCCGTTTTGGCAAGGATCCGCTGCTGCATCTGGCGGAGATCGGCTTCCTCGACCGCAACATCACCTTCGGCCACGGCAACCACTTCACCGATGCGGAATGCGAGGTCTTCATCGATCGCGGCGCCAGCATCGCCTGGGCGCCGGCCGCATCCATGATGTGGGGCCATGGCAGCACGGTGCACGGCCGGCACGCCGAGCTCTACCGCCGCGGCGGCAACATCGCCCTGGGCTCGGACTCGGCGAACTGGTCGAACGATTTCGACCTCTGGCGCCAGGCCAGCCTCGCGGTGATGAGTGCGCGCGAAGCGCACGAGGACCGCACCTACCTGGTGGCGGAGGACGGGATCGAGATGGCCACGCTCGGCGGGGCGCGGGCGACCGGCATGCCGGACCGCATCGGCTCTCTCGAGCCGGGCAAATATGCCGACCTGGTGATCCATACCCTGGACCGGCCGGAGCTCGTCCCGGTCACCGACATGATCCGCGGGCTGTTCTATGCCGCGCGTTCGAAATCGGTCCATACCGTCATCATCAACGGCAAGGTGGTGCTCGATGCCGGTGTCTTCCCCGCCTTCCGCGAGCGCGAGCTGCTGCGCGAGATCGGCAAGGCCTCAGCCGCGCTGCTGAAGCGCATGGGCGTAACGCCGGAGCCGAACCGCATTGCCAGGCCCGGTTGCGCCCCCGGCGCGAAGTCCAGCCATGTCTGACGCGATCGAGATCGACCTCTGCGCGGTCCGGTTCGAGGCGCAACCGGTGATCCTGCTGCGCCTGCACGGTATCGAGGTGCGCACCTTCCGCTATTCCACCGGCATCGCCGGGCTGACCGTCACGACGCCGGTCGGCGAAGTCACCGCTCTGCCGTTCAAGGGCCAGCAGGTCTGGCGCGCCGCATTCAACGGAAGACCGCTCACCATGCGCTCGATGTTCGACGAGCCGCAGCCGACGACGGACTATCTCGCGACCTATGGCGCCTTTCTGATCCATTGCGGCATCAGCGCGATGGGCGGACCGGGTCCGGAGGATAGCCATCCGCTGCACGGTGAAATGCCGAATGCGCGGTTCGAAACCGCGCGACTGCTGGCCGGCAGCGACGCCGGTGGTCCTTTCCTCACGCTGTCGGGTGAATGCACGCAGGCGCGGGCATTCAGTCATCACTACCGCTTCCAGTCGGCGATCACCCTGCGTCCGACGGCGACCCGTCTCGATGTCGCGGTGACCGTCGAGAATCTGCGTCCGGTGCCGCTGGAGCTGATGTATCTCGCGCATGTGAATTTCCGGCCGGTCGATGACGGGCGGCTCCTCGACACCGTCTCCGATGATCGGGCCGGGATCGCCCTCCGCGCCGGCGCCCCCGCCGGACTGCAGATTCCGGAGACGCAGCGCCGCATGATGGCGAACTGGGCCGCCGATCCGGCCCGCCACCGCCATCTCCTGCCGGGCAATCGGATCGATCCCGAGGCGGTGCTCTTCCTGGAGTGCCGGGCGGATGCCGAGGGCTGGGCGCACGGCATGCAGCTGCATCCGGACGGGCAGGCCGACTTCATCAGCTATCGTGCCGCCGAGCTGCCTGTCGCCGTCCGCTGGATCTCGCGGCTCGGCGACCAGGATGCGCTGGGACTGATCCTGCCGGCCACTGCCGGCGTGGATGGCTTCACGGCGGAAAAGGCGAAAGGTCGTGTCGTGAGTGTGCCGCCGGGCGGGAGTTATGCTTGTCGCTACCGCTGCGGTGCGCTCGATGCGGCCGGCGCGCGGTCCCTCGCGCGCCATATCGAATTGACCGGACGCGCGACGCCGGGCTCCTAGGATCGACGTTCAGGAAATTCATCATGACCAAGACCACGGACAAGCGGCCGACCTCGGCCTTCACGGCGATCGACTTCGATCGTCCGGGCCGGCAGATCGGGCACGTCATGTTCCCGCATTCGCCTCATGAGGATGCCTGGGGCGTGACACCGGTGCCGATCGCCGTCATTGCAAACGGGACCGGTCCGACCGTGATCCTCGAGGGCGGCAATCACGGCGACGAATACGAAGGCCCGATCGTGATCGGCGAGCTCACGCGCGAGCTCGACCCCAAGGAGATCCAGGGCCGGTTGATCCTGATGCCGTCCAACAACGTTCATGCCGCCCGTGCGGCGCAACGGACCTCGCCGGTCGATGGCCTCAATTACAATCGCACATTTCCCGGAGATCCCTATGGCTCGATCACCGAGCAGATCTCGGCTTACATCACCGATTACATCTTTCCATTGGGGGACGCCTTCCTGGATCTGCATTCCGGCGGTTCGTCGCTCGATATCCTGCCGAGCGCCATCATCGAGCCGACCCTCGACGCGGCACTTGCCGCGCGCAACACGGCGGCCGCCCGAGCCTTCGATTCGCCGAACACTGTCGTGATCGGCAATCTGGGCGACCCGCGCACCGCGACCGCCACCGCCTGTCGCGCCGGGCTGACGACGATCGGCACCGAGATGGGCGGCGGCGGCCGGGTTTCGATCGACGCGTTGGCGCTCTGCCGGCGGGGGGTGCGCAACGTGTTGGCGCATCTCGGGGTGATCGACCCAAAGCATCGCACGGTGGAAAACCCCGAGGGACGCACCTTCGAGCTCAAGGGAACCGCGGCCTATGTCTATGCCGGCACCGACGGCATCTTCGAGCCGTTTCACAAGCTCGGGGCGCGGGTTTCCGTCGGGCAGCCGGCCGGTCGCGTCCATGCCATCTGGAAACCAAGCGAGGCGCCTGAAGTGGTGCACTATGGTTGCGACGGCATCGTCTTTGCGCATCGGCAGCCCGGGCGGGTCGAGCCCGGCAATTGCTGCGCCGTCGTCGCGGCGCCGATATGATCGGGCCGGTCCGATGATCACCCTGGCCGATGTCACCGCCGCGCGTTCGCGCATCGCCCCTTATACCCGCCGGACACCCGTCATGGCGGCAACCGCCATGCGCGATCCGCTGCCATTCGAGGCCGAGCTGGTCCTGAAGCTGGAGCTGTTCCAGGTGACCGGCTCGTTCAAGGCCCGCGGCGCCATGAATCGCTATCTGGCGGATCGCGCCGGCATTCCGCCGGCCGGCATCGTCACCGCTTCCGGCGGCAATCACGGCCTCGCCGTCGCGCGCACCGCCCATGCGGCGGGAGCGCGCGCCACGATCTTCGTGCCGAGCGCCGTGCGGCCGGAGAAGGTCGAGAAGATGCGCGGCTGGAATGCCGAGGTCCGGATCGTCGGCGACGAATGGAGCGTGTCGAACGAGGCCGCGCTTGCCTTCGCCGCGGAAACCGGCGCCAGCTATTTCCATCCCTTCGCCGACCCTCTGGTCGTGGCGGGGCAGGGCACGCTCGGTCTTGAGATCCTGGAACAGATCGACGGGCTCGACGCCTTGGTGGTCGCGATCGGCGGGGGTGGGCTGATTTCCGGCCTCGCCACCGCGATCAAGGCGCAACGCCCGGATGTCCGGATCATCGGCGTGGAACCCGAGGGCTCGCCCACCCTGGCGGCCTCGCTGCAGGCGGGGCGCAAGATACGCCTCGATGCAGTGACGTCGCGCGTCGCCACCATGTCCTGTCGCGAGACCGACGAGCGCATCTTCCGGATCGTGCAGCAGGCCGTGGACGAGGTGGTGTTGGTGTCCGACGACGATATGCTTCATGCGAGCCGCTGGCTCTGGTCGGAGTTCGGCATCGCCGCCGATCTCTCCGGCGCCGCCTCGATCGCCGCCCTGCGACGCTGGCCGGATCGCGTGCGTGGGGCGAAGCGGGTCTGCGCGCTGGTCTGCGGCGCGGGCCCCGACGGGATCGGAGGCTGATTGTGGCCGAAGCATCCGCGCCGTTGCGCATCCTGGTGGCGGGGGCCGGCCTGTTCGGCCGCGAGCATCTGGACCGGTTGATCAAACGCGACGACGTGCGGATCGCCGGTATCGCCGATCCGAACCCGGCGGCGTGCGACCTGGCACGGGCGCGCTACCGGGTCGCGGATCTCTTCACCGATCCTCTCGAGATGATCGCGCGCGTCCCGGCCGATGGCGTGATCGTCGCGACGCCGTCTTCGACTCATGTCGAGATCGCGCTGCGGGCCATCGGGCACGGCAGGGCGGTGTTGCTGGAAAAGCCGGTCGCCCCCAGCGCCGACTTGGCGCTACGCATCGCCGAGACCGCGGAGAGCGCCGGCGTGATGGTTCTTCCGGGCCATGTGCTGCGGCACGACCGGAACCATCAGCGCCTGGTGGAGATCGTAAAGTCGGGCGGGGTCGGCAGCCCGCTCTACGTGAACGCACGCCGCTACCGCGATGACAGCCACGTCGCTCGTTACAGCGACATCGACCCGGTGCTGATGACCCTCATCCATGACATCGACCTGGCGCTCTGGGTGGCCGGGGCGCCGTTTCGCGCGGCTCGGGCCTGGCGTAACCCAGCCGTTGGCTTCCGCTCGATGACCGCGACCACATGCATCACGACCACCGGGGTGATCTGCGATCTGCGCACCGCCTGGACTTTCGCGGCGGGCGATCTCCCCGCCGATCGGCTCGAGGTGGTCGGCGATCGGGGCAGCGTCGAGCTCGAAGTGGGCCGTACGCTCCATCACTATGCCGAGGGCAACTGCCGGGGGCTCGATCTGGTCGCCCCGGACGATGCACTGGCCAACGAGCTGGATCACTTCCTGGGCTGCCTGCGCGATCCACAGCGGAAGCCGGCATTGACGCTGCGCGATGCGGCCGCCGGCCTGAATCTGGCCGGCGGCCTGCTGCGATCTCTGGAATCAGGGGGCACGCAGGAGGTGATGGCGTGAGGCTGGCGGACGCACATATGCACCTGTTCCAGGATGGCTACCGTCGCGAGGGGCATCGCTCTTTGTTCGGGCGCGGCGAGTTCGAGGCTTACTGTGCGCTCCGTGCGAACCACGGCATCGCGCTCGCTTTGGCGATCGGTTACGAGGCCGACGGCATCGATCCTCAGAACAACGCTTACTTGCGACGCTTGGCGGCGGATAACGACTGGTTGCGGACCCTGGCCTATGTCGAGCCGGAGTCTGCCGCCGGGCCGGATGCGATCCGCGCGCTGATGCAACAGGGGCACAGCGGCTTGGCGCTGTACGCCACCGACGTCGATCGGGCGCGGACCTTGCTGTCCTGGCCCCGGGCGGCGTGGGATGTGCTGCGCGAGCGCGGAGCTCTGGTCTCTCTTAAGGCGCGCCCCGAGGGGATTGCAGTGCTGGAGGCCCTGGTCCGCAGCCTCCCCGAGGTGCGCTTCCTCTTTTCGCATCTGGGCTTGCCGGGGGCTCTGCCGGCGACGGGGGACGAGGCGACGCTGCAGGCCCGCTTGGCGCCGCTGTTGCGGCTGGCCGATGCCGGCAACGTCTTCGTGAAGCTCTCCGGCCTCTATGCGACGAGCGATCCGGCCCATGCCTATCCTCACGCCGGTGGCGCGCGCTTGGTGAAATCAATCCTCGAGGCTTTCGGCCCCGCGCGCTGTGTCTGGGGCTCGGATTTCGCGCCGGCGCTGGAATTCGTCTCCTTCGCACAGGCCGTCGATGTCCCCGGTCTCGACGGACTCACCTCCGCCGAACGTGCGAACGTCTTCTCCGGCAACCTGGTCTCGCTGTTGGGACGATGCTGACCGGAGCCGCGCCGCCGATCTGCCGGAGCTAACAAGCGACGGTATCCTCGTCTACTATCGATCTGAACACCGATCGTGACGAGGGACGAATGGACAACGAGATCCGCTTCTTCGATCCGCGCAACGAAACCCATAGTGGGCTGAGCAATCTCTTCGAACGGCCGATCGAACTCGACGGGATCCCCTATCTGACCGCCGAGCACGCCTATCAGGCGGCGAAGGCGCGCGATCCGCAGATACGCGCCTGGTTGATGGCCGCACCCACGCCAGAGCTTTCCGCGATCGTCGGCGATTCGCTGACGGCGGAACAGACCGTGCCGGGATGGAACGACCGCCACGTCGATCTGATGTCGCGCATCCTGCGCGCCAAATACGATCAGCACGCCGATCTCCAGGCGCTGCTGCTTTCGACCGGCGACGCGAAGCTGGTCGAGTGGGCGCCGGAGGATGGCGCGGTCGCGCGCTTCTGGGGCGAGTTCCAGGGCCGAGGCGAGAACACGCTCGGCAAGATGCTCATGGGCCTGCGCGCCGTCTACCGACACGCCGACCGGCAAGGCGAGCCAGGCGACCAGGCGCTGCCTAAGCCAGGAAGCGGTCCTTGAACTTGTAGTACATCAGCGTCGGCGCCAGGAACCACGGCTTGCCATAGTAGAGGGGCCGGGTCTGGAATTTGTGGTTCTGGAAGATGCTGCGCCCGTCGGCACGCTGCATGATCTGGTTGGCGAGCTTGTGTCCGAGATATGTGGCCAGCGGGACGCCGTTGCCGCAATACCCCATGGCGAAGTGAATGCCGTCATGGACGCCGATATGCGGCAGATGATCGAAGGTGAACGCAACGAAACCCATCCAGGAATGGGTGATCTTGACGCTCCGCAGTTCCGGGAAGACGCGGCTCATGGCCGCGTGGAGGCGCGGCGCGCTGACGCGCGGATCGGTCTCATAGAGGGCGACTCGGCCGCCGAACAGGATGCGCTTTCCGTCCGGCGAGGGCCGGTAGTAGTAGACGACCCGCCGGGTCTCGTTCATCTGATATCCGTTCGGGCAGAGCCGTTCCATCTGGCCCGGTGCCAGCGCTTCGGTGGCGATGATGTAGCTGCCGATCGGGATGATGCGCCGGCGCCACCAGGGCGTCGCGGTCCCGGTGTAGCCATTGGTCGCCACGACGACGTCCCGGGTCGCGACCGGACCGCGCGGCGTAGTCACCGTGAATCGGCCGGCGCTGCCCTCTATGCCGGTCGCGGGTGTCTGCCCGAACACCCGGACGCCGGCCTGTCTTACCCGGTCCATCAGGCCCTGGTGATAGAGCTTGGGATCGAGGCCGCCGCAATTCGGATAGACCAGCGCGCCATGAAAGGCGTCGGTCCCGACCTCGCGGCGCACGTCCTTCTTCTCGACCACGCGGATCTCCTCGAACTCGCGGGGCTCGCTGTCGGCCATAGCGCGGAGACGATCGAAGGAACGCGGTGTGTGGGCGCCGACGAAATGCCCGCGGCGGACGAAGCGGCAGTCGATGCCCTCGCGTTCGATGAGATCGGTGGTGAACTTGTAGGCGTCATGCCCCTCTTTCTTGAGGGCATACGCCTCATCCTTACCGAATGCCGCCGAGAGATCGGCGTAGGAATTGCGGATCCCGGGGCCAAGATGGCCGCCGTTGCGTGTGCTGCAACCAAAGCCCGGCCGATCCGTTTCGAGCACGGCCACATCGCGTCCGGCGCGGGCCAGGGTCAGAGCGGCGGAAAGGCCGGTAAAGCCCGAACCGATAACGACGACATCCGCCTTGCTGGGAAGGGCGGCCGGCGCGACCGGCGGCTCGGCGTGGCCGTCCCACCAATAAGGCATCGCCTTGAAGTTGCTGGCGAATAAACCGTCGCTCATAGTCATGGTGCTCCTTGAGGGTCTTGAGCCGATTGGCTAGATGTTTTCTTCGCGCCGCCGGTTGTCGCGCTGTACGGCGAGCATGAAGACGCCGACGGCAATGACCGAGACGACAATCAGCAAGGTTGAAATGGCGGCGATGGTCGGGTCGACCTGATCGCGGAGCGCGAGGAACATCTTTCGCGTCAGGACGGTGTTGTCGCCGCCGGCGATGAACAGGCTGACGACGACCTCATCGAGCGATGTCACGAACGCAAAGATCGCCCCGGCGAACAGCGAAAGCCGAATCTGCGGCAGCATGACGTCGAAGATTGCGCGAAAGCGCGAGGCGCCGAGGCTGCGGGCCGCCTGGTCGAGGCTGAAATCGAATCGCTTGAGGCCGGCGGAGACAGTCGTCACCACAAATGGCACGGCAAGGGCGGTGTGCGCGAGAACGATGCCGAGGAAGGAATCGACGATGCGCAGGCGGATATAGATGAAGAAGACGCCGATCGCGAGCAGGATGACGGGTACGACCTGCGGCAGAAGCAGGAAGCCGAACAGCACGGCCGCGGCCTTGCCGCGCATGTTGCGGATCGCGAAGGCGGAAAGAAATCCGATCGGCGTTGCCAGCAGCACAGTGCAGGATGCCGCGAGCAACGAGGTCCGCGTCGCCGCCATCCATTCCGCGGCGTCGAAATAGGAGTGGTACCAGCGCAAGGACCAGACCTGCGGCGGGAACTGGAGATAGTTGGAGTCCGAGAAGCTCATCGGGATGACGACGAACACCGGAGCCAGCAGGAAGAGAACCACCAGTATCGCGAAGGGGGTCAGCCAGAGATTGCCGATGGCCGGGCGTCTCATTGTGCGCCGAGCCTCGCTCCGAGCCTGCTCGCGCCGAACAGCAGTACGCCGACGATGACGAGCAGCACCACGCCGAGCGCGCTGGCGGCGCCCCAATCGCTGTAGTTCGTGATATTCTCCTGGATCTTCATCGAAATCACGGTCACGTTGCCGCCGCCCAGGAGCTGCGGGGTGACGTAAAAGCCGAGGCAAAGCACGAAGGTGAGCAGGCTGCCGGCGAAGAGTCCCGGCCCGGACAGCGGCACGAAGATCTGCCAGAACGCGTTGGTCCGGCTGGCGCCCAGGCCGCGCGCGGCGCGCACCAGATCCATGTCGATCTGCTTCATCGCGGAGTAGAGCGGAAATATGAAGAAGGGCAGCATGATATGGATCATACCGACGCTGGTGCCGAGGAAGCTGTTGGAGAGCCGGAGCGGCCGCTCGATCAGTCCGAGATCCTGCAGCCATCCGTTCACGATACCGTTGCGCTGCAGGATCACCATCCAGGCATAGGTGCGCACGAGCAGCGATGTCCAGAACGGGATGGCGACGCAGCCGAGGAGGAATGTGGCGGCGATCCGCGAGCGGGTGTTGATATAGTAGGCGGTGGGATAGCCGATGACGATCACCACCAGCGTCACGATTGCACTGAGCTGCAACGTTCGCAGGATGATCGCCTGGTAGCTGGAATTCTCGATCATGCGCGTGTAGTTGGCGAGTGATATCTCCCCGCCGGCGATGAAGGACAGGCCGCCGAGCCACAGAAAGGGCAGGACCACGAACGAGACCAGCGCGATGCCGGGAGCGGCAAGCGGCCAGATGCGAACGCCGTGGGACTTGCCTGCGATTGCCATCACGAAGCCAGCGGCGCCACGCCAGCCCGGTCGTCAGTCACGAGGCTCGTATCGCTTTGGTGCAAGGCGAGGCGCATTGGCGATCCGCCGCGTGGCAGGGCTTGCAGGGTGGCGAACCGGCTGTCCCGCCGGACCACGATATCCTCGCCGGATTTCAGACGCGCATAAACCATGACGATATCGCCCTGGTAGACGACGTCCTTGACCTCCGAAGTGAAATAGAAGTGCCCGGGCTGCCGGTGATCCTCGGAGACGATGTCGAGTTTCTCCGGGCGGACCACCAGCAGGGCGTAGGGATTGTCGGCGAGCGCGCCGAGTTGGCTCTTGTCGACAGAAGAGGAGTCGCTGCGGGCAATCGGAAGCAGCAGCGAGTACCCGATGAAATCCGCGACGAAGGCGCTGGCCGGATGCTCGTACATCTCCTGCGGCTTGGCGATCTGCACGATCTGGCCGCGATTCATGACGGCGATCCGGTCGGAGAGCGTCAGCGCCTCCTTCTGATCATGGGTGACATAGATGATCGTGCTGCCGAGCCGGCGATGCAGATGCTTCAGCTCGATCTGCAACTCCTCCCGCAGCTTCTTGTCGAGCGCGGAAAGCGGCTCATCCATCAGAATAATATCGGGTTCGAAAACGATCGCGCGGGCGACGGCGACGCGCTGACGCTGACCCCCGGAAAGCTGGTCGATGCGACGATTTTCATAGCCCGGCATCTGCACGGCGGAGAGCACGCGGCGGCTGCGGTCCTCCCGATCGGCGCGCCCGACGCCGCGCAGCTTGAGCGGATAGGCGACGTTCTCGCCGACCGTCATATGCGGGAAAAGAGCATAGCTTTGGAATACCATGCCGATGTTCCGCTTGTGCGGCTCGACCCCCATGATCTCGCGGTCGCCGATTCGGATGCTGCCGGAATCCGGGTCGGCGAAGCCGGCCAGGCTCATCAGCAGGGTGGTCTTTCCGGAGCCGGACGGGCCAAGCAAGGTGAGAAACTCGCCGGCGCCGACTGTCAGGGAGACATCGCTGAGCGCGGTGAACGCGCCGTATTTCTTCACGAGATGGCTGATGGTGACAACGGCTGCCAAGTCCCGGCCCTCTGCAAGTCTACCGTTGATTCCGGTCGAGCGGGCGGCCGGCATCTCGCGCCGGCCGCCCGTTGCTTTGTCCGCGTTACTGCTGCTTGAAGTTCTGCCAGCGTTCGATCATCTCGGTGCCGTGCTCGCCCCACCATTCGTCGCTCACCATGACCTGCGACTTGGCGTTCTCGGGCGATGAGTTGACGCGCTTGCGGTCCGCATCGTCGAGGATTCCGGTCTCGAACGCCTTGGCGTTGACCGGGCCGTAGTCGATGTGCTTCGCGAAGGTGGCCTGCTGCTCCGGGGACATGAACATCGCCAGTGCTTTCATCGCCAGATCCTTGTGCGGCGCGCCCTTCGGGATCAGGAAACAGTCGGCCATCAGCAGACCCTGATTGTAGGTGAACTCAGCCTTGGCGCCGTCGCGCATCGCCGCGGCAAGGCGGCCGTTCCAGATCTGGATGAAATCCGCCTCGCCGTCCTTGATGAGCTGCGCGGATTGTGCGCCTGAATTCCACCAGATGCCGATCGACGGCTTGAGGGTCGCCAGTTTCTTGAAGGCGCGATCCACGTCGAGCGGATAGAGCTTGGCGGGATCGACGCCGTCCGCCAGCAGGGCGATCTCGAGGTTGCCGCGCGGGTGGTCGTACACCGAGCGCGTGCCGGGGAACTTCTCGACGTCGTAGAAGTCGGCCCAGTCTTTCGGCTTCACACCGTTCTTGCCCACGGTGTCGGTGTTCCATGCCATGACCGTCGAGTAGTAGAATTGGCCGATCCAATCTTTGTGCACCATGGACGGATCGATGCCGTCCGCCTTCACGATGTTGTAGTCGATTGGCTCGAACAGGCCCTGCTTGCTGCCAATGGCGCATTCCTCGGCCGAAATATCGACGATGTCCCAGGAGACCGAGCCGCTATCCACCTGCACGCGGACGTCCTGCAATCCAGTCGCCGTGGATTCGTTGATCTTGATGTTCAGAGCTTTCTCGGTCGGCTTGAAGAAAGCCTCGCGCTGGGCGTCCTGCAGTGCTCCACCACCGGAAGAAACTAGGATTTCGTCCGCCTGCGCGGCGGACGCAAGCTGGACGGTGGCGAGGAATATCGCCGTGGATAGGGTGAAGGGACGTTTCATGGCTGCCTCCTTGGCTTGGTTGTTGTTATCCCAGTTTCCGGCATCGCCACGGGTTTGCGCCCGGGCCTATGTAATCGATTTATGAAATCGATTACATATTGAACCATCGCCCGGCGTCAAGCCATATTCCGGTCGTGAAGCGAAACACCAACTCTGCCAATGATCCCTCACTTCCCGCAGCGCCTTTCCGGCCGAGCTTGCTCTGGTCTTCGCCGGATTCGTCTGGTAGTTGCTGAGGCATGGCAAGGCGATCAACCCAGAGCGCCGGAGTGAAGGCGGCCGCTGGCGCGGAATGGCGCAAGCGGCCGACCATGGACGACGTCGCGAAGGCGGCGGGCGTCTCCAAGGCGACCATCTCGCGCGTGCTGTCGGGTGTCCCCGGGGTCTGCTCGCCGGCGACGGCGGATCTCGTGCGGGAGACAGCGGCTCGGCTGGGCTATGTCGTCAACTCGGTCGCGGCCAGTCTGCGCAATCGGCAGACCTTCACCGTCGGCCTGGTGATCGCTGATGTCTCTAACCCGTTCTTCGGCGGCATCGCGAGCGGAGTCGAGGCCAGTCTCACGGGCGCCGGGTACAGCCTGATCCTTGCCAATTCCGGAAACACCGTCGCCCGGGAGCGAGATCTGGTGCGGGTCCTGGTGGAGAAGCAGATCGACGGTATGATCGTCGCGTCATCCGCGTCGGCCGGCGATCATATCCTGGCCGCCCAGGAGCGCGGCCTTGCCGTCATCCTGGTGGATTCCGAGATCCCCAGTCTCCGCGCCGACTCCGTGGTCATCGACAATCGGGGGGCCGCCATGATGGCGGTTCAGCATCTGGTCGAACGCGGCCACCGTCGGATCGGCATCGTGACCGGGCCGTTGCTCGCCGCCTTCGACACGCAGCGCCTCGAGGGGTATCGCGCCGCCCTGGTCGCGGCGGGCCTTGAGCTTCGGGACGATTTTGTCTTCAAGGAGGATCTGCTCGCCCATGGCGGCGAGAAGGCGATCGAGGAGCTCGCACGTCTCCCCGTGCGGCCGACGGCCCTGTTCGTCGCCAACAATATGATGACCCTGGGAACCCTGGTGGGCTTGAAGAAAGCCGGGTTGACCGTGCCCGGCGACATCTCGCTGATCGCCTTCGACGATCAGGAGTGGTACTCGGTCTCGCAGCCGCCGATTACCGGCATCGTAAATCCCGCCTATGAAATGGGGCGCACCGCCGGAGACCGGATGCTGCTGCGGCTCGATCGTGGGCGGGCGGATCTCAAGGTCGAACGCCTCGTTCTCGAAACCCGCTTGGTCGAGCGCGAGAGCATCCGCAAGCTGCGCCGTCCGTAACACATGCGGCGACCCGCGCGGCGGCGGATCGCCTCCCAAGCCATTCATGAAGTTTCGGGGGCGCAATCGATCCTGCGTTGACAGTCACTCGCACATATGTAATCGATTTCAGCAATCGATTACATCAATGGAGAGTATGCATGACTGCCCGCCTAAGCGGCCGCACCGCAGTTCTGATCGGTGGCGCCGTCGGCATCGGTCGCGGTATAGCGCAACGCCTGCTCGAGGAGGGCGCCCAGCTGATCGTCGGCGACGTGAACGACACCGCGGGGTTCGACTTGATGCGTAGCCTCGGCCTCGATCAGGGGCAGTTCCTGAAGGTCGATGTTTCATCCGCCGCCGACTGCAAGGCGCTGGCGGATCTGGCCGTTTCCCGCTTCGGTAAGCTCGACATCCTGGTGCAGAACGCCGGCATCTATCCAGTGGCATTGATTGACGAAGCGACGGTAGAGCATTGGGATCACGTCATGGCGGTGAACCTTCGCGGTGCCTTCGTCTCGACCAAGGCCTGCGTGCCGCTGATGCGCGCCAATGGCTGGGGTCGTGTCGTCTTCACGTCTTCGATCACCGGTCCCCGCGTGGTCAGCCACGGGCTGGCCGCTTATGCGGCGACCAAAGCCGGCATCAACGGCTTCATCAAGGTAGCCGCCCTTGAGCTTGCAACGGCCGGGATCACCGTCAACGGCGTCGAGCCGGGCAACATCCTTACCGAAGGCCTGCAATCCGGCCGCTCGACGCAGTTCATCCAGAGCATGGAACGCTCCATTCCCATGGGGCGTCTCGGAACGCCGCGGGACATTGCAAACGCCGTCTGTTTCCTGGCTTCCGATGACGCGGCGTACATCACCGGCACCACGATCGTCGTGGATGGTGGCCAGACGCTGCCGGAGAACAAAGACTTCGTCGATCCCTCCACTTGGAGCTGATGCAGGACCAGGATGCCGCGACCGCGCCGATTTCGGCCCGTGCCAGGCATGTTCAAAGGGTCGAAGCACTCGCTCCCTCGCCCGGACGCCGGCGACAGCTTCTGGCGCATTGTATGGTCCGGCCGTGCGTCGCAAGGATGTTTCGTCGATTTGGCGGTGATGGTCTTGCATCAATGTATCCGGCCTCTGATTGAAGCTGTTGCTTCGGGCCATCATGGATATCAGCGCGCCGACGATCTCATTAGCGGAAAGGCCTCAGCGGGCCATAAGCGCCACCAGACTGCGTAGGCGTCGGGAAGACCGAACCTCCATCTCGTCTCACACTCTCGCAGACCTCGGCGGGGAACCCTGATCGAACGGATAATCGCCCTTTTCGAAGCGCTGCGCATACGTAGGGATGGCAGAAGGTGCTTTTCAGCAGGTCGTTCGAGCACCGCTGCCTGTTCGCCCGGTTCGTCGGAACGACTTCGCTTACGAGTCGGCAGACGGGTCGACGTTTGCGTCACCCTCGGTAGAGCCGACTTCGACGTGAGCCCAACCTTCTATGGTCTTCACAATGCATGTGAAGTCCGAATCCGGACCTTGCAGCTGGTTCGTCATGCTCAGTAGCTGGCGAACGGCGCTGCCGACCACCATCGGGACCCCGCTCGCTTCCGCCTCATCGAGGCAAAGGCGCACGTCTTTGAGCAAGAGTCCGGTCGCAAAGCCGAAGTCGAAGGTGCGGGGTAGAACTGCCTTCGGGAATTTGTCCTGGGTGGCGCTGTTTCTTCCCGTGGAGGTATTGATGACGTCGAGCATGACCTTCGGATCGAGCCCCGCCTTGACGCCCATCACGATGGCCTCGGATGAGATCGCCAACGAACAGGCGTTGATCAGGTTGTTCGCGAGCTTCATGGTCTGAGCGGCTCCCTGGACATCGCCCAGGTAGAAGATCTTTCCAAAATTCTCTATCACCGGTTGGACTTTTTCAAAGGCGGTCCGCTGCCCTGAAGCCATCACGGCGAGCGTGCCATCGCGCGCGCCCTTCAATCCGCCGCTGACCGGTGCGTCGATCATGGCGATATTGCTCTCCGCGAGCCGTGCGGCGATCGCGGCGGCCGCGCGCGCGCCAGTCGTTGATAGGTCGACCAGGATGCGCACCGATTTACCACCGGCTATTCCGTCGGGACCGAGCGCTGCGGTCTCGAGAATCTGCGGACTGGGCAGGCTGACGAGCACGATCTCGGCGGCGTCGCCCACCTCCCGCGGACTGGCCGCCGCTTTCGCGCCTTGGGCCACCAACGCCGCGACGGACGTAGCGGCGGGATCGAACACGGTCACCTCATAGCCGGCCTTCAGCAGGCGCGCCGCCATCGAGCCGCCCATCTTGCCGACGCCGACAAATCCGGCTTTCAAGCCTGCCATCGTTGCGTCCTCCTCGTACTATGCCGCCGCCTCAGGCCCGGCGCGGACGGTGATCAGCTCGGCGATGTCCAGGACCTGCATCTTCCCCGCGAGCCCCAGCGCATCGACGGCGGCGGTGTACATCACCTTGTCCTTTGGGCAGGCCACGATGAAACGCTCGATATCGCCGAGGCTCAGCGCCTCGCGGATGCGGTTCTCGCTCGGCCGTTCGGTGACCCCCTCGTCGCTCTGCCAGATCCGGCCGCCGCCGGCACCGCAGCAGAACGACTTGTCGCGGCAACGCGGCATGTCGTGCAGTGCGTATCCGGCCGCACGGATCAGATCCCGCGGCGCGTCGAACACGCCGTTGTAGCGTCCGAGATAGCAGGGATCGTGGTAGGTGACCCGGCCGCCGTCGGCCGGCGCGATCTGCAGCTTGCCGGCGGCGACGAGTTCGGCCAGCAAAGTCGTGTGATGCACGATATCGAATGCCGCACCCAGGCTCGGATACTCGTTCTTCAGCGCATTTAGGCTGTGCGGATCGGTGGTCATGATCCGGTTGAAGGTGCAGGCCTGGATGGCGTCGATATTCGGCTGGGCCAGCGATTGGAACAAGCCTTCCTCGCCGGCGCGGCGCACGTCGTTGCCGCTGTTGCGCTCGGCATCGAACAGGATGCCGAAATCGACACCCGCCGCGGTCAGCAGCTCGGCGACCTTGCGCGTCACCGCCTGGACGCGCGGGTCGTAGGAGGCGTAGTCGCCGACGAACCAGAGAATATCGACCGGCTCGTTGCGCGCATCCTTCACGGGCACGCCGAGCTCCTTGGTCCAGCGGGCCCGCATCTTCGATGGCTTGCCCATGGAATTGCCGAGCCGCGTCAGGTTGGAAAGGGCGTCCTGCAGCCCTGGGCTGACGCTGCCATTGTCGATCAGATGCCGACGCATCTCGATGATCTTTGGCAGGTGCTCGATCTCGACTGGGCATTCCTCCATGCAGGCGCGGCAGGTGGTACAGGCCCAGAGCGTCGCCTCGGCGATCACATTGCCGACCAAGGGCTCGCGCGTCCGGCCCGCGGTGATCGCATCGCGCATGTCGGTGATCAGTAGCTTCGGGCTGAGCGGCAGGCCGGCGGCATAGGCCGGACAGACCGATTGGCAGCGTCCGCATTCGGTGCAGGTGAGGAGATCGAGCTGCTGTTTCCAGTCGAAGTCGTCCAGGCGGTCGAGCCCGGTATTCTCGCGGCTCTCCGGCACCGGTGGGGCAGCGCCGCGGGGGCCGAGATTGCGGAAATAGATGTTGGGGGCGGCCAGAAACATGTGCCGGTGCTTGGAGCCCGGTATATAGACCAGGAATGCTAAAATCGCACAGACATGGATCCAGTAGAACACCTGCTCCATCGCCGGGCCGGGGGCATGCACCGCGAGCAGCAGTCGCGCTAGCAGCGATGCCACAGGCCGCCAGTCGCCATTCGCTCCTTGGACTATACGCGCCGCTGCCTCCAGTAGCAGCGCCCCCACGATCAGGAAGATCAGCACATAGATGAAGGCGGCATCGCTGGCGCTCGAGCCCTTGAATCGCGCCGGCTTCAGCACATAGCGCTGATAGACTGCGAGCCCCAGCCCGGTGAGCATTAGTAGTGAGAAGACGTCTTGCGCGAGGGCGATCACCGGATGATCGCCGACCGGAGCGATGGCCAAGCCCGGGAACAGGCCCGAGCCAAAGGACTCGATCGTGGTGAGGAAGAGAACAAAGAACGAGATGAAGATGGTCGCGTGCAGAATGCCGGATAGCGGCCGGCGCAGCATCCTACGGTGCAGCCCGACGGCAACGGCGACGCCGCTCAGGCGCTGCAGTGGATGATCGAAGCGCCCGGCGCCGCGCGCGCGCGCTAGCAGGGCCACATAACGGCGCGCGCGCCAGCCGGTTGCCGTGATCGCGGCCAGTACCAGGAGCCAAAGCGCGAGTGTTCCTGCCATGTCAGCCGCTGGCTGCTTGCAGCTTCTCGGTCAGCGTTTCAACGAGTTCGGAGAGGTCGCAGGTGACGCCATAGTGTGCGACGTTAAAGATAGGGGCGTTGGCGTCGGTGTTGACCGCCACGATGACGCCGGCTTGTGCCATGCCTTCGAGATGCTCCGGCGCGCCCGAGACGCCGAGCGCGAAATAAAGCTTCGGCTTCACCTTGCGTCCCGACTTGCCGACCTGGCGCGCCCTCGGCAGCCAGCCGCTGTCGACCACCGGACGGCTGCCGGCGATTTCCGCATTCAGCAAGGCCGCGAGGTTGCGGACCGGATCGATGTTGCCTGCATCGCCGACGCCACGGCCGACACAGACGATGCGCTCGGCCGTGGCAAGATCGACGTCGGCGGGGTCGGGCAGCTCGACGGCGACCAGCTTAACCTTGCCGTTGCGAACATGGCCTGAAGCGTCGATCTCGCGCACCTTATTCGCCGCAAGGGCGGCGGGCACGGCTTCGGCAAAGGCGCCCGGATTGACCATCAGGACCGCCGGCAGCGTCACCTGGCACTCAGCCAGCAGCTTGCCGCCATACATTTGGGCGGTGGCGCGGATACCGTCGGCATCATGCGTTACCGCGTTCACGTAGGCGACGAGCGGCCAACCCTTTCGTGCAGCGACCTCGGCGGCGATATCCAGGCCGCTTGCCGAGTAGGGAACGAGGACAAGCGCCGCATCCTCCGCGGCGATCACTTCGCGCAAAATCCGTGCATAGCTCTCGGCGGGAACGAGCTCAGCTTCGTCGGAATGGGCCGCGACTAACCGGTCCGCCGCCCCGAAAGCGACCGCCGCATCGGCGGCAGGTTTGCCCGCGAAGAAGACGATGACTTCATCGCCGTCGCCGGCGAGCGACCGCGCAGCCTCGATCATCTCGAAGGACACGGGCTCGATGCGGTCGGCGCGTGCTTCGGCGCAGGCAATGATCTTCATGCTTCAGCCCTTCAAAAAGCCGTTGGCGGCGAAGACAGCCATCAACCGGTCGGCGGCCTGACCGGCATCGTCGCCCAGCATCTCGCCGGTGCTGCCTCTGGCGGGTGGGCTGAGTTTGACGAGCATAGCGGCGCGCTCGAAAGCGCTTGGTTGCAGTGTGGCGCGAGCGATCGGCGTTTTCGCCGCCTCGCGCAGCTTGCTGCCGGAGACATAGCGTGGCGCCTTGGACGCGGTCTGGACGCCGATCACCGCCGGCAAGGCGACCTCATAGGTCAGGGCCACCCCGGCGCCGCGCTCCTGCGAGACCGTCAGCTTGTCCCGCGCGGACGTCACCCGGCCGGTGCCGGAGATGTGCGGCCAGTCGAGCAGGGCGCCGACATAGGGCACGAGCTGGCCGAAGACGTCTTCGCCGGATTGAACCCCGCACAACACGATGTCGGCGGCCTTGTCCCGCGCGACGGCCGCGATCGTCGCCGCGATGTCGCGCGGCGATATCAGCCCGCCTTCCTCTGCGTCCAAGGCGATCGCTTCATCGGCGCCGCGCGCGGCCGCCATCTGCAAGACACGGTTGGCGCCCTCGCCGATGGCGATTGCGGTCACGTGCGCGCCCGTCGCTTCCTTGATCAGGACGGCTTCTTCCAGCGCATGGTCGTCGAAGTCGTTCAGCTGGAAATCCAGCCATTCCCGATCGATTGCGATGCCGCCCTCGTTGGGCTGCAGCTCGCTGGCGGCGTCCGGCATCATGCGCAGGATGACCAGGATATTCACGGCAACTCCACTGTCGCTAGATCTCCAAAGCGCAACGGCGCGCGGGAGAGTAATCGGTGCATCTCGTTACATAGATCGCATTCTACGTCGCGCCCAACGGTCAAAAGGGACATAGCAGTTATTGCAAGACAGTTGATTGACGCTTCAGGCCAACCGGCGGCTAACTGACTATAGGGGATGCCCGACTGGCGATTCCTGTGCGCCAGGAACCGCCTTGCCATCTAAGTGGGCAAAGGGCACAGCGCGCTGCAACATCGCTCACGATCATGTTGCGGTGCCAAAAATTCGGAACGCGTTCATGGAACGTCTGGGAGGAGAAAAGACAATGTCCGCAGAGAGCATTCTGAGTCGAAAGATTTCCCGAAAAACCCTGTTACGAAACGTCCCCGCCGCTGCGGCGGCGGTCGGGGCGGCAGGGGCGCTGCAATTCGCCACGCCGACCCCGGCTTTGGCAGCGGACGAGAAGCCCGGCTATTATGGCGTGCCGCGCACCTGGGTCTGGAACCCGAACGGCAACACCATGGTCGACACGTCGAAGTGGAAGAAGGATGGGCCGTACACCATCGGTTTCTCCAATGCGTCGATCTCCAATGCCTGGCGTGTCGCCTTCCAGCACGGCGTGCTGTGGTCGGCCGGACAACACAAGGATGAAATCGCGCATCTCAAGGTCACCGACGCCAATGACGATCCGTCAAAGCAGATCGCCGATATCCAGGATCTGATCAGCCAGGGCGTCGATATCCTCCTGATCGCCGCGGCGACGGAGGATGCACTCGACCCGGTGGTCGGGCGCGCCATGCAGCAGGGCGTCCCGGTCGTCATGGTCGATCGGCGTGTCAAGACCGCTGAGAACTACATTACCTATGTCACCTCGTCCGATTGGGCGCTCGGCCGCCTGGAGGCGTTGTGGCTTGCCGAGACGCTCGACGGCAAGGGCAACATCGTGATGCTTCCGGGTATCGCCGGCTCGAGCGTTGCCGAAATCCGGATCAAGGCGAACCAAGAGGTGCTCTCCAATTTCCCGGACATCAAGGTGATCGAGAAGCAGTATTGCGACTGGAACCCGGCCACCGGCAAGTCGGTGATGGCAGCGCTGATCCAGAAGCACGGCAAAGAGATCAACGGCGTACTGGCCGACAGCGCGCTGCAGGGCTCGGGCGCCATCCAGGCCTATCTCGATGCCGGATACAAGGACGGCGAGATTCCCCCGATGACCGGCGGCGACATCGCGCTGATGTACCAGCTGGCCAGCCAGCACAATATCAAGATGGTGGGCATCGACTACCCGACCTCGATGGGCATTACGGGCATCGAAACCGCTCTCAATGTGCTGAAAGGCATTCCGGTCCCCGACAAGGTCGAAGTGAGCTTCCAGGTCGTGACCTCGCCCGGCGCCGATACGACTTCGGTGAAGGGTGACCGGCATCTGCTCGACCATGTCAGCATGGAAGATCCGGGCGATCTTTCGCCGAGCCATGGCCTGCCTGCCGGCTACAATCCGGCGACGTTCAATCCGGAATATCCAAAGTAGTCACCTCCCGGACTGGGTGCGCGCTTCCGAATGGGGCGCGCACCCCCTGCCTGGCGGGAATGAGCATCGGGAATGTCCAGCTCAGTCATTGAGCTCAGTCAGATCGTGAAGGAGTATCCGGGGGTCCGTCCTCTGGATCGGGTCGATTTCGCCGTGCGTCCCGGCGAGATTCACGCGCTGCTCGGCGAAAACGGCGCCGGCAAGTCCACGCTCATCCGCGTGATGGGCGGCGCCGTGGCGCCGAACTCGGGATCGATCACTTATCTGGGAAAGTCGGTCTCATGGCGCTCGCCGAAAGAGGCGCGAACCGCTGGGATCCACGTCATTTACCAGGAATTGGCACTCTTTCCAGAGCTGTCGGTCGCCGAAAACATTCTGGTGGATGCGCAGCCGACGCGGTTCGGTCTGATCTCAGGGCGCGCGCGCCATGCCCTGGCGGCGGCTGCCCTGAAGCAACTCGGCGTCACCATTCCGACGCATGCCAAGGTGGACGAGCTTCCGCTGGCCGACCAGCAGATGGTCGAGATCGCGAAGGCGCTGGTCGGTCAAACCAAGCTCTTGATCCTCGACGAGCCGACCGCTGTCATCACCGGCCGCGAGGTCGACCTCCTGTTCGAAAACATGCGGCGCCTCCGCAGCGAGGGTGTCGGCATCGTCTATGTCTCGCATCGGCTCGAGGAGATTGCCGAAATCGCCGATCGCGTGACGATCCTGAAGGATGGCCAGGTTGTCGCTACCAGCCCGGTCGCGGCCCTGACCCGCGAGGCGATGATCACCAAGATGGTCGGCCGTCGCCTCGAGCAGGTCTATCCGGCCCGGCTCCAGGCACCGGCCCAGACCGCCGACGTGCTCACCGTGCGCAACCTGGAGGCCGGCCCCCGCGTGCGTGACGTCAGTTTCAGCGTTAAGGCGGGAGAGATCGTCGGCCTGGCCGGCATGGTCGGCTCCGGCCGCACCGAGGTCGCCGAGGCAATCTTCGGCACGCGTGAGGTCAAGCAGGGCTCGATCGCGCTCGAAGGCAAACCCTTCAGCAAGATCGATCCCGGCGCCGCCATCCGTTTCGGCCTGGGCTTCCTCACCGAGAACCGCAAGGACGAGGGTCTGTTTCTCGGCCTGCCGATCTCGGCGAATATCGTGGCGCCCGATCTTGGCAGTGTGACCCGTCGCGGGCTGATCGACCGCGCCACGGAGCGCGAGACGGCGATGCGGCAAATGAAGGAATTCGCCGTTGCGGCGCCGTCCTCCGAGGTGAAGGTCGGCAACCTTTCGGGCGGCAATCAGCAAAAAGTGCTGTTCAGCCGCTGGTCGCGCATCGCCAATCGCCTGCTGATCCTCGACGAGCCGACCCGCGGCGTCGATATCGGCGCCAAGGTCGAGATCTATCGCATCATTCGCCGCCTGGCCGATTCCGGCATCGGCGTCTTGCTGATCAGCTCCGAATTGCAGGAGGTCGTCGGCATGTCCGATCGGGTCTATGTCATGTCCCAAGGCCAGATCGTCGGTGAGATCCAAGGCGAGGCGATCAGCGAGGAGGCGATCATGGACCTCGCCGTGCGCTCCATGGATCGCAGCAGGCTTTCGGTCGCTGGCGGCGCGGAGTTGGTCTCGTGACGGCGCTCATCATGGATCTGCGTCGCAATCGGCTGCTGGCATCCTATGTCATCGTCGGAACGCTGTTCCTGATCCTAGTGATTGCCGGGGGCCTCCTGTCCGACCGGTTCCTGACCTGGCGCAACTTCAGCAACCTGTTCCAGCAGCTGATCGTGCTGGGCATGGTCAGCCTCGGGCAGACCTTCGTGGTGCTGATGGGCGGGATCGACCTCGCCGTCGGCGCGCTGGTCGGCGCGCTGACCGTCTTCCTTGCCAGCTTCCTGGAGTGGCGCCCGGACATGCTCTGGTTGGCGATTCCGCTTTCGGCGATCATTGCGACGGCGATCGGCGCGCTCAATGGCCTCATGATCGTCGTACTGCGCGTCCACGCGCTGATCGTGACGCTAGGCATGGGTTCCATCATCTTCGGCGCGACTTTGATGTATCGCCGCGAGCCCGGCGGATCCGTCCCCAATGCGTTCGCCGATTTCGCCTATGCGAACGTCGGCAATATCCCGATTTCCGCCATTGTGCTGGTGGCGATCTTCGCGCTTGCCGGTCTGTGGCTGCAGCGCACGCGATCGGGCCGGGACATCTATTTCGCGGGCGGTGATCCGGAGGCGGCGCGGTTGAATGGCGTTCACGTCAACAAGGTCATCATCCTGGCCTATGCGATTTCCGGCCTCTGCGCAGCCGGCGCCGCGATCTTCCTGACGGCGCGAACCGGTGTCGGCGATCCACGGATCGGTGCCGCTTTGACATTGCAGTCGATCACGCCGGTCGTGGTCGGCGGCACGATCCTGGCCGGCGGACGGGGCGGGGTGCTCGGCACCTTTCTCGGTGTGCTCCTGGTGACGACGCTCAACAACCTGCTGAATTTCGTGAACGTGTCCTCCTACTACCAATGGGTCATCCAGGGCCTGATCATCATCATCGCAGTCGCCTTCAACACCTCCGGGAAGCGGCGATGACGGCATCCACCAACGCGCCGGTTCCGCGCACGCGAAACCTCACGACCGCAGCCATCTTCGAGCGCTACGGCCTCGTCATCTTCCTTTGCATCCTGCTCGTGGTCGCAGCCCTGATCTCGCCGCCCTTCCTGCAGCCCGCCAATCTGGTCAACGTGCTGACCATCGCGGCGCCCCTGGGCATGGTGGTTGTCGGCCAGACCTTCGTCATCCTGGTGCGCGGACTTGACCTGTCGGTCGCCTCGCTCATGGCGACCGTCGCCGTGCTCGCCACCGCCTTCAAGGCGACCGGCAACGACGCGATCCCGATGATCTTCGTCGCGGCAATTGTCTTCTCCGCCATCGTCGGCTTGATCTCCGGCTGGCTGGTTACCAAACGCAATGTGAGTCCGTTCCTGGCGACCCTGGCGATGATGATCATCCTGCAGGGCGTCCGCTTCGCCTATACCGGCGGCGCGCCGATCAGCACGCTGCCGCCGGGCATGAGCTTTCTCGCCAGCGGCCGCATACTCGGTATCCCGGTCAACCTGATCACCCTGGCAATCCTGGCTACGGCCCTGGGCATCGTATTGCATCGTTCGCGCTTCGGCCGGCAGATCTTCATGGTGGGCAGCAACCCGAAGGCCGCCCTGCTGAACGGCGTACCGCGGGATCGGGTGGTGATCCTCTGCTACGTCATCTGCTCGATCTGCGCCGGCATCGGCGGACTCTTCCTGCTCGGCTATGTCGGCACCGTGTCGAACTGGGTCGGGCAGGGCTACGAGCTCGATTCCATCGTCGCCGCGGTGATGGGCGGTGTCGCGCTCTCCGGCGGCCGCGGCAATGTCTTCGCCGCCTTGCTCGGCGTCGCCGTGCTGGTGGTGATCAACAACCTCGTGCTGCTGCTCGGTTTTCCGATCGAGATGCAGCTCATCATCAAGGGGATCATCATCATCGGCGCGGCTGCCTTCTACCGCACGCGGCTGTTCTGACCGCCGCGGCCTGCTGACAGTTCAGGGAGAGAATCATGAGTGTGGCGCCAAAGTCGAGACCGTCGCGCGACGAGGAAGTGGATGTCGTCATCGTCGGTGCCGGGCCTTCCGGATCGGTCGCCGCCCTGCACCTGGCGCGCGCCGGCGTGTCGGTCGTCGTCCTGGAACAGGGCGAATGGCCCGACTACAACGACTATACCGGCGCCCGGCCGGAGCACGAGCTGGTCAGCACCAAGCTCTGGCATCCCAATCCCAATGTCCGCGATAACCCCAACGACTATCCGGTCGACACCTCGACCACGGACATCAACCCGCTGATGTTCGCCGGCGTCGGCGGCAGCGCCACGCTTTACGGCGCGCAGTGGATGCACTTTCTGCCGTCGGACTTTCGCGTCCGGTCGATGGATGGCGTCGCCGACGACTGGCCGTTCACCTACGAGGACCTGCTGCCCTACTTCCTGGAGGTCGAGCGCGAGGTCGGCGTTTCTGGCCTCGCCGGCGATCCCGCCTTTCCGCCGCGGCCGGCCTATCCGTTTCCCGCCTTGCCGATCGGTTCGGTTGGGCAGCGCGGCGCGCTCGGCATGGAGCGGATGGGCTGGCACTGGTGGCCCGGCAGCAATGCGATTCCGTCGGAGAAGTTCGGCGAACTCAACGCCTGTGTCCGCCGGGGCGTCTGCCTGACCGGCTGTCCCGAGGGTGCGAAGTCCACCACTGACCGTTCGCATTGGCCGCTGGCGATCAAGGCCGGCGCGCGGCTCGTCGTGCGCGCCCGGGTGAAGGAGGTCGAGACCAACGACCAGGGGCTCGCGACCGGCGTGGTGTACATCGACGCCAACGGCCGCGAGCGCCGCCAGCGCGCCAAGATAGTGATCCTCTGCGCCAACGGCGTCGGCACGCCACGCCTCCTGCTGATGTCCGGCGGCGCCAAGCATCCCGACGGGCTCGCGAACTCCTCGGGCCTGGTCGGCCGGCGGCTGATGATGCATCCCTTCGCCAGCGTCCTCGCTTCCTATGAGGATCCGCTGGATTCCTGGCGCGGCCCGTTCGGCCAGCAGGTCTACTCCCACGAATTCTATGAGACTGACGAGCGGCGCGGCTTCGTGCGCGGCTCCAAGTGGAACTGTATGCCGTCCGGCGGCCCGGTCGGCGTCTCCGGCGCCATCGGCTCCAAGGTCTACGTGGCGGAGGAGGGGCGCTTCCAGGACTTCTGGGGCGGCAACCTGCACGACAATGTCGCGCGCCGCTTTGGTCACTCTTTGATCTGGGGCATCGTCGGCGAGGACCTGCCGGAAGAAAACAACCAGGTCGTCCTTTCAAAAGATCTGACCGATTCCGACGGCCTCCCGGCGCCGCAGATCGTCTACAAGGTGAATGAGAACTCGAACCGCTTGCTGAAGTTCAACATCGATCGCTGCCTGGAATCGGTGCGCGCGGCCGGCGCGATCGAGACATTGGTCTCCGTCCCGGTCCGGGAATCCGGCTGGCATCTGATCGGCACCACGGTGATGGGCGATGACCCGAAGCGGTCGGTGGTGGATCAGTGGGGTGCTTGCCACGACGTGCCGAACCTCTACATCCTGGACGCTTCGACGTTCCCGACGTCGGGCGCCACCAACCCGACTGCGACGATCATGGCGGTGGCACTCCGCAACACCCGCCGGATGATCGCCGAGCGGCGCAACCAGAAGGTGGCGTGACATGAGCGGCGAACAGACCTATCTCGCGCTCGCCGATTTCTTGATCCCGGCCCATGGCAAGATGCCGAAGTTCAGCGACGTCTGCTCCTATGCCGATGCCACGACGGCGCTGGATTTCCGCGATGACCTCAAGGAGGGCTTTGTGCGTGCCGTGGCGGTCGATGCGGCGGGCGGCGCCGAGCCAGCGCTGGAGAAGCTCAACCGGGAAGATGGTCCGGCGTTCAGCGCCGTCACGACGATCACCATCGCCGCCTACTACATGAACCCGCGGGTGCGTGAGCTGATCGGTTATCCCGGCCAGGAGAATGTGCAGTATGATTCCAAGGCGGTGCAGCCCTATCTCACCGACGGCACGCTCACCAAGGTGATCGCCCGTGGCCGCAAGTACCGTCCCACCCCGGGTCTGTAGCCATGAGCTCCTGCTACGAGATCATCGACCCGCGTTTTGGCGACCTCATCGATCCCGTCGCCTTCCTGGAGACCATCCACACCGGCAACCGCTGGGCGGAGGGCCCGGTCTATTTCGCCGACCTCCGCACCCTGATCTGGAGCGACATACCCAATGACCGGATGCTCCGCTGGGATGAGGAGACCGGCGCGGTGTCGTTGTTCCGCAGCCATGTCGCCAACCCCAACGGCAACACCCGGGACCGCGAGGGCCGGCTCGTCACCTGCATGCAGGGCGAACGTCGTGTCGTGCGGACGGAATGGGACGGCTCAATCACGGTGCTCGCGGATTCCTTCGAGGGCAAGCGGCTGAATTCACCGAACGATGTCGTGGTGAAATCGGATGGCAGCATCTGGTTCACCGATCCGAATTACGGAATCATCTCGGACTATGTCGGTCGCCGGAATCCGCAGGAGCAGCCGGGTTGCCGCGTCTATCGGATCGATCCGCAATCCGGGCGGATTGCAGTCGTGGCCGACGACTTCTCCATGCCCAACGGCCTCGCCTTCTCCCCGGACGAAGATCTGCTCTATATTGCCGATTCAGGCTTTCTCACCGATCGCAGCGCGCCACATCACGTCCGCGTCTTCGAAGTTGCAGGCGATCGCCTGAAGAATCCTCGTCTGTTCGCCGACATCACGCCCGGCATTCCCGATGGCTTTCGCGTCGATGTCGCCGGCAACCTTTGGATCAGCGCCTGGGACGGGGTCCAGTGCCACACGTCGGTGGGCGAGTTGATCGGCAAAATCCTGGTACCCGACATGGTCGCCAATGTGGCCTTCGGCGGTCCGCGCAACAACCGGTTGTTCATCACCGCGACGACCACCGTCTATGCGGTGTTTTTGAACATTCGCGGGCTCAAATACCCATTCGCTCGATGATCGTGGTGTAAGGTTCTATCAAACCGCTTCGCGGGGTACGTTTTCGGCAGCTTCTGGCGGATTTTGTTGAAAACTGATTGCCAGGTCCTCCGCTACATCCCTCAGGCAACGGAATCACGTGCACGCGGCCACGACTAGAAGTTTTTCAACACAATCGGCGCAAAGCGGACATTCCCGATACGTCAGATCCGTCTCAGCCGCCGGCGGCCTTCTTTGAGATTTCCGTCACGCGGCGGACAAGATGTTCGGTGAAGGCATTGCATATAGCCGACTGAGGCGTCCCCCACGGTCGATACAGGCTAAGCTCGATCTGCAGCTGCGGCGCGAAAGGTCGGAACTCAACGGCGTGGCGAATCTTCCACGCGGAGATATTGTCGACAACGCTGATCCCCGTGCCTTCCGCGACAATGAAAGCTGGAGCGGGTGAAGGGAATCGAACCCTCGTCGTAAGCTTGGGAAGCGGATTCGGAGCCCAACAATTTCAATCGGATACAAAAAATTCCGAACTGGATCAGTTCGCTAGCATTCGTCGGTTTTCTCAGCTGTTCGTACAAATTCGGAACAGGTGTGCCAAATCGTGCCAGAGAATGAGAGTAACTGGCGATACATCGCGCATATCCGAGTATTCAATAGTTATGCGCTCTGCGTAATGTCGACCGGGTAGTGGGCCATCGCTACTGCCGGTCACGAACCAAGTCAGCTGATGGCGATGACGGCGTGGTGCTGGGGCTTCGGCTGGGGCGATGACGCGATCGACCCCAAGACGCGTTCACTGATGAACCTCACCATGATCGGCGCGCTGGGCAAGATGCATGAATGGGAAACGCATTGCTGCGGCGCGCTCAACAACGGCGTTTCCAAGGAGGAGATCCGCGCCGCGATTCATGTGATCGGGATCTACTGCGGCGTGCCGCAGGCGCTCGAGTGCTTCCGGGTTGCCCGCAAGGTTCTGGAGGAACGCAAGCTCCTGTAAGCGACGCGGCGGTCGGTTCTGATACAATCGTGTCGCAAAAGGAAAATCCGAAACGTCCTATTGCCTATGAAAAGTAGGAAGAGGGGTGCTTCTGTTCCGCTATAGTGTCGGAGGGATGGGGTTTTGGCGTGGCCTAACCTGCCGAGGCATCCGCTGAGACTGCTCGGACTGAGCGAAAGCAACCCATGGGCCATTTGGACGCTGGCTGGCAAACGACGGGGGCGATGCCTGCTTTGGCACCCACGATGCCCAAAGCGCTGGACGCGCGGCGGCTGCAGAGCGTCCGCGAGATCGCGAGCCTCATCAACGCGGGCAGCGATCTCGGCAGTTTCTTCGAGCGGCTGGTCTTTGCGCTCTGCCACCATACGATCTGGCGCCGCGCCGGCATCATGGCGGTGGACCGGACTGCCGGATTCTCGATCCTGGTGGCGCGCTACGATCCCGATCACAAGAAGGGCCTGCCGGATCAGTGGGAGCTCAAGACCAGCCCGAGCCTGAAGGTCGCCGAGACCCGGCAGCCGATCATCATCGAAGACGCGCAGACCTCGGATGAATTCCCCGGCTATCGGGAAGATGCGATCGCGCGGAACTATCACACGACCATCGTGCTGCCACTCGGCTGCACGGATATGCAATCCCGCGAGATGGTCCTCTCGGTCAGCTCCACCGAACGCGTTTCGGTGACCGAGGAAGAAGTCGATTTCCTGATGACGATCTGCCATCTGGCGGCGATCGCCGTGGACAAGGAGAAATCGCTACACGCCGAGCGGCTCCTGACCGCTAAGCTCGAGCGGACCTTGCAGATCAACTCCAGCCTGCTGGAACGCGTCCTCGGCGGCTCGTCGATGGAGACCATCGCCGGAATCGTCGAGACCATCCTGCCCGACCAGATCGTCATCCTGGATTTCACGACCGACAGCGCCTATGCGAGCCGCTCGCCGGATGTCGAGCGGGTGAGCGACCGGGAATGGCTCGATGTGGTGCGCGGTCCGGCGGCGAAACTGCTGGAGAAGCTGGTCCAGGACAGTGAGCCCTCCGACTTCCGGCAACTGCGCCGCATCAACCTCACGGAGATCGGCGTCGCCCTCGACCGCGAGGCCTATGTCGAGCCGCTCCGGGTCGATAACGAGACGGTCGGGGGCCTGGTCATTTTCCCGCGGCAGCGCGGCCTCGACGATCTCGACTTCCTGATCGCGCAGGAAGCGCGCTTTGCCCTGAGCGCGCAGATCATGCGCACCCATATCCAGCTGCGGCGGCAGGACTCCCAGATAGCCGAGTTCTTCGAGCAGCTTTTCGAGGGAAGCTGGACCGACATCCGGCAGATCGAGAGTCGCGGCGACCGGCTCGGCATCGATCTCTCGGCCCCGGCCCATGTTCTCGCCATCGACAGCAACAAGGCCGGCGCCTCGGGCGAGGAGGCAGGGCAGCTGTTGCGCCATCTCTCGCGGGTGGCGAAGCAGGCGCGCCCTTCTGCGACAGTCGTGGCCCATCGCGGCGTCGTCTTCGTGCATCTCCCCAGCGCCCCGAAACAAGCGGAGGGATTCGTCGCCATGCTCGGTCGGCAACTGGTCGATGCCGCGAAATGGAGCCACAGCGCCGATCCGGTCGTGGCGCTGGGACCGGTCTGCCAGTCTCCCGCCGACTATCATGCGGCGCGCGACCAGTGCATCCGGTTGCTGACCCTGGCGAAGATCTTCGGACGGCAAGGGCTGGTGCGGCAGCAGGACTTCGGCGCCTTCGCGGTCCTGCTCTCCTCGGTCGACAATGCCGTGATGCAGCAATTTGTCCGCGCGACCCTCGGCGAGATCGAGGCCTATGACCAAGAGCATGACATGGAGCTCCTGGAGACGGCTTCGGCCTTCATCGACCAGAGCTGCCGTTTCCGCGCCACGGCGACGGAACTGAACATCCATGTCTCCACGCTCCGCTACCGGCTGGAGCGCCTGAAGGAGTTGTTCTCCCTGGATTTGGAGAATCCCGAGACCCGCTTCGCCTTTGTCTTCGCCTTGAAGCTGCGCACCATGATCGGTCCCGGCGCCAAATCCGAGAAGCGCTGACGCCGTTCCGTCACAAGGTAGAAGAGATAGGTCGCGGCTTCCTATCCTTTGAGCCAAGAGCGACGGTCCTGAATCCCTTTAACTTGATTCATGACCGCGGAACTCGCACTCGCCGACCCCGGCGCACTCGATAAGAAGGCACTGCGCCGGGCCCTCGGCAGCTTCGTCACCGGCGTCACCATCGTGACGACGATGGACGAGATGGGCCGTCCCCGCGGGTTGACGGTCAATTCCTTCACCTCCGTCTCGCTCGATCCGCCGCTGGTCCTGGTCTGCATCGCCAGGACCTCGGGCAGCTTCGAGGCGTTCCAGCGCAGCTCCGGCTTTGCCATCAATGTGCTCTGCGAAGACCAGCGCTCGGTTTCCGACCTCTTCGCGACCAAATCGCCGGACAAGTTCGATCACGTGGACTGGGTGCCGGGCGCAACCGGTGCGCCGCGCATCCTCGGCAGCATCAGCACCTTCGAATGCACGACACATGAACGCGTCGTCGCCGGCGATCACATCATCCTGATCGGCCGGGTGACCGCCTTCGAGATCACGCCGCGCCGGCCGCTGGTCTATGGCCAGGGCGGCTACATCTCGCTGGCGGCGCAGCAGGCGGCGATCGCGAAGTCGCCCGGCCGGAAGCTGGTCGTCAGCTGCATCGTCGAGCAGAACGGCAAGGTCCTGATGCTTCCGGATGGGAAGGGGCGGTGGATCCTGCCCGGCGCCGCGCTGACCGGGGGAGGAACCGGCGATCTCGCCTCGCTCAAGGAAGCGCTGCGCCGCGCCGGTGTGAAGGCCGAGATCACCTTCCTCTATTCCGTCTTCGAGAATGCCACCGACGACACGGTGAACATCGTCTATCGCGGCACCCTGGTCGAGAAGACCGAGACCGCCGCGCAAGGCCAGTTCTTCGATGCCGAGACCATGCCCTGGTCGGCGCTCTATCCGCAGCCCGCCAACGGCATGCTGATGCGCTACTTCCACGAGGCGGCACTCGATCAGTTCGGCATCTACACGGATATCGACGGCGAGGCGCGCGTCGCCCGCCTCACGCACCTGCCGCGCAGCTGGGACTCTTATGCCTCGGAATTCAAGGGGAGCTAGGCGCATGCGTCGCACTGAGGGAGTGAAAGAATGAAGTTTGCCATCTCCGTGAACATGACCCGGACCGATCCCAGCCAGGATATCCGGCGGGTTGCCGAACATGCGGTGGATCTCATCCGCATGGCAGAGCAGGGCGGCTTCGAATGCGCCTATGCCCAGGAGCACCACACGATCGAGTTCGCGGTGGCGCCGAACCCCTTCATGATCCTGACGCATTGGGCTGCGCGCACCAGCCGGATCCGGCTCGGCACCGCCACCGTCGTGGCGCCCTATTGGCACCCGATCCGGCTCGCCGGCGAGTCCGCGCTCTGCGACGTCTTCAGCGACGGCCGGCTGGAGCTCGGCATCGCCCGCGGCGCCTATCAGTGGGAGTTCGACCGGCTGGCCGGCGGCATGCAGCAGCAGATCGGCGTCGCCTATATGAAGGAGCTGCTGCCGGCGGTGAAGGCGCTCTGGGCCGGCGACTACACGCATAACGGCGAGTTCTGGAAGTTCCCGCATTCGTCGTCGGTGCCCAAGCCGGTGCAGAAGCCGCATCCGCCGATCTGGGTGGCGGCGCGCGATCCCGGCACCTACGACTGGGCGATCAAGAGCGGCGCCAACATCATGGCGACGCCGCTCTCGCGCCCGCCGGCCGAGGTGAAGATCCTGGCCGACAAGTTCAACCAGGCGCTGGCCGACAATCCCGGCATCCCGCGCCCGCGCTTCCTGATGCTGCGCTCCGGCTATGTCTACGAGAACGCCGACGATTGGCGTCGCCCGATCGAGGCCGCCATCGTTGACGGTCGCCGATTCGAGAATCTGTTCCAGACCAACGGCAAGGTCATCAACGGCTTCGCCGACCCGGTCGATCTCTCGACCGTTTCCAATCCGGAAGCCTACAACCCGGAGAAACTGCACGAGAGCCTGCTGTTCGGAACGCCGGAGCAGGTCGTCGAGAAGCTCCGGCTCTACGAAGAGAACGGCGTCGATGTGTTCTGCCTCGGCGTCAACACCGGCCTCAGCTGGGCCGAGAAGAAGCGCTCGCTCGAGCTCTTCATCGAGCGCGTCATGCCGCATTTCACCGAAGAGACGAGACGTCCGATCGCGGCGGCCGCGCGGGCGTGAATCAAGAATTAGAAGTCCTCGAACCAACATCCACAGGGAGACACCCATGACCAAGACCATCGATCAGATTGCCGAAATGCTCCGGCGCCGGGAAATTTCCCGCCGCGGCTTCCTCGGAACCGGTGCCGCACTGGCCGGCGCCAGCCTTGCGCCGTCGCTCATGTCCGGCTCGGCCTTCGCAGCCGCTGCGCCGGTCACCTTCGTGAGCTGGGGCGGCGCCTATCAGGATGCGCAGAAGGCCTGCTACTGCGATCCCTTCACCGCGAAGACTGGAACACCCGTGGTGCAGGACGGGCCGATGAACGAGAGCAAGTACCGCACCATGGTGGAGTCGGGCGAATCCGTCTGGGACGTCGCCGACGTCACCCACGAATTCCTCTACAACGGGATCAAGAACAACCTGTTCGAGAAGCTCGATGCGTCGAAGCTCCACCTCGACCGGGTGCCGCAGCAATACCGCACCGACTATGGCGTCGGCGATATCGTCTGGTCCTACAACATCGGCTATAGCACCAAGGTCTTCACCGAGGAGAACCATCCGAAGTCCTGGGCCGACGTCTTCGATCTCGAGAAGTTCCCCGGCACCCGCACCCTCAACGCCGACGGCCCGCAGGCGGTGTTCGAGGTTGCGACCATGGCGAACGGTACGCCCATGGATAAGGTCTACGAGGTGCTGGCGACCCCGGAAGGCGTCAAAGCAGCCCTGGACAAGCTCAGCACCATCAAGAAGAACGTGATCTTCTGGGACACCAACTCGCAGTCCCAGCAGCTCTTCACCGACGGCGAGGTGAGCTGCGGCATCATCCTCAACGGCCGCGCCTATGACGCGGCCCAGAAGGGCGCCGCCATCGCGGTCGAGTGGAACCAGAACATCCAGTCGATCGACTACCTGGTGATTCCGAGGGGCAGCAAGAATGTCGAAGGCGCCCATGGCCTAATCGACGAGATGATGGTCGCGGAGAACCAGGCGAAGCTCGCCAATATGATCGCCTATGCCCCGACCAACCCGGCGGCCTTCTCCGCGATCGACGAGAAGGTTTCGCGCTGGCTCTCGACCCATCCCGACAATGCCGCCAAGGGCTTCGTGATCAACGCCACCTTCTGGCGCGACCATCTCGAAGGCCTCCTGGAGCAGTGGGAGAACTGGAAGCTCTCCTGATCAGGAAAACCGTGGAGTCCGGCCGGAGCCAGCGAAGAGCGGGCGGCGGCCGGACATCCGTCTTTCGACTTCTGCCGGGCGCAGCGCCGAGATGACAACTTTCATTCTTGATCGAGAAGAGAAGCGCACGCGCCCCGTGCTCGCATCGCTGCGACCGCGGGGCGCCGGCTGGCTCGTGCTGCCGGCGGCCGTGCTGCTTCTGTTGTTCTTCGCGGTGCCGATCTCCTGGCTGCTCGCGGCCAGTGTGTCCTACCCACAGCTCGGCCTGCAGAATTTCGCAGCACTCTATGAGAAGACGATCTATCTCCGCGTCCTCGGCAACACCGTCGTCATCAGCGGCGTCACGACCTTCTGGTGCGCGATCATCGGCTATCCGCTGGCCTTCACCATGGCCAATGGCAGCCCGCGGGTCCGGCGCGCGCTGGTCTTCATCATCCTGATCCCGTTCTGGACCAGCCTGCTGGTGCGCACCTTCGCCTGGATGGTGCTCTTGCAGAAGCAGGGCTTGATCAACGATCTGCTCATGTCCGCCGGGCTGATCGATTCACCCGTGGCGCTGATCTACAACCGGCTCGGCGTCTATATCGGCATGGTCCAGGTCCTGCTGCCGTTCATGATCTTCCCGCTCTATTCGGTGATGGTGCGGATCGACAAGAGCTACTCCCAGGCCGCCGCGACCCTCGGCGCGCCGCCGATCCGCAACTTCTTCCGGATCTACCTGCCGCTCAGCCTGCCTGGCGTCTTGAGCGGCGCCAGCCTCGTCTTCATCAGCGCACTCGGCTACTACATCACCCCGGCGCTCTTGGGCGGTCCCGCCGACATGATGATCGCGCAGATGATCGAGAAGCAGATCTCGCAGTTCGGCAACTGGGGCCTGGCGGGTGCACTGGCCGTGGTGCTGCTGGTCGGCACCGGCGTCAGCCTTGCCATCGTGCATCGCGTGCTCGGCGTGCGCGCCGGATGGAGGCGCGCATGATCTCGGGCGCGCGTTATGGCGGGGAGCTCTTCTGGTCGCGCCTACGGGCGGTGATCTGCATCCTGGCGGTGCTCTACCTGGTGGCGCCCCTGATCATCGTTCTGATCATCTCCTTCAGCTCGGCGCCATTCCTCACCTTCCCGCCGCCCGGCTTCTCGATGCAGTGGTACCAGAACCTGTTCGGCGATCCGACCTGGTTCGGCTCGCTGCTCACCAGCGTCAAGATCCTGGTCCCGACGGCTATCATCGCGACCGCTATCGGCACCGCGGCCTCCTATGGCCTCGCGCGCTCGAATTTCATCGGCAAGCCGCTGGTGACCGGCTTCCTCATGGCGCCGATGGTGGTGCCGGTCATCATCGTGGCGATCGGCGTGTTCGGCGTCTTCCGCAAGGTCGGCCTGTTCGGCAATCTTTCCGGCCTCATCATCGCCCACACCGTGCTGACCGTGCCCTATGTCGTGGCGACGGTGTCGGCGGCGCTGACCGTGGTCGATCAGCGCCTGGAGCAGGCGGCGATGACCCTGGGCGCGACGCCGCTGGTGACCTTCCGCCGCATCACGCTGCCGCTGATCCTGCCGGCGATCCTGTCCGGGCTGCTGTTTGCCATGGTGATCTCCTTCGACGAGCTGGTGGTGTCGCTCTTCATCAGCACGCCGACGGTGCGGCCGGTGACGGTGCAGATGTGGTCGAACATCCGCGGCGCCGTCGATCCGACCATCGCGGCCGTCGCCACCATCATCTTCCTGTTCTCCCTGCTCGCGCTGGTGGCCGACATCATCGCGCGCAAGAGAACGCGCCTGGAATCTTGAGGACTGAGAGGCGGCGATGCACGGAATATCCATGGACAAAGAGAGCACCACGATCGCCACCCTCGAGCTCCGCGACGTCCGCAAGCTCTACGGCGCAACCGCCGCGGTCGATGGCGTCAATCTCACCTTGAAGCGCGGCGAGTTCCTGACTTTCCTGGGGCCATCCGGCTCCGGCAAGACCACGACCCTGGCGATGGTCGCCGGGTTGCAGACCCCGACCAGCGGCCGGATCATCTTGGATGGCCAGCCGCTGGATCCGCTGCCGCCCTATCGGCGCAACATCGGCATGGTGTTCCAGCACTACGCGCTCTTCCCGCATATGACGGTCGCTAAGAACATCGCCTTCCCCCTGGAGATGCGGAAGATCGACGGCGAGGAGCGGAAGCGGCGCGTGGCCGAAGCCCTGCGGCTGGTCGGCTTGCCGGATTTCGGCGACCGCTTTCCGAACCAGCTCTCGGGCGGCCAGCAGCAGCGCGTGGCGCTCGCCCGCGCCATGGTGTTCCAGCCGCCGCTCCTGCTGATGGACGAGCCCCTGGGTGCGCTCGACAAGAAGCTCCGCGAGCAGATGCAGCTCGAGATCCTGCGGCTCCACCGCGATCTTGGCATGTCGATCCTCTATGTCACGCATGACCAGGAGGAAGCTCTGGTGATGAGCGATCGGATCGCGGTCTTCAACGACGGCCGGATCCAGCAGATCGGCTCGGCCGAGGAGTTATACGAGCGCCCGATCAGCCGCTTCGTCGCCGGCTTCCTCGGCGAATCCAACATGATCCGCGGCAAGGTGGTCGCCCTCGACAGCGGCGATTGTGTGCTAGAGAGCCGGCACGGTCGCTTGCGTGCCTTCAACACTGCCAAGCTCAAGACCGGCGACCAGGCGGTGGTTGCGGTGCGTCCGGAACGCCTGACCATCACCGATCCTTCCATAGAGCGGGAGAACCTGGTGAAGGGACGGGTGGTCGAGGTGATCTATCTCGGCCAGTCACGGAAATACGTGCTGAAGACCGAAGACAATGCCGAGATGACCGTGCTGCAGCAGGCGCAGGACGCCGAGAAGCACAGCATCAATCCGGGCGATGAGATCTGCCTGGAATGGCGCGGGCGGGAATCCAATGCACTGGCCGCGGAAGGCTGAACGATGATCATCGAAGAGCGCTGCTACAAGATCCGCACCCATCTGATGGGCGAGTATCTCCGCCTGGTGCGCGAGGAAGGCCTCGCCATCCAGGCACCGATCCTCGGCAACCTCATCGGCTATTTCGTCACCGAGATCGGCCCCCTGAGTCATGTCGTCATCCTCTGGGGCTATTCCGACCTCAACGATCGCGCCGCGCGGCGGGCGACGCTTGCCGCCAACAAGGACTGGCAGGAATTCACCAAGAAGCTCTCGCAATGTCTCGAGACCATGGAAAACCGCATCCTGATCCCGACCGATTTCTCACCGATGCAGTGAGCATAAAACCAGGAGATTTGCAGTGACCGAACCCGTCATCCGGAAGATCGTGACCTATGCCGAAGAAGTCCTGGTCGAGGGCAAGCGCGCGGTGCCGCGCCCGACCAAGTTCCTGGCCGCGGCGGCCGTCATCCGCAATCCCTGGCGCGGCGAAAGCTTCACCGACAACCTGAAGCCGGCGATCATGGCGCATGCCGGTATCTTGGGCGACCTGCTGGTGCCGCGGCTGATGGCGCTGGCGGGCGGCAAGCAGTTCGTCGAGGCCTATGGCAAGGCAGCGGTGGTCGGCGCCGATGGCGAGGTCGAGCATGCCTCGGCCTTGATCCACACGCTGCGCTTCGGCAACAAACTGCGCGAGGCGGTCGGCGGCACCTCCTATCTCTCCTTCACCAACAAGCGCGCCGGTCCCGGCTGTGCCATCGATATCCCGATGACTCATATCACCAGCGAGGGCGCGCGTTCGCACTTCCTGACCGTGAGCTTCACCATCCCCGATGCGCCGGCGGCGGATGAGATCGTCATTGCGATCGGCGCCGGCACCGCCGGGCGGCCGCATCACCGGATCGGCGACCGGCACGAGGATATGAAGGAGATGGGCATCCGCTCCAACAACACTCTCGTGCCCGCCAAGTAGTCATCCGAACCCGAAGGCAGAACAATGACCGCAGAAGCCAGCGCAGCGATGTCGAACCCGATCCTCTACCAATACGCCAAGGTCAACGGCGTGCGTCTCCGCTACCGGGTCGAAGGCAGCGGTCCGGTCATCGCCCTCATTCATGGCGTCGGCGGCTCGCTCGAGGACTGGGACCGCGTGGCGCCGCAGCTGACCCCGCGCTTCACCGTGATCCGCCACGACCAGCGCGGCCACGGCGAATCGGAGAAGGCGCCCGGTCCCTATGTGGTCGATGACTTCGCCCGTGATCTGCATGCGCTGCTCGGCCATCTCAGGGTCGAGACCTGCCATGTCGCGGGCTTCTCGCTCGGCGGCCTGGTCGCGCAGGCCTTCGCGCTCAACTATCCGAAGATGGTGGATCGCCTCATCCTGCTGAGCACCGTCGCCGGGCGCACCGAAGAGGAGAAGAAGCGGGTGCTGGATCGGCTCGACATCGTCGCCACCGGCATTCCCGGCCAGCATTTCGAGAACTCAGTCGCGCGCTGGTTCACCGACGAGTTCCAGAAAGCCAACCCCGATCTGATCGCCGCCTATGCGAAGCGCAGCCGGCAGAATGACCCCAAAGCCTACGCGGCCGCCTATCGCGTGCTGGCGATCACCGATCTCGCCGACCGGCTGCCGGAGATCAAGCGCCCGACCCTGGTGGCGACGGCGGAGAACGACATCGGCTCGAACCCCCGGATGGCGCGCCTCATGCACGAACGGATCGCCGGGTCCAAGCTGTATATCTTCCCGCATCTCCGCCATTCCATCCTGACCGAGGCGCCGGACACGGTCGCCAAGGTGATGCTCGACTTCCTCGGCCCGCAGTAACGGAGATCGCCATGAACGCGCCCTTCATCCCCTCGGTCGGCGAAAAGGTGAAAGCCTTCCTCGGCCGCGAGCACAAGCTGCTGATCGGCGGCCAATGGATCGCGGCGCAGGCCGGCAAGTCCTTCGACACCTATGATCCCGGCACCGGCCGAGTGATCGCGCGGGTCGCGGAAGGGGCGGCGGCCGATATCGATCGCGCCGTCATGGCCGCGCGCGCGGCCTTCGACGGCGGCGCCTGGGGCCGCATCACCGCGAGCGACCGCGGGCGCATGATCTGGAAGCTCGGCGACCTGATCGAGCAACATGGCGCCGAGCTGGCCGAGCTGGAGACTCTCAACAACGGCAAGCCGCTGGCCTCGGCCCAGCGCGGTGACGTGCCGTTGAGCGCCGACATGTTCCGCTACATGGCGGGCTGGGCGACCAAGATCACCGGCGAGACCTTGGATGTCTCGATGCCGGGCAGTTACCACGCCTTCACCGTCCGCGAGCCGGTCGGTGTCGTCGGCCAGATCATTCCCTGGAATGCGCCGCTGCTGATGGCGGCCTGGAAGCTGGCGCCGGCCTTGGCGACCGGCTGCACGATCGTGCTGAAGCCGGCCGAGCAGACGCCGCTCTCGGCCTTGCGGCTCGGCGAGCTCATCCAAGAGGCGGGCTTTCCGGACGGCGTGGTCAACATCGTGACCGGCTTCGGCCCGACCGCGGGTGCCGCGATCGCCGCCCATCCCGACATCGACAAGGTCGCCTTCACCGGATCGAGCGATGTCGGCCGGATCATCGTACAGGCGGCCGCGGGCAATCTGAAGAAGGTCTCGCTCGAGCTCGGCGGCAAGTCGCCGGTCATCGTCTTCCCGGATGCCGACATGTCAGTCGCAGTTCCGGGTGCTGCGCAGGCGATTTTCGCCAACAGCGGCCAGGTCTGTACCGCTGGCTCGCGCCTCTTCGCGCATAAGAGCATCTTCGACAAAATGGTCGAGGGCGTCGCCGCCGAAGCCGGGAAGATCCGCGTTGGCCACGGCATGCAGGCAGGCACGCAGATGGGTCCGGTCATCTCCAAGACCCAGCTCGAACGCGTGACCGGCTATATCGAGCAGGGCAAGGCTGCGGGTGCCAGTGTCGCGGCTGGCGGCGCCCGGATCGGCAACGAAGGCTACTTCATCGCGCCGACCATCCTGACCGGCACAACCGCCGACATGTCGGTGGTCAAGGAAGAGATCTTCGGTCCGGTGGTCTGCGCCATGCGCTTCGACGACGACGACATCGAGCGGGTCGCAAGGCAAGCGAACGACACCATCTTTGGCCTGGCGGGAAGTGTCTGGACCCGCGAACTCAGCACCGCCCACAAGATGGTGCGGCGGATCCGCGCCGGCCGGATCGGCGTCAACATCCACGGCTCGGTCGATGCCGCCTTGCCTACCGGCGGATTTAAGCAGTCCGGCTGGGGACGTGAGAGAGGGCGCGAGGGCCTAAATCTTTATACCGAGGTCAAGTCAGTCATCATGGCGCTTTAGCGCGGCTTTTTGGGCGTTGCCCGAACATCCGCTCCTGGCGCATAGCAGCCATAGTTGTCCCACTCATCGCCAGGAACCCTCCGTTCAAGCATTTTTTGAAGACGCCTTCGCGCATGTAATCTGTATTGTGATGGAAAGCCTGGATGCTGCAATTGTGAGTTCCGTAGCCGCTGCAATGATTGACCTTGCCACTCTATCCAAAGGGTTAACTCCGGGTCGCCTGAGCAAATCGGCGCTGAGAGTGGTCGAGTATGTCGAGCGCCATCCCAACGCGGTTCTGGCCAGCTCCGCCGTGGAGCTTGCGGCGAGCCTCGGGGTTTCGGATGCCACGGTGATCCGCGCGATCCAGGCCTTGGGCTATGAGGGACTGCCGCACCTGAAATCGGTGATCGCCGCCGAGCTGGATGCGGGGCACCGCCTGCCGACGGAGAAGGTGGGAGTCACCGTCCGGGAGCTGCGCGACCGGGGCGAGCTGCCGTTGGACCGGGTGATGAGCGCCTATGCCAGGGTGCTGGAGACCCTGCGGCACGCCGGGACGGCCGACGGCGTCGCCAAGGCGAGTGCGATCCTGGGGGATGCCGAACGAATCGCGCTGCACGGCGTGGGGACGCTCATGATCCTGCTCGAGCAGACCGCCTTGCATCTCGGTCGCATCGGCATCCGGTCGCTGTTGCTCGACAAATCCGGCAACGCCTTCGCCGACAGCCTGCTCAAGATCGAGAAGGGCGATTCGCTGCTCATGCTGGCCTATGGCCGCGTTCACCGCGAATCCCTGCTGGTGCAGCGCGAGGTCCGGCGGCACAAGGGCAAGGTCGTCGTCGTCACCGACAACGTGTCGGGCAAGCTCGCGAAGCGTGCCGATTGCGTGATCGAGATTCCCCGAACCGAGGTCGGGAACATGACGATGTACGGCCTCACCCTGATGGCGCTCGAGGGGATTGTCCTCACCCTGACCGGCGACGACCCGAAGCGGTCTCTCGCCACGGCGAAGCGCCTGCAGACCTTCCGCGACGAGATCGAGGCGCCGGACATCGGCGACAGCTGACCGCTTATGTAGTGTTCACTGCGTTTTCGCTCGGGCCGCTTGAGCCGCCGCCGTTCCACCGGTAACGGGCGGGCGATCGGGTGCAGCCGCCCGCAATCCCTCAGCCCGGAATGCCAACCATCTCGGCGTCACCCTTCCTATGTGCACTTGACTATCATTCTCAATAAAAGTAGCAAATACTACGACTAGAGCCATGCGCGGCGATTGATCGATACGACCTGCCGGGACGCGGCCATCGCGGACAGTCAGAAATCTGCTGCTTCAGGAGGGTGCATTGAAATCTCTATGGCTGGTTGGCGGCGCACTGCTCGCCGCTTCCTGTCTCGTGTCCACGGCGACGCGGGCGGCCGCCGACGATCGGGTGCTGGAAATCGTCTCGCCGCGCCAGATCACGACGCTGGAGCCCATGGACATGGGCTATCATTTCCGCCGCCTGCGGGTCGCGGAAACACTGGTCGGGATGGATCCGGCGGGCAATCTCGTGCCGGAGCTCGCCGAGAGCTGGTCGGTCGGCGCGGACGGCAAGACCTGGCGCTTCAAACTGCGGGCGGGCGTCAGGTTCCACGACGGAACGGCGATGACGCCCGAGATCGTGCGCGCCGAAGTGGAGAAGTACCGGGCCAAGTCGGAGGTGCTGTCCACCGCGCCGATCACCGGCGTCGCGCTCGACGGCAACGACCTGCTGGTGACGATCAGCGAGCCCTTCAGCCTCTTGCCGGCCTATTTCACCGACGCGACCGCGATCATCCTGGCGCCGTCGTCCTTCGCACCCGACGGCAGTACCAAGGCGGTGGTCGGGACCGGGCCCTATCGCGTGACCGCGATCGACGGTAAGTCCTCCATCAGCCTGGAAGCCTTTCCGGATTACTGGGGCGAGAAGGCGCATATCGCCAAGGTGCATTTCACCGGCGTCCCCGCCGCCGACACGCTTGCCAACATGGCGGAGTCCGGCCAGGCCGATCTCATCCTGGGGCTGCCGAGCGCCCTCAAGGAGCGCGTGGAATCATCCGGCCGTGCGCAGGTGAAAGAGGTCCAGACCGGGCGCATCCTCGGCTTCATGTTTGACCATGCCGATCCGCGCTTCGACCAGGTGGAGGAGCGCAGGGCGCTGTCGCTCGCCATCGACCGCAAGGGCATCGCGGGTGTGGTGTTCCGCAATCCGGAATCGGCCGCAAATCAGCTTCTCTCCGCGGCTTTTCCGCAATGGCACGACGGCAGCCTGCCCGCGCCCGAGCGGAATGTGGATGAGGCGAAGAAGCTGCTGGCAAGCGTCGGGTGGAAGCCCGGTGGCGACGGCATCCTCACCCAGGACGGCAAACGGTTCTCCTTTACCGTCGTCGTGGGCAAGCAGCCGGAGCTGACGCCGCTCGCGCAGGCGCTGCAAGCGCAGTTCCGCGAGATCGGGGTCGAGATGGACCTCAAGCCCGCGCCCTCCACGCTCATCGCCGAAGCGGTCAAGAACGGCACCTTCGGGGCGCAGCTTGCCCGGCGAAACTACGGCACGGTGCCCGATCCGGTCGCGACGCTGATCGTCGATTACGGCCGGGCGAACGCGGACAAGGCGATTTGGGGCGGCGTCAACTACGACAATCCGGACTTCGAGAAAGCCCTCAACGACTATGTCAGTTCGCGGGACGACGCCGAGCAGGGCGCGGCGCGCGAGCGACTGGTCCATATCATCAACACGGATCTGCCGATCCTGGCGGCGGCCTGGTATGTCTATGGGGTTTCCATCTCGAACCGTGTCGATGTCGCCAGCGTTCCGATCGATGCGATCGAGTTCGGCTTCTGGATCGACCGGGTGAAATGGGCTGAGTAGCCCGTGCCGAGGGCACCCTGGATCGTCGTCAGCCTGACCCGGCACGGGATCACGGCGGCTGTCGTCGCGTTGATCGTCGCGACGCTGGCCTTCGTGGCGGTCAGGCTGGCGCCGGGCGACCTGGCCTACAGGGTGGCGGCCGCAAGGTACGGCGACCGCTTCAACGTCCAGTATGCCGAGGAGATTCGCGCCGCTGCCGGACTGGACCAGCCGGTGGCGGTTCAGTATCTGCGATGGATCGGCTCGGTGTTTTCGGGGGATTTCGGCCGGTCCATCGTCACCAACCGTCCGGTCTTCGACGAGTTGATGCGCGGCTTCGGCCCGACCGCCCTGGTGATCGGATTTGGCGCGGGACTGGCGCTTCTCGTGAGCCTGGTGGTCGGGACGGTCGCTGGCCTCGGGCCCGACGGTCCTTTCGACCGTGCTTGCCTGGCGCTGTCGGCCGCGATTTCGTCGATCCCACCCTATCTGATCGGGATGATGCTGATCTTCGCCTTCGCCATCAGGCTGCAGTGGCTGCCGGCGGCGGGCAGCAGCCTCGGCGGCTACGCCGTCCTGCCGGCTCTCACGCTCGCCATCGCGCATGCATCCGGCCTGATCCGCGTGGTCCGCAATGCGGTGGCCCGCACGGCCGGCGATTTCTACGTCACCTATGGCCGCATCAAGGGACAGTCCTGGGCGCGCATCGCCGTGTTCCACGCGCTGCGGCCGACGATGGTGCCGGTGATCGCCTATTTCGGTCCGTCGGTGGCGAACCTGCTGGGCGGCCTCGTGGTCGCAGACGTGCTCTTCAACCTCGACGGAATCGGCTCGCAGTTTATCGGCAGCGTGCTTGCCGCCGATATTCCGATGGCGCTCGGCGCCGGTCTTATTCTGGGTCTTTTCGTCGTGCTGGTGAACGGGCGTGACGGACATTCTGATCAAGCTGCTCGATCCGCGCGCGTTCGCGCCGGAGCTTCGGGCATGAGCGCCTTGGAACTGGTTCCGGAAACCAAGCCGAACAGCCGGCCGGTCCTGGTCTTCGGTGTCGTGCCGCTGGCGGCGATGCTGCTCCTGGCACTGGTCGGCCCGGCCGTGCTCACTGTCGATCCGAATCGCCAGGTGCTCGCCGATGCCTTTGCCGCGCCGTTCGGCGACTATCTGCTCGGTGCCGACAGCCTGGGGCGCTCGGTCGCCGCCCGCGTGGTCGACGCCGCACGAACTTCGCTGGGACTCGCCGTCTTCGCTGTCGCCGCGTCCATGGTCACCGGCATCGTGCTGGGCTTCCTCTCGGCCTATCGCGGCGGCTGGATCGAATACGGCATCATGCGGGTGGTCGATGTGGTGATCGCATGCCCGACCCTCCTGTTCGTGATCCTGGTTTCCGGCCTGCTGGGCGGCGGGTACGGCCCGGTCTTCTTCGGCCTCTGGATGTCGCAATGGCCGGCCTTCACCCGGTTGGCATCGGCGGTGACCCGGCGCGAGCTGATCTCCGACCACGTGGAATCGGCGCGTCTGCTCGGCTTCTCGACCGGCTATGTCTTCTGGCGCCATGTGCTGCCGGGCATCGGACCTTATCTCTATTCCCTGGCGGCACTCGCCATCGGCGGCAACGTGTTGACGATCTCCTCCGTCGGCTTTCTCGGCATCGGCTTGAGGCCGCCGGATGCGGAATGGGGCGCGATGATCGCCGACGGCATGCAGTTCGTCCGGGAGACGCCGCATGTCGTGCTCGCGCCGGCGGCGGCGGTTCTCATCTGCACCTTCGCGGCGACGATCCTTGGCGAACACCTCGGCGCCCGGCAACAGAAGCCCGGCGCTTAGATATGCTCGCGCTGTCGGTGCAAGGTCTCTCGGTCGTCACGCCGCAGCGTCGCGTCGTCGACGGTGTCGGATTCGAGGTGGCCGGGGGCGAGATCCTGGCGATCCTGGGCGAGACCGGCAGCGGCAAGAGCCTGATCGGCAGCGCGATCATGGGACTTCTGCCCGCAGGCGTCCGCGCAGAGGGGATGATCGCGCTCGCCGGCGCCAGCAAGCCCTTGTCCGACCAGGCGGCGCTGCGCGGTCACTGGTCGAGCGATCTCTTCCTGCTGCCGCAGGAGCCGTTCAACGCCCTGGCGCCGCTGCTCTCGGTGCTGGAGCAGGTCGCCGAACAGACCGGCCTGACTGGTCGCGACCGATGGAACCGCGCGGTCGGCGCAATGGCGGAGATGCAGCTCTCGGCCGAGCACTTCACCAAGAAGCCCTACGCGCTTTCCGGCGGCATGGCGCAGCGGGTCATGGCCGCCATCGCCTCGGTGACCCGCGCCGGTATTCTGATCGCCGATGAGCCGACCAAGGGATTGGACGCGGACCGGCGCGCGGCGGTCGCGGATGTCTTCCGGCTGTTGCGCGACCAGGGCAGGGCGATCCTGCTAATCACCCATGACATCGCGCTCGTCCGGAATCTGGCCGACCGGGTCGCCTTTCTGCACGAGGGCCGGTTCGTCGAGACCGGGAGCACGGAGGCGGTTCTGTCCGCGCCGCAATCGGCCTATGCGCGACTCTATGTGACCAGCGATCCTGCCTCATGGCAGCGGCGCGCCTATGCGCCGTCCTCGACCCCCAAGGTGATCGGCGCCGAGGCGCTGCGGATCGGCTTCAACGGCCGCGTTCTGGCGGACGCCATGACCTTCCATTGCCATGCGAGCCAGATCGCCGCGCTGCTCGGCAGCAGCGGGATCGGCAAGACGACGCTCGGCCGGACCCTGCTCGGCCTCGTTCCGCCGGTGGCGGGTACGGTGCGGCGATATTTCACCCAGGGCGCGTCGCCGGCGCGCCCGCTGCAGAAGCTGCATCAGGACCCGACCCGCGTGTTCTCGCCCTGGCAGTCGCTTGGACGCAGCATGCGCGATATCGCCAGGCTTCCCGGCGGCGAGGCGGGGGTGGCGCGCATTCCGGGCCTCATGCGGCGCTTCGCCTTGAAGCCCGATCTGCTCGACCGCCGGCCGGACCAGATCAGCGGCGGCGAGGCGCAACGCCTGGCGCTCGCCCGCGTGCTCGCCTTGCGGCCGCAATTCCTGCTCGCCGACGAACCCACTTCGCGGCTCGATCCGCCGGTCCAGGCGGAGGTCATCCGCCATCTGCGCAACACGGCCGACGAGGACGGTTTGGCGGTCCTGCTGATCACCCATGACCGGGCGTTGGCCGAAGCCATCGCGGACCGCCGCTTGCTGATGCGCCGAGACGGCCCGGGACCTGCCGGGCTGAGCGACATCACGGACGGTATGTAGTATATTCTACAAGATCGGTGCGCTAGGATGTAGTATCAGCTACGGATTGGCGATTCAGTGGAACGCGCATGCACTTCGACGAACAACTCTGGGCGGCGACCAAAGGCTTTCGGGCGCGCATCGCCGCCGCGATAGCGCTGGGCTTTGTCTCCCTTGCGCTCGGCATCGCGCGTTTCGTCATTCTCGGCTGGCTGATCGCGCGCCTGTTCGAGGGGGCGGCCCTGGCTGAGCTCGTGCCGGCTATCGCGTTGTTGCTTGCCGCGATCGCCGGCCGGATGGCTCTCGAATACGGGCGCGCCCTGATCGCGCATGGGACGGCTGCCCGAATCCAGGACCGGATGAGGCTCAGCCTCTATGATCAGATCATCCGGCTGGGACCGGCCTGGCTTGCCGAGCGGCGGACCGGCAGCATCGCGCTCTCGACCATCGACGGCGTCGAGCAGCTGCAGACCTACTTCGGCCAGTTTCTCCCACAGCTCGCCATCGCCTTGCTGGCGCCGATCCTGCTGTTCGCCATCCTGGCATTCTGGGACATTCCGGTGGCCGCGGTGATCTCGGTCGCCGCCATCCTCGCCCTCGTCCTTCCGGTCGTCCTGAAGCGCATGGGAGAAGAGTCGACCATGCGGCGGGTGAAGTCCTTCAAGGCGTTCGGCGCGGACTTTCTCGATGCGGTCCAGGGCCTGCCGACCCTCAAGGCATTCGGGCAAAGCGCCGCCTTCGGCGAACGGCTCGCGCGCAAGGCGCAGCAACTGGCCGAGAGCACGCTCTTCGTCCTGCAGGCCAGCCTGATGACCCGGGCGCTGACGGATCTCGCCATCGCGGGTGGGGCGGTTGCCGCTCTCGCGCTCGGGGCCTGGCGCGTGCGCCACGGCGAAATGAGCCTCGAGGCATTGCTGATCGTCCTGATGGCGGGGACCGAGGTGTTTCGCCCGCTCCGGGATCTGCGCACCTTGCTGCATCGGGGCATGGTGGCCAATGCGGCGGCAGTCGGAATCAAGGCCCTGCTGCAGGCGGCCCCGCCGCGGCCGCCGCGTGAGACGGCGGCAACTCCGGGGCTCGCGTCCTCGATCGCCTTCGAGAATGTGCGGTTCGGCTATTCCGATGAGCGCGGCGAGGCCCTGAGGGGCATCTCCTTCAAGGTCAAAGCCGGCGAGCGCATCGGTATCGTCGGCCACAGCGGCTCGGGCAAATCGACCATCGTCAAGCTGCTGCTGCGATTCTACGACCCGGATTCCGGCACTATCCGCATCGGCGACCATGACGTCACGACTGTTGCCGCCGATCATATCCGCAGCCAGATCGCCGTCGTGCAGCAGGACACCTACCTCTTCTACGGCACGGTCGAGGACAACATCCGCATCGCGCGGCCCGACGCAACGGCCGCGGAGATCGCGGCGGCGGCACGTGCCGCCAACGCGCACGGGTTCATCGCCGCGCTGCCGCAGGGCTACGGCACGCTCATCGGGGAACGCGGGCTCCGGCTTTCCGGCGGACAGCGGCAGCGCATCGCAATCGCGCGCGCCGTCTTGCGCGACGCACCGATCCTGGTCCTGGATGAAGCCTTGTCGTCGGTCGATGCGGAGAACGAGAGCATCATCCAGGCGGCGCTGGATGAACTGGCCCGCACGCGAACAACGATCGTCCTCGCGCATCGTCTGTCGAGCGTGATCGACGCCGACCGCATCATCGTGGTCGCCGATGGCCAGGTGGCCGAGAGCGGTACGCATCGCGAGCTGATCGGCCGGGACGGTCCATATCGCAAGCTGATGGCCGAGCAGGTTGCGCTCGGCACGCAGGATGCCGTACTCGACTTTGGCGTCGTCGCGGAGCGAGAAAAGGAGAGCGCTGGCGAACCGGAGTCGACGGTCACGGTGGAGCCCCAGCTCACCGAGGGTGAGAGAGTTGCCGCGGCTCTCACGCCGTTCCAGACGCTGCGGACATTGTTCGGCTTGATAACGCCCTGGCGCCGACAGCTTATCCTGACCGTGACCTCCGGCGTGGGCCGGGTCTATGCCTTGATTGCCGTCAGCACGCTCAGTGCCTTGACCGTGGCCGCGATCAAGCTGCAGGCGCCGTTCGGCGCATATCTCGTTGCGATGGCGTTGTTGGTTCCGCTCGCCGCGTTCCTGCAATGGAATGAGTCCTGGCGCTCCCATGATATGGCTTACCGCCTGCTCGCCCAGATGCGGGTCGATCTCTTCTGGGCGCTCGAGAAGCTTGCACCGGCATACCTTCTTAAGCGCCGGTCAGGCGACCTCGTCTCGCTCGGAACCCAGGACGTCGAGACGGTCGAATACTTCTTCGGCCATGTCGTGGCGCCGGCGATGGTGGCGCTCCTGGTGCCGGTGACGGTTCTGGTCGCCCTGGCCTGCATCGCCTGGCCCACCGCCCTTGTGCTCCTGCCTTTCCTGACCTATGCCGCCCTCGCACCGATCTTCGGGCGACGCAGGGTGGATGCCCTCGGCCGTCAAGCCCGTGCCCAGCTGGGCGGGCTCAATGCCTTCGTCGTCGACACCGTACAGGGCATGGGCGAGCTCATCGCCTTCCGGGCGATCGGCCTGCGGCGCATCCTATTCAAGCAGCAGATCGGCGAGTACCAGGCCACGCGCGTCGCCCTCAATGCCGACCTTTCGTTCCAGACCGCCAAACAAGAGACGGTTTCGGCCCTTGGCGCGGCTTCCGTCCTGGTGACTGCCGCTTTGCTGATCCGCACCCATGCTTTCGAGCCGACGCTTCTGCCGCTCGTCGCCTTGCTGTCCTCTGCGGCATTCGTCCCCGTATCGGAGCTTGCCCAGGCGGCGCGACAGCTTACCGATTCGATCGCATCCACACGGCGCGTCCACGCCGTCCATATCGAGCCCATTCCGGTCATGGATGGCGCGAAGCGCCTGGGGAGCTCGGCCGCGGGATCAGGGCTGGAATTTGCCGACGTGACTTTTTCTTACGCCAAGACGGGGCCCGCGGTGCTCCAGAATATCGATTTCAAAGTGCCTGTCGGCGCGCGGATTGCCTTGGTCGGCTCTTCTGGGGCGGGCAAGACGACGATCGCGAACCTGATGCTCCGGTTCTGGGATCCTCAGCAAGGCAGCATCAAGATCGACGGCCATGACTTGCGCGATATCACGCTCGACAGTCTTCGTGAGCATATCGCGCTCGTTGCCCAGGATACGTATCTGTTCAATGCGACACTCGCCGAGAACATCCTCCTGGCACGCCCGAACGCCGGCGTGGATGACTTGAACCAGGCCATCCAGAGGGCGGCGCTCGCGGACTTCGTTGCGTCGCTTCCGATCGGACTCGACACCCCTGTCGGAGAGCGTGGCGTTCAACTCTCCGGTGGCCAACGGCAGCGCGTATCCATTGCTCGGGCGTTCCTCAAGAACGCGCCGATCCTGATCCTGGATGAGGCTACCTCACACCTCGATGCGGCAAGCGAAGCCCATGTCCGGACGGCTCTCGATGCGCTCATGGCGGATCGGACAACCATCATCATCGCGCACCGCCTTTCGACGATTCGCGCAGCCGACGAAATTCTGGTGATGCGAGAACGGCGCATCGTGGAGCGGGGTGCGCACCGGGATCTGATCAGTCTGGGTGGCTTCTATGCCGCGTTGATCGGGCATCAGTCGACCGCGTCGGCTCGCGAATTCGTTTCGCTTGCGGGCCAATAATCGGTTGCCCTAGGCCGGGTGGGTCATGCCCAGCTCTTTGGCCAAGCGCCGGTCCGGAAATGGCGCAAAGCTGACCCCGGCGGGGACACTAGCACCAAGGAATGGCGCCTCGTTCGACATCGGCAGGTCGGCTTTGAGCACGAAGCGGACGATGCGTGGCGATTCCTGGAAGCAATGCGGGGGAGGCTTGAAGAGTTCTCGCTGTCGCTGCCACCCGGAGAGCTGATCTCCGGTGCACAGGGATGGCGAGGTTGGCCACACGCATTCTTATCACGGCAGAAGAGTTCACGGGCGTCCGAGAAGTACGGCTAGAACGCCACGGAGCGATCCGGCGCGCCGAGCCTTCTCCAGCAGTGCGATCCAGCCGTTGAAGGCGATCCGGATCGGATTGTAGCCGGCCTGACCGAGGGTCGTGCCGTAGCGAAGGGGCTCGTCTTGCGGTGCTGTGGCGAATGTGCCGAACAGGCGATCGAACACGATCAGAATGCCGCCGAAGTTCCGGTCCAGGCAGGCGGTATTGGCCGCATGATGGACGCGATGATGCGTCGGCGTGTTCAGCACCCATTCCAGCGGGCCCAACCTGCCGATGAGAGTGGTGTGCAGGAGGAGCTGGTAGGTAAGGTTGAAGGCGACCGCAGTTGCGACGGCGCCGGGTGGAAAGCCGATCCAGACCGGCAGCATGAAGAAGACCCAGCCGCCAGAGAACAGTCCGGTCCAGCCCAGGCGGTAGGCTGAAGTCAAATTGAAGCGGCTCGAAGAATGGTGCACCACGTGACTCGCCCACATCCAAGCCACCAGATGGCTGCAGCGGTGGAACCAGTAGTAGACGAAGTCGACCAGAACAAGGAGGGGGGGCCAGGCGATGGGATCGGTCATCTCAATCTGCATCAGACGATGGTCCGCCGCGAAACCGATGATCGGCAGAATCATGGTCGCCGTGGCGCCGCGCAGCAGAATTTGCCCAAGAACGATTCCGAAAGTGGCGGCGGTCTCCCGAAGGTCGTGTGGCCGGTCATAGCGGGGTGTCGCCTGGGCCGCCGGTCCGGCGGAGCGTGTCGCCGCCCACCGGAGCCAGAAGAACTCGCCCAGCACAAGGCCGAGGATCAGCAACGTCACCCAGGGCGAGTGCCGCATTGGGTCGAATGCAGGAAGTTCCATCGATCGTCTCCGCGCCGGGCCGCGCAGGGGCTCGCGCGACCCGGCTTCAGGGTCTACGGCTGGACCGTGACCCAGCTGTTGGTGTGCGTCACCTGCTCGCCGTTCGGTCCGGTCGTGGTCGTCTGGCTGGTGCAGCCGGCGCCGGCCTTGCACTGTCCGCTTCCGGATTTGGTCGAGGTGTTGCCGTTCGCGCCGGTCGTCGTCTTCTCGACGGTCCAACCGCCGTTGCCGGTTTGCTGCACGGTGGCGGAACTCGTGGCGGTGTTTCCGTTCGTGCCGGTCACCGTCGAACTGTGGGTGACACCGCCCTCTCCGGTGGCGGCGGTCGAGGTGGACTTGGTCCAGGTCTGGCCGCTCGGCATCGTGCCGGTCACGGTCTTGCTGCAGCCGGACCCTGCGGCGCAGGAACCGGAGCCTGAGACCTCGACGGACTGGCCGTTAGGTCCGGTCTTGCTGCGCTGAGTGGTCCAGCCGCCATTCCCCGTTGCCTGGGCCGAGCCGCTGGTGGTCACGGTCTTGCCGTTGGCGCCGGTGGTGGTGGAACCGTAGGTGACCCCGCCGTTACCGGTCGCCTGAAGTGACTTCGACTTGTTCCAGGAGTTGCCGTTGGGACCGGTCGTGGTCGATTGCGTGCTGCAACCGACACCGGCTGTACATGAACCGTTCTTGGATTTCGTCACCGTGTTGCCGTTGGCCCCGGTCCAGGTCCCGGTATGCTTCCAGTCCTTCGCGGCAGCCGGCTCAGCCAGGGCCGCGAGCAGCATCAGCGCAATGCCTCCGCCGGCCATCATCCGGCGCCAATTCGTGCGATGAAAGGATCTAGCCTGCGTCATTGGGTGGTCTCCATGGTTGAAGTTGATCTTCAGCATCACTGCGGTCGGAAGGCGCGAACCAGCGCCTTGACCTCGTCACGGGTGATCTTCCCGTCGCCGTTACCATCGAGCTTCGCCAGCTGCGCCAGGCGCGCATTGACGTACTCAACCTCGGTGACGGTGCCGTCCTTGTTGGCATCCAGCTGGCCAAACTCCTGCTGAAGAATGGCCGTCGCCTCGGCGATCGAGATGGCGCGGTCGCCGTCGGTATCGGCGCCGCGCAGCATCTGGAGATCCTGGGCCTCGGCAGCATCGGAGAGTTGCGCGATGCCGAAGGCCGCGAGGCCGAACGCCAGCAGGAAGTACGGTTTCATCATTGCTTTCTTCGCTCCTTCGATTGCGGCCGCTTCGGGCATTCCAATCCGTCGCTTGGCCGTGGGAGGAGCATGGCGTTGCCGCGCGACCGGGCGATTTCCCGGGTGCTACGACGTGTTACGAAATGTAACGGCGCTTGAGCCTGCCGCCTCGCTCGGGCAAAAGGAGGGCATGCAACACGGGAAAACCATCCTGCTCGTCGAAGACGATCGCGAGATCGGTCGCCTGGTCTGCGGGCTGCTCAGCCGGGAGGGTTTCTCGCCCCGCCACGTCACTTCCGGCTTCGAGATGGACAGCGTCCTTGGCGAAGGCAGCCGCAACGGTAAGCCGATCAACCTCGTCATCCTCGACCTGATGCTGCCCGGCGAGGATGGTCTTTCGATCTGCCGCCGGCTGCGCGCGGCTGGCAACCTGCCGATCCTGATGCTGACGGCGAAGAAAGACGATATCGACCGCATCATCGGCCTCGAGATGGGGGCCGATGACTACCTGTCGAAGCCCTTCAATCCGCGGGAGCTGCTGGCGCGCATCCGGGCCATCCTGCGCCGGGCATCGCCCGCAAGGCTGGAGTCCTCCTCTCCCACGCCTGTTCCGGATCCGCCACCGCCATCCGGTGTCGCGAGTCTGTTGCCGCCGCCGGAACGCCTGGCCTTCGCCGGCTTCATCTTCGATCTCGGGGCGCACCGACTGTTCCGTGGCGAAGCAGAAATCGAGCTCTCGACCGGAGACTACGAGATCCTGGTGGCCTTGGCTCGGCACCCGCAGCGCGTCTTGAGCCGCGATCAGCTCCTCGACCTCGCCAAGGGGCGGAGCTGGGAGGCCTATGACCGCTCGGTTGACGTCGCCCTCTCGCGTCTGCGCCGAAAGATCGAGGATGACCCGACCCGACCGGTCCTCATCAAGACCATCCGCAATGCAGGTTACATGCTGGCCGTACCGGTCGAGCGACTCTGATGGCCATGCGCGGCATCGGCCTTCGCATCACGATGATCATGAGCATCTCCCTGCTGGTGCTGATGCTGGCGGCCGCCGCAGCCTATATGGTGCTGCATCGCGGCGACCACACCGCTTTTCGGCTGCCGTTGCCGGACCAGGTGGGCGCCATCGCCGATCTGGTCGAGCAGGCGCCGCCGGAGGCACTTGCGACCGTGTTGCGCGCGGTGAATTCCGACACGCTAGCAGTGACCGTGCAGTTGAACGCGCCGAGCTCTGTCGGCAGTGTGCCCGCACCCGGAATCAGCTGGATCTTGCAGAGCTACATCAGTTCGAGCCAGGGCCGGAGGATCGAGGCGATGTTCCCAATCCAGGACGACGGGCAGCCGATAGCGCTGCAGTCCGACGGCGAGACAGGTGAACCGACGGCGACGACGCTGCCATTGCGGCTGGTGGTGACGCTGAAGGATAATCGCCATTTGGTGCTGGAAACCAAACGCGGCATCATTGCGCGCCTTGCCGGCTTCCGTCTCGTGCTTTTGCTGCTGGTGCTGGCGATCGCGCTCAGCAGCTCGGCGCTGTGGTTCCTACGCCGGCAAGTCGGCCCGATCGAACAGTTGGCGGCTCTGGTCGAACGCGTTGGGCCAGATCTAGCCGCCGAGACGACCCAGGTGGATACGAGATCAAAGCAAGCGTCGCCCGACCTTCAGCAGCTGTCGAATACAGGCGGCAAGGAGACCCGACAGCTCGCCGCCGCTATCCTGCGTATGCAGCAGCGCATCCGCGACCTGCTTGCGGGCCGGAGCCGCATGCTAGCGGCGATCGGCCACGATTTCGGCACCTATTTGACGCGCCTGCGTCTGCGCAGCGAATTCATAGTCGATCCCGACCAGCGAGCTAGCGCTATCCGTGACATCGAGAACATGGACGCGCTGATCACAGGCACCCTGACTCTGGCGCAATCCGACCAGAGCCGTGAGGCGCGCGAGACGGTCGATTTGGTCGCACTGGTGCGCCGCCACGCCGAGGGCTTCGCCAGCGCCGTTGAGCGGGTGCGTTTCCAGGCGGCCGAAGCGCACCTGCCGGCTGTTGTGCAGCCGATCGCCTTCGGCCGTGCCGTCACCAACCTTATCTCCAACGCGCTGCGCTACGGCCTGGAGGCTGATGTCAGCGTCCGCCGCGAGGACGAAGAAGCCGTGGTGTGGGTCGAAGACCGTGGCCCGGGGATTCCGCTGGGCGAACGCGCAATCGTGCTGGAGCCATTCCACCGCCGCGACTCCGCTCGCAACCTCGACCAGGCCGGCTTCGGCCTCGGCCTCGCGATCGTCGCCGACATCCTCCGCCTGAACGATGCGACCCTGGCCTTCGAAGATCGCGAAGGCGGTGGCTTACGTGTCGTGGTGCGGGTGAAGGTCGCTGACGATCAAGGATGATGCCGGCAACATCCACAAGGAGAAGAGATTTGAAGAGGGGAAAGGGGATGCGAGCCCGAAAGGACAACAAGGGCGTTCCGAACGCGGTCGACGTTCATGTCGGCAACCGCATTCGGCAGCGTCGGACACTACTTGGAATGAGTCAGACGCATCTCGCAGAGCAGATCGGCCTGACGTTCCAACAAGTGCAGAAGTACGAGCGCGGCACCAATCGCGTCAGCGCTAGTCGCCTGTTTGACCTGGGCCGCGTGCTTGACGTCCCGATCAAACACTTCTTCGTAGAGATGAGCGCGCACGTGGAGGAGCAGAGCCCTCGGAGGCTCCTCGGAACAGCGCCGAGGCTACCGGATGACGAACTCGACCCGATGGTGCGCCGCGAAACGCTGGAACTCGTGCGAGCGTACTATCGGATCGAAGATCCGGTGCTCCGCAAGCGACTGACGGATCTCGTTCGATCCATCAAGCAGACGGAAGAGTGACACCCTCTTCGTCCCGCGGCGAGTGGGAAGGGGCGTGCGAGGAGTGTGGGCGGTACAGCCGTGTGGTCTTCAGCCGCCTGTACAAAATACTACAAATGCACAAATGCGAGACACATTCCGGAAAAAGCACGGGACCAACCTGCGCTGGATGAAAGCTATTGGCGCAAAGCGCGAGGTGCCGGATGCCCCCTGGCGCCAAGTGTTCTCGGCAAGAAACTCGTGTGGGACCATGTCATGGTAGACCTGAGCGCGTTCTACGTCGCGATCGACAATCTTGGAGAAATCGGCTCGGTGTTCGGCGGGGATGTCGCGCGTGAGGTTCACGCGGAAGTGGGTCGGCGCCTCGGCAGTGACCTGCGCCTGGACTACAAGATGAAGCCGATAAAATCGTTGGGATTTGCGCTGTCGGCACGGCGCGTTGCGGATGTGGAATGCCACCATGCGACCAAAGTCGCCATGGCCCTTCAATCAGCGACGGCATATCCGATCACGATAGGCAACTTATCGGTTGCCGTGAGTCTGAGCTGCCGCCAGCATCAGTGCGAAAAGCATGACATCCATCAGGGCTGCGGCCATGTCTCCCGGCAGGCCTATCTCGCGGATATGGGCGCGGCGACTTTCGCATACCTTGCGTTGAGCGAGGGACGCTTCTATCTGGAAGAGCAACCGATCCACCGCGCCGGCAGCCAGGGCGTCTATCTCTACAAGGAATGCTTGATCCGACTCTGCGACGAAAGGGAGCGGGCCGTGATGCCGGCTCTCTACATCCCGGCCCTGGAGCGCCTCGGCCTGACCCGCGCTTTCGATCGACAGATCGTCAGTGTCGTCATCGAAGAGCTGAAGCAGCGGCGTGACGTGGTTCTCGGCTGCAACGTCTCCGCTCGGTCCGTGTCTCTTGATCTGTGGTGGCAGGAGCAGTTTCCGCTGCTGCTGAAGGCGTCCGGGGTTTCTGGCCGCTTGATAGTCGAGCTGACTGAGTCTGCCCAGCCATACAGCTTCGAAGTTGTGGCCCGGTTCGTTTCCCATCTCCAGAAAGCCGGATGTCGCGTCGCTCTTGACGACTTCGGAACAGGCTATAGCTCGTTCGGGCTGGCGGCTGACGTGGTGTTTGACATCATCAAGATCGATCGGTCCTACCTGAGGAGGAGAGGGCCGGCCGAGGACGCGGGGTTCCTTCTGCCGAACCTCATCACCATCGCCCGATCCATGGCGAGAGACGTTGTCGTCGAAGGGGTGGAGACCGAAACAGATCTCGCCGCCGCGCGCCTGGCTGGAGCACATTGGGTTCAGGGCTACTTCATCGGAAGGCCCGAGGTCTCGATGAATCACCGCGGCCAAGATATCGTATCCCTCGAGATGAACGACTTTGTTCAAACCGCAGCCGTTCAGGCCGGCGAGTAAGTCTGTACGCCATGTCTCGGGCCTGTGGTGCGCCTTCATGAGAGTGTCGTCAGTCAGCATCCGGCGAGCGAGCCCACGAGACGCAGCGATCCTGTCAGAGATACATCGCGTGTCGTGGTGGCACGCTTATGAGGGCATCATTCCTCACGGCGCCCTTACGCTGATGATTGGGCGCCGGAGCATAGTCTGGTGGCGCCGCCTGGTGCACCGATCGGTGCCGGTGCTGGTGGCCGATTTCTCCGGCGAGATCGTCGGCTATGCGGCCTTCGGCGCAAACCGTTCCCGCTGCTTGCCGCAGCAAGGCGAGGTATACGAGCTCTACCTGCGTCCAGAGTATCAGGGCGTTGGCATCGGCCGCGAACTTTTTGCTGAAGCACGGCATTGCTTGAAGTCTCTCCGTCTCTCCGGCCTGGTGACATGGTGCCTCGAAGGCAGCGAGGCAAGTGGGCGGTTCTTGCGAACTCAGGGCGGTGTGGACGCCGTGGAGGGCTACGAGACGTTTGGTGAAGCGCGACTGAAGAAGATTGGCTTCGTATGGAGCTAGCGCTCCTAGCGTCAACTGGAGCGACTGGCCCTTCTCGGCGCATCAGCACAGTTGAGCTAGGGCAAGGGTTGCACTAGATGGCGCCCGCCGCAACAACCTACCACCACACCACATGCTCCGCTCCGCGGTCGAGGTGCGTATCGCAGCCTTTCAGCGCTGTGTCGCCACACCGGCCTGTACAAAGCGATACAAACCTCAACGTCCAAGCAATGCACCAGAAGCAATCCTGCTTTCAAGTCTCCTCCGTGTCGACACGCAAATGCGCAGCACGGAACGGGGGCCTCGTACTTGAGAATGCTTCATTGGAAATCGACCGAATACGCTCGATGTGTCTTGCCACGACGTGTGGGGCTCCGTCCGGCTCCGGACCGCTGGCCTGAAGACGGGAGCCGCTCGAACCGCAGGTGCGGGAACGCGTGGGGTTTCCTGTGATCTTCGGCCGTCGCGGCAACTCAATCGCGGTGATCGCAGTTTGCGCGCTGATTGCGCTCGTGTGTCCCGGCCTGGCCGGGAGCGCGCTTGCGCAGGCTTTTCCGGGATGTACGGCGGCCATGTATCTGACCCAAAGTCCCGGAAGCACCCCCGCCACGTTCTATGCGATCGATGTCTCGACCAATCCTTTCAGCTTTGCCGCGATCGCTACAGAGCCAATCTATGGATACAACGCCACCGCCTACAATCCAGCCGACAATTACATCTACGCGATGAGGACCGGCGGCGATGGCGCGGGCCACAAATCCCTCCTTAGGATCGGCTCAAACGGCCTTGCAACTCAGGTGCACGTCTTCGCCGATACGGAGACGGCGCTCAATTCGGCGGGAAACCTGGTCGCCGGTGAGATCGGAGCGGACGGCTACTACTACGTCTATGCTGGTGGCTCCGCGACGACTCTCTTCAAGATCAGCCTCAGCGACTATTCAGTCACGTCATTCAACTTGGGGGCGGCGTTGTATGCCCCGGATTTCGCCTGGTATGGGGGTCGGCTCTACGGGATCAGCAGTCAAAACGGCCAGCTGTACTCCATAGATCCGAGCACCGGCGTCGCCACCGCAGTCGGTCCGCAGCATGAGGCGGTAGGATATGGCGCAATGTTCGGTGCCTCGAACGGCATCTTTGGCTCGTCGAACACCGGCGGCTTCTATCGGATTGATCCGAACACTGGCACCACGACGCTGATTTCCGGTTCCCCCGCCTCGGGCGGGAATGATGGAGCCAAGTGCTACAGCACGGCACTGACCTTTCCGATCGACCTGTCCATCAGCATTGCGGACAGCGCGCAGTATTATAGGGCGGGCACGAACGTAGGCTACACCATCGTCGTCGGGAATGAAGGGCCATACGGAACCCAAGGTGCGACAGTCAATGCAGGCCTGCCCTCAGGCATTTCCGAGGCCAGCTGGACCTGCGGCCAAGCGACGGCCGGAGCAGCCTGCGGAGCGGCCACCGGAACCGGCGCCATCAACAACACCGTCAATCTTCCCGCGGGATCCTCCGTCACCTACTCGCTTACGCTGACCATACCGGCCGAGTTTTCGGGCGATCTCACGGTCGTCGCGTCGGTTTCTCCGCCCGCCGACAGCGGGGAGGCGGACTCCAGCAACAACAGTGCGTCCGATACGGACACGCAGGCTCTGCCCCAAATGGCCGTTACCAAGATTGGCGCTCTCGATGACGCGAATGGCAATGGATATGCCGATGCCGGCGAGGCGGTCAGGTACTCAATTGCCGTCAGGAACGCCGGCAACGTGACCTTGGCTGGAGTAGCGCCGCAGGACGCCGGGCCGAGCTTCAACGGGCACGCCGCAGCAGGGACGCTTTCGAACTTCTCTCCCGCCTCGGCGGACTTGCCGGCCGGCGCGGAGCAGATCTTTACGGCCACCTATGATCTCGCCCAAGCCGACATCGACCACGGCGGGCCAATCGCCAACAGCGCCACAGCCTCGGGCACCGACCCGCTCGCCAACACTGTCGCGAGCGACTCCGTCGGAGCGACGACTACGCTCGATCAGGTCGCGAACCTGAGTTTGGAGACGTCTGGCACGCTCAACGACACGAACGGCAATGGGGTCGCCGATGCCGGGGAGACGATCTCCTATAGCTACGTTGTTTCCAACGCCGGCAACGTTACATTGACAGACGTCGCGGTGAGCGACGGCTTGGCGACGGCGAGCGAGGATCCGCAGACCCTGGCGCCGGGAGCCAGTTTTACATTCCACGCCAGTTACGTCATCACTCAGTCAGATATCGACGCCTCCGCCGTTGCGAGCACAGCGACGGTTGGGGGGATCGATCCGCTCGGTGACGCAATCACGAGCGACCCGGTCAGCACGTCGATCCCGCTTAGCCAGGTCGCGGCGCTGAGCCTCGAGAAGTCGGGCGCTCTGAACGACGCCAACGGCAATGGGGTCGCCGACTCGGGCGAGACGATCATCTACACCTATGACGTCACCAATACTGGCAACGTGACGCTGACCGGCGTCACGGTGACCGAGGACCCGGCAACCGCGACCGAGGAGTCGCAGACGCTGGCGCCCGGCGAAAGTAGTACCTCTCATTCGACCTACACCATCACTCAGGCAGATATCGACGCGGGTTCGGTGAGCAGCGTTGCCACGGCCTCCGGTGTCGATCCTCCAGGCAACGTCGTTACCAGCAATCCTGCCAGTGCGATGGTGACTCTCAGCCAGGTGTCCGCTCTGACCATCCAGGGGACTAGCCAGGCGCGTGACTCAGATGGCAACGGTCGCATCGATGCAGGGGAGCGGATCGACTACAGCTATGTGGTCTCCAACTCCGGCAATACCACGCTCACAGACGTCACGGTAAGCAACAGTCCGACGGCGGTGAGCGAGAACCCGCAAACCGTGACACCGGGCGATAGCTTCACCTTCCACGCGACATATACCGTCACCCAGGCCGATATCGATGTCGGCACGGTGGAGAGCACGGCATCGGCGAGCGGATCGGACCTCGAGGGAGCGGCTGTCGTGAGCGCACCGGTCAGCTTGCCCACTCAAATCACCCAGGTCCCGCAGCTAACGGTTCAACAGACAGGTGAATTGGACGATTGGAATGGCAACGGTTATGCCGATGCCGGCGAGTCAATCTCATACATCTACCAGGCCACGAATACCGGGAATGTCACGCTGACAGACGTCGTCGTCAGCAGTGCCCCGGCGCCGGTAGCAGAGGGTCCACAAACCTTGGCACCGGGCGGGAGTTTCACCTTCCACGCCAACTACACCATCGCCCAAGCCGATATCGAATCAGGTGCCGTAACAAGCACGGCCACGGCGTCGGGCACCGACCCGCTCGCCAATGCCGTCGTGAGCGACCCGACCAGCGAGACGATCCAGCTTACCCAGGCGTCGGGGTTGAGCGTCGAGACGTTCAGCACGCTGAACGACACGAACGGAAACGGAGTCATCGATCCCGGGGAGACAATCGACTACAGCTACCAGGTTTCGGACATCGGAAACGTCACGTTGACGGGCGTCACCGTGAGCAACGCACCAGCGCCCGTGAGCGAGAATCCCCAGACGCTGGCGCCGGGCGAGAGTTTCACCTTCCACGCTACCTACACCATTACTCAGGCCGACATCGATGCCGGCGCGGTCATCAGCAGCGCGACGGCGAACGGGATCGATCCGCTCGGTGATCCGGTTACGAGCGAGCCGGTCAGCACGACGGTTCCGCTCACCCAGGTTGCCGCACTCAGCGTCGAGAAGTCGGGCACGCTGAGCGACGCGAACGGTAACGGGGTCGCTGATCCGGGAGAGACGATCACTTACACCTACATCGTCACCAACACCGGCAATGTGACGCTGACCGACGTCCTGGTTACTGACGACCCGGCCACGGTGACTGGGGGGCCGCAGACGCTGGGGCCCGGCGAGAGTTGCACCTTCACGGGCACCTATGCCGCGACGGCCGGGGACATTGAGAGCGGTTCGGTGACCAGTGGTCCGGCGACGGTCGGCGGCACGGACCCCACAGGCAACCCGGTCGCCGGCACTTCCGGCGAGACCACGACCGTGCCGCCGAATGTGACGGCTGCCCTGTCGCTCGTCGCAAGCGAACCCGTCGTCAACGATGCGAACGGCAACGGCCATGCCGACGCCGGCGAAACGATCTCCTACAGCTATCAGATCACCAACACCGGCAACGTCACCTTGACGAATGTCACGGTGAACAATGGCCCGGCGACAGCGAGCGAAGACCCGCAGATGCTCGCTCCTGGAGAGAACTCTCCCGTCCATTCAACCTACACCATTGCGCAAGCCGACATCGACGCCGGCACGGTCACGAGCAGCGCGATGGCGAGCGGCATCGATCCGCTCGGTGATCCGGTCACGAGCGACCCGGTCAGCACGACGGTTCCGCTCACCCAGGTCGCGGTACTAAGCGTCGAGAAGTCGGGCACTCTGAGCGACGCGAACGGCAACGGGGTCGCCGATCCGGGAGAGACGATCACATATACCTACATCGTCACCAACACCGGCAACGTCACGCTGACCGACGTCACCGTGACCGATGACCCGGCGACGGTGGCCGGGGGGTCGCAGATGCTGGGGCCCGGCGAGAGTTACACCTTCACGGGCACCTATACCGCGACGGCTGGGGGCATCGAGAACGGCTCGGTGACCAGTGGTCCGGCGACGGTCGGCGGCACGGACACCACAGGCAACCCGGTCGCCGGCACTTCCGGCGAGACCACGACCGTGCCGCCGAATGTGACCGCTGCCCTGTCACTCGTCGCGAGCGAGCCCGTCGTCGACGACGCGAACGGCAACGGCCATGCCGACGCCGGCGAAACGATCTCCTACAGCTATCAGGTCACCAACACCGGCAACGTCACCTTGACGGATGTCACGGTGAGCGACGAGCTGGTATCGGAAAGCGGGGGGCCGCAAGCGCTCGCAACGATCAGCGAAGACCCGCAGTCACTGCCGGCCGGCGCGCGCTTCACCTTCCACGCCACCTATGCCGTCACCCAAGCGAACATCGACGCGGGTTTCGTGACGCGCACGGCGACGGCGAGCGGGACAGACCCTGTCGGCACCGTCGTCACAAGTACCCCGGCCACTGCAGCAACCCAGCTCAGTCAGAGCTCGGGACTGAGCATCGAAAAGACCGGCACGCTGATCGACGCTAACGGGAATGGGGTCGTCGATCCCGGAGAGACGATCACCTACACCTACCTTGTCACCAACACCGGCAACGTCACGGTGACGGGCGTCACGGTGACCGATGACCCGGCGACGGTGGCCGACGAGCCTCAGACGCTGGCGCCGGGCGAGAGTTACACCTTCACCGGCACCTATACCGCGACGGCTGGGGGCATCGATAATGGTTCGGTGAGCAGCACGGCGACGGTTGGTGGCACGGATCCCAGTGGGAACTCTCTCGAAGGCACCTCCAACGCGACGAACGTACCGTCCGGCCTGACACGTGCCATTTCTCTCACCACGACCGGATCGCTGAACGACGCCAATGGCAACGGCCAGGCCGATGTCGGCGAGGCAATCGACTTCAGCTACTTGGTCAGGAACACCGGCACAGTCCTGCTGACGAATGTCGTGGTAACCGACGGCCTCACGACCGTCAGTGAGGCCGCGCAAAGCATCGCGGCTGGGGGGACCTTCACCTTCCATGCCTCCTATATCATTGCTGAAGCCGATCTCAACGCGGGCTCGGTGACGAGCACTGCGACGGCCTCGGGCACAGATGCCGCCGGCGTCGAGGTCGCAAGCGATCCATTCAGTGTGGCCACCTCGCTCAGCGCGGTCTCGACTCAATCGATCGCTCTCACCAAGCAAGCGCTCCTGTCACAGGTGCGACGAGGCGAGAAGGTCCCTTACCTGATTTCAGCCACCAATGGTGCGGGCACCTCCCTCGCTGGGGTGTCGGTAACGGACGTGATCCCTGTTGGCTTCCGCTATGTCGACGGCTCCGCAACCATCGACGGCTCCAAAACGACGCCGAAAGTCGGCGGCCGCAGCATCATCTTCCAGGGGCTTGCACTCCCCGCCAACCAGAAGACCAGCATCCGGCTGGAGCTGCTGGCCTTGAGCACGGCGACACCCGGCAAGCACGTCAACTCGGCAAGGGCAACGGACTCGGCCGGACATGCCATCTCGGTGACCGCGCACGCGGAGGTGGAGATTGTGGTCGAGCCGGTGTTCGACTGCGGCGACGTGATCGGCAAGGTGTTCGACGATTGGAACAAGAACGGATACGAGGATGACGGCGAACCCGGTATGCCCGGCGTGCGCCTCGCCACGGTCAAGGGATGGTTGATAACAACCGACCGTTTCGGCCGCTTCCACGTGCCTTGCGCGGAGCTTCCCGATCAACGTATCGGATCGAATTTCATCCTCAAGCTCGACCCGCGCTCATTGCCGAGCGACTACCGGCTGACGACAGAGAATCCCCGCGTGGTGCGCCTCACCGCGGGCAAGGCAACGAAACTCAACTTCGGGGCCTCACCTGGCAGGATGGTCAAGGTCGACCTCAGCGACGCGGCTTTCGAGGCGGATGGTGTCCAGCTTGCCAAGAGATTCGCCGATCGCATTCCAGCTTTGATCGAGCTTCTCCGCCAGGAACCGTCCGTCCTGGTCCTGCACTACGCCGGTACCTCTGTGGACGCGGAACTTGCCGACCGGCGACTGAAGTCGCTGGAGGCCTTCGTGCGTCAACGTTGGCGAGAAGGAGAGCCTCCCCATGACCTTGCGATTGAGACGCGCCTGGAGTCGGGACGATGAGGGAAGCGGATCCCATCGACCGTTCCTGGCCCAACTCCTCTCCGCGGCCAAGACGCAAAGGGCGGATTCTCAGGCTGGCCGGCTCGGTCCTGGCCATCTCAATTCTGCTCGCCGGTTACTTTGCCGTCCACGACGATCCGCACATCGGAGTCCCGGCGCTCAGCGTCACTTTGGTGGGGACGTTTGACGACAAGAACCTCAACGGCCACGCCGATGTCGGCGAACCGATTGCATACGTCATGAAGGTCAAGAACACTGGCGATCTGCATTTGCGCCGGGTGACGCCCAAGACCGAAAGGCCTCGTTTTAACGGCCGTGCAGCGGAAGGCACGCCTTCCGCCTTTCTTCCAGCCTCATTGGATCTGGCCCCCGCGGCGGAGAAGTCCTTTACCTTCGCTTACACACTCGTTCAGGCGGACATTGACAATGGCGGTCCCATCTATAACAGCGCGTCGGCATCGGGCGCAGACCCGCAAGGCACGACTGTGCAGAGTGACCCGGCTGATTTCACTATCGAGTTGATCCAATCGTCGAAGCTCTACGTCGTCAAAGACGGCGTGCTCAATGATGCGAATCGCAACGGCTACGCCGATACCGGCGAAACGATCACCTACACGATCACCGTGAAAAATACCGGAAACACGACTCTGCATCAGATAACGCCTCAAGATTCGGGGCCGCGCTTTTCTGGCCATCCGGCGACAGGCTCTCTTTCGGCCTTCTCACCTGCATCTTCGGATTTGGCGCCAGCCGAGGAGCGCATCTTCCAGGCAACCTACCCATTGGCACAGGCCGACATCGATCTCGGAGACACAATCTCCAACAGCGCTACAGCTTCAGGTGTCGACCCCCGAGGTAGTCCCGTCAAGGCGAGTCCAGCGCGCGTGACGTTTTCGGTAGATCGAGCGCCGCAGCCTAAGTCCAGTGCGGGATCGAACGAGAAGAAGACTTCGAGCGCCACTGCCAGATCAGGCAAGGTGACCGATGCGAAGCCCGAAGCGCAGAAAGACACGAGCAGCACGGGCATGGGGGCAATTGGTCCAGCCGTCACGCTCGACGGGAGTGCCGGTAGCGAGCCGAGTTCAGCGGCAAGTCCGACGCCGGCTGTTTCGACAGCCGAAGGCCGCCCTCCGAGCGCCCAGAACGGCAGCATCGATGGTGATCCTGGAGCAATACCCAAGTCCGAACCATCGCTGGAAACGGGAAACGGCTTACCCCGAGCCGACGACGGCGAAACAGCCTTTGTCATTTCCGTAGATGGCGAGACGCTGGACAAGAGCGGTGCTCGGAGAAGCCTGGCCATTCCGGAGAATGGAGCAGGATCTGGCGACGCGGCCATGGACATTCAAATCAAGTTCGACGGCTTGGATACCAAGACCCAGCTTAACGTGTTGGCGATACCCTCGAAGAGTAACTTTCAGGCTGGCGATACGGTATCATTCCGTACCGCCGCGAACTATCCTGACTTCATTGACCGCGCTGAAATCCGCATCAGCGAGGTTGGCGAGGACGGTCCAAGTGAGCCAGTCGCTATTGTGCCGGTGCCCGTTAACGGTGAGGCGCAGTGGGTGGTTCCAGCTGACAAGATGCCAGGGAAACGCCGCAAGCTCACGTATCTGCTGAGAGTCTACGACAAGCAGGGTCGCTACGACGAGACAGAGGCGCTCCTTATTTCAGAGGCGCGCCACAGTCCGGTGGATCCAAGCGACGAAGCGGCTGTTCCGAGATTGGGCGAGGATCGGACGGCACGCAAGGGAATCTCGGTCTGGGGCGGGGCGGTGACAGTCTATGGGCGCAATGTACCCGCCGGAGGCACTGTCGAGGCGTTTGGAGCAGCCACCCCGATCGACCGCAACGGCAGCTTCGCCGTGCAGAGAATTCTTCCGCCAGGACAGCACAGGATCGAGGTCGCTGTCGTCGGGCCAAAGGGATCTCTCAGATTCAGCCGCGATATCGAGATTCCGGAAAACGACTGGTTCTTCGTCGCGCTCGCCGACCTCACCGTCGGGAAGCAGATCGGCGACAAGGGAATCGAGGACGTGCGCGATGGTGAGTACGATGCGGTCTACAACAAGGGCCGGCTTGCCTTCTACTTGAAGGGTAAGATCCAGGGCAAATACCTGGTCACTGCCGCGGCCGACACCAACGAGGAGGAGCTACGCGACCTGTTCCAGAACTTGGACCAGAAGGACGCGCGACAGGTACTGAAGAACCTCGACCCAGATGACTTCTATCCAGTCTATGGCGACGATTCAACGATGGCCGAGGATGCACCCACTGATGGTCGGCTCTATGTGCGGTTGGAGCGTGATGCCAGCCATATCATGTGGGGCAACTACAAGACGCGAATCTCAGGCACCGAATTCCTCAAGTCCGAAAGAAAGCTCTATGGCGCCGATGCCGTCTACAAGTCGGATGAGGTCACCGCTTTCGGCGAAAGGAGCACGGAAGTGACGGCCTATGGCGCACAGCCCGACACGTTGCCGCAGCGCGAGGAATTCCTGGCCACCGGGGGCTCGGCGTACTTCATGAAGAAGCACGACATCGTTGCCGGCTCGGAGACCGTCACGGTGGAAACTCGAGATCCGACCACCGGCGCCGTGATCGGCTCGACGGCGCTGATCTACGGCGAAGACTATGACTTCAACTATGTGCAGGGCGTCCTGGAGCTTGCCGAGCCCTTGTCGTCATCCAGCGGAACGGGTGCCGCCGTTCGTGAAGGGGCACTCGGTGGCGGGAAGATCTACCTCGTGGTCCAGTACGAATACACGCCGTCGATAGACGATCTTGACGGCTACAGCTACGGAGCACGGGTGCAGCAATGGATCGGCGACAACTTGCGGATCGGGATTACCGCGCAAAAGGAGGGCAGTGGCGACGCGGATCAGAAGGCCTATGGCCTGGACGTTCGGCTGCGCGCGTCCGAGAAGACCTTTCTCGACATGGAAATCGCACATTCCGAGGGCCCGGGCTTCGGGGCGGATGCGTCCGACAATGGCGGCTTGAGCTGGGATGAGGAGCAGGAATCCGATGCTGGAAGCGCGACGGCTTGGCGTCTCAGGGGGCAAGCCGACCTGGCTGAGCTGACGAGCGATGCTGTCAAAGGCAGTGCCGATGGATACTACCAGCAAAAGGACGCCGGCTTTTCCACGCTGAACGAAGACACCAGCGTGGAACAGACGTTGAAGGGCGCACACTCGACCCTGCAACTCACCGAGCAGGTGGTCGCCGATATCGGCTACGACAGCTACTGGGACGGCTATGGTCGTTCGAAGCACTCTGGGACAGCCAATCTGGCTTGGCAGATCGACCGGCACTGGAAAGTCTCGCTCGGCAGCAACTACACAGACCTCGAAAATCCCTTGTCCTCGAACTCGGGTTGGAACGGCGCGCGCCTCGATGGTGGCTTGCGCCTGGACCATCGCTGGGACGAGGATCATCTTGCCTATGCCTTCAATCAGGCGACCGTCTTTCGTTCAGACGATATCCGGCGCAATGACCGATTCGGATTGGGCGCAGAGCTCAAGTTGACCGACACGGTGGGCATCAAGGGCGAGGCCTCGTACGGCACTCTTGGGCTCGGGGGACTGTTCGCTTTCACCTACGATCCGAGCCCGGACGATCACAGCTATCTTGGCTACAGGCTCGACCCCGATAGGGCCTACGATCCATCCAGCAGTGATGAGCTCACCGGCGCCGACGCCGGGACGATCGTGGCCGGCAAGAAGCGCCGAGTGGGCGACTTTGCCTCGTTCTATCTCGAAGACAGTTATGACATGTTCGGCGAGCGGCGCTCGCTGATCGAGACCTATGGACTCGAATACACGCCCAACGAAGCTTGGAGCTTCAACGCAAGCCTGGAGGCCGGCAACGTCGACGACGATACGATCGACGCAAGCACGGGCCTGGAGCGCTCGGACTACGACCGTATCGGGCCGGGCTTTGGGCTTCGGTATAAGGACGAGGTTGCGGGCATCGAGGCTAAGCTGCGGGGTGAGTTTCGCATCGAGGACTCGGAGGATGGCACCCGCGACCAGAATACCTACTACCTGACCGGCGGCCTGTCCTGGAAGACCAGTGACGACTGGCGCTTCCTCTCACATGCCAGCACCGTGATTTCGCGAGGAACGTCATCCTCGAGTGCGCTCGACGATACGAACTACATCGAGACGTCGCTGGGATTTGCATATCGGCCGATAGACAACGATCGTTTCAACGCACTGTTCAAGTACACCAATCTCTATGATGTCACGGATAGCGCAGGGTCGAACGGCAGCTCGGTCGGCGACAGCACTGATCCAGCGCAGATCAGCCATATCCTATCCGCTGATGTCAGCTACGATCTCTCGTCCTGGTTCACTATCGGGAGCAAATATGGCGTCCGGATCGGAGAGGTTCGCGGAGGCGACACGGGGAGCGACGAATGGGAACACTCAACGGCGCACCTTGGGATCCTTCGGGGTGACTTTCATGTCGTCAAGAAATGGGATGTCTTGATCGAAGGTCGGGTCATGTGGATGCCGGAAGCCGGGACGACCGATCTCGGGGCCGTCGCGGGGCTCTACTATCACGTCGGCGACAATCTGAAGATCGGTGCCGGTTTCAATGCCGGCCGCTTCTCGGATGATTTGCGTGATGTTACGCTGAACGACCGGGGATTGTTCTTTAATGTCGTCGGAAAGTTTTAAGGAACAACTTTCATATTGAGAAAGAGATCGAGAACTCGGACAGGGGGCGAGGGAGGAAGGCGAGGGATCGCCGGTTGATTGACAGCCATCGCTGAGTACATCGCTTGATGTCCCTTTACCAGTTGACGAAGATCCAGGTACGTTTGGTAGAGAGACACCTGAATGAGCCTATCGGGGGCGCTTCGTGTTGTGGCGTAGATTCACTCGGCCAGTTTTGGGCCCTGACTATCTCCCTAGAACGACTTGGTCGCGAACTGTCTCTAGAGCAGAACCTCGACCGCCGCTCCTGCAGAGGGCTGGCGGCCAGTGGCGACTCATGGCCGGCCGCTTTTCCGCAAGGTCCTCCGGTATCGCTCCTGAAGTGTTCCGCAAGTTGTGCGATACCCAAGAATGGCTGGGTTTCGTATCGCGGAAGTTTCCGGAAAGCTGCATTTTGTTTGATTGCTTTTCGCGAGTTGGACCACCCCTGGAGAACGGCTCCATGGGACTCGCCCGACCTACCTGCGCGGCAAGCTGCACATGAACCAGATGTCGCGCTCAATCTTGATCGTCGACGACGACGATGAAATTCGCAGCCTCGTAGGCGACTTGCTCCGCAGGGAACGCTTCTCCGTTACCGAAGCAGAGAATGCAACGGAAATGGACAACGTTCTTCGACGCATGCGACCGGACGTGCTCATTCTTGACTTGATGCTGCCGGGTGAGGACGGGCTGTCGATCTGCCGAAGAATCCGATCCGAGAGCGGCGTGCCGATTCTCATGCTCACCGCCAAGCACGAAGAAACCGACAAGGTCGTCGGACTGGAACTGGGAGCGGATGACTACTTGGTCAAGCCCTTCGGCACACGAGAGCTGCTCGCGCGAATCCGCGCCTTGCTCCGGCGGGCCGCTGCCCAGCCGGTCACGGCGCCGTCGCGCCGCTTTGCGTTCGACCGGTTTGTCATCGATCTGGATGCAAGGCAGATTACGGACGACGAGGGCATGCCGGTCTCTCTCACCACGGCGGAGTTCGATTTGCTGTCCTGCCTGGTCCTGCGGCCGCGCCGCGTACTCTCCCGAGACCAGATTCTTGACTGGACCCAAGGTCGAGCGGCAGATCCCCTTGATCGGACCGTGGACATACTTGTTTCCCGTTTGCGCCGGAAACTGGACGCGGCAAGCCCAGGATCGCGTATCATTAGCACCGTACGGAACGGAGGATATCTGCTTACGGTGGCCGTCAAGAACGTATCCTGATGCTCCGCTTGGGACTCTCTTTCCGCATTCTCTTGATCGGGCTGACCGCGGGCCTTTCGATCTGGACGACGATGATTGCGTTCTACTATTGGAACAATGGCGCCGAGCGTACGGCCTCTCTTCCTTCCGCCGCCCAGCTCCTGGCCATTACCCGCGTCGTCAACAATGCGTCATCTGACCAACGCGTGCTCGCGCTTCAGGCTGTCGGGTCATCCCTCATCAAGGCGAGGATATCGGATGAATCGAGGGTCGCCGTCGCTGATGCGCGGGAACTCGTTGGTGACAAGCGATTCTCTGAATACAGGCAGAGCCTCGGCGGCGCGCTGATATCCGTCCGGCAGATCGGTGAGTCCTACGGTGACATGTGGCGACCACGTCTATTTGCTGGAGCAGCCGGGCCACTCGAGTTCCGCATCCGGCTGACCGACTCGAAGTTGCTCATTGTCGACACCGGGGCGCCATTTTCCACGACGGTGTGGGGCTTGCCGATGGGCATGGCGCCGGCGCTCATCGGAACATTCTTTGCTTTCATCGCTGTCATGATGCTGCACAACGACATTCGCCCCCTGACCCGCCTGGCTGCTGCAGTCGACCAGGTCGACTTGACCGGACGTTTGCTGCAACTGCCACGGATCCGCGCCAGTGCGCCGGAAACAAAGGCGCTACTTCGGGCCTTCGAGCAGATGCAATCCAGGCTCCATTCCATGTTCCGCACGCGCCTCGCCCTGGTCGGAGGCATCCAGCATGATATCCGTACCTATGCCACGCGACTGAGGTTGCGCCTGCATGCCGTTCAGGAAGAACGAGAGCGCGAGCGAATGGAGAGCGACATCGCCGAGATGATCCAGCTCTTGGATGATGCGCTCTTGGCGGCTCGTGGCGGAGCCGATGCACTGAACGAGGAGCTGCTTGACCTGCGCGAGATCGTTGAACAGGCGATTCACGAAGCCAGGTACGAAAACGCGAGAATTTCACTAAGCCCCGGACTTCCCCAGCAGTCGATCTCAGTTATTGGAGATCGTCTCGCGCTGCGCCGCGTCTTGTTCAACGTCATAGACAACGCGTTGAAGTATGGCGGCAAGGCGCACCTGTCGCTTGCCGCCGCTGCTGCCGCGGTCGAACTGTTGGTAGATGACGACGGTCCGGGTATACCGCCTGAGAAGCGAGAAATCGTCTTCGAGCCCTTCGCGCGGCTCGAGCCCTCAAGGGCACGGACGACCGGTGGCGCCGGCCTCGGTCTGGCGATCGTCCGCAACCTGATTGAATCGCACGGGGGCACGGTGGGAATTGCCAACGCTCCCGATGGCGGGGCCAGAATCATCATTCGGCTCCCTCTGTTCAAGCCTGCATAAGGTGGGGGCTTGACTTGCCGATAGGGCTTGTCCGACGCTCCTATTGGACAGATGCCGCCTGCCCGCGCGATACAAATTGATACAATTTGCTACCGCCTGGAAATCTTCCGGAATCCAATGACTGGCAAATTGGCACCACCGTTGAACCCGCGGTGCGCCACCGATGCTGAGCGCGCACGAAGAGCAGGTTAGCGGTTGTGAGAGGCGGAAGAATGGCACGGGAGGCCAAGCTTCCGATAGCGCCCAGGACTCGGTAAGCACGGTGCGCCATCCCCCTGGCGTCGCGCAGGTAACCGGGCGCTCGACCGGCTTCCAGAGCAGCGCCCCGGGGTGTCTGCCTGGAAGCCGGTCAAACTTCGCAGAAGCCACTGGACGGAGCGTCAATGATGGAAATCGAGATCCTTGATGCCGTACGACCGCACGGTGGGCTTTCCTTGATCGTCCTCCTGCTGGTCATCGCCGAGTTCACGTGGTTGCGATTCGGTGAGCGCAGCGGCGATAGCGCGCGGAACTATGATCTTCGCGAGAGCGCCGCTACAGGGGCGATTCTTGTCGGGCAGCTTCTGATGCGCAGCCTGACAGCATTCGTGCTGGCACCGGTGTATTTCCGAGTGGCCGAGCATGCCATCATGAGGATCGAGATGAGTAGCGCTCTATCCTGGGTGGCCCTTCTTTTAGTGGTTGATCTTGCATACTACTGGTTCCACAGATTGAGTCACCAAGTGGCGTGGCTGTGGGCAACTCATGCCGTCCATCATTCTTCGACACGGTTCAATTTGAGTGCCGCTTATCGCTTGGGTTGGACGAATCTCATTTCATTGGGGTGGCTCTTCTTTCTTGTGCCGATTCTGATTGGTTTTCCACCCGCGGCCGTAGCAGGAATGCTCAGCGCCAATCTTACCTATCAGATCTTTCTCCACACCTGCGTGGTGGGGCGCTTAGGACCGCTGGAATGGGTGTTCAATACGCCCGCGCACCATCGGGTACACCACGCGGTGAATGAAAGTTGCCGGGATCGAAATTTCGGCGGAGTGCTGATCGTCTTCGATCGGCTCTTCGGCACTTTCGCGGAGGCTCCGCACGGCGAAACGTTGCGGTACGGCACCGTGGACACACTGGCGGGTTACAATCCTTTCGCGATCGCTTTCAGCGGATGGCTGCGGCTGATCGAGCGCGCCCGGGCCGCCCGTTCGTTCGCCGGCGTCTTGCGGGTTACGCTCGGACGACCGCGCTGACAGACCAATCCGTGGTGGTCTAACAGTGCATTGCATGCGGCGTCAGGTTACACACCTCGGTCCTGCGAATCGGCACAGCATTCTGGCGACGAGGCTTCAAACGATGAATCGGATCTTCACCCTTTCCCTTCCTTTTGTTTCATTCGTTGCGATCGGCCGGCTGGGCGCGGGCTTGTTCTGCTTGTTTCTGCAGTTGACGTTGATTGGCTGGATACCAGCGGCAATCTGGGCGTCGTTCGTCGTCTCACGGCACCATACGGAGAGCAAGATTGCCGGCGCGTTCGCCCGGGCGCAGCGATCCAATCGCTATCCTGCCGCCGTTTTCGATTTTTGATGATCGTCGTTGCCTCAAAAATTGGCCGAACATGCGCGGCGCCGTGCCGCTCCGCGGGCTGATGATCAACTCGAACTGCGGCCGGCCGCGAGAATGGCCTTTGCCAGTACCGTATCGCTCACCGCACGAGCCAAAATCAGTGCGCCGACGAGCTGGCAGAGGTAGCGAATTGTCGCTGGCTGTGCGCCGGCGCGGTCGCCGCTCTCCATTGCCTCAGCAATGATGTCAAGTGTCCTGCGGACGCCCACGGTGAAAGCCTCGCGAACCGGTTGTTCATGCCGCGGCGCCTCAGCGGCCAAAGCAGCGTATGTGCAGCCCTCGGAGCGATGTCCCAAATGTGCCTCGGCGAGATACCACCGAGTGATCGCCGTCAGCGGATCGCCGTCTGCCTTCTCCAATACCGCTTCCCAGCTGGCGGAGTTCTCGGACAAAGCATGCAGAGTCGCTTCGGCAATCAACTCGTCCTTGCTGTCGAACTGTTTGTAGAAGGCGCCATTGGTGAGGCCCGTTTCCTTCATCAGAGTGGCGATACCGACTCCGTCGTAGCCGTGCTGACGGAACAACTGGCTCGCCGCCCGAACGACCCGCATCCGGTTACGTTGGGCGTCTTCTCGGTTGCTTCTCATGGTCACCACCGTCGTTTGATGCGGAATGGATTATAGACGTAATCCATATGTTGACAATGCGGCGTATGATCGTAATCTAAATCGAAGTCGGAAGGATGCTCTTGATGTCGCCAAGTGATTCTGAACCCGTCGTCATCGCCGCTGCTCGTCGCACTCCGATGGGGGCGTTCATGGGGGAGCTGTTCGGTGTTGCCGCTACCGAACTCGGTGCTGCGGCTATCCGGGCAGCGCAATCCGACGCCGGTTGCGACGCCGGCCGGATTACGGAGGTGCTGATGGGATGCGTCCTGCCGGCGGGACTCGGCCAGGCGCCGGCACGGCAGGCCGCGCGGTTGGCAGGCTTGCCGGACTCAGTGGCGGCGACAACGGTGAACAAGGTCTGTGGATCGGGGATGAGGGCGGTCATGCTCGGACATGACTTGATCCGTTCGAGGAGTGCCGAAGTTGTACTGGCAGGCGGAATGGAGTCCATGTCGAATGCGCCCTTCCTGCTCTCGGAAATGCGGAGGGGGCGAAAGGCGGGCAGCGCTGAGATCATCGACCACATGATGAGAGACGGACTGGAGGACGCCTACGCGCATGCACGCCCTATGGGCGCCTTCGGCGAGGCGACAGCTGAGCGCTACCTCTTCAGCCGCAACGACCAGGACTCTTACGCGATCGAAACGCTGACGCGCGCGCAACTTGCCGTCACAAAGGGTGCCTTTGATGCCGAATGCACGCCGGTCGTGGCCAGAACAGTTAAGGGAACGGTGACCGTCACGCGCGACGAACGCCCCCTGCAGATCGATGCAAAGAAGATTCCGTCCTTGCGCAGTGCCTTCCGCGAAGGTGGCACGATCACCGCGGCCAGTTCCTCGGCCAATGCCGATGGAGCGGCCGCCCTTGTCCTGGCCGCCGAGAGTACGGCAGAGAAGGCCGGCATGCCGGTTCTGGCGCGCATTCTCGGCCATGCCACCCACTCCCAAGACCCCGCGTGGTTCACCACGGCACCGATACCGGCGATCCGCAAACTGCTCGATAAGATCGGTTTGCGCGTTGCAGAAGTCGATCTATTCGAAGTCAACGAGGCCTTTGCGGTCGTCGCCATGGCGACGGCCAAGGAGATCGGCATTCCGCGCGACAAGATGAACGTCAATGGCGGCGCATGCGCGCTGGGGCATCCGATCGGGGCGACCGGCGCACGGATCCTCGTCACGCTCATCCACGCGCTCAAGGCACGTGGCCTGAGGTACGGGATCGGCTGCCTGTGCATTGGCGGGGGCGAAGCCACGGCAATTGCCGTCGAAGCAATGAGTTGATCTGGCCGCTTGGCCGATTGCACCGACCAACGCCCATCTGCCGTCGGTCAAGCCCGAGCGAAACGAATCGAGTAGGGAGAACGTGACGATGACGACATTGGTCCAGTCCGCTGGAGCCGCCGAACCGACTCAGTTTGTGATCTTGCAGGATCGCAAGCTTGCCTTTCGGAGTATTGGCGAAGGCGTTCCCATCCTCCTCTGCGTCCGATTTCGCGGCACGATGGATTCCTGGGATCCTGCCTTTCTGGACAGTTTGGCCGCGAATGGCTTCCGGGTGATTGTTTTCGATTACAGCGGTCTTGGCCAATCGACGGGCGAAAGCTCCTACGACCCTCGCAGCCTAGCCCGTGATGCGATCGGCCTCCTCGACGCCTTGGGCATCGAGAAGGCGGTCATCGGCGGTTGGTCGATCGGCGGCATCGCTGCGCAGATCGTTCTTGCCACCGCGCCGGCGCGTGTCAGGCACTTGGCGCTCATCGCCACTGTGCCGCCGGGTCCACTGGCGCGGCCCGGAGAACAGCTCTTCTTCGAGCTCGCAAAGCGTGACAACGATTTCGAGGATGTCGTGACGATATTCTTCGAGCCCGCCTCGCCAGCGAGTCGAGAGGCCGCCAAACGTTCCGAGGCACGCTTCGCAGCGCGGAGTGGAGACCGAAGCCCTGACGTGCCCGTCGACTGGGCCGCAGCACAACTTGGCGATCGCCCCAGAAACCCTGTGTTTCCCGCCGAAGCGGTGCTTCATGCGCTGAAGGCGACCAACATACCGGTGAGCCACATCGGTGGCGACCACGACATCGCTTTGCCGGTCGAGAACTGGCACGCCCTGTCCGGCAAGCTTCCCACACTCCACCTGCTCACCCTGCCAAGTACCGGCCACGCCCCCCACCATCAGTATCCAGAACTCTGCGCTGCCTTTCTCGGCTTTCTGGCCCAAGCTCACGGTATTGGCTGTGTCGGAATGCCCGCAGCCGCGGCGAAAGCAGCTTCATGAGCGATCTCTTGGCGAAACCACTCTCCATACCGATACCGAATCTCGTCCTTGGCCTTGTCGATTCCCGAGAGGCTGCTGCGATGAGCGGACTGGATCTACTGCGCGCCATCGTGGCGCAAGATCTACCGGCACCTCCTATGGCGGGCATCATGCAGCAGTGGATTCACGAAGTGAAGGAGGGCTTTGTCGTCTTCCTTGGCAATCCGGATCAGCGTTACCTCAATCCAATGGGAATTGTTCACGGTGGCTGGGCGATGACGCTACTTGATTCCGCTCTCGGCTGTGCCGTGCACACCACGCTCGGTCCTGGCTCCACCTACGCCTCGCTCGGCACTGAGATAAAATTCGTTCGGCCCGTTCTGTCCAACGCCGCCCAGGTTCGCTGCATAGCCGAAGTCCAAAGCCGGGGGAAGAGTATCGCTACGGCCGTGGGGCGCATTGCGGACTCAATGGGGCGGTTGCTGGCGACCGGTACTTCGACCTGTTTCATCCGTCCAGCGGCGGTCCAAGCCATGCAGGAGGAGCCATAGTCATGCAGGTCACGGATAGCGAAGCCGGTCTTGTCGCCTTCGAGACACGGGTCGAGCACCGCTACGCGCGAAACGGCGATATCCGCCTCCACTACGCCAGTATCGGGGCTGGTCCGCTGATCGTGTTCTTGCACGGCTTTCCCGATCACTGGCTGACCTGGTGGCAGCAGATGGATGCGCTTTCGACCACACATCGCTGCGTCGCGCCCGACCTGCGCGGCTACAACCTGAGCGACCAGCCGGAAGATCTCAATGCCTACATGCCGGCGGCGCTCGTCGCCGATGTCGTCAGCGTGATCGAAGATTGCGGTGAAGAGGACGCCATCGTCGTCGGGCATGATTGGGGTGGATTCGTCGCTTGGCACGCTGCAATGGACGCGGCTGACCGGATTTCGCGGCTCGGCATCGTTAACATGCCGCACCCCTGGGCGATCGCGCGTGAACTGGCACTCAATCCCGAACAGCAACGAGCCAGCGCCTATGTCAGGATGTTCCAGCACCCTGATGCCCAACGGCGCCTCGATTTTGGGCGGCTGTCGGCTTGGATCCGGGATGCCGGCTTTAGGGAGCGCCACGACGAAGCAATGGCGCGCTCCAATCCCAAGGCCATGCTCAATTATTATCGCACCTGTTTTCCCGCACTGCCCTACGCCGTGCGCACCGATGTTCCACGACCCATCAAGGTTCCGACACTGGTCATTCACGGTCTCGAAGACCCTTATGCCCTGCCAGCCGGGCTTAATGATCTGTGGGGCTGGGTCGACGCGGAGCTGATCATCCGTGCATGGCCCGGCATCGGGCATTTCATCCAGCAGGACGCTCCGGACCTGTTGACGTTGGCCTTGCTGCAATGGTTGGCAAGATAGGAAGTCAGCGCAGATTGCCTCGAAGCTGGATGATGCTAACGCTGTTGGATCGTTCACTATGCTCGATGCAGGAATGCCTCTGCCATGACCTTCCTTGCAACCGTGTTCCCCATCTCAATCCCAAGATCCGCATTGTCCTGGCAGCGAATTCCGAGCAAGATACAGCTCCTTGCATTCTCCCACCCAGGTTGATTCAACTTTCTTGGCTCTTTGGCCGTCGATTCAAGCCCGTGGGGTCGCCATCGGCGCCTTAGTCTGGCTCGACTGACGCGTCATTCATCTGCGACTGACGTTGGTCAATGTAGCAGCCATCAGCCGGACTGCACAGCAGGCCAGATCGGACGGGCCGCTGTTGGCGCAAACTGCCAGTCGCGCGTAGGGTGAAGCTCTCCTCTTAGGTCGGAACCTGCATACGCTTAGATTCTCGGCTGTCATCGCCCGAAGGCAGATGCGAACAGCATCGTCAGACAGATCGCCGAGGTCATCTCACATTGAGCAGACCCCGATTGGGGGCCGCGAGTAGCAGACCGTCGTAAGTGTATTTGGGGAGAACGTGGCTGCCCCTCGTGGACATCTATCGAACAGATGCCCGCCGAGACAGACATCTCCCCAAAATCGAAGGAGCCACATGTAGCTGTCTAAGGGCAGCTTCACAGGGCGGTCTTGCCAATCGAAGCTCCGCCATCGACGTGCAAAGTCTGGCCGGTGATGAATGCGGCGTCCTCCGATAACAGGAATGCAACCGTCGCGGCGATCTCCTCCGGCCTGCCGAAACGACGCATCGGCACGCCGGAAAGATAGCGAGCCTCTCCGTCGCTGCCGACGGGATTGTTCTGCCGGAACAACGCGGTCTCCGTCGGCCCCGGCGAGACGGCATTGACGGTGATGCCCGAGGAGGCGAGTTCGAGCGCCCAGCTTCTTGCAAAGCTGACGAGAGCGGCCTTGGCGGCGGCATAGCTGGTGCGTTCGACGCTGCCGAGCACCGTGAGACTTGAGATGTTGACGATTCTGCCCCAGCCGCGAGACTTCATGCCTGGCACGGCGGCCTGCGTCGCAATGAGCGCGGGGTGCAGGTTGACCCGCATGACCTCTTCCAGGGTGGCGGTCGCGATCGCCCCCAGCGGCTCGGCTCGCACCAGTCCGACGTTGTTGACCACGCCATCGACCGCGCTCCTTTCGACGATTTCGGCAAGCTTCTCGCCGGAACTCGCCTCGGCCAGGTCGAGCAGGTGAAGCTTTCCGGGAAAGCCATCGACGCGATTGCGCGCTATGCCGATGACACCATGCCCCTGGCTTTCGAGGCGATTGGCCAGGGCAAAGCCGATGCCTTTGCTGGCGCCGGTGATCAAGAATCTTTTCTTCACGGCAATATCCCTTGGCCCCACTCCGACGGAGCAGGGGATTCGATCAGGCGGCGAGGCTAGCGGCGCGGCGCAGCGCCGGCAGCATGTCTTCGGGCTCGGGACGGCGGGTATAGTCCGGATTAACCTCGGCGTAGAGGATGCTTTCGCCCTGGCCGACTACGAAGCGGGCGGGCATCGGCAAGGTCCAGCTCGGATCGCCATTGAAGGCCGGCAGATCGTTTTTCAGCGACTTGTAGAGCTCGACGAGATAGTCGGGCATCTCGAAGCGCAGGCCGAAGGCGGCGGCTACATCGTTGTGCGCGTCCGACAGGATCGGGAAAGACAGGTTGTTCTCCCGGAGCGATCTGCGGCTGTTGACCGGGTTCTGCGGCGAGATCGCCACGAGCTTCGCGCCCAGTTCCTCGAACTGCGGCAGGGCTTCTTGGAGGGCCTGGAGTTCCATGTTGCAGTAGGGACACCAAACGCCGCGATAGAAGCTGATGACCAGCGGGCCATGCGCAAGGAGGTCGGCGGACGAAACCGTGTTGCCATCGGAGTCGGAGAGCGCGAAGACCGGCAGGCGGTCGCCCGCCTTGAGCGCCTTCTGCGCAGCGCCAGAGGCAATCAGTTCGGCCGTGGCGCGGTGCATCGTCTCGATCACCGAGTAGGGCACGTTATAGGGCGGCTTGCCGGCTTCGAAATTGGCTTTGAAAGCGTCAAGCTTGGATTGCAGGGACATGGTCATTCTCCTGTGAGCGTGAATCCTCGATGAGAATGCGGAGGTGATCAGCCGTTGGCTGTCATCGAGCGGGCGACTTCGGCGGCGCTAATGCCTTCCAGCGCGAGGCCGTAACCGGCGCCTTCGTCGACGATCCGGCGCAGCTTCTGGGTCAGGGCGATGCGGGTATAGCGGCTGGTGAGCGGCGGAAGCGCGGCGATCCCCTCGGCGATCTCATGGGCGCGGGATAGCAGCTTGTCGGCTGGCACGATCTCGTTCACCGCGCCCCATTCCTTGGCGGTCCGCGCGTCGAGCACCTGCCGGGTCAGGATGAAATAGCGGCCGCGAATGCTGCCAATCACTTCTGGCCAGAGCAGGTTGACGCCATCGCCGGGCACGATGCCGAAGTCGAAATGCGGCTTGTCCTGGAAAACGGTTTCCGGTGTCGCCAGCACGATGTCGGCGAGCAGGGCATATTCCGAATGCAAGAGGACCGGGCCGTTCAGAGCGGCTATCAGGGGCACCTCGATGTCGAGGATGTTCATCAGGACTTTCTTGCCTTCGCGGTAGATCTTGTCGTAACCGCGCGGCGAGAAGAAATCGAAGCCCTCGGGGCTGATTGCATCCATGAAGGCGTCGCCTGAGCCGGTCAGGATGACGACGCGGTTGTCGGTGTCGGAACCGATCTGGTGGAAGAGATCGACGAACTGCTCATGGGTATGGCCGTTGAACTTCAGCTTGCCACCGTCGGTGTGCAGCGCGACCTCCAGGACGCCGCTTTTCGAGCGGGTCATGCGGGCATTGGGGAAGGAATCCTTATAGTTGTTGAAATTGGACATGGTGGTTCTCCTGTGGTCTTGATTTGTATGATGCGGGAACGATCAGGCGGCGGGCACGAGGGCCTCGACGCGGGCGATGGCACGTTGGACGGCCGGGCGTGCAGCGACGTCGTCGTACCAGCGGGAAAGAGTCGGCGTCTCGTCCAGCGTCAGGCCGGGAAACTGGCGACGCCACAGCCACCCGAAGTGGGCAATGTCGGCGATTGTGAAGTCGTCACCCGCGGCGAAGGCCTGATCGGTTAGCTTCGCATCGAGAAGACAGAGGATGCGTTCGGCCTCGCTGATAAAGCGGGCCTCGGCGATCGCCTGCGGCTGCGGCGACGAGCGTTTGAAGAAGCCGGCATTGCCAAAGGCGGGACTCAAAGCCGACGCATGGAAGAACAGCTGCTCAAAGACGCGGGCACGCGCGGTACCGCTCTTTGGCAGAAGCTTGCCGCTCTTCTCCGCTAGATAGACGAGGATGGCGGCGCTTTCCGTGAGCACGAACCGCTCGCCGTCCAAGTCATCGACCAGCACCGGCACCTTGCCGTTCGGGTTGAGGTCGACGAAGGTTTCTTGCTTCTGCTCACCCTTGCGAACGTTGACAGGGCTCAACTCGTAGGCGAAGCGCAGCTCTTCCAGCGCGATCACAACCTTGACGCTGTTGGGTGTGGCAAAGGCATGCAGTTCAATCATCTTTATCTCCGGGGATGGAGCCGCTTGTTGGAGTGAGTTAAGACCATTCCGAAGGCATTGCGGCAGAAGCCATGACGGGATATTGCTTATTCCTTTGGGGAATAATCGCGTGGACAGACTGCAGGCGATGATGGCGTTCGTGCGGGTGGTGGAGACGGGCTCCTTTTCAGGAGCGGCCCGCCATATCGGTGTCGGACAACCAGCGATCTCGAAGACGATCGCGCAGTTGGAAGATCGCTTGCAGGTGCGGCTACTGGTTCGCTCCACCCATGGCCTGACGCCCACCGATGCCGGACTCCGCTTCTATGAGCGCGCCAAGACGACGATCCAAGAGGCCGACGAGGCAGAACTGGAGGCACGGGGGGCCGGTGCCGGGTTGGGCGGCCGGTTGCGGATATCGGCCCCGACCACATTCGCCAGGCTGCTGGTCATCCCGCGGCTGCCGAGTTTCCTGGCCCAGCATCCGGAACTAGGCATCGACATCGTCCTCGACGACCGTGTCATCGATCTCGTGTCGGAAGGCATAGACGTCGCGCTCCGCATGGGCCAGCTCTCGGATTCGTCGGCCGTGGCGAGGCGGCTGGCGCGCGGGCGCCGGTCCGTCTTGGCAACGCCCGCCTATCTCGAACGGGCCGGAACCCCATCCCTGCCCGCCGAGCTCGCGGCGCATGAGGCGATCGTCTACAGCCAGCTCGAAAACAGCTGGATGTTCCGCAAGGACGGCACCGAGGCGTCGGTCGCGATCCGAGGTCGCGTCCGGGTCAGTGCGGCCGAAGGCATCCGTGCGGCGGTACTTGCCGACATAGGGCTGACGGTGAATTCCGACTGGATGTTTGCGCCTGAATTAGAAAGCGGTGCCGTCATTCGTGTGCTGGAGGACTGGGAGCTTCCCCCCGTCGATCTCTGGGCGGTCTTTCCGACGGGACGGCTCGCAAGCGCCAAAGCCCGCGCGTTCGCCGAGTTCGTGGAACGGGAATCTTTGTAGACACGCCTGCTCAGATCAGCGAGTAGCCTTCGCCGTCCTCATCGTCGCAGACGTTGGCGAAGATCGCAGCGGCAAAGCTCTGATCGTCGAGCCAGGGCCCAGGTAGTCGCCGCCATCGTTGGAGCGCTTGACCCACGCGGCGCCGATGTGGGGTCTCGGGCGGAATTGGTCCAATGCATTGCAATCGCTATTGAAGCATGCGGAACTCCGGGTCTCCGATCGGCGCCCATAAGGACCGCATCTCAATCCGAAACGTCGCGTCTGGCCGAATTCCGGACGGGAGTGCTAACTTCGGCGCATGGAATCCCTAGCCAGTGGCTCGAAGATTGGGATCGGGACCCGGCGCGTCGCGGTGCTCCTCTTTCCGGGCTTTCCGATGATGGCTTTCAGCGCCGTTGTCGAACCGTTGCGCGCAGCAAATGCGCTCTGTGCTGATCCACAATATGCCTGGATCACGGTGGGTATTGATGGCCGATCCCTAACAGCATCGAACGGCATCACGTTCAAGCCGGATTCCACGGTGCAGGACGATCCGACCGCAGACTACATCGTGGTATGCTCCGGCGGCAACGCCGATCAGCTCACCGCAAAGCAGCCGATCAAATGGATCCGCAAGAACCTGCGCCGCGGCGCCCATCTCGGCTCGGTCGCCGACGGCGCCTTCTATCTGGCGCGGCACGGCCTGCTCGACGGCCATGCCTGCACCTTGCATTGGCGCAGCCAGCCGGCTTTCGTCGAGGCCTTTCCGCAGATCGAGCTCAAGCGCTCGGTCTATGTCATCGACCGGACGCGCTTCACCTCGGCTGGCGGTGTCGGCGCCTTCGACATGATGCTCGACATCATCCAGCAGCATCACGGCGAGACCATGGCACAGAAGGTCGCCGAATGGTTCGTCCATGACCGCATCCGCGCCACGGCCGACCGCGAGAAGCTGCAGCTGCGCCTGCGCACCGGCATCCGCAACGATCTGGTCCTCGCCGCCGTCGCGCGTATGGAAGAGCGGATGGAGCGCGGCGAGACCATCGCGCGGATCGCCAAACGCCTCGGCATTTCCGTCTGGAAGCTCGACCGCGCGTTTCGGGCCGACCTGAAGCTCAGCCCCGGCGACTATTTCCGGCAGATGCGGATGGAGCGGGCGAGCGATCTGCTCATTCATTCCAGCCTGCCGATCCACGAAGTGGGTCTCGCTTGCGGCTACACCGACTATTCCGCCTTCGTGCGCGCCTTCCGCCGGGTGCACCGAAAAACGCCGGCACAGCTGCGCCGCTAGAACGGCACAGAATCCTTGAAAATCGGCATATGCATTGCAGATCGCTTGTCGCATGCTCTCCTGAGATCCAGAGGGCCTGTCTGTCATGAAGATTCTCACCACTGAAACCGCGCGCCTCGAGCAGACCGACTTCACTGGGACCATGCGCCACCCGGTGGTCCGCGACGCTTCGAACGCGATGTGGATCTCGGACACCGAACCCTCCGCCGTCGATACCAAGAAGTTGCGTGACGGACGCCTGACGCGGCTCCGCGACTGGATGAACCGGACCGGCTACGGCGGCATCCTGCTGTTCGATCCCTATAACCAGCGCTACGCCACCGGCACGCGCAACATGTTCGGCTATTTCCTGCGCAACTCGACACGCTACTTCTTCATTCCGGCCTCCGGGCCGATCGTGCTCTTCGACTACCCGCAGAGCTACCATGTCAGCACCGTGGTCGAAACGGTGAGCGAGGTGCGGCCGAGCAAGCTCGTCTGGTCCTCGGTTTCCGGCAAGGACAACGAGACCGTCGGTCCGTTTGCCGACGAGGTTGCCGACCTGATGAAAGAGTTCGGCGGCGGCTCGAAGAAGATCGGAATGGATCGCTGCAGCCACATCCAGGCCGTGGCACTGGAGAAGCGTGGGCTCGCGGTGGTCGATAGCCAGGGCGAGATCCTGGCCGTCCGCGCCATCAAGACGCCGGAAGAGGTGCAGTGCCTCCAGGTCAGCTTGACCGGCTCCGAGGCGGCGGTGGCGCGGGTCCGGGAGGCGATCAAACCGGGCGTCACCGAGATCGACCTCTTCGCGACCATGTACGACGAGGTGATCCGCCAGGGTGGCGAGTTCGTCGAGACCCGCCTGCTGACCTCCGGCCAGCGCACCAATCCCTGGTTCAACGAGGCGAGCGGCCGCAAGCTGCGCCCGGGCGAGCTGGTGGCGCTCGATACCGACACGATCGGCTGCTACGGCTATTTCTCGGACTTCTCCCGCACCTTCCGCTGTGGTCCCGGCCGACCGAAGGGCGAGCAGAAATCGCTCTACAAGATGGCCTTCGACCAGATTCACCACAATGTCGGCATCATCAAGCCCGGTCTCACCTTCCGCGAGGTCGCGGACCGGGCCTGGGCCATTCCGCCGCGCTTCGTCGAGCAGCGCTACACCTCGGTGATGCATGGAACCGGCATGCACGGCGAGACGCCGTTCATCGCCCATGCCATGGATTTTGCGACATACGGCCGAGAAGGCACCCTGCAGCCCGGTATGGTGGTCAGCGTCGAGAGTTATATCGGCGAGAAGAACGGCATCCAGGGCGTGAAACTGGAGGAGGAGGTCCTGGTCACCGAGAACGGGTCGGAGGTCCTCTCGGTCTTCCCGTTCGAGGATGAGTTGCTGGAGCGGGAGATCTGATGCGGCAGCGCCTGACCCTCGATCCCAGGCGCACGGCCCTGGTCCTGGTCGATCTTCAGGAGGAGCAGCGCGACCACCCGCTCTATGCGGTCGAGGGTTTCGAGGCGGTGCTCGGCAACGCCCGGCGGATTCTGGAGGCCTGTCGGAACAACGGCCTGCTGATCGCCCACAGCGCCTATCGCCGGGACTTCACCGCCGTGCCGAAGCGACCGCTGGAATACGTCTCCGCCAATGGTGGCCCGGCCTTCAGCGACAAAGACTCCCCGCGCACGGCGATCTGCGGCGAGGTCGCGCCCAAACCCGGCGAGACCGTCATCTGGAAGAACGAAGCCAGCGCCTTCTGCGAGGGCGATCTCGCACCGCTGCTCCGCCGCGCCGACACCGAGCGGATCATCGTCTGCGGCGTCTGGACCGAGGCCTGTGTGGCGGCGACGGTGCGCGACGCGATCGCCGAAGGCATCCGCGTGCTGCTGGTCAAGGATGCCTGTGGCAGCGGCACCATGGCGATGCACCAGACCGGCGTGATCAATCTCGCGAACCGCCTCGCCGGCGGCGCCGTCGCCGACACGGCCGCGACCTTGCGCCTGATCGATGGCGCGGAGGCCGAGGTCTGGGTCGCGGAGCGGCCGGTGCCGATCCTGTTCGGTTACGACGATGCCGAAAAGCTCTACCAGTCGCTCTGAGGCGGGGAGCCTCGGCGCCTATGATAAGCGTCTCGATCCGGAGATCCGCGCCTTCGTGGCGCGCAGCAGCGCCTGGTATCCGCCGGAGACACTGACCCTGCCACTCGAGCGTCAGCGCGCGATCTACAGCACCATGTGCCAGGCCTTCCACTGCGGCACACCGGCGGGGGTCGGTTCCACGGATGGCGCAATCGACCTGCAAGATCGCAGCCTGTGCATTCGCCGGTACAGCTTGGCAGGTCATCAGCCAGAGGCGACGATCCTCTACTATCACGGCGGCGGCTTCGTGCTCGGCGGTCTCGACAGCCATGACGACGTCTGCGCCGCGCTCTGCGACGGCACCGGTTACGAGGTCATCTCGGTCGATTACCGGCTCGCCCCGGAACACCGTCACCCGGCGCAGTTCGAGGATGCCTGCGCGCTGTTCGACTGGGCGGCGCAGACCCTCGACCGGCCGTTGCTGCTCTGCGGCGAGAGCGCCGGCGGCAATCTGGCCGCCGCCGTTGCACATGCAAGGCGACATCATGTCCGCGCAACGATCGGCCAGGTCTTGATCTATCCGAGCCTGGCCGGACGCAACGAGGGTCGTTCCTACCGCGAGCACGCGGAAGCGCCGATGCTGGCCGCTTGCGCTATGGACGACTACCGGCGCCACCGGTTCGGCGATGTGCCGCCGAGCAACGATCCGACCGCGGCGCCGCTGGACGACACCGATTTCTCCGGCCTGCCGCCGACCGTCATCGTCACCGCAGAATGCGATCCGCTGTCTTCCGACGGGGAGGCCTATCGCGATCGCATCCGCGCTGCCGGAGGCAAGGCCCATTGGGATGAAGCGATAGGCCTCGTCCACAGCTTCATGCGTGCGCGGAAATCGTCGACGCGCGCCCAATCCGCTTGCGACCGGATCGTGGCCGCCCTGGCGGCGCTCGGCCGGCGCGACTGGCCGTACTGATCAAGAAACGACGAAGACAGAGGAGGCTTTCATGACCAAGCTCATGCTCACCGGCCGGCACCTGCACCCGATGGCCGAACCTGCCGCGGAGAGCTTCAAGCGCGGCCGGATCGGCCGCCGCGAGTTCCTGGCCACCATGGCCGCACTCGGCGTGACCACGGCGGGCGCTCTCGCACTCGGCGGCATCGCGGCCCGGCCAGCCCGCGCGGCGGAGCCCAAGAAGGGCGGCGTTCTGCGCGTCGCCATGAATGTGAAGGCGTTCCGCGATCCGCGCACCTTCGACGGCGTCGAAATGTCGAACATCGCGCGGCAATGCAACGAATACCTGGTGCGGTGGAAGCGAGATTTCAGCTTCGAACCCTGGCTGCTGGAAGCCTGGGAGATGAGTGATGATGCCAAGACGCTCACCATGCACATCCGAAAGGGCATCACCTGGTCGAACGGCGACACCTTCAATGCCGAGGATGTGATCCACAACCTCAATCGCTGGTGCGATGCCAGCGTCGATGCGAACTCGGTCGCCAGCCGCATGGGCGCGCTGGTCGATTCCGGCACCAAGAAGGCGGTGCCGGGTGCCATCGAGAAGGTCGATGACTTCACCGTGAAACTCAACCTGCCGAAGCCGGACATCTCGCTGATCCCCGGCATGGCGGACTATCCGGCGGTGATCATGCACCGCTCCTATGACGGCGAAACCGACCCGATGAAGGCCTTCGCCATCACCACCGGCGCTTGCGAGCTGGTCTCCTGGCAACCCCAGGTCAGCGCCGAGGTGAAGCGCAAGGACAAGCCGTGGTGGAAGGGCGAGTTCTGGCTCGACGGCGTCAAATGGACCGATTACAGCGCCGACCTCACCTCGATGATCGCCGCCTTCGAATCCGGCGACATCGACACCGATCATGAGACCGCGGCCGATTCCCTGAAGCAGACCGAAGCCCTCGGCCTGACCAATTCCGAGATCGCGACCGGTTCCACCATCGTTGCCCGCTTCAATGTCGGCAACAAGCCCTATGACGACGTGAAGGTGCGGCAGGCCGCCCTCCATGCCGTTGATAACAAGGTGGTGCTGGAGCTTGGCCTCAACGGCAAGGGCAAGGTCGCCGATAATCACCATGTCGGCCCGATGCACGCCGAGTTCGCCGACATCGGTCCACAGCAGCACGATCCGGCCAAGGCGAAGGCGCTGCTGAAGGACGCCGGCCAGGAGACCCATGTCTATGAACTGATCTCACTGGACGACGACTGGCAAAAAGCGACGGCCGACGCGATCGCCGGCCAGATGCGCGATGCCGGGCTCAAAGTAGATCGCAAGATCATTCCGGCCGCCACCTTCTGGAACGACTGGAACAAGTATCCTTTCTCCTGCACGGAATGGCTCGGTCGCCCGCTCGGCATCCAGGTCGTCGCGCTGGCTTACAAGTCGGGCGCCTCCTGGAACGAGACGGCCTATTCCGATCCGAAGTTCGATGCGCTCCTGGACAAGGCCCTGGCCCAGCCCGATCCCGACAAGCGCCGGGAGACCATGAAGGAGATAGAGACGATGCTCCGGGAGTCCGGGATCATCATCCAGCCTTACTGGCGCTCGGTCTATCGCACGTATCGGAAGGGCGTCATGGGATGCGATCAGCATCAGGCACTGGAGCAGCATCTGGACCAGGCCTGGATCGAAAGCGAAAGCTGATCCGCCTGCAGCAAGGCGAGACGCCGCAAACCCGGGGCGTCTCGTGCTTTCCATTGGAGGCCTGCCGATGGGATGGTTCCTGCTGAAGCGTGTCGGATTGATGCTGCTGACCGCGTTCTGCCTGACCTTCATCGTATTTGCCTTGACCAACCTCCAGCCGAACCTGGAGAAGATGGCGAAGACCTTGGTCAACACCCGGATGAGCGACGAGGAGGTCGCCCGCTGGCTGACGCGCTACGGTTATGAGCAGCCGGTGCTCGTACGATACGGCGAGTGGCTCGGCGTCATGCCCGGCTGGACCGGCAGCGACGAGAATGGCAAGCCGATCGGACGCTGCCTGAATCCAGATATCGCGCCGGAGGATGCGCCGCGTTTCTGCGGCGTGCTGCAGGGCAACCTCGGTTATTCCACCGTCTTTAAGGCGCCGGTCAAGGCCATCATCGCCGAGCGCCTCGCGCTCACCGGCTGGTTGATGCTCTGGGTCATGATCGTCATGGTACCCACCGCGCTGATCATTGGTGTCCTCGCCGGCATGCGCGAAGGTTCCCGGCTCGACCGGGGACTCTCGATCTTCTCCATCGCCACCACGGCGACGCCGGAATATGTCTCCGGCGTGGTGTTCATCTCGGTGCTCGCCAGCTCGGCGGTCGGGCTGCAGTGGTTCAAGGGCTCCGCTGCGTCGGCGATGGAGCATATGACTTTCGAGAACTTCACTTTGCCGGTCCTCACCATGGCGCTCTACGGCATGGGTTACATCGCCCGTATGACCCGGGCTTCCATGGCCGAGGTGATGACCGCGCAATTCATCCGCACGGCGCATCTCAAGGGCCTGAGCTTTGGGACCGTGGTGGTGCGGCACGCCCTGCGCAACGCCCTGATTGCGCCGTTTACCGTCATCATGCTGCAATTCCCGTGGCTGCTGACCGGCGTGGTCATCGTCGAATCGCTGTTCGGCTACAAGGGCTTCGGCTGGACCCTGGTCCGCGCCGCCGACAACAACGACATCGAGCTGCTGCTGTCCTGCTCGCTGGTCGCCGTCGTCATCGTGCTGCTCACCCAGCTCATCTCCGACATCGGCTATGTCTATCTCAATCCGCGCATGCGGGTGGCGTGATGTCGCCTCTGGAGATTGTCGGCCAGATAGTCCTCCGCTTCCTTCCGGTCTGGATCGGCCTCGCGGCGATCTTCGTGCCGTCGATTCTGTTCCGGCGCCGACTCGGTCCTTACGGCAAGCTGATGGAGAACCGGGTTGGGCAGATCGGTCTCGGCCTGGTGCTGTTCTGGGTGCTGGCCGCGTTTTTTGCCGATCTGATCATCACGTCAAATCCGCTGGACCAGGTGTCCGGCATGAAGAATGCGCTGCCCGGCACTGCGATCCCCGACCGGCCGGGCGCGTTCTATCTCCTTGGCGGCGACAACCTCGCGCGCGACGTCTTCAGCCGCATGGTGATGGGCAGTCGCACCGTGCTGGCGATCGCGCCGGCGGCGACGCTCTTCGCCTATATGGCGGGCTTCATGCTGGGCCTTCCGGCGGGTTATTTCGGTGGCCGCTTCGACACGGTGTTCAGCTTCGCGGCCAATCTCGTCCTGGCCTTTCCGGTCATCCTGCTCTTCTACCTGCTGGTGACGCCGGAGATCCGGGCGAGCGGCATCCCCATCCTCGCCGCCGCGATCCTGTTTCTCTTCCCGATTGCTTTTTTCGTCTTGCTGATAGGCGCACGCTTCAGCGCCGATCCGCACAAGCTGGTGCTTTATCTCGGCATCACCCTCGTTCTGGGGCTCTGGGTCTATTCCGGGCTCGCCTTCAACGCGGATCCGCTCGGCGTCTTCGCTATGGATCCCAACCGCCTCAACATCTTCGTCTCGGTCGTCTTCGTGAACATGCCGGTCGTGTTCCGGATCGTGCGCGGGCTCGCCATGGAGATCCGGACTCGCGACTATATCGCCGCCGCGCAGACCCGCGGCGAATCCTCCTGGTACATCATGCTCTGGGAGATCCTGCCCAATGCGCGCGGGCCGCTGATCGTCGATTTCTGCCTGCGCATCGGCTACACGACGATCCTGCTGGGCACGCTCGGCTTCTTCGGCCTGGGCGTCAGCCCCGAAAGCCCCGACTGGGGCACCACCATCAACGACGGCCGCAAGCTGCTCTCGGTCTATCCGCACCCGGCCCTGCCGCCGGCCCTGGCGCTGATGTCGCTGGTCCTCGGCCTCAACCTGCTGGCCGACGGACTGCGCGAGCAGGCCCTGAAGGATTAGAGCGGGAAGGGACTGACCGATGGAAACGCCTGTCCTCCTGATCGAGAATCTCAGCATCTCCTTCTTCGCCGGCATCGGCGAGATCCCGGCCGTCACCAATTTTTCCTGCCGCATCATGCCCGGCGAGGCTCTCGGCCTGGTCGGCGAATCCGGCTGTGGGAAATCGACCGTGGCCTTGGCGATCATGCGTTATCTCGGCCGCGGTGGAAGGATCACGGGTGGCACGATCCGCTTCGATGGGCGCGAGCTGACCACCATGAGCGAGCCGGACCTGCGCCGGCTGCGCGGGTCCGAACTCGCCATGATCTACCAGGAGCCGATGGCCTCGCTCAATCCCGCCATGACCGTCGGCAAGCAGCTCATGGAAGTGCCGATGACCCACGGCGGTCTCGGCGCCGACGCGGCGCGCACCCGGGCGCTGGAGGTGATCGCCGCGGTCAAGCTGCCGGATCCTGCACGCGTGCTGCAATCCTATCCACACCAGCTTTCCGGCGGACAGCAGCAGCGTGTCGTCATTGCCATGGCGCTGATGTCCCGGCCGAAGCTCCTCATCCTCGACGAGCCGACTACTGCGCTCGACGTGACGGTGGAGGCGGGGATCGTCGCCCTCATCAAGGAGCTGCGTGAGACGTCCGGGACCTCGCTGCTCTTCATCTCGCACAACCTCGGCCTGGTGCTGGAAACCTGCGACCAGGTCTGCGTCATGTATTCCGGCGAGGCGGTCGAGACCGGCGCCGTCGCCACCGTGTTTTCCCGCACCCGCCATCCCTATACCGAAGCCTTGTTTCGCGCGATACCGCTGCCCGGCGCCGACAAGACCGAGCGGCCGCTGAAAGCCATACCCGGCCATCTGCCGTTGCCCTACGAGCGGCCGCCGGGCTGCAATTTCGGCCCGCGCTGCGGCTATTTCATTGCCGGCCGCTGCGATGGGCAGCCGGTTCCGATGTTGGACGCCGAACCCGCCCATGCCAGTCGCTGCCTGCGGCTGGGCGAAATCCCCTGGGGCGAGGAGCACGCCAAGGCGGAGCAGCGCGAGCCCTTCGCCATCGGCGACCCAGTCCTGAAGGTCGTGAGTTTGCGCAAGTACTATGCCAGCGCCGCCAATGCGATCTTCGGCGGCGGAGAGACGCGCACCGTGAAGGCCAACGAATCCCTCAACTTCAACGCGCGCGAGGCGGAGATTCTGGCGATCGTCGGCGAATCCGGCTGCGGCAAGTCGACGCTTGCCAAGATTCTGGTCGGGTTGGAGACAGCCAGCGGCGGAACCGTTACCCTGGGCAACCAGCCGATCGAATCCACCCTGGTTCAAGCGCGGCCACGCGAAACCGTGGCTGCGATCCAGATGGTGTTCCAGAACCCCTTCGACACACTCAACCCGTCGATGACGATCGGTCGCCAGATCATCCGCGCCCTGGAAAAGTTCGACATCGGTGCCAATGACCGCGACCGGCGCAACCGCATGCTGGAGCTGCTCGATCTCGTCCGCCTTCCACGCGCTTTCGAGAAACGCCGGCCGCATCAACTCTCGGGCGGCCAGAAGCAGCGCATCGGTATCGCGCGTGCCTTCGCGGGAAGGCCGAAGCTGGTGATTGCCGACGAGCCGGTCTCCGCTCTCGACGTCTCGGTCCAGGCTGCGGTCACCGAGTTGCTGATGGATGTGCAGCGCGAGGCGCGCACCACGATGCTGTTCATCAGTCACGATCTTTCGGTCGTGCGCTATCTCGCCGACCGCGTCGTCGTCATGTATCTGGGACATATCGTGGAGCAGGGATCGACACAGGACGTCTTCGCACCGCCCTACCACCCCTACACCGAGGCGCTGCTCTCCGCCGTGCCGATCGCCGATCCCAAGATCGAGAAGAGGCAGATCGTGCTTTCCGGCGAGATACCGTCAGCGCTGTCACCGCCGTCCGGCTGCCCGTTTCACACCCGGTGCCGCTGGAAGCAGCGGGTGCCGGACAATCGCTGCGAAAATGAGCTGCCGGCGGCGGCGGAGGTCAAGCAGGGTCATGCTATTAGATGCCATCTGGCAGCGGTCGATTTTGCCGAGATGGAGCCGGTCATCTCTTCGGGAGATTGACGTCTGATTCTGATGCTGCGGACGGCTCTCTGTCCCAGCCTAACCCACCGGCTAAACCTATCCGGAGAGCACGATATCAGCGACGTCCAACACCACGCCAAGGGGTACGATCCCAGGTCTTGTATGACCGCAAAAGCGGATACCTCGGCGACCGCCAGATTCTTCCCGCCGCCAAGTTTGCATCCGTAACATAGTGTGCGGCACGAGCCGGCCACACGGATGTTCGTCCCCAATGTTTGCTGCTCGGGCGCGTAGAGGACACCTTGCTCAGAATCAGAACCTGATCGTCGTCCCCGCCCCGATGATACGGCCCTGTCCGACCCGGACGGACTGCGTGGTCGCGCTGAAGTTCTGGCCCCAGGTCTCGTAACGCTCGTCGAATGCGTTCTGGACGAAGCCGTAGATTGAGAAATGTGCGCCTTCCCAGCCGAGTCGCGCGTTGATGACGCTATAGTCGTGCAGATCGAAGCTGTTAGCGACATCAACCGCCCGGTCGCCGGCATATTGCCAGGCAATCCGGGCAATGAAATCGCCGCCCAGATCGACGACCTCGCCGGGGACCCGGTATTCGGCCCCAAGGTTGGCGGTGAAACGCGGGATGTTCGGGACGCGATTGCCGGATCGAGCTCCCGTCGCCGAATCCGATGGTACATCCACGAGATTGGCGTGGGTATATCCAATGCCGCCGAAGAGGCTGAGGCCTCTCATGGGCTTGGCGGTGAACTCCAACTCGCCCCCATATGTCCGATAATCCAATGTCGCGATATTAAAGGCGGCATTGGCCGGGTCGAAGACGACGAGATGGCCGTCCTTCACGTCATTCATGAAGAGCGCTCCATTCACAACCAGGTGATTGTCGAGGAGCGCCGATTTGAATCCGGCCTCATAGGTCCAGCTGTTGGAGGCGGGGAAGGCGTCTTCCTCCTTGCCGAGCGGCGTGTTGGCGGAGATCGACGGAAAGCCGGCGGTCACGGTGCCGCGCGCGACCGACGCGTAAGTTGTAAGCTCGGGCGCCCACTCGTAGCTCAGGGCCACACGCCCGGTGACGAAATCGTCGCTGAGCTTGCCGTGCTGTCGGAAGGATGCCACGACGCCGGCCTGCCCATCGCCATCGAAATCATAATCGGCCCACTTGTCTTCATGGGTGAAACGCAGGCCGAGCGTGCCGTCGAGCCGGCCGATCAGCGGCACCGTCGCCTCACCGAAGGCAGAATAGGAGTTCGTGACGAAGTCGTTGGACATCAGGCCGCGGGTGGTGGCAAAGGCCGGCGTGACGGCACGCCCGTCGCGGTGGGCATCGAGTTCGGAGCGGAAGAAATTCAGGCCGGCGGTCCAGGCGATCTCGTCGTCCTTCGGCGAAGACAGCCGCACCTCGTGCTGATAGATCCTCTCATCGAAGGTATTCTTGGCAAGATCGGCGCCGGACACATTGAAGAAGTCCGGCGGCAGTCCGGTGAGGCTGCCGAAGACCAGACCGTCGGTGGGATCCAGTCGCTGGAACGAATGATTGCGCTGTGCGCTGGTGACCGAGTCCAGGACCAGCGGTCCGAAGTCATGCGTGACGTGCAGGGTCGCACCGAGGGAGTCGCTGTCGACCTTGGTGCGCGGATCAACTTCGCTCACTGGGAAGTCGTCGGCGTCCCGCAGCAGGAATCGCGGGTTGCTGTCGATATGCCGATCGTAGGAAACCGCCAGTGTGGCCGAGGTCGCGTCATTCGGTTCGAGCAGGAAGGTGCCGCGGGCCGTGCCGACTGTGACTTCGCCGTCTCTGCCGCCCGCGGCGACGTTGCGAATGTCGCCGTCGAAAGTCGAATAGCGAAGCGCCAACCGCGCCGCCAGGATGTCCTCGACCAGCGGCGCATTGGCAATGAGCTCGCCGAGCCCGTACCCGGATGTTCCGCCCTCACCGGTGCCTTCGAGTTCCCAGTCGAAGCGCGGCGCATTCGGCACGATGTTGATGGCGCCGGCCTGCGTGTTGCGGCCGAACAACGTCCCTTGGGGCCCGCGCAGGATCTCGACCCGTTCGACATCGAGCAGGCTCGGCGGCGGCCCGTAGACCGAAAGCGGCGCCTCGCCGACATACATGACCGTTGACGTGTCATCGGCGGAGAGCGGAAAGAAGGAGCCGACGCCACGGATCGAGAACAGGTTCGAAGACTGGCCACCGGCATCGGTGAACCCGACATTGGGCGCATTGCGCGCGAGTGCGTTGTTCGAGGCAGGCGCCGGGACCTGCAAGCCTTCTCCCTCAAGCACCGTCATGCTGATCGGCACTTTCTGCTCCGCTTCTTCGCGCTTCCGCGCGGTGACCTTGACCGGTGCGAGCTCGATGACCTCGGATTGGCTTGCCGCGGGAGCGTCTTGGCCGCGCGCCGCCAGAGGTGCAGCGGCCAAGAAACCGAGAGTGACGACCGACGAAAGCAGTTGAAAGCGCATGGACAGCCTCCGGAAAGCGGGGTTTTTCGCGGGTGGCTGGCTCTGCGGGCTGGCGATGGCGACCGGGTCTTTGTACGGCTGACTAATTGATCAGTCAATGTTGATCATCTGATCAGTCCGTGATAATCGTTCTCAATTGACTGCCTGGAGGTGCTTGCGATGCCTGAACTTCGCCCGATCTATCCCCTCGCGGATGCGCGGAACGCCATTATCGAAGCCGCCATCACGGTGTTCTCGGTGCGTGGCTTTCACGGCGCCACGATGCGCGACATCGCCGAGCAGGCAGGGGTTTCGCAGGGACTATTGCACCACCACTTCGGCAATAAGGACGGCCTGTGGAACATTGTCGGGGAACGCATCTCCGCCGACTTCCTAGAATACGTGGCCCAGGAAATCGCGCCCGACGCTTCTCCCGAGGAAAGCGTGGGACGCGCTGCTCGACGTTACATGGCGTATTGGAAGGAACACCCGGCCGCCTTCCGCTTCAATCTCTGGCGCTTGCTCGAGGGCAGGACCGAAGAGCGGAGCAAGCGCTCGAAGTCGCTCAACGAGCGCAGCGTGCCCCTGATCCAGCGAGCGCAGGCGGCGGGCTTGATCCGAGACGACATGCCCGCGGGCCTCGTCCTCATCATCCTCGGCGCGCTCGTTCAATTCTGGCTGCACAGCCAGATCGAAATCACCGATGCGCTGGCAGTGACCGGTGACGTGCCGCCTTCGGACGACGCTTTCATAGAAATCCTGCTGGGACTGGTCGGAGCGCAAGACGGGAAAGCGAAGCGCAAGCCGAAGAAGTGAAAGGGACCGCTATGGATCGACCGACATTCAGCCTGCACGACATCTCAGCCTTCCCGATCGTCCGCCTAGACCTTGAGGGACGTACCGGTAGCTATGCAGAGATCTGGGCACGGGAGATGGACATCCTGCTCAGCGACGGCCGTCCTTTCACCCTGCTGGTCGTTGGCAATCGCGGCGAAGAGACTCAAGAAGACAAGAAGACCAAGGCGGCGTGGTTCAAGGTCAACCGGGAACGACTCGTCGCGATTTGCCGCGGTTTCGTATGTGTCGAGCCCGATGCGGGGAAGCGTGTTGCACTCGCGGCACAAGGCCTTCAGATCAGCAAGGCATTCGGCCTGCCGTTTGAGGTGACGGAAACAGCAGCGGAGGCGGAGGCGCTGGCGCGAGCCCTCGCGCGCGCTTGACGGCCTCCGTCAAAATCGCGCGATGGAGAATCCCTTTGCCCCGGCACAAGGTTCTGCGTCTCGGATTGGGGGTCGCTATCTTGGTGCGCGGCGTCCTGCCGAGCCCGACCAGCCCCTTGCTGATCTCCGCAGGTCTCACCGTTCTGTCGGTGGATCTTCCGCGCTTGCGTCGGCTCCGGCGGCGCATGGAAGTTCGGATCGGGCGCAGACGGCGCGGGGCGCCATCTCCCAAGGGGTAAGCGTCTGGGTCTGGCGCAAGCCGGAGTATCATCATGCGCTGGACGACGCCTTTCCGCGGCGAGGGCGGGCGGGCTGCGCGCCCTGCGGCAGAGGCAGAGGCTTGCCGATCCTCGATGCCGCCCGGGCCTTCTTGAGGCCGGCGATCTCGGAACGACGATCTTTCACCCGACCAGCACCTGCAAGATGGGCAACGACCGGATGGCCGTCGTCGATCCCGGATTGAAGATACACGAGCTCGCGCGCGTGCGCATTGCCGACTCATTCATCCACCAACCGTCCTGATCGGGGAGATGGCTGCGAAGCTGATTGCCGCTCCTTCAGATATCCACCGTCGAAGTCCTGACCGATCTCGTGACTTGGCTGGATTGCGGGGACCCGATCGGACCTGCTCGCATTCTTTGCCGATGGTGGCATCGAGGACAAAACCGCCGTTAGCGCCCTCGTTACCTCAGGGAACATTGTTTGGGGGAAAGGGACATTTGGATGCAGCGGATCTTTCAATCCTTCGTGGACTCCCTGAGCGATGGCGTCGATACGACCTCGCTCCATGCTTCCTTGTCCGACGTGGCTGAGGCGTTCGGCTTCCGCTCTTTGCGTATTTCTCGGTGCCGGCCGGTGCGAGGGCGTCGATCTGGCTGGTGTCGAATTACTCGTCTGAATGGACCGACCTCTATCTGCGCCGGCGCTACGACCGTCGGGATCCCGTGATCCTCCGGGCGTCGGCAGAGCCGGAGCCCTTCACTTGGGGGGAAGATGCCCTCACCAGGCGCGAACCCGCGGAGCATCATCTGTTCTTCGAAGAAGCGTCCGGTTTCGGGATCCGCTGGGGGTATACCGTTCCCGTTCACCGGCGCGGTGCCGGAATCGCCGCGTTGACCTTTGCCGGTGGCGAGGCCGTGCCATCGTTCGTTCGCGCGGCCGAGCTCCAGGGTCGCCTGCTGCAAACTGATGGCGATCTATTTCCACCGGCATGCAAAGCGCCTGCTGCAGGGGAGTCGCGTGGTGCATGGCGTGACGCTGACCAGGCGCGAGCTCCAATGCCTCGAATGGGCTGCGCGTGGAATGTCGGCTCGGAATATCGGACAAACGCTGGGCATCACCCGGCGTACCGCGGCCTTCCATCTCGACAATGTCCGCATGAAGCTCGACGTTCGCACGATCCAGCAAGCCGTAGCGCTTCTCGCCGAAGCGAGGGCGCTGCACCGGCCTGAAGCATGAGACCTGTGCACCTACCCGGGTAGTCGTTCTCCGCAATGCGGCCTCCAATGCGCGGTCAAAGGTCATTGCGGAGGTTGCGGTGATACAGCTGATCGACCCGGAGAATCAGGAGAGTTTCGGCGCGGCGTTGCAGGAGATGCATCGGCTGCGCTATCGGGTTCCCAGGGGTCTCGCCTCGTGGGCAGCTATGACAGCGTGATCGCCTTCGGCCAGTCGAGGGCGCTCGTCGTCTGGCGGCGGATCATCATGCCCGACGGTTCCTCGATCGAGATCGACAATCTGCCGGCAACGGATGCCGCCGGCTATGCCGGGCTCGAGGACGAGGTGGATTTCCACACGTGGCGAATACTCAAGGGCGTGGTGCTGGCGACCTTGCTGGGCGTCGGGACAGAGCTATCCATTGGAGATGGTCAGAACGACCTTATTCGCGCGCTCCAACAATCGGCCCAGCAGAGCACCAACGCGGCAGGCCAGCGCCTGGTCGAGAAGAATCTCAATATCCAGCCGACGATCACCGCGCGGCCCGGTTGGCCGCTCCGTGTGATCGTCGAGAAGGATCTCGTGCTCCGTCCGTACAGGGGATGAGAGGAGGGAACATGCCGGACTTGAAACTCTCCAAGCTGCCTGATCGCGTGCCGGTCAAGATAACCTTCACGGCGCCGCCGGATCTCGCGCAAGGGCTCCGGGAGTATGCCGCGGTTTATCGCGCGACCTATGGCGAAGCGGAATCCGTCGAGGAACTCATCCCCTTCATGTTGGCCGGCTTTCTGGAGGCAGATCGTGGCTTCGCTAAAGCTCGCAAAGAAGTGTCTGAACTCCCAGCAGTCGAACCACGGCCGCGACGCGGCCGTCGGCCCAAAGCCTCGGCACAACAGCCCGGCGCTGGATCCGAAGAGATGTGAGCAATGGCCGTCATCGGAACTTTTACGCCGGCAAAGGACGGCGGCTGGGTGGGCACCATCCGAACACTCACTATGAATGCTAAAGTCCGCTTAGTACCCAATGACAACCGAATCAACAAGAAGGCGCCGGCGTTTCGAGTGTTTGTTGGGCACTTCCGTATCGGGGAAGCCTGGGATGCACGGACCGGTGGGCTCACTCCCAAAGATTATCTAAAGATTAAGATCGATGATCCGATGCTGGCCGAGCCAATAAACGCCGCGATGTTTGCTGCAGAGGGCGGAGAGTCCGCGCAAATGCTGTGGAGCCGTCGTCGTCCGAAAGACTAGTGTCGATCGAAGTCCCAGAAAGCGCATGACAGATCTACCGTACCAAGCACTTGCAGTGACCCTGTAGAGGACGGAATGATCAGCCTTGGATGAAGCGATCGAATATCGAGGGTTCAAGATAACGGCTCGAGTGAAGCGATTGCTGAATGGACGATTTCGGGCCGAGCATATCGTTACACCGATGAACGATCGCGCCATGAGAGCGACGGGTGGCGTTCCAAGGCTTTGCTCTGCGGCTGAGGTGAAAGCGGATAGAGGTGATCCGGAAGCCGCGGCATTGCGAACGACACTCGAAGCCAGCAAGGCGTTCGTGGACGTACTCTATGAGACGGAGCGCTAGGGCCAAGCCGGGAGACGACTGGATTGGCAATGCTCTACGCTCGAAGATCTCGGTATCGCACGCCTGCTCTCGATGGGAGCCGACGCACATATGCAAAGTCACTTGACGGTCCTGATGAGGTCGTCTGCCTGACCATTCAGCGCAGCGGCGGTCCGCGCCCGATTTATCCAACTATAATGAAATTGTCTCATTTCGGCCGTTGAAATACTGAGAATAGCTCAGTAACAATCAGCGCCGTGATGCAACAGACTCAGCTCCCAACGGCGCGTCGCTTGACCGCCCACGAGGTCGACATCTGGCAGCGGCAAGGTTGGCTGCTGGCGGCTGCTGTGCTGCCGGAGGAGGTCGTCCGAGTGTTGCCCGATTGGCTGGACGCGATCGCGCAACCCCCTTCGCGCGATGCGCAGCGCCAGCACTATTTCGAGGAGACGCCGCACGGGCCGGCGATCTGCCGCACCGAGCGCTTTCTTGCCGACCATGCCGACCTCAACGGCTTGATCACGGCTGGCGCCGTGCCGGAGATCTCCGCCGCGCTAAGCGGAGAGGCGATGCTGCTCTATAAGGAGAAGGTGAACTACAAGCAGCCGGGTGGGGCAGGCTTTGCCGCGCACCAGGATGCCACGGCTTACCCCTATGTGCAGATGAACGTGACCGCTTTGGTCCCGGTCGATCCGATGACGGTGGAGAACGGTTGCCTGGAGTTCGCGCGTCTCACTGACAGCTCGTTGCTACCGGCCGACGATCGCGGTTGCATCGCCGCAGCCGCGCTCACCGGGCTCACCTTCGAGCCGGTTCCGTTGTGTCCCGGCGATGTTCTCTTCTTCACCTCCTATGCGCCGCATCGCAGCGGCCCGAACCGCACCGCTGCGCCGCGCCGAGCCCTGTACCTCACGTACAACCGCGCGCGCGATGGCGACCTCCGGAACCGCTACTATGCGGAGCGCGACCGGCGTCTCGCCCAGCAGGGGGACGGCCCGGAGGCGATCAGCATGATCCGCCACTTCCAAGGCACCGCGACCAGGGCGCCGGGCGAATGAACCTTCCCTTTGCCGAGCCCGTCCGGGACCGCGATGGGTTCGTCGCCTCTCTGTTCGCCTGGCTATCACAACGCGGCGCGACTCACTACGACCCTTCCGTCACCCAGCTCGAGCACGCGTTGCAAGCGGCGCATCTGGCGGAGGCCGAGGGCGCGTCCGAAGCAGAAATCATAGCGGCCTTGCTGCACGACGTCGGCCATCTGCTCGCCAATGAGCATCGCAATCGAGAGCGTTTCCTGGGGCATGATTTCCGCCACGAGCGCATCGGCGCCGATTGGTTGGAGCCGCTATTCGGCCCGGCGGTGGCGGGACCGATCCGGCATCATGTCGCCGCTAAGCGCTACCTCTGTGCCACGGATTCCGGCTATTGGCAGGGCCTGTCTTCGGCCTCGCAGCACAGCTTGGAAATGCAGGGCGGGCCGATGACGTCGGAGGAGGTAATCGGCTTCGAAACCCTACCGGATGCCGCCGCTGCGGTGACCTTACGCCGGCGCGACGACCGGGCGAAATGCGCGGGCCTGGCAATACCCAGTCTCAGGCACTATACCGATCTGCTCCGCGATCATCTGCGGATCGAGGCGTTGGCGGCTCAGTAGCGCTTATCGGCGATGGCATGGGCGCTGCGCTGCAGATTGGCGACCGAGCGGCCAGAATCCGCGAGCGCGCAGCAGCTCACCAGCGTGTCGATTATGGCGAGTTGCGCCACTCGGCTGCTCATCGCTTCGGGGCGGAACTTGGTTTCGTTGGCGACGGTGTGGATCACCACGTCGCAATAGCGCTGCAGGGGCGATTTGCCGAGCCTCGTGATGCCAATGGTCTTAGCGCCCGACTCCTTGGCGAGACGTGTCGCGAGCACGGTCTCGACCGTGCTCCCCGAATGCGAGACGGTGATCACGGCGACGCCCGGCCCGGTCATAGTGGCACTCACCGCCTGGATATGTGAGTCGATGGTGGCAGTCGCCTTCAACCCGAGTTGCAGCAGGCGGTAAGCGAGATCGACCGCGATCGGCCCGGAACTGCCGATGCCGTAAATCTCGATCCGGTCGGCCGCGCGCATCAGCTTCATCGCCTTGGTCAAAGCCGCGACCGAGAGCAGTTTGCGCGTGTCGGAGAGAGAATTGGCGTGCGCGGCGAAGATGCGGTCGCTGACCTGCTCGACGCTGTCGCCTTCGTGCAGATCTTCCTGGATGAGCTGCACCGGGTCGACCAGATCCGTCGCCAACAGGATCTTCATCTCCTGGAACCCGCCGGCGCCGAGCCGCCGGCAGAGGCTGACGATGCTGCCCTCGCTTGCATCGGTTTGCTCCGCCACTTCGGTGATCGACATGCGGATCACATCCTTGGCGTGGCTCTCGAGATAGGTCGCGATCCGCTTGGCGGTCGGCGGCAGATCGGCGCGGAGCTGGCGCAGGCGCGCCAACGGCCCGTTGGCCGAATGTAGATCCGGACTGAGTTTCGCGGTCTTCGGCTTCATCGCGGTTTTCCAGCACCTTATGCATGTGAACTTACGGGAGCGAATCCGCCGCCCGCAAATTCATTCTACCGACATAATCTGCACGACTGAGATTATCTCAGTACTATATCATAAAAGTATGATCCCGTTTCATCACACTGTCACGGTCCAGGGCTAAGGTCCGCACAACGAAGAGAGCGAGGAGGCCGCCATGCAGACCAGCGCCGAAAAGATCCTGACCACCCATGTGGGAAGCTTGCCTCGCCCGCGGCAACTGGCCGATGCCATGGTCCAGCGCGACAAAGGCAAGCTCGACGCCGCCGGCTTGAAGGCGCTGCCGCAACAGGTGCGCGACGCGGTCAAAGACGTCGTGCAGCAACAGGTGGCTTCCGGCATCGATATCGTCAATGACGGCGAGGCCAGCAAGATCGGCTATTCCACCTATGTGCGCGAACGCCTGACCGGTTTTGAGGGCAAAGGCGAGGGGCTCACCATCTGGGACCTCCACGACGTGCCGGAATTTGCCGCGCGCTCGCTGAAAGGCCTCGATCCGGCGACTCCGGCCTGCACCGGTCCGATCACCTATCGGGGCCAAGCCGCGCTCGACGAGGATATCGCGACCTTGAAGGCCGCCGCGGCGGGTTCCGGCGCCACCGAGCTCTTCATGACCGCGGCCTCGCCGGGTGTGACCGCGATCTACCTCGAGAACCAGTATTATGATTCGGACCAGGAATACTGGTCGGCGATCGCCGAGGCGATGCGCGTCGAATACGAAGGTATCGTGGGCGCCGGTTTAGTGCTGCAGATCGATGCACCGGACCTTGCCATGGGCCGGCATGTGAGCAAGCAGCTGCTGGAGCTCGACACCTTCCGTCGCGAGCTCGAGCAAAGGATCGAGATCCTGAACCATGCCTGTCGCAACATTCCGGCGGACAAGATCCGGCTCCATCTCTGCTGGGGCAATTATCACGGCCCGCATCACCACGACACCGACCTCGCCGACATCGTTGATATCATCCTCAAAGCCAAGGTCGGCGCGCTCTCCTTCGAAGCGGCCAATCCGCGCCATCAGCATGAATGGCGGGTGTGGGAAGAGCGAAAGGTGCCGGAGAGTCTGATCTTGATTCCGGGTGTTATCGACACCTGCACCTCGTATGTCGAGCATCCGCAGCTGATCGCCGACCGAATTGAGCGCTTCGCCGGCATCGTCGGCAGAGACCGGGTGATCGCCGGTACCGATTGCGGCTTCGCCAACTTCGCCTCCTACGAAATTGTTGATCCGAAGATCGCCTGGATGAAGCTAAGCGCCCTCGCCGAAGGTGCCGGGCTGGCTTCGCAGAAGCTCTGGCGGCGTTCCGCCGCATGAAGTTCATCCACCTCACCGATCTGCACCTGGTCCCACCCGGCGGCAGGCTCTACGGCCTCGATCCGAGCGAGCGGCTGCGGGCCGCGATCGCGGATATCACACTCCATCACCGTGACGCCGATTTCGTGCTGGTGACCGGCGATCTCGCCCACCGCGGCGAGGTCGCGAGTTACGAGGCCCTGCGCGCCGCTCTGGATGAATTGCCGATGCCCTATCATCTGCTGATCGGCAACCATGACCATCGGGAACGCTTCCGCGCGGCCTTCCCTGAAGCCCCGGTCGATGCCAATGGTTTCATCCAGCAAGTGCTGGAGACCCGTGAAGGTCCATTCTTGCTGCTCGACACGAACCGGCCAGGCACGCATGCCGGCTGGCTATGTGGTGATCGCTTGGCATGGCTCTATGCATCGTTGGAAGCCTGCGCCGAACGAGAGATCTACATCGCGCTGCATCACCCGCCGCTGGCGCTCGGCATCCCTTGCATGGATGTGATCGCGCTGACCCAGCAGAAGGCGCTGGCGGATATGGTGGCGCGGCATGGCAAGGTGCGGCACATGTTCCTCGGCCATGTGCACCGGCCGGTGCACGGCACCTGGAACGGCGTGCCGTTCTCGACCCATCGCGGCCTCAACCACCAAGTTGCGCTCAGCTTTGAAGCGGTAGAGGGTATTCCGGGCACCCATGAGCCGCCCTCCTACGCGGTGGTGACCCTGAACGGCGGCACCACCATCGTCCACGTCCACGATTTCCTAGACGACAGCCCACGTTTTGATCTGTTCGATCGGCGCGCGGAGAGCGCGGCTTCTGCCTTGGATTTGCTCGGCCGCGGCCGACACGGTCCGCCGCCAACCGTGAACTGAAGAACGCGATCACCACGCGACGACATCACCCGCCCTCGGCGGGGACGATGCCGCACGTCCACATCGATAACCCTTGGGGAAAGGAAAGCCAATCATGAAACTCTCGCGCAGGAAGTTCCTCGGTTCGGCGGCGGCCGGCACGGCCATCGCCGCTGCCATGGCGCACAGCATGCCCGCGATTGCCGGCGATACGGTCGCGGTCGGCTCGCTGCACGACCTGACCGGCTCGCTCGACGCGTTCGGCGTGCCCTCGCATATGTGCATGAAGTTCGCGATCGAGGAGATCAACGCCGCGGGCGGTCTGCTCGGCAAGAAGATCGACTTGAAGACCTATGACGGTCAGTCCGACATCAAGAAGTTCCCGCAATATGCCCAGCAGGCCGCGCTGAACGACAAGGTGGTGATGCTGCAGGGCGCCATCACCGGTGCCTCGCGCGAGGCGACCCGGCCGGTGCTGCGCCGCTACAAGGTGCCCTTCGTCTACGGCACGATCTACGAAGGCGGGCTCTGCGAGGATAATGCGATCTCGGTCAATACCGGCAGCGACCAGCAGGCGGTGCCGCTGCTCGAATGGTCGTTCAGGAACCTCGGCAAGAAAGTCTTCTACATCGGCGCCGATTACAACGCGCCTCGCAACATCGGCATCTGGAACAATGCGATCGCCAAGCGCGAGGGCGGCGAGACGGTCGGCGAGGAATACTACCCGCTGGACGTCACCGATTTCAGCACGGCGATCAGCAAGATCCAGGCGGCGAAGCCGGATTTCCTCCACTCTTGCTTGGTGGGCGGTCCGCATATGTCCTTCTACCGGCAATGGGCCGCGGCCGGCATGCTAAAGAAGATTCCGATCGTCTCGGTCGTCTTCGGCGGCGGTCAGGAGCACATGATCCTGACGCCCGAGGAGAGCGACGGCGTCATCGCCGCCTACAACTACTTCCAGGAGCTCGACACGCCGGAGAACAAGGCGTTCATCAAGCGCTTCGAGGCTTCGGTCGGCGCAGATCACCCATATATCAACGGCATCGCGATCGGCGGCTATAACGGGCCGATGCTCTGGGCCGAGGCGGTGAAGAAGGCCGGCAGCTTCGATCGCGATGACGTCATGGCAGCTCTGGCCCAGAACATCGAATGGACCGGCCCGGGCGGCAAGATGATCCTCGACGGCAAGACCCACTCAACCCAGCAGGATGTCCGCATCATCCAGGTGAAGAATCGGGTGTGGAGCCTGCTCGAGACCAAGAGCCAGATCCCGCCCTATGACTTCAACGGGCGGTGCAACCTCCTCGAGAATCCGAAGAACGTGGACATCCTCAATCCGCAGGTCTGAACAAAGGCGAGCCGAGGCGAACTTGGACCAGACCATCGTTCTTCTGATCGCGATCGCGAACAACATTGCGCTGCTGACCCTGATCAGCCTCGGCCTCGCCATCATCTTCGGGATGATGCGGGTGATCAACTTCGCCCATGGCGAGTTCATCATGCTGGGCGGCTACGCCACCGTTCTCTCCGCCAATCACGGCATCAATCTCTGGATCGCGATGCTGGTGGTGGCGCCGCTCACCGTCGGCCTGATCGGCTTCGTGGTCGAGCGTCTGATCATCCGGCCGCTGTACGGCCAGATCATCACCACCATGCTCGCGACCTGGGGGCTCAGCATCTTCCTGATCGGCGCCGTCACCACGATCTTCGGCAACACGGTGCTCGGCGTCAGCGCGCCGCTCGGCAACATCACGATCGGCGTCTATTCGGTTAGCATCTATCAACTCGTGCTGATCGCGATCACGGCGGCACTCGTGGGCGCCTGCCTCTTCGTGCTCAACCGGACCCGCTGGGGCCTGATCGCCCGCGGCACGGTGCAGAACCCGACCATGGCTTCGGCCATCGGCATCGATCCCACCAGGGTCTACGCCATGACCTTCATGGCCGGGGCCGCCTTGAGCGGTCTCGCTGGCGGCCTGCTGGCGCCGCTCTCGGGCGTCATTCCGCAGATGGGGGCCGCCTATATCGCCCGCGCCTTCGTCACGGTGATCAGCGGCGGCAGCGCCATGGTCATCGGCACGCTTTCCGCCGCAGGCATTCTCGGACCGACGGTGGCAATCCTCTCTTACGCGGCCACGCCGGTGATCGGCGAGGCGGCCTTGCTGCTGCTCGCGATCGGATTGCTGCGGGTCTTGCCGCGAGGAATTTCCGGGCTTTGGCAGGGAGGCCGTTGATGGAGCGCCTGAAGAGCTACGCCTTCGTCCTGCCGATCCTGCTGCTCGCCGCCATCGGGCCCTCGGTCTTCGAAATGTTCGGCCTGGTGCAGATCTCGAATTTCGCAACCATGGCTCTGGCGGTGCTCGGTCTTGCCTTTGTCTGGGGCTTTCTCGGCGTGCTCAGCCTCGGCCACGCCGCCTTCTTCGGCCTCGGTGCCTATGCCTATGCGATCACCGTTATCAATCTCAACGAGTCGAGTTTCGCGGTGATGGCCGCGATCGCGGTACCGGCGCTGTTTTCGGTGGTGCTGGGCTATTTCCTGTTCTTCGGAAGGGTGAGCGACGTCTATCTCGGCGTGATCACGCTCTGTGTCACCCTCGTGCTGTACAACTTCACCAGCGCGACCGCGGACCCTTCCTATCACATCGGCGCCGCACCTCTCGGCGGCTTCAATGGCATCACCGCGGTGCCGCAATTGAACTGGCCGGGTGATGCGGAGCAGTTTCTGGAAGTCGAGACCACGTTCCGGATCTGCCTGATTGTGCTGGCGTTGGTCTATGCCGCACTCGTGGCGCTGCGGCGCAGCAGCGTAGGGCGGATCATGGTGGCGGTCCGCGAGAGCGAACTTCGGAGTGAACTCCTCGGCTACGACGTGCGGCTCTACAAGATGCTGGGTTTCTCCGTGAGCGCCGCGGTTGCCGGGCTGGCCGGCGCGCTGTTCACGGCGGTCAACGGCTATGTCGGCCCCTCGGCCTTCGACCTTAACCAGGCGTCACAGTTCCTGCTCTGGGTGATAGCCGGCGGGCTCGGCGGCTTGGCCGGGCCCGTGATCGCCAGCTTCGTGTTCCAGTATGTCTCGACCTATCTTGGAACGTCCGGGGTCAACACCGATCTGGTTTTCGGTGCCATCATCATGCTGTTCGTGCTGCTGAAGGTTCGCGAACGTGTCCCTGCCCTTTGGGGCCGTGTCCTGCAGTTTCGCCGGCCGGCGCGCCGGGTCCAGGCCTTCACCCCCTCCGCCCGCGCCGTGGAAAGCGGCGAATGACAGCGATTCTGGAAACCCGCGGCCTGACCCGGCGCTTCGGAGGCGTGGTGGCGGTCGATCAGATCAATCTGACGGTTAACGAAGGTGAGTTGCGTTGCCTCATCGGGCCGAACGGGGCGGGGAAGAGCACGCTCTTCAAATGCCTTACCCATCAACTGAAGCCCAGCAGCGGCGAGATCCGCTTTAACGGCCGGGATCTCAAAGGCCTGGCACCGCATCGGATCGCGCGCATGGGTGTCGCGATCAAGAACCAAATCCCCAGCGTCTATGGCGGCCTCTCAGTCCGGGAGAACATCTGGCTGGCGGCCCGTCGCACGCATTACGGCCGCGCGTTGGATACCACGGTGGCGAAAGCACTCACCGAGATCGGCTTTGAGACTGCAGAACGCACCGCGGCCAAGGTCGATGCCTTGTCCCACGCCCACCGCCAATGGATGGAGCTCGGCATGCTGCTGGTGAGTGAGCCAAAGCTCGCTCTGTTGGACGAGCCGACGGCAGGGATGACGCGGGACGAGATGCTGAAGACGGTCCGTATCATCCAGAAGCTCAATCAAACCTCGACGATCATCGTGGTGGAGCACGATCTCGAGTTCATTTCACTGCTGGCAAAGCGCGTGACCGTATTGCATCGCGGCCGCGTGCTTGTGGAGGATACGATGGACAAAGTCGCACAAAATCCGGCGGTGCGGCAGATCTATCTTGGCAGTCAATGGCAGCCACCCACGTCAGTGCCGGTCCAATGATGCTGGCCCTGCGCGACGTCAGCTCCGGTTATGGTCCGGTCACCGTGCTCCGGCATGTGAGCTTTGCTCTGGCAGAGGGCGAGATCCTCGGTATCGTCGGCCATAACGGCATGGGTAAGACGACTCTGCTGCGCACACTGATGGGGTTGTTGAAGACCGCCAGCGGCACGATCGAACTCGGCGGCCAGTCCATCGAGACCGAACCCGCGCATGAACGCAGCCGCCGCGGCATTGGCTATGTGCCGCAGGGCGAGCAGGGCTTTCCCACGCTGACCGTAGCCGAAAACCTGCAGCTCGCGGTCGCCATGAATCCGCCAGGGCGGCCTTTAACGATGGATGACGTCCTCGCGCTCTTTCCGCGGCTGAGACCGCTGCTGGATCGCCGGAGCGGGGCGCTCAGCGGCGGTGAGCGTCAGCTGCTCGCCATCGCCCGGGCGGTGATGCGTGCGCCGCGCCTTTTGCTTCTTGATGAGATGACTGAGGGCGTGCAGCCTTCGATCGTTGAGGAGATTGCCGAGCGTCTGGTGGCGCTGCACGCCGAGCTCAGCATGAGCCTGCTGATCGTGGATCAGGATCTGGCCTTCGTCGCCGCCCTGGCAAGCCGGGCGCTGGTGATGCAGAAGGGCATGCTGGTCAAGGAAGTCTCCTCGACCGAACTCATCCAATCCAACGTGCTCGGCGGATTCGACGCGCTCTAGGAGCGCGATGCGGCAAGTTCACGATCATTTTACAACAGCCAGCTGCGCCGAAATGCGCTCTCGTCTGCTTCCCCGGACTCGCGCGAGAGGCGGGCAAGCAGATTTTGAAAAGCTAAGTGATTTGAGCGGCCCGACACATAGGTGACAGAACGTACCGGACACATGGGTAACACTTTCCGCGGTTTTGCGGGGGGTGTCTATGCCTTGGAAGGAGTGTTCGGTCGTGGACGAGCGTCTCAAGTTTGTCGCCTGTATCCTTGATGGCGAGGCGATGAGTGAGGTTTGCCGGTCTTTCTGGATAGTGCCGCCGAATCTCATTTTTCGGAGGCACCCGCTGATTTGCCTCCAACTGCTTCCCCCGCGCTTCCCCGCCAAACAAGGTTTGAATCGGGGAAGCAGATTGGAGACTTGACATGGCGAGATTGACGAAGCGTGAGGTCGACAGCCTGAGGCCTCTCCCGGACCGCGACGTCTTCGCATGGGACGGCGAGATCCGTGGCTTCGGGATCCGGGTCAAGCCGACGGGCTCGAAGACATACTTCGTCCAATACCGCAACGCGGATGGCAGGACCCGGCGCCTCGTCATCGGCAAGCATGGCATCCTGGCTACCGACCAGGCACGAGACCTGGGGCGGCAGAAGCTGGCCGAAGTGTGCAAGGGAGACGATCCTTCGGCGCAGCGCCGTGCAGCACGGGCTAGTTTGACCATTGCCGATATCTGCGACTGGTACCTCAAGGAAGGCCGGGCCGGACGGCTGCTGGGGCGCAATCGGCGGCCGATCAAGGCGACGACGCTCGACGGCGATGAAGGGCGGATCAATGTTCACATCAAGCCGCTGATCGGATCGCGCTCCATCAGGGGGTTCATCTTGGCCGATGTCGAGAAGTTTCAGGCGGAGATCGCTGCGGGGCGTTCGCTCGCGCGTGCCAAGAGGAGAGGTCGCGGGGGCCAGACCAGGGGAGGGCCCGGCGTGGCCGGCCGCGCCGTGAGCACGCTCCGCGGTATGCTTGGACATGCCAAACGGCATGGTCTGCTCGAGGCGAATCCGGCGCTCGGCGTCCGCATCGTCGCGAGCAAGAGAAACCTTCGCTGGTTGAGCCGCGGCGAACTCGCAGTTCTAGGAGCGACGATGGCGGCAGCGGAACGGCAAGGCGAGCATCCCACCGGGCTCGCCGCGATTCGGACGCTGTTGCTCACGGGATTTCGACGTTTGGAGGTCCTTGGCATGCATCACTCTTGGATTCGCGACAAGGAGAACAGCATCTGCCTGCCGGAAACGAAGACCGGCCAACAGGTGCGGATTGTCGGCCAAGCCGCGATCGACCTACTCACGCAGCATCCTCGCCGCGAAGATTCGCCATTCGTGTTCCCGGCCGACTGGGGCGAGGGTCACTTCATCGGCGTCGTACGGGTCCTCGATCGCGTCTGCGCTCGGGCCGGTCTTGCGGGCATTACCCCTCATGTTCTCCGGCATACATTCGCCAGCATGGCGGCCGAGCTTGGTTTCTCGGAGCTGACAATTGCCGGTCTTCTCGGACATGCGTCTCGAGGGGTCACGCAGCGCTATATCCACCTCGACAGGGCTCTAATCTTGGCGGCCAACCGTGTCGCTGCAGAGATCGCACAGCTTGTCGTACCGAGTACTTCGGCCATTCAGCGAAATGCAGCTGAGTGACGCGAGCACTGAATGTCCGATTTTGGCGCAAAGCAGACTCCGCCCGGTCAAACACATTGACGCAGAGCAGAGCCGCCGAGGCGCTGGCAATCTTAGTCTCCGGACTGTCCCTTGATGAACGCCAGAAGGTCTTCGTTGACCTGGTCTTGATGTGTAGCGGTGATTCCATGGGGCGCACCTGGATAGTACCTCTCGACGGCGCCCTTGATCAGCCTCGCCGCCTTCCGCGCAGTATTCTTCACTGGGACAATCTGGTCGTCCTCCCCGTGCAGCACCATGGTGGGCACATCGATGCGCTTCAGGTCCTCGGTGAAGTCTGTCTCCGAGAAGGCCTTGATGCTCTCATAGGCGTTCTTCAGGCCCGCCTGCATGCCCCAGAGCCAGAACTGATCGAGGGTTCCTTTTGAGACCTTGGCGCCCGGCCGGTTCGCGCCATAGAACATGACGGCGAGATCGCGGTAGAACTGCGAGCGATCGGCGCTGAGGCGGCGGCGCATGTCGTCGAATATCGCCATGGGAAGGCCTTCAGGATTGGCCGGGGTCTTCAGCATGATCGGCGGCACCGCTGCGATCAGAATGGCCTTTGCAACCCGTTCGGTGCCGTGACGGCCGATATAGCGTGCAACTTCGCCGCCGCCAGTCGAATGACCGACCAGAGTTGCGTTCTTGAGATCGAGCGCCTCGATGACCGTGGCAAGATCGTCGGCATAGCCGTCCATATCGTTGTGCTCGGACGCTTGACTGGAGCGCCCGTGCCCGCGGCGGTCATGGGCGATGACACGGAATCCGCGCTGGGCGAGATAGAGCATCTGCCCATCCCAGGCGTCAGAATTGAGTGGCCAGCCATGAGAGAAAATCACCACCGGGCCCTTGCCCCAGTCCTTGTAATAGATCGTGGCTCCGTCTCTGGCGATGATCGTGCTCACGGAATTGCTTCCTTCAGCGGGTTTCGAAGCCAATTGGCTGGGCTTGGCCGGCGTAGCGGCCTGCGTTGCAATCGGCAAGCCAGTGGCGGCGCCGGCAACGAGACCGGCAAGCATCACATCACGGCGCGACGACATCGCGACATGGGAGGTCTTCATATCCTTCAGCGGATTCATTTCTGGTCGACTCCTGGCTTTTACAGATTCGTGACGAGCGCGGGATCGGCTGAAGCAAGTGCTGCAGCGCGCTCCGCGCGAGGCGGATAGATCCAAACTGTATTGATCTCCTTCTTGTAGGCTTTGGCTTTGGCGCCCACCAATTCAACCTCGCGACCCCAGCCGCGGGTGAAGACAGCCCCGGCGTCACCAAGATCAAGACAGGTCACGTAGGCCTTCTGGTGATACGGCTGCGTCGGCACGCCGAGGAGTTCCGCCGCTGCGTTGTTGCCGGCGAAAGCACCGAGCCGCGTCGCGTGCTGGCACGACATCAGCGCGTAGTTCCCGATGTCGTCGCAGGCGGCTTTGGCGGCGTCGCCAGTGGCGAATACCCCCGGAACCTCGGGCACGCGCAGGTCCCGATCAACCAAAAGCCGACCGAGTTTGTCTCGCTGGCCTGGGATTTGCGCGGTGAGAGGGGCGGCTCGGATACCGGCGGCCCAGATCACAGTTTCAGTCTCGATGTGCCTCCCGTTGGAGAGCGTGACGCCGTTGGCGTCAAGTCCGGCCACCCCGACTCCGGCGAGGCTCTCGATCCCGATTTCGCGCAGGGCCTTCTCGATAACCGGGCGCGCCTCGGTGCCCATATCGGGTGCTACCGTCGCGCCTCGCTCCACGATCACAACCCGAATCTGTGTGTCGGCGCCGAGAACCTTGCGCAGTCGCAGAGGCATCTCTGTCGCAGCCTCGATTCCGGTAAATCCCCCGCCAGCGACGACGACGGTGTTCCGGGCTTTCGATGCCGGCCGACCAGCCAGACTGGCGAGATGCCGATCGAGCTTGATCGCGTCGTCGAGCTGGTCGACGCTGAACGCGTGCTCCGCCAGACCGGGGATTTCCGGACGGAAGAGGCGACTGCCCGTGGCGATAACCAGTCTGTCGTAGCCCAACGAAGTACGAGCGCCGGAAGTAGTCACGGCTTCGAGAGATCGGCCTTGCGTGTCGATGGCCTCGACGCAACCCTGGACATAGGTGACTTCGATCGCTTTGAGCAGTTCGCCCAGTGGTGCCGTGAGCGTTTCGGGGTTCGGCTCGTAGAGGCGTGGGCGGACCACCAGCGTCGGCTCTGGCGCTACCAGCGCGATCTCGAGGTCGCTGGGAGAAACATTCTTTGCCTCCCGCAGGCGGGCGGCTGACAAGGCCGCGTACATGCCTGCAAAGCCGGAGCCGATGATGACGAGTCTCTGTGGCATGGCTAAGCCTCCGTTGCTGGTTCTGAGGGACGTAGCGGTCCGGGCTTCGGACGGCTGACGCGTCGCAGGCTCTTGCCGATCGGCCGCCGCCTGGGAACGGATGAGATGATGGTACGTGAGCGCCTTGGCTCGACACTGTCCGTGCGGATAGATTTGCATCACCAAACGCTAGGTAGCTATGCGCGCCGGGGTTGGTTTCTGAGCGCGCACAGAAACGGCGGCAGCAGTGTGCCGGCGCTCGCGTCCGCGGTATCGGAGGCTATGGCACTTCGGATCGACGCACTTAAACGTAAGTCCAGGAGCCCCTAGCAATCAGAGATCACAGCCTATTCCTCGGTCCGGCTTAGGCGTCGCGCGAAGCGTGCAATCATGCGTCAGCCCGATGGCCGCCGTGTGCGCTACGGGACATCTGATGGAAGGCTGGATCATGACTATTTCATTCAGCGAACGCATCGCCGTCGGCAAGAGGGTCCCGAAGGCGAAGACTCGGCCAAGCGCACTCGATCGGCGGATCGCGTTGGCGCTTGCCGAAGAGCGGCAACTCAGCGGGAGGATTGGCGCGCATGCCCTCACCCTGGCTTTTGGAGCGGTCGCCGTCTGGTGTGCCTTGGTGCATCCGTGGCCCGGAGCGATATTCTACTTAGGGATTGTCGCGTGCTTCCTCGGCTTGGCGTGGAGCTGGAGGGAGCTTGCAAAGCGGCCGCTGTCGGTATGGATGGCGCTCGGGTTCATCCTGGTGAACGCCATTCTGCTCACCATCACTCTCCTGGTGCCAAACCCGCTCGACCCTCCGCTCATGCCCGTACAGATGAAGCTACGGCCACCGGCTTTTCCGTTCTTTTTCCTGCTGATCGCTTGGTCGACCTTCACCTTGTCTCCTTGGCTCGTACTGGGCGCTACGCTTATCGTGGTCGCGGTCTGGACCTATGGCGTGAGCTTCATCGCCGTTCGACCGGACACGATCCTGGGATTCGGGCTACCCCAGGGCGCGAATCCCTCGGAATCGATCGCGCTCTATTTAGATCCGCACTTTGTCGACAGCGCCGCCTATGCGTCAGGCGTGTTTACGGCCCTCCTGATTGCTGGGATCCTCGCGGTCGCGGTGGGGCGAATGCAGCGATTGGTGGACGTGCAGGCCCGGATCGAGCGCGCCAGGGACAACCTCGCCCGCCATGTCTCGGCCAATCTGGTGGAGGAACTGGCCGAGGTCGATGAGCCTTTCGGGCCTGCCCGCAACCAGGAAGTCGCGGTGCTGTTCACGGACGTCGTCGGGTTCACCAGCCTGTGTGAGAAGCTATCGCCGGAAGCGGTCGTCCATATGTTGCGTGGCTTCCACGAGCACATGGCCGACTGCGTATTCGAGCATGGGGGGACACTCGACAAGTTCGTTGGTGACAGCGTGATGGCGACCTTCGGGACACCGCGGCCGAGCCCAAACGACGCGGCCAACGCACTCGCATGCGCGCGTTCGATGTTGAGGCGGTTGGAGCGATGGAACTTACAGCGGCTGGCCCGTGGAGAGCCTGCGGTGCAGGCGGGGATCGGCTTGCATTTCGGGCCGGTGGTGCTGGGCGATATCGGGAATGAGCGGCGCCTCGAGTTTGCGGTCCTTGGAGATACGGTCAATACGGCGAGCCGCCTTGAAGGCCTCGCCCGTGGGTTGGGAGCGTCTCTGGTTGTCAGCCAGGCTCTGATAGATCGAGTTCTGGACCAAGCCGGCGAGCTCCCGATCGGCGACATGCAAAGGCATGCTTCGATCACCATTCGCGGCCGCACGCAGGCTCTCGACGTCTGGACGCTACGCCGTGCCAGCGGCACTTCGGCCGTTGCCGAGGTGGCAGGCGCTGCGTAAGGATCGGATATCAGGCGCTGGCTGTCTCGCCGATCGGCAAGGTGAAGATGAACTTGGCCCCATGCGGATGGCTCTTCTCCACCCAAAGCCGTCCCCCGTGCGACTCTACGATCGACCGACAAATAGCGAGCCCCATGCCCATACCGTGTTCTTTCGTCGTGAAAAATGGCTCGAATATGCTTTCCGAAATGTCGGTGTCTGGGCCGAGATCACTGACCTCTATGTGAACGAACTCACCTCGCCGGTACACGCCAAGCCGAAGAATCCTGTTGCTGGCGGTCGCCTCCATCGCCTCAATGCCGTTGCGCATGAGATTGGTGAGCACCTGCTGGATCTGCACGGAATCGAGTGCGACAGGCGGGAGGTCGCCCTCCAGTTCGACGGTCATGCGGACGCGGCGCCGCGTTGCCTCCTCAGCCATGAGGTCATAGGCTTCATGGACGATGCCATTGATTGGTGTCTGGACTCGGGTGTCTCCTGACGGTTTGAATAGCGCGTGGACGCGGGTCACGATATCGGCGGCTGCGTTGGCATCACGGATGACGCGCTCGACCGTCTTTTGGGCCCGCTCGATGTTGGGCGGCGACGCCACGAGCCAACGCTGGCAAGCATGCGAGTTCGCCACGATCGCCGCCAAAGGCTGGTTCACCTCATGGGCGATGGATGCCGACAGCTCGGCAAGGCTGGCCGCCTGACTGGCTCGCGCGAGGCGTTCCTGTGCCAGACGCAAATCTTCTTGAGCGCGAACTTGGTCTTCGATCTCGAAGCAGACCCCATTCCACTGCACGATCTCGCCTTCGGAATTACGCATAGGGCCTGCGCGGGTCTCGACCCAGCGATACTCGCCGTCGTAGCGGCGCAGACGATGCCTTCGAGCATAGGGTTCGCCCGTCGATAGAGAATGGGCGTATTTCTCCTTCACTTCGGCCAAATCGTCAGGATGGATGATGTAGTCGAGGGCGTTGACCAACCGCGATTTGCCGTCTTCATCCTTGTCTTCAAGGCCGAAACCGAGATAGTCGCTGAGCTTCTGACTGCGATATATCGGCGTGCCATCGGGCGTGGCGCAGTAGATCAATGCGGGCAGCGTCTCCACGAGCTGTCTCAGTGATCGCTCGCTCTCGCGCAAGGCCTCTTCGGCGCGCAACTGATCATCGATATCCTGGGAGAGACCGTACCATTGCAGAATACGATGGCGATCATCCCGCAGCGGCTCCGCGCGTCCCTCCATCCAGCGATAGACGCCGTCCGCCCGGCGAAGACGATACCTCATGAAGAAGCGCTCGCCGGTGGCGAAGCATCGATTGAGCGCTTGGTCGAGCCCCGCGGCATCGTCGGGATGGACCACGCTTTCAATCATGGCCGACGAGCGGCTTGTATTCGGTCTGTCTGCATCACCGATGTCGAGGCCGAGGAAGTCGATAAAGCGTTTGTTGAAGAAGTTCGGCTCACCTTCCGGCGTTAGCCGCCAGAGGTAGCTCGGAACCAGATCGACGAGCTGTGAGAGCTCGCGCTCCCGGTCACGCAGCGCTGTCTGTGCATTCACTAGGTCCTCGATGTCGACGCTGACGCCATACCACTGGACGATAGCGCCTGACTCGCCGCGCAGTGGCTCCGCGCGTGTCTCGGTCCAGCGGTAGGTACCACCGCGGCGGAGCTGACGGTAACGCATGAGGTAGGGAGCGCCCGTCTCGAAGGAGCGCGCAACTGCCTGCTTAGCCGCATCCCGGTCGTCCGGATGGACGACGCTAAGGTACAGCGAGCCATCGTCGGCGGTGATATCCTCGAGTGTGGCGCTGGTTACATCCGTGAGCCGCCTGTTGACGTAGGTCGGCTTCCCGTCTGCAGCGGCTGTCCAAATCATGGAGGGGACGGCGTCAATCATCTGCTGAAGGCGCCGCTCGCTTCGCTGCAGGGCTTCCTCGCCGCGGACTTGATCGTGTATATCGTGACAGAGACCATACCATTGGAGGATTCGTCCGCCCTGATCCCGCATCGCCTCCGCGCGGCTCGACATCCAGCGGTAGGCGCCATCGGCACGGCGCAGACGATACCGTATGGCGAATGAATCGCCGGTGGAAAGGCTGCGGTCGAGCGCGTCCTTTACTTGGCCCACCTCATCCGGATGGACGATCGTCTCGATGAGCGTTGCAAGGGATAACTTGCCCGGCCTATGCACATCTCCGATGTCCAGGCCAAGAAAATCGACCATGCGCTTGTTGAAGAAGACAGGCTCGCCGGCCGGAGTAAGACGCCAGAGGTGGCTCGGAACCAAATCGACGAGCTGCGATAACTCACGCTCCCGGTCGCGCAAAGCCGCTTCGGCCTTCTTTTGATCGTCGATTTCAATTGTAGTCCCATACCAACCGACAATACGGCCGGAGGGATCGCGTGACGCCAGGCCGGAATTGCGGAACCATTTATAGACACCATCCCACCTGCGGATCCGATGCTCGGTGTCATAGTGGTCCCCGCTCTCCAGGCAGTGACGCCACCTGGCCACCACTCGCTCATAGTCGTCCGGGTGCACGACGCGGCGCCAGCCGAACTCGTCGGAGTCCGGTATGGGCCCCAAATCAGCGGCCAGTTCTCCGATATAGGCGAGTGTATTGGCGCTCACGTAGGTAAATCGGCCACCGGCGTCCGCTGCCCAGGCGTGCCCCGGCATGCTTTCGAGGATTCGCATGACCTGCTCGACCTCAACAGGAGACTTCTCGGCCATGTTGCTTCGCGTTCCTCCGATCGCTCTATCTGGTTGATGGCTTCTGGCCGCCGGCCGGTTTTCGAAGCCGATCGATCTCATTCAGCGCTGCCTTGACATGGCCAATCAGAGCCTCGTCGCTGAACGGCTTGGTCAGATACGCGAATGCTCCTTCCTGCATCGCCCGATTGCGTGAAAGAGAATCGCGCGAGGAGGTGATGACGATTACCGGGATCGAAGATCCCAGCACTTTCAGCTTCCGTTGCAGCTCCAATCCGCTGATCCCGGGCAAGTGTAGATCGGTAATGAGGCAGTCAAAGGGCCCACGCGAATGCGCTGCCAAGAAAGCTTCAGCGCGGTCGAAAACCACGCATGCGAAGGCAAGCACTTCCAAGAGTTCCGAGAGCGCTTCGCGCATGGCTGCGTCATCCTCGATGACCGCAATGACGGGCGGTTTGGGCAAACGGCGGATCCTTGCTGCATGGCCTATGGGGGCCCATTACCCTTAGACTTCCAGGATTCCGTCGTTCATCGATACCATACGATGGTCTAGGTTGGTTCTTTCTCGCGCAGGCTGGCCGGCAAAGCTTCCCAGCTCCGCACGATGTCGCCGACCGAGCCAGCGTGCATTTTGCGCATCAAATTGCCGCGATGGAGCTTGACCGTGATTTCGCTGATGCCGAGATCGAAGGCAATTTGCTTGTTCACGCGCCCGCGGGCGACTTCGCGCAACACCTGACGTTCACGCGGGGTCAGCGTGTTGTATCTGGCCGCGTGCTTTCTAACGTTCGCCGCCACCTCGCGCTGCGCGATATCCCGATCGATGGCGGTCATGATCGCGTCGATCAACGCCTGATCCCGAACCGGTTTGGTGAGAAAGTCGATGGCGCCGGCTTTCATCGCCTGAACGGACATTGGAATATCCCCATGCCCAGTGAGAAACACGATTGGCTTCGCATTTCCGTTCGACGCCAGATGATGCTGGAAATCCAGCCCACTCAATCCCGGAAGGCGAACATCCAAGACCATGCATCCTGGTCTTTCCGGAAGCGCTGAATTGAGCAATTCCCGGGCCGACCCGAAACATGCGGACTCCAGCCCGACGGATGCCATCAGCTCGGCCAGCCCTTCGCGAATCCTTTCATCATCATCAACGATGAGCACCAGGGCTTCGTCCTGGCCAGCAATCCGGGTGTTCATGAAGCCCTCCTGCCTCTGCTCTTTCGTGGTGATACTGGCTTGCGGACACGAGGCTTATCCTCATCATCAAGCCACTTCCGAAAGGTCGTCCAAAATTCAGAAGGCGCCTTTCGGCCGAAAGCCTGTGCGACGTCTCCCAGCGATTGGGCCTTCAGGGCGTCCCGCATGGATTTTTCCGCGCGCAACATCACGGCGTGGACGGCACAGGTGCCGTTGGTCGCCCAGGCCGGCGGCGCCTTGCCGAACAGTGGGCATCGCACCCGGATCTCCTGACAATCGAAGAGGGGCTTCTCGCCCTCGATCGCATCGACGATCTCGAGAAAGCTGATGTCCTGCGGCGCCTTGGCAAGTGCGTATCCGCCTCGCACCCCTTCCGCGGCGCGCACGATTCCCGCCTTCTCGAACTTTGGGAATATCTTGGCAAGGAAGGTTGGGGAGACGCCTGAAAGCTCCGCGAGCTTACGGCTGCTGAGAGGCTTGCCCTCCTGGCCGACCAGCCAGAGAAGGCTGTGAATCCCGTATTCCACGCTTACAGTGATGTGCGCCATAACTAGGATAATATCAGTCCGTGTTCTAAGGCACAAGGTGGGATCGGTGCGGATCGAGCCCAACTGTCCTACGGTCGCAGCTCACCCAGCGTTTGGCGATAACAGCCTATACCGAGGAACAATGTCGGGTTCATGACCCGAGGCGCACCTTTGCTCTGCCACCGAAAGCAAGATCAAAGGAATATCATGAGCAATATGCACGATAAGGTCGTCATCGTCACAGGCGGCAGCTCGGGCATCGGGCTCGCTGCGGCGACGAGCTTTGCGGCCGCCGGCGCAAAAGTCCTCATCACCGGACGCAGGGTCGCGCCCCTCGAGGCGGCCACCCAGGGCACTAATGCCATGGCACTGGTGGCCGACGTCGCCATCGCGAAGGATGCGCAGCGCACGATCCAAGCGGCCGTCGATGCATGGGGCCGCCTGGACGTGCTGGTGAACAATGCCGGCGCCGGCGCCCTCCTGCCTTTGGCCGACGCGACAGTCGATCGCATCGCAGACATCTTCGCCGTGAACGTCATTGGACCCAGTCTGCTTTCGGCAGCGGCGCTGCCCCACCTCGCCGCGACGAAAGGCACAATCATCAACGTTTCGAGCACATACGGGCATCGCCCCGTGGCCGGCTTGTCGCATTACGCCGCCAGCAAGGCTGCGCTCGAGCAGCTGACGCGCTGCTGGGCGCTTGAATTGGCTGCCATGGACATCCGGGTCAATGGCGTGGCGGCCGGCCCCACCGAAACCGGCGCGCTCACGGGAATGATGGGGCTGTCTGCCGACCGGGCAGAGGCCGTCAAGTCCGACGAGCGAAACCGCATCCCGCTGAAGCGCCGCGGGGAGCCGCTCGATGTTGCACGGTGGATCCTCTCGCTCGCGGATCCGGCTGCAGCCTGGGTGACGGGTCAAGTGATTGCCGTCGATGGCGGGCTCGGTCTGATCTAGCAATTGCGGCGCGTTCGGCCGGAGAGACGCGACCTATACAGACGTATGGCCTGAACTATTCGTCGAGCCAATCGACTGAGTAGCTGGCCTCGACGTAGCGTCGCGAACACCGTCTGCATGACGGCATTCATCAGGAGACAATCATGAACGTAGCCAACACCTCACGCGCGCGTAAGGCGCGGCTCGACGAACTGGTTCCATCCCGCTACGCGCTCCGGATCGGCAAGATCGACGTGCTGTTAATCAGCGATGGCGTCCTGCCTCTGCCGACGACCACCATGTCCACCAATGCTGAGCCCGCTGCCCGCACAGCCTGGCTGGACGAAAAGTTTCTGCCTCGGGAAACGCTCGACTGGGCACTGAACGTCGCAGTCGTGCGTAGCGGCGACCAGACTATCCTCATCGACTCCGGAGTGGGTGGTGAGTTTCCGGCTTTCCCCCGGGCCGGGCAGTCGATCCCACGTCTGGAGGCTGCCGGAATCGATCTTTCGTCCGTGACCGACATCGTGATCACCCATATGCACATGGATCATGTGGGCGGTCTGCTCGGAGAAGGTGTGAAGGAGCGGCTGCGCAAGGACGTACGGATCCACGTGGCGGAAGCGGAAGTCAAATTCTGGGAGGCGCCTGATTTCTCCAAGACCGTCATGCCGGCGCCGATCCCGGACGTGCTTCGATCGGTCGCCGGACGATTCGCGAACGCGTATCGCAGCCAGTTGCGGACGTTCGCAGAGGAGGTCGAGGTAGCGCCTGGGGTGCTTGCCCGTCGCACCGGCGGCCATACACCTGGGCACAGCGTGGTCTGCCTCGAGTCCGGCGGTGAGCGATTGACCTTTGCCGGCGATGCTATCTTCCAGGTCGGGTTCGACCACCCCAACTGGCAAAACGGCTTCGAGCACGATCCTGAGGAGGCCGTCCGTGTTCGGGTCCGCCTTCTGCGGGAGGTGGCGTCGAGCGGGGCGCTGTTGGCGGCCACGCATCTGCCGTTCCCATCCATCTGTCGGGTAGCAGTCCACGGCGACGCCTTTCGAAGCGTACCAGCCTTCTGGGATTACTGACAGATTGCCGAGCCAGGGCCACATCAGGGCGCGAACCCATAGCATTGATGGGTTCGCGCTCTTGCGCTTTAGAAGCACTTCCATGAAGCATCATCCCAAAGCTTGCGTGGACCCAGCGGTCGGCGATGCGAACCTATACGCAGGAATGATATCGGCCGCACCTCTTAGAGCGCACCTTTCCCTCCATCGACGTTCCAGCAATCAACAGATGGAGGAAAAGCCATGAAAATCGTCGTCATTGGAGGCAGTGGGCTTATCGGTTCCAACGTCGTGTCCAGGCTGCAAAGGAAGGGGCACGACGTCTTTGCCGCATCGCCGAAAACCGGCGTCAACGCGCTCACCGGAGAAGGACTGGCCGATGTGCTGGCGGGCGCGCAGATCGTCGTCGATGTGGCGAACGCGCCCAACTTCGAGGATCACGCGGTCTTGGAGTTCTTCCAGACCGCCGGCCGCAACCTGCTCGCCGCGGAAGCCAATGCCGGGGTGCGCCACCACATCGCGTTGTCGGTTGTCGGTGCCGATCGGCTGCCGCAGAGCGGATACCTGCGCGCCAAGCTCGCCCAGGAGGCGCTAATCAAGACGGCGGCGATCCCCTACACGATTTTGCGCTCGTGCCAATTCTTCGAGTTCGCTGGCAGCATCGCCCAGTCAGCGACCAACGGAAGGACGATCCGCCTGCCGATTGCGCTCATGCAGCCGGTCGCGTCGGACGACGTCTCGGCATTGCTGGCGCGGATCGCCGGTGTGGCACCGCTCAATCTGACGGTTGAGATCGGCGGCCCGGAATTGATCGGCATGGACGATTTCGTGCGCCGGTTTCTCCAGTCGCAAAGCGACCAACGACAGGTGATCGGCGATCCGCAGGCCCAATACTTCGGCACCGCGCTGGATAACGGCTCTCTGACGCCGGGGCGCAATCCGCATACTGGTGCGATCACCTTCGACGCGTGGCTCAATCGAGCCCTCGCGGCGGCATAACAAATCAGACAACAAGCAAGGAGCTGCCCATGTTCAAGCGTCTTCTCTCCGGCGTCGTGCTCGCAAGTCTGGCCTTCGGGCCGGTCTTGGCCGAGGGCACGCCGTCAAGCAAAGTCACCGTGGTCTTCGATCATGTGCTTCCCAATGTGCTCGGCAAGAGCATGCGGGCCGTGCTGGTCGAGTACCCGCCGGGCGGAATTTCGGCCGCACACACCCATCCGCATTCGGCGTTCATCTATGCGACGGTGCTGGAAGGCGCGGTCAAGAGCAAAGTCAATGACGGACCGGTGACGGTCTACACCGCGGGCCAGAGCTTTGCCGAAATGCCCGGCGACCATCACGCGGTCAGTGAAAACACCAGTACGACCCAGCCCGCGCGGCTCCTCGCGGTCTTCGTCGTGGACACGGCCGAGACCAAGCTGGTCACCGAAGACACGCAGTGAAGGACAGACCAATGGATCGAGCCACTTTGCGCGCGAGCGCGTTCGCAATGCCCCTCGTCAACCCGGCCTTTCCGCCGGGGCCATATCGGTTCGTCGATCGCGAATTCTTCATCATCCGCTACCGCACCGACCCAGAAGTCTTGCGTCGAGTGGTTCCGGAGCCGCTCGAGGTCGTCGAGCCGGTGGTGAACTACGAGTTCATTCGCATGCCGGATTCGACCGGTTTCGGCGACTACACCGAGAGCGGCCAGGTGATTCCGGTCCGCTATGAAGGACAGAGCGGGAGCTATACGCACCAGATGTTCCTGAACGACCATCCGCCGATTGCCGCCGGCCGCGAGATATGGGGCTTTCCGAAGAAACTGGCACAGCCTTCGCTGGCGGTGGAGACCGACACCCTGGTCGGAACGTTGAACTACGGCTCGGTCCGTGTGGCCACGGCGACCATGGGTTACAAACACCGCGCACTCGACATCGCGGCCGAGGCCAAGGGTCTGGCCGCGCCGAACTTCCTGCTCAAGATCATTCCGCATGTCGACGGCCGGCCCCGTGTCTGCGAGCTGGTGCGCTACCACCTGGAGGATGTGACCGTGAAGGGCGCCTGGATCGGCCCGGCCTCGCTGCAGCTCAGTCCGCACGCCTTGGCGCCGGTCGGCGAGCTGCCGGTGCTGGAGGTCCTGTCGGCCAAACATCTGGTAGCCGATCTGACGCTCGGGCTCGGCACCGTCGTCCTCGACTATCTCGCCTAGGACTTCACAGGAAGGATCCCCCATGCGCGCATTGCACTCGGAGAAGCCCGCTCGAACCACCAGTGTCCTCGCGGTTCCGCCCTATGACGTCGTCGCGTTGGTCCTGCAGGGCGGTGGCGCGCTCGGCGCCTATCAGGCTGGTGTGTATGAAGGGTTGCACGAAGCCGGTATCCGGCCCAATTGGCTGGCCGGCATCTCGATCGGCGCGCTCAATGCCGCGGTGATTGCAGGCTCACCCGAAGCCGAACGGGTCGAGCGGCTGCGTGCCTTCTGGGAGACGATCTGCACGCTTCACGCCGATTGGCCGGCTAATGACGATCTCATGGGGGCTTGGGCCAACCTGCCTTTCGCCTTCGCATTCCGTCCGGTGCAGAACGCGGCTGCGGCGATCCGGGCTCTGATGATGGGGCAGCCCGGCTTCTTCAAGCCGCGCTTTCCGCCACCCTTGCTGTCGCCGTTCTCAGGGGATGCGGCCACCAGTTTTTACGACACGACTCCGCTCAAGACGACACTGGAGCGCTTCATCGACTTCGATCGGCTGAATTCCGGCGAGGTCAGGGTCAGCGTTGCGGCCGTCAACATCCGCAACGCTAATCTCGTCTACTTCGATACGGCAGAGCGCGAACTGCGGCCGGAGCACTTCATGGCATCCGGCGCGCTGCCGCCGGGCTTCCCGGCGGTCGAGATCGACGGCGAATACTACTGGGACGGCGGCATGGTCTCGAACACGCCCCTGACGCGCGTGCTGTCGAGCGAGCCGAGGCGAGATACGTTGACCTTCCAGGTGGATCTCTGGTCCGCCAAGGGCCGGCTGCCTTACGACCTCAGGGATGTCTGGAGCCGCCAGAAGGATATCCAGTATTCCAGCCGGACCCGCGCGATCACCAGCCACATGATGCAGATGCAGAAGATGCGCCAGGCTCTGCAGCAAGTGATCGATAAGCTCCCGGAGGCGGCGAAGCGCGATCCGGAAGTGACGAAGATCGCCGACCTCGCATCGCATCGGGCGACCAACATCATCCACCTGATCTACCAATCCAAGTCCTTCGAGGGTCACTCCAAGGATTACGAGTTCGGGCCTGATGCCATGCGCGAGCACTGGCAGAGCGGCCTTGACGACATTCGCCGCACGCTTGCAGATCCCGGCTGCCTCGATCGGCCGGCGTCTGGGGTGGGTGTTACCCACGACGTTCACCGCGCCGAGCGAGTGCGCTAGAAAACCTCTGAAAGGAAGAGACCGTGCTGACTACAACGTTGACTGGAAAGATCGCGATCGTGACGGGGTCCACCAGTGGAATCGGCCTCGGCATCGCCAGAACGCTCGCCGCCCATGGCGTCGACATCGTCTTAAACGGCTTCGGTGTGCCGGCGGAGATCGAGGCGATCCGCAATGACCTTGAGCGAGCCCATGACGTGCGGACCGGCTACAGCAACGCGGACATGTCGAAGGCCGAGGCGGTCAGGGGCCTGATCGAGGCGGTCATGGAAACGCTCGGCCGGGTGGACATCCTGGTGAACAATGCCGGCATCCAGTTTACGGCGCCGGTCGAGGACTTTCCGGTCGAGAAGTGGGACGCCATCCTGGCGATCAACCTATCGGCGGCGTTCCACGGAATCGCCACAGCCTTGCCTTTGATGAAGAAGCAGGGCTGGGGCCGCGTCATCAATATTGCCTCGGCGCACGGCCTGGTGGGATCGACTCATAAGGCAGCCTACGTTTCGGCCAAGCACGGCATCGTCGGCCTGACCAAGGTCGTTGGGCTCGAAGCCGCCGGAACCGGCATCACGGTCAATGCCATCTGTCCTGGCTGGGTCCGCACGCCTCTGGTCGAGAAGCAGATCGCAGCGATCGCCGAGCAGCGGAAGATCAGCGAGGAGGAAGCGACCATGGAGCTGCTCAGCGGCAAGCAGCCGTCAAGAAATTTCGTAACACCCGAGCAGCTCGGCGAGACGGTAGCCTTCCTCTGCTCGCCGGCCGCTGACCAGATCACCGGCACCGCGATCGCGGTCGACGGCGCCTGGACTGCGCAATAGCGACCATGGGTCTCGGGCAATGTTCCTAGAAGATGGAGCGATCGTACGATGGTATCGGTCGCGCCTTTCTATCAGCGGACGAGCCCGCTTGCGCCGGGCAGGGGCACTGTCGGGCCCGAATCGCTCGCCTAAGAGCCCAGTGATGATGGATGATTCAGATGACTATTTCCCGGCACTTTTCGCCGACGCGCATCCGTTACCGCCGGATGCTACAGCACCTTGCCCACCGCATTGAACGGCAAGAGCCATCGGATCTGTCCATGTTGAAACGCGAGCGGCGCAAGATGGTCTCTCCCTCGGATCTCGTCCATGCCGCGACTATGGCGTTCACGTGCCTTGTCACCTACTGGATCATGACTCAGGGTCTTGGTCGGTGGGTCGATCTGCACACCGACTATCTAGGCGGAATGTGGGCAGCGATTGCGACAGTCTTCGTGTGGCGGTAGACGACACTCGATGCAGTTTCCGCCGGACTGGCACGGCTGATTGCGACGGGTGTGAGCTTTATGCTGTGCTTGCCCTATCTCTGGTTCTTCCCCGCCACGCCGATCGGCATGGCGGTGCTGCTCAGCGCGGGCACAATCGTCATGGTGTTGTTGGGGCGCCGGGACGACATCATCATGACAGCGATCACCACGATCGTCGTCACCGTGATCGCGGTGATCGACCCACACGACGCCTGGCATCAGCCGCTGCTCCGTCTGATCGACACGATGGTCGGTATCGGCATTGGGGTTGCCTGTAAGTGGCTTTCTTCGCTTCCCGCAGGATGGCACCAGAAGTCGATGAATGTAGGCACTGCTGGCCGCTCCTAAGGGGCGTCTGAGGTGATCAGCCGTACCGACTATCGCGCCCCAACCTTCCATGCTGCCATCGCGCTGGGCTCATCGCGATTGGGTCCCGGCAGCCGGCGAATGGAGAATGTTCGCGGTGTCCGCAAGGAGAGCCGCTCAAGTCCTTGTTCAACGTTGTCGCCACGGCAAAGGGCGAAGCCCCGCACGCGGAAGGGGGGCACCGGGACATCCGGCCTCCGTGGAAAGTCGGGCGCTAGAAGAGTTCAGAAGAGGGTCGGCGCCGCCGTTCGTGCCGGCTTGACCGTCGACTCAACATGGCCTTCTCGCTGATCCGTGAGAAACCCTTTTCTCATGGCCAAATCTGCGCTATAAAGATTTGAGAAACCGGTTTCTCAAACGGGTGATGGATTGGCAGGTCAGGGCGTGCCAGAGCGGGTCACTATCTATGACGTCGCTGCAGCGGCGGGGGTGAGCACCGCGACGGCCTCGAAGGCTCTCAACGACACCGGTCGAATGGCCGTGGAGACCCGGGACCGCATCCGGCGGGTCGCCCGGGAGCTGGGATTCCGGCCGAATGCGCTGGCGCGGAGCCTGACCAGCAAGCGCAGTTTCACGGTCGGGCTGCTGACCGACGATACCTATGGCCGCTTCACCTTGCCGGTGATGGCGGGGATCTCCGAAGGGCTGATCGATCAGGGCGTCTCGGTTTTCCTCTGCACCGTCGAGGACAATCCGGAACTCGCCAAGGTTCATGTTGATGCCATGCTCGACAAGCAGGTGGACGGCATCATCGCGACCGGCAAGCGCATCGACAAACCGCTGCCGGTGGACCTTTCGCATTTGCCGGTTCCGGTCGTCTATGCGCTGACCGTCGGTCCGGGCGAGGCTGTGACCCTGGTCCCGGACGACGACCAGGGCGCGCGCGCAGCGGTCGAGCACCTGATCGCGCAGGGCCGCAGGCGGATCGTTCACGTCACCGGGCCCGGCAGCTTTCGCGTGGTCCATGAGCGCGCCCACGCCTACGCCGAAACGCTGCAAGCCGCCGGCCTTGCGGTCGACGATGCCGCCATCCTGCGCGGCAGCTGGTCGGAGCGCTGGGGCCACGACGCGGTGGCGACGCTCTGGTCCGGCAAAGACCAGCCGGACGGCATCTTCTGCGGCAACGACCAGATTGCACGAGGCGTGATCGATGCGCTGCGCGAACGCAACGTCGACGTTCCGCGCGACGTCTCGGTGGTCGGATACGACAACTGGGAGATCGTCGCCGAACAGACGCGGCCACCGCTCACGACCATCGACATGAACTTGAAGGAACTCGGACGGCAAGCCGGGCTGGCCTTGATGCGGCTGGTGAACGGCGAAGCCGTCGAGAAGGGACTCTGGAAGCTGCCATGCACCCTCGTGGTGCGCGGCTCGTGACGGCTTCGCAGAGGCAAAACAGGCCAGGATCGGTGCAACGACAACGGCCGTAACAGGAGGAGGAGACATCATGAGGTTGCTTAAAATCGCGGCGCTTGGCGCCACGGCGCTCGTCGCGCTCTCGAGTTCCGCTTTCGCGCAAGAGAAGCTCACCATGTGGTCGCGCTCGACCAGTGAAGCCTTCATGCCGGGGTTGATCAAGGCGTTCAACGAGACGCATAAGACGCAGATCGAACTGCAGATCATACCCTCGAGCGAGATGGTGCAGAAGTACGCGACCGCCGCCGCGGGCGGCTCCGCGCCGGATTTCGTCTCGCTCGACCTGGTCTACGCGCCGGCCTTCGCGAAGTCCGGCACGCTGGAAGACCTGACGGATCTAGCCAAGAGCCTGCCCTATTTCGAGCATCTGTCGAAGGCGCATATCGGCACCGGCACCTACGAGGGCCGGATCTATGCCCTGCCGATGTCGGCCGACGCCTCGGTGCTGTTGTGGAACAAGAAGCTGTTCAAGCAGGCTGGCCTCGATCCCGACAAAGGGCCGACCAACTGGGCCGAGATCGAGGCGGCGGCCGGCAAGGTCAACGCGCTCGGCGGCGATATCCGCGGCTTCTACTTCGCCGGCGCCTGCGGCGGCTGCAATGCCTTCACCTTCATGCCGCTGATCTGGGCCTCGGGCGGCGATATCCTGGTCGATGACGGCAAGCGGGCGGCGATCGACACGCCGCAGATGCACGACGCGATCAACTTCTATCGCGATATGGTCGCCAAGGGCTATGTCCCGGAAAGCGCCAAGACGGATTCCGGGAAGAACTTCTTCGGCGGATTCGCCACCGACAAGGTCGGCCTCTCGCCGATCGGCGCCTTCGCGATCGGCAATCTGGTCAAGAACTATCCGGATGTGGATTTCGGCGTGACCTTCATTCCGGGCAAAGATGGCGGCAAGGCATCCTTTGCCGGCGGCGACAACTTCGTCGTCACGGCGGGCCGCGACAACCTGGAGGCGGCCAAGGAGTTCCTGGAGTTCGTCTACTCGCTCGAGGGACAGACCCTGCTCGCCAAGGGCGGCAGCCTGCCGACCCGCGGCGACGTCGCCGCCGAGGCGGTCAAGGACCTGGACGAACGCTACAAGATCGCGACCGAAGCGATGAAGATGGGCCGGACGCCGACCTCGCCGGTCTATAACGACATCTTCAACAGCAGCACCGGGCCGTGGAAGCAGATGCTGGGCCAGGTGTTCTTCGGCGACGACGTGAAGGGCTCGGTCGCCAAGGCGCAGGCCGCCATGCAGTCGATCCTGGACTCGCAGGACTGAGCGACGCGCGCGGGAAGCCGTTCCCGCGATCCGTCGGGATGCCCGGACGGTGCTCGCCGTCCGGGCTGAACTCTCCCAATGGCATGGGCGCAATGAACAGCGGCGTGATGACCGACCAGCAGCAACAGCTTACAGACGGCAGGCCGAGGCGGCGGCGCACCGCGCGCCAGCGCCGCAAGCAGCTGGTCGGCCTGCTGTTCGTGGCGCCGGCGCTGGCACTGGTGCTGCTGTTCTTCGTCATTCCGCTGGGCATGGCGTTCTGGATGTCGCTGCACAACTGGCCGCTGCTCGGCAAGCCGCGATTCATCGGGCTCGGCAACTATGCGCGGTTGCTGGACGACGCGCAGTTCTGGGCGTCGATGCGCTTCACGGTTTACTACACACTGATCGTCACGGTGGCGATCTTCTCGATCGCATTCCCGCTGGCGCTCTTCGTCGAGAAGACCCGGTCGCTCACCAAGCTCTACCGGACGGCGTTCTTCCTGCCGGTCGTGGTCGGCTTCGGCTCGGCCAGCCTGCTCTGGGCCTGGCTGCTCGACGTGGACTCCGGGCTGTTCTCTCCCGCGGCCGAGCGGCTCGGCCTGATGGACCAGCGGGTCAACCTGCTCGCCGGTTTCGACACGACCTTCTGGTCGATCATCATCATGGTGGTCTGGAAGACGGCGGGCTTCAACATGATCATCCTGCTGACCGGGCTGCAGGGAATCTCGACCGAGGTGCAGGAAGCCGCGCGCATCGACGGCGCCTCGCCGTGGCAGCGCTTCCGCCGGATCACGCTGCCGCTGATGCGGCGCACGATCGCGCTGGCGCTGATTCTTTCGGTCGCGGGTTCGATGCTGGCCTTCGACCAGTTCTACATCATCGCCGACGGCGGCCCGCAGAACAGCACCGTGACGGCGGTCTACTGGATCTTCAGCCAATCCTTCGGCTCGTTCCGCCTCGGCTACGGCGCGGCCCTGTCGATGGTCCTGCTGGTCATCCTGGTCTTCATCAGCGTCGTGCAGCTGCGGCTGCTGCGCAATCCGGAGGGCATGTGATGGCCCGTACGCGCACCGCCCCCGCGCATCGCCTGTTCGCGACCCTGCGCTATCACGGTTTCGGGATCGGGGCTTCGATCCTGTTCCTGGCGCCGCTGGTCTGGAGCGTCCTGGTCAGCTTCAAGCCGTCGATCGAGGCCCGGCAGCCGCCGCTGCCGCCCTGGCCGGTCGGCGGCTTCAGCCTGCAGAGCTACGACAACCTGGCGCAATACGGCGCCGGGATCTGGACCTATGCCGGGAACAGCATCGCCGTGTCGCTCGCGACCGTGGTGGCTTCGGTGCTGGTCAGCCTGCTCGCCGGCTACGGCTTCTCGCGGTTCCAGTTCCCGCTGAAGAACGTGCTCTTCGTGCTGATCATCTCCACGGTGATGATCCCGTTCCAGTCGATCCTGACGCCGCTCTTTCTGATCCTGACCAAGCTCGGGCTGCAGAACACCCTGACCGGGATCGTGCTGGTCTACGTGACCCTGCAGCTGCCGTTCTCGACCTTCATGATGCGCAATGCCTTCGACGCGGTGCCCAAGGAGATCGAGGACGCGGCGCGGGTCGATGGCGCCTCGGTCTTCGCCGTGCTCACGCGCATCATGCTGCCGCTGGTCCTGCCGGGCGTTGCGACCGTGGCGATCTTCGCCTTCCTCGCTTCCTGGAACGAGTTCCTGGCGGCGCTGATCCTGCTCACCGACCAGAAGAAGTACACGCTTCCGGTCCTGATGGCGGCGGTCCGCTCCGGCCAGTTCGGCACCATTGACTGGGGCGCGGTGCAATCCGGCGTGACGCTGATGATGGCGCCGTGCCTCGCGCTGTTCCTGCTGCTGCAGCGCTACTACATCCGCGGCCTCACCGCCGGCGCCGTCAAGTGACACCACCACCGAACAGAATGGACAGATCGGCTTATGGCATCCTTTGAAATCCCGACCACGACCAGCTTCCGTCCGCCCGCGGTTTCCGACGTCGATGTGCGCGGCTTCTGGGGAAACCGCATCGACGCGGTCGCCGACCGCACGGCCATGATCCTCTACGATCGCTGTGTGGCGGCCGGGATGCTCGACCAGATCGACCCCGACCGGCCGGTGCCTCAGATCCGGATGCCGTTCCACACGCGCAGCGACGGCACGCCGGACACGGTCAACGTCCAGATGTTCTGGGATTCCGACGTCGCCAAGGTGATCGAGACCGCGGCCTACGCGCTCTATCGCAAGCCCAATCCCGAGCTCGAAGCCAAGATCGATGCGATCATCGACATGTTCCACAAGCTGCAGCAGCCCGACGGCTACGTGAACTCCTGGTTCATCCGGATGCAGCCCGGGCAGCGCTGGAAAAACCTGCGCGACTGCCACGAGCTCTATTGCGCCGGTCATCTGATGGAAGCGGCGGTCGCCTATTTCCACGCCACGGGTAAGCGCAAGCTGCTCGACGTCATGTGCCGCTATGCCGACCATATCGACCGCACCTTCGGTCCGCGCCCGGGTCAGAAGCCGGGCTATTGCGGCCACGAGGAGGTGGAGCTCGCGCTGGTCCGGCTCGGCCGGACCACGGGCGAGCAGCGCTACCTGGATCTCGCCCGCTTCTTCGTCGACCAGCGCGGGCAGCAGCCGCATTATTTCGACGTCGAAGCCGCGGCCCGCGGGGCCGATCCGAAGCAATTCCGTCACCGCACCTACGAGTACAACCAGTCGCACCTGCCGGTGCGGCAGCAGAAGAAGGTGACCGGCCATGCGGTCCGGGCCATGTATCTCTATTCCGGCATGGCGGATGTCGCGACCGAGTTCGGCGACGACAGCCTGACCGAGGCGCTGAAGATCCTCTGGGAAGATTTGACCGGCAAGCAGATGTACGTGACCGGCGGCATCGGCCCGGCGGCCAGCAACGAAGGCTTCACCGACTATTACGATCTGCCCAACGAGAGCGCCTATGCCGAGACCTGTGCCGCCGTCGGCTTGACCATGTGGGCGAGCCGCATGCTGGGGCGCGGCCCGGACCGGCGCTATGCCGACATCATGGAACAGGCGCTCTACAACGGGGCGCTGTCCGGTCTCTCTACTGACGGGGCGACGTTCTTCTACGACAACCCGCTGGAAAGCCGCGGCAGCCATCACCGCTGGACCTGGCATCGCTGTCCCTGCTGTCCGCCCAACATCGCGCGGACCGTGGCGGCCATCGGCAGCTATATGTACGGCGTCGCGGCCGGGCAGGTCGCCGTCCATCTCTATGGTGACAGCACGGCCCGGCTGGCGGTGAGCGGCGCGCGGCTGACGCTGACCCAGCGCACCGACTATCCCTGGGACGGACGCATCGCCATCACCGTCGATCTCGACACGCCGGCCGCGTTCCGGCTAGCGTTGCGCGTGCCGGGCTGGTGCCGCAGACCGACTCTCGTCATCGATGGCGACACCGTCGATGCCGCGGCGGTCGAGGAGGAGGGCTACCTGCGGATCGATCGCCTCTGGCGTGGCGGCGAGTCGATCCTGCTGGATTTGCCCATGGACGTGCGCGCCGTCCGCGCCAACCCCAAGGTGAAGGCGGATCTCGGCCGCGTCGCGCTGATGCGCGGACCGCTGGTCTACTGCGCCGAGGAGGCCGATAACGGCGCCGGCCTCAACGGCGTGATCCTGGTCGATGGCGTCGAACGGGGGCGAGTGGCGCCGCTGGATCAGCTCGGCGGCGCGATCGCGGTCGAAGTCGATGCGAAGCGCGAGCGTTGGAGCGATTGGGACGGCAAGCTCTACGACACGGCGAAGCCGGTGCTGGAACCGGCGCGGGCGCGCCTTGTCCCCTATCACCTGTGGGACAATCGGACGCCCGGTGAAATGCTGGTCTGGATGAGGGCGCAAGAATGACGGGACCGGTCAAGGCGAAGATCGAGCTGCGCGAGGTCCGCAAGACATTCGGCGCTGTGGACGTGATCCACGGCCTCGACCTGACCATCGAGGGCGGCGAGTTCGTGGTCTTCGTCGGTCCGTCCGGCTGCGGCAAATCCACCCTGCTGCGGATGATCGCCGGGCTCGAGGACGTCTCCTCGGGCGACATCTTCATCGCCGGACGGGACGTCACTGACCTCGATCCCTCCAGGCGCGGCATCGCCATGGTGTTCCAGTCCTATGCGCTCTACCCGCATATGAGCGTCCGCGAGAACCTCGCCTTCGGGCTCGAAATGGCGAAGACGCCGTCCGCCGAGATCGCCAGCCAGGTCAATGCAGCGGCGGAGATCCTGAAGATCGTGCCGCTGCTCGAGCGCCGGCCGGGGCAGCTCTCCGGCGGACAGCGCCAGCGCGTGGCGATCGGGCGCGCCATCGTCCGCAAGCCGCTCGCCTTCCTGTTCGATGAGCCGCTCAGCAACCTCGATGCCGAGCTCCGCGTCAGCATGCGGATCGAGATCGCGCGCCTGCACCGCGAGCTCGGCAACACCATGATCTACGTGACCCATGATCAGACCGAGGCGATGACCCTGGCGGACCGCATCGTGGTGCTGCGCGACGGCCGCATCGAGCAGGTGGGCACGCCACGTGAGGTTTATGAAGATCCGAACAACCTGTTCGTCGCCGGCTTCATCGGCTCGCCGCGGATGAACATCGTGGACGCAGTCTGCTTGTCCGGGAACAGCATCCGCGTCGCCGACAGGGTGATTCCGCTGCCGACTTCCGTGTCCGGCGCGACTCCGGGCGAAGCCATCAAGCTCGGCATCCGTCCGGAGCATCTGCAACCCGGTGCGCGCCAGGACGGGGCGCTGCGGGCCGAGGTCGATTTCGCGGAGTATCTCGGCAGCACCCGCTACCTCTACTGCAACCTCCCGAATGGCGAGACCATCACGGTCGAGCAGCGCGACGGAACCGACTTCTCGTCCGGCGAGGACGTCTGGCTGAACTTCGACCCGCAGGCTCTTCGCCTGTTCTCACCGGCTGGCGAAAGGCTGCGCGCCGTTGCGCCGGAAAGGATAGCGACCGCATGAATCCCGCGACTTCTTCCGCTTCCGACCCGCGTCCGCTGGTCGCGCTGGCTATGGGCGACCCCGCCGGCATCAGCCCGGAGCTCACGGCGCGACTGCTCGAATCTCCGAGGGTCGCCGCGGCGGCGCGCCTGGTGGTGATCGGCGACCGGCGCATCCTGGAGGCCGGCGCCAAGTCGGCTGGCATCGCGCTGGCCATCGAAACGGTCGACGCCGGCGCGATCGGCCTGGCGGCCAAGCCGGTCCTGATCGACCTCCAGAACCTCGATCCGGCCGAGGTCTCCATCGGCGAGGCGACCCCGGCGGGCGGACGGTTTGCGGTGGAAAATTTCACGCGCGCCCTGAAGCTCGCCGAGGCCGGCACGGTGGCGGCGGTCTGCTACACGCCCTTCAACAAGAAGGCGATGCGTTATGCCCATGCCGGCTACGACGATGAGGGGCGCTTCATCACTGAGCTCTTGCGCCTGAACGGCCGGGCGCGGGAGTTCAACGTCCTGGACACGGTCTGGAATGCGCGCGTCACTTCGCACATTCCGTTGAAGGACGTGGCCGCCAGTCTCTCGAAGGAGACGATCCTCGCCGAGATCGTGCTGACGGCGGATTGCTTGAAGCGCTCTGGCATTGCGGCGCCGCGCCTGCTCGTCGCCGCGCTCAATCCCCATGCCGGCGACGGCGGCAGCTTCGGCATGGAGGAGATCGAGATCATCGGCCCGGCTGTCGCGGCGGCCGTCGCCGAAGGACTGGACGTCGCCGGCCCGCATCCCGCCGATACCGTCTTCCTGGCAGCGCTGAAGGCCGGCTATCACGCGGTACTGACGATGTTCCACGATCAGGGACAGATCGCGATGAAACTGATGGGCTTCGAGCGCGGCGTGACCATGCTCGGCGGGCTTCCTTTCCCGGTTTGCACGCCCGCCCATGGGACGGCCTACGACATCGCCGGCAAGGGCACCGCCAATCTCCGCGCCAGCGAGGAGGCGGTGATTCTTGCCGTTCGTATGGCGAGAGCCGCGGTTCATTCTTAAGCGATCTGCCGCAGCGGGAGCTTGCGCGGCAACCGGTCCGGATTTGGCGCAAAGCGGACGTCGGGCAGCTGAAAGGCGCAGCGTCACCTGCCCCGACGGAACAGCCTTCGACCCGATCGATCCACCTCAGAGGCTCATGTCGAAATTATAGAGATCAAGTAGAGCACCATGGAATCGAGGAAAGATCGCTGGGCAGAAGCCTCCGCTCAAGGCGGTCCGGGCCATTCGCGTCCGCCTTCCGCAATCGGCTATCCCCCCATAACGAGATGAGGGCGAAACCTCGAAGCGCTAGAGATGCTCGGCCTGAACCTCTTTGCAGGAATAGCCGAGCTCGGTGAAGCCGTTCTCCAGAAAGTCGCCGAGCAAAGGGGTTCCCAGGAGATAGTCCGCTGTAGTCTTTGACGAATTGAGGCGCGCCTGCGCCTTGGCTTCTGCCCAGTCGTTCTTTGCGTAGTCGCCGCGGCCGATCCAGGTGAGGGCGACGAGATCGCTCAACTGGTCGTCATTCAGGGCCTCCAGGGTTCCTGCCAATTCCGCATAGGTCGGATCACTCCTGCGGTTCTCAAGGATGTCGATCTCCTTGTCGTCCGTCGGGTTTGATCCGGAGTCCGGATCGTCGGGGTCTACTTTGACGTCGAACTCGCGTGCCTTGATGATCAGAAAGCAGACTGTCTCCGGGTCGATGCTGAGTTCGGGCTCATTTACAGCCTCTTTGACCGATTGGTCATCCGCAGCCATCGCGGTTCTCCTTTCAGGTGTCCGGTTGCAACAAGAGCTCGCCGTGGGTCCCCAGACAAAGTCTCTCCTGCCTGGGATCGTCGATCCGCGCAGCCCGGGCGGCCGATCCTGCCCGGGGCGACAGACAGCCGCTTACGCGGCGACCCAGAGCTCTCGCAGTTCGAGCGGTAACATCTCTATCAGCTTGGTAACCTCGCCGGCGTCGATCCGACGCCACATGACGCTGAACACGGCGCGTGCTATCAGTTCCGGTTCGTCCGCCAAGTGCGGCGGGAGACGATCCCTCAGATGCTCGAGGAAGACGCCGAGATGCCGCTCGGTGGTCGGGGTCTTCGCCGGATGCCAGCCGTCATAGAACACGCCGCGCAGCAAAAGGGGCAGTTGTGCACCCAAATGGACGGAATTCTCCGGACCAATCCTGTCGCGCAGCGCGTGCAGCGTTGCTTTCAGCGCTGCATAGCCATCTTCCCGGCTGTCGGTGCCGAGTTCCTCCGCCACTTCCTTCAGCCAGAGATTTGTCTCGTGCAGCGTCTTGTCGAACACCGCCAAACCCGTCGTTGACATGATCAGCCTCCGGTCGCTGAGAAGTACGCAGAGTAGGCTCCCGGCAGCAGAAGGCCTTTGACTCAAGTCAAGGTACATTTGGGATCGCAGATCGACCGGTATGTGCGACGCTGCGACCGGGTCGAGGTCGCGCGTATGAAGCAAGGAGTCCGGACTGTGGAACTCTCCGCTCTCGATCGCCGCCAACGGCGTGCCGCTTCTTTCTGAGTCTATGTCTTCGCACGGGCTGAGTCGGCAATTGCAGCAGTGAAGTTATCTTGTCTGCGTAGGTGCTCTTGTCACTTGACCTCTCCAGCGGCGTGGGGGCGCGACCGCGCACCGAAGTGTGTTCACCATCGGCATTTGACGTGGATCATGGATAGGGGTCATCGAAACCGACAAGCTCGCCTCAGTTGCTCTCTTGGAAAGATCGGATGAGGCACATTCTCGCCGCCACCGATGGCTCAGATGGTTCGGCCCGCGCGATCGCAATGGCGGCAGCACTCGCCCACCAGTTCGGCGCAGCCTTGTCGATTGTGACGGTCGGCAGCGACCTCATGGATGGAGGGGCGAAAAAGCTTGCCGCATCTGAGGGCGACCTCGGCGCCGTCAAGGTCGAAACGCATGCCGCCAGGGGCGCGGCCGTCTCGCCGGCCTGTTGCTCGGCAGCGTGTCGCAGAAGGTCGTCACGCTGGCGCCATGCCCTGTCGTCGTGGTCCCGTAGCGGACACAGTCGATGAACGCCGAGGAAGCCGATCTCGACGTTACCAGGATACAGTCCGCCGTGTCGTTGACGACAGCCCACGGTCCGAAGCGGATCAGAGAGAGGCCGCCAATTTCTTGAGACGTGGGTCGATTTCGACAGGATAGGCGGCGGATTCCAGCCGACGCAGATCAGCCGGCAGACGCTTCACAGAGGCCGCCGCATAACTTCTTGTCTCCACGAGACTGGATGGGCCTGAAAGTCGTCGTCCTGACCGCATTACGGGCTGAAGGAGCGGCTCACCAGGTACACGGTCGCTCTCAAGAGCGACCGTGTCTCCGATCATGATTCCATCGGCGTCATAGCGCCGGAAGATCTGCTTCCGTCCCGGCCAGGTTGCCTTGCCTTCGCTGCGCTTCAGCCGGGGTCGGCCTGCGTATTCCTGCAGTTTGTAGGCGCAGTCGAGCGAAGGAGCATCTGGCGCCGTCGTTAGGCTGGTCCCGATCCCGCAGGAATCAATGGGTGCCTTTTCCCGGATGAAGCGCTGCAGTTGGTCTTCATCAATCCCGCCGCTGGCTAAGATGCTGACGCTGCTGAGGTTGCCTTCGTCCAGGATGCGACGGACCTTGCGTGCGTGCTCGACGAGATCCCCGCTGTCGAGCCGCACCGCCGCGATCGCAATGCCGGCCGCCTGGAGCCGAGGTGCCAGTTGCACGACCTTCTGTGCCGCAATCTCGGTATTGAAGGTATCGATCAAGAGGGTGAGGCGATCCGGCCGCACCCGCGCGAACCGCTCGAAGGCGGTGCTTTCGTCGTCATGCGCCTGAATGAAGGAATGCGCCATAGTACCGAACACCGGGATTCCGAAGGTCGGCTCCGCGAGCAGTGTTGCCGTACCTGCAAAGCCGGCGAGATAGCTGGCGCGGGTGGCAAGCAGCCCCGCCTCGGCACCGTGGGCGCGGCGTAGCCCGAAGTCAATCAGGGGAATACCGGGAGCCGCCAACACCAGGCGCGCGGCCTTGGATGCAATCACGGTTTGGAAGTGGAGAAGATTGATCAGCCGGCTCTCGATCAATTGCGCTTGCGGCAGCGGTGCGACGACGCGCACGATCGGCTCGTCGGCGAAAAAGGGTGTTCCCTCGGCCATCGCGTCGACATCGCCGGTGAAACGCAGCTCTGCGAGGCTGTCGACAAACCGGACCCCGAAGTGGCCCGATTCACGAAGATAGGCGAGTTCGACATCGCTGAAGCGCAGTCCGCTCAGGAAATCCAGCAGTTGTTCCAGACCGGCGGCCACCAGGAAGCCGCGGGAAGACGGCAGCTTGCGGACAAAGAACTCAAACACCGCCGTTCCAGCCATGCTGTTGGCCCAGAACGCCTCCAGCATACTCAACTCGTAGAGATCGACCAGGAGCAAACCGTTGCCGGCCTGCCGCAGGCCGGTGGCGGGACCTTGAATCTGGTCGGCGGCTTCATCCATTTCCGGCATGTCGCGCCAGTTCAATAAGACTGATTCTTCCGGATCAGATCGTAGATGAAGCCACCGAGAAATCCCGCTCCTGCACCGATTGCGGCCCCCAATCCGGCGTCCCCGCCTATGGCCCCGCCCACGGCTCCGGCCGCGGCGCCGGCGGCCGTGCCGCCCAGGATGTTCTTCTGCGATTCGTTCAGCTGCATCTCGGCGCAGCCGCCCAGCGCGATCAGGCCGGTCAGTGCAACGGCGACTGTGCGGTTCGACTTCATTTCGCTCCTTCTCTGGATCCGTTGCCAGGGCATTACCGCTGGCACGGCCAGGTATCGGTCAGCCATTTGAATTGCGCTTCGACAGCATTGTCGTTGCGGTATCGCGGATGGGCTTCGAGCCAGGTGACGAAGTTTCCGGCTGCGTTGTCTCGGCTCGGCACCGGCTTCGGAAGGCAAACAACCTTCTGCATGCCGGGGCCGTCGAGGCTGGCCAAATGATACCGATAAGCGCCGACGAGGAATCCTTCGCAGAAATGGATCGCTGCTACATAATCCGGATTGTCGGACGCAGTGCTGCAGAGGTTTGCGAGTTGCCCCGCTGTGTCGGCGGCGAAGTCGCTCTCATCGGTCGCCTCGGCGGTGGGCGTCGTGACCACTGCGAGGCAGAACGCGAATGCGATTGAGAGCGCCGTTATTATCAGGCTGCTTTTCATACCCTGTCTCCGGTTGGCAGATCGCCTTGTAAATTCGGCGATATCGGCGATAGCTGCTCTGATCTAGATCAAAGGAGCTAGCGGCCCGAGAGCATCGCGCGACGATTGGTCCGTCCGCAGCCAAGTTGACGTGGATCAACGCCTTGTCTGCTGGCGTCGGCGCACACTGCTCAGGTCGCGCCTTTCGCGCGTCTCCGTCCACTGACGAAAGGAGAGCAGCTATGGTCGAGCCAGCAACGAAGCTTCCGGTAAAGACAGAGGCGAAGGAGAAGGAGGCCGCTGTCAGCCGAGCGTCGCATCATCCATTCGACAGCCTGCGCCGCGAGATGAACCGTTTATTCGACAACTACGATCGGGGAATCTGGCCGGCTCCATTCGGCCGCACCATGTTCGACGTCGAGCCATTTTGGCGCCTCGACTGGAGCTGGGCTGTCAATCCCGCCGTCGACATTGTTGAGCATGACAAGGCGTATGAGATCACTGCCGATCTCCCCGGCTTCGATGAGAAGACGGTCGAAGTCAAGACTTCCAACGGCAACCTGGTGATCAAGGGCGAGAAGAAAGAAGAAAAAGAAGAGAAGAACAGCAACTATTATCTGCAGGAGCGGCACTTCGGGTCTTTCGAGCGTTCGTTCCGGATTCCGGCAACCGTCGATGCCGACAAGCTCGAGGCGACCTTCAAGAAGGGTGTCCTCACCATTACCTTACCTAAGAAGGCGGAAGCGCTGAAGCCGGAGAAGAAGATTCCGGTGAAGGCGGCCTAGGCCTGGTCAAGCAGAAAGGACTGGATCATGAGACTCCATTTGGCCGGCCTGATGCTGGGCACGGCGCTGGCGGCAGGGGGATGCACCTAAACGCGGGCGGGCGCTGGTCTAAGCGCCCGCCCTTCTTGTTTCCATCAGGCTGGAGTCGATCGATTTGGATCCGCGGTTACCTTTCTTTACGGCGGACACGTATCGGTCGCAGTCGATCGTCGTTCGCGCATCGTCTTGGTAGCCCACACGAGCGCATCGACTGCTGACTGGATGGAGGCTCTGGTAAAGGGTGGGTAAGCTGCGAGATGGAGCGCGCCGCGATCTGATAAGGCGCGGTTATGATTTGCAGCAGGTTTCAACCGCGATCCGACGGCAGAGTTCGGCGGCTGCTGGACCGGCGTCCGCAGCTCTAGTGAGCCGTCGGCACCTCGCCGCGTGCCAGCGCGTCAAGTCGCTTGAAGTTCCGGATACAGACCTGGTGTGCATCGGGCAAGGCAATATAGCCCTCGCGCGTCAGCAACGAGAAGCCGCGCGAAACGGTCTCCATGGAGAGACCGAGATAGTCGGCAATATCGGTTCGATTCATCGGTAGTGCCAGTGCGCCATTGTTCATCCGCGATGATCGCGCCAATCGCACCAGGAACCAACCGAGTTTCTCCATCGCCGTCTGCCGACCAAGCATCACCAGATGCTCTTGCGCATTGTGGAGGCCGCCGAAGAGAACCGCCATCATTCTATTCTGAACGCGGACGTCAGCAGTAGCGCGCCCTTCGAGGTGGCGGCGCGGATAGCTCACTACCGCCGTATCTATAATTGCCTCCGCCGTCATTGCTCGATCACCTTCCCATTCGAGGCCAAGATAGTCTCCAGGCTGGCTGAAGCTAATGATCTGGCGGCGGCCGTCGATCATCATTCTGAAGGATCGGATCACGCCTTCTTTTATCTGATAGAAGGAGGCAGCTGCGTCGCCCTCGCTGAAGAGAGTTTCGTTCGGCTTCAGGCGAAGCACCACACCGAGGCCGAATGGCGCTTCAGTCTCCTCCTTCGAATTCGCTTCATTGGTGCGACGCGCTTTGCTTTCCGCGGCGGAGTGCATGGCGAGCATGTTAACCTCCAGCATCATGGATAAGTCACAGGCCCAATCTGGGCGCCTGAACTAGGGAGAGCGATTCAGGGAAACTCCCTATCGGATTCAACCTAACAGCTGCTGAATGAGCTTGATCAAGGTCAAGACTAAGATGAAGAACTCGATTCCCGAAGCGAGGTCCCCGACATTGTGTCTATCTCGCCATTTGGCGGCTAACACGATCCACGATCGTCACATCTTACGTCGTCGTCGAGTTGCGCATGATTCTCGCGCTCAAGATGTTGCATGCAGGGATTTTCCGGCACGGCTTCGACTAAGATCTCCGCGCGCGTGCCAGGAGTTCAAGCAGTCGCGCCAGCGGCCGAGTGTTCAGGACGTCATCCCGGCCGAGCCAGCCGCGCCGCGCCTGACCCACGCCGAACCGCATATTGTCAAAGTCCGACGTCGAATGCGCGTCGGTGTTGATGCTGACCAAGACGCCCAGTTCCTTCGCCATGCGGCAGTGGGTATCGAGCAGATCGAGCCGGTCAGGATGTGCATTCAGCTCGATGAAGCATCCACGTTCCTGACATCTCTTCAGGAGGCGCGGCATGTCGATGTCATAGGGTTCGCGCCTGCCAATCAATCGCCCGCTGGGATGCGCCAGGATCGTGACATAGGGATTGTCCAGGCCGCGCAGAACCCGCTCGGTCTGCTGCGCACGGCTGAGGTTGAACTTGCTGTGCACGGCGGCGACGACCAGGTCGAGACGCGAAAGGATCGTATCGGGCAGGTCGAGCTGCCCGTCGTCAAGAATATCGACCTCAATGCCCTTCAAGATTCGAATGCCGCGCTTTTGGCGGTTGAACGCGTCAATCTGGCCGATTTGCCGCGCAAGACGGGCGGGATCGAGGCCATGTGCGATTGTCAGGTGGCGCGAGTGCTCGGTGATGGCGACATATTCGTAGCCGCGTGCCTTGGCGGCGAGTGCCATTTCCTGCAGGCTGTTGCGACCGTCGGTGGCGGTGGTATGTGCGTGCAAGTCGCCACGCAGGTCCTTGAGCTCGATCAGATCGGGCAGCGACTTCGCCTTCGCCGCCTCGATCTCGCCGCGATCCTCGCGCAGTTCGGGTGGGATGGTCGGAAGCCTAATGGACTGATAGACCGAGTCCTCGGTCTCGCCGGAAAGCCGCCTCTTGCCGCTGAAGACGCCGTACTCGTTGATCTTCAGCCCGCGGCCCTGGGCGATCCGGCGGATCGCGATGTTATGCGCCTTGCTGCCGGTAAAATAGACCAGCGCGGCGCCGTAGCTCTCGGGCGCGACGACACGGAGATCAACCTGGATACCGGAGCGCAGCACGATTGTACTGCGGGTCGGGCCGCGGCTCAGGACGCGCGCCGTTTCGGGATAGCTGACGAAGCGCTCCATCACCGTTGCGGCGTCCTTCGCCGTCGCCACGATATCGATGTCCCCGACCGTGTCACGTGCGCGCCGGTAGCTGCCGGCCACCGCCACCTGGCCCACGCCGGGACTCTTCCGCAGATATTCGGCCAACGGCTCGGCATATTGCGCAGCAACCGCGAGCTTCATCCGGCCCCCGGAGGCAGACTTCGCCTCCAGCGCCTGGAGCAGGCGTTTCTCGGTCTGCGCACCGAACCCGGCGAGATCGCGTACGCGTCCGTCTTGCAGGGCACGATGCAGTTGCGACACGGTCTCGATCTGAAGCTTGTCGTGCAGCGCCTTGACTTTCTTCGGCCCCAGCCCGGGGAGCCGCAGCAGTTCGACGAGCCCTTGCGGCGCATGCTTGTGCAGATCGGCCAGTACCGCCGAGCCGCCGGTCTTGACCAGTTCGGCGATCTTGCCGGCCAGATCCTTGCCGATCCCCGGTAGCTCAGTGAGATCCTCACCGCGGGCGAGCATAGCCGCTGCTTCGTTCGGAAGGCCGCCGACCACGCGCGCCGCATTGCGGTAGGCCCGAACCCTGAAGGCATTGGCGTTCTCGATCTCCAGGAGATCGGCGATTTCCTCGAAGGCCGCCGCGATGTCTGCGTTATGCGCGGCGCCGAGCGGGAATTCCGCCGATACCGAGCGTCGTGCGGCCGCGGATTGTGCTGCGGAAGCCTTCGAACGCCGGACCTTGGCTAGCACAGCCATTGCTCGCCTCATGAGCAGCCATTGGCATCATCAAATAGGCCATTACTTGCGGCCGCTTTGATCTCGGTCAACCAGCGGCGGGCAGCCCGATCGATTTGGTCCGGTCGGCTTTCGGTCGATCGTCCTCCACCGGCTCGCCGAGCACAAGATAGCAAGCCATCTCCGCGACGTCGGTCGCGAGGTCGCCGATCCGCTCGATGTCCCGGGCCATGAACAGGAGCTGGGTGCCGGCCGAGACGCGCCTGACATCTTCGTTCATGGAGGCGAGAACGTCGCGGAACAGGGCCGTGTAGGCCTCGTCGAGGGCGCGGTCGCGCTGCCGGACGTCCTTGGCCAGCGCGGCATCGCCCTTCCGATATGCGGAGATCGCATCTCTGAGCATAGCGGCGCCGCGGCGGCCGAGCGCGACCATGGCGCCCAGCTGCGCAGCGCCGATTCCCGCCGCGGCTTCGAACCGTTCCGCCATGTCCTTCGCGTGATCGCAGACCCGCTCCAGCTCGATCGCGACCTTGAACGACGAAAGCACCTGCCTGAGATCGATCGCCATCGGCTGGCGCAGCGCCATGATACGGATCACCAGGCGATCGATCACGTGCTCGAGCCGATCGGCTTCGGGCTCCCGCGCGATGACCAGTGCGAGGCCGGCGTGGTCCTTGCCCTCCGCGGCGTCCAGCACGGCCTCGATCTGTCGCAACGCCAGACTGCCGATCGAATCGATCAGGCCTCCGAGCTGCGTGAGTTCCGCTTCGAAGGCCTTGCTGATGTGCTCGGACACGAACGCCTCCTCACGCCATGGAGAGAGACCCGCCGCCATATTTCAAAACGATTGCAGAAATGCGACCGCGATCCTTTGATCTCGGTCAAACGGCCGCTCGGCTATGCCAGCTTGGCATCCAGATAGTCGACCGCGCCGCCGATGGTCAGCAGCTTCGGATAGTCGACTTCGGGGATGGCGACCTGCAGCCGCTTGTGGAGCGCGATCACGAAATTCAGAAAGTCCATGGAATCGATGTCCAGGGCTTCGCGGAGGTCGGCGGCGTCGCCGATGCTTGTGGGATCGGTCTCCGGCGCAATGTTGCTCAGGCCTTCGAGCACGGCTGTGCGGATATCTTCTCTCGTCATAGCGTGTCCGGTTGTTGGAGGCGGCGCTCGATCTCGAGCAGGAACAGGGCGCCGCGATGCCCGTCGCTCACCCTGTGATCGGCGGCGAGCGTCGCCGTCATCATCAGCCGTGGCTCGACCTTCCCGTCGACCACGCGGGGCAGCGGTGCCGGCGTGCCGAAGCCGATGATCGCGACCTGCGGCGGATAGATCACGCCGTAGAGGCGTTCGACCCCGCGCTCGCCGAGGCTGGAAACGGTGATGGTCGGGTCGAACAGCTCGGAGCTGCGGAGCCTTCCAGCGCGGGTCCGCGCCACCAGGTCGCGCAGCGCCGCCATCAATCCGTCCAGGGTCAGGGTGTCGGCATCGCGGATCGCCGGCGCGACCAAACCGCCGCCGCGGATTGCGATGGCGGTCCCGAGATGGATCGGCCTGCTTGGCCGGAAGGCGCCGTCCTGGTAGAAGCCGTTCATCTCCGGGAAGGCATGCAGGGCGAGCGCCACGGCCTTCGACAGCAGCGCCGCGAGCAGGATCCGTTCGGGCGGCTCGCGACCGGCATTGATGTCGGCCAGCCATTGCTGCGCCGTGGTGAGATCGATCGGATGGCTGAGATAGTAGTGCGGGATCTCGCGCTTGGAACGGGCCATGGCAGCGGCGATCGCTTTGCGCATCTCGCCAAGATCGATCCCTGGCTTCTTCGCGGCCCGCGGTTCGGCGGCGCGCGCAGCCTGCGGGAGATCGGTGCTGATGATGGCGCCGCCGGGCCCGGTTCCCTTGAGGCCTTCCAGGGAAAGGCCGTGTTCCGCGGCGATCTTGCGGGCCGCCGGGGAAACCCGCCGTCCGATCGCCGGCGGCGCGACGCTCACGGCGATCGGCGGCGCGACCGGCTTGGTCGCGGGTGTTTCAGGCAGCTTGATCTCCGAAGGGACCGGGCTGGGTGCGGGCGCGCCCGCCGTCCGGATGAAGGCAAGCGGCGTGCCGACCGGCACCTTGGTGCCGAGCTCAACCAGCGGCCGGTCCAGCACGCCTTCCTCGAACGCCTCGATCTCGATGGCGCCCTTCTGGGTCTCGACCACCGCAATGACGTCACCGCGCTTGATGGCATCACCGGGATGCTTCAGCCATTCGGTCAAGGTGCCGGCATCCATGTCGGCCCCGAGGGATGGCATGACGAACTCGCCCATCGGCGGCGCCCCTGTCAGCGTCCCAGGGTCGCGCGCGCGGCGGCGGCAATGCTCTCGGGCTGCGGCAGCGCCGCCTGCTCGAGATGGCGGGGATAGGGGATCGGCACTTCCGCCGAGCAGACCCGCGCGACCGGCGCGTCGAGCTCCCAGAAAGCCTGCTCCATGATCGTCGCGGTGACCTCGGCGGCGAGGCTGCCGGTCTTCCAGCCTTCATCGACGACGACCGCGCGCCGGGTGCGGGCGACCGAGCCGATGATGGTCGCCGTGTCGAGCGGCCGCAGCGTGCGAAGATCGATGACCTCCGCTTCGATGCGCTCCTTGGCCAGCGTCTCCGCCGCCGCCATGGCCTTCGCCAGCGAGCCGCCATAGGTGATCAGCGTCACGTCGCGGCCGGGCCGGCGGATCGCAGCCTTGCCGGTCTCGACGGCGCCGGCATCGGCGGCAATCTCGCCCTCCATGTTGTAGAGCATCACATGCTCGAAGATCAGGACCGGGTTAGGATCCTTGAGCGCGCCGAGCAGCATGCCGCGCGCATCCTCGATTGTGGCCGGCGCCAGGACCTTGAGGCCGGGGATATGCGCGTACCAGCCCTCGAGGCTGTGCGAATGCTGGGCGGCGAGCTGGCGGCCGGCGCCCGTCGCCATGCGGATGACCAGGGGCACGTTGAACTGGCCGCCGGACATGTGGAGCAGGGTGGCGGCGTTGTTCAGGATCTGGTCGAGAGCCAGCAGGCTGAAGTTGACGGTCATGACCTCGACGATCGGCCGCATGCCATTCAGCGCCGCACCGATCCCGGCGCCGACAAAGGCGGATTCCGAAAGCGGCGTATCGCGGATGCGCTCGGGCCCGAACTCGGCCAGCAGCCCCTTGCTGACCGCATAGCAGCCGCCGTAGTGGCCGACATCCTCGCCCATCAGGAAGGCCTTTGGGTCGGCGGTCAGCGCATCGCGGATCGCCGCGCGCACCGCCTCGCGATAGGTGGTCTTGATCCGGGCCGGCGCGATCTCGTTCATGACTCAGGCTCCAGGGTGACATGCTTGGTGAGATCGGCCACCGGCTCCCAGGTTCCGGCCTCGGCGAAGGCCACCGCGGCCTCGACCTCGGCCGCGACCTCGGTTTCGATCGCCTGGAAGGCGGCCTCGTGCAGGATGTCGTTCTGGCGCAGCCAGGCGCCGAAGCGCTCGATCGGCCCGTGCGGCTTCCACCGCTCGACCTCGGCCTTGTCGCGATAGAGCTCGCTGTCGAACATCGAATGGCCGCGGAAGCGATAGGTGCGGCATTCCACGAAGTGCGGGCCCGCGCCGGCGCGGATCGCGACGACCGCCTTCCTGGCCGCGGCCTCCACCGCGACCACGTCCATGCCGTCCACCACCTCGGCCGGCATGCGATAGCTCTCGGCCTTGTGGTGGATGTCGGTTTCGGATTCCGAGAGCGCGAGTGCCGTGCCCATGGCGTAGAGGTTGTTCTCGCAGACGAACAGCACCGGCAGCTTCCAGAGCGCCGCGAGGTTCATGCTCTCATGGAACTCGCCCTCGGCTGCCGCGCCCTCGCCGAAGAAGCAGGCGGTCACGCTGGGCCGCTTCTGCATGGCATCGGCGAGGGCGGTGCCGACAGCGAGGGGCAGGCCGCCGCCGACAATGGCATTGCCGCCGTAGAACCGGGTCTTTGCATCGAACACATGCATCGAGCCGCCGCGACCCCGGCTGCACCCTTCCTGCTTGCCGTACATCTCGGCCATGAGCGTGGTCATCGGGACGCCGCGCGCGATCGCATGGCCGTGCTCGCGATAGGTGGCGATCACGGTATCTGCCGGAGCGAGCGCCTGCATGATTCCGACCGCGATCGCTTCCTCGCCGATATAGACGTGGAGGAAGCCGCGGATCTTCTCCCGCTGATAGAGCTCGACGCACTTCTCCTCGAAGCGGCGGATGCGAACCATTTGTCGCAGCAACTCGGCGACGTGCTCGCGGGTGAGATGCGGTTTGATCGCGGGATCGGTCATCGCTCGTCGCTTTCCAAGGTTGAGAGGTCGCCTTCCGGCAATCCCAGCTCGCGCGCCTTCAGCAGGCGGCGCATGATCTTGCCGCTGCGGGTCTTCGGCAGATTGGCCCGGAAATCGATCTCCTTCGGCGCTACCGCCGGTCCGAGGCGCTTGCGGGCATGGCCGAGCAGCTCCTTGCGCAAGTCCTCGCTCGGCGCGTATCCGCCTTTCAAGGCGACGAAGGCTTTCACGATCTCGCCGGCCATCGGGTCGGGCTTGCCGATGACGCCGGCTTCGGCGACCGCCGGATGCTCCATCAGGGCGCTCTCGACCTCGAAGGGGCCGATCAGGTGGCCGGAGGATTTGATGACGTCGTCGGCCCGGCCGACGAACCAGAAGTAGCCATCGGCATCGCGCATGGCGAGATCGCCGGTCAGATACCAGCCGCCGACGAAGCACTTCTTGTAGCGCTCGTCCTCGTGCAGATAGCCGCGGAACATCGAGGGCCAGCCGGGTTTCAGGGCGAGCTCGCCCATCGCCATCGGCTTCTCGACCACGGCGACGCCCTCGGGCTTGCGTTCGACGATCGCCGCTTCGATGCCGGGAATCGGCCGGCCCATGGAGCCGGGCTTGATGTCCATGCTGGCGAAGTTGGCGATCATGATGCCGCCGGTCTCGGTCTGCCACCAGTTGTCGTGGAACGGCCGGCCGAAGGCCTGCTGGCTCCAGACCACGGCCTCCGGATTGAGCGGCTCGCCGACGCTGGCGAGAAACCGCAAGCGGCTGAGGTCGTACTTGCGGATGATCTCGGTGCCGATCTTCATCATCATGCGGATCGCGGTCGGCGCCGTGTACCAGACCGTGACAAGCTCGTTCTGCAAGGTGCCGTACCAGCGCTCGGCATCGAACTCGGCCTCATCGACGATCAGCGTGGCGCCATTGGTCAGCGGCGCGATGATGCCGTAGGACATGCCGGTGACCCAGCCGGGATCGGCGGTGCACCAGACGCGGTCCTCGGGATGGATGTCGAGCGCGAGCCGCCCGGTGACCGCGTGCCCGACCACCGCCTCGTGCACATGCACGGCGCCCTTGGGCCGGCCGGTCGTGCCGCTGGTGAAATGCAGCAGCGCCATGTCGTCGGGTCGCGTGGGCTCGATGGCAAACGTCTCCGATGCAGCCGCCATCGCCTGAGCCAGGGACAGGGTGCCTTCGGGCAGGGCCGCTTCGTTGCATTCTACGAGCAGGACGTGGGTGAGTTTCGGCAGCTCGTGGCGCCAGGCCATCACCTTCTTGCGATAGAGCGCCTCGGTGGTGACCAGAGCCTTGGCGTCGCCGAGCTCCATGCGGGAGCGGATCGGTTCCGGCCCGAAAGCCGAGAACAAGGGCGAGAAGACGCTGCCGTTCTTCAGCGTGCCCAGTGCCGCGATATAGAGCTCGGGCAGTCGCCCCATCAGCCCGAACACCCGATCGCCTTTGGCGACACCGAGGGTTCGGAGCGCATTGGCGAAGCGATCGGTCAGACGCTTCAGGTCGGCATAAGTGAAGTCGTGGCGCGCGCCGGCCTTGCCGAGCCAGCGCAATGCCGGGTGCGCGCCGCGGCCATGGGCAACGTGCCGATCGATCGCCTCATGCGCGATGTTGAGTCCACCATCCGGCAGGCCATCAAGCGCGCGCCGCGCCGCTTCCCATGAAAAGCCCGCGCAAACCGTCGCGTAGTCGCGGAGGTTTGGCGCTGTACCGGTATGCGCTTCCTGCTTATGGATGCTGTCCCAGGGCATGTCCGGTCCTTGCCGCATAAGATTTTGCCCGCAAAGCAATCTGCGCCGCATCGGCCGGAGGGACTTTGATTCACGTCAATTCCGAGCGGAGATGCGGTGCTTGATGCAAGTCAATACCAAGGGCGCGTCGTCGCCGTAGAAAAAGAGACCGATCGCCGTGGTGTCTCATGCACCGAGGAGCCGAATTGGAGAAGAGCAAGCAGTTTAATCTCTGGTACCTCATTGGCGCCGTTCTGGCGGTGATGCTGCTCCAGGATCTCCTCGCGGTCTGGTCGCAGACCGAGGCCATCACTTACAACAAGTTCGAGTCGCTGCTGCGGGAGCAGAAGCTCGACAATCTGGTCGTGACCGAAACGATGATCCGCGGTGAGTTGAAGGACGGAACGGGAAAAGTGTTCGTCACCGCGCGCGTGGATCCGGGACTGGCGGGCGAGCTCGACCGCTATGGCGTGACCTACTCCGGCGGCACCGACAACACGATGCTTCGCTCCATTCTCTCCTGGGTCGTTCCGGCGGCTGTCTTCTTCGGCCTGTGGATGCTGGTTTTGCGCCGGTTGGGCGACAAAGGCTTCGGCGGCGGCTTCATGACCATCGGTCAAAGCAAGGCCAAGGTCTATGTCGAGACGGACACCAAAGTTACCTTCGCCGACGTCGCGGGCGTCGATGAAGCCAAGGCCGAGTTGATGGAGATCGTGAACTTCCTCAAGGACCCGCGGCGCTATGGGCGGCTCGGAGCCAGAATTCCCAAAGGCGTGCTTCTGGTCGGCCCGCCCGGAACCGGCAAGACCTTGCTGGCCCGGGCGGTCGCTGGCGAGGCCGGCGTCCCGTTCTTCTCGATCAGCGGCTCGGAGTTCGTGGAGATGTTCGTGGGCGTTGGCGCGGCACGCGTCCGCGATCTCTTCGATCAGGCGCGGACCAAGGCGCCGGCCATCATCTTCATCGACGAACTCGATGCGCTGGGGCGGGCTCGGGGCATCCACCCACTGAGCGGCGGGCATGACGAGAAGGAGCAGACGCTCAACCAGCTGCTGGCGGAGTTGGACGGTTTTGATCCTTCCGTCGGCGTAGTGCTGCTCGCCGCGACGAACCGGCCGGAGATCCTGGATCCAGCACTGCTGCGCGCCGGGCGGTTCGACCGTCAAGTTCTGGTAGACCGGCCGGACAAAGTCGGGCGGGTTCAGATCCTGAAGGTACATTTGAAGAAGGCGAAGCTTGCGCAGAGCGTCGACCCCGAACGGGTGGCCGCCCTGACCGCGGGTTTCAGCGGCGCCGATCTCGCCAACCTAGTCAACGAGGCGGCGCTGCTGGCCACCCGGCGCAATGCAGATGCCGTTGCGGAGGAGGACTTCGTCGCGGCGATCGAACGCATTGTAGCAGGTCTCGAGAAGCGCAACAGACTGCTCAACCCGCGCGAGCGGAAGGTTGTCGCCTATCATGAAAGCGGCCACGCCTTGGTTGCGCTGACCCTCCCAGGCACGGATACCGTACAGAAGATCTCCATCATCCCCCGCGGCATCGGATCGCTCGGCTACACGATCCAGCGTCCGACCGAGGATCGCTATCTGATGACGAAAGCGGAGCTGGAGAACCGCATGGCGGTTCTTCTGGCCGGCCGCGCCGCGGAAATGGTGGCATTCGGTGAACTGTCGACGGGAGCGGCCGACGATCTGGTGAAGGCGACCGACATCGCACGCAGCATTGCGACGCGCTTCGGAATGACCGACAAGATCGGGCAGGTCGCCTTGGAGGAAACCCCACGAAGCTACCTCGGCGTGTCGGAGCCGGCGTGGCTGGTCGACAAGAAGTTCAGCGAGGAAACCGCCCGAGAGATTGACCTCGCCGTTAAGGCTGCAGTCGATCGGGCGTTCACGCAGGCGAGCGCCATCCTGACGGAGAAGCGCGCGATCCTGGAACGCATGGCAGAGACGCTCCTCGAAAAGGAGACGCTGACAGAGCCGGAGATCAAGGCGTTACTCAGGACGCAGGAAGCGGAAAGCTCCTCGCAATCCGTCGCTCGGCGGGACACGGCATCAGCATAGTGATCTGTGCGTCACCGCGAAGCTTGCGGTAAGCTGGCCAGGAGGCTGCCGTCATTCAGTGATCTTCGATACCTCGACTTGCCGATCCCGACGCCCCAGCACGTTGATTTAGGTCAATGATGCTGCTGACGCCTGATGATCTGCTGTTTATATGCTCCGGGAACGGGCGTCTTTTCATCGGCCTTGAATCATGCCGCAAGCAGTAGAAAATCAGCCTGGAATCGCGAAACGGGCCGGATTCGCAGCTCTGCTCCGTCGCTTCGGCGGGGCACGCGAGAATACGACTTTGCTTGCGGCAATCATCGTCGCCTATGTCCTTATCGTTACCGCACGCTCACCGGACTTCCTCTCTTTGGCCTCGCTGCTCGACCTCATCCGCAGCGGCGCGGCATGGACAGTGGTAGCGCTCGGCGTACTGGTCGTAATGGTGTCCGGCGGGATCGACGTCTCCTTCCTGGCGAACGCCGTCCTTTCCTCATATGTCGCGACGACGCTCTGCAACCTGTTCGGCTTGGATAGCCTGGCATTCGCCCTGGCGGTGGCCATCACGGTCGGCATGCTGGTCGGGACTGTGAACGGGCTCATCATCTACTTGTTCTCCCTTCCGACGCTGATCACCACCCTCGCAATGCAGGGTGTGCTGCAGGGCGTGCTGCTGGTCTTCCTGGGCGCTCGCCCAATCACAGCAAGCCGCATGCCGCTTTCGTTGCGGAACTTCGGGACGGACGTCCTGTTCGAGGTGCCACTCGGGCCGGGCTTCATCGGCCTTTCGGTATTCATCATCCCGCTCGTGATTGCGATCGTGCTGACTTGGTATCTGTTAAACCGGACCGCGGTCGGCCGCGCAGCCTATGCCTTGGGGTCCAACCCGACCGGAGCCGCGCGCTCCGCGGTGCGGCTCCTGAACGTCAATCTCGTGGTCTACGCCTATGCCGGCGCGCTCGCCGGGCTCATGGGGCTGATGATGGCCTCCGATATCCGGCTGGTCGATCCCGTGGCGCTGGTCGGCAACGAGCTGTTCGTGCTGGCCGCTGTGGTGATCGGCGGCGCCAAGCTCACCGGCGGCACGGGAACCGTGACCGGGGTCGTGCTGGGCATGACGCTGGTGACCCTGCTCAACAACACGCTCGTGACGCTCGGTCTCTCGGCGTCCTGGAATCGCTTCTTCATCGGCGGCGCGCTGCTGCTGATCGCCTCGATCTCCCACTACCGGCTTCGTAGGCGCAACCTGCGGCAGCTCAATTTCGAGAACATCTGATGGCGCGCACCGTGGCCAAGGAACCGGGCAGGATCGCTTCCGCGGGGCATGGAGGTTGGCGCCGCCTGCTGCCGCAGCGGGTGGATGAAGAGTTGCTGAGCGAGGTCGTGCTTTACAGCATGGTGGCGCTGGTGCTGATGGCGATCTCGGGACGCCTGGGCGGCGCGTTTTTTAACGCCAACAACCTGGTCTCCGTGCTGCAGCAGATCCCGGAATTTGCATTGTTCTCCCTTGCGATGGCGCTCTCCATGATCTCCGGAGGCATCGATCTCTCCGTGATCGCCGTCGCCAACCTCGCCGGAATCTTCGCCGCAAAAATCATGACCGATGCCGGGCTTCAGGCCGTGCTGGGCGAAGGGGGTGTCATCGCACTCGCTTGCGTCGTCGCGCTGGCCTCCGGCGCGCTGATGGGCCTTATCAACGGCTTTATCATCGTCCGCTTCGGCATCCCGGCTCTGCTCACGACCCTAGGCAGCATGACCCTCTACTTTGGGCTTGGCAGCGGGCTGACCGGCGGCGTCGGCATCAGCGGCATGCCGCCGGCCTTCGTGGATATGCTGCCCACGCGGATCGGCGGCATTATGCCGGTCTCCTTCGTGCTCCTGTTTGTGATCTTCGTACTGATGTCGGCCTATCTCCGGTCTTCGATCTTCGGCAAGAGCCTGTATCTCTATGGCGAGAACAAGATAGCAGCCCTGTTCACAGGGCTCAGGGTCGAGCGGACGCTGATCTGGTCCTATGTGATATGCGGCCTGCTTTCGGGGCTCTGCGGCCTCATCATGCTTGCGCGCTTCAATTCGATGAAGGTCGGCTTCGGCGATACCTTCCTGTTACAGGCAATTCTGGTCGCGGTGCTCGCCGGCATGGATCCCTATGGCGGGCGAGGGCGGCTCTTCAACGTGCTGGCGACCGTGCTGTTGCTGCAATGTGTCGAGAACGCCTTCACCATCGAGGGGCTATCACCCTACGCCAAGAAGATGATCTGGGGCGGGCTTCTGCTGCTGTTCATGGCGATGAATCTCTTCTTCCGCCGCATCGTCGCGCGGCGATTGACCGCCATGGCCATCCGTGAGCAAGCGAGGAATACACAATGACGAATGTCGTGGAGGGATTCGGTCAGGCGGTCGCCGAGCTCGGTCGCGTCACCGGCAGGCTTGACGAGAAGCAGATTACCGGATTTATCGAGGCGGTTGCCCGCGCAAAGCGTATCTTCTTGATCGGCGTCGGCCGGGAAGGCTTGTCAACCCGCGCCTTCACCATGCGGCTGATGCATCTCGGCAAGGAGGCGCATTGGATCTGGGACGACACGACGCCGGCCATCGGCTCGGGCGATCTTCTGATCGCCACATCGGGCAGCGGCCAGATCGGTCATATCGACTACGTGTTCGATCAGGCAGCCGCCGCTGGCGCCGACACCGCCGTGGTCACCGGCGACCCGTCCGGCAGGACGGCCAGGAAAGCCAAGACGCTGTTGTGGGTTCCGGCCGCCGTCTACAAGGGCAATGCGGACGTCGTTGCATCATCCCAGCCGATGGGCAACCTGTTCGAGCAATCCCTGCTGATCCTGTTCGATCAGATCGTGATCGCCCTCGCGCAAAGGCTCGGGGTCAGCAAGGACTCCATGTCGGCGCGGCATCGGAACGTCGAGTGAACTCGCGTCTGCAGATTATGCCGCTTGCCGCAGTGCGGCGCCGAGCGATTGCGCGGTGAGGGCGCTGCCGGAGAACTCGCCGGCGAGTTCCCCTGCGCGCAGGAGGAAGACCCGGTCGCAGTTGCCGGCGAGCTCCCCGAGATCGTCGGAAATCATGATCACGCCGTGGCCCTCTCGCGCGAGCTCATGGATGATCTCGTGGATCTCCATCTTGGAGCCGACGTCGATCCCGGCCGTGGGATTGTCGAGGATCAAGACCTTGGGCGCAGTCGCAAGCCACTTCGCGAGCACGACTTTCTGCTGATTGCCGCCAGACAGGCTCTGTGCCGGTTCATCGCTGGATGGGGTCTTCACCCGTACCCTCTCCACCCAAGTGTCGGCGACGCGCCGCTCGGCCGCGGTCGAGACGAAACCGAAGCGGCTCTTCAGGCGATCATAGATCGAGGCGGCGATGTTGACGCGGATCGGCTTGCGGGCGAACAGGCCCTGGCTGTGGCGATCCTCCGAGACCAGGACGATGCCGGCGCGCACGGCGTCGAGTGGGGATCCGGCTTTGAGTTCCCGCCCTTCCATGGTCACCCGGCCGGCGTCCGGCGGATTGAGACCGAACAGTGAGAGCGCAATCTCCGTGCGGCCGGCCCCGGTCAGCCCGGCAAGACCCATGACCTCGCCCGGGCGTAGGGCGAAGGAAACGTTGCGGTATTGTCCCCCGCGCGTCAGCCCCTCCACCCGCAGCAGGGGTTCCACGGAGCCGTCGCGTACCGCCCCCGCGTGCTCGGCCTTCACTTCGATGCCGGTCATCAGGAAGCCGAGCTGGTCCACGCTGAGCTGAGAGGGTTCGTAGTCGCCGATCTTCCGACCGTCGCGCAGCACACAGAAGCGATCCGCCACTTCGAACAGCTCGTCGAGCTTGTGGCTGACGAAGAGCACGGAGATGCCGTCGGCCTTCAGTCGCCTGACCATGTCGAGCAGATGAGCGACGTCGCGGCTGGGCAGTGCGCTGGTTGGCTCGTCCATGACCAGCAGCCGGCATTCCTGCGTCAAGGCCCGGGCGATCGCCGCCGTCTGCTTGGCGCCGATCGAAAGGTCGCCAAGCCGCGCGTCGAGCGGCAGTGCGGTGCCGAGCTGCTCCAACGCGCGGCGCGCCACGGCGTTACAAGCCGCCCAATCGACCCAGAGGCGATGATGCCGCTGGATCGCATGAAAGGCGATGTTCTCCGCAACGCTCAGATCCGGGAAGATCGAAAGGTCCTGATAGATGACCTGGATGCCGAGCTGCTGGGCCTGAACCGGGGTCAACCGGCGGAAGGCTTGGCCCTGCCAGACAATCTGGCCGGCGTCGGGCACCTCGGCCCCGCTGATGCATTTCAGCAGGGTCGATTTGCCCGATCCGTTTGCCCCGGCGAGGCAGAGGATTTGCCCCGCCTCGACCGAGAGATCGACCGAATCAAGCGCCTGGGTGCCGATATAGCGCTTGCTCAACCCTTCGAGGCGCAGCAGCTCAGCCATCTCCGCTGTCCCCGTTGCTTGGAACTAGAACTTGTAGTTCTTCCAGTTCTCCTTGGTGAGAACGAGCGTTGCGTCGCCGTAGATCACGCCATTTTCGAGCGTCACCTTCTCGTAGCCCGGCCGCTTCAGGTCCATGCCCGCCTCGATCGCTTCACCCTTCAGCAGCTTGTAGGCAACGTGGGCCGAGACGTAGCCGGCATCGGCCGGCCGCCAGCATTGCGCTTCCTGCTCATAGCCCGAGTCGAGATAGACGCCGTTGATGCTCGGCAGGCCGAGGCCGACCACCTTGATGTCCTTGCGGCGCAGCTTCTCGACCGCGAGCGCCGACATGGAGGTGCCGGAGACCGAGCAGCCGACGAGACCTTTGAGTGTTGGATACTTCTTCAGGACTTCGTTGACCTTGTCGAGCGCGGTCTTCTCGTCGTTGTTGTCCTCGAGCGGCTGCGCGAGGACGAATTTCATCTTCGGATAGTTCTTTTTCACGTGCTCGAGGCCGGCATTGAACCACTGCATGTGCGTTTCCATGGTGAGCGCGCCGACCACGCCGGCGAAATCGCCTTCGCCGCCCATCGCTTTCGCGAGATTCTCGAACATCAGGCGGCCGAAGTTCTCGTTCTTGAAGGCCTCGACGTCGTAGTGGGCGATGCCGGCCAGGCTTTGCGCCTCGTGGCTGATCACGGTAATGCCGGCCTTGCGGGCCTCCTGCAGGACCGGGATCATCGATTTCGGATCGTTCGGCACGACCAGGATCGCGTCGACTCGCTTGGCGATCAGGCTCTCCACCATCTGCGCCTGCTTCGCGGGGTCGCCCTTCTCGGGGGCGATCTGGTAGGCATTGACGCCGAAATCCTTGCCGAACTGCTCGACGCCGACGCGCATGTCGTCGAACCAGGAGATGCCCTCCTGCTTGGCACACATGACGATCTCCAGCTGCTTCTCGGCGAGAGCGCGCCGGCCGACCAACGGCAGCGCAAGGCTGGCTGCAACGAGGCCGGTACCGCCCTTCAGCATTGTTCTGCGGGTAAGCATGATTTCTCTCCCTTTGGCAATTGGTTGCGGTCCCAAGGTCATCGGAAACGGTCAAGGGCCGCATTGACTTGCGTCAATAGCCCCTGCAGCTAAAGCGAGGCTGTTCTGGGCTTGTAGAAGACGGGAATGCCAAGGGCAGATCAGGCTCTCAGCCACTGGCACAACGGCATGTTCAGCTTGCTGCTTCATCCTCGGCATAGGCCGGATCCGAGAACAGGATGTCGTAGACCCGCTCCGCCGTCGGCGTCAGCCCTTCCGCATTCAACCGCGGGTCTTCCCTGCCACCGCCGATCCATTTCAGAGCCTGCTCGACCTCGGCATAGGTTGCGCCGGTCGCCAGGATGGCCGCGATCGTGCCGTCTTCGAGATCGCCCACCAGATGCACCACATCATCATGGGCCAGATGTTGCGATCTTGGATGTTCGGCGGATGTATTACTCGTGGCTGCCTTCGGTTTGCGCTTGGGCTGTCCCGATTTGCGGACCTTGCCGACCGGCTTTACGACGGTGGCCTGCTGGCCCTTCTCGCCCGGTTCGGCGAGATAGTGCACTGTGCTGCCGATTGCGAGCTTGTCGAATCCGCCATTGGCGACACTGTTGGCGTGGAAATAGACTTCGCCGATTTGGTCGTCCTCGATGAAACCGTAGCGCTTGTCCGGAAAGAGTCGACTTACACGGCCGCTGGGCTCGGCCTGGTGGGTTTTGACGTCTCCCCTCCGCTCTCGCGCGACATCTTCCACCCGGCGCGAGAGGGCCTCGAACGCGTCGCGGATGGCGACATAAACATCCTCGTGGGCGTGATGCTGGGGCGGGTTGCGGTTGACGGCGATTTCGCGTCCCGGCAGTTTCACGTCGATGCTCACCTTGTAAAGCTTGCCCTGGCGGCCGCGACGGTTTGGCGCACTGACGACGACGCGGCAACTCATGATGCGGTCATGGAAGCGGTCGAGCTTCCCGGCCAGTGTCCGGATCCGCGCTTCGACTGCCTCGGATGGCGTCATGTTGCTAAAGGAGATCTGCAGAGGAATCTTCATATGCGCACCAATCCGATAGAGGACAGATAGATAATCGCAAGATCAGCGGGCCGAGCACCGATGGCAATCGGCCATCAACGCTGCGGCTCCCGCGTCAGATTTCACAGTAGGTAACTTCAAGGCAGGGATCGTTGCGCATATATCCGGCATGAGGATCTCCGAAGACGTCATCCAGGACGGTGAGATCGGCTATCTCTTCGACCCGAAACAGCTTCCATCCGGACTGTCGCGAGGCGCTGAACCCGGAAATCTGATAGGCGCGCAGCAGTTCGTGCGTTTCGCAAGCGCCGTAAGCATACGGCTCAACGAGCCGCTCGCCACCGGCGTAGTTGAATCGCAGCCGCCGGCGTTGCCGGATGGCGGCGCAAATTTCCGGGGTCATTTGATGCCTCTTCCGCTCTGGTTTTCGCAGGTGCGCAACTTCGGCAACTAGCCCACGCCAGCAATCATGAAGCCTCAGACGCGGGCGTTGAGCATTGACCTCAATCAACGTTGACGGCTCTGCGGCCACTCCAACCGATGGCAGCCGGGTATCTCTGCAGCCAGCCAGGGCAATCGTGCCGCAGCAGCTTTATTAAGATACTGCAGCCGGGCCTGTAGAGCTGTTGATCCAAGTCAATACAACGATTTCGGTCCAATCCGAGGATGTCTGCGTCTTTGCTCGTCCAGCATGGAGTGGATGTTGATGCAGCTTGTGGTGGGTGACGGACTTCGGCGCTTGGTACCCGTTCGGTGTCGATCGCGTGGTCAATCGGATCGAGGTTTAGCCTCAGCATGGATTTTTTCGAACTGATCAGAGATCGGCGTTCGGTTCGCAGCTATCGCGGTACGAAGCTCGATCCATCGAAAATCGCCCTCATCATGGAGGCTGTGCGCGCGGCCCCCTCGGCCGGCAACCTGCAGTCCTATCGAGTCGCCGTGGTGGAAGAGCCGAAGCTCAAGAACGGGCTGGTGCAAGCCGCCGGCGGACAGCAATTTCTCGGATCGGCACCCGCTCTCCTCGTATTCTTTGCCGATCTGGAGCGAAGCGCGGCCCGATATGGTGATCGTGGGCGCGCGCTGTTTGCGATACAGGACGCCACAGTCGCGGCGGCCTACGCCCAGCTCGCGGTGGCGGCGCTTGGCCTTGCCGCGTGCTGGGTTGGTGCTTTCAGCGACGATGATGTGGCCCGCGTCCTTGCCGCCCCACCGGGGTTTCGGCCGGTCGCGATGCTGTCGATCGGCAACGCGGCGGAAGCGCCGCGTCGCCCGGCCCGGCGACGCATCGAGGCACTGTTCAAGCATGGCCGGCTGAAGCCCTAGCCGCCCCTTACGATCAGAGAGAGGAGGATTTCCCATGCAAAGTGAAACTTTCCGCAAGTGGCTGCTGGAACGCGGCTGTCACTTCGACCGCACGCCGAGAGGCCGGGCGAAGCACCTCAGCCAAGCCACGGTCGCTGTCCGTCGCGAAGGCCGGGTGTCCGCGCTGCCTCTGGTCGGCTCGCGCAAGCGCCTGCCGGACGACGTCGTGCAGTCGATCGTCGAGCAGTTGGGACTGGATCCCGCTGAGCTTCCAGGTCCGAAGAGCAGGGTCTAGATCCGGGTGGACTGGAATGTCGTCATCAGCGCCAGTTCCGGCGGGTACACGAGGGCCCGGGCGCTGATGCGCGAACATGGAGAGGTCGCGAAGACACACTTCTACAACATCCTTACCATGATGGTGCCCTCGGTGCCGGCCTTCCTTGCTGCGCTCGAGGATCGCTTCCAACTTGATCTGGATCTTCGCGCTTGCGTGTCCAGAATTGCACCCGTCACCGAGACGTTCAACTTTTCTGGTGTGCAGGATTTCGAGACCAAGGCATGCGCGCTCGCGCGAATGTTGGCGCCCCCATTGAACGGAGCGTCGTTTCACGTGCGTATGCATCGTCGCGGCCTCAAAGGCTTGATCTCATCCAATGCGGAAGAGCGTCGGCTGGACGAAGCGCTGATCGGTACCCTCGAAAAAGCTGGCGGGCATGGCATGATCCGCTTCGATGATCCCGATTTTGTGGTGGACCTGGAGACCGTGGATCATCGGGCGGGAACGGCACTCTGGAGCCGCGACGCCCTGCAGCGATACCCATTCCTGAAGCCGGATTGACCACCAGGCTTTTCGGCTTGACCTGCCTCAATGCCCTGTCGGCCCGCGGCAGGGCAGAAAGGGCATTGCGTTGGCTCGTTGGTGCTGGTGCAGACGCATACAGAAAGAGGGTTCAGGATGAGCGTGATCATCGCACTCAGGGCGGAAGACGGGCGTTGCTCTTGGCTGGGCTGTGACACCATGGTCACCGGAGGGAACTTGAAGCAGGACTACGGCCCCAAGTGGCTGCTGCAAGAGGATTGGGCTATCGGAGTCGCGGGCCATCTTCGCACCGTCAACCTCGTGGAGCACCACATCGAGTCTATGCTCCGCGACCTCAACGACCCCTACGAGTTTGCCCTGCGTGTTCGAGAAATCATGAAGAGCGACGGTTATCGTGCGAGCGAAGAGGAGATCGGACCGCTCACACTTGGTGGAGCACTCATGCTCGCCCGGCCGCACGGTGCCTGGGTGATCGAGGCCGACTTCTCAATCACGCCCATTGCGCCGGGCGCGGCTTGGGCGGAAGGCAGTGGCCGGGAAGTCTGCATGGGGGCTCTGCACGTACTGCTGACATCGGGCGGCGGACTTGCGCCTCGTGACATCGTGCAGCGCGCCCTCGACGCGGCCATGGCCTTGGAGGTCAATTGCGGCGGTCGCACCTGGATCCACCAGCTGGGATAATCTAGCGGGCGCGTTGGTCATCGCGCATTCGGAAGTAGCGCTCAAACCACGCTGCGGCGAGTTCGATGACCGCTTCCAGCGCACCAGGCTCCGGGAAAAGGTGCGTGGCGCGGGGCACGATCTCCAGCGCCTTCGGCGCGGGCAGCCGAGACAAGGCTGCCTGGTTCAGATCGATGACGCCGTCGTCGGCGCCGCCGACGATCAGGATCGTCGGGCTGCGCACCCGATTGAGTGCCAAGCCCGCCAGATCCGGCCGGCCGCCGCGCGACACGATGGCGCGAATCTGATCCGGCTGCTCCGCCGCAGCGACGAGAGCCGCCGCGGCGCCGGTGCTGGCCCCGAACAGGCCGAGCGGAAGGGCTTTCGTCGACGGTTCAGTGCTCAGCCACTGGATCACGTCAAGCAAGCGCCCGGCGAGCAGCGGGATATCGAAGACGTTGGCGCGATCCGCCTCTTCGGCGGGGGTCAGAAGGTCGAACAGCAGGGTGGCAATTCCGCGCGCGTTCAGAGCCTTGGCCACATGGGTGTTGCGGGGACTGAAGCGGCTCGAGCCGCTGCCGTGGACAAAGACGACGAGGCCGCAGGCGTCCCGCGGGACCGATAGAGTGCCGGCCAGTCCGAGCGGTGGAATCTCAATGTCGCGAGCGGTCAACGCCACGTCTCCTCAAGTCTTGTTGAAATCCTGCGGTCACCGCCCGAGCCCTGCGTTGATCCACGTCAAGACAACGCCCGCGGACGAGAGGAGAATTGCAGCCGGACCATGTCGGCAGAAGAACGGAACCAGCGTGGGCACGCGGTGGGACGGCGGATGGGAGCATTTCGAGCACATGGCCGATATCGGCGTGCGGGGCTTCGGCGCGACCAAGGCGGAAGCCTTTGGGAACGCCGCCTGCGCCTTGACCGCCGCCGTTGCCGATCTCGATGCGGTTCGGCCGCTCGAGGCGGTCAGGATCGAATGCACCGCAGAGTGCGACGATCTGCTGCTATACGAGTGGCTTAACGCCCTGATCTTCGCGATGGCAACGCGGAAGATGCTGTTCTCCCGCTTTGCCGTGCGGATCGACGGGAAGCATCTCGAAGCTTCCGCCGAGGGCGAGCCGATCGACGCCGAGCGCCATGCCCCGGCAGCGGAAGCCAAGGGTGCGACGCTGACCGCGCTGCGGGTCGCGCCAGACCGCGACGGCTGGGCGGCGCAATGCGTCGTTGACGTCTGACGCGTCCGGAGGAGTCGATGGATCGCAGCAATTTCCACCGGCAGGCGCCCGGGATCTGGCGCGCGGAACCGAGCGGCGCGATGCGCGTGCCGGCGATCATCTATGCCGACGATGCGCTGATGCTGGCGATGGACGACAAGGTCTTCGATCAGGTGACGAACGTCGCCATGCTGCCGGGCATCGTCGGCGCGGCCTATGCGATGCCGGACGCCCATTGGGGCTACGGCTTTCCGATCGGCGGCGTCGCAGCCTTCGATCCGGAGCAGGACGGCGTCATCTCCGCGGGCGGGGTCGGCTTCGACATCTCCTGCGGTGTACGCGCGGTGCTCACCCACCTGTCGGTGGAGCGCATCCAGCGCGGCAAGGAGCAGATCGCGGAGCGGCTCTACCAATCCATTCCGGCCGGTCTCGGCAGCAAAGGGCACGTCCATCTCGATCCGGCAGAGATGGACCGCATGCTGGCGGGCGGGGCTCGCTGGGCGGTAAGCGAAGGCTACGGTGACGCCGCGGACCTCGCGCGGATCGAGGAATCGGGCTGCATGCCCGGCGCCGACCCGGCGGCGGTATCCGAGCATGCAAAGCAGCGGCAGCAGGATGAGATCGGCACGCTGGGCTCCGGCAATCACTATCTCGAAGTGCAGGAGGTGGCGGAGATCTTCGACGAAGATGCGGCGGCCGCGTTCGGCTTGCGCCGCGGCGAAGCCATCGTGAGCATTCATTGCGGCTCGCGCGGCCTTGGCCATCAGATCGGCACCGACTTCCTGCATGAGATGGTAACCGCCGCAGCCGGTTTCGGCATCGAACTGCCGGACCGCGAGCTGGCTTGTTGTCCGATTCGCTCCGAGCTAGGCCAGCGTTATCTCGGCGCGATGCGCGCCGGCACCAACTGCGCGCTCGCCAACCGGCAGATCCTCACGCATCTGACCCGCGGCGCCTTCGCCCATGTGTTTGGGCGCGTGGAGATGCCACTGCTGTTCGATGTCTCGCACAATACTTGCAAGGAGGAGACGCATCTCGTTGCGGGCAAGCCGCAGCGGCTGTTCGTTCATCGCAAGGGTGCGACGCGCGCCTTCGGCCCCGGGAACCCGACGCTGCCGCCGGTGTTCAGCGCGGTCGGGCAGCCGGTGCTGATCGGTGGCAGCATGGGTACGAGCTCATATGTGCTGGCGGGAACGCGGAAGAGCGAAGAACTGGCCTTCAGCAGCGCGTGCCATGGCGCCGGCCGGCGCATGAGCCGGCATGCGGCGATGCGCCAGTGGCGCGGCCGCGCCGTGGTCGATGCGCTTGCCGATCGCGGCATCATCGTGCGCAGCCCGTCCTTGCGCGGAGTCGCCGAGGAGGCGCCGCTCGCCTACAAGAACTCGAGCGAGGTGGTGGATAGTGCCGACCGGCTGGGCCTGGCGCGCAAGGTCGCCCGTCTGGAGCCGATGGTCTGCATCAAGGGTTGATTGCGGGGAGCTATCGGCGTGCCGGCAAAACTCGCCCCCTGTATCGGCTTCGATCTTGGAGCACAAGCGATGGACTCAAGGGAAACTTCGCCCGCAACGCACACTCTCCGGACGCTGGCCGACCTGCTGGAGGGATTTCGCGACCGTGGCGATCAGCCTGCGGTCATGCTGGATCGCGAGGGCGGGTTTGAAACCTCGACTTATCGCTGGCTGGCCGACTGCGCAACGAAGCTTGCGCAAGGGTTGATTGCCGCCGGCGTCGTTTCCGGCGAGCCGATCGCGATCCTGGCGCCGAACAGCGCCGCATGGATCGCCGCATATTTCGGAATCGTGACGGCCGGCGCGACGGCGGTACCCCTGGACTATCGCGCGACCGCCGGTGAGCTCGAAGAAATGCTGGCGCGCAGTGGATCGCGCCGGCTTTTCACGATCGAAGCCGCATCGGCACACCTGCCGCCCTCCTGGCGAGGCGGCGATCACGAAATCTATCTGATAGACGGCATCGGGAGTGCTGTGTCCGGCCTTGTCGGCTGGGACGCATTGTTGGCGGCGTCGCATGCCCCCGTGGCACTGCCCGGATCGAGCCGGAAACCCGCGCCTCGCTCCTGTTCACATCCGGCACAACCGGAACACCGAAGGTGGTGCCGCTCTGTCACCGGCATTGCTTTCCGAGCACATCATTGCCGAGGGCGAGAGCATGCTGCTTCCCTTGCCGCTGCATCACACCTATCCCTTCACGGTCGGGATGCTGGCAAGCCTCGCCAGTGGCGCCACTCTGGTCATGCCGGGTGGCGTCACGGGCCCGCAGATCCTCCACGCCGCACGCGCCGCGCGGGTTGTCGTTATCCTCGGTGTTCCTGGCCTCTATCGCGCCATCGTCAATGGAATCGAGGGTGGAATAGCTCGGCGCGGCTCGCTCGCGCGCGCGGCATTCGACCGGCTGTTAGCGCTGTCGATCTGGCTGCGGCGAACATTCGGGCTGCGCATCGGCGGCATCCTGTTCGCGCGCTTACGCGCCGCGTTCGGCGACCGCCTCCGTGTGCTCGGCTGCGGCGGCGCGAAGCTGGATCTCGAGGTCGCCTGGAAGCTGGAAGGATTGGGCTGGCAGGTCTTAAGCGGCTATGGCCTCACCGAAACGGCGCCGATCCTGACCTTCAACCCGCCGCATCGCGCACGATTGGACTCGGAGGGACTGCCGATTCCGGGCGTCCGGTTGCGCGTCGAGGCACCCGCAGCCGCGCCATACGGCGAGATCCTCGCCTCTGGGCCGAGCATCTTCGACGGCTATCTCGACAATCCCGCCGCAAACGCGTCGGCCTTCGCCGAGCCTGGATGGTTTCGCACGGGCGACCTCGGCTACCTGGATCGCGACGGCTACCTTCATGTTGTCGGCCGTGCCAACGAAACGCTCGTGCTGCCGGATGGAAAAAAGCTCTTTCCAGAGGATGTCGAAACCCGGTACGCGGCCATTCCCTTCATCAAGGAAATTGCGGTCCTGCTGCAAGAGAACACGCTGGTGGGGCTGGTCGTCCCGGATCCCGACGCGATCCGCGTCGAGGGAACGGCTCGGGTCGAGGCGTTGCTGCGCGAAGCGATTGAGGCAACCGCTGCAACCCTGCGGCCGCATGAGCGGCTCTCGGGATATGCAATCGTCCAGGAACCGTTGCCGCGCACCCATCTTGGCAAGCTCAAGCGACACCTGCTGCCGGATATCTATGGCCGCGCGCGAGCCGGCCAGCGGCAGAGACCGGCGGCGGAAATGACGGCAGACGATACAGCCTGGCTGGCACGCGCCGATATCAAGCCGATCTGGGACTGGCTGCTTGCCCGCTATGCCGATCAGCGGATTTCACTCGACACCAGTCCGCAGTTGGACCTCGGCGTAGACTCCCTGCAGTGGATCGAACTCACGCTCGAATTGCACGACCGGTTCGGTATCAGGTTGAGCGAAGCGGCGATCGGACGGATTCTGTCGATCCGCAACCTTCTTGAGGAAGTCGCGCGGCAGCAACTGGAGCCGGAGCGCCATCCGGTGCAGACCGCGCCCGCGCCGGAACAGTGGTTAACGCCCGCCGGGCCGGGCTATGCGTTGCTTGCGATGATGCTCTATGGCATGAGCGTGATATTCGCTCGCCTGGTGTTCCGTTTGAAGGTTCTGGACAAGCAACTGGTGCCGGCGGGCGGCCCGATCGTTCTGACGCCGAACCATAACAGCTATCTGGATCCGATCGTGCTTGCTGCGAGCCTCGGCTGGGGCGAGCTGCGCAGTACCTATTGGGCAGGTTGGTCGCGGATCATGTTTGCGGGGCCGGTCACGCGCGCCATCAGCCGCGCGGCCAACGTCCTGCCCGTGGACCCGGACCGCAATCCGGGCGCCGCGCTTTTACTGGCCACGTCGGCGCTCAAGATCAAGGACAGGCTGGTCTGGTTTCCGGAGGGCCGCCGCTCTCCTACGGGGGAGGTTACAGAGTTTCTGCCTGGCATAGCGCTGGTTTTGGAGCAGACCGGCGCCCGGGCAGTCCCCCTCTATATCAGCGGCACGTTCGAGGCCCTTCCTCGCACGCGCCTGCTCCCGCGGCCGCACAGAGTCACAGTGACGTTCGGCAGTCCCGTTACTGCCGATGCTCTGGCGGAACGCGGCGAAGGGTCCGACCGCCATGCTCGGATAGCAAGCGCTCTTCGGAAGGCTGTCGCAGACTTGGCCAAAGTCAGGGATAGCACTGCATGAAGGGCGGAAAGCTGCAATCCTCGACATGCCTTCGGTATAGCCTGGAGCCAGCCTAGCGACGTGAAGCCGCCACAGTTTTCATGCGAGATAGGCCGCGATGACGCCCGAGAGAATGATGCCGTCGAAGGTACCAGCTCCCCCGATACTCAGAATGCCGGACGGAACCTTCTCCACTTCCTTCAGATGCAGCAGGTCCGCACCCACCAATGGCCCCGCCACGCCGGCAATGAAAGCCACAGGCGGTGCTTGATCCGGCGCGGCCAGCAATGCGGCGACGGCTGCAATGCAGCCCGGCACCAGACCCGGCAGGCCGATGCCCAAGCCGGGTATGGGCCGCGCCAGGAAATAGCAAGCCGCGACATTGGCGACGCAGGCAAAGCCTACGGCGCCGAGCAAGTGCGGCTTGAGGATGGCTATGTTGGCGAGCTCGTAGAGTGCAAGTCCGGTCGGAATCACGCATCCGCCGAGATTCACCGCGACAATTACTTCAGAACTGAATCGACGCAGTTCGGGCCAGAGGTCATGCAGGCCCAGTACGGAAAGAGGATTGGTGTCAACCGTGACGGAGCGCTGGATGCGCCGGATCGGAATATTGATGAACCCGCCGATGATGACCGCCAGCACCAACAGCAGTGCGATGCCGGGGCTGAGGTGCAGTTTGGCCAGGCTGACCGCCATGACCCCCGCGAATAAGACCGGCAGCAAGACAATGAGCAGAAGTGCCACGAGAAGCGAAAGCCAGACGAGCACGAGCATTGATCATGGTCCTTCCTGCAAATGTGCGGCGCTCATCAGGACCAACTCAGCCGGAGTACGCCAGCCGCATGATCTACCCGCGTGCCGAGAGCCTGACCCTGACGCGTCAGGGTTGCGGCCAGCCAATCGGCTTCTTCCGCTTTCGCCGTATGCAGCTGGAATTTGGCCACGTGAAACGGCAGCATGGCGAGGTTTGTCAGATTCCCAGTGGCGGGATCGAGTTCGGGCAGATAGGCCAAGGTGAGATCTGGGCGATACTTTTCTTCGCCGCCGATACCCTCATAGTCATTGAGAAAGTCCCCGCAGCCATAGAGGATCAACTTGCCTTCATGCACTTCGAGCCCTCTCGGATGATGCGAAGAGTGACCGTGGACCAGATCGACTCCGGCGCTCCTGGTCAGTCCTTGGGCAAAGCGCCGCTGCTCGGCAGAGATGGTATAGCCCCAATTGCCACCCCAATGGATCGATACCAAGGCGAGATCGCCGGGACGCTTCACGCGTCCGATCACCGCGGCGACAGCTTCGAGACTGCGGTCGGTGAAATCCGACAGCAGTGCCACCCCCGGACGTTCGGCGCGAGCCGCCCACGATCGCGGAATGCCGCTTGAGTCCGAACCGAGAGCGAGAACGATCAATCGTCCGCCACTGAAGGGAAGAATGGCGGGCGCCCAAGCCTCCTCGGCATCCCGGCCGGCCCCCGCCGGCACGATGCCCGCGGCGCGCAGATCCGTGATGGTTTCAATCAAGCCCGATGGGCCCCAATCGGCAACATGGTTGTTGGCAAGAACGCAACAATCGATGCCGAAAGCCGTCAGGCAACCGATATTGCGGGGATCCATCTTGTAGTTGATGCCTTTGGGTGCCGGTGTCGTGCTCCTGGTAATGCTGGTTTCCAGATTGACGATGCGCAGGTCCGGCCGCCGGTGCGCGACCGAGGAGATCGCGTCGCCCCATATATAGTCGAAGTCGACCGGCCGCGGGATTGGCCCGTTTGCCGCCTCCGCCAATTCCACGTAGCGCATCGCGGATTTTGCCCATCGCTCGTAAAGGCGCGGCTCGGCGGGATGTGGGAGCACCTGGTCTATGCCGCGACCCGTCATGACGTCTCCGGTCAGAAGCAGCCGCGGCCCGCCTGGATGTTCCTGCTCATTGCTCGCCATGCCAACCCCTCCATCCATCGGTGGCGCATTTCTGCGGCACTATATGATTCCTTTTCAATGGACCAACGTTGACCGAGATCAATGGCACTGAAACGGCTCGCTAGAGTCGAGGTGAGACCCGGAAGGGCGTGATGATAGAATAGCAGGGCTGCGACGATGTACGGACCGACATGACCGCGGAGTCACGACAAATTCCAACATGTGCATAGCCAGTCGCGCGTCCATGAGCTGCCAGCGAAGGAAGCAGGTAAGCTCGATGCAGTCCAGCCTTGTCACTACAGACTTGGCACGCAAGCACCGACGTTGCGGCGGTGAGATATCCCGAACTTGGACGGCTGCGCTGTTCGCGGTTGCGTCTCTCAAGATGGTCGCCAAGAGCACAGCACGCAGTTGCTGAGTGAGATCAGCGAAGAAGACTTCATGCCTGGCATCGATTGCGAAGAAGCGGACGCGGTGATTGGCGTCTCGATGATCGCCTACACTGCCACTGACTGGATCTCGGAAGGAAGGCAATTATGAGTTATCGCGAATTTGATGACAAGCCATGCGCGAAATGAGGTAGTCGTCCGAACTCTAGAATGGTGACCTAAAGGCTGCGACGAGGTCGGGGGTCCTGCATGATCGATCCGCAAGTTAGGCGTGTGCTCATCGTCGATGACGATCCGCAGGTTCTAGAAACCGTCGCATCTATGCTCCGGTCCATCGGCTTCGAGGTCATTTGTACTGGCGGCTCAGATGCTGCCATCGCTCTTCTTCAAGACGATCGGCGGCCGGACGTCATTCTGACCGACATTCATATGGCGGACGGTGACGGGTTTGAACTGATCAACGCCGTACGGGAGCAGGGATTGAGCATTCCCATCGTGGCGATGTCGGGGGGCTCGGGTACCATGGACGCTGATCATCTGGAGCTTGCGCGCAAACTCGGCGCTGCGGCCGTCATCGACAAGCCATTCCGCAGCTCACACCTCGCGGAGGCCATCGACAGGGCGATAGCGGGCCGCGGCGCACCTCCGCGGTAGGGCGCGTGTTCATTGAGCGCGATGCCGTTGGTTTTTGGCTTTCCCTGCGGTGCAGTGTGGGCGGCGCTCCCTTTCTAGGCCCGCCGCAGCGGTCCGCAACCCTCCGCTTCGCTCCGGGTCCTCCACTGACGTTCCGGCCCTTTGGGTGCGGCCCGCCTCATTCGTCGGGCCTCTTCGGTCGCAAGGCGCCGCCCACCCCGCTTGCGTCAATTGCCGGCCTGGAAGGGGCGCGCGTTGCTCTGGTCAGAAAGGCAAAGCCGGGATGGCACTCCTTCGCGAAGAAGAGAGACGGCGTAGATGAAGGCTATCGGCGTCGGCTTGGGTAGCGGATTTCTAGCGCTTGATCAATGCGGCTCAGCGACCGATCCACTTTGGAGGTTTGCCCTCCGAAGGCAAAGGTCGTACGTTCGAATCGTATCGGGTGCGCCAGATTTTCCAATGACTTAGCTGGCCAGCTTCCTTCCTGCCGAAGCTTCACGGAAGCACCACGGAAGCAGACGGTGTCGCAGTTGAGCGCATTTGGTCGCCGCTGCCGACCTCGCTCGATCGGGTGTCTACTTTGCCGTCTGCCCTTGCTCGCAGCGCTCCTCAACCCAGAACACGGCTGACATCCCAGAGGTCTGCCGCCGTAAATGTAGCCTTGAAGAGCGCTCCCATCTGCTGCCCGTCTTCGTTATGGGGCAACTCAACGCATCATTTGCGTGCCTTGAGATCTGCTATCGACGGCCTGCCACGCCTTGAGGCTCGTGGATCAGCAGGATCGTGTGCCCCTGGCGGCTCTCGATGCTGTTGGATGAAAGCTTCAAGATCCGAGATCGCAAACAAAGTTCGGCGACCGATCTTCGTCACGACAGGGCCCCCGCCCTTTGTAGACGAGATCTCTCAAAGCCCCGCGTGAGAGGGATAGGGTGAGGGCTGCCTGCTCATAGCTGAGTAGGAGCTGGGGTACGGCTGCCCCAATCGGCATAGTCTTCCGAGGCATCTGCGGTAGCTCCTGCGCCGATTCTGAAGGCGTGGCTATGTGGGCGCTTAAGTGCGCTATTTTTGCGTCCAATGGGCTTCGGTCCGACAGCTTTCTGCCGGGGCTGTTACCGCACTCGGCGCTGAAGACGGTAGGTTAGCGTTACACCGCGAATGTCGGGGTGCGAGCGCAAGCGAGCCAACGCTGGCTGTAGTTGGCGACCTCTCGGAACGTGCAGGCGACAAATGATCGTCTCTCCCAATGCCCCATATCGCCGCGCGATGATCGAAACCGGCGACGAGCCTGCTTCTGCAAAGAGACCGCAAATGATCGCCAGTGTTGGCCAATTGCAGTCTCCACGGATCTCGACTTCCTGGACCAGGCTATAATCGGGAAATGCGGACAAGAACTCGTTTGCACGGTCCACATATTCGAATCCTGGCAGATCCAACTGGCTTGGCATTTCCTGGATCCCTTCGATCAGGCTCAAGCTCGAAGGGTGAAGCGCACCCCTCGCTTTAGCGGTATTTGTCTCGCGCCCGCAAGCTGAAGCTCAAATCGGCGCGTGGGGGGTCCATACCCCGGGTGGTCAAAGGTTGCGAAGACGAGCGGTTCTGAAGAGCCGTATTCGCATCACGGCCGTGATCCGATCTCCCCGTTGCTGTCGTCCGAAGAAGATCCGTTGGCCCGGCGATCGCCGATTGAGCAACCGCCGCAAGGGCCGATGGACGGAAATAGTCTTAACCCTTAGCCTCTCAAAGCACGCTCGCCCCGCGATCGGCTGCGCCGACTTGTGCTCGGAAGCCGGCGAAGAGCTCGCGGCCCATGCCCAAATGCTGGCTGCGCAGGTCCTCGGTCGCCGGTGCCCGCGAAAGGAACTCGCCCTCATCGCCGATGAACGCGAGAGTGCCGTTATCCGCATCGATGCGGATCAAGTCGCCGTCATGGATCCTGGCGATGGCGCCACCATCGCTTGCCTCCGGCGTTACGTGGATCGCTGCCGGCACTTTGCCAGAAGCGCCGGACATACGACCATCGGTCAGCAGCGCGACCTTGAAACCACGGTCCTGCAGTGCCCCGAGCGTGGGCGTCAGCTTGTGCAATTCCGGCATGCCGATCGCCTTGGGTCCCTGGAAGCGAACCACGGCTACCAAATCACAGTCGATGTCGCCGGCCTTGAATGCGGTTTGGACCGCATCTTGCGAGTGAAACACGCGCGCTTTGGCCTCGACCACGCGGTTCTCGGGCTTGACGGTGCTGACCTTGATCACAGCGTGGCCGAGATTGCCCGTCAGCAACTTCAGGCCGCCGCTCTCGGAGAATGGCGTGCCCGCTGCAGCGAGGATCCCGCTATTGCCTGACGATTTGGGTGCGGGCTCGAAAGTCAGTCTTCCGTCCAAGAGCTTGGCCTCGGCGGCATAGTGCGACAGTCCAGCGCCGTATACCGTCTTCACATCCTCATGCAAGTGACCGCTTCCCAGGAGCTCGCGGATCAGAAAACCCATTCCGCCAGCAGCGTGAAACTCGTTCACGTCGGCGATGCCATTGGGATAGACTCGCACGAGCAAGGGCACCACCTCGCTCAGGTCGGCCATATCCCGCCAGGTGAGGTGCAGGCCCGCCGCCGCGGCAATGGCTATGAGATGAATGGTGTGGTTGGTCGAGCCGCCGGTTGCGAGCAGGCCCACGAGGCTGTTCACGATGGTCTTCTCGGAAATCACATGGCCGACCGGCGTGTACTCGTTGCCTGTAGCGGTCAGCGACAGCGCCCGCTTCGCAGCCTCGCGGGTTAGCGCCTCGCGCAGCGGCGTACCCGGATTGACGAAGCTGGCACCCGGCAGGTGCAGGCCCATGATCTCCATCAGCATCTGATTGGAGTTGGCAGTACCATAGAAAGTGCAGGTGCCGGGCGAATGGTAGGACTTCACCTCGGCTTCGAGGAGCTCGGCGCGGCCAACCTTGCCCTCGGAGTAGAGCTGGCGGATACGGGTCTTCTCGTCATTGGCAATGCCTGACGGCATCGGTCCAGCAGGAACGAACACGGCGGGGAGGTGGCCGAAGGCAAGCGAACCGATCAGCAGGCCCGGCACGATCTTGTCGCAGATGCCGAGAAACACCGCAGCGTCGAACATGTTGTGGCTGAGCGCAATCGCCGTCGCCAGGGCGATCACGTCGCGCGAAAACAAAGACAGGTCCATGCCCGGCTGGCCCTGGGTCACTCCGTCGCACATCGCGGGTACACTGCCTGCCACCTGCGCCGTAGCACCGATCGCCCGCGCCGCATCTTTGATGATGTCGGGATAGAGCTGATACGGCTGATGCGCGCTCAGCATGTCGTTGTATGACGTCACGATCCCGAGGTTCGGCGCCCGGTTGCCGGCAAGCTTCGTCTTGTCGGCTGACGAGCATGCGGCGAATCCGTGGGCAAGATTGCCGCAGCTGAGGGACGCACGATAGACGCCCTCTCGGCGAGCGCGGTCGATGCGGTCAAGATAGTCCCGGCGTGTGTCAGCGCTGCGTGCCGAGATTCGATCGGTCACGTCTCGAACGGCCTTGAGGACGGGCATTTGAGTTCCTGCGGGTGCCTTTAGAAGATCAAATGCCCGGCTTCAGGAAGTTCCCACTGGGGAGGGGCTTCATAAACTGCGGAACCGGAGAGGCTTCACCAATGTAGACGCGGGCCGGTCGCGTAACGATGAATGCGACATAGTCTGCAACGTCCTCGGGCAGGAGCAGCTTCGACTGATCATCGATGTGGTTCTCGGCACGCTGTTGGGTGTCCACGGCTCCGGGGCAGAGCGCCGTCGCCTTGACGCCGAACTCGATGCCCTCGGCATCCGTCGTCTGGGTCAGGCCGAGCATGCCGAACTTCGACGCGGCGTACGCGCCGAATTTCGCCGAAGCGACTTTGCCGGCGCGGGAGACGATGTTGACGATATGTCCGCTTCCCCGGTCGCACATATGCTGGAAGAAGGCCTGGGTACAAAGAAAGGTACCCTTGAGATTGATGGCCATCATCCAATCCCAATCTTCTTCCTTGATGTTGGGAATGGCGTTGTGGATCGCGACACCGGCATTGTTGACCAGGATATCGACCGCACCGAAGCGGTCGAATGCGGCTTGGGCCAATGCCATGACCTGGGCCTTATGCTGGATATCGGTCTGAACGGCCAAGGCCCCTGACCCGATCGCCTTAACCTCAGCTGCGACGGCTTCGATTTGGTCCACTTCGGGTGCGGCGAGGACGATGTTGCAGCCTTCCCTGCTCAGAGCATGGGCGGTCGCACGCCCGATACCGCGGCCGGCGCCGGTGATGACGGCGGTTTTGCCTTTCAATTTCACGAAAGATCACCTTTAACTTTGAGATCCTGTCCCGGACATGGCGCCGGCGGGATCGTTTGAGGGTCGTCGTTGAGCATCACGGTGAAGTGCCGCGCCTCCCTGTGGACGGCATTTGCAATTCAAGTGAGCTCCTGCATGCTCGGTGGTATATACCAGATTGTCAAGCGCCTTGGTTGCGTATGGCGCTATCCCCTATTCATGAAGTCCGGAGACCCGCGGCCTTCATGAGTTGGGGCGGACTATTTTGACGCGCGCCCAATGCGCGATGCTTGAGGAAGGCCGGCCTATGGCAGCCAAGGATGACGATTTGAACAACGTCCCGATCTACATCAGGGTGCAGAAGGACCTGCTCAAGCTCATACATGACGGAGATGTTGCGCCAGGTGGGCGGTTCCCTTCGGAACGGGAACTCTCTCTTCGGTTCGGTGCCAGCCGCATGACAATGCGGAAAGCCGTCGACCATCTGGTGCAATCGGGTGTTCTCGAACGAAGGGGAACCAGTGGCACATTTGTTCCCGACCGCCTGTTCGACCGGCCACTGAGCGACCACACCTTCTACAGTGTCTCTGATGTTGTGGAAAAGGCCGGCCATACACCGGGTTCGAAACTGCTCTTCTTCGAGCGCAGAGAAGCCGATCCATTCATCGCGTCTAAACTCGCTCTGTCACCGGGCGATCCTGTGATCTCCATTGAACGTTTGCGGACGGTGGACGGCGTCCCCGTTTGCCTCGAGCTCAGCCATTTCCCAGCATCCCTCGTCCCCGGATTGTCCGCGAGCGACGTCATTGAGAACAAATCTATCTATCGGCTTTTTCGAGACAACTATCATCTCGACTTTACCAACGATGTCAGGGTCATCAGCGTCCACTATGCAACGAAGGGCGAGGCCGAACTGCTCGATCTGCGGCCTGGTGCGCCAGTCTTGCATTTCGAAGGCTTGACCCTCACGGGTGAAGGCCAACCATTCGAGTATCTGCGCTCTTTGAATCATCCCGATCGCGTGAGCCTAACGATCAATCCACCGCCAAAGAAACAAGGCCCGAAGCAGAGCAACCCGATCAGCTGGACATTGCAAAGCTGAGACTCGGGTGATCCGCCAATCCCAATTGGCCGCGCCCATGCCGTTCTCCGGCTGGGACGCTCAACTGAGGGCCCCACGCGCTGAGATCACAAGATCAGTCGCCGGTTTGTCGCCGACAACAAGCCGGTCGTAGAGGTTCACTACGGGACACGAGTGGTTCGGCAATACGAGAAGCCGCGTGCCGATGGGGAAATCTGTATTCTCCCTGGGCACGAAGCCGTGCTCCTCTGAGAGGCGGCTGACGCTTAAACGCGTTCCAGTGTCCTGATCGTCGGCGATCAGAACACGCCCATAACCTGCAAGCCCGCCACTGGAATGCGGACCGAGATCGCTGGTAAGCGCCTTCGATCCTGCATCGATGATGTAGTGCTGATCGTTTTGGCTGACGACTGTCGCAATGACGCAAAGGGCAATTTCATCTTCCGTCGCCACTCCAAGACGCTCAGCCGTGAGGTCGAACAGAGCGTAGTTGCCCGGCCGGATCTCGTCGATGCCCGAGAAATCCTCGGTCGCGAGTACGGTGGGCGTGGAACCAACGGTGAGGCGCAGAGGGAGGCCAAGTGAGGCAAGCCGCTCCTGGGCTTCCAGCATCAACACCCGCTCCTGACGGGCGATCTCGGTGAGCATGGAGGCGCCCGTAGCGCCGTAGCCGTGCCCCGCGTGAGATATCAGCCCGGACAGTCGAAGTCTCGGGTTGCGCGCAACAGCTTCGGCGAGACTGGTGAGCGCCTCCGACGTCGGAGAAACACCGACGCGGCCGAGCCCGACATCGATTTTGATGTGGACCTTCAATAACTGGCTAGCGCGTCGGGCAGCCTCAGCCAGAGCATCCGCTCCTGCTCTGCTGTCCAGGACAAATGTCAAAGCGACTTCATGCTCCGCCGCGACCGTGAGCAAGTCGCGTAGGCGCTCTGGCTCAACGACGGGAAATGCAAGCAGGAGCGACGGTGCCCCCGCGCGGATGAACGGAAGGGCCTCCGAAGGTTTCGAAGCGGTGACTCCGATGGCGCCCAATGAGAGCTGAAGCCGCGCGATTTCCACCGACTTGTGTGTCTTGATATGCGGGCGCAGCGCTACGCCATGCCGATCCGCGATCGTCTGCATTCGCTCGAGATTCCGGCCCAGTCGCGCCGTGTCCAGGTAGGCGAAGGGGGTTGGTCTATGCGGCGGTTTGCGTTGATCGATCGGCACTGGGCACCTCTTCAAGATTGCCGTTGACACACCATGGTCGCGACTCTAGTTTGGTATATACCAGTATCGGGAAAATACCTAGAACTGGATCAAGGGTGGCTTTACTATCCAAGGCAAGGCTCAAGGCGAGAGAATGCCCAGAATTCCTAGGTCAATGAACTGGCTTGAGCTCGCTGCGAAGGGCCGTGGGAGGGTCTCGGTGAACCAACTCTTGGTACATACCAACCCCACTGTGGAAGCAAAGGGAGTACGACCATGAGACTTCTAAGCCGGCATCTCGCGGCAATGCTGTTTTCGGCTGCCGTGATGGCAGCGAACGCCATTGCGACGGCGCAGGCCGCCGATGTTGTGATCGTGCAGAACGGCGGCGTCACTCAGGAGGCGCACCGCAAAGCCATGTGGGAGCCCGCGGCGAAAGCCCTGGGCTTCACGTTCGACGAAGACACCTCGCAAAGCTGGACCGAGGGAAAGGCCCAGGTGGATTCGGGTGCCGTGACCTGGGATATCGTCTCGCTCAACATGGGCGAGGTCCAGTTGGCCGTGAAGGCCGATGTCCTGACCAAGCTGCCTTCCGACATCGTCGATCGAAGCGACTTCCTTCCGGGTTCCGTCAACGACTACTGCGTCGGCAACACAGTGTTCTCCACGAACATCGCCTACAACACCAAGAAGTTTGGCGATGCCGGACCCGCCGACTTTGCCGAATTCTGGGACGTCAAGAAGTTTCCCGGCAAGAGGGCCATGTACAAGAGCCCGCGTGGCAACATGGAAGCGGCTGCTCTGGCACTCGGCCATCCGCGGTCGGAAATCTACAAGTTCCTCTCGACCGAGGAAGGCCGCAAGGCAGCCCTCGACAAGATCGCAGAGCTCAAGCCCTATGCCGTCTGGTTTGATAGCGGCGCCCAGTCGACCCAACTCGTGAAGGATGGGGAAGTCGACATGATCTACGGATGGAACGGTCGCATCATAGCTGCGATCGATGCCGGCGCGCCATTCAAGATCAACTACAAGGACGGCCTCCTGGATGTCGACTGCTACGCGGTTCTCAAGGATGCGCCGCACGTCGACAACGCCATAAAGTTCGTCAAGGAAATCTCGAAGGCGCAGTACGTCAAGGACATGCCCAAGTACGTCGCTTACGGCAGCCCCAATCTTAAGGCAAATGAGAGCTACGACGAAAAGACTCTGGCCCGTCTGACGACATCGCCGCAGAACGTCAAAGAAGAATACATGTCGGACTTTGCGTTCTGGGGCCAGTACGGAACGATCTTGTCCGAAGCCTTCGACCACATGCTGGCGTCGAACTGATCGGCGCAAGAGCGGCAGCGGTCTCCCTCCCACCGCTGCGATCTGAAGTAGCCGACGGAGCGGGTCCCCGGGCCGTCGGCTACTTCCCTGTACCTCTGGCCGGACGGCATGATTCTTAGTGAGCGAGATAATGGAACTGAGAGTAGGCAAAGACGGTGTCCGCGGGAAGTCGCTCCCGATCACCACTCGCTCCCTGAACAAGGCGTACGGCGCGTTCGTCGCCCTCAAGGATATCGACCTTGATATCAAGAGCGGAGAGTTCATGACGTTGCTCGGGCCGTCTGGATCCGGCAAGACGACGCTCCTGATGGTTCTGGCGGGGTTTGTACGGCCCGACTCCGGATCGGTGAAGTTCGGCGACGAAGAGGTCATCGCCAAGGCGCCGCACGAGCGGGGCATAGGGATGATGTTTCAGAACTACGCGCTGTTTCCGCATATGAGCGTGTTTGCCAACATTGCCTATCCTCTCAAAATTAGGAAATGGCCCAAGGCGAAAATCGCGACCGCGGTCGACGAGGTTCTCGCGACGGTACAGCTGACCGGCTATCAGTCGCGGCGGATATCCCAACTGTCGGGTGGCCAGAAGCAGCGCGTCGCCTTGGCCAGAGCGATCGTTTTCAAGCCGCAGATCCTGCTCATGGACGAACCGCTTTCAGCGCTCGACAAGAATCTGCGGGAGACAATGCAGGTCGAGTTGCGCGCGATGCATGAGCGCCTGGGCTTGACGACGGTTCTCGTCACCCATGATCAGCGAGAGGCTTTGACGATGTCGGACCGGGTCGCGGTCCTGCGCAACGGTGAGATCGCGCAGATCGACAGCCCTGCTGCGCTTTACAATGCCCCGAGGACCGCATTCATCGCCGAGTTCATCGGCGAGTCCTCCTTGCTCAGCGTCTCGCTCCGAGACGGCGCCTGTTTCTATCGCGATCAACCAATCGATGTCGCGGACAACACCGGTGGAGCATCCGGGCTCTTGATCCTTCGCCCGGAAAAGCTGGAGTTTGACAACGCACAACGGAGGCGTCCGGACCGCAACTACTTTTTCGGCTCGCTGGAGCGGGTCTTGTTCCAGGGTGAGAGCAGTCTCGCGTTTGTCCGTCTCGCCGGGGGCGAGCTGGTAACGGTGCGACGCCATCTCAATGAAGCAAACCACGAGGACTTTCCCGCCGTTGGAAGTCCGATCGTGCTCAGCCTGCACAAAAACGAAAGCCGTGTCGTGCGCGACGACCGAGGGCAGTGACATGTCGGCAAGCCTCACGTCTCTGCAGGCGCGCAGACTGAACCATGAAGCGCTCCGACGGGCGGCCCGGCGCGAGCGCCGAGGCCTTGAGGCACTTCTCCTGCCGGGCATAGCTCTCCTCGTATGCGCCGTCCTCTTGCCGATTGGAGTCATGTTCTATCTTTCCTTTATTGGAGAGGATGGCTCCTTCAGTCTCGAAAACTACCTTAGACTTTGGACGACTCCGGTCTACGGTGAGGTCTTCAAGATCACCTTCCGGATTTCTTTCTTCACCACAATCATTGTGGCTGCGGTCGGCTATCCACTGGCGTTCGTTCTGGTGCATTTGCCGGGACGGCTACAGAACTGGGCTTTGCTGTTCGTCCTCCTGCCGTTCTGGACTCCCGTGCTTGTCCGGACATACGCCTGGCTGGTTCTCCTCCAGGACCACGGCCTCATCAACGATGGGCTGATAAGTCTTGGGCTGATCAGCGAGCCGTTTGAATTGAGCCATAACGTCACCGGTGCACTGATCGGCATGGTGCAGATCATGTTGCCTTTCCTGGTCTTGCCGCTTTTCTCCTCAATGAAGGCGATAGACCAGAACCTGATCGCCGCCGCTTCGAATCTTGGCGCCACACCTGCCCGGGCGTTTCGCGACGTCTTCTTCCCATTGTCGTTGCCGGGCTTCCTCGCCGGTATCCTGATGGTGTTCGTCCTGTGCCTTGGATTCTACGTCACGCCAGCTGTTCTTGGCGGCGGCAGTGTGATCATGGCAGCGATGCGGATCGACGCCACTGTCCGCCTCTACACGAGCTGGGGCGCCGCCAGCTCTCTCGGAATCGTTCTGCTGATGATCACCGTCCTCTTGATTCTGGTGGCGACTTACGTGGGCAGGCGCGCTGGACAGGGATTGTTCCGATGAAGTGGCTGTTTCAACCCGCCTCGCTGACGCAAGTCACTCATCTGCAGCGGCTTTGGCTCTATGTCATCACCATCCTCGCCATGGCATTTCTCGTGACGCCCACCTTGGTCGTCATTCCGATGTCCTTCTCGGAGTCACAATTTCTGGAGTTTCCGCCGAAGCAGCTCTCGCTGAGATGGTATGAGAACTATTTCATGTCGTCCCAGTGGATGCAGGCGACGTTGATTTCGGTCAAGGTCGCCATCCTGAGCATGTTCGCGGCCACGATCATCGGAACAGCCGGCGCCTATGCCCTGTGGATCGGGACGGTGCGCTTCAGGACCGCGCTCTGGGGTCTGTTCGCCCTGCCGCTCGCCGTGCCAGTCATTCTTCTCGCCATTGGCTCTCTCTTCGTCTTCGCGCGCCTCGGGCTGGTGAACACGACGCTCGGTCTGACGCTGATGCATACAGCCATGGCGCTGCCGTTCGTCATGATCGTCATGACGTCCGGGTTTGCATCCTACGACATGAACCAGGAGCAGGCGGCCCGTAGTCTCGGGGCGAACCGGGTGTATGCCTTCTTCACCGTGACGTTGCCGCAGGTGAAGTTCTCCGTGATCTCGGCAATGCTTTTCTCCTTCTTTGCGTCTTTCGATGAAGTCGTCGTCGCGATGTACATTTCCACCGGCTCCGGCGCCACCCTCAATCGCAAGATGTTCGCTTCTCTCCGGGATCAGGTCGACCCGACGATTGCCGCGATCTCCACCTGCCTCGTCACCGTTTCCATACTACTGCTTCTGATCAGCCAACTCGCTCGGTCGCGCAGGGCCGTCTAGGAGCAATCATCTCCGCAGGTACGTGACCCAACTTCGTCAGCAACAAAGGACAGGACATGACGACCCAACAAACCGACGCTCAGATCGCAAATGCGCTACAGGCCGTGGCTGCGCGAAAAGATGTGACCGACATCTTCTTCGTTGCCTGCGGCGGCTCGTATGCGCACATGCTGCCGAACCAGTACATCGTGGAGCGGGAGTCGAGCGCCATCATCGGCAACGCCCTCAATGCCGCTGAGTTCAAAGCGCGGGCGCCGAGGCGTCTGGGCAAGAATTCGATCGTGATCACCTGTTCCCATTCGGGGACGACGCCAGAGACGGTCGAAGCGGCCAAGGTTGCGCGCGACGCCGGTGCTCTCACCATCTCGCTGACGCATGATCTAGGCAGCCCTCTCGACCAGGCATCGGAATTCACCGTCTCCTATGTCCATTCTCCCATGACCATGTCGCCCATTCATTCGGCAGCGGTCCTGGAGCGTCTCACCTTCGGCATTCTCAAGATCCGCGAAGGCAACACCAAAGCCGATGAACTCGACAAGGGGCTCGCGAAGCTCCCGGCTTTGGTGGACAATCTCATCTTGGACCAGCGTGGCAAAATGGCCGAGTTCGCGGAAACCCATAAACGCGAAACCGTCATTTACACGATGGCGTCGGGCGCGAACTTCGGCGTGGCCTACGCGTTCGCAATCTGCATCCTGCAGGAGATGCAATGGATCCATGCCGCGGCCATCCATGCCGGCGAGTATTTCCACGGGCCGTTCGAGGTTACCGACTTCGACGTGCCCTTCATTCATCTCATGGGCTTGGGTCCATCGCGCGCGATGGATGAACGCGCGCTCGCCTTCACTGAGAAATACAGCCAGCGTTTGACGGTCCTGGATGCCAAGAAGCTGGGGCTGGCTACCCTTCCTGCGGCCGTGTCCGAGTACCTCGCGCCCCTGGTGTTCTCCCCGGTGCTGCGGGCTTATGCGGACAAGTTGGCGGAGGCGAAGGGACACCCCCTGACGGTCCGACGGTATATGTGGAAGATGGAGTACTGACCTTTCGGCGCGGGGACGGACGGGTTCGCCTGCCATACCCCGCGTCCTCCTAGGTCTGCCTGGTACCGGCTGGTGAGAACTCTCAGCCGATACCAGCTTCGGTCAGAAGCGCGCAACATTCAGTGGATTCGAAGGTCCTGCGCCATGTCTCCCGCCGCTCACGTCGAAATCGGTCTCGTCGGGATTGGTGACAACGTCGTCGATTTCTATGTCGACCAAGGCGTCTACTACCCCGGAGGCAACGCCCTGAACGTTGCAGTGCTCGCGCATCGCTTCGGGCTGGCCAATTGCGCGTATATCGGCATCCTTGGCGAGGATGAGGAGGGCGCGCATGTGCAAGCCTGCATCCTGGCTGAGGGTCTCTCCGGCAAGCACCTGCGCTTCGCCAAGGGCGAGACCGGCAAGGCCAAGGTCTCCCTCGTCAATGGTGATCGCGTCTTCGTCGACTCCAATAAGGGCGGCGTGCGCAAGCGGGTGATGCTGCGCATGGACGAGGATGATCTGGACCTGATCTCTCGTCTCAAATATGTGCACTCGTCATGCTTCAGCTATATCGAACCGGAGCTGCCGCGGATCCGTGCGCGCGTTCAGGAGCTTTCCTATGATTTCTCAATCACACGGGACATGGAATACTTCGCTGCGGTTTGCCCGCTCGTGACTCTGGCGTTTCTGTCCGGATCAGACCTTTCTGATGGCGACACCGAAACGTTCATCGCCAGAATTCACGCTATGGGTGTCCCGATGGTGTGCGTAACGCAAGGCGAGCGCGGGGCTGTCTTCAGCAATGGCATACGGATTCTCCGCCAAGGCATCGTGCCGGCAAAGCTTGTCGATACGATGGGCGCCGGAGACGCGTTCATCGCGGGATTTCTCGCGGCGCGCGTCAACGGGGCATCGATCGAAGATGCGCTCCCACATGCCGCGACCTTCGCCGCCAGGGCTTGCGAATGGCCTGGGGCGTTCGGGCATCCGCATCCGGCGGACCGCTGTTCTACCTGAATATGCATAGATTTCCACCGATCGAGAGGACCCACGCACGATGGCCAGCAATAAGCCAGTAATCCTCATTTCCGGCAGTGATGGCGGCATTGGCACCGCGATCGTCACGGAGCTTTCTGAGCATGGATATCGTCTGAGCCTGGCGGCGATGGACACGACCGTCCTCATGGAGAAGTTCGGGCCGGAAACACCGGACAAGATTTACCAGCCCTTCAATGCATTCGAGCGTGGCAGCGCGGAAGCCTGGGTTGACCGAACCGCAAAGACGTTCGGGCAGATCGATGGCTTGGTGAACGCCATCGGACTGGCGCTTCGTGTCACGATCATGGACGACAATGATGCGGATCTCGACAAGCTCTGGGAGGTCAATGTCAAGACACCTCTCCGGCTGGCGCGACTGTGCATGCCTTACCTCGAGGCTTGCGGGAAGGGGAGAGTCGTCAACCTCATTTCTCTGGGTGGCAAGCGGATCAGGAACGTTTCGGTCGGTTACGGAATGACGAAGTTCGCGGCCATGGGATTGACGCACGCGATACGGACATATGGCTGGGAGAAGGGTGTTCGAGCCACGGCGCTCTGTCCAGGTTGGGTGAGGACCAGTATGGGCCTCAAGTCACCAACCTTGAAGATCCAGCCGGACGCGATGACCGACCCGGCCACCATCGCGTTTCTCGTTCGGACTGCCCTTGAACTCCCGAACAATGCGGCGATGGCGGAGATGGTCGTCAACTGCGAGTTCGAAGACGTGTTTTAGTCGATAGCGGATGGAGGCACGTGTCGGCGCATCGATCGAAGACGCGCACAGGGGCAATCGCTGGAATTTGCGATTGGCCTAGGGCACTCAGCACAGCATCCATTTGCGCCCGCTTTGCCGTCTTCGCTGACGGGAGCCTTTAGTCGCCTGCTCGGGACCGGATTCCCTCGGCAAGGCTCTTGTCGGCTCAGGTGGCTTGCATCGTTTGGACATGGAGAACGCGACGATCTTTTGACTGAACTCAGCTCTGCAAGGAGCAGGAGCCCCAAATGCACGAGGTCTTCCGGAGATTCGTGGATCGGCTCACCACCCGGCCGGATGCTGCGGCGCTCGGAGAGACTCTCGCGGAGACGCTCACGTTCCTCGACATCCAAGCCTACGCGTACTTGCTGATTCCCGATGGCGCTACCACGGCACGGCTCATCTCCAACTATCCACCGGCCTGGACGGATCACTATTTGGCAATGGGCTACGAGGCCATAGATCCAGTGATCGCGGAAGCCCGCAATCGGGCGCATAGCTTCGTTTGGGGGCCAGGCGCGGCTATCGGCCCTCCGTCCGAATTCCGCACCGAATTCTTCGAGGAAGCGGCGCGCTTCGGCATCCGGCGTGGATTTACGATCCCGATCCACGATGGCCGGTCGCAGGTCGCGGCGCTCACGCTCGCGGCCGATATGCGGCAGCTCAGCTTCAAACGGGCGATCGAACGCGCCGAGGCCGCCTTGGAGCTCATCGCGACTCTGTTCCATCGCGCTGCGCGGCGAACTTTGGCTCCCGAGCTGGTGGTTGATGGCACGCCCCTCGCACCCCGGGAATATGAATGCCTCGCTCTTTCCGCCCAAGGCAAGACAGCTTGGGAGATCGGCGTCATCCTCGGCATCTCGCAACGGACCGTCGTCGATTACCTCGAGCGAGCAAAGCGGAAACTCGGCGTCTTTTCGATCGCCGAGGCCGTCGCCCGGCTCGTTGCCTCTGCCAGCCGGCTTTGACGCGAAGCTGTAACGGCTGAAGGGCACAGTGCCCTCCCACTCAACAACGAAGAGAGAAGCGCTCATGGTTTCATCGCGGCCCACTTATGTCGAGTACATTGCCGATCCCGCGCGGTCCTGCGCGATCGTCGCGCATCGGGGTGTCTGGGCGACTGCCCCGGAAAACAGCCTGTTGGCGATCGAGACCGCGATCGAAGCTGGCTACGAGGTCGTCGAGATCGACGTCCGGCGCAGTGCGGACGGCGAGTTCTTCCTCCTGCATGACGATACGCTCGAGCGGATGGCGAGCCTCAACCTGGTCCCGGAGCAGCTGAGCCTTGAGCAGCTCTCGCGCTTGCGCCTGCGGGATCGCGACGGTGGTGTCGCCAACCGGGTGACAGACCAGAAGATCCCCAGCCTCAAGGAGGTCTTCGCGTTGACGCGGGACCGGATCTTTCTCGATCTCGACATCAAGGACAACGAGATGCTTCCCGACGTCATCGCCTGCGCCCGGGCGATGGGCGTTGCCGATCAGGTGGACTTCAAGGCGGACCTCAAGACCCGGCAAGATCTGGCCTGGATTCTCGCCGCAATGGAACCGCATCGTGTTCCCTTCATGGCCAAGACGCATCTCGAGGCATCGGACGCCGATCTCCAGCTCGAGCTCCTGTTCGGGCTGGCACCGTTCATGTGCGAGATCAGTTTCGCACGGCTGGACCAGCTGGCCGATCGCAAACGGCTGTTTCGGGAAGCCGGCATAGCCCTCTGGGTCAATACGCTCGACGCCGTCTCCTCCGCCGGTTTTACCGACACCGCCGCGCGCGACGACCCGGAGGGCATCTGGGGGCGATTGATCGACGCTGGGGTGTTGGCGATCCAGACCGATTATCCTGACCGGCTGAGGGCGTTGCTCGATCGCCGGATGCGTCGGGAAGCCGTCGGCAAGGGCACGCCGGCCATGGGCGCCCTGCCGAGCAGAGGGTGAGCGTCCGGTTGCGGCGACCCCCATTCCCAGATGCTGCCGCGCTGAGCATCACACCCATGCCAGCATCGGCGCTGGCGTAGCGATCCACCGCACTCGACTTCGATCGGTCCTTGCGGTGGTTGGATAAGTCCGGCCGGCGACGGTACTCCGCGCAGTCGGGGTTAGCGCCTCGCGCCAACCAGAAACCCGTCAATCCGTAAGATTCGACGGCCTGACCCTTTCCATGGCATCGCCTCCAATCCCTCCGTCTTCGTATGGAATGGAGGGCGAGATGATGCAGTTGATTGGACCCGAGTGGCACGGGGCGTTCGCGGCGGAGCGTGCCGAGATGCACCGCCTGCGCTATCGGGTCTTCAAGGAACGCCTGGACTGGGGCGTGCAAGTCGCGGATGGCGCAGAGACCGACGTCTTCGATTCGGCGGAGCCGGTATACCTCCTGCAGCGCGGCCGGAGCGGCGATATCCAGGGCTGCGTCCGCTTGCTGCCGACGACCGGCCCCAACATGCTGCGTGACGTCTTTCCCAAGCTCCTGGCCGGTAGACCGGCTCCTGCCGGCGAAGAGATCTGGGAGAGCAGTCGCTTCGCCTTGGATCTTCCGCCGGCGGCCGCAGAGAGGGCGGCGGGGCTTGCGGCGGCGACCTATGAGCTCTTCGCCGGCATGATCGAGTTCGGTCTCTCCCGTTCCCTGATCGACATCGTCACGGTGACCGACATCCGGATTGAGCGGATCCTCCGCCGTGCCGGCTGGCCGCTCCGGCGGATCGCCGAGCCCTATACGCTCGGCAACACCAAGGCGGTCGCCGGCTACTTGGAGGTGTCGCTAGAGGCACTGCGGAGCGTGCGCCAGGCCGGTGGGATCGGCCGCCCGGTGCTGTGGGCACCGGTGCTGCCGGCTGCCTATGCCGCGGCGCTGGAAGAGGCCGGTCTGGTCCGGCCCGACGGTTTGGCGCTGCCCGACGCGGGAAGCAGTGGGGCGGCGACGTGACATGTCGTCCCAGAATCCGCCGCATTCGACCGTCCCGCCGCTGACCCGGCGGGGCTGGGCCTGGGAGTTCCTGCGACGCAATCCTGGATACCGGCGGCTTTACGCGGAATGGCAGGCGTTGGGCCACGGCCAGGATTCTGCCGCCGTCTTGGCGTCCTTCCCACGCTGGGGGTTGATGTTTCGCGGAGGATCCGGATAAGCCGGCGTGGGAAGCATGTCCGTTCTGGGATCCTGATTTCTGTCCTCAAGTCCTTCGCCTGATCGTGATGGGCGGAGGGGGGCCGCCTGAAATTCCCGCGCTGCCAAAATCCATGCTCGACCAGGCGAAGGCGCTTTGGGTCGGCACCGAGACTCTTCATCTTCTTTGGGGCCAGGGACATGGATCGCTCCAGGTTCGCATTCGCTGGTTTGCGAGCGACGGACCGGCATCTCTGTCGGCTGAGCTCCCCACGACCGCTGCCGCGTATGACGCTTGGCTGAGTGCGCTGAGGCGCCTTTCCTGCCTCCGGTCGACCACCAAGGCCGACCACGGGTTCGCGCCGGATCCTCGGGGAAGCCGGTTCTCTACGCTTCTCTGTGCATTGGACGGCTCGCTCGCGGGAAAGACCCATCGGGAAATCGCGGCGGCTCTCGTCGGTCCGGCGCGGGTAGAAGCCGACTGGCAACACCCTGGCCAGCACCTCCGCGATCGGGTGCGGCGCGCCGTTAAGCGCGGCTGTGCGTTGATGAACGGGCGCTATCTGGCGCTGCTCCGTTAGCGCCCGCGGCGAGGGCGGCTATTGGTCTTCCAGGATCCGCCGACGGCCATCCGTGCTGAGCCAGCGGGCGCGATCGAGATGACTCTGCAGCATCGATTTGGCGCGGTCCGGCTCGGTCTCGAGGTCGACGCCGAGGATGTTGCGGCACATTTCGGCCTCGCTAGTGCCCTCCCCGCTGGCATGCAGCAGGCTCAGGTAGATCGCGAAGTGCGCCTCATCATAGGGCGTGAGGGCGTCCGCGGTGGGGGCGGTTTGCTGGAGTTCGACCATGGTGGTCCTGCGCTCTGGCATCGGGCACAAGCAGTCTAACATACTATAGTTGATAAACTCAAAGTATGTAATCCGCCGACCATTGGCGCATGGATATGCGCAAACTGGTCGGGCGAAATGTCAAGCGGTTCAGGCAGAAGAATGGCCTGACGCAAGAGCAGTTCTCCGAGATTTCGGGCTTCAGTCAGCAGTATCTCAGCGGACTTGAACAGGGCAAACGCAACCCGACTATCGTCACTGTCTACGAACTAGCGCAAGCCTTGGGCGTCAGCCATTTGGATCTCCTGCGCCCCCACAGATCCATCGGGAAGTCATAGCTCTTGGTGCGTCCGCGCGCTTTGCGCGCGCCGGGTGCTCGTGAACCGAGCCGCTGCGTCGCTGCGCTCGCGTTGCGTCTCGGCCCTTCGGCATCGCCCCCTGACGCCGTGCCCGCTGATGCGGGCTCACTCGGCCATCGCGCTTCAGCGCGATGCTGTCCGTGTTTGGCTTTCCCTGCGGCGCGGTGTGGGCGGCGCTCCCTTCTAGGCCCGCCGCGGCGGGCCGCAACCCTTCGCTTCGCTCCGGGTCCTCCACTCCGTTCCGGCCCTTCGGTGCAGCCCGCCTCTGACGTCGGACCTTTCCGGTCGCAAGGCACCGCCCACCCCGCTTGCCGGGGAAAGCGCGCGGCGTTTAGCGGAGCGGAGGCGCGGCCATGGCCAGGAACGGCGGACGACGGAGCAGCGGCGATCAGCCCATTCAAGAAGGCGCGGGGAGGCCCAGCCTCTACCAGGAGGTTACGGACCGGATCGTCCGAGAGCTTGAGGCGGGGCGGGTGCCCTGGGTGCAACCTTGGGGGTCGACCAAGGCCGCGCCGGGTCTGCCGAAGAACGCGGCGACGGGGCGCGCCTATTCGGGCGTCAACATCCTGATCCTTTGGGGCTCGGTGACCGAGGCGGGATATCCCACGCAGCACTGGCTGACCTTCCGGCAGGCGCTGACCCTCGGCGGCCATGTCATGAAGGGTGAGAGCGGCACCACGGTCTGCTACGCCGACCGCTTCACCCCGCGCAGCGAATTGGAGCGGGTCGCGCGCGAGGGCGGCGAAGCCGACACGGTTCCCTTTCTCAAGCGCTTCACCGTGTTCAATGCCGCGCAATGCGATGGACTGCCGGAGCACCTGCTTGCACCCGCGCCACAGGCGCCGGAGCGGGAGATCATCCCCAGCGCGGAAGCGGTCATCGCGGCGACCGGCGCGGATTTACGGATCGGCGGCGACAAGGCGTTTTATGTGCCGGCCGAGGACTACATCCGCGTCCCCCCGCAGTCCGCCTTCTTCCATCAGATAGACTATTACCGCACGTGCTTCCATGAACTTGGGCACTGGACCGGCCATGCCTCGCGGCTGAACCGCGGCCTTTCCAGCCGCATGGGATCGAACCCATACGCGCGGGAAGAACTCGTCGCCGAGATGGCGAGCGCCTTCCTCTGCGCCCATCTCGGCATCGTCCCGACCGTCCGCCATGCCGACTATCTCGGCACGTGGCTCACGTGCTGCGCGAGGATGCCCGCGTCATCTTCCGCGCCGCCAGTCAGGCCGGGAAGGCGGCGGATTTCGTGCTGGGTGGCAAGGACGAGGCAGCGCGGGAGCGGCGGGAGGCGGCGGAATGAGCGAGCCGTTTCCGGCAGCGAGCGAGCCGACTGAGCAGGGCGAGCAGGTGCTCGTCCCCGGCGTGGCGCCGCTCACTTTGCAGCGGCGTCTTGCCGCTCTGTTCACGGCACCTCTCACGTCCTCGAAACCGCAGCGACCGATGAACATCGGCCTGTTCGATGAGGACGCACGCAATCAACTCGACTTGTTCTGACGGAGGCAACCCATGGAACTCATGCCCGATGACATTCGTGCAAAGCTTCTCGCCAACGGCGCGGTCCTCGAAGAAACCGATCACCTGCCGGTCGTGAAGTACTTCGATCCCTGCGGCGCGGCGACCTGGATCATTACGGAATTGATGCCCGCCGAAGGCGACGGCGTCGAGCCGGACATCCTCTTCGGCCTCTGCGACCTCGGGATGGGATGCCCGGAACTGGGCTATGTCAGCCTCGCCGAACTCGAGAGCGTTAAAGGTCGGCTCGGCCTTGGCATCGAGCGCGATCTTCATTTCCGGGCGCGCTACCCGCTCTCGGTCTATGCGCATGCAGCCAATCGGCGCGGCCGGATCGTGGAATCCGACGCGTTGCTCGCCGAGTCCGCCGCGATCCTCGGGATCGCGCCGGTCGCGGATTCCACCACCCACCAACCCCATCCCGACGCCCCGTCGGACGAACACGGCTGAACCCGCGCTAACCCCCGCCCGCCGGGTTCGCGCGGGCTTCATCAAGAGAGGAGAACCACCATGCAGCTTGCTCACATTGAACTCGAACGGCTCTCGATCTCGCCGCTCAACATGCGGCACGGAAAGAAGGCCCCGGATGTGTCGGACATCCTGCCCTCGATCCGCGCGCGGGGCGTCTTGGTGCCGTTGCTGGTCCGGCCCAACGGCAAGCCCGACACCTATGAGATCGTCGCCGGGCGGCGGCGCTGGTACAGCGCCAAGACCGTGAAGGAAGAGGGCGGCGACATGCCGCCGCTGCCCTGCGCCATCATCGAGGAGGGCGACGACGCGGCGGCACTCGAAGCCTCGCTGATCGAGAACATCGCCCGGCGTGATCCGGATGAGATGAGCCAGTACGAGACCTTTGCCCAGCTGGTGAAGAAGGGCCGGACCGTCCCGGACATCGCCTCGACCTTCGGCATCTCCGAGCGGCAGGTCACCCAGCGGCTGGCGCTCGGCAATCTGCTGCCGCGCATCCGCGATGCCTACCGCGCGGAGGATATCGACCCTGAGACCGTGCGGCACCTGACCCTCGCCTCCAAGGCGCAGCAGAAGGAATGGCTGGTCCTGTTTGAGGGCGAGGACAGCCACGCGCCGATGGGCTCGGACCTGAAGCACTGGCTGTTCGGCGGTCAGTCGGTCTCGACCAAGGTGGCGATCTTCCCATTGGAGGACTATCCGGGCGAGATCGTCTCCGATCTCTTTGGCGAGGAGCGGTATTTTGCCGACGCGACCCTGTTCTGGAGACACCAGAACGAAGCGGTCGCGGCGCGCAGGACGGCCTATGCCGAGACTGGATGGAGCGAGGTGGTCGTGCTCGAACCCGGCCAGCATTTCCACAATTGGGAATACGAGAAGACCGCCAAGAAGAGGGGCGGGAAGGTCTTCATCGAGGTCACGCAGCGCGGCGAGGTCGTGTTCCACGAGGGCTATCTCGGACGCAAGGACGCCATGCGGATAAAGCGCTCCAGCGCGAAGAAAGGGGCGAGCAGCGAACAGGGCGCCGAGCATCCCGAGGTCAGCAATGTGATGCAGAACTACCTAGACCTCCACCGCCGCGCGGCTGTCGCGGTGCGGCTGCTGGACGCGCCGGGAACGGCGCTCCGGCTGATGCTGGCGCATGCGATCAGCGGCTCCGGCGGCTGGCAGGTCCGGGCCGATCCGCAGACGGCGAAGAACGAGTCCATCGCCGGGAGTGTCGCCGCCAGTGCCGCAACGGCGGCACTGAACACGCGCCGCATCGAGATCGCGACGTTGCTCGGAATCACCGAGGAATGCCAGCGGGTCGTCGCTGGCAACGGCGATTCCCACCGGACGGTCGCCGTTTTCGTGCGGCTGCTGGCGCTTTCCGACGAGGATGTGCTGCGCATTCTGGCCCTGGTCATGGCGGAGACCCTGGAGGCCGGGAGCGCCACGGTGGAGGCGGTCGGCGTCCAGCTCAGCGTCGATCTTCGGGGTCAATGGCAAGCGGATGACACCTTCCTGGAGTTGGTCCGCGACCGCCCGGCGATCAACGCACTGCTGGCATCGGCCGCCGGCAAAGCCGTCGCGGACGGCAACGTCGCCAGCAAGGCCAAGGACCAACGCCAGATCATCCGCGACTGTCTCGATGGCGCCAACGGCCGGGACAAAGTCGAGAACTGGCTCCCCGGCTGGATGGAGTTCCCGGCCCGCGCGGTGACACCGCATGGGACGCTCGGCAGCCTCGCGGCGTGGCAGCGCGTCGAGGCGCTGCTGCCGCCTTGGCAATAGAAGCGGTGCGGCCAAGGCGGCGTCCTTGGGGCGCCGCCACCCGCTCTCACCGGTCGTCACTTCGGCGTGTCCCCAGCGCCCTTGTGGTTGGATTTTCTCCTCATCCGGTGCGGTTTCCGCTAGGCTGGTGGTTGCGCCGTGGTGGTGGTGGAAGGCGTAACCCGTCACAAATCCTGTCACGGAGACCGCCACCATGCTCATCATCGGCATCACCGCCTGCATCTTCGGAATCGGCCTGTTCTGCTGGCTGATCTTCACCCTCACGGTCTATGCGCTCCCGTTCTTCGTCGGCCTCACATCTGGCATGGCTGCGTTCCATGCCGGGCTGGGCGCACCCGGTTCGCTCCTGGTCGGCCTCGTCACCGGGATCCTGACGCTGGGTGGCGGCCGGCTCGCCTTCGCCTGGGTGAAGTCGGTCCCGCTGCGTGCCGCTATTGCTGCCGTCTTCGCCATTCCCGCCGGGATCGCCGGCTATCACGCCGTGCTCGGCCTATCCGAGATCGGCATCGCTTCGCTCGCGTGGCGGGAGGCCTTTGCCTGGATCGGCGCGGTGGTGATCGGCTGCACGGCCTGGGGGCGCATGACGGGATTGGGACCCATCCCGGCACGGCCAGGCGGGGCTGCCGCGGGCAAGTCACATCCGGTTCTGACAGCCGCGACCAGGCGGAACTGACCTCTCGCCATCCTCGCTACCGAATAGGCTGAGACGACGGGGCGTGCGGGCTACGGCTGCGCGTGAACGCATTTCGCGGCCAGGCGGAGCTCAAGAGGACCTCGACCACGATCACCGCACGGCCCAATAAGACCGGGTGCGCGGGGCGGTCAGTCGCTGCGCTTTCGACAACGAAGCCGCCTTTGTCGAACTGCAGAGCGTCTTGCTCCTGCCCCCAATCGCCGACCTCTTGTGCGGCTGAAACCGGTCTTTGCCACGCCTTCTCCTCGGTGCTGTTCGGGCGCACGACCACCTCGCCTCTTGATGGCCTGATCTGGCCGGAGACCGGCTGCGCCTCGATCGCCTGAGCCGCAACGGCGGCGGATCGACTTTCTTCCCCTGGGCTACGCCCATTCCTCGCGAGGCAAGAAAGTCGCTCCGCCGCCGTCCTCCGCTGCGCTCCGGCCCGCTCGCGGGTGCGTCGTCGATCGTCTCCGGCCTGCCGATCGCCATCGAGGCCGCGGTGGTCGCGGGCTCGAAAACAGCAGGAGAAGTGACATGGCGAACATCGGTTCCTTCAAGAAGGTCGGCGACCAGTACCAGGGCGAGATCGTCACCCTCAGCGTCCGGGCGAGCGGCGTCCGCATCGTTCCGGAAGACAATCGCAGCAACGAGAACGCGCCCACGCACCGGGTCTATGTGGGCCGGGCCGAGATCGGGGCGGCTTGGTCGAAGCGCTCCGAAGAGGGCCGCGATTATCTCTCGCTGAAGCTCGACGATCCCTCTTTCAACGCCCCGATCTACGCGAATCTGTTCGGCGACGAGAAGGGCGAAGAGCACACCCTGATCTGGTCGCGGTCGCGCAAGAACGGCGACTGAGGCCCGTGAGCTGCCCCGCCCGGCACGGCCGGGCGGGGCTCGCCAAACCAGTTGCACGGGCTCCGGAGAGACCGTCTCCCATCGCGACGCTCCCGGAACAAAGGCCGTGACGGATCACGGTCCCGCAGCGGGGAATGTCTGGGCAATCCGGCGCTGGCGAAACGCACAGTCGGCCCCACCAGAACGGGCTCCGGATCTCGCGCAATCTTGCCGGCGCACCGCGGAACTCGAGCCGCGGCGCGCCGGCTCCGGCGAAAAGTGACAAGGGAGTTTTCGCCCGTCCCGAGGCGTCCGCCGCGCGGCCATGCTCGCCCCAGGACGGCGATTTGCGCCGTCCTTTGAGATCAGAACGAGGGCGATCATGACCGACGAAGCGGCAAGGGCGGCGGCGGCGAAGAAGGGGAGTCCGTTCCTCAACACGGCACAGGCCGCTTTCTACATCGGCCTCTCCAAACGGACCCTGGAGAAGATGCGGGTCACCGGCGGCGGCCCCAAATACCGCAAGCATGGCCGCTATGTCCGCTACCACATCGACGACCTGAACGCCTGGTCGGAGGGCCGCGCCAAGGCCTCCACGTCCCATGCGTAGGCAATTGAGGGGCCGCCGCCAGGGCTTCGCGGCGCTGACGCTGGCGGTCGCCTTGTTCGGCGTTCTCGCCACCGCCGCCAGTGCGATCCCGTCGCGGCGCCTGGTCTGGAACGCCAGCGCCAGCGCGCCGATCGGGCTCTATTGGCGCATCGACGGCCGGCCCGAGCGGGGCGACCTGGTGCTCGCCTGGGCACCGTTCTGGGCACGGCGGCTCGCAGACGAGCGGTACTACCTGCCTCTTTCGGTGCCCCTGGTGAAGCGTGTCGCCGCAATCTCCGGCGACGTCGTCTGTGCGACCGGCCGTGAGATCGTCATCAACGGCGAGCCGGTCGCGCGCCGAATGGAATCGGACCACCTCAATCGGCTCTTGCCGGTCTGGACCGGCTGCAGGCTCCTCGCGCCCGGCGATTTCCTGCTGTTGATGGCCGATGTGCCGGACTCGTTCGACGGCCGGTATTTTGGGGTCAGCGACGGGCACGACATCATCGGTCGCCTGGTGCCGGTTTGGACGCGGTGAGGGCGCCGCTCGTCGCCGCTTTGGTGGTGGTGTCGTGTTTTCACGGCGCGGCGGCGGCGCAAGAAGCCAGACCGCTCGACCCGGAAACCCGAGCGCGGATCGAGGCGCTGGACCCTTTCATCGACGAGGCAGCGCGGCGGTCCCCAGTGCCCATGACCTGGATTCGGGCCGTGATCGCGGCGGAAAGCGGTGGGCGAACGGAGCTCAATGGCAAGCCGATCACCTCTCCCGCCGGCGCCATGGGGCCGATGCAGGTGATGCCGGAAACTTACGAGGAGATGCGCCGGCGCTACGGGCTCGGGCCTGATCCTTACGATCCGGAGAATAACATCCTCGCCGGCACAGCTTATCTCGCGGAGCTCTACCGCCGCTTCGGAATGACCGGAATGTTCGCCGCCTACAATGCCGGGCCGGATCGATATCAGCAGTTCCTTGACGACGGGAGACCGCTGCCGGCGGAGACCAAAGCCTATTTGGCAGCACTCCACCTATCGGGTTCCGGCGCGTCGGCGGAGCCGAGCTTCGCATCGGGCCAAGGTCTGTTCTTCCAGCTCCAAAACAGAAGCCCTCCGGGATCGGTGCCGCACCCGGAGATTGAAACCGGCGGGCTGTTCGTGCCTTTGGTGCCGCCGGAGCCCGACCCCGCCGCCGGAAGTAGGGGCGCTGGGCAGCGGAGAGAGGGGTCTCGTCTCGGTCAATATCAGCGTAACAGCCAGGTCGAACCGTCTGTCAAGGATGCGTGGTCCCCCCAAAATGCTGGCGCATTTTGGCTCCCCCACGCCCCGCTCCGCGGCGCGATGACGTCGCGTCCCTGACAGCCGTTTCGCCGGCCGATCTCCAGGGCTTGTCCTCGATCAAGAGGATCAAAGCCACGGAGGATACGATGTCTCAAGCACAGCATGATCACGCCGCGTTCGACCGGTTTCCGGCACTCGTTCGGGACCTCACGGCGGAGTTCGGAAGCGACGGAATAGGCGCCGTCATCGAGAAATTCATCGCGGCGGAGGAGGCGGATTTCCTCTGGGAAAGCCGGTTCGCGGAGCGGAATCTCGGCGACCTCGAGTGCTTCGACGGCGACGAGGACAGGTGCCAGCGGGTCGCGGTGATGGGGTATTTCCAGGGCGAATATTACGTCGCGATCTGTATCGTGGACTCGGAAAGACAGGCGGCGGCGCTGCTCAAATCACGGCAATTCGAGAGCTTCGAGGGCGCCGAAATCGCCTTCCTGGCGAGCAGCTAAGGCTTCAATCCAAGGCTCGGGAGAGCGGTTTGAGGGCCGTTTTCTCGAGCCTCTGATCCTGCGTCTGTGCGGTCGAGCAGGGGAGGTCATCGTGCGAGAGAGTATGAGGAGGTAGGGGCGAGAGAAGTTTTGCGCGAGGGCAAGATAAAAGCAGTGTCTCTACGAGACACGCAAGCCCTTGTCTGCACATCGACATCTATGGAGACGAGCTGCAGCAGGCGCCTCGCATCCCACTCTGCAGCATTGAGGTGGAACTAGTAGTCTCTAGATCAGTGCAGATTGGTCGGCGACTGATGTAATGTGCTGACGCGTAGATCGCGTCCCAGCGGCGTTTGCGACAATGAAAGCCCGCTACGATCGAGGTCGATTGCTGGACCCGGAGCTCGAAATGGCATCGGCCGGCAGAGGCTTCGATCTGATAGCAATGAAACGAGAGGCCCACCTTTGAACGACCGATCGTTCTGTCGTCTTGGTCGCGACCTCACGTATTATGGGCAGCAACGATCCCGGTTGCTACTCGAACCTAGCATTCATGGGTTCCGCATTTAGGTCCGGCCGAGCTGCATCCAATCGCAAGCCGGATTAAGGCTCATCCGGGACTTTCAGACGGTCTGCTTTGCCGGCACCTGCGGCCAACGCGTGACCGCCAGGGCTCAACCCTGAGCACACTTGTTACTTCGCAGCTAGTCTGCATAATTGTTGGTTGGGGGGAGAAAACCTTGCGGACGCAACGCCATACATCCTGGAGCGATGTAGATTTATCCGACCTCTTGGGGGCATTTCGCAAGGCCAAGGCGGACTGCTTCTTCGAGCGGTCGACATACTGTGCTGAGCAGTTCTCGAATTACGAACAGAAGCTCTTTTCCAACCTGGAGGAGCTCCTTTCGGAGCTCCACGAAGGGCGGATTGCGAATGTGTTCGTGGAGGCGCTTGGAAGGCCGCGGATATTCGCCAAGTGCCTTGGCGCAAAACCACGTGCCAACGGCACACCACAGTGTTTCTTTTCTGACGACCGCCGGGCGTTCGAGCGTCTGCAGGATACTCACGACCTCACGCCGGAGTTCCGGCTGGTCGGCGATTTCGGTGTTGAAATGCATGTACTGTCCGGGCTCTGGATCAATCTCATCGGGCACAGGTACGATGCCCGCCTCCGCGGCCACTCGTTCGGCTCGCGCGTGCGGCGCTTTGGCCGGACCGGCCTCAGAGAGCGTCCAACTGGAGACTACCAGTACGACGCTGTGGGGTCGTTCGAGCCCTATTTCCAGCCCTATCGGGCCTGGAGAGACCGTGGAATCGAAGCGATCCGCTCGGCTCTCGACGGCGACGAGCCTGTTGTTGCGCTGACGCTGGACTTCTCCTCGTATTACCATAACGTTGACCCGTCGTTTGTCGTTGATCCGGCTTTCCTCACGACGATCGGTCTCGAACTCAATCAGTGGGAAATCGAGTTCACTCAGGCGTTCGTGGTGGCGCTCCAGGCCTGGGGTAAGGAAGCGTCGAAACTCATCGGCGCTGGGGCGCGCCGTTCGCAAGACCAGCTCGGCGGCCTGCCAATAGGACTTGCTGCCGTTCGTATCATCACCAACGTCCTGCTCTATGAGTTTGACGAGCGGATACTGGATGCGCTGGCGCCGGTCTACTACGGCCGGTATGTCGACGACGTGTTCTTGGTCATTCGAGACTCGGGACGAATCCGCAGCGCTACCGAGCTTTGGGATTTCATTAAGCAGCGCGCTGGTGACATCTTCTTGGATGTCGAGACGCGCAGAGAAGTTGAGGTCCGCCTTCCTGGAGGCTATCAGGCGCGCTCGCGCCTGACGTTGAAGCAGGAGAAGCAGAAGGTCTTTTTCCTTCGGGGTCAGTCGGGCCGCGATCTGCTCAACAACATCGCTCACCAGGTAAATACTCTCTCCAGCGAGCGCCGCCTCATGCCCTTGGCGGAGGAGATGGACACCATGGCCTCTGCGAGGGCCTTGGCGGCCGCCACCGGCACAGCTGAGGAGCCGGACTCCTTACGCCGCGCCGACGGCTTAACGCTGCGACGACTTGGATGGGCGCTCCAGCTTCGGTCGGCGGAGATACTCGCGCGCGACCTCGATCGGAAAGTGTGGGCCGAAGAACGCAAGCGCTTCTACGATTTCGCCTGCGCCCACATCCTGCGGCCGGACAAGATTCTTGAGCACGTCGACGGCCTCGCGAGGTTGATCTCTTTGGCCGTATCACTGGCCGATTGGTCCGACGCGTCAATGATGTACCGAAAGGCAACTTCTGCCCTCAGAACGCTCGAGAGCAATCTGCGAAACGGCAACTGCAAGATCAATGGCCAGGACCGGAAGCTAACGGCCCGTGTTTGGGACGGATTGCGCGAATGGGTGCAAGGAGCTTGCCGCGAAGCCGTCCTCCGGTCGATCGCTTACGACCCTCGAAGGCGTGTGCGGCCGTCCCGCGCGGCGCATGACCTCCTGACACAGCTGAGGATCGACTATCTTGTGGATTCTCTGCTTCGCGTCGTCCTGGAGCTCCGCGAAACTGATTGGGCGAAGCGTCCCTATCGAGAGCACCTGAGGGTCGATGCCGACCGCGAACGCCCTGCGATTGCGGGCGAAGAGGTGCTACCAGAAGTCTTCGAGCACTACGCGAAGCTGTCGGAATTCCTCGAGAGGTCCCGGCATGTTGAACCGACGTCAGGTGTGCGCCGCGTGAACCCGGCGGCCCTGGAGTCCGACCTGAATTCCAAGCCCTCGTTGCTTCCGTACATTTTAGCGACGCGGCCCTACAGTGCCCAGGACATCGCGCTCTACCGCCCCGACGAGTGCATTTTCGGCGCCGGTGACGTGCCACCCGCCCAGGCCTGGGCACATTATTGCCGTGCGATTCGTGGCGCACCCCAATCCGCTCCTGACTCGGCTGGCGACAGGCCGTTGCCCTCAAGGACGAAAGGACGCCTGGTCGATTTGACTGGCGCCGCGACGGGCAGGTCCGTTCACCTCGGCATCACGAGTCTGGAAACGAGTCAGGCCACCTGGGCGCTGGCCGCTGACGGAAAGCCGGATCGGTCGGCTGAGCGCTATAGGCGCTTGGCGACGATCGTGAACTTAGCGGTTCAGGCCACACCGCGACCTACCCATCTTCTCTTGCCGGAGCTGAGCGTCCCCGAAGCCTGGCTGGACACGATCAGCGCCGTGCTCCTCGAGGCGGGGATAAGTCTAATCGCGGGGCTAGACTATGATCTCCACGGGCGCGATCGGATTGGGAGCTCCGCGGTTCTGGTCCTCAGGGACGATCGCTTGGGGTTCAAGACGGCTGTGCAAATCCGCCAACCGAAGTTACAGGCTGCGCCTGGCGAAGAGGAACACCTTCTTCAGTCCTATGGCCGCACGTGGGTCGATAGCGGTGGTAGAAGTCTACACCCGGTCTATGTCCACGAGGGCCTTCATTTCGGTGTGCTCATTTGCTCCGAACTTCAGAACATAGACCATCGTCAGAGCTTCCAAGGCGATGTGGACCTCCTCGCGGTGCTATCGTGGAATCAGGACTTGGAGACATTCTCGGCTCTCGTCGAGGCCGCCTGCCTGGACGTGCATGCCTATGTGGCGCTAGTGAACAACCGTGCCTATGGCGACAGCCGGGTGCGGGCGCCCCGAAAGGACGCGCACGCCCGAGACATTTGCCGGATCCGCGGCGGAAAGAACGATCATCTGGTTGTTGTAGAAATCAATCCGACGCTCCTGAGGGCTCAGCAAAGTCGCGTACGCCGATGGCCGAAACCGAACGACAGGTACAAGCCCGCACCTGAGGGTTTCAAGATTTCCAATGGTCGAAGAATCACGCCAAATTAGACACGATGGAGTCCTAATCCTATACGCCGCACGGGGGGCGCGATAAATCGCCTGATGATGCATACCGCTAGCCTGCCCTTTGCTCCCGGCCGGCGCGGCCAGACTGAAGGACAGCGAGGCGCAATGGAGCGAATTACACGCGTCGTGTCAGGGCCCCTTGCGCTCAAGATGGAGCGGATCAAGGCGGCACGGGAACACAGGCTAGGAGTCGAAGTAACAACCCTGCCCCTGTTGGCGGCACGATTGGCGGGTGGCTTCCGGCGACCTCCCACTACCGAGTTGCTTCAGCCTGCGATCCGCTACGCCCTGAAAGCGGGAGGATTCAAGGAGCTCGAGCCTCTGCGCGAACTGCCGGGGATGGTGCGTGCCGTCCAATCGACCCTGGCAACGATTTGGCGCGCCGATTTTGTCCTTGATGCGAACAGAAGTGCGCGCCTCAGGGATCTAGCAACCTTGGATCAGCGGGTCCGCCGTACTTTGCCCGCGGGTGTGCTTGTCCCGCCGGACTTACGCGACGCGGCCATCGCACGTCTGTCGCATGCTAAGCTGTTGCTTGGGCGCGTCGAGCTGACCGGGATCATCGACGTCGATCTCGTATGGCGTCCATTGATCTCGGCCCTCGCCGGATTATTGCCATTGTCTTGGGCCGCTCCATGCGCGGGCGACCGGAATTGGTTTCCTGGCTCCCTGACAGAGTCGCGGATACCTACCCAGGTACGTCTCACGGCCGTAGTGTGTGCCGACCCGCACTCCGAAGTGGTCGAGACCCTGCGCTGGGTAAGAAGTCTCATGGTTTCGGGTGTGGCTGCCTCGGACATCGCTATAGCGGCTACCTCCTGCGAGCCTTGGGACCAGGCGATGCTCGTACTGGCTCGCGGTGCCGGGCTCCCGTTACATTTTACTCATGGGATTGCAGCTCTCGAGGAGCCGGCGGGTCAGGCCTGCGCAGCGCTGGCCGATGTTCTTTTGCGCGGCGTTTCACAACGTCGGGTGCGCCGGCTTCTGCGACGCTCGGCACGTGCCCGCGAAGGGCTCCCGGGCGATTGGGGCCAAGGCCTCCGGCGCTCGGCGGGACTCTTCACCGTAGCGCAATGGCAAGCCGCCTTGATTGCCGCGCGTTCGGAGCGCCCAAGCGGTGTGGCTAGTGAGGACGTTCTCCTCCCTCGCATCGCAGAGCTGGCTCAAGGAGTGACAGAGGCTGCGGCGGCAGGCGAGAAGTTCTTGGGGGGCCATGCACTTGCGATCTGGCGCCAAGCCTTGCGAGCGGCCCCTGCCGAGGCCCTCGACGTGAGCCTTCAAACTCTGCGCGTCGCTGACGGAATCTCTCCTGGAGCGGCGGTCACATGGGGCCCCGCCGCGCACTTGGCGTCTTCGCCGCGGCGACACGTCCGCCTGCTAGGCCTCACCGGCCGCGGCTGGCCGCGCGCCAGATCCGAGGATCCCCTGATTCCGGAGCATGTGCTGTCGCGCGTTCAGCTGGAACCTATCCCGCGGCCGGAACAGGACATCCGCGCGTTCGAAACGATTCGGGCGCACGCGGTCGGAAGCTTCTGTGTTTCGCGCAGCCGTCGGTCCGCCGAGGGAACGCTGCTTTCACCGAGTCGGCTTTTCCCCGTTGACGGCGTTGAGGTATTCGCTAAGGCGCGCGCGCCGGCACATGCCTTCAGCGAATCCGACCGGCTCCTGGCTCGTCCACTGGAGGCGCGCGAAAAGCCAACGCTGGCGCTCGCAGTTGCCGCGTGGAGGGCCTGGCAATCGCCAGATTTTACGGCCTGGGACGGGCAAGTCGGTCCGGACGACCCGGTTGTGCGTGCTGCTCTTGCCCGCGAACAGTCGGCCACGTCTCTGCGGCGCCTGCTTCGCGACCCGTTGGGTTTTGTCTGGCGCTCCGCCCTTGGCTGGCGGCCGGCCGATATCCATTCCGACGTGCTGGCCCTGGACCACGCCACGTTCGGCGAACTGGTTCACGAAGTCCTTGGGCTGGCCGTGGAGCGTTTGGAATCCACTCCTGGTTTGAACCGCGCAACGTTGCAGGAACTGCAGGGCGCGGTCGAGGTCGCCGGAGACACGGTCGCATTGCGCTGGCCATCCGAGCGACCGGTGCCACCCGCACTGCTTTGGCGGCGCACAATCGACGAAGCGGTGCGCTTGGCCGTCGCCGGTTTGGCGTTTGACCAAGGACTGCAGCCCGGAACGCGCAGCTGGAGTGAGGTGCCGTTCGGCGAGGAAGCCGAAGCGGCGGCTTGGCAAATCGACGCGGAGGTGCGGCTGGGAGGCTTGCGGGTGGGCGGTCGCATCGACCGTCTGGATTTGCGGGGCGACGGCGGCGCGGCGCGAGTCACCGACTATAAAACCAGTGCAGTGCCACGGAACATGTCAGCAATAGTGCTCGCCGGCGGCGCGGAGCTGCAGCGCGTGACCTATGCCGCGGCCGTTCGATGCCTTCTACCCGAGGTTCGCCAAGTCGTGTCCCGATTGACTTACCTTCGCGGCGGCCCCGAAGCACACGCCCTTTCCGGCGACGCGCTTGACGCGGCAATCGCCGACACAGAGCGGTTCATCGCGGCCGCCGTGGCCCTAGTCTCGGACGGAGCCGCGCCGCCGGGGCCAGATGCGCGAGAGCCTTTCAATAATCTGCGGCTGGCGCTGCCGGCCGACCTGGAGAACTATCTGTTTCGAAAGTCGCGCGCGCTCTGGACCGCGGCGGGCGAGCTGCCGACCTTCTGGAGCGCACCATGACGCTCGTCGACGAAGCTGCACGGCGCCGTGCGCTGACCGCCTTGTCGGAGACTCTCTTGGTCGAGGCGGCAGCGGGAACCGGCAAAACGGCACTAATGGCGGGCCGTTGTGCGTTGCTGCTAGCAAGCGGGATCAAGCCCGGCGCTATCGCGGCGATTACCTTTACCGAGCTAGCCGCCGGCGAGCTTGCTTTGCGCATCCGCCAGATGGTGGAGGCACTTCTGAGTGGGAAGATCCCACCGGAGCTTCATCCAGCCCTTCCCGACGGCCTGCACGCGGACCAGCGCACGAAGCTCCAGGCGGCGCACGCGCGGCTGGACGAGCTCACAGCGACCACGATCCACGGGTTCTGCCAATCCATAATTCGCGCCTATGCGGTCGAGGCTGACCTTGATCCGGGCGCGGCGGTGATGGACGGAGCGCAGGCGGATGCGATGTTCGAGGGAGCGTTTACGCGATGGCTGCGCGGCCGCCTGGCCCAGGATGCCGAAGCGGCGGGAGCCGTTGGCGTGCTCGCAGGCGACGATCCGCTGAAGGTTGTCGATACGCTACGAGAACTCGCACGACTGCGGCGCAGTCACCCGACTGCTCGACCGCCGTCCGTAGACCTCTCCTACCGCCCGGACTTGGAATTCCGCGATGCTGTTGAAGCCTTCGAGCGCTGGGCTGCGGGCCAGCCGGGCGAGCCTAAGACCCAAGACCTGCTGGAAGAGATGCGCGATTTGGCTGGCTTCTTCGGCGACACCCTCGCCCAGCCCTGCAGTTTTGCCGTCCTGTGGCGGCTAGCGAGCCCACGGCGAACGCGATTTATGAAGGGCAAAGGCCTTGGATGGCGCAGCTATAATCTTAAGGCGGCCTGGAAGCAGGTGGCCGGAGCGGAGGACGGCCCCGCGCTGTTCGAAGCGGCATCATCGTACTATGAAGCCTGCCGAACTGCCTTCGCTGCTTTGATGGGCGAGATCGGTGGCGCGTTGATCGCAGACCTGTCAGTCGAACTCGACGAACTTCTCGCCGACTACGCTGGCCGCAAGCGCGCCGCGGCGGCGCTTGACTTCGACGACCTTTTGTTGCGCGCCCGTGCACTGGTGCGGGGCCACGAAGAGGTGCGCCTGTCCTTGGGACACCGATACCGGCACATCTTCGTCGACGAGTTTCAGGATACTGACCCGGTTCAAGCCGAGATCATCTTCGCGATCACAACCGACACGTTCCCACCGCGCTGGACGGACGCCGTTCCGCGCCCTGGTGCACTGTTCTTGGTGGGTGATCCCAAGCAGGCCATCTATCGATTTCGGGGCGCTCACGTTGCAGCATACCAGGCGGTCCGCGAAGCCTTCTTGGCGCGTGACCCCAGCTCGATCATCCAAGTGACTGCTAATTTCCGCTCGGAAGAGGGGATACTGGAGCACGTTAACAGCTGCTTCCAGCTCCCGCTCGCTGCCGCGGGACAGCCCGGCTACGTGCCGCTTGCGCCGACATTGGAGCCTCGCGACGGGCTCGTGCCTTGCGTGGCCAAGATCACCGTCGACGTCCGGACCCTCTCGGCTAGGCAGCAACGTGATACCGAGGCGGAGGCAGTAGCGCTCCTCTGTCGCAGGCTCGTGGGTGCGGTCGATGTCCGCCGCCGCGACGGGAAACGTACGCTGCTGCGCCCTGGGGACATCGCACTCCTCGCACCGACCGGATCTGAACTGTGGCGCTACGAGCGTGCGCTCGAGGCAGAGGGCCTCGCGGTTGCCTCCCAGGCCGGCAAGGCGCTTATGCGAAGGCAGGAAACGCAGGACCTGCTGGCATTGCTACGGACGTTGGCTGACCCATCCGACACGCTGGCATTCGGAGCGTTCCTTCGCGGACCTATGGTCGGCCTCACCGAGGCGAGGCTACTGGCGGTGACCGCACAGCTTCCGCCGGCGGCCGATGGGCGCCCAACCATGTTTACTATGCTGACCGACCCGTGCCAGGTGGCGGACGCGGAGGCTCGGCAGGTCCTGGAGATGCTCCAAGTACTCCGCCGTCGCACCGCTTCGGCAACCCCCGCCGCCCTGCTCGCCGAGGCCATCGAGCGCCTGAACCTGCGGGTCGTGCTCGCGCTACGCACTGGTGATCGTAGCGGGCGCGCTATTGCCAACCTCGATGCCCTCATTACCTTGGCGCGGCCGTATGGCGTCCGAGGCTTGTCCGCGTTCGTGGCCGATCTCACCGCCGACTGGCAGGCGGGCCGTGGGCTAACCGAAGGACGTATAGACGAGAGCGAAGAAGCAGTATCCCTGGTCACAATCCATAGCGCCAAGGGGCTCGAGTGGCCCGTGGTGATTCCAGTGAATACCGGCACTCAGCTGCGAGCTCCCGAGCAGTTCGTGCACCGCCAATCAGATGACACCTTGCATTGGGTACTCGGCGGCCTGCCGCCTCCCCACTTGGCCGACGCCCAGGCCGAGGAAGCGAGCGAGGCGGCCCGTGAGCGGGAGCGACTTTGGTACGTGGCGTGCACTCGGGCCCGAGACTTGTTGATACTGCCCGATCTAATCGGCGCAGACCCTACGAGTTGGGCGCGCATTTTGGACCTGGGCGCGACGCGCCTCCCTGAACTCAACGCGATGGCTCTCCCCGAAACGCGGCGGCGGCGGACGCCTTCAGCGACGAACCTGCAGACGCCGGAGGTCTTCGCCGCAGAGGATGAGTTCATCGTAGCTGCCGCACCGCCAATCGTTTGGCGGCGACCCAGCGACCATGATGATGACCGTCAGCACCTCGGGGAGGTGGAGGCAAGCGAAGCGGTGGACGATCAGGTCGAAGTGGTTCAGCCCATAGGCGCCGGGCGGGTCCGCGGGATTCTCCTGCACAAACTCATGGAGGAGATGGTCACCGGCGAGCTTGCCAGAGAGCAGGCCATCGTCACTGCGCGTGCTGCGGAGCTCGGAGGGGAACTCCGCACGCTTGAAGCCGGCGAGGCCACCCATCCTGATCCCGCAGAGTGCGCGATGACAGCGCTACGGGCTCGCAGCTTGCCCGAAGTCGAAGCGTTTTGGCCGTCGCTCCAAACCGAAGTCCCACTGTTCGCGATAGATGCCGATGGCGCGTTGGTCGCAGGCCGGGCGGACGCTCTCTCCGTTGTCGAAGGCCGGATCGAACTCGTCGTAGACTGGAAGAGCGATCTCGCCCCAAGCCAGGCTGAAAGGGCGGCGCATGCCAGCCAGGTGGCGGCCTACCTTAGAGTTACGGGTGCTGCCCGTGGCGCGATCGTTTATCTCAGCCGGGGCGAGGTGGTGTGGGTGCAAGCTGAGGCTTGAGAGCGAACAGCTAGGGTGGACGCATGTCGCAGACGATGGTCACGATCTTTACTTCAGCGGCTCAGCAAGGCGTTAGCAGTCGGCACTGGGGTGCCAGATTTTCAGAGGGATCTTCCCGAACTGTTTGGACATCTATGCGATCGGGCGTGCAGCCTGGTAGCAAACCGATCAACAGTGGGTGCGGGATCGCCTTCGCTCTCCGGAGGCTCAGCTACCAAGATGCTTGCTGTATTTTTGGATTGCGTCGTCGAGCAGCGATTGGGCGTACTCCCATCGCTTGGTAGCGCTACGCTTCTTGTGTGTCCAGGCCTTGAGTTTACCCGGCCCATTCCGGCGCTTTGCCAACGCGTCGAGCCGGAAGCGCGCATTCTCGACGTAATAATTAAAAGTCCATTCTCGATTCTTCTTGTCCTGCACATATGAGATGGCATTGTCCTCAATGAGCCCCCCGAGGAAGTCTCTGAAGTGCTGGTAAACTAGCTTCCGTTTGCTCAATTTCTCTCCGAGGAAGACGGCGCGCCATAACGAGAATGCGGCACCGACCATATCTTGAGCAGCAAAGAACTGTTCATCCTCCCATGTGCTGCGGTTCTTTTCGAGGAGTTCAAACAGTTTGAGGCAACACTGTTGATTCTCGGAGCGCCGCTCAACCAGCCATCGCATATGCGCGAGATTTTTAGCAGGCGCATCGATCTTGTCAGTATGCACCGTCTTCGAAGATCCCGCGTCTATTCGGCTAGCCGTGTGCGCCAATCGATCACCTATGTGCAGGCGGTGCTTTGTCAGTGCCGGTCTCATTTACGCTGATCACATATCAGGTCGCCATGCATGGTCGCTTGGTTTGCGCTTCTGCCACACCGTATAGCCTCGCCTGGCCATCCCGTGGGCACTGTCATAGCGCCTACTCTTCAAGACATTGCCCATAACTGCACGAGAACCTCAACCGCGCCTTGCCCCTGTCGGATACTATATCTAGTAGTTTCGACAGATGGAGAGCCACAGTAAAGCTTTATAATCAAAAACTTATTGACGTTATCCACAGTCAGAAGGACAACGTTGTCGCAACTTATGCGGCAGCGACTGCGCCGCGACCCGGGGGGATTATGGACAACGTTGCGCGCGCACTCGAGGTGTATTCGCAGGAAACGCGAAGATACGCGGAGCTAAAGAGTTCAACGGAGGCGACCTACTATCCGGTGATCAGGAACTTACTGACAACCGCTTTGAACGAGCGCTCTCTGCCGTTTGAAATACGAACAGGCACGAGTGAGCAGCGCCGTGTGAAAGGGCGCGATGCGCCAGACTTTGTCCTCAGTGACAACGGACTGCTGGTATCCGCTTTCGGCGAAATCAAACTCCCCGAAGTCGATCTCGAAGACATCGCAATGTCTGAAGATAGAGACGACCAAATCGGTCGCTATCTTGCACAGACAGGTATGCCGGCCGTTGAGCTACCTCATTGCCGAGGTCTTGCATCTGAGGCCGCCGATCACCTTCTAATTTTCGGAAGATGGTCGAGTGATTCATGAAGTGCGACGAAAAGTTCACGCCCAAGCTGGGTCGGATACGATCGCGATCGCTTCGAGGGCGGACATTCCTGCGAGAGATCCAGACAGCCCTCGGGCGCGCAAGTAGGCTTCGCCAGGCAAGATCGGGTAGACAGAGCAAATTTGACGGCAGCCGCATCGGTCGGGGCGCGGGTATCGGCCGAGTCGTAGGGCGGCAGGACCGTGTCAGCGCACTACGGTGCCGGCACGTCATCGTTAAGGCGCGGCTGATACGCTTGTCTCCATCCGGCCTAAGTGGCGCAAAGGCTCACCTTCGGTACCTGCAGCGTGATGGCGTTACGCGAGAAGGAGAGCCAGGCGCCCTCTATAGCGCCGAACAGGATCGTACCGAGGGATCGAGTTTTCTCGATCGATGCGATGGCGATCGCCACCAGTTCCGCTTCATCGTTTCCGTGGAGGATGCGATCGAGTACTCGGATCTGAAGCCGGTGACCCGACGGCTCATGCTTCAAATGGAACAGGATCTCGGCACCAAGCTCGAATGGATCGCCGTTGACCACTACAACACCGGCCATCCGCATACCCATATTGTCCTCAGAGGCAAGGACGACCAGGGCAAGGATCTCATCATAGCCCGCGAGTACTTGAGCCGCGGCATGCGCGAGCGCGCCGCGGAACTGGTCACCCTCGACCTCGGCCCACGCACCGACCACGAAATCCAATCCCGCCTGCGCGCTGAAGTCGAGCAAGAGCGGTTCACGAGCCTCGACCGCAGCCTTCTCCGCGAAACCGAACCTGACGGCACGTTCCGATCCGGCCGTGACCAGGACAGTTTCCGCCAGACCCTCCGCGCCGGCAGGCTGCAGAAGCTGAAGCGCCTCGGACTGGCTGAGGAGGTCTCCCCCGGCCGATGGCGACTGGCTGCCGACCTGGAGTCGACCCTCCGTCGCATGGGCGAACGCGGAGACATCATCAAAGCTTTGCACCATGAGCTGACCCGCGCCCGGATCGACCGAGCATCATCGGACTTGGTGGTCCACAATCCTGGAGAGCTAAGCGGGCCGTTGATCGGCCGGGTCGTCTCACGTGGCCTCGCCGACGAGCTCTCAGACCGGCACTATCTGGCCATCGACGCGTTAGACGGCCGCATCCACCATCTCGAAATCGGCCAAGCCGATGCGACCGAACCGACGCCGGAAGGCAGCATCGTCGCCGTCAGGCCGAAGCAACCGGCCGTCAAACCGACCGACCACACCATAGCCGACATTGCAGCGGCCCATGACGGCCGTTACAGCGCCGAGCTGCACCTCAAGTACGATCCCAGTACCACGGCAGCTTTCGTCGAAACCCAGATCCGGCGCCTCGAAGCCATGCGCCGTGCCGATATCGGCGTTGATCGCGAAGCAGACGGAACCTGGGTCATTTCATCAGATCATCTGGATCGGGCACTCCAGTATGAGCAGGTGCTGGCCCGCAAAGCACCAGTAGAGGTCCAAGTCCTCTCAACGCTGAAGCTGGAGCGTCAGGCTCACGCAGAGGGGGCCACCTGGCTAGACCACGAGTTGGTTGCCGGTGATGCAATGCCGATACGAGAGGCTGGCTTCGGCCAGGAGACCCGAAAGGCCTTAGCGCAACGTCGCCAATGGTTGCTGGAGCAGGGCTTGGCGTCGGAGAGCCAGGGCAGTTTCGTCTACCGGGCCAATCTCCTTCGAATCTTGCGCGAGCGCGAGTTGCAGAAGGTTGGAGGGCAGCTCGCTGGCGAGCTTGGGTTGCCTTACACACCGCAGGAACCGCGGGGGCGGATCGAAGGCATCTACCGCCGCCGTGTCGATCTCGCCAGCGGTCGTTTCGCCGTCGTTGAGAACGCGCGGGAATTCACCCTCGTCCCTTGGCGGCCCGTGCTCGAACGCAATCTCGGTCGGCAGGTCACTGGGGTTGCGAAAAGTGACGGCGGGATCTCGTGGAATATCGGACGCCAAAGGGGTCCCGCGATCTCATAGACATACCGATCCGGCGTTGGTGTGATTCAGCAGATGGATGTTCGGCTGATCTGCGCTCTCCTCGCTTCTATCTCCAAGATCGTCAGGCCGTGCACCGAAACGTCGTTTCAGCGTAGTTGGGCGCAGGTAATGGCGCCGAGAGATTCTTAGCTGTTGGTGAATGCTTGTCTCGTCGCGCTGCTCTTTGCAGCGCTCATCGGGACGAGACGAGATGACACCGACCAGCCTCCTCATCGGGCAGATCTCCATCGTGTTTGCCATCGTCATCGCCGGCGTCTGGTCGGCGACGCAATGGGCGGCGAGCATGCTGGGATACCAGGCGCAGCTTGGGGCACCTTGGACGGTGCTCTTCGGCTTGCCCGTTTATCGCCCCTGGCAGCTTTTTCCCTGGTGGTACTCCTACGACGCCTATGCGCCGGCGGTCTTCAATCGCGCCGGCATGCTGGCGGGAGCGAGTGGGTTCCTGGGCTGTGGTGCCGCTGTCGCCGGCTCGCTGTGGCGGGCGCGGCAAGCGCGACTTGTCACGACCTACGGCTCCTCGCGCTGGGCGACTTCCCGCGAGATTATCCGCGCCGGCCTCTTCAAGGCTTCGGGTGTTTTCCTCGGCCGGCTCGATCGTCGCTATCTCCGGCATGATGGGCCGGAGCATGTCATGGCCTTCGCACCGACCCGGAGCGGGAAGGGTGTCGGCCTGGTCGTCCCGACGCTGCTCACCTGGACCGGTTCCGCCGTCGTCCATGACATCAAGGGCGAGAACTGGCAGTTGACCGCCGGCTGGCGCGCACGCTTCTCGCACTGTCTGCTCTTCAACCCGACCGATCCCCGGTCTGCGCGCTACAACCCGCTCCTGGAAGTGCGCAAGGGTCCGGACGAGGTCCGCGACGTCCAGAACATCGCCGACATCCTGGTCGATCCCGAAGGAGCGCTGGAACGCCGGTCGCACTGGGAGAAGACCAGCCATTCCCTGCTGGTCGGCGCCATCCTCCATGTCCTCTATGCCGAGGAGGAGAAGACCCTGGCCCGGGTCGCAACCCTCCTCTCCGATCCGCAGCGTTCTTTTGCTCATACCCTGCGGCGAATGATGGCGACCAATCACCTGGGCACGGTGGAGAAGCCGGAGGTTCACCCGGTCGTCGCCTCTGCCGCCCGCGAGGTCCTCAACAAGTCCGAGAACGAGCGCTCCGGTGTGCTTTCAACCGCCATGTCTTTCTTGGGGCTCTACCGCGATCCGACGGTGGCGGCCACGACCGCGGCCTGCGATTGGCGAATCGTCGATCTTGTCGATGCGACCCGTCCAGTCTCGCTCTACCTGGTCATTCCGCCCTCGGACATTTCCCGGACGAAGCCGCTGGTCCGCCTGGTCTTGAACCAGATCGGCCGGAGGCTGACCGAGCGGCTGGAGGGTGATCCCAAGAAGAGCCGCAAGCACCAGCTCCTGATGATGCTGGATGAGTTCCCGGCCTTGGGTCGCTTGGACTTCTTTGAGACAGCTCTGGCCTTCATGGCGGGCTACGGCATCCGGGCCTACCTGATAGCCCAGTCCTTGAATCAGATCTCCAAGGCCTATGGCGAGAACAATGCGATCCTCGACAACTGCCATGTCCGGATCGCCTTCAGCAGCAATGACGAGCGGACGGCGAAGCGAATCTCGGATGCATTGGGCACCGCGACCGAGCTTCGCGCGCAGCGGAACTATGCCGGCCACCGTTTGGCGCCGTGGCTCTCCCACGTCATGGTCTCGCGCCAGGAAACGGCACGGCCGCTCCTCACCCCTGGCGAGGTCATGCAGCTTCCGCCGGCGGATGAGCTGGTGCTGGTTTCGGGGCTGGCGCCGATCCGGGCAAAGAAGCTCCGCTACTACGAAGACCGCAACTTCACTTCCCGTGTGCTGCCGGCGCCGGCATTGAGCGACGGGACCTATTCCGATCGGCCTTTGCCGCGCCTGGACGACTGGGGCGGGCAGGTGCGGGGGCTGCATCTCGAGCTCGCGGTCGAAGGCGTTTCCGGCTTGTCCGAGGAAAGCGAAGGCGGTCTCCAGCAGCAGCGGCACCCCGGGATCGCGGAGGAGACGATTGTCCGGCCGACCGACACCGATCCTGCGGACCCGCTCGGCCTGGGTGACGACGATTCCGATGCTGCTTCCGACAAGCGTGCGATGGATCGAGTCCGTCCCTTGAGCACCGTCGCGCGGGCCTATGCGGTCAACGAAAGCGATGACGATTTGCTGCCGAGGTTCTGAGATGGCGAAGAAGCAAGACAAGATTCGGCATCAACTCTTCCTGCCTGCTGATGTGACCGAGCGGCTGGAGGCCTTGGCGGCGAAGCCCGGGTCCTCCAAGTCGGCGATCCTGACTGACGCTCTGGTCGCTTGGCTCAACCGCCGGGCCGGTCACGAGCTCGACGACCGGTTCGGGCTTCGCCTCAACCGCATCAGCATGCAGCTGGGACGGATCGAACGCGATGGCGCGGTGCTGCTGGAAAGCCTGGCCCTCTTCATCCGCTATCAGCTGAACGTGACGGCACCGTTGCCCGAGGCGGATGCAGCGGCTCGGGCCGTGGGACGTGACCGCTTCCAAGCCTTCATCGAACAGGTCGCGCGGCAGCTGGCTCGGGGCGATCGGACTCTGGACCGCACCGGTGAAGGTCAGGCTGAGCCGCAGCCGGGAGGCGAGGCATGACCGGCAGCCGGAACCCTGAATCACGCGACCGGCGCCGCGCCATGCTGCGGACCGCCCTGGGTCACAGGATCGCGGCAGCACTTGCCGATCCCGCGGTCATCGAGGTCATGGTCAATCCGGACGGCTGCCTGCGTCTCGATCGATTGGGCGAAGGCATTGTGGATACCGGCCACAAGCTCGATCCGGCGGCGATCGAGCGCATCATCCGGCTGGTCGCATCTTACGTTCGGGTAGAGGCGCATGAGCACAACCCGATTGTCAGCGCCGAACTGCCACCGCATGGCGAAGGTCAGGCCGGCGAGCGGTTCGAAGGTTTGCTGCCGCCGGTTTCCAGTAGGCCATGTTTCGCAATCCGCAAGCCCGCGGCCAGGGTCTTTACGCTGGAAGACTACGTCGCAGAACGGATCCTCAATCCGATTCAGGCCGACATCCTCAGGAAGGCCGTCCGAGAACGCCGGAACCTGTTGATCGCCGGCGGAACCAGTTCCGGCAAGACCACCTTGGCGAATGCGCTTCTGGCCGAGATCGCCGGTTTCGGGGAGCGGGTGGTCCTGATCGAAGATACGCGCGAGCTGCAATGCGCGGCACCGGACTGCGTCGCGCTCCGGACCAAGTCCGGGGTCGTCAGTCTCGCCGACCTGGTGCGCTCCACCCTGCGCCTTCGGCCCGATCGGATCATCGTCGGTGAGGTGAGGGGACCTGAAGCACTCGATCTCCTCAAAGCCTGGAACACCGGTCATCCCGGCGGCCTCGCCACCGTCCACGCCAATTCCGCCCATGCCGCCCTCTATCGCCTGGAGCAGCTCATTCAGGAGGCGATCGCCATCCCGCCGCGACGCCTGATCGCCGAAGCGATCGACATCGTCGTCTTCATCGCCGGCCGAGGCCTCACGCGCCAGGTCCAGGCGATCGCCAAGGTCGAGGGTCTCGACGGCAGCGGCGACTACCGCCTCACCGAGCTCAGCGCCCTTCCACCGACAGACTGAACCCACCCTAGAGAGGTCTCCATGCGTAAGCACTCAGTCTTCAACTTCGCTTCGGCAGCAGGCGTGGCGGCAGCGTCGCTGTTCTTCTCAGGTGCTGCCTATGCCGCGGGCTCCGGCATGCCCTGGGAGCAGCCGCTGCAGCAGGTTCTGGAATCGGTCCAGGGACCGGTCGCCAAGATCGTCGCGGTGATCATCATCATTACGACGGGCCTCACCCTGGCCTTCGGCGAGACCTCCGGCGGGTTCCGGCGCCTAATTCAGATCGTGTTCGGTCTCTCGATCGCCTTTGCAGCCTCAAGCTTCTTCCTGAGCTTCTTCAGCTTCGCCGGTGGAGCGCTGGTCTCGTGAGTGGCGAGCATCTCCCCGGATTCGAGGTGCCGCTGCACCGGTCGTTGACCGAGCCGATTCTGCTGGCTGGTGCGCCGCGGAACATTGCCATCCTCAATGGCACGATCGCCGCTGCCTTGGGGCTCGGCTTGCAGATGTGGCTCGCCGGCATCCTGGTCTGGGCGGTCGGGCACAGCTTGAGTGTCTTTGCGGCCAGGCGAGACCCGGCCTTTGCAGCCGTTCTCATCCGTCACCTCCGGCAGAAGGCTTGGCTCGCATGCTGAGGCTCGGCGAATACCGCACCAAGGCCGACCGGCTGGCCGACCATTTGCCCTGGGCAGCACTGGTCGCCCCCGGAATCGTGCTCAACAAGGACGGCAGCTTTCAGCGGACCTTCCGGTTCCGCGGGCCGGACTTGGAGAGTGCGACTGAAGCCGAGCTGATCGCCGTCTCGGCGCGCGCCAACAACGTGTTCCGGCGCTTCGGCTCCGGTTGGGCGCTGTTCTTCGAGGCCGAGCGGGTGCGGTCACAGAACTACCCCTGGAGCGAGTTCCCCGATCCGGCCTCCTGGCTGGTCGATGAGGAACGGCGTGCCGCCTTCGATGGCCGGCGTGGTGAGCACCATGAGAGCCGGTTCCATCTGACCTTGCTCTATCTGCCACAGCCGGATGCCCAGGCACGGCTCGGGCAATCGCTGATGGAGGGCGGCACCAATCAGCAGGGCCGCGAATGGCGTGCCGAGCTGGCGGTCTTCACTACCGAGACCGATCGAGCCTTCGATCTCTTGAGCGGCTTCCTGCCGGAGATCGCGGCGCTCGATAGCGCCGAGACGCTGACCTATCTCCACAACACGGTTTCGACGCGGCGTCATCCCGTCTCGGTGCCGGAGACCCCGATCTATCTCGATGCTCTGCTGGTCGACACCGCCTTGAGTGGTGGCGTCGAGCCGATGCTGGGCGACCATCATATCCGATCGCTGACGGTTCTCGGGTTTCCAAACCTGACCCGGCCCGGACTCCTGGACGCGCTCAATCATCTTGGCTTCGGCTACCGCTGGATGACGCGTTACCTAGCGCTCGACCGGACGGACGCCACCAAGCTCCTGACCCGCATCCGCCGCCAGTGGTTCAACAAGCGGAAGTCGGTCGCGGCCTTGTTGCGCGAAGTGCTCTACAACCAGCCGAGCACGCTTCTGGACTCCGACGCCGAGAACAAAGCAGCCGATGCCGACCAGGCGCTGCAGGCCTTGGGTGGCGACGACATCGGCTTTGGCTATCTCACGACGACCATCACCGTTTCTGATCCCGACCGGGCCGAGGCCGAGCGGCGCATCCGCGAAGTAGAACGCGTGCTGCATGGGCTCGGGCTCACCGCCATCCGCGAGAGCGTCAATGCCGTCGAGGCCTGGCTCGGGAGTCTTCCCGGCCATGTCTATGCCAATGTCCGACAGCCACCGGTCCATACGCTCAATCTCGCGCATCTGATGCCGCTCTCCGCCCTCTGGGCGGGGCCGGAGCGCAACGGTCATCTCGGTGGGCCACCACTGCTGATGGCTGAAACCTCGGGTTCGACACCGTTTCGACTTTCGACCCATATCGGGGATGTCGGCCACATGCTGGTGGTCGGCCCAACGGGCGCCGGCAAGTCCGTGCTCCTGGCGCTGATGGCTCTACAGTTCCGGCGCTATCCGGGATCGCAGGTCTTCGTCTTCGACAAAGGCCTCTCCGCGCGCGCCGCCGTTCTCGCCATGGGTGGGCAACACCACCGGCTGGGATCGGGCGCTGAAAATGAGGCGCTTGCTTTCCAGCCACTCCGCGGGATCGAGCGGCCGGAAGAAAGGAGCTGGGCAGCGGAGTGGATTGCGGCACTGCTCATCCATGAGAACATGACGGTCACGCCGGAGATCAAGGACACGATCTGGTCGGCACTCGGGAGTCTTGCCTCTGCGCCGATCGAGGAGCGGACCCTCACCGGCCTTGTCTCGCTATTGCAGTCGAATGCGCTCAAGGCGGCTCTCAATCCCTACACGTTGGAAGGACCATTTGGGCGGCTGCTTGATGCCGCTGAAGGTGAGTTCAGCCTCGGCGGCGTGCAGTGTTTCGAGACCGAGGAGCTGATGCGGAGTGCCGGCGCCGTGGCGCCGGTCCTGACTTATCTCTTCCATCGCTTGGAGGAGCGGTTCAACGGTCGGCCGACTCTTCTCGTTCTGGACGAAGCCTGGATCTACCTCGACCATCCACTCTTCGCCGCTCGGATCCGGGAATGGCTGAAAGTCTTGCGCAAGAAGAACGTCGCGGTCCTGTTCGCAACTCAGTCTTTGGCCGATATAGCCAGCAGCCCGATCGCGCCGGCCATCATCGAAAGCTGTCCGCAGCGGATCTTCCTACCGAACGACCGGGCGATCGAACCGCAGTCCCGGGTGATCTATGAGCGTTTCGGCCTCAATGCCCGGCAGATCGAGCTCGTCGCCACGGCGACGCCCAAGCGGGACTACCACCTGCAATCCCGCCGCGGCAACCGGTTGTTCCAGCTTGGCCTGGGACCGATCGCGCTGGCGCTCTGTGGCACATCCGATCCCGTTGCTCAGAAGCTGATCGACGCCGTTCTCGAGCAGCATGGCTCGGAGAACTTCCTGCGTGCCTTTCTCGAAGCCAAGGGCCTCGATTGGGCCGCCTCTCTCGCCGAAGCCTTTCCAACCCTCAATCCGGAGAGCAATCCATGAAGTTCATGAACCTCAAAGCCTGCTTGCTGGCCACCGCTCTCACGGTGACCGGTGCTACCGCCTTCACCGCTGCCGCCGGGGGAATGACGGTCTTCGACCCGACGAACTTTGCGCAGAACCTGCTGCAAGCGGGTCGCGCCCTGGAGCAGATCCAGAACCAGGTGAAATCGCTGCAGAACGAAGCTCAGATGCTGGTCGATATGGCGCTCAATCTGAAGCAGCTCGACGTCACATCCGTGGGCGAGCTCACGACGGCGCTGCGACGCATCGATACCTTGATGAGCCAGGCCGACGGCATTGCCTTCGACGTCCAGCAGACGACGGTCCAGCTGCAGCGCCAATTCCCCAAGGAATATGACACCGCGACGACCACGAACGAGGCGGTGAGCGACGCCCTAACCCGCTGGCAGAGTTCGATGGACGCCTATCGGCAGACCATGACGGTCCAGTCCCAGGTGGTCGCGAATGTCCAGGCCGATCGGGCGACCTTGGAGCAGCTGCTGGTAGCCAGCGACAGCGCCGTCGGCAGTCTCCAGGCCCAGCAGGCGACCAACCAGCTGGTGGCCCTTTCGGCCAAACAGCAACTCCAGATCCAAAACCTGATGGCGGCACAGTTCCGGGCGCAAGCGCTGGATGAAGCCCGGAAGGCGGAAGCCGAGCGGGCGGCCCGGACCGCGACCGAGCGATTCCTGGGCAAAGGAAACGCCTACACGCCGGAATGAACTCAACCATCTACCAGTATCGGGGGCGCCGCTTGGGCGATCTCAATGTCATCGACCGCTTCATGGCGACCTTCATCCGCTACATCGACAGCGGGTTCGGGCTGCTGAACGGTGATGTGGGGCGCCTGAGCGCGATCCTGATCGGAATCGATATCACCTTGGCCGGACTGTTCTGGGTGGTGGATTCCGAGGCCAATGTCCTGGCGCGGTTCCTGAAGAAGATCCTCTATGTCGGGGTCTTCGCCCTCATCCTCAACCAGTTCAGCGCGCTCGCCGACATCATCTACCGCTCTTTCGCTGGGCTGGGGCTTGCTGCGACCTCGAACACGCTAACGCCGGAGGATCTCCTCAAGCCCGGCCGGCTGGCCGGAACCGGCTTCGAGGCGGCCTGGCCGCTCTTGAAGCAGGTCTCGGAGATGCTCGGGTTCACCAGCTTCTTCGACAATTTCCTGACCATCATCGTGCTGCTGGTCTCCTGGCTGGTGGTGATCATCGCCTTCTTCATCCTCGCGGTTCAGCTCTTCATCACCATCCTGGAGTTCAAGTTGACCAGCTTGGCCGGGTTCGTCCTGGTGCCGTTCGCGCTCTGGAACCGGACCTCGTTCCTGGCCGAGCGCGTGTTGGGCAATGTGATCTCGACCGGGGTGAAAGTGATGGTCCTGGCGGTCATCACCGGAATCGGGTCGACCTTCTTCGGTGAGTTCATCACCGCACTGCAGGGCCAGGAGCCAGATATCGGCCAGGCCATGTCCTTGGTGCTCGCCTCTTTGGCGATGCTGGGACTCGGCATCTTCGGTCCCGGGATCGCATCCGGCCTGGTATCCGGTGCACCGCAGCTGGGTGCGGCGGCGGCGATCGGGACAGCTGGAGCCGCGGCGGGCGCTGCCATGCTGACTGGCGGTGCTGTCCTGGCCGGTGCCGGCGCCTTGCGGGCGACCGGCGGCGCGGGGCTCAGCGCCATCAGGGCCGGCGCGGCCTTGGGCTCCGCGACGCAGACGGCCTATGCGCTCGGGCAATCAACGTCTGGAGCGACCGGCCTCGGCGGTGTTGCTGCCGGCCTTGGCGGAGTGGCGCGCGCGGGTGTCGGCGCCGCCACGCGTGCGATGCATCCTTCGGCCAGTCACCTTCGCGATGCCGCCGCCGAAGGCATTAATGCCGGGAGGACGGCCGCTTGGGAAGCGACCGGTGGTTCGCCGGCGTCCTCCGGCCCCGGATCTCCTCCATCGGACACTCCATCAGCGACACCCGATTGGGCGCGGCGCCTGCGGTCCGAGCAATCGGCGCGTGCCCATCGCCATGCCGCCACGCAAGCGATCAAGGACGGTGACCGTCCCGGCAGCCCCGCCAATCCCGATCTCGACGTGAAGGAGAGTTGAAAAGTGTTCAGAAGGACGGTTCAGCGTTATGGCCGGACACCGGAGCCAGTCACACCTTACCAACGCGCGGCCCAGGTCTGGGATGAGCGCATAGGCTCCGCCCGCGTCCAGGCACGAAACTGGCGACTCATGGCGCTCGGCTCGCTCCTGTTGAGCGCCGGTCTGGCGGCTTCATCCGTCTGGCAGTCGCTGCAGAGCCGGGTGATCCCTTACGTGGTCGAGGTCGACAAGTTCGGCGAGGTCCAGGCGGTGGCGCCGGCCATCCAGAACTATCAGCCGACCGACGTCCAGATTGCCTGGTATCTGGGACGCTTCATCGAGCAGGTCCGCGGAATCTCGATCGATCCGGTCCTGGTCCGCAAGGACTGGCTCGAGGCCTATGACTTCGTGACCGACAAGGGTGCCACGTTTCTCAACGACTATGCGCGGGCGAGCGATCCTTTCGCCGATATCGGCACCCACAGCGTCTCGATCCAGATCACCAGCGTCGTCCGGGCCTCCGACACCTCCTTCCAGGTGAAATGGGTCGAACAGAGCTTCGAGCACGGTGCCCTGTCGACGACCGAGCGCTGGACCGCGCTTCTAACCCTGGTCATCGAGCCGCCCAGGACCACGGACAAGCTCAGGAAGAATCCGCTTGGCATCTACATCAACGGCCTCGCCTGGTCGCGCGAGCTCGATCCGTCCCAGGTCCAGGATGAGAGGAAGACACAATGAACGGACAAGCACGTATCGGAACCATGATCGCGCTCTCGATCTCCAGCCTGGTGCTCGCATCTTGCGTTTCGAAGTTGCCACCGCCGGCAATCCAGTACGACAAGGAGGCGTTCGAGCCGGCGGCGGTTGAGGCCGATCCGCCGAAAGCCGTCACCATAGTCAAGATTCCGGAGCCGCTGCCATTGCCCGGACAGTTGCAGGCGGTGCCGAGTGCGGCGGCCCCAGACACGCGTCCACCCACGGCACGCGTGGATGCCGCCAATGCGGCCGCACTGCAGGAGCCCAGCACGCACGGCTACATCAATGCGGTCCAGATCTATCCGTTCGTCGAGGGCGCGCTCTACCGACTCTACGCGGCGCCGGAGCAGGTGAGCGATATCACCCTGGAGGCAGGCGAGACACTGGTCGCGGTCTCTGCCGGCGACACGGTGCGCTGGGTTGTTGGCAACACGACCAGCGGCGCCAGCGGGGGTGAGCGGGTTCATATTCTGGTGAAGCCGTTCGCGCCAAGCCTCAAGACCAACATGGTGATCACCACGGATCGGCGCACCTATCATCTGGCGCTGGAGAGCACAGACAGTACCGCCATGGCGGCGCTCTCTTGGACCTACCCAGAAGACCAGCTGATCGCTTTGAAGGCGCAGAACGAGAAGGCGGATGCTGTCGCGCCGGTCGCCTCCAGGCTTGCTCTGGAGAATCTGCATTTTCGGTACGCGATCACCGGAGACACCCCGCCCTGGCGGCCATTGCGTGCCTTCGATGACGGCTCCAAGGTCTATATCGAGTTCCCGGGTCGGATCGACCAGGGGGAGACACCGCCCCTGTTCGTGGTCGGGCCGACCGGCGACAACGAACTGGTCAACTACCGGGTCCGGCGGAACTATTACATCGTCGATCGGCTCTTCGCGGCGGCCGAGCTGAGGCTGGGACAGGACCCGCAGCAGGTCGTTCGCATCTCCCGTGACGACGCTGTTCAGAGCAACGATGTGCCGTCCCAAACATCCTTCCCGCGTCCAACCTTCCGGAGGGAGCGGTGATGGCGGGCGAGAAGCCGACGACTGCCAAGGTCGATCCGGAGACGCTGGCGCTCCGAGCCGCACCGCGGCGCGTGGTCCGTTTCAAGCGGCGACTGATGATCGGCATCGCCGCCGTCGGAATTGCTGGGATATTCGGCGTGACGTGGCTGGCGCTTAAAGGTCCGATCCTGCGTTTCGGCCAGCAGGCCCAGGAGCTTTACAGCACGGACCGCAATTCAACGGCCGAAGGACTCGACGGCCTCCCCAAAGACTACGGCGAAATGAAGCCGGAGACGCCGGTGCTCGGTCCACCTCTGCCCGGTGACCTCGGGCCGCCGATCCTCGAACGCCAGAAGCAATTGGGCCTCGCGCCTGGCGTCCCCGAGAGCGAGGCGGATCGGGAGGCGGAGGCTGAGCGCCAAAGGCTGGCTCAGTTGGCAAGGGCTGCCCGGGAAGCGAGCGTGTTCTTTCAGGTCACCATTCGATCTTCCGTCGCTGTGTCGCAGGGCTCAGGTCAAACCCATCAGGCAGAATCCGCGGATAGTCAGTTCAATCCGCCAGTTGGAAACCGGCTCAGTCTCGATCCGGATCATGATCCCAACAATCAGCAACGCAAGCTCGACTTCCTGAACGACAAGAGTGCAGCCGGCATCTACAATCCGCATGTCCTGCAGGATCCGGCTTCACCCTACCAGGTTATGGCCGGTACGGTCATCGAAGCGGCGCTCGTCACCGGATTGAACTCGGACTTGCCTGGTGAAGTCATCGCCCAAACGACTTCGAACACATTTGACAGCGTCTCGGGCCAAACATTGTTGGTGCCGCAGGGTTCGCGGCTCATCGGAAGCTACGATAGCGTGATTGCGTTCGGGCAATCCCGTGCCTTGGTCGTCTGGCGGCGGATCATCTTCCCCGACGGCTCGTCGATCGAAATCGACAATCTGCCGGCGACGGATGCTGCCGGCTATGCCGGACTCGAGGATGAGGTGGATTTCCACACGTGGCGAGTCATCAAGGGCATTGCGCTCGCGACGCTACTGGGAGTTGGGACAGAGCTCTCCCTTGGAGATGGTCAGAGCGATCTCGTTCGTGCACTCCAGCAATCGGGTCAGCAGAGCACCAATGCGGCAGGTCAGCGCCTGGTTGAGAAGAACTTCAACATTCAGCCGACGATCACCGTGCGGCCCGGTTGGCCGCTGCGCGTGATTGTCGAGAAGGATCTTGTGCTCCGGCCGTATCGGGGATGAGAGGAAGTGCTATGCCGGATCTAAAGCTTTCGAAGCTGCCTGACCGCGTGCCGGTCAAGATGACGTTCACGGCGCGCCCGGATCTCGCGCAAGGGCTCCGGGAGTATGCCGCGGTCTATCGCGCGACCTATGGCGAGGCTGAATCCGTCGAGGAGCTCATCCCGTTTATGTTGGCGAGCTTTCTGGAAGGTGATCGCGGATTCGCGAAGGCGCGAAAAGAAGTAACTGAGCTCCCGGCGACAGAACCCCGGCCGCGGCGCGGTCGCCGTAAGAAGACTTCTAGTCAACAGCCTGATGGCCTATCCGAGGAGGCGTAAGACATGGCCGTTATCGGAACATTCGTGATGGCCAAAGACGGCGGATGGGTCGGCGCCATTCGAACATTGACGATCGATGCCAAAGTCCGTCTGGTGCCGAATGATGACCGCACCAGCAAGAAGGCGCCGGCGTTCCGGGTGTTCGTTGGGAATTCTCGCATAGGTGATGCGTGGGAGGCTCGAACTGCGGGGCTTACTCCGAAGAATTATCTTCGAGTACGGCTGGATGACCCGGCACTTCATGCGCCGATCAATGCGGCGCTATTCTCATGCGAAGACGGCAGCGGAGCTCACCTTCTGTGGAATCGCCGGAAATCGACCATTGCGGCTGGGTAGGTTCTTCCAGGCATTGTAGGTGTGTGGTGCCATTGCACTGCCCAAGATCGGTTGGATAGAACCGATCTAGCAGCAGGTCCGGTTGTTAATTCACCGTCGCCGTCATCGTGCGTCGATCTCCGACTTGATCAGTCGTCGTCGTTCTCGAATGCCTCTTTGGCCCGTCGGATCCGCTCAAACGCCTGCAAATACACCGCTCCTCCGGACCGCTCAAAGACGAGCTTCACGACGCCCCAGTCTCTGACAATCTGCTCCGCAAGGATGATCGCCGCGTCTTCTTTTCGGGACTTTTGATCGGCCATGGCAAGCTCCTCATCAGGAAACACCGGCCGATACCATGGCATAGGCGTCGAATACTCGTCCATTCGAGCCTCGTTGCCAGCGTGGAGACGACATCAGTTGCCTACATCGATCAGAAACGAGGAGAAGCCGGGCTCGGCGACACTGGTGGGAATGACTATACGCCACTTTTTGCAAACCGCACGCCGACTGCCCATGTTTGCGTAGCGCAATTTATTGTCTTCAAAGGGCAGGTAATAACGTCTGTCCTGCGTTTGCCACAGGGCAATCGCAATTGGGCCGCTCTGCGCCACTACTAAAGAACCAGACACGTCGTCTTGATGGCCGATCGAAATTTTGAAAGCGGTAGGATCCAGGGAACATTCCACTGTTAGAGGCCCAAGGTCCAGGAACCCGCCTTCGGTCGAGACTTCCTTCAGCCGAAATCTTCCTTCCGCTTCAGAGACAGGGATCCCGATGATTACGTCATTCTCATTCTTAGCTGCGATCAGGAGATACGGCGAGTTGTGTCCAATCGCGTAGTAGAGGCGACCAGCTTCTAGCCCTTTGTACTCGACAAACTTGATTTCCCGCGAAAAGCCCTCAAGCATCGAATGCGTCCTCTGCTGGTCGTTCTACCGCGCTCTTATGCCTCATCGGCGGGCCGGAGGGCGGTGATGTCGGCGATCTTAGCCCGGCGCTCCTGAACTCCCAAGGAGATCGACCACTTCGTGACAATGGCCCGCGCGTCGGGGCGAGCAAAACCAACCTCACCGGTCGCAAATGTGTAATAGCGGGCGTCGCCTTCGTCATTTGGCGTTATCGCGATTGCTGCCGCACCTTCGCCGTTCAGCAACAGGCACCCTATCCGATCGTTGCCTTCGTGCCCCGACATCAAGATGGTGTCTAATCCGGGCAAACAGCCGAGCAGAACTTCCTCTCCGAGGTCTGCGAACGATTGGCCAGCCGTGGCTAGCGGGGCAAATTGCAGTCGATCCGCCGGGAGGAGGGGTACGAAGTGCAAGATCGGTCTTTCTGCGACGTGGGCAATGAACCCCAGTCGTAAGTCTTGACGGATGTGCATGAGGGCGAGCCGACCAGCTCGCGCATTCTCCGGGCCGCTTGCGGTGAGTTTTGGCTCAAGCATGACCGGCATGACCGATCTCCATACTTCACGTCCAGGAGGATGATTCTCGCGTTTCGTATTCCCGGGTGATGGCTATTCCCAGCCTGGGCGCGTATCAGTCCGATGGCACGCCGGGCATGCGATAGGCGAAGTCGGCTGATCCTTTCGGCGTGCGTCCTCTCGCTCTTCCTTCGTAAGTGCCTCGGCTTCAAATCGGTGGCCGCAATTCAGGCACCTAATCCTGATCATCTCCGGCATATGATATTCCCGCCTGCTCAACGAACCTATTCCAAAGGCGTTCCGCTGCCTCTCGTGCCGTCAGATGTTCGGCGTCTTCCCTGCCGCCACCGCGAGAAAAGTCACGATCGGTCCAGAAAAGTTCGTAGTCGTCGTTGCCGACGTTGAAGCTTCCATTCGCTGTGTTGTCGGACGCGTCTGGGTTGAACGACCAGTAGATATCTCCCAGCATCCGGTTAGCACTCCCGCTGTGCACGGTAATGTTTGCGGTTCCTCGCTGGTGATGTGCATTCGTCACCGTGCAGGTGAAGGCGCGGTCCGACATAGCCCTGAATCTCCCTTTGAGGCCCTCGACGTCGTTGATCTCGGCAATCGCGTGTTCGAAATATGAACGAACGACATCAAATCCTTCGGAGACGAAGTCGCTACGGTCGATCGCATCGAACGTCTTCTTAAGTCGATATTTGCGCTGACTGCTGCTCGGGTCCTGTTTGGGTGCGTCGCCCTTGGGCGTCGCCATGGGCAGAGGCCTTGCCAGTCCAGCCTCGCAGATTGTCCTCAGGCCGGCTGACACATCCAAGAACGCAGTGTTCTGATTGGTAAACTCGGTAATGGGCTTCCCGTCCTTCGGCAGCGCCTTAAATCGCCGAAGCGGCCCTTTCCAATCGCACGGCTCGACCACGACGGGGACGATCTGGATTTCTCCACGATCGTAGCGATCTATCGCCCGCGCCAACTCGATCTCATAGCAATAGAAAGAGTTCAGGAAATCTGCCGATATGAGCGGGATGAAGAGATCGCACTGTGCAAGCGCATCGGCCACGTGTTCATCGATCTCGCCGCCGGGCGGGATTTCCAGATCAGACCAGGTTTCGATCAGTCCATCGCGGCGTAGCGTTGACGTATGTGCTTTCAGCCGTTCAAGCGCCCAGGTATCTCGGTGAGAGTAGGAGACGAATGCTTTCATTGGGCGAGTCTTCCTCGTTATTTGTTCTCGCGCTGCTCGATAAGGGCGATAGCATCAGTCACCAGTGTGCCGGCTTTGGCACCGCTCCTTTTCGCCTTCGCGATAAACTCCAATAGATGTTTGTTGCGGTCGCCTGAGTTGCGGTTGGCCATGTGGATCGCCACTCTCTCCAGTTCTGAGATAGAACACTTCGTCGCTAACTTAGTGCTGAACCCGTGACGCCCTGGAATCTTGATCGTCATTGGGGTACGCGGAAGACCTTCCCGAAAGAGCCCCGATGAGTCGTCGAGCAGATTGTCTGCGCTCAGCTTCGATACCCGCGACACCGTGCGCCGCAGTCCGATCTCTCGGAGGTCATCTTTGGCTCCTTCGATTTGCGGTTTTGCGTTCAACCGCAAGACTGCGAGTATCGCCTCCAATGTGATGCTGTCGTCTCGCTCGCCTACAATGACGATCGCTCTCCTGATCTCCGTTCTGAGTTCAGCGACGTGTCTCTTAGCCATCTGCGCCTCTTTGTCGCCCAACGGGTTGGAGCCACAATAAATGGATGTAAGCGCACTCTTCGGAGTCGAGGGAAGTAGTCTCAATAGATCCGATCCGTAGGCCCTTAAACTATTAACTAATATCAAGATTTTCGATCTCTCTTAGCCGTGGTAATCGCGTAGAAAGGGCAAGGCTGCTGCCGTACGGCTGCAAGTTTCTGGTCGCGAACAGGCATGAACTCTAGGCTGTCCAACTTGGAAAGATCGTTAACTGCCGACCAAGAGATGCATCAATGACGCTTCCCCTACACGAGCAGAAGATGATTGAAGATTTCTTCGCTGCGATTGAACCATTCGAGGCGGCGCATCGGAATTGCAGCTTTTCTTACCTTGCGGTCAAACACGAGAGTGCCTTCGTCCTTGTTCAAGGTGTCATCTATCTCACGCCTTTTCCCAAGCTGCCGCATTCGCACTTCACGTCGGAAAATGTTTGGGCCGGACGCTATCTTTTGGCCGACCTGGGCCAATCCGCCCGCGAACTGGTCCGCCAACTGCTGTTGGGTCGCGTGAGCACGCCGCAGGGCGAAGTAGTCTTCCCCACAACCCAAGACGGCGCCCATTCGGCGTGGATGCAGCCGTTCCACCCGATAGGACTACAGAATCAGAATCGGACAATGGTGCTGCAGATCAAGGGTGGCGATCAGCAATCCTACATTCGTCAGCCGTTTTTTGATTGGGAGCTCAAGGCGGCGTCTATGCCCTTCGATAGCCTTCAGGAACTCACGAACGAATATGGCGTCGGCGGTCTATTCAACGATCGAGTTACCGTCGAGATATACTCGCCGAACATGGCTGCCGTTGATTTTACCTCGCCGATTGCCGGCACCGAGGCGGAAATCGTCGTCCGTCTCGCCAACGGCCTTCTACCCGACAACTTCGCCCTGGGGATTAAGATTCTACATCAAGGGAGGGTTACTGAGAGGCGGCGCCGTGACGGCCGTGACTTCCGATGGTCCCAAGAGCCAGATTTCCAGCGAGGCACACTCGCCGTCACTATCCCTGAGGCGGCTGTACTTCAGTGCGTTGCGAGCTATAACGGCGTTGCCCAGCATTTCGGCTGGCTCGCAGACCCGACGACTACGCAGAACCCGCGTCGAGCCGTTTACGAGACATTCGACCCCCAGCTCGCTCTTCTGTCCGAGATCTGCAATCGTCCTACGATGAGAGGCCAGCAGGCCAGAGACCTCGAGAGTGCCGTCGCCTGGCTGCTTTGGATCCTTGGCTTCAGCGTGACGCAGCTGGGCAATACACCCAGCATGCAGGATGCGGCCGACTTACTGGCGACTGCGCCGACTGGACATTTCGGTGTAGTCGAAGTGACGACAGGCATGCTGAAAGCCGAAAACAAACTCTCGCTGCTCCATGATCGCGCCCAGGCCGTGCGGCGCAACCTTGAATTATCCGGCTTCAAGAACCAGCGTATCCTCACGATTATGGTCACGTCCCAGCCAAGATCGGACGTCGAAGTCGATCTAGATCAGGCCGAGAAGCTCGGCATTCTCGTCATGACCCGAGAGGATCTAAACGAGATGATCCAACGCTCGCGCTTCCCTCAGAACGCCGACAGGCTTTTTGAAGAAGCCGAAGGTCGAACAAAGGCGGCGCTTGCCAAGTACAATCCACAGCCCTTGACCGCCCTGGAAGGCGGCGCGTGAGCCAACGGCGCCATTCATGATCGACGACCATGCCACTCAGATCGAAGCTCCTCCCGGCGTCGGCAGCGACTGCATAGGAGATCCGCGCTTCACAAGAGCCGGGCTCTTCTCATCGGCTCACAGCGATTTGATCGCTCACTGATACGCCGATTTTCGCTTTCGTCTGCTTCCCCCATGCTTCCCCGGCATCATGCCGAAGGGCGGGGAAGCAAGTCTTCGCGATGTAAGTGATTGATATTTTGGAGCGGGCGAAGGGATTCGAACCCTCGACCCCAACCTTGGCAAAATCCAAGTGGCTCGCCTTCTAGCAGATCCACCCAACCTTCGTGCCGGCGCTCCGCGTCATTGTCAGATAACATCAGTGTCGTGGTTTTATGCGAGAACAGACCTAGTCCAGCACTTTGCCGGGGTTGACGAGGCCTACGGGGTCGAGCGCCTTCTTGATTCGTTGCATCAGCGCGAGTTCCGCCGGCGTTCGCGTCAACTCGAGATAGGGTTTCTTCAGGAGACCGATCCCGTGTTCGGCGGAAATCGTGCCGCCGTGTTTTTGCACCAGGCGATAAACGACGTCGTCAATCTTGGCGTGCGGCTGCTCTTCAGCATCGGGCACAAAAGTGATGATGTGCATGTTGCCGTCGGCGATATGCCCGTAGAACAGTGCGCGGCAGCCCGGAATCTGGCTTACGAGTGTGGCCCGGCATTCTATGGCATAGGCGTCCATGCTGCCCACCGGCAGGCCGATGTCGAAGGAGGAATGTGGGCCGACCACCTGGCGGAACTCGGCGGCCGCATCGCGCGTCGCCCAGAAGGCCTGGACGTCCGCCACCGATCGTGCGACGGCGGCATCGGTTATGATGCTGGCTTCGGCCTGGCGTTCGAGCCAGGTCTGGAAGCGCTCGGGATCGTCTTCCTCGCTGCTGCCTTGCGCCTCGACCAGCACGTAGAAGGGATGCGCGGAGGACAGCGGGTCGCGTACGTTCTTCACCCGGCGTGTCGCGATTTCCCAGTAGTCGGGCCACATGACCTCGAAAGCGGACAGCATCGGTCCCAACCCCCGACGCGCGCCGCCGAGTAGGGCCAGCACGGCGTCGTAATCGGCGAGCCCGCACAGCGCCGCCATCGTGCAGGCGGGCTTTGGATGCAGGCGGAGCACGATCCGGGTCACCACGCCGAGCGTGCCCTCGCTGCCGATGAACAACTGCTTCCAGTCGTAGCCGGCGTTGTTCTTCAGCATCTTGTTGAGGCTGGTGACCAGCGTCCCGTCCGAGAGCACGGCTTCTAGCCCGAGCACCAGCTCCCGCATCATGCCGTAGCGGATCACGCGGTTGCCGCCGGCATTGGTGGAGAGATTGCCGCCGACGCTGCAGGATCCTCTGGCGCCGAGGTCGAGCGCGAAAAAAAAGCCCGCGTCGTCAGCCGCGCGCTGCACGACCTCGAGCGGCGTCCCGGCGCGCACCGTCATGGTGGCGGAGTGAATGTCGATCTCTTCGACGCCGACCAGCTGCTCCAGCGACAGCACTACTGAGCCTTCGACCGGCCGTGCGCCGCCGGCAAGCCCGGTTAAGCCGCCTTGCGGAACCACCGCGATACCGTGTTCGACGCAGATCCGCATAGCTTGAGCCACGCCTTCCGGGTTCGACGGGCGTACCAGCGCCAGCGGACGCAGTGGCGGCAGCGTGCTCCAGTCCTTTTCGTTGCGGGCCGGGATATCCGGTCCGGAAAGGACGGCCGTTCCCAGTGCCGCCTGCAGGGCCGCGACGACCCCACGGCGTGGGACCACGGCCGTCATCGGCTGTCTCCCTTCCGCTGCTGCTGAAACGAACGCTGCTCGCGAACGCTCGCCTGGGCGGAATCGCGCAGCAAGATCACGTCGAGGGCGACCGGCACCATCTGATACCCGGCGGCGAACAGTTGCTGCCAGGTGGCGCCGGCGCTGGGCACAGTGCCCATCCATTTGCCGGACGACCGGATCGCCGCTTCGGTGCGGGCGACCAGCGCGCGCACATCGGGATGATCGAGTTGCTCCAGTCGGCCGATCGAGCCCGCCATGTCGTTGCAGCCGATGAAGGCGACGTCGATGCCGGGTACCGCGGCGATGGCCGCGGCCTGTTCGGCGGCCGCCGCCGATTCGATCTGCACGATCAGGAGCAAGTTGTCGTTGGCACGGTGGATGTAGTCCGTCACCTTGCCGTAGCTCGATGCGCGCACCACGCCGGCGGCATAGCCGCGGCTGCCTTGTGGGGGATAGCGACAGGCGCGCACTGCGGCTTCAGCCTCGGCGGCGGTTTCGACCGACGGAATCATGATGCTGTCGGCGCCGGCGTCCAGGATGCGCTTCAGGAAGATCGGATCGTTCGAGGGTACGCGAATGACGGCCGGCGTCTCGGTGAGCTGCGCCGCGCGCAGCATCTGGAGCGCGTCGCCGAGATCGCCCTGACCGTGCTCGAGGTCGATCAGCAGGAAATCGAAGCCGGCATGGCCCAGGATCTCGACATTGGTGGCGCTGCCGGTCTCGACCCAGCAGCCGAAGATGGGCTCGCCATTGGCCAGATTCCGCTTCAGGACATTCTCTCGGTACATGGTGTCTCGCTTGATTGAAAATGGGGTCTTCAGGACGTCCCGGAATGTGCGTCGGCGGCCTCGAGGGCTTGGCGGTCGGTTGCAGGCCGCCGTGCGCCGCCGAACTTGCGTCGCGCCCCGGCCGCGACAATGACGGCGATGATGACCAGGCCGGTCAGCACCAACCGGGGTCCGGCATCGGTACCGAAGGTGTTCAGCATCACCTGCAGAAATACCAAGAACAGCGCGGCACCCCACAGGCCAGGCACATTGGCGCGGCCGCCGGAGACCGAGGTGCCGCCGATCACCACGACGGCAATCGAGGCCAGCAGGTACTCGTTGCCGATGTCGATTGAAGCGCCGCGGAAATAGCCGGCGAGCAGCGCACCGTTCAGGCCGCCGAGCGCGCCGGCGAGGATATAGGTCAAGCAGCGGATCCGCTCGACCGGCACACCGGCGAGCCAGGCTGCCCGCGGATTCTGGCCGATGGCGAGGACCGACCGCCCGTAGATCGTGCGGGACAGCACGACGCCGGCGCCGATGGTGAAGATGAGCGTGACGACAGCGAGCACGGAAACGCCGCCGACCTGCAGGCTGGTCAGATCGGCGAAGCCTGGCGGCGGCTTGATCTGCAGGCCGCGGCCGTAGCTGATGTCGATCGACTGTATGATGAAGCTCGCCGACAGAGTGGCGATGATCGGCGGAATCCGCAAAGCCCGGATCAGCAGGTAATTGGCGAGGCCGATCGCGACGCCGCCGGCGATCGCGGCCGCGATTCCAACCGGGACCATCGCATCGTCGCCGGCCATCACCTTCATGGCGATGGCGCTGGCGAGACCGATATTGGCAGGAAGCGAGAGATCGACGTTGCCGGGACCGAGCGTGATCACGAACATCTGCGCGACGCCGACGATTACCGTAAAGACCGCTAGCGAAAGCGTCGCGCTCAGCATGCCGCCGGCGCCGCGACCGCCGGTGAAGGCGATCGTGACGCCGAAGACCACGGCGGCGCCGGCGAAGGACCAGATCCAGGGCTTGCCGAGCAGGCGCTCCATGAACCTATGCCTCCCGCCGGCTGATCAGGGCGCGGGCGGCCAGCACGATGATCAGGATCGCGCCATTGGCGCCGACCTGCCAGTCAGGCGGGATCCGCATGAACGACAAGAGCGAGGAGGATGCGAGCGCCAAGGTGAGGGCGCCGACCACCGCGCCGACCGGCGAGACCCGGCCACCGACGAACTCGCCGCCGCCGAGGATCACGCCGGCGATCGAGAGCAGGGTGTAGCCGGCGCCGATGTTGGGATCTCCTGCGGTGGTCAGTCCGATCAGCGACAGGCCAGAGAGCACGCCGAAGAATCCGGCCAAGGCGAAGGCGACGATCTTGGCCTTGAGCAGCGACCACCCTGCGCGGCTGATCGCCGCGGCGTTGCCGCCCGCGCCGCGCAGGATGGCGCCATAGGAGCTGCGCATCAGACCGACATGAACCACGCCTGCGATCACCAGTGCGGCGATCACCGGGAAGGGCACGAAGGGGGTGTGGAAGGTCATCAGACGGTGCAACCATTCGGACGCATGACCACCGGGCTTGGGCAGTACCATGATCGCCAGCCCTTGCCAGACGAAGCTCATGCCGAGCGTCACGACGATCGATGGCAGGTCGAACACGTAGACCAGCGCGCCGACTGCGGCATAGATCAGAATGCCGCCGAGCAGCATGGCGATGCCCAGTTCCGGTTGGTCCGCCAGCCAGACCGCGGTGACGCAACCCACGAAGCTCACGAAGAACCCGATCGAGAGGTCTAGATCGTTGATCGTGATGACGAACATCTGGGCGATGGTGGCCAGCGCGATCGGGATCGCCAGGTTCAGCATCAGGTTGAAGCCGAGATAGCTGATCGCGCGGGGGTTCATCCAGGCGATGCCGGCCAGGATGAGAACAAGCGAGATCGCCGGCAAGGCGGTCCGCAACAAGCGGCGGCCTTGTGCGAGACTGCCCGGCGACGGCACGACGCTGGCGAAGCTCATGCCGGTCGCTGCTCCTGGAAGGAGGATTGTATCACCTTCTCTTCGCTGAGCTCGTCATGGTGAAGGTCCGCCACGATCCTGCCGTTGCGGAATACATAGACATGATCGCAATGCCCGAGCTCTTCTAGCTCGGTGGTGTACCAGATAAAGGTACGACCTTTGGCTGCTTCGGCATGGATCATGTCGTAGACTTCGAGCTTGGTGGCGACATCGACGCCGCGCATCGGATCGTCCATCAGGACGATCGCCGCGTCGGAGCCCAGCGCCCGCGCGAACAGAACCTTCTGCTGGTTTCCGCCGGAGAGCCAGAGGATGTTGGCATGGACATCCTGGGCGCGGATTCCGATGCGGCGGCGCCAGGATTCCGCGTGCTCGGCCTCCATCTCCGGCGAGAGAAAAATGCCGCGCTTCAAGCGATTGAGCGAACGGATGCCGATGTTCTCGGCGATCGACCAGAAGGGAAAGACGCCGTCGGACTGACGATCGCCCGCCACCAGGGCGACCGGTGCGGTTACCTTCAGGCCGTCGGCCGGATGCTCGCTGGCGGCGAATACATCCAGGAGGAACTTCGTCTGGCCATGGCCGGCGAGCCCGGCCAAGCCAATGATCTCGCCGGCCCGAGCCGTGACCGGCTTGGCGCCGTCGTTTTTTTCAGCGCGGGCCAGGACTCGGATTTCGCCGGCTTGGCGCACCTTCACCCGGGTCGGGCGCGCGGTTGCGGCCTCCGCACCCATGGCGGCAACCAGCCGGTCTCGGGTGAAGGCCCGTGCCTGGTCGGCGGCGACGATGCGGCCGTCGCGCAGCACCACCACGCGGTCGCAGTGATGGAGAATCTCGTTGAGGAGATGGGAGATCAGGATGCAGCTTCCGCCGCCAGCAACGAAGCGCCGGACGAAGGAGAGCAATTGGCCGGCGGTGTGCGCGTCAAGCGAGGACGTCGGCTCGTCGAGGATCACCAGGCGCAGCGGCGCATCGGTGACGGTGAAGGCGCGCGCGACCTCCACCATCTGGCGCCGGCCGATCGAAAGGTCGGACACGGTTGCGCCGGGCTGGATCTTGTGGTCGGGGAAGATCGTGTCGAGTTGCTTCAGGATGAGCGCGCCGGCGCGCCGGCGCCAGCCGAAGCCGCGCAGCGTCCGGTGAAAGACCCGGGCGTTCTCCGCCACCGTGAGGTTGGGACAGAGCGACAATTCCTGGAACACGCAGCGAATTCCGAGCCGGTGTGCTGCCGCGACGCCATAGGCAGGCTGCGCTGTACCGCCGACCGCGATGCCGCCGCAGGTCGGCGGCAGGGTGCCGGCAAGAATATGCATCAGGGTCGACTTGCCGGCGCCGTTATGGCCGACCAGCCCGACACACTCGCCGGCATCGACATGAAAGTCGATGCCGGCCAGGGCGCGGACGTTGCCGAAGCTCATGGCGACCGCTTCGCAGCGGACCACTTCTCCGGCATCGGGGGACATGGTTTGCAATGCGGCTACTTCTTCGCGTCGGCGATCGCCTTCTCGACTTCTTCCTGAGTGTATTCGGTGTTGGCGACGCTGCCGGCCGGGGTGTTCTTCAGATAGTCGTCGAGCTGTTCGGGATCGATGGTGAGAATGCCCATCGGCACTTCCTTCGGCACTTCCTTGCCGTCGAGGATCTGCTGGGCGACCCAGAAGGCGAAAGTGACCATGCCGGGCGCTTCCGAAGCCGACCACGTGTCGTAGCCGCCGTGATCGCGCTGCTCCTTCCACCAGGCGAGCTCGTCCTGGCGATTGCCGAGCATGATCAACGGCATCGGCCGGCCGGCTGACTTGAAGGCTTGTGCCGTGCCGTAGCCGTCGCCGCCCTGATCGATCACACCGGCGATCTCCGGGAGGGATGGCAGCACGGTGGCGACCGCCTTCTGCGCGGTCGTCTGGTCCCAGTTGCCATAGACCGAGTTCACGATCTTCAGGTTGGGATGCTTGGCGATCTCCGACATGACGCCACGGGTGATGTCGTCGTCGATGCTGGTGCCCGCGAGACCGCGCACATAGAGAATGTTGCCGCCGTTCGGCAGGCGCTTGGCCACTTGGCGCACCTGCTCGGCGCCATAGGTCTCGGCGAGATCGACCGTAACCTTGTAGGCGCACGGCTCGGTCACGAGACCGTCGAAAGCGACCACCACGATGCCGGCATTGCAGGCCTGTTTTACCGCGCCGTTCAGCGCGTCGGGCGAGGCGGCGTCGATGACGATCGCGTCATATCCCTGCAGGATCAGGTTCTGGATCTGTGCGGCCTGGGTCGGCGCCTCCTTGTCGGCGGTGGTGTAGGCGTCCGCCGCGGCGACGATCTTGTCGGCGATTGCCTGCTTCCCGATCTTGTCCCAGCTCTGGAGCATGGCTTGGCGCCAGGAATTGCCGGCATAATTGTTGGAAAGCGCAATGCGCTTGCCCGCGGTGTCGGCCATCGCGCCCGATGCCAGGACCAGCATCGCGGACGCGGTCAAGAGTGCAGCTCTTATTTTCATCAAAATCCTCCCAGTCTCATCATTGAATGACGTGCATTGCCGCCCCGCCGTTGTCGGCGGTGACGCAATCCGGTTGTGAGCGGCGTGGCACGGCACTGCCGCGTCGAAACGCGCGCTCGGTCATGGGTGTTCGCATCCTCCGTCCGACGGGTTGGGTCTCGTCGGTTGTTCTAGAGTGTTGAACCTAAGGTACAGTATGTAGGTTGAGGGCGCAAGGCGTATGCGGGGGCCGTCGGAATGGCTCGGATCAAGGCGGGTTGGGAATGTTTCGGGGTGGACTGAGAGCCGCGCGTCGCGGTCAGTCGTCGGCGCCGGAGCGGGGATCGGTGCGCGGGATGCCGCTGATCAGGCCCTGCTGCAGGGCGGCGACATACGATTCGCGGGTGCCGAGGATGTGCTGGTTAAGGATTGGTTCGATCGCCGCGACATCCCCTTTGGCGAAGGCATCGGCGATCTGCTGGTGGTGGAGGAAGGAGCGTTCCTGCACGCCCGCGAGCGGCACGGAGAGATGGGTGCGCAACGTGGCGATCGGACCGGCAGCCAGGGTGTAGCCTTCCTGCAGATAGCGGTTACCGCAGTTCTTGATGAAGGCCTCGTGAAACCGGGTGTCCGCTTGGGAATAGGCCACCGGATCCTCGCGCTTGCGCGCCGCTGCCATGTCGGCGATCGCCTCGCGCAGCAATTTGAGCGTCGCCTCGCGGCGGCGGGCGAGCGCGAAGGAGATAGCGCGGGCTTCGATCAGGATGCGGTACTCGCAGAGATCGACGAGATCCTGCTCGGTTGGGAAAAAGACGTAGCTGCCCTTCTGAGGGATGATCGTGACCATGCCCTGTAGCTGAAGCAAGGAGAGAGCCTCGCGCACAGGCGTCCGGCTGACACCAAGCTTGGCAGCGAGGGCGACCTCGGAAAGCTCGCTGCCGAGAGGGAGCTCGGCGTCGATGATCGCCTGGCGCAGCCGCTCGACTACAGTTGCGGTCAGAGATCGCGGCCGTTCGATGGAAAGCTCGGTTAGCATAGCACCATTCCAACCTGACTGTATCTAGAGTACCACATGGCAGCTGCCGAGCTCAACGCGGCGATTTTCCAGGTCCACGTTATGCGGAAGATGCGTCTGTAGGCATTCTGAGAAGTTGCCTTGATCTTGCCTTTCCAACCGAGAAACGCGCTCTTCGCACAGGAACGTTGTGCCTGAGTACCGTCATCAACAAATGACGGACGTGTTCGTCTTATGCCGCTGTCCTGAAACACTTGAATTCTGGAACTTTCGGTGGCCCCTATCCTAGGCAACCTTGAAAGGGCCGCGAGTCGCGGTGCCAAACACTTAGGATAGGAAACATGGCAAAAGCTGCATCTGCGACGCAGGTCGTCGTCACGTTGAAACATCTCGCCGCCGAAGTGGCCGACAAACATGATTTGCCGAAGAAGCAGGCCGAAGCCATGCTGGGCGAGGTCGTTGCATCGATCGGCAAGCAATTGAAGAAGGGATCGAAGATCCGCGTCGCTGGTCTCGGCATCCTGCAGGTTCGGAAGCGCGCGGCGCGGATGGGCCGGAATCCGCAGACAGGCGAAGCCATCAAGATCAAAGCCTCGAAGAAGATAGCATTCCGCGCGGCCAAGGAGCTGAAGGATTCGATCTAGAAGCTGGCCTTAGACCCCTAGCTTTCAGCGCCCCTGGTGGACCTCGTCTCCGGGGGCGTTTTTCATCAGGGTCCCAATTGTCGATTGTGTCGTGGTTCGTCGCTTGTCGGCGTAGATGAAGATGCTTTCTTCTGACACGTCTCGCAGACATCCTGATGCTGCAACCGTCTTCCTTAAGGTGCGTCAGGCAATGTCCGCGAATAGCAACGGATCAAACGAACGCCGCTCAAGCAGCCATCTCGTCCGCCTTCCTGAGGCGGCCGCCATAACAGGATTGCCTCTCTCCTTGTTGCGCAAATCCTTCATGTCCGAGGAAAGACGGCCCGCCAATATTCCTCCCCCGCCACCACACAAGCGAATCGGCCGCGCCGTCTATATCATTGCCGATCGCCTCGGCGATTGGGTAGAGGGGCTCGCCGAGCCAAAACGCCGACGCAAGCCAATCAACCGTCAGACGCCAAATCAGGAAACTTAGGCTGCATGCCGATTGTGCCGGCCGCCGCGCAGCCTTGTAGCCAATCTGTCCGACCGTAGGTGCGTGTATCGGGTGAGCATCGCCGGTGTCAGATGGCCGGTGATTGACATGATCTCGTTGTCGCGAAGATCGGTCAGCTCGAAGAGGCGCGAGATGCCCTCGTGTCGAAGATCATGCCAACGGAGATCTGGAAAATCGGCCTCATCAACGGCGTCCCTGAAGGCATGAATGATGCCACGGCTCGTCTCCACGGGCAGTACCTTGCCGTTTTGCGGCCAACACTGCTGTTTCTTCAGCAACCGAAGGGCGGCAACCGCGCGTCGGGACAACGGGACGCGACGAGGCCGATCGTTCTTGGTCTTGGGCAGATCGGCATAGGGGTAGCTACCGCTCAGGTTGACGCGCTCCCAGTTCAGGCCGCCGAGTTCGCTTTGGCGCATGCACGTCTCGATCGATATGGCGATCGCTGCTCGCAGCCAATAGCGTGACGATTTACGTGCGGCATTGATCAATCGGTACTCCTCGCCGGTTTGCAGGCGACGTGTCCGACCGTCAGGTCTTGAAGGACGGACACCGCGCGAGACGGGATTGACCATGACGATCTGGTGGGCACGACCCCAGGTCTGGATCAGCTTTGAGAGCGTGTTGAGCCGGTGGATGACCGTCTGCGGTGAGCACAGAGCATCGGGGCCTGCAGTGGCCCCATCCTCGGCCTGGTCCTCATCGAGCACATCGCGGCGCCATTCGATGAGGTCCCAGTCATGGATCGCTGGCAGAGACCAGTTCGCAAACCGGCTCTCCTGCCAGTAACGCAGCTTGCTGACCGTGTTCTTGGCGTTGGCACCCAGACCTACGTGGTTGCCGCCGATCATCCAGGCGCAGGCCTTCGCGAGCGTCGTGCGCTTCGCCGTCTTCTGATCGACGATCTCCTCCGCCGTAGCCTTGCCTTCGACCACGCGCTGCCAATCTTCGGCCGCACGGATCGAGCCGAACGTCTTCGACTGATAGATGCCGTTTCGTCTGACCTGTACGCGAAACTTACTGTTCGCGCGTATCTGGATTCCTGGCTTCAATGTGCGATCCACGCAGGGGCGTCATTGCCCTCGAGTGTGCCAAATTGTGCCAAAAAAGCTTTATGGTAAGTCCGTGGGCACGGAATGCGGCGGAAACGCTGGAGCGGGTGAAGGGAATCGAACCCTCGTCGTAAGCTTGGGAAGCTTCTGCTCTACCATTGAGCTACACCCGCGCTGGCGGAGTTTATAGGCGAAGCCGGGCTCCCGTTCAAGCCGCTGCCCTTCCGGCCGCAAAGCCACTAATCTCTCGCCCGGACCCCGGAATGAGGCTTCGATGCCGTTTCTGACGCGCCGCGCAATCCTGCAGAGCATGCTGGCCGCCACCGGCCTCGGCGGAGGTGCCCGATCGGTCCGGGCCGATCCGGTCCCGTCCGGTTTTGAGGCGGCGCTGCGCCAGGCCGCCGGGCAGACCGTCTATTTCAATGCCTGGGGTGGCGATCAAAAGATCAACGACTACATCCTCTGGGCCGCCGGCGCGCTGAAGCGCCGGCACGGCGTGCTGCTGAAGCTGGTCAAGTTGACCGACACCGCGGAGGCCGTATCCCATGTCCTGGCCGAGCAGACCGCGGGGCGGCAGGACGGCGGCAGCGTCGATCTCGTCTGGATCAACGGCGAGAATTTCGCCGCGATGAAATCGGCCGGGCTGCTGTTCGGTCCCTTCACGCAGATGCTGCCAAACTTCCGCCTGCTCGATCCCGCGCGCAATCCGACCCTGCTGGTGGATTTCACCATTCCGACCGAAGGCTTCGAATCGCCCTGGGGGATGGCGCAGTTCACCTTCTTCTATGACTCGGCCCGGATTCCCGCACCGCCGCGCAGCATGCCGACGCTGCTCGTCTGGGCAGAGCAGAATCCGGGGCGCTTCACCTATCCGGCACCGCCGGATTTCATCGGCACGACCTTCCTGAAACAGGCGCTGCACGAGCTCACGCCCGATCCCGCGGTCCTCCGACGTCCTTCCGATCCGGCGCAGTTCGCGACCGTGGCCGCCCCGCTTTGGGCCTACCTCGATCGCCTTCATCCGGCGCTGTGGCGCGCGGGCAGGACGTTTCCGGAATCCACGACCGCGCAGCGGCAGCTGCTGAACGACGGCGAGGTCGATCTCTACATGGCCTTCAATCCGGCCGATGCCTCTTCCGCGATCGCCCAGCAGCTGCTGCCGGACACCGTGCGCGCGTTCGTCCCCGAAGCCGGCAGCATCGCCAACACGCATTTTCTCGCGATCCCGTTCAACGCCAATGCCAAGGCCGGCGCGCTGGTCGCGGCGAATTTCCTGCTCTCGCCCGAAGCCCAGGCGCGCAAGCAGGATCCCGCGATCTGGGGCGATCCGACCGTGCTGGCACTCGACCGCCTGGCACCCGAAGAGCGCGCGGATTTCGATCGCCTGGCGCAGGGTATCGCAACGCCACGCGATCTCGGCCGCACCTTGCCCGAGCCGCATCCAAGCTGGGTCGCGGCCCTGGAGCGCGGGTGGACCGAGCGCTACGCCCATTGAAGACTTCGTCCCTCCTGCGCGCCGGTCCGGCGGCGCTGGTGCCGCTGGCGGTGCAGGCCGCGGTGCTCGGCAGCGTCGGACTTGGATTGCTGTTCCTGCTGTTGCCGGCGGTCGGCTACCTGCCGGCCCTCGGCCGGCGCAGCATCGACTTGGCGCCGCTGCAGGCGGCTCTGCTTTATCCCGGCCTGCGCGCCGCCGCGGCGACGACGCTGTGGAGCGGCCTCCTATCGACCATGGTCGCGCTGCTGCTGGCGATCGGCCTGATCGCCGTGCTCGATCCCTTGGGTCGGGGCGATCGGCAGGGCGGCCGCTGGCTGCGCCGCGCGATGCTGACGCTGATCGCGGCCCCGCATATCGCCGTCGCGGTGGGTCTCGCCTTTCTCCTGGCGCCGAGCGGCTGGCTGCTCCGCATCGTCGCGCCGATCCTCTCCATCGATCGCCCGCCGGACTATCTGCTGGTGAACGATCGCGCCGGCCTCGCCTTGGCGCTGGTGCTCGTCATCAAGGAGACGCCCTTCATCCTCGCCGTCTGCCTGAGTGCCCTGCACCGGCTCGATGCGCAATCGCATCTCCGGATCTGCCGCTCGCTCGGGTATGGCGATGCGGTCGCCTGGCCGAAAATCATCCTGCCGCAGCTCTATCGCCTGATCCGGCTGCCGGTCCTGGCTGTGCTCGCCTATGGGCTCTCGGTGGTCGATCTGTCGATCGTCCTCGGCCCGAGCCTGCCGCCGACCTTGCCGGTGCTGATCCTAAGGCTGACGGCGGACCCCGATCTCGCCAATCGGCTGACCGCCGCCGGGGCCGGTCTGCTGCAGATCGGCCTGGTGGCGTCGGCCTTTCTGCTCTGGTGGTGCATGGAGCAGCTCTTCACCCGGCTGCTCCATCGCAGCGCCCTGCGCGGGCGGCGCGACGTGCCTGCATGGCTGAAGATTGCCCTGCGATGGGCGATCCTCGGGGCGGGAGGCGTCACCCTCTTCCTCGGTCTGGCATCGATCATCGGCATGGCGGTCTGGTCTTTCGCCGCGGTCTGGCGGTTTCCCGATCCGCTACCGGTGGACGTCTCACTCGACGCCTGGCGCCGCGCGGCCGGTGCGCTGACCGAGCCGCTCCGGGACAGCCTCGGCCTGGCGTTCGCCGCCGCGGCCATCACGGTCGCCGCGGCGGTCGCCTGTCTCGAGCTCGAGGATCGAATCGGGACCGCGACCGGTCGGCGCGGGGAGTGGATCCTCTTTCTGCCGCTCTTCGCGCCGGAAATGGGCTTTCTGTTCGGTCTCGACGTGGCGGTAAGCGGGATCGGCATGACCGGCAGCTTTGCCGCGGTGCTCTGGTTCCAACTGCTCTTCGTCTTTCCCTATGTCTTCCTCAGCCTCGGCGAGCCTTGGCGCGCGCTCGACAGCCGCTATGCGCGGACCGCGCGGTGCCTCGGGGCCGGATCATGGCGGGTTCTCCTGCGCGTGAAGGCGCCGCTGCTGCGGGCACCGCTGGCGCTCGGCATCGCCGTCGGCCTTTCGGTCAGCCTGTCGCTCTATCTCCCGACCGTCCTGGCGGGGGCGGGGCGGATCAGCACCATCGCGACCGAGACCGTGACGCTCTATGGCGGCGGCGATCGGAGGGTGCTCGGAGTCTATACGGTGCTGCAGACCGTTCTAACCGCGTTGATCTTCACGACGGCCGTGCTCGCCGGGCGGCCGCGTCGCTTCCGGTCGGCGCCATGAGCGCGCTCGAAGTCTCCGATCTGGTCCTGCGGCTTCAAGGCCGGATTCTGATCGGCCCGCTCTCCTTCGCGGTCGCGCCGGATCGGCCGACCACAATCATGGGACCCTCCGGCTGCGGGAAATCGAGCCTGCTGAACTGGCTGATCGGCATGCTGCCCGATCCCTTCACCGCGCAAGGCACGGTCCGGATCGACGGTGTGGCACTCGACGGGCTGCCGCCGGAGCAGCGTCGCCTCGGTATCCTGTTCCAGGACGATCTGCTGTTTCCCCACCTGACCGTCGAGGAGAATCTCGCCTTCGGGCTGCCCGCCCACATCAAGCGGCCGGGGGATCGGCGCAATGCAGTCCGGGCGGCGCTCGACGAGGCCGGGCTCGCCGGCCTGGCCGGCCGGGATCCCGCGACGCTCTCCGGTGGTCAGCGGGCGCGGGTCGCCCTGATGCGGGCGCTGCTCTGCGAACCTTGGGCGCTGCTGCTCGACGAGCCGTTCAACAAGCTGGATACCGCTTTGCGCGAGCGCTTCCGCGCCACGGTGTTCGAAACCGCCAGGCGGCGCGACCTGCCGGTCCTCATGGTCAGCCACGATCCGGCCGACGCGGCTGCCGCCGGCGGACCTGTCATCACGCTCGGCGGCGTAAATTCGCCGGAAAACTAATCCACGCAAAGTTACCGCATAAATCTGCGTGAGGACCCTGCCATTTGTACCTAAGTTGATGGTTTCGTTTGGGAATTTTCATATTCCACACTTTTGACATCGCATTGGCAGTTTCCTATAGTGCGCTCGCTAGGCCACAGCTCCGCGGGGAACCGGTCGGCCGCAAGACTGTTGTCTTCGGAGCCGGTTATCGCCCAGGGGTCCAGATTCCATCACGGTCAAAGGTTCGAGTGTCGCGCGTGGGGGCATGCTGCCGACGCGCCGAGCCGGCGGGAAAAAAGAAGAGCGAGGAAGATATGAAGACGCTGAAACTTTTGGCAGCCCTCGGAGCACTCAGCTTCGTGGCCGCTTGCAGCTCCGAAATCGAGCAGGCGCGCACCGCGCAACCGACGGGGGGCTCGCCGTTCACGCAGGCCCTGACCCGCGAGTACCAGGACCTTTCGGCCTTCGAGGCCGACGAGATGAAGGATTGGCGCGACGCCAACTTCTTCGCCCGCAAGGCGCTGGCCGCGGCCGGCGGTGAGACCGTCGCACCGCAGGATCCCGGCGAGCGCGATATTCCGGCCGACGTGCTGCCGGAAATCCAGCAGACCCGTCAGCGCCTGCTGACCGCGCTCGATGGCGGCGCCCGCGAAAACAAGGCGGAGATCGCCGCCCGTGCCCAGGCCCGCTTCGATTGCTGGCTCGAGCAGCAGGAAGAGAACTTCCAGAACGATCATATCTCCGCTTGCCGCGACGAGTTGATGGCCGCCCTGGCCGAGCTCGAGGCTCAGCCGGCTGCCCCGGCCCCGGCCCCGGCCCCGGCCCCGCAGGTCTATCTGATCCTGTTCGACTTCGATAAGTCGAACATCAACCCGGCGGCTCAGGCGGTCGTCAACCGCGTCGTCGCCGACTTCAGCGCGAACAAGGCGAAGGCGATCTCGATCACCGGTTACACCGACCGGTCGGGCACCGATGCCTATAACCTGAAGCTGTCCGAGCGTCGTGCGGATGCAGCGCGTGCCGCGCTGATCGCCGCCGGCGTCCCGGCCGATGCCATCACCACCGCCTGGAAGGGTGAGTCCGAGAACGCGGTCCCGACCGCCGACGGTGTGAAGGAACAGGCCAACCGCCGCGACGAAATCATCGTCCAGTAAGCGACGGACCTGACCAACTGGAACGGCGCCGGTCTCGACCGGCGCCGTTTTCCTTTGCCTGCTTTTCCTTTATCGGCAAAAGCCGTTACAATTCACCGCAGCCGATTGGGACAGCGGCCGGCCGGAGCGTCGGAAGGACCATGTTCAAATACCAGGAAACCACCAGGGCGATCACCGTGACGGTGGAGCCCACCTATCTCGAAGACCAATCCTCGCCCGAGGAATCCCACTACGTATGGAAGTACCATGTGCGGATCGACAATGGCGGCGAGGAGACGGTGCAGATTCGCAACCGCTATTGGCGGATCACCGATTCCCTCGGCCGGGTGCAGGAAGTCCGCGGCCCCGGCGTGGTCGGCGAGCAGCCGATCCTGCATCCGGGCGAAAGCTTCGAATACACCAGCGGCACGCCGCTGAAGACGCCGTCCGGCATCATGGTCGGCACTTACCAGATGGAAGGCACGGGCGGCGAACGGTTCGACATCGCGATACCGGCCTTCTCGCTGGACAGCCCGCATCAGGCCATCCGCCTGAATTAAAGCGCAGTCCGGACCTTCGACCAGAGGAGCGATCGTGGCACGAAGCAGCAAATCGGCGCGTCCACGCGCCACCCGCCCCACCCAGACCGATGCCGAAGATGCGGTCCGCACCCTGATCCGCTGGGCCGGCGACGATCCGGCGCGGGAAGGCCTGCGCGAGACGCCGGCCCGCGTGGCCCGCGCCTATAAGGAGTTCTTCCGCGGCTATGGCGTCGATCCCGTCCAGGTGCTGAAGCGCACCTTCGAGGAGACCGACGGCTACGACGAGATGATCGTGCTGAAGGACATGCGCTTCGAGAGCCATTGCGAGCATCACATGGCGGCGATCATCGGCCGCGCGCACATCGCCTACCTGCCGAGCAAGCGGGTGGTCGGCATCAGCAAGCTCGCGCGCCTGCTCGACGTCTATGCCAAGCGCCTGCAGATCCAGGAGAAGCTGACGGCGCAGATCGCCAACACTTTGAACGACGTGCTGCAGCCGCGCGGCGTCGCCGTGGTGATCGATGCCAGCCATCAATGCATGACCACCCGCGGCGTGCACAAGCCGGGCACATCGATGGTCACCAGCCGCATGCTCGGCGCCTTCCGCACCGACGCCTCGACCCGGCGCGAGTTCCTCGCCTTCATCGGCATGCCGCACGGCATCATCGGCAGCAACACCTGATGTCGCCCACCGAGATTCTGGCGAAGCTGGTCGCCTTCGATTCGGTCTCCTCGCGCTCCAACCTCTCAGTCATCCGCTGGATCGGCGACTATCTTGCCGGACACGGCGTCGCGGCCGCGATCATCGAAGCGCCCGGCGGCGAGCCCAAGGCGAATCTATGGGCCTCGGTCGGCCCCGACCGCGACGGCGGCATCGTGCTCTCCGGCCATACCGACGTCGTGCCGGTGGAGGGCCAGCCCTGGTCGAGCGATCCCTTCACGCTGCGGGACGGCGGCGACCGCTGGTTCGGCCGCGGCACCTCCGACATGAAGGGCTTCATCGCGCTCTGCCTCGCCTTGGTGCCGGAGATGCTGAAGCGCAAGCTGAAGACGCCGCTGCATTTTGCCTTCTCCTATGATGAGGAGATCGGCTGCCTGGGCGCGCCCAACATGATCGCCGAGATCGGCAAGCGCTTCCGCCAGCCCCGCGTCGCCATCATCGGCGAGCCGACCGAGCTGAAGCTCGGCACGCGCCACAAGGGGTGTTACTCCTTCACCACGACGATCACCGGCAAGGACGGTCATTCCAGCCAGCCCGAGCGCGGCTTGAATGCAATCTTGGCCGCGGCCGAGGTCGCGACCGAACTCGGCCGGATCTACGACCGGCTGCGCCATGACGGTCCGTTCGACAAGAGCTTTGACCCGCCGCACAGCACCATCAATCTGGGGCGCATCAATGGCGGTACTGCGGTCAACATCATCGCCCGGAGCTGTAGCATCGAGTGGGATTTCCGCGGCGTGCCCGGTGTGACACCGTCGGCCGTGCTGGAATCGCTGCAGCGTTTCGTGGACGGCGACCTGCTGCCGCGCCTGAAGCCGGCGGCCCCTGAAGCCGCCGTGATCACCAAGCCTCGGGTCGCGGTGCCGCCGCTCATCGAGGAGCATGACGGCGCCGCCGAGACGCTGCTGCGCCTGCTGACCGGCCAGAACGACAGCTTCGGCATGTCCTTCGCGACCGAGGCGGGGCAGTTCCAATCCGCCGGCCTCTCGGCGATCGTCTGCGGCCCGGGCTCGATCCAACAGGCCCACCAGCCCGACGAGTTCATCCTGAAGGAGCAGCTCGTGGCCGGCGAAGCGCTGCTCCGCCGGGTGATCGATTGGGCGGAAAAGAACTGAACGCTACCGCAGAAACCCGCCGAGATATTGCGGGATCAGCTTCTCCATTTGCGCGTTCACGTCTTTCATCGTGACGTCGAGCAGTGTGAACAGCACGGCTTCGCGCTGATTGAGCGTCATATCCTCGCGCACGGTCTGGCTGCGTGCCGCCTGTGCGGTCACCGCGCCCTGCTTGCCGCCTGAGCGCACCTCGAGATTGACGGTCATCGCCAGGTCGTAGCGGTCGGACTGATCCTTGTGGGTCATCGCCGACATGCCTTGCGAGCGCTTCAGCGGCGTCTGCGTCGCCTTGGAGAGTGTGATCGTGTAGATGGCCTCGCCCTGTTGACCGACGGCGGCGAGACGGTCTTCCGCCCATTGCCGGGCAACGGCGGCAGGCACTTCGGGAAACTGGCTGCCGATGTCGGCACCGGGATCGGGCTGATAGCCGTCCACGATCTGCACCCGGGCGACGTCGAGCCGGAACGGACGCAAGTGCTGGAAGGTGATTTCCGGAAAGCTCTGCCGCTTGGGGGGCGTGTCGCAGGATGCCAGCACCAGCGCCAGCAGTGCCAGGCCGATAGGCCTCAGAAGGTGGGGCATTCTTGTCTCGCTACGGTCATGCCGCGGAATCGTGCGGGAGCGGGGCGATCCGGTCAAGGCGGATCGGTATTCATTCCGCTCACGCGATCTTGATGGGCGATCGGATTGGGGCGTTTCATCCAATGTTGCATCTGTAACAGTCTTCGGCGATTTCGAAACCGAATTGCAGTCTTGTCCGGGCCAAGGTGCCGCCGCATTCACCGCCGCAGCGGACAGTTCAGCCATGGCCTTTGCTTACAAGTTCGAAAGCGCCGAGATCCTCGGCGCGCCGATGACCTTCCTCGACCTCGGGATCGGCGAGACGGTCCTGCTCGGTCACAGCTATCTCTGGGATGCCGAGATGTGGCGGCCGCAGATCGAGACCCTGGCCCGGCACTATCGGGTGATCGTGCCTAATCTCTGGGGCCATGGCGGGTCGGGCCCCTTGCCGGCGGATACCCGGGACCTGCGCGACATCGCCCGGCATCATCTCGGCTTGATGGACCGGCTCGGGATCGAGCGGTTTGCAGTTCTCGGCCTTTCGATCGGCGGCATGTGGGGCGCCGAGCTGGCCATGCTGGCGCCGGAGCGGGTCGCGGCACTCGCCTTGCTCGACACCTATCTCGGGCCGGAGCCGCAGCTCAGCCGGGACAAATACTTCGCCCTGATGGACGCCATCGCCGGCGCCAAGCGCATTCCCGAAACGATGCTCGACGTGATCGTGCCCCTGTTCTTCGCGCCGGCCACGGCCTCGAAGACCCCGGCGCTTCCCGCCGCCTTTCGCGTCAAACTGCAGAACTGGGATCCCGCGCGGCTCATGGACTCGGTGCTGCCGATCGGGCGCATGCTCTTCGCGCGGCGCGACGCCCGCGACGATCTGCGAAGCCTGCCGATGCCGAAACTGGTCCTGACCGGCAGCGAAGATATTCCGCGCCCGGTGCACGAAGGCCAGCAGATGGCAGCGATCCTCGAATGTCCTTTTGTCGAGATTCGTGACGCCGGTCACATCTCGACGCTCGAGGCGCCGGAACCGGTCACCGATCATCTCGTTCGGTTCCTCGCCGACGCTCTCGGCGGCAACCAGATGGCGCGGCGCTCGGCGGGTTGATCGTGTTCTCCCCTTCTCGTCGAATTGGGGGGCAATGCCCCTGCGGGAGGCGGGTTACGTGTCGGCGACTGTGTGGGTGTGGTCGCAAAAGTCATCCCGGTATTCCGCTAACGCCAACGTCCGCTGCGTTTTTTCCCGTCGGGAGTCTCTTCTAACTTCGTATAGGGCCCACCATATGTAACAAACTCCGGGGATGGCGCTAATCACTATGGCTTCGGGCTTCGTGGCATGGGGTTGGCCGCGATGGCCGCGGCAAAAGCATTCTGCACGAAGACGGAGCCCCCGCGCCCCATGACAATTCAACCGACAGCCCCCATTCAACTCGCATCTGCGCCCGGACCAGACGGAAACGATCACGAAGCCCTCGCGCGGTGCGGCCATGTGCTGATCGTCGATGACGATCCGGCGATCCGCAAGATGATCGCGCGCTATTTCGAAGAGCAGGATATGCCGGTCGTGACCGTGCCCGGACGGCAGGAATTGAACCAGCAACTCGGCCGTGCCGAGCCTTGCCTGATCGTGCTCGATCTCCGATTGGGACAGGAGGACGGCCTCGATCTGCTGCGCGAGATCCGTGCAAAGTCCGACGTGCCGATCATCATCATGACCGGACATCGCCGCGACGAGGTCGACCGCGTGGTCGGTCTCGAGCTCGGCGCCGACGATTACATCACCAAGCCGTTCGGCTTGCGCGAGCTGCTGGCGCGGGTGCGGGCGGTCCTGCGCCGCCAGGAACTCGGTCGCGTCGCGCGCCAGCGCGATCCGGAACGGGGCGGCTACCGCTTCAACGGCTGGGTGCTCGAGCGCCGCGGCCGGCGCCTGACCGATTCCGCCGGCGAACCGGTGCCGCTGACCAAGAGCGAATACGCGCTGCTGCTCGCCTTCCTCGAGGCGCCGCAGCGGACGTTAAGCCGCGAGCATCTGCTGCAGGCAACCCGGATCCATGAGGACATTTTCGATCGCAGCATCGACGTGCAGGTGCTGCGCCTGCGACGCAAGCTGGAGCCCAATCCGAGTGCGCCGCAGATCATCAAGACCGAACGCGGCCTCGGCTACGTCTTCAGCCCGGCCGTCGAAGCGTTTTAGGCACTTCCGTGACAAGCCTCGCGCTCGCGCATGGCCCGCATTACAGCGGTAGCCCCTTTCGGCCGGCCCGTGATGGGGCGGTAACTTGCGCCGCCTACCTTCTTTCCATCGTCATTGGAAAGGAGATTGCCATGTCGAGCAAACAGCACCGGAGCCTGCATGCCAGTCCGGCCGGCATCGATACCCTGGAATCCCTGCAGCATATGACCTCTTGGGCGCGACAGACGATGACGTCGCCCGAGGCCGCTCCCATGCGGCCGCGTTTCGAGAACAAGATGCTCGCATCGGTGATCGACGGTTTCGCGCTCGGTGCGACCGCCTTTCATCCTGGCCCCTGGGTCTATCCGATCGATGCGATCCGAGAAGCCAATCTCGGCGACACCGATGAAGCCAAGGCAAGCCGGCCCGGGATCGGGGCACGGGCGCTCCGGGCGATCGGCGCCGTGACCATGCGGTTCTGGCGCAACCTCCAGGAACGCCACGAAGCCGCCCGCGCGACCAGGCTCCTCGCGGAGATGGACGACCGGACGCTCCGTGACATCGGCCTTTCGCGCGCGGATATCGGTCGTGCCGTGCGGCATGGACGGGACTGGGAGCGGTGGCACTAAGAGCCCATTTCCTGCATCGCGGAACGCGCCGCTGGCTGGGCGGCGCGTTCCTGCTTTTTGGCGTCGGCCTGCTCGCCTTCACGGATCCGCTGGGCTCGCAGCAATCCTGGGGCCTGCCCGCCAAGACGGTTGCCAAGAACGAGCCGATCTCGCCGTTGCCGTTGCCGGCCTCGGGCGATCCGCGCCGCGTCGCACTCGGCGCGCGCCTGTTCGCCGACTCGCGGCTGTCGCGCAACAACAGCCGGAGCTGTGCCTCTTGCCATGACGTGCGCGACAATGGCGCCACCCGCAACGCGCTCGATCGCAGCCTCGACGGCACGTCGCTCCGTCTTAACACGCTCACGGTCTTCAATGCCGCCGCCAGTTTTCGCCTATCCTGGACCGGCAAGGACCGGAGCTTCGAGGAGCAGGCCAAGCGCTCGATCGAAAATCCGCACATCATGGGGTCAACGGTTTCCGAGGTCGTCGGCAAGCTCGGCATCGACCCGGACATGAGGCGGTTGTTCGAGCTGGCCTACGGCCGCGCCCCGGACGAGGCGGTGGTGCTCGACGCCATCGCGGCCTATGAGCGGTCCTTGCTCACGCCGGGAAGCCGCTTCGATCGCTGGCTGCAAGGCGATGGCGGGGCGCTTTCGGCCACCGAGCTGCACGGCTATCAGCTCTTCAAGTCGCTCGGCTGCGTCTCCTGCCATCAGGGCGTCAATATCGGCGGCAATCTATTGGAGCGCCACGGCATCTTCCATCCGTTGGGCTCGCCCGAGCCGGTGATCCTGCGCGTCCCCAGCCTCCGCAACGTCGATACGACCCCGCCGTATTTCCACGACGGCAGTGCTGGCACGCTCGAAGAGGCGGTGGAAAGAATGGGCTACGCCCAGCTCAACACCCTGCTGCAGCCCGATGAGGTCCACGACATCGTGGCCTTCCTCCGCACCCTGACGGGAAATTTCAATGGGCACCCGGTGGGGCAGCCGCAATGAGGATGCACCTGAAACAGATCGCGGGTGCTGGCCTGCTCTTGCTACTGCTCACCTGGCTTGCCTTGCGCAGCACCAGCTCGACCGCGCACAGCGTTCAGCTGACATTGAACGTGCTGGACGAGGTCGCCGCCGCGGAGAGCGCCCTGCACCGCGACCTGCTCGGAGTCCGGACCGGATTGCTCAACAACTACGATCCGATCGTCGCCGAGACGAAGATCATCCGCGAGGCGATTCCGCGCCTCAGGACCAATGCCCCGGCCGATCCCCAGATCGCGAAGCAGATCGATCACTTCGAGAAGATCGTCGAGCTGCAGGAACAGGAGACCGAGCGGTTCAAGAGCCGCAATGCCCTGCTGCGGAACTCGCTGACCTATTTCCAGCTATTCAGCGCCCGGCTTTCCGCCTCCACGACCGATCCCGTCCTGGTCTCCCGGGTCGGCGGCCTCACGGCGGCGATGCTGCATCTGACCCAGGACAGCACACCGACCGTCATCCAGGACGTGGATACCGCGATGAAAGGCATTCCAGTGGCGCGCTTCCCCGATGCCGATATGGACACCGCCGACGCGCTGGTGGCCCATGCGCGCTTGCTGCGCGACCTGCTGCCGGCGACCGACCAGGGTCTGAAGACCCTGTTCGCGCTGCCGAGCCACGAGCAGCAGGAGCGGATCCGCAGCCTGACGGTCGCGCGCGGCGCGATCTGCGAGCGCAAGGCCGCGCGCTATCGCTACGCGCTCTACGCCGTATCGCTGATCCTGGCCGGGGCGCTCATCATGCTCGGCCTGCGCCTGGAGCGGCGGGCGCGTCACATGCGCCGCCGCGCCGATATCGAGCATGTGATCGCCGGCATCTCGACCCGGTTCATCAATGCCCGGTCGGAATTCGTGCCGATCCACATCGAGCGGGCGCTCGAGGAGCTGTCGTATTGCCTCGGCGCCGACCGTGCCTATTTCATCGCCGGCGGCGATGCGCCGCGCTCGTATCTGTGGCGCCGGCCGGGGGTGCATTTCCCGACCGACTGGCCCCTGGGCACGCTCGCCGCCGCTTCCGCGGTGCGCGACCGGCCGGCCGGCATGATCCGCACCCGGCGCGGCGACAGCTCGGCCTTGAACGACGTCGCGCGGATGGCCGGAACCAGCGACTGGTTCTGCATCAGCGCGACCGGCGACCAGCCGAGCGAGGGCTTGCTGGGCTTCGAATCGCTCGAGGGCGAGTTGAAGCTGACCGAGGGCGATTGCGGGCTCTGGCGCATGGCCTTCGACTCGATTGCCCATGCGATCGAGCGCGAGGTCCTGGAGGACTCGCGCCGGACGCTCGAGGCGAAGCTGCAGCAGGCCCGGCGGATGGAGACGATCGGCACGCTGGCCAGTGGCATTGCGCACAACTTCAACAACATCGTTGGTGCCATCTTGGGCTATGCCGAGATGGCCCTGGCGCATGTGCGGGCCGGCAGCGCGCCCGCGGAAAGCCTCACCGAGATCCGCCGCGCCGGCGAGCGCGCCCGCGATCTGATCGACCAGATCCTCGGCTTCGGCCGTCGCAGCGAGGCCGGGCGGCAGAGCTTCCGCCTCGACGGCCTGATCGCCGAGGCGAAATCGCTGCTGGTTGCGACCTTGCCGTCCACGGTCAAACTGGACTTCGCACGGGGCACGGGCGAAGCGATCGTGCTCTCCGGAATCCCCGGTCAGCTGCAACAAGTCCTGGTCAACATCTGCAACAACGCGATCCAGGCGGTCGATGGCGAGGGAGTCGTCGCCATGGCGACGCGCCTGGTGGACGTCGCGGCACCGCTGCCGCTGGCCCATAACCGACTTCCGCCCGGGCGCTATGTGGTGATCTCGATCTGCGACAACGGACGCGGGATGGATCAGAGCACCCAGGAGCAGATCTTCGAGCCGTTCTTCACCACCCGCGAGGAAGGCAACGGCCTCGGCCTCGCCACCGCCCTCGAGATCGTCAGTGGTCATGGCGGCGACATCACCGTCGATAGCGCGATCGGCGAGGGGACCCGCTTCGATATCTGGCTGCCCTGCGATGCGCCGCGGGATATCGGTTCCGGCCCCGTGCCGGAACCGATGGCCCGCGGCAGCGGCGAAACGGTGATGATCTGCGAGTCCGACCGCGACCTGCTGATGAAGCAGGAGGAGATCGTCGCGGCGCTCGGCTATGAGCCGGCGGGCTTCGCTTGCGTCGCGGACCTGGTGGAGGCCTACAAGGCGACGCCGTGGTGCTTCGATGTCGCGCTGGTCTGCTCCTGCCCGCATCTCGACGCGGTGAGCCGGCTCGAGGCGGTCGCCAGCCTGCGCCGCGCCGCCGCTTCGCTGCCGATCATCTTCGCGGTGACCTCCGCGGCCAGCCTGGCGGTGCCGATGCTGGCCGCCGCCGGCGTCACCGAGATCATCGGGCTACCGCTGGTGTCCAGCGAGCTGGCCGATGCCCTGGCACGCTGCTCCCGTCGCGCGATCGCGCGATCGGGCCGGGCGGAGATCGAAGACGCTATTCCGGGCTAAGCTCGGCCGTGTCCAGATCGGCGAGCGTGAAGCGGAACTTGCTGTTGCAGAACTCGCAGGTCACTTCCAGCGCGCCTTCGGTCTCGAGCTCCTTGAGCTCGTCACGCGGCAGGGAGCGCAGCACCGATCCGACGCGCTCGCGCGAGCAGCGGCATTGCGCCCGCAGGGCCTGGCCCTTGAACACCCGCACGCCGTCTTCGTGGAACAGGCGATAGAGCAGGTCGTCGATCGGCAGGCTCTCATCCAGCAGTTCCTTCGAGGTGCAGCTGGCGAGCAGGGTCATGGCGCGGCGCCAGGCCTCGTCGTCGATCTCGGCGGCGGTCGATTGGTCTTCGCGCGGCAGCCGCTGCAGCATGATCACGCCGGAATGCCAATGTCCGTCTCGCTCGGCGATGGCGACCTTGAAGCCGGCTTTGAGCTGCTCCGACTGCTGGAAATAGTGCTGCACGCATTCCACCAGGTCGGCGCCGATCAGCTCGACGATACCCTGGTAGCGGTCGGTATCCTCGCCCTGGTCGACGGTGAAGGCGAGATAGCCGCCGCCGAGCAGCCGCGGCAGGCTGGCATCCGGCGGCAAGGCGGCGACCGCATCGGCGTCGAACTGGGCATAGCCGCGCATCGCGCCCTCGGAGGTCACGTCCACCACCATCAGGCGGACGGCGCCTTCGCTCTTGGTCTGCAGGGTGAACACGCCCTCGTACTTCAGCGCGGAGGCGAGGGCGGCCGAAACCGTCAGCATCTCGGTCAGCAGGCGCGCGACCGGCGTGGGATAGGCATGCTTGTGAACGATCTCGTCCGCCGCGCGAGACAGGCGAACCGCTCGCCCTCGGATGCCGAGGGCTTCGATCTGGAACGGGCGGATAAAGTCGGCGCCCGCTTGCGGCGCAATTTCGACTCGCATTGCTGAATATTAAACTTCAGATCACGCCCAAGCACCAGAGCAAGATGCCCTGCTGCGCGTGGAGCCGGTTTTCCGCCTCGTCCCACACCACCGAGTGCGGCCCGTCGATCACCGAAGCGGTCATCTCGTCGCCGCGATGGGCGGGCAGGCAGTGCATGAACACGGCACCCGGCTGGGCCAGCTTCATCAGGGCGTCGTCCACCTGGAAGCGGCGCAACTGCTCGGTCCGGTCCAGCGTGTCCTGGTCGCCCATCGAGACCCAGGTATCGGTGACGATGCAATCCGCTCCCTTGGCCGCTTCCTGGGGATTGCTGGAAATCCTGACCTTGCCGCCCTTCTTTGCGGCCCACTGCACCACGTCCTGCGGCGGCGCGAGGTTGCCGGGGCAGGCGATGTTCAGCTCGAAGCCGAATTGCACCGCCGCGTGGATCCAGGAGGTCGCCATGTTGTTGCCGTCGCCGGACCAGGTGACCCGCTTACCGGCGATCGGCCCGCGATGCTCCTCGAAAGTCATCACGTCGGCCATCAGCTGGCAGGGATGGGTGCGGTCGGTCAACCCGTTGATCACCGGCACCGTGGCATTGTCCGCCAGCTCCTTCAGTTTCTGCTCCTTGGTGGTCCGCACCATGATGCAATCGACATAGCGCGAGAGGACGCGCGCCGTGTCCGCCACGGTCTCGCCGCGCCCGAGCTGCGAGCTCTCGCGCTCCAGCACCACCGCATCGCCGCCGAGCTTCTTCATGCCGAGCTCGAAGGAGACGCGGGTGCGGGTCGAAGGCTTCTCGAAGATCATCGCCAGCGCCTTGTCGGCCAGCGGCTTCCGGTTGCCGTTCGGGAACTCGCCGCGCTTCAGCGCCCGGCTGGTCTCGATGATCTTCCGCAGGGTCTCGGGCGGAAGAACATCAAGATCGAGGAAATGCCGAACCTCGGCCCCGGTCTTTATAGAGGTCGTATCCGCCATGATCAGGCCGCCTTCGCCTGGGCCGCGATCTCGGCCAGCAGGTCCAGACCCTGGTCGAGCTCCGCCTGGGTGATGATCAGCGGCGGCAGCAGGCGCACGACATTGTCCGCGGCGCTCACCAGCAGCAGGCCCTTGGCGCGCGCCTGGTCGACGATATCCGCATTGGAGCCGGCGCATTTCAGGCCGCGAATGAGGCCCAGGCCGCGGGCCTCGACGAATACCTTGGGGAAACGCTTCACCAGGTCGGCGAGCCGCTTGTCGAGATGGCGGCCGAGCTTGGCCACATTGTCCAGGAAGCCCGGCGCCAGCATCACGTCGAGCACCGCGTTGCCGATCGCCATCGCCAGCGGATTGCCGCCGAAGGTCGATCCATGCGCGCCATGGCCGAAGGCGGCCGCGACCTTGCTCGTGGCCAGGCAGGCGCCGAGCGGGAAGCCGCCGCCGATCGCCTTGGCGGTCGACATCAGGTCCGGCGTGACGCCGGCCCATTCATGGGCGAACAGCTTGCCGGTGCGGCCCATGCCGCATTGGACCTCGTCGAACATCAGCAGCAGGCCGAACTCGTCGCAGACCGTGCGCAGGTCCTTCAGGAATTGCGCGTCTGCCGCGCGCATGCCGCCCTCGCCCTGCACCGGCTCGATCAGGATCGCCGCCGTCTCCGGCGTGATCCGCGCGCGCACCTCGTTGAGGTTGCCGAACGGCACCTGCTCGAAGCCTTCGACATTGGGCGCATAGCCCTTCAGGTACTTCTCGTTGCCGGCCGCGGCGAGCGTCGCCAGCGTGCGGCCATGGAACGCGCCTTCGAAGGCGATGACCTTGTAGCGGTTGGGATCGCCGAAATCGTCGTGATACTTGCGGATGAGCTTGAAGCCGCATTCCAGCGCCTCGGCGCCGGAATTGCCGAAGAACACGGCATCGGCGAAGCTGGCGTCGGCCAGGCGCTGCGCCAGCTTCTCCTGGCCCGGCACCCGGAACAGGTTCGAGGTGTGCCAGAGCTTGGCACCCTGTTCCTGCAGCGTCTTCACCAGATGCGGATGGCAATGCCCGAGCGCCGTCACCGCGATGCCGCTGGTGAAGTCGAGATAACGTCGGCCTTCCGCCGTAATGAGATAAGCACCCTCGCCCCGCTCGAAGGCGAGGTCGACCCGGTTATAGGTGTTCATCAAGGCGGTCATGGCGGTGTCCAGCGGCTGATTGTTGGGAAAAGAGCGCCGAATATCGGGGCGGGTCCGGGGAATGTAAAGGCCCGGATTGTCCCTCGGGGATCGAGACAATCCTCACGCGGCGGCCGGTTGGCCCGCGAAATCAGGGCTTTAGCTTGTAGCCCGAGCGGAACCAGCGATAGGCCCAGCCTGCCAGCACCAGGTTCACCCCGACCAGCACCAGGACATGGATCATCGGCTCGCCGGCTTCCGTGCCGCTCATCCCGTAACGGAAGCCGGCGATCGCGTGATAGAGCGGGTTCCATTGCATGGCGTGCTGGAACGCGGCCGGCAGCGCCTCGATCGGATAGAACACGCCTGACAGGAACGAGAGGGGCACCAGCAGGAAGGTGTGGATCGCCGAGAACTGGTCCCACTTCTCCGCCCAGATCCCGACCAGCAACCCGACGAGCGAATGGAACATCATCCCGAGCAGGCCGAACACCAGGATCGCCCAGGGATGCGCCGCGCCGAGTTCCGCGAAGACCAGTGACACCGCCGCGACCGCCACGCCGACCGCGAGCCCGCCGAGGCAATCGGCGCCGACATAGGCGACCATCCGCTCGAACGGGGTCAGCGGCGCCATCAGCATGTCGGCGATGATTTTCTCGTGCTTGTCGAAGATGAAGCTACCGGCCGCGGATTCATACGCCTTCTCGCAGGCCGAGAAGATGATGACGCCGGGCGCGATGAAATTGATCAACACCTGCCCGGTCGCATCATTGTGCAGCGCGAGACGGAACACCGCGAGATAGAGCAGGGCGGTGACTGCCGGGCCGAGCAGCTGGTAATTGTAGTCCTTGAGGCCGCGGCTGGCCTCGCGCTTCATCAGCGTGGCGAGACCAAGCCCGTTGATCGCGCCGAAGCGCCGGATGCCGAGCCGAACCGACGGCATCAGGCCTTCAGCCGGTAGCCGCGTTGGAACCAGCGATGCGCGATGACGAGGAGCACCGCGTCCACGCCGCACATGACAATGACCCCGGTCCAGACCGGCGCATCGGCATGGCCGATGAAGCCGTAGCGGAAGCCGTCGATCATGTAGAAGAACGGGTTCAAATGCGCGACCGTCTGCCAGAGTTCCGGCAGGCGCGTGGTCGAATAGAACGTGCCCGACAGGAACGACAGCGGCGTCACGATGAAATTGGTGATCGCCGCCAGATGATCGAACTTCTCCGCCCAAATCCCGGTGAGGATCCCGAGCAGCGCCATCAGCAGGCTGGCGGCCACCGCATGGAAAATCACGAAGCCCGGATGCGCGATGTCGATCGGTACGAACACCATCATGGCGATGCCGGTGGTGAGGCCAACCACCACGCCGCGGGTCACCCCGCCGCCCGCCACGCCGATGGTCAGCTCCAGCGCGTTCAGGGGCGGCATCAGGAGATCGACGATATTGCCCTGCACCTTGGCGATCATCAGCGAGGACGAGGTGTTGGCGAAGGCGTTCTGGGCGATGGTCATCATGATGAGACCCGGCACCAGGAAATCGACATAGGGCTGGCCGCCGATCTGATCGACGCGGTGCCCCAGCGCCAGCACGAAGACCGCGAGGAACAGCAGGCCGGTGACCAGCGGCGCCAGCACGGTCTGGGTGGCGACCGACCAGAAGCGGCGCACCTCCTTGCCGTAGAGGGTGCCGAGGCCGATCCAGTTGATGGCGCCGTAACGGCGGGAGGAGAGCGGGAGCATGGGATTCAGGCCGGGAAGGGCATGGGATGCGGGGGACGTTAGCGGTCGCCCCCCGCAAACGCAATGACGGGAATCACGAGCCGCCGAGCCGTGCCCTGAAAAAGGCGATGATTTCGTCGTTTAATGTGCGGTGAAAGGCCGCGCGGTCGAAGCCCGGCGCATCGACGCAGACCATCGCCCAGATTTTCGGCTCGGCCGCCTCGAGGCTCGGATCGCAGGGCGGGCGGAAAACGAAGTGGCCGGCCTTTTCCACGCGATGGAACTCGGGCGGCACCGGCAGGAGGCGGCGCACGGCGTCGGTGTTCGCTGCTTCGGGCACATTGCGGTCGTCCGCAGCCGCCCAGAGTTGCACCGGCACCTCGACCTCGGCCAGTCCCTGTGCATCGAACGCGAAGCCCAGACCGACGGCCGCCAGCACCGCGGCCTTGATGCGGGAATCGTGGACCCAGATCGGGCCGGACCGCCCCGCCTCATTCAGCTTGGCGAGGTCCGATGCCGTCACGAGACGGCACGCGAGCTCCTGCGGGGTCGCGGCGCAATGGGCGGCCACCTCGGCGATGTTCGGTACGCCGCCGATATCGACCAACGCGGTGTACGCTCCGGCCGAGAATCCATAGATCCCGATCCGCCTTGCATCGACTCGCGCATGCGCACGCCACCCGCTCAGCATATAGTCGATGACCCGGCTGATATGCCGCGGCCGGTCGACCATCCAGCGCCAGGCCTCGGCGCTTTCATCTTCCCAGTTGTCGCCGGTATGGGTCACGGCGGCCACCACGAAGCCGCTTTCCGCCAAGGCCAGAGCGGTGTCGGCGTGCCCCCCGAGCCATCCGCCTTTGCCATGGGAGATGACGATGAGCGGCAGCCCGTTGCCGGCGACCGGTGCATCGTGGCTGAGCGCCTGGTGGAAGGGTGTGTTGGCTTCCGTCGGGACCTGGGCGTCGCTCGGATACCAGATGCCGACCTGCAGCGGGGCGCTGCCCGGATCGGGAATGCTAACGCTTTGAAATCCTGCCGCTTCGGCAGAGGACATCAGCGCGGTCATCAGCAGCAGAAGTGCAAGCGGCAGTGTTTTCATGGCACGTCCTCGGTTGTTTCGACCCGAGATATTCCCGCTGACCCGCACCGCGCGACCTCGATCGCGATCGGGTTTGTCCTGAATCGCGATCGAGGTCATAGTTCCGCCGTTTGACACCCCAGGTGACGCCGTTCATGCCGTCGGTCCCGATTCCGTTCGCCGTCACCTTCGGGCTTCTCGTCCTCTTCACCGTGCTCGCGCGGCAGAAGGAGGAGGCACGGGCCAATCCGGCCTTCCTGCTGCTGATCGGCGCCTGCGCGGTCCAGTCCTTGCTGGTGGGCTTGCGCTGGGGCTATGACGTCGGGCAGGTCCGGTTTCTCCTGCCGGTGGTCGCGGCGACGCTCCCGGCCCTGGTCTACGCCAGCTTCAGCCGCCTGGTGCAGTGGGCGCCAGACCGCCCGCCGACCTGGCTGCATGCCGTTCCGCCCGGAGCGATCGTCCTTCTTCTCGCCCTTTGGCGTGCGCCGATCGACTTCGTTCTGCTCGCCATCTATCTCGGCTATGCCGTAGCGCTCTTTCGGCTCGCGCGCCGTGGCCCGGATGCCCTCGGCCTGGTCCGGCTGGAAGGCGCTGTCCCGGCCCACCGCGCGCTCCATGTGGCGGGCGCGGCGTTGGTCGGCTCGGCCCTGGTGGATGTCCTGGTGCTGCTCGACATGACGTGGCTGCGGGGCACGCACGCGGGCGAGATCATCGCCACGGCCAATCTGCTCGCCCTGATCGCACTTGCGCTGGCGGCGACAGTCGCGGGCCGCAGCCAGTCGCCACCCGAACCGGTGCCGGCGGTACCACCCATGCCGGCCATGGACCGGGCGCCGGAGGACGCTGCCGCCGATGCGGAAATCCTGGCTGTGATCGACGCGCTGATGCAGGAGAAGCGCATCTATCAGGATGCCGATCTCAATCTCAATCGCCTGGCGCGCCGCGCCGGAATCCCGGCCCGGCGCATCTCGATGGCCATCAACCGGCGCCATGGCAAGAACGTGTCGCAGTACATCAACGACCACCGCATCGCCGAGGCCTGCCGCCGGCTCGCCGCGAGCGACGCGCCGGTGACCGCGATCATGTTCGAATCCGGCTTTCAGACGAAGTCGAACTTCAACCGCGAATTCCGCCGCGTGACCGGACTCAGCCCGCGCGACTGGCGCGCGAGACCCGCAGGCGCCGGCTGACCACCGATCACGCTCAAGCCAGGATCATCAACTCCTCGAACTGTTTCATGTCCCGGAACCGGCAGAAGGCCGGTTCCTTGAGGGCGATCACCGGCGCCTCGCGCTGCAGCAATTCGAGACTCTCCTCCAGCGCCCGCTGCCATTGCGCCGCCACCGCGTCGGGGATGCCGCGGATCACATAGGCGAAGGTGATGTGAAAGCTGTAACGGTCGTGGTCCGGATGCCGATAGCCGAAGGTGTGGGCCAGCTTGTCGCGCCAGGCCCGCATGACATTTGCGTCCTCTTTGGTTACGCCTTCGACGGCCAGCCCGGTCGGTGTGACTTCCGTGACCTTGACCGAGAACGGACCGCTTCCGTCGAACCCGTCGAGCCGGGTCATCATGCGCCGGGTCATCTCGTCGATGCCGAGATGGAGCGGGATGTCCGCCGGCCAATAGGGATGCTTCCTGCGCGTATCGACGACGCCCTGGAACAGCGTCATGTGCAGGCTGGCGGCCGGGGTGAAGGCGAGGCAGTCGGCGCCCGGCAGCGCCAGGAACCGCTCTCGCACCTGCAGCACCGCCGCTTCGGAGGCCGAGCGCCGGGCCAGATGGCAGACGATCGTGTTGCCCGGCTCGAACAGGAAATTTCCGGCGGCGTCATAGCGGATGCCGAGCCGTGGCGGCGGCGCGTCCATTCGGCTCGCCAGGAGTTTCGCGAGGGACGGCCTGATCGTGTCGAGCATGAAACCTCCGGACGGAAAGCCGGTGAGACTACTCCGCCCGGATGTCAGTCATGTGAAGGTGCCGGCCTTATTCCGTGCTCTGGATCTGCTGCGCCCGGAGGTTCTGAGCGTACACGTTGATGATGAGCGCGATCAGCAGGATCAGGCCGCGGATCAGGATCTTGAGGAAGGAGTCGATCTGCACGTGGTCGAGCCCGTTGTTCAAGACGCCCAGCACGCAGAGGCCGATGATGGTGTTGCCGATGCCGCCGCGTCCGCCGAACAGCGAGGTGCCGCCGACCACCACCGCGGAGATCGCATCGAGCAGAAATCCGTTGAACTCGTCCTGCTGCGCGCTGCCGAAATAGGCGACGCCGAGCATGCCCGAGGTGCCGGCGCAGAAGGCCGAGATCACCATGACCGCGCCCAGGATCAGCTTCACGTTGACGCCGGAGAACTCCGCCGCCTCGCGGTTGCCGCCGACCATGTAGACGTAGCGCCCGAACCGGGTGTAGGTCAGCACCAGGTGGCCGACCAGCAGGAACAGCGCCAGCACCAGCACGATCACGGGCACGCCGCCGATCGATTCGGTGCCGAGATAGGAGACCTGCGGCGGAACGGCGTAGAGGATCTGGCCGCGCACCAGCAGGGCGCAGATGCCGGCGCCGATCTGCATCATGGCCAGGGTCATGATGAAGGAGGGGATGCCGACCTTGGTCATGCCGATCGCGTTGACGAAGCCCAGCACCAGGCAGCCGATCAGCGCCAGCACGATCGCCATCCCGCCGGAAAGCGGCACGTTGGCGACGTTCACATAGGCTTCCTGCGCGGTGAAATAGGCGACCGCGATGCCGGTGGCGTTGGCAATGGCGGCGAAGGACAGGTCGATCTCGGCGCAGAGGATCACGAAGGTGAGGCCTACCGCCATGATCCCGGTGACCGACATCGTGGTCAGGATGTTGCCGAGATTGTCCACCGTGAGGAAAGAGGGACTGGCCACGGCGAAGAACACGACCAGCGCGATCAGGGTTACGAAGGGCGCGATGTTGCGCATCTGCGAGCGCAGGAAGTTGCGGAAGCGCACGTTACCTGCGGCGGGAAGAGTCTGCGTGTTCATATCCTGGTCGTTCCCCTAGGCGGCCTCGAGCAGCCGGTCCTTGCTGATGGTTTCGCTGGCGAATTCCTTGACGATCCGCCCCTTCTTCATGACCACGATCCGATCGGCGAGCGACAGCACGGTCTCCGGCTCCGCCGAGACCACGACCACCGCCATGCCCTGGTCGCGCAATCCACGCACGATCTTTACCACGTCGTCCTTGGCACCGACATCCATGCCGCGCGTCGGCTCGGAGAGCACCAGCACCTTGGTCGGGTAGGCCAGCCACTTCGCCAGCGCCACCTTCTGCTGGTTGCCGCCGGAGAGGCCGCCGAGCAGCGCCTTCACCTTGGCCGGCTTGATGTTCAGCGCCTTCACCTGGGTTTCGGCAATGCCGCGCTCGACCGCGGGTTTGAGCCAGAGCCGCGAGATCCGGCCAAGGCTGCTGATCGAGACGTTCTTGTAGACCGGCTCATGGTAGAACAGCATCGAGCGCCGGCTCTCCGGCACGAAGGCGATGCCGGCGCGGCGCGCCTGCGCCGTGTTCTTGAAGCGGACCGGCTTGCCTTCGATCACCAGACCGCCGGCATCGGGCTTCACTTTGCCGAACAGGGCGCGCGCCAGTTCGAGCTGGCCGCAGCCCATGAAACCGTAGATGCCCAGCACCTCGCCGGCCCGCACTTCGAGCGAAACGTCGGTGAAAGCCCGGCCGGAAGCGAGGTCGCGGGTGGCGAGCACGATCGGCGCCGCGGGTTTGCTGTCGAGCGCGATCGCGCCCGTGTAGCTCTCCTCCAGGTCCTCGTGGCCGAGGCCGATCATCTGCTCGATGACCCAGCTCTTGTCGATGGCCGGGACCGGCTGGGTCGCGACCCGCTTGCCGTTGCGGAAGATCGTGACCGTGTCGGAAATTTCCAGGATGTCGTCCAGGAAATGCGAGATGAAGACGATGCTGCGGCCGCTGGCGCGCACGCCGCGCAGCACCTCGAACAGCCGCCGCACTTCCGGCGGCGACAGGGCCGAGGTCGGCTCGTCGAGAATGATGATGCGGGCGCCGGAATAAATGACGCGGGCGAGCTCGATCAGCTGCTGCAGGCCGATCGGCAGCGAACCCATGGTCGCACGCGGATCCACGTTGATGCCGAGCATCTCGAGCTGGCGCTTCGCACCCTCGCGCATGGCCTTCCAATCGACCACGCCGTTCCGGGTCGGCTGCTTGCCGAGATAGACGTTCTCCGCGACGCTGAGGTCGGGGACGATCGAGAGTTCCTGGTGCACCATGCCGATGCCGGCATCCAGCGCGTCGCGCGCCGAGTGGAAATGCACCTGCTTGCCGTCCAGCAGCATGCGGCCGGTATAGCCGGTGTGCACGCCGGCGATGATCTTCATCATGGTGGACTTGCCGGCGCCGTTCTCGCCGACCAGGCCGTGGACCTCGCCTTCGCGCAACTCGAAATCGACCTCGCGCAGGGCCGCGACGCCGCCGAAGGACTTGGAAATGCCCTCCATCTTCAGGCGCGCGACCGGTTGAGTGTCGCCGTTATTCGTGGACTCAGTCATGCTCATCATCACCGGCCGGACATGAAAGCGGCCGGGAGCGTCCGTAAAGACACTCCCGGCCCCCCAAGGGGTTCTATCACATAGTCCGGATCAGATCAGGAAGTGATCTTCCATCCACTGCATGCCGGCCGCGTTGTCCTTGGTGACCACGGGGCCGTCGGTGACGACGTTCTTCGGAATGCCGGCGCCGGTCTTCTCGCCGCCGACCGCGGCGACGCCGGCGACGATGGCACCGCCATGGATGCGGCAGGACGGGTTGCGCACGGTGGCGGTCATCCGTCCGTCCGCGACCGCGGCCAGCGCCGGCGGCATGGCATCGCAGCCGCCGATCTTGATGTCGGTGCGGCCCTTGGCCTTCATGACGTTGTAGGCGGCCAGCGCCATGTCGTCATTGTGGAAGTAGGCGGCATCGATCTGCGGGAACTTGGTGAGGTAGGTTTCCCAGAGACGCGCCACCTTGGTCACGTCCCAATCGGCCGGCTGATTGTCCAGCACCTCGACGTCCGGGTACTGCTTCACGACCTGCTCGAAGCCTTTGGCACGGCCCTGGGCGCCGGTATGACCGAGCGCACCCTGGGTCATGATCACCTTGCCCTTGCCGCCGATCGCCTGCATCAGCGCCTGGGTCACCGAAGCGCCCATGAAGACGTTGTCCGGCGCGAGGTAGGCGTGCACGTCGATCGAGTCCAGCGGCGCGATCAGCGTGTCCATGTCGATCACCGGAATGCCGGCGTCGATCATCTTCTTCACCGGCTGGGTGAGCGTGCCGATGCCGAACGCCTGGATCGCGACGAAGTCCCACTTCTGGGACGCCATGTTGTCGATCGCGGCGCGCTGCTTCACGGCGTCGAGCTGGCCGTCGAACCAGGTCACTTCCACGTTGTAGAGCTTGCCCCAGTATTCCGCGGCCTGCTTGCCCTGGGCGCACCAGGTGGCCTGCAGTCCGGCGTTGGAGAACGCGGCCTTGAGCGGCTTCTCGGAACGCCCCGCCGCCACGGCCTGCGCTGCTGCTTCTTTGACGCCGAGCCCGCCGAGAATTGCGGCCGCGCCTCCCAGCGACGCGCCCGCAAGGAAGCCGCGCCGATTGGTGTTCGGTAGATCCGTCATTCGTTCCTCCCAAGGAAACTTGCTTTTTTGACTGCAAGACCCGGAAAGTATGGCAGGCGTTTTGGCCTGCTACAAGACGTGACCCGCCTTGGTTGCCTCAATTATCGGACAAATAAGCCGCCCGCGATTCAGCAGGGCCGAACCTGCGCGGTTCTTTTGCACTGCGGCATGATCGCATTGTTGCGCTCCGGTCACAGCGAGCCCCGTGTTGGTGCGCGCGCATCTATATCTCGGTCGCGACCGGCCTATACCTTCGTATGCGACGGAAGGTGCTCGCGCTTTTTGCAACGCAACCGCATTATACTTCCATCAGGTCCGTTCTCCGGGGAGTTCTGCCGTGGAATTCGACGCCCTTCTGCTCTCGCGCTTGCAATTCGTCTGGGTGGTGGCTTGGCACATCCTGTTGCCGGCCTTCACCGTCGGCCTCGCCTCGTTCATCGCGGTGCTCGAGGGCCTGCATTTCTTCACCGGCAAGCCGGTCTATTTCCGGCTGTCCGGATTCTGGACCAAGATCTTCGCCGTCTCGTTCGGCATGGGCGTCGTCTCCGGCATCGTCATGCCGTTCCAGTTCGGCACCAATTGGAGCCGCTTCTCCGACGCGACCGCCGACGTGCTTTCGCCGCTGCTGGCCTATGAGGGCCTGATGGCCTTCTTCCTGGAATCGGCCTTCCTCGGCGTGCTGCTGTTCGGGCGCAGCCTGGTGCCGCGCTGGGCGCATTTCGTCGCGGCCTTGATGGTCGCCTTCGGCACGCTGTTCTCCTCCTTCTGGATCCTCGCCACCAACAGCTGGATGCAGACGCCGGCCGGCTATGCCATCGAGAACGGCCGCTTCGTTCCCGTGGACTGGATGGCGATCATCTTCAACCCGTCCTTTCCCTATCGTCTCGCCCACACCGTCACCGGCTTCTACGTCACGACCGGGTTCGTCGTGCTCAGCGTCGCCGCCTATTACCTGCGCCGCGGCCGCTTCGTCGAGGAGGCGCGGACCATGTTCTCGATGACCCTCTGGCTGCTGACCGTGCTGGTGCCGCTGCAGATCCTGATCGGCGACCTGCACGGCCTCAACACCCGCGAGCACCAGCCGGCCAAGCTCGCCGCCATCGAGGCGCGCTGGGAGACCGCGTCGCGGGTGCCGCTGAGCCTGTTCGCCATCCCCGATCAGGAGGCCGAGACCAACCATTTCGAGATCGAGATCCCGCTCTTGGGCAGCCTCATTCTCACCCATGATCCCAACGGCACCGTGCAGGGCCTGAAGGATTTCCCGAAGGACCAGCGAGCCCCGGTCATCATCCCGTATTTCGCCTTCCGCATCATGGTGGGCTTGGGGCTGATCATGCTGGCGATCGTGTTCGTGAGCTGGGTGCTGCGCCTGCGCCGCGACCTCTACATCACCGAATGGTATCTCCGGCTCTGCCAGTACGCGGCGCCGATCGGCTTCGTCGCGGTGATCGCCGGCTGGGTCACCACCGAGGTCGGGCGCCAGCCCTGGACCGTCTACGGCCTGATGCGCACCGCCGATTCGGTGACGCCGTCCTTGAGCGGCACCGATGTGGCACTCTCGCTTGCCGGTTACATGATCGTCTATCTCATCATGTATCCGGCCGGCGGACTGATGATGATGCGGCTGGTGAAGCGCGGTCCGGCGGACCAGCACGATGATGCGGTCGAGAGCGGCCGGCCGCGCGGCCCCGTGGATGCGCTGTCGCACGGCCAATCCGGTTCGGAGAAGGCGTCATGATCGATTTCGTTCCCCTCTGGACCGTCATCCTCGGCCTCGGCGTCTTCCTCTACGTGATGCTGGACGGCTTCGACCTCGGCGTCGGCATCCTCTACGGCTTCGCGCCGGGGCGCGAGGCTCGCAACCTGGTGATGAACTCGATCGCCCCGATCTGGGACGGCAACGAGACTTGGCTGGTGCTCGGGATCGTCGGCTTGCTGGCCGCCTTCCCGCTGGCCTTCGCCATCATCATCCCCGCCGTCTATTTCCCGATCCTGGTGATGCTGCTGGCTCTGGTGTTCCGCGGCACGGCGTTCGAGTTCCGCTTCCGCGATGCCGAGCACCGCACCTTCTGGGACCACGCCTTCAACATCGGCTCGGGCGTCGCGACCTTCGCGCAAGGCATCGTGCTCGGCGCCTTCATCCAGGGCTTCGAGGTCGAGGGCCGGCATTTCGTCGGCAGCTCCTTCGACTGCTTCACGCCCTTCTCGATCTTCACCGGTATCGCATTGCTGTTCGGCTACGGCCTGCTCGGCGCCGGCTGGTTGATCCTGAAGACCGAGGGCGAGCTCCAGGCCTGGGCGCGGCGCCTCGGCTTCCGCTGCTTCATCGGCGTGGGGCTGGCGGTGGCGGTGGTCAGCGTCTGGACCCCGCTCGTCGATTCCAGGATCGCGGAGCGCTGGTTCTCCTGGCCGAACATCGCCTATCTCGCGCCGGTGCCGATCGTCACCGCGCTGCTGGCGATCTGGGAATGGCGCGCGATCCGCGGCAAGGCGGAGGTGGCACCCTTCGCCGCCGCGATCTGTCTCTTCGCGATGTCCTATCTCGGCGTCGCGATCAGCCTCTGGCCGATGATCGTGCCGCACGCCTTCACCCTCTGGGAGGCGGCGTCGGCGCCCAGTACCCAGGCCTTCCTGGCGGTGGGCACCTTGTTCCTGCTGCCGGTGATCCTGATGTACACCGGCTGGTCCTACTGGGTGTTCCGCGGCAAGGTGCGGGCGGATATCGGGTATCACTAGAGCGCGCTGTACCGCGTCATGCCGTGCATGAACAGCGCCACCGCCTTGCGCACATGCTCTTCCTGTTCGCGCGCCGTCATCGGCGACGCGCCGAACAGCGCCTTGCGGAGCGGCTTGCCGATAATCGCATGGACGAATTGCTGGTCCAGGAAGGCGACATCCTCGCGGCGCACCAGCCCGCGCTCGGCCAGGCGATGAAACAGGCGGCGCGTGGCATCCGGCATCTCCGTCGGCTGGTCCGGGACGATACGCGCGAAGAGCTCGGGCAGGCGTGCGGCTTCCGCGAACAGGATGCGGTGGAAGGCGATCGATTGGGGTGAGAGGATGATACCGAGCAGATGCCGCCCGATGGCGCCGAGCACATCCGCAAGCTCGCCGTCGCCATCGGCGATCTCTCGCAATTCCGCGCGGGATCGCTCGGCCATGCGCAGCGCCACCGCCAGGAACACGGCGTCCTTGTCCGCGAAGCGGCGATAGAGCGTCAGCTTGCCGATGCCGGCCCGGGCGGCAATCGCCTCGATGCTGGTTCCGGCATAGCCGTTCTTGGTGAAGAGCTCGGCCGCGGCGTCGAGAATCCGGCCGTGCAACTGCTCCGCCTCCTCGAGCGAGGGCCGTCCGCCATGAGACCGTTTCTGTGTCCGATTGGAGTGCATGTCGGATGCTTATCACGGCCTCGTGAGCAGCGCAAAATTAATAGAACGATACGGTTGCGTTCTATTTAAGTCGACGGTAAGGTCGCTGCAAGACAGCTGATCGATCCCCTGAACATGAAACAGTGAGTGAGCGTATGCGTATTGCAAACCCGATGCGATTTGGCCTCGGCGCGTTGATGCTCGGCCTCGGTCTGACGGCTGCCGCCGCGGCCCTGGCCGAGGAAGCCAAAGGCGACGGCGAGGGAGGCTTCAACGGGTATCTCAGCCTCGGCGGCGCGGTCGTACCGGATTACCAGGGTTCGGAGGACTATACCCCCGCGCCGTTCTGGGCCGGCAAGCTCGGCTACGACGAATACTATGTCGAGCTGCGCGGCGCGAAGCTGCGCGCCAATGTCATGCCGGCGGTGCTGCCCTTCGGTTTCGAGTTCGGACCGGCTCTGGCCTATCGGTTCGGCCGCGACGATGTCGCCAACGATCGCGTGGACGATCTGCGCGACGTCGATAGCACGCTCGCGGTCGGCGCCTTCGCCAAGCTCTACACCGGCGACCTCTTCCAGCCGGGCGACGAGCTCGCCTTCGGCGTCGAAAGCCTGACCGGCGTCGGCAAGGACCGCGACGGCACCACGATCGAGTTCGGTCCGTCCTACGGCTTCTCGCCCTGGGAGCGGGTGCGCCTCGGCTTCAAGCTCTCGGCCACCTATGCCAGCGACCGCTACAACGAGACCTATTTCGGCATCGACGCCGACAATGCCCGCCGTAGCGGGTTCTCGACCTATGATGCCGAGGGCGGGATCAAGGACATCGGTTTCTCGGTGAACGCAAACTACCAGTGGACCGAGCATTGGGGCATCACCGGGATGATCGGCGTGACGCGTCTGGTCGGCGACGCCGCCGACAGCCCGATCGTCGACGATGCCGGCAGCGCCACCCAGGGCATGGCCGCCCTCGGGATCAGCTATCGGTTCTGACCCGCACCGCCCGCACGCCCAGCATCACCAGCAGCATTCCGGCGATCACGCTGACCGCGATCATGCCGTGCGGGTCCCAGAGCCACATCGCCGCGCCGCCGATCATCGGACCGATGAAGGCGCCGAGTTCCCAGAACAGGGTGAAGGTGGTGTTGGCGCTGGGCAGCTCCTCCTTGGTGAAGGCGCGGCCCAGCATGGTGAGCGCGATCGTGTAGATGCTGTTGCCGAACCCGCCCCAGAGCAGCAGCAGGATCCAGATCGCCGCCCCGCCGGCATCGATGGCGAAGGGCAGCAGCGCGGCGCCCACCGCCTGCACCGCGCCGCAGAACACCAGCACGCGTCCGGCCGGGAAGCGGTCGAGCAGATGGCCGACCGGGATCTGCGCCGCCATGCCGCCGAGGATCAGCGCGGTCACCAGCCAGACCGCCTGCGATTCCGGAAGGCCCATGCGCATGCCGTAGACCGGCAGCAAGGTCATGCCGAGGATCGTCGTGCCGCCATGGATGACCGCGGCGAGCATCACCACCGGGGCCTGGCGCGCGGCCTGGCGCAGCGGAATCGCCTCGGCGTGATGGAAGGTCGGCACATTGCCGCCCGCGGCCGCGATCGGGATCGGTACCAGGGCCAAGGCCAGGATCGCGGCGCTGACGAAGAAAGGCAGGATGCCCTCGACCCCCATGGCGCCGATCAGCAGCGGCCCGCAGGCCGATCCGGCGCTCAGCACCGTCACATAGATGCCGATGATCTTGCCGCGGGCATGATCGGGGGCCAGCGCATTGACCCAGGTCTCGCTGACGATCCAGATCAGGCCGATCGACACGCCCATGATGAAGCGCAGGACGAACCAGACCGACAGGTGGTCGAGCAGCGGGAAGACGATCAGTGCGACCACGGAAACCACCGTTCCGCCGACGATGCTGGCGATCGCGCCGAACCGGCGCACCACCTGGGGCACGAAGACGCCGCAGAGCAGGACGGCGATCGGCGGCATCGCGGCCAGCGCGCCGTTCACGATCGAGCTTGCGCCGCGCTTCTCCAGGTTCACCGCCAGCAGCGGCCCGACCAGGCTGTAGATCAGCGCCACCACGCCGACGCTGGCGATCACCGCGACGAGGCCGCGCAGGCTGATGCGCGGCGAATCGCCCGATTCCGCGCCCTCTGTTGCCGGTAATATCCGCTGGTCGTCCAAGGAATTCCGCCTGCCTGCCGCCCCGGCCGGGACTATCGACGGCGGGCCCTGAAGTTGCAAGGCCGGCGCTGACGCCGTAGAGATCGAAAATGGCCAAGCGGATTCGCAAGCTCAAACCCACCGACCTCAAGGATGCCGCGCTCCACTATCTCGGCCGCTATGCCGCCTCGACCACACGGCTGCGCCAGGTGATCACCCGCCGCATCGGACGTTCGGCCAAGGCCCACGAGCTCGACCCGCAGCCGTTGCTGGAGGAGCTCGAGCGCGTCATCGCCATGCTGACCCGCACCGGACTGCTCAACGACGCGAGCTTCGCCGAGGCAAGAGTCCGCAGCCTCAACCGCCGCGGCGGCTCGCGCCGGCAGATTTCGGCCAAGCTCGCCGCCGCGGGAGTCGGGCGGGCGACGACCGCCGAGGCGCTGGCCGGCATGGAAGAGGAGCTGCCCGATGCGGAATTCGCGGCCGCTCTGGCTTACGCGAAGCGCCGCCGCCTCGGCGCTTTTCGCGCGACGCGCGACGAAACGCCGGAACGCCGCCGCAAGGATCTGATGGCGATGGCCCGCGCCGGTTTCGCGCTGGATCTCGCGCGCCGCGCGCTCAATGGCGCGGAAGAATCTTGACACGTCCGTCCTGAATTGGAGCAGTTGACGTCGTTCAACCGAGCAGGGGCCGGACATGGCGAAGCGTGTGGACAAGTCACCCTCTCAACAGATCGATGCGCGGATCAAGGAGCTCGGCGACTGGCGCGGCCAGATGCTCGCAAGGCTCCGCGCCCTGGTGAAAGAAGCTGACCCGGAAGTGGTCGAGGCATGGAAGTGGCGCGGCGTCCCGGTCTGGGAGCATGACGGCATCCTCTGCACCGGCGAGACCTACAAGGCGGTCGTGAAGATGACCTTCGCCAAGGGCGCGTCGCTGGCCGATCCCAAGGGCTTGTTCAATTCCAGCCTCGAGGGCAACACCCGGCGCGCCATCGACTTCCGCGAGGCCGAGAAGATCAACGAGAGCGCGCTGAAGGCGCTGATCCGCGCCGCCGTGGCCCTGAACACGTCCAAAGCCAAGAAGCCGAAGAAGGTCGCCAAGAAAGCCTAAGCCTTCAGCAGGCCTTCTTGTCTCAGGTCCTGCATGGCGGCCTCGATGCCCTTGCGCAAGATACCGACCAACTCGTCGATCTGCGGCTCGGTCAGGGTGAGCGGCGGCGAGATCACGTTCAAGGCACCTAGCGGCCGCACGATCAGGCCGAGCCGCTCGCAATGATCGGAGATCCGCTTGCCGATATTGGCCGCGTCGGGCAGGTGCTCGCGCGTCGCCTTGTCGGCGACGTTCTCGACGCACATCATGAAATGCTTGCCGCGCACCTGGCCGACGATCGGCAGATCGAGGAGCTCGTTCAGCTTCTTCTCGAGATAGGGGCCCATCTTCCGCACATGGCCGCAGATATCGTCCCGCTCCATCAGCGCGATGTTGGCGAGGGCCGCGGCGCAGGCCACCGGATGTCCCGAATAGGTATAGCCATTGGTGAACCAGCCGTCGGGATCGGGGGCGCTCATCGCGTCGTAGATCCGGTCGGAGAAGATGCAGGCGCCGAGCGGCTGATAGCCGGAGGTCAGGCCCTTCGCGGTCACGATCATGTCCGGCTCGATCCCGAACACGTCCTTGGACGCGAAGAAATGCCCGAGCCGCCCGAACGCCGTCACCACCTCGTCGGAGATGTAGAGCACGTCATGCCGCTTGCAGACTTCGAGGGTCCGCGCGTGATAGCCCGGGGGCGGCACGATCACGCCGCCGGCACCCATGATCGGCTCGGCGAAGAAGCAGGCGACGTTGTCGGCGCCGATCTCCAGGATCTTGTCCTCGAGCTCCTGCACCAGATGGTCGCAGAACTCCGCTTCGCTCATATCCTCCTGGCGGGCCTTCTCCGAGCGGTAGAAGTTCGGCGAGGAAACGTGGTGAATCCACCCGTCGAGGAAGTTAAGGTAGGGGCTGCGATCGCCGGGCCGCCCGGTGATCGAACCGGTGAGGTAGGTGCTGCCGTGATAGGCGTCGATCCGGCTGATGACATGCATCTTCGACTTCTTGCCGCGCCGCGCGTGATAGTAATGCGCGATGCGCACCGCCGTGTCGTTCGCGGTCGAGCCGCCGCAAGTATAGAAGACCTTGTTGAGGTCGCCGGGGGCGAGGCTCGCCAGCTTGGCGGAGAGTTCCGCGGCCGGCACGTTGGTGGTGTCGACGAAGGGATTGTAGAACGGCATCCGCATCGCCTGCGCGGCGATCGCCTCGACGATCTCCTTCCGCCCGTAGCCCGCATTGACGCACCACAGGCCGCCGATCCCGTCGAGATAGCGCTTGCCCGAGATATCGGTGACATAGGCGCCCTCGGCCCGGTCCATGACCAGCGAGCCGTCCTGCTTGAAGGAGTCGAAATGGGTCCAGGGATGGACGAAGTGGTCGCGGTCCTTCCGCCAGATGTCCTGCGGATCGACTTGCCCAAGATCGGCCGCCCAAACCTTCGCGCCGGTCATCGCCCATGCTCCCGTGTTTGTGTCTGGCCTAAATCTTATAGGTACTCTAATATTATAGTCAATCTGGATTCTGGAGGCGCAAGCTGAGCGGACTTCGAGAGAAACAAAAGGAATCGCGCCGCCAGGCCTTGCTGGCCGCTTCCGCCAAGCTGTTCAAGGAACAGGGTTTCGCCAGGACCTCGATGGAGGATATCGCGGCGGCGGCGGAGCTCTCGGTCGCCACCGCCTACAACTACTTCAAGACCAAGGGCGAGATCTGCGTCGCGATCTACAAGGCCGACCGCGACCTGGTGCAGCAGGCGACCGACAAGGTGATCGCGGCACCGCCGAAGGATCCGGTCGCCGCGATCTGCAAGCTGATCGAGACCGACTTCGAGACCGAGGTTCCGTTCGTCGACCGCGGCGCCTGGGAGGCGCTGTTCCTGGCCGCCTTGCAGAGCCCCGCCGGGGTGACCGAGGCCTGGACCGGCGCGGCGCTGATGCGGGTCGACCAGTTCAAGCGGCTCCTGAAGGTGCTGCAGGAGCGCGGGTCGGTCGCCGCCGACGCGGATATCGAAAGCGCGGCCGAGCTGCTCGGCGCGCTCGACTTCTCCACCTTCTTCAACTGGATCGTCGAGTGGCGCACCGGTTCGGGCGCCACCCGCCGCTTCCTCGACGCCGCGAAGAAGCGCCGCCTGCGCGCCCAGGTGAGGCAGTTGGTCGCCGGCCTCAGGGCCTGATCCCTGGGCCCGATCACATATATTTATGTCGGCGAACCCGGTTGCGGGCTCGCGTGTTGATCACCGGACACGGGCGGCATTCCAGGGACCAGACGGGGGCATGATCGAAAGGCGACGGATCGCGATGGCCCTGCTGGCGCTGTTCCTTGCCGCGTCGGCCGATGCGGGGGCGGCGCGCGCCGCGGACTCCAGGGCCGCCGATTACAAGGTCGAGATGACCAAGGTCGAGGATTCGACCCTGAGCGCCGCCTTGCAGTCGAGCTCGACCCTGATCGAGCTGGAGAAGAAGCCGCCGGAGGACGTGACCGCGCTCCACCGCCGCGCCCAGGAGGACCTGCAGCGCCTCGAGAAGGCCTTGCGGTCCTCGGGCTACTACGACGGCACGGTCACCATCATCGTCGACGGGCACAAGGTCGAGCCACAGGCGGCGCCGGGCGACTATCAGGACTCGACCGAGAAGAAGGTGCCGGTCGCGATCCGGATCGAGCCCGGCCCGCTCTACAAGCTGCGCAAGATCGAGGTCACCGGCTATGGCGATCTGAAGTCGCGGCTGAAGCCCGGCAGCGCCGCCCGCGCCGCCGCGATCATCGCCGAGCGCCGGCTGCTGCTGGATCAGGTGATGGGGGAGGGCCATCCCTTCGCCGCCGTCGACCTGAAGCCGGCCGTGGTCGATCACGCGGCGCACACGCTCGACATCGCCTTCGAGGTGACGCCCGGCCCGCCGGCCACCCTCGGCAAGGTCGAGGTGCACGGCCTCGACCATACCAATCCGGATTTCATCGCCAAGCGGACCACCTTTCCGCCGAACACGAAGTACAGCCCAGCCGCGCTGGAAAGCCTGCGCGGCGACCTGCAATCGCTCGACATCTTCAGCGCGGTCAAGGTGACGCCGGCGACCGCGCTCGATGCCGACGGCACGCTGCCGGTGCGGGTCGATATCACTGAGCGCGAACAGCATTTCGTCGGCTTCGGCGCCAGCTATTCGACCAATGACGGCACCGGCGCCACCGCCTACTGGGGCCACCGCAACCTGTTCGGCAACGGCGAGCGACTGCGGGTGGACGCGACCGTGTCCGGCGCGGAGCAGGACGGGCTTGGCCAGACCGACTACCAGCTCTCGGGCAATTTCCGCAAACCGGACTTTCTTGAGCGCCGGCAGGACCTGGTCAGCGGCCTGGTCGTCAGCGACGAGCACGATCCGGACACCTTCGACAAGAAGGGCGCCACCGCCACGATCGGCCTCGAGCGCACGCTCACCAAGACCGTGAAGGTGGCCTATGGCTGGGAGATCGAAGGCGCGCGCATCAAGGATGACACCGGCACCAACAATTTTTTCCTGAACGGCCCGACCGGGTCGATCGCCTATGACACCAGCGACGACCTGCTCAATCCGACCAAGGGCGTGCGGCTCTTCCTCGGCGGCGAGGCGCTGCCGACCTGGCTGGGCTCGAGCGAGGACGTCTACGCGCTGAACAGCAGCGCCTCCGGCTATCTCAATCTCTCCGGCAAAGGCGATCTCGTGCTGGCGGGGCGGCTCGGCGTCTCCAGTGTGTTCGGCAGCCGGCTCGAGGACCTGCCGGCCGACCGTCGACTCTATGCCGGCGGCGGCGGCTCGGTGCGCGGCTACGAATTCCGCTCGATCAGCCCGGAGAGCGCCGACGGCGACAAGATCGGCGGCCGCAGCGCCATCACCGGCAGCGTCGAGCTGCGCTACCGCTTCCTCGAGGATTTCGGCATCGTGCCGTTCTTCGATGCCGGCACGGTCTCGCGCGACGCGACGCCGAACTTCGACGAGCCGATCCGGTATGCCGCCGGCCTCGGCTTCCGTTACTACACCGGCTTTGGCCCGATCCGCGCCGACCTCGCCGTACCGCTCAACCCGCGCCACGACGACGACCCGATCGCCTTCTATGTCAGCATCGGGCAGGCCTTCTGATGTCCCGCGCTTGGAAAATCGCACTTGGCATTCTCGTCGGCCTCGTGCTGCTGGTGCTGATCGCCTTTGGCCTGATGCAGACCGATTTCGGCCGCCGGCAGATTCTCGCACTGATCGAAGACCAACTTTCCGATCCGCCGGCGCACCTGCAGGCGCAAGCGCTGGAAGGTTTCGTGCCCTTCGACATGACCCTGGTCGGCGCCAAGCTCTCGGATGCCGGGGGTGTGTGGCTCGAAGCCGATCGCCTGTCGCTGGACTGGTCACCCTCGGCTTTGCTGGGCGGTACGGCTTCGATCACGAACCTTGCCGCCGATCGCATTGCCGTGCTGCGTTCCCCGATCTCGCCGCCATCGCCGCCGAGCACCGAACCGACCAAGCTCGAACTGCCGCGCCTCCCGGTCGATGTCGATCTCCAGCGCCTCAAGGTCGAACGCCTGGAACTCGGACCCGAGTTCCTCGGCGAGCCCGCCGTCTTTGCGATCGAGGCCCAGGCGAAACTGGGCGATCCCGCCGACGGCTTGCAGGCCAAGCTCACCCTCAGCCGGATCGACCGGGATCTGGACCGGATCGGTCTCACGCTCGACTACCGCCCCGCGGCCGACAGTCTCACGCTCGATATCCAGGCCGAGGAGCCGCAGGGTGGTTTGCTGACCAGGCTGATTGGCCTTCCGGGCACGCCGAAATTCGCGCTCTCGCTCTCCGGCAACGGACCGCTCGCCAACTGGCAGGCCGCGGGCCAGGCGACCACGGACGGGCAGCCGCTGCTCGACCTCACCGCGACCAGCAAGGGTCCGGCCGAGGACCGCACCATCGCCTTCAACGCGCGGCTTCGCGATGCGCCGATGCTGCCGGCCGACCTCGCCGCGCCGGTCGAGGGCGGGGTCGCGGCGGACGGCCAGGTCCACATCGCCGCACGCGATCAGCCGATCCGCATCGACCATCTCAAGATCGAGACGCGCGCCGGCACGGTTTCGGCACAAGGCTCGATCGCACCGGATCGGGCGCTCGATCTCACACTGGACGTTCGTCTCGCGGATTCGGCGCCCTTCGCCGCCTTGCTGCCGCCGGAACTCCGCTGGGATGCCGCCACCGCGCAGCTTCACCTCGCCGGGCCGATCGCCCAGCCGAAACTGACCGCCGAGAGCCGTCTCACCAACCTGGCCTACGCGGAATATCGGATCGGCGACGGCCAGGTCAGCCTCGCCGCCACGCTCGACACCGAAAAGCTGCGGGCCGATGCCGTGACGGTCTCGATCGCCGCCGATGCGATCACCGTCGCCGATCCGAAGCTGCAAGCCATGCTGGCCGAAGGCGCCACCATCGACTTCGCGGGTGCACTGGACCAGAGCGGCGCGATCACCGCCGATCATCTCCAGCTTCGGGCCGGCACCATCGGCCTGGATGCCGCGGGCGCCGCGACCGGCTGGGGTGTTGATACCGCGCAGGTAAAAGGCAAGCTTGCGGTCGGCGATCTCGCGCCGATCCTGGATCTCGCCGGCTTGCACGGTGGCGGCAAGCTGAATGTCGATCTGGACGTCAATCGGACCAAGGAAGCTCTATCGGCACAGCTCGATGTTTCGGCATCCGATCTGGCGACCGGCATCGCGGAAGCGGATCGGTTGATCGGCGCCACGCCCAAGCTGTCGCTGAAACTCCATCGAGATCCGACCGGCCTTCTCACCGTGAATGAAGCGAACCTCACCGGCGCCGGCCTGGCTCTGACCGCAGGCGGCACGATGACCGCGGACCAGATGCTCGACCTCAAGGCCGATGCCAGGCTGGCCGACCTCGGCCGCGTCTTGCCGAACGCGAAAGGCGCAATATCTCTGTCCGCCGTCATCACCGGGAACGCCGCCGACCCTGCCGCCAAGCTGCAAATCGGCAGCGAGCGCCTGACCTTCGACCGCGTCACGATCGCGCGCCTTCAAGCGGCGGTCGATGCGACCGCCCTGGTTACGGCGCCGAATGCCTCGATCGACGCCAGGGCGCAGGTCAACGCGCTGGCCGCGGCGCTGCGCGGCAATGCCGGCTACGATCCGGCCAGCGAAAAGATCTCCGCCACCGACATCTCCGCCCGGCTCGGCGCGGCCGGCGCCACCGGCAAGATCGACGTGGCGGGCGGCCTGCTCGACGGCGTTTTCGATTTCACGAGCCCGAACCTGGCCGAGCTTGCACCCCTGATCGGCACCGATCTCGGCGGCAGCGCCAAAGGCAAGGTCGCGCTGCGCCCGCGTAGTGGAAAGCAGGATGTCACACTGGATGTCACCGCGGACACTCTCGTGGGTTCCGGCGTGCGCATCGCGCAAGCACAAGCGAACGCCTCGGCCGCGGACGCATTCGGCAAGGACCCGCAACTCGACGCGACGCTCGCGGCCACCGGCATCGATGCTGTGGGCCGATCGATCGAGACTCTGAACGCCAAGGCGAACGGGCGGCTCAGCGATCTTGCCGTGACCGCCGACGCCAGGGGCCCGGATCTTGCGCTGCTGACGCAGCTCAATCTGAAGGCGGGGGGCGCTGAGACGCGGATCGCGCTCGCCCGGCTCGACCTCACCGTCAACCGGCTGCGGGCAAACCTGCAGCAACCGGCCGAGATCACGCTCGGCGAATCATCCACGCGCGTCGCGAAACTGGTGATCGCGAGCGGCGGCGGCACCGCCGCGCTGGACGCCGAGCTCGGCACCGACGGCAACCGGCTGGTCCTGACCTTGAAACAGCTTCCGGCGTCACTGGCGGCGGCGGCGGCGCCCGATCTGCATCTGCTCGGTACGCTCAATGGAACGCTGCGGCTCGACGGGCCGAAGAGCGCGCCGCAGGCTCAACTTGCGCTCCAGGGCAAAGGCTTGGGTGTGTCCGGCGCTTCCGAGCAACTCGTCGATCTCGACCTCACCGGCAACTGGACGGCGGGGCAGCTGACGGCAAACGGCCGCGCCACGATGGGCAAGAGCAGCGGCTTGGATTTCGCGGCCGCGCTGCCGATGGCCGCGGCGCCCGGCACCGGATTTCCGGTCTTCGATCCTGCAGCCTCGCTGACCGCCTCGGCCAAAGGCGAGATCGATCTCGGCTTGGCGAATGCTTTCATTCCCGGCGGTGCCGATCATGTGGCCGGCCGCGCCGCCGTCGATCTCTCCGCGACCGGCGCAGTGGCGCGACCGGTCCTCGCCGGCAAGCTTGCGATCAGCGACGGCCGCTACGAGAACCAGCGTTACGGCACACGCCTGCAACAGCTGACCGCCGTGCTGGAGGGCAATGGCAGCAAGCTGCGCCTGGTCTCGCTCAGCGCGCGGACGCCGGGCGGCGGCACTTTGAGCGGCGAGGGGGATCTCGACTTCGCCGATGCCATGCCGGTGACGATCTCCATCAAGATGGACAAGGCGCGGATGATCAACGCGCCGATCGGCACGGCGGTGACCGACGGCACCCTGCAGATCAAGGGCACCATGACCAGCGACCTCGCGCTGACCGGCAAGGTGAAGATCGTCAAGGCGGAGATCCGCATCCCCGACAGCCTGCCGGTCGATGTCGAGGAGATCGCGGTCAAGGAGATCAACCTGCCGCCGGCGCGCCAGGCCGCGGTCGATGCCGTGGCCGAGGCGCCGCCGCCCAAGACGATCAAGATCGCCCTCGATCTCGCGGTCGATGCGCCGGAGCAGGTCTTCGTGCGCGGGCGGGGCCTGGACGCGGAGATGGGCGGCGCGCTGAAGATCGCCGGCACGGCGGACGCGCCGATCATCACCGGCGCGCTGAAGCTCCGGCGCGGCGACTTCGACCTGCTGAGCCGGCGCCTCGATTTCAACAAGGGCACCGTAACCTTCAGTGGCGGCGAGCGCATCGATCCCGTGCTGGATTTCGCCGCCAGCACCAAGCTGACCGACGCCGACGTCACCGTGACGGTGACCGGCAGCGCGGCCAAGCCGGTGATCGCGCTCAGCTCCACGCCGCCGCTGCCGCAGGACGAGATCCTGGCCCGGCTGCTGTTCGGCAAGGCGAGCGGCGCGCTGTCTCCGTTCGAGGCGGTGCAACTCGCCCAGGCCATGGCACAGCTGACCGGTCTCCAATCCGGACCCGGCGTCCTCGACAAGCTGCGCAAGGCGCTCGGCCTCGACCGGCTGGACGTGGAGGCGGGGGAGGGCGGCGCCACCTCGGCGCCCAGCCTCAGCGCCGGCCGCTATGTCAGTCGCGGCGTGTTCGTGGGCGCGAAGCAGGGCGCGACACCCGGGACCAGCGCCGCCACGGTCGAGATCGAGCTCACCCCCAACATCAAGGTCGAGACCGATGTCGGCGCCGATTCCAAGGCCGGCGTCAATTTCGAATGGAACTATTGACCTGTCACAACGGAGACGGCTGATTCGTCCTTGAAGGACGAAACCCTCCGGGAACCGCCGCCATGGCCGACACCGATTCCGTCCACGTCCACCGCTCCGTCCTCCAGGCGATCGCCTATCGCATGCTCGGCTCCATGGCCGAGGCGGAGGATGCGGTGCAGGAGACCTTCCTGCGCTGGCACCGCCAGGACCAGGCCCAGCAACTGTCCGAGATCCGCGAGCCCAAGGCCTGGCTGATCACCACGCTGACCCGCCATTGCATCGACCGCCTGCGCGCCGCCAAGGCGCAGCGGGAATCTTATGTCGGCATGTGGCTGCCCGAGCCGGTGGTCGAGGAACCGGCGGTCGAGCCGGTCGATCGGCTGGAGCTGGCCGAGACACTGTCCATGGCGCTGCTGATGCTGCTGGAGCGCCTGTCGCCGGACGAGCGCGCGGCCTTCCTGCTGCACGAGGTGTTCGAGACCGACTATCCCGACGTCGCCCGCATCCTCGGTAAGACCGAGGCCGCCTGCCGCCAGCTGGTGCACCGCGCGAAGGAGCGGGTCAAGGCCGGCAAGCCGCGCTTCACGCCGTCACGCGCCGAGCAGGAGAAGGTGATGGAAGGGTTCAAGCGCGCGGTCGCCAGCGGCGACGTCGCCGGCCTCGCCGCCTCGTTCAGCAGCGACGCCACGCTTTATTCCGATGGCGGCGGCAAGGCCGCGGCGACGCTCAACCCGATCTTCGGCGCCGAGAAGATCGCCCGCTTCTTCATCGGCGTGCGCGACAAGCAGCCCGAAGGCGCCCGGATCGAGCCCCGCATCGTCAACGGCTCGCTGGGTTACGTGGTCACGCTTGGCGAGCGCGTGCTGCAGGCCAGCCATTTCGAGTTCGACGGCGACCGCATCACCGCGGTGCACATCGTCCGCAATCCGGACAAGCTCAAGCATCTGATGTGAAACTAGAGTCTACGCTCCACCGTCAGCACGGCGCCGCGGACGCCGGTGACCAGGATCTTGGCGCCGACCGGCGCGTCCTCGCCTTCGGCGCTCCAGACCGAATCGTCGATCTTCACCCGGCCGCGGCCGTTCACGATCGGCTCGACCAGCGCGCCGGTGCGCCCGACCAGGGAATCGCCGCGGCGGTTCAAGGTCGCGTCGTCGGTCTCGCCGGGCAGCTTGCGGCCGAACTTGTACCAGGCCATCACCGAGGCCGCGGCGAACAGCGCGAACAGGATCAGCTGCACTTCCCAGCCCATCGATGAGATCACCAGCGTGATCAGGCCGAGCAGCAGCGCCGCGCCGCCCAGCCAGATGAAGAAGAAGCCGGGGCTCAGCATCTCGATGCCGGCGAACAGCAGCGCCAGGATCAGCCAATGCCAGAACTGGAGTTGGTCGAAGAATCCGGTCATGGACTCCACCTATCTGAATGCAGCGTTCAGCCCTGCGGCCGGTTGAACGGGCCGCCGGGGCCGCCGCGCGGTTGTCCGCTCTGCTGCTGGCCGAGCGCCGACTTCGCCAGCTCGGCGATGCCGCCCAGCGCGCCGATCACATTGGAGGCCTCCAGCGGCATCAAGATGACTTTCTGGTTCGGCGCGGTCGACAGCGCCTGCAGGGCCTCCACGTACTTGACGCCGAGGAAGTAGTTGATCGCCTGCACGTCGCCCTTGGCGATGGCGTCGGAGACCATGGTGGTCGCCTTGGCTTCCGCCTCGGCCTCGCGCTCGCGGGCCTCGGCGGCGCGGAACGCGGCTTCCCTTTGGCCCTCGGCCGAGAGGATCGCCGATTGCTTCTCGCCTTCGGCCTTCAGGATCGCGGCCTGGCGAAAGCCCTCGGCTTCCAGGATGTTGGCGCGCTTCTCGCGCTCGGCCTTCATCTGCCGCGCCATGCTGTCCACCAGCTCCTTCGGCGGCGCGATGTCCTTGATCTCGATGCGGGTCACCTTGATGCCCCAGGGCGAGGTCGCGTCATCGACCACATGCAGGAGCTGATGGTTGATCTTGTCGCGCTGGGACAGGAGCTCGTCGAGATCCATCGAGCCCATCACGGTGCGGATGTTGGTCATGGTGAGGTTGAGAATCGCGATCTCGAGGTTGTTGACCTCATAGGCCGACTTCGCCGCGTCCAGCACCTGGTAGAACACCACGCCGTCCACGCTCACCATGGCGTTGTCCTTGGTGATGACCTCCTGGGTCGGCACGTCGAGCACCTGCTCCATCATGTTGACCTTGGCGCCGACGCGATCGACGAACGGCACCAGCAGGTTGAGGCCGGGGCGGAGCGTCTTGGTGTAGCGGCCGAACCGCTCGACCGTCCATTCGCGCCCTTGCGGCACGGATTTGACGCCCATGAAGACGAGCAGAATCGCCACCACCACAATGACGATGGCGAACACGCCGACGATACTGATCATGTGCTTCCCCGACAGTTGAAACCCGGCCGCATTTTGCGACCCGATGTCGTAAGCTAATGTAATGGACCCGGGTGGGGGTTCAAGCGAAACCGGTCACGCGCCCGCGCAGGTTCGGCGATTTGTCGCGCGACGGCGTGCGTTAACCGTCGTAGGTCGCGGCCTGCTGCGCGAAGAACGAGGCTTGCGCCGGCTTTTGCGGCAATTGCAGCGCAAAATCCTTGGAGCGCACGCGGCCGGTCCGCGCGCCGCGCACCACCAGCCCCTCGAGCGCGCTCGGCACCGGGTTCGGCACCAGCGGCACCGCGTCCTCCGCCGAATAGACGCAGATGAACAGCGTGCGTGACAGCTTCGAGAGATTGGGCTTCGAGCCATGGGCGAGCCGCGTGTGCATCAGGCAGACGCTGCCCGCCGATCCCAGGCAGAGCGCCGCACGGCGCTGCATGTCGTCGGCGACGCGCTCCTCGATCGATCCGGTGAAGACGCCGTTATGCCAGAGCGAATGCAGATCGCCGCGATGCGATCCGGCCAGCACCTCCAGCGCGCCGTTTTCCTCGGTCATGTCGTCGAGCAGCAGCAGGGCGGTCACCAGGTCGTCGTTGCTGTGCGGCGTGAACGGGAAGTCCTGGTGCCACTTCACCTTGGTCGCGGCGCCGGGCAGCTTGGAGTTGACCTTGCTGTGGTGGAACTTGACGTTCGGCCCGATCAGGTCGGCGACGTAATCCGTCATCCGGCTGTCGGCCATCACGTCATGAAAGGCCTGCGAGACCTCGACCGGCGAATTGATCCGGCGGAGCGCCGGCTGGCTGGCGCTGTGGCCGGGCTCGAGATCGAAGCGCGGTCGCCCATCGATCATCACGCCGTAATTCTGCGTCTTGCCGCGGCTCTCCTCGACCCAGTCGTTGAAATCATGCCGCAGGGCGGCGAGCTCGGCCGGCGTGACGGCATCCGGCGCCATCAGGTAGCCGTGGGTCCAGAAGAATTCTTTCTGTGCTTCGGTCAGCGCGGGCATGCGCGCATGTTAGAGCGCATTCGAATCCGATGAAAGCCTTACCCCGGAATCCGCTCCGGCAGCGGCAGCTGGGTCACCCTCTCGTCTTCCAGCTCGACGGATTCGATCTGCTCGGCGCGCTTGGTGACCTTGTCGGTGGAGATGCGGATCTGCCGCACGTCCTCGTTCACCTGGCCGAAATGGGTCTGCAGCTTGTCGACCCGCTCGTCCAGCCGCTCGATATCCTTTAGGAGCTCGCGGACCTTGGCCTGGATCACATGGGCCTGCTCGCGCATGCTGACGTCGCGCAGGACCGCGCGGATCGTGGTCAGGGTCGCCATCATCGTGGTCGGGGAGACGATCCAGACCTTGGCCCGGCAGGCCTCGTCCACCAGGTTGGGGAAGTTGCTGTGCAGCTCGGCATAGACCGCTTCCGAGGGCAGGAACATCAGCGCGGAATCCGCGGTGACGCCGGGCACGATGTACTTCTCGGCGATCGCCTTCACATGGGTGCGGATCGCGGTGGTGAACTCGCGCTGGGCGAGCTTGGTCGCGATGTCGTCCTTGGCCTCGCGCAGGGACCGATAGGCCTCCAGCGGAAATTTCGCGTCGATGCCGATCGAGCCCGGCGGGTTCGGCAGCTTCAGCAGGCAATCGACCCGCCGCCCGTTGCCGACCGCGGCCTGGAACTCGTAATTGGCGGCCGGCATCACGTCGCGCACCAGGTCGGCCAGCTGGATCTCGCCGAAGGCGCCGCGCGACTGCTTGTTGGAGAGGATGTCCTGCAGCCCGACCATCTGGCCGGAGAGCTCGGCGATGTTCTTCTGCGCGGCGTCGATCACCGCCAGCCGCTCCTTCAGCTCGGTCAGCGACTTGCCGGCCTCGGTCGCGGACATCTGCAGCCGGTCCGCCACGCGATTCCCGAGCTCGCTCAGGCGCCGGTCCATGGCCTCCTGGCTGCCGGCCTGATGGGCCGCCAGTTGCTGCAGCTGGCCGGACAGGGCGTCGAGCCGCGGGTCGGGCCGCACGACTTCCTTGGGCCGGAGCTGGAGAATGAGGATCGCCAGGACCCCCAACAGGGCCAGGGCGGAGAGGATGATCGGCATTTCAGACATGGCTGTCCTTCCCCCGACTCGATGCGCCGGTTGCTTGACGATAGCCCGGGAAATCCATAGGTAAAGGTACGAAACGAGTACGTCAGAATAAAGTACAAACCGAGTACGAAAGCAATGGCCGTTCTGCCCATCATCGTTGCACCTGATCCGCGGTTGAAACGGATCGCCGAGCCGGTCGCCAAGGTCGATGCCGAGACGCGCCGCCTGATGGATGACATGCTGGAGACCATGTACAAGGCGCCGGGCATCGGGCTCGCCGCGCCGCAGGTCGGCGTGCTGCAGCGGGTGATCGTGATCGACCTTGCGCGCGAGGACGAGAAGCCGCAGCCGTTGCGCATGGCCAATCCGGAGCTGATCTGGGTCTCCGACGAAGACGCGGTCTACAACGAGGGCTGCCTCAGTCTCCCGGAGCATTACGCCGACGTCACCCGTCCGGCCGCGATCAAGGTCCGCTACATCGACCATGAGAACGAGATCCGCGAGCTGGAGGCCGACGGTCTGCTCGCGACCTGCATTCAGCACGAGATGGATCATCTCGAGGGCATCCTGTTCGTCGATCATCTCACCGCGTTGAAGCGCAACATCATCCTGCGCAAGCTCCTGAAGGCGAAGAAGTCCGCGCCCGTCTCGGCCTGAGCATCCAGGTCCATTCATGACTCCGCTCAAACTGATCTTCATGGGCACGCCGGATTTCGCGGCCCACGCCCTGAAGGCGCTGGTGGAAGCCGGCCATGACATCGTCGCGGTCTATTCCCAGCCGCCGCGTCCGGCCGGGCGCGGCCATTCCCTGCGCAAGTCGCCGGTGCAGCTGCTGGCCGAGGAATACGACTACCGGGTGCACACGCCGGAGCATCTGAAGACGCCGGACGTGCAGGCCGAGTTCGCGGCCTATAAGGCCGATGCCGCGGTGGTCGCCGCCTTCGGCCTGATCCTGCCGCAGGCGATCCTCGATGCGCCGCGCCTGGGCTGCCTCAACATCCACGCCTCGCTGCTGCCGCGCTGGCGCGGTGCCGCGCCGATCCAGCGCGCGATCCTGGCCGGCGACGAGACCACCGGCATCAGCATCATGCGCATGGAGGCGGGGCTCGATACCGGCCCGGTCCTGCTCGAGGACCGGATCGAGATCGAGCGCAAGGAGACCGCGGGCGAATTGCACGACCGCCTGGCGCTGATCGGCGCGCGGGCGATCGTCGAGGCGCTGGACGACTACGCCCATGGCCGCATCACGCCGCGGCCACAGCCCCATGAGGGCGTAACCTATGCCGCCAAGATCAGCTCCGGCGAAGCGCGCTTGTACTGGGACCGGACCGCGGTCGATCTCGAGCGCGCGATCCGCGCCTTCAGTCCGGTGCCCGGCGCCTGGGCGCTGCTGCCGAGCGGCGAGCGGCTGAAGGTGCTGGCGGCGGAGATCGAGCCGGTGCATGACGCCGCGGGGCATCAGCCCGGCGACATTCTCGACGACCGCCTGACCGTGCTCTGCGGAGAGGATGCGCTGCGCCCGACGCTGATCCAGCGCGAAGGCAAGAAGGCGATGCCCTCCGCGGCCCTGCTGCGCGGCCTGGTGCTGAAGAAGGGCGACCGCCTGTCGTGACCCGCTTCAAGCTCACCCTGGAATATGACGGCGGCCCGTTCGTCGGCTGGCAGCGCCAGGAGAACGGGGCGAGCATCCAGCAGGCGCTGGAGGAGGCGGTGTTCCGCATCACCGGCGAGACCGTTCCGGTGCAAGGGGCCGGCCGCACCGATGCCGGCGTGCATGCGCTGGCCCAGGTCGCCCATGTCGATGTCGAGAAGGCGATCGAAGCCGAGAAGCTGCGCGACGCCATCAATTTCCACGTGAAGCCGGCGCCGATCGCCGTGCTGGCGGCCGAGGTCGCGGCGCCGGACTTCCATGCGCGCTTCTCGGCGACCGGCCGCGCCTATCTCTACCGCATCGTCAACCGCCGCGCGCCGCTCACCGTCGATCGCAGCCGCGCCTGGCGCATCGGCACGCCGCTCGACGCCGGCGCGATGCACGACGCCGCGCAGGTGCTGGTCGGCAAGCACGATTTCACCACCTTCCGCGCCACCCTCTGCCAGGCGAAATCCCCGGTGAAGACCCTCGAGCGCCTCAGCGTGCACCGCATCGGCGAGGAGATCCAGGTGATCGCCGAATCCCGCTCCTTCCTGCACCACCAGGTCCGCAACATGGTGGGCACGCTCCGCCTGGTGGGCGAGGGCAAGTGGTCGAAGGCCGATCTCGCTGCGGCACTGGAGGCAAAGGACCGTAGCGAAGGCGGGCCCACGGCACCGCCGGACGGGCTGTATCTGACGCGGGTCAGCTACGCTGCGAACGAATAGGGCCCGTCATGGCCGGGCTTGACCCGGCCATCTCGTCCCGCGCGGCCAACGTGCCCGGAGGCCGCTGCACCAAGGGCTGCCACGCATTCCGGCTGCGGACTATCCCTGCATCGCGTGCCGACGCGGGGTGAAGTTCCACAATGCGAGAACCGGCACCTCCGGATGACGGGGGTCGTTGGAGAGGACCCCCAGCGACCCGGTGCTGAGCGAGAAATGCTGCCCTTGAACCACGGGAAGTCCGATCCATCGTGCGGCCAGGACGAGGCCGAAATGCCCGTGCGAAAACAGCGCGATGCTTCCTTGCAGCGACCGAAGCCGGGCGATCAGACGATCGGCGCGGTCGGATATCTGTTCCGGCGATTCGCCGCCGGGACAGCCGTCCCGAAAGATATTCCAATCCGGACGGGCCTTGCGGATATCCACGGAGCGCTGTCCTTCATAGTCGCCGTAGTCCCATTCCGAGAGATCCGGGTCGATCGCGGCCCCGGATCCCAGGCCGGCCAAGCTGCAGGTCTCTCGGGCGCGCCGGCGGGGGCTGGTCACCACGGCGGAAAACCGGATTCCCTGAAGGTAAGGTTCAAGTTGTCGCGCCTCGTCCTCGCCTTGCGCGGTCAACGGAAGGTCCGTGCGACCGGTGTGCCTGCCCGACAGCGACCATTCGGTCTCGCCGTGTCGAATGGTATAGAGCCGCAGGGGACCGCCCTCGGCCGGGTCACGGGGCTTCGTCGGCTCAGTCATCGATTTTTCCAGTGCGATAGCGGCGTACAGCGGATTCTCGGAAAAGCGTACTCAATCGCGGCGGCTTCAAAGCCGTCGGCTCATATGGACAACGAAGCCATCCTTGAACGGGGTCTCGCCGTCCAGCCGGTAGCCGTGCTTCTGGTAGAACGCGATGTTCTCGGCGAACAGTTTGTTGGTGTAGAGCCGAACCTCGTTGAATCCGAGCGCGCGCGCGAGCGCCTCGCCATGCGCGAGCATGTGGCGGCCGAACCCGCGGCCCTGATGCGCCGGCCCAACCGCCAGGTTCTCGATCAGCAGGTGGTCGTCCGCGGGAATGCACTCGATCAGCGCCGCGAGCACGCCGTCGGCGTAGAGCAGGTCGATCAGATGCGCGCGCACGGCCAGGTCGTAATCCGCCGTCATCGGCTTGGGCGCACGACCGATGATCGGGACCCATTTCGCATAGGCTTCCCGGGTCAGCGCGGCAATCGCCTCGGCATCGGCCGGGCCGGCGCGGCGCAGTTCCGGTGCGATCGCGTCAGGCATGGACGTGATCTGGCGATGGCACTTCAGGTCTCATAGTTGCCGATGCCTGCTTCTTCCATCCGCCGATCCGCAACGCGGATGGCGATTTTCCAATCTATGACGACGATTTACAAGGCGAACGGCGTGACGGCTCCCTAAACTGGCAGGCCTCATAGCCATATTCTCGGGCAGCCGATCCCCATTATTCTGCGATGCCATGCGCGATGCCCTCCACCTGCCGGATTGGATGCCGAAGGCCCAGCGTGCGGCGCTGCATTTGCGCGCGACGACCGCCGGCACCAAGGGCGCCCATCACGCGCTCTACGTCGTCCTCTTGAGGGACAGCCGTGGCGCCGGGCGCTGGGGCCTCTATGTCGGTGAGACCTCCCTCGACCCCGACATCCGGTTCGACCAGCACAAGACCGGCTACAAGGCGAGCCGCCACGTGAACCGCTTCGGGATCCGCCTGCTCCCCCAGCTCTTTGAGCACTTCAACCCGCTCCGCCGCTGGGAAGCGGTGGAGCTCGAACCGGTCCTGGCAGAGGCGTTTCGCGACGCCGGGGTGCCTTGGGTCGAGGGCGGGCATTGAAATCAGCGCGCGGCCGTAAGCCTCGGGGATCGGTCCGATCTGGCCTGGCATCTGCTTTGCTCCGACAGCGGATCTAAAATATTCGACTAGACCTGCCGCCCCAGGCTGCGCTAACAGCATTTATGGCTCGGAAAACCAACCCACTTCAATCGGCTATCCAGGAAGTCGTACGCGGCGCCATCGCCAATGACGTGCGCGCGACTGAGCGCAAAGCGCGACAGGAAGCGCGGAGGCAGGAGCGAGAGGCGGACGCAGCGCTTGCCGCGGCGGATCCTCAGGCGGCTCTACGAGAGCGTCTGGCCCAGGTCGAGGACCAGCTGACAGGACTGAAGCGCGTGCATCAGCAAAAGGGCGACGCACTCGCTGGGCGGTTGGTCCAAACTTTGGAGACAGAGAGAAAGCAGCTTCTGTCCAAGCTCAGTCGATAAAGGCGATATCGACCCTCGTCGTGATCAGCGGGCGTCCGCTTAGCGCCAGGACCCGCCCCTCTCGTCGGCAGCTACTGCTCATCGGTTATGAGGAGTGTGGGTGCCGCGCGAGTGCACCTTGGTGACTGCAAGATCGCCGTCGAAGCGAGGAACCGCCACGACTTGACGCGGGAGTTGGCTGCGATTGCTGGGGGGCCGCCAGATCGAGCTCGACAAAAGCGAAGGGCCTCCCGGAGGAGGCCCTTCCATTGCCCTGCCTAGAGGCGGCAGCTCAGCGAAGCCCGACCCCAACTGTGGAGGCCGTGCTCATGAGAACCGCCATCTGCGGCTTATGACAATGAGACATCTGACCACCTCCTTTCCATTGTTGAACGGATAATAATGTGGGAGGGGCGTTAGATTTTGCAATCACGATCGTATCTGTGACGGTGATTGGGTTGGGCGGTGATCGCCGTCCTCCCGCCGGTCGCCGTGCATGAGGCGACGCGAGGTTGCGGTGACAACCTCGGAAATACTGCAGGGCTATCGCATATGAATTTCCCCCTCTCCCCTCGTGGGAGAGGGTTGAGGAGGCTTAGCGAGCGCGAGCGAGCTTAGCCGGAGCTGGGTGAGGGGGTGCGCGCCCCCCGTCCGCGCATGCGGACATTCGTCCGCGGGGGCGCGCAGCGCGGAAGCGCTGAGAGCCCCGATCCGTCGCGCGGGTATGGCGCTCTGACGAGCGCGCGCACCGCAGGCGCGCACCCCTCATCCAACTCCGGCTAGGCTCGGCTTGCGCCTCGCCAAGCCTGCGTATCCTTCTCCCACAAGGGGAGAAGGGGCATATGCGATAGCCCTAGGGAATACTGGGGTACACCATAATGTCCGCTATGCGCCGAGCGGACATCGGCCAATTCATGTGATGGGTTCAATGCCGGTTTCGTGAGGTAAGAGGGCTTAGCGAGCGCGGCCGCGCCGGATCAAATTGACGATAGCCAGCAGGATAATGGCGCCCAGGAAGGAAATGAGCAGGCCGCCGATCGAGAAGTTGGCTGCGTTGATCGTCGGAATACCGAGCAGCGGGGATAGGAAGAATCCAGCCAATGCGGCCCCGACGACTCCGACCACGATGTTCAGGAGAATCCCTTGCTGCGCATCGGTTCTCATCACCTTGCTGGCAAGCCAGCCGAGAATACCGCCGATGATGATGGTGAGAATCCAGCCCATATCGCGCCTCCTGGTTTAGCGTTCAGAACCGAATCAGCCCATCCTGCTGGGAGGTCCTATCCAAGGATGGGCTTATTCGAAGGTCAACGCCAGTCTCATGCTGATGCCAACGCATCCGTCAGCTTGGCGAGGTTGCGGACCAGCGCCGTCATGTGGGGCGTGTCGGGATTGGCGAGGCGCGGGACCGGGCTGCGCGCCCCGCCGACGCCGCGGCCGTGCTCAGGCCGTCGCGGTGCCGGTACGGCGGCGCCAGGCGGCGACGCCGAGGCCGCCGAGGGCGGTGAGGAACAGCAGCAACGCCGGCGGCACCGGGGTGGTTGCCACGGTGTTTCTCACCAGGAACGAGCCGTAGTAGGGCGAGGCGACAGAGTTGTCCCGCTGGTTGATCGCAAAGAGCTCGCCATAGACTGAGCCCGTCTTCACCATGACATCCCAAGCTCCCGTAAAATGCTTGCCGGGGGTCAAGACGTCGGCCAGATAGCCGTCGGCTCCGAACTGGAGCGTATCGCCCACGGCTTCGAAGTAAAGGGTGCCCAGCCGCAGCGAAAGAAGGGTCGCGGCCGCGAAGGCGGGGTTGCTGCCCGAGCTCGTCGTACCGACGGGATAGGATCCGCCGCCGCCCGCATCGGTGAACAGCTGGTACAGATCGGTGATGGTCGCGAAACGCCAGCCGCTGGTCGTGTAGCCGCCATACCCGGCGGCTACCGCATTGTAGCTCTGGCCCTGGGTGAGCGTGATGTCGAGCCATTCGAGCCCGGTGTTGGAATCCAGGGTGGTCATACCCTGGTCGACCAGCAATGTGGTCGCGGCAGCCGGCAATGCCGTCAGGCCGAACGCGAGCCCGACCCCGAACAGGATGGCTGCCGTCTTCTGCGCGATGCGGTGCACCATCACTGATTCCCCCTTTGTGATCCTGCAAGTCAGGATGCACTTATGCCGCGCCGCAAGTCCGTCCTACAATCGAATTCATAGTAAATTGATGTGAATTCTCGACCAAAGGAATGGGGCAATGCAGGGAACATTCTCCCATTCGCTGCGCCATCGCTCGTAGGGAGCGCGCTGCTCATCCCCGTTGATCGGAGCAAGTGAAAGCTTCGGCGATCGCATGGCACCGGGGCGAAGGCGCTGTACCACCACACCTCGGGAAGCTGTTTGAGCCATGCCAGCACACGTCCCCTGGTCTCTCAGCATACGCTCCCGCCCACTTTACGCAGCGCGTCATTGCTGCTGCTTCAACCAACCCGGCACGTCGCTGATCGTCTCCAGCTTCGCGAAGCGCGGCGAATCGGCCGGCGGCTCGGCATGCTCATGGGCCCAGGTGATGTGATAGGGGATGTGGATGCCCCAGAGCCCGGCTTCCAGCGCCGGCAGCACGTCGGACTTCATCGAATTGCCGATCATCACGGTCTGGTCCGCGTGCACGCCCTGGCGCGCGACCACGCGGCGATAGGTGTTGGCGTCCTTCTCGCTGACGATCTCGATCGCCGCGAAGCAATCACCGAGGCCGGAGCGCGCCAGCTTCTGCTCCTGGTTCATGAGATCGCCCTTGGTCACCATGATCAGCCTGTAGCCGCCGTCCTTCAGGGTCGCGAGCGTCTCGGCGACGCCGGGCAAGGGTTCGACCGGATGCTCCAGCATGGCGCGGCCGAGATCCAGGATCGCGGCGATGGTCTTCGCCGGCACGGCGCCCCGCGTCAGGTCGATTGCGGTCTCGATCATCGAGAGGGTGAAGCTTTTGACGCCATAGCCATAAAGGTTGAGGTTCTTGATCTCGACCTCTTGCAGCCGCGCCTTCATGTGGTTCGGTTCGCCATAGTCCTTCAGCAAGCCGACATACTGGTCTTGGGTCAGGTGGAAGATCGACTCGTTGTGCCAAAGCGTGTCGTCGGCATCGAGGGCGACGGTGGTGATGGTCATGTCAGGCGGCGCGTGGCCTGACTTCGCGCTTGATCTGGCGCCCGGCTTCAAGCTCCGCCTTCTTCAGGTCGTGAAGTCCCTGGAGGTTGATCCAGAAGTCCGGCGTCGTGCCAAAATAGCGTGCCAGGCGCAAGGCGGTATCCGCGCTGACGGCGCGCTTGCCCTTGGTGATGGCCAGAACGCGATTGGCGGGAACACGGATGGCAAGAGCCAGCGCATTGCTGTTGAGCTCCAGCGGCTTCATGAACTCCTCGAGCAGAATCTCGCCCGGATGGATTACGATCGGTTTCATAGCGACCTCTCAGTGATAGTCCGTGATCTCGACGTCATCGGCCCCGTCGCCTTCCCATTTGAAGACGAGGCGCCACTGGTCGTTGATGCGAATGCTGTATCGTCCCGCCAGCTTCCCCTTCAGTGCTTCCAAGCGGTTGGCCGGCGGAACCCGCAAATCGCCAACTGTCTTCGCAACATGAAGCATGTAAAGCTTGCGCATTGCCGGGCGCCCGATCGTACTAAAGCGCCTATTCGCGCCGGTGGTCCAAAGCTCTGCCGTGTCCTTGTCGCGAAACGATCGGATCATACGCGAAGTATAATACGCATCGCATATAAAGCTCAACCACCCGATTTTTTGACGCCAAGCGGTGCGTAAACGATCAGGTTCAGGTCGGGCTCGCCGTTCACCGAGAAGCTGGTGTGCTCGAACAGCTGGGCCTTGCCCTTGATGTGCAGCGTCTTGATGCCTTCGCCGCTGTTCATCACGTCGTGCCGCCGCCAGAGCTGGCGGAACTCCGGCGAGCGCTGCTGCATCTCCCTGACCAGGGCGTCCACCAGCGGGTCGCCGCGATAGCGCGCGTAGTCGCTGCGGAACTTCGCCAGCATGATCGGCGCGGCCGTCGGCCAGTTCGGCACCATGGCGCGAAACTCCGGATCGATGAACATCAGGCGCACCAGGTTGCGTTCCTCCGCGCGGCGCCGCTGGAAGCTGAACAGGCGGCTCGCCGCCTTGTTCCAGGCGATCACGTCCCAGCGCGCGGTGCGGATATAGGCGGGGCGGCTCGGCATGCCGTCCAGCATCCGCTGCAAGGCCGGCGAGACCTTGCGTTCCGGCACCGAAAGCGCGCCGCTGTCCTGGTTGAGCAGCACGAAGAGATGCCGCCGCTCGGCGCCGGTCAGCCGAAGCGCGCGCGAGACGTTTTCGAGAAAGTCCGGTGACACCCGGATGTCGCGGCCCTGCTCGAACCAGGTGTACCAGGTGAGCCCGACGCCGGCCAAGGACGCGACCTCCTCGCGGCGCAGGCCTTGCGCGCGCCGCCGCGTGCCATTCGGCAGGCCGACATCCTCCGGCGCCAGGCGCGCGCGGCGGCTCTTCAGGAAATCGCTGAGATCGCTGCGTGAGCGGGTCAGGCTGGCTTGCGGCATGTTAGTTCCACTAACAGGATAAATTCCACTCTAGTACCAGGATGAGGCGCTGGCCATACTGCGTCTTCATCCTCCGGCGGTCCAGCCGATTCCGACAATGGAGCACGTCATGGCATCGAGCGAAATCTGCGCGATCGAGGCACCCATCGCCGTCGCCGATTCCGCCGCCAACCGGCGGCGCTGGCTCGGCCTTGCGGTCCTGCTGGCGGGCAGCTTCATGACCGTGCTGGACGCGATGATCGTGCAGCTCGCCTTGCCCAGCATTGCCCGCGACCTCGGCGCCGGCAGCGCCGCGATCGAGCTCATCATCGCCGGCTATTCGCTGGCCTATGGCGTGCTCCTGGTGACCGGTGGCCGGCTGGGCGACATGTTCGGCCGCAAGCGCGTCTATCTGACCGGCATGGCGGCCTTCACCCTCGCCTCGATTCTCTGCGGCCTTGCGCCGAATGCGGCGACGCTGGTGGCGGCGCGGGTGCTGCAGGGTGCCACCGCCTCGCTGGTCCTGCCGCAGGTGCTGGCCTCGATCCGGGTCGGCTTCGACGGCGCCGAGCGGCGGCGCGCCTTCGGCCTGATGGGCCTGGTGATGGGTGCGGCTTCCGCGCTCGGCCAATTGGCGGGCGGCGCGCTGATCTCGGGCGACGTGTTCGGCCTCGGCTGGCGCCTGGTCTTCCTGGTCAATCTGCCGATCGGCATTCTCGCGGTGCTGGCCGGATTGCGCTGGCTCGACGAATCCAAGGCGCCGCACGGCGCCAGGCTGGATCCGATCGGCATCCTGCTCTTGAGCGCGGGCCTGGCCTGCCTGCTCGGCGGCCTGGTGGGCCTGCACCCTCTCGGCCTTGGGCCGGCGAGCCTGCTGGCGCTCGCGTCGCTGCCGCTGTTCCTCTGGTTCGGGCGTCATGAAGCGCGGTTCGAGGAAAACGGCGCGATGCCTTTGCTCTCGATCCGGCTGCTGCGGCTGCCGACCTTCATCATCGGCGCGTTGACCGTCCTGGTCTTCTATGCGAGCTGCAGCTCGTACTATGTCTCCTTCGCGGTCTTCCTGCAGTTCGGCGCCGGCTTCTCGCCATTCCATGCCGGGCTGCTGTTCACGCCGATCGCCGCCATCTTCGCCGCGACCTCGCTCCTGGCGCCGCGGCTGATCGGGCGCTACGGCAATTCGGTGCTCCGCACCTCCGCGCTGGTCTATGCGATCGGCTATGCGGTGGTCTGGCTGATCCTCGTGCGCTCCGGCGCCGAGCCGAGCCTCTGGCTGCTGATGCCGGTCATGCTGGTGGTCGCCGCGGTCCAGGGCTTCATCATGACGCCGCTGCTGAACGTCGTGCTCGGCGCCCTGCCGGAGAGTCATGCCGGCATGGCCGGCGGTTCGATCGCCACCATGCAGCAGGTCGGCAACGCGCTCGGCATCGCCGTGATCGGCCTGGTGCTGTTCGCCGCGGCCTCGGGCGGCGCGGTGGGATCGTTGCATCCGGCGGAAGCCATGGTCGGCTTCGGCAACGCCGTGCTGCTCGAATTCTTCGCGGCCGTGGCGGTCTATGCATTGCTGCGGCGGCTGCGCTAGTCATCCGCGCGATGGCGGCGATGTCGAATTCTGCGCGCACGGTGTGCTGTCTCTCACAGCGAAGCATGCCGCGCCTGACCGGACGCGCGGATCGTGGTATGATGGCGACGCTGTTTGAAATCGTGAGCGCGTGACTGAAAGTAACGCAGACCCGGCACAGACAGAACGAGGGTTCGCGCCGTCAACGTTGACCGGGCGTTGATGAAATCAGAACTTCCCGCTGCACGGCTCGCAGCGCTTGTGCATGCGGTGGTCGCGCGTCTGCGTTAACGCCGCAAATTTTACCGAGCTTTTTCAGACGGATACGCGCCGACAACGCAGACAGGACGCAGACGAAATCGCAAAACAGGTTGGGCCGATCTGGACGGGGCGAACGCAGACCGGACGCAGACAGAAAGTCTAGGAGCCCTTCTTCAATCCATCGACCCAGCGATGGGCGATGGCGGCGGCCTCGGCGGCGCTGAAGGTCTTCGGGTCGAGGCAATGCTCCAGCCAGAGTCCGTCGAGCAAGGCCGTCAATGCGAGTGCCGACTGCCGCGTCTCGATCGCGATCCCGTGCTCGCGGGCGAGGGCGGCGATCATCTCCTCCAGCAGGCGGCGATAGCCGGCATAGACCTTGGCGTGGATCGCGTGGATCTGCGGGTCGGTGCGGGTGAGACTCCAGAAGGCGAGCCAGACCGCCAGCAGATCGGCATCGAGCAGCGGCGGCTTGAAGCTGGTTTCGATGAAGGCATGCAGCCGCGCTTCCGCCGACGGACCCGCGGCTGCCAGCGCCTCGTCCAGGAGCGCGGCGATTTGCTTGCCGGTCGCGCGATAGGTCTCGGCGACCAGGTCCTGCATGCCCTCGAAGTGATGGCGCACCAGGCCGGGCGAGACCCCGGCTTCCGCCGCCACGTGCCGCACCGAGGTCCCGGCCAGTCCGTCACGCGCCAGGCAGCGCGCGGTCGCCTCGATCAACTGCTGGCGCCGCGATTCCGGCAGATCGCGGGTGAACTTCGGGCTGGTGCTGCTGACCTTGGCGGCGATGGCGCGGTCCTCGCTTAATTATACAGGCGTAAAATAGCCTCTTGCGCCCTATTATACGACCGTATAATTATTGCCTGACCTAGTACACAGCTTGAGGAGCGCCCCATGTTGCGCGATGTCAGGATCGAAGCGGATTCGGCGGTGATCGCCTGGACCGACGGGCATCAGGTCACCGTGCCGCTGCTCTGGCTGCGCGACCATTGCCCCTGTCCGAAATGCCTGCACCCCGAGACCCGGCAGCGTCTCTCCGACACCGTGGCCTTCGACGAGGCGCTGGCCGCGCACCGCATCAGCATCGCCGCCAACGCGCCGGAGTTGGAGATCGAATGGGCCGGCGACGACGCCCATGTCAGCAGCTTCGACTCGGCCTGGCTGCGCGACGCCACGCGGCTCACACCGGCGCCGGCGCCGGAGCCGTTCCTGTGGGACGCCGCACGGCTCGCCGGGATCCCGGGGGGCGCGGTGCCCCATGTGGCTTACGACGCGTTGATGGCGCCGGGCGATTGCGGCGATCGCGTGCTGAAGGACTGGCTGGAGCAGATCGAGCGTTTCGGCTTCGCCTTCGTCGAAGGCACGCCGGCGACGCCGGAGGCGACGCAAGCGGTCGCCCGCCGCGCCGCCTATATCCGCGAGACCATCTTCGGCGGCTATTACGACTTCACCGCCAACATGGAGCACAAGGACACCGCCTATACCTCGATGGCGATCGGGCCGCACACCGACGGCACCTACAGCTTCGATGCGCCGGGCTACCAGATGTTCCACTGCCTCGGCCTCGACTGCGTCGGCGGCGACAGCGTCCTGGTGGACGGGTTCGAGATCGCCGCGATCATGAGGCGGGAGATGCCCGACCTCTATCGCGTGCTGACCGAGGTGGAGGTCACCGGCCAGTATATCGACCACGAGAAGGGCATCCACCTGATGGCGAAGCGCCCGGTGCTTCGGCTGGATTCCGCGGGGCGTCTGGTGCAGGTCAGCTTCAACCATCTCGACCGCGCGCCGCTGTTCCTGCCCGAGTTCGAGCTCAAGGCCTTCTACCGCGCCTATGGCGCCTTCGCCCGGCTCGCCAATGACCGCAGGCTGCAATACCGCCGGCGCCTCGAGCCGGGCGCGCTGGTGCTGTTCGACAACTGGCGCCTGCTGCATGCGCGCGACGCCTATCAGGGCTATCGCCGCCTGGCCGGCGCCTATCTCAACAAGGAAGACGTCGAGAGCCGGCTGCGGGTGCTGCGGCTGCGGGAGAAGGAATTGGCGGCGGCGGCCTAAACTAGAACAGTGCGTCGTGGGTGAGGCCGTAGGTCAGCAGTTCGAGCATCCGGCTCAGGACGAAATCGACCACGACCAGCGCGATGGTGAGCTCGATCCGGATGTCGAGCAGCCGCCGGAAAGCGAAGAACTCGCAGGCGGTGACGAAGAGCAGGGCGATGTCGGAGAGGGCGCCCGCCCATGCCGGGTCGAGGCCGTAGTGGAAGGCGACCGAGACCGGCAGCTGCAGCGCGATCGCCAGCACGGTGATCCAGTTGTAGATCGCGATCGCGCCGTAGATGCGGGTCTCCCGGTCGATCACCCGGGCGATGCTCGCCAGCAGGAGCGAGAAGCAGGTCCAGCTCAAGGCATAGCCGATCAGCTCGCCGGCGACCACCCGCACCATATCGGTGCCTTCCGCCCAGTTCGCGTTGAAGTGCATCAGGAACAGCACGATCGGCAGCAGCGGCAAGGCCAGCCGGAACGAGCGCCGCGCGCCCTCGCGCGAAAGGTCGAAGAATCCGGCGAAGCCCGCATCGAACCGGGCGAGGCGCAGCAGGCCGAGCAGCGCGATCTCAAATTCTGCGAAGCTGATCATGCGGGGAAGTCTGGCGCGCTCCGGTTACTTGATCCAGTCGACGATATGGTCCTCGAGGTCGCCGGCGGCGCGCTCGCTGATCGCCCGGCCCTTAACCGAGATCCCCGCCTGGTGCACCGTCTTCGGGTCGCCCGAGACCAGCGGGTGCCACCAGTGCAGGTCCTTGCCCTCGCCCACCAGCCGATAGGCGCAGGTCTCCGGCAGCCAGTCGAGCCGGCGGATGTTGCGTGGCGTCAGCTGCACGCAATCCGGCACGATTTCCTGACGGTGCTTGTAATCCTTGCAGCGGCAGTTCCGGAGGTCGAGCTGCTTGCAGGCGACATTGGTGAAGAAGAGCTCGTTGCTGTCGGCGTCGCGCAACTTCTCCAGGCAGCAGCGCCCGCAGCCGTCGCACAGGCTTTCCCACTGCTTGCGGTTCATCTGCCCGAGCGGGGTGGTCTTCCAGAAGGGTTCGTCCGGGGCGTCGGCCATGGGCGGCAACCTAGTCCCCGGCGGGTGGTGATGCAAATCTCCGGCCGCCGGAGCGGATTCCCGAATTTTCGCTGTACGACTCGCTCCGTGCTCTTGAGTCAATCACGTGCGATGCGCATTGGTGAAAAATTACCGAAAATTTGACGCAATTTTTACTACCGGCGAATCGCGCGGCAACGGTATGAGTCGTTTCAACACTTTGGGGACTCGATCCGGCCGTTCGCGGATCGATGGCTTAATTGGAATCGGGATGAGCACCTTCGCCCGTGATCGACGATCGCCCCTCCGGGGATCGCTGGCCGAGTTTGCGGTGGGACGCCCCCAGCGCCGCGCCTTCGATCTGATCGAGAATCTCGAAGTCCTGCGCGGCGTGCCGGCCCGGTCGTCGGATCTGCCGCCCACGACTTTCGAGCTGCGCGCCGCCGAGACGCTGATGGCGATCGCCCGCGCGATGGCGCCGACGCTCGACGAGGTCCGCGAGATCGCCGCGCGTCACGGCATCGCCGGCAGCGATCCCGAGTTGCTGCGCAATGCGGCGGTGGCGGATCTGGTCGCGCAACGGTTTCCCTATCGGCAGCCGGATCGCGCCGCGTGCCGCGCCTATTACGACGCGCATCCGCAGGAGTTTCGCGGTCCCGATCTCTACGAAGGCGGCGAGATCCTGGTCGGTGGCGACGTGACCGATCGCGAATGGCGCGGCGAGGCCTATGGCCGCGCCGAACGCATCATCGCGATGCTGCATTACGACCGCCGCGTGTTCGGCGACCTGCTGATCACGTCCGCCGCCAACAGCCGGGATCGCGGCGGCCGGATCGGTCCGGTGGCCTGCGGTGCCTGGGAGAGCGAGGTCGCGGCGCCGTTCTTCAGCCTGAAGACCGGCGAGGTGTTTCCCCTGCCGGTTCCCTCGCGCCAGGGTTTTCACGTCCTGCTGATGGAGCGGATCAGGTCCGGCCAATTGCGCGGATTCGCCGAAGTGGAATCCGATGTGGTCCGCCGCTTGGCCGCCCGGTCGCGCCTCGCGGCGGCCTGGCGCCATCTCGAACTCCTGGCGACCAACCACGCCTAGACAGGCCGGACGTCCTACACGCGATTCCTGGTAGTGGCTCGCATTAGGTTCAAATTTTAGGTTTATTTGTTGACTCCTAGAGGCATCAGTTCCTAGTATTTTTTCGGGAGAGAGCCGAACTTGCGTGAGGGAGGCGGCAATGACCGCTCTGGCGCTGACCGGGAGATCATTGAATTGGCGAGGAAAATCGGGCCTGCCTCCGGCGCGTGGCCCGATTCACGCCTTTCCGGGGACGCTTCAATCGGAGCGCCTTAGATCTGTTCTGACGCAAGCCCAAGAGGCTGGAATCAAGGGCACAATTCCTGAAATCTTGTGCGACCCGCGCCTCCTCCAGATCCTCTCGCGGCAGTTCAAGGTGCCGGTACCCAGTCTCGAGACCTGCCACCGCCATTACCGAGACCATCTGGAAAGCTTCCGCAAACCCGAGCGCTATCTCGGCCGGCAGATCGTGCTGCGCTGCCTGAAATCCGATCTGCAGGGACGCGCGGAGGGCTGGGCGCGGGCCGAGCGGCTGATCGCGATCCTGTTCTTCGACCCGAAGATGTTCGGTGATCTGGTCGCCACCTACGATTCCATCACCGACGGGAGCGGATCGGGTCGCCTCGGTCCGGTCATGCGCGGCGAGCTGCCGTGCGAGTTGGACATCGCCTTGTGCGGCCTCAGACCGGGCCAGATCTATCCGACACCGGTCGCGACGGAGCAGGGGATTCATGTCGTCATGCTGGACCACATCTTGCCGGGCGAGGTGATGCACTTCGCTTCCGTGCACGGGCGGATCAGCGCGACCTTGCGCGGTGAGCTGCAGGTTGCGGCCGCGCGACGCCACTTGGCGCGGCTGGCGGAACGCTACACGGCGGCCGCTGCGGAATAGGCGGCCTCAGCCGAGGCTCAGGCGCAACTGACCTTCTTCGTGACCGCTTTCGGCGCGCACCCGTTCGGGCGGTAGCACGACACGGATCGTGGTTCCACGTCCTTTCACACTCTCGATCAGCATCTGGCCGCCATGCAGTTCGGTCATCGTGCGTGCGAGCGGCAGGCCGAGGCCGGTGCCGGAATTGTGGCTGCGGCCCGCGGCGGCCTGGCCGAACAAGGTCAGCGCGACCTCGATCTCGGCATGGGTCATGCCGGAGCCTTCGTCGATCACCAGGAGCTCCAGCCCGCCATCGGGCCGGAGACGACACCGCAGGACGATGACCCCGCCCAGCGGTGAGTACTTGCTGGCATTGCCGATGAGGTTGATCAGAATCTGCAGGATGCGGCGGCGGTCGGCGCGCAGCCAGACTTCCTCGCGCGGCAGCTCGAAGCCCAGGGTCTGCAGCCGGTTGCCGATCTGGTCGCCGAGCAGGCGCCGCACCTCGGCGATCGCCTCGGCGATGCGGAAATCGGACTCGTTGATCTCCATCTTGCCGGCTTCGACCTTGGAGAGGTCGAGGATGTCGCTGATCAGATTAAGCAGATGCTCGCCGCTCTCGACGATCGCCTGGCCGTAATCGCGATAGGCGGGGGCTACGCCCGGTCCGACCTTCTCCATGGCGATGACCTGGCCGAAGCCGATGACCGCATTGAGCGGCGTCCGCAACTCGTGGCTCATGCTGGCCAGGAAGGCGGATTTCGCGCGGCTCGCGGCGTCGGCCTGCTGGATCGCCAGGGTCAGTTCGGCGCGGCTGCGCGACAATTCCGCCTCGCGCACCTTGGTGTCGGTGATGTCGATCAGATAGCTGTCGAGATAGGTGCGTCCGAGTTCCTTGTCTTCGACCACCCAGGCGACCTCGCGCGCCCAGCGGAACTGGCCGGTATCCGGATGGGCGAAGCGGAACTCGAGGTTGAAGGGTCGGCCGGCTCGCTTGCGCGCCGTCTCGGCCGCGAGATAGCGCGCCCGATCGTCCGGGTGGATGGCGGCGTACCAGTCGTCGAGCAGCGACCTTCCGCTCTCGTCCACCCGGCCGAACAGGCGCTCCGAATCGCGGCCGAACACCTGGGAGCCGCCGCCGTCATAGCCGTGCTGGTCTTCGCCCCGGATGCCGCGACAAAAGACGATGTTGTGCAGGTTCTCCACCAGGGAGCGGAAGCGCCGCTCGCCCTCGCGCGCCGCGTTCTCGCGTTCCTTCTCGTAGGTGATGTCGGTGTGGATGCTGAGCAGGCCGCCATCGACGGTCGGGATCTCCTGGCTGCGGATCCAGCGATCATCGATCCGCCGCTCGAACGAGCCCTTGGGCTCGTGGTGGCGCTTCAGCCGCTCGGCGACCTGGTCCTCGAGGTCGCTGACCTGGATCATCGCGGCTTTCTGCTCGCCCCAGCGCGCATTCTGCCGCTCGAAGGTCTGGCCGAGCTCCACCAGCTGCTCGAACCCGGTGAAGAACATGCGGACATAAATATCGTTGTAGGCGACCAGCTTGTCCTCGGCGTCCCACAGCGAATAGGCGATGCCGCTCGCCTCGAGCCCGTCGCCGAACATGTCCAGCACATGGCCGGTCGTCATGCTGGAGGCGATCCGATGCGGCATTCCGTTCCTCAAGACCTCGAAGAGACGCTGAAAGGCAAGTGCCGAGGCGGCCGTGTGCCACGACCGTCCCGCTTCCCCCCTCACTGGACCACAGTATGGGTATAAATATTGCTAACGAATGGTGAATGCGCGAATGATGGCTTCACCTTTGGCTTCGGAATTGATCATGACAGAGCCCGTTGTTTCACCGCAGGAACTCGGCCGCGGCTTTCCCGCCGGCTTTCGCTGGGGCGCCTCGACCTCGGCCTATCAGATTGAAGGAGCGGTGGCCGAAGACGGCCGCAAGCCCAGCATCTGGGACATCCGTTGCCGGATCAAAGGCAAGGTCAACAATGGCGATACCGGCGACATCGCCTGCGACCACTATCACCGCTACCCGGAAGATATCGCCCTGATGCGCGACGCCGGGCTGCAGGTCTATCGCTTCTCGACCGCCTGGCCGCGCATCCTGCCGCGCGGCCGCGGCGCGGTGAACCCGGCGGGGCTCGATTTCTACGACCGCATTGTGGACGCCACGCTGGAGGCGGGGATGGAGCCCTGGCTCTGCCTCTATCACTGGGATCTGCCCCAGGCGCTGGAGGAAGTCGGCGGCTGGGTCAACCGCGACTGCGCCTTCTGGTTCGCCGACTACGCCGCGGTGGTGGCGCAGCGCTTCGGCGATCGGGTGAAGCACTACATCACGTTCAACGAATCCTCGGTCTTCACCATCTTCGGATATTCGATGGATTGGGCGGCGCCCGGCATCATCGACAAGGCCGCGCATCTCAAGGCCACGCATCATGTGAACCTCGCACACGGTCTCGGCGTCGACGTGCTGCGCGATTCGGTGAAGGGGGCGTCGATCGGCTGCGTCCACAACAACCAGCGGGTCATCCCGGAAACCGACACGCCGGAGAACCGCACGGCGGCGACGCTGCTCGACGCGTTCTGGAACCACGCCTTTCCCGACCCGCAGAACTTGGGGCACTATCCGCCGCAACTCGCCGAGCTGATGGAGCCCTATGTGCAAGCCGGCGACTTGGCGCGGATCTGCCGACCCTGCGACTTCTTCGGCCTCAACCATTATGGCCCGATCTTCGCCAAGGCGGACCCGAAGAACCTCTGGGGCTTCGGCTGGGGCTCGCCTCCGGAGGACGCGCCGAAGACCGACATGGGCTGGCCGATCTTCCCGGAAATGTTCACCGAGGAACTGGTCGACCTTACCCGGCGCTATCGCCTGCCGATCTACGTGACCGAGAACGGCTGCAACACCGGTGACGTTCCCGATGCCGCGGGCGTGGTGAACGACCCGAAGCGCATCGTTTTCCTCACCCGCTACATCACCGCGATGCTGAAGGCGATCGCCGACGGCGCCGATGTCCGCGGTTACATGGTCTGGTCGCTGCTCGACAATTTCGAATGGGGCTCCGGCTACGGCAACCGCTTCGGCATCATCCACGTCGATTTCGAGACCCTGAAGCGGACGCCGAAGGCGTCGTTCCGCTGGTACAAGGACCTGATCGCGGCCCACCGCGCCAAGGGCTGAGCCCGTTGGGTCACGCCCAGGCCTGCGACGACTGCACCTTGTCCTCGCGCACGGCGACGCCGGTATCCGTGCGCTCCAGCAGAAAGCGCCGGGTCTCGACTCCGGCCAGCGCATCGCTGTGGCCGATCGCGACCACCGCGCCCTTGGGGAACTCCGTGCGCAGCAGGTCGATCATCATGCGCTGGCCGGCGGGGTCGAGCGTGTCGGCTGCCTCTTCCATGAAGATCCAGTCCGGCCGCTTCAGCAGCAGGCGCGCGAAGCCGAGCCGCTGCTGGTTCTCGATCGGCAGGATCTGGTCCCAATTGCCGACCTCGTCCAGGCGCGGAATGAGATCGGTCAGTCCGACCTGGGTGAGCGCCGCCTCGAGCGCGGCGGCGTCGGGCGAAGGATTGGCCGCCGGATAGTCGATCGCGCCGCGCAGCGTGCCGGTCGGGAGATACGGCCGCGGCGGCATGAAGAACAGCTTGGCGCCGTCGGGCAGCTCGATCGTGCCGTCGCCCCAGGGCCAGATTCCGGCGATCGCTTTCAGGATGCTGGAGCCGGCGCCGGTCTCGCCGGTAAAGAGCACGCGCTCGCCCTCGCCGATCTCGACGTTCATGTCCAGGATCTGCTTCTGGCCGCTGGGCGTGGTGGTCCCGAAGTCGCGGAAGGCGAGGACCCGCTGCTCGCTGCGCAGAATCGTGATCGGGTTGCCGGTGGTGGCACAGACGAGGTCGTCGAAATGATCGACCGCTTCGGCGAGGCCGAACACCCGCTCGGCCGAGGCACGCCAGTCGGCGACCTTCCCGAGATTGTCGATCGCCCAGGACAGGGCGCCCACCATCTGCTGGAAGGCCTGAGCACTCTGGATCAGCACGCCGAGGGTGATCAGGCCGGCGATGTAGCGGGGCGCCACCACCAGGGTCGGGAAGACCTGGGACAGCACCGACCAGCTCGAGGAATAGAAGAACATGTTGGCCAGCGCCCGGGTGACGTCGTCCCAGGCCCGGACCACCCCGGTGAACAGCGTGTAGAACTTCCGCCGCACATCGACCTCGCCGCCGGCCAAGGCGATGCCGAGGGAATTTTCCCGGGCATGGGACAGGCCGAAGCGGAAATCCGCCTCCGAGGTCTGGCGCCGGTCGACCGCGCGGATCAGCGGCCGCCCCAGGGCCAGCGCGATCGCGCTGCCCAGGCCCGCATAGAGGACCGCCAGCCAGACCAGGTAGCCCGGCACGAAATAGGGCGTGTCGTTGATCACGATGTAGGGCGCCTGGCTGAGCGTCCAGAGGATCTGGGTGAAGCTGATCAGCAGCAGGATGTCGTAGAACAGGCTGTGCGCCAGATCGATCGCGTATTCGGTCGCGTTCCTGACGTCCTCGGCGATGCGGCCGTCGGGATTGTCGTGCGGGCCCGGCATGTAGCCGAGCTGGTAGTGGCGGCCGTTCATCATCCAGGCATGCTCGACCCGGCGGCTCAGCCAGTCGCGCCAGCCGATCTGCAGCCGCCGCTTGATCCGCAAGTGCAGGTTCACGATCGCGACGTTGCTGACCAGGATGATCAGCAGGATCCAGGAGAGCTCGGCGAACTGGTGCATCGCCTTCTGCTCCAGGGCGTCGAACAGCCAGCGCATCCAGCGATTGATGGCGACCGGCACGCCGACCTGACAGATGGTCAGGATGACCAGGACCAAGGTCAGCAGCCGGACCTTCACCTTCTGCTCGGAGCTCCAGTAGCCGCCGGCGACGCGCCAGAAGGTCTTGAAGAACTCGGGCCAGCTGATCAGCGCGTCGCCGCTGCCGGCCCCGCCGGCGCGCGGGCGGCGCGGACGCGACGGTCCGCGGCGCTCGCCGATCGGACCTTCCGTGGCGCCGGTCATCGGGCGCACATGATTGCGCGCCCTACTCTTGCTGGGTTTCTCCGGTTCCGCCATTCCCCTGCCTTGCCGCGATCAGTCCGGACCGATCCCGGTCATGATCATGGAAATCCGACTGCCGTCCTCGGACAAGGGCAGCAGCATGATCTCGTAATGTAGCAGTTGATCGTCCACGATGACATCCCGCTGCGCGAATCGCGGCCGCCGCCCCTCGATCATCGCCGCATAGAAATCCTCGGTCAATTTTCGCTGGTTGCTGTGGGGAAAATCGTTCATCCACATGCCCGTCGCCTCGAAGCCGAGCAACCGGTACCAATAGGAACCGACCAGCCGCAGTCGGTAGCGCCGGGGCCCCTGATCGATCGAGTCATGGACTTCGGTGAGTGCCACCCGGTCCAGCATGAAGCGGAAGTCGATCGGGTCGACATCGGCGCGGCGGGGAAAATCCCGTGGTCCGCTTCGTTCCTGCCAATAGGCCAGCAGGCGTCGCAAATCGGCATGCTTCGGCAGGCCCTCGCGGCCGTCGGCGTGGTTGATGGCCTCCTTCGACATCAGGAAACGCTAGCATATCCGCAGGAGGAATATGCCCCGGCTATTTCCGGCGCGGCAGCATCGCGACCAGCACCTTGTCGCGCAAGATGAAGTGGTGGAACAAAGCCGCCGCCGCATGCAGTCCAGCGAGCCAGATGATCACGTCGCCCAAGGTTTCGTGGATCTCGGTGAGCGCGTCGCCGAGATCGTGGAACGGCGCGAACGGCGCCGGAATTTCGGCGAACAGATAGGTATTGAGCGCATGGCCCTGCCACCAGGCGCCGAATATCGCCGTCAGCGGCACGGCGAAGAGCAGCAGATAAAGCAGCCCGTGGGTGAGGGCAGAGGACAGGGTCATCCAGCGCGGCATCGGCCCGTGGTCCGGCACGCGGTCGAGCCGGCGCCAGACGATCCGGACCGCGACCAAAGCCAGCACGGCGAGGCCGAGGCTTTCGTGCAGGATGCGCTGGCCGTCGCGCTCGGGCGAATAGACCCGGGATTCCGGCCCGCCTTCCGCGGCGATGAACGCGGCCAGGACCAGGATCGCGGTCAGCCAATGCAAGGCCTGCGCGATGCCGCCGTAGCGTTCGCTGCTTCTGATGTGTGCCATCCCATCCTCCCGGTTCAGCCGACCCATAGCAAAGCCGGACCGGCCGGACCGCACTGACATGGATCAATCCCGATCATCCGGCGTCGAGCTCGGGATAGTGCCGGAAGATCCCCATCTCGTTGAACGGGATGCGCCGCGGCGAATCCAGATAGGCGCGGATGCGCGGCCGGGAAGCGACCGCGTCATGCACGCCGGCCACCAGCGGGAATTTCCGCTCGAGCTTCTTCATCGCCTTCGGAAAGGCGTAGCGCAGGCCGGCCACGATCTGGAACAGCGAGAGGTCGGCATAGGTCGCGCGCGCACCGACCAGATGCTTGCCCTTGCCGGGCTGGTTCGCCTTCAGCACCTGCTCGAAATAGCCGAGATATTTCGGCGCGCGCTGCGCCAGGAAATCGGCGGCACGGCGCTTCGCCTCCGGCCTCTGGTCCTCGTAATAAAGGCCGCTGGCGATCGGATGATGGGTGTCATGGATCTCCACCACCAAATCCGCAATGGTGAGCTGCAACTGATGGGTCCACAGCCGGCCCGCCTCGGTTTTGGGGGCGAGGCCCTCCTTCTCGCCGAGATAGAGCAGGATGTTGGCGGTCTGGCCGATCAGCAGCTTGCCGGCCTTGAGAAAGGGCGGCGCGAAGCTCGGCGTGCCGCCGCTCTGCATCAGCTTCGTCATCTTCGCTTGGCCGCCCTTGCCGCGCGCCACGTCGACATAATCGGCGCCGGCCTCTTCCAGCGCGAGGCGCACGTATTCGCCGCGGCCCTGGATTCCGTCCCAGTAATAAAGCTCGTAGCGCATGCGCGTCTCCGTCAGCCGAGGATCTGGTAATGCACGTCGTGGATCACGCCCTGCTTGCCGTTGATCGGCAGGATGTCCTGCGGGCAGGCCGACATGGCGACGATGCAATCCATCGCCGCGCGCAGCACCACGTAGTCGCCGGGCTTGGAGACCGGCTCGCCCCATTGCGTGGCGCCGTCGGCGCCGACCGGTATGTTCATCCAGAGATTGACCGGGCTCGGCACCTCGGGCGGCGTCAGCCCGATCTGCCGCATGCCGGCCATCAGGTTGTCGGTGCAGTTGTCGTGATACTCCTTGCAGCCCAAGAGGCCGTAGCGATAGTCGTCGCAGGCCGCGATCAGGGTGTCGTGGATGCCGGGCGAGGTGTCCTCCTCGAGCACGAGGATCGGCCGGCGCCGGTTGGTGTGCAGCGGCTGGCCCTTCTTGGGATAGATCGAGCCCAGGGTCGGGCGCATGTGCTCGACCGAGAGGAACTCCTTCAAGTCCTCGGCGCTGAACGCCCAGGTGTCGCAGACCTGGCTGCCATGGGTGTTGATGATCTTGATCGCCTGACCCTTGGTCAGCCGCGCCGCGCGGCCCTTGCGCGCGGGTACTGTGAAGAGTTCGCTCATTTTGTCCCCATCGTACTTGGTCCGTTATTCGTCTCGACCTCAGATACAAGCTCCGTCATCCCGGGACTTGGTCACGGGATCCACGCCTTCTTTCTTCGAGCCTCAAGGCGTGGATCCCGGCGCCTAGCGCCGGGATGACGGAATAAGAATACTAGCCATTCGCCGGGCGGCGGCCGCCCACTTCGTCGATGTGCTTCAGCATGTCCGCCGGATCCTCGTAGACCCGGTAGGCGCCGGCGCGTTCGAGTTCGTCCTGGCCGTAGCCGCCGGACAGCAGTCCGATGCCGAGCGCGCTGGCGCGCCGCGCGGCCAGCAAGTCCCAGATCGAATCGCCGACCACGGCGCAATGCTCGATCGGCACGTTGATGCGCCGCGCCGCTTCGAGGAAGAGATCGGGATCGGGCTTGGCGTAGCGCACCTGGTCGCGGGTGACGACCGCGGCCTTGTCGACATCGACGCCGAGGCGCTCGATGTTCGGCCGCGCCGTCTCCATGCGGCCCGAGGTGGCGATCGCCCAGGGGATGCCGCTCTCGGTGAGATAGGCCAGCAGCTCCTTGGCGCCGGGCAGCGGCTGCACCAGATGCGAGCGCTGGGTGTAGGCCGCCTTGTGGCGCTCGCGCAGGCGGTCGAGGCGCTCCTGGGTGATGTCGAGCCCGGTCTCGCGCAGCAGGATGTTGGTGAACAGCCCGCCGCTCATGCCGATCTTGCGGTGGATGCGCCAGACCGAGATCGGAATCCCCTCGGCGGAGAGCGCGTCGTGCCAGGCGAGGACATGCTCGTAGACGCTGTCCACCAAGGTGCCGTCGAGATCGAACAGGAAAGCGGTTTGCGGCGTATCGACCATGTGGCGGAGGCTCCGGGGAAGGGGCGGGAGGGGACGGGCGGAGGCCCATTCGAACGCGATTTTCCGCGCCTGTCACGTGGTATCTCGATGTCGATGCACCGGCGCTTTCCATTCCGTCATCCCCGGACTTGCTCCGGGGATCCACGCCTTTGGAGCGGCGCGAAGATAGGCGTGGATGCCCGGGCCAAGCCCGGGCATGACGGATGAAGTGAGCACTGCTACTCTCCGCTAGAAATGAAGCTGCAGGGGAGAGGCAGCGATGCAGGACAATCGTTGGCTGGGCTGGGTCGGGCTGATCGTCGCCTTCGCGATCTTCCAAGCCGTGCGCGCGCTGCTGCGCGGCGCGAACAACCCCAACAGCGGCATGGCGCGGCTCAACGCCGCGGCCGAGCGCATCCTGAAGGAGCGCGGCGCGACCACGTCCAATCCGATCCCGCGCACCCAATCGCTGAGCAGCAAGGCCACGCGCAGCCCGAACGCGGCGTCGAAGCCGCGGGCCGCCGGGGCGCTGCTGCCGAAATCCACCACGCCCGCCGTGATCCGCCGCGGTGGGCTGCTGTCCGGCAAGGAGCCGGTGATCCAGCGCCGGCGCTAGCGCCATCGGCCGCCCCGCGCTACTCTCCGCCCCGGGAGACTGGACGACAGAACTGGGGGAGGGGACATGACCCGTTTGCGGATGTTGCTGGCTTTGGCGGTCGCGGCCGGATTGCTCGCGGCCTGCGCCGAGAAGAAGATGGAACCGGAGCCGGCGGCGCCGGCGATGGAGATGGCGCCGGCCGCGGCCTTCGATCCGGCGCTGCTGCCCTCCGCTGGGGCCAGGGCGATCCTGCTCTCCAGCGAGACCATGCCGGATGGCGGCACGCTCGAGCAGGGCACGCTGGTCACCGGCAAGAGCGGCTGGGCGGTGCATGGGGAGAGCGAGGGTGTGACCTGGCGCTACGGCACCTCCGATGCGGGCCAGCTGCGCGTCGCCGGCGAGCCCAACACCGAATGGCAATACATCCAGGTGCAGCGGAGCTGGGGCGTGCAATGCAAGGCCGAGCCGGGTGCCGATGCGGCGACCGGCCGCACGCCGTGTCTCATCCTGCGCCTCGCCTCGGTCGAGCCCGGCACCATGGCGACCGGCGGCCTGATGCTCGACGAGCACGTGACCTGCGTGCGCGCCGCGAACACGACCGAGCCCGCGACCATCAGCGTCGATGGCGCGGCGCCGGTCAGCCTGCCGCAGCCGAGCCTCTGCCTCAGCGGCGCCGACAGCGACGCCTTGCAGAAGGCGATGATCGCCGGCCAGAACGTCGCCATCAGCGCCGGCTTCTATGCGAACGGTCCGGCCAAGACCATGACGCTGCCGACTCACGGCCTCAAGCAGGCACTGGCGATGCGGAACTGGATCGTCGAGCAGTACAAGGCCGGCAAGCTCAACGCCATCGACTGACCTCTCGGGACTGATCCTCCATCACCATGCACGCCTTCAAACTGATTCCGGCCGCGGCGCTGCTTTGCGCGCTCGCCGCCTGCGGCTCCGACGACGACGCCGCGGAGACCGAAGCGCCGGCCGCGCCGAAGACTCCGGCCGTCGTCATCTCCAAGGCCGATGCCGACGCGCTCCGGGCGGAGATCTATCCGCTCTGGAACCCGCCGGCCGAGCCGCCCTGCCACGCGCAGCTCAAGATCCGCATCGACCTCGCCGAGGATGGCAGCGTGGTGCGGGCCGATGCGAAGCCCGAGCTCGCCTTCGACGATCCCTGCCGCGGCGCGCAGGATGCCGCGATCCGCGCCATCTGGGCGGCGAGCCCGCTCGACGTGCCGCGCCATCGCGAATGGAACAGCCTCACCCTGATCTTCGACCGCGACGCGCTGATGTGATGCGCGGGCCGCGGGGCCTGCGGCGGCGCCCGGCAGGTGCGAACGCGATGGCGATTCTGTCTGCGTCCGGTCTGCGTTGACGGTCTGCGCCGACCTTTACGACCTTGCCCCGGCGCGGCGGCGATTCCGTGCAGCAAGTGCCTGCACGCACTGGCAAAGTCGGGCGTCGCCGGGGCGAGTGCAATGCTCATCCGGTAAACCTCCCGTCAACCTTGGCGCCGCGGCGGCACGCACCGGCGCGAATCTGATTTCGTCTACGTCCCGTCAACGTCGACGGTTTGCGCCGACCCTGACGCGCTTGTCCCGGCGCAGCGGCGTTTCCGTGGATCAAGTGCTTGCACGCGCAAGCAAAGTCAGGAGGCGGCGGGGCGAAAGCATTGTTCATTCGGTCGGGGTCCTGTCGGGGTTGCAGCGGGCGGTGGACACAGACGGCGTTGTCGGACCTGGCCGCGTCCGGTTGAACGGCGCGGGGCAACGGGGATGTTTCGAACCGGTTCGAGCCCGGTGCAACGGGCCGGCGATCCGCTCGGGACTGAGAGGTCTACAACCAGGAAAGTGTACCATATTTGTTCCAAAACATCTAGGCTGCCTGCGCCGCGGCGGCAGCCGAGGCGTGTGTTCACCGATGTCCTGAATTCAGCATGATCACCGTTGCCGCCGGCACGCCGGACGACTTCCACGACGCCAACGCCTTCGTCGCCGCCGCGATCCGTGACGCGTTCTATCGCCCCGATCTCACGCCGGAGCAGGTCGCGGAGAACGAACGCATCGTCGGGGTCGCCGAGCGCACCGCCTGCGAGGCGGTCGATCACCCGCACCGCGCGGTGTTCGTCGCCAAGGACGGCGGAATTCTCGCCGGCTTCGTGATCGTCGACCGCAGTCCAGCATCCGGTCGTCCAGGCGACCGCGGTGATGCCGCGATGCCGGAGATCGACTGGCTGATCGTGGCGCCGGACTATCAGGGCAAAGGCGTCGCCGGCCGCTTGATGGAGCAGGCGCTGGACTGGATCGGCGCCGGCGTGCCGGTGCAGCTCGGCGTCATCCACTTCAACGCCCGCGCGATCGCCTTCTACAAGAAGTGGGGGTTCGCGGATACCGGGCGGATCGTGGGGCGGCACAAGATACCGCGTCGGCTGATGGTGCGGGCAGTTACTTCAGCGAGCATGGCGTAAGGGGTGCCAGCTCGAGGTGAGTGAAGGGTGCTGCACGGTTGCAGTTGTGATTCCCGTTGATTCGTTTTGGTTGCAAGTTCAATGTCGGAACGTGCTCTAGGGGGAGAGGGCAAATGCGGGCGATATCGCTGTTGGCAGTTTTGTTTTTCGCGTCGGTAGCGCAGGCGAGAGCGGAGTTCTTCGACACGAGGCATGTTGCCGGATGGGAGATCTCAGCGTTTCGGAGCGACGACGGTATTTTCACAGGCTGTCTCGTCTCTGCCGAGTACAAGAGTGGCATCGAGCTCGATTTCTTTATCAATCGCGCATTTGATTGGGAGATGTGGCTCTGGCATACCGACTGGCGACTGACGAACGGCGCACACTATGATCTCGCCGTGTCTTTCGATGGCGGAAGCAATCTCGCCGTCAGCGGCAGAGCCAACGAGGACAATATGGTCATCGTACCCCTCGACGGCGCCCTCTTCGGGCGGTTCAAGGCGGCCAGGCTGCTGCGGGTCCACGCAGCGAGCGGCCCGATGGAATTCTATCTGGACGGCTCCAGCCGCGCGCTCAGCGCGGGCCTCGATTGCACGAAACGTTGGGCAGGCGACGCGCCGACGAACCCAACCGATCCCTTCTCGGGAGGGTCCGCCGCCAACCCAAGCGATCCGTTCTCGCCGCCCGCGCGATCGCAGAATCCATCGGCTTCGCGCGGCGAGGCCGAAGTCATTCCGCTGCTGACCGGAATTCTGAAAGCCGCAGGGATCGATGATTATACCTTCTTGCCGAGCGCCGAGAAGGATCGCTCGCTGGCCGGGTTTGATGCCGCCTGGGAGGCCGATGGCGTCATCGGCGGCATGTCGGTATTGCCGGACGCGACGTTCGAACACCTGAGTGGCCTCATGTCCGATCTCACGGGAGCCACTGCGAAGGACTGCGGCGGCAAGTTTGCGTCGTACATGCCGGCGGAGAATACCAGCCCGCCGGTGCTGCGAAGGCTGGTTGTCGCCTGCAGCGGGGCAGGCGAAGACTGGGAGGGCCACTACGTTCTTCTGAACCGGACCACGGGTGGGGCGTACTTGCTGCTGGTCACCAGTGATCTGCGGTCAGACGGCGTAAGCCCGGCACGGGACGCCGATGAAAGGATTATCCGCGCGGTTCTGCGAAAGTAGCGCGCCGGCTTCGGATACCGCAGCGGCTGATGATCCCGCCTAGCCGGAGACGGACCCCCGCGGATGCGGCTTGCGCGCCGGCGACTCCCGGTCGAGACTGGGCCGCCATCCGCAACCGCGCGAGATCCGGACCATGCCGCAACGCCTCCCGATCACCCTGGCTTCGTTTGCCTGGCTCTCCGCCTGCGCTGCGAGCGATGACGGCGCGCCGAAATCGGACACGTTCGACGGCGGCGTCACCGTGGCGATCGACGACCTGGGAGCGGCCACCGCCTTGCGCCAGCAGGTCGAGGCCAACTGGAACATCCCCGGCGGCAACGGCTGCCGCGAGACGATCGTGCTGCGCGCCACGGTCGCCGCCGACGGCACCGTGCAGCACATCGCGCCGGTCGGCGCCCTCCCGGCCGGAAAGTCCTGCCGCACCCTCGCCGAGACCGCGTTCCGCGCGCTCGAAGCCTCAAGCCCGCTCAACTTCCCCCCGGACAACCAGCCACCGACGGTGGACTTCTCGTTCAGGCTGCCGGACTGGGTGGATTGACGTCGGCTGGTGCTGCGCCGGGCGCGGGGGCGACCTGGATCCGCCCACGCGGAGGGTTCCTCACCGACGCTCAGGCTTCGGCGGGACACGCCGTGGGCGGCATCAGATACCGCAGCGGTTGATGGTGCGGACGGCCGGTGCCGGTTGATCGCGGCGGGTTGTGGCGGAAATATTATGTCTCCGGGGTCGCCCGCCATCAGCCGAAATTCGTGTCCCCGGAGCGTAAGTTGCTGTGACGCGGTTCGATTTAGTGCCCGAAGAGATTGCCGGCGGCCGTGCGGGTCGCGCTGATATTGATATCAGCAGGCGCTGTAACCGATGGTGGCGCGGAGACGTTAGCAGATGTTTCCACTTCAGATTCTTCATGGTCCGGCGCGGCAGAAGCGGGTGCGACCATGTACACGCTCTCTTCCCAGTGGGCTCCCAGATCTGCCGCCCTTGTCGTGATGGGTTCGAGCAAATCCTCGTACTCGGGCGCAAGTGGCGCTATGCATTTCGCGAACACCGCAGGGGGGTCGGATTGCAGTTCAGCGGCGGCAGCGACGGCAAGGGCCGCAGATTCATGCACGAGGCCTCTGGCAAATCTCGGCGAGAAATCGCCCGATATGGAGCTCTGAGCAGAATAGACGGCTTGGCCCATCATCTGCATCGCTCTTTGCAGCGCCAACACCGTCTCACGGGAATCGTCGGCCTGTGCCGAATTGTTGCCCCGCAGATTCTGGCGCAGCGTGGTGTCCATTGCGTTCACCTTGGCGGCAAAATGGTCGAACTCTGTCGCCACCGTTTCGAGGCTGGCTCTCTGGCCTTCACTGGTTTTCATTTGGAGCAGATCGCGCAGGGTGCGGGCGAAAGCGCAGATGGGATAGACCATCTGTCGCGCGAGATCTCTGCCGTCACGGGAAAAAGAGGCGGCGATGTCATCGGGTTGGGGGCCCTTTGGTGCGAGTTGTTGGGCGCTCTCGGCGGGTGTGGCCGCCCCGGTGGGAAAATTGAAGTTCGGACTGACTTCGACATTGACGCTCGGGCTTGCGTTGGCAGTTGCAGTGGTGCCTGGACTGGTCGGCGGCGAGGGAACGGCAGCAGCAGGCATGCGCTCCTCCGGCGTGTACAGTACGGATGCCGATGAAATGCCCTCAAGATAGGGTTGTGTCGGGTCGCGCGAGAGACTGACCACATAGGCGATCCCGCCGCCGGCGGCCGTGAACAACGGTAGCGCCAGAAGCGCCAACTTGATCCATCTCACTGTTCTGGCCGGCGTCAGCCCCACGCAGCAGTCTCCTCTCGCGGCCCCGTTCATATTGCAGCGCGATCAACGCAGAGTTGTCAAGACCGCTTGCCCCGGTTCCGGCATGAACCGATTTGCAAAGCGCATAGAGGATCGTCCGCGCAAGCCACCACCGAACCGCTCCGCCGAGCACGGGAGCGGCACCAGAACCACGGCACGCAAAGGCTGAACGCAGGCCGGTCGCCGACCGGTCCTGGCCTGCCAACGTCTGACCTGCTCGACACCGTTCACATCATGGCCGACAAGGACGAGCGCATGGACCAGCCGGTGATCCCGAACGGATTGGCACTCTCGAAACTGCATCCCGCGGCGTTTGACACGCATCTTATCGGCATCGATCCGGACTATCGCATCCATGTGTCGGAGCGGCAGGATGGGCCGCAGCTGGAGGCGTTGAAGCAGTTCGACGGCGGAATGATCGTGCGGCCGGGGCGGAAGCGGGATTGTCCGGATCGGGAGAGATTGGCGGTGCGGTTTGAGAGGTTTCGGGCGGTGGGGTGAGGGACTAGGGGCGATTCGCGAATTTCGCCTGATTTCGTTAGCGTTTCGTCTTCTTCTGGAGACTGCATCGTGAAGACATTGGCAATCGCTATCATAGTGTTGAGCGCGGCGTTGGTTTGGGTTACCTCCGCTCTCGTGCGTGTTGAAAACGAGCGTTACGCACTCGTGATCGGCATGTGCCGAGCTGAAGCGAGCGGCGAATATCCGGACTTGGCCGCGTCGGAGTGCCTTTCAAAGGTGCAGACCAGGACGACATGGTACTGGCATCTCGCATCTGCGCTTGAGCTGTTGTGAGCCTACTTGGTCGATATCGCCCGCATAATTTACTTTTACTATTACCATCTATTTATCGAGAATTGGCAGGAGTTATCAAGACGAAGCAGGGTGGTACTCCTAGCGGGCCCGCGCGATCAATTCCTTCGGCTCGAACATTGCGAAGGGTGGAAGGAACAGCTTGAAGGTTCAAGTCGACGAATACCGGAGGCGAAAGCGTAAGCGCCGATAGGGCAATCTCCTGTTGCTCACAGAGCGACCCGGGAGGATAGGGAAGCGCCAGTGACAAAGAAATCGACAGCTCGCAAAAAGCGTTCGGAGGAATTTCAAACCGCTGTGCGTTCGGTGTTGGACGAAGCCCACATAGCGGCTGCAAACGCAGCAGAAGAATTTCTCCGCACGCTACCAGCTTCGAAGAATCCCGTGGATTCAATGGGCATCGGCCACTTGGTCGTTTACTCGCCCAGCTATCGCCTTCGCGAAGCTTTGAAGGCCTTAAGGGTGGTAACTCGCGACACAGATGGCGCTTGGTGGATATCCGACTTTCACAAGTATGGCGACCAAAGCGTCACAGCCGCTGAGCGTGCGTGCCAGGCAGCGCGAGAGGTCTTCGTCAGGGCTTTTCCTGGGGAGGGAAGTTTCCACGCGAAGGTACGGATGTATTGACAACGTAGTAAGACGAGAACGAGTCGGGCTTGCATGCTGGAAGGTGATCTATAGCCATGCTGTGGTGCTCGCAACTCTGTCAAAGGTGCAAGAGCCTTGTACCCTGCAGACACAAGGCTACAGAAGTTTCAGGTGATTAGAACATGGCAGATCGTGAAATGGCTGAAGCGAACTCCAGTACTGTGCGGCCGACAGTTACATTTGAGTCCATAGCGTTCTCGGATGGGAGCAAGATCGATCTTGATCCCGAAGACGTTGTTGTTTTTGTCGGTCCTAACAATGCCGGAAAAAGCGCAGCCCTCCGGGAACTTGAGATGATCATCACACCTGATCTTGAGACAAGAGTGATCAAACAAGCACCGTTGAGGAAGGATGGATCGGTCGATGAACTCCGGACGTTTCTTAGAAAGCACTCAAGCATAAAAGAAGAGATGGGCGAAAACCCCCAGTATCGGGGGTATCGTTTCTCCGTCCATGACAAATCGCTCGAAAAAATTTGGAAGAGGGACTTGAGAGAATTACGAGCCCTATTCTGCCATCGAATTTCTACTGAACAAAGGATTGGCGGCAGCGATCCCGTGCAAGCCATTTCGGTCTTGGATCAGTCGCCCGGACAACCGATCCATCTACTCTACACGGACGACGAGATCGAGAGGCGGCTAAGCACCTATTTCGAGCGGGCTTTCGGTGTTGAGTTGATCGTTTTCAGAGGCGGTGGCGCCAATTGGCCATTGCTGATAGGCGAAAGGCCGGCTCGGACTGACGATCACCACATTTACTCGAGTGCCTACAATGCAACGCTTCGAGCCCAGACCCTACCGCTCCAGGCACAGGGCGACGGAATGCGGAGCTTCGCGACGGTCATCCTTAGTCTGCTTTCAGCACGGACTGAATCAATTCTTCTGCTTGATGAACCTGAAGCGTTCTTGCATCCGCCTCAGGCACGATTGCTTGGAGAGTTCCTAGCGAAAGAACGGCCAAAGCAAGCTCAGCTATTTATTGCAACACATAGCCCTGACGTACTGCAGGGACTTCTATCATCAGCGACAGATCATCTTCGGGTGATAAGGATACAGCGCGACGGAAACGTGAATCGAGTGCGGGAACTGGATAAGCAGAAAGCAAGAGAAATCAGTATTGATCCGCTTATGAGATACTCAAACGTGTTGTCAGGTGTCTTCCATCAAAGGGCGATAATATGTGAATCTGATGGCGATTGTGCGTTCTACAGCACATTACTTGACTCACCTGCAATACACGGTGCACGGCAACCAGACACAATATTCCTGCATGCGAACGGCAAACATCGAGTAGCTGCTTTAGCTCGCACTCTGCGCGGCCTTGACGTAGATGTTGATGTCATAGTCGACATCGATATTCTGAATGACTTGACGGTCATGGAGAGTCTCGCGACTTCTCTCGAACTCGACTGGAGCAGCATTCAGTCCGACGCTGAGGAAGTGAAGAAAGCGATCGAGAGCCACAAGCCCTGGCTGACCGCTGGGGAGGTTTCGAAAGGAATCGTAGAGGTACTGAAAGTCGTTCCAGAGGCGGGAGAATTCCCGAAGGCAACGCGAGCTAAGATCGATGCGATCTTCCGGAAAGCTTCGCCCTGGGACGCCGTTAAGTCTGCCGGCGAGGCTGCTATTCCCGCGGGCCAACCGACAATGAGGTGGAAGAGGCTTAAGCAGCAGTGTAGTGAGGCGGGATTTTGGATAGTGCCGGTAGGCGAAGTCGAAGGATTTTGCCGGTCGATTGGCGGGCACGGACCGCGTTGGGTGCAACAAGTCTTAGAATACAAGAACGTACTAAGTGACCCAGAACTTGAAGCCGCTCGGTCCTTTGTAAGAGCGGTTTGGGAAAGACTATAGAAGAACTCCCCGCAAATCATAATCCTCCGCCGCCGCGACCGTGACCTTCACCAGGTCCCCCGCCTGCAGCGTCGCCGCGCCCGCGCCTTCGACGAACACGTTGCCGTCGATCTCCGGCGCGTCCGCGGCGCTGCGGCCCACGGCGAACACCGTGCCGGTTTCTTCGTCTTCGGCGGCGGCTTCGTCGATCAGCACTTCGATGGTCTTGCCGACTTTCTTCGCCATGCGGCGTTCGCTGATCAGGCGCTGGTGTTCCATGAAGCGTTCCCAGCGGTCCTGCTTCTCGTCCTCGTCGACGGCGCCGTCGAGTTCGTTGGCCTTGGCGCCTTGCACGGGCTCGTATTTGAAGCAGCCGACGCGGTCGAGCTCGACCTCGTCCAGCCAGTCGAGCAGGTAATTGAAATCATCCTCGGTCTCGCCGGGGAAGCCGACGATGAAGGTCGAGCGCAGGGTGAGGTCGGGGACCGCTTTGCGCCAGGACTTGATGCGCTCCAGCGTCTTCTCGCCATGGGCCGGGCGGCGCATGGCCTTGAGGACGTTCGGGCTGGCGTGCTGGAAGGGGATGTCGAGATAGGGGAGGATCTTAGTTTTGCCGCGCGCATCCGGCGCCATCAGTTCCAGGACCTCGTCCACATGCGGATAGGGGTAGACGTAGTGCAGGCGGATCCAGGCGTCCAAGTCGCCGAGCTCCTTGGCGAGCTCCAGGAACTTCGCCTTCACGGCGCGGCCGCGCCACTTGCTCTCGGCGTACTTGATGTCGACGCCATACGCAGAGGTGTCCTGGGAGATGACCAACAGCTCCTTGACGCCGGCCTTCACCAGGTTCTCGGCCTCGATCATCACGTCGCGGAGCGGGCGGCTGACCAGGTCGCCGCGCAGTGAGGGGATGATGCAGAAGGTGCAGCGGTTGTTGCAGCCTTCGGAAATCTTCAGATAGGCGTAGTGGCGCGGGGTGAGCTTGAGGCCCTGCGGCGGCACGAGGTCGAGGAAGGGATCGTGCTTCGGCGGCACGGCCTCGTGCACGGCGGCGACCACGCTCTCATATTGCTGCGGGCCGGTGACGGCGAGCACGCCCGGGTGTGCTGCGCGGATCTCGTTCGGATTGCCGCCCATGCAGCCGGTGACGATCACCTTGCCGTTCTCGGCCAGGGCCTCGCCGATCGCGTCCAGGCTCTCCTGGCGCGCCGAGTTGAGGAAGCCGCAGGTGTTGACGATGACCACGTCGGCGCCGGCATAGGAATCCGAGATCTCGTAGCCCTCGGAGCGGAGCGTGGTGAGGATCCGCTCGGAATCCACCAGCGCCTTCGGGCAGCCGAGGCTGACGATGCCGACCTTGGGGTTGGCTTTCTTGGCGGCGCGCTTCGCCGGGAGGGTGGGGGTGAGGATGTCGCTCATGGCGCGAGGGGGTACCTGTATTTGGCCCCTCTGTCCAGGTATCGGGATGCAGGGAGGGGATGCGCCTCACTCAGCCGTCATGCCCGGACTTGGTCCGGGCATCCACGCCTTTGTTTTCATTGAATAAAAGGCAGGCGTGGATCCCCGGGCCAAGCCCGGGGATGACGAACGAGTTTGGACTGTCGTCGGACTGCAGCGTGGCCCTATGCCGGGCTCCGGCAAAAGGTTAATTTCGCCGGCGAATTGGGGATCGCCCGCTTCGGGGAAGGTGGCGTTCGGTGGAAAAGATGTTTCTGCGCATGGCCATGGAGTTCTATGGCGGATTCATCGACGTCTGGCCGATGCTCGCCGCTTCCAGCGCGCTGATCTTCCTGGCGGCGGTGGTGAGGGGGTTTTCCGGGTTCGGGTTCTCGCTGCTGGCGATCACCGCGATCTCGCTGTTCATGCCGGCGAAGGAGATCGTGCCGTCGATCTTCCTGCTCGAGGTCGCGGCCTCGCTCAATCTCATCCCGTCGATCTGGCGCGACATCGACTGGCGTGGCATCGCGTTTCTTTTGATCGGCTATGTCGTCGCCCTGCCGTTCGGGGTCTATGCGCTGGCCAACGTGCCGGCGCCGCCGATGCAGGTGGCGCTGGGGATCTTCGTCATCGTGACCGCGATCATGATGCTGAAGGGCTTCCGCTTGGAGAAGACGCCGGGGCCGCTGGCGACCACGGCGACCGGTGCCGCCTCCGGAATCTTGAACGGCGCCTTCGGCACCGGCGGGCCGCCGGTGGTGCTGTTCTATTTCTCGACGCCGGCCGCGGCGGCGGTGGGGCGCGCCTCGGTGATCGCCTTCTTTCTCTCGACCGACACGCTGGGCCTGGCCGAGCTCGCGCGCAACGGGCTGGTGACGCAGCAGAGCTTCGTGCAGTTCGTCGCCTGGCTGCCGGCGCTGCTGGTCGGCGTCTTCGTCGGCACCAAGGGGTTCAAGCACATGGACCCGGCGAAATTCCGCCTGGCCGTGCTCTGGATCCTGATCGGCCTCGCGGTCGTCGGGCTCGGCAAGGCGGGCTACGATCTTTCGACCGGGGCCTGAGCGCGGGCCCAACTGGGAATTGCCAACTGGGAATTGCAAGCGCGACGAGATCGCCGCAGAATGCGCCCGGGGATCAATCAGGGGGCTGTCGCATGACGCAGATGGACGTGGCGGATACGGGTGCGCCGCAATTCTCGATCGGCCGGGTGCTGTCCACCGGCTTCTCGGTGCTGATGCGCAACATCGTGCCGTTCTTCGCGGTCGCGATCATCGTCGGCATTCCCTACATCCTGGTCGCGAGCTGGAGCGCCGCCGAGGCGGTGCCGGGCCAGCCCAATTACGGCGCCCAGGCGATCACCATGCTGGTCAGCCTGCTCACCATGTCGCTCACCACCTCGGCGCTGAGCTACGGCACGTTCCAGTCGCTGCGCGGCCAGCGCGCCGGGTTCGGCGATATCCTGTCGCGCGGCCTGTCCAGCGTCGGCAAGGTGATCGTGGCGGCGCTCGCCTATTCCTTCGCGGTCGGCTTCGCCAGCCTGCTGCTGATCGTGCCGGGTGTCATCCTGGCGGTGATGTGGTGGGTGTTCATCCCGTCTTTGGTGGTCGAGAATTGCGGGATCGGCGAATCCTTCACCCGCAGCGCCGCGCTCACCAAGGGCCGGCGCTGGCAGGTCTTCGCCGTCATGCTGATCGCGCTGCTGATCCAGGTCGCGTTCGGCATGGCGATCGGCTTCGTGGTCGGGGTCATCGCCTACATGGCGACCGGCGGCGAGCCCGGCGAGCTCGGCTGGCTGATGGCGGTGGTCGAGCTCCTGGCCGGCAGCTTCGCCGCGGTGCTGGCGACGGTCGGCTATTACTATCTCCGCGCCGAGAAGGAAGGCATCGTCATCGACGACATCGCCCGGGTGTTCGACTGAGCGGGCGTTGGATCGGCCGGGCGCGATCGGGGGAATGAAGCCATGACCATGGACGGAAACGCGGCCGGCGCGCCGCGCTTCGCGGTCGGCACGGTGATCTCGACCAGCCTCTCGGTGCTGTTCGCCAATGTCTGGAGCTTCCTGCTCATCATCCTCGCGGTCGGGCTGCCGGCGGCGGTGCTGATCGGCGGCAGCGTCGCCGTGATGGCGGGCGCCTCGCGCGGCACCGGGGTCGAAGGCGGGATCGACCTCGCGGGCGGCGGCGCCACCCAGGTGCTGTTCCTGATCTTCATCGCGATCCTGGCCGTGCTGGCCTATCTCTTGATCCAGGCGGCGGTGACCTATGGCGCGCTGCAGAGCCTGCGCGGCCGCAAGGCGGGGATCGGCGCTTGCATCTCCAGCGGCCTCGCCGCCCTGCCGCGCGTGTTCCTCGCCGGACTGATCTTCTCCGTCACCATGGGGATCGTCGGCTTCATCCTGGCCCGGCTGATCGGCGAGCTCCTGGCCGGCGGCGGCGTCGCGACCGGCATCCTGGCCGGGCTCGTCATGGCGGCGTTCTTCATCTTCGTCGTCATCCTGTTCTGGGTGTTCATCCCCGCGATCGTGGTCGAGCGGGACGGGCCGATCGACTGCTTCGCCCGCAGCCTGGCGCTCACCAAGGGCCGGCGCTGGGCGATCTTCGGCATCCTCGCCCTGGTCTTCGTCGCGAACTGGGTGATCAGCCTGCTCGGCCAATTCCTGGGCGAGATCGCGCCGATCGCCAGCGGCGTGATCAACCTCGTCGCCGGCCTGTTCTTCATGGCGCTGAGCGCGGTGCTGGCGGCGGTCGGCTACTATTATCTCCGCGCCGAGAAGGAGGGCATCGCGATCGACGACGTGGTCGCGGTGTTCGACTGAGCTTCAGCCGGCTCTGAATCCGCTGCGGTCGCCCTGGTCGTGCTTGTCCTTGCGGCGGTGGCCGAACAGCATGCGGCGCTCGAGATGGGCGCGCTGGGCGGCGTAGAAGGCTTCGAGGAAGGCGGTCGCGTCGATATCGACCAGCGCGCGGGTCATCTGCCCCTCTTCCGGCCAGCCGATCTTGGCGCGGATGCGCCGGGCGATCTCGAGGCGCCCGGAGAGGCTGCCGGCCTCGACCCGGCGCAGCACCGCTTCCAGGGTCTGCAGCTCGTAGACGCCGTAATGCCCGAGCTGCGCCGGCGTGAACCGATAGGGCGATGCTTCCGGCGCGGGCCCGCTGGTCAGCGGCACGCGGCTCTTCCGTGCGCGCTGGGTGAGATCGGGCAGCAAGGTCGCCTTGGGCGCGGCGATCACCAGCGTGCCGGCCACCATGTCGCCGACCCGCAGTCCGTCGCGGTTGAACAGCGGCATCAGGGTGAACAACCCGACCCAGCAGAGCATCAGCAGCTGTTCCACGGTCTCGAAGCCGGTCAGCGCCGGCACCGCCAGCGCGGTCAGCGGCATGAACACCTCGACCTCGCGCATCAGGTTGCGGACCACGATCGCCTCGGGCTTCAGCGGGCCGCCATGGCGGTCGATCACCCGCAGGCCGAGGATCCGCTTGCCCAAGGTGGCGCCGCGCCAGGCGAGCTCGGCGATCGGGAAATAGAAAATCCGCAGCAGGAAGAAGCCGAGGATGCCGATCACGAAGGCCCAGACCCGCAGCACCTCGGCGGTGAAGATCAAGGCGACCAGGCCGACGATCATGATCACCAGGATGAACACCAGGTCGAGGATGAAGGCGGCGGCGCGCGAGCCGCGATCGGCCAGCTCGACCACCAGCGGCACGCCTTCCGGCGTCACGATCGCGCGCTGGCGGCGGCCCAAGGCGACGCCGCCGGGCGGCAGGGCGGCGGCGGTCTCACTCATCGTCATCGCGCGCCGGCAACGGCTGCAGGAAATAGAGCGCCCAGAACAGCAGCATGAGCCCGCCGATCGCGTAGCGGGCCCAGAGCGTCAGCACCCATTGCCGGGCGAAGCCCTCGAGCAGGCCGGCGACGCAGAACATCAGCACGCAGCCGAGCGCCACCTGGCCGGCGGTGCGTCCGGTCTCGGCCAAGGCGGTGAGCCGGGCCTTGCCGCCGGGAAAGAGCAAGGCGCGCGCCAGGGCGAAGCCGGCGCCGCCGGCGACCGCGATCGCCAGCAGCTCGGTCGAGCCATGGATGATCAGCCAGCCGCCGAGCTCGACGCCGAGCCCATGGCCGACATAGAGCGCCAGGAAGGCGCCGAGCATCAGCCCGTTCTGGATCAGCAGCAGCGCGGTCGGCAGGCCGAAGGCGAAGCCCAATGCGAAGCAGACGATGCCGATCCCGGCATTGTGCACGAAGAGGAACGAGGCGAAGGCCGAAAGCAGGTCGCCCGGCGGCGGCTCGGTCTCGTAGAGGATGGCGCGCAGCTCCGCGGTGGTCGAGCTCGGCATCCGGCCCTGCGCCATGCTGTCCGGCATCAGCGTGTAATACCATTCGGCATCGTTGATGCAGAGGAAGTAGCCGGCCAAAGCCGCGATCGCGCTGAGCAGGATCGACAGCAGGATCGGCCGGGCCAGCGCCCGCACCGCCGCCGGAAAGCCGCGGCGCAGGAACGCGCCCGCCACCGCGCCGAACCCGCGGCGCGGCCCGTAGATCTGGAAATAGGCGCGGTTGGCGAGGCTCTCGAGATAGGCGAGCAGGCCCTGGTCGAGCGAAATCGAGCGCGCGACCGAAAGCGAGGAGAGGGCGCCGCGATAAAGGGTGGGGAGCCGGGTCAGCTCCTGCGGGGTCAGGTTCCGCGGCGACCCGCGCCGGAGCTTCTCCAGCAGGCCTTCGAGCTCGCGCCAGGAGGGCTCGCGCTCGCGGCGGAACTGGGTGCTTTTCAGGATCGCGGAATCCATCGCCGGTGCGATCCCGCCCCCGGCGTTACTTCTTGCCGAAGTTCTGCTTGTAGGACGACTCGCTCTTCAACGTGTCCTTGGCTTCCTTCTTCGGCTTCTTCTTCTCGCGCGTCGTCTTCTGCTGACCCTTGGCCATGACGGTCTCCCGGATTGTTGAACGGAAACAACTCTACACGGACTGGGAGGAAGGTCCAGTGCCACCCTACTGGACGTGGGGTGTTGCGTGCGGCGCATGGGCGCCCCGGCATTCGGCGGGGGCGCAATCCCGGCCGGAGTCGTTATCTTTGACCGATAACCTGACGCGAGGTGTGCCGCCGTGATTCCGTTTTCCGTCCTCGACCTCTCGCCGATCTGCCAGGGCGGCACCGCCGCCGACGCGTTCCGCAACACCCTCGACCTCGCGCGGAACGTCGAGCGGCTGGGCTACCAGCGCTACTGGCTGGCCGAGCACCACAACATGCCGGGCATCGCCAGCGCCGCCACGGCGGTGGTGATCGGCCATGTCGCCGCCGGCACCAAGACGATCCGGGTCGGCTCCGGCGGGATCATGCTGCCCAACCACGCGCCGCTGATCATCGCCGAGCAGTTCGGGACGCTGGAGTCGCTGTTCCCCGGCCGCATCGATCTCGGCCTGGGGCGCGCGCCCGGCACCGACATGCGGACCGCGCGGGCGCTCCGCCGCAATCTCTCCGGCAGCGATGACAGCTTCCCGCAGGACGTGCTGGAGCTGCAGCACTATTTCAGCGCCGAGATGCCGACCGAGACCGTGGTCCCATTGAATCAGGTCGGGGGCAACCAGGTCCGCGCCGTGCCGGGCGCCGGCTTGAAGGTGCCGCTCTGGATCCTCGGCTCCAGCCTGTTCGGCGCGCAGCTGGCGGCGGAGCTCGGCCTGCCCTTCGGCTTCGCCTCGCATTTCGCCCCCGACTACCTGATGCAGGCGCTGGACATCTATCGCGAGCGGTTCAAGCCCTCGGCGCAGCTCGAGAAGCCCCATGCGCTGGCCTGCATCGGCGTGTTCGCCGCCGACACCGATGCCGAGGCGCAGCGGATGTTCACCTCGCTGCAGCAGCAGTTCATCGCGCTCCGCCGCGGCACGCCGGGCCCGCTGCCGCCGCCGGTGGACAAGATGGAATGGTCGCCGCAGGAGCAGGCGATGGTCGAGCACAGTCTCATGTATTCCGTGGTCGGTGCGCCGAAGACCGTGCGCCAAGGCCTGGCCGAGTTCATCCAAGAAACCCAGGTCGATGAGCTGATGATCACCGGGCAGATCTACGATCACGCGGCGCGGGTGCGCTCCTACGAATTGACGATGGAAGCGCGCGCGAAGCTGGCGGAAGGCAAGCAGCGGCGCGCGGGGTAGGAGATCACCGTCTTCTCTGCTTCGAGCTTCTCGCACCCGCCGTGCGTCTCTGCGCGGCGGCGAGCTCGTCGCGAAAGGTGGCGCATTCTTCCAGCACGAGCGCCGTCACATGGCCGGCGAGCTTGCTGCTGGGCCGGCCCAGGGATTGGCAGACGCCGACGATGAACGGGATCGGGATCGAGAACGGTCGGATCACGATGCGGCGGTCGCGCCAGGCCCAAGCGCTGATGGGATTGACCAGACCGACCCCGAGGCCGGCTTCGACCAGGGCGCAGACGGAACCCGCGGTGTTCGTTTCGATGCGGACGCTGTTGGAGAGACCGATATCGGAGAAGATGCGATCGAAGCGCCGACGGTAGCGATCGTCCGGCGGAAAGGTGATCAGCGACTGGCCGCGCAGGTCGTCCGGGCGAATGACCTCCAGTCCGGCGAGGGGGTGCTCGGCCGGGACGATGCAAACCTCGTTGCCGATCTCGCAGTGGTCGATCTGAAGACCGTCGACGGCGACCCCGATCTCGACGATGCCGAGCTCGTAGTGGAGCGCCAGCAGCTCGCGCATCAGCTCGGCATTGTCGAGAGAGTGAAAGGTCAGCCGGGCATTGGAGCCGCCCGCGATCAGGCGGCTGCAGACCCGCGGCATCATCGTTTCCGAAAACAGCGGCAGGCAGGCGATCTGAATGTGCGACGTCACATTGTCGAAGATCGTCTGGGCGATCTGGATGAGGTGGTCGAGCCCGACATAGGAGCGCTTGACCTCGGCGTAAAGCTGCAGCGCCTGTTCGGTCGCGAAGACGCGACGGGCGCGGCGCTCGAACAGCTTGAAACCCAGCTGCCGCTCGAACGCCGCCAATTCCCGGCTGACCGTGGGCTGCGAGGTGCGGAGCTGCTCCGCGGCGCCGGTCAGGCTGCCGGCCGTCATGATCGCCTGAAAGATCTCGATGTTCCGGTGATCGAACTTAATTCCCATCCCTAATCATATCAAAAATGAATGTACCTGTGTGCTCTTAATATTTTGCGCATGGATCGGCCTGGGGGAGAATTGCCGCGAAGCAATCGCCGGGCCGCCCTGCATGCGGCCCGGGAACAGGGAAAGGGAGACAAGAATGCGCATTCCAAGTCGCTGCCATTCGCGAGGAGCGGTCGTCGCCACGGCGGCATTCCTGGCGCTGCTGGCCGGCGGAGTTTCCGTGGCGGCCGCCGACGAGGTGCCCGCCAACCTGAAGGGCAGCGGGGAGGTGGTGATCACCTCCGGCGGCGGCACCTGGGAGGACGCGCAGCGCAAGGCGTTCTTCGATCCCTTCACCCGCGACACCGGCATCAAGGTCGTCCTGGTGCCCGAGGATCACGCCAAGCTCCTGGCCTCCATCAAGCTGGGTCAGCCGGAAGCGGACATCACGTCGATCCCGGGCGGCAGCCTCGCCGGCTGGGCCAACAAGGGCGCGGTGGAAGAGATCGATTACGGCCTGTTCGACGCCGAGACGCTGAAGAACATGCCGGAGCAGATGAAAGCCAAGCAGGGCGTCGGCGCGTTGCTCTATTCGATCGCCGTCGCCTTCAACACCAAGAAATTCCCCGACGCGGCGAAGCAGCCCAAGAACTGGGTCGACTTCTACGACACGGCGAAGTTTCCCGGCCGGCGTGCGCTGCCGAAATGCGAGAAGATCGTCGATGGCGGTCTGCTCGAAGGCGCCCTGATGGGCGACGGCGTGCCGGCGGACAAGGTCTACCCGATCGATATGGATCGCGCCTTCGCCAAAGTCGCGGCGATCAAGCCCGATGTCGGCCGCTGGTGGGTCGCCGGCGCCGATGCGCCGCAAAGCCTGATCGACGGCGAAGTCGACCTCGCCGCCGCGTATAACGGCCGCATCTTCGGCGCCCAGAAGGAAGGCGCGCCCCTGGCCCTGTCCTGGGATCAATCCTTGCTGCAATACGACTACTGGGTGATCGCCAAGGGATCGCCGAACAAGGAGAATGCCGCAAAGTTCCTGGCCTATATCTCGCGCGCCGAACCGCAGGCCGAGTTCGCCAAGGCGATTTCCTACGGCCCGGTCAACACCAAGGCGTTCGATCTCGTCCCGCATGAAATGCTGGCGATCCTTCCCGGCGCGCCGGAACTCGCGAAGAAGCAGTTGTTCCAGAACTATGCCTGGTGGAACGAGACCGACACCGACGGCAAGACCAACTGGGACAAGGCGCTCGAGCGCTGCGTGAAGCTGCTGTCGCAATAAGCGGACGCGGCGTTGCAGGCACGGTCGTGTCGCCTGCAACGCCCTCGTCGCGCCGCCACCGCATTTGGTAGCACCGTGAACGTCATATCCAGCTTTTCCGGCGGCGGCCTCGGCGAGCGCGGGGTCTTCCGCGGCACGATCGGCTTCGCCAATCCGGCCCTGGCGGGCTTCGCCTGGCCCCTGTTCGAGGCGCGCGGCGAAGCCGAAGGACCGCGCCTGTGCGTTTCGGCCGGCGTTCACGTGAACGAGGTCTCGAGCATCGAAGCCGCCATCCGGCTGCAATCGCTGTTCGATCCCCGGCGGATGCGCGGCACCGTCTCGATCATCCCCCTGATCAACCAGCCGGCGCTCTACCGGTACACGGAATACGCCTGCCCGATCGACGGCAAGAACATCAACTTCACCTTTCCCGGCCGTGCCGCCGGGACCTTCTCGGAAGCCTTGTGCGACGCCATCCAGCACGACTGGTGCGCCGGCGCCGCCTGCTATGTCGACCTGCACGGCGGCGATCTCCGGGAGCGCGTCGCGAAGTTCGTGCTGTTCCAGCGCACCGGCGATGCCGGCCACCTGCTGAACGCCAGAGGGCTTGCGATGTGCTTTGACGCCGACCTCGTGGTCGGCCTGGCGGAAAGCGAGCTTGCCAAGCCGGGGCGGCCGCCCACCGGATTCGCGCGCGAGGGGCGGCTGGCGGTGATGTCCGAGGCCGGCGCCAACGGGATCATCGACGAGGAGTCGGTCGCCTTCCATGTCGAGGGCGTGCTGCGCATCGCGCGGCAGCTCGGCATCATCGAGCAGGCGCCGTCGCTCTATCGCCGGCAGCGAACGGTCTGCGACGACTATCTCTGGGTGACGGCGCCCGCCGACGGACAGTTCTACGCCGAAGTGGAGCCGGCGGAGCGTGTGCGCCGCGGCCAGCGGCTGGGCGTGATGCGGAATTTCTTCGGCGAGACGGTCGGCGAGATCGTCGCACCGGAAACGGGTATCGTTCTCTGGCGCATGACCCATCCCACGCTCAAGCAGGGTGCGCCCGCATTGGCGATCGCCATTGAAGAGACGCCGCGGCGTGAGGCATGATTCGCCGCGGACGGCGCGGGGGCGAAGCCGGCGCGGCGACGGCGGATCGGGCGTGAGATCGATATGACGGGCTGGTGGCGATCGAGACAGGCGCTCCGCAATGCGCTCGCGGTCGCGCCGCTGTTTGCCCTGCTGGCGGTGTTTTTCTTCGCCCCGCTGCTGTCGACCCTCTGGAACAGCTTCTTCGGCTGGTCCTTCGATTTCGGCAAATACCTCGCGGTCATTTCCGAGCCGGTGAACTTTCGGATCCTGGCCAACACGCTGAAGGTCGGCGTGCTGGTGACGGCCACCGCGCTCGCCGTCGCCTATCCGCTGGCCTATCAGATGACCAAGGTCGGGCCGCGCATGTTCGCGCTGGTTTCGGCGCTGGTCCTGATTCCCTTGTTCACCGCCTTCCTGATCCGGACCTATGCCTGGATCGTCATCCTCGGGCGGCAGGGCATCGTCAACAATGCGCTGATCTGGCTCGGACTGATCGACCAGCCGCTGACCATCCTCAACACCACCGTGGCGGTCGTGATCGGCATGACTCACGTCTTCGTGCCGATGGCGGTCTTCACGATCTATTCCGGTATGGTCCGCATCGACCGTTCGATGCTGCGGGCGGCTTCGGCGCTGGGTGCGCATCCGGTCCAGGCCTTCACCCGCGTCTATCTTCCGCTGACCTTGCCCAGCGTCCTTTCCGCCGGCGTGTTGATCTTCGTGGTCGCGATCGGCTTCTACATCACCCCGTCGCTGCTCGGCGGTCCGGGCGATACCATGATCTCCCAGCTGGTCGTCGTGCAGATGAACACGATGCTGGATTTCGAGATGGGCTACGCGCTCTCGATCGTGCTGCTCGTCATTACGCTCGCGATCCTTCTCCTGGCGGGTCTGGTCATACCGCTCGAGACGATCTGGTCGACCGGCTTGCGCAGCGACCAGGCGAGCCCGGAGCGGATCGATCCCGCCCGGCTGCGGCAGGTGCTGCTTGCGCCGCTTTCACCGGTCTTGTCGGCGGTCGAAGACGGCGGTTATCGGCTGTTCCGCCTGTTCGCGCGCGTGCCGGTCTCCTGGCTCGGTGTCTATGCCGGCGCGGCGCTGGTCTTCCTGGTGGCGCCGCTGCTGGTCATCGTGATCCTGTCGTTCAGCGCTTCGCCGTTCGTGGTGTTCCCGCCGCCGGGCTTTTCGCTGCAGTGGTGGGAGAAGCTCTACGCGGCGCATGACTGGCACAGCGCCTTCCTGGCCAGCGTCAAGCTCGGCGTCACGGCCGCGCTCTGCGCGACGCTCATCGGAACGATGGGCGCGTTCTGGCTGGTGCGGACATCGCTCAAGATCAAGCGGATGCTGTTTCTTTTCGCCCTCGCGCCGTTGATCGTTCCGGTGATCGTGATCGCGACCTCGCTCTATGTCTTCGAGGCGCGGCTGCGGATCCTGGGATCGTTCACCGGCCTGGTGATCGGCCATACGCTGCTCGCCACCCCTTACGTCCTGATCGTGATGTCGTCGGCGATCCGGAATTTCGACCGCACGCTCGAGCGCGCGGCGGCGATCCACGGCGCGACGCCGCTGCAGACTCTCAAGATGGTCACGCTGCCGCTGCTCTTCCCGGCGCTGGTGACCGCGGCCCTGATGGCGTTCCTGGCTTCCTTCGACGAATTGCTGGTCACGATCTTCCTGATCGGGCGCCAGACGCCGACCCTCCCGCTGAAGTTCTGGGGAGACATCAAGTATCAGATCGACCCGATGCTGAGCACCGCATCGACGCTCATCGTCCTGATGGTCGTGGTGGCGATCCTGGCGACCCAGTATTTTCATTTCCGTCAGGCGAGGATCCGGGCCGGCCGATAGAAGGCGCCCGGGCCGGTCCGCCGAGAAGCCCGTTTGACCTCGCGGGCGTCTTGCGCTCTTGTGGCGGCGGATGAACCGCCCCTTTTGGAGACAAGATGACGGAACGACACGGCCTTGACGTCGACGCGCGCCTCGACGGTTTCATCATGCGCGAGGCCCTGCCCGGGACCGGGATCGAGCCGGAAGCCTTCTGGCGCGGCTTTTCCGGCCTGATCCGGGAGCTGGCGCCGCAGAACCGGGCGCTGCTGGAGAAACGCGATCGGCTGCAGGCCCAGATCGACGCCTGGTGGAAGGCGCATCCGGACGCGAGCATCGCCGCGCAGAAGGATTTCCTGACCGAGATCGGCTACCTGTTGCCGGAAGGTACCGACTTCAAGATCGAGACGGCGGGGATCGATCCCGAGATCGCGACCATCGCCGGCCCGCAGCTGGTCGTGCCCATCACCAATGCGCGTTATGCGTTGAATGCCGCCAATGCGCGCTGGGGCAGCCTCTATGACTGCCTTTACGGCACCGACGTGATGGGCCTGCCGCTCGCGGCCGGGGGCTATGACCGCGGGCGCGGCGCAAGGGTCGTGGCGCGAACCCGCGTGTTCCTGGACGAGGCCTTCCCGATCGAGGGCGCCAGCCATGCCGATGTGCGCCGTTATGCGGTGAAGGACGGCGCGCTGCTGGTGGACGACCTGCCGCTGCAGCAGCCGGAGAAGTTCGTCGGTTATCGCGGCAATCCGAAGGCGCCGGACTCCGTCCTGCTGCGCAACAACAGGCTGCATGTCGAGCTGGTCTTCGACCGCGCCCATCCGATCGGCAGCCGCGACCAGGCCCTGCTCGCCGACGTGGTGATCGAGAGCGCCGTCTCGGCGATCATGGATTGCGAAGATTCGGTGGCCTGCGTCGATGCGGAAGACAAGGTCCTCGCCTACCGCAACTGGCTCGGCCTCATGAAGGGCGACTTGGCGACGGAGGTCGCCAAGGGCGACAAGACCTTCACGCGGCGACTCAATCCCGACCGCACCTTCACCCGGCCCGATGGCGGCGCCCCCCTCTCGCTGAAGGGGCGCGCGCTGCTACTGGTGCGCAATGTCGGTCATCTGATGACCACGCCCGCGATCCGCGACGCGCAGGGGAACGAGATTCCCGAAGGCCTGATGGATGCCATGATCACCACGCTGATCGCGCTCCACGATCTCAGGAAGTCCGGCGATGGAAGCGCCGACGCGCCGCGCAACTCCACCGCCGGCTCGGTTTATGTGGTGAAGCCGAAGATGCACGGGCCGGAGGAGGTCGCCTTCGCCGACGCGACCTTCACCGAGGTCGAGCGCATCCTCGGCCTGCCGCAATACACCGTGAAGCTCGGCGTGATGGACGAGGAGCGCCGGACCTCGGTCAACCTCAAGGAATGCATCCGCGCCGCCAGGCACCGCATCGCCTTCATCAACACGGGCTTCCTCGATCGCACCGGCGACGAGATCCACACCTCGATGGAAGCCGGGCCGTTCTCGCGCAAGGACTTCATCAAGCGCAAGGGCTGGATCACCGCCTATGAGAACTTGAACGTCGATATCGGCCTGGAATGCGGCCTCTCGGGCAAGGCCCAGATCGGCAAGGGGATGTGGGCGGCACCCGACCTCATGGCGGCGATGCTGGAGCAGAAGATCGAGCATCCCAAGGCCGGCGCCAACTGCGCCTGGGTGCCGTCGCCGACCGCGGCGACCCTGCACGCGCTGCATTACCACAAGATCGACGTGTTCGCGGTCCAGGCGAAACTGGCGGCGGGCGGGCGGCGGGCGCATGTGGACGCCGTGCTGGACGTTCCGGTCGCGTCGTTCCGCAAATGGAGCGAGGCGCAGATCCTGCGTGAGGTGGAGAACAACGCCCAGGGCATCCTCGGCTATGTCGTGCGCTGGATCGACCAGGGCATCGGCTGCTCCAAGGTGCCGGACATCAACAATGTCGGCTTGATGGAGGACCGGGCCACATTGCGGATCTCGTCGCAGCACATCGCCAACTGGCTGCACCACGGCGTCTGCACCCCGGACCAGGTCATGGCGGTCATGCAACGGATGGCGGCCGTGGTCGATCGGCAGAACGCCGGCGATCCGCACTACCGGCCGATGGCGCCCGACTTCGCACTGTCGGCGGCCTTTCAGGCGGCCTGCGATCTGGTGTTCAAGGGACGCACCCAGCCCAACGGCTATACCGAGCCGCTGCTGCATGCCGCGCGGCTCAGGGTGAAGTCAGGGAACTGAGATGGCACCGAGCCTCACGGGCGGTCCGCGCCTCAGATCATCTCGCGCTGCTTGATCGCGAGGTAGCGGTTGATGAGGTCGGTGCCGACCCGGTTGTAGGGCGCTTCCAGGCATTGCACGCCGAGCCGGCGCAGTTTCTCGAACACCACCAGCCGCTCCTTGCGCAATTCGTCGGCGACCACCGCGCGGGCGACCGCTTCCATCGAGCCCGCAATCGAATCCGGCGCGGCATCGACGATCGCCCTGAGCTCCGGATCCTGCAGGGTGACGAACAGCACCAGGTGCCGGCCGGAGAGCCGGCCGAGATTCTCGACCATCAGCTCGGCGGTCACGGTGTCGACGAAGTCGGTGAACAACACGATCAGCGAGCGGCGTTGCAGTTGCTGTGCGAGCAGCGTGAGACCGAGGGTGAAGTTGGTCTCCTCGGCGGCATAGTCGAGCTCGGCGGTCATGCGCTGCAATCTCGGAAACCGGTCGACCCCGCCCATGGGTTCGGAACGCAGGCGGACCCGGGAATCGAAGCCGAACAGGCCGACCCGGTCGCCGCCCTTCAACGATGCGTAGCTCAGCAGCAAGGCGGCGTTGATCGCGTGATCCAGTCGCGGCACGCCGCCGATCGGCTCGCGCATCAGGTGGCCGGTGTCGAGCGCCAGGATGATCTGGTGGTTGCGCTCGCTGCGGAACTCCTTGCAGACGAGGCGCCGGTGGCGGGCCGAATGCTTCCAGTCGATCGCGCGCCGGTCGAAGCCCGGCTGGTAGTCGCGCAGGGCGTCGAATTCCGAGCCGTCGCCGAGCTGGCGCTGGTCCTTGATGCCGAAGCTGGAATCCTGGCGCATCAGCGCGATCGCCGCCGCGCGCACCGCGCGGATGTTGGGCACCACCTTGAGCTTCACGTCGAGCGGCTGCCGCACCTGAAGCCGCATCAGTCCATAGGGCCCGGTCCAGCGCAGCCAGAGCGCGGTCAGCGGCACCGTGCCGCGCCGGCGCGGCAGCAACGGAATCTCGGTGCGGATGGTCTGCGCGCCCTGGCTGGCGATCTCCAGCAGCGAAGGCATCTCGACGGTCGGCCCATGGTCGATGACGGCATCGATCCGCGGCGGGATGCGGCGGCCGCCGGGCGTCAGGTCGAGCAGCGCGGCCGCGGTCTCGCCGACGAACAGCATGTCCGGTGGCTGAAACCGGACGGCGAGCCGCCGGAGTGGCATGGCGAGCAGGCCATCCAGCGCCAGCGCCAGCAGCACGACGCCGAGATAGGCCGGGCCGAGCAGCCAGAGCCGCGGCGCCACGGCCGCCAGCAGCAGCGCCACCAAGGGTGCCGCGGCCACCAGGGCGACGGCACGGCCGGTCGGCAGAATCAGGATCATGACGTCATCGCGCTTCGGGGCGTCATCGCGGGGCCGGCGTGGCGGCGACGATCTGGCCGATGATCTGGTCGAAGGTCAGGCCTTCGATCTCGGCGCCGGGCGAGAGCACGACGCGATGCCGCAGCACTGGAGTGGCCAGGTGCTTCACGTCGTCGGGGATCGCGTAGTCGCGGCCCTGCAAGGCGGCATAGGCGCGGGCGGCCATGGCGAGCATGCTGGCGGCGCGGGGCGAGGCACCGTATTGCAGGGAAGGATGCTCGCGGGTCGCGCGGATGAGATCGACGATATAGGCGACGTTCTCGGCCGAGACCCGCACCTGCTCGATCGCCTTGCGGCCCTGCTCCAGCGCCGCGAGGTCGAAGACCGGCTGGATGCCCAGGGTCTCCAGCCGCGGCATCACGCCGTGGGTGCCGTGGCGGGTGACGATGGCCAGCTCCTCGTCGCGCCCGGGATAGCCGATCAGATGCTTGAACAGGAAGCGGTCGAGCTGCGCCTCGGGCAGCGGATAGGTGCCCTGCTGCTCGATCGGATTCTGGGTCGCGATCACCATGAAGCCGACCCCGAGATCGTGGGTGGTGTTGTCGATCGTGACCTGCCGCTCCTGCATCGCCTGCAGCAGCGCGGCCTGGGTCTTCGGCGGGGTGCGGTTGATCTCGTCGGCCAGCAGGACCTGGGTGAAGATCGGCCCCTTCACCAACTGGAAGGTGTTGCTCTGGAAGTTGAAGAGATTGGTGCCGATCACGTCGCCCGGCATCAGGTCCGGGGTGAACTGGATGCGGCCGAATTTCAGGCTCATCGCCGCGGCGAAGGCCCGGACCAGCAGCGTCTTCGCCGTGCCCGGCGCGCCTTCGAGCAGGATGTGCCCGTCGGAGAACAACGCCACCAGCAACAGGTCGAGCGCGTCGTCCTGTCCGACGACGGCCTTCGCCACTTCGGCGCGCAGCCGGTCAGCGGCGGCCCTGAGCGCCGTCAGCGATGACGTTTCCGCCGGCGCGACGTCTCCCTCGGGCGGCGATGACGGTTCCATGCACAATCTCCTGTTTCCAGCGGTAGAGTTCGTGGGCGAAGCGCAGCGCGCGCGTGGCGTCGATGCGTCCGGATTCGCCCTGGGCCGACATCCGGTCGAGCAGCGGGCGCAGGCGCGCGTCGAGGCCGCGATGCGCGGCGGCGCGGTCGAGCCAGGCCGCTTGCGCGGCCTCGTCCAATCCGTTCGGGCCGTGCAGCTCGCTCATCACGTCGGCCACGACCAGGCGGCGGTAGCTCAGCAAGAGGCTGCCGGCGCTGGTGCCGAAGCGCAGCAGCTTCGCCGCACTCCTGACCAGGGTGAGCTTGCCGGCGGCGAGCCCGTCCGGCTCGGCCAGCGGCGCGCCGAACCGGGTCACGCCGGCCCAGACCAGCACCAGCATCGCGATGATGGTCGCGATCAGAACGGTGACGAAGGGCGGATGCAGCAGGGTGCGCATCAGGTTCGGCCGCTGCTCGAAGCCATGCAGGGTCTCGTCGATGATGACCGCGCCGCCCTTCGGCAGCAGAGAATCGACGATCGAGATCGCGACGAGGCCGTTCTCCGCCTCGTCGATCCCGGAATTCGACAGCAGGTCGGGATCGGACAGGATCCAGAGCTTGTGGCCGCCGTGCTGGACGGCGCCAAGCAGGATGCCGCCGCTCGGGTCCAGGATGACCGCCGCCACATTGTCGGCAGCGAAGGTTTGCGGATGGTCGAGCTTGATCGCCCCGCCGAACCGCGTCACCTCCTGGGTGAGCGGCGCTTCCTTGCGGATGATCTCGGCGCCGGGCAGCACCTGCTGGAGAATCTCCTCCGGTACGCTCTGCGGGAGGAGATCCATCCGCTCGATCCAGATCGGCTTCTTCCGGTCGGTCGCGCCGTCCCATTTCGGCAGGACCAGCAGCGCCTGGGGCACGGAATCGAGATTGTCGAGCAGGTCCTTGGTGATTTCGCCGAGGCCCGGCTCGATCAGCAGGAGCAGGCTGCCGCCGCCGGCCTTGGCGACACTGCCGAAGCGGCTGACTTGCACCGGGACGCCGAGCTTCCGCAAGGCCGCGGCGAAGGCGCGATGGCCGATCGCGGAGCGCGAGAAGGCGTTGGCGTCGTTGGTACGCGGCTCGCCGCCGCCGTCCCCGAACGTCTCCAGGTAGGTCGCGGCCAGGAAGGCGGAAAGACCGATCGCGATCACCACGACGAGGGTGATCAGCGGGAAGGGCCCGGCCGAGGCGCCGCGCAGCGGCGGACGTTTCGAAGCGGCGGGGAGTGCCGTCATGCCGTCATTCCGCCGCCGCGGTGAGCACGCGCCGCGAGTGCTCGCGGCAGAGCGCGTAGGTCGCGGCATTGGCAGAGCGCATGCCGAACAGGCTCACTTCCACCGCGGCGACCAGCGTGGCGAAGGCGGTGGCCGCCTCCTGCGGCAGCTTGGCGCGCCGCAGGATCTCCCGGCTGGTCAGCGAGGCTTGCAGGCCATGCTCGATCCGGCCGCGCAGCCGCTCCTGGACCAGCAGCAGCAATCGGTGCACGGCCTCGGTGAAAGCGCCGGCTTGGGCCAGCGCGTCGACCTCGTCGAAGGTGGGGTCGCGCGCCGGTTCCGGCGCGGCGACCACGCTCGAGGTGGCGACCGGCTCCGCCTTGGCCCCGGCACCCTGGCGCGCGGCGAAGCGGTGTCCGGCGTAGCGCAGCAGCAGGAAGGCAAGGCCGATCCCGATCACCGCCAGGATCGCATAAGGCAGCCAGCCGAGATCGAGCGGTCCGATCGGTTTCGGCAACGGGTCTTCCGCGCGCGGCTGCGGCGGGTCGTGCTGGATGTCCGGCTGCTTCTCGATTTCGTCGATGGACTGCTGGGCGCGTTCGGCGAGCGGGCGATCGCGCTGGATCTGGTCGCTGTCGACCGCGGATTCGATGGCTTGCTGCGCGTCTTCGGCGGCGGCCGGCGATGCGGCGGCCAGCATTGCCGCGGCGAGGGCGCCGAACCAGACCAGCCGCCAGCCGGCGGGAATGCTTTGCGGGAACGACAACCCAGACTTCAATGCCATCGAAAATACGTTCAGCCGCGCGGCCCCTTTTTAGAAAAGAGGATGGCGCGATCCAACCATGTTTCGGCCGGCGATGCCACTAGGAATGGTACACTAGGCAGGGGCTGGGGAGCGACCTAGTATCGCCGGCCGGCGGCGTTCGCGGCGAAGGCCGATTCGTCCCGCCGCTTCCTATGTTGCACGCGAGCCGATCATGATTCCTATCACGCCCACGCTCTCTATCCGCGAAGACGAGATCGAGGAAACCTTCATCCGGGCGAGCGGCGCCGGCGGTCAGAACGTCAACAAGGTGTCGAGCGCGGTGCAGCTCCGCTTCGACGCGCGCAACTCGCCCTCCTTGCCCGAGCGGGTCAAGGCGCGGCTGGAGGCGATCGCCGGTTCGCGCATAACCAAGGACGGCGTGATCGTGCTGACCGCCGAGCGCTTTCGCAACCAGGAGGCCAACCGGAGGGATGCGGTCGAACGCCTGGTCGAGTTGCTGCAGAAGGCGGCGTTCCAGCCAAAGCGGCGGATCAAGACCAAGCCCGGCAAAGGCGCCAAGGAGCGGCGGCTGGAAGGCAAGGCGAAGCGCTCGGGCGTGAAGAAGCTGCGCGGCGCGAGGCCGCGGTCGGACGACTAGGACGCCTCGACAATGTCCGGCGTTCAGCCGAACCGCGCCTCGACGTCGAGGGTGCTTTCCCAGCCCAGCCGATCGAAGTTCTCCGCGAGCCAGCGGTCGGCGGTCTCATAGCCCAAGCGGTGCAGGTGCTCGAGGAAGGCGCGTTCGGTGTTCATCTTGCTCAAGGCGCCCATCTCGGCGAGCTCGATCTCGGCGCCGATCTCATGGAAGCGGACCGCCATGTAGCGGTCGTCGCTGAGCTTGCCGCTCTCCACCAGGCGGGTGATGGTGGCGATTCCGGCCATCTCGCGCACCAGGCTGGCGTTGAAGGTCATCTCGTTGATGCGGTTCAGGATGTCGCGCGCGGTTTCCGGGACGTCCGGCCGGTTCATCGGGTTGATCTGCACGATCACCACGTCGCTGCTGGCGCATTCATGGATCAGCGGATAGATGGCCGGGTTGCCGAGATAGCCGCCGTCCCAATAATGCTCGCCGTCGATCTCGACCGCCTCGAACATCAGGGGCAGGCAGGCCGAGGCGAGCAGCATCTTCGCGGTGATCTCCGGCGTGCGGAACAGGCGCGACTTGCAGGTGCGGACATTGGAGGCGGTGACGAACAGCTTCACCTCCGGATGCGCGCGCAGGTTCTCGAAATCAACCAGGTCCTCCAGGATGTCGCCGAGCGGGTTCAGCTTCATCGGGTTGAACTGCTTCGGGGACCAGAGCCGGGTCATGAAATCGACCAGCATGAAGGTGGGATCGCCATCGACCGCCCAGCCCTCGGAGGCACCCGGAATGCCGCGCGGGAAGGTGCGCGGGATCGGGCACAAGGCCGCGATCCGGTCCCAGAACGCGGCGAGCGCGTCGATCGCGCCCTGGCGCTTGCCCTTGAGGAAGCCATCGACGAAGACCGCGGCGTTCAGCGCCCCGGCGCTGGTGCCGCTGATGCCGTCGATATAGATGCGCGGCTCGCTCATCAGCCGGTGCATGACGCCCCAGGTGAAGGCGCCATGCGAGCCGCCGCCCTGCAGCGCCAAGCTGATGTGCTTCACACCCGGACGTGAAGCCCGCGGTGCGGGGTCCTGCGGCCGATCCGATGTGGTGGGGGCCAGTCCGTCCATGGCTGCCTCGTGATGAGATGCACCGGATTGTCGCTGCGCGGTGTTGAGAATGCGTAAAGGACGATGGACCCGGCCTCATTTCGGCTTGTTTTCCTGGGACTTCCGGCCCCAGATTAGGCCGCCGTTAACCCTATTTTCCTAGGGTCGGTCGGTTCGTATCGCCGGGTGGGTCAATGATCTCAACGGGCCATGTCGTTCTGGAGCTGATTCAGAATGTCAGCCTGATCGCGCTGGTCGCCATTGGCTATGCCAGCCTGAGGCGCAGCAGCTTTCTGCCGAAGCCGCTGGTCGAGATCGGGATGGGGCTGCTGTTCGGCTGCGGCGCCGTGCTGGCGATGGCGCTGCGCATCGAGATCGCGCCCGGCATCTTCGTCGATGGCCGCAACATCATGAACTCGCTGGTGGTGGTGTTCTGCGGTCCGGTGGCCACGGTCATCGCCGTGGCGATCACGATCCTCTATCGCCTCTTGCTGGGGGGCGCCGGTGCCCTCTCCGGCGCAGCCGGGGCGATCGCCGCGGCCCTGGTGGCATTTGCATTCTGCGCCCTACGGCATCGTCATCGGTTCCGGCTTGCCGCCGGGTCGTTCCTCATACTCGGCGCGGCGGTCGTCGCGGCCGGGACACTGGCCTTCGCGGTGCTCAACCCCGCCTATTCGGAGCAGTCGTTCGTCGCGCTTTTCGTCCCGCTCCTGCTGGTGGCACCGCCCGGCACGATGCTGCTGGGCCTGGCGCTGCAGAACGAGGACGAGCGCGCCGCGCTGCAGGCCCGGCTGCGCGAACAGGCGAACCTGTTCGAGACCGTGTTCCGCTCGATCGGCGACGGCGTGGTGGTGGCCAATGCCGAGGGCGAGATCGTTCTGTCGAACCCGGCGGCCCAGCATCTGACCGGCGTCACGGTCGTTCCCGGCGGGAAGCCGCCGCGGGCCGGCACGGCGCGCGCCCTGAAGGCGGACGGCAAGACCCCGGTCCCGATCGAGGAGCGGCCGCTGGTGCGCGCGCTCGGCGGACTGGCCACGACCGGCGCCGAGCTGCTGTTCCCCGACGCGCCGGCCGGCGGCCGGTTGCTCAGCGTGACCGGCCGGCCGCTGACCGACGATCTCGGCCGGCAGCGGGGCGGTGTCGTGGTGTTGCGCGACATCAGCCCGGAGCGCGTCCTGCAAAACACCATCGCCCGCACCGAAAGGCGGTTCAAGGAAGCGGTCGATGCGATGGAGAACGGCTTCGCCCTGTTCGACGCTGAAGACCGGCTGCTGTTCTACAACGACGGATTCCTCAATGCCGAGCAGGCGGCGGAATTCGGCAATCCGATCGGCCACACCTTCGAAGAACTGACCCGCGCCTTCGCCTTCGGCAAGCTGAGCGCCGCCGATGCGGAGCGGAATCCCGAGGCCTGGGTGAAATGGCGCATGGAGGTCCATCGCAGTCCGCCGGAAACGCCGGTCGAGGTCCTTTGGACCGACGGCCGCTGGATGCGCGTCACCGAACGGCGCACCGCGGACGGCGGCTATGTCGGAATCTGGACCGACATCACCGCGTTGAAGCTCGCGGAGACGCGGCTGCGCGACGCGATCGAGAACATCCCGGAAGGCTTCATGCTGCTGGATGCCGATCTCAACCTCAAGCTCTGCAACCGGCGCATCCGCGATCTCTATCCCGCCAGCGCCGAAGCCTTCGTCGCCGGCAACTCGCTCGAGCACATTCTCCGGCTCGGCGCCGAGCGCGGGGAGTATCCCGGGGTCTCGTCGCCGGCCGAAATCGAGTCCTTCATCCGGCAATGGATGGCGCGGTTCAGGGGCGACCGGCCCTATTTCGGCGAGGGCGCCTTCCAGGACGGGCGCTGGGTGCTGGTCAGCCATCGCAAGACCGCGGGCGGCGACTTCGTCAGCATCCGGACCGACATCACGCAGCAGAAACAGCGCGAGCGCGAGCTGGCGCAGCTGCTGGAAGACCTGACCGCGGCGCAAGCGGCGACGGAACGCGCCAACCAGGAATTGCAGCGCAATTCCAGCCTGATCCGGGCGATCACCGATGCCGTGCCGGCGCTGGTCGCTTTTGTCGACAAGGACGAGCGCTATCGATACTGCAACGAGGAGTATCGCGACATCTACGGCGTCGATCCGCAGAGCCTGGTCGGGCAGCGGATCGTGGACGCTGTCGAGCCGGAAATCTATGCCATCGTGAAGCCGCAGATCGACCGCGTGCTGGGCGGCGTGGAGACCTCCTTCGTGCGCCCGATGATCGCCCGCGGCGTGACGCGCCACGTCGAGCAGCGCTATATCCCGAGTTTCGACGCGGACGGCAAGGTCGACGGATTCTATGCCATCGCCTGGGACATCACCGCGAGCCACCAGCGCGAGCAGGCGCTGAGCCGGGAGGCGCTGACCGACTCGCTGACCGGGCTCTTGAACCGGCGCGGCATGACCGAGGTGCTGATGGACCAGGCGCAGCGCTGGCAGGCCGGCGAGGGCGGCGGCGCGGTGCTGTTCCTGGATATCGACCGGTTCAAGCAGATCAACGACACGCTGGGCCACGATGTCGGCGACGAGTTGCTGAAGGTCTTCGCCGAGCGGATCCGCGGCGTGGTGCGCGCCTCGGACAAGGTCGCGCGCCAGGGCGGCGACGAGTTCGTGATCGTGATCGTGGCGCTGGAGGCCGAGGAGGTGGCAAAGCGCGTCGCCCAGGCGCTGCTGGAGCGGGTGCGCGCGCCGGTGAAGATCGGCGGGCGAGAGCTCTCGATCTCGACCAGCATCGGCATCGCGGTGGTTCCGCCGGGCGAGGCGGTGAGCTACCTCGAGATGCTGAAGGAATCCGATCTCGCGCTCTACGAGGCCAAGGCCGCCGGACGCGACCGCTATGCGTTGCGCCACATGGGCTCGGTCGCAGGCGCGAGCGACTAAACGCTTGCGGCGGCTGCGCCTTTCCGGCCGCGCTCCGAATCGAGCGGGAACCTTCCGGCGTGCGGCGGTTTGCTTCCCGCATGGACGGGACCTCGCTCATCGTGGAAGCCAAGCAGGCCGCCAAGTCGGCGGGCCTGCGCTATGCCAGCGACGAGCAGCCGGGAATTCGCCGCAAAGGCGTCGGCAAGGGCTTCCGCTATCTCGATCCCGACGGCAAACCGGTCAAGGATCCCAAGACCTTGAAGCGGATTCGGGCGCTGTCGGTGCCGCCGGCCTGGACCGATGTCTGGATCTGCCCGTTGGCCGAAGGCCACATCCAGGCGACCGGACGCGACGCCAAGGGTCGCAAGCAATACCGCTATCACGCCGACTTCCGCGCGGTGCGCGAGGACGGCAAGTACGAGCATATGCTCGACTTCGCCAAGGTCCTGCCGCAAATCCGCGAGGCGGTGTCGAAGGACATGGCGCGGCGCGACCTCAGCCGCGAATGCGTGCTGGCGACCGTCGTGCATCTCCTGGAGACCACGCTGATCCGCGTCGGCAACGATGAGTATGCCAAGCAGAACAAGAGCTATGGCCTCACCACCCTGCGCATGCCGCATGTGAAGATCGAGGGCTCGGCGATCCGTTTCCAGTTTCTGGGCAAGAGCGGCAAGACCTGGCGGCTTCAGGTCAACGACCGGCGCGTCGCCAAGATCGTGCGCGCCTGCCAGGACCTGCCCGGCCAGCAGCTGTTCCAGTATCTCGACGCCGAAGGCAATCGCCAGGGCGTCACCTCGTCGGACGTCAACGCGTATCTGCGCGAGATCGCGGGCAGCGAGATCACGGCTAAGGATTTCCGCACCTGGGCCGGCACGGTGCTGGCGGCGGTGGCGCTCCAGGAGTTCAGCGAGATCGACAGCCAGGCCAAGGCCAAGCGCAACCTCAAAGAGGCGATCGAGAGCGTCGCTTCGCGGCTGGGCAACACCGTCACCATCTGCCGCAAGTGCTACATCCATCCCGAGGTCATCAACGGCTACCTTGCCGGAGATCTCGCCAGCAACATCAAGGACAAGATCCACCACGAGCTCTCCCGCAAGCTGCAGGGATTGAAGCCGGAGGAAGCCGCGGTCCTGGCTCTGCTGGAGCGGCGGCTGAAACTAACGCTCAGCGACAAGCTCAATGCATCAGTGGCGTTGCGCAAGGCGGCGTAGAAACACAACCTGGAGGCACCACCATGAAACCGCTCACCATCGTCGGAGTCCTTTTGATCGTTCTCGGCATCGCCGGCCTCGTGGTCGGTCGCTTCTCCTACACGACCGAGGAGAAGGTCATGGAGGTCGGTCCGATCGTCGCGACCGCGGAGAAGGAGCATTCGATCCGCGTGCCCGACATCGCCGGCATCATCGCGGTGCTCGCGGGCGGCGCCCTGGTCTTCGCCTCGCGCCGCCGCGCCTGACCGTGGCGGAGCGCGCCGCCGCGCCGGCCGCGCTCGTCCCGGCGCCGCTCAAACCGCCAGCGGAGCCGGACGAGGCCGCCCCGCCGCAGACCGACGCGCAGCCGGAGACGCCGAAGAAGGAAACCCTCGAAGAGGCGATGGTCAACGCGGAGCGGCCGCTGCCGACCGATCCGAAGACCTTCTATCTCGGCGGATTGTTCTTCCTGGCGGTTCTGGTCGCCTGCTACTTCGCTCAGCCCATCATCGTGCCGGTGGTGATGGCATTCTTCCTGAAGATGCTGCTGCAACCGATCGTCCGGCTGCTGGCGCGCTGCAGAATACCCCGGCCGGTTTCCGCTCTGCTGGCGATGGTGATGCTGGCCGGCGTCCTGGTGGGCCTCGGCTTCGCACTCTCGATGCCGGCGGCGTCATGGGGCAAGACCCTCTCGGAGGGCTTCCCGCGCCTTGAACAGAAGCTACAGCCACTGCAGGGCCCGATCCGTGGCTTGCAGGAGTTCCTGACCAAGGCCGAGCAGGCCGCGGGCGGCGGCAAGGAGGCGACGCCGGTCGCGGTCGAGCGGATCGGTGTGTTCGGCCTGGTCTTCAGCGGCACCAGGGCGGCGCTCGAAGGCCTGCTGACCACGGCGGTCGTGCTGTTCTTCCTGATGCTGTCCGGCGATACCTTCCTGCGGCGCGGCGTGGAGATCATGCCGAACTTCGAGCACAAGCGGCGTGCGGTCGAGATTTCGCAGCAGGTCGAGGCCGACGTCTCGACCTATCTCTCGACCATCATCATCATGAATGTGATCGTCGGCCTGGCGGTCGGCATCGTGATGTGGCTCTGCGGCATGCCCGACCCCTTGCTGTGGGCCGCGATCGCCTTCACCTTGAACTTCGTGCCGATCCTCGGGCCATTCGTCGGTCTCGGTCTCTTCGTGCTGGCCGGCTTCATGCAATTCAACGAGGTCGGGCTGGCGCTCATGCCGGCGGCGCTTTACCTCGCCATCCATGTCATCGAGGGCGAACTGGTGACGCCGGCGATCCTGGCGCGGCGCTTCACCCTGAACCCGGTCGCCGTCATCATCTCGATCATCTTCTGGTATTGGATGTGGGGCGTGCCCGGCGCCGTGCTCGCCGTGCCGATGCTGGCGATCAGCAAGATCATCTGCGACCGGATCAAGCCGCTGATGGCCTTGGGGCACATGCTGGAGGGCGAGGAAGAAGGGGCGGCGGCGCGCTACGTGGCGCGGCTCACGCGAAGAACCGCTCCAGCACCCGCTCGTAAATCAGACTGAGCTTCTCGATATCGGCGGTGGCGACGTTCTCATCGACCTTGTGCATGGTCTCGCTGGCCAGGCCGAACTCGATCACCGGGCAATAGTCCTTGATGAAACGCGCGTCCGAGGTGCCGCCGGTGGTCGAGAGCTCGGGCTTGCGACCGGTGATCTCCTGCACCGCGTTGGAGAGGATGTCGGCGAGCGGGCCGGGCGGCGTCACGAAGGCCGAGCCCGAGCATTCGGCCTTGAGGTCGTAGCGCGCGCCGCCCAGGGAGAGGCGCTGCCGCAGCTCGGTTTCGAGGCTCTTCGGGTTCCAGGTGTCGTTGAAGCGGATGTTGAAGGTGGCGCGCGCCTCGCCCGGGATCACGTTGGTGGTCGGGTTGCCGACATCGACCGTGGTGAATTGCAGGGTCGAGGGCGGAAAATGATCGGTGCCGCGATCGAGCGGCTCGGTCAGCACGGCGATCATGCGGGCCAGGCGATGCACCGCGTTCTCGGCGAGATGCGGATAGGCGACATGGCCCTGGGTGCCGTAGACGACCAGCCGGCCGGTGAAGCTGCCGCGCCGGCCGATCTTCGCCATCTCGCCCAGCACGGTCGGGTTGGTCGGCTCGCCCACCAGGCAGGCATCGAGCTTCTCGCCCTGCGCCTTCATCCATTCCAGCACCGGCTTGGTGCCGTTGACCGCGGCGCCTTCCTCATCGCCGGTGATGAGCAGGGAGATCGTCCCCTGGAAGCCGCTGCCGCGCTTCTCCAGGAAGCGGCTGCCGGCCGCGCTGAAGGCGGCGATCGCGCCCTTCATATCGGCGGCGCCGCGGCCATGGAGCCGGCCATTGGCGATCGCGCCGGAGAAGGGGTCGTGCGCCCAGCTGTCGCGCGGGCCCGGCGGCACGACGTCGGTATGGCCGGCGAAGCAGAAATGCTTGCCGGCGCCGACCGCCTTCTTGGCGAACAGGTTCTCGACCGGGGCGGTTCCGGGCGCCTCGAATTTCAGCCGGTGGCATTCGAAGCCGAGTGGCTTCAGCGCGGCTTCGAGCACGCCAAGCGCCCCTGCATCCTGCGGCGTCACGCTGGGGCGGCGGATCAGCTCGGCGGCGAGAGCGACCGGATCGATCATGCTGGCTCTAATCGCGCAGGAGCTCGTTGATCGAGGTCTTGGAGCGGGTCTTCTCATCGACCCGCTTCACGATCACCGCGCAATAGAGGCTCGGCCCCGGCTCGCCGTTGGGCAGCGGCTTTCCCGGCATCGAGCCGGAGACCACCACCGAATAGGCCGGCACCCGGCCGTAGAACACCTCGCCGGTGGCGCGGTCGATCACCTTGGTCGTCTGTCCGATGAAGACACCCATGGAGATCACAGCGCCTTCCTCGACCACGACGCCTTCGACCACTTCGGAGCGCGCGCCGATGAAGCAGTTGTCCTCGACCACGACCGGACCCGCCTGCAGCGGCTCCAGTACGCCGCCGATGCCGACGCCGCCGGAGATGTGGCAGTTCTTCCCGATCTGAGCGCAGGAGCCGATCGTCACCCAGGTATCGACCATGGTGCCGGAATCCACATAGGCGCCGACATTGACGAAGCTCGGCATCAGCACGACGCCCGGCGCGATATAGGCGCTCTTGCGGACGACGCAGTTCGGCACGGCGCGGAAGCCGGCCTCGGCGAAGCGCTGCTGGCCCCAGCCGGCGAATTTCGACGGCACCTTGTCGTACCAGGCGGCGCGGCCATGGCCGGGGAACTCGCCGCCGCCGGGGATGAGCTCGGAATCATTGAGACGGAAAGAGAGCAGCACGGCCTTCTTCAGCCACTGGTTCGTGCTCCACTTGCCGTCCTTCTTCTCGGCCACGCGCACGGCGCCGCGATCGAGCAGCTCCAGCGATGATTCAACCGCGTCGCGGGTCTCGCCCTTGGTCTGCGCCGTGATCTTGGTGCGGTTTTCCCAGGCGGCGTCGATCGCCGTCTGCAATCCCCCGATATCCATGTCTCAAGTCCCCGTCTTCTTGCTGCCAGTCTTGTTATTGGTCGTGCCGACCCCGGCCAGCCATTCGGCGAGCCGGTCGGTGGTGTGGTGGATGTAATCCTCGTCGCCGGTCGGCTGGGCCCACTCACTCTCGGTCGAGATCAGCACGGTGGTCATGCCGAGATCGGCGGCCGGTTTCAGGTTGCGCGGCATGTCGTCCAGCATCACCGCGCGCTCGGGCGCGATGCCATGCTCCTCGATCAGCCGGGCGAAGCTCGCCTCACTCGGCTTCGGATCGAAATCGCCGGCGGCGATGTCGAAGATCTCGTTGAAATGCCGGTTGATGCCGAGCCGGTCCATGACGTTCCTTGCATGGGCGACCGAGCCGTTGGTGTAGATCAGCTTCTTGCCGGGCAGGGCATCCAACGCGCGGTCGAGCGCGGTGTCCGCGCCCACGCCGGTCACATCGATCTGGTGTACGAAGTCCAGGAAATGCCCGGGATCGACCCCGTGATTCACCATCAGCCCCTTCAAGGTCGTGGTGTGCTCCCGGAAATACTGCTTCTGCAAGGCGCGCGCGGCCTCCCGGTCCAGATTGAGCAACTGCTCGATATAGAGGCCGATTCGCCGCTCGACTTGGTCGAACAGCCGGCACTGGGCAGGGTAGAGGGTGTTGTCGAGGTCGAATATCCAAAACTCGACATGGGAAAGATCGACCTGCGGCATGGCTCGCCAAATCTCAAAAAAACCGGCCCGAACAACGGGCTCGCGCCAAAGGTGCCGGGACATTACGAGCCGGTGGGCTGGGGCGCAACGCCGCAATTCACTTCCCCGAACCGGGTGCTAACGCAGCGTTAAGGGGATTGTCCGAAACTGGCCTCGAGACATCCGCCAGGCGTGATATCCGATGATCGACTACAAAAAAGCCAAGGCGCTGGCGGCGGATCCGGATCCGGAGACGCGGCGCCGCCTGGCCGAACGGGGCGACGTCCAGCCCGAGATCCTCTATTTCCTGGCCGAGGATGCCGAGCCGGAGATCCGCGCCGCCATCGCCGGCAACAGTGCCACCCCGCGGCAGGCCGATCTGGTGCTGGCCAAGGACACCGATGTCGGGGTCCGGGAACGCCTCGCCCATAAGATCGGCCGGCTGGCCCCCAACCTCTCCGGCGAGGAGCGCGCGCATATCCGCGAGCTCACGCTGGAGGTGATCGGCATCCTGGCGGCCGACCGCACCGCGCGGGTGCGGCAGGTGATCGCCGAGTCCCTCCGGCACAGCCACGATGCGCCGCTGGAGGTGATCCGGCAGCTGGCCCGCGACGCCGAGATCAAGGTCGCCGGGCCGATCCTCGAATCCTCGCCGCTGCTGACCGACGACGAGTTGATCAGCATCATCCGCTCGAAGCCGATCCAGGGCGCGCTCGAAGCGATCGCCCGGCGCCGGCGCCTCGGCACGCCCTTGGCCGATGCCCTGGTCACCGCCGCATTGTCGGTGCCCGACGGCGTGCTGGCGGTGACGGAGCTGCTGAAGAACCACAATGCCGAGATCGATGCGGCGACCATGGACCGGATCTTCGACGTCGCCCCGACCTACAGCGCCTGGCACGCGCCGCTGGTCGGACGGCCCACGCTCGGGGCCGGCGCGATGCGGCGCCTGGCCCAGTTCGTTTCGCAGGCGCTGCTCGGCGCGTTGAAGAAGCGCAAGGATGCCGATCCGGAGACCGTGGCCGCCATCGCCGCGACGGAAGAGGATCGCCTTGTTGCGGAATCGTCGGAGCCGGAAGACGCGGAGCCGGCGGAAGCGGCGGAGAACGACGAGGCGGTCGCCGACGCGCCGGTCGGCGAAGACGCGATCCTTGCGGCGATCCAGGCCGGGCAGCTCGGCGCGGTCCGCGCCGCCATCGCGCGCGACAGCGGCTTGCCGGTGTTGATCGTCCGCAAGATCCTGGGCTCGGCCAGCGGCAAGGCGATTACGTCGCTGGCTTGGAAGGCGCAGTACTCGGTGGCCCTGGCGGTGGCGTTGCAGATCGGTCCCGGCGCAATCCCCGCCGACCAGGCCCTGCAGCCGCGCGATGGCGAATACCCGCTGTCCGACGCCGACATGGAATGGCAGCTCGAGCTCTCGCTCACGCCGACCGAGGCGGTCACGCCGCCGGCGGCCCGCCGCGCTTCTGCCTGATCGCCCGCAAGGTGCGCTGCGACCAGACCAGGGCCCGCCGGCGCAAGCGCCTTGCCGCGCGCCGGGCCGGCAGCTTCTCCCGCTGATCTTCGAGCTCGAGGCCGACCGTCTTGACCCGGCCGTCCTTGACCGCGCGCACCACCAGCTCGACCTCGCCGATCCGCACCCGGTCGCCGACCACGGCGATCTTGCCCAGCCGCTCGTGCATGAAGTCGGCCAGGGTCTCGCCGCTGCGATGGTCGCCGAGATCGAGGCCGTAGACCAAAGCGAGCTGGTCCGCGCCGCCATCGCCTGAGAGCATGAACTCGCCGAAACCTTCCGGTTCGGCTTCGGTGGCCTTGTGCTCGGCGAACAGGCGCTGCGCGGCGGTGATCTCGACCGGCGGCACGATGGCGATCACGTAGTCGCCGGCTTCCGGCTTCGCGTCCTGGAAGTCCTCGATCGGTTTCTCGTCGCGGATCGCGGCGAGGATCTGGGCGTTCGCGGGGAGGCCGAGCGCGCCATAGGTGTGGCGCAAGGCGCGCGAGCCCGGCTTGACGCGGAAGCCGGCCAGCTCGCGCTCGGCCTTCGGGCCGAGGCCGAGATCCAGCGGATCGAGCGCGGTCTCGTCCTCCGGCACGTTGAGGCCGAGGAAGCGGGCGGCGCGGCCGACGGTCCAGCCCTGGATCAGCAGCGAGACCAGCACCACCACGAAGGCGACGTTGAAGTAGCGCTGGGCATTGGGCAGGCCGGACAGGATTGGGATCGAGGCGAGGAAGATCGGGACCGCACCGCGCAGGCCGACCCAGGCGATGAAGCCGCGCTCCGGCCAGGTGAACCGGAAGGGCAGCAGCGCGATCGCGACCGAGCCCGGCCGGGCGATCAGGATCACCGCCAAGGCGATCACGATCGCGGCGGGCAGGTCCACCAGCAGCTTCGAAGGCGTGACCAGCAGGCCGAGCAGCAGGAACATGGCGATCTGCGACAGCCAGGCGAGGCCGTCGAGGAAGCGGGAGATGACCTGCTGGGCGCGATAGGGCGCCCGCGCCAGCATGACGCCGGCGACATAGACGGCGAGGAACCCGCTGGCGCCCATCAGGTTGGCGCCGCCGAAGATCAACAACGCCCCCGCGGCGATCAGGATGGGATAGAGCGCGGTGGTGAGATTGAGCCGCTCGACCAGCCAGCGCAGAGCGAAGCCGCCGAGCAGGCCGAGCGCACCGCCGCCGATGAAGGCGATGGCGAGCTCCTGGACCGCGAACCAGCCGGGCGAGAGATCGGGATGCTGCAGCAGTTCGACGCAGAGCAGGGTGAGGAACACCGCCATCGGATCGTTCATGCCGGATTCCAACTCCAGCGTGCCGGTGACGCGGGCGTTGACCGCGGATCCCCGGCCGTGGAGGAGCATGAAGACGGCGGCGGCATCGGTCGAGGCGACGACTGCGCCCAGCAGCACACCCTCCAGCGGCGAGAAGCCCATGACCAGATGCGCTACCCCGGCGATCGCGACGGCCGAAAGCAGCACGCCCACGGTCGCCAGGCTGAGGGCCGGCCAGATGACCAGCCGCACCACGTCGCGCGGGGTCCTGAGGCCGCCCTCGAACAGGATGATCGCGAGCGCGATCGAACCGACCGCAAACGTCGAGCGGTAGTCGTTGAAGTGGATGTGGAAGATCCCGTCCTCGCCGGCCAGCATGCCGAGCAGCAGGAAGACCAGCAGCAAGGGCGCACCCAGCCGCGAGGAGACCATGCCGGCGAGAATGCTGAGCAGGATCAGCAGCGCGCCGATGAAGATGAACTGGTTGACGAGATCCATGCCGCTCCGACTGCCCACAAATCCGCCGGCCAGCCTCGATTTCGGCCGCTCGGCGCTTAATACCTTGGTCGTAGTGATACCCCGAAGGATTGCCCTCGACCCCATCTCCCTGGTGAATTAGTGTCACACGTCAGGTTTCTTTCGTCACCGCAGGAGCAGCACATCTAGAGCATTCTGGCAAACAACTGGGAGGGAAACATGAAGAAGCGCGAAACCAAGCGTCCATCGGATCCGTCACGCCGCAAGTTCCTGAGAACCGCCGCCACCGCCGGCATCGGCGCCGCCGCGCTCGCGGCACCGCAAGTCGCACGGGCGGCCGATCCGATCACCATGAAGTGGCAGAGCACCTGGCCGGCCAAGGACATCTTTCACGAATACGCCCAGGACTTCGCGGCCCGCATCAACACCATGTCCGGTGGCCGCCTGAAGATCGAGGTGCTGCCTTCCGGCTCGGTGGTGAAGGCCTTCGACCTGCTCGATGCCGTCAACAGCGGGACCTTGGACGGCGGCCATGGCGTGGTGGCCTACTGGTACGGCAAGGAGGCAGCCTTGGCGCTCTGGGGTTCGGGGCCGGCCTTCGGCATGGATCCCAACATGCTGCTCTCCTGGCACAATTACGGCGGCGGCAAGGACCTGCTGAACGAGATCTATGCCGGCCTCAACATGAACGTGGTCTCGTTCCTCTATGGGCCGATGCCGACCCAGCCGCTCGGCTGGTTCAAGAAGCCGGTCGCCAAGGCCGAGGATCTGCAAGGCTTGAAGTTCCGCACCGTCGGCCTCTCGATCGACATCTTCAAGGCGCTCGGAGCCGCGGTGAATGCCTTGCCCGGGGCCGAGATCGTGCCGGCGATGGATCGCGGACTGCTCGACGCCGCCGAGTTCAACAACGCCTCCTCGGACAAGGTGCTGGGATTCCCCGACGTCTCCAAGGTCTGCATGCTGCAGAGCTTCCATCAATGCTCCGAGCAGTTCGAGGTCCTGTTCAACAAGGCGAAATACGATGCCTTGCCGGAAGATCTCAGGGCGATCATCGACCAGGCCGCGACGGCGTCCTCCGCGGACATGGCGTGGAAGGCGATCGACCGGTACTCGAAGGACTATGAGGCGCTCAAGGCCGACGGCGTGAAGTTCTACAAGACGCCGGATGCGGTGCTGAAGGCGCAACTCGACGCCTGGAGCAAGATCATCGAGAAGAAGTCGGCCGAGAACCCGATGTTCAAGAAGGTGCTGGATTCCCAGCGGGCCTTCGCGCAGCGGGCGGGGAAATGGCAGGGCGACACGCTGGTCAGTTTCCGCATGGCTTACAACCACTTCTTCGCCGAAGGCTGACGCCGGCGGGAACGAGCCCGGACCCGGTGCGACGCCGGGTCCGGGATTTGTGAGGGGATAGTCGCTGGGCAAGGCACTCGATTTCATCGACGGCCTCAGCACCTGGTCCGGACGCGTCTGCGCCTGGGCGATCGTCGTGCTCACGCTGCTGATCAGCTACGAAGTGTTCTCGCGCTATGCGCTGCACGCGCCGCATGCCTGGGTGTTCGATGTCTCGGCCATGTTCTACGGCCTGCTGTTCATGATGGCCGGAGCCTATACCCTTGCCCATGGCGGGCATGTCCGCGGCGACGTGCTCTACGGCTTCTTTCCGGCGCGGCTGCAGGCGGCGATCGATCTCGTTCTCTACATCGTGTTCTTCGTCCCCGGGATCGTGGCCATGGTCTGGGCCGGCTGGACCTATGCCGCGGAATCCTGGGTCATCAACGAGCATTCCTCGATCTCGGCCGATGGGCCGCCGATCTATCCCTTCAAGTTCGTCATCCCGGTCGCCGGCGCGCTGCTGCTGCTGCAGGGTCTGGTCGAGATCGTGCGCTGCATCCGCTGTCTGAAGACCGGCAAGTGGCCGCGCCGTTCCACGGATGTGGAGGAGGTCGATGTCGACAAGCTGAAGGAGATGGTGCATGTGCGCGACGAGGACATCGCCGCGCTCGACCGGTACGTGATCGACAAGCCGCAGCAGAGCGGGCCGAAGCCGTGAGGAAGGAGTTGTGGTTCGGCCTGGTGCTGATGGCGATCATCCTGGTCGGCACTGCCGTCATCCTGCCCGATCCTTCGCAGATGACCCGCGGCCATCTCGGCCTGTTGATGCTGGCGCTGGTCGTCGTCACCATCATGCTCGGCTTCCCCACCGCCTTCACGCTCATGGGCATGGGGATGCTGTTCACCTGGTTCGCCTTCGATTTCAACACCGAGCTGACGCTCGATCTGATGGTGCAGCGGACCTATGGCGTCATGACCAACGACGTCCTCATCTCCGTGCCGCTCTTCGTCTTCATGGGCTACCTGGTCGAGCGCGCCAACCTGATCGAGAAGCTTTTCACCAGCCTGCATCTCGCCACCGCCTGGCTGCCGGGCTCTCTGGCGGTCGCGACCCTGGTCACCTGCGCGATCTTCGCCACCGCCACCGGCATCGTCGGCGCAGTCGTGACCCTGATGGGCCTGCTCGCGCTGCCGGCGATGTTGAAATCGGGTTACGACGTCCGCCTTTCGGCCGGGGTGATCACGGCGGGCGGCTGCCTCGGAATCCTCATTCCGCCTTCCGTGCTGTTGATCGTCTACGGCGCCACGGCGGGCGTCTCGGTCGTGCAGCTCTATGCCGGCGCCTTCTTCCCCGGCCTGATGCTGGCCGGGCTCTATATCGGCGCGGTCATCATGCTCTCCTGGCTGAAGCCGAACCTGGCGCCCGCACTGTCGAAGGAGCAGCGCAAGGTCACGCTCTCGCCGCTGCTCCAGGCGATCTCCGGCGAGCAGCGCCGACCCTGGGCGCCGATGGCGATCCTCGGCTCGGCCTTCGGCCGGAGTGCGGTCTCACGGCCGCGTGCGTTCGGCGAAGTGCTGCTGATGGCGATGCCGCTCGCGACCTTCGCGCTGCTGATGGGCTTGGTCTATCGCGGCATTACCGCGCCCGAGGTGCCGGCGGATAACGGGCTCCAGGAGATCGGCACGGAGCAGAGCGACGGCGACTTCGACAGCGGTGGATTGGCCGAACCGCCGATCGAAGGCGGCCTGCAGGAGCCGCCCACGGATGAGGGCGGGCTCGCCGAGCCGCCGCAGGAATCCGGTGGGCTCAGTGAGCCGCCGGGTGCCGAGCCACCGGCTGCCGTGCCGGCAACGCCCGGGCCTTCAAGCGAGACACCGACAGCGGCCGAGGCACCGCCGGCGCCGCCGGCCTTCTGGTGGGTGCTGGGCATCGGCGCGCTCGGCCTGATCGTGTTCTACGCGATCCTCAATTTCCAGCGCTATCAGGTCTATCGCCTGCTGTTGCAGTCCTTCGTGCCTTTGAGCCTGCTGATCCTGGCCGTGCTCGGCTCGATCGTGTTCGGTCTCGCGACACCGACCGAAGCGGCGGCGATCGGCGCTCTGGGCGGCGTGTTGCTGGCGGCGCTCTATCGCCAGCTGACGCGGCGGGTGCTGTCGGAATCGGTGTTCCTGACCGCCAAGACCTCGGCCATGGTCTGCTGGCTGTTCGTCGGTTCCTCGATCTTCTCGGCCGCCTTCGCGCTGCTCGGCGGGCAGGAGCTGATCGAGCATTGGGTCTTGGGGATGGAGCTCACGCCGCTCCAGTTCATGTTGCTCTCCCAGGTGATCATCTTCATCCTGGGCTGGCCGCTGGAATGGACCGAGATCATCGTGATCTTCATGCCGATCTTCATTCCGCTGCTCGGCCACTTCGAGATCGACCCGCTGTTCTTCGGATTGATGGTGGCCATGAACCTGCAGACCGCCTTCCTGTCGCCGCCGGTCGCCATGGCGGCGTTCTACCTGAAGGGCGTCTCGCCGCCGCATGTGACCTTGAACCAGATCTTCATCGGCATGATGCCGTTCATGCTGATCCAGATCCTGGCGATGTTCCTGCTCTACGTCTTCCCCGGGATCGGCCTCTGGCTGCCGCACATCTTGTACGATTGATGAAGAGCGGGGCGTTCAGCCCCGCGTCACCAGCGTGCCGACGCCTTGCGGGGTGAAGATCTCCAGCAGCATCGCATGGGGCACGCGGCCGTCGAGCACGACCGCCGCTTCGACGCCGCCTTCGACCGCCATCAGGCAGGTCTCGAGCTTGGGGATCATGCCGCCGGAGATGGTGCCGTCGGCGGTCAGCGCCCGGACCTCGCCCGAGGTCAGCTGCGGAATCATCTTGCCGGACTTGTCGAGCACGCCCGGCACGTCGGTCAGCATCAGCAGGCGCGCGGCGCCGATGGCGCCCGCGATGGCACCCGCCGCCGTATCGGCGTTGATGTTGTAGGTCTGGCGGTTCGGGCCGAAGCCGACCGGCGCGATCACCGGGATGATGCCGTCCTGCTCGAGGCTGTGCAGGATCTTCGGATTGACCCGGTCGGGCTCGCCGACCAGGCCGAGATCGACCGGCTTGCCGTCCTTCATCATCTTGGCGGGCTTGGCCATCAGCAGGTTGTCGTCCTTGCCCGACAAGCCCACGGCATGGCCGCCGGCGGCGTTGATCGCCGCCACGATCTGCTTGTTCAGGCTGCCGGCCAGGACCATCTCGACGATCTCCATGGTCGCGGCGTCGGTGACGCGCAGCCCGTCGATGAAGGTCGATTGGATGTTCAGCCGCTTCAGCATGTCGCCGATCTGCGGGCCGCCGCCATGCACCACCACGGGAAGGATGCCGACCTGGCGCAGCAGCACGATGTCGCGTGCGAAGACCCGCGCCAACTCCGGGTCGACCATGGCATGGCCGCCGTATTTGATGACGAAGCGCTGGCCCGAATACTTCTGCATATAGGGCAGGGCGTCGGTCAGGGTCTGGGCGGTCTTCAGCCAGTACTTGGTGTCGGTGAAGTTGATCTGGGACATCTTGAGCGGCGTCCGGTCCGGTGCTGTGGCGGGAAAGGCGCGGGTGACGTTGGGGTCAGACGCCCCGGAAATCAAGAGTCAATACGAAGACGAAGCCCGGATCCGGCGCTACGAACGGTCGATCAGGGCGGTCAGTTCGGCGCGGAGCTGGTCGATCCCGGCCTTGCTGCGGCTGCTGGTGATGATGATCTCGGGATGCGCGGCGGGCCGGCGCGCGAGCTGGATGGCGAGCCGGGCGCGCGCGATCTCGAGTTCGTCCGGCTTCATCTCGTCGGCCTTGGTCATCACGATCTGGTAGGAGAGCGCCACTTCGTCCAGGAGCTCCATCAGCTTCAGGTCAGGCTCCTTGAAGCCGACCCGGCTGTCGATCAGCAGCAGCAGGCGCACCAGATTCGGCCGGCCCTTGAGATAGGCCGCGATCAGCTTCGACCATTCCGCGACCTTGGCGCGGCCGACCTTGGCATAGCCGTGGCCCGGCAGGTCGACCAGCACCAGCCGTCCGGCGAGGTCGAAGAAGTTGATCTGCTGGGTGCGGCCCGGCGTGCGCGAGATCCGCGCCAGGCTGTTGCGGTTGGTGAGGGCGTTGATCAGGCTCGACTTGCCGACGTTGGAGCGGCCGGCGAAGGCGATCTCCACCGGACCCGGCGGCGGCAGGGCCTCGACCGTCATGGTGCCGGCGATGAAGCGGCATTCCTGCGCGAACAGCCAGGACGGATCGGTCGGCTCTTGTGCCAACCGCTCAGCCCTTCTTCGGCGCGAGGGGCTTGTCGTTGCTCTTTGCGTCCTTGGCCTTATTGGCCTTTTCCAGCTTCCGCATGATGTAGCGCTGCTGGAGGATCGAGAGCGTGTTGTTCCAGGCCCAGTAGATCACCAGGCCGACCGTGTTGTGCGCCAGCATGAAGGTGAAGATGAACGGCATCAGGGCGAACATCCGCGCCTGCACCGGATCCGGCGGCGTCGGATTCATCCGCATCTGCGCCCACATGGTGAAGCCCATGACGATCGGCCAGACGCCGATCGAGATGAAGGCGATGATGCCGCCGATCACCGGGATGTGGATCAGGTCGTTCGCATGCCAGGGCAACAGGCCGAACAGGTTGAGGATCGAGGTCGGATCCGGCGCCGAGAGGTCCTTGATCCAGCCGAAGAAATGCGCGTGCCGCATCTCGATCGTGACCGAGAGAACCTTGTAGAGCGCCAGGAAGACCGGGAACTGCACCAGGATCGGCAGGCAGCCGGCGGCGGGGTTCACCTTCTCGCGCTTATAGAGCGCCATCATCTCGGTGTTCATCCGCTGCTTGTCTTCGCCGTACTTCTCCTTCAGCTCGGCCATCTTCGGCTGCAGCAGCTTCATCTTGTTCATCGAGGCGTATGACTTGTTCGCCAGCGGGAACAGGCAGAGCCGCACCAGCACGGTGAGACAGAGGATCGCGACGCCGAAATTGCCGACCGACCCGAGATGCTTCAGCACGCCGTAGATCTTCTCCAGCACAATGAAGAGTGGCTTGGCGACGAACCAGAAGGCGCCGAAATCGATCGCGCGGTCGAGCAGCGGCACGTTGAGGCGGTCGCGATAGTCGGCGAGAATGGAGAGCTCCTTGGCGCCGGCGAAGATCTGGTTGGTGAAAGATGCGGCGGCGCCGGGCGCCACGGTCTGCGGCTGACCGGTGAAATCGCCCTGGAAGGAGTCGAGCTTCGGATCGTAAAAGGCGCGGGCGCTGACTTTGGCATCGCTCGGGATGACCGACGCGACCAGCCAATACTTAGTGGTAATGCCGATCCAGCCGCCTTGGCTGTCCATCTTGTGGATGCCCGCGTCGCCGGGATTCTCGACAGCGAATTCGTGGATCTTCGGGTAGTCCCAGTCATTGTGAGTGCAAAAGATGCATCCGCCGCGCAATTCGCCGTCCAACACGGCGATCAGGCCTTCGCGGATCGCCAGCGCCGCATAGTTCTTCGGCAAGCCGAACTCGACGACCCGGGAATAGGGCACCACCGAGACCGGGCTCGTGCCTTTGTTCTCGACCGTCTGCGCGACGGTGAACAGGAAGTTCGGATCGACCGAGAAGGTGCGCTTGAAGATGAGGCCCGCGCCGTTGTCCCAGCTCAGCGTCACCGGATGGTCGACCGAGAGCGTGCCGCCGTCGGACTGCCAGACGGTGTCGTAGCTCGGCAGCTTCACGTTGGGATCGGCGGAGGTGAAGCCGGCTTCGGCGAAATGCCCTTCCGGCCCGCCGGAGGGACTGAGCAACACGACCTGCGGGCTCGCGGGGTCGACGGTCTCGCGATAATCCTTCAGCACCAGATCGTCGAGCCGGCCGCCTTTCAGGGCGATCGAGCCATGGAGGCGCGGTGTATCGATGGCGACGCGCGGGCTCTGGGCCAGGGCTTCGTCGCGAGTCCTCAGCGCCGGTGCCGCCGTGCCGGCGCCGGCGGGCGCGGCACTCGCCGGGGCATTCGGCGCCGCCTGCGGCTGCTCGACCTTCTGCTGTGCCGCCTGTTGCGCCTGGAGGGCCTGCTGCTGCTTCAGCCTCGGCATCTCATAGAAGTACTGCCAGCCCACCATGATGAGCGCCGACAGGACGATGGTGATGATGAGGTTCTTCTTATCCATGGCGGGCCGGGCGGTGCTCATTTTTCTTCGATCTTGTCTGGTTGATGCGATCAGCGCGGATCGGCGACCGCGATAGGGTGATGATGGGCGCAGTCTTTATGGTGCCCGGGAACCGGATCGTAGCCGCTGCCGCCCCAGGGATGGCAGCGCAGCAGGCGGCGCGCGGTGAGGAAGCACCCGCGCAGCAGGCCGTGGCGCTGAAAGGCCTCGATCGCATAGGCGGAGCAGGTGGGTTCGTAACGGCAGCTCGGCGGCAGCAGCGGCGAGATGAACCACTGATAGGCACGCACCGGCACGATGCCGATCCAAGCGAGCGCGCGCATCAATGTGGATCCGGCCGTTTGCGCGCGGCCTTGGTGCGCTGCAGGCTTTGTTGGAGATCGCGGCGCAGCTCGTCGAACGGGCGATCGACGGTCGCGGGGCGCGCGATCAGCACGAGGTCGAGCCCGGGATTGGCGCCGGACGCGATCATCTCGCGAACCAGCGCCTTCAGGCGCCGGCGCGCGCGGTTGCGCTTCACCGCATTGCCGACCTTGCGGCTGGCGGTGAAGCCCACGCGAATGGCTTCGGGGCGAAGCGTCTCGGTGGCAGGTTCAGGCTGGGCTGCGACTTGCAGGATCAGTCCGGGCGCGGCCCATTTGCGCCGGACCGCGGCCACGCGCAAAAAATCGGCGCGCCGCTTCAGGCGGCCGACGGATGAACCTTGCGGGCGCTCATCCTTGCGCACCAGGCTTAAGCGCTGAGGCGCTTACGGCCCTTGGCGCGGCGCGAGGCAATGACTTTGCGGCCGCCGACGGTCTCCATCCGGGACCGGAAACCATGGCGGCGCTTGCGGACCAGCTTGGACGGCTGATAGGTGCGCTTCACGACACAAAACTCCACGAAATTCAGCAATTTGGGATTTCGCGGGGTGTATAGAGAAACCCACCCCCCAAGTCAATCTAACCCGGTGCGGGACCGGCCCGCCTAATGGCCGCGTCCGGTGTGGGATTTCGGCGGTTCCGGGAGGGCATATTCGTTGCCGGACTTGATGCTGTCGAGCACGATCGAGGACCGGATCGCCGCCACTTCCGGGGCCCGCATCAGGTTTTCGCTGAGGAAATCCGAGAAGGCCTTGAGGTCCGGGACTGCGATCTTCAGCAGATAATCGGCCTCACCGGTCAGCGCCTGGCATTCCAGGATTTCCGGCAAGGCTTTGACCCGGCGATGGAAATCGCCCATTCCGCCCTCGCTGTGGATCTTCAGGCTGATCATGCAATAGGCGGTGAGGCCGATGCCGATCTTCAGCGGATCGAGGACCGCCTGGAAGCGGCGGATATAGCCGTCCTCGACCAACCGGGCCACCCGCCGCGACGCCTGTGAGGCGGACAGATTGACCTTCTCGCCGAGCTCGACATTGGAAAGCCGGCCCTCGCGCTGGAGCGCCTCCAGGATTCGGAGATCGTACAGGTCGAGATCGGATGCAGGATTCATGTGCTAAACATATAAAAATCGCCAGAAGTCCGCAATATCAGAGCGATCTGGGGGCAGATCACACGAAACATGCACCTTACTCGCATTATATTGAAGTTTCAGGCGTGTGTTCTGGGAGAAGAGCGATGGGTCAGGCCGATCTCGCGACTACCAATGCCGCGATGCCAGGGTCGATGGACGATCTCAATCCGATGGGAACCCGCGGATTCGAGTTCGTGGAATTCACCGCGCCTGACCCCGCCATCCTGGACCGCACCTTCCGCCTGCTCGGCTTCACGCCCGTCGCCCAGCACCGCTCCAAGCCCGTGACCCTGTACCGGCAGGGCGACGTCAACTTCATCCTGAATGCCGAGAAGACCGGGTTTCCCGCCGCCTTCGCCGCAGCGCATGGCCCCAGCGTCTGCGCGATCGGCATCCGGGTCGATGATGCGCCGGCCGCCTTGCGCCGCGCCCAGGCGCTCGGTGCCAAGGTGCTGCTCAGCGATGCCGGGCCGATGGAAGTGACCCTGCCGGCGGTCGAAGGCATCGGCGGCAGCCGCATTTTCTTCATCGACCGGTTCGGCGACGAAGGTTCGATCTACGACATCGATTTCCGGCCGTTGCCTGACAGCGCGCGTCATCCCACCGGCAGCGGGCTGAAGCTGGTGGATCACCTCACCAACAACGTCTATCGCGGCCGGATGGATTACTGGGCGGCGTTCTACGAGCGGCTCTTCAATTTCCGGGAAATCCGCTATTTCGACATCGAGGGCAAGCTGACCGGGCTGAAGAGCAAGGCGATGACCAGCCCCGACGGCAACATCCGCATCCCGATCAACGAGAGCGCCGACGACAAATCGCAGATCGAGGAATACCTCCGCGACTACAAGGGCGAGGGCATCCAGCACATCGCGCTCTCGACCGACGACATCTATGCGACCGTCGCGGCGTTGCGCGCCAACGGCGTCACCCTGATGGCGCCGCCGCCGGCCACCTATTACGAGATGCTGGACCAGCGCCTGCCGAACCACGGCGAGGATGTGGCCAAGCTGCAATCGCTCGGCCTGCTGCTCGACGGCTCGCCGACGCATGACGGCAAGAGCGGCGGCCTGCTGCTGCAGATCTTCACCGAGACCATGGTCGGCCCGATCTTCTTCGAGATCATCCAGCGCAAGGGCGACGAAGGCTTCGGCGAAGGGAACTTCCGCGCGCTGTTCGAGTCGATCGAGCGCGACCAGGTGCGCCGCGGCGTCCTCAAAGACACCGCCGCCTGAGGCCAGGAGCCCGCACATGGAAAATTACCCGAATCTGCGTGGCGACTATTCCGATATGGCGCCCGATTACACGATCTCCCAGGACTGGGACCGCTACACGGTGGAGGAGCATGCCCGTTGGCGGATGCTCTATGCGCGGCAGGCGAAGCTGCTGAAGCGCTATGCCGCCCAGGAATTCATCGACGGCACGGCGGCGCTCGATGCCGGCGACGGCATTCCGGACCTCGAGATCGCCTCGGCACGCCTCGCCGCCAAGACCGGCTGGCGTTTGGTCGCCGTGCCGGGCCTGATCCCGGAAACCGATTTCTTCGCCCATCTCGAGCGCCGGCAGTTTCCGGTGACCAATTGGATCCGCGGCGCCGATGAGATCGACTATCTGGTCGAGCCCGACATCTTCCACGACTTCTTCGGCCACGTGCCGCTGCTGTTCAATCCGGTCTTCGCCGACTACATGCAGCTCTATGGTGAGAAGGGCGCCGAGGCGAACCGGCTCGGCACTTCGAAAATCCTGGTGCGGCTCTACTGGTACATGGTCGAGTTCGGCCTGATCCGCACCGGCGACGGCTTGAAGGCCTATGGCGCCGGCATGCTCTCCTCGGCGGCCGAAACGCGGTTCTCAATCAAGGACAACAGCCCCAACCGGCTCTGCTTCGACCTGAAGCGCGTCATGCGCACCCGCTATCGGATCGACGATTTCCAGGAGACCTATTTCGTGCTCGACAGTTTCGAGCAGCTGTTCGAGGCGACGCATCGGGATTTCGCGCCGCTCTACGAGCTGGTGCAGCGCCAGCCGGAAATCACCCCGGACCAGATTGTCGCCGGCGACCGCGTCATCACCTTGGGCGACGGCAGCTGGAAGCAGCGGCGCGCCGCCGCCTGATGGCGCGGTGGCCGCTTTGGTGCCGGCAATCACAGAACAAACCGCCAACCCTCAAACATTGGTGACTGGCACGGCCGGTTTCGCCCGCTAGAGTCCCCGCGGTGAATCGCGTCGCGAATGGGGACAATATGCAGCCGAAAGCGGCCGGGCAGAACACGCGCCCGCAGTCTTGGTCGCCGCGGCGGCTCTGGCCTTTGCTAATGATCGCGCTGGCGCTCATCCTGTTCTTCGTCTTCGATCTCCAGCGCTATCTCAGCCTTGGCGCGCTGCGCGAGCACCAGGCGGAATGGCGCGGCTTCATCCAGGCGCATTTCGTCGCCGCGATTCTGGTCTTCGTCGGCGCATACACCGCGATCGTCGCCTTCTCGATCCCGGTCGCGATCTTCGTAACCCTGGCCGGCGGTTTCCTGTTCGGCGCGGCCGTCACCTTTCCGATGGTCGTCGCCGCGGCGACACTCGGCAGCACGCTGCTGTTTCTGGCGGCCCGTAGCGCGCTCGGCGATCTGCTGAGAGCGAAAGCCGGCCCCTGGCTGGCGCGGCTGGAGCAGGGCTTCCGGCGCGACCAGTGGAGCTACATGTTCTTTCTCCGGCTGACGCCCATCGTCCCCTTCTTCATCGTCAACCTGGCGCCGGCTTTCCTCGGCGTGGATCTGCTCTGCTTCGCGGTCGCGACCTTCTTCGGCATCATGCCGGTGACCTTGATCTATTGCCTGGCCGGTGCCGGGATCGGCGACGCGCTCGAGGCCGGCACGTTTTCGGTCCAGGCCATCCTCACGCCGAAGCTGATTCTGGCGCTGACCGGCCTCGGTGTCGTGGCGATCCTGCCGGCGATCCTGCGCCGCTTCCGCAAGACCGCGCCATGAGCGAAGCTCTCTCTTTCGACATCTGCGTGATCGGCGCCGGATCGGGCGGGCTTTCGGTCGCGGCGGGTGCGGCGCAGCTCGGCGCCCGCACGGCCTTGATCGAAGGCGGCAAGATGGGCGGCGACTGCCTCAATGTCGGCTGCGTGCCGTCGAAATCGCTGATCGCCGCTGCGGATGCCGCCGCGACCGGCCGCCGCGGCGCCGCTTTCGGGGTGGATTTCCCGGCGCCCATGGTCGACTGGACGCGGATCCGTGCCCATATCGACGGGGTGATCGCCGCCATCGCACCGCATGATTCCGTCGAACGCTTCGAAAGCCTGGGCGTCCGGGTGATCCGTGCCTGGGCGAAATTCGTCGGGCCGAACACGGTCGAAGCCGATGGGCGTCGCATCACCGCCAAGCGCTTCGTCCTGGCGGTGGGATCGTCGCCCGCCGTGCCGAACATTCCCGGCCTGGACACCGTTCCCTACCTGACCAATGAGACGATCTTCGAAGCCGCCGGGCCGATGCGCCATCTGCTGATCGTCGGCGGCGGACCGATCGGCGCCGAGCTGGCGCAGGCCCATGCGCGGCTCGGCATCGCCGTGACCGTGATCGAGCAGGGCCGCCTGCTGTCGCGCGACGATCCGGCGCTGGTCGATGTGGTGCGCGAGGCGCTCCAGCAGGACGGCGTGACCTTGCAGGAAGGCCGCGCCGTCAAGCGCGTGGCGCGCCGCGGCGACGACGTCGCGCTTACCCTCGACGGCGAGGAGATCCTTGGCTCGCATCTCTTGGTCGCCGTCGGGCGTCGTCCCAATCTCGACAGGCTCGACCTCGCCGCCGCGCGCATTGCCCGCTCGCCACGCGGTATTCTCGTCGACCGCCGCCTGCGGACCAGCAACAGGCGGATCTTCGCGATCGGCGATTGCGCGGACCTGCCGGGCACCGGGCCGCTCGCCTTCACCCATGTCGCCGGGTATCACGCCGGCATCGTGATCCGGAATGCGCTGTTCCGCCTGCCGGCGCGCATCGATCCGTCGCTTGTGCCGCGCGTGACCTACACCGATCCGGAGCTGGCGGCGGTCGGCCTCTCCATGGACGAGGCCAAGGCGCGGTTTCCGGGGTGCAAGGTCTTCGAAAGCCTGTTCCGGGACAACGATCGCGCCCGCGCGGCCCGGGCGACCGAAGGGCTGATCCGCGTCGCCGCCGCCGCGAACGGGGGGATCCTGGGTGTCGCCATCGTCGGACGGGGCGCGGGGGAGCTGCTGGCGCCCTGGTGCCTGGCGCTCCGGCAGGGGTTGAAGCTCTCGGCCATGGCCGATCTCTTGCTGCCATATCCGACTTTGGGCGAAGCCTCAAAACGGGCGGCCGGGCAGTATTATGCGGCACGCCTGTTCGGGGCCGGAACCCGGCGCCTGGTCGGCGCCTTGCTGCGATTGCCCTGAATTGACGTGCCCCCGGAATCTCTGCTTCTTCACCGTGGAATGATGAGCCGCCGCGATCTCAGCACCGAAGACCGGACCGGCCTGCCCCCGGATCGCCTGGGGAGCGACCGGCTGGGGAGCGACCGGCCGGCCGATCGGATCGAGCTGCCGAGCTTCGGCCGCGGCCTCTCGGCCCGGGTGCTGGCCTTGACCGTGGTCTTCGTCATGTTGAGCGAGGTCTTGATCTATGCGCCGTCGATCGCGCGCTTCCGCCTCGACTGGCTGACCGAGAAGCTCGCCAGCGGCCATCTCGCCACGCTCGCCCTCGAGGCGACGCCCGACTATATGATCGACCCGCAGCTGGAACTCACTCTGCTGCAGCATGCCGGCGCGCGCCTGGTGGCGCTCCACACGCCGGACGGCAAGAACCTGATGCTGCGCGGCGCCACCGCGGCGCAGCTGGTGATCGACGAGACCATCGATCTCGACGACCGCGGCCCGGTCAACCTGATCGCCAGCGCCTTCGACACCATGAGCCATACCGACAACCGGCTGCTGCGCGTCATGGGCCATTCGCCGCGCTCGCCCGACACGCTCGTCGAAGTGGTGCTGGACGAGGGCCCGTTGCATGAGGCGATGGTGGCCTATTCCTGGCGGGTGCTCGGGCTCTCGATCGTGATCTCGATGATCACCGCGACGCTCATCTTCCTGGCGCTCCAGTTGTTCATCATCCGGCCGATGCAGCGGATGACCGCCGAGATGGTGCGCTTCCGCGGCGATCCGGAAATGCCGCTCGACGAGCCGCTTTCCAAGCGCCGTGATGAGATCGGCATCGCCGAGCGGGAATTCGAGTTGATGCGCGTCGAGGTGCGGCGTGCGCTGCAGCAGAAGGAGCGGCTGGCCGCCCTCGGCACCGCGGTCAACAAGATCAACCACGATCTCCGCGGCATCCTTTCCACGGCGCGGCTGGTCGCCGATCGCCTGACCGGCAGCGGCGATCCCGAAGTGCGCAAGGCGGTGCCGGGCTTGGAGAAGGCGCTCGATCGCGCGGTCGATCTCTGCTCCGACATCCTGAACTTCACCCGCGAAGGCCCGCCGCGCCCGGAGCTCACCCGCTTTCCGTTGGACGAGCTCTGCCTCGAGGTGCAGGAAAGCCTGGCGCGCCACCTCAGCGACGGCAAGGCGATGGCGACCGAGATGGCGGAGGGCTTCGCCATCGTGGCCGATCGCGGCCAGCTGTTCCGCGTCATCCGCAACCTCGGCGAGAACGCGCTGCAGATGGGTGCCAACCGGGTCACCGTCCGGGCCCTGCGCCGGGACGGCAAGATCGAGATCGAAGTGGTGGATGACGGGCCGGGCCTTCCCCCGAAAGCGGTCGAGAACCTGTTCCGGCCGTTCCGCGGCTCGGCCCGGGCCGGCGGAACCGGCCTGGGACTGGCCATCGCGCGGGAGCTGATCCGGGTCCAGGGGGGCGATCTGCGGCTGTCCGAAAGCGGGATCCACGGCGCCCGGTTCGCGATCGAGCTGCCGGACCGGGCCTCCTAGTCGGTTGCCTTCCGGTCCGATTCCCGCTTATTTTCCGCCATCACCTTGAGGGATGGACCACCGATGCAATCGATCGAGAAGTTCGTGCTGGGCGGCGTGCTCGGCCTGTTCGCTTTGATCTCGCTGTTTGTCGCGGCACGCCACGGCGAAGGCGCCTCCTATTGGGGCGGCCTCGGCTTCTTCGCGATCTGCATCGGGCTGATCTTCTACCAGATCACCCGGGTCCGGCATCACAACGACGCCGCGCACTGAACCGATTCATTCGACCTGCAGGATGAGCGCTTTCAGATAGGCGGATTCCGGCAGGAACGGATGGACCGGATGGTCCGGGGCGGCGCCGGTCGCGTAGAGCTGCTTGGCCGACCGTCCGCCTTCATGGATGCCGCGCGCGACTTGGGTCGCGAAATCCGCCACCGGCATGTTGTGCGAGCATGACGCGATGAACAGGATGCCGCCGGGCTCGACCGCCTGGGCGGCGAGCCGCGCCAGCTTGCGATAGGCCTTGCTGCCGACATTCAGATCCTTGCGCGACTTCACGAAGGCCGGCGGATCGGCCGAAACCACGTCGAAGCGCTTCTTGTCGGCGATCAGCTGCTCCAGAACCTCGAAGGCTTCGCCGCGCTGAACGGTGACGCGGGCCTCGACGCCGTTCAGCACCGCCGCCTGCTTCAGCAGATTGAGCGCCGGTTCCGAGCGGTCGATGGCGAGGACCTCGGTCGCACCGGCGACGGCGGCTTGGATGCCGAAGCCGCCGGTATAGGAATAGAGATCGAGGAACTTGCCGCCTTTCGAGAAGCGCGCCGTCAGGGCACGGTTGTCGCGCTGGTCATAGAACCAGCCGGTCTTCTGTCCGCCCGCCGGATCGGCCAGGAATCGCGCGCCGTTCTCCAGCAATTCGATCGGACCCTCGAGCCCGCCCTTGGCGAAGCGGCTCATCGGCGACAGGCCTTCCATCTGCCGCGCATTGCCTTCGCCGCGGATCAGGATGGTGGCCGGCTTCAACACGGCATCGATCGCGGCGGTCAACGCATCCGCCAGCCGGTCCATGCCCGCGCTGCTCACTTCGCAGACCACGACGTCGCCGAAGCGGTCGACCACCACGCCCGGCAAGCCGTCGGCCTCGGCATGGATCAGGCGATAGTAGGGGACGTCGACCAGCCGCTCCCGGAGCTTCAGCGCGCGCTGCAGACGGCGCTCGAAGAAGCGCTGGTTGACCTCGATGCTGGGATCGCGGCTCAGCACCCGCGCGGCGATCAGCGAATGCGGATTGAAGATCGCGGCGCCGAGCGTGCGGCCGTCGCCGCGCAGCAGGGTGACGAGCTCGCCGGAAGGCAGCGCCTTCGCCGCCTCGTTCATCTCGATCTCGTTGGAATAGGCCCAGGGATGGCCGCTGTGGACGCGCTTGTCGGCGCCAGGCTTCATCGAGATCTTGGGCCGGTTTTCGTAGGACGTGGGATCAGTCACCGAGTGCTACTCCTTCGCGGCGGGGATCGCTTGCTCCCACCATGCCGTTTTCACCCAGGGCCACGATATTGAGGCCGCTGTCGATCGGCTGAAACTTCACTGTGTCGCCCATCGTCGTCAGCGCCGCGCCGACGGGTTCGAGGCCGCGGCCCTCCTCGAGAATCGTCGGGCCGTTGCGGTTGAGGACGTGGGGCAGGGCGGCCGCTTGCGCCGGGCTCAGATTCCAGTCGAGCAAGGCCACCAGCGCCTCGGCCACATAGTCGATGATGTTGGCGCCGCCGGGCGAGCCCAGGGCATAGAGCGGTGCGCCGCTTTCCAGGCTGAACACGAGCACCGGGGCCATCGAGCTGCGCGGCCGCTTGCCGGCGGCAACGCGGTTGGCGACCGGCCGCCCGTCGATGCTCGGCCGGAAGGAGAAATCGGTCAGCTGGTTGTTCAGGATGAAGCCGTCGGTCATCAGGCGCGATCCGAACGCATTCTCCACCGTCGTGGTGAATGTGACGATGTTGCCTTCGCGATCGACGATCACCATGTGGCTGGTCGAGACCGGCTCGAACTGCTTCTGGCTGGCCCCGATCGTGGCATCGCCCGGCGGGTGGCCGGGCTCGGCATCGGGCGAGGCGCGGTCGTCGTGGATAAGCGCGGAACGTTCGGCCAGATAGCCGGGGTCGATCATGCCGCTCAAGGGTATCTTCACGAAATCCGGATCGGCCAGATAGCGGTCGCGATCGGCATAGGCGAGGCGGCTCGCTTCGGCGAAGCGATGCGCAGCAGTGACCGAGAGCGGCGCTTCCGCTGCCATGTCAAAGCGCTGCAGCATGCCAAGGATCTGCAACACGGTGGCGCCGCCGGAGGAGGGCGGCCCCATGCCGCAGACCCAGTAGACGCGATAGGTGCTGCAGAGCGTGCTGCGCTTCTGCGCCCGGTATTTGGCGAGATCGGCGAGGGTCATGCCGCCGGAGCGTGGCTTCGCCTGATTCACGGTGGTGACGATGTCCTGGGCGATCTCGCCGGAATAGAAGGCGTTGGCGCCGCCCTCGGCAATCTTGCGCAGCACCGCGGCCAGGGCCGGATTGCGCAGGTGCGTTCCGGCCGCCAATGGCTTGCCGTCCGCGTAGAAATAGCGGGCAGCGTCCGGCATCATGCCGAGATAGTCGTCGTCGGCGATCGACTCCGCGAGACGCCGCGAAACTGGAAAGCCTTCCTCCGCGAGTTTGATCGCCGGTGCGAAGAGCCGTGCCCAGGCCAGCTTACCATGCTCCTGGTACGCCAGTTCCAGCATGCGCAGCACGCCGGGCACGCCGACCGAGAGCCCGCCCACGACCGCGTCATAGAATTGCAGCGGCGCGCCGTCGGGGCCGAGGAACATGTCGGGCCTGGCAGAAGCGGGCGCAGTCTCGCGGCCATCGTAGCTGTCGATCTTGTTGGCCTCCGGGTCGTAATTCAGCAGGAAGCCGCCGCCACCGATGCCGGAGGATTGCGGCTCGACCAGGGTCAATACCATCTGCACGGCGATGGCCGCATCGACCGCGCTGCCGCCCTGGCGCAGGATTTCGCGGCCCGCTTCCACCGCGAGGGGATGCGCCGCGGCCACGATCTGGTGCGTGGCGAAGGTCTCCGCCGGCCCCGATGCGCTGACGTCGGGACGGCCGCCGGCGCAGCCTGCGGTGACCAGCAGGCCGATGATCAGGATCAATGCGCGGAAGCGGCCGGAAGTCATGCTATGCACTGAGGAGCCGTGAGGGGTTGAATCGGCCGTTCTTAGCGGCTTTCGACGGGGAGAGGAAGGGCGCGTGGAATTCCTGTTGATGATGGTTCTGGCGTCGGTGCTGGTCATCACCTGCATCCTGGTGCATTACGAGATCATGCGGGTGACCGCCGATTATCTGTTGCCGCGGCTGTCGATCGTGCCGAAGCGCGCCCATGTGGTGTTCGGTATCTGCGCCTGTTTCGTGGCGCATACGATCGAGGTCTGGGTGTTTGCCGGCGTTTACTACGCGCTCGGGATCGCGACCGATAGCGGCTTCTCCGACGAGGCTCGCCGTCATTTCCTCGACTATCTCTACTTTTCGACCGAGACCTACACCTCGCTCGGCTTCGGCGACGCGCGGATGCTGACCGATGATCTCCGCCTGCTGGCGGGCATCGAGGCCATGATCGGGCTGGTCCTGATCGCTTGGACCGCCACCTTCAACTACTTCATGTTCGAGCATTATTGGGTCCAGCATCCCCGCCGGCCCAAGCTCACGGCGGAAGAGCGCCTCAAGATCGAGGCAAAAAAGAGACCGAAATCAAAGCGTTAGAATATCAGTTCCATTCCATGGATCGCCGAGCCTGCTCGCGGTTTTCTATTGTGCACCGCAGCAGATTGGCAGAAAATCCGCCCGCGTCTTCTTCCGGGAGTGGACTTCAAGTCTGGGAGGCGAAAGTGAGCGTTCAGCGGCCAAGCGAGCCCAATAAGACCGATTCCAACAAGACGGGCGGCGCCAAGTCGGCGCGCGTCTCGGTCCCCGATCTCGTCGCCCGCAAGGGCCAGGAGCCGATCGTGTGCCTCACGGCCTACACGGCGCCGATGGCCCGCATGCTCGACGCGCATGTCGATTTGCTGCTGGTCGGCGATTCCCTCGGCATGGTGCTCTATGGTCTGGACAGCACCATCCCGGTTACGCTCGATATGATGGTGCAGCACGGCGCTGCGGTCTGCCGCGGCTCGAAACAGGCGCTGGTCGTGGTCGACATGCCGTTCGGCTCCTATCAGGAAAGCCCGGCCCAGGCCTTTGCCAGCGCCGCGCGCCTGATGAAGGAGACCGGCTGCCAGGCGGTGAAGCTGGAAGGCGGCCGCGCCATGGCGCCGACCGTCGAGTTCCTGGTCGCGCGCGGCATTCCGGTCATGGGCCATATCGGCCTGATGCCGCAATCGGTCAACACGATGGGCGGATATCGGGCCAGGGGCCGCGGCGATTCCGAAGCGGCCAGCGTGATGAACGACGCGATCGCCATCGCCGAAGCGGGTGCCTTCTCGATCGTGGTCGAAGGCGTGATGGAACAATTGGCCGAGGCGATCACCAACCGCGTCACCGTGCCGACCATCGGCATCGGCGCGTCGGCTTCCTGCGATGGGCAGGTGCTGGTCTCTGAGGATATCCTCGGCCTGTTCGCCGAGTTCAAGCCGCGCTTCGTCAAGCGCTATGCCGAACTCGGCTCCGAGATCGAGGACGCCGCGGCACGCTATGCCGCCGATGTCCGGGCCCGGCGCTTCCCCGGGCCGGACAACATCTTCGGCGCCGTGAAACGGCCGGCCTGACAAGCTTCATCCATGCTGAAAATCGACGTCGTCCGCAGCGTGGCTGCCTTGCGCGCGGCCACCCGGCCCCACAGGCATGACGGCAAGCGCATTGGCCTGGTTCCGACCATGGGGGCCTTGCATCAGGGCCATCTCGAGCTGGTGAAGGCGGCGCGCCGCCATGCCGGCTTCGTGGTCGCGACCATCTTCGTCAATCCGCTGCAGTTCAACCCGGCGGAGGATCTCGACGCCTATCCGCGCGACGAGGCGACTGATCTCAACCTGCTGGCCGCGACCGGCGCCGATCTCGTCTTCGCGCCGAACGTCGCCGAGATGTATCCCAAGCACTTCTCGACCGAGGTGAAGGTCGGCGGTCTCACCAAGTACCTCGACGGCCCGGCGCGGCCCGGCCATTTCGAGGGCGTCGCCACCGTGGTCACCAAGCTGTTCAACCAGGCCCAACCCGACATCGCCTGCTTCGGCGAGAAGGACTTCCAGCAGCTCCAGGTGATCCGCCGCCTGACCCGCGATCTCGATCTGCCGATCGAGATCGTGCCCGTGCCGACGGTGCGTGACGAGGACGGCCTCGCGATGTCCTCGCGCAACCGCTATCTCACCGAAAAGGAACGTATCGCGGCGGCGTTGCTGCCGGCATCGCTCCGCGCCGCGGTCGCGGACTTGCAAGCGGGTGCAGCCGCGGCGCCGATTTTGGAGAAGACGCGGGCCGCGCTGAAATCGGCGGGCTTCGCCCCGATCGACTATGTGGAACTTTGCGACGCGGAAACGCTTCAACCTTTGCCGGCGGCGCGGGAGGGATCGCGCCTGTTCGCCGCGGCCCATCTCGGGCGCACGCGGCTGATCGACAATTGGCCGGTTCTATGAAATCAGGAACGCTGCTGCTTGGCGATCGGCTGGATGAATTGCGGCTCGATGTCCCACGGGAAATAGATCCAGGTGTCCTGGCTGACTTCGGTGACGAAGGTGTCGACCAGCGGCCGGCCCGCGGGCTTGGCATAGACGGTGGCGAAATGCGCCTTGGGCAGCATTTCGCGGACATACTTGGCTGTGCGGCCGGTATCGACCAGGTCGTCGATGATCAGCCAGCCGGTGCCGTCGCCCCAGATCTTGCCGGCATCACCCTTGAGCAGCTGCAGGTCGCCTGGCCGATGCACGCCGGCCGTGCCGCCGCTGTCTTCCTCGCTGTAGCTCGACATGCAGACGGTGTCGATCAGCCGCACATCGAGCTCGCGGGCGATGATCGCCGCGGGCACCAGGCCGCCGCGCGTGATCGCGACGATTCCCTTGAACGGCCCGAGGGCGATGAGGCGCCAGGCCAGCGCTTTGGCCGTGCGATGCAGCTCTTCCCAGGAGACCGGAAAAGTCTTCTGCGGACTGACCATGGAAACTCCCCCAGGACCGGAACCGGCACGCGTCAAGACGGATCGGCCGCGATCATTAGCGGAACCCGCCCGGGGCGGCAACGGCCATTTCAGTCATTGCGGCGGTCCGGCCTTGGTGACAGGATGCGCCGCTATCCGACCCGGGGGAAGGGTCGAATCAGCGAGGCGCTCCACGTCGAGCACGGCATGATCCAGAACAATTCGTCTCATCGCGCCACGCCGGTCGCGTCGGCGCCTCTCATTGCCAGGGCACGCATTCGATGACCAGCCAACCCGCCCCGGCGCCTTCCGAGCCGAGCATCCATCTGGGCGAGTCCGCCGCCGAGCCCTCGCCGAAGTCCTGGAAACTCGCCATCGGCGCGCTCGGCGTCGTCTATGGCGATATCGGCACCAGCCCGCTCTACACCTTCCGCGAATGTTTCCACCACGCGACCGGCATCGCGGTCGACGAAGTCAGCGTCTACGGCGTGCTCTCGCTGGTGTTCTGGACCGTGACGATCATCGTCAGCGGCAAGTATGCGCTGCTGATCCTCAAGCTGGACAACCAGGGCCAGGGCGGCCTGCTCGCCCTGATCGCGCTGGCGCTGCAGCGCGCGCGCAACATGGGGCGCCGCAAGCTGCTGTTCGCCCTCGGCATGATCGGCGCGGCGCTGTTCATCGGCGACGGCATGATCACGCCGGCGATTTCGGTCCTCTCTGCGGTCGAGGGCATCGCCGTCGCCCAGCCCGGCCTCTCGCACTATGTCGTGCCGATCACGCTGATCATCGTGGTCGGACTCTTCCTGGTGCAGAGCCGCGGCACGGGCAGCGTCGGCAACCTGTTCGGCCCGGTCATGTGCATCTGGTTCTGCACCTTGGGCGTGCTCGGGATTTTCGGCATCGCCAAGAATCCCTCCGTGGTGCTGGCGCTCTCGCCGCATTATGCGATCCGCTTTCTGATCGAGCATGCGACCGTCGCGTTTCCGGTCTTGGGCTCGGTGCTGCTGGCGATCACCGGTGCCGAGGCGCTCTACGCCGACCTCGGCCATTTCGGCCGCAAGCCGATCCAGTTTTCCTGGTTCAGCCTGGTGCTGCCGGCGCTGGTGCTGAACTATTTCGGTCAGGGTGCGCTGGTCTTGGGCGATCCATCGGCGGCGAAGAACCCATTCTATCTGCTGGCGCCCGACTGGTTCCTCTATCCGCTGATCGCGCTTGCGACCTTCGCCACCATCATCGCCTCGCAGGCCGTGATCTCCGGCGCCTTCTCGCTGGCCTGGCAGGCGATGCGCCTCGGCATTGCGCCGCGCTTCTGGATCGAGCACACCTCGGAACATCAGGCCGGCCAGATCTATGTGCCGCAGATGAACTGGATCCTGATGATCTGCGTCTGCATGCTGATCCTCGGCTTCCAATCCTCGAGTGGCCTCGCCAGCGCCTATGGCATCGCGGTCATGGGCACGATGATGATCGACACCGTCGTCGGCTTCATGGTGGTGCAGAGCCATTGGGGCTGGAGCAAGACCAAGGCCGGGGCGGTCTTCGGCGCCATCATCCTGGTCGAACTTGCCTTCTTCGGCGCGAGCCTGCTCAAGGTCGGCTCGGGCGGCTGGTTCCCGCTGGTGATCGGCGGCGCGATCTTCTTCGTGTTCTCGACCTGGATGGCGGGCCGCGCGCTGCTAGCGCGCCGCCAGGGCCAGTCGGCGCTGACCGAGGACGAGTTCCTGGCGGCTTTGTCCGAGCGGCATCTCTCCCGCGTGCCCGGCACCGCGCTGTTCCTCACCGGCGATCCGCAGCGGGTGCCGTTCTCGCTGCTCCACAACATGCGGCACAATCAGGTGCTGCATCAGCGCGTGATCCTGACCAGCATCATGACCGAGGAGGTGCCGGTGGTGCCCGAGGTCGAGAAGGTGACGGTGAAGGATCTGGGGCGCGGCTTCTATCGCCTGATCTGCCGCTTCGGCTTCTACGAGACGCCGGACATCGCGGTGGCGCTCCGCGGTGCCAAGCGCTTCGGCTTGGAGCTCGACCCGCAGCAGATCTCGTTCTTCCTCGGTCGCGAGCGCATCGTGGCGCATGCGCGCTCGCAGATGTCGGGTTGGCGGCGGTGGCTGTTCATCCTGCTCTCACACAACGAGACCAGTGCCTCGGACTATTTCCACCTGCCCGCCGGCCGCATCATCGAGCTCGGCGCCAGAGTCGAAATTTAGCCACTCTACGGGCGACCGAGTATGGGCAAGCCCTAACTCGATCCCGACTGCCTAAACGCTCTGCTCCTCCAGCCGCGTCAGATAGCAGCCGTTGATCATCCAGCTGCCGTCGGATTGCTTCTGCATCAGATAGTGCGCCGCGTAGGTGAGGCCGTCCGGCCCGACCAGGCGCAGGATCTGGTCGGGGCCCTGCTGGGTATCGACCAGCTTCTCGAAGGCGACCGAGCGCGGACGGTAGACCGGGGGATAGCCCGACTTCACCATCTGCATGAAGGTCGCGGCGTCGCCGAATTTCTGCTGGATGGTCGGCGTCGCGAAGCCGAACGCCTTGGTGCCGTCGTCGTGCTGGAAGGCGTCGAGCTGGGCTTCGACCACGGCGCGAATCGCCTGCTGGTCGGGCGCGGTCAGGGCCGAGAGCGGATCCTCGGCCACCGCCGAATGCGACAGGGCCAGGGTCGGCAAAGTGAGCGTGATCGCGAACAGGAAAGCGCGCCAGATGGACTTCATCGTTACCCCCTGTTTCCGGCGGGATGGGATCGATGAACCTACGCAGCAGAGCTTGCGCCGGATGAAGCTGCAATCCAAGAAGCGAAAACGGCGCTTTCCGGTTCCCCGGAAAGCGCCGCGATCGGCGGTGTACGGGTGTGGCGAGATCAGCGGACGTAGATCCGCACCTCGTTGGCCTGGATGCTGGCATCGTTGGTCTGGCCCGAGCTCACCCGGTCGGCCGGCAGGCCCATGCTCAGCAGCGAGCGGACCACCCGGTCGGCATTGGTGCGGGCGATGTCGCCGTTCAGCGCGACCTGGGCCGCGGCACCGCCGGCCGGCGCCACGCCGACCACGTCGAAGGCCGCATTGGGGCGGATTTCCAGGGCCTTGCGCGTGGCCTGATACAGCGCCTGCTCGTAATTCACGTTCGGACGGTCGAACCGGATGGTGACCAGCGGCCGGCCGGTGGCGGCGCCTGCGCCCGGCGGCAGGGTCGGCTGGGCCGCTGCCGGGATGGTGTTGCTGGCCAAGGTGGCGCCGTAGAAGTCGCCTTTGCTGACGCCGCTGGCCAGCGCGGTCAGGTTGCTGCGCTCGGTCGCCAGATACTCGTTCTGCCGGGCCACGTCCTGGGAGATCAGGCTCAGCAGCCGGTCCACGTCCACATTGGTCTGGGCCACCTGGTCCTGCAGCCGGCGGAGCTGCCGGTGGTCCTCATCGACCGCGCCGGAAACCCCGAACGCCGCCCGCACCGAATCCTGCAGGAAGGCGACATAGGCGGCGTTGCCCGCGACCTCGTTGGAGAGGGCGTTCATCTGGCCGATATCGGTCTCGACCGCGTTCAGGTTCTGCTGCGCCTGCTGCCAAGCCTGGACGATGCCCGGATTGCCCGGAGTCGTGCCGATCTGCAGCTTGCCGGAGATGGCGCCGGTGATCGCCTGATAGGCGGCGGCGTTCGCCTCGATATCGGCATGCAGCGCCTGCTGGTGCGCGGTCTGCGACGTCAGCGTGTCCTGCAGCCGGGCCAGATCGGCCTTGAGCTCGGTCACTTTCTGGCCGACCGCCGTGCCCGTCGGCTGGTCCGGCTGGGAGTTGTCCAGCGGCGGCACGGTCACCGATCCGTCCGCATTCCGGATCACCCCGACCGGTGCCATCGGCGCCGGACGGGATTTCGAGGCGTCGGCGCTGCCGCCGCTCGGCGGATTGCCGGTCAGCGAAGGCTTCACCGCGTTGTCGGCGACTTCACAGGCGCTGAGCAACGCCAGAGCTGCGCCCAGGACCGCAAGCTTCCCGAATCCCATCATGACTGATCAGAACCCCTTAATGCGGCCGGGACAAGCCGCCCACCCATCCTGTTTGTCCGTACTTTGCAGTTTTTCTTATAAGAATCAACTGCTTTACCGGCATGCGCCGGTTCGTGCGAAAAGCATCCCATGTCCCGAACCGGCGATCCCCTCATGCCGCAACGGCAGAGTCTCATCTTATAAGGCGCCCCCAGCCCCCTCAAGCTGGATTCCCTTTGACTGTGACCATTCTGCAAGCGGCCGTTGCCGAAGGAACACGGCATTTCTTCCGCTCCGGTCGCTACCCTCCGGCTTTTCTCGCGTGGGGGGAGCCCCAAGGACTCCCTCCAGGGACCCCGGCCCTATCCAAAGGGGGCGGCAATCCGCCCCGGAGAAAGACTTGCCATGCCGGGGGTGTTTGGTTAGGTTCCGCCACCGCGCGAACGGCCCGCCTTTATAAGGGTGGGGTGATCGCCGCATCGGCAGTCCCAATCTTCCCCGGACCGCCACCAGGACGCGCCCGTAGCTCAATTGGATAGAGCATCTGACTACGGATCAGAAGGTTAGGAGTTCGAATCTCTTCGGGCGCGCCAATCCTGCACAAGCCATTCCTGCACTAGGCTGGGCCAGTCGTCGGCGCCGCACTTCCGAAGCGAGGACGGCATTTCACGCGTCGGATTCGAACTTTCCGGTGGCAAGCGCCGTCAGGCGATCCGAATCGCGCATGACGAAGAGCGCGTCCATTCCGCGGGCGCGTGCGAAGTCGGGACCTGAATCACCCATGACCATCAAAGCTGTGGCCCAGGCATCGGCATCCACGCATTGCTTGGCGAGGACGGTGACCGACGCGATGCGATTGCGGAGCGGTTCCCCGGTACGCGGGTCCATCGTGTGGGAAAGTTTCGCGCCTTTGAACTCGATCCAGTGGCGATAGTCCCCGGACGTCGCGACGGCGGTGTCCGAGAGCGCCAGCACGCCCATCACGTCGCGCTGTTCGTAATCTGGCCGCTCGACGGCAACATTCCACGGTTCGCCGCCCGGCTTCGAACCGCGAACGCGCAGTTCGCCGTCTATGCCGACCAGATAGGATGCGATCCCAAACCGCTCCAGGCATCGGGCGAGCTCGTCGACACCGAAACCCTTGGCTATTCCGGAGAGATCGAGGGTGACGGGGGCGAGTTTGCGGATCCGCTCGCCGGCCTCATCAAATTCGAGGCCGTCCATCGCCGACAAGCGCGGGCGGCCCGGCATCGCCGATAGCCGCGACGGATCGCGGCGGGGTGCCGTCGGGCCGAATCCCCAATCGTTCACCAGATCGCCCACCCCGATGTCGAAGGCGCCGCCGGACTCACGGCCGATCCGCACCGCCTCGGCGAGCACGATCGCCAGTCCAGCAGGCACCGGGACCCATTGTCCGACCGGGGCAGCGTTGAGGCGCGACAGATCGGAGTCCGGTTTCCAGGTCGACATCTGCCGATCCACGGCATCGACCGCCGCGAAGAGCGCGGCGCCGACCAGCGCCTGGTCGATCGGCTCGGCGAAGAGACGCGCGGAGTAGCGGGTGCCCATGGTGTCCCCGCTGAACGTGCAGCCATGCAGGTGGGACACGTTCGACGGTTCAGTACACATCTTCGACATACCGGCCCTGCGCCTTCAGAGTCACGAGATCCAGCCCCAGCGGCATCAGCACCTCCTCCAGAACCTTCGCCAGTCCCTGCGCCATCTGGCGTCCGCCGCAGACCATGATCTGGGCGCCATGGGTGATCAGGCTTCGCAAGGCCTCCGCATCCGCTGCGATCCGGTCCTGCACGTACGCCTGGTCGGTTGCGCGCGAGAACGCGGTGTTCAGTCTCGTCAGCCGCCTGTCGGCCAGCCACTTCGTCAGCTCCGCCTCGTAGAGAAAATCGGACTGCGGGTCGCGCGCGCCGAAATAGAGATGCATGGGACGGCGTTCTCCGTTGCGCCGGATGAATCCGGCCAAGGGACCGATTCCCGTTCCGGCGCCGATCAGAACCACCGGGGCAGCACCCGCTGCCGGACGGAATTCGGGATTGGGCCTCACGAAGGCATCGATCCGGTCGCCCGGCTTCAACGCATGAAGAAAGCCCGAACACAAGCCGCCTGGGTGCTTGCGGACGCAGATCTCCAGCACGCCGTCATGGGCCGAGGTGGCAAGGGAGTAGAAGCGCGGCACCGGATTGTCGGGGGGCAGGATTCCGACCAGATCGCCGGCTTCGAACCGCGGCAATCGATCACCCAGAAGGCGCCGCCCGAATCCCGCCGGACGGTCTTGCGCCAGGACGAACCGAAGCACGGCGGTCGGCGCCTGCACCTCCGCGCCGTAGTCCACCCGTTCGGCCAGTCGAAGGGAGACGGTGCGCGGCGGCGGCGGCGTGTGTGCGATCGCCAGGTCCACCCCGATCAGAGCGCCGATCTCCGCGCTCCAGCGCGAAAACTCCTGCGCCGACTGCCGGTCGATCGTGTGCAGCGGGTATAGTTGCGGCCAGCCCTTTGCGGCGAGGGCCGCCTCGACATCTTTCGCGAACTGGCAGAACCGTGGAAACCGGCCGTCGCCGAAGCCGAGCACGGCCACCGGCAAAGCCTGCGCGGCCCTCACGTCTTGCAGCCGCGCGAGGAATTGCTTCGCGCTGGAAGGGGCGGCCCCGTCCCCATAGGTCGCCGTCAGGATCAGCATGCGCTCGGCGTTGCGATAGCCACCGGCAAGCCGGTTCATCGGCGCGGTGTGGACGCGGTGCCCGGCACCCGTCAGTGCATCATGCAACGCCTTGGCAAATCCCCAGGTGCTGTTGCCCTCGCTGCCGACCAGGATCACGGTATCGGCGGTTGCCGCCCTGGCATTGGCTTTGATTCTGGGCATCGCCTGCCGGCGTTTCCACCAGATCATGACGCCGGTTGCCGTCATCAGCGGCACGGTGAGGGCTGCGAGGCCGAGAGCGAGGCCGAGCCACCACAGCCCTTCGCCGGTGTGCAGCATGAAGATCGTCTCGTAGACCCGCCGCGCGAAGCCGTTGGGCAGGTAGCTCAGCATTTCTCCGGTGGCCGGGTCGATGTAACCCGCGCCTTGTGCGGTCGTGAGGGCGTAGGCATCGGTAAGATCGCCGGGATAGGGAAAGCCGAGTTCCCGGAGGTCGGCGACATCGATGGCCCGGAGCGCGCCCAGATCGCCTACCGCCATCGGAGCCCCGCCGTTCACAGCCGATGGAAACGCCGGCTCGGCATCCATTCCATCGGAGATGATCCCAAAGGTCGTCAGCGACATGTAGCTGCCGGTGAGAGCCGTCAGCAGGAGCGCGAGAGCCGCGATCCGGCCGAATTGCGCGTGCAGCCGCTGGCTTCCGGTGCCACGGACTCGCCCGAAGAGCCGGCGCCACCCACCGAGACGCGTCGCCAGCATGGTGGCCCCCGACACGGTCAGCACCAGCATGGCAAAGGCGCCGGTCCCCGCCGCGGCGCGGCCGGCATCGCCCATCAGGAAGGACCGATGCAGGTCCGTGACCCAGCGCGTGACTGCGGACGGGGCGAAGGGCGCGATCTGTACGCCGGTCCGCGGATCCACCACCGCTGCGCCGGGGACCTCCGCGTCGAAATAGTAGACGACGATCGTACCGGAGGCCTTGCGGACGATCCGCTCCACGCCCGGAAAGTGCGCGACGACTCGTTGCGCCAGATCGGCGACACTGACTTCGCCGGTGGGTGGGATGGAGGATCCGGCCCGCTCCAGCGCGGGATTGACGGCCAGAACCGCGCCCGTCAGCGCCAAGATCGACACGACGACGGCGGCGATCAGGCCAGGCAGCGAGTGGATCCGGCGCAGCATGATGTGCGTCCCTGTCTCCGCTACATGGAATAGGAGAAGGACTGGACGTAAGCCCGCCCGGCTGCAGGCTGGCCGGCGCCGCTGGACGTCAGCGGCATGACGATCTCGCTCGGGCTGTCGCCCATGTCTTCGACTGCGGCGTCGATGCGGATCTCATAGCCCGCATCGATCAGTGCATCGGCAAGGTCGAGTTTGACGGTCAAGGTCTTTCCGCTGCCCACGCTGGCGCCGGTGATCCCGTCGATCTCGCGGAGGTCGCCTCCGCTGGCGCGCTTCCAATCGCTGAGGTGCTTGTAGTATTTGGACTTGCCGCCGGCCATCCAGAGCGTGCCCTTGTACTGGCCGCTGGCGTCGGTGACGTAGAGCGCAATGTAAGCGCCGGCGCCGCCATATTGTTTCAGCTTGGTGGTGAAGGTGATCTCCCGCGCCTCGGCCAGGCTCGGAAGGCCGATGGCGGCGGCAAGCACGAGGGCGGTGGCAAACTTCTTCATGGAACTTCTCCGTCTTGGGGTCGTCTGGGGGATGTGCGTGGCCGAACCTTGAAGGCTCACTGCACCACCGCCGTGGGTCGGCTGTTGCCGTTGATAAGGGGATTCCTCGGAGCCGGATTCAGTCCGGGCGTGGCGACCGGCGCGTCCGTTGCGTTGATGGAAGGGTTTCCGCTGCCCTCGTCGTCGTCGTCGTCGTTGCCATCCTCGTCATCGCCATCCTCCGTCTCCATGTCCAGGATCTCGAGGGTCGCCGGGTGGACCTTGACTTCGATTTCATCGCCGTCTGCGTTGCGGCCCTTGATCTCATAGCAACCGTCGTCGGTCTTGATGCGCCGGACGATCCAGCCCTTGGATTCGGCCATCCGCTGCACGGCGCTGCGCGGCTGCCAATCCGCCATCGGCGCGTCGCAGTCGTCATCGGCCAGCGCCGCTCCGGCACCGAGAGTGGTCAGTGCAAAGGCCGCGATCAGGACAGGGTGCTTCATGGTGCTTGGTCCTACATACGGATTACGATGGCGGCACCATGCGCCTCGCACCTGAAGTCAGGCTGAAGCGACGCGAAATTCCTCTTCAGCTTCGCTTCAGGTTCACTTCGGCTCTGCGGGCCAAGCCTGTTCGGAGCCCAAGACAGGCGTTCGCGCGCGTGTTTCGCCGGTCGAGGGTGATCCCGGTCCGAGCACCACGGTGCGCGATCATGTCGCGCCGCGGTGGGATGGGCGAAATCAGGGTCAGGAGGTTGCAGAGATTGATCTTGTCGGGTTCTCTGATCGCGGCGGAGTCAGTCGGCAGGACAACCGCTGGCGGGAAATTCTATTCCGCCTCCTATTGATCCGCAGAACAGGACGATCCACTGCCCCGTTGAACTGGCTTTGGGCTATCGAGCCGGTGACAGAGCGGCTACGCCGCGCGCAGCGGGATGATGATCGCCTCGGTCGCGCGGACGAAGGGCCCGGTCCAGAGGTCCTCGATGCCGCGCGGGAAATTATTGTCCCAGGAAACGAGGGCGGTCCCGGCCATGACGCGGCGTTGGCGCGCGAGCGCCGGCGCGAGGGCGATGATATTGGTCTCTGGCATCCCGGCTCTCCAATGGCGTGCCGCGTTGATGCGCGGCCCATAGAGATCCAAGTGGAATGTCGATGGCGGTGGTTCAGCTATACGCTGGTTTAGGCCGGCTGAACGTCAGGGCGCGGCGCATTGCCTGTGTCAGGCCAGCCGCAATGGGATAACGGCCGAAGTGGTGGCCGCGCGCACATAGGGCCCGTCCCAGAGGTCCTCGATCCCGTCCGGGAAATGGTTGTGCCACGAGGCCAAGCTGATCCCTGCCATGACACGGCGCTGACGCTCCAAAGCAGGCGCGAAGGGGATGACATTGGTCGTGTGCATCTCGGGTCTCCTCGCGGGGACTGGCCCCGTGACTCTGAGATGGGCATTGGCCGGCCGCTGCGCAGTGCGCTCGCGCACAATTGCGGTTCGGTTTCCCCGCACAAAGACCCCCACGGCCGACACCATTGTGTGTTCCGGCCTTATTCCCGATGGATGGGGTCAACCCATTTCACAGCCTCGGGCTGCTCGACCGGCGCGATGTCCAGGTTGACCACCACGGACTCGCCGTCGCTGCGCACCAGCACGCATTCCAGCACCTCATCCCGCGAGGCGTTGATCTCCTGATGCGGCACGAAGGGCGGGATGTAGATGAAGTCGCCGGGGCCGGCTTCCGCAGTGAACTCAAGCGCTTCGCCCCAGCGCATGCGCGCCTGGCCGCGTACCACATAGATGACGCTCTCCAAAGGCCCGTGGTGATGCGCGCCGGTCTTGGCATTGGGGTGGATATGCACCGTGCCGGCCCAGATCTTCTGCGCGCCGACCCGCGCCTGGTTGATCGCCGCCTTGCGGTCCATGCCGGGCGTCTGCGCGGTGTTGGGATCGAGCGCGTTGCCGGGAATGACCCGCACGCCGTCATGCTTCCATTTGTTGTCGCTCATGCGCCCCTCCGGTTTTGGGCAGCTTAACAACAGAGGCGCGGCACGCCAAATCCATGCAAGATGGAACGCAACGATCCGCTCGCGAGGACCCATGCCCGATCGACGGCAGCTCCGCCTCGGCGCCTTCATGCGCCCGGTGACCATCCACACCGCCGCCTGGCGCTATCCCGGCGCCTATACCGATGCCAACTTCAATTTCCAGCATCTGAAGCGCTTCGCCCAGACCCTGGAGCGCGGCAAGTTCGACGCCTTCTTCATGGCCGACCACCAGGCCCTGCTGAACATGCCGATCCAGGCGCTGAAGCGAAGCGGCACCGTCACCTCGTTCGAGCCGCTGACGCTGCTGCCGGCGCTGGCCGTCGTCACTGAGCGCCTCGGCCTGATCGCCACCGCTTCCACCACCTATAACGAGCCCTATCACGTGGCGCGGCGCTTCGCGTCGCTGGACCACCTGAGCGGCGGCCGGGCGGGGTGGAACCTGGTCACCTCCGGCAACCCGCACGAGGCGATGAATTTCGGCCGCGACGAGCATGTAGAGCACGATGCCCGCTATGCCCGCGCCCGCGAGTTCTTCGACGTGGTGACCGGCCTCTGGGATTCCTGGGCCGACGACGCCTTCATCCGCGACGTCGAGAGCGGCGTCTATTTCGACCCCGCGAAGCTGCACACGCTCAATCACAAGGGCGAGCATTTCAAGGTGAAGGGCCCGCTCAACATCGCGCGCCCGGTCCAGGGCTGGCCGGTGATCGTGCAGGCCGGGGCCTCGGAGGCGGGCCGCCAGATCGCCGCAGAGACCGCGGAAGCGGTGTTCACGGGCCAGACCAGCATCGTCGAGGCGCGCAAGTTCTACGCCGACGTCAAGGGCCGCATGGCGAAACTCGGCCGCTCGCCGGATCACATGAAGATCCTGCCCGGCGTCTTCGTCGTGGTCGGCGATACGGTGGAGGCGGCGCAGGCGAAGAAGCGCAAGCTCGACAGCCTGGTTCACCCCGACAGCGGCATCGCCTCGCTCTCGGTCGCACTCGGCTCCGATGTTTCCGGATTCGATCTCGACGGGCCCTTGCCGGAGATCCCGGAGAGCAATGCCAGCCAGAGCGGCCGGCAGCGCCTGGTCGACATGGCGGCGCGAGACAATCTCACCGTGCGGCAACTGGCGCAGATCGTCGGCGGCTCTTACGGCGCGCTGGAACTGATCGGGACGCCCGCCAGCATCGCGGACAAGATGGAAGAATGGTTCGCGACGCATGCCTGCGACGGCTTCAACGTGATGTTCCCCTATGTGCCGGAAGGGCTCGACGATTTCGTCGATCGCGTGATCCCCGAGCTGCAGCGTCGCGGCCTGTTTCGCAAGGAGTACGAAGGCCGGACGCTGCGCGAGAATCTCGGCCTACCGCGGCCGGAGAACCGGTTCTTCAGCTCTTGAAGAAGGCGAGCAGGTCGGGGTTGAGGACATCGGCATGGGTCGTCAGCATCCCATGCGGGAAGCCTTTATAGATCTTCAGCTCGCTCTTCTTCAGCAGCTTCGCCGAAAGCGGCGCGGAATCCGCATAGGGCACGATCTGGTCGTCGTCGCCATGCATCACCAGCACGGGCACGTCGATCTTCTTCAGGTCCTCGGTAAAGTCGGTCTCGGAGAAGGCTTTGATGCAGTCGTAATGCGCCTTGGCGCCGCCCATCATGCCCTGGCGCCACCAGTTGCGGATCGAGCCCTCGATGACCTTCGCACCGGGGCGGTTGAAGCCATAGAACGGCCCGCTCGCGATATCGATGTAGAACTGCGCGCGATTGGCGACCAGCGCGGTGCGCAGCCCGTCGAACACCTCCATCGGCAGGCCGCCCGGATTCTTCTCCGATTTCAGCATGACCGGCGGCACGGCGCCGACGATGACGCCCTTGGCGACCCGGCCGGCCTCGGCCCGCGCCATGTAGTGCACCACCTCGCCGCCGCCGGTCGAATGGCCGACATGGATGGCGTTCTTCAGGTTGAGCGCGGATGCCAGTTCGATGAGATCGGCCGCATATGTGTCCATTTCATTACCGGTGTCGGTCTGGGTCGAGCGGCCATGGCCGCGGCGGTCATGGGCGATGACCCGATAGCCATGCTCCAGGAAGAACATCATCTGGTTGTCCCAGTCGTCGGCACTCAACGGCCAGCCGTGATGGAAGACGACCGGCTGGGCGTCGCGCGCGCCCCAGTCCTTGTAGAAGATCTCGGTGCCGTCCTTGGTCTTGATCGTCGCCATCGTCGTCCTCCTGGAAGTGTGAGTTACGGGCAGGATGCGGGGATGTCGCATGCTGCCCGCGCCAGGCCAAGCTATGCCTTGGTATAACCGGGTCCGTCTTGCGGTGCCCCGCCCGCGGCGCGCGGCGAGCGGCGTTCTGTCACCTGGCAAAAGGTCGCCGTCGCCCTCATTGTAAAAAGATGATCCCCAACCGACTGGCGAAAATGGCCGGGGCCGTCTTGGTCCTGGTCATGTCTCTCCTGGTGACGCCGCTGACCGCGGCGGCCCAGAGCAGTTCCGCAGTGCCGAACGACGTCGCCGAGACCGCAGCGGTCACCGCGGCGCTGCAGCGGATTCTTTCCGCCGGCGCGCCACCGGTGCCCGACATCGTCGCTGCGCTGGGAACCGAGCCGCTCGACGGGCTGGGGAAATTCTATGCGCAGCGGCGGAATGCGCCGCTCTGGGTTTCGGACACCGGCCCGATGCCGGAGGCGGGGTTCGTGCTCGATCGCACGCCGGAGGCGCTCCCGGCGTCGCTGCGGCCCCTACTGACCGCAGCGGCAACCCGCCGCCACGCGACCGATCCCGGCGCGCTGGCCGAGCTCGATCTCCTGACCAGCGCGATCTACGGCGCCGCCGCGGTCGGTCCCCAGGATCCGACCGCCACCCAGGGCGCCGGCCGGGCTCTGTTCCAGCTCGATGGCGCCGCCGATCGCCTGACCCTGCTGCGCGACGCGCTGCCGGTCGATCCCGGTTTCTGGCGCCTGCGCGACGCTTTCTCCGCCTATCGCGCGCTGGCCGCCGCCGGCGGCTGGGGCAGCGTGCCGGATGGGCCGAAGCTCGATCTCGGCGCTGCCGGTCCCAGGGTCGATGCGTTGCGGCGTCGCCTGGCGGCGACCGGAGATCTTGCATCGGCCGCGCCCACCACCAGCGCCTATGACGACGTACTCCGGCAGGCGGTGCAGCACTTCCAGGCACGGCATGGCCTGGAGACCGACGGCGTCACCGGGGAAAAGACGCTGGCGGCGCTGAACGTGCCGGTGGAGCGTCGCCTCGGCGTCATGGCCGCCAACCTGATCCGGCTGCAGCGCCAGCACCGCAACTGGGGCCAGCGCTACATCGCGGTCAACATCGCCGCCGCCGCCTACCGGCTGGTGGTCGATGGGCGTGTGGTGTTCGAGCGCCCGGCGGTGGTCGGCAAGCCGAGCTGGCCGACGCCGATGCTGGACAGCGTCATCGACCGCGTCGAGTTCCATCCCTATTGGCGCATCCCGATGAACATCGCCGAGCAGGAGGTCTGGCCGAAGCAGGATGCCGATCCAGGCTACTTCGCCCGGCAGGGCATCCATGCCGTCAACAGCCAACTGATCCAGGATCCGGGGCCGGCCAATCCGCTCGGCATCGTGAAGTTCCTGTTCGACAATCCCTACAGCGTCTATCTGCACGACACCACGGCGCCCGGCTTGTTCGCGCGCGCCTATCGCTTCTCCAGTCACGGCTGCATCCGGGTCTCGGATGCCGGCGACCTCGCGCGCCAGTTGCTCGCCTCCGATCCCCAGTGGCCGGCGGAGCGGGTCGATGCCGCGCTGCAGACCGGCGGCAACCAGGGCGTGACCCTGCGCGAACCGATCCCGGTGCACATCGTCTATGACACGGCCTGGGCCGACGACAACGGCATGGTCGAGTTCCGCGCCGACGTCTATCACCGCGATGTCGTCCCGGCCGTGGCGCCGGCCCCGATCGCACCCGACACCGCGGCGCCCGGCGCGCCGGGGCCGCTCGCCGATGCGACACCGCTGGCGGGCTGCAACAGCTAAAGCGGTTTCAGCGCCGGCCGGCGTCCCGACAGCACATAGGCAATCGATTCCAGGATGACCGCGTTGGTGTTGGTGTCGCTGTAATTGCGCGTCGCCTTTCCGGTCGCCGCGTAGATTCCGCTGGCAAAGCCGAGATCGGGGATCCGCGCGTGGGCGCGCACCGTCGCCAGCAGCTTCGATGAATAGGGATGCGGCCGCACCGCCGCCCAGGCAAAGGCGCCCTTGGTGCTGATCAACCGCACCGCCGCGCGCGCCGCTTCCGCCTGATAGGCCGGCGAATGGAGCTTGGTGTCGACGGTCCAGGGTTCCGGATCCTTGCCGAGCCGGAATCCCTGATAGGTAAACCAGGGTGCGCGATCGAGCGGCGCCTCGGAGACGCAGAACAGCTTGCCGGTCGCTTCGGCGGCGCCGAGTTGCGCCGTGAACAGCAGCTCGGCGATCAGGCGCGACGCCTCGGAATGGCCCAGCTCGAGCGCCTCGAGGACATGCGGCTCGGTCGCGATCGGACCCAAGTCGGCGACTTTGTTGAGCAGGCGCATCTGCCGATCCGTACCTGTTTCCGCCGTGCCGATGTCGTACGGCGATTGCGTCTCCAGTCCGAACAGCGCGAAAGCCCTGGCGGTGTAATCGACGTAGTTGGAGTTCGCGTATTCCGTCAGCCGACCGTTCTCGACATTGTGCAGGCGACGGCCGGCGATGATTTTTGGGAGATCCCAGCGGCCCAGGACCCGCGCGACCTCTTTCTTCATGTCGAACTCCTGCTCCAGCACCTTCAGTGCCACCAGCAGTCTGCCGGTGTCGCTGGCGCTGAAGCGCGAGCCGGCCTGCGCTTCGCCATGGGCGGACACACTCGCCTGCGGCAGGCGCATTCCGTCGATCTTGCCGGCCGGGATGCTCTTGAGCAGGCGGGCGATCTGGGCCGAGAACGCGGGCTCGTCGATGAGGCCGATGCGAAGCGCGGAGAGCGTCGCCAGGATCTGCGAGCCGATCTCCCACATCGTCACGAGCGGATAGGCAGTGAGATTCGTTCCGTCGGCTTGCGCCGAGGAAAGGACCAGGCCGGTGCGGCGATCGGACAGCCTCTCGAAGTAATGCCACGCCAGTTGCGCATCCTCGAGCAGGCGATCACGCTCGGCCGCCTCGGCCGCCTCGGCCGCCTCGGTCTGCGCCTCGTCCACGAAGGCCTCCGCGGTGGCGCGCTTCAAGAGCGCGAAGACCGGATCGACCGGCGCGATGCCGCGCGCCAGGGCAGGCAGGCCGACCGCGATGGACTCTTCGCCATCGGTGAGGTTCAACAGCCAATTGTCGGCGAGCGGTGTCGGCCGCGCACTCGCCGCATTCACCTGAACGACGATCAAGCCGTCGCGCAGCCGACCGTTTCCGTGATACAGCGCGACATCCGCCCGGCGCGGCTCGAACGCCGTCGCCAATCCGCCGAGTTCGAGGCTGGCGGGAATGTGGAGCAGGCCGGCATCGTCCATTCCGATCGTTTGCGCCGGCGCGGTGCCGGTGGACGCGACCACGGCCGCACCGGTCTTCGCGATCGCGGCGACGAGGTCGGGCGCCTGGCTTTCGCTGAGGATGCAGGTCTGCGGTGCCGCCAAGCCCTCGAGACCGGCGCCGAGATCGCCGACCAGCACGGTCCGCAACGACCGCCAATCCGCTTCCGTCGGCATGCCGGGCAGGCGCAGGCAAGCCGCCGCCGCGTCGCCATCTCCGGCCCCGGAAACGGAGAACGGGACCCCGACGGCTGCCAGCGTCTTCATGATCGGCGGCACGGTTGCGCCGGCGGCGAACTCGAAATGCAGGCCGAGCAGCCGCGCAGCGCCATAGCGCTCCAGGTGAAACTCGGACGGCCGCATCGGCCAGATCGCCCCGTCATCCATGCTGGCGGCGATGAGCTCGGCGAGCGTGCCGCCGATGGTGTTCAGTGTCGTCGCCGAGAATGCGGCAAGTTCATCGAGTGCGAGATAGACGAGCAGCGGATCGGTCGTCTCGCCGGTCTCCCCCAGTGCGGCAAAGAACGGCTCGAGATAGGAGAGGCTGGCCCGCCGCCCGCCGATCAGCTGGAGGACGCCGTTATCCGTCGTCCAACAGTCGATGCGCGTGTCCACGGCGGGGCGCAGCAGCACGTTGCGGAAACCCGCGGCGCGAACGCCGTTCAGCGCCGGTACCGCGCCCATCGGCTGGCGGCAGGTCAGGGTGAGGCAATTGCCCCAGTTTGCCGCGTCGGCGCCGCCCAGGGCGCGGAAGGCGGCAAAGCCGTTCTGCGCGATGCTCGCCTGGCGCATCTGAAAATAAGCGCTGTCATCTGGGATCGAGGGCTGCTCGATGATCCACTCGATGAGATCGGGATCGATCTCCGCGCACGCCGCCGCCAAGGGCGCCCGATCCTGCGCGCCGCCGCCGAGGACCAGCCCGAGCTTCAGCTTCATCGCGGCGATCGGATCCAGGAACGTGCGCAGCTGCCGCGGATCGGTGCCCGCCGTCAGTCCGTCGCAAACCAGCAGCAGCGGGCGGCCGAACACCGCGGCACCGGCGTGGCGATGAAGGCCGGAAATCAACGGCGCGGCAGCCAGCGTCGCTTGTAGGAGGCTGCGACGGCTGATCGCCACTGAATGCCCCTGATGCGTCACCCGAGGGCGACTCATGGCGGGTTTCTCCATCTCAGCCGCCTGCGGTCCGGTTCTTAAGAAAAATCTAGGAATTGTTGGTCTTTTTTAGACGCCAGGTGTCACTGGAGCCTTGATTTGGGTCAATGCGTCCCATGGCCAGCCGCATATTTTCGCGTTGGCCTTGCGCAGGCCGCGCGCCGCGATCGAATGACGGCAAGAACCAAGACAGCGAAGAGGACCCGCCGGGCCGTGGGCCCGGCGATGGCGAGGGCGCGATGAGTTTGAAGGCTTTCGGCCGTCGCAACACCAAGTCGAAGACACTGGTCGCGAAGCCGCTGCCCGTCTTCTTCGATCCGACCAGCCGTCGGCGCAGTCTGCTCCGGATTCTGGGCAGCGTTCTGCTGCTGGCCTTTCTTGTCTGGAGCATTGCCTTCGGCGCGAGCTTGTATGCCCTGGCCAAGCTCACCGCGGTGGATCCGCATGGCAGCCACGAGATCGACCCATCCGTGCGCGCCGCGGCGATCGTCGCTCCGCCCGCCGCCGGCGGACCGCTGCGGCGCACGCATGCCGGCTATACGACGGTCTACGCTTACCTGCCGTTTCAGCCCGAGTGGAGCTATCTGCCGCTGGCCAAGGCGCTGCCGCGGATCGGCGTGCTGCTTCCGGAATGGTATCGGCTGGACCTCGACGCCGCGCAGCTCTCGCCGCTCGGCTTCGAGGAGCCGCACCAGCGCGCCGTCGCGGAGCTCCTGCGCGGCCGGCCCCCGAACACGCTGCTGCCCGTCGCAAGTCTCGATGACACGGTGACGGGTGCGCAACTCGCCGCCGCGTTGCGTTCGCCGCAGGTGAACCGGCGTCTTGCGCTTTCGATCGCCCAGATCGCCGCCGAGCGCGACTATGGCGGCCTCTGCCTGAACCTCTCCGGCATTGCGGAGCCTGCCTATGCCGGCGCCGCCCGCCTGTTCGCGACGCTGCACGAGGCCTTCGCGGGCACGGGTCGCAAGACCTGCCTGGTCGCGCCGCTCGCCAGCAGCATCTGGGACTATGCGCCGCTGATTGCGGCCGTGGATCGCGCGGTGGTCCTCGGCTTCCGCGATCCACGAACGCTGGCCGCGCCGACGCCGCTCGCGCCTCGGGCCTGGTTCGCACGGCGTTTCGCGTCGCTGCTGGAGACCCTCGATTCCGGCAAGGTGGTCGTTGCCCTCGGCGCCATGGGTTATGACTGGACGGATGGCGCGTCCTTCGCGGCCGAGATCAACTATGCCGAGGCGATGCGCCTGGCCGGTCTTCAGAACGCGGCCGTGACCCTCGACAAGCCGAGCCTGAACACGACGTTTTCTTATGCCGATGGCGGTCGGCGGCACCGCGTCTGGCTGCTCGATGCGGTGTCCGCGTACAACCACCTGCTCGCGCTGTCCGACCGCAAGCTGGGCGGAATCGCGGTCTGGCCCCTGACCGGCGCCGACCCCGCGATCTGGGACCTGGTGACGACACGTTTGCCGGTCGATGATCCGGGGGCGCTGCTCGGCGACATCGATATCGCCGACTACGTCGGCTACCAGGGCGCCGGTCCGTTCCAGCAGCTGCTGCGCGTTCCGCAATCCGGCATTCGTGCGGTCGAGATCGATCCCCCGTCACAGCTGATTGTCGACGCGGCGTACTCCCGTCTGCCGCAGCCCTACACGATTCAGCGCTACGGCGCGGGCGCCAAGGGCACGATCGCGCTCACCTTCGACGATGGGCCGGACCCGCACTACACCGAGGACATTCTCGACATCCTGAAAGCCAACCAGGTCCCTGGCACCTTCTTCGTGGTCGGCAAGAATGCCATGCGCTACGCCGATCTCGTCGAGCGCATGGCACGCGAGGGGCATGAAGTCGGCGTCCATACCTTTTTCCATCCGGTCCTGGAGCGCAGCGCCGCCTGGCGCATCCGCTTCGAGGTGAACGCGACCGGGCGCCTGATCGCCAGCCTCACCGGCCGGCAGAGCCTGCTGTTTCGCGCGCCCTACGGCTTCGGACACGGGCCGCTGACCGGCATCGAGGAATCGCCGATGCGCCAGATCGAGCAGTACGGCTATGCCGTGGTCGGCTCCGACGTCACGCCGCGCGACTGGACCAGCGCCAAGGCGGATGACCTGGTGGCGGCGATCTTGCCTTCCCTCAATCCGGCCAGCGGAACCGTGATCCAGCTGCATGATGCGGGCGGAGACCGCGCCGCGACGGTCAAGGCGCTGCCGCGGATCATCGAGACCCTGCGCCGGGAAGGCTACCGCTTCGTGCCGCTCGGCGCGTTCATCGGCAAGACCCGCGACCAGGTGATGCCGGTCGATGACAGCGTCACCGCCCGGTTCGACGCCGCGTCGTTCACCGCGATCCGCTGGGCCGCCGTCCCCTTCACCTGGCTGTTCATGGCCGTCACGATCCTGGCCAGCCTCCGCGCGGTGATCGTGATCGTGCTGGCGCATCTGCGCAAGCCGCACGCCGTCCCGGACGGCGTCTTCGCGCCGCCGGTGACGGTGGTCGTCGCGGCCTATTGCGAGGAGCCGGTCATCGCGCGGACGCTGACCGCGGTCCTCGCCTCGAACTATCCGGACCTACGCATTCTCGTGGTGGATGACGGCTCCAGCGACCGGACTGCCGCCATGATCGCCGCTACCTGCGGTTCCGATCCGCGGGTCAGCGTCCTGACCCAGGCGAACGGCGGCAAGTTCAACGCGCTCAATCACGCCTACGGCGCCATCACGACCGACATCGTGATCGCGATCGATGCCGACACGATCATCGATCCCGAGGCCATTCGCATGCTGGTCCGGCACTTCCAGGATCCGGCGGTCGGGGCGGTCGCCGGCAATGTGAAGGTCGGCAACCGGCAAACGCTGATGACGCGATTGCAGTCGCTGGAATACGTGACGGCGCAGAACATCGACCGCCGCGCCGCGGAGGTGTTCAACGGCATCATGGTGGTGCCCGGGGCGATCGGCGCCTGGCGCCGCGCGGCGGTGGAGCAGGCCGGCTACTACTCGTCCCAGACCCTGGCCGAGGATGCGGACCTGACGGTCGCGATCGCGCGCGCCGGCTACCGCGTCCTGTTCGAAGAGGCCGCGTTGGCCACGACCGAAGCTCCGGAGACCGTCCGCCAGTTCATGCGGCAGCGGCTGCGCTGGATGCTCGGCATGCTGCAGACCGCCTGGAAGCATCGCGGCGCGATCGCCGAGCGCCGCTGGATCGGGCTGGTCTCGATTCCGGAGCTGTTCCTGTTCAGCATCATGGTGGCGAGCGTTGCTCCGCTCGTCGACCTCATGTTCATCGCCGCGCTCGTCGACTATGCGATCGACCGCATGGTTCTGGCGCAGCCGGCCATGGCCACGTTGTCGGTCGGCAAGATCGCGGCCTATTGCACGTATCTGCTGTCGGATGTCGTGGTCGGCATCCTGGCCTTCCGGCTCGAACCGGCGGAGGACAAGCGTCTCCTCTGGCTGCTGCCGTTCCAGCGGCTGTTCTATCGTCAGCTCTTGTATGTTTCGGCGATCCGCGCGCTGGCGGCCGCCTTGTCCGGACGCCTGATGCGCTGGCAGAAGGTGACCCGGGCGGCGGAGATCGCTTCGGACGCCGCGCTCGGTCGTGCGACGCAGCGCCAGATCCAGCTTACGCCGCGATGATCTGGCGCTGCGCCTGATTCAGTCAGGGTCAGTTCAACTGCGCGATCGCCTTGCAGCTGCTTTCGGTAACGGTGCCGGCCGAGACCGGCAGGTTCGGCGCCGGATTGATGATGACCGGCTGTAGATCGGTGATGCTGCGCGCGCAGGCCGCGGCCGTCTCGGCGGTGACCTTCTCGCCGCCGACATAGATGTCGAACCACGGATGGCCGTCATGGCCGGTATGGCAGGGTCCGTTCTGCGGCCTCGCCCCGTCGCCGCACACATCCTCGACGATCGCGTATTTCTGGAGCCGTTCGATATAGAATCGGGTGCCGGCCGGAACGTCCGGCGTCGATCGTCCGCCGGAAATCGAATGCCCGACCGCGAGGGTGATCGGGTCGTCATAGGTGCCCTGTCCGCCGGCCTCGTCATGGACCACCGGCAAGGCGATCTGTGCCGTGCCGACCGGCGTGTTGTCCCAATAGCTGTAGCCGGTGATATAGGCCGTGAAGCGCTGCGCCGGCTGCTGCTTGGCCGCCGTGAGCGTGGTGCTGAGACGAACGGCGCTCGCATTCTCCGAGAGCGCGGTGCCGCTCGGTGTGCCGCACGCCGCCAGCAGAATGCCGCCGAGCAGCGCAAAACCGGTCCGTGACTTCAACGCCATGATGATTCCTCCACCCCGAGAGAGATTGCCGCGGGCGGCCTCCCGACCCGCGAACACGTGGCCATGAGTATTGGTATCGGGCCGGGCTTTATCCAGGGACTGCGGCAAGAAGACCGCAGGTTCGCGCGCATTTCCGGTCGATCGTTGATGTCGATCAGAATCCTCGTGACGGAAAAAGCCGATCTCAGCGCTTTGGCAATGTTTCGTTAACTGCGCCCGATCAACGGCCTCACTCTGCGGGACGGCTTGCGCGATTTTGACATAAGTCACGGCAATTTCCGGCGCGCGCATTAGAGTTGTCGTGCATTTGAAACAAACCGACAGGCGCAAGAGGGGAAATGTCCAGCACATCGTTCAGCCGCGTGGGGCTCGCCGGCCGCTCATGGGAAAGCAGTGAGCCGGGATTTTTCTGCTTCGAGGCGGCAATCGACGGCGAACCGACGATCGTTCATGTCTCGGAACAAGTTGCGTTCGATTATCTGGGCGCGTGGACGCCGGACACGGCGAAGTGCCTCGCGATCCTGCGCCTGCACCGCGCCGATCTGGCGAGGCTGGCGGAGAGAAAGCTGAAATCGTCCGGGCCGCGTCTCAGGAGCAGCGCTTGTCTGCGGCTGACCTGGCGAGACACCAATCGGGCAGCGATCGAGGAGACGCTCCCCGCGCGTCGCAACGACCAGCCTTTTGCGCGCGCGATGGAGCAAGGCGAGCAAAGATCAGCAAGCGCTCTTCCGGCCGCAGTCCCGCTGTGAGATTGGACCCGAAAGGCCCTACGCAGGCTGTCGCTGAGCCGATGATGGGAATGGTGGGCGGTACTGGGATTGAACCAGTGACCCCTACGATGTCAACGTAGTGCTCTCCCGCTGAGCTAACCGCCCGATATCGCAGCGTTTTCTTAAACGCGGCTTGCGGCGCGGGGCCGCAAGGCTTGGCCCCGGTGGGGCCGGCGGCACGCGAAATACCACCGCCTCCCGCGCTTTGCAAGCACCGGAAATCGCCCGATAAATCAAACGCGGGAATCGTCACCCGCAAACCGTTCGCATCTGGTCGCTGACAGGCCGCCCGGAATTTACTAAACCTATCCCATGAGCAACGGCACGGCCCTGCCCAAATCCCTGAAGTCCCCGGAAGCCGCCGCCCCGGGAGAGGAAGCCGAAGGCCAGGCGGCGGCCCAGGCGGCCTATGAGATCATCCGCCCGGACCGGCAGACCACACCATTGGTCCTGGCCTCGCCCCACAGCGGCGACCGCTATCCGGCGGACTTCCTGAAGATGGCCAAGCTCGACCGGGCGACCCTGCGCCTCAGCGAGGATTGCTACGTCGATGAGCTGATCGCCGCCGGGCCGAGCTACGGCGCGCCGCTGCTGAAGGCGCTGTTTCCGCGGGTCTATGTCGATGCCAATCGCGAGGCGTTCGAGCTCGATCCGCTCATGTTCGAGGACCGGCTGCCGGATGCCGCCATCACCGACTCGCCGCGGGTCGCCGCCGGCCTCGGCAGCATCCCGCGCCTTGCCGCCAACGATCGCGAGATCTACGGGCGCAAGCTTCCCTTCGCCGAGGCGGAGCGGCGGATCGCGCGCTGCTATCGGCCTTATCATGACGCTCTGTTGGCCCTGATGCGGGAGACCCGCGAGCGATTCGGCGGCGGCCTGTTGATCGATTGCCATTCGATGCCCTCGGTCGGCGGGCAGGGCGAGCGCGATCTCGGGCGTGCCCGCGTCGACTTCGTGCTCGGCGATTGCTTCGGCGCCTCCTGCGCCGACGCGGTGACGGCGGCGGCCGAGGCGCATCTCCGCAAGGAAGGCGCCAATGTCCGGCGCAACAATCCTTATTCCGGCGGCTATGTGACCCAGCATTACGGGCGGCCGTCCGAAGGCATCCATGTGCTGCAGATCGAGATCAACCGCTCGATCTACATGGACGAGCAGACGCTCGAACGATTGCCCGAGTTTGAGGAAACTCAGCAGCGCCTCGAGCGCCTGATTGCCATGCTGGCCCGCGAGGCGCAGGCCTTGATCCGCCGCCGCTGACATGTCCTCGGAAATGCCTGCCGAGGCCGCGCTCGACCGCAATGCGATCACCATCCGTCCCGCCGCATCCGGCGATCTCGCGGGTTTGTGCGATATCTATGCCGGGCATGTCCTCAATGGCGCCGCGAGCTTCGAGGAAGTGCCGCCCGATCTCGGCGAGTTCGAGCGGCGCTGGCGGTCGATCGTCGAGCTCGGCCTGCCTTACCTCGTCGCCTGCGATTCCGGCGGGCCGCTCGGCTATGCCTATGCCGGGCCGTATCGGCCGCGCAGCGCCTATCGCTTCACTGTCGAGGATTCGATCTATCTCGATCCCAAGGCGACCGGCCGCGGCATCGGGCGCCGCCTGCTGGCGGCCGTCATCGACGGCGCGACCGCCGCCGGCAAGCGGCAGATGCTGGCGGTGATCGGCGACAGCGCCAACCGCCCCTCGATCGCCCTCCACCAGCGGCTCGGTTTCAGCGAGGTGGGCACGTTCCGCGCGGTCGGCTTCAAATTCGGCCGCTGGGTCGACAGCGTGCTGATGCAGCGCGCGCTCGGCGCGGGTGACGCTTCGCCGCCGGGTTGAAACCGGATCGATTTTGAAACGTTTCAAGAAAAAAGGGCCGTGCGTCTGGCACGGCCCAAGTTCTGGGAGGAAACGCCCATGAGGGGCGCCGCGACAACGTACTGTCAGGGGAGATTTCCGTTGTCGCAGTGCAAAAGATGATGCTGCATAAGCGAAAAGTCAAGCATCTAAACCGGCTCTACATTGCCTATCTAAGCTATTGTCATATAAATGATTGTTGACCACTGTTGCAGCGCGGCAACGGTTCAGAATCGAACTTTTCGGCGCGGCCGCTCCAGAATCGGCCCGGGATGGCAACCGACCGGGCGGCGAACCGGATGCCGAGGTTTACGGGGCCTTAGCTGTATATCTCCGTGAACCGGGAAAGTGCCGCTGTTAGACTGCGCGCCCATCTCCGGCGCAATCGGAAGAACGGGTGACGAAGGGGCTAGGCCAGGTCGAAGATTTCCCGGGCGGAATGGCGCGCAGCGATTCCAAGGCGGGAGATCCGCGCCTGCGCCGCTGGCTCGAGCGCTGGCGTCCCGCGGCTCCCGTCCTGCTGCTGTTCGCGATCGGGGTCGGCGCGGTCTTCGGCCTGACCTATCTCGGCGGCATCGGTCTCGACCGCGAGGCGGCGCAGACCTCGCTCCTGGAAATGTCCACCCAGCTCGCCGACCGGACCAAGGATCTGGAATCGGTTGCGCGCGATTACGCCTGGTGGGACGAGGCGGGGCAGAACCTGGCGGTGCGTTTCTCACCCGGCTGGGCCAAGGACAATCTGGGGCCGGAGACCATCTCCGCCAGCTACACGCAGGTGACCGGCACCCTCGCGGTCGGCGGCGACAACCAGATCCTCTACGGCTTCATCGGGCGGCACGAGTTTGTCCACGGCGAAGCCATCGCCTTCGCCGGCGGATTCACAAAATTGATGGACGAGGCAAGATCGCGCGCGGGCGATGCGCCGGTGCCGGTCCATGCGATGCTGCGATTGGGCGATGTGATCTATCTGGCCGGCGCCGCCGCGGTGACGACGTCCGAGGCTTCGACCGCGCGGCCGGTCCTGGTGATGCTGACGGCGCTCGATGCCGAGACCTTGGACGCGATCTGCATGGCGACGCGGGTCGAGGCCCTGCAGACCGCGCCCGGCATCGCCGCAAACGCGGTCGGGCAGCCCTTGATCGGCGCCGACGGCGGCACGCTCGGTTATCTCACCTGGATCCCGCCGCGTCCCGGCCAGCATTTGATCGGCCGCCTGCTGGTGCCGATCGCGCTCGTCACCTTGCTGCTGGCCGCGCTGTGCGTGATGGCGCTGGATCAGATCCTGCGGGTGCGGCGCGCCGCCGAGAGCTATGCCGATCTGGTGGCGGCGAAGAACGCCAGCCTGCAGCGGGCCGCGAGCCTGCTCGGCGTGACCATCGATTCGATCGACGAGGGCATCGTCGTCATGACCAAGGACGGCGAGATCCGCCACTGGAACCAGACCTACGAGCGGATGTGGAACTTCCCGCCGGGCATCCTCAAGGCCGGGCTGAAGCTGCAGGACCTGATCGAGTGGAAGCTGCTGAACGGCGGCTACGAGCAGGTCGATGACGACCCCGAATGGGGTGACAGTGTGCCGCCGGCGCCCGGCACGCGCCGGCCGATCCGCCGCCGCCTCTATCGCGAGCCGCGCGGCCGGCTGATCGAATCGCGGCGCTTCGAAATGCCCGACGGTGCCGGCCAGATCGGCGTCACCCGCGACCTGACCGACGTGAAGCAGCGCGAGCAGGCGCTGATCGAGGCGCGCGAGCAGGCGGTGATCGCCAACCGCGCGAAATCGGAGTTCCTGGCCAATGTAAGCCACGAGCTGCGGACGCCGCTCAACGCGGTCATCGGCTTTTCCGAGGTGCTGGAGGTCGAGCTCTACGGCGCCATCGAGAATCCGCGCTACCGCAGTTACATTCGCGATATCCGCAAGAGCGGGCTGCTTCTCCTCAGCCTGATCAACGACATCCTCGATTTCTCCAAGCTCGAGGCCGGCAAGCTCGAATTGCGCCTGGAGCTCTGCGACTGCTCGGTCATCGCCGAGGATGCCGGCCGGCAGGTCGTTCATCAGGCGGAACAGCAAGGGCTCAATCTCGTGACCGAGCTGCCGGCTTCGCCGCTCACCATCCAGGCCGACGGCCGCGCGGTCTTCCGCGCTTTGCTCAATCTGCTGTCGAACGCGGTGAAGTTCACGCCGTCGGGCGGCACGGTGACCTTGCGCTATCGCCAGAACGCCGAAGGCGCCGCCGTGTTCACCGTCGCCGACACCGGCATCGGCATTGCGCCCGCCGACATCGAAAAGGCGCTCTCGCCCTTCGGCCAGATCGACAGCGACGTCGCGCGCCGCTATCGCGGCACCGGCCTCGGCCTCTCGATCGTGAAGGGCATCTGCGACCTGCATGGCGGCTCGCTCGACATCGACAGCGAGGTCGGCGTCGGCACCACCGTCACGATCGTGATTCCGGACCAGCGTCGCCGCGGTCTGTCCAGCGTGAGGGTCGCGCCGCGCGAGCCGGCCTCCGTCTAAAACCGAGGCTCTAGTCGCAGCAGCCGGGATTGCCGGCTTCCGATTGCAGCGCCGCGGCCAGGGATTCGCGCCGATGCGCCACGGCGGGCCGGTGCTCCGCCGGAGGCATCAAGTCCCAGGGGCCGGCCGCATCGGCCGGTGCCTGGTGAAACCGGCCATCGGCATGCCAGGCGCAGGGGCCGAGCATCTGCACCGTGCCGGAGATGAGGCCGGTCTCCGGCGCAACGGCGGTGATCCGCGCGTCGCGGCGGTCGCGCGTCTGCAGCACCATGCCCGGCCGGCAATAGCGCAGGAAATCGAAACCCGGTGCATCATCGGCCATGGCCGCGAGGATAGGCGCGGCCAGCGGCCGGTCAAGGAAGTTGACCGGCTTTCCGCGCCGCCGGTAACGTGCGCCCCAGCGAGGGGGCAGGCGCATTGGCCGAAATCGAACTGCATGGTCCGGCGAACAGCAGCTTCGTCTGCGCGGCCCGGGTGGCGCTCGAGGAGAAGGGCGTCCTCTATCACCTGATCGAGCCCGACATCCTGCGCGCCAGCGGCTTCCGGCTGGCCGATCTGCTGCGCTATCTCGCCGCCCAGCAGCCGCGGCTGGTCGAGGGCGACTTCGCCCTGTTCGATTGCGACTCCATCCTGCGCTATGTCGACGAGGCGTTCGACGGCCCGGCGCTGCAGCCGGCCGATCCCAAGCCGCGCGCGATGATGGTCGAGATCCAGGGCATCGTCCGCGAATACCTCTATCCGGCGGCGATCGGCAAGATCGCGACCCAGCGCCTGTTCGCGCCTTTCCTCGGCAGCCCGACCGACACGCGCACCATCGACGGGGCGGTGCAGCCGATGACCGACGCCCTGGCGGCGATCGAGCAGCTCTCCCTGGCGGCGCATGACGGCGAAAAGTCGGAGCTGCTGATCGGCCCGCAGGTGACCCTGGCCGATATCGCGCTGATGCCGATCGCCGCCTATCTCACCATGACGCCGGAAGGGCAGAAGGCGATCGCCGCCTCGCGCCGTCTTTCGCGCTGGTGGCTCAGTGTGTCGCGGCGGCCGAGTCTGGCGCGCTCTTGGCCGGGTTTGGGCTAGCCGCCAGCAAGGCGGTGAAGCGAAAGGCGAGAATCAGCGCGCCCACCGGGGCCAGCACGCCGATGCCGAGCACCGCAAGCACCGCGTGGCTGACATCGGCCGGCAGCAGCGCGTCGGTCAAGCCCGCGCCGTTGGCGATGACGCCGGCGGCCGCGGCGCCGAAGGCGATGCCGAGCGAGCGGATGGTCGGGATCGAGGAGGCCGTCAGCGTCTCCTCGCCGGGCCGCGCATGGCGCATGGTCGCCGCCGTCACGTGCAGGTTCGAGCAGCCGAGCCCGAGCCCGACCAATCCGTTCAGCAGCGGCACGACCCAGGTCGGCACATGCTCGATGAACAAGGCGAGCGAGCCCAAGCCGACGCAGCACAGCACCTGACCGAGGATGATCGCCGCCGAGGCGGCGCGCCCGTGCAGATGCGCCGTCGCCATCGAGGCGAAGGTCCAGCAGACCGCGAGGCTTGCCGTCATGTAGCCCGCCACCAGCGGATCGACCCCGTGCAGCACCTGCAGCGCCAAAGGCAGGAACACGCCGATCACCGTATGGGTCATCGAGGAGAGGAAGAACACCCAACTCGCCGATCCGGTCGTCGTCTTCGGCGAGAACGGATGACTGGGAAAGAGCTTGGAAGGACCGGCCGCGTCGAGCCGCAGGGTCTGCCAGACCAGCAGCACCGAGGCGGCGATCAGCGCCGCCTGCACGATCAGGCTTTGCCAGTTGCTGGCGACGCCGACGCAGAGCACGCCGAGCGAAAGCAGCGCCATGCGCCGCCAGGGAAACATGCTCAAGGGCGGCGGCGAGCGGCGCTCCGGCAGGCGGAACCAGGCGGCGAGCATGAAGCCGACGATGATCGGCGCGTTGATCCAGAACGCGCCGCGCCAGAAGTCGATCTGCGCGAAGGTGCCGCCCACCGCCGGGCCGATCAAGGCGGCGACGCCCCAGGTGCTGGAGACCAGGCCGAGGATGCGCTTGCGCAGCCGCTCCGGATAGAGCTCGCTGATCAGTGCCATCGAGAGCGAGATGATGAGCCCGCCGCCGAAGCCCTGCACCAGCCGCGCCGTCAGCAGCAACAGCATCGACGGGCTGACCGCGCAGGAGACCGACCCCATGAGGAACAGCAGCGCGCCCAGGCAATAGGCGCGCCGCGCGCCGAACTTGGCCTTCATCGGCGATCCGGTGGCGGCGCCGATGATCGAGGCCACCATGTAGAGCATGGTGGTCCAGGAATAGTAGCTGGCACCGCCGATGTCGCGCACCACCGAGGGCATCACGGTGCTGACGATGAAGACATCGACCGCGTGCAGGCCGATGCCGAGATTGAGCATGATGGTATAGAGACCGAGCCCGCCCTTGAAGACGGCGCCCCACCCGACTTTTTCTTCTGCCACGGAAACTGCACCTGCGGGAAACTGGCGGCGACTATAGAGTTCCCGGAGGCGATGTCAAAACGCCGCAGGCCTGTGCTAAAAGCGCGGCATCACGGGGTGAGGAGACCGCAATCATGTCGAATGCCGCAGCTTCAAAAGCCATTGTCCGATTTGGGGTCAATCCGCCCGCGGTCGAGGAGGGGAAGCCGGGCAGTCCGATTTCGGGCGATCCGAAAACGCGGCTGCAGAACTATTTCACCGATGCGAGCGGCCAGTTCTTTTCCGGCATCTGGGAGTCGAGCCCGGGCAAATGGCCGGTGCGCTACAGCGAGAGCGAGTTCTGCGCCATCCTGGAAGGGAAATGCGTGCTGACCGACGAAGCGGGCAGAGCTGAGACCTTCGGGAAGGGCGACAGCTTCGTCATCCCGAGCGGCTTCGCCGGCACCTGGGAGACGGTCGAACCGGTGAAGAAACTCTATGCGATCTTCGAGCCGAAAAGCTGAGGCGCGCTACTCGGCCGGATGCCGGTGCTCGCCGGCATGGCTGGCATAGATCGCGCCCATCACCGCGCCTTTGATGACCGGCAGGAAGCCGAGCATCATCCCGAGCGTGGCCGGGACCCACACCGCGGTCTGCAGCCACAGCGCCGGATGCGAGAGCTGCTCGGTGAACAGCGCGCCGGCAATCGCGATATGGCCGACCAGGAACACGGTGAAATAGGCCGGCGCGTCGTCGGCGCGCAGCGGCTCGAAGGCGAGGCCGCAGCTTTCGCAGGATTCCCGCGGCGTCAGGTAGCCCGCGAACATCTTGCCCTGGCCGCAGCGGGGGCACATGCGCTTCAAGCCGCGCAGCAGTGCTTCGGTCCAGGTCGGCTGCGCGTATGATGTGATCTTGGGCACGGCTGCATCCTTCTTGATGGACGTCAATTTAGAAGGATTCCGGCTCGCAACCATGTGACGGGTTGTCGCTAAAATCCGGCCTTACGCATTTCCCTATAGGCCGGGGGCCGCAACCGGCCGGTTGGCGACCGCCGCCGGCGTCCTTTTCCGGGAGCGCAACCGTCGATCGATCAGGCGATGATGTCGGGCAGCAGCTTGCTTTCCAGTTTGATGATCTGATCCTTCAGCGCGAGCTTGCGCTTCTTCAGGCGCTGGATCTGCAACTGGTTGAAGGGTGAGGTTTCGGTGAGTCGCTGAATGACGTCGTCGAGGTCCCGGTGTTCCGACCGAAGCTCCTCGAGCTTCACGCGCATTTCTGTGACGCTGGAAATCACGCTCAATGCTTGCTCCTCCCGTTGCCCGGCATTCTATCCCAAGCCCGCGGCCAGGTCACGCGCTCGCAACGAAGGCGCCGGGCTTGCGCAGGAGCGCCAAGCCCCTTAGACATCTGGTCATATCTTTCCCCTGAGCCGGAAGTCACCTCCCGGATGGAAAATTCCTTTGATTTGACGGTGGTGGGCGGCACGGTCTGGACCGTGAACGGCCCCCAAGAGACCGACCTCGGCATCCGCGGCGGCCGAGTCGCCGCTTTCGGCGATCTCAAGAACGCCAAGACGGCGCAGAGCCTCGCCGCTTCCGGCCTGACGGTGCTCCCCGGCGCGATCGACACCCAGGTGCATTTCCGGGAACCGGGTCTGACCCATAAGGAAGATCTCGAAGCGGGCACGGCGGGCGCCGCGCTCGGCGGCGTCACCGCGATCTTCGAGATGCCGAACACCAACCCCAACACGCTCGACGCCGCGGATATCCAAGACAAGCTCGACCGGGCCAAAGGCCGCGCCTGGGTCGACCACGCTTTCTTCGTCGGCGCCTCGGAAGAGAATGTCGAGACGCTCGCCCAAACCGAGTTGGTGCCGGGCTGCTCCGGCGTCAAGATCTTCATGGGCTCGTCCACCGGCAGCCTGCTGGTCGCCGAGGATGACAGTCTTGAACGGGTGCTCAGCCATGGCCGTCGCCGGGTCGCGATCCATGCCGAGGACGAAGCGCGCCTGCGCGAGCGCCTGGCTCTGGTCAAAGGCGGCGCCGATCCGAAGATGCACCCGGTCTGGCGCGACGAGGAAACGGCGCTGCGCGCGACCAAGCGCATCATCGCGCTGGCGCGCAAGACCGGCCGCCGCATCCACATCCTGCATGTCTCGACCGGCGACGAGGTGCCGATCCTCGCCGCCAACAAGGACCTGGTGACGATGGAGTGCCTGACGCACCATCTCACCTTCGCGGCACCCGAATGCTACGAGCGCCTCGGCACCTTCGCGCAGATGAATCCGCCGGTGCGCGATGCCCGGCACCGCGAGGCGCTCTGGCAGGCGATCCGCGACGGCGTGGTCGATTGCATCGGCTCCGACCACGCGCCGCATACCAAGGAGGAGAAGGCGAAGCCCTATCCGCAATCGCCTTCGGGCATGCCGGGCGTGCAGACCTTGCTGCCGATCATGCTCGACCACATGAATGCCGGAAGGCTGACCTTGCAGCGCCTGGTCGATCTCACCAGCGCCGGTCCGGCCCGCATCTACAACATCGCCGGCAAGGGGCGGATCGCGCTCGGCTATGACGCCGACCTCTCGATCGTCGACTTGAAGGCCAGGCGCGAGATCACCAACGACTGGATCCGCACCAAATGCGGCTGGACGCCGTATGCCGGCATGACCGTCACCGGCTGGCCCAAGGCGACGGTGATCCGCGGCAACATCGTCATGCGCGAGGATGAGCTGCTGGAGAAGCCGATCGGCGCGCCGGTGCGGTTCACGGAAACTCTGGCGCCGTTTGAAAATTGAGGGAGCGCGCATGTTCAAAGCCCTGATGCTGGAAGAGAAGGACGGCCGCGTCGAATCCTCGATCCAGCAGGTCGATGAGGCGAAGTTGCCCGAAGGCGATGTCACCGTCGCGGTCAGCCATTCGACCCTGAACTACAAGGACGGGCTGATCCTGCTGGGGCAGGGGCGGCTGGTGCGGCAATACCCGCATATTCCCGGCGTCGACTTCGCCGGCACGGTGCTGGACAGCGCGCATAAGGATTGGAAGCCGGGCGATGCCGTGATCCTGACCGGCTGGCGCGTGGGCGAGGCGCGCTGGGGCGGCTATGCCGAGAAGGCACGGGTCAAGGGCGACTGGCTGGTGAAGATGCCGAGCGGCCTCGATGCGCGCCGGGCGATGGCGATCGGCACCGCCGGCTTCACGGCGATGCTCGCCGTGATGGCGCTCGAGGATCATGGCGTCACGCCGGCCAAGGGGCCGGTGCTGGTCACGGGTGCGGCGGGCGGGCTCGGCAGCGTCGCGACCGCGATTCTGGCCAAGCGCGGCTACAAGACGGTCTGCTCCACCGGCCGCGCCGAGACACATGCCTACCTGAAAGCGCTCGGCGCCAGCGAGATCATCACGCGTGAATCGATCGCCAAGCCGAGCGGCAAGCCGCTGGACAGCGAGGCCTGGGCCGGCGTGATCGATTCCGTCGGCGGGACGACCTTGGCGACCGTGCTGCCGCAAGTCATGTATCACGGCTCGGTCGCGAGTTGCGGTCTCGCCGGCGGCGCCAAGCTCGAAACCACGGTGGTGCCGTTCCTGCTGCGCGGCGTGAACATCCTCGGTATCGATTCCGTGATGTGCCCGATCGAGCGCCGCCGCACCGCCTGGTCGCGCCTCGCCATGGAATTGCCGGTGGATAAACTGGATTCGACGATCCAGACCGCGACACTGGAGACGGTCGCAAGCTTCGCCCCGGAGATCCTGGCCGGCAAGGTGCGCGGCCGCGTGGTGGTGGAGATTTAGCGCGAGCGCGCCGTTACCCCGCTTCCGCTGATCCCGTGATCCGATAGATCTTCTTCACGTTGCCCGCCTTCAGGTGCAGGTCCTTGGCGGGATTGAACTGGCGCAGCACGACTTCGTCCTCGCTCCGGCGGACGAATTGGCGGATCAGTCCCTGGCCGTCGGCGAGTTCGACCGCGACGAAGCAGTTCCTCGTCAGCGGCCGGTTCGGATTCACGTAGAGCAGCTCTCCCGCGTAATAGCGTGGCTCCATGACGTCGCCGTCCATGTACAGCGCCAATGCGTTGAACACGCCCTTGAGGTTGGCGGGCCGCTCGACGAATTCCTTGGCTTCGCCCTGCACGAACAGGAAACCGTCGCCGTCGCCCTTGACCGTGCCCATGACCGGCAGGTCGCGCTGGGCCGGGGTTGCGGCGGCGCGGGCCGGCACCATTTCGCGGCGCTGGTTCACCGGCTGGCCATGCTCGATGCCGGCGAGGCTGAGCACCGCGCCGGATTCGACGCCGTGCGGCGCGAAGATCGCCTCGAGGTCGCGGGCCAGCTCAAACGGCAGGAAGCGCCGCTTGTAGCGGTCCTCGTAATGCTGATAGCGGGTCAGGCTCCAGCCCAGCGCCTCGGAGACCGCGCGCATCGTCAGCCCGGCTTGCTCGCGCAGTTCCTTCAGGCGGCGTGCGGCTTCCGAAATTTCAGTCATGTCGCCACTCCGGCATCTCGACACTTCGGGCGGGCATCGGCGTTCACCGCATAATACGTTTTTAGGACAGGGTGTCTATGCGTAAAAGCCTGTGCCGCCACGCCGGGGGATTCTTCCCGGCAAAACAAGGAGATGGAACAACGCGCAAGCCCGCTGCGTTTTCGCCGCGGATTTCTCGCTTCAATTCACGGTTCCCGGGAGTGGCGCTCCGGGTGCCGCGGTGGCGTACAGGGTGAAGAATGGGACTCTATCTGGTTTTCGCGACCCGCGACCTGCGCGCGGCGGTTTCCACCATCTGCACTTCCTTCTACATGCCGTTCGATCGGCTCGCCGTCGTCTCCTATGAAGGCAGCGCCGGTGAACTCGCGCGCCGCCTCGACCTCGACCGGACCGGTGGACCGGGCGCTCTCATCGGGGCCGTGAACACACGGCGTGTCCGGGCGGTGGCCACGGGCTTCGCGATCGCGCTTCTGTCCTTCGTGCTGACGTGAGCGCCGTGGCGCCGTGTGGTAACCCCAGGTCCGATCGACTATCATCGCGCCATGAACAGAGACGTTGAATCCCCCCGCGGAAAGCACGCGTCGATCGCCGTCGCTTCGGCGCTCTTGCTGACGGCCTTCCTGGTGCCCGTCGCTTATGGCCAGACCAAGGAGCCCGAGAAGCCCGCGGACTTCAAGGCCATGGAAGCGCCGGGCGGGAACGCTCCGCTGACCACGGCGCCCGGCGCATCCTTGATCACACCCGCGACCGGCCCGGTCAATCCTCGGCCGGGCTTCACCGGCAGCAAGATGGTGATGACGCAGGCGGTGTGGCGCGACTACGTCCGCTATCTGCAGAACGACGCGGCGATCGGCTACGGCCTGTTCATGATCACGGTCGATGGGGCGTCGTCCGACGTGAAGGCTTGCAAGAACTACGCGTGCCAGATCAGCCCGGTGACCCGGTCAACGGCGCTGAGCGAATGCCAGGCCAAGCTCAGGAACCGGCGCTGCGTGGTTTTCGCCGAGGGCCGCGACATCAAATACGCCTACCAGGTCGTTCCCTGATTGCGAGTCATCGCGCCCCGCCCACGCAGGGTCGACCGGATTCTTTAGCGCGGAACTGTGACCGCATTGCGGCACATTCGCAGCCGATCACAAGGCTTTAACGGCGATGATTTCGGGTTGCCATATCCGCCTTGGGGATATAAAGCTACCCGCACAATAATAATAAAATTGCTCGGACCCGCCGGAGCTTGTCTCCGAAACGGTCAGGGCATTGCGTGCGTAGATAATTTGAAAGTCGGTCGACGGGGGCGGTGCTGCATAATATGCCGGTAACGAGATTCCTGCGCTCATCAACAAGAGAGAAATTGCAGGCGGTCTTTGCGACGCGCGACGTGATCCTGCGGAGCGATGGGCGCATTCGTTACCTGCGGCTGACCACGCGGACCCAGATCATCGCCGTCGTCGCGCTGACCGTGATGGGCTTCTCCGCCGTGACCGCGTCGATCGGCATGGGCGTGCAGCAGCTCTCGATCCGCGGCCATGACATCGAAGTGCGCAACGCCGATGACGCCTATACGCGTCTGCTGACCGAGGTCACCGGCTACTTCGACCAGTTCTCCAAGAGTGCCGCCGTGGCGGTCTCCGACGAAACCTATCTGCTCGGCCTCTCCGACGACGAGAGCGCCGCGCGCCGTCGTTTGACGGGGAGCGCGCAAGGCGACTTCTGGGCCCTGACCACGGCGAGCCCAGACGAGCAGCAGGCCTTGCGCGAGAAGCTGCGGCTCGCCCTCCGCGACAAGCTCGCTTCGTTCGACACCGATCTGCAGCGCATCGCCGCGCGCAACCAATCGCTCAGCAAGCAGTTGGTCGAGACCCAGAGCAAGGCCGATCGGCTGGCGGCCGAGCGCGACGGCGTCGCCGGCGAGCGCGACCAGCTCAATCACGAGGTCGCGGTCCAGCACAACGAGAACCAGGCGCTGACCGCGCGGGTCGCGCAACTGACCGAGGCCACCGGCCAGTTCGATGCGCAGCTTGAGGTCGCGGCCGGCCAGCAGGCGGCGTTGACCGCGCAGCTCGCCGATCTGCAGCGGCAGCTCGATCAGACGAAACTCGCCAATCTCGATCTCAACCGGCAGGTCGCCCAGAACCAGCGCGCGCTCGCCACGGTGATCTCCCAGCGCAATCTGGTGCAGACCGATCGGACCGACATGGCCGGCACCATCGAGGATCTGAAGCAGCGCCTGTCCACGCTGCAGGAAAGCCAGGCGAGCTTTGTCAGCCATCTGACCGAACGCGCGCGGCAGAACCTGGGCGATATGGAAAAGACCGTGCAGATGACCGGCCTCAAGGTCGACGACCTGCTGCGGCTCACCACCGAGCCCGGGCTGGGGCAGGGCGGTCCCTTCATCCCGGCCGCCACCGACACCAAGGACGCCAACGAGCGCAAGCTGCTGGAGAGCGTCGCGACCCTGGACGACGAGGTCGGCCGCTGGGAGAAGCTGCAGGTCATTCTGCGCTCGCTGCCGCTCTCCGCGCCGGTGGATCGCTATTACATTTCCAGCGGCTTCGGCGAGCGCACGGACCCGATGAATGGTGAGGCCGCCATTCACGAGGGCCTGGATATGGTGGATTCGATCCGCTCGGACGTGCTGGCCACCGCCCCGGGCCGGGTCGTTTTTGCCGGGTGGCGCGGCAGCTACGGGCGCGTCGTGGAAATCGACCACGGCCTCGGCATCATGACCGTTTACGCCCACCTCGATTCCGTACTGGTCAAGGTGGGGGATCTGGTGGATTATCGGGAGGCGATCGGCAAGCTCGGCAACTCCGGCCGGAGTTCCGGAGCGCACGTCCACTACGAGGTGCGTTTCGAGGGCAAGCCGCTCGATCCCATGGGCTTCTTGAAGGCAGGGCGGTATGTTTTCAAAGGCTAACAAGCAGAGCCAGTCCACCTCGGCGCTGGACGGCGGCAAGCCGGCCAGCAAGGCGAGCGTGCCTTCCATCATCAGCCCCGATCTCAGGATCAACGGCGACATGGTCTGCAGCGGCGACATCCAGATCGACGGCTGGGTCGAGGGCGACATCCAGAGCCGCAACGTCGTGGTCGGCGAAGGCGCCACCGTGCATGGCGCGGTTCAGGCCGAGAACGTGCGGATCTGCGGCATCGTCAACGGCCAGATCCGCGCCGACAACGTGACGCTCGAGAAGAGCGCGCGGGTGACCGGCGACATCCTGCACAAGAGCCTCTCCATCGAGCAGGGCGCCTTCCTGGAAGGCATGTGCAAGCGGATCGATTCCTCGGCCAACGGCGCGATCGAGCCGCGGCCGCTGCTCCCCAAGGACAAGCCGAAGGACCGCGTCATGGGCCTCGGCAATTCCGAGCCGCTGGTCGCCACCGACAAGGCCGCGGTGAACTGAGCGCTCGCCTAGGCGAACGCGAAATCTTCGCTGTCCAGCGCCCGCTTCAACATCTCCGGGTCGGCGTTGCCGCCCGAAGCGACCACCGCGACGGTGCGGCCGCGGAACCTGTCGCGCGCGAGCAGCGCGCAAGCCAGTGACGCCGCGCCGCCGGGCTCGATCACCAGCTTCAGCCGGGTCAGCGCGAACTTCATCGCCTTGAGGATGTCGGCATCGCTGGCCGAAAGCCCGCCCGCGAGCAAGGCCTGATGCACCGGAAAGGTGAGCTCGCCCGGAAGCGGCGACATCAGCGCGTCGCAGATCGAGAGCGAGCCCGGCGCATTGCCGATGCGCTTGCCCGCCGCCAGGGACCGCTGGATGTCGTTGCAGGTCGCGGGTTCGGCCGCGTAGACCTCGGCACTCGGCCAGCGATGCTTCACCGCCGTCGCGACGCCGGCGACCAGGCCGCCGCCGCTGGCCGGCGCGATCACCACATCCGCCTTTTCACCCAGCGCCTCGGCCTGCTCGCAAAGCTCCAGGCCGGCGGTGCCTTGTCCCGCCATGATCGCCGGATCGTCGTAAGGCGGCACCATCACGGCGCCGGTCTTCGCGGCGATGTCGGCGCAGATCTGCTCGCGCGATTCCGTATGGCGCTTATAGAGCACGACCTCGGCGCCCAGCGCCTTGGTGTTCTCGATCTTGATGCGCGGCGCGTCGTCCGGCATCACGATGGTCGCCTTGAAGCCCAGCATGGCGGCCGCCGCCGCGACGCCTTGCGCGTGATTGCCGGAGGAGAAGGCCACCACCGCCTTGGCCGAGGGATTCTGCTCCCGGACCAGCATCAGCTTGTTGCAGGCGCCGCGGAACTTGAACGAGCCGGTCAGCTGCAGGGTCTCGGCCTTCACCAACAGGCGGAAGCCAAGGGTCTTCTCCAGCAGCGGGAACGTGAGCAGCGGCGTCTTCACCGCCTTGCCGGCAATCCGCTTGGCGGCCGCCTCGACATCGGAGAAACCCATTGCGAGCGCGCCACGCTCGCCTTCATCCGCTTCCTCGCTCTCAACGACATTGATGCCCATGTCGCTCAACATGGAATGAATGTCTTCGATCTCATGATTGGCCAAGCCTTGCGGCAGACTGGCATTGAGCTCGTCAACTGTGACATAGCTGCGCGCCTTGCCCTTGCTCAGCATCCTCTTGAAGGCCGCGGTTTCAGTCTGATCCATGGAAGGTCGGAACTCTGTTCAGTTGACGACGGCGCGCTTCAGGTCGTCATCCAGCGCCAGGCGCGACGCACCCTTGGTCAGCCGGCTGCGATAGACCTGCAGGTTCTCCATCACGCGCTGAACATAGTTCCGGGTTTCGTCGAAGGGAATGCTCTCGATCCAGTCCACCACGTCGGTATCCGCCTGCCTGGGATCGCCGTAGGTGTCGATCCACTGCCGCACCCGGTTCGGGCCGGCATTGTAGGCCGCCGTCGCCAGCAGGTAGGACCCGCCGAAGCGATCGACCAGCTTGTCGAGATAGGCGCGGCCGAGCGTCACGTTGAACTTCGGGTCGGCGGTCAGGCGCTCGTCCTTGAACTTGGCGACCTTCAGCTGCCTGCCGACCTGCCGCGCGGTATCGGGCATCAGCTGCATCAGGCCCCGGGCGCCGGCCGGGCTCACCGCATGGGCGTTGAAGGCGCTCTCCTGGCGAATGAGGCCGAGCACGAAGGCGGGCTCGACCTTGCCGCCGGCCGGCAATCCGATCACCGGGAACAGGTAGTCCGCCATCTCGGCGCCGTTCTGCCGCGCGTTCTTTGCCGCCATCAGCGCGATGTCGTCCTGGTCGCTCTGCCGCGCCAGGATCGCCAGCAATCGGTATTCCGGCAGCTTCTTGGCGTCATTGACCAGCCGGATCAGGAACGGGCGGGTGCGTTCGCTGACGCCGATCGCGTTCAGGGTGCGGATCACGCGCACCAGCTCTTGCTTATCGAAGGCCGCGGTCTCCTGCGGTGTCGGCTTCGGCTCGACCTTGATGCGCAGCGCCGTGCTCTCGCCGAGCCGCATCGCCGCGAGCTGGCCGTAGTAGACCGTCAGGTTGCCGGTGGCGAGCTTGTACCACTTGTCGGCCGCCTTCTTGTTCTTGCGGATCTCCTCGGCGCGGCCGGCCCAATAGGCGCCGCGCGCCTTGGAGAAGACCGAAGTGGTGCCGCTGTAGAGATTGGAGAAGTGGCGTAGCGCCGTGTCCGGCTCCTGCAGGAAGCGCAGCGCGATCCAGCCCGAGAGCCATTCGCCGTCGGCGAAAGCGGTGCCGCTCTCCGAGCCATGGCTGGCGGCCAGCCGGTAGGCGACCGAGACCGAGCCTTCGTCCAGCGCGTCGCGCGCCGCGTTCTCGATCTCGCCCCAGAGCTTGTCGGGCTTGCGGGCCTTCAGCGGCGGGGTGTCGAGCGCCGCCGCCGCCTTGGCGAACTCGTCCTGGCGCCGCCAATAGCGGGCCGTCTCGAACACCAGGCCCGGATCCAGCTTGAGCTTGGCCGGAACCGCGGCCAGGGCCGCCTCGGCGTCGCGCGCCTCGTCGGCCAGCTTCATGCGGGCGACCGCGACCAGGCGATAGCCGTCACCGACCCGCGCGAGCATCCGCTTGGCCGCGTCCTCGTCGCCGTTCCAGAGCAGCAGGTCGAGCCGGGCCTCGTGGTCGGCCGGGCGCAGATACGGACCGGCCGCATCCAGGAAATCCGCCTCGTCGTCGGAATCGAAGTCGAGCTCCAGCCAGGCCGCGCGGGCGATCTTGGCGGCCGGCTCCGCGGCGCCGCTCGCGGTCAGGGCCGCGACCAGCCGCGTCGCCCCTTCCGGGGTCTGCGGTTCGCGTCCGTTGAACCAGGCGATCACCGATTTCGCGGGGTATCCGTACGGCATGGCCCGCTCGGCCTGGGCCTGCAAGGCGCCCAGCCGCGGCCATTTCGGGTTCTTGACCATGAAGGTGGTCATCTCGTCGAACGACCGGCCGGGGCCCGGCCGGGTCAGGTTCAGCCACTGGATGACCTTGCGGGGCAGGGGGTTCTTGGCCTTGGCCGCGATCGACATCGCATCCGCCCAGCGGTCCTTGGAGACCGCCGCGAAAGCCTGCTTGTAGATCGCGATATCCTGGCTGCTGAGACCGCCGGCATCGGCGTGCGCCCCGCTCGAAACGAGGCACCAACCCAGCGAGACCAGCAAACCCAAAACCGCCCGACGCACCTTGCACCCCGATATCCGCCTGAACCGTCGACTCAGGCTCTGAAAGATTCCCGTGGCATTATAGTCGTTTAGATCGGTTTTCTCAAATTGCATCTCCGCCGAATCGCCGGGTTTCCCGTCGACTTGCAGGGTTCAAGCCTGCTCGATATGTTCGCCGCGCGCCGAAACCCGCCGGTTCGAACGTCCTATTGAACCCGGGCCTTGGTGTAGACTGGGTTAAGACCGCGGGGAGCAGGCGAGGGCATCATGTTCAAGGGATCGATCACGGCTCTGGTGACGCCGTTCAAGAACGGCGCGGTGGACGACCAGGCCTTCCAGAAATTCGTCGCCTGGCAGATCGCCGAAGGCATCAACGGCGTGGTCCCCTGCGGCACCACCGGCGAATCCCCGACCCTTACCCATGACGAGCACAAGCGCGTGGTCGAGCTCTGCATCGAGGTCGCCAAGGGCAAGGTCCCGGTGATCGCCGGCACCGGCTCCAATTCGACCGACGAGGCGATCGACCTCACCAAGCATGCCGAGCAGGCCGGCGCCGATGCCGCGCTGGTGGTGCTGCCCTATTACAACAAGCCGACGCCGGAAGGGCAGTTCCAGCACTTCAAGGCGATCCACGACGCGACCAACATCCCGATCGTGATCTACAACGTGCCGCCGCGCTCGGCCATCGACATGTCGGTCGACACCATGGCGCGCTGCGCCAAGCTCGAGCGCGTGATCGGCGTGAAGGACGCGACCGCCGATCTCGCCCGCCCGATCCGCACCCGCATCGCCATCGGCAAGGAGTTCTGCCAGCTCTCCGGCGAGGATGCGACTGCGCTGCCGTTCCTGATCCAGGGCGGCCATGGCTGCATCTCGGTCACCTCCAACGCCGCGCCGAAGCTGACCGCGGAACTGCACGCCGCCTGGCAGAAGGGCGATATCGGCGCCGCGATGTCGATCAACGAGCGGCTGATGCCGCTCAACGACGCCATGTTCTGCGAGACCAGCCCCGGCCCGGTGAAGTTCGCCATGTCGCTGCTCGGCCACGGCACCTCGGAGCTCCGCCTGCCGATGGCGCCGATCGCCGAAGCCAGCCGCGCCAAGGTCGAAGCCGCCATGAAGAAAGTGGGCTTGATCGGACAGTAGAGGCTGCTTAATTCATGGCCTCGCTGCTCCGACCCGCATTGAATCCGAGATGGCCCGCGACACTTCCAAAGATCGTTTCGCCGCGCAGAACCGCAAGGCGCGGCACGACTTCTTCATCGAGGACACGCTCGATGCCGGCATGGTGCTGACCGGCACCGAGGTGAAGTCGCTGCGCCTCGGGCGCGTCAGCATCAACGAGGCCTTCGCGGTCGAAAAGGACGGCGAGATCTGGCTGCTCAACGCCTATTTCCCGGAATACGAATCCGCCAACCGCTTCAACCACGAACCGCGCCGCCCGCGGAAGCTGCTGTTGAAGCACCGCGAGATCAAGAAGCTGCACGGCCAGACCGAACGCCAGGGCATGACGCTGATCCCGCTCTCGATCTATTTCAACGAGCGCGGCATCGCGAAAATGCAGCTCGGCCTCGCCCACGGCAAACGCAAGGTCGACAAGCGCGCCACCGAGAAAGAGCGCGACTGGAAGCGCGACCAGCACAAGCTGATGAAAACGCGCAGCCGCGCGGACTAGAGGCTTCACATGCAGACCAAAGTGGAAACCTCGACGCCGCCCGGCACGCCGACTCCGATCGGCCCTTACAACCACATCGCCAAGGTCGGTCCGTTCATCAGCATCGGCGGCACCGCCGGCGTCGATCCGGCGACCGGGCAGCTCGCCGGTCCCGACGTGGCGGCGCAGACCCGGCAGATCCTCAAATCCTTCCGCACCATGCTGCGATCGGTCGGGTCGGATCTCGACCACGTCTTGCACATCAACATCTTCCTTCTGGAGATGAGCGACTTCGACGCGATGAACCGCGCCTATATCGAAGGCATGGGCGATCACCGTCCGGCCCGCACCGTGATCGGCGTCTCCGAACTGCCGAAGCCGGGCGTCCGGCTCACCATGAACCTGACCGCGGTCGCGCCCTAGAGCCCCGCGGCCTGCTTCGCGATGCCCACCGCATTCTCGAACATCGCCGGCGTCAGCACGCCGGTATTCGTGTTGTAGCGCGAGCAGTGATAGCTATCGACCAGCGTGACGCCGCATTTCAGCGCATGGATCGCGCCGTGGCCGAACTTGAACGCACTCTTCTTCTCACCCAGTGCGGACAAAGCAGCCTGGTGCGCGATCGCGCCCAGGGCCAACATCGCCTTCGCGTTGGAGGCCAGGATCTCGGGTTTGAGGAACTGGTTGCAAGTCGCGATCTCGACCGGCAACGGCTTGTTCTGCGGCGGCACGCAGCGCACCGAGTTGACGATCCGGCAGTTCACCAGCTGCAGCGTGTCGTCCGGCCGCTCCTCATAAGTGCCGCTGGCCAGCCCCAGCTTCAGCAAAGTGGCGAACAGCAGGTCGCCGGCCCAGTCGCCGGTGAACGGCCGGCCGGTGCGGTTGGCGCCGTGCAGCCCCGGCGCCAGGCCGACGATCAGCAGCTTCGCGTCATGCGGCCCGAAGCACGGCACCGGCGCGTTGAAGTAATCGGGCAAGGCCGCGCGGTTGGCGTCGCGGAAATCCTTGAGCCGCGGGCAGAGCGGGCAATCGGGACTGGGTTCCGGGATCCCGGCGGTCTCGGTCACGGGCTTCAGGCGCCGCGATCCTCGGCGGCCGGCTCCGGCCCGGGCGCCGGCGAGGCGGCGGAGGCCGGCGCGCCGCGCGGCGCATGCTGGCGCGCGATCAGCGGCGACAGCTCTTCCAGCTCGACGAACACATCGGCCTGGCGGCGCAACTCGTCGGCGACCATCGGCGGCTGCGAGCGCGTGGTCGAGACCACCGAGACGCGGACGCCGCGGCGCTGCACCGCCTCGACCAGGCGGCGGAAATCGCCGTCGCCGGAGAACAGCACCACGTGGTCGAGATGCGCCGACATGTCGAGCACGTCGATCGCGAGCTCGATGTCCATGTTGCCCTTGATCTTGCGCCTTCCCATGGCGTCGGTGAATTCCTTGGTCGGCTTGGTCACCATGGTGAAGCCGTTATAGTCCAGCCAGTCCACCAGCGGGCGCAGCGGCGAATACTCCTGATCCTCGATCAGCGCCGTGTAGTAGAAGGCGCGAATGAGGCGGCACTGCTCCTGGAAATATTTCAGCAGCCGCTTGTAGTCGATGTCGAAGCCGAGCGCCCGGGCCGCGGCATGGAGATTGGCGCCGTCGATGAACAGAGCCACCCGCTCTTCGGGGTAGAACCGCGTCGTCATATGAATTGTCCTTCCCGGAAAATCGCTTTAAGTATCGGCCGCCGCTTATGAACGGCGTGCGGCCTAGTAAAGGCAGGCGCGTTCCGCATTTCAACCGCGATTTTGACGACAGGCCATGGCAAAGCGTGGAGTCTATATCGGTCTCGGCGCCAATCTGCCCAGCCCGGAACACGGCACGCCGCGCGAGACGCTCGAAGCGGCGATCGCCGCGCTGGAGACGCATGGGCTCGCCGTCGTCGCGCGCTCGCCGCTCTATGAATCGGAACCCGTCCCAGTCTCGGATCAGCCCTGGTATCTGAACGCGGTGGTCGAGGTCGCGACCGATCGTTCGGCGCCCGAGGTGCTGGCCCTGCTGCATTCGGTTGAAAATGCCTTCGGCCGGGTCCGCGCCATCCGCAACGAGGCGCGGGTGCTGGATCTCGACCTGCTGGACCACCGTGGAACCGTGCATGCGGGGCCGGAATCGCCCGTTCTGCCGCATCCGCGTCTCGCCGATCGCGCCTTCGTGCTGCTGCCGCTCCGCGACATCGCGCCCGACTGGCGGCATCCGGTCAGCGGGCGTACCATCTCCGAACTGCTGGAATCATTGCCGGAAGGCCAGCGAATCCGCCGCGCCGCGCGCTGAAACACCCGTCCTGCGCCCGCTGCATGGCCTGACCCCACCCGCGTCCCTGGACTCAGCGGTTCATAAACAATATATTCGTTACAACAACTTGGCTTCGTTCTTGGAGATTGTCTCGAATGGCACGCGTTACAGTTGAAGATTGCGTTCTGAAAGTCCCCAACCGTTTCGACCTGGTGATGGTCGCATCGCAGCGCGCGCGGGAGATCTCCGCCGGCGGTCAGCTGACCGTGGAGCGCGACAACGACAAGAACCCGGTCGTGGCGCTCCGCGAGATCGCCGACGAGACCGTGAACATTGCCGCGCTCTCTGAATCGGTCGTGACCGGCCTGCAGAAGCATGTCGAGAACGACGAGCCGGAGGAGGAAGGCCAGGGCTTCGGCGTCGGCGCCGGCGAGGACATGCTGGCCGAGATGCAGCAGGCCCAGATCTCCGAGGAAGATGCCGAGGACGCCGACATGGCGATCGACGGCGAGTTCGAAGATGCCACCGAGGCCGAAGGCACGGAGGACTGAGCGCGACGAAGAGGGGCGCAAGCCTCTCGGGCTTCGTCGGTTCGGCGAGGCACTGGGATCACTCGGATCAATCGCCCTCGGGTCGATTGCGCGCGGATCGATAGCCGGAGGCTACAGGCGGTCGAAGCGAGCCACGGATCAGACTCTCGGCGTCTCGCAGCAGGACGCGGCCGGCAAAGCCGGAACGGTGGCGAAGGCCACCCGGGAGTTTGGTGCTGAAGTGTCGATGATTCGTCAGTTCGAGCTGGTCGAGCGAGTCAAGGCCTACGATCCAGGCGCAGATGAGGACACCCTCAACCGCGCCTATGTTTTTTCGATGAAGGCGCACGGCTCGCAATCGCGGGCTTCCGGCGATCCCTATTTCTCCCATCCGCTCGGCGTGGCCGAAATCCTGACGCGCCTCAAGCTCGACACCGCCTCGATCGTCACCGGCCTGCTGCACGACACCGTCGAGGATACCGAGGCCACGCTCGAGGAGATCGAGGAGCTGTTCGGCCCGGAGATCGGCCGTCTGGTCGACGGCGTCACCAAGCTTTCGCGCCTCGAGCTGCAATCCGACAACACCAAGCATGCCGAGAACTTCCGCAAGCTGGTGCTGGCGATGTCGAACGACATCCGGGTGCTGCTGGTGAAGCTCGCCGACCGTCTGCACAACATGCAGACCCTGCATTTCATCAAGGACCCGGACAAGCGCCGCCGCATCGCGGTCGAGACCATGGAGATCTATGCGCCGCTGGCCGAGCGCATGGGCATGCACCAGCTGAAGGACGAGTTGGAGAACCTCGCCTTCGCCGAGGTCAATCCGGACGCCTATCAGTCGATCACCCAGCGCCTGCAGTTCCTGCGCGAGCAGGGCACCGACCTCAGCAACAAGGTCGTCGCGGAACTGGAGAAAGTGCTGAAGGAGCAGGGTGTCGCCTGCACGGTTTCCGGCCGCGAGAAGACGCCTTATTCGATCTGGCGCAAGATGCAGAAGAAGCAGGTCGAGTTCGAGCAGCTCTCGGACATCATGGCCTTCCGCGTCATGGTCGAGGACGTGCCGGCCTGCTACCAGGCACTGGGCGTGCTGCACAGCAGCTATTCGATGATCCCCGGCCGCTTCAAGGATTTCATCTCGACCCCGAAGCCGAACGACTACCAGTCGCTGCACACCGGCATCATCGGCCCGCACCGCTTGCGCATCGAGGTGCAGATCCGCACCCGCCAGATGCATGAGGTCGCCGAGATGGGCGTCGCCGCGCATTGGGGTTACAAGCAGGGCCTGGAGAAGATCGACGGCAGGCAATACCGCTGGCTGCGTGAGCTGCTGGACATTCTGGAGCACGCCTCCGGACCGGAGGAGTTCCTCGAGCACACCAAGCTCGAGATGTTCCAGGACCAGGTGTTCTGCTTCTCGCCGAAGGGCGATCTCATCGCGCTGCCGCGCGGCGCCTGCCCGGTCGATTTCGCCTATGCGGTCCATTCCGAGATCGGCGACCGCTGCGTCGGCGCCAAGATCAACGGCCGCATCGTGCCGCTGCGGACCGTGCTCACCAACGGCGACCAGGTGGAGATCGTGACCTCCAGGGCGCAGACGCCCTCGCCGACCTGGGAGCGCTTCGTCGTCACCGGCAAGGCCCGCGCCTGCATCCGCCGCTTCATCCGCACCCAGCAGCGTACCCAGTATATCGAACTGGGCCGCGCGCTGCTGCAGAAGGAATTCCAGCACGGCGGCTACGAGTATTCCGACAAGGCGATCGACGGCGTCCTGAAGAAGTACAAGGCCGAGAACGCCGAGGACCTGATCGCGCAAGTGGGCGAAGGCCTGGTCACCGCGCGCGAAGTCATGGTCGCGGTCTTCCCCGGCTCGCGCACCCCGGCCTCGCCGACCGAGAAGATCGTGCCGATCGGCCGCCAGCGCCAGAAGGCCAAGGGCGGCGCCTTCGCGCTGCCGATCCGCGGCCTCATCCCCGGCATGGCGGTGCATTTCGCCGGCTGCTGCCATCCGCTGCCCGGCGACCGCATCGTCGGCATCGTGACCACCGGCAAGGGCGTCACCATCCACACCATCGACTGCGAAACCCTGGAAGGCTTCGCCGACACGCCGGAGCGCTGGATCGACGTCTCCTGGGAAAAGGATTCCGAGGGCGATGACAGCTTCCACACCGGCCGCCTCAACGTGGTGATCGCCAATCAGCTCGGTTCCTTGGGTTCCTTGACGACGGTGATCGGCAAGAACAACGGCAACATCATGAACCTGAAGATCGTCAACCGGTCCCAGGACTTCTTCGAGATCCTGATCGACGTCGAGGTGAAGGACGTGAAGCACCTCACCAACATCATCGCCGCCCTGCGCGCGACACCCAGCATCAACTCGGTCGAACGCGCCCGCGGTTGACCGCTGCGGCTAGCGCCCAACCGCGCTCCACAATTGCTGTCAGACTCCGTCATCCCCGGACTTGGTCCGGGGATCCACGCCTTTCTTTCTTCACGCCCCAAGGCGTGGATCCCCGCGCCTAGCGCGGGGACGACGATCGAGTATATTACCGCGACGTCATTCAAGGAGACCCCACCATGCAGCACCGCCCCTTCAGCCGCACCGGCTGGCAGGTCAATCCGATCGGGTTCGGCGCTTGGGCGATCGGCGCGGATTGGGGCGCGGTCTCCGATCGTGACGCCGAGGCGGCGCTGAACGCGGCGCTCGACAAGGGTGTCAACTTCATCGACACCGCCGATGTCTACGGCATGGGCCGTTCGGAGAAGCTGATCGCCAAGGTGCTCAAATCCCGCGGCGGCAAGAAAGATATCATTGTCCCCACCAAGGCCGGTCGCAAGCTGCAGCCGCATGTGGCCGAGGGCTACACGATCCAGGCGATCACCGGCTTCGTCGAACAGTCGCTGAAGAACCTCGAAGTCGATGCGCTCGACGTGCTGCAGCTCCACTGCCCGCCGACCCCGGTCTATTCCAACACCGCTTTGTTCGACGGGCTGGAGAAACTGGTGCAAGCCGGCAAGCTCAAATACTACGGCGTCAGCGTCCAGGACGTGGACGAGGCGATCAAGGCGATGGACTACCCGATCGTCAGCATCCAGATCATCTTCAACATGCTGCGCCAGAAGCCGATCGACAAACTCTTCGATCTCGCCAAGCGGAAGAACGTCGCGATCATCGCCCGTGTGCCGCTCGCCAGCGGCCTGCTCACCGGCAAGATGAAGTCGGATACCAGGTTCGGCCAGGACGATCACCGCAACTACAACATCCACGGCGCGGCCTTCGACGTCGGCGAGACCTTCTCCGGCGTGCCCTATGACGTCGGCCTCGCCGCGGTCGAGAAGCTGCGGCCGCTCGTTCCCGGCGGCACCACCATGGCGGCCATGGCGCTCCGCTGGATCCTGATGTTCGACGCCGTCACCGTCGCGATCCCCGGCGCCAAGAACGTGCAACAGGCCGAGAGCAACGTCGCGGCCGGCGATCTTCCGGCGCTCACCAAAGAGCAGATGGAGGCGGTGAAGCAGGTCTACGACGCCGACATCCGTCCCCTGGTGCATCACCGCTGGTAGGCGCGCAATGATTATCGGCATCGGCAACGACATCATCGACATCCGGCGCATCGAAAAGACCATCGCGCGCTTCGGCGACAAGTTCATCCAGCGCATCTTCACCGAGGTCGAGCAGAAGAAGTCCGACCGCCGCGCCAACCGCGCCGCCTCCTACGCCAAGCGCTATGCCGCGAAGGAGGCCTGCTCGAAGGCGCTCGGCACCGGCTTTCGCGCCGGCGTCTTCTGGAAGGACATGGGCGTCGTGAACCTGCCGAGCGGCAAGCCGACCATGGCCTTGACCGGCGGCGCGCTCGAACGCCTGAAAGCCATCACCCCGCCCGGCATGGTCCCGCAGATCGACGTGTCGATCACCGACGAGGAAGAGATGGCCTACGTGATCGTGATCATCTCGGCCAACCCGGCCTAAGCTCGATGTCCAACATATAACTCCGTCATCCCGGCGCTAGGCGCCGGGACCCACGCCTTGGGGCTCGAAGACTGAAAGGCGTGGATCCCGGGACCAAGTCCCGGGATGACGGAGCTTGTGGAGGCCTCTGAGTACCTCTGGACACGTCGCGTTGGTCGCGCAACCATCCAGTATGGGGGCTGGGTTTACATCATGACCAACAGGCGCAACGGCACGCTCTACGTCGGCGTGACGTCACGAATGGCGGCACGGGCGTGGGAACACAGGACCGGGGCTGTTCCGGGTTTCACGAAGAAGTACGGTTTGAAACTGCTGGTCTACGCCGAGCCGCATGACCGGATCGAAGCCGCTATCCATCGCGAGAAGGCAATCAAGAACTGGACGCGGGCCAGGAAGGTGCGCCTGATCGAATCCGCGAATCCGGACTGGAAAGATCTCTACGACCAAATCCTCTGACGGCGTCTCTCGTTCTCGCCACCCTCCGGAGTGAGAAGATGAAGCCGCCGCATCCTTACCCCCACACCGCCTTCGCCACCGCCAGTGCGACAAACACCGCTGCCAGCGACCCCGCGACCGACACCGCCACATACAGCGCGGCACCGCCCATCGCGCCGCGCTCCCACAGCATGGCGAAATCCAGCGAGAAGGCGGAGAACGTGGTGAAGCCGCCGAGCACGCCGGTGGTCAGGAACAGGCGCCAGTGCTGGCTCATCTGCCCGAACACGCCATCGCCGCCGCGGAAGGTGAAGTAGCCGGCGATCAGCCCCATCAGCAGCGATCCCACGATGTTGATCGTCATGGTCGCATAGGGAAAATCCGCGCCGGCCAGCCGCAGTCCCAGCGTATTGACGCCGTGGCGCAATGCGCCGCCGATCCCGGCACCGAGAAACACGATCGCATAGAGCATTCGGAACTCCTCATCCTGGCCGCGCGGAAACGCGGCGAAATTTCGCGACACGGGTGAGGGCAGGGGGAGAAGTTTCGGACAGACTCCCACCGTGCCAGCATCGCCCGGTAGGAGCCATCAGCCGCGACGTTTTCGTTGCGGCGGTTCGGCGGCCGGCAGAATGGCCGCCCGGGGGACTCCATCCCCGTCGCCCGGAAGCTAACGGAGCCATGTAGCCCTGTCAAAGCGGCCCTGATGCATGGGCCGGGCCGGAATCGCCCGCCCGGCTTGACTTTCCGCAGGGCGGATGGCTTGATCCGCCGGAACCGCCCAGGAGCCCTCGGCGCATGGAAAAACCGGAACGGAAACAACAAGTTATGGCGAAACCTGAGTCCGGCAGTCTCCGTGAGACCTGGGAACTCGCCAAGACCCTGTTCTGGGCCATCGTCATTGCCATCGGCGTCCGCACCTTCGCCTTCGAGCCGTTCAACATCCCCTCGGGCTCGATGATCCCGACGCTTTTGATCGGCGATTATCTGTTCGTCTCGAAGACCGCCTACGGCTACAGCAAGTATTCCTTCCCCTGGGGCCTGGCGCCGTTCGAGGGCCGGGTCTGGGAGGGCGCGCCGAAGCGCGGCGACGTGGTGGTGTTCCGTCCGCCCGGCGATCCCGACACCGATTTCATCAAGCGCGTGATCGGCCTGCCCGGCGACCGCGTCCAGATGAAGCAGGGCGTTCTCTACATCAACGGCACCGCGGTCGAGCGCAAGCGGATCGAGGACTTCCAGTACAACGCCACCGAGGGCTCGGCCGGCCAGCCCGTGCCGCAGTATCTCGAGACCCTGCCGGGCGGCGTCACCCATCCGATCATCGAGACCCAGGGCGACACCGGCCAGTACGACAACACACCGGTCTATGTCGTGCCCCAGGGCGACTACTTCATGATGGGCGACAACCGCGACAACTCGAATGACAGCCGGGTCTGGCGCGGCTTCATGCCGCCCAACGCGGATCAGGAGATCAGCGACCCGGCCCTGCTCGACAAGGTCGGCTTCGTGCCGGCGCAGAACCTGATCGGCCCGGCCAAGATTCTGTTCTGGTCCTACGACGACTCCTTCAAGTTCACCAATCCGATCACCTGGGTCACCGCGCTTCGCTGGCAGCGACTCTTGAACCTCATCGACTGAGTCCCGGCAGTCGGATGACAGGGGGCGGGACCATGGCCAGGCGCGAGATCGAGCCCGATCTGCGCGATCTGATGGCGGCGCTGGATTACACCTTCCAGGATCCAGAGCTGCTGCGCATCGCGCTGCTGCATCCCAGCGCCGTCTCGACCGGTCGGGGCAAGCGCAGCAAGAAGCCCGCCGACAAGGTCGGACGCAGTGCCGACAACCAGCGCCTGGAATTTCTCGGCGATCGCGTGCTCGGCATCGTCATCGCCGAGATGCTGTTCCGCGCCTTTCCCGACGAGGATGAGGGCGCGCTCGCCCGCCGGCTCGCCGCTCTGGTGCGCCAGGACAGTCTCGACACCGTCGCGCGCGAGATCGCGCTCGGCCGCTATCTCACCATCTCGCGCGGCGAGGACGAAGGCGGCGGTCGCGACAATCCCGCCATCCTCGCCGATGCCTGCGAGGCGCTGATCGGCGCGGTCTATCTCGACGGCGGACTCGAGGCCGCGCGGAGCTTCGTCGAGCGCCACTGGCGCCCGAAGATGGATGCCGAGGCGAAGCCGCCGCAGGACGCGAAGACCGCGTTGCAGGAATGGGCCCAGGCCGCCGGCCTGGCGCTGCCGCTCTACACCGTGGTGAAGAGCGAGGGCCCGCCGCACGATCCCGTCTTCGAGGTCGAGGTCACGGTGGCGGGCCAGGAGCCGGCCTCGGCGCGCGGCCGCTCCAAGCGCGCGGCCGAGCAGGCCGCGGCGCGCCAGCTGCTGGACCGGGTCGGCGCATGAGCGAGAACGCCACACCCTCGCGCTGCGGCTTCGTCGCCGTCCTGGGCGCGCCCAATGCCGGCAAGTCGACCATGGTCAACCGCGCGGTCGGCCAGAAGGTCTCGATCGTCAGCCCGAAGGTGCAGACCACGCGCAGCCGCGTGCTCGGCATCGTCAGCCAGGGCACGACCCAGATCGTGCTGGTCGACACGCCCGGCATCTTTGCGCCGCGCCGGCGCCTGGATCGGGCGATGGTCGCCGCCGCCTGGGGCGGGGCCGCCGATGCCGACGCGATCGTGCTGATCGTCGATGCGGCGCGCAAGTCGATCGACGACGAGACCCGCGGCATCATCGCCGGGCTGAAGCAGCAGCAGCGCAAGGTGATCCTGGCGCTGAACAAGATCGACATCGTGAAGCGCGAGAAGCTGCTGGCCTTGACCGCCGAGCTCAACGCCGAGGGCATCTTCACCGACATCTTCATGATCTCGGCCGAGACCGGCGACGGTGTCGACGATCTGCTGCAGACCCTGGCGCAGCGCATGCCGGAGGGCCCGCATCACTACCCGGACGACCAGGTGACCGATGTGCCGATGCGCGCGCTCGCCTCCGAGATCACCCGCGAGCAGCTGTTCCGCCAGCTGCAGCAGGAGCTGCCCTACGCGCTCACCGTCGAGACGGATTCCTGGGAGGAGTTCGACGACGGCAGCGCCAAGATCCAGCAGACCATCTTCGTCGCCCGCGACAGCCAGAAGGGCATCGTGGTGGGCAAGGGCGGCGATCGCATCCGCCAGGTCCGCGAAGCCGCGCAGCGCGAGCTGCAAGCGCTGATGGACCGCAAGGTCCATCTCTTCCTCTTCGTGAAGGTCCGCGAGAACTGGGCCGAAGATCCCGAGCATTTCCGGAACATCGGCCTGGACTTCGAAGTCTGAGCCTCACGCAGTCGTGACGGGCGTCCGATCGCCGCGCGGCCAATCTATCCTCACGGCGGAGGCGTTGTTCGAAGAGGCTCGATCCATGACTCCGTCTCCGGTTTCCCCGTTCCGCACGCTCCGTTTCGCCATCCCCGCGCTGCTCCTGGCCGGCTGCGGCCTCACCGGCCCGGCGCATGGCCCGGCCTCGCCGGATGCCGGCGCCAGCGTCACCATGGGCTTCGGCAGCTTCGAGCCGGCGACCATCGAGATCAAGGCCGGCCAGGCGGTGGAATTCCGCAACACCGCGCTGATCACCCATTCGGTGACCGACGATCCCAAGCTGGCCGAGGATGCCAAGGACGCGTCCGCGCCGGCCGGGGCCGCGCCGTTCAATTCCGGCGATATCGCCCCGGGGCAGGTCTTCACCCAGACCTTCACCCGGCCGGGCACCTACGTCTATTTCTGCACCCATCACGAAGACATGGGCATGGTGGGCAGAATCGTGGTCGATCCGGCCTCCTGACAACGCCCTCCGGCGTTCCCATATAATATGAGAGAATTGGTCAGTCCCGCGGGAGACGGATCATGGCGATCCAGGCAATTGGTGGCGTGACATCGACCGGCCCTGCCGCACCGACCGGTGCGGCGGGGCCGAGCGCCGCGACGCAGCGGGCCGAGGCGCAGTCCAAGGACTCGACCATCGTGATCGGCAAGGTCACGCGGACCAATCCCGACGGCTCGACCGTCACCACCATCACCTATGCCGACGGCCACACCAGGATCGAGACCACGCCGCCGAAATTCGCCGCCACCGACAGCCAGGGTCAAAGCCAGGCCGAGGGCAGGGTGACCGCGGTCGATATCCTGGTCTAGCTCCGGTCTTCCAACCGCCTTTGCGGACAGGCTATCTTCCCTCCATTGACGTGGAGGAGACGAGCCTTTGGACACTCCGGCTTTTTACGACACGCTGTTCGGCGACCTGCCGCTGGCCGACTGGGCGCAGCATGGCAACAAACTGGAAGGCGAGCCCTGGGCTTCCTTCGCCCGCGCAACCGAGTTCCGGGCCGCGGGCCAGCTGGCCCAGGCCTGCCGCACGCTGCTCGAGATCACCCGGATGCCCGATCTCGAGACCCGGCACACGCTCCAGGCCTGGAACGGGTTGCGCGAGCTGAACTGCCCGGAAGGCCGCTCGGGCGAGCGCGAGGTGTTGGGCGTCATCATCGAGGCGGCGGCCGAGCACGGCGATGACGGTCACGATATCCTCGCCGTCTATGTCGACGGCAGCGCGCTCTATCTCGACCACAGCGGCGCGGTCACCACCTGGCCGTCGCGGGACTCCAAGCTCGAGGACGAGATCGACGCGGTGCTCGAGGCGGCAACCGCGATCCTGCCCAAGATCGGCCCCTGGCCCGAGAAGCGCCTGCCGCCGCCGGAGAAGGGCAACGTGCGCCTCAATCTGCTGACGCCGATCGGCCTCTGCTTCGGCGAAGGCCCGTTCGCCGCGATCGCCCGCGACCCGGTCGGCGGACCGCTGGTCAAGGCCGGCGCCGTCCTGGTGCACCGGTTGCAGCAGCAGCCCCGCGCGACCGTCAACTGAGCGGATGGATTTCACCGACGACGCGATCGTGCTCTCCGCCCGCCGCCATGGCGAGGCCAATGCCGTGCTCTCGGTGCTGACGCGCGAGCACGGCCGCCATCTGGGCCTGGTCAAGGGCGGAACCTCGCGGCGGCAGCGGCCGATGCTGGAGATCGGCAACCGGCTCAGGGTCCACTGGCGCGCGCGGCTGGACGAGCAGCTCGGCAACTTCACCGCCGAGCCGGTCGACGCGGTGTCTGCGATCCTGCTGCACGATCCCTTGAAGCTCGCGGCCCTCGCCGCCGCCTGCGCCGTCGCCGACGTGGTGCTGCCCGAGCGCGAGCCGCATGAGGACGTCTACCAGGCGACCGCCCGCCTCACCGATGCGATCACCGGCGAGAGCGCTTCCTGGCCCGCCGATTACGTGCGCTGGGAGCTCGAATTGCTGACCGCCCTCGGTTTCGGCCTCGATCTCAGCCGCTGCGCGGTCACCGGCGACACGGCCGATCTCGCCTTCGTCAGCCCGAAGACCGGGCGCGCGGTCAGCCGCGCCGCCGGCCAGGGCTATGTCGATCGCCTGCTGCCGCTGCCCGCCTTCCTGCTCGGCGCTGCGTCATCGGACCGCAGCGATCACCTGGCCGGGTTGCGCCTCACCGGCTGGTTCCTCGACCGCCACGTGCTGCACGGGCCGATCACCGACAAGCGGCTGGAAACCCGCGCGCGCTTCATCGACCGTCTGGCGCAGGAGAGCCGGCAGCGCTAACCTCGGCGCGGGTTTCAAATCGGGGTTCTCCATGTCAGAGCAGCATATCGCCGTGATCGGCGCCGGCATTGTCGGCGTCTCCGCGGCGCTTCACCTGCAGCGCGACGGCCACCGGGTCACGCTGATCGACGAGCGCAACCCGGGCGAGGGGACATCCAAGGGCAATGCCGCGGTGCTGGCGATCGATTCCTGCGCGCCGGTCGCGACCCCCGGCGTGCTCTGGGACGTGCCGCGCTACCTGATGAACCCGATGGGCCCGCTCGCCATCCGCTGGTCCTATCTGCCGAAGATCGCGCCCTGGCTGCTGCGTTTCATCGCCGCGAGCCGGCCGGAGCGGGTCGAGGAGATTTCCATCGCGCTGCGTGCGATCCTGCTCCGCGCCACCGACGTGCACCGCGACCTCGCCCGCGCCATCGGCGAGACCGCGATCCTCAAGGAGACCGGCTGGCTCGGCGTGTTCGAGAGCGACAAGAAGTTCGAATCCTATCAATGGGATCTCGATCTGCAGAAGCGCCGCGGCGTCGAATACAGGGTGATGGCGCAAGAGGAGATCCGCCAGTTCGAGCCGGCCCTGCAGCCGATCTTCCGCCACGCCGTCTACTATCCGGAAAATTCCTACGTGCTCGACAATTTCCGCCTGGTGCGCGAGGTGGCGGCGCTGTTCGCCGCGAATGGCGGCACCATTCTGAAGCAGCGGGTCACCGGCTTCGACTTCGGGGCAAAAGGTCCCAGCGCCGTCAAAACCGAAGCACAAAGCATCCCGATCGACGGTGTCGTCGTCGCGGCCGGCGCCTGGTCGAAGAAGCTCACCGCCATGCTCGGCCACAAGGTGCCCTTGGACACCGAGCGCGGCTATCACGTGACCCTGCCCAACGCGCAGAAGATGCCGCGGATGCCGCTCTATTCCGGCGATCATTCCTTCGCGGTGACGCCGCTCGAAGTGGGCCTGCGCTTCGCCGGAACGGTGGAGCTGGGCGGGCTCGAGGCCGCGCCGAACTACGCCCGCGCCGAGATCCTGATGCAGCACGGCCGCCGCATGTTCGGCGAGCTCGACCAGAGCGGCCGCAGCGACTGGATGGGCTTCCGCCCCTCGATGCCGGATTCCTTGCCCGTCATCTCCCAGGGCCGGCGCTACTCGAACACCTGGTTCGCCTATGGCCACGGCCATCTCGGCCTGACCCTCGGGCCCGTCACCGGCAAGCTGATCGCCGACCTGGTCGCCGGCCGCGACGCCGGGCTGGATCTCAAGCCGTTCGCGATCGACCGGTTCTGAGCGCCTACTGCGCCTGCTCCAGCGCGCGCTGCAGCACCTGGCAATGCGGGTTGCCGGGATCGCCGGCGCATTGCTGCTGCAGATAGGCGCCGATCTTCGGGCAGCTCTTGAGCAGTGTCACGTTGCGCGAGAGCTCATCGCCCGCGAGCTTCGCGCCGGCGAAGCTGGCCTGGGTCCCGTCGGCGATCGCCTGCTTGAATTCCTCCGACAGCAGGTTGATCGCGACGTCGGCGGAGCAGCTGCAATTGCCCTGCAATTCGCTCCCGCTGCCGAAGCGCCCGGCTTCCATGCATTTGCCATAGGCCACGTCATGGATCTGCTGCACGATCGCCGCCGCGCTGTTCTGTGCCGCGGCGCTCCCCGGCAGGACCGGACCGGCGAGCAGCATCAGCGTCAGGAAGATGGCAGACCGGCGGGTCATTTCGGCTCCAAAAAGCGGCGATTCGGCCCCGCATTCTCCGGTTTTGTTCCGGGAAGGAAAGTGCTTTTCTCGCCGCTCCGGTGTAAAATTTGTCCCGCTGAGGGAACGCAGGCGCCCGGTTCCTTGTTTTGGGATTCGCGTTCTCCAAGCCTCGCGAACAAGAAACGGACACAACCCATGCGCAAAACCATCCTTTGCCTCGTCACCCTGGGCGGCCTGTTCCTGCTCGGCGCCTGCACCGAGATGAACAGCTGCACCGGAAACGGCTATCTCAGCCCGGAATATTGCACCGGGACCCTGCACCCGAACGCCGGCCCGTACGGCAGCCTCCACAACAAATAACGCCTCCACGTCTCCTCCCCCCGTCCGCGCAGGCGGACAGTCGTCCGCGACTTTCCGCGCAGGCGGACAGTCGTCCGCGATTTTCCGCGCAGGCGGACATTCGTCTGCGGGTTGGGGGGAGGCCGGGAGGGGTCCATCTCTTGACTTGAAGGGGCGGCGGCCTATCCATAACCCGGAATCCGTCCGCTTTCCCCGAGTCGTGAGTATCGATGGCCAGAAGACCCCGTGCCGAGCAATCGTCGCCGCCCGCCGACGAGATCAAGATCACCAACCTCGCCGACGCGCTCGGCCAGCGCTATCTCTCCTACGCCCTGTCGACCATCACCGCGCGCTCGCTTCCGGACGTGCGCGACGGGTTGAAGCCGGTCCATCGCCGCATCCTCTACGGCATGTCGATGATGCGGCTCGACCCCGGCACCGCCTTCAAGAAATCGGCCCGCGTGGTCGGCGACGTCATGGGCAAATACCACCCCCATGGCGACAGCGCGATCTACGACGCCATGGCGCGGCTCGCCCAGGATTTCGCCGTGCGCTATCCGATGGTGGACGGCCAGGGCAATTTCGGCTCGATCGACGGCGATAACCCCGCCGCCATGCGCTACACCGAGGCCCGGTTGACCGCGGCCGCGGCGCTGATGCTGGACGGGCTGGACGAGGACACGGTCGACTTCCGCCCCAATTACGACGGCACCGAGACCGAGCCTTCGGTCCTCCCCGCCGCCTTCCCGAACCTGCTGGCCAACGGCGCCACCGGCATCGCGGTCGGCATGGCGACCAACATCCCGCCGCACAACGTCGCCGAGATCTGCGACGCCTTGAGCCACCTGCTGAAATTCCCCAACGCAAGAGTCGACAAGCTGGTCGACTTCATCAAGGGCCCGGACTTCCCCACGGGGGGCACGGTGGTGGAATCCCGCGAGACCATCGTCGAGGCCTACAAGACCGGCCGCGGCTCGTTCCGCATCCGCGCCAAGTGGGAGAAGGAGGAGCTGAAGGGCGGCACCTACCAGGTGGTCGTCACCCAGATCCCCTACCAGGTCGCGAAGTCGAAGCTGATCGAGCGCATCGCCGAGCTCCTCAACGAGAAGAAGCTGCCCTTCCTCGAGGACATCAACGACGAGAGCACCACCGACGTCCGCATCGTCTTGACGCCGAAGTCGCGCAACATCGAGCCCGAGCACCTGATGGAGCAGCTGTTCCGCGCGACCGATCTCGAGACCCGCTTCGGCCTCAACATGAACGTGCTGGACGCCAACCAGATTCCGCGCGTCATGGCCTTGAACGAGGTGCTGAAGGCCTATCTCGACCACCGCCGCGACGTGCTGCTGCGCCGCTCCAAGTTCCGGCTCGCCGCGATCGACCGCCGGCTCGAGATCCTCGAGGGCTACCTGATCGCCTATCTCAACATCGACGAGGTGATCCGCATCATCCGGCACGAGGACGAGCCGAAGCCGAAGATGATGCAGAAGTGGAAGCTGACCGACCTGCAGGCGGAATCGATCCTCAACATGCGGCTGCGTGCCTTGCGCCGCCTGGAAGAGATCGAGATCAAGACCGAGCACAAGAATCTCACCGCCGAGAAGAAGGCGCTGAACACGCTCCTCAAATCGGAAGAGCAGCAGTGGGACAAGGTCGGCGAGGAGATCAAGGAGCTCAAGAACCTCTACGGCCCGAAGACCGAGATCGGCCGCCGCCGCACCGTGTTCGGCGACGCACCCTCGGCCGAGATCATCCCCTTGGAAGTGATGATCGAGCGCGAGCCGATCACCGTGCTCTGCTCGGCCAAGGGCTGGATCCGCGCCATGAAGGGCCATGTCGACGACACGAGCCCCGACCGATTCAAGGATGCGAAGTACAAGGAAGGCGACCGCCCGCGCTTCGAGCTCCGCGCCGAGACCACCGACAAGCTGCTGATCTTCGCCACCAACGGCAAGTTCTACACGATCGGCTGCGACAAGCTCCCCGGCGGCCGCGGCTTCGGCGAGCCGGTGCGCCTGTTCATCGATCTCGGCAACGAGCACGAGATCGTCACCATGATGATCTACAAGCCCGGCCAGAAGCTGCTGGTCGCCTCCCATGACGGACGCGGCTTCATCGTGCCGATGGACGAGGTGATCGCCCAGACCAAGAACGGCAAGCAGGTCCTCTCGGTCCCCGAAGGCGTCGAGGCGGTGGTCGCCAGCCTCATCCCCGAAGGCGGCGACATGCTCGCCGTGGTCGGCGAGAATAGAAAGCTGCTGGTCTTCCCGGTGAGCGAAGTCCCCGAAATGAACCGCGGCCGCGGCGTCACCCTGCAGAAGTACAAGGACGGCGGCCTCAGCGACGCGCGCGTCTACAACAAGCGTGAAGGCCTGACCTGGCGCCTCGGCGAAAAGACCCGCACCGAAACCGACCTCAAGCTCTGGATCGGCCAGCGCGCCCAGGCCGGCAGACTCCCCCCGAACGGCTTCCCAAAGAACAACAAGTTCGGTTGAGCCGGCGCGAGCAAGAATACGCCGTCATGCCCGGCCTTGAGCCGGGCATCTCTCTCCAGCGTCGCACCGCCTCGCAACCACTCCGCCGTCATCCCCGAACTTGGTTCGGGGATCCACGCCTTATCTTTCTTCAAACCCCAAGGCGTGGATCCCGCGGCCTAGCCGCGGGATGACGACCGAGTTGGTCTACGCCCGCGCCGCCGCACCACCAGCCCAAACCCGAGCGCGCACCAACCATGCCGAGGACACGCCCGGGCATCGGATCACGCTGCCCGAACCGCGCGCCATCGCTTGTTGCGCCAGCCGAACAGGCCCAAGGCCGTGATCGACGATGCGAACAATGGCAAGGTCGGCGGGATTGGCGTCGTGGCCACCGGGGGTGTCGTTACCGGAGACGTCTGCGTGAGCTCCGCCCCCGCCGCCGTTACCAGGAAAGCAAAATCGGGTGGCGAAACCGTGCCGCTCTGGGAAATGGCGATCACTCCGTTGAATCCCGTCGGACGTCCGCACAGGCCGAAGGAGGCCGCGGCGCCGATGCAGACATCGGTTGCGACCTGCGCGTCGGCATGCGCCTGAAGGAAGAACGAGCCGTCCTGGCCCGGATGGAAAGAGAACGAGACCAGGTTGGACAAATCTCCGCCCTGGACCAGGTGGACCGGCTGGCCGGCCAGAAAATCCGTGACGTCATACGAGAAGTCGATCAGGTCCGCCTTGCCGACGATGCCCGTCGCGGGCGCATCGGAAAAGGAGAAAGAGCCGGAAACAGTGGCCGCAATGTCCTGGTCGGGACGGGTCGCCGAAAATACCCGCTCTGCGTGAAGCTGTAGGTCGTGATCGTGGAGGCTTCCGCGCTCCCGGCGAGGGCAAGCGCCGCCGTCACCATCGCCCCAACTATCATCGCCCCAGGCATCACGGCGCAGGCGACCCGTGCGCGCATGCCCGAGCCAAGGAACGCTCCCGCAGCCCTCAGCTTCCTGTCCGCCACGTTGATCCCTTTCTTCCGTCCTCGGCGCAGCCAACACGTGCCGTTGCTATCATCGCCACCAACCGAAGCAGGATGCCGTTTGGTTATGATTTCGATGCTTCGCACCGCTGATAGGCGGGAACTCCTTGGCCGGCCGGCGGAATGACGAGCAACTGCAATTTCTCCGTCATCCCCGAACACCGCCGACGTAGGTCGGCTTCGCCTCCGGGTTCGGGGATCCACGCCTTGGGGCTCGAAGAAAGGAAGGCGCGGCCGCGCAGCGCGAGGCGAACGCGAAGACTCTCTCCGTCTTCCCGCCCTCCAGCCAGTCGGCGAAGGCCGATATCCGTCGGCGTGGCGGGTGAGGGTGGGGGCGAGCGCGCCGAAGATCGAGCAGGGCAGGCCGGTCGCGAAGAAGGCCAGCGAAAGAAACGTGTGCGTGGTGTCGCGTCTAGTTGCCGCTCGGCATCGCCTTCTTCGCCTCGATCGCGCAGTCCAGAGAGAGCTGCGTCAGCCGGTTCATGACCGACTTCGGCGGCTCGGTGTTTTGGGCCATCGCTTGAACCACGGAGAGGTATTCATCCAGCGTGACGGACTCGGATATCTTTTCCATGCTGCAGTCGCAAGCGGCCTTGCAAAAGTTCTCCGGGGCGCCCTTCTTTGCGCAGCCGGCGAGGCAGGTCGCGTGATCGGCGTCGAGATAGCGTTGCGGAATCGGTTCGGCCTGACAGGCGAGAGCAAATCCCAGCCAGCATGTCGCGGCGATGCAGAGTGATGGAATTCTCATGGACATCGGTGTCCTCCCCCAAGGGCCGCGAGTGTGCCACTGCCGGTAGAGCGAGGCAACGGGAGTCCGCGGAGCCGCATCCCAGCTCCGCAATCGTCGCGGCCGAAGGCTGACGGCAACAGCGTCCCTTCTCCCGTGGGGAGAAGGACAGGATGAGGGTCTTGAAGCTGCTTGAGGCCCATCAGGCCCGAGCGCGATCGAACCTGAACGCCCGCCCGCGCCTACGCCCGCCCGCGCCGCCGCACCACCAGCCCCAGCCCGGCCAGCGCCGCGCCGAACAGCGGCAGCGTCGCCGGCAGCGGCGTGGTGGCGATGCTGACGGTGAGATGCGTGGCGTCGATCGCGGCACCCGAGGACCCGCCGCCGGCGATCTCGAACGTGCCGGAGCAGAACCCGTTGCCGAAGCAGTCCCGGTCGAGCGCGCCGAGGATCGAGCCCGGCAGGCCGGTCGCGAAGAAGGCCAGCGACAGAAACGTCTGCGTGGTGTCGCCGAGGAACAGCTGGATGTTGCCGAGCGCGTCGAACCTGTAGGAGGAGGGCTCCAGCGCGAAGGTGAAAGAATGCCCGTTGGCGCTCAGCACCGCCGTGCCGCCGCCGCTGATGCTCCCCTCGCCCGCGCTCGAATAGACGCCCGCCCCGGTGTCGAACACCGAGGTCACGCTGAACGCGGTGCCGGCCGGCAGCGACCCGCCGAAATGATTCCCGCCGTCAAACCCGCCGCGGACCGTGCCGGTCCAGACCGCGGTGACGATGGTCGAAGCCTGCGCGCCGGAAATTGCCCCGCACCCGGCGAGCACCAAAGCCGCGACGAACCACCCGACCGACAGAACCTTGCTCATGACCACTCCCTGCACCCCGGCGCACGCCGACGGCGCCGCGCGCAGGGTGCCATGCGAGGGTCGGAAACGGAGTGTGATATCCGACACCAACCCGGTCGACGGCACTTGGCCATCGTCGATGACAACTCCCGCCTAAAAGCCCGGCCACCGCCCTCTTCGATCGTCATGGTCCGCGCAGGCGGACCATCCACGAATTTCCGCGTCACCGGTCTGGTTGGTGAAGCAAGAGCACCATGGCTCGTAGCCCGGGCATGAGGCCGCTGCCCAACGCCATCGCGCGAGCGACGCCACAAACTCCACCGTCATCCCGGGACTTGGTCCCGGGATCCACGCCTTCCTATCGTGAGCAGACGTGGAGGCTTTGGTTGCGACATGCTCGCCGTCATCGGCGAAAACCGCAAGCCGCGGGTCTTCTCCTCAAGTAGGAAGGTCCAACCACGGCCGCGACGGCACCCTGCAAGAACAAGGACGGCGGGCTATCGGATGCGCTCGTCTATCCGAAGCGCGAAAGCCTGGCGTGGCGGCTGGGCGAGAAGACCAGGAATGAGACGGACCTTAAGCTCTGAATTGAGCAATGCGCTTTGGCCGAAACGTGGTCACCAACGGTTCCGAGGACTTGTAATATCGGGCTTCAGTAGGGTTTATGGGGGTGTTGTCTTGTCCGAGGAATCGGCGCTCGTGTTTGGTTCAGGAGCAGTTTCTGCTCTCACATTTTGCAGCCACTGTTTCTGCTTATTCTCGGCCTCTGCAGAGGTAATTGTCTCGATCTTCAAACGCTTAAAGCCTGATATTGCATGGCTGAGATGCTGCTCTATTTTCTTCAGCGCCTCCGCCATTTCATAGTCAGGCGGCGATCCTAGAGTTATCAATCCTAAAAACTGGGAAATATCCAAATTGAATTTGTGGCGGTAGAATAGTCCTTGAGTATTTCTGTATTCGACCAGAACCTCAAATGGATGGAGCGCCGGTTTTCTGACTAAGTTGTGGCCGGATCCGAAGAAAGCGGTAACTCGCTCTCCCTGAGGCAATACAGAAATTGCTGTTCGCTCATCGCTATTTGTTAAGCAAACTTCGTGGCGAGTGAAGTCGGCGGCGTCGGCTTCAAAGCTAAATTTGACATTAAGCGCCGCGCCTTGACCAACATTGGCGAGCACAAAATTGACCATAGTCTTGTGGATATGATCGGGCATCAAATAGGCGACCACTTGTGGCTCGGTACCCGCCTTCCTTAGGAGGCGATTCTCGACTGCCAGCTGATGCGTTAGCTTGACGTAGACGATCGTCGCGATTGCGATCACGAGTGTGGCTAGGCCGGAAATTGCACCCTGGTATCTGTTGGCAAGGTCAAACAATGCCGTCATGTCGATCTCCACGAAGTTTCTCAGAGTTGGGTTAGAGTGGAGTTCTCGCTCCAAAGTCACACCCTTCGCATGCGACTAAGTATGCGCATCCTCCCCTCGAGATTTCTCTCGAACCATTTACACTGGCTTGAAAGCGAGCTTCGATCGTCGGATCGGAGTAGACATGCCGTATTTCTTAGAGACTGCATCAATCAGATCAAAAAACCACGTGGGCGCTTCAGGCGAAACTACAATGCTCCGAAGAAATGAATTGGGCGTAAGATGTACGTTCATTCCGAATTCTTTGATCGGCGATAAGTAGTCGTCGCCAAATCGATCAATGATAACGCGTACCTCATTTTCGTAGTCATAGGCGGTCACCTTGTACGCGAACACGTCTGAATAGGGTTTTATTTGTAACTCTGGATCTCGCCAGTGCTTCACGTACTTGACTTCTTTGATCGCTATAGCGTGTGGAATTCTAGCATTCTGGAGAGCATCTCGCAGCTTGCCGACAGTGCTAGTGATTGCCAACGAGGTGGGTGAGCGACCGTATACGCGCCACATGGCCATGCTATCGTCTGTGCCGCGTCTCCAGCAGTTGACGAACACACGTTCGCGGAGGCCTTTTTTGAACTCCTGGTAAGACGATTTGATGTTGTTGTCTTTGTAAGCTTTCTCGATCGCGAGCTTTATGGAATTCGTGAACGCTCCTTCAAATTTGTCTTCAAACTGATCGCCACGCGTAAAGAAGAGCGTGTTGTTGTGAATCAGATCGATAAATTTCGCCATGTCCAGATACCGCCATAGGACGACATCATCGCCTAAGGTGGAATCCACCCTCGGCTTGCCCTTAACAATGACTACCATGGGGGTCTTTTGGGCCTGATTGAGGTTGTGACGAGATAATGCTACCTTCGATAGTGGGCGCACAAGATAGCAAATCGACAAACTTGCGCTGAGGGAGCAATGGCGAAAAAAATCGGCAAGAAAGTCGGGGCCGAGAAGAAGGCCCGCACCCGCTGGCCTTTTCCCAGAGCGACACTGGAAGAAGCCCTAAAAATCGCTTACGCGATAAAGGACTTCAATGGTGGCAATCCATGGGAGCCTGAAGAGATCCGTAAGGCGATTGGAGCAGGTACGGGAGGGAACGCATATTTCTATCTAACTGCCGCGTCCCGAGATTACGGATTGACTCTAGGTACAACCGCTGCCGAAAAAATTTCTTTAACGGATCTCGGTCGCGACCTTGTCTATGCACCGGGGCCTGATGCGGAACGAGCCCTTAAGCTTCGCGCGTTCCTAAACGTCGATATCTTCAAGAGAGTTCTCGAATACTACAAAGGTAGCAACCTACCTGAGATGAAATACTTGGGTAACACACTGCAAAAGGAATTTGAGCTAGAACCGGAGACTCATGAAGAGTTTTCGAGGACGTTTAGGGAGAATTGCCAATACCTCGGCATAACATCTGGAATCCCGATCCCTACTGAAGATCATGGTGACCAATCGTCGGCACTGGCTGCGCCTGAGACCGTCACACTCGCAGAGGCCGAAGGGACGTCTAAGCTGACTGCGTTCGTAATAATGCCTTTTGTAGAGCGTGATCTGAAACACCCCGCTGGCTTTTTTGCGGAAGTGCTGCGGAGTATCATAACGCCGTCGGCGAGAGCCTCAAATTTCACGGTCAGAACAGCGAATCGCCAAGGCAGCGATCTAATCCAGTCCACGATCATCAATGACCTAATGGAGGCAGATCTGGTCATCGCTGACCTGACGGAACACAACCCAAATGTTATGTTCGAATTGGGAATGAGAATGGCCGAAGATAAGCCAGTTGTCCTGATCAAGGCCACGGGTACAGGCCCACTTTTTGACGTCGACAACATGCTTCGTGTCTTCGAATACAATCCCAACCTTTGGTCCACGACCGTGGAAAAGGATCAACCCAATTTAAGGGAATTTATTAAGGGCGCTTGGGAAAACCGAGCATCGGAGAAATCCTACATGAAGATTTTACGTGGCGCGAAGAAGGCTTCCTAGTTGCCAGAGATTTAGATCGGGGAAAGCATTCTTCCTTCTCACGAATCCATCTCCACATCCGCCCATTTCTCCGTGGGATACTCTGCCCGGCCGCGAGAGCAAATTGGGTTAGAGTAGGATTTCGAACTCCGGCACAACCATCCTCCCCGTCGGCTCCCCACGCCGAGAGCTTCTGCTAGTCTCCCCCGCGCCAAACCACCGACGAGTCCGCATGAGCCGCCCGCGCCGGACCCTCCCTCTCTCCAGCCTCATCCTCGCACTCCTCCCGCTCGCCCTGCTTCCGATCGGCGCCAACCCGGCGCGCGCCGCCACCACGTGCCAAGATGTCACCGGCCTCGGCGAGCGCGTGCATCTCGCAGCATCCGCGCGGCCCAACCTTGACACGCATATCCTCGACGTCGCCAACGTGTTCACCTTCGAGGATCTGCACGACGTGATCCTCTGCGGGCACTCTTATGCCGGCATGGTGGTGAGCGGCGTCGCCGACCGGATGCCGGAGCGCATCGCCGCTCTGGTCTATGTGGATGCGTTCGTGCCGAATGACGGCGAGGCCTGGTGGGATCTGGCGGGGGATTATTTCCGCAAGCTGGCGATCGACGGCTCGGCGGCCGATGGGTTCTCGGTGAACCCGCCGCCCTCGCCGGGAGATGCCCGGCGCGTGCCGCATCCGCTGGCCGCGTTCCGGCAGGCCATCCGCCTCACCGGTCAGTGGCAGACAGTGCGCGAGAAGATGTTCATCTACGCGACCGGCTGGGACGAGACACCGTTCACCCCGACCTACGAACGCCTCAAGGCCGATCCAAGCTGGATCGTGAAGTCCCTGCCGACCGGCCACGACATCCTCGGGAAAGCGCCGGAAGAATTCCTGAAGCTGGTCCAGGCGCTGAAGAGCGTTGCATCGCGCTGATGTGCGGCGGAGGCGCATAATTTGAATTCCGGCAGCGCCGCGCCGGACAAGCAGCGCCGATTGCGACAAAATCGGCACGCTGTTTGACGGTGGTCCTGTGCGACCGCTGCCCCTCGTTGTATACTCGGAGCGGGGTCAGGGTGGGGAAGGCGTCGTTGTGGCCAACTGGCGGATCATCGGCGAGGTACAGTCGGTCGAGACAATCGCCAAGGGCCGCGGTATCCGCGAGTTGCGTCGGCTCAAGAAGGCCTACGGGGCCAAGAACTGGCGCAAGAAGAAGGGCATAGCGAACATTACTTTCGGCGCCACTGGCAAAGTCATGCCGGCGGAAATACATTGGTACGAGGCGCATGGCGTCGGCCAGGTCGAGTGGAAGATCAAGAGGTTGCTATGAAGTGGGCAGTCTGCGTCGCGAATGATGATCACCAGGCCTCGCTGGAGGTGCGGAAGCTCTATCGCGTCCTTGCCGACCGCAAGGGCGAAGCCCTCGGCATGATCCGCGTCATCGACGAATCCGGCGAAGACTATCTCTATCCCGGTGCCATGTTTGAAACCATCGCGGTCGCCCCGCCGCTGGAACGCAAGCTGAAGCGCGCCTAGTCCCCGAAAAAAATCTGAATTCACGCCGCACCGCGCCGGACACGTTGCGCCGATCGTGGTACAATCGGCACGCTGTTTGACATCGTGAGCGCTGCTTAAAAAACCGCGTCGGACGCGCGCGGTCGGCAAAGACGTGCCGCGCGATTGCACCGCCCGGCGCAACACGGACCGGACGCAGACAGAATGCAGCATCGCGTCACACAGACGGAGCGGACCTAGGCGTTCTCGTCTGCGTTGTCCCGATCGCCCGCGCAGCCGGGGCTTGCTGCACTGCATCGCAGACAGGACGCAGACAGAACTCAGAATCGGCTCGCACGGACGAACCCAGACGCCGGGAAGAAAGCCACGCTGCGTCGGAAGCTTGCTGGACTCTCCCGCCCCCAATACAGACGGCACCCGTCTGCGTAGTCCGCTTTCGAACGACCGCACCGCAACGCAGACAGGACGCAGACGAGAACCGGATTCCGCGGGGCCGGAGCGCGCACCTCCGACCCCGCCGTCGACCCGTCCCCCGTAGCCTTGGCGCAGGGGGATCGGACGCCGGGCGCGGGTTACTCCGGCACGCTCTCGCCCGAGCCGCCGAACTCCTTCGGGAAGTCCTTCAGCTTCGGCAAGCCGTCCTTCATACGCAGCACGGTCTCGGCGTAGTTCACATGGACGCCGGGCTTGAAGCCGAGGCTGGGGAGGGTCGCGGCGTAGACGTCGGTCAGACCCAGCGGCGGATGGTCGGTCATGACATGGCCGCCGCATTTGGTGCAGTACTGCCGGTCGCTGACCGGGGTCTTCATGAACTTGCCGATGAACTCCTTGCCCTTGGTCACTTTGACGGCATCGGGCTTCCACAGGGTGAAGGCGTTGACCGGCCCCGCCGACCAGGAGCGGCAGGAGCTGCAATGGCAATAGCCCATCGCCTCCGGCGCACCGCTCACCTCGATCTCCACCGCTCCGCAAAAGCACTTGCCGGTATGCTTGTCGGCCATCGCGACTCTCCTTGTTCTGTTGTCTCGGTTGCACGCCGCGCGCCTTCGCGCGAATGCCGGCGCGGCGCGCACCCTGCCGCAGAAGCCGCGCGCGCCACAGTGACTTTCGACACAGCGGCCGGCGCGCATGGCGCGTCTGACACCATCGCGACCGGTCTCCCCCGGCATGCCGTGCAGGGGCGGCCGATCTCACCCCCGCGCCTGTCCGATCTCGCACCGGCGCGCCTGGTGATCGCAAACAGAGGGCGTCATCAAATCCGTCACCCAACCATGCTAGACTCCGTCACTCAACCACCGGGGGACCGGCATGAAATTTCGCTTTGGCACCGTTCTGCGCTTCGCTCTTGTCCTCGCCAGCCTGCCGCTGTTCGCCGCGCCGGCCCGCGCCGCCACCGACTGCAAGGACGTCCCCGGCATCGGGCCGGAGATCGCGAAATTCCTGGACGAGGTCGCGGCGGCCCAGGCGGCGGGGCAGGGCCAGCTGCCGCTGATGGATGTGCTGTTCGGCGTGACCGGGATCGATGCCCATGACCAGAAGGCGCTCGACCGGCGCGCGCCGATCGAGGTGACCCGGCGCGACGCCGGCGGCGGCGACTATGCGAACAAGGGCCCGAAGACGATCACCATCGAGGGCATCTTCGCCGCGCGGGAAACCTTCTTCCGGATTCCGCCGCAGGTGCAGGGCAAGTACACGATCGACGCCGCCGGCGGCGTCACCCTGCATTACGATCCCGACTACACGGTCGAGCTCGGCGAGCGCCATGTCGGGCTGCGCTTCTTCGCCCCGATCCACCACACCGTCATCACCCGCGACGGTCTCGCCTTCTTCCTCGACCAGAATGCCGGCCCGGACCCCGACCGCTGCTACCGCGCCACCGCGGGGTGAGGGCGACGCGGCACCGGGAATAAACCGCGCCGCTCCGCTTCCGGCGCGGGGTTGGGCCGGCTGGGCATCGTGGGTTGTATTGTTGCCCAAAAAGGCTCATGATGCGGGGACTAGCCCCTTAGGCGGGGCTGTCGGCTGCGCACTCTCCTACCGAAGAGCTGCCGGTTTCTACGCTACCCGGCACTGCCGCGCGCCTGAAACCGCATTATGGCAACCGTCAATTTCAGAATAAGGTTTGCCATGGCTTCCGGAAAAGTGAAGTGGTTCAACGCCCAAAAAGGTTTCGGTTTCATTCAGCCCGATGACGGCGGCAAGGACGTGTTCGTCCATATCAGCGCCGTCGAGCGCGCCGGTCTGACCGGGTTGAAGGATGGCCAGGCCGTCAGCTACGACGTCCAGCAGGACCGCGGCAAGGCGGCCGCCGCCAATCTGAAGCTGCTCTAATCGCCGATACCCGCCGGGCCGATGCCCGGCGGTTGACGCGCCAGTTGCTGAGAGCCGCCGCGCGGGTGCCGAAGCCCGCACGGCGGCTTCTCGCCATGGCGAAACGCAACTGGGAGGAGAACACGCGACCATGCTGAGACCGACCGAAGCCAAGGCCGAGGAAGCCCGCAAGAAGGCCCGCGACCTGTTCACCAAGGACCGCGCCAAGGAAGCCGAAGTCGTCAAGGAGCGCGAGAAGGCCTTCGCGACCCAGGCGCAGAAGACCGCGAAGCTGAAGGCGCTCCGCCTGGCCCGCGACGCCGAGCAGGAAGCCGCCGCCGCCGCCGCGCCCAAGCCCGCGCCGAAGAAAGCCGCCAAGGCGAAGAAGGCCGTCGACTGACCTTTCTGTTAGACGGACCCACACAAGCCGCCACCACCATCCTCCTCGCCCACGGCGCCGGCGCGCCGATGGATTCCGCTTCGATGACCGCGACCGCCCAGGTGCTCGCCGCCGCCGGCTTCCGCGTCGCGCGCTTCGAGTTCGCCTACATGGCCGCGCGCAGATCCGGCCAGCGCAAGCCGCCGCCGCGCGCCGAGAGCGTGCAGCCGGAATACCGCGCCGCCATCGACGCGCTGAAGACGAAGGGCAAGCTCATCATCGGCGGCAAGTCGATGGGCGGCCGCGTCGCCAGCATGATCGCCGACGAAATGCTGAGCGAGCGCAAGATCGCCGGACTGCTCTGCCTCGGCTATCCCTTCCACCCGCCGGAGAAGCCGCAGCAGCTGCGCACCGCGCATCTCGCCGGCCTGCAGACGCCGACCCTGATCGTGCAGGGCACGCGCGACCCCTTCGGCACGCCGGACGAGGTCGCGACTTATAAGCTCTCCAAGGCGATCGCGCTGCTCTGGCTCGAAGACGGCGACCACGACCTGAAGCCCCGCAAGAAAATCTCGGGCTTCACCGCCGCCGATCACCTGAAGACCATGGCCGATCGCGTCGCCGCGTGGAGCGCGACGCTGAAGTAAGGACGATCCATGAATCCCATCATCGCCGGGACCACCGACCCACGCTTCGCCCTTGTGCGCGAGGCCTTCGCTTCCAATTTCGCGTCCGGCCTCGAGCATGGCGGCGGCGTCGCGGTGCTGCTTAACGGCCAGCCCGTGGTCGAGCTCTGGGGCGGCCATGCCGACGCGGCGAAGACCAGGCCCTGGCGGCAGGACACGCTGATCAACGTCTGGTCCTGCACCAAGGGCGTGGTGGCCTTGGCCGTAGCGATGCTGGTCGAGCGCGGTAAGCTCGACTACGCGGCCCCGGTCGCGCGCTGGTGGCCGGAATTTGCCGCGAACGGCAAGGCGGCGATCACCCTCGAACAGGTGCTGTCGCATCAATCCGGCTTGAACGGCCTCGCGGTGCCGATGGACGAGGCGGGCCTGCTCGCCTGGACGCCTTATGTCGAAGCGCTCGCCGCCATGGCGCCGCTCTGGGAACCCGGCAGCCGCGCCGTCTATCACGCCTTGAGCTTCGGCCATCTCGCCGGTGAGATCCTGCGCCGCGTCGAGGGCCGCAGCATCGGCCGCTTCGTCGCCGAGGAGATCGCCGGACCCCTGGGCGCCGACTTCTTCATCGGCCTGCCGGAGCGCGAGGAGCATCGCGTCGCCGAGATGATCGAAGGGCCGAAGGCCTCCGACTGGGTGCCCGCCGTGCTCGCCTCGCCGTTCCCGCATGCCTGTGCCAACCCCACGCCGATGGCGCTGGCGCCGAACCACCGCGCCTTCCGCGCCGCCGAAGTGCCCGGCGGCAACGGCCAGGCGACTGCGCTGGGCCTGGCGAAGATCTACGGCATGATGGTGGCGGATGGCGCGCGCATCATCGCCCGCGAGACCGTTGCCGAGGCGGCGCGTCCGCGCGTGCGCGGCATCGACGAGAGCTTCGGCTCGCCCACCGCCTTCGCCGCCGGCTTCCAGATCGACAATCCGCTGACCGGCAAGGGTTCGTTCGGCCATAGCGGCTGGGGCGGCAGCTACGGCTTCGCCGATCCCGCGGCGCGGCTCGGTTTCGCCTATGTCACCAACCGCATGCTCGGCTTCGACGACGGCATCGACCTCCGCCGCAAGGCGCTGGTCGACGCGGTCTATGCCTGCCTCTAGCTAGCAGCGCCCGCTGAGATCGACCCAGCGCTCGAAAGTCGCCGCCTGGCCGCGGCGGGTGCCGTCGGCATCGACGAGCTCCCAGACCACCGCCTGCTCGATCCAGAACCGGCGGCCGGATTTCGCGATCCGCACGCCGCGATAGTCGGCGACGTAGCCGTCGCGCGCGACCGCGTCCAGCAGCGCCTGCCGGGCGGCGCGCTCCGGCGCCTCGGCCGAGAGCCGCGAGGGCATCCCGACGAACTCGATCCAGGAATAGCCGAAGCAGGCCTGCGCCGCGCGATTGGCGTAGAAGAAGCGCGGATCCGCGGCGGTGTCATGGGCCAGCACCGCGAACGGCGCCTCGTCATAGAGCCAGTCCGGATCGGCGGCCTGCGGCACCAGGCTGCGCCCGACCAGGCGCGCGTAGCTGCCGGTCAGCAGGCCGAAGATCAGCGGGTCGGCGGCGCGCGGGCGTAACAGGGCTCTCATGCGAGTCTCCGTGCCAGTGTGCAGGGAATCTGCGCCGGCAGCGCTACGCCACCATGTCACGCCGTCGGTCTTCGGCTACGGCTGTAGTCTTTCGCGGTTGAATCGCGCGCTGTTTCATACTTAGCTTCCGGTCTAACGAAGAAATGAAGAACAGCGATAGGGCAGGAACCACCATGAGCACTCCGACCGAGCGGGCGTCCAACTGGCTTTCGGCTTTCGCTTCCGCGCTGGCGCGCAACGACGCGGCCGGCGCGGCGGCGTTGTTCGACACCGAGAGCCATTGGCGCGACCTGGTCGCCTTCAGCTGGAACCTGAAGACCGTCGACGGCCGCGACGCGATCGCGGCGATGCTGAAAGGCACACTGGACTCCACGAAGCCCACCAACTGGAAGCTCGACGGCGAGGCGAGCGAGAAAGACGGCATCACCGATGCCTGGTTCACCTTCGAGACCGTAACCGCGCGCGGCCGCGGCCATGTGCGGCTGAAGGGCGACAAGGCTTGGACGCTGCTCACCACCGCCCAGGAGCTGAAAGGCTTCGAGGAGAAGAAGGGCCGCAACCGCTGGCGCGGCACCGAGCACGGCGTGCACAAGGTGCGCAAGAACTGGCTCGAGCTGAAGACCGAGGAGGAGGCGGCGCTGGGCTACAGCAAGCAGCCCTATGTCCTCATCATCGGCGGGGGCCAGGGTGGCATCGCTTTGGGCGCGCGGCTGAAGCGGCTCGGCGTGCCGACGATCATCGTCGAGAAGAACGAGCGTCCCGGCGATTCCTGGCGCAAGCGCTATAAGTCGCTCTGCCTGCACGATCCGGTCTGGTACGACCATCTGCCCTACCTGCCGTTCCCCGACGACTGGCCGGTGTTCTCGCCCAAGGACAAGATCGGCGACTGGCTCGAGAGCTACGTGAAGATCATGGAGCTCAACTACTGGACCAAGTCCGCGTGCAAGAGCGCCCAATACGATCCCGCCAAGAAGGAATGGACCGTCGAGGTCCTGCGCGACGGCAAGCCGGTGACGCTGCGGCCGAAGCAACTGGTGCTGGCGACCGGCCAGGCCGGCGTGCCGAACATGCCGGACTATCCGGGCATGAAGGATTTCAAGGGCACGCAGCGCCATTCGAGCCAGCATCCCGGTGGCGAGGATTATACGGGCAGGAAATGCGTGGTGGTCGGCTCCAACAACTCCGCCCATGACATCGCCGCCGACCTCTGGGAGAACGGCGCCGACGTGACCATGGTGCAGCGCTCGTCGACCCATGTGTCGCGCTCGGAAAGCCTGATGGAGGTCACCACCTATCCGCTCTGGGGCGAGGAGGCGCTGGAGAAGGGCATCACCACCGAGAAGGCGGATCTGATCGCCGCCTCGATCCCCTACAAGTTGCTCGGCGAGTTCCAGAAGCCGCTCTATGCGGAGATCAAGCGCCGCGACGCCGATTTCTACGAGCGCCTGAAGAAGGCCGGCTTCATGCTGGATTTCGGCGACGACGAGAGCGGCCTGTTCATGAAGTACGTGCGGCGCGGCTCCGGCTATTACATCGACGTCGGCGCCTCGGAGCTGATCTGCAACGGCTCGATCAAGCTGAAGCAGGGCAAGATCGAGCGCATCACGCCGGCCGGCCTCAAGTTCGCCGACGGCAGCGAGCTCCCGGCCGACCTCATCGTCTATGCGACCGGATACGGCTCGATGAACGGCTGGGCGGCGCAGCTCATCTCAAAGGAAGTCGCCGACAAAGTGGGCAAGTGCTGGGGCCTCGGCTCCGACACCACCAAGGATCCCGGACCCTGGGAGGGCGAGCTTCGCAACATGTGGAAGCCGACACAGCAGGAAGGCCTGTGGTTTCACGGCGGCAACCTGCACCAGTCACGGCACTATTCGCAGTTCCTGTCGCTGCAGTTGAAGGCGCGGATGGAAGGGCTGCCGACTCCGGTCTACGGCCTGCAGCCGGTGCATCACCTGAGCTAGCGGCTGATCGACAGGCTGACCTGATCGTCGCCCAGCACGCCCGATCCGGTGGAGCGGGTGGGGCCGTCGAGCAGCACCGCCGAACCCGCACGACCGTCGTCGCAGATCAGCACGACGACGGTCGTGCCGATGGTCTCCGACCCGGTGCTGCGGCCGGTGCATTTCACGCCGGCGGCACTCTCCATTTCCAGCGATCCGCCGAAGGTTCCGGGGTCGAACGTCCCGGTGAAGCTCTCGCCGGTCTTCGCTATCCGCGCTTCAACCACCCGATCGCTCGCGCAGGCGGACAGGAGCAGGAGTGCGGCGCAAAGAGCTGTTTGTTTCATTGTCGGTTTTATTCCATGGTCCGCGGAATTTTGATCGATCAACCTTACACCAGGATCAGTGTCGCGGGGAATGCGGCGCCGGAACGTTTCGCCTTCCGCGCTGTTCTGTCCAGGCATAAGCGCGCCAAGTGCCCTCGGGTCGACGGATCATGTCCTCATTCCTGCATATCATGCGATGCGGTGTCCTGCTACTGGCGACAAGTCTCGCGGCTTGTGCTGTTCCGGATACCGAGCAGCGCGTCGCGGGATCGCCCGCGGAATCGCGGCCTGTCGTCCCGATCCAGGGCGTGGACGGCCCGCTTTCGTCGGCGGAAAAAGCGGCGCTGATCGCCAGGCTCGGCAGCGGCGCCGAGGGCAGCGAGGTCGTGCAGCGCCACCTGAAAGTCGAGGAGACGGTCGCGGGCAGCCCGCTCACCACGGACAACGCGGTGGAAGTCCTGCGCGACGGGGATCAGACTTTCGCCGCCATCGGCAAGGCGATCTCGGAGGCGCGCGAGACGCTCAACCTCGAATATTACACGATCGAAGACGTCACCTTGAAAACCCCGGACGGCAATGGCCGTTCGCTCGCCGACATGCTGGTCGCGAAGCTGGAGCAGGGCGTCGCCGTCAACATCATCTATGACGGCTACGGGTCGATCGACACCCCGGCCGCATTCTTCGACCGCCTCGGCAAGGCTGGCGCGAAGCTGCTCGCCTTCCACCCGATCGATCCCAATCCCGCGAATGTCATTAACGGCAACGACCGCGATCACCGGAAGATCCTGGTGGCCGACGGGCGCGTCGCGGTGATCGGCGGCGTCAACCTGAGCAAGAGCTACGAGAGCAAGTCGCCCGGCAGCGACCACGATGAAGAGGAAGACAAGACGACGGGGCTGCCCACCTTTTGGCGGGATACCTCGATCCGGATCGAGGGGCCGGCCGCGAGCGAGATCCAGACCCTGTTCTTCATGCATTGGAAAGAGGAGGGCGGGGCCGCGATCGACGAAACCGCCTACTTTCCGAAGCTGCAGGCGAAGGGCAATCACGTCGTCCGGATCATCGGCAGCACGCCGAAGGAGAAGATCTCACGCTACTACGTGACCCTGATCTCGGCCATGCGCAGCGCCGAGAGCAGGCTCTGGATCAGCAATGCTTATTTCGTGCCGACGCCCGAGGAGGTTGAGGTGCTGATCGCCGCCGCGCGACGCGGCGTCGATGTCCGGCTGCTGCTTCCGCAGAAGAGCGACGCCCAGGACGCGGTGGAGGCGGCGCGCTCGCATTATAGCGATCTGCTGGAGGCCGGGGTCAAGGTCTACGAGATGGAGAACGTGGTGCTGCATTCGAAGACGGTCGTAATCGATGGCGTCTGGTCGGCCATCGGCTCGTCGAACTTCGACCATCGCAGTGTCCTGTTCAACGACGAGATCGACGCCGTCGTGATCGGTAGGAAGACAGCACAGGATCTCGAGGAGATCTTCGAGGAGGGCCAGCAGAGCGCCATCACGATCGACCGCGAGACCTGGGAAGACCAGCGGCCCTTCACCGAGCGGCTGCGCGGCTTCTGGTCACGGCTTTGGGAAAGCCTGCTCTGATGCGTCGCGTTCCGATGCGGTTGGTCGTCGTGGCTTTACTGATTCTTGTGCAGCTCGTTATCCCAGCGCGCGCCGACTCGACCGCGAATGAGATCGCTTACTTGTTGAAGGTCATCCGGGAATCGCCGTGCACGTTCATTCGCAACGGCTCGGATTACGACGGGGCGGCGGCGGCGGAGCACGTGGAAGCGAAGTACGCACACTACAAAAGCGAGATCAAGACGGCCGAGGACTTCATCGACCGCTCCGCAACAAAGAGCCTGCTCAGCGGCGACCCCTATCAGGTGCAATGCGAAGGCGCACCGAGCCTCGCTGCGGAATGGCTGCGTGATGTCCTGCGTTCCTATCGTGCAGCGCATGCGCCGCCACAGTAGCGTGCAACCAACGCTCCTTTTTTGCGTTTGAGATTCGGATGCGGTTTCGGCATGGATTAACGCAAAATTAACCATGCTCGCGCCGTGCATGGTCATTCCGTGCTGCGCATGACATGCCGATCGATCCCGCGCGATTTTAGCAACGCTGGCGACGGAACAGAGTATGGGTGCGCAGCAATCGGCTCTATCGGTCCTGATCGTGGATGACGATCCCGGCCTGCGGGACACCCTGCGCCGGATGATTGTGTCGGTCGGTTACGGCGTCGACTGCGTCGAAGATGCCCACGCGGCGATCACCGCAATCGGCAAGCGGGTGCCGGACATCATCATCACCGACATCTACATGCCCGCCGGTGACGGATTCGAATTGCTGAACTGGCTGCGCAATCAGGGAATGAGCATCCCGGTGATCGCCATGTCCGGTTCGAGTTCCGGCGCGGGCGATTACGACCAGCTCTCGGTCGCGGAGCATCTGGGTGCCGTTGCCGTGATCGACAAGCCGTTCCGGCAGTCCAAATTGATCGAGACCATCGACCGGGTGCTGGGCAATCGCGGCGCACCGCCGCGCTAGCCGTCCTATTCTTCGATGATCAGGGTGACGATGTCCTGGCCCAGCATGCCGGTGCCGATTGCCTGATTGGCGCCGAGCGTGAACATGACAGAGCCGGTCCGTCCGTCGCTGCAGGTGAGCTTCGCAACGCCGCTGTTCGATGCGCCCGCCCGGACCTCCGCGGCATTGTCGTTCGGAACCTGGCGATAGGGTCCCGCGCAACGGGCGCCGTGATCGCTGACCAGCGACATCGATCCATCGCCGTCGATAGCCGCAGTCGATTCACCCGTGAATGTCTCCGGCGTGTGGAGCATCCGTCCCTCGACATTCGATGCAGTCTCAGGTGCGTCCTTTGCATCGCCGGCACAGCCGGCCGCGATGGAAAGGGTCCCCAGCGCGAGGACAGCGAGCGGCAGGCGGCTGAAAGGCATATTACGTCTCCTCTGATGGCGAAACGCCGGCGTCCCGCCTGGGTTCCAGGTCGATGTGCGCGTGCCGAGACTGGCGCCGCCATAGCCGGGACGCTATTCTGCGCGCGGGTTCGATCTCGGGAATATCATGCGTGCGTCTTCGCCCAAAGCGATCCGTCGATCTCCACTCTCTTTGACCGCGGACCTTGTGGCCCGCGTCGAGCGCAAGGAGCCCGATCCCGGACCGCTGCCGGGGCGGAGTTATCTCACCGAAGCCGATTACGATGCGCTCACGGCCGAACTGATCACGGCGTGCCGCGGCGAACCGCTTTGGGTGTTCGCCTACGGCTCGCTGATCTGGAAACCGGAATGCGATTTCATGGAGCATCGACGCGCGACCGCGCATGGCTGGCATCGTTCGTTCTGTCTCGAGCTGAAGCGCTGGCGCGGCACGCCGGATTGTCCCGGCTTGATGATGGCGCTCGATCACGGTGGCGCCTGCCATGGCGTCATCTGCCGGCTGCCGGACGCGGATCAGTTTGCGCAGCTCAGCAAGCTGCTGCACCGGGAGGTCGACCAGCGCGAGGATATCGGCACCTTGCGCTGGATCACGGCGAAGGCCGACATCGGCAAGGTGCGCGCGCTGACCTTCTATGCCGGACCGCGGGCGAGCTATTACACCGGCAAGCTGCCGGATGCGGAGGTGGCGAAGATCCTGGCGCGGGCCGCCGGCCATTGGGGTTCCTGCGCCAACTATCTCTACCAGACCGTCACCAAGCTCGAGGAATACGGCATCCATGACACCCATCTCTGGAAGCTCCAGCACATGGTGGCGGAGGAGATCCGGAAGCTCGCATAGGGATCGCGCGTGATAATCCGGCAGAATGTCTCGACCTTTGGGGCGAGCATGACAATGACGGCCGGCCGCTGTAGAATGCATGCCTCACAAAGGCAAACCAGGCATGCGCCCAAGAACCAAGGGCTTCACGCTCTATGCCTACATAGCCACGCTGTTCGTGGCACTGCTGTTTGCCTTTGCAGCGGTTACGATCACCGCGCAGTACGTCCAGACCCGGAACATGCTGCTGGTCTCGGCCGGTGCGCTGTTCGAGCGCATCGGCGAGCAGACCCGGCAGGGTCTGGGCCGCATCACCGAGCCGGCAATTCTGACCGTGCGGCTGCTGTCGCATTCGTATCTGGTGACGGCAAAGACGGAGGAGACGCGGCTCGCCACCTATCGCATCATGGCTGAGGCGCTGCAGGGCGGTGCGTCGCTATCGGCCGCCTATGCCGGCTACGACAACGGCGATTTCATCGCGGTGCGGTCGATCGATCCGCGGTCGGATTGGGGCCGGTCGATCTCGGCGCCCGAGCGCGCCGCCTATCTGGTGCAGACCATCACGCACAGTGCGACCGGCAGTCCCGCCGGACGTTACCTGTTCTACGACCAGGACATGGTCCGGCTGCTTGATCGGCCGATGCCGAACTACGTCTACGACCCGCGGACGCGCGGCTGGTTCAAGGCGGCGATGCGGCGTGACGGCGCCGTCATGAGCGCGCCCTATCTCTTCTTCACCACGCGGGAAATCGGCATCACCTTCAGCGAGCGGACGCCCGACGGCGCCGCCGCGGTCGGCGTCGACGTGACCCTCGATTCCCTTTCCGACGTGTTGCAGGCCTCCAGGGCGACGGCCTCGTCGCTGTTGGCGATCGTCGATGAGGCGGGCCATGTGCTGGCCAGCAGCGAAGGAAAGCCGCCTTCGGTTCTCGATACGTCGGGCGCGCCCTTGCTGCCGAGCGCGAAGGACCTGGGCCAGCCGGTGCTGGAGCAGGTGGCCGCCCGCGCCTACGCCGCGCAGAGCGCGATCAATGCGTTCGATGTCGGTGGCGTGCGGTGGCAGACCTTCTATGCGCCGCTGATCAGCGGGTCCGAGCCGATCTCGCTGGCGATCGCGACGCCGCAGCAGGAGATCCTGATGGAAGCCGATCGCATTCGCGGCTGGATGCTGCTGATCGGCCTGATCGCGCTCACCCTGGCGACCCTGGCGGCACTCATCATCGCGCGGCTGATCGCCCGGTCGCTGGATCGCCTGACCCAGGCGGCGCGCGATTTCAATGCCTTGAAATTCGATCGGCCGTTCGAGGTCCATTCCTTCGTGATCGAGATCGACCGGCTTGCGGTCGCCATGGGCGCCATGAAGAACACGATCAGCCGGCTGCTGGCGATCGGCGCGCTGCTCGGCGGCGAAAAGAAATTCGACCGCCTGCTGGACGAGATCATCGCCGAGACGATCCATGTCACCGATGCCCGCGGCGGGATCGTCTACCTCGCCGAACCGGACGGCAGCCTGAGCGGTGCGCTGGCGCGGTTCGACGGGCGGCAGCTGGGCGGAGACCCGCCGCCGACCCTGAGGCCCGGCGCCGACGACGATCATCCGGCGATGCAAGCTGCGAACAGCCGCGCCAGCGTCGAGGTCAGCGTGACTCCGGAGCAGGTGGGACGCTGGTATCCGGGCTTCGAACACCGTCGGCATTTCGCGGTGATCGCGCTGCCGCTGAAGAACCGTCAGGGTGATCTGGTCGGCGTGCTGATGCTGTCGCGCGACCCGGAGCAGCAGCGGGCGGTGGCGCGCGCCGACATGATGGCTTTCGTCGAAGCGGTTTCCGGCACGGCGGCGGTCGCGATCGAGACCAACCGGCTGATCGAGGAGCAAAAGCGGTTGATGCTGGCGATCATCGAGCTGCTGGCCGGGGCGATCGACGCCAAGAGTCCTTACACCAGCGGCCACTGCCAGCGGGTGCCGGTGCTGACCGAGATGCTGGCCCATGCCGCGGAAGACGCGACCGACGGACCGTTCAAGAGCTTCCATCTTAGCGAAGAGCAATGGGAGGAATTGCACATCGCCGGCTGGCTGCACGATTGCGGCAAGCTGACCTCGCCCGAGTTTGTGATCGACAAGGCGACCAAGCTGGAGACGATCTATGATCGCCTGCACGAGATCCGCATGCGCTTCGAGGTGATCAAGCGCGAGGCAGAGGTCGCGTGCTGGAAGGAGATTGCGGAAAGCGGCCTTGCCGCGGAGGCGCGAGAGGCCAGGCTGGCGGCCCTGGCCCGGCTCTGGCGCACGCTCGACGAAGAGTTCGCCCTGGTGGCGGAAAGCAATGTCGGCGGCGAGGCCATGGCGCCCGAGAAGATCGCGCGGGTGAAGGAGATCGGGAAGCGAACCTGGACCCGCACGCTGGACGATCGCATCGGTCTCTCGCATGAGGAGACGGAGCGCAAGGCGCGCACACCGGCGCCTCCGCTCCCGGCGCTGGAGTCGCTGCTCGCCGACCGCCCGGAGCACATCATGACCCGCGGCCAGCGCGAGCGGATCGCCGCCGACAACCCCTGGGGCTTCAAGGTGGAGGTCCCGGAACTGCTCTACAATCGCGGCGAGATCTACAACCTCACCGTTCCGCGCGGCACGCTGACCGAGGAGGAACGGTTCAAGATCAATGCGCATATGATCGAGACGATCCGGATGCTGAACCGGCTGCCGCTGCCCCGGCATTTGCGCAACGTGCCGGAGATCGCCGGCGGGCACCACGAGAAGATGGACGGGACCGGCTACCCGAAGCGGCTCCGGCGCGAGGAGATGAGCGTGCCGGCGCGGATGATGGCGGTGGCCGACATCTTCGAGGCGCTCACCGCGGCGGACCGGCCCTACAAGAAGGCGAAGTCGCTGTCGGAGTCCATTTCCATCATGGCGCGGATGCGCGACAATGCGCATATCGACCCGGAGATCTTCGACCTGTTCCTGACCTCCGGGGTCTATCGGCGCTACGCGGAACGCTTCATGCAACCGGCGCAGATCGACGCGGTTCCTATCGAGAGATACATGAGCGCGTGAGGAGAGTCCGATGGTGCAGACTCTGACCAAGCCCGAGACCTTGCTCTTGCAGCCGGGCAAGTTGACGCCGAACAACCCGCGCCTGCCGGTGCTGCTCTATCGGAACGCGGTCGAGATCTCGGGGAGCGACCCGGCGGCGAAGTTCGAGGCGATGTTCGATCGCAACGGCTGGCCGTCGGCCTGGCGCAACGGGGTCTATGCCTATCACCATTATCACACTGGCGCCCATGAGGCCCTGGGCTTCGCGGGAGGCAGCGCCAGGCTGCTGCTCGGCGGACCGGACGGGCAAGAGGTCACCGTGAATGCAGGCGATGTCGCGGTGCTGCCCGCCGGAACCGGGCATTGCAAGCTCGCCTCGACCGGCGGTTTCCTGGTGGTCGGCGCCTATCCGCCAAAGCAGAGGCCCGATCTCCAGCGCGCGGCAGCGACCCCGGAGATGATCGCCCGGATCGCCGGCCTGCCGTTCCCGCCATCCGACCCGGTGTCGGGCCCGGGCGGGCCGATGCTTGCGCTCTGGAACGCGGCCTGATCGTGCGGGCGCTCTACTTCCAGACCGCCTTGGCGACGCGGAGGAAATTGCCGCCGAGAATGCCGGTGATGTCCGGATCGCCGAAGCCGCGCTGCACCATCGTCTCGACTATCTCGGGGAGCTGTTGTGGCGGGAGGAAGAGCGACTTCTCGGTATATTCCTCTTTCGGCCAGTAGCGCTCATTGCCCGCCAGGAGATCGCCGATCTGATCGGTGTCGAAGGCGTAGTCGAGGGCGATGCCGACATGCTCCGGCCCGACCAGATCGGCCATATAGGCGACGTGGTCGACGAAATTTCCGCTGCTGATGTCGTTCTTGCCGAGGAAGATGCCGAGCCCGTTGATGCCGACGACGCCGCCGGTCCGGGCGCAGGCGCGGATCTGATCATCGGTGATGTTGCGGCCGTGCTTCCAGACCGCCCTCGCGCAGGAGTGCGAGAAGATCACCGGTGCCGTCGAGTACTCCATCGCTTCCATGGTGGTGCGGTGGGCGCTGTGCGAGCAGTCAACCAGCATGCCGACCCGATTCATCTCGCGGATCACCGCCCGGCCGAGATCGGTCAACCCGGTATCGGCATCATGGCAACCGCCGCCCATGCGGTTGTTGAGGTTGTAGGCGAACAGCATCTGGCGGACGCCGAGCTCGTAATAGACGTTCACCATGTTGGGATCACCGTTGAGCGCGTTCATCCCCTCGAGATCGAAGGCGATGGCGAGCCGGCCTTGCGATTTCGCGCGCAGGATGTCGTCGGTGGTGCGAACCAGCGTGTAGAGGTCGGGGCGCTGCTGCAGCCAGGTGCGGAACGCGGCCAGGTTGCGCAGGCTCGCGGTCCAATCGATCACGTCGTAGCCGACATTGACCGAAAGATAATGGACGCCGGACTTCGACCAGAGCTGCAGGTTGTCGAGGTCGGGCTTGCTGTCCGGATCGAAGCCGGAATGGTCGTCCCAGACCAGGGCTTCGCTGTAGAGCTTGCGAGCGCGTTCGCTGACGGCAGCCTCAGGCATGCTGTTTCCCATTGTACCCTCACAATCCGGCAGACCCGCCACCGGCGCGGTTGCTCACCTGACGAAATATCATAGCAAGACGCCGGCATTGTCGCCGACAATCGCCGGCAAGAATCGCGCCGAAGAAGCCCCAGGGGAACAGCGGAACAATGTCAGCCCATCGCATGCCGGACGCGCAGCCGCTTCCGGACAGTCTCTATGCCTGGGGCCGGGTCGCGGCATCGCTCGGTCTCGCGACGGTGGGCGGGATCGGGCTCTGGGCGCCGGTCGTGGTGCTGCCGACCATCGAGGCCGAGTTCAACGTCGGGCGCGGCGGCGCCTCGCTGCCCTATACCGCGACCATGGTCGGCTTCGCGATCGGCGGCGTCACCCTGGGTCGGATGGCCGACCGGTTCGGCATCCTGCCGCCGCTGCTGATCGGCGCGGTGACGCTGGGATTGGGTTTCATCGCCGGCGCCTACAGCAACAGCTACTGGCAGTTCATCCTGGTCCAGGCCGTGCTGATCGGCATGCTGGGCAGCAGCGCCACGTTCGGGCCGCTGGTCGCCGACACCACCCATTGGTTCCAGCGCCAGCGCGGCCTCGCGGTTGCGATCGTCGCCAGCGGCAACTATCTCGCCGGCACGATCTGGCCGCGCGCCCTGGAATATGCGATCTCGAACTACGGCTGGCGCGAAGCTTATTTCTATATCGGCATCCTGTGCATCGTCACCATGCTGCCGCTGGCGCTGTTCCTGCGGCGGCGTCCTTCGGTCCCCGAGCATCATCCGGTAAACGGCGGCAACGGCACCGGCGCGCACGAGCTCCTGCCGGCGCCGCGATTCCTGCAGCCGCTGCTGATGCTGGCCGGTATCGCCTGCTGCGTCGCCATGTCGATGCCGCAGGTGCATATCGTCGCTTATTGCAGCGATCTCGGTTACGGGCCGGCGCGCGGCACCGAGATGCTGTCGCTGATGCTGGGGATGGGGGTGATCAGCCGCCTGGGCTCGGGCCTGATCGCCGACCGGATCGGCGGCGTGGGCACCCTGATCCTCGGCTCGGCATTGCAATGCCTGACGCTGCTCTTCTACATCCCGTTCAACGGGCTGACTTCGCTCTACGTCGTGTCGGCGCTGTTCGGCCTCTCGCAAGGCGGAATCGTGCCGAGCTACGCGCTGATCGTGCGGCAATACTTCCCGGCGCGGCAGGCCGGGGTGCGGGTCAGTCTGGTCTTGATGTCGACCGTGATCGGGATGGCGATCGGCGGCTGGATGTCCGGCGCGATCTTCGACTGGACCGGATCCTACAGCGCCGCGTTCCTGAACGGCATCGCCTGGAACCTGCTCAACATGGCGATCGCGTTCTGGCTGCTGATGGGCGGCTTGCGGGCACGGAAGCGCTGATCAGAACTCGTAGAGCGCCAGGCCGATGAGGTGGCTGACGGTCACGCCGTCATCGGAGAGCGGCAGCATCATCACGCGGTAGCGCAGATAGCCGCCGCGCGGGTCGTTCCAGGCAAGGCTTGCATCGCGAATCCAGACCTTGCCGTCGAGGCAAGCCGCGTAGTGCTGCTCGAGCGCCGTCGTATCCGCCGTCACGCCGATCTGGTCGAGATAATCGCCGGAACGCGTCGGCTCGCGGTCGATGATGGCCTGGCCGAGCAGGCGGAAGCGGAACCGCGGCGCCGTCCGGCCCGGCGTCGGGACGACATCCACCAGAAACACGTTCGGCAAGAGTCTGACACCGAGCGCCGTCGGATCGATCTCGGCACGCGCCGGATAGCGGCCCTTGGCCGCCGCGAGCGATTCCCAGGTGCGCAGGAACTGGCCCCAGAGCGGCTCATGGCCGGCTTCGATCTCGCGCCGCGCCACCGGATCGACGAAGATCTCTCCATCGGAAACGCGCGCGCGGTCGGTGCCCGCTGCGGGCTCGCGATGGCTGAAGGATACGCTCGGCATGACTGGCTTTCCTGCGGCGCAGCTGCCCCCACGGCAAACAGCCCACTGGCGCTGAACGGTTGATGGTTGAAAACGAAACGGGCGCGACCGGATCTGGATGCGCGCCACTCAAGCTCGGGCCGTGAAATGAACCCCGTATGCGTGAAATGCAAGCGCACGGCTGCGCATGCTGGTCATGCATTGCGAGAATGCGCCGAAAACCAAATTCACGTGAGCTTACATAAGCTTATGTGGCGGGATATTTTCGCTATGCCGGGTTGTATCCGACGCAACAAACCTTCGCCGGCGATCGAGGCAAGAGGCTGAAAGTTACGACTACCAGATCTGCTCCGGCGACAGCGGCTCGCCCTGCGACGGAATGCCGTAGAGCGCGCGGGTCCGGGCTTCGATGCTCTCCGCCAGTGATTCGCCCAAAGCCAGCGCGCTCAACAGCTCGGTGCGGCCATAGTAGGTCAGATAGTCGCGGGCAAGATCGCTCTCGTCGGCATCGATCAAGGTCTCGGCGGTGCGGATCACCAAGGGCTGGGCTTGCGCCAGGCGCCGTTCGATCGCGACCCAGGTTGCGGTGACTTCGGGAAGGAACGCAGCCTGGTTCTGAAACACGAGATAGAGCAGTCGCTTGAAGACCTGCGCGGCTGAACGCGTCGCTTCGATACTCTGCGGGATCGGGGACAGAGAATCAGGCCGACCGCTGCGCGCATGGCGGAGGTCCATGAAACGCGAGGCTTCGCCGGAAGTGAGATAGCGGTGCTGGCGAAATTCCTCGGGGACTTCGCGCATGCCCATGAAGACCGGCGCGAACGGCGCCGCCACCGCGCCGACCTGGGTATGCCAGAGATATCGCAGCGCGTCGTGGCGCGGGTGATGCAGCGGCACGACCTGGCCGTAGCCTGCGGTGTCGCCGGTCAGCTTCTCGGTGCGGACCGCCCACATGATGTCGGCGAGGCCGATCTTCTCCGGCCGTGCGGCCCGCGCCTGCATCTCGGCCTCGATCCATCGCACCCCGGCCCAGCGGCCCTTGCCGTCGCCATAGATCTTGTTGAAGTCGAACGGCGCGCCGTCGGCGTGCCAGCCTTGCGCGCGAGCGAAGGAGACGAGGTTGGGCGCATACAGAAAATCGGGATGGTCGGGCGTCTCGATTGGGATCACGCCGATGAAGCCGGGGCGCGAGGCACGGATGCTGTCGGCGCCGAGCCGTTCGGCGGCCCAGAGCTTCCGGCCGCCGGAGCATTCGATCACCACCCAGGCCTCGTCCGGATCGGCGATCAGGTGGGAATTGCCGCCGTAATCCGAATAGCCGTGCTCGGCGATCATCGAAGCTATGAGTTCGACGCCCTCGCGGGCGGTGCGCGCACGTTCCAGAACGAGGCGCGCGAGGTCGCTGTAATTCGGGCCGGTCTGGGTCGGCGGCGTCATCGCGATCAGCTCGGCGCGCGAGGTCGACCAGATGTCGCGCACGGCGACACCGTATTCGTTCAAGCCGCCGTTGGTCAGCGGTGCCGGCACGCCCTTGTAATAGCTGTAGCTGACGCGGATATGGCGCGCCGTCTCATCCACTTGCGGAATTTGCAACAGCAGGCCCGGCAGGTCGGCCGAGGGCGTCACGCCGACGGTGATCATCTCACCCGGACCGTGGTGCCGGCGCGGCTCGATCTCCAGCCAATGGCTGGAAGGCTCGTCGCCATAGCCCGCGAGATAGGCAATACCATCCGCGGTCAGGTTCTTGCCGATATAGAGGCCGTAACTCATGCGCCTGATTCCATGCTATGCCCCCGCGTGCATAGCAGAGCGTGCGACGCGATGGAAAGAGCTGGCGTTCGATCTCAGAGATCGCGCGCCAGGCGGAATCCGACATTGGTGTTGCGGTCGCCGGCCGCCATCATGTCGCGGCTGGCGAAGCGGCTGTCCCAGACGTTGTCGATATAGGAACTGCCGCGCAGGACGCGCTTCGCGCAGCTGTCCTCCTCCCAGGCGCTGCCGTCGGTCGGGGCGCCCTGATAGGTTTCGTGAGAGCAATCCTCGACCCATTCCCACACATTGCCGATCATTCCCTTGAGGCCGAACCCGTTGGCGGGAAAGGCATCGACTGGGCCGGTCTCGGCGAAACTATCACTGCAGGGCAGGAGATCATCGTTGATCGGGTATTTGGCTTTTCCGGCCTTGTCGAAAACGTTCGCAATCTTGCAGCCGTTGACCGAGGCCGAGTCCTCGCCCCAGATCCACGTGGTCTTCTTCGCGCCGCGTGCGGCATAGTCGCGCTCGGCTTCGGTTGGCAGGCGATAATGCTTGCCCGTCTTGCCGCTGAGCCATTCGGCATAGTCGTGCGCATCGGACCAGCTGACGCAGACCACGGGATGGTTGCCCTCCTGCTTGATGCCCGGATGCAGGAAGTCGGCGTTGTCGTCGTACTTGCCGTCGCCGCCGTCCGGGAGATAGCAGCCCTTCTCCGGGGCGCGCTGGGTGTCCTTGATAAAGGCGGCGAACTGATCGCGGGTGACCTCGGTCGCCATCAAGGCGAACGGCTTGGCTATCGTCACTTTCAACTGCGGCTTCTCGGCAGCCCGCCCGGCTTCGTCGTTGGCGGGGGAACCCATAGTGAAGCTGCCGGCCGGGATCGAGACCAGTTCGGGGCAATCCGGGCAGTCGCGGAACGCCTTGCCCGGCGCCATGGCCGGTTCCGGCGTGCGGCTGGTGCTGCCGCCTTGCGCTGCCGGCTGGGTCGCGGGCGCCGGTGCAGCCGCGGTCTGCTGAGCCGGCGCGGAACCGTCCGGCCGCTTGAAGTAGAACTCGCCGGTCAGGGACGAGGCGTCCCACGGCACCTGATCCTCGCCGGTCGCGGCCATGACATCGACGCGGACCTGGCGGAACAGCTGCTCCAGGGGCACGCGATCGTTCTCGATCGCCTTGGCCAGGGCGGCGGAATAGGGGCTGTTCGTGCCCTTGCCGTCGACCGCGGTGGCGCCTGGCGCCGTGGAATAGGCGAGGAAGCTGCCCTTCGGCGCATCCATGCGCGCCAGGCCCTTGTCGGCCGAGCGTTTGCCGGCCGGCAGCGGGTTGTTGCGGCAGGCGTCGAGGATGATGATGTTCATGCGGTTTCCGGCGAACTCCATCTGCTGGAGCACCCAGTCTGCGTTCACCGCCTCCATATCGACGTCGGCGGCGGTCTCAATGCTGGCGCCGGTCGGAATAAGGTAGTTGGCACCGTCCACCTGGACCCCATGCCCGGCATAATAGAAGAGGCCGACCGCATCGGCGCCGGCCGCGCTGAGCTTGTTGCCGAAATCGGAAAACGCCCGTTTCATCTGCTTCTGATCGGCGTCGAGCACGGTCATGACCTCGAAGCCGGCACTTTTCAGGGCCTTGGAGACCAGGCGCGCGTCATTGGGGGGATTCGGAAGCTTGCTGAAGCTCGACCCGTAATTGCCGTTGCCGATCACCAGGGCGTAGCGCGGCTCCGCCGCCGCCGGATGACCCCAAGCCAGCAGGCAAAACAGTAAGGAGAGAACGCCCCAAAGCCTCACGACCAACCTCACCCAGCCAGACCTGCGCGGAATCGAGGCTATGACCCGCTTCCTCTTGGGACAAGTTTAACTATAATCGCAACCTCACATCCCGCAGGCAGGATCGGCGGTTCTGCGAGCTCGGCTCCGGGATCCGAGTACTGGAATGGCTGGGGGTACAGATTCGCAAGACTCGGATTAAGCCCCTGATTAATCTTGCAAATTAACCTCTGCGCTTTTCCTTGACGCCCCTGGATCGAATCAATATATTCCGCGCGCCTTTGAGGGGGCAGGTGGTAGTTCCAATCGTCCTTCGGGACGCAACGAACTAGACGATGCTCCCCCCTACAAAGCATTGAAATTACATAGCTCTCTCGATTTGAGGGCGGGCATACAAAGAGACCGCGTCGAGGCCGTGACCCGATAGGGCCGAACCTCGATGGGGTCGTTTCGCGTATCGCTGTTTGCAAAAGCGCCTGATGGACACGGTCCGGACGCGCAGAGGTGAGGACTTAGAATGCCGACGATCAACCAGTTGATCCGTAAGCCGCGCGCGCCGCTGGTTACGCGCAACAAGGTGCCAGCTCTCCAGGCGAA
>JAUYVI010000007.1:497517-500285 GCA_030715195.1 Dongia sedimenti
TCATCCGCGGCACGCTCGATACCCAGGGCGTCAAAGACCGCAAGCAGCGCCGTTCGAAGTACGGCGCCAAGCGGCCGAAGTAAGGAGAACGCGATATGTCCCGTCGTCACGCCGCCGAGAAGCGCGAAGTCCTGCCGGACGCCAAATATGGTGACATCGTCCTCACCAAGTTCATGAACTGCCTGATGTACCAGGGCAAGAAGTCGGCCGCCGAAGGCATCGTCTACGGCGCCATGACCCAGGTCGAGAAGAAGGCCAAGGGCGACCCCGTGAAGATGTTCCACGAGGCGCTGACCAACGTGAAGCCGCACCTCGAAGTCCGCTCCCGCCGCGTCGGCGGTGCGACCTATCAGGTGCCGGTCGAAGTCCGCCCCGATCGTGCCCAGGCCCTGGCGATCCGTTGGATCATCGCCACCGCCCGCGGCCGTTCCGAGCAGACCATGACCGATCGCCTCGCCGCCGAGCTGCTGGATGCCGCCAACAACCGCGGCGCCTCGGTGAAAAAGCGCGAAGACACCCATCGCATGGCGGAGGCCAACAAGGCCTTCTCCCACTACCGCTGGTAACGGCGGCCTAGGAATAGATCATGGCGCGCACCACTCCCCTCGACCGCTACCGCAACATCGGCATCATGGCCCATATCGATGCCGGCAAGACCACGACCACGGAGCGGATCCTCTATTACACCGGCAAGTCCTATAAGATCGGCGAAGTCCACGAGGGCACCGCCACCATGGACTGGATGGAGCAGGAGCAAGAGCGCGGCATCACCATCACCTCGGCCGCGACGACCTGTTTCTGGCACGATCACCGCATCAACATCATCGACACCCCGGGCCACGTCGACTTCACCATCGAAGTCGAGCGCAGCTTGCGCGTGCTCGACGGCGCGGTGACGGTGTTCGACTCGGTCGCCGGCGTGGAGCCGCAGTCCGAGACCGTGTGGCGCCAGGCCGACAAGTACGGCGTGCCGCGCATCTGCTTCGTCAACAAGATGGACCGCATCGGCGCCAACTTCGATCGTTGCGTCGAGATGATCATCGACCGCCTGGGCGCGAAGCCGATGGTCCTGCATCTGCCGATCGGCGTCGAAAGTGATTTCGTCGGCCTGGTCGATCTGGTGCAGATGAAGAGCCTGATCTGGAAGGACGAGTCCCTGGGCGCCGAGTTCGTGGTCGGCGAGATTCCCGACGACATGAAAGAGCGCGCCGAGGAATACCACCACACCCTGGTCGAGATGGCCGTCGAGCTCGACGACAAGGCGATGGAAGCCTATCTCGAGGGCAAGCAGCCCGACATCGACACGCTGAAGAAGCTGATCCGCAAGGGCACCATCGCCGGGACCTTTGTTCCGGTTCTCTGCGGCTCCGCCTTCAAGAACAAGGGCGTGCAGCCGATGCTGGACGCCGTGATCGACTATCTGCCGTCGCCGCTGGACGTGCCCGACATGAAGGGCCTGGAAGTGGACGGCGACAAGGAGCTGACCCGCAAGAGCTCCGACGACGAGCCGTTCTCGGGTCTCGCGTTCAAGATCATGACGGATCCCTTCGTCGGTTCGCTGACCTTCGTCCGGGTCTATTCCGGCGTGCTCACCACCGCGACCCAGGTGATGAACACGGTGAAGGGCGACAAGGAGCGGGTCGGCCGCATGCTCGCCATGCACGCCAACTCCCGCGAAGACATCAAGGAAGCCCGCGCCGGCGACATCGTGGCGCTCGCGGGCCTGAAGGCCACCACCACCGGCGACACGCTCTGCGACCCCGCGCATCCGATCGTGCTGGAGCGCATGGAGTTCCCGGATCCGGTCATCGAGGTCGCGGTCGAGCCGAAGTCGAAGTCCGACCAGGAGAAGATGGGCGTCGCCCTGCACCGTCTGGCCCAGGAAGATCCGTCGTTCCGCGTCTCGGTCGATCACGAGAGCGGCCAGACCATCATCAAGGGCATGGGCGAGCTTCATCTCGAGATCATCGTCGATCGCATGAAGCGCGAGTTCAAGGTCGAGGCCAATGTCGGCGCGCCGCAGGTGGCGTACCGCGAGACCATCACCAAGACCATCGAGCACGACTACACCCACAAGAAGCAGACCGGCGGTTCGGGCCAGTTCGCGAAGGTGAAGATCCGCTTCGAGCCGCTGGCTCCGGGCAGCGGCTTCGTGTTCGAGAACGACGTGGTCGGCGGCACCGTGCCGAAGGAATACATCCCGGGCGTGGAGAAGGGCCTGAAGCTCGCCAAGGAATCCGGCGTGATCGCCGGCTTCCCGATGATCGACTTCAAGGCGACCCTGATCGACGGCCAGTACCACGACGTTGACTCGAACGTCATGACCTTCGACATCGCCTCGCGGGCGTGCTTCCGCGAAGGCATTCCGAAGGCCGGCCCGAAGCTCTTGGAGCCGATGATGAAGGTCGAGGTCGTGACTCCGGAAGAGTATCTCGGCGACGTGATCGGCGATCTGAACAGCCGGCGCGGCCAGGTCCAGGGCATGGACAGCCGGGGCAACGCCCAGGTGGTCAGCGCCATGGTGCCGCTCGCCAACATGTTCGGCTACGTGAACAACCTGCGGTCCATGAGCCAGGGCCGCGCGCAGTACACGATGCATTTCGACCACTATGAGCAAGTGCCGCAGGCGGTTGCGGACGAAGTCCGCGCCAAGATGGCGTAACGGTTAGCGGCTAGGAAGACGGAGCAGGCAGATGGCGAAAGCTAAGTTTGAGCGGAACAAGCCGCATTGCAATGTTGGCACGATCGGTCACGTTGATCACGGCAAG
>JAUYVI010000008.1 GCA_030715195.1 Dongia sedimenti
AGACCCATAGCCGAAGCCATGACCCAAGACCCGCCGCCCGCGTATCCCTTCTCGTCTTTATTACAATGTCAAACAGCGCGCGGCGAACCGCAGGAAACACCCGGACCGATTCGGCCCCAGGCGAAACCCCAACTATAGATATTTTCGAGAGGCGATACAAGCGCCTCAGCCTCAACCGAAAGGTTGCGCCGAGACGCACCGCCGATCCCCTTCGCGTTTCGCCTTTTGCAAGGCGCCCTGCTCGGGTGGCGCGGTTTTTAGGCGAGTCGTTCCGGGATGTAAAGCAGAAAAGAAATCGCACCGAACGCATATCAGACTGACGCAAATGCATGCGCGGAAAACCGCGCCGAACTGCGCCTAAAGCAGGCCGAGCGCCTTCAACTCGGCGACCATCTTCGCCGGCAGATCCGCTTCGGCCCGTGCGGCGCGCAACGCAGCGCGCTGATCGGCGAGATCCGGCGGCGCATCCTCTTCCTCGAGATAGCGCCAGCCCTGGAAGGCGCGGCGCGGCCGCGTCTCGGTCAGAATCACCTTGGGCTCGTAGACGATGGCGCAATAGGCATTGCCCTTCTCGTCTTTGACATCGTCGAGCCGCAGGATCGGGTGCCGCACGCAGATTCGACCGCGAATCACCCAATAGAGTGAGCCGTCATCGAGCACCTCTTCGGCCCGCTTTGGCTTCATCCGCGTCCAGTGCGCATGCTCGTCGGGACTTCTGAGACCCTTGCGCTTCCTGGCTTTCTTGCAGTCCTCGCTGGCGTACCAGGCGACCAGATCGTCGACGCTCTCGATGCCGACGCACAATTTGACAAGGTGAACGGTCATGCGAAAGACTTCGCGCTGTTCTGTGGGGCAGAGGATCGCGGCTTGATCGAAGGCATTGGCTTAGAGGATCGCCGGTGCCCACTTCAAGCCTTTCAAGGAGCTTCTACGATGTCCCCGCTTTCGGCGGCTCGCCGCCTCATTGCAACGCTCTCCGCGCTCGCTTTTGTCGCCGGTTGCTCGGCCGGCACGATCAACTACGTGCATATCGACTCCAGCTACGACCCGACATCGCTGGCGCACATCCCCTATACCGGCCCGCTCTTCGCCGAAGTTTCCGGCAATCCCTTCGGCATCCCGCAGGCCGACCTGCAGCGCGCGGTCAACAACGCCATCCAACCGCCTGGCGCCAAGGCCGAAACCGGCCAAGGAGTCCGCGTGCACATCGCCTTCGGGCCGACCGCGGCGGACCGCCATTCGGCCTGCAGCATGGGCGGCAGCAACACGATGTCCGACACGATCTCGGTGGTGGCGGCGCTCTGCCGCGGCGGCGGCGCGGCCACCACCTACCTCGTCGGCTCGGTGGACGGCGTCAAAGGCCCGAGCGACCCCCGCTTCGAGAGCTTCCTCCGCCAGGTCACGGTCCAGCTCTTCCCGCGGACCGACCCCAACCGGGACCCGCCCTGCTTCTTCCCGAACTGCTAGCTAGCGGATCAGTTGGCTGATCGCGCGAAACTCGGGAGCGCTCGCGCTCCGGAGCCATTCGAACAGCGCCATCTCGGCGGTGATCAGCGTCGCGCCGGCACGGGCGACGCGGTGCAGCGCCACTTCGCGGCTCTCCGGGCGGCGCGAGGCGACGGCATCCGCGACGACGAAGACCTGAAATCCCGCCGCGACCAGCTCCAGGCCGGTCTGCAGCACGCAGACATGGGCCTCGATCCCGGCCAGGATGATCTGCTTCTGTCCGGCACGCGTCAGTTCATCTTTTATGGCATTGTTCGCGTAAGCCGAGAATTCCATCTTTTCCAGCCGCCGCGTGGCGAACGCGGCCAGGCTGGGAATCGTGGCGCCCAACCCCTTCGGATACTGTTCCGAGGCCAGGATCGGGACGCCGAGCTCGTATGCCGCCCTCAGGAGAATCCCGCATCGCGCGGTCAAATCGGCGGCATCGGCCATGACCGGGACCAGCCGTTCCTGCATATCGACCAGCAATAACAGCGACTTCGCGCGTTCGAGCAGCATCGTGACACCCGCCTTGCATTCCAGCCCTGCGACCTTAGCGAACCCGTGTCACATTGACAAAACCGCGATTTTTCTTATATTTCCGGCGGCTTAAGCGCCAAGATTCGCGGGCATCGGTCGCTTCCAAAGCCTTTGCAACAGCCCGCTTCGGACAACATGAAATTCGCAGATCTGGGGCTTAGCCCCGAACTCCTGAGCGCAATCGCCGATTCCGGCTACGAGACCCCAACCCCGATCCAAGCTCAGGCCATCCCGACGGTCCTCATGGGACGCGACGTGCTCGGCTGTGCACAGACCGGCACCGGCAAGACCGCTGCCTTCGTCTTGCCGATGATCGACATTCTCAATCACGGCCGCGCGAAAGCGCGCATGCCGCGCTCGCTGATCCTCGAGCCGACCCGCGAGCTCGCGGCGCAGGTCTCCGAGAACTTCGAGAAGTACGGCAAGAATTGCGAGCTCTCGATGGCGCTGCTGATCGGCGGCGAGAGCTTCACCGACCAGGAGCGCAAGCTCGATCGCGGCGTTGACGTGCTGATCGCCACGCCGGGCCGCCTGATCGATCTGTTCGAGCGCGGCAAGATCCTGATGAACGACGTGAAGACGCTGGTCATCGACGAGGCCGATCGCATGCTGGACATGGGCTTCATCCCCGATGTCGAGCGCATCGTCAGCCTGCTGCCGAAGATCCGCCAGACCCTGCTCTTCTCCGCCACCATGGCGCCGGAAGTGAAGCGCCTGGCCGACGCCTTCCTGATGAACCCGAAGGAGATCACCGTCTCCGCGCCGGCTACGACCGCCACCACGGTCACCCAGGGCCTGGTCGTGGTCGATGAGCTGGACAAGCGTGAAGCCTTGCGCCGCCTGATCAAGTCGGAAGACGTGACCAACGCGCTGATCTTCTGCAATCGCAAGAAGGACGTCGATATCCTCTATCGCTCGCTTTCGAAGCACGGCTTCAACGCCGCGCAGCTGCACGGCGACATGCCGCAGTCCAAGCGCACCGAGACCCTTGAGAAGTTCAAGAACAACGAAGTCGCCCTGATGGTCTGCAGCGATGTCGCCGCGCGCGGCATCGACATCAAGGGCCTCAGCCACGTCTTCAATTTCGACACCCCGCATCACGCCGAGGATTACGTCCACCGGATCGGCCGCACCGGCCGCGCCGGCAAGGAAGGCCGCGCCTTCACCTTCGCCATGCCGGAAGACGGCAAGGCGGTGCAGGCGATCGAGAAGCTGATCGGCAAGGAAATCCCGCGCGTGCATATCGAAGGCATCAACACCCAGGAGCTCTCCGACGAAGCGCCGCGCCGTGGGCGCGGTCGCGGCGGCGGCGGTCGGACTCGCCAGTCCGGTGAACGCCAGTCCGGTGAACGCCAGGCGGGCGAACGGTCGGGCGGCGAACGCGGCGGGCGCAGCCGCTCGGGTGGCCGCGGCCGAAGCCGCGAGCAACAGCCGGAAGTGCGGGTCGATGCGATCGACGCCGCCATTCCCCATCCTGCTGCCGAAATGCATCGCAAGGAGCAGCTGGCCGCGGCGACAGCCCTGCCGGAGATCGCCAACGAGGTCGCGGATCACGCGATCGCGCCGGTGGTCATCGGCCCGGTGACCTCGGACGGGCTGCCCAGCACCCGCCACGAAAACCATCGCCATGAAAACAACCGGCATGAACGCCGGGCCCAGGCGCATGCCGAGCATCACGGCGAGCAGCATGGCGGCCCGTTCGGCGACCACACGCCGGAATTCTTCGCCCGCGAGCAGCGCCGCGCGTTGCAGACGACGGAGCGCCGCCCCCGCGCCTAGCCTTTTCTAGCGAGTTGACCGCGTCACGCCGCAGCCTATGCTGCGGCGTTTTCGTGACAGCGGAACTGTTCGGCAATGGCGGTCCTCAAGGCGCTCTTCCAGCGCAAGCTGGCTCTGCTCGGCCTGATCGTCATTCTTGCCTTCGTGATCCTGGCGCTGTTTGCACCCTGGATCGCGCCCTACCCCTTCGATGAGATGCATAAGGACGGGCTGACCGATTTCGGCAGTCCGCTGCCGCCGAGCGCCAAGTACTGGCTCGGCACCGATACGCTCGGCCGCGACCTGCTTTCCCGCCTGATCTTCGGCGCGCAGGCGACCTTGATCGTCGCCATCATCGCCAACACGATTGCCGTCGCGATCGGCACGCTGGTCGGCGTCACCGCCGGCTATCTGCGCGGCCCGGGCGGCAGCGCGCTGATGCGCTTCACCGACCTGATGACCGCCTTCCCCGCCTTGCTGCTGGCGATCCTGCTGGCCGCGATGTTCAACCCGAGCCTCTGGATCGTGGTCATCGTGATCGCCATGGTGAACTGGGTCCAGGTCGCCCGGGTCACCTACACCGAGACCATCTCGCTCTCCGAGCGCGAGTTCATCACCGCCGAGCGCAGCCTCGGCGCCGGGGCGCCGCGGATCCTGTTCCGGCATCTGCTGCCGCATCTGGTGCCGACGATCACGGTCTATGCGACGCTCGGCATCGCCACCACCTCGCTCACCGAGGCGACGCTCTCCTTCCTCGGCATCGGGGTGCAGCCGCCGACCCCGAGCTGGGGCAACATGGTCAACGAGAACCAGACCTATTTCGAAGTCGCCCCCTGGCTGGTGTTCTTCCCGAGCGGCTGCATCGCGCTCCTCGCCCTCTCCTTCAACCTGATCGGCGACGCGCTCCGCGACATTCTCGATCCTACCTTGCGGGGGCGGCACTGATGCCGGGCTATGTCCTTCGCCGCCTGGTGCAGATGCTGCTGACCCTGATCGGCGTCAGCGTCATCACCTTCCTGATCACCCACGCCTTGCCGGCGGACCCGGCGCGCCAAATCGCCGGACGCACCGCGAGCGCCGCCCAGGTCGAGCAGGTGCGGCATCAATTCGGCCTCGACCTTCCGCTGCCACAGCAGTACCTGCGCTATGCGACTGGTCTCATCGAAGGCGATCTCGGGCGTTCCTATGTCCAGCGCACCGATGTCTCGTTTCTCATCGCGTCGCGCCTGCCGGCGACCCTGCTGCTGATGCTGGGCGCGATCTTCTGCGAACTGCTGATCGGTCTGACCGCCGGATCGGTCGCGGCCTTCCGGCGCAACACCGCCGCCGACCAAGGCGTGATGATCGGCGCGCTGTTCTTCGTCTCGACGCCGCAATTCCTGGTCGCCTACACGCTGCTCTACGTGTTCAGCAACTGGCTGGGCTGGTTTCCGCTGAGCGGCTACGGCACGTTCAGCCACCTGGTCCTGCCTTCCGTGGCCCTGGGCCTGTTGGGCGGCGGGTGGTATGCGCGCATGATGCGCTCCAGCACGATCGAGGTGCTGCGCCAGGATTTCGTGCGGACCGCCCGGGCCAAGGGCCTGAGCCGGACGCGTATCGTGCTGGTGCATGTTCTGCCGAACGGGCTGCTGCCGATCATCGCCATGATCGGTCTCGACATCGGCTATTTCATGAGCGGCATCGTGGTGGTGGAATCGGTGTTCGGCTGGCCCGGAATCGGCCAGCTGACCTGGCAGGCGATCCAGACCATCGACATACCCATTATCATGGGGGTGACCTTGGTGGCCGCCTGTGCCATCGTGCTGGGCAATCTGCTGGCCGACCTCGTGGCGCCGCTGATCGACCCCCGAATCAAGCTCAAATAGCAAGCAACCAAGAAGACAAGACAGAGAGGGATATGATGATGAACCGGTTGATGATCTCCGTTTCGATCGCCGCCTTGCTGGCGCTCGGCGCCTGCGGCGAGAAGAAGGAAGAGCAGGCCGCGAGCGAGCAGAGCCAGACCGCGCCGGCACAGCCGGCGGCGCCGGCCGAACCTGCCCCGGCGCCCGCTGCTCAGGCTCCGGCCGAACCGGCCCCGGCCGCGACGACGCAGGAAGCCGCCGCCCAGCCGACCGCCGGCGCGATCAAGCAGGGCGGCGCCATGACCGTCACCTTCAAGGACGACATCTCGACCCTCGATCCGGCGATCGGCTACGACTGGAAGAACTGGTCGATGATCAAGAGCGTGTTCGACGGCCTGCTGGACTACAAGCCCGGCACCACCGAGATCATTCCCGATCTGGCCGAGAGCTATGAAGTGGCCCCGGACGGCCTCGCCTACACCTTCAAGCTCCGCCATGGCGTCAAATTCCACAACGGCCGCGAGATGAAGGCGGCCGACGTGAAGTACTCGCTGGAGCGCACCTGCAATCCCGACACCGCCAGCCCCGGCGCCGGCTATTACGGCGCGATCAAGGGCTTCGAGGACTTCCAGGCCAAGAAGGCGACCGAGCTTTCCGGCATCACCACGCCGGACGATTACACGGTGAAGATCGAGCTCTCCCATCCCGATTCCACCATGCTGCATCTGATGGCGCTCAACTTCTCCTTCGTCGTGCCGAAGGAAGAGGTCGAAAAGTCCGGCGCTGATTTCGGCAAGCATCCGGTCGGGACCGGCGCCTTCAAGGTGGCCGAGTGGACCAGCGGCCAGAAGATCGTGTTCGAGCGCAACAAGGATTACTTCCGCCAGGGCCTGCCGCATCTCGACAAGATCACCTTCGAGATCGGCCAGGAGCCGGTGGTGGCCCTGCTGCGGCTGCAGAAGGGCGAGATCGACATCGCCGGCGACGGCATCCCGCCCGCGAAATATGCCGAGGTCCTGCAGGATCCGGCAACCAAGGACCTGGTGACCATCACCGATCAGCTGCAGACCGGCTACGTCTCGATGAACGTCAACATCGCGCCCTTCGACAAGGTCGAGGTGCGCCAGGCGGTCAACATGGCGATCGACAAGGACGCGATCGTGAAGCTGATCAACAACCGCGCGGTGCCGGCCAACCAGCCGCTGCCTCCGGCGATGCCCGGCTACGACAAGAGCTACACCGGCTATGCCTACAATCCGGACGAGGCGAAGAAGCTGCTGGAGAAAGCCGGCGTGGGGAGCGGCTTCGAGACCGATCTCTATGTCATGAACGTGGACCCGAACCCGCGCATCGCCCAGGCGATCCAGCAGGATCTCGGCAAGATCGGCATCAAGGCGAACCTGAAGTCGCTCGACCAGGGCACCGTCATCGCGGCCGGCGGCAAGAAGGACGGCGCGCCGATGATCTGGTCCGGCGGCATGGCCTGGATCGCCGACTTCCCGGATCCCAGCAACTTCTACACCGCGATTCTCGGCTGCGGCGGCGCGGTCGATGGCGGCTGGAACTGGGCCTGGTATTGCAACAAGGATCTCGACGCGCGCGCCGACAAGGCCAATGCCATGACCGATCCGGCCCAGGCCGATGCCCGCGCCGCGGAATGGGGCAAGATCTTCATCGACGTGATGAAGGACGCGCCCTGGGCGCCCGTCTTCAACGAGAAGGCCGTGGTGATCCATTCGAAGCGCGTCGCGGGACCGGACGGCATCTTCGCCGACCCGATCCACATTCCCGTCAACTATGACGAAGTCTACGCGACCGACGCGCAGTAAGCCTGAAACGCGGCGGCCGGAGACTCTTCGGCCGCCGCTTCTTCATTCCCGGAGCCACGATGTCCACGCGCCACACGATCCACGACCACCAATATCATTTCGGCTGGGACAATTCCTTGAAGCCGATCCTCACCGTCGGCTCCGGCGAGACGCTGGAGCTGAAGTGCCTGGATTCCGGCGGCGGGCAAATCACCCCGCAATCGACCGCCAAGGATGTCCCCAATCTCGATTTCTCCAGGGTCAATCCGACACTCGGCCCGATCGCGATCGATGGCGCGGAGCCGGGCGATGCGATCAAGGTGACCTTGGTCGATTTCAAGCCCTGCGGCTGGGGTTGGACGGCAAACGTCCCGGGCTTCGGCCTGCTCGCCGACCAGTTCAAGGAACCGGCGATCAACATCTGGAAATACGACGCGAACACGCTCGCGCCGGCCATGTTCGGCCCGGCCAAGGTGCCGCTGAAACCCTTCGCCGGCACGATCGGCCTCGCCATGGCCGAGCCCGGCCATCACTCCGTCGTGCCGCCGCGCCGGGTCGGCGGCAACTTGGACATCCGCGATCTCGCCAAGGGCTCCGAGCTCTATCTCCCGGTCGAGGTAAAGGGCGCGCTCTTCTCCCTCGGCGACACGCATGCGGCGCAGGGTGACGGCGAGGTCTGCGGCACGGCGATCGAGAGCCAGCTCGACGTCACCGTGAAGCTCGAGCTGGTGAAGAACGCCAACCTGCCCTACCCGCGCTTCCGCACGCCCGGCCCGGTCACCCGCCATCTCGACGAGAAGGGCTACGACGTCACCACCGGCATCGGCAGCGACCTGATGGAAGGCGCCAAGGCCGCCGTCAGCGGCATGGTCGACCTGCTTTCGAAGCGCCACAACCTGGCGCCGGTCGAAGCCTACATGCTCTGCTCGGTCTGCGGCGACCTGCGCATCAGCGAGATCGTCGACATGCCGAACTGGGTGGTTTCGTTCTATTTCCCGCGGGTGGTGCTAGAATAGCTGTGGCGGAAATCAGCGCAACGCCCTCGACACAAACACCGCCGTCATCCCCGAACTTGGTTCGGGGATCCGCGCCTTCCTTTCTTCGAGCCCCAAGGCGTGGATCCCGCGACCTAGTCGCGGGATGACGGAGCAAAAGATGGCCGCAGCCAAAACCCCCGCCACCCCGCTCCTCCGCGTCGAAGGCCTCAGCGTCGACTTCGCCTCGCCGCGCGGCGCGGTGCGCGTGGTCGAGGACCTGAGCTTCCACCTCAACGCCGGCGAGACGCTCTGCATCGCCGGCGAATCCGGCTCCGGCAAATCCGTCACCGCGCTCTCGCTGATGGGCCTGCTGCCGAAACCGGGCGGCCGCATCGTCGCCGGCACGGCGCTGTTCGACGGCGCCGACCTGTTCATGCTGCCCGAGCGCCGCATGGCGCAGATCCGCGGCCACCAGATGGCGATGATCTTCCAGGAGCCGATGACCTCGCTGAACCCGATCCTGACCGTCGGGCGCCAGCTGATCGAAGGCCCGATGCGTCATCTCGGGCTGAGCCGTGCCGTTGCGGCGCAGCGCGCGGTCGAAATGATGGACGCGGTCCGCATCGCCGAGCCGAAGCGGCGCCTGAAGCAATACCCGCACGAGCTCTCCGGCGGCATGCGCCAGCGCGTGATGATTGCCATGGCGATGTCCTGCCATCCGAAGATCCTGATCGCCGACGAGCCCACCACCGCGCTCGACGTCACGGTCCAGGCCCAGATCCTGAAGCTGATGCAGGACCTGCAGCGCGAGACCGGCACCGCGATCATCCTGATCACCCATGACATGGGCGTCGTCGCCGAAGCCGCCGACCGCGCCGTCATCATGCGCCGCGGCCGCGCCGTCGAGACGGGTCCGGTCAGCCGCATCTTCGCGCGGCAGGAGCACGACTACACCAAGGCGCTCCTCGCCGCCGTCCCGAAATTCGCCAACGGCGAGCGCGCGCCGGAGCCGCTGCCCGATGAAGTGCCGCTGCTCGATGTGCGCGACCTCATCGTGCGCTTCGACGTGCGCGGGGGTGGGTTGATCCCGCGCGTGACCCAGCGCGTGCATGCCGTCGAGAAAATCTCCTTCGACCTGAAGCCCGGCGAGACCCTGGCACTGGTCGGGGAATCCGGCTGCGGCAAGTCCACCACCGGCAAGGCGCTGCTCCGGCTGGTCCCCAGCCACGGGGCCGTCGAGCTGCGCGGCACCGCCCTCGGCCGCAGCACGCGCGATGTGAAGGCCTGGCGCCGGCATATGCAGATGATCTTCCAGGACCCGATGGCCTCGCTCGATCCGCGCATGACGGTCGGCGAGCTGGTCGCCGAGCCGCTGGTGATCCACGGCATCGCCTCCGGTTCCGAGATCAAGCACCGGGTCGCCAAGCTGTTCGATCGCGTCGGCCTCACGACCGAGCAGATGAGCCGCTATCCGCATGAGTTCTCCGGCGGCCAGCGCCAGCGCATCTGCATCGCCCGCGCTCTCACGCTCGGGCCCCAGATCATCGTCGCCGATGAATGCGTCTCCGCGCTCGATGTGTCGATCCAGGCCCAGATCCTGGAGCTCTTGAAGGAGCTGCAGGACGAACTCGGCGTCGCCTATCTCTTCATTTCGCACGACATGGCGGTGGTGGAACAGGTGAGCCACCGCGTCGCCGTCATGTATCTCGGCCAGATCGTGGAGATGGGCCCGACCCGATCGGTGCTCGGCGACCCGCGGCACCCCTACACCCGCAAGCTGCTATCCGCGGTCCCGATTGCCGACCCGGCGCGCCGGCATCTGGCCCGCGAAGCCCCGGAAGGCGAAGTCCCGAGCCCGTTCCGGCCGGTGGATTATGAGCCGAGCTACGTCACGTTGCAGGATGTCGGCGGCGGCCACTTCGTCAGCGCGGCATAATGTTCCATCCGGTGAGCCCGCCGGCTGATCTTATGGTATCCCCACATATGCTACCAAAGCGGCTGTACCGGGCATCGCGTATCGCTAGGTACTTTTACATATCTGGCCGATCGTCCTAAAATAAGTTGTATTCTCAATAAAATAAGCGATCATACCGAAAGGCTTTTAGTCCTTTGCGGTCTTTGAATCGCGCCGGTTGATCCAAGTCATGGTCCGAAACGGCAATCTGAGGTGGCATAGTTCATCGGCTTACGATCCACTCTCTCTGGGGCATATCCATGTTTGGCTGGCTTGAAAACCGGAAGATCGGCTTCCGCATCGCGCTCTCCTTGGTCCTTCCGTTGGTTGCCTTGCTGGTCCTTTCGGGCACGCTGGTCCTGGAGCGGCATCGCACCGCCGGTGAGATGCAGATGATGCAGGCCCTGACCGACCTCGCGCCCTCGGTCGGCGACCTCGTGCACGAGTTGCAGAAGGAGCGCGGCATGTCGGCCGGCTTCCTCGGCACCAAGGGCGCCAAGTTCGCAACCGAGATCAAGCAGCAGCAGCAATCCGTGGACGCCGCCCTTGCCGCCTATCGGGCGGCGATTGCCGCATTTCCGGCCATGGATTTCGGCCAGGGTATGTCCGACCGCATCGGCGCGGCGGGAACCGGGCTCGAGCGCCTGCCCGCCACCCGCCGATCCGTCGCCGGTCTTTCGATCTCCGGTCAGGAGATGGCGGACAGCTACAGCGCCACCATCGCATCGCTCATCGCCATCGTCGAAGCGATGTCGCGCTACAGCACCGAGGCAACCCTGATGAATCGCATCGCCTCGTTGAGCGCGCTGATGCAGGTGAAGGAACGAACCGGAATCGAGCGCGCCACCGGCAATGTCGGATTCGGTGCGGGCAAGTTCGAGCTACCGGTCTATCAACGGCTCGTGCGCATGATCGCCATGGAAGACGGCTTCCTGCACAGCTTCGCCGTCACCGCGGCGGACGACGAGAAAGCGAAGCTCGATGCGGTGCTCGGCTCGCGCGACAGCAAGGAAATCGAGATCATGCGCAAGATCGCGCTGGAGAGCCTTGCCACCGGAGATCTGAAGGGCGTCACCGCCGAGGCTTGGTTTCAGACCCAGACCCGGAAGATCGACCAGCTGCGCGAGTTGGAAGCCCAGCTTGTCGGTGGCCTGGACGCGCGCGCCGCGGCGTTGATGTCGGGCGCCAGCATGCAGTTCTATGTGCTTCTCGCCATCACGCTGGTCCTGATCGTCGTCACCGGTGCCTTCGTCGCCGTCATCGTGCGCGGGATCACCCGGCCGGTGCATGGCATGACCAGTGTGATGGTCGCGCTGGCCGGAGGCGATACGACGGTTACGATCGAAGGTGCCCATCGCGGCGACGAAATCGGCGAGATGGCGCGCTCGGTCGCGGTGTTTCGCGATCACATGGTGACCGCGAACCGCCTCGCCGAAGAACAGCGCCAGCAGCAGCTCGACAAGGAACGCCGCCAGGCCAATATCGACACCGGCATCAAGGATTTCGAGGTGACGGTGATGAGCATCCTCGCCAGCCTGTCGCAGGCCGAGGCGGTGATGAAGCGCACTGCCGGAGAGATCGATGACGGCGCCGCGGCGACCAAGACGCAGTCCGCCGCCGTCGCCAGCGCCGCCGACGAGTCGACCGCCAATGTCGCCTCGGTCGCCAGCGCCACCGAGGAGCTCGCCTCGTCGATCAAGGAAATCAGCCGTCAGGTCGCCCATGCCGCCGAGATCGCCCGCCAAGCCGCCCGGGTTGCGGAAGCGTCGGAAGGCAAGATCGAGACTTTGTCCAAGACGGTGGCCCAGATCGGCACCGTGGTCGGCCTGATCACCAGCATCGCCGAGCAGACCAACCTGCTCGCCCTCAATGCGACCATCGAGGCCGCGCGCGCCGGCGAAGCGGGCCGCGGATTTGCGGTCGTCGCCACGGAGGTGAAGTCCCTAGCGACCCAGACTGCCAAGGCCACTGAGGAAATCAGCCGACAGATCGGCGAGGTACAGGCTTCCACCACCGACACCGTGGTTTCGATCCGGGAGATCGGCGATGTGGTCCGCCAGGTCAACGAGGTCTCCGCCTCGATCTCCGCCGCGATCGAGGAACAAGGCGCTGCGACCCAGGAGATCGCCCGCAATGTCGAGCAGGCCTCGACCGGGAGTTCCACTGTCAGCCGCAGTATCCACGACGTCCAGCAGACCGCCGAGCAGTGCGCCACGATCGCCGTCGAGATCGGTGCCGCCTCCGGCGAGCTGTCACAGCAGACCTCGACCCTGCGTGAGAATGTGGCCAAGTTCCTCAAGCGGGTGCGTCAGGCCGACGAAGGAGACCAGCAACTGGTCCAATGGGACGCCACGCTGGCCGGGCTTTCCAGCACGATCGACGCGGAACATCAGGGCGTCATGAAGCTGATCAACGACCTCTATGCCGCGGTGAACCAGGGCGCCGGGGCGGCAGACATATCCTCGGCCTTCGACGCCATGATGCGCTATACGCAGGATCATTTCGATCACGAAGCGGCTCTGATGCAGACCCGGAGCTATCCGGACTTCGACAAGCACCGCAAGCAGCACGAGAGTTTCGTCAAGCGCCTGAACCGGCTGCACGAGGAGTATCGCGGCGGTCGGGGCCAGGCCGGCAGCGATCTTCTCAACCTGCTGGCCAGCTGGTGGCAGAGCCATATCTCCACATCCGATACCCAGCTGGCGGAGTTCATGCGCGGCAAGCCGGCGCGCGCCGCCTGATACCGATCCTCTTGCGCCCTCGCTTCCCGTTCATTAGGGAAGTGAGTGCAGCAAGGGGATGAAGGTATGTCCGAGCGGGACTGGACCGACCAGGCCATTCGCAAGATCGAGGCGGATTTCACGCGCTCGGCGGATACGCATCTCGAGCGGCTGGAATTGCCCGGTCTTGGCGGCGTGATTCTGTACCTCAAGGATGAGTCCACCCACCCGACCGGCAGCCTGAAGCACCGCCTGGCGCGCTCCCTCTTTCTCTATGGCCTCTGCAACGGCTGGATCCGCGAGGGCAGCACCGTCATCGACGCCTCCTCCGGCTCGACCGCGATCTCGGAGGCCTATTTCGCGCGCCTGCTCGGCCTGCGCTTCGTCGCCGTCATGCCGAAGACCACCTCGCCGGAGAAGATCGCGCAGATCGCCTTCTATGGCGGGCAATCGCATCTGGTCGACGATCCCAGTTCCGTCTACGCCGAGAGTGCCCGGCTGGCGGCGGAGACCGGCGGCCACTATCTCGACCAGTTCACCTATGCCGAGCGCGCGACCGACTGGCGCGGCAACAACAACATCGCCGAGGCCCTGTTCCAGCAGATGGCGCGCGAGGAGCATGCCTGCCCGAGCTGGGTCGTGTGCGGCGCCGGCACCGGCGGCACCTCGGCGACGATCGGGCGGTTCATCCGTTATCAGCAGTTCAAGAGCCGGCTCTGTGTGGTCGACCCCGGACGCTCGGTCTTCTTCGACTTCTATGTCAGCGGCAACCGCAACATCACCGGCACCGCCGGATCCCGGATCGAAGGCATCGGCCGGCCGCGGGTCGAGCCCTCCTTCATTCCGGAACTGGTCGATCGCATGATCAAGGTCGCGGATGTCGCGAGCTTCGCCGCCATGCGCGTGCTCTCCGACCTGATCGGCCGCCGGGTCGGCGGCTCGACCGGCACCAACCTGATGGGCGCGCTGCAACTGGCCGCCGAGATGAAGGCTGCCGGCCGGCACGGCTCAATCGTCACGCTGATCTGCGACAGCGGACAGCGTTACGAACGGTCCTACTACAACGATGCCTGGCTGGAAGAGAACGGCTTCCACATCGGGCCCTGGGCCGAGAAAATCCACGCCTTCATGACCGGCGGCGGCTGGGATCCGTCGCTGGCGCAGCCCAGCCACACACCGGACAGCCCGCATCTGGCCGAAGGGATCTGAGATCATGTGGCTGGTGGTCTCGGAACCGCTCGACCAAGACGACGCCCGCAACTGGAACGAGGTCCCGCCCAACCGCCTCCTGGTCGCCGAGCGGAACGGCGCGGTCGACATGGTGCCGTTCATCCGGGGTTAGCCCCGCGCGCCTATTCGCTCTCCTTCAGGAAGGTCCTGAGGATCACCATGAACGGGTCCGGCCGCTCGATGAAGGGCAGGTGCGAGGCGTCCGGGATCACCGCGAGCTGCGCGCCGGGGATCATCTTGCTGAAATCGTGACAGCTCGAGGGGGCGCTCTCGTCGTACTGGCCGCAAATCACCAGGGTCGGCGCCTGGATGTGGCTGAGCCGCCCGGTGCAGTCGTAGCGCTGCAGCGTACCCGTACAAATGAACTCGGTCGGCCCCCACATCGCGTTGTAGACCGTGGTGTTGGTGCCGTTCATCGCGCGCTCGAGGAAGTCCGGCCAGGGATCGGCGCGGCAGAGATGGCGGCGGTTGTACTCAGCCAGCGCCATCGCGACCTTGGGGTCGTGATCGGCGCCGCGGCCGCCGGAACGCGCCAGCGCATCCTGCGCCTCCTGCGAGAGCGCGCGGATATAGTCGTCATTGTCGGCGATCCAGCGCGCGGTCGAGAGCAGCGGACCCGAGAGGGTAAGGCTGGCCAGGCCCTGCGGGCGGCCGATCGCGTACTCGGCGGCGATGGTGCCGCCCCAGGAATTGCCGAACAGATGGATCCGCTCGAGGCCCAGTGCCTTCCTGAGCGCGTCGATCTCGGCGACAAAGCGCGGCACTGTCCAGTTCTTGGGATCGCCGGGCTTGTCGGATTTGCCGACATCGAGCTGGTCGTAGAGGATGACGCGGCGCTCGCCCGAGAGTGCGGTCAGCGGCAAAAGGTAATCGTGCGGTACGCCGGGGCCGCCATGGATGCCGACCAGCGCCGGCCGGTCGGTGTGGCGGTCGCCGTTGCTGCGATACCAGATCCGGCCTTCGGGTGTTTCGACGAAGCCGCTGGATTCCGGCGCCGGGATCGTCTGGGTTCTGTTCAACCCGTCCAAATCAGCCGCCCCAGCCGGTATAGATCCCGAGCCCGCGTTTCTTGATCTGACCGCCGATCACCATGCGCTGGATCTCCGAGGTGCCTTCCCAGATGCGATCGACCCGGACGTCGCGATAGAGCCGCTCGACCGGGTTCTCCCGCATATAGCCGCGCCCGCCGAGGATCTGCAATGCCTTGTCCACCACGCGGCCGGCCATCTCGGAATTATAGAGCTTCACGGCGCTGGCGCGCGCGTGAACCAATTTGGGATCCATCCCCTCGGAGACCTCCGCCGCCACGCGGTAGAGCAGCGATTTCGCCGCCATGATCTCGACCGCCATATCGGCCAGCATGAACTCGATCGCCTGGAAGTCGCGGATCGGCTTGCCGAATTGCACCCGCTCCTCGGCGTAATGATTGGCGACCTCGGTGGCGCGGATCGCGGCGCCCAGGCAATGGGCGGCGATCTCGATCCGGGTCTCGGTGAACCATTCCTTGGTCAGGTCGAAGCCCTGCCCCACTTCGCCGAGCCGCCGGTTGTCGTCCACCGTCACCTTGTCGAACACCATCTCGTAATGCTCGTAGACATAGGAATGCATGAATTGCGGGATGCGCTTCACCTTCACACCCGGCGCGTCCTTATCGACGATGAACAGGGTCGGCTTCTTCGGATCGCCGTCCACATGGGCGTGCACGATCACCACCGACGAGGCGTCGGCGGAGGTGACGAACCATTTTTCGCCGCTGATCACCCACTTGCCCTTCTTCTTGGTCGCCTTGGTCTTGACATAGCTCGGATCGGAGCCCGCATCCTTCTCGGTGATCGCGTAGCAGGAGCGGCCCTTGCCGGCGTTGAACGGCAGCAGGAACGTCTCGCGCTGCCACTTGGTGCCGTGCTTCAAGGGCGTCGAGGCCTTGAACACCACGGTCCAGAGACCGCAGGTCGCCTTGCCGATCTCCTCGCAGATCAGCACCTGCTGCAACGGCGTGTAGCCGTGGCCGCCATCCTTCTTGGTGTGATTGTAGGCGTTGAGCTTGTGCGCGATCGCCTGTTTGCGGATCTCGACCAGGGTCTTCTCCTTGATCTTCCGCTCGTCGGTCGCGATCTCATGCGGGAAGAGATGCTGTTCCGCGAAGGCGCGGGCGCGTGATTGGATCGCGAGGTCTTCTTTCGAGAGAGAGAGGTCCATCTTAGCTCCTGGGAACGATCAAGGCGTCGAGGGCCACGCAGCCCTGCGGCCCGGCCATCAAAGGGTTCACATCCATCTCGGCAATGAAATCGCCGAGATCTGCGGCGAGGACGGAGAAGCGCGACAGCGCCTGCGCCAGCGCGGCGAGATCCGCCGGCGGCGCGCCGCGCTTGCCGTCGAGCAGCGGGCGCAGGGCCAGCGCGTCGAGATGGCGCCGCGCCTCCTCCGGCCCGAACGGCGGCAGAGCGAAGCGGCGGTCCCGCAGCATCTCGATCAGCACGCCGCCGGCCCCGACCAAGACGATCGGCCCGAATTGCGGATCACGGGTCATGCCGAAGGAAAGCTCGACACCTTTCCCCGCCATCGGCATCGCGATGACCCGGGGCCCGAGCCGCTGCTTCAAGTCGGCATAGGCCGTCGCGACGGCTGCGCCGGAAAGGTTCAGCTTCACCCCGCCGACATCGGATTTGTGCAGGATGCCCGACATCGCCGTCTTCACCGCGACCGCGCCGAATACCTTTGCCGCCGCCAGCAGATCGGCCTCGGTCTCGACCACGCGATGCGGCAGCACCGGCAGGCCGTAATCGCCGAGCAGAGTCAAACTCTCCGCTTCGTCCAGCGTGGCGCCCTTCTCCAGCCGCGCACGCCACTTCTCGCGCAGGCCTTGCGGCAGCGGCGGTCTTGGACTCTCCGAACGATCGCGCCGATCCATCGCCTTGCGCATCACGGTCAGCATCGAGGCGACGCCGGACAGCACCGGCACGCCGTCCTGCGCCAGGCGCACGGCGACGTCGTCGCTGGAATTGCTGGCGACGTTGGTGGCGAGGATGACCGGCTTCGTCGTCGCGGCGCGGATCTTGCGCAGCATCTCGCAATAACCTTCGGTCAGCGCATAGCCGTCGCGGGTCTCGACGCAGAGCGCGCCCAAGGCCGTGTCCGGATCGTCGATCAGCGCCTGCATGCAGTCCTGGAAGATGCCTTCCCAATCATTGCCGGTCCCCCAGGCGTCGAGCGGGTTGATCGGCTCCAGCCCGTAATCGAGGCGCGCCGCCAGCTTCGCCGTGGTCGCGGCGTTGATCTTGGCGAACGGCACCTTGCGTTCGACCGCGAGGTCCATGGCGAGTTCGCGGAAGCCGCCGGAATCATGCATGGTGGCGATACCGCCGGCGGCGAGATCGCGGCCGCCGGCATAGAAATGCAGCGCGTTCACCAGGTCGTCCATAGTATCGACCGCGATCACGTTGTAATGGTCGAACAAGGCCTCATAGGCCGCGTGATTGCCGGCGACCGCGCCGGAATGGCTGACCGCCAATGCCGCGCTCTCCGCGGTGCGGCCGACCTTCAACGCAACGACCGGAATGTTCTGCGCCCGGGCCTTTTCCAGCCCGCGCATGAATCCCTCCGGATCGCGCACGGTTTCCAAGAACAGGCCGACCACCTTGGTGGAATCCCGGGTCAGCACGTAGTCGAGATAATCGGCCACATTGGTCGCGAGTTCCTGCCCCGCCGAGACCGCGAGGTTGATCCCCAGCCGCCGGTCATTGTGGCAGAGCGCCGAGAACGCACTGCCCGAATGGGTGATGAAGGCGATGCCGCCGGCGCGCATCCAGTCCGGCGGCGGAAAGCCGCAGATCCGCAGCCCGTATTCCAGATTGTAGAAACCCATGCAGTTGCCGCCGCAGATCGCGACCCCGGCCTCCTTGGCCATAGCCGAGAGCCGCGCGGTCAGCTTGGGCTCGCTATCATTCTCCAGATAGCCGCTGGCGAAGATCGTCGCCGCGCGCACGCCGTGCTTGATCGCATCGGCCAAAGCCGCTTCCAGCCGCGCATTGGCGACGCCGAGCACCGCCATATCGACCGGCTCCGGCACCTCCGCCAATGAGGCGAAGCATTTCCGCCCGTCGATCTCCGGATAGTTCGGGTTGATCAGATGAATCCGCGCCGGTCCCCCGCCCATGGTCGCCGAGGCGATCATGCCGCGCCCGACCGTGCCGGGCTTCGGGCTGGCGCCGACCAGCGCCACCGATTCCGGCGTCAGCAAAGGCGCGAGACGATGCGCCGTTGCCTTGCTCTTGTCCCCCAGAAGCTGATTCATCGTCCCCGTCGCGACTCTCGAAAACCTAACCCTTCGGCGCACCCTTCAGTGCGTCCAGCGCGGCGCGCTCGCGGTCGGCCTCGGCGCGCTGCTGGGCCAGCCTGGCCTCGAAGCGGCGCTGCATCTCTTCATGCAGCGGCCCGTAGATCTCCATCCAGAGCTGGGCGTCGGTGGCGACAATCAGCCTTCCCAGCTGCCAGGAGCTCGGCTCCACCCGTCCGTCGAGCCAGCCTTCCAGCGTCTTCGCCGAAACCCCGACGCTCGCCGCCAGGGCCTCGCGGCGGATCGTGCCGACCGGATCGACCCGCTTGCGCAACGCCGCGGCGACCCGCCCGCGATGCGCATTGCGGCCCTGCACGTCCTGATCGGTGACCAATTCGAGCGGCGCCTCGTCCTCGGCGCGCATCCGCTTCGGCCCGCCGGCGAAATGCGCCGGGAACACCGCAGCGAGATAGGAGCGGCAGACCCGTTTGGCGTCGTTGCGGTTGAAGCTCTTCGGCTCCATCAGGCAATCGAACCACAGCCCGTCGATCATCGCGTTCAACCCGACCGCGACGGTGCGGGCATCGATGCCATAGCCGCCTTCGCTGATGATGCGGTCGCAGAGTGCAATGGTCTGCACCGTGTAATCGGTCTCCAGGCGCTGGACGAGGCCCTGATAGGCCGGGTTGTTGCCCGCCTCGGCCCAGAACGCGTACCAGATCGAGATCTTCTCCGGATTGCAGACGGAGGCGTGGAAGTCGGCCTCGATCATCGCCTCCAGCCCGGCGGCCGGCGCCACCTTGCCCTTGCTCATCGCCGCCTGCCAGAACGTCGAATACTCCTCGGCGATCTGCTCCAAGGTGGCGAGCAGCAGCTGGTCCTTGGACTTGAAATAGAAGTTCACGATGCCCGGCGAGAGCCCGGCTTCTCCGGCGACGTGGGTCAGAGTCGTGCTGGTATAGCCGAAGCGGCCGATCGCCCGGATGGTGGCGTCAATCAGCTGTTTTCGGCGAATTTCCTTAACGGCCTCAGCTTTGGCCAAGCGTTAATCCCTTCGTGAAATACATCAGCAGATTATGGTTAATCCATTGAAAAATCAAGTTTTGCCGCGCTTGCGAGATTAAATACGCATTCAACAGCTTGCCTTCCAGCCCTCCCCAGGGCTAGCATCACTATACATCCATTCAACGGCGGCCGCCATCGAATCGCTTATCAGATGGCCGGATGCCAAAGCCCGGCGGGCCTTTTTGAAGCCGGGTATTTTTAGAAACTTGGAGAGAAACATGTCGATCAAGGTTCAGCGTCGAAAGCTCGACAAGTCCCGCGCCCACTTCAAGGAGGCGGTGCAGCACCTGCCCCTCGGGGTCAGTTCGAACTTCCGCTTCTGGGGCGAGGACGAGACGGTCTTCGTGAAGCACGGCAAGGGCGCGCGGCTCTGGGACCTCGACGGCAATGAATACATCGACTACCGCCTGGGCTACGGCCCGGCGATCCTCGGCCATTGCCATCCGGAGGTCGATGCGGCCGCCCGCGAAGGCCAGAGCGTCGGCACCGTGTTCGCGCTCGGCACCGAGAAGGAAGTGACCGTCGCCAAGCTCATCAAGGAGATGATGCCGGCGGCCGACCTAGTCCGCTTCTCGAACTCCGGCACCGAAGCGGTGATGGCGGCGCTCCGCCTCGCCCGCGGCTATACCGGCAAGGACAACTACGTCACCTTCGAGGGCTCCTATCACGGGTTGTTCGACGCCACGATGTGGACCGCCGATCCCGAGGACATGAAGGACCAGAGCAAGGACCCGAAGGTCATCCCCTACGGCCAGGGCATCCCGCAGCTGGTGCGCAACCTGTTCTACCAGGTGCCCTATAACGACGCCCAGCGCCTGGAAGACGTGCTGAAAAAGCACCATGACTCGATCGCCGCGGTGCTGATCGAGCCGATCCTCGGCAATTGCTGCGGCATTCCGTCGAAGCCGGAATTCATCAAGGCGGTGCGCGCGCTCTGCACCAAGTACAACGTCATCATGATCGTCGATGAGGTGAAGACCGGCTTCCGCGTCGGCCGCGGCGGCGCCCAGGCGCTCTACGGCATCGAGGCCGACATCTTCACCGTCGCCAAGGCCGTCGCGAACGGCTACCCGATCTCGGCGATCGGCGGCAAGGAAGAGATCATGCGCAAATACGGCAAGGGCGTCGCCCATGGCGGCACCTACACCGCCCAGGCGATGAGCCTCGCCGCCGCCGAGAAGACGCTGACCATCCTGCGCGACACCGACGCGCTGGAAGTCATCGCCAATTACGGCAAGGCGATGCAGGAGGGCATGCACAAGGTGCTCACCAAGCGCGGCATCCCGCACAGCTTCACCGGCCACCACTCGATGTCCGGCCTGTTCTTCTCGGCCGAGGCGCCGACGACGTATCGCAACTGGAAGCTCAGCGACTACACCTTCTACGACACCATGGCCGGCTATCTGATCGACATGGGCGTCATGTGCGAGCCCGACAGCCGCGAACCCTGGTTCATCTCCTCCGCGCATGACCAGAAGTGCCTGGACGAGACGCTGCAGAAGTTCGAGGAAGCGGTCGACCTCACCCTGGACGAGCTCGCCAAGAGCCGCCACGGCGAAGACAACAAGCTGATGCCGGGGATCTCCGGCTAAGCGCTAGACGACATCTCCGATCTGGAGACTGCGGCGCCGGGGGCAACTCCGGCGCCGTTTTTGTTTTTGGAATTGCCGCCGCGGCAGCACCGACCTCATGCGCGATCGGGACATTTCAGGGCATATCGGGACACCGGCCCCGGCACGGACCGCTTAACTATATTCCCGATGTTCGGTGCCACGCCGCCAGGATTAGGATTTGCTTCACCATACACGCACAGAGGCAGTGGAATCGGGGGCTGGAAATGATCACGACGCGTATGACGCCACGCCTGCTACCGACGGCAGGGCTCGCACTTACCCTGATGCTGGGATCCATGATCGGGGCTAAAGCCGCCACGATCGAATTTCAGGAGGACTTCTCCGGCGCCAGCGAGGGCGGCTACAGCCCGGGCAGCAGCGGCGGCACCGGCGTCATCGGCGGCACGCAATTCAAGGTCCTGACCGGCGACGTCGATGTCATCGGCCCGGCCAACTACACCTGCGTCGCCAACGCAGCCATCAAATGCGTCGATCTCATTGGCTCGTCCGGCCAAGGCACCATTCAGAGCACGGTCGGAATCGACCTCCATGCGGGTGACACCTATACGATCTCCTATACCGACGTCCTGCAAGGCTTCGCCACGGGCTCCAGCCCTTCGCTGGCTTACACGGTATCGCTCGGCAGCCATGTCTTTCCGGCCTCGTCAGTCCCCTCGGTCGCAGTGATGTCCTTCATGTTCACCGCATCCGTGGACGAACTTGGAGCGCTGCTGACCTTCGCGACCATAGGGAACATCGACAACGTGCATGGCCCGGTCATTTCCGGCATCACGGTCTCGTCGGTCGCCGCCACGCCCATCCCCGCAGCGCTGCCGCTCTTCGCCTCCGCGCTCGGCGGCCTCGGCTTCGTCGGCTGGCGCCGGCGCAAAAGCGCTCGCTCCGCGGCGTAACACGCGGCGGAACACAAACCCGGCGGAAGCCGGGGCTCGCTCGCCTGCATGGCGGCGCCGGGGCAACCCCGGCGCCGTTCTTGTTTGTCCGGACGCCGTTCGGTGCGCTCCCGCCCAGAGGCTACGGTTTCTTCTTATTGGGATTGCCGCCGCGTCAGCTCACTCCGATCCCGAACGCAGCGATCGGCCTTTCGACGTGCAGCTCCTGGAAGTTCCGCCAGAAATCGTCGCGGTCGCCGGAGTAGTAGATCGCGCCGAACACGCCGGTGATGGCGTGGCCGTCCTCGGAGATCGGCAGCAGCAGGCGGGCATAGGCGAGGAATTCGCGCGCGTATGACGTCATATGGTCGTGGGTGTAGGCCGCGATGCCGCGGGTCGCGATGGCGTGAGTCTGGCGCGACGTCTCGTCGAACGCGGCGCGATTTTCCGGCAGCACGTACCGGCGCTTGATCTCGCCGCGGGTGAGGTGTCTGGGATCGAAGCCGAAGGCGTCGATGATGGTCTGGCCGACGAGGCGGTAGCGGAGATCGTCCGGCGTCGGGCCGAGATCGAGCAGCTGCACATGCGGAAGAGCTGGAATGAGTTGCAACGGGTCGATGTCGCGACGGCGCGGCACCTGGCCGTCCCGGCTCAGCCCCCGCCAATAGCGGAACAGATCCGCCAGCTTGCGGTGCTGGATGAAATCAGGCGCGTCCTGGCCGCTTGCGGTCGGGTGATTCATGTCGTGCCGAGGACAAGGCCAGAGGGAACTCTTGGGAATCCTGAGGGAAATTCTGGGGACACGCTACCCAACTTGTTTCACGTCGACAGGAAACGCTTTTCAAAGCTGCTGGCGGGGTTCTTGGTCGTCATTTCCCCCAGGATGAGCCCGCCGCAGATGACATCGGGATCAAGGTGGAAGACGACGCCTTCAACGTAGCGCGCCGGCTTGTCTCTGATCTCGACAATCTGTCGCATCCAAATCGGAACATGATTCGTAGCGCAGGCGCGAAATGCATCAAGCACATCGGCGCTCCGCGGTCCGTGCATGAATTCCTCCAGAGGATGCCCTTTGACAGAGCGGCCAAACGCTTGATCGAGAGCGGTTCCCGTGAGCCTGATTCGCAATCGCGGCGTCGGAGAAGCCGCTTCCCGCAGGACGTCGATCAGAAAGAGATGCGGGAGAAGATCCGGATCGATCTCTATGGGATCAATCTCGGATCGGTGCTTTCGACCCGCCATATAGTCCGCGATTCGCATCAAGGCGCGATTCAAGATTCCTTCCCTCGCGTCGGATCGCCACGGCTGCACAGCTGAGAGACGCAGATCATAAACCGGCGACAAAGCGGCCCGACGACGGCACGCCGGTCAGTCCGCGCGAAGCCTGTACAGCCCTTGCAGCCGCGAAAAAAGGCGGGCAGCCCCAAGCCGTGCATCCCGGCGCCTCCGTTCTTCCAAGGAATAGTATCCATCAGCCGCGCGCCGGCCATTGATCTAGCTCAATGGCGCGTTATCAGAGAGACTTCCTCAGAATGCGACCTTCATCTCCGCCACGGTTGACGCGAAGGCTCTCGCCATCTTCCCGCCCCCAAGATGGGGGCGGGCTGCGGTGGGGGTTGACCTGTCCGCCGAAGCCTTGGCGTAGGCGGATGCAGCCTGAGCGCTCAAGATCCAGCGCCGTCTGTTCAAGAACCAAGATAGCCTTGGCGTAGGTGGACGCAGCCGAAGCGCTCAACATCCAGCCGGCTCAGCCGGAGCGATGCCAGCCCTCGATGACAAAGCCGGACAGAATCTCGGCTTCCGCCTTGGGCACGACCTTGACCGTCTGCGCAAAGGTCCAGACATGGCCTTCGGGGTCACGGGCGCGGTAGGTCCGCTCGCCATAAAACTGGTCCTGCGGTTCCTGCAGAATGACCGCGCCCGCTTCGCGCGCCCGGGCGCAATGCCCGTCGAGGTCGCCGCGGATCCGAAGATAGACCGACTGCGTGTTCCTGCCGCCGACCGATGCCGGACTGGCGGCCGTGTCGGACCATTCCGAATCCACGATGAGATACGCGTCTTCAAACCGCATCTCCGCATGCACCAGCTTGCCGCTCCGGTCCTTCACCAGCATGCTGCGCGCGAAACCGAATGCCGTCTCGAGCCACGCAAGGGCGCGCAACGGGTCTCGATAGAAAACACCGACGCCCAAGGTTGCGTGTTGAAATGGATCCTGCATTTCCCCCTCAGTCTCCCGTATTGATTTCCGTAGAAACAACGCTCCACGTGGCGGATGAAGATCCTCAGATCAATTCTTGATAGAGAGAAGTCTTCAGTGGCGGGTTCACACTGACCGCAACCGTCATTGGCGCGCCGCCATATTCCCGCCCCCAAGATGGGGGCGGGCTAGGGTGGGGGTTGATGCAGCCTGAGCGCCCAAGATCCAGCGTCGGATGCCGGCAGCTATCATCAGAAATCCAGCGCCCGCTTCCCGCTCCCAACCCGTCCACCGGAACCCCTGTCATAGGTGAAATCCATGTAGCCGGGGATTGCGAATCGGTCCAGCCTTTCTAGGAATGCAAATCACCAAAGTCCCCGGAGGTGCGCGAGATGGTGTTTATGCTTATGGGTGCGCATGGTGAGATTGGCGCCGCCGACGACATTTGGACTCTGGAGGACAGAGCAGCGGCGATCGTGGCGGCAGCACTCTTAGACGGCGCACTGGATCGAGCCGTTCAAGCGGCCTTCGTTCAGGATCCAGAGGCGCTCAAGTCTATGTTTGCGGAAAGCAGCCCGCTCGGTTCGTTCGGTAATCGCATCAACCTGGGGTACTTGCTCGGCATCTACAGTAAGGATGCGAGAGACGACTTGCGACGCATCGCCAAGGTTAGAAACAGGTTCGCACACTCGCTTGCCGCCAGGAAATTTACCGATGATGGAATTCGTGACCACTGCATGAATTTGAAGCTGGTAGAGCGCTACATGATCGACGCCAATGATCCGAACAGAAAGCTCGAACCTGGCGACTTTATGAGTTACGGCGTTGCGGATTCTGCTGAGCGGCTGAAAGAACCCCGGAGCCGGTACACTGAAACTGTGGCGCTTCTGCACAAAGGCCTCCAGGCTGTCGGCGGCGGCGTTCCAGTGCCTGGTACCCCGAAATTCTGAAAAGAAACCCAAGGCTCCGATGAACTCCTATGACGCTCGTAACGCCACCTAAGGACAAGCTCGACTGACGGTGGTATCGTTACCTCATGCCCACCTATGCACATAGAAAGCTAATCGAGCAAATAGCTCGCTTAGACCATGTTCCCAGCGATCCCGAGGAATTCTCCGAATGGATCGGAGCGCGCGCGCACATGGACTTGTTAAAAGCGAATGCACAGGCAGAGGAAATCATCATTTACGGATCAGGTCCTTTTGCTCTTATCCATTCGATTGTCGTGCCGGATGACGCATTAGTCGCGGCGAACAAGGAAGATCTATTAATGTGGGGCTGCAACCCCTATACGACCATCGCTAGCTATGTTTCCGGCGGTGGGCGCGAAGAAACGTGGATTGAGCACACCGGCAACGGACGCGGCTGTCCAGTATTGGACGCGGGGTTTGACCTAATTTTCGCGCGTACGTTCGAGGGTTGGTCGGGAGATGGACGCACATACTTCGAGGTCAATCAAGAGTATTCGCATTTAAGCGGTATACACTGGCGGCCGGAGCACAGCTCTTATTGTCGCTATGACGAAAATGGCGACTTGGCCGAACTGGTGTCGATGACAGTGAGTGATAAGACGCATCCTGATGTGTCGTTGGTTTCTTTCTCATGGCCATCGCTCGAGGAATACCTGGCGATATCTAAGAGAGCCCTGGTGCGAATGTTCGACTTCACCCTGGTTAGAAGAGAGTCCTTTTCTGTATGGCCTCAGGGAGAGGAAGAGGTAATCAAAGATTCAGATGATTTCTTTTATCGACATAAGCTAACGGCGATTGGCGGATATACTCACGGCATTCAGATTATTCGGCCCCGGCGCACTCTCAAGGCTTCATGGAGCACGCGTCGAAGTAAGATATACGTCGAATTTATCGCACACGATTGGCGCAATCGTCGCGTGGCGCGGATCTCAACAGACCCCAACGCTACAACGAACTATTTTCAAGCGGAGAACAATGATCTTCCGTATGAGCTATCGCCCGCTTTCTTCAAACCAGAGGTATTGTCGAAGTATAAGACTGATCGTGAGAAGTACACTGTAAGCGACCGAATTTTGCGATGTCGAGCAGCGTGGAGCTTACGAGGCTTTGATGTCAATGAGGCGGGGCAGGTGCACGCCTATATATGCGACCTAAGAGATTTGCCACATACTGAGCAACTGCATTGGTTTGCATTCAATGAGCCTCCAAAAGCACCCATTTCAAGGCGTGCTCTGATCAATGATTTCGAAGGCAAGTTTGTAGATTTCCAGCACCCTCGCGAGACTATTATTGGACTTCTAAATAAGTGGCGCGCCAAACGCGTGCCTTGGTGGATGCTTCGCGATGAAGGATTGCTGAGTCGCGCGAACGTGCCGCTAACGACGAGCAAGGATGAATGGAGCGAGGCCTTCATGGATCTCGCGAAACTCGTGATCGAGGGGTTCCATGTCAAATTCGTTCGACAAAGACTCGACAGCTTGGGTGTCGCCTACACAAAAGAAGAGCAGAGCATCGCTCTGCTGGAAAAGCTCGTTGCCTGTCGCAATGAAGACAAATCAACCGCCGCCTTAACCGGCCTTAGAACCGCGCAGCACGTTCGCTCCAAGGGAAAAGGTCATGCTAGCGGTAGTGAGGGAAAGAGGCTTGCGCAAGAAGCAATAGCGCAACATGGCACTTTCGCTGCTCACTTTACTAATGTTTGCCAGCTGATAGTCATCGAATTGGAGACCATTCAGCATGTTTTGGAAGATAGCGCTGAATGAACGTGCCTGGTGGAGGTCGCTGGACACAATGGAGGCATCTTACGACGACTTCGCAGACACTTTGGACCTTGGCCAGGATCACTGATCCATATACGCAAAGAACCAATGTCTCGATCACATCTGGAGTCCAGTGGGGTGTCATCCAACGCACCATCTACCTAGACTCTTGACGTGCCATTGATGCGCTGAACCAGGGGGAGACTGCGATGTCAGACGTATCAGCAATCGGCCTCGGCAAAATGGGCGCCGCGCTGGCCACCACCCTGCTGTCGAGCGGACGCTCGGTGACCGTCTGGAACCGGTCCGCCGACAAAGCCGCCGCCCTCCTCGAAGCCGGCGCAACGCTCGCCCCCTCCCCCAACGCGGCGATCGCCGCCAGCCCGGTGTCGATCACCTGCGTGAAGACCCACGCCACCACCACCGAACTCCTCCGCCCGCTCGGCGCCGCGCTCGCGGGCAAGACCATCATCGATCTCTCCACCGGCGGCGCCAAGGAAGCCGAGGAGCTGGTCGCCATGCTCCTTGCCGCCGGGGCGCGCTGGCAGATTGGCATGATCAACGCCTACCCGTCCGGCATCGGCAAGCCGGAGACCGCGATCCTCTGCGCCGGGCCGGCGGAGGTCTGGGCGGCGCATGGCGACGTCGTGCGCACGCTGGGCGGCGCCTCGGCCCATGTCGGGACCGAGCCCGCCGCCATTCCCGGCCTGTTCGCCGCGATGTTCACCGCGCGCCAGGGCTTCATGTTCGGCCTGATCTATGGCGGCGCGGTCTGCCGCAAGGCCGGCCTGCCGATGGAGGCCTTCGCGGCGCAGGTGCCGGTCACCTTCGGCATGGCGAAGAACTATGCCGACCTCTTCATGCGCAGCGTGCCCACACAAAGCTATGACGATGCCGGCGCCACGGTCGCGGTCTATCTCGCGGCGCTCGACGACGCGCTCTCGACCTTCGAGGCGACCGGCACCACCGACGCGCTGCCGCGCCTGATGCGCGACCTCGCCGCGCGCGGCGTCGCCGAAGGCTATGCCGCCAAGGAACTGACCGCGCTGGTGGAGATGCTGGCGAAGGATTAGCCTACGCCCGGTACCCCTCGCCAACACAATCATGCGCCCACTGAAAATCGAACTGCGCCTGAGCGATGGTGGAGATTCCGACGGACGGCTCGATGAACGGCCCCGCGCCCTTGTCGATATAGACGATGAAGCGCCCCGTGCCGCCGCCGGCACTTGCCGCGGGCTTCGCCGTGACGATGCCGCAGGTCTGGCCCGAGCGGCTGTCGCCGGTCACTTGCACCCTCGCGAACTGCGCGGACGGGTCGCCCAATCGCGCGCGAATCTGCGCCTCGGCATCGGCGATCACTTTGGAGCGCCAATCCGCTTCGCCGCCGCAGCCGAAAAGCACCAGCAGCGCGACGCCCAGCAGCCCGATCGGGGCACGCGCGATGCGACTGGGCGTTCGGTGCGGCCGGAGCGCGATCGGTTCGAGCAAGTTCGGCATACCCGGATTCCCGTGCACTGCGGGACGTCGCGCCCGCCAATTTGATCGTACCGCCCGGATATCCGGGAAGTCGATGCCGTGCCCGGCGGTTCAGCCCGGGTGGGCGCCGGACGCCTGCACCCGGCGCCAGACGGCGTTGTGACCGGCCGCAGGCCGTGACAATCTTCCGAAGCTGCGCGCATCGCACCACAACACGCATCTTCGCCAAGGGAGGCTGACGGCATGGGGGCTTTGGAGATCTCCGAGGAGGCGCTGTCGCGTCTGGCCGACGACGCGCTGGCGCGGGTCAAGCGCTACTGGTCCGCGCTGCCCGAGCTTCCCGCGGCGCCGCGCTCGGATGGGGCCGCGACCGCGGCGCTGTTCGCGCGGCCCTGGCCCGAGGCCGGCCTCGGCCAGGCCGTGCTCGCGGATTTCGAAGCCATCGCCGCCCATGCGCGGCCCTCGGGCGGAAAGTTCTTCGGCTATGTGGTCGGCTCGGCCGAGCCGGTCGGGGTGATCGGCGAGCTGATGGCCGCGGCGCTCAATCAGAACGTCACCTCCTGGCGCTCGGCGCCGGCCGCGACCGAGATCGAGCGCGCGGTGATCGGCTGGCTGGGCGAGGCGGTCGGCTGCGCCGGCTTCGCCGGCAGCCTGTGCGGCGGCGGCTCGGCGGCCAACCTGATGGCGCTGGCCATGGCGCGCGAGGCGAAGCTGCCGGCCAATGAAAGCGGGGTGCTGAGCCCCGGCATCGTCTACGCCTCCACCGAAGCCCATATGGCGATCCCGAAGGCCGTCGCCCTGCTCGGCCTCGGCCGCGACAACCTGCGGCGCATTCCGGTCGATGCCGAATTGCGCATGCGGGTCGATGCGCTGGCGGCGGCGATCGCGGCGGATCGCGCGGCCGGCCGCCGGCCGATCGCCATCGTCGCCACCGCGGGCACGGTCAATATCGGCGCCGTCGATCCCCTGCCCGCCCTGGCCGACCTGGCCGCGCGCGAGGATCTCTGGCTGCATGTGGACGGCGCCTATGGCGCGCTGGCGGCGCTCGCCGTGCCGGAGAAATTCGCCGGCCTCGATCGCGCGGATTCCTTGGCGCTCGATGCCCATAAATGGCTCTACCAGCCGATCGAATGCGGCTGCCTGCTCTATCGCGACCGGGCGCGGGCGCGGGCCGCCTTCACCGATAGCGGCGACTACATCCGCATCCTCAATGATTCTCCGGCGGAGACCTTCGCTTTCTTCGAGGAGTCGATGGAGCTCTCGCGCCGGTTTCGCGCGCTGAAGCTGTGGCTCTCGCTGCAATATCATGGCCGGGCGGCCTATCGTGCGGCGATCGCCCAGGATCTCCGCCATGCCCAGCTGCTGGCCGAGGCGATCGCGGCCGAGCCGGCGCTGGAGCTGGTGGCACCGGTGCCGCTGAGCGCGGTCTGCTTCCGCCACCGAGCCAAGGACAATGTCGCGATCCTGCGCCGCATGCTGGCCCGGGGCCGGGTCTATGTGTCGAACGCGACCATCGGCGGCGAATTCGTCTTGCGCGCCTGCTTCGTCAATCACCGCGCCACCGAGGCCGACGTGCGGGCGATCGTCTCCGAAACCCTGGCGGCGGCCGAAGAATTGAACCGCTAGCCGCGCGCTCCCGGCGATTGCCTGGAGAGAACAAATCGGGTACAATCGCGGGTTCGATTTGGCTCCCGGCACGACCGCCGGCAGCGCGCGGCAACGCAGACAGGCCGGGCGCGTCTGCGTGGTCGGCACGGGGTTCGCAATCGCAGTGCGGAGTTCCGGATGACCCGATGTTGCACTGCATCGCAGACAGGACGCAGACGAAATGCAGAATCTCCGGCACCCGGACGGCGGCAGTTTTGTTCGTTCCATCAAAGGCTTGTGCAAGTTCCGTGACGGCCGGGCGTCTGTGTGGGCGCCGATTTCTGTTCGCGGGTGCAACCTGGTTGCTGGACGACCCGGGCATTGCGCCGCAACGCAGACAGGACGCAGACGAAATGCGTCTTTCCGGGCGCGTGCCGCGGCTAGAGCTGGGCCTCGATCGCCGCCTTGTCGATCACCGACCAGACCGCGGCGATCTTCCCGTCGCGCCATCGGTAGAACACGTTCTCGGTGAAGGCGACGCGCCGCCCGTTCACCGGCAGGCCGAGGAATGCGCCCTTGGGGCTGCAGTCGAAGGCGAGCCGTGCGGCGATCAGCGGCGGATCGGCGACCAGCAGGGCGATCTCGAAGCGGAGGTCGGGGATGTCGCGGAAGTCCTGCTCCAGCATCGCGCGATAGCCGGCGAGACCGAAGCTGCGGCCGTTATGCTGCGCGTCGTCCTGCACGAAGCGGCCGAGATTGTCCCAGTCCTGCCGGTTCAGACAGGCGATATAGGCGCGATAGAGATCGGCGAGTTCGGTCTTGGTCATGGCGATAAACTGTCGGAAATTTGTGAAGTTCCGTAAGCTCCGCCCGAAGCCTGCACCGAGGAAGACATGAAGCCCGTCGATCGTCGTGGGTGTCAGGCTGAACTTGAAAATCTGCGCCCGTCACGCTCGCGGTTGGACCGGCCGGCCGTGCGCCTAGTTACACCCCTCGACGTAATCGACCGAGGGATGGAAGCCGGCGCGGAAGGTGGTGACGATGCCGTTCGAGGTTTCGAAGACCAGGGCGGATCTGGCGTCGGGACTATCTACTATGAGGTAATGCCCGGCCTGGTCGTACTTGTGCGGCATCACCTTGGTTGTCGGGCCGTAGGCGGCGAGGACGTCACTTTCCTTGGCGCCGATGGCGATGCCTTCGGCGGTCTTGACCGTGATTGCCGGGTTGGCATCGCTGACGCCGACGGAATCACCAATGTCGATGCGGGTGATCTTGCCGTCTTCGACCATGTACCAGATATGCGGCGCGTTTCCGTCGGCGCGCTGGGTCTGCCAGCAGGCCTCGGATTCCTCCGGCTCCATCGGGCGGAAGCGGGCCTGCAGCGCCTGCTCCGCCTCCGCGAGGCGCATGCCGAGTTTGACGGCGCCGATCCCCTGCGGCGTCAAGTCGGCCGCTTGCGGTGCGGATGTGCTGCAGGCGGCGAGGCCGAGCAATAGGACGAGTGGCCGAATGTGCTGGATCATTCCGCGATCTCCATCGTGCTTGGCAGAGCTGAGTCCCGGTCGCCGGCTTGTCAGCGACCGGTTCCGAGATAGAGTGCGAGTTTTACCAGGAACCGAGGCGCCAACCTCATGAAGCCCGTCGATACGCTCGAGATCACCATACTGGTCGATAATACGACCGACAGTCTCTCCTCCAATCCGGATTTCGTCGAGACCGAGTTCGCCTTCCTGCGGCGGCATGGCATGAAGTGGTTGTCGGGCAAGTGCCTGTGCTGCGCGGCGCATGGCCTCTCCTGCCTGATCACCGCGCGAAGCGGCGACGTTTCGCGCACCCTGCTGTTCGACACCGGGCCGGACGAATGGGTGTTCGAGCGCAACGTGACGCGGCTCGGCGTGTCCCTCGGCGATGTCGGCGCGCTGGTGCTGTCGCACGGCCATTGGGATCACGGCGGCGCCATGCCGCGGGCGCTGCAGATGATCACCCAGGAGAACGGCGGCCGGAACGTGCCGGTCTATATGCATCCGGAGATGTTCGCGCTCCGCGCCTTCAAGCAGAAGGACGGCGGCCTCGCGCCGATGGAGAAGGTCGCCGGCGTCGACGTCCTCTCCGGCAATGGCGGCGACGTGGTGGTGACGCGCGACGCACAGTCGGTGCTGGACGATGCGTTCTATATCAGCGGCGAGATTCCGCGGGTGACGGCGTTCGAGCGCGGGCTGCCGGGGCAGCATCGACAATTGGCGGATGGAAGCTGGGAGAAGGACGAGGTGATGCCGGACGAGCGCTTCGTCTCGGTCCATGTCGCCGGCAAGGGCCAGGTCGTGTTCACCGCCTGCTCCCATGCCGGGCTGATCAACGTGCTGCTGGCGGCGCGCGCGCACTTTCCGGAGGTGCCGCTCTATGGCGTGGTCGGCGGGTTCCATCTGGCCGGGCAGACCGAGGCGATCATCCCGGAGACGGTCGCGGCCTTGGCGCAGTTCGACTTGAAGCTGATCGCGGCCGGGCATTGCACCGGCTGGCGCGCGGTCAACGCGCTGGCGGCGGCCTATGGCGGTGCGGTGGTGCCGTCGGCGGTGGGGAAGCGCTACGTGCTCTAGAAGCGGTCGGTCACGCCGCGGAGGCAGCCGCCTCGGCGGCCGCCTTGATCTCGTCGTCGATCGCGGCGTCGATCGCGTCGATCTCGCCTTGCAGGTTCCGGATCTGGGTCGCGGAGCGACCGCCATCGGCCGGGCTCATGGCGCCGCGCGAGGCAAGGTCCCTTCGGCGCACCACCAGCGATTGGCGCACCGTGCGCAGATTTTCGAGGTCGCTCATGCACACTCTCCCGCGGCTGCGGGATCGCCCCGCCGCCGATGTGAAATAATATATGGTGGACCGAGGCGGATATACTAGGGATTAAAGGCAGCGATGACCGCGAAATCTGGTAGAAACGGCCGGTTCTTCTTACGAATTATTTATATTCTCTATCCTTAGCGGGCAATTGAGCGCATCATGGCCGCTTCGAAGGGCCCGCGCGCCCTTCCCCGACTCCAGGAGACATTCCATGCAGATTCCAGCCTCGCTCAAGCCGGGCCTGACCGGCGCCGCCCTCGGTGCCATCGCGACCATGATCATCGGTTTTTCCTCCGGCGGCTGGTACACGACCAGCTCCGCTGAAAAGCTCGCGACCACCCGTTCCGCCGTCGCCGTCGTCGATGCCCTGGTTCCGGTCTGCGTCGCCCAGTCGAAGCTCGATCCCGACGGCGCGGCGAAGATCACCGCGATGACCGGGATGGTCACCAACTACGAGAAGCGCGACTTCGTGATGAAGGCCGGATGGGCCACCACCTCGGGCAGCGAGAGCGCCAACAGCGACGTCGCCAGCGCCTGCGCCGACGTGCTGGTGAAGGCGCGCCAGAGCTGATCAACCACACGAGAGCGCGCGCGTGAACGAAGGCGATAACGAAAACGACAATCAGAAGGCTCACCAGGACCCGACGGTGGTCCTCGATGCCCATCGCGGCTTGATGGCGCAGAAGGCAACCGATGCACGGCGGAGTCAATCGGCGGTGCGCGCCGATCTGGACGCCGTGCGCGAGGGCCAGGCCTCGCTGGAGAAGCATCTGTTCGCCGGGCCGGCGACCGACTGGCCGCAGGCGGCGGAAAAAGCCGACTACCTGCTGCGCCTGTTCGCGAATACCGGCGAAGGCCAGGACCCGCGCTACAAGCAATTGATCGAGGACGCGCTCGGCGACATCGCGCGGCTTTCCGGCAAGGCGAAGGAACCCGCGCCCTGACCGGGCCGGCTCACCCTCTAGGCGGTTTCCTTCCGGCCGGCCTTGGTCGCATAGCGCGCATGGTTGGCGCCGTTGCCGGCGAGGTCCTCGCGCCAGCTGGCGGAGGCCTTGCAGCGCGGGCAGATGCGTTCGCCGGCCCAAGCGCTGTCGAACGGCGCGGCGCAGCAGAGGCAGGCGCGCGGCTTGCGGCGCGCGATGGCGGGTTCGAAGGATTCGTCGGACAGCATCCCCCCACTATGGAGGCTGCCGGCCGTTTTCGTAAGAGGAATCATCGGCGCGTTGGAAGAAGCAGAACCGCGCGGACGGTCCGCGCGGCATCGGACAAGAGGATGGAATGATGTACAAGAACGACACCGGCAGCATGTCGGAGACCCCGCGCGATCGCCTGGAGACCATCGACCGCCGCATCGCGCGGATGAAGTCGCTCAACCACAGCCAAGGCGACATGCTGGCGCTGCGTTTGATCGAGCACGCCGAAATCGAGCGCCGGCAGATCCTGGCGCAGCTCTCGGCCGCCGAACGCAAACAGGCCTAAGCCTCGCCGTCCCAGTAGTTGCGCGTGGCCCCCATGTCGAAAATGTTCTGGGGCGTGCGAAGGGCGTCCACGGCCAGCTTGTTGGAATCGGGATAGACGCAGACCTCGTTCGGGTTGCGCTCGCCGATCATCAGATATCGGCACGGCCCGACGCCGCTGTTCAGGAAGGAATGGCCGACCTTCCGCCCGGCCGGGAAGCAGACATAGTCGCCCGGCTTCATCACATGCCGCGCGTCACCGAGCAGCAGCGTGACCTCGCCTTCGAGGATCAGCGCATGCTCCTCCTCCAGCATATGATAGTGGCGCGGGCAGAGGCGCTTGCCGGGCGCCGGGGCTTCGATCAGCATGCCGACATGCCAGCCCTCGCCCACCGCGGCATGGGTCAGGTGCTTCGCCCGGCCGCCGAACTTCTCCGCCGCGAAGGAGTCCTCCCAGGGCACCGCATCCGCCGACACCGGCGGCTTCGGCGCGAGGCCCGGCTGGTCGAGCTGGATCTCCGCGTCGGCGGGCGGCTGCCGGCCGGGCGGCAAGCCGGTATCCTCGCCGTCCCAGTAGTTGCGCAAGGCGGCGCCGTCGAGCAACGCGCGCCGGCCGAGTGCCCGCACCAGCACCTTCCCGGTATCGGGATAGACCGCGACCTCGTTCGGATTGTTCTCGCCGACGATCACATAGCGGCAAAGCCGGTCGCTCTCGTTGATCAGGCAATGCCCCGCCTTCTGGCCCGCCGGGAAGCAGGCATAGTCGCCGGGTTTCAGCCGATGCCGATCGTTGCCGAGGCGCAGCGTCGGCGTGCCCTCGAGCACGTAGACATGCTCCTCCTCGTGCATGTGGTAGTGGAACGGCGCGGTTTGCTTGCCCGGCGCCAGCTCCTCGATCGCAACCCCGACATGATAGCCCTCGCCGCAAGCCGCCAAGGTCAGGTGCTTGTACCGGATGTCGAAGTTCGGCACGTCGGACCATGCGGTCCAGGGGACATCGTCGCTGCGGATCGGTTTGATCGGTTTCTCGGTCGACATCGATGGCAGGCTCCGTCTCGATCGGGAGACGGAGTTTGACCGCACCGCGTGTCCGCTTCAACCCTCACGCAAACGCCATCGCCGGCGACTCCCGCGGCCGCGCCACCGGCGCCCAGGCAAACTCCGGAAAGAAGTGCGGCACCGCGCGGTCGATGTAGCGCGCGAGGTTCGCATGGACAAGGCCGCGGTGGCGCAAAGGCGAATCCAGAGCGCCGTTGAGCAAGGTGGCCAGCATGCCGGTCATCGCCGCGTCGGTGCCGCAGGGCTGGTCGCCCATCAGCCAGAGGCGCTTGCCGAGCAAAGCCGAGAGCGATTCCAAGGTGCGGCCGCCGAGTTCGGTGATCTCCTCCGCCGTGTGGCGGCCGATCCCCTGGGCCTGCAGGGAGCCCAGCACCTTGTTGCGCGCGGTGCTGCGGAGCTGGTCGCGGATCGCTTCGGGCGCACGGTCGAAGAAGTGCGCCGGGCCCTTGTCGAAATTCTCCTGGATGCCCCAGCGCATGTGCAGGCAGCACCAATAGAGATGGTCCTCGAGCATGCGCTCGACCGCCCAGGCCTGCGCCCGCCCGACGGCGTCGAGGCCGCGGTCGAAGTCGAAGCCGTATTTCCGCTCGATATGGGCGCGGATGAAGCTGGTATCGGCCACCACCTCGTCCGCATCGTCGATGAAGGGCAGCTTGCCCTTGGGGCCCTGGTCCGGGCCGGCGCCGGTGTTCTTGACGTATTCGAGCCCGGCCATGCGCAGCAGGATCTCCGCCTTCATGCAATAGGGGCTGCCGTCCGGCATGCCGAGATAGGGGCCGAAGCCGTAGAGCGTGATCATGTCCCTCACCTTTTGACCTCAATGACGCTCCGGGTGATAGTCCACCCCTGCTGCCACCATGCTGTCAGCATCGCGATGGCAGCCTGCTGACACCAGGGCGGCAACAGGGAGCGCGCAACGTGCGGAAAGCGGATCGGCTGTTCCAGATCATCCAGATCCTGCGGCGGGCGCGGCAGCCGATCACGGCCGACGCGATCGCCGTCGAGCTGGAGACCTCGAAACGCTCGGTCTATCGCGACATCGCGACCCTGATGGGCCAGCGCGTGCCGATCCGCGGCGAAGCGGGCATGGGCTATGTGCTGGAAGCGGGATTCGACTTGCCACCTCTGATGCTGACCCCGGACGAGATCGAGGCCGCCGTGCTCGGCGCCCAATGGGTGATGGCGCGCGGCGATCCCGCCTTGGTGCGGGCGGCACAGGATCTGGTGGCGAAGATCGCCGCCGCGGTGCCGGAGCGGCTGCGGCCGCTGGTGCTCGACCCCTCGGCCCGGACCCGCAGCGACCAGCTGCCGATCCCACCCGATGCGATCGACATGGCCGAGGTGCGGCGCGCCATCCATGGCGCCCGCAAGATCCAGCTCGGCTATCGCGACGAGAAGGGCGAGGACACGGCGCGCAAGGTCTGGCCGATCGCCATCGGCTATCTGGAGACCGTGCGCATGATGGTTGCCTGGTGCGAGCTCAGAAAGGACTTCCGCCACTTCCGCACCGACCGGATCACCGCCGCGGCATTCCTCGACGAGCGCTATCCGGAACGGCCGGCCGCCTTGCGCGCAAAGTGGCGCGCGGCACTGCGCGACCGCGTGCCGGAGAAGAAGACCTGACTACTTCGCCTTCTCGGCGATGCCGGCCAGGCCCGCGTCGTAGATGCCGCCGATCACCTCAATCGCCTTCTCGTCCGGCGCGTCCTTGGCATCGAACGTACCGACCCAGGTGAGGGTCGAGCCGCTGCCATTCGCCGCGACCGAGAGCGTCGAAGCGTAGTTCGAGACCGGGAGCGGGCTCTCGACGATGGTGTAACCGTAGGAATGCGCGGCATCGTCCCAGGCCGCCTGCTGCTCCAGGATCTGGCCGCCGCCCTTCAGGGAGAGCAGACGGAAGGTTTTGCCGTCCTTCTGCTGGAGCTCGCATTTCTCGACCGCGGGATGCCAAGCGCCGATGCCGCAGAAATCGCCGATCGCCTTCCAGACCGCGTCGGGCGCTGCGGCGACATCGATGCTCTTCTTCACGTCCAAGGCCATGGCGGAACTCCCGAATGCAGCGACGGCAAACAGCGCCGTCGCGGACAGCACAATGCGTGTTGATTTCATGATTACCCACTCCTCCCGGATCGCCGATCTCCGGAACCGGGTCGGCGTTGCTGTCACCATAGGATGAAAAGGCGCGCGGCATATTGGACTTTGGTTTGACGCGGCTTAGGCTGAGCGCGCCTGTCCTGAAACCCGAGGAACCCCGCAATGAAACCCCTGCTCGCCGCTTGGCAGTTCTGGGCCCTGCTCTCGGCCGCCTTCGCCGCGCTGACCGCGATCTTCGCCAAGGTCGGGGTCGAGAACGTCAATTCCGATTTCGCCACCTTCATCCGCACGGTCGTCATCTTGGGCGTCATCGCGGCGATCCTCACGATGAGCGGCGAATGGCAGCCGTTCGCCAGCGTCTCGGGCCGGACCTACCTCTTTCTGGCGCTGTCGGGTCTGGCGACCGGCGCCTCCTGGCTCTGCTATTTCCGGGCGCTGAAGATCGGCCAGGCAGCGCAGGTGGCGCCGATCGACAAACTCTCGGTGGTGCTGGTCGCCCTGTTCGGCATGGTGTTTCTCGGCGAGCGCCTGAACACGCTGAGCTGGCTCGGGATCGGGCTCATCGCCGGAGGTGCGATTCTGGTCGCATTTGAGGCCTAGATTCGGGTCGGAACCTTCTTCCGCCCAGATCCTTGAATCCGCGTGGAGGAGATCGTCGCCGCATGACGTGGCGCGAAACCGACCAAGGAGGATTTCATGGACAAGGACCGGATCAAAGGCACCGCGCACCAGGCAAAGGGCGCCGTGAAGGAAGGTATCGGCAAGGTCACCGGCGACGCCAAGCTGGAGACCGAAGGCAAGGCCGAGAAGGCTGCCGGCAAGGTGCAGAACGCCGTCGGTGGCATGAAAGATGCCGTGCGCGACGCAGTGCGCAAGCACTAACAAGCGCTGCACGACGAAAGGCGGCCGCTCCCCGAAGCGGCCGCCTTTTTCGTTGTCTAAAACGGAAGTTCCCAGTCATGTCGAGCGCCACTGTTCATCGCCAATTGCGCGCGGGTACGTCCGTGTGGCTCTCACGCGCCCGGCGGCCGGCGATCCGGCATGCGAAGCATCCCGGACAAATCGAACCCGATGTCGTGGTGGTCGGTGCCGGGATCAGCGGCGCGCTGATCGCCGACGCGCTGGTGACTGCGGGCAAGACCGTCGCCGTCTTCGATCGCCGCGGACCCTTGCAGGGCTCGACCCCCGCCAGCACCGCGCTTCTCCAATTTGAGATCGACATTCCGCTCTCGGAGCTCAGCCGCAAGATCGGCCGCGAAAAGGCGGCACGCGCCTGGTGGCGCTCGGCCGACGGCGTGGAACACCTGCGTGCGCGAATCCTCGATCTCGGCCTCGATTGCGACTTCCAGGAGCGCTGCTCGGTCTACCTTCCGGGTGACCTGCTCGACATGGCCGGGCTGAAGCACGAGACCAAGCTGCGCCGCGCCGCCGGCCTGCGCTCGACGATGATCGGCCGCCAGGAGTTGAAAGCACTGACCGGGGTTTCTCGGCCCGGTGCGATCCTCTCCCACGGCACCGCCGAGGTGAATCCGGTCAAGCTGACCGCCGGTCTGTGGCAGTCGGCCGTGGCGCGGGGCGCCAAGATCTATGCGCCGGTCGAGGTCGATGACGTGGCAAGCTTCCGGGATCATGTTCGGGTCAAGCTGGCGGGCGGCCGCACCATCCGCGCCGGCGCCATCGTCTTCGCGACCGGCTATGAACTGGTGAAGTTCATCAAGCCGAAGGGTTACAAGATCGCCTCGACCTGGGCCTATGCCACGCGGATCCAGAAAGAGAACCTCTGGCCGAGCCGCTGCCTGATCTGGGAGGCGGCCGACCCCTATCTCTATGCCCGCACCGATGCCGCCGGCCGGATCATCGTCGGCGGTGAGGACGAGGAGTTCGCCGACGCGGCGGCCCGCAACCGCCTGCTGCCGGAGAAGATCGCTGCGATCGAGCGCAAGCTGGCCAAGCTGATGCCCAAGGTCGACCCGACCCCGGCGCAGGCCTGGTGCGGCAGCTTCGGCCAGAGTCCGACCGGCCTGCCGCTGATCGGCGCGATCCCGCGCCATCGCAATTGTTACGCCGTGCTCGGCTTCGGCGGCAACGGCATCACCTTCAGCGCCATCGCGGCGCAAGTGCTCCAGCGCACGCTGTGTGGTCTGAAGGACCCGGACGCGGATCTGTTCCGCTTCTAGAGCACGCCGATCCGCTTCAAGAACTCGGCTTCGGTCTCGCGGGTATGGTCGCCGGCGAAGGCGTAGCTTCCCGGCTTGTTGTCGATGTAAATCTCACCGCCCATCACGAATTGCGACTGATCGTCGAACGGACCCGTGCTCATGATGTAGTGATCCGGCCCGGTGAGGCGGTAGAACAGGTGGCCGCCGCACTTCCTGCAGGTGCCGCGCTCGGCATAGTCCGAGGACTGGTAGCGCAAGATGTTCTCCGCGCCCTGGAAGGTGACGCCGCCGACGCTGACCGACATGGTCGGCCCGCCGGCATGGCGGCGGCACATGCCGCAATGGCAGACATGCATATGCGGATCGATCTCGGTCGCGGTGAAGCGGACCGCGCCGCAGAGACAGCTGCCCGTGGCGGAAGGAATGGGGCCGGCGGCGGATGCAGTGTCGGTCATGCGTTCCTCCCGTGTTGTCCCGCATTCTCGACCGCCTGCCGGAGCCAGGTCAAACAGGATCGCACGGCCTGTTTCGGCTTGAAGGTCTTCGGATAGAGCAAGGCCTGGAGCCAGTAACCGTCGACCAGCGCCGTCAGCATACCGATCAGAGTCGCCGCGTCCTTCTTCGCGGGCACCAGGCGGAGTACCTCAGCCTCGAGATCGCGGTGATAGCGGCGCTCGACCCGGACGGCGGCGCTGCGGAAGTCGTCCCGCAGGCCGGAATCGACCCAGAAGGTGAACCAGACCGCGAGCTTCTCCGAGGTGAAAACATCGGCGCCGAAATAGGCCTCGACCATCGCGGTGATCCGGTCCCAGGGCTCCGGGCCGGCTTCCGCGACGCGCGCCTTCCAGGCCTGGTCGAACTCATCGGCCAAGTGGTTGAAGGCGGCTTCGAGCAGCAGGTCGATGGACTTGAAATGAAAGTTCATCAGGCCCTGCGAGGCGCCCGCCCGCTGCGCCACCCGTCCGACGGTGCAGCCGGCGTAGCCATGGCGGGCGATCACATGGATCGCCGCCTCGATCAGCTCCTTACGGCGGCTGGCACGGATCGCCGGATTCTGGCCGAGCGCGCGGCGTCTTTTCTTCTTGGGAGGCGTGGACATGACTTCAGTTCACACTCCGTCATCCCCGCGCTAGGCGCGGGGATCCACGCCTTGGGGCTCGAACAACGAAAGGCGTGGATCCCCGGACCAAGTCCGGGGATGACGAACCAGTATAGTGTGGCGCTTCAAATCAACCATCCAACATCACGCCTTCTTCCGCGGCGGGTCGAAGAACATGCGGCTGGTCACGGTGCAGCGGGCCATCAGGCGCTCGATCTTCTTTTCCTTCGGATACCAGATCTCGGTCCAGATCTCGGTGCCGGGTTTCGCATAAGCCGGCGGCACTCTGGCAAAGGCGATGCTCTTCTTCAAGATCGGCGACCACATGCCCGAGGTGGTGAGCCCGATTTCCTGCTTCGCCGCCTTGTCGGCATAGAGGAAGGCGCCGTTGGCCGGCTTGCGGCCCTCGACCTCGATCCCCATCAGGATGTGGCGGGAGGTGACTTTTGCCTTCTCCTGCTGGAGCGCGCGCTTGCCGACGAAATAGGCGTCCTTCTTCAGGCCCACCGCCCAGCCGATGCCGGCCTCGATCGGGCTTTCGCGCTGGGTCGGGCGGATCGCATGCATGGCGCCGATATAGTCGGCATCGACCAGGATGAAGCCCGCCTCGATCCGCACCATGTCCAGCGCCTGGCTGCCGATCGGCGCGATCTTGTAGGGATCGCCCAGGCGCATCAGGGTGTCCCAAAGCCAGTGCGCGCTTTCCGGCTTCACCCAGAGTTCGTAGCCGAGATCGCCGGTGAAGCCGGCGCGATCGATCCGCATCCAGTGCCCATCGAGCGTGGTCTCCATGATGCCGAAATGCGGCAAGGTCTCGATACCGCCGACGCCCATGACCTTCAACAGGTCGCGCGAGGTCGGGCCCTGCAGCGCCAGGCCGCAAAGGCGTTCGGAGATTTCCTCGATCGTGACATCGAATCCATAGGCGCTTTCATGCAGCCAATGGAGCTGGTGTAGGGCGGCGTTCAGGATGAAATCGTTCTCGCCGAGGCGGAAGATCGTCCCCTCCTCGATCATCTTGCCGTCATCGTCGCACCAGGCCGTGTAGGCCGCCTGCATCGGCTTCACCTTGGTGATGTCGCGGGTCACCAGGAAGTTCATGAACTTCGCCGCATCGGCGCCGCGGATCGAATACTTGATCAGCGGCGAGACGTCGTAGAGCGTGCAGCCGGTGCGGGTCGCGAAATACTCGCCCGAGACGGAATCGAAGAATGCCGGCGAGTAATAGCCCATCCAGCGGATCCAGCCGTTGCCATGCATCAGCGCTTCCATCGGCGCATGGAACGGTGTCTTGCGCAGGAAGGGTTTCAGGTGCTGGACGTGGGTCATCGGGGCGCTCCCACCGGCATCGTTGAGGTGCCAGACACAAAACGGATCGTCATGCCAAGGCTTGGCCTTGGCATCCACGAGTTTGGTTCGGCCAGTTCAGCGTTGTGGAAAGAAACTCGTGGATCCCAAGGCCAAGCCTTGGGATGACTACCGAGTTTGATGTTGGCTTTGTAGCTCATGCTGCGACCTTCCGAGCCTTCGTCGCCTTCAGGATCTCCCGCGCCGCGTTCATACCCGCCGCACCGGAGACGTTGCCGCCGGGATGGGCGCCGGCACCGCACAGCCACAAGCCCGGGATCGGCATCCTGTATTGCTGGTACTGGCCGGCCGGGCGCAGGAAGAACATCTGGTCGAGGGTGACTTCGCCCTGGTGCCATTGGCCGCCGGCGAGGCCGTAATCGCGTTCGAGGTCCTGCGGTGTCAGGGCTTCGGAACCGATGACGCGGGTGCGCAGGCCGGGGGCCAGCACATCGAGCGTGTCGATCGTCCGTTCCAGAACCTGGCGTCGCGCTTCATCGGGCGGCGTCTCGCGCAGCTTGTAGGGCGCGTATTGGAACAGGATCGAGGCCACATGCTTGCCCGGCGGCGCGAGGCTGGCATCGGTCAGGGACGGGATCACGATCTCCAGCGCCGGCTTGTCGGCGACGCGGCCGTATTTCGCGCAGTCGAAGGCGCGCTCGACATAGTCGGTCTTCGGCGCCACCACCAGGCGGCCGTTGCGCGACTTCCAGGCATCCGGCAACCCGTCTAGTGCCAGATGCACCTTGGCGACGCATCCGTTCATGCGCAGATGGCGGATGCGCTTCATGAACTCGGTATCGAGATTCCCGGGCTGCACCAGCTTCAGCAACGTGGTCTGCGGATCGGCGCTGGAAGCGATGTTGCTCGCACGGATCTCCTCGCCGCCCTTCAGCACGAGCCCGGTCGCGATCTCCTTCTCGAGCAGGATGTGATCGACCGGCGCGCTGGTGCGGATCTCGACCCCGGCCCTGCGGGCAGCATCCTCGAGCGCCTTGGCCACGGCCCCCATGCCGCCCTTCGGCAGGAACAGCCCACCCATGCCATGCTTGCCGTAGGATGACAGGCGATAAAGCAAGTTGAACACGGTGTTCGGCGAGCGGGGTCCGAGATAGACGCCGAGCGTGGCGTCCAGGCTGAGCAGGCCCTTGATCGCATCGCTCTCGAAGTGGTCGTTGGCGAGGTCGGCCACGTTCATGGTGAGGATGCGGGTCAGCTCCAGCATGTCCTTCTTGCCGAGCATGCGGAGCTGCAGCGCGAACATGCCCAGCGCCAGCTTGGTCTGGAAATCGTTGGCCGAGATCGCCGGGCTGGGCGGGGTGCGGCTGAGGAAGGAGCCCAGAGCGGTCGCGATCTTGTTGAGCCGCGCCGTCACGCGCGGCCAGGCTTCGGCATCGGCGGGTGACACCTTGCCGATCGAGGCCGCCGTGGCCGCGGCATCCGCCGTGATGTCGATGCTCTTCCCTTCCGGCAGCAGGACCGAGGTACCGATCGGCGTGCGGTCGAGCCTGAGGCCGAGATCGGCGACCACCCGGGGATGCAGCGCGTGCAGGATATGCGCGACGCCGGAGACTTTGAATCCCGGCGCGAACTCCCGCGTGACCGCAGCCCCGCCGATGCGGTCGCTGGCTTCGACGACGATCACCTTCTGACCGGCCTTGGCCAGATAGGTCGCGGTGACCAGGCCATTGTGGCCGGCGCCGATGATGGCGGTGTCGTACATCTTGCCGCTCACTTCACCACCCCGTGCTTGAAGTCCTTCAGCATCTCCCTTGCGGCATTCGCGCCGGGGGCGCCCATCACGCCGCCGCCGGGATGGGTGCCGGAGCCGCACATGTAGAAGCCGTCGAACGGGCCGCGATACTGGCCGAGGCCGGGGAACGGGCGGTTGAACAGCAGCTGGTCGAGGGTGAGCTCGCCCTGGAAGATGTTGCCTTCGGTGAGGCCGACCTCGTTCTCGATGTCCCACGGGGTCCGGGTCTGGCAGTGCAGGATGAGGTTGCGGAAGCCGGGCGCGTTCATCTCGATCGTGTCGAGCACGTCCTTCTCGAACGCCGCCTTCATCTGCGGCGTCCATTCGCTCTCGGCGAGCTTGTAGGGCACGTATTGCACGAAGACCGACATGAAATGCTTGCCCGGCGGGGCCATGGTCGGGTCGACCGTGGTCGGGATCACGATGTCCAGGAACGGCCGCTTCGACCAGGAGCCGTATTTGTAGTCGTCGAAGGCGTGCTCGATGTAGTCGAAATCGCCGCCGATATCGATGGTGCCCCAGGCGCTCTCCTTCGGGCAGCCGGCGAATTGCGGCAATCCGTCGAGGGCGATGTTGAGCTTGCCCGAGGAGCCGCGGATCTTGAAGTTCTTGGCATAGCCGTGGATGTCGGGATCGATCGCGTCGAGATCCGATTTCTCGATCAGCTTCAGGTAGGTGCGCTTGGGGTCGAGATTGGAGACCACGGCCTTGGCGTAGATCTCCTCGCCGCTGCTGAGCGCCACGCCGACCGCGCGGCCGCCTTTCACAATGACCTTGGCGACCTCGGCATTGACGCGGATCTCCGCGCCCGCCTCTTCCGCCGCCGACGCGATCGCCTTCGACACCGAGCCCATGCCGCCGCGGGCAAAGCCCCAGGCGCCGATCTGGCCGTCGACCTCGCCCATGTAATGGTGCAGCAGCACGTAGGCGGTGCCGGGCGAGTACGGCCCCAGCGCGGTGCCGATGATCGAGGAAGCGGCGGAGAAGCCCTTCCAGCGCGGGTTCTCGAAATACTCGTCGAGGAAGTCGCCGATCGACATGGTCCAGAAGCGGATGATCTCGTACATCTCCTTCTCGCCCATGCGGCCGAACTCGGCGGCGATCTTGAGCAGGCCGTCCAAATCTTCGCGCTTACCCCAGGGATTGATGCGGTTCTGGGCGAAGGGATTGAGTTGGGTCGGATCCGGCGGGGTCATCATTAACAATGGTTTGATGAAGCGGCATTGCCGGCTGATCTCGGCCGCATAATGGTCATAGGCCTCGGCATCCTTGATCGAATGCCGGCGCAGGCTTTCCCGTGTCCGATCGTGATCCTTGTAGGTGACGATCCCCTCGCCGTCCGGATTGGGCGAGGAGTTGATCTCGTAGGGAATGACTTGGAGCCCATGGCGCGGCAGATCGAGGAAGCGGAAGATCTCCGGGCGCAGCAGGGAACAGACATAGGAGCAGGTCGAATAGGTGAAGCCGGGATAGATCTCCTCGGACATCGCCGCCCCGCCGACCTTTTTGTAGCGCTCGAGCACCAGCACCTTGAGCTTGTTCTTGCCGTCCTTCTCGCCGCCTTTGGCGAGATAGGCGGCGGTCACGAGCCCGTTATGCCCGCCGCCGATCACGATCACGTCGTAGCTTTCAGCCATGAGATCCCTTCGGCCCCGCCCCGGCGGCCAGTCACTATTTGAACGTTCATTCAAAATATATCGGGGTCGGTTTTGGCTGTCCAGCGCGTGGCCCCACCGCAGCGCCCAGGACCGGCAACCCAAATGCCGTTTGACACGTTAACCATCAGGGTCTAGCCCTTCTTCGAGGCCATCCCAGGGGGAATCGCGTCTTGCCGAGAAATCTCAATATCGCGCTGCAAGCCATTGTGTTTGCCGCACTCCTGTCGGGCCAGGCCGGTGCCAAGACGACCAAGGGCGAGGCCCCCGCCCCACCGGCCGTGCCAGTGCCGAAAGTGGACTCCGAGGCCCTGATTCCACCCGGTCCAAGCAAGCTGGAAGGCACCGCCCAGGCCGTCGATGGCGACGAGATCCGGGTCGGCGATTCCATGGTCCGGCTCTATGGCATCGCGGCGCCGGAGATGTCCGGGCGCCTGGGGCCGGAGGCGCGCTTGGCGCTCGATGGGCTGATCGGCGGACAACGGGTGACCTGCCAGGTCTTCGGCAAGACGCCACAAGGCGACGCGGTCGGGCAGTGCCTGGCCGGAACGACGGATCCTGCGGAGACGCTGCTGTCGCGCGGCCTCGCGGCGGTCTATCGCAGCGGCAACGGCAATGACGGCGCGCAGCAGGCGCTCGCGGAGAAGTACGATGCCGCCGAAACCCTGGCGCGCAAGCAGGCGGTCGGCCTCTGGCAGCCGCCGGTGCCGCCGGCCGACCCGCAGGTCGCCACCCAGGAGCAGCAGCGCGCGCGCGTGCTCGGCTATGCCGGATTTGCCCTGCTGATCCTGGCGATCTTCACCGTCTCGATCACCCGGGTTTCGATCGCCCGGCGCGACCGCATTGAGCGGGCGAGGCTGCGCGACGAGCAGCGGACCACCCTCTCCTTCGCCATGGCGGCGGAAGTCGAGATCGTGCTCGCGACGACCCGCAAGCTGATCGACCAGCTCGCCGGGCTGCCGGAGGACCGGCCGGCGCCCGCCGCGGTGAGCGCGACCCTGGCCCTGGCCAGCACGCCGTTCTGGAACGCCAATGCCGAGCGCCTGTACCTGCTGCCGGTCGAGGTCACCGTGCCCCTGCTCCGCTTCCACGCGCTCTATGAGGATGCCGTCAGGAAGCTCGCCGTCGCCAGCGCGGTGCCGAGCGGCACACTGACGGTGACGCTCAAGGCCCTGGTCGAGGTCGGCACCGCGGCGGTCACGGCCGTCGAGGCCTCGCTCGGCATCGTCCGGCCGCCGGAACCGGCCTCCAAGCCGAGCGCAGCACCTCTGGCCCCACCTTCCCCGCCATCGTCTGAGTTGAAGAGTCCGGCGTCCGCAGCTACCAATTGAGGTGCGGGAACTCGACCCGCGGGGCAGTTGGGGTGCCACCATGGGTGACCAACGCGGAATCGAGCAAACGGTCGGGCTGTTCTACGACGCTGCTTACGCCCAGAGCGCCGGCGCCTGGTCGGCCGTGGGGCAGCAGATCGTGCACAGCATGGCCGCCAAGGGTTGCCTGCTGCAGATTGCGGACATGCGGCTCGGCCGATCGCAACTGCTGGCCACGCCGGGCTGCGAAGGGCTGAACATGCCCGCCTATGCCGAGCACTATGTGCGGCACGATCTCTGGGCGCAGATGGCAACCCCGGAGCGGGCCGACCGGGCGCTGCTGATGCACGACCTGGTGGCGCCCGTCGTCTGGGAGCGCTCCGAGATCTACAACGACTTCGTCCGGCCGGGATGCGATTTCTTCTGGTGCCTCGGCGCCGCGATCCCGCTGCGCGACGGCCAGATCGGCCTGCTCGGCGTGTTGCGCAATCAGCAGGACGCGCATTTCAGCGCCGTTGAAGCCGCGGAGCTCGATCGCCTGTTGCCGCATCTCCGGCGGTCGCTGCAACTGACACAGCAGCTGCGCGGGCTGGAGCTCGACCTCGCCCATGCCCGTGCGGGCCTCGATGCCTTGTCAATCGGCGTGGTCGTCTGCAATGCCGCGGCCAAGGTGCAGGTCGCCAACCGGATCGCCGAGGAGATTCTGCGGCGCGGCGACGGCATCGCGCGCGACGGCGCCGAGGCGATCACTTTGGACAATCCGGATCTCCAGCAGAGCCTGCGCCGCATGATCGCGAGCGCCGCGCGGCGCTCGAGCTTCGCGCCAGACGGCGCCGGCGGTGCGCTGCGGATAGCCCGGCACGACGGTCCCGCGCTGAAGCTGCTGGTCGCACCCCTGCCGGCGGCGCAGCATATCGGTCTCGGCGGAACCGGGGGTGCGATGATCCTGATCGACGACCCCGCGCGCAACGCGGCGCCGGCGATCGAGGCCTTGAAGGCGCTGTTCAGCCTGACCGGCGCGGAGGCGCGCCTGGCGCGGCGCATGGCCCATGGCGACGCGACCGTGCCGGAGATCGCCGCGGAATTCGCGCTCTCGCCGCAGACCATCCGCACCCAGATGAAGAGCATCCATCGCAAGATGGAGGTCTCGCATCAGGCGGAAATCAGCGCGACGATCAGCCGGCTGGGATTGCTCGGGCAGTAGTTCAGACCGCGCTTTCGGCGCCGCGGCCGCGGCGAACCATGTACTTGATGTTGACCGCGCGGAGCCGCGTGGCCGTAGTCGCGGTGAGCGCGTCCAGCAGACGCACTTCGCGCGGCGTGCCGGGTTCGAAGCGCCGGGCGCGGATGTCGGACGCGAGGCGCCGACGTGCAGCCGCCAGATCACCGAGCGGCTCTTCGTAGAGCGCTTGGATCCGCTTCAGCTCGGCGGCATCGGCGGCGGCGCCTTCCTTGAGCTCGGCCTCGGCGATGGCGATCGCCCGCAGCGCCATCAGCGCATGGTACTTCGCCTCGCCCTCGAGCTTGCCGGTGACATGATCCTGCAAAGCCTGCTGGGCCATCTTCAGGAGATCGGCGGCACCCGGTCGCGGCAGCATCTCAAGCGCCCTTCTTCAGCTTCGGCAGTTCGGCCAGCAGGTCGTAGTCGCATTCGATGGCGCGCAATCCGGTCAGCGCCAGGTCGAGCGAGGGCTCCTGGCCCGAGGCATGGCGCTCGCCCTGCTGCAGCGCGATGATCGCCCAGCGGATCGGTGCGATGGCTTCCCAGTAGCGCACCCGGGCGTCATCGACCGACCGTCCGGTGCCGCTCTCGTAGCCGGCATAGAAAGCCTCGCGGGTACCGATGCCGCCGGCCTCGCGTTCGACTGCGCCGAAGCGCCAGCAGCGCGCACAGAACCAGCCGAGATCCTCGTAAGGATCGCTCCAGCCCGAGAACTCGAAATCGAGGATCGCGGTGAGTTCGCCGCTCTCGGCCATGTAATTGCCGGTGCGGAAATCGCGGTGGCAGAGCGCGACGCTGTCGATCTTCGGCGCCAGGTCTTCCATCCGGTTGATCGCCCATTCCAGCACCGGCTGCGGCTCGGGGAGCGCATCGAGACTCTTGCGGTAATGCGCGGCGCGAACGGCGATCAAATCGCCACCGACCTTCGGCAGGAAGGCCAGCGAGTCCGGTGCGGTCACCGGTGTGATCGTGTGCAGCTTGGCGAGCTCGGCGCCGAGCCGCTGCGCCAGGGCATCGCCCGCCTCGCCTTCAAGGCTGCGCAACAAGCGGCGGCCCTGGGCCATGCCCCTCACGCGGCGCATGACGTAGAACGGCCGGCCGGTCACGCTGCCGCTCGGTTCCAGCCAGAGCGGCTGCGGCACGGTAACGCCGGCGCCATGAGCTGCGGCAATCAGCGCGTATTCCTGGGCGCGCGGCCAGCTTTCGGCGATGACCGAGACCGCATCGCTGCGCAACACGGCTTCATAGTTTCCGGCCTGCGGGCCATCGGCAATCGCCACGTCGATCGCCCAGTTCTCCTGGATGGCGCCGCCGCCGAGCCGGTTCAGAACGCTGACGGTCGCGCGCTGCGCGCCGGCGGCGCGGGCGATGAAGTCGGCGACGGCTTGCGACTGGGTGGCGAGGCTCAAGAGCTCACCCCCATTTCCAGAAATCCCTTCCATCGCTCATGAAGTGCTTGGCCAGCAGCATCTTGTGCACTTCGGAGGCGCCGTCGACCAGCCGCGCCTGGGGCGCGTAGCGGTACATCCATTCGAGCAGCGTGTCCTTGGAATAGCCGCGGGCGCCGCAAAGCTGGATCGACGTCGCAATCGCCTTGTGCAGCACGTCGGCGACGGCGATCTTGGCCATCGCCACTTCCTTCTGCGCGCGGTGGCCCTGGTCGATCATCCAGGCGGCGTGCATGGTCAGCAGCCGGCCGGTCTCGATCTGCATCGCCGCTTCGCCGAGCATCCACTGCACGCCTTCATGGTCGATCAGCTTGATGCCGAAGGATTCGCGCTCCTTCACGTAGGATCCCGCGATTTCCAGCGCCCGCTTGGCCATGCCGAGCCAGCGCATGCAGTGCGTCAAGCGCGCGACGCCGAGGCGGATCTGCACGGCCTTGAGCCCCTCGCCGACTTCCATCAAACGCTCGGAATCCTTGATCTCGAGCCCGTCGAAGGTGAGCTCGCAATGGCCGCCGTGTTCCTCCGGCCCCATGATCGGCACGCGGCGCACCAGGTTCCAGCCCGGCTGGTCCTTGTGGAACAGGAAGGTGGTGAGGCCGCGCCTTGGATCGTCGGAGGTGCGCGCGAGCAGGATGAAATGATCGGCGACGCCGGCGCCGGTGATGAACCACTTGTGGCCCTTGATCACCCAGGTGTCGCCCTTTTTGGTCGCCGTGGTCTTCATCATGCCGGCGGGATCGGAGCCGGAGCCGGGATGCGGCTCGGTCATGACGATCGCCGAGCGCGCCTCGCCGCGGATGATGGGTTGGAGCCACTTCTCCTTCTGGACCGCCGTCGCGACCTTGTTCAGGAGATAGAGGTTGCCGTCGTCGGGTGCGGCGCTGTTGAAGCAGACCGGGCCGAAGATCGACCGGCCCATCGTCTCATAGCAGGCGGCCATATGGGTGATCGTCCGGCCCTTCGGCAGGCCGTTGCCGCCCTCCGCCTTCGGGATCTGCAGGCACCAGAGGTCTTCCGCCCGCGCCTTCTTGCGGAGCTCGGCCAGGAGGTCGAGACGGATGTTCTCGCCCTCATCGTAATTGGCGCGATCGGCTTCCAGCGGGATCACATGCCGGTCGAGAAAGGCGCTGATCCGCTGGCAGGTGTCCTGGGTTTCAGGCGAGAGGGCAAAATCCATGGCAGGAAATGGTGCTCACAGGGTGGCGACGAGATGTCCGCCATCGACGGTGATGACGCTGCCGGTCATGTAAGCCGAAGCCGGCGACGCGAGCAAGAGCAGCGGCCCGTCGAGATCTTCGAGCGCGCCAAGACGCCGCATGGGAATGCGCTTCACCACCGCCTGGCCCGCCGGCGTCGCGAAGAAGTCCTTGTTGAGATCGGTCGGGAAATAGCCGGGCGCCAGCGCATTGACGCGGATCCCGTAGCGCGCCCATTCGAGCGCCAGTGCCTTGGTCATCTGGATGAGACCGGCCTTCGAGACCGCATAGGGCATGACACCCGGGCTGACCCCGATGCCGAGGATCGAAGCGATGTTGATGACCACCCCAGGATGCTGCTTCTCGACCCAGTGCTGCGCCAGCTGCTGGGTCAGCAGCCACGCGCCCTTGAGATTGGTCTCCAGCACCGCATCCCAGTCTTCCGGCTTCAGGTCGAGCGCCATGTCCCCGGCATGCGCGCCGGCGTTGTTCACCAGGATATCCGGAATGCCGATCTGCTCTTCGATATCGTGCAGCGCCTGGTGCAGGCTGTCCCTATCGGTGACATCGGCGGCGAAGGCGATGGCATGGCCGCCCTGGGCGTCGATCTCGGCGGCGATCTCCTCGGCGAGGCGCTTGCGGCGCGCCAGCAGCGCCACCTTGGCCCCCGCCTCCGCCAGCACCCGCGCGAAATGCGCGCCGAGGCCGGACGAGGCGCCGGTCACGATCGCGATCTGGTTGGCCAGGGAGAAGGCGGGCATCGTTATTCCAGGAAATCGGGCCGGCGCAGCATGAAGGAGGCGATGCGCCGAGGCAAGGCGGCGTCAGTAGCCGACCAGCTTCTCCGCGCGGGCAATCTTCGGAGCACCCCACAGTTTCGGCGGCGTGGGTGCAATGCTGCTCTTGGTGAGGCTCGTGCCCTCGCCGTCCTTCAGCATCACCGAGCCGGCCGCGGTCGCAACCTCGACCGCGCCGCGATAGACGAAGACCCCGTACGTGCCGTCGATCGGGCCGGCGAAGAACTCCGTGCCGCGCACGGTCATCGTGGCGATCGGCGTGACGATCCTGGTCGAGCCCGACCGATCGACCGCGCCGCCGACGAAGCGCAGCGCGCCGGTGATGCTGCGCAGCACCTGGCTGCCCGCGCCGCCGCCCTCCGGCAGCACGAACTCGTCCAGCACCAGACGTGCATTCTCGCCCAAGGTGACGCTGCTGCCATCGACGAACTTGATATCGACGCGGCCGCCGGGCGCGGTCCAGACCTGCTCGTCGCGATGCAGCTCCGCGCCGACCGCGAGGTCGCGCGCCTTGCCCTGCAACCGCGCGCCCGCCTCCGGCTTCAGCTGTGTCGCGTTGCCGATGACATCGAGTTCCGCCGCACGCGCTTCAGAAACTGAGAGGGAGAGCGCCAGAACGGCGCCGGACAGGAGAAAGCCGATTTTTTGCATCGTCGTATTCCCGCGTTGATCGGCGTGAATTTAGCACGCCGACCGCGGTTCGCTATGCAAGGCTGAACTAGCCAGTGATCCGCGACACTTTGGAGCGGCTTTTCGCAATGCTTCCGGAACAGAAAACCCCGCCCGTGTTGGCGCACGAGCGGGGCTTTGATGGTTCATTGCAGGTTCGCCGCCAAGCCGACCATTCAGGTGCGGTGCGATGGGGCACTATGGCCCACGGCATCCTGCTGCCCAGTCTAAGACCGGACACTCAATCTGCTGTCTTAGCCAGATTGTCGCTGTCTATCGCCGGTGGAGTCATGTTGTTTGGACACCCTCCTGGTTGGCGGTTGCGAATCCGACGAGGGGTTGCCGCAGCAGCCGATCGCCGGTCAGCGCTGACTTCCAGGGGCGGCTTCGAACGAAGCCTTACCGGAAGTCGCAGCAGCCCAAAGCATCTTGGCTGTCTAAAAAGGTATGCCTCGACGCCACAGGCGTCAAGGCAAGGGATGTCGCAGAGCGGAGAAAGCGGTGGATAAGCGCCGTCTCCGACTCTGCTGCGCGCTGCGCCCGCGGCGCCTACTTGTCGCGCTCGGCCTGGATGCCCTTGCGGATCAGTTCCATCGCCTCTTCGGGTTCCGCCCAGCGAGAAAACTTCACCCACTTGCCGCGCTCCAGATCCTTGTAGTGCTCGAAGAAGTGCTTCACCTGCTCGCGCAGGATCTCCGGCAGATCGCGATAGGAGCCGATGTTCGAGTAGTAGGGATGCAGCTTGTCGACCGGCACGGCGATGATCTTGTCGTCGCCGCCCGCCTCGTCCTCCATCATCAGTGCGCCGACCGGCCGTGAGCGCACGATGGCGCCCGGCACGACCGGGGTCGGGCCGATCACCACCACGTCCACCGGATCGCCGTCATCGGCCAGGGTATGCGGGATGAAGCCGTAATTGCCGGGATAGAACATGGCGGTATGCAGGAAGCGATCGACGAACAGCGCGCCCGATTCCTTCTCCAGCTCGTATTTGACGGGGACGCCGCCCAGGGGGACCTCGATCACGACATTGACGTCGTAGGGCGGGTTCTGGCCGATCTTGACCTTGCTCAGATCCACTCTTGAATGCTCCTCAAATCAATAGAAGGCCGTCGATTTGGGGGCGGAAATGGCGCGCCCCGGGCCTGGATATACTCCCGGCCCGGGGCGAATAAAAGCAAAAATGCTGCAGCGCAAAAAACTCAGTTAAGAACGCTGTAGCCGCGGTTCTTCATGCAGTTGCGGTAGATTTCCCGCTTCTGCTCGACGCCGCTATAGGCACCGCCGCCGAGGCCGAGCAGGCCGCCGCCCGCGGCACCCAGGGCCGCGCCGCCGCCGGCGCTCACCCCCGGGACCAGCGCGCCGGTGATCGCACCGAGCGCGGCGCCACCCGCGGCCCCGCCCAGCGCGCCCACCGCGGCATCGCCGGCCACGTTGGCCTGGTCGGCGTATTGCTCGCATTCGTACTTATCCTGCGCGAATTGCTGTGAATCGACACCCTTGCTGTCCACGATCGGTTGGCTCGTGGCGGTGCAGCCGGCCAGAGCGACCGCAGCGATCCCGAGCGTAGCCGCAACTGCCATAAAGCGCTTCATCGTCTATCCCTTTCCAAGACAACACCGTTGGACACTCGGTCCATCCGGTGCCTGTTTCTGTTCAAAGCGATCCAAGCCGAACCGGGTGATGGCCGCGTTGACCTACCGCAACGAGAGCCCCGGCACGCGCGTTTCCGCGCTGCCAAACCCGGGAGAAACAAGGCCGTAACCCACCGGTCGGATTATACGGCCAAGGTCGGGGGCCCCGAACACACAAATTTCGGTGAGCAATTCTGCCATGTCGGTGCATCCCGCCCCCGAAAACCCGCCGTTCTCCCCTCCCGGCCCCCGGGAGCGCCGCGTCATCGCGTCGCCATGGAAGGATAACGAACGGGCCGGCCGAAACCAGTGATGCAGAGCACAGCCGGATGCCGGAAAGCGATCCGCCGCCTCAGCTCTCCTCGTCCCGCGTGACGACCGTCATCAGCATGTCCACCCCTTCCCCAGTCTTGGAAAGCGGCAGGATGGCGATCTCGTATTGAATCGGCCGATCATGAAAGTCGACTTGGCGGACGTGATGCTGCGGCTCGCCCTGGTCGACCACGGCCCCATATGATTCCTCGGCCACGCGCGTACCCTCGGCATCGGCGACCTGATCCAGAAACTTGCCGGTGAAGTCGACGCCGAAAAGATCGACCTGCCGCGTGCCGTCGAGGCGGAAGAAGTAGCGGCGCGCGCCGGAACCGGGCGCGGAGATGACCTCGATCAAGCTCACATAGCCGACGGCGAACCAGAACTCGAGCGGATCGAAATCGGCGCGCAAGGGCCAGTCGCGACCGCGCCGCTTCTCGTCCCAGAATGTGACCATGCGCTTCAGAGTCGGATGTCGAACCCGCGCCAGCAGACCTTCGATCGAGCGCGCCATTTCCACCCGTCCCACACCCCTCGCCGCTCCGCGCTCATCTGCCAAGACGCGGACGCGACCGCGAGGCCATTTTTGGGCTTATGGAACGGAAGTGCAAATATTATAAGTAGCAGCCTCCCAGCGTGGCGCGGGCCGCGGCAACGCTTTCATGCCGCGGCCGTATCGCGCTTGTTTGCTGAAGGCGGCGAACCTATACACTACCTGCGCCTACCCGAATTTTCTCGAAGCCGGAGTACCACGCAGCAATATGCCCGCCCCGAGCCGTCCCTCTCCCAAGGTGTCGCAGATTCCTTCGGGGACCGCAATCCTAGCAACCGAGCAGAATCCGCGCGCGGCGGCAGAGTCTGCCGACTCAGCGCTGGAGGGCCCAGGATTCCGATCCAATGCGCTCTTGATCTACGAGACCATGCGGCAGCGGATCGCGATCCGGCACTATCCACCCGGGGCCTGGCTCAAGGAGCAGGAGATCGCCGCGGAGTTCGGCGTGAGCCGCACACCGGTGCGGCAAGCTTTGCAACAGCTCGAGACCGAAGGGTTGGTCGAGATCAAGAACGGGGTCGGCGTTCGGGTGACCGAAGTCGATGACGCGGCCTTGGATCAGATCTACCTGTTGCGCCTGGAGCTGGTCGCGCTGATCGGCCGCGCCGCGCCCCGCGCGCTGGCGCCGGCCGACCTGGAGGCGATTCGGGCGGTCGGCGAGGACCTGAAGCGGATGATCGCGGAGACGGGCAAGCCGGACATCGCCGCCTTCTCGACCCATTGCGAGGTGTTCCACAACCTGGTCAACAAGGTGATCGGCTCGCCGATGCTCAAGCACTTCATCGAGGTGCTGTATCACCAGGCGGACCGCTATTGGTACGGCTGGATGGAGCGCACCGACCCCAAGCGCGAGATCGAGTTCCTCTACAACGAGGTGCAGGAGACCTTGCGCGCGCTCGAGATCAACGACTTCGAGGCGGTCGGCTTCGTGCGCCGCAACCACATCTCGATGATGTTGGCCCGCATGGCGGACTTTCGGAAGAGCGTCAAAGCGCTCTAGCGTAGAGCGGACTTGCTTCTGGTTCGATCGACCGCACGCATTCGCTCCCCGACGACAATGGCGGTCGCGCGACTGGTTGCTCACCTTGACAGGGTTGCTCTGCGCGGCGGCGCAAATCCAGGCCAAGCTGTTGACGATGATGGCCTTTCGCTCAATCGAGAGGCCGATCGATTCTGCGTTTCGTAAACCCTGGGTAAACCTTGCCGCGGGTCATGATTGAACGACGCCGTCTCGGTTCTGTCTGCGTCGGGTCTGCGATGCAGCGCAGCAATCAGTTGAGAGCAGATTTCGAGCCAGAATTCACGATATCAAACAGCAAACCGATCATACCACAATCGGTGCCGCGCGTCCTTGCAGCGATGCGTGAATTCAAGAATTTGATCGCAGCACGGAGGCGTGCCGCCCAATATTCGCTCTAGCGCTCCAGCTGCGCGACGGTCTTGGCGTCGTATTTCCCGTCGCAGTATTTCCGCAGCGCCGCCGCGAACAGCGGCTCCTCCGGCTCGGCCAGGGCGAACAGCGTCATCGACGAATGAAACTTCATGTCATCGGGCGTGCCGAAGATCGCGTGGCGCGTTCGGCCCTCGACCGCGTTGACCAGCCGCACGCACTCCCGCAGCCGCGCGCCCAGCACGGGATGCCGCAGATAGGCCTTCGCTTCGTCGAGCGAGGAGATCGCAAAGGCCTGGGCCATGGGACTGGAGCCCAAGCCCCTGATCTGGGGGAAGACGAACCACATCCAGTGGCTCTGCTTCCGGCCCTGGCGCAGTTCGGATCGCACCCGCTCGAACACCGGCGCTTGTGCTTCGATGAAGCGATTGAGGTTGTACGGGTCGTCCGGCATCGCCCACTCGACCTATGAGAGCCGGGAACCCGCTGCGTCGAAGAGATGCAGGCGGTCGGGCGGCAGGGCGACGCTGGTCGTCTCGCCGACCTGCGCCGTCTTGCGTTCCAGGGTGAAGGCCTTGAGATCGGTGCCGAGCGCGCGCAGGTGCAGGATGGTGCCGAAGCCGGTCGGCTCGACCAGGTCGACCGGCGCCGTCACATGCCCGCCCGCGCCGCCGACCACGACATGCTCGGGCCGGATGCCAAGGGTGACCGCCGCGCCGTCGGCGCATCCATAGGCGCGGCCGAGCGGGACCACGCTGTTGTCATGCGCGACGAAGGCCGCATCCGCCGCGCGATAGGTGCCGCCGAGCATGTTCATGGCCGGCGAGCCGATGAAGCCGGCGACGAAGAGATTGGCCGGCCGGTCGTAGAGGTCGAGCGGCGAGCCGACTTGCTGCACCAGCCCGGCATTCATGGCCACGATGCGATCGGCCAGGGTCATCGCCTCGATCTGGTCATGGGTGACGTAGATCGAGGTGGCGCCGAGCGACTGGTGCAGGCGCTTGATCTCGCCGCGCATCGTTTCCCGGAGACGCGCGTCGAGATTGGACAAGGGCTCGTCGAACAGAAAGGCCTTCGGCGCGCGAACGATGGCGCGGCCCATGGCGACCCGCTGGCGCTGGCCACCGGAGAGTGCCCGCGGGCGCCGCTCCAGCAGCGTGTCGAGGCCAAGGATCGCGGCGGCCGACGCGACCTTGCCGGCAATCACCTGTTTCGCCGCGCGGCGCAGGCGCAGCGAGTAGCTCATATTGCCGGCGACCGTCATATGCGGATAGAGCGCGTAGGACTGGAACACCATGGCGATGTCGCGGTCCTTTGGCTGCAGGTCATTGACCCGGATGCCGCCGATCTGGATTTCCCCGGCGGTGATGTCCTCGAGGCCGGCGATCATCCGCAGCAGCGTGGACTTGCCGCAGCCCGAAGGGCCGACCAGCACCACGAACTCGCCGTCGCGGATGGTGAGGTCGACGCCGTGCAGCACCGGGATCGCGCCGTAATTCTTGCGGATATCCGTGATGTCGATCGAAGCCATGGATCAGCCTTTCACAGCGCCCGCAGTGAGGCCCTGGACGAGATAGCGTTGAATGAGCAGGAAGAAGAGGCAGGCCGGGATCAGCGCCATGACGCCCGCCGCCATCATCTGGCCGAAATCGACCGAGAACTTGGAGACGAAGCTCAGCAGGCCGACCGGGAAGGTGCTGGCATCGGCGCCCGAGATCAGCATCAGCGCGAACAGCAGCTCGCTCCAGGCGGCGGTGAAGACGAAGCCGAGCGTGGCGGCGATGCCCGGCAGGGTCAGCGGCAGGATAATCTGGCGAAAGGCCCGGAACCGCGTGGCGCCGTCGATCATCGCCGCCTCCTCCAGATCCTTCGGGATGCCGTCGAAGAAGGACTGCATCAGGAAGGTGGCAAACGGCACGTTGAAGGCGACATAGACCAGGATCAGGCCGCCGAGGCTGTTGGTGAGACCCAGGGGCGACAGCATCTTGAAGATCGGCGCCACCAGCATGACCAGCGGGAACATCTGGGTCAGCAGCATCAGCACGACGATCCAGTACTTGCCGCGGAACGTGAATCGCGACAGCGCGTAGCCCGCGAGCGAGGCCAGGATGGTCACGATGAAGGCAGTCGAGGCCGAGACGATCACGCTGTTCTTGAAGAATTTCGGGAAATCGCTGTGTTCCAGCACGAAGATGTAATGCTCGAGGCCGGCGCGGGACGGCCACATCCGAACGCCTTCGCTGTAGAGCAGGTCGTTGGGCGTCACCGAGACCTTCAGCAGCCAATAGAGCGGGAACAGCGCGAAGATGATGTAAACCAGGATCGCCAGGCGGTGCGCGACGGTGCCGAGGATGAAGCGACGGGTCATCTCTTCACGCCTTCTTCAGCAGCGACTGGCGCAGCAGCACGATCAGCAATGCATACGCCATCAGCAGCACCAGCAGCACGACCGCGATCGCCGAGGCATAGCCGAAATCGAGCCGCCGGAAGGCTTGGGTGAAAATGTAGCTGGCGACGATCTGGGTCCGGTCGGCGGGGCCGCCGTTGGTCATCACCACGATGAGATCGGCGAAATTGGCGATCCAGACCGTGCGCAGCAGGATGGTGATGGCGATGGTCGGCGCCAGGAACGGCAGGGTGATCGACTTGAAGCGCTGGAACGCGTTGGCGCCGTCGATCGACGCGGCTTCGTAGAGATCGCGCGGGATCGCCTGCAGCGCGGCCAGCAAGGTGATGGCGAAGAACGGAATGCCCCACCAGACATTGGCGATGATCGGCCCCCACATCGCGTTGTGGGGATCGGAGAGAATGTTGTCAGGCGCATCCGTCAGGCCGAGGGCGAATAGCCAATGCGGGATCGGACCGATCACCGGATTGAACATCCAGGCCCAATTGAGGCCGGAGAGGAAGCTCGGCACCGCCCAGGGCAGGAACACCAGCGCCTGCACGATGCCGCGCCCCCAGAACGGACGATTGAGCAGCAGCGCCAGGATCAGGCCGAAGGTGAATTGCAGCGCGACCGAGGCGCCGGCCCAGAAGAAGGTGTTCTTCAGGGCGCGGGCGAAGGTCTTGTCGTCGATCAGCGCGCGGAAGTGATCGAGACCGATGAAACCGCCGCTCAGCGGGTTCAGCAGCTTCACGTCCCGGAACGCATAGGAGAAGCCGAGCGCCAACGGCGCCAGCATCACCGCGACGATCAGAATCACCGCCGGCGCGCTGTAGAGATAGGGTTCGGAAGCGACGGCGAGCCGGCGCAGCACGGGGGTGCTGCGTTGCCTATCGGAGGAAACGAATGCAGTCATCGAAACGGTGTTTCGTACCCCCACCCCGACCCTCCCCCGATTCGGGGGAGGGAGAAGAGTGGCTCGGTGAAGTCCCCTCCCCCGAATCGGGGGAGGGTTAGGGTGGGGGTGCGAGTCACCATTACTTCTTCAGATGCTTCTGCTGGGCCTTGGTCATGTAATCGGCCCACTCCTTCGCCACATCCTCGGGCGTGCGGTCGCCGAGCAGCGCTTCCTGGCTGGTCTTGATCACCAGGCTGTCCTTGAAGAAGGCGAACTCCTCGAGATAGGTCGGCATGATGGTCGGAACGACGTCCTTGTCGCCGAGCTCCTCGAACCAGGCCTTGAACTGCGGGCTGTCGTAGAACGGATCGGTCTCCGCCGACTTCAGGGCCGGCAGCGCGCCGGTCCGCTTGTTCCAGGCGATGTTGCCTTCCTTGCCCTCGAGGGTCGCGATCAGCTTCCAGGCCAGGTCCTTGTGCTCGCTGTTGGCGAACATCGACCAGCCCGCGTAACCGATGGTCGGGAAGGTCTTGCCGTTCGGGCCCTTCGGCATCGTGGTGACGCCGTAATCTTCCGGCTTCATCCGCTCGGCGATGGCGATCAAGGCATCGGGATCCTGGTCGAGCATCGCGCAGGTGCCGGAATAGAAGCCGGCGACGATCTCGTTGAAGCCCCAGTTCACGCTGTCCTTCGGCGCATAGCCGTTCTTGTAGAGGTCGGTCAGGAAGGTGACACCTTTGACCCAGCCCGGATCGCCCCAAGTGGAGGTGCCGTCCGGCTTGAAGAAGGTGTTGTCGCCATTCGCAATGGCGCCGAACATCACCCAGCCGTTGAGGCCGCCGGGACCGCCGCGCAGGCAGTAGCCGTACTTGCCGGGAATGGCGGAGACTTTCTTCGCGGCTTCCAGGAACTCGTCGAGGGTCTTCGGCGGTTCCTTCACGCCGGCCTGCTCGAACAGCTTCTTGTTGTAGAACATGGCGCGCAGATAGAAGCCGTAGGGCAGCAGGTAGGTCTTGCCGCCGACGATGCGGCCCATGTCCAGCGCCTTCTGGCTGAGGTCCGACGCCTGATCCCACTTCGCGACATAGGGCTCGAGATCCTCGAGCTGGCCGTTATTGCCGTAGAGCGCCTGCCAGGTGTCCGGCATCTCGACCACGTCCGGCGTCTGGCCGGCGGAGACCATGGTGGCGAACTTCTCGAAGGCCTCGCCCCAGGGCAGCGAGATGATCTCGACCGTGGTGCCGGGATTGGCGGTCTCGAAATCCTTGACGATGCCCTTCAGCGTCTCGGTGCGCTCCGGGCTGGTGATCACCTCGACCAGCTTCAGCGTCGTGTCGGCGGAAGCCGTGCCTGCATAAAAAGCGGCCACCGCGGCGCCGGCAATCAGCAACTTCTTGAACATCAGATCCTCCTGTTTTCGTTTGTTGTTCATTACTTCTCGGCACTAGCGCGAGGCGTGTTCGATCGCCTCCTTCAAGTCGTTCCACAGCGCCTCGACCCCTTCGAGACCGACATGCAGACGCACCGACCGCGGATCGATGCCGAAATCGATCGCGGAATTAGGACCCGCCGCCTGGTTGCGCACGACCTGCGCGGGGACGACCAGGCTTTCATGACCGCCCCAGCTGACGCCGAGCTTGAACAGACGCAGCCGGTCGGAGAAGGCGGGAATGTCCACGCCTTCGCGGAAGATGAAGGAGAACAGGCTGGACGTGCCGTCGAGACCGGCCGGCAGCCGATTGCCCAAGCCCGGATGCTGCACCGATGCGACCTTGGGATGGGTCTGCAGGCGGCGCGCGATGTCGAGCCCGGCCGCCTCATGCGCCTTCATGCGGATCGGCAGGGTGCGCAACCCGCGGATCAGCAGCCAGGCATCGAAGGGCGAGAGCTTGCCGCCGAGATAGGGCAAGGTCTGCTTGCGGATCTTGTCGATCAGCGCATGCGGGCCGGCGACCACCCCAGCCACCACATCGCTGTGGCCGCCGAGATATTTCGAGGCGGAATGCAGCACCAGATCGACGCCGAGGGTGATCGGGCGCTGGAAGATCGGGGTCGCCCAGGAATTGTCGATGACGCTGACGACGCCCTGCCGCTGCGCCAGGGTCGCCAGCGCGCGGACGTCATGGGGTTCCATGATCCAGCTGGTCGGGCTTTCCATGTAGAACAGGGCGGCACCCGGCAGCGCTTCGGTGACCGCGTCCTGATCCTTGCCGTCCACGTAGGTGACGGTGATGTTGAGCCTGGCCAGCAAGGTCTGAAACAGGCGATAGGCATCCGGATAGAGGTGCTTGACCGCGACGATGCGGTCGCCCGGCTTCACGAAGGTGAGCACGGTCGAGGAGATCGCCGCCATGCCGCTGCCGAAGCCCAAGGCATCCTCGGTGTGCTCGAGCTCCGCGACCTTCTCCTCGAACACCCGGACCGTCGGATTGAGGCCGCGGGAATAAGTCGGGCGGTTCTTCAGGCCCTTATAGGTCTCCTCCATCTCGGCATAGGACGAGAAGGTGAACAGCGAGGTCTGCACGATCGGCGGCACCACCGCGTCATAGGCATTGGCCTCGTCATGCACGACTGTCATCGAGGCTTCGGCAAAAGCATCTTCCGGCCCAACGCGGTCTTCCTGGGCGCCGTTAGCATTCATTTGGACATTTCCTTGATGTCTTCCTCGACGATGTCGAGGATGGCCAGAGTCTTGCGGCGCGCGGCCTCGGCGTCGCGCGCGGCGATCGCGTCATAGAGCTCGCGGTGGAACGGAAAGGAGCGCCGCGCGAAATCCGAGCGCTCGAACGGCTGCTCCCAGAAACTCTCGAAGGCTTCCCGCATCTGCTCCAGCAGCTGCGGGAACAGCGGATTGTGGGTCGCGTCATAGACCGCGAGATGGAAGGCGAGATCCTGCGGCCCGGCGGTGCCTTCCGAGTGGTGCACCGCTTCCATCGCCTCGAGCTTGACCTCGATCTCCTTGAGGTCGTCGTCCGAGCGGCGAAGCGCGGCGATGGCGCTCGCCTCGGCTTCGAGGCCGCGGCGGACGTCCAAGGTCTGCAGCAGGGCGTTGCGCAGCCGCGCGCTGTCGAAGGAGAGCGGCATGTGCACAGTGTCGGCGGAGACGCCGCGCAGCAGGTAGGTCCCGCTGCCCTTCCGGGATTCGACAATGCCGAGGGCCTGGAGCTGGCGGATCACCTCGCGGACCGTCGAACGCCCGACGGCGAGGCCTTCCATGAACTCCCGCTCGGCCGGCAACCGGTCGCCGGGCTTGTAGCCGGACCGGGCGATGAAATCCGCCATGGCCGTCATCACGCTGCGGGCGCGATCCGACTTCGGCAGCGGCTTCATCCCTGAATAGGCTTCGATCACGGCACCCCCGGCCAGACCGCCCCAAATTGGTCTGACATCTGATAACTGACAGATTTGCCGGGAAATTGACGGGAGTCAAGGTTCGCGTCGGGGGGACTTGGCGCTGGATCGTGGGCATCACGGCTGCAATGCCCCCCTCTTACTCCCCCCTGAAGGTGGGAGAAGAGCATGGGCGTCGTGTCTGGCGCCGGACCACCGACCACTCGGTTGGAACCTCCCCCTTCAGGGGGAGGCAGGTGGGGGCATTGCAGCCGTGACGTTCGCAGCAGCAGGCGCGCCGGGAGATCCAGCGCACCTGCCGCCCCGCTCGCCTACTGATTCCCCAGCAGCTGCTTGAGGTCGATGGCTTCGGCCATCGCCTTGTAGCCGGCCGGGTTCGGGTGCAGGTGGTCGCCCTTGTCGTATTGGGCCTGGATGTGGGTCGGCTTCGCGGGGTCGCGCACCACCTTGTCGAAATCGATCACCCCGTCGAATTCCCCGCTGGTGCGGATCCAGTCATTGACCGCGCTGCGGATCTTCTCCTTCTGCTCCGAGTAGTAACCTTCGAACGGCGTGCCCGCGAAGGAGTCCCCGAACGGCGTCAGCGTGACGCCGATGATGCGCAACCCATGCAGATGCGCCCGGGTGACCAGCTGCTGGTAGCCGGCGATGATCTCCTCCGCGGTCGGCTCCTTGTCGTTGGGCGCGAGGCCGCAGCCCGGCCAGCCGATATCGTTGATGCCCATCATCAAGGTGACGGTGGTGACATGCGGCTGGTTGAGCACGTCGCGGTCGAACCGTGCGAGTGCGTTGACGCCCATCCGGTCCTTCAGGATCATGGCGCCGGAGATGCCCTGGTTCAGCACCGCGACCGATGGGCCGCCCGCCTTCACCAGGCGCGCTGCGAGATTGTCCGGCCACCGGTCGAACCCGTCCACGGTCGAGCCGTCGCCGTCGGTGATGGAATCGCCGAAGGTGACGATGGCGCGCGCATCCGGCGCGGCATCGACCATGACGCCGCTCAGGAAGATGCGTGAGACGATGGTGCTGTCGGGCTTGAAATCCGCCGCCGCGGTCTGATCGCCGGAGACAATGTAGGCGGTGTCGTGGCCGTCCCAATGCATCGAGCTGGTGGGCTCGGTCCGCGGCACGAACAGGCTGACCGAGAGCTTGGCGAGCGGCGCCACGTCGAGCGCCACCGGATCGCTGATCGCCGGGGCGCCGGGCGGGATCTCGATCGAGTCCTTGCCGCCGAAAGTGAGCTTGCGGTCCGAACCGGCGACGATCGCCGCGCCCTTGTCCGCCAGCGCGACATGCGCCGCGCCGATCAGCAGCGGCTGGCTGCCGTACTCATTGGTGAACACGACCCGGACCTGCTTGCCGCCGATGCTGGCGCGCACCGTCTGGCGGATGGTCTGGCTCCAGAGATTGCGCGGGATGTTGGTCGGGACCGGAAAGTCCGGCTCCCAGACCGGCTGGACGCTCGCGGTCCAGGTGCCGATCCAGTCATCGGCCTGCGATGCCGCGGCGCCGAAGCCCAAGGCCGCGGCCAGCGCCACCGCGCCGGCCGTTCGTGACAACGCGCGAAGCGAGAAACTGCGTGGAAACGCCATTGCCTCCTCCTCCCATACGTCGTTTTCTTTTCAGCGGAACGACGGATGGTACAGGCTCCGGCCGCGGCGCTCTCTCCTACTTTCGTCGCACTACTTCCTTCGGGGGACGACCAGCTTCGCCGTGAGCACCTGCAGCACGTCACCGTGCTGGTTCTTGGTCTCGCTGCGCATCAGCACGGTGCCCCGCTCCGGCCGGGAGCGCGACGGCGTCACCGAGAGGATCTCGCATTCGACACGCAGCACGTCGCCGGGGCGCGTCGGTTGCGGCCAGGCGACCTCGCAGCTGCCGCCGATCAGCCCGCCGGCGACATGCGGCCCGAACTCGGTCAGCAGGCGCATGGTCATGGCCGCGGTGTGCCAGCCGCTGGCGGCGAGCCCGCCGAAGAAGGTCGCCTGCGCCGCCGCCTCGTCGGTGTGGAAGGGCTGCGGGTCGAACTCGCGGGCAAAGGCCTTGATCGACTCCACGGTCACGGTCAACGCCCCGCCCGAGAATCGGTCGCCGACCGAGAAATCTTCCAGATTGAGCCCCGGCGTCTTGCCGGCCTCCGGCGTGCGATCCATGGCCGCGGCCTCGTCCTTGACTTGCACCATGATAGTCATTTGCCTAGATTCCTTCCATGAAGAGAAAGCGCATCGGTGACAGTCAATGCCCGATCGCCCGCGGCCTGGAGCGCGTGGGCGAATGGTGGAGCATCCTGATCCTCAGGGATGCGCTGCACGGCTACAGCCGCTTCGACGAGTTCCAGCAGAGCCTCGGCATCGCGCCCAACATGCTGACGCGGCGCCTCGCCTCGCTGGTCAAATCCGGCCTGCTGGAACGCCGGCTCTACAATCAACGCCCGCCTCGCTACGAATACGTCCTGACCGAGCGGGGCCGGGATTTCCGGCCGGTCATCCTTTCACTCCTGGCCTGGGGCAACCGCCATTTCGCGCCAGAGGGCAAGGCCGTCGTGCTGGTCGATGCCAAGACCGGCAAACAGGCCGATCCCGTCCTCACCGACCGGGTCACCGGCAAGCCGATGACCGACAAGGACTTCGTCCTCCGCGCCGGCCCCGCCGCCAAGACCCGCATCCGCGAGCGCTACGCCGCCGGCTGATTCCGTCTTCGGATACCTGACCCTCCCCCGCCGTTTCCGTCTGTGACCCCGGTCACTTGCTCGGCCGTCATTCGGCACGATAAGTTACTTGCATAATGATAGTGACTATCGAGGATGGCCGGAATGACCATGTCCGCGACCGCTTCGGCCGGAGCCGCCCCGCTCCCGCCCGCTGAGCTCTCGCTCCGGGCCAAGGCGCTGGCCTTCGGCGCGATGGCGATCGGCTTCTTCATCGCGCTGCTGGACATCCAGATCGTCTCGGCCTCCCTGCAGGATATCGGCGGCGGGCTTTCGGCCAGCCCCGACGAGCTCTCCTGGGTGCAGACCAGCTACCTGATCGCCGAGATCGTGGTGATCCCGCTTTCGGGCTGGCTGTCGCGGGTGATGTCCACGCGCTGGCTGTTCTGTGTCTCGGCGGTCGGCTTCACCGCGACCAGCCTGCTCTGCGGCTGGGCCTGGGACATCGAGAGCATGATCGCTTTCCGGGCGCTGCAGGGCTTCCTCGGCGGCTCGATGATCCCGACCGCCTTCACCAGCGCCTTCTTCTATTTCACCGGCCAGCAGCGCGTGGTCGCCGCGGCGATCATCGGCGGCCTCTCCTCATTGGCGCCGACCCTCGGCCCCACGATCGGCGGCTGGATCACCGAACACTATTCCTGGCACTGGCTGTTCTTCATCAACCTGGCGCCCGGCGCCTTCATCGCCGTGGCCGTGCCGCTCCTGGTGAAGATCGACAAGCCCGATCTCTCGCTGCTGAAAGGCGCCGACTATGCCGGCATGGCGCTGATGGCGATCTTCCTCGGCACGCTGGAATATACGCTCGAGGAAGGCCCGCGCTGGGACTGGTTCGGCGACGAGACGATCCGCGCCACGGCGGCCATCGCCGCGGTCAGCGGTCCGCTGTTCCTCTGGCGCAGCCTGACCTTCGCCAGGCCGGTGGTCGACCTGCGCGCTCTTCTGATCCGCAATTTCGGCCTGGGCTCCCTGCTCTCCTTCGTGACCGGCATCGGCATCTTCGCGACCATCTACCTGACCCCGCTGTTTCTCGCCCGGGTGCGCGGCTTCAGCGCCGAGGAGATCGGCTGGGCGGTGTTCTCGACCGGCTGCTTCCAGGTGGCGGCCATCCCGGTCTACACCATGCTGGCGCGCCGGATCGATCTTCGCTGGCTGATGGTGTTCGGCCTGCTCTGCTTCGGCTTCGGCCTGTGGAGCTTCACCCCGATCACCCACGATTGGGGCTGGCGCGAACTGCTGCTGCCGCAGGCCTTCCGCGGCTTCGCCCAGCAATTCTCGGTGGCGCCGATCGTGACGCTCGCGCTGGGCAGCCTGCCGCCGGAACGCCTGAAGCTCGCCTCCGGCCTGTTCAACCTGATGCGCAATCTCGGCGGCGCGATCGGCATCGCCGGCTGCGGCACCATTCTCAACGACCGCACCAATCTGCATTTCGCCCGGATCGCCGAGACCCTGAACGCCAGCAACACCGCGGCGATGGCGGCGCTGCAGACCCTGACCGACCGCTACACCACGGCGTTCAGCGGCGATGTGTCGCTGGGGCAGACCGCCGCTTACAAGCAGCTCTGGAATCTGGTCTACCGTGAGGCGCTGACCCAGACCTTCGCCGACGCTTTCCTGCTGATCGCGCTGGCTTTGTTCGCCATGGCCTTGCTGGCGCCGCTGATGCACGCCGTCACCCCGCCCAAGGCCCCCTCGGCCGACGCCCATTGATCGCACTGACCGCGGCGGCCCAGGCCGGACCGGATCGCTTGCAATTGCGAATGACTTGCATTACCAAGGGCCTGCCGATTTCCCCACCATCCGGAGCCTTTCGATGCATCGCCCACTTGCCCTCGCCTTCTCCGCGCTGCTGCTGGCCGGTTCGAGCCTCGCCGCCACCTCGAGCGCATGGGCCGCAGGTCCCGATCCGAAGGCGATCCTGACCGCCTATGCCGATATCGGCCAGGCTATGTATCAGGACTCGGTCACCGAGGCCGAGAAGCTGAAGACCGCGGTCGATGCCTTTCTCGCCGACCCGAACGACGCGACGCTCAAGGCGGCGCGCGAAGCCTGGAAGGCCTCGCGGGTTCCTTACATGCAGACCGAGGTCTTCCGCTTCGGCAATCCGGAGATCGACGATCTCGAAGGCACTGTGAACGCCTGGCCGCTCGACGAGGGCCTGATCGACTACGTCGACAGTTCCTACGGCACGACCTCGGACAGCAATCCCTATTACACCCTGAACGTGATCGCCAATCCGAGCCTGAAGATGGGCGGCAAGACCATCGACGCCACGAAGATCACGCCCGAGTTGATCACCTCGCTGCAATCGGCCGGCGACAACGAGGCCAATGTCGCGATCGGTTATCACGCGATCGAGTTCCTGCTCTGGGGCCAGGACCTGAACGGCACCGGTCCGGGCGCCGGCAACCGTCCGGCCACCGACTACGACACCAAGAACTGCACCCACGGCAATTGCGACCGCCGCGCCGACTACCTGCGCAGCGCCAGCGCGCTGCTGATCGCCGACCTCCAGAAGATGGAGGCCGTGTTCGCCGCCGATGGTGCCGGCCGCAAGCGCCTGCTCGCCGATCCGCAAGCGGGCCTGGTCGCCATGTTCACCGGCCTCGGCAGCCTCTCCTACGGCGAGCTCGCGGGCGAGCGCACCAAGCTCGGCCTGATGCTGCACGACCCCGAGGAAGAGCACGATTGCTTCAGCGACAATACGCACAATTCCCATTACTACGACCAGCTTGGTATGTGGGACATCTACAACGGCAGCTACAAGCGGATCGACGGCAGCGAAGTGAAGGGCCCGAGCCTGCGCGCATTGATGAAAGCGACCGACATCAAGGTCGCCCAGCGCGTGGTCGATGCGATGCAGGCCACCAACGCGGCCATGACCACGCTGAAGCAGACGGCGGACAGCGGCAAAGAGGCCTATGACCAGATGATCGGCCCCGACAATCCGGAAGGGAACAAGATCGTCCAGAACGTGGTGGACACCCTGGTCGGCCAGGCCCATGCCTTCGAAGCGGCGGTCGGCAGCCTCGGGCTGAAGATCTCGGTCGAAGGCTCGGACAGCCTGGACAACCCATCGGCCGTCGGCCAGTAAGCGGACCGGCGAAAGCGAGCCATTCTGACAGCCAGCTTTCCTTCTCTGAAACTCTCGCGGCGCAAGCTGCTCGCGCTCGGCGGCGCCGGCCTCACCATGGCCGGCGCCACAAGCCTTGTCGGTCATGCGTTCAGCGCCGCGCCGCGCTATCGGACGGCGCCGCTGCCGCCCGCAGGGGCCGATATCCTCGATATCGCCCTCACGGCGAAGCTGCGCCCACAGCAGCTCCTGCCCGCCCCCGCAAAGCCCACCCCGGTCCTCAGTTACGGCGATGGACCCGCGGTCATTCGCATGAAGCAGGGCCAGTGGCTGCGCGCGACGCTGAACAACGAACTCGCCGAACACACGACGGTGCATTGGCACGGCATCCGTCTGCCGAACGGCATGGACGGCGTGCCCTACCTGACCCAGGACCCGGTCCTACCGGGTCAGAGCTTCACCTATGCCTTCCAGCCACCCGATCCCGGCACCTTCTTCTTCCATCCGCATTGCGACACCATCACCCAGCTGGGCCAAGGGCTGGCCGGCGTGCTGATCATCGAAGGCGACGAGACGCGGCCGTTCGATGCCGACCTGGTCTGCGCCTATCGCGACTGGCGGGTGAACGACGACGGCAGCTTCGGCGCCCTGACCACGCCGAAGGGTGCCGGCACCGCCGGCACCTTCGGCACGTTCCAGACCGTGAACGACCGGCATCAGCCGGTCTTCAAGGTGCCGGCCAATGGCGACATCCGCGTCCGGTTCCTGAATGTCGATATGACACGCCTGGTCGATCTCGGCCTCGACGGCGCGGAAGGCTGGATGATCGCGACCGACGGCAATGCGCTGGAGCCCACGAAGCTCGAGACCTGGCGCATGGGTCCGGCCATGCGCCTCGACCTCACCTTCCGCGCGCCGAAGTCGGGCTCGGTCAAGCTGATGAACTATTATGCGGCCGAGCCGATCGTGCTCGCGACCTTCGAGGCCGAGGGCGCGCCGCTGGACCGTCCCGCCTTCGAGCCCGCACCCCTGAAGACGCCCCGCATTCCGGAGCCGAAACCGCAGGGCGACACGGATTTCACCCTACGTCTCAGCGCGGCGTCTTCGCCGAGCCCATTGCCGGCCGATCTCAAGCTGCCCAACGGCGAAATCCTGCCGCTGGCCGACAGCCTTTGCCTCACGCAGAACACCTTCTGGGCCATGAACGGCCAGACCTGGCCCTCGATGGACGAAGGCCGCCTGCCGCCGCCGCTGGCGCAGTTCGCGCGGGGCCGCACCGTGGTGATGGAGATCGTCAACGCCACGCCGCACCCGCATCCGATCCACATGCACGGCAATACCTTCAAGGTCGTCTCGTCGAACAAGGGCAAGGTGCTGCCGCATTTCGCCGACACGGTCCTGGTCGCCCCGAAGGAACGCGTGAAGGTCGCCTTCGTCGCCGACAATCCCGGTGCCTGGATGCTCCACTGTCATATCATCGAGCACCAGGAAACCGGTATGATGGGATATGTCGAAGTCGCTTAACTTCCTGACTGGACTGGCGCTCCTGCTGGCCCTCGCGGCACAGCCGGCGCGCGCCAATCCGGCGCAGGATGTGGTGCGCGATCCCGGCCTGCCGCAGGATGCGAAGGGCCTCGATTTCGAGATCGGCCGCGCGCTGTTCGAGCGGCATTGGGCCGCGGCCCCCGCCTCCACCCAGGCAGCCGACGGATTGGGCCCGCTGTTCAACGCGCGGGCCTGCGTCTCCTGCCATCCCGGCGGCGGACGCGGCGTGCCGTTCGACAAGCTGGGCGCGACGCTGCCGGCCTTGCTGTTCCGCCTGGGATCCCACCATGCCGAGGCAACCTTGGCCGGCGATCCGCTCTATGGCCAGCAGATCCAGACTCAATCCGTCGCCGGGATCGGCGCGGAGGCGTCGGTCGGCGTCAGCTTCGAAACCCACAGCGTGACCTTGGCGGACGGCACCGTGGTCGAATTGCGCAAGCCGATACCGAAACTCGACCAGCTTGCCTATGGCCCTCTGGCATCGCGCACCGTGGTCAGCCCGCGTTTGGCGACGGCGATCCACGGCATCGGCCTGCTCGAGCAGATTCCGGAGCGCGAGATTCTCGCCAACAAGGGCAAGCCTAACTACGTGATCGACCCGATCACCGGCCAGCGCGCGCTCGGGCGCTTCGGCTGGAAGGCCGGGGTGGCAAGCCTGGAGGTTCAGGACGCCAAGGCGCTCGATCTCGATATCGGCCTCTCCAATCCGGTCTACCGCGACGCCTATGGCGACTGCACCGCCAAGGAGGTCGACTGCCTGAAGATGCCGACCGGCGTATCTCCGCAATTCGAGAACCTGGAAGTCCCGTCGTCCCTCACGCGCTTGATCGACCGCTTCGTCGGGGAGGCCATGCTGCCGCCGGTTCCGGCCGCGGAAAACGCCGAGGCGGGGCGCAAGATCTTCGCGGAAGCCGGATGTGGCGCCTGCCACACGTCATCGTTCCAACTGGCGGACGGCCGCAATATCGCGCCTTACACCGACCTGCTGCTGCACGACATGGGATTCGGCCTTGCCGATCACATGGCGGAAGGCGAGGCTTCGGGCAAGGAATGGCGCACCGCGCCGCTCTGGGGCATCGGCCAGGCCTTGCGCGCCGACGATGTCGGCCTGCTGCATGATGGCCGCGCGCGCAACGTGCTGGAAGCGATCCTGTGGCATGACGGCGAGGCCGCGGCGGCACGCGCGCAGGTCGAGCAATTGTCCACGCAAGACCGCCAGGCGCTCATCGATTTCATCGGCTCGCTGTAAGGAACAATCCTATGATCAGAGGTCTCGTCAGCCGCATCGCCCTGCTCGCCTCCTGGCTCGGCGTCATGGCGGCGCCGGCCCAGGCGGCGGATTTCGCCGGCTTCAACGCGGCTTATGCGCGCGACGTGGTGGCGCCGGCCTTCAAGGCGCTCGCCGGCGAAACGAAGAAGCTGGCCGAGGCCGCCGACGATTTCGGCGCGCAGCCGAGCCAGGACGGCTTCGCGGCGCTGCGTGTTGCCTATGACGCGGTCTCCGATGCCTGGATGCAGGCGCAGTTCTTCCGATTGGGGCCGCTCGGCGCCCAGCAGCGGTCCGAGCGCTTCGAATACTGGCCGGAGAAGCGGCCGATCATCGACAAGCAGCTCGCCGGCCTCTTGGCCAATGCAAAACCGGACTCGCTCGACCTGGAGAAATTCGCCCAGGCCAGCGTCGCGGTGCAGGGCCTGCCGGCATTGGAGCGCCTGCTGTATGGCGATACCGCGCGGCAGGTGCTCTCGGCCGGACCGGAGCAGAAGGCGCGCATCGCCGTCATCAAGGCGATTGCCCACAATCTCGACCGTCTGGCGCAGCAGCTCGCCGCCGAATGGGAAAAGGTGCTGAGCGATCCGAAGACCGCGGCCTCGCCGTTCACCCAGGATCCGAACGAAGCGGCGGCGCAGCTCTATGCCGGGCTGATGACCGGGCTGCAGATCGTCAGCGACCAGAAGATCGCCGGTCCGCGCGGCCCGACCATCGACAAGGCCAAGCCGAAATCCGCCGAGCAATGGCGGGCCGGCCGCTCCTTGAAGAACATCAAGCTGAACCTGCAAGGCTTGCGCGAAGCAACGGTCGGCAAATCCGGCTTCGCCACCCTGCTCGGCGCGGATCAAGCCGCGCTCAAGACTGAAATCTCGACGGCCTTCGACGCCGCCCTGGCCGCGGCCGATGCCGCGCCGGAGCCGCTGGACGCCGCGGTCACCGATGCAGAGGGCCGCAAGAAAGTCGGCGCGTTGCTGGTCGCGGTCAATCACCTGCGCGACCTCATGAAGCAGAAGGTGCCGCCGGCGATCGGCATCTCGCTCGGCTTCAACGAGCTGGATGGCGACGGGTCGTAATCCATGGGCCTGTTCTCCCGTAAGAAGGCGGACCCGCGCTATTTCAGCGCCTGCAACTTCATGCCGGGTCCGCAAGGCTACGGCGCCGCCGCCCTGGATGCGAACGGCGCCATCGTCTGGCAGCGGGCCATGCCGGCGCGCGGTCACACGCTCGAGCTCAGCCCGGACGGCACGCTCTGCGCCATCATCGACCGCAAGCCTGGTGCCGCGATCACCTTCTGTCGGTCGGAAGACGGCGCGCTTCTCAATCGCATCGCCGCGGCCGATGGACATCACTTCGACGGGCACGCAGTCTTCAATCGCGGCGGCACGCTGCTCTACGCGACGGAAAGCGCCGACGCGGACCAGGCGGGACGCATTGCCGTCTTCGACATCGCCGACGGATCGCGCGTCGCCGCCTTCGCCACGCACGGGATCGAGCCGCACGAACTGATCTGGGTCGAGCCGGATCGAGCGCTCGCCGTCGGCAATGGCGGCATCCGTGACCGTATGGCGATGGAAGCCGAGATCGAATCCAGCCTGGTCCTGCTCGATGCCGGCGACGGCGCCCTTCTGGCCAAGCACGAACTCGAGGCGGACTTGAATTCGCTCTCGATCCGGCATCTCGCCCACAGCGCCGCCGGCGAGATCGTCTTCGCCATGCAGGACCAGGATGCGGCGACCGAGTGGCGGCCGATGGTCGGCCTGCTCGGTCCGGACGGCGAACTCACCTTCCTCGACCTGCCGCTGGACGACTTGATGCGCCTGCGCGGCTATTGCGGCAGCGCCGCCATCGACCGCAGCGGCACCATAGCCGCGGTGACGTCACCGCATGGCGGCGTTGCCGCCTTCTGGCACCTCCCCGATCGCCGCTATCTCGGCCACGTGGAATTGCGCGATTGCTGCGGCATCGCGGCCGCCGAAGAATGCGGCAGCTTCGTCTTCACTTCGGGTGCGGGCACGCGCGTGCTGGCCACCGCGGCATCCCACGACGTTACGGCGCTCGTGTTGGAGCGGCCGGTGAACAACCTGCCGCAATGGGACAATCACCTGACCGCCCGAGGTGCCGGAACGGCAAATCAGTAGCCGCGCTGCGGATCGACCGGATTGAGCAGCGGCTCACCGGCCAATGCGCGGCGGTAGTTTTCCAGGATGTCGGCGGCACCCGTCCCGGCGCGGGTGATCGAGGCGACGTGCGGCGTGATCACGATGTCCTTGCGGCGCCAGAAGACGTGGTCCAGCGGCAGCGGTTCCTCGCGAAACACATCGAGCACGGCATAAGCGAGCTTGCCGGAATCCAAGGCGGCAATCAGGTCGGCCTCGTTGGTATGCCCGCCGCGCCCGGCATTCACCAGGATCGCGCCCTCCGGCAGACCGGCGAACAGTTTTGCATCGAGGACGCCTTCGGTCTCCGGCGTCAGCGGCAGCAGACAGATCAACAGTTTCAACGGGGCCAGGAAATCGTGAAGTTGATCCGCACCATGGAAGGACTCGACTCCGGCGACCGACTTCGCCGTCCGGCTCCAGCCGCGCACCGGGAAGCCGAGCTCGACCAGTTTTGCCGCCGTCGCTGCACCCAAAGTGCCAAGGCCGAGGATGCCGACCGGGAAATTCCGGGCCCAGCGCAACGGCAATTCCAGCCATTTGGCCTCGCGTTGCGCCGCCCGCAATTCCCGGCCTTGCCGCAGGGCATCGAGCACCCAATAGACCAGATACTCGACCATATTGGCCGAGAGGCCCTGGTCGACCATCCGCGCGATGGGCACGCCGGGCGGAAACTTGCCTTTGAGCAAATGGTTCACGCCGGCCCAGGTGGATTGAATGGCTTTGGCGTTCTGGAAGATCGAGAGATCGCCCGGCATGCGGCCGCCGACGATGATGAAGTCGATCGCGTCGGGATCGCCCCAGTCCGGCCAGGTCGCGAAGGTGAGCTGCGGATCGAGCGCCCGGATGCTGCCGATCCAGCCCTCCGCATCCTCGGGATCGGCGGCGTAGAGAATGGTCATCGAAATCCCACCGAAGTTGACACCCGCACGGCGGACCGCTTCACTGCCGCAGCACAGAGAATGTCAGGAAGATCATGTCTAGCGCGCAGGCGGCAAAAGAGGCAACACCGGTCATCGCAACCTGGGAGGTCCAGCAACAGCTCCCGAAAGTCGCCTATGGCCAGGGTTGTTATGTCATCGACCAGGACGGCAAGCGCTATATCGACGGCTCCGGCGGCCCGGCGGTGTTCTCGCTCGGCCATTCCCATCCGGAGGTGAACGCCGCGATCAAGGACCAGCTCGACCGCATCGCCCATGGCTATCGCTACACCTTCAGCAGCGATCCCCTGGAGGAATTGACCGCGATGATCGCGGAATCCTGCGCCAGTGGTGGATCGGGGGGGCTGAAGCACATGACCTTCTGCTCCAGCGGCTCCGAGGCGATCGAATCCTGCCTCAAGATCGCGCTGCAGTACCACGCGTCGCTGGGCAAGCCCGAGCGCTGCCGCTTCATCGCCCGCGAGCGCTCCTGGCACGGCAACACCCTGGGTGCGCTCTCGATCTCCGGATTCCTGGACCGCCGCGCCGCCTTCGAGGGCGCCCTCGCCCCGGCCAGCCTGCTTTCGCCCGTCAACACCTACCGCCCGCCGGACGGCGTGTTCCCGGAAGACGTCGCCGCCTTCTGTGCCGGCGAGCTGGAGAGGGAAATCCTGCGCCTCGGCGCGGACAAGGTCGCGGCCTTCATCTTCGAGCCGGTGGTCGGTGCCGCGGGCGGCTGCGTCCCGGCCCCGCCCGGCTATGCCAAGCGGGTGCGCGAGATCTGCGACCGCTACGGCGTGCTGATGATCGCCGATGAGGTCATGTGCGGCGCCGGCCGCACCGGGACATGGCGCGCCCTGCAGCATGACGGGGTCGAGCCCGACATCATGTCGGTCGCCAAGGGCCTGGCCGGCGGCTATGTCCCGCTCTCGGCGGCAATCTATCACGATCGCCTGCGCGGGCCGATGTATCAGCGCTTCGGCGGCCTCCTCACCGGCCACACCTTCAGCGGCCATACGCTCGGCTGCGCGGCGGGCGTCGCCGTGCAGAAGATCATCCGCCGCGACAATCTGCTCGAGAAGGTGCGCGAGAACGGCTTGCTGCTGAAGCGCATGTTGAGCGATGCGCTCGGCGACCGGCCCTATGTCGGCGACATCCGCGGCCGCGGCTACTTCCTCTGCGTCGAGATCGTCGCCGACCGCGCCACCAAGGAGCCCTACCCGCGCGAACGCATGATCTACCAGAAGGTCAACGCACAGGCCTTCGCCAACGGCCTGATCTGCTATCCGGTCGGCGGCAATGTCGACGGCAAGCGCGGCGATATCGTGATCATCTCCCCGCCTTACATCGCGACCCAGGAAGAGCTGGTGGAGATCGTCGAGAAGCTGGCCAAGAGCCTCGGCCAGGTCATGGCCACGATCGGATGACACCTTCCGATTCCCCCGGGCCCAATATCGTCGCCTTCATCTTCGCCCGGGGCGGGTCGAAGGGCCTGCCGCGCAAGAACCTGCGGCCGCTGGCCGGCGTGTCCCTGCTGGCACGCGCCATCCGCTGCGCCAAGGGGGTTCGCGGTGTCAGTCGGGTCGTCGTCTCCACCGACGATGAAGAGATCGCCGCGGCGGCACGTGCCGAGGGCGCCGACGTGCCGTTCATGCGTCCCGCGGAACTCGCCTCCGATTCGGCACGCGAATGGCAGGCCTGGCGCCACGCGGTGGATTTCGTCGAGAGCCAGCCGGGCGCCAAGCCGCTCGACATCTTCGTCTCGGTGCCGACGGTCTGCCCCTTGCGCAACTCCGAGGATGTCGCCCGGGCGATCGCGCTCTATCGCAAGGGCAATGCCGATATCGTCTTCTCGGTGACGCCCTCAGCCGCGAACCCTTACTACAACATGGTGGAAATCGACGACACGACCGGCTCCGCCGCGCTCAGCAAGCCGCCGGAAGCGGTTCTGCACGGGCGGCAGAAGGCGCCGACCGTCTATGACGTCGTCGCCGCCGTCTACGTGACCAGCCCGGCCTTCATCCGGAAAGCGGACAGCATCTGGGGCGGCCGCAACGCGACCATCGAAATCCCGCGCGAGCGGGCGGTCGATATCGACACGATCGTCGATTTCAAGCTCGCCGAGGCCTTGCTGGAGCAATCGGCGACATGAGGGTCTCCGACGACATCAAGGTCCGAGCGGCATCCCGCGACGACGCGGTCGAGATTGCCCGGATTCATGTCGAAGCCTGGCGTGACGCCTATGCAGCGCTGTTGCCGCCCGAATACCTGGCGCGGCTCGATCGCCGGATCGAAGCGGCGCGCTGGAACCGCTCCGCCGGCAGCCGGCTGGAGAACACGCTGGTCGCCGATGCCGACGGCGAAATCGCCGGCTATGCCATCCTCGGCCCGGCCCGCGGGCAGCGTACCGAGCCTGCAGGCGAGGTTTACGCGCTTTATGTCGAAACCGACTGGCGCGAACAGGGCATCGGCCGCGCCCTGGTCGACGCCGCCTTCGACCGTTTCCGCCAACGCAGCCTCGCCCGGGCCGAGATCTGGTGCCTGGAAGGCAATTTCGCCGCCCGCGGTTTCTACGAACGCTGCGGCGGCCGTCGTCTGTCCCGCAGCAAGGTCGAGGAAGTGGGCGGGATGACCCTGGCGGTGGTGGGCTACGGCTGGAGCCTCTGACCGGTCAGGCTGCGCTCTTCTGCATCTCGCCCGTCAGGTGCGAGTTGCGCGCCAGGAGGAAGCGCCAGAGCCGGTCGTGATAGTCCTCGGTCACGGCGGCGATGACCGACGGACGTGCCGCCAGCGCCTGCCGCCAGCGGGCCAGCTTCGGCAAGCCGTCGAGCACCGCGAACCGGCCGATCCGATCGAACGCATCGAAATACCGGAAGACCGGCGCGAAGACCGCATCCACCAAGGAGAAGTCCGTGCCGTCGAACCAGGGCGCGCCCACCAGGCGCCGTTCCAGCCAAGCGAAGCGATCGGAAAGCTGTTTGCGCTTTGCCGCGAACGTTGCGGCGTCGGGCGCGGAATAGAAAGCCCAGATGTCATTGAGGATGGCCGAACCGAACTCGATCAGGCTGCGGTGCTCGGAGCGGCGGAGCGCATCCGCGGGATGCAGCGGGTTGGGCCGGGTCTCCTCCAGGTATTCCAGGATCACGGCGGATTCGAAGATCGCCGTCTCGCCGACCTTCAGCACCGGCGTCTTGCCGAGCGGCGAGAGCGCCTTGAACCAATCCGGCTTGTCGGCGAGATCGACATACACGCGTTCGTAGGCGACGCCCTTCTCGGCCAGCGCGATGGCGGCGCGCTGCACATAGGGGCAGAGATGATGGCTGACCAGGGTGAGCGTTTCCATAGAGTCTCCTTTCATGCAATTGCATCTATTTAATGCAGGTGCATCCATCGGTCAATATTGATGCAGATGCATTCATATGCTAGATCCCATGCGCATGAAGCATGACCCGTCCGAGGCGACTGTGACGGCCTGGGCCCGCCTGGTCCGGGCCGGGCAGACCGTGCTCGGCCGGATCGAGGCGGAGCTCAAGGCCGCCGACCTGCCCCCGCTCTCCTGGTATGACGTGCTGCTGGAGCTGAGCCGTGCCGAGAATGGGAGGCTCCGGCCGCTGGAGCTGGAGCGGCGCACCCTGCTCGCCCAGTACAATGCCTCGCGGCTGATCGACCGGATGGAGAAGGCCGGGCTGGTCGAGCGCCTGCCGCATCCCGAGGACGGCCGCGGCCAGCTGGTCGCCATAACCTCCGACGGCCGCGCCGCGCAGAAACGGATCTGGAAAATCTATGGGCCGGCGATCGCCCGGCATGTCGGCGAAAAGCTGCGCCCCACCGAGGCGGTGGAGCTCGCCCGGCTGCTGCAGAAGCTGATCGACTAGGGGATCTGCTCGACCTTGTCGCTGACCGAGATCGCGAGACGTCGCTCGCGGTAGAACACGAACAGCCCGCTGGCAATCAGGATCGCGTTGCCGATGACGATCCGCAGCGTCGGCTCGTGCTGCCACCAGATCCAGCCGAACAAGGCGGCCCAGAAGATCGCGGAATATTGGAACGGCGCCAGCAGCGAGGCCGGCGCCAAGGCGAGCGCTCGTGCGATCAGCAGGAAGCAGCCGGCCGCGACGATGCCGAGCACCAGCATAAGGCCGAAATCCGTGACATTGGGCGCGACCCAGCCCAGCGGGCAAAGAGCCGCGCCGACGATGCCGCCGACAACGAACTGAGACACCACCAGGGAGAACGGATTGTTGTCGCGCAAGCGGCGCGTCATCGTCAGCGAGACCGCGAAACTCGAAGCACCCAGCAGCGCGATCACCGATCCCAGCATGGCGTCGCCCGAGACCGGCTCGCTGCCCGGCGCCAGCGCGATCACCACGCCGATGAAGCCGACGATCACCGCGCTCCAGCGATAGGGCCCGACCCGCTCGCGCAGGAACAGGCCGGAAATAGCGGTCACGATGATCGGCGCCGACATGTAGAAGGTCATCACGTCGACCAGCGGCAGGTGCCAGGTCGCAAAGTAGAAGCAGTAACTGTCCGCGGTCTGCAATAGGATCCGCGCCGCATGCAGCCACCACGGGCCGCTCATGCGGAAACGGATACGCGTCGCCAGCATGATCGGCACCAGCACGGCGACGGCGCCGATCCCACGGACGAACAGCAGTTGCGCGACGCTGTGATCGCCCACCAGGTGCTTGCCGAGCGCGTCGTTCAAGGCAAAGAACGCCACCCCGATCAGGTAGCAGAGGATGCCGAGGCTGTGGCGGGCGAAGTCGGGCTTGGCGGACATGCTGTTGCGGTGCTTTGGTGGGCGATGAGGGACTCGAACCCCCGACATCTTCCGTGTAAAGGAAGCGCTCTACCAACTGAGCTAATCGCCCTGCCCCAAGCGCTCGGGCCCTCTGTTTAGAGGAAGTCGGCCGTTTTCGCCAGCCCGCCCCTATTTCTTCTCGCTGGCCTCGTAGCGTGCCTTGGTCTCGGCATTGGCCGGATAGAGGCCGGGCAACGGAACGCCCGCCTCCACCTGCTGCATGATCCAGGCTTCGAGCCGTTCCTGCTCGGGCGCCTGTTCGAGGACCGTCTCCACCAGCGCCGCCGGGATCACCACCGCGCCGTCGCCGTCGGCCACCATGATGTCATCCGGGAAGACGGCGACGCCGCCGCAGCCGATCGGCTCCTGCCAGTTGACGAAGGTCAGGCCGGCAACCGAAGGCGGCGCGGCGATACCCTGGCACCAGACCGGGAGCCCGGTCTCGCGCACGCCGGCGACGTCGCGCACCACGCCATCCGTCACCAGGGCCGCGACGCCGCGCTTCGCCATGCGCGCGCAGAGAATGTCGCCGAAGATACCGGCATCGGTGACGCCGTTCGCGTCGACCACCGCGATGCAGCCCGCGGGCATCTGCTCGATCGCGGCGCGGGTCGATTTCGGCGAGGACCAGGATTCCGGCGTCGCCAGGTCCTCGCGCGCCGGCACGAAGCGCAGGGTGAAGGCGCGGCCGACCCGGCGCGGCTGGCCGGCTTCGAGCGGCCGCGCGCCGCGCAGCCAGACGTTGCGCAGCCCCTTCTTCAGGAGAATGGTGGTGATGGTCGCGGTCGTGACCTTGGAGAGAACGTCAACGATCCGGCTGTCGATCGACATGGGCCTTCCCCCGCCTATTGCGCCGGCGGCGGCGGAGCGGCGGCCGGCTGCTTGCCTTTATAATTCGCGAGATAGACCCCGGCCACCACGATCGCCGTGCCGGCGATCGTGAGCGCGGTCAGGGCTTCGCCGAGAAAGACGAAGGCCTGCAAGGCGGCCAGCGGCGGGACCAGATAGACCAGCGAGGCGACCCGCGACACCTGGCCATGGCTCAGCAGATAAAGCAGCAGCAGGATGGCCGCCACCGAGGTCCCCAGCACCGACCAGGCGAGCACGGCGAGGAACTGCCAGCCGAGCTCGACGTGGAACGTTTCCAGCAGGAAGGCGAAGGGCACGGTGACGACGAGGGCCGCGAGATACTGCAAGGTCGCGGCGACGCGGATATCGATCTTCTGCAGATAGCGCTTCTGGTAGATCGTGCCGGACGTGACCGAGACCATGCCGAGGACGTTGACCAGCACCGGGAACCAGGGGATCCCGCCCGAACCCGCGTGCAGCAGCTTCGGCAGCACCGCCAGCGCCACGCCGAGGAAGCCGAGGACGAGGCCGATCCTCTGCAGGCGGCTCAAGCGCTCGCCGAGCACATAGGGCGCCACCAGGGCGGTCAGCAGCGGCTGCAATCCGGCGATGATGCCCGAGATTCCCGCCGGCACGCCCTGTCCGATCGCCCACCAGACCGCGCCGAGATAGCCGCCGTGCAACAGCACGCCCGAGAGCAGGGTGTGGCCGAGCTCGGAACGACGCGACGGCCAGCGCGCTCCGGAAAGCACCGCGATCGCCACGAAGAACACGCCGGCGACGGCATAGCGGATCACCAGGAAGGTGAGCGGACCCGAAACCATCGCGCCGAACTCCGCGGCGACCCAGCCGCTCGACCAGAGCAGGACGAAGGCGACGGGCGCGAGGCGTCCGAGAGACGTGGCGGGGGGCATGCGTGCTCCGATGGATCGGGCTCAAAAGCAAACCGGCCGCCGCGGTTTCCCGGGCGGCCGGCGGTTCGTCGGTCGAACGACGGACTTAGTTCACCGCATCCTTCAGGCCCTTGCCGGCCTTGAACTTCGGCTGCTTGGACGCCGGGATATCGATCTCTTCGCCGGTGCGCGGATTGCGGCCCTTGGATGCCGCGCGCTTCGCGACGTGGAACGTGCCGAAGCCGACCAGACGGATTTCCTGATTCTTCTTCAGCGCGCGGGTGATGGAATCGAACACCGCATCGACCGCCTTCGCGGCGTCGGTCTTCGACAGTCCGGTGTCGTCCGCCACTTCGGCGATCAGGTCGTTCTTGTTCACGGGGAACCCCCTTCTCTTGTTCTTTTGGGTGATGCCCGGCCGGAAATGCCAGGGCGCGAAATCGGCGCGGATTCTAGTGGAGAAAACCCGGGCGTCAATCATAACCGCAAAAAACCCCGGGGATAAATCCCCGGGGTTTTTCCGCAGCTTAGCTGACTTTGCACCTAGCCAATTTTAGCTAAGCGCAATGAGTTTAGTGTGTGACCACACCACGCTCGTCGTCTTTGTCCTTCGCCGCCGGCGTATCGATATCCGCCGGCTCGATCCACTCGATCGGCACCAACGGCTTGGTGAGCGCCACCTTCAGCACCTGATCGACGGTTTCGGCCGGGATGATCTCGAGGCCCTTCTTCACGTTGTCCGGAATGTCGGCCAAGTCCTTCTCATTCTCGGATGGAATGATCACGGTCTTGATGCCGGCCCGGAGTGCCGCCAAGAGCTTCTCCTTCAACCCGCCGATCGGCAGCACGCGGCCCCGCAGGGTCACTTCGCCGGTCATCGCCACGTCGCGCCGCACCGGAATGCCGGTCAGCACCGAGACGATCGTGGTCACCATGGCAACGCCCGCGGACGGTCCGTCTTTCGGCGTGGCACCCTCGGGCACGTGCACGTGGATGTCGCGCTTGTTGAAGACGGTCGGCTTGATGCCGAACTCCACCGACCGCGCCTTCACGAAGGATTCGGCCGCTTGCACGGATTCCTTCATGACGTCGCCGAGCTTGCCGGTCGCCGTGACACGACCCTTGCCGGGCAGCGTCACCGCTTCGATCGTCAGGATCTCGCCACCGACTTCCGTCCAAGCGAGACCGGTCGTCACGCCGACCATGTCGGTCAGCTCGGCCTCGCCGTAGCGGAACTTCTTGATCCCGGCATACTTGCCGAGATTCCGGCGGTTGATGACGACCTTCTGAAGATCCTTCATCAGGATCTCCTTGATCGACTTCCGCGCCAGGTTGGCGATCTCGCGCTCCAGGTTACGCACACCGGCCTCGCGCGTGTAGTAGCGCACGAGGTCGCGGATCGCGTCCTCCGACAGCGTCCACTCGTCCTTCTTCAGGCCGTGATCCTTGACCTGCTTCGGGATGAGGTGCCGCTTGGCGATCTCCACCTTCTCGTCCTCGGTGTAGCCGGGGATGCGGATGATTTCCATACGGTCCAGCAACGGCTGCGGCATGCGCAGCGAGTTGGCGGTCGTGATGAACATGACATCCGACAGGTCGTAGTCGACCTCGAGATAGTGGTCGTTGAAGCTCGAGTTCTGCTCGGGGTCCAGGACCTCCAGCAGAGCCGACGACGGATCGCCGCGCCAGTCCTGGCCCAGCTTGTCCACCTCGTCGAGGAGGAACAGCGGGTTCGAGGACTTCGCCTTCTTCATCGCCTGGATGACCTTGCCCGGCATCGAGCCGATATAGGTCCGGCGATGGCCACGCACCTCGGCCTCGTCACGCACGCCGCCGAGGCTAATGCGCACGAAGTTGCGGCCGGTGGCACGCGCGATCGACTTGCCGAGCGAGGTCTTGCCGACGCCCGGAGGGCCGACCAGGCACAGGATCGGGCCTTTGATCCGCTTCTGGCGCTGCTGCACGGCCAGGTACTCGAGGATGCGCTCCTTGACCTTCTCCAGGCCGTAGTGATCCTCGTTCAGCACCTTCTCCGCGAGCTTGATGTCGCGCTTGATCTTGGTCGGCTTCGACCACGGAATCGACAGGATCCAGTCGAGGTAGTTGCGCACGACGGTCGCTTCCGCCGACATCGGGCTCATGGTGCGGAGCTTCTTCACTTCCGCCTGGGCCTTCTCGCGGGCTTCCTTCGAGAGCTTGGTCTTCTTCACCCGCTCTTCGATCTCCGCGATCTCGTCGCGGCCGTCCTCACCCTCGCCGAGCTCCTTCTGAATGGCCTTCATCTGCTCATTCAGATAGTACTCGCGCTGGGTCTTCTCCATCTGGCGCTTCACGCGCGAGCGGATCCGCTTCTCCACCTGGAGCACGCCGATCTCGCCTTCCATGAAGGCATAGATCTTCTCCAACCGCTCGGAGACCGAACCGATCTCGAGCAGCTCCTGCTTCTCCGCGATCTTCAGCGAGAGATGCGAGGCGACGGTGTCGGCGAGCTTCGACGGGTCTTCGATCTGGTTGATCGAGACCAGCACCTCGGGCGGCACCTTCTTGTTCAACTTGATGTACTGCTCGAACTGCGAGACCACCGAGCGCGCCAAGGCCTCGACTTCCTTGCCGGCGGGATCGGCGGCGTCGGTCAACGCCGCGGCTTCCGCCACGAAGAAAGCCTCGTTCTCGGCGAACTTCTTGATGCGCGCGCGATAGCCGCCTTCGACCAGCACCTTCACGGTGCCGTCGGGCAGCTTCAAGAGTTGCAACACGGTGCCCACGGTGCCGACGGAATAGATGTCGGCCGGGCTGGGATCGTCCTGGGCCGCGTTCTTCTGGGTGACCAGCAGGATCTGCTTGTCATCCTTCATCACGTCTTCCAGCGCCTTCACCGACTTCTCGCGCCCCACGAAGAGCGGCACGATCATGTGCGGGAAGACCACGATGTCCCGAAGCGGCAACACCGGATAGTTCTGGGATGATTGGCCGGGATTGTTTTCCATGATGATTCTTCAGGTTCTCCAGGGCTTTGACCAGAGTACCGCTGGCCGCCGCCACACTGCAATCATTGTACCCTGGCACCGCGACGCGGCTCGGGCCTTTTTCGCTCTCGCTACGGATTCGGCTGTGGATAAGTGATTGAAAGGCTTTGCCGAAAGGACATCCGCGGTTCGAGCGCCGCGGCCCGCCAGTCCAACTCGTTAACTTATTTGGTCACGCCCCGGCCTTAATCAAGGGACGTGACCGTTCCCGCTATGAGCTGCGTCATAGCGTCTCTGGAGTCGAATGCGACTCGAGCCAGTGTAGAGATCAGCGAAACGAACGGCGAAGACGTGGTTAGCCGGCTATGCGCCGGCCGCGTCACCACGTCGGTCGGTGTAGATGTAGAGCGGACGCGCGTTCCCCTCCACCACCTCGCGGCTGATGACCATCGCTTCGACACCGTCGAGGCCGGGCAGCTCGAACATCGGCTCGAGCAGGATGCCTTCCATGATCGAACGCAGCCCACGGGCACCGGTCTTGCGCGCGATCGCCTTGCGGGCGATGGCGGAAAGGGCATCGTCGGCGAACTCGAGTCGGACGTCTTCCATCTCGAACAGGCGCTGGTACTGCTTCACCAGCGCATTCTTCGGCTCGGTGAGAATCTTGATCAGCGCCGCTTCATCGAGATCGCCGAGCGTCGCCACGACCGGCAGACGGCCGACGAACTCGGGGATCAGGCCGAACTTCAGCAGATCCTCGGGCTCGACCTCGCGCAGGATCTCGCCGGCACCGCGCTCATCCGGGCCGCGCACATCGGCGCCGAAGCCGATCGCCGAGCCGCTGCGTCCGCGCTGCGCGATGATCTTTTCGAGTCCGGCGAAAGCGCCGCCGCAGATGAACAGGATGTTGGTGGTGTCGACCTGCAGGAACTCCTGCTGCGGATGCTTGCGGCCACCCTGCGGCGGCACCGAGGCGATGGTGCCTTCCATGATCTTCAGCAGGGCCTGCTGCACGCCTTCGCCCGAGACGTCCCGGGTGATCGACGGGTTGTCCGACTTGCGGCTGATCTTGTCGACTTCGTCGATGTAGACGATGCCGCGCTGCGCACGCTCCACGTTGTAGTCGGCGGATTGCAGCAGCTTCAGGATGATGTTCTCGACGTCCTCGCCGACATAGCCCGCTTCGGTGAGCGTGGTGGCATCGGCCATGGTAAAGGGCACATCGATGATGCGCGCCAGCGTCTGCGCCAGCAGCGTCTTGCCGCAACCGGTCGGGCCGACCAGCAGGATGTTCGACTTCGAGAGCTCGACGTCGTTCTGCTTTCCGGCGTGGCTGAGGCGCTTATAGTGATTGTGCACCGCAACCGAGAGGACCTTCTTCGCATGGTCCTGGCCGATGACATAGTCATCGAGGACCTTGCAGATGTCCCGCGGGCTGGGCACGCCGTCGCGCGATTTGACCAGCGTGGTCTTGTGCTCTTCACGGATGATGTCCATGCAGAGCTCGACGCACTCGTCGCAGATGAAAACCGTCGGTCCGGCGATGAGCTTGCGGACCTCGTGCTGGCTCTTGCCGCAAAAGGAACAGTAGAGAGTATTTTTGGAGTCGCCGTTGGTGGACTTGTTCATCGCCGACCTATCTGCGTCGCGCCTGGGATTCGCTGCGCGACAATCATGTTAAACCGTTAATTCCCGGTCACACAACGAGTTTCTGGCCCTTACACACACCGGGCTACGTGCTGCGGCAGGCCTGCAACGCGCCTTCCGCCACAGCCATAAGCTAGCCCGATATTCCTGAGAAAAGCTTAAGGGCATCATGGTTCCGCAGGCCGGTTCCGGGCCTGTTCGGCGCCATGAAACGCCTCAGGAACGGGTATCGTCGTCGCCGGCCCGCGGACGCTCGAACACGACCTCGTCGATCAGGCCGAATTCCTTCGCCTCCTCCGGGGTCATGAAGCGGTCGCGGTCCATGGCGGTCTCGATCTTCGAGAGCTCCTGACCGGTATGCTTCTGGTAGATCTTGTTCAGCCGATCGCGGGTCTTCAGGATTTCCCGAGCGTGGATCTCGATATCCGCGGCCTGGCCCTGGAATCCGCCGGAGGGCTGGTGAATCATGATGTTGGAGTTGGGCAGGCTGAACCGCTTGCCCTTCCGACCGGCGGTCAGCAGCAGCGAGCCGGCGGAGGCCGCCAGCCCGACGCAGACCGTCGAAAGCTCCGGCCGGATGTACTGCATGGTGTCGTACATCGCGAGGCCCGAGGTCACCACGCCGCCCGGCGAGTTGATGTAGAGCGCGATTTCCTTCTTCGGGTTCTCCGATTCCAGGAACAGCAGCTGGGCGCAGACCAGACTGGCCATGTTGTCGTTCACCGGCCCGACCACGAAGATGATCCGCTCCTTCAGCAGGCGCGAATAGATGTCGTAGGCCCGCTCGCCGCGGTTGGTCTGCTCGACCACCATCGGCACCAGCATGTTGTTGTAGATATCGATCGGATCGCGGTCTCTGATCATGGTGCTGCTCTAACTCCGTTGCGCCGAACCGCCACAAGCCGGCGACTCGGACCCTGCTCCAATCTTAGCGCCCGGACAGAGGCCGGGAGCCTACTTCTTCAGCGCCGCCAGTTCCTCTTCGCCTTCCTTGGCGAACTGCTCCGGCGTCACCCCGCGATCGGTGATGTTCGCCTGCTCCAGGATGAAGTCCACGACCTTCTCTTCATAGAGCGGCGCGCGCAGCTGGTTCAGAGCCTCCGCCGAGCTCTGGTAATACTCGAACACCTTCTTCTCATGTCCGGGAAAGCGCCGCGCCTCGGCGATCAAGGCCCGGGTCAGATCTTCCTGGGCGACCTCAATGTTATTTAGGCGACCGACTTCGGAGAGCAAGAGGCCGAGCTTGACGCGGCGGACCGCGATGTCGCGGTACTCCTTCTTGAGCTGCTCCTCGCCCTTGCCCTTGTCCTCCTCGTCGAGGCGGTCGTTCTTCATGTCCTCTTCGATTTGGCGCCAGATCGCCTGAAATTCAATATCCACCAGGCCTTCCGGCAGGGTGAACTCATGGTTATCGGCGAGGACGTCGAGGAGCTTGCGCTTCACCCGGGCGCGGGCGACCTGGCCGTATTCGCCTTCCATGCGCTCCTTGGTCTGCTTCTTCAGGTCGGCGAGATCGGCCAGCCCCAGGGACTTGGCGAGCTCGTCATCGAGCTTGGCCGGCTTCGGCGCGCGGATTTCGGTGGCGGTCACGTCGAACTCGGCATCCTTGCCGGCCAGTTCGCTGTTCGCGTACTCGGCCGGAAAGGTGACCTTCACCACCCGGCTCTCGCCCTTCTTGATCCCGATCAACTGATCCTCGAAGCCCGGGATGAACTGGCCGGAGCCCAGCTCCAGGTAGTGGCCCTCGGCGCTGCCGCCTTCGAAGGCCACGCCATCGACCTTGCCGACGAAATTGATGACGGCGATGTCGCCCTTGTCGGCGGCATGGTCGTCGGCCGCGACCTCGGAGCCGCCCTGGCGCTTGGCCAGCGTCTCCAGGCGATCATCGACCTCCTTGTCCGGAACCTCGACCTTCACCCGCTCCAGCTTCACGGTCTTGAAGTCCATCGGCTTGATCTCGGGGATGATCTCCATCGCCACGCTGAACTCGAGATCGGAATTCTCCTCGAGCTTGGTGATCTCGACCTTGGGCTGGCCGGCCGGGCGCAGGTTGTTCTCGTGCATCAGCTTGTGCGAGCCCTCGTTGACGGCCTCGTTGATCACTTCGCCCATCACGTTCTTCTGGTAGCGGCGCTTCAGCTCGGCCATCGGCACCTTGCCGGGACGGAAGCCGTCGAGCTTCACCTTCTGGCCGAGTTCGACGAGCTTGCTATCGACCTTCGCCTTGAGGTCGCCCGCGGGCACCACGACCTTGTATTCGCGCTTCAGGCCGCTGGTATTGGTTTCGGTAACCTGCATGATCCGTCCAACTCTGCTCTGCTGATTGATCCTAAGCCGACATCCGGATTCTTGGTGCGGGCGGAGGGACTTGAACCCACACGACTTGCGTCACGGGAACCTAAATCCCGCGCGTCTACCAGTTCCGCCACGCCCGCCCGAAGTCACTCCCGAGAGGTCGGCGAACCGGTGCGGCGGCCCTAGATCCGGCCGCTTGCGGCGCCATCCGACCCCCAGGAATTCCAAGGGAAATCCGGTGAAATCAGGGCGCGGTGTATAGCACGAAACCCACCCTTACAAGCAAATTCCACCCCGGCCGGAACAGGCGGAAAACCGCGTTATTTCCGCAGCCTGACCCAGGGCCCGGTCTCTGCCATCCCCTCGCCCACCTCACGCCAGCCGAGATGCTTGTAGAACGACACGGCGCGCTTGTTGGCCTTGTCGCATTTCAGTTCGCAGACGCCCTTGGCGCGGGCCAGCGCGGCCGCCAGCAGACGCCGTCCGATCCCCCGGCCTTGCACCGCCGGATCGACGTAGAGGCTGTGGATGAAATTCTCCGGCCAATAGACTGATAATACAGCAATTATCCGTCCGTCTTGGAGCGCGACCCATTGCTCCTCGCCGGTGATGCTCTCGAAGTAGCGCTCCGGCACGTAATATTCGGGCGGATGCAGCGGAAAGGCCTGCCGATAGGCCGCGAGGAAGACCGCGGCACAGGCAGGATGATCGTCCGGCCCGGCCTGGCGGATCGTCAGGTCTGGCGCGAGCTCATTCAGGATCCACCTCACTCAGCAGCCGCAGCACTTCCGGGATCAGCTCGGGCAGGTCCTCGGCGATCAGGCCGGGTCCGAACGCCGCCCCAGCCATGCCGTGCAGGGAGACCCCGGCTGCCGCCGCTTCGAAAGCCGGCATCCCCTGCCCCAGCAATCCCAGGATCAGCCCGGCCAGCACGTCTCCCGACCCGGCCGTCGCCAGCCAGGCCGGCGCATCGGCATTGATCGCCGTCCGGCCGTCCGGCCCGGCGATCACCGTGTCCGCCCCTTTGACCACCACCGTGCAGCCGGCGATCCGGGCTGCCTCGCGCGTACGGACCAGCTTATCGCCTTTGAGGCTCGGGAACAGCCGTGCGAACTCGCCCTCATGCGGGGTCAGAATGATGTCCGCGCGACCGAACCCGGCGAGCACATCGCCTGCGTCGGCGAAGGCGGTCAGGCCGCCGCCGTCGATCACCAGCGCCCGGCCGGACGCCGCCGCCGCTTCGACCATCGCGCGCGTGTCCGAATCCGCCGGCAGTCCGGACCCCACCAACGTCGCCGTGAAGCGACGATCTTCAAGCAGCGTCTTCAGCCCCGCCGCGCCGGCAGCCTCGCGCACGATCAGCCCTGGCTGGTCGATCAAATAGAAGGGATGCGCCTCGCGCGGCGCGGCCACGGTCAGCATGCCGGCGCCGATCCGCCGCGCCGCGCGCGAAGCCAGCCGGGTCGCGCCGGGCATCGTCGCGCCGCCGGCGACCAGGGCGTGGCCGCGGGTGTATTTGTGATCCGCCGCGGAAGGCAACGGCAGGTCGTTGCGCCAAAGCGCCGTGCCGTTTACCCGCGGGATTGCGCCGAGCCCGGGCAGGTCCGCGTCATGGCAGCCGATATCGGCGACCACGAGATCGCGCGCCCACTCTTTCCCCGGCAGCAGCAGGTGCCCGCGCTTCGGCCAGCCGAAGGTCACCGTCAAGGCCGCGCGCGGCGCGGCGCCGAGCACTTCGCCGGTATCGGCATCGATGCCGCTCGGCACATCGACTGCGACGATCGGACAGGGGCTGCCGTGCAAAGCGTGGATGACGGCTTTGACCTGTCCCTCGACCGGCCGCGCGAGCCCGATGCCGAAGATCGCATCGACGACCACGCAGTCGCCCTCATCCAGTTTCGCCAGGGCGCCGGGCTCGAGCCGGGCGATATGTCCGCCCCACAACGCGACCGCCCGCGCCGCATCGCCGGAATAGAGATCCCGCGATTGCGCAGCGGCGACATGCACGTCGCAGCCGAGATTGGCGAGCTCGCGCGCGACGATGAAGCCGTCGCCGCCATTGTTGCCGGGGCCGGCCAGGACCAGCGCGCGCTTGAACGGCGTCGGCCAGCGTTGCTGGATCGCCACCACAACGGCACGGCCCGCCGTGGACATGACGTCGAAGCTGGGTGTCCCGCGCGCGAACAGCGCCTGCTCCGCCGCGCGCATCTCGGTGGCGGTGACGACCGGCAGGCCGGCAATCTCCTCGGCCGATCGGCCGTGTCGATGCCAGCGGAGCTTCATCTCAGGAAGGACTCTGGGCCTTGCAATGCGCGGCCACCGCTTCGCGCAGCAGCGCCACATCGGAGCCGCTGATCACCAGGTCGAAGCCCAGGGCGAACAGGGCTTTTGCGTCGCGCTCCTTGGTCGGCACGGTCCCGAGCCACTTCCCCTTGGCCTTGGCCGCCGCGATGATCCGGTCGATCGCCGCGCGCACCGTCGGATGATCGCCCTGGCCGAAATGCCCGAGCGACGTCGAGAGGTCGTTCGGCCCGACGAACAGCAGATCGACGCCATCGACCGCGGCGATCTGCTCGACCGCGTCGAGGCCGCCACGGGTCTCGATCTGCGCCATCAGCATCTGGCGGTTCGGAATGCCGTCGAAATAGCCCTTGGTGTCGTGCCCGTAGCCGGAGGCGCGGATGCCGCCGGTCGCCAGGCCGCGACGGCCGCGCGGCGGATAATAGCACGCGGCGACCACCGCCTCGGCGTCGGCGACGGAATCCACCATCGGGAACATGAGGGTCGAGATCCCCAGATCGAGCAGGCGTTTCGCGTGGTTGGGATCGTGCGACGGCACGCGCACCATCACCTCGGCGCCGCGCGCCTCGGCCGCGAGCGTCTGGGTGTGGATCATCTGCAACTCGGTCGGCCCGTGCTCCTGATCGATCAGCAACGCGGCATAGCCGCCCAGCGCCATGACCTCCACGGTCACCGGGCTTAAGCTGTAGACCCAGCCGGCCAGAATCTTCTCGCCGGCTTTCAGGCGCTCCTTGATGCTGCGCGCGGTCACGTGGGGTCTCTCCTCATATTCCGGGTTCAGGCGGGTTGGCCGGCGGGTTCGCGGCCTAGTTAATCACCGGCCGGCAGAATTGTCCGCTGTCTCGATCCTTGATACTGGCACAGAGTTCCTGGGCCTTCTGCAGGCTCTCGACCGGGCCGACATAGATGCGGAAGAGCGCCGCGGCGAACGGCCGGACTTCCAGCGCGTAAGAATCCAGCAGCGGGGCGAATTTGGTCTTGGCACCGCCGTCGCCGTCGAACGCCTTGCGCGCCGCATCGTCCTGGCCCTTGTCGCCGAGCCAGATGTGGAAGATCTGCTTGCCGGCGGTCAGCGAATCGGCGGTCGGCAAGTCCGCCTCGAGCGAGCCTGATTCCGCCTCCGCCTTCGGTGCTTCAGGTTCAGCCGGCGCATCCTCGGCATGTTTCTCTTCCGCGGGCTGCGCCGGTTCGCCCCCGGCGGGCTGCGGCCCCTCGGTCTTGGCCTCGTGGGTCTTGGCATCGGCTGGGGCGTCGGCCTTCGGCTCGGTCTGCGTCTCGGCTTGGGCGACCTTGGTCTCGGCTTCGGCCGGCGTGTCGGATTTTGTTGTTTCCTTCGCCGCTTCGGCGTCGTGCTTGGGCTCTTCGGCTTTCGGTGTTTCGACGGCCGCTTGCGGCTCCGCCGCCGGTGCCTGTTCCGTATGCACCGGTTCGGCTTTCTGCACCGAAGTGGTCGGTGTCGGCGGCGGCGGAACGTCAACATGCTCCGGCGCGGTCGGCGCTTCCTCGTCGATGATGGTTTCGGCGGGTGCGCCGGGTTTGCTCTCGGCCGGCGCCGGCGCGTTCGTCTTCGCCTCGGCTGCGTGCGCGTCCGCCGGCTTGGTCTCGGCCGGAACCGGTTCCGGCCCGCCCGGCTTCGTGGTTGAGGCGGTCTCGGTCTTCGGCGGCTCGGCCTTGCTGGCTTCGGTCTTGGGCGCTTCGGTCTTCGCTGCTTCCGCCGCCGTCGGCTCGGTCTTCGAGGCTTCGGCCTTCGCCGGCTCGGTGGCGGTCGCGGCCTTGGCGCCCGATTCCGCTTCGATCTGCTGCAGGTAGCGCTTGGCATCGCCATTGCCGTTCGCAGCGGCACGCTCCAGCCAATCCCGTGCCGCCTTCACGTCCTTCGGCACGCCGACGCCCTGATAGTAGAGCTGGCCCATATAGGCCTGTGCATAGGGCAGCCCGCCCTCGGCCGCCTTGGCGATCCAGCGCGCGCCTTCCGCGTCGCTCTTGGCCAGGCCCTCGCCGAGCATGTACTGGATCCCGAGGTTGAACTCGGCGGTCGTATTGTTCTTCTCAGCCGCCTGTTTCCAGAGCTGGATCGCCTTGGCCTGGTCCTTGGTGACGCCCCGGCCGCTCGCATAGAGCATTGCAAGGTTGTTGAGCGCGGGCGCGTAATCCTGCTTCGCGGAAGCCTCGTACCAGCGAATCGCCTCTTTGATGTCCGGTTTGTCGAGACCGCGCCCGGTCTCGTAGATCAGGCCCAGGCCGTGCTGCGCCTGAGCGTCGCCGCTCTGCGCCGGCGCCGTCCACTCCTTCATCGCCGCCTTGTAATTGCCGGCATTGAAGGCCTGGAGTCCGGAATTGTAGTCGGCCGCCGCCGCGGCACCGGTCATCAGCAGCGCAGCGAACGCCAGACCGGTCAGCTTACTATTGAGTCGCAAAGGAAATATCCGATTCATGATGCCAATATGCCGCCGTGATCGCGCGGGCGCAATGTGCGAAGGGCCGGGCTCAATGCCGCGGCACCGGCTGGTTCCCGACTTTGGCTTCATCCGGCACGCGGGCCAGCGGACCGGCATGGTGATGGATCATCCGCCAGCGGCCGTCGGCGCGGATGAACAGATTGCTGGCGACCAGGTGCTGATTGGCGAACCGCTCATAGCAGCACACCAGTCCGAGATCGCCGAAGATCGTGGCCTTGGGCGCGACGCCGGTGACCGGGATCGGCCCGGCATTGGCGAGAATCTCCCGCCAGCTCGCCATCACCTCGGCGCGGCTGGTGATCGGCGGCCATCCGGGATGCACGCAGAACACATTGGGCTGCTCGGCCCAGACGGCATCCATGGCGTCGAGACTGGCTGCCGCGAAGGCCTGATAGAAGGCATCGTTGGCGAACTCCAAGGCCGCGAGATCGGCGCTCATCCGTTTGTCCCCATCGCGCTATTGTGACGCGGCATGCCGGCCGGCCGCCGACCAAAGAAGGTTGCACCCCGGGCACCTGGACTGCAACATGGCCGCCCTCAAAATGGACATGACCGGATATCATCGATGATCGGCCGTCTCAATCACGTGGCGATTGCAGTTCCTGATCTGAAGGCCGCCGCGGCGCTCTATGGCGGCACGCTCGGCGCCAAGGTCTCGGCGCCGATCGCGCAGCCGAAGCACGGCGTCACCGTCATCTTCGTCGAATTGCCGAACACCAAGATCGAGCTGCTGCACCCGCTCGGCGATGAATCGCCGATCGCCGGTTTCCTGGCGCGCAACCCCTCCGGCGGCATCCACCATGTGTGCTATGAGGTGGACGATATTCTCGCCGCGCGCGACCGATTGAAAGCCTCGGGCGCCCGGGTGCTTGGCGACGGCGAGCCGAAGATCGGCGCCCACGACAAGCCGGTGCTGTTCCTGCACCCGAAAGACTTCCTCGGCACCCTCATCGAGCTTGAACAGGCGTAAAGTCGAATATGAACTGGATCGGATCGATCTTCATCTACATCGTCGTCTGGTGGGTGGTGCTGTTCGCGGTGCTGCCCTGGGGCGTCCGGCGGCAAGAGAACCCGGAGCCCGGCCACGATCCGGGCGCACCCCAGGTGACGCATCTGAAGCGGAAGCTGCTCGCGACCACGCTGATCACCTTCGTGCTCTGGGGCATCGGCGTTTTCCTGTTCCTGCATTATGGTCTGTCGCTCACCATGCTGGAGCACGCGAGGTAGGGATGAGCGGATATTGCCGAATTGCACCGGGCCACGAATGGCATGGCCCCTACCATGCCGAGCACTACGGGTTCCCGATCGCCGATGACGACGAGTTGTTCGAGCGCCTGATCCTGGAGATCAATCAGGCCGGCCTCTCCTGGCTGACCATCCTGAAGAAACAGCAGGGCTTTCGCGACGCCTATCACGGCTTCAAGATCGCCAAGGTCGCGCGCTATGGCGAACGCGATCGGACCCGGCTGCTGAACGATGCCGGCATCATCCGCAACAAGCTGAAGGTCAACGCCGCGATCGAGAACGCGAAACGCATCCAGGCGCTGCAGAAGAGCCACGGCTCCTTCGCCGAATGGCTGGCCGCCCATCATCCGCTGACCAAGCCCGAATGGATGAAGCTCTTCAAGAAGACCTTCGTCTTCACCGGCGGCGAGATCGTCGGCGAGTTCCTGATGAGCATCGGCTATCTCCCCGGCGCGCACGCCGCGGACTGCCCGGTCTACAAGAAGATCGGCAAGCTGAAGCCGGCCTGGCTGGCGGCGCAGAAGAAGGGGATGAAGTACTAGAGCCGGAATCAAAAAGAGGCGGCCTTGCGGCTGCCTCTTTTAAGTGTAGCGTCCCCTGCTTTTTTGAGCTGCCGCCTTTCGGCGCTGTCCCTCCCAGAACTTGGACTGTGCTTCTCGGCTCGCTCGCCCCGGATTCGTTACGGCCGGGGGAAGGGGACGGTACTCACATCCCCGAATTGTGTCACGCGTCTTATTCCCGTTTTAGGACAACATTGTTGGCTTTTACGGTTTTACTGTAACGCAGCGTCACTCACTGATCTCATAGGGGACGATGATGTCCTGGTCCTTCGCGAAGACCGAGCAGGGCACCCCGCCGCTGCGGGTCTGACAGATGTTGATGGCATCCTGGCTGACGGGACTGCCGGTGACGCACTCATTGACCGGACAGCCGGTCAGACCCCAGCTCCGTCCATCCTCCGCCACGGCGAAATAGCCTTGGCCCATCGGCCGGTTCCAGGCGATCGGCGTGAGCCAGTACTTGTAGTTTTCAAAGGCGGCCCAAGTGGCCTTGGTGATGGTGACCTTGTCACCCGACGGCGCCGCTGCCGCGCTGTCCTGAGATTTTGGCGACGGCTTCCCGTCCCCGAACCAGCCCTCGACCGTACTGCAACCCGACAGAACGAGAACCGAAGCGATCAACACGATCCGCATCAGCCGTCTCCCACCGACCGTCATCCCTGACAAGGATTTATACGGGATCAGGACATGAAATGACAGAGTTGTAATATGGGGATTTGCGTCAAATGCATCGGGAAGCGACCCGTGCGCGGCCGAACGTTCGGCGCGCGCCCGTGCTGCAAAATGCGAAAATCGAGGGAAAATGGGAGCGATGGGGCGAACGAGGGGACTCGAACCCCCGACATCCAGGACCACAACCTGGCGCTCTAACCAACTGAGCTACGTCCGCCATCGCGCATCGGGCCGGCCAAGAAGCCAGAGAGGACCGGCCGTCGGAACGGCGAGGATGTAACCGAGGGGGCCCGACCCGTCAAGCCTCGGCCCCAGCGGAACGCGCCCGCCATCCCCCCTTCTCCACCTTTTCCCCGCTGTCGTCGTCATGCAAATTCCTGTCGGCTTCGGCCTGCTGGCGCTGGGGTCTTTCGCTAAACTCCCGGCCGATCCGGCGCGATGGCCGCGGCCGGGCACGACCTGCACCGAGGGATTATTCATGCTTCACCTGGCGAGCGGCATGGGCCGCCTTGGCACCGAATCCGCGTTCGAAGTCCTGGCCCGCGCCAAGGCGCTGGAGGCCCAGGGCAAGAGCATCATCAGCCTCTCGATCGGCCAGCCCGACTTCCAGACCCCTGGCCACATCGTCGAGGCCGCGATCAAGGCGCTCAAGGACGGGCATCACGGCTACACCCCGGCCAACGGCATCCCGCAGGTGCGCGAGGCGGTCGCCGCCGATCTCCACCGCCGCCACGGCGTCACCGTCGATCCGGCCAATGTGCTGATCGTCCCCGGCGGCAAGGTGACGATGTATTTCGCGATCGCCATGTTCGGCGAGCCCGGCGCCGAGATCATCTACCCGAACCCCGGCTTCCCGATCTACGAATCCGCGATCAAGTTCACCGGCGCCACCCCGGTGCCGCTGCCGCTGCTCGAGGAGAACGGCTTCGGCTTCAAGGCCGAGGACGTGCTCTCGCGCATCACGCCGAAGACCCGGCTGATCATCATCAACTCGCCGGCCAACCCGACCGGCGGCATCTGCGTGAAGGCGGAGATCGACAAGCTGGTCGCCGGCCTCGAGAAGCATCCCGACGTCGCGATCATGTCGGACGAGATCTATTCCGAGATGCTCTACGACGGCAACGTCCACACCAGCCTGCTGAAGTACCCGCAGCTCGCCGACCGCCTGATCGTGCTGGACGGCTGGTCGAAGACCTACGCGATGACCGGCTGGCGCATGGGCTACTCGGTCTGGCCGAAGTCGCTGATCGAGCATGCGACGCGGCTCTGCATCAACGTGCATTCCTGCGTCAACGCCGCGGCCCAGTGGGCGGGCATCGCCGCACTGCAGGGCCCGCGCACCGAGATCGACAAGATGATGAAGGCGTTCGACGAGCGCCGGAAGTTCGTGGTCGCCGAGCTGAACAAGCTGCCCGGCGTCTCCTGCATCACGCCCTTGGGCGCGTTCTACGCTTTCCCGAACATCAAGGGCACCGGCTTCAAGTCGAAGGCGCTGGAAGTGGCGCTGCTCGACGAGGCCGGCGTCGCTTCGATCGCCGGCACCAGCTTCGGATCCTATGGCGAGGGCTATCTCCGGATCTCCTACGCCAACTCGATCGAGAACATCGCCGAGGCGATGAAGCGGATCGGCAGCTTCCTCGCCAAGCGCAAGGCCGCCTGAGGCGCATGCCCGCTGCGGAAAAAAGAGACGGCGCGGTCTCTCGACCGCGCCGTCTTGCTTTGTAGGGAATCAGACCGTCGTGACGTTGTCGATCGGGCTGATGTCGCCGACGAAGCGCAGCAGATCGGCCATGGTAAAAGTGCCCGGCACCTTCGACGGCAGATCGGGCTTCCAGTCCTTGCCCTGTTGCCAGAGGTAGGATTGGTGGTCGCCGTGAACCAGGCCGACGAACACTTCCGAGACAATGGTCGATCCGACCGGCCCGAGCCGCTCGCCGTTGCCCCGGACCTGCGCCTCTTTCAGGATGTAATACCAAAGCGGCGTATGGTCATCCATGCCGTGCTTCTTAGCGATCGCACCGTCCGGGCCGGAGGCGATTTCGGCGGGTGTCAGCGGCTTTTTGATCCGCATGGCGCGCGCCACGTCCTGGCCTGAAGGCAGGCCGAGCATCACCCCGCGCTTCAGGTTGCGGAACGGCAGGCTCCCACCGCCCCCCGGCAGTTCGTGGAGCTGCTGAACCACGAAGGGATCGATCTTGCGGGTGTGATTGAAGCCGACGCCGGCCGGATTGGCGGGAAGCACCTCGTGGAATCGCCGCCAGTCGATGATCCAGTTGCTGGGCAGCGCCTTCACCGGCGTCGGGCCGGTCGGCGGATTCGGCGCGAGATCGCCGACGATGCCGCCGGACAGGCCGGTGAATCGGAACAGCAGCGACAGCGACGCATTGCTGAAGATGCGGTTGTGATCATAGTTCTGGCGCACCATGCTATGACCGAGCCGGTAGGCGGCGGCCGAGAACTCGACCGGCATGTAGGGGAACTTCTTGAATCGGTAGAACTGCCGGCCCTGGTCCAGTATCTTGGCGACGATACCCGGCTCGGTCAGCCGTTCGACAAAATCGTGCAGCACCATCCACTGGTAGTGCCAAGTCACGATCCGCCGCGCCTCACTGAAGTCGGCGTCGGACGGCTTCCCGCCGCCGCTGATCTTCGCGCAGACCTTGTTGTGAAACTTCAGCATCGCGAGATGCGTCTGCGCCACGACGAGATTCTCGTCGTTGCGGTGATCGCCGATGAGCGCGAAGCCCTCAGGGCTGCGCGGCAGATCGTTCTCCGACACCGGCAGCTGAGCCCCTCCGTCCGCGGAAGGAACGGTCTTTCCGATCAGGAACGTCGATCCCGGATTCTTGCCGCTGTCGTCCGCCTCGATACCGCGACGGGCGTAGAGTTGCCGGCTGCCGTCGGGGCCGAGGCCGTAGATAGAGTCGAGATCGAGCGCCGGCGTGCGGAAATTCACGACCCCCTGGGGATCCGACTCCTTGTCGCCGAGCGACGTCAGGTCGAGCGTGATGTCGTGGTCGATGAATTGGCCGAGATAGGTGAATCCGGCCGGGATCTTGGTATTGTCTCCGGCGGCATCGTCGGGATCGGCGTCCTTCATAGCGTCCGCGAGTTCCTTGAGCGCCGCGTCGGGCATGGCGAGGGGCGGCAGCGTCGGAAACATGCGCCCGAACATGCCGGGATCGTCGTGACCCGAAAGCGTATCCAGGAATTGCCGCGTGGGATGCCGCCCGGCCGTGCCGTGGCCGGGCCGGCCCGTGACCTGCGCGGATTTGATGCCGACTTCACTCGGTTTGAAGATGTCGTTTGCCATGATTCGACCGCCTCCCAGCGGTGTTTGCCAAAGGGATTCGACAGGCGCAGTCGTGCACGCTGAGGAAGCGCGTGCTCCATCGGCTGCATGATCGAGTTCAGCGATTTCTTGTTCGTAATCGTATTTGCGGACGAAGTGCACCCCTTCGTCTGCAGCGTGATCGATGTGATCGATTCAGCGGTTTTTTTGTTCTGCGCTTTTTTATGTTTTAGGACCGTGCATCCACATTTACGGCTTTCGAACCTATGGTTGTCAAGCAACCCTTTTATAACTTTTCTAAGATCGCGTGAGCTGCGTCACATCTTGCGGGTTTCGCAATGGATGCACCTCAAGGCGACTAAGAATAAGTTGCCTTCGACGCACCATGGTGCGGCCCACGTGCGGCGCGACATCAAGCTGACTTGGCATACCCGAGCGGGTCGGCCTGTTTCCGTTTGTTACCCGGTATCCACGCGCGGTTCCGCGCCTCCCCGTTTCGTGATTGGCGGAGGTTGCAGTGCAGCGATTAGCTGCAATGGAACCCGCCACTTGAAGGTTCCCATTCCATGCGCAGCGCCACCCTTCGTCTTCTCGAAAACGATCCCCCGACGCTGCTCTCCGTCGCCACGGCCGTGCCGAAGCATCGCCTAGACCAGGGCGAGGTCGTCGCCATGGCGCCGCGCCTCTTCGACCGCGCGCGATCCGACATCGACCGCCTGATGCCGGTCTTCGACAATGCCGGCATTGCGACGCGCTATTCCTGCGTGCCGATGGACTGGTATCTGCAGCCGCATGGCTGGCGCGAGCGCAACCAGCTCTATCTCGACAACGCCGTCGAGCTGCTCACCGAAGCCGCTGAGAAAGCGCTCGCCGACGCCGGCCGCACCCCCAAGGACATCGCCGCCGTCGTCGTCGCTTCGACCACCGGTATCGCGACGCCGAGCCTCGACGCGCTGCTGCTCAACCGATTGGGATTGCCGCCGACCGTGCAGCGGCTGCCGATCTTCGGCCTCGGCTGCGCCGGCGGCGTGCTCGGCCTCGGCCATGCGGTCGCCCTGGCGCGCGGCCTCGACCATGGCGACGTGCTGTTCCTGGCGGTGGAGCTCTGCGCCCTCACCTTTCGGCACGGCGACCTCTCGAAGAGCAACATCGTCGCCGCCGCGCTGTTCGGCGACGGCGCCTCGGCCATGGTGATCGGCCGGCCCGGTTCCGAAGGCGTACGCTTCGGGCCTTCGGGCGCGCACACCTGGCCGGACTCGCTCGATGTCATGGGCTGGCATGTCGAGGATGACGGGCTCGGCGTGCTGTTCTCCCGCGACATCCCGAGCCTGGTGCGGAGCGACCTGCGCCCGGCCAGCGACGCCTTCCTGCAACGCATCGGATTGACGCATGCCGACCTCGCCGGCTTCGTCTGCCATCCCGGCGGCGTGAAAGTGCTCGATGCGCTCGAAGAGGCCTTCGATCTCGCACCCGGTACCATGCAGGACGCACGCGACGTGCTGCGCGAGCACGGCAACATGTCGGCGGTCACCGTGCTGTTCGTGCTGCAGCGCATGCTGCGGCGCGGCCTGACCGGCCGGCATATGATGACGGCGCTGGGGCCTGGCTTCACCGCCGGCTTCCAGCTGCTGGAAGCGTGAGCCCGGCGATGAGCTGGGCGACCGCCCTCCTCGTCCTCGTCACGCTGCAGCGTCTGGCGGAGCTGGTCCATGCCCGCCGCAACACCCGGCGCTTGATGGCTGCCGGTGCGGTCGAGATCGGCGCCGACCATTATCCGCTGCTGGTCATGCTGCATGCGTCGTGGCTGGGCGCGCTCTGGATTCTCGTGGCCACCGATCACGCCTTGCTCTGGTGGCCGGCAGTCTACGGCTACGGGATGGTCGAGATCGCGCGGATCTGGGTGATGGCCAGCCTCGGCCGCTATTGGACCACGCGGATCCTGATTCCGCGCGATGTCCCGCTGGTGCGGCGCGGGCCGTATCGTTTCCTCCGCCACCCGAACTACTGGGTCGTCGCCTTCGAGATCGCCCTGTTGCCGCTGGCGTTCGGGTCATGGAGCCTGGCCGCCGTGTTCTCCCTGCTCAATGCGGCGGTCCTGTTCTGGCGGATTAGGGTCGAGGAAACCAGCTTGGCAGCGCGCCGGAGCGTTGCCTGATTCTTGAGCAGGCGCGCCCAATAAACCGGCATTGTCGCGGCGCACCCACAAATTAACATGGCGATTCCAGAGTTTTAGCCGCTGGCACGGGCCTTGCTGATTGGGCGGAGAACCTATGGCAGGGAAAGGCCTGGAGAACGCATGAAAAAAATTGAAGCCATCATCAAGCCGTTCAAGCTCGACGAAGTGAAGGACGCGCTGCACGAAGTCGGCATCCAGGGCATCACCGTCACCGAGGCCAAGGGCTTCGGCCGGCAGAAGGGTCATACCGAGCTCTATCGGGGCGCCGAATATGTGGTCGACTTCCTGCCCAAGATGAAACTCGAGGTCGTGCTGGAAGACCATCTGGTCGAGCGTGCGATCGAGGCGATCCGCCAGGCCGCGGCCACCGGCCGGATCGGCGACGGCAAGATCTTCGTCATCAATGTCGAGGAAGCCATCCGCATCCGCACCGGCGAGCGCGGACCGGACGCGATCTGATTTTGAGTGGCGCGTAGCACCCGAAAAGGCTATGCGTCCGCGCACTGACTGACCCGAAGGATCGCTGGGGGAGAGCGATCCCGAAACCAACAACAAACGATCGGAAGAGAGACCATGTCCAGCGTCAAGAAAACCCTGGAGCTGATCAAGGCCCAGGACGTCAAGTACGTCGATTTCCGCTTCACCGACCCGCTCGGTATGTGGCATCACCTGTCCCAGCATGTCAGCACCGTCGACGAGGATATGCTGACCGAGGGCGTCATGTTCGACGGCTCCTCGATCGCCGGTTGGAAGGCGATCAACGAGAGCGACATGGTGCTGAAGCCCGACTGCGACACGGCGATCATGGATCCCTTCGCGGCGCAGACCACGCTGGTCATCAATTGCGACATCCTGGAGCCGCTGACCGGCCAGAATTACGGCCGCGATCCGCGCTCGATCGCCAAGAAGGCGGAAGCCTTCGTGAAGAGCTCCGGCATCGGCGACACGATCTATGTCGGCCCGGAAGCCGAGTTCTTCGTGTTCGACGACATCCGCTACGAAGTCTCCATGGAGCGGACCTTCGTGGAATTCACCTCGGAAGAGGCGCCGTACGTCACCGGCAAGAAGTTCGACGAGGGCAACCACGGCCACCACATGAAGGTCAAGGGCGGCTACTTCCCGGTCGCCCCGCTCGACTCCGCCCAGGACCTCCGCGGCGAGATGCTGACCACCCTCGCCGCCATGGGCGTCGAGGTGGAGAAACATCACCACGAGGTGGCGCCGTCGCAGCATGAGCTCGGCGTCAAGTTCGGCACGCTGGTGAACTGCGCCGACGCGATGCAGAAGTACAAGTACGTGGTTAAGAACGTCGCCCACAACTACGGCAAGACGGCGACCTTCATGCCGAAGCCGGTCAAGGGCGACAACGGTTCGGGCATGCATGTCCACCAGTCGATCTGGAAGGACGGCAAGCCGCTGTTCGCAGGCAACGGCTATGCCGATCTCTCGGAGATGTGCCTGTTCTACATCGGCGGCATCATCAAGCATGCGAAGGCCCTGAACGCCTTCACCAACCCGACCACCAACTCCTACAAGCGCCTGATCCCGGGCTTCGAGGCGCCGGTGCTGCTCGCCTACTCGTCGCGCAACCGGTCGGCTTCCTGCCGTATCCCGTACGTCGCGAGCCCGAAGGGCAAGCGCGTCGAGGTGCGCTTCCCGGATCCCCTCGCCAACCCCTACCTCGCCTTCGCGGCGATGGTGATGGCGGGCATCGACGGCATCCAGAACAAGATCCATCCGGGCGACCCGATGGACAAGAACCTCTACGACCTGCCGCCCGAGGAGCTGAAGAACGTCCCGACCGTCTGCGGCTCGCTGCGTGAGGCGCTACAGTCCCTGGAAGCCGACAAGGGTTTCCTGCTGAAGGGCGACGTCTTCACCGAGGACTTCATCAGCGCGTATCTCGAGCTGAAATGGGAAGAGGTGTACGCCCTCGAGCACACCCCGCACCCGATCGAGTTCAAGATGTACTACTCAGGCTAAGACCCGGACCCTCTTCCGGAACTCACGGCCGGGGCCAAAAGCCCCGGCCGTTTTGCTTTAGAGCCGTTCGGCATCCCCCGTTATCCCTTGGTTAACCGTTTGGGCTTTAAATCTTAGGATAACACCCAAACCAGACGCTTGATTCACCGTTCTCGGGGGACCACACCGTGACCATTGGCAAACGCTTTCTCGTCGCCGGGCTGATCGCGCTCCTCGCCCTGGCGATTGTCAGTGCCCTCGGAATCTGGGGCACCAGCCAGGCCGCGAAAGGCACCGCACAGGTCAACGTGATCTCCGGCGCAATCCGCAACCACATGCAGGCCGACATGATGCACGACGCGCTCCGCGCCGATGTGCTGGTCGCCTTGCGCGAGGGCCGGAATGGCAACAAGGACGCCCAGAAGGAGGTCGAAGCAACCACCGCCGAGCACATCCAGAGTTTCGAGGATTCGATCGCGGCCAACAAGTCAGTGGAGCTGCCGCCCGAGGCGCGTGCCGCGCTCGACAGCGTCGACGAGCCGCTCAAGGTCTATATCGCCGCCGCGCAGGACATCGTCACCAAGGCTTTCTCCGACAACTTCGCCGCCAACCAGGCCTTCCCGGGCTTCATCGAGAAGTTCGAAACGCTGGAAGTGAAGATGGGCGAAACCAGCGACGCGATCCAGCAGAGCGCCGATACGATCGAGGCTGGCATCGATGCCCGGGTGCGGACCCTCTTCATCATTCTGGCCGTCGTCATCGCGATTTCCGCGGTCGCCGTGATCGTCGTGCTGACCTGGACCGCGCGCTCGGTCGTGCGTCCGGTCAAGGCGATGACTTCCGCCATGAGCCGCCTGGCGGCCGGTGATCTCGGCACGGAGATTCCCGGACGCGAGCGCCGCGACGAGCTGGGCGCCATGGCCGGCGCGCTCGATGTGCTGAAGGAAAACTCCAACCGTGCCCAGCGTCTGTCCGGAGAGCAGAGCCAGGCGCATGAAGGCCAGCGCCGGCGCGCCGAAGCCCTGGAGAAACTCTGCCGCGATTTCGACCAGGAGATGTCGCGGGGCCTGAGCGACGTCGCCGGCTCGCTGCAGACCATGCAGACGGCGGTCGGTTCCATGGCGAAGAGCGCCGAGCAGACCGCGGGCGAGGCCAGCCGCGCCAACGAGGCCTCGGCGCAGACCGCGAGCAGCGTCGGCTCGGTCGCCAATGCCAGCAGCGAGCTTTCCACGACCATCACCGAGATCACCCGCCAGGTCGCGCAGTCGAACCAGATCGCCGGCGAAGCCGCGAACCAGGCGCGCCAGACCAACGAGCAGATCAAAGGCCTGGCGATCGCGGCCGAGAAGGTCGGCGCCATCGTGCAGCTGATCAACGAGATCGCCAGCCAGACCAACCTGCTCGCCTTGAACGCCACGATCGAGGCGGCGCGCGCGGGCGAGGCCGGCAAGGGCTTTGCAGTGGTCGCGTCCGAGGTGAAGAACCTGGCCAGCCAGACCGCCAAGGCGACCGAGGAGATCGCCAGCCATGTCGGCGCGATCCAGAATGAGACCCAGCGTTCGGTCTCGGCGATCCAGAGCGTCGCCCTCATCATCGAGCAGATCAACCAGATCACCAGCACGGTCGCGACCGCCGTCGAGCAGCAGGGGGCGGCCACGCAGGAGATCGTCCGCAGCGTCGATCAGGCCTCCGGCGGCACCCGCGAGGTCACCCAGAGCATCAATACCGTGGTCGGCGCCGCCGGCGAAAGCCGCGATGCCGCCGTCCGGCTGACCGACGTCACCAGCGCGCTCAGCAGCCAGTCGCAGTCGTTGCGGGCCGGCGTGGAGCGGTTCCTGGCGAGTGTGAAGGCGGTTTGAGCGGAAGGACTTTGGGCCCCGGGGCTTAGCCTCAGGCGTCATCATCGCTCAGTCGGGATCGCCGGGCATTCGCCCATTGATTCTTCGCTGCGCGCGTTTCGCAAACTCAGCGACCAGCTTATCTGGATCCTGCCGCAGCGCTTCAACCGATGAACGAAACGGCGCAACGTCCGTCGTGCGCGAGGCAATGATCATGTTCAGGCCGGCGAGACGATGTGGGCTGGACTGCTTGGCGAGCTCCAGCGCGATGTGACGGTTGACGATCGACGGATCTTCCGACCCTCGAACCCTGGCAACAGGGTCAAACACCACCCAAGCTTTCGCAGCGAAGTTCGGATCATCGAGGAAGCCATCAAGCTGCGTGAGGACCTGGTCCAAATCATCGCGACCTGGAACACAGCATCCCTGCAGTTCCAGATTCAGAGCTCGGGAAAGTCTCTCCGAATAACTGAGCCTTGGTCCAACCGTACGGTCCTCGAGCCCTAGGAAAGCGTACCAGTAGTTGTGCGGCTCGATGACACCTTCAAGCCAACGCCGCACCATTCTCGGCGGGCTTCCACCGCCACTCTCAGTGACGGTCACAATCGTCCCCCGGAATCTGCTTGGAAGGTCCGCACAAGCCGCGGCGTCATAAAGCGGCCGGTTCGAGCAATGATCTACAATGACTCGAAGCAGCCCCTGTGACGATTGCGCGGAGTCCGCTTGAAACTGCCGCGCACAAATGCCGGAAAAACCCAGTGACAAGAACTCAAAATATGATGCGCGAAGCGCGCCCGACCGGCATTGATCGCCGGCAACGACGCGATAGAGTCGATCGCCCATGCGCACGTCGGCCCGCGATTTTGCCAGTATTTCGAGACAGAGATCGCCGCATTTCTCCGTAAAGTCCGAGATATCGTATGTGTCGATCGCCAAGATCGCCGGTTCCGACACAGGCGGCAAAGCTGCGATTGTGCGGGCGACGTCTCGATCCAGCAGTGGCACCTCCACCGCATAGAGGATCGCCAATGCGGCAATGATGCCCGCAATCGGCAAGGCGCCCCGCTTTCGCCAGAGCCGGAACAGAAACCAGATGAGAAACGGGACGAGAATAACCAGCGCGTAGAGAACAATCCAACCCTGATCGGTTGAAAGCTCTCCTACCCAAGCGAACATGCTGCAAAAGAAAACGATCGCGCCAAGGGCGATGAGGCTGTGCCAAAGGAACTGAACGGTCAGGTGGCGCGATTTGAAACGGCGAAAATCCGCCCAGAGCGACCGCAGGCGTTCAAGGAGCGCAGAGGCGCTCAAGGGGCCCATGATCGTGGTGCCTCAGGCTCCAGCGTGGCATCTCTGGAAGCCGCTTGCCGGATTGCGATCCCGGCCCCGCTCATCGCCGATAGCTCGCCGCAAGGTCCGCGTAGTGCTGGGCCGAATAGGTGAGATAGGCGATCTCTTTTTCCGTCAGCGGACGCATCAGCTTGGCCGGGCTGCCGGCCCAGAGCTCGCCCTTCTTCACCCGCTTGCCAGGCGTCACCAGGGCGCCGGCGGCGACCATCGCCCCGCCCTCCACCACCACGCCATCCATCACGCAGGCTTTCATGCCGACGAAGCTGCCGTCTTCGAGCGTGCAGGCATGCAGCAGGGCCATATGGCCGACCGTGATGTCGCTGCCGATCGTGGTCCGGGTGCCGGCGGCCCCTTCCCGCTCGTGGTTGACGTGGATGACCGTGCCGTCCTGGATGTTGGTGCGGGCGCCGATCTTGATGCTGTTGGCATCGCCGCGCAGCACGCAGCCGTACCAGATGCTGGCGCCGGCGCCGATCTCGACATCGCCGATGATGACGGCGGTCTCGGCCACGAACGCGTCCGGCGCGATCTTCGGGGTGATGCCCTCGTGGGGCCTGATCAGCGCCGGCATCAGGCTTTGTCCAATCCCAGCATCAGGCGGATGTTCTGCACCGCGGCGCCGGAAGCGCCCTTGCCGAGATTGTCCAGGCGCGCGACCAGCAGCGCCTGATTCAGCGCCGCGTTGCTGTAGACGCGGAGCTCCATCTGGTCGGTGTCGTTGAGAGGCTCGGCTTCCAGGCGGTCGGTCGGCGCTGTCTTCACCACCTTCACCAGCTCGGCGCCTTCGAAGTGGCGCTCAAGGGCCGCTTCGAGATCGGCCGCCTTCGGCTTGCCGGGCAAAGTGTCCAGATGCAACGGCACCGAGACCAACATGCCCTGGCGGAAATGGCCGACCGAGGGGATGAAGATGGGGCGGCGCGAGAGCTTGGAATATTGCTGCAGCTCGGGCACGTGCTTGTGCTCGAAGCCGAGGCCGTAAAGCTCGAAGGACGGACCGCCGCTCTGCTCATGGGCCTCGATCATCGCCTTGCCGCCGCCGGAATAGCCGCTGACCGCGTTGACGGTGATCGGGTAATCGGCGGGCACCAGACCGGCCTCGACCAGCGGGCGCAGCAGCGCGATGCCCCCGGTCGGGTAGCAGCCGGGATTGGAGACGTGCTTGGCCTCGGCGATGCGCTTGGCCTGGCCGCGATCCATCTCGGCGAAGCCGTAGACCCAGTCGGGCGCCACGCGATAGGCGGTGCTGGCATCGAGGATGCGCGGCGCCGCATTGCCGAGCCCGTCGGCCAGCGCCACCGATTCCTTCGCCGCCGCATCGGGCAGGCAGAGCACCACCAGATCGACCTCGCCCATGATCTCGCGGCGGGCGGCGGGATCCTTGCGCTTCTCGCCGCTCAGGCTCTTGAGCGCGATCCCAGGCTGCTTCAGCAGGCGCTCGCGGATGCCGAGACCCGTCGTGCCCGCCTCGCCGTCGATGAAAACCCGTGCTGTCGCCGCCATGGGATCCTTCCCGTGAAACTCACCCGACTTTGCTAGCGGAGACCGGCCGGGGGATCAAGTTACGCTTGGGAAGGCGTGCCATGCGCGGCGAGATAGGCGGCGATCTCGGCCGCCGCGGCTTCGCCCGAGGCAATGGCGCCTTCGAACCAACCGGCCTGGTCGGGGGCGAAATCGGAGCTGGCGAAAGCGAGCGGGCCGTGGCGAGTCCAGGTCGAAGCGGCCACGGCTTGCGGCGCGTCGGCCGGGGCCGCCACCCAGGTGCCGAGCGCCAAGGGATCGGCGTTCCAATCGTGCCAATCCCAGGCAACGAGCTCGGCTTCCGGGAAGAAGCGCGACAGGGCCGACCGGATGTCGCCGGGCAGATCCGGCGACCAGTCGTCGCCCGCCACGCCGAACCCGACCAGCAGCGTCGCGCCGTCCTCGGTCGCACGCTCGGCGAACATCCACTCGATCCCCGAACCGCCCCCGGTGACCAGAACGCCGACGGGCACACCTTTCACCTTGGCCCAGACTTTGACCGCGCGACCGAGATGGCCGGTGCGGATGGCCTCGGCCTTTTCCCGCGGCAAAGGCGGATCGAAGCGGATGTTGCGCAGCGGGTTCAACCCGGTTGCCAGGATCGCGGCACGGGCCGTCACCGTCGCGCCGTCCTCGGCGGTCACGGTGACCGAACGGTCGGTCGTCACGACGGATCGCGCGATCCATTCGGTTCCGAAATGGGCGTTCGACGTGTCGATCATCCGTGCGACGAGAGCACTGACGCCGCCGACCAGAGTCTCGGCCCAGACATCCGCCATGCCCTCGGTCAAGCCGTCGGAATAAGCCGAGCTGGAGAGGAGTTCCGAGGCCGGCACGCGCTGCTTGTCGCCATTGCCCGAGACCGTCCACCAGGCACTGAGCAGATCGCGCGTGGGTCGGGGCGCGGCGATGCGGTCGAGATAATCCGCGAAGGAAATCCCGGCGAGATCCCTGCCCTGCTCGTCCCGGGTTTCGCCTTTCTTCAGCAGCATCGCATCGGCGGCAATGCGCGCGATAACGCGCTCATGGGCCGCGCGGTCGGCACTCGCGGTCGGGCCATCGCGATAGAGCGCGCCGTCGCGGAACCAGCGGCGTTCAGTGATGGGCGCGCGCGGCCGGAGTTCGATATCGTGCGCGCGGCAGAGCTTGCGGATGCGGTGCTGCCAGGGCGTGATCCAGGCGCCGCCGAAATCGAGCTCGGTTGCGCTGCCGGCGAAGGGGCGCGCATAGCCACGGCCGCCCAGACGATCGCCACCTTCGAGGATGACGACCTCGAGCTTGTTCTTCGCAAGTTCCAGGGCAGCGGTGGCGCCGGCCAAACCGGCGCCGATGATGATGACGTCGGGCATCGCGATCACGGCGCCGGCTGGATCTCCGACTGCCACTGCGTGATGGCGTCGATCGGATGAATGAAGTTGAGCACGTTCAGCGTGAGATTGTCGTGGATGGCATAAGCGGCCGAGAATTCCAGGAGCAGAACCAGGACAATGCTGACCCAGACCGGGATAAACCGCGCGACGGCAAAGCCCGCCATCATCGAGAAGGTGTCGAAGACCGAGTTGATGGTGCTGTCGCCGACATAGCCCTGCGCCAGCGCCTGCTGGCGGTAGGCCTCGATGACCCAGGGCGTGTTCTCCAGGATCTCCCACCCGATCTCGACGCCCATGGCGATGAGCAGCGCCTGCCAGACGGTGATGCGCCGCCGAAAGATCAAGCGAATGGCGCCGTAGAACAGGAAGCCGTGCACGAGGTGGGAGAAGGTGTACCAGTCGAACAGCTGCTGCGAGGTCTCCGGCGAAAGCGGACTGTTCTCCCAGAACCGGATCGTGCCGCAGGTGCAGATCGCCGGCCGCCCCATCGCGAGGAGGACGATGATCTGGAGCGCGAGAAGGATCGGGATGCCGAGTTGCCAGCGGTTGAGGTATCGGGTCATCGGCGGAGGATAGCACGTGAATTCTTGGTTGGCGCTTGGCATTGAACCTCGTGTTCGGCGGTCGCTTCGGCGCCGGAATTCGTCTCGCTTGTCTCGATGCATGACCTGTGCTGCTCCGCGCGAAACTTCGCTGCATACCCCTGAATTCGGCCGACGCTGAAGACTAGCGGCGCCGATTGTGGTATTATCCCTGCGCTGTTTGACATCGTGAATGCTGCATTGAGCCTCGGCTTTTCAAGGTGATCGCTGCGCTGCAACGCAGACCCAGCACAGACAGAATCAAAGCTACGCGCAGATTGAGCACGACTGAGACGCTTGTCCGCGGCACGTCTGCATGGCTCTTCTCGAACGCGCCGTCTGCGTCCAGATCGCTGCGCTGCAACGCAGACCCAGCGCAGACGGAATCAAGGAAAACACCTGCAAATTCAGCGTGGTGTCGGCGCTTAGCTGCGGCACGATGCGTGGCTCGCTTGAACACTGCAACGCAGACCGGACGCAGACAGAAATCAAAAAACCACCCGCGCCCCAACGTTTACCCAGCGTTTACGGAATCGCTTCGCCGCCGCCTTGTCCAAGGCCGGAGCCCGAGATCGTGGGAGCCCGAAAGCAAAAAGGGCCGCGGAAATCTCCGCGGCCCTTGCTGTCTCGCAGTAACGAGAGAGCTTAGCGCTTCGAGAACTGGAAGCTGCGGCGCGCCTTGGCGCGGCCGTACTTCTTACGCTCGACGGTGCGGCTGTCGCGGGTGAGGAAGCCTTCCTTCTTCAGGGCCGGACGGAGGTCCGGCTCGTAATAGGTCAGCGCCTTCGAGATGCCGTGACGGACGGCACCGGCCTGGCCGGAGAGGCCGCCGCCGACCACGGTGCAGACCACGTCGAACTGGCCGGCGCGGTTCACGATGCCGAACGGCTGGTTGATGATCATCCGCAGGACCGGACGCGCGAAATACACGGTCATGTCCTTGCCGTTGACGGTAATGGTGCCCTTGCCCGGCTTGATCCAGACGCGGGCGATCGCGTCCTTGCGCTTGCCGGTGGCATAGGAGCGGCCCTGGGCATCGACCTTGCGCTCGTAGCGCGGGGCGGCTTCCATGGCCTTGCCGGCGACCACGCCGGCGCGGGCGCCGCCGAGGTCCTTCAGATCGGTGAGGCGAGTGGGTTCGTTGGCCATCTGGGTCAGCTCCGCTTGTTCTTCGGGTTCATCGCGGCGACATCCAGGGTTTCCGGCTGCTGCGCGTCGTGCGGATGCTCGGCGCCCGCATAAACCTTCAAATTCTTCATCTGCCGGCGGCCGAGCGGACCGCGCGGGACCATGCGCTCGATCGCCTTCTCGAGCAGGCGCTCCGGATGCGCGGAGCCGAGGATCTTGCCCCAGGTGCGCTCCTTGATGCCGCCGGGATGGCCGGTGTGCCAGTAGAACTTTTCTTTCTCGGCCTTGTTGCCGGTCAGCTTCACCTTGCCGGCATTGATGATGATGACGTTGTCGCCGTCATCGATATGCGGGGTGTAGGTGGGCTTGTGCTTGCCGCGCAGCCGGTTGGCGACGATCGACGCGAGACGGCCGAGAACGACGCCCTCGGCGTCGATCAGGATCCATTTCTTCGCGACCTCCGACGGCTTCGACGAAGAGGTTTGCTCTGTGAGGCGCATGGTTCACTCGAATACAGTTGGTCGGCAGGCAAGGTCGCCCGCGGATCGGGGCGGTGTATAGAGAGGCGGCGAAAAGCTGTCAACTGCCTCGTGCTCCGCAGAACAAATTAAATGCAATAAATTCAATATCTTGCCGGTACGGTATCATAGTACCGGCAAATAATCACCCTGAATCATGGACTTTTCCGCCTCCGCCCGAGAAGATCGCGGTCCATTCAGGGGAGGCTTCATGTACGAAACGCTCAACGAAGCGGACTTCGCGCAGCATTTCATGCCCCGGCTGGCCGTGCCGGATCACGAGACCTGGCTCGGCGAGGATTTCGCGCTGAGCGCCGCCATGCGCGAGCGGCTGCCGCACCGGCGCAACGTCCGCTATGGGCCGGGGCCGCTGCAGGTGATCGACCTCTTCCCGGCCAAGGCCCCGAACAGCCCGGTCTTCGTCTTCATCCATGGCGGCTATTGGCGCGCCCTTTCCAAGGATCATTTCGGCTTCATCGCCGAGCCGCTGCTCGATGCCGGTGCGGCGGTGGCGATGGTCGATTACGACCTCTGCCCCGCCGTGTCCCTGGCGACCGTGGTCGAGCAGGTTGCGCAGGCGGTGGCCTGGGTGCGCGGCCAGGCCCGCGGCATCAACGGCGATCCCGACCATCTGGTCATCGCCGGCAATTCGGCGGGGGCGCATCTCGCGGCCATGATGCTGAGCCGCGACTGGAACGAAGCCGACGGGGCGAGCTTCATCCGTGGTGCCGTGCTGGTGACGGGCATCTACGACCTCGCGCCCATCCCGCATATCCAGGTGCGCGAGGACGTGGCGCTGAACAGCGATGACATCGAACGCCTGAGCCCGATGCGGCTTGAGCCACTGGTGAAGGCGCCGGTCTTGGTCGCGGTGGGCGGCGACGAACCGGATCTCTGGATCGGGCAATCGGCGCACTATCACCGCCGACTCATCGATGCGCGGATGGAAGCCGAGTTCATGCTGCTGCCGGGCCATCACCACTTCTCGATCTCGCGCTGCCTCGCCGAGCCGGACGGCCGGCTGTTCGGCGCCATGCGGCGGCTGCTGGCATCATGACCGCCGCATCGAACGACCTGCTGCTGCGCAACGACGCCGGCGGCATCTGCACCCTGACCCTCAACCGGCCGGCGCAGCGCAATGCCCTGTCCATCGCCTTGATGGAGGCGATCATCGCCGAGCTTGACCGGATCAAGACGGACGGCGGCGTGCGCGTGGCGATCATTACCGGTGCCGGCCCCTCCTTCTGCTCCGGCCATGACCTGAAGGAGCTGCGGGCCGATCCGAGCCGGGCGCATGTCGAGAAGACCTTCGCGCTCTGCTCGACGATGATGCAGCGGATCATCGCCCTGCCCCAGCCGGTGATCGCCGCGGTGCATGGCATTGCCACGGCCGCGGGGTGCCAGCTGGTGGCGACCTGCGACCTCGCCGTCGCCGCCGAGGAAGCGCATTTCGCCACGCCCGGCGTGAATATCGGCCTGTTCTGCTCGACGCCGATGGTGGCGCTCAGCCGCGCGGTGCCGCGCAAGCAGGCGATGGAGATGCTGCTGACCGGCGATCCGATCGATGCGCGCACGGCCTTGCGCTTGGGATTGGTCAACCGGCTGGCGCCGACGGCGCAGGTGATGGAAGAGGCACTCGCGCTGGCGGCCGAGATCATCGCCAAGTCGCCTTTCACCTTGAAAATCGGCAAGGAAGCCTTTTATCGGCAGGCAGAGCTCGGACTCGCGGCGGCATATGATTACGCGAGCCAGGTGATGACCGAGAACATGATGGCGCTGGATGCGCAGGAGGGGATCGACGCCTTCCTCGCCAAGCGCAAGCCGGAATGGAAGGGCTGCTAGGTTGGACGATCAGGTCGGCGACGATTTGCTGCGCAGCATTCTCACCGAGACCAAGGTCATCGCCCTGGTCGGGGCCAGCGCCAAGCCGGAGCGACCGAGCCACGGCGTGATGCGGTATCTGCAGCGGCGCGGCTATCGCGTCATTCCGGTCAATCCCGGCCTCGAAGGCCAGCTTCTGAATGGCGAAAAGGTCTATCGATCCTTGCGGGAGATCCCCCAGGCGGAGACCGGGCCTGTGGATATGGTGGATATCTTCCGAAATTCCGCTTCGGCCGAAGCACCGGCCTTGGAAGCGATCGAGATTGGTGCGAAAACAGTTTGGATGCAGCTTGGCGTCATCAACGAACCGGCAGCGGCGAAAGCCCGTGGCGCCGGCTTGAAGGTGGTGATGAATCGCTGTCCGGCCATCGAGATCCCTCGGCTTCTGTCTTAAGAACGCCGACTAACTCTTGGCTTCTGAAAGATACTTCTGTATCGTCGCAGCACAAGCAAGCGGGGGCGAAGATGGCACGGGGACTGACGATCGCGGCAAGCAACGACCATCCCCATGCGGTCGAGATCGCCTGGCTCGCGCGCGGCCTGAAGCAGCCCGGCGGCAAGCTGCCGCTGTTCGACGAGTGGGGTCAGAAGGTCAGTCCGCGCACCGTGCGCTTCTGCATCGAGCATGGCTGGGCCGAACCCTGGTTCACCAACCCGCTGAAACCCGACTGGCTGGTCTGCAAGCTGACCGATGCCGGACGCAAGATGCTCGAGGGGCGCGGCGAGTAGCGCCGACTACCCCAGACCCAAAGCCCCCATCGGATTGACCATGGAGCGGATCGCGCCATGGCGGAGGCCGCCGTGGTTCGTGGTGGCGACGCTCTTCTCCTCCTCGTTGGCGAGCGGCAGCGCGGCGATCGTCACCAGCAGCAGCGGCGAGAGAATGCTGCCCGGATTGCTGAAGCCTTGCAGCGGCGCCGCTGTACCCGTTGCGGCGGAGGCGACCGCCGTCGCGCCGATGCCGCCGGGCGACGTTCCGTTGGCCGGCGTGGTTGCGAGCGAGGCGAAAGTCTGCTGGTCGCTGGTAATGCTGGTGTTCATGCGGTTGTAGATCTCGGCCACGGTCCGGGCATTGCCGCTCTCGTCGTAGAAGACCGAGGCATTGGCGGCGGCGGCACGCGGGAACATCGCGGCGCCGGTGGTCGCGGGGTCGCTGTCGAGCTTGCGGATAAAGCGCAGCGCACCGGAGAGGCCGAGGAAATGCGCAAGATGAAGGTCGGTCGCGTTGACCGGGCGGCCGAGCGCCGTTTCCATCTTCGCCTTGTTGTCCGAGGCAAGCTCGGCCGCCATGGCGGCGTTCAAGGTCGGGTCCTTGCGCAGATCCAGGATCTGCTTTCTGGCGGCGGGATCGGCGACGGTGTAGCGGCCGTCGGATCGCTTGGTGATCGAAGCCGCCAAGTCCGAATAGCCGTATTCCCCGGCATGCTCCTTGAAGGTGCCGAGCCAGGTCTGCTCGACGAACTGGTAGAGGCCGGTGGCGCTGCTGGTCGAGGCCTTGGCGGCGGGGTCAAAGCTGCTCTCGCGCGAGGCCTGGGCCATCAGATAGGAGAAATCCACACCGGTATTGGCGCTGGCCTGCTGGATGCTGGCCAATACCTCCGGCTGGATCGTGGATCCGCCGGCGCGAATCGGCTGGGTGGCAAACACGGCTGGTGTCATGGCCAAGTCTCCCGCGCGGTCTCGCGGCGCAAAATGGCGTTCCACCCGGCAAGACTTGCCGGTCCCACTGCCGATCCCGTCGCTCTCATCATCAAAAATCGCATCTTCGGGCCCCTCCACGGGCATCTGAAGCCGATATCGCAAGGGCCGTGCCAGGAAGAGGCGGTCCAGTGCTTCCTAAAGCGGGGGGTTCCGGTTAAGAATATTTCCGCCCGCGCAGTGAGGGGAAGGCGTTGGACCAAGGCAACATATACCGGACGATCTTCGAGCGGTCCGACATCGGCGTATACCAGACCTTGATCGAAGGCGGCGTGGTCGAGGCCAATCCGGCCATGGCCCGAATGTTCGGATATGAGACCGCCGAGGAGTTCGCCGCCGCGACCGGAACCTCCAACGACAAATTCTATGTCCGCCGCAGCGACCGGGACTGGCATATCGCCGAGTTGAAGCGCTCCGGCCGGGTCTCCGCCCATGTCTGCGAGATGAAACGCCGCGACGGCAGCCGGTTCTGGGTCTCGGATTCCACCACCCTCGCCCAGGACCCGGACGGCCGGCTCTCGATCCTCGGCACCATGGTGGACGTGACCGACCTGGTGGAATCCCAGCGCGCCTTCCGCGAGGCCGAGGCGCGCTATCGCAGCATCATCGATAACGCGCTGGAGGGCGTCTATATCAGCTCGCTCGACGGCCGGATGATCGTCGCCAATCGGGCCTTGGCCGAGATCAACGGCTATGACTCGCCGGAGGAATTGATCCTGTCGGTGAAGGACATCGGCAGTGAATGGTATGTGCGGCCCGAACGGCGGCAGGAGTTCGTCGATGCCATGGCCCGCGACGGCGAGGTCCGGAACTTCGAATCCGAGGTCTATCGCCACAAGACGCGCGAGCGGATCTGGGTGCAGGAGAATGCGCGCCTCGTCAGCGACGAGAGCGGCAAGGCGCTCTATTACGAGGGCACGGTCCAGGAGATCACCCAGCGCAAGAACTTCGAGCGCCAGCTGATGGTGGCGCGGCGCGCGGCGGAAGCCTCAAACCGCGCCAAGTCGGAGTTCCTGGCCAACATGAGCCACGAGCTTCGCACGCCTTTGAACGCGATCATGGGCTTCGCGCAGATCCTGCGCGACCGCTGGAACGACCCGGAGCACACCAAGGTCTCCGAATATTCCGGCGACATCCTGCTCAGCGCGCAGCATCTCTACGGGCTGATCAGCGAGATCCTGGATTATTCGAAGATCGATTCCGGGACGGTGCAGCTGGTCGAGGGGCCGATCGACGTGGTGGCGCTCTGCAATCACTGCTCCCATATGATCAGCGAGCGCGCCCAGCGTGCTGGGCTGAAGCTCAAGGTGGCACTCGCCGACGACCTGCCGGCGCTGCAGGCCGACGAGCGGCGGATCACCCAGGTGCTGCTGAACCTCGCCACCAATGCGGTGAAGTTCACGCCGGCCGGCGGCACGGTCACGATCGGCGCCGATGTCGAGCCCAGCGGCAACCTCGTGCTGTCGGTGGCCGATAGCGGGATCGGGATCAGCGAAAAGGATATCGAGCGCGTGTTCGAGCCCTTCGTCCAGGTCAATCGCAACGCGCATCCGCAGCAGGAAGGCGCCGGCCTCGGCCTCGCCATCTGCAAGAACCTGATCGAGTTGCATCAGGGCCGGATCGAAGTCTCCAGCAAGCCGCAACGCGGCACCACCGTGCGCGTCATCCTGCCGGCGTCACGGCTGATGCCGGTCCGGGCGGCGGGTTAACTGGCGATGTATTCCCGCAACTGAGCGGCTTCGCCTTCCGCCTCTTCCACACGAGCCTTCACGACGTCGCCGATCGAGACCATGCCGATCAGCTTGCCGTTGCTCTTCACCGGAAGATGGCGAAAGCGGCGCTCGGTCATCATGCCCATCACCTCGGCGACGGAATCCTGGGGCGAGCAGCAGATGACGTCGCGGGTCATGATGGTGGAGACCGGCCGCTCGAGCACGCCGGCACCGTCGCGCGCGACGGCGCGGACGATGTCACGCTCCGAGAGGATGCCGATCATCTCGCCGCCCGCATCGCGGACCACCAGGGCGCCGATCTTTTCCTGGGTGAGAAGCTTCGCGGCATCGGCCAGTGACTTGGCGTCCGGCAGCCCGATCAGACGTTCGGGCTTGCCCTGCAGAATGGCTGCGACATTCATCGCGCGTCCCTCCGCGGCTGTTGCTTTCCTGTCGAGTTCAATCTGGGACCGGGATCGGGCGATGGCAAGCCCTTCAAGAGGCGGAGAGAAGGGCCCGGCGCCGGACGCTCCTTGCCTGCAGGGTTCGATATTGCGCCTGCGAAGAGGCTAACTGCGCAGGAACTTGTAGACCTCGGCCGGTCCCGGGATGGGTGCGACGGCGCCATAGCCCGTGGTCGAGAGTGCGGCTGCGGCATTGGCGTAGCGCGCGGCATCGAGCGGCGCGTCGCCGGCGATGAGCCGCGCCAGGAACGAGCCGTTGAAGGTGTCCCCTGCCCCGGTCGCATCGACCGCCGCGACGCGGTGCGGCGCCAGACGGTGGCGCGCCTCGCGGCTGGCCAGGATCACGCCCTCCTTGCCCATGGTCATCACCACCAGCTTCGGGCCGCAGCTCAGGAAATGGTCGAGGATGGCGTCGGCATCTTCGATGCCGGTCAGGGTGCGGGCGTCGTCCAAGGCGGGGCGCAGGATGTCGGCACGGCGGATCGCACCGTCGATCGCGGCGCGGGCGCGCTCCAGCGGCCAAAGCTTGAGGCGGAGATTGGTGTCGAAACAGACCTCGAGCCCGGCCGCGCGCGCCGCATCCATGGCGGAGAAGACGGTCTCGCAGGCCGTCTCGGAGATCGCCTGGCTGATCGCCGAGACATGCAGCACCTTGGCGCCGCGCAGCGCGTCGAGCGGCAGGTCCTGGGGTGTCATGCGGCTGGCGGCGGAGCCGGCGCGGTAATAGTGGAATTGATGCCCGGCTTCGCTGTGGGTGACGAAATAGATGCCCGTCGGCGCCGCGGGATCGCGCTTCACGGCCGAGGCATCGACCTCCTCGCGGCGCCAGAGCTCCATCAGCAGATCGCCGAAGCGGTCTTGCCCCAGTGCGGTGATGTAGCCGGCTTTGGCGCCCTGGCGCGCCGCGGCGATCGCCGTGTTGGACGTGTCGCCGCCGAAGCCGGCCTTGTAGAGGTCGCCCTCTTGCTGCTGGTTGAACTCGACCATGGCTTCGCCGAGGCAGATGAGATCAGGCACCGATGATTTCCCGTCGCTGGTTCGCGCGGGGAAAATGCCAGTGCCGGGCCGCTACTGCAATGGAAACGGCGCGCAGGAATCCCGGATCACCAGGGCGGGCCGCAGGACCTCATGCACCGGCTGCGGCGCCGGCCCGGCGATGCGCGCCAGCAGCAGGCGCACCGCGGCGCGGCCGATCTCTTCCACCGGCTGCCGCACCACGGTCAGGCGCGGGGTGAAGGCATTGGCCCAGGGAAAGTCGTCAATGCCGACCACCGAGACGTCCTTGGGGCAGTTCAGCTGGAGCGTGGCGATCGCCCGCATGACGCCGATCATCATGTGGTTGTTGGCGACGAACACCGCCGAAGGCCGGTCGGCGCCGGAAAGCAGGTCCTGCGCCCCGGCCATCGCCTCTTCCTCGCGGAAGCTGCCGGAACGGATGAAATCGGGCCGGACCTCGAGGCCCCGGGCCTCCAGGGCGGCGCGGAATCCGTTCAAGCGGTCCCGGGCCGGTGCCAGGTGGCGCGGGCCGATGATGGTCGCCACCTTGCGATGGCCGAGATCGAGCAGATGCGAGGTCGCCTCGAAGGCGCCGGCGAAACTGTCCACGGTCGCGGCATCGAGACCGAGATCCGGAAGCGCGCGGTCCACCAGCACCAGCGGCAGCCGCTCGCTCAAGGTCTTCAGGCCTTGATAGGCATCGCCGGTGCCGGTGGGCGCCAGAATGACGCCGTCCACGCGATGGGTCTGCAGGATGCGGAGATAGTTCCGCTCCTTCTCGAAATCCTCGTCGGTGTCGCAGAGCAGGACGGAGTAGCCGGCATCCTGCATCGCCGCTTCGATGACATGCACGAGCTCGGTGAAGAAAGGATTGGTGATGTCGGCGACGATCAGGCCGATCAGCTGGGTGCGGCCCTTCTTCAAGCTGCGCGCAACACCGTCCGGCGCGTAGCCCAGCCGATTGATGGCCTCGGTCACGCGCGCGCGCAATTCCGGGCTGACGAAGGCGGAGCCGTTCACGGTGGCGGAGACGGTGGCGATCGACACGCCGGCCAGGCGCGCAACATCTTTCATCGTGGCCATGATCGGCGAGTCCTGACTGCAGGGCGGCTTCTCGCGGCCGCCTCGGAAACAATAGGAATGCGAGTGTCGAAGATTCCGCTTGAGGCCTCAAGCGGTTTCTGAAACGATTAGCTAAACGTTCCGCTGGCGCAAAACGACCGGCCGAAGAGTACTGGGAGGCGCCCCCGCGCGGGGCTTACATGGGGAGGATCATGCAATGAATTGGCGTTCCGTTTCCGGCGTCCGCAAGGCCGCCGTGGCTGTACTGCTGAGCTCGACCGCGGTGCTGGCCGCGAGCGCGGCGCAAGCCGAGGACAAGCTTCTGCTCGGCCTGGTCTCGATCACCGCGACCGAGGACAACAACCACCGCTTCATCGAAGCCGCGACCAAGGAAGCCGCCAAGCTCGGCTGGGAAGTCTCGGTGATCGATGCGCAAGGCAATGCGGATCAGGCCAATGCCGCGTTCCAGAACCTGGTGCAGCGCAAGGCCGGCGCCATCGTCGACATGGTGTTCCCGGTGACCTCGCTCGGCGCCGGCATCAAGGCGGCCAATGACGCGAAGATTCCGGTCGGCACCTGGGGCGGTGGCGAAGGCGCCGGCATCGCCGCGGTCAACGGCAGCGGCGGCCCGATGGCGACGCCGATCATCGAGAAGCTGGTCGCCGATCTCGGCGGCAAGGGCTCGGTCCTGCTGCTCACCTATCACACCGGCAAGGTTTGTCGTGATCGTGAAGAAGTGGCCGACGCGATCCTGGCGAAGAGCCCGGACATCAAGGTCACCAAGAATGAAGTGCGCATCCCCGGCTACTTCCAGGACGGCGCGCAATATGCGACCGCTTGGCTGGCCTCGCATCCCGACGGCAGCGAGCCGTTGGCGGTCTGGGGCTGCTGGGACGATCCGGCCCTGGGCGCGATCTCGGCGCTGCGCCAGCAGGCGCGGACCGATGTGAAGGTCTATGGCGAGAACGGCAATGCCCAGGCGATCGAGGCGATCCGCAAGGGCTTCATGACCGCGACCGCCTGGCAGGATTCCGCCCAGGAAGGCATCGTCATGGTGCAGACTCTGGCCGAGGCGGTGAAGGCCGGCGACGCCTGGAAGCCGAAGTCGGTCGAGGTTCCGGCGGTGGTCATCACCAAGGACACGGTCGAGGACTTCGCCAAGCAGCATCCCGAAGCGCTCGGCAAGTGACGCGAAGGCTTGGCGGGACGCGTGGCTGAAACACCGTTCATCGAGGCGCGCGGCCTCGCCAAGCATTTCGGCGGCGTACAGGCTCTCGCCGGCGTGGATATCGACATCCGCGCCGGCGAAGTCCACGGCCTGGTCGGCGCCAACGGCGCCGGCAAGTCCACCCTCATCAAGATCCTGGCCGGGCTGCAGCGGCCCGATGCCGGCCGCATCCTGATCGACGGAAATCCGGTCGAGATCGAGACTCCGCAGCAGGCGACCGCGCTCCGGCTCGGCTTCGTGCACCAGGAGCTGCATCTCGTGCCGCAGCTCAACGTGCTTGAGAACATCACCCTCGGCGCGCCGAAGCCGACCCGGCTCGGCATAGTGGATTGGCGCCGCGTCGCTGTGGACGTGAAGTCGATCGCCGACCGGCTCGGCATCGCCTTCCCGCTAGACGCCCCGGTCACCAAGCTCTCGACCGCGGAACGCTGGCTGGTCTCGATCGCCCGCGCGCTGGTGCGCAAGTGCCGCCTGATGGTGATGGACGAACCCACCGCCTCGCTTTCCGAGGTAGAATCCCAGCGGCTGTTCCAGATCGTGCGCGATCTCGCCGCAGACGGGATCGCCGTGCTCTACGTCTCGCACCGGCTGGATGAAATCCTCGATCTCTGCGACCGGGTGACGGCGTTCCGCGACGGCCGCCGTGTGCTCGAGCTCGAAGGCCAGGCGCTGACCCGCCAGGCCCTGGTCCGCGCCATTGTCGGTGGCGAGGCGCCGGAGGCGCTGATCGCCTCCGACGCGCCGCTCAGCCGCGAGATCGTGTTCCGGGCCGACGGGCTGCGGCGCCTGCCGATGGTGAAGAGCGTCAGCTTCGACCTGCACCGCGGCGAGGTGCTGGGCCTGGCCGGCCTGGTCGGGGCCGGCCGCAGCGAGACCGCGCGCATGATCTTCGGCGCCGACCGGCCGCAGGGCGGCGCCATGATGCTGGACGGCAAACCGTTCCGCCCGCGCTCGCCGGTCGACGCAATGGAGGCCGGGCTTGGCCTGGTGCCGGAAGAGCGGCGCTCCGAGGGCTTGATCCTGGAGAAGAGCCTCGCCTTCAACATCGGGCTCACCAATCTCAAGGCCCTCCAGGTCTCTCCCCTGCTCCCGCTGCTGCGCATGGGCAAGCGGGCCAGCCAGGCGGAGGCGCTGGTGCGGCGCCTGCTCGTGAAGACGCCCTCGACCGCGATTCCGGTCGGGCGGTTGAGCGGCGGCAACCAGCAAAAGGTCGCCATCGCGAAATGGCTGGCACGCAGCCTGAAAATCCTGATCCTGGACGAGCCTTCGCGCGGCGTGGATGTCGGCGCCCGGGCGGAGATCCACCGCATCATCCGCGATCTCGCAGCGGAAGGGCTTTCGACCATCGTCATCTCCTCGGATGCGGAGGAACTGCCGGGCCTGTGCGACCGGGTCCTGGTGATGTGCGAAGGCGTGATTACCGGGGAGCTGGTCGGACGCGGGGTCACGCGCGAGGCGATCCTGCATGCGAGCTACGCGCATGCGCAGGTGCAGAAGAGTGCATAGGGAGTTCGATGGCTGAGAATATCAAGGCGGGCAATGCATCCGGGCGCACGCCGTTTTCGCTGCGGCTCTCGGTCCTGCCGTTCCTGGCGAAATACGGCACGATCATCGGCCTTGCGATCATGATCGCGGTGTTCTCCTTCCTGGCACCGGTCGCCTTCCCGACCGTGTCGAACTTCGTCAACGTGCTGAACCAGGCCTCGCTCGGCATCATCATCGCCGGCGGGTTGACCGTTGCCGTCATCGTCGGCGAGCTCGACCTCAGCATCGGATTCTCGGCGAGCTTCCTCGGCGTGCTGGTGACCGGCCTCATGGTCTGGGTCGGCCTGCCGGTGCCGATCGCCATCCTCGCCGTGCTGCTGGTCGGCGCCTTCATCGGATTCATCAACGGCGTCATCGTCACCAAGATCGGCGTCAATTCGGTGATCGCGACGCTCGGCACCGGCACGATCATCGTCGGGCTCAACTTCGCCTATTCCTCGGGCGCGCCGATCGCCATGGGCGTCCCGGATGCCTTCGTGAACATCGCGCTGGGTCGCCTCTGGGGCGTGCCACACAACGTTCTCATCATGGTGGCGGTGATCGCCATCCTCTGGGTCGTGGTCGAGCGCACCTCGATCGGACAGAGCATTCAGGCGGTCGGCGGCAATCCGGTGGCCTCGCGGCTCTCCGGCATTCCGGTGGACCGGGTGAAGATCATCGCCTTCATGATCTGCGGCGCCTGTGCGGCACTGACCGGCCTGCTGCTCGCCTCCTCGCTCGGCAGCGGCACGACCAGCGCGGCGGACGGTTATCTGCTCTCCGCCTTCGCCGCGGTCTTTCTCGGCTCGGCCACGCTGCGAGATGGCGAGTTCCACATCCTCGGCACCGTGTTCGGCGCCTTGATCATCGCCGTCGGCTTCAACGGGCTCGCCATCTTCGGCGCGCCCACCTTCTATCAATACGTCTTCCAGGGCGCGATCCTGATCGTCGCCGTGGGCCTCTCCAGCCTCGGCCGGCTCTACGCCGCGCCGTAAGTTCTTACGAGGGAATCATGCCTGCCAAAGCCAAAGAGACCGCCGCCGACTGGCAGCTCTATGTCATCGAATACGCGCGCAGCCGCAACCAGCCGATGGCGAGCCTGCTCTTGGGCGCCTTCGACGAGCCGCCGGTCAACGTCCCCTTCTCCTTCGTGCTGGCGCAGAACGCCAAGCACAAGGTGCTGGTCGATACCGGATTCATGGATGAGGGCGGCGGCCACGAGATGGCGGTCAAATTCGACATCCCGGAATGGATCTCGCCGCTGCGCATGCTGGAAGAGCTCGGCGTGAAGGCCGAGGAGATCGACCACATCTTCGTCTCCCACGCGCATTACGACCATATCGGCTCGATCGACAAATTCCCGAAGGCCACCATCCACATCCAGAAGGCCGAGCTCATGACCTGGATCGAGGCGCTGGCTCTGCCGCCGCGCTTCGGGTTCCTCACCTCCGCGCTCGATCCCGACGACATCCACACCGCGATCAGCGCCGCCGCCGAGCATCGCTTGAACCTGCTGGAAGGCGACGCGGATGACGTGGTGCCCGGCATCCATGTGCGGAGCGCCGCCGGCGGCCATACGCTCGGCCAGCAGTTCATCTCGGTCGATACGCCGAAGGGCCGCTATGTCGTCACCGGCGACTGCATCTACAGCCAGCGCAACTTGGTCGGCATCAAGAACGACGGCGTCTACGCCCCGCTCGGCTTCGGCATCGGCAGCATCTGGGAGCAGCTGAAATCCTTCGACCGCATCAACGAGGAAGTCGGCCACGACCTCGACAAGCTGCTCATCCTGCACGACTTCGAGCGCTGGGCGAATTTCCAGATCGTGAAAGAGGTCGAAGGGTTCCGGATCTGCCGCGCGGTTTAGGGCGAACGCGTTGTAAGGCGGCTTAGATCGCCTTCCGCCCGGCGAGGCCACCCAGCACGACCAGCGCCAAGGCCGGCGCCAGATTGACGGTCAGCGCGAGCAGCGAATCCTGCTCGGTGTGGACCAGCAGATGGGCGGTGTCGGCGAAGCCGGCGACCGCGAGGCAGCCCAGCCAGGCGGTGAGCCGGGGCCGCAGCGTCTTCACCCGCCGCAGCATCGGCAGCAGCACGACGAGCAGCGCCGCCGAGGTCAGCACGATCGTCAGCAGACAGGCGCTCTCCGGCAGCAGCGCCAGGCTCGCGAGAATGTCGCCCGGGTTGCTGAAGCAGCTCACCGCAAAGCCGGTGCCCCAGAGCAGGATGGGAACGGCCGGCAGCCAGAGCCAGTGCCGCGAGCGGTCCGGCAGGCTGACCTGGAACGCCGCGACGGCGGCCGTGACCCCGGTCAGCCAGCTTCCGATCAGCGGAACGAAGAACGTCACCTCCGGGAGCGCATGGGCCAGATCCGCGCGGGAGCCGCCGACCGCCGCGATGATCGCGATCACCAGGGTGGCAAAACCGCTCCACAGAGCCGCGCGCAGCCCGGGCTTCCGCAGCGGCTTGACCGGCTGCAGGTTCCGCGTCAGGCCTTCGATCAGCTGATCCGTTGCAGCCATGTCACTGCCCTCCCTGGGCGCCGCCCAGCAGGACGCGCAGGCGCTTGATCGCGCGGTGAACCGAAACCTTCAGCGCGGTTTCCGATTGGCCGCTGGCTTGCGACGCCTCCTTCAAGGACATTTCCTTCAGCTTCAGCATCTCGACGGCGCGGCGCTGGCCTTCCGGCAGGCTGGCAATCGCCGCTTTCAGCCGTCCGGCCTCGCCGGCCAGTTCCGGATGATTCGTCTCGACCGCCGCAAATGTTTCATGAGCCTCGGTCAATTCGGTTTCCCGGCCGATTTGCCGCACCCGGCGCCGCAGCCGGTCCAGCAGGCGGTGCCGGGCGACCGCCGTCAGCCAGGGGGCGAACGGCCGGGTCGGGTCGTAGGTGTGGCGGATGGAATGGACCGTCAGCAGCACGTCCTGGACCGCATCCTCCAGGTCTGGACCGGACAAGCCGAAGCGATGGGCCAGCGCCCGGAGATAGGGCGTGATCCCCTGCAGCAGCCGGCGATAGCTCGCCGCATCGCCCTGCTGGCCGCGCGCCATCAGGACCGACCAGTCGGCCTCGGGCGGCCGGGTCGGCTGCGCTGTTTCGGTTTTGGGTCCGTCGTTCACAGCGGGACGCTATCATCTTCGGCGCCGGATTCCACACCGTGATTCCAGTTGCCGAACCCGCGGCGCAGCGGCCAATCTATCGCCCGATCAAGAGAGGACCATCATGCTGATCGCCCAGCTCAGCGACCTGCACGTCCAGCCGCACGGCACGCTGGCCTATGGCGTGGTCGATACCAACCCGTTCGTCGAGCGCGCCTTTCAGGCGGTCGCAGCGCTCGATCCCCGGCCCGATATCGTGATCCTGTCCGGCGACCTCACCGACAGCGGGCTCGACGCGGAATACGACATCCTCGCCGATCTGATCCGCCGGCATCTGCCGATGCCGGTCTATCTCATCCCCGGCAACCACGACCGGCGCGAAGGCATCAAGGCGCGGCTCGACCATCTGCCCGGCGTGCGCGACGATCCCACTTTCGTGCACTACGTGATCGAGGACTTCCCGGTTCGCCTGGTGATGCTGGATTCGATCGTGCCGGAGCAAGGCCATGGCGAGCTCTGCGTCGAGCGCCTGGCCTTCCTCGACCGCGTGCTCTCGGCCGCGCCGACCAAACCGACCCTGGTCGTGCTGCACCATCCCCCGGTCCTGAGCGGGATCGCGCATATGGACGAGGTCAGCCTGCGCAAGCCGGAAGGCCTGGAAGCGATCATCCGCCGCCATCCGCAGGTGGAACGGATTCTCTGCGGCCACGCGCATCGACCGATCATCGCCCGGTTCGGCGGCAGCCTGATCCAGGTGGCACCCAGCGTCGCCCATCAGGTGACGCTCGATCTTCGCCCCGACGGACCCGCGACCTTCAACATGGAGCCGCCCGCCTTCCTGCTGCACCACTGGCGGCCGGAGGCCCGGCTGGTCTCGCACCAGGTCTATGTCGGGGAATTCGCCGGGCCGTATCCGTTCGAGATGGAAGCGGAAGGCTGAGCGCGCGCTATCGGCGCCAGAACTGGTTGAGCAGAGCCTCCAGGCTCAACCCGAACATCTCGCTCAATGGCGAAGCCTGATCCCGGCCGTCGCCCGACGCGAATTCCGGCCTGAGATCCGAAGCGTCGGCCGTGGCGACGCGGCTGGTCGCGGAGAGCTGCATCAGGCGGCGGTGCGTGGTTTCGTCCATCGTGTGACCTGTCATTGATTGGGGCTCGCGCTGCGGGGCAGCGGCTGCGGTTCGGGTGCCGGACTCAGGCTGGCAGGCGGCGGCACCGGCTGGTCCGGGAAGGGCCGGTCCTCGTCCAACGCGGCCGGCGGTGTTTGGTCGGGCGTTTCGATCGCGGTGCCGGACTGGCGCCGGAACTCCTGGCGGCCGCACAGCAAGCGCTCGGCGATGGTCGGCTGGTTCGCGCAGTCAGTGCCCGGCGGATAGATCTTGGCCTGTGCGCTCGCGGCGATCGGCAGGGTGAGGATGCCGACCACGGCGCCCGCCAGCGACAGCAACCGGCCATGGCTCCTTGAAACGCGCATGCGGCGGACTCCATCTAGAGACAGAAGGACCAACCCGAAAACCCGCGCTTCGATCCGTCGCCGTTTGCGTCGCTCAGGAACCGCGAGCCGCGCCCTCGCGTTATTGCACAAATCCGCAGATAGGCGCCCGATGACGTTCCGCGCGTTCTGGCCGCTCTACCTACAGGCCCACAACCACCCCGCCACGCGCGCCGTGCATTATGGCGCGACGGTGATCGGTGTCGGATCCGCGCTCGCGACCGCCATCTCATGGCAGCCGCTTTTCCTGCTGGGCATCGGCCTCGCCTATGGGCTTGCGATCGGGGCACACACTGTCATCGAACGGAACCAGTCGATGGTCCGGGTGAACCCGGTCTGGGGTGCCATGGCCGATTTGCGCATGTTCTGGCTGGCCCTAACCGGCGGGCTGCAGGCCGAGATCGCCCGATATGGTCGGGGGGACTGGGACGATCAACAAGAAATACCTGAGCGCGGTTCGAGAGCTTTTCGCCTTTGGCAAGAGCAACCGATATACCGTTCAGAACGCCAATCCGGCGGCCGAGCTCAGCCTGAAAGCCGACAAGAAAGATCTGACGCTCAAGGCGGTCCTGGCGACCGATCACGCAGCATCTTTACGGACTGATCCGCGAAATCCTGGATTATTCGAAGATCAATCATGAATCGCTCCACGTGTAGCCTTGCTACATTTTACGAGGAACGGTTCAAAGGGAGAGAAGCCTACGCTCGGCCGGGACCGCCTGCGACGCCCTGACTACGCAACGCGACCCACCAGTAACATCCGCAAACCGCCAGCGTCAGTGCCGTGAACGGAATGCTAATGTCGATTCCGTAAACGCGGCTGAAGCCGAGCCCCGGCCCGGCCATTCCGTAGAACAGGACGAGATTCACCCAGTTCAGGGCCGCGACCATCGCCGCCGGAAACCTAAGCTGCGGCACGAAGTGCCCCAGAAGCAAGGCCAAGACGCAGGCCACATAGAGATGGTTCTCATGCACGCCGGTATTCAGGGCGAAGTACGCCAGGAATCCGGCCGTTGCAAACAGCAGGGTCAACGAGAACGCCTTCGTCCCATGCATGTATCGGCGCAGCAACAGGCAGTAGCAAAGCGCAAAGGCTGCCTTGGACAGGGCCATCGCCAGCCGGACCGGCGTAGAAGCATCGGCCAGCCAATGAACCGCCCCGCCATCGGTCGCGCTGCCGTCGATGCCATAGTGTTCGAGCACCCAGGTAAGGAGCCACATCGCGTTCATGGCATTGGCGCTGATGAAAGGATGGCTCAGCGCCCGCCCCAGCGACCACACCGGCTCCAGCCCGAACGGCGCGGCGATGAGAAGCACCGCGAGCACCGCCGGCAGCAACCGGCGAAGGCCGATCCGCCAATCGGGGGCCAGCACGTAAACCAGGAAAAACGGCGCAACGATTGCCGCCTGCCATTTGATCATGCAGGTCAGCCCATAGAAGACTGCGCCGCCGGCATCGTGGCGCCGCTGTAGCGCCCGCAGGCTCAGCAGCAGGAACGGCAGATAGAGGACGTCGAGATAGCCGAGCGCCAGGTTCGGTACGACCACGACGAGCAGCGCCATCCCGAACGACGGAGAGCGCAGCCAAGCATAGGAGATCAGCACCGAGCCGACGGCGGCGGCCACCAGCATGCACTTCAAGACGAACAGTGCGCCGAGCCCCGAGGCGTACCCCAGCACCGCAGCCAGCCACATCAAGGCTGCAAGCACCGGCGGAATGTCGTAAGCGATGCTCGCATAGCCTTGCAGCAGTCCGTCGCGATCGAGCGTGGCCATCAAGGCGACCCAGGTCGAGACGTCTTCCGTGCCGGGCGCATTGATGAACAGCACCGCGCACAGAATCGTAAGGGCCAGCAACAGCGATAGGGCCAGCCATCGCGGCAGGCCGTCGATCTCCGGATCCGCCGCCGCCGGCTCGGTCATGCCGGCGCGAACCGAAGTGCCGCGGCCAAAGCGAGGCATGTCAGGACCCCCAGCAGCAGGCAGACGCGGTCCTTGAGCGCGAAGATGACCGGGTCGTCATCGAGCTCGCCCCGCGTGCATTTCAGCCAGATTCGCCCGAGAAACAGAAACAGTAGCCCAGGGATCAGCCAAAGCAGCGCCGGACGCTCATAGAAGTCGCGGGGGTAGGCATCCTCGATGAGGTACAGGATCATGACGAGAATGCTGGAGACGGCGGTTGCGGTGCCGACCGCGAGGACGAACGGCGCATCGGCGGGGCGATATCCCCGCCCCGGCAGTTCCGCCACTCCGGCCGCCGCCGCCGACAGGATCTCGGTGTGTCGCTTGGCCAGTGAGAGAGACAGAAACACGAACATCGAGAAGATGAGCAGCCATTCCGACAGTCTGACATCGGTAAGGAGGACTCCGACTACCAGCCGCAGGCTGAGCAGCGCCGCGAGCACCAGGACGTCCAGTATGGGAATGCGCTTCCAGCAGAAGGAGTACGAGAGGCTGAGGGCAACATAGAGCGCGAGCAAGGTGACCGCCTCGGTGCCGATCATCGCGGCAAGCGAGAACCCCAAAATGAAACACACCGAAGCGATCAGGATCCCCGCTCGGCCCGACAGCGCACTGCTCGCCAGCGGCCGATGGCGTTTGGAACGATGGCGGCGATCGTCCGCGGTATCCCGCAGGTCGTTGACGACATAGGTGGCCGATGCGGCAAACCCCAGGGCGATCAGGCCGATCACCGCCGCGGTCCAGGCGGCGGCGTCGGTGAGCTTGTTGCCGAGCACCAGCGGGACGAAGATCAGTGCGTTCTTCGACCACTGGTGAAGCCGAAGCGCGCGGATAATAGAGTGGATCAGCCGCGCAGAGCCGGGAAATCCTGAGCCTCGTTCCTGAAGGTTCATCGCGTTGGCGTTACAAAGGTTGAGCACTGGGCGCTCGCGAGTCCCAAAGCGAAAGATTTTCACGAATCACGCGGCAACGCAAATGCACGGCAATCTACGAGTGTATCACCGCCGGCCGGCGGCAAACGTGAAATGCTTGTGGCCCAGATAGCTGGTGAAGACGGGGACGACCACGCCGACAATATGCGCCGTCGTCTCGGGATGCCAGTCGAACCCGACCCAGGGGAAAACCGCGCGGACCAGCAGGACGCTGACGGCATAGACCTGGACGATCGCCAGGACATTGACTAGCCCAAAGCGCACGTATTCGACGGCTGTCGATCGTCCCGACGCACTGAAGACGAAGGCTTTGCTGAGCGCGAACGCCGTAGTCATCCCTATCAGGTAGGCCCCCACTACCGCGAGTTCATAGGACATCGCGCGGCTGAGCGCGATGCGCGCCAGGACATTTACCAGGGCAGCGAATCCGCCCACTGCGACGAACAGGATCGGTTCCAATCTCGCCTTTGCCGTACCCACCACCCTGCCGGCCAGCTCTCGCATTCCTATTTTGCCCACCGCCCTGGCCTAAAAGTCGAGCACGACGTTGGAGTATCGTGGATCGCGAAATGTCTCCGCAAGCGCCGCATCGAGCGGCGTCGGCGTGACCTGAAAAGTGCCTGGCCAGTCCGTCACTTGGAACACGTCCGGCGTCACCAGCGCCTCCAATTGCCTGGTGGTGAAGGGCGGATTCCGATCGATTTTTCCATAGACAAACAGCAACCCCCAGAACAGGCGATAAGGGACGCGCACGAAGGGCGTGTGCGCACCGCATGCATCGCGGACGGCGCGCATCAGGTCGATGAAGTCGATCCGCTCCAGCCCGGTGATGTCGTGAACGCCGGTGAGTCGGCGCGCGAGGCAGGCGGCGACGATCTCGCACAAATCGCCGACATAGAGTGGCTGGCGCAGATACCGGCCGTCGCCCGGAATAGGAAAAAGCGGTGAACGACCCATGAATCGCGCCAGCCAGCCGAGGTGCTTTCGGTCGAACCACCCGAACATCAAGGTCGGCCGCAGCACGATGGCCGGAATTCCGGCGTCGCGGACGCAACTCTCCTGCAGCGCTTTGCTTTGCGCGTACCAATCGTCGGCCGTCGAGTTTACCGCCGACGAGCTGAGATGCACGAGATAGGGGACACCGTGCAACTGCGCCGCTTCCAGGACGCGACGCGTCGCCACGACATTGTTTGCCGTGAATGCCGCCTCATCCAGGCCGCCGATCTGGGCATGCGAGATGACGATTGCCCCCGCGCCGGCAATCGCGCTCTGCCATCCATCATCCAGCGCGAGATCGGCCGCGATGACGGTGACGCCGGGGTGAAGCGATCTCACCCGCGCGACATTGGCGGGATGCTTGTCGATCGCGACGATGTCCGCGTATCCCCGTGCCTTCAATCGGGGAATGAGATTGAGCCCGACCAGACCGGCGGCGCCGGTGATGACAATCCTGTCTGCCAGATTGCATACTCCGAGTTGCCGTCGCTCGCGATCAGACCTTCAGCCTTCACGACCGCTTGCCATTCTATATACTAGAGAAATGGAAAGATGCAGCTTTCGAACCGCAGGCCGCCATTGGCACGGGTAGTCGTGCTGGGTGCCGGCGTGATGGGCCTGGCCGCCGCTTTTCATGCGGCGAAAGCTGGGCATGCTGTCGAGGTCCTCGAGGCGGGACCGGAGCCCGGCGGCATGGCCGCGCATTTCGACTTCGATGGGCTTTCCATAGAGCGGTTCTATCACTTCGTCTGCAAGACCGACGAGGCGACCTTCGCGCTGCTCGCCGAACTCGGTTTCGAGGATTGCATCCGCTGGCGCCCGACATCGATGGGATATTTCATAGACGGCAGGTTGCATGACTGGGGCGACCCGATCTCGCTGCTAAAGTTTCCCGCCATCGGCTTTCTGTCGCGGTTGCGATACGGCCTGCTCGCTTTCATTTCCGTGCGCCGCGCGCGGTGGGACGCACTGGAAACCCAGACGGCACAGGCTTGGATAGCCCGGTGGGGCGGCGCGGAGGTCTATGACCGGCTCTGGAAGCGGCTGCTCACGCTCAAGTTTCACGAATATGCGGACAATATCTCCGCGGCATGGATCTGGACTCGCATCAGGCGCCTCGGCCGTTCGCGGAAGTCGATATTCCAGGAGGAGCTGGGTTATATCGAAGGCGGCAGCCAGTCTCTCGTCGATGCGCTCTGCACTGCAATCCGGGACCACGGCGGCCAGATCCGCGTCGGCATGCCTGCGCTTCGGGTTCTATCCAAGGAGATGCGCGTCACCGGCGTCGAAACTCCACAAGGCATCGTTCCGGCCGACGCCGTGATCTCCACGATGCCGATCCAGCTGATACCGGCTGTCGTCCCCGATCTGCCCGACGTATGGAAGGATCGTTACGCGGCAATCCGCAACATCGGGGTGTGCTGCGTCCTCTTCAAGCTGCGCAAATCGGTGACCGGGCATTTCTGGGTGAATGTCACTGCGCCGGACATCGAGATTCCCGGCATCATCGAGTTCTCGCGCCTGCGTCCGTTGGCGCACACGGTCGTCTTCGTGCCCTACTACATGCCGGTGACCCATCCGAAGTTTGCCTGGCCGGACGACTGGATCAGAGAGGAAGCCTTCGGCTACCTTCAGCGCATCAATCAGAAGATCGCGAGCGAAGATGTCCTGGCTACTCATGTCGGCCGCCTGCGGCATGCGCAGCCGGTTTGCGAGCCGGGCTTTGCAGCGAAGATTCCGCCGATCGTGACTCCGATTGAGGGTCTCCAGATCGCAGACACTTGCTTCTACTATCCGGAAGATCGGGGAATCTCGGAAAGCGTTCGGCTCGGCCGCGAGATGGCTGAGCGCCTGACGCTGCCTTAGCTCAGATCGACAACCGCTTGAAGATCGCTTCCGGTATCGCGCGAATTCCCAGCATGATCACAGCCCAGATCCGGCGTACATAGATCTGGTCGCTTTTGCGGTCCGCGGCGCGCCAGATGGCGGAGGCAACTTCCTCCGGTGCGGCGGTCAGCGGGCCGGGCAGTTTCATGCCATCGGTCATGCGGGTCCTGACGAAGCCCGGTTTGACTGTGATGACGTGGATGTCTTGCTTGGCCAGACGGTTTCGCAATCCGGATAGATAGGCGCTGAAGCCCGCCTTGGCCGATCCATAGACGTAATTCGAGGCACGGCCGCGATCTCCCGCGACGGAAGTGACGCCGACAATCATGCCGCTCCCGCGTCGGGCGAAATGCTCCGCGAAGAGGCCGAGAATCAGCGCTGGTCCTTCGAAGTTGGATCGCAGGATGGCGGTTGCATGATCCAGATCGGATTGCGCGCGCGCCTGATTGCCGTGGAGGCCCACCACGCAGACGACGATATCGGGCAGAAGTGGCAGTCCGTCGATGAACGGCGCCATGGCCGTTGAATCGAGCACGTCAAATGCATGTACGGTGACGGCAACACGGCTGCGCGACGCGATATCATCGGCATCGCGCTGAAGCGCCTCGGGATCGCGGCCGGCGAGCTGGATCCTCCACCCGCGCGCGGCAAAGTGGCGGGCGGTGGCGCGGCCAATGTCCGACGTGCCGCCGAGAACCAATATTGTCTTTCCGTTCGTCCCCTTGTCCATGCCGAAGCCTCAGATGCCAAGGCGTTGCGAGAGACGGGAGGCGATGCGGCCGTGCGGGTCGAGCGAATTCTTCGCAGTCCGGAAGCGCGGCAGCGCCCGGTAGCTCGCCTCGAACGTCGCGCGAGATTGTCGCGAATCCTTGGCAAGGTAGATCCGCCCTCCCGCCGCGACAACGATTCGATCGAGGTCATCCAGGAACGCGAGCAACCCTGGCTTCATGGCGAAGTCGAGAGCGAGCGTATATCCCGGAAGCGGAAAGGACATGAGACCGCGCCCCGGTCCGAGCTTCTTCAGCACGGTCAGGAAGGATGCATCGCCGCGGCGCGCTACCAGCGACAGCATCTCCGGCAATGCCGTCGGCGCGGTTTCGATCGGAATGACGCTTTGGTGCTGTACCAAGCCGCGCTTGCCGTAGACACGATTCCAGGCACCGATACGGTCGAGCGGAAAAAAGTACGACACGGCAGGCATCAGCCTGGCGTTGCGCGCCTGGCTTGCGCCTGAACGGAAATAGGCCGCGTTGAACGCGCCGACGCTCCAGCGGTTGAGTGTCCAGGCGGGAAGGTTGCATGGAACCGAGAAAAGCCTGGATCCTGTCACTGGGAAGCGGGCTCGCGAAGCTGGGCCATCGAGATCGGCAAGCGAAGCGTGCTCGCCCTGGAATATGAGCGAACGCCCGAGGTCGGCCCCGTTGGCCACGGTGTCGATCCAGGCGACCGAGTACTGCGCAGTGTCGGCCGCGTCGAGCGCAGCCAGTGCAGCCGTGATATTGCGAGCAACCAGAGTTTGCCGGCGGATCCAGCCAGTCTCGACCCGGCGAAGGCGGAGCGTCACTTCGACGATCGTGCCGGTCAGGCCCATGCCGCCAATGGTGGCCAGGAAGAGCTCCGGATCCATCGCGGGCGAGAGGCGCACGAGCTCGCCGCCCGACGTCGCTATCAGGAGACTCTCCACGTGGTCGCCGAAGCCGCCGTCACGATGGTGGTTCTTGCCGTGGACGTCGGCGGCGACCGCGCCGCCGAGCGTGACCTGCTTGGTCCCGGGAACCACGGGCGGGAAAAAGCCGAGCGGCAGAAAGACGGCGATCAGCTCGGCGAGTGACAGCCCCGCCTCGGCTGTCAGAAGTCCGGTCGTGGCGTCGAACGCACGGACCCTATCGAGCGCGCTGATTTGGAATGTCTGCTTGGCGCCGATTGCGGCATCGCCGTAGGCGCGGCCTAGTCCACGGGCAATGCCACCTTGCGCTCCCGCCATTGCCTTGCGCGCGGCATCCAGGCTGCGCGGCGTCGAGAGGATGGTCTCAGCCGCCGGATATCGGCCCCATCCGGAGATCGCGGTCAATGCAGGGCGCCCCACAGCGGCGGTATGCTTCCGCCTCCCTTGTCCGCCGACGGTAACAGAAGCCCAGGGCAAGCGTCCACAAGCTGTATCGGCGCTGCGTCCTGACACTGGCAACACGTTTTCCAGCGGCTGCGTCGTGTTCGTTGCCAGCACTGATCTCTATTGGGGCCGAGGAGCTGTGGTCAGGTCATCCGCGCCTGCGACGAAGCGGCAATACGGAGGCCGACTGTCAGGCCTCCCGCGGATTACGACGGACCGGATCGGCAGCATTGAATTGAGACTGCGGCAAGATCCTATCAGATCTTGAATGTGCCGCGGGACTGTAGCGCATTGGCCCCGCAAAGCTCCCCACGAGCTTTCTAGCCCATTGATCTTTCAGGGGGTTTAAGAAGTTGGCGGAGGGAGGGGGATTCGAACCCCCGATAGGGCTTTAGGGCCCTATAACGGTTTAGCAAACCGCCGCCTTCAGCCGCTCGGCCACCCCTCCGCACAAGAGACGTCCGTTATTGAGCAGCTTGCGCCACGGCGTATGCGCGGGGGTTTAGTAACGGCCGGGCCGCCGAATGTCAAACCACCCGAAGGCGCCCCCCAAACGCAGTTGCCCCTCCGACGAGGGCGGAGGGGCAACGAGGCGAGTTGGATCCGGGCTCGGCCGAGCGGCCGCTCACGGATCGCCGGACGGCATTGTGGCTGCTGTGTTTCGGGGGGAACCAGCGACCGACCGTCCACATGATTTCAAAGTCCGGTGCCCGGCGAATGTTCCGATCGGATTCCCCGAATACGGTCGCCTGGAGATCGGCGAGTGGCGGCTAACGCCGCTCGTATTGCCGGGCACCGAACAGCACGTCGCGCTCGGCATCGGAGAGCTGGGTGCGTTTCTGGTCGGCCAGCACGGCGATGCCGCGCTGCACCGCCGGCCGCGCCGCGACCGCGTTGAACCAGCGCTCGAGATGGGGATAGTCGCCGAGCCGCATGCCCTGCATTTCCCAGCTGCGGAGCCAGGGGAAGATGGCGATGTCGCTCATGCCGTAGATGCCGCCGGTCAAGTACTCGACCTCGGCCAAGCGGGTATCGAGCACGCCGTAGAGCCGCTTGGTCTCGTTGGTGAAGCGCTCGACCGCGTAGGGCAGCGGCTCCGGCGCGTAGTGCCGGAAGTGGTGCACCTGTCCCAGCATCGGCCCGATATTCGCCACCTGGAAGCAAAGCCATTGCAGCGCGATCGACTGCTCATGCGCGCCCTGGGGCCAGAGCTTGCCGGTCTTCTCCGCGAGATAGATCAGGATCGCGCCGGATTCCATGAGCGCGATCGGCTTGCCGCCGGGACCGTCCGGATCGACGATGGCCGGGACCTTGTTGTTCGGGCTGATCTTCAGGAAATCGGGCTGGAACTGGTCGCCCTTGGCGATGTCCACCGGGACCGCGCGGTACGGAAGCCCGAGTTCCTCGAGCGCGATGTGGATCTTGTGGCCGTTCGGCGTCGGCCAGGTATAGACGTCGATCGCCATCGTCAGGCCGCCTTCTCGAGCGCCTTGAGGCCACGGCGGACGCCGGGGCGCTCGGCGATCGCACCGGCCCAGCGCTGGACGTTCGGATAATTCTCCATGTTGAAGCCGAAGCTGTGGCTGTTGCGCACCCAGGGCCAGGTGGCGATATCGGCGATCGTGTATTCCGCGCCGGCAAGATAGGGATGCTCGGCCAGCCGCTTGTCGACCACGCCCAGCAGCCGCCCCACTTCATTGGTGTAGCGGTCGATCGCGTAAGGCACGCGCTCCGGCGCCACGCTGCGGAAGTGGAAGGCCTGGCCGTACATCGGCCCGATATTGGCGATCTGGAACATCAGCCATTCCAGCGTCGCGTAGCGCGCACGGGGCTCGGTCGGCAGAAACTTGCCGCTCTTCTGCGCGAGATGGACCAGGATCGCGGCGGATTCGAAGATCGTCAGCGGCTTGCCCTCGGGACCCTCGGTATCGACGATCGCGGGAATCTTGCCGTTTGGATTGATCTTCAGATAGTCCGGCGCGGTCTGCTCCTTGGCACCGAGATTGATCTTGTGCACCCGGTAAGGCAGGCCCGTTTCCTCCAGCATGATGTGGATCTTGTGGCCGTTGGGTGTGGTCCACGAATAAAGCTCGATCATGCCGCTTTGCTGAAAATGGGTCGTGGCGGGAGGGGCAGTCTTCTCGATTTCCCCGCCCCATGCAAGGGCGCAGGGCTCGTTTCGCCCTCAAGGAAAGCTGGTGGACATGCGCGGCGACGCTCGGGCATCGTGCGCCCGTCACAATGGAGTCCAGAATGACGGAAATCGGGAGAGCCCATAGCGGCTTTGCGGATTTACTCGGTTATCAGCTGACCGAGCGCAAGATCGATCATGCGGAGGTCACGCTGAAGGTCGGACCGCAGCATCTGAACCGCCTCTCGATCCCCCATGGCGGCGTGCTGGCCACCCTGCTCGACAGCGCCGCCGGCTTCGCCGCGGCCTTTGTCAATGATCCAGACCAGCCGCGCACGGTTGTTACACTTTCGATCAACGTCATGTTCCTGGGCCAGGCGCGGATCGGCGACACGCTGATCGCGCGCGGTCGGAGGATCGGCGGAGGAAAGTCGATCGCCTATGCAACGGCGGAGGTCACCAGCGACGGCCGCGCCATCGGCCGCGCCGAAGCGGTGTTCAAATACCTCGGCAAGTAGGATCTCGGAGCTCTACTGGACTTCGGCTTCCTGGCGCCGGGCGATCAGCTTGCCGAGCGCGTCGGTCTTCGCCTTGGCGGCATTGCCACCGACATAGCTGACATAAACCGAGATCACGTTGTCGGATGCGGTCAGGGCGTAGGAAAGAACCTCGGCGCCGTTGTCCTGATAGGGCGAGCTGGAGCAGGTGGCGGTGCCGAACGCCATCTGGCCGTGCTCGCCCTGGACCGGATCCTTGATGTCCTGCGCGAACTCGCCCTTGCACTCTTCCTTGTAGCCGCTGAGATAGCCGGCCACGATGTCGCGCAGCGTATCGTTCCCGAGATACTCCTGCCAGAACTGACCCGCGCCGATCGGCGTGGAGAACGCGTAATAGGGATAGCCCGCCTTGTTGGCCTTGGTGTCGATGCTGATCATCGACGGCTTGGCGCCGGTGACATCGACCAGGAACTGGCGGACCTGATCGGTGCTCCGGGTCAGCGCCTTCAGCTTCGGCGAACTGGCGCTGTCCTGCTCGTTCCCGCCGCCGCTGCTGCTCTGCTGTTGATTGTTGTCGGAGCCCTGCTGGCTGCCGGAATCGCCGCCACCAAAGGGGTTGGTGGAGGCTGTTTTGGAATACTGATCCACGCAATTCAGCAGCCGGCTCAGCGCCGCGCGCGATCCGCTGAGATCGAAGACATAGTCCTGATTCTGAGTCCGGAACGTGACTTCATTGCCGGCCTTGAGCTCGTCATAGACCGCCTGATCGCTCTCGACCTTGATGAGGACATTGTACTGGTCATAGGTTTCGGCCCGGCCCCGATACTGTTGATTACGGTCGACCCAGTAACTGATCGGATAGGACTGGTTCGCCGGCAGCGACCAAGGCTTGCTGTAGAGCCAAAGCTCCAGCGAATAGTCCTTGGGGATCGCAATCCCGAACTGGACCTGATCGCCATTGGCGGGCGTCCAGATCTCGCAATCCACGAACTGCCCGTTGCTGTCGTCGGTGTAGGAGTAGCCGCCCCACTGACCGACCGTGAACTCGTTGACGTTCTTCGCTTCCGCGGGAGCAAGCCCGATCAGCGCGGCGATCGCGCAGACCAGGACGCCGCCGAACGCAGCCACAGACCCCCGCATGGCCATCTCCACCCACTGCCCGATAGCCGGGATGCTATCAAGCCGAGGGTGGGATCGCCAAGAGGCGACGGATTCAGCCGACTATGGTGTCAGATCTTGACGGGTTCTGTGCCTTCGGGGCGCGGCGCAGGGCCCCCGAGCCCCAGGCGCCCGTATTCACGGGGCAGGCCGCCGGTCATCGCCAGCCACATCATCCGGAGATCGGAAAGCGCGCCGTAGAGCGGATTGACGCGAATGAGCGGGCGGTTGTGCTCGATGAAGCGGTGCGAGCCCACGGCCATCCCGACCGCGACCAGAATCCCCAGCGGCGCCAGCAGGACCTCGCCGAGCAAGACGGCGGCAAGCGTGCTGGCGGCGCCGACCACGGTCGCCGCGTAGTGCATGCCGCGGGTGGCCGGCCGGCGATGGGCATCCAGATAGAGACGCCAGAAATCCGAGTAGGAGATCTCAAACCCGCGCTTGTCGGTTGGCATCCTGTGCGCCCCCACACCTGTTCGGTATAGCCGATTTAACACAGATAGGTTACCGATGCCTGACTGTAAGTCCCGTATTGCACATTTTCTGTGAAAAATCGGCGTTACTCGCTGTCGCCGGCCGCCGCGGCCATCTGCTTCGCCATTTGCGGCGTCATGCTGGGCGGTGGTGCATCGGCGGCCGTGTTCGGCGGCGGCGCCTCGGGTCGCTCCCGCGCGGTCAGCAGAAGCTTGTCGGCCAGGCTGCGCAACACCGCGCGATTGGCCTGCAGCATGTCCTCCGCCAGCAGCTTCAGCACGCGGATATTGGTGTTGCTGGCATCGTCCATGTCGTCGTTGCCGACGTCGAGTCGCGCCTGGAATCGGTAATATTGGCGCAGCCCGTCTTCCGTTTCCGGCAGCAATTGTTGCAGCTGGTGATCGACCACGTCGCAGATTCCGTCGCACATCAGGGCGAAGGCCGGCTGCGCCCAGCGTGCGGCGCCCCAATCCTTCACCTCGTCATAAGGCAATCGCCGGGTCAGCTTCCCGGTTCCCAAGGAGACCATGATGACGCCGTGATAGTCGGGATAGCGGCGCAGCGCCTCCACATAGGCACACATGCCCGGGTTATAGGCATAGAGCGCCCCATCGACCAAGGCGTAGTAGTCATTCGGTCCGTCGATCTGGACCTGCATCGGCTCGAAATAGGTCGGCGCCGCAGTGGCCGCCCGGACGACGCTTTTCATCGGGTAGTCGTAATAGGACTTCTGCTTTGCGTTCGCGGTCTTGAAGAAGAAGGGGATCCGCCGCTCGATCTCGTAGGCCGGCACCACCACGTCGGCGAGCGCGTCCTTCAGCCGGCATTCACCGAAATAGTCCTGCAGCACGCCTTCGATTCCGGCGGACGGGTATTTTCCTTCGGCCAGCGCGCCGACCGACCGGATCTTGTGCCAGACCGAGCGCGAGAAGACGCGTTTGCCCTCGATCTCATAGAGTCGGACGATGTCCCGGGCGGTGTGGCGCGGCTTGCCCTCGGCATCGGGGCAGCTCAGCGCCAGCGCGACCAGGCCGCCGGTCGAGGTGCCGACGATCAAATCGAAGAGATCGATGATCGGCCGGTTGGTCCGCCGTTCCAGGTCCGAAAGCACCATGGCCGGCAGGATGCCGCGGATGCCGCCGCCGTCGATCGCCAGGATGCGGAGCGGACGCCGCTGCGTCGCATGCCCCGGCCCGTTGAGGGACGTCGCATCGACGCGGCCGGCCGGCTCGGCTTGATCGGCTTTGCGGCCGAACAACACCCGCTTCGCGATCGAGAACGGCTGCACCGCCATCGATCACTCCCCGTCCCGACCCTGCGCGCCTGCGAGAGGCAACATCCGGTATCCTGTGCGGACTTTCCCAGGGCGCCAGCCTTCCGCGAAACGGACTCGCCAGCGTTCCATGCCCCGAAATCTAGCCGAATCTTAAGGTCCAATGGTTAATTTTCGTTGATGGCCGAGCCCGCCGTTCGCCGCCGGGCGCGCGGCAACGACCGGATGCCGGCGCTGCAATCCAACAAATTCTGTATGGGCTTGCCGGCCTTTCATCGCCCGCAGAACACGCTAGAAAGAGCGTTGGGACGCGGAGGATGACATTGCGAAGTGAATCGGGAGCGACGAAGCTTGCCACGCGTCCGGCCGAGCGTTCCGGTGCCGTCGCCGTCGCCGCGCTGGCCGATACCGGTCAGGCGATCGACTTTCGCAGCGCCGTCGCCGATTTCGGCATCCGCCTGTCGAGCAGCGGGCCGCGCAGGGTCGCCGAGCACGCCCATGACAACATCCAGATCTCGATCCCCCTAGGCGCGACCATTGCCAACGTCGCCTGGCGGGCGCGCGGCGGCGATTTGAAACACGCCTTGGCGCGCCGGGGGCATGCGCTGATCGTCCCGGCCCGGCAGCGCCACGCCGTGGCTTGGAAGAACCGGGCGCGCTTCGTGAACATCCACCTTTCCGCGGCGACGGCATCGGATGAGCGATACGGCTTCCTGCGCCGGATCGCCCGGCTCGGGGAAGCACATGTGGTTGAGGACCCGTTCCTCGCGCGCCTCGGCGAGATCATCGTGTTGCGGGCCGCCAAGCAGGCCGGCCTCGACGCCGCGGCGCTCGAGAGCTTCCGCATGATCGTCGAGACCCATGTGATGAATCCCTATGGCGCATCGCTGGCCGACGCCGCGCCGGTGCTGGCGGCCGCCGGCGACAAGGGCCTGTCAGCCCCGGCCCTGAAGAAGGTCACCGCGGCAATCAGAGGCGACCTGGCGCGCGACTGGACGGTCGATGTGCTGGCGGGCACGGTCGGTCTCTCCGCCGGCCACTTCTCCCGCAGCTTCCGCCACGCGACCGGCGCTTCGCCGCGGCAATGGCTGATCCAGCAGCGCATCGATGCGGCGATCGACCGGCTGCTGATGACCCGCGATCCCCTTTCTGAAATCGCCATCGCCTGCGGGTTTGCCGAGCAGGCGCATTTCACCCGGACCTTCACGCGCCTGGTCGGCACCAGTCCGGGTGCATGGCGGCGGCGCCACCAGCCGTAGGCCGCCGTCGGCGCAGCTTTCGTCAAAATTCATCAGAGTTTGGCAAGCCGGGTCGGCGGCCCGTTGCTAGACTCTTGCCGTGTTTCTTTTCGAACAGAGGAGAGTGCCGTGAGCCAATCGAAGCTCGAAGTCCTGACCCCGCAGAACTCGCAGATCATCTTCATCGACCAGCAGCCGCAGATGGCGTTCGGCGTGCAGTCGATCGATCGCCAGGTGTTGAAGAACAACGTCGTCGGCCTCGCCAAGGCCGCCAAGATCTTCCAGATCCCCACCACCATCACCACGGTCGAGACCCAGAGCTTCTCGGGCTACACCTATCCCGAGCTGCTCGACGTGTTCCCGAACCAGAAGGTGCTGGAGCGCACCTCGATGAATTCCTGGGACGACCAGAAGGTGCGCGATGCGCTCAAGGCCAACGGGCGCAAGAAGGTCGTGGTCTCCGGCCTCTGGACCGAGGTCTGCAACACCACCTTCGCGCTCTGCGCGATGCTGGAAGGCGGCTACGAGATCTACATGGTGGCCGATGCCTCGGGCGGTACCTCGAAGGACGCGCACGACTATGCGATGCAGCGCATGGTCCAGGCCGGCGTCGTGCCGATGACCTGGCAGCAGGTGCTGCTGGAATGGCAGCGCGACTGGGCGCGCAAGGACACCTACGACGCGGTCGTCGGCTTGGTGAAAGAGCATTCCGGCGCTTACGGCATGGGCGTCGATTACGCCTATACGATGGTCCACAAGGCGCCGCAGCGCACCCAGACGCCGCACGAAGCGCTGGCACCCGTGAAGGCAAGCTGAGCGCAACCGACATGTGGGAGCTGGCACTCATGAAGCCTTACCTGCTTTCCCTGGGTGCCGGCCTCCTGGTCGGCATCGTCTACAGCCTGCTCAACGTACGCTCGCCGGCGCCGCCGGTGATCGCGCTGGTGGGGCTGCTCGGCATCCTGGCCGGCGAGCAGATCGTGCCGTTGGCCAAGCGGCTGTTCTCCGACCAGCCGGTCACCACCGGCTGGCTGAAGCAGGAATGCGTGCCGCACGTGCTGGGCACGCTGCCGGTCGGGGAATCGAAGGAAAAGGACCAGGCATGACGGATCTCATCCTCACCAACGGCAAGTTCACCACACTCGATCGCAGCAAGCCGCAAGCCAGCGCGGTGGCGATCGCGGGCGGAAAGTTCACCGCCGTCGGTGAGGCGCGCGACGTCATGCCGCTCGTCGGCACGCAGACCAAGGTCATCGATCTCAAGGGCCGGCGCGCCCTGCCCGGCCTGATCGACAACCATCTGCACATCATCCGCGGCGGCTTGAACTTCAACATGGAGCTGCGCTGGGACGGCGTGCGCTCGCTGGCCGATGCGATGGCGATGCTGAAGCGGCAGGTGGCCGTGACCCCGCCGCCGCAATGGGTGCGCGTGGTCGGCGGCTTCACCGAACATCAATTCGCCGAGAAGCGTCTGCCCACCATCGACGAGATCAACGCGGTCGCGCCCGACACGCCGGTCTTCCTGCTGCACCTCTACGACCGCGCGCTGCTGAACGGCGCCGCCTTGCGGGCGGTCGGCTACACCAAGGACACGCCGAACCCGCCGGGCGGCGAGATCGTGCGTGACGCCGCCGGCAATCCGACCGGATTGCTGCTGGCCAAGCCGAATGCCGGCATCCTCTATGCGACGCTCGCCAAGGGGCCGAAGCTGCCATTCGACTATCAGGTCAACTCGACCCGCCATTTCATGCGCGAGCTGAACCGCCTGGGCCTGACCGGGGCGATCGATGCCGGCGGTGGATTCCAGAATTATCCGGATGACTACGCGGTCATCCAGAAGCTCGCCGATGACGGCCAGCTCACCATCCGCCTCGCCTACAACCTGTTCACCCAGAAGCCGAAGGGCGAGAAAGAGGATTTCCTCAACTGGACCGCGACCTCGAAGTACAAGCAGGGCGACGACTATTTCCGCCACAACGGCGCCGGCGAGATGCTGGTCTTCTCCGCCGCCGACTTCGAGGACTTCCGCCAGCCGCGTCCCGACATGCCGCCGGAGATGGAAGGCGAGCTCGAAGGCGTCATCCGGATTCTGGCCGAGAACCGCTGGCCCTGGCGCCTGCACGCGACCTATGACGAGACGATCGCGCGGGCGCTCGACGTCTATGAGAAGGTCAACCGCGATATCCCGCTCGCCGGGTTGAACTGGTTCTTCGACCACGCCGAGACCATCTCCGACCGGTCGATCGACCGGATCTCGGCGCTGGGCGGCGGCGTCGCCGTGCAGCACCGCATGGCCTATCAGGGCGAATACTTCGTCGAGCGCTATGGCGCCCGCGCCGCCGAAGCCACGCCGCCGGTGAAGAAGATGCTGGAGCGCGGCTTGAAGATCTCGGCGGGAACCGACGCGACGCGCGTCGCCTCCTACAATCCCTGGGTCTCGCTGAGCTGGCTGGTCACCGGCAAGACCGTCGGCGGCCTCAAGATCTATCCCCGCGCCCATTGCCTGGACCGCGAGACGGCTTTGCGGATGTGGACCGAGAATGTCACCTGGTTCTCCAACGAGCAGGGCAAGAAGGGCAACATCGCGGTCGGCCAGCTCGCCGATCTCATCGTGCCCGATCGCGACTACTTCTCCTGCGCGGAAGACGAGATCGCCGACACCACTTCGGCACTGACGGTGGTCGGCGGCAAGATCGTCTATGCCGCCGGGGACTTTGCGAAACACGACAGCGCGCTGCCTCCGGCGATGCCGGATTGGTCGCCGGTTCGCACCTTCAAGGGCTACGGTGCTTGGGGCAACAATGAGAACCAGGCCGTCGCGCGCATCGCCACGACGTCCTGCGGCTGCGCGCAGAGCTGCGGCGTCCACGGCCACGATCATGCCTCGGCCTGGTCGAGCGGCGTCCCGGCATCTGACTTGAAAAGTTTCTGGGGGGCGCTCGGCTGCGCCTGCTGGGCGGTCTGAAACATGCTAGCCTCGACCGGATGGCAGCACCAACCGTAGACCCAGCCCGCAACAAATCGGCCGTCGGCGAAGGCGCTCTGCAAGCCTTCGTCGCCGGCTATGTCGATACCTGCGGCTTCATCGCGCTGTTCGGCCTGTTCACCGCGCACGTGACCGGCAACCTGGTTCTGATCGGCGCGGCGATCGTCGAGCATCGCGGCGGACTCTGGGGCAAGCTGATCGCCTTGCCGGTTTTCATCCTGGCGGTCGCCGCGAGCCGTTGGCTCAACATCGCGCTGGAGAACCGCGGCAAGAACTCCGCCGTGCCCTTGCTCGGGATCCAGATTCTGTTCTTGTGCGGCTTTCTCGGCGTCGGCCTGGCGGCGACACCGATCAGCGACTTCGACGCGCCGCTCGCCGTCCTGGCCGGCATGCTGGGCGTGACCGCCATGGCGGTCCAGAACACCACCTCGCGTACGCTCTATGCAATGTACACGCCGACCACGGTGATGACCGGCAATGTCACCCAGGTGGTGATCGACCTGGTCGATCTCGGCAGCGGCCGCGGCACGCCGGAGGCGAAGGCGCGCGTGCGCAAGATGCTGCCCGCGATCCTAGCTTTCACCGCGGGCGCCCTGCTGAGCGCCGTCGCCTACACGCTGATTGGATTCTGGTGCCTGGTGGCGCCGATCGCCGCCCTCAGCCTGCTGTTCATCCGCGAGCTCCGACGCAAGACCCCGCCGGCCTTGCCCCGGTCCTGACCTCCCGCCATACTCCAGGCCCGTCATCCCTTGTCGCGGAGTCCCCAAGCCATGGCGCTGCCCGTCTCGGCCGGCCCATCGGGTCCGGTTGTCGCCCGAATCCTGCTCGAAATCGAAGCGGTCCACCTTCGTCCCGACCAGCCATTCACCTTGACCTCGGGACGGGCCAGCCCGGTCTATATCGACTGCCGGAAGATCATTTCCTACCCGCGGGCGCGCCGGAAGGTGATCGAGCTGGCGGCCGAGTTGGTCGAGCGCGAGATCGGCTTCGAGAGCCTGGACGCCGTGGCCGGCGGCGAGACCGCGGGCATTCCTTATGCCGCCTGGTTGTCCGACCGCTTGAACCTGCCGATGCTCTATGTGCGCAAGAAGCCCAAGGGCTTCGGTCGCGGCGCGCAGATCGAGGGCAACCTGCCGATCGGCGCGCGCTGCCTGGTGATGGAAGACCTGGCGACGGCCGGCGGCTCGCTGGCCACCTTCGTCGATGCGGTGAAGCAGGCCGAGGCCAAGGTCGAGCACGCGCTGGTCATCTTCCATTACGGCACCTTCCCGCAATCGACCGCGACCCTGGCCGAGCGCGGCGTGAAGCTGCACGGTCTTGCCACCTGGCGCGACGTCCTCGATGTGGCCAGCGCGAGCGGCCGGCTCGACGCCAAGGCGCAGGCCAGCGTCATCTCCTTCCTGGAAGATCCCGAGGCCTGGTCGCTCGCCCATGGCGGCAAGGTCGCCGCCACGTGAATCACCCTGTAAAGCCAAGCGCCCTCCCCGCGCTCGACATCGATTTCGTCCGCGCGCAGTTCCCGCCGCTGAAGGACGGTTGGGTGTTCCTGGAGAATGCCGGCGGCTCCTACGTGCCGCAGCAGGTGATCGACCGCACGGTCGAATACATGTCCGACAGCCAGGTCCAGCCGAACTGGGAGTTCGACGCCTCGCGCCGCGCCACCGAACGGATCAAGCGCGGCCTCCAATCGATGGCCGATTTCATCAATGCCGAGGTGAACGAGATCTTCCTCGGCCCCTCGACCACCATGAACGTCTTCATGATGGCGCAGGCTTTGGCGCCTTCGTTCACGCCCGGCGACGAGATCATCGTCACCGAGCAGGATCACGAGGCCAATGTCGGCGCCTGGCGCCGCCTGGAAGCGCTCGGCCTGGTTATCAAGGAATGGCCGGTCGATCGCGAGACCGGTGCGCTGGTGCCCGACGGCTTGCAGAAGCTGCTCACCGACCGCACCCGGCTGGTCGCGATGACGCATTGCTCCAACGTCTGCTCCATCGTCCACGACCTGCCGACCATCGTGCGGCAGATCCACGATGCCGGCGCCCTCGCCTTCATCGACGGCACCGCCTTTGCGCCGCATTTCGCGATCGACGTGAAGGCGCTCGACGTCGATTTCTACGTGTTCAGCCTCTACAAGGTGTGCGGGCCGCATCAGAGCGTGCTCTACGGCAAACGCGCCTTACTGGAGCGCGCCAAAGCGCAGAACCACTTCTTCATCGGCGACGAGAGCATCACCTACAAGTTCCTGCCCGGCGGGCCGAACCACGAGCACGCCGCGGCGACGGTCGGCACCGCCGATTATTTCGACGCGCTCTACCGCGCGCATTTCCAGCAGCCGGAGAACGCCTTCCACACCCGCGTCGCGCGCGTCTATGAAGTCATCGGCGCGCATGAAGCGGCCCTGGCCGCACGCGTCGAGGATTTTCTGCGCAGCAAGAAGGATGTCCGCATCCTCGGCCGCGTGCCGTCGCGCGACGGCCGCCTCGCGCCGGTGATCGGCTTCTGGCGGGCGGGCCAATCCTCCACCGAGATCGCAACCAAGCTGCATCGCCACAAGATCGCCATCGGCAACGGCGATTTCTGGGCGCGGCGCTGCATCACGGCCTTGGGTCTCAAGCCGGAAGACGGCGTCGTGCGCGTCGGCATCGCGCATTACAACAGCGCGGAGGACATCGACCGGTTGATCGACGCATTGGATCAGGCACTTGGCTGAAGCCACATTTGCCTAAAATGCGGTTCGTGCGTCTGGATACACCATGATGGTGGTTTGACGCACCTCAATCCGCGCCAATGCCGTGCCGGCCAGAGACGCATTTGAAGACTCGTGGCATTCTGAGATCACTCGATCGTATCGAGGCTTGGCTTGTTATTGAAACGAGGGATCATCATGCGCCGGCGCAAACCAGCCGAACGCTTCCGCCCCATTTTGAAGTCTTCCGCGATCGCCGTCGCCGCCAGTATCGACGACGTGTCGGACGGCTCTGACTTCCGCTTCCTGCTGGTGCGTTATCCCGACGGCTGGGTCTTCACGGGCACCGACGACCATCGGCTCGACGGCAAGGTCGAAACCGTCACCATCGAGCGGCGCCACCCGGACGGCATCCCGAGTGGCCGCTATCTGCGCGTACCGATCGATCCCGTGGTCGATCCCTGGGGCCGCGTGGCGATCGATATCGCCTTTGACACGCCGGACGGGGTCCAGCACGCCGAGCTCACCATCCAGACCCGCGACGACACCGCGGCGGCGCGGGATGCAAGCGACGAGGGCGGGCCCGAGGCCATCCACATCACCGGCGGATCGGTGCTGGCGCAGACCGCCGCCGCCGCGGTGTTCTTCATCGAGGGCAATCCCGGCGACGTGCTCGATCTCAGCGACGACCGGAGCGGCCGCTGGATCGCCGGCGACAGCGACGGGACCCATACGCTTTACATGCGGCACGACACCGCCGGCAAGCGCACCGCGACGCTCGCCGTGAGGAACGGCGTCGCCGTCAGCATGAAGTAGGCTCAGGCCTTCTTCGCCTCGGCCGGCAGCGTTCCGAACAGCAGATTGTCCAGCCCGCGCACCAAGCCCTTCAGCGCCACCACGCGGCGCGCCGCCAGCAGGGTGCCGCCGACATAGGGTTCGGCGGAGCTGCCGGCCTCGTGCCGGATCTGCAGCCGCTCCCCGTTCATCGCGAAGATCGTCTCGACCGCCAGCACATAGCTCGGCAGGCGGATCGAATGGACGCGGCCGCCGCCGACATCGGCGCCGCGCGCTTCCTTCGGCCCAATGATCTTGTCGATCGGCACGCCGGGCACGCTCGGCTGGATTCGCCCCAGCCGTTCGGCCAGTTCCTGCGCCGTGCCCGAGGGCACGTCCGGCTTGGTCGATTTCGCATAGTCGAGAATCTCGTAGTCGGGCACCTGCTCGGCCGCCAGCAGCGAGAACCGGGTCATCAGGCAAGCGGTCAGGGAGAAATTGCCGCTGGCGACCACGCCCAGCCCCTGCTTGTCGGCCTTGGCGGAAATCTCGCCGTAATCCCCGGCGCTCATGCCGGACGTGCCGACCACGACGGCAACCCCCATGTCGAGCGCGGTCAGGACGTTGGCCTTCACCGCGGAAGGATGGGTGTAGTCGATATAGACATCGGCGTTGGTTGCCGACAGAGCATCCGCGACCGAGGCCGCGACCTTGACCCCGCCGATCTCCTGTCCCGCTGCCTTGCGCGCGACCGCGCCGGCCAGCTCCAGATCCGCCGCCGCGCGGACGCCATTGACCAGGGCCGAACCGGTCCAGCCGGTTGCCCCGCCGATGCAGATGCGCAAACCCATGATTTCCCCTTAAACTCAATCTGTTGCGACCGATTGTCTGGCCACAATCCCGCCTTTGACTTAGGTCATTGGCGATAGGATATTACCGAGCCTTAATGATGGCTAGGCTGTTGAGGCACACGTTCGCCGCGCCGGGCCGCGCAAAAGGAATACCTGCCCCCATGAGTTCACAGCCGAGTTCACAGCCGGGCCCAAAACCCAACTCCTTCGCCGCCCGCGACGCCGCCTATCACCTGCACGGCTATACCAACGCCCTGAAGACCGAGAAGGAAGGCGGCTTCGTCGTCGTCCGCGGCGACGGTCCCTTCGTCTATGACGAGAACGACAAGGAATATCTCGACGGCCTGTCCGGCCTCTGGTGCGCGGCACTCGGCTTCGGCAAGGAGCAGCGGATCATCGACGCGGCGGTGCGGCAGATGGAGAACCTGCCCTACTACCACACCTTCTCGCAGAAGGCCCCGGCGGTCACCGTCGAGCTGGCCGAGCGCCTGGTGGAACTCGCCTCCCTGGCCGCGCCGATGTCGAAGGCCTATTTCTGCAACTCCGGCTCCGAGGCCAACGACACCGCGATCAAGATGATCTGGTACTTCAACAACGCGCTCGGGCGTCCGGAGAAGAAGAAGATCATCGCCCGGGTGAAGGGCTATCACGGCGTCACCGTCGGCTCCGGCTCGCTGACCGGCCTGCCGCTGGTGCACAAGGATTTCGATCTCCCGATCAAGAACGTCTTCCACACCGACTGCCCGCATTACTACCGCTTCGGCAAGGCCGGCGAGAGCGAAGAGGATTTCGCGACCCGGATGGCGGAGAGCCTGGAGGCGCTGATCCAGCGCGAGGGCCCGGACACCATCGCCGCGATGTTCGCCGAGCCGGTCATGGGTGCGGGCGGCGTGCTGACCCCGCCGAAGACCTATTGGGAGAAGATCCAGAAGGTGCTGAAGAAGCACGACATCCTGCTGGTCGCCGACGAGGTGATTTGCGGCTTCATGCGCACCGGCAACCAATGGGGCAGCCAGACCTTCGGCATGAAGCCCGACATCATGACCATGGCGAAGCAGCTCTCGGCGGCGCAGATGCCGATCGCCGCCGTGCTGATCAGCCAGCGGGTCTACGAGGGCCTGCGCGACCATAGTGGAAAACTGGGCTCCTGGGCGCATGGCATCACCTATTCCGGCCATCCGGTCGCCGCGGCGGTGGCGCTCGAGACCCAGAAGATCTACGCGGAGCGCAAGATTCTCGATCATGTGCGCGCGATCTCGCCGGTGTTCCTGGCGGAGCTGAAGAGCTTCGCTGATCATCCCTTGGTCGGAGAGGTCCGCGGCGTCGGTTTGATCGGCGCGCTGGAGCTCGTCAAGGACAAGAAGACGCATGAGAGCTTCGATGCGTCGCTCGGCGTCGGTCCGAATCTGATCCGGATCGCCCATGATCACGGCGTGATCCTGCGGCCGGTCGCGGATTCGATCTGCTTCTGTCCGCCGCTGATCTGCACCGAGGGCCAGATCCGCGAGATGTTCAAGCGCTTCCGCGCGGCCCTGGCGGAAACGCAAGAGTGGTTGAAGAGTCAATTGGTAGCGGCCTGATGCGCAATTTCGATTCCTTCTTTCGCGAACGCCTGGACGACCTGAAGGCCGAGGGGCGCTATCGCACCTTCGCCGATCTCGAGCGGATCGCCGGCCGCTTCCCGCGCGCCCTCTACCGGTCCGCGCCGGATGCCAGCCCGCGCGAGGTCACGGTCTGGTGCAGCAACGACTATCTCGGCATGGGCCAGCACCCCGCGCTCGCCGCCGCCATGCACGGCTCGATCGAGAAGTCGGGCGCCGGCGCCGGCGGCACCCGCAACATCTCCGGCACCAGCCACGAAATCGTGCAGCTCGAGCGTGAGCTCGCGGCGTTCCATGGCAAGGAAGCCGGCCTCGCCTTCACCTCGGGCTACATCTCCAACGAGGCGGCGCTCGGCACGCTGGCAAAGCACATGCCGGAGGCGATCGTCTTCTCCGATGCGCTGAACCACGCCTCGATGATCGCCGGCATCCGCAACAGCCGCTGCGAATACCAGGTCTTCCGTCACAACGACGCGGCGCATCTGCGGCAGCTCCTGGAAGCCGCCGCTCCGCATCGCCCGAAGATCGTCGCCTTCGAATCCGTCTATTCCATGGACGGCGACATCGCGCCGTTGAAGGACCTGCTCGACGTCTGCGAACAGTTCAATGCCCTCACCTATCTCGACGAGGTCCACGCGGTCGGTCTCTACGGCCCGACCGGCGCCGGCATCGCCGAGCGCGAGGGCCTCGCGCACCGCTTCCACGTGATCGAGGGCACGCTCGGCAAGGCCTTCGGCCTGATCGGCGGCTACATCACCGGTTCGGCGCCCCTGGTCGATTTCGTGCGCAGCTTCGCGCCGGGCTTCATCTTCACCACCGCTTTGCCGCCGAGCGTCGCGGCGGGTGCCCGCGCCAGCCTGAAGGTGATCCGCGGCGCCGCCGATCTCCGCACCCGGCATCAGGCCATCGCCGCCGACCTCAAGGCGCGGCTGCTGGCCGCCGGCCTGCCGGTCATGCCGAGCGAGAGCCACATCGTGCCGGTAAAGGTCGGCGATCCGAAGGCCTGCCGCCGTGTGGCCGCGATCCTGCTCGAGCAGCACGGCATCTATGTGCAGCCGATCAATTACCCGACCGTGCCGAAGGGCACCGAGCGGCTGCGCCTGACGCCGACCCCGCTGCACGACGAGGCGGAGGTCGCGGCGCTGATCGCGGCGCTTTCCAGCGTCTGGCGGGAACTCAGCCTGCCGATCGCCGCTTAAGACAGCGAGCCCCTCAAGCCGCAGCAGGCTTCGATGACTGTATATGAGCAGCCGATGAAGCCGGCCTCCGTCCTGCGCCCGCGCCTGGCGGTGACCGCGCTGTTCCTGGCGAATGGCAGCGGCATCGGACTCTGGGCGGCCAGCATCGCGCCGATCAAGCTGCTGCACGGCCTGACCGACTTTCAGCTCAGCCTGGCGCTGCTCGCCTTCGCAATCGGCGCCATTCTCACCATGACCATGACCGGCCATATCGCGGCCCGCTTCGGCTCGGCGCGGGTGGCGCTGCTGACCGGCCTCGCCTTCGCGGTTGCAATCCCCATCCCGGCGCTGATGCCGAGCCTTGTGACCCTGGCTCTGGCGATCCTTGCCTTCGGCGCCTGCAACGGCGCGATGGATGTCGCCATGAACGGCCACGGCGCCGTGGTCGAGCGGCTCACCGGCAAGCCGATCATGTCATCGTTCCATGCCGCCTTCAGCCTCGGCTGTCTGCTCGGCTCGGCTGCGGGCAGCGCCCTCCTCGCCGCCGGCTTCGGGCCGCTGGCCACCATGGGCTGCGCCGGCGGCTGGGCGCTGCTCTTGACGCTGGTCACGGCCTCCAGCCTGCCGGTACCGGAAACCGGTCCACGCGAACCCGCGGTCGCCTTCGCGCTGCCGAGCCGGGCGGCATTGCTGGTCGGAGCCTTGGCCTTTCTCTGCATGTTTGCCGAAGGCGCGGTGGCGGACTGGTCCGGCGTCTACCTGGTCTCGGCGGCCGGGGTCTCGACCGCGGTCGCGGCCTGGGGCTATAGCGGCTTCGCCTTCGCCATGACCATCGGCCGGCTGCTCGGCGACCGCATCGTCCATGGCTTCGGCGCCGCGCGCGTGGTCGCGGCCGGGGCGGCCATTGCCGTGCTCGGCCTGGGTATCACCCTCGCCTTGCCGCGGGTCGATGTCGCGATCCTCGGCTACGCGCTGGCCGGGATCGGCATCGCCAACATCATCCCGGTTCTGTTCAGCGCCGGCGGCCGGGCGGTGCCGAGTCACCCCGGGATCGGCGTCGCCATGGCCGCGACCTGCGGCTATGCCGGCTTCCTGTTGAGCCCGCCCCTGATCGGCGTGTTCGCCGATGTCCTCGGCCTGCGCGTCGCGCTGATTGCCCTGGCCGTGGCGCTGCTGATCGTCGCGCTGGCCGCGCCGCGCGTGCTCGGCGGAACCGGACCGTCATTGGACAGGCCCGGTTCCTAAGCGGTAGATTGGCCTTATGTACAAGGATAACAGCCTGGTCCCGTCGGAAGCGGTACGGCTGGCGGCCCTCGGCCTGCTGGCCAAGGGGCCGCGCGCCTATGCCGACCTCGCCCGCGAGATCCGGCATTTCGCCCAGCGCATCGTCGGCCCCTCGCTGGAGCTGCTCGGTCCGTCGCTGGAGCTGTTCAAGGTCGAAGGGCTGATCGAGGCACAGAATCCGAAGGCGCCGAACGAACAGCAGATCATGCTGCTGACCGAATCCGGCCGCACCGAACTCAAGCGCCTGATGACGGCGAACCTCCGCGGCCCGATGGGCGAGGTCAACAAGCTGATCATCGCCTTGAAGCTGAACTTCTTCGAGACGCTGTCACCCGAAGAGCGCCGCATCCAGGCCGAAGTCCTGGAAGAGGCCTGCGAGCGCGAGCTGACCCGCCTGCTGGACCTGCGCAGCCACCACGCCGAGAGCGGCGGGCTGCTGGTCGCCTGGCTGGATCACGAGATCACCGAAATCGAAGGCCGGCGGGATTGGTTCCGGCGGCTTCGTAACCGGTCGAACTGAATATCGTTTTTCGGCCACTTTCTCTGCGGCCCGGTGTTTTGCAGGCCCACGCTTCAGTCAGATCTGGCGACCGGAGCACTCGGCCATCTTTGCATTTGAAATAATCAAAGGTGATGTTACCATTGGTTGCAATTGAGCCGGCTAACCTATTTCGCTGACCGGTCTCCCAAGAATGCATCGACGGGCGGCGCAGCTCCGGCCCCTTACTTTTATCTAACGTCTGTTCGCCGACGAACGTCCGGAACAGAGGCGACTATTCCCGTAGGGCAAAGGCCAATTGCGGATAACTCGGAATTATGATCGATACGAAGATCAGGTACTGGATCGTAGAAGCGATCACTATTTCGCGCTTAGTAGCCGCCTTGCTCTTTGCATCTATCGCATTCCAGAGTCTTCCATTGATGCTCGTCGTCGGACTTTACGTGACTGCGGCTGCTTCAGATCTAGCCGACGGATTTCTTGCGCGGCGATTCAAAGTGGTCTCGAACTTCGGAAGAGCGTTTGATTTGGTGAGCGATAAATCGCTCACAATCGTCTCCCTGCTATACGCTGCAGCAAGAGGCGTAGATCTTCTTCCACTATCTATTATTGGGACGCGGGAGATCATAATGATCGGAGCGCGGATGATAACTGTGAGCGGGACCCCGCTTTTTCCAACAAGCAGATTCTTCGGAGGGGTGTTTTCATTTCTTGTTTGGGGCAACACCGTCCTGCTCATTCTATGCCATAAGCATGACGACATTTTCTTGATTGCTAACTTGATCTATTGGTTATGCGCGATACTTGGTGCCGCAAATGCTCTCTATCGCATCAAATCAAGCGCTCATCGGATTAGGGTTGCTTCAGAATTCGACCAATGAGAGGACTGAGATTTTGTGAGATCTGAACGACGACTGAGATCGCTGTGGGGGCGAGCGCAATACCAAGGAAACGGATCATACGAGCTAAGTGCGGGTAGTTGGAGATTGCATCGACTCTCGCACAAAGCTTGTCAAAATAGTCCAGAGCTTCGCTCGCTCGCTGGACAGCGTCTCGATCGACCACTTTTCCTGCGATTGTATCGTCATAGTATATCTGCTGAAGACGACGCAGCTTCTCGACGGTCGCTGACTTCAATTCGACTATATCCGTATGCAGCCGCAGCAAGGGGATACCGTATGCGATTGTTGCCGCGGCTAAGATCACGAGAATTCCAGTGAGTGGCGTCACATCAGCGGTCCTATGTATCTCAATCGCTCCTGCAAGTGGCAGGGCTGCGACTAGGAGCGCGATAGCAACTGGAGTTGATATCAAAGATGGTATCGCCCCGAAACCGCCGAGTCCGTCGCGGTGAAACGGCTGCAGTACTAGTTCCCCAGCCAATCGCTTCTCACGAATCGCTTTGAGTACGGCCCAGAGTATGGCGGTGTGAATAAATGCGATGTAGGGCAGTAGCCATACAAAGAGGTAGAACTTATAGAATCGTGTAATCCAATAGCCGAACCCGTGAAGCGAAGAATCCCAGAAATCGTAGGGAACTACAATTCGAGGAAGCTGATTTTGGTAAGTATTCCAAACGAACGCCCCTAAGCCGGCCGCGTAATACAATGCGGCTATACTCTTGCCCTGCCTATCCTGGAGATGAACCGCATCTAGAACACGTGCAGGGATATCTTGCGCAATCCGAAAAGCGACGGAATTGAAATCCGATTTAGCTCCGAAGTCATCAATCCGAAGGCATGAATATCGGACTAGGAGCGGTAGCGCGAACTGCAAGCCAAAAAATCCCCAAATTGCTGGGTGTTCAAAGAGACCAACATCACGCCCCGGGAGAGTGAGAGTATCATCCAGAGTACTGCCAAGAACTATGGCCGCGACTGAGCAGGCTGTGGTTAGCAAGCACTGGGCAACATATCCAACTCGCAGTAAACGGCCGAACAGGCGGTGGACTGAAAGACCACCCTCTCCTAGGACGCTTGAGAGCCGCTTCGTATCGATCATAATTCCGAGTTATCGCTACTTCATAGGCGCACACCTCGGATCGGGTCGGCGCGGTCGAGCGCTTTGATCAAACTTTGGTCAGAGACATGGGTATATATCTCGGTCGTGGAGATGCTCGAATGGCCGAGGAGCTTCTGCACGTGCCGGATATCGGCACCTTCATCCAGCAGGAGTGTCGCTGCTGTGTGGCGCAGCATGTGCGGCGTGACCGCGCGGGAGATCCCGGCGGCTTCAGCCGCCTGCTTCAATCTGACCCGCAACGCCTGGTCAGTCAGCCGCGCCCCGCGCGTGTTCATTAGAAGACGATCGCACGGCGTAGGGTTGGCATTGCGCATCTCGCCATATCGACTCAGGAAAGCGCGTACTCCGGGATTGGCCACATACACCGTGCGCTCGCGATTGCCTTTGCCGTTGATCCGGATAATCCCTTCTTGAGGTCGGACGTCTGTCAGCCGGATGCCGATCAGTTCTGACACGCGGACGCCGGTCGAGATCATCAAGAGAACGGCGAGATAGGTCGTGGTGCGCGAATCTCGCGTATCGATCTCCCCCCGCTTCGCCAAGTGTGCGCGTGGCTCCATCGTCGCCCGTAAGACCGCAACGAGCCGCTCCACATCGGCCCGGGCCAGCGCTCTCGGCAGGCGGCGCGGCAGCTTGCTGGATATCTCGAGGCCTTCGAAGGGCGAGCCCGGAACTTCCGCGTTCCGCTTCGCCCAGGCGAAGAATGTCTTGAGGCAGGCGAGCCGGCGCTTGACGGTCGCTGGACCGAGGCCGCGCTTTCCTGCGAGATTCGAGATGTAGGCCCGCATTTCCGCCGGACCCGGTGCCGCGCCGGCCGGGCGGCGCGGCAGGAAGCCGGCGAAGTCGCGTATGTCCTGTTGGTATGCGCGCAGGCTGTGCATCGAAAGCCGCCGTTCATTGCGGCAGTGCTTGATATAGGCAGCCATCAGGCTGCTCAGGCTCTTCAAGATGGCGTCCCCCACTATGCCGGCGGCTAAGGAGGTAGCGTCAAAACCTTAAGACGAGCCTTATATGGCGCGGTCGATCAGAATTGTTTCCCAAATGGGCGCTTCCGGCTGCATCGCCCGATGATTGCAAACCTCCGCAGCCGCCACGCCGCTCGCGTCAGAACAAGTGCTGGCCGCCGGTGAGGAAGATCTCCGTGCCGGTGACGTAAGAGAAATCGCTCCCGCAGAGCTGGAACACGACGCCGGCCACCTCATCGACCGAGCCCATCCGGCCCATCGGGATTCGCGGAATCAGCGCCTCGTATTCGGGACCGACCATGGCGGTCTCGATCTCGCCGGGGGCGACCGCGTTCACGCGCACGCCCAGCGACGCGAACTCGCCGGCGAGCTCGCGGGTCAGGGCCGAGAGCGCCGCCTTCGAGGTCGAATAGGCCGAGCCGGCGAAGGGATGGATCGCATGGCCGGCGATCGAGGTGATGTTGACGATGCAGCCCTTCCCCTTGTGCAGCGGCTTGGCGAAGCCGCGCGCCAGCATCAGCGGCGCGAAGAAATTGAGCTCGAACACCTCGCGCCAGGCCTCGACATCGCCGTTCAGGCAGCCGAGCCGTTCCTTGAACGAGGTCTTCGGGCTGATCGCAGCGTTGTTCACCAGGGCATGGACCGGCTGGTCGCCCAGCACCTTCAAGGCTTCCTCGATGAAGTGCTCGGTGTCGGCGGTGTTCCCGAGGTCCGCGGTGATGTGATGGGTCCAGTTGGGATCCGCCTTGCACTCCTCCGGGATCGCCTCGCGCGAGCAGGTGATGATGCTCCAGCCTTCGGCGCTGAAGCGTTGCACGGTCGCATGGCCGATGCCGCGGCTGGCACCGGTCAGGACCACGGTCTTGCGGGTTTCTGTGGCCATGGATTTCCTGCTATCCGAAGCGCGGCGACGGCCGGTCGGCCGCGCCGTACGGGTCCTGGTGGATGATCACCTCCGCCTCCGGGAAAGCCTCGATCACCTGGGCCTCGACCGCGTCGGAAATGCGGTGCGCCTCCTTGAGCGAGATCTCCGGCGAAAGTTCGAGATGAAACTGGATGAAGCGGTCCTTGCCCGCGATCCGGGTCCGGAGATCGTGCAGGTTCAGCACTTCCGGATGGTCGCGGACGATCGCCTTGATCTTCTCGCGCTCGGCCGTGTCCATCTCGCGGTCCATCAGCATGTCGAGCGAAGTCCGGCCGATGGTGAGCGCGGTATAGGCGATGAAGATGGCCACCAGCAGGCCGAACAGCGGATCGATCCACCACCAGCCGAACAGGCTGGACAGCACGAGCGCGACGATGACCGCGATGTTGGCGAGGAAGTCGCTGAGGTAATGCGCCGAGTCCGCCTGCACGGCCATGGAATCGGTGCGCCGGATGACGTGGCGCTGGAACAGGATCAGCGCCATGGTCAGGGCGATCGAGATCAGCATCACGAAGATGCCGACGGTCTCTTGCTGCACCGCCTGGCGCTCCAGGAAGTGCTTCCCGACCTCGAACAGCAGCAGCAGCGAGGAGCCGAGGATGAACGCGACCTGGATGAGGCCGGCCAGCGGCTCCGCCTTGCCGTGGCCGAACCGGTGCTCGGCATCGGCCGGCGTCACCGCCGTGCGGATGGCGAGGAGATTGACCATGGACGCCCCGAGATCGAGCGCGGAATCGAACAGCGACGAGAGCATGCTGACCGAGTTGGTCGCGACATAGGCATAGAGCTTGATCGCGATCAGCACCGCCGCCACGCCGACCGAAGCCAGGCCGGCGGCGCGCATCAACCGCGCCGATGCCGGTGTCACCGCCATCAGGGAAACAGCTTCTCGACGGTCCAGCCCCCCTCCGGACCTGGGCCGGCCTCGCTCCGGTGATAGACCGTCCGGTCGTGCAGCCGGAACGGCCGGTCCTCCCAGAACTCGATCAGCACCGGCTTGATCCGGAAGCCCGACCAATAGGCCGGCCGCGGCACCTGGCCGATCGCGTACTTGGCGGTGAACTGCGCGACCCGGGCCTCCAGCTCGAAGCGACCCTTCAGCGGGCGCGATTGCTGCGAAGCCCAGGCGCCGATCTGGCTCGCCTTGGGCCGGCTGTGAAAGTATTCGTCGGCCTCGGCGCCGGTCACGCTCTCGACTTCGCCTTCGACCCGCACCTGGCGCCGCAGCGACTTCCAATGAAACAGCAGGGCCGCCTTCATCGAGGCGAGGATCTGCCGTCCCTTCCGGCTCTCATAATTGGTGTAGAAGATGAAGCCTCTTTCGTCATGGCCCTTCAGCAGCACCATCCGCACCGACGGCATGCCGTCGGCCCCGGCGGTCGCCAGAGCCATGCTGTTGGGGTCATTGGGCTCGGACTTTGCGGCCTCGGCATACCAGGCTTCGAACTGGCGGAAGGGTTCTCCCCAGGGGTGCAAGGCGGTCGATTCGGCGGTCTCGGTGCTCATGGTAAATCCAGCTCTTAATTCGGCCTCGGCGCAACAATAGCGACGATTGCCGTCCATACAACATCTAGCGCTTCGCTACCCTCCCCCTTGTAGGGATATGGGGTACACCTTACCTTTGCCCCCGGAGGAGACTGAGGTTTATGGCAGACCCGTACAAGACCCTCGGCGTCGCCCAGGGCGCATCGGCGGACGAGATCAAGAAGGCTTATCGCAAGCTCGCGAAGAAGCTGCACCCCGACGTCAACCCGGGCAACAAGAAGGTGGAGACGCAGTTCAAGGAGGCGACCGCCGCCTATGACCTGCTGTCCGACGCCGAGAAGCGGCGCAAGTTCGACGCCGGCGAGATCGACGACCAGGGCAATCCCCGCGGCTTCAGCGGCTGGGGCAATGCCGCCGGACGCGGCGGTGCCGGCGCGGGCGCGCGCCGTGGACCGCGTGCAGCCGATGCCGGCGTCGATGACGCGTTCGCCGACGATCTGTTCCGCGACTTCTTCAATTTCGGCCGCGGGGGTGGCCAGCGCGCCGGCGTCAAGATGCGCGGCGCCGACGTCACCTACAAGGCCGAGGTCGCCTTCCTGGAAGCCGCGCGCGGCGCCAAGAAACGCCTGACCTTGAGCGACGGCAAGACACTCGACATCACCATTCCGCCGGGGACGATGGACGGCCAGAGCCTGCGCCTCAAGGGCCAGGGCCTGCCCGGCCAGGGCGGCGCGCCGAACGGCGACGCCTATGTCGAGATCGGCGTGGCGCCGCACGCCTATTTCGAGCGCGAGGGCAGCGACATCCTGCTCGAATGCCCGATCTCCCTCGGCGAGGCGGTGCTCGGCGGCCAGATCACCGTGCCGACCATCGACGGCAATGTGTCGCTGAAAGTGCCGAAGGGCAGCAATACCGGGACCCAGCTGCGCCTGAAGGGCAAGGGTGTCCCGGATCCGAAGGGCGTGCGCGGCGATCAATACGTGCGCTTCGTGGTCGTCCTGCCGCGCCAGATGGACTCGGAGCTCGAGCAATCGGTCGAGCGCTGGGCCAAAACCCATGGCGCCGACCAGGACGTGCGGGAGAAGTTCTCGAAGAGCTAAACCATTGATCGGACGCGGCTCTTCGCCACGCATCGGCAGCCCCGCTTGATTGACCCGAACCGTTAATGGTGTAGGATGCGGCCACAAACCCGCAGTTCCTCTCTCGCATCAAGGTTCCATACATGACGGAAAACCGTGGGCTGATGACCGGCAAGCGCGGCCTCATCATGGGCGTCGCCAATGACCGGTCGATCGCCTGGGGCATCGCCAAGGCCGCCGCCGATCACGGCGCGGAGCTCGCCTTCACCTATCAGGGCGAGGCCCTGGAAAAGCGCGTCCGCCCGCTGGCGCAGCAGGTCAACGCCAAGATCGTGCTGCCCTGTGACGTCACCGACGACGCCAGCCTCGACGCCACCTTCGACGCGATCAAGTCGAGCTGGGGCTCGCTGGATTTCGTGGTCCACGCCATCGCCTTCTCCGACAAGGATGAGCTGAAGGGCCTCTATGTCGATACGACCCGCGGGAACTTCGCGCGGACGCTCGACATTTCCTGCTTCTCCTTCACCGCGGTCTGCGCCCGCGCCCGGCCGCTGATGCCGAACGGCGGCAGCCTGCTCACCCTCTCCTATTTCGGCGCCGAGAAGGTGATGCCGCATTACAACGTGATGGGCGTCGCCAAGGCGGCCTTGGAAAGCTCGGTCCAATATCTGGCCGCCGATCTCGGCCCCGAGAAGATCCGCGTCAACGCGATCTCGGCCGGCCCGATCAAGACCCTCGCCGCCTCGGGCATCGGCGACTTCCGCCACATCCTGCGCTGGAACGAGCTCAACGCGCCCTTGAAGCGCAACATCACCATCGACGATGTCGGCGGCGCCGGCCTCTACCTGCTCAGCGATCTCTCGCGCGGCGTGACCGGTGAGATCCATCACGTCGATGGCGGCTATAACAAGGTCGGCATGATGCGAACCGATGCCGCGGCCGACCTCGCCGAGATGCTGAAGAACTTCAGCACCCGCGACTGAATATCGAGCCATGTCGCACAACAGCTTCGGTCATCTGTTCCGGTTCACCACCTGGGGCGAGAGCCATGGGCCGGCGATCGGCTGCGTGGTCGATGGCACGCCGCCCGGCATCACGCTGAAGGCCGAGGCGATCCAGCATTGGCTCGACCGCCGCAAGCCCGGCCAGTCGCGCTTCGTCACCCAGCGCCGCGAACCGGATGCCGTGCAGATCCTCTCCGGCGTGTTCGAGGACCAGACCACCGGCACGCCGATCTCGCTGCTGATCCAGAACGAGGATCAGCGCAGCAAGGACTATTCCAAGATCAAGGAGCAGTTCCGCCCCGGTCATGCCGACTATACCTATTGGGCCAAGTACGGCGTGCGCGACTATCGCGGTGGCGGCCGCTCCTCGGCGCGCGAGACCGCGAGCCGGGTCGCCGCCGGCGCCGTGGCAAGGGCCGTGCTGAACCATGTCCTGCCCAAGCCGGTCGAGATCCAAGGCGCACTGGTGCAGATCGGCGCGCACAAGATCGACCGCGCGCATTGGGACTGGGCCGAGACCGAGCGCAATCCCTTCTGGTCGCCGGACGCCGCGATGGTGCCGCGCTGGGAAGAATACCTCGACCAGACCCGCAAGGCCGGATCGTCGGTCGGCGCCGTCATCGAGGTGGTCGCGCGCAATGTGCCGGTCGGATTGGGCGCGCCGCTTTACGGCAAGCTCGATGCCGACCTCGCCGCGGCGATGATGAGCATCAACGCGGTCAAGGGCGTCGAGATCGGCGCCGGCTTCGAGGCGGCGCAGCTCACCGGCGAGGAGAACGCCGATGAGATGCGCATGGGCAACGAGGGCGTGAAGTTCCTCTCCAACAAGGCCGGCGGCATCCTCGGTGGTCTCTCCACCGGCCAGGACGTCGTGGTGCGTTTCGCGGTGAAGCCGACCAGTTCGATCAACACGCCGCGCAAGAGCGTCACCGTCGGCGGCGAGGACGTCGAGACGTCAACGCAGGGCCGCCACGACCCCTGCGTCGGTATCCGCGCGGTTCCGGTCGGCGAGGCGATGATGGCCGTGGTGCTGGCCGACCACCTGCTCCGCCATCGCGGGCAGATCGGGCTTTAGGGCAGAATCTACTGGCCGGCGAGCGCGACGCGCGGCGGGCCATCCGTCTCGGCCACGGCGCGCAGGGTGCAGTCCTCGGGAAAAGCCAAAGTGACCGTCGTGCCTTTGCCGAGCTGGCTGGCGATCTCGAGATCGCCGCCATGCAGGCGCATCAGCGAGCGAGAAATGTAGAGGCCAAGCCCGGTTCCGGGATGCCGTCGATTGTAGGCGCTCTCGACCTGGCGGAACGGCTTGCCCAGCTCCTCCAGCATGTGGGCCGGAATGCCCGGCCCGCTGTCCTCGATCTTCAGCCGCAGCCCCGGCGCCGCCGCGTCGCAGCCGATCGTGATCGAGGCGTTGGGCGGGGTGAACTTGGCCGCATTGCCGATGACATTGATCAGGATCTGGCCGAAGGCGCGATGATCCACCATCAGGTCGGGACAGTCGGCGCCGATCCGGACCGCGATCGGCGCGGCGTCCGGATAGGCCTGGCGCACCAGCCGGAGCTGTTCCTCCACCACGGCCGCCACGCCGCAATGCTCGCGGTCGATTTGCACCCGCCCGGCCTCGACACGTGCGACATCGAGCACGTCGTTGATCAGCGAAAGCAGATAGGTCCCGCTGTCATGGATGTCCTTGGCATATTCGCGATAGCGCTCCTGCGCGCCCGGCCCGAGCCCCTGGGTCGAGATGATCTCGCTGAAGCCGAGGATCGCGTTCAGCGGGGTCCGCAGTTCATGGCTCATGTTGGCGAGAAACTGCGACTTGGCCCGGCTCGCCTGCTCGGCCCGGTCGCGCGCGGCGATCAGGTCGTTGTGCATCTGGGTGCGCTGGATCGCGATCGCCGCCGAGGCCGCGAGCCGATCCATGACCCTGAAATCTTCCGCCGTCGGTTTGTACGGCTGGCGGCGGTAATTGGCGAAGGTTCCGATCACGCGCCCGTTCTTCGCGATCAGCGGGGTCGACCAGCAGGCACGCAGGCCGAACTTGAGCGCGAGCCCCTTGTAGTCGGCCCAGAGCGGATCGGTCTCGATGTCCTCGACCACGACCTTCTGGCGGCGATAGGCCGCGGTGCCGCACGAGCCGGCGGCGGGACCGATCGGCGCGCCGTCGATCGCGGCGCTGAATTCCGCGGGCAGGCTGGGTCCGGCGATCGGCTGGACGGTGCGTCCGTCCGAGGACAGCAGCAGCACCGAACAGATCGAACCCGGCAGCGCGGTCTCGGCCAATTCGCAGACCAGCGTGAGAGTCTCCGCCAGCGGCTGGTTCTCGGCGATGCCGGTCAGGATGCGATGCTCCTCGGCGCGGAACTGCTCATCGTGCTTCCGATCGGTGACGTCGCGGAGCGCCGTCACCCGCGCCTTGTCGCCACGATAATCGATCGCGCGGCTGATCACTTCGACGGTCCGCAGCGCGCCGGACTTGATGATGACCTCGAACTCTTCGTTCTCGACTTCGCCGGATTGGATGCGGTGGAGCAGCAGGTCCTGGCAATGCGGCGCAACGAACTCGCTGACCTTGTGGCCGATCAGGTCCGCCGCTTCGCAGCCCATGAACCGGCACAAAGCCGCATTCACATCGAGAATGACATTGTCGCGATAGACGAAGACGCCGCTGAACGTGGCATCGGCGAGCTGCCAGAAGCGAGTCAGCTCGCGCTCCTCGTTCGCGGCGGCGCGCAGGCGCACATTGCGCGCCACGAGAACCACGACCGCCACGCAAAGCAGGCCGAGCACGCCCGCCCCCAGGGCCGCGAGTTCAACCTCAAACCTGTCCACCACGCTGGCGAGAAAGCCGGGCATCGCTGCTGGATTGCCTCCTGTGCAGTCCGTAGGACTACAGTCGATCAAGCAAAAGTTAACGCTTCTCTAAGCCGCAATCGCAGCGTCAGCGTCCGATGCTATTCGATCTAGGATAAAAAACCAGGGGGCGTCAGCGCCGCAGGAGCTGCCGGCAGGCCGCCTCGCGCGACTGCCAGCCGCGCTGCTGCAGCTCCGGTTGCTCCTGGTCCTCGACCGGCCATCCCAGGCAGAGATAGGCGACGAACGACCAGTCCGGCGGAACGTCCAGCGCCTGCGGGACGGCCGCCGGATCCAGGATTGAGACCCAGCCGAGGCCGAGCCCGCGCGCCCGTGCGGCCAGCCACAGCGTATGGACCGCGATCACCGCCGAATACCGCAGTGTTTCCGGCATGGTGCGCCGGCCGAGGCCGAGCCCCTGCCCGGTCGTCTCATCGCAGAAGACGGCGATATGCACCGGCGCCTCCTGCAACCCGGACAGCTTCAGCGAGGCATAGAGCGCGGCCCGTTCGCCGCGATAGCCGCCGAGCGCCTCGGCATTGGCCGTCTGGTAATTCGCGATGATCGCCCCACGCCGCGCCACCGAGGCCACATCGACGAAGCGCCAGGGCTGCGAATTACCGACCGAGGGCGCCAGGCAGGCGAGATCCAGCAGGCGGTCGACCACCGCCTCCGGCACCGGATCCGTGCGGAAATGCCGCACGTCGCGCCGCCAGGCCAGCAGCTCCGCGAGCTCGGCCTGGAACGGATGGCCGAAGCCGCGATGCCGCGGCGTGGGCGCCGCGCGATAGAGGGGAGCAGTGGACATCAGGCCGCTTCGGGTCGCCGCGCTTCGACCAGATCGACGATCTGGTCCATGATCGTGTTGAGGTCGTAATCCTTCGGCGTATAGACCCGCGCGACACCGGCGGCAAGCAGCCGATTCGCGTCCTCCGGCGGGATGATGCCGCCGACCACGACGGGAACATCGACCAGGCCGAGCTTCTTCAGCCGTTCCATCACGTCATCGACCAGCGCCACATGCGAGCCCGAGAGGATCGAGAGGCCGATCACATGCACGCCCTCTTCCAGCGCCGCGTTGACGATCTCGGCCGGCGTCAGGCGGATGCCCTCATAGACCACTTCCATCCCGGCGTCGCGGGCGCGCACCGCGATCTGCTCGGCCCCGTTGGAATGCCCGTCGAGGCCCGGCTTGCCGACCAGGATCTTGATGCGGCGGCCGAGCCGCTTGGAGAGCGCATCGACCCGCCCGCGGACCTTGCCGATATCGCCGCGCGAAATCTCGACGCTGGCGCGCGCGACCCCGGTCGGCGCGCGGTATTCGCCGAACACCTTGCGCAGGCAGGCACCCCACTCGCCGGTGGTGACGCCGGCATGGGCGCAGGCGATCGAGGCCTCCATGATGTTCGCACCCGAACGTGCATCGCTCTCCAGCCGCTGCAGCGCCGCTTCGGCCGCGGCGCCGTCGCGCGCGGTGCGCCAGGCGCGCAGTCTTTCGATCTGCTCGCTCTCGGCGGCTTCGTCGACCTTCATGAAGCCGCCATCGCTGCCCGCGGTCAGCGGCGAAGGCGCGCTTTCGGTGAACTTGTTGACGCCGACCACGACCTGCTGGCCGCTCTCGATCGCCGCCAGCCGCCGCGCATTGGATTCCACCAGGCGCTGCTTCATGTAGCTGCTGTCGATCGCCGCGACCGCGCCGCCCATGGCGTCGATCCGCGCCAGCTCTTCGCGCGCGTCGCGCTTCAGCGCCTCGACCTGCTCCGCGATCACGGTCGATCCATCGAAGATGTCGTCGAACTCCAGGAGATCGGTCTCGAAGGCGACGATCTGCTGCAGGCGCAGCGACCATTGCTGGTCCCAGGGCCGCGGCAGGCCGAGCGCCTCGTTCCAGGCCGGCAGCTGCACCGCGCGCGCCCGCGCGTTCTTGCTCAAGGTGACCGCCAGCATCTCCAGCAGGATCCGATAGACGTTGTTCTCCGGCTGCTGCTCGGTCAGGCCGAGGCTGTTCACCTGCACGCCGTAGCGGAAGCGGCGCAACTTCGGATCCTCGACCCCATAACGCTCCCGCGCGATCTCGTCCCAGAGCTCGGCGAAGGCGCGCATCTTGCACAGCTCGGTGATGAATTTCAGGCCGGCATTGACGAAGAAGCTGATCCGCCCGACCACCTGCGGCAGATCCGCGGCCGGCACCTGTCCGGAATCCCGCACCCCGTCGAGCACGCAGACAGCCGTCGCCAATGCGTAGGCGAGCTCCTGCACCGGCGTCGCCCCAGCCTCTTGCAGATGGTAGGAGCAGACATTGGTCGGATTCCACCTCGGCACTTCGCGATAGGCGAAGCTGATGACGTCGGTGATCAGCTTCAAGGAAGGCTTCGGCGGGAAGATATAGGTGCCGCGCGAGAGATACTCCTTGATGATGTCGTTCTGCACCGTGCCCTGCAGCGCGGCGCGCGCCACACCCTGCTTCTCGGCGGCGGCGATGTAGAGCGCCAGCAGCCAGGGCGCCGTCGCGTTGATCGTCATCGAGGTGTTCATCTGGTCGAGCGGCAGGCCGTCGAACAAAGTCAGCATGTCGCCGAGATGCGAGACCGGCACGCCGACCTTGCCGACCTCGCCCTTGGCCAGCGGATGATCGGCGTCGTAGCCGGTCTGGGTCGGCAGGTCGAAGGCGATCGAAAGCCCGGTCTGGCCGCGCGCCAGGTTGGTGCGATAGAGCTGGTTCGAGGCCGCGGCCGAGCTATGCCCGGAATAGGTCCGGAACAGCCAGGGTTGGTCCCTCGGGGGTTGATCCCGCTTCTCGGCGCTCATCACCGCTTCTCCCAACGAGGCTTTTTGTGCAGCGCAATATTGCCCCGCCGGGCCCGGGCCAAGCAAGCCCCCCGCTCTGCACCCAAAGTCGCAGGTGCTCAGGCGGCGGCCAGCGCCTTCTCCAGATCCTCGATCAGGTCGGCCGGATCTTCCAATCCGACCGAGACGCGGATCAAGCCGTCATCGATGCCCTGGGCGGCGCGTTGCTCCGCGGTGAGGCGCTGATGCGTCGTGGTCATCGGATGGGTCGCCAGCGATTTGGCATCGCCGAGATTGTTGGAGATCAGCACCAGCTCGAGCGCGTTGAGGAACTTGAACGCCGCCGGCTTGCCGCCCTTCAGGCTGAAGCCGACCATGGTGCCGCCGCCGCTCATCTGCCGCTGCGCGAGCGCGCGCTGCGGGAAGTCTTCCAAGGTCGGATAGAGCACCTGCGCCAGCTTCGGATTGCCGGACAGCTGGCGCGCGATCGCCTCCGCGCTCGCCGCCTGCCGCGTCACGCGGAGCTCCAGCGTCTCCAGGCCCTTCAGCAAGACCCAGGCATTCATCGGGCTGAGGCTCGGACCGGTGTGGCGCAGGAACGGCTGCAACGTCTCGGTGATGAATTTCTGCGAGCCGAGAATGACCCCGCCCAGCGTCCGCCCCTGGCCGTCGATATGCTTGGTGGCGGAATAGACCACGACATCGGCGCCGTGCTTCAGCGGCTGCTGCAGCAGCGGCGTCGCGAACACGTTATCGACCACCACGGTGGCGCCCGCCGCATGCGCCAGCGTGCTGACGGTTTCGAGGTCGACCAGGCGGAGGCTCGGATTGCTCGGCGTCTCCAGGAACACCGCCTGGGTGGGCTTGCTCAGCGCCTTGGCCCAGGCCGCGTTGTCGCGGCCATCGACGAACACGCATTCGACACCCCATTTCGGCAGGATGTCGGCGAGGATGTACTGACAGGAACCGAACAGCGCGTCGGAGGAGACGATCCGGTCGCCCGCCTTCACCTGGCAGGCCAGAGCCGCGAACACCGCGGCCATGCCGCTCGCGGTGCCGCGGGCCGCGCCGGCGCCTTCGAGATCGGCCATGCGCTCCTCGAACATCGCGACTGTCGGATTGCCGAAGCGCGAATAGACGAAGCGCGGCTGCGAATTGTTGAAGGCGGCTTCCGCCTCCTCGGCATTCTCGTAGATATAGCCGGAGGTGAAATAGATGGGCTCGGCGGTTTCCTTGAAACCGGAGCGGGACTGGCCCGCATGCACCAGACGTGTCGCGCTGCGCCAGTGCGACTTGATCTCACGCTTGTTCGTCATCGGAAATACTCCCCGGACACAAAAACACCTCGACCCGGAAGGTCGAGGTGCAAAATGCGTGTCCCAGACCCTTTTAGCTGCATGTTTAACGTGGCCGCAAGCCGAGCTCAAATCGCCACGAAGCGCTGCGAGTATCCACGCCTGCGCGCGAAAGTCAATCGACCGGGGGCAGGTCGGCCGCGCCCAGATTTTGCCGCAATCTTCAGCGGGTTAGCCCGGTTCGACTTCACGGCGAAGTGACTCACGGGGCTGGAGGGATTCACCGCGCTCGCCCGTTTTATCCTCGGGGACGAGCCGCGATCGCGCATCGACTTGCCGGATCGCGGCGGAATCTGCCCCGTCACGGGAGTGGAGAAAAAATCATGTTGCGCCTGAAGCCGAACCTGAAGGGATCGAAAACGATCGCCGCCGCCATCGCCGGCGGACTCGCTATGATGGCGGTGAGTGTCTCGGCCGCGCAAGCGGATGACGATTGGCACGGCAACGGCCATGGCAACGGCAATGGCTGGGGCCACAACAAGCATTGGAACCGCGGCCATGGCGACTGGGATGGCGGCCCGCGCGTCGTCGTCCGCAACGGCTACTACTATGCCCCGCCGCCGCGCGTCTATTACGCGCCGCCGCCGGTCTACTACGCGCCTCCGCCGCCGGTCTATTACGCACCGCCTCCGCCGGTCTATTACCAGCCCGCGCCGGCGGTCAGCCTGCAGTTCCGCCTCTAGGCGCCGGGCAATGCCGCATGTGAGAATCCTGACCAGGGGTGCGGCGGCGTTTGCCGCCGCACTCGCCTTCTCCGCGCTCGGTCTCGCCACCGCCGCGGCCGATCCCGGACATGGGGAGCACGGCTGGCATGGCGGCCCACGCGGACCGGTCGTGGTGGTGCGTCCCGGCTATTACTATCCGCCGCCGGCCTACTACTACCCGCCGCCGCCCGTGGTTTATGCCGCGCCGCCACCGCCCGTCGTTTATGCGGCGCCGCCGCCGGTCGTCTATCAGCCGGCGCCGGTCGTAGTCGCCGCGCCGCCGCCGCCGCAGCTCGTCTGCCGTGACAGCGGCACCGGCGCCGCCTTGGGCGCGGCAGCGGGCGGGACCGCGGGTGCCATCCTCGGCGCCACCAGCAGCCATGGTCGCCATCAATGGGCGGCGACGGCCGGCGGCGCCATCCTCGGCGTGCTGCTCGGCGGCACGGTGGGACATGCGGTCGATGCGCTCGACCAGGACTGCGCCGCGCAAGCGGTCGCCTATGGCCCGATCGGTCAGCCGGTCGGCTGGGCGAGCCCCTACGGCACGCAGTACCAGGTGACGCCGGTCCAGCAATACGTCGCGCAAGGCACGACCTGCCGCGAGTATCAGGCCAATGCCGCGATCGACGGCCGCTGGCAGCAGGTGCGCGGCACCGCCTGCCTGCAGCCCGACGGCAGCTGGCGCGTCGTCAATTAGGTCCAATGCTTGCCTGCGCGATCCGGCCGTCTTTAAATTGATCGGGGGCATGATGGGGGACTGAGTCGGAACGAATGGCCGAGCGTATCGCGACGCGCGACCGGTTCTTCGATGGCCGGAATGCGGTGCGCCGCGCGGTGGCGCCGCAACTGATCGGCGGCACGCTTTCGATCAACGATCCTGATGGCCGCGCGGTCGCGCGCTGGGATGTGGGCGACATGGCGCTGGTGGCGCGCGACAAGGCCGAGGACAGTATGGTCTTCGCCCTCGCCGGCGATCCAAGGCCGCAACTGGTGCTGTTCGACAGCCCGCAGCGCGCTGCCCTGCTCGCCGCCGCGCCGAAGCTCCGTCGCCTGCGCCGGCAAAGGCCGCGTCGCGGATGGCGCCACCGGCTGGGCTTGGCCGTACTGCGATTGGCACTGATCGCGCTCTTCGTTCTCGCCGCGAGCCGCGGCATCCAGTGACGCGCTGCCGCGGCCGGATTCACAGTACCGTGACTCCGTCCCGTTAAATATTTGAAATATAAGGCGGAAAAAAACGACTCGGCGGCGGCGACCCGAATTTGCAGGGCCGGACGCGAACTTTTGCCCGGCTTGATCGTTTACTGAGGCGAGATGACCGAAGGGCCTCCCACAGCGGAAAGCGCCCAACGGGGGAACTTCTCGCGGGTCATGGAATTTCAGAAGGAGTCGTATCCATGAAGCGCGTAATCGCGAGCTTAGCCCTCGTCGCGTTTTTGGCCGGCTGCTCGGGCATGTCGGGCCAGGAACAACGCACTCTGTCCGGCGGCGCGATCGGCGCGGCCGGCGGCGCAGGTGTCGGCCTGCTGCTGGGCGCCCCGGTGGCCGGCGCGCTCGTAGGCGGCGCGGCGGGTGCAGCGACCGGTGCTCTCTGCTGCAACAAGGATTGAGGAACGCAACAGACCAAACGGAATAATCAAAAGCGCTGCGGCTTCGGACCCCCGACTGGATCCGCAAAAGCGCCGAACGAGATCCTCACTGGCCCGGTCTCCCCACCCACGGACCTGGATCTCGTTGTTGAGGCAATGCCTCGACTGACGCCCGGCGCAAGCCGGGCGTTTTCTTTTGCCATGATGGATTGACGGGGTAGAGTCCGGTTCTCCCATGGTGCGGCGCGCACAGTGCGCGCGTTATTAAATTTCCTACTTTTGATCAAGATCGCATCTTTTTAACATTTACCGCCGATTCACAGACAGTTTCATAAAGTTTTCCACTTGACCCTCCCGCGAGCGCGAAGGCAGGATGCAACGGATTTCGCAGTTGCGAATTAGTTTCGGCCAGCCAAAAGCCACGGGAGTTTGGGATCATGAGTGACAATGCCGTCGTCATTCCGCTGACCAAGAAGGGCGCGCCGGAGGGCCCCAACGGCGCACCGAAGGGCCCGCCGCTCAAGGACCTCTACGAGCTCGGCGAGATCCCGCCGCTCGGCCACGTCCCGCCGAAGATGTATGCCTGGGCGATCCGCCGCGAGCGCCATGGCCCGCCCGACAAGTCGTTCCAGGTCGAGGTGGTCGAGACCCCGAAGCTCGAGGCCGACGAGGTCCTGGTCATGGTGATGGCCGCCGGCGTCAACTACAACGGCGTCTGGGCCGGCTTGGGCAAGCCGATCTCCCCCTTCGACGTCCACAAGGCCGAGTATCACATTGCCGGTTCCGACGCCGCCGGCATCGTCTGGGCGATCGGCTCGCGGGTGAAGCGCTGGAAGGTCGGCGACGAGGTCGTGGTTCATTGCAACCAGGACGACGGCGACGATGAGGAGTGCAACGGCGGCGACCCGATGTTCTCGCCCTCGCAGCGCATCTGGGGCTATGAGACGCCGGACGGATCCTTCGCCCAGTTCTGCCGCGTGCAGGGCCGCCAGTTGATGGTGCGGCCCAAGCATCTCACCTGGGAAGAGAGCGCCTGCTACACGCTGACGCTCGCCACCGCCTACCGCATGCTGTTCGGTCATCGTCCGCATATCCTGCGGCCCGGTCACAACGTGCTGGTCTGGGGCGCCTCGGGCGGCCTCGGCTCGATGGCGGTGCAGCTGATCGCGACGGCCGGCGCCAATGCGATCGGCGTGATCTCCGACGAATCCAAGCGCGACTTCGTCATGCAATTGGGCGCCAAGGGCGTCATCAACCGCAACGACTTCGACTGCTGGGGCCAGCTCCCCGATGTCGACGACGCCGCGACCTATGGCGAGTACATGAAGAAGTGCCGCGCCTTCGGCAAGGCGATCTGGGACGTCACCGGCAAGGGCATCGACGTCGATTTCGTGTTCGAGCATCCCGGCGAAGCCACCTTCCCGGTCTCCTGCTTCGTGGTGAAGCGCGGCGGCATGGTGGTGTTCTGCGCCGGCACCACCGGCTACAACATCACCTTCGATGCGCGCTTCGTCTGGATGCGCCAGAAGCGCATTCAGGGCAGCCACTTCGCCAACCTGCTGCAGGCGAGCCAGGCCAACCATCTCGTGGTCGAGCGCCGCATCGATCCCTGCATGTCGGAAGTCTTCTCCTGGGAGGACATCCCGCTCGCCCATATGAAGATGTGGAAGAACCAGCACAAGCCCGGCAATATGGCGGTGCTGATCCAGGCCAAGCGCCCGGGCCGGCGCACCCTCGAAGACTGCCAAGAAGAGCAATGAGGAACGCGTGATGTCGGCGCAGACGGCGGTCCAGGCTGCCGGTGGCACGGCGGCCTCTCCGCTGCTGCCGAATCTCCTCGAACGCTGTCACGTCGGCCTGAATGCCGCCGAGACCATCGTCGAATCCGCGCGCCGCGCCGTCACCGCGCGCGTCACGTCCGGCGGCAAGATCGAGGCCCGCGCTTTCGACAATGCGCAATTCGCCGCCCACGGCTTTGCCTGGCTCGCCACCTACGCGACGGCGCTCGCGCAATTGCTGGCCTGGGCCGAGCGTCTCAACGAAACCGCTCGCTTCGGCGAGACCGAGGCGCTGATCCTGCAGATCGGCTTCGGCGAATATCTGGCGCAGCTCGGCGGCGGCTTCCCGATGAGCCAAGGCGAGATCGTGCGCCCCGCCGATCTCGGCCTCTCCGCTGCGGATCTCCGCCCGCTGGAAGCCGTCACCGACCTCATTTCGTCCGGCAACACCGCCGATGCCCGCGCCGCACTTGCCGGGCACATCGCCGACGGAAATTTCGGCGAGGCCGCGCTCGACGACGAATCCCTCGCCATCATCCGCGACCAGTTCCACGCCTTCGCCGAGGCGCATCGCGAGGATGCGCATCAATGGCATCTCAAGGACGCGCTGATTCCGATCGACGTGATCGAGCAGCTCGCCGAGATGGGCGTCTTCGGCCTGACCGTGCCGGAGGATTTCGGCGGGTCGGGTCTCGGCAAGCTCGCCATGTGCGTCGTCACCGAGGAGCTTTCGCGCGGCTATATCGGCCTGGGCTCGCTCGGCACGCGCTCCGAGATCGCGGCCGAGCTGATCCGCCTCGGCGGCACCGAGGCGCAAAAATCAAAATGGCTGCCGAAGCTCGCTTCCGGCGAAATCCTGCCGACCGCGGTCTTCACCGAACCCAACACCGGCTCCGATCTGGGCTCCCTGCGCACCCGCGCCGTCAAAGACGGCGACGTCTACAAGGTGACCGGCAACAAGACCTGGATCACCCATGCCGCGCGCAGCGACGTGATGACCTTGCTGGCGCGCACCGACCCGAACTCAACCGACTATCGCGGCCTCTCGATGTTCATCGCCGAGAAGCCCCGCGGCACGGAGCAGAACCCCTTCCCCGCCCCCGGCATGAAGGGCGGCGAGATTCCGGTGCTCGGCTATCGCGGCATGAAGGAATACGAGCTCTCCTTCGACGGTTTCGAAGTGAAGGCCGAGAACCTGCTCGGCGGCGCCGAGGGCGAAGGCTTCAAGCAGCTGATGGCGACCTTCGAGAGCGCCCGCATCCAGACCGCGGCCCGCGCCGTCGGCGTCGCGCAATGCGCCATGGAGCTCGGCCTCAAATACGCGCGCGAACGCATCCAGTTCGGCAAGCCGATCTACGCCTTCCCGCGCATCTCCGGCAAGCTCGCCTGGATGGCGGTGGAAACGATGATCGCCCGCCAGCTCTCCTATTTCGCCGCCCGCGAGAAGGACAGCGACCGCCGCTGCGACATCCCCGCCGGCATGGCCAAGCTGCTGGCGGCACGCTGTGCCTGGTCGAACGCCGACAACGCCCTGCAGATCCACGGCGGCAACGGCTACGCCCAGGAATACCCGATCAGCCGCGTCCTCTGCGACGCCCGCATCCTCAACATCTTCGAAGGCGCCGCCGAGATCCAGGCCCAGGTCGTGGCGCGCGGGTTGTTGAGCGGGCGGAACTGACCCAGTACGTCATCGCCGGGCTTGACCCGGCGATCTTTATCCGACGCACTGACTCTTCCTTGTCACGGCCCGTGCCGCGCGAATTTGAATCCCGCCGACCATTTAGATTAAGATGTAATCGTCCGGGCTGGGCAGTGGAGTTCACCGATCCCAGCTTTCATCGATGCAGAGGCGGCAAGTCATGGACCAGGGCACGCACCATTCAGTTCAGCACGAAGCCGCCGAAGGCTGAGGGCTAGGAGCCGTGTCCCCGCTTCTCATTGCCGGTATCGCCTTCATTCCCGCCGCGGTTGCCGCATTCCTCGCCTATCGTTTCCGCGTTCGAAAGATCGCCGACATGGAAATTCAAATGACACCGATGCGGTGGGTCATGCTGGCCGCCAGCGCGGCCTTGGTGTTGGGGCTGCTGGGCTACGATTTGGTATTGGATTTTTAAAAGGTACAGTTCCCCATAGAGGAAGATTGTAGCAGACACACCACATTCTCGAATTCACGCGCTCATATGCAGCGACCCGCTCCGCCGACCGTGGTAAAATGGCGGCGCTGTTTGACATCGTGAATTCCATCGTGTTCGTCGCCACGCCACGCGCATGCGCACAACCCGGACCCGACCTGGACAAAGAAGAAGCGCGGCCGGGGCAGCCATCACTCTGGCTCCGTCTGCGTTGTTCATTCTCTGCTCTTCCCGTCTTGCCGTGCGTTGGCCTCACCCCAACGCAGACAGTACGCAGACAGACTCTGCACCGAAGCACGCGGCGCCACGCCCGAGCCTTTACCCAGCCTTTACCGAACGGAGAATCCGCGCGCCCGCTCGAACGCGCGGAAACCTTTGCTCGTCAGCGGCTTGTGTCGGGTGAAGCGGCTCCACGCGGGCGGTGGCCGTAAAGGCGAACCGGGCGGCCGGTCTTGTTCTGCGTCTTGCATGCGGCTCCGCAACGCAGACCCAGCGCAGACGTCGGGTTTGCGGATCGAGCACGCGCTGCGGCCCCAGTTTTTACCGGACCTTTACCGAACGCGGAATCCACGCGCCCGCAGAGGTGAGCCAAAGCCGTTTAAGATCAGAGGTTTGCGGGGCTCCAGCCGCGCAAAACGGACGGCGGCCGTAAAAGCTGGACCGCGCCCCGGCGATCTTGCTGGGCGCCTCGGTTGCCGCTCGGCAACGCAGACCCAACGCAGACAGACTGCGGACCGCCTGGACCCGGGCCGTCCGCGGTCAAGGTTGACCCAGGGTTTACAGAACGAAAACCGCATCAGCCAGACAAAGCAGGGAAAGGCCCGCAGCGTCAAAAGCTTGCGCTGATTTTGCACCCTTTCAACGACGCAGGCCGTAAACCCGCATGGTCTCGCTTGGAGGCCACCCGCGGTCCGTGCTATCCGGCTGCATGTCCGACAGCACCCTCGCCCGCTTCATCCGCGGTCTGCCCAAGGCCGAGCTGCACATCCACATCGAAGGCAGCCTCGAGCCCGAGCTGATGTTCCGCCTCGCCACGAAGAACGGCGTGACCCTGCCCTACCGCAGCGTCGAAGAGGTCCGCCAAGCCTATAACTTCGACAGCCTGCAAAGCTTCCTCGATCTCTACTACATGGCGGCGGGCGTCCTGCTGCACCGCGCGGACTTCGCCGCGCTGACCGAAGCCTATTTCGACCGCCTCGTCGCCGACGGCGGCGTCTATGCCGAGATTTTCTTCGACCCCCAGACGCACACCGACCGGGGCATCGCGCTGGGCGAGGCGCTCGGCGGCGTGCTGGACGGCATGGCGCGGGCCGAGGCGCGGCACGGCATCAAGTCCAAGGTGATCCTCTGCTGCCTGCGCCATCTCGGCGAGGCGGAAGGCCTGCGGATGCTGGCCGAAGCCGAGCCGTTCCTCGACCGGGTGGTCGGGCTCGGTCTGGATTCCAGCGAGCGCGACTTTCCGCCGGCCGATTTCAAGCGCCTCTACGACGCCGCCCGCGCCAAAGGCCTGCGGCTGGTCGCGCATGCCGGCGAGGAAGGCCCTGCGGCCTTCGTGCGCGACGCGCTCGACGTGCTGAAGGTCGAGCGGATCGATCACGGCATCCGCGCGATCGACGATCCGGCCCTGGTCGCGCGGCTGGCGCGGGCCGGCACCACGCTCACCGTCTGCCCGCTCTCGAACGTCCGGCTCTGCACGGTGAACTCCCTCTCCGACCACCCGCTCCGCCGCCTCCATGAGGCCGGCGTCAAGGTCACCATCAACTCCGACGACCCCGCCTATTTCGGCGGCTATCTCCACGAGAACTATCTCCAGACCGCGCAAGCGCTGAACCTGACCGAGCCGGAGCTCGCCGAGATCGCCGGCAACAGCTTCCGCGGGGCGTTCCTCACCGACGACGAGAAGGCCGGCTATCTCCAGCGCATAACGGCGTATGTCCGTGACGCCGCCTTCTAAGCAAGCGCATGACGATCTTCAATTACCCCGGATACCAGACCTTGCGCGGATCGTCGGCCGCGCGCTGGTAGTCGTAAGCGGCGTCGATCAGCTTCGCCAGGTCGTAGTGCGGCCGCCAGTCGAGGAAATCCTTGGCCTTGGCATTGTCCATCCAGTTCGAATGGTACGCGCTCGGGATCTCGACCGCAGCGAGGCCGCGGGTCTTCTGCAGGTGCCGCGCCACCGCGCCGTAATCGACCGGCTCGTCCATGCAGATGTTGAACAGCTGCTGCTTGGCGCGCGGATGGTCGAGTGCCGCCAGCATCGCCGAAACGAGATCCGTCACATGCACGAAGTTGCGCTTCAGCGGCCGCCCATCCGCGTCGAGCAGCAGCGGCACCGTCCCCGCGGTGGCGTGGCGCTTGGCATCCGCCGCCGGCACCAGGTCCTTCCAGACCGGGCCGCCGAACACGTCGTCGCCGAAGGACAGCGTGTGCTTGAAATCGTCCTTCTCCATGATCCAGGGCGCGCGGAGGATGCAGCCGTCGATCCCATACTGGATCCAGTATTGCTGCAGCATCACCTCCTCCAGCACCTTGGAAAGGGCGTAGCAACCGGGATAGGCCATGTGCGGCACGGCTTCGGTGATCGGCCCGGGATGGCGGTAGAAGAAATGCCCGATCGCGGCGTCGCCGCCGATCAGCATGAACTGCCGCGCGGCCTTGCTCGCGCGGAACGCCTCGAGCAGCCAGAACAGCCCGCCGACGGCGACGTCCACGACATCCTCCGGCGTTTCCTTGCAGGTCGCGAGATGAACGACATGGGTGACATCGCGCATGGCGGCTTCGGCGACCGCGCGATCGGCGATCGAGCCCTTCACCACGGAGAGCCGCGCGTCTTCCGGCAGCGTGCGGTTGTGGCAGAGCGCGCGGATCTTCGCCTGTTTCCAGCGCGGATCGCCGCGAACGGCGTCGATGAATGTCCGGCCGACTTTGCCGGTCGCCCCGGTCACCAGAATCAACATGGCGCTCCCCTGCTCAACCGCGCGGATCATCTTGATCCCGATTGACCCCAGGATGCGACAGATGGCCTTTCCTGACAACGGTCAGGTGATTGACAGCCAGACCTGACAAAAGCCCTGCCTGAGGCCCGGCCGTGCGGCCGGCGGGTGCAACAGCAGGAAATCAACGCATGCTTTCGGTCCAACACATTCATCCCGTTCTCGTCCATTTCCCGATCGTGTTCTTCATCACGCTCGCCGTGGTCGACCTGGTCGCCGCGGCGCGCGGCAGGGTGATCACCGGACGCGGCGCACTCGGCAATCTCTCGGTCGGTCTTGCCCTCGCCGCCGGCGCCTTTGCGGTCGCCGCCTACTTCTTCGGCGATATGGCCTTGGAGTTCGCCGAGTCCGGCGGCTTCCACAGCGACATCGCCGAGACCCATGAAGGGCTGGGCGAGACGGTGGCGGTCGCCTTCGCGATCTGGGCGCTGATTCGGCTCGGCCTCTGGTGGCGCGATCTCCGTCTGGCCGGGAGCGGCGCCTTCGTCGTCGCGCTGGTGGAAGTCGCGGGCGCGGCCCTGGTCGTCGTCACCGCCTATTACGGCGGCCAGCTGGTCTACGATCTCGGCGTCAACGTCGCCCACGCGGCGGGATAAGATCAGAGCTTTTCGAAGTCGCCGGAGAAATCCGGCGGCACGAAATCCCCGCCCTGGAGTTCGTCGCTCAAGGGATTGCCGCTGACCTTGCCTTCGACCTCGGCGGCGAAGATCTCGGCATCGTCCTGCGGATCGTAGCCCAGCCGGTAGGCGTTGCTGTTGTCCCAGAAGCTGCGGGTGTTGCGCGACTGGCCGTAGACGATCTCGAAGAGATAGTCCGCGGTCAGGCCGACCCGCACCAGCCGCTCGAAATCAGCGAAGGAGAGCCAGGTCGACAGCATGCGCCGGTTGCTCGGATTGCCGAAGCAGGAACCGATCCGCATGCAGAACGCCTTGATCCCGTGCTTGTAAGCATAGAGCGAGGCCAGGTCCTCGCCGAACGCCTTGGAAAGGCCGTAGCGTCCGTCCGGCTTCGGTATCGCCTTGTGGTCGAGCATCGCGGTGCGCCGATACAGCCCGACCACGTGGTTGGAGCTCGCAAAGACGATGCGCTCCACCCCGGCCAGCCGCGCGCCTTCCCAGAGATTGATCGCACCCACGATGTTGGGCCCCAGCACTTCCGGCCAGCTCCCCTCCAGCGACCGCCCGCCGAAATGCAGGATCGCATCGACGCCCGCGCAGAGCCGTTTCGTCGCTTCGGCGTCGGTGAGATCGCATCGCACTACCTCCTCGCCCGCCGCGGCCGGTGCCATCTCTTCGCGATCGGACAGCCGCAGCACCGGGAAGGATCCGCGCAGGCGCTCGCGCAGGACGCGACCCAGGTTGCCGGCCGCGCCGGTGATCAGGACTCGGTGGTGCATGTTCCGTCCTTCAGTAACAAGCCGCGTTGCAATTGTAACCATTCAGAAGGTTGGCGTCTTGAGCGATGGGTATGATGGCTCTTGATCGCCGCGCTCAATCGCCCAAGTAACCAGGACGCCAACACGAGTATGCGTCATGGAGTCTCCCCCGAAGGTCTGCATCTATGGCGCCGGCGCGATCGGCGGCATGATCGGCATCAGACTGGCGCTGGCCGGCGCCGAGGTCGGCGTGGTCGCGCGCGGCCAGACGCTGAAAATCATCCAGGCGCATGGCCTGCGCCTCATCGAGGGCGACGCCACCGTTTTCGCGTCGGTCAGGGCGGTCGCGGAACCGGCGGCACTCGGGCCACAGGACTATGTCATCGTTACCGTGAAGGCGCCGGCGCTGCGCGAGATCGCCGCCCGCATCAAGCCGCTGATCGGTCCCGCGACCACCGTGGTGACGGCGATGAACGGCATCCCCTGGTGGTTCTTCCAGAATCATGACGGACCGCTCGCCGGCCGCAGCCTGACGGCGGTCGATCCCGATGGCAGCATCGCGCGCAACATCCTTTCGGCGCAGACGATCGGCTGCGTGATCTACATGTCGGCGGCGGTCGAGCGGCCCGGCGTGATCCGGCACGATTTCGGCAACCGCCTGCTGATCGGCGAAAACGACAACCGTGTGACGCCGCGGCTGCAGCGGCTCGGCGCCTGGCTGCGCCGCGCCGGCTTCGACGGCGTGGAGACCACCGACATCCGCCGCGAGATCTGGCTGAAGCTCTGGGGCAATCTCTCGACCAACCCGATCAGCCTGCTGACCGAAGCGACGCTCGACCGCATCGTCGGCGATCCTCTGGTCGAGACCTTGGTCCGCCGCATGATGGAGGAAGCGGCCGCGATCGGCGCGGCCATCGGCGTTCACCCCTCTCTCACCGTCGACGAGATGATTGCCAAGGCGCACAGCTTCGGTGCGATCAAGACCTCGATGCTGCAGGATCTTGAGCGCGGCACGCCGGTCGAGATCGACGCGCTCCTCACCGTGACCCACGACATCGGCGCCATGGTCAACGTGCCGACGCCGTTCATCGACAGCGTGCTCGGCCTGGCCCGGTTGCGCGCCGCCGAGCACGGGCTGATGGACCGCGTGGCCTGAAAAGCAAAAGGCCGGCACCAGGTGCCGGCCTTCGCATGCGAAGGGCGATGATCCGATCGATCAGCGCGAATAGAACTCGACCACCAGATGCGGTTCCATGCTCACCGGATAGGGAATGTCGGTGAGCTGCGGCACGCGCACGAAAGTGGCGGACATCTTCTTGTGGTCGGCGGAAATGTACTGCGGCACGTCGCGCTCGTTGGACTGCACGGCGGTCAGCACCAAAGCGAGATCGCGCGATTTCTCGCGCACCTCGACGACATCGCCTTCCTTCACCTGGTAGGAGCCGATGTTGACGCGCTTGCCGTTGACCTTCACATGGCCGTGGTTGACGAACTGGCGCGCGGCGAACACGGTCGGCACGAACTTGGCGCGATAGACCACGGTCTCCAGGCGGCGTTCGAGCAGGCCGACCAGGTTCTCGGAGGTGTCACCGCGACGGCGCGACGCTTCTTGATACAGGCCGCGGAACTGGCGCTCGCCGATCGAGCCGTAATAGCCCTTCAGCTTCTGCTTCGCCATCAGCTGGATGCCGAAATCGGTCGGCTTCTTGCGGCGCTGGCCGTGCTGGCCCGGGCCGTAATCGCGGTTATTGTTGACGGGGCTCTTGGCGCGGCCCCAGAGGTTGACGCCGAGGCGGCGGTCGATCTTGTGCTTGGATTCAGGACGCTTGTCGGACATGCGGAAAGCCTTCTCTCGCTTGCTTGTTCACGATGTTGTTCATGTCCCGGCTGTCCGGCCCGCTGTACCGCGGCGGCTGGATCGGCTTTAGACCTATCCGGCTCGGGAGCGGGCGGATCATAGCGGCCAAAGTCGGTAAGTCAAGCGCGGCAGAGCAGCCTAAGTATCTGGTTTATTGGCGTTTTTTCTCCCGCAGCGTGGTCAGTTCCTTGACCACGCCGTGGAGGGTCCGGATTTCCTGCTCGGTCAGCTCGGCCCGGCCCCACAGGTTCCGGAGGTTCCGGATCATGTTCGGCCGCGCCTCCTCGTTGCGCAGGAAGCCGCAATCGTCGAGCGCCTTCTCGAAATGCGCAAAGAAGCCGTAGAGCTGCTCCTTGGTCGCGGGCTCGGCGCCATGGGTCTCCAGCACGCGCGGCGGCGTGCTGTCGCCGGCCTGGTACCACTCGTAGCCGAGCAGCAGCACCGCCTGCGCGAGGTTCAAGGAGGTGAACTCCGGATTGAGCGGCACGGTGACGACCGCGTCGGCCAGCGCGATGTCGTCCTTCTCGAGCCCGGTGCGCTCCCGTCCGAACAGGATGCCGACCTTTCGGCCCGCCCTGCCCGCCTCCACCGCCGTCTCGCCCAGCGCACGCGGGGTGAGGATCGGCTTCACCATCTTCCGCTCGCGGGCGGTGGTCGCATAGACCATGTTGAGATCGGCGACCGCCGCTTCGGTGCTGTCGAAGATCTTGACTGGCGGCATGATCTCCAGCGCGCCGACCGAGGCGGCGCTCGCGCGCTCGCTCGGAAAGGGATCGCGCGGATTGACCAGGCGAAGATCGGTGAGCCCGCAATTCAGCATGGCGCGCGCCGCCGTGCCGATATTTTCGGCGAGCTGCGGCTCCACCAGGATCACCGCCGGCGGTATGCCGCGATCGCTCATCGGGTGGCGGGTGCCTGCGACAGCTTCATCAGCTTCCAGGTGAGCGCGTCGTTCAAGGCCTCGTAGGAAGCGTCGATGATGTTGGGCGAGACGCCGACCGTGCTCCAGCGTTCGCCGCTGGCATCGGCGCTTTCGATCATCACGCGGGTGATCGCCTCGGTGCCGGCCTGGGGCGTCAGGATGCGGACCTTGAAGTCCACGAGACGCATATCGGCGAGGCCCGGATAGAGCGGCGTCAGCGCCTTGCGCAGCGCCGTGTCGAGCGCGTTCACCGGGCCGTTGCCGGTCGCGACCGTCATCATATGCTCGCCATGGACGTCGAGCGTCACCGTCGCCTCGGATTCGGTGACCAGGTCGCCGCGCATGTTCCAGCGCCGCTCGTCCATCACCCGGAAGCGCGCCAGCTTGAAGTAATCCGGCACGCTGCCGAGGCCGCGCCGGGCCAGCAATTCGAAGCTGGCTTCCGCGCCGTCATAGGCGTAGCCGTCGTACTCGCGCAGCTTCACGGTCTCCACCAGGGCCGCGACCTTGGGATCGTCGGCATCGATCTCAAGCCCGATCTCGCGGAAGCGCGCCAGGATATTGGCGCGGCCCGACTGGTCGGAGACCACGATGTGGCGGCGGTTGCCGACCAGGGTCGGCTCGATGTGCTCGTAGGTCTTCGGATCCTTCTCGACCGCGGAGACGTGCAGGCCGCCTTTGTGGGCGAAGGCGGATTCGCCGACATAGGCGGCGCTGCGCGACGGCGCGCGGTTCAGCCGCTCGTCCAGCAGCCGCGAGAGATGCGTGATCTGCTTCAGGTCGTTGTCGTCGAGGCCAGTCTTGAAGTCGGTCTTCAGCATCAGCGACGGGATCAGCGAGACCAGGTTCGCATTGCCGCAGCGCTCGCCCAACCCGTTCAAGGTACCCTGCACCTGGCGCACCCCGGCGCGCACCGCGGCCAGGGAATTGGCGACCGCGTTCTCGGTGTCGTTGTGGCAATGGATGCCGAGATGGCTGCCGGGAATCCGCGCCGTCACCTCGCCGACGATGCGCTCGATCTCGTGCGGCAGGGTGCCTCCATTGGTGTCGCAGAGCACGACCCAGCGCGCACCCGCCTTGTAGGCCGCCTCGGCGCATTCCAGCGCATAGGCCGGGTTGTTCTTGTAGCCGTCGAAGAAATGCTCTGAGTCGAACATGACCTCCGCGACGCGCTCCTTCGCATGCGCCACGCTCTCGGCGATCATCGCGACGTTCTCGGCGCGCGGGATGCCGAGCGCCACATCGACATGGAAGTCCCAGGACTTTCCCACCATGCAGACCGCATGGGTCTTCGCATTCAGCAGTGCCGAGAGGCCGGGATCGTTGGCGGCGCTGCGGCCGGGGCGGCGAGTCATGCCAAAGGCGACGAACTTGGCACGGCGGAATCGCGGCGGATTGCCGAAGAACGCATCGTCGGTCGGGTTGGCACCGGGCCAGCCGCCTTCGATGTAATCGACACCCAGCCGATCCAGCGCTTCGGCCAGCGCCTGCTTGTCGCCGACATTGAAGTCGACGCCCTGCGTCTGCGCACCATCGCGCAAGGTCGTGTCGAACAGATAAACGCGTTTGTCGTCAGACATCTGGTTCTTTGCAAAAAGCGGGTATCGAGATTGACCCGGGATTCAGCATATGGAACCCTGGGGGTCAAGCAGAGCCCCCAACAATAAGCCCCAAATGCCTGATTTCGCGAATCTTCTGCCCTTCCTCGCGGCCGCTCTGGCGCTGAACCTGACCCCGGGCGCCGACATGACCTATGTCATCGCCCGCTCGGCAACCCAGGGCCGCTCGGCCGGCATCGCCGCCAGCTTCGGCGTGGCGGCGGGTTCGTTCGGCCACAGCCTGCTGGCCGCCTTCGGCGTGGCGGCGCTGGTGGCGCAGTCGGAAGCCGCCTTCGTCACGATCAAGGTCGGCGGCGCGGTCTACCTGCTCTACCTCGCCTGGAAGGCGATCCGGGCCAGCGCCAATGCCGTGGCGCTCCAGGAACTGCCTCCGGTCAGCACCAGCCGGGTGTTCGCCGAAGGCGCGCTCACCAATCTGCTCAATCCGAAGGTGGCGCTGTTCATCCTGGCCTTCCTGCCGCAATTCGTCGATCCGGCGCGCGGCTCGGTCGTGGTGCAGATCCTGGTGCTCGGCTTGATCTTCAACATCGGCGGCACCACGGTGAACTGCATTGTCGCGGTCTCGGCCGGCGCCGCGGCCGGCATGCTGCGCGGCTCCGCGCGGTTCAGCCGCTGGCTCAACCGCCTCACCGCTCTGGTCTTCGTGGGGCTCGCCTTGCGCCTCGCCTTCGCCGAGCGGCGCTGATTTTGCAAGTTGTCGTGATCGGCGCGGGTGCGGCCGGCATGGTGGCCGCGCTGCGCCTTTCCGAGAAGGGCTGCGACGTCACCCTGATCGAGCAGGGCGAGATCCCGAATCCGCGCGCCGCCTCCTTCGACCAGCATCGAATCATCCGCCACCTCTATCCCGGGCAGGATGCCTATGCGCGGCTGGTGGACCATGCCTTCGCCGCCTGGGACCGGCTGTGGGCACGGCTGGGGCGTAAGCATCTCGCCGAGACCGGCATCCTCGCGATCTCCAACGATTCCGGCGACTGGACCGATCGCGGCCGGGCCGGCCTCGACCGGCTCGGCATCCCCTATCGGGTGATGGAGGTGGCGGAGCTCCGCGACCGGCTGCCGCAGTTCCAGTTCACCGACCGCGCCGCCGGCATCTTCACCGAACGTGGCGGCGCTCTCTTCCCCGACCGCATCGCCGTCGACCTGGTCGAAGCGCTGCGCCAGAGCGGCGTCGCCCTGGTGCCGCGGGAAAAGGTCGTCGCCATCGATGCCGGCACCGGCCGGGTCGCGACCGAGAGCGGCGCGGTGTTCCTGGCCGACCGCGTGGTCTATTCCGGCGGCGCCTGGGCCTCGCATCTTTTCCCCGATTTCGCCGCGGCGCTCACCACCTACCGCCAGGCGATCCTCTATGTGGCCGCGCCAGCGAAATGGGCTGCGGCCTGGGCCGAGACACCGGTGATCGTCGATCTCGGCGGCGAGAGCGGCTGCTATGTCCTGCCGCCGGTCGATGGCAGCGATCTGAAGATCTGCGCGCCCGACCACCGCCGTCGCGGCGACCCGGAACTGCACGCCGCACTCGATGAGAATGAGGACCAGGCGATCCGCGCCTATTTCCGCTACGCCCTGCCCGACGTCACCGATTACCGCACGCTCTACATGAAGACCTGCTTCTACACGATCGCGCCGGACGACCGGTTCCAGCTGCAGCGCCGCGAGCGCCTGATCCTGTTCAGCGGCTGCTCCGGCCATGGCTACAAGTTCGCGGCCTTGAACGGCGAAAAGCTGGCGCAGGTGGTTTTGGGTGAGGCTGATTTCGAAGCGACCGCGAAACTGCTGGGCGGCTATGAGTAGGATTCGCCGAACCAGCGCGGACGGCGACGGGCAGCCCAGTTGATCAGGCGATAGACGCCGCGCCGCAGCGGGCCGATATCCTGCGCCATCAGGACCACGCCCAGCGGTACCATCCAGAACCCCAGCACCGGCAGGATGCCGAGGAAGCCGCCGCAGAACAGCAGGAGGCCGAGCGGCACGCGCAGCCACAGCCGCTTGGGGTCGCGGAGCCAGCGGACGAAGGTCGCCATGCGGCGCGGGAGTTTCGCGATCAGGCCGCTCAGGCGGCTTTCCGCGAGGTCTTGGTCATGTTGCTTCAGCATCACCTCTGAACCCGGCGGTGCCACGTCCGTTCCGACGTTGCCTTTACCGCCGCCACCCGTCTGCAGAGCCGCCAAGGCAGGGTAAATATTTGAATCGTTTAGTAAAATTACCCCTCAGGGTATGAAGCGCGATTCTTCGCCTCGTAAAGGTCCGGTAAAGGTTGGCGCCACGCGCGTTGCGCCGTCGTCCGAAGGAAACCGAATAATTGTACCCGTTCTGTTCTTTAGGCGCAAGTGACCAGATTGGCGCGGGGTTCAGCACGATACCTTCAGATCGCGACTACGCCCGCTTCCAAGTCGTCCCGGAGGGGCCATCCTCCAGCACCACCCCGGCTTCCAAGAGCTCCTTCCGAATCCGATCGGCGGCTGCGAAGTCTTTCGCTTGGCGTGCGGCCTTGCGGGCATCGATCAGCTTCTCGATCTCGACCGCCTGCAGCCCGCCCCCACTTGCCTGGAACCAAGCCGCCGGGTCCTGCTGCAGCAGGCCGAGCAGCGCGCCCGCGCCGAGCAGCGCGGATTTCAGCGCCCGCTTCTCCTCCAGCTTCTCGGCCTTGTTCAGCTTCGAGACCAGCTCGTGCATCTCGGAGATCGCAAGCGGGGTGTTGAGGTCGTCGGCCAGCGCGGCGAGGATGTGCGCGTTGGGCTCCGGCAGCGCATCGACCTCGGCGCGGGCGACGGCGGTGTAGAGGCGATCGAGCGCCGTCTTCGCCTCCTTCAACCCGTCGCGGGTGATGTCGATCGGCTGGCGGTAATGGGCCGAGAGCAGGGCCAGGCGGATCGCTTCGCCGCGGTGCCCCTCCTCCAGCAGCTCGTGCACGGTGAAGTAGTTGCCGAGCGACTTCGACATCTTGGTGCCGTTGACCTGCACGAAGCCGTTGTGCAGCCAGTAGCGCGCCATCACCGCGGTGCCATGGGCGCAGCGGCTCTGGGCGATCTCGTTCTCATGATGCGGGAAGATGAGGTCGAGCCCGCCGCCATGGATGTCGAAGACTTCGCCAAGGATCTCGCCCGACATGGCCGAGCATTCGATATGCCAGCCCGGCCGGCCCCGGCCCCAAGGCGAATCCCAGCCCGGCTGATCGGCGGCGCTCGGCTTCCAGAGCACGAAATCCGCGGGGTGCTTCTTATAGGGCGCGACTTCCACGCGGGCGCCGGCGATCAGGTCGTCGAGACTGCGCTTGGAGAGCTTTCCGTACTCCTCCATCGACGGCACGTTGAAGAGCACGTGCCCCTCCGCCGCATAGGCATGGCCTTTCGCCTCGAGCACGCCGATCATCTTGATCATCTGCCCGACATACTCGGTCGCGCGCGGCTCGCGGTCCGGCGGCAGGGCGCCGAGCGCGGCCATGTCGTCGTGATACCACTGGGTGGTGCGCTTGGTGACCTGCTCGATGGTCTCGCCGTTCTGCTTCGCGGCTTCCATGATCTTGTCCTCGATGTCCGTGATGTTGCGGACATAGGTGACGTGATCCTTGCCGTAGGTGTGGCGCAGCAGCCGCGCCAGCACGTCGAACACCACGACGGGGCGCGCATTGCCGATATGGGCGTAGTCGTAGACCGTCGGTCCGCAGACATAGATGCGGACGTTCTTGGGATCGATCGGCTCGAAGACCTGCTTCTCGCGGGTCAGGGTGTTGTGGAAGTGGATGGTCATCGGTGGTTCCGTTGCTTGTGTTGCCGTGGGTGCTCAGTCGCAGCCACAACAACAGTCCGTCATCCCCGCGCCCGGCGGACGAATGTCCGCCTTCGCGGACGGGCGCGCGGCGACCCACGCCTTGGGTACCGCACGATAGAAAGGCGTGGATCCCCGGACCAAGTCCGGGGATGACGGCGGAATAGATTGCGGCATCACGCCCGCTCCCCCCGCAGGCGCTTCAGCGCGCGGTCGCGGCCGATCAAGGGCAGCAGCGCCTTCAGCTCCGGTCCGTGGTCGAGGCCGGTCAGCGCCAAACGCAGCGGCATGAAGAGGTCCTTGCCCTTCTTGCCGGTGGTCTTCTGCACCGTCTGGGTCCAGGTCTTCCAGGTGTCGCCGTCCCAGGGCTCGCCCGGCAGCAGTTCGGCCGCCTTGGCGGCGAAGCCGCCGTCCGGCACCACCGGCGCGATCTCCGAGCGGCAAATCTGCTGCCAGAGCGCGATGTCGCCGATTTTCTCCAGGTTGCCACGCGCCGCTTCCCACAGCGCGGGATCGACCTGGGCGAAGTTCAGCGCGGCCAGCTGCGGCTTCACCTGGTCGAAGCTCAGGGCGTGCAGCAGGCGGGCGTTCAGATGCTTGAGCTCCTCGGGGTCGAAGCGCGGCGAGGTCTTGCCGAACTTCGAAAGGTCGTGATCGGCGATCAGCGCCTCAAGACCGGTCACCGCCTCGACCGCATGGCCGGTGCCGATCCGCGCCAGATAGGCATTGATCGCCATCGGCTCGAGGCCTTCTTCGCGCATCTGCATGATCGAGAGAGAGCCCAGGCGCTTCGAAAGCCCCTCGCCGCTCGCATCCACCAGCAGCGGCAGATGGGCGAAGGTCGGCGCCTTGGCACCGAGCGCCTCGTAGATCTGGATCTGGGTCGCCGTGTTGGTGACATGGTCGTTGCCGCGGATCACGTGGCTGACCTTGAGCTCGACGTCATCCACCACCGAGGGCAGAGTGTAGAGGAAGGTGCCGTCCTCGCGGATCAGGATCGGGTCGGACTGGCTGCTCTCGTCGATATGCTGGGGACCGCGCACGAGGTCGTTCCATTCGACGTTGCGTGGGTCCAGCTTGAAGCGCCAGTGCGGCCGGCGGCCTTCGGCTTCGAGGCGCTGGCGGTCCGCATCGGTCAGCTTCAACGCGGCGCGGTCATAGACCCGCGATTTTCCCAGCGACGACTGGACCTTTCGCTGCAGCGCCAGCTCTTCGGCGGTTTCGTAGCAGGGATAGAGATGCCCGGAGGCCTTCAGCTTCGCGGCCGCGGCTTCGTAGGTGTCGATGCGGTCGGACTGGCGGGTGAACTCATCCCAGACGAGGCCGAGCCACTTCAGGTCATCTTCGATGACGGCGGCGTAAGCCAGGGTCGAGCGCTCGCGATCGGTGTCGTCGAGGCGCAGCAGGAACTTGCCGCCCTGCTTCTTCGCAAACAGCCAGTTGTTCAGCGCGACGTAGATGTTTCCGACATGGAGCCGCCCGGTCGGGCTTGGAGCGAAGCGTACACGGATCGACATGGGTCCATCACCGATCCGGCACAGGCAGAGAGCTTAGTCGGAGGGAGCCATCACGCGGCCCCCTCACCCCAACCCCTCTCCCACGAGGGGAGAGGGGCTTGAAATTGAGCGATTGCAACAGCGTCCCCTCTCCCCTTGTGGGAGAGGGACAGGGTGAGGGGTGCCGCAAACTGGGTGATGGGTAATTCATCTCAAGCCTTCGGCGCCTTGAAGCTGTTGGTGATCGGGTAGCGTCGATCGCGGCCGAAGGCGCGGCTGGTGATCTTCACGCCCGGCGGTGCCTGGCGCCGCTTATACTCGGCGAGATCCAGCATCCGCCAGACCCGCAGAACAGTCGCTTGCTCGAAACCCCTGGCGACGATCTGCTCGACTGTCATCTCGTGCTCGATCAGGCATTCGAGAATGCCGTCGAGAATCTCGTAGGGGGGCAGCGAATCCTGGTCGGTCTGGTTCGGCTTCAATTCCGCGGTGGGCGCCTTGGTGATGACGCGCGGCGGCATCACCGCCCCATCCGGGCCGAGCGCGCCGGCGGGTTTCTGCGCATTCCGCCAGTCGCAGAGCCGGTAGACCATGGTCTTGTAGATGTCCTTCAGCACCGAATAGCCGCCGCACATGTCGCCGTAGAGCGTCGCGTAGCCGACCGACATCTCGGACTTGTTGCCGGTGGTGAGCAGCATCGAGCCGAGCTTGTTGGAGATCGCCATCAGGGTGACGCCCCGGATGCGGCTCTGGATGTTCTCTTCGGTCACATCCTTGCCCCGACCGGCGAAGACGTCGCGGGTCATCGCGTCGAAGGCGTGCATCGCGGGCTCGATCGAGACCGTGTCATGGACGATGCCGAGCAGATCGGCGCATTTCTGCGCGTCCACGATGCTGTCCTCGCTGGTATAGGGCGAAGGCAGCATGAAGGCGCGCACCCGATCCGCGCCGAGGGCGTCCACCGCCACCGCCGCGGAGATCGCGGAATCGATGCCGCCGGACAAGCCGAGCAGGATGCCGGGAAAGCGGTTCTTGTTCACATAGTCGCGCAGGCCCAGCATCATCGCCTGGTAGACGCTTTCGATGACGCTCGGCTGCTTGGCGATCAGGCCGGTCTCGCAGACCCAGCCATTGTTGCCCTTGCGGCGCCAGGTGGTGAGGGTCTGCGCCTCGGCGAAGGCCGGCATCTGCACGGCGATCGATTGGTCGCCGTTCATCACGAAGCTGGCGCCGTCGAACACGACCTCGTCCTGTCCGCCGATCTGGTTGAGATAGACGATCGGCCGGCCGTTCTCCTCGATGCGGCGGCGGACCAAATCCGCGCGGACGTCGAGCTTGTCATGCTCGTAGGGGCTGCCGTTCGGCACCAGCAGAATGTCGCTGCCGGATTCCGCCAGGCATTCCACGACCTCGGGGCCCCAGATATCCTCGCAGATCGGGAGCCCGAGGCGCACGTCGCGGAAGTTGATCGGGCTCTGGTTTCCGCCGGCCGCGAAGACCCGCTTCTCGTCGAACACGCCGTAATTGGGCAGGTCGGCCTTGAAGCGCGTCGCCGCGACCTTGCCGCCGTCCAGCAAGGCGACCGCGTTGTAGAGCTTGCCATCTTCGACCCAGGGCGTGCCGAGCAGGACCGCGGGGCCGCCATCGGCGGTCTCGGCCGCCAGCGCCTCGGTGGTCTTGCGGCAGGCTTCCTGGAAGGCCGGCTTCAGCACCAGATCCTCGGGCGGATAGCCGGAGAGGAAGAGCTCGCTCATCATCACCAGATCGGCCTTGTCGGCCGCGGCCTGTTTGCGAGCCCTGCGAACCAGATCGGCATTGCCCGCGACGTCACCGACGGTCGGGTTGAACTGGGCCAGGGAGATGCGCAGCGTGTCGGTCATGGTCGGACGGCAAATTCCATAGGTTCCGACAGACCTTAACGGCCGGAACCCGGGGTTTCAATGCGACCGGCCGCCATCCGGGACAAATCAGCCATGTTTTGCCGGTATTGGCACGGGAATTGATGCTTGTTCGGCCAGGATGCCCGGTGAGACAATCCATTCAGGGCGGTTCGGAGGAAAATTGTGACCGATCTTTTCAAATCTGTCGGCCTCGCCGCGATCCTGATCGCCGGCCTCGCCTGCCCCGCTTTCGCACAGAACTACGCCGACCAGCTGACGCCGACGCCGGTCATCGAGCCGGCGGGCCAGCGCTATATCCTCATGGTGCTCGACCAGCCCGACCGCGACCTCACCCATGGCCGCACCAAGGTCAATGTGCTGGTCGATACCAAGACCGGCAAGACCTGGCTGCTGGAATACGCGCGCAAGCCGAACAGCAACGAGCAAGGCTATGTCTGGAGCGAAGTGCCGTTCGCGAAGGCGCCGGGGGAGTAGCTGGGCTAGGGGGAGCGCTGGATCTGCTATCGGCGCGAGGTCGGCAGCACTACGACTGCAGCGCCCCCCTCTCACTCCCCCCTAAAGGGGGGAGAAGATAGTCAACGGCGGGATTCTTTCGTTTCCGCTGTGCAGCGGCAACGATTGAAGACTCGGTGCCGGTGCTCTTCTCCCACCTTCAGGGGGGAGTACGAGGGGGGCACTGCAGCCGTGATGCTCAAGATCCAGTGCGAGGTGTCAGCAACCGTGCCCGACCGCTACCGCACCACCAGCGAGACGCTTTCACGCGCGAAACGCTTGCGTCGCGATATGACCGAGGCGGAGAAGAAGCTCTGGTATCGCATTCGCCTGGGGCAACTCGACGGGCATCAGTTCCGGAAGCAGGTGCCGGTCGATCCGTATATCTTGGATTTTGCCTGTCTCAGAAAGCGTCTGGCTCTAGAGATTGATGGCAGCCAGCATGCCGAGATTTCGAAGGCCGAGGACGAGCGTAATCGATTTCTCCGGCAAGAGGGTTATTCGGTCGTCCGTTACTGGAACAGCGAGGTGATGCAGAACATTGATGGTGTTCTGCTGGACTTGCTGGGGAAGCTGAATAGTTTGCCGGATCGGTTTTAGCGCTGGATCTGCCGTAGAGATTTGCCTCTAGCATCGCGGCTGCAATGCCCCCCTCTCACTCCCCCCTAAAGGGGGGAGAAGAGCGCTGGTAGCTCGTCATACTCCATTAGACCGGCCATTCGGTGGCGACACGCTACCGCGACGACCAGACCTTCTCCACGATCTCGCTATGCGTGACGGTCTGGTCGTAGTCGATCAGGGCCACGGCGATGTCCGGATGCACGACGGCGGCGTTCACGTCGCGGCCGGTGAAGCGGCGGATGACGTCGAGCGAGACCCAGCGGGTCAGCACCGTGTATTCGATCGCGCCGTCGAGGTCGCGGCGCATCAGCATGGCGCCGAGGAAGCCGGGGATGGTGTCGAGCTCCGGCAGCACCTTGTCGCGGAAATGGCGCGGATAGGCGTCGGGATCCTTGGGATCCGCGCGGCAGCTCCAGATCCTAGCGATCGCCATCGGCTTTCCGAAACAGGAACTCGCGGCCGATCTTCACGCGCTTCACGCCGTCATATTCGATGATGTCGGCGGTGGCGTAGGTCTCGGTCCAGCGCTGCGGCAGGAAGGACCCGGTGCCGATCACATCGACCGGCGCCAAGGATTCCGCCATGACCTTGCATTTCGCCGGATCGAAGCCCGAGGAGCCCACGATCTTCACCCGCTGGAACCCTTCGCGGTTCAAGGCTTCGCGCAGGTACCAGATCGCCGCGGCGGTGACGCCGGCGCCGACCAGGTGGCGGAGCTCCTGCTCGCTGCGATAGCCGCGCAAGGTCCGCGGCACGTGGCGCTCAAGCACCGCGTAAGAGAGCGTGGGATCGAGGCCTTCGACGAAGCGGCTGCCGGGCGTGTCGAGGCGGACCGAGAGATTGCCCTCCGCGGCCAGGCCGGGGAAGCGGCGCGCCACGGTCAGCGAGTCGGTGATCTCCCGGCCGAAATAGTCGACCAGGACGGTCATCGGGTCGCCGGGGAAGGTTTCGTGGAACATCTCGGCCGCGCGCAGGGTCGAGCCCGCGTAGCCGATCAGCGCATGAGGCATGGTGCCGAGCGCGTGCTCCTGGCCGAAGTAATGCGCGGTCGCTTCGGTCGCGTTGCCGATGAAGCCCTTGGCGCCGACCTTGCGCTTGGCGCGGGCCGAGCCGACCGAGGCGGCATAGGCCATGATCTCCGCCATCTCGAGGCCGGCGCAGTGGCGCGCGTCCATCGCCAGGAACGAGACGTTGGGAAGATCGGCGCACATGGTGAAGGCGTTGAAGGCCGCGACGCAGGCCGGCCCCAGCTTCATCAACAAGATGGTCTCGAGATCGGCGAGATGCACCAGAGAGCCGGTGATGTACATGATCGGCTCGCCGGCGCCGACCCACTTCCCTTCCGGGTAGATCAGATCGACCTTGAACTCGGTGCCGCGCTGCCTGGCGACCTCGCTCAGCCAGTTCAGCGCCAATCGCGGCGCGGAGACCACCGGGCGGCGCATGAACACGGCATAGGTGACGGTGGCATCGCCGAAGCGTGCCACCGTCGCCTTGGTCCGCAGGAAGTAGTGGTCGGTCCAGTCGGCGATGCTCGGGTCCGACGGCCCGGCAGCAGGTCCTTTAGGAGGCTGCGGCGATCCGCTGTCCATGGCCGACACGCTCCGCTTTCAGCTGCTCCGCGATCAGGAACGCCAGTTCCAGGGCCTGGGTGGCGTTGAGGCGCGGGTCGCAATGGGTGTGGTAGCGATCGGCCAGGGCCTCCTCGGTGACCGCCTTGGCGCCGCCGATGCATTCGGTGACGTCCTGGCCGGTCATCTCGAAGTGAACGCCGCCGGCATAGGTGCCCTCCGCCCGGTGCACGGCGAAGAAGCTCTTCACCTCCGAGAGGATGCGGTCGAACGGCCGGGTCTTGTAGCCGGTCGAGGACTTGATCGTGTTGCCATGCATCGGATCGCAAGACCAGACCACCTTGGCGCCCGCGCGCTGCACCGCGCGCACCAGCGGCGGCAGCTTGGCCTCGACCTTCTCATGGCCCATGCGGGCGATCAGGGTGAGACGGCCGGGCACGTTCTGCGGGTTCAGCATCTCGATGAGACGCACCAACTCGTCCGGATCCGAGCTCGGGCCGCATTTCAGGCCGAGCGGATTCTGGATGCCGCGCATGTATTCGACATGGGCGGAATCCAGCTGGCGGGTGCGGTCGCCGATCCAGAGCATGTGCGCCGAGCAGCCATACCACTTGCCGGTCAGGCTATCGACCCGGGTCAGCGCCTGCTCGTAGTGCAGCAGCAGCGCCTCGTGGCTGGTGAAGAACTCGGTCTCGCGGATCTGCGGCGCGTTATCCGAGGTCATTCCGCAGGCGGCCATGAAATCCAGGGTCTCGCTCAGCCGGTCCGCCATCTCCTTGTAGCGATGGCCGAGCGGACTGTCGGCGACGAAGTCGAGGTTCCAGCGATGCACCTTGTGGAGATCCGCGAACCCGCCCTGCGCGAAGGCGCGCAGCAGGTTGAGCGTCGCCGCGGACTGGTTGTAGCTCTGCACCAGCCGCTCCGGATCGGGCGTGCGGGATTCCTTGGTGAAATCGATGCCGTTGATGATGTCGCCCCGATAGCTCGGCAGCTCGACGCCGTCGATCACCTCGGTCGGCGCGGAACGCGGCTTGGCGAACTGGCCGGCCATCCGCCCGACCTTCACGACGGGGAGCGCCGCACCGAAGGTGAGCACGACGGCCATCTGCAGCAGCACGCGGAAGGTGTCGCGGATGTTGTTGGCGGAGAACTCGGCGAAGCTCTCGGCGCAATCGCCGCCCTGCAGCAGGAAGGCCTTGCCCTCCGCCACCTGGCCCAGCGTCTCGGTCAGGCGCCGCGCCTCGCCGGCGAAGACCAGCGGCGGGTATCCGCGCAGCTTGTCCTCGACCGCATGCAGCTTCGCCTGATCCGGGTATTCCGGCATCTGGCTGATCGGCTTCGTCCGCCAGCTATCCGGCGCCCATTTCGCCGCCATCTCTCTACCCCTACTCACTCAGGTCCATCCACAGCGTGAACCATTGGGCTGAGGATATACGACGGTTTGGGCCGGCGATACAATTGCACCAGGCGCTTGGGCGCCATGCCGAAGGGCCGGCTGGTCCAGAAATAACACTGCTATTTCAGTGCATTAGTTGGACTGATCACGGCGATTGAGGGGTTTCATTGCCCAGGAGCAGGCGTTCAGGGGCCGCGCCGGCGAGAAAGCTGTCGAGGTATTAGACTAGCCCGGCTCAGTCGCATCGCCGTTGGCTTGCGATTTTCCGTTCGCGCCCTTCTTTGGATCCTGCTTCGACCTGCTAAAGGCACTGGGCCCGGCTTGGCGGAGTAGTTCTGCAGCTTCAGCCAGTGGGTGCTTCGGCTCACGCCCAAAATCCAACTGCCTTGGCAAAAGTATCTCTGCAAACTTCTTGAACTTTTGATCGTCGCCTTTCGAAAGCGTGAGCGCATCTCTCCTCGCGATGTAGAACGCGATCAGGCGTGAGTTGTATCGATACAGAGAAATGAGAATCTGAGTCAGAAAGATCAGGAGCCCGACAATGCCGATCCGGAGCACGGTACTGCCCGACAGTATCTCAGTATTGCTTTCCCCATTCGCCTTACTTGCTTGAGCAAGCACGGCCTCAAGAACCTTCCCGTAGTTGTCATTCGCCGTTTGATATCGGCCTATAACGGCCGGGTCGGTAGTTGTTTGGCCGTCCTTTGACTGCTGAAAAACTGCTTTAGATAGCTCAGAAGTGGCTAGCTCCCGCTCGGCACCTACGCGTACCCACACTGCCGACAGCTTTGAATCCAGCGACGAAAGATAGCCTGAGAAAATGATCAGAAAGACGCCCGCAACCAGTATCACGATGATTGTCCAATAGATCTGCGTTGCTCGCCCCTGTAGCGAAGCGACCCGCTCATCAAGATTTGCGATCACAATGTCAGCAGGTTCTCGTTTCGGCGGCGAGGGAGTGCCCGGATCAACGGCAGACTCGGCAATCGCAGTATGGCCCGACCTATGAGAAGTGACCGAGAAGTAAACTACCGCTCCAATGCCGAGAACACCGGCAATCAGAAAATTAATCACAAGCCGTATTACAACGTAATCCGCAGAAAACCGTACGTCACCAACACCCTGAAAGAAGACGTCAAGCCCAAGAATATCAATAAAATCAAAACGCGAAACGGCCAGAGCAGAAAACACTCCGACAATTAGAACTCCCACCGCGAACGCTATCCGAAGGCGATTTAATCTCCTCTCATTCAGGAGATCTGGCTCACCCTTGATGCGTCCACTGTTGTTTTCCGACATTGCGTCCCCCTAGCTGCGACCTTGGTCGCGACGCACAGGGTGATGCTAAGCGCTAACCCCATCGAAGTCGACACTCATTGCTTGAAAATAGGGAGCCGAATGACCTCGTTTCTTCCAAGTGTTAACAACTAGGCCTCCATCGCCTCCAGGCCCGGTTCGACCGGCTCCGGCTCCGGGGTGCGCATGGTGACGAATTCCTCGGCGGCGGTGGGATGGAGCGCGACGGTCTGGTCGAACTGGCCCTTGGTGGCGCCCATCTTCACCGCGACCGCCAGGGACTGGATGATCTCCGGCGCGTCGGCGCCGACCATATGGACGCCGAGCACGACCTGGCTGTCGCGATCGACCACCAGCTTCATGAAGGTGCGCTCGCTCGAGCCGGAGAGCGTGTGCTTCAGCGCCTTGAAGCTGGTCTTGTAGATGTCGAGCCGGCGGCCCTCGCTGCGCGCCGCGTTCTCGCTCATACCGACGGTCGCCACCGGCGGCTGGCTGAACACCGCATGGGCGACATTGCTGTGATCCATCGCCCAGTTCTTGCCGCCGAACACCGTATCGGCGAAGGCCATCGCCTCCTTGATCGCCACCGGCGTCAAGGCGATGCGATCGGTGCAGTCGCCGATCGCATAGATGTTCTCGACCGAGGTCCGGGAATAGCCATCGACCCGGATCACGCCCCGCCGGTCGAGATCGGTGCCGACCGCTTCCAGGCCCATGTCCCGGGTGTTGGGCACGCGGCCGGTGGCGTAGAGGACCTGATCGACCTCCAGGGTTGCACCGCCCTTCAGCGTTACCTTGAGATGCGCGCCGGCCTTCTCGATCGCCTCGACCTCGGTGTTCACGCGCAGGTCGATGCCCTTCTTCTTGACCTCCTCGGTCACGAAGGCGCGGACGTCGTCGTCGAAGCCGCGCAGCACCGGCGCGCCGCGATAGAGCAGATGCACCTTGGCACCGAGCCCGTTGAAGATCCCGGCGAATTCCAGGGCGATATAGCCGCCGCCCACCACCGCGACCCGCTTCGGCAGATGCGCGAGGTGGAAGGCCTCGTTCGAGGTGATGGAATGCTCGATGCCGGGAAGCTGCGGCCGCTCCGGCCGGCCGCCGGTCGCGACCAGGATGGTCTGCGCGGTGACGCGGCGGCCATCGACCTCGACGGTGTGCCGGTCGACCAGCCGGGCCCGGGCCTCGATCACCTGAACCTTCGATTTCTTGAGCAGATCGACATAGATCGCGGAGAGGCGCGCGATCTCCTTGTCCTTGTTCTCGATCAGCTTCGGCCAGCTGAACTGCGCCTCGGGGATGGTCCAGCCGAACCCGGCAGCATCCGCAATCTCATCATGGACATGGGAGGCGTAGACCAGCAGCTTCTTCGGCACGCAGCCGCGAATGACGCAGGTGCCGCCCCAGCGGTATTCCTCGGCGATGGCGACTTTGGCGCCGTAGCCGGCCGACATCCGTGCGGCGCGGACCCCGCCGGAGCCGCCGCCGATCACAAAAAGATCATAGTCATAGAGCGCCATGGCCGAACCCTCGTGCCGTTACGGGAAATGTAGGCGCGGCTAGAGGATCCGGCAATGCTCCGGGTCGATGCCCACCCCGACGGTTTCGCCGAGGCTGCGGGCCTTCTCATGCAGCGAGGAGAGCGCCCGGAGGCGCTGGCCGCCCGCCAGCTCCACCTCATAGCGCGCCAGGGCGCCGAGATAGTCCACATCGACGATCCGGGCCATGATCGGGACGGTGCATTCCGGGGTGACCACCACTTTCTCGGCGCGGACCACCACCTTGACCGCATCACCGGGCTTGACCGGGCGGGCGTGGCCGCCGCCGACCAGCAGATTGGCGCCGCCGGCCAGGCGGACCTGCACCGCCTCGCCCTGCATGGCGACCACGGTGGCCTGGAGGAAGTTGGCATTGCCGAGGAATCCCGCCACGAACTCGGTCTGCGGATGCTCGTAGACGTCGAAGGGCGAGCCCATCTGCTCGATCCGGCCCCGGTTCATCACCACCACGCGGTCGGACATGGCGAGCGCCTCGCCCTGGTCGTGGGTGACGAAGATGGTGGTGATGCCGGTCTGGCGCTGGATCTGCTTCAGCTCGACCCGCATCTCGTCGCGCAGGTTGGCGTCGAGCGCCGAAAGCGGCTCGTCGAGCAGCAGGACATCGGGCTCGATCACGATGGCGCGGGCCAGCGCAATGCGCTGCTGCTGGCCGCCGGAGAGCTCGGAAGGCAGCTTCTTCTCGACCCCGGGCAGGCGCACGATTTCGAGCGCGCGCTTCACCTTCGCGGCGATCGCGGGCTTCGGCACGTTGCGGTATTTGAGCCCGAAGCCGATGTTGTCGAAGATCGTCTTGTGCGGGAACAGCGCGTAGTTCTGGAAGACGAGGCCGATGTTGCGCTTGTGGATCGGCACGTCGTTCACCCGCCGCCCGGCGATCTCGATATCGCCCGCGGTCGGATTCACCAGCCCGGCGATCGAGCGCAGGATCGTGGTCTTGCCGCAGCCGGACGGCCCGAGCAGGGTCAGGAACGTGCCCTTCTCGATCGACAGCGAGACGTTCTCGACCGCGACGAAGCTGCCATAGGCGAGCGTGATGTTGCGGAGTTCGACGGCGTTGGTCATGCGGTGGTTCACTTGCAGGAGTGACGGCGCCCGGGCATCTGCCCGGGCGCCGGTATTCAACTCAGAACAGGATCACGCACCCTTGGAGATGCGGTCCCACTGCTTGGTCCATTCGTCGCTGTGCGACGACCAGTAGTCCGGATTGGCGAAGGTCAGCGACGTCATCTCGCCGGTCGGGTCGAAGGCCGGGAGCTTGGCGATCTTGTCGGTGAGCTTCACCTTCTTCGGATCGAGCGAGGGCGGATAGTTCTGCCCTTCGGCCACCGCGATCGCGGTCGCCGGGTCGAGCATGAAGTTGATCAGCTCCTCACACTCGGCCATCGGCGAGCCCTTCAGGATCAGCATATCCTCCATCCAGGCATAGCTGCCCTTGGGATCGTGATAGGCCACCGGCGCACCCTGCTGCTGCAGCGCCGCAATGCGGCCGGACCAGGCCTCGGTGACGACGATCTCCTCCTTGGCCATGAGGTCCATCAGCTCGGCGCCGGAGCTCCAGTACTTCTTGGTCATGTCGCGGGCTTCGCGGACCTTGGCCCACACCGCTTCCATGTCCTGCGCGTTGTTCGGGTCCTGGCCGGTCTGCAGCGAGGCGTACCAGACCCGGGTGACCATGTCGCCATAGGCGCCGATCTTGCCGGCGTACTTCTTGTCGACCAGCAGGTTGGCGCCCTTCTCCTTGGCTTCCGCTTCGGAGATGACCTTGGTGTTGTAGGCGATGCCGGTGGTGCCGTAGTCGTAGGGCACGCAGGAGAGCTTCGGCGTCATCTTGCGGAACGGCTCGATCATCGCGGTCATGACGTTCGCCATGTTCGGGATGTTGGCCTCGTTGATCTCCGAGACCCAACCGTTGTCGATGTACTTCTTGTAGTACTCGACGCCGGAGGAGTGGATCACCTGGAAATCCTGGCCGGGGGTCGCCGCCTTCAGCTTGGTGATGACGACGTTCTCGTCGTCGAAGGTGCCCTGCACCACCTTGCGGCCGGTCTTCGCCGTGTAGGGCTGGAAGGCGTACTTGTCGATCGCCTCCTGCACCACGCCACCCCAGCCGTCGAAGCGCACTTCGCTCGCGGCAGCCAGCGCGTTGCGGCTCCAATTGGTCATGACGCCCATCGAGGCCGCCGCCGCCGCGGTCAGGCCCAGGAACTTGCGCCGGTCGATGGCGCCGTTGCCATAAGCTTCCTTCAGCCGCTCCAGGCGGCGGGTCGAACTCATCTTCATCTCTCGCACTCCTCTGTTGATCTTTGTGATTCTAGGCTTTGGTCTGGCGTCGAATGGTCAGGCGCGCCAGCGCGCCTCCCAGCAGCGGCAGCCCCACCGTGATGACGATCATCAGGGCACCGAGGGCGTTGATTTGCGGGCTGATGGAAACTTTCAGCATGCCGAGGATCTCGGTCGGCATGGTCTCGACCCCCGGCGGGCGCCAGAACACGCTGGCCGAGACGTTGTCGAAGGAGATCGTGAAGGCGAGCAGCAGGCCCGCCAGCACCGCCGGCATGATCAGCGGCATGGTGATCTCGCGGAAGGCCTGCAGGCGGTTGGCGCCGAGCGACAAGGCCGCCTCCTCATAGACCCGCTTCACGCCGATGAGACGCGCCTGCACCACCAGCACGACATAGGGCAGCGAGAGCAGGATGTGGCCCAGCAGCAGCAGGCCGAAATTCGCCTTCATCCCGGCCGCCCGATTGGCCAGCAGCAGGCCGACGCCGAGCACCGTCTCCGGCACCAGCACCGGGCCGACGATCAGCGCGTTGACCCAGTGCTTGCCGGGGAACTCGTAGCGCACCAGCGCCAGCGCCGCCATGGTGCCGATCGTGGTGCAGACCAAAGCGGTCACGATGCCGATCCAGAGCGAGGTCTTGAAGGCGCGGACCACGCTCTCGTTCTGCATGAGCTCGCCGTACCAGTGCAGCGAGAACCCGGTCATCGGGAAGCCGCCGAACTGCGAGGCGTTGAAGGAGAGGATCAGCACCACGATGATCGGCGCGAACATGAAGAGATAGACCAGGAAGGTCACCAGCTTGATCAGCCCCCAGCCGCGCGCGCTCTCGTTCATCGGGAAAGGCCCTTGGTGATGGTCGAGAGGCCCATGTAGCGGCTGTAGATGATGGAGACGATGCCGAGCAGCACCAGCAGCACGACCGAGAGCGTGGTGCCCATCGGCCAGTTCAGCTCCTTCATGATCGTGTCGAAGATCAGGTTGCCGAACAGGGAATCCTTGCGGCCGCCGAGGATCTGCGGCGTCACATAGGAGCCGGCGGCGAGCACGAAGCTCAGCAGCAGCCCGGCCCCAAGGCCCGGCAGCGAGAGCGGCAAGGTCACTTCCTTGAAGGCCTGCCAATTGGTGCAGCCGAGCGAGCGCGCGGCCGAGATCAGGTTCCGGTCGATGCCGTCGAGGCTGACATAGATGTTGAGGACCATGTAGGGCAGCAGGAAGTGGATCATGCCCATGATCACCGAGCCTTCGGTGTAGAGCATCGGGATCGGCTCGGAGATGAGACCAAGCCCCATCAGGCTGGCGTTGATCACGCCCTTCTCGCCCAGGATATGCACCCAGGAGAAGGTGCGGATGGTGAAGCTGATCCAGAACGGCACGATCAGCAGCAGGAGCAGCAGCCATTTGTGGCGGAACGAGGTCATGGCGATGAAATAGGCCGGCGGATAGCCCATCACCGCGCAAAGCAGCGCCGTGATCGCCGAGATCCGCGCGGTTTTCCAGAGAAAGCCGTGGTAGTAGGAATCGGAGAAGAACTCATGCCAATTGCCGAGATTGAGATCCGGCGTCTCCACCCCCGCGGTCTGGAACTTGTAGAAGCTGTAGACCAGCATGATGCCGATCGGTACCAGCATCAACAGGACCAGCGCCGCCAGGGTCGGCGCCAGGAGGATCCAAGGGCGCCGCTTTTCGGCCGCGCTCAACATCGAAACGGCCATGGCCGCCTACCCCGTTACGCTCTTCACGCCCGGTCCTTCTCATGAACGCCGCCGGGCTGCATGGCCAATATTGCATCGGCGTGTCATGTTGTGCAACCAAACCAGACGACCGGACCGCTTCTGGTCCGGATTGGTTCAGCAGGGAGAAATCGTGTGGGCCTGAAATTCGCCCGGATGCATGGCTGCGGCAACGACTTCGTCGTCATCGACGACCGCACCGGCGCCTGGCATGCACGGCGCGAGGCTCTGGCGCGGGAGATCTGCGACCGGCGGCGCGGCCTGGGCGGCGACGGCTTGATCTTGATCCAGCCGGGTCGCGACGGCGCGGATTTTCGCATGACCTATGTGAATCGCACCGGCATGGACGGCGAGATGTGCGGCAACGGCGCGCGCTGCACCGTGCTGCGCGCGGCGCAGCTGGGGTTGATCCGCAGCGCGGGTTTGATGGCAACCGATGCCGGCCCGATCCGCGCGGCGATCGACGGATCCGCCATCACGTTGCAGATGACGCCGCCCATGGACGAGCGCCCGCCCCTGCGGCTCGACATCGCGGGACAGCCCTTCGATTGCTATACCATCGACACCGGCGTGCCCCATGTCGTCATCTTCCTGGATGAAGAGGCGGCGCTGGAGGCGCTGGACGTCGATGGAGTCGGCCGAATCCTGCGCCATCACGCGGCTTTCGCGCCGCGCGGGGTGAATGCCAATTTCGCCGCGCGCCGCGGCGACGGATCCTTCCGCATGCGCACCTATGAGCGCGGCGTTGAGATGGAAACTTTGGCCTGCGGGACGGGCGCAGTGGCGGTCGGGCTGATGGCCCATCGCAGGTTCGGCAGTGACGCTCCGGTGCTCATCCATCCGACCGGCGGCGGGTTGCTGCGGATCGGCTTCCGCGTATCAGCGGAGGGATTTTCCGACGTCACCCTCGCCGGGCCGGCCGAGCTGATCGCCGAAGGCGATATTGCGGATGGCTGGCTCGCCAATCACGGCCTCATCTCCGCTTCAGCTTCGTGATCTCGCGCCAGCGCGCGTAGAACAGGAACAGGGCGAAGGCTAGTTCGATGCCGATCGGCACGAAGTCGGTGCCGATATTGCCGGTCGCGATCGGCGCGACGACGGGCAGCAGATGCGGCAGTCCCGAAATCCAGAGAATGGCGGCGAGCGGCCAATAGGCCAGGGCCAGATAGATGATGCCGGCGACATCGGCCTTGGAGCGCCAGGGGCTGCAGCTCAGCCAGAGCAGCACCAGAAGGTCGCGCAGCATGAACAGCATCACCAAAGCGAGGGATGCCGACGGATGGCCGACGGCCATGATGAACATGCGGACCGCCGGCGTCGGCTCGCGCATGGATTCGACTCCGACGACATCGGCCAGTGACCAGGCAATCGCCACCGCCGATACCGCGGCGAAGACGTAGCTGATGATCCACCATGGAATGGCGCTGATCATCTCGAACCAGTTGCGGTCGCGCAGCGCCAGCAAGGCCCAGCGATACCGCACCGGGTCGCGATTGTCGGCAAAGAACGAGAGATAGGTGAGAAGAACGAAGACCAGGAAAGGAATCGCCAGCCAGCCATAGGCGTTCTCCGCGGGCGACGCCGAGATTCCGAGCACCAGCACGAAGACCAGGAACAGGGTCCAGACCCAGGGCAGGCTGCGGTATTGCAACTCGGTGCGCATCAGCCGATAGGCGGCGATGATGCTCCAGAGACAGGTCACGCCGATTGCGAACCCGCGCGCCAGATCCAGCTCGGGACTGCCGCCGGACCAGAACGTTTCATTGCTCGGCAGACCGCTGGCGCGGAAGCGCACCGAGAGCTGTTCGGAGAAGTCGCCGCGGACGAACAGGAAATAGACCAGGAAGCCGCAGGTCTGGGCGAGCGTGATCGTCAGCCGGCGATACTGCGCGGCCTTGCGGAGCAGCAGCAGGGCGATCGAGAAAGCCGCCGCCTGCGCGACCAGGCCGCCGACGTAGAAATCGAAAGCCACCTGCAGCGGCGGCCGGCCGATGCCGCCCAACGCCTCGATCCGGTTGCTGGACCAGAGCACGACCAGGAAGGCGATGGTGGCGCAGTACCAGACGAAACTGGCGCTGCCGATCAGCTTGCCCCAGGTCATCTGCCAGGCGCCCAGGCCGGACATGCGCTGGCTTTCCCAGGTTCCGCCGCTCACCTCTTCGGCCAGCGAATCCGCGGCCCGGCGCGTGCCCCAGAGGCCGACGATCACGCTGCCGCCGACAAATTCGGCGACCTTTTGCAGCAGGCGATAGTCGTGGTTGTTGACCAGCAGGAAGGCATAGCAGGCGATCACCGTCAGGAGCGGTGCCGCGAGCAGCCGGGTCCAGGTGAACTGCACCCAGACGTTCCGGCGGAATTCCGGATTGATCCTCATCCGCTTTTGCCGCCCCTGGGTTCGCCATCGGCGGCCCGCATCCGCGCGAGATAGGCGTCCTGCAGCCGGAGCTTCTCGGCGGTGAAATCGATCACCGGCAGTCCGGCCTCGACCAGGCCTTTCAGCAACGCCTGCCGGGTTGCCGCGCCGCCACCGGTCGAGAGCGTCGCATGCCGATCATCGACCTGCTGCACGACAATCCCGGGGACGGCGGCCAGGATTTCCGCCAGCCGCGCGTCGGGCGCGGCCAGCTCGATCGAGATCGTGGCCGGGTCGTCGATCCGGCCCTCGAGCGTGCTCAACGGCCCATGCTGCACGATGCGCCCGTCCCGGATCATCAGGATATGCGTCGAGTAGTCGTCGAGCTCGGCCAGGATATGGGAGGAGACGATGATGGTCATGCCCTCGGCGCAAAGGGTCTTCAGCGCACCGGCCAGACCGATCCGCGCCTCGGGGTCGAGGCCGGAAGCCGGCTCGTCCAGCATGACGAAGCTCGGATTGTGGATGGTGGCCTGGGCGATGGCGAGGCGCTGCCGCAGGCCCCGGCTCAATTCTCCGGCGCGCTGGTTCAAGCGATCCGTCAACTGCATGCGATCAGCGGCGCGATCGACCGCGTCGCACTGGTTCTGCTTGGAAACACCTTGGGCGGCCGCCCGGTATTCCAGGCATTGCCGTACGGTCATGTCGTCATAAAGGCCGAAGAAGTCCGGCAGATAGCCCATCCGCTGATGGGCTTCGCGCGGCGATTCGTGAACGTCGATGTCCTGCAGGCGGACCCGGCCGGCGAACGGCCGCTCCAGGCCGGAGCAGACCCGCATCAGCGTCGACTTTCCCGCGCCGTTGGGCCCGACCAGAGCGGTGATGGTGCGCGGCGCGATTTCGAAACTGACGTCGTCGAGCGCGCGGTGACCCGGATAGTCGAAGATCAGATGCTCGACGCGGATCATCGTTCGTTTCCACTCGCCGCAGAAAGATCGACCGGCCTCCGGAGAATCCGGAGACCGGTCAGATCATGCAGCAGCGATCAGATGCCGCCAAGGCACATGTATTTAATGACGAGATAGTCGTCGATGCCGTATTTCGAACCTTCGCGGCCAAGACCGGATTCCTTGACGCCGCCGAACGGCGCCACCTCGGTCGAGATCAGGCCGGTGTTGATGCCGACCATGCCGTATTCGAGCTGCTCGGCCACGCGCCAGATGCGCCCGATATCGCGGCTGAAGAAATAGGAGGCGAGACCGAACTCGGTGTCGTTCGACATCTGCACCGCTTCGGCATCCGTCTTGAAGCGGAACAACGGCGCGACCGGGCCGAAGGTCTCCTCCTTCGCCACCGCCATTGCCGGCGTCACGTCGGCGAGGATGGTCGGCTCGAAGAAGGTGCCGCCCAGCGCATGGCGCTTGCCGCCGGCGATGATGCGCGCGCCCTTCTTCACCGCGTCGGCGATGTGCTCCTCGACCTTCGCGACCGCCTTATCGTCGATCAGCGGGCCCTGCTGGGTCTCGCCCTTCAAACCGTCGCCGACCTTCAGCTTGTTGACGGCGGCCGCGAGCTTGGCGGCGAAGGCGTCATAGACGCCGTCCTGCACCAACAGACGGTTGGCGCAAACGCAGGTCTGGCCGGTGTTGCGGTACTTGGAGGCGATGGCGCCTTCGACCGCGGCGTCGAGATCGGCATCGTCGAACACGATGAACGGCGCGTTGCCGCCCAATTCCATCGAGGTCTTCTTGATGGTGCCGGCGCATTGCTGCAGCAGCACCTTGCCGACCTCGGTCGAGCCGGTGAAGGTCAGCTTGCGCACGATCGGGTTCGAGGTCATCTCGCCGCCGATCTCGCGCGCGGAGCCGGTGATCACGTTGAAGACGCCGGCCGGAATGCCGGCACGCTCCGCCAGCACGGCCAGCGCCAGCGCCGAATACGGCGTCTGGGTCGCCGGCTTGATCACGATCGGGCAGCCGGCGGCCATGGCGGGACCGGCCTTGCGCGTGATCATGGCGCTCGGGAAGTTCCAGGGCGTGATCGCGGCGACGACGCCGACCGGCTCCTTCTGCACGACGATGCGCTTGTCGCCGGCGAAGGTCGGGATCACGTCGCCATAGGTGCGCTTGCCCTCTTCGGCGAACCACTCGATGAAGGACGCGGAATAGGCGACCTCGCCCTTGCTCTCGGCCAAAGGCTTACCCTGCTCCGCGGTCATCAGGATCGCGAGGTCGTCCTGGTTCTCCATCATCAGGTTGAAGAGCTTCCTGAGGATGACGGCGCGCTCCTTGGCGGTCTTCTTGCGCCAGGCCGGCCAGGCCGCATTCGCCGCTTCGATCGCGCGCTTGGTCTCGGCCGTGCCCATGTTCGGGATGGTACCGAGCGTCTCGCCGGTCGCCGGATTGTTGACGGCGACGCTCTTCCCGGAATCCGCGTCGAGCCACTTGCCGTCGATGTAGCACTGCTGGCGGAAGAGAGACGGATCCTTGAGCGGGAGGGGAGCCGCAGTCGGCGCCTTGGCGGCTGCTTGCGACATGAGTAGACCTCGGTCGGTTGTTGGAAAGCGCGGAGTATACGCCCCGTCGGACGAAATGCAACGCGGGCGCAACCCTGTCTTTGTCAAGACATATCAGTTAGTTAGGCTATTTCAGGTCGAGTTCAATCCCGGCCTCGGCGAGGACGAATCCAAGGTCGCGATAGACGCTGCGCGCAGCCACATTGTCGTCCGTCGTCACCAACGCGGCATGGCCGATCCCGTTCCGCCCCAGCGCCGCGAGCAGGGTATTGCCGACACGCCGCGCGAGGCCGCGGCCGCGCCGATCCGGCCGGGTCAGGAAGTTGCCGATCAACGCCCAACCGAGACGCCGGCTCAGCGCCAGCACGCCGGCGGCGGCGAGGATCTCGCCCTGCTCCACCACAGCGAAGAAAGGATGCTCCAGCATCCAGGGCGAGAAGACGTGGCGCGGGTTGTGGGTATTGTAGAAGGCCGTCAGTTTTTCCCGATCCGCGTCGGTCATCTGCACGCAGCTCGGATCCGACGTCCGCTGGCCGATCGCGCAGGTCTCGGTGCGCATCGCCAACTCGGCGACCAGGCGCGTGCCGAGCTGCGGGCGCAGATACGCGGCGAGCTCGGCGGTCACATGGAGTTCGCCCGGCATCAGCCGCGTATAGGTGGCGCGCAACTCCGCGTCGTCCAACGAACCGAGGATGGTGAAGGCCTCCAGCCCCGCGAAGACGATACCGAGAACAAGCCCGCGCCGCTCGCGACCGATCAGGACCAGGCGGTTGTCGATGCCGCGCGCAAGATCCTCGATGGCCGTCTCGAAATAGAGCGGCAGAACGCCGTCATGACCCAGGAAACCGCCGATCCATTCGCGCTCCTCGGCCGAGAGCGCCGAGAGCGGACGCAGGACGCTCACCTTGCCAGTTCTGCGGCGGCGGTGAAGCCGGAGCGGATCGCGCCTTCGATGGTCGCCGGCCAGCCGGTATCGGTCCAATCACCCGCCAACACCAGGTTGTGCCAGCGCGTGCGCGCTTTCGGCCGCCGCAGCAATTGCGCCGGCGTCGCGGCGAAGGTCGCGCGCTTCTCCTTGACCACGCGATGCGGCGGTACCTTGGCGGCATCGAGTCCATAGGCGCGGGCCACGTCGTTCCAGAGTGCCGCCGCCAGATCCTCGGCATCGCGATCGATCCAGCGATCGGCGGCGCTGGTCGTGGTCGAGATCACCCCGGGCTTCAGGAAGATCCATTCCGCCGTGCCGTTCACCACGCCGAGGAAGGTGTGGGCCAGGCCCGGCAGCGCATCGACGCGGAAATGCGCGTTGATGATGGCGCGGAATTCATCGGGCGGGTTGAGCTCGGGGATCAGGTCCTTGGCGACCGGCGCAGTCACGGCGAGAATGACCGAATCGTCCGCCTCGAGCGCCACCTCGCCGCGGCCGAAATCCAGGGCGGCGACGCGCTCGCCTTCGAAGCGCAAGCTCCTGAGCCTTTGGCCGAAGCGGATCGCGCCGCCCTTGGCCTGGATGACGGCGATGGCGGGATCGACCAGGCTCTCGCTCAAGCCCTCCTTCGGATAGAGCGGATGCAAGCCGGCGCCGCCGCGGCCGAAGGTCTCGGTAAAGATCATGCCGAGGAGGCGTGCCGATGCGCGCTCCGCTTCGGTGTTCAGCGCGGCGACCGCGAGCGGCGCCCAGAGGCGCTCATAGATGATCTTGCGGGCGTCGAGCGTCTGGCCGATGGTCGCGGTTGCAGAGGCGCGCGACAGTTTGAGCGCGTCGAGATAATCCAGCGCCCGGGTGCCGGCGACACGGCGGCCGGGCACGAACAGCCACCAGGGCAGCCGGCCCTCGGTCGGCCGCACCGACCAGCGCTCGGCGCTCTTCATATCGAGGAACGGAAAGACGGCGATGTCGGCGGTCTCGAACGTCGCGGCCGCGTTGGTCGCGGCGACATAGGCCATGGCCGCGGTGTTGCCGCTGACCAGCAGATGATTGCCGTTGTCGAGCCGGCAGCCGAGGGTTTCGTCGAAATAGGAGCGGCAGCGGCCGCCGGCCTGCCCGGCGGCGTCGTAAAGCGCCACCTTGCGGCCCGATTGCGCCAGCCGCACCGAAGCGGCGAGGCCCGCCAAGCCGGCCCCGATGACGTGGACGACTCCCTGCCGCATTCAGAGGAATCCGTAGCGGAAGGCCAGCCAGAGCTTCTGCCATTTCGGCAGCTTCACCGGCTCGTCGAGCCGGCGCCAATCGGCCGCGATCAAGCGCTTCAGGATCGCGCGATAGACCGCACCCATGATCGCCGCCGGACGCATCGGCCGCTTGGCGCAGCGATCCATCGCCGCTCGCGCCTTGGAATAGTGATCCAGCGCCAGGATGGCGACGTCGCGGCAGACCTTCTTGAGCTTCGGATGCGCGAGCACGGTTTGCGGGTCGGCATAGGGAATGCCATGCTGCTCCAGCAATTCCCTCGGCAGATAGAGCCGGCCGCGCTCACCGTCCTCGGCCAGGTCGCGCAGGATGTTGGTGAGCTGGAGCGCGCGGCCTAGATGATGCGCGACCTCGTCCGCTTCGGGTTCGGTCGCCCCGAAGGCCCGCACCGAGAGATGACCGACCGCGCTGGCGACGCGGTCGCAATAGAGGTCCAGGGTCGCGAGATCGGGGGCGACGATGGTGGTCTCGGCATCCATCTGCATGCCGTCGATCACTGCCAGGAAATCCTGCTTCCGCAGGCTGAAGGCTTTGACCGGCGTCAGGAGCGCCTGGGCGATCGGCTTCAGCGGTGCCCCCGCATAGAGGCGATCAATCTCGGCGCGCCAATCCTCGAGCCCGGCGCGCTTGGCCTCCAGCGTACCGCCGTCATCGGCGATATCGTCCACCTCGCGGCAGAAGGCGTAGATCGCATACATCGCATTGCGCCGCTCCGGCGGCAGCAGGCGCATCGCCGAGTAGAACGATGTGCCGCTGGCCTGGACCTTGGCGGCGATATCGGATTGCAACTGGTCCAGCGCCATATCGGTCACGACCTCGCCTCGCGCGGTTTCTTGCCCCGGAGGCCGACCAGGACGGCCCAGCCGACGCCTTCGAGCCCGGAGAGCAGGAAGTCGCGCTTGCCCGGCTTCACCCGCTCCGCCAAGGGATCGCGCCCGCGCAAGGCCGCGATCATGCGGTCGGCGAGGCGCACGATGGTGGCGCTCTCGGCGCGAAGGCGGAAATCCTTCAGGACGCCGGGCAGGCGGCGGGCATCGACCATCAGCTTGTCGGTCTCGTCCAACAGGCTGTCGAGCGTCTTGCGCAGGCCGGGGCTGGAGAGCTTGCCGCGCAAATGGCCGATCTCGGCGCCGTTGGCCGAGAGATGGTCGAGCGGTGCATAGATCCGGTCCATCTCCAGGAAATCGACCTGCACATCCTGCAGGTGGTTGATGACCTGCAGCGCGTTGCAGAGCGCATCGGAGGCGAACCAGCCCGCCGGATCCTCGCCATGGAGATCGAGCAGGTAGCGGCCGACCGGAGAGGCCGAGTAGCGGCAATAGGTCATGAGCTCGCCCCAGTCGGCGTAGCGCTGCTTGGTCGCATCCATCTTGAAGGCGGTCAGCAGGTCGCAGCTGTGCTGCGGCGAGACATGCGTCGCCGCCAGGCTGCGGCGGAGAGCGGCGCCTTCCGGGATGTCCTCGCGGCTGGGGTCGAGCAACACGTCCTGCATGAGGGTGAGCCGCCGGACCTTGTCCTCGGGTTCGAGCGCGGGATTGTCGGCGATGTCGTCGCCCATCCGCGCGAAGCGGTAGAAGGCATGGACATGCGGCCGCAGATCCGCCCGGATCAGCGCCGAGCCGACCGGAAAGTTCTCGTTGCCGGCATGCTTGCCGGAAGGTGTGGCGATATCGACGGCGGCCGCGGTCATGCCTCACCCTCTGCGCGCCCTTTGGCCAAGCCCTGCGCCTGCATCCGCCCCTTCCACTGCCCGCCCCGCCCCGACCAATAGCGGACGGCGGAATCGATCGTGGCCGCAGTGTAGAAGCTCGCCACCAGCGGGAGAGCCAGCGCCCACAGCGCCGACAGCCGGTGATAGCGCAAGGTCGGCTGATAGGCGAAAGCCATCATCAGGAAGGCGACCGCGCCCAGGAGACGCGCCGGACCCTCGGCGAAGAGCACCAGCGCCAGCGGCATGACGTAAGTCGCGAGCATCATGACCGTCGCCACCACCAGCATCGCGACGCTGAAACCGAGTTGCGTGAAAGCCGAGCGCGCAATCAGCATCCAGACGTCGGCCCAGCGCGGATAGCCGCGCAACGACGCGACGCCGTCGGCCAGCGCGAGCGAGATCGGGCCCTTGGCCTTGATCGCCTTGCCGAGCGCGCAATCGTCGATCAGCTCGCCGCGGATCGCGGCGATGCCGCCGATCGCATTCAAAGTCGCGCGATCGACCAGCATGCAGCCGCCGGCGGCGCCCGCCATCCGGTTGCCGGGATCGCTGACCCAGGCGAAGGGATAGAGTTTCTGGAAATAGAAGATATAGGCCGGGATCAGCGCGCGTTCGGCCAGGGTCCCGGTCTTCAGCCGCGCCATCAGCGAGACCAGCTTGAAGCCGCCCTGCTCCGCTTTGCCCACCAACTGCCGCAGGCTGGTGCGCTCGTGCAGGATGTCGGCATCGGTCAGCAGCACGTATTTGGCACCGGGCGCCAGGTGCTCGGCTTCGGCGAGGCCGCGGTTGACCGCCCAGAGCTTGCCGGTCCAGCCCGGCGCCAGCGCCGCGTTCTTGACCACCGTCAGCTTGTGCCGGGTCTTCGATTTCGCCGCGGCGCGTTCCGCCGCCGCCGCGGTGCCGTCGCTGCTGTCATCATCCACCAGCACAATGTGGATTGTGCCGGGGTAATCCTGCGCCAGCAAAGCCGCCATCGACTGGCCGACCACATCGGCCTCGTTGCGCGCCGGCGTCGCCACGACGACCTCCGGCCAGGAGTCCAGCGCCGGCGCGGACACGGCTTGCGGCGTTTCGCGCCAGAACAAGCCGCGGAACAGCAGCAGATACGTCCAGATGCCGACCGCCACGATCGACAGGATGAAGCTCAAACTCGGCATGCTCAATTCGACAACGTCCGTCCCAGTCCGGCGGGATCTTTATGCTTCGATCTTCGGGGGAGTCTAATATGCCCCGCCGCAGATAGCAAAAACCCCGCCGGAAATCCGGCGGGGTTTTCGTCACATTGTGGCGAAGTAACCGGACCGTTAGGCGGCGCCCGCCTTCGGCTCGGTCGAGGCATCCGGCAGAGCGGCCGGCGCCCGTTCGGCCTGAAGCTCCTTGTCGCGCGCGGCGGCAAGCTGCTTGAAGCGTGCCATCACCGAGCCGGTACCGGCCGGGATCAGGCGCCCCACGATCACGTTCTCCTTGAGGCCGATCAGATTATCGACCCGGCCGGAAACCGCCGCCTCGGTGAGGACGCGGGTGGTCTCCTGGAACGACGCCGCCGAGATGAACGAACGCGTCTGCAAGGAGGCCTTGGTGATGCCGAGCAGCACCGGGGCACCCTGGGCGAGACGACCGCCCTCCTTCAACGCCTTCTGGTTCTCGTCGTCGAACTCGCCGCGATCGACCTGCTCGCCGGCCAGGAAGGTGGTATCGCCCGGATCGGAGATCTCGACCTTCTGCAGCATCTGGCGAACGATCACCTCGATGTGCTTGTCGTTGATCTTCACGCCCTGCAGTCGATAGACCTCCTGGATCTCGTTGATCAGGTACTGGGCGAGGGCCTCGATGCCCATGACGTTGAGGATGTCATGCGGCACCGGGCTGCCGTCCATCAGGTAGTCGCCCTTCTGGACGTAGTCGCCTTCCTGCACCGAGATGTGCTTGCCCTTCGGGATCAGGTACTCGCGCGGCTGCTCGCTGGCATCCTCCGGCACCACGACCACGCGACGCTTGGTCTTGTAATCCTTGCCGAACTCGACCCGGCCGGAGATCTCGCTGATGATCGCGAAGTCCTTCGGCTTGCGGGCCTCGAACAACTCGGCCACCCGCGGCAGACCGCCGGTGATGTCCCTGGTCTTGGTGCCTTCGCGCGGGACACGGGCCAGCACGTCGCCGGCCCGGACCGGCGAGCCGTTCTCGACCGAGAGAATGGCGTCGACCGAGAGGAAGTAGCGCGCCTCGATACCGCTCGGCAGCATGATCAACTCGCCCTTGTCGTCGCGCAAGGTGATGCGCGGGCGCAGATCGTTGCCGCGCGGCTGCTGCTTCCAGTCGATGACCACGCGGTTCGAGATGCCGGTGGTCTCGTCGACGACCTCGCGAACCGACACGCCCTCGACGAGGTCGATGTAGTTCACGACGCCGTCGCGCTCGGTCAGAATCGGCAGGGTGTACGGATCCCATTCGGCCAGCTTCTGGCCCTTGGTCACCTTGTGCCCCTGGTCGGCCAGCAGCTTCGCGCCATACGGCACGCGATGGCGCGCCCGCTCGCGGCCCTGGTCATCGACCAGGACGATCTCGCAGTTGCGGCCCATCACCACCGGAATGCCTTCGCTGTTGACGACGATGTTGCGGTTCTTCACCTGCAACTCGCCTTCGAAGGTCGCCTCGATCGAGGACTGCTCGGCGCCGCGCTGGGCGGCACCGCCGATGTGGAAGGTGCGCATGGTGAGCTGCGTGCCCGGCTCGCCGATCGACTGCGCCGCGATGACGCCGATCGCCTCGCCGATATTGACCGGGGTGCCGCGCGCGAGATCGCGCCCGTAGCACTTGCCGCAGACGCCGGTCGGCGCCTCGCAGGTCAGCACCGAGCGGATCTTCACCACGTCGATGCCGGCCCGGTCGATCGCATCGACCAAGGCTTCGTCGATCAGGGTGCCGGCCTTCGCCACCATCTTGCCGGAGAGCGGGTCCTTCACGTCCCAGGCCGCGGTGCGGCCGAGAATGCGCTCGGCCAGGGGGGCGATGACCTCGCCGCCCTCGACCACCGCCTTCACGGTCAGGCCCTCGGCCGTGCCGCAATCCTCGATCGTGATGATCGCGTCCTGCGCCACGTCCACCAGGCGGCGGGTGAGATAGCCCGAGTTCGCCGTCTTCAAGGCGGTGTCGGCCAGACCCTTGCGGGCGCCGTGGGTCGAGTTGAAGTACTCGAGCACGGTCAGGCCTTCCTTGAAGTTCGAGATGATCGGCGTCTCGATGATCTCGCCCGACGGCTTCGCCATCAGGCCGCGCATGCCGGCCAGCTGCTTGATCTGCGCCGCGGAACCGCGGGCGCCCGAGTGGGCCATCATGTAGACCGAGTTGATGTTGACGCCGGTCGAGTTCTTCGACATCGACTTCATCATCTCTTCGGCGACCCGGTCGGTGCAGGTCGACCAGACGTCAACGACCTTGTTGTACTTCTCGCCCTGGGTGATCAGGCCGTCCTGGTACTGCTGCTCGAACTCCTTCACCTTCTCCTGGGCCTCGCCGACCAGCTTGCCCTTGGAGGCCGGGATGATCAGGTCGTCCTTGCCGAACGAGATGCCCGCCTTGCAGGCCTGGCCGAAGCCGAGGCCCATCATGCGGTCGGCGAAGATCACCGTCTCCTTCTGGCCGCAGTGACGATAGACGGCGTCGATCACGTTGGTGATCTCCTTCTTCGTCAGCAGCCGGTTGATGATCGAGAACGGCAGGTTCGGATGCTTCGGGAAGATTTCCGAGAGCAGCATGCGCCCCGGAGTCGTCCCGATCACCTTGGTCACCAGCTTGCCGCTGTCGTCATAGACCTCGAGCCGCGCCTTGATGCGGGTGTGGAGCGTGACCGCCTTGGCCTCGATCGCGTGCAGCAGCTCGGCGATCGACGCGAACGCCATGCCGTCGCCCGGCTGGTTGTCCGCTTCCATCGTCAGGTAGTAGAGACCGAGCACGATGTCCTGGCTCGGCACGATGATCGGCTTGCCGTTGGCGGGGCTGAGGATGTTGTTGGTCGACATCATCAGCACACGGGCCTCGAGCTGGGCCTCCAGCGAGAGCGGCACGTGGACCGCCATCTGGTCGCCGTCGAAGTCCGCGTTGAACGCGGTGCAGACCAGCGGATGCAGCTGGATCGCCTTGCCTTCGATCAGCACCGGCTCGAACGCCTGGATGCCGAGGCGATGCAGGGTCGGCGCGCGGTTCAGCATGACCGGATGCTCGCGGATCACCTCTTCGAGGATGTCCCAGACCTCCGGCCGCTCCTTCTCCACCATGCGCTTCGCCGCCTTGATGGTCGAAGCCATGCCGTAGAGCTCGAGCTTCGAGTAGATGAACGGCTTGAACAGCTCGAGCGCCATCTTCTTCGGCAAGCCGCACTGGTGCAATTTGAGCTCAGGCCCGACCACGATGACCGAACGGCCCGAGTAATCGACGCGCTTGCCAAGCAGGTTCTGACGGAACCGGCCCTGCTTGCCCTTCAGCATGTCGGACAGCGACTTCAGCGGACGCTTGTTGGCGCCGGTGATGACACGGCCGCGACGGCCGTTGTCGAACAGCGCATCGACCGCTTCCTGCAGCATGCGCTTCTCGTTGCGGACGATGATGTCCGGCGCCTTCAACTCGATCAGCCGCTTCAGGCGGTTGTTGCGGTTGATGACGCGGCGATAGAGGTCGTTCAAGTCCGAGGTCGCGAACCGGCCGCCGTCGAGCGGCACCAGCGGGCGCAGCTCGGGCGGAATGACCGGAATCACGTCCATGATCATCCACTCGGGCTTCGAGCCGGATTCCAGGAACGCATCGACCAGCTTCAGCCGCTTCACCAGCTTCTTGCGCTTGGCCTCCGAACCGGTTTCCCGAAGGTCGACCTTCATGGTCTCGCGCTCGGTCTCCATGGTGAGCGCCGAGAGCATGGTCTTGATCGCCTCGGCGCCGATGCCGGCCTGGAACGAATCCTGGCCGTACTCGTCCTGTGCGTCGAGATACTGCTCCTCGCTCAGGAGCTGATGGAGCTTCAGCGGGGTGAGGCCCGGCTCGATGACGACGTAGTTCTCGAAATAGAGGATGCGCTCCAGATCCTTCAGCGTCATGTCGAGCAGCAGACCGATGCGGCTCGGCAGCGACTTCAGGAACCAGATATGGGCGACCGGCGAGGCGAGCTCGATATGGCCCATGCGCTCGCGGCGCACCTTCGAGAGCGTGACTTCGACGCCGCACTTCTCGCAGATGATGCCGCGATACTTCATGCGCTTGTACTTGCCGCACAAGCACTCGTAGTCCTTGATCGGCCCGAAGATGCGGGCGCAGAACAGACCGTCGCGTTCCGGCTTGAAGGTTCGGTAGTTGATCGTCTCCGGCTTCTTGATCTCGCCGAAGGACCACGAACGAATCCGCTCGGGGCTCGCGATCGCGATCTTGATCTGATCGAAGGTCTGCGTGCCGCTCGGCTGGCCGAACACGTTCATCAGTTCTTGGTTCATACCTATCTCCATCCTGCTGTCCTACCGGACAGCGATCCGATTCAGTCTGTTTAGTAGTTCGTCTGCGTCAGCTCGACATTGAGGCCGAGCGACCGGAGTTCCTTCACCAACACGTTGAAGGATTCCGGGATACCGGCCTCGAAGTTGTCGTCGCCGCGGACGATCGCCTCGTAGGTCTTGGTACGGCCCGACACGTCGTCCGACTTCACGGTCAGCATTTCCTGCAGCGTATAGGCGGCGCCATAGGCCTCGAGGGCCCAGACCTCCATTTCGCCGAAGCGCTGACCGCCGAACTGCGCCTTGCCGCCCAGCGGCTGCTGGGTGACCAGGCTGTACGGGCCGATCGAACGCGCGTGGATCTTGTCGTCCACCAGGTGGTGCAGCTTCAGCATGTAGATGTAGCCGACGGTCACCTGACGCTCGAACCGCTCACCCGAGCGGCCGTCGGTCAGATACACCTGGCCGGAGCGATGCAGCCCGGCCTTCTCCAGCATCTGGACGATGTCCTCCTCGCGCGCGCCATCGAACACCGGCGACGCCACCGGAACGCCGTTCCGGATGTGCTCGGCCATCTCGATCAGCTGATCGTCCGGAAGGTCCTGAAGGTCGTGCTTGAAGGACTTGTCGCCGTAGATGTCCTTCATCATTTTCCGGAGATCGGTGGTCTTGCCGTTCTCGTGGTGCAGCTTGTCGAGCATCTGCCCGACCTGCTTCCCGAGGCTGGAGCAAGCCCAGCCGAGATGCGTTTCCAGAATCTGACCGACGTTCATGCGCGACGGCACGCCCAGCGGGTTCAGAACGATATCGACCGGGGTGCCGTCCTCGAGATACGGCATGTCCTCGGCCGGGACGATCTTCGAGACGACGCCCTTGTTGCCGTGGCGGCCGGCCATCTTGTCGCCCGGCTGCAGCTTGCGCTTCACCGCGACGAACACCTTGACCATCTTCATGACGCCCGGCGGCAGCTCGTCGCCGCGCTGCAGCTTCTCGACCTTGTTCTCGAAGCGCTTCTCGAGGGCCTGGATGCTCTCGTTGAACTGCTTCTTCAAGGCCTCGATTTCGGCCATGCGCTTGTCTGCCTTGACCGAGATCTGACGCCACTGGCCCGGGGTGAACTCCGAGAGCACCTTGTCGGTGATCTTGGTGTCCGGCTTCAGGGCCTTCGGGCCGCCCGCCGCGACCTGGTTGAGCAGCAGCTCCTTCAGGCGCGAGTAGACGTTCCGCTCGAGGATCGCCTTTTCGTCGTCGCGATCCTTGGCCAGACGCTCGATTTCGGCGCGCTCGATCGCCAGCGCGCGTTCGTCCTTATCGACGCCGCGGCGGGAGAACACACGCACCTCGACCACCGTGCCGGAGACGCCCGGCGGCAGACGCATGGAGGTGTCGCGCACGTCCGAGGCCTTTTCGCCGAAGATCGCGCGCAGCAGCTTCTCTTCCGGGGTCATCGGGCTCTCGCCCTTCGGCGTGACCTTGCCGACCAGGATGTCGCCCGGCTTCACTTCGGCACCGATATAGACGATGCCGGCTTCGTCGAGGTTCTTCAGGGCCTCTTCGCCCACGTTCGGAATGTCGCGGGTGATTTCTTCCTGGCCCAGCTTGGTGTCGCGGGCCATCACCTCGAATTCCTCGATGTGGATCGAGGTGAACACGTCGTCCGACACGATTCGCTCGGAGATCAGGATCGAATCCTCGAAGTTGTAGCCCTGCCACGGCATGAACGCGACCAGCACGTTCCGGCCGAGCGCCAGCTCGCCGAGATCGGTCGAGGGACCGTCGGCGATGATGTCGCCCTTCTCCACGATGTCGCCCACCTTCACCAGCGGGCGCTGGTTGATGCAGGTGTTCTGGTTGGAGCGCTGGAACTTCAGCAGGTTGTAGATATCGACGCCCGGCGCCGCGTGATCCGTCTCGTCGGTCGCGCGGATGACGATGCGGGTTGCGTCCACCTGGTCGATCACGCCGCCTCGGCGCGCGCCGATGGCGACGCCGGAGTCACGGGCGACCGTGCCTTCCATGCCGGTGCCGACCAGCGGGGCCTGCGCCTGGAGCAGCGGCACCGCCTGGCGCTGCATGTTCGAGCCCATGAGGGCGCGGTTGGCGTCGTCGTTCTCGAGGAACGGAATGAGCGCCGCGGCCACCGAGACGAGCTGCTTCGGGCTGACGTCGATGTATTCGATGTCCTCCTTGCGGGCCATGATGAAGTCGCCCGCGCGACGGCAGGAGATCAGGTCCTCGGTCAGCTTGTTCTTGGCATCGACCGCCGCATTCGCCTGGGCGATCGTGTATTTGCCCTCTTCCATCGCCGAGAGATAGACCACCTCGTCGGTCACATGGCCCTTCTCGACCTTCCGGTACGGGCTTTCGATGAAGCCGTACTGGTTGATCCGCGCGAAGGTGGCGAGGCTGTTGATCAGGCCGATATTCGGTCCTTCCGGGGTTTCGATCGGGCAGATCCGGCCGTAATGGGTCGGATGCACGTCGCGCACCTCGAAGCCCGCGCGCTCGCGGGTCAGACCGCCCGGCCCGAGCGCCGACAGACGGCGCTTGTGGGTGATCTCGGAGAGCGGGTTGGTCTGGTCCATGAACTGCGAGAGCTGCGACGAGCCGAAGAACTCGCGCACCGTCGCCGCCGCCGGCTTGGCATTGATCAGGTCATGCGGCATGACCGTGTCGATCTCGACCGAGCTCATGCGCTCGCGGATCGCACGCTCCATGCGCAGCAGGCCCAGGCGATACTGGTTCTCCAGCAACTCGCCGACCGACCGGACGCGGCGGTTGCCGAGATGGTCGATGTCGTCGATCTCGCCCCGACCGTCCTTCAGCTCGGTCATGACCATCAGGATCGCGAGGATGTCCTCCTTGCGGAGCACGCGCGTCTGGTCGTCGGCGCCCTTCGGATCGAAGCGATCCTCCGACAGCACCGAGAGACGGGAATTCATCTTCACCCGGCCGACCGAGGAGAGGTCATAGCGCTCCAGGTCGAAGAACAGGCCGTTGAACAGCGCCTCAGCGGTATCCAGCGTCGGCGGCTCGCCGGGGCGCATCACGCGGTAGATGTCGATCAGCGCTTCCTCACGGCCGGAATTCTTGTCGGCCGCCAGGGTGTTGCGGATATACGGACCGACCATCACGTTGTCGATGTTGAGGGTCGCGATCTCCTTGATGCCGGCTTCATCCAGCTGGTCGAGCACCGCCTGGGTGATCTCGTCGCCGGCCTCGATGAAGATTTCGCCGGTGCTCTCGTTGATGAGATCGCCGGCCGAGAACCGGCCGAGCATCTCGTCAGCCTGCACGAGCTGTTCCTTGAGGCCCTGCTCCTGCAGCTTCTTGGCGAGGCGCGGCGTCATCTTGCTGCCGGCTTCGGCCATCACCTTCCCGGTCTTCGCATCGACCAGGTCGTTCATCATCTTCATGCTCTTCATGCGCGTCGGGTCGAACGCGGTGGTCCAGCCCTTCTTCGTCTTGGTGAAGGTGACGCGCTTGTAGAAGAAATTCAGGATCTCTTCCGGCGACATGCCGCCGAAACGGCGATCTTCCTCGGTGAGCGGCTCGCCCTTGGCGATCTTCGCCGCCGCTTCCTTGCCCCAGAGGGCGAGCAGCAGCGTGGTCGCCGGCAGCTTGCGGCGCCGGTCGATACGGACATAGGCGAGATCCTTGGCGTCGAACTCGAAGTCGAGCCAGGAGCCGCGATAGGGAATGACGCGGGCCGCGAACAGGTACTTGCCCGAGGAATGGGTCTTGCCCTTGTCGTGGTCGAAGAACACGCCCGGCGAGCGGTGCATCTGCGAGACGACCACGCGCTCGGTGCCGGCGACGATGAAGGTGCCGGAGCGGGTCATCAGGGGCATGTCGCCCATGTAGACGTCCTGCTCCTTGATGTCGCGGATGGAGCGCGCACCGGTCTCTTCGTCGGTGTCCCAGACCACGAGGCGCAGCGTCACCTTCAAGGGCGCCGCGAAGGTCATGCCGCGCTGCTGGCATTCCTCGACGTCGTATTTCGGCTCTTCGAGCTCATAGCGCACGAACTGGAGTTCCGCCTTCTCCGAGAAGTCGCGGATCGGGAACACCGAGCGGAACACTTCCTGGAGGCCGATGCTCTGCCGGTTCTCCGCGCTCACGCCGATCTGCAGGAACTGGTCGTAGGAGCTTTTCTGCACCTCGATCAGGTTCGGCATCGTCGTGATTTCGGCAATACGCCCGAAAGTCCTGCGGATACGCTTGCGGCCAGTAAGGGATTTGTTCATCGCATTCCTCGCGTCAGTTCGCGCCCGATCTCGAACGCCAAGTGCCGTGTTCCCCTTCGGAGTTCTCCATCCGGGCGGCCTCGGCGGCCGTTCCGATCCATTTTGAGACGCCGATCGGGGCGTCATTCAGGCGGCGAAACGCCTGTCTCTTGGAATGGCGGGAAGCGCCAAGCCTTTCGGCCGGCGCTTCCCCCACTTCAGTCGGCCCAAAGACGGCCGGCAATCGAACTACTTCAGCTCGACCTTGGCGCCGGCGTCTTCCAGCTTCTTCTTCAGGTCGGCGGCTTCCTGCTTGTTGACGCCTTCCTTCACAGCCTTCGGCGCGCCTTCGACCAGGTCCTTGGCTTCCTTCAGCCCGAGACCGGTGATCGCGCGCACTTCCTTGATGACGTTGATCTTCTTCTCGCCGCCATCAATCAGCATGACGGTGAACTCGGTCTGCGCCTCGGCAGCCGGAGCAGCCGGGCCAGCGGCGGCGGCAGCCGCAACCGGCGCGGCGGCGGAAACGCCCCAAGCCTCTTCAAGCTTCTTCGAAAGCTCGGCAGCCTCGAGGACGGTCAGCTTCGAGAGCTCGTCCACCAACTTCTGCAGATCAGCCATTGTATTCTCCTAGTTTCGACTAAACGGGTTTGAACTTCTTCTGCTCGGGATCGGCCTGAACTCAGGCTTCGCCCTTCTTGGCATAAGCACCGAAGACACGAGCCAGCTGACCGGCGGGAGCCTGCAGCACCGTCGCGACGCGGGTCGCGGGGGTCTGCAGCAAGCCGACCAACGTGGCGCGAAGCTCGTTGAGGCTCGGAAGCGAGGCCAAAGCCTTGACCGCGTCCGGACCCAGCACGTCGGCGCCCATCGAGCCACCGACGATCTTGAGCTTCTCGTTGCCTTTGGCGAAAGTGACGGCGACCTTGGCGGCTGCAATCGGATCCGACGAATAAGCGATCGCCGTCGGACCTTTCAGGAGCTTTTCAAGACCTTCGTACTTCGTGCCCTTCAGAGCGAGCATGGCCAGCCGATTCTTGGCGACTTTGTAGCCGGCACCCGCGGCCCGCATCTTGCGACGCAGATCGCTGACCTGGGCGACGGTCAGTCCGCTTTGCTGGGTGATCACCACCAGCTCTGCGTCCTTGAGCGTCTCCTGGATCTCGGACACCAGTTTCTGTTTGCCAGAACGGTCCACTGTTCGTCTCCGATATTGGCTCGGGGAACTCGAGACCCCGAACCGGTTACGATTGGACCTCCCGGAACCGACCCCATGGTCGGAGGCAGTCCGGAAAGTCCGGCGTGCCTGTCCCAGAAGTTCAAGCCGCGTATCGTCGAAACCAGAGTGCCGGTTATCGGCGAAATCGCTTCAACTCCCGTCTATTGCAGGCGGACACTTCGTTTGGTGCCCATTACCCTCTGAGATCAGAGGACCAGCAGTCTCGGACAGGGCAGCGGGACCCGAAGATCCCGCCGATCCGTCGCCCCTACTTGAAGAGCGACGGAATCTCTCAAAATCACTCCGCTGCGGTTACTCCGCGGCCGCCGGGGCGTCGCCCATCGAGGCAACGTCCAGCTTCAGGCCGGGGCCCATGGTCGAGCTCAGCGACACCTTCTTCAGATAGGTGCCCTTGGCGCCGGCCGGCTTCGCCCGGTTGACCGCGTTGAACAGGGCCTTCACGTTCTCGACCAGGGCCTGCTCGGTGAAGCTCGCCTTGCCGACGCCGGCATGGACGATGCCTTCCTTCTGCGCGCGGTATTCGACCTGACCGCCCTTGGCCGCCTTGACGGCTTCGGCGATGTCGTTGGTGACGGTGCCGAGCTTCGGGTTCGGCATCAGGCCGCGGGGGCCGAGCACCTTGCCGAGCTTGCCGACCGTGACCATCATGTCCGGGGACGCAATCACGCGATCGAAGTCCATTTGGCCCGCCTGGACCTTTTCTGCAAGGTCATCGGCGCCGACGATATCCGCGCCGGCCTTCTTGGCCGCTTCCGCTTTCTCGCCCTTGGCGAAGACCGCGACCCGGACCGACTTGCCCGTGCCGTGCGGCAGGGAAATGACCCCACGCACGTTCTGGTCGGCATGCTTCGGATCGATGCCGAGGTTGAAGGCCATCTCGATCGTCTCGTCGAACTTCGCCTTCGCCCGCTCCTTCACCAGCTTCACAGCCTCTTCGACGCTGTAGAACTTGTTGCGGTCGAGACCCTTCAGGGCCGTCTTGAAACGCTTGCCGGCCATGATCAGCCCTCCACCACTTGCAGGCCCATCGAGCGCGCGGAGCCCTTGATCATCTCCGCGGCGGCGTCGAGGTCGTGCGCGTTCAGATCCGCCATCTTCGTCTTCGCGATCTCGCGGCATTGCGACATGGTCACCTTACCGACGAAGGAGCCGATGCCGGTCGTCTTCGAGCCCTTCTCGATCTTGGCCGCCTTCTTCAGGAAGTAGCTGGCCGGCGGAGTCTTGGTCACGAAGGTGAACGAGCGATCCGAGAAAGCGGTGATCACCACCGGGATCGGCATGCCCGGCTCCATCTGCTGGGTCGCCGCGTTGAACTCCTTGCAGAACTGCATGATGTTCAAACCGCGCTGACCGAGCGCCGGACCGACCGGCGGGGACGGATTGGCCTTGCCGGCCGGAATCTGCAACTTGATATAGCCTTCAATCTTCTTCGCCATGGTCCAACCTCAAATTCGGGCGGGATAACGCCGCCCTGGGGTTTCGCGGTCAAAGGCCCTGGCTGGCCTCCCGCAACTTTCCGACGGTCCCGCCGCCGGTCGGTCTCAATCGCACGCCCGGAAGGTCAGACCTTCTCGACCTGCGCGTATTCCAATTCGACCGGCGTGGCGCGGCCGAAGATCGACACCGCCACTTTGAGCCGGCCCTTCTCCTCGTCCACTTCCTCGACCATGCCGGTGAAGGAGGTGAACGGACCGTCGTTGACCCGGACCTGCTCGCCGATCTCGAAGATGATCGCGCGCTTCGGCCGCTCGATGCCTTCCTGCACCTGGTGCTGGATCCGCATCGCCTCGGCTTCCGAGATCGGCGTGGGCTTGCCCTTGCCGCCGAGGAAGCCGGTCACCTTCGGCGTGTTCATGACGAGATGCCAGGTCTCGTCGGTCAATTCCATCTTCACCAGGACGTAGCCCGGGAAGAACTTGCGCTCGGCATTCACCTTGGCGCCGCGCCGCATCTCGACGACCTCTTCGGTCGGGACCAGCACTTCGGAGACCAGGCTCGACATGCCCATCTGCGTGGCCTGCTCGCGGATCGACTGGGCGATCTTGCGCTCGAAGCCGGAGTAGACGTGCACCACGTACCAACGCTGCGCCATCATCAGCCTCCGAAGCCCAGGATCCAGGTGACCAGGGTCGAAAGCGTGGCATCGACCGCCAGGAAGAAGATCGACGCCAGGACCACCATGGCAAAGACCATGACGGTGGTGAGTGTCGTCTCCTTGCGGGTCGGCCAGGTGACTTTCGCCACTTCGGTCCGGACCTGCTTGAAGAACTCCACCGGATTCTTGGTTGCCATTTGCGCCATTCGGTTTCCGTCTTCTCCCGCTCTCGTTTCAGTCGCAGCAACGGCCCTTTAGAAGCTGGCAGGGGCAGCAGGGATCGAACCCGCAGCCTTCGGTTTTGGAGACCGACGCTCTACCAGTTGAGCTATGCCCCTATGCCCTCTGCGCGACTGAACTCCGAAACGGCTCCTCTAACTTTCTCAGTACGACGGGCGGCCGGTGCTCCGGCCGCCCTTCGCTTGGTCCGTGTCGAGTCTATTACTCGATGATGCTGGCGACGACGCCGGCGCCGACGGTGCGGCCGCCTTCGCGGATCGCGAAGCGGAGGCCCTCGT
>JAUYVI010000009.1 GCA_030715195.1 Dongia sedimenti
GCGACCGAGAGCGGCGCCGACCGGCACAAGGTGGTCCAGCAACTGGCGCAGACCCGGCTCGAAATCGCGCGGCTGCGTGCGGTGCTAGGGCTGCCGGGCGGCGAGCTGCTGGACCATCCGCCGGCGGGGACCGACCCGTTGATGCTGCTCCTGGCGCAGTCGTTGCGTAAGAGCCAGCTGGCCGGCGAGGCGGAAAAGCTCGCCTCCTTCGACCGAGAGATCGAGCGCCAGCAGGCCGAAGCCCGGGCCAACCAGAGCGAGATCGCCAAGTACAACGAGATCCTGCCGCTGCAGATCGAGCGCACGATGTCGAAGCAGACCCTGCTGCAGAAGGGCTTGACCCCGAAGATGGAGATGCTGGCGATCCAGCAGCAGCTGATCGAGATGCAGCGCGACCGTGACAGCGCCCAGGCGCATCTCGCGGAAGCCAAATCCCAGATCGCCTCGATTCAGCGCCAGAAAGCCCAGGCCGAGGAGGAGTTCAAGCGCGACCGCCTGAAGGAGCTGGCCGACGCCGAGAACCAGGCGACGGCGCTCGACCAGGAACTGAAGAAGGCCGACGAGCGGGAGCGCCTGAAGTCGATCACCGCGCCGGTCAGCGGCACGGTGCAGCAGCTCGCCGTCCACACGCTGGGCGGCATGATCCAGCCGGGCCAGGCGCTGATGGCGATCGTGCCCGATGACAGCGGCATCGAGATCGAAGCGATGATCCAGAACCAGGACATCGGCTTCGTGCACGAGGGCGAAGAGGCGGTGATCAAGCTCGAGGCGTTCCCATTCACCCGCTACGGGACGGTGCCGGGACGCATTAAGATTGTGTCGGAGGATGCGGTCGGTGGTGGTTCGTCGCAGCAGGAAGGCCTGCCCTCCGAAGCACGCAGTATGAAGGAGGATTCATCAAACCAACTTTACTACGCCGCACGCGTGACGCTCGACGCGACGGCAATGAATGTCGACAGCAAGGACATTAAGCTGACGCCGGGCATGGCGGCGACGGTGGAGATCAAGACGGGGAAGAGAAAGTTGATCGAATTTCTGCTCTCGCCACTGATGCGAATCATGGATGAGGCGGGCAGGGAGCGGTGATTTAATGCGAGGAGGAGTAATCTTGCCCACATACTCCAACTAGGGCAATAGATGGGGTGTTCCGTGACGGCGTTAGAAGGGGCTCTCTATAGCGAGAGCGGCGCCGTTTGCTTCGCAGCTGCGGCGCCGAAGTGGAATTTATCCTTTTGTGGTTGACTACTGCTTCACTCAACTTCAGCGCGGCTAGATTGCGTTGCCGGGATTGTGCGCGCATAGGGGGTACAAATAGATGCTAATTGCAGTACTAGTTCTTGTGTGTATTGGCACCGCATGGGCGGCCATACGCATTCTATCGCCCTTCGGAAAATCTCCTCTAAGGGTCGCGCTGAAGCTTCTTTTGGTTGCCGCCATCGCATATCCAGTCGTTGAATATACTATTGTGTTGAGCGCTTACCGAACAATAGCGGTTACGTTGGGCGGCGGAGTCGTCTATGAGAAGCGCGAGCCTATCGCCAGCAAGATGATTGTTGGGATCAGAAACGTCTGCGACGTCGAATGTTACGGCGCGATAGTCGATGATCGTTATGCAGAGGTCGAAATCCAGATCTCCGGCGCCGGGATTCAGACCGATCGAGGAACGATCCCCTACTTCATTACATCTCCTGGGTTGTATGGGTTCAAGGTGGCGAGCGACTCTGACCCTCGGTGTGCCCCTTACAACGAGTGGGTTTCAGCACTTGGGGCGAGGGACCTTAAGCAGTTTGGGCAAGCTGAGGGTATGAGCCAAGTACTTTGGCTTGAAGAAGATAAGAGATGCTTGATTGCGGAGCAACACGACCGAATCAGGTCGGCAGTCGCTCAAGTGACCGCAACGACCTTGCGAGGGTCACTTTTCGGAACAGTACGCGAATTTCGCTCTCTCCTCTTAGACATCACGCACCCCAGAATGGGAGTGATTATTCTGGCGGAAAATCGCACGTTTCAGCTCGTGCCATCGTGGCCAGTCTCAGAATTTATAGCAAACTTGGGAAACGGCGTGTTTGAGGCCAATCAACCGTTGCGCGAGCTAACTGAGGCGGCTCCGGCTCAACAGTGACTTCAACGAAAGTGCGGAAGCGTCCTGCCGATGATGTGGGCGGGTCCTAATCTGACAAGGATGATGATTCGATGGGTATTGCATCAGAATTCTTCGAACGGGCTCTCCTTGCAAAGGCTTCATATTCTGACGAACTCACGCCAGGCATGGCAAAGACCAAGCTATATAGGGCACTTCAAGGCAGCTTCTCAGAGCAAGATGCAAGGGCACTTTCTGACAAATATGAAGTGCAGGACGTCTATCGCGGAGGATGGAAGGCGCCGGGCTTAGACTGGACTGCGTTTCGGAACCGCACCACAGGCTCGATCACGATAGCCTATCGGGGTACTAATTTTAATGGAGATCTGAGCGATGCACTTGGTGGCGCAAGCGCCGACATGGACATCGCTGTCTCAGGTGGCACGATGATCGCGTATGCTGCCTCAAAGCAGCTCAATGAGTACGTCAGAAAAAATAGTTTTGCGCGCGTCGATGTCGTCGGTCATTCTCTCGGCGGGTTTGTAGCAATCTTTGTAGCAAGAAAGAATCCCGATTACGTTGCGTCGGTGACAACCTATGAAGCGCCCCGACAATTAGGGCTCGCCGGGACTGTTTACGCAGGCGTGGCTCGTCTTCTGGGTATTGACACCGAGGAACCGCAGCCAAACGTATTCAACTTTGTTATCGACGGAGACGTTATCTCGCGATGGGGTCATCTCCAATATGGAGAGACGTCAACCATCCCGAATGAATTCATTGATAGTGAGGTTCTTGGCAAGTTTCTACAACATTCAATTGACTATGACGTCGAAGCCCTTCGTGGGCTGGCTCAATATGAGAATTACCACGGACCAGATGCCTTACTAGACTTGCTGTTTTCTAGCAACGCGCAGCTGCAGTTTGGCGTCAGGCGCTTATCATACGAATACGCGATACCCGAAGCGCCCGAGACGCTTTTGCCGCCAGAACTTTTTAGCGAGCTGCTGCACACAAGGTCCCAGAATACCCCCCGGAACAATCTGCTGCGCCAAGGCGACGACTGGGTTAATTGGGCAAATCAGCAAATTGAAAATGGCTCTGCTCCTAGTGCCGGCTACTTAACGCACGCGCGATACCAGGCACAAGTCGACGCAGCGCCAGACGCGGCTCGCATCGCTGGGAATGGAAACAGCGGCGAAGGAAATGGAAGTACTGGCAGGGAACGCGACGGCGGCATACGAGATGGTGTGCACGGCTTTGATGATAAGCCGGACAAGCGGAGAGACCCCAGCAGGCCCACGCCGGGTAAGCCCATTATTCTTGACCTCGACGGCACGAATGGCGTCGAGATCACCCAGCTCTCCCAATCCAACCAGTTCTACGAAACCGCCGGCGACGGCTATCAGCATCGCACGGCCTGGGCCGGCGCCGGTGACGCCGTGCTGGGGGTCGATGCCGATGGCGACGGCAAGATCGACCAGCAGAACGAGATCGTCTTCACCGAATGGGATCCGACGGCGACGGATGATCTGCAGGCGCTGCGGAATGTCTTCGACACCAACAAGAACGGCTGGCTGGACAATGGCGAGGATGCCAACAAGAACGGCAAGCTCGATGCCGGCGAGGATCTGAACGGCAACGGGGCGCTCGATACCGTCGGCGACGCCCGGTACGGCGATTTCAAGCTGCTGATCACCAAGGCGGACGGCACGGTCGAGACGGTGAGTCTCGCGAGCCTGGTCAACGCGATCAAGCTGGCGCCGGATGCGGCCAGCTATGAACTGCCCGACGGTTCGTCGATCGACGGCCAGACGGTGTTCAACAAGAATGACGGGACGACCGGCACCGCGGCGGCGGTCACCCTGGTCAACGAGGCGCAGGGTGGTGCCAAGGATGCGGACCAGAGCTCGGTCGTCACCGACGGCCTCGGCACCATCATCACCAATTTGATGCTCGACGCGGCCGGGAAGGTCGCCAGCAAGACCACGACCTGGACCTCGACCGACGGCAAGACCCGGGATATCACCTTCGACACCAACGGCGACGGGATCACCGACCGCAAACAGCACGACGTGACGGTCGCGGGGACCAGTCCCGTTGCGACGATCCGCACCATCACCAACAAGAACGCGGCTGACGTGCTGCTCGATCAGACTGTCATCACCACCTACAATGATGGCAAGGCAGTCTACGACCGCGATATGAGCGGCGGCGGCTGGTACACCCAGCGCGAGGAGCGCAGCGCCGACGGCCTCACCATCACCATCTCGGATCTCAATCCGGACGGCACCGCCAAAGGCTCCACCACCACCACCTTCACTTCGGACCATCAGACCCGGACCGTCGGCATCGACATCGACGGCGACACCCTAGCCCTGGCCGACAACATTACCGAATACAAGATCACGGCCGGCACCGGCGGCAGCCGGATCGAGACCTGGACCGAGACCAACCGAAACACCAGCCTCAAGTCGAAGACCATCCGGGAGACCGATTCCCAGGGCTTCGTGAAGCAGCTGAAGACCGATGCCGACGGCGATCTGACCTTCGAGACCGTGGTCGATTCCGCGGCCGTGGTCACCAAGGACGGCTCCGGCGCGGTCACCCAATCGGTGGTCACCCAGGACACCCACAACGCCAATGCGACCCTGCGCTCCAGCGTCCGGACGACGTTGTCCGGCGACGGTCTGCATGTGAAGACCGAGACCGACGCCGACGGTGCCGGGGGCTACGAACTCACCCGCACCGACGACACGGTTCTGAACGCGATCGAGACCGGAGCCCGGTTGCAGACCCTCCTGACCAAGGATGCCGGCGGCAATCTCCTCGCCTCGACCGAGATCTGGAAGGCGGCGGACGGTCGCCGCCGCACGGTGGAGACGGATCTCAACGGCGACGGACACAACGAGGTCGAAGAAACCATCACGATCGACGGCGTCGGCAAGACCACGGACACGGTTCGAAACCTGGATTCCGCCGGGAATCTGCTCTCGCGCACCGTGACAATCTCGTCGGACGACGGGCTCGAGACCACCGTCCAGACCGACCAGGCCGGCACCGGCAGCGGCTTCGACCACAGCACCACCAGCAAGACCACCATCCTCGGCTCGGGGGCTTCCGAGATCCTGGAGGTGAGCTACGACAGCCTCGGCCATGAGATCACGTCCCAGAAGACCGAGATCTCCGCCGACGGCCTCTCGATCACGCTGTCCCAAAATCTCGACAATGACGTTGCCTACGACCGGGTGACGAAAGACGTGACCACACTCGACAACCTGGCGACGGGTGCCGCGACCTATCTCACCCGGATCGTCGAGGTGAAATCGGATGGCGGCCAGCTGCTCTCGAGCACCACGACCGAGACCTCGAAGGACCGCCGCCATGTGAAAGTCAGCGCCGACAGCAACGGCGACGGCGCGATCGACGCCGTTTCGACCTCGGATCTGGCCTCGAATGGCGAGCGCACGAGCGTCACGACGGCGAAGACCGAATCCGGCGCCAAGACCTCCGAGACAACGACGAAGACCTCCGCGAACGGGCTCGTCGTCACGACCGAAGAGAATCTCGACGGCGACCTCGACATCGACCGCAAGACGGTGGACGAGACCAAGATCGGCATCGACGGCCACAAGGTCCAGACCGTCACGGTGACCAATCAGGATGCGAGCACCCGTGCGCAGACCATCACGGATGTGAGCGACGACGGGCTGACGACAATCGTCCAGGCGGATGTCGATGGCGACACCGACTTCGACCAGACGTCGACCAGCGTCACCAAGCTGCTCGCGGCCGGCGAAACCCAGACGAAGGTCACGATCACGAACCAGAACGGCGGCAAGCGATCGGAATCCGTCTCGACCACATCGGACGATGGGCTGAAGGTCACGACGACCCAGGACTTCAACGGCGATGAAGTGATCGACGCCACCACGGACGACATCACGACGGTCAATGCCGATGGCAGCCGCACGCGTGTCGTGACCCGGACTGACCTTCACGGCGTGCTGGATCAGGTCTCGACCACGACCCAATTCGACAGCCGCTTCCAAGACATTGTGCGCCAGGGCACAGGCGCCGTGCCCTATTACGAAACCGAAAAGCACTCGGTCGAGGCCGACGGCGACATCGTTAGCGACCTGAAGCGCTACGACTCCGCCCATCCGGGAAGCGAGGCCTATCTCCTCAACGAAACCAAGACCACCACCACCGGCAACGGCCTCAAAACGACGGCCGCAACCGACATCGACGGCAATGGCAGCTTCGACTTCTCGGCGACGCAACAGACGATTCTCGAGGCGGATGGCGGCACGACGGTCATCAAGTCCCGCGAGATCGCCAGCGGCACGCTGATCGACAAGACGTCGGTTACGACCTCCGGCAACGGCCTCGTCACCGTCACCCGCACCGACAGCGACGGGCTCAGCGGCGACGACATGACCCGCACCGACACCAAGGTCCTCAACGCCAACGGCAGCGAAACCCTGACTTCGGTCATTGTCGCCAAAGATGGCACCGAGCTGCTGCGCCAGACGACGACCACCGACGCCGACAAGAACCATGTTGCGGCGACGACCTTCATCGGTGGGCGCAAGGCCCAGGTGGAGGACGTCGTCGTGAACGCCGATGGCCGCACGGTGGACACGACCCAGAGCTATAACTTCCTTGGTGTCAAGATCGGCACCAAGATCTCCGGCGCCACCGCCAATGGCCTGCAGAAGACCCTCGAATACAAGGATGCGGACGACAAAACGGTCGATTTGCAGACCCTGACCACGGTCCTCAACGCCGACGGCAGCACGACCGATACGGTCGTGGAAACCAACGGCGCGGGGATCGTGCTGGTGAACTCCTCGAGGACGGTATCCGATGACGGGTTGAAAATCGATGCCGACATGTCGGTCTATGCGTCGGTCGGCGCGCGGCTGAAGACCTCGGACGTCACCACCTTGAACGCGGATGGCTCGAAACTCCGGGCGACGACCGGCACCAAGGCCGACGGCACGCTGCTTTATTCCGGCCAGCAGACCATCTCCGATGACGGGCTCGTCACAACGACCAAGCTCAGCCTGGACAACGACGCGAACTACGAGGTGGTTGCGACCTCGACCACGGCGACCGACGGCGCCAAGACCGCGGAGAAGACCTTCAAAGGCAAGACCGGCGCGCTGCTGCGCACCGAGCGCCAGATCACCAGCGCCGACGGCAGAGACACATCGATCCTGATCGACCGGGACGGGGACGGAGATATCGACTGGGCGGAAGTGCAGATCCAGAATCAGGACGGCTCGACCACCTCGCGGGTCAAGGGCAACGCCGCGTTCGGCGCGCCGGCTTTCTCCACGGTCACCACTGTCAAGACCAACGCTGCCGGCGGAACCACCACGACGATCACGGACTGGGACTCCGCCGACGTCATCGATTCGATCACCACGGTCGTGGAATCGGCCAACAAGCTGTCGACCACGACGACCTTCGACACCGACGGCGACGGCATTGTCGACCTCACGGACCTCACCGGCACGAGCAAGGTCGAAATCCGCGATGACGGCACCGTCGCGACGCGCGATTCCGTGCGCTATGCGAACGGCTTGCTGGCGAGGACGACCGTCACCGAGCAGTCGTCCGATGGGCGGACCGTCAATCAGTACATTGATAACGACGGCAATGGCATCTACGAGCAGGTGATTACGCAGGTCACTGAAAGCGACGGATCCGGCTCGACCACGTCGATCAAGAACAACAACAACACGGGCCGGTTCGACAGCGCCTCGATCTCGACGCATTCGGCGAACGGCTTTGTGCTGGAATCGAAGAACCTGGCCGCCGAGGCGAAGTTCAAAGACGTGACCACGACCTTTGCCGGATCCAACGGCAGCTATCAGTGGGTGCGGAACGTGGCCGGTGCGCCGATCGCCACGGTGACGCATCTGATCGATGCCAATGGGATCGATACCTGGAGCTGGAACATCAGCGACACGACCGCATGGAACAAGACAGTCAGCACGCCTTACCTGACGGCCTCGGGCCAGATCACGATCGACGTCGAAACGCGGGACCGCTACATCGAGGCCGCGAACGCGCTCTATAAGACGGCGCTCGACCGCGAGATGGGCGGCGACGAGATGGGCATGCTGGCGCAATACATCGTCAACGGCCAACTCGACCGTACCGCAATTGCCAACAGCATCATCAGCGGCGGCGAGTTCCTCTCCCTTCACAATGGCTCGGTGAGCTGGACCCAGAATGTCAACTTCGCCTATCTGAACGTGTTCGGGCGCCTGCCGACGGCCGCCGAAACCGCGAGCTATTCTTCCCTGAGCAGCGCCAATGCGATCGTGGCGATCGCCGAGCTTGGCCGGACGTCCGGCCAGTCGATCCGGTCGGACAACCGTGACGGCATCGCCTTCGGCACGGTCTCTTATGCGGATGCGACCGCAGCAGTCAGCGTCAATCTCGCGGATCAAGGCACCTATTACAACATCAAGAACGTGATCGGGTCGGCCTTCGCCGACACGTTCTATTCGGACGCCAAGATCAACGGGACCTTCATCGGCGGCAAGGGCGCTGACGTGTTCTATGGCTACGGCACCAGCGACACCGCTTCCTACCAGGGCTCGGACAAGGCCGTCACCATCAACCTCGCCACCGCCTACCAGACCGCCGTCGGCGGAGTCGGCGACGAGCAAAACGACTGGTTCTCCGGCGTCGAGAATGTGACCGGCACGGATTTTGACGACAAGCTTACCGGCTCCACGGCCGACAACGTGCTGGAAGGCGGTAAGGGCGTCGATACGATCGACGGCGCCGCGGGCAACGACACAGCTTCCTATGCTGGGGCGACGAAGGGCGTCACGGTGTTCCTGAACGACGATGCTGTGAACGGCGCCACTCAGGCGATTTCCGGCACCGATGCCGACGGCGACGTGTTGAAGAACATCGAGAACCTGACCGGCTCCTCCTGGAACGACACCTTGACAGGCAATGGCAGCGCGAACGTCCTCAACGGCGGGCTCGGAGACGACCTGCTGCAGGGCTTCGGCGGCGCCGACAAATTCCAGGGTGGCCTTGGCTTCGATACGGTCAGCTACAAGGATTCAGCCTTCGGTGTGACCGCCGACATGAGTCGCTTCGGGCTGTCGGGCCTCAACAAGACCGGCGGCGTCGGCCAGTTCGGCGATGCCGCGGGGGATACCTATGAGGGAATTGAGAACCTGACTGGCTCTGCCTTCAACGATGTGCTCGTCGGAACCCTGGAAAACAACATACTCGATGGCGGCGCCAAGGACTTGACGAAGCCCGGCGATGACACACTGATCGGCGGCGCCGGCAACGACGTTTACATGTTCGGCGCCGGCGCCGGCCGCGACGAGATTATCGACAACAACCGCGGAACCTTCGACACGTCCTACAAGGACGTGAAGCGCACGCTCAGCAGCAGCTACAGCTATTCCAGCGGTCACTGGGTGGCGAAAACACACCAAGATGTCTGGGTCACTGACCCCTATACCATCGCGGTTTCCATGCAGGTCGACGACTACGACATCGTGCTAACGGAGAAAGCCCATGGGGATGCCGGACAGGACACCTTGAAGCTCCGCGGCAATCTCACCATCGCCGATCTCGCCTTCGAGCTTCGCGGCAACGACCTCTATGTCGGCATCAAGACCACGAGCCCGGGCGTCACCAACGCGAGCGAGATGAAGGATGTTGTCCGGCTCGTCAACTGGACCGACACCGCCGACCAGGTCGAAGTCATCCAGTTTGCCAACGGCCAATCTGTAAATATCGCCGACTTTGTCACCAATCCCGGCCCCGTTCAGTATGCCGGGATCGCCGGCGGCGCCGGCAACGATACGCTGATTGGAGCCGCGACCGCGGTGGCGGAGAAACTCATCGGCGGTGTCGGTAATGACACACTCTCCGGAGGCGCCGGCAACGACCGCATCGAAGGCGGCGCGGGCAACGACACTTACATGTTCACCCGCGGCGACGGCTGGGATTCGATGCGGGACGAAGACCTCCAGACCGTGACCGAGATCGTCGATTCATACAGTTACGATCCGAACTACTACTACAACAGCTACAACTATACCTACGCACTACCCAGCGGGGGCACCGGATCAGGGACCGCGAACGTCAAGTTCACCGATACGGGCCCGCGCCTCACGACCGCAACCCACACCGTCGAGAACAACGCCGGCAAGGATACCATCGCCTTTGGCACCGGCATCACGCTCGACGACCTTGCCATGCGGCTCCAAGGCAACGACCTCGTGATCGCGCTCCGCAACAACGCTCTTCCAGACACCGATTTCTGGGCCTTGAAGGACCAGATGCGGGTCGAGAACTGGGTCAGTCTCAACGATCGCATTGAGACCCTCGCCTTTGCCGACGGGACCAAGCTCGATATCGGCCAAGCCTTGAGCCTCACCTCCGGCAACAAGGAGGACGACATCCTCGAAGGCACCACTGGCATCGACGTGATCTCCGGCGACGGTGGCAACGACATCATCACCGGTGGCGAAGGCAACGACAATCTCTCGGGCAACACCGGCAACGATTTCCTCTCCGGCGGCGAGGGCGATGACAGCCTCAACGGCTACGCGGGCAACGACACCATGACCGGCGGCGTCGGCAACGACACCATGAGCGGCGGCGACGGCAACGACACCTATTACGTCAACGACATAGGCGACACCGTGGTCGAAGTCGCCAATAGCCCCTATACCCCACCCGCGGGCTTCACCGTCATGGGCACCGCCGAGCTCGATGGCGACGGACAGACGGATGTCCTGTTGTGGAACCAGACCGCCAACACGGCCCAGCTCCAGACCATCAAGAGCGGCGTCGGCCAGACTCCGATCGCGCTCCCCACCTGGTCCGGCTGGGCCGTCGCAGGGCTCGCCGATCTGGACGGCGACGGCGACAAGGATGTGCTCTATACGGCACCCGGCCAGCAATACGCAGTCTACCTGAACGGCACGACCCAGGCGAGCCAGGCCTATCTCTCCGGCAAGGCAGCCGATCCGATCGGCTCGATTACCGACCCCGACGGCGGCACCGATACCGTCATCGCCTCGATTGATTACACGCTCGGCACCTATGTCGAGAACCTGACGCTCACCGGCACCGGCAATCTCAACGGCACCGGCAACACGCTTGCCAACGTGATCCGCGGCAATGACGGCAACAACGCGATCGACGGCGGTGCCGGCAACGACATCCTGATCGGCGGCAAAGGCGACGACACCTACGTGGTCGACAGCGCCACCGACGTGATCACCGAAGCCGCTGGCGAAGGCACTGATACCGTGGTCGCCAAGATCTCCGGCCTCACCGCCATGGCCAATGTCGAAGTCCTGAGGCTCGACGACGCGGCGGGAGCTGGTGCCATGGCCAATGCCAACGCCGTGGGCAGCGTGCTCGTCGCCAACACCCTCGGCTCCAAGCTCACCGGCGGCGGTGGGTTCGACACCCTGATCAGCGGGGCGGGCAAGGATACGCTGGACGGCGGGGCGGGCGCTTGGGACGTCGCATCCTATGCCAATGCGACGGGTGCGATCACTGTGACTCTCGACACGACCCTGGGTGGCGCCAACAGCGGAGAGGCCGTGGGTGACACCTATGCCAATATCGAAGGTCTGGGCGGATCCGCGTTCAACGATACCCTCTACGGCTTTAAGGCAGCTACCGCGCTGCTCGATGGCGGCGCCGGTGCCGACAAGCTCTACGGCGGCTCTGCGAATGACGTGTATCGGGTCGACAATCTCGGCGATCAGATCACCGATCTCGGCGGCACTGCCGACATGGTCCAGTCTTACATATCATACAGCCTCACCACGCTCGGCGGCGGGTTTATCGAGAACCTAATGCTGCTCGGCAGCGACGATCTCAATGCGACTGGCGACGCCGGCACCAACACGATCACTGGCAATGGCGGCAGCAACACGATCGATGGCGGCAACGACATCCTCGGCGACACCCTCATCGGCGGCGACGGAAACGACACCTATCTCATGCGCTCGGCAAACGAGATCGTGACCGAGACTTCGACAGGCGGCACCAACGATACCATTGAAATCCGCTTCGCCGGTACGGCCTACACGGTGGCGACCAATATCGAGACGGCGAAGATCGCATCGGGTATCGCGGCCGGAACTATCACCGGCGGCGCCACGGCGGTGATCCTGATCGGCAACGAGCTCGCCAACACCCTGGTCGGTGGTTCCGCTAACGACACGCTGATCGGCGGCGCGGGCGCGGACAACCTCAACGGCGGCTCTGGCACCGTTGACATCGCGGCCTATGACACCGCGAGCGCTGGCCTCACGATCAACGCCGCCAACACGGCGCTTTCGAGCGGCGATGCGCAAGGCGATGTCTACACCGGCATTGAATGGGTCCGCGGCTCTGCCTTCAACGACACCATCACCGCTTCCAGTACCGTCACCACGATCGACGGCGGCGTCGGCGCAGACACCCTGATCGGCACGGCCGGCAACGACACCTTCGTTGTCGACAATGTGGGAGACACAATCTCCGACAGCGCCGGCGGCGCTGCCGACCGCGTCTTCTCCTACATCGACTGGACACTCCAGTCTGGAATCGAGAACCTGTGGCTGATTGGCGGCGACCTGAAAGGCACCGGCAATGCCGCTGCCAATCAGATAACCGGTACCGACGGCAACAACACGCTGGACGGCGGCGTCGACGCGGCCAATGACACGCTGATCGGCGGCAAGGGTAATGACAACTACATTCTGCGGAGCTCCGGCGACGTAGTCACCGAAGCGGCGGGCGAAGGCGCGGACACGGTCACGGTCACATTCTCCGGCTGGACCAACATTGCCAACATCGAGAGCGTGAAGGTCGACGATAGCCTCGCGGGCGCCACCGTGACGGCCTATAACTACGCGCCGAGTACCCTCATCGCCTCCAAGCTGGGCAGCACCCTGATCGGCGCTTCCTGGGATGACACGCTCATCGGAGGCATCGGAAACGATATCCTCCAGGGCGGCGGGTACAACGACACGATCACCGGCGATGCGGGCAATGACGTCATCGCCGGCGGCCAGGGCGCCGACATCATGGATGGCGGAGACGGCATAGACACCCTCGACTACTCCGCCGATTACTACGGCGTCACCGTCAACCTCAAGGCTGGCACTGCTTCCGGAACAGCGGCCGACGGCGACAAGTTCAAGAACTTCGAGAACCTGACCGGCACCGTCTACGACGATACGCTCACCGGCGATGACGGCGACAACATTCTGGACGGCGTCGGCGGCAACGACACGCTGATCGGCGGCAAAGGCCATGACACCCTTAAGGGCGGCTCCGGCAGCAACACCTATGTGATCGACGACGCCGACGACACCATCGTCGAGCTGGGTGGCGGCGGTACCGACACCGTCAAGACCAGCCTTGCCTCTTACGAGCTCAGGGCCAATATCGAGAACCTGACCTTCACCGGGAACTCCGACGCATTCGGCAAGGGCAACGACCTCGCCAACACAATCTACGGCAACGAGGGCAACAACACCCTGGACGGCGGCGACGGGGCCGGCACCAGCTTCGCCACGACCAATGACGCCATCTATGGCGGCAAGGGCAACGACATCTATGTCGTCCGAAATTCTGGCGACTACATCTACGAAGCAGCCAACGAAGGCACCGATACCGAGGTATTCACCTACTCAGGCGGCACCGTCGCCGCCAACATCGAGTTCGGCAAACTCGATGACTCGGCAGGCGCCAATGCGACCATCACCGCGAGCGGCTACTCGATCGGCATCTACGCCAACAGCCTGGGCTCTAATCTCGTCGGCGGCGCTGGCAGCGAGATGCTCTTCTCCGGCGCGGGCGCAGACACCTTCACTGGCAACGGCGGCAGCGACGTCGCGAACTATGCCACGGCCGCGACGGCGGTCAAAGCAACGCTTGGCGGCATTGCCGGTGGGGTACAGGCGGGTGAAGCCGTCGGCGACACCTACAACACAATGGAGGGCTTGGCAGGATCGAACTTTGATGACGAGCTCTGGGGCCTCGGCTCCGCCGCCAGCTACCTGATCGGCGGCAAGGGCAATGACACGCTACATGGCGGCACCGGCAACGACCGCTACGACATCGACAGCGCCGGCGACGTCATCACCGACCTCGGCGGCACCGACGTGATCGAAACCTGGAACTCGCTGAGCCTCGCCGGCTACGCGATGATCGAGAACCTGACCGCAAACGGCGCGGCAGGCCTCACCCTGACGGGCAACACCCTGGCCAACGTCATCACCGGCAATGCCGGCAATGACACCCTGGATGGCGGTGTGGATGCCGCGGTCGATACGCTCCTGGGCGGCCTCGGCAACGACACCTATCTCATCCGTACCCTGAATGACGTCGTCACCGAAGCGGCTTCCTCCGGCACCGACACCGCCATCGTCTATGCCTCGGGCTACAAGGTCGACAGCAATGTCGAGATCGCCAAGATCGCCGACGGCCTCGCCAACATGACCCTCTGGGCCAACGCCGCCGGCGGCACGCTCATCGGCAACGACACCGACTACAACAATTTCTTCGCCGGAGCCGGCGTCGATATCATTGATGGCAAGGGCGGCGCAGACTACGTCGACTACTCATCCTCAACCGCGGCGGTTGCCATCAATCTCGCGACCGGCATGGCTTCCGGCGGCTATGCCGCCGGCGACAAGCTGATCTCGATCGAGCATCTGCTCGGCACCGCCTATGCCGACACGCTCACCGGCGATAGTGGAGCCAACACCCTGTACGGGTATAGCGGCAACGACATCCTCGACGGCGGCACTGGCAACGATATCATGATCGGCAATGCCGGCGACGACACCTACTACGTCGACAACGTCAACGACATCGTAACCGAAGCCGTCGGCGAAGGCACTGCTGACACCGTGAGGTCTACGCTCGCGGCCTACACCCTAACCGCTAACGTCGAGAATCTGACCCTGATCGGCGCCAACAATGGCTCCGCGACCGGCAACGGCCTCACCAACACCATCACCGGAGACGCCACCGACAACACCCTAGACGGAGGCCTCGATAGCGTGGCCGACACGCTGGCCGGCGGCGCAGGCAACGACACTTACTATGTCCGAAGCGCCCTCGACGCAATCAGTGAAGCCGCATCGGCCGGCAACGATACTATGATCGCCATGGTCTCCGGCATCACCGGTGCCGCCAACATCGAGTACCTGAAACTCGACGATGCGGCCGGAGCTGGCGCCACCATCACCGCGGGCGCCAATACGATCAAGACCTATGCCAACAGCCTTGGTTCGAAGCTCGTCGGCAGCGCCGGCAGTGAAGTCCTGCTCTCCGGCACCGGTGCCGATACCTTTACCGGCAACGGCGGGACTGATGTCGTCTCCTACGATACGGCCTCCGCCGCGGTGAAGGCGACCCTCGGCGGTATTACCGGTGGTAGCCAGGCCGGACAAGCCACTGGCGACATCTACAACACCGTGGAAGGCCTCGAAGGATCCGCCTTCGACGACGAGCTCTGGGGCCTCGGCTCCGCCGCGAGCTACCTGATCGGTGGCAGGGGCAACGACAAGCTCTATGGCGGCACTGCCAACGACCGCTTCGACGTCGACAGCCTCGGAGACGTGATCACCGACCTCGGCGGTACCGACCTCGTCGAAGCCAGCATCTCATACAGCCTTGCCGGCCTCGCGGGCATCGAGAACCTGACCTTGAACGGATACGGCAATATCAACGGCACCGGAAGCTCGATCGTCAACGTCATCATCGGCAACACCGGCGACAATAGTCTCGATGGCGGCGGTGCCGATGGCGTGGTCGACTCGCTCACCGGCGGTGACGGCAACGACACATACGTTCTCTGGAACATCGACACAGTCACCGAGACATCAACCGGCGGCACCAACGATACGGTCGAGATCCGTTTCGCCGGCACGACCTACACGGCCACCAACTACATCGAGACGGTGAAGATCGCGGCCGGCGTCGCCGCCGGAACAATCGCCGCCGCCTCTACCGGCAGCACGGTCTACGGCAACGAGCTCAACAACAGCATCAACGGCAATATCTCCAACGACGTGCTGATCGGGGGCGCCGGCGCTGACGCCCTCAACGGGGGATCGGGCCAGAACTTTGCTTCCTACGAAACGGCTGGCAAGCAGGCCGGCGGCGGCTATGACGGCGTCATCGCAAGCTTCGCCAACACCTCCCTCAATACCGGCGACGCGTTGGGCGATACCTATCTCAACCTCCAAGGCCTCAAGGGCTCCGCCTACAACGACAAGCTTTATGGCTTTGCCGCTTCCAGCTCGATCCTGGACGGTGGGCAGGGTGATGATCTCCTGACCGGCGGCACCGCCGCGGACACCTATTACATCGACAGCCTCGGCGATACCGTCGTCGAAGCGGGCGCCGGCGGCGTTGATGCAGTCTTCGCCTCGGCGAGCGGCTACACCCTCTCCGCGAACGTCGAAAACCTGACCTTGATCGCCGGGGCGCTCGTCGGTACCGGCAACGACCTTGCCAACTCCATCAATGGCACCACCAGCAACAACACGTTGGACGGCGGCGTCGAAGGCGTTGCGGCCAATGACACCCTCGTCGGCAAGGCCGGTGACGACACTTACATTCTGCGCAACGCGGGCGATGTCGTGACCGAGCTTGGCGGCGAAGGCAATGACACGGTCGAGGTCCGCTTCGCGGGCTCGGCCTACACCGTCGCCAACTATGTGGAAACGGTGAAAATCGCGGCCGGCGTGTCCGCGGGTACCATCACCGCCAACGGCCAGGGCATGACGATGATCGGCAACGAACTCGCCAACACCCTCGTCGGCGGCGCACTAAATGACATCTTCGACGGTGGCGCCGGCGCCGACAGCTTCACCGGAAACGGCGGATCCGACACCGTGACATATGCCAATGCCACCGACTATGTCATCGCCGACATGACCAAGATTGCCGGTTCCTACGGTGATGCGCTCAATGACACCTTCAACACGGTCGAAAACCTGGTCGGATCGGCTTTCAACGACACGCTCACTGGCGACGCCGGTTCCAACGCTCTCTATGGCAGTTCAGGCGATGACAATCTCGATGGCGGCGCCGGCAACGACGTCCTGGTCGGCGGTGCTGGCAATGATTTGCTCACCGGCAGCGCCGGATCCGACATCTATCAGATCGGCCGCGGCGAAGGCTACGACACCATCGGCAACGCCCACTCCGACACGCTCGCCGACACCTTACAGTTCGGCGCCAGCATCGACGAGAGCCAGCTCTGGTTCAAGCGCAACGGCAACGACCTGGAGATCTCCGTCATCGGCACAGCCGACGGCGCCAAGATCTCTAACTGGTACGCCGGTGCCCAGAACCAACTCGCCATCATTAAAGACGCCTCCGGGCACACCCTGATCGCGGCCAACGTCGAAGCCCTGGTCGCCGCTATGGCCGCCTTCTCGGTTCCTCCAGTCGGTCAGACGACCCTCGACGCCGGTCAGGCCCAAGTCCTGCAGCCCGTCATTGCAGCAAGCTGGAGCTGAGTCGTTACTGAAGCCATAGACCGGAATGATGTCTTCACTGGTTGTGATCCAAGGCGGTGCAGCAACGGCTAACTATGAGAACCACCCTTCGGACGACGCCTCATTTGGCCTTCAGTGCCTACAATGAAAGGCCCCAGGCACGCGCGGAACATCCGGTCGTATCGTCTTGTCCGAGCTTGCAGCGGACAGGTCTGCATATCGCGCTTAGGGGACGTGTATCGGTCCATACGCAGTGCCAATACGCGTCAGGCCAACGCCTTACTATCTTGAGCGTGACCTAAACACGCAAACAGGTTTCTATCTGCGCGCCGGTTCCTGTTCCGAGGTCTTGGCTTCTTATCGGTTGCGTTAGCCGGGATCGCTGATTTCAGGGGCGGCATACACGAGCTCCCATGCCCCTCCCTCATTCTTGGCCAATTGGTGAGCGCGCCGACGTAAGGTCGGAGGTGGCCTTCGAGGACCGGCGCGCAGCGCTCGAAGGCTTTGCCGACGGCCCCGGAAAGTCGCCGATGATCTTGCTGTCTCAGATCACCGGCTCGATCGACACGGCTCGCGGTTGGTCGGGCAGGGGATCAACCTCGAGGTTCGGCTCAGTTCTCAGGAAAGGATAGGGGCCGGTCTCGATTTCGCCTTTCTTGAGCTTGCGGACGGACTTCCGCCGCGGCAATGCCCGCGAAGAAGTCGAGGGGCGATTCTCGTCGCTATTTAGGGTGCGCATGCATTAGTCCCGGAGATGTTCGATGTCGGCCAAAACCAGCGGACGCAAGGTATCGACGGCCTGCTGGACGATTGCCTTCGCTGATTCAGGCGTCTCGCCGTACGGCGGACGTAGATAGACGTGCTCAAGCCGTTCGCGCTCGTCCTCACAGGCCGCAAATGTCGCGTCGGTCGCGTCGTTCGCAGACAACCCAGTCTTAGCCTGCGCTGGAACGTGCTCCTTAAGGCAGTCGGCGAAGGCGTCAATCCAAGGTTCAACCACCCGTTTGAAGTTCGGATCCTCGTCTTGGGCGCTTGCGCAGCCTTGCGATGCGGCCAGCAGCGCTACGCTCAAGGAAAATCGAATGATCATAGTTATCCCCCGCTCTAATAGACGCATGGTAGCATGACGGATGGACCCGAACGATATCTGGCGCACCGCAAAGCTGATCGTGGATCAGCATGGGATCTTTGCGCCGCAGGAATGCCGGCGGCGCGCCGACGAGTTCGCCGCCGCAGGTGACACCGATGCTCAAGCCGTCTGGGAGGCGATAAGGCTCGCCGCGGCGGAGCTGCTAGAGAACGGGCCACCGCAGGACATACCAGGACTGCCGAGTTGACCTTGTCTAAGCTTCAAACCCTAGGTTCCGCGGGATTTTCTGATGGTCTCGAGGACTAGCGGCTGCAGCCCATCGTTGGTCTGCAGGATGGCTGCCGTCGCGTCTCCGGGAGTCGCGTTCAGGGGTGGTTCTTGCATTTTTAGCCAGACGGCATGCCGCTGGTCCTGACAGGCATCGATTGCTCGCTCGGCGATAACGTCGGCGGTTTCGGTTGACCGGCTTAGGTCAATCGCGTGCGCTTTGATGCAGTCCGTATAGGCCTGCATCTCCTTGCCGATCGCCTTGTTGATAGCGTGACTTTCACTGCACCGCAATGGCAAGTACCGGTGATCATATCGGGACCCTTACGGCATTGAGTGTAGGACGGAACATAGCCCCCATGGCGAGGCGGCGCGAGGCTTATGCCTACGCTCCCCAACTGGCCCTCTTGAGATCGAGACGGGCCGCGCCAACGATAGGGAGAAGGCTCTCAAGAGAGTCGTACCGGTATCGGCTCCACTTCCTGCTTTTCCCAGAGTAGAATTGGAGCGCCCTAGGCAACCCAAAGGTGGCATGCGGGAAGATGTAGTAGTCGACGCACGCCCTATTCGCCTCATCCATGCGCGCGGCTACCGTGAAATCTGGCCGGCCTCGGCGGTCGAAACAGACTTGCCATCTACGATAACGTGGCTGGCATCGCGCTATGGCAATGGATACGGACAAGTTATCGTTTACCTGCAACAGATGAGTAGAGGCACCGCGAGAAGCAGCGCCACCCGCGTGGATAATAGTCGCCTTGACCCTTTCAACAAGTTCAAGCCGCACGTTTCGCAGTAGGCGGCCAATCTCCACGGACTTGGCGCCCCGCCTCGGCCCTAGGCATGCCAGATCGTAAGCCCGAGATAAAGACCCGAACCTAATCTTGTATGCGTTGCTGGATGGCATTCCACCCGCATTGTTGATGGCCAACGCCGATATTTGCCTCGTCCGTGAATGCAGGGAGCGAAGTTTCTCAAGCATCTCGGCGTCGCTGATGCGTATCAGACGGCGTTGTCTCTCCGCCTGGACAGCGTGAAACTGCTCTGGGTCAACAAGGGGCACGAAAGCATTTTCTGCCCTGACAAACATTTCGGGCGTATTGATGCAGCGCTTGAGCCCAAGCTTCATGGACACTTGATTGTAGATATACGTACCCGCGTATTTCTCGCTCGTCAGGATGGCGCGAACTAGATCGTACCTCCACGGCCGACCAAAGTGATTTGATCTTCCTTCGGCGTTAAGAAGCTTTGCAATTCCAAGTGCGGATTGGCCATCATTGGCATAGAGGTCATAGATCCGCTTAACGACTTCGATTTCCTCAGGGGGGCCCGGAACGAGAACGACCCGATCAGTCTGAAGGCTCTTTCTCTGGCCGAACTCAATCAGGCCTTTTGGCCGCCCCTGTTCATCGATCAGCTGCCTGCGCAGGCCATAGCCGGCTATTCCTCCTTGGCGAAAGCCGAGGCTCGCAAGCTTGCAATGTCCCACGAAGACCTTGGTTGACAGCTCGCGGCTGTACTCGCCGGCCATGGCTCGCTTCATATTCTTCAGGATGGTCGCGACAAGGCTTCCATCGTTCTCGAACGGCTCCGCGCAATAGTGGACTGAAATTCCCGCTTCTTTGCAGATGAACTCGTAATGGGCGCTCTCGTCGGCGTCCTGAAAGCGACCCCACCGACTGACATCGTAGACCAACACTGCAGCATAGTCGGCGCGTCCTTGCCGGACATCGTCGATAAGCTGTTTGAGGCCGTGGCGGCGAGCGAAGCTAAGGCCACTCTTTCCTTCATCCGCATAGGTTCGGATGATCGATATTCCGCGGCGCTCCGCGTATGCTTGGATGGCGATGGCTTGGTTTTCGGTCGAGTATTTCTGGTGTTCCGTAGACATGCGCACGTACTGCGCAGCCCTTATGGTCACCGGAGGGCCTGGGATGCCGTCAAAGCCGGGAATGTTCGCCATAGCGGCCCGCTAGTGACCCCCGACGTGCCGGAGGTCTGGAGGTATTGCGCCAAGCCCGCGATCAGCAGCCATCGTTTTCGTTGGCGACGGGATCTTGCTCGATTGCAATGCTACCGTCCGACTTGATCAGAATGCTGATGCCGTCGTCTCCCATTCGGTCAGTGCAATCGTCCTGCCATTCCCCGGGCTGTTCGAGCTCGTCGGTAGGATCACCAACATCTGTCCGGAACATCTTCTCTGGATCGATACCAGCATCCACGAAGCGTTGGTATGTCGCTGCTTTTGGGTGTCCGTGATCGTGCCCCGCTGGAAAAATCACAAACTCAGGCTGAACTGCACCGATGAATGGGCTGGAACTCGCATTGTCAGCGCCGTGATGCGGTGCTTGAAGAATGTCAGCCCTGAGGCGTCGATCGCCGTCGTCATTCTCGACAAGAAATTTCTCCGTAGCGAGCAACTGATCGCCAGGGCGCCCGTCGAGACGCCCAACCGCATCGCCCGTAAAGAGGATGGAGCGACCGGCATAGTCCAAACGCGCCACGACACTTGCGGAATTGAGCGCCTTGGATGTGAACCTCGAGTTGCTCGGAGGCACGCCCACGTCCCAGTCTTCAGGCAGCTCTTTAAATCCGGATAGAAACGTAAGACGCGCGTCTCCGAGATTCCAAGTCTCGCCGATTGCGGGCGAACCGTCGCCCATGACGTGGTCTTCTGTGCCGTTCTGATCTACCGACGCTTCAAGATGCTCGATGTATGTCGTGAACGTGTTCACGTTTTCGCGAATCCAGCCGTTGCGGACCGCCTTCTTGACTCTCCAATATTCCAGAATTGAGTCTGCTGTGCCGAGATGGTCGGAATCCGCATGGCTGATCACCATAACATCGATCGCGTGACGCTGGCCGACGTAGTGGTTTAGTTCGGAGATCATGATGTTGTCGGCGTTCCAGTGGCCGGCATCGAAGACCATGACCTCGCGGGTGTTGGTCGAGTTGCCGGTGGCGACCGTGATAGTGGCCAAGCCACCGCCCGTATCGACAAACCGGACGAAGAGGCTGTTGGGCTCCGGCATGAGGTCGCTGCGCTCCTGCGCAGTGGCGCTACCGGCAAAGAGGATTGTGAGGGCTAGGACCACGGACCGCATACGTTCCCCCGTCGCAATCGATGCCTGCATTGGCTTCTAGAGCACACTCGACGTAAGAGTAGATTGCCCAGCCGAAAGCTGCGGTCAACCACAGGTTGGAGTCAAGCGAGTCATATATGTTAACGGTTGAAACAACCTAGACTCGAGATTGTGCGCAGGGATAGGCTCTCTCGGAAAGCAGGGGAGGGACAGATGAAAATCTTGCTGGCGCTTTTCGCGCTTCTGATGATGGTCGCCACCGCTACGGCTCAAGACGTCTACGTCGATGGCTACTACCGTAGCAACGGGACCTACGTGCAACCACATTACCGGTCGGCACCTGACGGCGATTCCTCGAACAACTGGACAACGCGCGGGAACGTCAACCCGTATACCGGCGCGGTCGGGACGCGGAATCCAGATAGCAGTTTCGGTGGTGGCAATTACGGGAACGGAGATGGCGGTTACGGAAGCAATTTGGGGGATAGCGTATTCGGAGGCAGCCGGAGCAACTGCAATTCGCTCCTAAGCACCTGCTAGGTCGTCTCGAACATCCGACGACATCGCCCACTAACTGCGTCACGGCACCTAGATCACTTCAGTCCGGCGATGAAATATCCATTAGATTATTGGCCGCGCAAATGCCGGATGTCCTTTTCGACCAAGGGCCGCAGTTCATCGACCAGCTCTTGCACGATACCCTCGGCGTCCTCAGTGCCAAGGCTGTACGGCGGGCGCTGATAGACGTTGGTGAGCAGCCGGCGCTCTTCCTTGCACGCAGAGAACGCAGCGTTTGCTGCCTCGTTTAGCGAAACGTCCGTGTTCGCGACCGTGACCAACTGCGCCTTTTCACAGTCGACGAACTTCTCCATCCAAGGGCGGACCACACGATCAAAGTGCGGGTCCTCTTCCTGAGCGCACGCCGACCCGGCCGCGAACAGCAGCGCGAATACGGCGAACTTGGAGCTGGCGATCATCCGATCTACGACCCCATCCTTTCGTGACGTCTTAGCCCAACGACCCGAAACCAAGCCCCTCGCGCGCGTCATGGGCTCAAGGCGCCAGTTACCACTCGCCGATCGCGTCAGGGAGCTGATCCTGATGGCTGATGGCGAGCTCGATCTCGTCCGGCGCGAGCTTGGCAACCAGATCGCATCGCGGGTGGAAGCCAAGTTCAGAGGCATGACCGAACACGAGATGCGAACCTGGCTGTTCCCTGGAGCGGCTGGGATCATGCTCAGTGGCATGCGAGAGATGGCGCGCGCCGCCGAGCGCATCCAAGTCATCAAAGACCCGCAGCACGGCCGGTGCGGCGCCAAGACCAGGAGCGGCGATTCCTGCTACTGCCGGCCGGAGCCCGGCAAGAAGCGCTGCAAGCTGCACGGCGGGCGATCTACGGGACCCAAGACACCGGAGGGGATGGCGAGGACCCTCACGGCACTCCGGGCCGGCTATCAGCGCTGGCGTGCCCGACAATCCCGCAATCCCGACCAGATCACGACGGAACCCAACATATGAGCAAGCTATCGGATGACATTCGAGCCTTTATCGTCAAGGAGTTGGCCTGTTTCGAGACGCCCAGCGCCATCGCGCTCGTTGTGAAGGAGCGGTTCGGCGTCGAAATCGATCGCCGCCAGGTCTACGGCTACGATCCGGATGCGGCCCGGCCGCCAGCTGCCCGCTGGCTCGAGCTCCACGCCGCCACACGCAAGCGGTTCTTGGAAGAGGTCGGCTCCATCCCGATCGCCAATAAGTCCTACCGCCTGCAGCAACTTGACCGACTGACCAGGAACGCAATCGACAGGGGCAACGCCAAGCTCGCGGCAGAACTCATGGAGCAGGCTGCCAAGGAATGCGGCGACGCCTATTCCAACAAGGTGCGCCTGACGGGCGCCGATGGCGGGCCGGTCAGGCATGAGGTGGTGACCAGCGAGCAAGCGGAGCGGGACCTAGACGAGATCTTCGGGGAGAGCACCGCGCCTGCGGCACCGCCACGACAGCACTGAGCTCGGTCGCAGCCGACATTATGTCGGTTCTTACGGTCGCAATTCCGGGCCGATGCGCGCCGCCGCCGCCAGACGAGGGCGGTGAAGAAGGAAGGAGGAGGCGGCGAAGAAGCGCTAGCGAGGCCACCATCTGAGCGATAGACGGCGGCAGTCCAGCAATGTCATTCTCAACTCATCTGCAAGGGCCGCTGCGTTTGTCGCTCTCTGTGGATCGATGACGCGGTTCGGGCTTTCGAAGTCAGCCCCCGTCGCTTCATCTAGAACTTGATCCAGCAGCACTGAAACCTGCTGCCTCGCAAATGCTCGTCCTGGTGTCTTTTCGAGCATCCCAAGCTGGCGACTCACGTCTAAGAACTTGGTGTTGATCGCGATCGAGAGCGGCACGAGCTCTGCAGCGGAGAGTTCTGTGGACCAGTATTTTCGAGCATCGTCGCTAATCTGCCTCAGATCCTTCGCGACCTCATCGACACGCATCGACCATTCGGTCCGACGCACCGCGTGAAGCGCCGTCAAAGTACTGATGGCGGTGGAGATAATCGTTGGAGGGAGAATGGACCAGAGGTCCATAGGGTCAGGCGCGCGCCTTTGCGCGATCGGATCCGAAGGTCGCGCGCCGAATGTACTCATCGACCCGACGCTTGTAGATCTCATACTCGGGGGCGCCGGCCTCGATCGAGAGACGACGGTGAAGCTCATCTGCCGTGAAGTGACCGTGCCGTACTAGGCCACCGAAAGCTTCCTCGAGGAACGAGGATCCATAGCCCTTTGTGCCCGCCAGCCTGACGACGACAGGCCCGCCCTGAGCTAGCGCCGGCACGAGTGTTTTCTCCCGGAATTCTTCTCCGCTGAATGGCCCGTCGGTCCGGAATCGGCCGGCAGGATACGGCGAGAACGCCGTGGCAACGTCGATCATCATTGCCTCCTCCACCATGACCGTCCCACACTCCGCTCGACACATTTAAGATAGGGTTAAGGCAATTTCCACCAGCGTACCACCTAAAGGACGTTGATGATTTTGCAACACTGTTTTGACACCAGGCTGGATCCGGACTTCGCCCCGGCCGCTGATGATGCGTAAGTGACCGCCGTCACTGTTATAAACCAGGTCGGCGATCTCGGCGAGGCCAAGGCCACGGCCCTCAGTCAGCTTCGACGACCGCCCCTCTTCGATGGCGGCCTCAATCAAACGCGCATCCTCGGGCCAGAGTTCCTTATACCCTGGAATTCGCTTGGTTATTCGGTCCCAATGCTTCGAGCTCGGCAGCGTTGCTGGGATACCGATACCTTGGTCGTAGACGAGTACGGTCAGGCGGTGCCGGGTCTGGTCATAGGAACCTGTCGCCCACCATTCCCCCTTAAGCACGGGCAGCCCGTCGATCAAGCTCGAGGGATAGGCGTGTTGGACCGAGTTGGTCATGGCCTCCGCGATCGCGTCATTCAGCAGTAGCTCCTCTTGACCGAGTGAGGCCCCGGCGATGCGCTGGAGCTCAGCCGAGACGTCACTTGCCTTCTTTAAGTCGCTCTGGTTGCCGGAGCAGAACCGGATTGGCTGTGGCGCACCGGGGTCTGTGGTGAACGGCGGCAGATTGTGCGTTCCGAGGATGTTGAAGAACCCCATGCTTGCCAGCGAGTAGAGGACCTGGTCATGCATCGTCTCTATGTCTCGCGGCCGCAGCTTGATGTTCTTGAGGCGCCGCCAGCGATCGAGTTCAGCCACTAAGAGCAGCGTCGCGGCTGGCGAGATGAACGCAATCTCGTTGAGATCGACATAAACCGAGCCGTGCTCGAGGACCGCGATTGAGCGCATGGCGTCGATCATCGTCATCACGTCCTCGTAATTTCGCGACAAGCTAAAGTCCTTCGGAGCGATCAGGCGTTGCTGCCGACGAGGAGCCGCGCCGCGCCGCTTTCTCGTCCTGCCCGTTATCTCGGAAATCCTACGGGCTTTGCGCCTGCGGCGCTCAGAAACCCGGCGGTCCCAACTAGACTTGGCATGGCGCCTGAGTCGCCGGCGGCGGCGTTGAGATAGATACTTCACGGTGAAATTACTGGAACTGGCCAGTTGTACGCGGTCGTGCTCCTGGCCTCCAAGCGGCTCGCATGCTCCTGCTCCCCCGACTCATCCCCGACATCATGCTACCATAACGGGATGGAACCGATCGATATCTCGCGCTCATCCAAGCTGATGGTGGACCAGCACGGGATCTTCGCGCCCCAGGAATGCCGGCGCCGAGCGGACGAACTCGCCGCGGCCGATGACGCCGAGGGCGAAGCCGTCTGGGAGGCGATCCGCCGCGCCGCTGAGAGCCTGCTTGAGAACGGGCCGCCGCAGGACATCCCAGGTCTGCCAAGCTGATCTAGAAGGTGATCAAGTCGTCCTGCCGCCGCTGACGGTACCCCTCGGCGCCGGACCGCACATGCGGTTGAATCCAGCCTCTGGCGCGCACCGGGCGGCCGGGCCGGCTGCAAACCTGGCAAACGTGCCGCGCGACGTAATCGGCGACCAGGGCATCTGGTCCCGCCCTGAGGAGCACGTTGTAGCCGAGATGGAAAAACCGCCGGCCACAGTCCGGGCACTCGGTGTAGACGTCGTCCTGGCCGAGCTCGGCGACGCGCATGGTGGGCGGAATGGGGCAGGTAGGCAGCACGTTATTTCGCCTGCGGTGACATTCGATCTCTGCGTCGATTCCGCTGCCTAGTTAAATGGGGTCGGGTCCTCAAAGCCCTGACCTTCCAGCATGCAGTCAACACCCTTCCAGCCGGGAAGCGGATGCAACTCGGCTGGGTCCACTGGGTATGTGATTGACGGCACTTCATCTCGCCCATTTGGCGCTCTCTTCCACTCCAGAATGAGGTGCGGACGTCCGTCTATCAGCGTGAGGTCGGTTTGGAAATGTGCCCACTTCCCCGCGCGCTTCATGAGGTGGTGACAAACGTAAACGCGCCCACCTTCCATTGGGAATGCCACCGTGTTGCGCTCCTCTGTCAGATTTTCCGAATCAACTCAGCCAGTCCGCGCCGGAAGTCGTTGGTCGCGTGCCCATTGGTCAAGGTCTTGGCAAGCTCTTCAACGTGCCAATGGTACGCTTCCGAGGAGGCATAGTGCTGGCGAAAATGCCGAAGACTGTGGAAAACGTCGATGGCAACATCGATATCAGACTGTCCGCTCATCTCTCGATCTCCTGCGATTTTGCGTTGCAGCGAATCGGCCGGTTCTGCGACCATAAATCCTCACCTGGATCTGGTCGGCAAGTCTAGCTTGCTTGCTCACCCCATCCGGCGGTCCCGGGCCTCGCGGTCGCTAGACGATCGTGCCGCCCGGCGCCAAGAGCGAAGTGGCGCCACGAGCAACCTCGGGGGCGCCGCATTTCATTGGGAGCGAGCATGCCAAATCCGATCTCAGGCGTAGTGACCAAGGACGGGAAGACGCTTGCGCCCGGTGCCGCTAACCACCTCGCCACAGACGCGGTGCTTTGGGCACTCATCCAGGCCATGATCAACAAAGGCGAGATCTACTCAGGCGACCTTTTGGCCGCTCTTGACAGCGCGCATATGGAGCTTGCGAAGACCGGAACGACCGACACGCAAGCCGACGCCGATCGTTTTGCGGCATCTCTCGCAGTCGGCCGCGTTATCAAGGCGATCAAGGATCTCTGAGGATGGCCAAGGTCAAGAAATTCGCCTTCAACTGCCGAGGCTTCGAGATCGTCGCCGCAGCTGATGGCCTGTTGATCCCAGGAACGCGGGCAGCTGGGACGCTGAAGGCATCCACGATCCCGCCAATGGACCTCAACGATTGCGCCGGCACCTACACGATGAAGGCAAGCTCGGCTGGTTCGGTCCTGTTCAAGGGGCCGGTGCGCGTTCTCTGGGGCGACCATGACAAGGAACCGGACCCATTCTTATGCTTCAGGTGCGATGACACTGAAGCGGTGGTCGGCGCCTTGAAGGTGCACAACGGAGAGGATGTCCTGCTGGAGTTCCGTCTCGACGGCTAAGCCATTATATTTCCAGCCAGACTCTCTGGGCCCAGTTCCGCTGGACCGCGGCCAAACCAGACACGGGGGACGGGCTGAATCCCGTTGGGGACGCCATCGCTTGCCAGCAGATCTCCCGTGAGTTCGACGCTGAAGCGCCCTTTGCCGGCCTTCGGGTGCAAGACGATGCTCTCGACCACCGGCCGGATTGGGTGCAGGGCTTCCTGCCGCGCGTCCTCGGCAGCCTGGCTCTCGAAGGTCCGGGTGGTCGCCGGCATGCGCGAATGGCGCTTCGCTATCGCATAATCCGATCCGCAACGCCGATCTGACGCCGCCGCCCGCTATCTTCTTCTCCGAAGAAGCGGGAGTTTTTCATGGGCAGCAGCAGTCCGGTCTGGACGGATGTCGACCTCGGCCGGGATGGAATCACCCACGGCTATTTGCGGGTGCCGTTCTCGACCAATGATTCCGGTTATGGCTGGATCCCGGTGCCGATCTCCGTCATCAAGAACGGGGCGGGGCCGAGCGTGCTGCTGATGGCCGGCAATCACGGCGACGAATATGAGGGCCAGGTGCTGCTGATGAAGCTCCTGCGCAGCCTCTCCGCGGATAAGGTCCAAGGCCGACTCATCATCCTGCCGGGGGTCAATGCGCCGGCCGTCGCCGCCGGACATCGCGTCTCGCCGATCGATGGCGGAAACATGAACCGTCTCTTTCCGGGCGATGCCGACGGCACCCCGACGCAAGTGATCGCCCATTACATCGATCGCGTGCTGCTGCCAGAGGTTCAGTACTGTTTCGATTTCCATTCGGGTGGCTATTCCTCCGAATACATTCCGGCCGCCCATCTCGTGCCGCCGAACGACCCCGCGCTCCGGGCGCGGGCGATCGGCTTCCTGCGGGCCTTCGCCATGCCGGTCAGCATCGTGATCGAGGGCTTGAGCGGAGGCGGCAAAAGGCTGCTCGGATCCTGCGCCCGGCTCGGCGTCGGCCACATGTCCACGGAGCTCGGCGGGGCGGGTATGTTCTCGGTGGACGCGCTCCGGGCGGCCGAGCGCGGCTTGCCGCGCCTTCTGCGCCATGTCGGCGTGCTCAAGGCGGACGCTGCCGCCGAGCCGGCGCCGAAGACCCAGTTCTATCGGCGTCAGCCGGTCCGGGATTTCCTCTATGCCACGGCGGCCGGCCTGTTCGAAGCCTATGTCAGGCTCGGCGACGTCGTCGCTCCAGGCGATCCTGCCGGCGCGATCCATTTCACCGAGACGCCGTGGCGCGCGCCCGAGATCGTCGCGTTCAAGAGCGGCGGCACGGTCCTCAACCGGCGGGCACCCGCCCGGACCAAGATCGGCGACTGCCTGTTCGTGCTCGGCACGGCGAGCGGCGATCGGGACGAGGACCTGCTGCAGCCACCCGTGCGCGAGCTATAAGAAAAATCGCCTCGCCAGGCGCGGTCTAGATTCGCGGAGTCATTCGCTCGAAGAACCGGACCATTCGCCGGCAGGCCTCCTGCAGCGACTCCCGATCGATGACGTAGCTCATCCGCACATGGCCGGGAGACAGGAAGGCGGTTCCGCAGACGACGCCAACACCTTCCTCTTCCGCAAGGGCCGCCGCGAGGCCGATGTCATCCTCTATCTGGCGGCCCTTGCCGCTGGTGCGGCCGAAGCAGGCACGGACGGAGGGGAAGAGATAGAAGGCGCCGTCGGGTACCCGGCAGTCGAGGCCGGGGGCGTTGCGCAGGATGTCGAGCGCGAGGTCGCGCCTTTCCTTGTAGCTCTGTGCCATCATGGTGACGACGTCCTGCGGACCGGTCAGCGCGGCGAGTGCCGCGGCTTGGCCGATGCTGGAGGCCGGAGAGGTGGACTGGCCCTGGAGCTTCGTCATCTCGGTGATGAGCTCGCGGGGCGCACCGCAGAATCCGAGGCGCCATCCGGTCATGGCATAGGCCTTGCTGCAGCCGTTCACCGTCACCGTGCGATCCTTGAGCTTCGGCTCGACCTCGACGATCGTTGCGGGCTTCGCCGTGCCGTAAACGATCTTCTCGTAGATGTCGTCGCAGAGGATGAGAATATCCGGATGGCGCAGCAGCACGTCGCAGAGCGGCCGCAAGTCGCTCTTGGTGTAGACCGCGCCGGTCGGGTTGCAGGGATTATTCAGGATCAGCCAGCGAGTCTTCGGCGTGATCGCCACCTCGAGCTGGGCGGCCTGGAGCTTGAAGCCGCTCTCGGCCTTGCAGGGCACGATCACCGGCTTGCCCTCGGCCAGGCCCACGATATCCGGGTAGGAGACCCAGCAGGGTGCCGGGATGATCGCCTCGTCCCCGGGATTGATGGTCGCGAGCATCGCATTGTAGATGACCTGCTTGGCACCGGTCGAGGCCATGATCTCATCCAGCTCGTAGCGGATTCCGGAATCGCGCTCGAACTTCGCCGCGATCGCCCGGCGCAGCTCCGCCGTTCCCTTGACGTCGGTGTAGCGCGTCTCGCCGCGTTCGATGGCGAGCGTTGCCGCCTGCCTGACGTGTTCGGGGGTATCGAAGTCCGGCGAGCCGGAGGTGAGGGCGATGACGTCCCGCCCCGCTGCCTTCATGGCGGACATCCGGGCGGCCGCGGCGACGGTCTCGCTCGGGTTGATACCGGCCAGCCGCCGCGAGACGATGTCTCTGGCGTGATGGCTTTGCATTGCGTTGCTCATGGCGACCTTCGTTCCATTCAGGCTTGGGGAAAATGATCGGGGGAGGGCCGGATCTCGCCACGCTCGATGCGTTGGACCAGACGGGTGACTGTCTCGTGCGCCTCGACCGGCAACCCAGCCTCGCGCCCGCTGGCCACGATCAGGCCGTTGATGAAGTCAACTTCCGTGCGGCGGCCTTTGAGGATGTCCTGTCCCATGGAGGGCCGCTGCAAGTCGCTGCGGCCCGACCGGTTGGCCGCGGCCATCAGGGAGTCCTCGATCTCGGCAAGCGCGGGGGTATCACCCTCGGCGGCGCGTGCGAGCCGTTCAGGGACGAGGCCGTAGATGCGCTCGAGCGGATAACCCAGCGCCTGGCCGATGCGGACCGCTTCGCCGCCGAGCCTGATACCGAAGCGGCGGATCTTCCGGACTCGGTTGATCTCGTTGCCGGCCAACCCGCTGGCGGCCGAGAGCGCGTTGCGCATGCCGTTGACGCAGAGCTTCGACCAGCGCTCGCCCCAGAGATTGGGCGTGGCGCGGGCGGTATCGACGTCTGCGGCGAGGGCAGTGAATGCCTCGACTCGTTCCGTCATGCGACCGCTGGCCTCGCCGGTGCGATAGATCACGGTGTTGGCGTCGCCGCGGGGGTAATTCCGGCGGATACGGCCTGGCGCGTGGAGCTCGCTCGCGAACTGCGCAACGATGCATCCGACCGCCTTGCCCCAGCCGACGATCGCGGCGATCCGATCCTCGTTGATACCGTTCTGCAGTGAGACGATATAGCCCGATGGCGCCAGATACGGCCGGATCAGCGCCGTCGCCCATTCGGTGTCGTAGGCTTTGACCGCGATGATCGCGATATCGATCGTTTGCTGCCGCGCGAAGGCCTGGACGTCGTTGAGGTGCACTGCATCGACCCGCACCGAGAAGGCTTCCGCGGGCGTCACGCCGGAGATCTGCAATCCGTCGCGGCGCATCGCTTCCACGTGGTCCGGCCAGCCGTCCACCAGGGTCACGGCGTGACCGGCGCGGGTGAGGTACGCGCCGAAATATCCGCCGACGGCACCGACGATAACGATCCGTGTTGTCATGTGAATCCGTAGAGTGCTGCCGGCGAAGCGACGAGGATCTGCCGCAGGATGCGTGCATCGGGTACGCGGTCGCGCAGCCAATCCAGCGATGCCGGATAGGTCGTCCGGCGGTCGAGCTGCTGGGCTACATGCGGCCAATCGGATCCCCACACCGCACGGTCCGGTCCGAAGGCCCCGAGCAGTTGGGCGCAGGCGCGGTCGGCGAACGGCCGTGGGGCCCGGTAGGGCGCCGAAAGTTTCACCCAGACCTTGCGGGTCGCCGCCAGTTCCAGCAGGGCGGCGAAGGCGGGATCCTTGTCCGGGCCGACCGCGGCATCGAACATGCCGAGATGGGCGACCACGACGCTCGCGCCGCCGGCCAGCACCTTGCGCGCGGCCGCGATGAGCGCGACGCCTGCGAGGCCGAGCTCGACATGGATGCCGCGCGCCGCCGCCGCTGCGAACAGCGCTGCATAGGCGTCCCAATCCGGCAATTCGCTCGCATATTTGAGGGGGAAGCGGAGGCCGACAACGCCGGACGCCGCGAGCGCGACCAGATCCCCGGGATCGGTCGATGGCGGAAGCCAGGCGACGGCGCGCATTGAATCGGGGTTCGTGGCTACGGTGGCCAGCATGTGGCTGTTGTCGAATCCGAGGAAGCTCGGCTGCGTCAGCACATAACGCCGGAACCCGAGCGCCGCGCCGAGCGCCGTGACATCTTTCAGCGCCGCCGCGCGCTCCGGATGCGGAACGCGCGGCGCCGGCACGTCGCGGCTGGAACCGAAGACATGCACATGGCAGTCCACGGCCGAGCCGCGGACAGCGTCAGGCGGCATTCGCCGTCCTGCGAAAGAATTCGGCCGCGTCCGAAAGGGCGTCCCGCGCGGCCGGAACGGTCCGGGCATAGAGCGGGTAGCCGTGTGCCAAGCCGCCGTAGTAACGGACTTCCGTCGGCACGCCGGCCCCCGCCAATCTCCCGGTCAGCAGAAGGGAGTCGTCACGCAGGACATCGAACTCGGCGATGCCCATGAACGTGACGGGCAGTCCCGTGAGATTGGCGTGGAGCGGAGAGATGAGCGGATGCTTGGGATCGAAGCCCGCCGGGACATACCATTCGAAATACTGCTTCATGCGCGCGGTGGAGAGGCCGTATTGCCCCAGCCCGTATGCCCGGTAACTGTCGGTCTCCAGATTGTCGCCATAGACTCCGAACAACAGCCCGAGCCCGATCGGCGCGAACTCGCCGGATTCGCGTCTGGCCAAAGCCGCCGCCAGGGAAAGATTGGCGCCCGCCGAGGTGCCGGTGATGATGATGCGCCGGCCGTCGGCGCCGAGTTCGCCGGCATGGGCGGCGCACCAATCCATCGCGGCGCGGATATCGTCGATCGCGGCGGGGAACTGCCGCTCCGGAGCGAGGCTGTAGGCGAGGGAGACGACCGTCAGCCGAGATTCGGTCGCGAAGGCGCGACAGGCCCATTCACCGGTCGCGATCGAGCCGCGCGCCCATCCGCCGCCATGGAGAAAGAGGATGACGGCATCTTGGGATGCCTCCGCAGACCGGTAGATGCGCGCCACCATGTCGCCGTGCGGGCCGGGGATCGCCGTGTCACGGATCACTGCGACATCCGGCGCCCCCTCATTCCAGTGCGGGACGAGGCGATCCTGCTGTCGGCGATTTTCCACCAGGGTCGGCGGGACGCCGCCATCGGCCTCCTGAAGCGCCTTCTGCTTGTGGATCGCGGCCAGCATGTCGGGATCGATGACTCTTTCCGTGCGGTCGGGCTGCTGCATATCACTGTGCTCCCGCTTTCAGCAGAGTCTGGACGTCGGAGACCATGCTCTGCATCGCTTGGTCCGGCGTCGCCGCCTTCGAAACGACGGATTGGATGCGGCCCTTGATGGCGTCGGTGATCTTGGCGCTGTTGGGGGGCGGGAAGCCGTACCACTGGGTCAGCCGCGGCAGGAGGCTTGCGGGCAAGGCCACGTTGAGCTTGGCCGAAGGGTCGGTCTGCGCGATGAAGTCCGCCAGAGCTTTCTTGTTCACCGGAACATAGCCGGTCTGCTCGGCGAGGATGCGCTGCGCCTCCGGGCCGACGGCGTATTTGACGAAGGTCCAGGCGGCTTCCTGCCGCACGGGGTCTTGGGTCGCGACCGTGGCGCAGTTTCCGCCCGGCGGGAGGCGGCCGACATCCGCGGCCAGCGGGTAGGATGCCGTCCGCAGCTCGAACTTTCCGGCGGCGCTCTTCGACACCGACGTCAGGAATGAGCTCGAATCCGAGATGATGCCGATGGTGCTCGCCAGGAAGGCCTGACGTGCCTGATCGGCGCTCATGTCGATCATGCCGCCACGGTCGACGAAGGTGCGGAAGAGCCCGAGCGCCTGGACACCGGCCGGCCCGCTGAATGCGATCGTCTTGTCGTCGTCGCCCATCATGCGTCCGCCGGACGATGTGATCAGCGCCTGGAAGCTCCAATTGCCGCTATGGGCGTAGCGGAAATAGATGCCCTGATATTTTGGATCGAGTGCATGAATACGCTCGGCGAGCGACACGACGCCGTCCCAGGTGGTCGGAAAGGCATCCGGATCGCCGCCGGCCTTTCTCACCAGATCGGCATTGTAGAACAGGATCGGCAAGGAGATCGCGAAAGGCAGTCCAACCACCTTCCCGTCGACCGTGCAGAGATGGGAGAGCGCGGTATCATAACCGTTCGCGGCCAGGCTCGTCTCGTCCATGGCTCGCGCCGTCAGGTCGGCGACCGCCTTCGAAGCCGCAGCCTGCCGCATCAGGTTATAGCCTTGGAAGGCGACATCCGGCACGTCGCCGACGACGATCCCACGGAGGGTCCGCTGCAGGATTTCCTCGTAGCTGGGGACCGGCGTTCCGATGTTGAGCCGGATCTCGGGATGCGCCTTCTGGAATGCTTCGGCGATCGTCCGGTAGGGGTCTTCGGTGCCCTGAATGAGGACGTTGAGCGTGATCGGCTCGGCATGCGCCGGCATAGCGCTGATGCAGAGAGAGGCTGAAAGCAAGAGGCCGCGAAGAATCCGACGCATGGGTGTCTCCTGATTTTCCGAACGTACTTCGAGGGTGAGAGCCGTCTTCCGTTACGCCGCCGCTTCCGCGGCATAGGCTGCCGCGATCACCTGCATCGCGGCCACGAGCTCGGCCTGGCTTCGTGCGTGACCGATACCGACGCGGATCGCCTGCGGTGGGGTCGTGCCGGGCGTCGTGTAGGGATCGCCGGTACCGATGTTGACGCCCCGTTGGTAAATTCGCGCCGCGAGGTTCTTTGCCGACATCGCGGCGGGCAGTCGGATCCAGACATGCAGGGCGCCGTCGGCGGTGACGCAATCGAGCCCGTCGAGAATGGGACGAATGGCCGTCTGCCGTTGCTGCATCTCAGTGCGCACGGCGTCGATGACCCGCTGGGCACCGCCGCTTTCGAGGAGCTGGGTGCAGATGGCGGCGCTGATCGGGGCGGACATCCAGAAAGTCGCGCGAACACCGGGCCAGAACTGGGCTTCGCCTTGTGCAGCGCTCGGCGCCACCACGTAGGCGATCTTCATGCCGGCGGCCAGGCTCTTCGCGACCCCGAGAATGTACCAGCCGCGTTCGGGGGCCAGTGCGGAGAGCGGCGGCAGGTTGGTTTCCGGCAGCATGCTGTAGATGTCGTCTTCGATGATCTGCAGGTCGTAACGGCGGGCGACCTCGACGATCGCCTGCCGTCGGCCAAGCGACATCGTCGCCAGGGTGGGATTTTGCAGCGTCGATAGCAAATAGACGGCTTTCGGCCGCCGTTCGCGGCAGAGCGCCTCGAGCGCATCGGGCCGCATGCCTTCTTCATCCAGTGCAACGCCGCAAGGCGTGAAGCCGAGCCGCTGGGCGAGGGTGAGGATCGGCGGATAGGTCAGGCTCTCGACCGCGAGGACCTGTCCCTGGCCCACCAGCCCGCCGATCAGCATGTTGAAGGCGCTTTGCGTTCCGTTCGTGACAACGATCCGGCCGGGCTCGGGCACGCTCCCGAGCCGGCGGCCGGTGAAGATCGCGCCGGCGGCACGGTCGGCATCGGTGCCCATCCAACGATGCGCGCCGGCGATCTCGCTCGGCGTGTGGCGCATGAGGACGGCATCGAGCGCCGCGCGGTATTCCGGATCGAACACGGCAGGCACCAGCGGTGGGTGGGTCCGGCTCATTTCGACGATCGCGGGGTGATTGCTGTCCTGTTTCATCGGGAGGTGTTCCGTTCTTGGGGGCTGTCGTCGCGGGCGGCGATGAGTTCGTTCAAGGCGGCGAGGATCGCGCGTGATTGCGCGAGCAGGTCGTCGATGGCGGCAGCGGTCGCACGCGCGCCGCTCTCGCCGACAAAGAAGAAATGGCCGCCCGGAACTCTGGCGGCGAGGCGGGTGGGGAGGGCACCCACGAGGGCCGAAAGCCTCTGCCATGCCGCTTCGGTGAGCCGCGCGCCGGTCGCTGCGATCGCCTTCTCATAGCGGTCGAGGATGAGCTGGGTGTTCATGTAGGCCCAGGCGGCGCCGTCGCCGAGGGCATGCCGGTAGTCGCGCTGTCCCGTGGGGATGATCGGCGCCGCCAGCGGAAAGGCGGCGATGTCGGGGTCGTCCTTGGGACGCGCCGCCCGGGCGAAGCCGCCGCGCAGCAAGCCGACCGGGGTTCCGGTCAGCATGTGCCGTTGATAATTTGCGGCGGAAAGAACGCTGCGTCCGAGGCTGGCTTCGATCGCGCGCAGCTCATCGTTCCAGATCACCCGCCGTTCGATGCCGAAGACGGTGGAACCAGCGACATCCCAGAGACCCTGTTCATCGAGGCATTCTGCGACGCCATGGCTACCCACCGGGCGCGGCAGCGGCGAGCTGGCGGAGAAGGGCATGACGCATTCCACCGCGATCCCACGGGCGCGCAGTGCGATCGTCAGATGGCCGATGACACCGCCGGCCATGCTCCAGGCCAGGATGACGACCGACCGGCGGCCGTTGCTTTGTGCCAGCCCATCTTCGGCCAGTGCCGCAAGCGCTTCGCCCCATTCATTCCGCGTGAGCCCGGGATGGCCGTGCGCCGCAATCGGTCGCCCGGCGGGGATCGAGGCGGCCAGCAGGCCGTAGCCCGCGGCCGCCAGCCAATGGTCGAGGAAATCCGGCGGCGCGCCGCCGGGATAACCGTAAGCCACGCGGGCGAGATGCCCGCCGCCTGGCACGAAGATCATCAAGGGTGCCGACGGATCGCGGCCATGGCGGTGGTAGACCAGGGCCGGGACAGATCCCGCATGCCGCAAGGCTTCGCCGTCCATCAGGCCGTCTTCAAGCAATGGGCTTTGCATGGTCATCATCGTGATCGGTTCGATCACCGTGCGAGCAGGGCACGGACATCGGTGGTCATCGCGGCCAAAGCGACGTCGGGCTCGATCTGCTGCAGGATGACCGAGCGCATGTGGTCGATCAGGACCTTCGTGATCTTGCGCCCGTTCTCGCCGGGGAAGGCGTACCAGCCGTCGAGGAGTGGCAGCGTCTCGACCACCGGTTTAATGTTGGGGCGTTCGGCAAAGAGCGGGGCGAGTCCGTTCGGGTCCGTGGCGACGCGGCTGTTCGCCACCATGTAGCCGCTGTTCCGGGCGATGATCGTCTGGCCCTCGGCACCCGCCGCGAACTTGAGAAACTCCCAGGCGGCCTTGCGGCGCTCCGGCTCTTTCGCAAAGACAACCCCCAGGGCGCCGCCTGCCGGCAGGTGCGCGTTCGGGCTCAGCAGCGGGAAGCGGACGGTGGCGAGCTGGAACCGGCCGGCGGACTGCTTCTCGAAGATACCGAGGCTGCTGCTGGAATCCGCCAGGATGCCGAGCTTGCCGGAGGCAAAGAGCTGTCGCACCTGATCGCGCGGCATGTCGACCTTCGATTGGCCGGCCACGCCGAACGATTTCAGCAGCTGCATCGCCTTGAGGCCCTCGGCGCCGGCGAAGCCGACATCCGTCTCGTCCGCGTTCATCACGCCGACGCCTTGGCTTTCCATCAAGGCGATCCAGAACCAGTCGGCCTGATCATAGGTAAAATAGGCGCCGAGGGTGCTGGTCGCGGGATCGTTGATCTTACGGGCGAGTTCGAGGATCCCGTCCCAGTCGGTCGGCAGTTTTGCCGGATCGCCGCCGGTCTTCTTCACGAGGTCGAGATTGAAGAAGATGACCGGGGTAGAGACCAGCAGTCCGAGGCCATGGACCTTGCCGCCGACCCGGCCGATCGACGCGACCGACGGCGAGAGCGTGGTCTGCGGCGATGCCATCTCGGCTTCGAGCTCGCTGTCCAGCGCGACCGCCATGCCGCGGTCGGCATAGAGCCGCAATGTGCTGTTGCCCTGGATCGAGACGTCGGCGAGCTCGCCGGTCAGGCTGTCGCGCAAGGTTGCATCGACCAGCGCATTGTAGTCGCGCTGCGTGGCGTCGATGGCGATGGAGATGCCGGGATGCTTGGCCTCGAACGCCTGGCCCATCAGCCGATACATGTCGGCTTGGGTCGATGGCGCCGCGGTGACGCGAAGCTTGATCGCTTGCTGTGCCCGCGCCGGAACGTGGGCCAGCAGGGCCGCCGCGCCGGCAGCGGTTGCGAGAAAATGCCGTCGACCGACAACTGTCATAATGTCCTCGTTGCGTGATGTTGGGATGGTGTCTTGTGATTCATTGCCCATAGACCGCCCCTCTTGCGCCGGTCCGGAAAACCGGATGCCGATCTATCGCATTGCTTCGCTACAGAGGGATGATGTTCATCGGGAAATTCGATATAAACGCAGCGAAACGCGATGATGATTCAGCCCTGGTTCGAGGACGGTCCCGCATGACGGATGATATGACGGAGGAGAAAGCGCTGTCGCTCAACGCCGTGCGTGCTTTCGTTCAGATCGCGCGCGAACGCAGCGTCACGCGTGCGGCGCGGAGCCTGGATATCACCCAGAGCTCGGTCAGCCGCCACCTCGCCGTGCTCGAGAGCTATCTCGGTGCCACACTGATCGAGCGGCGCGGACGCCATACCGAGCTCACCGAGTTCGGGCGCCTGTTCGCCGACGCCGTCGCCGAGCCGCTCGATACTATCCTGTTCACCGCGCAGCGGATGAGGCGTCGCGACCGGACCGAGGCGAACCGTCTGGTCGTGCGCACCTCGCTTTCCACCTTCGCCTATACGCTGCTGATCCCGCACCTGCAGGAGTTTTCGAGCGAGATGGGCGGTGCGGTCGTCGATGTCATCAGCTCGCTGTCCATGCCGTCCACGACTGATGGCTTCGACGTGCTCCTGACGCGCGATCTCTCTTTATCCGAACCGTCGGACCGTTGGGATGTCTATGAGGAGCAGTTGGTTTGCGTCGGTGCGCCGCAACACGTCGCCGGGCGCGGCCTCGCGACACTCCGGTCCATGCCCGTTCTCGCGATCACGTCGCGACCGGACATCCTGCCGGCCTGGTTGCGGGCGATAGACCTCAAGATATCCGACATCCGGCCCGGTGCGCGCTACGACCACCACTATCTCGCCTTGCCGGCCGTCACCACGGGCCGGTGTCTGCTGGTGGCGCCGGAAATCGTGGTCAGTGACCTCATCCGCCAGAAACTGCTGGAGGTATTGCCTGGCTCCCGCGCGCGGAGCGGCATGCACTATCGTGCCTATGCGATCGACCGGAGCCGCAATCCCGATCTCGCTCGCGCCTTCTGCCGTTGGCTCGCGCGGCTGTGCAAGACGATCGGGGCACCGGATCCGGTCTGAAACTATCGCAATAAGCGATGATTCTGCCTCGTCCGTGAGATGACGGGACTGGCAGGTTATTCCCCGCCCGGTTAGGAGCAGCGCCTGCGGCGCACCGCCGTTCGAAATCCAATCCACGGGGAACTGCGTGACCATTGTTGCCGAACGGCTCAAAACCGTCCGTGAGTCAGAGACCAAGGCCATGACCGCGCGTGCGCGTGCGCTGCGCGCATCGGGCGTCGATGTGATTACGCTCAGCCAGGGTGAGCCCGATTTCGCCACGCCGGCGGCGATCTGCGAAGCCGGCATCCGCGCGATCCAGGACGGACATACGAAATACACGCCGGTCGCGGGCATCGCCCCCTTGCGGGAGGCAATCCGACAAAAGTTCAGGCGCGATCACGGCCTCGACTATGGACTGGATCAGATCACCGTCGGCTGCGGCGCCAAGCAGGTGGTGTTCAATGCCTTCTTCGCCAGTCTCGATGCAGGCGACGAGGTGATCGTTCCGACACCTTGCTGGGTCTCTTATCCCGACATGGTGAAGCTGGCTGGCGGAAATCCCGTGCTGGTCCCTTGCGATGAGGCGCAAGGATTCAAGCTGCGCCCGGATTCGCTCGAACAGGCGATCACGCCGCGGACGAAATGGCTGCTGCTGAACTCTCCCGCAAACCCGACCGGCGCCGTCTATGGCCGGGACGAGCTTGCCGCGCTTGCGGCAGTGATCCGGCGATATCCGCGCATCCATGTCCTCTCCGACGATATCTATGAGAAGCTGATCTATGACGCGGTCTTCAGCACGATCGCCGAGGCGGCACCCGATCTCCTCGACCGGACGCTGACCGTCAACGGCGTTTCGAAGTCCGATGCGATGACCGGCTGGCGCGTGGGCTATGGCGCCGGGCCGCGTCCGCTGATCCAAGCGATCAACCTGATCCAGAGCCAGACCTCGTCGCATACGAGTTCCGTCTCTCAGCACGCCGCCCTCGCGGCCATTTCCGGCGATCAAAGCCATCTCGCGGCCTTCGTCGCTGCTTTCCGACAGCGGCGCGATCTCGTCGTCGGCCGACTGAATGAGGCGGACGGACTCCGCTGCAGCATGCCCGAAGGGGCATTCTATGCCTTTGTCTCCTGCGCCGGTCTGATCGGTCGCAAGACCCCAGCTGGCGCTGTCATTGCGACCGATACGGATTTCGCGATGTACCTGCTCGAGGAGGTGGGTGTGGCGGTCGTGCCGGGCAGCGGCTTTCTCGCTTCGCCCTATATCCGCGTGTCCTTCGCCGCCGCGCCCGAGATGCTGGCCAGTGCGATGGACCGGATCACCGCTGCCTGCAAGGCCCTTTCCTGAAGGAGTTGTTTGTGAGCAAAGCCAGTCTTCTGCGGGCCCGCATGGCCGAGCGAGGGCTCGTCCATATCATGGCTGCGCATAGCCCGCTCTCCGCCATCCTGGCGGAGGAGGCGGGCTTCGACGGGCTGTGGGCGTCCGGCTTCGAACTCTCGGCGCTGTATGGGCTGCCGGACATGAGCCTGACCAGCATGACACAGCATCTCGACATGCTGCGCGCGATCGCCGGCTGCTCGTCGCTGCCGATCGTCGCCGATATCGATACCGGCTACGGCAACGCGATCAACGTCATCCATGCGATCCGCGAATACGAACGGGCCGGCGCCGCCGCGGTTGTCATCGAGGACAAGACCTTCCCGAAGGTGACCAGCCTCGTCGCCGGCGGCCGGCAGGAATTGGTGACGATAGAGGAGTTCCAGGGCAAGATCGCCGCAGCGGTCGCGAGCCGGCAGGATCCGGCGCTGCTGGTCATCGCCCGCACCGAAGCGCTGATTGCCGGGCTGGGCGAAGCCGAGGCGCTCAAGCGTGCACAGGCCTATGTCGCGGCTGGCGCCGACATGATCCTCATTCACTCGAAGAAGAAGGATCCCTCGGAGATCGAGAGCTTTGCGCGCGGCTGGACGGGCGCGGTGCCGCTGGTCGTCGTTCCGAACGCCTATCCCGAGCTCGACGCCGAGCGCATTCGCGCCCTCGGAACCATTCGCATGGTGATCTACGGCAATTACGCGATTCGCGCGGCGGTCACCGCCATGCAGCAGGCATTTCGCCGCATCGTCGCGGATGGCGGTGTGCAATCCGTGCACAAGGACATGGTCCCCGTTGAGGAAATCTTCCGGCTCCAGGGTATGGATCGCATCAAGGCGGATGAGAAGCGCTTCCTGCGCTGAGGAAACATCGCGATTTGCGTCACTTCCATCGAATTTCCCGATCAGCATCATCGGTCTGTAGCAAAGCGATGCCATAGATCTACAACGGCAAAACCTGCGGGGAAGACGATGGCAACGGTCTCGATCGACACGATCAGCAAGCGATACGGAGAGACCGTCGTTCTGCGCGACGTCTCGCTGTCGATCGGCGACGGAGAGTTCTTGACGCTGCTCGGGCCGTCGGGATGCGGCAAGTCGACGCTGCTCCGGATCATCGCCGGACTCGAGGTGCATGACGGCGGATCGGTTTCGATCGGCGAGCGTGTCGTCGACCACCTCAGACCGAAGCTGCGCGACGTTGCGATGGTGTTCCAATCCTATGCGCTCTATCCGCATATGACCGTCGCCGGAAACATGGCCCTGCCGCTGCGCATGCGCCGGCTGCGGGCTTGGCAGCGGCTGCCGCTGGTTGGCCGGATGCTGCCCGGCACGCGCAAAGCCGATGCCGAGATCGAGACGGAAGTCAGCCGCACCGCGAAGGCGCTCGGTATCGGTCATCTGCTCGGGCGCAAGCCGGGACAGCTTTCCGGCGGCCAGCGCCAGCGCGTCGCCGTCGGTCGCGCCATGGTGCGCCGGCCGGCCATCTTCCTCATGGACGAGCCGCTATCGAACCTGGATGCCAAGCTCCGGGTGCAGATGCGCGCTGAAATCAAGGAACTGCACCAGCGGCTCGGCATCACGTTCATTTATGTCACGCACGACCAAGCGGAGGCTATGACGCTCTCCGACCGGGTTGCCGTGATGCTCGACGGGGAATTGCTGCAAGTTGCCCCGCCGCAGGAGATATACGCCGATCCGGACGACCGACGCATCGCTGAGTTTATCGGCTCGCCGAAAATCAACATGCTCGATGCCATCGCGCGCGAGCATGGCCTGGTCGATGTCGCGGGGACCACGCTGGCGATCGAAGCCGATGCGCTTCCCGGCACGCCGCTCGCCCTCGGGATTCGTCCCGAGGCGTTTCAACTGACCGAATACGGGGGAACCGGCGCGCTGACCGGTGCGGTCCGCCTGGTCGAGCACATGGGTTCCGATCTCTTCGTCCATCTCGATCTACCGGGCGCGGATCACCCGCTCATCGCCCGCCTGCTCGCGGAGCGTGCTCCGACCATCACGCCTGGGCAGACGCTTCACCTCGGTGTTCGGCCGGACCGGGTGCTGCTGTTCGCTCCGGATGGGCGGCGTCTCAGGCCGCGCCGCGACGCCGTCGCGCCGGTAACGTCGCTCCGGGAGTACGGCCGGTGAGCGATGCCGCCAGGGCATTTCCCGGACAGACTTCTGCGCCCTCAGGTGCGCGGATGAAGAATAGAAGGCTCCGCTCCAACCGGTTGATGGAGACGCTGGCAGCCTGGGTACTGGTCGGTCCGGCCGTCGCGCTGCTCGTCGTGCTGTTCTTCGTTCCGGTCGGCGCCGTCTTTCTGATCGCGCTCACCGACTGGCAATTCGGAGCCAGAACGCTCAATTTTATCGGGCTTGCAAATTTCCGCGAGGTGTTTTCGGATCCCGGCTTCAGGGCGTCGCTCGCCAACACGGTCATCTACGTCCTGATCGTCGTGCCCGGCACCGTCCTGGCCGGCCTGCTCGTCGCACTGCTGATCGAGAGCGGAAAGAGCCTACGCACGTTTTATCGCGCCATCCACTTCGTTCCCTTTATGGCAACGCTGACCGCCATGGCGATCGCCTGGGAGGCGCTGCTCCATCCCACCATCGGTCTCGTCAACCAGACGCTCGGCGCGCTCGGCCTGCCCACGGCCAACTGGCTGCGCGACGAAGCGACGGTGCTGCCTGTCCTCGCCGCCATCGGGATCTGGCAGAATCTCGGTTTTTCCATGGTGCTGTTCCTGGCCGGCCTGAAGAGCATCCCGCGGGATCTCTACGACGCAGCCGATATCGACGGCGCCGATTCTTGGCTCGATCGGCTGCGCACCGTGACGCTGCCGATGCTCGGCCCGGTGACGATGTTCGTGGTCATCGTGGTGGCGCTGCGCGCCTTCGAGGCCTTCGACACCGTCAAGGTCCTGACCCAGGGTGGGCCGGGTCATGCTTCCGAAGTGTTGCTCTTCACACTCTATCGGGAGAGCTTCGAATATCTGCGCACCGGCTACGGCGCGGCGGTCGCCGTCGTCTTTCTCGTCATCGTCATGGTTCTTACGCTTTCACAGGCCCGCGTCATGGATAACAGGGTGCATTACCAATGAGCGCCCGCCACTTCGTCCATCCGACGGCGATCCTGCGCCACGCGGCTTTGCTGAGTTCGGGTACGCTGATCCTGGTCCCGTTCGTGTGGATGCTCAGCCTGTCGCTCAAGCCGCCCGGCGAGATCTTCGGTGCGTCGTTTTCGCTGTTGCCGCACCATTGGTATGCCGTCGAGAACTATCAAAGGGCGCTGACCTCCGCGCCATTGCTGCGTTACATGGCCAACGGCCTCATCGTCTGCGCTGCCATCCTGGCGCTTCAAATCGCCGTCTGTGCGCCGGCGGGCTATGCACTGGCCAAGCTGCGCTTTAAGGGACGGGACGTGATCTTCGCCCTGGTGCTGATTGGTCTGCTGCTGCCCCACCAGGTGCTGTCGCTGCCGCTGTTCATTCTCGGCTACCAGCTCAACATCCTCAATACCTACGCTGCGCTCATTTTCCCCTACGTCGTTTCACCCTTCGGCATCTTCCTCTTTCGGCAGTTCTTCAAAACCATTCCCGACGACGTGGTCCATGCGGCACGTCTCGACGGGCTGCCGGAGATTTCGATCGTCTGGCGGATCATGGTGCCGATGGCACTGCCTGCGGTGATTGCGTTTTCGATCTTCTCCGTCGTCAGTCACTGGAACGACCTGTTCTGGCCGTTGATCGCCGTGCGTTCGGAAGAGCTGATGCCGCCGCCGCTCGGTATCATGGCTTTCAGGAACGAGGAGGCCGGCAACGACTATGGGCCGCTCATGGCCGCCGCGACTCTGGTCGTCCTTCCGCTCGTTCTCGCCTTCGTTGCCGCGCAGCGCTGGTTCGTCGAGGGATTGACCGGCGGCGCGGTCAAGTAAGATTTCGAACCATCATCCGGAAAGCACACTTGTGAATCAGAATCCGATCGGCCTGGCACGAGCCATCCCACCGCGCGTGCCGGGCTTTGCCGAAGCTCTCAAGGAGACCTGGCAAGACCTCGCCGGTAAGGAAGACGGCGCCGACCCGTTATTCCGGGCGCACCGCTATGGCGGTACTGATGAGGATCATGCGGCGGGTCTGTCCTGGATCGGAACACGGGTGTCGCCGGCGCCAGATCCGGACAAAGTCACGGTCACCAACGGAACGATGAACAGCATCCTGCTGCTTTCGACTTCGCTCGTGGGGCAGGGGAATGTGCTCCTCACCGAAGAACTGACCTTTCCCCTCGTTCATACGCTCGCCGAGATGGTTGGCGTTCGGGTGGGCGGCGTTCGAATCGATGCCGCCGGGATGATCCCGGAGGATTTCGAGAAGAAGTGCCGGGATCTCAAGGCCAAGGCAGTCTACGTCAACTGCACGGTCCACAGTCCCACCGCCTATGTGACGCCAGAGGAAAGGCGCCGTGAGATCGCCGCAATCGCACGCCGCCATGGCGTTCAGATCCTCGAAGACGATGCACAGGCGCTTTACCTCGATAATGCACCGGCGTCTTTCGCGACGATCGCGCCGGAGATCACTTGGTACATGCTCGGGTTCTCGAAATACCTGAGCTCCGGCATTCGGATGTCTTATGTCGTTGCACCTTCGATGCGCGCGCTCGATCTCTTTCTGGAGCGGTTCCGGCCGATCACCACATGGCATCCAGCGCCGATTATCGCTGCGATGGTGACACGCTGGATCGAAACCGGACGCGCCCACCAGCTACTAGACCAGGTGCGTGCCGAGGTGCGGCGCCGACAGGCGATCGCCTCGGAGGTTCTCTCCGGTATCGATGGCTATCGCGGCTCCTCCGCACTGCATTTCTGGTTGCCGGCACCCCCGGGCGTCGAAAGCACGGCGTTCAGCCGCGCGATCGGCGAGGCTGGCGTGACGGTGCGGCCGAGCCGGCTCTATGCGGGCGGGCTTGAACCACGCGTTCAAGGCATCCGCCCTGCGGTCGGCGAACCGGCGAGCGCGATGGAAGCGCGCCGGGCGCTCGGCGTTCTGCGTGAGGTTTATGACCGGCTCGACCGTCACCACGCATGAAGCTGCCGGTAGTCGGAAGCGAAACAACACACTCGGATGAGGATGGGGAAATGAAGACGTCGTTCGCACTCGGCACGGTTGGCGCCGCTTTAGCCGGCATCTTTTTGGCGCTTACCGCTGCCCCGGCAGCACAGGCCGAACAGATCGAGGTGCTCTTTGCCAATTCGAACTTGATCACCGGGATACAGCAGGGCTTCAAGAACACGTTCGAAAGAACGCATTCCGGCGACACGGTGAGTTTTCAACCGGCTTTGGAATACAACGACGCTATGGCCATCACCCTGCGTCAGTCGGTGGTCGGCGCATTGCATGATCTGGGATATTACGGGGTTTCCGACGTCTGCACGCTTGCCGATCGGGGCATTGCACAGCCGCTCGACGGCCTGATCCAGAGCGATCCCGCATGGAAGAGCCTCGGTGTACCCGACAGTGCGCTGGAAGTGACCAAATGCCACGGCGTCACCTATGGTGTCCCGGTCGGGGCTTCCTTCATGGTCGTCATCTTCAACAAGAAGCTGGTTGCCGAAGCGGGCGGAGATCCCAACAACCTGCCGAAGACCTGGCCGGAGATCATTGATCTCGGCAGGAAGATCAAAGCCAAGAGCGGCGGCATCTCGATGAGCTACATGGCCTCGTCGAGCTGGAGCTTCATGACGCTGGTGCAAAGCCAGGGCGGTCAGATCCTGACCCCGGACGGCAAGAACGTCGCCTTCGACTCCCCGGCAGGCCTGAAGGCCTTGCAAATCCTGGCCGATGTCGGCGCCGCGCGAGACCATGTCGACATGACGAAGGCGCAGGGGCGCCAGGCCTTCGTGTCCGGAACCCTCGGCATCCTGGTCGACTCGTCGAGCGGCCTCACGGACTATAAGAAGGCGACCAAGGACAGTTTCGAGATCGGGGTGGTGTCGTTTCCGCTTGCGCCTGGCGGCAAGCTGCCGCCTTCCGGCTTTGCTGGTGTGCTGCAGGCGACGAACAAAGACAAGCAGAAGCTCGCCTGGGACTATCTGAAATACTCCGCTTCGGCCGACGGCCAGACGCTGATCGGCAAGACCACCGGTTTTCTGCCGTTCAACGAGACGGCCATCCACGCTGCCGACAAGCTCGGCGCTTACTATGCGGAGAATCCTGAGCTCAGCGTCGCCGCGGAAAGCATCAAGAACGCCACGGTCTGGCCGAGTTTTCCAGGCCCCAATGGGCTGAAGATCCATCAACTCGTCATGGACTATCTCCAGAAGGTCTATGTCGGCGCGATGACGCCGGAAGTCGCCTTGCCGGAAATGGCTGAGAAGACGCGGGCGCTCCTAAAATGAGCGCCCGCGGGACAGGCGGAGCTAAGACGCCGCTAAGGGGCGAGCTCGCCCATTCATCGGTGGCCGATATGTATCCGCCCGCGGGATGGTCGAAGATCTATGACATCGACATCGAGCGGCTGCACCGCTACCGCGTCGGCCGGTTGCATGCGGAGATGGACAAGCGGGACTGCGATGCGCTTCTGCTGTTTGACCCGGTCAACATCCGCTACGCGACCGGCGCCCGCAACATGCAGATCTGGACCATGCACCATCCAGCTCGCTATTGCCTGGTGCTCCGGACCAACAAGATTGTTCTGTTTGAGATCGGCGGGAGGGCTCATCACGCCAGAGGACTTCCCTTGATCGACGAGGTCCGCGTTGCAAAGCCGTGGTTCTACTACTACTCCGGCCCCGGCACCGCTTTGCATGTCAAGGATTTCGCCGCAGAGATCGCGGATCTGGTCGGCGTCGGGCCGTTGGGCTCGGCGAAGAAGCGAATCTATGTCGACCGTTGCGATCGGCAAGGCGGTCGCGCCTTGGAGGATCTCGGCCTGGTCCTGATCGACGAGGCCCAAGAGTTGATGGAGCAGGCACGATCCATCAAATCGGAGGACGAGATAGCGGCCATCCGTCTCGCGATCGACGTCTGCGAAACCGGCATTGCGCGGATGAAGGCGGAGCTCCGGCCCGGCATCACCGAGCTCTTCCTCTGGTCCAAGCTGCATCAGACCAATATCGAGCTGGGTGGAGAATATATCGAAACCCGCCTGCTGACCTCGGGTGCGAGAACCAATCCCTGGCACCAGGAAGCGAGCCAGAAGATCCTTGAGCGGTGCGACCTTGTCAGCTTCGATTGCGATCTGATCGGCCCGCTGGGTTACGGTGCGGATCTCTCCGGTGCCTTCGTCTGCGGTGCGGCACCTTCCCCCGAGCAGAGGGACCTCTATCAGCGCGCCTACGACCAGATCATGTTCAACACGGATCTGTTGCATGTGGGCACGGCATTCTCCGACATCATCGAGAAGGCGCGCTATCTCCCCGATGAATACCTGCAATGGCACCGAGTTGCCCACGGCAATGGGATGAGCATCGGCGAGTTTCCCGCCATCGGCCGTCGCCCGGGATATGCCAAGGGCTCGATCCATGACGGGAGGATCGAAGAAGGCATGGTGCTCTGCGTCGGTAGTTTTGCCGGACTTCGGTGTGGTGGGGAGGGAATCAAGCTCGAGCATCAGCTCGTCATCCGCGCGAACGGTCCCGAGCGATTGTCATCATCGCTCTACGATCCCGATTTCTGTGCCTGAAAGGATTGAGGACGACATATGTCGAAAACTCACGCCGACAGCGAGGTTCTGTTTCCAAAATCCCCGATCGAGCGGCTGCCGGGCAAGGCGCCGGGCCGGTGCCTGGGATCCGGGTTCGGCTCACTGGCATTTCTCGCCACGGTCGCGCATGACCGCGATGCCGATCTCACCGCCCAGGCGCGCGACGCATTGGCACGGTTGGACGCACAGCTCTCGGAGCTCGGATCCAGCCGGGCGGAAATCCTGTCCGCGACGGTCTTCCTTGCCGACCTGACCACGAAACCGCAATTCGACGCGGTTTGGGTGGAATGGATCGGCCAAGACCGTCAGGCCTGGCCGCAGCGGGTCTGCGTCGGCGCAGCACTGGCTGGGAGCACGCTGGTCGAGATTTCGGCCATCGCCGCCCGGTCCCAGTTCGTGGCGAAAGCCTGATCATGGCGCCGGATCGAGGGGATGGTCGTGCCGAGAGAGCGAAACGCGTGGTCGTCATCGGAGCCGGCATTATCGGTGCGTGTACGGCGCTTGCTTTGGTCAAACGCGGTCATGCCGTGACCATCATCGAGCCCGCCCAGCCGGGCGGTGAACAAGCTGCGAGCTATGGCAATGGCGGCTGGCTCAGCCCAAGCCTGGTGGTCCCGTTGTCCTTGCCGGGGCTTTGGCGCAAGGTGCCGGGGTTTCTTGCCGACCCCGCCGGGCCGCTCACGATCAACTGGCGATACTTGCCATGGCTCTCAGGATGGCTCCGGCGATTCCTCCGCGCGGGCGCGACCGTGGCCCGCGTGCAGGCAAGCGCGCTGGCGCTTCGTCCACTGGTGGCCGGCTGCCACCTCCGGCACCACGCCTTGGCTACCGAGGCGGGCGTCGCGGATCTGATCGTGCGAAACGGGCAATTGCAGGTCTACCGCAGCCGCGAGCATTTCCTCGCAGAGCATCTCCCTTGGACGCTGCGCCGTGAAGCCGGTGCGGTGATCGCCGAAGTCCCGGAGCTGGAACTGCGCAAACGCGAGCCGGATCTGCACGAGAGATATACTTTTGGCGCCACCCTCGACGGCTACAACTGCATCAGCCCGGGGGCCTATGTCGGTGCACTCGTCGATCATGCGATCGCGCGTGGCGCCCGCCTGGTCAGGACGAAGGCGCATGGTTTCAAGGCCCGCGACAGCCGGGCCTTGAGTATCGAGACCTCGAGCGGGAGCTTCGCATTCGACGAAGCGGTGATCTGCACCGGTGCGCATTCCCGTACCCTGGCGGCGGAGGCGGGAGACCGGGTCTTCCTTGAAGCCGAACGCGGCTATCACGTGATGTTCCCGAACCTCGATGTGATGCCCAAAGGCCGGGTGTTGCTCATGGACGGGCGGATGACCAATACTCCGTCGAAGTTCGGCCTGAGAGTGACCGGTCATGTCGAGTTCTCAAGTCTGAACGCGCCCCCGAACTGGCGCCATGCCGAGGCGCTGCGGGACTTCACCCTCTCCGCCTATCCCCGGATGACGCGCGCCGCCGCCAAGGAGGTGCGGTTCTGGATGGGGGCAAGACCATCGACTCCGGACAGTCTTCCGATCATCGGCCGCGCATCGGGCCTTCGGAACGTCGTGCATGCCTTCGGTCACGGGCATATCGGCGTGGCATCCGGGCCGACCACCGCTGAACTCGTGGCCGACATCGTCTCCGATGTTGCGCCGTCGATCGATCCGGCACCCTATTCGCCGCGCAGATTCATGCCACAGCAGGCGGCGACCGGCCACTGAGGATCGACGCGAGTTCCTGGTCTATCGCCTGCGCCTCGGCATGCAGCGCGACGATGTGGCGCGCCACGTCGCGGGCGGCGGTCTCGCCTAGAAAGAGGAGGTGGCCGCCGGATATGAAGCGCAGCAGCCGTCGCGGCAGGCCGAGCATCAGCGCGCGGAGGCGCTCCCAGTCGGCTTCGTTCAGCCGGGTCGGCAATAAGGGACCGCCGGATAAGAGGCGTCGGTTTGCGCGGTCTCGCCGGGAAAGAGTCCGCCGCGCTGCAGGCCGGGCTTCTCAGGCCCTTGCATTTCGATGCGACGTCCGGAGGCCGCTACTTCGCGTTCGGCACCAAGGTACGGACCGAGGACTCGATTGCCGCCATCGTTGCCTTGGGATCGCTCTTCAGCGTGACGAGCGCGTGCAGATGCTCCCGGATCTCGTTGCTTGCCTTTATCGAATTGTCACCGGGGAAAGCGAACCAGGTCCCTGCATGTTGCGCGGAGGCGATGCCGGCACCGTAAGCCGGTCGCGCCTTGTAGTAATCGCCGAGGAGGTCTGGCGTTTGGATGGCAACCGCATTGGTCGGCGTATAGCCGGTGAGCTTTCCGACCAGCGTCTGTCCGACCTTGCCCGAGGCGAGAGTCATGAACCGCCAGGCCAATTTCTGCCGGGCCGGATCCGTCGTGTGTAGCACCGTCGCGATACCGGCCGCGGGAATTGCTGCCTTTGCGGTGGCGCGCGGGATCGGGAGGGTCAGGACGCGGAAATGCCCCGCCGCAGCCTTCTCGAAGCTGGCGAGGCTGCTGCTCGAGTCAAAGAGCACGCCGATGTTGCCGGATTGGAACTCGCCACGTGCCATATCCTGGCTGACGTCGTTCCTTGCCTGGCCCGACAGGCCGAATTGCCGGATGATCTCCAGCGACTGCATCCCCGCAGGGCCATTGAAGGCGATGCTGCCATCGGCATTCATCATCTGCCCGCCGAGTGCCTGGAGCAGGGCGATCCAGGTCCAGTTGCCGCCCGAGGCGATCTGGAAGAAGGCACCCTTGCCGCTGTCGCCGTCATTGATCTTCTTGGCGAGCGCGAGGATGCCGTCCCAGTCCTGCGGCAGGTGATCGATATCCGCACCGGCTTTCTTTGCCAGCTCTGAATTGATGTAAATCACCGGGAAGGACATGCCGACACCGAGGCCATGAAGCTCGCCGTCCACGATGCAGGTCGAGGTCACGGCGCCCGAGAGGCCGAGTTCCGCGGTCTGCGGGTCATTGGACAACAGATCGTCGAGGCGCAGGGTGAAGCCACGCTGCTTCAGGGGCGGCAGATAGGCGTAGCCTTGGAAACTCAGATCGGGCAGGTCGTTGACCATCCCCTCACGCAAGGTCGCCTGGAACTGATCGCTCTGGTCGCGATAGCTGCCGGTGATCGCCATTTCGACGCCGGGATTGGCTGCCTCGAAATCCCGGATCAAGGATTCGAACATAGCCGGGAAGATCGAAGGCACCAGCGAGATCCTCAGCGTGGTGCCATCCGCGGCGCTGGCCGGGCGCGCAAAGGGGAGCGCCGCCGTGGCAGCAATCGCGTTCGTCAGCATGGTCCGGCGTGAAATCATCACATCCCCCGATAGGTTTTCGGATTTTCGATCTGGCGACGGCTTTTATGTACTATAGTTATAGAACCATTAGCGCGTGAAATTTTGATGACTGGCGGTGCAAGATTCTGCTCCTCGCTGCTGCGCGGGCTTTTGTCAGACGTCCATCCGCAGCGCCACGCGGCCCGCCGCATAGCAGGTTTCGGCGTAGGCGACAGGGACGTCCTTCGAATCAACTTGGACGACCTGGGTGAGGAGAACGTAGTTGCTCATCGGAATCTTGAGGCGCATCGCCTCGTCACGGCTCGGTGGCCGCGATTGGATCCGAATGGTCTTGCGGCGAAAATCCTTGATGCCGATCGCCTTGAAGATCACCTTGAAGGAGAAGTCCGTCCGCGGATCGTTGCCGAATGCTTCGAACGCCTTTCGAAGCCCCGGCGTCCGTTTGAGCGGAAAGTAATTGTAGTTGTAGTTGACTGGGAACCCGTCGGCCTCGCCCAGTAAGGTGACCAGGAGGAGCGGGGATCCCAGCTTGACCTGAAGGGCCCCGGCGGTGGCGGCTTCCGCGCGCGTTTCCTGGATCGCGATAACGGTTCGCGACGGCGTGCGATTGCTATCAAGCAAGTTCTGCTCGAACCAGTTCCGGGCGCCGAGGCGCAATTCGATCGGGTTGACCACGGCATAGGCGCCGCGCCCGCGCTCGATGCGAACCATGCCTTCCGATTCCAGATGCGAGATCGCCTTCAGGACGGTGTGCCGGTTGACGGAAAACCGGGCGGCGAGCACTTCGCTCGACGGCAGGCGCTCATCCGCCGAGAAGACGCCGGTCTCAATCTCCTCCGCGAGCACCTCACCGAGCTGGCGCCATAGACTGATCCCGGCCTTTTCCATTCGCTCTGTTCCTCGATCTTTTCCAACGGGTCTGCGTTTTCCGCATTTTATCCGCCGATCATGCCTTGATCAATATACGTCGTATCGTTATAGAACGAATAGCAATACCGTTTACAGTCAGGAAATTTCATGATCACAGCGGCCGATTCGCCCCGTCTCGGGAAACCCGTTCAGCCGCATGTGCCGGCCGACTTTATCGACTTCCGGCGCTCGTTGCCGCCTTCGGTGCCGGTGTTGCGGGATCGTCTCGCGATCGCGCTGGGGCAGCTTGCCCGGCGGGACGATCTGGGGCGGCTGGTGCATGGCAGCCTCGCCCGGGGGGCGCCCCACGACCGGGAGAATGGCGCCGCTTTCCTGCGCGCCCGCCTTGGGTCGGAGCTGGATCCCGACCGCATTCTGCCGACCAACGGCACCCAGGCCGCGCTCCTAATTCTCTTTCCCTATCTGCTCGGCGAAAACGGCGTCCTGCTGGCCGAACGTCTTTCTTACGGGTCGCTGCGACCGCTCGCCGAAGCGGCGGGAATTCCGCTGCGCGGGGTCGAAATGGATGCGGAGGGAATCCTGCCCGATGCGTTCGAGGCGGCCTGCCGGAGCGACGGCGGGCGGAAAGCCCTGTACTGCAATCCGACCATACAGAATCCGACCACGGCGATCATGGCGGTCGATCGGCGGCTCCAGCTGGCGGAGATCGCGCGCCGCTACGGCGTTCCCATCATAGAAGACGATGTGCTGGGGCGCCTCCATCCGGACGCCCCGGCACCCATCGCCAGGCTCGCCCCCGACATCGCCTGGTATGTGATGAGCGTGAGCAAGGCCCTGGCGCACGGGCTGCGGCTGGCCTACCTCGTTGCGCCGAGGCCGGAAGACTGCACCGCCGCGGCGAAGACCGTGGAACGCCTTTCATTCTGGAACGCCGCACCTTTGCAGGCCGCCATTGTCGGACAATGGGCGCGGTCCGGCGACGCGGATGCGATATCGAGAGCCATCCGGGACGAGAACATCGCGCGTGAACGCTTCGCACGGAGCTCGCTGGAGCGGTTCGGGCTGATTTCGAAGCCGGGATCGATGCATGTGTGGCTGCCGCTCCGGGACGGCTGGACCGGTGCGGGTTTTGTCGCCGCCGCAAAATCGGTGGGCGTCCTTGTCCGCTCCGCTGCGCTGTTTGCGGTCGATGATCAACCGCGGCTCGAGGCGGTCCGGCTGTCGCTTTCGACACCGGCAAGCCCGACGGTCGTTCACGACGGGATCCAGCGTCTCGCGGCACTCCTGGACGCGGGACCCCGCTCTAATAATCGAAAGGACAGAGGCTGATGGCGTCCTTCCTGAAAAGAAGCACGGCACGCAACAAAGAGATCAAGGAACGCTTCCGGCGCGGCGAGGTCGTGACCCTCATCCATTCCAGCCACACTTCGGCGAGCCTGGTGGAGAAGCTTGGAGAATTTGGCTTCGACAGCGTACTGATCGATTGCGAGCATGGCTCAGCCGGACCACGTGAGGTCGAGGAGATGGCGCGGGCGGCCAATCTCGCCAACATGGTCTCGATCGTTCGTCCGGAAGAGTCGCTGCCGTGGCTGGTGACGCGATACATCGAATGCGGCGCCGACGGTGTCATGCTTCCGCTCATTCCGAACGCCACGGTCGCTCAGTCGTTGGTGGACCGCCTGCGCTTCTCGGCGCCCTTCGATCACGAGGATCGTTTCGTCATCTTGATGATCGAAACGATCGAGGCCGTGAACAACCTCCCGGAGATCATGAAGGTCGAAGGCGTCGATGCCTATCTCGTCGCACCGGGCGATCTTGCGCTCACGATCGGATCAGTCCCGATCACTTACGAGTGGCAGAAAGGCAAGCGGCCGAAGGAGGTGGACGTCGTCGTCGACCGCGCCATCCGAACGATCGTTGATGCGGGCAAGGTGTGCGGCACCCTGGTCAATCGTGGCGATGTTCAGTCCTATATCGAGAAGGGGGTGCGCCTCGTCTACGACCACGCCAACCACATGATGGCGCGTGGCGCCCGCGACTTTCTAGGGCATATCAAGGACGTGATGGTCTGAGCTGTGATCGGATCCGCTGCATCTCCTGATGCAGGGCCTGCAAATGCTCGACGGTCTTCGCGGCGCCGTGGGATCCCACAAAGAAGAAATGCCCACCGGAGAGATGACGGGTGAGACGCGCCGGTGCCTGCCAGACGCAATCCCGGATGGACTCCCAAGTCTCCGGAGAGAGCTCAGACATCGAACGGCTGCCGAGATCGTTGTGGAGCAGGGATTGGACGGTGATGCTGCCCCAGATCGCCGGATCGGTCAGGGCATGGCGGTGGTCACGGGAATCCGCCGGCACGATGGCGGCACAGAGCGGATAATCCGCGCCTGAGAACGTACCGGCTTCGCGCAACTCGTCCGCAACAGCGCGCGGCGCGACGTTTTCAAAGAAGGGTTCGAGTTCCGGTCCCCAGAGGCCGATCGGCACGTTCATACGGTAATGTCGCCCAAAACGGTCGGGTGTGATCACGATGCGCCCTTCCACCGCGGCGATCGCATCGAGCTCGGCGCTCCAGCGCTCGTCGCGGGTGAGGCCGTCACGCTTGGCCCAGGTGAGGTCCCAGAGTCCGTTCGGCAAGAGGCGCTCAGCCGGTGGGTCGCCATTGAGCCGTGGAAAGGGCGGCGTGGCGCAGAGCGAGACGAAGCCGTCGAGCGGCACGCCGCGCGCGCGAAGGGCACGGACCAGCGCGAAGGCGATTCGGCCACCCATGCTCCAGCCGCAGGCGATGAGAGGCCGGCGTGGAGTCTCACCGATGATGCCCTCGAACAAAGCAGCCAGGGTCGCGGCCCATTGCCCGAGGCCGAGTTCCGGCATCGCTTGGGCGAAGATCGGGTGGTCGCAAGGATAGGAGGGGGCGATCAGGCCCCAGCCGATCCGATCCAGCCAGTGATCGAGGAAGTCTTGCGGCGCCGCTTCCGGGTCGCCATAGGCGATCCGCGCCAGCACGCCGCCGCCGGTGAGAAAGAGGACAAGCGGCTGTTCGAGATCTCCGCGCCGTACTGAAGCGATCAGCGGAACGTCGTTGATGCGGTAGTGTCGTTCCGTAGGAAAGAGCATGTCGACCGCCGTCGCGTGGCTAGGCCTGCCTCTCGGTCTGATAGCGCTGGGCGATTGTTTCCTTGCGGCGGCGGAACTCCGCGGTGATTTCGTTATAGAAGGCGACGGCCGGGGGATCGAAGTCCCGGGCCGGGACCGGTTCCGACGCGAAGTGGCCGTAGGGGTCGATGCCGCGCACCAGGGTCGCGCTGTCCTTGAAACCATCCATCGGGCGCACATGCGCCGCCACGTAGCGCAGCACGATGCCACAGCGGCGCGTATCCGAATGGTTCGGCTCCGACCCATGCACCAGCATGATGTGATGGAGTGAGATCTCGCCGGGCCGCAATTCGAGATCGACCGCGTCGGCTTCGTCGACATCAACCGCGATCTCCTGGCCGCGGCTGGCGAGGTTGGTTGCTGCATAGGTATCGCGATGCGGGATCTGGCCCTTGAGATGTGTCCCCGGAACCACCCGGAGGCAGCCATTCTCTCGCCGGCTCGGCGTCAGCGCGACCCAGGCGGCGACGCCATCCGGCTGCGACAGGCCCCAGTAGGTTCCATCCTGATGCCAGGCAAGAAAGCCGGGATCATGGGGCTTCTTGTCGAAATGCCCCACCGCCCAGGCGAGGATGTTTGGACCGATCACGTCCTCCACCGCGTCGAGGATACGCGGGTGCCGCATCAGATCATTCATCCACTTCTGCAGCAAGTAGGGCTTGATCTTCGAGCGCATCCAGAGATCGGGTTCGCGGGCCTCTAGATCTTCCATGCGGGCGCGGGTGGCATGGGCTTCATCGGCGGTCAGTGCCGGGATGGGGAAGACATAGCCCTTCGATTTGTACTGCCGGACTTGGTCCTCGGAGAGTAGCCGTGGCATCGGGTGGTTCCTTCCTTAATTGCGATAGATATTCACGATCGCAGCTAGGCCGCGCTCGAATCCGGCACGTGTCGGCGCCATGCCGGTGCCGAAACGCACCGCGTTCGGTGGCGCACCGTCGCCGCCGAGAAAATAGGTGTCGCTGGGGCTGATCGCCGCGCCGAGGGTGCGTACGCGCGCGACGAAATCCTCCCGCGGACGCGATGCGGGGAGCGAGAGCCAGACATGCAGGCATTCCGGCTCGTTGCGATGGAGGCTGCCAGCGAGTTGTTCCGAGACCAGGGCCTGACGCGCCCGGGTCTCGGTGCGAACGGCATCGATGATCCGGCCGGCGCCGCCATTTTCGATCAGGGTGCTGGCGACCGCCGAGTTAATCGGCGCACACATCCAGAAGGTCGCGCGATTGCTGGGCCAGAAATTGGCGCGGGCGGCATCGCCGGTCGGGGCGAGGAGATAGGCGACCTTCAGCGCCGCCGCCATGCATTTCGCCGTGCCGAGGATATACCAGGAAATCTCCGGCGCGAAACTCGCCAGCGGCGCCGGCGCGTTCTGCGGCAGCATGCTGTAGATATCGTCCTCGATGATTGCGACGCCGTACTTGCGGCAAAGCGCGGCGATGGCGCGGCGCCGTTCCGCGCTCATGGTGACAACGGTCGGATTCTGCAGGGTCGGGAGTGTGTAGAGCGCGCGCGGCCGGTCTGTGCGGAAGACGGCTTCCAGTGCGTCCGGCTGGAGGCCTTCCTCATCCATTGTCACGGGCGAGAGGCCGATATCGAGCATATCGGTGAAATTGCGCATCGTCGGATAGCTCAAATCCTCAATGGCCAGCTTGCCGCCCTTGCCGACCAGGCCGGCGAGCAGCATGACGAGGCTGCTCTGGGTGCCGTTGGTGACGACGATGCAATCGGGATCCGGCGCTGCGCCGAAGCGGCGTGCGAGGAACGCCGCGCCCGCGGCCCGGTCCCGCGCCGAACCATGGAATTGGTGGGCGCCGATGAGGTCGTTCGGTGCCCATTCCCGGAACACGGCATCGATCGCCATACGGTACTCGCCGTCGAACACGGCGGGGACTTTGGGCGGCAGATTGCCGGTCATGTTGAGCGGGACGGCAGGCTGGTTCATGGTGACCTCGGGTGCAGTCGATGCGCGATGCGGGTGGGCGTTAGGCTTTCTGCAGCAGGCTGCGTGCCTGATCGGCCATGGTTTTCAGGGCATCGGCGGGCTGTACCTGATGCACCAGGACCTGTCGCATCTCCTCGGACATCATCTCGACGATCTTCACCGTGTTGTCGCTGGGGAAGGAATACTGATCGCCGGTGACGCCGAGCTTTGCCAGAACCGGCCGGTGGTAGGGATTTTTCTGGAAGTAGTCGGCGATGAATTTGGGGTCGTTGAGCAGATCGGTGTTGACCGGTAGATAGCCGGTATTGGCGGCGAGGATCGATTGTCCTGCCGGGCCGGCGGCGAAGCGTGCGAACTTGGTGAAGGCTTCCTGCCGACGCCTATCCTTGGTGAACATGATGAAGCTGTGGCCGGCGCCGACCAACCGGCCGCCGGAGGCCGGGATCGGAAACTCGCCGATGCCGAGCTCGAAGTGACCGGCAGCGGCCTTGGCGACCGCGCCGATGCCGCTTGCTGTCCGCACCTGGATGCCGGAAGCGCCGGCATTGAACGCCTGGCGCGATTGCTCGATCGTCATGTCGACAGTATTGATCTCGCCGAACTGCCACAGCACTTCGAGGGACTTCAGTCCCTCGGCGCCATTGAAAGCGATGTCGGTGCCGCCCGGCTGCATCATCCGCCCGCCATGGGAGGCGAGCAGGTTCTGGAACAGCCAGGCATTGGTCGAGCCGTATTCGAAATAGCCACCGTTGATCTTGGGATCGAGCGCCAGGACTTTCTTGCCGATCGCAATGATCTCATCCCAGGTCTTCGGCAGTTCTTGCGCCTGATAGCCAGCCTTCCGCAGCAGATCCATGTTGTAATAGACGACTGGGATGGTCGTGCCGAAGGGCACGGCATAGACTTTGCCGTCGAGCATCGTCGCTTCGGCGAGTGGCCGCGCGATGCCGAGCGTTTGCAAATCTTTAGTCTCGGCGGCGAGCGCCGTCAGCGGCTGCGCCAAGCCGCGCCGCGCGAGCAGCGGCGCATAGGTGATGGACTGCCAGGTCCCGTCCGGGAGATCGCCGACCACGGCCTCGCGCAGGGTGTTCTGCAGCAGCGGATCCCAATTGTCCCCGTCCGTGACGAACTCGACGGCGAGGTTTGGATCCTGCGCATTAAAAGCGTCCTTGAGCGCACCCAGCATCTTCAGGTAGGTGGGTGCGCCATGCGTCACCCGCAGCGTAACCTTGTCATCGGCGCGGGCCAAGATCGTCGGTGCCGCCATGAAACCGGCGGCGGTGGCCAGCAACAGCTTTCGACGCGTGAACTTCATCGCACAATCCTCCGAGTGACCGGCTGGGGATGGGCGGGGCCGTGCGCGGTCACACGCGCGGTTCGCCTTTTGAGGTCTGTTGGTTCAGTTGAGTCGTTCGGCGTTGCGTGGTGCCGCCGCGGCGGCGCTGTTCGCCCAGCCGCCTTCGATGTAGGTGGTCGAGCCGACATGGACCCGCTGCAGCATCTGCGTGTAGCCGGCATGGCCGGTTTCGAGCGCTTCGGCGCGGATCGGCTCCGCGATCGGTGCACCGTCGGCCAGGATCTCGGAGAGAATCCGACCCGTCATCGAAGCGGCAATCGGCAGGCCGAGCAGATAGAGCGTCGTCGGCGCCAGATCACAGACGCCGGATGGTGTCAGCGAGACGAAACCGCCCTGCCGGAAGGCGGAGCCCGCGGCGAGTCCGACCGCGGTCAGCTCTTTCGGGTGCAGGCCGCCATGAACACCGAGACCCGGCCGCCGGTCGTTGTCGTAGTACGTCCCGCCGGTGAGGCCGAAGGGATCGATGCTGTCATCGGCGCGGAAGGCGAAATAGACGTCGGGCGCGCGGTCGTGCTCGGCGAAGACCAGATGGCTGCCGAAGCTGCCCGGTGCTAAGCCTTCGACGTCGTTCTTCGCTGCGGTGAAGATCGGTCCGCACCAGGGTTCCGCGAGCAGCGCTTCGACGAGGCGCGTGAGACTGGCCTGGTTTCTCTCTTTAAGATAGAGTGCGCCGACCTGTCCGGGGACGGCGACCACATCCACATCGACGCCGGGTGCATGCGCCGGTGCGAAGCCCGCCGCGCGCAGCCGGTCGAGGACGGAGACGCGGCTATGCCCGGTGATCTGGCCGTGATCGCAGGTGGCGAAGATCTGCACGCCCTGATCCCGGCCTTCCGCGTCCCACCAGTCGAGCACCCGGCCGAACTGCCGGTCGCAGAAGGCGATGATCTCGCGGGTCTTGGTGGCGCCGGTTCCATTGAGATGCGAGCAGACATCGGGCTCGCCATAGGAGATGACGGTGACGTCGGGCTTCAGCCGCGCTTCGATGCAATCGAGAAAGGCCGTGGTGATGTAGTCCTGCCCGTCGCGGTCCGGCTCGCCCCGGGGCGGCAAGGGCGGCAACGCACCCTGTTTCTTCTCGATCGCCGCCAACGTGTCGGCGGGCGTGCAGGCTTCCCGGAAATGCCCGGAGAGCCGAACGTGGCCGAAGGCTTCGGCCTTGTGATGGAAGAGCCGGGTGGTGCCGGGCGTGTTGGTGGAAAGCACGGCCAAGCTGCGACCCGCGGCGGCGAGAATCTCGCCGAGGGTCGGCGCCGTCATCAAGCGGCCACCGCTCTCGTGATCCAATCGCGCGAGCAGCTCAGAATCGGACGTGTCGAGATAGCGTTCCGGCCGGCTGGCGCGGTCCACGTATTTGTTGCCGATCAGCCCATGCCGGTTCGGCGTGGCGCCGGTCACCAGGCTCGGGAAGGCCGTCCGGGTCTCGCTGGGATAGATGGTGCGATGGCGGGCGAGAGTAGTGCCTGTCTCTTGCAGGCGTACGAGATTCGGCGTCAGTTCGGGCGAGATCAGATCGGATCGCAGCCCATCGAAGCTGGCGATCAGAATGCGGCGGGGTCGGGCCATGGGAATCGTCTTCATCCAACAGAGTGCCTTAGTATTATAGAACACTATTGTTCTATGCCACGTGAATGTTGTATGACGCTGTCATCGGCTGCGATCGGCGATTCGCGGCTCCTTTAACTGCGCGGTGATGGCATGGAGCGGGGCGGCATCAATCTCTGGAAACAGATCGGGGAGACCTTGGCCGAGGAGATCGGCGCGGGCGTGCTGTCGCCCGGCGAGCGCCTGCCGGCGAGCGTCGATCTCGCGAGCCGGTTTGGCGTCAACCAGCACACTGTGCTGCGCGCGATCTCTCACCTGCAGAACGAGGGCTTGGTCCGCATCGAGCGCGGCCGCGGTACCTTCGTCGCCGATGCGATCCCCTATCGCATGGGCCAGCGCACACGCTTCGAGGAGAATCTGCGTGAGCAGAATTACACGCCGTCCCGCGAATTGCTCTCGATCCGCAACATGCCGGCCTCGACGGCGGTCGCGGCGGCCTTGTCGATAAAGGCGGGCGATCCCGTCACGCTGGTGACCGTGCTGGCGATCGCCGACGGGATTCCGATCAGTCACAATCAGAACTACTTCCCGGATAAGCGGCTTCCCGGCATCGGTGACGCTTTTCGTGCCGCGGCCGACGACCCTAAGGGCGATCTCGCGACCAAGGCGATCCTGGCGTCGCTCGGGGTCGCGGATTACCGGCGGCGCACCGTGCGCATCCGCGGCCGCCAGGCGACGGCGGAGGAGGTACGTCACCTGCGCATGGCGCCGCAAGACAGCGTGTTCGAGGTCGATGTCGTCAATGTCGATGCGAAGGAGCGGCCGGTCGCCTTCGGCCAGACCAGCTTCTGCCTCTCGCGCGTCGAGTTCGTCTGGCACTTTCCCGACGAAGATATGCCGCGCCGTGCGCGGCGCACCACCGGGAAGGAGCGTGCCTAGAATGTCAGCCGTGGAATTTGCCTATCTGAACGGTGCGATCGTGCCCTGGGCCGATGCGCGCGGACCGAGATTGGCGACTGTCTTTTCAATCTCGCGGTCGAGATCTCGTTGGATGGCATTCTAAATCATAATCTGAGAGCAAATTCTTCTGCTGCCATGCCGTCGCGGAAGTACAGAGATGTCCTTAGCGGCCGCGATCTGCGGTTAACGATCAGATTTCTAAGAAGATTTTAGTCATGATGGCGGCAATGCCCGATACGGGGGAACGGCTGAAACCCGTTGGGGACGCCACTTCCGTTCAAACCACGAGCACCGGACGGGCCGGCATTCGTCCCCGGCTATGGCTTGGCCGAGGCGGAAGCGGCGCGACGCCTGCCGAAGCTGGCCAATTTCGTCTAAGCTTCCTCGTCTTCGGTTTACGGCGCCAATGAGACTCCGCCTTTCTCGGTCGCCGATCGGGTGGACGCACCGGTCTCGCTCTATGCCGCCACCAAGCGGTCCGGTGAATTGAGCGTGGGAGAGGTGAGGGACACCATTTACGCTAGGCTGATGAACATTGCAGGAGTCAGTGCATGGTGTCGCTGAAACACTCCGAGATGCGTGTCTTTGATGACGCCTTCGATATGAATTCAGGCTATGTGCTCGACTTCACCGATCGCACGATGCGCGAGTTCTTCGACGATGAGTTCGGCATCGATATCTATCAGGAGAAATACAGATTCAACGGCTCTTCGAAGGCAAAGCATCTACGCGCCCTTATCAAGGTCGAAGATGAATACACCGTCGCCAGGGTGGCGCGCGCCTTGTGGCAATATCGCGAGAGCCTGCCGCGCTATCAACAGGCGGGGCCGGAAGCGGCTGCCCTGAAAATGCGGTTCTTCGACCTGATTTCAAGGATTGAAGGCGGGGGCGCTGTGCCCCGCACCGACGCACTCGACCGGTTCAAGCGCGATGAGACGCTCGAAGAGCTGATCGCGGCGATCGAGCGCGACATTGCCGCGAACAAGCCGGCGGCGGCGCTCGACCGCCTGCATACCTACTGCATGAAAAAGTTCGCGCGCCTGCTCGATGAGCGGCGCATCGCCCGTGGCCGCGACGATCCGCTGCAAAGCCGCGTCGGCAAGTATGTGAAAGCCCTGGAGGCGGAGCGGGATCTCCGCGAGATCACGCGGCGCATCATAAAGAGCGCGATCAGCGTCTTTGAGCAATTCAACGACATCCGCAACAACAGGTCTTTTGCGCACGACAACGATCTGATTGACCAGGCGGAGGCGCGGTTCATTTTTGATGCCGTCAGCGCATTCCTGCGCTTCGTAAAGAGCATCGAGGCCTCGCACTTCGGGGCGTAGGGTAGTCCTCCTGCCGCCCCTGCTCGCATTCAGACGCCCGTTCTGGTGGTGTAGCTTCGTGAAGAGTCGGGCGCTCAGGGCGCCCGCGCAGGGGGCTATGGCCGGAAGAACGCTGAAGCGGAACGAGAAGGGGAGGATTTTCGTCGATATCAACCGGCAGACCCGGAGCGGCTGGTATCACATTCTTCCCGAATATTCGCAGTTCAAATACTGCGAAAAGGTCCGGCTGAAAGGCTTCGACCATCTGCCCTCAGGCTTCTACAAGAATGACGGCTACGGCCTGACAGGAGCAGGCATCGAGCTCTTTCAGGAAATCTTCGCGAAATACCGCAAGAAGATCGCGCTGACCGTTGCCGCGAGCGGCAAGTTCAGGTTCGACGCGCGCGGCAGCACCGTTGCCGTCACGATCCCGCACAAGATTCTGACTGACATCAACGCGGAAAAGCGGACAATCAGGTCGCGGCGCGCAAATGAAGTGCAGGCTTCTGTCCGGGGGTTTCTCGCGACGCATGGACCCCGGCAGTTCAGCCAGTTCCGCAACGCAAAGCCGGAGTACGCGGCGGGTTCGCTCGCGCGCATTCTCTCCCGCGAGCACGTTACCTCCCGGATGAACCAGGAGGACGAGGCCGCCATGCAGGATTTTATCCCGGCGTACATATCGGCAATTTCGGGAACGATCCGCTCGACCAGGAAGATTCAGATCATTGCTGAATCAATCAATGCCGGGCGCAAGGTCTATCTGGAGAAGGTGCTTCGGGAGTTCAGGAAGAAGCTTTCGGGCAAGGTGCAGAACGAGTCGGCGTGGCAGAAGTTTCTTGCGCAGCATATCCTCGTATTCAGGCATACATACGGCGAAGTGCTCGATCGGGAGAGCATAACCATCATCGAGGGCAAATATCCGGACTTCATGCTGGTCGATCCGTACAGCTATGTCGATGTCTATGAGATCAAGACACCGGCGACGCCGCTGATGCTCCTCGACCGCAGCAGGAACAATCACTATTGGTCGGCCGAGCTCGCCAAGGCAATCGCCCAGGTGGAGAAGTATCTTTACAACATCGAGCGCAATGCCGATACGTTCAAGACCGAATTGATGGATGCCAAGGGCATTGAAATCAACGTCGTACGGCCGCGGGGCTATATCGTGGCGGGCAAGCGCGCCGACATAACGACGAGCCGCATGCGCAAGGATTTCCGCATCCTCAACGATTCGCTCAAGAACATCGACATCATACTGTATGACGATCTCGTCTCGAATCTGGAAGGATTCCTGGCAAAGCTCCGGGGATAACGCAGGCTGCTGTATGCGCTGACGCAAGAGAGGGGGCGCGATGAATGAAGATGTGCTCGACGAACTTGCCGGCGCGTTGTTTCGGACCTTCGCGCGGTTTGAGTACGCGCTCAAGGCGGCGGGCTTTCATTGTGGCGATGGAGAGGCCAAGGCCGACTGGACCGCGTTCGCGAAGTCGATTCCAACTGTGTTTGACGATCCGCAGGATGACGGCGTGAAGGAGGCTGTTGCCTATATCCTGGCCCATCCGCCGAAAAAGCAGGTCGTTGCCGGAGGCTTGCTCGGCTGGGCCGTCGCCGATCCCGGCAATAGTCCGAGGTCGGATCAGGCTCTGGTCTATGTGCGGCGGGTGCGGAACAATCTGTTCCATGGCGGCAAGTTTAACGGACGCTGGATCGAGCCGCAGCGCAGCGAGGAGCTTCTCCGTCATTCTCTCGCAGTGCTCAGGGCCTGCCTTGAAGCATCCGCGAAGGTCCGGGCCGCCTATGACGGCTGAGGATACGGGGAAGAGCGCAGAGGCGGCGGATGCTGCGGAACAAGCAGACATCCTGATGCCGATCCCGGAGCGGCGGTTCGACATCTATGCCCTCACGCTGCCGCGCGGACCGAATTTCGATCCGCGCGAATTCGTTTCAAGCTGGCGGGTTCGCGACGGAAGCGCTGTCGGGGCGGTGTTGGAAGACCTGGAGACTGGCCGATACGCTATCCTCGTGTTGCGGCGGCGGGTCGATCACAGATTCACGGTTGCCGCCGATGGGGGCGGGTTCGGGTCTGAAGACGCCGCGCTTGCGGCGCTTGCACAGGCGATGCGGCCAAGCCAGCCGCCCGTGGCGTTGCCTCCCGGCGAGAGACGCCGCGCGCCGCTGCTTGAGACGGACGGGCGTAGCACGAACGCCTATTTCAACATTCTCACCGGGGACATCAGCCACCTCCCGGCGCTGATGACGATTGGCGAGATCTACCTCGCGATGCCGCGGCCGGACGAGAATTTCGTGCCCGATTTCCAGACCGAAAATTTCAATGCCAGGCTCTGGGAGCTGCACCTGCTCGCCGCGTTTCGCGAGCAGGACATCGCCGTCAGCCAGCCGATGCGCTCGCCGGATTTCTTTCTCGAACGGATGGGACACGAATGCTGGGTCGAGGCGGTGACCGCCAATCCGCGCGGCGAGCGGACGCACGGCTATGCGCCGCCCGTGCACGTGCCAGCGGATCTTGCCGAGCGCCTCACCGGCGCGCCGGCAGAGCGCTTTGCGATGACGCTGCGCAGCAAGATTCAGCGGGAATACGAGAAGGCGCCCCATGTGCAGGGAAAGGCCTTCGCCCTTGCGATTGCCGACTACCATGCCCCGAGTTCGATGGTGTGGAGCCGGGAAGCGCTGCCCGTCTATCTCTATGGCGTCCACCCGAAGGTGAAAGACGGCCCGGACGGCAGGGTTGCCATTGGCGATCCCCTCGACAGGCTGCAGGGAGAGCACGGCATTCCCGCGGGCCTCTTTCGCGATCCGGCGATGAAGCACCTGTCGGCAGTGATGTTCAGCAACGCGGCGACATTTTCCAAGTTCAACCGGATGGGGTTTCTTGCGGGCTGGCGTCCGCCGGGGCTTTCCATGGTGCGGGAAGGACTCATATTCGACCGGGAGCCCGGCGCTCTTGAGCCGAAGCAGTTCCGGCTGGATATTCTCAGCGATGAGTACACAGCCCTGTGGCCCGACGGCGAGGCCTGGTGCCAGGAGCTGGAGGTGTTCCACAACCCGCTTGCAGAATACCCGGTCGCTTTCGATCTGATCCCCGGCGCGACGCACTGGTTCGAAGAGGACGGAGAGCTTTCTTGCTCTGCATACTGGAAAACTTCGGTCCTCTCGTCGGTGACGTATCTCAATCTTGAAAAGTAGCTCCCGGATGCATCAAGGAAGCCTCCACGGACAGGCGATGCTCTGGCACTATGACTCTCAGGTCCACCCGATGAAGTGAATCTGGCCGGCCCGGTCATTCTGGGGCTTGATTTGACCGGGGTTCCCCTCGGCATTCAGGAAGCCGCCTTTGACATCGAGCCACGAGTGCTCGGGTGCCGCCAAAGGGGAGCGCAGTCCCTCGCCGGTCTCACCGGTCTTGGGATTGACCGCTTCGGCCCATCGCGGAATGGCAAGTTTTTCCGGACTTCGCTCGGCACCACTTAGGACGGGAAGGCCGATGTCCTGAACATGGCCGCCGGCCGGGTCGCAGAGCCGTTCGCAAATCCAGATCTTCGACGCGTACGGAACTAGAGAGTTCAGCAGCTGATCACGCGGAAGCGCTATGGTGCCGCAGTCGCTGTCTTCGCGCGATCCATCAACATGCCGAACCTCGATCTTTCTGGCCGTGACCGTCAGCGGCAGGTGCTCGTTTACCACAGCGCTGACGCGCTCGATGATACGCTCGTTGAATCTCTGCCCGTTATCGGGGGCAATCCAGAACTGCGCCCGGTAGCCGGTGCGCGCGTTGAAGAACCAGTCGTACAGTTCTGGCTCCACGTGAAACTGAATGATCGCGCGTTGCTCGATGAACGCATTGTTCTTGCTGTCGATCGCAAGACGCACGGCCCCGGAATCACACGCTTGCGTCAGCGATGCGGAAAGGCTCTCGATGAGCTCATCCGGCGATTCCGCAGACTCCAGCCGCGCCGCGCGGGCTTCATCGCGGTCGCGAATCTTTTCAAAACTCCAGTCTCTCTCGGCAATCGGCGGCATGCGCGTCGTCGCGCTCCTTGTGCAATCATGCGAATCTGTTCCAGGGGAAAGTCTAGCACGGACAGCGGATTCTTCGGAGTGTGAGAGGCAGGCATGGCGCGCGCTCGGCTATGCCGGACCGGGCTCTACGCGTGTGCGCCGAACCCGTGCAGATCCCGTTCGCGCGGGAAGCACGGTTTCGGCCCATACGGGTGACGATCCCTCGCGCAAGGCCATAAGGTGAGCCCGCGGCCGGTCACGCTCGGTCCCGCGCGTTGCAGGCGTTCCTGCGGGCGCGCCGGTTCCCGCGGCGTAGAGCCGCCGTCCGCAGGCTCGGCGGCGCTTCCCGCCCGGTCAAGGCGGGCTCCTTGCAGCCTTCATTTTCATTTCTGCCGGCAGTGCCGGCTGAAGCAGGGGGCATCCGCCCCCATGGCCGTCAAGGCCAGGCCCTTTAGGGGCGGACGCGGGGCGTTCCCCGTCTTTCGGGCGCGCTGCGCCCTGCCAAGACGGGCGATCCCCCTTTCCCCGCGTCCGGCCTGTGGCGGCCTCTCCCCCTCATTGCCGGGTGGCTAGTCGGGTTGCAGCAGCGCGCAACCCGCAGAACCGAGGGAGAAGACAATGACGATTCGCAACCGCAAGATCAGCCGTACCGGCCGCAGTACCCAGCCTCCGGTACTAATCGCCTATCATGTGGCCGAACGTGGTGAGAAGTCCTTATGGACCCGTATCGGTGTCGCCTGGGATCACGAGGACCACAAAGGGTTAACTGTTCAGCTTGACTTAGTGCCAGTGAACAGCGGGCGTATCATTCTCCGTCAACCCGCTGTGGACGAGTAGCAAAAGGGAAGGGCGCGTGGCACTGCACACTGCAGCTGCCATGCGCAGTCCTTCACTTCAAAGGTCATTTAAGAGGTGTAATGATATCAATGATATAGGTGTTCATCTCTTTGTTCGAATTGGCACGCCAACGCCACCCCGTATCTGGGAGAACGGATATGAACGTTCTCTAGGCTCGGGCCGAAGATCGCCAACAGATCGCCATTCGGTTCGACACTGAAGCGTCCTTGCCTGGCTCTCGAGGGGCCGGTCAGAGTGGCGAGGGCCGCTCCTCCCAACAAACCTAGTTGCGCAGCGCCGCGCGCTCGATGCTGGCGGCGAAGAGCGGAGTTTCCTGCTTGTTGTGGGCGATGCCCATTGGCTGTCGTTGCGCGGCGAAGACGTCGAGAGGGATGCCCTGGCGGTCGAGGAAGGCGGTGAAATCCTTGGTTGCCGTAGAGCGAACATGGTTGGTGAATTCCGAGCGCCCGTCGTCGATCGCCTTGGCGCTCAACTCCCAGGTGATGTGCAGCGTCGTCCGTCCGGAAGGCGTGAAGACGTCGGAGACCGATTCCAGAATCAGGTGATCCTTGCGGCCGAGCTTCTCGACATAGTGCTGGACCATCAGGGACCCGCCGATCACTTCGACATTGATCGACATGCGCTTGCCTTCCGACGTGGTGGTGAAGCCCGCCGCGACATGGGCCGGCGAGCTGCCCTGGTATTCGTGCTCCGGCAGAGTGAAGCACCATTGCGGGATGTCGATCTTCTCGATCGGTGCGTTGATGATAGCGGAGAAGCTGGAATCGACGATGACCGGGTCGGACATGGTTCTGCTCCTAATTCAGCTGGGGGGTGGAAACGGGTTGCGGGGCGGGCAGGGCGGCGACCACCTCCGCGGTGGTCCGGATCGCGTGGGCAAAGGTCGGGCCGTTGAGCTCATGCGCGGCATGCATCAGCTCGGCCGAGAAGGCGGCGGTGGCATCGCGGACCAGCGTCACGTGATAGCCGAGCTCCATGGCGAAGCGAGCCGTCGATTCGATGCAGGTGTTGGCCAGCAGGCCGACGATGATCACATGCGTGATCCCCTTCTGCTTCAGGATCATGTCGAGATCGGTGTTGGCGAAGCCGCTCTGCGACCAGTGCTCGTGCGCGACGATGTCGCCGGGCTGAGGTGCGAAATCCGGGTGCCATTCGCCGCCCCATTCGCCGCGTGCGAAGCTGTGCCGCTTCATGATGGCGAGCTGGGTCGGGTTGGGATGATCCCAGTTTTCGTAGTCACCCGGTTCCCAACGGCGGTGCGGAACGATGGCAACCTGGATGCCGGCCGCGCGGACCGCCTTGTTGATGCGCCGCAGGTTGTCGAGCAGGTTCACCGCTTCGGCCACCGCCTTGACGCGGGGAAAGATCTTCCCGCCCTCGGCGAGGAAGTCGTTGTAGGGATCGACGAAGAGCAGTGCGGTTCGTTCGCGCGGATAATTCATCTCGGACATCGACTGTCTCCTGCTCAAAGAAAGGCGCGGATGCGTTCGGCGACCGTGTCGGCCGCGGTGTCCATGGCAAAGTGCCCGGCGTCGAGAATGTGAACCTCGGCCTCCGGCACGTCCCGACGGTAGGAATCCGGCTCCGAGACATCGAAGGAGGGGTCGTATCGGCCCCAGAGCACCAGCATCCGGGGCCGATGCGCGCGCATCCATTCCTGCCATTTGGGGTAGGAAGCGACGTTGTTGCGGTAGTCGTAGAAGAGCTCGGTTTGGATGTCGGCCTGCCCGGGCTGACTGAGGAAGGCGAACTCGTCGGTCCAAAGGTCCGGATCATAACGTTCCGGATTGGGATCGCTGCCGAGGTGGCGCTGGCGGGTCGCCTCGAGTGAAAGGAAGTTCTTGCGCAGCGTCGGCTCGTTCGGCGTGCGGTTGATCCAGAACTGGCGCCGGGCCGCCCAGAGCGAACTCAGGCCGCTGTCATGCGCGACGGCGTTCTGGATGATCATCGATTGGATGCGCTCCGGCTCCCGCAGTACCATGCGGAAGCCGACGGGGCCGCCGTAGTCCTGCACGAACATGTGATAGCGGCTGAGTGAGAGCCTCTCGGTGAAGCCGATGATGACTTCCGCCAGCCGTTCGAAGCTGTATTCGAACTCGCCGGGCTTTGGCCAAGCGCTGTGCCCAAAACCTGGATAGTCCGGTGCGACGAGCCGGTAGCGATCCGCCAAGCGCCGCAGCAACGGCTCGTACATGCGCGAGGAGGAGGGGAAACCATGCAGCAGCAGAATCACCGGAGCATCGGCCGGGCCGGCCTCACGATAGAAGATCGGCAAGCCTTCGATCGTCACGGTCCTATAGCGGACCTGCGATTCAACAGTCACAGCTGTCTCACGTCGATGATCGCCTGCGCGAATTCCCGAGGCGCCTCCTGGGGCAGGTTGTGACCGATGCCGCCGCGGATCGTGCGGTGCCGGTATTTGCCCGAGAACTTCTTCGCGTAGGCGGACGGGTCGGGATGCGGCGCGCCGTTGGCATCGCCTTCCAGCGTTATGGTGGGCACGGAGATGGCAGGCGCGGCCGCCAGGAGCTTTTCCATCGCGTCGTATCTTGGCTCGCCCTCGGCAAGGCCGAGGCGCCAGCGGTAATTGTGGATCACGATCGCGACGTGATCGGGATTGTCGAAAGCCGCGGCGCTGCGCGCGAATGTCGCGTCGTCGAAGCGCCAATCCGGCGAGGCTGTCTGCCAGATGAGCCGCGCAAAGGCACGGGTGTTCTCCTGGTAGCCCAACCGGCCACGCGCGGTGGCGAAATAGTATTGATACCACCAGGCCTGCTCGGCGTTCGGCGACAAGGGCTTGCGGTTCGCGGCCTGGCTGCCGATCAGATAGCCGCTGACGGAAACCAGGGCGACGCAGCGTTCGGGGGCGAGGGCGGCGACGATGTTGGCGGTGCGCGCACCCCAATCATAACCGGCGATGACGGCCCGCTCGATCTTGAGCGCATCCATGAAAGCGAGGATGTCGGCGGCGAGAGCCGCCTGCTGTGCGTTCCGCGGCGTTGTCTCCGACAGGAAGCGGGTCGTTCCGTAGCCGCGAAAATAGGGGATGATGACTCGAAACCCCTGCGCCGTCAGGATCGGCGCCACCGCGGCGTAAGAGTGGATGTCGTAAGGCCAGCCATGGAGCAGGATCGCGGCCGGGCCGTTCACCGGACCTGCTTCGGCATAGCCGATGTCGAGCACCCCGGCCTTCACCTGGCGGATCTTGTCGAAGAGCAGATCCGACGATGCCCGCGCCCGTTTGGCGATTCCGAGTTCCGCCGCAGCGGCGATCATGGCGGCGGTGCCGACAAAGCGCCGGCGGTCCAGGTTGACGGTTTCCGCGCGCGGCGGCGTCTTCATGGCGATTTCCTCGGCTGGGTGCTGCTCAGACCGCGACGGTCGTCTGGACGTCGATGTTCCCGTGGGTCGCACGGGAATAGGGGCAGAGCGTGTGCGCTTCATCGACCAGTGCCTGGGCGATATTGCGCGGCAGCCCCGGCAGGATCACGTGCAGCCGGGCGCTGAGGGTGTAGAAGCCGTTGACCAGGCTGAGATCGACCTCGGCGTCGATCGCGAAGCCCTCGGGCAGGGTGACCTTGGCCCTGCGTGCCGCGATGCCGATCGCGCTCTCGAAACAGGTCGACCAGCCGGCGGCGAAGAGCTGCTCCGGATTGGTGCCGCCGCCATGCGTTCCCGGCAGCGTGGAGCGGATGTCGAGATTGCCGTCCGAGCTGCGCGAATGACCGCCTTCGCGACCGCCGTTGGTATGGACTTTCGCCGTATAGATGAGTTTGACTTGCTGATTCATGACGTTCTTCTCCCGTGACCGGCGCGCATCGCCGGGCCGTTGGTGTTTCAAGACGAAGAAAAAGGGGCGGCGCGGGTGGGGACGACGCGCGCCGCCCGGCGCCGGCTAGGCCCGCAGGGAGCGGAAGGCCGTTCGCAGCTCGGCGCAGAAGGCTTGGGTCTGCTCCCAGGCGGCGAAATGCCCGCCCTTCGGCAGCCGGTTGAAGTGGATGAGCTTGGGGAAGGCCTTTTCAGCCCAGCTCCTCGGTGCCGCGTAGATCTCGTCGGGGAAGACGCTGACGGCGACCGGGATCTGTATGTGCTTCGGCGCGAAGAAGGCGAGCTCGTTCTCCCAGTAGAGCCGGGCCGAGGAGACCGCCGTGCCGGTCAGCCAGTAGAGCGTGACGTTGTCGAGGATGTCATCGCGCGTCAGGCCCTCGCTGGCGCCATCGAAGACCCGGGCGATCAGTTCGTAGCTGCGGGCATCGTGATCGAGCATCCAGGCGGCAAGCCCGATCGGCGAATCCTCCAGCCCATAGAGCGTCTGTGGACGGTTCGCCATCTCCTGTGCATAACCGAGGCCGTGCTTGTAGAAGAAGTCGAGCTGGTAATAGGCCTTCTTCTCGTCCTCGGAGAGCCCGGCCGGCGCCTTGCCGCCGACAGCGAGCGCCTTGGCGATGTCGTCGGGGATGGTCGCCGGCATGTTGGTGTGGATCGCGATCAACTCCGGCGGCGCCTGCACCGCCATCTGCTCGGAGACCGCGTCGCCCCAGTCGCCGCCCTGGGCGACGAAGCGGGTGTAGCCGAGGCGCTTCATCAAGGTGGTCCAGGCGCGGGCGATGCGCTGCGGGTTCCAGCCGGTCTCGGTGGGCTTGGCCGAGAAGCCGTGGCCGGGCAGCGACGGGATGACCACGTCGAAGGCCTCGGCCGCGGTGCCGCCGTATGCCGTCGGGTCGGTCAGCGGACCGATCACCTTCAATTGCTCGATCACCGAGCCGGGCCAGCCATGGGTGATGATGACCGGCAGTGCGTTGGCATGCTTGGAGCGGACGTGAATGAAATGGATGTCCAGGCCGTCGATCTCGGTCAGGAACTGCGGATAGCTGTTGAGCTTCGCCTCGATCTTGCGCCAGTCGTGGCTGTTCTCCCAGTAGGCGGCGAGCTTCTGCATGGTGGCGAGCTGCACGCCCTGGGAAGCGTCGTTCACCAGCTCCCGCGTCGGCCATTTGGTGGCGGCGACCCGGCGCTTCAGGTCGGCCAGTGCCTCATCGGAAAAGCGGACATTGAAGGGGCGAATGTCGTCCGCGGTGGCCGCATAGAGCGCGGATGGGATCATGGTGGCGGCCCCGGCGACGGCCGCGGCCGCGAGAGCTTCGCGCCGCGTGATTGACAGATGATTCTCCGACATGACGTGTCTCCTGTTCGGCCATCGTTGTGGCTGGCTGCGTTTGACGTAGGTCATAGTCGGGATCCCGCCGCCCAGCGGCGATTGAACATAGGTATCGGGAAGACCTAGGTATCGGCCGGAGAGGGTGCCGGCAGGGGCGAAAATGCCCCTGGAAAGACCCCCAAATGGCCGAAACCTTCCAAACCGATACCTACGTATAATGCGCCACCGCCCGACGGCTGGCGCATCCTTGCCGGACGAGGCGGTCCTCGCTCACACCGTCCCCAATTGCCGGCGCATCGAAATGAATCTTCACGTACAGAATGCCGAGAGCGACCCGCTGAAGCGCTGCTTCGCCAGCCTGGGCGCAGTCCTGGCGGCGGAGTCTGCAGCGGAATCTCCAGTCGCGGCGATCGTGGAAAGCCAGCTCGATTCGGTCCTGGTGGCGCTGGACCTGCAAGTCGCCTGTTTGCGTCTACAGACGGAAATCGGCGGCGTGCCTGCCGAGATCCTGAGAACGGCTCCGGCCGGTGGCGAGGAGATCACCCTGGCCACGCTGCCGCTCGGCATCGCAGGCGATATAGGATCGCTGACGTTCGGCGCCACTCGCGCTGGGTTCCCGCTCGATTCTGAGCAGCTGGTTCTGGAGGTCGCGGCGATCAAGGCCGCCAATATCCTCCTCGCCGCCTTGCGCACCGACGAGGTGCGGAAGGTGAAGGCGGAGGCGGCCGGCTATAAGCAGCATATGCTGCATCAGTTGGTCGACAGCATCGCCGCCGAAGTCACGGTTTCAACCCCGGAAGGCGAGGTCGTCTTCGTCAACCGGACCTGCATCGAGCGCACCGGACGCCCGTTCAACGGCCATTCGGATTGGGCGACCAGCGATCTGCTGCACCCCGAGGATCTGCCCCGCGTGCGGGAAGCCTGGGCACGCGCGTTGCAGACGACAGGGACCTATGAGGTCGATGTGCGCTCGCTTTGCGCGGACGGCGTCTATCGCTGGGTCCATTCGCACGGCTTTCCGATCCGGGCCGCCGACGGTGCGGTGCAAAACTGGTGCACGCTGCATCTCGATATCCACGACCGCAAGATGGCCGAGGAGTCGCTCAGGGCAAGCGAGGCGATGCTGAAGTCGATGGTGGACAGCATCGCCGCGCCGCTCGGATTCTTCAAGCCGACCGGCGAGCTGGAGGTCGTCAACCGCCAGGTCGAAGATTACTTCGGCATTCCCTTCGACGAGCTCTCGAACTGGGACAACGTCGTCCATCCGGAGGACGTCACCGGGTCGCGGGCCGCCTGGAATCGCACGCTGGCGACTGGCGAGCCGTATCATTACGAGGCGCGCATCCGCCGAGCGGACGGTGAGTATCGCTGGAACGACCACCGCGGCTATCCGATGCGGGACGAGCAAGGTCGCATCGTCCGCTGGTGCGTCCTGCAGACTGATATCCATGACCGACGGCGCGCGGAAGAGGCGCTGGCGGAGAGCGAGCGGCGGCTGGAGAAGATCATCAACACCATCCCTGCAATGGCCTGGACGGCCAATCCAGACGGCACCTGCGACTTCTTCAACCGACACCACCTGCACTATGTCGACCGCGCGCTGAAAGACATGCAGGGCCTCGGCTTCGTTTCTACCTTCCATCCCGACGACGTCGATAGGTTGATGGGCGCGTGGCAGACGATGCTGGATTCGGGCCGCGGCGGCGAGGTCGAAGGCAGGATCCGCCGGCGTGACGGGGAATATCGCTGGTGCCTGTTCATCACCAATCCCCAGCATGATGCCCAAGGCCGAGTGGTCAAATGGTTTGGCGTCAACATCGACATCGAGGACCGCAAGCGGGCCGATGAAAGCCTGCGTGCGAGCGAGCTCAATCTGCGCGGGCTGACCGAGACGATTCCGCAGAAAATGTTCGGCGCCGCGCCGGACGGCTCGGTCAACTACATCAATAACGAGATGCGCGGCTGGTTCGGGCGCAGCGACACCGCCATCATGGAGGACTGGGTGAACCTTGTTCACCCGGACGATCGCGAGTCCGCGATCAAGGCCTGGACCGGCACCGTTGCCGCCGGGACCCCGTACCATCATCAACTCCGATTTCTCCACCGGCATGGTGAGCATCGGTGGTGCGACGTCAAGGCACGCGCGCTGCGGGACGAGAATGGCGCCATCATCGCCTGGCATGGCGTCGTCAACGATATCCACGACCAGAAGCTGGCTGAAGATGCGCTCCGCGCCAGCGCCGGCAATCTGTCACAGATCATCAACTCGATCCCCGGCCTGACCTGGACCGCGCAGCCGGACGGTGCGGCGGAATTCATCAGCAAGCACTATCTGGACTATGTCGGCCTGTCGCTCGAGGGTGCGACCGGGCTCGGCTGGATCCAGGCGGTTCATCCCGAGGATCGCGACGGCTTGCTTGCCATCTGGAGCCGCGGCTCCGCGTCCGCTCGCCCCGGCGAGGCGGAGGCTCGGATCCGGCGAAGCGACGGGGAGTATCGCTGGTTCCTGTTTCGATACAACCCGTTCTTCGACGACAAGGGTCGGCTGGTCAAATGGTTCGGCATCAGCATCGACATCGAGGATCGCAGACGCGCCGAGGAAAGAGTGCGCGAGAGCGAGATGAACTTCCGACGCCAGACGGAAACCATCCCGCAAATGCTGTGGAGTGCGACGGCGGAAGGGGCGATCGACTATTGCAACGAACGCCTGCTGGAATACAGCGCGCTCACCGCCGAAATCGTGATGAACGGCGGCTGGGTCAATCTGCTGCATCCGGATGACCGTGAACCAACCGGAAAGATCTGGCGGCACTGCACCGCCACGGGCGAGCCTTACACGGTGGAGGTTCGTCACTTCCACGTGGCCAGTCAGAGCTATCGGTGGATCCTTACCATGGCGCTGCCGCTGCGCGATGCCGAGGGCCGGATCCTCAAGTGGTATGGCTCCTGTGTCGATATCCACGACCGGAAGCTTGCCGACCAGGCGCTGGTCGCGAGTGAGCGCCGGCTGCAATCGATCATCAATGCCATTCCGGCGTTAGTCTGGTCGGCCAAGTCCGATGGGAGTGCGGATTTCGCCAATCAGTACTATCGCGACTACGTTGGGAAGCCGATGGACGAGATCTTGGGTTCAGGCTGGGCGGAGGCACTCCACCCGGACGACCTGCACAGCCTGGCCGCCGACTGGAAAGCGATCCGCGAATCCGGGAAGGCTGGAGAAAGCCAGGCGCGCATGCGGCGGGCCGACGGCGAGTATCGTTGGTTTCTGTTCCGCATGAGCCCTGTGGTCGATGAGTTCGGCAACGCCCGATGGTTCGGTGTGAACATCGACATCGAAGAACGCAAGCGGGCCGACGATGCGCTGCGCGCGAGTGCGCTCAATTTGCGCCGGCAGACCGAGACGATTCCACAGATGCTGTGGAGCGCCTTGCCGGACGGGTCGTTCGACTATTGCAACGCCCGTTTTCTGGACTACACCGGTTCGGGATCGAAAGGTGTCATGGGCGATGGCTGGAAACACGCGATCCATCCGGAGGACCGCGAAGCGACGGCGCGCGCCTGGGCACACAGCGTTGCGACGGGCGAACCCTATTCCGTCGAGGTCCGGAAGTTCTGCGCCGCCGCCGAAGACTATCATTGGTGCCTGACCACAGCACTTCCGCTGCGCGACGACGACGGCAACATCATCAAGTGGCACGGGTCCAGCGTCGACATCCATGACCGCAAACTGGCCGAGCAGGCACTGAAGGAGAGCGAGCGCCGGCTGGATCAGATCGTCAACACCATCCCGGGAATGGCCTGGTCGGCCAATCCGGACGGCATGTGCGACTTCTTCAACCGATATCATCTCGACTATGTCGGGCTTCCGGTCGAGGAGATGCGCGGCACCGGCTTCGTGCAGACCTTCCACCCCGACGACCTGCCGCAACTCCTCGGCCCATGGCAGGAGATGCTGGCGACCGGTCGCGGCGGCGAGGTCGAAGGAAGGATCCGCGATCGCAACGGCCAGTATCGCCGCTTCCTGTTTCGCACCAATCCGCTGTTCGACGCGCACGGCAAGCTGGTCAAGTGGTTCGGCGTCAATATCGATATCGAGGATCGCAAGCGCGCTGAGGACAAGCTCAGGGAGAGCGAGCTCAACCTGCGTCAGCTGACCGAGACCATCCCGCAGATGCTGTGGAGCACCGATCCGGACGGAAAGGTCGAGTACTCCAACACCCGTCTGCAGGAATTTATGGGTATCACGGCGGAAGAGTTCGAGGGCCACAGCTGGGCGGATTGCCTGCATCCCGACGACCGCGAGCCGACGGCTCGGCTTTGGGCGCATTGCGTCGCGACCGGGACCCCCTATCGCACGGAGGCGCGGTTCTGTTACGGCGGCAAGGGCACCTATCGCTGGTGCCTCACCACCGGCCTGCCTCTACGCGACGAAGATGGGCGGATCGTGAAGTGGCACGGTGCCTGCGTCGATCTCCACGATTGGAAGACCGCGCAGGACGAGCTGCGCGAGACGCAGTCCGAGCTCGCCCATGTCACGCGGGTGATGACCATGGGCCATCTCACGGCCTCGATCGCCCATGAATTGAATCAGCCCCTGTCTGGCATCATGACGAATGCCGGAACCGGCCTGCGCATGCTGACTGCCGAGCCGCCAAATGTGGAGGGCGCCCGAGAAACCGCCCGCCGCACGATCCGGGACGCCAAGCGCGCGTCGGAAGTGATCAGCCGCCTGCGCGCGCTGTTCGCCAAGCGAGCCACGGCGTCGGAAATCGTCGACCTGAACACCGCAGTACAAGAGGTCATTGCATTGTCATCGAATGAATTGCAGCGAAACGGCGTCATCCACCGTGTGAATCTCAAGGATAACCTGCCCTATGCAATGGGCGATCGCATCCAGCTCCAGCAGGTGATCCTCAATTTCATCCTGAACGGTGCCGAAGCGATGGAGACCGTCGGGGATCGTCCCAGGGAGTTGGTGATCTCGACGGATGTGGACGACGTCGGCCACGTGCGAGTTTCGGTCAAGGATGTCGGTGTCGGCGTCAAGCCCGAGCTCGCGGAGAAGATCTTCTCGCCTTTCTACACCACCAAGAGCAGCGGCATGGGCATCGGCCTCTCGGTCAGCCGCACGATCGTCGAGAATCACCAGGGCCGTCTGTGGGCCGAGGGTAACGACGGGCCGGGCGCCACCTTCTCCTTCTCCCTGCCTTCGACGCTGGCGACGGGCCAGGTGGGGAAGGCATGATGGCCCAAGGGACATACATCGCCGTGATCGACGACGACGAATCCGTGCGCGAGGCCCTGCCGGACCTGATCCGCTTGTTCGGGCACGAGGCCGCCGCCTTCTCCTCGGCGGAGGAGTTCCTGGCGTCGGACCGCGTCGACCAAGCGAAATGCCTGGTGCTCGACATCGCCATGCCCGGCATGTCGGGCATCGAGCTCCAGCGCGAGCTGGCGAGGCAGGGCAGGAAGATCCCGATCATCTTCATCACCGCGCATGGCGACGAGCAGATCTGCCAGCGCCTGCGCCGGCCCGGCGCCGTCGAATGCCTGCTGAAGCCGTTCACCGACACGACGCTGCTCGACGCCCTCAACGGGCTGCTCAAATCCTCTCAGTCACCGTCCTGAAACTTGCGAGCGATCGCGACCGGGGGTTAACATGCAATGGGAGCGTTTTGTGACCGCCAAGCCGGACTCCAATATCGTGGCCGAAGTCACGCCGACCGTCTACGTTGTCGATGACGACATTTCGGTGCGCGAAGCCCTGGAAGCCCTGATCCGCGAGGGCGGCTGGCATCCGCGCGTGTTCGAATCGGCCCGCGCCTTCCTGGCACATCCGCGGCCGCAGGTCCCGAGCTGCCTGGTGCTCGACGTCTCGCTACCGGATCTCAACGGCCTCGAGCTGCAGCAGCAGATCGCGAGCGGTGACGAGCTGCCGATCATCTTCATCACCGGATACGGCGACGTGCCGATGACCGTCCGGGCGATGAAGGCGGGCGCCATCGAGTTCCTGACCAAGCCGTTCGAGGACCAGTCACTGCTGGACGCGATCCGCGGCGCGGTCGCGCGCAGCACCGCGGCGCTCGCCGAGGACGCCGAGCTCGACAAGCTCCGCCGGCGCCATGCGTCGCTCAGCCAGCGGGAGCGCGAAGTCATGTCGCTGGTGGTCACCGGCTTGATGAACAAGCAGGTCGGCGGCCGGCTCGGGATCAGCGAGATCACGGTGAAGGCGCATCGCGGCAAGGTGATGCAGAAGATGGGCGCGACCTCGCTGGCCGACCTCGTCAACATCGCGGCTCGGCTCGGCATTTCCAGCCGCAACTGATCTCCTGCGATACCAAGGTGTCGGCGATACCTTGGTTGGATGGAAGCCACGCGGCGCCTCTGTCATCAAGGGTCGCCCGGGGATCGGCTCCGGTGCATTCGGTCACCGGAGGATTCCATGTACGACAGCGAGCTCGAGAATCAGATCCGCCTCGAACGACGCTCTGCCGGTTATTGGCGCGTCACCTTTGATATCCAGCCCCTGAACATCTTCGGCCCCAAGAACATGTCGGCGCTGCAGGCCATCGTATCCGCGCTCGAAACCGACAAGGACGTCAAGGTCGTGGTCTTCGACAGCGCTATCGAAGGCTTCTTCCTCAGCCATTACGACTTTCTCGCCAGTCCCGAGGACACACTCGGCCTGCCGCTCGGCCCGACCGGCCTGCAGCAGCTGCCCGATGCCTTGTGCCGCCTCAGCCGCGCACCGGTCGCCTCGATCGCCAAGATCCGCGGCCGCTGCACGGGCGTCGGCGGCGAGCTGGCCGCCGCCTGCGACATGCGCTTCGCGAGCCGGGAGAAGGCATTCTTGTCGCAATGGGAGGTTGGCGCCGGACTGGTTCCCGGCGGCGGGCCGATGGCACGGCTGCCGCGCCTGATTGGCCGGGGCAGGGCATTGGAGGTGCTGCTCGGTTCGGACGACATTCCGGGCGACGTGGCCGAGCTCTATGGCTATGTGAACCGGTCCTTCCCGGATGAGGACCTGGACGGCTTCGTCGAGGACCTGGCCCAGCGGATCGCCTCTTTCGAGAAGCATGCGATCGCCGAAACCAAGCGCCTCACCAACCTGGCCGATCTTCCGCCGGATTCGGAAATTGAGCCGGAATGGAACGCTTTCATGTCGTCGCTGGCGCGCCCGGCGACCCAGGCGCGGATCAAGAGGCTGATGGAGAAAGGCTTTCATCAGCCCGGCGATGTCGAATCCCGTCTGACCTATCATACCGGCCAGCTCGGCCGCTGAATCGCCGCTGTCCAAAGGCCCGGGTGCCGGATGACTGCCGGCGCTCGGGCCTGTTTTATGAGGTCTTCTTGCAGACGTCCGGCCGACCTATCCAAACGTAGGTATCGCCAATACCTATGGTGAATGGCCCCACCACCCATCGTCGTGAGATCACAGTGCGAGGCGCGCCGGTGCGCCGTTCCGCAAGGGAGGAGTTTGCGATGGTATTGAGATCAAGAGCTCCGGAACCCCTCGAAGAGATCGAAGACCTCTATCCCTCGCTGTTTGCAGGCGTTCATCCGCTTCCGCCCGTCCATGACCGCCCGGAGCCGAGGCAAGGCAACCGCGACGGCCAGGGACGCGTCGCCCCGATCCGGTCCAAGGAGCGCGTCCAGTGATGCAGCGTTCCAGCAAAGCGCCGCAATGGCGGTCGATCCGCCCGAACGTTCACCCACCACTGAAGTTCGTCCTGCCCGAGGCGATGGACTGGCGGCCGTTCGCGGCCTTTCCACCGGAAGCGCGGCTGGCGATCGTCGCCGGCCGTCCGACCGAAGCTGGCATGTATGTGATCCGGGTAAAGGTGCCGAACGGCATCAAGCTGATGCCGCATCGCCACCCTGAGAACCGGATCTACACCGTCATGTCCGGCGTGTTCTACGTCGGGGTGGGCGAGCGCTTCGACGAGACCGCGCTGGTCGCCTATCCGCCCGGCAGCGTCGTGCTGCTACCCGGCGATACGCCGCATTTCCATTGGGCCAAGTCCGGCGAATACATCACCCAGGTCATGGGCACGGGTCCGCTTGGCATCGAATACCTCGACTGGACGGACGATCCGAGGAGCTATCACCGATGAGCGAGCTTGCACGCCGGTTTACATCACGCAGGTCCGACATGGCGCCCGGCGCCTCTCGGATGGGGATTGCGTCGATCGAGTGCTGGCCCGCGGCCGGCGGCGGATTGCTGGTCGGGCTGGCCGATCCGATGCTGGCGGGCGACGCCCCGTTGCGGGCTCCGATCAAGACGGTGTTCCTGCGGCTCGACGGCAACGGCGAGATTCGCTGCATCCTGCCTTATGTCACGGTGGATGCGGAGCCTTCCGCATGCATCCGTGCCCTGATCGCCGAAGAGCTCGCCGTTTCGGAAGGTTCGGTCACCGTCGATGACGCGGCCTCCAGTTACGGGATTGTGGACCTGCATCCCAGCGTCGAGCACAACCTGCAGGTACTGGCGGCGGCGACGCGCGCCCTGCTCATCGCCGCCGCTGCTGATAACTGGCAAATTCCGGCCCTGGCCTGCGAAGTCCAGGGCGGGAAGGTTCGAAGCTCCGGCCGAGCCGCCTCCTATCGCGAGATCGCCGTGGACGCGGCGCTTGCCGCCGTGCCACGCACGTTGCAGTTGCGCTGCGGCCGGCCGGTCGACATCGCATGAGCAGGAATACCAAGGTGTCGGCGATACCTATGTGCAAGTGATTTGCGGCGCCGGCCAGCGCCATATCTCCTTCAGTTGAACCGCCTGATTGCAAGGAGATGCGCAATGAAGATCCTGATGGTGCTGACCTCCCATGACAAGCTCGGCAATACCGGCCGCAAGACCGGTTTCTGGCTCGAGGAGTTCGCCGCACCGTACTACGTGTTCAAGGATGCCGGCGTCGAGCTGACCTTGGTCTCGGTCAAGGGCGGCCAGCCGCCGATCGATCCCAAGAGCGATTTGCCGGAGAACCAGACCGACGCCATGACCCGGTTCAAGAACGACCCGGCGGCGCAGAAGGACCTGGCGAATACCGGCACACTCAACGGCGTGCGGTCGGAGAGTTTCGACGCCGTGTTCTATCCGGGCGGCCATGGACCGATGTGGGATCTGGTCGACAATGCCGATTCCATCGCCCTGGTGGAATCCTTCTACAATGCCGGCAAGCCGGTCGCGGCTGTCTGCCATGCACCGGCGGTGCTGCACCGCGTCACCTACAAGGGCGCGCCGATCGTCCAGGGCAAGCGGGTCACCGGCTTCGCCAACAGCGAGGAAGAAGCGGTGCAGCTCACGAATATCGTGCCTTTCCTGGTCGAAGACGAGTTGAAGCGGCTCGGCGGCAAGTTCGAGAAGGCCGCGAAGGACTGGGCGCCGCATGTGGTCACCGATGGGCGGCTGATCACCGGCCAGAATCCGGCTTCGTCCACCGGCGGGGCGGAGGCTTTGGTGAAACTGCTCCGGGATATGCAGTCGTCCCGCGGCGCGACGGCGGCGTGAAGCCATGCCTTTGGACAACGTCATTGATGCCACGGTCACGGTCGCAGTCGTCTACCACAGCGGCTACGGCCACACGGCCAAGCAGGCCGAGGCGGTCAAGCGAGGAGCCGGAAGAATCCCCGGCGTCTCCGTCCTGATGCTGACCTCCGACGAGGCCCAGCGGCAGCTGGAGGCGCTCGACGGAGCCGACGCGATCATTTTCGGAGCGCCGACCTATATGGGGAAGGCTTCCGCCCAGTTCTGCGCCTTCATGGATGCGACCTCGAAGGTGTTCGCGACGGGTGCGTGGAAAGACAAGATCGCGGCCGGCTTCACCAACTCGGCCTCACGCTCCGGGGACAAGCTCGCGACCTTGACGCAGTTCGCCATACTGGCCGCGCAGCTCGGGATGCATTGGGTGAGCCTCGGTCTGGTGGCCGGCAACAATTCATCCGACGGTTCGGAGGAGGATCTCAACCGGCTCGGCTTCTTCCTCGGCGCCGCCGCGCAATCCAACTTCGACGAAGGCCCGGACCGCGCGCCGCCACCCGCCGATCTCCGGACCGCCGAGCATCTCGGGGAGCGTGTCGCCCGAGTGGCGCAGCAATTCGTCCGCGGCCGGCTGCCGGCCCAGCCCGACGGAGTACGTGAGGATCATCTTCGACGACAAGGAGTTGAGCGATGACTAGGCTTCGGCTTGCGCAACTGTGCCTCCCCGTTACCTTGATCGCAACCCTGGTGACGCCGGCGACCGCCGGCGCGGTTCCGCAGGGTTATAGCTACAGCGTCCCCTTGGACCTGGCATTGGAGGCCGCACGCGAGGCGATCCGCGTTTGCGAATCCAATGGCTATCGCGTCACCGCTACGGTGGTCGACATGGCTGGAACGCCAAAGGTCGTGCTTCGCGGCGACAAAGCCACAGTGCATACGGGCGAATCGAGCTTCAGAAAAGCTTTCACCGTGGTCACGCTCGGACCAGAGTTCAATTTCGATGCGTCGAGCGGCTTTTTCCAGATGCAAAAGACCAATCCCTTCGCGAGCCAACTCGCGACGGTGCACAACGTGATGGCACTGCCGGGTGCCGTAGCCTTCATGAGCAAGGGCGAGATGATTGGCGCCCTGGGCATCGGCGGTGCTCCCGGCGGCGACAAAGACGAGGTTTGCGCCCGCGCCGGCGTCAACAAGGTGAAGAGCAGGCTCCCACAATAGGTCCTCGCAGCTATTGGGTAGATATGAGATCCAAGAAGCGTCGGCAATGTCCGCTTCTCGCGGATTGTGTTGAAAAACTCCGAGCCAAGGAATCTCGCGAAACAATCATTCTCCCACAGATCGTGGCGAGCAAGTTTGATTCAACAACGCAATTCTTCTTGAATCATTGTTTCGCGAAGGGCCGATTGCTCGACGCTCGGAAGAGTTTTTCAACACAATCGGCGCGAAGCGGACGTGAGGGACTTCGGCGGGCGAGTTAGTGTCTGTGGTCGGCAATCAGCTTCAAGCTCTCCGCCCGAGTGACGGGGCAATCCACGAAGGTTGAGGTTCAACTCCAGTTACGTCGCAATTTCAATAACATAGGTGTTCGTGTCTAGTTTCGGAGCGGCACGCCACCGCCACCCCGTATCTGGGAGAAGCTTGGGCCGGAAATCTTGCGTCAGTTCGACGCTGAAGCGTCCTTCGTCCGGCTTTGGGGGCAGCGGTCGGCCAGCGCCGATCACTAATTCAGATGATGCACCTTTCCCAGGCCGTAAACCGGCGTCGGCAATCCTTCCATCCGGGCTTTCAGCTGCAGCGCCAGGAATTGGGAGTAGTGGCGCGACTGATGCAGGTTGCCGCCATGGAACCAGAGGCCCTCCTGCTGGGTCGGCTTCCACATGTTCCGGAGCTCGCCTTCCCAGGGACCTGGATCCTTCGTGGTGTTTGAACCGAGGCCCCAGCACTTGCCAACCTTGTCCGCGACCTCTTTCGAGATCAGCTGTGCCGCCCAGCCGTTCATCGAGCCATAGCCGGTGGCGTAGACGATGAGATCGGCCGGCAACTCCGTGCCGTCGCTCAGCAGCACGGAATGCTCCTTGATCCGTTCGACACCGACGCCGCTCTTCAGCTTGATCGAGCCGTTGCAGATCAGCTCCGAGGCACCGACGTCGATGTAGTAGCCGGACCCGCGCCGCAGATACTTCATGAACAGGCCGGAGCCGTCTTCGCCCCAATCCAGCATGAAGCCGGCCTTTTCCAGGCGCCCGTAGAAGTCGGCGTCGCGCTTCGCCATCTCCTGGTAGATCGGCTTTTGAAATCCGGCCAGCAGGCCATATGGGATCGAAGCGAAGATGAGATCGGCCTTGTCGGTGGTGATGCCGTTGGCGACCGCCGCTTCCGAGTAGAGTGCGCCCATACCGAGATCCATCAAGGAATCCGAGCGCGCGATGTGGGTGGACGAGCGCTGCACCATGGTGACGTCGGCGCCGTTCTCCCAGAGATCGGCGCAGATGTCATGGGCGGAATTGTTGGAGCCGATGACCACGCATTTCTGGCCGCCCCAGCCTTCGCCGCCGGGATGCTTGCTGGAATGGTGCTGCGTGCCCTTGAAGCTGTCCATGCCGGGATAGCTTGGCAGGTTCGGCACGGCGGACATGCCCGTGGCGATCACCAGCTGCTTGGGCCGCAGCGTGACCGGCTTGCCGTTGCGTTCGACCTCGACCGTCCATTCGCCCTTGGCTTCGTCGTATCTGGCGCTCTTGCAGGTCGTGGAGCTCCAGTAGTTGAGCTCCATGACTTTCGCATACATCTCGAGCCAATCGCCGATCTTGTCCTTGGGCGAGAATACCGGCCAGTGGTCCGGAAAAGGCAGATAAGGCAGATGATCGTACCACACCGGATCGTGCAGGCAGAGCGACTTGTAGCGCTTGCGCCAGGAATCGCCGGCGCGCTCGTTCTTCTCGACGATGATGGTGGGAACGCCCAGCCGCTTAAGCCTGGCCCCCAAGGCGAGGCCGCCCTGGCCGCCGCCGACGATGACGACATAAGGCTGCTTGGTGTAGCCGAGCGTCGCCTCTTCCTCGGATTTCAGTTCCGCCCAGTTCTTGCGTCCGGGATGGATGCCATGATCGGTGCCGAAGGGCCGGGTCGGGCCCTTTTTCTCTTCGAAACCTTTCAGTTCCTGGGCCGTGGTCAGAAGGGTCCAGCATTTGTCGCTCTTGAGACGGAGATGGCCCTTGCCCCGTGCGAATGCGGTTTCGAACGTGAACCAGGCTTCCGTTACGCCGTTGCTGTCGGTGGCATCGCCGTCGAGCTTCCAATTCGTAGGCCGCACGGTCGCCAGCGTCGCCTTCAGCATCTCGGTGATCGCGCCGCGGCCTTCGCTGGTCTTGATGTTCCAGGTGAAGGCTATGAGGTCGCGCCAATAGCATTCGGAGTCGAACAGCGCCGCGGCGGCCGCCGCATCATCGCGCGCCAGGGCAGCGGCGAACGCCGATAGCCAGCGATTGGCAGATTGGGTCGATCTCGATTGCGGCGATACCACTTCGTTCATCTGGTGCCTCCCAGCAGGCTGTTTGAGCTGTGCTTCAGCTTCTGTCGGTTTGTCGCGTCGATTCTCGGCGCGGGGTCTGCGGTGCCTGAACTTTGCCCTTGGCTATGCGCCACGCGCCGGCAACCCGCCCATGCAAAGTTCTATCTCTCGCGTGTGAAAATATCCACCCAAAATTTTTATGTAATATCAAACGACTAACTATTCAGCGCTCTGAAAATATCGCGGTTTGTGATCAAGGAAAAAAATAATTTACAAGATATGCGCTTTGCCGCTAGGTTCGACACAACAACAGATTTGGGGGTCGGGCGGGCGCGAAGACGCATCCGAACACCTCGGTCCGGGTCGCAGGTCCGGCAAACGAATCAACAAGAAGAGATCTCCAGACGGAGTCTCAAGCTGGGAGGAAGAGGGATGTTCTATACGCCGAAGGATGCGATTTTCAAACGCGTGAGCCGCAGGAAGTTTCTTGAGCTCGGGGGCGGCGCGGCCTCCGCTCTGGGTGTGGGGTCGCTGACCCTCGGCCTGGGTTCGACGATCACCCGCAGCCGAGCGCAAGCAGCTTCTTCCGACGACGCCAAGTGGAAGCAGTATGCCGGCTCGAAGCTGGTCTTCATGTCGGAGAATACGCCGCCGTCATTCGCGATCCGCGACAATATCAAAGCCTTCACCGACCTGACCGGCATCGAGGTGACCATTCTCACCGACGATCTGCCGGTCGTGCAGCAGAAGCTCGGCATCGATCTCCGCGGCGGCAAGGCCGACTACGTGCTGGGTTACGTGCAGGACAAGCCGATCGGCGCGCCGTTCGCCGACTTCTTTGCCGACATGACGCCGATGTTCGGCGACGACACGCTGCCGCAGGATCCGGAAGGCTATGGCGACAGCGCCTGGTTCGACAACTTCCTCACGGTCTGCGGCCGCTTCTACGACAAGGGCAAGGTCATCGCGCTGCCCTATGACGCGGCGATCGCTTGCACCTTCTACCGGCAGGACCTGTTCGAGGCCAACAGCAAGGATTTCGAGGCGGAGTACGGCTATCGGCTGGAGTTCAACAAGGACTCGACCTGGCAGCACGTCACCGACATGGCGACCTTCTTCAAGAAGGCGAAGGAAGCCGGCAAGGACGTGCCCTACGGCTATGCCCAGCACCAGGGTTCCTTCGCCTGGACGACGCAGCTCGACATCCAGCGTATGCTGTTCGCCAACGGCCAGTGGATCGATTGGGCCATCGACGACAAGCTGGGCTCCAAGACGCCGGGCAAGACCAATTGGGGCGACGAGCAGTCGATCCTGATCATGACCAAGTTCAAGGAATTGGCCGACGTCTGCCACCCGGACAACCTGGCCAACGGCACGCTCGAGCTGAACACCGTCTACCAGTCCGGCAACATCGCGATGCAGACCCAGTATCACGAGTTTGCCGCTTCGATCGAAGATGAGTCGAAGTCGCGTGCGGCTGGCGGCAAGACCGCCTATGCCCCATGCCCGAAGGGCGATCCGTCCTGGATCAAGAACGGCGGCATGGCGGTGAACGGCACCAGCTGCGGCATCGGCGGCATCGGAATCAACGGCAATGCGTCCGAGGACCTCAAGCGCGCGGCCTATATCTTTGCCATCTGGTCGGTCTCGCGCGAAAACCAGTTCAACGTGCTGAAGGGTCTGGGCGGCACACCGACCCGCAAGTCAGTCGTCGAGATGCCCGAGGTCAAGAAGGCCATGGTGCGCCCCACCACAATGCCGAATGCGCTGACCTTCGATCCGGTCTACAACTACGGCATCAAGGATCCGCATCTCGTCATGGGTCCGAAAATCCCACAGGCCAATGAGTACCACTCGATCATTGCGGCGGAGATCCAGAAATGCTGCTCGGGCGAGCAAACGCCGGAGCAGACCTGCAAGTCGCTGCAGACCCAGCTCGACGAGCTGAACGGCGCCTAGTTCCTCATCCGCGCAATCCGGCGGCCGCATGGCCGCCGGATATGCGTTCAAAGTTTCGGTCCCCTGGGATCGATGAAGCCTGAGCGGCATATGACCGACACCGTTTTGTCCGACCAATCCATTCCCGGCCAGAGCCAGGGCCTGTTCCGTGTTCGCCAGATCACCGACAATGTCGAGGCGCGACCGGTCCCGTCGATCGCGACCGAGCCGAAGCTCAATCCACCGGCGTCGCGGGCGTATTTCTTCGGCCTCATGGCGCCGGCGATCGCGCTGCTCGCCTGCATTTCGCTCTATCCGTTCTGCTGGCTGATCTACATGAGCCTGCACGACGTCGAGATCGGCTCGGCGGTGTGGAACAATTTCGAGAATTTCACCAAGCTCGCTTCCGATTCACGCTATCTGAACGGCTGGTGGCTGCTGATCCAGTACAGTGTGATGTGCTTGGCGCTGCAGATCGGCATCGGCGTGTTCCTCGCCGTCGCCCTCAACGGCGCGCGCTTTGAGAAGATCCTGGTCACCACTCTCCTGATGCCGATGATGATGGCGCCGATCGTCGCCGGCCTGGTGTGGTACTTCCTCTACAACGGTACGTTCGGCTGGTACCATTGGTTGCTGCAGAGCGTCGGCATCCTCGGCCCGAAGTCGATCCTCGCCAGCACCGGCACCGCGCTCATCGGCATCGTCATCGTCGATGTCTGGCAATGGACGCCGCTGATCACGCTGATCACGCTGGCCGGGTTGAAGCGGGTGCCGCAGGACCAGCTCGAGGCCAACATGGTCGACGGCGCGTCGCAGGTGCGCAACTTCTTCGCCATCACCTTGCCCAACCTCTATCCGGTGCTGGTGATTGCCGTGATGCTGCGCTTCATGGACAACTTCCGCTTCATCGATTCGGTCCTGGCTCTCACCGGCGGCGGACCCGGCAACGCGACCAAGATTCTGCCGGTCTACCTGTTCGAGGTGTCGTTCAAGTTCTTCAAACTGGGCCGCGGCGCGGCCATCGCGCTCACCCTGCTCGTCGTCACTATCATACTCGGCATGATCCTGGTCCGGGTCTTCGACCGCCAGCAAACGCGAAAGGCCTGAACCCATGGCTTCCCGCGAGGTCGTCCATTACGAGACACCGATCACCAAGGCGCTCCGCTGGTTCTCGGTCGCCTTCATCATTGTCTACCTGATCTGGACGCTGCTGCCGATCCTGGTGATGTTCGCTTCCTCCTTTAAGGACCTGCTGGAGGCATTCAAGATTCCGGCGGTGGGCGACTGGGCGGGCATCGGCGTGTTCTTCGAGTTCACGCCCACGCTGAAGCATTACAACGACCTGTTCGCAAACCTCAACTTCAGCAGCTACATCCTGAACAGCCTGGTTGCCGCCGGCGGTTCGGCGGTTATCTCGGTTGTTCTCGGGTCGATGGCGGCCTATTCGCTGTCGCGCATCAGCTTCAAGGGCAAGAACGACCTGTTCTTCTGGATTATCTCCACCCGCATGGCGCCGGCCGTCGCCGTGATGGTGCCTTTGTATTCGATCTTCCGCTCGCTCGATCTGGTGGGCACGCTGCCCGGGCTGATCCTCGCCTACACCACGTTCAACCTGCCGTTCGCCATCTGGATCCTGAAGGGCTTCTTCGACAATGTGCCCTATGCGATCGAAGAGGCGCAGATGGTGGACGGTGCGACCCGGCCGCAGGCCTTGATGGCGATCCTGCCGCTGGTCGCGCCCGGCATCGGCGCCTTCATCGTGCTCTGCATACTCTTCGCGTGGAACGACTTCCTGTTCGCCGCGATCATCGGGTCCGGCGGCGCCAAGACTCTGCCGGTCGCCACCCGCGAGCTGGTCCAACCGCAGAACATCCAATGGGGATCGATCATGGCCGCCGGTGTCGTCACCACCGTACCCATGATGCTTCTCGGTCTGGTCATCAGAAAATATCTTGTCACCGGTCTCACCATGGGCGCGGTCAAGGAGTAACCGGAGGTAAGCATGGCCAAAGTATCGTTCCGCAGCGTCTGGAAGAAATACGGCGAGTTGGCCGCGGTCAAAGATCTGAACATCGAATGCGCCGATGGCACTTTCCTGTCGATTCTCGGGCCGTCGGGCTGCGGCAAGTCCTCGACCATGCGCATGATCGCCGGGTTGGAGCATATCAGCGCGGGCGATATTCTGTTCGACGACCAGCGCATCAACGACATGGCACCGCGGGACCGCGACGTCGCCATGGTGTTCGAGAACTACGCGCTTTATCCGCACAAGACCGTATTCGAGAACATGGCGAATCCCCTGAAGCTGCGCGGGCAGAGCACCGATCGTATCCGGGAGCGGGTGAATGCGGCCGCCAATCTGCTGGAAATCGGTCAGCTACTCCGGCGTCGACCGCAAGAGCTGTCGGGCGGCCAGAAGCAGCGCGTTGCCATCGGTCGCGCCATCGTTCGCGAGCCCAAGCTGTTTTTATTCGACGAGCCGATTGCCCATCTCGATGCCAAGCTTCGCGCTCATATGCGCGGCGAGATCAAGCATATGCAGCGCACGCTCGGTACCACGATGATCTACGTGACCCACGACCAGCTGGAAGCCATGTCGATGGCCGATCTCATCGCGGTCATGCATGACGGCGAGCTGCAGCAGCTGGGAACGCCGCGCGAGGTCTACAACCAGCCGGTCAACGCCTGGGTGGCGGGCTTCGTCGGTGAGCCTGCGATGAACTTTCTCACCTGCGAAGTGCAGGCGCGCCGCGACGACGTGCTGCTGACGCATTCCAATTTCGCCTTACCCTTGCTACCGCAGCAGGTGCAGCGGCTCAACGGCCACGCCGCGGGTCCGGTGCGCATGGGCGTGCGCCCCGATGGCCTCAGCATCACCATGCGCAAGCCGAGCGAGCCGGTCATCACCGGCGAGATCTTCGTGAACGAGCTGTTGGGCGGCGACATGATCGTGGACGTGCAGCTCGCCGATGCCCGCATCCGCGTGAAGACGGCGCCGGAGTTCGAAGGCGTGCCGGGCGAGGCCTGTTACGTCACGGTCAATCGGGAGAAGTGGCATGCCTTCGACGTGGAGAACGGCCGCGCCTTCTTCTGACCACTTGATCCACCGATCGACCCGGTCGTCCGGGTCGCTGGCCGTTTCAGCCGGCGGGAACGGCGCCGTCCTGGTGGCAGGCCATCTCGAAAACTAATTTTCAGTGGTAAGGATTCTGGCAGCGGTACGGGCCAACTCCCGGGATTCTATCCCTCGAATGTCGCGTTCTTTTTTGAAAATTATCTTCACGAAGCCTGGACGCCTTTCGGGGCATGGGGCATAATCTTCTGCAACAAGAAACAAGAAAAAATTTGTTTCAGGGAGGAGGCGCACGCATGGCCTGCAAGGGTGCATCGGTGGTTTTGGCGCAAGGCCGGTTGGCTGGCGTCGGCGCCATCCGCTGAACAGACGTGTCCGGTTCGCTTCCCTATCCCCAATTGCTCGACACGTTCCTGAACGGTCTGCGGCAAACCGGTCGCGAGATCTCGGTCCCGGCTGTTTTCGACGCAGTGCGCAACCTTGCCTATGCCTCGAATGGCCAGCGACGGCCGGAGATCGTTATCGAGACGCGCAGCGGCTCCTGCACCGGCAAGCATATCCTGCTGCGCGATCTGTTGCGGCACCTCGGCGAGACCGCCGAAGTCGAGCTGGTCGAAGGTGATTTCGCCGCGGGCATGCCGGCGGTGGAATCGATGCCGATTGCGTTGCAGGAGCAGATCCGTTCCGCCGGCGTCACCGACATTCACTGCTATGTCGTATGGCGCAGCCGCGAGCGTGAATTGAAACTCGATGCAACTTGGCCCGATTCGCTTCGGGACATGGGTTTTCCGGTCAACGACCGTTGGGACGGCACAGGCGACACCGAGATCGCCCTGACGCCCGTGGCCATCAAAGGCCGGCCGGACGATGTGATCGGCAAGAAGGAATCGCTTTTGGCGAGCCTGTCCGAGGAGCAGCAGGCGCGGCGTCGCGCTTTTCTGGCGCTTCTGACGCAATGGCTTGCGGCGAACGAAGATTAAGAAGGGGAGAGACATGTCGGGGGCGAAGACGAAAGCATTCGTCGGCATCGATGCCGGAACCACGGGATGCACCGTGATGATCTTTGACGAGCGCGGCATCGCGCTCGGCCACGGCTATGAGGAGTATCCCTGCGTATCGCCCAATCCAGGCTGGAGCGAGCAGGACGTGGAGGCGGTCTGGGCCGGCATCTGCAGCGCCTCGCGGCAAGCCGTCGCGAAAGCCAATCTGCCGCCGGAAGCATATCAATCGATCGGACTCTCGAGCCAGCGCGGCACATTCATGATGCTCGACGAGCAGAAGAGGCCGTTGGCCAACTCGATCGTCTGGAACTGCGGCCGCGCGCTGAAGTACCAGCAGACCATGGCCGAGCAGATCTTGCCCGAAGAACACCACCTCCACACCGGCATGCAGCTGAGCCCCCTCTGGGTAGCGGCGAAGATCTGCTGGCTGCGCGACAACGAGCCGGAGCTGTTCGAAAAGACCCGCTGGTTCGCCAATGGCCAGGAGTTCTTCCTGCATCGCCTCGGCGCCGAGGAATGGGTGACCGATCCGGCGTCGCTCACGCTGAACGGCATGATGGAGATCCGCAAGCTCGATTGGAGCGACCGGATTCTGTCGATCTGCGGAATCACCCGGGATCGCCTTCCCCCGGTCGGCATCCCGTCGGGCGTGGCCGGCGTCGTGTCCAAGGCGGCTTCGGAAGCGACCGGCTTTCCGGTCGGCGTCACGCTATGCCGCGGCGCCGGAGACCAGCAATGCGCGGCCATCGGGGCGGGCGTGATCAAGCAGGGCATGGCGGAGTTCACGGTCGGCACTTCGGGCGTCATGGTCGCGCATCTCGACAGTCTCGACCGCATCAAGGGCCGCAACCTGTGGTGGGGCGGCCATGGCGTGCCCCACGCCTGGAACATCGAGGGCGCGGCCTTTAGTCTCGGCGCCTGCCTCAAGTGGTGGCGTAACAATCTCGGACGCAACGAGCTCGAGGAGAGCGACCGTATCGGCAGAAGTCCTTATTCGATCATGGTCGAGCAGGCCGGCAAGTCGCCGCCCGGCGCGAAGGGACTTATCTTTCATTCGTTTCTTTCGAGTCAGGTGACGCCGTATTACGACGCGGCGTCCCGAGGCGGCTTCCTTGGAGTGGGGCTCTATCACGATCGCCAAGACATGATTCGCGCATTGCTGGAAGGCTGCTCACACGAGATGAAGATGGTGGTGGACTCCTTCCAGAGCGATATCGATGGAGGGATCAGCGACTTCCGGCTGACCGGCGGCGGCACCAAGTCGAACGGATTCGTCCAGATCATGACCGACATCATCGGCAAGCCGTCACGGGTGACGCGGGAGCGGGAATGCACGGTGCTCGGTGCCGCCATTCTCGGCGCTTTCGGATCCGGCGCCTTCCGCAGCATCGACGAGGCCGTCGACGCGATGGTCAAGGTGGAGGCTGAGTTCGAGCCGAACCGAAAGAACGAGAATCTCTATACCGACCAGCACGAAATCTATCGCGGCCTATACGAAGCGATTGCCGGCGGTGGCCAATACCAGCGGCTGGCGGATTTCGCCGCCCGCTATCACTGACTTCGAACGCAAAGAGGGGAGAACAAGATGCCGATTCCGGGAATGCGCGGTATGGAGCACATCGGCTTCACCGTGCCTGACATCAACGCTGCCTGCGACTTCTTCGTGAACATCCTGGGCGCCGAGGTGCTTTACACCGCCGCGACCGATTTCAAGGCAAACGACGATTGGATGAAGGTGCATCTCAACGTCAATCCACGCTGCGTCATCAAGGAGTTTCGCTACCTGCGATGCGGCAACGGCACCAATCTCGAAGTCTTCCAATACGAGGCGCCGGACCAGAATCCGAACCCGCCCAAGAACAGCGACATCGGTGGCCATCACTTCGCTTTCTATGTCGATGACATGGATGCGGCGATCGCCTTCCTGAAGAAGAACGGCGTGAAGGTGCTCGGCGAGCCGACCTCCTATACCGAGGGGCCGAATATCGGCCTGACCTGGTGCTATTTCATGGCGCCCTGGGGGGCCCAGCTTGAAATCGTCTCGGCGCCGAAGGGCACTGTCTACGATAACGAGGCCAAGAAATCCGGCAAGACCCGGCTGTTCCATCCGAAATACGTGGCGGAAACCACGATCTGATTCGGAAATATGCGAACCTGAAGGAGGATCCATGCCCCTGATCTCCATGCGGCCCATGTTGAAGCAGGCCAGGGCCGGCCGCTACGGCATCGCCGCCTTCAACATGATCGACTACAACAGCGCCCGCGCCATCGTCGAAGGCGCCGCGGAACTGGAAGCGCCGATCATCGTGCAGGCCTCGGTGAAAACCGTGAAGCACTGGGGATACAAGCCGGTCGCGAGCTGGGTGCGCCTGCTCGCGGAATCCGTGGATGTGCCGGTCGGCCTGCATCTCGACCATTGCACCGACCTGGAAGTCATCAAGCGTTGCATCGATGCCGGCTGGACATCGGTGATGTTCGACGGGTCCGCGCTGCCCTTCGCCGACAACCTGGCGAAGTCGTTGCAGGTCTATGCCCTGACCGAGCAGGCCGGCATCGGGCTCGAGGCCGAGATGGGCGCCATCGGCGGGGTCGAGGACGACAAGATCGTCAAGGAGGGCATGGCCGCCCTGGCGAACTACGACGAGTGCGTCGCCTTCTGCAAGGAGTTGCCGCATCTCGCGGTGTTCGCTCCGGCAATCGGCACCGCGCACGGTTTTTACAAGGGCGAGCCGAAGATCGCCTACGACCTGCTGGAAAGCGTTGCCAAGAAGACCGGCATGCCGATCGCACTCCACGGGGGCACGGGACTCTCCCAGGAACAGTTCGACCGCTGCATCGCCGGCGGCTGCGCCAAGGTCAACATCTCGACCATGCACAAACATTGTTTCATCGAGGGCTTCATCTCGGTGCAGCGTGAGAACCCGAAGCAATCCGAGCCGCTCCCCTTCATCGCCCATCAATACGAGGCAATGAAGCGCGACGTGAAGGACATGGTGCGGGCCTTCGGTTCGGCGGGGAAGGCCACTCATGCCCATGCGGCGGCCGAGTAGGGCACCATGCAGGCGTTGATCTTCGATTGCGACGGCGTGCTGGTCGATACCGAGCGCGACGGGCACCGGGTCTCCTTCAACCGGGCCTTTGCCGGACTGGGCATCGACGCCGAATGGTCCGTTGATCGCTACGGCACCTTGCTCACCACCGCGGGCGGCAAGGAGCGCATGGCCCGGCATTTCAAGGAAACCGGCTGGCCAGCGGCCTTCGCGGACCATGATGCGCTCATCGCGCAGTTGCATAAGCGCAAGACCGATCTCTTCATGGAGTTGATCGCGGCCGGAGATCTACCGCTGCGGCCGGGCGTGAAGCGCCTGGTCGACGAAGCGATCGCCGCCAAGATCAAGCTCGCCGTCTGTTCCACATCGAACGAGCGTGCGGTGCAGGCGCTGGTCGATGTCATGCTGGGGCCTGCCCGCGCGGCGCAAATCTCGGTTTTCGCCGGCGACGTCGTTCCGGCGAAGAAGCCCGACCCGGCGATCTACCTGCTGGCGGCGCGGACGCTCGGACTGGACCCGTCGCAATGCGTCGTTGTCGAAGACAGCCACATCGGCCTGACGGCGGCGAAAGCGGCAGGCATGTCGTGCATCGTGACCAAATCCTCCTATACGGCAGAAGAGGATTTCAGCCAGGCGGACCGCGTCGTGCCGGATCTCGATGCCGGCATCACATTGGCGACCTGCCGTTCTCTCGCGGCGCGTCGCGTCGCCTGATCCGGACCTCATTGCGGGTTTAGCGCTCGCTGCGCTCACGCGACTGGTAATGCTTCTCCAGGGCGAGGCCGGTCGCAAGCAGATGCTTGGTCGTTTCGGTGCCGGAACGGAAGACCAGTCCAAGATAGAGCAGATCGATCAGGAAGAGCTGGCTGATGCGGCCTTCCAGAAAATCGCCATAGAGGGGGGTCGGTGGCGTGGACGAGTTCCATGTCGTCAGGCACACATCCGCCGCCTTGGCGACGGGTGAGCCTGCATCGCTGGTAATGCCGATGGTCAAGGCGCCGTTTTCGCGCGCGATCCGCATCGCCGCCGCGACGGTCTCCGTCATCCCGGTATGCGAGACGCCGATCATCACGTCGCCGGCAGACATGTTGGCGGCACCGATGGTCTGCGTGTAGCCGTCCCGGTAGGAGGCGACATCAAGGCCGGCCTTCAGAAAGAGATGCGCCGCCTCGTCGCAAATGGAGGCCGCGCCGCCGACGCCAACGAACAGGATCTTCTTGGCGGCGATCAGCGCTTCCACGGCGCGCTCCAGCCGGTCGCCATCGAGCAAACGCTGGGTGCCCTGCAGTCCGGCGGCCAGCAACGATGCGAGATTGCCGCTGGTGGTGATGAGGGAATCACCCTCGTCGATTTCCGTCGGAATGTTGGCAAAGGCATTGCGGTGCCGCGAGCCTTCCGCCAGCGAGAGCTTCAGGTCCGGATACCCCTGATAGCCGAGCGCCCGGCTCACGCGGCTGATCGTTGCCTCGCTGACGCTCAGCAGCTGGCCGAGCTCTGTGATCGAAGCATTGAGCCGGCTGCCGGCATGCTGCCGCAGGTAATCGGCGACGATCCGCTCGGATTTCCGCAGCCTGCCGTAGCGCTCTTGGATCCGGTGCAGCAGATCGCCGTCGGCCGGCGGCGTTACGTTCACGTCTGTCATGCCGCTTCTATGAATACCTCGGGAAGGCGGCAATTTAGCGTCCGCCGGTTCAGAAGGCAATTTTCCTTCAATTCACCGATCGGCCGGATCGCACCCCGAAAATAGCCGATCTGATTCAATGGCTTCCAGGAGCGCTCCGGGAAAGGCGGCGCCATAGGCAAAAAAGCGCATTGCGGCCGACTAGGTCGCCGGGGCGTATGCAAATAATTTTCTCGACAAAGATCGCGTTCCTCGGTAGGAAAAGTCATTACCAAGCGCATGTTTCAGCACGAAAACGGGGAGCTCTGCGGGGAATGTCGGCAAACCGGACCGCAATGCAAAACGCACCATCACGGGAGATTTTGGAGAAAATTTTCCGCACAGCCTACCGGATCCGGGTCTTCGAAACGGAAGGCATCAAGCTCTATCGGCAAGGTCTGATCCGCGGCTACTTCCACCCCTATCTCGGCCAGGAAGGCATCGCGACCGGCGTCTGCGCCGCGCTCAACGAAGGCGATTATGTCGCCTCGACGCATCGCGGCCATGGCCACTGCATCGCCTGGGGCGCCGATGTGAAGCGCATGGTGGCGGAACTGCTGCAAAAGGAAACCGGCTACTGCCGCGGCTACGGCGGATCGATGCATATTGCAGACATTCACCGCGGCAATCTCGGCGCGAACGGGATCGTGGGCGCCGGCACACCCTTGGGCGTGGGGGCGGCCTTGGCGGCGCAGATACGCGGTTCGGATGCCGTGACCGTCACCTTCAGCACCGACGGCGCCAGCAACAATGGAACCTTCCTGGAATCGCTCAACTTGGCAGCGATCTGGAATCTCAATTTCATCCTGGTCATCGAGAACAACCAATACGCGGTGTCGACGCGGATCGAAGAATCGACCCGCGACGTCGACCTCTACAAGCGCGGCACCAGCATCGGCGTCGAAAGCCATCAGGTGGACGGCAATGATCCGCTCGCGGTCTATCGGCTGACGCAGGAAGCCGCGGAAAAGTGCCGTGCCGGCAAGGGACCGATCCTGATCGAGGCCAAGACCTTCCGCCACATGGGCCACCACGTGAACGATCCCGGCAAGTACATGCCGGAAGACCGGCTCGCCTACTACAAGGCCCGCGATCCGGTGGATCGCGCCCGCAATGCCCTGGTCGAGATTTGCGGGGCACCGCAGGCGGAGATCGACGCGATCGAAGGAGAGATCGCGGCCGAGTTCTCCGATGCGGTGGAATTTGCCAGGAACAGCCGCGAGATTACCGCCGCGGAATTCAGGCAGTTCGTGGCCGACTACTAAGAATAAACAGCTGCCTGGGAAAATGCCGTGACCCGAGAGATTATGTATCGCGAGGCTTTGCGCGAAGCCATCGACGAAGAAATGGAGCGCAACAAGCTGGTCTTCATCATCGGAGAAGGCATCGCCGAGCGCGGCGGTTCCTACAAGGTGACCGAGGGGCTGCTGGCGAAGTACGGTTCGCTCCGTGTGCGCGACACGCCGATCGCCGAGGCCGGCATGATCGGCGTCGGTGTCGGCGCGGCGATTGCCGGTGCGCGGCCGATCGTTGAGATTCTCTATATCGACTTCGCCATGCTCGGCATGGATATGATCGTGAACCAGGCTGCGAAGTTCCGCTTGATGACCGGCGGTGACGGCCGCGTTCCTTTCGTGATGCGCACCCAGGGCGGCGCCGGCGGCGGTGTCGCGGCGCAACACTCGCAGAGCCTCGAGGCGCTGTTCTATCACATCCCGGGACTGAAGGTGGTGATGCCATCGGTGCCCGCGGACGCAAAGGGCTTGCTCAAATATGCCCTGCGCCAGGACGACCCGGTGATGTTCCTGGAGCACAAGCATCTCTACATGTCCAAGGGGCCGGTGCCGGACGGCGAGCATATCGTCGAGTTCGGCAAGGGCGACATCAAGCGCAGCGGCAAGGACGTGACGCTCATCGCCTGGTCGAACATGATCCCGCGCTCGCTTGAGGCCGCCGAGGCTCTGGCCAAGGAGGGGATCGACGTCGAGGTCGTCGATCCTCGGACACTGGTGCCGCTGGACAAGGAACTGATTCTGACCTCCGTGGCGAAGACCAACCGCGTGGTCATCGTTCAGGAGGCGGTGCGCCGCGGCGGCGTCGCTTCCGATATCGCCTCGATCATTCAGGAAGAAGCTTTCTACGACCTCGACGCGCCGATCGAGATCGTTGCCGGCCTCAACATCCCGATCCCGTTCAACCTGGAACTGGAAAAAGCCAGTGTGCCGCAAAAGGACGACGTGATCGCGGCGGTGAAGCGCTGCCTGCATCCGGAACAATTCACGGCGCGTGCCGCGAATTGATCGGGTTTCGCAGGCGAAAGGATACGAGATGAGTCTACACGTTCTGGAAAAGCTCGCCGCCACCAATCCGGATTGCGAGATCTGGTGGGATTCCTCGCCGCTGGTCTATGACGGGTGGAAGGCCGAGGTGCTGGGTCGGGCGCCGACCGAGAAGCGTGCGTCCTGGTCGGCCCAGCTGACGCGCCTGTTCGACGCGGGCACGGTGGAGAAGGAGGGCGCCATGGGCTTTCGTGGCGTCACGACCAATCCGCCCCTGTCACTGCAGGCCCTGCAGGCCAATCCGGAATTCTGGACGGGCGAGATCCACAGAATTGCTGCGGACCTGCCGGAGCCCGGCGTCGAGGCGACCTATTGGGCGCTCTATCTGGAAATCGTGCGGCGCGGCGCCGAGATGATCCGGCCAGCCTACGAGCGATCAGGTGGAAGATACGGATTCCTTTCTGGCCAGGTGGATCCACGCTTCTTCTCCGACAAGGCGCGTATGCTGGAGCAAGGCCTGCAACTCGCGGCCCTTGGCCCGAATGTCATGGTGAAGATCCCCGGCTCCAAGGAAGGCTATGAAGTCATCGCCGCCTTGACGGCACGCGGCATTTCCACGAACAACACGACCTCCTTTACCATCCCGCAATATGTCGCCTGCATGCGGGCGGTCTCCGAAGGGCTGGCCAAGGCCAAAGCGGCCGGTGTGGATCTGGGGCGATGGCGTTCGGTGATTACGCATATGTGCGCCCGCCTTGGCAATATCGGCGATCTCAAAGCACAAGCCGAAGCGCGGGGAATCGCCCTTTCGCCGGAAGAGATCATGCTGGGCGAGCTCGCGGTCATGAAGCGCGCCTATCGGTTGGGTAAGGACCAGAATCATCCGAGCAAGATGCTGCAGTGCTCGATGCGGGTCATCGATCCCGGCACCGGCAAGCCGGCGTCGAGCTGGCATATCTCCAAGCTCGCCGGCGGCGATTTCGTCTACACTTGCCCGCCCGGCTATATCGAGCAGTTGATGCAGGCCGAAGACCGACTGCCGGCATTCGATCCGCGGTCCATCGATGAGGATGCGCCGGACGCCGTCATCGCCAAGCTGATGCACATTCCCTATTTCCGGCAGGCCTATGAGATCGACGGCATGGCGCCGGAAGAATTCAGTACATTCGGGGCCTTCGCCGCGACAGCAACGGAGTTTGCTGCGGCGACGCGCAAGACGGTCGATTTTGTCGCCCGCGCCCTTGAAATGACGCAGCGTCGAGTGGCCTAGGTCGGCGGCGGGAGCAGATATGGCAGATTCAATTCTCGTTCCCCAGGTCGGTCAGGATCTGACCGAAGCCAAAGTCGTGGCTCTCCACGTCAAGCTGGGCGATATCGTAAAGAAGGGCGACGTGGTCGCCGAAGTCGAATCGGAGAAGGCCAGCTTCGAGGTTGAAGCCTTCGCCGCCGGCACGGTCATTCAATTGCCCTATGGCGTCGGCGACACCGCCACGGTGTTGCAGCCGCTGGTGATCCTCGGCAATCCCGGCGAAACGGTGGGCAAGGCAGAGACGGTCGGCACTTCAGGCACTGCGCCTCAGGCGCTTCAGCCGGAATCCAAACCGACGGCGGACGCGCCGCCGCTGTCGCAGACCGGCGACGGCTTCCGGTCGTCGCCGCTCGCTCGGAGGGTTGCGGCGGTCAACGGGATCGACATCAAGCGACTGAACGGCAGCGGTCCTAAGGGTGCCATTGTCCTGCGCGACGTCAAGTCGGTGCTCCAAGGCGGGATGCGCTCGCTCGCATCGCCGGGGCAACACGCTGACGCGAGCAGCATCAACACGCGCAGTCTGCGCACCGGCACCGGTGATCCCATCGTTTTCATCCACGGTTTCGGTGCCGAGCTGGCAGCCTGGCGTCCGCTGGTCGACAGCATCCCGGTCGACAACCTGATGGTCGGTCTCGACCTGCCGGCGCATGGGGCCTCGCCCGCACCGGGGCAGGCGGGCTTCGAGCAGATGGTCGCTTCGGTCGCCGTGGCCCTGATTGCGGCGGGACGGACGCGCCTGCACCTCGTTGGGCATTCATTGGGCGCCGCCGTCGCCGCGGTGCTCGCGACACAGCAAGGGCTGGACGTGCGTTCATTGACCCTGATGTCGCCCGCCGGTCTCGGGCCGAAGATCAATGGCGACTTCCTCAGCGGGTTTCTGGACGCAAAGTCGGAACCGGCGCTGAAGGCCTGGATGCTGAGCCTGGTCCATGAGCCGGCAAGCCTGCCTGGCGCCATGGTGCGCGCGACCCTCAACGCACGCGAAGGGACCGAGCTGGCCGCCGGCCAGAGTCGCCTGGCAAAGTCGCTGTTCAGCGGATCCACTCAGCTCTTCTCCATCCGAGACGCGCTGAAGCAGGTCGGTGTCCCTTGCCGCATCATCGTCGGTCGCGAAGACGCCATCATCCCGTCCGACCAGACCGAGAATTTGCCGGGTCACGTCGCGATCCATAAGCTCGCCCGGATTGGGCACCTGCCGTTCCTAGAGGCCGCGCCGCTCGTGGGGCGGCTGGTCGCCGAGACCGTGCGCGCAGGCTGAATGACCGTGCAATATCCGCCTGCGGTGTCGCACGGCACCATCATCTTCGATCTCGACGGCACGCTGGTGGACAGCGCGCCCGATTTGGCCGATGCGCTGGATACATTGCTCCTGGAGCAACAGCTTGCGCCGCTCGGGCTCGATGTGGCGCGCCGGCTGATCGGGCACGGCATCACCAACCTGGTGCGCCGCGGCCTCGAACTGCGCGGGGTTGCTCTCCAGCCGGAGGATCTCGCCAGCCATAGCGGACGATTCTTGGAGCTCTATTCGGCCAATCTTTCCCGTAAGACCCGCCCATATCCCGGCGTGGCGGCGGCGCTAGCCCAGTTGCATGCCGAGGGCTGGCGTCTCGGCGTCTGCACCAACAAGCTGGAGCGCTATGCCCGGCAGATCCTTTCCGATCTTGATCTCATTCGATACTTTGACGTCGTTGCCGGGCCGGATACCTTCGGTGTGAGCAAGCCGGACCCGGTGCACCTGATGCGCGCGGTGGAGTCTCTCCACGGCACCGTCGCCCGGTCGATTGTCGTCGGGGATTCAGAAGTTGACGTCGCCACAGCCAAGGCTGCCGGAATTCCCATAGTGGCCGTCAGCTACGGCTACTCCAGAACTCCGCTCCCAGCGCTGGAGCCGGAATTGATCGTCGACGATTTCCGAGCGGTGCCTGCCGCAATTAACACGCTGCGCTCGGCCTGGGAGCGAGTAACGTAGCCCATCGCGTGCTACCGAAAGCTCGATCCTGTAGAGGGGAAGCGCCGATCCAGCTCCTCTATCGTACTCTTATCCCGCGCGACGCCCCAGATGGCGAGCATCATGCCCGCATCGGCCATCGCGGTTCCCACGATGGCGAGCGCACGTTCGACCATCCGCGCGAGAGCTTTACGTTGCGTCGATCGTCGCGATTTCCGTGTAGTGGCGTAGTGCGGCGATTGCGCCGGTGGAACTCGCCGGGCGACAAGCCCATGCGCTTCAAGAACGCCGCGCCAAAGGAACCGAGGCTATAAAAGCCGATCATGCGCGCGACGGTGTCGACCGAGATATCGCCTTTCACCACAGCTCCTGCCGGTGTGGATATTCTTAGGCCGCCCTCAGCCGTGTCTGGCTTTAACCGTCAGATATCTAACCAGATTTTTATCGTAACGACCGATACGGGGGAACGGCTGAATCCCGTTGGGGACGCCAAGAATCCTTCCGGTCCGGATCGGGTGGTGCGGCCCCCTCGAAGACGGTTGAGAGATCGATCTGCTGGCGGCCCAGGCCGATGCGGCCGCGAATCGTGATGCGGATCTCCGCCCGGTCCTCGACAAGTTCTCTTGTCATCTAGTTCCTGTCATAGAACTGCTGCGCAGCTTTAACCGAACCGCCGACGCCGTCAGGCGATGCCTCCCGCCAAAATCCTGCCAATGAGTCGCGGCACCCGCACAGATGCGTGCCAAGTCGTGGCCGGGAACAGGAACAGCGGAGAAGCGCATGACTCATTGGGCCGTGGAAGTCCGCAATCTCAGCAAGACGTTCGGCGGCGGGCGTAAGGCGCTGGACGGTGTCAGTATCACCGTTGCGGCCGGAGAGATGGTCGCGCTGATCGGGGCTTCGGGTTCAGGCAAGTCCACGCTGCTGCGCCACCTCTCCGGGTTGGTCGCGGGCGACCGGCGCGCCGGTGCCGGCGCCATCAAGATCGGCGGCGCGGCGGTCCAGGCGAACGGCCGGCTGAGCGCGGATGTCCGGCGGATCCGCGGCGATGTCGGCTTCGTGTTTCAGCAATTCAATCTGGTGAACCGGCTGACCGTGATCACCAACGTGCTGATCGGCACGCTCGGTCGTCTGCCGCTCTGGCGCACGCTGCTGTTCCGGTTTCCGGAGACCGAGCGGCGCCGTGCGATCGCCGCGCTGCAACGGGTCGGGATCGCCGATTGGGCGTTCCAGCGCGCCGCAACTCTTTCCGGCGGACAGCAGCAGCGCGCCGCGATCGCGCGCGCCATGGTGCAGGGCGCGAAGCTGGTCCTGGCGGACGAGCCGATCGCCTCGCTCGATCCGGAAGCGGCGCGCCGGGTGATGGAATCGCTGGCAGAATTGAACCGCGGCGATGGCGTCACCGTCATCGTCTCGCTGCACCAGGTGCAGTTTGCCATGCGCTATTGCCCGCGCACCATTGCGCTGCGCAGCGGCCAGGTCGTGTTCGACGGCCCGAGCGCGGCGCTGACACCGCAGAAGCTGGCCGAGCTCTATGGCGCCGAGGCCGAGGAACTCCTGCTGGGGGAGGCGCCGACACCGGCGAAGACGTCGCCGCGCGGCACGATCGGCTTTCCACGGCCGGTGGAAGCGCTCGCCATCGCGGCCGCCGGCTAGGCCGACACAGATTTGCACATCGTCATCTCCCCTCAACCAAGGAGCCATCCATGATCGGGAAACGATTTAGATCCGCCGTGCTTTCGCTCGCCCTGGCCGCCGGATTCGGCGCGGCCCCCGCCCTGGCGGACGACCTCAAGGAGCTGAACTTCGGCATCATCTCCACCGAATCTTCGCAGAACCTGAAGCCGGTCTGGGATCCGTTCCTCGCCGACATGACCAGGAAGCTGGGCATCAAGGTGAACGCGTTCTTCGCCCCGGATTACGCCGGTGTGATCGAGGGCATGCGCTTCGGCAAGGTCGATGTCGCCTGGTACGGCAACAAGGCCGCGATGGAAGCGGTCGATCGTGCCAACGGCGAGATCTTCGTGCAGACGGTCGCCGCCGACGGCAGCCCGGGCTACTGGTCGCTGCTGCTGGCGCACAAGGACAATGCCAAGCTGAATTCGGTCGACGACGTGATCAAGCTCGGCAAGGAACTCACCTTCTCGAACGGCGATCCGAACTCGACCTCGGGCTTCCTGGTGCCGGGGTACTACGTGTTCGGCCTTAACAAGATCGACCCGAAGAGCTATTTCAAGCACACGGTCAGCGGCAACCACGAATCCAACGCGCTGGCGGTCGCCAACAAGCAGGTCGATTTCGCGACCGGCAACACCGAGAACATGGCCAAGCTCGAGAAGAACTTCCCCGAGAAGTTCCAGCAAATCAAGATCATCTGGAAGTCGCCGCTGATCCCCTCGGATCCGATCGTCTGGCGCAAGGATCTGACCGACGGCGACAAGGCGAAGATCAAGGACTTCTTCATGACCTATGGGGTCAAGGGAACCGATGCCGCCAAGGAAAAGGAAATCCTCGCCGGCCTGCAATGGGCGCCGTTCAAGGAATCGAACGACGACCAGCTGGTCCCGATCCGCATCCTTTCCCTCTTCAAGACCCGCATGGGCGTCGAGGCCGACACCACCCTGGCCGAGGCCGACAAGCAGCAGAAGCTGGCGGAGATCGACGCCAAGCTCGACGAGCTGAAGAAGAAGCAGCCGGTCACCAACTGATCGGATCATTCAGGGCGCCGGCGCATTTCCGCCGGCGCCCTTTCCGCATGCGGGAGACACCGACCATGGCGCAGGCCATCGCCGATCCGGCGCCCTCCACGCGTCCGCCGGATGCTCTGCGCCGCTCGCTCGGCAGCGCGCTGCTCTACGGGCTCGGTTTCGCGATCCTGGTCTGGTCCTACCAGGGGGCGGATATCCGGCCGATGGCGCTGTTCGCCGATGCTGGCAACATGGCGACCTTCGCCGCCGAGTTCTTCCCTCCCGATTTTGCGCAGTGGCGCTACTACATCTCCGAGATCCTGATCACGCTTCAGATCGCCGTCTGGGGCACGTTCCTCGCCATCATCTTCGCCATCCCCTTCGGTCTGATGGCGGCGGAGAACCTGTCGCCGCTCTGGCTGCGTCAGCCGGTGCGGCGCCTGATGGACTCGTTTCGCGCCATCAACGAGATGGTGTTCGCGATGCTGTTCGTGGTGGCGGTCGGGCTCGGGCCGTTCGCCGGCGTGCTGGCGATCTTCGTCCACACCACCGGCATCCTGGCGAAGTTGTTCTCCGAGGCCGTGGAGGCGATCGATCCCCGGCCGGTCGAGGGCATCCGGGCCACCGGCGCCAATGTTCTGGAGGAGATCCTCTACGGCGTCATTCCGCAAGTGATCCCGCTCTGGGTCTCCTATTCGCTTTATCGCTTCGAATCGAACGTGCGCTCGGCGACGGTGGTCGGGATGGTGGGGGCGGGCGGGATCGGCGTCGTGCTGTGGGAGGTGATCCGCGGCTTCTATTTCGCCCAGACCTGCGCGGTGATGCTGATGATCATCGTCACGGTGTCGCTGCTCGACATGCTGTCGTCCTGGCTGCGGAGGCGGTTTCTCTAGAGGCTGCGCAGCAGCGCGAGGAAGGCTTCGCCGGCCTCGACCAGCGGTCCGTCATTGGCGATCTCGACGAGATCGCGATGGGCCACCTGTTCGAAGGCCATGGCGCGGCGCACCCGCGCTTCGATCTCCGCCGCCGATTCCCGGCCGCGACCTGCCAGGCGCTCGCGCAGCACCGCGGGATCGATGCGGATCAGGACCGGCATCAGGCCGGGGTAACGCGCGGCCGCTTCCGGCAGGTAAGCGCGCGAGCCGTTGAGCACCGCGTGACGCCCGGCGCCGAGGGAAAGGTCGATCTCCGTCTCGACGCCGTAGCCATGCCCGTTGCCGCGCCAGGCGAGGGCGAAGCGCCCGGCGATGCAGGCTTGCTCGAAATCCGACGGGCTGATCGGGATATGATCCTCGCCGCCGCTCTCGGCCGGCCGCGTGATGTGCCGCCGGACGAAGACCGGCGCATCGGGATCGTCGGCCAGGCGCGCGCGAGCATAGGCGATGATGCTGTCCTTGCCCGAGCCGGAGGGGCCGATCACATAGACCAGCCGCCCGCTGCGCGCGATGCTTGCGGCCGCTCTCATGAGCCGAAAGAAAAGCGTTCGATCAGGCGGAAGGGCGCCGCACGATCGGGCTGCCGGAACATACAGAGCGCATCGACCGCGATCGGTTCGGCCAGCACCGGTTCCAGCAGCGGCGCCAAAGCGGCCTGGAGCGCGTCGCGCGCCGCCGGCTCGGTGACGTCGCCTGTCAGGGTCAGGTGGAAGCGGAATTCGTCGAGCACGTAAGGATAGCCCCAGCGCGCGAGCAGCTCGGCCTGACGCGGCGTCAGTCCCGTCGCGGCGCGCTTCGCCAAGTCTGCGGGTTCCGGCGGAGCCCGGAAGTCGTCGAAGGTCTCCACACAGGCGGCGGCGAGCGCATTGAGCGCCGGGACGGGCGAAGCGGGTGCCAGCGCGAGGAAACGGCCGATCGTCTTCAGCTTCAGCTCGGGAACGGCAAACTTCGCCTGGCGCGCCGCAAATCGGGCCAGGGACGCGTGCAGCCTCCTGGTATCGTTGCCGTCCGCCAGCTGGAAAGGCGCCTTCAGCGTGCCATGGAATCCGTAGTGCCGCGGTGCCTCCGTGAGCTCTGCCATGCGATCGGCGGACAGCGTCGCAAGGACCGGCTGCGGCAAGGCGCGACCGGTCTCGACATCGCGCCCGAGCCAGGCATCGCCGAAGCGTGCCAGGGCCGTGTCGCGGCGCGGCGCGAAGTAGATCGCGAAGCGCGCCGTCATCTAGGCGACTCGCTCCCCGGCGCGCCAGACCTGGCGCACCACCGGCAGATCGCCGTGCAGCCGCACGCGCACCAGGTCGGCGCGCTGGCCCGGTGCGATCTCGCCACGGTCGGTGAGACCGATCGCCCGCGCGGGATTGGAAGCCACCACGGCGATGGCGTCGGGCAGGGTCATATGGGCGCGTTCGTTGAGCAGGAAGGCGGCATGCAGCAGGCTCGCCGGCACATAGTCGGAAGACAGGATGTCGAGCATCCCCGCTTCCGCCAGGGACAGCGCCGAGATGTTGCCGGAATGCGAGCCGCCGCGCACGACATTGGGGGCGCCCATCACGTTCATCATGCCGTAGCTGCGCGCCCGCTCAGCCGCGGCCAGGGTCGTCGGGAACTCGGAGATGGCGATGCCCTCGTCATGGGCCTGGGCGACATGTTCCTCGGTCGTATCGTCATGGCTGGCGAGCGGCACGTCGAGGCCGCGACAGAGATCCAGGATCTGCCGGCGGTTGACGTCGGAATGCCGCGCCATCTTTTCCTGATAGTCGGCGATCACGGCGGCGAGTTCCTGGTCGTTCCAGCTCTTGTCGCGATGGAAGCGACGGAAGCTCTCGAGATCGCGCCATTGCCGCTGTCCGGGCGTGTGGTCCATGAGCGAAACCAGGCGCAGCAGTGGATGATCGGCGTGCGGCGCGAACATCTCGACGACACCGGGATCGGAAATCTCGCAGCGGAGATGAAAGAGGTGGTCGGCGCGCAGCAAGCCGCCGGCCCGCGCCTCACTCACGCTTTCGATCGAATCGGCCAGAATGCGCCGCCGCTTGCCGCTGTCGCGGTAGTCGCCGACGCAGATCGCGTCGAGCACCGTCGTGATGCCGGCGCCGATGACCTGGGAATCATGGGCCAGCACCGCCGCCATCGCGGAGGGCCATAACGCCCCCGGACGCGGCTCGAAATGCTTCTCCATATTGTCAGTATGGATCTCGACCAGGCCCGGCACTAGGTAATCGCCTTCGAGATCCTGGCCGGCGGCGGTAGGCCCGGGGCAGAGTTCGACGATCCGGCCCTCGGCGACGCGCACCGCACCCTCGATCACGGCGTCGGTCGTGACGATCCGTGCATTGCCGAGAATCACTTCTTCCGTCATGCCGCCACCTTGAAGGGTGCGATCTCGAACAACCGGTCGCAGACCTGGGCGCGGATCTCGGCGTCGTGGAAGATGCCGACGATAGCGGTTCCGGCACGCTTGCGCTCGAGGATCAGATCGGCCACCACCGCGCGATTGGCGGCGTCGAGCGCCGCGGTCGGCTCGTCCAGCAGCAGGATCGGCATCTCGGCGATGAAGCCGCGGGCGATGTTCACCCGCTGCTGCTCGCCGCCGGAGAAGGTCGCGGGCGCCAGGCCCCAGAGCCGCTCCGGCACATTGAGCCGCGCCAGCATGGCGCCCGCGCGGCTGTGCGCCTCTTCGGCGGCGATGCCGCGCTGGCGCAGCGGCTCGGCGACGATCTCGAGTGCGGGCACCCGGGGGATCACGCGCAGGAACTGGCTGACATAGCCCATGGTTCGGCGACGCACGTCCAGAATGGCGCGTGGCTCCGCCCGCGCCATGTCGGCCCAGCCTTTTGCGTGCCGGACGCGGATCGAGCCCGCATCGACCGCGTAATTGGCATAGAGGGCGCGGAGCAGCGTGGACTTGCCGCAGCCCGAGGGGCCATGCAGCGCCACGCATTCGCCGGCGCGCACGGCGAGGTCGAGATCGCGGAAGACCTCGATCTCCACGCCGCCCTGGGTGTGGAGGCGGAACCTCTTGGCGAGGCCGCCGACTTCGAGCGCCAGTTCGTTCATGCCTGCAACACCGAGGAAACCAGCAATTGGGTATAGGGGTGCTGCGGATCGTCGAGCACCTGGTCGGTCAGACCTGCTTCCACCACTTCGCCCTGGCGCATGACCAGCAGCCGGTGCGCCAGCAGCCGCACCACGGCGAGATCGTGGGTCACGATGACGACCGAGAGATGCAACTCGCGCACCAGCTCCCGCAGCAGGTCGAGCAGGCGGGCCTGGACCGAGACGTCGAGTCCGCCGGTCGGCTCGTCCATGAAGACGATGCGCGGGGCGGTGACGAGGTTGCGGGCGATCTGCAGCCGCTGCTGCATGCCGCCGGAAAAAGCGCGTGGCCGGTCGTCGATCCGGGAAAGGTCGATCTCGACCCGCCCGAGCCATGCCGAAGCGGCATCGCGGATTTCGCCGTAGTGCCGCGCGCCGACCGCCATCAGCCGCTCGCCGATATTGGCCCCCGCACTGACGCCCATGCGCAGGCCGTCGCGGGGATTCTGATGCACCAGGCCCCAGTCGGTGCGCATCAGCAGGCGCCGCTCCGCCTCGCGCAGGTCATAGATGTCGACCACACCTTCGTGCCGCGTCTGATAGAGCACGCGCCCGGCGTCCGGCCGCAACCGGGCGGAGAGGCAGTTGAGCAGGGTGGTCTTGCCGGATCCGGATTCGCCGACCACGCCCATGACCTCGCCTGGCCAGAGGTCGAAACTGACATCGCGGCAAGCGGCGCGCGCACCAAAATATCGGGTCAGGCTCTCGACCCGCAGCAGGGGCTGATCAACGGCGCTCATTCCGCCGCCTCCTTGGACCGCGCGGCCTGCCGATCCTGGCAGTAATCGCTGTCGGAACAGACGAACATGCGGTCGCCGCGGTCGCTGGTGATGATCTCGTCGAGGAAGCTGTCGCCGGCGCCGCAGAGGGCGCAGGATTGATCCCAGCTTTGCACCTCGAAGGGATAGTCGTCGAAATCGAGACTCTTCACCTTGGTGTAGGGCGGGACGGCGTAGATGCGCTTCTCGCGGCCGGCGCCGAACAGCTGCAAGGCGGGGTTCATGTCCATCTTCGGATTGTCGAATTTCGGGATCGGCGACGGCCGCATCATGTAGCGGTCGTTGACCTGCACTGGATAGTCGTAGGAGGTGGCGATACGGCCATGGGTCGCGATGTCCTCGTAGAGGCGCACATGCATGATCCCGTATTCGGAGAGCGCGTGCATCTTCCGTGTCTCGGTCTCGCGCGGCTCCAGCCAGCGCAACGGCTCCGGGATCGGCACCTGGTAGACCAGGATCTGCCCTTCGTGCAGCGGCTTCTCCGGAATGCGGTGGCGCGTCTGCACGATCGTCGCGTCCTCGGTCCGGGTCGTGGTCGCGACGCCGGCGGTCTTGGCGAAGAACTTGCGGATCGAGACAGCGTTGGTCGTGTCGTCCGCACCCTGGTCGATCACCTTGAGGACGTCGTCCGGCCCGATGATCGCCGCGGTCACCTGGATGCCGCCGGTGCCCCAGCCATGCGGCATCGGCATCTCGCGATCGCCGAACGGGACCTGATAGCCGGGAATGGCGACGGCCTTCAGGATGGTGCGGCGGAGCATCCGCTTGGTCTGCTCGTCGAGATAGGCGAAGTTGTAGCCGCCGGTGTTCATTCCGCCGCCTCCGCTTTCGGCGCGGCCTCGGCCGCCGCCTTGCGCATCTCGCGCACCATCACCAGCTCGGACTGGAAGTCCACGTAGTGCGGCAGTTTCAGGTGCTGCACGAAGCCAGAGGCTTCGAGACTGTCGCAATGATAGAGCACGAATTCTTCGTCCTGCGCCGGGCCGACGGCCTCCTCGCCGAGCTCGCGGCAGCGTAGCGCGCGATCGACCAGCGCCATGGCCATGGCCTTGCGCTCGCCATGGCCGAAGGTGAGGCCGTAGCCGCGGGTGAACTGTGCCGGCTTGGTCTTCGACCCCTTGAAGCTGTTGACCATCTGGCACTCGGTCACCTCGATGTCGCCGATCTCGACCGTGAAGGGCAGGTCGTCGGGCTGGATCTCCACCGTGACGTCGCCCATCCGGATCTCGCCAGCGAAGGGATGGTTGCGGCCGTAGCCGCGCTGCGTCGAGTAGCCGAGCGCCAGCAGGAAGCCCTCGTCGCCGCGGGCCAGCGCCTGCAGCCGCGCATCACGCTCCGCCGGAAAGGAGAGCGGGGCGCGCGTGAGGTCGGCGACCGGTGCAGCGTCGTCACCGGGCACTTCACGCTCGAGCAGGCCTTCCTCGCCCAGGATCCGCGCGACCGAGGGCAGGGGCCTGGCGGGAGCCGGCTCGCCGGACGGACGCGCCGCGTCGCCCTGCGCCGATGGCTGCGCCAGGTCGAAATCGAGCAGCCGATGGGTGTAGTCGAAGGTCGGCCCCAGGACCTGCCCGCCGGGAATGTCCTTGAAGGTCGCCGAGATCCGGCGCCGCACCGCCATGCGGTCGGTGTCGACCGGCAGGCTGGTTGCGAGGCGGGGCAGGGTGGTGCGGTAGGCACGCAGCAGGAAGATCGCCTCGACCAGATCGCCGCGCGCCTGCTTGATCGCGAGCGCCGCCAGTTCCCGGTCGTAGAGCGCGCCTTCGCTCATCACGCGCGCCACGCCGAGGCTCAGTTGCTCGGCGATCTGGTCGAGCCCGAGCTCCGGCACCGCGGGATCGCCGCGGCGCTCCTCGGCGAGCAGCGCATGTGCCGCCTCGATCGCCTTCTCGCCGCCTTTGACGGAAACATACATGCTTCAAGCCTCCTCGGCATCGAGGATGACGGTGCGCGGCAGGCCGAGCACGGACCGGCCGGTCACCAGGAACGTGTCGAAGCCGAGCGGGAAGCGCTTCCGGTTCAGCTTGAGCGCGTCCCAGAACGCATCGGCGATGCCGTCGACCCTGACGTCGATGTGGCCGGAGATGCCGGGTCCGCGCAGCCGCTGGCCTGGACCGGCCTCTAAGTGCTCCACCTGGATGATCAGGGTTGCAGCCCGTTCCGGATCTTCCGCGTCGCCGAAGTCGATCGCCGAGAGGTCGGGCAGATGGTTGCCGTTGCCGACCAGGACGAAGCTTGCGGCACCGACCGTCGCGGCAAGCGGCGCGCCGGTGTGGAAGGCGAGGTAGTCGAAGGTCGCCCCGCGCAGATCTTCGGAAAGCGCGACCGGCGTCTCGAGATCGCACAGTGCCAGGGCCAGCGCCGCCGCGGCGGCACCGAGCGGCGCCGGCGGCTCGGGCAGGCGGTCGAGGGTCTGGATCTGTCCCGGCCGCGCCAGTGCCTGCAGCGCGGTGCGAAACACCAGTTGCGAGTCGAGCTGCGGATCCTGGAAGCCGGGCGCGAGGTTCTGGAGGGTGATCTGGTTCATGCCCGGTCCTCGCCGCGCACCACGGTGAAGAAGTCGACCCGCGTCGGCGCCGAGCGCGCGACTCTCCGGTCGCGCTGCTGCGCCTGCGCACGTGCCAGCGGCTCGATGACGAGGCTGAGGATCCGGTCCCGTCGTGCCGGATCCTGCAACAGGGCGTCGAGCAATGCCGCAAGCTCGGCCTGGCGCTGATCGCGCCCGGCGACATAGCTTGAGCCGACGAAACCGTCCGCGGTCTGTAGCGTGCAACGGGTCATGGTGATCTCGCCGAGATTGAAGGCGCGCCCGGTGCCACCGGCCCGGCCGCGCACCATGGCCATGCCGATCTCCGGCCGGCGGATCAGGCGATGGCTCGGCAGCGCGCCGATAGCGCCGCGCAGTGTCGACAGGGCGTCTTCCAGTGCCGCGGCCGACGCCCGTGCCAGCACCGACATCCAGCGCCGCCGCGCCTGTTGCTCCGGCGGCAAGGTCGGCTCATGCGGGCCGGAAGCGGTCGCGCCTTCCATCTGTTCATCTCTTCCAGGGTCGTTGGACAAGCGATTAATTTGTCTAGACATCTATATCCACGTAAGCTAGTGAAGGGGCCGCGCGGCTGTCAAAGGTCGATTTTTGATCCTTTTGTGAAAGCCGACGTTGTCGTGCGAGACGGAGGTGGCTGCCCGATGGAGATCATCCGTGACGGCGGGATCGCCATATGGCGGCAGATCCGGCAGATCCTCGAGCGCGAGATCCGCGAGCGCGTCTTCAAGCCCGGCGACCGTCTGCCGACCGAGGCGGATTTCGCCAAGCGCTTCATGGTCAATCGCCACACCGTGCGGCAGGCGCTGGCGCAGCTCGAGGAGCGCGGCTTGCTGCGCACCGATCAGGGCCGCGGCACCTTCGTCCAGGAAGCGGTGATCGACTACCAGGTCTCGCGCAAGACCCGGTTCAGCGAGAATCTGTCGAAGCAGAACCGCAGCTCCGACCGCGTGCTGCTGCACACGGCCGAAATGCCGGCCGGCACCGAGGTGGCGCGCAACCTGCGCCTGCGGCGCGGCGCGGCGGTGGCCTATGTGTTTTGTGCCGGCGAATCGGATGGCCGGCGCATCAGCGTCTCGGCGCACTACTTTCCGCTGCCGCGTTTCGCCGGCATCCGCGACATGATGACGGAGACCAAGTCCTTCACCCAGGCGATGCGCCGGCTCGGCGTCGACGACTATGCGCGGGAAAGCACGCGCATCCTGGCGAAGATGCCGACCGGCGACGAGGCGCGTCTGCTGGCGATGCCGCGCAACCGCCCGCTGGTCGTGACCGAAGGCGTGAACGTGGACGGGAAGGGCACGCGCATCGAATACTGCGTCACCAAGTTCGTCGGCGACCTGGTGCAGGTCCTGGTCGAACACTGAGCGTCCGACCGCACCTGTCATCGCCGGATCGCGGTCAGGTGCCAGTGCCAGCTGCCGGGCTTGCTGTGCACGCGGTCGGCCAGCGTCAAGAGCTCGAATCCGGCGAAGATTTCCACCAGCGCGCCGGCGTCGCAGTAGAAATGCGGATGTGCCTTGTCGCTGACCTCGTCGATTACGAAAGTATCCGCGGCGACCGCGCGGCCTCGGCCGAAGTTGCCGTTCCGCTTCGAGAGCATGGTGCCTTGATAGAGGCCGCCCGGCCGCAGCACCCGCGCGAGCTCTGCGACGCAGCCTTCCACCACCCCGCGATCGCCGTGATAGATCACGTTCCAGGCCAGCGCGTAATCGCAGGACGCATCCGGCACAGGCAGTTCGAGCATCGAAGCATTGCGCAGGTCGATGGCGAGTCCGCGTTTCTCCGCTTCGGCCGTCGCAAAGGCGATGCCGCTGTCGCTGCCGTCGATCCCGGTGACGCGGTAGCCCATCTCGGCAAGCGCCAAGGCATGCCGTCCGACCCCGCAACCGATGTCGAGGGCGGTCCGCGCACCGGCGGCAAAGCGTTCGCCGGCGGCCGCGATCACCTCAGGCTCGGGCCTGAGCCAGTCGGCACGGCCATCTTCGGCCTGCCAGCGCCGGTCCCATTCGGCGGCCGCGGTGGCGAGTGGATGCTGCATGAGGAGACTCCTTATTTGAGGATCAGGCGCCGCAGCGACGAGCTCAGCCGTTCCACCAGCAAGACCAGTAGGAAGACGCTGATGATGATGGTGGCGGCCTGCTCGTACTGGAACAGGTCCATGGCGACCTTGAGTTCGATACCGATGCCGCCGGCGCCGACCAGCCCCAACACGACCGAGGCGCGGGTCGCCTTCTCCAGGGTGAAGAGCGAGGAATTGATCATCGAGGGCAGGGCGGCCGGCAGGACGGCGGAGAACACCACCTCGCTGCGCCCAGCGCCGAGCGCGGAGAGCGCCTCCTGCGGGCCCTTGTCGGTTTCCTCCATCGCCTCGGCGAAGAACCGGCCGCAGAAGCCGATCGCATCCACCACCAGGGTCAGCATCCCGGCGAAGGGGCCGAGCCCGACCGTCACGACGAAGAACAGGGCCCAGACCAGGTCCGGCACGGTGCGGAACAGCGCGATCAGCCAGCGCGCGGCGTAATAGAGCGCCGGATGCGGGGAGAGGCTGCGCGCGGCGAGGATCGCGAGCGGCACGCTGAGGATGACGCCGATCACGGTGCCGGCGAAGGCCATCTGGAAGGTCTCCAGCATGGCACCGGCGATGGACTGGATCCGTGCGAAGCTCGGCGGAAACATCTCGCCGATCAGCCGGAACATGTTGGGCAGGCCGTCCACCAGCTTCGACAGCGACATGTCGCTGCCATAGAGCGAGAAGACGAAGAAGGCGCCGGCGCCGACATAAAGCGCGAACATCGCGGCGCTCGGCCGCATGAGGCGGGGCGGCGGCGCGTGGAGCGGACGGATGACGGCGTCAGTCATAGATCTGCCGGATGGTCTGGGCATCGAGGGCGGCGGCGGCGGAATCGATGACAATGGCGCCTTGGCGCAACGCCACCACCCGGTCACCGAAGCGCAAGGCATGATCGACGTGATGCGAGGTGAAGACCAGAGTGAGACCCTGACGCCGGATCAGATCGGAGAACAGCTCCATCACCTCTTCGCCGGCGACCGGATCGAGGCTGGCCACAGGCTCATCGGCAAACATCAGGCGCGGACGCTGCATCAGCGTGCGGGCGATGGCCACCCGCTGCGACTGGCCGCCTGAGAGACGATCCGCCCGGCGTGCGGCGAAGTCGGCGAGGCCCACCTGTTCCAGGCATTGCATTGCCTCTTCGCGCAGGTTGCGCGGCGACAGCGTCTGGTACCAGACATGCGGCCCGGCATGCCGCGCCTGCGCACCATGCAGCACGTTGCTCAGCACCGAGAGCTGCGTCACCAGGTTGTGCCGCTGAAACACGAAGCCGACTTCGGCGCGGAGGCTGCGCAGTGCGGCACGGCGCAAGTTCCGCACCTCGCGGCCGAGCAGGGTGATGCGGCCGCGATCGGGCTCGATGAGCCGCAGGCAGCAGCGCAGCAAGGTCGATTTTCCGGTTCCGTTGGCGCCCACCAGGGCCACCGCCTGGCCTTTGGGCACGCGCAGCGAGACGTCGCGCAGGACCTGCCGCCCACGGTCGAAGCTCTTGCAGAGACCGGCGACCTCCAGGTCCGTTGCCGTCCCCGCTGCGACGGCGGCTCCGGTCGGCACCGGAACCGCCGCGGGCGTCAGGTTGATCGCAAGGCGGGCGACGGGCATTTTCTTACTGCCCGACGAACTCGGCGTATTGCGGATGGCCGATCGTCGCATACATGCTGCGCACGTAGTCGTAGTCCTTGTCCTCGATCGCTGCGAGGAAGTGCATGCCTTGGTATTTCTGCGTGTCCTCACCCTTCAGGATCGCCTCGATCAGGGCCGGAGACTGATCGACGAAAGCAGCGCGCATCTTGTCCACCACCGCCTGATCGACATGGGCGCCGGCCAGCAGCGGATCGTTCGGCAGATCGCGGCCGCGGGCAATCACCTTGAAGGCGGTATCGGGGAACTTCTTGCGGATGCCGGCGAGATGGGTGGAGTTCATCCCGATGGCGGCGATATCGCCCTTGATCAGGCTCTCGACCGCGACATTGCGGTTGACGTGGAGCGCCTCGATATCCGACAGCGGGTTGATGCCGAAATCGGCGAGCAGCTGCATCGGCCCGAGATGCTGGGAGGTGGAACCGATGTCGCCGAAGGCCACCTTCTTGCCCTTGAGATCGCTGACGCCCTGCACCGGCGAGTCGGCGAGGGTCACGATCATCGCGAAATAGTCCGGTCGTTGGAAGCCGACCACCACCTTGGCATCTGAGCGCTTCTTGAAGACGACGTATTCCGCCGGGCCGGTCAGGACGAAATCGACCTGCTTGGCACGCATCGCCTCGACCGCGGCGGTGCGGCTGCTGACCGCCGAGAACTCGATCTCATATCCCGTTGCCTTCGCCAGCGTATCGCGGAACGCGCCGTATTCCCGCTGCAGATCTTCCAACCCGGCGATATCGGTCACGGCGAAGCGGACGGTCTCTGCGGCTTCGGCAAAGCTCGCGGACGCGATCAGGGGCAGGGCGGCGACGCCGGCCAGCACCAGGCGACGAGTCACGGAGATCAAGCTCATGGACGTTCCTTTCGGGCTCGAGACACGAAGCTGTGCTCGCCGAGACCGTAGGGCCGCTGGCGTGACGCGGCGCTTACTCAAGTGTGTCCGTTCGATGACGACCCGTAGACAAGCGCGACCGGCGTCCAAGAAATCGACCGTCCGGCACGCCTTGTCATCGTCCTGTCGCTGGCACGGCGCGGCGGTGCCGGAGATGATCCTTGTCACGCGCGACGAGAATGACGAGACAGCACGAAGGAATCGAATCACCGTGGAGACCGAGATCGTCGGAGCCCGCGTCCTGCTGCAGGACGGAACCCTCGCGGAGACCGAAGTGACCATGGGTGAGGGCCGTGTCGTTTCGATCGGCAAGGAGCCGGCGGGTGCCGTGCGACGCTGGAATGCGACCGGGCTGCTCTTGCTCCCGGGCATGATCGATCTGCACGGAGACGCATTCGAGCGGCAATTGATGCCGCGACCGGGCGTGCGCTTCCCGGACGAAATCGCGCTGCTCGAAACCGACCGCCAGATGTTGGCCAACGGCATCACCACCGCCTATCACGGCCTCACCTATTCCTGGGAGCCCGGTCTGCGCGATGCACATTCGGCGCGGCGTTTCGTGGCGAAGCTGCATGAGATGCGGCCGCGCCTCGCCTGCGACACGCGACTGCACCTCCGCCTCGAGACCTTCAATCTCGACGCCGAGCCCGAAGTCCTGGGCTGGATCGCCGACGGCCTGGTCGATCTCTTCGCCTTCAACGACCACACCGACGACATTGCGGCCAAGCTCGGCGACCACAACAAGCTCTCAACCTACGCCGCCCGGACCGGATTGAGCGCGACCGAATTTGCCGCCTTGCTGGCCGCGGTGAAAGGGCGCGCCGGCGAAGTTCCGGGTTCGATGCAGCGCCTTGCGCAAGCGGCGCGGCGGCGCGGCGTGCCCATGGCCTCCCATGACGACATGACTCCGGCCGTGCAAGCCGCCTACCAGGCGCTTGGTTGCCGGATCTGCGAGTTTCCCTTCGACCGGAAGACCGCCCGGGCGGCGCTCGACAGCGGCGCCTATACCGTCCTCGGCGCGCCGAACGTCGTACGGGGCGGCAGCCATGCCGCACGGCTCGGCGGTCGCGAGGCGGTCGCCGAAAGCCTCTGCAGCGTGCTCACCTCGGACTACTACTATCCGGCGCTGATGGCGGCGGCCTTCACCCTGGTCGATCTCGAGCATATCGATCTGACCGGCGCCTGGAATCTGGTTTCCGCCAATGCCGCGGATGCCGTCGGTCTCGCCGACCGCGGCCGCATCGCGCCGGGACAGCGGGCCGACCTCGTTATGGTCGATTGGCAGCCGGGGCGCGCGCCCCGCGTCATCGCAACCTTCATCGCCGGCGAAGCCGTCTTCACCGCCGAAAATCCGCTGCGCATGATCGCTTAGGGCGACGGGGCGGGAATCGCCGGGCCGCCATCATGCTCAGGTTCATGCAAGATGCTTGTCGAACCATTGGTCACGCCGTCACTCAGAGAGCCCGAGGTCGGGATGGCTGCGCCATTGCCGGTCTAGTTCCTGGATAGCTGACCAGATTTTTCTTGTCAGACCGATTTCGGATCGGCGTCCAGGCGGACGACGAGATCTTCCAGGCCCGGTGCGGCCGCTGGGTACTGCTTCATCACCAGCGGATCGTGCCCCGGAATGATCGCGTCGGGCGCGGCGGCCAGGGCGTACATCGTGCGATAACCCTCCAGCATCTCGACCACATTGGCGACCACCGGGAACGGGCGGGACTGCTGGAAATTGGCATAGAAATGCGCGGCGTCCGAGGCCAGCACCATCCAGCCCCGGCGCGTCATGACCCGGGTGATCTGCAGACCGCTGGTATGTCCGCCCACCCGATGCACGGTGATGCCGGGTGCGACCTGACCCTCCCCGTCGTGGAACTGCGTCCGCCCCGTGAAGATCCGCCGCACCATCGCGACCACATCTTCGGCTTCGAAGGCGCCGCGCAGGTTCGCATGCCCCATGCAGCGCCCGGTGCAATAGGCCATCTCGCGGTCCTGCAGGTGGTAATGCGCGTTCGGGAACAGGTCGTGGTTGCCCGAATGGTCGTAGTGCATGTGGGAGATGATGACGTCCTGCACCTGATCGGGCTCGATGCCGATCGCCTTCAAGCCGACGGCCGGCGAGCGGAGATGCTGCCGCTTGCGCTTGGCGCCCATTTCCGGCGAGAAGCCGGTGTCCAGGATGAAGCTGCGGTCCTGGCCCTTGATCGCCCAGACGAAATAGTCGAGCGGCATCGGCACGTCATGCTCGTCGCCGCCGATGAAGTTTTCCGGAGAGTGGCGGAAGAGATGCGCGTACTTGACGGCATAGATCTCGTAGACCGGCAGCTCGGGCATGCGCCCCTCCCCCTGACTTGCACCCGTTGGGCGGTTTCTGCACATTGCTTGGCGACGGGCGCCCGGAACAGAGTCGCGGTACCCGTTTGCAGATTATTGTGTTACGCGTAACATGGATCTGGCATGCAGGCAATATCCGGGGGATCGAGTGGCCAAGCCTTCTGAGCCGAAGCGGAAGAAACGCAACGGCGGCACCACGACTTCCCGCATGCGCGACGTCGCGCGCAAGGCCGGCGTCTCGGTGATGACCGTCTCGCGCGCGCTCAACGATCCCGACAAGGTTTCGAAGGAGATGCGCCTCAAGGTGCGGGCGGTGGTGGACGAGATCGGCTATGTGCCGAACCGCCTCGCGCGAAGCCTCTCCTCAAATCGCTCCAACCTGCTCGGCCTCATCGTGCCGAGCATCCGCAACTCGCTGTTCGCCGAGACCATCAAGGGCATCTCCGACGTCGCCAGCGGCAACGGCTACCGCCTCATGATCGCGGATAGCGGCCCGGGGCTGCACGAGGAGGAAGAGGCGATCACAGCGTTTCTGCAGCAGCGCGTGGCCGGGCTGGTCCTGCACAACACCAGCCATACGGCAAACGCGATCGAGATGATCGGCAAAGCCGGGATCCCCGTGGTGGAGAACGGGAATCTGACCAGCACGCCGCTCGATTCCGTGGTCAGCTATTCCAACTACGAGGCGGCACGGGCGATGACTCTGCACCTCGCGCGCATGGGCTACAAGCAGATCGCCTTCGTCAGCCTGGTGCGCCGGGAGAACGATCGCGCGCGCGAACGCCTGCGCGGCTATCTGGCAGCGCTGAAGGAACTCGGCCGGAAGCCCGATGACGCGCTGATCCTGGAGCGCCCGCCCGGCTTCAGCGCCGGCGCCGAGGCCGTCATGCACTTGGTGGAGTCCGTGCCGCAGGTCGATGCCATCTTCTTCGCCGGCGACGTGCTGGCGGTCGGCGCGGCGCTGGAATGCCAGCGCCGCGGCTGGAAGGTGCCCGGCCGGGTCGCGCTGGCGAGCTTCGACGATCTCGATATCCTGCGCCACGTCAACCCGCCGCTGACCACGATCCGCCTGCCGCGCTATGAGATCGGCCGGCGCAGTGCCGAATGCCTGCTCGACCGTATCGCCGGACGCGCGACCGAGCGGGTCAGCCTCGATCTCAAGTTCGAGATCATCCAGCGCGAAAGCGCCTGATCCGCCGGAGCTTGCCGGGGCCAGGCGCCAAAGCCCACCGCGGTAGTTACCGGTATCATATTTCTGCTTGAAACCGACCGCCATGGCTGCAAAGATGCCTAAATAACGGGGTTCTGAGCCCTGACGGCCTGGGAGCGATACCAAATGAAGATCCATGATTGGCGGCCGGCTGCGTGTCCGGGCCGCGCGGTGCTGCCACATCCAAGTCGAGACGCCGGAGCAGAAGCCGCATGTCGGTGATCGCGCCGCAGCCGGCAACCTGCTCGGACCGGCTCTCGCACTGGGTCTCCGGGGTCCGGTTCGGCGATCTCCCGCGCGACGTCGTAGAGCAGACGTCGCTCCGGGTGCTGGACGTACTCGGTCTGGTGCTGGCGGGACTGGGCACGCCGTTCGGCCGATCCGTCCGCGAGGCCGTTCTGGCGCTCAACCCCGGCGGCCCCAGCCGGATCTTCGGGCGTGGCGATGCGACGACCGCGCCCGGCGCCGCTTTCGCCAATGGCGCGCTCTCCCAGGCGCTCGAGTTCGACGACACGCACAACGAATCCATCGTCCATATGAGCAGCCCGGCGGTGGCCGCAGCGTTTGCCCTGGCTGAATCGCGGAAAGCCGGCGGCGGGGAACTCATCACGGCGATCGCGATCGGCAACGAAATTTCCTGCAGGGTCGGCAGCGTCTCGCCCGGGCAGTTTCACCGCCGCGGCTATCATCCGACCGGTCTGTTCGCGACCTTCGGCGCGACCTGGCTCGCGGGATATATGCTCGGACTGACCCGAGAGCAGATGAACAACGCCGCCGGGATCGCGGGCAGCTTCGCCTCCGGCCTGCTGCAATGCTGGGTCGATGGCACGCAGTCGAAGTTCCTGCATCCGGGTTGGTCGGCGCAGAGCGGCATCGTCGCGGCGACCCTGGGCAAGACCGGGACGACCGGCCCGGCGGCCGTCTTCGAGGGACGGTTCGGCCTGTTCGCGTCGCACCTGCAAGAGGAGAGCGTCGTGCGCGACTACGGCCGGATCACCGAGGGGCTCGGCGAGCACTGGGAGAGCCGAAACGCCTCGTTCAAGCCGTTTCCGGTCGCCCATGTGATCCATCCCTATATCGACGCCTTGCTCCGCCTGCGCGCGGCGCACGGCATCGATCCGGCGCAGGTCGAGCGGATCGTCTGTCCGGTCGCGGCCTATATCGTCGGGATCGTCTGCGAACCCGTCGCCGAGAAGCGGCGCCCGCGCTCGGACTCGCATGGCCGCGTCAGCATGCAGTACACGCTGGCCGAGGCGCTGGTGCTCGGCCGCATCGACAAGAACGCCTATCGAGCGGAATCCCTCGCCGATCCGCGGATTCTCGGCGTCGCCGACCGCGTCGAGATCGAGGTCGATCCGGAGTTTCCGGGACCGGAGCGCTTCAAGGGAGCGATCAGGATCATCATGAAGGACGGGTCCGTCTATGAGACGGTCGAAGAGCACAATCGCGGCTCCGCCGCGAACCCGATGGCCGTCTCCGACATCGTCGCCAAGTTCGACGCCAATGCCGCGGAAGTCCTAAGCGCGCCGCAGCGGCGCGCGCTGGTGGATGCCGTGCTGTCGCTGCCGGAGGCGAAGGACGCCACGAGGATTGTCGACCTCACGATCGGCAGCGGGGCCGCGGGATGATCAAGGGCAAGAATGCGCTGGTCACCGGCTCGACCAGCGGGCTCGGGCTCGCCGTGGTCGAGGGGTTGGCGCGCGCCGGATGCAATGTAATGGTTCATGGGCTCGAGCCCGCGAGCGCCGTCGCAGAGCAGGTCGCCGCGCTGACGCGCGATCATGGCGTCGAGATCGGCTACCATCAGGCGGACCTGTCGACTATGGCCGGCGTGGAGGGCCTGATCGCGGCGAGCCGAAAGCGCCTGGGGACGCTCGACATCCTGGTCAACAATGCGGTCACCCGGCACTTCGCGAGAGTCGAGGACTATCCGACCGAGAAATGGGACCAGGCCCTGGCGGTCAATCTCTCCGCCGCTTTCCACGCGATCCGCCTGACACTGCCCGACATGCGGGCGAAGAAGTGGGGGCGCATCATCAACATGGCCTCGGTCTATAGCAGCTTTGCCGTGGCCAATCGCGTGGACTACGTCACGACCAAGACCGCGTTGATCGGCATGACGCGGGTCGTGGCCTTGGAGAATGTCGACCTCGACATCACCTGCAACGCGGTCTGCCCCGGCGCGATCCACACCCCCTACAGCGAGGCGAAGATCGTCGATCTGATGAAGGCCGAGAATCTCGGTCGCGCGGCGGCCGAGCGCAAGTTCCTGGAGGTCCGCCAGCCGACCGGCCGCTTCATCGCCGCGGAGGGTGTGGCCGACCTAGTGGTTTTCCTCTGCGGACCCAATGCCCGGGACATCACCGGCTCGACCATGCCGATCGATGCCGGCTGGACCGCCGGCTGAGGGCGGGCGGTGATGAAACTCTCACCGCGTGACGGCAGACGGTTCGCGGATCGACTGATCGATCCGCCGGAGTTTCCAGCGGCCGAATTCGCGCCGGAACCGGCAGGCTATTCGACGGCCGGGATCGACGACGCGACTGCAGCCTATATGGCGGAGTTGCGCGATCCGTTCGAATTGCTGCGCCAGGCCGAGGCGCAACTCGCCGGGTTGATGGTGCTGGCGACGGCGAGCGGCCAGGCGATCGCCGCGCATCCGATGCTGGATCTTGCCGCCGGGGCGATGCGCGAAGCGGAAGACGGCATCCGCGCCGCGAAGGTGCCGGCGCCGGCGCGCCATCATCATACTCATGTGCTGCAGGCGATGCGGGATATGCAGGGGGCGGTCACCGCCGCGCGGCGTTGCTTCCTGCGCGGCGATGAGACCGCGATCGACGCGGTCCTGGCTCCGCTGCGGGCCGCGCATCAGCATCTGCTCTGGGCGACCGGGGCGCTTCCCGGGTTCGAGATCGTGGCGCTTTCGCAGTCCTGCTGCGCGCAACACGCGGCCAAGAAGCGGCCGGAACAATAAGAACGCTAGATTGGGAGAGAACGGGCATGTCGGACTATTCGATCTGGGTGCTGGAATACGGCGCGGTGCCGAATGCACCGAAGGGCGTGACGGTGCATGGCACCTTCAATCAGGGCACGGTCAAGCTTCCCTACTGCTATGTCGTGATCAAGGGCAGGGGCCACGTCGCCATGGTGGATGTGGGCTATAACAACAAGGATTACGGCAAGGTCATCGCCGACAACTACGGCGTCCAGAACTGGCACGCACCGGCGCCGGTGCTGGCCGAGGTCGGGGTCAAGCCGGAGCAGGTGACCGAGGCCTTCATCACTCATGCGCATTTCGACCACATGGGCAACACCGACGATTTTCCGAAGGCGACCTTCTATGTGCAGGAGCGCGAGATCTCGAAATGGATCTGGTCGCTCTCGCTCAATCGCAAGTTCCGCTGGCTGAATGCCGCCACCGATCCCGGCGACATCATGCGCGTGGTGGATCTCGCCCGGCAGGGCCGGTTGGTCAGCGTCCAGGGCGATCGGCCTGACGCAATTCCCGGCATCGACCTGCACGAGGCCTTCGACACGCACACCTGGGGTTCAATGTTCGTCAACGTGCGCAATGACGGGAAGGCGGGCAGCGAGGATTGCTGGGTCTTCGCCGGCGACCTGATCTACAGCTACGCCAACCTCGAGGGCTTCGAGCCCAATGATCCGCAATACATTCCGATCGGGCTCGCCACCGGCAGCCAGACCAATGTGATGCTGAAGATCGAGGAAATGATCAAGCTCGCCCACGGTCAGGTGAAGCGCGTCATCCCGATCCATGACGAGGCGTTGAAGGACATGTTTCCCTCGCGCATCACAGCGAAAGGGCTGCGCATCACCGAGCTCGCGCTCGCCAAGGGCGACACGTCGCGGGTTCACTGATCGGTCGGGACGGCGCCGGCTAAAGCTGGTCGGCGCCGGCGACGAACCCGCCGCCATCGATCACAATGGCCTGGCCGGTGATGAATGAAGCCGCATCCGAGCTGAGGAACAGCACAAGTTGCGCGATCTCGGCCGGGTCGCTGATGCGGCCCATGGGGATCATCGGCAGGACCGTGTCCCTGGCCGCCTGCTCGCCGCCGAACATGTCCCTGATCAGCGGCGTCATCACCGATCCCGGCGCAATGGCATTGACGCGGATGTTCTTGCGGGCCACCTCGAGCGCCACGGAGTTCGTCAGGCCGATGACACCCCATTTGCTGGCGCAATAGACCGCGGTCGTGGCGAATCCCATGACGCCGAACAGAGACGAGGTGTTGACGACGGCTCCGCCACCCTTCGCGATCATGTGGGGAATCTGGTGTTTCAATCCGTAGAAAATGCCTTTGAGATTGACCTCCATCAGCAGGTCGTAATCGGCGTCCTCAAGCTCATGCACGGGCGCGGTCTTTCCCGAAACGCCGGCATTGTTGAAGGCGACGTCGATGCGGCCGAAGCGCTCAAAGGCCTCCTCGTGGAGCCGCTTCATAGCCTTGCCGTCCCGGACGTTCACCTCGCGGAACTCAAAATCCCTGCCGATGTCCTTGACTTCGGCACCGAGGCTGCGTCCATGCTCGGCACCGAGGCCGGCGACGAAAAGATTGGCGCCGGCCCGGGCAAAGGCCAGCACCGTTGCCCGGCCAATGCCGGTGGTGCCGCCGACCACGAGCACGCTCTTTCCCGAAAAGTCGTATTTCACCTGCGCCATGTCAGTCCCCTGTGCCTGCGCGCCGCGCCGGTCCCAGGGCCAGCGTCCGCGTGTAAGTTGATACGGCCCGCGACTTCGCGCCGGCCCGCGCCCCTGAACGTATTTGATACCGATAACATTCTCTAGTGAAAAAAGCTGGACGTGTGCCCTGGTGAGGCCCGTGTCGAGCCGCTCTGCCGGGGGAGCGGCACCGCGCCAAGCCGAGCCCGGGGACCGTGCGGTCACCGGCTGCGGGCGTGCTTCGGGCTGCGCGATTTCGCTGCGTATACTGGCGATAGTGATCCATTTCCTTGGATGTACCTTCCGGCTGGAGCGCCGATGCGCCGCGCAATCGACGCGATGGCAAAAGCCGGTCGCCACCCAGCCAAGGGAAGGGCCTGTTGCCAGGTTCACGAAGCTGCTTTATGGTACCGCTATCAAAGGTCGGATCATCGGCCTCATAAACGCTGCCCCGGCAAGGGGCGGCAGCATCAAGGGGAGGAACAAGATGCGTAAACTGTCTTTCGCCGCCGCAGCCATCGCCTGCGTGCTTTCCGCAAGCGCCGCCAACGCCAAGACGCTCGGTATCGTCGCGCTTCTGGCCAATGACGCGCTGAATATCGATGTGATCGGCGGTGCAACAGAAGCCGCCAAGGCAGCCGGTTGGGACGTCAAGGTCGTCGATACCCAGGCCAGCGCCGACAAGGCCAACGCGGCCATGAACACGCTCGCCGTCGAGCATGTGGACGCCATCTTCGTCCTGGCCTTCGCCAGCAGCTCGATCGGCTCCGGTCTCGAGGCGGCGCGGCAGGCGCATATCCCGGTCGCGACCTGGGGCGGCGAGCTGGTGCCCGGTATCGTCGTCACGACCAGCGGCCGGCAGGTCGGCGACGATTCGGCCAAGTTCCTGCTCGGCAAGGTCGGCGACAGCGCCGATATCCTGGCGCTGACCTTCCACCCGGGCAAGCTCTGCATCGATCGCGGTCTGGCCTTCGAAGAGGCCGTGAAGGGCAAGTCCGATATCAAGGTCACCTATAGCGAAGTCACGGTTCCGGGCCAGGTGCAGAGCGGCAACGCCCTCGCCCAGGCCTGGCTGACGACCCATCCCGCGGATGGTGGTCGCAAGCTCGGCATCTGGTCGTGCTGGGACGAGCCGACGACGGGCGCCGTGGCGGCGTTGCGGCAAGCCGGACGGACCGATGTTGTCATTTCGTCGGTCAATGGCAGCCCGCAGGCGCTGCAGATGGTGAAGGACGGCGATATGACGGCGACCACCTGGCAGCCGGCCTACGAGGAAGGCAAGCAGGTGTTCCAGGCGATTCTCGATGCCATGGCCGCCGGCGATTCCTGGACGCCCAAGGTCATCTCGATCCCGGGCACGGTGGTCAGCAGCGAGAACGTCGACCAGTTCATGAAGGACCATCCGAGCCAGTAATGCTCGCGAGCAGTCCAGATTCCGAAGGTTCTGCCGACGGGGGATCCGCGAACCTGCGATCCCCCGAAGGGTGGATGGAAATTCGCGGTCTCACCAAGTCCTTCGCCGGCGAACGCGCGCTGGTCGAAGCCGATCTCGACCTTGCAAGGGGCGAGGTTCACGGCCTGGTGGGCGCCAACGGTGCCGGCAAGTCCACCCTGATCCGTTGTCTTGCGGGCGTGACCACGGCCGATCGCGGCCGGATCACCATCGACGGGGAGGAACTCCGGCAAGGTTCCCCGCAGGCATCGGAGCGCGCCGGCTTGGCGTTCATCCATCAGGAGCTGAACCTCATCCCGCATTTCAGCGCCCTGCAGAACATGCTGCTCGGCGTGCGCAAGACCACCCGATTCGGCCTTATCGACTGGAAGCGATCGAGCGTACAGGCCCGCGCCGCGGCCGAACGCGTCGGCATACATTTTCCACTCGACACCCGCGTCTCCGAACTCTCCGTCGCCGAGCGCTGGCTGGTGATGATCGGCAAGGCGCTGGCGCGGGACGCCAGCTTCATTGCGATGGACGAACCCACCGCATCCCTGTCCGGTCCCGAGAGCGAAAAGCTCTTTTCGATCATTCGCGATCTTTCCCGTCACGGCGTGGCGATCCTCTACGTGTCCCATCGCCTCGAAGAAGTGCTCGACCTGTGCGACCGGATCACCGTGCTGCGCGACGGCCGGATCGTCGATGAGGCGGTCCGGGGGCGGCTCGACAAGAAGGGGCTGGTCCGCGCCATCATCGGCCACGACATCCGCTCGCCCGAGGACCGCGAGCACTTCACGGCCGACAGGTCTGGCAGACCCATCTTCTCCGTTCGCGGCGTCGCGTGGCGGGGCGCGGTGAAGGATGTCAGCTTTGACGTCTTTTCCGGCGAGGTTCTCGCACTCGGCGGACTGGTCGGGGCGGGGCGTACCGAGCTGGCGCACCTGGCGGCCGGCGTGCGGCGGCCGGATGCGGGTCATTTCGAGCTCGACGGGAAGCGGCTCGACCTGGCCGACGAGGCCGCGGCGGTCGAAGCCGGAATCGCCCTGGTGCCGGAAGAGCGCCGTTCGCAGGGGTTGATGCTGCAGCACTCGGTCGCCTACAACATGAACATCGCGTCGCTCGTCAATCTGCGGAGCTTTCCCGCGCTGCCGTTCCTGTCCGCGCGCAAGGGGCGTCGGCAGGCGGAGGACCTGGTCGACAGGCTCAGCATCAAGACCCCCAGCATCGACACGAAGATCGCCAGCCTCTCCGGCGGCAACCAGCAGAAGGCGCTGATCGCCCGCTGGCTGAATTCGGGGATCCGGCTGCTGATTCTTGATGAGCCGTCGCGCGGCGTGGATGTCGGCGCGCGCGAGGAGATCCATGCTGCCATCCGTGCGCTGGCCCGTTCCGGCGTGGGCATCATCTTGATCTCCTCGGATGTCGAGGAACTCGCCATCCTCGCCGACCGGGTCCTGGTCATGCGCGAGGGTCGTCTGACGGGGGAGCTCAGCGGCCGCGACATCACCGAGGCCCGCATCATTGAACTCAGCTATCATACTGCCGACAGTGGACAAGGAGAGCCGGCGTGATCAACCGTAGCGACGCGGCAGTAGCGGCCGTGGGCGGCCGCAAGCCCATCGACTGGAGGCGCGCCGGACTGGTGTTCCTGTCGCGCTATGGCACCATTGTCGGCCTGCTGCTGATGCTCGTGTTCTTCTCGATCATGGCACCCAACACGTTCTTCTCGCGCGCGAACTTCCTCAACATTCTGAGCCAGGCCTCCCTGACCGCGATCATCGCCGCGGGGCTGACCTACACTCTCGTCGTCGGCGAGTTCGATCTCAGCGTCGGTTTCGTGGCCAGTTTCATCGGCCTGATCGTGGTCGGCTTCATGTCGTATCAGGGGCTGCCGATCTGGATCAGCATCGCGCTCGCCCTGGCCGTCGGCATCGGCCTTGGCCTGATCAACGGTGTGCTGGTCACCAAGGTGCGCATAAACGCCGTCATTTCGACGCTCGGGGTCGGCACGATGCTCACCGGCATCGGCTTCTCTTACAGCGCCTTCCCGATCGCCAGCGGCATTCCGCGCGCCTTTACCAATCTGTCGCTCGGCCGGGTGCTGTTCGGCGTGCCGAATCCGGTCTTCTTCATGCTCGGCATCCTGCTGATTCTTTGGACCATCCTCAACCGGACCGACATCGGCCAGAAGATGCAGGCGGTCGGCGCCAATATCGAGGCGGCGCGGCTCTCGGGCATTCGCGTCGACCGGATCAAGATGTTCGCCTTTGCGACGGCGGGCTTCTGCGCGGCGGTCACCGGCACGCTGCTCTCCTCACTGCTGGGCAGCGGGACGCTCGGCGTCGGTGATGGCTATCTCCTTGACGCCTTTGCCGCCGTCTTCCTGGGTTCGGCGACGTTGCGCGACGGCCAGTTCCACATCGTCGGCACGTTCGTCGGCGTGCTGATCCTCGCGGTCGGGTTCAACGGCCTCGCCATTCTTGGCGCGCCTTCTAACTTTCAGCCGATCTACAAAGGCGGAATTCTGATTCTGGCCGTCGGCATGTCCGCATTGGCGCGGCGCTACGCCGCCGCGCGCTGAGACCAGAGCACAGCGGATCTCGTCAGGTTCGGGGGGGCTGCCGCCTCGGCTACTTGAGCGGGCTGGCGCGCAGCGAGGCGAGAATGCTCTCGGCGGCCTCGCCGATATCGGCCTCGATCGCGGAGCGTGCCTTGCCGCCGTCGCGCTTTGCCAGCGCCTTCAGCATCAAGGCGTGGTGGTTCAGGAAATCGGGCGCGCCGAAATCCGTATCCACGTGATGCAGGAAGGGGCCGATCTGCAGCCAAAGCGTTTCCACGATCGACATCGCCTGCGGCATGCGGGCGGCCATGTAGAGCTGGAAATGGAATTCCTGATTCAGCGCCAGGTACTTCTTGGTGCCGAGCCGGAGCTTGGCGATCATCTCGTCATTGAGCCGCGTCATGCGCTTCAACTCGTCCGGCGTGATGTGCTTCGCCGCGGTCTCCGCCATCATGCCTTCGAGCGCCAGGCGGATGCGCACGATCTCGTCGAACTTCTCGGCGGTCATCACCGGCAGTGTGACCGAGCGGTTGGGCAGGAGCTCCAGGGCGCGCTCCGCAACCAGACGACGCAAGGCCTCGCGCACCGGCATCACGCTGGTGCCGAGCGCCTTCGCCAGCGCGCGGATGGTCATGGGCTCGCCGGGCGCGATCGTGCCGCCCATGATCGCCTTCTTCACTTCGTCATAGGCCCGCTCATGCAGGGTCTCGCGCTCGAGCTTGGCCAAGCCGAAGGCCGGGCGTTCCTGGGTCGATGCTGTTGCTGCTGGTGCCATGCGTCCTGGGTCGGCCATTAAAACTCGTGAACTGATACCGCCCTGACTCGGCCGGAAGCCAGCGGAAAGCGCGTGTGGAGACTGAGGCCGCCGTCACCACACTGGCCGGAACCGCACCCCTCAGCTTGACAGTGGCCGGAGAGAGTCCTTAGCATTACATCAGCCGTGATCACAAGTCACAAGTCATGATGCCGATGGAACAGGCATCGGGATCGACGGCTGGGGCAGGGGGCAACGAATTGAAATGCCGCACGAAATCCCCCTCATTGAGGCAATGAAGCGGACCCGCCGCGTGGTCGGCGGGCAGACAGGGAGCTGACAATGATGAAGATGATTTCGCGTCGCGTTTTGCTTGGAATGACGCTCGGCCTGACGGCCGTGGTGACGCTGGCTACCGGCATGGCGGGACTTGCTAAGGCCGACACGCTGGATGACATCAAGAAGACCGGCACCATCAAGGTCGGCGTCGGGGTGATGGGCCTGAAGCCCTGGGTCTGGCAGAACGAGGATGGCAGCTACGGCGGCATGGAGTTCGAGATGCTGCAGAAAATGCTGCCGCATCTCGGCGTTGCCAAGTTCGAGTATGTGCCGGTGGAATGGGACGCGCTCATCCCCGGCCTGAAGGCCAAACGGTTCGACATCATCTTCTCGGGCATGACCGTGACCGAGGAGCGGCGCCAAGGCTCCGGCATCGAGTTCTCCCGGCCCTATTACTTTGAGAGCGATCGCATCGCGGTGCTGGAAGACTCGCCCTACCAGAAACCCGAGGACCTGAAAGGCAAGATCATCGGCACCACGGTGGGCACGGTCGAGGAGATGCAGGCCAACAAGATGGTCTCGCAAGGCTGGGGCGGCTCGGTGAAGGCATTCGACGACTTCGCGGCTCCCTTCATGGCGCTGCAGAACAAGCAGGTCGATGCCGTGGTCGCGGATTTCACCAGCCTCGGCGAGCAGAAGAAGGTGACGCCGAATATCCGGGCGATCGGCGAGCCGATGTCGCTCGAGCCGAAGCCGGAATGGAAGGAGAAGCAGGCCGCGGCCGGCTACAAGTTCGGCGGCGCTGGAATCGGTGTGCGCAAGGAAGACGCGGCCCTGCTGGCCGCCGTCAACAAGGCGCTGGACGCCATGGACGAAGCCGGCGAGCGCCAGAAGATTCTCGAAGGCTACGGCCTCTGGGACGAATCGCTGTCCCGCGAAGCCATGATGGGCAAGTAGCCGTCGGGGCAAGGACTCAGGCCCGCCGATCCGGTCGGCGGGCCTTTTTCTTGCTCGGAACACCGTGCGATTGACGAGGGCCGCCTGCAATGTGGGATTTCTTCACCGAGTTCGTGCCCAAATACCTGCCGCGCCTGCTGAAGGGCGTGCCGGTCACGCTGGAGCTCACGTTCTGCAGCATGCTGGTCAGCATTGCGATCGGCGTGGTCTGCGCGATCGCGACCCAGACCAAGAGCCGCTTTGCCAAGTGGTTTGTGTGCGTCTATGTCGAAATCTGCCGCGATGTTCCGCTGATCGTCATTCTGCTGTTCGTCTATTTCTCGCTGCCGCGCTACGGGGTCAGCCTGCCGGCGTTCTGGGCCGCCGTCCTAGGGCTTTCCGTGGTGATCGGCGCCTACTTGAGCGAAGTGTTTCGCGCGGCGATCGAGGCGATCGATCCTGGCCAGCATCAGGCGGGCATGGCGCTGGGCATGAGCCGCTTCGCGGTCTATTGGAAGATCATTCTGCCGCAGGCCATGTCGATCGCCATTCCGACCGTCGGCGGCTATTTCATCTCCGTCCTGAAGGACTGTGCGCTGGTCTCCTTCATCGGCGTCGAGGAACTGCTGCGCCAGGGCAAATACGTGATCGCCGAGACCTTCCGCAGCGAGGAAACCTATTTTCTGATCGGAATGATCTACTTCATCCTGAGCTTCACCGCGGCGCGCACGGTGAGGCATGTGGAGAACTGGCTGCGGCCGGCCTATCTCAGGAAAAAGTCGGGATGATCAGCCCATCACCTGCCGGATCAGCGTGCCGCGGCTGGTCAGGAACTCGTCCAGCGCCTCGATGAACAGGTCGACGTCGGCCTGGCTGGTGACCAGCGAGAGGTTGCCGAGGATCCGGCGCGTGACGTAGAGGCCGCGCGCGAACATATCGAGCTGGTAAAGCTTCTTCAGCGCGGCGACATCGTGTTCGCGCCCCTTCTCGCCCGCGTCGAGGTCGTGGCTGTTGCGGATCGGCCCGGTGTGGAAGTGCAGGCCGAAGATCGAGCCGGTGCCGGTCGCCTGCAGCGGCAGGCCGTGCTTGGCGGCTAGGGCGTTGGCGCGATCGCGCAGCGAATCGCCGAGCCCGTTCATGCGGTCGAGCGCCGCCGGGGTCAGCACCTTGGTGAAACCGGCCAGGCCGGCGGACATGGCGAGCACGTTGTTGTTGAAGGTGCCGCCATGGGGGAAGGAATCAGGACGGGTGGGGTCGAACCGGTCCATGATGTCGCCGCGGCCACCGAAGGCGCCGATGGTCATGCCGCCGCCGACATACTTGCCGAGCGTGGTGAGGTCCGGCGTGATGCCGTGCTTGCCCTGCAGCCCGCCCGGCCCGAGCCGCGAGGTCATGACCTCGTCGAACACCAGCAGCACGCCGTGCTTGGTGCAGGCGTCGCGCAGCGCCTTCAGGAATTCCGGGGTGCCGGGGATGGCGCCGGCGCCGCCCTGCATCGGCTCCAGGATCACCGCGGCCAGGGTCGCGGCGTTGGCTGCAATGTCGGCGACCGCCCGGTCGGTGTCGTTGTAGACGGATTCGATCACCGGGATCGGCATGTTCAGCGGCGAGGGGCCGTGGCTGTAATAGAGCAGGCTGCCGTGATAGGCGCCGCCGAAGATCAGCGCGTTGGGCTTGCCGGATACCGCGCGGGCGGTGGCGAGCGCCAGCAGGTTCGCCTCGGTGCCGGAATTGCAGAAGCGCAGCCGCGCCATCGAGGGGAAACGGGCGATGATCGCCGCCGCGAGGTCGTGCTCGTAGATGTTCGGCGCGCCGAGCGTCAGGCCGTCATCGATCGCCTGTTTCAGTGCGGCCTGGATCACCGGCTCGGAATGGCCGAACACGCCTGCCGTGTGCTCGTTGATGAAATCGACGTAGCTGTGGCCGTCGACATCGGTAACCTTGGATCCCTTGGCCGATCGAACCGCGAGCGGGAAGGGACCGTAATGCAGGGTGGTCCGGGTGTTGCCGCCCGGCATCGTCGCCCGCGCGCCCTGGTTCAACTTCGCGCTGCCCGGATTGGCCGACACGTAACGCTGCTCGGCCTCGGCCACCGCCGACTCCAGATGCTGGTTGGTCTGGCGTCCGGTCTTTGCGGTGTCGGCGCGCACGCTGCTCATTATCCCCTCCGAAGGTCTCTTTCTTGTTCGACGGCCCGGCCGGATCATAACCGAACGGCGCCCCGCGTCTCGCCGAGATCGACGGCGCTGTAAAAGCCGCCGCCGCTCCGCTGATATCTTGTGATCACAGATATTGTGATGCTAATATCGCCTCAACGACAGTGTCAAGAAGGCGCCCCGCGGGGTGGCGGAAGGCACGGCGAATATCCAACAGGGGAGTGCGTGGAATCATGAGCACGGCAGCTGCTGATCCGAAGCCCAAGAGCAAATCCGGTCGGAAAGTCATCATCACCTGCGCCGTCACCGGTTCGGTGCACACGCCGACCATGTCGCCGTATTTGCCGATCACGCCGGACCAGATCGCCGCCGATTCCATCGCCGCCGCCGAGGCCGGGGCCGCGATCATCCACCTGCACGCGCGCAATCCCGAGGACGGAAGCCCGACCCCGGATCCGAAGGTGTTCATGCAGTTCCTGCCGCGCATCAAGCAGAACTGCGATGCCGTCATCAACATCACCACCGGCGGTTCGCTGGGCATGAGCATGGAAGACCGCCTGGCCGCGCCGCTCCGTGCCAAGCCGGAGCTCTGCTCGCTCAACATGGGCTCGATGAATTTCGGGATCTTCCACGTGACCGACAAGATCACCGATTGGAAGTTTCCCTGGGAGAAGGCCTATGTGGAGCGGACCAAGGAGAACGTGGTCAGCAACAGCTTCGCCCAGATCGAGCGCTTCGTGAAAGAACTGGGCGACGGGCACGGCACGCGCTTCGAATGCGAGTGCTACGACGTCGGGCATCTCTACACCCTGGCGCATTTCGTCGACCGCAAGCTGCTGACTCCGCCGTTCTTCGTGCAGACCATCTTCGGCGTGCTGGGCGGGATCGGTCCGCACCCGGAGGACCTGATGCACATGCGCCGCACGGCGGACCGACTGTTCGGCAGCGATTACCAATGGTCGATCCTGGCCGCCGGCCGGCACCAGATCAATCTTGCCACGATCGGCGCCACCATGGGCGGCAACGTCCGGGTCGGCATGGAAGACAGCATCTATCTCGGGCCCGGCCAGCTCGCCAAGAGCAATGCCGAGCAGGTGACGAAGATCCGCGGCATCCTGGAGAACCTCTCGCTGCAGATCGCCACGCCCGCCGAGGCACGCGAGATGCTGAAGCTCAAAGGCGGCGACAAGGTCGGCTTCTGACCATGGCGGGCGCGGTCGAGACCTATCGCGGCGTCGCTTATCCCTGGAACTGCGATTCCATGGGACACATGAACACCCAGTTCTATGCCGCGCTTTACGACGGCGCCTCGTTCCATTTCCTCTCCATGCTGGCGCCCTACAACGAGTTGAAGGTGCGGGGCCTCGGCTGGGCCGATGTGCGCCAGACCATCGAGTACAAGCACGAGGTGCGCGCGGGGGCGCTGCTGGTGGTGCGGACGGTGCTGCGGCGGCTCGGCAACAAGTCGGTTGAATACCGGCATGAAATCCACAATGCCGAGACCGACGACCTCCATTCGAGCAGCGACCAGGTCACGGTGCTGTTCGATCTCAACGCCCGCGCCGCGGCGCCGCTGACCGAGGAGATCCGCCGGCGCGGCGCCTCCCTCGGCATCGCGGCGTGACGCCGATGCAGACGCGGATCGCCGGCCGCGGACCCTGGCTGCGCGAAGCCATTGCGCCGGGCGAGCAGGACGAGCCGGCGCTCGAGGGCGCGCAGCGCGCCGATATCTGCATCGTCGGCGGCGGCATGGCCGGCATGTGGACCGCGCTGGAACTGAAGCGGCGCCGGCCGGAGCTCGACATCGCCATCGTCGAGGCGGATATCCTCGGCGGCGGCGCCAGCGGGCGCAATTCCGGCATGGTGCTCTCGCAATGGGCCAAGTTCGCCGCCTTGCAGGCGTTCTGCGGGACCGAGGACGCGATCCGGCTGGGCCATGTCTTCGGCAATTCCGCGACCGAGATCGACGCCTTCTTCCGCGAGGCGGGCATCGACATCGAGTTCAGAAGGGACGGCTGGATCTGGGGCGCCACCTGTCGCCGCCACATCGGTTCCTGGAACGGCATCCTCGCTGCACTGGCACAGCATGGACTGGCGCCGTTCCGCGAAGTGACCGCGGCGGAGATCACCGCCATGACCGGCACGAAGTCCTTCCTGGCCGGGATCCATGATCCAAGCGCCGCGACCATTCATCCCGGCAAGCTGGCGCGCGGGCTCCGCCGCGTGGTGCTGAAGCGCGGCATCCGGGTCTACGAGCATTCCGCTATGACCCGGCTGGAGCGCGGCCGTCCCGCCGTCGTGCACGCCGCCCGAGGCTCGATCACCGCCGCGCGTGTCGTGCTCACCATGAACGCCTGGTCGACCTCGATCCCGGAGCTGCGCTCGGCGATCCTGGTGATCGCCAGCGAGGACGCGGTCACCGAGCCCATTCCCGATCTCTTGGAGAAGCTCGGCTACAAGGAGAAGCCGCTGATGGGCGACTCCCAGCTCTTCGTCACCGGCTTTCGCACCACCCGCGATCATCGCTTCAACCCGGGAGTCACCGGCGGCGTCATCGGCTTCGGCGGCCTCAACGGTGGGCGCTGGGAAGGCCGCTCGCCGCGCGAGGACGTGATCCGCGATTGCGTGCGCCGCGGCTATCCGGCGCTGGCCAACGTCCCCTTCGCCGACAGCTGGTTCGGGCCGATCGATCGCACCCGCAGCGGCCTGCCGCTGTTCGGTGCCTTGCCGGGCTCTTCGCACATTTTTTACGGCTATGGCTTCTCGGGGAATGGCGTCGCGACCACGCCGATCGCCGGACGCATCCTCGCCTCGCTCGCGCTCGATCTGAAAGACGAATGGTCGGGTTGCGGCCTGGTGCGCCCCCCGGAGCGCTGGCTGCCGCCGGAGCCGATCCGCTACATCGGCGCGCATATGGTGCGGGCGGCGATCGCGCGGAAGGACCGCCTCGATCACCTGGACCGGACGCCGGGACCGATCGTGCGCGCCCTGGCCGGGCTGGCGCCGGGGGGCATCACCACGTCACGCGTCACCAAGAGCTGAAGAAACGAGCAAACAGGAGGGCGACATGCCGAACGCCATTCACTTCAAGCGCAACGAACTCCCGTTCATTCCATGCAAGGCGCCGGGCGGCGAGACCAAGATTGCCCGCGTGATCAACGCCAAGATCAGCCAGAACATGGGCGGCGGCCTCGAAATCGCCGAGAACATCAAGGTCCATTGGACCACGTTGTACGACGAAATCCTCTTCATTCACGAAGGCAGCATGATCGTCCGCACCGACCAGGGCGAGATGGAATGCAATGCCGGGGACATCGTCTGGCTGCCCGAGGGCTGCACGCTGGATTACGACTTCACCGGGCGGCGCTGCGCCTACTTCTACGCGCTCTATCCCTTCGACTGGGCCAAGCGCCACGGCATGGAAGAGCCCTGATCACCTCCGGTCGGCCGGCAACGCTTGCGAGGGCGCACACCATGGATTTCTCGACCGCTGATCTCTGGGACGCGCATCACGCGATGATCGGTGTTTGTGACGCGCAGTTCCGCAGCTTCGGCCTGCGCCGCCGTTTCTCCGGCGCCTGCGTTACGGTGAAGACTCCGGGCGACCATCGCCAGGTCAGGGCGCTGGCGGTGACACCGGGCGCGGGCCGGGTGATCGTGGTCGATGGCGGGTCGGCGATGCAGGTCGCGCTGCTCGGTGACCGGATCGCCACCGCGGCGATGGCGAACGGCTGGGCCGGGATCGTCGCCTTCGGCGCGATCCGCGACACCGCAACGATCGACGCCATGAATTTCGGCGTCAAGGCCCTGGGCACGATCGCCCGCCGGGCGGAGAGCGAGGTTGGCGGCGAGACCGGGGTCGCGCTCGCCGTGGCCGGTCTCACCATCCGGCCCGGCGATTGGATCTACGCCGATGCGGATTCCGTGGTGGTCAGCCCGAAGCGGCTCGCCTGACTCTTGTGATCACAGATACTGTGATGGTAATGTACTCGAAACAAAAGACGTAACAGGGCAGATGGGGGACTGAATGGCTGACGGCGGCCCCGGAAGGGCGAGCGCGCGCAAGGCGGCGGATTTCGATCCGGTGCTGCTGGCGGTGCTTTCGAACCGCTTCGAATCCATCATCCGCGAGATGACCAACACGGTCATGAAGGCCAGCCGGTCGAGCGTCATCAAGAACGCGCGCGACATGTCCTGCGGGTTGCTGACCTATGACCACCGCCTGGTCTCGGTCGAGGAGGCGCTGCCGATCCATGTGACCGGCCTGGAGCTCACCACCCAGCCGATCACCAAGCTGTTCACCGAGATCAAGGAAGGCGACGCCTATCTCAACAACAGCCCGTTCTACGGCGGCACGCATCATGCCGACCTGACGCTCTGCATCCCCGTCTTCTGCGATGGCGAGCCGATGTTCTGGACCCTGGCCCGCTCGCACCACGCGGATATCGGCGCGCCCGAGCCAACCACCTATCTGCCTTATGCCGGCGACATCTACATGGAAGGCGTGCACTTCCCCTGCGTGCGGGTGCATGAGAACTATCAGGAAAAGGCCGACATCGTCCGCATCGGCCTGCAGAAGATCCGCGTGCCGTCGATCTGGTACGGCGACTATCGCGCCCAGGTCGGCGCCTGCCGCACCGGCGAGCGGCGGCTCAAGGAGCTGGTCAAGCACTACGGCATCGATGTCATCAAGCACTTCATCGAGGCCTGGATGGATTACGGCGAGCGCCGCGCCATCGATGCGATCAAGCAGCTGCCGGGCGGCACCTTCTCCTATGAAGTCCGCCACGACCCGGTGCCGGGCGTCGCCGACGAGGGCGTGCCGATCAAGGCCAAGGTCACGATCGACAATCGGAAGGGCCTGATCACCGTTGATGTGCGCGACAATCCGGATTGCGTACCAGGCGGCCTCAACGTGACCGAGGCCTGCGTCATCGCCTCCTGCCGCACGGGTGTCTACTACAACATCGATTCCACGATCCCGCACAATCACGGCAGCGCCAGCCGGATCGTGCCGCTGCTGCGCGACAATTGCGTGGTGGGCAGGCCGCAGCATCCGATCGGCACCTCCTGCGCCACCAGCAACGTCAACGAGCGCCTGGCCAATGCGGTGCAGTGCTGCTTCGCCCAACTCGGCAAGCCCTATGGGATGGCGGAGGGCGGGGGCAACGCCTCGGCCGCGCTCGGCGTCGTCTCCGGCACCGACAAACGGCGCAAGGAGGCGGTGCCCTATGTCACCCAGGTCATGCTCGGCCTGTCCGGCGGTCCCGGCAGCCACGGCCATGACGGCTGGTTGACCTATGAGTGCTCGGTCGGCAACGGCATCATGGTCAACGACTCAATCGAGATCGACGAGGCGACCTATCCGATCCTGATCGAAGAGCGCAGCGTCGCCCGGGACAGCATGGGCTTTGGCGAATGGAACGGCGCGCCGGCGGTCAAGGGCTCCTATCGCTCGCTCACCGGTGAGATGACGGTCTATTTCTTCGGCGACGGCGGAACCTTTCCGCCCAAAGGCGTGCTCGGCGGCCTGCCGGGCAGCGGCTGCGGCACCTGGAAACGTCTGAAGAACGGCAAGCTGGAGCGTCAGCCGGATTTCGACCATTGCTCGGCCGGCGAGAAGGAAGCGGTGCACTACCGGAGCTGCGCCGGCGGCGGTTACGGATCGCCGCGCGACCGCGATCCGGAACGCGTGCTCGCCGATCTCAACCGCGGCTGGCTCAGTCCCGAAAAGGCCCGCAGCGTGTTCGGCGTGGCGGCCAGGCGCGGTGCCAATGGCGTCGATTACGAGCTCGATATGGCGGGGACGGCAAAGCTGCGCGCCGCGAAGCCTAAAACAACATCACGAAAAGCAAAAAGCAGCAGCAACAGGAGGCGGAAATGAAGCAAGGCATGTGGTTCAAGCGCATGGGCAGCCTGGCGGTTCTCGCCGCCGCGCTGGCTTTCGGCTCGGCGGCGCAAGCCGAAGATCCGATCGTGATCGGCGCGGCGATCGCCCAGAGCGGCGGCGTGGCGCCTTATGACGAAGGTCCGGCTGGCGGCATGGAGATTGCGATCGACGAGATCAACGCGAAGGGCGGGTTGCTCGGCCATCCGCTGAAGATCGTCTATGCCGACACCAAGTCCGACATCGCCTATGGCGCGACTGCGGCGCAGCAGGTGATCGACGAGGGCGCCAAGATGGTGGTGGTGACCTGCGATTACGACTACGGCAGCGCGGCGGCCTCGGTCGCCGACGGCGCCAACCTGATCGCCTTCTCGACCTGTGCCGGCGATCCCAAGTTCGGCCCGAGCGGCATCGGCCCCAATGCCTTCACCATGGCGACGGGCGCACCCGGCCAGGCCGTGGCGATGGCGGAGTGGGCGTATAACGTGAAGGGCTGGCGCAAGGGCTACATCCTGAAGGACACCACCATCGCCTTCGACGCGACCTGGGCGGATTTCTTCAAGCGGCGCTGGGCCGAACTCGCCGGCGCCGATGCCTTGCTCGGCATGGACACGTTCGGCGGCGAGGACCCGCAGATCGCCAGCCAGATCACCCGCATCAAGGCGCTCAGCGACAAGCCCGACTTCATCGTGCTTGCCTCCTTCCCGCCGGGCGGCGTCAGCGCCATGCGGCAGATCCGCGCCGCCGGCGTCGAGACGCCGCTGCTCGGCTCGGAATCCTGGGACGGCGACTATTGGCTGGAGGGCGTGCCGAACCTGAGCGACATGTATTTCGTGACCTATGGCTCGATGTTCGGCGCCGATCCGCGGCCCGAGGTCCAGGCCTTCATGGAGAAGTACAAGGCCAAGTTCGGCAAGCCGCCGGTCACCTCGCACTCGGTCACCGGCTACAGCGTGATCGAGGCTTGGAGCAAGGCGGTGGAGAAGGCGGGCACCTTCGACACCGACAAGGTGCGCGACGTGCTGCAGAGTTTCAAGGACGAGAAGCTGCTGGCGGGTCCCACGACCTTTACCGAGAAGGAGCACATCAACATGCAGCGCGATCTGCTGTTGATCGAGGTGGTGGGCGGCAAGTCCGGCAACATCATCCAGGTGGTCAAGGCCGCGCAGATGCCGAAATAGGCATCGGCTTGGCATCCGGAACATGATGAAGCCATGACCGGCGAAGCAGGGGTTGCGACGGCGTCGGCGCTGGAAGTCGCCGGCGTCGTCGTCAACTTTCAGGGCCTGCGGGCCATCGACGACATTCACCTGACCCTGCGGCCGGGCGAGATCCTCGGCTTGATCGGGCCGAACGGCGCCGGGAAGACCACGCTGATCAACGTGCTGACCGGCTTCCAGGTGCCCGACCACGGCAGCGTCGCCTTGAACGGCGTCGATCTGCTGCCGCTGAAGCCGCATCAGCGCAGCCGGTTGGGATTGGTGCGCACCTTCCAGAACGTGCTGCCCTTCGCCGGGCTGACCGCGTTGGAGAATGTTGAAGCCGGCGCGATGGCGACAGGCATGGCCCGTGGCGCGGGCCGCGCCTGGGCGATGGAGGTGCTCGGCCGCCTCGGCCTCGCCGACAAGGCCGCGCGCCGGGTCGATACCCTGCCGTTCGGCGAGGAGCGCCGGGTCGGCATCGCCCGCGCCGTCGCCATGAAGCCCAAGTTCCTGCTGATGGACGAGCCTGCCGCCGGATTGAACGATGCCGAGGCGGAAGAGCTTCAGCGCGTCGTCGCCGGCATCGTCGCGGAAGGCGAATGCGGCGTGCTGCTGATCGAGCACCGGATGCCGCTGGTGTTCCGGCTCTGTCACCGCATCCAGGTGCTGCAGCACGGCGCGACCATCGCCCTCGGCACCCCGGAGGAGATTCGCGCGCACAATGCGGTGCGCGCCGCTTATCTCGGCGACGAGGCGGTCTAGCCATGCTGGCCATTGAAAAGCTGCAGGTCAACTATGGCAGCATCACCGCCTTGCGCGGCGTCGATATCACGGTCGCCAAGGGTGAGATCGTGGCGGTGATCGGCCCGAACGGCGCCGGCAAGTCCACCTTACTGCTGACCATCGCCGGCGTGGTGAAGGCCAAGGCGGGCAGCGTGAAATTCGACAGCCGTCCGATCCTCGGGCTGGCGCCGGAGAAGCTCGCGGCCTCGGGTCTCGCTTTGGTGCCGGAAGGGCGTCACATCTTCGGCAGCCTCAGCGTCGCCGAGAATATCGCGCTCGGCGCCACGCCGCGCAGCGATCGCGACGGCATTGCCGCCGACACCGACAAGGTGCTCGGCATGTTCCCGGTGCTGCGCGACCGCTACCGCCAGCGCGCCGGCAATCTCTCCGGCGGCGAGCAGCAGATGCTGGCGATCGGCCGTGCCTTGCTGTCGCGGCCGAAGCTCTTGCTGCTGGACGAGCCGTCGCTCGGCCTGGCACCCCTGATCGTCAAGCAGGTCTATGACGCGATCTATGCGCTGCGCGAGCAGGGCCTGACCGTTCTCGTGGTGGAGCAGAGCGTCAACCGTGCGCTCAACGCCGCCGACCGTGCCTACGTGATGAGCGGCGGCGCCATCGCCATGGTCGGGCGATCGAGCGAGCTCCAGGGCACGGCGGAGTTCGACGCCGCCTATTTCGGCGCCGGGCAACGCGACCCGGGGCGGAGCCCGGCATGATCGTCGTCCAGAACCTGATCGACGCGATCAGCCTCGGCTCGGTCTACGCCTTGGCGGCCCTCGGCATCGGCCTCATCTTCAGCATCATGCGCCTCATCAACTTCGCCCATGGCGAGCTGATCATGGTCGGCGGCTTCGTGATTTATGCGCTGGCCGGCAATCCGATGCTCGTGATGGCGCTGAGCGCCATCATCGTCGTCACCATCCTCGCCCTCGGCATGGAGCGGCTGGCCTTCCGGCCCTTGCGCAAGGCGAGCCCGCCGACCCTGTTGATCGCCTCCTTTGCGGTTTCCTACTTCGTGCAGCATGTGATCCTGATGATCTTCGGCTCGCGGCCGATGGGAGTCGATTTCCTCTCGGTGCTCGGCGAGAGCTTCGAATTCGCCGGACTTCGGGTGCCGCGCCTGCAATGCATCGCCATCGTCGTCACGCTGGCATTGATGGTCGGGCTCGTGGTGTTTTTCCGCGCGTCCCGGATCGGCGTCCAGATGCGGGCTGCCGCCGAGGACTTCACCATGGCGCGCCTGCTCGGCGTCAAGGCCGACCGGGTGATCGCCGTCGCCTTCGCGCTCTCCGGCATCCTGGCCAGCTTCGTCTCGCTCTACCTGGTCGCACAGACCGGCACCGTCTCCTACAAGATGGGCGTCAACATGGTGCTGATCGCCTTCGTCGCCTCGGTGATCGGCGGGATGGGCTCGCTGACCGGCGCCGCGCTCGGCGGCTTTATCGTCGGCATTGTCTCGGTTTCGCTCCAGGCCTACCTGCCGGAGGAGCTGCGGCCCTACCGCGACGCCTTTGTGTTTCTTCTGTTCATCGCCTTCCTGCTGTGGCGGCCGCAAGGCTTGCTGGTGCGGCGGGCAAGCGAGCGGGTGTAAGCCATGGCCGAGCCTTCGACTCCCGTCGCCCACAATCCCCTGCACACCGCTTTGCTGCTGGCGCTGATCCTGCTGGTCGTCGCGGCAATAGCCGGTTTCTTCCCGCCGGCGCTGCAGCGCACCGTGACCCAGGCGATGATCATGCTGGTGGTGGTCACCGGCCTCTACACCTTCTGCGGCAATTCCGGCGTCTTCTCCTTCGGCCACATCGCCTTCATGGCGATCGGCGGCTATACCTCGGCGATCCTCACGATCCTGCCGGGCAAGAAGGAGGTCGCGCTCGATCTTCCGGTCTGGCTGGAGCAGATTCAGCTCCCGGTCAGCGTCGCCGGGCCGGTGGCGGTGCTGTTCGCCGGCCTGGTGGCGCTGCTGGTCGGGCTGGTGTTCATGCGCCTGCGCGGCATCGCGCTGCCGATGGCGACCTTTGCCATGCTGGTCATTGTCTATGTCGTCGCCCTCAATTGGCAGGCGGTGACCGGCGGGCGGCAGGCGCTGGTCGGCCTGCCGCGGACCACCGGCCTCTGGACCGGCTTCGGCTTTGCAGCCCTCGGACTGTTCGTCGCAGCGCTCTACGACCGGACCCGGCACGGCCTCGCCTTGCGCTGCTCGCGGGAGAGCGAGGTCGCGGCCGCCGCGACCGGCATCGATCTGGAGCGCGAGCGGCTGATCGCCTTCGTGGTCAGCGCCATGATCGTCGCCGCGGGCGGTGTGCTGTTCGCGCATTTCCTCGGCACCATGACCGCCAACACCTTCTATCTCGACCTCACCTTCGTCACCCTGACCATGCTGGTGGTCGGCGGCATGCGCAGCCTGACCGGGGCCTGCGCCGGCGTCGCCCTGGTCTCCGTCGTTTCCGAAGTCTTCCGCAGCATCGAGCGTGGCTTCTCCCTCGGCGGGACGACGATCGCCGCGCCGCCAGGCCTGCAGGAGATCGTGCTGGCGCTCATTCTGCTCGTCATTCTGCTGCTGCGGCCGCATGGCCTGGCCGGGGACTGGGAACTGACCCTCCCCGGGCGCAGCCAACGTTAGAAAGAGGGAAACTGAGATGTACTCGGGCTGCATCGATATCGGCGGCACCTTCACCGACCTGGTCCTGCACGACCGGGAGCGCGGGCTTGAGATCTTCAAGTCGCCGACCACGCCCGGCGAGTTCGAGAAGGGCTTCATCAACGTGCTCGGCGTCGCCGCCGACAGCCGCGGCCTCTCGCTGCGCGATTTCCTGGGCCGGATGGATCTGCTGGTGCACGGCACCACGGTCTCGACCAACGCCCTGGTCGAGGGCAAGGTGGCGGCGGCCGGGCTCATCTGCAATGCCGGCCACCCTGACATCCTCACTTTGCGGGAATCGCCGCGCAAGCGCGCCTTCAATGTGAAGATCGACTTCCCGGCACCGTTCATCGCGCGCAGCCGGACCTGCGAGGTGAAGGGTCGCATCGACGCCATGGGCAACGAGATCGAGCCGTTGAAGACCGCCGATGTCGTGGCGGCGGTAAAGCACCTGAAGAAGTGCAGGGTGCAGGCGATCGCCGTCTGCCTGCTCTGGTCGATCGTCAATCCGGCTCATGAGCGCAAGGTGCGGGAGATCATCGCCAAGGAATGGCCGGAGATCCCGGTCACCCTCAGCCATGAGCTCAACCCGATCCCCCGCGAATACCGCCGCACCATCTCGACGGCGATCAACGCGGCCTTGTTCCCCATCGTCAGTGCCTATACCGGCAAGCTGACCGCTGCGCTGAAACAGGAAGGCTTCAAGAACGAGCTGCTGATCGCCAATTGCGTCGGCGGCATGATGCCGCCGGACGAGATCATCCGCCGTCCAATCTACAGCGTGATGTCGGGCCCGACCCTGGCGCCGATCGCCGGCATGCATCTCACCACCGACGAGAACGTCATCGTGGTCGATATGGGCGGCACCACCTTCGACGTCTCCGCGCTCCGCAGCCGCCGCCTGGTGGTGACCTCGGAGGCGACCTTCGGCATGGAGATGTTGGGCATCCCGAAGATCGACGTGCGCTCGGTCGGCGCCGGCGGCGGCTCGATCGCCTGGGTCGACCCCGGCGGGCTCCTGCATGTCGGGCCGCAGAGCGCGAGCGCGCGGCCGGGGCCGGCCTGCTACGGGCTCGGCGGCACCGAGCCGACGGTCACCGATGCCAATGTCGTGCTCGGCATCATCGATCCCGACTACTATCTCGGCGGCAAGATCCGGCTCGACCGGGCCAAGGCCGAGGCCGCGATCGGCAAGATCGCCAAGCGGCTGAAGCTGTCTTTGAAAGAGGCGGCCTACGCGATCTACACCACTAGCAACCACAACATGATCGCGGCGATCGAGGACATCACCATCAACGAAGGCATCGACCCGCGCGATTCCTACGTGGTCAGCGGCGGCGGCGCCACCGCCTGCCATATCGGCGAGATGGCGCGGCTGATGGGCATCAAGCGCTTCATGGTGCCGAAATTCGCCGCAGGCCTCAGCGCCTTCGGCGGCCTGATCTCCGACGTGCGCTGGGAGGAGGCCGGCACCCATCACACGACCGGCCGCGACTTCGACCTCGCCAAGGTGAACGCGCTGCTGGCCGAGCTCACGAAGCGCGGGAAGGCCTTCCTGAAGCGCGCGCGGTTCCCGGCGGAGAAGCAGCGGTTCGAGTTCGCCTTTCAGGGCCGCTATCTCTACCAGTCCTGGGACATCGAGGTGCCGTTCGAGATGAGCGGCGGCAAGCTGCAGAAGAGCGACATCGCCACGCTGGTCGCCGCCTTCCATCAGATGCACGAACGCATCTATACGATCAAGGACGAGGCTGACACGGTGGAGTTCACCACCTGGAAGGTTCGCGCGATCGGCGATACCGGCGGCGCGCAGCGCACGGGCAGCAGGCTCTCCACCCAGTCCGGCAGGGCCCGGCCGAAATCTGAGCGTGAGATCTTCCTCGGCCGGGCGGGCGAGCTGCGCGTCCCGGTCTATGCCGGAGAGGCGCTGATGGCCGGCGCCACCGTGGCGGGTCCGGCCATTGTCGAACAGCCGACGACCACCCTGCTGCTGCTCGACGGCCAGGTGGCGACCACCAATGCGTCGGGCGATTTCCTCGTGGAGGCGGCGCCGGTGTGACCCGGCGAAGCCGCGGTCGCAGGCCACCGGATTGGGCGGATCGCTTATGCGCACCCCATTCTGTATAGTCGGGTGATAACGCGTCAGAGGGGGTGGCGATGGATTCAGTGCGGGTGAGAGAGAAGCCGTTCGCATTGGCGACCGAAGAGATCGCCGCATATCAGGCCCGCGGTGTGCTGTTTCCGCGCCCGGCGATCAGTGCCGCGGCGGCGCAAGGCCTGCTGCAGAAGTTCGAGGCGCTGGAGCGGCAGGAGGGTGGGCGGATCTCCAAGCGGACCAACCACAAGCCGCATCTGCTGCTGACCTGGCTCGCCGACCTGGTCCGGCACCCGACGATCCTGGATCAGGTCGAGAGTTTGCTCGGGCCGAACCTGCTCTGCTGGGCCTCGGATTTCTTCAGCAAGAGCCCGGATGACGGCATGCGGGTGACCTGGCACCAGGATTCGACCTATTGGGGCCTGTCCAAGCCCGACATCGTCACCGCCTGGGTCGCCTTCACGCCGAGCACGGTCGCGAGTGGCTGCCTGCGCGTCGTGCCGGGCAGCCATCTCAAGGACCAACTGCCCCATGGCGATACCTTCGCCGCCGACAACATGCTGAGCCGCGGCCAGGAGATCAAGGTCGCGGTGGACGAGCGCGACGCGGTCGATGTCGTGCTGCAGCCGGGCGAGCTGTCGCTGCACCACGTGCGCCTGATCCACGGTTCGGAGCCGAACCGCGCCGACCATCGCCGGATCGGCTTTGCGATCCGCTATCTGCCGACTTCTGTGCGGCAGACCAGCGGCATGCGGGATACTGCCAGCCTGGTGCGTGGCCGCGATGATTTCGGCCATTTCGATCTCGAGCCGGCGCCCGTCTCGGATTTCCATCCGGACGCCGTCGCCTTCCACGCCAAGAGCTATGACGACACGACCGCGATCCTCTACGCCGGCGCGGCCCAGCGGCCGGCCTAGTCCTGCGGGACGGCCGGCCCGCGCAGATGCCGAACGATCGCCCAGACGACGATTCCCGCGAACAGGAAGAACAGAACGGCCGCCAAGGCAATGCGGGCGGCAATATAGAGCAGCAGCGCGCCGACCAGCAGGCCGAGTGCCGCCAGCGCCGCGATGATTGAAATGAGAGTGGTCTTCATGGGTTCACGCGCCTCGGTCGTCACGCCGCTTCTCATGGGTAGAACAGCGCGGCGGGCAGAAAGCTCCCTAACGCCACATCCCTAAAATCCGCTCCCGGATCGCGGCGCCGGCGATGCGCGAGGGTCCGTCGCTGGACGCCGTGACCTTCGGCCACGACACTTGCTCGAAATGCTCCAGCAGGCGCGCCGGAATGAACCGTGTCCGCGCCGCGGTCACGTGCCGGTCGCCCATCGCCGGCTGGCCGTGGGTGAAGAACTGGCGCGGCGTGATCAGATGCAGCTGGTCCTTGGCCCGGGTCATGGCGACGTAGAGGAGGCGGCGCTCCTCCTCGATCTCGTCGCGGCTGCCGACGCCGAGATCGGCGGGGATGCAGCCATCGACCGTGTTCAGGACGAAGACCGAGGTCCATTCCAGGCCCTTTGCCGAATGGATGGTGGAGAGGATGAGATAGTCCTCGTCGAGCAGTGGCGGGCCGGATTCGTCGCTGGCGGATTGCGCCGGGTCGAGCGTCAGATCGGTCAGGAACTGCTCGCGGCTGGCGAAGCTGGACGCGATCTGGCAGAGCTGCTCGAGATCGGCCTTGCGGGCGCGCGGGTCCTCGTGGCCCTGCTCGAGGAAGGGCTCATACCATTGCCGCACCGCTTCGATTTCCGCCGGCCAGCCGGCGAGGCCCGCGGTGAGGCGCTGGATGAGGGCGAAGAAGCCCGGCCAATGCGCGGCGACGGATGCCGGCGGCTTGAAGCGCGCGATCGCCTCGAGCAGCGGCGTGTTGCGCGCGGTCTGCTGCACCAGGCGGTCGGCGGTCTTCGGCCCGATGCCGGGCAGGAGCTGCAGCACGCGGAAGCCGGAGACCTGGTCCTTCGGATTGGTGGCCCAGCGCAACACGGCGAGCAGGTCCTTCACATGCGCGGTATCGAGGAACTTCAGGCCGCCGAACTTCACGAACGGGATGTTGCGGCGGCCGAGCTCGAGCTCGAGTGCCGCGCTGTGATGGCCGGCGCGGAACAGCACCGCTTGCGATTTCAGCGTGATGCCTTGCTCGCGGTTCTCCAGCACCTGTTCGGCGACGTAGCGCGCCTGCTCTTGCCCGTCGGGCACGACGACCAGCAGCGGCTTCTGTTCCGAAGGCCGCTCCGACCAGAGGTCTTTGGCATAGCGCTCGGCGGCGAGGCTGATCACGGCATTCGACGCCGCGAGGATCGCCTGGGTCGAGCGGTAATTGCGCGCGAGCGTCACGATACGGGCCGGCGGATCGAACTGCTTCGGGAAATCGAGGATGTTGCGCACCGTTGCCGCGCGGAAGCTGTAGATCGACTGCGCATCGTCGCCGACGACGGTGAGGCCGCTGCCGTCCGGCTTCATCCGCAGCAGGATCGAGGATTGCAGCCGGTTGGTGTCCTGATATTCATCGACCAGCACATGGTCGAATCGGCCGCCGATCTCGGCGGCGATCTCCGGCACCGTCATCATCTGCGCCCAGTAGAGCAGCAGGTCGTCGTAATCGAGCAGGTTCTGCCGCTGCTTCGCTTCGACATAGGCGCCGAACAGCGTGCGCAGCTCCTCGCCCCACATGCGGCACCAGGGGAAGACCTCGTCCAGCAGATCCTGCAGTGGCAGTTCGGTGTTCACCGCGCGCGAATATATGGATATGCAGGTGGCCTTGGTCGGGAAACGCTGCTCCTTGGCGGCAAGGCCGAGGCCTTGCCGCGCGAAATTGAGGAGATCGGCGGCGTCCTCGCGGTCGAGGATGGTGAAGGCGGGGTCGAGGCCGATCGTGCGCGCATGCAGCCGCAGCAGGCGCGCGCCCACCGCATGGAAGGTGCCCGCCCAGCCGAGCCGCGGCGCCTGCGGCACGACGCGGCCGACCAGCAGCTCGACCCGGCGTTTCATCTCGGCGGCGGCCCGGCGCGAAAAGGTGAGCAGCAGGATGCGGTTGGGATCGGCGCCGCCCAGCACCAGATGCGCGACCCGGTGCGCCAGGGTGTTGGTCTTGCCCGAGCCGGCGCCGGCGATGATGAGCAACGGGGCTGCGTCGTGTTCGACCGCCTGGCGCTGCTCCAGATTGAGCCCGTCCAGGATCCCCGCCGCGATGCTCCCGTCCATGGCGTACACTCTTTCTAAGCCGGCGCAGTAGCTCTGCTCGCCAATCCATTGTTCTTGCTATGTTCTAAAGGGATCCCGCGGTTTTGGCAAGCGCAACCGTCACGCAAAGAAACAGCCCCTTCGCCGGGGGAGGCGAAGGGGCTCAGGTCGAGACCATTTACTTATTGCCGCAGCGCCGGGCAGGGGATGCGCCGGCAGCGGCCCCTGGATACCAGGGAGACGACCAAGGCTGGGACCGCCGCGCGCCGGAGGGGAACCCGTCGCGTTCAATCGGAATGGCCGTCTAAGAGGTCAACACAGCGAGGCGGGCTGGGTTCCTTCCCGGGTCACAAAATCGCCAAGCGGGCAAAGCGGGGATCAGAAGGTAAACGCGCTGCCGATGGCGATGTCATAGCCATGGTAGCTGTCGAGCGCGCTATCGACCCCGTCGCCGCTGTCATGGAACCAAGTGTAGCCGATTTCGCCGTCCAGCATGATGCCGGGCGCCAGTGCGTATTGGCTGGTCGCGATCACCCGGTTGAGGCTGCGGCTGCCGCCCGGATTCGGAGCAAACGTAAAGGCAGTCTGGCCGTCGTAGTGGCCGTGGCTGCCCTGCAGCCCGAAGGTCCACGGGGCGAGCGTGTAGGAGAGCCCGCCGCCCAGGACATAGGCGTTGTTGTCGCTGCCACCCTGATCGTAATACTCCATCACGCCGCCAATGCCGAAATTGCCGAGCGTGAGATTGAGGCCGGTTTGGTAGTCGGAACTCTTGCCGTCGTTCCCGCCCGCCGTGCCGTTGAACTGGGTCTGCCAGGAACCGCCGCCGCCCCATTGCAGGCCCCAACCGTCGCCGTCGTATTTGTAGGTCGCGTAAGTGCTGAAACTGTGATGGGCGGTGCCGTTGGGATTGGTAGGCGTTCCGGAGCCGTTGACGCCGGCCTGGGTGTAATCCTCGGCATTGTTGCTGGGCGTGTAACTGACCCAGAGCTGGAATCCGTCGAAGTTCGGCGTCGCATAGACGATGCCCTGGTTGTCGCCCTCGGTATCGACGCAGGCCGCGTTGGAGCCGATCGGATCGTTCGAGCCCCAGGTGGCATCCGGCGAAAAGGCAGAGAAGTTCGCCGTGCCGCCCGGCGGCAGCAGGCAGTAGTTGGCGATCGCCTTGTCCTGGGAGCCGACCTGGAAGCGGCCGAAGCCGCCCTGCCAATACACATAGGATTGGTCGATCTGATCGGCGGCGTTCTCGGCCTCGAGCTCGATCTGGGCGCCGACGGTCAGCCCGTTGTCGAGCGTGGTCTCGCCCTGAAACCAGACTTCGCCGTCATGCTTGAAGGCGTCGGTGTTGCGATGATTGCCGAAATGGCCGTCGCGCTTCGAATCGAAGAGGCCCTGATAGACGACGTTGAAGAACCCGCCGACGTCGAGCTTCACGCCGTCGGCAGCGCGGGCGGTGGAAGAGGTCGCACCGAGGATCGACGTAACGCCGATCAGCGCGGTGCTGCCGAGGTACAAACGTTTCATGCCTGGACCAATGTCCAAAATCTGCAACCTGAAGATATCGCAGGCGCAGGCGGGGAGGTGTGCGACCCCGGAATACCTGATCCGCCGTGCGCTCAGCGCAAGGCCGGCTTCACCAGCTGCGCCAGGCGCGCCGCATCGACCGGCGCGCGGACCTTGGCGTCATTGTCGAAATAGACATAGACGTCTCGGCCTTTGGACGCCCCAGCCGGCCGTGGCGCCGGTTTCGCTGTAACGCGAAGGGCATCGGCCGGTTCCCGGCCCTTGGCCCAGGCGGCCACCCTAATCGCCCAGCGCTTGAGCGTCGTATCGTCATAGCCGCTGGCATAGAGCTCTTCGGAGCCGTGGAGCCGGCAGTAAATGAAGTCTGCTGTGAGGTCCATGAGGAGGGGCCAGTCCACGGTGTCGGCGCAGACTAGGCCGATCCGGTGCTTGCGCAGGAGGGCGATGAACGCCGGTGTCCGGAAGCTGTCATGGCGGATCTCGATCGCATGCCGCAGGCGTCGCTTGTGGTCAATCTCCAGGGTGGTGCGCCCCTTGACCGCGAAGACGAAGTTGTCCGGCGTCGCCGCCGCCCATTGCCGGAAGCTGTCAGGGCTCTGGAGGGAGTAGAAGGTGCCGTTGATCTCGACGGTCGGAAACTTGGATGCGGCGTAGGCCAGTTCGTCCTTCTGCCGCAGACCCTTCGGATAGAACTTCCCCCGCCACGGCGCGTAGCGCCAGCCGCTGATGCCGATCCTGATCCCGCCCAGCGCCACCAACGGTCGCTGCTAGGCGCGAGCTTTGGATTGCATCGGGCCGGCGAGTACCATGACCTTCTTGTCTGCGAACTCGCCGCGGTTTAGGCCGACATCTTCCGGCAGCGGGCGCGCGAAGTAGAGCTTCTCGTCCGCGAACCCGGCAGTCATAGTTTGGCTCTCGTTGCCAATATGCACCAGTCGAAGATGGCGCAGCGCCCAGCGCTCGGCCTCGAGCCGTGCGAAAGCGGCGCTCGGCGCGGCCACGACCAGCTGCCAGATTTGCCGGCCTTGCCAGTACGAATCATCCGGTGCCGCACTCGGCTCGATCAGCCAGAGCTGGCTCTGGAGAGTGTCCTCGCTCCGCTGCACAGCGTCGTCCACCTCAGACCCCTCGGGCGCCGGGACCGGCCGGACGTATGTCTCCGAGGCTGTTGCCTTCACTTGCCGGCGCGATATCGACGGCCGGACCGCGCTTGTCGTTCTTCTCTTTGTGCTGGTCGGCGTCGATCAGCCGCGCGGCATTCATCCAATGCTCGTCGGACCGGCCTTCCGGCCGCCCGGCTTCTTCCCACAGCGCATGCGCCTTGGCGCGGATTCGCTCTTCGCGATCGTCCATAAGGTGCTCCCAAAGCTGACCAGTGTGTCAGCCGGTTAACCCTGGCTAGCGCGACTGTGTTCCCTGCGTGCGGGAGCGGAGGCTCACGTTTCGCTGGATGCTTTTCGGGGCGTCGGTGCGGGTTCCGGCAGCGAGCGGGGCGCGACGTGGCGGGCGGGGTCGTTGTCATTGGCGGAGCCGGCAGCCTTGCGCTTCGCCGGCTCGGGCGGCGTCAACCAGGTCGCTTCGTCATTCGTGTAGGGCCACATAGGAAGAGCTCCAAATCGTTAAGATCATTGGGCTTCTTCCTCCCAGGATCGTTTCCGGGCGCAGTCTTATGCTGCACTGCACAATGATATGGGGAAATCGAAAAGGTATTCAAGTGGCGCCTTTGATTGCGGCAGGAAGTCGCGCCGTGCTAACCCCCGCCGAAATGAAGATCGGACCCCATGATCTGCGGCGCCTGACCCGCGCCCAGCTACCGCGCGAAACCGTGGCGCTGGCCCGGTTCCTGATCGGCAAGGTGGTTGTGCGGGTTCTGCCGGAGGGCCCGCTGGCCGGCCGGATCGTCGAGACCGAGGCCTATATCCAGGGCGACACCGCCTGCCATGCCTTCAACGGCATGACGCCCCGCAATCGCTCGCTCTTCCTGCGGCACGGCCATGCCTATGTCTATCTCGCCTATGGCACGTCCTGGATGCTGAACGTGTCCAGCGAGGAGGAGGGGGTTGGGTCCGGGGTGCTGATCCGGGCCCTGGAACCTCTGGCCGGCATCGATGCGATGGCGGCACGTCGCGGCACGGAGAAACCGCGCGACCTGCTGCGCGGACCCGGGCGGATCGCGCAGGCTTTGGCGATCGATCGGGTTTTGGACGGGCTGGACCTCACCCGCGACAAGCGGCTCTGGCTCGGGATCGACGCGACCGGGGAAAGAACTTCGCCCGCAAAGATCGGCACCAGCACGCGCATCGGGCTCACCAAGGATGCACACCGGCCGCTGCGATTTTTTTTGAGGGGCAGCGCCTTCGTGAGCGGACCCACAGCGCTCAACCGCTGATTTTCACGCCTTTGTGCAGCACGTGAATTTGTTCGCGGCATCCGCGCGTCGCATGCAACGTTTCTTATTGCAGATGCACAACGGCCGGAGGCCGCGCGCGCCAGTTGCGGGCTTGTCTTCGACCACCGATTTGTATTTAAGTAAGACAAATAGGCGCCACCGCAATGCGCCACTGATAAGCGTAAAAACGCAACTACAGGGGAGAATGCAAAGCGCCCGGCGCAGCAGCAGCGATCCAATTCGGTCGATCGCCAACGTCGTAAAAATCCAAGAACCGTCCATGTCCACACTCTCTGGGAGGAGTCTCGAATGAAGCGTCTCGCATCCACCGCCATCGCACTCGCCTTGGGCCTCGCCTTCGCCGGCGCGGCGCATGCCGAGGACAAGAAGACCCTGGCCTTCGTCGTCAACGGTGCCTCCGATTTCTGGAAGGCCGCCGAAGCCGGCGTGAAGAAGGCGCAGGAAGAACTGCCGAACTACAATCTCGTGCTGAAATATCCGGAGCAGTCCTCGGCCGCGATCCAGATCCGCCTGATGGACGATCTTGTCGCCTCTGGCGTCGCCGGCATCATGGTCAGCGCGGTCGATCCGAAGACCGAGAGCGACGCGCTCAACCGCATCGGCAAGGAAGTGGCGCTCGCCACCACCGATTCCGATGCGCCGCAGACCAGCCGTATCGCCTATATCGGCTCCTCCAACACCGATGCCGGCAAGCAGGCCGGCGAGCTGGTGCTGAAGGCGCTGCCCGAGGGCGGCAAGTGCATGGGCTTCGTCGGTCTGCTCGGTGCGGACAACGCCAAGGAACGCATCCAGGGTGTGAAGGACGTGATCAAGGGCTCGAAGGTCGAGCTCGTGGACGTCCGCGGCGACGACATCGACTTCACCCGTGCCAAGCGCAATGTCGAGGATACGCTGACCGCCAATCCCGACATCAATTGCATGATCGGCTTCTACTCGTACAACACGCCGAAGATCTACGAGGCGCTGAAGGAAGCGGGCCAGCTCGGCAAGATCAAGGTCATCGGCTTCGACGAGGATCCGACCACCCTCGGCGGCGTGCGCGAAGGCACCATCGTCGGCACCGTCGTGCAGCAACCGTATGAGTGGGGCTATCAGGGCATGAAGTACCTCGCCGCCTACCTGGAAGGCGACAAGTCCTGGATTCCCGAGAACAAGCTGCTGATCGTGCCGACCAAGATCATCGACAAGAGCAATGTCGATGCCTTCGAGGCCGAGCTGAAGAAGCGCCAAGGTAAATGAGCTTGGGCAAGTAAGCTTGGGTAGATAAGTCCAGCTTGCGTCTGGTGCGAGGGGTCGGTGCCGGTGACGGCACCGACCCTTTCGTTGCAATAAGGCTGCTTCTCTGCTTCCATCCCCGAACGGACATTCCCCGATCAAAGACTCGTTTGCGACAAGGCCTTGTCCATGGGTGAACCGAACCAGCCCTTTCTCGAGCTGAACGCGATCAGCAAGACCTATCCCGGCGTGGTGGCGTTGAACGACGTCAGCCTCGCGGTCGGGCGCGGCGAGATCGTCGGCTTGATCGGCGAGAATGGGGCCGGGAAGTCCACTTTGATGAAGGTCTTGGGCGGCGTGATCGCCCCCACCAGCGGCACGATCAAGGTCGATGGCAGAGAGCATGCGGGGCTGACGGTCAACGATGCGATCAAAAGCGGCATCGCTTTCGTGCACCAGGAACTCAATCTGTTCGACAACCTCGATGTCGCGGGCAATGTCTTCATCGGCCGCGAGCCGCTGTATGGCGGGCCGCTAAAGCTGCTCGACCGGAAGAAGCTGCACCGCCAGGTGCAGCCGCTGCTGGACAAGCTCGGGGTCGATTTCGCGTCCGATACGCTGGTCGCCGATCTCTCGCTGGCGCAGCGGCAATTGCTGGAGATTGCCAAGGCGCTGTCGCTGGACGCGCGGCTGGTGATCATGGACGAGCCGACCTCCAGCTTGACCCTGTCGGAGACCGAGCGCCTGCTGGGGGTGATGAACGATCTCCGCGCCGACGGGGTCAGCATCATCTTCATCTCGCACCGCCTGAACGAGGTGAAGTTCTGCGCCGACCGCGTGGTGGTGCTGCGCGACGGCCGCATGGTTGGCGGGCTCGACCGCACCGAGGCCCGGCCCGAGGCGATGATCCGGCTGATGATTGGCCGGGACCTAAAGTCGCTCTATATTCCGCCGCAGGCGCCGCCGGGCGCGCCGGCGCTCGAGATCATGGACTTCCGCACCACGGCCTTTCCGAACCATCCGGTCAGCCTCACCCTGCGCCGAGGCGAGATCCTCGGTCTCGCCGGTCTCGTGGGGGCGGGACGCACCGAGCTCGCCCGTGCGGTGTTCGGGATCGATCGGCGCCTGGGCGGAGATTTGAAGATCGACGGGCAGGCGGTCGGCATCGGCACGCCGCGTGATGCCATCGACCGCGGGCTCTTCCTGGTCCCGGAGGACCGCAAGCAATCGGGCCTGCATCTCGACTTCTCGTTGACCGAGAACATCTCGCTGCCGGATCTCGTGCGCTATGCGCCGGGTATGCTGATCAGCGGCGCGGCGGAAGGAAAGAACGCCGAAGCGCAGAAGCGCCGGCTGAACATCAAGGCGTTCGACGTTGCGACCGTCGCCGGCACGCTCTCCGGCGGCAACCAGCAGAAGATCGTGCTGGCGAAATGGCTGTCGATGAAACCCAGCATCATTATCTTCGACGAGCCCACCCGCGGCATCGATGTCGGCGCCAAGAGCGAGATCTACCAGCTGATGCGCAACTTGGCCGATGCCGGCGTCGCGGTGCTGATGATCTCCTCCGATATGGAGGAGGTGATCGGCGTCAGCGACCGCATGGCGGTGATGCACGAGGGCGCGATCAGCGGTTTCCTGGAACGCGACCGGTTCAGCGAGCACAATGTGCTGCAGCTCGCGGTCGGAAAACGCCTCGATCGAGAAGGGCATTTGAATTGAGATCCATCCCATGCTGAAGAAAGATCTCGGGCTCCTCATCCTCATCCTGGTCGTGGGGACGGTCGTCGCACTTTTGAACCCGCGCTTCGTCTCGCAGATCAACGTGGCCAACACAGCGAACCTGATTGGCCTGTTCGGGCTGTTTGCGATCGGCCAGGGATTCGTCATCATCACCGGCGGCATCGATCTCTCAGTCGGATCGATCTTCGCACTGCTCGGCGTGATCTTCATCGACATGATCGGCCTGTGGGGCGTGCCCTGGCCGGTGGCCTTCCTGCTCACCATTCTCGGCGGCGTGATGCTGGGCGGGCTCCACGCCTTCCTGGTCACCAGGATGAAGATGCAGCCCTTCGTGGTGACCCTCTGCGGGTTGTTGATCTATCGCGGCCTCGCCCGTTGGTACACCGGAGACGGCACGGCCGGCTTTGAGTTCGGCCAGAGCTTTCCGGCGCTCGAATGGCTGACCATGGGGCGCTCGCCGATACCATATTGGCTGCCGGAATCTTGGGGCGGACCGGGTTTCTTCCCCATGCCCAACAGCTTCATTGCCTTCATCATCGTCGCGCTCATCATGGGGGTCGTGCTGCACCGTTCGGTCTACGGCCGTTACCTGTTCGCGGTCGGCAAGAATGAGGAGGCGGCGCGCTACTCGGGCATCAACACCAGGAAGGTGATCGCAGCGGCCTATCTTATCTCCGGCCTGCTCGCGGGAATCTCTACGGTCTACTTCGCGATGTACACGCGCTCGATCTCGCCGGCCTCGCACGGCAATTTCTATGAGCTCTACGCCATCGCCGCCGCGGTGCTCGGCGGCTGCTCGCTGCGGGGCGGCGAGGGGTCGGTGCTCGGCATCGTGCTCGGCGCCGTGCTGCTGCAGGTGCTACAGAACTTGGTCAACCTGCTGGGCATCGAGAGCTCGCTCAATTTCGCGGTCATGGGCGGCGTCATCCTGATCGGCGTCATTGCCGACCAGCAGCTGGTGAAGTACCGGACCCGGAAGGCGAACGAACGCAAGCGCGCCCTCGGACATGGCGCACTCAGTCCGGTGGCGCAGCAGGAGAAGTAGGGCCTTACTGGTCGAGCTTCTTCAGCTTCACGCAGCTCTTCTCGATCGCCGCATTGGCACCTTTCAGGCGCTCCTTGGTCGGCTGTTGGGCCACGGCCAGCCACATCGCGTTGGCGTTCTGCAGCTCCGCCCGCATCGCTTTGCTGGGCTCGTCCTTCGTCGCGTCGTAAGACGCTTTGACGTCGGCGATCGCATTCGGACAGCGGCGGACCTTCGTGGCGGCGATCTCTTCGCTGCAGGCCGTTACGCCTTCATGCATGACCGTGCAGAACCCGGCGCCGGTGGCGTCGGCCAAGGCGGGCAGGGAGATCAGGGTTAGTGCCGCGGTTGCGAAATACTTGAGCATTGAAGCCTCCGTTGATGGGGCGCCCTCTGTAACCGAGGGTAGGAGGAGAGGCAAGCCTGGATGCCGCGCTGGACATTGCCTCACAAGGTCTGCGGTCGACTTGCCGCAATCGCGAAGGCACGCGGCGACGCGCAATCGGCGATCCAGGCGTTGACTCACACACCCTTCAATGGTTCGGTAGTGCGGGAGCCGAAGGATGACAGGAAACGCGCCTGCGGCTTTCTAGAAAATTAGGGCCGCGCTCAAACAGCGGTCACAACCCTTGGGAGGAGCGTCACGATGAAGAAGACTCTCATTATGTCGGCGTTGGGTGCACTCGTTTTGAGTGCAGGTTTTGCTGGCACCGCCAGCGCCGCCGATATCGGCGCCTGCCTGATCACCAAGACCGATTCCAATCCGTTCTTCGTGAAGATGAAGGAAGGCGCGCAGAAGAAAGCCGAAGAGCTCGGCATGACGCTGAAGGCCTATGCCGGCAAGATGGACGGCGACAACGAGAGCCAGGTCGCGGCGATCGAGAGCTGCATCGCCGACGGCGCCAAGGGCATCCTGATCACGCCGTCCGATACCAAAGCGATCGTCTCTTCGGTGAAGCAGGCGCGTGACGCCGGCCTCCTGGTCATCGCCCTCGACACGCCGCTGGAGCCGATCGATGCCGCCGACGCGACCTTTGCCACCGACAATTTCATGGCCGGCAAGCTGATCGGCGAATGGGCGCTGAAAACCCTAGGCGACAAGGCCAAGGACGCCAAGATCGCGCTGCTCGACATCAATGTCAGCCAGCCGACCGTCGAAGTGCTGCGCGACCAGGGCTTCCTCACCGGCTTCGGGATCGATACGGTCGATATCCACCGGAACGGCGATGAAAAGGATCCGCGGATCGTCGGCAACGACGTCACCGACGGCAACGAGGAAGGCGGCCGCCGGGCGATGGAGAACCTGCTCCAGAAGGATCCCGGCATCAACCTCGTCTACACCATCAACGAGCCGGCGGCGGCCGGCGCGTATGAGGCGCTGAAGGCGGTCGGGCGCGAGAAGGACGTGCTGATCGTCTCGGTCGATGGCGGCTGCCCAGGCGTGAAGAACGTCGCCGAGGGTGTCATCGGGGCCACCTCGCAGCAGTACCCGCTGCTGATGGCCTCGATGGGCATGGAGGCGATCAAGGCCTGGGCCGAGACCCAGAAGAAGCCGGAGAAGACGCCGGGCCTCGACTTCTTCAACACCGGTGTCACGCTGATCACCGACCATCCGGTGGACGGCGTCCCCTCGATCGACACCAAGGAAGGCCTCGCCAAGTGCTGGGGTTGACCGTCTAGCGGATCGGCAAGACACTGACTCTCAAGAAGGCGTGCGCGGTCCCCGGGTTCATTTCCGGGGGCCGACCCAGCCTCGCATTCCGGGAGGACTGATGGCCGACGCGAAAGCGGGCGGGGTGCAACCCGCGGATTTCGAGAAGACCTTGGCCCAGGCCGATACCAAGGTCGCGTCGTTCGACGAGCGCGAGCGTTCGCCGATCGAGCGCATCCAGCACTTCCTGCATTCGAGCCCGTCGGCGGTGCCGCTGCTGGTGCTGATCGCCTCGGTCGCCATATTCGGGGTGATCAACGGCTCGAAGTTCTTCTCGCCGTTTGCGCTGACGCTGATCCTCCAGCAGGTGGCGATCGTCGGCATCATCGGCTCGGCGCAGACGCTGATCATTCTCACCGCCGGCATCGATCTCTCGGTCGGCGCCATCATGGTGCTCTGCTCCGTGGTGATGGGCCGGTTCAGCATCAACTACGGCCTGCCGCCGGCCGTCGGGTTGGCGGCGGGGCTGACCCTGGGTCTGGCCTGCGGCGCCTTCAACGGTTTCCTGGTCGCCCGCATCAAGCTGCCGCCCTTCATCGTGACGCTGGGCACCTGGTCGATCTACAGCGCGGCGAACTACATCTACGCCGCGAACGAGACGATCCGCAGCCAGGACATCGATGCCGTGGCGCCGGTCCTCCATTTCTTCGGCCAGAAGATCGAGCTCGGCCAGGCGAACTTCACCTTCGCGGTCATCCTGATGATCGCGCTTGCGGCGTTCCTCTGGTACGTGCTGAACCATACGGCGTGGGGCCGGCATGTCTATGCGATCGGCGACGATCCGGAGGCGGCGCGGCTCTCGGGCATCAATGTCGACCGCATGCTGATCACGGTCTATGCCGTTGCCGGGCTGATCTGCGCGGTCGCCGGTTGGGTGCTGATCGGGCGCATCGGCTCGGTCTCGCCGCAGGGCGGGCAGAACGCCAATATCGAATCCATCACCGCCGCGGTGATCGGCGGCACTTCGCTGTTCGGTGGACGCGGCTCGATTCTCGGGACCGTGTTCGGGGCGCTGATCGTCGGCGTGTTCGGGCTGGGCTTGCGGCTCTGGGGCACCGATCCGCAATGGACGTACCTGACGGTCGGCGCGCTGATCATCATCGCGGTCGCGACCGACCAGTGGATCCGTAAGGTGTCGGCATGACGGATGCGACGGTGCAACCGATCCTCTACGCCCGCGGCCTGGTCAAGCATTTCGGGCGGGTGGTGGCGCTCGACGGCTGCGACTTCGATCTCTACCCGGGTGAGATCCTGGGTGTCATCGGCGACAACGGCGCCGGCAAGTCGACCCTGATCAAGGGGATCTGCGGCGCCATGACCCTCGATGCCGGCGAAGTCTGGTTCGACGGGCACCGAGTTTCGTTCCGCTCGCCGATGGAAGCGCGGCAGGCCGGGATCGAGACCGTGCACCAGAACCTGGCGCTGTCGCCGGCGCTCTCGATCGCCGACAACATGTTTCTCGGTCGCGAGATCCGCAAACCGGGCTTCGTCGGCAAGTGGCTGCGTCTGCTGGACCATGCCGAGATGGAGAGGCGGGCCAGGGACAAGCTTTCGGAGATCGGCCTGCTCACCATCCAGAACATCGGCCAAGCCGTGGAGACGCTCTCCGGCGGCCAGCGCCAGGGCGTCGCGGTGGCGCGCGCCGCGGCGTTCGGCTCCAAGGTGGTGATCATGGACGAGCCGACCGCGGCACTCGGCGTCAAGGAATCCCGCCGGGTGCTGGAACTGATCCTGGATGTGAAGAAGCGGGGTATCGCCATCGTGCTGATCTCCCATAACATGCCGCATGTCTTCGAAGTCTCGGACCGGATCCACATCAATCGGCTCGGCAAGCGGCTCTGCGTGATCGATCCCAAGGACCATTCGATGTCCGATGCCGTCGCCCTGATGACCGGCGCCAAGGCTCCACCGACCGTTTCCGAGGCGGCCTGAGAGATACTTGACTGAGTCAAGTATATCGTCCAGGATCCGTCATCGCCGGGCGTGACCCGGCGATCATTCAGATTGGGGCGGGAGGTCCCCGGGTCAAAGCCCGGCGATGACGATTCTAGATGGCCATTGCATCTCCACAGGACGAGCTTGAGCGGGATATCGCCGCTGTTCGGCGCTTCAACCGCTTCTATACCCAGAAGATTGGCGTGCTGGGCGAGGGATGGCTGCACTCTCCCTTCACCCTGACCGAGGCGCGCGTCCTCTACGAGGTTGCGCATCGCGTCGATGCGACCGCGACCGAGCTCGCCCGCGATCTCGCGCTGGACGCGGGCTATCTGAGCCGCATCCTGGCGAGCTTCGAGAAGAAGAAGCTGCTGAAGCGCACGCCGTCCGAGACCGATCGCCGCCGCTACCACCTGTCCCTGACCGACAAGGGCCACAAGACCTTCGCGCCGCTCGAGGAATCGACCCGTGCGGATGTGTCCGCCATGCTGGAACCGATGCCGCCGGCGGAGCGTCACCGCATGGTGCAGGCGATGGATGCGATCGAGGCGGCGATGGGCGCCGGCGCGTCGCATCCTCCCGGCTACATCCTGCGCGCGCCGAAGCCCGGCGATCTCACCTTGGTGATCTCGCGCCAGGCCCGGCTCTATGCCGAAGAATACGGCTGGAACGCGGAGTTCGAGTGGATGGCCGGCGAGATCGCGGTCAATTTTGCCAAGACCTTTGATCCGGGCAAGGAACGCTGCTGGATCGCGGAGCGGGACGGGGCGGTGATCGGCTCGGTCTTCCTCGTCAAGGACAGCGACACGGTCGCCAAGTTGCGTCTGCTCTATGTCGATGCCTCGGCGCGCGGCCTCGGCCTGGGCAAGCGGCTGGTGGAGGAATGTGTCGCCCAGGCGCGCGCCTTCGGTTACAAGAAGCTCATCCTCTGGACCAACGATATCCTGGCGGCCGCGCGCAGCATCTATATCCGGCGAGGCTTCCGGCTGGTCAAAGAGGAGCGCCATCATTCCTTCGGCAAGGACCTGATGGGGCAATATTGGGAACTCGACCTGGAGGCGAAGGAATGTCCAGCGGAACACCGCCGCTCGGCCTGAAGCACAAGCAGAGCATCACCGTCACCCCGGACCTCACCGTCCCTTCCGTCTCAAAGCGCTTCGCCGGTTTCCAGGATATGCCGCCGGTCTTCGCGACGGCCTTCATGGTTGGCTTCGTCGAGGACACCTGCGTGGCCGCGCTGAAGCCGCATCTGGCGCCGGGCCAGCGCAGCGTCGGCACCCATGTGAATGTCAGTCACAGCGCCGCCACGCCGATCGGCATGACCGCCAGCTGCGAAGTCGAGCTGGTCGAAGTCGATGGCCGAAAGCTGAAGTTCAAGGTGCACTGCACCGACGAGAAAGGGTCGATCGGCGAGGGCTTTCACGAGCGCGTCCTCATCGATCTCGAGCGTTTCCTGGCGCGACTCGATGGCAAGAAATAACCCTTTTCAGGGTTGTCTGGCCCCCATCCATACAGGATAGAATGCGCCGCCGGATCGGTTCCGGCAGGCATTCAAGGTGCGAGCATGGACGTCGCCGCGATCGAGAAAGCGCCGGAGATCTACAGGAAATCGATCGTGTGGGACGGCCATTCCTGCATGCCGATCATGGCGAACCAGGATCTCTCCGCGGTCGAGCGGCACCGCCGCGCCGGGGCGAGCTTCGTCTCGCTGAATGTCGGCATGGACTTCAACCCTCTGGCGCAATGCATCCGGGTGATCGCGGGCTTTCGCGACTGGATTGCGAAGAACAGTGATCGCTACCTGCTGGCCGGCACGGTCGAGGATGTGAAGCGCGCCAAGCGCGAAGGCAAGCTTGCCATTGCCTTCGATCTCGAAGGCTCGGCCATGCTGGAGGACGACCTCGCGATGCTGGGCCTGTTCCGGGACCTCGGCGTGCGCCAGATCCATCTCGCCTACAATCTCAACAACTCGATCGCTTCCGGCTGTCATGACCAGGATCGCGGCCTGACGGCGCTGGGGCGCGCGGTGGTGAGGGAGATCAACCGCGTCGGCATGCTGATGGATTGCTCGCATACCGGCCGCAAGACCAGCCTGGAGATCATGGAAATCTCCTCGAAGCCGGTGATCTTCTCGCATTCCAATCCACTGGCCTTGCGCGAGCATGTCCGCAACATCACCGACGAGCAGATCGACAGATGCGCCGAGACCGGCGGCGTGATCGGGATCTGCGGCATTGGTCCGTTCCTCGGCAACAACGACATCCGCACCGAGACCGTCATCCGGCATATCGACTACGTGGCACAGCGCGTCGGTGCGCAGCATATCGGCCTCGGCCTCGACTACGTCTTCCATCCGGAGATCGACGACCTGCCGGCGGATCAGGATGCCGACAAGTGGTGGCCGCGCGCACTCGGCTATGGCAGCACCAACGGCGCCATGCAGATCGTACCGCCGGAGCAACTGCCGGCGATTGCCGAGGGACTGGTGAAACGCGGCTATGCGGAGGCCGATATCGCCGGAATTCTTGGCGGCAATTTCATCCGCGCCGCGGAACGGACCTGGATCGCCTGATCCTCAGCCAGACGGAAGCAACATGGACAAAGTCGTGCTTGTAACCGGTGCCGGCCGCGGCATCGGCGCCGCCATCGCCCGTGCCGCGGGCAAGGCGGGTTATCGCGTGGTCGTTAACTACGGCCGCTCGCGGGAAGCGGCGGAAGGCGTGGTTCGCGATATCGTTTCCGGCGGCGGCGAAGCGATCGCCGTCCAAGGCGATGTCGCTTCAGAGAGCGATGTCGTGCGGCTGTTCCAGACGGTCGATGAGAGATACGGGCGGCTCGATGCCCTGGTGAACAATGCCGGGATCATCGGTGCGTTCGGGCGCGTCGATGCGGTCACCGCGCAGTCGATCCAGGAGCTGCTGGCGATCAACGTGACCGGCGCCTTCATCTGCGCGCGCGAAGCGGTGCGGCGGATGTCCACTGAGCGTGGCGGCAGGGGCGGCGTCATCGTCAATATCTCGTCCGCGGCGACCACCCTCGGCGCACCGAACGAGTTCGTGCCGTATGCCGCCTCGAAGGGCGCCATCAACACCATGACGATCGGGCTCGCCAAAGAGGTGGGGCGGGAAGGCATCCGCGTGATCGCCGTGGAGCCCGGTCTCATTGCGACGGAGATCCACGAATCCGCTCCGGCCGGAAGGCTCGAACGCCTCGGCCCCACCGTGCCGATCGGCCGCGTCGCGCCGCCGGAAGAGGTCGCGGGTCCGGTTCTTTTCCTGATGTCGGATGCGGCCTCCTACATCACGGGGACTGTGTTGCGCGTGGCAGGCGGCCGCTAGGCCGCGTTCTCGGCGCCGGCGGGCTCGATCGGCTCGGCCGGCTTGGGCTCGAGATCGAACTCCAGCGTCATCATCGTGCCCGGCGGGCCGGAGGCGGTCAGCTTGCCGCCGAGCTGGCGCGTGAAAGCGCCGATCAGGTTCTGTCCCATCGTCTTGGCCCCGGGAACCGCCTCCGGCTCCGCGGTGCCGACGCCGTCATCGGCGATCGTCAGCACCGCCTTGCCGTCCGGCTCGGCGCGTATCTGCACCAGGATATTGCCGGCGCGGTGATCCGGGAAGGCATGCTTGAAGGCATTGGTCAGGATCTCGGTGGTCAGCAACGCCAGCGGCACTGCGCGATCGCCGGACAGGGTGATCGGGGGGATATCGACCTTCAGCCGCACCCGCCGGGTCGGCACGCCGCTGCCGTCCTGGATCAGCCGGACCAGGTTGGACATGAAGGCGGCGAGGTCGATCTCGCGCAGATCCTGGCTCTCGTAGAGATGCCGGTGCACCAGCGCCAGTGTGTTGATACGCGTTTGCACATCGGCGAAGGCCTGCTTGATCGCCTCGCCGCGCGGGATGCGCGCATAAAGATTGAGCAGGCTGGTGACGGTCTGCAGGTTGTTCTTCACCCTGTGATGGATCTCGCGCAGCATCATCTGCTTCTGCGAAACGGATTCGCTGAGTTCCGCTTCGCGCGCCTTGATCTTCGCCGCCATGGTCATCAGCGTGTCGTTGAGCTCACGGATCTCGGTCGGCGCGCCGCTGAAATTGTACGTCTGGGGCACTTCGCCCAGGGTGATGGCACGCGCCTCCTCGGTCAGCCGCGCGATCCAGCGCGTCACCAGGAGCTGCGAGCCGATCAGCGCCGCGGCGAGGCCGCCGAGCACGACCAGCGTGAGCGTCGCGATCTGGATTGCGAGATCGCGCTGCAGCGGCGCGATCAGCGTACGGGTCGGCTGTCCGAGCAGGATGTAGAGGCTGCCGCCGGCGATCGGGTGGACGGCGTAGTAGCGCTGCACGCCGTCCCGCCCGACGGCCTCGAAGGTCAGCGCGCCGCCGGTAATCACGCGCCCCAGATATGCGTCATCCGGCAATCCGCCGGACCCCCTGTCGGCATCGGAGATCACCAGCGGGCGGCCGGTCTTGTCGAGCAGATCGACGCTGGCCTCGGGCGGCAGTCCGGGCTCCTGGCCGCTGGCTGCGAGCCAGCGCAGCCGGATGCCGAGACCGAGCACGGCGATGACCTTGCCCTGGGCGTTGCTGACCGGCATGCCGAAGGCGAGGACCGGCTCGTTCAGAGTCTGCGCGAAGGTGTAGCCGCTCAGCACCGAGCGTCCCGCCGAAATCGCTTCCTTGAACCATTCCTGATTGGCCGCGTTGCTCTTGGCGCGGTTGCCGGTGGAGCGGCACAGCGCCTCGCCGCCCGGCGTCAGCACCGAGGCGACCGCATAGGCGGGGTAGGGGTCGATCGCCTTCTTCAGCGTCGCTTCGCATTCATCGAAATTGCCCGCGCCGGAGATCACGTTCCGGATCGCGGGGTCGTGCGCCAAGTCATCGACGATGCGCTGCGATTGCCAAAGGAGGTTGGTCTCGTTGTTGGAGGCGAGCGTCGCATAGCGCTCGGTCGAGCGGCGCGCCTGGTCCATCTGACCTTGAAAATGATCGACCGCGGCCACGATGCCGAAAGCCGTCGGCACCGCCAGGACGATGAAGAAGACCAGAAGGAGGCGCCGCCGCAAGGGTCCGAGGAACTGCCGAATCATGATATCCGCGCAACCTCAAATCTGCGGCGGCGAAATGCACGGGAGGCGATCAAACCGCTTGCCGCGTCTCCTGCGGGCGCGTGCCGAAAAAGGACAGAGCCTGCGAAATCGTGACCTTGAGCGTATCCGGCTCGAACGGCTTGGTCACCAGGTATGTCGGCTCCGGCCGCTCGCCGGTCAGCAGGCGTTCCGGATAGGCGGTCACGAAGATCACCGGAACGGTCATGCTCTGCAGGATCGACTTGACCGCGGTCAGGCCCGAGCCGCCGGCGCCGAGGTCGATGTCGGCCAGCACTAGCCCGGGCTGCGCCTTGCGCGCGATCTGCACCGCTTCGCTCTGGCTGGCGGCCACGCCGACCACCGAATGACCCATGTCGTTGACCAGGCCGGCGATGTCCAGTGCGATCACCGGCTCGTCCTCGATGATCAGGATCGTGGTCGCCATCTGCTGATTGACCATCGACCAGGCATCGGCGACCAGCGCCGAAGCGGTTGCCTCCGGCACCTTCAGAATCTCCGCCGCCTGATCGACGGAGAAGCCTTCGAGCGTGGTGAGCAGCAGGGCTTGGCGCTCGGCGGGCGGAAGCGCCTGCAGCCTCGATTCGACGGTGAGGTCAGTCAGTTCTCCAGGATCGAGCGCATCCGAGGCGGAATCGCGGACGCCGGTCCGGCTCAGCACCTCGTGGAACAGCGAGAACAATTGCACCCGAGCATCGGGGCCAGATCGGACTCGGCCCGGCTCCTGCACCAGGGTCTCGAGGCAGATCCGCACATAGGTGTCCCCCACGGCCTGGTCGCCCACCAGGGCGCGCGCATAACGGCGGAGGTATGGAATGATGGTAAGGAGTTGCTCGGTGACGTCTGACATGCTGATCCCTTTTGAGCCCCGCGATGGCTGTCTGCTCACGGTCGATTGTTGCGTATTTTTTCCCGTTGCGAAGGAACCCCGGACTTTTGGCAGGGTTCCCTTTTTCGTGAAATATACGAAATTCGCAACCTTTCGCGGCCCGCCGGTCTTAATACACCCGGGAGACATCCTGGTGCGCAGCGAGCGGCCGGCCGTCGGGGCGATTGGGCAATGACATACCAGAATACGGCGGCGCCGCATGCGGGCCGTCGGGGCGAGATCGGATGATCGACAAGAAAGACGAGTCGATGAAGGCGCGGCCTGAAAAGCAGGCATCGGAAGGTGCAATGGACATCCCTCAGACGAGTAAGGTTAATCCCAATGCGAAGGCGCCGCCGGTGCAAGACCGCTGGTTCGATACACAGCTGAGCCGGATGTATGCCGATCTCGCTTCGGAGCCTTTGCCGAAGGAAATGATGGCCCTGCTCGACAAGCTGAAGACCAACAAGACGCCATAACAATCTGCGGGTTACCGGGGTGGAAACCGCAATCGATCCGGCGTCCGCGCCGTCGGGAATCAAGCCGGCCATTCCGGCCAAGGGTGAGGTACGAATGGGTCAGCCGACCTTCGAGGAAATGTCGTCGGATATGCGCACCGCTCTGTTGGAGTCGGTACCGCATCTTCGCGCCTTTGCACGATCGCTGACGCGCAACCGCGACCAGGCGGATGACCTGGTGAACGATACGATCGTGCGCGCGATCGCCGCCTCCAATCAGTTCACCCCAGGTACGAACTTCCGCGCCTGGGTGTTCACGATCCTGCGTAACCTGTTCTACAATCAGGGTCGTCGCGGCAAAGCCCGCTTCTCCTCGATCGACGATCTTAATGTCGATGAACCGTCGGAAAGCGCCACCCAGGAGGCGAGCCTCGAGTTCTGCGATTTCCGCCGCGCGTTCTGGCAATTGCCCGAGCATCATCGCGAAGCGCTGATCCTGGTCGGCGCCAGCGGCCTCAACTATGAGGACGCCGCGCGAATTTGCGGCTGTCAGGTCGGCACCATGAAGAGCCGCGTCTCGCGTGCGCGCGCCGAGCTGCGCCGGATGATCGACGACGACGCGATCGTGGCGAAGCGCGGCGATACGAAGCCGATCACGGGCAAGGATCCGTTCGACCTCATCCAGACTCGCGCGGCCCAGATTCGCGCAAAATAGGCCAGCTGTACACAGCTGCTTGAGTTTCAAGCCCCGGCAATGCTATTTCTCCAGGCGCCATCTGAGCGCGATCGGGGGAGTACAGTCGCTTGGCCAAGGTTATTACGCAGTTTCCGCGCAAGGTTCGGATCGTCGAGAACGTGTTCATTCCGATGTCCGACGGTGTACAGCTGGCGGCCAAGCTCTGGCTGCCGGAAGACGCTGAGACCAATCCTGTTCCGGCCATCCTGGAATACGTCCCCTATCGCAAGCGTGAGGGTACGCGCAGCTACGACCAGGGCTCGCATATGTACTGGGCCGGCCATGGCTATGCCTGCCTGCGCCTCGACATCCGCGGCAGCGGCGACAGTGAAGGCCTGATCGACGACGAATACACGCCGCAGGAACAAAAGGACGGCTGCGAGGCGATCGCCTGGATCGCGCGGCAAAGCTGGTGCGCCGGCAGCGTCGGCATGGTCGGCATCTCCTGGGGCGGATTCAACGGCTTACAGATCGCGGCGCTTCAGCCGCCGGCGCTGAAGACCGTCATCACGGTCGGGTCCACGGATGATCGCTATGCGACCGATATCCACTGGGTCGGTGGCTGCCTCTCCAAGGACAATTTCGACTGGTCGGCCACGATGCTGGCGAACAACGACTTGCCGCCCGATCCGGAGATCGTCGGCGAGAAGTGGCGCGCGATGTGGGACGAGCGCATCAAGCACAACAAGCCCTGGATCCTCACCTGGCTGAAGCATCAGCGCCGCGACGACTATTGGAAGCAAGGCTCGGTTTGCGAGGACTTCTCCAAGATCAATATCCCGGTTTATGCGGTGAACGGCTGGGCCGACAATTATTCGGAATCGATCCCGCGCCTGCTCGCCGGGTTGAGTGTGCCGTGCAAAGGCCTGATCGGCCCCTGGGCCCATTCCTACCCGCACCACGCGACGGTCAAGCCGGAGATCGGCTGGCTGCAGGAAGCCTTGCGCTGGTGGGACCAGTGGCTCAAGGGAAGGGACACCGGCATCATGGACGAGCCGCGCTATCGCGTCTGGATGCAGGAAAGCCTGCCGCCGAAGACCTGCTACCACGAGCGTCCCGGTCGCTGGGTCGCGGAAGCCGAATGGCCTTCGAAAAACATCGCCTGGCGAAAGCTGCATCTCAATGCCGGCGGTGCGCTCGAGGAGCGGACGCGCCGCACCGCGCCGCTGCCCATCTGCTCGCCGCTTTGGGTCGGCATGGCGGCGGGCGAGGTCGGGCGCTATGGCGACCAGGCGGAATGGGCGACTGACCAGCGCGAGGATGACGGCGGCTCGCTGGTGTTCGTGACCGAACCGCTGAAGGAGCGGCTGGAAATTCTCGGCGCCCCGCAGCTCGATCTTGCCTTCTCGTCCGACAAGCCGCTGGCGCTGGTCGCGGTGCGCTTGAACGATGTGGCGCCGGACGGCAGCTCGACCCGCGTCACCGTCGGCCTGCTCAATCTCAATCACTTGAAGAGCCACGAGAAACCGGTCCGCCTGCGGCCGGGCACGCGCTACCAGACGACCGTCGATCTCGACGACATCGCCCATGCCTTTCCGGCCGGTCATCGCATCGCGGTTTCGCTCTCGACGGTCTATTGGCCGATCGCCTGGCCATCGCCGGAACTGGTGACGCTGACCGTCTTCTCGGGCCGCACCGCTCTGCGTCTGCCGGTGCGGCCGGAGAACCCGGCGGATTCCGCCCTGCCGGCCTTCGGCGACCCGGAGCTGGCGGAAGACACGCCGGTCAACAAGCTCGAACCGTCGCCGCTCGGCCGCCGTACGGTGACGCGCGATCTCTTGACCGGAAAGATCACCGTCGATTTCCCGCGCTGGACCGGTCACACCGAGCTCACCGACATCGGCCAGACCGTCGATGGGCAAGCCCTTTGCCGCCACACCATCGTCGAGGGTGACCCGCTGTCCTCGGCGGTCGAAACCGAGTATCGCGTCCGCCTGAAGCGGCCCGACACGAGCGTCACGCACCACAGCACCGGCAGGATGACCTGCGACGCGACGCATTTCCGCGTCGAGGTCACGCTCGATGTTTATGAGAACGATACGAAGATCTTCACCCGAAGCTGGGATCAGAGGATCAAGCGGGATTTCATGTAGCGCTACCGGCCGATGCGCCGGATGAAGGTCTCGAATCCGGCCAGCTGCTGCTTGATGATGTCGCGGCTGGCTTGGTCGGTGAGCTTCAGATCGCCGTCGAACTTGGTCTGGGCGGAGCCGACGAACACTTCCGGCCGATTGAAGACCAGGGCTTCCAGGAAGACCATCACCTGGCGCAGGTGATACTGCATCCGTACCCCGCCGAGCGCGCCGCCCGAGGCCGACTGCAGCAGGATCGGCTTGCCGGCAAAGGGCTGCTCCTTCAGCCGCGACAGCCAGTCGATGGCGTTCTTCAGCGCGCCGGGAATCGAATAATTGTATTCTGGCGAGCAGATGATCAGGCCGTCAGCCTTGCGGATCGCATCGGCCATGTCGGTGACCGGCTTTGCAAATCCTTCCGCCTGCAGATCGGCGTTGTAGAGCGGAATCTCGGCGATGCCCGACAGTGCTTGGATCGACATCGCGGAAGGCGCCAGCTCCGGCAAGCTCCGTTGGACCGCCGCGTTGAACGAGCCCTTGCGCAGGCTGCCGCAGATCGAGACGACGCTGAGGGGAGGCGTTTCGGACATCGCAGTTCCTTTCGGGAGCTTGGTTACGGAAGTAGCAATGGCCAAGATTGCTATAGGGTTGCGTCCGGGGCCATGCGACAATAGCGGGCAGTGCAAGTCAGCCACGGGGGGAGCCGATGGCCAACGTAGCGACCACGGTCGGCACCAAGCCGCGCGCCGAGAGCAAGAAAGCCAATCTGCCCCGCGTGATCGCGCTGGTCCTGCTGCTATTGGTCGGGTTGCCCCTTGCGGTCTGGCTCGATCTTCGCGCGCTCTCGGGCGGCATCCTGAAAGAGCAGGCCTTCCAGACCGGTAAGATCATCGACGACATGCGCGGCTTCTATGCCTCCGATGTCGTCGCGCGGGTCCTGGCCGCGCACCAGCAGGTGAAGCCGGTTCACAACTACACCGAGATCGACGGCGCCATTCCGATCCCGGCGACGCTGTCGATCGAGCTCGGCCATCGGATCAGCGCCCGCAACGCCGCCGTCCAATACCGCTTCGTATCGGATTTCCCGTTCAAGGGTCGCGAGGCGCATGCGCTCGACGGCTTCGAAACCGCCGCGCTCGCCAGCCTGCGGGCCAACCCGAAGCAGCAGATTGTGCAGGTTGCGGGTTCGATTTTCGACCGCAACGTCCGCATGGTGAGCCCGGTGATGATGGGTGAAGCCTGCGTCGCCTGTCACAACAGTCATCCCGACAGCCCGAAGAAGGATTGGAAGGTCGGCGACGTGCGTGGCATCCAGGAGATCACCGTCCAGCAGCCGCTGGCCGCCAACATCTTCGCCTTCAAGTATTCGCTGATCTACTTCGCGATTGCGGCCTTTAGCGGGATCGCCTTCATCCGCATGCAGCGCCGTCAGTCGGCGACGATCACCGAGATGAACAACGACCTGACCGTCGCCAACGAATACCTCGCGACGGTTTCGATGAAGATCGCCCGCTATCTGCCGCCGCAGATCTACCGCAGCATCTTCAGCGGCGAGCGCGATGCGACGATCCAGACCGAGCGCAAGAAGCTGACGATCTTCTTCTCCGACATCCAGGATTTCACCGGCACCACCGAGCGCCTGCAGCCGGAGGAACTGACCGAGCTGCTGAACGAGTATCTGACCGAAATGTCGCGGATCGCCCTGTTCCACGGCGGCACGATCGACAAGTTCATCGGCGATGCGATGCTGGTTTTCTTCGGCGATCCGGAGACCAAGGGTGTCGAGGAGGATGCCCGCGCCTGCCTGCTGATGGCGGTCGATATGCAGCGCCGCCTGCGGGAGCTCAATGCCCAATGGCGCCGGCGCGGCATCGAGAATCCGTTCCGGGCCCGCATGGGCATTAACACCGGCTACTGCAATGTCGGCAATTTCGGCAGCGCCGACCGCATGGACTACACGATCATCGGCGCCGAGGCGAACCTCGCAGCCCGCCTGCAGGCGATCGCCGAGCCCAACGGAATCGTGCTCGCCTACGAGACCTATACGATCGTGCGCGACTTGGTGCGCGCCAAGCCTCTGGCGCCGATCCAGATGAAAGGCATCAGCCGTCCGGTCGTGCCTTATGCGGTGGAAGGATTGCTGGGCGAACTCGCGCAACGGACACGCGTGATCAGTGAGCACGAAACCGGCGTCGATCTCTTCGTGGATCTCGACGTGATCGACCGGGAGACCGCGGCGCGCACCATCCGCACGCTGCAGCAGGCTTTGGATGCGCTTGATGCGAAGCAGGCGGCGCAAACCTAAAGCCGCCCAGCCTCGATGATGCGCTTCAGGAAGGCGCGCGTCCGCTCGTCATGGGGATCGCCGAAGATCTGCTCCGGCGGGCCTTCCTCGTGGATCACGCCTTCATGCAGGAAGCAGACCTTGGAGGCGACTTCGCGCGCGAAACCCATCTCGTGGGTGGCCAGCAGCATGGTCATGCCCTGGCCGGCAAGATCGCGGACGATGTTCAGCACTTCGGAGACCAGCTCCGGATCCAGCGCGGAGGTGATCTCGTCGAGCAGCAGGAGCTTCGGTTCCATGGCGAGCGCCCGGGTGATGGCGACGCGCTGCTGCTGGCCGCCCGAGAGGCGGTCCGGATAGGCGGTCGCCTTGGCCTCTAGGCCGATCCGCTTCAGCAGCGCCATCGCCTTGGCCTCCGCTTCGGCACGGCCCACCTTCAGCACCTTGATCGGCGCCAGCGTCACGTTCTCGAGCACCGACATATGCGGGAACAGGTTGAAGGCCTGGAACACGATGCCGACCTGCTGCCGCAGCTTGTTGACATCGACGCCCGGGCCGGAGACACGGTCGTCCTCCAGGCGTATTTCTCCGCCCTGGATCGGGTCGAGTCCGTTGATGCAGCGGAGCAGGGTGGACTTGCCGCAGCCGGACGGGCCGATCAGGCAGACCACCTGATGCTCGTTGACCGAGAGGTCGAGACCGCGCAGCACTTCATGATCGCCGTAGCGTTTGTGAACGTCGCGCATCTCGAGGAAGGCCATGCGACGGTCAGCCTCCGGCCCGGATGCGCGCATTGTCGCGCTCGATCAGCTTATCGACGAAGCGCGCCTGCGGGATGGTGATCAGCACGAACAGGATGGCGACGATGGTGACGGCGGAAAGATTGAAGGCGTTGGAGGCGATGATGCGCGACTGGTTGAAGGCATCGACCACGCCGATCACCTGCACCAGCGCCGTGTCCTTCTGCAGGCCGATGAAGTCGTTCAGCAGCGGCGCGCCGATCCGGCGCACCGCCTGCGGCACCACGACATAGCGCATGGTTTGCAGGTAGGAGAGGCCGAGCGAGCGCGCGGCGGCAACCTGGCTCCAATGGATGCTTTCGATGCCGGAGCGATAGACCTCGGCCACGTAGGCGCCGTAGGTCAGCGTGAGCGCCAGGATGCAATACCAGGTCAGCGGAATCTTCGCATATTCGGCGGCCGCCGCCGGATCGACGAACAGACCGGCGATCGGCGTGATGATGAGGGCCGGCAGGCCGGAAAGCGGCAGGCCGAAGCCGACCAGATAGAGCGTTACGATGGCAGGGAGGCCGCGGAACACGTCGCAATAGATGATCGCGAGCGCCCGGATCGGCAGGCCGGCTGCGCCGGGCAGCAGGCGGAGGATCGCGACGATCAGGCCCCAGACCAGCACCAGGATTTCGGCGATCACGAAGATGAAGACGTTGTTCCAGAACGCCTTCAGCACCAAGGGCCACTTCTGCAGCATCAGCGGCAGGAAGAAGAAGGTCGAGCCCACCGAGGCATCGTTCATCAGGATGAAGCAGACCGTGCCCATAGCGATCAGCAGAAAGGTGCCCCAGCCGAAGGTCAGCACCGCGCTGTCCTTCGCCGCGGCGGTGTCGATGCGCGCATGCACGACATCGCCGGCGGCCTGGAACCGTTGTGCCTTGCGCGAGAGGGACATGGCGCGCAGGGAAGGCCAGAGCAGGATCGCCGAGACGACGATGGTGCCGATGAGCGGGATCTCCCAGGCGCCGGCATAGACGCCGAGATGCACCAGCGCGCGCCGTACCAGGACGGTGGCGCCGAAGGCGGCAAGCACGCAGAGCGCTCCGAACAGCAGCGCGGCGAGGGAGAGACCGTCGGCTCGTTGGCGGGTTCCGTTCACGGCGGCGCGATGCCGCGGCAACGAAGGAACGTCAGGACTTGACTGAGTCACGATCTCGGGCGGGACGGATTTCCCGGTCGCGGCGACGCCGCGACCGGGAAAATACCTTTCTGCTTACGGGTTCCAGACGGGAACGTCGGCCGGATCTTTGCCCCACGCTGCGGCCAGGTATTTCTGGCCCAGCTTCTTGATCGTGCCGTCGTCGATGATCGCCTGGATGATCTTGTCGATCGTGGCGTTGTTGGCGCCACCCTTCGGATAGAGCCCGCCGTAGGACTCGCCGGTCTTGTACTGGCCCATCACCTTGACCTTGCCCTGGCTGTTCACTTCCTCAGCCAGCACGATGGAGGTATCGGTGATCGCGGCGTCGATCTGTCCGGCGCGCAGAGCGGTGAACATGTCGCCCTGGTCCGGATAGACCTGCACCTTGGTCAGCTTCAGCGTATCGGTCGCGAAGGCGGCGCCCGTAGTCGCCTGCTGCACGCCGACGGTCACGTCCTTGATCGTCTTGTCGTCAATCGGCTTGTCGGCGCGGGCCAGGACCGCGATGTCCGAGCTGAAATAGGGGACCGAGAAGTCCACGACCTTCTTGCGCTCGTCGGTGATCGAAATCTCGGAGAAGGCGACGTCGAAGCCGGAGGTCTGGCCGGTGACCAGCGGATCCCAGCCGACATTGACAACCTGCAGCGTCTCGAAGCCGGCGCGATAGGCGATCTCGGCCGCCAGGCAGTATTCCATGCCGTCCTTGATCGATTCCGGCGTATCGCCGTTCCACCAGATCGGGGCGGGCAGGGAGACTTCCACGGTCAGCTGGCCGGCCTTGGCCGGGCTGGCGATCGGGATCGAGCCCTTCGGCCCCACCACGTCGCAATTGCCGATCTTGGCGCCGCTCGCCGCCGGCGCGGTGGTGGCGGCCTCGTTCGTCGTGGTCGCGGCCGGCGCAGTCGATTGCTGCTCCTGAGCGGCCTGCTCTTCCTTCTTCTCGCCGCATCCGGCCAGCAGAAAAGCGGCCAGCAGGGCACAGGTTGCTGTGCGGATGATCATCGAACCCCTCCTATCGCGGTTTTTATGGGAGAAAGCGCCATGCTTCCCCGTCGGCTCAGTGGATCGGCCTTGTATAGGCCGATGCGCGGCGATTCTGGAAGCCTTCCCCGGCGGCGCTCCACCGCTGGAGCGCCTCGGGGCATCCGATCAAGCCGTGCAGGTTGAGTCAAGTGCGTTGTGCTTTCGCGCTGCGCGGCTATTTCTTGCGGTTCTCGACTCCGTTCAACCCGGCCATGAAATCCACCATGCGCGGGACGAAGCGCTGCGAATAGCCGGCATTCTCCGCCAGGATGAAGCTCTGATGCACGACTTCGGCGACGAACGAGGTGGCGGAGATCTGCTCGGTCATGTTGGTGTAGTAGCGCAGATCCTTCCGCGCCGTGCCGACGGCGAATTTGAGTGCAGTATCGTCGTCGGCGAGCGGCACCTTCATCAAGCGCTCGAACATCACCGACTTTGCGCCGCCGGCCATCACGATGTCGAACAGCGCCTGGAGATCGACACCGGCCTTGGTCGCGGCGGTGATCGCCTCGGCCACGACGGTGGCGGTGCCGAGCGCGATGAAATTGTTGATCAGCTTCAGCTTGTGTCCGGCGCCGATGCCGCCGGCATGAATGATCGCCTCCGCGAAGCAGTCGAGGATCGGCCGCAGTTCCTTCAAGGTCGCATCGTCGCCGCCGGTCATCAGGCCGAGCTTGCCGGCTTCCGCCTCGACCGGGGTGCGGGTGAGCGGCGTGTCGGCGAAGCGGCCGCCCTTCTTCTGGATGTCGGCCGCGACCTTCAAGGTCGAGCTCGGTTCGGCGGTGCTGCAATCGGCGACGATCAGGCCCTGGTGCACGCCGGCCAGCAGGCCGTCCTCGCGATAGACCACCTCCTCGACCTGGGGTGAGCCGGTCACGCACAGGATGACGACGTCGCTCTCGGCGGCGATCTCGCGCGGGCTCTTGCCTTCGGTGGCGCCGAGCTTCAGCAGCTTCTCGACCGGCTCGCGGTTCTTGTGGGCCAGCACCTTCAGGCTGTGGCCCTTGGTCACGATGTTCTTGCCGATGCCGTAGCCCATCAATCCGACGCCGATCAAGCCGACGCGCTTACCCGCAGCCATCCGATCCTCCTTGAGGAATTGTCGTACATTCGAGGCGGGAGACTATACGCCGCGCCGCGCCTTGTCAGCGGCCGTTGCCGGCTTAGCTGGGTTGAAAGGGCGCGTTGGCTTGAACCAGCGCGGTGATGCCGCGCAAGGTCAGGTCTTCGTCCCAGGGCCGCGGACGGATCTCGGTGTTGGCCAGCAGGGTCTCGACCAGTCCGTCCTGGAGGCTGCGCCGCATGCTGGGTTCCAGATATTCATAGGCGCGCACGCCGCTTCCGGATACCAGGATCAGGCTGGGGCTGATCAGCGCGATCAGGTTGGTAAGGCCGAAACCGAGCGCGCGTCCGGCCTGCTCGAACAGCCCCAGGGCCACCGGATCGCCCTTGGCGGCGAGATCGCAGAGCACCTGCATCTGCTCCTCGGAGGGATGCAGCGCGTCGGTGTTGGGGAGGTCGAGCATGGCCCGCGCGTCGCGATAGAGCGCGTAATCGCCGACGAAGCTCTCGATGCAGCCGCGCCGGCCGCAGTGGCAGAACGGCCCGTCCATCTGGTACTTGGTGTGCCCGAACTCGGCGGCGGCGCCGGTGCGGCCGTCATAAACCTTGCCGCCGACGATCAGCCCCATGCCGACGCCGGTGCCGAGCATCAGCACCGCCATGTTGTCGATCGCCTGGAACTCCGGCTTGTTCCGCAACGCGACGGCGATGCAGTTGGCGTCGTTGGCGGCATAGACGGGGAGGCCGAAGCGCCGCGCCAGCGGCTGCACGATGTCGACGTCGCGCACGCTCAGGGCCGGACTCCAGGCGATGATGTCGGAATCGCGCACCAGGCCCTGCACCGCGAGGCCGATGCCGAGGCAGGGTCCATAGCCCGGCGCCATGGTGCGGTGGCACCGCTCGATCGCATCGCCCAATGTGATCACGATATCGGCCGGCGACAGCGCGCGGGTATCGAGCGGCACGGTCTCGGTCCGCGCCATCGCGCCGGTGAAATCGCCGAGCGCCACCTGGATTTCGTTGATCGAAAGCTTCACCGCGATCACATGCGCGGTTTGCGGGACCAGCGCGATGGTGACCTTGGGCCGCCCGCGACTGCGTCCCGATTCCGCGCCGTCGCTCTCGCGCCCGAACATCTCGCGCAGCGCGCCGGCCCGCATCAACTCGCCGGTCACGCCGGAGACCGTCGCCGGGCTCATCTCGACGATCGCGCTGAGGTCGACGCGCGCCTGCGGCCCGTGCACGCGCAGGGCCTGCAGGATGCGATCGCGTGTGGGTGAGCCGGCGTGTCCTGGGCTGATACGGTTCATGGCGACAATTGTACGATGAAATCGGATGCTTTTGTTCAGCGTCGGAAACAAATGCGAGAGGGCGCACCCTCTGTCAATGCGGAACGTCCAATGCCGCTGGATTCGGCGCCCGGTTTTTGCGCCGCAAGGGGATGTTGCGCTGCGAAAATCAGCGTGGCCGATGCCTGTCGCCCGGATCGGCTGAAATTCACTTGACCAGCTGCCCGTCCAAACCCCAAATTAAGTTCAACACCCGAAGATAATAATGCGTTGGGCTTTGATCTGCCGCAAGGCGTCTGCTGACACCATGACGGCAACGTTCAACACCCATAGTGCGGGGCTCATGACACGGGAGGACTGACAATGAATCGATTCTTGAAATGGACGATGCCGGCCGTGGCGCTCGCCGCCACCGTTGCCGGCGCGGTGTTTACGGAGGCGAAAGCCCAGGACCTGGTGGTCGGAGTTTCCTGGTCGAACTTCCAGGAAGAGCGCTGGAAGACCGACGAAGCCGCGATCAAGGCGGCGCTGGCGGCGGCGGGTGCGAAGTACATTAGCGCCGACGCACAGAGCGATCCGACCAAGCAGCTGAACGACGTGCAGAGCCTGATCGCCGGCGGCGCCAAGGCGCTGATCGTGCTGGCACAGGACGCGAAGGCGATCGAGCCCGCGATCACCGCGGCCTTGAACGAAGGCATTCCGGTGATCGGGTATGACCGCCTGATCGAGAATCCCGGCGCCTATTATCTCACTTTCGACAACAAGGAAGTGGGCCGCATGCAGGCACAGGGCGTGTTCGCGGTGCAGCCAAAAGGCAACTACGTCTTCATCAAGGGCTCTTCGACCGACCCGAATGCGGACTTCCTGCATGAGGGCCAGCTCGAAGTGCTGAAGGCCGCGATCGATGGCGGCGCGATCAAGGTGGTCGGCGAGCAGTACACCGATGGCTGGAAGCCGGAGAACGCGCAGAAGAACATGGAGCAGATCCTGACCGCCACCGACAACAAGGTCGATGCGGTCGTGGCTTCCAACGACGGCACCGCGGGCGGCGTGGTCGCGGCGCTCACCGCCCAGGGCCTGCAGGGGATTCCTGTGTCGGGCCAGGACGGTGACCATGCGGCGCTCAACCGCGTGGCACTCGGCACCCAGACCGTCTCGGTCTGGAAGGACGCCCGCGAACTCGGCAAGGCCGCCGGCGAGATCGCCGTGCAGCTCGCCAAGGGCACCAAGCTTGCCGATATTCCGGGCACCGTGCAGTTCAAGAGCCCCGGCGGCAACACGCTGAACACCACCTTTCTGAAGCCGGTGCCGATCACCAAGGACAACCTGAACGTCGTGATCGACGCCGGCTGGATCACCAAGGACGAGGTCTGCCAGAGCGTGCCTGCCGGCAAGGTCGCCGCCTGCAAGTAACCTGAACTCGAACGCATCCCGCCCCGACCCTCTCCGATCTCCGGAGCGGGTGGGGCGGGCCATTACCTTCGAAGCCGAATTGGACTAACATCGGCGCGGAAGTCCGCGTCTCCAGGGGATAAGCGACCGTCCGGCCATGAACCTGTTCCGCCGCCTGTTTGCGCGCCTCGAGATCGACGAGCGCCTGCTCGGGATGCTCATCAGCCTGGTCGTGATCTGGATCGGCTTCCACATCGCCTCCGACGGCAAGTTCATCACGCCGCGCAATCTCTACAATCTGGGCAACCAGACCGCCTCCGTCGCCGTGATGGCGATCGGCATGGTCATGGTGATCATCGTCCGCCATATCGATCTCTCGGTCGGCTCGATGCTCGGCGTCACCGCCATGGTCATGGGCGTGGTCCAGGCCACCTTGCTGCCGCCGCTGCTCGGCTACGGCCATCCGGCGATCTGGATCATCACCGTGCTGGCGGGCATCCTCTGCGGCGCGCTGCTGGGCGGCCTCAACGGCTACATCATCGGCTATCTCGGCGTGCCCTCCTTCGTGGTGACCCTGGGCGGCCTGCTGATCTGGCGCGGCTGCGCCTGGTGGGTGACCTACGGCCAGACTGTGGCGCCGCTCGACCAGACCTTCACGCTGCTGGGCGGCGGCGTCTATGGCACCCTGCGCGAGACCGGCAGCTGGATCGCCGCCGGGATTGCGATCGCGATCATCGTCTGGGCGGCGCAGCGCCAGCGCCGCCAGCGCATCCGCTTCGGCTTTCCGATCCGCCCGGTCTGGGCCGAGGCGGTCGTGGTCGGGACGACCTGCCTCTTCGTCCTCGCCTTCGCCGCGACCATGATCGCCTATGAGATGCCGGAAGTGGCGGCGCGCCGCCTCGCCGAGGAGATGGGCTGGGCAATCCCGGAAGCCGGCCTGCACCTTGCCGAAGGCATCGCCATCCCCGTGCTGATCGTGGTGGTGCTGGCGGTCGCGGGCTCGATCCTGCTGAACAACATGCGGTTCGGCCGCTACGTCTTTGCCATGGGCGGCAATCCCGAGGCCGCCAACCTCGCCGGCATCGACATCCGGCGGATGACGTTCTGGGTGTTCGTGCTGATGGGGGCGCTCTGCGGCATCGCCGCCGTCATCGCCTCGGCACGCCTGCAATCGGCCGGCAACTCCATCGGCACCAACGACGAGTTGAAGACCATCGCCGCCGTGGTGATCGGCGGCGCCTCGCTGGCCGGCGGATCGGGCACGATCATCGGCGCCATCATCGGCGCGGTCGTCATCCAGAGCTTGCAGAGCGGCATGTCGCTGCTGGGCTTCGACGCCTCGCTGCAGAACATCGTCACCGGCCTGGTGCTGGTCGTCGCGGTCTATGTCGACATGCTCTATCAGCGGCGGCGTGGCGTATGACGGAAGTTGGAGCAGCGATGTCGGACCAGGTGCAGGTCAATCAAGCAAAACCGCCGCTGGTCGAGATGCGGCACATCTCGGTCAGCTTCGGCGGCATCCGTGCGGTCGATGATTGCTCGATCGACCTTTATCCCGGCGAGGTGGTCGGCCTGGTCGGCCACAACGCCGCGGGAAAATCGACCCTCATCAAGGTGTTGTCCGGCGCCTATCACGCCGATGCCGGCGAGATCTGGATCGACGGCAAGCCGGCGCCGATCCACAGCGCGCGCGACGCCCGGAACTACAACATCGAGACCATCTATCAGACCCTGGCGCTGGCCGACAATCTGGACGCCTGCGCCAACTTGTTTCTCGGGCGCGAGTTGGTGCAGACCGGCGGCCTGCTGGACGAGGCGGCGATGGAGGACGCGACCCGCAAGGTGATGAAGCGCCTCAACCCCAACTTCGTGAAGTTCCATGCGCCGGTCTCGGTGCTGTCGGGCGGCCAGCGCCAGTCGGTGGCGATCGCCCGCGCGGTGCACTTCAACGCGCGCATCCTGATCATGGACGAGCCGACCGCCGCCTTGGGCGTGCAGGAGGCGCGCGGGGTCCACGAGCTCATCCGGCAGCTCCGGAGAGAAGGCCTCGGCATCTTCCTGATCAGCCATGACCTCCATGACGTGTTCGATCTCTCCGACCGGATCAGCGTCATGAAGAACGGCAAGATGGTGGGCACCGTGCACACCAAGGACGTCACCAAGGACGACGTGCTCGGCATGATCATCCTCGGCAAGCTGCCGCCCGCCGCCGCGCGGCAATAGGCTGAGCCTGGCTCCCTAGAACCGATACCCGAGCCCGATGGCACCGAGCGCGACGACGGCACAGGCTCCGGCGCGGCGCGGCGTCAGGCGCTCTCCCAGGAACAACCAGCCGATCAGCACGGCAAAGACGACACTCGTTTCCCGGATGGCGGTGATCGGGCCGGCCGGCCCGAATGCGAAGGCCGCGACCACGGCGCCATAGGCCAGCAGGGCGACGCCGCCGCCGGCAAGCGCCTTCAAGGTCTCCGGAGCGCGGAGATCGAAGGCCGGCTTGCCGCGACAGGCGATGAATGTCGCCGGAAGCAGGGTCCCGTAGCTCAGCAAGACCCATGCGGTGTAAGCGGCGGCGCTGCCGGCCTTCCGAACACCGATCGCATCCACCGTCGCATAGCAGGCGATGATCGTGCCCGTCGCCAGGGCATGGAGGATCGACACGGCCGCGGCGCGGTTCCGGCCCAGGGACAGGCTCATGATGCCGCCGGCCACCAGGAGGACGCCGGTGATTTGCAGCACAGTCAGATTCTGATCGGCCAGCACGAAGCCGCCGAGCGTGACCAGCAGGGGCACGCTGCCGCGGATGATCGGATAGATCTGACCGAGCTCACCATGCCGATAGGCCGCGACGAGGAACAGGCTGTAGCCGATTTGCAGCACGGAGGAGGCCGCGATGTAGAGCCAGGCTGACGTCGCCGGCAGGGGGCTGAAGAGCGCCAGCGGGATGGCGGCGGCGGTGCTGGAAAGACTCATCACGGTGACAGTCCACAGCCGGTCGCTTCCGGTGCGCAGGAAGGCGTTCCACGCCGCATGAAGGATCGCCGCGAACAGGGCTAGGCCGATGGCCAATCCGCTCATCGCGATTCCACGATCTGCTGTGCGGCCGCCCAGGCATGGCGGATCGCGCGATCGCCCTGGCCCATTTGCGCAACCAGCGTGGCGCCTTCGATGAGCATCAGCAGCGCCGCGGCTGAACGCTCCGCGCGATTCTTCGGCATGACCGCGGCGAGGATATCCTGGAAGCGTCGCTGCAGGTTCTGCTTCTGCGCCGTCACCGCGACGAACACCGGATGCGCGGGATCTCCGAATTCCGCCAGGGCATGGGCGAACAGGCAGCCATGGAAATCCGGCCGCTGGAACCAGCGTCCATACCAATCGAAGATTGCGCGGATCTTGCGCTCCGGCGTTGCCGTGCCTTGGGTCAGCCGATCGAGCTGGCGATCAAACCGCCGCGCCCGGTGGTTCAGCACTTCGACGATCAGACCGTCCTTGCTGGGAAAGTTCCGGTACATGGTCATCTTGGCCACGTCCGCTTCGGCGATGATCCGGTCGATGCCGGTCGCGTGAAACCCGGCCCGCTTGAACAACGCGTAGGCGGTGTCCACGATATGCTGTCGTTTGTTCGATCCGGCGTCGGTCGAGGTGTTCATGCGGGCTACCAGTGATGAGACAGACCTGTCTCATCACAATGGAGCGAACCCGCAATTCTGTCAAGCGCGGCCTAGCGCCACATCGGCAGGATGGAGGCGACCAGCAGCAGAGCCAGGGCGATGTTGACCGCGCGCCATTGGTTTTCGCTCTTGAGCAGGCGCGCCAGCACTTGCCCGCCGCTGCACCAGAGCAGCAGCGACAGGATCGCCGCGACGCCGAACACCGCGGCCAGCAACAGGCCAAGCCGCACCGGATCCTGGGCGAGTGCGGTGTAGGCGCCGGCGGCCCCAACCGCCATGGTCCAGCCCTTCGGATTGCTCCAGAGCAGCAGGAAGCCCCCGCCGAACGGAATGGGTTGCTCGCGCGCCGCGCCTTGCGCGCTCGGCGCACCGCGCCGTCCGATAGTCCAGGCGAGCCAGAGCAGATAGGCGCTGCCGAACAGGCGCAGCCAGAATTGCAGCGCTGGCCAGGACATGACCAAGGAGCCGAGCCCGCCGGCGACCACGCCGACCAGCGAGGCGAGGCCAAGGGCGATCCCGAACAGCAGCGGCAGGCTGCGCGTCAGGCCGAAGCGCATGCCGGATGCGGTCGCCAAGGTCGTGGCGCCCCCCGGCGATGCGGTGGCGATCACCGCGAAGGTCAGCAGGGAGAGGAGCAGCTCCGACATCAGGCTTGCGGCGTCTCGCCGGCGAGCACCCGGGCGAAGACCGGCATGTCCACATTGCCGCCGCTCAGGATCACGCCGATGCGGCGTCCCTTTTGCCGGTCGCGCTCCTGGATCAGGGCGGCCAAGGCGGCGGCACCGGCGCCCTCGGCCATGTTGTGGGTCGCAGTGTAATAGAGGCGCATCGCTTCCGCGATCTCCGCCTCGGTGACGCGCAGGATTCGCGCCGCACCCTCGACGATGATCGCCAGCGCCTCCGGTTGCGGGTCACGGCAGGCGAGGCCGTCGGCGAAGGTGCGTGCGGTCGCCGTCGGCACGGGCTTGCCCGCTTCGAAGGAGAGGGCGACGGCCGGCGCATTCTCAGCCACCACGCCGATGATCTCGGTCTTCAAGCCCAAGAGGTCCCGCGCCGTGATCGCGGCGCAGACGCCCGAGCCCATGCCGATCGGCACATAGAGCGCATCGAGATCGCTCTGTGCGGTAAAAAGCTCCAGCGCGCAGGTCGCGACCCCGCGCACCAGGTCGGCGTGGAAAGAGGGTATGTAGTGATAGCCGCGTTCGCGCTCGATCTCGGCGGCCCGGACCCGGCTCTCGTCGAAATCGCGCCCCGCGATCACCAATTCGCCGCCGAGGGCCTCCATCGCCGCGTTCTTTTCGGGCGAGTTGCCCTCCGGCACCACGAGGACGGCCGGAATGCCGAACCTCGACGCGGCGAGCGCCACCGATTGCCCGTGATTGCCCCGCGTCGCCGTGACGACGCCCTTCGGCAGCTTGCCCGCTCGGCGCAGGGAATCCATATAGACCAGGCCGCCGCGCACCTTGAACGCGCCGGTCGGCGTGTGGTTCTCGTGCTTCACGACGACCGTCGCGCCGATCCGGCGGGCGAGCAGGGGCCAGGCAAAGCTCGGCGTCGGCGGCACCACTTCGTGCACCAGGGCGGCGGCCGCATTGAGGTCGTCTCGGCTGAACAGCGTCATGGTCATCCCCTAACAGGCGCGACGGCGCCGCGCTTTCGAGAATCTGACCCAAACCGCCGCGCACCGGTAGCGATGGCGCACCCGGCCCCGCTAGAATGGCGCCATGGATCAGCGGATCGACCTGAAACCGCGGCGGTTCGAGCGGCCCGAAACCTGGACCGTCGAGCTGCTGCCGCGCACCGGCTACGAGGCGCAATACACGCCGGCGGCCCCGGTGATCGGCTTCGCCTTCGAGAGCCAGACCGGCCTTCATGCCTTCGGCACCGACCGGCGCAGCTTCTATCGCGCGCGACCCAACGGTCTCGCCTTCGTGCCGGCCGGGTGCGACGTGTTCTCGAGCTCGGAGCGCGGCGGCGAGTACCTGAAGATCACGCTCGGTCCGAAGATGCAGGCGCCCTGGACCTGGGCGCGCCGCTTCAGCGACGCCGTCGACCCGGCGGCGATCGCCGCCGCGACCGATCTGCGCCGCCTTCTGCTTGCGCGCGACGCCATCGATCCTCTGGACTGCGAGCGCCTGGTGCTGGCGCTGGAAGCCCGTGCGGCGGCGAGGCTGCTCATGGAGCCGGGCAGGGCGGAAGCCTGGATGACGCCGCAACGCCTGCGCCGGATCGACGAGCTGATCGAGGCGCGGCTGGAGGCCAAGCTCACCGTGCAGGAGCTCGCCGAGGCGCTCGGCCTCTCCGCCGGCTTCTTTGCCCGCGCCTTCAAACGGGCGACCGGGCGGGCGCCGCACGACTACATCATCGACCGGCGGATCGCCCGGGCCCGGCTGTTGCTGCGCGATCGGACCCTCGGCCTCGCCGCCGTGGCCCTGGCTTCGGGCTTCGCATCGCACGCCCATATGACCGCGACGTTTCGCACCCGGCTCGGCATTTCCCCGCGATCGCTGCGATAATTATTTCCCGCTGCTGCAGCGCGGCGATTCCGGTGAATGCTGCAAATCGAACATTTTGCGCGCCGGTGCTGATCTAGGTTCTTAATCTTAGAATCGGCATTTGGTAACGCAAATTTAAGCGGTGCGGCGTAGGATAATCCTCACAACACTCGAGATTCTGCTGCGCCGCCTTGTTCCCCTGCTTGGCCCCGCAGCTTGGCGAAGTCCCCAGAGCGTTTGCCCTCCCAAGGGTGGCGCTCGGTACCGCCGGCCAGCCCTGCGCCTCTCCCCAAGGACAGGAACCGCTGGCCGGCGGTTCCCATTTTCAGCCCTTCCCATCTTCGTCGCGCAGTCCTTTGCTGCAGTGCGCTGAAGTGTTTTGACTTGCGTACCTCAAGCGGGATTTGCAGAGTACCGGCCATGATCGAACGGCCGATGCGGATGACCTTGTCGGATGTCGCGCGGGAGGCGGGCGTCAGCCTCGCCACCGTCGATCGCGTGATCAATCGGCGGCCCGGCGTTTCCTCGCGCTCCGTCCACGCGGTCGAGCAGAGTCTGGAAAAGCTCGGCTACCGCCCGGACCCCATCGCCGCGAAGCTGGCGCGGCGTTCGGTGCAGCGCTTCTGTTTCGTCTTGCCATCGGGCAACAACACTTTCATGCGGCTACTGGCCGATCAGGTCGAAGCGGCGCGAAGCTGGCTTGAAAGCCAGCGCGCCTTTGCCGACGTGGTCTGGACCGATGTGTTCGATCCCGCCGCGCTGGCGCAGACGCTCGACCACATCGATGACTCCTATGAGGGCGTCGCCGTCGTGGCGCTCGACCACCCAATGGTGCGCCAGGCGATCGACGATCTCGACGCTCGCGGCATCGAGGTGGTCACGCTGGTTTCCGACGTTCCAGGCTCGAAGCGCGCGCATTTCGTCGGGATCGACAATTCCGCGGCGGGCCGCACGGCCGCGACCCTGCTCGGCCGCTTCGCCGGTGGACGCGGGGGACCGGTTGCGATCCTCGCCGGCAGCCTTTCGCTGCGCGACCACGCGGAGCGCATCTACGGCTTTCAGCAGGTCCTGGCCGCCGACTACCCGCAACTCATGATCCTGCCGGTGCGCGAGGGCCGCGACGAGGGCGCACGCTGCCGCGCGGTGGTCGAATCCTTGCTCGACGAATGCCCGGACCTGGTCGGCGTCTACAATGCCGGCGCCGGCAATCGCGGCATCGCGGAAGCGCTCGAAGGCGCCGGCCGCGCCCGCGACGTCATTTTCGTTGGCCATGAACTGACGCCGCATTCCAAGCGTTTCCTGATGCGCGGCACCATGGACGCGGTGATCAACCAGGACCCCGGCCACGAGGCCCGTTCTGCCGCGCGCGTGCTGATGGCGTTGGGTTCGAAACAGGCGATCGTTCCCGACCAGGAGCGCATTCGGATCGATATCTTCGTTCGCGACAATCTGCCATAAATTCCACGCCGCATCGGCCGCGGCGAAAGCAAAAACATTGGCCGAATTGGGAGGAAAATTTGGAAGCAGTGAATCTTCGGTGCCGGGCGAACGCCGATCTTTCCGTCATCCCCGAACTTGGTTCGGGGATCCACGCCTTTCTTTCTTCGAGCCCCAAGGCGTGGATCCCGCGACCTAGTCGCGGGATGACGATCGAGTTCGGGGAATACTGATCATGTTCATCGGCATCGATCTCGGCACTTCGTCGGTCAAGAGCATCCTGGTCGACGGCAACGACACGGTGATCGCGACCGCGAGCGCACCGCTCGAAGTTTCGCGCCCGCACCCGACCTGGTCGGAGCAGGCGCCGGCCGATTGGTGGACTGCGACCGTGAAGTCGCTGGACGAAATCAAGGCGAAGCACCCGAAGGAGATGGCCGCGGTCCAGGGGATTGGTCTCTCCGGCCAGCAGCACGGCGCCACGCTCCTCGACAAGGACGGCAAGCCGCTGCGGCCCTGCATCCTCTGGAATGACGGACGCTCGGGGCAGGAATGCATCGAGATCACCGCCCAGTTCCCGGACATCTCCAGGATCACCGGCAATCCCGCCATGCCGGGTTTCACCGGGCCGAAGCTGCTCTGGGTGCGTCGCCATGAGCCGGAAATCTTCAAGCAGGTCGCCTTCGTGCTCCTGCCCAAGGCCTATCTGCGCTATCTGCTGAGCGGCGAGATGGTCGAGGACATGTCGGATGCATCCGGCACGCTCTGGCTCGACGTCGGCAAGCGCGACTGGTCGGACGAGTTGTTGACCGCGATGCACATGTCGCGCAAGCAGATGCCGCGCCTGGTCGAGGGCAGCGCCGTCTCGGCGACCTTGAAGCCTGAGCTCGCGCAGCGCTGGGGCATGGCGAAGCCGCCGGTGATCGCCGGTGGCGGCGGCGACAACGCCGCCGGTGCCGTGGGTCTGGGCGCGATCCATCCCGGCGATGCCTTCGTCTCGCTCGGCACCTCTGGCGTGCTCTGGGCGACCACCGCCGGCTTCGCGCCCAACAAGAACCTGCCGATCCACGCCTTCTGCCACGCGATCCCGAACACCTGGCATCAGATGGGTGTCATTCTCTCCGCGGCCTCGTCGCTGTCCTGGTGGTCGCGCGCGTCGAAGAGCAATGAGAAGGAACTGCTGGGTGAACTCGGCGACAGCGTGAAGGCGCCGAGCCCGCTGCTGTTCCTGCCTTATCTCTCCGGCGAGCGCACGCCGCACAACGATCCCACCATCCGCGGCGCCTTCACCGGCATCTCGCACGACACGACGCGAGCCGACATGACCCAGGCGGTGCTGGAAGGCGTCGCCTTTGCTTTCAGGGACTGCCTCGCAGCGCTGACCGAAGCCGGCACCAAGATCACTAAGGCCGATGCGATCGGCGGCGGCTCGCAGTCGCGCCTCTGGCTTTCCATCATGGCCAACGTCCTCAACCTGCCGCTCAGCCGTCTCGAGGCCGGCGAGGCCGGCGGCTCGTTCGGTGCTGCGCGGCTCGGCCGCATGGCGGCGACCGGCGAGAGTCCCTCGGTCGTGTGCAAGCCGCCGAAACGCCTCGAGGCCATCGCGCCGCAGCCGGCTTTGGTCCGGCAATACGACGAAACCTATCGCCGTTACCGTTCCCTCTACCCCGCACTGAAGGAAGCCTTCACATGAACGCGCCAATCGCCAAGTTCTTTCCGATTTCCGATCCGATTCCGTTCAAGGGCAGGGATTCGAAGGAGCCTTTGACGTTCAAATGGTATGATCCGGACGCCAAGGTCCTCGGCAAGCGCATGGAGGATCATCTGCGCTTTGCCGCCTGCTACTGGCATTCCTTTTGCTGGCAGGGCAACGATCCGTTCGGCGGCCAGTCCTTCGAGCGGCCCTGGTTCGGCGACGGTGACGCGCTGACGCTGGCGAAGATGAAGGCCGACGTCGCCTTCGAGATGTTCCGCCTGCTGCGCGTGCCGTTCTTCACCTTCCACGATCGCGACGTGGCGCCGGAAGGGGCGAGCTTCGCCGAATCCAACCGCAACCTCCGCACCATCATCGACCTCTTCCATCAGAAGATGGAGCAGACCAAGGTCAAGCTGCTCTGGGGCACCGCGAATCTCTTCTCGCACCGCCGCTACATGGCGGGCGCCGCCACCAACCCGAACCCGGAGGTGTTCGCTTGGGCTGCGGCGCAGGTGAAGAACGTGCTGGAGGCGACGCATGAGCTGGGCGGCGCCAATTACGTGCTGTGGGGTGGTCGCGAGGGTTACGAGACCCTGCTTAACACCGATCTCAAACGTGAATTGGATCAGTTCGGCCGCTTCCTCAATCTGGTGGTCGAGCACAAGCACAAGATCGGCTTCAAGGGCACGATCCTGATCGAGCCGAAGCCGCGAGAGCCGACCAAGCATCAATACGATTTCGACACCGCCTCGGTGTTCGGCTTCCTGAAGGCCTACGGGCTCGAGAAGGAAATCAAGGTCAACATCGAGAACAACCACGCGACCTTGGCCGGCCACAGCTTCGAGCACGAGATCGCGCTGGCGACGGCGCTCGGTATTCTAGGCTCGATCGACATGAATCGCGGCGACCCGCAGCTGGGCTGGGACACCGACCAGTTCCCGAACAACATCCCGGAAACGGCGCTGGCGCTCTATTACATCCTGCAGGCGGGCGGCTTCACCACCGGCGGCCTCAACTTCGACGCCAAGATCCGTCGCCAGTCGTTGGATCCCGCCGATCTGCTCTACGCGCATGCAGGGGCCATGGACGTCTGCGCCCGCGCGCTCACCATCGCCGGAAGGATGATCGAGGACGGGGCGCTCGATAAGCACGTGAAGGACCGCTACGCCGAATGGGACAGCGCCGACGGCAAGGCGATCCTCGCCGGCAAGGTCTCGCTCGCCGATCTCGCCAAGAGGGTCGAGGGCAGCAACAGCGATCCTAAGCCGCACTCCGGCAAGCAGGAATACCTGGAGAATCTGGTCAACAGCTATCTGTAAGTCGCGTCAGGGGAGTAAACGCACCATGGCACTGAGCAACATCAAAGGCCCGGCGATCTTTCTCGCGCAGTTCGCCGGCGACACCGCGCCGTACAATTCCTGGGACAGCATCACCAAATGGGCGGCGGGGCACGGCTTCGTCGGCGTGCAGGTGCCGACCTGGGACGGACGGCTGTTCGATCTGAAGAAGGCCGCTTCGTCGAAGGATTATTGCGACGAGCTGAAGGGAATCGCCAAGAAGAACGGCGTGCAGATCACCGAGCTTTCGACCCATCTCCAGGGCCAGCTGGTGGCGACGCATCCGGCCTATGACGAGCAGTTCGACGGCTTCGCGCCGAAGGAGATGCGCGGCAATCCGAAGAAGCGCCAGGCCTGGGCGGTCGATCAGCTGATGCTCGGCGCCAAGGCCTCGAAGAATCTCGGATTGAAGGCCAGCGTCACCTTCTCCGGGGCGCTCGCCTGGCCGTTCATCTATCCCTTCCCGCAGCGGCCGGCCGGTCTCGTGGAGACCGCTTTCGATGAACTCGCGCGGCGCTGGAAGCCGATCCTCGACGCCTATGACAAGGTCGGCGTCGATCTCTGCTACGAGGTCCATCCCAGCGAGGATCTCTATGACGGTGCCACCTTCGAGATGTTCCTCGACAAGGTGAAGGGCCACAAGCGCTGCAACATCCTCTACGATCCCTCGCACTTCGTGCTGCAGCAGCTCGACTACCTCCAGTACATCGACCTCTATCACGACCGCATCAAGATGTTCCATGTGAAGGATGCGGAGTTCAACAAGAACGGCCGCACCGGCGTCTATGGCGGCTACCAGAACTGGATCGACCGGGCCGGCCGGTTCCGCTCGGTCGGCGACGGCCAGGTCGACTTCAAGAGCATCTTCTCCAAGCTGGCGCAGTACGGCTACAAGGGCTGGGCGGTGCTGGAATGGGAATGCTGCATCAAGCATCCGGAAGACGGCGCGCGTGAAGGCGCAGCCTTCATCCGCGATCATGTCATCCACGTGACCGAGAAGGCCTTCGACGACTTCGCCGCCGCCGGCGTCGATGAGAAGGCCAATCGCCGCGCCCTCGGTCTGGCGTAAGGGGAACGACGATGGCCATCACCGGCAGAAGCGACAAAGCGGAAGGCAAGATCAAGTACGGCATGGTCGGGGGCGGCGAGGGTGCCTTCATCGGCGCCGTGCACCGCCTGGCCGCGCGCATGGACGATCATTACGAACTGGTGGCGGGCGCGTTGTCCTCGTCGCCCGAGAAGGCGACCCGCTCGGCCAAGGCGCTCGGCATCGCCGCTGACCGCAGCTACGGCGACTACGAAGCCATGGCCGCGGCGGAGAAGGCGCGCAAGGACGGCATCGAGGCGGTCGCGATCGTGACCCCGAACCATGTCCACGTCCCGGCGGCGCGGGCCTTCATCAAGTCCGGCATCCATGTCATCTGCGACAAGCCGCTCTCGACCAACCTGAAGGACGCAATCGCCCTCGAGAAGCTGGTGAAGGCGAGCGGATTGGTGTTCTGCCTCACGCACAACTACACCGGCTATCCGATGGTGCGGCACGCCCGTCAGATGGTGGCGGATGGCGACCTGGGCGAACTTCGGATCGTGCAGGTCGAGTATCCGCAGGACTGGCTGACCGAGCCGATCGAGAAGACCGGCCAGAAGCAGGCCGCCTGGCGCACCGATCCCAAGCTCTCGGGCGGGGGCGCGATCGGCGATATCGGGACCCACGCGCACAATCTCGCGGGCTTCGTCTCCGGCCTCGATCTGGATTCGGTGCTCTCCGACGTCGACACCTTCGTCAAGGGCCGCAAGGTCGATGACAACGTGAATGTCCTGTTGCGCTACAAGGGCGGCGCCAAGGGCATGCTCTGGGCGAGCCAGGTCGCGGTCGGCAACGAGAACAACGTCAAGCTCCGGGTCTACGGCACCAAGGGCGGGCTCGAATGGCACCAGGAGCATCCCAACCACCTGCACTGGTTCCCCTACGGCCAGCCGCCGCAACTGCTGACCCGCGGCTCGCCCGCAGCGAACGCCGCCGCCGGGCGCGTGACCCGCGTGCCGCCCGGACACCCCGAGGGCTATCTGGAAGGCTTCGCCAACATCTACACCGAAGCGGCCGCCGCCATTCGCGCCGCCCGGTCGAAGAAGAAGCCCGACAAGGCGGTCATCTTCCCGACCATCACCGACGGCGTGAAAGGCATGGCCTTCATCGAGGCGGTGCTGAAGTCTTCTGCCAAAGGCGGGAAGTGGGTTAAACTGACGGCGTAGTAGCCGCTTTCAACGCCGTCATCCCCGGACTTGGTCCGGGGATCCACGCCTTTCTTTCGTGCGGTCCCCAAGGCGTGGATGCCGCGACCTAGTCGCGGGATGACGAGCGAGTATGCGAAGCCATCCAGCGAGGGAGAGCCATCATGAAGCTCGATCACTACACGCTGCGGACCCGCAAGCCCGAGGAGACGGTGCGCTTCTACACCGAATACCTCGGCCTGAAGGAAGGCTGGCGGCCGGGATTCAATTTCCCCGGCCACTGGCTCTATATCGGCGACATCCCGACCGTGCACATCGTCACCATCACCGACGATGAATCGGCTTTGCGCGGCTATGTCGGCGAGCGCAAGGACGGGCCGGGCTCCGGCTCGGTCGATCACATCGCATTCCGCTGCACCGGGCTCGCCGAATACCAGGAGCGCCTGCTCGGCTTCGGCGTGAAGTTCCGCGAACGCGTGGTGCCGAACCTGGAGCAGCACCAGCTCTTCATCGAGGATCCGAACGGCGTCCATATCGAGCTCGTGTTCGATGCCGCCGAGAGCAAGGGCATCAAGGGCGAGGCGATGGCGCCATCGAAGATGAAGGCCGACGCCAACGCCGCCGAATAGTGCACTGCACTAAACACAACTAAACTACTTAACAGACTTACTAAACACATCAGAAGTCCTCAAAGCGCCATAACTCGCATGCTGCACATGCGAGAGGCATTGCCGTGTCATTTTCCGGCTTGCGATGTTTAGTGATTGTATGTTTACTAAACATCGAAGGGCGACTGCATTCCCCGGGAGCGAAGTGGGGGACGGATCGTCCAAGCCGCAGTTGGCCGTTCGCTTTGACGGCCGGAAGACCGCCGGAGAAACGGCGGAAAGTGCACCGGCAACCTTGTGGGAGGACTTTCAATGAAGAGGCTACTGGCGATCGCCGGGGCCGTCGCCGCGGCGATGTCCCTGACGCCCATGCATGAAGCGAAGGCGGAAGGGTCGCTGACCCTGTGCTGGGCCGCCTGGGACCCGGCCAACGCGCTGGTCGAATTGTCCAAGGACTTCACCGCCGAGAGCGGGGTCCAGATGAAGTTCGAGTTCGTGCCCTGGACCAGCTATGCGGACCGTTTCCTGAACGAGCTCAACTCGAAGGGCAAGCTCTGCGACCTGATCATCGGTGACAGCCAGTGGATCGGCGGCGCCGCGGAGAACGGCCACTACGTCAAGCTGAATGACTTCTTCGAGAAGGAGCATATCAGCATGGACGACTTCCTGCCGGCGACCGTGGTCGGCTATTCGGAATGGCCGAAGAACACGCCGAACTACTGGGCCTTGCCCGCGATGGGCGACGTGGTGGGCTGGACCTACCGCAAGGACTGGTTCTCGCGCCCCGAGCTCCAGCAGGAGTTCAAGGCCAAATATGGCTGGGACCTCGACGCGCCCAAGACCTATGACCAGTTGAAGCAGATCGGCGAGTTCTTCCAGGGCCGCAAGATCGACGGCAAGACCGTCTACGGTGCCTCGATCTATACCGAGCGCGGCTCCGAAGGCATCACCATGGGCGTCACCAACGTGCTCTACGACTGGGGCTTCGAGTACCAGAACCCCGACAAGCCCTATGACATGAAGGGCTTCGTCAACTCGCCCGACGCGGTGGCCGGCCTCGAATTCTACAAGTCGCTCTACAAGTGCTGCACCCCTCCGGGCGCCTCCAACGTCTACATGGGCGAATCGGCCGATGCGTTCAAATCCGGCCAGGTCGCGATGCACATGAACTTCGCCTTCACCTGGCCCGGCCTCTACAAGGACGAGAACGTGGGCGGCGACAAGATCGGCTTCTTCGCCAATCCGGCGGAGAAGAAGCACTTCGCCCAGTTGGGCGGGCAGGGCATCTCGGTGGTCGCCTATTCCGATCACAAGGATGACGCTTTCAAGTACATCAAGTGGTTCGTGAAGCCCGAGGTGCAGGCCAAGTGGTGGAAGCTCGGCGGCTTCTCCTGCGCGAAGTCGGTGCTGAACGATCCGGGCTTCACCAAGAGCGCGCCCTATGCCCAGACCTTCCTCGACTCCATGTCGATCGTGAAGGATTTCTGGGCCGAGCCGTCCTATGCCCAGCTGCTGCAGGCGATGCAGAAGCGGGTGCATGACTACGTGGTGGCCGACAAGGGCACCGCGCAGGAAGCGCTCGACAGCCTGCTCAAGGATTGGACCGAGGTCTTCGAGGACAACGGCAAGATCTAAGGCATCACTCTCGACTGTCTGCAGCAAACGCGGCTTCCTTTCCCGGTGACCATCCGGGTGCTGCGGGAAGGAAGCCGTCTTCTTTGACGCGCATTTTCTTTGACGCGACTGGCTGGACCAAAACGCGATGAATGAGCATTCCGGCACGATCAGCATTGCGGATAAGGCGGCGGCGACACCGCGACCGGTCGCGGTCCGGGTCAGGGGATTGTCCGACAAGGGCATCGCCTGGCTGTTCGTCGGCCCTACCATCGTCCTGCTGCTCGCCATCAACATCTTTCCGCTGATCTGGACGATCTATCTCTCCTTCACCAACTATGCGGCCAATCGCAGCGGCGAGGTGAAGAACGTCGGCACCCGCAACTACGAGCGCATCCTGAACGACGCCGATATCTGGGCGGCGATGCAGGCGACCGCGCATTTCGTGATCTGGACCATCGCCATCGAGACCGTGCTCGGCTTCGCGCTGGCCTATCTGATCGACAAGAAATTCCGCGGCCACGGTTTCTGGACCACGCTCCTGCTGCTGCCGATGATGCTGTCGCCGGCCGTGGTCGGGAACTTCTGGAAATTCCTCTACGAGCCGCAGATCGGCCTGTTCAACTACGCGATCTCCTACCTGACCGGCATCGACCGCACCTCGTTCCAGATGCTGGGCGAGGTGAGCCTGGCGCCCTGGGCGATCGTCATCGTCGACGTCTGGATGTGGACGCCCTATGTGATGCTGATCTGCCTCGCCGGCCTGCGTTCGATCCCGGACTACATCTACGAGGCGGCCGAGGTCGATCGGGCCTCGCCCTGGCGGCAGTTCGTCTCGATCACCCTGCCGATGTCGATGCCCTTCATCATGCTGGCGGTGCTGTTCCGCGGCATCGAGAACTTCAAGATGTTCGATCTCATCAACCTGCTGACCTCCGGCGGGCCGGGCTCCACCACCGAGGTCGCCTCGATCACCCTGAAGCGCGCCGCCTTCGAGAGCTGGCGCACCGGCTATTCCTCGGCCTTCGCCATCATCCTCTTCGTCGCGGTGTTCGGCCTCGCCAACATCTATGTCAAAGCCCTCAACAAGGTGAAGCAGCGATGAGCGGCCTATCCACCGCCCATTCCGTCGTCGAGCCGAGCGCGACCTCGAAGCGGGTCGCCGGCGCCCTGGTGATCGCCTACGCGCTGATCACCCTGATCCCGCTGCTCTGGATCGTGCTGACCAGCTTCAAGACGCCGCCGGATTCGATCGCCTATCCGCCGAAGCTGATGTTCCAGCCGTCGATCGAAGGTTACTGCAACCTGTTCACCACCCGCACGCGGCAGACCCCGGAATACCTGGCTGCCATGCCGCCGCCGACCGGGTATTGCGACCGCGCGGTGCGCAGCCGGAACATGGTGATCGCCGGCCCGTCCAACGTGATCCCGCGCTTCACCAACTCGATCATCATCGCCTTCGGCTCGACCTTCCTCGCGGTCTTCCTGGGAACCCTGGCGGCCTATGCCTTCTCGCGGTTCCGCATCCCGCTCAAGGACGACCTGCTGTTCTTCATCCTCTCGACCCGGATGATGCCGCCGATCGCGGTCGCGATCCCGATCTACCTGATGTATCGCGAGCTCGGGCTCTCCGACACGCTGCTCGGCATGATCCTGCTCTACACCGCGGTCAACGTCTCGCTGGCGGTCTGGCTCTTGAAAGGCTTCATCGACGAGATTCCGCGCGAATACGAGGAAGCCGCCATGATCGACGGCTATACGCGGCTGCAGGCCTTCACCAAGATCGTGCTGCCGCAGGCCACCACCGGCATCGCGGCCACCGCGATCTTCTGCATGATCTTCGCCTGGAACGAATACGCCTTCGCCGTGCTGCTCACCTCCGGCGAGGCGCAGACCATGCCGCCCTTCATTCCCTTCATCATCGGCGAGGGTGGGCAGGACTGGCCGGCGGTCGCCTCGGCGACCACCCTGTTCCTGATCCCGATCGTGGTCTTCACCGTGCTGCTGCGCAAGCACCTGCTGCGCGGCATCACCTTCGGGGCGGTTCGGAAATGAAGCGGTATTTCAAACGCGGCCCCTGGGAGATGGCGGCCATGGCGTTGATCGCGCTGGGCGTCATCATGCTGATGCAGCCCTTCGCGCTGGTGCTCTACACCTATTCCTTCGTGACCCTGCTGGCGGGGACGGCGCTGTTCACCGTCGCCTCGAAGTTTCCGGAGTAGGGCGATGGCACAGATCAAGGTCAACGACCTGCAGAAAGCCTTCGGCGATTTCGTCGCGGTCAAGGGCTCGACCTTCACCGTCGAGGACGGCGAGTTCTTCGTCATGCTGGGGCCCTCCGGCTGCGGCAAGACCACCACGCTCCGGATGATCGCCGGGCTGGAGCTGCCGACCGGCGGTGCGATCCAGCTTGGCGGCGAGGATGTCACCTTGAAGCGCGCCGCGCAGCGCGACATCGCCTTCGTGTTCCAGCTCTTCGCGCTCTACCCGCATATGAACGTCCGGGAGAACATCGGCTTTCCGCTGAAATGCCAGAACATGCCGAAGGCGGAGATCCGCCGGCGGGTGGAGGAGGCGGCGCGGATCCTGCGCATTACGGATCTGCTGAGCTGCTCGGTCTCCGGCCTCTCCAGCGGCGATCGCCAGCGCGTGGCGCTCGGCCGGGCGATCGTGCGCAAGCCGATGGCCTTCATGATGGACGAGCCGCTGGGCGCGCTCGACGCCGAGTTCCGCGAGCTGATGTGCAACGAGCTCCGGGCGCTGCATGACCGACTGCAGGCCACCACGGTCTATGTCACCCATGACCAGCTCGAAGCCATGGCGATGGCCGACAAGATCGCGGTCATGAATCACGGCGTGATCGAGCAGCTCGGCACGCCCCAGGAAATCTACGACCGTCCGGCCACCATGTTCGTCGCCGATTTCATCGGTTCGCCGCCGATGAACTTCCTCAATTTCACGCAGGCGCTGAAGCGCGGCGACAGGACGACGCGGCTCGACGGCATCTCCGTCGATGTGCCGGAGATCCACGAGGATATGAGCGAACGCGCGTTCACCCTCGGCGTGCGGCCAGAAGCGGTGCGCATCGTCAGCGAAGGCGGGCTGCGCGGCCAGGTCTTCGGCTCGGAATATCTCGGCACCAACCAGATCGTCATCGTCAACACCGATCACGGCCGGGTCAAGGCGCGCATCGGTTCGGAGCAGCGTGTGCCCGATGGCGGCACGGTCGGCCTCGCGTTCCGCCCGGAGAAGCTCTCGATCTTCGACAAGCAAAGCGGTCGCGCGGTCCGCACGGCGCTCCATGATGGAGGGATCCATGGCTGAGGTCGCTCTCATCAATGCCACCAAGCGCTTCGGCGACGTCGCGGCGATCGGCGACGTGTCGCTGACCGTGGCCGATGGCGAGTTCGTGGTGCTGCTGGGGCCGACCGGCGCCGGCAAGACCACAACGCTGCGGGTGATCGCCGGCCTGGAGACCCTGGATGAAGGCGCGGTGCGGATCGGCGGGCGCGAGGTCTCCAAGGAAGCACCGGCGCTCCGCGACGTCGCCTTCGTGTTCCAGCAGTACTCGCTCTATCCGCATCTCTCGGTCTACGACAACATGGCCTTTCCGCTGCGCTCGCCGACCCGGCGGGTGCCGGAGGATGAGATCCGGCGTTCGATCACCGAGATCGCGCGCATGCTGCACATCGATCACAAGCTGCAGAACAAGGCGACCCGGCTCTCGGGCGGCGAGATGCAGCGGGTCGCGATCGGCCGGGCCTTGGTGCGGCACCCGTCGATCTATCTCATGGACGAGCCGCTGTCCTCGCTCGACGCCAAGCTGCGCCAGGAATTGCGGCTGGAGCTGAAGCGCATCCAGCGCGATCTCGGCGCCACCATGCTCTACGTGACCCACGATCAGGTCGAGGCCATGACCATGGCGAGCCGGATCGGCGTCCTGAAGCAGGGCAAGCTGGTGCAGCTCGGCACGCCGCGGGAGATCTATGAGGATCCCGCCGAGACCTATGTGGCAACGCGGTTGGGGCAGCCCCGAATCAACCTGATGCCGCGGCGCCTGTTTCCGAGCCTGCCGACGCCGTCCTCCGCCGAGACCATCGGGGTCCGGACCGAGCACCTGAAGATCGATCGTCATCACCAGGGCGCCGCCCGGGTGGCGCGAATCGAGCATCTCGGCGACCAGCGCTACCTGCATCTGTCGCTGGAAGACCACTCCATCGTGACCCTGGCCGGCCATGACACCGATCTCGATGTCGGCGATTCGGTGGCGCTCCAGCTCGAACGGCCCCTGTTCTTTGACCGTGACGGCATGCGCGTGAGGCCCTAAAAAGGAAAAAAATGGGGGAGGTCGTGCCATGAAGATCGGATTCAACCTGCTGCTCTGGACCATCAATGTCGAGGACCGGCATCTGCCGATCATCGAGGATCTGAAGAAGACCGGCTATGATGGCGTCGAGGTTCCGGTATTCGGCGGCGACGCCGCCCAGTTCCAGGCCCTCGGCCGCCGGCTCTCGGATATGGGTCTGGAACGGACCGCGGTCTCGGCGCTGACCAGCACCGACGTCAATCCCCTCGTTCCCGACCCGGCAATTCGCGCCAAGGCCGTGGATTTCATGAAAGGGGTGCTCGACGGTTGCGCGGCGCTCGGTGCCTCCCGCGTCGTCGGTCCGATGCACTCCGTTCTCGGGCACTTCAGCGGCAGCGGTGCGACCGAGGATGAGCGGAAGCGCTGCGTCGAGTTTCATCACCAGGTCGGCGATCATGCGAAGTCGGTCGGCGTCATTGTCAATCTCGAAGCGCTCAACCGTTTCGAATGCTACTTCGCCAACACGATGGCGGATCTTCAGGCCCACGTTGAGCGTGTCAATCATCCCTTCATCCGCGGCATGTACGACACCTTCCACGTCAACATCGAGGAGAAGGACCCGATCGGTGCCATCGCCAGGCACGCGAAGGCGATCGACCATGTCCATATCTCCGAGAACGACCGCGGCACGCCGGGGCGCGGTCATATTGACTTCGCCGCCGTGTTCAAGGCGCTGAAGGGGATCCAGTATGACGGCTGGCTCACCATCGAGGCGTTCGGGCGCGGGCTGGTGGAGCTGGCGGCGGCGACCAAGGTCTGGCGCGACTTCTTTCCCGATCCGAAACAGGTTTATCAGGAAGGCTTCACCGTGATCCGCGACGGTTGGGCCAAGGCGTAAGGTGATGGTGGCTTTGACTTCCGAACAGCTCAAGCGACTGATCGAGACGCTGGCGAATACGGTGATCGCCGAGACCGAACGGCTGACCGCGCTCGACCAGGCGATCGGCGACGGCGACCACGGCCTCAACATGAAGCGCGGCTTCGAGGCCGTGCTGGCCGACCTTGACGGGCTGTCGCGCAAGCCGCTGCCCGATGCGGTGAAGGCCATCGGCACGCATCTGGTGATGAAGGTCGGCGGCGCTTCCGGGCCGCTCTATGGATCCCTGTTCCTGACCCTCGGCAAGGAACTGCCGGCGGAGCCGGGCCTCGCCGAGTTTGCGACGGCTTTCGATGCGGCCTTCGCGGCGGTCAAGGCGCGTGGCAAGTCCGATGTCGGGCAGAAGACCATGCTGGATGTGCTGGGGCCGGTGCGCGATGCGCTGGCCGCGGCGTCGCCGGATCCGCTGCTCGGCGACCGGATCAAGCGGGTCGCAACCGAAGCGGCCGAGGCGACCGTCAACATGAAGGCGATCCGCGGCCGCGCCTCATTCCTCGGCGAGCGCTCGATCGGGCATATGGATCCTGGCGCTTGTTCGTCGGCGCTGATGATTTCCGCGGTGATCGATTGTCTGGAGAGTGTGAAAGCATGAGCGCGAATGTCGGCATCGTCATCGTCTCCCATTCGCCCAAGGTCGCGGAAGGCGCCGCCGACATGGTGCGGCAGATGGTCGGCCCGGAAGTGCCGGTCGCCTGGACCGGCGGGAACCCCGACGGGGGTCTGGGCACCAGCGTGCCGGCGATCATGGAGGCGATCGATCGGGCCTGGTCCGAGGCCGGCGTGGCGATCCTGGTCGATCTCGGCGGGGCCGAGACCAATAGCGAAATGGCCGTGGAGATGCTAGATCAGGAGCGGCAGGGCAAGGTCGTGGTTTGCAACGCACCCATTGTCGAGGGTGCGGTCATCGCGGCTGCCGAAGCCGCGAGTGGCGCGCCGCTCGCTCTGGTGAAAAAGATCGCCGAGGAGCTGTCGCCGCAATGACCCTAGGGACCACGGAGGCCACCGCCAGCACGCTTCTGACGCACGCCGCCGGGCTCCACGCGCGGCCGACCCTGAAGCTCACCAAGCTGGCCAAGACCTTTGCCGCCAAGATCGAGATCGCGGTGAAGTCCGAGGGTCCGTGGATCGACGCCAAGAGCGTCGTCAAGGTGATGGCGATGAAGGCACCGAAGGGCAGCACACTCCACTTCCGGGCTGAAGGCGACAAGGCCGCAGAGGTGTTGGCGGCGCTGGTCGCTCTCGTCGATCGCGATTTCGACGAGGGCGCCGAGGCCGAGACGGCCGGCGCGCAAGCGGATGGGTGAGACCCGCTGCATCGGCCGGAGCGCCTCTCCGGGCGTTGCGATCGGCACGCTCTTCGTCCTCGAAACCGCGATCGCCGGAAGGCGCGGCACCGGAACCCCGGAACAGGAAGACACGGCGCTTGGCGACGCGATCGAGGTCGCCAAGGCGGAGCTGGCGGAACTGATCGGCCAGGCGGAAGGCGAGGCCGCGGATATCCTGAGCTTCCAGGTGGCGATGCTGGAGGATGAAGAGCTGGCGGCGCCGGCGCGTGCCGAGATCGCCGGCGGTGTCGCGGCCGATCTCGCCTGGCGCAACGCGCTGGATGCGCAGATCGCCGACTATGCCGCCTCCGACGACGAATACTTCCGCGCGCGGGTCAGCGATCTTGCGGACATCCGCGACCGCGTGCTGCAGCATCTCTCCGGCGCGCAGGTCCAGGCGCTGCCGGGCGGCGCGGTCATCGCCGCCGAAGACATCACGCCCTCGCGCTTCCTCAGCCACGATTGGAAGAGCGGCGGCGCGATCGTGCTCTCCAAGGGCAGCCCGTCCAGCCATGTCGCCATGCTGGCCCGGGCGCGGCATGTGCCGATGGTGGTCGGCGTCGATTTCGATACGGCCAAGCTGAAGCCGGGCGCGCCGGCGATCGTCGATGGCGCGGCGGGCGTGATCATCCTCGATCCCGAGGCGGAATCGCACCAGGCCGCGCGCACGCGGGTCGCCGACGACAAGCGTCTTGCCGCCGAGGCACAGCACTTCCTGAAGCGGCCCGCGGTCACCGGCGACGGCAGCGCGGTCGCCATCTACATCAACGTTGCTTCACCCGATGAGCTCGCGGAGATCGATCCGGCGATCTGCGACGGCATCGGCCTGGTGCGCACCGAGCTGCTGTTCCATGGGCACCATGGATTGCCCGACGAAGAGCAGCAGCACGGCGCCTATAAGCGCATCCTGGACTGGGCGGCGGGCCGGCCGGTGATCGTGCGCACCCTCGATGCCGGCGGCGACAAGCCGATCCCGGGCCTGACGATCGAGGAGAGCAACCCCTTCCTCGGACTGCGTGGCTTGCGCCTCTCGCTGAAGCGGCCGGAGGTGTTCCGCACCCAGCTGCGCGCCCTTTGCCGCGCGGCGGTGGCGGGTGAGTTGAAGATCATGCTGCCGATGGTGACGGTGCCGGCGGAGCTCGCCGAGGCGCGCGCGCATCTCGATGCGGTCGTCGTCGAGCTGGCGCAGGCGGGCATCGCCCATAGGCGCCCGCCGCTGGGCATCATGGTGGAGGTGCCGAGCGTGGCGGTGACGCCGGAGCGCTTCGCGGCGGATTTCTTTTCGATCGGCTCGAATGATCTCACGCAATACGTCATGGCGGCGGCGCGCGATCTCAACTCGGTGGCCCATCTGGCCGATACGGGCAATCCGGCGGTGCTGGCGCTGATCACGCGCGTGGCGGCACAGGGTGCCGCGCGGGGCATCGAGGTCAGTCTTTGCGGCGATGCCGCTTCCGATCCCGCTCTGGTACCCCATCTCCTGCGCTGCGGCCTGCGCAAGCTGTCGGCCGCGCCGGCCGCGGTCGGGCGGGTCAAGGCGGCCATCGCCGGCATCGATCTGAGGAGCTGAGCGGTGGCGGCGACCGAGGAGCGCGAGATCAACGCGGTTGCTGAATACAAGCGCGTGCTCGCGCGCGTGCTGGAGAACCGGCCGTCGGGCACGCGGCAGCGCTTGGCCGTGGCGCTGGGCAAGAACCGCAGTTTCGTCTCCCAGATCGCCAATCCGAGTTATTCAACGCCGATCCCGGTGCCGCATCTGGAGATCATCTTCGAGATCTGCCTGTTCCCGGCGAATGAACGCAAAGCCTTCCTCGAAGCCTATGGTCGCGCCCATCCGGGGAAGCTGGAGCGGACCAGGCACCGCAAGGATCATCGGCTGCGGCCGGTCACGGTCTATGTGCCGGATCTCGAGGACGACGCCAAGAACCATGCGCTGGACCGGCTGCTGGCGGATATCGCGACGCGGATCGGCAAGCTGACCGAAGATTGAAGGGGAGGATCCAATGAAGAAACTCATCAATGCCGTCGACACCGTGCTGGCCGAGAGTCTGGACGGCTTTGCCGCGGCCCATGCGGATATCGTGACGCTCGGCACCGACCGGCTGTTCGTGCGGCGGAAGACTCTGAAGCCCGGCAAGGTGGCGCTGCTCTCCGGTGGGGGCTCGGGGCATGAGCCGCTGCATGCCGGCTTCGTCGGGCATGGCATGCTGGACGCCGCCTGTCCGGGCCAGGTCTTCACCTCGCCGACGCCGGACCAGATGGCGGCCGCTGTCGCCGCGATCGACCAGGGCAAGGGCACGCTCTTCATCGTGAAGAACTATGAAGGCGACGTGATGAACTTCGAGATGGCGGCCGACATGACCGAGACGCCGGTCAAGCTCGTCGTGGTCGATGACGACGTCGCGGTCGAGAAGTCCACCTATTCGATCGGCCGGCGCGGCGTCGCCGGCACGATGATCGTGGAACGCATTGTCGGCGCCGCGGCGGAGCAGGGCGCCGCGCTTGACGAGGCGCAGGCCCTCGGCAAGGACGTGAATGCGCGGACCCGCTCGATGGGTGTGGCACTCACCAGCTGCACCGTGCCGGCGGCGGGCAAGCCCACCTTCCAGCTCGCCGAGGACGAGATGGAAATGGGCGTCGGCATCCACGGCGAGCCCGGGCGGCGTCGGGTGAAGCTGGAATCGGCCGATGCAATCGCCGCCGAGATGATGGGCGCCATCCTCGACGACCTGGCGCCGAAGAGCGGGTCGGAGGCGATCCTGCTGGTGAACGGCTTCGGCGGCACGCCCTCGATGGAGCTCTACCTGATGTGCAATGCCGCCAACAAGATCCTGGCGGGGCGGGGCGTGAAGCCGATCCGGACTCTGGTCGGGTCGTACGTCACCTCGCTGGAGATGGCCGGCTGCTCGCTGACCGTGTCGCTGGTGGATGACAAGCTGGCCAAGCTCTGGGACTCGCCGGTCCACACCGCCGCTTTGCGCTGGGGCATGTAATCACCGCGGCAAGCCGGTTCTACCCGGCGTTGCTGGATTGGAACAAAAGTGGTATATTGCCGTCGTTTGGTCGGAGCTCTCTGGCGTCAACCCCGACAGAATCGAAATCTGCCTTGCGCAGGTCAAATCGAGAATAACTATATAAAACAATGTCTTGATGGCGATTTCTGGGCCAATAAATGGCCGAAGCCGTCAGGGTTAGGGGCCTTCGGTCCCACAGACCGTCCTCATACCCGTATTCCCGGATCGCATCGCCCTTGACCGCTCCGCATAATCACGACTAGGCTGATAGAGTAAGAAGGCTTAAACCACGGCACCTTCTGTGTGAAATAGGGATGAGGTCATTCAAATGGCGACACGAACCCAGCGTCTCCCCTCCTTGAATGCGCTGAAAGTGTTCTGGGCGGCGGCCCGCCACGGCAGCTTCGTCAAGGCCGCGAGTGAACTCCATGTGACCGCATCGGCGGTGAGCCTGCAGATCCGCCAGCTCGAGGACGAGCTCGGGCTGAAGCTGTTCGAGCGCACGCCGAAGGGCTTGGCGCTCACCGCGGCGGGCGCGCGCGTCCTGCCCGACGTCAATTCCGCCTTCGACCGGCTGCGCGCCACCTTCGCCAGCCTCGGCGAATCCGAAGAGAGCGGGGCCATGCTCACCGTCTCGGCGGCGCCGTCCTTCGCCGCGAAATGGCTGCTGCCGCGCTTGAACCGTTTTCTCGCCGCGCATCCGGAGATCGAAGTCAGCATCAAGGCGACCGTCGAGCTCGCCGATTTCGAGCGCGGCGAGGCCGATCTCGGCATCCGCTACGGCAGCGGCGGCTATCCGGATCTGGTGACCGAGCTGCTGATGCGCGAAATGGTGTTTCCGGTCTGCAGCCCCGCACTGCTGAAGGCGCAGAAGAAGCGGCCGACCGTCGATTTCCTGAACGAGGTGAACCTGCTTCACGACGACAGCGCCGACCGGAACGATGCGCTGCCGGGCTGGAAGATGTGGCTGCGCGCGGCGGCGATCGAGGGCGTCGATTGGCGCAAGGGCCCGCGCTTCAATCAGACGGTGCTGGCGATCGAAGCGGCCGCTGCCGGTCTGGGCGTGGCACTCGCTCCGGCGGTTCTGGTGGAAGGCGACCTCGCCAGCGGACGCCTGGTGCGCCTCGACACCGCCGAGCTCAGCGAGCCCTTCGCCTACTACTTGGTCTATCCCTCGGAGAAGGGCGACCGCGCGGCGGTGAAGGCGTTCCGCGCCTGGCTGCTGAATGAGCTGGGCAGCGCGGAGCCGCGGATCGAGCATCCGACGCGGGCCTCCGTGGCGGCCTGACACCGCGAAGGCCCGTCCACGGATCTAGCGCCGCTCGCGGAAGAAGATCATGCCGCCGTGGTGGAGCTCGTCCTCGCTGACGAAGACGCCATCGGCGGTGAAGCCGGTGTCGTCCCAATAGTCGATGTGGTTGCCGCGGACTTCGTAGCGGCCCTGATAGGCGCTCTTCCGCGTGCCGCGTGCTTCGTCATAGCGGCCGTTGGGCAGGAGCTCCTGGCGGATCCTTCCGTCGCCGGTGACCCACATGCCGAGATAGGGATGGGGCGGTTGCTGCATGCCGGTCTCCTTCAAGCGACGGCCGCGGGGAAATCGGTGCTGCGGGTGACATCCTCCCAGCGATCGATCTCCTCGATGACGGTATCGAGCTTCTCGCGCGCGCGCCGCAAGGCGTCGCTGCCGAGCAGCAGGTGCACGGGCGGGGTGTCGGCATCGACCGCGGCGATGATGGCGCGGGCGCCGCGCTCGGGATCGCCGATCTGCTTGCCGTCATTGGCGTCGAAAGCGGCGGTGATGCGGCCGATGCTTTCAGCATAGGCGCCGTCGGCGTCGCTCTTGCGAATGGAATGCGCCGAGAGGAAATCGGTGCGGAAGGCGCCGGGCGCCACCGCCGTCACCTTGATGCCGAACGGCGCCAGCTCCTGGGCCAGGCTGGCCGAGAGGCCCTCAAGGGCAAATTTGACCGCCGCATAGAGGCTGTAGCCGGCGGCCGGGGCGCGGCCGGCAACCGAGGTGATGTTGACGATATGGCCGGAACCCTGCGCTCGGAGATAGGGCAGGGCGGTGCGGATGATGCGGAACGGCGCGAAGACATCGACCGCGAAGATGTGCGTGAGCTGATCATCCGTCGCCTTCTCCGTCGCGCCGAGCAGGCCGTAGCCGGCATTGTTGACAATGACGTCGATCTTGCCCGCCTGGGCGAAGGCCTGTTTCACGGCAGCCTCGGCGGCGGCGCCATCGGCGACATCCACGGTGATGACGGTGAGCTTGCCGGGCGCGGCCTCGAGGTCGGGCGTGCCGCTGCGCACGGTGCCGATGACGGCGTCGCCCTCGGCCAAAGCGGCCTTGGCCAGCGCGAGGCCGAGGCCGCGCGAGATGCCAGTGATGAACCAGGTCTTCATGGGAGGATTCCTTGAGGGGTTGCGTGGTGCCCGAAGAGATATTCTCCGGGACGGCATTCAGAATGGGCGCGGTTCTCACAGGGCTTGTAAGCTCAGCTAAGCAATCTATATCTCGGGGCCATGGATTCCTTGCTTTCGGGCAGCGATTACAACCAGCTCCGCGCCTTCGTGGCGGTGGGCGAGCATCTGAGCTTCAGCCGCGCGGCCGAGGTGCTGGGCGTCTCGCCCTCGGCCTTGAGCCAGCTGGTGCGCGGCTTCGAGGAACGGGTCGGGGTACGGCTGCTCCACCGCACGACGCGCAGCGTGGCACTGACCGAGGCCGGAGCGACCCTGTTCCAGCGGGTGCGGCCCGCGGTCTCCGAGCTGGGTGCGGCGATCGGCCAGGTGCGCCGGACGCGCGAGCGCCCGTCCGGCACGGTCCGCGTGCACGCCTTCCGTTCGGCGGCGCGGTCCTATCTGGATCCGATCCTGCCGGGCTTTGCGGCGCGTTATCCCGACGTGGTGCTCGACATCACCTTGGATGACGAAGTGGTCGATGTCGTCGCCGGGGGCTTCGACGCGGCGCTGCGCATCGGCGAAGTGATCGAGCGCGACCTCGTCGCGGTGCGTCTGGGGCCGGATCTCCGGCAGATCGCGGTGGCGGCCCCGGACTATCTGGCGCGGCACGGCAAGCCCGAGCACCCGCGCGACCTGGTGAACCACCGCTGCATCCGCTGGCGCTGGACCGGGCACACGACGCCCTATGCCTGGGAGTTCTTCGAGAAGGGCAGTTGGTTCTCGGTCACGGTGGACGGGCCGCTGATCGTCAGCGACAAAGAGATGGCGCTACGCGCCTGCCTGCAGGGCATCGGTATCGGCTTTCCGGTCGAGGACACGGTCGCCGATCACATCGCGGCCGGACGCCTGGTGCCGCTGCTGCAGGACTGGTCGGCCCCGTTTCCCGGGATGTTCCTCTGCTATCCGCAGCAGCGGCAGATGGCGCCGGCCTTGCGGGCGTTCATCGATGCGGTGCGCGGCACGTAAGAATGCCAGCAACGCGTAAGCCGCTTGGCCACTGATCGCGCATCTCGAAACAAATTCGCGCATGCCGCAACTCTGCGGGCCAATCTGCGTTCATAGGTATTAACAGGTGCGGGCTTCGTGCCCGCCGCTGATGACGCATCGGCGTCTTCTTCTCATCACACAGCAAGGGAATGCGCCATGCAGGACCCCAGCCATTTCGAGCTTTCTCGGCGCGACGTCATGCTCGTCGCCGCCGCTTCGACCGCTGTTTCTGCCGTGCCGTTCCGCGCGGAAGCAGATACTTCCAGCAGCGCGGAGCAGCCCGTGTTGGAGAAGTCACCCTCAACGTGAACGGCGTTCAGCATGCGCTTGAATTGGATACGCGGACCAGCCTGCTCGACGCGCTGCGCGAGCATCTGCAACTGACCGGCACCAAGAAGGGCTGCGATCACGGGCAGTGCGGTGCCTGCACGGTGATCGTGGACGGGCGGCGGATCAACGCCTGCCTGACCCTCGCCGTCATGCATGACGGCGACAGCGTCACCACGGTTGAAGGTCTGGGTTCGCCGGACGATATGCATGCGATGCAGGCGGCCTTCGTGAAGCACGACGGCTATCAATGCGGCTACTGTACCCCCGGACAGATTTGTTCGGCCGTCGCCGTGCTCGATGAGATCAAGGCGGGTATCCCGAGTCACGTGACCCAGGACCTGACGGCACCGGTCCAGGTGAGCGAGATCGAGCTCCGCGAGCGCATGAGCGGCAATATCTGTCGCTGCGGTGCCTATTCCAACATCGTCGAGGCGATCACCGAAATCGCCAGGAGGCCGGCATGAAGGCCTTTACCTATGAGCGCGCGCGCACGCCCGCCGAAGCCGCGGCGGCGGCACGGGTCGAGGGAGCGAAATTCATCGCCGGCGGCACCAACCTGTTGGACCTGATGAAGCTGCAGATCGAGGCGCCGGCGCATCTGATCGACATCAACGGTCTCGGCCTCGACACGATCGAGGAGACCGAAGAAGGCGGGCTCCGCGTCGGCGCGCTGGTGCGCAACACCGATCTCGCCGCGGATCAGCGGGTGCGGCGCGACTACGGCGTGCTGTCGCGGGCGCTGCTCGCGGGGGCGTCCGGGCAGTTGCGCAACAAGGCGACGACGGCCGGCAATCTGTTGCAGCGGACGCGGTGCCCGTATTTCTATGACACCAACCAGCCCTGCAATAAGCGAGAACCCGGCAGCGGCTGCTCGGCCCTGGGCGGCTTCAGCCGCCAGCATGCCGTGGTCGGCGGCAGCGATGCCTGCATCGCGACGCACCCCAGCGACATGGCGGTGGCAATGCGGGCGCTCGATGTCACGGTCGAGACGGTGCGCCCGGACGGCAAGACCCGCAGTATCCCGATTGCAGATTTCCACAAACTGCCGGGCGATACGCCACACATTGAGACCGCGCTCGAAAGGGGCGAGCTGATCACCGCGGTCATCCTGCCAAAGCCGGTTGGCGGCAAACAGATCTATCGCAAGGTGCGCGATCGTGCCTCCTACGCGTTCGCCCTGGTCTCCGTGGCGGCGATCGTGCAGCCGGATGGAACCGGACGCGTCGCCGTCGGCGGGGTTGCCCATAAGCCCTGGCGTATCGAGGCGGCGGAGGCGGATCTGCCGAAGGGCGCCAAGTCCGTTGCCGCGGCGTTGTTTGCCGATGCGCGCCCGACCGAGCAGAATCAGTTCAAGCTGACCCTGGCCGAGCGCTCGATTGGCGCCGTCCTGGCCGAAGCGAAGGGGTGAGACCATGAAATTCGACAAGCCAGCCGGCCCCAATCCGATCGACCAGCTGAAGGTCATCGGCAAGCCGACCGACCGCATTGACGGTCGTTACAAGACCACCGGGCGCGCGCCCTATGCCTATGAGCGGCACGACGTCGTTGGGAACCAGGCCTATGGTTACGTGATCGGCGCTGCCATCGCCAAAGGGCGGATCGCGTCGATGGACCTCGCCAAGGCCAAGGCGGCGCCAGGCGTGCTTGCCATCGTCACGGCGGAGAATGCCGGCAAGCTCGGTAAGGGCAACTTCAACACCGCGAAGCTGTTGGGCGGGCCGCAGATCGACCACTATCACCAAGCGGTCGCCTTGGTAGTGGCGGAGACTTTCGAGCAGGCGCGCGCGGCGGCGCAGCTGGTGCGGATCGACTATGCCGAGGGCAAGGGCGCCTTCGATCTGGCCGCGGCGCGGGACGGTGCGACCAAGCCCGAGCCGAAGTTCGGCGGCCCGGCCGATACGGCGGTCGGCGATTTCACCGGCGCCTTTGCCGCGGCGCCGGTAAAGCTCGAGGAGACCTATACGACACCCGACCAATCGCATGCGATGATGGAGCCGCACGCCTCGATCGCGGCGTGGAAGGGCGATCAACTCTCGCTTTGGACCTCGAACCAGATGATCGCCTGGAGCGCGGGCGATGTGGCGAAGACTCTCGGCATCCCGAAGGAAAAGGTGGTCTTGACCTCGCCCTTCATCGGTGGTGGGTTCGGCGGCAAGCTGTTCGTGCGCGCCGATGCCGTGCTCGCGGCCTTGGGTGCCAGGGCGGCCAGGCGGCCGGTCAAGGTCACGCTCACGCGGCCGCTGATGATGAACAACACGACGCACCGGCCGGCCACCATCCAGCGCGTCCGCATCGGCTCCGGCGTGGACGGTAAGATCACGGCAATCGCCCATGAGAGCTGGTCGGGCGACTTGCCGGGCGGCGGGCCGGAAACGGCCGTCGGCCAGACGCGGCTGCTCTATGCCGGCGCGAACCGGATGACGGCGATGCGGCTCGCCGTGCTCGATCTTCCCGAAGGCAATGCGATGCGGGCGCCGGGCGAGGCGCCGGGTCTGATGGCGCTGGAGATCGCGATCGACGAGATGGCGGAGAAGCTCAATCTCGATCCGGTCGAGTTCCGGATCCGCAACGACACTCAGGTCGATCCTGAAGATCCGAAACGGCCGTTTTCTCAGCGGCAGTTGGTCCAATGCCTGCAGCAAGGTGCCGAGCGCTTCGGCTGGAGCAAGCGCAATGCCACGCCGGGGCAGGCGCGCGAGGGCCAGTGGCTGATCGGCATGGGCGTCGCCGCCGCGTTCCGTAACAATCTGCTGACGAAATCGGCGGCGCGGGTGAGGCTTGATCGCAAGGGCTTTGTGACGGTCGAGACCGACATGACCGATATCGGCACCGGTACCTACACGATCATCGCCCAGACCGCGGCGGAGATGATGGGCGTGCCCCTCGAACAGGTGAAGGTGAAGCTCGGCGACTCGCGCTTCCCGGTCTCCTGCGGTTCGGGCGGACAATGGGGTGCCAACAATGCGACGTCGGGCGTCTATGCTGCCTGCGTGAAGCTGCGGGAATCCGTGGCCCAGAAGCTTGGTTTCAATACGGAGAATCTCCAGTTTGCCGACGGGCAGGTCACCGCCGGCAATCGCAGCGTGCCTTTGGCTCAGGCGGCTGTCGATGGCGAGCTGACGGCTGAGGACGCGATCGAATTCGGCGACCTCGACAAGAAGTACCAGCAGTCCACCTTCGGCGGCCATTTCGTCGAGGTCGGTGTCGATATCGCCACGGCGGAGATTCGCGTGCGGCGGATGCTGGCGGTCTGCGCCGCGGGCCGCATCCTCAATCCGAAATCGGCGCGCAGTCAGGTGATCGGCGCGATGACCATGGGCGTCGGAGCAGCACTGATGGAAGAGTTGGCGATCGACAAGAAGCGCGGCTTCTTCGTGAACCATGACCTGGCGGGCTACGAGGTGCCGGTCCATGCCGACATTCCGCATCAGGAAGTCATCTTCCTGCCCGAGGCCGATCCGATCTCCTCGCCGATGAAGGCGAAGGGTGTTGGAGAACTGGGCATCTGCGGGGTCGGTGCGGCGGTCGCCAATGCAATCTACAACGCGACCGGGATCCGGGTGCGCGACTATCCCATCACGCTCGACAAGCTGATCGACAAGATGCCCGAAGTCGCCTAATCGGCTACGACTGCGGCGGCGGGCGGCCCGCCCGCCGACCGCGCGGGGCGGCGGAGGAAGATCAGCAGCGGGACCGCGGCCAAGGTCACCCACATCATGAACTGGAAATCGTTCAGATAGGCGATGGTCGCCGCTTGGCGCGTGACCTCGCCGTTCAGCAGGGCCAGGCCGCGCGCGGTCTCGAGCGACCAGGCTTGCGGAATCCAGCCGTCTTGCATCATCGGGTTATAGGGCGAGACGTGCTGGGCGATGTCGGCGTGGTTGATCTGCGTGTTCTCGGAGAGCATGGCGGTCACCACCGAGATACCGATCGAGCTGCCGATGTTGCGCAACAGGCTGAACAGTCCCGCCGCCTCCGTGCGGAGCTTCGGCTCGAGGGTGGAGAAGGTGATCGTGCTCAGCGGCACGAAGATGAAGCCGAGACCCAGGCCCTGAATGACGCCGCTTTCGACGATGCTGTATTGATCGGTGTCGAGATTGAATCCGACCATCTGCCAGAGCGAGTAGGCGGTTGCCAGCAGCCCGCCGAGGATCAGCAAGCGGGTGTCGACCTTGCCCACCATCCGGCCGACCAGCATCATGGCGATCATGGTGCCGATGCCGCGCGGCGCCAGCACGAAGCCGACCGTGATGACCGGATAGCCTTTGAGATTCTGCAGGAAGGGCGGCAGCAATGCCATGGTGGCCAGCAGGACGATGCCGACCAGGAAGATGAAGCAGAGGCCGGTGACGAGATTCCGGTCCTTGAACAGCCGCGGCGTGATGAACGGGTGCGGATGGGTCAGCATGTGCACCACGAACATATAAAACGCGAGTCCGGCGAGCACCGCCTCGACCACGATCTCGGTTGAGGAAAACCAGTCGAGCAGCTCGCCGCGGTCGAGCATCATCTGCAGCGATCCGATCGCGAGGCCGAGCAGGGCGAAGCCGAAGAAGTCGATCGGCTTGTTGTCCTTCTCGGTCTCGGGCACGAAGGCGAGGATGCCCATGAGCGCCAGAATGCCGAAGGGCAGGTTGATGAAGAAGACCCAGCGCCAGTTGTAGTATTCCGTGAGCCAGCCGCCGAGCGTCGGGCCTAGGATCGGGCCGACCATGACGCCGACCCCCCACATCGCCATGGCAGCGCCGTGTTTCTCCTTGGGATAGGTGTCGAGCAGCACCGATTGCGAGAGCGGCACCAAAGCCGCGCCGAACACGCCTTGCAGCAGGCGGAACAGCACCATCTGCTCCAGGGTGCCGGCGATGCCGCAGAGCATGGAGGCGATCGTGAAGCCGACCACCGACCAGACGAACAGTCGTTTCCGGCCGAGCTTCGCCGAGAGAAAGCCGGTGGGCGGCGTCATGATCGCCGCGGCGACGATGTAGGAGGTCAGCACCCAGGCGACCTGATCCTGGGTCGCCGAGAGCGAGCCCTGCATATGCGGCAGCGCGACGTTGGCGATGGTGGTGTCCAGCGCCTGCATAATCGTCGCCAGCATGATCGAGCAGGTGATCAGAAAAGGCGCGGCGGGCGCCTTGGTGCTGCCGGACATCGACTGCGCCTTACTTCTCGGCGTCGATCCAGGCCATCGCGGAGTGGATCAGGCTCGGCAGCGAGCGGGTATGCCCGGTGTCGATTTCGACCTCGACGCTCATACCGGCGCGGAGCTGGGGCTGGTCCGGCTTGGGCTCCAGTTTCAGGCGCACCGGGATGCGCTGCACCACCTTCACCCAGTTGCCGGTCGCGTTCTGGGCGGGGAGGGCGCTGAACTCCGAGCCCGTCGCGGCGCCGACGCTCTGCACTTCGGCGACAAAATCGACATCGGGATAGGTGTCGACGCTGACATGCGCCTCCTGGCCCGCCTTCACATAGGTGAGGTCGGTCTCCTTCAGGTTGGCGTCGATCCAGAGGTCGTTGTTCGAGACCAGGCTGAAGGCGGGACGGCCGGCGGTGAGATAGGTACCGGGACGGATGTTGTCGATCTGGCTGACAATGCCGTTCCCCGGCGCGGCGATCGTCGCGCGCCGGAGATCGAGTTCGGCCTGATCGACCTTGGCTTGCGCAGCCTGGACCTTGGGATGGTCTTCCGGCGCGATCTCGGGATTGCCGTTCAAGTCGGAGAGGATGCGCTGGATGTCCTGCTTCACGCCGGAGACCTGCGCTTGCGCAACACTGTAGGAATTGCGGGCCTCGTCGTAATCGGATTCGGAAATGGTCTTGGCGTTGAACAGCTTCTCGCGCCGCGCATATTCGCGCTTGGCGAGGCCGACATTGTCGTTCGCCATCTGCAGGTCGGACTGGCGCTGGCGATAGGCGGCCTTCTGCGCCTCGATGTCGTTGCGCGCGCTGGCCAGCTCGGCCTGGGCGCCGGCGAGGGCGATCTTCAGCGGCTCCTGATCGATCTGCAGCAGGATCTCGCCCTGCTTCACGACCTGGTTCTCGTGCACCGGCACCTCCGCCACCCGACCGGAGATCTCCGGGGCGATCGAGGTCATATGCGCCTTGATGTAGGCGTTGTCGGTGCCCTGGAAACGGCCGCCGGTCAGGTAGACATAGCCCGAGACCGCGATCACCGCGATCGGGCCGAGCACCAGCAGCAGGCGGCGCCAACGGCGGCGCTTGCGAAAAGCGCGGCTGACGCCGTCGTCGCCGGGAGCGATGGTATGCGGTGCGCCGCCGGGAGCGGCGGCGTCGGGCGCGGAACCTGAATCAGGCATGGTTGGCTGTTCTTACGCTGGGTGTTGAATCGTCGTTATCGGAAGGTTTTCCGCCGAGCTCGCGGCCCGAAAGATTGGCCCGCACCTTCATCAGAAGGTCCGTCAATTGCTGGCGTTCCGCGTCGGTCAGGCCGGCCAGGGCGGATTCGCGCGCTTCGGCGGCGAGATCCTGGAGTTGCACCAGCAGCGGGCCGGTCGCTTCGGTGAGATGGAGACGGCGCACCCGGCGATCGGTGGGATCCGGCCGCCGTTCGACCAGACCGGCCGCTTCCAGCTTGTCCAGCAGGCGGACCAGGGTGATCGGCTCGATGTCGAGCATGTCGGCGAGTGCCGCCTGGCTGGAACCTTCGTTGCGCGCGACATAGGCCAGGACCGCCCATTGGGCGCGCGTAAGGCCGGTCCCTTTTGAGCGACGCTCGAAATCGCGGCGCATCAGGCGCGCGGTGTCGTGCAGGAGGAAACCGAAGGTGATCTGAAGCATCTCTGCGGCATGTCCAATCGTTGCGGGCCCATAATATAAGCAAGCTTATGATATGGTCAAGCAGGCGTCTATCGACCGGCAATGCTTTGAAACTTCATGATTCCTTTACCAAGATCTTAAAGGGATCCTTAGCCACTCGGGCGCCATATCACGAGGGGTGGGATCAGAGTCTTGTGTTTCTACGGAGAATGGTAGGAATATGATCATTAACGATCTCGGGGAGGTCAGACCGGTTCGATGCGCCTGTTGGAGCGAATACTCGTTCTAGCGACGAGTTTCGGATTCATGGGCAGCTTCGCCGTGCTGCTTTCCGAATCCCCTGCCATGGCTTCCGATGGGCGGAGCGGGCTGCTTACGGCGTTCACGTTCACCGCTCTTGCCACTGCGGCCTTGGTCGCCGCGGTTGTGCTCGCTCTGATGCTGAAGCGGGCGCGCCGCCGCGCCCTGCAGCACGCCGAGCTGCTTCAACTCGCCGGAGTGCCGGAAGGAAACCCGCATCCGATCCTGCGCATCGCGGCTTCCGGCGACGTGCGCTATGCCAATCCCGCAGCAAATGCGCTGCTCGGCAAGATCGGCGCCGATCCGGCGCTTTGGTCGCGGTGGCAAGATGCGCTGCGCGCCTTGCGTGGTGTCGGCCGCACCGAGCGCCGCTTCGAGTTCGACGACCGCGTCTACCTGTTGAGCGGGGTCACCGATGCCGCGCGCTGTCTCGACCTGTTCGTGCTGGACGTCACCGATCTCTTCGCCAAGGAACACGCACTCAGCCAGAGCGAAGCGCGGCTGGCGCTGGTGACGCGCACCGCGCAACTCGGGCTGTTCGAGATCGACGTATCCAAGCGGACCATCACCTACAACGACATCTATGCCTGGCAGCTCGGCCTCGGTCCGGTCGTCTATACGGAGAGTCTCGATCTCTGGGCGGAACGCGTCCATCCCGCCGAGCGCGAGGCGACGCTGCGTGCGATGCAGGAGTTCATCGGCGGCCGCATCGGGCGCTACCGGATGGAGCACCGCTTGGACAACGGCAGGGGCGGCTGGATCTGGGTCTCATCGATCGCCGAGGTCACGGAAATCGAACCGACCGGATTGCCGCGCCAGATCATCGGCTCGCATCTCGATGTGACCGAGCTCAAGGTCTCGCAGATTGCGCTCGAGCGCAACAACCGGCGCAATCTCGCGCAATTGGACCTGATGTCGATCGGGGATTCCGGCTCCGAATCCGCCGTCTTCGCTTGCGCGGCCCAGCACGCGGCCGCCATCACCGACAGTGCGTGCGGCGTGCTTCACGTTTTCGACGACAAGGGCAAGGCCGAAGCGACCTATCGCTTCGGCCCGAGCGATCATCCCCAGCGCGCGAACGAATTGCGGCTCGAAAGCGAAGTTCGCGAAAACGGCCAGATCGTCGCGCGTCTGACCGTGGCGGGAAGGGCAACCGAATACGACGCGGACGACCGCGCCAGCCTGCAGATCATCGGGGCGGAGGCCTGGCGGCTGGTGCTGCGGATCCGGCAGGCGCGCAAGCTCGAGATCCAGTCCCGCGTGCTGCAGAGCGCGGTCAACGGAATCGTCATCACGGATCCCGAGGGTCGGGTGGAATGGGCCAATCCCGCCTTCGAGCGGATTACCGGGTATAAGCTGGACGAGATGGCGGGGCAGGATCTTCGCTTCCTGCGTTCGGGTGAACTGGACGAGTCGTTCTACCGGCGGCTCTGGGAAACCATCTCGGAGGGACGCTCCTTCACCGGCGAGTTCATCAATCGGCGCAAGGACGGAACCCTCGTCACCATCGACCAGGTCATCACCCCGGTGGTCGGGGCGGGCGGCCAGATCGAGAAATACATCGCGATCTCCGAGGACATCACCGAGCGCAAGTCGGTCGAAAGCCGCCTGGTCTATTTGCGGCAGCATGACGAACTGACCGGCCTGCTCAACCGCGCCAGCATGATCGATGTCATCGACCGCGCGATCGCGGAACAAGAGCGCGGCGGTCCGGGCTTCGCCGTGCTCTATGTCGGCCTCGATCACTTCAAGGTGGTGAACGATCAGCTCGGCCGCCAGTCGGCCGATAAGGTGCTGCAGCGCGTGGCGGTCACTCTGAATGATTGCCTGCGCCCGACCGACAATGTCGGGCGCTGCGGCGGCGACGAGTTCGTGGTGCTGCAGCGGATGGCCAAAAGCGTCGACGATGCCGCCAATCTTGCGCGCCGCCTCGTTGCCGCACTCAACCACGCAATGGAGGCGGATCCGCAAGAGGTGCGGCTCGGTGCCAGCATCGGCATCAGCGTGTTCCCTGCCGATCAGGGCAGCGCCGACGAGCTCGTCACCAAGGCGGAACTCGCCATGCGCCGCGCCAAGACCGAGGCGCGCGGCAGCCTGCGCTACTTCACGCCCTCGTTGCAGGAAGCGGCGCAAACCCGCGCCAAGCTCGCCTCCGCCTTGCCGGCCGCAATGCGCGAGGGGCAGATCTTTCTGCTGTATCAGCCGCTGATCGATCTGCAGAGCGAGGCCGTGATCGGCTGCGAAGCGCTGGCCCGCTGGAAGCATCCCGAGCTCGGCATGGTATCGCCCGTCCAATTCATCGCGGTCGCCGAGGAGACGGGGCTGATCGGCGAGCTCGGCCTCTACATCCTGCATCGAGCGATCCGCGACTTCGCCGGCGCCATCCCGGACGCCGGGAGCAAGAACCTGACGCTGTCGGTCAATCTCTCCTTCGGTCAGTTCGCCGAGAGCGAGTTCGTGGACTCGATTCGCGGCGCGCTCGATGCCACCGGCTTCCCGCCGGAGCGGCTTGAGCTGGAACTGACGGAAACGATGCTGGCGCTCGAGCCGGAGCGGGCCAGCGAGACCACGCGCGCGCTGTCCGCTCTGGGCTGCAAGCTGGCGATCGACGACTTCGGCACGGGATATTCATCGCTGGCGCAGCTGCGGCATTTCTCGGTCGACTATCTGAAGATCGACCGCAGCTTCGTGGTGGACCTGGAGGGCGGCGAGGGCCCCCAGGCGGTGGTCCGTGCCGCGATCGCGATGGCCCACAGTCTCGGCATGGCGATCATCGCCGAAGGCGTGGAAACGCTGGAGCAGGCCGAGTTCCTGCGGAGCGCCGGCGCCGAGGTGGTGCAGGGCTATCTCTACGGAAAGCCCATGCCGATCGAGGACTTCGCGGCCATGGCGGGGGAGATCGCAAAGCCGCTGGCGGGGTACCGGCCCACCCATTCCGCTTCGCGGCGGCTGCACTGATTTCCGCGGTTCCCGGGCCGTTCTTGCGGATCGGGGCCTTTTCATTTAGTTTCCGCGCGGTTGCCGCTGGGGTCCTGGTGACCGGGGTGTAGCTCAGCCTGGTAGAGTACCTGCTTTGGGAGCAGGGTGTCGCTGGTTCGAATCCAGTCACCCCGACCAGCGGCGAGATCAACGGCGAGAAGGCGGAATCGAGACCATGCAGGCGCGGATTTTCATACCGGCGAAGAATGCGATGCAATCCGGGCGCGCGGGCGCCCAGAAATGGGTGCTTGAGTTCGCGCCATCCTCGCGCCGTGAGATCGATCCGCTGATGGGCTGGACCAGCTCCGACGATACGCGCCGGCAGCTCCGCCTGAACTTCGACACGCGCGAAGAGGCGGTCGCTTATGCCGAGCGCGAGGGTATTCCGTACCTTGTCGAGGAGCCGCAGGCCCGCCGCGTGCAGCCCAAGGCCTATGCCGACAATTTCCGCTTCGACCGGATCGGCAACTGGACGCACTGACCGGCTTATCCCGCCCAGAACGCCATTCGGGCACGACCCCGTAGCTCAGCGGATAGAGCAACCGCCTTCTAAGCGGTAGGTCGCTGGTTCAAGTCCAGCCGGGGTCGCCAATGGGCGAATGCCCGACCCGCAGGTGCCATTTGGTTCCCTCGCGTCGGCACGGATTCGATCCTTTATTCGCGGTTCGGACCCCCTCCATTTCCATCGGCCGAGGGATCACGGCGGCGGCTCAGCGGTTTCTATCCATGTGACGGATCCTGAGCCGCTGTGTGGTGATCAGCGGGTTTCGGCCGGTTCTCAAGTGGTGTGGAGGTCTTCATGGGACGCGCGCTCCTGGCGGCGGGCTCGGCTTTGCTCGCCATAACGATCGGAACCAGTGCATGGGCCGAAACGGCGGCTGGCGGTGGGAAGGCGTGCATCAGCGCCGGGGATTGGGCGACGGTCGTTCGCGACAAATCCTCCGGAGTTGCGATCCGGGTGCTGGCCGATATCGACGGAATCGAAGCCAAGCAGATGGTCGAGCGCGTGAATGCCGAGCCGCCGCGAACCCACATGGCGGCCGATCACGTGATCGTGCTCGGCGCCAAGGTGGTCGAGACGGGGCAGCCCGCATCCTACGTGTTGGTGGCATTCTTCAACCAAGGCTGCCTCGTCGCTTCCGGACGGGCGGATCCCATGGGCATAGCCGGCCTGCTGGAAGGCGAGTCGACCTGACGGCCTTTCCCAGGCGCCCGGGATTCCGCTAGCATCCCATTCCCAAGCTGCATGACAGGCTGTGCGTTGTCACAAACGTGCCGCCCGCTCCTGCTTGAATACTTGGTTGATCTGTATCAAGCTTCGGCAGCGCTCGGCGCATGAAGGCATGACGGCCGAGTTTAGGGGATGCGGGGTAACTGGACTTGCCTGAGCTAGAGAAGGCAGCGAATACAATCCTGGTCGTGGATGACGACCAGGACCTTCTGCAGTCCTTGCGTGTGCTGCTGGAAGCCTATGACTATCGCGTGGTCATGGCGCAGAACGCGGCAGCGGCGATCGATGCGGTCACGAACCGCGCGCCGGATCTCGTGCTCACCGACATCTACATGCCCGATGCGGATGGCTTCGAACTGATCAACGCGTTGCGCCAGCACGATGCCTCCGTGCCGGTGGTGGCGATGTCCGGCGGCGGCCGGGTTGGCAGCTACGACAACCTGTCGATAGCAACGCATCTCGGCGCGTCCGCGGTCATCGACAAACCGTTCTCAAACGCGTCTCTGATCGAGACGATCGAACGCGTGCTCGCGAGTCACAGAAGGGATCACTGACCGGCGAGGCCTGATCCGATCGTCGCGGAATGCGTTCCGAACGAAACCCGGCAAGCTTAGCCGGCCGAAAAGCCTGACAAAAAACCGGCTGCTTTGCGCTCGCGCCGCGGGATGCTGTAGCATGCCGGCATTGACCGCGCGCGCCATCTTCCGCGCGCAAGCAATCCGCAAGAAATCAATAGAAATGAGGAGGCGACATGGCCGGCAAGTACATCTCCTTGACCGCAAAGGACGGCGGCACCTTCCGCGCCTATCTGGCGCCCGCGGCCTCGGGCAAGGGGCCGGGAATCGTGCTCTGCCAGGAGATCTTCGGCATCAACGCGTATATCCGCGAAGTCGCCGACCAATACGCGGCCGAGGGCTACACGGTGCTGGCGCCGGACCTGTTCTGGCGCATGGAGCCCAATGTCGAGCTCGGCTATACGCCACAGGACTGGGAGCGGGCCTTCGACTTCTTCAAGCGCTTCAATATCGACAAGGGCATCGACGATATCGGCGTTGCGGCGCAGGCACTGCGCACGCGTCCCGAGAGCTCGGGCAAGGTGGGCGCGCTCGGCTTCTGCCTCGGCGGCAAGCTGTCGTACCTGACGGCCTGCCGGGTGAAGGTCGATGCCGCGGTCTGCTATTACGGCGTCGGCATCGACCAGTCGCTCGATGAGTCGAAGAACATCAAGTGCCCGATGGTGCTGCACTTCGCCGATAAGGACCAGTTCGTGCCGGCCGAGGCGATCGAGCGGATCAAGGCGCATTTCGCGCCGCGGCCGGAGATAGAGATCTACGTCTATCACGGCCAGGACCATGCCTTTGCCCGGACCGGCGGCGACCATTATGACAAAGCCTCGGCCATGACCGCCGAGGCGCGCACCAAGGCCTTGTTCAAGAAGGCTTTGGGGTAGGGAACCCGCCGGTATACCAACGGGTTATTCCAATCCCGGAAAGCCTCGGTTATTAGAATCGCTCCAGGCACACCACCCAGAGGGAGACCCCATGGCCAGTTCAAGCGCCTCGCTGCATGAAGACGAAGGCAAGCTCAATCCAAAGACCATCGACCAGCACCGCGCCTACGTCTCGCTGCAGGAAGAGCTGGAGGCGGCCGACTGGTACAACCAGCGGGTCGAGGGTGCGACCGATCCCGAGTTGGCGGCGATCCTCGCCCACAACCGCGACGAAGAGAAAGAACATGCCGCGATGGTGCTCGAATGGCTGCGCCGGGGCGATCCCAAGCTCGACGAGCACCTGCGCACCTATCTCTTCACCGAGGGCTCGATCCTGGACATCGAGGTCGCGGCCGAGCATGGCGGCGGCGAAGAAACCGGGAGCGGCGACAGCGGTGGCGGCAGCACACCGGCCGACAGCTCACTCGGCATCGGTAGCCTGCGCGGCACCGGCAGCCTGATCGTGACGGGAGCCTGAACCATGAGCCATCTGCATCGCCACCTCGCCCCGATCTCCGCCGAAGCCTGGAAGCAGATCGAAGAGGAAGCCAAGCAAACCCTGAAGACCACATTGGCCGCGCGCAAGCTGGTCGATTTCGAAGGTCCGAAAGGCTGGCAGAAGTCCGCCGTCTCGACCGGTCGGGTGAAGCCGGCCGAGCCGGCGCCGCGCGCCGGTGTCACCGCCGCGGTCCGGAAGATCCTGCCACTGACCGAGTTGCGTGCGGTGTTCGAACTGTCGCGCGAGGAGCTGGATGCGGTCGATCGCGGCTCGGACAATCCGGATCTCGATCCGGTGACCGCGGCCGCCAAGCAGATCGCGCTGGCCGAGGACGGGGCGGTGTTCCACGGCTATGCCCCCGCCAAGATCGCCGGGATCTGCGAGCAGGCGCCGGGCGGGCCGATCGCCATCACCCACAATTACGAGGATTACCCGGTCGCCGTTGCGCAAGCGATCACCCGCCTGCGCAACGCGGGCGTCGATGGTCCCTATGCGATCGCGCTGGGGCCGCAATGCTACACCGGCCTCACCGACACCACGAAGGGTGGCTATCCGGTGATCCAGCATGTCCGCCGGCTGGTCGACGGGCCGATCATCTATGCCCCGGCGGTCGATGGTGCCGTCGTGCTCTCGATGCGCGGCGGCGATTTCAAGATCACGGTCGGCGAGGATTTCTCGATCGGCTATCTCGACCACACGGCGAAGACGGTGACGCTCTATCTCGAGGAGAGCTTCACCTTCCAGGTGCTGTCGCCCCAGGCCGCGGTGCGGCTGGCGTATAGCGACGGGAAGAAGAAGTAGCATCGCCATTCGGCGGAGGTTTACGGCCCTTGCCGCTTGCAGGGGCGCAAATCCACGGCAAGCTGTTGACGAGAAACGCTTCTGTCTCATCGAGAGGCAGAAGCGTTTTTTCGTTCTGTAAACCCTGGGTAAACCTTGCGGCGTTTGATCCGGCTCGCGACGACGCCGATGCGATGGCCAGGTGACAAAGCGCTCGCCCTTACGGCCTTACGCCCTTTGGAGGGGTGCAAAGCCACCTCAAGCGTTTGACGATGAACGTCTTTCCACCCTGCGCAAAGCGAAAGCGATTCTTGGTTCTGTAAACCCCGGGTAAACCTTGTGGCACAGGACCGATTCGATCGGACGACGCCGATTTTTTTCGATCTGTCTGCGTTGGGTCTGCGTTGCAGCGCAGCAAGCAGAGCACGTCCCGGCGTTGGTTGCTCCGTGATCTTCGATACAGAATTCACCATCTCAAACAGCGCAGCGATCATACCACAACGGGCACCGCGTGTCCTCTCTGCATCGCATGAAGGTGACGTAAAGGATTCTGTGTCAGGGCAAGGAAGGGGTACTCCAGATGTGAACTGCCAAGCACACAAGAGGAGCCCCCCCATGCCACAGCAAGCTGCGACGATCACGAGTTTACCAATGGCTTTTGAAGTCGTGAAGGCAATGCAGGCGGAC